>CAWDTD010000016.1:0-152914 GCA_963805125.1 uncultured delta proteobacterium | reverse complement strand
CCTCCCAGGCTGTTGCGGTCCCGATTTCTCAAATATACGATCTTGCAGATCGCAAGCGGCTACTTCGGCTGGGACGAAATAATCCATGCCCTGCCCGATATGAAGGAAGACCCCTGCGCGGTCGAGATCAAGTACGGACAGGGGGCCAAGCCGGGCGACGGCGGTTTGCTGATGTGGTACAAGGTAAACAAGCTGATTGCGGCGATTCGCGGAGTCCCGGCCGGGGTCAGCCTGCCCAGCCCGCCGACGCATCAGACGAAGTATTCGATCGAAGAATCGGTCGCCAAGATGATCCAGTCCATGTACATGGCCTGGGGGTTCAGGGTCCCGGTCTATCCAAAGATTTCCGGAACTTCGACCGCCCTTTCGGTCCTCAATAACCTTACCCGCAACGCCTACGCCGGCGGGCTTGCCATTGACGGCGAAGACGGCGGCACGGGCGCAGCCTATACGGTATCCATGGACCACATGGGCCATCCGATTGCGAGCAATATACGAGACTGCTACATCAACCTGGTCAGGCTCGGCCGGCAGAACGAAGTTCCGATCTTTGCGGGCGGCGGGGTCGGCAAGAACGGAAAACTTGCGGCAAACGCCGCCGCGCTCATAATGCTTGGCGCAAGCGGCGTCCAGGTCGGAAAGTACATGATGCAGGCAGCGGCCGGGTGCCTTGGCTCCGAGTCGGACCGGTGCAATATCTGCAACATAGGGTTGTGCCCGAAAGGAATCACCTCCCAGGACCCGCGACTCTACAGGCGGCTCGATCCCGAGAAGGTGGCCGAGCGGGTCGTTGACATATATCTCTCATTCGATACCGAGCTGAAGAAGATCGTCGCTCCGCTCGGACGCTCGACCTCTCTTCCGATCGGAATGTCGGACGCTCTGGCCCTGGATGATAAAAATGCGGCCGAGCGCCTTCAGATAAAATACGTTGTCTAACGGGGAACAGGGAGCAGAGAGCAGGGAGCAGGGAACAGGTTTAAGTCGGTCTTCTTTTCGCTTCTTGCTACTCGCTTCTCGCTTGTGATTACGCGGAGTCAGAGCATGGAACAACAACGGGCAATTCGCCTATCCGGATTTGAAAACGGCCATCGCATTGAATCGCGCATTCTCGAGGAAAGGATGCAGCAGGCCGTAGAGAACGGCTATCGCACCTTCGAAATCGAGGCTTTCGGCCAGCATGGCATCGGAGGCAGGCTCTGGAAGGCCGGAAACGACAGCCTCCATGTCAAAATATCCGGTGCGCCCGGCCAGCGCGTCGGCTCCATGGGCTTTCCCAATACGCTGATCGAGGTCTTTGGTCCGACGTCGGACGACGTGGGCTGGCTAAACGGCGGAGCGGAAATCGTAGTCCACGGACATGCCACAAACGGCGCCGCAAACGCTATGGCCCAGGGGAAAATCTATGTGGCCGGAAACATTGGCGCGCGCGGCATGACCATGACCAAACACAACCCGCGCTTTGCGCCCCCTGAGCTGTGGGTGCTCGGATCGGCGGGCGACTACTTCGCCGAATTCATGGCGGGCGGCATCGCGGTAATATGCGGCTATGAGCCTCAGGATCCGGAAAATGTCGTGGGCTTTCGTCCTTGCGTGGGAATGGTCGGCGGAAGAATCTATTTTCGCGGTCCCCACAAAGGCTTCAGCCAGCGGGACGCCAAGCTGATCCCAATCGAGGACGGCGACTGGGAATGGCTCACCGAAAACCTCAAAACTTTCCTTACGGCGGTCGGAAGGATCGAGATCTACTCTCATATTGCCAATCGGAAGGAATGGCAGCTCCTGGAGGCTCGAGGCTCGGCTGAAAAGGGCGCAAAACCCAGGCGTTCGATGGAGGCTTTTCACAAAGAGGTTTGGGACTCCGAACTGGGCGGCGGAGGCCTTATCGGAGACCTCGTAGATTTTGAAAGAAGTCAGATTCCGCTCATTACCACCGGCTTTCTCAGGCGCTATGTCCCGGTCTGGGAAAACAGGAAGTATGCTGCGCCGTGCGAAGCGAGCTGCCCCACCGGAATACCGGTCCACGAGCGGTGGCGGCTCATCCGCGAAGGGCGGGTCGATGAGGCCGTCGACCTGGCGCTGGCCTACACGCCTTTCCCGGCTTCGGTCTGCGGCTACCTGTGCCCGAACCTGTGCATGCAGAGCTGTACGAGGCAGACGGCGCGAATGGTCCCGGTGGACGTCAGCCAGTTGGGGAGGGCGAGCCTAAAGGCAAAACTTCCCGAACTCCCGCCCCTGAGCGGGAAAAGAATCGCGGTAATAGGGGGCGGTCCTTCGGGTATTTCCGTGGCCTGGCAATTGCGCAGGCAGGGACATGAGGCGATTGTCTACGATATGAGACCGGAACTGGGCGGCAAGATTTCCGCCATGATCCCGCGCTCACGCATCCCGGATGAGGTGGTTGAAGCCGAACTGGCCCGCGTGAGGCAAGCGCTTCCTCACGTGAACCTGCATCAGCGTCTCGAAAGGTCCGATATAGAACAGCTCAGGGAGGACTTCGACTTCCTCGTGATCGCCTCGGGCGCGCAAAGGCCGAGATTTTTGCCAATCCCGGGCAAGGAAAAGATGATCCCGGCCCTGGAATTCCTCCGCATGAGCAAGGCGGGCCAGGTGAAGGTGGGAAAGCGCGTGCTGATCGTCGGGGCCGGAAACGTCGGCTGCGACGCTGCGGCGGAAGCGCACAGGCTCGGGGCCGAAGAAGTCCTGCTTATAGATATCCAGGAACCGCTGTCATTCGGGAAAGAACGCAAGGAAGCCGAAGCCGTGGGCGCGAAATTCAGGTGGCCCTGCTTCAGTAAAGCGGTGACTGACGACGGGCTGGAACTTACCACCGGCGAACTCATCCCCGCCGATACGATAATCATCTCGGTGGGCGATGTGCCCGAACTCGATTTCCTGCCCGAAAGCGTCGAGACGGAGCGGGGATTCATAAAGGTAAACGAGCATTATCAGACAAGCGATGCCAAGATTTTCGCGATAGGCGACACGGTAAGACTCGGGCTTCTAACGGACGCAATCGGGGCTGGCAGAAAGGCTGCGGAAAAAATAGGCGACATTTTGTCCGGCAAAGGCCTTCAGGTTTGCGATTCGCGCTCGCAGATCGACTATACCCGAGTAAAGCTCGAGTATTTCGATCCGCGTTTTTTGAGCTTTGACGGAATCGAGTCGTGCGCCTCCCAGTGTTCCTCGTGCGGGACCTGCCGCGACTGCGGGATATGCGCAACGATCTGCCCGGAGTCGGCCATCTCCCGCCAAAGCCGCTCCAACGGCGTCGAATATGAAATGGTCGTTGATCCGGAAAAGTGCATCGGCTGCGGATTCTGCGCAGGCGCATGTCCCTGCGGCGTATGGAACCTGGTGGAGAACGAGTCGATAGGATAGTGCTAATTTGAGAACCGCTGAATTACACTCACCGGTAATTCATCGATCGACTCCTCATCAGGTTGAGCGGGCAGGCGTGAAGATTTCAGACCCTCTCGCATCAGGAGTTCCAAGCGCCGGGCCCCCTCGACCACCTCGTCGTAAGTCATTGCGCCGTCTCGGATTGCCAGGAGTTCGGCTGCGTCCGGGCGCCCTTCCAACGGGCCTGTCGATCACATCGCCACGTAGCTCGTCGTAGCGCGATCTTAAAGGAAATGGTTGATTGTGGCACACAGGTAAGGGAAGGCGGGACGCATAAATAGCATTACCTCGAACATTTCCCGGGATCATCCTTCGGTATAAGGATCACACCCCGTTCGGCCTTTTTAATGTAAACTTCATCCCCGCTAAACTTGAACTCCTTATGCACCTCCTGAAAATATATACTTACTGTATATATTGGATGCGATGGGCGCCACCGTCAAGCTACTTCAATGAGCACCCTCGCATCCAAAGCCACAGCACCCTTTCCAGCATCGTCAAGGCTCACGGGATTCAAATCCATCTCGCGGATTTGCGGGAAGCGGTCCATGAGCAGGGAGACCCGCACAAGGATGCGGGCAGCCGCTTCGAGGTCCACTTCCCGCATGCCCCGGAATCGGCCAAGCATACGTTTGCCCGATAGCTCTGCGAACATTTCCATCGCTGCATCCGTATCGATCGGGGCAAGACGCATACTCACGTCTTTCATGACCTCAACCATGATCCCTCCCAGGCCGGTGAGCACCACAGGGCCAAAGGACGGGTCCCTCCTGCCCCCGATCACGAGTTCCCTTGAGGCCGGGGCCATCTTTTGCACCACGATGCCCGAAATGTCATTCGAAACCTTCTCCAGCCGATGCCATTGCTCCCTGAGCGATCCGGCGTCCCGCACATTCAACGCAATTGCGCCCCTGTCGCTTTTGTGCAGAAGTGAAGGCGATACCGCTTTGAGCGCCACGGGAAAACCAAGCTCCTCAGATGCTTCAAGGGCCTCGTCCAGGCTGCCTGCCATGCGCCAGGGCTCGGCCGGTATGCCTGTCAGGTCCAGCAAATCGAGCGCCTCGTGAAGAAGCGGCTGCCGGTTTTGTCTCGCGATTTCGCCAAACCACTTGCCGATATCCTCAACGGGTATGGTCAAGGTGTCGCCGGCGGGCATGGAAGTCACTTCGGATTCGGGCTTCACACGGTCTGCGGCGCCGGTTTTGCCCCACTTTAGTCCAAGCGCAAGGGCCTGCACAGCTTCGGCAGATTCCAGAAAAAAGGGAGAATTTGAGTTTTTCTCCAGCAGCACCCGGTCTTCAAACGGGATTTCCATCACAATTGCGACAGGTTTTCCCGACTGCCGGGACAGTGCCGACAGGTTTTCCACCAAATGCCGTGTTACCTCGCGTTCAATCGCCATTTGGGACACATGGATGAACACAGCACCGTCGATATCGCGCTGACGAAGCACCTTTTCCACTACTCTGATATAGAAGTCGAGATCGAAGATATCCCCAAGGTCCAGCGGATTTCCCAACCGGATGACGCCGGCGCGACTGCGGCTTTGAACTTCATCGAGAATGTTCCGGTCCAAAGGAGGAAGATGAAAGCCCCAGTCGGCGCAAACGTCGGCGGCTACGACCGCATGTCCGCCGGACCGTGACAGGACAACAAGATTTTTACCCTTTAGCGGCGGGAGGGCCAAACCCTTTACAGCGGTCATCGCTTCGGAGAGGGAACGAACCCTCAGGATGCCGCTCTCACGGCAGACGGAATCAACGACCCGGTCGTCTGCGGCCAGAACAGCCGAGTGAGACTGGGCAATTGTGAGACTCATGGCGCCGGTGTTCGACTTGTGCAGGATGACAGGCTTGGAACATCGTCTCGCCAGGTCTGCAAAAGAGCGGCCCCTTTTGAAACCTTCCAGGTAGAAATATATGACGGCGGTTTCCGGGTCATCAATGAGGTAGGCCAGGTAGTCCACTTCATCGAGGTCAAGTTTATTTCCCATGCTGACTAACTTGCTTATGCCCAACCCAAAGCGACACAGCCTCTCGGCAAGGCAAAGCCCAACTCCGCCGCTTTGAGCAAATACGCCGATTTTGCCTCTCCTGTATGGGCTCTGAAGAGCAATAAATGGGGCGTAGAGCCCGTTGGCAGTATTGACAATGCCAATGCAATTGGGGCCGACAAAGCGGATGCCAAACCTTTTGCTCGTTTTCACGATTTCTCGTTCGAGTATTTCTCCCTCTGTTCCTCGTTCTCGAAAGCCCGCGGACTCGATAACAGCCCAACGCGTCCCTTTTTCACCGCACTGAGCGAGGATATCGTGGACGGAGCGCGCAGGTGTGAGAATAACGGCCAGTTCGGCCTTTCCGGGCAACTCCGTGATCGAGCGATAAACCCGGTGTCCGAAAACCTCTCCACCTCGAGGACCAACTGCATAGATTTTTCCCCGGTATCCAAAGTTGACAAGATTTGCCACAACATTCTTCCCAAGGTTGTCCGTGGATTCGGAAACTCCAACCACCACTATGGATTCGGTACAGAATAAGCCATTCACGATTTTGCTCCTGTAGCGTCGCAGGATGAAAAGAAAAAGACACAAACCTTGACAAGATTAACAGGGTTCAACTTACGAGGACTTATTCTTCCGGAGGGGAAATTCCCCCTCCGGGATCTTTCGAAGACGGAAGACGGAGGACGGCAGAAGGAAAACGGAAGGCGGGGACCGGAGAATATCCGGCCTCAGTCCTCCGTTCTAAATCTACGGTCTGGGAAGAAGCCCGGCCCTTTCCGTGATCTCTCTTACTCTTTCCTCCCACTCGATAGCCATTATGTGCACGCCGGCAACACCGGAGATTTCGCGCACTTCCTGGATCTGCTCAAGAAGGAGTTTGATTCCCTCGTCGGACTGGCTTCCCTTGGGAACGCCCCTGATGCGTTTGATGATTTCATCGGGAATGCTGATCCCGGACACGTTCCTGTTCATGTATGCCGCCATACCGGCAGACTTGAGCGGCGTCAGTCCGGCGAGAATGAAGCACTGCTTGTCCAACCCCATATCGCAGGCCATCTTCATGAACTCCCGGAACCGGCCCATATCGTAGATGCATTGGGTTTGAACGAAATCGGCGCCGGCCCGGATCTTTTTGGCAAGTCTTATCACTCTGAACTCGAACGGATCGGCAAAAGGGTTGGCCGCCGCTCCCAGAAACATCCCGATGCCCCCTTCGACCGGATCGCCGCTGTTTACCGTGCCCTGGTCCCTGATCGTGCGCACCACATCCAGAAGCTGGAGGGAATCCAGGTCGAAGACGTTTTTGGCCATGGGATGATTGCCAAATCTTTGGTGGTCGCCGCTAAGGCAGAGCATGTTCCTGATCCCGAGGGCATACGCCCCGAAAATGTCGCTCTGAGCGGCGATTCGGTTGCGGTCTCTGGTAACCATCTGCATGACGGGTTCCACGCCGCTTCGCACCAGGATCGAGCTGGCCGCGATGCTAGACATGCGCACCACCGCCGTCTGATTGTCAGTGACGTTTGCCGCGTCCACGCAGCCCCTGATGAGCTCTATCTTTTCTTGAAGATGCTCCACGTCCGCGCCCTTGGGCGGGCCGCACTCGCAGGTTACGGCAAAATGACCGGAGGTGAGCACCCTCTCAAGGTTACTTCCCGATTTTACAACGCTTTTATCGCTCATGGTCGTCATTCTCTAATGTGGATTGGGGGTTCGATCTGTTTCGTTATTTCAGCCTGTAGAGCTGTTCCCGAATGGTTCGGCGGACCCCGCCATCTGAAGCGGTCCTCCAGTCCTTGGCGGGAAGAAGTTTTTGAAGTTCCTCAAGTCTTCCGAGCTTTTTCAGCCGGTCATATATGAGCTGCCATACACAGTCGGTGTTTACAGGGTCAACTTCGCACTTGCCTTTTTCAGACCCGCCGCACGGCCCGTTCAAAAGATGCTTCGAGCAACGGGCTATAGGGCATATTCCGCCGGTTAGGGCCGTAATGCAGTCTCCACAACCGGCGCACATCTCCGCCCAAAGCCCGGGCTCGACCCCGGCGCCGTAAAATGAGGTGTCCAATCCCGGAAAGATCGGCACCTTCCCGAGCCGGTCGGCTATGAAATTCACCCCCACGCCGCAGGCAAGCGACACGACCGCATCGATTTGTTCATCCTCCACGCGGCGTAGGATGGGCAGAATAAATTCCTCGTCGCATTGCCGCTGGACACAGTCTTCCAGGATCGTTTTGTTTCGGCCGTCTTTGCCGAAAGCGATCCTCAAGCCCGATGCGAGAATCTGCACCTCGGCCTCTCCTCCAGCCAGGCAGACGGTGGTGCATGTGCCGCAGCCGACAATGATAATTTTTTCGTAATTTTCAAGATATCCCTTAACCTGTCCGAACGGTTTAGGGTCCGCAACAATCATCGCGAATCTCCTTCCTGAACGAGTTTGCCCGGGGCAACGGTTTTCACGGAAGCCGAGCGTAACTCTTCCCATATCCGGGGCCAGCATTCCTCTGCGCTGCCATTTGTTTTGAAAAGCCGCATGTTGTCCTGCCCCACTCCAATTTCGTCCAAAAACTTCTTGGCCCGCTTGATGCGCCTTGCGAGCAATTCTTCAGCCCCGGTGTAAAAGCAGCCGTTTTCGGCGCAGGCGATCACGGCGACCTTGTCTGCGCCCAGTTCGAAGGGGCTGAGCAGATCGATGGTACTGAGGCGGCTGACGCATGGAATCATCAAGCGCAGGATGCCCGATTGCCGGATTTCCTCTTCGGTCTGCTCCTTTAGAAACTTCCTGCTGGTTGTCTCGTTGAGACAACAATAGGAAACCACAAAAGGTCTTGCTATCTTCGCCGCGTCCGACCCGGACAGCATCGCTCTCAGAGTGTCTTTCATACCATTTGTGCCAAA
The DNA here is from genome assembly GCA_963805125.1 of uncultured delta proteobacterium. Taxonomy (GTDB): domain Bacteria; phylum Desulfobacterota; class Syntrophobacteria; order Syntrophobacterales; family Syntrophobacteraceae; genus SbD1. Next base: position 144,615 of record CAWDTD010000016.1, on the reverse strand, counting down.
ACGTGACAACGCGATCCCGGCGGCAGGGCATTCCGCGGCGCACAGCCCGCAAGTCTGGCACTCTTGAGCGGGCATGACTGCGGTCCTTTCCACCCTCGCCACCCCGAAAGGGCAGACCCGCACGCAAGTCAGGCACCCGGCGCAGTGGAACCCGGACTTGAGATAGGCGCCCGTAGCGCACGCAAGACAGCGTCTCGATTCGGCGAGCGCCTCCGGTTCGGTGTATCCCGGCTCGATAGGAGAAAAATCCTTGATTCGTTCGGCGGGGTCCAAAAGACTGACCTCGACTCGTTCGAACCGTTTGGCGAGAGCAGCGGTTGCCGCCGGGAGCTCACCTATGGTTGTGACCGTTCGTTGAGCAAGCTCCAGCGTCTCACCCGTCTCCAGGAAATGAGAGATGACCCTTGCGGCGTCATGGCCGGTGGCAACGGCCTGGATGGCGGAGCCCGGGCCGGTCATGACCTCGCCGCACGCGAATACGCCGCGTTCGGATGTGCTCATCGAAGTGCGGTTGCAAAGAAGCCGGCCGCGTTCAATGTTGACTGGGGTGTTGGCCAAAAATTCCAGGTCGGCTTTCTGGCCGATTGCGACAATAACGCTGTCAACTTCGATGCTGGTGGTCACCGATTCATCGTACCGGGGACTGAACCGATGCTGATCGTCGAAAACGCTGGTGCAGCGTTTAAACTCTATGCCTGTAACAGTGCCATTTTGTTCAAGAATTGCCTTAGGTCCCCAGGAATTGAGAATTTCTATACCCTCTTGCTCGGCCTCCTCTATTTCCCATGTCCATGCCGGCATCTCTTCGCGTTTCTCAAGGCAGGCCATGTAAAGCTTGGACGCCCCGAGTCGCTTGGCGCACCTGGCCATATCGATCGCCACATTCCCACCCCCGACCACAAGCACGCGGTCTCCGAGTTCGGGGTACATCCCATTCGCGACGTCCCACAGGAAGGGGATGCCCAAAATCACTCCCTTGCTGTCAATGCCGGGAATCGGCAGCGAATGGCTCTCGGAAAGACCCACCGCGATGAGAATTGCATCATTTTCTTTTCGCAGTTCATCAAAGGAAATATCCCTGCCCACCTGGCAACCGGTTCGAACCTCGATGCCGGAAGCCAGTATGTCCTCGATATCTTCGGCAAGGGCATCGACCGGAAGCCTGTAGCGGGGAATGGCATGTGCGAGCATGCCGCCGAGCTTCGAGTCCTTTTCATAGACCTTCACCCGGTATCCGCGAAGCGCCAGGTCCAGAGCAGCGGTCAGCCCTGACGGACCGGAACCGATGACGGCTACAGCCCCTTCTCTGCTTTCGACCGGTTTTTTCCGCCTCGCGGCGCGGTGCTCCTTTGTATTCTCCACTACGAAACGTTTAAGCATCCTGAGGCTTACCGCCGAATCGATCTCCTTCCTGCGGCACTCGGATTCGCACGGATGGTGACAGATGCGGCCACAAACGGAAGGAAACGGATTCACCTCGAGCAAGACGTCAAGGGCGCCCTCATAATCGCCCCTGCTCAAACGCTGTACGTATTCGCGGGTGTCGGTGTGAACCGGGCAGGCAGCGGTGCATGTGGCAAGCACATCGTCTGCCGAGATCTGCGGGGATTGTTTATCCATCGTGCTATTCAACCTCTCGAGCAAGAGAATCAGGACTTTTGAAAACAAACTGCCGCACCTTGCAACGGAATCCGGCAGGCAAGGGCAAGCAGGTCCCTATAAAGTCGAGTGATATATATCACAATTTGGTTGTCCGCGTCGTGATTTATAACCCGATCAGGCGTCTGAGTCGCCATATTTTTTGAACCTCGACAAAACGGCCACACTCCTCCTCTCTTTGGGGAGGAAAGCAACGCGCGCAATCACGGAATCTGAACGGGTTTCATCGACTCAAGGGCAAATATCGATTATCGGGCAGATCCCCTTCAAAATACCTTCAGGATACCGTTGGATGGTGTTGAATGAAATAATTTGCACTTTCTGAGCGTGGCCTCAGTTCCTGGTTCCGGGTCTCACCGGTCACGGCTGCATAAATAGACAACACTACTTCGAGATCTCATCATCGCTCAGGTAGCATGCCGGGTCACAGCCCCAGAGATCGCCGGCGGCGGCTTCGGCACGCACGCGAAAGTTGCCCCCGCAAATCGACAGCCATTTGCATTCCGCGCAACGCCCCTTCACGTAGAGTTTTTTGTTCTTCAATCTTTTCATCAGCGGGTTGGAAAGATCGGTCCAAATTTCGCTGAACTTGCGCTCCTTTACGTTTCCGAAAGAATAGTGTCTCCAGAACTGGTCGGCGTGGACGCTTCCGTCCCAACTGATGCACCCGATCCCCCGCCCGGAATTGTTGCCCTCGTTCATCTGGAGCAATTCGAGAACTTCGGCCGCCCGGGAGGAATTCTCCCGCAGCATCCTCAGATACAGGTAGGGGCCGTCGGCGTGATTGTCCACCGTGAGCACTTCCTTGGCCTTGCCGCGGCCGTGCAGGTCGGCGGTCCTGTCGATTATGAGGTCAACGGCCTCGCGCGTCTCCTGGTGGGAGAGGTCTTCCGTCATCAACTCGCTTCCGCGCCCCGCATATACGAGGTGATAAAAACAGGCGCGGGGGATGTCATGCCTTTCGAGAAGGTCGAATATGCCGGGAATCTCCCGCACGTTGAGCCGATTCATTGTAAAGCGCAACCCGACCTTTATCCCGGCGTCCTGGCAGGCCATGATACCGTCCATGGCCTTGCGGAAGGCGCCTTTTACTCCCCTGAACCGGTCATTTACTTCATCGAGCCCATCCAGGCTTATCCCGACATAGGAAAGACCGACCTTTTTGAGTTCGCCCGCCGTTCGAGGATTGATCAGGGTCCCGTTGGTTGAAATCACCGCGCGCATGCCCTTGCCGACCGCGTACCGGGCAAGCTCGACGAGGTCGGGCCGAACCAGCGGTTCACCGCCCGAAAAAAGGACCACAGGCGAACGGAAAGCGGCAAGATCATCCAGGACTGCTTTGCCCTCGCAGGTGGAAAGCTCCCCCGGGAATTCCTCGTCTTTTGCATGCGCGTAGCAATGGACGCACTTGAGATTGCACCGCCGAGTTACATTCCAGACTACGACGGGCGTCTTGTCTGAAGAAAACTGGAGGAGATGGGAAGGCAGCTTGCCGCTGTGGCGCCCGTAACGCAGGGCATCCGAAGGCTCGACCGTGCCGCAGTAAAGTTTTGATATGCCGATCATGCAGGGCTCCGGCTCATATCCATCCGATACTGGAAATTCGCCATTCCGGCGAGACGGTTGGATCCCAACACATTAAAATCTTGTTGACAATGCACTCGCGTTTAGAGCCGAAGATATTTAACCCTCAACGGCTGCAAAGTCCAGTAAAGTTGAGGAGATTACGACATTTGTGATGGAATTGGGAGCAGTGGGACCGCCGGGCGGCGGGCCTCCGGCCGGGTTGGGCACTCAAACTATCGGCGGCGCCCGCATGCGGGGGCCCACAAAGCATCCGGGCCTTTCAGCCTACCTCTCCTGGATAAATTCACCGGGTCTTAGAGGATATTGCTTGTAGCTTTCACGGATTAGTTCGTCGAGGTATTTCTGATGGTCAACTACGGCCTCCCTGGGTATAATGAACTGGGTCCGTCCGCTTCGATCGGCTATCAGTCTGAATCCGTAATCATAGTCCACCGAAATTCTCTGACATACGGCAGTTGCACTCTCATCGCGCTCGAGCGCCTGCATGATGATCTCGTTGATTGCCTGCTCGTTGAAATGAATCTTGAATCCGTGTTTTTGATAGAAATCGGTCTCGAACAACCTGACCTGGTTGTATAGAGACAGGACTTCCTTAAAGACGGCTTCCGCCTGGATTCCGGTTTTGAGGTGATGGTCTATCACCAGATCGGTCCTCTCAGAAGTGAAAACGAGCGGATAATTATCGCTGAAATCTTTTCTTATCCTGAATACCTTGTCCCGGACGGCGGCTTTTTCTTCATCAATGAGCTTTCGATAGGTTGCAGAGTTCCCTGACGTCTCGGGGTCTTTGAGCAGGCGCTCCAGCTCCTCTTCGCAATTCTTGACGATATCGGCGGTAATGGCAAGATGCCGGATCACCGATGAGGGGAGCTTTTTTTCGAAGGGCAAGACGACCCTTTCAAGCACGCTGACCAGACCGCGCGCGCCGGTTTTCTCCAGGTAGGCCCTTTCGGCAAGAATGCCCAGTGCTTCATCTTCGAAGCGGATATCAATTCCGTAGCTCCGGAAGTCTTCCTTCTTGGCGTTGATGATGGGGTTGTTGGGATTTTTCAAGATCTCGAGCAAATCCTCCACTTCGAGCGGTTCGAGGACTCCGACCACGGGGAGCCGGCCCACGAATTCGCTTTCGAACCCGAATTGAATCAGGTCCTCGGCCTTGACGCGCTTTAGAAACCGAATATCGTTTTCACGGCTGTGGATCTGAGCTCCGAAGCCGATCTCCTGGCTCTGAAGCCGCTTTTTGACCATCTCGGCAAGACCGTTGAAAGCACCGCTCATGATGAAGAGTATATTTCTCGTGTTGACAGTGCGCTTCTCGCGTTTTCCCGTTTTTCGGTACTGCTCGATCGCCTGCATCTGGGAGACCGGATCGTGTGGCACCTTGAGGTCCACTTCGGTCTCCTCCATAGGCTTGAGAAGCGCCCTCTGCACCCCTGTCCGGGAAACGTCCGGGCCAATGAGGTGCTGTGAGGATGCGATCTTGTCGATTTCATCGATGTAGATGATTCCATGCTCGGCGAGTTCGATGTCCTCATTGGCCTGAATGACCAGCTCCCGGACCAGGTCTTCGACATCCCCGCCAACATAGCCTGTTTCACTGAACTTCGTGGCGTCACCCTTTACAAAGGGTACTCCGAGCTTCCGGGCGATCAGCTTGACCAGGTAAGTCTTGCCCACACCGGTCGGACCGATCAGCAGGATATTGTTCTTTATCCTGCCCACCATCGGTTCGTTTCCGAACCTTGCGAGGCTCTTCAGGTATCTTATCCGATTATAGTGGGTGCAAATCTTTGTGGCCAGAATCGCCTTGGGCTCGTCCTGCCGGATGACGTACTGGTTAAGGTAGGCTTCAAGTTCGTCCGGTTTCATGTCGAACCGTATGTTTTCGATCCCGCCCTGTTCTTTTTCGCCCTCTACGGGTTCATGAGTATGCTCGGTGGCCATCATCGGTGAAATAACCTTGATTCGATACCCGTATTTTTTCGAAAGATAGTCGCTAAGCTCTTTTTCGAGAGTTTCCTGATCAGGGAAATTCGGAGGTTCGCTTTGCATTGAAATGCCTCTCGCACACAAGATCAATCAGTGGACTTCGTATAGAGGTCACATTTAATTATAAATTCTATCTGCCTTCCCTGCAATCATCCGGCTCGCAAAAGGGCGCCAGAGACCCTGTGCCTGAAACTCCCCTTGAATCTCTTACAACTTATTGGATCGGATTTTTTGCGGACAAGCTTTATAAATTGGCCCGAAAAAATCTGATTCATACGACCACGGCAGCCGAAAAAAACGGGAGGCTGCGCCTCCCTGATATGAATGAATTTGCGGTTAGGGCCGCAATTTTAGTCCCAGCCCAGGATCTCCTCGTCATAGAGTTTTTCGAGCTTGCGTTTGTGCTTTTCTTCTTCGTTTTCAAGCACTTGGAAGAGTTTGGAAGCTTTTTCACTCATACATTTGTTTTTCCAGCCGGAATAGAAGGCCAGGGCTTTTTCTTCTTTCTTCATGGCAAGAAGGAGGGCCTCCTGATAGGTGATATTGTCGGAAAAAGCTACGTCGACCAGGTAGTCGCTGATCTTCAGGTTTTCCACCTCCTGGAGCTTTATATTATCGAGGTTGAGCGAGTCGAGGTTCCTGAGCATATCCCGGTGGCTCTGCTCTTCAGCGACCATTTCCTTGAAGAACTCTCTTATTCCCGGATTCTTTGCCCGTTCGGCGCATTTCCGGTAAAACTCCATGGCCTTTTCTTCCTTTTCAATGGCGAAATCGACCACATCACTGACGGAATGGCAGGAAATGGTGCTCATCAGTGTACTCCTGATAATCTGGATGTTTTACACTTGTTCTGTCATAGACTACGTTTGGGTTGCTTTCGCAAAAAGTGCGAGTAAGCGAATTTAACCATTTCGCGGGAAATTTCAATGACTGAAGCTTCTTGCCCTTCCCCCTTCGCCTTCCCTCGATCAGGCTTCCTCGAACAGAGGAACGTGAGAGAAGCTCGATACCTCGACAATCCCCAGGTCGGTCAGTTTTAACTCGGGTATGACCGGAAGCGACAAAAAAGAGAGTGCCATAAATGGATTGTCGAGCTTTGCTCCCCAATCTCTTAGACGCGCTTTGAGCATCCTCAGCCTCTCCGATACATCCGAAGCAGGCAACGCGGACATAAGGCCGGCAATTGGAAGCGGCAGAATCTCGACCAGGCCTTCCGAGGCGGCGGCCATGCCTCCGCCGGTTTGCCTCAATGCGGAAACCACGGTGGCAATATCAGCATCCGACACGCCCGCAGCAATTACGTTATGCGAATCGTGCGCAACTGAAGTGCCGATAGCCCCTTTTTTCAATCCCAGGCCGTGGACAAATCCGACAGCGGGCTCCCTGCCGGGGACGTATCGATTGTAGACCACCGCTTTGAGCAAATCGCGCTCCGGATCGCAAACAACGTAGCCGTTTTCGATTTTCGGGTCCATGAGAAGTTTGCGCGTAAAAAGCGTTTTGTCCAGTACCCCGATTACACGCAATTTACCGGCTTTGGCCGGCACAAGCATTTGTTGCGGGCTTATCCTGCCGATACGCATCGGGCTGCCCGGCAGGGGCGGCATTGGCCAGCAGATGGGGTCGGTTAGCAGTTCGCCTTCCCGCGCGGTTTCGATTCCACTCTTGAAGACCCGAACGGGGTTCCAGGGATTTAGGGTCGGGCTGATGCTGAAATCGGCAAAAAATCCGGGCGCAAGCGCCCCGCGCTTTCTTAGGCGAAAATAGTTGGCAGGAGTCCAGGAAGTCAGGGTGATGGCACGCACGGGGTCCATTCCCAGGGCCATTGCAGCATTGACTATCGCATTCATGTGGCCCTTGTCGATGATGTCATCCGGGTCCAGGTCGTCGGATACGAACATGCAACGGGGCCAGGTGTAGTCGTTTACGATTCCGATGAGCTTCCCCAGATCCTTGGACTGACTCCCCTCGCGAATCATGACCGTCATCCCGCGAGCGAGCTTTTCAGCGGCTTCCTCAAAGGCCGTACACTCATGGTCGGAGGTGATTCCAGCAGACATGTAGGCGTTGAGGTCCCGGCCTGAGAGCCTTGGACAGTGACCATCCATTACCAGGTCCTGAAAAAGCAGGAGCTTGTCGGTAACCAGGGGATCGGCCCCGATCACGCCCGGAAAGTTCATCATTTCCGCCAGCCCGAGCAGGTTTTGGTCAGGGAGCAGAGACTGGAGATCCACAGCCCTCAGGCTGGCGCCGGCGGTCTCGAGAGGAGAAGCAGGAACACAGCTCGGCAGATTGAGAAAGACATCCAGGGGCAGATTTCGCGCGCACTCGAGGAAATACCTGATCCCCTCCAGGCCGAGCACATTTGCGATTTCGTGCGGGTCCGCCACCACAGCGCTCGTACCCCACGGCAGCACTGCGGCGCAAAAATTTGCCGGACTTAGAAGAGAGCTTTCGATGTGAATGTGTCCGTCTATGAAACCCGGGCTTACATACATTCCATCTGCCCGGATGGTTTCCTGGCCTTCGTAGTCGCCCCATCCGGCAATGAAGCCGTCATGAACCGCCAGGTCCGCGGTCTGGATTCCCCCGGAAAAAACATTTACCAGGCGGCATCCCTTTATGCAAAGGTCCACCGGACGCTGCCCCCTCGCAGCTTCGATCAAACCTGTCAAACGCGCTGTGTCCAGCTTCATGTGGCCGTTCACTGGTTACATTTTGTACTTGCTGAAATCGGAGGGATCGAGCTTATCGAGCATTTCGGCCCAGCGCTCCTTGTTCTTTTCGCCAAAGGAAGGCTTGTTCTCATCGGACTTGAGGTACTTGGTAATCACTTCATCCTTGACAAAAATGGGCGCATTTGTCCGGAGTGCGATTGCAATGGCGTCGCTTGGGCGCGAGTCGATAGAGCTGGTCTGTTCGCCGTTTCGGATATGGATCAGCGCGTAGTAGGTATTGTTCTTCAGATCGCAGACCTCTATGCGCTCTACTTTAACCTTGAGGTGCTCGAAAAGAGTCCGGATCAGGTCATGAGTCATGGGCCGCGGGAACTGGATGTTTTCAAGTTCGGTGGCGATTGCCGTAGCTTCAAGCAGGCCTATCCAGATCGGGAGCGTTGTTTCGTCGACAACGTCTTTGAGCACCAGGATCGGCGTGTTCGAGTGGGGATCCATTACCAGCCCGGTTACTTTCATCTGCTTGAACATGTTATCCTCCAACCACGTCCCCGGCGTTGCCCGGGCTCGGTTCGGTAGAGTTGATAGTTGACAGATTTCCTTCAGGCCGGGCCTGCGGTCCCACTATAACCCTAAATAATGCACGAAGCAAGGCGAAGCAAGCTTTACATTTGCCTTCTTTGCGTCACTATTATGCGACAAGATCTCCTTTCAGGGAATGAGAATATGCAAAGGCGATTTTCACGCCAAGAATTTGCCCAGTCGATGATAAGGGCCCTTCGAAATTGACTATCCTGTTTTGGGTGGTACGTCCGGTCATCTGTCCGTTGGACGCTCTGCTTGGCCCTTCAACCAGCACATTGCGAATCGAGCCGACCTCGGCAAGGTTTTTGCCGAGTGTAATGTCGGCCTGGTAGCTCTGAAGTTCTAATAACCGGCGCGCTGCCGCCTCCTTGCGCACCTTGTCGGGAAATGCGGCGGCCCGGGTGTTTGGACGGTCCGAGTAGCGAAAAGAAAAAAGATTGTCGAACCGGACCTCTTCAAGCAGTTCCATTGTCTTCTTGAAGTCCTGTTCCATTTCGCCGGGAAATCCGACGATAACATCGGAGGTGAGCCCGATTTCAGGACAAATCCGGCGAAGCCGCCGGATCTTTTCCATGTAGCCGGCGGCAGTGTAGCCCCTGTTCATAAGGGCCAGGACGCGGTCCGAGCCGGTCTGCACGGGAAGATGAAGGTGCTTGCAGAGCGAATCCATTTCCGCGAAACAGAGCATCAGTTCATCTGTGAGGTCCTTGGGGTGGGAAGTAGTGAACCGGATGCGCGCGATGCCGGTCTGCGTCCCGATGCGTCGCAGAAGATCGACAAAGGTGATGTTTTCGTCGAGCCCCCTCCCGTATGAATTGACGTTCTGACCGAGCAGGAGGACCTCGCGGACGCCGGAGTCGACCAGGAGCCTGATTTCTTCCAGGATTTCTCCGGCCCGCCTGCTCCGTTCCGGACCGCGTACGTAGGGGACTATGCAGTACGCACAATAATTGTTGCAGCCCTGCATTATGGTAACCGGCGCCGTTACGCCTCCCTGCGGCAGGATTTTCCGGCCGTCGAGCTCAGGGCCGCCGCTTTCTTCCTCGAGCAGGCAGGCAAGCCTGGCACCGCTTTCTTGCACCCGTTGCAGCATTTGCCCCACAGAGCTCACCGCCCTTGTGCCTATAACCATATCGAGGTGATCGAACCTGTCGAGCAGCTTTTCGCCGAGTTGCTGGGCCACGCAACCCCCGGCTATAATCTTGAGCTGCGGTTTTGCATCTTTGAGGCGACGCAGGCTTCCAAGGAAAGAGTGCACCTTCTGTTCGGCCTTCCCGCGCACCGAGCAGGTGTTGAGAAAGATAACGTCGGCCTGACCGATATCGTTGACGGGCACGTAACCCAGGGCCGCCAGCAGCCGCTGGACTCGCAGTGAATCATACTCGTTCATTTGGCAGCCGAACGTGCGGATGTATAAACCGCGCGGGCTGCCGGAATGTAGAAGTGGTTCAGACATCGCTATCCGAGAGGCGTTCGATCATCGTGCGCATGATCAGGCAAGCCGATTCCGGGTAGTCTCTAACTATGATATCCAGGTCGTCGGTACCGTATTTCTCGACGACGCTTTCGCCAATACTGCTTACGCAGGCGTGAGAGCGGGAAATGGGAAGGCCGAAAAACACACCGGGTTCGTTGATACGTTCGACTTGCCGACCGCCCATGGTTACCTGCAGTCCACCCTGGGTCGATATAAGGCGGCAGATCTCAGTCCCGCCGTGCTTCTCCTCCAGGATTTCCTCGCCGTCTTTGTAAAAACGAATGTGCTCCTTGTCGGCCAGCAAAAATTGGGTGGGATGGAGCTGATTCAACGATGTCTGAGTGAGCTGCTGCAAGATGGAAACGAGCATATTCCAGATCATCCGGGGACTTTCATAGATAAGGTGGTCAAGGGTTTCATGCCCGTACCTGGCTACCCTGCATTTTTGTGCCGCTTGCACCGTGTAATGAGACGGCGTCCTCAATAAGAGGTTCTCCAGACCGAAGATATCCTGCTCGCCAAGCGTCCTGATCTTCCTTCCATTCATGCTCAGCACCACCTGGCCGCTCAAGATTACAAAGAAGAAGGGGTTTTCATCTCCCTGAGACAGTATCTCCTGGCCTCTTTGGAAAAACGCCACTTCTATGGCCTGCACCGTGTCTTTCCTGGTTTCCTTCTGCACATTCGACTCATTTCTGCGTGGTTTGCGGTAAATGTTTCCCCGAAAAAAGCTGCCACCTATAGCAGACGGCGAAGCATCGGGCCAACATAAAAACTTTTAGTCAATATGTAGCTCCATAGCAAGGGAATTGAGGCTTCATCCCTCAGGAATTCGAATCCGCCTCGCTGAGCTTCAGGGTTTCCCGTTCGGCTTGGAGTATTCGGAGGATATCCGATTCGCATCCGGGGGCAACCGCTATCGATACCAGTCCCAGCGTCGGGTCAACGGTGGATACTACGGCCATGCCGGGATATGCTTCGATTATGAATCTGAGGTAGTGAATCTGGTAAGGGTCGATCAGGTAGTTGCGCACTGAGCATTCTTCCGGCGGATTTTGCAAAGTTTTTCTCCTTTTCCTTGAGCCGCTTGTATGATAGCAAATAATTCTTTAGAGAAAAGCCTGAGTTGAAAGGTTGGTCTGATGCGAAAATATATCTTAATTGTTCCAGTTTGCATTCTTTTCTCTCTGACTTCAATTTTGGCCATCCGGGGGGTTCACCCCGCTTCGGCGGCCCAGTCCCAGTCGGCCACTTATTTCAGCAGCGGACAGGCCGTCTATGACCCGCAGGACCAGGCAAAGAGCCAGCAACAGGCGGTCCAGGACTTTATGGTCCAGGGACTTACCCAGGCAATAGGCTCGTTTCTAAGTCCGGAACAGATGGGGACACAGTTTGCCGACCTCCAGAAGAAGGTCCTGGCCAAACCCGCAAAATACATCGACTCTTACCAGGTTTTTTCTGAAGAGCAGACCGGCGCAGTGTTCCGCGTGGTCGGGCAGGTTACTGTATCCATGGACGTTCTAAAAGAGGACCTGGTGAAATCGGGAATTCTGGCCTCCCAACAGAAGCCCCAGGCGCCGCCTGAGCCTTCGCCCCAGATTGGCGCCCCCGCCGCAGCAACTGCGAATGAAAATACGCAGCAGCAACAAGATGTCGAATCTGCTGGAAAGCCGGATGAATCTGAGCCGGATGAATCTGAGCCGGGTGAATCTCAGGGTTCGGCGTCCCGGCCTCCGGCGTCTCAGCCCCCGGTAATGGAGCAGGGCGCCGGCGGAGCGTCTTCCCGCGGAATCTTCGCCACAAAGAGGGAAATCCTGTGGGCCGTTGCGGAGAAATGGGAGCAGGAATGGGTGCTGCCCACAGATGGGGGCGACGATCGTTCTCTTTTTGCGCGAAGTGTCGGCAGGGAAATGGACGATTTTGACTTTTCCATTCTTCTGCCCCAGCCCGGTTCTATGAAAATGGACCTGTCCGGCAATATCCCCCCCTCTCAGGCGATATCTCTGGCGGAGGGGCTTGGTATCCAGGATGTGGTGGTCGGCAGGGTTTCCTACAGCGAAGACCGCAACAGCAGGCAGGTGTTGCTCGACGCCAGTCTGCGCGTGATCAGGATCGGTCAGGGCAAATCGGAATTCGAGCTGCATAAGGCTCAGAGCATGGAGGATCTGTCCAACCAGGAAGGGGCCCGTGAGCTTGCCAGGCGAATTGCTCCACAACTGAGCAGCCTGCTTGGCGGCCCTCAGGCCGGGGGGTTGGGGGGACAGCAGGGCGGACGGACGGGCGGGGGTGGGGCAGGCGCTTCAACTCCCGGCTCGGAAGCGCCCCCGGCGCAGGTGGGAGGCGTCGGCCCGCTCTTGATCTATGTGCCGTCCGCCCAGTATTCCTACTGGATGGAATTGGAACGCATCCTGCGCGAACAATTCAAAGGGATGCACACGGCCGGCCTTGAGATAGGGGCCACGGAAAGCGCCGTGAAACTCGATGGAGTCAGTGGGGAGTATATATTGAAAATGAGCGGAACTCGGCTTCCGAGCGGCGCGACGGTCCGGATAGATTCTTATTCGACAGAGGCCCAGACCATGAAAGTGTCATTTGCTCCTCCTGGAGAAGTCCGGGCCGAACCGAAATGACAATACCAAACCTGCTCACGCTCGCACGCGTTTTCCTGACGCCTCTGCTTGCCTGGCTTCTGCTGAGAAAATGGATGACGGCGGCCTTTTTTGTCTTCTTTGTCGCCGGTTTGACGGATGCCCTCGACGGACTGTTCGCAAGGGTCCTCAACCAGAAAAGCCGCCTGGGTTCCTATATAGATCCGTTTGCCGACAAGTTGCTCCTCGTAACCTCGTTTCTTCTGCTGTGGAAGATCGGTGAAATACGTTTTTGGCTGGTGGTGATCACTGTAGGCCGCGACCTTTTTATTCTGTGCGGATTCTTCGTCCTGTTGTTCTGTGAGGTGAGATTCGAAATAAAGCCCCTGGCCTCGAGGAAGCTGACCACCCTTTTTGAACTGGGGACGGTTTTCGCACTGCTTGGGAAATCGGTCCTGGAACTTTCAGCGTGGATATACTCGGCCTTGTTCGTCACAACGGCCGCTTTTTCAATATTGAGTGGAGGACAGTACCTTTTGTACGGCATCTCCCTGCTCAAGCAGCATCGGAGCGGCAATACAACCCAATAACATTCTCCCTCTTCCCGCCTCCGACTTCGGTCCCCTGTCTTCCAACTTCCGAGCTCCGAGCTCCGAGCTTCGAAATGACATTCTCCTTGACATAATCAGGCCGGGTCGTTATAGATCAACAGCTTAGTAGGCACGTAGCTCAGCGGGAGAGCGCTACCTTGACGCGGTAGAAGCCGGCGGTTCGAAACCGCCCGTGCCTACCAGCTAGTAATGGAGAAATTGTTGTCGGGTTTACTGAGACCTCTTTTAACTCGGCTGGCTGTCTAATTGGACCCGGACCACGTCAGGAAGATAAATTTCGGCTTTGATCGATATCATTTCCATTCAAGGCATCTTTCCAAAATGCTGGGGGTGCCTTTTTTCGTTGCGGGCCCTCGACTGGAATGCCGGGTTCATTCGACTGGGATAAAATATGGCAAAAGAAATTGAGATTACCCTTCTGCCTGGTGGGCTTAAGCAAACAGTGCCCAAAGGGACTGCCGTTTCGGAAATTCTGGGCAAAAATGAACTCTCCGGCGATGGTTGGATTGCCGCAAAGCTCAATGGGCAACTGGTGGACCTGGTTCGGAAGGTCGAAGAGGACGCTTCGGTGGAAGGGATCGGGGCCGATTCACCGGCGGCGATTGAAGTCCTTAGACACAGCGCTGCTCACATAATGGCTCAGGCCGTAAAGTCGATTTTTCCGGAAGCGCGCATTGCCATCGGCCCCGCCATCGAAAACGGTTTCTACTACGATTTCGATGTGGCGAGACCTTTCACGCAGGAGGACCTGGAAAAGATCGAAGCCAGGATGAGGGAGATCACTTCGCAAAACCTTCCCTTCTCCCGGCGCGATGTGCCGCGCGAAGAGGCGATCGGCTTCTTTTCCGGATTGGGCGAAAAATACAAGGTCGAGCTTCTCGAGGAGTTCACCGATCCTGTGGTTTCCTTTTATCAGCAGGGGGACTTCATCGACCTTTGCCGAGGTCCTCACATACCCCGTTCCGGCGTTCTCAAGGCGTTCAAGCTCACGGGCGTGGCGGGGGCCTACTGGCGCGGGGATGAACGCAACCCGATGCTCCAGCGCATTTACGGGACCGCCTTCTTTGATGCCAAGTCGCTCGAAAAATATCTCACCTTCCTGGAAGAGGCTCAAAGGCGCGATCACCGGCGGCTCGGAAAAGAACTCGATCTATTCAGTTTCTCTGACGAAGTCGGCGCTGGGATGGTTATTTACCACCCGAAGGGAGCGCTCATTCGCCATATCCTCGAAAACTTTGAAAAACGCGAGCACCTGCTCCGAGGCTATCAGATAGTGGTCGGCCCGACTCTGCTCAAGACCGACCTGTGGAAGAAGTCCGGTCATTTCGAACACTACCGCGAAAACATGTATTTCACGCAGATAGAGGAACAGTCCTATGGCGTAAAGCCGATGAACTGCCTGTCGCACATGCTGATCTACAAGTCCAAAATCCGCAGCTACCGTGACCTGCCGCTCCGCTACTTCGAGCTGGGAACGGTGCACAGGCACGAAAAATCCGGCGTGCTGCACGGCCTGCTTCGGGTCCGGCAGTTTACCCAGGACGATGCTCATATCCTGTGTACGCCCGGCCAGTTGAACGACGAAATCAAAGGTATTATTGATTTTGTTATCGAGGTGATGGGGATTTTCGGCTTCGACTTTGAGATGGAAATCAGCACCCGGCCTGAGAAGTCCATTGGCACCGATGAAGACTGGGAGCGAGCGACTGCCGCTCTGATCAAGGCGCTTGATGAGAAGGGATTCCAGTATCGTCTGTGCGAAGGGGAGGGTGCTTTCTATGGACCGAAAATCGACGTGAAGCTCAAAGACGCCCTTGACCGGCGCTGGCAGTGTGCAACAATCCAATGCGATTTCACGTTGCCCGAAAGATTCGAGCTGACTTACATCGGGGCTGATGGGGCCCGGCACAGGCCTGTCATGGTGCACCGAGTGATCCTTGGGGCCATGGAGCGTTTCCTGGGAGTTCTCATAGAACATTATGCGGGGGCTTTCCCGGTCTGGCTGGCCCCCGTGCAGGCGATGATCGTCACTGTTACCGACGCGCAGCTCGATTTCGCGGGGGCGGTTTGCCGGGAACTCCGGAGCCGGGGCGTTCGCGCAGAGGTCGATATGAGAAGCGAGAAACTAGGCTATAAGATTCGTGAAGCGCAGTTGCAGAAAGTCCCCTACATGCTGGTTATCGGGGATAAAGAGGTCCGGAAGGGGGCTATCGCACCCAGGAAGCGGGACGGCACGCAACTGGATCTAATGACCCCGCCCCTGTTTGCCGATCTTGTGGAAAGGGAGTGCATCGAGTCGAGCAAGGGGCGTGTGGGTTTGGGCATCGTTTGAAAGCAAAAAAATAAACCCTGATCAGAAGGAGAAACGACACTGGAGAAACAGACCAACGTGAATGAAAAGATTCGTGCGCCCGAGGTCAGGGTGATCGGGCGTGAGGGCCAGCAGCTTGGGATTGTCGCCATCAGAAAAGCCTTGGAACTGGCTGCGCTGGAACATCTGGATCTTGTCGAAGTAGCCCCGAACGCCGATCCCCCTGTTTGCAAAATAATGGATTACGGAAAGTTCAAATACCAGCAGAACAAACGGTCCCAGGAAGCCAAAAAGAAACAGACGGTAATCCAGGTAAAGGAGGTAAAGATTCGCCCGAAGACCGACGAGCACGATCTTCAGGTGAAAATGCGCCACATCAAGCGCTTTATCGCCCAGAAGGACAAGGCGAAGGTAACGATTCTTTTTCGTGGAAGGGAGATTTCCTACTCCGATCAGGGTATGAAGGTTCTGGAACGGATAAAGGAAGAAATGAAGGAAGAAATCGTAATCGAGCAGCAGCCCAGGATGGAAGGCCGTAACCTGATAATGATTCTGGCCCCGAAGTCTTGAAAAATTCACAAAATCCACCTTAATTTGTTGACTCTCGATCAAGTGCTAAATAAACTATAGTTTTTGTGCAAGGGTGATTGCGGCGATGTGCCGACTCTTCGCCCCGTGGATTTTTACCACCCCCTTTGCCAAATGGGGGCAGGGGGGATTTTCCAGGGGGACTTGGCGTATTTTCCCGGCCCTCGCCGCGCGAGTTTGTCTCATGTGTCCTATAGCTCCTGTTTTCGCCCGCCCTGCGGTCAAAGCACAGCATAAATTCTCTACAACGGAGGATATCCGTAATGCCTAAGATCAGGACCAATCGCGCCGCCGCTAAACGATTCAAAAAAACCGGGACGGGCAAGATCGTCAGGGCCAAGGCTTTCAAGAGCCATATCCTTACTAAGAAAAGCCCGAAAAGAAAACGCGCGCTGCGCCACGACACCGTGGTTAACGCCATAAACATCAGCGCGCTCAAGCGGATGATGCCTTATCTATGAACCGGCCCTCGAGAAAGGCAAAAAGCAAAAATTGCGCTATCCTCTTTTTGCCTCCTTACTTCTTACTTTTGCCTTCCCCGGGGGGATTTTACCGGTAGGGTCGAGACCGCGCTGCGCTCCCGGCGCCTTGCGCGCGATGAACTTTTCCAATAGGAGATTTCGATGCCCAGAGTCAAAAAGGCGGTCAACTCGCGCGAGAGGCGCAAAAAGATTCTCTCGGCGGCAAAGGGATATCGAGGTGGGCGCGGTACTTTGTTTCGCACCGCCAAGGAAACGGTAGAGCGCGCCCTCAAGTTCGCATACCGTGACAGAAAGCTCAGAAAACGCGACTTCAGAAGCCTGTGGATTATACGCATCAATGCAGGGGCTCGCGAGCACGGCCTGAGCTACTCGAAATTCATGAACGGCTTGAGGAAGGCCAATATAACGCTGGATAGGAAAGCCCTGGCAAATCTTGCGGCCACGAACCCGGAGGCTTTCGCTGAACTGGCCAGGATCGCGAAAGAAGCTGCATAGAAAATGAAAGAGGCTGTTGAGAAACTTGTCAAGACGGCCTCCCGCGCCCTTTCCGGGCTGGAAAAGGACCCGAGGGCCCTCGACCAGGCCCGGATTCGTTTTTTGGGCAGAAAGGGAGAACTTGCCCAGCTTTTCAAAAAGTTGGGAAATGTCCCCGAGGAAGAGCGCCGGGAAGTCGGCAGACTGTTGAATGAGGCCAAATCGCGGCTCGAGGAGATCTTCTCGGAGGCGTCGGAGAGCAGTCGCCGCCTGGAGGCTGCCAGCCGTGAATCGATCGACGTATCCGTTCCCGGAAGGCTCCCGCCGGCGGGCCGCCTTCATCCGATCACCCAGACGGCGGTGGAAGTTTGCCGTATTTTCAATTGGCTTGGATTCGAAACGGTCGAGGGGCCCGAGATCGAGTTGGACTATTACAATTTCGAGGCGCTGAACATCCCGAAAGACCATCCGGCCAGGGACATGCAGGACACTTTCTACATCTCCGAAGACGTGGTGCTCCGAACTCATACCTCGCCCATACAGGTCAGGACAATGGAAAAGCGGAAGCCGCCGGTTCGCGTCATAGCCCCCGGCAGGACATACCGCCGCGATTCGGACGTCACCCATACGCCCATGTTTCACCAGGTGGAGGGCCTGATGGTGGGAAAGGACATCTCTTTGGGCGATTTGAAAGGCATTCTCACTACGTTCGTCCACCAGATGTTCGGTCCTGAAGTCGGACTTCGTTTCCGGCCGAGTTTTTTCCCTTTTACCGAGCCGAGTGCCGAAGTGGACATCGAGTGCGTCATGTGCCGGGGAAGCGGCTGCCGCGTTTGCAAGGGCACCGGATGGCTCGAGATTCTGGGATCGGGAATGGTTGACCCGGAAGTCTATAAATACGTCGGCTATGATCCGGAGGAGGTAACCGGTTTTGCTTTCGGCATGGGAATCGAACGGATAGCAATGCTGAAATTCGGAATAGACGACCTTCGCCTGTTCTTTGAAAACGACCTGCGTTTTCTTGAACAGTTTTAGAGTGAACGTTCTCAGACACGGATGGACTCCCAAACACCGAAGGGTTCTGCTCTGAATTAGTCCCTCTCTATTCGTGTCCATCCGGCACTGTCGAAATGGGTTCTGAGCTATGCTGATAAGTCTTAACTGGCTTTCCGACTATGTTGACTGTCCACTTTCTCCCGAGCGGATCGCAGATGGCCTGACCATGACGGGTCTGGAGGTGGAATCGCTTTCGTTGCGCTACCCCCAACTCAATAACGTGGTGACCGCCCGGATCGAAGCGGTGGAACAGCATCCAAATGCCGACCGGCTGAAGATATGTGTAGTCTCGGGACCTCCGGGCGGTTTGCTCAGGATCGTTTGCGGGGCTCCGAACGCGCGCGCCGGAGCTATTGCTCCACTGGCCCTGCCCGGGGCGGAGCTGCCGAACGGGTCAGTCCGGGAAGTTAAAGTGCGCGGCGAATTGTCGAAGGGAATGCTCTGTTCGGAAAAAGAACTTGGGTTGAGCGAAAACCACAGTGGCATCTGGCTTCTTCCCGGCGACACGCCGGTCGGGGTCCCTCTTGACGAGGCCCTCGGGATCAGGGACGTGCTGATGGAGATCGGGATCACTCCCAACCGGGGGGATTGCCTCTCCCTGGTGGGCATTGCCAGGGAAGTGGCCGCGTTGTGTAAGAAATCGGTCAAGTACCCTGCCATTGCTTTCGATGAAACCGGTCCTCCTATTGATACGCTTACATCGGTCACAATAGACGATCCCGAAGGCTGCCCTCGTTATACGGCCAGGGTCATACGGAGCGTAAAGACAGGGCCATCGCCCCAATGGCTTAAAGAAAGGGTGGAGGCGCTTGGCGTCCGGTCGATCAACAACATTGTCGATGTTACCAACTACGTTATGATGGAGCTTGGCCAGCCGCTTCACGCTTTCGACTTCCACCGGTTGCGCGAGCGCCGCATAGTGGTCCGAAAAGCGGGGTCCGGCGAACGGTTCACCACGCTCGACGGCGTCGAGCGCGAGCTTGCCGAAGGGGCCGTGCTGATCTGCGATGGAGTCGGACCGGTTGCGATAGGCGGCATCATGGGCGGCCTCAATTCGGAGATCGCCCCGGATACCAGGGATGTTCTGATTGAATCCGCCTACTTTAACCCGCTCTCGATTCGGCGGACCGGCAGGAGGCTCGGGCTCAAAACCGAATCGAGCTACCGGTTCGAGCGCGGTATAGATGTGGACGGCGCGCTGAGGGCCCTGGACCGGGCGGCGGGGCTTATGCTCGAGGTCGGGGGAGGCGAGATTGCGGCGGGAAGGATCGACGTATACCCCAATCCGATAAAAGCTTCGGAAATAGTGCTCCGGATGGACAGGGCCAACCGGTTCCTCGGGACACGGCTCTCCTGCGACGAGATGAAAGAGATACTGGAGCGAATTGAAATGCGCGTCGAGGCTCTGGACTCGAATCGTCTGCGTGTGATTGTGCCGAGTTTCAGGGGGGACATTACAAGAGAGGTCGACCTGGGTGAAGAATTGGCGAGGCTTTCGGGCTATGACGGGATTCCGGTTACCAGCCCGGCCGCGGCAGTCGAAGCCGCCGCTTTCGATCCCCACCAGAGGGCGCGCGGGGAGCTAAAGAATCTGTTGGTCGGCGCGGGGTTCTTCGAGGTCCTTAATTACTCGTTTATTTCTCACGAATCTATCCGATGGCTTCGATATTCGGAAGCCGATCCGTTGCTGGCCCCGATCCGGCTGAAGAACCCTCTTAGCGACGAGCAAGCGGTAATGCGAACGACCCTGTTGCCCGGGTTGCTCAATAATGCGCGCTACAACTTCGACCATCGGAGCGAAAACTTCAGGATTTTTGAACTGAGCAAGATTTTCCTGCCCGGAAAAGACGACCTTCAGGCCGAAGAGATTCACCATCTGGCGGGGGTCATTGCAGGAAAGCGGGTCCCGCAGGCTCTCTACAGCGATGACGATGTGGACTACACCGACGCAAAGGGAGTAGTCGAAGCTATTTGCAGCTTCCTGAGAATCGACAATGTCCGGTTCCGGGCCGAGTCTCTTGCCCCGTGGCTCGACCCCCGGGCGTCGGCCTCCGTTTTCGCTAAAGGCGAACAGGTTGGAGAACTCGGCAGGGTCCATTCGGAGGTGCTGGAAGCCTACGATCTGAAACGGCCCGTATTTGCTTTCAGGCTCAACTTTGACAGGCTCTTCGCGCTGAAAGGGCCCGTCCCCGTCTATAAGGGACTTCCAAAATTCCCGCCCGTTCCGCGTGATATAGCCCTGATCGCGGACGAGAAACTGCCCGTGGAAGAACCCCTCGACTTTATTCGCTCGTTGGATGAGCCCTTGATGGAAAGTGTCGAGATATTTGATATATTCAGGAGCGATCAAATCGGGGCTGGTAAAAAGAGCATCGGCTACCGGCTAACTTACCGCGCTTCCGACCGGAGCCTTACCGATGAGGAGGTAAATGCCCTCCATGGCGAATTGATCAGGAAGGTAACCGCCAAGTTTGGCATTTCCCTCAGGTAAAGGAAAAACGGTGAGCGAACAGGAAACCAAAAGAGAAGTCATCATAGATAGAAAACTGCCCTGTGAGGTGACTTTCATGGTGGGCGGAAAAACGTTCAAAGGGACCTCCACGCATTTTAACGAGAGGGGAATGCTGGTGATGTGCAAGCACCCCGCCCCACTGAATGCCAAGGGGAAAATGACGCTCAGCTTTCCAGGTTTCAAGAACCCGGTCGAACTGACCGGGGAAGTGGTCTGGACTAATGTTCACGGTGGGGGAGACTCGCTTTCGCCTAAAGGAATGGGAATAAAGTTCATCAATATCGAAAGTCACGTGCAAAGGCTGCTCTCCGATCTTGCTGCCCAGTACGAATCGCTTGGCAGTATTTATGCCTGTTATTATACATAGGAAACAGCAGCAAGGAGCGAGTGGCCGGAAGCAGCAAGCAATAAGGTTTTTGCTCCCCGCTCCCTGCTCCCCGCTCCTGTTTTTTTTGCGCTTCCTGCTTCCTGTTCACTATTCCTGTTTTTTGACGCTCCCCGCTTCTCGCTACTGTTTTTGAAAAGGTTGATTTTGAAATTTGTCCAAATAGCCCTTGTCGCCATAGCTCTTGGATGTGATGCTTTTGCGGTCGGAATGGGCGTAGGCGCGCGATTTTGCCAACCGAGGCAGACATTCAGGCTTTCCTTTCACTTTGGCCTCTTTCAGTTTATTATGCCGATCCTGGGGTGGTTTGTCAGCCGGCGGCTCCCCGGAATGGTAAGGGTTTGGGGCCCGTGGATAGCATTCGCGCTCCTCTTTATCATTGGCGCGAAGATGGTTGCTGAAAGCCTGCTCGGCAAAAATGCCGATCCCGGCGAATGCGCCGACCCGACCCGGGGGTTCAGTTTATTGATTCTGTCGGTGGCTGCAAGCCTTGACGCTCTCGGGGTCGGCTTCAGCTTCGGAATACTGGGGTCGGCTATGATCACCCCCGCCGTATGGTTTGGAGTGACGGCGGGAGCAATGACCTGGGTGGCCATGAAGCTGGGCAACCGGCTCTCCATAAAATTCGGGCGATGGGTGGAAGCAGCGGGGGGACTGATTCTGATAGCTTTGGCTCTCGAGTTCGTCTTATAGTGAATGGCCAATAGTGAATGGTGAGTGAACAAGATGGCAAAAAGGTTGGAAACGACTTTAAAGAAGCACCTTTTCGATCCGGAAGGGGCGAGTCTTTGCAGGAGGGTCGGCGACTACTTTGGCTGGGAAATAGGAGAGGCGCGGGTAATAAGCATACTGACTCTCGATACGGGTCTATCGGATGCGGAACTCGAAGCGGTGCGCGCCGAGGTTTTCACGAATCCTGTAACCCAGGTATCCGGCTTTTGCAGTCTTGCCTCCGACTTCGACTGGGCGATCTGGGTGGGATATCGGCCCGGGGTCCGCGATACTGCCGGCAGCGTTGCAATAGAGGCCATAAGCGATTACCTCGGGAAAGCGCCTGGTCCGGGCGACGCCGCTTATACCTCCCGGCTCTACCTGCTTAAAGACGCCCCACTTTCGCGAAGCCAGGCGGAGACCATAGCGCGCGAACTTCTCGCAAATGAAATCATCCAGCAATGGCGCGTGTATCCCAGCGGCCAATCGAACGAGGCGCAAAACTCACTGGCCCGGCCCGAAGCCGAAGGCAGAATCCCGACGCTCCGCGAGGCGGCCTTGCCGCTGCCTAAAGTGCTTCTTGCCCACACGCCGGCGGTTTGCGAAATCCCCATCGAAAGCGACGACCAGCTTGCAAGGCTCAGCGATGAGAGGAACCTGGCTCTCAACCGGAACGATATCCCCGTCATCAGGAATTACTTCCTAAGGCCCCGGGTGCGGGAAGCGCGCGCAAAGGTCGGTCTTTGCGCCCCGACGGACGTCGAACTGGAAGCGATTTCCCAGGCGCGCAGCGATCACTGCAACCACAACACCTTCCGCGGAAAGTTCCGCTATCGCGACCTGCTCACAGGCGAGCAGCTAACCGTGAACAATCTTTTCAAGACCTGCATCGAAGCCCCTACTCTCCTGATCCAGGAGCAGAAGGACTGGGTCGTTTCCGTTCTCTGGGACAACGGCGGGGTTGCGCGATTCAATTCCGACTTCAACTACTCGGTTACGGGCGAAACCCATAACAGCCCATCGAACATGGAGGCCTATGGCGGGGCCCTCACCGGAATCGTCGGGATTTACCGCGATATAATGGGTACCGGAAAGGGATCGCGCCTTGTCGCGGGCCTTTACGGCTATTGCGTAGGTCCCCGCGACTACAGCGGGCCGCTCAAGCCGCACCTTCATCCCAGGCGGCTGCTCGACGGGATTGTCGAAGGAGTGAAGGACGGCGGGAATAAGCACGGAGTGCCCACCCCTTTTGGAAATCTTTTTTTTCATCCCTCCTATTTAGGCAAATGCCTGGTGTTCGTAGCGTCCCTCGGAATCATGCCGCGCGAAATCAATGGCAAGCCGGTCGAACTTAAGCAGCCGGGGGAAGGCGACCTCATTGTCATGTGCGGAGGCCGCGTGGGAAAAGACGGAATTCACGGGGTTACGGCCTCGAGCGAGAGCTACGGCGCGAACACCCCTGCCGGGCATGTACAGATAGGCGACCCTTACACTCAGAAGAAGATGCACGATTTTCTTCTCGAAGCGCGCGACGAAGAATTGATTACGTTCATTACCGACAACGGAGGGGGCGGACTTTCCTCTTCCATAGGAGAATCGGCGAGGCTGGCCGGAGGCGCTGATGTCGAGCTTGACAGGGTGCCTCTCAAGTATGAAGGCCTCGATGTATGGGAAATATGGGTATCGGAATCCCAGGAACGGATGAGCGTGGCGATCGGGCCCGAGAGCGTGGAAAGGTTCATGGAGCTTTCGCGAAAGCACGAGGTCGAGAGCACGGTTATCGGCAGGTATGAAAATACGGGAAAGCTCCGCCTGAGTTATGAGGGCAGGACTTGCGCATATCTGGACCTGAGCCTTTTTTCGGAGGATTTCCCCCAGTGGGATTTCGATGCCGAATGGCTTGCGCCCGAGGCGCGCGGCCTGGTCGAACCGGCGTTGACCGAACCCGAAGGTTACGGTGCGCTGCTGCACACCCTGCTTGCCACCCCCAATCTGAACAGCCGCGAGTGGATACAGCGCCAATATGACCATGAAGTGCAGGGCGGCAGCGCGATCAAGTTCATGACGGGCAGGGACCGGGACGTTCCGAATGATGCCGCGGTGATCCGGCCCGTCCTTGGTGCGAACGCCGGTCTTGCGGTCGCGCAGGCCCTTCTGCCCGCATACTCGGAAATAGATACCTACCACATGGTGGCGGCGGTGATCGATGAGGCGGTAAGGCGCATCCTGGCGGTTGGCGGCAGACTGGACGAAATCGGAGGCGTGGATAACTTCTGCTGGCCAAACATTGGCTACGATCGGGTTCTAAATCCGGACGGCCGCTACAAGGCTGCGCAGCTTGTGCGCGCAAACCTGGCGCTTCGCGACCTGTGCCTTGGCTACGGTATACCGCTGCTTTCCGGAAAAGACAGCATGTACGTGGACGGAAATCTTCCGGGCGCATTTGGCGAGCGGCACAAAGTGAGCGGCCTTCCCACAATGCAGTTTACGGCGACGGGGATTGTCGCCGATGTGCTCAAGTCACAGACAATGGAGGCGAAATATTCCGGCGACCTGGTATATGTGCTCGGGACCACCCGGAACGAACTTGGAGGCTCGGCCTACTATGATCTTTTCGGATATTGCGGGCTCAATGTGCCGAAAGTGCCCGGTTTTGCCGATCCAAACGGGCTGGAACCCCAAAAATCCAAATCCCTTCTCGCTCTCTATAAGGCTGTCGAGAGGGCGATATCTTCAGGTGTTGTCGCCTCGTGCCGCGGGATATACCGGGGCGGGCTGGGAGTCCACGCTGCTATGACCGCCATCGGCGGCCGCCTCGGGTTGACCATCGACCTGGCGAAGGCGCCGTGTCATTGCGGCGGAGCGGGCGGGCGGGCTCGGAATCCAGATTCTTTGATGCATGATCTCCGGGACGACCAGCTCCTTTTCAGCGAATCCTGCGGGCGATTCCTTGTGACAGTGCCCAAAGACTGCGCAAGGGAGTTTGGGGCAATCTTCAATGGGCTGCCTCATGAATTGGTCGGCGAAGTGACCGAAAATCCCGAACTGGTGATTGTCGGCAAATCCGGAAAAGAGCTCCTGCGAGAGAATATTTTCTCGCTGCGCCGGTCCTGGATGGGAATCAGGAGTTGAAATTGAAGGAAAATCCTCTGGTTGGGATCATAATGGGGAGCGACTCGGACATCTCCGTCATGGAGCAGGCTGCCCGGCTGCTGGAAGAATTCGAAATAGCCTTTGAGATGAAAGTTCTGTCCGCCCACAGGGCGCCCGATCAAGCCGCCGAATACGCGAAAGCGCTGGCGGCTCGAGGCATTAAAGTCCTGATAGCCGGGGCCGGCTGGGCCGCTCACCTGGCAGGCGCCGCCGCCGCTCACACTGCCATACCGGTTATCGGCGTGCCGATCGATTCATCCCCGTTAAACGGCATGGACGCACTTCTTTCAACAGTCCAGATGCCCCCCGGCGTCCCCGTGGCCACAATGGCCATCGGAAAAGGCGGTGCATACAACGCGGCGGTTTTCGCCGTCCGCATCCTTTCTCTGCTCGATCCCGATCTTGCCCGGCGATACGCTTCCTTCAGGAGGAAAATAGCCGAAGATGTAATCAGCGACGACAACCGGGAGCTTCAGCAATATCTGGCGAAACGGGCATCCGAATAAGAGCCTCGCTTGGGCTGCTGTAGCGCAATACTGTCTAATCCTGTCTAATCTTGTCTAAGTATTGTCACCCGTTAAATATACGGGAATACCCAAGTTCCGGGCCTTTTCGAACGCCCGCTGTATAACCTCTTCGGTTCCGTGGGTCATCTCATGCCGCCAGAGTTCTTCTATCGGAACGAAACGGCATTCGTCGGCGTCGGTTCCGGCGTTGAGGCGTCCATCGAGGATCTCGCAAAGAAAATCCAGAAGAATGTAGTGGTACTCGATTCGCCCGTCCCGGTCAAAAATGACGCGGTCGAGCGCAGCCACCAGGTCGATCACTTTGACCTTGAGTCCAACCTCTTCGAGCACCTCTCTTCGGACCGACGCCTCGAGGCTTTCGCCCAGTTCAACAAGTCCTCCGGGAATCGACCACTTGCCCAAAGCGGGCGGACGGCCCCTTTTGACCAACAGGACCTCCGTTCCCCGGAATATGATCGCTCCTACTCCCGCGAAGGGCCGTTGAGGATAACGTCTGTTCATGACTGTGTGTCTCCCATGTCTGCCTGTATTCTCTTTTTACTTTTGCCTTTTTACTTTTGCTTCAAGCAAGGTTGGCCTTGACGAAAATTGGACGCATGATATTTTTAAAGGTCAGGCAAATCTGCTGTTTGCATCATAGGACCTTTAACAACATTATAGTGAATACGTACAGGGACAACTCCATACCGGCCCCGCTTTCTTCGCTGAAGCCTTCGTCCATCAGGAAAAATCAGAGGCCGGGCGCCAAGGCTGCGGCAAATAGTCGGCATGGTTGGTGACCTGCCGCCGAAGGCCAGGGCGGGTAGGAGGGCTGCACAACCTGGCCGGCAGCGCCGCCGCCCGGTGCCTCGCCGCTGCCCCTGCGCAATTTGCGGGAGAACTCTCCATGAGGTCATTGGCAGTATTATCTCTGGCACTTTTTTGTTTCACCCTGTACGGTTCCTCGGCCGTCGCTCAGGACCAGCCGCCGGCAAATGCCGAGGCGGCCCAGAAGCTCCGTCTCAGGCAGGCTGTGATGTGCGAGCGCGTCGAGAACCTGACGCCGGTCAATCCCGGCCTGGTATTCTCCGTCTCATCGGGCCAGGTCTGCTGTTATACATCCTTCGATCCGGTGCCGCGGCATACCGTCATCTACCACAGGTGGTTTCGCCGCGACGAACTGAGCACCCAGACCAGGCTGCGCCTCTATCCGGCAAAGTGGTCCACCTATAGCGTAATCCAGCTCCGCGAAACCGATAAGGGACCCTGGCGGGTTGAGATAATAGACCAAAACGGGCGCATTTTCGACGTGCTTCGATTCAGCATAACGGACTGAAGACCAGGGCTTACTCATGAGCCATTTTCTTGCATTCATCTCGTCGATACGATGGCAGGATGTAGTCGATATATTGATAAACAGCTATATCCTGTGGCGGGTGTATGTTCTTTTTCAGGGCACCAACGCCTTTCGCGTCCTGGTCGGCATCACCTCGTTGTGGCTGGCTCAGGAAGTTGCGGCCAGCATCGGCCTGATTCTCACCAGTTGGGCGATACGCGGTATAACGGCGGCCGCGGCCATTATCATAATCGTGGTGTTCCGCAATGAAATCCGCGCGGCCCTCCAGGTGCGCAATATAAAAACATTTCTGTGGGGATTTCCAAGCAGAGAGCAGCAGACGCCGGTTGACGTCATAACGGACAGCATCTTTCAGATGGCGAAAAAGCGGATCGGGGCCCTGATTGTTTTTCCCGGAAACCAGGACCTGGGCGAAGTTGTCCACGGAGGAATCCCGTGGCACGGCCAGGTATCCAACGAAATGCTGATGAGCGTCTTCTGGCCGAATGGTCCCGTCCATGACGGAGCGGCGATAATCGAAGGCGGGCAGATCACCGAGGTGGGCGTTCTGCTGCCGCTGACCCACAGGCAGGACCTTCCATCCGATTACGGCACCAGACATAGGGCGGCGGTAGGGCTTGCGGAAAGCGCCGATGCGCTCGTTGTCGTAGTATCCGAGGAACGGGGCAGCGTGAACGTGGCCAAAGACCGCAGCCTCACACCGATGCGGGACAGCCTGATGCTGTCTCAAGCTCTGAAGAACCATCTGAAGATGCCCGACATCAGCCCCACTCGCCAGCGCGAACGGGAAAGACTCAAACTGGCGGCGGCGGGCTGCATTTCTTTTCTGATAATGGCCGGAATCTGGTTCGGCTTTACCCGCAGCCAGGATACCATCACAGCCCTGAACGTACCCATCGAATACGTAAACAGGCCCGCGAACTACGATATTCTGGATACCTCCGTCGATGAAGCGCGGCTCCAACTCGTGGGTTCGAGCGCCCTCATAAAGTCGCTCGCCCCGGGACAGGTGGGAGTGCGGGTGGACTTGAGCAAAGCCGCCGAAGGCCGCAATACCTTCACCATTACACAGGCCGATATTATTCTGCCTCCCGGGGTTTCCCTCAACAAGATAAAGCCGGAAACAATAGAGGTGACGCTGGATGTACCGGTCACCAAGGAGCTTCCTGTCCAGGTGGACTGGATCGGCCGCCTGCCTGAAAATACCTCGCTGACGTTTGTGGACGTCTCGCCGGAAACGGTGAAAGTGGTCGGTGGAAGCAAGACCCTCGAAAAGGTAAACACGGTTTATACTTCTCCGGTGCGGCTTGACAGCCTTTCCAAATCGGGTTTCATTACTACGCAGATTGTCCTTTCGCCGCCTTCCCTCCGGCTGGCACCCTCCGCCTCCGACCGCGTAACAGTGCACTACCGGCTGGAAGAAAGAAAACCATCGGAGACAAAATAGGATCGCGCATTCACTTGCCGCCGTTTTCTTCCCGCTTGCGTTTATCCAGAAAACTGTTCAGGGCGAATTCGGAAAACTGCATGAACGTGTCGAAAAACTCCCGGGAATAATCTTTGACGAATTTTTCCCCATCCCGGCTGATTGCCGTGTACATGTAGACGACTTCGGCATCCGTGTTTCCGGATTCATCCTCTGCAAGGTCGATGGTTATCCGGGCCACGGTCATGCCGGGGGACACTTTCACTATTTCAAGCCTGCGGCGAACGGGGTCGAATTCGGTTATTACCCAGATCGCTTCGGGATTGTCTTCCCCGGTCGTAAAAATACAGTCGTTTTCGGCAATACCCGACGTCGAGTAAACGGCCAGAGGGTGCCAGCCCTCGATCCATTCTCTTTCACGAACCGGGCACAGCAGCGGAAAGACATCGGCGGGCCTGCCTCGCAGCTTCTGAGTGTAGCTTCTCCTAACCCGAACGGGATCGATGATCTGCATTGGATTCTATGCTCCGATGATTTGGTGGGCAGATGGGAAATGGGGAAATGGAATCAGCCGCCGAAATATTGTATTCTATTGCGGCGATCTCATGCAAATTATTTCACATACGCACGGCCTAAAATGTCAAAAGCTCCTTTTGTCCTGTTAATCAATCCCTGGATCACCGATTTTGCGGCCTATGACCTTTGGACAAAGCCGATGGGCCTGCTTTTGCTCGCGTCTTTGCTCAGAGACGGGGGCTGCGGGGCGGCGCTCATCGACTGCCTGGACCGGTGGGACCCCTTCACCAACTCTCATCCGGAAATCCTGCCCGGCAGAGACAGCAAATTCGGGACCGGCAAGTACCCAAGGATGCGCCTCCCAAAACCGGGCCCCTACACCGGTTTCCCGCGATATTTCTACCGGCACGGAACTCATCCGGAAAGTTTTCGCCGAGAGCTCATGGAAATCGAAAAGCCGGACCTGATCTGGATTACATCCATCATGACCTACTGGTATCCCGGCGTTTCAGAAGCGGCCCGAATCCTGCGCGAAATTTTTCCAGGCGTGCCGGTGTGGCTCGGTGGCATATACGCAAGGCTGTGTCCCGGCCATGCTGAACGGCACATTGGGGCCGACCGCATCATTGGCGGGGAAGTATCCGGTCTTCCGAAAACGATCTTCGAGGCGACGGGCTTCCAGGTGCGAAACGCAGGCGCATGGGGCGATTTCAAGGCCTGGCCGCCTCCAGCCCTCGAGCTGCTCAAACCGGGACTCGATTACGCACCGATTCTCACCGGAATCGGCTGCCCTTACAGGTGCCCCTTTTGCGCTTCCGCAAGGCTTCAGCCGAAGCGCGCTCGATTCTCGGCCGAGCGCATCTTGAACGAAATCGCAAGGGACCACTACGATTTCGGGATAAGCGATTTTGCCTTCTATGACGACGCGCTGCTGCTCGACGCCGAAGATACGCTCAGACCCGTGTTGGAAACAATCGCAAAGCAGGGCCCCGCGGTCCGGTTCCACGCCCCGAACGCCCTTCATGTCCGGGCGCTTTCAAGGGACTGGTGCGACTTGCTGCATGCGGCGGGGTTCAGGACGATTCGACTGGGCCTCGAGACCACCGTGGACGGCAAGAGCAGGCAATGGGGCGGCAAGGTCAATACCGGAATGTACCTGGAGGCGGTGGAGAACCTTCTTGAGGCCGGCTTTTCCGAAGGTGATATCGGGGTCTACCTGCTTTGCGGGCTGCCCGGTCAGACCCCGGAAGAAGTCGCCGAGTCCATCCGGATTGTTCGGCGAAGCGGCGTGCGGCCGCACATAGCCGAATACTCTCCCATCCCGGGCACCCCCATGTGGGACAAGGCCCTGGCCGTTTCACCATTCGATATCGCCACGGAGCCGCTCTACCATAACAACACCTTTTACGCCTGCCGCCGTCCCGATTTTACCTATGAGGACATGGTGTCACTGAAAAATATGGCAAGAATGTAGCGGGGAGAAGGACTGAGGACTGAGGACTGAGGACTGAGTGCTGAGTGCTCCCTCCCTGCGGTTCGGGACAAATTCGGACCGAGGGGAGCGGGGAGCGGGGAGCAGGGAGCAGGAAGCGGGGAGCAGGGAGCAGGAAGCAGGAAGCAGGGAGCGGGAAGCAGGAAGAAAAACCGGGAGCGAGTAGCGAGGAGCAAGAAGCGGGAAGAGAAGCTGCGATTACCTGTATCAAGGGCTTGTCCGTAAATAAAACCTTTGCGCTCGCATCCGGCTTTTGGGCTGCTTCGGCCGCTCCTCAATCGCAAAATCCTCGACGTAGCCCGGCTACGCCTGCGGTTTTGCTCGATCCTCGCGACCAAATGAGTCTCAAAATCCGGCGCGATCCCTAAGAGGCTTATTTACGGACAAGCCCTAAGTTTTCAAAGAGCCGGGCTCCGGTCGGCAGTGATGGGATTTCCGGGACCGGGCCCCCGCGGCCGCACGCAGGCGGGGCCGCGGGCTATTTCGAGCTTTGTTCAAGTGCGCTGATGCGGGGTTCGAGTTGCGCCACTTCAAGCAGCTTGTGAAAAACGTCGGCCATATCGATCAGGGTCCTGGCCTCGGAAGGGGTAATTCCTCCTTCGTCAAGCGTTGCCGCAACAGAGGCAAACAGCTTTGGGATATCGGCTACGGCACCCATTTCGGGGAGGCTGAAGTCGATGGGGGCGTCCTTTTTGAGTGGGACCAAACGTTCGAGGCAAATTCGAAGGCATGTCAGATCGCCTTCAAGCGCCAACTGGACCACCTTTCGGACGATGGCTTCGGCCTCCCCGTCAAGAAGGGCCTGTGCGATCATGGTGGTCTTATTTCGGCTCCCTTTGGGTCTGCCGCAGGGGTTGCCCGATTGACCCTTTTGGAACGGGCGGCCCCGCCTTGCGGGGGATGGAGATAAAGATTGATCGGCCATGATTTGTACCTCCTTAAGTCGTGAATCGTGAATGGTGAAGGGTGACTCAAAACAATTACGAATTGTGAATCAGGAGTCGCGAGGCGATAGAACCAAAAGGAAAATTTCGCCATTCGCAATTCATCTCCCTGCACCTCGACCTTAAATCCTTCAATTCCTCAACCACTCAACCGCTCAATCCCTTCGTGCGATTGTGCTTGCCGTGTTCGCTGAAAATACAGGCCAAATTAAGGGTTTAATTTCATTAACCTCTTGATTTCATTTATAGTTTTGGACTCGGACATCTTCAATAACAGCAGATAACAGCGGGGCAAAACTGAGGACGGGGGACGGAATTCAGTCGTCAGTGGACAGTGGTCAGTGGTGAGAAACAAAATGCGCGAATCCATGAATTTCCCCTATCTGCTGTATTCGGACAATATTTTACCACGTGGGGATTGAGGCGTGCAAAACGGCAACGAGAAGCGGCAACCAGAAGCGGCAACCAGAAGCGGCAATAGAAGCGGCAAAATAAAAATTTTATCACCACGAAGAACACGAAGAGCCACGAAGAGAAATAAAAAGATCACCTTGCAGACTGAGTGTTGTCGCGCTACGCCCCCGGGATCAAGCCTGCGCCAGGGGGCAGGTCCTAATCCCATGCTCGCAGGAGCGTAGCGGGGTCAAGCACTGCGAAGCGCACGAAGGGTAAGTGGGGGTCGAAAACGTTGCAAAAAACAGGAAAGTATCCACCGCGGAGGTTCCGGCTAATCGTACGAAGCGCGGGACGGGAAGTGGATCTTCCGCCTAACGCCCATGGCCTCACGGCCACAGCGGACAATGGAAAAAGTTTTTGCCTAGAGCCTTATTGGAGCTTGATTTAGTAGCAATTCCTTTTTTCATATAAAAGGCGGTGAGCGGAATGACCAGAATATGATCGGATTAGGTTAATGGGTAAGTTGGGCCAGGATAGATCCGCTTCCCGCTTCATGCTTCCGAGATCAGGCCGTTTCAGGCGCAAATGCGACGACATCGTCGATGCTTTCGGCGTCTGAGAGGAGCATGACGAACCGGTCCACTCCGAAGGCGATTCCGGCGCAGGGGCCAAGATGCTCGAGGCTTGCCAGGAAGGCGCCGGGCAGGGGATAGCCGATTCCCTCTATTTGGAGTTTTCTTGCGATTGCAGATTGGAAACGGGCCCTTTGTTCCACGGGGTCCGTCAGTTCGCTGAATCCGTTGGCGATCTCGATTCCTGCCCAGAACAGCTCGAATCTTTCCGCCACTTCGGGATCCGCCGGTTTTATCCGGGCAAGGGCGGCCCGGCTTTTGGGGTAATCCTCGAGTATGCAGGGGGCCGGGAAACCCAGGTTCGTCTCGACTTTTTGCGCCATGTCCAGGTCGAAGCGGTCCTGGTCCGGGTCGGGGCCGGGGTCCCAACCGGCAAACTTTTTGAACGCATCCCGAACCGACCAGCGCTCCCAGGGGCCCTCGAAATCGAGGCATACGCCCCGAAAATGAAGACCGGACCCGGGCGTAATCGCCCTGCATGTCAATCGCAGCAGCTTTTGACAGTCCTGCTGCAAGTCTTTATAATTTGCGCCCGAGCGGTACCACTCCAGGATGGTGAACTCGGGGTGATGGAGCCTGCCGCGCTCGCCCGCCCGAAATGCGCGGGTTACCTGGAAGATTTTGTCAAAGCCGGCGGCAAGCAGCCGCTTCATGTGAAGTTCGGGGCTGGTGGACAGAAAGCGGCCGGAGCCGGCCGGGATCGGGCTGATGTGGACCTCGGGGGCAGGAGCGGCGGTGAGCAGGGGCGTCTGGACTTCGAGGAACCCTTCGCTTTCGAAGAAGGCGCGAATCAGCCGCAGTACGCGGCAGCGAGTTTCGAGAAAGCGCCTCTTGCCGCGAAGGGCTTCTCTTTCATCGATTTCCATCAGACCCTTGACGCGCTCCACATACTGGCCGGTCCTCGTATCGATGCGGACGGTTTCTCCTTCTTCGACGAAAAGAGGGACCAGGATGACATGGCCGGTTTCGAGGGTGGCCGGCTTGGTTGCCCCGGATGCCGTGTCACCCTTGATGCCGGGGGCAGACTGCACGATTTTAAGCTCCACGAAATTGGGAAGCGTCAGCCCGATCGGCCTGCCCTGGAACAGGAGCACGTTTACGACCAGGTTTTCGCTAAGAAAGCTCGAAGCCTCCCCAACGGTCCCGGCCAACATCTCGATCTGGTCGTAGCTCGACGTATTCATGAAGTGGTAGCTTTCGCCGTCGCTGTAAAGATACTGCATTTGCTGCTCTTCGAGGTCGGCGGCGCTGAACTTTTCACCGGAGCGGTACGTGCGGTCGAACTGGGCCCCGGTGATCATGTTCTTGAGCCGGCAGCGGTAGAGGGCCTGACCCTTTCCAGGCTTGGAAAATTCAAAGTCCACGATGAGGTATGGTTCCCCATCTATTTCCAGTTTGAGGCCCTTTCGCAATTCTCCCGCGGTAAGAACGGCTCCCATCCGGCTGGTCCTTTCAGTGGCATTATTTTATCTAAATTTGATATATTAATGGCATTTTGGAACAACGGTCAATATAGTTTTACTTTATCCGTGTTGAAAGCCTTTGCGCCTCCGGCGCTTTGAACCCGGTCGCGCCTGCCCCGCAAAAAGGAGGAAAAATATGAGCGAAATTCTTTCCGTCAAGGCAAGAGAAATCCTGGACTCGCGCGGAAATCCCACTGTCGAGGCCGAAGTGCTCCTGGACAGCGGCTACCTTGGATCGGCTGCCGTCCCTTCGGGGGCTTCAACCGGCTCCAGGGAGGCCCTCGAACTTCGGGACGGCGATCCGGAGCGCTACCTCGGCAAAGGCGTCCTTACGGCCGTGCAGAACGTAAACGAAGAGATAGGACCTAAGCTCATCGGCCTTGAAGCAACCGATCAGGTCGGAATAGACCAGTTCATGATCGACCTTGACGGGACCGAAAACAAAAGCCGCTTTGGAGCAAACGCGATCCTCGCGGTCAGCATGGCGGTCGCCAAGGCCGCCGCCGCCGAATCCGAGCTGCCCCTGTATCGCTACCTGGGAGGCGTATCCGCCTTTCTTTTGCCCGTGCCCATGATGAACGTTCTCAACGGGGGCGCTCATGCGGACAACAACCTCGATATCCAGGAGTTCATGATAGTCCCTGTCGGGGCGCCCAGCTTCCGTGAGGCGCTTCGGATGGGGGCGGAGACTTTCCACAACCTCAAAAAGGTCCTCAATTCCAAAGGTCTAAGTACGGCGGTGGGGGACGAAGGCGGGTTCGCCCCGCGCCTTGGCTCGAACCAAGAGGCTATGGAAGCCATCATGCAGGCGATCGAGAAGGCGGGATACAGGCCGGGCGAAGATATTTACATCGCCCTGGACCCCGCCGCAAGCGAGTTTTATGAAAACGGGGTGTATGAACTCAAGGCTGAGGCAAAGCCGAGGAAAAGCGCGCAGGAGATGATTGAATTCTATAGTGCATGGGCCGACCGCTACCCGTTGATTTCTATCGAGGACGGATTGGCCGAAAGCGACTGGGGAGGCTGGAAGGCGCTCACCGAAAAGCTCGGCGCCGATCTTCAACTGGTCGGAGACGATATTTTCGTCACCAATACGAAAATACTGGCAAGAGGCATAACGGAAGGAATAGCCAACTCGATCCTGATAAAGCTCAACCAGATCGGCACTATCACGGAGACCATGCAGGCGATAAACATGGCCCACCGGGCGGGTTACACGACTGTAATCTCGCACCGGTCCGGCGAGACCGAAGATACCACGATCGCCGATCTGGCAGTAGCCGTTGGGAGCGGTCAGATAAAGACGGGATCGCTCTCCAGGTCCGACCGGCTCTGCAAGTATAATCAACTGCTTCGAATCGAGGAGGAACTTGACAGTTCGGGCTGCTTTGCCGGACTTTCGGGTTTTCGGTTGGTTCAGCGCTGATGCCGGCGGCCCATATCGGAGCGGCCCCGATGCGGGGCATATTCGGCAAGCCCTCTGTTGTACGAAGTTGCGTTCAAGAGGGTATTAAAAGCGTTAAAAACGTGGGGAGCTGCACCCCGGCCTGTTGCCTAAAAGGTTTTTGAAACAGCCAAATATCTCCAACCAGGCGATATGGCCTGAAGGGGTTTGTAAAAGAAACATAATAGCCGGGAAAATGACCCCACCCGAGTAATCAAAGCGATTGTGCGTGCCACCCCATAAGGGGGTTTCCCCCTTTTTTGGCATTGCCATTGCCACTGCCTTGGCAATGCCTGGCTCTTTGACATATCGAACAAGAATCAGAATGTTCTGAATGGCGGCTGTGAGGTACTCCTGGATCTGTACTCTCCACAGCCTTCTCCAGCGGGCTCGTTTGAACCCCAGTGGCACGGCCCTGGCAAAGCTTCTTTCCATAAGGTGCTTGCGAGTCCTTATGTCCCTTCTGGACGCGGGCTTCAGTGCCTTTTCGCGCATATACTCAATTTCGTCATATCTGAGATGGCGCTGTATGGTTCTGCCCTTCCTGGAGGCTGTGGTGCACCGATGGCGAAGCGAGCATGCTTTGCAGACCTTCGTTAAACACCGGTATTCGAAGGCGGTATTTTTTTTGCTGTATTTTCTACAACTTAGCAGGTTTCCCGCAGGACACAGGTAGGTGTCATCCTGCGGATTGTAGCTAAACAACTCATCAGAGAAGATGCCCTTTTTCTTGTGGGTGGTATTAAGTGAAGGGATGTGAGCCTCTATGCACCGATCATGGCACTCAAGATAGTTTTGGGCAGTTCCATACTGAGAGTCTGCGACCACCACCCGGGCCTGTCTCCGAGTGTTTTGGCCGTGTTCATCAATGAGCTCGGAGAGCATATGGCCCTCGTTGACATCTCCGGGGGTAACTTCGGCAGCGGTTATGACTTCAGATTTGACATCAACTGCCCGGTGGACCTTGTAGGAAGGCTTGGCAGGCCCCCTTTTGTGGCGGACAATCGCGGCATCGGGATCGGTTGTGGACATACGGGTACTGTTGACCAGTCTGCGATCCTCACCCCCTTGGCAGTCATCGTCGAGCCGGGTCTCGAGTTCGCGAAAACTGTGCCTGACGCGTCGCCTCAGGCCTTTGGTCTTAACTATGGAGTTTCTTGAGGCATCGGCCTGGATGAGGCTTGCATCCAGGAAGATCTTCGATCCATCGATAAGGCCCGCCTCAATGCATTGCCAGACGATTCTTTCAAAGAAGCTCTTAAAGGCGGCGCTTCCCCATCGGGCTCTGGCCTTGCTTAGCACACTATGGTCGGGGACCGGCTCGTCAAGGTCCCAACCAAGAAACCAAGCCCAGTCGATCCTCTCGGGGATAGTGGCCATCAGCTCACGCTCAGATCGGACGTTATAGAGAATCAGCAGGAGCATCAATTTGAGGATAACCGGAGGGGGAACCGAGACATTGCCGTTTACCCCGTAGCTCTCCGCGACCTCTTTGTAGGTGAAATCAAAGTCGATTAGGTCCTTGATTTTGCGCAGGGGGTGATCCGAGCGCACCCTCTTGTCAAGGCAAAATCCGTGGTAGAACAGTTTGACTTGTTGGCCTCTGGCTTGGCGACCCATCATGGCAACCGACTCCTAGTTAAAATGATGGGCCAATTTACCACAATGACTAACACTTACAACAACTTAATCGCTTTTCTATCACTAAATTAGAGCTGCGGGGGAAGTATTTGGGCAACAGGCCGACCCCCCACGCCCCCATCGCCGCTTCGCGGCTCACGATGGCGCTGCGGCGGCGGCCTTCGGCCAGTCGCCGCAAGCGCCGAGCGCTCGACCACACGCGCAGGCGCGTGTGGTCGAAATCCCCGGATCGGGTCCCCCGGATCAAAGCCTGCCCTGGAAGTGCTTCTGATCCGGGGGCCGGGGCCGGCTTGGCAAGCTCTGGCGGGTGCGCGGGAAACATTCTCCAGCTCTTTTCCATTACTTCAATCTTGAACGCAAATCGGTATTAGAGGGGCGGCCCCAACATTGCGGCTTGACTTGGTTTGTGTTTTTAAGTAGATTTTAGTTCTTCCTGACGGCGGCATACCCAAGTGGCAAGGGAGCGGTCTGCAAAACCGTTATACAGCGGTTCAAATCCGCTTGCCGCCTCCAGAAAATTGAAGGGGTTGGCCCGGGTTGGGCTAACCCCTTTTTAGCTCAGTCGAAGCTCAACGTCGCAATCTACCGAAAGCTGGCGAGTTTTTGCTTCCGGCGCTCAAAAAGCAGTTGTCCCCGTCCACGCCCCTTTCCCGGCCTACCTCCTTTGCATCTGGTCAACCACAACCCCCCCGACCGCGCCGGCCGCCGCTCCTGCGGCAACCCCCACCAGCAGGGGCGCCCCTATGACGGCAGCCGCCCCTATCCCGGCAGCCGAACCGATCGCACCACCGCTCAACGCCATCTGCTCGGTTGTGCTCAAGCCTGCGCAGCCACAGGCACTGCAAATCAAAACCACAATCATTGCCCACTTGAGTATCCGCATGTTGTTTCCCCTCCTTCAAAGCCCCCCAAAAATGCAAATACCGTTTACCCTTCGGCGTCATTGCCGGCGGCTCGTCTCAACCCTACGCCGCCGGCGCCCCAACCCGGGATCGAATTGCGCATCGGTCCGGATCGGTGATAAGACGTTTCAGATCGCTCAGCTCGAACGGTTTTTCCACGAAATTACAAACGCCCATGCTCATGGCTTCCCGCCTCAGGCGCGGGTCCAGGTTTCCGCTCATCAATATGAAAGGCAGTTGCGGGTGTCTGAATGACGTGGAACGAAAGAGATCGATGCCTGATTCGCCCGGCATATTGAGATCCGAAATGACCAGGTCATATTCGCAATGGCTCAGGTGTTTGCGGGCCTGAGCGGCGCTGTGGGCCAGTTGGAATTCGATCCCGTTGGAATCGAGGTATTCTCCGATAATAAAAAGGAAGTCCTCATCGTCATCTACTACCAGCACTTTACCCATATCGGTCCCTTCACTTATGGTTTGTCAAATGAAGAGCAACGGGTATGCCAAAGCCGGGGATCGCGGACCGGCGGGCGCTCTTGCCCACCTTGGGCCACCATTTTTGCAGGGTTTTGACTGCACCGGTGAAGGCAATAAGGAACGGCAGCGGGGAGCAGGCGGCGGGGCCGCCGGCCAAGTTGCCCGCGGCCTTCGGCGGCGGGCTGAGGAGGCGCCTGCGCGTGTGGCCGAAATCCCCGGATCAGAAGCGTTTCCGGGGCAGGGTTGACAGGCTTGGCAGGCTCTGGGGGGATGGGCGGAGGGGGGGAATCATTCCCCCGCTCTTTTGCGTTACAACAATTTTGAACGCACCTCCGTATTACGGGCCGGCGCCGCCTTTAAAATCCGCAGGGTCGATCCCGTGTTTTCGCATCATTTTATAGATCTCCGCCCGATACCTGCCTGCCAGGGCAGCGGCCCGGGAGACGTTTCCCCGGGTTTCCGAGAGCACCCGGGTCAGGTAGGCCCTGTCGTGCTCTTCTCTTGCATCATCGAGCGGCATGAGCTTTCTTTGCACAGCCCTTTGATTTCCTCCCAGGATCAGGGAGTCGGCCGTTATCACCGTATGGGTTGAAAGGGCCACGGCTCTTTCGACTGCGTTGGCGAGTTCGCGAACGTTTCCGGGCCAACTGTGGAGCATGAGGCGCTGCATGACCTCGGGCGAAAATCCCTGAATATTTTTGTTCATCTCACGGTTGAAATGCTGGAGGAAATGATTGGCCAGCAGCGGCACATCTTCTATCCTGTCGCGCAGCGGGGGCAAAAAAATCGGTATTACATGAATGCGATAATATAAATCCTCCCGGAACTTGCCTTCCTGGATGGCTTTCCAGAGGTCGCGATTGGTTGCCACGACCAGGCGGATGTCTATTTTTACCGGTTTGACCCCGCCGACCGCATAGAACTCGCGGTCCTGGAAGACCCGGAGCAGCTTGACCTGAAGCGCCGGGCACAGTTCGGCGATCTCATCCATGAAAAGGGTGCCCCCATCGGCCATTTGGAGCAGGCCCTTTTTTGGCCCGTCAGCGCTTGTAAATGCGCCTTTTAAGTGCCCGAAGAGCTCGCTTTCCAGGAGGCCTTCAGGAATAGCCCCGCAGTTTATGGCTACGAAGGGGCCTTTCGAACGGGGGCTGCTCAGGTGAATGGCCTTGGCCATCAACTCCTTGCCGGTGCCGCTCTCTCCATAGAGGCAGACGGTGGAGTCGGTCGATGCGATCTGGGCAACCTGGCTCAGAATGTGATGCATCTTTGCGCTCGAGGCTATTATGTTATCGAAGCGATACCTTTGTTTGACCATGTGCCGGAGCCTGTCCACCTCGACCTTCAACCGGCCGACCTCGAGGGCTTTTTCGAGGCGGTACAAAAGGTCCTTGGCCTCGAAAGGTTTTGTCAGAAAGTCATAGGCCCCCTTCTTTGTGGCTTCTACCGCGCGCTCGATCGTGCCGTAAGCGGTGAGGATGATTACCGGAAGATAAGGCTGGATTTTCAACAGTTGTTCCATCAGGCAAATGCCGTCCATTTCCTCCATTTTGAAGTCGAGGATAGCCGCGCTGAATATATTCTCGCTGGCGGCGGCAAGGGCTTCCTCGCCTCCGGCGGCAACGGTCACCTGGTATTGTGCCGCCTCCAGACGCGCCTTCATCAGAGTGAGCAACCCCGGGTCGTCATCGACCGCAAGGATTTTTTCTTTAGCCATCAGCCCCTACGCATGCAGACTCGATTGCAATCCCCTTCCTGCCTCAAAGCAGGGGAAGCTTACCTCTATTAATTGCAGCTCGGTATCATTTCAAAAGCCTGCGCTCCTTTTTTCCCATTTCGATGTCAATTTGCCGCGATCGTTCGATCTGCCTGTTAAGTTCCCTGATGGTCTCTTCTTTGGACTTGATCTCGTCTTCCAGGCGTTTCCTGCTCTTTTGCCTCATATTTTTTTCAATCAGATCTTTCCAGACCTTGGCCTGGTATGCCCACGGGCTTTCCGGCGCGGCCGCAATCAGATCTTTGATGTACTTCAGCCCTTTTCGAGGGTCATAATAGGGACTTTTCGAATAGCAGTGAAGAAAGCTGAGGTTAAAAAGCGCCAAAGTGCATTTATCGGGGTCCTGGCAGGATTTAAGCACTTCGGAGTTTTCTTCGAAAAAGGCTGCGTAGTCGCCGGTTTGCATTGGGGTCTGAGGAGCAAATAAGGGTGGCTGCGCAGTCACGTTCTGAACGGGCTGAATATGCGAGGTCGCGCACCCGGCGATTAGAGCCAAAATGAAAAGAGCGGCCGAACCGCGATAAACTCCTGATTTGCTACCCATTATCGGCTCGCTTTGATGGTATCAGGTCCTGCGCATTGGAATCCATATCCGTGCGGACCGGTAAAACGACATGGAAGGTCGATCCGCACCCGATTTCGCTTTCGGCCCAG
Organism: uncultured delta proteobacterium; assembly: GCA_963805125.1. GTDB lineage: Bacteria > Desulfobacterota > Syntrophobacteria > Syntrophobacterales > Syntrophobacteraceae > SbD1. The sequence continues at coordinate 104,148 of CAWDTD010000016.1, read as the reverse complement.
ATCTTGCCTCTGTGCGCTTCAACGATATGCCGGGCGATTGCCAGCCCCAGGCCGGTCCCCTGCTGCCCCCTGGCCTTTTGATTCCTGCTCTGATAGAAGTGTTTGAAAATATTCCGGACCTCTTCGGCCGGAATACCGGGGCCATTATCGGAGACCCTGATCTCGATAGCTGCGGCATACCGGTGATCGCCACTCACAGGAAAGGCCTCCACCAGTACCTCGCCCCCAACCGGAGAAAATCTCAAGGCATTGCTCAGAAGATTGTCCAGCACCTGTTGAATCCGGCGCTCATCCGCCAGAAACACCGGAATCTGCCCGACCACATTGAGCCGCAAATTAACATTTCCTTTGCGCGCGATCAAATCCACAGCCTCTACGGATTTTTCAATAAGTGCTCTCAAGTCGCACATGGTGAACTCGTAATCCATCATCTCCGCTTCCATTTTGGACAGATCGAGAATGGATGAAATACTCTGGAACAGGCGCTGGCTGTGATTTCGGACTACCTCCAGTATTTCGCGCTGGCTCTTGGTGAGTGGTCCGGATACTCCTTCGAGCAATAGCGCCGTGCCCTCCCGTATGGCCGTGAGAGGGGTGCGCAATTCGTGGGAAACATGTGCTGTGAAATCCGCTTTCAGACGGTCCAGATGCTCAAGTTCTATGGCCATCAGATTGAAGGACCTGGCCAACTCGACGACCTCCGTGGGGCCTTTGATCCGGGCCGTGCGGTAGAATTCGCCCTGACCTATGCGGTGCATCTCCCGAGCCAGCCTTCCAAGGGGACGGCTGATTGCGCGCGCTTGCATGAAAGCCATTACAAAGGCGCCTGCAATGCCGAATAGTGTGAGCCAGAACATCACCTCGACCGCAGACGCCGCTTGGTCTCTGGCCATAGCCGTTTTATGGGAGGCCGCCTGGTCCCGCAGTCGAATCAGCTCATTAACCCTCTGTATTATACCCTCACTCAGACTGGCCCTGGCTTCCACAGATCCATTTTTCCCAAAATCGACCAGGTCGGTCTCAAGCTCATAACTCTTATGCAGAGATTGGATCTCGCCCACAAGTCCTTTCTCCCGCTCGGAGTCGACGGTGTGACCGATTTTGGCAATGGAGTCGTAAAAATCATTCTTATTATGTCCGTATTCGTCCAGAAAAGACAGGTCCCGCATCACTAAATATTTTTCAGCGTTGCGCATCTCAGCCAAAAACGACTTCAGAAGCCTTTTTTCCTCGTTGATGCAGGCGGCGTCAACCGTCAGGGCTTTCGTATTGAGTTGCCAAACAAGGCGGAGCTTACTAACGGCAAAAAGGTTCACAGCCAGGATGAGCAGAATAAGGGTGCTATGGGCAATCATGACCCGGGAAAAGATCGTAAGCTTCATTTTCTTTCTTTGGTGAGTTGTAACGCAGTCTGCAGTCAATTTCCCTGGTTGACTTTCAAACGGGAATTGATCTCCAACCATAATTGAGTTCCTCAATTGTGTCAACAGCCACAGCGGAGGGATGGGAAAACACTTTTTCCAATGGCCACTGGAAGCTCATTGCGCACCCCCGGGACCCCGAGATTCTCAGGGCGGCCTTACGCCGGGCTGGCTGGTAATTTGCGCAGGGTTTTCCGGAAAACCTTTTATCAAAAACCATGCCATAACGGAAAGTTACGGCCCCCCTCCGGATCGGACTTCTCTGCGGTCAGTGCTTTTAAATTCCACCGCGGAGTGCGCGGATAGTGCATTGTCAACTAAGTTTGAATGTGTTGGCTTCCTGGCGGTCCGGTCCGCTTAACCGGGCAAAATACTCTGGATTGCGGCTTCCGCCCATTGCCGTCGACTTAAGAGGCTACAGGTTGGCAGGGACTTTTGGGGGTGGCACGGGATTCAAGTTTGTTGTCCAGGCTCCGCGAGGTATGGCCCCCGAGATCAAAGACCTTCCGCTCCATTAGCACCTCCCTGTTTTCGTCAGCTTATCGCCAGACCTGCTGCGCCTCGCGCCCGGTAAAATCCCCCCTGCCCCCGTTTAGAAAAGGGGGGAAATACGAAGCCCCCCTTTAGAAAATGGGGGAAATACGAAGTCCCCCTTTAGAAAGGGGGGAAATACGAGGTCCCCGTTTAGAAAAGGGGGGAAATACGAAGCCCCCGTTTAGAAAAGGGGGGAAATACGAAGTCCCCCTTTAGGAGAGGGGGGCATGATTATCCGGGCCACCCGGCCAGCAATACAGTGTAGCAAACCTCGGAAAGCGAGGCCACTTAAGAACATCTCCTTAAGTTGACGGCAATGGAGCCCTCCCGCCCACCCCGCCGGAATGACGGAGTATGAGTCTCTACCTTTTTGAATTCAGTTGACAATGTACTATAACGGACGTCAGAGGCCGGTTGTCGGAGGACGGCAAAAGACATTTCACGATCAAGGAGGCGCGTCTACTTACTTCTGACGCTCACCATAGTGTAGTCATTTGCCTACTCAGTGTAGGAAAAAACCTGCACCGAGTCCAGCCTGCCCGCAAAAATTCGGGAACGTGACACTTGGCGGCCGATCACGAAGCCACCCGGTTTAGTTATAAATGCGGGACCCCGGAATTATTTCAAATTTTAGGAGAAGCTGGTAAGATTATTTTATTTCCAGGTTGTCATATTCCGGAAAAGGGCCTGGCGATGGAGAGAAGATGAAGCCCGAAGAAGCAGGTCAGGGGCCTGGCGAATTTTTGAAGGGCATGCAGAAGGGCATGGATAAAAAGCAGGGTTTGAAATGGCCGAACCGAAATTGATCCACCGATGCCAGCAGTGCGGCTACATAAGCCCGAAATGGATGGGCAAATGTCCCGAATGCGGGATTTGGGACAGCTTTTCAGAGGAGCTGGCGCCTGCGGGGGCCGGGAAAATGGCCTCGAAACTGGCAAAAACGCTTTCGACCCATCCGGTCAGCCTCGATGAAATACAGTCCGACGGCGAAGTGCGCCTGCATACCGGCATGGGCGAGTGGGACAGGGTGCTGGGAGGGGGCCTGACAAGGGGCTCTATCGTTTTGCTGGCAGGAGATCCGGGCATCGGGAAATCCACCCTTCTTCTCCAGGCCCTTTCCATGATGGCCGGGGACGGCCCTGTTCTCTACGTTTCAGGCGAGGAGAGCCCTCAGCAGTTGAAATCCCGCGCCAGGAGGCTGGGAATCCGCTCACCGGACCTCTTCATCTTTTCGGAGACCTCACTGGAAGCCGTGCTTGACGAAATCGAGAGGAACCCTCCGCTGGTCGTAGCGGTGGACTCCATCCAGACCATGTACACAAGGCTCCTCGATGTGGCCCCCGGCTCCATCAGCCAGGTGAGGGAGTGCGCATCGAGACTCATGAGGACGGGCAAGGAAGCCGGGATAAGCGTTTTCGTGATCGGCCACGTTACAAAGGAGGGCGCCATCGCCGGTCCGCGCGCCCTCGAGCACCTGGTGGACACCGTTTTATACCTTGAAGGAGACAGGACGCACACTTTCCGGCTGCTTCGGGCGGTCAAGAACCGCTATGGCTCGACAAACGAAGTCGGCGTCTTCGAAATGAAGGAAAGCGGCCTCGAGGAGGTCCCCAATCCCTCGCAGTTACTTCTGGCCGAGCGTCCCAAGGGGGTCTCGGGCTCCGTTGTGGCTTGTTGCGTGGAGGGCACGCGTCCAATCCTGGTCGAACTTCAGGCCCTGGTCAGCTCGACGGGCTGGATGCAGCCGCGCCGCACCAGCATGGGATTTGACACAAACCGGCTTTCTCTTTTGCTTGCAGTGCTCGAAAAAAAGCTGGGTTTCAACTTTGCGCAGCAGGACGTGTTCATAAATGTGGCCGGAGGAGTGCGGCTCGTAGAGCCCGCAGCCGACCTGGCGCTGACCACTGCGCTGATGAGCAGCTATCTCGACAGGTCACTTCCGCAGGACCTTGTGGTCTGGGGCGAGGTGGGGCTGGCCGGTGAAGTGAGGGGCGTCGGACACAGCGCGCTGCGGGTGGCGGAGGCATTCAAGCTGGGGTTTTCCGCCTGCCTGTTGCCCCGGAGCAACTCCGAGCGGCTTCCGCAGGAAGCGGATTCCCGCTGCATAGGCGTCCGTTCCCTTCAGGACGTTCTCGAGACAGTTTTCGAGGGAAGAGCAGCACTCAGTGACAAAGACCTGTAAATTCTGCAGGATCATTTCGGGCGATCCGCTCACCCCCATAGTGCTCGATGATGAATTCTGCGTGGCATTCCTGGACAGCCGCCCCCTCTTTCACGGCCACTGCCTGCTGGTCCCCAGGGCCCACTACGAGACGCTGACGGAGCTGCCGGACTCCCTGATCGGGCCGCTTTTTTCGGACGCAAAGCTTCTTTGCCGCGCGGTCGAAGAAAGCATGAGCGCGGATGGCGCCTTTGTGGCAATCAACAATAAAATCAGCCAGAGTGTTCCCCACCTTCATGTGCACGTGGTCCCGAGAAGAAGCAAAGACGGCCTGAAAGGTTTTTTCTGGCCAAGACGCCTGTACGCGGACCAAGGGCAGATGATCGAGGTTGCCGGACGGATCAGGGCCGCCGTGGAACTGCTTCGGCCTAAAACAGGATAGGTGCTTCCCCCTTTTCTAAAGGGGGGCAGAGTATTAAACCGGATTATCGTTGGCTGCTTCCAAGGGTAACCGTGGGCCATCCGTCCCGCTCCGTCACTTTATCCACCTGGAACTCAGGGCCGGCGCATCTTTTGACCGACTCCAGCCTGCTTTCCAGAAATCCGGCCAAAACGACCCGCCGGGCATTCCTCCACTCCCCCGCCGCAAGGATTTTCTCGAGAGTGGGCCATTCCAGGTTCATGATGAAAAAGTCCGGGTGCATGCCAAGACACCCGGGACCGTCCGCCTCCACAAAACCGATCCGGTCCTCCACTTCATTTCCCCGGGCGTTTGTCCGGGCAATCTTCAGCGCGAGAGGGTTTCGGTCTATTGCCAGGACGAAATTTGCCCCCGCCAGGGCGCATGCGATCGCAAGGACCCCGGTCCCGGTGCCTAAATCAACCGCCGTATGGATTTCATTGGACCCGAAAATTTCAGATATCGCGAGCAGGCACCCCTGGGTGGTGGGATGAAGGCCCGAACCGAAAACAACTCCGGGATCGATGAGGATCGAGATCCCGGCGGCCGGGGCAGCACCCAACCCGGCGGGCGGCCCCGGTTCCCAGGCCCGGCGGCTCGCCGCCAGCCGGATGTTGAAAGACCCCAGGATGATTTGATGCGCCGAAATATCCTGCCATCTTTCGTAGGGCAGATCGTATCGAGAGGTCAGCCGCCAGTCGGGACGCGATTTCAGCCACTCCAGAAGGGGTTGGGCCGACTTTTTTGCGTAAAAAAGATAATAAAAAGGCGGCTCCGGCCAAATCCCCTCGAGGCCTTCCTCGGGGACATCCCGGGGCCGCCCGCTGCCCTTAAGCTCATATACCCGGAGCATCGCCTCTCACCGAGAAAACTTTAGCGGAAAAGAACCCTTTCCGAACGGAAACTAAAAAGACAAAATCCTCGCCTCTCCACAAGCCCGGCTGCCCGAGGGAACCTTCAGGGGTTACTTCGACAAAATCGGGGGCGAGGCAGGATGTTTGTCTTGCGCCGCCACAGCGCCGCGAAGAAGCAATTCAGGGTCCCGGGTAGCCATCTCCTCAGCCTCCGCCGAGGCCGACTCCGTCTTTTCCACCGGTTTGCCGAAAATCTTTTGGTTTATCTGTTGGGCAAAAAGGTCCACCTGCGGCATAACCTCGTCGAGGCTCTTCGCTTGAGCATAGAAGGAGACAGGCTCCGTCTTGCCGGATACCGGCACCATTCTTGCGTCCATACTTATCGACTGGCCCGTGCTGGTTATGCTCCCGTAGAGAACATAATCCGCCTTGAGGGCGGCGCCGATCTGCACGGCTTCGCTCTGTGATATTTCCTTTGCTTGCCTTGCGGCCCTGTCGGCTTCCGATTTGTCCACCACCTGCACCTTGCCCTGCCACGAAAGCCGGGAAGAGAGCATATCGCGGATCCCGCCTTGAAGGTAATTTAGATTTGCCGGGGTGTTCATGGTAAAGGGCATAATCGCAACCCTGGGCGGGGCGGCGTCCGCTGCCGGGGCAGCCATGCAGGGCGCCGCAAGCCCTGAAAAGAGAAGCGAAAATGACGCAAATAAAATCACGACTTTGCTGCGGAACATGTCACTCTCCTTACAGGCGCCGCCGAAGGCCCGGCCGCCCCCTTCCGGATTGAATACCTATTCATTTGAATCACAACTACCCTTATGGATCGCAGATTTCGGGGGACCAGACGCCAAAATTGTCCGCCTTTGCCTCAAAAAGCTCCAAATTTCGGAAGTCTTCGAGAACTTGGGCGCAGAGCGGCGGTTTTCCCCGGTATCTTACAATAAATCAGGCGCAGTCCTCTTATCAAGTCTTTTTGTTGTCATTCGGGGTGAAATGAAACAGGCGGTCTCGGGACGTTTCACTACAAAAAGCAATTTTTCTCAGTATCGATTTTCGATTGACATTTAAAGGGATTCTGAAAAAATGCTATAGATTTCGTCTAAGGGGTGCGTTGTGAACCTTTTGCAAGTATGAAAGGAGGGGTGATTTACTTTTAACATCAATAGGATGGGGCTTAGTTAGGAAAGAGTTCGCAAATAGCGTCGAGTTCTGAGGAGGAAAGGGTAATGAGGAAATATATCCTACCATCTATAGCCATGCTCGCATTCGTATTCTCGATCGCGTGGACTACGGGGGCCTTTGCGCAGGAGCAGCAGACACTGGCTGAAAGACTCCTGGATATCATGAGGGCCAATCATCAGATAACTAAAGCCCAATACAAAGAATTGAAAAAAGAGGCCGAGAAGGAGAAGGCCGCTGCGGCCGCCCAGGCCGCCGCCGCTCAGGCCGCTGCCATTCAGGCCGCTCAGGCCGCTGCCGCTCAGGCCGCTCAAGCCTCTGCCGCTCAGGCCGCCGAGGCTGCCAAGGCGGCCATGGCCCAGGCCGCCCAGGCCGCTGAGGCCGCTCAGGCCGTCCAAACCGGCACCAAGGGAAACCCTCGGGCGCTACAGGCCTCGTGGCAAAACGGCCTTGTGCTTCAGTCGACAGATGGAGCTTTTGACGTGCATATCGGAGGCCGGATCCAGGCGGATGTTGCAGACGCCGAACCGAACACCGCCCTGCTCAACTGGGCGAAGGGACAATACAGCTCGGGGTATAAAGGGCCTAAAACCGACGGATTCGGGGACCAGATGCGCAGGGTGCGACTGGCAATTGACGGGACCATCTGGAAAAATATAGAATTTATTTCTCAAATCGAATTTGCCCCGACATATTCGGCCACTACCCTGCTCAAATCAAGCAGTACCGCGTTCGGCAGCAGCAAATATTTTGGAAGTCTCACTACAGGATATACGGCCAGCTTCCAGGACGTGTGGATGGGCGTCAAGGACATCCCCTATCTCGGGCGCATCAGGGTAGGGCAGATGTACGAAACTATCGGCCTGGAGCAGATGACCAGCGACAACTTCACTACTTTCATGGAGAGGGCCCTTCCGCAGAATGCATTGGTTCCCGCTCGTAATTTAGGCTTCCTGACGGAAAACACGGCATGCAACGATCGCATAGGCTGGGAGGCGGGGTATTTCTTTGCGCAGCAGCTCGGGACACCATACAATGGTGTGACCCAGGATGCGACCGCAGACCTTTTTTCGCCACATCTAGATTCCACCGATGCGTCGGTGCGGTTGTACGGGCTACCCTGGTATGAGGAAAATGGAGCGCATCTGCTCCATGTCGGCATAGGCTACGAGCATAAGTTCCGTTCCGATTCAACTTCATCGACGAACCCGGGCTGGTTTGACTTCAAGTCTTATCCAGAGGCCTACATGTTCGACTCACTGGTCGACACCGGATATTTCATGGCCAAGGGAGCGGATGTCATAGACCCGGAAATTGCGCTGGTATATGGACCGTTTTCCATGCAGGGTGAATACACTTGGAGCTTTCTCAACGATGTCGCTCTCCCATCCCCAAGTTCCAGTAAGACGGGCCCTAGCTGGAAGTTCACCAATCGTGGCGCCGATTTCAGCGGCTGGTATGCGCAGGCCAGCTACTTCCTGACCGGCGAGCATCGCCCGTACTATTTGGAAGCCAATTCAAGGAACTATCAGGCGACCTTTGGCAGGATCATCCCGAATGCTAATTTCAATCCCAGAGCTGGGGGCCTCGGGGCATGGGAAGTGGCTTTCCGGGTTTCCAACGTTAATCTCAACGACCCGGCCGCCGGCTTCACAGGCGGCAATGAAACCGACTACACAGCCGGCATAAACTGGTATCTGAATCCAAACGTTATGATAAAAATGAATTATATTCGTGCGACGGTTGGCTCACATGCGCCAGAAGTGCAAACGCTGGTGAGCAGCCCCACTGCCCTGCCCGCAGGGGGCCATGACAATATTTTCGAATCACGCTTCCAGATAGCCTTCTGATGATTTGTGCGGATTAATTTCCGGAGGTCTCGACGCAGCCCCCCCGGCGGAGCGGTTCTGCTCCGCGGGGGGGTTAGCCCACTGACCTGTTCCCCCGTTTCCTTCCTTGATGCTTGACATCGGCCACTGAGTCATGTTCTTAAATTCTGCGCCTGTTGAACTCCTGTTGATGGTGGAATTTAGGGATTCAGGAATTAATTATTCTTCAATTCGTTGAGAGAGGGGGCCAAACGTTTCGTCCCCGGACCGGCGTCCGGGGCAGGCCCTGCAACTCTTTCGCGTCCTTCGTAGTGAGAGCATCATTTAGGCAACGTTTTTTGCGCGCGGCGCCGCGCCGAGGAAAACCTGATGGCCCAGTTTCTCAAAGTCAAAACGGCCGATGAGGTCCTGTCGATCCTCAGCGGGATTCGGCCGCTGCCGGCGGAGCCGGTCTCACTGGCGCTTGCCTGCGGCAGGAGGCTTGCCTCGGATATCACGGCAGTCGAGCCCGTGCCTCATTTCGCGCGGGCTACGATGGACGGCTACGCTGTTCGGGCCCGGGACACCTTTGGAGCATCGGAAAGCCTGCCCGCCCTGCTGGAAAGATCGGGCGAAGTGGTAATGGGCGAGGCGCCCGGGCTTGCGGTCGCGCCGGGAAAGGCGGTCGAGGTCCCGACCGGCGGAATGCTTCCCGAAGGCGCCGACGCGGTGGTGATGGTCGAATACACTTCGGCGCTCGACAATACGACAGTCGAGATTACGAGGCCGGCAGCGCCCGGCGAAAATGTGCTCAAGACAGGTGACGATATAGCGCCCGGCGCCATCGTGTTCAGGAAAGGCGCCATGCTTCGGCCCCAGGATATCGGCGTGCTGGCTGCCCTTGGGATAGTCGATGTCGAGGTTTTCAGGCTTCCGCGTGTCGCCCTGATCTCTACGGGCGATGAAATAGTTCCGGTTGAAACGCGCCCGTTGCCGCCCGGCAAGATCAGGGACATCAACAGCTTCTGCCTGGCAGCCCAAATTGAATCCACAGGCGCGCGGATCGGGATGCGGACGAGGGTTTCCGACCGGCTTGAAGAGCTGGTCTCGGTCTGCCGGGAGGCCCTCATAAACCACGATGTCATCGTCCTGTCAGGCGGCAGTTCGGTCGGGGTGCGGGATTACACGACCCGGGTCCTGGCGGGCCTGCCCGAATCAGAGCTTCTGGTGCACGGAGTAGCGATCCGGCCCGGCAAGCCGACAATTTTCGGGCGGGCGGGCGGGGTCCTTTTCTGGGGACTTCCGGGCCAGCCTGTATCGGCTCTAATCATTTGCCGGATATTCGTGCTCCCCTCTCTGCGAAAGCTGCAGGGCATGATGGAAACTGAACTTGCGCATGAGGCCCCGCTTGGAGCGATCCTCAACCGGCAGGTCCCCTCAGTGCACGGCAGGACCGATTATGTGCCGGTTGCCCTGTCCCGGGGAAGCCGGGGCGCTATGGAGGCATCTCCAATATTCGGGAAATCGGGCGCGATCAGCATACTGGCCCGTGCCGACGGATACCTGATCATTCCCGAACACGTGGAGGGTCTTGACCAGGGCGCTGAGGTTTTCGTTTTTCTCTTTTAACCATGAGAGAAAAGAGGGGCCTAAACGAAAGATCCATCCAGGAAGGTTCGGTCCGGGACGAACATCTTTCCCGGGTTCATTATATTGAGCGGATCGAGGGCCTGTTTGATTCTTCGCATGGCGTCGAGCCCGCCCGCCCCCACCTCGAGTTCAATGAACGGTGATTTGGCAATCCCTACGCCATGCTCTCCGGAGATGGTGCCTTCCAGCCCAAGGACTATGGAGAATAACTCCTCGACTGCTTTTCCCGCCCGCCTCCGCTCGCTTTCATCCTTTCTGTCGAGCAAGATATTTGTGTGGATGTTTCCGTCTCCGGCGTGACCGAAGCAGACTATGCTCAGATGGTATTTTTCGGCAAGGGACCGTATGGACCTGATGAGCTGCGGTATTTTGGTGCGCGGGACCGTCACGTCCTCGCTTATCTTGCCGGGTCTGATTCGCCCCAGGGCCGGCGAAATCGCCCTGCGCGCCTGCCAGAGCCGGTCCCTTTCCTCATCGGATCGCGCCGCCTCCGTTCTGCTCGCGCCCGCTCGTTGGCAAATTTCTTCGATTCTTGCGACCTGGCCGTCCAGCACGACTGCCGGCCCGTCCACTTCGATCAGCACGAGCGCTTCGGCTTCAACCGGGAGCCCAATCCGAAGGTGATTTTCGACCGCGCATATCGTCGCCTGGTCCATCAGTTCGATTGTGGATGGAATGATGCGCTCCCTTAGTATGTCGCATATTGCGTTTACGGCGCAATCAAGGCCGGCGAATACGGCGGTCAGAGTGCGGAGCGATTCCGGCGCCGGAATCAGCCGGACCACTATCCTGGTGAAAATCCCCAGCGTGCCTTCTGAGCCCGCCATGAGTCGAGTCATGTCATAGCCCACGACTCCTTTCATGGTGCGGGTCCCGGTTCGAACGATCTCACCGGTGGGAAGCACCATTTCAAGCCCCAGCAGGTAGTCCCGGGTCACGCCATATTTGACGGCCCTTGGACCCCCGGCGCACATCGCGACGTTTCCTCCCATCGTAGAAAAAGCAAGGCTCGCCGGGTCAGGCGGATAAAAAAGCCCATACTTTAAGACCGCTTTCTGAAAATCGCCGGTAATCACCCCCGGCTCGAGCACTGCCGTCATGTTGTCGGCGTCAATTTCAAGGATTCTGTTGAGCCGGTTGGTAACTATTACCAGCCCGCCCTGAGGCAGGCAGGCGCCAACCATTCCGGACCCCGCCCCCCTCGGGTATACGGGGAAACGATGCTCATTGGCCAGTTTGACAAGAGCCGATATTTGGGCACCCTCAGCGGGGAACGCCACCCCTTCGGCAACAAAGCGCATCTTGCTCGCATCGAAGCTGTAGCAGTGGAGTTCTTCGGGAGACCTCACCAGGTTTTCATCGCCCACAATGGCCGCAATTTGCGAAAACGGCAAAGGCATCTATGCAACAATCCTTTCTGATACGACCGGGGGCACATCGGCCCCAAAACAGATTTTCGAAAATATCGGCTTCCCGGTCAAGATATTGCTCGCAGTATTATGCGCCTTTACCAAATATTCTCATAACACATTTGTAATTAGTTGGCCCTGGAGTTGCTAATCTGTTATAGGATTGCCTAAATTCTTTATGGAACCGGATCGGAAACAGCAGCCGGGGAATTAAGACAGGTGATCAGCCAAAATCAAACCAGGCAAGGCGATGAATTTCGCCTGGGGTGCGAAGTTTTGCTGCACTCGCCCCCGGGATGGTTTGGCTCGGGGCGGCTCGGGCTTCTGGCTAACCATGCCTCCGTCAACAGAACTTTGGCAAACGTCAAGAAATTGATCCTGGACGCTGGAGGAAATCTGAGGTGCATTTTTTCGCCCCAGCACGGATTTTGTTCGGAAAAACAAGCAAATATGATCGAATCCGCCGACTCGCGCGACCCGGACACCGGCATCCCGGTGGTTAGCCTTTATTCCGAAATCCGTCAACCCCCGTCTGAAGCCCTCAAAACAATCGACATACTCCTGATCGATCTCCAGGATGTTGGGACGCGCGTCTATACATACACTACCACGATTGGCCTTTGCCTGGAAGCGGCAGCGCGCGCAGGCACCAGGGTGGTCGTTTTGGACAGACCCAACCCGATAAATGGTACGGAAATTGAAGGGAATGTGCTCGAACCCGGGTTCCGCTCCTTTGTGGGAAGATACCCGGTTCCAATGAGACATGGATTGACAACGGGGGAATTCGCACGCTTCGTCTGCGCTGCGGCAAATATCGACTGCGATCTGGATGTTGTTTCAATGAAGGGCTGGAGGCGAGGGTGCCGGTTCGATGCACTCGGCCTCCACTGGGTTTACCCCTCGCCCAATATGCCAACGTGGGAGACTGCCCTGCTCTACCCGGGCATGGTGCTCCTCGAGGGGACCAATATCAGCGAGGGACGCGGCACCGCAATGCCGTTCCAGCTTTTCGGGGCGCCCTTTCTGGACCGAAAAAGGTTTTTGGAAGCATTGAAAAAGCCCAGTTTGGAAGGCGTAACTTTTCGGCCTGTAACATACGAGCCTGCTTTCGACAAGTACAAGGGGGAACCTTGCTTTGGGTTTCAGATGCACATAACGGACAAAGATAGGTTCAAGCCTTACGGGACGGGGCTTGCCCTTCTACAGGCCCTTAGGCTGACGCATCCGGACCGCTTCAGTTGGCTCGATCCTCCTTATGAATACGAGCGGGAAAAACTGCCCATAGATATTCTGATCGGAAGCGGGAGCGTAAGACGCCGGGTCGAGCAGGGGCAGGACATCGAGACGATCGAATCGGGCTGGGAACAGGAATTGAAAGAATACCGGGAAAAACGCGAACCCTGTTTGCTTTACCCGGAGTAGAAACAAATTCTTTGACATCCTTGGATCATCATTTACTGGAGAAGCAATTTACCGAACCTGTTCCAGCGGATATAGCTCTCGGAGGGCTCGATAGTGAATGCCCCCTCCTGTCTCCAGGACCAGTAAATGATAAAAGCTTCGCCGATCAGATCGCCATCATCGACGAAGCCCCAGTAACGGCTGTCATGGCTGTGGTCCCGGTTGTCGCCCATGGTGAAATAGCTGTGCGGGGGAACGATGACCGGTCCGAAATTATCCCTTGCCCCCGGCGCCAGGTGCGGATCGTCATAATAGCCGAAGGGATCGTTTAGAGGTTGATCGTTGATATAGATTTTCTTGTTAATTATTTGAACTTTTTGAAGGGGCAGCCCTATCACTCTTTTAATATAATCCTTCGATCGATCGTTAGGGTATCTGAACACGACGATATCAAATTGCTTTGGAGACTTGACAGGGATAATTTCTTTGTTGACAATAGGTATTCTAATCCCATAAATGAACTTGTTGACAAGGATATGGTCCCCAACGAGCAGGGTGGGCTCCATGGAGCCTGACGGAATTTTAAAAGCCTGAACGACAAAAGCTCGGATGAAGAGGGCGAGAATGACTGCTATGACTATGGCCTCACCATATTCGCGAACAAGGCTCTTGGGCCTGACTCTGTCGCCCGGGGTTTCAACTACGTTTTTCAAATCCAACTCCTTTCGATTTAAATTATTGACACAAAATTTTTCCATAAATCTTTTTTGGCATTTTTTCAAGAGAAGATCTCAGAGACGAGTTGTCCCCGGAGACAAGACTGGATTGCGAACCCTGTTCCAACCACCCGGCCCCGCCTCGCGGAGCGTTGAAAAGGCAGATAGTTGATATGCTATCTTTATTCTCAAAATCGCAAAACCTCATCGGCCTCGACATAGGCTCACACAGCGTCAAGCTCGTGCTGGTGAGCACCGGCAATGTCACACCCAGGCTCATGAACATGGGCATCGCGCCTGTACCCCGAGAAGCGTTCGTCGATGGCAGACTGGCGAAACCCGAAGTTGTGGCAGACGCCATACGCAGGCTCGCGACTCATTTGAAAATCAAACGCAGGGCGGTTGCCGTCTCCGTGTCCGGCCAGGATGTAATGATCAAGAAGATAGAGCTTCCCACCATGACCGAGGATGAACTGGCTGCCAGGATGCATTCCGAACTCGGCCAGTATATACCCTACAACATCGATGAAGTCGACATCGACTACCAGGTGATCGACGTCTCCAAGGGCCGCCCCAATTTCATGGATGTGCTGCTTGTCGCCGCGAAAAAAGAGTCGGTAACCGACTTCAACAACCTTTTGAAACTTTCCGGGTTCGATCCGTTTGTTGTGGACGTGGACTTCTTTGCTTTGAGCAACTCCTTCGAGGTGACTTGCGGATTCGGCGAACAAAGAGTAGCACTGCTCGATATGGGCGCCAACAAGTCCACTATGAACATTGCCTACAAGGGCCTGCCCATCTTCACCAGGAGCATCTCGATAGGCGGAAACCAGTTGACGGAAACAATAAAAGATTTTTTCAACATCTCCTTTGAAGAGGCTGAATCGGTCAAGCTGGGCGAATCGGTGGAAAAATATCCCATGCGGGACATGGAAGCAATTTTCGTCTCCACGGTAAGCGACTGGGTGACCGAGTGCCGGCGCGCTATAGATTTTTATTATCATAACTACCCGGAGGAAAAAATCGACGCGTTCTACCTCTGCGGAGGCTCGTGCCGAATTCCCGGTCTCGACAAAGTGCTGCAGGAGCACATGGAGGTCCCCGTCGAGATTTTTAACCCCATCTCCCGCATCCACTATGATGTGAAGCAGTTCGACCCTGCTTACGTCGATTACATAGGCGCGCAAATGGCCATCTCACTGGGGCTCGCTTTAAGAAAGACAAAAGAAAAATGATCCAGATAAATCTGCTTCCCGTAAGGCTACAGAAGCGAAAGGAAGGCGCCCGGCAGATAGCCTCCATCTACCTTCTGACTATTGTTCTTGCCCTGGCGATCACCGGGTTCCTGTGGAAGTTCTACGATGATGAGATCGGCGCCCGGAAAAACCAGCTCACGGCGCTGCAGCAGGAGGTGAACAAATACGCCAAACTTGAGGCCGTCGTGCAGCAACTCTCCAAACGCAAGGAACTCGTGGACAGGAAACGCCATATTATAACGGATCTCCAGAAAGACCGCGACGCGGTGATCCGAATACTGGCCCTTCTGTCGATCCAGGTGCCTCCCGAGAAGATGTGGTTCGACAAGCTGGCCCTGACAGGCAACTCGGTCACCCTTGAGGGAGTGGCCCAGAGCAACGAGACCATCGTTGAGTTCATGCGCAATCTCGAAGCTTCCCCATACATCCAAAAGGGAAGCATCAACCTGGTCCTTTCGAAGCAGCTTGCCGTGAAGGATATGAAGCTGAGGGCATTCCAGTTGACATACCGTTTTTATACTTACTCCGAAATACAAGAAAAGTTGAAGATGTAGCCGCTATGAAAAATATCTTTGCCGAATTCCAGGAAAGACTCTCGGCGCTTAGCGCCGTCAAAAAGGTGCTGCTCTTCGCGCTCAGCCTGCTGATCATGGGCGCTGCGTTCTACTTTCTGAAGTTCGAGAGCCAGTTGGAGACGCTTAGACAGCTAAGGGGCCGGATTACCGAGCAGCAAAACAGACTTGTCACTCTTAAGGCGGCGGCAGCCAGGATTAAGGTGCTTGAAAAAGAGGTCGCCCAATCCGAAGAGGAATTTGCGAAACTTCTTATGCTCCTGCCCGATCAGAAAGAAATTCCGGGCCTTCTGGAAAACGTGTCCAGGCTTGGCTCCAAGGTGGGCCTGGAGAATATTCTTTTCCAGCCTCAACCCGAGGTGGTCCAGGAGTTTTACGCCACCATCCCTATCCGGCTCGACCTTCTCGGCACTTTTAACGACCTCGGGGTTTTCCTGGACAGCATCTCGAAGCTGGACAGAATCTTGAAAGTCGAGTCGCTTACGCTGACCCGGCAAAAGGACAAGCAGGCTCCGTTGCTTCAGGTGGCGTGCAAGATCGTAACTTACCGGTTTTTGGAGAAGCCCCAACCGAAGGCCGGCACGAAAAAATAAGGAGTTTTGAGCTTTTGGTTAACCGAAACCAACAACTGACAACTAAAAACTGATGTGGTCTACCAGGGGGAACGCATGCGAAGGCAGGGAAATATTTGGACCGGCACTCTTGCTTTTATCCTGGGACTGGCGCTTATCCTCGGCTGCTTTGTGTACTCCGTGCAAGCAGGCGCCCGGGGGGCTGACTCGGAGGATTTGCAGGCAGCGGGGGGACTAGCCGAGGCAACGCCGCTCGCCGGTGAGACCAGCGGGTCTGAGGCTGCAACCGATGCGACCCGGAACAAACCGGCAAAAGCGGCGCATTCCAAAACCAAAGCCTCGCCCGCCAGGCATGCGGCACGACAAGCCGCCGATCAGGCAAGCTCCGTCGAAGGAATCGGCACTCCAGTCGCCGCAAGAAAGCAGTACACCGGAAAAACCATAAGCCTGGACCTCATGGACGCTGACATCAGGAATGTCCTGCGGCTCCTCTCGGACCTCACCGGGACAAACATCGTCATAGAGCCTGACGTCACCGGTAAGGTGACTTTAAAAGTCGAGCAGGTCCCATGGGACCAGGTGCTCGATATGGTGCTTTCCATGAATGACCTGGGCAAGGAACAGGTCGGCAATGTGATTCGCATAGCCAAGCAGACCAAACTGCGCCAGGAGTATCTCCAGCAGGCGGAGGCCATCAAGGCCAAACAGAGCCTTGCCGAGACAACGCGTGATCTGGGCGAGATCACAACAGTGTATTTCCCGGTTAATTTCGGAAAACCAGCCGAAATGGCGGCTAAAATCTCGGATGGTAAGAGCGAGCGAGGAAAAGTCGCCGTTGACGAGCGCACCAGCCTTATCGTCTATACCGATTACCCGGCAAGGATCGCAAATGCCCGGCAACTGCTCGAAAGGCTCGACCGGCCAACTCCACAGGTGCTGATCGAAGCGCGCATTATCACGCTCAAAAGTGATACCCAACGTAAACTGGGTGCGAATCTTTCGTTCTCCACCCATTACCCCGGGCAGGGGACCACCGCTACCCAGGACTTTTTTATCAATCCCGCGACCTCCGCCCTCTCTCAGTTCGGCGGCAACGTTTACAGCCTGATAGGCAAAACCATGCTCAACGTAGACCTCGAGATACAGGCGCTCCAGACAGATCGCACTGGCAAGGGTAGTGGCCGCGCCTCGTGTCCTTACCCTTGATAATGTAAAAGCCGTGGTGACTCAGGGTACCCAGGTGCCGTACCTCCAGGTCGGCGATACGGCGGCCAATGTTACTGCCACCGCATTCAAGGACGCCGTTCTGGAGCTTCAGGTTACGCCTCATATCACCCCGGACCGCAAAGTGAGAATGCTGATAAACGCCAAGCAGGATACGGTCTCCACGACTATTTATACGATTGGGAACAGCAGCGAACCCGGCATTGACACTAGAAAGATCCAAACCGAGCTTCTTGTCGACGATGGAAATGTTATCGTAATAGGCGGGGTTATCGACAATGAGTCCACCTTCAACAAGACGACTACGCCGGGGCTGAGCGATATACCTATTCTGGGACGGCTCTTTAAAAGCGAACAAACCGATGACTCCCGAAACGAACTGCTGATCTTCATAAGCCCCAAGATAGTCGAGGTTTCAAAACCTTACGACAAAAACTGAGAGGAGGCTGATTTTAGTCTTGCTCCAGCGTGCAGTGGCGTGTAATATCTTCTTAACGGGGTTGGAGAGGGACACCACTGAGAGGGCGGGGCTATGCGGGGCTTTATTCTGCAGGGGAGGTTCGGGGGGATCTTCCTTTGCGTGATTTTGTTCGTGCTTTCAGCATGTTCCATGCAGAAACCGGACAGCCCGTTCGATTCGTCCAAATCAAGCGAAAAGAAACAGCTTGAAATCAGCACAGCGCAGCAGCAACCACCCGGGGAAAAAGAACCCGTCAGGGTCGACTATCTCACCGCTCTAGCCGACATTGTAAGCCCCGAAATCTATGTCTATAAGGAAAAGCGGCGGCTCTACGTCATCCAGTCCAACATAGTGGTGCGTGACTATCCAATAGGCCTTGGATCTCGTCCGATTGGAGACAAGGAAACCGCCGGGGACGGCTGCACACCCGAAGGCGACTTTCTCATCTGCGAGAAAAACCCTGTAAGCCGGTTCAACAAGGCGCTCGTTCTCAACTACCCTGACAGAAAGCATGCCGAGAGAGCCCTTTTCGCCGGCATTCTTTCGCCTCCCGAGTTCAAGGAGATACTGACGGCGGTCGAGGGTAAGGTCGCGCCCCCCTGGTACACGAAACTGGGCGGAGCGCTATACATTCACGCAGGGGGCGCGCAGAGTGACTGGACACAAGGATCGATCGCTCTCTACAACAGCGATATGGACGAGCTTTTCAAGATCGCCTCCACCGGGACCCCGGTGCATATCAGCCCGTGATAAAACCAAAGGCAAACTAAAAGTGCGCTAAACACAAAAAGGCGGCACGGGCTATTTTCAGCCCATGCCGCTCTCTACATCTGTTGCACCGGGTTAAGCCGCCGGTATCGAGTCTTTATTATTCTTTTTCTTTCTTCTTGTCTTCCACAACGCACTTTTTGAGCAGCTTTTCGTACTGCTCGTCCACCCTGCCCTGAATAAACTGTACTTCGGCATCGGTCAGATGGCGGAAGCGGCGCTGCGGCTTGAAGTATTCGGAAACCGGCTTCGGCTTCGCCACCTTGCGCGAAAGATGGTATTCGCCGTCGATAACCTCGTAGAGCGGGAAGACTTTCGACTGAACGGCCAGCCTTGCCACTTCGATACTCTCGTCGATCCCGCACCGCCATCCGGTGGGGCATGGGGAGTAGATGTGGATGTAAGCAGGACCGGGAACCAGCGAAGCCTTCTTCACCTTGTTCATGAGGTCGACGGGGTAAGCCGGGGTCGCGGTGGCGACGTAGGGCGTCCCGTGAGCGACGGCGATTTCGGCCATGTTCTTCTTCCAGGTCGACTGGCCCGAACTTTTCTTGCCTGCGGGGGAAGTCGTAGTCGAGGCCCCGAAAGGAGTTGCAGAAGAGCGCTGAATGCCCGTGTTCATGTAGGCTTCGTTATCGAAGCAGAAATAGATTATGTTGTGGCCGCGCTCCAGTGCTCCGGAAAGCGCCTGCATGCCGATGTCGGCGGTCGCGCCGTCACCGCCGTAGCCGATAACGGTTACGCCGGGCTGGTCGATTATCCCCTTGCGGTTCATCGATTTATAGGCCGCTTCCACACCGCTTGCTACGGCGGCGGCATTTTCGAACGCCACGTGAATCCAGGGCACCCGCCACGCGGTCTGCGGGTAAGGAGACGTGATTATTTCCATACACCCGGTAGCGCTGCATACGACAGTGTTGGTCCCGATTGCTTTCATAGCCTGCCGCAAAGCCAGCACCTCTCCGCAGCCCTGGCACGCGCGATGACCGGGTGATACGGGTTCCACCTCGGGCATATTCTTGAGGTTAAACCCCTTGAAATTCTTCAGAGCTTCAGATGCGATTCCCATTTATTCCCTCACATTGATGAATTCGTAGGCTGGAAGATCACCGTTTTTCGCGGAGGCCACTCTTTCGACCATTTCCTCGAAGTTCTGTTCCGTCACGTCGCGGCCGCCGAGGCCAACCAGAAAGTTCCCCGTCTTCGGCGAAAGCCCCTTGTCGAACAAAGCGGACTTTATCTCGATGGCGACGGGTCCGGATATTTCTCCACCTGCAAAAGCGCTGACCCTGTCGAGGAGCACCAGGTTCTTTGCGCCCTTGATCGCCTCGACAAGCTCGGCAGCAGGAAAAGGCCTGAAGACACGGATGCGCGCGATGCCGACCTTCTTGCCTTTTGCGCGCATATGGTCGATTGCGGTCATGGCGGTCTGGGCAATGCTGCCCATCGCCACGATAATGGTTTCGGCGTCTTCAGTCTTGTAGGTTTCGATCAGCTTGTACTGACGCCCGAACTGGCCGGCGAAATCATTGAAGATTTCCTGGATAATCGGCTTTGTCGCCCTCAGCGCCTCATCCTGGGCCTTGCGGGCTTCGGTGTAAACGTCCGGCATGCCCACTGGACCCAATGTCACCGGATTCGCAGGGTCGAGGCGCAATTTCGGCTTGTAGGGCGGCAGGAATTTCAGGATCTCTTCTTTGTCGGGGATGTCGATCGGCTCGATTACGTGGCTCATTGTAAAGCCGTCCAGGTTTACCTGTACGGGGAGGGCCACCCTCGGGTCTTCACCGATGCGAAAGGCCAGAATGGACATATCGACGGCTTCCTGCCCGTTTTCCGAAAGAAGTTGAATCCAGCCGGTGTCTCTTGCGTACATGAGGTCGGCATGATCGTTCCAGATGCTGATAGGTGCGCTCAACGCGCGGTTTGCAACGGCCATTACGATCGGCAGCCGCAGGGCCGAGGCGATATAGCAAAGCTCGGACATCAGGGCGTAGCCCTGGGAGCACGTCGAGGTAAAGGTGCGCGCTCCGGAGGCCGAAGATCCGATGCAGGCGCTCATCGCGCTGTGTTCGGATTCGACGGGAACGAACTCGGCATCCAGGTCGCCGTCGGCTACGAGTTCGGAAAGGTGCTCGACAATGTGCGTCTGAGGAGTGATCGGGTAAGCCGCAACAACATCGACATCACACAGTCCTACCGCTTCGGCTAGAGCCAGAGATACTTCAATACCAATAGGTTTGGACATGTTAGTCGACCTCCTGAACCATCGTGATGGCGTCAACGGGGCATTCCTTGGCGCAAATACCGCATCCCTTGCACCAGTAATAGTTCTGCACGTAGTAGCCCTCGGCATCCTTGCTGTAAACCATATCCGGGCAGAAAATATAACACTGGCCGCACTTGGTGCACTTCTCGCGGTCCGTTTCCGGCCGCATGGACCGCCAGTCCCCGGTTTTCAGCTCCGCTGCGTTTCCCGGAGTCGTTATGGCGATCCCGAAGTTCAATGTTTTCCAACTCTGGATTCCAGTTTCTTTAGCCACAGTTATCCCTCCACTACCTTAGTTTCTTTGTAAGCGCGGGCACATGCATTGATGTTCTTCTCGGCGATCGGTCCAAAACGGTGCTTGATCGGATTTTGCAAGCCGCTTATCTGAATAATCCCTGAGGCTTTGACAAGAGCACCTAACATGGTAGTGTTGGTGATGGGAACACGCATGGTTTCCATTGCAATCTTGGAAGCGTCCACAATGGCAAGCCTGGCCTTCAGGCCGGTCTCCTTGCGGACCTGTTCCGCACTCTTCGAGGTATTCAGAATTACAACCCCACCTTTTTTCAGTCCCGCTTCAACATTGACGATCTTTAGCAGCGTGGGGTCGAGGACGATGACAATGTTCGGTTCATACACTTTTTCCCGGGTAACGATCGGCGCATCACTCACCCGGACGAACGCCATAACAGGGGCGCCGCGCCGTTCCGGGCCGAAGCTTGGAAATGCCTGAGCATACTTCCCTTCTTCGATTGCTGCCAGGGCCGTAAGTTCGGCAGAGGTCACAGCCCCCTGGCCTCCTCGTCCATGAAATCGAATTTCAACCATAATTTTTCTCCACAATAACGTTGCGGGTCAAATAGCGCTCACCTCAAGACGCCCTTCAACTTTGAGCCTAACGGCGAACAACATGCTCCACCTAAGCGTTGATTTATCCTGCTTTGTGAAAAAAAAGTCAAGGCTTTTTTAGTTTTTTTGCATTCCGAAGCGGATCAGGCCCGAATCGCGGATCGCCAGGCAAAATCGGCTTCCAGGGTAAGCACAATGTCCAGGAATGAGTCTCCGTAACGTGATAACTGGCGCAATAACTAGCTTTATTTGAACTGAGGACGTTTGTGTATATTTGTGAAAGAACGAACTTGAGCCTTTCCCGGGAGAGCGGTACCCGCAGTGCTTCAAGCTCTCCCCCGTGCAGGCAGGCAATATCATATCGCTTCTTGGACTGCTTTCATAGGCATGCCGCGGTGACGCTGCTCTATTTCTTCACACATGAATCGAAGGAGTTTACACAGTGAGAACACAGTTATCTATGAGCCGCGTCTTTCCCACCCAGACGGCCAGAGCGAGCAGAGTCGGCCCGCTTATAACCTCCACGTCCTCGATGGTCTCAGGGTTGCAGAGCCTGGCATAGTCAACCCTGGCCCCGCCGCCTGTTGTAAGGCAATCGTTGACGGCCTGCAAAATCGCCTCTGCGCCCCTTTCACCCGAATCGACCAGCTTTTGCGCTTCCTTCAAGGAGTGGTTCAGCCGCAGGGCCACGGGCCGCTCCTCGTCTTTGAGGTAGGTGTTTCGGCTGCTCATTGCAAGGCCGTCTTTCTCCCGGACGGTCGGGTGGCCGACGATGTCGATATCCATATTCATATCTTTGACCATGCGCCTGATAGTTACAAGCTGCTGAAAGTCCTTTTCTCCAAATACAGCAATATGAGGCTTAACGACGTGGAACAATTTGCTCACTACGGTTGCGACACCGCGAAGGAAAATAGGCCTGCTCCTGCCGCAAAGGTTTTCGGTCACCCTGGCAACGTTCACATATGTCTGGAATCCCTCGGGATACATTTCATCCATCCGGGGGACGAATGCCACGTCCGTCCCCACCGCAGTTGAAAGATCGACGTCTCGCTGAAGGTCTCGAGGATAGCTCTCGAAGTCCTCAGTGGGGGCAAATTGGGTCGGGTTGACAAAAATAGAGATCACAGCCTTTGTCCCCATCTTCCGGGCAGTCCGCATAAGATCGAGATGGCCCTCGTGGAAAAAACCCATGGTAGGTACGAAAGCTATGCACTCCCCGCCGGCGCGCCAGGTGTCCGCCAGCCGCTGCATCTCGGCGACATTTTCGATGATGCGCATCTGAGCTCCTTAAGGTGAAGGTTGATGTCCAAATTCGGGTTCAATCCGCATTCCGCCCGGCTTAAGATCAGGTTTGACGCCAAGTTGCGTTCAAGATTGATGTAATGGAAAAGAGCGGGGGAATGTTTCCCCTCAATCTCCAGGCTCCGCCAGGCGCACACGCGCAAGCGCGTGAGGCCGAACGCTCGGCGCATGCGGCGGTTGCCTAGCGCCGCGCCGGGCGGCGCCGCAGCGCCATCTAAAATAGCCGCGCAGCGGCGAAGGGGGTGTGGGGGGCACTGCTCTCCACGCTTCTTAACATCCTTTGGTGCTCACTTGAGCGCAGCTTCGTATGACGCCATACATCCAGGTACTTTTCTATGGCCGCCAGCGAAGAATAATATAACAGAGAATTCTTCAAAAAATCCATCTGAAACGAAGCACAGGGCTGTCGCATAGTGTTGACTATTACTGCGCAAAGCCCCGGGTCAACGATATTGCCGAATGTATTCCATGAGCCTTATCGAATAGCCCCTGGTCCTTGAGCGGCCTGGAGTTGCATTATTGCTTTTTTTGTACATATTCGATATTTGATGCTAAACTCCGCAGTCCCCACTTCAGGAAAGCCGGGAGAGCGTCATGGGAAAGGAAATCCCTGGAATCCTTTTCGACAACCGCGACTACGAACTGCTGAGCCTCGTAAATGACGTGCTCGACCGCAGACAATCCTTCCAATATCTGAAGAACCTGCTCTACCCGTATCTTCACCCGCACGGGATCAAACAGATGGCAGCCTCGCCGGCGCTGCGAATGGCTTATGCCGCCGTAAGGCTTCTGGAGTCTCTGGAAGCCGGTAAGGCCGATGAGCGTGTCACCGCCCTGCGCTGCCTGCGTGACGAGGTCATGAGCAGCGGGGAGGTACACATGCGGAAAAATGCCGCGCGGGTCCTCCTGGAGATTATGAAAGAAATGGTGCGGACACGCGACAGCAGGTTCGGGCAAATGAAACTGGCTCACGATTTTCGCATGGCGGTAATCGGCAAACCAAGGTCGATTCGCTCCCTTCTGCGCCGGTATCATCTGCTCGAGATGCCCGAAGCATGGAACCAGGTCTCTTTCGACGGTCATGTTCACGATTCGAACACCAAGGGGCGCAAATCGCCCTCGCATCTCATAATGGACGCCTGGATCAAAGGCATCCGGCACCTTACCGTAATATATTACAACTATGTGCCGCCGAGGGCTGCTGAAGAGCTTTTGGAAGCCGCCGAGATAATGGGAGTCTCTGTGAGGATCGGCATAGAGCTTTCGGCCAGGTTCCATGACGTCTACATTCAGCTCATCTATGTGCCGACGGGCTTATCGGATGCCAGAGACTTCATTTGCTTTCTTGCCGACCGGCAGACGATGTCTTTTATGGATGAAGGCGGGAAAGTCTCCGAGTATCAACGCCAATATGTTCTGGCAGTTCTTGAGGAATTCAACCGACGCCACAGGCTGGAGATCAATGAAAGCTACGGGCTCAATCTTGATCGACTCGATCAGGCCGCTTTTCTTTCCTACGTCGGCGCGGGTCAGCCCTCGATCCTTCATCTGGCGAAGTTCATACACGACAACCTGCTTCCGGCAATGCGCGCGCGGGTTGAAGAGCTGAGGCCCGGCTTAGAGGATGCCACCCCGGAGCAACGCGATAAGATCGCCTCTTTTGTCGACGAGATGAACGAGCTTGACTCGGAGGTCCTGGTGGATCGCTACCTGAGGCCCGCGCAAAACCCCCAAATTCCCGATCCGCACGTGCCTCGAGAAGGTCCCGATGTTCCAAATCTGCTCAGGTTAACGCCCTGCGAGTTGTTTGACCGGCTGACCGGGCTGAGGGCGGGCTACCGGATAACGCTCAACCTGAGCAATCTCAAAGCCGAAGATGTGCTCGAGCTTCTCTACGATTGCAAAGGGGCGATCAGCGATCTGGAGATTTTCAATCTCAAGGATTTCTCCTCCGGAAAGGCTGTTCATTATTACGAAATAAACGAATTGCAGAGGGCCGTAAACGATGGAAACATAATAAGCCTGAAGAAACATATCCGCGCGATGATCGAGCGGATGGAAGATGCGAACGGGCACGGCCCGGAGCGGATTGCAAAATTCCATGAAATCCTGCGAAACATCTCGACCCTGCAGGCATACTATAAGAAGGGGCCGCTCCGCTCGACAATCGGGAGCGATTCCACAGGCCATTCCCGCCGGCTTCACGGAATGGGGCTTGCCATATTGGAAACGCTTCCAGTGAGGGCGCAGAGGGAGGTCCGGCTCTCAGCCGGTCCTCAAAGGCAGATAATTCCTGTGCGGATCGACGCTTTTTTCCGCGACACCTACATCCCGCAGCGTTTGTCTCACTATTGCCTGCGCCTGCTTTACGGCGTTCTGGGTTATATACCGGGACTGCGCCGCATAGGGCAGAAACGTGAAGAGGACTGGGAAATCCGCGAACTCTCGACGCGCATAGTCCCGAAGGGCAATATCGTCACCCTGGGGGGCGTGAGCGAGGACAACAGCAACGGCCTCGAGATTTTTCCAGCAACCAAGGCGCCCAGAACGGAAATATCATGGAATTACCTCAACAACATCCTGAAGGACGCCTTGAAGATTGCGGCCGGTTTCGTCCCGGCTTTCACCACCTTCTATCTAACGCAGGACTGGTGGGTGCTTGCATGGTTCGGGGGCTTGATCTGGTTTGGAATAACCGGTCTGCGAAACATAGTCCAGTCGATTTTCGGCGCAGGCGGAATCAGACGGTCTCCTCGTCTCAAGTGGGACAGCTATATCAACTGGGGCAGGATCAGCGATTCGCTGCTCTTCACCGGCCTTTCCGTTCCCCTGCTCGAATATGTGGTTAAAACGGCCATCCTTGATCGCTCCTTCGGGATCGACACATCCACCAACCCGGTGCTTCTGTATACATTCATGGCCATCGCCAATGGAATCTATGTCTTCAGCCACAACAGGTGGCGTGGACTTCCAAAGGCGGCCGCCACAGGCAACCTGCTTTTCCGAACGGTTCTATCGATTCCACTCGCCTTTTTCCTGAACCTGGCGGCGGGAGGGGTCCTGGCCGCTTTTGGCGTTGTGGATGTATCGGGCATGCTCCAGAGGTGGGCGGCCATCATATCCAAAGCCGCTTCGGATTGTGTCGCCGGAGTCATCGAAGGATTGGCGGACCGCCATGAGTTTATTGAAATGCGTGCGCGGGACTTTGCCGCCAAGCTGGGGCAGTTATTCGACGCCTACGCGCAACTGGAGCTGATGTATCCGGAGGCGGACGTTTTGAAGATGCTGGAATCGCCCAGGGATTTCATGCTGAAGCTAAGTTCCGAGGCCCGTGACCTCGAGAAAATCATCATAATAAACGCCCTGGACCTGCTCTATTTCTGGATGTACCAGCCGCGGGCGCGAAACGTGCTCTGTGCGCTGCTCCAGGAGATGTCCCGGGAAGAGCGCCAGATCCTTCTGCGTTCTCAATCCGTGCTGAAACGAAAGCCGGAGGTCAGCCAGTTGCTCCTCGACGGCATCGTGGGGAAAAGATTCGCAAAACCTCTTTCTTTTTATCTCGACCGTTCCGAAGAATACCTGGACGTGTTAGAAAGGCTGTCAAACAGGCCATGCGGAAAAGACAAAAATGTCTAATACGAAGTTGCGTTCAAGAGAGTATTAAAAGGGTTTAAAAACGTGGGGGATGGGGGGGAATCATTCCCCCGCTCTTTTGCGTCACTACAATCTTGAACGCACCTCCGTATAAGTCCCCGGGGGATTTTATGAAGTTCAGGACTTACGCGGAAATAAACCTGGATAACCTTGCCCATAATATCGGATGCATTCGCGAAAAGGTTTCGCCCTCGGCGGTGATTCCGGTAATCAAGGCGGATGCTTACGGGCATGGCGCGGTACCTGTCGCCAGACGGCTGGCCCGGGAAGGGTGCTCCATGTTCGCCGTCGCCCGGTTCGAGGAGGGGATGGAACTCAGGGAAAGCGGCATCTCCGAGCCTATCCTTATCATGGGTCGGCTCTTTCCGGACGATATTGCTCAGGCCTTAAAGGCTGGCTTGACCATGAGCATTTTCGGGGAGGAGGACCTGGGCTGGATTGAGAAGATTTGCGGGCACTCCCGGGGTTTGCCGGCTTTGGTGCATCTCAAACTCGATTCGGGAATGGGAAGAGTAGGACTTCTTCTGCACAAGGCCGCGGACTTGTTCGACCGGGTTGCAAAATCAAGGGTCTGCATCTGGGAGGGACTCTACACCCACTTTTCGACAGCCGACGAAAAAGACAAGACCTATGCGAACCTTCAGCTTTCAAGGTTTAAAGAAGTGCTTTCCATGCTTGCGCGGCTTGCCAAAAGGCCTCAGATCGTACACATGGCTGCAAGCGGCGCGATCCTCGACCTTCCGGAGAGCTATTTCGACGCTGTGCGGCCCGGAATCCTGATGTACGGCCATTACCCGTCAAAGGAAACTTCCCGGTGCATCCTGCCCCGGCAGGTCATGTCCCTTAAGACATACATCGCTCATCTGCGAGAAATGCCCGGGGGACATCCCATCAGCTATGGCAGGAGGTGGACAACGTCGGGGCCGACCGGGATCGCGGTCCTGCCGATTGGATATGCGGACGGCTTGAGCCGCAGGCTCACGAACAACGGAGAAGTCTTGATCCGGGGCAGCCGATATCCGATCGTCGGCACGGTTACGATGGACTACATCATGGTAAACGTTGGAAACGATCCCGTTGCCCCGGGCGATGAAGTCCTGCTGTGGGGAGAATCTCCCGACGGGATAATTCAGACGCTTGACGTAGCCGAACGAATAGGTACGATTCCCTATGAATTGACCTGCGCCGTTTCCCGGCGCGTGCCGCGCGTCTATATGGGCGCGGCGTAGACTCGGCCGCTCTTAAAACATTCCGGTTGAGCTTATTGGACCCGTTGGCCATCGACACAGCCACTGGGCATTGCTCTCAAACACAACATTCTGTTAAGATAACCCGACATCCATTGAGTCCGCGTTTCCTGTTCCAGATCGCCTCTCGCCGAAAAGCGGAGAATTCGAAATGAAAACTCATAAAGTCAGATTTCTGCCCCACGACAAAGAAATAGCCTTTCCGGAGTGGGGCAGCGTCCTCCACGCCGCCATGGAGGCAGGCGTCCACGTGAACGCTTCGTGCGGCGGTGAGGGGCTTTGCGGGAAATGCAGGGTAATAATCGAAAAAGGGCACATAGAAGGGGGCATCTCGGAGCACCTCGGCAAGGAAGACCTGGATGCGGGTTACAGGCTTGCCTGCCGGTGTCGAATCAAAAGTGATCTGACCGTTCGTGTCCCGGTCGAATCGGAAATCGATTCGAGCGTCCTGAACAGGATCCCCCCGAGGAGGACCGCCCGAATTCAGCAAATGAACCTGGATGACCTTAAGAGCAAGGGCCTTTTTATACCTCCTGTCGAAAAAAGGTACCTTGAACTGCCTGAGCCGACAAGCAGCGACAATCTCGCCGATACGTCACGTATTGTCAATTTCCTCAGGGTTAAACACGATGAACACAGGCTCGTAGTACGGCTTCCGGTGGTTCGCAAGATTCCGAAAATATTAAGAGAAGCAGACTTCAAGATTACCGTTACCCTCGACCGGCCGGTTTTCGAAGGCGGGAAAAGCCATATCATCAACATAGAACCTGGAGACACCACCGGCAGAAACTTTGCAATAGCTGTCGATATCGGCACTACGACCATTTACGGGCAACTGATCGATCTCATTACGGGAAGCGTCCTTGCCGAGCATGGAGACTTCAACGGCCAGATCAGCTACGGTGAAGACGTCATCTCCAGGATCATATACGCGGAAAAGCCGGGGGGACTCGATACCCTGCACGAAGTCGTCATCAGAACCATCAACAGGATAATCGACCATGTAACCCAGGGTTCCAGGGTCGATCGCCAGCAGGTATCGACGATTACTTTTGCAGGCAATACCACTATGACCCAGATCCTGCTGAGAATCGATCCCAGCCACATCAGGCTGTCTCCCTACGTGCCGGCGACCACCCTTTATCCGTCCGTGCGGGCCGTCGACCTGGGAATCGACCTGGTCGATCATGCGACCGCCCTTGTCTATCCGAGCGTCTCGAGCTTCGTCGGCGGAGACATCGTTGCCGGTGTGATGGGTTCGGGAATACATCTGTCCGATCAGCTCTCGCTTTTCATAGACATAGGCACAAACGCCGAGATCGTGATCGGCAACAGGGATTGGCTTGCCTGTGCGGCTTGTTCGGCCGGACCGGCTTTCGAAGGCGGGGGGGTCCAATTCGGCATGCGTGCGGACAGGGGCGCAATCGAGGACTTCTCAGTCGATCCGTATACCCTGGAGCCAATGCTGCTGACAGTGGGAAACGTCAGGCCGAGGGGCATATGCGGGTCCGGCCTGATCAACATAGTGGCGAGGCTTTTTGAAGCGGGAATTATCGATAACCTCGGGAAATTCAATCGCGACCTGAAATCATACAGGCTCAGGGAAGAAGACGGCGTTTATGAATACGCGCTGGCGCTGAGGGAAAGGACTCAAATTGACAGAGACATCGTCATTACCGAAAACGATATCGGAAATCTCGTCCGCGCAAAAGGAGCCATCTACAGCGGGTGCCAGACCCTGCTCGAGGAGGTGGGCCTCAAAATCGCAGACCTCGACAGAATAGTGCTGGCCGGTGGATTCGGCAGCCACATTGACGTCGAGATGGCAATGACCATAGGGCTGCTTCCTCAAATCGATCCGGACAAAATCACATACATCGGCAACGGTTCGCTTCTCGGCGCAAGAATGTGCGCGGTGACCAACCGGATCAGAAAAGATGTCGTCAACGTAATGAAAAAGATGACGAATTTCGAACTCTCCGAGACCCCATCCTATATGGCTCACTACGTTGCCGCTCTTTTCCTCCCGCACACGGACCTCGATCTCTTCCCGAAGCTCAAAGGCAGGTTGGTGCGGAGCAAGGAAGTTGGAAGTCTGACGCCGGAAGTCCGAGGCCGGACATAGGGCGCTTGCGGTTGAGGACAGGTTTGTGTTTTGCCTGATTGAAGTAATGGAAAAGAGCGGGGGAAACATTCCCCCGCTCTTTTCCATTAGCGGGCCTTATGCGGAAATGGCAGAGAGACGGAACACCTTCGGAAGTAAACCTTCAGCCCGTGACCCGGGGACGCTGAACACTCGGGGCGGCGCCTTCGGACTACACCATGCCGCTGCTCGATTCCTCCTCGCTCATGTAGTAGTCCAGCCCGAAGTGGGTTATTTGTTCCTCCCCCATGAGGTAGCGAAGGGTATTTTTAAGCTTCATCGACTGAATGAAAAGATCGTGTTCGGGATAGAGGTTCTCTTTTACCATCGGGCTTTTAAAATAGAAGGAGAGCCATTCCTGGATACCGCTCATTCCGGCCCTTTGCGCCAGGTCCATAAACAGCACCAGGTCAAGAATAAGAGGCGCCGCCAGTATGCTGTCGCGGCAGAGGAAGTCGACCTTTATCTGCATCGGATATCCGAGCCATCCGAAGATGTCGATGCAGTCCCAGCCTTCCTTGTTGTCTCCCCTGGGCGGGTAATAGTTGATCGTCACTTTGTGGTAGTAGTTCTTATAGAGAATCGGGTAGAGGTGTGGCTGCAAAATGTACTCGAGAACGGAGAGTTTGCTCTCTTCCTTTGTCTTGAAGGAATCGGCGTCGTCGAGGACCAGGCCGTCCCGGTTCCCCAGGATGTTTGTCGAATACCATCCTTCCAGACCCAGCATCCGGGATTTCAGGCCAGGCGCCAGAATCGTCTTCATCAGCGTCTGACCGGTTTTGAAATCTTTTCCCATCACAGGCGCCCCGACGGAGTCGGCCAGCTCGATCATTGCAGGAATATCGATCGTAAGGTTGGGCGCGCCGTTGATGAACGGTACTCCGCTTTCCAGGGCGGCCAGGGCGTAAAGCATGCTTGGGGCAACGCTTGGGTGGTTCCCGTCGACCGCCTTCCGCAGGGAATCCAGCGACTGGTGGATTTCTTGGGGCTTCAGGTGCACCTCCGTGCTTCCGCACCAGATCATGATGCACCTGTCAAGGCTGTTTCGCGTCTTGAACTCCGCAATGTCGGCCTTGAGTTCATCGAGTTTGTCGCGCAACCCCGGAGCGCTTTTGACGTGAGTTCCGTCCAGGTTTTTGACGAATCGGCGGTCGAAAACCGCTTTCATCGGAATAATTTCGCCAAGAAAGTCCCTGATCGGGTCGAGGTGTTCACGGTTTAGCACTCGCGCGTAAAGAGCGGCCTCAAAACAGTTGGCCTCATAGAGGTCCCAGCCGCCGAAAACCAGGTCGTCCAGACCCGCCAGGGGAACGAAATCCTTTATCTTCGGGCACCGGTGTTCGAAGCGCTTCCCCAGCCTGATAGTGCCGAGCTGGGTGAGCGAACCCACCGGTTCGGCCAGGCCGCGCCGCACAAGTTCGACTCCTGCGATGAAGGTCGTGCTGACCGCGCCTCCGATACCGGATATGAGAATTCCCACCTTACCCCCGGGAGGAGTGATCTGCTCCCCCTTTTCAAATTCTCCGCTTTCAATATAGACCCTCCATTGACAGAAGCTGGAAGCTGGAATCTGGAAGAGAACCGCTTGCTCGCTCCTTGCTTCCTGCTCCCGCTCCTCAATTCCTCAATTGCTTGCCTCAATTCCTTCCAGGTCCAGCAAAGCCCGTTTAATATCGAGCCCTCCCGAATAGCCGCCCAGTTTCCCTCCACTCCCGACGACCCTGTGGCACGGTATGAGAATGGGAACCGGGTTTCTGCCGCATGCCCTGCCAACGGCCCTGGAAGCGCCGGCGCTTTGGGCTTTTGCAGCGATTTGGCCGTAAGACAGCGACTCTCCGAAAGCAATGGTCTCGATCTGCCTCCAGACATTACGGTCAAAGCTGGTCCCTTTTCTCAGGTCCAACGGAACTTTGGGGGGCGGCACCCGCTTTGTGAGGTACGCCAGAATATAAGCCTTTGTTTTTCCAAGCAACCCCGAATTGGCCCCCTGCGACGGCGTCGCATCCGGATACCCCTTGAGCACGGTCGAGATTACGGCGTCCTCCGAAGGCCGATCCGGGCCGAGAAAGTCAACCAGCGCGATTCCATCCGGGCTTTCGGCGACCAGGAGCCACCCGAGCGGCGCCTCGAATGATATATATTTTAGTGCAAGCTTCTTATTCACCCATGTACTCCACAATGTATGGATTTGTTTCAGCTTCACGCCCCAGTGTCGATCGGGGCTGGTCCCCGTAGTCGTGGCCGGGCCATACCACGGTGTCCGGCGGGAGCGTCTTCACAAGCTTCTGAAGCGACTTGATCAATTGCTTGAACGATCCTCCCGGAAGGTCCGTGCGCCCGACCGCTCCTACAAAGAGAGTGTCGCCGGTGAAGAGGTTTCCATCTATCAATACGCAGCATCCCCCCGGCGTGTGCCCGGGGGTGTGAATGAATTTCATCTTCAGATTTCCGAACGAAAGCTCACCCCCGTCCTCGACGTGCACGTCGGCTGGTTTGGAAGCCTGCAAGCCCATGCTGCGGGCAAACATCGTGTTCTCCGGTCTTTGAAAAAAAGATCGTCGGTTGAGTGCATGACCACGCTTGCGCCCGTCGCCTTGCGTATGGAGTCGTTTCCGCACGTGTGGTCGGCATGCCCGTGCGTGTTGACGATATAGCGAAGTTTTACGCCCTTTCGCCCGATATACTCTATGAGCTCATTTTCATTTCCGGCAGGGTCGATCAGTATGCCCTCCTTAGTCTCCTCATCGTAGACCAGGTAACAGAAGACCTGCATGAAACCGACCGGGATCTGCTCTATCTTCATCAATTCCTCCAATTGGGACGCCGAGCATCATTATTATTATAACCAGGCCAAAATGAACCAACTTCGTCAAAAAGTCAAATGGGCCGAAGCCTGAGCGCGAATAAAGCCGCCGAGCGATATCGGCTCTCACACATCGGAACTCGGACTTCCAACTGCCGGCACGACAAAATCCCAAAAGCATCATATTGAATTTAAGCACTGTCAAAATAAGTCGGAGAACTGAGATCCGCGAGGTATAAAGTGAGGATTGCAGAATATTTCGAGAACGCAAAAGGGTGCGGGATTCCAGCGACGGCCGGCATGGACGGCAATGTCGAGGCGGCGGTCTCTCATTTCGGTTGAAGCGGCTGAACCCGGCCATATTAACCCTCGGACCCGCAACAAACAACATTGAGTCCCTCACAGTTTCGTGCTGGGTCGGCGGTTCGAGTCCGGTCCGGGGAGCCAGTATCAAGAGGCCGGCCCCTTTGGCCTGCCTCTTTAGCTAAGCCGCCTCCGCGCTTCTCATTTTTCCCTCATCTCGAATCATTACCTTGAAACCGTTCTCCACACTATTTCTTTGACCTGGATTATTTCATGCCCTATAAATCCCTTCGGGGATCGAGCAATGCATTTCCCAATGAACCTCGATCTTTCAATTTCAGGGGCTTTTCCTAATCCGGAAAGGTGGGTATTCTGAATATGCCGGTGGTTTTCAGGTACAAGGGATATCGCTTTTTCTTTTTTTCAAATGGGGGTGATCCACCTGAGCCATTGCATATTCATGTCCGACGAGGTGAAGCCATAGCCAAGTTTTGGCGGTTACCGCAAATCAGCCTTGCAGAATCCTATGGGATGAATGCCGCAGAACTCGGTGAACTTATGCGGGTGGCTGAAGAGAACATGGGATTAATCGACAGGTTTTGGAATGAACACTTTGGCTTTTGAACCGCGTGCCAGAAAAGTATCATTTGATGCGGATAACATGTGGGTGGAGCTTATGGATGGACGTCAACTCGGGGTCCCCCTGGCTTACTTCCCTCGGCTTCTCAACGCGACCAAATTACAACGAGAGGGGTTCATCATCAGCGGTGGGGGCAGCGGAATCCATTGGGACGATCTCGATGAAGATATATCCGTCAGAGCCCTATTGCTCGGTGTTGGTGACCGGACCCGACCTGCAAGGCAGGCGTCTTGATCCTTAATAAAGACTGACACGCTCTTCCCAGTGCCCAGTTTGGTCCGGGGAGCTTATCTTCAAGCGCTTTTCTTTATTTCAACACCTATCTCATAAAGGAATTCCGGTGCGAAATCCGCCCCGTTAGGCCATTCGATTCTGCGTGTGTCGGGATTGACGGACACTTTCAGGAAGAAAACGAGTTCCTTCAACGGCTCGAAAATCTCGCCGTGCAGTTCTCCTCCAAGATCTACATCCTTGATCGCGCCATCGCCGAACCCTATCCTTAGTCGATAATCATCTATATGGCCGACGCTTTCGACATGCAGAAACATTGTTGTCTCCTGATCAAGCGGGGCAATTTGCTTTAGTGATTCGTGCTCCCGGGCCAAATTCCAGTTTGCGTTATGAACTCTCTTCGTGCGCAGTCGTGGCGCTCAATCGCAAACCAAGCGCCCGTACGACCTTCAGCACCGTGGCGAACTCCGGATTACCTTCAGATGACAACGCCTTATAAAGGCTCTCACGCCCGAGGCCTGTTTCGCGGGCGATTTGCGCCATCCCTTTGGCACGAGCAATGTCCCCCAGGGCGGCTGCAACCAGCGCAGGGTCCCCTTCTTCAAGTGCGGCTTGCAGATAAGCTGCCATGTCTTCATCTGTTTCCAGATGTTCTGCAACATCCCAAGGTCGTGTTTTAGTTTTTGCCATGTGGACCTCCTATAGTTCTTGCGCTAAATCCAGCGCTCTCTTGATGTCTTTGTCTTGAGTGTGCTTGTCGCCGCCAGCGAGTAGGACTACGAGCCCGTGGCCGGGTTGCGCGAAATACACGCGGTAGCCGGGACCATATTCGATGCGCATTTCCGAGACACCTTCTCCGACGGGTTTCACGTCACCAAAGTTGCCCAGCGACAGACGACGAATACGTGCGTTGATACGGGCCCGAGCTTGTCGGTCACGCAGGTTATCGAACCACCGAAGATACACCTCTGTCTGCCGGACTTCTATCATGAATCAAATGTAGCCCATAGGATACATAAAAGCAATGATTTCCTCCAATCGGTCACAGAAAATCTCGGAGGCTGATTCTTTCTTTCCGGCGCCCGGTTTTGTCCGGTGTGGGGAGCTTTTATCAGGGCCAGGCGGAAATGCCTGGCCTTTTTTGCTTTGGGTGTGAGAACAGTTCTGATAGACAGGGAATAATTTCAGTTCGGGCCTGAGAGGCTACTTCTCTTTTTTAAGCTCAACCATCAGATGTTCGATTTTCGGGCGCAGTGGCGGCAATTCGATCTTGATGACTGCCCAAACGATGCTCAGGTCCACGCCGAAATACTCGTGGATGAGCTTGTCGCGCATCCCGGCCATCTACTTCCACGGCACACCGGGCGCTTTGGCGCGCAAGTCGTCCGGGATGCGCCTGGCGGCCTCGCCGAGCACTTGCAGGCTGCGCACCACTGCATTGACCGTCTTGCGGTCCTGAGTGAAAACCTCGAAGGAAATGTCCCTGGTGAATTCGGCCGACTCGTCAATGGCTGCCAGGATGTCTTCGAGGTAATCGCGATATTCGCGCTTCACAGCATCGCCACCTCGCTCAGGATGCGTTGGCCGATATGCGGCTTGAGCGCCGCCCTGGTCACCAGGTCCACCTTCGCACCGAGCCATTCACTTAAGCGCTCTTCAAGCTCCAGGAACTTGAAAAATCCCACCGGTCGATTGAACGCAACCAGTATATCGATATCGCTGCCCCTGGAGGCGTCCCCCCGGACGCATGAGCCGAAGATGCCGATTTCCGTGACGCCATAGTCTATCGCCATCTCATTACGCCGCTCCCGCAAGATCGCTTGGATTTCTTTGAGGCGGGGTGGTTTCATTTCAGCCGTTCACTCTTCTTGCGTGCTTTCCGCAGCATTTTTCACGTCATAGACGGTTTGTCAAATGCAGACCGGCCAACTTCAGGCGTTCTGCCCCTTGTTCCACGATCAACCGGTTCGTCCCGGCAACGGCCGATTCTGCCCGACTGTGATCAAGCATAAGTAAGATAGTGTAAAAGTAGGCCAAAATCAAACACTGAGCGTGGCACCATTGCCCTGGAGTCGTTTAGAGCCTGACCCGCTCTTCCCGGCGCGCGGTTTTGTCCGTCCCGGGGCGCTACGACCATAAAAAGATTTGCGGAATTTTCCGTAAATCCCTTTTCGTCTTACGGCGCATGTCACATTAATTTTAGTCATGAACGTAGCAGGGAACTTAGACTTCTGATATAAAAGAAAAAATTATGCCGGAAGGAGTGGAAGCAAAATGAACAGGCGACTTACCCTGATTTATTGGAAAAGTGATAAGTTCTGGCTCGGCAAGCTTCTTGAGTATCCCGAGATCATGACTCAGGGCGAAACGCTGGAAGAGCTTGAAGAGAACATAAAAGACGCGTACCGCCTCATGGCCATGGATGATGTCCCGGATGGTTATTATACGAAGGAAATCGCCATTTGAAGCGCAGCAGGCTCATCCGTGAGTTGCTGACTGCCGGATGTATTCTGCACCGTCACGGCGCCAGCCACGACATTTATTTGAACCCGGCTACAGGGCAGAAACAGCCGGTACCACGACATACTGAGATCGATGACCGGCTTGCGGAACATATAAGGCGGTTCCTCGGTTTGAAATAACCTCCCCCTGGTCCATCTCCATCCCTGGTGTCACCCGCACTATCTCCAATTATGCCGTGAGGCTGACCCGCTCTTCCCAGTGCGCGGTTTTGTCCGGTCCGGGGAGCCGGAAAAATCGCAGTGTCAGGCCGAATGGTCCAGCCCTTTTTGCTTTTCGGTGTGACAATGGTGTGCCGGGCAATTAATTTTGTCCCGTTTGGGTCACGCAACCTGCGTCATAGGTGTGACTTCCTTCTCCAACCTGCCTTCCAATCTCTCTTTGGCGATCTCCAAATCATAGTGGGCTTGGAGATTAACCCAACTCTGCGCGTCGGTGCCAAAAAACCGGGCGAGCCTGAGAGCAGTGTCAGCCGTAACCGCTCTTTTCCCTGCTATGATCTCTCCGATCCGCCTCTGAGAGACCCCAATGGATTTAGCAAGTCTATATTGAGTGATCCCGAGCGGCTTCAAAAAATCTTCCAGCAAAATCTCTCCCGGATGAACCGGCGGCATATCTCTTTTCATACTCGTATCCTCCATCAGTGGTAATCAGTAATTTCGAGGTTTTGGGCATCGCCGTCCCGCCATTCGAAACAGATTCTCCACCGATGAATGCTAACGCATCACGATAGTAATGTAAAGCGCCAATCGAATTCTCCCAGAAGCGGATTCGCTCTTCCCGGTGCCCGGTTTTGTCCGGTCCGGGGAGCCATGACCATAAAAAGATTTGCGGAATTTTCCGTAAGTCCTTTTTCGTATTACGGGGCATGTCACATTAATTTTAGTCATGAACGCAGCAGGGAACTTAGACCTCTGATATAAAAGAAAAAATTATGCCGGAAGGAGTGGAAGCAAAATGAACAGGCGACTTACCCCGATTTAAAGGAAATCGCCATTTGAAGGGCAGCAGGGCAGACGACGCGATCCTGAAATATGGAAATACCGCCTCTTGCTTTGGACTGAAAAGCTGTTATCTAAAGCCGATCCCCATGCACGACCCGGCGCACAATGAAAAAACATATCCAAAATTATTACGAGCAACTGTACCAGGGGAAAAAGGGCGGCAAGGCGCACCCATTGGGCGGCAAATCCCTGGCCATGGAACTCGGTTATCCCGCCGGCCTCGTTGATTCTCTTCCCGAAATGATCTGGGAAGATTTCCTGCCCTGCGGAAACCTCCTTCCCTATCTCTATCCAAAACCGGGCGACAGGGTCCTAAACCTTGGCTGCGGGGCCGGGGTGGATTCAGTTGTGCTGAAGCTCTGTTTCGGCGCCGAACTTACGGTAGTCAACCTGGATGCTTCGATGTCGGCGTTGATAAAAGCCCGTGGTCTGGCGGGGCGGTTTTTGCCGGGCCTTGAGTTTGAATTCGTCTGCGCCGATGGCGACAGCCTTGCGTTTAGGGCGGGTTCCTTCGAGTGGATAATTCTAAATGGAGTGTTCAATCTCTTCCCGGAGAAAAGCGGACTCATTGCCGAGCTTTACCGCGTGCTGAAGCCGGGTGGGGTCGCGGCGGGCGCCGATCTGTGTCGAAGGGGAATTCTTCCGGATTACTTTGCCTCCGAGCCGGACGCATGGGCGTGGTGCATGAGCGGGGCTCTGTCCCGGGATGAATTGAGCGCGGCATTCGAAGCCGGCGGATTCACAAAGCTCGACCTGGTCCATGAAAACATGGATGAGTATTTCGACCGGGCTACTTTCGCGTTCCGGAAAATCGCAAATCCGGCCTCCGTAAAGCTAATCGATCTTTAGCTCGGCAACCATCCGTATGGCTTTGGCGGGGCACTCCTCCGCGCAGATGCCGCATCCCTTGCAGAAATCATAGTCGATCTTCACAGGGATGGACCTCGTGACGATTCCCTCGGGGCAATACATCCAACAGAGAAAACAGGACTTTCTCCCCGTTCTTGATGGAATGCATTTCGAGCAGTCTATTTCAGGGCGCGACGATCTCCAGTCGCCGGTTTTTCCTCCTTCAGCCTTGCAAAGTTTTGATCTTGCAACCGTAAACGGGTCTTTATAAGCTTTGCCGTGTCCCATGTAGTCGTTCCTTTTATTCGGAGGCGCCAGTTAACTTAGCAGGGGTCCGGGAAACAATGGTCCCCTCGAAGGCCAGCCTTGCGCCGAGCACATTCTTTTCGCCCGCATCTCCCTTGAAATGGTTTCTCAGGGCCTTTTCGATGCTTTCCATGCCGATGAGTCCGGTAGCCTTCGAGAAGCCGCCCAGAATGGCCGTATTGAATAGAACCGCCCCGGCGTTAATGAGGCCCGCTTTTGCGGCCCATTGCGTTGCGTCGGTTACCGCAACCCGCAGGGACGGCGGCAAAACGATCCGATCGGGCGATTTGGCGCTGTTTATGAGAACGATACCGTCCGGTTGGATGCCTGCCGCGACGTTCACCACGCG
The DNA here is from genome assembly GCA_963805125.1 of uncultured delta proteobacterium. Lineage (GTDB taxonomy): Bacteria > Desulfobacterota > Syntrophobacteria > Syntrophobacterales > Syntrophobacteraceae > SbD1. The sequence continues at coordinate 65,231 of CAWDTD010000016.1, read as the reverse complement.
CAGAATCGTCTCATCGAGCACGACAACCACCGCCGGGTTCTGAACCAGGGCGAAGGACCTCACCGGCTCGCGCGCAAACTTGTTCGTGGCGATGATAGGAGCGCCTCTTCTTTCGGCCCCGAAAAACGGGGCGGCTGTTGCTCCCCTGTATCCGTCGTAGAAGGCGGCCTGAGCAAGAATCTCAGCGGCTGTTACCGCGCCCTGCCCGCCGCGCCCGTGCCATCTTACCTCGATGCATTTGTAATCGTTCATTCCGCCTGAGACCTCATTTTCTTCAACTCATGGCTGGGGGAGCGCGGGTGGGTTGGCCGGGGCGATGAAGCCACCGCGCTTCGCTCTCCCGGGCGCCCCACCCCACAAATTCTCTTGACCCAGATTAATAGCTTTTTAACGGCCCCGAGTCAACCTCGCTCTTTGGCTTCCCGTTTTGGCTGAGACTCGCCAGTTTCCATCGGGAAAGCGCCCTTTTCCGCCCCCGGATCAGAGCCTGCCCCGGAAGTGGACTTTATCCGGGGTCCGGGGCAGGCTCCGGCTGTGTCAATCACCGATCTCGACGCTCCGGCGAGGCGGCAGCTATGTAGGCCTCCGCGCAAACCCTCCCTGCGGCAGGCTCAGGGCAAGCTCTTTTCTTGCCGGGACAAAAATTTTCCGGCTAAAGTCGGTAAGAGGGTTAAATTTGGTCATTAAACTTCTGCGGCTAAAGCCTGCCAAAAGGTATGAGCAAATTATCGCCTTTGGGCGAAAGGGACCAGATTAAGCCTCCTTTCCGAATCGGAAATTATCACTGTCTCATCCGGAGTTTCCGGATGGAGACTCGCTAAGGTGGTTTTCTAATTTTGCTCCGCGATTTGCGGTCGCACGTTTCCCCCGTCGAGGTTATTTTTCAGGAAGCTGTAAGGCGGATGGACTTTACCGATTCAACCCCTCAAATTGTTTGACAGCATTGCAGACACGCGTTATGATTTATTTGACTGACAGCCGTAGGGGTGCCCGGACAAGACCGGGCTGAGAAAAAACCCTTAATACCTGATCTGGACAATGCCAGCGTAGGGAAATGGCTTTGGAAAAATCGTCTTCGACTTTCACAAGACCGTTTCCCAACTTTGAGGGCGCGGTCTTTTTTTATAACTGAAAGCAGGGTCAAAATGGACGAACCGTTGATAATCGCCGGACGCCCCTTCGGATCCCCTGGCATCGATCCGGAAAAAGTGGCGGTCGAGCGTAACCTCGGAGTTGTTCCCCGAAGCCTGATGGAATGTGAGCCTGTCGAATCGGGAGATGAATTCGAGGTAATCAGGCTGGTCGGAGGGGGTTAGGGGGGAGGACTTCTGAGGTGAGTGCAGAGGTTGCCGGCAATCTGGCTGCCATCCGGGAGCGGATCGGGGCTGCGTGTGAGCGTGCGGGGCGCGACCCCGCAGGGGTGAAGCTTGTAGGTGTGACCAAAACGGTCCCTGTTGAGAGAATCCGCGAGGGAATAGAAGCTGGAATAGATGTTCTGGGCGAAAATTACATCCAGGAGGCGAGAAGAAAAAGAGAGGTCCTTGCAGGGCTTCCTGTCTCCTGGCACTGCATCGGGCACTTGCAGACAAATAAGGCGAAGATGGCCCTCGAGTGTTGCGATTGGATCCAAACGCTGGACCGTGAGGCCCTCGCAATCGAGCTGAACCGCAGGGCCGAGAGTGCCGGCAGAAAGGTTCCGGTGCTGATCCAGGTAAATATTGGGGGCGAACAGACCAAGAGCGGCGTAGGGCCGGACGAGCTGAGTTCTTTCCTCAAACTTGCCGCCGGCTTTGACTGCCTGGATATCCGCGGGTTGATGGCCCTTCCGCCCTTTTTCGACCAGCCCGAGCGGGCAAGGCCATATTTCAGGCAGATGCGCGCACTGCTTGATATGCTCAGAGACAAGCACCCGCGGCCCGAAAGGCTGACCGAGCTTTCAATGGGCATGAGCGGCGATTTCGAGGTGGCGGTAGAGGAAGGAGCCACGCTCGTGCGAATCGGAACGGCCCTGTTCGGGAGCCGGGACAGGTTGTGAAAACACTCGATATAGACCACCTTCATATAACCATCGATAAGGAAGGGGCCCGCGCCTACTCGAAGGTCAGCTATCCCTTGCGATACGGCCGTTTCGCCGAGATAAAGACCCCTGAATATCTCTTTCAGTTTAACCTGAATGGCGAAGTGAAATTCATCAACGGCAGGGGCAAAGGTTGGCCGGACCCTTCCGAATGGCTCAAGAGAACCATAACCGATGACTGGGTATATTATTCAACAGGCGGATACGATGGCTCTTATGATTGCTTCGGCGAATATTATGTCCCGCGTCTGTCGTACCAAAGCAATAATATCAATTCATGGGATCCCTTCAATGACAACGCCGTAATATCCGCGATTAAAGCCTGGGACCGATTGCATAAAAAGTTGACGGAACTAAATTCCGGTTCCTTCCCAAAGGGGATCAAGGAATTTGTTGATCTTGTAATATTGAACTCTCCGGATGAACTCCGTAAAAGGTCAGGCAGGATAGATGAGATAATCGGAGACAAGATAACAGTTCTTCCCCCTGATACCAGGCATGTGGATTATGATGTAATCCCGATAATTATAGCAGACGGATGTCTGTACAGGTGCGGTTTTTGCAGGGTGAAATCATTTCTTAATTTTAAAGAGCGTTCAAGGGAAAATATAAAAAAGCAGGTAAGATACCTAAAAGACTTTTTTGGCAATGATATATCCAACTACAACTCTGTATTCTTGGGCCAGCATGACGCCCTCAATTGCTCCGTTGATTTGATAGAGTTCGTTGCAAGATATGTATTTGATGCCTTTGATCTGAACAACTCGAATCTTGAAGACCCTAGTTTATTTATCTTCGGTAGTGTAGATTCCATAATGAAATCAGATTATGAGGTATTCGAGCGAATAGAGAGGCTCCCATTCAAGACATATATCAATATAGGGCTTGAATCAGCGGATCAGGAAACTCTCGATAGACTGGGCAAAGGCATCGCAAGGGAAGGGGTTGAAAGGGCCTTTGCAAAAATCATGGATATCAATAGAAGATATGAACAGATTGAGATCACCTCAAACTTCGTCTTTGGAGATGACCTTCCGGATGGGCATATCAAATCCTTTTCCAGGTTAATTGAAAAAAATTTCGATCACCCTTTCCATAAAGGCTCGATTTATTTTTCCCCTTTGATGAATGCTGAAAACACAGGATGGAAAAGAAGCATCAAGAGGGAATTCTTTAAGTTAAAGATTAGTATCCCTGTCCCGTCTTTTTTATATCTTATCCAAAGGTTATAGACAGTAATTTCAAGGGACTAAGACAGGACTTTCAGAGACAGAGCTGCCATTGAGGCCATGATGGGCAAAAACATCATTGTCACCGACAATCGTGCCTGGACTACTGAAGAGATTGTGAGCGCCAGCCTTGATCGATACCGAATCGAGCAGCAGTTTCGGGTGAGCAAGGCGAACTGCCATGTGCAGGTCAATCCGATGTTCCACTGGACCGACGACAAGATCAGATGTCATCTCCTTACCTGTGTCATCGCACTTGCCTGCTCGAGGCTCCTCGAGATTAAAACCGGGGACACACATACAGGCGGAAGCATCATGGAACAGATGGAAAACCTCAATTGCGTGCTTTCCTGGCAACGCAAGAGGAAAACACCTCAAGTCCGCATTGAAGATCCCACCGGGTTGCAAGCACAAGTTTTGGCCAGCCCGGGATATCGGATAAAAGACGGTTGGGTTCTACAAATTGACACCCAATAGATCTGCTGTTATTCTCCGCTAAAGCTCCATTTTCGCGGAACCGCCGCAGGGCAGGCAGCAACGCCTGCCCTGCGGCTGATTAAATGGGACTAAGAGGCGATAAACTGATGATAGACCCTCATTGCGCAATTACTTATCGTGTTAAGGAGAACGGAGATGGATTTTAGCTACACGCAAGAGCAGAGAATATTCGAAGAGGCTGTAAAAAAATTCGTCAAGAAGGAAATAATTCCGGTCTGCCTCGATTTCGAAGATGACACCGATGGCAAACTGGCCCACAGCGTGATCACAAAGGCCGCCCAGGCGGAAATTTTGGGGACGGTGGTTCCGGAACAGTACGGCGGCGGTGGCGGGAGGGGCATGGAGGCGAACATCGCCTTGGAGAATATTGCTTACGGTGATGTCGGAATCGCCTGTGCCATCGGGGCAAGCTGGTGGGGACAGACCGCTCTTCTCATGAAAGGTGCTCCCGAGTTGAGAAGTGAATGGTTTCCTAAATTTGCGTCCAAAGAAAAAGCGCATCTTGTCTGCATGGCGCTGACGGAGCCGTCGGGCGGAACCGACGTGGAAGATCCGGCGATGGGATTCAAGACCCTTCGCACTATCGCCGCTATCGAAGGAGACGAGGTCGTGTTAAAGGGGCGGAAGATGTGGCCGAGCAACTTCGATGTGGCCTCGTTGTATGTGGTGGCCTGCACGGTAAACCCTGAGCGGGGAGAGGAAGGTTCGCTGCTGGTCGCGGTTCCCGCCGGAACCCCGGGCCTCTCCACGGGCAAGAATGAACGCAAAATGGGACACCATGCCGACCGCAATGGAGAAATTATTTTCGATGATGTGCGGGTGCCCGTGGAAAATATGTTGGGCAAGGTCGGTGAAGGGATCAAAATACTGGAGCGCACCCTGATTTACAACCGTGTCGGTCCGGCCTCCATGGCCATCGGTGCTGCATGCCGGGCTTATGACATTGCGCTGGATTTCGCCAAAAGCCGCATTGTCGGCGGCTATCCCCTGTATAAGCATGAGCTGGCCTCGGCTATGCTGTTTGACATGGAAACGAAAATTCATATAGCCCGTCTGCTCTGGCAGCGGGCAGCCTGGGTCAACACGAATACCAGGGGCAATATTCACTATGCACATATGGCCAAGGTGTTTGCCACCGACGCGGCCATGGAAATCGCCTCGAATGCCGTCGAATTGATGGGCTCTTACGGCTATTCAAAAGAATATGGAGTCGAGAAAATTATGCGGGACGTCAAGATCATTCAAATCTACATCGGATCCAACGAAATGATCCGGGCGCATGCATGGCGCCATCTGTAAAATTTCGACGAAAGCGATCATCGTTAATGAGTAAGAAGGGAGCGGGGAAATGGCTGATATGGATGATATCAAAGAGGCCAAAAGATTCTACGTGGATATGCCGCAAAAAACGGATGGATTCTTCCTCAAGGGGTCCGGTTCCCTCGATTGGGGAATGAAGAACCGGCTGGCGCGGATCTTCAATCCGGAGACCGGTCGAACGGTCATGCTGGCAATCGACCACGGGTATTTCCAGGGGCCCACCACGGGGCTGGAGCGAATCGACATAAATATACTTCCGCTGGTCCCCCACGCCGACACGCTGATGCTGACAAGGGGCATCCTGAGGACCATCGTGCCGCCGTCCACCTCAAAATCAATCGTGCTGAGGGTTTCCGGGGGGACAAGCATACTTAAGGAGCTTTCCAATGAGGACATCGCGGTCGATATCGAGGAATCCATTCGCCTCAATGTCTGCGCCATGGCCGTGCAGGTCTTTATCGGCGGAGAGCACGAGAGGGAGTCCATCATAAACATGACCAGGATGGTGGACCTTGGCACCCGCTACGGCATTCCCACTCTTGCCGTGACGGCCGTTGGCAAAGACATGGTGCGCGACGCCAAGTACTTCAGGCTGGCCACAAGGATATGCGCCGAACTTGGCGCTCACTACGTCAAGTCTTACTATATCGATGAGGGGTTTGAAACCGTCACGGCGTCGTGCCCGGTGCCGATCGTGATGGCCGGCGGCAGGAAGATGCCGGAATTCGATGCCCTCACCATGGCCTATAATGCTGTCCAGCAGGGCGCGGCCGGTGTCGATATGGGAAGGAACATCTTTCAGTCGGAGGCGCCCACGGCCATGATCCAGGCAGTACGCGCCGTCGTCCACGGCAACGAAACGCCCGAAAAGGCCTTTGATCTTTACAATACTCTCAAAAAAGAAAATGAAGGTCTCCTACTGGTATAACAACCGGGATATCCGGATAGAAGAGGTGCCAACCCCCCGGCCGGGGCCGACAGAGCTTCTCGTGAAGGTGATTTCCTGCGGCATATGCGGAAGTGACGTCGTCGAGTGGTACCGGCTGCCGAGGGCGCCGCTTGTTCAGGGCCATGAGATCGGCGCCCGGGTGGTTGCTGCGGGCGATTCGGTAACTAAATTCAAGCCGGGGGACAGGGTTTTCGTTGCGCCCAAGGTGCCCTGCATGGAATGCTCATACTGCAAAAGCGGGCATTATCCCCAGTGCTCGGAGGTAAAGGTCAGGCTGCCGGGCGGTTTTGCCGAATATATCCTCGTCCCCGAGACCCTGGTCGATAAAGGGACCTATCTTTTGCCCGAGGCCCTGACCTACGACCAGAGCACCTTCATCGAGCCTCTTGCATGTGTTGTCAGGGCGCAGCGGCTTGCCGGGGTGCGGCGGGACCAGACGGTCCTCGTGGCCGGCTGCGGGATGTCCGGACTCCTTCATGTAAAGCTTGCAAAGTCATGGAAATGCAGGGTGATAGCAACCGACATCAACTTAAACAGGCTGGCGTTTGCCGAGCGGGTCGGGGCGGACTTGACAATCGATGCGGCCAAAGATGTTTCCCGGCGCCTCGCTGAGGAAAACAACGGGAAGGCGGACGTCATTATATTGTGCACTTCAGCCCTCTCCGCCGTGGAACAGGCATGGAAATGCGTGGACAAGGGCGGCGCGGTCGTCTTTTTTGCCGTTCCGGGACCCGATAAGGATGTGACTGTTCCGATAAACGATTTTTGGACAAAGGAGATCAGGATACTTACTTCTTACTACTGCGGGCCGCCCGATATAGAGGAAGCGATAAAACTGATTGAATCCGGCGAGATAGAAGTAGAGGACATGATCACCCACAGATTCGGGCTCGAAGATATCGCAAAGGGCTTCGAGCTGGTGCTCGATGGGACGAGATCCATCAAGGTGATCATCAGGCCCAACGATCCGGCCGTCTGAGACGTGATGCCCGCAAACCCTCTTTTGTTTTAGGCAGAAAGGAGTCATTCCATGGCATTTCAAAGGGGAACGATAACTGCGGAATTCGAGAAGGCACTTGAAATTGGTCGCCCACCCAATGTCGTTCGCCTTTTCCCCCATTCAAGGGCGCTGGTAGTAAGCGGCAAGGTGATAGATCGCGCGTTGATGGCCAAGGGCAAGGCGATGACTATCGCGGCGAACGGGCGAAATTACTGGGTCATCCGAGGAGCGCTCAAGGCCGCGCAGCGTGCAAATGCGGCCATCATCGTGGAAATTGCGAAATCGGAGGGCGGCGCGAAGGCCTACTGCGCCACTAACCTTTGGAACCTCGCAATGCAGGTGGACGATATCTGTAACGAGTTGGGGATCACGGTGCCTGTGGCCGTCCATGCCGATCATTACGGGATTCAGAGCGCCAGGGACGTGGAAACGGCCAAAATCGAAATCCCATCGATGTTCGATGCCGGCATAACCTCGATAGCCATCGATGCCTCGCATCTTCCCGATGACGAAAACCTTCTGGCCAATATCGCCCTCGCACCCTGCTTTCCCCGGTGGGCCGGCTATGAGACTGAAGTGGGTGAAATCAAGGGAAAAGAAGGGCTTTCAACGGTTGACGAGGCGCTCTATCTGATCCGGGGCCTCAATGCCCATGGGATTTTTCCGGACTGGATCGCCCTTAACAACGGCACGACGCACGGCATCGAGGCCAGCGAGTCGGGCATCCAAGTCCAGCTCACCGTGGAAATCCACAATGCCCTGGCTAAATACAATATATCGGGCGCCCAGCACGGCACTTCCGGCAATGACTCCAAGCGGCTGGAAAAGATCGCCCGGCAGACGCGGACCACCAAGGCAAATGTGGCCACCGCCCTTCAGATGCTCACCTGGGGAGTGAAGGTGAATGAATACGGCAACGCCTATCTGGATCAGAACGGAGAATTTCTCAAGCTCCCGGACCAGGGAATGGAGGACCGGCTTTGGGCTGAAATGGTGGCATACGCCAGGGAAAAGGGTATCAAAAAGGGAGACTACAAGAAGCTGAACCTTTCGTTTGACAACATGCTCCACGGCCAGGCGCGCGAGATACGGGAAAGAATGGCGAAAGCCGTGGAAGATTTTGTATACGAACTGCTTACCGGGGTATTCAACGCAACGGACACCGCCCCTCTAGGTATCGAGGCCATCCTCAAGGCCGGTTCATACGACCTGGGGGCGAAAACCACCCGGATCGAAGACCCCGCGCAGTGGACCGGGGACCGGATCCGCGAGAGGGCGAAAAAGAAGCAAAAAGGTGAGAAGTCATATGAGGATTAAGGGCTTGTCCGTAAATAAAACCTTTGCGCTCGCATCCGGCTTTTGGCCTGCTTCGGCCGCTCCTCGATCGCAAAATCCTCGACGTAGCCCAGCTACGCCTGCGGTTTTGCTCAATCCTCGCGACCAAATCAGTCTCAAAATCCGGCGCGATCACTAAGAGGCTTATTTACGGACAAGCCCTAAGGGCAGCTAATGTCCTGAGTTAAAGATTCGCTACGTAAGTCCTTTCCACGAGCCGTCATTCCGGCGAAGCGTGCCCCGGAAATGCTTCTGATCCGGGGGCCGGAATCCAGGTATTTTTCAAGAAATTGCAGCCAGTTCTGGACCCCGGCTTTCGCAGGGGTGACGTGTGTGTCAGCGATCATTGGCAGGCCTAAATTATGTCCCGAACTTTTAACTCAGGACACCAACAAGGTGTTGAGGAATTTAACAATTTGTTTTCCACCCTTTAGCTGCCGCTGTTCACGATTCACTACAAAGCCGGTTGTTCACTGCTCACTGTTTACTTCCTCTATGCCGCTTCCACCACGAAGCATTTCAGATATCTTGTCTCGGGCATGGCTAAAAGGGCCGGATGGTCCAGCGACTGGCCGCGGACCTCGAGCAGGCGGAGCTTTCTTCCGCTTGCCTGCCCGGCGGAGACCAGGGCTTCCCGGAAAAGCTCTTCGCACATGTGGTAGGAGCAGGAGCAGGTAATCAGGATTCCACCGGGCTTGAGGGCGAGAAGCGCCCGGCGGTTCAGATCTATGTAGCCTTTCCTGGCTTCCGCCACCGCTGACCTGGTCCTGGCGAATGCGGGCGGGTCCAGGACGATTACGTCGAAAGACGCCCGGGGCGTCCGTTTCAGGTAATCGAAAACATCGGCGGCAACATATGACAGACGGTCGCCGAACCCGTTGAGTTCAGCGTTCCGGCGGGCCTGATCGACAGCGTCTGCAGACTGATCGACTCCTATCGCTTCGGCGGCCCCTGCCGCAACTGCCGAAAGGCCCCATGCGCCGTTGTAGCAGAAAAGATCGAGGACCCTTTTGCCTTTCATCCAATGTCTGGAGGCGTTTCTATTGTCGCGCTGGTCGAGATACATCCCGGTTTTCTGCCCGCCGAGCACGTCAACCAGGTACCGGATCCCGTCGATGCGGACGGCAATGTCGCCGGTCACATTTCCGAAGGCTACCCCTTTTTCAAGCGCAAGGCCTTCGAGGGCCCGGGAGGGTGAGTCATTTCGAAATACCAGCGCCGACGGCCTGAAAAGATCGAGCAGCAGTTCCCTGATCAATTCTTCCATCCCGGCCATCCCAACCGTTGCGGCCTGGTAGACGAGGACCTCCCCGTAGCGGTCGACCACAAGGCCGGGAAGGCGGTCCGATTCGCCAAAGACGAGCCGGCAGCTTTGCGCCCCGGGGTAAAGGAATTCGCGCAAACTTGCCGCATCGAGCAGCGTCTGCCGAAAAAATTTCTCGTCGGGCTTCTTGCCCGGGGGACAAACGAGGCGCACGGCGATAAGCGATGCGGGATTGATATAGCCGACCCCGAGTGGGAGGCCCTTCGCGGTGAGTACCTCGACCCAGCTTCCGGGCTCAAAATCATGGATCGGATCGGCTATCTCGTTGCTGAATACCCAGCGATGCCCTTTGAGAATGCGCCGCTCGCGCCCGGGATGAAGGGTCAAGGTTTTCATGGCTCTCTCATTTTGACAGTGACAACGAGCGCCCATGTCTTTTCTGTTGACTGAAACAAAAAAGCGCTCCGTGAAGAGCGCTTCCTGGCGGCGGCTGCGCTTTTCAATGTTCCGCCCCGGCCTTTAAGGAGTCCAGCAGTATATAGTAATCCTCATGAGTGTCAGCCGAACTTTCGATTAATTCATAGATGTCGTCCAGGTCCATGTTTACTACAGCATCCTTGTCGGGGGACTCCTCCTTCAATTCGATCCAGATCCAGTCGAGAAGCATTTCCTCCGGATCGCTGTAACCTTCTTCGTGTTTGTCCAGACTGCCATCGCGAACTTTTTGTCCAACCTTCTTCAGGGCCGCCCTGACGAATTCTTTCATCTCCATTCAACACCCCTCTCTATGCAAACAGCCTGTCCTCAACAGGAAAGGAAGCGATTGAAAACTTTTAAAAAATGCATTTAAGCCCGGACAAAATAGCTCATTAGCGCCGTGCGTTCAACCCTATTTATCCGTTCATAAACAGGCCCGGCGACGTGCTCCAACTCTTTTCTTGTTCAATTCACAGCTACTTAATATAATCTCTGGTTGAAACACAAAACAGGTGATTTCAGCCGAAACTCATCATTTTTACACCGCTCCAGCTTTTGGGCAGGGGACCGTTTTTATGTCCGAGAAGCAGTACCTGATCGATGCAATGACCGTCAACGACTCCTGGCGCCTTTTCAAAATTCTGGCGGAGTTCGTAGACGGGTTCGAAGCTCTGGGCGATCTGTACCCGGCCGTCACTATTTTCGGATCGGCTCGAGTAAGGCCCGGTGACGAGACATATGAAACAACATATCAGATCGCCAAAAAACTCGCCCAGTACGGATACAATGTCATCACGGGCGGAGGGTCGGGGGTGATGGAGGCCGGCAACAAGGGCGCGAAGGAAGGAGGGGCGAAATCGGTTGGCCTCAATATCGAACTTCCGCTCGATCAGCGCCCGAATCCTTATTCCACGCTGAAGCTCGATTTTCAGTACTTTTTCGTCCGCAAGGTGATGTTTGTCAAGTACGCCCAAGCCTATATCGGGATGCCCGGCGGGTTCGGCACAATGGACGAGATCTTCGAGGCGCTTACTCTCATACAAACCAGGCGCATAAAGCCTTTCCCGGTGATCCTCGTTGGAACTCAACACTGGATGGGCCTCCTGGAGTGGATTCGCAATACCCTTGTTCGAGGCAAATACATTTCGCCGGACGATCTCGATTCTGTTACTGTTCTGGATGATCCGGACGAAGTAGTCCACACGATCAAAAAATATGTAATCCTCTGATTGAGGGAGTTCGCTTTAAATGCCGATCTACGAATACCGGTGCAGGAAATGCAACAGAAAATCCGAGATAATAACCTTTCGGGTGTCCGAGGAGGTTTCGGCCGGCTGCAGCCACTGCGGCAGCGTCGAGGTCGAGCGGATTCCATCTCGAGTCAGGGTCCGCATGTCCGAAGAGACTCGAATGGACCGCCTGGCCGATCCATCCCGCTTTTCCGGCCTCGATGAAAACGACCCGAAGAGCATGGCCAGATGGATGAAGTCCATGGGCCGGGAAATGGGGGACGACCTTGGCGAGGACTTCGACGTTGACGCCATGATGGATGAGGCCATAGCGGAAAAGGAGGACTCCGAAGGCGGGGGCCCCGGCATTGGCGATTTGGGTCCGGGCGGCGACGATGAGTGAACAATGATGGGGATGGCCTCTTTCAGGTGGCGGACTCGTGCGGAGGACAGGGGGCTCGGGCTGGCAGAGGCTGTTTCCGCCTATCTCAGGGTCCCGAAAGGGGAGGCGGCCAACCTGATCGACTTCGGATCGGTTTATGTCCGGGGCCGGGTAGAGCGCAATCCTTCCATGATACTCTGCGGGGAAGAGGAGATCTCCGTCACCTTTGCTCCTTACGAAACCGGCAGGTTCTACGAAATCGATCCGGCCCGCATAATTTTCCGCGACCGCTTTGTTTTCGTATACGACAAGGAATCCGGAATTCCAAGCCAGCAGGTCCCTTACGACGCATACAACAATGTATTCGCGGCCTTGCTGCGCCACCTGGCAAGGGAGGAGACCGGGGACCGCTATGCGGCGCTTCACCACAGGCTTGACAGGGAAACGAGCGGCGTTTTGCTCCTTGCGCTCGAAAAGAAGGTAAATGAGTCCCTGGGCAGGGCTTTCCGGGAAAGGCGCGTAAAAAAGCAATATCTCGCATGGGTCGAGGGATGCCCGAAAGACGATTCGTGGACCTGCGATTCCGATATTGGGAAAGTGCGGGGCAAATACACGGCGGTAAGGAAAGGCGAAGGCAAAGAAGCCCGAACTTTTTTTCGGGTCCTGCGGCGGGAGGAGGGCCGCACGCTGGTGCTGGCCAACCCCCTGACGGGCAGGACCCACCAGATAAGGATTCACTTGGCCGAAGCGGGCCATCCGGTCCTGGGCGACCGCACCTACGGCGCAAAACCTGACAAACGTTTATACCTTCACGCCTGGCGTCTGGAGTTGAAACATCCGGCTTCCGGGAAACTCCTTGGCTTTGAAGCCCCGGTCCCGGCCGATTGGCCGGGACGCGCAGAACAGGAGACGCCGTGATGGGAGGAGCAATCACCCTGTCACTGAAGGGTTTCAGGCGCTTAATGATTTGGTTCCTCAGTTCATCCGGGCCCCCACCTCCGCTCTGAGCCCCTCTTCCTCTCCGTCGAGAAGCGGGTATTGGCACAATTGTCCCTGGTAGTTTTCCACGATCATCCTCCCGCCCCCGATTTCCCGGATCATATTGGGCAAAAGCGGTATTTTCCCGCGTCCGCCCGGCAGATCGACGACAAAATGGGGCATCGCCGGCCCCGAAATCCGGTTTCGGAGTTTGCGAAGAAGTCGGAGGCCCGTGCTGATCGGGGTCCTGAAGTGGGCCGTGCTTGCGGTCAGGTCCATCTGCATCAGGTAATAGGGACGCACCCGAATGCAAAGCAGCCGTTGAAACAGTTCGGCGAGGAGAGCCTCGGAGTCGTTTATGCCGCGCAGAAGGACCGTCTGGCTGCCAAGCGGAATGCCTGCGTTGGCCAGTATCGCGCAGGCCAGTCCCGAGTCGGCCGTAAGTTCGGCGGGATGGTTGAAATGAATATTTACCAACAGTGGGTGAAACTGCGAAAGCATACCCGCCAATTCCGGAGTGATCCGGCTTGGAAGAGCGCAGGGGACCCGGCTCCCGATCCTGATTATCTGTACGTGTCTTATCCCTCGCAGCCTGCTGAGAATCTCCCTGAGACGCTCGTGGGGAAGCACAAGAGGGTCGCCGCCCGACAGGAGCACGTCCTGAATTTGTTCATGCCTCGCGATGTAATCCAGGGCCGGCGCAGGATCGAGCGCATTTTCGGCCGCAGCCGACAGGCCGCTCCGCCATTTTCTCTTACGTGTACAGAACCTGCAATGAACGGCGCATTGGTCGCTCACCAGCCACAGGACGCGGTTTGGATACCTGTGAACCAGGTTTGGCACAGGCGACAGGCTCTCCTCCGAGAGAGGGTCCTCAAAACCGGAGGGGTCCGAGATCTCTTTTGGATCGGGGACTACCTGTTTCCATAAAGCGTCCCCGGCGCTTTGGATAAGCCCCTCGAAATAGGGATTCAATCTGAAGGGATACCGGTGGACAACAGGTCCCAGAGGAGCGGGGTCGATTTGCCACTTCTTGGCGAAGGCGTCGAGCGAAAGCATGAAATCTCCGAAAAAGGATTGCCAAATTACTAAATTAAGCACGAGGAAGCTGGCAGGTAAAAGGATATTTCAGAGAAACCCGGGCGGCCCGCACACCTGCGTTTGACCCAAACCTGCTCAATTTTGATTGTCCCTGCGTGCCATATCATATACATTGCCAAGGTTTCAAATCCGCAAAAAAGCTCAAACAGGTTTGAAAATGAGCAACTGGCTCAAAGTTTACGGTAACAGGCGCGTGCTGAGCCTGATCGGCCTGGGTTTTTCATCGGGACTTCCTCTTGCGCTCACAGCTTCGACGCTCCAGGCCTGGCTCGTGACTGAAAAGATCGACCTCAGCATCGTAGGCCTCTTTTCGCTCGTCGGCTTGCCATACGCCCTCAAAGTGTTCTGGTCGCCGCTCATGGATCGGTTCAGCCCGCCGTGGCTGGGGAGAAGGCGCGGTTGGATCGTTTCAATTCAGGTCCTGCTGGCCGTTGCAATTCTTTTTCTTGGTTGCTCCTCACCTGCTTCTCTGCCCGCCCTCGTAGGTGTTGCCGCCCTGGTTACAGCTTTTCTCAGCGCCAGCCAGGATATCGCGATCGACGCCTACCGGGCTGATGTTCTGCGTGAAACGGAACTGGGGCCGGGGGCCGCTACGGCGGTCGTTGGCTACAGGTCCGCCACTCTGGTCTCCGGGGCGCTCGCACTGATTCTGTCCGATCACGTTTCCTGGCGTACCGTTTATACCTTGATGGCAGCCGTAATGCTGGTGAACACGCTTTTTACGCTCGCAGCACCCGAGCCTGAAACGAGGGTCATCCCTCCCAAAAGCCTGAAGGCGGCGGTCTGGGGGCCACTGACCAGCTACTTCAAACGTTCGGGAGCGGTCGAGATGCTGTTTTTCATATTGATTTACAGACTGGGAAACGTCATGGCCGGGGCAATGACCACCCCTTTCCTGCTCGACATAGGTTTCAGCCGCTCTGATGTCGGCATGGTGAACAAGGTCTTCGGGCTGATCAGCACGATTGTGGGCACTCTGGTGGGCGGGAGCATCGTATCCAGAATCGGCATAAACCGTTCTCTTTGGGTTTTTGGTTTTCTGCAGGCCCTATCCAACTTCTCGTTCACGGCGCTGGCCCTTATAGGAAAAAGCTACCCCGCGATGATCGCCTCAATCGGCATCGAGAACATATGCGTAGGGATGGGTGACGCAGCCTTTATCGCCTTCATGATGAGCCTTTGCGACAAGCGCTTTACGGCGACCCAGTATGCGCTGCTGACGAGTTTCATGGCAGTTGGCAGGATCGTCGCGGGAGCACCTACGGGGGCTGTTGCGCAGGCGCTCGGATGGCCCATTTTCTTCTCTTTGAGCATCCTGGGCGCCGTTCCCGGCATTGTGCTTCTTACCCGCTTTGCGCCCTGGAACGGCAGGGGAAGAGCCGCACTGACCGATGCCGAGCGGGTTTGACGTGGAAAACGGTTGCCCGCAAATCGGGAGCATGGCCCAGGGAGCGCAACTCGGTCTCGACCCTGCCGATGCCGAACGGGTTTTTGGGCACCCGTCCGGGTGAAGCTAACGCTCTGCGATCCATCGTGCAGCCGGTTGCTCTGCCCCCATGGCTCGATTTCTTCAAAAAAGTTTGGTTTTTGAGCACTATTTTTGTTAGGCTTACAGATTTATACAACCCGATTCAGGAGGAAGACTGACGGATCGTGATTGACTGGCTGAAACGAATAGGTGCGACAACCTCAGAGATGTTTCGCAGGGACCCTTACGGCTATTCGGTCGATATAACACCCCGATTTCCTCTCCAGAAATGGTTCGAGCGAATGGTGCGCCATGTCACCGTTCCCGAAGACCAGCAGAAATCGCTCGAGGAGCTGTCCGGCAAGGGCAGCATAGTCTATGCGATGAAGGAGTCATCGCAGATAGACTTCGTGTATGTCAACATGCGATTGCATCAACTGAGTCTGCCTTCGCCCGTATTCATGTTCGACCATCATCCCTACCCCTGGCAGCCCCGATGGTATGCGCTCAGGACCCTAGTTTACCACTTCTTTCATCTGCTGCGCCGCCGCTGTTTCCCGGATCCTTACGCCGGAAACTACTACACCGAAAAGATCAAGGGAGGCGAGTCCGGTCTGTTTTCTCTCGTTGGCAAGCGGGGCTACTATCGCAGCACGGTCCTTGTGGGAAACGATCCGCTGGAGCATGTGATAGAGATACAGAAAACATGCGATCGGCCGATTTTTATCGTGCCTCTCGTACTTCTCTACACCAGGCGTCCGGAGGGGCGTCACAGATGGGGACCCCTGGAGCTTTTCCTGGGCCAGAAGAAACATTTCGGTTTTCTGCGGAAGATGATTTCGTTTATCCGAGGCAACCCCTATGCGGTAATGGAGACCGGGGAGCCGCTCAACGTGCTGGAAATCTTGCCCGAGTTGTCGGAAGACCTCCAGCGGAAACGCAAACAGATTTTCGAGCTTCGCCGAACGCTGATCGATTCGGTCGATGAAATCAAAAGAGCGGTCGTAGGCCCGATCATCAAGAGCAAGCTGGAGATGAAGGAGATAATCCTGCACCATCCGAGGCTCGAGGCCCTGATGCAGCGGCGCGCCCGCGCCAGTTCGCAGGAAATCTGGAGAGTGCGGATGGAGGCCGACGGTTACCTCGACGAGATCGCCGCCACCTACAACATCACCTTCATTCAGATCGCATCAAAGATCTTCAACTGGGTCTGGAACAATGTGTTCGACGGCATCGAGCTGGATTCCGAAAGCCTGCAGAAAGTAAAACGCGCAGCTCGCCATCACACGCTTGTATATGTCCCATGTCACAAAAGCCACATGGACTACCTCCTGCTCTCTCAGCTTCTCTATGCAAACAACCTCTACGCGCCCTTTATAGCGGCTGGAAAGAACCTTGCCTTCTGGCCTCTGGGGCCGATTTTTCGCATGGGCGGGGCCTTTTTCATACGCCGCACCTTCAGGGGACTGAAGTTTTACGCCGAGGTGTTCGCGCTCTATGTCAAGACAATGGTCCAACTGGGCCACAACATTGAATTCTTCATAGAGGGCGGCCGCAGCCGGACCGGGAAGCTTGTCCTGCCAAAGCTTGGATTGTTGGCCATCCTCATTCAGGCAGTCGAGGAAGGGTTTCGCGACGATCTGGTCTTCGTGCCTACCTCGATATGCTACGATCGTATTCCCGAGGTGGAATCCTATCTGAAGGAGATTACAGGGGTACCCAAGCAAAAGGAAAACCTCGGCCAACTCGTGGGCGTGCGGCGGGTGCTGCGGAAACGATACGGGCGGGCGTACATCAAATTTGCCGAACCTATTTCGCTCAGGCGCTACCTTGAGCGCCACAACTGCGACCTGGGCAGTATGGGCCCCAAAGAGCGGCATGCGATGTACCGCCATTTCGCTTACCGAATCATAAACTGTATAAACCAGGAATCGATGGTGACGCCGTACGCCCTGGCGGCCTCCGCTCTTCTCGCGCTGCCACGCCACGGGGTTTCGAAAGCCGAGTTTCTAGAAATATCGCAGACATTTCACGACTTCATCGCAGCCCGTGGGGTCGGGCTTTCCAAGACCATGAAAAACCTTGGCGCAAGCCTTCAAGATTCGCTCCGCAATATGGAGCGCAGCAAGCTCATCGGCAAACTAAAGGACGACGACGACGATCTGGAAGAGGAAGTTTTCACTCTGGAAGACAATAAGCGGCTTGCCCTCGAATACTACAAGAACAACATCATCCACTTCCTGCTTCCGGCGTCCTACGTCTCGACTTCGATCCTTGCGCAGCAGACTTTCCGATTCAGTGTGAGCCAGGTGCTTGAAGACGTAACTTTCATAAAAAACTTCTTCAAGTTCGAGTTCGTCTACGACAACGAACTGAGTGACGAAAAGCTCGTGGAGGATGTGCTCCATATCTTTGAAGACCTGGGATTTTTGCACCGCTTTGGGGAGGGTGACCAGCCGTTCATTTTAGCTCATAAGGGTCTTCGGGCCTCACATGCTTTTCACGGGCTGCTGCGGAACTATTTCGAGGGCTATTGGCTGGTCTTGCGCGGCTTGCGCTATCTTCAGAAAAGCGGCTTTTCGGAAAAGGATTTCATTAAGAAGATCCTTGGCTTAGGCCAGAGAGCCCTGAAGCTGGGGCTGGTCGAAAGGCCCGAGTGCGTGTCCAAGATAATATTCGACAACACGCTCAAGCTTTGTGTCGAAAAGAACATAATTACAAAGACCCTAAACGGAGATAAAGAAAACGAGGAAGAATTGCACTCGGGAACGGAAAGCCACGATACT
Organism: uncultured delta proteobacterium; assembly: GCA_963805125.1. Lineage (GTDB taxonomy): Bacteria > Desulfobacterota > Syntrophobacteria > Syntrophobacterales > Syntrophobacteraceae > SbD1. The sequence goes on along the minus strand of CAWDTD010000016.1, from coordinate 47,138 downwards.
ATTCAGCTTTACAGCAAACAGATAAGCCGCTTTCTACGTTCCCCCCATTTCGCACTGCAGTAAGTGCTTGGAAGCTCGCGGAATCGCACAGGATTACTTTTTGGCATTGGTGGAAATAAGCAGGAGGTATTTAGATGGACATTTCCGTTCACCCCCTTGACCCGACGAAGAGGCGCCCAAAGCCTAAAGATGAAAAAAACCTGGTTTTCGGTCGAGTTTTCAGCGACCACATGTTTATGATGGATTTTACAAGGGGGAAGGGCTGGCAGAATCCCCGGATCGTTCCTTACCATCTGCTGGAGATGGACCCGGCCGCAATGGTGCTTCATTACGGACAGGGAGTATTTGAAGGCCTGAAAGCCTACAGGTGGCCAAACGACAAGATATGCCTCTTCAGGCCGGAACAGAACTGGGAGCGCCTTAACCGTTCGGCGCGAAGGATGTGCATGCCTGAGGTCGACCCCGCCTTCCAAATGCGGGCCGTCGAAGAACTCCTGAAGCTCGATAAGGACTGGGTCCCCCACAGCGTTGGCTCCTCGCTCTACATAAGGCCCACCATGATCGCGACCGAACCTCACCTGGGCGTGCGTCCCGCCGACGAATACCTCTATTTCATAATCACCGGGCCGGTGGCAGCCTACTATGCCGAAGGGTTCAACCCCGTAAAGATATATGTGACTGAGCAATACGTCCGGACGGTCCGGGGTGGAGTCGGAGAAGCCAAGACGATGGCAAACTACGCATCGAGCCTCTACGCGGCGGAACTCGCCAAGAAGCAGGGCTTTACCCAGGTTTTGTGGCTGGATGCCGTCGAGCGGCGCTATGTCGAGGAAGTGGGAACAAGCAACATTTTCTTCAGGATCGGCGAAGAACTTATAACCCCGCCCCTTGCCGGCTCGATTCTGCCCGGGGTTACCCGCAATTCGGTGATGCAGCTCGCCGGGCACTGGGGGATCAAGGTTACCGAACGTCAGATTTCAATCGACGAAGTAATCGAGACCGTCAAGTCAGGCGAAATGAAGGAGATGTTTGCCTCCGGGACAGCAGCGGTAATTTCACCGGTTGGCGAAATCTCCTACCGTGACCGGATTTACAGGATTTCTGACGGAAGCGTAGGCGAGTGGGCGCGCAAGCTCTACGATGAAATCCTCAACATCCAGTACGGCCAAAGAGAAGATATATTCGGCTGGATACGGCGTCTAAACTTATAAGGCGACAGCAGCAGGGCTTAAAGTTCGGCTTTGATCTTCTCGAGCACCTTGCTAAACCCCCCTTGAGGGTAAGGTTTGCCAGGCCATGAGCTCAAAAAGTTATCCCCGGGAAAGCGTGGTATCAGGTGGAAATGAATATGGTCTATACGCTGTCCCGCCGTGCGGTAATTATTCTGGAAGAAATTCAACCCTGAGGCTTTCGTAGCCTTGTAGACAGCCATCGCGATTTTTTGGGACGCAGCCGCACAGGCATTGAGATCCTCTTGCGGAATTTCGAAAAGAGTCGCGTAATGTCTTTTGGGAAGGACCAGCGTGTGGCCGGGGTTGATCGGATTTTTATCCAGAAAACTGATCACGAGATCGTCTTCGTAGACTTGCGCGCAGGGAAGCTCTCCTTTTATGATCTGGCAAAAGATACACTCAGCCATACTCAGTCTCCCCGGTGGTCGAACCTTGAGAGATGCAGGTTTCGGAAAATTCTGGCTGATTCAGCCGCACGAAAGATGCTAAAGTAACAAAGAAGTTTTTTTCTGTAAAGCCTGGTTCCAAAGATGGTTTTGTGAGCAATTGTGTTTCGGCCTGGAGGATAAGATGCTCTTGTTGGCAATATTCGGATCACCGAGGAAGAAGGGCAATACCGATCTTATGATGGAGAGTTTTCTCGATGGGGCTTTATCGGCCGCGAATACTGAACTGGAAAGGATCTACATCAGGGATCTCAGGATTTCAGGTTGCCAGTCCTGCGGGTATTGCGAAGAACATGGAGTTTGCGTCCAGCAGGATGATATGCAGAAGGTCTACCCCTTAATAGATGCGGCTGAAAGGATCGTTATCGCAAGCCCCATCTATTTTTACGGGTTGAGCGGCCAGACGAAGCTGCTCGTGGACCGCAGCCAGGCCACGTATATGCGAAAGTATAAGAGAAAAGCCGAGGGCCATCCGCCGTTAACCAGCCCCAACAGGAAGGGATTTTTCCTGTGTGCCGGGGCGACTCGAGGCAAACGGCTGTTCGATTGCCCCGTTTTGACCGTTAGGTACTTCTTCGACGCGATCGACGTGGAATACGTGGGAGAACTCTGTTTCCGGCACATAGATGAAAAAGGGGCCATACGGAGCCATGCCACGGCCCTTGAAGAGTGCAGACAGGCAGGGACAGCGTTTGTTCGCGACGGTTGATGATTATCCGGGCCACGGCGCATCGGTGTAAAAGCAAGAAGGCCGGTACGAACCGGCCTTCACTTCACTCAGCTTGGTCAATTCGGTTTGCGCCGATCAGTTTCCAAGCATCTTTCAGACTTTTCTGACATTGACCGCCTGGGGCCCCTTCTGTCCCTTTTCAATCTCGAAGACTACTTCCTGGCCTTCGCTCAGGGTCTTGAAACCCTTGCCTTCAATGGCGCTAAAATGAACGAAAATATCCGGTCCGTCATTCACTTCGATAAAGCCATAACCTTTTTGCTCGTTGAACCACTTCACTCGACCTTCCGCCATTACAAATTTCCTTTCACTTGATTGATAAATTCCAGCCCTGTACGCTATTGGAGCAATTTACGGAAACGTCTTGCAAGGCGAAAGACCGATTCCCCGGCAAACCCCAAATACCGACCTCAAAGCACAAATCGCTGAATTTTAAATATCCGTGAGATAAAAATCAACAGGGAACAACTCATACCAAATTGCGTTCAGGAAAGCATGAAGGATACTTCCAAATCCTGGTTAATATAGAAACAAAAGTAGTAATCGTTCACCGCAAAGACTCAGTCTGTCTCGAAAAGTTCATCGCGGGCAAGGCCCGGGGAGCACAGCGCGGTCTCGACCACGTTCATAGCGGGCACGAACTCCACCCCTCGCGGAGTGTGGAGTTCTTTTAGTGCTATCCCGGATGGAGGTGAACAACCGCGGCGAACGCCGGAAGCATATTTTCGCCTCCGTTCCCGCCGATCTGCCCGGATTGGGAGAGCTATTTTGAGACCACGTGCGCCCTATACTGGATATAAGCATCCCGCATGGCGATATACGGGTCGAGCGAAGCTTTTTTTAGTTCTTCGTACTCGCCGATCTGGAGCGAAGTGCGATTGATGTATTTTCCGGTTTGAGCCGAAAAACTCACCCACCAGTCCACAGGGATCCAGAAGAGCGGATCCATCGCCGAATCCACTCCAAAGCCCAAAAAGTCCCTCGGGTTCGACGGGCCGAGCACCGGTATCATCAGGAACGCACCTGGTCTTGCACCCCAAATGGCAAGCGTCTGACCGAAATCTGACTCATAGTTGTCGAGTCGACAGCAACCTTGGGCAACATCGATAAAACCGGCCAAGCCCAGCGTCGAATTTATGACGAAACGGGCTAGTTCGTTTGCTGCTTTGTCCAATTTTCCCTGGAGCACAAAATTAACGAAGCGGGAGGGGAAAACCAGATTGTGGAACCCGTTTCTGATCGACTCGCGGAGACCAGCCGGTAAACCGGCTGAATACACCTGGGCTACGGGCTTGAGCACGTAGAAATAGAGACGGTCGTTGAACTCGAAGACTCGCCTGTTGAACTGTTCATTGGGATCATCCACCTTTTGTACACTTGCAGCCTCTTCCGGTCCGACGGTTTGTTCCTCAGCGGCGAGGGCCATATTGAATCCTAACTCGCCCGTCAAGATCGGAGAACTCAAAAAGGTGAAAACCAGAAAGGAAATTAACCCAACTCCGAGATACCTGCCCCTTGTCTTCAACGTTTGCCTCCTCATTTAAATAACCATCATCAATGCCTATATTAATATGACAATTCACGAGTGCAAGCAAATTATATGCTCAAGGGCACCTTTTTCTCCAGGGGGCGGACACGCTCTGCAGCCTCAGCCCGTTTAATTCTATGTATTGGATTGCACAGGCTCCGAGCTGTAATATATTTTAGTCAATTTGGTCCAGAAGATTTCGGGATCCCAGTTTTCCTTGCGGGGAATGATCCTCGAAAAAAGCTGAGGGCTTTTCTTTGCGGCCTTGAAAGAGGGGACTGACAGACATGGCAAAAAACGAACAGAAAGACCCGCTCAATAAATTTATCAATCAGCTCAGAGGGCCGTCGGGAGGGGGAGATCGAAAACAGGATCAGCGCAAGGTGCATTTTTCAATCTGGTACTTTATCGTGGCCCTGCTTGCGATCATGTGGTTTCAGACCTTTCTGACCGAGCAGCAGACAAACCGGGTCTCCTATTCCGAATTCAAGCAGTTGATCAGGACCGGGAAAGTGCAATCCGTAACCATCGGTTCCGAGAAAGTCACCGCTACTCTAAAAGATGCCAAAGAACCCAACAGAACCGTTACCGCCGTGAGGGTCGATGATCCCGATCTGGTAAAAGACCTCGAAGCGCAGGGGATAAAATTCAGCGGCTCTTCCGACAGCAAGTGGCTGGGCGTGCTGATGTCCTGGCTGCTGCCGCTGGCCATATTTTTCTTCTTCTGGAGTTTTCTGATGCGGCGCATGGGAGGCGGACCTCAGGGAGTGCTCTCGGTTGGCAAGGCGAAGGTGAAGATTTACGCCGAAAAAGAGATCGGCGTAACTTTCGATGATGTGGCCGGGATAGACGAGGCTAAGGCTGAGCTTGAGGAAATCGTCGAATTTCTAAAGGACCCGGGAAAGTTCCAGAAGCTTGGAGGCAAAATCCCCAAGGGAGTTCTGCTTCTCGGCGCACCGGGAACCGGTAAGACTCTGCTTGCACGTGCAGTGGCTGGAGAAGCCGGAGTGCCTTTCTTCAGCATGAGCGGTTCGGAGTTCGTCGAGATGTTTGTTGGCGTCGGCGCAGCGCGTGTGCGCGATCTTTTCGGCCAGGCCAAGGACCACGCTCCATGCATCATTTTCGTGGACGAGTTGGACGCCTTGGGGAAGGCGCGCGGCCTCAATCCGGTCGGAGGTCATGACGAAAGGGAGCAGACATTGAACCAACTCCTGGTCGAGATGGACGGTTTCGATCCAAGGGCCGGAGTAATCATAATGGCCGCAACGAACCGTCCCGAAATACTCGATCCGGCATTGCTGCGGCCCGGTCGTTTCGACAGGCACGTTGCAATCGACAAGCCCGACATTCGGGGCAGAGAAGCTATTTTGCGTGTTCATGCAAAAGAAGTCAAACTGGGTCCGGACGTCGATCTCAAGAGAATCGCAGCGATGACGCCCGGGTTCGTGGGCGCCGATCTTGCCAACCTTATCAATGAGGCGGCCCTGATTGCGGCAAGACGCGAGCGCGAAGAGGTTACGATGGCGGACTTTCAAGAAGCCGCTGACCGAATAATCGGCGGGCTCGAAAAAAGAAACAGGGCGATGAACCCAAAAGAGAAAGAAATTGTCGCCTATCATGAATCCGGCCACGCGCTCGTGGCAATGGTGCTTCCCAACACCGATCCCGTCAGCAAAATTTCCATCATTCCACGCGGTATCGCTGCTCTGGGGTACACCCAGCAGCTTCCAACCGAAGACAGATACCTCATGACGCGCGACGAACTTCTTGCCAGACTCAAGGTGCTGCTCGGCGGCAGGGTTTCAGAAGAAATCATTTTCGGCGACATCTCGACTGGCGCCCAGAACGATCTTCAGCGCGCAACCGACATCGCGCGGCGCATGATCATGGAATATGGAATGAGTGAAAAGCTCGGCCCCATTACCTATGTCAGCGAGCGGCGCTCCGCGCACCTTGACCTTGGCTTGGGTTCACGAGAGAGGGAGTACAGCGAAAAGACCGCCCAACAGATCGATGATGAGATTGCCGGGATAATCGAACAAGCGCACGAGGAGGCGAGGAATATCCTCACTCAGCAGCGGAACATGCTCGAGAAGCTGGCCAAAATCCTGCTTGAAAAAGAATCCATAGACGGTGATGAGCTGAAGAAATTCATGGATGAAGTAACGGCCGGGATAGCCGAAAAAGGTCCAATACGGGTCGCCTGAGACTCATTTGGATTCAGGGTGTCGATGCGTGGAAGGATGGAATTACTGAATCCAGGGTTGACATGTTTTGCTGCCGGGGTGTATATAAAAAATTTTAAAGATTTGCCTCTCAAATGGGGCAGCTTGGATATCAGAGCAGTGAATCTCAAGGAGGTTTGGATTGGCGAACCATAAGTCAGCTATCAAGAGGGCGAGACAGAGCGAAGAGCAGCGGGTGCGAAACCGCTCCCGCAAGACCAGAATGAAAAATGTGATAAGAGGCCTCGATAATATCATCGCCGGGAAGTCGCCCGAAAAGGCTGCTGAGGAATTGAAGAAGGCCGTCTCCGTAATTTCGAAAACCGCCTCCAAGGGCGTTATCCATAAGAATACGGCCTCACGGAAAATTTCCCGCCTGACCCGCAAAGTCAACGCTCTTTAATCTCTGTGCCGCATAAACAGTTAGCACGGAGCGGGGAGCAGGAGTCGAGGGGCGGAGCAACTTCCGGCTGACTTTCATGGCCTCAGGGCCACAACCAACAATGAAAAAATTTCTGGCCTAAAATGTTACCGGGCTTTGATTTTATGGCAATTTCTTTTTTCATATAAAAGCCGGTAAGTGGAATGACCAGCTTCCCGCTTACCTCTTCATTTTTGAGGCCCTCGAGGTGTGCTCGGGGGCTTTTTTCTGCCCCGGCAAAGATTGAGCACCAGTTCTTCGAGCAACAGCTCGGGGGAAGTTCCCGTGCTCTTCATCGCGATATCGGTCTGACCGATAGCCTCCATCACTCTGTATAGGTCCGAGTCGGAAAAACGCACTGCCTGTTCACGCGCCTTCCTGACCACGAAGGGATGCGATCCGAGCCGTTTAGTCAGTTCGGCTTCCGACATGCCCTGCCGCAGACCGTCTTTAACCTGCCACACCATACGAGTCTGCCAGGCCAGAGTCGAGAGAATCTTCAAAGGAAGTTCACCGGAGACAATCAGGCTCCTAAGAGATCTTACGGCTTTGTCCGCTTGCTGCGCTTTGAGGTTATCGAGCATGTCGAACGTGGAGAAACTTCTCTGAGAGCCGGCGGCTTCCAGAATGTCCTCAGCCTCGATCCGATCACGTTCCCCGACGAAGGTACAAATCTTGTCCAACTCGGATGCCAGAATATTGAAATCGCGGCCCACCATCTCGACCAGGAGAAACGCGGCCCGTAGGGAAAGGATTTTCCCGAGCTGTTTCCCTCTTTCGATCAACCAGTGGGGAGCCTCCTTTGCACCGGGAGATCGAAACTGGACGATCTTCCCTTTGGCTTCGACCGCTTTTGCAAGTTCTTCGATGTTTTTCCTGTCTGGAGCGGTCATGACGAGACATGCCGAGGGGGGAATGCGCTGCACGAAGGCCTCCATGGCTGCACAGTCCCCTTTTCCCCATGCCTCGACATTGTCTACCATGACAAGTCTTGGCCCCCCGAACATGGGGGTGGTGACAAGCCGCTCGATCACCTCTGCTGCTTCAGTTTCCCTTGCCTGCACCCGCTCGCCGTTGAAGTTCCTGCCCCCCTTCGGGAGTACGCCTGAGAGCAGCTTTTCCCAGGCTTGCTCCATAAAGAAAGCGGAACCCCCCAGGAAAAGATATACCGGATCGATTTTGCCGGTATCCAGCGCTTTGAGGAAATCTTGGGCTTGCATCAGAAGTTGCTCAGAAATCTGTCATGGATGCGTCTGGACATCTCCTGGGCCAGAAATTCGACTGCGGCTTCCCTGTTTTCAAAACCGGTGATCGGATCGGGCTGCAGCGGATTATCGTTCACCTGATAAACTTTGAAGTAACGCAGAGCCGGGTCCCTCCAGAGTACTTTGTGTGTTTTCTTTTCCTCGCATCGAATGTCCAGGGTTATGTAGAGCCGGTTTTCCACAGCAATCCGGTTGGATACAACGTTAACGGAATGATGAGCAACCGCCTGGATAGCGATGCTGGTGATGGTCCCTTTGAATACGGCTTCCGCCTCTTCGACAGGGACTACCTTCATAGTGCCCTTCCGCATAAATTCCTGTCTTAGCGCCCCGGCGAAAATCGCCCCGGCGTTTGGTTCGGATGTCCTGTTCTCGAATACCGGGATGGCGATATACCTCAGCCCCGGCTTTGGCCCCTGGCCCTCACCGGAAAAGTGATAGCCGCATGAGGCAAGGCACAACGACATTGCGCTTATTATCAATAGCAGTTTGAGATTTCGTCCAACCATGGCGAACACCCCGCACATTATAAAGCTGAAATTTTGGAAACTATCCTGGAAAGAATGGAATAAGCCTGTTCTCCTATTCAGAATCCTTCCGGTTATTTTTTAATGCCATCACCAGGATTCATTGTTCACCCCTCGTGTTGCGTCAACCGCATTGCTGCTCCTAAACGACAATATTTATCAGCTTCTTTGGCACCACGATCACTTTGCGGACCTGTTTTCCCCCGATGAAATCCCTGATCCTGGGATCCGTAAGCGATATGTCTTCGAGTTCCTTATCGGTGGCATCCGCCGGAACGGTCATCTTGCTTCGCAGCTTTCCGTTTATCTGGACGACGATGAGCATTTCCTCGGTTTTGAGCGCCTGATCGTCCCATTTGGGCCAGCGGGTATTTAGAAGAAGCTCTTGACGGCCAAGGATTCTCCAGAGTTCTTCGCAAATGTGGGGAACCATGGGCGATGAGACAACTATTACGGCTTCGACGGCCTCCCTGACTACCGGCCATAACATGGGGTGGGACGGCCGGTTCTCGAGCACCTGGTGGACCTGGTTCACCAGTTCCATAATGGCGGCGATGGCCGTGTTGAAATGGAACCTTTCACGAATGTCTTCGGTAACCTTCTTTATTGTCTGGTGCGCCTTGCGGCGGAGTTGGGCGAGATCTTTGGCCAGAGGGCTTCCACCCCGGTAGGGATCAGCGGACTTGAGTGGTTGCAGGTTTTCGGTGACCAGCCGCCACATTCTGGAAAGAAACCGGAAGGAACCTTCAACGGCCTGATCGCTCCAGTCGAGGTCCTTTTCCGGCGGCGAGGCGAACAGGCAGAACAGGCGCACCGTGTCTGCGCCGTATGCCTGAATCATATCATCGGGGTCTACCACATTGCCCTTCGATTTACTCATTTTGAAGCCGTCTTTTATGACCATTCCCTGTGTGAGAAGGTTCAGGAAGGGCTCATCGACCTCGAGGCATCCCATGTCGCGCAGGACCTTTACAAAAAATCTCGAATAGAGCAGATGCAGAACGGCGTGTTCTATTCCGCCGATGTACTGGTCAACGGGCATCCAGTAGCGGACCCGTTCGGTGTCGAGCGGACCCTCGTGGAAGTCAGGACAGGCGTATCGGGCGAAGTACCATGAGGATTCCACGAAGGTGTCCATGGTATCGGTCTCACGCCGCGCATCGGCCCCGCATTTTGGGCAGGTGGTCGAGTAGAAAGGCTTGTGGAGGGGCAGAGGTGAGCCGCCGTTTTCCAGAAGTTCGACATCCAGTGGAAGCAAAACAGGCAGGTCCCGCTCGGGGACCGGCACAACGCCGCATTTCTCACAGTAAATGATCGGAATGGGGGCGCCCCAGTAACGCTGCCGCGAAATTCCCCAATCGCGGAGCCGGTACTGCACGGTCAATTCTGCAAGCCCACCTTTTGCCAGGGCTTCGGTTATCGCAATTCGTGCGGCCGCGGACTCCATTCCGGTAAACTCGCCGGAGTCAACCAGAACGCCGTCTTCCTCGAACGCATGGGTGAGATCCTGTGCCAAAGGGGCCTGCTCCGTCCCGGCAGGTGTTATGACTGTCTTGATCGGCAGGCCGTATTTTTTCGCGAACTCGAAGTCTCGCTGGTCGTGCGCAGGGACCGCCATTACTGCGCCCGTGCCGTAGGCCATGAGGACGAAATTGGCTACGTAAACCGGCATCTTTTCCCCGGTGACCGGGTTGATGCAGTAGCTTCCGGTAAATACACCCTCTTTTTCGAGCACATCCGCTTCCCGCTCATCCCGCTTCGACCGCTTTGCTTTTTCGACAAAATCGAGCACCGCTGTCTGCTCGGGCTTTCCCCGGCATAGGTCGGCAACCATCGGATGCTCGGGGGCGATGCTCATGAAGGTAGCCCCGAAAAGCGTGTCCGTGCGGGTCGTGAAGACGCAGATGTTTCCCCCGCCCGATTGGAGCGGAAAGAACAACATACTTCCAGTGCTTTTCCCTATCCAGTTCTGCTGCATCACAAGCACCCGCTCGGGCCAGCCGGGCAGCTTGTATGTATTGTCAAGCAGTTCGTCGACATAGTGGGTGATCTTGAAAAACCACTGCTCCATCTCCTTTTGCACGACCGGAGTATCGCAGCGCCAGCAGGCGCCTGCTTCCACCTGTTCGTTTGCCAGCACGGTCTGACACGTGGAGCACCAGTTCACATAGGAACTCTTTCTGTAAGCCTGACCCCGGTCGTACATCTCGAGGAAAAAGAGCTGCTCCCACCTGTAGTAGCTGGGATCGCACGTTGCAAACTCCCGCGACCAGTCATACGAAAAACCCAGTTGCTTGAGCTGGTTTCGCATGTAGTCGATATTATCGTAGGTCCACTTTGCCGGGTGGGTTCCAGCCTTTATTGCAGCATTTTCAGCCGGCATTCCGAAGGCGTCCCAGCCCATTGGGTGGAGCACGTTGTATCCGAGCATGCGCATAAAGCGGGCAACCACATCGCCTATGGTGTAGTTGCGGACGTGACCCATATGAATGCGGCCCGATGGATATGGAAACATCTCCAGCAGATAATATTTTTCCTTGCTCCTGTCTTCACCAACTTTGAAAACCCGGGACTCGTCCCAGTATTTCTGCCATTTTTTTTCGATAGACTTGGGGGAATATTTTTGTTCCATTCAGGCCCTCATGAAATCTTGCCGCCTGGCGACACGTTCCCTTCGGGAACAACAAGTTTGAGATCCAGCCCGTCGCGTGCGGCAAGGATCATTCCGTGCGATTCGATACCCATCAGCTTTGCAGGCTTGAGATTGGCCACCAGCACAACCTGTTTTCCGACAAGGTCTTCGGGTGAGTGCGTTTTTGCGATTCCAGCCACGATCTGCCGCTCTTCCCCGATATCGACGATCAGCTTCACCAGTTTTTCGGATTTAGGGACTTTCTCCGCCTTCTTGATAAGGCCCACTCGAAGATCAACCTGCCTGAAGAGGTCGATATCGATTGGGGATACTGCATCCATTGCCGTTGCGACTTCCGCTTTTTCTTTCTCTTTTGGTTGTTGGCTCATATCAGCCCTCCCAGCGCCTTGTTTTCCGGGTCTTTCAATCTTTTTGCCCTCCGTTTCGACCCGTGGAAAGAGAGATTCTCCTTTGAAGACCTTTGTACCCTCTTGCAGGCTGCCCCAGGAGCTATCCTCGGCAAGCCTGAGGTCCGCAGCTTTTTTCGCAATCCCGAGCCGCTCGAGCATCTTGCCGGAGGTCGAAGGCATGAAAGGAGAAATCAGCACAGCAACGACTTGATTTACCTCCAGAAGAGTCCTCATCACTGTCTGGAGCCGGGGCAGGAGGCGCGCATCTTTGGCCAGGTTCCAGGGGGCGACGTAGTCGATGTATTTATTGGCCGCTCCGATGCATTCCCAAATGGCTATAAGCGCCTTGTGGAACCCGAGTCTGGGGATTTCCTCCCGGAATTGAGCGACCGCATCCTCAGCCTTATCCCTCAGTTCGCGGTCCATTCTGTCAGGTTCAGACCCGAAAGGGGGAACTTTTTCGTCAAAATAGCGCGCAGTCATTGCAAGTGTACGGCTGAAAAGATTTCCCAGGTCGTTTGCCAGATCGGCGTTTATGCGTTGAACCAGCGCTGCCTCGCTGAAGTTCGCATCGAGCCCGAACACCATCTCCCGCAGAAGGAAGTACCGAAAGGCATCGAGTCCGTAAACCGGCGCCAGGTCCAGCGGCCGGACAACGGCGCCGTGGCTCTTGCTCATCTTGCCTTCATCGGTTTTCCAGTATCCGTGGACGTTGAGGTGGCGGAAGATCGGAATGCCCGCGGCCTTGAGCATGGTGGGCCAGTAGATTCCGTGCGGCTTGAGGATGTCCTTGGCTATGAGGTGTTGGGCAACGGGCCAGAACTCCCTGAAGAGCTCACCGTCGGGATATCCGATTGCCGAAATATAGTTGATGAGAGCGTCGAACCAGACATAGGTCACATAGTTTTCGTCGAACGGAAGCGGTATGCCCCAGCTAAGCCGTTCAACCGGCCGGGAGATGCACAGGTCTTCCAGTGGCTCTCTCAGAAACGCCAATACCTCGTTTCGATACCTCTCAGGGCGGATGCAGTCGGGATTGGATTCTATGTGCGCGATAAGCCAATCCTGATATTTGCTCATCCTGAAAAAATAATTCGCCTCCTCCCGTTCGACCGGAGGCTTATCGTGGTCCGGGCACTTTCCGTCTACCAGTTCCCGCTCGGTGTAGAACCTCTCGCACCCGACGCAGTAAAGGCCCCTGTAAGTGCTGAAGTAGATTTCGCCCGCGTCGAAGACCTTCTGCAACAAGTATTGGACGACTTTAACGTGTTCAAGGTCGGTGGTCCGGATAAACTTGTCATTTTCGATACTGAGTTTGGGCCAGGTTTGCCGGAAAAGCCCGCTTATCCTGTCGGCGTAAGCCTTGGGCTCTATTCCCGCAGCCTGGGCCGCCTGCGCGATTTTATCCCCATGCTCGTCGGTCCCGGTGAGGAAGAAGCTCTTGAATCCCATCAATTTGTGGAAGCGCTTCATTACGTCTGCGACGATTGTGGTGTAGGCATGGCCGATGTGAGGTTCGGCATTAACATAGTAAATCGGAGTTGTTATGTAGAATCGATTCATTTGCCCTCTTCCGGATTCAAGCGCCTAATCGGCACATCGGCATTCCCCCCGGCAACCGCAGGTTTTCAGCTCTATGTCTATTTCCCGCCCATCCTCGAGCTGAACCGTGAAGGACCTGCCCATAACGTTCTGCCGTACGACCTTTCCTTTGCCTTCCGGCAGTTCGATCCTCTTGCCCACTTTGGGCATATCTTTCTTGAGTTCCCTGTAGGTTTCGTGCTCAAACTGGAGGCAGCACATGAGCCTGCCGCAGGCCCCGGATATCTTTGCAGGGTTGAGGCTCAGGTTTTGTTCCTTGGCCATCTTTATGGAAACGGCATGGAAATTCTTTAAAAATGTCGCACAGCACAACGGTCTCCCACAGCTCCCAAGGCCGCCTACCATCTTTGCCTGGTTGCGAATCCCGATCTGCCGCAGTTCGACACGGGTCCGCAGCCGTCTGACCAGGTCTTTGAGAAGTTCTCTAAAATCAACCCGGCCATCTGCGGTAAAGTAGAATATGATCTTGCTGCCGTCGAAGAAGTATTCCACGTCCACCAGGTTCATCGGAAGCTCGTGGGCGGCAATTTTTTCCAGGCAAAAACCTTTCGCGTCAGCCTCGATTTCCATGTTGCTGAAAAGCTGGCGGATTTCATCTTCCGTCGCCACGCGTTCGATCTTTTTTATCTCCTGAGGATGGATTCGCGGACTCTTCGGGTAAGGCGGCTCGACTACCTGCCCAAGCCCGATCCCCTGTTCGGTATTTACGATTACATATTCTTCCTTTCTGGGAGAGTATTCGCCGGGATCAAAATGGTAAATCTTGCCTCCTTTTCGGAAACGAATTCCAATCACCTTTTCCATAGAGCAAGTCCTTTATGGCCAGGCAGACGCCTTCAAGCGTCATTTGCAGGTTTGCGTTCACTTTCAGGCCCTGCGTCGCCTGTTCGACAGTGTGATACAAAAAGAAAAGATGCTCCGGCGTAGCCGATCTTGCCGCTTCTTTCGTCCTGCCGTTCAATTCGAATGTGAGCGGGGCGGCGGGGCCGCCTGCCGAGTTCGGCAGTCCCCCCACCCACGCTGCCTTCGGCGGCGGCTGGCCTTGCCGGGAGCTTTGCGTCCAGGCGAACCTGAAAAGGATAAGGTCCCGGACCCACAGCTTTATGAACTCGAGGTCCTGCTCGGCGGTCTCGCGGCTTTTCGCCCAATCGGAAACCATCGGGAAAAAATCGAGGATGGAAAGCCCGTCCAAGTTCTCCAGCCTTTCGACAACTTTTTTCCAGCCCGCTGCCCGGTCCTCTTCGGAAAACCATCGTGCTTTCTCGATGCTTCCACCGGCCAGACGGGCAATCCCGGCCGCCTGCTCCTGCGAAACCTTTCCCTCGCGCGCCAACCATTCGGCTACGATTTCCTCCTTGAGCGGCTGAAAACGCACCTGACAGCACCTGGAGACGATCGTAGGCAAAAGCATCTGCGATTCGGCCGCAAGCAGGATGAAGATGTTTGCCTTCGGAGGCTCCTCCAGTATCTTCAGCATAGCGTTTGCCGCCAACTCCATCAGCCTTTGCGCGTCCTGAATTATAACAACACGGAATTTCCCTTCAAATGGCCGGAAACGGAAACGCTTCACCAGATCGCGAATCTGTTCCAGTTTGATGAAAACACCCTCGCTCCTGATGTGGACCACATCGGGATGCAGTCCCTCTTCGAGCTTGCGGCACGAACTGCAACGGCCGCATGAATCATGATCCTGCGGACATAGACAATTCAAAGCTTTCGCGAACTCCCTGGCCGCAGCGGACTTGCCTGTGCCCGCCATTCCGGAAAAAAGAAAGGCATGCGGAACGGTCTCCTTTTTGAGAAGCTGCTTTAAAAACCGAATGGCCCTTTGCTGGCCGGCAATGTCGGTTAACGCCACTTTTTTCTCGAGTTTTCAGTTGTTGGCTGTTCGTTTTGAGTTGACCGGAGTTCATCGGGAAACTCAAAACTCAAAACTGCAAAACCCAAAGCTAACGATGGCCCGGCATTGACGCCGGATCGCCGATTCCCCCGGTTTCCGGGGTCTGGTCCCCGCCTGCGGCGCCGTCGTTTTGTTTCGGAGATCCCCGGAAAAAATGCCTGCCGAAAATAGTCTCGAATCCGGTCCACCTACTGTCGTCTTCACCTGAACTCGCCATGATCCGGTTGATGGCGTCCATCTTTGCATCGAGATCATCAGCCAGATGCAGGGCAAAGGCTTCCCTGCTCGCCGGCGGCCTGACCGCCCCGAACTGGGCCTCACCATGATGGCTCAGGATAAGGTGCTTTAGAAGAATCGATGTCTCCGGGGGAAAGCCCTCAATCCGGCGAATCTTGTCCTCGACGATCTGGGTCCCCAGAACCATGTGCCCTAGCAGGCGTCCTGCGTCCGAATAGTCGATATGTGTATCGTATACGAATTCTTCGATTTTCCCAATGTCGTGCAGAAAAGCGCCCGCTATGAGCAGATCGCGATCCAGGTCCGGGTAGTGGTTGCAGATCCTGTATATGAGCGTAATGACGGAAACGGTGTGTTCCAGAAGCCCGCCGATGTATGCATGGTGCATGGACTTTGCCGCCGGAGCGAGTTTAAAGCGGGTCATGACTTCAGGGTCGGCCAAGACTGCTTCACACAGGCGGCGAAAAAAGCCGTCCGCCATTCCTGCCACGAGCTTGCCCAATCTTTGGAAAAGTACGTCCCGGTCGTAAGGGCAGACCGGGAGAAAATCGCCCGGATCGAACGCCCCGGCGGGAACAGGCATGATTTCGGAAATGTTGAGCTGAATTCTCTCCTTGTAGAACTCCGTTCTCGCCCGCAGGTAGACGATATCCCCCGACTGGAAGCCCGCTGAGGCCTCAGCGGCTTTATCCCACATCTTGGCGCTAATCTCACCGGTTTTGTCCATCAGCTTCAAATCGAGGTATACCGTTCCGTTGCGGGCAGTTTTCAACTGCTTTTCCGAGGCTACAAAGAGGGAGGCGATTTCCAGGTTCGGTTTCAGTTCTGAAATGAATAGCTTGGGCACTGGCCACCTGCCTTGTTTTTCGCCAAAATGGCTGAGAACCGATGATGCGGTTCAGGAGATACTATCGTAGTATATCCCGGCCTGACAGTCAAATCAGTGAACAAGAGTGAGAAACCAGGCTTCGCAGAAAAGGGGCGGCGTCGCTGAAAATACAGGGCCAAATGCAAGTGCATCCTTTGGTGCTCACTTGAGCGCAGCTTCATATGAGATGCCGAATCCCTCAATTCCTGAATTCCTCAATCCCTCAATCCCTCAATCCCTCAATCCCTTAATTCCTCAATTCCGATTTCCGACTTGCGGCGCGGGGCACGAAAGTTTATAAATTCCCGGCAAATGAAGAAGTTTGACGCGGATGGATGGCAAGCGTTCACCACAGAGACACAGAGGACACAGAGGGAAACGCGGTGAAAACGGAAAACAGACCCTAAAAAGAGCGGGGGAATGATTTTTCACTTTAAAGATCCCCCGCATCCCCCAGAGCCGATCCATGGTTTACTCTTGGTTTCCCTCTGTGGTGAAAGGGTACGGTAGATGAGCTTTAACTCATTGAAACCGCTGATACTTATAGTTATAGTAATAATTCCCATAATCCCGACCTTCTGGGCAATTGTGGATTTGCCAAGACGGCGTTTTTCCAGCACAAAATCCAAAGTGATCTGGTTTGTGGCAGTTTCCACGCTGCCATGCATTGGCGCGACTCTTTACTTCCTGCTGGTCCGCCGCAACACTCGACCACTTTGAGCCGAAAGGAAACCGGAACCAATGCTCGATTTCGTCAGAAAACACTCCAGATCATGGGGCATAAAAGTTCTTCTCTGGCTGGTCATCATAGTTTTCATCGGCTGGGGGGGATACCTCTACCAGAGCCGTCATGAATACGACATTGCGCGGGTGGGAGACCACTATATAAGCACCGCCGAGTACAACACGGCATACAATAATATGCAGGAGGCAGTCCGCAAGCAGTTCGGGGGGGCGCTGCCCGACGAACTCATGCACTCTCTTAACCTTAAAGAGCAGGCGCTGCAGTCGCTGATTGAGCACTATCTGATTCTGCGAGGCGCCAGCTATCTTGGTCTTATGGCCTCAAGCGACGAGGTCAGGCGCAGGATTCTCGAGATGCGGGTTTTTCAGACCGAAGGAAAATTCGACCCCAGGCGCTACGAGGGTATTCTGCGGCAGAATCGCATTAGGCCTGAGCTGTACGAGCAGCAGATGGCCGATGACATTACCACTCAGAAAGTAATGACTTTCGTAATGGGCCGTGCCGTTGTCACCGAGGATGAAATCCTGGCCGAGCACCATTTAAACCGCGATCAGATTAAGGTCGAATACGTCGTTTTCGACCCCGGGTCATTCGAAGACAAAGTCAACGTGGTCGAGTCGGACCTCCGGACCTTTTACCAGAATCACCAGGACCGGTATATGGAACCGGAAAAACGTGAAATTGCCTACGTAATGCTAAAAAGGGAAGACCTGGAAAAGGAGGTCCACCCCAGTGAGGATGAAGTAAAGCGCTACTACGAGGAGAACGTGGCCCGGTTCACGCATGAGAAACAGGTGCGGGCACAGCATATCATGTTGCGGGTAAAACCCGATGCGCCCGAGGCCGAAGTGGAAAAGATCCGGGCAAAGGCTCAGAAAATCCTGGATGAGGCCAAAAAGGGGAAAAACTTTGCCGAACTGGCGAAAAAGTACTCGCAGGACGAAGCTACCGCAAAGAAGGGCGGGGAGCTTGGCTTCTTCTCCTACAAGCAGATGGACCCGGCCTTTTCGGCGGCTGCTTTTGCCCTGAAGCCCGGCGAGATCAGCGACCTTGTGCGAACTGCGCATGGGTTCCATATAATCAAGTCGGAGCAAGTAACCGAGGCGAGGACCGCTCCTTTAGAGGAGGTGAAAAGTGAAATCGAAAAGGACATCAAGTCGCAGGACGCTCAGGATATCGCCTTTAAACAGGCGCGAAACCTCCGCGATCTGGCTTACGCCAGAAAGGATATAGCGAAGGCGGCCATCGAAATGAAAATGACGGTTTCCGACCCTGTCTGGATAACGATGTCGGACGATCAACCCGATTCCGTCTTCCCCGCGCCAATCAGGGCCAAGCTGTTCAAACTCGGCCAGGGCGATATAAGCGACATGCTGGAACTTCCAAAAGGTTTCGCGGTCGCTCAGGTGAAATCGATACAAAAACCTCAGCCGATCCCGTTTGAAAACGTCAAAGATAAAGTCACAGTAGATTTCCGCGCGGACCAGGCAAAGGAGCTTGCGCAGAAGCGGGCCTCGGAGATTCTGGCGCAGGCCAGGGAGAAAAAAAGCCTCGCCGATGTCGCCAAAGCCCTGAATATCAATCTCAGGCAGAGCGAATTCTTTTCGAGGCAGGACCCCGATAAAGACTTGAAGCTGCTTCAGGGCGTCAGTCTCAATGCTATCTTCAGTCTGCAGGAATCCAAGCCCTTTCCCGAATGGCCGTTGGAACTGGGCAACAGGTTCATGGTCTGCCAGTTCCAGGGGAAAAAAACGGCCGGGGAGCCTTCCCGGGAGGAGAAAACCGAAATCTCCGGCAGAATACTCCGCCAAAAACAGACAGCAATCTGGAGGATGTGGCTGGCCGACGTGAGCAAAACTACCAAGATCGAGAGGTTGAAGGAGATTTAGGTCTCAAAATTTAGGGATTGAGGAATTCAGGGATTGAGGGATTGAGGGATTTAGGGATTTCCGATTCGTTCGAATACAGCGAGGAACTCATCTCCTGGTATGCCGGACCGGGCAAATATTGTACGACATTCTCGATAGGGACATCTGCTTCGAAAAGTTCTGTTCCGAAAAGTTCATCGCGCGCAAGGCGCGCTCCTACAGGTACAACTTTTCATGGTTTCAGGGTATCCCAAAGAGACGTGAAAAGCTGCTTCGAAAAGTTCCACCCTGGAACCTCAAAATCCCCCCTGCCCCCTCCCGGATCGTGGTCCGGGACAGGCTCTAGGAAAGTGGGGTGATCGGCGTGTCTTTTCATGGTTTCATACCAAGTTGCGTCCATACGGGTAAGAATTGGCGATTGGAACCCCCCTTTTCTAAAGGGGGGCAGGGGGGATTTTGTGAATGGAGGTTTTACCTCTTTGAGCGCAACTTGGTATCAGGGTGTCCCAAAGGGACATGAAGAACTGTTACGAAAAGTTCAATCCTGCAACCTCAAAATCCCCCCTGCTGGTGATTGGCGTGTCTTTTCATGGTTTCAAGAGTGTCCCATGGGGACATGAGTTACTGCGGTGATGAAAAGGAACGTCCCCCGGGGGGCTTGGGATTGCCGCGGCGAGCTATTGAAGAAGATCGAGCAGTTCCTTATCAGAAACATTGGAAATGTCGGTTCGTATCTGCGAGCGAAATTTCCTGAGATACATATTCGCCTGGGCCGGCTGCATTTTGAGCCAGTCCGCTGCCGGTCCGAGGGGAAAGGTCTGCGGAACATGCATGGAATCCGCTTTTCCAGCATCTTCTGAAGAATCGCCTACATTTTCGATGAATAAAGATTTTTTCCCGTCGACGTCTTGAAAACAGACATATTTCAGCAGCACGATTCGCCCCTCGCAAATGTTTAGCAGCACCTTTCGCATACTGGAGGAATACCCGGGAGCAACGACAAAGAAAGGTGGGGCGGCGCCGAGCGCAACTTTTCCGGAGTGGAGCTTTTGGAGCGCATCCCGATTTTCCCGGTACCAGCGCATACACTTCAGGAAGCGCAAATACTCCGTCTCGCGGCCCGAGAAGTTGAAGAAAAAGAAAACTCCCTCTCCGGCCTCGTTGGCGGCAACCAGATCGAAATAGCCGAATTCCTCATTGCCGAGAGTGGTATCGAGAAGGACGCCCCCACTGATAATTTCGCCGATTGCTTCTGAGACGAGTTCAACCAGTTCCCCGGGGTCATCGATGTCTGCAGGTCTGAGTAAATGGCTCATTCGTTCCTCAAAAGATTCTCGCGAAGTTTGGCAATGGCAATAGCGGAGGATGAAGCCGGCGGCTCCGTGAGAGCCAGCGGCTTTCCCGATTGCATCGAGATTCTTGCTTCCCGGTCCAAAGGCACGGGGACAACCCGGAGTTCAAGGCCAGCGGGAAGGTATCTGAAAATGGTTTTCTGCAATTTCGAAATATTTTGCAGGACCGGATTGCTGTCTTCACCCCCGGCGAATACGGCGCCGATAAGGTAGTGACGGCAGCCCGAAGACAGTTTCTTTATCCAGGAGTAAGCCTTTGCCAACGAATGGGCCTGATGGTCCATGAAAAGGACCGCCCTCTGGAAACTGGTGAAAATCACGGGTAGCGCCACCTCATCCGAACCCATGGGCGAGTTGATCAAAATCACGTTGCATTTCCGGACCTTGTCTTCTGCGAAGATCCGCTCCACGGTCCTTTGGGTGAAGTTCCGCTGTCGTGGCATGGCAGGTGAAACAAGCGTGATTTCCGGCAACTCATAAAACCTTATGCTTTCAACTGTGTAGTCAGGGTGAACCATAATCTCGCGAGGAAAAACATCCTGCCCAGGGTTTGAGCATCCCATTAGATACCGGACGATGGACCGCTCGAAACCAAAGTCAATCAAGGTTAGCGTTTTATTATTTTTTGCAATTTCCACGGAAAGGTTGCAGGCGAAAAAGGATTCGACAGCGGGGGACGAAGACAGGCAGCACAATACCGCAAACAGCAAGGGAGAACTCGACGGCGAAGGGGCGGGATGCGGGGCCATTTCCTCCGAATTATCGGGGCCGTGTCCGGCGGAAGAAAGGAACACGGAAGATATTTCGTCAAACCCTCTTGTCGGTAGTTTGAATTCACTCATTGCGCAACATTTCACTCCGTGCCGGGCGATCCCGCAACGCGGCCTATTCATATTCAAAAACGCAGTTCGGCCCAAGGGGTCCGAGAGTCGTTTTCGGGTTGGCCGGGTCCAGGGCCCACTTTCCATCGATTACGTACTTGTACTCATACCGTCCGGGCGGAAGAGGGACGGTTTTTTGCCACAGGCCGCGTCCGGAAAGGTTGAATAAGGCCTCCTTTTGCGGATTCCACCTATTGAAATCACCCGCGAGGTGCACCGCTCGGGCGCCGGGGGCGAAGCAGGAAAAAAGAACTCCCTCCTTGATCTTTTGAGGCCGATTGGCATCGGCGGAGGGGACCGCGATATCTTTAGAGAGGTAGTCTCCCCGGATGATTTCCGCGCTCAAAGACAGATAGTCCCGACATCCTGAACAGGCGGGGCAGAACTCCGTAATAGGTTTTCCAAATTTGATCGCCTCTTTCAATTTCACGCTGGTTGATATGATCGAAGTAAAAAGATGCTCGTTGAAATGTCGTTTTACTTCGGTCAGGATCAGTTCGGAAAGCCTCAGTCTACGGTCATAGTTAGCGATCAGCGCGTTCATTATGAGCGAGTGGCCGCATTCCTTGCGCAGCAGGTTTATTATTTCCAGCAGCCTGCCCAGGCCGTGGAGGGAAAAATAGCTTATGTCGATGGGGATAACGACCTCGGTGGCAGCCAGAAGGGCGTTGAAAGTCAGCAAGCCCAGATTGGGGGGACAGTCGATAACGACAAAATCGTAGCCGTCCCCAAGGCCGGACAGAGCAGACCGCAGACGGTATTCCCTTCCTTCCTTTCCCGCAAGCTTTTGCTCCGCCGCACTGAGAATGATTTCAGACGGAATGAGATCCAGGTGGTCGGAAATGGATTCAGTGACTTGTTGAATGGAAACCGTCCTTCCTTCCTGTGGACAAAGCAGATCGTAGACGCTGGCCTGCAAATCCGGCGGGGACCCAAGAAGTCCGATGGTGCTGTGTCCCTGTGGGTCCAGATCGATGACCAACACCTTTTGCTTTTTTTGCGCCAGGCAAGCAGAAAGATTAATCGCCGTGGTTGTCTTTCCACAACCTCCCTTTTGATTGGCAATCGCAACGACACGCATAATCGCCTCCCCTGAAGAGGTCCCGGGCGCTTTTTTCGCGCCGCCGGACACAGACCGAAGAGAAATTCCGTCGCTGTACAAAGGCCAATATGCAAAGAGGATGCCGCGCAACGGCCTCCTCAATCATTTGAGGGGTAAAATACGGGTGCGGGGGAAGTTAAAAGCAGATAATCATACTCATGACCTGATGTCAAAAAATATTTGATGGCGCCACTTTCTTTGGAAGGCAATCAGGCAATTTTGCGGCTTCGGCGCGCTCATCCCGGGTAAGCGCACCGCAGGTCCCGGTTTTCGTTATTGCTCGTACTTCCCTTTTCAAGGAGTCGAGGTTATTTACGGTCCAGGTTCCAGATTGCGTCCCAATCCCTGCCGGGGTTTTCGACAATATTGCGGCAAAGGTCCGCGTAGACCTTTGCGGCCGGGTCCTCAGGCAGGCTTTCGAACAGATCGAGGGCTTCCCGCCACTTTTTTTCCAGGCAGCAGGCAAGCGCCCGGTCGAATCTTTTGTCGCATGTATCCGCTTCCAGGCCGGTAGGCTCGAATACTTCCACCGGCGCGGCGCGCCCCACCACTCGAATGAAACCCAGCCGCCTTCCGGCGAACTTGCCCGATGTCTTTTGCCAGGTTTGATCGGAGACCATTATGCGCGTGCCGAAAAACTTGTTTGCCCCTTCCAGGCGCGAGGCAAGGTTGGCGGCATCTCCGAGGACCGTGTAGTCGAAGCGCCTGGTCGATCCCATGTTTCCAACCACGACGGCCCCTGTATTTATGCCGATCCGCATTCGAATGGGTGCGCCGGCGTTCATGCTGTACTCTTCCTGGCGCTCCCGGATTTTTTGCTGGCACCTCAGCGCAGCGCGGCAGGCGCGCTCGGCGTGGTCCGGCTGATCGAGGGGAGCATTCCAGAAGGCAATGATCGCGTCCCCCTCGTACTTGTCCAGAGTGCCGCCTTCATCGAGGATAATGTCCGTCATATCGGACAAGACGAGGTTGAGCAGCCTGGTGAGGCTTTCCGGGTCGAGCTTTTCTGAAATGGTGGAAAAGCCCTCGATGTCGGAAAACAAAATCGAAAGCTCCTTTCGCTGTCCGCCCAGCTTCAGTTGAGAAGGGTCTTCAAGGATGCGTTCGATTACCGCCGGGCTGAGATAGTGCCTGAAGGCTTTTTTGATGAACGCCTTCTTCCGGCCCTCGGTGGCGTAGTTGAGGACAATGGCGCCCGTGACGGCCGCCAGTACGGCGTTTTCCTGGACGACAACCGGCCACCAGAGCCCGAGGGGGTAAGCCGCAAAGCCGATAACCGCAGGCAAGGGGGCAAACAGGGCGACCCCGAGGACGCTGTGCCATACGCGTTTTGCCAGCGACGCTATGGAAACGGCTGCCAGGACGGCGAGCAGCAATGTCGACAGGACCACTGCGGCGGGCGGGATATCTCGCAGGAAATCGCCCGTAAGGAGGTTATCGAGCAAGGTGGCGTGGATTTCAACCCCGGGGCAGATGTTGCTGAGCGGCGTTGGCCTGATGTCGGCGAGGCCGGGGGCGCTGAAGCCGAAAAAGACATAGGCGTCTTTGAATGAGCCGCTGTTTTCTATGGTCTCCATACCGCCTGCCCTGGCAAGTATCTCCGACTCGATTACGGCAGCGGCGCTGAAGGACTGGAACACGCCCGAGGAGCCGCGAAAGCGCAAAATCATTTTGCCCTCGTCATCGAGGGGGACATTCTTGCCGCAAACCTGAAGCCGGTCTGCCTCGAGCCTCACCTGACATGTGTGCGCATGCGATTTTGGGCCGGTCTCACCGCCGGGGTTGATTGCGCATTGGGTCCCAAAGGCCGCAAATCCCATTGACGGGACCGCTTTCCCGTCGAACACCCTGAACAGATTCGCCCGGCGGAATACGCCGTCCACGTCAGGGTCTTCTACCACGTTTGCGAGCACCGTTGCGCTTGAAGCAACTTCCTCGATCGGAAAAGTTGCCGAAAGCCTGGAGATTTTGTCTATGGATGGACGTGCAATGGACTCCTGAAGGTTCGCTATGTTGAATAGGAGGCGCTCAGGGAGGCGGGCGGGCCAGGTGGTGGAAAAGTTGGCGTCCCGGTGCAGGCACAACGATCCCACAAAAAAGGGTGCACGGCTTATGGCGTCTGCAAGCGCACGGTCGTCGGCCATTCCATAGACTGAGGGTTCGGAGAAGAGGACGTCGAAGATTACGGCCCTGGCGCCGTGCCGGGTGCAGAAATCGATAACTGGCGCATAGACCTCACGCGGCCAGGGCCATGAGAGGCCATTTTGTTTCCTGCCCCAGTCGAGGCTCTGCTGGTCGAGCAGGATCAGCTTGATAGCGCCGGTCGCCGGGCTCGGCCTGGCAAAAAATTGCACCCGCCAGTTCCAGGTGGCGTACTCCAGCCTGTCCAGAATACCTGCATGCCAAATGATAAGGGCGGCAAAGGCTGCCGCGGCCCCTATCAGGATACCCTCGAGGAGCTTTCTTTTCATACTCTAAAGACTTGCAAGCGCGGCTTCGAACCTTTTCTGCCTTTCAGGCGAAGCGGGTGTTGCTGAAAGGCCGCCCACAAGAGGTCTTATGTCTGCAATGCGGTCATTCGGGTCTGGGTGCGTTTTGGCAAAATCCAGCCCTCCGGGCTTGAGCTGCTTTTTCATCTCCGTCAACATGACAATGAGGGCGCCGGGATCATAGCCGACACGCCTGAGAATCGTGACAGCCCCTTTGTCCGCCTCCCGCTCGAGGTCACGTGAATAGCCGCTTTTCATGAGGGTGGAGGCTATATCGGTAATCGACCCTTCGAATGCTTCGGTGAGCCTGGAAAGTTGAGCCGGGCCATAGGATTTTGCCGCCTCGGCTGCAATTATGGTGAATGCGCTCGTCAGCCTGCTGTGCTTGATCGACTTCAGACCGTGTTTTCCAGCAACATGCGATATTTCATGGGCAAGCACCGCCGCCAAAGCGTCTTCAGTCTTGCACAGCCGGATCATTCCCCGCGTGACCAGTATCAGGCCGCCCGGGGCTGCAAAGGCGTTGATCTCGGGTGAGTCCAGCACGAGGAAATGGTAGCCGCCAAATGTTTCAGGCATGTCTGAAGCCTGGGCAAGGGTCTGTCCGAGGGTGTTCAGGTAGAGGTTGAACCGATCATTCGGGCTGGGCGGATATGTGGAAAGGACACTTGCAGCCACGGCCCTGCCTATGTAATATTCCTGCTCGGGCGTGATGTCCTGGAACGATTTGTTTAGCGCCCCGGCCGCTTTGAAGGCTGACCCGACAGGGAACCCGCCGACCGTCACTCCCCCGACTACGTCGGACAATCCGGCACAGCTCGCGCTTTCACAGAGGAAGAAGAAGAATAAAACGGAAAAAAGCGCCAAAAAAATGACTGGTAAAGCTCCGAAAGCTCTTTTGGATGGACTCATTTCCTGCCTCCTTCCGGGGACTTTACTTTTCCCTCGTCCAGAAAACTTATCATCTGGTCTCTGGATATCCTGATGGTCTCCATGCGATTGACCCAGGTGTAGTCAATTCTCGAGTTATTTTTCCTGTACTGCGCTTCGACGTCTTCGTTGAAGCCCTTTCCCGCCAGGGCGATTTCCTGGCCGCTTGCGCCAGATTGAGTCTGAGCGCCGGGTTTGAGCACCACCTGCTTACTGGTGAGCGCGCACTCGTGTATCCATCCTTGCAGGTTTTTGGAGCTTTTCACTTCAAACCAGTCCCCCTGTTTCTGGATGGTCTGGACCCGCTCGCCATATGAAACAGGTCCTATAATGGATCCAAGAAACGAGGGCGCCGACCGAAGCTGTCCTTCTCTTACCTGAACGCTCATCATTCCGGAGTCGGACCAGGTTGCGCCTGCCAGGGCCAC
Organism: uncultured delta proteobacterium; assembly: GCA_963805125.1. Classification (GTDB taxonomy): domain Bacteria; phylum Desulfobacterota; class Syntrophobacteria; order Syntrophobacterales; family Syntrophobacteraceae; genus SbD1. The sequence goes on along the minus strand of CAWDTD010000016.1, from coordinate 21,320 downwards.
GAGAAATCCAAGGACAAAAACGATTCTAGTGAGTTTCATTTTCCCCTTCCTGTTTGCGGGTAAATTCGTTTGGATCCCTGCAAAACACATTAGAATGCCTGTCTTCCTTTCAGCGCCCTTTCGAGGGTTACACGGTCGGTGTATTTGAGGTCTCCACCCATCGGTATGCCGTAGGCTATGCGGGTTACGCGCACGGGGTGGTCTTTTAGGATTTGTAGAAGGTAATGAGCGGTTGCCTCCCCTTCGCTGCTAGGGTTGGTGGCTATGATAATTTCACTGATTTTTTCGGACCCCAATCGGGAGAAGAGTTCCTTTATGCGGATTTGCTCGGGACCGATCCCGTCAAGAGGGGCCAGCACACCCTGGAGTACATGGTAGCGCCCTTTGAAAGCACCGGATTGCTCGATGGCCAGAAGATCGGCTGTGCTTTCCACGACGCAGACTTCCCCGATGTTTCGGGCCGGATCGCCGCAGATGGCGCAAACCGGCTCGTCGGTAAAATGAAAACAGATTGAGCAGGTTCGTATGTTGTTGCGAAGCTGCCGGATGTTTTCCGCAAGCGATTCGGCTTCGCCGGCCGGTGCTTTGAGAAGATACATGACGATCCGGATGGCGCTCTTTTCACCAAGCCCGGGAAGTCTGCTCAGTTTGCGGATAAGGCTGCTCAAAATCGGTGGATATGCGTTCATTTACCGTCAAAAAAGCCCCGGTATGTTCAGTCCCGGAATATTGAGCCCGCCGGCGAGCTTTCCCATTTCGGCGGCGGCCATTTCCTGGGCCCTTCTCAAGCCGTCGTTGACGGCTGCAACGATCAAGTCCTGCAACATCTCGATATCTTCAGGGTCAACCACCCGGGGGTCTATCTTAATGCTGAGAACTTCCTGCCTGCCGTTGACCACCACTGTCACCATGCCCCCCCCGGCGCTCGTCTCGACTTTCTTGAAAGCCAGGTCTTCCTGCATTTTGGCCATCTTCTCCTGCAGCGCCTTAACCTGCTGGAGCGGGTTGAATCCCTTCGGCATTGTCTTTTTTCCTCCGGTTGAGTTTGAGAGATTTAAGCCTGCGCCTTCCGTTCTCCGCCCGGCAATATGGCAAATCTATTTATTTCTTACCGTGAAATCCATGCGGCTCATCCTTTGACGGTTTTACCTCGATGAGTTCAGCCCCCAGTATCTCGATCGCCTGCTGAACGGCCGGATGAGCGGCGATCTGTTTTGCGCCCGATGGTTTAGCTGTTTTGCGGCCCTGAGCCGCTACGCCCCGGGAAGTCCGGGAGGCTTTTTTCATTATAATCCATTGCAGCCTTGAGCCAAAGAAAGCTTGGGAGGCATCCTCGAGTTTGCGGATAAATTCCCGGCCATTGGCGCTTGTCTCAAAGATGTCCGGCACCTCGAGTTCGAGGGATTCCCCCGAAGCCCTGACCGTGCAATGCGAAACTTTGGCCCACAAAATGGGGTTGTGGTTTTCAAGAAAGGCGACGAACGCCTGCCAATTGCCGAGGACGGAGGACGGAGGACAGAGGACGGAGGGCGGAGGATGGAGGACGGAAGATACGTCCGTTTTCTGTCCTCCGTCTTGGGTTTCAAAACCGGAGACCGGCGGCACAGCGCTTGTTGGCTCGCCTCTTCCGTCCTCCGTTTCGAAACCGGGCCGGCTTTCGGAAAGAATGCAAGCCGAAGCCGGATGCCCATCTTTGAGACTTTGTTCGATCATTTCGATCCTGTCCAGCACGGCATCGATTGATTCAAGCTTCGGGAGTTGCGCCATTCGCAAAAGAAGCATCTCGAGTGCGATCTTTGGCATGCTGGATCGGCGGATTTCCTCCTCTCCCCGAAGCAGCATCTGGAAATAGACATGGAGCGATTCGGGAGTTGTCCCGGCCGCCTGGTCCTTCAACAGGTTTTTTTCGTCTTCGGGCAGATCGAGCCGCGTTTCGCGGCCAGCGGAAATGGCTATGAAAAGGAGGTTTCGAAAATGGTCGCACAGATGCTGGCAGAAGCGCCTGCTGTCTATTCCGCGCCGGTAGACATCTGCGGCGAGGTCCAGGCAGGCTTGAGCGTTTTTTGAGAGGATCGCCTCTGCGGTCCGCAACACGCTTTGCCTGTCGATTACTCCAAGGATGTCGAGGATTTCGGTTTCCGGAAGCTTATCGCCGCTGAAGGCCAGGAGCTGTTCGAGCAGGCTCTGGGCATCCCGCATGCTTCCATCCGCCTCCCGCGCTATGGCGTAGAGGATGCCCTCGGGGAAATCGGCCCCTTCCTGCGAGGTGATCTTTTTAAGATGCTCGACGATTTGCTGCAGGCTCAGGCGCCGGAAATCGAACCTCTGACAGCGGCTGAGGATAGTAGCCGGGATTTTGTGAGGCTCGGTAGTGGCAAATATGAAGATAACGTGGGGGGGCGGCTCTTCGAGAGTCTTCAACAAAGCGTTGAAAGCCTCGGGAGTCAACATGTGCACTTCGTCGATAATATAGACTTTATAGCGACCTTTGGCGGGCCTGTAGCGCGCAGTTTCCCTGAGCTCGCGTATATTGTCGATTCCCCGGTTGGAGGCGCCGTCGATCTCGATAACATCCACCGAGTGCGTCTCCGATATTTCACGGCAGTTCGAACATTGATTGCACGGCGTGGGGGAAGGCCCCTTTTCGCAATTGAGGGCCTTGGCCAGAATTCGCGCGATGGATGTTTTGCCCACCCCGCGCGCTCCGGAAAAAAGATATGCGTGAGCTATACGCTCCAGGCGAATCGCGTTCTGGAGCGTCCGTGTCGCATGCGGCTGGCCTATAACTTCTTCAAAGGTCTGAGGCCGCCATTTAAGGGCAATGACTTTATAAGACATAAGTGGCTGTAAGTTGCGTGCTGGCAGTCAGCCGCGGGATGAATTGCTCAAGCCGATCTTACCAGGGCTAAGTGGCGGAGAGAGAGGGATTCGAACCCTCGATACACCTTTTGGGCGTACACACGATTTCCAGTCGTGCTCCTTCAGCCTCTCGGACATCTCTCCGCAAAGCGCGCTCTGCGTTTTGGCGGGCACGAAAAGGCCACCCCGCTGCGCTCTCCCACCCTACTCAAAACTAAAAACCAAAAACTATAGAGTGGCGGAGAGGGTGGGATTCGAACCCACGTGCCCTGCTCTTCACAGGACAACTCGATTTCGAGTCGAGCCCGGTACGGCCACTTCGGTACCTCTCCGCAACAGTAATCGTTCTTCACCCCCAATGCGGGGGGAAAACCTTAGAGATTCAATTCTAATGCAAGTGGAAAGCAATTTAAACGGCGATCCCCCAAAAAGCGGCAGCTTCACTTCAAGCCCCGGCGCTCTTTGAAGAATCTGTGCAGAACTTCGGCGCAGTTCTCAGCCAGGACCCCTCCGGTTACATCTATTCGATGGTTGAAGCAACCAACTGCTGCCAGGTTCAGTACGGTTCCCGCAGCCCCGCTGCGGGGGTCGCGCGCGCCGAAAACCAGGCGCCGCACCCTGGCATGAAGCAGGGCCCCCACGCACATCGCGCAGGGCTCAAGCGTCACATATACGACGGTTTCAGGCAGTCTGTAGTTGCCGACCCTAGTGGAGGCGCTCCTGACAGCAAGGATTTCGGCATGCGCCGTCGGGTCATTTGATGTAATCGGCATGTTGTGCGCTCGTGAGAGGATTTGTCCATCCGGGCCCACGAGCACTGCCCCGACCGGGACTTCGGCCAGCCGATAACCCTTTTCTGCCTCCTCGATTGCAAGGCCCATGAAGAAATCATCGCGTTCCAAGACTGCTCTCTGTCCGCCCGGTCAGCATGCCGATTGCCAATAGCACAGTTTTGGTATATAGAAAAGTCTTTTTCGGTTTATTAATTTATTAATGCGCACGGCGGTCCCGATCAGTGTTACACTTAAAACCTCCATCCAGAAACACTGCAGAATCAGAGCCGGCTTGTTCGGAAGCCCGTCTGTCGCCTCGAAGAAAGCACGCCTGCGCGGACTGCCATGTGTGCCAGCTATGCAGCGATTCCCGGTGCAATTGCTGCCGAAGCGTAAAGACTGCCGGAAGCTGTTCAAAAATGAGCTTGAGTGAACAGATTCGGCTCTATGATGAAATTAACGCTAACGATCCTCTTTTGAGAAAAAGGTGCAAATGAGTTTGAAAAAAGTCTTGCCAAGAGCGGGAGCAAGGAGCAGAGGGCAGGAGCAAGGAGCAAGAAGCTGGAAGCTGGAAGAAAACCGGTTTGCTCGCTTCCGGCTACCCGCTTGCCGCTTCTGGCGTTTAGGCCACTTTTTCGTTTTTGCGGCGATCGTCACGATTTCAGTCATCGCTTTTTCCCGGCCGGGCGCCGGGCAGGCTCCTAACGCCCAGGACCGCCGTGCGGCTTCGCCCGACACGGTTCCGGCCGCCGAAGCCGAAAAAGCCCGCCCGGAAAATGACCGGAATGAGAGGGGATTACTGGCGCTTTGGCGCAGCTACATCTGGGAGAGTCTGCCCACCGAGCACTTAAATGGCCCCGAGCCGGACCCGGTCAGCGAAGCTTATCAGAAAAATGACTGGAAACCAATCTTCATCGACTCCCAATTCGGGCTGAACCCGGCAGCGGAGGTGCTGCTTGCCCGCCTCCGCACGCTCGAAGATGATGCCCTGGACCCCCGCCCGTTCAGGCTCGACGAACTGTCCCAAAGCATAGAGAAGCTCGATCGATGCCGATCCGCACTCAGAGATGCCGACCCCGAAATCAAACACAGCAGAGGGCAGTCCGTCTCTGACCCGCAGCCGTCGGTGGTTGCCGCGGCTTCTTCCGGAAATCAGTCCGCACAACCGGCGTCGCCGCCAGGGGCAGACTCCCCGGTGATTGCGCAAAGATACCAGGAAGCCTACCGGGCAGCCAGCGAAGTCGATATACGGCTCACCACCGATTTCTTTCTTTTTGCAAAGAAAATGAATTCCTATTCACAGAACGCAGAGAGTTTGAAGGCCCTTTCGGGCGAAATCCCCATTTCGAAGTTTTTCAAGGACCTTGAGCCGAAAACATTCAACTATGAGACGCTGCGTTCCGCCTATGAGAGGTATAAAAAGCTGGCGGCAAAGGGGGTTCAGCAGCGTGTCAGTATGCCGTCCAAGACGCGTCCCGGCGAGTCCGGAAATCACATCCGCGACCTGCAAAAACGGCTGCAGCAGGAAGATTTTTATTCCGGAGATATTACGGGCGTCTATGACTCGGACACCCAACGCGCGGTGAAACAATTTCAGGCTGCGCACCTGCTTGACCCCGATGGATCTATTGGCCAGCGGACCACGGACTGGCTCAACGTCTCCTTTAAGGAGAAGGCGGATTTGATCGGGTGCTCTTTGAAAGCCGTTCGCCTAAGCCCTTCGCGCGCGTACAGCCGGTTTATTCGAATAAACATTCCTCAGTTCATGCTCGAGTATTACAAGGACGGGCAATTCCAGGAAGCCCACAGGATCGTGGTCGGCAAGACGACCGGGAAGAAAGTGAAATTTCGCGGTAAAATGGTCGGAGAGAACCAGACTCCAACCCTGACCAGCTCCATTGAACATATAATCCTCAATCCGCGCTGGTATGTTTCGGACCGCATCCGGCTCGAGCTGGAGACCGAGGCCAAATCCGACCCGGAGTGGTTTACAAACCGCGGCTACGTGAATATGAGTTCACGCTACCCCTGGGGGGCGCCCAGGCTCTTTCAGAGCCCCGGGCCCAGAAACGCGCTCGGCCGTGTCAAATTCGAATTTTCCAACCCCTACGCCGTTTACCTGCACGATACCCCGCTCAAGCATCTGTTCGCAAGATCGCGCCGGGATTTCTCACACGGCTGCATTCGGGTCGATAAAGCCATCGAGCTTGCCGCAACACTCCTCAGAGATGATAACAGCCCGTATGCCGACAAGATGAAATCGGTCCTTGGGGGATCCAGGCAGCTCTTCGTGAAGCTCTCACAACCCGTTCCCATTTCGATAGAGTATATTCCGGTCGTTGCCACCGACAGCCACCGGGTCATTTTCGCGGGGGACCTTTACGGGATTCTTGAAGAAAACAAGTAGCCGGAAAGGATTAAATCTTAATCCCAAAATAATTTTCGTCTGTTTCAAAAACTTAAATTCATTTTAAGTTACTATTTTTCAAAGGAATATTGCTTCATAATTTACACGGTCTTGATATATAATTATGGGGAAGCCCCATTTCGAAGTAATATAGAGGACTTAAGGTATCTCAATTTATCAAAATCATTCATCTGCCGAAATCTATTACATTATCTCAATATTAGAATTATTATCGTGTGATTTCCACTACTTAATGGTTCACCTGAAATAAATCATACAGATTTTGAAAAAACCGTTTGACATGCACGTCCTTTTTTTGGTAGGGAAACTCCATCTCATTCAAACAATTAATATGAACAGTTTCGGTATAGGTTGGGGACTCCTGAAAGTCAACATAGGGGGCAGGTTTATGGGGGGTGCCAGAACTCTAAGGGCGTTATTTTTCACCTTGGTCCTGACGGCCGCATCTGTAGTTTCTTCATTAGTTTTTATCCAAACATGTCAAGCGCTTACCGCTTCCTATGGGCGTCCCTACCAGGGGCACCTGGAAAATGGCGTCGTCTTTCCCGGTCAATTTCAGGGTTACCATCTGCGCGATGAGAGCAGGTCGTATACCACCCCGGAGGTGGTGGGCGCTCTGCTCGACGCGATAGAGGCGGTCCGGACGAAATTCCCCACCACGTGCGACCTTTTCATCGGAGATTTTTCCTGCGGAAATGGCGGATCCGCCCTCCATCACCGCTCTCACCAGAATGGCAGGGACGTTGATATCGGGATGTACGCCAAGGGCAACCGCTCACTTAGTAGTTTCGTCCCGATGGGCGCGGATAACCTTGATGCCGCAAAGACCTGGTGCCTGATCGAAAACCTGATTGCCTCGCAGCGCGTTCAGTACATTTTCCTGGACCGGAGTGTCCAGAAGGTGCTCTACGATTACGCGTCCACCCACGGCTATGACCAGGCGTACCTGCACCGAGTTTTCGGGAATGTGCGCGGATCCTTGATCCAGCATGTTCGAAACCACGTCGATCATATGCATGTGCGGTTTTTTACTCCGTGGTCCACTCTTGCGGCACACATTGGAGCCGATGAGCTGGAGAAACGAGCGGTTATCGATGTTGCCCAGCAGTCCTATCTGCCCAGAAAGGTCAATTACTATGTGGGCGGCTCCGAAAAAGGGCTTGACGAACTCGCCAAGGGCTTCGGGGTTACCACGCGGGACCTTTGCAGGTGGAACCATATAAGCCCATCGAGCGTGCTTGTTCCCGGCAGTTGCCTCGTTTTCTACAAGAGGAGTTTTGAAAGCGAGCCGGTCCTGCTGGCGCGTTCTCTGCAACCCGGCTTCATTGCTCAGGCCCCTCCCGTGAGGATGGCTTCCCTTGAGCCCGAACCCGAGCCGGCGAGCGTATCCGATTCAACTTTTTCGGAGGATGCCGAACCGGTTGTGAAGGAGAAGCCGGCCGAGCGCACCCCGACCGTGACATACCGGACGTACAAAGCCAGGAAAGGCGACACTCTGGGCAGGATTGCCCATCGCAACAAGCTCGATGTCAGACTTCTTTGCCGGTTGAACGGGATAAAGAAGACCGCGCCCTTGAGGCCGGGCCAGAGGGTAAAAACCGGCGCCGTCAAGGTTTATGCTGTTGCCGGAAGGACCACAGCAGATGAGCCCGAGAGGGGATCATCTGCATCGGTCGGCGTTTCCTCGGATTCCCGGGAGTCGGGCTCCGCAACTGCGGCCTATTACACCGTCAAACATGGCGGGACGCTTGAAGACGTTTCCAAAAAGACAGGGATTGCGGTTTCCTCGCTGTGCCGGTTAAACGGGATTAACCGCACCGCCGCTCTTAAGCCCGGCCAGAAAGTAAAAGTTACACAGGCGAATCTTAGGGTCGCAGCCAATAGGAGAGAAAGGGAATCGTCATCTTCATCGGTCGGCGTTTCCTCGGATTCCCGGGAGTCGGGCTCCGCAACTGCGGCCTATTATTACACCGTCAAACATGGCGGGACGCTTGAAGACGTTTCCAAAAAGACAGGGATTGCGGTTTCCTCGCTGTGCCGGTTAAACAGGATTAACCGTAACGCCGCTCTCAAGCCCGGCCAGAGAGTAAAAGTTACACAGGCGAATCTTAAGGTTGCAACCAATACGAGAGAAAGGGAATCGTCATCTTCATCGGTCGGCGTTTCCTCGGATTCCCGGGAGTCGGGCTCCGCAACTGCGGCCTATTACACCGTCAAAAATGGCGGGACGCTTGAAGACGTCTCCAAAAAGACAGGGATGCCGCTTTCCTCGCTGTGCCGGTTGAACGGACTTGACCGCAACGCCCCTCTTGAGCCCGGCCAGAGAGTAAAAGTTACACAGGCGAATCATAAAGTCTCAGCCAATACGGGCAAAAAGGGATTCTCTTCATCGATTTGTTTTACATCCGATTCGAAGAAGCCTGGCTCCCCAACTGCCGCCTATTACACTGTGAACAACGGCGGGACGCTGCAAGACGTTTCCAAAAAGACCGGGATCGCGCTTTCCTCACTGTGCCAGTTGAATGGACTTGGCCGCAATGCCCGTCTTAAAGCCGGCCAGAGGATAAAGCTCACTCAGGCGAATCTGCCGGTAAAACCCTCTTTGGGCAGGGCCGCGTGCTCGTTCAAAGATTCCGCGAAAAAACCTGCTGCAGTAAAGCATGGCAAGTCCAACAAAAAACCCTTCAAAAAACCCTTGAAGCCCGATGAAGCAAAAGCCGCCCGGAAACCGGCCGTAAGGTCCGCCGCCTTGAAGAGATCCGCAGCGGCCAAAGGGTGCTCAAGAGCGGCGTCAGCCAAACCGGCGGCCAAGAAAAAGGATGCAACAGGGAAAAGTACGGCCCTTGCAAGGAGGTAGATTCGTTCGGGGCCGGCAGGGAATGCGATTGAAAACTTCCCGGGGCCGGTCTTTTCTTTTTTAGCAATATGAGATATGAGTAATAACTTGAGCGGGCGCTACTCAGTGCCCGTTCTTTTTTGTAGCGAACATGTAACAAATCATCGATAAACTGCAAACCTCGGATGGAGGGGCGGCGCCTGGAGTTCAAATGTTCAACGACAACACCGAAGAAAAAACGGGACTGCTGAGAAACATCGGCATCAGCGCTCACATAGATTCCGGGAAAACGACTCTCACGGAAAGAATCCTGTTTTACACCATGCGCATTCACGCCATTCACGATGTGAAGGGAAAGGATGGGGTGGGCGCCACAATGGATTTCATGGAACTCGAAAAGGAGCGGGGAATCACCATCCAGTCTGCCGCGACCAATTGCTCCTGGGGCGATCACCCGATCAACATCATCGACACGCCCGGTCACGTTGATTTCACCATCGAAGTGGAACGCGCCCTCCGGGTCCTCGACGGGGCCATCCTGGTGCTGTGCGCCGTCGGCGGGGTCCAGTCCCAATCGGTTACCGTCGACCGGCAGATGGTGCGCTACCGGGTCCCAAGGATCGCTTTTGTAAACAAATGCGACAGGACGGGCGCCGACCCATTCCGGGCGGCCCGTCAGCTCAAGGAGAAGCTGGGCCAAAATCCGGTGCTGCTTCAGGTGCCGATGGGCCTCGAGAGGGACCATCGGGGGGTAATCGATCTTGTGTCCATGAAGGCCCTGACCTTTGAGGGAGAGCATGGTCAGGAGTTGATAGAGTCGGAGATACCGGCGGAATTTATGGGTCTCGCGCTGGCAAAAAGGGAGGAAATGCTCGATGCGGTATCTCTGTTTTCCGATGAATTGACCGAGGCGATTCTGGCGGAGGAGCCGATATCCGAAGATATGGTGCACGAGGCAATCCGGAGGGGCGCCCTTGCCCTGGAGCTTACCCCCGTTCTCATGGGTTCGGCTTACAAGAACAAAGGGGTCCAGCCTCTTCTGGACGCCGTAGTCAGGTACCTTCCAAGCCCGCTCGATATCGAAAACGACGCCCTCGACCTGGACCGCGAGGAGGAGCGAGTCGTACTTGGAAGCGCGCCCGATCTGCCCCTGGTGATGCTTGCCTTCAAACTCGAAGTGAGCCGCTACGGTCAGCTCACATACGTTAGAATCTACCAGGGGAGCCTGCACAGGGGCGACACCATAGTCAATACGAGAACGGGCAGGCAAGTGAAGGCAGGACGCCTCGTGCGGATGCATGCCGATGAGATGGAGGAAATCGACTCTGCGGCCGCCGGCGACATTGTGGCCCTTTTCGGGATTGACTGCGCCTCGGGGGATACCTTCACAGACGGGCGCGTGCGCTACGTGATGAGATCGATGCACGTGCCGGCGCCCGTTATTTCGCTTGCCGTAAAGCCCAGGGACAAGAAGGCCGAGATGAACCTGAGCAAGGCGCTCGCCCGCTTTTCCAAAGAGGACCCCACGTTCAAGGTCTACCTCGATGCAGAGACCTCCGAGACCATAATCTGCGGTATGGGCGAGCTTCACCTGGATGTCTATGTCGAGCGGATGCGGCGCGAGTACAACGCGGAAATCGAAACGGGCATGCCGAAGGTCGCCTATCGGGAATCTCCCACCCGCAGGGCGCAATTCAACTACACCCATAAGAAACAGACGGGCGGTGCGGGCCAGTTCGGCCGGGTCGCCGGGTTCCTCGAGCCGCTTTCCGAAGGGGAGTTCGAGTTCGTCAACAAGGTCACCGGCGGAGCGATCCCCACAGAATTCATACCCTCATGCGAGAAGGGATTCAGGGCGTGTCTGGCCAGGGGAGGATTGGCCGGATTTCCTGTCGTCGGAGCACGAATCACCATAAATGACGGTGCAGCCCACTCGGTCGACTCATCCGACCTGGCTTTCCAGCAGGCCGCAATCGGGGCCTTCCGCGAGGCCTACGAGAGGTCGAGCCCGGTGATACTCGAACCTATCATGCGCGTGGTGGTCGAAACCCCTTCCGAGTTCCAGGGCGCGGTGCTGGGGAGCTTGAACCAGAGGCGCGGGATAATCCTGTCTACCTCCGAAGACGGTGTCTTCTCGGCCATAGAGGCCGAGGTGCCGCTTTCGGAGATGTTTGGCTACTCGACCGTTCTTCGCTCGTCAACCCAGGGCAAAGCCGAATTCAGCATGGAATTCTCCCGGCATAGCGTGGTCCCGAAAGGTCTGGCCGAGGAGATCGTAAGAAAAGAGAAGGAAAGCCTCAAGTAGGAAAAGACGATGGTCGAACCAAACCGGCTTCTGTTCTGCTTTCTTTTTCTATATGCGGGGCAAAGCGCGTTCAGCATCTGGGTTGAGCGCATCAATCTGATTCATTTGGAGCAGCGCGCCGGCAAGGCGCCGGCCGGGTTCGAAGGATTCATCGACGAGTCAAAGCTCGCCAGGGCCGCGGAGTACGCGCGGGCAAAAACCCGTGTGGGGATTGTCGAGGAAATCGTATCGGATGTGACGCTCCTTGCGATCCTGCTCTCGGGATTTCTGCCCCTTGTCGTCCGCTGGTCCGACAAACTCGGGCTGTCGTTGATTCCAGCGGGGCTTTTTTTCTTTTTTGTTCCCGGACTCATTGATTTGCTGGTTGAGCTTCCTTTCAGCTACTACCATACGTTCGTCGTGGAGGAAAAATTCGGCTTCAACAGGTCCACGTGGAAGCTCTGGACAGTGGACCATATAAAGGGGGTGTTGATTGCGGCCGTGCTTTTTGCGGCCATTTTCTCCATCCTTCTGTTCTTCATTTCATGGTCGCCCCGTTTCTGGTGGTTTTGGGGTTTTCTGCTTCTATCAGCCGTGCAGTTGGTAATGGCGATTCTTTATCCCGTGGTCCTGGCGCCGCTTTTTAACAAGTTCGAACCGATCCGGGATGAGGAACTTTCCGCAAAGATCAGGGCTCAGATGGAAAGAAGCGGCATCCGGGTGAAAAAAATCCTCCGGATGGACGCAGGGATCAGGAGCCGCCACACAAACGCTTATTTCACCGGAATCGGGAAGACCAAACAGATTGTGCTCTTCGATACGCTGATCGAATCGCACACCGTTGATGAGGTTCTCGCGGTGCTCGCGCACGAGGCCGGACATTTCAGGAAAAAACACGTCCTCAAACAGCTTCTCATCTTTGCCTCGCTTTCGCTGGCGGGATTTTATGCAACCTGGCTCTTCATTCAATGGCCGCTTCTTTTCTCCACCTTTGGATTCAGCGCGCCGCTGCCATACGTTGGGCTTTTGCTGGCCGGGGTCTTTTGGCGCAAGGCCGGATTTTTCCTCCAGCCGCTCTACATGGCGATATCGAGGCGTTTTGAAAGAGAGGCCGACATTTTCGCCGCCGACATGCTTGGAAGCGGGGCGGCGATGGCCCGCGCGATGAAAAGACTTGCCGCCGATAACCTCTCCAACCTCAACCCGCATCCGCTTTATGTGTGGTTTCACTACTCCCATCCACCAGTTGTGGAAAGGGTCGCCCTGCTGGAGGGGACCTCAAGAAATTCCTGACGGTACGGAGCCATCGGTCTGTGTATGTCCGGAACTCTGAACTAAAATGATCCAGATGGGATGATCCGGTTCAAGTCTCCCGGGAGACTTGCTCAGCGGTCATTGTCTCGTTGAGGTATCCCGATCAAGGGGCTGGGTTCCAGTTCCTGGCCTTTTCCTGCGCCATGCTGAGTTCTTCTTGAGTCAATTCGGCCGTCATAAACCTCAAGAAATTCTTCGCCTCTCCATTTCCCTTAGATGCCGCAAGGATCATCCACATACATGCAGTAACCCTGTCGTGGGCTACCCCTTGCCCATTGAAGCACATCCTCCCCAAAACCATCTGTGCGTCAGGAAACCCTCGCTCAGCCGCCGTTTTCAACCATTTAGCCGCCTCGGCGAGGTTCTGCCCCATGCACTGACCGCTGAGGTACATCCGCCCGACATGGTATTGCGCCTGCAAATATCCCTGATCGGCGGCTTTGCGATACAGGTTGAGGGCCTCAAAACAGTTTTGGGAGAGGTCCCGCCCTTGTTCGTATCTGGCTGCGAGTCTTACCTGGGCAGCCGGATCGCCCGACTCCGCCATTTGTATATCTTTCTTGAGTGCCTCCGGTTGGGTATCCGACCATTGTGCCTCCTCCCTGAGAGCTGTGTTTGCGGTTGGAGGGGATTGAAGCTCTCGGTAGTTGGGACTTAAGCCGGAAAACCGTTCCACCGGTATGGCGAAATTGATATCCGGCTTGCCGACCAGCGCCGCGGTCTCGATGCCGATCACTTCCCCCTGATCGTTAACCAGGGGGCTCCCGCTAGATCCTTGGAATGAGTGGGCGCTATGCATGATGCACCTTCCCAATTTCGATATTTCCACGATTGCATGCACATTGCCCTGGCTCGCGACCTTATCGACCCCCAAGGGACTGCCTATCACCATGACAGGGTCACCTACGTTAGGAACTGTACCGGCCGCAATAAGATAGGGCACTGAACCATACGGGACATCCACAAGGGCTTCGATCAGGTCGTCAGGCTCATCTTCCGTCAAGATGGATTTTACATTGAACTTCTTTCCATCAGGAGTTCTCACCTTGGCTATCGTTGCTTTCCCGAGAATGTGATAATTGGTGATCAGGTGTCCATAGTATTTAAAAAAGAAACCGCTCCCCTGAGCTACTGGCTTTCCGGCTCGGTCGAGGACATAGATTATGACGGTTGCGGGTTGAACTTTTTTGACCAACTCAGATGAGCCTGTATCGGCCTTCACAGAGCAAGTCCATAAGATCGTAAAAAGAAAAACGGCGAAGACGATGCATCTTATGAGATTTTTCATAGCTTCCACCCCACAGGCTTTCAACAGGACTTCTTATCATGGTCACTGATGACCTCCACCCAATCTAAAATCGTCAGATCTCAGGATTGTTATAAGAGAAATAGATTGAGAGGGCGGCATGCAGGGAATTCGCCCGCAAAGCTTCCGGGAGCGGTTTCTCAGTTTTTCTAGTACGTCAGCCGGAAGAGAGGATTGATCCTTATTTCCTCGATGCATTCGTCCAGTGTAAGTTCCTCAAAGATTTCCCACCACTGGTCGGTGTGCCGCATGTATGCCATGTTGAATTTGTCATCTCCGGCATATTCGAGTCTTGCAAACCTGACTTCGAAATACTCTGAAATCGCATTGGGACCGGGTGAACGCCATGTTGAGCAAAAGTAGAGGTACCGCTGATGCCATTTCGTGAAGATATCGACCACGTAGTTCCACTGGTAGCCTTGCGGCGGAGGTTTGATGAAGGTGGGTCTGAGAAAGGATTCCACAAACTCATCGGCCTTGGTTTTGACGACTGATTTCAGGTATTCGGAGACTTTGGGCCTTGGTGGCTTCGGCGGCACTTTCATCCATCGCTTTTTTGTCGCCATGCTGTCTCCCCTCCACTATTTTCAGACTGGCCGAGATTTGCCTATGACTGAGAGCTTTTCAGCCTTCTTGAGGCCAGTCGAGTTGTCAAATTTTCTATCCCTCAGTCATCCTGCCCGTTCATTGCGGCCCACAGAACACCAGAGCACTTGAATGTCACTGCTTTCCTCGTCGGCAGAGTAATTGGCTCTCCCGTCAGGGGATTTCTGCCCCTACGCGCCTGCTTTTCTTTCACTGAAAATTTTCCGAATCCGGTAATGAAAATATCTTCGCCGTTTTGCAGGGACTGTTTTATCAGCTCGAAAAGGGTGTCGATGATCTGGGCTGATTCAGTCTTTGTGAAAATGTTTTTGGCGAAGAGTGCTTCCACAATTTGGGCTTTGGTCAGAGTCATTCATTGTTCCAGTGGGTTGAACTCAGGACTGTAAGGGGGAAGGAAGATGACCGCCATGTTGTAGGGCACACCGAGCGCCTTTGCCCTATGCCATCCAGCGCCGTCCATGATCATGAGAATGAACTCATCTGGATGCCGGTCGCTCACTTCCCGCAAGAGAATAGACATAGTCTGCTCGCTGACCTCGGGCATGATCAATGGGTCCATTGCGCCGTCATGCGGGGATACCGCAACGTACCCGTATGTGTACTCGCGCACGATCTGATTGGGCACATGGGGCCGCATTCCGCGAGGCGCCCAGCAGCGTCGAGGACTGCTGATTCTTCCAAAACGGCCTTCGTCGTGAAGCATCAATCTCAACCGCACTCCTATGGAAGCAAGTTCCTTGGCGCATTTAGCCACTGTTTTCGGGAGTTTTTTTAAAGCCCTCCCGAGCTTCGGTGCTGCTTTTGGGATGACGGGGCCTTGGGATGATTGTTCGCCAATCATGCCTGTCCAGCATCCGGTAGATGGTGGTTTGGGCAACCTTGTGCCCCACTAAGGCTTCAAAGGCGCGTTGAATCTCACTCACCACCAAAATACCTCCGCTTGAGGCCTGATCAATAAACTGCGAAAGGAATTGACGTTCTTGCTCGATAGCCATGTAGCCGTAGCGGCGACCACCCCAGTTTCGCTCTTGAGTTTTCCGCCCAGCGCACAGTTCGCGGAACTTCTTCCGCAATCGGACCACTGTTGCACGAGAACGGCCAATGATCCGCGCAGTTGTGCAGTCGGAAACATCAAGAATGGTCGGAACTATTACTGTCTGCGCCATCCGAAGCAAATCCGGCTCCTTGGCTTTCTGAGCCGTCTCCAGGGCCAATTCAACGACTGTCGTTGACAAATCCGCTTTCTTTGGCATGAGTCCCCCTCCCTTCAGTAGAGGGCCTCATCTTACATTAGTTTTATCTTGAACGCAAGTTGGTATAAAGCGTCGGCGAACGTCGGAATGATGGCCTTAATTCGGGCGTGTTCAGATATGGGTTGACCTGAGAAAATGGTTTGCAGGCCATTTTAGAATGTTACTGTGCGGCCTGCGGGCAGTGAACGGCGAATAGGAAGTACACCGGAACCAAGGGGGGATTCGAGCGGCGGACAGTGCTTCAAGAAAAATCGCGGTACGCAATAGGTACATAATGGAAAAGGGCCACAGCATATAATCTGCAACCCCTTGATTTTCCTTATGGAGCTACGGGGAGTCGAACCCCGGACCTCTTGAATGCCATTCAACATTCTCATTCCTATAAACATAAACCCATCAAGCATTCTCCTAAATGAAAGTTAGCCAGGTAGTCGCATAGGTAGTCGTAGAATAAATAATAAATAATTCTTGACAAGGCAGGGAGAATGAATATGATGTCGTTTAACGCCAACGATGGAGGACCGAAGATGGAAGGGATAACGACCCTCGGGATCGAAAAGCTTTTTGGAGTGAAAAGAAATCGGCTAAAGGAATGGGTGTTCGACGGACATATTTCACCGAGCTTGCACCTGGGCACTGGTCATGGGTCTAAGAGTATATTTTCACGCGAAGATGTGTACAGGATTCTCTTGTTTGCCAGACTTATGGATCTCGGATTCCCCACATCAAGGGCGGCGATCAATTCTCGATTGAGGCCCGATCATATTGTTCAGGCGCGAACTTCGAAACAACCATTTTGCATGGCCTTAACTTTTGATTCACAAAACTCAGGAAGAATGGGGTGGTCGTATTCGGATAATCCGAAACAATTGCTTGATTGGATCAGCCACCCAGGGATGGAATATTCACTCATAGTCAACCTTTCCACAATTATTCGGAAGGTTGATGAAAAATTTGCAGGGTAATTTTTTTGGTCTGTTGATGGCGCTAGACGACAACGCGGAGTGAACAAATGAACTGGAAACTCAAGGCAAGAATTTACGAACGTGGATTGAATCAGGCTGATTTTGCTCAAAAAATCGGTGCGCATGAATCTTTCGTGAGCCAGGTAATTCGAGGCCGGAGGGAAATCAGCAGGGAACAACAAGAACTTTGGGCTGAAGCCCTTCAGTGCAAAGCTGATGACCTCTTTTTGAGCGCTGCGGATGAGGTCGCATGATGGAAGATCGAAACAGACTAATGACTCTCGCCGAGGTCGCCGCCTATATCCGGCACGCGCCCGGGTCCTTGAGAAACATGATCTCCCAAGGGAACCTGCCCTTTAAATTCATAAAATGGGGTAGAAAAATTCTTTTTGATCGTAGGGACGTGGACAAGTGGATAGATCACCTTCCGAGGTTTGGGGGCAAGGATCTTGGGAGTAATCGAGATGGCTAAGATCGTCTTCGAAATTGAAATCCTGTCAGGCCAATCGCTGACGAGGAAATCCGCGCGGTTCGGGAGACGGTTTGAAGAAAAGCTCGAATCGGTTTTGGACAGATTCCTGATCGATCCAGACTACGAAGCGGCGACCGCGATTAAGGCGATAAAGCGATTGGTGTTCGATGAGTCGCACCCGAGAGCCGAATAACCTGGAGGCACAGACAACCTGATGGATCGGGGCTGGGTTAAGTTGTGGCGCAAGTCCTTGGATTCTGGAATCTTCCATAACCCCGATTTATGGAAGATTTGGAGTTGGTGCCTCATGAAAGCCGGCCACAGGCAAATGAAGGCGAACATCGGCAACCAGGTTGTGGACCTCAAGCCAGGGGAATTCGTCACAGGACGAAAGAAAGCAGCCCAGGAATTGGGCATGTCGGAATCAAAGGTTTACAGGTTACTCGACTCACTGAGGAGAACCCAAAATCTGCACATCAAATCGAACAACAAATTTTCAGTGATTTCCATAATAAATTGGAGCCATTACCAGGGCGACAATCTCGAAAGTGAACAGCAATCCGAACAACAGATGAACAACAAACGAACAGCAAGTGAACACAAACAAGAATGTAAAGAATTAAAGAAGAAAGAAAATGCTCCGCGTTCGAAAAATTCGAACGGCGGGTCCCGCCGTTCGGTGACTCCTGACCCAACTTTCGAAGAACTCCTTTCCAGATATTCAGAACCTGAACAAGCCTCAATCCGGGAATGTTTTAAAGCATTGGCAATCACCAGGAAAAGCGGGAAAATCAGTGATAGTGTCCTCCTTGCGCAACTCAAATACTGGTCGGCTTTCGAACAATGGAAGGTCATCGGTGGGATTGAAGTCTACCTCCAAAAAGAAACGCACCTTACCGGCAGGGGCGAAGACTATCTCCGGGGCATAATCCGGAAGTTTATTCCTGGGGAGCTGAAAAGACACTCAAGGCCGGCTGATCCTCCAGTAATAACCACAGAGGAAATGTACTCTCGTCTCAAGGTGCTATGATGGAACTTGATAAAATAGTACCACATCAGATCGAGGCGGAGCAAAGCATCCTGGGCGGAATGTTAAATGACCCCTCTGGAATTCCCGTGGTGATGGAGTTGCTCAAAGGAAATGAATTTTACAAAGATTCCCATCGACAGATTTACCAGGCAATCAAAGACCTCCATGCGAAAAATGAGCCAGCCGATCTTGTGACGGTTACCGATGAATTGATAAGGCGAAGGCAGTTAGAAGGCATCGGGGGCGCCTCATATCTTGCCAATCTCATTGATTGCGTAATGACTTCGGAAAATGCGCCGGCGTATGCGGCGATCATAAAGAAAAAGGCCGATTGTCGAAGGCTGATCCAGAGCGCAAATGAAATGGCCTCTCTGGCCTATGACGGCAGATCACCCGACGAGGTCATTGAGATAGCCAAGCGCACAATTCAAAAGATCGAATCCGGCAGGATTTCATTTCCTCGGGATATGGACTTGAGCATCAAGCAAGGCATGAAGGAAGCCCTTGAACGGATCGAGCGGAGAATCGACCTTAAAGGCAAAATTCCCGGCATTGAAACGGGGTTCGAGAAACTGGACAGGCTCACTTGCGGAATGAATACACAGGATTTGTGGGTGCTGGCGGGCAGACCGAGCCAGGGGAAAACGGCATTCGCTTTAAATGTGACGCGCCATGCGGCTGGAAAGGGAGTTCATGTACTCTGGTTTTCCTTGGATATGAGCAGGGCGGCGCTCTGGGATCGGCTGATTTGCACCGAGTCCAGGATCAACCTTGCGAAAATTCGGTCCGGGAATCTTCATCGGTTGGACCATGCAAGCGTTATTCAGGGTGCCTGCACACTCCAAGATTTGCCTATTACGATCCTGGACAATCCCTGCTCGGACGCGGACATCATTCAGGCGACAAAGAAAATTGAGCCGGGCCTGGTCGTGGTCGATTTCCTGACGAAAGTCATTCCAACGTCTAACCTTGGAAGCGTGAACAACAATTATGGGGCTATTTCTAAGGCGGTAAAAAATCTGGCGAAGGAAATGGACATACCCATCCTTTTACTTTGCCAATTGAGTCGGCTGAATGAGCGGGAGAATCGGCCGCCCAGGGAATCTGATTTGCGGGACTCGGGAGAAATCGAGCAGGATGCAGACACGATTCTTTTCCTACACAGTCAGGATAAGACCAAACCGGAACGGGATTTGATCATTGCAAAGCAAAGGCAGGGCGAGCTTGCCATTCTGAAATTTGGCTTTTATGGCGAAGTGCAACGGTTCGAACCCATGTTGCGCTGAAATGAATCATGATCACCGTATCCGTTTAAAGGCGGGGGAATCGATTGGATCGGCCACTTTACAGCGAAGAATGCGATCAGGTCCTTGAAGGGCTGCGGGTCTTGTTCGCTGTCGCCAGGTTAAAAGGAGATCAGGCGACCCTGAATTATCTCAGGGAGAAATTGGAATCAGCACTGAATGAGATCGATATTGATCACCGAGGCGAGCGATTATAAAACCCGGCGGCACAGGCAAGGGCAAGATGGTTGATGACAACGGGCGCGTGATAAGGTTGGTCCGGACATGGCCCGGAGGGCCGCATGCTAGAAAGGTGGGTTTCAGCTAAAATGGCGTCCTGTAACATTTCAAAGGTTCTTCCAGTTTCAGAAATTGCGTAGGGGTCACGAACGGGCGATTGTCGGCGATTTACCAGGTTCGGGAGTTCGTTCGTTTTGCGTAATGTTAGGGAGGCAAAATGCTTGACCAAAATAAACTTTCCCAGCGGCTGAAAGACATCACGCAGTACGCAAAGGATTACTTCGAGTTGCAATCCAGAGGCCTCACGCTTTCAAAAATGGAACGGCGGCGGCTCGCTACACTGGAGAAACGTCTATTGCTCATATTTGAACCTGAAGAGCGGTCGGACCTTTTGGTTGACGTTCACACGATCTCTCGGTTCTTCCGCGTAACGGTTCGGCAGGTTCAGCACTGGTCAAAGGCCAGGGGTTGCCCGAAGCTCAAGCATGGACTTTACGATTTGCGGGCGGTGCAGGATTGGTACCTGGATAATATTTTGGGCTCAGATAGTCGCGAAATCCAGGACATAAAACTGGAGTATTGGCGCGCAAAGGCTGAGAGCGAGCGGCTTCGAGTTGACCAGGCGAAAGGTCGGGTCTACCCCCTGCACGAGGTAATCGAGCAGTGGACGTTGCGCATTTTGGAACTGAAGTCCGGTCTTTTGAACTTTAAAGACAGACTGACTGGATTGCTTGCCGGGAAGGACGTGGCAGAAATGCGATCAATCATCGAGGGGGAAGTCTGGTTGTTGTTGGATTCTTATGCGCGTGAGGGGCGTTATTGCATGCCGGAAGAAGCGCAACCCCAAGAGTGACAGCGGGAGGGTCCCCGGGGGTGCAATGATGGCTGCTGAATCCCTTTGGAAGATAATGGAGGTTACGGCGAAGCAGATCCTCACGGGGCTGAAGGAAATCTGCAACTACACGGCGATGAGTGAAACCCTCGTACTGAAGCTTATTCGAACGGCGCGCTTTCCGGCCAGAAAAACCGAAGAGCAGGGCGGGACGTGGATTTCAAGTACAGAGGCCATTGACAAATGGGCTTATGCCTACGCCAATTCAGGAATAGCGGTCAACCTCAAAAGGGGTGGCAATAAATGAAAGCCGAGAGTGGCTTCAAAAATTCGGTCTTGCGGATCCCCGAGGTAGCCGAGATTTTGCGTTGTTCCGTTAAGGGGGTCAGACGACTCATCTGGAATGGGCGCCTTGAAGCTTTCAGGCTTGGTCGAGAATTGAGGGTCCGTGCTGATGCGCTGGAGAGCTACCAGAGGCGAGCGATTGCAGAATTTCAGCTTGAATACCCTATCGATGAACACTTTTTTGATGAAACGTAATGCCGGTTGGCCAGTTGTGGCCAGTTGTGGCCAGCAGTTTTTGACATATAGGTCCCGTACAAGCTAAACGTGAGGCCAAAAGAAGAGAGGGCCAGGTATGAACTCAATCAAGGAGACACCCGACTGGTTGCCGCTTTTTGAGATTGGCCAGCAAATTCAGCGGGAAATTACCAGTCTTGAGAAACTCCGGCAGGAAGCGTCAAAGGATGATCCTGCCATGTCGGAAGCAGAAGAAAAGTTGGCTAGGTTGCGGGTTGAACTTCTTGAAACGATGCCGGCCCATCGTTTTCAATGGCGGG
>CAWDTD010000015.1:0-8210 GCA_963805125.1 uncultured delta proteobacterium | reverse complement strand
GGGTTTCCGAGGAAATCTTCTGCCCAACCTGGTGCAAACCTTGAATGGAGCCAGGACCGGCAGGGATCGTATCTGCTCGCCGGTTTGCACGGCTCTGTGCGTTGGCTCGCACATAATACGGTTGAATCAGCACCTCCTATTTGACTGAGTGGCCTTTCATGCTGGACCCGACCTTGCGTTTCTCAAGCCGAGCCGACAACTACGCCAAATACCGCCCCCGGTATCCCCAAGAAGTGATCGAAACGCTCCGGAATCAGTGTTGCCTCGATCCCTCCACGCTGATTGCCGACGTCGGTTCCGGCACCGGCGGCTTGACGGAGCTGTTCCTGCAAAATGGCAATCGAGTATATGCCGTCGAGCCCAATCGAGAGATGCGGGAAGCAGCCAAGAGACTTCTGCACACTTATCCCGGTTTCATCAGCATTGCCGGCAAAGCGGAAAATACAACTCTGGATAATGAGAGCGTGGATTTTGTCGTTGTGGGGCAGGCCTTTCATTGGTTTGAGGTCCAGGATGCTCGTCGCGAGTTTTTGCACATTCTCAAACGTCCTGGCTGGATGATGGTGGTCTGGAATGAACGCGAATTCGATACAACTCCATTCATGGTCGCCTACGATCAGTTGCTGAAGCGTTATGCGCCGGAATATGCCCGGGAGAAGCATAAACGTGTTTACGACACGGCCCTGAGGGATCTGTTCGGAAACCAAGGTTTTTCGACCAGGACATTCAGCTATCGGCAGGACTTGGATTTTGAAGGTGTGAAAGGGAGGATGCTCTCGTCTTCGTACACTCCTGAGCCCGGGGATCCCGACCACGAACCTCTGATGGAGGAATTAGCGAGAATCTATCAGACTCACGAAGTCAATGGGCGTGTGACGCTTCGGTACTTTACGAGGATGTACTACGGCCGCTTGATCTGCTGAGTTGTTTAAATGGGGACGCCCCCCATTTGAGTGTTATCTCTTTTTGATCCCCAATTGCTCGAGCTTTGCCGCAGTGGGCACGCCGTCCTTGTCCCAGCCGCGCTCTTCATAGTATTCATCGAGCATTTCATCCAGAGCTTCCTGGGAAATCAAACATCCTTTCGATGCGCCGGCTTTGATCGGCTCCGTCAGGACTCTCTTGGGGAAGGTGTCGTCCTTACGGGTAAAACCTTCGCCCATGTTGAACAGCTTGGCGACATTATTCAGCCTCTCGCCGATGTTGCGAATTTGCTCGGGGGTGAAGTTGGTGCCGGCCGCACTGTTCACGAGATCCGCAGTGTTCTGGCACGCAACCGCAGGCACTGCCATATCCATGAGGAACGCGCACATGGGCGCGCAATCGCAGGTGACGGCGCGGATGTCCTGGTTCCAAACGGTCAGTTTTCCCTTGCCCTTGGTGGCGTTCCGATCCACTTTTTCGGGGACGGGGACATCAAAAATTTCCTGGAAGGCATAGCCCCGGTTGTGGTCGGCGCCGGTATAAGCAGTTGCATAGTTCAGGCCATGCGCCTTGGCGCCGCGTATGTCATAAGCGGGCATTTCCAGTCCCTTGACCTGCATGGCGAAATCAATTGATCCCTTCCCGATTTTTTCGGCGGCCTTCTTTGTGCCGTGTCCCAGCAGCGTGGCAAGCTCGCCTTCCTGAAAGGATATCTTGCGCAGCATCTCAATCATCGCTTCGTGGTTGCCGAACTTAAGATCGATACCGTCCGTGTCTTTCTTGGTTATGATGCCCCTTTCATAGAGTTCCATCGCCCAGGCAATGGAGACACCGGCTGAAATAGTATCGATTCCATACTCGTCGCAGAGGCGGTCTGCGGCAATAACAGCGGGGAGATACTCGACACCGCAAGAGCTTCCCAGCGAATAAGTCGTTTCGAATTCCGGGCCTTCACTAAGATATCCGGCGTAGGGTCCGGAGGTGACCAGTTTAACCTGGCTGCAGGCTACCGGACAATCGGAGCAGTGATACTTGGTGATGATCATCGTGTCCTGGGCTTTCTCTCCGAGCGTGGGAACCGTGTTGATCTCCCCCGTAGCCGACCAGTTCTTTATCGAGAAGATCCCCATGACGCTCATTTTGTCGAGAGTCCCCGGGGTACCCGCCTTGGAAAACTCCGGATATAGAACCGGGCTTTCTTTCATATATTTAAGCATTGCGCTTCGGGCTTGCTTGAAGGCCTCGGGATTGGCAAGCGTTGGTTTCTTGTCTCCCAGGACCGCAATGGCCTTGAGGTTTTTCGAGCCCATCACCGCTCCCAGTCCCTTCCTGCCCGCGGCCCGGCGCTCGTTGATAATGGAGGCCATTGGAACCTGCCTCTCACCGGACGGTCCAATGCACGCGATGCGGTAATTGAAGTCGCCAAGCTCTTCCTTTATGAAGAGCTGTGTGTCGATTGTCATCATTCCAGCCAGGTGGGCTGCGTTGCGAAACCGCACTCCGCTTTTATCAATAACAAGATAGGTCAGCTTTTTCGCCTTCCCCTCGACGATAATCACGTCATAACCGGCTTGCTTCATCTCGGCGGGGAAGTTACCCCCGGAAAGAGCCATTCCCACAGCTCCTGTAAGCGGCGATTTGGCGACTACGGCCATGCGGCTGGCGCAAGGTGCGCCCGTGGCTGTAAGCGGACCGACCGCAAAGATGAGCTTGTTGTCTGGGCCTAAAGCGGGCGTCCCTGCTTTTACCTCGTCGTACAGACACTTGATTCCAAAGCCGGCGCCACCCAGATAATCCCTCACAAGCTCATCGGGGAGTTTTTCCTCTTTGAATGTGAGATTGTTTAAATTGACTCTTAGAATTTTGCCCGCATACCCACCTTGATACATACAGGTCCTCTCTAGCCATGTTGAATTGAATTTTTATATCATACCCTTGGCTGAGAAATCCAAGCTCAATCGCCTGAACTCATCAGTCAATTGGTAATTTGTCCTTCCTATCAGTAGGCGACATTTGTGCTATAGTACGCGACAGAAGGGCCTGCCCGGGGAGAGCTAAAAGAAGCGAGCCCGCGCGTTCGGCGAAGACGGAAGACACATAAGGCATCGAGCCAATAACCATAGGCTAAAGGGGGAGCTATGTCGGCAGAAAGAAGGCTTGCACTGGTAACGGGGACCACCATGCCCAGGGGCATCGGAAAAGCGACAGCCCTCACTCTCGCGCGGGAAGGGTGCGACGTGGTCGTTACGGGCTTTAACAACATGGACGGAGCCAAGGCGGTTTCGGATGAGATAAAGGCAATGGGCCGCAGGTCTCTCGCCCTCAAGATGAACGGAAGGGATTACAGCGACGTGCAGAAGAACTTTGCCACTATCAAGAAGGAGCTTGGGCCGGTCGAGGTCCTCGTCAACAACGCCGCCCAGATGCGCCGGATGGTGAGCATTGCCAAGACGACCATGGACGATTGGGAAAACGAGGTGAAGCTCTGCCTTAATTCCGCCTTCTACTGCATCAAAGAGGCGTGGGAGGACATGTGCGCCAACAAGTGGGGGCGCATTGTCAACATGACCTCCGTTGCGGGCGTCATGGGCGGCTACGGGCAGTCGAGCTACGGCTCCGCCAAGGCGGGCCTCGTTGGCCTCGCGAAGTGCGTGGCTCTGGAGGGTGCGAGGTTCAACATCACGGCCAACTGCGTCCTCGTGGGCATGGCCCAGACCGAGGCGTACGACGAGACGATAGGTGAAGACGTTCGGAAGAACATCGAGAGGAAGATCGCCTTCCGCAGGGCTGCATCGCCCCAGGAAGTGGCCGACGCCATCGCCTACGTCGTCTCCGAGAAGGGCAGGTACATGACGGGTAGCATCGTCGACCTCATGGGCGGCCTCGATCTCTTCATCATCTAGCCGCGCACGAGCCTCCCGGGCTTTTTCGGGTAGCACGTCTTTTCTCGGGGTGGGTCCCCCTTTATCGGGGAATCCACCCCTTCTTTTTGAAATGACCTCGCCGGAATCTCAAGCCCAATATATCCACCCGCATAGAAATGCTTATGGAGAGTTCAGCAGATAAGGGCAGGGGATAAAATCGAAAATTCCCCGGGGGTTACGAAGCGGCGGAAAAATGACTTAATGCAATCCAGATGGAGACTACTATAAGAAGAGACGCGGCCAGGCGAAGCATATATACCTTCTTGCTTTGCGTTTCCAGCATTGTGCTTCCGCGATGGGTCAGGACCGCACTGATAAGCACGATGAAAATCCCCCGGGTCGACTGCAGGATATTGGGAATCACCACGCCGCTGGACATTTTAAGCATGACCGTAAAGAGCAATGTTGCCGCCACAAGTGAGACCGCGGAATAAAAACTAAGCTGCAAATCCATGCCCTTCAATATAAGCGACACCTTCTTTTTCCTGATGTAGGGAATGACGCAAAGCGAAAGGACACCGCCAACAAGATTGTAGTAGATCATGAAATTATAGGAGTCCAGATAAACCAGCGAACGCTTTATGAGGATGTCCGTAACTCCGAATATGACACAACAGATAGTCATCAGGACAATCGGCCTTAGCGGGAATATACTGCTTCCGTTTTTTGAGGGAGAGTAGCTGAGTATGGCGATCGAAATTGCCACGAATATGGCAGCTATATAAACCTGCCAGTTGTGTTTTTCATGAAGCAGGGGGATCGCTAAAAGACCGGAGAAAATCACCTTGCTTCCCATAATCGGCATCACACTGGAGACATCACCGCAGTGAAGCGCCGTGTATAAAAACAGATAAGCGGCAAAACAGGTTATGCATGACATCAACAGTGGCGTCAATCCCGCGGGAGGAGGGAATTGCGGCCTGATAAAAATCCAAAGCAATGGTGTTACAAGCGCTTGAATAATGCTGATATAAAGCAATAACAGAAATGGTTCCTTTATTCTGTTTTTAAGAAGCGCTTTTGAAAAGGCAGAATAGATGCTGTGCGCAAAACCTGAAGATAAACCTGCCAGGGGGAAAATGAGGTTCATAATTGGAAGTTCATCGAGTCGAAAATAGCATACTCCAAAAACATCGGGGTCGGGGTCGCTATCGGTATCGAGGCCGGCTTTATAAAGCTTCGACCCCGATACCGATAGCGACCCCGACCCCGAACATCTAAACCGAACGGACTATCTCCCGGTTATTTGGCAAACTGGGGTTTTCTCTTTTCCAGGAATGCGTTAACCCCTTCTTTGCAATCTGCCGCACAGGAGATATCGCCTGCCCCCACATAGGCGATCTCCAGAGCTTCCGCCAGTGTCTTGGCCTTTGCGGCCTTGTTGATGATCCCACCTATGATTCCAAGGATTTCCTTGCTGAGTGGAAGATCCCCGGCCATCGGCGCTTCGGGAACAACGAACGGAGGAATCTCAACCGGCGCATCGCCAATCCTGGGTATATTTCCCTGAAGTTTGTTGACCTCGGCGATGGCCGCATCAATCAATTCGGGGAAGGTCTTGGCAGTTTTTTTCACAATTCCGATTTCCACGGCCTCTTGAACGGTCAATCTTTCGGATTTGCCGATCATGGCATGGAATTTTGCCGCTGCCTTGGGCCATTTGCGATACGGGATAACGACGCCTCCCATACCGGGTATCATTCCCAAGGTGATCTCCGGAAGTTGCATGAAGGCCTTTTCCATTGCCACCACGCTGTGGCACCGGATAGCCAGTTCAGTACCGCCCCCCATGGCAAGCCCGTTCAGAGCCGCAACAACCGGCTTGTTCATCTTGTCGATGTACTCAAGGACCTTGGAATTTCCGCGTGACAGCGCCTGACCCTTTTCATGGTTGCCAAAGGTCGCGACAAATCCGCCGATATCGGCGCCGGCGCAGAAAGCCTTCGGGCCGTAACCGGTGATCACGAATCCTTTCACGGAAGCATCTGCTTCGCCTTTTTTGAGTTCGGCGAGTATCTCGTTGCAGGTCTTATCACTCAGAGCGTTGGCCGCCTGAGGCCTCCGTTGCGTGAGGATGATCACTCCATCCTTCTTGTCGACCAGGATGTCCCGCGGGAAATCGAGGTATTCTTGAATGGGCTTTGCAGGCTTTGGGAAACCGGGGCGCTCGGCATCGAACTTTTTAGTGTAGCTGCTGACCTTTTCAGCCCCAAGGCTGGCCATAAGGTCAAATATGCCTTTTTTATAGCCGAGTGCGATCATGCTGCCGAAATTAAGATCGGAGCTTGTGCCGATATTTCTGTCAGCGATATCGAAAGCTTGGGAAAAGACACATCCCAGGAAGCGCATCCGGATCCACTCCGCAACATCCGGGGCTACGTCGACCTTGGTGCCGGGCTTGTTGTAAGCCCATTTGTCTACGGACAACAGCAGCTTGGATGGCTTATAGGCTGCTCTTTCAGCCGATCTCCGGGTCTGGGATGAATATGTCAGCGGGTTGGTCATGATGCCAAAAGGCCCGGCGCCCAGAAACTCTTCGCTGACTCGATCGATCTCCTTGCTGGTAGCCTTTTCCAGCATCCATGCGGTTTCGCTCCCCCAGCTTTCAAATAACCGGTTAAGAACAAAGGAAAAGACATCTTGGGCAGCGATTGGCGCTTTCCCGGCCTGGGCAAAGAACCAGAGAAGCCAATTAACGGTTTCCGGGTTCGTTTTTTCCCAGTTGATTACCTCGACTCCCATGCTGCGCCACGCCGGTTCGAAAAAGTGGGTATTGGTGGTCCTCTCCGGGCGGCTCAAATGGCTGAAGATCTGATGCGCCTGAATGCCACTGGTGTTGGATGTAATGATCGCATCCTCTCTGACAATCGATTCGACCTGTGAGAGGATTTTCTTTTTCAGCTCCAGGTTTTCCGTTGCCGCTTCGATCACCAGGTCGCAGTTTTTAAGCTGGCTGTAATCCGTGGTGTATACGATATTGCCCAGGATGGCTTCCACCTGTTCAGGGCGTATCGTTTTTCTCTCTACACCCTTTTTTGCGTATCCTTCAAACCGTGCCTGTGCTTTCTTGAGAGGTTCTTCAACAACATCCACAAGGTACAGTTTCATTTGCGGAAAGGCGGTTCGAAAACCATAGGCAATATCGGGGCCGATGGTCCCGGATCCGACCACTGCCATCTCCTTAGGTATAGGTCGGGCAGGCCGGATGAGGTAGGGATTCTGAAAGATTGGATACAGGTTTTTTACCGTCATTTTGATGTCTCCTTCATATATCGTCTGCGTATTAGTTCACTTTGAATACCAGGGCGGCTCCGGAATCGCCTGCCGCGCAACCGGCCACCAGTCCATAACCGCCGCCTTTCAGAACCAGTTCTTCGATCAGTTCAATGGACAATCTCATGACCGTAGGCCCTTGGGGGTGTCCGAAAATCAGAGAGCTTCCGTAATTGTTGAATATCTTGTCGTCGATCCCCATCTGTTTTCTCATGATGATATCGTTAACGGAAAACGGATTATGGGTTTTGACCGCTTTAAGATCGGACACCTTTATGCCCGCCTTTTCCAATGCCTGGTTCGATGCCGGCACCGGCGCATCAGGCATGTGCGCCTTTTTGGTGCGCGCAAATCCGTAAGAAAGAATTTGGATGGTCACGGCTTTGTCGGCGGAGAGTGAAGCCGCTTTATCCTTTGTGGTGACGATCATGCCGGCGTTCCCATCAGCCGCATGGGTCTGGGCGCCGACGGTAATTATGGAATCTGGGCCCATCGTTTTCAGCCCTGCCAGGCCTTCGGCGGTACAAGGGGTAATTCCTTCGTCCGCATCCACAAGGATGGACTTTTTCTTGGAGAGCCAGACTTCCACGGGAAGCATATAGCGTTTCTGAAATTTACGGTCATCCGCCGTCGACATCAAGTACTTCGTGTATCGATCGAGAACCAGGGCATCGGATTCCTGACGGGTGATGCCGTGCTCCTTTGTGACATTGTTGGCCGTGCCTAGGGGGCCGGTGTCGCCAGTCGGCTCAAAGTTGAAGCCGTCTATCATCCAACTCTCGAAATCCGGCTTTCCACCGAGGCCTGAAGGATTCGGCCAGAGGATGTTCGGGCAATTGGATGCTCGGTCACAGGTAGCCACCAACATGTTAGTGTTGTTTCCCACTTCGATGGAAGATGCGGCAACATTGATGGAAACCGTGGCGGTGGCGCACGCCTGGGCGATTCGGGGGCCGCTGATATTTGGATTGCCCATCAGCGTGGCAAACCAGGGGGCATCATAAAACCACATCTTTTGGGGGATGGTTGCGCCGAAGACGATACCATCAAAGATAGCAGGCGTGATCCCGCGTAACTGAAAAAACTTTT
>CAWDTD010000014.1:0-166342 GCA_963805125.1 uncultured delta proteobacterium | reverse complement strand
TATAGTAAGCGCATTAAATAAGTTGACACAGTTTTCTGATTCTAACGGGTTTCCATCTTTGTGACCGAGAGAATACCGCTACCTCAAGGTGCAACATAGTTTCATAGTATGTGTCGGTTGTCTCCTCGTAGCGAAGCATACGCCAGAGTCGCTCCTGGTAGTTGAGCTTCGGGTTGTAGGGCGGCATATAGTGAATGCTCAAGTTTGGATGCTCGGCAAGAAAACATTTCACTCGGGGTCCTTTATGCCAGGAAGCATTGTCGGTCCAGAGGTCAATGGTCAGCCCCTTGAAACGCAATACAATTTTGATGAGCATGTTCAGGAAACCGTCTGTGTTTCCACGCACCCATTTCATAATACCATGGAAGCCGTTGAGAGGATCGACCCAGCCAAAAAGATTAAGCCGCTTTTGGTGCTGGCTTTTGGTATAAATGTAAGTCTTCGTCCCCTTCTTTCCCCAGATTCGGCCCAGCTTCGGATGAAGAGAAAAGCCGGTTTCATCCTCAAAAACCACCACCCGGTCACCGTCGCTTTCTCGGGCCTCGAGGAGTTTTTTTTAACTCATCTTGAAATTCAGCAACCCCCTCGTCCGTGGCCTGAACGTATCGGTAAAGCGGGCGGCGCAAAGAATAGCCCAGTTTCTTTATCATACTCTGGGCGTGCCGCACCCGAACCTTTACATAGTGGAATCTTTTCAAATACTCGACAACCACGACGCCGTCCCAGCGATTCCTGGATAAACCGAAGTCCTGAGGCGACTTTGACAGCGCATCATCAAGATCCTTCAGTACCTTCTCGTCGAATTGAGACGGCCTGCCAGGACGTGGATGGTCTTCAACCGCATCAAGCCCCTCCCGATTGGCCTTGTGAATCAATTTTATGGTACCCCATCGACTCAATCCGAAGAGGTTGGCGATTTGAGTGGAATTCCACCCCCCCAACATTAGCAGAAGAGCAGCGATCCGGATGCCAACCCATGCCCCAGGTATCTCTTCGGCCTTACGCAGAAGAGCTTCCCGGGTCAACTCGTGATGCGATAACGTCAATGCTTTCATTGTCTCCCCCTGTGAATTGGTTGGGAGACATAGTGGAGAAAGTTGCTAATTAAGTCAACTTATTTAATGCGTTTACTATAATGCAAACCTCAGCGAGGCAGTCCTCAGTGGGGCAGTCCTCAATAATGCATTCCTCAATGGGGCTGACCTTAGTCGGACAAACCTCAGTTGCGCAATGCTCGGTGAGGCAAACCTCTTTGATGCAGACCTCAGTGAAGCAGACCTCAGTAAGGCATTTTTCAATGAGGCTAACCTCCGTAGGGCAAAACTCAGTGGCGCGGACCTCAGAGAGGCATATCTCTACCATGCCACACTGGTACAAACAGAAGTTACAGATGCCAAACTTGATTCCAGCCGCGTTTACGGAATTTCAGTGTGGGATTTGGAAGGTGTGCCAGAGAGCCAGCGAAATCTTATTATCACACCTCCCGGTGTGCCAGAAATCTCTGTGGATGACCTCGAAGTAGCACAGTTCATTTACCTTTTGCTCAAACATGAAAAACTTCGCAAAGTGATAAACGCCGTTACACAACGAGGTGTCCTCATTTTGGGGCGCTTCAGTGGTGGTGGAATTGAGGTGCTCCAAGCGATTGCCCAAAGACTCAGGGAGGAGAAGTACCTTCCGATCATCTTTGACTTTGATAGGCCGAAAGGTCGGAACTATACCGAGACAGTCAAGACGCTTGTTGGCTTGTCCCGTTTTGTCATTGTTGACCTGAGTGGGCCATCAGTTCCACAGGAGCTTGAGGCGACAGTTCCTCATTTCAAAATTCCTTTTGTACCTATTTTGAAGGCGGGGAGAAGACCGCACTCCATGGTGGTTGACCTCTTGGAAAACGAGTGGTTTCTAAAACCAGTAATCAAATTTAAGAATAAAGAGGAGCTGGTCGAGTTAGTACCATCGAAGATTATCGCTCCGGCGGAGGAGCGGCATAAGGAGAGGCAAACGCAGTTGGACCAGCTGTTTAAACGTTAGATGTATTGGCAAACCTGTAGACTTGGGGTCTCCCCCCATGCGGCCGGTGAACTTGATTAATACCTTGTTGAATTATCCGACCGTGGCTATTACCTGGCACCGCCTATACTCGATTGACCACTTTCCCCGACCACTTTCCCCAAACTTTCCCCAAACGAGAAAAATCTTGGCGAAATACGACGGATTTTAACGGACTCAAAACAGTCAGAAAGAGAGACTATCTTATCGTAAATGTAGAATTTAGCTGGGTTGAGCGGGTCCATCGATTAAGCCGGGTCTCGGCTTCAACTCCCGCCGCCTCCACCAATGTTTTAGCTATAATTTCAGCCACTTGAATTTTAGGGGCCTTCGACTTTCGCCGGTCGTTATAGCGAAAGCGGAGGCTTTCTTTTTTACAAGCTAATGAAGTCATTGCCAAAATACTCCAAAATCTTGCCCGCGTCCTTTTCAAGGCCCTCAATCGTAATGACAACCGAAAAATCACCCACCCGCAGTTATAAAAAATCCAGCTCTCTGAGCCGGAGCGACTGGTTGCGCTCCCTTCGCCGTCGCTGATTCCAAACCAGCACGAGCAAGACTGAGCTGTCAAGGCTGCGACCGCAGGGAGCACCCGGTACGGGCTTGGCCTTTACAGCTCTGGCGCTCGTGCTATTGTCAGCCGGCGGCAAGAGGGGACTCACGCTCTCCACGATTTGCTTTCTTCGTCTTCCTGCCCTTGAGTGTTTCCTTTAGACGGTAGCTTTCCCAGTTAAAATTGATGATGTGCGCTCTATGAGTTAGCCGATCAAGCAACGCCGCAGTAAGGGTCGGTTCTCCAAAAACCTGAGTCCAGTCCGCGAATCCAAGGTTGGTTGTGATTATTACCGAGCCCCGCTCGTGACGCTCTGCCAAGACCTGGAACAGAAGCTCGGCGCCTTGCTTTGAGAAGGGGACGTATCCGAGTTCGTCCAAGACAAGCAGTGCGTATTTTGCGTATCGCTGGATAAGACGGGTCAAGACCTTTGCACTCTGGGCCTCGATCAGTTCATTTACAAGACCGCAGCCGTTAACAAAACGGGTCGCGATACCCTGCCTGCATGCAGAAACTCCGAGTGCCGTTGCCAGGTGGGTCTTCCCCGTACCGCTTTTTCCAAGGAAAATAACGTTTCTTTTTTCCCGGATGTACTCACCCTCATCGAGTTCTTTGAGAAGCCTCTTATCCAGGGCCGGTGCAGCTTCACAGTCAAACATCTCAAGGGTTTTCAACAGGGGAAACCGGGCCTCCCCGATCATGCGCCGGAGGCGGTTTTCCGCTCTCATTTGAAGTTCGACTTCGGTCAGGGAGAGCAGAAAATCTTCGTGGCTCACCCCGTTTTCTTTGGCTTGGCGAAGCAGGACATCCAAATGCCCATGCATATGGGATAACTTTAGAGCCTTTAGATTCTCCCTTAAAAGCATCTGCGTGCCGGCCCTCATTGGACACCTCCAAGCTCGCCATAGGCGGAGATGTCAGGAACCACAGTTTTTGACCAGTTCGAAAGAGGTTCAAATTGATGGCCGTTTTCGCAATTCTGGACAAGATGCTTTACCCCGGC
Source organism: uncultured delta proteobacterium (assembly GCA_963805125.1). Taxonomy (GTDB): domain Bacteria; phylum Desulfobacterota; class Syntrophobacteria; order Syntrophobacterales; family Syntrophobacteraceae; genus SbD1. The sequence continues at coordinate 162,737 of CAWDTD010000014.1, read as the reverse complement.
GCTGGAACTCAAGCCGCACTCAAGCGCCCGTTCCACCGCCGCATTGACCTGGTCTTGGCTCTGATTGCGGTAGAGCATAAGAACGGCGATAAACTCCCTAGTTCCGTCTGTTTCACCGTGGTTTGCGATGAACCTTTCCAGAAGCCTCTCCAGGCATTGAGGCCAACTCTTTCGCCACTGCCGGATAGGCCTGGCGGAACTGAATGCCAGCGGTCTTTTTTGCAGCAGTTCCAGGTAGTGGTCAGGGTCGAGCTGCCATTTGTTGTTTCCAAAAAGTCTGCGGTGGGCGCCAATCCGCTTCCCCTCATAGAAAATCTCCACTCGGTCAACAAAAAGAACCCCTCGCACTTTGAAACCTGCATATTCGGTTGGAACGGAGTAGCGATTCTTGTCCAGGATGACCGTTGAATAGTGGTTGACCCGGCTCTCGACGGTCTGAATGTTGCTGAAGGGGTGATCCGGGAGGGCAAGAAGATGCTCTTTTTCTTCTTCAAAGAGTTCATTAACGGTTCTATCACGGCCCTGCAGCCGGTGGTCTCCATAAGCCAGGCAGTCCCGGAGCACTTGCTCGTTTAATTCTTCGATGGTTTGCGCCTTTGGGATCGGCACCAGGTAGTTTCGCCGAACATATCCGATGTTGCCTTCAACGCCCCCCTTTTCATGGGCGCTCGCCACATTGCAGAACCGAGCATGAAAGCTGTGGTTTCGTCAACTCGATTTGGCCCACTTTGATATTTTAATTTGGCCCACCCCTGTCCATTGATCTTTCCTCTGCTCTAATGACGGACTTCCTACAGACAGAGCCGTGAAGAGCCGCCGAGAATGGGTCCTCCCATGACTCGTCGGAGGCGGCTAAAAGCGGCGGTACGGTGAACTCTGCGAACCATCACTTCTTCACGCCCTTCCTCTTCTCAATCGTCCTTCTGAACCGGTACGATTCGTCTCCGGTCTCAATGATGTGCGCCTGGTCTGTCAGCCGATCCAATATCGCCTTGCAGAGCCTGGCATTTGGAAACATCGTGGTCCATTCCGAAAACGGCAGGTTTGTCGTGACGATCACAGCTGCCCGTTCCGCCCGCCCGGATATCACCTGAAAGAGCAACTCGGCTGCCGGTTCCGGTATTCCCACATAGCCCATCTCGTCAATGACAATCAGTTCATAACGAGTCCAGCGGTTGGTGATCCGACTCAGTTCGCTTTTGTTTTTTGCTTCCATAAGATCATTGACGAGCGCCGCAGCGGTGGTGAACCGAACCCGCTTTCTCTGCCGACACGCAGCCACAGCCAAGCCAATTGCCAAATGGCTCTTTCCTGTTCCTGTCTCACCCAGGAAGATGACGGGTTCGCTGCGTTTGATATAACCCCCGTCGGCAAGGTTTCGAATCAATGCCGCAGGCACGGCAGGCGCCTTTTCAAACTCAAACTCATCCAGGGTCTTCACCTTTGGAAAATGAGCATCCACAACACGCCGGGCAATGGCATTACGCGCCCTTTCCTCCACCTCGGCCTCAAGCAGGGCTTCAAGGTAGCTCAGGTGGCTTTGCCCCTGTCTGGCCGCCTCCTCGGCAAGGCGTGCAAACTGAGCGCAAACGGTTGGAAGATGCAGCTCTTTGGCATACCGGACAATCGTCGATTGCTGTAACTCCATGGACGGGATAGTCATTGCATTACCTCCGTCCCCGGCCACTCGCGCAGCAACCGGTCATACTCATTCATCTGTGGCTGGGGGCGGTCGTAGCGGCTAAGAATCCCTATTTCCAGTGCATAATCTGCCCTTAGCGCTTCATGGCCGTCATTTTCCAGCAACAATCGCAAGGCGCCCACATCGAAGCAGCCCAGTTCCAGCGCATGGCTCACAGCTTCTTCGAGTTTCCTCCACCCATGCTTTTGCCCAAGCATGAGGATCTCAACCATCACACGGGTCCCGTCCTGTTTGCCGTGCCGCTGCCGCAGTTCCTCCCAGAACCGGTCGTAGTCTGCCGGCCATCGTCCCTGTGTGCGCCATTGCTCAAGTGCCGTGCTGCCCGCTAAAGCCCCCGGCTTCTTCAACAACACCTCAAGGTAGTGTTCCAGATTCAGGACTTGGCTGTACCGGCCAAATGAGCGCTCGTGGCGGGCTATACACCTGCCCTGATGCCAGATCTCTACATGAGCCGGGTAGACTTTCGCGCACACCTCCACCCCTACGGCTGCCGGGACCGAGTAGAAGTTAGTGAGCACCTTTACCGTCCCCTTTGAATTAACCTGCGGGAAGTGAATCCCAGCAATCTGGAATCCTTCCCGCGCCAGAGGCAACAGGTGGTCGTGCTCCCTATTCATTGCCTCTCCGACACTGCCGCTGCGACCACTTATTATCCGTGCCTCATCCTCTCTCGAGCCTTCCAGCAACTGCCGATTTAAATCCTCAATATCCTTGGCTTCCGGAACAGGAACCAAGTGGTTGCGTCGAAAATAGCCTCCCTCACCTTCAACGCCGCCCTTCTCATGCCCACACCCGGGAGTGCAGAACTGCGATTCGAATCCCCAGTGAGATCGAAAGGCTATGAACCGCTCCGTCTCCTCTCTTTGATATCCCCGCAATATCTTCTTCACCGCAGAGGAGAGATTGTCGTAGCGCAGTACTTTGAATACTCCTCCAAAATATCCAAACCCCAGTTCATGTGCCTCCAGAAAGGCTTGCTGGCTCGCATGAGGATAGGCCCGATGGAAGGCTCCGCCACTGGCCATGCTGCGCATGCAGAAAAGATAGAACTTGCGTTCCTCACCATCCAACTCCACTTTGGCTTCATACCAGTCGATCTGCGCCTCTTCCCCCCAATCGTAGGACTGCTGGATGAACACCTCCCGGCCAAGCAGTCCCAACTCCTCTTTGCGCTCCCGTACGTACTTGCGAACCGTCGACTCCGATATCTCAAGATCCGGTGTCTCCTTTCGGAGCCGACACCAGATCCGATGTGCCGTATGCCGCTGCTTCCTATGCACACGCTTATCCGCTTCAAGGATCCCATCGATCAATGATTGGGCCTGACTGACTTTGGGCTTCCTACGGACAGCCCTCTTTCGTTCCGCAGGAATCGCATTGGATAGTGCTTCCCGCACCATACGGCGGTGCACTCCAAGCTTTTTCGACACCCCATTGATTGTCCCCACTCCATACTCGTACTCTCGTCGTATCTCCTCAAACAGCGCCACTTTCCCTTTCCTCCCCAAGTGTGCCTCCTTTCCAGTAGTAATTTCACTGGATTAGGATACACAACTTCTCTTTTTGGGGTGGGCCATTTCTGAGTATCAAAGTGGGCCAAATGAGAGTATCGAAATCAAGCTGTAATAACTATGAAACTTGCGGAAGCTCTCCTGCTCGATCCTTCCTTTCCCACGGAGCACTTTCTGGACCGCAGAGGTCAGATTGTCATAGACCAGCGTCTTGAAAACACCCCCGAAGAACGCAAAGGCATGCATGTGGGCATCAAAAAAAGCTTGCTGTCTCTCACAGGGATAAAACCGGACAAGGTGCTTGCCCGAAGACTTGGAACGCATAGAGAAAAACTTCAAGCGAAGCGGTTGTCCAGCGATAATGGCCAGTGCTCCTCCCCAATCGACTTCACCTTCCTGGCCGCAATCGGGATCGAGTGGGATGAAGGCTTTTGGAGCATTGACTCCCAGGTGAACCTTGGCCTTTCTCACATATCGCCGCACTGTGGACTCGCTTCCTTTGAACCCTTCCTCGGCAACTAACCTCTGAAAGACCCTTGCTGCAGTATGGCGTTGATTCTTCGGGGCCCTCTTATCAGCCTCAAGCCAGGAGTTGATGGTCTCAAGCAACGGCCCCAGCCTCGGATAGGGCTGAGCCTCTCTCTGGCTATATCCGCTGTACTCACCCCTTAAGACCTTGCGGATCGTCTTGCGATCATGGCCGGTTTCCCGCTCTATGGTGCGAATGCTCTTTCCGTAGACCCGGTGAGCCGTACGGACATACTCGTATTGATCCATACTGATCATCCCTCCAACCCTCCAGCGACACTCGCGATTTTTAGATCGCTTCGTGTTACCAGAAGTTCTGTGATGGGTGGGGGAATTTTGGACGCTCGTTTTTATCCAAAGCGGGGGAATTTTAGGTTATCAAAATCACCTCAACGTAATTGCCATAAACCTCATAGACAATTTTCATCGAAACACTCCGCATGCCTTTAAATGGGATACCGTCGCCGTTAAAGTGGCCATTCCGGGGTAGAAAAGCACATTTTAAGCCTCTAAGATGCCCGGTCATGACCACTCTTTCCTTGGGCAGTCCAGCTTTAGCGTGGCCCGACCCCGAACGACACCAACGTGGCCCGACCCCGAACGACACCAATGTCAGTCAGACCGCTTATTGTCGCGATCTGGATTTCCGGCAACATCCCGCCTGAGCAGAAGTGTTTTATACCTTCTGTTTTCGTTCCTGGGGTCAAATCAGTGCTGGGATAGAGCCATTGCAGCATAATATGACCTTTGGCCGACAGTAAGTCCATATTTGGCGATCCTTCGGCAATTCGTCCATTATGGAGGTGAGGTAATTTAGTGGGCTATTGGCGGCATTGTCAACATGGCCCCTTTCAAATTCGGCCCAGCTACTGTTGCCGGTCATCGTCTCACCTGTTCAGGCACAAAAAAGCCATACGCGTTTTCAGGCCACCCGCGTGATTTAACTCATTAGATCGGTTCGCTGGACGAACTTCAATGACTAAACAAGACTTATCGAATCAATAGCTTATACCAAGTTGCGCTCAAAAAGGTAAAACCTCCATTCACAAAATCCCCCCTGCCCCCCTTTAGAAAAGGGGGGTTCCAATCGCCAATTCTTACCCGTATGGGCGCAACTTGGTATTAGAGGCGTGTGCTACTGATTTGTTCCTGCGCCCTGACCTTGACCCATACCTCTGCCCATACCTCCCCTGCCCCGTCCTTTGCCTGAGCAGAACTCCTCTTTTGTTATGTAACCACGTCCGTTGACATCCATTGCATTGAACCTCTGTTCGGGATTGTTCCTCCAATGCGGAACCGCCATGAATTCCTCTTTGGTGAGTTTCTCATCATGGTTGGTGTCCAATTCATCAAAACGCGCCTGACACCCAAACCTTGGAGCGCCTTGACCGCCCTGACCTTGACCCATACCTCTGCCCATACCTCCTCTGCCCCGTCCTTTGCCTGAGCAGAACTCCTCTTTTGTTATGTAACCACGTCCGTTGACATCCATTGCATTGAACCTCTGTTCGGGATTGTTCCTCCAATGCGGAACCGCCATGAATTCCTCTTTGGTGAGTTTCCCATCATGGTTGGTGTCCAATGCATCAAAACGCGCCTGACACCCTAACCTTGGAGCGCCTTGACCGCCCTGAGCCTGGGCAAACGACACAGATGCAATGCAAAATACCGCCACCAATCCCACCAGCACAACCAGCCTGAAACGTTTCATGTTTTCTCCTCGTCGATTCAAGAAATGTCCACTAAACCTCAAGTACGAAACCTACCGCCCGAAGGCGAATTTGGCGCCAAATGCGGTCGCCGGCAATGTTGCCGGGTTCTGGCCTGTATAGTGACTGACCCCAACCATCCGAATGTCGAATTCTTTGAGCGCCTGGACGGTCGGATAGAGCTGCGGTTCGAGGGGAAGGCTGACGATCTTGGAACACCAATCGAGTACAAGCGCTATGCGGGCACGAAAAACCGGAATGGCCAACATAGCCTTTTCCCTATCTGTTTTTCCTCATCAGGCCGGACCCACACCCTTTAGCTCTTCGAAATGTTTATTCAAAAACCGGGCCATCGTTCAACATGGAGAAGCTCAATGCCATATTCCGAACCTCCGCCCGAAATGGAGCAGGCATGGAGAGGTGCTTATAGTTCCCTCCGCCTGCAGGCGAAGATGCACATTGTTCCCATTGGTCTCCGAAAAGTCTCCTTGGCCATTCCCAGGCGGTTCCAGCATCACTCCGCTTTTTCGAGTTTCCGGGTTTTGCTCCTGCTAACCCGGTTAGGTGAAGCAGTTGCTGCGGCTGGATCTGGTGCAAGGCGCTCATGTTACCGATACCGGCTTGTCAGGATACATTTCGAAACCAGCCGGTTTTCTTATTCACCTGGATCTTCTCGACCAGGGCGCCATCCTTTGTTACGACCGTAGCCTCGAAGACGTCCCCCTTATCGGAGACCTCGCCGACCTTCAGATTGGGATTTTTCCTATAGTTTACGTAGTTTTCAAGCATCTGTTCGGCCTGCTCCATGGTAAGGGGTTACCCCTGAGGGTTGCAGGCCACGCCGCCCTGTCCCATCATGCAGCGGCACCCCCATCCCCCGCCACGGTGCCCGGTCCCCATTACGTCGGTGAGGGGCAATACGGCCTTGAGCATCGCGGCATCATTTTCGATGCTTTGGGGCAAAACCACCAAATTGGAGTCGGCATAAGGGGCGCGAACCATTTCAGCCTGCCCCCCGTCGTTTTTCGTTCCCCAGAAACCTACGTGAACACATGAGGTCTGCAGGCCTTTCCGGCAGAATTCACAGTCTCCATCGGAAAAAGCAAAAGGGGCAATCACCCGGTCTGCCTTCCTGATGGTGCGGACCCCGGGGCCGACTTCCTCGACAATTCCCATCCACTCATGTCCCGTTCGCCAGCCCGGCTCGTAGGGCGTAAGCCCCCTGTAAAACCACAGGTCCGATCCGCAGATGCAGGCGCGGGTCACACGAACAATAGCGTCGGCCGGTTCCTTGATTGCCCGGTCGGGTACTTCCTGAACGCGCACATCCCCAGGTGCGTGAAAAATAGTTGCTTTCATCTTTCGCTCCTTCATTGGATTCTTTCGGGTTTTGTGCGTCCATCTTATCGGCTTTTTTCGCCGGCACCCCGAACTGTGCCAAATACTTGCCCCGTGCCGCCTCCCTTATACTGAGTTGCGTCCAAGATTGAAGCAATGGAAAAGAGCGGGGGAATGTTTCCCGGCCTGTTGCCCAAATACTTCCCCCGCAGCTCTAATTTAGTGATAGAAAAGCGATTAAGTTGTTGTAAGTGTTAGTCATTGTGGTAAATTGGCCCATCATTTTAACTAGGAGTCGGTTGCCATGATGGGTCGCCAAGCCAGAGGCCAACAAGTCAAACTGTTCTACCACGGATTTTGCCTTGACAAGAGGGTGCGCTCGGATCACCCCCTGCGCAAAATCAAGGACCTAATCGACTTTGATTTCACCTACAAAGAGGTCGCGGAGAGCTACGGGGTAAACGGCAATGTCTCGGTTCCCCCTCCGGTTATCCTCAAATTGATGCTCCTGCTGATTCTCTATAACGTCCGATCTGAGCGTGAGCTGATGGCCACTATCCCCGAGAGGATCGACTGGGCTTGGTTTCTTGGCTGGGACCTTGACGAGCCGGTCCCCGACCATAGTGTGCTAAGCAAGGCCAGAGCCCGATGGGGAAGCGCCGCCTTTAAGAGCTTCTTTGAAAGAATCGTCTGGCAATGCATTGAGGCGGGCCTTATCGATGGATCGAAGATCTTCCTGGATGCAAGCCTCATCCAGGCCGATGCCTCAAGAAACTCCATAGTTAAGACCAAAGGCCTGAGGCGACGCGTCAGGCACAGTTTTCGCGAACTCGAGACCCGGCTCGACGATGACTGCCAAGGGGGTGAGGATCGCAGACTGGTCAACAGTACCCGTATGTCCACAACCGATCCCGATGCCGCGATTGTCCGCCACAAAAGGGGGCCTGCCAAGCCTTCCTACAAGGTCCACCGGGCAGTTGATGTCAAATCTGAAGTCATAACCGCTGCCGAAGTTACCCCCGGAGATGTCAACGAGGGCCATATGCTCTCCGAGCTCATTGATGAACACGGCCAAAACACTCGGAGACAGGCCCGGGTGGTGGTCGCAGACTCTCAGTATGGAACTGCCCAAAACTATCTTGAGTGCCATGATCGGTGCATAGAGGCTCACATCCCTTCACTTAATACCACCCACAAGAAAAAGGGCATCTTCTCTGATGAGTTGTTTAGCTACAATCCGCAGGATGACACCTACCTGTGTCCTGCGGGAAACCTGCTAAGTTGTAGAAAATACAGCAAAAAAAATACCGCCTTCGAATACCGGTGTTTAACGAAGGTCTGCAAAGCATGCTCGCTTCGCCATCGGTGCACCACAGCCTCCAGGAAGGGCAGAACCATACAGCGCCATCTCAGATATGACGAAATTGAGTATATGCGCGAAAAGGCACGGAAGCCCGCGTCCAGAAGGGACATAAGGACTCGCAAGCACCTTATGGAAAGAAGCTTTGCCAGGGCCGTGCCACTGGGGTTCAAACGAGCCCGCTGGAGAAGGCTGTGGAGAGTACAGATCCAGGAGTACCTCACAGCCGCCATTCAGAACATTCTGATTCTTGTTCGATATGTCAAAGAGCCAGGCATTGCCAAGGCAGTGGCAATGGCAATGCCAAAAAGGGGGAAACCCCCTTATGGGGCGGCACGCACAGTCGCCTTGATTACTCGGGTGGGGTCATTTTCCCGGCTATTATGTTTCTTTTACAAACCCCTTCAGGCCATATCGCCTGGTTGGAGATATTTGGCTGTTTCAAAAACCTTTTAGGCAACAGGCCGTTCCCCCTGTTCCCCCAACCCCGCCAGGATTTCGGCCTCACGCGCAGGCGCGTGAGGCCGAGCGTTCGGCGCACGCGGCGGTTGCCCGGCGCCCACGCCGGGTGCCGCCGCAGCGCCATCTAAAATAGCCGTGTAGCGGCGAAGGGGGTGTGCGAGGCACTGTTGCACATGCTTTTTAAGATCATGTAGTACCTTCTTGAACGCGAATTAGTATTAAAAGGCGTAAGATCACCTGCGGTATTGCCCGTCGCCGACCTTTTCCATCCACTCGACAACTTTACCGTCGAGTTGTTCCTGAATGGCGATGTGCGTCATGGCCGTGGTTGCCGTGGCGCCGTGCCAATGTTTCTCACCCGGCGGTATCCAGACGACATCACCCGGCCGAATTTCCTCTATCGGGCCTCCCCGGCGCTGCACGAGGCCGCAGCCAGCCGTCACGATCAGTATCTGACCGAGCGGGTGGGTGTGCCATGCCGTCCGAGCGCCGGGCTCGAACGTGACACTTGCGCCAAGCGCGCGTGCCGGATCTTTTGCCTGGAACAGGGGGTCAATGCGCACCGTGCCGGTAAAATACCCGGCCGGTCCTTTGCCGGAGGGCTGCAAGCCGCTTCTTTCGATTTCCATTTTCTGAATTCCTTATTTGATGCCAACAGTCGTTTGCCTCGCGCTTGCAGCCTCCCGCGGTGACCGGTATGCAACCAGAGAACACATTTTTTCGCTCAGCGACCGGTCAGTTGCTCCAGGTTTTCGGGGTACCGAGCCCCTTGCACCGTGATCTTCGATGAGGCGCTATCGATCTCACGGAGATCGTCGGACGTAAGTTCGACTGCAAGTGCTCCGATGTTTTCGTCCAGGCGCTCGAGCTTCCGGGTGCCCGGGATTGGAACAATCCACGGCTTCCGGGCAAGCAGCCAGGCGAGCGCTATCTGGGCAGGTGTCGCCTTCTTCCGTTCTGCGATCTTGCCAAGCAGATCAACCAAGACCAGATTCGCCTTCCGAGCCTCCGGCGTAAAGCGAGGAACGATGTTGCGGAAGTCGGAACTGTCGAACGTAGTGTTTTCGTTGATCTTTCCCGTGAGGAAGCCCTTACCCAGAGGGCTGTAGGGAACGAAGCCAATTCCGAGTTCCTCGAGGGTCGGCAGCACTTCCGCTTCAGGGCGTCTCCACCACAGCGAATATTCGCTCTGGACCGCAGCGACCGGCTGGACTGCGTGTGCGCGACGGATCGTTTGCACTCCCGGTTCAGATAGGCCGAAGTGCTTAACCTTACCTTCCTTAATCAGGTCCTTCACCGCCCCCGCTACGTCTTCGATCGGCACCTCCGGGTCAACACGGTGTTGATAGAAAAGATCGATGGCATCGACCCTGAGTCGCTTGAGCGAGCCCTCGGCGACCTGCCTGATGTGCTCCGGACGACTATCCAGGCCCACCCAGGCCCGCTCCCCGGCGGGATTGAGTTTGAACCCGAACTTGGTGGCTATCGCCACTTGCCCGCGGAAGGGGAAAAGGGCTTCGCCCACGAGTTCTTCGTTCGTGAACGGACCGTAGACTTCAGCGGTATCAAAGAATGTTATGCCGCGTTCAACGGCTGCCCGGAGAACAGAGATCATCTCCTGCCTGTCTCCCGCCGGACCGTAACCAAAGCTCATTCCCATGCAACCGAGCCCGAGAGCCGAAACTTCCAGGTTGCCGGTTCCCAATTTGCGCTTCTGCATTTTTTGAACTCCTGTTCCGAAAAGTTCTTCATCGCGCGCAAGGCCCACCTCGCGGGGCGTAGAGTTCTTTTCATGGTTTCAGGGTGTCCCAAAGGGACGTGAGCAACTGTCTTTAAAGATAGACACTATATTACTCCGCGTTTGCGTTGCCATCCGCCATAACGGACCACCTGAGAGCCATAGCTCACGCGGCCTCTTATCGCAGGCCGGCACTACAGCTATTCTTCTCGCCTCGCAACTTGCCGAGCCATAAGTCGAGAGCTTTTAAAACCTCGCCTTCCTCGGCTTGCCGCGGCTTGTATAAGTCGAGACCTTCAAGGACAAGGGCGTTTTTGGCCTGCTCCTTAAAATGCAGGGAAAATTTTCCGACCCCTCCTTCGTGGGTACAAAAGGCGGAAACTTTCTTACCCGCAAAGTCCGCCTGTTTTAAAAAACTCATCACCGGGGTCGATACCGTGTACCACCATACCGGGTTGCCGACCAATATCAGATCATAAGATGACATATCGGGCGGGCTTTTCTTCAACGCCGGCAATTCGCCTGTCTCCAACTCCCTCTTGGCCTCTTTGACAGTTCCGGCGTAGTCGGCTGGATAGTTTTTTACTGTTTCAATTTCAAACACATCGGCCCCGGTTTTTTTCTGCATCATTTCCGCAATGCTTTTTGTGTTTCCAGTAAGAGAGTAGTAGACGACCAACACCTTTGTGCCGTCGGCACCGGTTGCGGCAAAATGGGCACTTTCCGGATTGCGTGCCGAGGCGATTGCCGCGCCCGGGCCCATGTTTGCTCCCGTAACGAGCCCTGCGTGGTCATTTTTCTGTGCCATTTCCTGTGCTCCTTTATTTCGGATTTTCCATAGCTCAACATCTAGCGCCGCCCGACTCCGAACAGTAGATACGATTCTACCCAATTCTTGCCTGATTCTATCGCCGGGCTATCCAAGTAGAATGAATTGTGATATTCAAAGGGCTGGTGCGGGGAATCATATGCCGCTTGGATGTTAATAAAAACGATGGATTACTGTAATATGGCGGAAAGCACCCGTACAGGCCTGGCGAGAACAAACAATCTGCTGAAAGAGAAATTGCTGCGATGGATGCCCGGAACCGGAGACTACCCGACCGCTATCGAAGGTTTGGCGATCCACCGGCGAGATGAGGCAAATCAGCCCGAAAATTGCTTTTACAAGCCGCTTGTCGCGGTGATTGTCCAGGGATTCAAACGCTCCGTAATAGGCTCCAAGGAGTACCGCTACGGGGAGAACCACTGCCTGATAACCGGGGTGGACATGCCGAGCGTAAACTACGTCACTGTCGCATCCCCGGAGCAGCCGTTTTTGGCGGTGTCGCTCAACCTGGATAAATACCTGATCACCCAACTGGCGGCGGAGATTCCGCCTTCCTCCAGACTTGGAAATGGTTCCTACAAGGGAATGGCCGTCGCGGAAGTCGATCCTGACGTGCTGGATGCATTCCTGCGCCTGGTTGAGCTTCACGAAAAGCCGGAACAGATACCGGTTCTCGCGCCGATGATTATCCGCGAGATTCATTACCGTCTACTCATCGGACCTCAGGGCGAACACTTGCGAATGGTCAACACTCTTGGCACTCAAAGCAACCAGATTGCCAAGACCATCACATGGTTGAGGGATAATTACAAAGAGCAACTTCAGGTTGATGAATTAGCCAGGAAGGTGAATATGGCGACTTCCACCTTCCACCGGCACTTCAGGGAGGTAACGACCCTCAGCCCTTTGCAGTTTCAGAAGCGGTTGCGCTTATATGAAGCCCAGCGCTTGATGCTTGTGGAGAATGAAGATGCCGCCATTGTAGCACTGGCGGTGGGGTATGAAAGCCCGACGCAGTTCAACAGGGAGTACAAGCGGCTGTTTGGAGAGCCCCCGCACAGGCATGTGAGCCAACTGAAGTAGCCCGTACCCATAGATCTACTCGCCCCACTATGCTCCTTAAATAGGTCCGGTTTCCGAGTTCCTCCTCGATTTCTGCGAGGAAGACAACCGCACCCCCTTGCCCTTGTTCAATATCGCGGATGCTCTTGCCATCCGTTCCCGGCGCACCTCCGTTCGCCCTTACCCGCGCCCGGGCTGTTGCCAGCACGTGAGGGCGGAGGATATGGCCGTAGAGGGCGTAATACCAAGTTGCGTTCGAGATTGAAGTAATGGAAAAGAGCGGGGGAATGTTTCCCCCTGTTCCCCCAACCCCGCCAGGATTTCGGCCTCGCGCGCAAGCGCGTGAGGCCGAGCGCTCGGCGCACGCGGCGGGTGCCCGGCGCCCACGCCGGGTGCCGCCGCAGCGCCATCTAAAATAGCCGTGTAGCGGCGAAGGGGATGTGGGAAGCATGTTGCACATGCTTTTTAAGATCATGTAGTACCTTCTTGAACGCGAATTAGTATAAGAACCGAAACGACGGTTCCTGCTTGGCCTTGCGGCCCAGCTTCCATCTCAGAATCGAGATCTTTTCCGGCACCCTAGCCTATGCCGGTTTATCCCGGCGCTTTCGCCCCGACCCCGGACCCCCTGTCATTGGGTCATAGGGAGACTCGACCCCCTTTTTTTATTTCAGCCCACAGGCAAGCAGACTTTTTTCAGCATGTCAGAACGACCCTAAAAAGTTCTTGACAAGCCTTTATTGTTTCAAATATGTTACTGATAACATTTCGATCGATCACCATATTCAGCCCGGTAGCAGTTGGCCCGGGCACCGTGAGCGCCAGGCGCTGCGGGCCCTGGTTCGGCACTGCAACCCTGACCGGGCCGGGAGTGTGGCCGCACCGCCCACACATAGATTGAAACCAGGAGGACCAGTGTGAAAGTTGTCAAAGAAGGTAAACACAGACTGTTTGAAGAAGACGAAGAAACGTCAAAGTATGTCCGAGAGATGCTCCAAAAGCTCAAAAAAGAGGGCATGGACGCCGTGCGCAAGTTCAGCAGCGAATTCGACGACTGGAGTCCGCCAAGTTTTGAGCTAAGCGAAACAGAAATCCGGGAAGCCATCGACAAATGTGACGAGCAACTCATCAAAGACACAGACTTCTGCCAACAAAACGTACGCCGGTTCGCCGAAAAACAGCTTGCCACCATGCTCCCGCTGGAGGTGGAAAGCAGCCCCGGGGTAATCCTCGGCCACAAGCATATCCCCGTTGGCTGCGTGGGCAGCTATGTGCCAGGCGGGGTCTACCCGATGTTCGGCTCAGCACAGATGAGCATCATCCCCGCCAAGGTGGCCGGAGTGAAGAGCGTCGTCTGCTGCACACCGCCGATCAAGGGCAAGGGCTCGTTATCCAGCCACCATCAACGCCATGAAAAAGGCAGGGGCAGATCGCATCTTTGTCCTGGGCGGCGTACCGGCCTTTGCCCTCATGGCCTACGGCATGGGCGAGGTGCCGCCGGCTGACATGCTGTGCGGCGCCGGGAACAAATTCGTGGCCGAGGCCAAACGTCAACTCTTTGGCCAGTGCGGCATCGACCTGCTGGCCGGGCCCACGGAAATCGCCGTCATCGCCGACGACAACGCCGACCCGGCCCTGGTGGCCTGCGACATCCTGGGTCAGGCCGAACACGATCCCAATAGCCCGCAAATCCTCATCTGTCATAGCGAGGCCTTCGCCCTGGCCGCCATCGAAGAGCTGAACAAACAGCTCGAAGTCCTGCCCACCCGCTCCGTAGCCGAGGTTTCCTGGGGCAACAACGGCAAGGTGTACGTGGCCGAGAGCAAAGACGAGGCCATTGCGCTGAGCGACGACTACGCGCCGGAACATCTGGAGTTGCATGTAGACGATATTCCCTACTATTTCGAGCGTCTCAGAAACTATGGTTCCCTCTTCATTGGCGAGGAGACCACCGTGGCCTACGGGGACAAGTCCATAGGCACAAACCACATTCTGCCCACAAGCCGGTCTGCACGTTACTCCGGCGGCCTCTGGGTGGGGAAGTTCCTCAAGACCGTCACTTACCAGAAGATGACACCTGAAGCCAGTATCAAGGTGGGTGAGGTCACCGCGAGGCAGTGTGAAGTGGAACGGATGCTGGCCCACGGCATCACGGCCAGGGTCAGAACGCAGCGGTATTCAAAGAAGTAAAAGTTGTCAGAGGGGGAGATACGGAAAATGATGAAACCGCAGTTCGACCTGGAAGGAAAGTGCGCTCTGATCACCGGGGCCAGCGGCGGCATAGGCTCAAGCATCGCCCGTTTGTTCGCCCTGTGCGGGGCCAGGCTGTTCGTCTCCGGCACCAGGGAGGAAAAGCTCAAGTCCCTGTGTGCAGAGTTGGAGGGCCTGGGCGCAACGTGTTCTTTCCTGGCGATCGACATCAATGAACAGCACGGACCTGCACGGCTGGTGGAGGCGGCGGTCGGTGAAATGGGGCACCTGGACATCCTGGTCAACAGCGCCGGCATCAATCGCCCTCAACCCTCCCTGGAAGTTACCGAGGAAAACTGGAACGCCGTCATGGCTATCAACCTGAAGGCGATGTTTTTCGTTTGCCAGGCGGCCGGCCATGAAATGGTCCGACAGCGGTCGGGCAATATAATCAACATTTCCTCACAAGCCGGGCGGGTAGCTTTGCCATTGAGGGCGGCGTATTGCTCCAGCAAGGGCGGAGTAGATCAGTTGACACGGACCCTGGCCTGCGAATGGGCGCCATACGGCGTGCGGGTGAACGCGGTGGCCCCGACATTCGTCGAAACCGAGTTCACGGCCCGGATGTTCGAAGATCCCAACTTCAAGAGGTTCGTTTTGGACAGTATTCCAATGGGACGTATGGCGACGCTGGAGGAAGTGGGGCATGCCGTGTTGTTTTTGGCTTGTGACCTTGCCAGGATTATTACCGGTCACATTTTGGTTGTAGACGGCGGCTGGACTGTCAAGTAACCGGACAGGCGGCCTTCACCGCGCGGCATCCAGGTCCTTTTGGCAGACCGCGGCCCACTTCTCAAATTTTGCGGCGACATTTCCGAGAGTGGATGACCAGGCCCCGACCGTTTCCCGGATGGCTTTATGTGTAAGACGGCACTCATAATCGTGACCTTGGACACCAGGGCGGAGGCAGCCCTGTTTATCAAGGAGCTGCTGGAATCTCTTTAACGTTTTCAAAGAGAAGAAACTTACAAAGAGACGGAGGAAAAATTGAAAGATTCAAATGACGCCAAATGGATGGAACAGAACAATTGGGGAAAGTGGGGTTCTCAAGATGAAGTAGGGATTCTCAACGAGTTGACCTCACAAAGTGTCTTGAACGCAATCAAGTTGATTAAAGAAGGCAAGGTATATGATTTGGAAACCGTAAGGTTTAAGGGAATGCCAGTCTGGCCGGGACATGCAGGTTGGGATCTTATAACTTATGCATCCCCAAGCGGGCGCCGGAATATGTATGGAAGCGACATTGATCCTTCATACAATTGGTACGCTAAAGATGGCTGGTGTGATAAAGAAATTAATAAGTTCGATGTTGGTTTGAATACTGAAGTTATCTTGGGGCCACTCCACGTTGGTACTCATATCGATGCGTTAAGTCATCTCACTGTCGGAAAGGACAATCATTGGTATAATGGCTTTAATGAAAAAGATGACTTTACAAATTTTGGGCCGCTGCGAGCAGATGCATCGACTATTCCGCCGATGATTATGAGGGGAGTATTGTTAGATATCCCTGGCTACAAAGGAGTTGCCCACCTGGAACCGGGGGAAGGCATCACGTCGGAAGATATCATTGGCTGTGCAAAATGGGCAGGAGTTGAAATAAAAAAAGGAGATGCGGTGCTGTTCAGAACTGGAGAAAGATGGCCGCAAATGGATTTAGCCCCGGGTGCTGGAGTGACTCTTGAAGCTGCCAGATATTTAGTAGAAGAAAAGGATGTATATCTAATAGGTGATGATCAGTCAGCTTTTGAAAATTTCCCTTCAAGTACTACTACGTCTTTTCCGGGTCATATTCATCCAGTCCACCATTACTTACTTATCCAAATGGGTGTTCATCTAATGGAAATGGTACAGCTTGATGAGCTGGCTAAAGACAAGGTTTATGAGTTTTGTTTTATGGGTTTTCCTAATAAAATCAAATGCTCTACAGGGATGATGATTCGTCCGATTGCCGTTAAATAACAACAGAGCCGGGACTTTAGCGGCTTCCCCCGGCAGGTATTGGATACGGCAATAACCGGTGATGCGGGACCACAGATTGGAGGTGAGGCATGGGAGATGACGGCGGCAAGCAACAGGGTGCTGTTGGTGTCGTTGGGGCTGGTCTGATGGGAGGCGGAATCGCGGCTCTTATTTGCGCCGCAGGCATTCCTGTCAAAGTGTATGACATGGACAAAGGGCAGTTGGCCCAACTCGGAGGCCGGGTAAGGGCCATTGTTGAGGAGTTGGAGGAATATGGACTTGCAGGGCCGGGCGCCACGGCAAAAGTGGGGGACTGCCTGGAGACCTTAAGCGGGTATTCCGGGCTTTCGGACTGCGTCGGGATAATCGAGGCGGTGTTTGAAGATGCGAAGACAAAAAGAGAAGTTTATGCTCTGATCGAGGAACATGTAGGCCCAAACACGATGATCGCCACCAATACGTCTAACATAGTGCCGTCGGATCTGATAGCCGGGATGAAAAATCCGGAACGATTTTTGGTCGTCCACTTTTGGAACCCGCCGCATGCGGTTCCGCTGGTGGAGGTAGTGCCTCATTCCCGGACGAACAAAGAAACAATCGCCGATGCGGTGAGTCTGGTCAAACGGATAGGTAATGAGCCGGTGGTTTTGAACAAGGAGGTGGCGGGGTTTGTCGGCAATCGCCTTCAATATGCACTCTTGCGGGAGGCGCTTTGGATTGTGCAACAAGGCATTGCGGGTTTCGAGGAGGTGGATCGCGTAATGACCCTGTCTTTGGGGCGCAGATACGCGACAACGGGACCGTTTGCCACGGCGGACCTGGGCGGGCTGACCACATTTTTTATGATCTCTAAGCAACTTATGCCTCAATTGGCTTGCGACAATTCGCCATTGGAGGTGATGGAACGTATAGTGTCGGCGGGCAATACAGGATCGAAGTCGGGCCGCGGGTTCCTCGAGTGGCCTGCCGAACGGTCTCAGGCGGTCGTTAAAGCACGTAACAACTCCTTGCTTCGAAGGCGGCAAGAGGAAAGACGCAAGGTAAAGGAGAACTAGTCATGAAAGAGAGCTATGGGAAATTACCCGTTCCCAAGCTGCCGGCCCTGACCTCGAGCCGGAAAAATTCATGGTCTCCACAGGCGGCGTGCTCACAGGCTCCGATACCGTTTCCTGCGAACAGATGCTTGTGGGGGAACGAGTTTTACACAAAAAGGATGGGAGGTTGATATGACGAGCCGTTTCTTCGTTAACTGGAGCCTGTGGATAGGCTTCTGGAGCGGGGTTTATGTGTATATTTACCTGCTTACCCCCTTGGGGAACCAAGGCGTTATCTGGATGACCTTTGTGGCCCTGCCTATCTACTTCAATGGCGGCGCCAAGCGTGAGGAGTTTATCAACTACTTTGTCAGTGTGATTGTCGGGGCCCTCTGGGGCCTGGGCTATCTCTACTGTATTACGTGGAGCGTCAAGGCCGGTCTAGAAGCCAAATTGGCCACGGCCCTCGTTGTGTTCGTGCTGACAGCCATTTTGTGCGCCATACACTTTGTCTTGCCCAAGAGCCTTCGAATGTCAGCCATTCCCATCATGTTCGGGGCCATTTCCATGATGTTTTCCCAGGGTGGGCAAAAGTTTATTCCCGCGCTGTGCACCCTGATCGGCGGGCTTATCCTCGGCCTGGTCTGCGGCGAGGGTGCAAAGCTCCTAACCAAAGAGGGATACTGGAAGTTTTTTGCGGCAAAGCAGAAGGCTGAACAGGTTCCGGGCACAGGTCCATGAGCACTATGCCGGGTACTGCGGTTGTGCCCGTAAAGCGGCACACCCCGCTCAAGGTTGCATAGAGGCGCACGAGTTTTAGTTTCATTCCAGGCTTAATCGAATAACCGGCGGATTGCACTAAGTTGCCACACTCGACGCTGGCAAGGATTTGAAAAGAAGAGGTCTCGACAGCGCAAAGATCACTTTGGGAAGCATGGATGGGCTCCCCCGTCCGGAGAAGCTCTTTGCCCAGGCATTTCCCGGAGCCAGAGTGCAGCGCTGCCAAGTTCATGCAGGCAGAAACGTCCCGGCCAAGGCGCCACAGAAATTCAAAGAGGCTGCATCTGACGGGATGCGCTCGATCTTCTATGCATCTTCCAGAGAGAAGGCGACAGAGTTTTTCATGGATCTTTTTGAGAACCACCAACATCATTGAAAGGCTTAACAAGGAATTCAAACGAAGAACCAAACCCATGGAGATCGTGGCCGGGGAGAGGTCCTGCTACACTCTCCCCGCCTTCATTGCTCTAAAGATTGCGGGATGACAAATTGGCGAAGCTCCTGAAAGTCATACATGATGAGTGAATGAGGCTGAAGATTAGAAGATCACCCTTTTATTCAAGGAAGGAAACTCATGGCGAAAATGAAGTTCTATATTCTGGACCTGGGCCACTTAATGGGAGATCTCGGGTGGTTTGTCGCTATGTACAGGCCGGCGACCCTCGTAAATCAGAATCCACCGCGGACATGGCATAAAATACCCTGCACAAGTTTTCTGATCGATCACCCCAAGGCTGGTTGGATTCTCTTCGACACAGGGCCGAATCCTGACGCCCGTCGTGACCTCAATAAAAACCGGGTTCCGCAATTTATCCAGGACACTTTTCCGCTCTACGCCAAAGATGATGAACTGCTTACGGCCCGGCTTGCAAAACTGAATCTCAAACCTTCAGATATCGGAACCGTAGTAATCTCCCACCTGCATTGGGACCATTGCGGCAATACGGACCTATTCCAGCATGCCAAAATTTATGTGCACAAGGAAGACTTCACGAACGCAATGGTCTGGACGCATGTAACCCCCGAGAGGAACTATGAGTTCTATGTAGCTCAGGAATTCCTGGTGCCCAATCCCCGCGGTGAGGGAGGCTACGCGGAACCTGTGAGTCAAGGCCTCAATTGGACTTTGATCGATGAAGACACCGAGATAGCTGAAGGAGTCGAGCTTATTACCCTGGCTGGACATACTCCTGGAGTCCTGGGCCTGGTTGTGCATTTAGACAATTTCGGGACCATTATATGTCCAAGCGACGCCATCTTTACTCCGATGAACCTTGGACCGCCGCCACATCCTCCGGGCATCATCTATGACACCGTGGCTTTTAAAGAAAGCGCTCATAAGGTGCTAAAGTTAAAAGACAGATATAATGCCAAAATACTTTACAATCATTGGAATGAGAGTTACGCAGACTATAGGTTAGTTCCCGATTACTACGAATAATACTAATTCGCGTTCAAGAAGGTACCACATGATCTTAAAAAGCACGTGCAACAGTGCCCCCGCACTCCCCCTGGCTGCTACGCGGCTATTTTAGATGGCGCTGCGGCGGTGCCCGGCGCGGGGCTGGGCAACCGTCGCATGCGCCGAGCGCTTGGCCTTGCGTGCCTGCGCGCGAGGCCAAAACATGGAGGGGGTTGGGGGGACCAGGGGGAATCATTCCCCCGCTCTTTTCCATTGCTTCAATCTTGGACGCAACTCAGTATAACCAGGTGACCGGACATTGCAGGTGGGGTTTGATGCCTCTATATTATTCAGGATGCCGATTCAAGTATGCAGCTGCTATAAAGAGGGAGGATTTATGTAATGAAAGTCACTAATGTAAAAGATCATGACAAGAGTAAAATAGAAAGTTTTCCTTATAAAGACAAGGTGTATGAAGTAAAAAGTGTATGGGTACAGTGGCTTTCTCAAGCCGGCCCTCCCGGTAGTCCAGAGTATGGACTGAGATTTTTCACAGTTGGTCCTAAAGGTGAAATCCCAATTCACAAGCATCTCTATTATCAGACTATGTATATCCTTAACGGTAAGCTGATAGCTTATTCGTATGACTCAGAAACTGACCGGAAAATCGATGAAACGCCTATTGGACCGAATGATTTAGTCTTCATTCCAACTATGGAACCACATGGTTTTGTCAATCCGAGCGACCATGAAGACTGCACCTTTTTATGTTGCATTGCCAACGTTTATGAGGAAGATCAGTAGCAAGCAGTTTTGATTTCAAAGACCCCATGGTGACAATTGGAATCGCTTTTCACTCAATCCACTTCAAAATTTTAAGAGTACCTTTATGCCAAAGCCATTGAACAGATTCGCAGTGATAGGTTCCGGTACATTAGGCAGCCAGATTGCCTTGCTTGCGGCCGATGCGAGTTACCGGGTAAAGATTTATGATGCTGATGAAAACGCTTTTGATCGGTCTTTGCAGAAAACGCGCAGTGACCTTGAAAACAAAGGTGTGTCTCCGTTGGTGCCGTGGGACAGATGGGATTCCGCCAAGGCCGGCATCACGCAAGTCAGCAAGTTGGGCGATGCGGTGAAAGATGCAGACCTGGTTATAGAAGCGGTCCCGGAAGATTTGAACCTCAAACGCCAGGTTTGGAAAAGAATGGGTGAACAGGCAGGGCCCAACGCCATTTTAGCTACCAACAGTTCATCCATTGCGGTATCGTTGCTGGAAGAAAGCGGCGGCCGCCCCGAGCGATCGCTCAATATACATTTCTACTTTCCTTTGCAGGGCGTCAATCATGTCGATGTGATGGGTGGAACCAAGACCTTGCCCGAGGTCATGGAAACCGGCATTGCCTGGGTACGTTCCATAGGCTGTATTCCCTTGAGGGTCAAAAAGGAACTCCTTGGCTTTTGTTTCAATCGGGTCTGGCGAGCCGTCAAGAAAGAAGTATTATACATGTGGGGGAACGACTTTGTGGATTTCCAGGATATAGACAGAGGCTGGATGGTCTTCACAGGGATGAAGGAAGGTCCGTTTGCCTTGATGGATAAAGTTGGGTTGGATGTCGTTTATGGCATAGAGATGGTTTATTATAACAGCTCCGGTGATCCCAAGGACTTGCCTCCGCCAGCCTTAAAAGACAAAATCGAGCGCGGCGAATTGGGAATAAAGACTGGAAAGGGTTTCTATACGTACCCCGACCCGGAGTATCTTGACCCTCTTTTTCTCAAGCGATCATCTGAATGATTGCCGAATTTGCAGCAGGCAAGAATGAAGCAAGGGGTGATGAGGACAATCCGGCTCCAAGTCATGAGGGCGTTTTTGCAGGTCCCGTAGAAGAAATCGGGCAAGGCTGTTTTTTGCGCAGTTTCCATCCGCAGGACTCGCGTACAGTTATCTTGGCCTTCAACACAACATTGTGGGTATACTCGAGGCCCTTGCGTTCTATCGTATCGACAAGTATTTGCACAGCCAAGTCGCCCATGTCGTATATCTCCTGGCTGACCGTAGTGAGCTTGGTGCCACCCTTGGCCGCAAATGTCGTGTTGTCAAAGCCTGTGAGGGCCACGTCCTCGGGGATTGACAGTCCCAGTTCCTCCACGGCCTCCATGACCCCCCTGGCAATGTAGTCGTTCCCGGCAAAAATGGCCTCTGGCCTGTCTTCGAGAGCCAGCAGCTTCTTGGCGGCATTGTAGCCAGTCTCCGGGGTAAAGGGTCCTTCGATAATATAGTCCAGGCGCAGTGCAATCCGCTTGTCCTCCAGGGCCTTTTGGTAGCCCTTGAGGCGGTCCAGGCCGGTGGATAGGTGGGAATGGCCTGAAATGATGGCGATTTTCCTGTAGCCCAGGCTCAGGAGGTATTGGGTTATGTCGTAGGCCCCCTGAAAATTGTTACAGACAACATAGTGGTAGTCGGATCCCCTGAGCTTCCGGTTCACCAGGACCGTGGGGAAGCCCTCGGCAATGAGCTTCTCTACGGCAGGCTCCTTGAGGTGCGCCGAGGCGAAGATGAACCCGTCCACCCCGGTGCGCAGCATATGCTTCACGCAGGCCTCCGTGCGGCGGGTCTGCTCGTCGGAGCTGCAGAAAATCACGTTGTAGCCCATCTTAAAGGCCTTGTCTTCAATGCCCCTGGACAGCTCGGCGTAGAAGGGGTTGCTGATGTCTGAGACGACCAGGCCGAGCAGGTGGGACTTCTTCGTGACAAAGGCGCGGGCACGGGCGTCCGGTTCGTAGTCAAGCTCGGCGATCACGTCACTGACCTTGGTCCTGGTTGTCTCGCGTACCTGGGGATCTTTATTGAGGACCCGGGAAACGGTCATGTGTGAGACATTGGCCACCTTTGCTATATCCCGTATGGTATATTTCTTCTTCAAAAAAGCCTTCCTTCGTATTAAGCTCCACGTGTCCATAGAACATCTGCCGGAAGCCGGCCCAGCAGTCAAAGGGGGGAACCCGGCGCCGTTGGTTTCCATCCGGAGAGGGTTCTTTCCCGCACGGAAACCAACTCAGCCAGTCAATTCTTCCCCTCAATCAGACGGAAATCCGCGCTGCACTTTAATTCTTGATTGGTCGGATTCAAGTAGTCTCAGAGGCGAGCAGGATCGAACTCAATTGATCCCCTCTAATTTCATTTTATCAAAGAAACTCGAATATTGCAATGGGACCGACTATTCCATCGCAATAAGCGCCTGCCGCCTGGTGCCCGACCATTACCATTTATTGATTCATACCCCCATGGGCAACCTTTCCCGGTACATGCGCCACGTCAACGGAGTCCATACCCAACGATTCAACAAGGCCCACGGTTGTGACGGGCAGTTGTTCCGAGGACGGTTTAAAGCGATTTTGGTCGATGGAGACTCTTTCCTGCTGCAATTGGTCCGCTACATACACAGGAATCCGCTGCGGGCGGGCCTTGCCGAGCGCCTGGACCAGTACCCGTGGAGCGGCCACAGGGGGGGTATCCGTCTTCCGCAAAAGGGCCGGACTGGCTCTACAGGGACTTCTTTCTCTCCATCCTTTCGCCTCGTAAGAATGCTCGAATGGCAGCGTAGAGGAGGTTTACGGCGCTGGAGGACCGGGAAGAGATCACGCGGATATTCAGCGGCGAGAGATGGCCGCCCTTTCCTGGCGAGCAAGGATCGGTCGATCTACCGAAGGCCCGGTTCTTCGAACTCAAAACTCAGCCTCGGGCGCCTGAATCGCGGGCGCTCGCTCCGGATGTCGAGGACATAAAGCGGACCCTCTGCTCCTATTACCGGCTGGACGGGTCGGGATTGTTGAAATCCAGCAGGGCATGGTTCAATGAGCCGCGCGGCATGGCGATCCATCCGGTTCGTCAATTGCGAAAGGACAGTTTCGCAGATATCGGTTCAGCCTTCGGTCTGCGAGGTTACAGCTCGGTTGACAGCGTGCTTGATTCGATGAAAAAGCGTTTGGCGACGGACCCCGAATAAGGTATGCGCCGCCAAAGTATCATGAGAATTCCGTCGTTGGGTCATACTGAGACTTGACCCCTTTACCCTTTGACCCCTTTAGCCTGATGGCCTCAAGCCTCTATGGCCTCTTGGGGCAGAGGGTGGCAAACGCCTGCATATCCGGTTCCTCTGAAATCTCCATGGTGTTAATTCCTTTACCTGAGGCGGGAACCCGGGCTAGTCGTTCAAAACAACAGGGCTGGCGGCTGGATTGAACGGGTTCGTTCTCACCGAGAGCGAATACATGTACGGATAATGCCCTCTTAGATGCTGCATGTAGGACAGCCATTCCCGGACAATAAGGCCGAAGGCCCGCTCAATGTCGCCTTCCAGGTGTTTGAGGTCGGAGCTGGGCAGTTCTTGCAGGGTTTTTCTCGCTTCAAGCTCTTCGGTAAGGTGGCACACGGCCCAGAGCAGGTCGGTAAATCTATCATGTTCGAGAAGATTGGGGTTCTGCAAAAGGCCCAGCACGAAATTGCGGTTTTTGAGAAGCAAATCTTTCAAGTCCTGTAACTGCACCTTGTTCGGGTCGAACTTGAACTGATAGCTTTGGATGAATTCCGACGCAGTCTCATAATGGGATTTTCTCCAATCCTTGGCAACAGCAAGGGCCTGCTCCAGTGATGAAAAGTCCGTGCAGGAGGCCCCCGTAATGTTTATCAGCCTGTTGCCCATCTCCCCGAAAAACGCTCCTATGACCATATTCAACTTTCTCAATACTATCTGCTTTTCTCTTTCGTTCATAAGTCGCTCTATCAAAACGGTTACAAGCAGGACCTGGATCGGCACGAAAACCACATCGAGGGCAAGATAGAAAAGCAGGGAGTGCAAATCTGCGAATAAAAATACATGGAACAGCGACAGGGCCGCGCTGGACCCCATGAGGACAAGCGCGACCTTCATTTTCCAGGATAACCGGGCCATAAAGCCTCCGCTTTGGTTTGTTCCAGCCTGAATAAAGCGTCAACTTAACCGCCGGCGGATGTGGAACCGCACTTCGGGGTTGTATTCCGCTCGAAAAAGGTCGTGGAACGCCCGGAAGGCCCATTTAATGCTATTTGTTCCGGAGAAACTCCGCCCCGGGAGTGCCTCGACCGTGGAGGGTTGATATAAGCAATTGTTTTTACAGTTCTTTATTTACTCCGGCAATGATCAGGCTTTCCACAGACCGTGGAGATTGCAGTATTCCCGCGCCACCACCTTCTGGGCCTTGATGGCAAAAGTGGCTTCCGGTGCTTCTCCCGGATTCAGGAATTGGCGGTATGCTTTGCCGTCGGCAATGACTTCGATCCATTCGATGTAGTGGTTCTGCTCCATGGGATGGGCCAGGCTCCCCACTTTCACTTTAAAGCCCTCGGCGGTCTTTTCCATAACCGGGACATGCTTCTCCCTGGCAGCATCTACGGTGTTTTCCACCATAAGTTTCATTGGAGCGCCACAGCATACCAAAGCGCCGTCCCCTGCGTGGACCACGGATACCATGTTGCCACAGATTTCACACTTATAAACCTCTAATCTCTCCGTCATGTCTTACTCCTTGGTAATTCCATTGGATTTGGCTGGTTTTCCTCAATTCGCGGGCCGTTACCTTTGCGGCTTTTCCGACGGCTCACCCCCACCTTGAAAAATTGCTTGCCCCCGGTCCCGCGCACCGGGCACTTTTCCGGTGGTCCCCGCCAGAGTTTGGAACAAAATCCATCAGTGGATCGGATAGAACCGGAAAGAAGTGATACCGCCGCCATCCTCATTTGCACCCACGATAGCTTTCCCCTGGCAACTGATACGAAGTTGGGTTCAAGAGAGTATTAAAAGCGTTTAAAAGCGCGGGGAGCTGCTGTCCCCCCAACCCCCACGCCCCCATCGCCGCTCTCGATGTCCGGGCCACCCATCCGGCTCACGGCGGCGCTTGCGGCGGCGGCCTTCGGCCGATCTCCACGCCCCGCGAGGCGCCGAGCGCCCGGCCACACGCGCTTGCGCGTGTGCGCCCGGCGGAGCCTGGAGATCGAGGGGAATCGTTCCCCCGCTCTTTTGCGTTACTACAATCCTGAGCGCACCTCCGTATGAAGGCTATGAAAACGGCGTTGGGCGGCAGTTTTTATCCTGCGTTGAAAACGGGATGGGATCGAAGGGGCCGCGATTGGTGAGCGGTCCGATTTCTTCGATAACCCTGCCGTTTTCATGGAGAAGTATATTAAAATGACGCATTGCCGCTCTGAGCATGTTGGAATTAAGTTGACAATGCACCAGCTTTTACGCATGCCACTCCAATGCACAGTGATGGGAGAGTAATTATCCTGCGATAACCAGTCAACAGCCGAACCATATTTATATGGCGTTTCGCAGAAAAAAGACTTGCACCCTGCGAAAATGTCCGGTTCCACATGCCACTGCCGATTTCCAAAGCGGCGCCCTCATCAGTGGGCGCCTATCCGCCGCGATTCCACAGTGCGTGCCGGAGTTCGACTTCAAGTCCGCGTCGGAAGTCCTCGGGGCCGACTGCCAATCCATTGGCATCTATCTCAGCCAGGATCGTGCGAGCTTCTTCCGGAAGAACCCGTGCTTCACTCAGAGCAGTCCAGTCCCTTTTTTTATAAAGAAGCGTCTTTTCCGGGATATGGAACCCAGGGTTGGAATGGATCACAAATAATGGCGGCTCGACTTTCCCGCTCAGTCACTTCAGTCACTCCATTCGAGCAGGTGGGAAGACTTGATGTTGACCCCTTTAACACCCGGAATGGCGCCGACAATTCTTTCCATTTCCCGGGCCAGATCGGGGTCTTTCATGACCTTGGCGCTGGCGCCAAGAGTAACGATGGAGTCGCGCACCAATACCTGGATGTCGGGTTTGAGCTCAAGCAGGGTCGTTTTTACTTCGGATGCCAGCGCCAGGTCTTCCATTGCCTTGCGAGACTCAAAGGTCGTCTTGAAAGTATCCAGTCCCACGGTATGGCAGATCACGTCCACCGCGTCATCGGCGGACATTTTCCGCACGCGGATCACCAAATCGTACAAAATCGGGTCTGTGGTATCGATCCCGTAGAGATGCTGGCTCCACTTGCGCCTTGCGAGGTCGTCCTTTTTGATCCGCTCAATGGCGCTTTCACGGGAGATTTTTTCCCGGTCCATCACTATCTGAATCCGGTCCTTCATGTCGGCAATAATCCGAACCTTGAGGACGTGGGAGACACCTTTGACATAGAAATGTCCGGCCAGTCCGTGATAGACAACGTTGTCCCTGCTAAAGCACTTCAAAAGAGCGGACTGAAAGTATGTTATGAACTTCTCCTTGCCATAGGAGAACCTTTCCAAAATGGAAGGAGCGTCATGTACCGCCTTCAGCAGCTTCAATTCGGGGATGTTGAACTCTTTTGAAGCCTCGAGAAAGACCTCACGGGCGTAACACTCGTAGCCCAGCTTCCGAGCCACTTTTTCGCCCACTTCCTTGCCCTTGCTATACGAGCCTCTCGAAATGGTTATAATTGCCATTTGCGCCTTTCCTCCTTTTGTTGAGCCGGGCAGTCCGATCCGGAATAATGCATCAAGCTTTGCGCTATGTATCCGAATAGCATTTTGGAGATGATTCTATCCGAAAAAGGTTCCGGAACATCCCCAAGGTCCGTGAAACCATACGATTTCCTTATCTCGCACGAAAGCCTGAAGGTAGCTGCAAAGCAGAGCCAGGTACTACTCTTTGCTAATCCGGCAAGGTGTTCCGGACCTCTTCGATCGATTTTACTTCGATTATGTCTCCCTTGTCGCTCTCAGTTGGGACTTTCCTATTCATTTAGTTCGAAATTCTTGACAAATTGACCGACCTGTATTCCCAGGTAGATGCATTGGATTCCATCAAGACAGCCTTCTGCATCTTTCTTCTCAAGGTGGGTTGTCAGTTCATGCTTTCCCTTACTTAGTTTAACAATCCAGGCATCCGTATCCGTGTCGAAGCTTAAGGAAAGCAAGAGACCGTGTTTAACAATCTCCGGGTACATTTCTCTGATTGTAGATTCTAGAGCTTTTGGATCCACACTCATTGCTCCACCTCCTATGCTACCATGTTCATTGAGATAAGTATCCAAGCCGCAATTACATCATCTCATGCTCCAAATCAAGCTTTTTGACCGCCACCGGCTGGTTCGATTTCTCACCGACAGAAATGGAAAACTTTCCGGCCGCCATCAATAAATGTCTACAGCCGCGGATCAATACCTCCAGGTCCGCCACAGTCGGGCGTATAGCAGGTGACATTGAGGAAATCGCACCTCTCCCTGCATCCTGGACACGTGTCCGGAGGTTTGGCAGAGGTGACGAGAAAACCGCACTTGCCGCATTTCCAATACGTCAGACCGCATTGCGGGCAGATATCCCCCTCAAATCGCCCATCGCTTGTATAGCCGCAGTGAGCACAAGTCATGTTCTTCCGATCACTTTCCATCTCTTTTCTCCGTCATGGTTCGCCTGCTTTTCCCGTGTCTGGAAAAACGTCAAAAGGGGCCGCTCACTTTTCGTGTATTCGGTCCCATATTCCTGAAGACGTCCAAAAGCGCCAAGCAGCTAGTCATCAAAATCAATAATCATGTCTGCTTCATTGCCGCAGACTTTGCATGTCCTGGTTTCTTTTTGTTTTTTCCGGGTTTCTCCGGATGGTCCCCGCACGTCGATCCACTGGCAGGAGATGGTCATCTCAGCTTCGTTCCCGCACTTTTCGCACATGCATACTTCAACCTTGTCAGCCATTGCGGTCTCCTTTTTAAATTTGCAATTAGAACCAGGGGAAATTATTCAGTATCAGGAAGATACAGCCTGAATTATCAGCTTATTCCGCCCGTTCCGTCAAGGCGCGTCCTGCCTTTTTCCATTAACCAGCGTCCCGGATCGACATAATAGAACCTGAGATCGGAGTCTTTTGGGCAAAAGGCAGGTCCATGCTAATGGCGAGCACAATAACCTGTTCGCTTAACTGTGCGGCCTCTTGATTGAATTTGCGGGTTTCCAGATCACAAACCGGAGTGTCCATGGAGGGTACCGATACAATAACAACTATCCATGGCAACTGCATTTGGTCGCTCCGGCATGGTCCTCCTTTGCTGTGAGCTCTTCCCCGGATTCATAAATAAGCATTGAATTCTCGTTGTCCATTCCTATAATCCTGAGATTATGCGTGAGCATGCCTGACAATTATAATGCATTTGCCCCAACTATCTGATATTACCGCGTAAATTCGTAATACGGAGGGAAAGCTACATGCGCGCAGTTGGTGACAAACAGGGAGGGACCATACGGCCGGATTTCGACAGATCCATCAGCATTGATTTTCAGGGCGCAAAGATCACATCCGATACAGGCTTTCTTGTCATGAGGGAGATCGATCAGCGGTTTATTAAGTATCCTTAGTGCTGCGGCGTCCCAAATTGATGATCTGAGATCACCTCGCCATACGGATCATGCCATGCTTCAACTGCTTCGCCAGAGGGTCTATCAGGTTGCGGCAGGCTATGAGGACTGCAATGAGTGCCAATCACCTGAGAATGGACCCGGCACTTCGGCTGGCCTTGGGAAAAGAACATGAAAGCGGCGCCAGCCAGTCCGCACTTTGCCGGTTCGAGAACAAGATTCTCGCAACAGGCCAGGGTTTAAAAGCCCTCGAAAATGCTATCAGTCGATCCGTCGATACCCTCCTTCGGCGCAGAAACAAACGGCGGCTCATCATCGATGTAGATTCCACCTAAGATCCCGTCCACGGAAACCAAGAGGGCGCAGCCTTTAACGGTTACTTCGAGCAGGTCTGCTACCATCCTCTGTTTTGCTTCACAAGCAAAGGGGACCTTTTGGGTGCAAAACTGAGACCTGGAAACGCGCATTCAGCCGATGGGGTCATCGATCTTATTTCGCCTCTGATCAATCGCTACCGACCATGGTTCAAGCAGTTTTGGCTCCGGGGGGATGCAGCGTTTGCCGGTCCCGATCTCTACGAATTCTGCGAACAGAAGCGCATCACCTACTTCATTCGCATCTCTACCAACAACAGCCTAAAGAGGCTCATTCATCCACACCTGAAGCGACCCGCCGGTCGTCCTCCAAAGAGTGGCGTTCAGGTAAGGGTGATCGAATTTCATTACCAAGCGGAGAAATGGAATAAGGCCCGAAGGGTTGTCTGTAAGATAGAATGGCACATCGGTGAACTCTTTCCTCGTGTTGGATTTATCGTGACCAACTCAAATGTTGAAGCCCACAAGGTAATTACGATTCACAATGGTCGTGCCGAGATTGAAAACCGGATAAAAGAGGGAAAGAATACCCTCAGATGGGACAAAACGAGTTGCCATCGGTTTGGAGCGAATCAGGCAAGGCTTCTTGTCGGGTGTCTCGCGTATAACCTGCTCCATATGATCCGGGATACGGCGTTCTGGGGCGAGAACGTCAAACCGTCCATAGAGTCGATAATCAGGCGGCTTGTAAAGGTAGGAGCCAGAGTGGTCTACCATGCCAGGAAGTGGCATGTTCATGTTGCGTCGGCTTTTCCACTAGCCCGGTATTATAGCATCATTTTCGCCTGCACCCCTTAACCCTGACAGGCGGAAAGCGGACTATAAAACCCCGGGGATGGAGGTGCGTCCTGAAATCGCAAAAACGGGTCCCACTGAGATACCTCTTGCATGTCCGATCTGAAAATCGTATGGTTTTACGGGCTTTAGGGGAACAGGGGAAGTTTTTCGGGCAAAAATCCGATCCCTACATGCAGTTTGGGCGCTTAGCGAAGAAGATGATGCATCATTCCGGTTTAAACGGAATCTGGATTAGCCCAAGGAATCCAGCGCACGGCGGAGCCATATATGAGGTTGTTTAGGCACCGTGGCCGCCGCTAATGATTCCTGATCTTCAGCTGGAAAGAGGAAAACTCCGCACAGCTCTTGTATGCCTGGAGAATTGGCGAGCTGAAATTCTTGCCATTTTCGAATCATTGTGCAAGCTGACAGCAGGGGAGGGGGAATTTTCGGTTCCGGCAAGGTAATCGTTCGCTGCTGCGCAGAGACCGCAGCTCGGGAGCGAGAATCAAGGAGCACGAAGCGGGAATAAAGACATGGAGCGAGTAGCGAGGAGCGGAAACTCTGATGCCGAGTTTTCTTATAGTCTCAGGGTGCCCCATGGGACATGATGGACTGCGATGAACCGCAAAAAGCACAACCTCCTCTATTCAGCAGCAAAGTGGCATCTGCAATGAGCACATCGGAGTTTGCTCATACTTCTAATTTCACGCTTGACACGCACTACTATTGCATGATAGACGGATTTATGCAAGAATGGGCCTATTGCCAAATCAAATCAGATAAGAATGGGTGAAATAAAAAGAGGTCTGTTGAGCCATGGCAAGAATGACCGAAGGTGAATACAAGCAGCTAGTCAAGCAACTCATTGAAAAGTACGAACTGACCAGCGAGCAAGGGGAAATCTTAGAGCACGCTCTGCATTACATTCATCTTGGTCACTCCGGGCTTGAAATTGGAGAGGGAGCGTTGACGCTTGCCGAGACCTCGTCGAAAGTCGCGCATTTTGTGCACACGCTTACTATCGGCGGGGCCGCGTCGGAATCGGCAATCGCCAGCGCAGCTGGCGGAGGCGTGACCCTGGCAATCATCGGACCCGTGCTAAGTGTATTGGGCGCGCTGGGGCTTATCGCGATGATAATTATCGAGACTATTGATGCCGTATCGCTTGCCAGCAGGTATTACGGGCTTTATGCGAATGCTTACACGATCACCGCCTGGTCGTTCGGATATGGAATTCCCCTGGAATCCCGCGCCTTCCTGGACCGTCAAAAACAGGCCTTGTATCCCGTATTTGATTCCCGATCTTACCAGCGGGCATGGCACGAAGAGTCCTGGAAGACACTGAACAAACTGGAAAAAGCTGCAAACGAGTACGGCAAGCGGGCTATACAGGGCACCCTTTGTGGGGTTTGCAGGGCGGACCCCAAGAAGCTCTGCTTGGCCGTTTTGTGCGCGTCGGCAGCAAAATTCCGCCAAGGCTCTCTTGAGCAACAAGGCTTTAGGGGGTATTTCTCGTTCCACCCTACGGAGTCGTCGTTCCGCCCAATCATCTATCCCTCCTGAGCGGAAGTCGACGAGGACATCCTCAGGGAACTGTCGCCATCGGGGACGCCCTTGTAAGTAATATTTGCATGTCAGCATCTTGTTACTTCCCATATAAGCTTCCAGGACTTAGAACTTATCCGTAAATAAACTTGCAATTCTCTCATGATTCTACCGTATTCCTCACTGCTTCATCCTATAATGCCAGCCAGAGGGGGAATTGTAAGAACTCAGTCTTGAGAAGTATCGGATGATTTCTGGAGAAGGTCGAACCACTCATATCTACTTCACAACGAGACTCAAGATTTCTTTTGCGAAAGCCTCTCAGAGGATCTCCATCATGGACTATCCCTTGGGAATGCATGGCAAAGCATGGCCCGCCTCCGTCGCGCACCGAAACACCTGCCGATGCAACCGAATCGATCTCACTCTACGATCCTCAGGAATGCTTTCAACATCGGAGTGAAGTTGCTTTTCCCTCTCTTCTCTCCAAGCCTGATGAAGGTCCGCTTCGATTTTGAACGCGGAGACGAGCCTGCAATGGAAATTACTTCAAGGCTTGCACCCGTGCATCGAAATCAAGGATAATAAATCAAAAGCTGATTTCTGGAGAGCGAAAATGTCCCGCCTCAATGGTATGGGGGAATGGAGTAGGTAACTACAAGGCAATCATACTGCAAACCGAACAAAATGATCTCACGAAACGGATATTTTGGGCTATGAGGAAGTCATGAAAGTCGAGGTTCTAATACCAAGTTGCGCTCAAAGAGGTAAAACCTCCATTCACAAAATCCCCCCTGCCCCCCTTTAGAAAAGGGGGGTTCCAATGGCCAATTCTTACCCGTATGGGCGCAACTTGGTATAAAGGGTGCTGCAAAAGAGTTGCTATGTATCTACGCACAGGGAAACATTCAATTAAAAAAGTCGAAAATGCCGGAGGTCTCATCACGCTTGACGACGGCTCAAAATGGGAAGTCTCCGCATTTAACAAAACCACATCAATGATGTGGATGATCACTGAAGATGTTACCGTTGAATCGTACATCGGTTCAAAGTTTAAGATCATCCACATCAAAAGAAAAGAAACGATTGAGGCAACCCATTTAGACTAAAGAAATCTACTGCTCAACGTTTTGAACTCAAAACGGGACAATTGAGCGTATTTTCTCCATATCCTAAAAGCATCCCCGCATTGCGCCTTGCTTTTCGTGCTGAATAGCACTCTGGAAACCGGACAAAATCACAAGAGGTTGAAAATACCTCACCCGACGCGAGGTTCACAAGCTACCGGACGCCGCCGAACAAACCCGGGTGTTGCACAAGTCGTGCAGAAGTCCATAAATCCTTGCCCCGTCTATATCACTGCGGGTTCGATTCCCGCACCCACTTTTCCGGTGTCCCTCTGTTGTCCCTCTCGCCTGCAAACCCTTACGGAGTCTATGTGGCGATGGGTTCGATTCCCATGCGCTTCCGCCAAGTTACAAAACATCAACTTTTCACAATGTCCTGTCTGGTGTTTCCTGTGCATCTCGTGTGCACGGATGGAATTAGAAGCAGTCTTTCGCCGCTTAATCGGCCCTTCCGGTTCCTGTATGGTTACTCACTCTCACATCCCCGTGATGCTTGATAACATGGATGATGCGTCGTTCTTCGCACTTGCCCGGACAGGAATGAATGGGACACTTCCTCATGATCTCATTCCTTTCTTGAAAGGGGTCTCCCACTTTGGCGGCTTCGCCTCATAGACCGTGATGACGATAAGTTCGGGATGCTCGCATGTGCAGACGACATGCACTCCCGCGCTTGAATTTTCGACCGGCATCATCCAGATACCGTTACTGCGTCGGAATCATTCAGAATAATGCCTCCTGTATTTATCACTTTTTCCATTTCCCAATAATTTCTCATGCCGAAAGGATCGCCGGATGCCCAAAAAACTCATCTGAAAGCTCGTCCAAAAACGGACCGATCCCGCTCCACTTGTTTTGCCTCGTGTTGGCACAGCAAATATGAAGGTTGCGTTCGGCCCTGGTGCAGCCGACATAGAACAACCCTGGCTCTTCTTCACTCACGCCGTTAGAAAGTCCCCATGAAACATACAAAATTCGTAATCACATTTAGAATGGCTCGGAAGTCTCGGTGCTCAGGAGCTTGGGCCCCTGCTTCAGGCGAAACTTTCCTCCGACCGTCTCCCAAATCCATCCCGAATAGCCGTAGCCGCCGACGGGTTTGGTGACAAAAGCCCCGCGCCATGAGGCGGCCTTCGTCTCGTTGCAGGCCACCGTCCCGAAGGCGCCGAAGGTGTAGCTGTCCACGGGATGGCAGTAGTCTTGCCCTTTGAGGGCTTCCGCAACTGTCTGCGCTTCCTTTCCCCCGAACACGGCGGCACGAAGTCCGTACTTGTGGTTTTTAGCCCTGGCCAGGACTTCGGGTGCTGAATTGAAGCTGGAAGTGAAAGCAACGGGGCCGAAGACCTCCTCACGCATCCCGAGCATTCCATCGGCAGCGTTTTTCACAACCGTCGGGTAGACGAGATTCCCCTCGATCCTGCCGCCCACGAGGAGTTGAGCCCCCAGCCGCACGGCTTCCTCAAGCTGCTCGCCTATGCGCTTTACCGCGAGGTCGCTCGCCACGGGCGTAACATCGGTCCGCTCGTCTGCGGGGTCTCCTACCTCGAGGCGCTTCACCCGGTCAACGAACATCGCAAGAAACTCATCATAAATCGCTTCATGGATGTAGATCCTCTTTGGCGCCGTACAGACCTGCCCCGAGTACATGAACTTGCCTGCAACGAGGTCGGTGAGCGCAAGCTCCAAGTCCGCATCCGGAAAGACAATGAATGGGTCCGAGCCCGGCCCCTCGAATACGAGCTTTTTTCCCGATTCCCTGAAAGCCTGCTCGTAGGGCAGGATATTTTCATCGAACCCGAAGGCGACGACGGCGGACACGTCGGAATCTTTCAGGGATTGCTCCATGAAGGTCCTGCCCCCGCCATGGTGGAACGTGATGTCGTCTCCGAAAACAGGCCGATAGATGCTTTCGGTGAGCTTCATCACATCGCGCCCCCTGGACGAGAACTTGACGGTCACCCGGTTTCCGACGAGATAGATGGAGGCTATGGCCGTGTTGACCCAGGCGCTGCCGTTGTAAGAGAGCATGAGGCAGACCCGCGAGCCCGGGCCTCCCAGGGGCTTCCTGTCGCGCAGCATGCTTTCCGTCTGCTCGAACATCCCGAGCCTTTCCATGGCGATGTCCACCTCCCTGCGACAGTCCCTGACGGTAAAGCGCAGGTCCTTCACCGCAAGCTCCACTATCTGCTCCCTGTGCTCCCCCAGGGCATCCGCCAGCCTGAGAACCTTCTCGAATCTTTCTTCATATGACATTTTCTTTCTCCTCCGCGAGCGTGAAAACAGAGTCTGAACCATCCTGAGCGACTTCATAGCCAATGTTGCTCAATCTGGCAACCGGTGATTAAAATACGTGGAAAAGGACCCTTTGCGGTTGGTCAACAAAGCGGGTGCCGGCTGCCGAGGTAAGGGAGGGTGAGGCCTGCGCGTTTTGCGGCTTCCAGACAGCCACAGGGCCCGGGCGGCGGCGGTTGGGGACCAGGGGAAAACATCGCCGAACAAATTCGCACCTGGTGGATCGCAGATACACTTACGCCTCAGACCCGTGTCGTGTTTCCATCGGTTTATCCAATCCGAATTTTCTGACCCGGTACGAAATCTGCCTCAGTGTAATCCCGAGTTCTTTTGCGGTGCGCGTCTGATTCCATTTGTTGCGCTCGAGGGCCGTTAGAATTTCCCTGCGTTCAATCTCCTCGATTCGCGAAAGAGGCTGCCGGGCGCCCTGCTCCGCGCACTGTTGGCCCAGGTATGAAGTCAGCAGGCCTGCATCGATTTCATCGCCATCAGCCATGATAACCGGCGCTCTATCAGGTTTTCCATCTCCCGCACGTTGCCGGGCCAATCGTATTGAGTCAGCATGGACATTGCCGATTTGGATATGCCGATATTGCGGCCATACTCCTGAGATATCTTCTCGGCGAAATGACGCAGAAGGTCCGGGATGTCTTCCTTTCGTTCCCTCAGGGGCGGAACATGAATGGGGAAGACGTTGAGCCTGTAGAAGAGATCCTCCCTGAATGCGCCTTCCGCCACCGCAACGGCAAGGTCCCTGTTAGTGGCGGCCACAACCCGCACATCGACCTTCCTGGTATTGGCGCTGCCCAGCCTCTCGAACTCTTTTTCCTGCAGGAAGCGAAGCAGCTTCGCCTGGAGCGGCAGAGTGAGTTCGCCGATTTCATCCAGAAAGATGGTTCCGCCATCGGCCTCCTCAACCCTGCCGGCCTTCGATTTCACCGCTCCTGTAAAGGCCCCTTTTTCATAGCCGAAAAGTTCCGACTCGAGCAGGTTCTCGGGCAGGGAAGCACAGTTTATTTTCACGAAGGCAGACCCGGACCTTGTGCTCAGCTCATGCAGGATTCTGGCAACCAGGGTTTTGCCCGTTCCGGACTCTCCGAGCAGAAGAACCGACGCCCTGCTCGGCGCAACCCTTTCCATCTGATGCTGCACCACCACCATGGACGGGCTTTTGCCGACCATGAAGAAGCGTTTCTGAGTCTCCGAGGTGGTTTTGCCCGGATAAGAACAGTCCAGCAGAATCTTCATTTCGCGCAGCCGGACCTGGCGGTTGAGGCTTACGAATTGCGCTATCAGGGTCGCAATGATAGACAGCAGCCGAATATCTTCGTCGAAAGGGACCTCGTCGCCGAACAGCCTGTCCACATTGAGCACCCCTATGGGGCTTGCCGTGCAGCAGAACGGGCACACCGAGAAAGCTTATGGACTCCTTCTGAATGTGCCTGGAGCGTGTCTTGTTCAAAAACAGGGGCTCTTTGCTTATGTCCGGTACTATGTAGGCCTGGGCGGTCCGGAAAATCAGGCCGGTTATTCCCTCGTCCCAGCGATAGACTCCCCGCTTTCTTTCGGCTTGTGTGAGGCCGTGAGACGCCCGGATTACCAGATAACCGGTTTCTTCATCTTCCAGAGTGACCGTTGCGCGCTTCATCGCAAGGGATGATGAAAGGACCGCAAGGATAGTGTCGAGAGCCTAGTCGAGTTTGAGGGCCTGCCCGATAACCCGGCACGTTTCGAATATGACGTTTAGTTCGGTTTCCCTTATTCTCTTTTCCATAATCGAAAATATATGAGTCAATATTCATGCCAGGTTGAGGCAGGGAAACTTTTTCGAGGCGCCCATCGGTGTTTCTCCTTTCGCCGATTGGCCCGGGAATTGAGTGTGAAGAAGGAACAAAAGTTAGTCCACTTCCGGCACAGGGGCGTCTAATTTCGCGAAAAGCATCACAAATTAGACCATTTTTGTGCATCTAATCTGAAGAATAGAACATTTTAGTTCCAAAATGAGGTGCGTTTTTGAAAACGGCCGCTCCACGCTCCCGTGCGCATGACGCATGGTTCGAGCTGTGTGCAGGCAGGGTTTCTAGCACCCTTGGCCGGCGCCGGAGCAGCCATGACCCTTCGAGCAACCGCCCGGCCGCCTGGATTTGAACTCTTTCAAACCGCTGTTCGAATAAACTGCGGCAAGCGCCGGCTCAATGAAACCGCCGATCTCGATGGGTTTTACACCTGCTTGTGCGAGCGCATTTGCGGGAGTTTCACCGATTCCGGCCACCAGCAGGGCCCGGCAATCCTTGAGAATTTCGGCCAACTGCTTCCATCTCAGGGGGCCTCCGCCGGGTTCGGGGGCCATACGCTCCCCGATGCAATGAAATCCCTGTTCGGTCCTGGACCAGATCTGGAGCCTATAGGCTTCTCCGAGGTGCTGATTTACCAGCATGCCCTCCATTGTCGCCACGGCGACATAGGGCCGCCCGGCAAGGTCGATGGAAAGACCTGCGCATTGCGTAAGACATTCGCGAAGCTCTTCGCTGCGGTCTTCTCCCAGAAGTCCCACCGCATCGGCCCGGCATCTGGTGCAGTGCCGCATCTGCGGCAGGTAACGCCCGGTCCTTGCCTGGATATCCTCGATCATCTGCCTGCCGGGCTCCTCTATATCCTCAAAAGGCGTATCCCTGTTGGGGTGCATCGGCATGCAATTGAGTATATCGACTCCAAGACCCGCCATGGTCCTGGCGACTTCTTCGACGTGGCGGTCGTTTACGGAAGGAACCACAATAGTGTTGACCTTGACCGTTACGCCTCTTGTCTTGAGTCCTTCGATCGCGGCAACCTGGCGGCCGAGGAGCAGTTGGGCGCCTTTTAAGCCGCGGTGGACGATCTTTCCGTCTCGGACCCAGCTATATATCCTCTGCCCGATTTGCGGATCGACGGCATTGACGGTAATAGTGACATGGGAGACCCCAATTTCGGCGACCTCGTCGAGGTAGCCGCCGATTGCGAGCCCGTTGGTGGAAAGGCACAGAAGAATATGCGGGAATTTTTCTCTTATGAGGCGCAGAGTGGCAAGCGTTTCCTGCGGGTTGGCAAACGGGTCTCCGGGCCGGCGATTCCGGCAACCGATATCTGCGGCTCGCGTTCCAGGATTTTTTCCGTGTACCGGCAAGCCTGCAGCGGGGAAAGCAGAGCGCTTGTCACCCCCGGCCTGCTTTCGTTGACACAGTCATACCTGCGGTCGCAATAATTGCATCTGATGTTGCAGCGAACTGCAACCGGCAGATGGACACGGCCGCATGAACCCTTGACGGCTGCATTGAAACAGGGATGGCGGCTCAAATCGCGCGAGATGTTCATTTCAATTTCCTTTTTCACATATATGCATAGCCAACCGGCGAATCGCTTTGATGTCGTTCGATAAGGGCGTTGACAATGCGGTCGAGAAGCGATTGTGTTCCTCTGTAGCCCACGTGAAGGATTCTCTGCGCTCCGAACCGGTCGTGGATGGGAAACCCCACACGGATGAGGGGAATGCCGAGCTTTCCGGCAAGCGTATAGCCTTTGCTGTGCCCGATGAGCAGATCGGGTGAAAGCTCCCGGGCAAGCTCCT
The DNA here is from genome assembly GCA_963805125.1 of uncultured delta proteobacterium. Lineage (GTDB taxonomy): Bacteria > Desulfobacterota > Syntrophobacteria > Syntrophobacterales > Syntrophobacteraceae > SbD1. The sequence continues at coordinate 123,926 of CAWDTD010000014.1, read as the reverse complement.
CGATCTGTTGGAAATCCATTCCTTCATGGACACGGATCGCGCGGGGCGCTATCCCGGCCGTAACCCGCTCCATGGCCGGCGCAAACCGGCCGCTTTTGCCGCCCGATGCGCAAAGCACCGGCGTAATTCCAACCTCGGTCAAAAAGGAGGTGAGCCCGACTACCAGGTCCTCTTCGCCGTAAACGACAGCGCGCTTGCCAAAGAGGTATTTGTGCGCATCCACGTAGGAATCGACCAGGCGTCCCTTCTCGACAACGTGGCTGTCCGGGCGGTGGGTACCGCTCAACTCCTCCAGGGCATCGAAAAAAACGTCTGTTTCGCGAATGCCTATTGGAATTCCCATCCGGTGCAAAACCACTCCGAAGCGCTCTTGGAGAAAATCCCCGGCCGTTTTGCAATTTTCCAGGGTTGAACCGAACTCGAAGGTTGCAGTGGCACCGCCCATGCGCCGTATGTCTTCTATGGGTGTGCCGCCTCGAGGAATCTTTTCGTAGTCCTCGAGCGCCGGCCCGTCCAGGGTCATGGAGAAGTCGGGCAGAATGACCGAGGGGTACCGGAAATCATCGATGATCTGCTTCAGGTAGCGAAGGTCCCCGGGTGAGAGAAAACCCGGCAGCAGATTCAGGGCTGGCTGGCGGGCCATGGGTGCGCATTTTTCGTCCCCCGGGACCTGTTCGACCACGGCCCTGACTGCGGCATGGAATCCTTCCATGTGCGTTCCGGAATAGCTCGGCGTGGATACCGTCACGAGCGCCGGAAGGTCCGGGAAGCCGCTGTCGCGCATCTGCCGGCGGAATTCCTTTACGATCATCGGCACGTCATCGCCTATGGTTTCAGTCAGGCAGGTGGTCGCAACACCGATGAGTTTTGCTCCGAACTTGGTCATTACGTTTTGCAGTCCCTGTTTGAGATTGGGTCCTCCGCCATAGACCGCGTGTTTTTCTCCAAGCGATGAGGAGGCGATGTCCATAGGCTCTCTGAAATGACTTATTATGTAGCGGCGCATGTAGGTTGCGCAGCCTTGAGATCCGTGCAGCATGGGTACGGCGCCCTCGATGCCCCGGAAGGCAAGGCAGGCCCCAAGAGGCTTACAGAGCTTACACGCATTGGTGGTGGACACGTATGGCGAATGTTTCATTTCAGGGCTTCTCTTTTCTGCGCGGCACAAAGCGCCAGACCGGACTCATGACCGAGCGATGAACTTCTTTTGCGAAGTTGAGCATTCCCACAAACCCCTCGAGGGGCTGCTTGCGTTCGTGGTTATGGTCGCAGAAGCCTACACCCAGCTTGTAGGCTATGGGCCTCTCCTTGACACCGCCGACAAAAATGTCGCAATCCTTTTCCTTAAGAAAGCTGGAAAGCTCCAGGGGATTGGAGTCATCGACTATGATGGTCCCCTCGTCGGTGATCTCGTGCAGTTCCCTGTAGTCCTCGGCGGTGCCCGTTTGAGATCCGACCATGACGACCTTCATTCCAAGCAGCCTGAAGGCCTTTACCAGTGAAAATGCCTTGAAGGCGCCCCCCACGTAGATAGCGGCCTTCTTTCCTGAAAGGTCTTTTCTAAATTTCTGAAGCTCCGGATAGAGGACCGAGAGTTCATCTTTTACCAGTTCCCGCGTTCGTTCGATAATCCCCGGGTCCTTGTCCTTGAAAAATCCCGCAACCTCGTAGAGGGCCCGGGCCATGTCCTCAACGCCGAAGTAGGAAACCCGCAGAAAGGGAATTCCGTAGGATTGCTTCATCATTTTGGCAAGCTCGACAGTGGCGCCGGAGCACTGGACCAGATTCAGAGCGGCGCCATGCGCCCGCATGATGTCTTCGACGCGTCCGTCCCCGGTTATATTCGCAACGGTCTCGACGCCCATTTTCTTGAAGTAATCCCGGATGATCCAAAGCTCTCCGGCCAGGTTGAAGTCCCCGAGGATATTGAGGCTAAGATCGGAGATGCCCGAGGCGTCACCAGTTCCAACCAGCCGAAACATGGCCTTGCAGGCGGCGCTGTACCCCTCGCGCTTGCTGCCCTTAAACCCCTCGGATTGAACCGGAAGGACCGGGATTTTCTTTTCGGCGGCGACCCGCCTGCAAACCGCCTCCAGATCGTCTCCGATGATGCCCACGATGCAGGTCGAATAGACGAAGGCCGCCTTTGGATGATGGTACTCTATGAGTTCGGTGAGCGCCCGGTAGAGCTTGTCCTCGGCCCCGAAGATGATATCCCTTTCCTGGAGGTCGGTAGAGAAACTGAGCCTGTGCAGGGCGGGGCCCGAGGAGAGGGCGCCCCGGATATCCCAGGTATATGCCGCGCAGCCTATGGGGCCATGGACGAGGTGCAGCGCATCGGCAATCGGGTAGAGTACGACTCTTGAACCGCAGAACACACAGGCCCGCTGACTTACCGCTCCGGCAAGGCTTTCCCGGTTGCAGTCCATGTCGAAGGGATACTTGCCCTTTCTGTGGATTTGACCCTTGCGTTCCTTGAAGATTACCGCCCCTACGGCGCTCATTGCATTTTCCTTCCATTTACCCCAATTACTCGATGCTAGTACTTGATTGCAAAAGTGAGCGTAACGAATTCGCGTTCGTCACCCCGGCAGATTTTCTGAGCCGGGGTCCAGAGGTTTTCCTGAGATGGCAAGAGGCCTGGATTCCGGCTTAAGACATGCCGGAATGACGAAATTTGAGTGTCCCTGTAAACGGTACGCGCATTTACGCAAGTAAGTACTAGTGCATTGTCAACTTAATTCTAACATGCTCAGGGCAGCACTCCGATAGGGGTAGGGACGGCTCATCGCCGTCCCTACCCCTATCGGTCGGACCCCAGCACATAAAAACTTAGTTGACAATGCACTAGAAGAGGTAGTCTTCAGCCGGCTTCCCTTCCTCGAGCGCATCCAATATTTCATCGATGACGTTCTCACCGGCCACGTTTCGGTACCAGTAGCCCCGGGGGTAGATGACCAGAATCGGCCCTTCCTCGCAAAGCTTGAGGCAGCCCGTACTCGAGACAACGGCATTCATGCCGCGGTCTGCAAGTTGCTCTTCGAGATAGCTTATGAGCTGCATCGAGTCTTTTTTGATGCACTTTCCCCTGGCTTCGAGGCCTCTGAAGCTGGCGCAAACCAGTATGTGGTGATCGGGTTTTTGCATTTTCGCTATCCTTTGCTGAAAAGTTTGTGTGCTTTGCCGACGAAATCTTTCTACATCACCAGTTCGAAGGATTCCTCGGGGGAATCCCTGTCCTGGCGGTCGAGGAGCGCATCGAGTATTTTTTCGAGCAGGCGTATCGCCCCCCTGTACCCGACCGTCGGAAAGTAGCTGTGCCCTATACGGTCGAGGATAGGGAAGCCGAACCTGATAAAAGGGATGTCCTCATCCCGTGCGATATACTTGAGGTAGGTGTTGCCCATCATGAGGTCGACGGGATCGTTTTTTACCCACTGGTGGAAAAGGAACATGTCGCCCCCCGCCCTGACGTTTACCTGGTGAGGAATTTCCCTGGTGATCTGTCGAATTTTGGACTCGAACTTGTTGCCGGAGGCGCCCGTGACAATGTGGATGGGCCACATGTCGACCGAGACGAGGAATTCGGCAAGAGAGACGAGCTGGTCCGGGTCTCCGACAAGCCCCACTTTCTTGTGATAGAAGTACTGGTGCATGTCGGTGATGATGTCGAGCAGACGCCCCCGATCGAGGTTGATCGAATCGGGGACGCTGACCCCCGCAATCGTCCGGAGCGTATCGATGAAGGTGTCCGTTGCCGTAAGGCCGATGGGAAGATCGAGCAATTCACAATGAACGTTGCATTTCACGTCCAGGGCGCGGGCCGCCGGCCATGAAGCGGTCCGGCCGAGCGCAACGGTGGCCTTGCTCTCACCGGTGCTCATCAGGGCGCCTACCGAGACCCCGCCCTTTGGGTACATTTCAAATTTCCCTGTTTGGGGGCGATTCAAAACATTGGAAGTGTCGGGGAAAATAACCGTCCTGATACCCAGTTCGCAGGCAATCCTCCGGATCTCTTCCATGTCCGAAGGCTCGACATATCCGGGAATGATGTTGATCTGCTCCGAACGTTTGCCGTTGGAGGCGGAAAAATAGCTCACCATGGCTTTGGTCATATTTGCGAAGCCTGTTACCTGCGTTCCCACATAGCTGGGCGTATTGGCGTGAATGACGAACTTGCCCCGGGGTATCTTGCCCTCGGCTTGCGCCTTTCGGGATATCTGCGGGATATCGTCTCCGATGGTTTCCGACAGGCAGGTGGTGTGAACGGCTATGACGTCGGGGTCGTAAACCGAGAAAATGGTGTCGATCGCCTGCACGAGATTGGCCTGTCCTCCGAATACGGATGCCCCTTCGGTAAAAGAGCTCGTTGAAGCCATGACGGGCTCCTTGTAGTGCCGGGTAAGGGTGCTGCGATGATATGCGCAGCACCCCTGGGAGCCGTGGCTGTGTGGCAGGCAGCGGTGAATGCCCAGGGCGGCGTACATCGCCCCGATCGGCTGGCAGGTTTTCGCCGGATTGATCGTAAGGGCGCTTCGTTCCCTGAGATCTTTGGGTGTATGTCGGAGCAGCATGAGGGTATCCTCTCTATCCTTTATGTTGAAAGACCGATCACTCGCAAGCGTATGTGGCGGCAAGTTCGGGGTTTGTCTGCCAAGGGGCCTTAAGGTACGACCATACTTTGCTGTTCACCATGCGGTCGATTTCCCTGTAGAAGTTTATCGCGCCCCTGAATCCTGCGTAGGGACCGCCGGAATCGTAGCTGTGGAGCTGCTTCATCGGGATGCCCTTTTTCTGGATGACGTACTTTTCCTTGATCCCGGCGCAGAAAATCGCCGGCTTATAGATGTCGATCATTCTTTCTGTTTCATACTGGCTGATATCGTCTATAACCAGTGTCCCGTCCGCCATCCGGGGCATCATTCCTTCGTAGTCCTTGAAGGAGAAGCCCATCTTCGCAAGCTCTTCGATTTGCTCGGCGCTCTTTCTGGGGCGGTATCTGTCCGGGTCCGGATGCACCTCGAGCTCTTCGATGTTTCTACTGTCGGCATCGACCTTTATGTCGGGCAAGACCCGCCGGCCTTCGTAGTCGTCGCGGTGAGCGAACTCATAGCCGGCGGAAATTGTCCTCATGCCCATCTCGGCAAAAAGCCCCTGGTAGTGGTGAGCGCGGGAGCCTCCGACAAAAAGCATGGCGAGCTTACCTTCGCAGCGCGCCCTGACCTCGGCCTGAACTTTTTCCACTTCCACCATCTCCTCGGCTATGACCTGCTCTACCCTGCCGGTAAGCTCCCGGTCCTGGAAATATCTTGCGATCTTGCGCAGGGACTTTGCGGCGGAGCCCGCTCCGATGAAGTTGATCTTTATCCAGGGAATTCCGAATTTTTTCTCCATCATCTCGGCGACGTAGTTAATGGACCTGTGGCACATGATTGCGTTAAGGTCCGCCGAGTGCGCGCTTGCAAACCGGTCGTAGGTGGAGTTGCCGCTGAATGTGGCCACCGTGGTGATCCCGCATTTTTCCATCACCCGGTCGATCTCGAAGGCGTCGCCGCCTATGTTGTATTCTCCGAGCATGTTTATGCGGAACTTGCCTTCCCTGGCCGTATCATCAAGGCCCACAACGTGTTTGAATATACCGTTGTTGGCTATGTGGTGGCCCGCCGACTGGCTTACTCCCTTGTAGCCCTCGCAACTGAAAGCGAACACGTTGATCCCGAGCTTGTCTTTCATCTCTTTTGCCACGTTGTGGATGTCGTCGCCGATCAGCCCGACCGGGCAGGTGGCAAAGATGCTGATGGCCTTGGGCCTGAAGATGTCGTAGGCCTCCTGGATTGCGGCCCTGAGCTTTTTTTCGCCCCCGAATACGATGTCCTTGTCCTGAAGGTCCGTCGAAAAGCAGTAGGTCATGAAATTGGCGTCTTCGGCGGTAGGCGGCCTGGTCTGGTTGCGCCTGGTAAGCCAACTGTAGAATCCACACCCGATCGGGCCGTGAGTCAGGTTTACGAAATCCCTGGCCGGCCCCAGCACCACCCCCTTGCAGCCCGCATAACTGCATCCGCGCTGGGTTATTATGCCGGGAACGGCGCGGGTGTTGGCCCCTATTTCAGGTACGCTGAGGTCTTCGCCCACTTTGTTTATGACAATCTGCTTCGCTCGTTTGCGGGCGACCTTGGTGGGATATTTGGACAGCAGTTCCTGTTTTACGGCGTTGGGGTCTATTGTGTCGACCTCGAATGCCGCTTTTGCGTCGATCATTGCAGCCATCGTTTTACTCCTGTAGCGGGGAGCAGGGAGCCTTACGGATGCCGGATGCCGCCTGAAGGCGGCAACAGGAATGACCAAATTATGCCGGATTGCCGATACCTGATACCCGATATCCGACTTCATACCAAGTTGCGCTCAAAGAGGTAAAACCTCCATTCACAAAATCCCCCCTGCCCCCCTTTAGAAAAGGGGGGTTCCAATCGCCAATTCTTACCCGTATGGGCGCAACTTGGTATCAGTCTTCGCTTTCGGCTTCCCGCTTCCCTGGCTTCAAACTTCGTCCAGAACGGTTTCGCCACACTCCCCGGTTCTAACGCATACCGAGTCCAGGACAGGGGTCACGAAAATCTTTCCGTCCCCCGATTTTCCAGTGCGGTTGACCTTTATAATCGTCTTGACCGTTGTGCCGACCAGGTTGTCAGGCACGACGATGAATATGAGCCTTTTGGGGATCAGGCGCTGCGAGTGACCGAGCTGGGCTATCGCTTCCTCGTAGCCTTTCTCCGCGCCTTCCAGCAGGGAGTAATCGACCAGGCCCTTTCCCCTGCCGAGCGCGTCCCTGGCGGTCATAGAGGATATTCCAGCTTCCGAGAGGGCCTTTTTCGTCTTGTTCATCATGTTCATGCGGACAACGGCCATCACCTCTTTCATATCTTTACCTCTTCGATCTCTCCTGAAGACAACTCCCTGATTCCGGAACTGATCGTGTAAACCTCGTGCACGGGGGAGACGAAGATCTTCCCGTCTCCGTATGCGCCTTTGGCGCCGGTACGGGCGGCCTCGATGACGGTTTTGATCACATAGTCCCTGTCCTGGTCCTGGACGACGGTGAGCAGCAGCTCTTTGGGGATTTCGTCGTAAGTGATCTCTCCGATTTTTATGCCGCGCTGTTTGCCGCGGCCCACTACCGAGACTTTGGTCACCGCCGGAAATCCAGCCTCCATAAGCGCCGCAAGAACATTATCGACCTTTTCCGGCCTCACAATCGATTTGATCATTATCATGGCGAATCTCTCCTGGATCTAACCCTCATCCGGCCAGCCCATGCTCGATAAGAAGCTTTTCCAACTGATCCGTATGCATCGGTTTGGGAATGACCTGCATTTGGTTTTCCTCGATCTTGTGCGCAAGGGCCCTGTATTGATCGGCCTGGGAGTGCACCGGATCGAATTCGATGACGGTCTTCCGGTTGATTTCGGCCCTCTGGACCATGTTGTCCCGCGGCACGAAATGGATCATTTGGGTCCCCAGCTTCTCCGCGAACGCTTCGATCATTTCCTGCTCGTTATCGACGTTTCTGCTGTTGCAGATAAGCCCGCCAAGCCTCACACCCCCGGCTTCGGCAAATTTGACGATGCCCTTGCAGATGTTGTTCGCCGCGTACATGGCCATCATCTCGCCCGAAACAACGATGTAGATCTCCTTGGCCTTTCCCTCGCGGATGGGCATGGCGAAGCCGCCGCACACGACGTTGCCCAGAACGTCGTAGAACACGTAGTCGAGCGAGTATGCCTCGGCGTAAGCCCCGAGCTGTTCGAGCAGGTTGATGGATGTGATGATTCCCCGGCCCGCGCAGCCAACGCCCGGTTCAGGGCCTCCGGATTCGACGCAGATCACCTCGCTGAAACCGATTTTTCGGATGTCATCGAGTTCCACATCCTCGCCCTCTGTGCGCAGGGTGTCGAGCACGGTCTTCTGAGACAGTCCTCCCAACAGCAGCCTCGTGGAATCAGCCTTGGGATCGCAGCCCACAACCATGACGGTTCTGCCCATTTCCGCCAGACCGGCCACTGTATTCTGCGTAGTGGTGGATTTGCCGATACCGCCTTTGCCGTAAATGGCAATCTTTCTCATTTGAAACCTCCTATCGAATAGAGATGGTTGACCGTGACTGGAGCAGGAGGTGTGCCAGCTCGTCGGGCTTTAGACATCCACCCGTAATATTTGGCATTTCTGCCAATGAGCCTGTCGCTCTGATGACCCGTCGGCAAATAAAAGGCAGACAAAAATGTGAGGGCAACTCACCAAAATGTAAGGTATGAGCGATCGGGTAAGGGCATCGGATAGCGATCGCGATCGCGACCGGATGGGTCCTTCGGAGTTCACAAATTCGGTAGAGGGCAATGAAAAGTCAGAGGCATGGACAAATCCGAAAACGACAATACCTTATTAGGAAGTACAGAAGTAAGGGGCTTTAATTAAACTGAGTCCGAGGAGGTCAAAACATGAAGGTTAAATCAACCTTAATTATAGCGTGTTTGGTTCTTGCTTCCCTCATGATCGTTGGGACAACGACGGCGCAGGCGGAATGCTGCTGGGGCAACGTGATTGCCGCGCCTTTCGTGGCGGCGGGGGCGGTAGTTGAAGGAGCGGTGATGCTATCGGCCGCTGTCGTGACGGCCCCTTTCACTGCTCTCAGTTGTGGCAATTGCGGCATTGCCCTTTCCAATCCGTGCAGCCATCCGTGGATTACATACGTCCCCCATTGCGATCACTGCTGAGGATACTCGATCTTTATTTGATTTGGACTTAAACTCTGGATTTGGCTGGCCCAGGCAACTCCTGCCCGGGCCGGTTCGGCAAAAGGAAGGGTAATAACAGGTCATATTGGCAGAAAACGGCCATGAATGCCATTTCTCCGACAGGCTCCTAGCAACGATTAGATCCACACGTCTGAGCAACTTTCCTGCTTAACATCATCGACAGGTCGTCAAATGAACCATTCGCCAATATTGAGTCGAACTGGTTGCGATAGTTGGCCACCAGACTCATTCCCCCGACAGCGACATCGTATACCTTCCAGTTCCCGTCCTTGAGGTGGAAGTAATAATAAATAGTGGCCGGGCCGCCCTTGTCCGTTAGAAGCGCCTCGACGACGACATAACCCTGGTATATTGACCTTTTATTGTAAGTGATCTTTTGTCTGGCATATTTTTCGATGTCTCCTCTGTATGTGTTAAAGAGCAGCTTCCTGAACTCCTGCGTAAATTTCTGCTGCTTTTCGGGGGGCAGACTGTTCCATCGTGGTCCCACAGCGAGCCTGGCTATCGCCTCAAAGTCAAAGTATCCGTCGACGACCGCTTGAATCTGTTCCTTGCGGGCCCTGGTATCTTGAGGGTACTGCTGGAGTATTTTGAGGATCTGGTCCGTACCGGTTTGGACCACTGTCTGCGGACTCTCGGCCGCCATAGCCCGCGGCCCCCACAAACAGAGACAGACCACCAAGATGAGCGTTTTGGAAATGAAACGTTTGCTCATCAATCCAATTTGTGAACAAGCTACAAACATTGTCAATCCTTTATCCCATATTGTTGATCCTTCATCCCATCTTCAGAGACAGCCTGCAGTTTTTAAAGGAAAGAACTACTCTGCAACCGTCCTTTCAAACCGTGGTCCTCGCATGCCAGATTTTCCGCTCAAACACGACCAAATTTTCCGCACCGCCGGTTCCCTCATGGGCGGGGCCGTAGTGCGGGTTTCACTGTCTGCCTTTTTGCTCTATTACTCTATGCTCTGCGCATCGCCAAGCAACACGTGCCGGCTGACTCACTGTATGTCGCCGCAATTATTAAGATAGGGGTATAAGCCCGGCCCGACCCCAAGCCGCAAGCCGCGATTATTCGAACGCCTATTTTTTTCTTGAGACTCTTAAAGACGTCACAGTAAAATAGCTTTGGTTTGCGCATGCTGCATCACACAAGAGCCGCCGCCCGTGGGCTATGGTCGAGCGGCGCCTGCTTCACGGAGATAATGCCATGAAATTCAAGCTATTTGTCGTTACCGCAATTGTCGTCCTGACCGTTTATGCGCCGGGACATGCAAACCCTGCTGATAAATCGCCTGCAGGGGACAAGAACAAGCCTGCGCTCGTAGAACGCGTTTTGTGTCCCACCCGGAACGATGCGGCCCGGCTGTGTTACAATAAGGGTTTGACGCTGGCGGGTGAGGGCAATCTGGATGAGGCCGTGAAGGAATACACAAAGGCAATAAATCTTGATGCGAACTATTGCGATGCCATGGATAACCTCGGGCAGGCGCTTCGCCAACAGGGCAAATTGGATGAGGCGATCTATTGGTATAAACGGTCGATCGGGATCTTGCCGGAGAACACCGCCGCGCATACCAACCTTGCTGTAGCCTATCTTTATCAGGGCAAAAAGGACGCTGCTGTCTCCGAATACCAGGTTTTGTTAAAAATGAATCCCCGTGATCCTGAAGGCTATTACGGTCTTGGGAATGTATATTTAAACTTTAAAGATTTTAGTACCGCAGCCAAGAATTTTCAGAAAGCCGAACAACTCTACCTCGAGCTGAATTCGCCATTGGTTTCAGACGTTCATTATGCGCTGGGCGTGACCTACTACCGGATGAAGGAGTATGGGAAATCCATTGAGTATCTCGAACGGAGCTATGGAAGCAAACAAAATGACCCGCGGGTCAACTACATTCTCGGGCTATCTTATCTTGAGAGGGGAAATGACCTCGCTCGAGCCCGAAAGTACCTGAAAAGAGCACAGGAACTTGGCGCCAAGGTCCCGGCGGAGGTGCTGCAGAAGGCCGGAATCCAGTAAACTAATGAGTATTGATTGCGGGGGACCGTGAGAAACGTGAGGGAGGAGGGGATTTCAGGATCATTGCCTTTTCCGCTTTAAGGACCAGCGTTAGAAAAACTGAAAAATCGCGTACCCATTCACCACAGAGGCACAGAGGGCACAGAGGAAAACCAAGAGTAAACCATGGATCGGCTCTGGGGGGTGCGGGGGATCTTTAAAGTGAAAAATCATTTCCCCGCTCTTTTTAGGGTCTGTTTTCCGTTTCCACTGCGTTTCCCTCTGTGCCCTCTCCTTGACCGGACTATGCCCCGTCTCTGTGGTGAATGCTTGCGCGGGGCCATAGAATTCTCCACGGATCGTTCGACGAGAAGGTCAAGGCGGCAACCGGAGTCCAACCTGACACCTTTGTATTCAACCGGCAATGGCAACTGCCTCTGAACGCCAATGCCGCGCAGCACCAACTCTCGACATAAACACTCCTCGCAGGCCGACTCCATCAGTCCCGGCCCCAATACCTTATGCACTTCAATGGCCGCCCCAGTGATCCGCTCTGTTATAGTATTTAATACCAAGTTGCACCCATACGGGTAAGAATTGGCGATTGGAACCCCCCTTTTCTAAAGGGGGGCAGGGGGGATTTTGTGAATGGAGGTTTTACCTCTTTGAGCGCAACTTGGTATAAATCCACCTTTGTGTTCTCTGTGCCTCTGTGGTGAACGCTTACGATTATCGCGGCTTCATCGCTCTGCTTAAGGAAGCCGCCCGGTTATGGGGCGTCGCAATAAGCGCCTGCTGCCTGATGCCCAACCATTACCATTTATTGATTAATTTATTCCGCAACTAAATTGCTTTTTAGAGTATAGAATAATTCTGTTGAATCTCTAAGTTTTGCACTCACAATATCATCTTTGACACGTTCCTTGATGAAAACGTCTTTGCCTGCCGGGATGACGAAACATCGTTTTTTTCTTATTAAATGGTCTATTGTTTCAAAGTCACCCAACTTTGCTATTTCCATATCAGCATAATCCACGCATCCGATAGAGCTAGGTTTTGCATAATGCGGACCTTGGAATTCAATCTCTTGGTGCATTGTCTCCCCTGTTTCTTTTGCTGAAGGTAAAGTATTATCATCAAGTACAATGCACCCTGACATAACACAAAGTGCTACAGCCATAAACATGCATAGAAGATTCCTCATATTAACCCCTCCTTTAAGAGACGTAATTGATCATTGTTTTGAATATTCGCCACATGTCCAATAGAGCTTCTCTCCCGGAATAATGGATCAGGTTATACCCCATGCATCCGAACCGCATTTTCGGATCGGATTCTGCCCGAAAAGACTTCCTGAACGACCCCAGAGCCCGTAAAATCATACAATTTCCCAATCGAACATGCAAGTGACAGGTAAGCTCCCGGTGAACCCCGTTTTGTAAGTCAAATCGAAGCCTGCCATGACCTTCTGAAAAACCTACCCGTTCACCACAGAGGCACAGAGGAAAACCGGGAGTAAACCATGGATCGGCTCCGGGGGTGGGGGTGGGGATCTTTAAAGTGAAAAATCATTCCCCCGCTCTTTTTAGGGTCTGTTTCCCGTTTCCACTGCGTTTCCCTCTGTGCCCTCTGCTTGACCGGACTATGGCCCGTCTCTGTGGTGAACGCCTCCTGAAAAACAAAGCAAAAGCCAGGGGTCAGGTCTCCGTTTGACGTTCAAGGCTCATATCGATATCTTCCACCCGTGAGCGGACCATTACGTATAGAATTTCCGGGCGTATGGCGCCATGTCATGAGCCGCGCGGCATGGCGATCCATCCGGTTCGTCGATTGCAAAGGGACAGTTTCGCAGATATCGGTTCAGCCTTCGGTCTGCGAGGTTACAGTTCGGTTGGCAGCGTGCTTGATTCGATGAAAAAGCGCTTGGCGACAGGCCCCGAATCAGGTATGCGCCGCCAAAGTATCATGAGAATTCTGTCGTTGGGCCATACGGAGACTTGACCCCTTTATTCTTTATTTCCGGCTGGATCAACAAAGCAAGTGTTCGTTGCCGAGGTGAACGCGGGTGAGGCCCGCGCGTTTTGCGGCTTCCAGACAGGCACGGGCCTGGGCGGCGGAGGTGGTTGGCGAGTCGTCCATCAGGAATTGCGGAGCGGAGGCGAGGAGGGCATAGGGTATATCGGGATTTATCCTTGCGATGAAGGACGCCAACCCGTAGACTTCATCTTCGTCAATGTATCCCGGAATCAGAGGGGTGCTGGCTACCAGCGCCGGCGGAGACGAACGCTCCGAAGACCACTCGGCGGCCCTGGCGAAATTGTCCAGTATTTTCGAGTTTTCACATCCGCAAAGAGCACGGTGCGTTCCGGGGTTCCAGGCTTTCAGATCGATTTTGACGCACCCGCCGGAGTGCAGGGACAGCCTGGTCATCTTCCTGAGCCCGGAAGGATGCGAAGCGCCGTTGGTCTCCCAGCAGATTCGAAGGATTTTGCCGGGGTTTTTCTTTCGCACCGCCTCGCTGAGGCGAACGGCATAGGGGAGTTGCGGGCCCGGGTCGCCGCCGAAAAAGCATATGCAGCTTGTAAAATCGCCTACTGCCTTTTCCAGGGCCTCGATGCCGGACCATCTGGGCGAAAGATGAGCTTTTTTGAAGGACCAGTTCTGGCAATAGAGACAGTTGAGGTTGCAGGCTTCAAAGAAAACGGCCAGGTTGTAGAAACCCACTTCCGGGCCGACATCGTGGGCGAAGCACGGATATCCCGCGCCCGTGCCCCCCGCGCAGACCCAGTCGGCAACGCAGTTGGTGGGCAGAGGATCATGATAAAAGGAGACAAGAGCGCGTGATCGGCCATCGGTTCGCATGCTCGATTTGCTCCCGTGTCTTACCCCGCAGTACCCTTTCTGGTTCTTTCCCGGCCTGCAGCGCAGATAACAGAGTTTGCATTCGATTCCGTCAGGATTGGCTGCCGGACGGGTAGGCAGACCGAACATCTCCCTGGATTCGGCGTGAACCTGCTCTATTCGGCTTCTGCTCTCGTCGGGCCGAGATCGGACGCAGGATGGGCAAATCCCTATGCAGCCGCCAATGTCATCGAGACCATCACCGCACAGGAGGCATTTGGCCCCTTTCACGGCTGATATGGATTTTCCTCTTAAAAGCATCGGTTGTTCCGAATGTAGGATCGAGGCTCGCCAAGCCTTGAGTCAACAGATACGCGGAAGCTGTTCGCCACGGAGCATGTCCACGAGGCGGTGGCCTCCAATCCGGGTCCGCAGAAAGACCCTTCCCGGATCATCGGAAACGATCTCCCCTATGAGGCATGAAGCTCGCCCAAGCGGATGGGACTTCATGGCCGAAAGCACGGCGTCTGCGCCCCGTGCCGGTATAACCGCCAGGACTTTGCCCTCATTGGCCACATAAAGCGGGTCGAATCCCAGCACTTCACACGCGCCCAGAACGTCTTCCCGGACCGGAAGCGCCTCCTCGAAAAGCCGGATGCCCACGCGGGACTGTTCGGCTATCTCGTTCAGGGTAGTCGCCACCCCACCCCTGGTAGGATCGCGAAGGACGTGAATTCCGGCAAAGGCGTCCAGCATCCGGTCAACCAGCCCGTTAAGGGCGGCAGCGTCGCTTTGGATTTCGTTTTCGAATGCAATGCCTTCCCGTTTACAAAGCACCGCCATGCCGTGGTCACCCATAGTGCCGTTAATGAGCACAAGGTCGCCCGGCCGGGCGTTCTGGCCGCCCATGTCGATTCCCGCCGGGACGATCCCGATTCCGGAAGTGTTGATGAACACTTTGTCGGCCTTTCCTCTCGGGACCACCTTGGTATCGCCCGCTATGACCAGCACGCCGGCCTCCCTGGCGGCCTCCGCCATCGAGATGACTATCTTTTTCAGATCACCGTATGAAAGCCCCTCTTCCAGGATGAAGCCGGCTGTAATATAGAGCGGCTTAGCGCCGCGCATGGCAAGGTCGTTCACCGTCCCGTGCACCGCAAGGCTTCCGATGTTGCCCCCGGGGAAAAAAATGGGGTCAACCACGTAGGAATCCGTGGTCATGGCCATACGTCCACCCAGGATTTCAAAAACGGCGCTGTCGTTTCTTTCGGCAAGGAGCGGATTTTTGAACGCATTCACGAAAAGGGTGTCGATGAGTTCGTGCATCGCCCGGCCGCCGCTTCCCTGGTCGAGCTGAATGAGTCCCGAGTCCATTGTGTTATCCCCTGGTGTATCTCAAGAGTCCGGAGTGCGATTCCACGCGGTTTCCGGTCTACTTTTGCCGATCATTCGTCAAGGTATCTGTAGAACGCTCCGCAGGTTCCCTCGCTCGATACCATGCATGGTCCTTTCGGATTCTGAGGTGAGCAGACTTTGCGGAAAAGGCCGCATTCCGGCGGGGTCATGACTCCCCGCAGAACCTCTCCGCACTTACACCCCGGATGCTCTTTCACTGTAATCTCAGGCATCGAAAACCGGTCCGTCGCGTCGAACTTCTTCCACTCCGGGCGAAAGCCGAGCCCGCTTTTCGGAATAATACCCATACCACGCCAGGTGGAATCCGCAGGTTCGAAGATCTCGTCAATCAGTTTGCGCGCCGCAGAGTTACCTTCCCAGGTAACGGCCCGGCGGTACTGGTTCTCAACTTCGGCCCGTCCGCTTTCGACCTGGTCGATCAGAAGGCAGATGCCCTGCAGAATGTCCAGAGATTCGAAGCCGGTAATCACGCAGGGCACCTTATAGTTTTCTACGACTCTCCGATATGCGCCTGCGCCAATTACGATACTGACGTGACCCGGGCAGATAAAGCCGTCCAGATTGACCTCGCGGGAGTCGAGCAGCGCTCTCATCGCCGGTGGAAGCAGCTTGTGGGCCGAGAAGACCGAGAAGTTATTCACCCCCAGCTTCGAAGCCTGCTGGATCGCGGCAGCGATAGTGGGCGCCGTGGTTTCGAATCCAATGCCTATGAATACGACCTGGCGGTCCGGGTTGTCGCGGGCGATCTGGAGCGCATCCAGGGTTGCATAAACGATCCGGACGTCGGCGGCGCCTTTGCTTCTTTCGAAATGAAGCGACGAAGACGAACCCGGCACCCGCACCAGGTCTCCGAAAGTTGTCGTAATCACCCCGGGTTGCCGAGCAAGCCATATCGACCTGTCTATGTCTTCGTTTGACGTCACGCACACGGGGCAGCCGGGACCGCTGATCAGTTTTATCTCCGGGGGCAGAAGCTGTCTGAGGCCGGACCTGAAAATGGCGACCGTGTGCGTGCCGCAGATTTCCATCAGCCTGATCTCTTTTTTGGAGAAAGCCCTGTGGCGAAGTTTTGCGATGAGGCTCTTTGCCAGTCGAGGGTCCCTGTACTCATCAAGGTATTTCATCGATTTTCTCCGCGAGGATCTTTTGGGCGCCGATCCACGCCTGGCCGAGCGAAATACACGCATCGTTGGCGGGAACTTCGATATGGGCGTAAACCTCCAGGCCCATCCTGGAGAGATTTCTTTCCAGGCGCTCCGAAAGATAGGCGTTCTGAAAAACTCCGCCGCTAAGGGCGATACGAGTGAGGCCCGTTCTACCGGCCGCGACCGCTGCGGCCTCGCAAAGGACTTTGATTACGCCGTTGTGGAAGCGCGCCGCGATTCTGCCCGCCGGGACCCCGCGCCTCACATCTTCGATCAGCGCCTCTATTATCGGGAGCTGGTCGATTAAAATGGAGTCCGGACCGGATTCCAATCCGCCTTCGTAATGACCGTCATCGGGTTCGATCGCCTGTTCGAGTTCGATAGCCGCCTGCCCTTCGTAATTGACAGACAGGCGAATGCCGCAAAGAGCGGCTGCGGCGTCGAAGAGCCTGCCGCACGATGAGGTCAGCGGGCAATTGAACCGCCGCGAAAGCATCTGCAAAATTATCCTTGCGTCCCGGTTCGGCCAGGCGGCAAGCAAGTCGGCGTACCTGCCCTCGAGGTTGTCCGGGCCGATTGTCCACAGATAGCCGAGGGCCGTGCGCCAGGGCTCTTTGATGGCCTTTGCCCCACCCGGCAGAGGGACCTGCCGGAAATGGCCAAGCCGTTCGAAGCCCAGACTATCTACGCGAAGGATTTCACCGCCCCAGATAGTCCCGTCAGCACCAAAACCGGTCCCGTCGAGCGCAAGGCCGACCACAGGCCCCTCGAGCCCGCGTTCCGCCATTACCGCCGCAATATGCGCGTGATGGTGTTGGACGGCCATCCTGGGGAGATCATGCCGACTCAGCGCCCATTGGGTGTTCAGGTAGTCGGGATGCATGTCGTGAACAATGAGTTGGGGCTCGATCTCCAGGATGCGTTCCAGGTGGGCGATTGAATGCTCGAAGGAGCGGAGAGTCTCGAGGTTTTCCAGGTCTCCGATATGCTGGCTGAGAAAAGCTTCCCTGCCGCGCGTAAGGCAGACGGTGTTCTTGAGCTCGGCCCCGGCGCCAAGTACCGGGGGGACCGGGTCACGAAGAAAAACCGGCAGCGGGGCGTATCCTCTTGCGCGGCGCATCGGACGCGGATATCCCCCGAGGACGCGGGTCACCGAATCGTCGCACCGCATGTAAATGTCGCGGTCGTGAAAAAGCAGATAATCGGCAATCCCGTTCAGGCGCAACCTGGCGTCCGCATTTTCCGTTACGATGGGTTCATCGCTCCGGTTGCCGCTTGTCATCACCAGGGCGCGGTAAGGCGCGTTGTCAAAGAGGAGAAAATGAAGGGGCGTATAAGGAAGAAAGGCGCCAAGGCACCTGTTCTTTGGCGCGACGCTCTCAGCGATTGGAGGACCGGTGTGATCGGGACGTCTGTCCAGAAGCACGATGGGCCTTGCCGCGCTCATCAGCAGATCTTCTTCCCGGTCGCTCAGATAACAATAGCGTCTTAGCTCTTCGAGTTCCGAAAACATTACCGCAAAAGGCTTTTCCTCGCGTATTTTGCGGCTTCTGAGCCGGCTCACAGCCGCCTGGTCGGTTGCTTTTACCGCCAGATGAAAGCCGCCAAGTCCCTTGATCGATACGATAGACCCCGAATCGAGCAGGGACACTGTTTTGACAAGGGCTTCATCGCGTGCGGCGATCATGTTTCGCTGCGCGTCTTCGAGCCATACCTGCGGGCCGCATTTCGAGCAGGCGTTCGGTTGGGCATGAAAGCGCCGGTCAAGGGGGTTGTCATACTCGAGGCGGCATTCCGGGCACATTTTGAATTGCGCCATGGTGGTCTTGTCCCGGTCGTATGGAATGTCCTGTATAATGGTGTAGCGCGGGCCGCAGTTGGTGCAGTTGATAAAGGGATAGCGGAACCTTCGGTCCCGTGAATCGAGAAGCTCGCGCAGACAGTCCCGGCAGGTGCAAGCGTCGGGTGAAATCAGGGTCGAACGCGACTCGAGGGCCCTGCTGCCGATTATGCTGAAGTCTTCGAGATCCTGATATGGAAGGTCGGTCGTTTCGAGCTTGACGATTCTGGCCAGAGGAGGCGGCTCGCCGGAAATCGAGCTAATAAAATCCCGGACCGACTCGGCAGGACCGGCAACCTCGATTTCCACGCCGTCCGACTGGTTTCGGACCCAGCCATTGAGCCGGCAGCGCCTGGCCAACTGGTAGATAAAAGGCCGAAAGCCAACTCCCTGTACGATTCCCCGGACTTTCACCAGAACCCGGCGACCCGTTTCCCCGCCCGTGGCGCATTGAGGCTGAAGGAGGCGTGTTTCTTCGACTGAGGATTTCACTGGCAGTTTTTGCCCGCCGCAGTGTGGGCACAGTTTTCCCGTGTCCCCCGGGTTTTTCGGTGCTCGCCGACCTTCTGTTCGATCCAGGACAGCCAGGGGGCAAAACCTTCTCCTGTCCTGCATGAAATTTCGAAAATCTTTCCCCTGGCGTTTAGCTGCCCTACCCTTTGCCGAATTTTTGACATGTCGCAGTCCGTATAGGGGAGCAGGTCGATTTTATTTACCAGCAGGACGGAACAAATCTGGAACATGAGCGGATATTTGACCGGCTTGTCGTCACCCTCGGCAACGCTCAATATCATGATTTTTTCATGCTCGCCGAGGTTGAATTCAGCCGGGCAGACGAGGTTGCCGACGTTTTCGATTATCAGCAGGTCAACTCCGGACAGGTCCAGGGAGTCGAGCGCGATCTGAATCATGTTGCCGTCGAGGTGACATCCCCCATCGGTGTTGATCTGCACGGCGCGGACGCCTTTTTTCAGTATCCGCTCGGCGTCAAACGACGATTGGAGGTCGCCTTCGATGACCGCGATCCCGATCCGGCCGGCGAGTGCGTCTATGGTTTTTTCCAACAGGGAGGTTTTTCCCGCGCCGGGCGAACTCATCAGGTTCACCACGAAGATTCCCGCTTCGTCGAAGCGCCTCCGGTTTTCCGCCGCAAGCCGCTCATTGGCCTGAAGAATGTTGCGAACAACTGGGACTTTGATTTCCGTCATCCTCTTCTTCTCCCGTTTCACCTTCAATGCTCACCACGGAAAGCTCCCGTCCGCCGAGCAGTTCCAACGCCGGCTCACCGCACCGGGGACACAGGAATATCCGGTCCTGAACCTCAAAAGAAAAATCGCACTTCTCACAGCGAGCCGTAATGCCTACACTCTCTATTTCAATCACTGCCCCGGACGCCACCGTGTCGCGGCTTACCAGCTCAAAGCAGAACGTGAGCGATTCGGGAACAACGGCCGCAAGTTTCCCTATCTGAAGTCTTACCTTGCTGATGCGTTCCAGCCCATGCCTCTTCGACTCATCGACGATGATCTCAAGCAGGCTTTGGGCAATGGAGAGTTCGTGCACTGGACCTTCCTGCAATTGATGCGCCCGATCCGCAAACTTAAAAGACAGCGCGAGGCGCTCCCCTGGATTCGGGCTTTCGCCCACCCCGCCGGAATGACGAACGGGAAACCTGGTTTCGTTAACTCAGCGCTTATGCCCACAATCGGCCAATGAATCCACGAGGCCATTTAACATACCGCCCGTAGCGGGTCAATAGATGCCGATCCGGTTGCGGCCTCCCAACCGATCCCTTAACGCAGCATGCATGCCGACAGAGTCAGGAGTAGAACTTCTGTAAGTTCATTGACCGCGCCCAGAACATCTCCAGTGACGCCGCCCAGAAACCGGTGTGCAAGGGACCGGACCAGGAACGCGCTGATTATGGCTGTTCCCAGGAAAGCCGGGGCGAACTTTGGCCCAAGGAGCAAGGTGAAAACGACAGCAAACGAGGAAGCGGCCAGGACCGTGCCGAAAGTCATATATTCGATACTCGACTTGGCAAGACCTTCGGTCCGGGCACAGGAGCTCTTATAGGCGCTGACTACGATTGCGAAACGGCTCAGGACAGGAACGATCGCCAAAGCAAGCCAGCTTTTTGCCATAATGATGCTGTAAATGGCGCTCGTTTTCAGCAGGATGGCCAAAATCAGGGCAAGGGCGCCGAATGCGCCCGTAGCGCTGTCTTTCATAATTTCAAGCCGTGTTGCGGGGGTGTATCCTCCACCGAACCCATCGGCCAAATCCGCCAGTCCGTCCAGGTGAAACCCGCGCGTAACGAACGTCATGAAAGCACAGGCCCATGCAGCAAGGAGAAGCGGAGGCATGAGGGTGTGAAGCAGCAGTGCCATTAGAGAAGTCATCAGGCCGATAAGAAGACCCACTATAGGGAAGCACGCATAGCATATACCCGAATCGCGGGGGGATATCTCCCCTGAAACAGGCAACCGGAAGATAGTCAAAAACGACAGAGCGATGGTAAATTGGCGCCACATAACGATCTCGGTGAGTTAGTGAGAAACCCCGGCGTCCTCAAAAGTGAGCACTTCCTTAAAAACCCGCACTGCACCCTCGATTACGCCCATTGCCAGGGCCGCTCCGGTACCTTCCCCGAGACGCATCCGCAAGTCGAGTATCGGCTCGAGTCCAAGGTGTTCGAGCATTCTGCGATGTCCAAGTTCCTGCGAGCAATGCCCGGCAAAAACGTAATCGACGACGGCGGGACACAGGGAGTGGGCCACCAGGGCCCCGGCCGTCGAGATGAACCCGTCAATGACGACCGGACGTCTGTGGCAGGCGCCTGCCAGGACGCACCCTGCAATGCCCCCGATTTCGAACCCTCCCACTTTCGCCAGCGCGTCCAGCCCGTCTGCGGGATTCGGGCGGTTTATCTCAATAGCCTGCCGGACGATCTCGCGCTTCTTTTCCAGGGCGTCATCATCGATCCCTGTGCCGCGACCCACCATCTGATTCACGGGCGCTCCCGTCAGGGCCACGCCAAGGGCGGCCGAGGGCGTTGTGTTGCCGATTCCCATATCGCCGGTCCCAAGGAGCCGGGCGCCGGCGGAAAATAGTTCCGACGCTAAAGAGAAGCCCTGCAGGATCGACTGTTCGGCCTGATGGCGGCTCATGGCGGGCCCCCTGGCTATGTTGCCGGTACCCCGGTCCACCTTGCATATATGGAACCGATTTCGGCCTTTGGAGGGACCCGGGGCAACGTCAGGGATGATTCCCATGTCCACCACCAACACTTCGGCGCCCACCTGGCGCGCCAAAACGTTGATACAGGCGCCGCCCCTCAAAAAAGTCTTCACCATTTCGCCGGTCACTTCCTGTGGAAACGCGCTCACGCCATCGGAGACAACCCCGTGATCTCCAGCCATAACCAAAAAGGCCTTGGCGGTGACGTCGGGCTCCAGGGTTTCGCAAATGCCGCAAATGCGTTCCGCAATATCGTGCAACCGCCCCAGGGCGCGAGGCGGCATCACAAGATGCGCCGTATGCTCGCGTGCTTTCTCCACCCATTCGTTGCCCACAGGTTGAACCTGTTTTACGATCTGCTCAAGATTCATTGCCGTTGTTCCTTTCTTAGCATTTCCCGCATCTTGTCGAGGGAAACGGTAAGGTCATCGAGCGAAAAGACTTCAAGGGACAGTCCCCCGTCGTATTCTTCAAGGGCCTTGCAGATGATTCCCCATTCTGCGCGCGCAATCCGATCGAGACCCGTGTGGTCTTTTCCGTTATCAACTCCATGAAGATGCACCGCTTTGCTCATTTTCAGAAACGACGCCGTCTGCTCCGCCACATCATGCCCGTAACGGAGCAGGTGGCCTATGTCGAGACAAAAGGACATATCGAAGGCTTCCACAAATGGCGAAATGCGCTGCAAAGGGTATTCGAGGTTCTCGACAGCCACCCGCCGCAGATCGACCCCTTTCATTTGCAAGGTCCGGAGCGACTCGCGCACACGGTTACCCCATGCCGATCCATCCGGTTCCACGGTTTGATCGGCCTTCCTGCTGTCCAGGTGCAGAATGTAGCAAGTGGGAGCAAGGGGAAGAGTTCTGTCGTAAAAGGACAAAGCAGTCTCGCAAAATTTCAGGCGCAAAGCACGATCGGGGTCGCCAAAAAACAGGTCTGCAGGCAGGTGCACGTTATAGGTGATGTCCAGGTCCGAAGCCAGACGGGCCATCTCGCGGATATCGCCCCGAGCGGGCAGATTGCTTTCATGTCCGCTTTCGAAAAGCACAAGTTCAATCTCATCGAAGTATTGCCCCAGGTACCGGATGTTGGGAAGAATTTCCGCGGGCAGGATATAGGAGGTCGTGGCAAGACGAAAGGGAAAACTTCCTTTTAGCGTGGTCAGTGGCCGGTGGCCGGTGGCCGGAATTTCTTCCGGCCTCTGACGGCTGACCACTGACGACCGTTTCAGAGTTTTTTCCGGCCACCGACGACCGACCACCGACAACTGTTTGGGAGATCCCGCGAACGTAATCCGAAGTTCATCCATCAGGCCGAAAAGCAATCTCTCCGTCGAATTTGCATCCGGCGGACCATCGAGCTTTTTCGCCAAACCGAGCAGCCTTTCGAAGATATCCACAAGCCGATCGTTTACCGCCCGATAAGGCTCATTGCGTACAGACTCATCCACCCAATGAACAGGTGAGGAAGGATTTTCCATTTCCCTCAGCAGGAAATGGCAGATTTTCTTCATAAGTCCGGCCAGCCATCCCACCCTGAAATCTTCATAGAGCAGCAGCCCTTCGAACCCGAACAATCCTCGCGGCAGGAGCATTTTCCGTTGAAGAGCGGTCCTGTAGCCGGGGGTCCCCTTAAACGCCACATGATCGTGGTAGAGAAGGTTTGCGGTCCTGCCGAGGCGGTCGAGAAGCCTGTTGCGCCGAAGAAACTTCAGGTTCCGGACAATGTCATCGAGTGTGCTGGCGGCATCGAACATGATAAAGCCGATCTCGGGCTCCAGGCCCGCCTCACGCACAGTTGCAATGGCCTGTTCGTTGCCTGCGACGCTCGTGTGCTTGCCAAGCCTTTTCAAAACGTCGGGCCTTCCGCTTTCAATGCCCAAAAGCAGCCTGGTAAGTCCGGCCTCCACCAGTTCGCGCATAAGGCCGGACGTGATGTCGTTTGCCCTGGTCTCGATACCGAAGGTGATCCCGAAATCCGCCAACCGGCGTGCGAGCTTCACTGCGGCTTGTTTTCCCGCCTTGCCGGGGCCGACGAAATTGGGATCTACGAAGTAGAAGTCTTTTTCCCCCAGGGAAACGAGTCCCGAGATCTCAGCGGCAATGTTTTCCGGCGAGCGTCCCCGCCACACGGTCTTCCCCTGGTCAAGGGCGGGGACGAGACAAAAAGAGCAATGATTGTAGCATCCTCGGCTCGCCAGGACACTTACGGTTCGCTCCGATTCCAGGGAGGGTCTCAAGGGAAACGGAAGCCTGTCGGGCGATTCGATCGGAGGCCGCCTCAGGGGCAACGAGGCTTTCCCATGGCATCTTCGGGCAAGGCCTTCCACCCGGGCCTCGATTCCGGCTTCAATGCATCGGGCCAGGTCCACCATGGTTTCTTCCGGTTCCCCGACGACCACATAGTCAACTGCCGGAGAGTAATCCAGGATTTCTTTCCATACAAGCCCCGGAAAAAAACCATAGAGACAAATCGGCGCATCGAACCGGTGGCTGCGCAGATCCGAGAGCATCCGAAAAAGGGCCCCGGTTTTCTCCCAGCAATAGACTGCGTGAACGGCCAGCAAATCCGGGGAGGGATTGTCCACCAGGTACTCGAGAGTTTGCGCAGACGTCCAGCGCGCGGCATCGACAATGTCGGCCTCGAAACCCGCCCGGAGCAGACCGGCCCCGGCATAACCCGTCATGAGGCATGACCACAGGGGCGTATTGGCAATGTCGTTGAAGTGGGCTTCGGAAGCCTCTCGGGGATGTTCAAGCAATAGGACGCGCATGATAACCCCAAATAATTCGCAATTCCTTAATTCGCCTCCAGCTTTGTTTCGCGCCGCGGACAAAAAAAAACCCCCAAGCGCACAATACCCCGCGCCAGAGGATTTACCATCTCCCCGGGTGCATACCGAATGTTAGGTCTTCTGACTCTCGGATCGTCCTACAAGCCGCGCCTTCCCGTCCAATTGGTTTAAGTGGACAGTGGCTTCGTGCGGCCTTCGTCCCCGATCACAGCGGCGGGTCCGTACCGGAATTTCGCCGGTTTCCCTTTTATGGCCCAAGGGCCAACACTCGGATGCCAAACCTGCTTCCTTGAGTGCCGTATAAAAGAATCTCCGCATCTTGTCAAGAGAAAGCTAACGACGGAGAGAGCTAACGACGGAGAGCAAAACGCAGATCAAGATTTGAGATGAGCGTATTTCTACAGGAGTCATAGGTATGATACAATAATTCTTGACTGCTCCATATGTGTCCTGAAATTGCAAAAAGCAGTCTCATTAACATATCACTCGCATGTTGGATTGGGAAATCGTAAGGTTTTGTGGGCTTTGGGGTTGTTCCAGAAGTTTTTTCGGGCGGAATCCGCCTCAAAATTCGGTTCGGCATTCGCAGAGAATCAAGTTGATGCATTATTCAAGTGTATAGAGGCGCCCCGCCCACGGCCCGACGCGAGTGATAGATACTGCGTGCCGGACGCGAAGCGGGAATCGGGGTGCCTCTTCGCGAGTGGAACCTCGATTTATGAAGTGCCACGATGCGCCCGGAGCGGCTTGTTCTTCGCAGCCCTCTTCACTTTTTTGAAGTGCCGACCCGGTCGCAGGACATTCAACCGTACCTCACGCTGCGCAGGCATTCTCGCATGGCTGCGCCGAGGCGCTAAACAGAGGCGGAAGCTGTATTCATTTTATAGAGAGCCTCTTGCAAAACTACTGCGGGGCCGGCCTGCGGTGTTGCCGCTCGCTCGAAAGCTCAACGTACTCAAATGTACGCCTCGCTTCCTCGCTCGCTTGCGCCTGGCATTCCAGTCCCATCGTAACGTTTTGCAAGAGGCTCTGGAATAAACGGAAAAAAATTACTTTTGCATTGTCAATAAGTCTATCTTACGAGCAGGAGCGCTATGTCGTTGGACTTTGGCGTCTATGCAAGCAAAGTATGCTCCGCCGCTCAAGCGATGGCTTCTATTCAGCCCGGAAGCCATGTTTTTGTGGGGACGGCGTGCGCAACTCCGCACTTGCTCCTCGGTGAACTCGAATCCCTTCGAAATCCGCCTAAGGATGTAACAATTTTTTCTTTCCTTACCGACGGGGCCCTCCCGGTCATGGACGGCAAACCCACATCGAAGTATAAGCACAAGTGCTTTTTTGTAAGTACGCGAATACGGGATGCGATCCAACATGGGATCGCCGACTACATACCTGTTTCTCTCGCCGAGCTTCCGAAGCTGATCAGAAACGGCCGCTTTCCGATCGACGTGGCCCTGGTTCAGGTTTCGCTTCAGAGTTCCCCGCCTCATACCCTCGAATCACTGTGAAGGGTACGAGGCGAGGAACTCAGGGACTGAAGGGACACACCACCCGGAGGTCCTTTGAAAAGCAATAAGGTACGCGCCGCTATCAAGGCCATGCCAGACGCGATAACCACAAACCACGCACTCAGACGATTTACCGCTCTGGCATTACCCTTGAACGCTCCGCATCAAAAGCATTGAATGAAGGGCACTCAGCTCAGAATCTAGAGACTGGCTGAACACGGCGGGCAGGGTTGACAGCTGACCGCTACCTATTTTCGGTTTCCACCTTCTCCACTCCTGCCCTCCGTCGTTCCCCCGCCTCGGCGCTCGGGTCGCTCCCCAGCGTTGCCCTATCCTCCGGGCGGGCAAAAATAACTCTAGCACAGAAAGATTCGGATCAGATATACTGATTGCTGAGGAAAGATAAAAGAGTCTGCAGAGATGGAAAATCAGATAGATATGACGAACTCAGTAGTTGGAAGCAGACTCTCACTAAGGCCCTATCGTCACAAGAAAAACTGGCCTTTATTATGTACAGTGTTGTATTCTGTCCATATTCCGAAAACCATCCTAGACACCCAAAATGACGGAGGGTCAAATGACACTTTCGATTTCCGATGCATGGGAACATATTATACAGCTACTTAAATATTATGGGATGCCACTTGATATAGAATATACATACGAGCGATCCGCTAAGTTATATGGCTATAACTGTATGATAGCAAATGTAAGAAGTATAAGGAGCGGTACTTCACGTGTTCGTGTTAATATAGATTGGTTCAAGAACCATTTAGATAAATCAAAGCCTAGAATTAGAGGTATGAAACGTATAGATGGATTTGATTTTGAACTTATTCCGACTACCAAGGTTCTCTATGCCATTCATTATATTCAATTAAGAGATTACTCACTTAGACTGGAACTTGAAAGAAATAGATGGTTTAAGGAACCATGGTGGGGATTAAAAGTAAACCAAGAAGATGATAGTTTTGTGTGGGTTGGTGGAAATACGATCTCATTTCCTCTCACACGATTTTCATCGCCAGAAACTTTGGCTAATATAGAAAAGCAATGGAGGTAATATCTTATGCCTTACACGTTCAATGGCATCGGCACTCGATATATTGGCTGTTACGATCCACTACCAGATGGGACATATATCACTACTAAATGGTTTGAGATTTGTCTCCCAATAATACCGATAGAATCATACAGAGTTAGGTCTCGTAGCACCAAATTATCCATATCGTTCTTCCCATTGTTTTCAAGTACTACCGACTACATACTTGTACAAACTCTAGAACGCATCTATTTAAAAGGAGTAGTAACAACTTACGCTTTCTATATAAGTATAATAATCTGCATGATACTAGCCGGATGGCTAGAAAAATCGTGGCTGCAAATAATACCAATTATAGTTATCGCTGTTATTATGTTGACATATATTATCAACGAGAGTCGCAAGTTGAAAACCATAAATGATGCAATGGCTCAACGTATAATAGAAAAAATAAAGGCTACTGTGTCGGAGAGAGAGAAACTGTTAGACTGAGAGAATTGAGAATATCGTTGCTTTTTGAACTACGGTGAGCCGATCCATAACTGGACAAAAAGAGCATATTCTGTCCATGTTCCGCGAAGACCCTTTAGGATTGGCGCGGGTTTGCGCCCTACCAGGAACCCTGCAAACTGGACAAAATGCCAAATGATTCGTGTCACTGATTCAGGCGAGAGGAAGGCAGCGCGTTAAACTCCCGACTTCGGTGTTGCACAAGTCGTGCAGTCGCCTGTAAACCCTTGCCCCGTCTATATCACTGCGGGTTCGATTGCCGCCCCGAATATCCGCTTTGGTGCAACTTTGGTGCAGGTTCAAAACGCCCCTTATCCAGTCTATGTTTGCGGGTGACGTTGGAGGTTCAAATCCTCTACCGCCCAGGCTTGCACAGTTCCGATTCAGTTCCAGAGCCTTTAAACTCCGCACCTGGCTTATGCTATTGCGGGTTCAACTTCCGCCGGCTCCGCCAAAATTCCTTTTCGGTTCTCCAGCTATGCAACATCACTCATGGGCTTCACTTCCTCTTCGATTTTTCCCAGCCAACCGATCCTGTTCGGTGTCAAGAGAATAGGATACCTGAAGGTTGAGCCAAAGCTTCGCGGTAGTCCCAAAGAACTTGGCGGGGCGCAGGACCGTGTCTGCCGTGATGCTCCTTTTCCCTCTCAGAAGCCTGGCCACGGTTATAGGGCGTGCTCGTTGATAAACTCCAACGTGCGTGTTTCCGACCAATACTCATTGCGGTCATTGAAGGAAACGAAGCCAACGTGTCCACCATTGCGTGGTGTTTCCAGGTACAAACGTGGAGCTGATTCGGCTTCGGAAAAAGGAAAGCAGGAACGAGACAATAACGGATCGTCAAGTGCATTCAACAATAATGACGGTATTTCTATGTTTACCAGCCAGGGAAGGCAACTGCTCTTATAATAGTAATCATAAGCATCTTTAAACCCATGCGCCGGCGCGGTATAAGCAGAATCGAAATCGATAAAACTCTTAATCCTGTTAATATGGTTTGGAAGTGAACCAGGAAACAACTGCCTCTTAATACGCAGTTTTCTGCGAAGCATTAAAAGGAAACGCATGGTGTAAAGGCGATTTGAACGCATTCCCATTTTCTCTACAGCCCCTGCCAAATCACAGGGCACGGAGATCCCGACGGCTGCTGAAACATACGGGGCGATCCCGATACCTTGCTCACCGAGAAACTTCATGAGCATACTTGCGCCCGCGCTAAATCCTATCAGAGCAATTTTGCGGCTATTTGTTTCCTTAAGAACAAACCGGAGGACAGTGTGCAGATCTTCCGTATCGCCGCAGTGGTAAGACCGGAGTGTCTTATTGGGTTCTCCGCTGCACCCCCGAAAGTTCCAGACCGCAGCGTTCCAGCCATTACGGAGCAGTGCCCGCACCATGCCCAAAACGTACGCACGACGGGAATTTCCCTCCAGCCCGCAGGTGACGATCGCCGTGCGATCGGATCCAATGATACAAGAATCGATATCCAGAAAGTCATTATCGGAAGTGATGAGCCGCTCCCGCTGGTAATTGACATTCGGGACTCGACGGACGTTCGAGAAAATGGTTTGAAGATGCCCATTGGCAAAAAAAGGCGGGGGCGAGTAGGTCGAAAATTTCAGCAAGGGCATTGTTGCACCATCAAAGGGCAGCCTACCGCACCTCAAAAACCGAAATGTGTCCCGTTGCCGTGTTTTCGCTGCGGTAGCGGATCAGAATTTCGACATCCAGGTTGAGCGCTGTCAGAAATTGGCTACTGTCCCTTGCCCTTAGATGAGATTTTTTAGATCATCGCGGGTGAATTCGCAGTCCCTCAAAATTTTCGTCATAAGTCCCGGGCCGATGGTTTCACCCGCATGAACCGGAACCACCGTAGTCCGACCATCGCGGTATGCCGCAAATAGTGATGACTTCCTTTTATTCGGATAACTTCAAATCGCTCTTTTACCAAAGCCGCTATTAATTCCTTGCCGGTAAGGGCCGGTAGCTTGGTCATACAGCGACGCTCACTTGCTGGACACCAACAAAGTCAAGCGGCTCCATTTCCTTACCTTCCACTTCCAGGCAAAGTTCGATTGCTTCCTTAATGCGCGAAATAAGCTCATCCAGAGACTTAGGGCTTGTCCGTAAATAAAACCTTTGCGCTCGCATCCGGCTTTTGGCCTGCTTCGGCCGCTCCTCAATCGCAAAATCCTCGACGTAGCCCAGCTACGCCTGCGGTTTTGCTCAATCCTCGCGACCAAATCAGTCTCAAAATCCGGCGCGATCCCTAAGAGGCTTATTTACGGACAAGCCCTTAGCCTGGGAATGGCAGCCCCTTAGAGCGGGGACAGAAGCGACATAATACCCCTGCCGGTCTCGCTCTATAATGACACTGAATCGCTTTGCCATATCGGATCACCTGCATCGAAGAGTTTAAGGCCAATTTACCGGCTCATACCGGAGAGAACTCTTACAAACAAGTCCCCTGTTCCATGATAATTCAACCATGCCAATTTCTCAATAAAAATTCCACAATTTGCATTAAAAGATCGGGTTTCAACCCCCCGTGTGTACGAGCAGGATAGACAGGTAATCAGCCTCGTGCTTTTGCCTGCGCAATTTGCGCAGGTTGACCTCGACCTGCTGGCCATCGAGCCCGGCTCGCGCCACATATACCGCGCGGTCCAGAAAGCCTGCCCGCTCGACCAAATCCAGGACCCCGGCGAGCCGCCCGCCCACTTTCATCAGGATCACCGTCCCGCCACCGGCAAGCGCCTCCCCGATCACATCGAAGTCATCGGAAGCAGGGATAATGACCACTCGCTGCCTGCCTTCACCTATGGGAAATTCAGCCAGAGCGGCAGCGGCGCTGAAAGCGGTGATTCCCGGAATGGTGACCACATCGAGTCCGGGAAGTTGTCTGCGCAAAGACCTGACCAGATATATGTAGGTGGAATACAGCAGAGGATCACCCAGGGTCAGGAAGCACGCATCTTCGCCCATGCCGACTACGTCCGCAACACTGCGGGCCGCTTCCATCCAGTGCCGCGACAGCTCCCCCCTGTCGGCGCTCATAGGGAAGACCAGTTCACAGATCCGACAGTCGGCTCTCAGGTAGCGGCCTGCGATGGCAAGAGCGATGCTGCCGTTTTCGCTCCGTGCCTTTGGCACGAAAACATGCCGGCACCCTTCGAGGACCCGTGCCCCCTTGACGGTCATCAACTCGGGGTCGCCGGGGCCAACTCCTATTCCATAGAGGATTCCGAATTTCATGGCGATTTATTCACGGTCGGCAACGAAATCATCTTCTACATGCGCTCGATACGCTTGACGATAAGCTCTTCGGGTATCAGTTCCACGAGGCGCTTTCGCGCCTCGCCGACGGTAAGCGGCAACCCGTTGATCGGCACTCCGTCATAGCGTTTCATTTCATGGAGCAGGGTGGAGATATAAGGCAAACGCAGCCCCGCTTTATCAAGCATATCATAATCGGCAAATACCTCTTCCGCCGGCCCCTGGCTCAGCACACGTCCCCTGTTGAGCACATAGATTCGATCTGCAAAAAGAGGCAGCATGTCTACAAGGTGGGTGGCAAGTATCACTGTAATCCCCTGCCGGCGATTGAGCCTGTTGAGGAGCCGCATCATCGTTTCTTCCCCGGCAGGGTCCAGTCCGGAGGTAGGTTCATCGAGGATCAGGATTGCGGGATTCATGGCGAGCACGCCCGCCATGCAGACACGCTTTTGCTCTCCAAAGCTCAAATGATGGATGGCCCTGTGCCGCAAACCCGATGCCGCGACCGATTCAAGCGCCTCGGAAACACGCCGCTCGACCTCCGGCCCGGGCAGGTCCAGGTTCCTCGGGCCGAAGGCCACATCTTCCTCAACCGTGGCTGCAAAAAGCTGGTCGTTCGGATTTTGAAAAACCAGGCCGATGCGCTGATAAAGCTCTCTTGGCGGAGTGGCGCAGATGTTGTGTCCGGCAATG
Source organism: uncultured delta proteobacterium (assembly GCA_963805125.1). Taxonomy (GTDB): domain Bacteria; phylum Desulfobacterota; class Syntrophobacteria; order Syntrophobacterales; family Syntrophobacteraceae; genus SbD1. The sequence goes on along the minus strand of CAWDTD010000014.1, from coordinate 92,804 downwards.
CGAACCTGTCCTTTCTGCGGCTTTAGGAGGCCCACGAGCACCTTTATGAGAGTAGTCTTTCCCGAGCCGTTGGAGGCAAGCATTGCCACAAACTCGCCCGCTCTGACCCGAAAGTCCACGTCCGTAAGCGCCTGCGTACCTTCCTGATAGGTAAAGCACACACCCGAAGCCTCGACGGCCATAGGAACTTCTGTCATAGACCACCCCACTCCAGACCCGATGTATGCAATCACTGTGGCTGCCGAGATCAGGCACAAAATCCAGAGATCTTTCGAGCAAATGCGCGGCAGAGCGCCGAAAGGCATATAGCCTTTGTACCCGCGAAGCTCCATGGCCTCACAGGTGCGAATCCCCTGGTCCATGGCGACTTTTATCACCGTTCCCGCCAATACGCCCGTAGAGGATAAACAGCGCCTGAGGCTGGAATATCCGAGCCGCACTCTTTGGGCGTCCATGATGTCCGCGGCTTCATCCAGGAGCAGGAAAACATAGCGGTACATGAGCATGGCCACCTCCACCCAACACTTCGGGACGCCGAACCAGCGCAGGGCATGAAAGATCTGATGCGCCTTGGCGGTAGAGCTCAAAAGCAGCAGTACGCTTACTGCTCCAAGAACGCGAGTGCCGAGCAAAGCGCCGTGCACGGCGCCCTCTCGCATCACGTCTATTTTCCATCCAAACAGGGATATGCTGAAAAGAAGGGTGGAACCAATGAGCAGCGACTGCAAAAGGGTCACCACCAGAACAATTCCCAAAGGCCCCGCAAGTCTTACCAACATTAGCCTGGCAGGAACCCGGATCGCCAGCATTGCGGCCAGGCTGACCGTAAAAACTGCGAGAGGAAACGCAAAGCCGGCGGACAATATGACACAGACGATCGCCAGAATGGCAAGCACGAGCTTTACGCGTGGATCTACACGGGTCAGCGTGTTGTCCCGATAGGCAAGTATATCCGAGAAAAGCTCAAATACCGGTTGCAAGGCGTCAGCCTTTGTCCTTTGGGGGAAATAAATCCCTGAAATAATAACCGGCTGTAAAACCGCCTGCTGCTCCCGCCAACAGGAACAGCAGGAGAGGCAGGTCCCCATGTTCGATGTTGATAAGGGGCTCCTGCGGAGGACGGTTTGCCTCTGTGGCGAACTTGCCTATCACCGACTCATCAACCCCGGCCCATTTGCTGTCGGAGATGCGCAGTCCGATATACATCCCTAAAACCAGAAAAATGATAAGGCCGCCTGCAAGCGCGATTTTCATGAATGCACCTAAAGGGCGAAGGTTTTGAGCAATTCGGGCCTGCGCGTCAGTATGAACCTGTAGGCGCCCACACAGAGGAACCCCTCGACAATTCCCAGCGGGACCTGAGTGGGCACGAACGCGAGAAGCACCGTCAGAAAAAACTTACCAAGTGGAGCGTTGCCGTGAAGAGCGGTAGCGAGTTGAATGGAGGTGACCGAGTAGGTGGCCCAATCCGATAGAAGGCCGGCAAGGAAGGCGGCAATCCACCATCTCCCGGACAACCTCCTGACTAAAACAAATGAGACGTAACCTGCGAAAGCGCCCGCGACCCCCATTGAGGCAATATTGGCGCCGAGAGTGGTAAGCCCGCCGTGGGCCAGGAACAGGGCTTGCAACACCAAGGCAACGCTGGTCACGACAACCGTGAGCAGCGGGCCGATGAAAATGGCGGCAATGCCGGTCCCGCAGGGATGCGAACAGGAACCTGCCGTGGGTACGGGAATCGGCATACAGGATATTATGAACACGGCCGCCCCTACCAATCCGACCATAGGCTTGAGGTGCAAATCCCGCTGTCCGCGCAAGTGCAATTGACGCAGCCCTAGAAGAAGGAACGGCGCAGACACCGCAAACCACAGTATCGCCCACCGGGCGGGCAGAATTCCCTCGGAGATGTGCATCGCGAACGCTGGAACATCCGGCAGCAGGAACAATGATAAGAACACAAGAATTGCCGTGATGAAACGGTGCTTAGTTTTCATGGCGACCCGCGCAAAATGCAGGTTGGCTGTCTTGAACCCGGGGTCGATAAATCCGGTTTGCCTGCGCGCGATACTTTGCAGCCTCATCCGGAAGCATGAGAACGACCTCGCACTGCCCTTCCCGTCCCGTGACAGGCCAAACAACGCTCCCCATCGTCATTGGGAGGCACCGCAACGAACTCGCACTGCCCGGTCGGCACAGGGTACATTTCCTTTGGGGGCAGCTCCATTTGCCTTACGTCCCTGAAACTCCTCGTCTCCTCGATCCTTGTTTGCACCAGGTCGACCAGCATCTCATCGAATCCAAACCCGCGACCCATTTGCAGGGTCACAGCGGGAAATCTTTTCGCCTGCTCCTGAAGCATTTCAGGAACGTCCAGGACCAGATGCAGCCCTGAATGCAAAAAATAGGGAATCACCACCACCCTGGTCGCTCCAAGGTTGGCGCATTTTTCGAAGACCTCCGGAAAGTGGGGTCCGAGCCTTGACATGAAACACACTTCGACAACCGGATAACCGTATTTGTCTCGAAGGCGGGCGGCGACCTTCTCCATATCCTTTCCGGCTTCCGGCACCCGGCTTCCATGGCCCAAAAGTATTACAGCCTCGCCGGGGACGGCTGCTTTCTTTGCCGCTTCAGTACTCTCGCCATTGACCATGCCACTCTCCCAATCTCGATCGGCGTTTAGAATCGACACATATGAACACACGAAACGGTTGCCTCAATTTCACAAGAGGCTCATCGGGTTGCGCAAAAAAAAACCGGACCATGATGCTCAGGTCCGGGAAACCGTTTTCATCCTCGGCTTATCCACCTCGTGCTCCAATCCACGGGAGCACGTGCGGCCATGAAGCTATGGGCAGGTCTTCTGGCTCTCGGATCATCCTACTCGCCTAGCCTTCCCACCCCATCGGACAGTGGCATACCGGCGGCTTTCGTCCCCGATCACAGCGGCGGGTCCGCAACGGCTTCGCACCGTTTTCCCCGATGCCCCTTCCGGGACACCCACAGCCTGTTGCCATTGATTCTGACCCAGTGCAGCCCGCAATGTCAAGGGAATAATGCACCTGGAACTTTGCGGCGGCAGGAGATTGCCCCCGACGCCGCCTGCCGGGAATTGCCCTGCAATGACTCACGGAAACCGGTTTTTTTCTGAGTGTGGAATGACGAAGGGGGAAGAGGTGATTAATATAGAGCGCGTCTACGAACCGTCCGGGGCCTGCGACGGGACCCGATTTGGGCATCTCATACCAAGTTGCGTTCAAGATTGAAGTAATGGAAAAGAGCGGGGGAATGTTTCCCCTCAATCTCCAGGCTCCGCCAGGCGCGCAAGCGCGCGAGGCCGAGGGCCCGGCGCTGCGGCGACCGGCCCACGCGTTGCGCGGCGCCTCTGGAGCCCGCCGCCGAAGGCTGCGGGCAACTTGGCCGGCGGCCCCGCCGCCCCGCGCAGCGGCGAAGGGGTTGTGTGGGGCACTGCTCCCCACGCTTTTTAACATCCTTTGGTACTCACTTGGGCGCAGCTTCCTATCAGCCCATGATATGATCCGTCAATGCCCGAGCAGGTTTTGCAACCCCTTTGCAGCACCACGAGCTGTTCAAAAACCTCCCCCGGCAACTCGCACAAACCGGAAATGATCAAAAAAAACGCGAAGAACCAGCATACCAAAACTGAAGAAAATGTCTTTTGGCGCACCGTTTACAGAAAGCGCAACGCCCCGTGATGGGAAAAAATGGAAGCGGCATTCAAAAAGGGGGAGGAGATGACACGCGAAGAAAACATCGTGGAACAATTATCGCCGTGGTGGAAGCGAGCGGTCCTGTTGACCATGGCGATCGGATTCACGGTCCTGATCCTGGTAGCAGTCCTTGCTTATCGTGACGCGCCGCCGATTCCCGACAGAATTCTCACAACCTCCGGGGAAACACTGCTGACCGGAAAAGACATCCTGGCAGGTCAAGAAGTGTTTCTCAAGTACGGGCTGATGGAAAACGGCACACTCTGGGGACACGGGGCCTACCTCGGACCCGATTTTTCCGCTCAATACCTTCACACCCTGGGCGTGGATGCCGCCGAAGCCCAGGCGCAAGAGCTTTTCGGCCGCAGCATGGACCACCTCTCCCGAGTGGAGCGGGGAACCGTTGAAGAGCAAGTCCGGCTCCTGCTGAAACAGAATCGCTATGACCCAGGGACCGGAACGCTGATCTTCACCAAACCGGAAACAGCATCTTACCGGAAACAGATAAGTCGATGGGGCGATTACTTCTCGATGCCGGCCGGCAACGGGGGACTGAAGCCCAACTATATAAGCGACCGCACGGAAGTGCAGCAGTTGACCGCATTTTTTGCCTGGGCCGCCTGGGCCTCGGCTGCCAATCGCCCGGGCGAGTCTCGAACCTACACGAACAACTTTCCTTACGACCCTCTGGTGGGCAACATTCCTCCCGGCGATGCCGTTCTGTGGAGCGCCATCAGCCTCATCACCCTGCTCGTTGGCACGGCGCTCGTGTTGTTTGCTTTCGGCAAATTCAATTACCTTGGTTGGAAGGGGGCAAGCCCGCATGTCCATCCGCAAATGCTGCCCGGTAGAGCAAGTGAGAGCCAGAGGGCAACCATCAAGTTTTTCCTGGTAGTTTCGCTCCTTTTCCTGGCGCAAGTTTTGGTGGGCGGGGCCACCGCGCACTTCCGGGCCGACCCGGGCAGCTTCTACGGAATCGATCTCAACAAGGTATTTCCGAGCAATATTTTACGAACCTGGCATCTGCAGTTGGCCATTTTCTGGATCGCGACTGCGTATGTTGGGGGCGGTTTGCTGCTGGCCGGGACTTTGGGAGAATCCGAGCCCAGGGGGCAGGTGTTTGGAATCAACCTGCTGTTCTGGGCGTTGGTGGTGGTTGTAGCCGGGAGTCTTCTGGGCGAATTTTTAGGCATCAACCAGCTCCTTGGCAATCTCTGGTTCTGGTTCGGACACCAGGGTTGGGAATATCTCGACCTTGGCCGGGGTTGGCAGATCATGCTTGCCTTGGGGCTGGTGCTGTGGACCGTTTTGCTTCTTCGAGGGATTGCCTCCGCCCTGCGCGACCCGGAGCGCAAGGAGATTTCGTGGCTTTTCATGCTTTCGGCCCTGACAATCCCGCTTTTCTATCTGCCCGCTTTCTTTTTCGGGAGCACTACGGAGTATTCCATTGTTGACAACTGGCGCTTCTGGATCATCCACCTGTGGGTTGAGGGCTTTTTTGAACTTTTTGTGACAGTGCTGGTGGCCGTCATCTTTTACAGGCTGGGCGTGGTTTCCCGCCTTACCGCGACACGAATCATCTACCTGGACGCCATTCTATTTCTGGGCGCCGGGATTATAGGCACCGGGCATCACTGGTATTGGACCGGCCAGTCTAATGTCAATCTTTCCCTCTCCGCGATATTCTCGGCAATGGAGGTTGTTCCCCTGACGCTTCTCACGTTGGATGCCTGGGATTTTGTCAAACTGACAAGGGGCGAGCGCGACGCGTCCGGCAAGCCTATTCCAATCCCTCATAAATGGACGTTCTATTTCCTTATGGCGGTAGGGTTCTGGAATTTCACCGGGGCAGGCGTCTTCGGATTTCTGATCAATCTGCCTATCGTGAGTTATTTCGAGGTGGGAACGATACTGACGCCCAATCATGGCCATGCCGCGCTCATGGGCGCATTCGGTATGGAGGCAATGGCTCTGATGGTTCTGGCCTTTCGTCAGGTATCGACAGACACGCAATGGGCGCGCACTGAAAAATACATACGCGTGTCATTTTGGGGCCTTAACACTGGCCTGGCGCTCATGATTGCAGGCAATCTTTTTCCCGGTGGCATCTTACAGTTATATGATGTATTGACCAACGGATACTGGCATGCGCGCGGGCTCGACTATTTGAACCAGGGGTTCGTGAAGTTGATTGAATGGGCTCGACTGCCCGGTGACACCGTCTTTATTTTATTTGGCGTCATCCCGATGGTGATCGCGGCAGTGTTGACGTATCTCGATCAATGGAAAACACCGGTCCTTGAAATAGATGCACCGCAAGGATAAATGAAAATGTTGAATGTGATGAGACGAAAAGATCGGGAACTGAACCGAACGGATACGGAGAAAATCCTGGTAAAAGCAACTTACGGCGTCCTGTCCATGAATGGAGAAAATGATTATGCCTACGGGGTGCCGCTGAGCTATGTTTATACCGGCGATAGCATCTATGTGCATTGTGCCCCCGAAGGCCGTAAAATAACTCGTATCCGCAATGATAACAGAGTGAGCTTTTGTGTCGTCGGAGAGGCCATTCCCCTGGCGGACCAGTTCAGCATGAAATATGAAAGCGCCATTGTGTTCGCAAAGGCATCCGAAGTGGACCGGGAAGAAAAGTTGAAGGCGCTGATGCTTCTCGTTGAAAAATACAGCGCCGAGTACTTGGAGAAAGGGAAGGCATACGCCCTCGATTCCCTTCACAAGACAGCAGTCATAAGACTGGATATCGAACTCATTTCAGGAAAGGCGAGAAGGTGAACCGCTGAACTCCGATGAAACATCCACACGGACCTTTGGAACAATCAACGCCTGCAACTGTTGAATTATATCACTAACCACTCCAGCCCAGTCGCCCGGGGTTTTTTGGCGGAAAATCCGTGCGGTGGGGTACCAGGGGGAATCGCTGCGTCCAAGGAGCCAGCGCCACTCGCCGGAATGTCTTAGCACAATCCAGACAGGCTTTCCCAGTGCTCCCGCGAGGTGAGCAACCACGGTATCGACGCTGATCACCATGTCAAGGTTTTCAATCAGCGCGGCCGTGTCGGCGAAATCCGATAGTTTTTCACCCGGGCAAGTAATCTGCGGCATGGACTCGATCACCTCCCTGTCCTGGTCGGGAATTTCCTTTTGCAGACTTATTATTTCGAGGTCAAGGCGCGTCAGGCAATCAAAGACTTCCAGGCCCATGTCGCGAGTGCGGTTGACGGGTTCGCGCCTGCGGCCCGCCCAGACAAGACCAATCCTCGGCCTGGTGCGCGGTCCAAGCTGATTTCGCCATTTTTCAACCTGATCGGGTTTTGCACTCAAATATGGAACAGCCGCGGGGATTGATTCCAGTGTAGTGCCAAATGCCAGGGGCAGGCTCATCAATGGACAATTGAAATCGTGGGCGGGCAGTGCGTCCCCGGGGGTGATAATCGATACGGGGCAATCAAGTGTCCGGGCCAATGACCGCAACATGGTCGGCACTCGAAGAATCGTCTGCCCTGCAGTTTGTGCCACTAAAGGCACATAGCGCAAAAACTGAATCGTGTCCCCAAATCCCTGCTCAGCCCAGAGCAGAATGGTTTTTCCGGCCAGCTTCTGTTGCCCGAGCCACAGAGGTTTGGATGATCTCAATTTGACGGATTTCAGTTGGGCGGTTTCCCACCTCGATTCATAGTCCCGAAAACCCCCTTGAAAATCCCCCATGGCTAACCTGCAATGACTTTGTTCCATCTTTGCTTCAGCTAAGTCGGGCTTGTATGTCAATGCCTGACCATAGCTTTCCAGGGCTTCATCCATGCGGGCAAGCTTTTGCAGGACATTGGCCCGGTTAAATAATAAGGACGCATCGCGCGGCGCCAGTTCCATGGCGCGATTATAACTTTCGAGGGCCTCTTCAGGTCTATTAAGCGATAATAACGAATTTCCGCGCCTGTTTAAAACGCCTACAATATCGTTCACATATATTTCCAAAGCCACGTTATAAGTATAGACAGCATCGTCATAACGGTGCAGGCGCTCTAAAATATCGCCTCGCTTAAGAAGCACTTCTACATTTGGCCGGCTCCCTGCAAGAATCCGGTCATAGTCTGCCAGGGCATGCCTTAGACAGTTATCGCGCAACTCGCGCACTTGCGAGTTACCACTACACTTCAAAAAAAGATCGAAGCATTCGATCGATTCTTCGTATCGGGCTAATTCGAAAAGAATAATTCCTTTTTCCACGAACACCGGAAAAAATTTGGGATCGATGCCGGTCGCTTCTTCGAGGCGCCTCAGAGCTTCTTCATGACGCTTCTCCTGGCGAAGAGAAATACTGCCGGCTATCAGGTCGACTATTTTTTGTGCATGAGGATGATTGGGCATTGCTTGTACTGTGTTTGCCATGGCCGTTTTCTACAGATCAGTACGATGTTAGCAAGGTCGCAAATTGGGCCGTCAGGTAACTTTGCATCTGATTCATCTGGGCCACAGCGGTGTCCATGTTCTGGAACTGTTGCGTGAGATTTGCAATCTGCAGGTTGATAATGTTCTGCTGGTTGCTTAGCTGCTGATTGAGACTGGTTATCTGGTTCTGCAGTCCGTTTTCCGCGATATTAATCGCCCCGGTTGAAGGATAAGTAAATCCCTGCACGAGGCTATCAATAAGGCTCGCTATTCCGCGGTTTATCGTAATTGTCGCGCTTGCAGGCACACTCGTGCCGGTGTAGCTGACTTCAAGGCCGTTGGCGTTGCTCGCGGTGTTATTAAGGGTCAGGACGTTGCCCTGGCCGCTGGCATCGTATCCGTCAATCTGCCCGGCAATGTTTTGATCGGTTCCAGGAAGCTGAGTAATGTTGATGTTATATGTACCCGATTGAGTTTGACCGTTATTGTAGACGTATTGGAACTGGCTGTTGCTGGTAACGGCTGAGTCCGACAATAGATTGACCACATCATTGAAATTGCTTGAGAGCGCATTCTCGAATGTCGTCGTATCGAGACTGAGCTGAGCGTTGCCGCCCTGAGTAATTCCTATTTGACTGAGAAATTTGAAGGCCCCCGTGCCTACCTGCGCCAATACCGAGGATTGAAGTTGCGATTTTACCATTGTCAGGGTGGCATTGCCGAATAGAGGACCTCCGGTCTGCTGGGTTTGCGTATTATAAGACATTTGTGCATTGATGTAGGACATGACGTTGTTATAGGCGCTGATCATAGCGTTAATCTCGTTTTCGATTCCCGAGACGTCGTGGCCGACGCTGAGCGTCAAGGTCGTCTTGGGGTCCGCTCCGAGCAGATTGAGCGTAACGCCCTGGATTGCGGTCGTAACTGTATTGGACGAGTTGGTCATACTTATGCCGTCTACCGTGAAAGAGGCGTCTGTACCCTGCTGGAGCACAGAATTCTGGATCGTCCCGACCTGTCCGAAAGAGCCAAAACTCAGTTGGGAATTGGGATCTTGAAGGGAAGTCGAGAGATTAACGGAGAGATTGCTCGTACCGGTTGCATTGTCGATGACCCGGATTTGCCCGTCTGAGGCGACCGAGGCGGTAACGTTGCCAAACAGGGTCTGGATCTGATTAAGAAGGTCCCCGACCGTCGTGTCCTGGGTGATTGTCAAACTGGTTGCCGCCACTGCGGTCCCGTCGTGAGCCGTTCCGGAAATGGTGACCTTGTCTCCGTTCGTCCATGTGTTGTATCCATAGATGTTCACTACATTTGTATCGGCAGTGATCGGAGTCGAACCATCCGATGTATTCGCCTCACTTCCGGTAACCCCGACCGTACAGGCCGGGTTTCCCTTGATCAGGCCAAGCGATTGCAGCACATTGTTATCGTCCGTCCAGCTTGTCATGCCCGCAATAGCAAGGTTATAGGTATTCGTTGAGCCATTGGTCGACGAAACGATAGAAGCGGGAATGCCGGCGGCGGACAGGTTGGCCTGTATGGCCGACAGGCTGTCGCTCAGGTCGATGACGGCAGTTTTTCCGTTTATGGTTACAGTTCCGGAAAGGTCACTGCTTCCATTTCCGAGCAGTGTCTCGACAGCGGTGGAAGAACTCGAAAAAGCATTGCTTTCGGCCCCTCCGGCTATCCGGTTTGCAATAGTTGTCCCGGTTCCGTTGAATCCAAGGGTTGCGAGCGTATCCGAAGCCGAGCCATTCTCAAGGGAGAACCCGGAAGCTCCCGTATTATCACTGCTCAGCACCAACCGATAGCTGGTCGAAGAGTCCTGAAAGATGCTGGCAGTTACGCCCGAAGCCGAAGTGCCCGTATCCAGGTTATTGATTTTCGCCCCTAAATTCTGCAGCGTGTCCGTGGACGCGATCTGAACGGCCTGACCGTTTATCAGGATGGTCCCGGAGATATCGAGCGCGGACGACGCCGATGAAAACGAGGCCGAGGCGAGTTGCTCGGCTTGCGCCGTGTTGTTGATCACTACATTATAACTGCCTCTGCTGGCCGAAGAGGATGCAGTGGCCGAAAGCAGCGATGAGGCGCTGGTGCTCGAAGAGGACCCCACAGAGGCGGTGTACAGGTCCAGGCCCGTAGCGCTTTGCAGAGTGTTTGAGGCTGTTTGAAGACTGCTCAGTTGTGAGGCCAAGGTTGTCCAGGCGGAGATTTTGTTCTGGTCGGTTTGTATCTGTTGGCTGTAAGGTGACAGGGCTCGCCTCGTCAACCGTTTGCATCGCGTTGACAATGCTCTGCCAGTCGATGCCGGTACCAAGGCCGTCCAGGCTGATGGTGGATGAAGTAGCCAGTGAAGACGCTGAAGACGTTGTGGGCACTAGAGACACCGTATTCTCCTTTGGTGTGGCGAACTTGCAGTCGGCCCGGGGCAACTGTCCCGCTGAGGGTTCAGATCTGGAACTCTTTCTAAAATGAGCCAAGGCAATATTTGTATCGGCAAAATTGAAGCTAAACTGAAATGAAAAATTGTTCGCTCTTTGTAAATTTTCATAGAGCGCGGCGCCAGTTCACGGATGCAAGCACCGGGCAGCAACGGGGGAATCGATCCGGGGTGACAAATTCCGGGAATGGTTGGCGTTTGCCGGCCCGCCTACAATCGGATTATTGGGGTAAGAGTTCCGGGATTAGATGGCTGTCAATTTCTGATAGGCGAGGTTGATCTGCTTGCTCTTTTCTTCAGCGAGTTTTCGAAACTCCGGAGAAAGACCGGCAAAGTTATCGGGGTGATACTGCTTTATGGCGGCGAGGTAGGCTTTGCGGATCTGGTCCCTTGTTGCGTTTGCGGACAGATGAAGTATGTTTGGGTTATTTTCCGCCTGAGGTTTCGGGGAAGGTTCTTCCGAGGAAGACTCCACCTTCAGCTTCAACAAAAATTGTCTCGATTTCTCCTGTGCCTCGCTGGAGATTTGCACCGTATCACTGAACGGATTATCGGGCAGGCTTCGCGGTTCGGAATAAATTTTGGCGCTGGTTGAATAAGCCTCGGCAATCCTGGCGATTCGAACGGGCTCCGGCATCTTGCATCCTGAACCAGCAGGTCGTTTGTTAAAAATCCAAAGGCCCTGTCACCAATTTCCAGGCAACCCGGCCGTCTCTTGAGAGACCCGTTGGCTTTCCGTCCCCGGCTCGCACCGAGTTTGGCTTTTTCAGGAATGAAAAGCATACTACACAAACTGAATCCATTTGTCAACGGCATGTTTCACACCAGGATAGTCCTTTACAGAACTTTACCTCTATTAACCAATATTAACTCGACCTTGACGCAGACTTTCTGTATTTATTCATCGCCAATGGATCATCAAATCATATGGATCATCAAATCATGAGGAGAAATAACATGAAAAGACTATTGACAGGACTTGCCGTAATTTCGGTGGCTGCGGTGTGGATGATCGGGTCATGGTATTTTTTCAACTCAATCGGGGTCGGGATCCAGGGGTTGAGCACTCCGGCTTTTGCGGATGTCAGCAAGACGGGTTCAAAAGATGAAACTCCGGCTGGAGACCATTGCTGGAGGCATTGCGAGCATTGGAAGCATCATCACGGAATGCACCATTTGTGGAAAAAGCTCAATTTGACTGATGCGCAGAAAAAACAGGCCCATACCATCATTGCCGAAGAGCGTGAGAAAATAAAACCGCTTTTCCAGCAACTGAAGGCCGGGCGCGATCAACTCAACGCTCTCCGAAACAGTGGGCCATTCGATGAGGCGAAAGTTCGCTCCATTGCCAAGGGACAGGCAGATACGCTAATTGAGCTGATTGTGGTGAAAGAGCGCATGAAATCGCGGATATACGGGCTCCTGACTCCTGAGCAGCGCGTCAAAGCCGAGCAAATTCGCGAATCATGGAAATCTCGACACGAGAAAGAATGCAAGCACAAGGACTAATACGAAGCTGCGCTCAAGTGAGTACCAAAAGATGTTAAGAAGCGTGGGGGGAGCTCTGCTGTCCCCCCAACCCCCACATCCCCATCGCCGCTCTCCCTTGAACGCACCTCCGTATAAGCCGATCGTTGCGGGAGCGTTGCGAGAACGTTTGTCCCGGACATGCAGACCTGCACGCTCCCGCTTCAGCGCAAACGGGCGTTTGCGCACTGATTGAAATCTTCTTGGTGAATCGTTACGAAGCTCCGCTCAGACCTGCCAACTCTCCTCAACCGGGGGCCGGCCCCGGCAGCATCAATGGGCCGCCCCTCTTCCAATAAAAACGCCAAGGTCTTCGTGGTGATAAAAACGATTCTCAGGACAGTCACGCCGCCCTTTTTGCCGGAAGATCGATCGTAACGCTGAGGCCTCCACCGGGGGCGTTTGCCGCGCTCACCTGCCCACCATGCATTCTGACCGCACGCTCCGTGATAGCCAGCCCCAATCCTGTTCCACCCTGTTTTCTGTCGCGGGCATCCCCAACCCGGTAAAAAGGACTAAAAAGATGGGCCAGCGACGCTTCGGGCACCCCGGGCCCCCCGTCACGTATTTCAATCACTGCCCGTAGAGAACTGCCATCCGTTTGGCATCGTAGTGCGACCATCACCTCGCTGTTTTCCACTGTGTGGCGGACCGCATTGCGAAGGACATTTTCGATGGCGCTGCGCAGCAATTCCCTGGTTCCCAATACGAAACAATTCCCGGTCGAGACAACTCGAACCTTGCAATTACGTCCTCGAGCTTCGAAGTCGGCGTCTGTCACCAATTCCTCCACCAGCTCAGCCATGTTGACATGCGCCTTGTCGGTTTCCTCCGCACCGCTCTCAAGACGGGCCAGCATGAGCAATTCTCCTATGAGCGCATTAAGTCTCCCGGCTTCCAGTTCGATTCGATCCAGCGCGTTGATTGCATCCTGACCGTCGCGACGGCGCGCAATCTCCAGGGCAATGGTCAACCGTGCAAGCGGCGAACGGAACTCGTGAGAGATATCTCGAAGGAGACGTTTCTGCGAGGTGATCAAAGACTCCAGGCGCCCGGCCATCATGTCGAAATCTTCCCCAAGTTCGGTAATTTCATCACGCGGCCTGCCCAAAACGGCGCCAACGCGGGCTTTGAGGTCTCCTTCGGCCAGATGCCTTGCCGCCGCCCCGAGTTTGCTGATTGGCTTGGAAATATGACGTGCAAGCCAGTAACATACCCCTCCCGCAGTAAGAAAGATGATGATCAGGTTCATTCCCAAAAGGCTGTAATCATGCCTCAGGAAATGGCGGGCGGGGAGTCTGGCAATCAGGGTGTATTCCCTGCCGGTCGGACCGGTGAGCTGTTGAGCGGTAAAAATCGAATCGCCGGATCTCTTGTAATCCAACCCATCGTGTTGGTGATGCAAGGATAATTGCCTGACCGCCTCAGGAACCGGCCATTGGGTTAGCTGCTCCTCCTGCTCGTTGAACAGAAAAAAACGGATGTGAACCGCTCTTTCGAGTTCATTTAGATAATCGAGAAGGGCCGTTTTCCCCTCACGTTCGTATATCTCGACTGCGGTCTGGCCCGAGAGTCTGAGGGAATTTCCCGTAACACTGATCCAGTGATCGGCAAACGAGCCGGATTGCATCTTCAGATGGCCTTCGACACGCTGGGGCACAAGAAATCTCAGCCAGGGCATGGCGAATAAGGGATGTGACTCTGTTGCCACAGCCGACAAAAAAGAGGCAAAGCTAATCAGCGCCATTGCCACCCAGAACCAGAGGAAGATTTTTATAAAAAGGCTTCGCATTGAAATTTCCCACCGATATCGGCCGGATCACTGCTGCAAAATCGTGTTCTTGTCGGGCTGAGCCGGGTTTACATAAATATAGCCGGCGCCGCGCACTGTTTTGATCCGTTCGATTTCGCCGAATTTATGTCCGATTTTTTTTCGAAGGCTGCTTAGATGTACGTCCACACTGCGGTCGTAGGCGGTAAGAGTACGGCCGAGGACGCCCTCGGCCAGTTGTTCACGCGTTACAACGTGACCGGCTGCCCTGAGCAGCATCTCCAGAAAACCGAATTCGACGGAGGTCAACTCGATTCGCTCGCCGCTTCGGAGCACAACACGAGTCCCGGTATCCAGCGCGATATCTCCAACAGATATTATTTCCGGCGTAGAAAAGGGGCCGTATTTGTCGTGTCGATCTTTGGTGCGGCGCAGAATCGCCCGGGCACGCGCAATAAGCTCGCGAGGGTTGAATGGCTTCGGCAGGTAGTCGTCCGCACCCATTTCAAGCCCGACGATGCGGTCCACGTCTTCATCACGAGCCGTCAACATGAGGACCGGCGTATCGAACTGAGAACGCAGACGCTGCAGGACCTCAAAACCACTCATACCGGGAAGCATGATATCGAGCACGATCAGGTCGTATTTGCCCGCCTCCGAGACGGCCAGGTGCAATCCCTGCTCGCCGTCGTAAACCGAAGTGATCTCGAATCCTTCAGGTCTTAGATAATCGGTTAACAATTCACACAACTCGGTATCATCGTCTATTACCAAAATGCGGCTCATTGCATGTCCCCTGTCAACCTCACAAATCAAGGCTCAGATCGCTTAATTCTAGCAGAACTTCCTATCGGTATGGCCAAATCCTTTTGCAAAGAATTGTTAAGCCGTGGAGACCGGACTTGACAATACTTTTGTAAATATAAATCCCGGTTAGCTGATTTTCACGGCCAAGCGTTCGCGTCAGGCTTGCCAGGCGAGGGAATGAAATCTTTATTGGCTCTTCGCATCGAGGACCTTGCGGACCACCTGTGCTAAATCCTTTACGCTAAAGGGTTTCATTATAAGTTCGACACCAAGCTCCATGGCGGTGTTGGCGGTCAACTTTTCCGTGAATCCCGAACAGAGAATGGCTGGAATATCCGGTCGAATCCAGCGGATTTCTTTGACAAGATCTATCCCGGTCATCTCAGGCATCGTGTAATCGGTAATGAGCAAATCGAACTGGTCGCTGCGGGCCCTGAAGATCTCCAGGGCATGAAGACCGTCGCTTGCGGGAGTGACCTGATAGCCGAGATGCCCCAGGATCTGAGCATTCAATTGCAGAAGCATCTGTTCATCATCTACCATCAATATCTTCTCGATACCCCTCGGCAGATCATGAACGGGTTCCGCCGGAGCTTCAGCCACCCCCTCCAGCGTAGGGAAATAAATGCTGAAGGTGCTTCCCTTTCCCGGCGCGCTTTGGACCGAGACAGCCCCCCTGTGCCGTTTGACTATCCCGAGCACAACCGCCAGCCCGAGGCCGCTTCCTTTGCCTACCTCCTTTGTAGTGAAATAGGGGTCGAAGATACGCTGCAAGGTCTCCGCGTCCATTCCGCACCCGGTATCCGAAACACTTAACCTCAGGAATGCGCCGGGCTTGAGGCCGATAATGGACCCGGACGCCAGACTGCTTTCACTCAGATAAACTCTGGCAAGGCTTATCTCGATTACACCTTTGCCGTCCATCGCGTGAGCCGCATTTGTGCAAAGGTTGATCAAAACCTGGTGGATTTGAGTCGCGTCGGCGAAAACGAAACCCCGTTCGACTTTTTGACTGATCTCGATTGTAGTCGGCAGCGATGCTCTCAAGAGTTTCAAAGCTTCCTTGACTATAACGCCAATATCCGCCGGAACCTTGGGCTGCTCCTTGGTATAGCGGCCGAATGCCAGAATCTGCTTGACCAAATCCTTTGCTCTTAAAGCCGCCTGGAGTATCTGATCGAAGTTGCTTCGCAGCGCAGGCTGCAGTTGAGCATCATAGAGGGCAAGTTCGGAGTAGCCAATGATAGGGGTAAGTAAGTTATTGAAATCATGGGCTATTCCTCCGGTCAGCGTCCCGATCGCCTCCAGTTTCTGAGCCTGGCGAAGCTGAGCCTCCAGTTTGTCTCTCTCCTCTTCTGCCTGCATGCGCTCCGTGATATCCCGAATAGCTGCCAGATGCACACGTTTTCCGCCAAGGTCCGAACCTCTGCCGGTAATCTCAACCGGAAACAGCGTCCCGTCCTTTTTCTTGTGATACCTCAGCCGCACATGGGTATTCTCCTCTCGAATTGCACAAATTGTCTCTTTCGGCTCAGCGGAGATGTCTGCGACCTTGAGCCGAAGCATCTGCTCGAAGCTATATCCGTAGAGCTCCGAGGCAGCGCGGTTGACATCCAGGATCTGCCCCGTCTCGGCATCTGCCAAAATGATTGCGTTCGACTCCATTTCGAAAAGCCGGTGATATCGCTCCTCGCTGTCTCTCAGCGCCTGTTCGGCCTGCCTGAGCCTGGTAATCTCGATGATACTGATCAGCAGAACGGTTTTCCCGGCCAGGTCAACCGGAACGACCGTTCTTAGAATATGCATCCGGGCGCCGCCGTCGGTGACCAGCAGGTCTTCGGATTCGTCTACGGTCCCTCCATGGCGGACCGCCGGACAGCATTGCTGCTCAGAGGGACAGAGATATTTGTGACAAGCCTGTCCCACGATCTTCTCCTTTGGTGCTCCAATGAGGTCTGAGGCGGCGCGATTGACATCGATAATACGATTGGTCCGGGTGTCAACTACGATCACCCCGGCCCGAATGGACTCGAGAATGCTCTTAAGGCGCGCCTCGCTTTCCCTCAGCATCTCTTCAGTTTTATCCCTGACGCTCTGTTGGGCGCGCAGCAGATGAAACCTGAAAAGGTAAAGAAAAAAGCCGATACCCGTCACCGCCACAAAGAACAGCATGGCAATACATCTATTCCTAAATCCCTGAATATGAGAAAGAACCTGCGATTCGGGGGCCGTGACACAGATCGACCAAAAGGTATTATAAAGGCGGACAGGGTAGAAAGCCGCATGATACAACTCCTCTTTAGGAGCACTGACATTCGAATTATTAAACAAATAATCTGCTGTTCCCTCTTCACCCCTTTGCATCTTCTTCACGATAGATAGCAGTGGCAACGCATCTCTGTAGTTATCATCAGCCGATTTGCCGATATGGATTCGAATTGGAGAATAAAGTTCGATTCCTTTTTCGCTGATTACCCAGGCGTAGCCGCCTTTGCCAATCTTTATGTCTTCGAAGTATTTTTGTGCTATATAGTTGTAATCGAGTAAAATACCAATCGAGCCGTCATAATCCATATCCTTAAATACTGGAACGTGAAGTGCAGTCGTTTGGAATCCTTGTGCGTATGTAAATACATCACTGAAGACGGTTTTATGCATCTGTGATATAAACTTAATATTATCTTGATATGACACATTAAATCCAATCAGCCTCGTATCAGGATATGTATATATTATATCTCCATTTGCACCCACCCTTGTTATACTGAGCACCCCATGCGAGTTCTTACTTAAGAAGTCTTTTAGCATTTCCTCGCCTGTCCGATCCATATCAACAATGTGTCCGTTCTTGGATAGTGAATCCAGACTAAGCCGGTAATTATCGATCAGATTTTCGACACTTTTTGCAGCCTGCTTGGCAAGCATGATTTCCTGAACATACAACTCTGCTATCATTCGTTCTCTCACATCCCGATAGGCAGAGTAAATTAAATATACGGAAGTGGCTATAATGATCAGAAAAGAAGCCGTCCATTTGAATATCTTCATGAAAATTCAACCCTTCCTGAGCACTATCTTGAACTTCCACCGGTCAGAATCAACAATCGATCGGCAGCATTTCTGTCTGTTTAACTCGATCTTACCATGCTTTCGGGGCGACCTGCCCCATGCCGGGAAAGAATGGAGTCCCCTCGGCCCTTCGCTCCACATCGGTAATCGGAAAGGACATTGAAGAGGTTGAGTATTTTATGCCACATCCAGAAGAGGTGATGCAATATGGATGTCCGAGTGATCCTGGAGCCTGGTGATGAGGGCGGGTACACAGCCGTAGTTGCCGGCCTTCCGGGCTGCATCGGTGAGGGCGAAACAAGGTATGAGGCTTTGGCGAACATCGAGGAAGCTATCGAGCATTACCTCGAACCTGTTGAAGATGAGCTCTCTTCGATTCCGGGGGCCGAGGTCATTGAAATGGCGATATGACCAAACTCCCGGGTTTGGGCTAGGAGCCTGTCGGGATAAAAAGTTTTTATAATAGAATTAGGGGTTCGAGTGAACGCATTAAATGACGATTCCTTACTCCATCGGCCTAAACTCAATAATAATTAGCTAACGATAGGAATTCGCGTGCGCAATGTCGGCGGCAATCACCAAGAACGGTTAAGTCACGCACTCATTCTTGATGGCGGCAACGGGTCTCCCCACCTATTAGGGGCCACCATGCCGGTAGAGCTTAAGCAGATTGTTAGAGAGGCACCACATCTGCCACTCAGCAGATACGTTCTCATATCCTCTTAGCGAAAATTGCCGCAGGCCCCTGGCCTGCTTTATTTGGCCAAAGACCGGTTCAACGGTTGATTTCCTCTTGGAGTAAATTTTTTGGCCGCGTTTAGTGGAAAGCTTTCTGATCATTCGCTCCTTGGGCGTCAGGTCGTTTGGAGGCCGTCCTCGAACCGGTGGAAGAACTTCCCCGTGCTTCATCTTTTTTATGGCCATAAACGGGTCGAGCAGGGCATCCTCAAAGAGCATCAGATTGGTTTCGCTAAAGTATCCGGCATCGGTTGTGATTGCCATTCGGTGCGGAATTCCGCCAAGATTTTCTTCCAAGATATCCAGGATGGGTTCAACTTCGTCCAAATCGTTTGCATTCCGGGACAGGCCTGCTGCCACGATCACCTGAAAAGAATCATCAACCATGGCCTGGCCGTTATAGCACTGCTCAAAAGAATTGGTGGAGGTTACCTTCATGATCCGGGAATCGGGATCGGTGAAATTCCTTTGAGCCCTATCGGGTGGCCCGGCTGTGGAGGGCTGACTTGCAGGCGCTTGTTTTTTCCTGGTTTTATTCTCTTCGGCCTCCTGTTTTTCGCAAGCTTCCTGCCTGGCCTCTTCCTCAAGGGCATCCATGGCCTCTTTAATCTTTGCCAGGCGAGTCTCTTTTCTTTGGAGCTCATCAGGCAAATCCCAGCCCTTCTTGCCCTTCCCGTGTTTTTTATCCTCTTCCTTGTCTACAGCCTCGGCACTTTTAAGAAGCTCTTCGATCTCTTTTTCAAGCTCCTCTTTTGTCCTCTTCATCCTGCCGTAGCTCATAGCTTTGTGCTTGGAAGCATTGGCTTTGATCTTTGTTCCGTCAAGAGCCACATGGCCCAGCTTAACAAGCCCTGCTTTCCGGCACAATCTGAGGGCCTGCAGAAAAAGGCCGGCAAGGGCTTTGAGGTGCCGCTTCCTGAAATCGCATATGCAGTCATGATCGGGATGCCGGTTTGCCGCAATCACCCGGAAGGCAACGTCTTCGTAAGTTTTCTTCTCGATTTGGCGGGAACCGGGGACACCAGTGCAGTAAGCGTAGAGAACAAGGGCGGTCATCATCCGGGGTTCATACGGAGGCTGTCCCCGGCCATCGCCCTGGTAGGAGGCATATATTTTTGAGAGGTCAAGCTGCTCGACCACATCCAATATGAAATAGACCGGGTGTCCTTTGGGGAGTCAGTCCAGCAACGATGGCGGGAGCAGCAACATTTGTTTTCGGTCGCAGGATTTGAATGTCTTTTCCATAGTGGGGCCATATTAGCATAAAATGGCTCTTAATGCCATTTCTCCGCCAGGCTCCTAGCCCGGTATTATAGCATCATTTTCGCCTGCACCCCTTAACTCTGACAGGCGGAAAGCGGACTATAAAACCCCGGGGATGGAGGTGCGTCCTGAAATCGCAAAAACGGGTCCCACTGAGATATCTCTTGCATGTCCGATCTGGAAATCGTATGGTTTTACGGGCTTTAGGGACACAGCGAAAGTTTTTCGGACAAAAATCCGATTCCAACATGCAGTTTGGGTACATAACCCAGAAGTTGATGCATTATTCCGGTTCACAGGAGGCTGAAATGCAAACAATAGAGAGAAAAAACAAGACCTACCTCCTTGATGACGATGGTTTCCTGGTCGATCCTGGGCAATGGGATGAGGATTTTGCCGAAGCCATGGCGCCAGGGTTGGGCATAGCGGACGATCTTACCCCTGCCCACTGGGATATCCTTAGGTTTATCCGTGCGGCTTATCTGGAAACCGGTTCATGCCCACTAGTACATAAGACATGCAGTGCCAACAAGCTGAGCTTTAAGGACCTGCAAAGGCTTTTCCCATCCGGCTACCAGCGTGGGGCGTGCAAGCTTGCCGGCTTGTCCTTTATGACTTCAGGGATATCCACTCCGTTTTATCCAACACCAGAGACCCCAATTGGACCGATCACCATCGACAAACGGGTTTACCGGGTGAATGTGCAGGGTTTTCTTATCGACCCGAACGAGTGGGATGAGGAGTATGCGATATTCAAAGCTCGCGAACTGCAAATGGAAGACCCTCTCGGCGAGAAACACTGGCAGATAATCAGGTACATACGCGCGGAATATGAAAAGAAAGATGAGATCCCAACGGTTTATACAACGTGTGAGGCACTTGGGATAGATATCGACAAACTCGCGGAGCTTTTCCCTTCCGGCTATCATCGCGGGGCAGTCAAGATAGCGGGACTGAACCTGGCTGCAAAGAGGCACTGAGGCGCAGGAAGGCTTTCTTTCAGGCTTCATAACATAATGCAAGCGTAATGCAAGGCGGAGAGGAGGCAACGAAGTAGTGACTCGTGGGAGTGTGAGTGCATAGCGCCGAGTAGACTAGACCTGCCCTCTTTCTCGCCATTCCAAATGATGAATGCCTGTCATGTGTCTCTCTTCTCGAAGACTCACAAGGCGAGACATCTTCCGGCCACTGAAATGATAATTTCTTCTACATATATGAATATGCAGAGATAATCTAATCCAGCATGTGCTTTCAGCCGAATGATCGAAATTCAGATCGGCATCGGAAACGACATCATTTGCGTTGTGGCACGGACTGTCCAGCGCAGTTCATCATCTGGCAAGCAAATGTGGACTTTCCCTTAGCACTACTACGTTAAATAATTACGGAGAACGTGATAGATGCCCATAATTTATCTTTCTATTGCAGATCGGGCATGTTCCTAACCAGCAGGCTATCAGGCGCTGCATCTCCCGTCTCACTTTCGGGAGGGTCCACCCAGAAGTTTTTTTTACTGCGTAAGGTTTCAAGTAGGAGGAACCCATACGCAAGCATGGTCATTGTGACATGGTGATGCCATCCCAAATAGCCCCTACCTTCATAGTGATCGAGCCCCAGTTCTTCTTTGAGTTGCTGGTAGCTTTGCTCGATCCGCCACCTCACCTTGGCAAAAAAGACAAGCCGGCTAAGCCCTGCCTGGGGGGCCAGATTGGAGAGCCAGTATTTCGTGGGTTCCGGCTCCGCTTTGGGCCATTCGATAAGCAACCACTGCCTGGGGGGACGCTTTTTGACATTAGCCGGTCGGTGAGCCGGAAGTACCCGGACGGCAGCAAAACGAGAAAGCAGTCTACGCTTAGTTCCTTCGCGCCATTTAATCGTCTTCCACATCGGGGCGTGGAGCTTGAGAGCAAAGTCTTTAACCGAGAGGACACTCGCTTTGCCCGTCTGGTTACCGGGAGCCGGGTCGCCTACTCGGCCCCTTGTTTTCTTCGGTTCATCGAAGACAATGGTCTTGGCTTCGATTTCGGCTACATAGAAAAGCTCTCGATCAATCAGGCCCTGCCGAAATGGGTTGCCGTTCCCGTAAGAGCAGTCACAGACTACGACACCCTTTGGGATGTCCCGGGAAAGCGCTTGGCCGATCAGATCCAAAGCGATCTGCCATTTGGCCTTAAAGCAGTATCCGTCCGGAACACCAGCTCGTTTCAACCTCAACGGGTCCTCCGCCCAAGCTTTCGGAAGGTAGAGCTCAAAATCGACCGGCATGCAGGCCTCGGCTGTAGCCAGATTGAGCGATACCGCAATCTGGCAGTTTCCCACTTTGCCCAGAGTGCCCGAATACTGACGGGCAACCCCTACAGAGTGCTTTCCCTGTTTGGGAAACCCGGTATCATCAACAATCCAGGCAACCGCAGGAACCATTGCCTCGACCATCCGTTCGGCCAGCTTTTTTCGAACGGGGCTGTGGTCCCAAGGACTTTGACCTACAAACTGCTGCATCGCCTGGACATTGCCATCAGGCAACCGAGCAGCCATAGGCTCGATGGACTTTCGTTCGCCATCCATAAGCAGTCCACGAACGTAAGCGTTACCCCATCGGCGCCTTTCCAGACGCCCTATAGGCTCAAGAAGCTCCGCAAGGTATGCTTCGAGCCTGCTTCGACACGATTGTAGTTCCTTGCTGTCCATAGGTATCCCTCCCGGTACCCATATACGACAGCAAGAGGCAAAATGTCAATAACTTAACGTAGTAGTGTTAGGGCAAGCTCACCTGATGGCGAGATTTTTTTCGCATCATACGAACAAGGTAGATTGCCACGGCACGCGGTTGATTGAATTGTCCTCTTCGGGATTAACCAACTCTGACTTGTCCAACCGTTGATAGGAGCAAAACAGACGCATAATCTGACTTTCCATTCTTTGTTCGGAGGGGTTCTGGCAAAGTAAAGTCATCTCTCCTATCTCGCGTTCTGGAGGGAACCGTCTCTCCGGTTAATAGATTCAGATGATAACCGTTATGCCCTCCAGCAGGAGCGGAATTTTCCATAATGGCAAGATACAGAAACTCTTTAAGTTACTGATCAGACGCAAATTTCTGCGGTTTGTTACGTACAGAGGCAAGCCATTTTAACTTTGCTCCCTCTCGGACAAGCGGAAAGAGGGCTATAAACTCCGGGGATGGAGAAGCGTCCTGGAGCAAAAACCGTTCTCACTGAGATATCTCTTGCATGTCCGATCTGAAAATCGTATGCTTTTTACGGGTTTCAGGGTCGCAGCGGAAGTTTTTCGGGCAAAAATCCGATCGCAGCATGCAGTTGGGATGCAGAGTGCAGAGGTTGATGCATTATTCTGACTAATCGCTGCAGCGTGAGTCATGGGGGGATCATACAATGGGGTATAGGAAAGTCCACATCAAATGGTTTGGACGCCCACTTTGTGGCCTGACAGTCCAAAATCCGAAATTAATAGATATTGTAGAGTTCGCTACTTGTCAGGAATGCCTGAAAGTGTGGAAGGTGAAGAGACGGATAAGAGCGTGACAGTTGCACTGATCGAAGTTGCCGAATTTTCCTTCTTTGAGGTTTTAGGTCCTCGTCGGGCTGGTCGAGCTCGAAATTCTGTATCCCTCACTTACTCTCCCTATTCATCTTCGCCCGCAGAACACCAGAGCACTTGAAAGTAACTACCTTCTTTGGCGGCAACGTCATCTGGTTAAGAAAGTACCGCTATGCGGTTTTGATTTTAGTGAGGATCGTTTCATTGACTACCACGGCGCCGGCTAAGCAGAAGCGTTTTGAAAGTGAAAAACTGGAACTGCAGGGATGTTTTTCGTCGCCGACTGAGAAATGCCTGAGTCCTCAACCGCACCTCAGCCCCGATTCCAAGCCCGCTGCGCCCAAGGGACGCCTGAAGTCTCTGGACGCTTTTCGCGGCCTTGCAATCGCCTTGATGATACTCGTGAACAACCCGGGGGACACAGGAGCAATCTATTCGCCTTTGAGACATGCGGCCTGGAACGGATGGACTTTTGCCGACACCGTCTTTCCATTCTTTCTTTTCATAGTTGGGGTTTCGCTCGTCTTTTCATTTGCGAAGCAAGAAGAAAAAGGGATATCAAATTTGGTGCTTATGGTCCGTATCCTGAGACGAACTATTATTCTATTTGCGCTCGGGCTCGCCCTTAATATTTTTTCTACATTATTCGAATTTTCAAATTTCCGCATACCTGGGGTTCTGCAAAGAATCGCGCTCTGCTATTTTTTTGCTTCACTCATTGTGCTGACCACCGGTTTGAGAGGCCGCATCCTGTGGATTATCTGCCTGCTTGCCTCCTACTGGCTGATGATGCGGTTCATACCAGTGCCCGGGATCGGTGTCGGCGTGCTCGAGCCGGGGAAAAATTTCGCAGCCTGGGTCGATTCTCATCTTCTGGACGGGTACATGTGGTGGTATTACGATGGTCAATGGGACCCCGAAGGAATCGTTAGCACGATTCCCGCAATCGCTACAACTCTTTTCGGAGTGCTGACCGGACAATGGCTCAGGTCTTCGGTGCCCGAGAGACAGAAAGTTGCCGGAATGGTATTGGTAGGGATTTTCCTCCTGGTCGCAGGCCACATACTGGACCGCTGGCTACCGATAAACAAGAGCATCTGGACGAGCACTTTCAGCATATTCATGGCTGGGTTGGCGCTCGTTTGCCTGGCATTCTTTCACTGGTTGATCGATATCGAAGATTGGTCTCGATGGGCTAAACCATTTATTATACTCGGAATGAATCCTATTACCGTATATGTGCTATCGCAAGTCTTCGATACCACGGTCTGGCTCTTGAGTCTGTCCATATTCCCAAGACAAAACATAAACAGCCAACCATACCCGTTCGGAAACTTATGCATGCCCATTGCAAAACCGGAAACTGATGCTTTGATCCACCCGCTGCTGCTTATACTGTTTATGTTTCTAATTGCATGGATTATGTGGCGAAAGCGGCTTTTTATAAGAGTTTAGCCACGTTACCTCCGGAAGGACCATCCTGAGATTGCAGCCGAAAACAAATCCAGCTCGGCGCCAGATGATGATGGGGGATGATGAAAACTCAGATCCCGCATTGATTTGTGCCTTTTGAGCGTTGTCAAAGCTGGAAAATTGGAGATCATACCGATTTGTATCTTTTTCGACAGCTGCCGACTATCGGTGACACTGCGGTATCAACATATTGGTATCATTAGCGTTATGCTGGAGTCTGTTCTACGGCTCCTCATATTGGCAAGATCCATTTCAATAATGGGTTGAAAATGCGAATGTGAGTCTAAGAATTCTCATATAATCAAAACTACCTCGATAACTGGTATATTGAGTATATTTGTACCCAATATCCACCCTTTTTAGTTCTTGACATTTTCATGATTGTGTGAGATTGGATATTCGCAAGTAAACTATCACCGACCCTGTCGGTGGCTTTCAAAAACCTGCGCAATGCCTCCTGACAGTGTCGCTATCTACTCCAGCATTACTTACGAAATAAACGGTAGAGTCAAATAAATTGTGTAAATTCTTTACCGCTCCAAAATCTTCCAAAAAGGCAGGTTTTTCCGCACCTTTCCAATGGGGTTTGACCTCCAGTGCAGTTCCATTTTTAGAGCAATAAAGGCGAGGAGGGTATAACAGGACCTCTCCCCGGCCACGATCTCCATAGGCTTTATTCTTCGTTTGAATTCCTTGTTAAGTCTTTCGATGATGTTTGTGGTCCTGAGCGAGATCCATTCATCTTCCGGAAAATTGAAGAAAGTGAGGCAGGCATCAAGAGATTTTTCCAGGCACCTGACCGCCGAAGGGACCTGAGATTCCCATTTAGCCTTGAATTCAGCGAAAAACTCTCTGGCCTTGTCCCTGGAAGATGCATAGAAAATGGAGCGCATCCCGTCAGCAACGCTCTCTTTCAATTTCTGTGGCACCTTGGCCAAAACATTGCGGGCAACGTGAACCTGGCAGCGCTGCACTTTTGCTCCCGGAAACTCCTCACCAAAGACCTTCTCTAGACCGGGGAGGCCGTCCATGACCCCCATGGTGACCTTTGCGCTATCCAGACCCCTTGTTTTCAAGTCTTTAAAGAACTCTCTCCAACTGGATGCGGATTCTTTATCGCCGGCCTGCAGTGCGACCAGGAGCCGTTGGCCGGATTCAGTAACTCCTATTGCGACCAGAACAGGTGTTTTCTCGATGGAGTCTCCGATGCGCATGTCGAAATTAACCCCATCTACAAAGAGATATTTTATATGCTCCTGAGACAAATCCCGATTTCTCCATCTTTCCACAGAATCAACCAGTTCCCTGTTCGCCTGGCTGATCTCAGTGTGAGAGATTTTTCGGCCGATCAGGCGGCTGGACATAACGGCCAAGGTTCGGGTGCTCACGCCGCCAAGAAACATCAAACAAAGGTCACGACGAATTTCGTCTTCATATTGTTTGCTCCGGGGGAGCACCCGGGTCTCATATTCACCTTTGCGGTCACGCGGCACTTTGACCGAAACCTCTCCGATTCCCTTTACTGTAAAGCTTCTTCCGTAGGAGCCGTTCCGGTAATTGGTCTCATCTTCCTTTCTTTCGTAGGGTTTTCTTCCCAGAAAATGTGTCAGTTCTGCATTCATCATTTCGCTGAGATATTTTCCCACCATATCCCGGACATCAAGCCGGATCATTTCGAAGACCTTTTCCGGTTGGGCCTGAATCTCTTTGAAAATGCAAACAACCTCGGGTACACTGATCTCAATCTTCATTGGCGCTTCTCCCTTCTTTGGTCTGTTTTGGCAAACTCCCAATTAATGGAAAAGCGCCTTTTTTTCTACCTTTTTGAAGTTTTGGAATTTACACAAAAGATCTTACAGCACCAAATAAACCCGAACACAGATGTGCATTTCCCAGTAACGTTTTCCCAGTTCAGGAAATTATTCCCTCAACCTCTCGACGCTTTTGCCCTCAAGGATCTTCATCGCATACGGTGGGGCTAACATGAAAAGGTATAGCTTCATCACTCTTTGTGTCTTTTTTATAACGGCGGTCATATTCACTCCGTTTGCCGTTGCCGGTCTCGTAGTCGGTCCGGGCTGGGACATCGCAGGGGTCGGAGATTTCAACGGGGATGGTAGGCAGGATATTCTCTGGAGAAATCAGGCAACCGGGGAAGCGGCGGTCTGGTACATGCACGGGAGTACCCTGGTTGCTGAACAGAAGCTTGAGACTGCGCCTGATTCCGGCTGGGGTGTTGTAGGGGTGGGAGATTTCAATGAAGATGGAAGCCCTGAGATTCTAGTGAGGAATAAGTCAACCGGTGACGTGCGGATCTGGTACCTGAACGGGTTGGTTGTCACAGGTCATGATACTGTCGCCGGGATGGACAGCCCTTGGAACATTGTGGGAGTGGGAGATTTCAACGGCGATGGAAGCCCGGACATTGTCTGGAGAAATTCAACGACCGGAGAGACCATTGTCCGGTACATGAAAGGGAAACTCCGTTTAGGTGCGGACACTCTGGAAACTCTCCCCCCTCCCTGGAATATCATTGAGATAAGTGATTTCGATGGAGATGGATCACCTGATATCCTTTGGAAAAATTCCGCGACCGGAGACGTTCTGGTTTGGTACATGCGCGGCCTGGTCCATTTGGACTATGGCACCATTGCTGCCTGCGCCCCTCCCCTGGATATCGTTGGGGTATGTGATCTTAACGGCGATGTGAGTCCCGATATCATTTGGAGGCATATCGCAACCCTGCCCGACTCTTGCCCACATCTCACATTGGGCCTTCCCGGCAGTAACATTATTCCCAGTCCATGTATTCGCGCCCCGCCGATCCTGGCGCTTTACTCCTGATTTCTTCAATACGCATTCACTTCCGGACGCGGTCCGTATAAAGGATTGCGAAATTAACGATTTCCGTCATTCCGCCGGAAGCGGAATCCAAATGAGAATGCCATGAAGCGCACAAAATGCATGAGAAGGACAGTTTTGGGGCGATCTCTTTCATTCTTCTCTCATGCTAAGTGTTTTGTATTCTGCTGAGTCGTACCTTCATAGCTATTTCTAAAAGGGCTTCTGTATGGAGTAAGTCATGAAGTGGACCTACCTGAAACTTCCGATATGAAGCCTCCAGGGCGAATTTTCGATACGCTTTGGGGGCCGTCCCGTCTTTTTTCCTCAATAGAAGTTTTCTCTAAGTGAGAGTGCGCATTTCCGGATAGTAACTCTCACAGAATCCTCGGAATTTATCGCAAGAGAGGTCTCATTTAGGCTAAAAAGGAGGACTTCCTATGTATGCATTTGTAAGACGGTACGAGGGTATTACCGATGCCAAAGAGACGGCGCGTAGAGCGAATGAGGGCTTGGTTCCGCTCATCAGCCAGCACCCAGGATTCGTCTCTTACTACTTGGTTGACTCAGGGGGCGGCGTTTTCACTGGAATCAGCGTCTTTCTGAACAAAGCCGACGCTGAGGAATCAAGCAAGAGAACTGTGGAGTGGGTGCGGCAGAATGTGGCTACCCTGGTTCCAAATCCGCCCCAGGTATCAGACGGTGAAGTCGTCGCTTACAAGAAATAGGAGATGGGTACCTCATCCGCTTAACCAAGAGCCGTTCTTTGAGGCAGTTCCTCTTATCCAACTCATCCACCGTCGCACGTACAATCCAAGCAAGGGGGAGCCGAAAGACTCCCCCAGCCCTTGCTCATAAAGCCGGACCTCACGTGCAAGAAACTTCTCTATCGTCTTTTCAGCCACTGGATGCCCTTCAGGGCTGAACCGATATCCCAGAGAATCAAATCCCTTTTCTATTGGCCCAATGAAGGTTTTCTCCGGGTGTTTCTCCAGCCGCAGTGAGCCGAGCAACTGATTGACGGCCTTCACCGCTTTCCTCAACCGCCGCGGGTGGGGCTGAGCACCAGGATGTCGTCCATGAACCGGAGGTAAAACAACCCTATTTGCTCCATCCGATCATCCAACTGCTTGAGGAAGAAGCACCGATGAGCCATACAAAGGTTTCAATATCTCTCTCCTATTTCTCGATCGGCGAATTATCATTGGAGGGATTCGCATTCCCGGATCATATTTTGAGCTGGTCTGAATTGCTTCTGAGAGGAAGCCCTGCCCGAAAAGCTCAAAGCTTTTCACGAAGGATTGCCAGATCAGAACGTTGCTATCCGCCTTCTCATAAGTCCGTCATTTTAGCCCGCATATCCACACCCGACTCGCGCAATCTTTTGAACAAGGCATCCGCGGGAGTGTCAAGTGATATTGGGCAGGTTACCCACATTGACACGGCAAACTGCTTTTCGACCGTACGAGGCTGGAACCCGCTTGGAACCGGAAAAGTGCCCGGCCCAAGAGGCGGCGGCCATTAAACTAATGATATAACTATTTGAAATAGCACCACCTTAATTATAGAATAAAATCAGCAAACCCCTAAAAATACCCCCAAAAGAGAAAGTGTCCCCTTTTAATATGTGATACTACAATCCAATCTGACGGGCATCCTCTCGGGCTCCCGGTGGCACCTGACGTTTTAGCGTTCATCACCGCTCAAAGCGAGCTCACATATTTAGATCATAATGCGTTATGCTCGGTGCGCCACCTTGGGTTAATGTTTTGGCAAGGTATCCAAACCTCAACGAATCAAGTAAAGCCCGATGAGGATTCCTAGAACTGCCAGGATTTTCCAGCGCATTTGGCTCCTCCGTATTGGATCGTGTACGGGAAGGCATTTTACTGCTTGTGACTCAAACGGCAAGTTGATTGTAATCAATATACCTCTATACCTCTTTCGTCCTCCCGGTGTTTGTGGGATTGAGCGCGAAAAGACACGAAGGCGGTGACTTATCCCTGCTGCTTCCAACATAAGTTGGTCCCAGGTTCGGGCTCCTCCGATGGCCACTTTTTCAATCGACGGGCAATAATGTGAATAGATGAATCGGGCAAAGGGTGCAAGCCAAAATGAGGGGCTTTGGTCGCGCTCTCCGGCCTACTTTCGACTCCAGTGCAAGGCACAGCCGCAGACATAACAAAAAAAGCGCTTAGTCTGCTCCCACAAAGATTGGCGGATACCGAAGCTCTCATAATCGGGACCGTTCATGATGAGATTATTCTGGAAGCACCTGAGAAGTTGGCAGGTGAAGCTGCTGTGATTCTCGTGGAGACCATGATCGAGGGAGGGGAAGCTTATCTTTCAAAAGTTCCGGTTGAGGTGGAAGTTACAGTTGCAACACTTTGGCAGAGAAATAGACAAAGCAAGTCCCCGTTTCATTACGGCGTCGGTTGTGATGTGATCGCTTAAATTCGATCTTACGCGCTTCACCCCACAGTTCCGATCTCGCCCGCCATGTTGCCGACTGTTGCCGCTTCAGGGGAATTTACATTTTAAGATCACAGGGCGTTATGCATCGGGCTGTTTTTCGGATTTCATGGATTGGCTGTCCGGAGTTTTTTAATTGCAGCGTGGAATCTGCCTATCGGGTCTGGTGATTCCTGGTGGTCGCCTTTTGTATGAATGCTGTGGCAATTTTGAAGAAAATATTGATTTAGAAGCACTACCATTCCCATGGCCTTGTTTCGGGAGAGGCTCTCAGGCCGAGCAAATTCGAGTGTGTTCCCGCGATTTTTTGGTTAACAAGATCGCGAGATCCACCGATTAATTCGACAAGCGACTGTCTATCTGTTTGTCGTTTGACACTTAATTTCAGTTCGGACGGAACGCAAACTCTTTTACAAGTCAGGGGCGTTAACTACCTGTATTCCGCTTTCTTAGGGGATGTGTGGAATTCGCAAATGGGTTTTATTAACGATTTGAAATTCGATCACCTGGTTGGCCGTGAAGTCGGAACTGCCTTGCTCCTAAAGGAACTCGCACGCGGCGGGATGGCGGTTATTTTCACCGCTTATCAGAAAACATTGAAGCGGCAGATTGCGGTAAAGATCCTGCCCAAATCGCTTCTGACCGCCTCGTCAGCCGAGCTTTTTCAACAGGAGGCCGAATCAGCGGCAATTTTATCTCATCCCAACATTATTCCGATATATGAAGTGGGCGAAACCGAGGATTTCCTGTTTTTTACAATGCAACTGGTGACAGGGCTGCCGCTGTCCGGCATAATCAACAGAATAAGGAAGCATGTATTGCCTTCCAGACGCCTGTTTCCCACGGTAGAGGCCATAAGAATACTCACAAGCGTTTTGGACGCCCTCGATTACGCCCACCGGCAGGGTATCATTCACCGTGATATCAAGCCGGCCAATGTTTTGATTGAAGCGCATACGAACCGCCCGATCATAACGGACTTTGGCATTGCCAAAGTGTTGCGAGGCCCGGAGGTCGATGCCCCAAAGATAACAGGAACGCCGATCTACATGTCTCCAGAGCAGTTAACAGGCGGCCCTGTTGACGGCCGGACCGACATTTACGCAGTCGGCGTCACGCTTTTTGAGTTGCTCGTGACGAGTTTGCCATTGCCAAGCTACGATACTGCCCTGGATTTGATAAAGATGAAGATTGTGCTGAAGGACCGGCTGTTTCAAAAGAAGCCCTCGGCGATGAATCCGCAGATCGACCCGAAGATGGACGCGATCGTCCTGAAGGCAGTAGCTTACGAGCCGGAAAACAGATACGGATCATGCCGGGAATTCATAGCGGATTTGAAGAGTTATCATGAACGCCATGGGGAAGGAGCCTGATGAGCACCCTTCAGAAAGAGCTTGTCACGTTCAGCCGGGCACTTATCATGTTGCTCAACCGCGCAACCATATATAGCCCGGCCCACCCCTATGTAAAAAGCACTCTTGATGAGTTCTATTCGGGCATTGGACAAGTCCTCAAATACATTTCGCCTCTTGTTTTTTTGATGAATGGCGACCAGTTTTTCATCGATGAGGAGCCTTTGCCTCCCCGTACCCAAGTAGGCAGGATAGCGGCATATTTCAACAAGACCGGAATACAGTCCCTTTCATTTGACAGCGGTCTCGATAGAAATGAAATCAGGACTTTTCTACGCGTATTCACCTCCCCGGATACCCATCCCGATGCCGAGGCGATGGAAAAGGCGCTGGTGGCCAGGGGCGTCAAGCACGTGAAAATAAATCACGTCTTTTTCAA
This sequence comes from uncultured delta proteobacterium, assembly GCA_963805125.1. Lineage (GTDB taxonomy): Bacteria > Desulfobacterota > Syntrophobacteria > Syntrophobacterales > Syntrophobacteraceae > SbD1. The sequence goes on along the minus strand of CAWDTD010000014.1, from coordinate 60,907 downwards.
AAAAGTCACCCATGACGATGAGGTCATTTCTCGTGAAGCCCTAAACGAGCTCACGCCGAGAATAGAAGATGAGGAGGAGCACAAATCCAAGAAGTTATTTATCGATATGGTGCTGGAACGCCTCCTGGCGGAAGAGTTGAAGGAGACTCTTACAATAGAGAATCTCTTGAAAGACCCTGCCGCTCTGTCGAACAAAATGACCGAAGCCGACCTTGCCTGTAACAGCAGGGGTGAGGTAGAAGGAGGACGTCTCGGACTGGTCCTGATGCATCAGCTTGAAATTCTCGGTGAAGACCTGGAAAAACATTTGGACGAAAAAACCAATCTTCCGGAAATCGCAGGGGCGCTCTTCGAGATGAAACAGCGCCTGGTCCAGTGCATGGAAGCCCAAAAGTCCCTGAAGGTCAACTACTCCAACGAGGAGATGATCCTTGATAAGGTAGACGAGATTAGAGACAATGTCATATTGCGAATAGTCGCAGATGAATACAAAGCGGGAAAAACTCCAACCGCGCGTCTCGCTCAAATCCTGCGCAGGCTGGTTCCTGAAGCCGAAGAACTCAAGCGGCTCCTGCCTAAGATCAGATCGGCGCTGTTAGAGCAGGGAATGGCCCTTGCAGAATATCTGCGCCTCGTACAGGAGCTTGCCAAAGAACTCCAGAGTGAGGAACTGGCCGGTATACTTCAGGAAAGTTCGGAAGAAATTGGGGTTGAAGGCGAAATGCTAATAGAGGAGATCAAAAGGAATCCGCTGCAGACGGCGGAGCTGATATACCTTGCTGCTGAAATTCGAAAGGGTTCCGGGGACGAGCAGACCCTGTCCGATTTGCTGGTGGATTATGTCGAGCGCCTCGGCTCCAAACTGACGACGGATATCGACAAAGACGGCAAAGCGGAGTGCGAGCAGCACCTTCGGCAAGTTCTGACGTCCATTGAGTCGGGCATTGTGGGGCGGCTTAAAAGCATGGATTTTAAAGACGATCTGCTGGAGCGCCTGGAGGAAAGACTAAGCAACCGGATAGACGGAATTCTTGAAAGGGTCAAACTGGACTGGATTCAGTCCCATTCGGGCAGAGGGAAAGATGTTCGAAAACAATTGAGCGTGCTGGAACTTTTGGAAAAAACCGTCGTCGATGGCGATGAGCTTGGCGAAATACTTGAAATAATCCGGGGCAAAGTCCAAGCCGGCGAAATAGACAAAGATAATTTTGCACAAATCTATTCCGAGATCACGAAGCAGCAGGCATGCCATGCTCAGGAAATGCAGGAAAGGATGCCCAAAGGGGTCCTGGAGGCACCGGCCCTGACTGTGTTCATTTCAAAGGAGATAGGGAGAGCCAAGCGTTACCACGTGCCGTTTTCAGCCTTGGCTTTTTCACTTGTCAAGGCTGTGGCGAAGCAGCCCGAAAAGCCAGCAAAGATTTCGTATCAAAGGCTTCAGGCCGCCGTTTTTCTGGCTGTTTCAAAGGTGGTTAGAGAACCGGACGTTGTCGGCGAACTGGGGAGAAACAGGATAGTCGTTCTCATGCCCATGACATCGGGAAGCAACGCTCAACTGGCCCTTAGAAGATACCTGAAAAATCTTCATGCAAGTCCTGTCACTGTGGATGGGACGGCTATTGAAATCAGACTTGCCGCGGTCGCCACCGCCTGGGACTTTATTCATACCCCCGATGCCGACTCGTTTATTGAGGCACTGATGAGTGAACTTGCGCAAATGGAAAGGCGGATCAAAAATCTGCAGGCTTACATGTAGAAAGGTTATCGCGAAGAAAGTGTTAGCGAGCGCAAACTTCTCCCTTCATGAGCATGAGCGCTTTTGCAGCAATTGAACCTGTTGCCATTGCCTGACAGACGATTGCTGTTCGACCAGGAGACCGCTGATGAAGTCAAAAGAAAAACAGACAAGATGGCTGCTGGAAAATGTTTCGGATGAATCCGGGAAGTGGATGATCGCCATAAAGCCGTTTCCTTTCACAATTGGCCGTGATGAGGGCTGTAACCTTACACTCGAGTCCAAGTGGGTTTCTATGCATCACGCCGAAATTAACACAACCGGCGGACTGCTCTGGATTCGCGACCTCGGGAGCACCAATGGCACCTTTGTAAACCAGAGGCCGATTCAAAAATCAGAACTGATCGAGCCCGGGGATATCATCAGGTTCGGCAAATCTGATTTTTGCGTCAAAAGGGCAAACTCTATCCAGCCCGCCAGCGGGCAACATACAATCACCCTTGATCTGACTGAAGACCTGACCAACCTGGCTTCGCTTGAAACCAAGCTGAGGAAACTGCTTAGCGAACGAAATGTAACTACTCATTTTCAGCCTATCCTGAGGTTTTCCGATATGCATGTAATCGGCTATGAAATCCTCGGTCGAATATGTGAGGACGACATTTCCTCGAACATTATTGAACTCTTCGATACTGCAGCGTTCCTGGGTTGCGCATCCGACCTGAGTTGCCTTCTCCGGGAAAAAGGGGTGGATTTGGGAAGGAGGCTGCCTGGATCCCCTCTTTTGTTCGTGAATACAGACCCCAGCGAATTGGACCACTTGGACGTCCTCATTGAATCCTTGGAGAGGACCCATGAGACGGCTTCTTCAAATCGAATCGTTCTCGAAATAAGTGAAAGGGCGATACCGCGTACGGACGAGATGAAACAGTTCAAGGACAAGCTGGCGGATCTGAATATTGCAATTGCATTCGACGATTTCGGCGTCGGGCAGACCCGGCTGGTCGAACTGGCAAAGGCGCCACCCGACTTTCTCAAGTTCGACATGTCCCTCGTACGCAACATTCATCTTGCCCCGAAGAGGCTGCATCAGATGGTGCTCACCTTCGTAAAGGCTGCTCGGGACCTTGGCATCGCTACCCTTGCGGAGGGAATCGAATGCCTCGATGAAGGGGAGACGTGCCGGCAACTCGGCTTTGAATATGCTCAGGGCTATTTTTATGGCAGACCTTCATCGATCCATGAATTCGTGGTTTCCTGAAGCTGCATCCACGAATGGTCTCTGGAAAAAGTCATCAAAACTCTCCCTCTGTATTTAACCACATGAATAAATAGAGGCGGAATTAAAGTATTCAATCCAGGTTGCCGATATCACTGACTGATGAGGTCCATAATGTCACGACCTTATCGGCCGATTAAAACATCCACGGTAAGCCGCCGTCCGAGAAGTATCAGTCTGAAACTGCCCTGGATGCGGGGGTGCCTGGTGGAAGAAGTCCACATTGATAATCTTGACACAGAATCCTGGACGGAACAAGAACTTGAGTTGCTCAGAAGTCTTGTGACGTTAAAGATCCCAATTGACATAATATCAAGCGAATTAGAGCGCTCACATACCGCTACGGCCTTAGAGGCGATTGACTTGAGGCTCAGTCTGTTCTCGTGGACCTACAGGCCCGCCGATGATAATTAAAGGCAAATGTCCCGCCGGATATTCGGCATAGTTGTTTCCTGAATAATCATGGATACAAGATTGTCGGACCGATTTTGTATTTTGCTTTCGAAGAAGGAGAAGCACTGTTTCTCCGATATCGTGCAGGAGGCCGACCGTACTGAGAAGGGGAGCTCTGTTCTTGTCGTATGGCCGGCATAACTCGGATGCGATGTAGGACAGAAAAAGGGAGTGGTGATAGACCTCCCTGAACTCATCCGAATCCGGTATGGATCTCATGAGGCCACGGGACATGGCGATCTGATAGACCGCGTTGAATCCCATGCATGTAATCGCGTAGGAGACGTCAGATATTTCCGTCTGTAGGGCATACATGGGGGGTTTATCGTCTTTAGGATGTACCCCACTAGCGAGGGGTCCTGTTCCGCAAGGGCAGCTACCTCTTTTGCCGAAGCCCTCGGCCAGCGAGCAGTTCGATCAGTTGCGTGATATGCAGGGGTAGCCTTGGAATGTTTTTTACAATGTTTACAATTATCTCCGACTGCTCGTACTTTCGCAGAGGTTTCCGGAACTTCTTGACATACTTCGTCAAAGCCGCTTCTCGAAGCAGGGCGGACTCTTTCTCTTGCCCAAGAGCCTCCAGCCTTGAAAGCACCGAGTCATGAAGTGTTTTAAGAATTGCAGTTTGAGTTTCGACCTCAAGCGCGTCGAACGCTGCCGTGCTCAAGCAGAATACGGAAGAAGCCTCCTCCGCAACAACGGATGATATCCTGTCGCCCCGGTTCGAAAGGCCGGTCTCTCCAAGCAGGTCTCCTGCCTTGAACCTGAAGCCAAGAGCGTCCGAATCGCGGGACACGACTCTTAAGGTCCCGCTCAGAGGCAATATATGGTTTTGTCAGGCGCTCCCTTTTTGAACAGAAGCTCCTTTTCGGCAAGGGCCCGTATAGTTCCAGTATTGAATAGCCTCATCGGTTCCTTGTCGCAAACGTTTAAGAAAAAACTTCGCGGAGTTCGATCCTCGGTTTGGCCTTTTTGAAGCATGGCATCTTTCCTCGGTGCGTGGGAGTAGACAGAAAAGCCAGCAAATCATCAGCCCCCATGTCCTCGATTGACCGCGAACCAGCGCCTGCCGATTAATCTCGTGTTTTTGGAGCATCAATATAGCATTCGGCGAGATTGACAAATTTCTTTTAGGAATTCCCGACTCAAAGGGCAGGCGAATGTTACCCATGGCGTTGAAATTAGACAGGCGTTTCCTTTTAAGTTTTCTGACCAGGATACCGTATGATCTATAAACGAGCCTTTTCGGAGTAGAATTCGACCCCCAAATGGGGTACTGCCACCCGCGGAGAGTCAGGTTGACGCATTATTGAGGCTCATATTAGCTGCTGCGGGATAATTTTCCCGGTATATGGACATGAGCAAGGCTAAGATTTTGAGCCTCTGAGCATCGGAGCGCAAATGGACCCTGTAAAGGTTTACATTGTAGGTAGAGAGAAGGCTGACGTGATATGTCCCTCGTGCGGCACGACCCGGGCTCTCATTTTTGCTGATACCGTCGTGTCCCGGAACTGTGAGATCGAATGTGTCTGCGGGATCACAATTCCTGTATTTTTTGAAAAAAGGAGGTCCGTTCGAAGACCTGTTTTGTTAACCGGCACTTGCTTCTCAAAGAGTGATCCCCCCGGAGGCATAATGGTTAGAATTTCGGATGTGTCCAAAACTGGAATGCGATTTCTGAAGGATGCCGGGGAGAGGCTGGAGCTAAATGAGACGATTCGGCTGCGACTTAGAGCTAAACACTGCAACTACGTGATCAAGTGTACTGCCTTGGTAAAAAATATTGATGGGAACAACATTGGGGTAAAATTTTTAAACGTGGATTTCAACACACAAAAAATTATTGACTCCTGCGTGAGGCAATAAGAAACGATTAGTAAAGCAGTTTTGACACTCAGGAGGGAGGGCGCGGATGGATCTCATAACACTTAATATTGCATCCAAGGAGTCCATAAATTTGGTGTGCTCAAAATGTGGTAACATGAGAAAAATCATCATTTCAGAGCTGCCGAATATTGGTAGAATATATAAGGTGAAATGCAAGTGCACACATGATTTTTCTATACAATTTGACAGGAGAAAACATAAGCGTAAAAGAATTAACTTCATTGGGACGTACTCAGTGGACGATAGTTTTGTGGATAGCATTATCAATATAATAGATATATCTAGAGGAGGACTTGCGTTTATCAGGACTGAAAAGAATAAACTTAATATAGGTGACAAAATCCATATTAAGTTTAATCTTGATAATCCAAATGGAGATTTGATTGATTGTATTGCATTAATACGGAATATCTTCGATAATCGAGTGTGTGTGGAATTTATAGAAATAAAAGGGAGAGGGCAAACAACTTTGGGATTTTATTTGTTTTAGCAGCGCCCTATCAGGCGAGTCTACGTCAGAGTAAAAGAAAGAATCCCAATACTTTTTTAGAATGCTCATCGATAGCTGCGAATTTGCCGCCAATGCGCCAACCGCGGATGTTAGAAACTGCGATAGTACAATTGATAATTTCATCGTTCACTGAAAAAACAACTTTGATTGTTTCATTAGAGTTGGAGCGGTCTGCCGGCTTCTTTCAAAAATCGTATCCCGTGCTGGGAAATATCTACTATCTTAACTGGAACTCCTCCGGTAGAGTCTCCGGCCGCGAAGCATGTACCATTTACCTTGAACTCCTTGCGATATTGTTTCCTCTTTTCGAAAAGCACCCCAAAAGTATTGCCGCAGCTGCATTTAGCTAAACCCGAGCGAGGTATCGCTCGATTGGAAAAGTCTACCCGCTTTGATTTGCCGCATTTTTGGCAAATGACGTACCCGGTGTCCCTTCCATCCAAGTAAATTCTTAACTTTTCCATTACTCACCCACTAAATGACTGAATACTCGAACGAAATCCAGGCCTATTCACAAAGACTGCTTTAGCAGGAAATGCCAGTAACAATTAAGTTAATCGGCTATCATCGTAATTTCGATAATTGAAAAGTTGATGTTCTCAGTTTTTCCTTTAGGAGTGTTGCGATAAATGCGTCGATAAAAGATAAAACTGATGGAGTGAGGCTTGGTAACCATGAATATTGACCGCAAGATTGCGTCAATCGGGTTATGGGTCTGGAGGTAGACGTCTGAACAATGGGTTCTTTATCGCTGATTTTGGAAATTGCGAAAAGCGAAGAAGGAAAAGGGGAAAAAGAGGTGAAAAAATCGGCATAACTTACCCCGGCAGTTACTTTTTGCAGTGGCCCAGAGGGTCATAAGAAAGTTGGGACATCTCTCCTATCGCTCAATCGGGAAATTATCATTGGAGGGATTAGCACTCCCGGATCATATTTTGAGGCGGCCTGAATTGCCCGGAGAGGGAGCCCTACCCGATAAGCTCAAAGCTTTTCACGAAGGATTGCCAGATCAGAACGTTGCTACCGCCTTTTTTATAGGTCCGTCATTTTAGCCCGCATGTCGACACCCGACTCTCGCAACCTTTTGAACAAGGCATCCGCGGGAGTGTCAAGTGATATTGGGCAGGTTACCCACATTGACACGGCAAACTGCTTTTCGACCGTGCGAGGCTGGAACCCGCTTGGAACCGGAAAAGTGCCAGACCCAAGAACCAAAGTAGCCTAAATGATTAGGAATTTTGGTGGAGGCGGCGGGAGTTGAACCCGCGTCCGAAAGCATTCCGCCCAGGCTTCTACATGCTTATTCCGCACTTTGATTCTCGCTCCGGGGACCTCCTGCGGGCGGGATTTCACCGGAGCCAGCCCGCCAGATGTCGCCGCCGCCACTGCAAGCACCATGTCGGCAGCCATCCCGCTTAGTCGACGCCTCCCGGTCCCTGCGGGAGCAGAACCTGGAAACGGCAGCCGCGATTAGGCGGCTACAGCGTACGCGTAATCGTCTGCGTTTGTTTTATTCCCGACCGTTTAACGAGCAGCCAGGACCTCGGCATGCAACCTAAGCTTCTTTACCTCCGTCGAACCCGTTTCGCCCCCTTCTGTGCAGGTTAAATCAACAGACAAGCGCAATCTTGAAACGATCAAGCTTTAAATTGGACGATCAAGCTTTATAATTTTACATCTTTCCACATTAATGTCAAGTCGGAGTTCACCGGGTATCGAGCGCGCGGACCAGGTCCCCCACTCCCATTTCTTCCGCCAGTTTTTTCAGAAAACCGGGGGAGATTTGGGCCCTGATTTCGTCCATATCCTTTTCGAGCACCTGGCAGAAAGCGTGGGCAAAGCCTTCGTAGAGCGAGACGAGCGACCGCAGAGCGCCCTCGCACCGGTTTTCCATCAGGGCCTCCTCAAGTGTCATGGCTATGAACCGATCGCTCCCGAGGCCAAGCGAGGATTTGCACAGATAATCCGCATACCGGCCGGGTTCGGCGAGATCGCTGCTCAGCAGCCAGCTCAACTGGAGGAAGACACAATAGCAATACCTGGCCCTCTCTTCTATTTCGGATGCCTCAAGCATACGTTACGGCCTTTACAACGCAATTAAGAAGCCGGTTATCCGGGATGAGCGCCCTTTGCTTTGAGAAAATCACGAAAACAGGTCCGCAGGTTGCTGTAGACCCCTTTTCGGCTGTTTATCACATAAATTGAGTGGCACACCTGGAAAATTTCGTTCACCAGCCTCTCGACAGCCCAATCCGGGCCGGTCCTCCCTTCGCGCTCGAGCCCCTCGGCGAGGAGCGGGACGAGCTTGTCTCGCATGCGCAGTTCGGTATCCACGAATAAAATGGCTATTGAGGGACCCAGGTCGCGAAGCCTTCCAAGAAATGCTTCGACAGCCGGGTGTTCAACCCCCCGGGGCGGTGAGGACTTGACCTCGACGTAGACGAGATGTCCGGCCACCAGGGAAATCACATCGTAGTCGCCTCCGAACTTCGTGTTTTGAAGCTTCACATTGAAGAGGGCGGGTGAGAGGAACTCTCGCCTCAAAGTCTCGCACACGTACCATTCGAGTGTCGGGCCGAAACTGGGAACTTTCCTGACCAGCCTGTAGCCTCCGTTGGCAGGAGCGACGATTCCCATTTCCGCAAGGGTTCCCAGATAGGATTTGACGGTCCTCGCGGAGCAGTAGCGAGTAAGCGCACCGAGGCCCTCTGGCTCCGGAATTTGGATAAGGTCCCTCATAAAGAGCCTGAACGAGTAACGCCTCATCATGCGATAGAAGTATGAGAGCGACGAGCCGGCGATATTAGGCGGGAAGACAAGCTGCGCCCGGCCCCCGTGGCTTATGACCGGAAATCCATGCTGCCAGAGGAGTTTTTCGACAGGATGTTTTGCCTGCGAGGATAGATATTCGATGTTGCGCTCCAGGGCGTCGATTCTTTCGCTCAGTTCGGCGATTTGTCTTTCGAGAAGCTCGAGCCGGTCCATTTCCGCTCTTTGCTCTTTAGGGCCCCGGGCATGCTGTTGGCTGGTCCAGCCGGACCTTTATTTCATAGACGCCGGCCGACAGCGAGTTTTGCACCTCGCAGCCAAGTTTTTGGAAAACTCCAAATACCCGTTCGTTTCCGGGAAATATGTATGAAACGATTGTTTTTATGCCTCTCTGTTTGCCTTTTTCGGCGATATGGCGGACCATTGACGTTGCGATGCCGATGCGCGCATAGTTGGGGTGAACCGCGAAATCGACTTCGGCCGTCATCGTTTCATCATCCAGGTGATAATGGGCTAACGAAACGATTCTCTCGGAGCCCATTTCGCCCGCTAACCCCAGGATACACATATCCCTGTGATAATCGATATTTACCATCGCTTTGACGTCGTAATAGGGGAAGACCTTCATGAGGGAGAGAAACCGGAAGTAAGCTTCATCCCTGGGCAATGAATAGAAAAACTCTTTAACGGCCCGTTCATCGGCGGATCTTGCAGGCCGGAAGAATACGCGGCCCGGCCCGATGAACGTCTGAGAGTATTCCCAATCGTGCGGGTAGATGGCCCGGCTTGTCGCCGAGCGCCTGGCGTCCTTTTCCAGGTAACGAATCCGGTGGGCGGCTTCCATGAGTTCATCCCTGAAGTCCGGATGCGCTATAGAGATAAGCGAAAGCGCCCGTTCCCGAAGGCTTCTGCCATGCAAATTGGCGACCCCGTACTCGGTAACGACGTATTCCACACCGCCGCGCGTGGTGACCACTCCTGCGCCTTCGGTGAGGGCCGGAACGATTCTGGATTTGGAAGCGTCCATAGTGGTCGATGGGAGCGCCATTATTGCCTTGCCGCCCCGGGAACCCTTTGCGCCCCGCAGAAAGTCGATTGCCCCGCCAACGCCGCTGTATATTTCATAGCCGAGCGAGTCTGCGCAGACCTGTCCGGACAGATCTACTTCCAGGGCCGAGTTGATGGTCACCATTCGGTCATTTTCGCAGATCACCAGGTAATTGTTGGTATAATCGATAGCGTAGAGCGCCACCATGGGGTTATTATCGACAAACTCGAAGAGCTCCCGCGACCCGAAGCAAAAACTGGCTACTATTTTCCCCGGGTGCAGAGTCTTTCGCGCGTTGGTAATGACGCCCTTTTTCACAAGGTGCAGGTAGGCGTCGGTAAGCATGTCGGTGTGAACCCCGAGGTCCTTTTTGCCTTCCAGAGCATAGAGGGCGGCGGTGGAAATGCTTCCCACCCCCACGCGGATGGTCGAGCCGTCCTCGACGAGCCCCGCCACGTGCCTGCCTATATCCAGGGCAATCTGATTCATGATCGGAAGCCCGAATTCGAGCAGCGGTTCCTCATGCTCGACGAAGGTGTCGATATGGCTCACGTGAATGAAGGAGTCTCCAAGAGTGCGGGGCATCCGGGGATTTACCTGGGCAATCACGTGCCCGGCGCTCTCCGCAGCGGACTTAACGATGTCGACCGCTATCCCGTAGGAGCAGAAACCGTGGTCGTCCGGAGGGGATACCTGGATCAGGGCGACATCGATGGTCATGGCGCCCGAGCGAAACAGCCCCGGAATATCTACGAGATTTATCGGCGTGTAGTCTGCTCGTCCTTCGGCCACGGCCTCGCGGCTTGCCGAGGCCACAAAAAATGACTTGAGGCGGCACTGTTCAGAGGGCCCCTCGGTGAACCGGGGCTTGCCGACGCTCAGGATGTGGAGAATTTCAACGTCCGAGAGGCCGGGGAGCATCTCCTCGAGACTCTGAGCCAGGTGCTGCGGCTCGCTGCATCCCGAGCCCATGAAGACCCGGCGCCCGCTTCGAATCACCTTGAGCGCCTCCCGGGCGCTCTTCTTTCGTCCCTCATAGAGTGATCGCCAATCGCGAACAATCCGTGAAGAACCGTTGTGTAAAGCCGTAAGTCGATCGTCGGCCATAGAAATTCCCCGTTCACCGATGCAGCCGATTCCGCGTCCGTCCTCGACTCCCGATGCTCACCCTTTCACCCCTGCTTCACCCGTCCCTTTTGGGCGGTTCAGGTAAAAAATCAAAACGACGCCTGCTGCGATCATGCCCATGCAAAGGATTTGCCCCATGGTAAAGTAAGTGAGCAAAAAGCCTATTTGAGGATCGGGCTCCTTGAAGAATTCGATTATAAACCGCAAGATTCCGTAAAAAAGGAGAAAAAAAGCGACCATCATGCCGTCTTTGAAATGTTTTTTTCGCAGACTCCACATCACGATGAAAAGCAGCAGGCCTTCAGCAAATGCTTCATAGAGCTGCGTCGGATGGCGCGGGACCGGCCCCCCGGCGGGAAAGATCATCGCCCAGGGAACATTACTCGGGCGGCCAAGCAATTCGCCGTTTATGAAATTGCCAAGACGGCCAAGCCCAAGGCCAACCGGGCAGGTCACAATCGTCGAGTCGGCAAGGGCGGCGAAAGGCATTTTTTTTCGCCTGGAAAAAATCCACCCCGCGAGAACGCATCCGATAAGGCCTCCGTGAAATGACATCCCTCCGTGCCAGGTGGCTATGATTTCCAGTGGATTTTTGATATATGCCATCAGGTCATTATATTCGTAGAAAAGGATGTAGCCGAGCCGTCCCCCTGCGATCACTCCTATTGCCAGATAGAAAACGAGATCCTGGGCCGCCGTGCCGACCAGTCCGATCTGCTTCGACCGTTCCTGTTTCTGAATCAGAAAATAGGAGGCTATAAAGCCCAGGACGTACATCACGCCGTACCATCTCACGTGGATCGGACCGATGGAGAACAGAACAGGATCTATGTGGGGATAAGGAATCATTTGGTTTCCTCCTTCGGGGAAAAGCTATCATACCCGGCTGCGGAGGTCAATTGCGGGACGGAAGACGGAGGGCGGGAAACGGGGGACGGAAGACGGAAGACGGACTTCCGGCTAAAGGCGGTAAGCGGAATGACCAGATTATGCCGGGTATCGGAAATCCGAAATCCGAAATCCGAAATCCGACCTGAGGAGTTGACCTATGCACGACAGGCAACATGAACATGGAGACTACGAGGCGCATACACACGAGCATGAGCCCGAAAAAGGCAGGGGGGCCGTGCCGGGAATCGTGAAACTGCGAAAAATGGTGGAACACTGGATAAGTCACAACGAGGAGCACGCCCGCTCATACAGGCTTTGGGCAAGCCGGGCCAGGGAGGCGGGGTGCGAGGAGCCCGGTGAGATCCTCGAGGAAATCGCCTCCGAAATTGTCGAACAGAACGAAAAATTCATCAAGATCATTCAGATTATAGACTCCGCGGGCCGGCCCGATTGACAGGCAGAGGCTGTGGGATGTTCGACACAAGCAACTCATCAATGGATTGCACAGGAAAGGTAAAAAATGCTGCCGATAATTTCGATTGTAGGGGTTTCGGATTCGGGTAAGACTACATTTCTTGAGAAGCTGATCCCGGAGTTGGCTGCAAGAGGGTACCGGATTGGGGCTGTCAAGCACGACGCACACGGCTTCGAGATGGATCGCGAGGGCAAGGATACCTGGAGGTTAAAGCGGGCGGGTGCTGGAGTCGTAGCGATTTCATCGCCGGACCAGTTTGCCTCGATCCGCCGGACGGACGGGGAAATGAGGCTGGAAGAAATTGCAGCGCGTTTTTTCTGGACCGAGGATATCCTCTTTACCGAGGGGTTCAAGGGCGCCCGGTTTCCGAAAATAGAGGTATATCGTTGCGCCCTGGAGCCCAAGCCGATCTGCGGCCCGGGTGATAACCTGGTTGCCCTTGTCTCCGACGATGCGGTGGATACACAGGTCCCCAGGTTTTCATCCAACGATTGGCGCGGGGTCGCCGACCTCGTTGAAAACCGGTATCTCAAAGGCAGAAAGAAGCGGAAACTGCTCGTTGAGCTCGATGGAAAACAACTGCCGATGAAAGATTTTGTGGAAGATTTTGTTCTCGGCGGGATAAAAGGAATGCTGTCGAGCCTTCGGGGCTGGGAGGAACCTCGAACGATTTCCATCCACATGCGGCTGGAGGAGGATGATTGATAACCGGAGCGGTCCTGGCCGGCGGCAAGAGCCTTCGGTTCGGCAAAAACAAAGCGTTTCAACAGCTAAGGGGCAAAAGGTTCGTCGATCTGGCCATTGAATCGTTGCGCCCGTTCTGCGATCCGGTCATAGTGGTTGCAGGCGAGATCGAACCCTACCTGGATACCGGAGTGATGCTGGCGCAGGACATAATCCCGCACCAGGGGCCGCTCGGAGGGATTTATACCGCTCTGCTCCTCAGCCCCGCCGAATGGGTCTTTGTAAAGGCGACCGATATGCCTTTTCTCGTTGCCGAACTGGTCTCCCTGATCATCGGGGCCAAAGAGGGGTTCGACGCCGTTGTTCCGAAAATGAACGACTATTACGAACCCCTGCTTGCGATGTACAGCCGCAGGTGCCTGCCTGCAATCGCACGCCAGCTCCAGGAGCCTGACAAGCGTCAGGTCATCGGCTTTTACCGAAAAATCAGGGTTCGGAGCGTTGCCGAAGGGGAATGGCGCAAAGTGGACCCGGATGCACTCAGTTTCAAGAATGTGAATACCCCTTCAGAGCTGGCTGAAATCGATGGATTTGCAAGAAGCCAAGAAAATAGCGCTGGACCTGGCTGAAAGGCTGGATTGGGAGATGGTCGAACTTGGTTCGGCCCTGGGCCGGGTAGTTGCCGAGTCAATATCGGCGGGCCGGGACATTCCGGACAATCCCCGTTCGAGATGGGACGGCTTTGCCTTGCCGAGCGTGGATTGCGAATCGGCCGATCCTGGGAAGCCGGTAATCCTCGAGATCGCTCCGGGGGAAACAGTGGCCGGGAAAAAGCCCAGTGAAGCGAGCGGTGGCAGGTGCGTTCGAATAATGACCGGGGCTATGCTTCCGGCCGGTACGGACGCGGTTATTCCCTTTGAAGACGCAACGACCGGCGACAGGGGCCTCGTTTTGACCAGGCCGCTCCGGCCCGGATCGGGGGTGATCGCACCCGGAAGCGAGGCGAGGCGGGACGATCTTCTGCTGCACGAAGGCGACGTGCTCACCCCCACGCGGCTCGCGCTTGCAGCGGCAACCGGCAGGCGGGCGGTTCGCGTAACGCGCCGTCCCCGGGTGGCGATTCTCGCCACGGGAGACGAACTCAGGGAGGCGGGCCGCAGCGACGAATCAGCCTCCACTTTTTGCAACAACACCCATCTTTTTGCCAACCTTGTCCGGGTGGCGGGAGCAGAACCCGTCGAACTCGGAGCAGCCCCCGACGATCCGGCAGTGATATGCTCCCGGCTTGAAAAAGCCGAGGCGGACCTTGTGATTACAACCGGAGGCATGGGTAAGGGGAGCAGGGATTTCATATCCGAGGTCTGGAAAAGGCTGGGTCTGAAGATTCATTTCGACCGGCTAAACCTTGTCCCGGGAAAAGGAAGCGGCCTGGCGACCGGCGACGGACGCATTTTCCTCGGTTTTCCCGGAAATCCACGGGCAGGCAGGATAGTCTACGAAGAGATCGCGGCGCCTGTGATCCGGAGTTTTCTGGGCCTGAGAGTCCGGGGAGACTTCGCCCTGGAGGCCCGCACGCTCGGCCCGATGAGAAAAAAGGAAGGCTTTTACCAGGCAATCGAGGGCGTTGTGGAAATGAGAGGCTCGTTTTGCGCATTTACACCCAACCAGGCTCAAACCGCCGAGCACCGAAACAGGATTTCTTTTTTGAGAAGGGGCCTGGCATACTCGCTCATGGCGCCCCGGGATACTTATATCGCCAAAGGGAAGAGGGTCCGGGTAAAGGTCCCCGACTTTGCCCTGGCGAGTTGGGCGATTTTGATTTCGCAGGGTTCCGCAAGTGAGGGGCCATTTACCACAAGGGCCTGAATTTTATTGCCGGCAGCTCTGCTCGCCGCGAGGCTGATCGCTTTGTTTAGGTTTGATCTAAGAGCCAAAATTTGGTATCCAATGATCGCTTGGTTCCATATCGGTTCCGGGAAACCCTCCCGTCCGTTAATTCACCCGGGTATTTTTCGTGCTGAAGAGGTCTTTTCAGGTTTTGCGCCCCCGGATCCGGACGGAAACCAGTCAAAAGGCTCCTATGCTCAAGGGAACGGCAATCGAAACCGGTTATTACAAGATTCTTGAAACGCATATAGTTCCCAGGCTCATAGAGTGGAAACTTACGCCGAACCACATCACATACGGGGGGCTTTTGATCAGCATGCTGGCCGGGCTCTCCTTCATTTATTTCCCGCTTCTGGGGGGGGTGTTTACACTTTTGACAGGTCTTCTGGATACCCTGGATGGTTCGCTGGCAAGGGCTACGGGGCAGAGCAAACAATTCGGGGCCTTCCTGGATTCGGTCCTGGACCGATACACCGAACTCATGATCTACCTGGGCATCTGGTGCTATTTCTACCGCAATGACGCCCAAACACCTTACTCCCTGCTCATATTGCTCATTATTTTCGGCTCTCTCATGGTCAGCTACACGAGGGCTCGAGCCGAAGGGCTGGGCGAAAGATGCCTGGTGGGAGTATTCCAGAGAGGTGAGCGGATCATACTGCTGGGAGTCGCGGGAATCCTTAACCCGTTCGTAAACCTGTTGGGCGCCGGTTTCGGCGTCCCCTGGACAATGGACCTGGCTCTGAAAGGCGTGCTTGTCGTTCTTGCATTCGGGACCAACCTGACCGCCATGTGGCGCTTCCTGCATGTGTTGAACAAGCTCAGGAAAAAAATCTAGCGTTCATCCGCGCGGGGCTATCAGGAAAAGGAAGGCCGGGCCGTTTGACTCAGACAGGGTTCGGAGCTTTCTTTAGAACCACCATGTCGTCTTCCCTGTAGATTTCAAACGAATCCCCTACTCTGAACCCCAGCATCTCGATCAAAAGGGCCCTGTTAAGGGTTACGCTGCCGCTGTGGCCGATCGTTCGGAAATGGCCGGTTTTGATCACCACGGTGGGATTGGACACCGGATGCCTTTGCCTTTCCCGCTTTCGAAATAGAGTTCCGTCCTGGTCCCTTGGGCCCTGGAATGCCTGGATGGCGGAAGTTTGAGTGGGATTGTCGAATTTGACCTGAGGGATTTCTCCAAGTTCCATGAGCCCTTTGAGATAGAGGTCCTGAACCTCGCTTTTGAATCTTAGTCCGAACACTTTCTGGACCGATTCCAGGGACCTG
The DNA here is from genome assembly GCA_963805125.1 of uncultured delta proteobacterium. Classification (GTDB taxonomy): domain Bacteria; phylum Desulfobacterota; class Syntrophobacteria; order Syntrophobacterales; family Syntrophobacteraceae; genus SbD1. Next base: position 44,885 of record CAWDTD010000014.1, on the reverse strand, counting down.
CCGTTCCGGATTTCATTTACCACCAGTTTTGGATCGATGTTCTTGTACTCGATCTGCATACCTTTCCTTTTTCGTCTGAAAGACGCGGTTCAACACGGACCGACGCCGGTTGTGTGCCGGTCAGCGGCCTCGAATCGAGCCGCGAGCGGCACTTGGTTTCTTGCAGTGTTTGTCACTACCCATAGAATGGGCGTTCTAAGGCACTCAGTCTATCTTGCGGGGATTAAACGCCAATCCATTTCCCGGATGGAAAATCACCGTCTGGAGGTGGATACCTGCACGCTAAATAACCCCAGGCACATTGTCAAGGAGGCAATCCACTACGATTTTGGTTTGGTTTTCCTGAAAAAGAGACATCCCCCCAGGAGAGAGTCTCATTATATCAGAAAAAGACCCTATGCGAATATTATTTTCCAGCCCGAATTGAAAATTTTTCATCTGCCGACCGGGTCCGGTCTGAGCCGGCTACGACCAGACGCCGGGGAGCAGTCGCTGAAGCTCCATTGCGTTCAGGGGCGCAAAGCCATTTTGGTCATTATCGAGGGCGCAAAGCCATTTTGGTCATTATCGAAGTCGCAATCCCCCGTTATCTCCAGGGGGGAAATTAACCCGCTCGGTTCATATATGCAAAAAGCGGCCCTGAATTCAGGGAGAAAAGAATAAATTTGCCCATTTTGTCTCCCAGCCCTGATGCGCGCTCGAAAAACCTCTCCACGGCCTGCGCACAGTCTGGCGGCTTTTTGACATGAGTAATGAAACGACTGGCTTTTACGGCAAAAATGAAATCAGCGGGGGAAGAACCCCGCCAGTTTTCGAACGTCTTTTTCAAGGCGCCCGCTGCAAGCTCAACGCGCATGACAGGCTGCGCAACGGGCGCTTTCAGCGCTCCTCGCAGCACCCTTGCGCCAAAGGCGGTAATTTGGTCATACCTTTTAGCGGGCTTTAGCCGCAGAAACTGAATGACCGGATTATCGCCAAGAGGGCAGCGTGGAGCGATAAGCGTAGAGCAGGAAGGAAACCGGTTGCCCGCTCCCTGCTTCTTGCTCCCTGCTTCCGACTGTTGCCAATAAGTCTATCTTACGAGGGTAGATGATAATCAGGATATATACAAAGCAGCCGTGTCGCATTGAAATCGGTCCGAGGCCGGAAATCAAAAATCGGACCTCGGGCGCACACGGGTTGCGCCAATGTGGCAGGTTTTCCTGCCACATTGGCTAAACAAAATCTCACACGATGCATTAGTGGACAAGCCTGAATGCCTGCCCGATGCTTATCGCGACCCCTGACGGCTCTAGGCGGTCTTGCGGGCTTTCGGTCTTCTTTTTACAGTGGGTCTGCCTTCTCTCTGTTCGGGTCCATGAACGCCAGCAGCCGCTGCTTCGGCTTTTTTTTGCTTGCGCTCCTCCAGGAACTTGACCAGGTTCGCGGGAAGCCCTCTTTTCTTAGCCGCTTTGCTTCGCGCCTTGGTCAAAGACTTTGCTGAAAGGGGCTGTTTGAGAGAAAATCCCCACTTTTGCTTGTAATCTCGAGGCGTGAGGCCGTGAGAACTAAGGTGCTTTGTCGTGAGTTGTCTCATCTCGGTTCCGCACTCCAGACAAATGATCTTGTCATCCTGAATGGATTCACGCGGCTCTTTTTTGGCAACCTGGGCCACCTCGACCCACGTTTCCTCAGCAGCGGCCACGTCCAGCAGAAGCCCCTGTTCTTCGGCTTTCTGCATCCTTTGCAACGTAGCGAAGGTCCTGATCAGGGATTGTTCGATCTGCTCGGCGGACATCTGCCCAACCGAGGCCTGAGCCTGAACGATCTCCGCTGCAATATCCAGCAGTTTCTTCATCTTCCCCTCCCGACAAAACCATGAAATCATAGACCTCAAGTTGAATGCATAAGGTCATTCTCCAAAGTAGTTTAACTTAATAGGCACAATAATACATCAAGTCAACAATAATCAATTAAAAAATCTCGAAACCAATTATCCTGAGACAAGCGCGTATAGATAGCCGGAGCAAAAATCAAGGCCGCCAAAGTGTTGCCCTTTCAGTTAAAAGCGCCCCGTGAACAACCGCAAGAGTTTATTTCTGTACTCGTACTTACAAACTGTGCGGGGATTGGTTAGTATTGATAGAGGGAATTCCAAAACAGGAGAGTAAAGGCCTCGTGAATACAAGAGGAGCCAAAATCAGGTCATCGCCCCAGTTGTGCATTCCGATTGGATGGCTGACCGCGCTACGGTCCCATACCTCGATCGTTCCGGGGAACAGATGTCAGCAAAGCTTGTCTATGTTCCCGGGTCCTGTGGGTCCCCCTGCTCTGTAAAATGCCGATGGTAATCGAGTTCCATTCGAGATAAAAAGAGCCTGAAATCCACGCATGGAGGGGGCGGACAAGCCTCCCTCATCGGCGGTTTCCGCCTTTTTGCCGGTGGAGATAACTTATGATGGTAGATCTGGATAGCGAGTGCTGTATCGAGTGCGGCGCCTGCGCGGAACTGTGCCCGGATGTTTTCGAGATGGACGACAGGACCGGCGAGGCCCGCGTAATCATATTCGAAGTAAAGGATAAAAACTGCATCGAGGAAGCCATAACGACCTGCCCGGCAGAATGCATATCCTGGAAGGGCTTATAGCAACGGTTAAAAGAAAGTTAACATGTATCGGCGCGCGCAGACCGCTTTTATCCGTCCTCCGGCGCCTGATGCCCAGGTGCGTTCAAGATTGTAGTAACGCAAAAGATCGGGGGAATGTTTCCCCACGGTTTTAAACGCTTTCAATACTCTTTTGAACGCAGCTTCGTATGACTTCCGACCTCTGTGACAGGCGCCCGTCTTCGGGCGCTCCCACCGTTTGCTCCAGCCACCCGGAAAGCATTGTACGCAAAAAATGATTTCAGGTAACATAACTGTAACACTCTCGTAACATCAGGTACAATTAACGGTTGTAGAATCCAGTGCCGGTTTGTCATCGGAGGGGCAATTCCATAAAGCCCCCCGCCTCCATCCATCCGGCTAAACGATGGCAGGGGCGTCTTTGCCCCTTCCGTCACACTGCCTTGAGGACGGCAGGGGGATTTTGCTCATAGGTGCACATGATGCAACAGGGCGTTAACAATGTCGGAAATAATGTTATACTCTTAACGTGTTCGGGCCTGCCCCGGCGAGGAAGAGATGAACCAGTCGAAGATTATGGTTGTGGAAGATGATCCCGACATAGCGCAGCTTCTGTCCATCACGATGAAGAAGGCCGGATTCGAGGTTGCGGTATCGGAAAACGGCTATGAAGCGCTCAACCTTATTCGCAGGCATCCGCCCGATCTGGTCATTCTGGATCTGATGATTCCCGGGATCGACGGTTTCGAGGTCTGCAAGGAAATGAAGCGCGAGCCCAAGACGGCCGCCGTTCCAGTGCTGATCCTGACCGCCCGTGGGGAGGAAATCGATCGCATCATCGGCCTTGAATTGGGGGCCGACGATTACGTGGTCAAACCCTTCAGCCCGAGAGAACTCCTTCTGCGGGTGCGAGCGATTCTACGTCGGGCCGGAGATGAATACCACCCCAAAGCGGTCTTCAAGAAATCGGGGCTGGAAGTAGATTTCGAAGGACATCGGGTCAGTCTGGACGGACACGAGATCGTCCTTACGGCCACTGAGTTTAAATTGCTCTCGGAACTTGCAAACAGCCAGGGCAAGGTCCTGAACCGGGAACAACTGCTTGACAGGGTGTGGGGATATCATTTCGAGGGATATGCCCGCACCGTAGACACCCACATTCGCCGACTCAGACAGAAGCTGCTTTCATGCGCGGACTGGATCGAGACAGTGAGGGGTGTCGGATATCGGTTTCGGAGTTGATATGCGCCAGAAATTGAGACCCAGGATTCGCCTGCGCCTCCTGCTGCTGCTCTGGGGGATTTTCTTGCTGGCCCTCCTCCTGCCCTCGCTCTATTACAACAACTATTTGAAAAACGAAATACTGGTGGAAACCCGCGCCAGGGAGACCAGGGAACTTTCGTTTATAAAAGACCTGATGGCGCACGAAAAGGGGTTTGAGAACGCCGGGCAGTTGCACGCCTGGCTCCGCGAGGTTTCCGATCCCCTGAAGGTGCAAGTAACCTATGTGGCCGAAGGGGGCCAGGTTATCGCCGATACGGGCGTGCCCTTCGACCAGACCTCCAGCCTGGAAAACCAGGCGGGGCGGCCGGAAATCGTTGAAGCATACAGCCAGCCAACGGGGTCGAGCTTGCGGCGCGGCGGTACGCCGACCACCGACCTGCTCTACGTTGCGCAAAGAATCGAGGGCCGGGGGAAAATTCCCGGCGGCGTTCTGCGCGTGGCCGTTGCTCCGTGGAGCATGTTTTATGCGCTGGGCAAGGCTGCTTTCGTTCAACGCCTGATAATCCTTACCGGTTTCATAGTCTTTGCGCTGACAAGCCTTGGCCTCATGGTGAGCACAAGCCGGTCGGTCGGCCTCTTGTCCAGCGCAGCCGATTCAATTGGACATGGCAACGTCAGGGTGCTGCCGCAGTTCCACCCCGGCCATTACTTTTATCCAATTGCAAAATCGATCAGAGAAAACGCCGAACGCGTTGAGTCCTACATTCAAACGATAACCGAACAAAAATTTCAACTGGAGAGCATTTTGGACGGTATCGAGGAAGGTATCCTGCTGCTGAATTCCCAAGGCAGGGTCGATTCATCGAACCGCGCAGCCAGGCGCATGTTCTCCTCCATTCCCCAACTCAAGGGGCGCAGGCCCCTCGAGGTAATCCGAAGCCCCGAACTCCAGGCGGCCTGTAATCGAGTTCTGGAAAACGAAATTCATTCCTTTCACAGCGAAGTGACCATTGGGACCGATCAGTTCTACCATGTTCACATAGTGCGCATAGAGCAAGCGAAGGAAGAATATGGCGCTGTCATAGCCCTCCACGATATCTCGGAGCTCAAGAGGATCGAGAAAGTGCGGCGCGATTTTGTCGCCAACGCCTCCCATGAGCTGCGCACGCCGCTGACTTCCATTAAAGGTTACACGGAAGTGCTCATGTCCGATGAAAGCGATCCGGATGTGCGCCGTTCGTCCCTTGAAGTTATTTTCAAAAACACGGATCATATAATCAAAATGGTGAACGATCTTCTCCAGCTTGCAAAGGTGGAAGACTACGATACCATTAGTGACATCAGGCCGGTCAAGGCCGATGAGGTGCTCATGGAAGCATGGAAGGCGTGCGCGCCCGCTGTGGAACAAAGGAGCATATCTCTTCAAAACGATCTTCCTGCGGACGGACCAATGGTGCAGGCCGATTTCGATCAGCTCGTCCAGGTCTTTCGCAACCTGCTGGAAAACGCCGTGAAGTACAGTCCGCCCGGAGAAAGAGTGGAGGTTTTCTCACTGGCGCAAAGCGGTAAAGTAACGATAGGGCTGAGCGACAACGGGCCTGGAATCCCGAGGAAGGACCAGCAGAGGATATTCGAGCGGTTCTTCCGCGTTGAAAGGTATCGGGGTAAAGAGGCGGGGAGTACCGGGCTGGGGCTGGCAATTTGCCGGCATATCATAAGGAATCATGGAGGCACGATCTGGGTTGAAAGTCCCCGAAAGGGCATGCCTTCAGGATCGACCTTTTTTTTCACCCTCCCATCGGCGGAGCAGCGAGCCGGTGACCAACAGTGAGACGATCAGCCGAATTTGCCCGTAATGTAGTCCTCTGTTTCCTTTTTGGCAGGCCGGGTGAAAATAATCTCCGTTCCGGCGAATTCGATCAACTCCCCGAGATACATGTAAGCCGTGAAGTCTGAAACCCGCGCCGCCTGTTGCATATTGTGGGTCACGATGACGATTGTGTAGTCTTTTTTCAGCTCGGTGACCAGGTTTTCGATGCGCGCCGTGGAAATGGGGTCAAGAGAGGAAGCCGGCTCGTCGAGCAGCAGCACCTCGGGTTTTACGGCTATGGCCCGCGCTATGCACAGCCGCTGTTGCTGGCCGCCCGAGAGGCTGTTGCCGCTTCGGTGAAGAATGTCCTTGACTTCGTCCCACAATGCGGCCTTGTGCAGCGCCCATTCTACTCTTTGGTGCATCTCGGCGTTTTTGAGGTTCTCATAGAGTTTTACACCGAAGGTGATGTTGTCATAGATGGACATGGGAAAAGGCGTAGGCTGCTGGAAAACCATGCCCACCCGGGCTCGCAGCTTGTTGAAATCGTTCATGTTCTGGAGGATGTCCATGCCGTCCAGGAGAATTTCACCCGTCGCCCTTTGATTCGGGTAGAGCTTATATATCTGGTTAAAGGTGCGAAGCAAAGTGGATTTGCCGCAGCCCGACGGGCCGATGAAAGCCGTCACGCGATACTCGGGGATTTCAATACTGACATCTTTGAGCGCACGGGTTTCCCCGTAATAAAAGTTCAGGTTGCGAACAACGATCTTTGGTTTTGAGAAGTTGGTTTTCATATCCTCACGTTGTATCGATAACGATTCAGTTGCCGGTTTTTCTCTGCCTGAAAACCGCTCGGGCCGCGATGTTCAAACCGAGAACGCCGAGCGTAATGAGCAGGGCGGCGGCCCATGCGAGGTGGTGCCAGTCCTTGTAGGGACTCATCGCGTAATCGAAGATCGTTACGGGAAGGTTCGCCATGGGCCGGTCGATATTGTTGCTCCAAAACTGATTGTTGAGTGAGGTAAACAAAAGGGGCGCGGTCTCTCCGCTGATTCGGGCGACCGCAAGCAGAACTCCCGTGATGATTCCTGCGCGCGATGCCCTGAGCGTAATCATGGTGATTATTTTCCACTGGGGCGTACCAAGGGCGGCGGCTGCTTCGCGGAAGCGGTCGGGCACGAGTTTAAGCATGTTCTCTGTGGTTCGCACAACCACGGGTATCACCAGAAGCCCCAGTGCAAACGACCCGGCAAGCCCCGAAAAATGCCCGACACGGACGACGTAGGCTTCATAGATGAACAGCCCGATCACTATGGAAGGCGCACTGAGCAGAATGTCGTTGATAAAGCGGGTGACAGGCGACAGCCAGCCCGTATGTCCGTACTCCGCCATGTAAGTGCCTGCAAGGATTCCGATTGGGGTCCCGATCAGCGTGGACAACATCACCATGAAAAAACTTCCGACGATTGCGTTCAGCAATCCCCCCGGGCTCCCGGGAGGAGGGGTCATCTGGGTAAAGACGCTGAGGTTCATTCCCGGGATTCCATTGCGCAACAGCGTCAGCAGTATCCAACCCAGCCAGAACAGGCCAAAGCAAACGGTGATCATCGAGCATATCTGACTGAGAAGATTGATCAGACGCCGTCTGGCAGGCAGTGAGACCATCATTATCCATTCTCCTCCGTTCAAGCCCCCTTGCCCTCGAGTCTCGACAGGCGGATCAGCAGAAGTTTGGCCAGGGCCAGAACGATGAAGGTTATGATGAAAAGGATCAGCCCCAGTTCGATCAGTGAGGAGGTATAAAGATCCCCGACCGCCTCCGTGAACTCGTTTGCCAGGGTCGATGCAATGCTGTTTCCAGGCATGAGAAGCGACGCGTGAAGTTCATGGGCGTTGCCGATCACGAAGGTTACGGCCATCGTCTCGCCGAGCGCCCGCCCCAGGCCGAGCATGACGCCGCCAACCACGCCGATTTTCGTGTAGGGCAAAACGATGTAGCGGACCACTTCCCAGGTAGTGGCCCCAAGGCCGTAGGCAGACTCTTTCAAAAGAAGCGGGACCACCTCGAACACATCCCGCGTGACCGACGCAATGAATGGAATCACCATGATCGACAGGATCAGTCCCGCTGTCAGCATCCCTATGCCCATGGGCGGCCCGCGAAGAAGAGCCCCCATCAGGGGCAGGGCGCCCAGGTGGGAATTCATCCAGGGTTCCGCATAGTCACGAAACAGGGGCGCGAAGACAAAGAGTCCCCACATGCCGTAAATGATGCTCGGAATGCCCGCGAGCAGTTCAATGGCAGTGCCGAGAGGTCTTCTCAGCCATGGGGGACACATTTCCGTTAGAAACAGGGCGATGCCGAAACTTACAGGCACCGCGATCAGGAGGGCAATGGCCGATGTCATGACAGTTCCAAAGATTGGAACCAGTCCGCCGAACTCTTCGGTTACCGGATTCCACTCGGCGCTGGTGATGAAACCGAAGCCGAACTTCCTTATCGCGGGCAGACTCCCGATGAATAGCGAGACGATTATGCCTGCCAGGAGGAGCAAAACCAGGAATGCAAAAAACCTGGTCATATTCTTGAAAAGCAGATCCGCCACGAAATGCACATCGAGGCGCACATCGGAAATCCGCCTCAGCACAACGTTGCTCTTCTTGCCCAAAGCCTCGCTTCCGTCGGCCATGGCCTGAACGCTTCCCCATCAAAAGGTAAGGGAGGACTGCCCCGGGGGCCGCCCTCCCTTACCGGGTAACATACACAATTCTACCTGAAACGAATTTTATAATAATTACACCCGGAACTAAATTCCACCTCTTACTTGTTTGCGGTTTCAGCGCCGCCCGTCCAGACAAGGGCCCCGCTTGTCGATTTTATCTGTTTCCACGAAGCCTCGATCAGTTTCACGACAGCGGGGGGCATCGGCACATACACGAGATCTTCCGCCATCTTGCCGCCGTTGGCGTAAGCCCAGCTATAGAATTTCAAAACTTCCCGGGCCTGGCCGGGATTTTCCTGCACTTTGTGCATCAGGATGAAGGTAGCGCCGGCTATCGGCCAGCTATCTTTTCCCGGCTCATCGGTCAGGATCTCATAGAAACCGGGGGCCTGTTGCCAATTTGCGCCAGCAGCGGCGGCCTGGAAGGTCGAGCTATCGGGTTTTACATACCGACCATCATGATTCTGCATCAGAGTGCAGGGCATTTTATTCTCCAGAGCGTAAGCGTACTCGACATAGCCGATGGAGTTTTTCACCTGCTGAACATAGCTCGCAACACCTGGATTGCCTTTGCCTCCAACCCCGACCGGCCAGGAGACCGAGACGCTGCTGCCGACCTTCGTCTTCCAGTCGCTGCTCAGCTTGGAAAGGTAGTTCGTAAAAATGAAAGTGGTGCCGGACCCGTCAGACCTGTGGACGACAGTAATTTCTTGGTTGGGGAGCTTTAAGCCCGGATTCAACCGGGCAAGGGCCGGATCATTCCACTTCTTGATATTGCCGAGGTAAATATCGGCCAGCACTTTGCCGTTCAGCTTCAGCACCCCGGTTTCAATTCCCTGGATATTGATGGCGAGCACTACTCCCCCCATTACCGTGGGGAACTGGACAAGACCGGCCTTGTCAAGCTCATCGGATTTGAGCGGCATGTCAGATGCGCCGAAATCGACGGTCTTGGCCTGTATCTGCTTAATGCCGCCGCCCGAACCGATGGGCTGATAATTAAGGCCCACTCCTGTCTTTGCCTTGTAGGCCTCGGCCCATTTTGAGTAAAGAGGATAGGGAAAAGTCGCTCCCGTCCCGGTAATGTCGGCCGCAAAGGCGGCGGCCGCCACGGAAACACAAAGCAGCAAGACTGTCGCCGCAAAGAAATTGCGTGCAGAACACACTTTCATCTTGGTTCTCCTGTTTTTGTCTCGCAAAAGCTGCGATCCGTTTTTCCGCATTTGGGTATCGAGTCTCAGGCATGCCATAGGGAGAAGGGTAGATTGGAAATGTTACAAACGTGTTACGGCTTCGTAGAAATCCCATGACACTTCATCTGGAGGCAAAAAACATCGGTTTGACAGCGGTGAAAATCCTCTTTGTCCGCACCGGCGATTCGGGGCCAAGAGGATGGGCGGGCACTGGCAGGACGGGGTCTTGTTCAGCATGCGTTGGCGTCGAGCACACCCTTGTCCAGGTGGCACATTCGCCTGGCGGCCTCAGCCGCCTTGGGATCGTGGGTTACCATGATGATGGTTTTTCCGAACTCTGAGTTTAGCTGTTCGAGCAGGGAGAGAATTTCCCCGGCCGACTTTTTGTCCAGATCTCCCGTGGGCTCGTCGGCAACGATGAGTGAAGGATCGGTGACTATGGCGCGGGCTATTGCGACCCGCTGCTGCTCGCCTCCGGACAGCTCTCCCGGGTGATGGCGAAGCCGGCCGGCCAGGCCCACAAGCTCGAGGGCGGTCACTGCGTGTTCCCTGCGCTCTTTTCTGGTCAGGTGACGCAGTTGGAGCGGCAGTTCGACGTTTTCCAGGGCGCTCAGCACAGGAAGAAGATTATAGAACTGGAATATGAACCCTACGTGCAGGGCCCTCCACCGCGCGAGGTCGGCCTCCGAGAGTTCGCAGATGGGAACGCCGGCTACGACCAGTCTGCCCGAGTCGGCACGGTCCAATCCGGCAATGAGGTTTAGAAGCGTCGTCTTGCCGGAACCCGACGGCCCCATGAGGGCGAGGAACTCCCCCCGGGCAATCTTGAGGTCTATCGCGTAGAGGACGGCTACCTTGCCGGTTCCCCGGAAATAGCTTTTGTAAACCTGTTCCGCGATAACTATGTACTTGTCCGGGCCATTGTCCACGTTGGAAAGCGCCTGCAAAATTTATTCTGAAATCTCCACCCTGTCGCCGGACTCAAGGCGGGCGGGTGGCTTGATGACTATTCTATCGCCATGTTTTATCGGCGGTGCGATCATCAGGTAGTCCCCGAGAAATTTGGGGTCGTTTACGGGGACCCATTCGGCCCGCCCTTTTTCAACTCGGAAGACTCCCTGTCCGCCTTTGTTCGAAACCAGAGCGTCGCGGTGTACGCCCAGCACGGGCTTGTTCTCCGCCGAACCCAGAGGGCGGGATAAAAAGGCTGCCCTGGCGCTCATCTCAGGAAGGATACGCGGGTCAAGCTCTTCAAAACGCACCTTGACCATCACTGTTCCACGCATTCGATCGGCTGTGGGCACAATCATGTGCACCCGACCGGCAAAACGGGCATCTGGAATGGCGTCCAACTGAATTTCGCATGGCTGGTCAGCCTTGACCATGCTCAAAAATGATTCGCTAACGTCCGCCTGTACCATGAGAGAGGAAAGGTCGGCCATCGTAACTACCGCTGCCTTCGCGTTTGTGGCCGAACCAAAAGGGGCCACGACTTCGCCTATGTCGGCCTCCTTTGTCAGGACTACACCATCGAAGGGAGCGCGAATGATCGTATATCCTATCAGGACACTCTCCCGCTCGATTGAAGCTTCTACCGCCTTGATGTTGGCCTTGGCCGAATCTATCGCTGCTCTTGCTTTCAAGAATCTGTCCTGAGCGTTTTCAAAATCGACCTGCGAAGCGGCCTTTTCCCCCCATAGTTCTTTTAGCCGCTTGAAATTGGCGTCAGCAGTCCCAAATTCCGTCTCGGCGCGCGTCAGGTCGAACCTGGCCACCACCAACTGCGCCTCGAGCTGTGCTTTCTCAGCCCTGAGATCGTCACTGTCCAGCCTTGCGATCACGTCTCCTTCCTTCAGGCGGCTTCCTTCCTGGACTCCCAGATAGATGATCCGCCCGGTCGCCTTGGATGCCACCGAGGCTTTCCGCTGGGCAACGACATAGCCGCTCGCATTGAATTGAGTTATTACCTGTGAAGGATAAACCCAGTCGGCAGCGGCCGTCCGAACACTGGTGGCCGAAGTGAGAAGGCCCGCTCGAAACAGATAGAGCACAATGGCTGCTGCGGCCGCCGCAATGACGATAATCCACACGATTGCCCGTCTTTTGCGGGTAACCGAGAATTGCTCGGAATCAGCGATTTTGAGCGCGGAAATCTTTTGTGCGTCCATTTTTTTCACCACCAAAAAAAAGAAAACTTGCCCGTTCAGCAGGACATTCAGCCGGGGGGATTCCCACCTTAACACAATATCCTGCGAGGCGGACACAGAGGGGGTGCATTATCGGCCTGCAGCCGGTTTAAATCAACCATATTGACGGAACGGGTCAAATCCTTTAAGTGAGTTGGCCGATTGTATCCGAAATCGTACCCGTTCACCACAGAGGCACAGAGAACACAGAGGAAAACCAAGAGTAAACCATGGATCGTCTCAGGGGGGTGCGGGGGATCTTTAAAGTGAAAAATCATTTCCCCGCTCTTTTTAGGGTCTGTTTTCCGTTTCCACTGCGTTTCCCTCTGTGCCCTCTCCTTGACCGGACTATGCCCCGTCTCTGTGGTGAATGCTTGCGCGGGGTCATAGAATTCTCCACAGATCGTTCGACGAGAAGGTCAAGGCGGTAAGCGGGACCGTCGAAATAGTTCGCCTGTTCATTGTGATTCATCACCAGCAGACTGAATTCCTGGGCCAAACCGGCTTTGACGATACAATCCGCAAACTCACCGGCTATGAAAACATCCCGGGCATTGGAAACTGGCATCCTTTACGCCCCGTCCGGAGGGCCTGGGCTGAGGCGGGCCGGTTGGCCCGAAGCAAACAGCAGCATGTGCTCCCTGAACTGTCCGAACCAGGGCGAGCGCCCGACCTGCGACAGCCGGCCCGAATTGTCCCGGAACATCGCTGCCGCCTCTTGCTGGGTGAGGCCTTCGGTCACTTCGTAATCGTAGGCTATGGAAACCGGATCTCTTTTAGGCCGGTCGATTATCCGCTTTATCCCGTAGCGTTGAGGGTTGACAAAGACGTCCGAGCCTTCGAGCAAAATGAACCGGGAACGGGAAAGGGCATGAACCGACTCCCGGCATGAGTCGAGAAAATCGATGGTGCTCAGCCACTCTGCCCTGGTTTCCGTCGGAAAGCCGAATATGAGGAACAGCAGGTTCCATACGCCTGCTTTGCGTGCGGAGTCGATAATGGCCGCGACCTGTTGCGCATTTGTCCCCTTGCGCATGAGGTCGAGCATGCGCTGGCTTGCCGACTCGATCCCCCACATCAGCAGGCGAAGGCCGGCCCTGTGCGCTTTTTCCAACACCTCGGCCGAAAACCCCGATGGCCTGGCGTAAGCGGAAAAATAGACTTGGACGCCTCTTCGGATGAGATGCGCGGCAATCCGATCCATGCGGCGCGGATGCACCATCTCGTCCACCAGGCAGAAATGGCTGACGCCATATTTTTTCTGAAGCTCGGAAAGCCTCCGGGCGGTAGCGGCCACATCTTCCTCGCGGTAGTCGAGATAGGATTTTTGATGAGTGCAAAACGCACAGCGCCTCCAGGGGCAGCCGCGTGAGGAGAGATAGGGCAGGACCGGAATCGGCGAGTGGTATTTGTCCAGGGGAAAATCGGAAAAGTCGGCAAGGGGCAGGGCGTTGAGGTCTAAGGCAGCTTCCGCAGGGTTTCTCATCGCCTCTGCCTCTTTCATATGAAGAAGGCCGGGTACGCGCCAAAGCGGGCGCAAGTCCGGCCCGGACGCACCCTGCCCGCCCCCTGAGACCAGGAATTTCACCAGTGATTCCAACCCACTCTCCCCCTCCCCCACGATGAGGTAATCGATAAGCCGCCCGGTATCCACCTCCCCCGGCTCACCTCCCAGATACACGGGAACAGGAGCGGCGAGCAGCCGCCCCGGATCGGGCATCACGGAAAAGGTTGCCCCGCCGAAGACAATCTTCGCTCCAATGGCGCGCGGCGACCCCGGATCGCGGTCCGGGGCAAGCTGTGCAGAGTCGGGCCGGCCGGCCGGGTCGATCTCCACGCTCCGCGAGGCGGGATCGCCGCTCCCTTTGCACAGCCTTGCGAGGGCCAGCGCGAAAAAAAGCTGCTGGCTGAAAAGAATTGAAAAACCTATCAGGTCAGGACTGAAAGCTCTCAGCGGCTCGATCAGTTCATCGAAAAACCTGTCTACAAGGCGTGGCGTCGGAACCCCGAGAAGAATCTTCCTTGCAAAATTATCGAAAAGCCCGTTGAGCACCGTACTAAAACCGGCATAGATCCTGGCCTGTTCGTTGTATAAAGCCGGATCGAAAAACCTGTGAACGCCCTCCCTGCCACGGAAAAAATTCCTTGCCGCCGCTGCCCTTCGGGCAGTCGTTTCGAAATCCATTTTCTGTATGCGCATCCGCAGGCGCCCATCGCCGAGCCAGTGGAACGCCTGCTCGAAATAGGCGAGATTCAGATCGAAATTGCGGACCTCGACGGCTGCTGCCGATTCCAGATACGCTTTGAGGTCCGCGATTCCCAGAGGCGGGCTTGTCGGGGGCATGGCCGGTGGAAATACCAGGGCGATTCGCAGAGCCTTGCCCGGTTTTATCTTCCCCCTCTTTTCCAAAGGGGCTTGGGGGGACACAGGGGGATTTTTATCCCGATCGACCCGCATACTATTCCTTTGCCAAATCCTGCAATTGGGCCATTTAAACTTAATATACGGTATTTATACGAAAAATACTCGATTTTGAATATGCGGCTCGGACTGATTTTTCCAGTTTTGCCGCCGGGCAAGAATTACCCGGGCCTCTTTTGAGGTAATGTTGACACGAGTAATCAGCAGTCTTACCTTGTTGCTGCTAACATTATCGTTCAACAATCAACAGGAGGTTGACCATGGCCATTTTCAGGTACCCAAACTGGCGTTGGCCGGATATGCCCGGCGCTCTGGAAGACTTCGAAAGAGCTCGCAGACAGATGGACCGGCTTCTCTCAGTTTTTACCGGAGGGGCTTCCAGTCCGGCATCTTCGGGCGTATTTCCGCCGCTTATCGTAACAGAGGACGTGGACACGATTTACGTTGAAGCTGAAATCCCCGGGATCAAAGCTGGAGACCTGGACATCTCGGTTGTTGGCAGGACCCTTACGCTGAGTGGCGAACGCAAGCCCGAAGAGGCGGAAAACGTCAATTACCATCGCAGGGAACGCAAGTGGGGGAGTTTCCGAAAGGCGCTCACTCTGCCCGAGGACGTCAATACGGAAGCTATCCATGCCGAATGCACAAATGGCATGCTGAAGCTCGTTCTGCCCAAGGCCGAGCACGTGAAGCCCCGTAAAATAACCATCAAAGGCGAATAGGCAAAGGTTGGAAGGAGGTCGTATTATGGCTGACACGGATCTGAAGATCGAGGAAAAAAAGGAGGTGCAGGCAACCGGGGAAAGCACCCGCGATGTCCCGGTTTTTGTCCCGGCCGTAGACATATATGAGTCCGAAAATGCACTGACGCTGGTTGCAGATATGCCTGGCATACCGCTGGAGAATATCGACATAGACCTGGATTCCGACCAGCTTACAATCCGGGGAACGGCGCCCGAGCATGAGGAGAAGGGCAAGGCTGTTTACAGGGAGTATACCTGCGGCGATTACTACAGACAGTTCACTCTCTCCAGCGACATGGACCGGGAGAGGATTCAGGCATCGATGAAAGATGGGGTGCTCAAGCTGGTGCTGCCAAAAGCCGAGGCTGCGAAGCCGAGGAAAATAACAGTTAAGTCTTCATGAAAGCGGACAAGCCTTCCTGGAAGCAAAACCCGCTCAGCTCTTCCCCCCTCGCCCAATGGGACCGGGGGGGAGAGAAAAAACCCTTTGGCGTCAAGCGCCCAGAACTTCAACAATCTTTTGTTTGAGCATATTTTTGTCGTCCTCGGACAAAATAGCGGCAGGCAAAGCCCTTTGCTCACAGCGCCCCTCAATTCTTTGGACAAGGCGCACCAGGACGTCTTCAATCCCGATTTTACGATTGGGCCCTATGCCCTGCGTGAGCTGAAAGGAGATTTCCCGGTCCACCGTGTCCATCTCCGTTCCCTGCAGCTCTTCGATTGCCTCGGCTTTGAAATCGTCCCATTCCGAGGCTTCTTTTCTTACTGCAGAGACAGGCTCGATGCTGTCGGGCTCAGGAGGTGAGCCGGTCCCACCCGGGGCGGGACCAGCGGTCTGGAGCGCCCCGTAGATGCCGGCATATTGGTCTGCGCTTTCGGTATCGCCTGAAAATCCGGCGAACTCCGAAAGCAGTTTGAACATTATCGAGTTTTCCCGAATATCCTCGACTACACCGAGCAGAATCCGTTCGGATTGGTCGGCTTCGCCCATTTCCATGAGCGCACATCCGAGCAGCACACGCGCTCTCAGGTGATCGGGATGAAAAAGGAGGCCTTGTTTGCACACTTCGGCGGCTTGCGCCCATAGGCCGGCAGCGCACAATTCTTCGGCCAGCAGGGCAAATACCCGGGAGCTGTGATCGAGTTTTAGCATCTGCCTGTAGGTTCGGATGTTATCAGCCGAATCTGCCATTTTGTCCTCCCTCAAAAAAACTGGTATGCGGACATCAGCCGGGATGATTATGTCAGCAATGCCGCTGGAAAACAATCGTTACGGACGGCTCTCGAAAATTGCATGGCGAAAAATCATCGGCCGCCGCCCACCTCTGCGTCCTCCGTCATCCGTCTTCGGTCTTGCCTCTTTCGATTTCGGTCCTCAGCCTGTTTGCTTCGATGTGGGCAAGCCTGAGAGGTTCGGGTATCCTGCAGCGTCGAAGGCAGCGCGAGATGAGCCTCTTTGAAGAAGGGATGTCCGAGAGGTGGCCTGGAGAGATATAGATGGGCTTTACGCCGTCCCTGGAGCAAAAGACGATCCCGATCTGCTCACCGCCGAGCAGCAGGGGTTTGCTCGATCCTTTTCTCAGGGGCAGGGCGTCGTGGTCTCCGCAGAGCCTGCTCTTGGCGCACCCTACGGTGGGTATCGCGAGGCAGAGTCCCAGATGCGCGGCAAATCCCAGCTTTCGGGGATGCGCGATACCCTGCCCGTCGCAGAGCAGAACATCGGGCTTTTGCCTGATTTTCCCGTATGCCTCGACAAGGGGCGGAACTTCCCGAAATGAAAGCAGACCCGGCACATACGGGAAAGTCACTTTGCAGACGTGATGGACGGATTCGATCAAACCCAGGCCGGGCCAACTCAACGAGACAATGACGGCGACAAGGAGGTCGGTACGCCTGGAATAGGATATATCCGCTGCCCCGATGATTTTTAACCTGGCGGGCAGAGGCTGTATGCGCACCTGCGCGGCCAGGGTTTTCTGCAGGGCTATGGCTTCTTTGGGGGAGAGTGTCCAGCTATGCAGTTCCAAGTCCAAACCTTGCTAAGAAGGCAGCCGGGGGCAGGCGGCGAAAAAACCATTCCCGCTTCCTGCTACCCGCTTCCCGCTTCCCGCTTCCCGCTTCCCGCTTCCCGCTTCCCGCTTCCCGCTTCCCGCTTCCCGCTTCCTGCTACCCGCTTCCCGCTTCCCGCTCTACGCGCACCTTGAAAAGCCGCACGAACGGCAGACGATGCATCCGCCCTCGTGTTCCACTGCGCCCCCGCAGTCCGGGCACGCCCCCATCTCGTCGGTAAATCCGGCGCTGATGTTGGCATCGGCGTGGTGGTTGAGCACTTTGGCTATTCCGTCCGAGCAGGAGACGACCTGTTCGCCGTTTCTCCAGGTCGGCGAGGGGCACCGGATACCTACAAGCTGCTTTATTACCGACTCCACCTTGACGCCCGAGCGAAGGGCAAGAGAAATAAGTCTGCTGGTCGCCTCGATCTGGGAATACGCGCAGCCCCCCGCCTTGCCCATCTGGGCGAAAACCTCGCAGAACCCGTATTCGTCCGAGTTGATGGTCACGTAGAGCTTCCCGCAGCCCGTGTTTACGCGCTCCGTAATGCCCCGGGTCATATCCGGGCGCGGTCGCGGCTCAACCTGCGGGTATTGGGTCTTGCGCTGGATGTTGAGCACCTGCGCCTCGCGGCTCCCGTCGCGGTAGATTGTCAGTCCCTTGCAGCCCAGCTCGAACGCTGAAATATAAGCCTGGTAGACGTCTTCTGCAGTTGCCGAAAAAGGGAAGTTGATGGTTTTGCTGACCGCATTATCGGTATGTTTCTGGAATGCGGCCTGGATGCGGATATGCCAGGATGGGTCCACGTCGTGGGACACCACGAACACACGCCGGATATCCTCCGGAATTTCGGCGAAATCCTTTATGCTCCCCTTTTGCGCTATACGCTTCATAAGCTCTTCGGAATAGAAGCCACGCTCCTGAGCGATTTCCCGGAACAGCGGGTGCGTTTCGACCAGTTCTTCGCCGTCGAGCACCTTGCGCACGAAACTGATCGCAAAAATCGGCTCTATTCCGCTCGAACACCCCGCGATGATGCTGATGGTCCCGGTGGGGGCGATTGTCGTCGTGGTGGCGTGCCTCATAAAGGGAGTTTCAGGCGAGTCGTAAACCGAGCCCGGGTAGTTGGGGAAATTGCCCCTTGTCTTGCCGAGGTATGCGGACGCGGCCTTGGATTCTTTCCGGGTGAAGCTCATCAGCTCTTCGGCAGCCTCGATCGCCTCCTCGGAATCGTAAGGGATGCCAAGGGCGATAAGCAGATCGGCAAACCCCATGACGCCGAGCCCGATCTTGCGGTTTGCTCTTGTAAGCTCCTCGATTTTTGCAAGCGGGTACCTGTTGGCCTCGATGACGTTGTCCAGGAAATGAACCACGTCCCACACCACGGCCTTGAGGCGCTCGTAGTCGATATGTCCGCCGGCGCACATGTTGGCGAGGTTTATCGATCCGAGGTTGCAGGACTCATACGGAAGCAGGGGCTGCTCGCCGCAGGGATTGGTGCTTTCGATGCGTCCGACCTGAGGCGTGGGATTGTCCCGGTTCATGGCGTCTATGAAAATGATGCCCGGTTCGCCGTTTTTCCAGGCGGATTTGACTATTTTGTCGAAAACGTCGCGTGCGGACAGCTTTTCGACTTCCTCGCCGGTTCGGGGGTTGAGCAGAAGGTAATCCGACCCGGTTTCGACCGCGCGCATGAAATCATCGGTAACCGCAACCGAGATGTTGAAATTGGTCATCCGAAGGTTATCGGTCTTGCAGGTTATGAATTTGAGGATGTCCGGGTGGTCGACGCGCAGAATGCCCATGTTTGCGCCCCGGCGGGTGCCGCCCTGTTTTATGGTCTCGGTCGCAACGTCGAAAACGGACATGAAGGAAACCGGACCGCTGGCAACGCCCTGGGTGGAGAGCACTTTATCGTTTTCGGGACGGATTCTCGAGAAGGAAAACCCTGTTCCGCCGCCGCTTTTGTGAATCATTGCGGCATGTTTTATCGCTTCGAAAATACTGTCGATGGAATCATCGACTGGAAGCACGAAGCAGGCGGATAGCTGTCCAAGTTGCCGGCCTGCGTTCATCAATGTCGGAGAATTGGGCATGAAATCCAGGGAGGTCATGAGGTTGTAGAACTTGCGCGCGGTTTCCTGGACTTTATCCGGCCCCTCATATAGGGCGTCGGGCTGCGCAATAGCCAGGGCCACTCTCCTGAAAAGCTCCTCGGGGCCTTCGGTCGGCCTGCCTGTGTCGTCCTTGACCAAATAACGCTTTTTTAGAACGATCTGTGCGTTAGGTGTAAGCTTTAGAGCCATCTGTGCCGCCCTCGCGGATTTTTTCGATCCCGCGCCGTAGTTTTCGTCAACATGGGAGAATACCGGAAAAGCCTCCACATTCTCCATGATTTTATCCTTTTTCGATTGTTTTAGGTATTCTTTAAAGGAAGGAAAATTCAGCCCCGTCATCCCGGCAGTACGTCATCCCGGCAGTGTTTTTGAGCCGGGATCCAGAGCCGCGATCCAGAGCCGGGATCCAGCCGATTGGTACATACCGAAAAAAAGGACCGGCCGTCAAACAGGAAAATGAATGGATTCCAGGGGATTTTAGGGAAAAGGAGCGCATTCCCGCTCAAAACCTGATTATCGCCGCAAATGAAATAATATCTCCCGTTAGCTCGTGTTCGTCCGAAAACTCACCAGGTTCGTGGGAAGTTTGGCCGGGCAACGCGGGGCAGGGACGGCTCCAAGACTATGATCCGAGCGGCTGATTTCGAAAGCCGCAACAAGTTGACGAGGCCCATGCCATCAGGATAAAATTGGGAACAAGAATACATCGAGGGCCGGTGTCCAAGGATTCCGGTTGCTTCCGGCAAAGCTCTCCAGTGCTGAACGGAGATGAAAGGCAGTGCGATACGTCCGCCAGTTCCCCGACGTGATCCCTCTGCCGGGGTTCGATGCCGTCGAGCAGGTCGATCAAATTGCAGCCGTTTACGAGACTGAAAACGAGGTCATCCCCGAAGACCTCGCTGCCATGGAAAGTTACCGGACGCAGTTGGGGCAGCAGTTTTGCCGCCGCTGCGAGTACTGCCAGACCCTGTGAACAGGGGGTTATGATCACAGCCGCGATGAACTACCCGATAATTGCACGCAGGATGTCCGGCCCTAAGGCGGCGGGGTTCTCGGCCAAGGCAATGGAGTCAGTCGGGAATTGTACCGAGTGCGGGGAGTGCGTGGAACGCTGCCCCTACAGCCTGCCTATCCCTGAGATGCTCAAAAAGCACCTGGCAATTTACGAGCGGCACGCCGCTGTATCCTCTCATGGCAGTGATGGACATCGAGCATTACTTTGAAATGATAGAAGGAGACAGGGGGTGAACAGTTTCTGGCTAAAAGACAATAACAAGCAGACAGAACGATCAACCGGATTCCGGAGGAGACGCAATGGCCGAGACTAAGGACCAGGGGTGGAGTTCAAGTATATCGAGGGACTTAACCGAGCAGGACCTCAATCAGGTTTACAAGGTGGGGGAGGACGCGAAGTGGGTGCCTCATCCCCTGAATGAAAAGGTGAAGCTTAAGTACCTGCTGACAAAAAAGGATGACGGCGTGAAGGTCACCTGCCTTCTGGCCAGAGTTCCACAAGGAGAAAGCATCCCGGAGCACACTCACCAGGTGAACGACATCCTTTACCCGCTGACCGGGAAAGGAATCATATGGATTCAAGGAATAGGAGAACTCGAACTCAAGCGGGGCGTTCTCGTAAACGTGCCGCCCGGAGTGCTGCACAAGGTATACAAGATCACGGAAGACATGGAAATATACGATGTGTTTAGTGATGCTATAGCATGAGGACGGAAAGAAAGCGGAACTTAGAGCAATCAACAGTCCCTGGTTCGATAAGTTCCAGTACTTTGCTTTTCGCTTTTTTTTCAATGCCGCAGGCTGGTTCAATTGTCACCGACGGAAAAGGGCAACTTTCCACTCGCCATCTATAACACACGGTAGGGGTCCTGCTATGAATTCATGCCCTTTATCCGTGTCCATCCGCGTCAAAGAGGTTTTTGGTTGCGGCTGCGCTGCGCCAGGCTCTTCGTACCCTTCGTGGTGAAGACTACTTCTTCGCGCCTGCATAATAATCCCATCGTACATTTTAGCAGGCTTTAGCCGCAGCTATTCTTTCTCTACGCTCCGCGAGGCGTTTAGCCGGAAGCTTCGCGTGAAAAATTTTCTTCATCTCTGCATTTTGCCGCTTCGGGTTGCCGCTTCGGGTTGCCGTTTGGCAGAGCCAAATCTATTCATGGGATAATATTGGCCGGATTGGAAGGATTTGCAGGAATTGAGGTATTGAGGAATTGAAGGACTGAGAATTTGGTTTTTCACTGCTCACTGCTCAACGGAGGACAAAGAACAGAGGCAGTAGGACAGATTTCCGTCTTCCGTACTCCGTCTTCGCTCTGTTCACTGCTGACCATTGTTAATTCCGTAATCCGATTGACACCTTAGCTTGCTTGCTGTTAGAATTTCAAATTCGCTGCCCGGCCGGGCATGGAAAAGCGGCTGATTTCGGTCCGAATTTTCGGCCTGCCCGCAAGCTGTTATGTCCTCTTTGGCGTCAAAGCAGGCGAATCAAGGCGCCCCGCGAATGCCCCTTCTCGCGGAGTGTTGTTTACAAGTTTATCTTCGAGGGTTTTTATGAAGCTCACAGGTGCGCAGATATTTTTCGAGTGTTTGAAGAAAGAGGGCGTAGAGGTCATATTCGGGTTTCCGGGCGGTGCCGTTCTGGACATCTACCACGAAATGACCAGACACAACATAAGGCACATTCTGGTTCGCCACGAGCAGGGCGCCACTCACATGGCCGACGGATATGCAAGGGCCTCCGGCCGGGTCGGGGTCTGCCTGGTAACCTCCGGCCCCGGGGCGACAAACACCGTAACGGGCATAGCCACCGCCAATATGGATTCTGTTCCGATGGTCATATTCACGGGTCAGGTGCCAACGCCGCTTATCGGGGATGACGCCTTTCAGGAGGTCGATATTATCGGCATCACCCGGCCCTGCACCAAGCACAGCTACCTGGTGCGGGACGTCAACGATCTGAGCACGGTAATAAAGGAGGCATTTTACCTGGCGCGCACCGGCCGCCCCGGACCCGTGGTTGTAGATCTGCCGAAAGACGTGGTTCAAGCGTTTGCCGATTTCAAATACCCCAGGAAAGTGGACCTGCCGGGTTACCGGCCAACGCTGGAGGCGCATGCCGGGCAGGTCAAAAAGGCTTACCAGCTTATAAGCAAGGCCAGGTCGCCGGTCATTTTCGCCGGTGGAGGCATCATTATCTCGGAGTCCTCGGATGAACTGGCCAGGTTGGCTAAGCTCATCCAGGCGCCGGTGACCTGCTCCCTGATGGGACTTGGCTGCTTTCCGGCAACCACCGTTGACAGCAGGGGCCTCAAGCGTGCTCACCCGCTCTGGCTGGGAATGCCCGGGATGCACGGCACCTATCAGGCCAACATGGCCATATCTCATGCCGACGTTATTTTTGGAGTCGGCGTGCGTTTCGACGATCGAGTAACCGGTAAGATCAGCACATTTGCCCCCAAGGCCAAGATCATCCACGTCGATATCGACCCGACCAGCATCAGTAAAAACGTCCAGGTCGATGTTCCCATCGTGGGCGACTGCAGGAACGCGCTCCAGCAGCTTATACAACTTGTCGAAAAGGAGCCGATCCAGGGTCTTGCCGAGGCGCGCGCTCCCTGGTTTGACCAGATAGCCGGCTGGGAGAAAGAGCACCCGCTTACCTACTGTGCGGAATGCGATGTAATAAAGCCGCAGTACGTCATCGAAAAAATCTACGAGGTCTCGGGCGGCGAGGCCATAATTACTACGGAGGTGGGCCAGCACCAGATGTGGACCGCCCAGTTCTTCAAATTCGACCGCCCGCGCACACTGTTGACCTCGGGCGGCCTGGGCACAATGGGTTACGGTTTTCCGGCGGCCATTGGCGCCCAGGTAGCCTTCCCTGACAGGCTGGTGATAGATATAGCCGGTGACGGAAGCATCCAGATGAACATCCAGGAACTGTGCACGGCGGTCTGTAACCATATTCCGGTGAAAGTAGCCATCATCAACAACACATATCTCGGTCTGCCGCGCCAATGGCAGGAGCTTTTTTATGAAAAGGACTATACGGGGTCCTGCCTGGAAGGGTCTCCGGATTTCGTCAAGCTGGCCGAAGCCTATGGCGCGGTGGGGCTGAGGGCTGTGCGGCCCGAGGAGGTCGAACCCGTTCTACGGAAGGCTTTTTCGATAAAGAGCCCTGTTTTTATGGATTTCCAGGTGGTTGCGGAAGAAAACGTCTATCCGATTGTCCCGCCCGGAAAGAGCATTACCGAGATGCTTCTTACTTAGCTCCGAGTTCCGAGGAGATCCGCCCGATGATAGTTACGAGCGATAAACGATATACGGTGGGCGTTCTGGTCCAGAACGTTCCGGGTGTGCTGGCGAGAATAGCGGGACTTTTCAGCGGCCGGGGGTACAACATTGAAACGATTACAGCGGCCGGAACCCACGAGAAGGGACTGACGAGGATTACGCTCGTCACCACAGGCGACGAACGGGTGCTCTCTCAGGTAATCAAACAGTTGAACAAGCTCATCAATGTAATCAAGGTGTACGACTTTGCCGAGACCGAGTTCGTGGACCGGGAAATGGCCCTTATAAAGGTCCGGGCCGAACTGCAGACGCGGGCCGAGGTGCTTCGAATCGTCGATATATTCCGTGCCAAGGTAGTGGACGTAAGCCCTAATTTCTATACCCTCGAGGTTACCGGAAGCGAGGGAAAGATTGCGGCCGTAATGGAACTATTGGACCAGATCGGAATAGTGGAGGTCGCCCGTACCGGGAAAGCGGCTCTGGCGCGAAGCAAGAAATATTGAACTCAAACAAGGAGATAATTAATGCGAATTTTTTATGAGGCGGACGCCAGTCTGGATTTTTTGCGCAGCAAAAAAATCGGCATCATCGGCTATGGAAGCCAGGGACACGCACAGGCTCAAAACCTGCGCGATTCGGGTCTTCAGGTGACAGTGGCCGCCCGGCCGGGCTCGGCCACTTACGAAAAGGCGGTCGAAGACGGGTTCACTCCGGTTTCGGCTCACGAAGCCTCCGAGAACTCCGATATCATACAGATTCTTACCCCGGATCACGCTCAGGCCGCTATTTATCAAAAGGACATCGCCCCCGCGATGAAAGCCGGCCGGACGCTTCTTTTCTCTCACGGTTTCAATATTCACTACGGCCAGATCATAGCTCCCAAAGAGGTGGACGTGGTGATGGTCGCCCCCAAGGGCCCGGGACACCTGGTCAGGAGCGAATATGTGCGCGGAGCCGGCGTGCCGGCCCTTGTGGCCATTCATCAGGACGCATCGGGTCATGCGCTTGAGACAGCTCTGGCGTATGCCTCGGGGATCGGCGCAACACGGGCAGGCGTCATCGAGACCACATTCAAGGAAGAAACCGAAACAGACCTTTTCGGCGAGCAGTCCGTGCTTTGCGGCGGGGTATCGGAGCTGATAAAGGCAGGGTTCGACACACTTGTCGAGGCGGGCTACCAGCCGGAAATCGCCTTTTTCGAGTGCATGCACGAACTTAAGCTGATCGTAGATCTCATTTACCGGGGCGGACTTGCCTATATGAGATACTCCATTAGCGACACGGCTGAATATGGCGATCTGTCGCGCGGAAAACGCATCATTAATGACCAAACTCGAGCCGAGATGAAAAAGATCCTCGAAGAGATACAGTCCGGACAGTTCGCTCGCGAGTGGATCCTGGAAAACCAGGCCGGGCGGCCCATGTTCCAGGCCGTCAGGAACCGGGAAAAGGCTCTGCTCGTCGAGCAGATCGGTGCAAGGCTTCGCGCTATGATGCCTTTCCTCGATGCCGTGAAGATGGTTTAAACTCAGTCTCCAGTGGTCGGGAAAGGCTTTCCTCTGACCACTGACCTCTGACCAGTGGCCACTGGCCACTGGCCACTGCTTAAAGGAGCATCCGTTGTCGGCCAGGGACTTCAGGAAAAAACAGGCGCATGTCCCCATAGCCAGGGAGGGAATTCCTTACATCCTTGCCGCAATGTTTGCCACCCTGATCACGGCGGTGCTTGGCTGGGCGATTGTTACCGTGCTGCTGCTGGCCCTCACCCTGCTGATCGGTCACTTTTTCAGGGACCCGGAACGGGTTTCGGCGGCAGGTGAAAATGATATCGTATCTCCGGCAGACGGTTGCGTAATCGCTCTAAAGAGTGTACGGTCGGCTCGGTTCACGGACAAACCGGCCATGAAGATCAGTATCTTCATGTCGGTTCTGGACGTGCACGTAAATCGGATACCGATCTCGGGCACGATCGAGGGGATTTTGTACAAGAAAGGGCGGTTCATGGCTGCAAACCTCGCCGAGGCAAGCGAGGAAAACGAGCAAAACTGGCTCTGGATAAGGTCCGATTCAGGCGCGGAGATCGTTATTGCCCAGGTGGCCGGCCTTATCGCCCGCCGGATTGTTTGCTGGCCCGAAATCGGAGACCGGGTGGTTCAGGCCGAACGATTCGGAATGATCCGGTTCGGGTCCCGAGTCGACGTTTATGTGCCGGACAACAGCGAAATGCTGGTGTTCCAGGGCAGGCATGTCTATGCGGGAGAAACCGTTTTATGCAGATTGAACCCGTAAAGAAGCGGCGCACGCGTCGAAAAAGGTGGCGCAGGGAAGGTGAAGTGCGCCGCGGGACATATATCTGGCCCAATCTCTTTACCACGGCAAACCTTTTCAGCGGGTTTTTCGGGATCGTCAATTCCATCAACGGCAATTTTGAGGTGGCGGCCATTGCCGTCCTTGCCTCCTGCGTCTTCGACATCCTGGACGGCAAGGTTGCCCGGCTGACCGGAGGGACGAGCCGTTTCGGGGTGGAATACGATTCGCTGGCAGACCTGGTGGCATTCGGGGTGGGGCCGGGCTTGTTGATTTACCTGATGGCCCTCAAACCTTACGGACGGGTCGGCTGGCTGGCGGCCTTCGTATTCATGGCATGCGGCGCCCTGAGGCTCGCGCGCTTCAATGTACAGGTCGAAACGGCCAGCAAGAAGTATTTCGTGGGTCTGCCGATTCCGGGCGGAGCGAGCATGATAGCCACGACGGTCCTTTTCATGAGCCACTGGAACGTTGCGCTCCACGGTGCTGTCCTGCTCGTGATGACTTTCGTGCTGGGGTTTTTCATGATCAGCACGATGCCCTTCAACAGTTTCAAGGATGTCGAATTCATAAAGGCGAGGCCCTCCTTCGTCGTGTTCGGCGTAATAGTTCTGGTTAGTATAGTCGCGGTGGCTCCGGCGTTCATACTCTTTTTGTTCCTGGGGCTCTACACTGTTTCGGGTCCCCTTAGATGGACCGCCTGGAAGATCAAGGGGAAAAAAGGCTTTCAGGAAAGCCTAACCACCCCGCAGGCGGCAGCACCCGCACAGGAAAATGGCGCCGGGGAACAGCAGCCCTTCGCAAAACTCGTCAAACCGGGTGAAAATACCCGGAAGTGAAGGTAGAATTCATGCCCAAGACCATCAGCGAAAAGATTTTGGCCGATCACGCCGGAAAGCCTGAGGTTTTCCCGGAAGAACTTGTGGAAGTAAGGATCGATTTCGCGCTTGGCAACGATATAACTGCGCCGCTCGCAATCGAAGCCTTCAGACGCGCGGGGGCCAAAAAGGTATTCGACCGCGAGCGCATCTGCCTGGTTCCCGACCACTTCGTCCCGAACAAGGATATCGCCTCGGCCATCCAGGCCCGGATGCTGGGCGATTTTGCAAAAGAGTTCGACTTGCTCTACTATTTCGAAGTGGGGCGCATGGGGATCGAACACGCACTTCTGCCCGAGCAGGGACTTGTTCTGCCCGGAGATGTCGTAATTGGGGCCGACAGTCATACCTGCACCTACGGCGCGCTTGGCGCCTTCTCAACCGGGGTGGGAAGCACCGATCTGGCGGCGGCAATGATAACCGGCCGAATCTGGCTCAAGGTGCCACCATCGATGAAGTTTATCTTCACAGGAAAACTGCGGCCCTGGGTTGGCGGAAAAGACATGATTCTCTACACTATAGGACAGATAGGCGTGGACGGCGCCAGGTACCGTGCAATGGAGTTCGCGGGCGAGTTGATCGATTCTCTGCCCATGGCCGATCGGTTTTCGATGTGCAATATGGCTGTCGAAGCGGGGGCCAAGGCAGGAATCGTAACGCCTGACTCAATCACCGAACAGTATGTGCGCACCCGGGCAAAACGGCCCTACAAGTTCTACCACAGTGACCCGGATGCTGCTTACGAGGCCGTATACGAATGGGACCTCTCCAATCTCGAGCCTGTGGTGGCCCTGCCTCATTCGCCTCAGAACGTAAAGCAGGTCACCGAGATACCCCACACCCCCATCGACCAGGTAGTGATAGGCTCGTGCACCAACGGCCGCCTGGAGGATTTGAGGCTGGCCGCGCGGGTAATGAAGGGCAGAAAGGTTGCGCGGGGGGTCCGCTGCATAGTGATCCCTGCGACCCAGCGGGTATATCTGGAAGCTATGGAAGAGGGGCTGCTCGAAATCTTTATAGAGGCTGAAGCGGCTGTAAGCACTCCTACCTGCGGGCCCTGCCTCGGCGGTCACATGGGAATTCTGGCGCCGGGCGAATCGGCCGTGGCGACCACGAACCGCAACTTCGTCGGCCGAATGGGACATGTGCAAAGCAGGGTCTACCTGGGCAATCCGGCGGTTGCCGCCGCCTCCGCTATACTCGGGCGTATCGCGCATCCTGAAGAGGTGTTGAGCCGATGAAAATCAAGGGAAAAACATGGAAGTTCGGAAATGACGTCGATACGGACGCCATCATACCGGCGCGCTACCTGAACACGACAAGCGCAGAAGAGCTTGCCGCTCACTGCATGGAAGACACATACCCGGAGTTCGCCTCCAGGGTTAAGCCGGGAGATATTATCGCAGCCGGGAAAAATTTTGGCTGCGGGTCTTCGAGAGAACACGCTCCGATAGCCATAAAGGCCGCCGGGATCAGTTGCGTTGTAGCGCAGAGCTTTGCTCGAATCTTCTATCGCAATGCCTTCAATATGGGTCTGCCGATCCTGGAGTGCCCCGAAGGCGCCGAGCGCATCCACATGGGAGATGAACTGGAAATCGACCTCGATTCCGGCCTTATCGAGAATCTTACCAGCAAGGAGACATACCGGGCGCAGGCCATCCCGCCTTTCATGCAGAAGCTCATCAAGGCCGGGGGCCTTATCCAATACGTGCGGGAGCAAATATCGGGGAGCACGGAAACTGGATGACAGAGGGCGGAGCACGGAAGATTCCGTCATTCCGGCGGCGCTTTTGAGCCGGAATCCAGGGGCCTTTAGTGAGTTGCAGGTTGAAAAGCACCGGACCCGTGAGAGCATCTGAAACTGAAACGAGAAAAGGTGTCAAATGGCCAAAAATTACCGCATAGCCGTCATTGCCGGAGATGGGACGGGCCCCGAGGTGATACGGGAAGCCCTTAAGGCGCTGGACGCCGCATCACGGGAAGCGGGGTTTTCAACCGAGAAGGTCCACTTCGATCTCGGGGGCGAACGCTACCTGCGGACCGGCGAGATTTTGCCCGAAGGGGCGATTGACGATCTGGGCAACTTTGACGCCATCCTTCTTGGAGCTATAGGGCACCCGGACGTAAAACCGGGGATACTGGAAAAGGGCCTTTTGCTCGAACTGCGCTTCAAACTTGACCAGTACATCAATCTCAGACCCGTTATACTCTACCCGGGAGTGGAAACGCCCTTAAAGGACAAGGGACCCGATGAGATAAATTTCGTTGTTGTGCGGGAAAATACCGAGGGCCTTTACACCGGAGCGGGCGGATTTCTGCGCAAGGGCACCCCTCACGAGGTTGCCGTTCAGGAGTCGATAAACACCCGGTTTGGCGCGGAACGCTGTATCCGGTTCGCCTTCGACTTCTGCCGCAAGCGCAATTACCGCAAAAAGCTCACCTTGTGCGGCAAGACCAACGTGCTCACCTATGCCTTCGACCTCTGGCAGCGTGCGTTCAACGATTTGGCCGGAGAATACCCGGACGTTGAGACCGACTACGCCCATGTCGACGCCATCTGCATGTGGATGGTCAAAAACCCCGAATGGTTCGACGTTATAGTAACCGACAATATGTTCGGGGATATCATAACCGACCTCGGCGCGATGATTCAGGGCGGAATGGGAATAGCCGCCGGAGGCAACATAAATCCGAACGGGGTCTCCATGTTCGAGCCGATAGGCGGGTCCGCCCCGAAATACACCGGCCTCAACATCATCAATCCGATTGCTGCGATAGCGGCTGCTCAGATGATGCTGGAGCACCTGGGCGAGAGCGCTGCCGCCGGGCTTATCGAGAACGCTATAAAAAGGGTGGTGTCAAGCGATCTGGAGAGCCTTGCGGCGGGCCGCATGGGTTATTCGACAACAGAGGTGGGCGACCTGGTGGTAAAGTATATAAGTCTATAAAACGAATTGGTAAGAGGTCCCGGGTGAGATGGAACAGAACGGATTCAAAGTGGCTGTCGTCGGGGCGACCGGAGCAGTCGGCAATCTGATGGTCAAAGTCCTGGAGGAAAGGGCTTTTCCGGTAAGCGAGCTCAAACTTCTGGCATCGGTGCGTTCCATCGGCAAAACGCTCGGTTTTCAGGGCAGGGATATCGCGGTTGAAGAGCTTGTGGAGGATTCATTCGAGGGCATTGAGTTGGCCCTGTTTTCCGCTGGAGGCAGCATCAGCAGGAAATTTGCGCCGATAGCAGCCCGGGCCGGCGCAGTCGTTATCGACAACTCGAACGCCTGGCGCATGGACCCGCAGGTACCGCTGGTGGTGCCTGAAGTGAACCCGGAGGCCGCGTTGTCGCATTCGGGCATCATTGCCAACCCGAACTGTTCCACGATTCAGATGGTGGTGGCGCTCAAGCCCATATACGATGCGGTGGGGATCAGGCGGATCGTCGTGACCACTTTTCAGGCCGTCTCCGGTACGGGGAAAAGGGCAATCGAGGAACTGCGCACTCAGGTTTCGGATATCATGCAGGGGCGTGAGACGGTGCGGCAGATATATCCGCATCAGATCGCCTTCAACTGCTTTCCGCATATCGGCCCTTTTCTGGAAAACGGCTTCAGCGAAGAAGAGATGAAAATGGCGAACGAAACCCGGAAGATATTCAGCGATCCCGAAATACGGGTTTGCGCCACCACCGTTCGGATTCCGGTTATCTATGGCCATTGCGAGTCGATAAACATAGAAACGCACAGGGCTGTTTCTCCCGAACAAGTGCGCAGGCTGCTCGAGGCCGCCCCGGGGCTCAGAGTGATGGACGATCCTTCCAGCGCAAGCTATCCGGTCCCCTTGAACGTTGCGGGAACCGACGATACGTTCGTTGGCAGAATTCGCACAGACCCTTCCGTTGAAAACGGCCTGGTCATGTGGGTGGTTGCTGACAATATCCGCAAGGGCGCTGCCACCAACGCCGTTCAAATTGCGGAAATCCTGCTGAGCCACGGTCGGCTTTAGCCGAAGATGCGAATCATTGCGGGCGCTTTTCGGGGAAGGCGGCTGCATGCCCCAAAGGACCACAGGATTCGCCCGACCATTGACCGGGTGCGGGAATCGGTCTTCAACATGATTGCCGGGAAGGTTCCGGGGGCGAAGGTGCTCGACCTGTTTGCCGGAACCGGGGCAATGGGCCTGGAAGCGCTCAGCCGCGGGGCGTGGTTTTGTTTCTTTGTGGACAAGGGCGCGGAAGCCGTGCGTCTGATTCGCGAGAATGTCCAATTGTGCGCCGCGCAGGAGAGATCGCGTATAATTCAGGCGCCGGTTGCCCCGGCAATCCGTCGCCTTGGCTCGGAAACCGAGCTGTTCGACCTCATCTTTATTGACCCGCCATACGGGAAGGGCTACATCGAGCAAACCCTTGAAATTGTTGGCGCGGTCGCCTTAAACGATGCCCTGGTCATTGCCGAGCGCCACGTAAAAGATAAACCACCGCTGGTTCCGCAAATATGGCACGAGGACCGCGAGCGAAGATACGGCGACACTTTGATCTCGGTCTACTCAAAGGTTGTAATGCCCCAGTAACCCGACAGGAGGAAAGATGCCCAGCATTGCGGTATACCCGGGATCGTTCGACCCTATTACCAATGGACACATCGACCTGATGGAGCGCGCCCTGAAGATCTTCGACAATGTCATCATCGCTATTGCCGCAAATCCCGGGAAGGAGGCCCTGTTTTCAACCGGGGAGCGTCTCGAGATGATAAAGGATTGCCTGAGGCACCATCCCCTCAGAGACCGGGTGAAGGTGGACCTTTTCCAGGGACTGCTCGTCGACTACGTGCAATCGATTCCGACCAGAGCAATAGTGAGAGGCCTGCGGGCAATCAGCGACTTCGAATATGAATTCCAGATGGCCCTGATGAACCGCAAGCTGAACGCCAACATCGAAACCACCTTCATAATGACCGGAATGCGATGGATTTACATCAGTTCCAGGATCATCAAGGAAGTGGTGCTCGCGGGCGGGAATGTATCAGGCCTGGTCCCGGATAACGTGGAAAGAAGGCTGACCGAAAGACTGTCGGGCTTGAACAAAAACAGTCTGTATTAGCGACCCAAAACCCTGTCCAGCGCCGCCCGAAGATCTTCAAGATCATAGGGTTTTTTCAAGACATCGCAAAAGCCGTAATTGGTGTAATCGTACATTATGGGATCGCTTGGGATCCCGCTCGATACGATTGCCCTGACCTTCGAATCCAGATACCGCAGCTTCCCGATGGCCTCTCTTCCGTCCATTCCGATTTTTATCGTCAGGTCGAGAATGACCGCGTCGTAATCCCAGCCGGCCTCGAGCGCTTCGGAGTAAAGTTTGACAGCCTCCTGACCATCCAGAGCAGTATTCACCTCATAGCCCAGGTGCTCGAGCATCGTTTGAATCAGGTCGCGCTGTGTCTCTTCGTCCTCCAACACCAGTATCCGTTTCCTGCGGATGGGAACACGGGGCCGGCTTGCCGGAAGCGCCCCGGCCTTTTGCACCGATGCTGGAATCAGCACGGAAACGGTTGTCCCTTTACCGGGAATCGACTCCACTTTGATGTCGCCGTTATGCTTCTTTATGACCGAATAGGCGATCGGAAGTCCGAACCCCATTCCTTTCCGGCTGCCGCGATATTTAGTGGAAAAGCTGGGATCGAATATGTTGGGCATGTTTTCTTCCGGAATCCCGATCCCTTCGTCCGAGATGACCACCTTCACGCAACGCCCCGCACTTGGATCGGTTTTTTCCGCGCCGATTTCGCCGATTTCGACATTTTCGGCGCTGATCGAAATTACGCCGCCCCTGGACATGGCTTCCCTGGCGTTTTCCAGCAGGCCCGTGAAAACCTGGCGCATCTGGTTCTCATCGACTTCCACCTCCCACAGGTCCCCGGGCGCCTTGAACTCACTGCTGGTGATCGAGCCGCTCAACACCAGGCTGGCAACACTGGAAACGAGTTCCCATACTGAGACTCGGCGTTTAACCGGACCGCCGCCCGAAGAAAATGTTATGAACTTCTGAGTGAGGTCTTTTGCGCGCAGGCAGGCCTTTTCGGCCTCGACAAGATGCCTCTGTGCCTGATGGCGCTCCTCCATCTTGAGTAGCGCCATGTTGATATTGCCCATTATGACAAACAGCAGGTTATTGAAATCATGAGCGATCCCGCCCGCCAGAACCCCTATCGCCTCGAGCTTCTTGGCGTTTAGCAGTTCATCTTCAAACTTTTTTCGATCCTCGTCCTTCATTTCGTTCTGTCCCGAGTAGATATTCAGCACCATTTTACTGCCTCCATTCAAACGGGCATCGGGCCATGAACGCCTGCGCCTTTCTCGACATCGGTTTTATTCGGGAAGAAAGCACCCGAAGGTTTTAACCCGTTCCAGAAAGGTAATCGACAAGTTGCTGTCTTTCCAGCATTCTTTTTATTCTTTCGATCGTTGGCTCGATCAGATCACGGATCTCACCCAGCCGGGCCAGGGTTTCGGCTTCATAGCGCAAGACCAGAACGGGCTGCGTATTGGACGCTCGCACAAGGCCCCAGCCGTCAGCAAAGGTGATCCGCGCTCCGTCAATATCTATTACCTTCAGGTTCTTCTCTTTGAACTCCCGCTTCGCCCTCTCGACCACTTCGAACTTGATCTCGTCCGGACACTCGATCCGTATCTCGGGTGTCGTATGCGTAGCCGGGACCCCGTCGAGAAGTTCGGGTATCCTTTTTCCCGTTTTGGTGAGTACTTCGAGCAGTCTGCACGATGCGTACATCGCATCGTCAAATCCGAAATATCGGTCTTTGAAGAAAATGTGGCCGCTCATCTCACCGGCGAGTTGCGCGTCCACTTCTTTCATTTTGGCCTTTATGAGTGAATGGCCGGCTTTCCACATGATGGCGTGGCCGCCATGCCTTTCGATATCGTCATAAAGGGTCTTCGAGCACTTGACCTCCGAGATGAAAACCGACCCGGGCAGCCTGGATAGAATCTCCCTGGCGAAGATAATCATGAGCTTGTCGCCGAATACGACCTCGCCCCGGTGATCGATGACCCCCAGCCTGTCGCCGTCACCGTCGTATGCGACCCCAACGTCGAGCCCCTCCCGAAGCACCAGGTTGCGCAGGTCCACCAGGTTTTCCATGATGGTAGGGTCCGGCTCATGATTGGGAAAAGTGCCGTCCATGTCGCAGTAGATCGGGTAGATTTCGCATCCAAGCCTCTTTAAGATGGCTATGGCAACCGGACCGCCCGTTCCATTGCCGGCGTCAATCCCGACTCTCGGCCTGCCTTCGAGCCGGATATTTCCAGCAACGAAGTCAATGTATGGGGTGAGGATGTCGAAGTGATCGAGCCTTCCTTCTGCTGCGGTAAAGTCCCCGGATTGCGCGATGCGGCCGAGCTTCCGGATCTCGGCGCCGGCGATGGTGTCGAACCCGTTGCAGACCTTGAAACCATTATACTCGGGAGGATTATGGCTGGCGGTAATCATCATTCCGCCTTCACGGTCGAGACGCCTTATAGCGAAGTAGAAGAGCGGCGTCGGACAGACCCCGATATCGACTACGTCCATGCCGGATTGGATCAGCCCTCCCACGAGCAGATCGCGGTACCGGTCCGAAGTGAGACGGCAATCCCTGCCCACCACGATCCGCCTTTTGCCCTGCCGGGCCATGTATGTTCCGAACGCCCTGCCAAGGATCGATACATCCGAATCGGTAATTTCGGACCCCGCAATTCCGCGTATGTCGTATTCTCTAAAAACCTTTGGAAGCATGACTTCTTACTCGATCAAGGAATTCTAAGCGCAATACAGCGATAGATACGGGGTAAGAAAAAAGCGAGAGCCCGGATACTCATCCGAAAAGACCCTCGCTTGCAGAAATCGAGATGAGATTTACCCGCGCCACCTCAATGATGCGAGCCGTCCTGCCCTGATTTGAGACGCTTGACGGTCAGGATAAGAGCACAAGCCAGGCCGATCACGATTACAGACAGAGCGCCGTAGAGGGCGGCAAAAAATACAACGTGACTCGGATCGTACCAGGGTACGTCCCATGGCAGCATACTGCTCAAACTTCGCTTAAGGCCTTCACATAGAAACACGCCTGTTCCTAACATGGACTCGCCTCCGCAACTCGACTGTTCGAATGGGGTACTTGGTTCCTCAAGCCGAGAGGACCTTAGCACACAACTCAAACCCGGTCAATTGCAAATGGGACGGTTACCTGGCGCAGTGAGTAGAAAAATGGATTCCCCTCAATTCTGGTGGAAGCCGTCTCAGGTGCTGCCGCTCATCCTTTACAGGACTTTTTATTCGATAGAAGTTCCCGGTTATGTCTCTTTTTCGAAATCTTCCTTGGGGGCGCCGCAGACCGGGCAGACCCAATCATCGGGCAGATCCTCGAATTTAGTTCCCGCAGGTGATCCATTGTCCGGATCGCCGACAGCCGGATCATAAACATAGCCGCAGACCGTACATACATATCGATCCATTTCTCCTCCTTATAAGTATGGGTATTGTCATTACCGGGACAAACAGGGGCATAATATAAAAGGTCACTTGAAAGAATGCAATCGGAGACGAACGCATCTAGTGGGGATTTGAATGCAATTATTTATTTTCAATCAAGAGCGCCTCCTCCAGATTCGCCTCAGACGCAGTGCGTTGCTGACGACCGAAACGGAGCTCATAGCCATTGCGGCCGCAGCGAACATCGGATTTAGCAGAATGCCGAAGAAGGGATATAGCGCCCCGGCGGCGATCGGAATGCCGACCGAATTGTAGAAAAAAGCCCAGAAAAGGTTCTGTTTGATGACCCGCATGGTTAGCGAAGAAAGCTCCATAGCGGAAGCAACCAGCAGGAGATCGTCCCGCATGAGAGTTATATCGCTTGCCTCGATGGCAATGTCCGCGCCTGCCCCGACTGCAATTCCAACGTCTGCCGCCGCGAGGGCCGGAGCGTCATTGACGCCGTCTCCCACCATGGCGGTGACCCTGCCCTCCGACTGGAGCCGCCCAATTTCGCCGGCCTTATCCCCCGGCAGGACCTCGAAGAGGACCCGCTCGATTCCAACCTGGCGGGCGATCGCCTCCGCCGTCTGCCGCCTGTCGCCGGTGAGCATCATGACCTCGAGGCCCATTTTTTTGAGAAGGGATATGGCCCCGGGCGCCGAGGGCCTGATCGTATCGGCAAGCGCGATGATTCCGGCAGCTTTTCCATCTTTTGCCACAAATACGCATGTTTTACCGGATTTCTCCAGCATTGCGGCGCCCTCGTCCAGCGTGTCCGTGTTTATCCCCTCGGACTCAATGAATTTCCGGCTGCCGATAAGGATTTTGCTCTCGCCCACCCTGGCGCGTGAGCCCAACCCTGAAACGGATTCGAAATCGAGGGCGATATTGCTGCTCGTCTCCCGGCCGGGATTTTTGTCGAGCGCCGTCTTCACTATCGCCTTTGCCAGGGGATGTTCGGACAGGATCTCGACGGAGGCGGCCATGCTCAGAAGATCGGCCTCCGAAAACCCTCGCGCCGCTATGATATCGGTTACCTCAGGCTCTCCCCCCGTAATGGTGCCGGTCTTGTCAAATACTACCGTATCAAGGTGGTGTGCACGTTCGAGGCTTTCGCCCCCCTTTATGAGTATCCCGTTTTCCGCCCCAATGCCTGTGCCGACCATCACGGCCGTGGGCGTCGCCAGCCCCATTGCGCACGGGCATGAGATTATCAGCACCGACACGAAATTCAGAATGGCGCGGCTAAGGATGTGCCCCGGCACGGCGAAATACCAGATGATGAAAGCAAGCACCGCAATCCCGATAACCACGGGGACGAAAATGGAAGCTACTTTGTCGGCGAGATGCTGTATAGGGGCTTTGGACCCCTGGGCCTCCTCGACGAGGCGGATAATCCGGGCAAGAGCGGTTTCAGCCCCGACCCTGGTGGCTTTGAAAATGAAACTGCCGCTCTGGTTGATGGTTCCGGCAAACACATCCTCGTCGGGTTTTTTGGAAACCGGCATACTCTCGCCCGTGAGCATGGATTCATTTACGGAAGATTCACCCGACACGACGGTTCCGTCAGTGGGTATGCGGTCGCCGGGCCGAACCACGACAAGATCGCCCCGAAGCACTTCCTCGACGGGGACGTCCATCTCAGCGCCTTGCCGGATTACACGCGCAGTTTTCGGCGCAAGCTTCACCAGCTTCTTTATCGCTTCGGAGGTCCTGCCCCTGGCCTTGAGTTCAAGAAACCTGCCCAGCAGGACAAGCGTTACAATCATGGCCGCCCCGTCAAAATAGACCTGCGGCTCGCCGCCGGAAACCGAGAAAAAATGCGGGAAAATGGTCGCCAGAGCTGAATAGATATACGAGGAAAGGGCGCCGATCGCCACCAGGGTGTTCATATCCGCCGTTTTCTGGCGGGTCGCTTTCAGGGCGCCCGTTAGAAAGCGGCTCCCCACCCAGAAAACGACCGATGCGCTAAGAACCAGAAGAATATAGAGCATTACCTGACGGGGAACGTCGCGTAGAATCGGAAAAAAATGCTGCATCGTTCCGGCCATTACAAGGACGCTAAGCACTGCGCCGGCCGCCACTTTGCGTCTCAACTCGGCAATTTCTTTGAGCCGAGCCGCCTCGGCCGGATCGCCGGCCCCCTCCCGGTAGACGCCGAGGTATTCGTATCCCGCCTGCTCGATTGCTCCCCTTATGGCCGACCAGTCCGCAAGCCGGGGAGAATAGACTATGGTCACCCTCGATGTGGCAAGATTCACCGAAGCGTTCTCAACACCAGGGACCGACTTGAAGGCATTTTCCACTCGCCTGACGCATGCCGCGCAGGTCATGCCTCCAACGAGAACGGCAGTTTTGCTGATGCCCTTGTCTACGGGCTCATCCACTTGGGCGCCATAGCCGGGTTCTTCTACTTCGCTCATCCCCTCGACGTGGTCAATGCGCTTAGCCAAGCTCATAACCGGCCTTCTTAATCTTCTCCCTGATAAGCTCGCCGTCCACGGGATGGGTCTCCTCGAAAGCGGCTTCCCCGGTTGAAAGGTCTACAGCGACCTCAGCTATTCCATCAATTTCCTCCAGGGCCTTCTTCACTGCCTTCACGCAATGCTGACACGACATTCCTTTAATTTTTACAGTTTTCATGCTTTACCCCTCGTAAGCTGGACACTGGACTAGTGTCCATCCGGAAACTCCGGATGAGACACTGACAGTTTCCGATTCGGAAAGGAGGCATTTTTCGTCCCGGCAAGAAAAGAGCTTGCCCTGAGCCTGCCGCAGGGAGGGTTTGCGCGGAGGCGCACATCGCGGTACGCCGCACAAGCAAACCCGAAAATTGACACCGCCAGAGCTTGCCAAGCCTGCCCCGGACCTGATCCGGGGGACCTGATCCGGGGGCGGAAAAGGGCCCTTTCCGGACGGACACTAGACTATAATATATTGCTTTCCCGGTCGTCCCTCCACCCATGGATCATAAAAAAAACCCGCCTTCAGCGAACGGGGGTCTGCAAATCAGCGGCAAAAAGGAAGATCCGAGAAATTAAGTGACTCGCAAAATGATGTACACATCACCTTTGCGAAGATGACCGCCGGGAAGAGGGTTTCCCATGTCTTTGAGCCGCAGCCGCGTCCCAGTTCTTACCCCGGGCGGAATTCGTACCGAAATCAACTTGCCGTTTCCACGGTGGGGCAGATCGACTTGCACGATATCGCCAAACTGCGCCTGTTCTTGCGTAATATAGAGATTGTAAGTCAAGTCCTGCTCGAGAGTTCCTCCCGATGGTCTTTCTACCAGCCGGTGCTCGAGATCGGCGCCGAAAACCTTCTTCAAAAGATATTCTCCAGCCTTCCTGCCTGCTTTTCCAAGCAAAGAAAACCCCGACTGAAGCAACTTGCCGGGTGTTAAGGGCGCCACGCCAGGTTCAGCCGCAGGGCGAGCGTCACGCTGCGGCCGCCCGAACGGCTTTACGTAGTGCACAACCCGAATTCTCCCCGGACCGAAAACAAAACCCTGAAAGAAATTGCTCTTTCCGCCGAAAAAGAGATTGTTAAGAAACGCCGGATCGAACCTCATCCCCATGCGCGCAAACTCTTTTTCCAATTCCTGAAAGATGTCCTGAGCATGCCTGCTCGCGAAAAAATCCCTGAATATTTCATCCTGCGAATAACCGAACCCGCTTCTCGGGGTGCTTCCCGGCCGATATCCAACGCGGCGGTACTGGTCATACTGAGCCCGCTTGCCGGGATCTGAAAGCACACCGTATGCCTCATTGATTTTCTTGAAGCGTTCTTCTGCCCCCGCATCACCGGGATTTCTGTCCGGGTGAGTCTCCAGGGCCAGTCTGCGGTATGCCTTCTTGATCTCTTCAGCCGAGGCGTCCGGCGAGATGCTCAGTGTTCTGTAGTAATCGAAATTCGACATCCGGCTCTCTAACTTTTTTTTATCAATTAGTATACCGGTAAAATATAGAGCTAAAGGAGCAGAATAGCAACTAAACAGAAGGGGGCAAACAGGACGGAGGCTGTTTTTGTCTGCTATACCCGGCCCCGCAGCGCGCAGCGACCCGCTGTTCCCACCACACCCGGCTTGCGCCAAAAATTGGCGCGCTTAAACAAGGAGGTTGCCAAAGCCGTGCTGCTTCTCTATAATAATCGGTGCTGCCGAAGTGGTGGAACTTGGTAGACACGCCATCTTGAGGGGGTGGTGGGGAGACCCGTGCCGGTTCGAGTCCGGCCTTCGGCATTATAGCGTCATTTTGAGGCGTAAATCCGAAAGGTTACGCCTTTTGCTTTCATGCCGGGTGCAAGGAAGGTGCAGCCGATGAATCTAGCCGATTTACTGCCTGACGGTTCGCGCTCGGGATCAAATGCCCGTAAATATCGACTGTCATTTGAATGCTGCTGTGCCCGAGCTGCTCTTTGACGTAAACCGGGCTCGCGCCATCCGTCAAAAGTAAACTGGCAAATGTATGCCGACAATCGTGAACCCTGATCTCGCGAAGACCTGCCTTGCTCAAAATTCGCTTGAACGTGGTCCTCGCATAATTCTGTTCAATCGGCTTACCTCCTCGATGGAAGATGAACTCCGCCGGTGCCGATCTGCCTTCCTTGAGTGCTTCTTTCTTTCGCTCCGTGAGAAGCGCGCCCAAACAGGCTGAAAGCTGCTCTGACATATCAACCCTTCGGCTTTTCCCCGTTTTTGTGTCTGTTATCCGTCCAACTTTATAGGACCTGGCCACTCGGATGAACTGGCCATTCCAGTCGATATCGCCCCATTTTAGGGCCAAAAGCTCGCCCAACCGCATTCCTGTCCGAAAAGCACAGAGGAAAAATGGATAAAAGGGGGCTGCATGCTTAATGCAAGCGTCGAGGAATACCTGAACCTCCTCATGCGTCAATGGCTCTATGTCGATATTCCTGCGCTTGCCGAGCTGCAACCTCTTTGTGATGCCAGCGACTGGATTAGCGTCTATGATCTCTTCATCGACCGCGCAGTTCAAGGGACCGCTAATAACGTCCCTTACGAGGCACACAGAACTTCTCGAAAGACCTCCGGCCAGGAGCTTTAATAGCAGATCCCGGATGTCGCCGCGGCGCAGGTCGTTGATCCGCTTGTTTCCGAGATGAGGGTATACATGCCTTTTCAGGATGTCCCCGTACCTTTCAAACGTGGACTCCCTCCGAAGGGTTTTAATGTACGAGTTGAGCCATTTATCGGCATAATCCTTGAAAAGCGGGGATTTCGTTTGCCGCTCGACTATCCCGACTTGCCCCAGTATAAGCTTGGCCCTGAGCTTCTTGGCCACTTCGCGAGCCAGACTTTCATCAGGCCCCACGTGCTTTGACCGGCGCTTGCCGTCGTGGGAAATAAAAACCCACCAGACCCCGGATCCTTTCGGTTTCTCCCTTACCGTAACTCCCATGAAAGTCCCTCGCTTTCTCCCTGTTGTCCCCAGGCAGCCGGGCAGGGTCCCCGGTTTTCGGTGATCGGCCTAGCCTGGGGAAGTTGTAAATGGGCGGCTCATATATAATCCGCCGACTATCTCTTATCCGCCAGGCTCCCGACTCTGACCAGGCGTCCGTTTATCTCAATCACTTTCGGCGCCGGGGTGCTCTTGCCCATCAGATTCAAGAGCCGCATTTCCATGACTCGCAATCTCACTTCCAGCTCGCGGCGCGCCTCGCGCAGCTCCTGGAGAAGCTGGTTGATGATCTGTTTGTTTTCCTCGTTGATTTCCATAATGCCTGTCCACTTTTGCGTGTGGCCCGGCTTCGGCCGGGCCGGTTTTCGGTAGTCAATTCCTTCATAAAATGAAGCGCCTTGAGACGCCTGTTCGATCCTGAATTTACCGTTTACCCTGAAAAAAACTTCGCGTTTAGGCACACCCCGACATGTCACGACCCCTACACAATTTCTGAAACTGGAAGAACCTACAAAACATTACGGGATATGGCCCCCGGTTCGATGCCCACCTTTGGGGCATAACCGGACCCGCCTTTGCGGCCCTGGGGCGCCTGTGCGAGACGCTGGATCCGTACCGACTGTTCAAGCCTGAGCGACAAGACCCGAATTATCTCCTGAACTTCACTGATTGCCGCTATGTCACCTTGGTCAAGCTCAATGTCCCCACCTTCATCTGCCTTCGTCACCTTGGCTATGAGCCCTGAGAGTTGAGTGATCCCCTGGATACAGCGTAGGACCTCATCTGGATCTCCGATAGGTCTGTTGGCTGCAATGGCCATGGTGAGGGGCTCACCGTAAGAGTTCATATCCGGGTCCAGATTTTCGAGTTCGAAGAGTGTATTTAAACGATCCCACGGGATCTCTGCTCTTGGTTTATCCCACATGATGAGCCTCCTTGATCTCGATCTTCAGGACGTGCTCCGAACACATCAGCGATGGTCTGCGTAAATCCATTCGTGGTGAGCCAAAAGAAGGCGAATTATCCCTGCTTTGGCTCCTTTTCTTTCGTATTTCTTTCATCCGCGCCCAGGGAATTTGCTTGTTGTAATGATTTTTGGGAATCATTTTATAATCTTCGAGGGGGACCTTGGGCGCCTGGTAATCCGGCCTGTCTGGGAAATATTTTAGATTGTCCTTCCTGAACCGTTCGAGTTCGCGCAGCTCCCTGGCGTACTCGTGTATGGCTAGAGGCATCGGTTGCTCCGGCGAAATATGTTCCCAAGCAAACCTATCCGCCCGAATTTCGTTTACCTTGAGGAATTTTCCGTGCCCGCCATTGAAGTACCAACCACGGGGCAGGTCCAAGACGCTTATCTCTCTGGTTAAGTGATGGACCTCGTGCCAAACCAGAAAGGGGTAAATGTCCTCAATGCGAATTTCCCCCCAGTTTAGTTCCCATCGTGATCGAGGGCAGGAATGAAATCGGCCTGCATCTATCCTATTTGCGAGGTAGATCACCCGCATTTCGCGCCATTCCTCTCTACAGGTATCCACGCAAACCCTGGTTGGCCATATCGAGGTTTCCGCAAAGTTCCCCCCCATCTCTTTATATTTTCTGACCTCGATGGTGGTTCCGGCATTTTGCCGGGCGATAATGTCCAACTTCCTGTACAGTTCCCGGGTCAATTTGATTACATTATCCACGGTCGGCCTCCTTGTGCTTGACCTCGACCTTGAGCACCTTGCCAGCTAACGCAGTGGGTTCACTCTCGCTGAAGACCGTGATCCGCCCTACCCGATCCTGGACCGATTGCGCGACCTCTTTGAGCCTGGTTGTCGCCACTTCAAGGAGCGCTACTATAGCGAACTCGGGGCCGCCGTCCTCAGATCGCACCGCCAAGTGGTGCACAAGTTCGATTATCGGGTCCAAAACCACAATCACATAACTCGTCAAGTCCAACTGCCGATACTTTTCTTCATTTCTGATGTCATTCATGGGCCGCCTCCTGATCATCCGTGACAGCGAACCTTTGAAGTGTTGCCCGTTGCTGATCCAATATTTCTTGCAGCTTGTAGTCGGCTCCCTCTACCATCAATTCAAGCAATTGGCCGATCTTTTGAGGTTCGATGGTAACGCCTGGGTCAGAATCGCGGAGCAGTTGTGCCAGGGCCTCAAAAGGCTGCGTTACATAGTCCTTGGTTGCATCATCGAACTCGAGAACCATGAGCAGGACTTGCTCAAGCGGAATCATTCTTTCCATGACTCACCTCCAAGTGCTTTTTCCCGCGCAATATGAATGCCAACGATTTCGGCAGCCAGGGGGCGATAGCACCGCTCGTATTCAACCTGGATTTTCCCCACTTTGACCTGGATCAACTCGGCAAGTTTCTCCATTCTCTTCTCAACAATTTCGATCAGGCCCATGATGCCGTAAAGGCTTTCACCCGGCCCCTCGTGGCAGAGCGGCCCCAATAACGATCTTACAGGCCCAAACAGAAGAGGGACGTAGTCGACCAAGTCTTCTTGACAGGTCACTCGATCTTCTTGTTCCATAGATCACCTCCAAAAAAAAGAAGCGCAGAGTGTTACGTAAGGCATTGCTGCCCGCTCATACCTCACGATATGAGCACACTCTGCGCGCCTGTTTCTATTGGCAAAAATACAAATAGCCATAACGGTGGCCTCCGGCAATTTTTTACGTAGCCTCAGAATACCTGTTTGAGAGCAGATCGCAAGCAAAATCTTCAGGTCCGTGTCGATTTTTTTGCTCGGTCGTCAAATTACCGAAGGACGCGACTTTGCGCCGGTTCTTTATAAGCTGCTCTCACCATCAAATCTGCGGTCCCCCGCGTGAACCGTCAGGATTGCCGTTACCGGATCCCGCCGCCGTCTCTGACAATGGGGGCCGGGTCCCCTCGTCGCCGCTCGTCATTTCTGACGATGGCTCCAGGATGACTTGCCCCGAGCTCGCCACGCCATTTCTGACGCGATGCGCGATCGGGGATTGCTCTCTCCGGGATGCCCCATCATCATTGATGCTTCCGGCCGACGCTTGGCCCTATTTTAAACCTGGTTGCACCGTCATTGACGATGCTGCAGGCCCCTACCGCCATATCCGGTGATTCCGGCCGACGTGGAGCAGGATTCCCATCCTGGAACCATCATCGCCTTTGATGATTGTGGTCGACGGGAGAACCGTACTAAACCAGGTTGCACCGTCGCTCTCGATGTTGAGAGATCCGGGACCGTTATATCTAACGATTCCGGCAGCCCCGCCCGGGCGCTACCATCCACATCTGACGATGCCGGCGGCCGGCCATATCGTCCTCTCTGACGAGGGGGTAGCGCCCCCGGTCCCCATCGCCATTACCGATGAGTGGTGATGGAACTCGCCGGGGGATGTTCTGCCTATCGCTCGAGTGCCGCCAGATTCGACGCGCTTTTTGGCTCTATGCGCCCTTCGATTTTGCATGGCGCTTCGTGCACACCTCCGGATCCTCATCCAGCGCCTTTAACGCATCTGCGAGCTGGCCGTACCTATAATTCCCGTACCTCTTCGGATTGAGGGCTACATGGATCAGCACTTTGCAGAGACGAGCATCTTCCGCCCATTCGGCTGCCTGCCAGTTAAGGGGATCGAAGTCTCCACAGTGGATGCATTCAAAATTTTGCCAGCATTTTTCCAGGGCCGTGCTTAGACATTCTGTGTAGTGGCGGCAAAGATACCGACGCCGTGGGTATTGGTGGAAAACCAAAGGGGGAAGGGCGACTGTGGGGTTCAAGT
Source organism: uncultured delta proteobacterium (assembly GCA_963805125.1). Lineage (GTDB taxonomy): Bacteria > Desulfobacterota > Syntrophobacteria > Syntrophobacterales > Syntrophobacteraceae > SbD1. The sequence continues at coordinate 610 of CAWDTD010000014.1, read as the reverse complement.
TTCTCCTGGATTGACCGCTCGGAAGGGTGACTTTCTGTCAAATCTCTGGCTTCAGTTTATTTCCGCTGATCCCTCCTGGACAAGCTTGCACGTGGGCTGCGCCGACTCCCCGAGCTTTAGAATGACTCCCAGGGCGTGCCGCTCCGTCATCGTGGCAATATGAACGCGGAGAAAGACCAGGCTCTCTACGTCTCCAACCTGGCTCAGTGCCGCTAGATATGATTCCCAAGCCTTGATTACTGCGTGATGCTTCTCCAAGTTCCTTTCGTAGAGCCAAACCGCTTCCTCGATCTGCGTCCCCATCGAAATCCCCTTTTTTGCGCTCGCCCTGGCGTCAAATTCCCCTCACCGGCCTTCCAGGATGCCCCAGGATCGATGATCTCAGCTTGACCCGCATCAAACATCATTCGAAAGAATGCGGCTTTGCCGGGATTTCCAGCCGCGAGGGCCATTTTCAGTTCAGGCTATTCCCCATTGTCTCCTGGCGAGATTTCTTGTCTTTCAGTTGCCTACTCCGTTTCAGAATCTGCCCGTGAACGATAGCATGAAGAAGCAGCAAATCCTCGGCCCGGTCGTCTTCGACCATTCGTTCGAGGATGGTCCCGAAATT
>CAWDTD010000013.1:0-139145 GCA_963805125.1 uncultured delta proteobacterium | reverse complement strand
AGAAGGACCCGTGGGAAAGGTTAATTATTCCGGCCACGCCGAAGATAAGACTGAAACCGACGGCGATAAGGCTGTAAATTGAACCCCAGATGGTCCCAAGAATCAGGATGCCCAAAAGGGTAGTCATACATCAACCTCGCCCCGGCTGGTGCAGGCCAAATACGGGTTATCGCAAGCACCCCCTGCCTCGATGGACCGGGGGATCACCGGTCCTTGGCACTACTTGTGCCACCAGGGGGGCTTTATGTATTCTCCGGTCTTGAATTCCGTGGGGAAGATCACGACCTGTTTTCCACCTTCGTGCCACTGGACGAACGCCAGCACGTACCTGCCCTCCAGCAGGTCGTGAGTTTTCTTGTCGAAGCCCGTATGGGGATGAAGGACCCCATGGTAATCGATGTTTTCCAGTCCCTTAATGATATCTTCCGTTTTAAGGGACTTTTTCTCCTTGATCACCTGCGCCATCATGTAAACGGAGTCGTAGGTGAAGGGGCTGGTGAAGACGGGATTGGTCCCGAAGTGCTTCTCGTAACTGTCCCAGAAGGGTATGGTCTTATCTGTGAGGGGAGCCTTTGCAATCATGTTGTAGTTGACCTCATAAAGACACGCCCCTCCGGTCATTCCCCAGAATTTGTGGTCCATGCTCGACACGTTGGCGCCGCCCAACGGCGGCGCCTCGCTCTCCCGCCAGGCCTTTACCAGAGGAATGCTTGCAGCGTGGCTTACCACATGTATGATCCACTCGGCGCCGGTGGACTTTATCCTGGTGAAAACCGGTGAAAAATCTTTCAAGTCCACGTCGAACCGTTCGTTGAAACGAACCTGCATTCCCGCGCCTTCCAGCTCCTTTTTCAACACCGTACTGAAATCTTCAGTCCAAACGGCATTCTCGGCCAAAATGGCGAGCTTGCTGTATCCGAGTTTATCGTGGACAAACGCCTTCGCAAATTCGAAGGTCTTCTCTATCATCCGGTCGGAGTTGATCATGTCCCTGAAGAAGTACTTGTTTTGGGCATAATTTTTCTTGACGTTGTTCGTCAGCTCGACTGAAGCGCATCCAGTGGTTATGAAAACGATCCGGTACCTTGGGAGGAATGGTTGTATGGCAAGAGCAACCCCGCTGTTGTACTCCCCAACTAGAACGTCCACCTTGTCGTCGAGCACCAGCTTTTTAACCGCCATGATGCCTTTTTCCGGCTTGCTTTCCGTGTCTCCAACCACGATTTCTATCTTCTTGCCGTCCACGCCGCCCGCCGCATTGATCTCTTCAGCGGCCAGTTTGGCGGCATTGATGACCCCCTGGCCCCCGGACATCTCAACAGGCGCGAGGACCCCAATCCGAATGGTTTTTACATTCTTGAAGTCCCGGTCGGCGGCAAAGGACACCGTCGCCGACAGGACCAGCAGGGGGCAGAGAACGATTAAAAGCAGGTTCTTTCGGGTGATCATCTCTCATCCATCCTTTCTTTGAAGTTGCAATTCCGTGCACCCCGTTGACGAAATTTAATTGTCAACGGGGACCCATCCTCAGGATCTTTGGAATATGTGTCAAATGACCGTTCTCTTTTTAGAAGAGCGGCAGTAGTCAAACCAGCCCCGGAGAGCCCGCATCCTATTTGAACCGGAATAATGCATCAACTTCTCTGCTCGGCATCCAAACTGCATGTTGGGATTGGATTTTTGCCTGAAAAGCCTCCGCTGCACTCCTGAAGCCTCCAAAACCATACGATTTTCCGACGAAAATTGTCTTACATATGAATTTAAGATTGCTAAAAGAAGTTATACGCTCACTTTGATAACAAGAAATCGATTTTCTGGTTCCCTAGGAGCCTGTCGGAGGAATGGCATTAAGAGCCATTTTATGCTAATATGGCCCCACTATGGAAAAGACATTCAAATCTTGCGACCGAAAACAAATGTTGCTGCTCCCGCCATCGTTGCTGGACTGGCTCCCCAAGGGACACCTGCCGGATACTTTAGCGAAACCAATCTGATGCTCTTTGAGGATGCCCTGCTCGACCCGTTTATGGCCATAAAAAAGATGAACCACGGGGAAGTTCTTCCACCGGTTCGAGGACGGCCTCCAAACGACCTTACGCCCAAGGAACGAATGATCAGAAAGCTTTCCAGTAAACGCGGCCGAAAAATTTACTCCAAGAGGAAATCAACCGTTGAACCAGTCTTTGGCCAAATAAAGCAGGCCAGGGGCCTGCGGCAATTTTCGCTAAGAGGATATGAGAACGTATCTGCTGAGTGGCAGATGTGGTGCCTCTCTAACAATCTGCTTAAGCTCTACCGGCATGGTGGCCCCTAATAGGTGGGGGAACCCGTTGCCGCCATCAAGAATGAGTGCATGACTGAACCGTTCTTGGTGATTGCCGCCGACATTACGCACGCGAATTCCTATCGTTAGCTAATTATTATGGAGTTTAGACTGATGGAGTGAGGAATCGCCATTTAATGCGTTCACTCGAACCCCTGATTCTATTATAAGAACCTTTTATCCCGACACGCTCCTAGATGTTAGAGAAAGCTAAGTGGAATGCACACCTCCTACGGGATGTAGAAAGTTGAGCGGGCGATTAAAACTACCCGCCTTTATTTTACAAGTTGATTGGCTTGGATATCAATTCGGTGGAGACTGTATTTTTCGTGCAATCAAACCTTATATGGGAGCTACATACGCTCCAGCAACATTTTTCTACAAGATAGCGGAAAATTGATAATCAAATTGATATTAAAATGATTCTCACGATCAGTGCGTTCCAGGCAGTAAAATATTTAACGTGTTACATCAATTCGCTCATCAGCCCCATTTTCTGCATTCAGGTTGGTACTGTTAGGGGTGCCATTGACAGTGAAATCACCAATCCCCAAGTGGTCCGCCTGGAATACGCTTCCCCCCGCATAGTATTAACTCTATCCTGCCCTGTACGCAAAAGATCTTTGAAACTGCCACCAGCTCAGGCTCAGCAAAAGTCTACATTCCTTGCCAACCCTTGAACTCCGGCGCTAGTTCGGATTCTTGCAGAGTTGAAATGGAAATGTCAAGGGCTAAAGTAAGGGTGGATATTGGGTACAAATATATATTCATAGCAGTTATCTATTTAATATTGATTATATACGAATTATTCGACTCTAATTCGCATTTTTAACCCATTACTCAATGGATCTTGCCAATGTACTTACCAAACCCCACAACTCGCCGTCGGCACATCCGATGGAAAGTTACTGCATCTTGCCAACCGCTTGAGAATCCGGACCCGCCTAATTTTTTGAATGTATGATCCGGAAACCGTGAGGATTTTTCATCGGCCACTTCCGGAATTTGCATACCGCCCCGAACATGGGTTCGCCTCCGGTTCGCCCTAGGGCCGAGCTATCCAAGACGCTAATTGAATCGGCCAACCGGGGCTGCTTGCCGAACAACCTGCCTACTACTAAAAGCTGACACGTCCCAGCCATGACCCATGGCAGAAAACTGTTTCGGAGCTCAACGGCCGGCCTGCGCTTTCCCCCTCTCAACTGCATCACGTGCAGCCTCGCGGCTACCCGCACATGACTCGGGGCCATAATGGAGCAGCTTCTCCTTTTATGCAGGGACCTTTCATCCCCAACTCTATGCCGGTCTATGCCGGCGCTTTCGGCCCGAGCCCAATCTTGCCTGACGCCCTTGACGGCCGTGCCTTCCAACAGCCAATGGAGGGTGGGGAAAAACTGGAGAACTGCGAGAGCGGCTACGAGTTTGCTGCGAAAGTACCGGCGCCCCGCCCCGCCGGCGATTTCACCCCGCGCCTCATCCCTCACTTTCCCGGCCTCGCCGTGCCGCTGGAACTACCTCTAATTCTATGGCACCACTGATTGAAGCAGAATGCTGTAAGCCAGCCCCACAGGCAGCAGTACTCCACATATGGTCCGCAAATCCTGAGAGGACAAATAAAAGCGGGCAATTCACATATGGGAGAGTTATCTTCAGGAAGGGATGACGGGCGAGGCGACCTTCAGCCTTTTCATATCGGTCTGATCGACATTTTTTCTTGTGGGTTGTGGTTGGAATATCCTATGATTTACGGACATTCGGCATTCCAAGAGCTTTTTGGGATGTAATCCGATCCGGAAAAGCGGTTCGGCTCCAGTTGGGGTCTAGTTGACGTATTATTAAGGTTTAAGGGCACTGCGGGAGGTTGCTCGCTCAACAGGTGAGGGGGATTTGCAATGAGACAATCTCTGCACAGGGAGATTACCAACATGAAAAACATCTTAAAATGCTCCACATTCCTGCTCATAAACCGTAAAGACCAGGATTGGCAGACAGCCCAAAGTCAGATATCCTTCACGAAACAGAGTCAGTATCTGATGGAGAGAAGAAATGAAAAAGCCGGGATGGATTAGAGTTTTTCTAATTGTTGCCTGTACGTCCATTTTTTTGCAGTCCAGCGGTGCTTTTTGTGCCGACCTTGGTGAAAAAGAATCGCTTGTGAAGTTCACCCTCCCACCCCCTGATTCTGTGCAGACGCAGACATATCTCGGTCTGGACTCGATGAAGCAGTTTAAAGTCAGTGACATAAGGGCGAAGATCGTAGTTATCGAGGTCACGAATAGTCTCTGCCTGGCCTGCCAAGCTAATTCCCCCATAATGAATGACATCTACAAAACGATCCAGGCAGACTCAGGCTTGACCGACGTAAAGGTTATCGCAATAGCAATCGCCGATGACAAAACCAGTGCGGAGACATTCAAGAAGCGGTTTAAGACGCCCTTTCCGATTCTGGCCGACGAAAACAGTGAGATTTTGCGCTCCATGCGTGTTAGAGACACTCCAACCACTATAGTCGTTTCGACTGAAGACGCCAAAGTGCTCTTCACGCAGGTAGGAGTAATACCGGACGCCGACGCTTTTGTAAAGCAGGTGAAATTTGTAAAGGAGTTGGAAATTATGGAAAAAGAAAACCAACAGTAAGACAACAGCGGCAATGATCTGTATGGAATTCGAAAATTTAAGGATTTTGCTGAAGAACTGCGTTCTTTGGAATTTGCCCCCTGAAGAGCTCGACGAGCTTACCCGAATGGAAACAGGGGGTCAGGCCTTGAAAAAGGAACTTGTAAATTTTTAAAGCTGCTTGACCAGCCTGCACTCAAGATGGCAAGGATCTCTCAGGACTGTTGGCAGGCGAGACGCTCGCCATCATTTCAGTCAAGAGTTTCTGGATGTTCTACCTCACTCCTTTTTCCTTTTCCAAGGCCTGACGCCTCTTCTTCTTCAGGTCTGAATGAATTCAGGACACACCACCATCCCCGCAATTGATAGCTCTCTTCCCGCCTGTCCGTGTTGGGGGCTCGACGAAAATGATGCGATAGCAGTGAGTGAGAGGAAAAGCTTACCCAACAAGCACTGGGCATTTTTCTGGCTTAGTGGACCACTCTGTCGCCCAACCTTTACAAGCCGCCGGTCATTATCAGTTCAAAGAAAAAAACATTGTATTTTCAACCACATAATTTTTTGTGTCGTCACTACACTTCGTTCACGTCCTGGTATTGTGGCCCTGCTATCCCCAAGGCATCATAGAAGCTGAGCTGCTCAGGCGTTGGGGCCGTCAGCCCTTTTATCGTCCGGGCGTTGACCTGTGCTTCCACCGTTCTTTGAAAAGAGAGTTTCTCAAGAACCCGCTCGGGAGATTTCACTATCTTTGAGGCGTTTAGCCGGGATCTCATGAACCTTTGCAGTTGAAGAGCCATGACGCACATGAAGATGTGCGCTTCGATCCGTCGATCCGTTCGGTGATACATCGGCCGGATATCAAGAGAACTCTTCAATGTTCGGAAGCAACGCTCGATATCCTGTAATTCCTTGTACTGGGAAACGACTTCTTCCGGCCCGAGGGTACGGTTCGTGGTCTCAAGCAGGAGCTTGCCGTCAATTGCACGTTCCCAAAGTCGGCTCTCATTGTCGGGACGCCAGGCCACATGGCCCTGGTCGTCCAGGTAGACTTCATAGAATTTGCTAAGATTTCGGTCCCCCAGGTAATCGTGGAGATGAAGCAGGGTTTCCTGATGGGTCAGGACTTTCCCGGTTGCCGGAATGCTTCCGTCAAGCCGTGCCTTGGTGCGTGCGATGCGCCACTTTACGTAGGATGTCGCCGAGGCCATGCGCAACTTGCGAGTATGCTTTGACTGCCGCGCAATCTCATCATTATGGGCCACAACAAAGCGTCGGCCATCAATGACGGCCTCGTGGAAACATTCACGCTCATCAAGTGGGGTCTTGTTGATCTCCCAATCACTGATCTGGCGCTTGATACCCCTTGCCACAGTCCTTATGGCCTGCCGGGAGACCCTGTTTTGCCGAAGCGGCCTTGCGACGATAAAGCCAAGGCCGGCATCGGAGAGCACCTCAAGGTTCTGTTGGCTCAAAAGACCGCGATCGGCTACGACGATACAGCTTTTGATTGGAAACCTCGCCTTAATGTCTGCGATTACCTCCTGGAAGGTGGACTTGTCCGGAGTCTCGCCGGCAAAGACGTAATGGCACAGGGGAATGCCGTCCCTGGTCATGACCAGCCCAGGGACCACTTGGGGGCATCCCGAGCGGTCCCTGTCATAGCCGTGATTTCGAAGAGTACTCATGCACTTGTTTTGACTGTCTTTATTGTCTTTATTGTCGGAGTCGATCTCAAAATAGCAGGAGGTAAGATCATAGAAGACAAGATCGAGTGCGCCGTCGAAAAGGTTTAGCATGGGCGAGGCAAGCCGGGGCTCAAGCTCCCTTTTATATTCGATTAGAAAGTCCATGGCCCGAAGCAGGCGATTGTAGTCTATCTCTGCTCGGTCAATACCCGTAAAGTAAACGCCCTCCATCCAGTCAAGGATATGGAGCTTGGCCATCGGGTCGAGAAGCCGGTTCGCAACCAGGACCTTGAGGTTTGCGATCACGTCAAAGTCGAATCGACGGTCCTTGAGGTAGTTATCAATAATGCCGGTCCAGCCGAGCTTGTCCCAGATACGAAAAATGGTAAACGTTGCTCCGAAATCCCGGCTTATGTCGGGGGAGACGGTCTCATCGGTATGATCTTCGATCTTGAAGAAACGTTTGAATGCATCGATCATCCCTTCAACCTGCTCTTTGGAGTATTTGTGAGCCGGCCCGAAGTTAACGATGATGTTCTGGCGAACCTTTCCTTGCCTGGTTCGAACACTTTCGACCAGGTGAAGCGACTGGTAAGCCTTGTCGCCACGTTTTCGGGTAGTCGTTCTGAGATACATGACGCCACTATACGAATATGGCGTATTTTGTCAAGAAAATTAGTCCCGATATTAAAATATTTTAATCGATTTGCCGCCACTACAGGATTTTGGAATTTTGAGGACAAGTCCCTGATTTCATTTGGCCGGCTTTACAATTTTCCGCTGGAACTGATAATCTCCGGGTGATATGGTGGTTGGACTTTCCCTTGCGTCCATAACCGGAATACCGGATAATGTTTTGGTATTTCGGGAGACTATTGAGCCGAATTCGCATCGGAAATACAGCTCGGCGGCGTTGAACAGTCAGTTTGCGGCATTGTTCGGATAAAAGCCGGAAAGGAGAAAAAAATGGTTGACGATCCTAATCAGACCCTATCTGTTTCCGATCTTCGCATTTGGCTGTGTAACAAGATCGATAGTGTTTTTGGAGCTTATAACTCAGTGTTATCATACAACGACGCAAAATATGTTGACTGGACAGGGACGAATAAATCTTATTGGGAGAAGACGTGGACACGGGAAAAGGATCGCATAGAGAATGGGGAAGATCCGAAAATAGTGGGTTGTACCACCTCGTGCAAAGATTTACTCATCGGAATTGTCAACATGATACGTAGAAGCGGGACAGGGGATTTTTCAAATGCCGACTCGTTCGCTCCCCTGGTTTTCAATTTGCCGGCAGCCGGCAGACCTTCGGGAGCGTGGCATTATATAGGTGAGGCAGGCAATAGCGATAGTTCAATGCCTGACGGAATACTGATACCCAGACCGGGAGATTTCTTCCAGAGCTCATTACCTGGAGCAACGCCTGCTATGCATGTGGGCGTCATCATCGAATTCAGGTTCAGTCAGTGGACTACTCTCGAAGGTGGCCAAGGCGCCCGGTGGACTGACTGTATCAAGAGAATAGGACCTCGTCCAATGAATCCAACCAAGTGTCTGGGGTGGCTCGATATCGATGCGCTCTTTCCGGATTACGAACCCCGCTGACCCGCCCCAAATTATTGTACCATGTTCAAAGCTAAACATCGTTCTACCACACTCGCGGTCCCCTGGAGCCGCGAGGGCGACGAGAATGGGTTCAACCGCAATCCGTCAGAGGAGGGCCCGAGGTGGCGTCAGACACGGGGCCCAATTCTATCCTGCTGTTATGTACCAAAAATTTCAGAATTCTCGCCAGTTCAGGATCAGCGAAAATCCACACTTCTTGCGAGACTGTCGAGAAAGCCCAAATGTTTCCATTTTGGAGAATACACATATAGTAAAATCAACTGCTTATACCAAGTTGCGCTCAAAGAGGTAAAACCTCCATTCACAAAATCCCCCCTGCCCCCCTTTAGAAAAGGGGGGTTCCAATCGCCACTTCTTACCCGTATGGGCGCAACTTGGTATTACATGTCCAAGAGAACCCGTTTTAAGGTTTTTCGACAGTCTCTGCCACTGTACGTAATAAACCCCGAGGACCCCGATCAGCTGGTCCCATGAGGGGTTGCTGCTTCTTGCCAACCCCTTAAGAATCCAGACCTGCCTAATTTTTTGAATGTATGATCCGAAAACCGTGAGGATTTTTCAGCGGCCACTTCCGGAATTTGCTACCGTTCACCACAGAGGCGGGTCATCGTCCGGGCATTAAGAGAACATTGAGGGGAGAAAGGTCATAGAATTCTCCGGCGTATGCCGTCCTTCAATACCGGCACATTGAAATTGATTAGCAGGCCGAGTTTCCACCCCGTATGCAACACATGCCTCGTAGGTTGATTCAAGGAGCCCCGAGCCCAGTTCGCGATGAATGGCAATCGCCGCCCTAATGATCTCCTCTGTTATACGCAGCGAAGTTAATGTTTGCGCATCACCTCACCCTGGCGGAAGCCGGTGGTTAGGGATTAAATAACTGGAAAAGCACTGGATTCCGGCTTCCGCCGGAATGACGGAACTAAACCCGTTGCGCAATTATTTATGACGCTTCGTATATATTATTTAAATCCAGCTCTGTGGCCTCAGTGTTCTCGGTGGTGAACGCTTACCGGAATTTGCTGCGGCCCCGAGCATGGGTTCGCCCCCGGTTCGCCTTGGGGCCGAGCCGGTTGGCGCAGGGCCAAAGCCGCCAAATTGGAATTTCACCATGATACAGAAAGGCTTCCGCCTTTTCCGCTCCAAAAGGTTCTTCGCGGGCAAGGCCCCGGGAGCTGAGCACGGTCTCGGCCCTAAATCATCGCGGTCAAGGCCCGCTCCTACAGTTATTTATCGCGGGCATGGCCCACCTCGCGGGGCGTAGAGTTCTTTTCATGGTTTCAGCGTATCCCATGGGGACATGAGTCGCGGTCAAGGCCCCGGGAGCGAAGCGCGGTCTCGGCCCTAAATCATCGCGGGCAAGGGGCGGCATCATCGCGCGCATGGCGCGCTCCTACAACGGCTTCCTGCTTCCTGCGTTCAAACCGCCTGAATCCGGGACAGGTCCAGGCCGGGCAGCATCGAGCCGGTTTCCATCAGGTTCAGGTGCAAATCGAAAGCTTTTTCGAGATTGTGCCGGATGTGGCCCAGCCGGGAATTGTTGACATAGTTCCACAAGTATTGCCGGTACGCCGGATGGGCGCAGCGTTCTATTATTTTCTGCGCACGCTGCATCGGCCCGAGTCCGCGCAGGTCGGCCAGCCCCTGGTCGGTTGCCACTATTTGGACCGAGTGTTCGTTATTGTCTATGTGCGGGCACATCGGAACAATGGAAGAGATCCGCCCCCCCTTCGCGATGGAGGGGCACATATATATCGAGATATATGCATTTCGGGTGAACTCGCCGCTTCCCCCGATCCCGTTCATGATCTGTGTTCCGAAGACGTGCGATGCATTGACGTTGCCATATATATCGACCTCGAGGGCGGTGTTCATCGAAATTACGCCCAGCCTTTTTATGACCCCGGGATGATTGGACAGCTCCTGCGGGCGAAGAACGATCCTGGGGGCGAAAAAATCCATGTTGTCATATATGCGCCGGAGCTTTTCGGGAGTGAGCGTAAGGCTTGTGGTGCTCGCAGCCGTGAGCCTGCCCGTTTCCATCAGGTCGACCAAAGAGTCCTGGTAAACCTCGGTAAACATTTTAAACGGCGGGATATAAGGATTTCCGGCCAGAGCCGCCATGACCCCGTTAGCCACGTTTCCAACCCCTGCCTGGAGGGGCAGAAAGTCCTTCGGTATTCGCCCGGCGAGCATTTCGTCCAGGAGAAACCGCACGACGTTTTCGGCGATTCTTTCACTGCGCTCACCTCCCGCCGCAAACTCCGGGACCACGTCCGGCTCATCGTTTTCAAGCACCGCGATCACTTTTTGCGGGTCCACAACCGCGTAAGGGTAGCCCAGCTTTGTCAGCGGGTCGTGGAAAGGGACCGGAAAGCGGTGCGGAGGGCTCGGCATTATGAGTATATCGGCCATCTCTCGAAGCCGATGAGAATGATAGCGGTTTATCTCGATGATTACGTGGTCGGCATATTTGAGGTAAGTTGGGGAAGCGCCGATCGAAGAAGTGAGGTAAACCCTGCCGTCCCTGGTGATCTCGGTTGCTTCGACAACCGCGAAATCGATCTTCCCCTGGAAGCCCTCGAGCACGGTCTGCGGCAGGTGGGAAAGGTGCATGTCGACGTATTCGACTTGCTGTCTGTTGATCTGGGCGCGCAACGTGGGACCGCTCTGGTAGGGGGCCCGATAGGACACGGCGCCGGCGCCGGCCAGGGGTTCATCGATGCTCGAGCCGCTGGAGGCCCCGGTGAGAACCCTTATCTTGAAAGGCTCGCCCCTGCCGTGGAGGTCGCGCGCGCGCTCGGCGAGAGCCCTGGGGATCAGCTTCGCCGCACCCGCGTTCGTAAACCCGCTGAACGCCACCGTCGCACCGTGAAAGATTTGGGAGGCGGCCTCTTCCGGACTGATTTTCGGGTAGAAGTCTATTATGGACATGCCGTAAGTCTCTGTTCTAGATGCGATCGCCGATTTCAGCAAGGTTCAAGTCCGGCAGCATCTTGCCGCACTCGAGGAAATTGCGGTGCAGTTCATAGGCTTTTCTTAGATTGTGCCTGAAGTGTCCGCAGTCCGACTCCCGCACGTAAGCTTGAAGATAGTCGCGGTACGCCGGGTGAGCGCAATTGTCGATAATCTTTTTTGCCCGCTGAACGGGACCCGTGCCGCGAAGGTCCGCGAACCCCTGCTCTGTAACGATGACCTGCACCGAATGTTCATTGCTGTCGATGTGCGGGCTCATGGGCACGATAGAGGAAATTCGTCCGGCCATAACTATCGAGGGACACATTACTATCGAGAGATAACTGTTCCTGGTAAATTCCCCGCTTCCGCCGATGCCGTTCATTATGTCTGTCCCAAACAGATGGGACGAGTTCATGTTTCCGTAGATATCAACCTCGATCGCAGGATTGATGGCTATCACTCCCAGGCGGCGGACAACTCCCGCATCATCCGAGATTTCCTGCGGACGCAACACGATTCGAGGAGCAAAAAAGTCCATGTTCGAACAGACATGGCTGAGCGTATCCACCGTGAGGGTCAGGCTGGAGGCGCTGGCTCCCACCAGCTTGCCTTTTTCCATGAGATCGACCAGCGAATCCTGGAAAGTGACCGAATACATTTTGAACGGAGGGATATAGGGGTTGCTGCCAAGCGCGGCCATAACGCTGTTTGCAAGGTTTCCCACACCCGCCTGGAGGGGCAGAAATTCGCGGGGAACGCGTCCGCTTATCATTTCTCCGAAAAGAAACCGCACGACGTTTTCGGCAATGCTCTCGGCCCTCCAGTCCATAGGCGTGAACGGGTTTATCCGATCGGGTTCGTTGGTTTCTATTATGCCTATGATCTTTTTCGGATCGACAACCGCATAGGGGTAACCGATCTTGGTGAGCGGGTCATGGATTGGGATCGGATCGACACGCGGGGGCGGGTTAAGGACGACTATGTCGGCCATTTCCGGCAGGCGCTTTGAGTGATAGTTATTGAGTTCTATGAAGACACGGTCCGCATACCGGAGGTAATCGGAAGAAGCTCCGATGGAGCTAGTCAGGTAGACTCTGCCGTCCCTGGTCACATCGGTCGCCTCTATGATTGCATAATCGAGCTTTCCGAAAAACCCCGACAGCAGGGTCTGAGGAGCATACGCCAGGTGCATGTCGATGTATTGCACCTGCTGGCGGTTTATCTGGCTGCGCAAAGTAGGTGCGCTCTGAAACGGCGCACGCCACGACAGGGCTTCCGCCTGCGCCAGTTCCTCGTCAATGTCATTGCCGCTCGAAGATCCGGTGATGAGCCGGATCTTGTAAGGCTTCCCGGTGGAATGAATCTGTCGCGCCCGTTTGGCAATCGCCCGTGGAACGAGTTTGGCTGTTCCCGCGTTTGCAAACCCGCTCAGCGCCACCATCGCCCCGTCGTCAATATGGGAAGCGGCCTCTTCTGCGCTTATGACCGGAAAAGTTCCTGCATACATTTGAGCGTCCTCACGGATGTCGGATATGCGTCACGGCAGAGGTTCAGGCGACGCGGCGCAGCCCGGCTCCGAAACCGCCCGACTTGTCAGCCATTCGACTTCCCGGGTCGCTATCGGCGCTTGAGAATCTCGCCGCGAACGCTTATGACTATCTCCTCAATCGGAATGCGCTTCCCCGCTTCCTCCATCCCTTTTCCAACGATAGCCGGCAGGGCGGAACAGCAGGGGACTTCCATATCGATTACCGTAACGCTGCGGATATCAGCGGCCCGAAAAATCTCGGCAAATTTCTTTACGTACTCCCGGGCATTGTCGAACTTGGGGCAGCCGAGCAGAACCGCTTTCCCCCTGAGGAACCTGCGGTGAAAATTGGGGTATGCCACCGGCGCGCAGTCAGACACAACGAGAAGGTTCGCCCCTTTGAGAAACGGTGCGTCTGCCGGAACGAGCCTTATCTGGATCGGCCAGTGAGAAAGTTCCGACCTGCCTGCGTCAAGCTCTCCCGGCGCAGGCTCCTCCTGTGAAAGCGGCCCTTCGACAAAGGTCTCGATTCGAGCGGAAGGACAGGCGCAGGCGGTGGTGAATTCCTTGCGCTCCGCCTGTTTCTGTTCGGCTGACTTCTGCTGTTCGAGGTGTTGTTCAACCGTTTCCGGATCGAATTCGTCGGCTTCGCGCTCGATTACACGAACGGCCCCCTGCGGGCATCCTGAAAGGCAGGCGCCCAATCCGTCACAGTAAGACTCTTTTATAAGGCGGGCTTTGCCGTCCTTTATCTCCAGGGCGCCTTCCGCGCAGGCAATGGCGCACATCCCGCAGCCATCGCAGAGTTCCTCGTCTATTTCAACGATTTTCCGTATTTTCCCCATCTCTTATACTCCAGATTGAAGCTATGCACATCTTCTAATTAGTTTCCGTCCGGAGTTTCCGGATGGACACCCGGGACTTCATCCGGCGCGAGAAGTTGTGCCATCCGCCTTCCGTCATCCGTTCTCCGTCTCAGGACCTGAGACCGCTTTCGTCCAGGACCTGTTCCATCAATGTTTTGCCCGTTTGGGTGAGAAGAGGTTCATCAAGAGCCCCACTCCTGCCGCCCTCCGGCTGCCCGGCTTTGAGCGCTTCGGCCAGGTCCGCAATTTGAATTGCGTCAAAAACGCACTTGAAATTGACTGAATCATCCGGCCGGCCCGACCCACCCAGATTGTTCAGGATAGAGAGAGTTTCGCGGGCCAGTTCCTCGGGGGCCCCGGCACGTGAAAGAATGGATTGGGCCGCAGTGATGTCTTCGAAAGAAAACCGGCTCCCGCTGCCGTCCAGTCCGGCGGAAGCCCCGCCAGCAATGGCCGAAAGGCAGGCGGCCAGTGTGACAATTGCCGGATCGCCTCCTTCGGATTGCTGAATCTTATTGGCATACTCGACCACTCTCAGGGCCCGCCCGATCCGCTTGAAGTTTCGGCCAAGGAATTTCTTCACCTCCACCGCTACGCGGTCCTTGAGCAGATCGGTCCTCCGGGCGAGAAGCTCAGGGGGCATATCGGTTCCCAGGCACTGAGCGGCGAACCTGCAATAGGCGGCGCAGCCGAAATCCATTTTGGGATTGAGAACCTTTGCGCCGCATTTACGGCACTTTCTCGAGCTCTCGTCCTTGAAGAATTCAATCGACCCGCCGCAGTTAGGGCAACTGGATTCGCTAATGGCTTCGGGTCCCCAAAATCGGCTGTCCTGACCAGGGCACTTCATGATTTAAACTCCATTCAGGTTGCGAGTTGCGGGTTGGCGAGCCGCGAGTTCGTTTTTAACTCGTAGCCCTCAACCCGTAACCGTTTAGCCCAAAATAGCCTTCAGATCTTCATCGGGAGTCGAGATCGGCTTGATCTGGAAATTCTTGACGAGCACGTCAAGAACTCCAGGACTGACGAAGGCCGGAAGCGACGGGCCGAGCCTGATGTTCCTGATCCCCAGGTGGAAAAGGGTCAGAAGAATGGCCACCGCTTTTTGTTCATACCATGACAGGATCATCGAGAGCGGCAGATCGTTCACTCCGACGTCGAACGCATTGGCAAGCGCAACCGCGATCTGTATGGCCGAGTATGCGTCATTGCACTGCCCGATGTCCAGAAGGCGCGGGATCCCTTCGATTGTCCCCAGGTCCTTGTCGAAAAAGCGGAACTTGCCGCAGGCAAGCGTGAGCACCACGCAGTCCTTCGGCACTTTTTCTACGAACTCCGTGTAGTAATTGCGGCCAGGTTTGGCGCCGTCGCAACCGGCGACCAGGAAAAAGTGCCGGATTTTCTTTCCCTTCACCGCCTCGATCACCTTGCCCGCAACGCTCATTACCGTATTTCTCGCAAACCCCACCGTTACGGTCTTTCCGTTGGAATCCTCGGCAAATCCGGGCAGCGCCAGCGCTTTTTCGATAACGGGCGCAAAGTCACGGTTTTCTATGTGGGTTACCCCCGGCCAGCCCACGCAGCCGCTCGTGAAAATGTTGTCCGCATACACCGGGGCCGGTCTCTGGATGCAGTTGGTGGTCATGAGAATCGAACCGGGAAAGTTCGGGAATTCCTTTTGCTGATTCATCCATGCTGTTCCGAAATGTCCGTAGAAATGCGGATATTTTTTCAGCTCCGGGTAGCCGTGGGTTGGAAGCATTTCGCCATGGGTATAGACGTAAATGCCCTTGCCTTCGCTCTGCTTGAGAAGGGCTTCCAGGTCCACGAGGTCGTGGCCGGAGATGAGTATCGCCTTGCCCTTTTTGTGCCCGAGCGGGACGGGTGTCGGGACGGGGTGGCCATATGCGCCCGTGTTGCCCGCGTCGAGAAGCTCCATTGCCCGCAGGTTGACCTCACCGCATTTGAGGACGAGCCCGATCCGGTCGTTTACCGGGATGTCGTTTTTGGTCAACGATACAAGAGCTTCATGAATGAAAGCATAAACGGCGTCATCCTCCCGGCCTAGAATACGCGCGTGGTCCGTGTAGGCAGCAACTCCCTTTAGCCCGAAAAGAAGGGTGTGTTTGAGCGAGCGGAGGTCGGCATTTTCCCCGGGATCGGCGTTCAGACCGACGCCGGCAGCCTGAGAAAGAAGTCCCTCGATTGTCCCGGCGGGTTGGAACCCCGCAACTGGCGAGGCGAAGTCGGTCTTGCCGCCGGCCGCCTCGATCCTGCTCTTGAGATTTTCCCGCAACTTTACCGCGCGGGGAATAGTTTCCAGAAAATATTTTCGATCGAAGTTTACGTTCGTAAGTGTCGAAAAAAGAGAGGAGCAGGTAAAAGAGTCTACCTCTCTATCGGTTATTCCAATTCTCCCGGCCTCCACCGCAAAGAGCGAAAGCCCCTGGAGAGCATAAACGAGAAGATCCTGGAGTTCTGCAACCTCGGGCTGCTTGCCGCAGACCCCGATTTTGTCGCACCCCTGGCCCTTTGCCGTCTGTTCACATTGATAACAAAACATCATTTGCCTCCTGACAGATCCTCTGCTTAGGTTAATTCTAACTCGTTTCCGTCCGGAAAGGGCCCTTTGCCGCCCTGGCGGTGTCAATCTTCGGGTTTGCTTATGCGGCGTACCGGTGTATGCCTCCGCACAAACCCTTGATTTCCTTGCCATGACGAAAAATGCCTCCTTTCCGAATCGGAAACTGTCAGCGTCTCATCCGGAGTTTCCGGATGGACACTAACTCGTGCCCTCAGTCTGGGAGGCAAATTAACTCCTGTGCCAAAAACAATCCTTGACTTAGATCAAGAATTCTGAATTTTCTTTCTTCCGTAAGGGAAGATGACATGAAAATTGCCGATGAAATCTCGAAAGCCTCACTTTTCAACGGGCTTCCCGCCGAACAGATTGAGGAGTTGGCCAAAATCTGCCTGAACCAAAGATATGAAAAAGGCCGGGAGCTTTTTTCGGAGGGAGACATTGCAAAGGGATTTTACCTCGTAGTATCCGGGAAAATCAAAATCTATAAACTCTCGCTGGAAGGAAAAGAGCAAATCCTCCACATATTCGGGAGCGGTGAAATTTTCGGGGAAGTCCCGGTTTTTTCGGGGGAAAGTTACCCGGCCAACGCCGAGGCCATCGAAGCCAGCCGGGCTCTGTTCTTTCCAAGGAAGTCCTTCATGGAGCTGATAGGCAGGGAGCCCGCCATAGCCGTTAACCTCCTGGGCATTCTTTCACAGCGCCTGCGCCGGTTCACTCACCTGATCGAGGACCTGTCGCTGAAAGAAGTTCCCGGCAGACTTGCAGCATACCTGATCTATCTTGGCGAGCGGAGCCGAAGCCGACAAACCCTCGAACTTGAGATAACGAAGGCGCAACTGGCAAGCCTGCTTGGAACGATCCCGGAGACGCTTTCACGGATCCTGGCAAAAATGGCTCAGCAGGGGATCATCTCCGTTGAGGGCCGAAAGATCAGGGTGCTCGACCGCAATGCATTGGAATCGCTGGCAGCAGGTGGAAAAGGTTCGCTCTGATCCCCCCCCATGGGGTGTGGCCGAGATTGGGTAATCCCTCTGTTCCTCAATTCACCAATTCCTCAATCTCTTAAAATGGGTTTATAATCCATACCGGTGATGTAACTAGTGCATTGTCAACTAAGTTTGAATGTGTTGGCTTCCTGGCGGCCTGGTGCGATTAACCAGCCTAAAATGTTCTGGATTCCGGCTTACGCCGGAATGACGAAGTGTGAGTCTCTACCTTTTTGAATTTAATTGACAATGCACTTGACGCTCCGAGAGGTGGGATCGGGATTCTATGCCAAAGTCTTCCTATTTTGCCGGTTGGCTCATCGACGGGACGGGAACTCCCGCGAAACAGGATGTCCTGATTTGCGTGGAAGACGGATTGATTTCATCTGTGGAAAGCGCAAATCCTGCGGAGTCCAAAGGCCCCGGTTTCGCCGTTGAAGCATATCCGGCCTGCACCATACTTCCCGGTCTCATTGACTGTCACGTTCATCTTACCATGTCGGGCAATATCGACCGAAAGCTGCGCTTCAGGCAGCTTCTGAATAAGTTCGCGCAAAACAGCCCTCTCATTCATGAAAGGATAGAGAAAAGCCTTGCGCTCGGGATCATGGCCCTCAGAGACGGAGGGGACATCGGAGGCCACACTCTCATGTATATTAGACAAAACGGTCCCTCGCGCGTCCATGTCAAATGCGCCGGCAAGGCGTGGCGCGCGCCCGGCAGGTATGGAAAAATCATAGGCCGTGCGCCGGACAGCGGCTCATCTCTTGGCGAAAGCATAAAAGCGAACGCTGATGCGACCGATAACATAAAGATCATCAACTCGGGCCTTAACAGCCTGAATGAATTCGGCCGGGAGGCTCGGCCCCAATTCAGCCGAGGTGAACTCGAGGCGGCCTTTCAAGCCGCGCGAAATCTCGGGCGAAAAGTAATGGTCCATGCAAACGGCAAGCTGCCGGTGCAATTCGCGGTTGAGGCAGGATGCGATTCAATCGAACATGGCTTTTTCATGGGTGAGGACAACTTGAAAAGGATGGCCGACCGGCAGATTTTTTGGGTCCCGACGGCGTTCACGATGAAAGCCTTGTGCGCGGGCAATCCCGCCGGGAGCGCGCAGTCTCAGACAGCGTCCAGGATGCTGGAAACTCAAATGGAGCAAATGGGTCGAGCCAGGGAGCTTGGGGTCGCGCTTGCGGCGGGAACTGACGCCGGAGCGTTCGGGGTTCGGCATGGCGTAGCCCTGGCCGAGGAATTGAGACTCATTATGGAGGCGGGATTCTCCGTTGAAGACGCAATCCGCTGCGCGACATCGCAAGGGGCCCGTCTGCTTGGTCTGGATCATGAACTCGGGCGGCTTGGCCGGGGAATGCCGGCGAATTTTATAGTTGTCGGCGGACCGCCCTCCAGTCTTCCGGATTCACTGGGGGAAGTGAAAGTGGTCTGTGTAAGGGGTGAAAAGATCAATTGAATTGAGCCTCTTGCAAAATGACTGAGAAATGGGCGAACAGATTCATGCATCCGGCGTTATCCAGGCAATTTTCAACCATGATACTGCTTTACGAAGCTTCATTGGCTCTCCCGTGGTCCGGTGTCGTGTTGAGCAACAACACTTTGCAACAAGACCGTTGATGAGGCTCATTTTTTAGGCAACTTCAACTCCAAAAATGGAGTTTTGCAAGAGGGTCTGTGGACAGCACATGCCGCCGAGGAGGCCTACATGATGGAGAAACAAATCAGATTTTGCCTTACATTGGTCGCAGTATTACTGGCAGGGGCTTTAGCATTCGCATCGGAAACCGGTCCCCGCATAACCGCCGATGAAGCTCTTCAGAAATTGCTGGATGGAAACCGGAACTTTCTCGCAAGCCACCTGACGATAGGGGATTCCAGCGGGCCCGCTGCGCGGCGGGCCGTCGCCGCAGGACAAAAACCATATGCCATTATCCTTTCCTGCTCGGATTCCAGGGTCCCTCCCGAGATCATCTTCGATAAGGGACTGGGTGAGATCTTTGTGGTTAGAGTGGCCGGCAATATCCCGGACCCCGTTGTCCTGGGGAGCATCGAATATGCCGCCGAACACTTTGGCTCCCCTCTTATCGTTGTTCTCGGTCATAAGCGGTGTGGCGCGGTGATAGCCTCGGTCAATGCGAAAGGCCATCCGCACGGAAACATCGGCGCAATTATCGAAAGGATTGCTCCAGCGGTCAAAAAGGCCAGAAAAGATGCAAAGGGCGCCACGAATGCCGACCTCGTCGAACTCGCCATCGACAATAATATCAAACTGGTCGCCAAATCCCTGGTAAACCAATCACCGGTAATCCGGTCGCTTGTCGATGGGGGAAAAGTGAAGATCGTAAGCGCGAAATATGACCTCGATGACGGAAGAGTCGAGATTTTTGGAGAATAGTATCCTATGTTCAAACAGCTTGCAAAATGGTTTATTAATGACTAATTAAACTGACTTGAACAAGAGAATTCACGCCATCCGACGGGGGTGCGGATCGCGGAAATATGCGTTTTGGTGATAAGCATGAAATTAGTCAACGGTAGCGGCGCGAGGGCTCGCGCTGCCGGGGGGGAAGAGGTCCGGAGGGACTTTGACGATGAGGCCGGGAGGGAGCGGGCAGAGGGTTTTCCAGAGTCGGTGAGATCAACAGAGGAAGCCGGTCTGCTTCGTTTGCGACCGGCGGCCACTATCCGCAGTTCCTGGATACCGCAGATAGAAGAAGCAATCCGGAAGTCAAGCGAATATTTTTACAGGGTACAGTATCCCGAGGGCTACTGGTGGGCCGAACTCGAATCAAATGTCACCATAACCAGCGAATATGTCATGCTCGCTTGTCTTTTGGGCATTCCCATTGCCGGGAAGAAAAAGAGTATCGTCAAATACCTTCTCAGACACCAGAACGAAAATGGCGCATGGGGTCTTTATTACGGCGACGGCGGCGAGCTGAGCACATCGATCGAAGCTTATTTCGCACTTAAGCTCCTGGGGGAAGACCCCTCATCCGAACCCCTTGCCAAAGCGAGGGCATTCATTCTCCAGCGCGGCGGAATAGAAGCTGCGCGTGTTTTCACGAAAATCTGGCTCGCGCTGTTTGGCCAGTACAACTGGAAGAGAATTCCATCGATGCCGGTCGAACTCGTGCTCCTTCCGCCCGAGTTTTATTTCAACATCTACGAATTTTCCAGTTGGGCCAGGGGCACGATCGTACCCCTTTCGGTGGTTCTTTGCATCAGGCCAAAATTCAGACTTCCAGATTCTCACAGCATTCGGGAGCTTTGGGCCCCTGTGCATGACAAAAGGCTCGACAGCCGGATAAATAAGCTCTTTTTTGTATTCGACCGCGTTGCCAAAAAACTCGAAAAGAGGCCGATAAGGGAGCTTCGCCGCAGGGCAATCGAGGCTGCACAAAACTGGATCATCGATCACCAGGAGGAAAGCGGCGACTGGGGCGGCATCCAACCTCCAATGGTCTACTCCCTGCTTGCTCTGCATTACCTTGGATTTCCCCTTTCTCACGAGGTTATGAAAAAGGGGCTTAAGGCCATCGAGGATTTTTGCATCGAGGATGAGGATGGGCTGCGGATGCAGTCCTGCATATCCCCTGTCTGGGATACTGCGCTTACGGCCCTGGCGCTGCTCGAGGCGGGCGTGAGCCCCCGGCATCCGGCGCTGGAGAAATCGGCCAAGTGGCTTGTCTCTCAGCAAATACTAACCGGCGGCGACTGGCAGTTCAAGAATACCAGCCTGCCCGGTGGATGGGCGTTCGAGTTTTCCAACTCGCACTACCCTGATGTTGACGATTCCGCTGTCGTTTTGAACGTGTTGAACCGCTTCGACCCGCAAAGATGCGATGGGCTGGATTGCTGCAAATCGCGCGCGATGGAATGGCTCATGAGCATGCAAAGTTCCAAAGGCGGCTGGGCGGCATTTGACAGAAACAACGATATGGATATCCTAAACCGCATACCATTCGCCGATACCGAGGCGATGGTAGACCCTCCGACGGCCGATGTAACCGGCAGAGTGCTGGAGGTTATGGGCTGCTTCGGATTCGATTACAGCCATTTGGCCGCAAAGCGCGGGATCGGGTTTCTCAAGAGCATCCAGGAAAAAGACGGCAGTTGGTGGGGGCGCTGGGGCGTCAACTACATTTACGGCACCTGGTCCGCCCTGCGCGGGCTGGTCTCTATGGGGGCGGACCCTAAATCGACCACCGTTAGAGCGGCCATGCACTGGCTCAAGGACCACCAGAACCCGGACGGAGGTTGGGGTGAGACCTGCGATTCTTACAGGTGGCCCGAACTTCGCGGCCAGGGTCCCAGCACTGCATCGCAGACGGCATGGGCAATAATGGGTCTTCTGGCCGGCGGCGAAGAAAAATCACCAGAGGTGAGCAAAGGCATCCAGTACCTGTTGAGGAATCAAGAACCCGATGGGACCTGGGATGAGATACAGTTCACCGGGACCGGGTTCCCGCGCCATTTCTACATCAGATATCACAATTACCGGAACTGCTTTCCGCTGATGGCGCTGGGTCAGTATGTAATGAAGCTAAAGTAAGCGCGGTTCAATTCACAAAGGAGGTGCAACATGACTAAGATCCAAGTACCCTTTGAAACAGCCGAAGAGATCGGCGTTTTACTGGACCTGGAAATACCGGAGCAAAACCTTGTCGAGTCCTTTGTCCCTGAAGAACCTTTCGCTTTAGCCGATGTGAGCTCGGCCACCGCTTACGCAATTGAACACCCGCTGGGCAGCAGACCTCTTTCCCGGATGATTCGAAAAGGCGACAAGGTCGCGATCATCACTGAAAACCAATTCCGGGCCGCACCCGCCGACCTGATGCTTCCCCCGATTCTGGAAATTGTGCGCAAAGCCGGGGGCACGCCGACTATCGCCATCGGCAACGGTAAAGTGCCGCCCCTCACCCCCGAGGAGATCGAACACAAGCTGGGCAAAACCATTGTCAAAGGTGGCATCCCCGTTGTCTGCAACGATGTGAGCAAGCCCGAGAATTATACCTGCCTTGGCATAACGTCGCGGGGTGTGCCTTTGTTCGTGCTGAGCGCGGTCGCAGACGCGGATGTCCGTATCAGTATATCCACCACTCAGGCAACGCTTTGGGGGTACGGCGGGTCCGGCATGGTGATTCCGGCCGTATCGGGCAACGAAACCATCGAGATGGACCATATGTTTTCCCTGCCCGACGATTGCCGCCCCGGGAACAACGAGTGCCACATGCAGGAAGACAAGTACGAGGCGGCCTCCATGGCGGGCATTGACATGGGCGTCTTTGCAATCGTCAACAACCGTTTTGAAGTAACTTACATCGGCGCAGGTGACTTTATCGACGCTCACCTGGCGTCGATAAGGGCCTATGAGCAGATTTACCGCTTCGATGCGTCGCTGTTTGCCGGCGCCCCGGCCGACATCGTCATTACAGGATCAAGTGCTCCCACCGACCACCTTTTCTTTCACACCGGCTGGGCGGTAGTCAATTGCGACCCTATCTGCAAGGACGGGGGCACTATTATCCAGACAACCCCGTGCCCCGGCTACGGGGGCTGGCCCGGATTCGCCCTGATGGACCTGATGAAGGAATACATGCCGCCTTCGGACGACAATAAAGCCAGGGCCCTCAGGGCTTTCTACGCAAAGGACAGGGAGCTGTGGGCCGGTTGTATATGGTGGAAGATCTACGAGGTTATGACGCGCAAGAATGTGGTGATCGTCACCAACAAGGAGAACCTGGAGATGTGCCGGTCGGTCGGCCTGAGCGCCACCGACTCGCTGCAGGAAGCGTTCAGCGAGGCGCTAAAACGTCACGGGGCAGCCGCGAGGGTCGCGTTTGTGCCGTACGGCCGCTACACTGTGCTCGATGTTTAATGCCGGGCGGCATAAGGGCAGTGAACAGTGAGCGGTGAACAGTCAAAGACACAGAGTTCCACAATACGGCAACATATCGATATTATTGGTAAATAAGGATTTCATTGTAAATACAGGCCAAATGCAGGCGCCATAAGGGCAGTGAACAGTGAGCGGTGGACGGTCAAAAACATAAAATTCCTCAAACACACAACTAGTTGATTTCATTGTAAAAAGTGAGCTTCTCATTGCAAATACAGGCCAAATGCAGTGACGATCCACAACTGATCGATTGCACTTAAATCCAAATTGACCGTCTACCTGCAAATGCAGGCCGATTTCAGGCCGCTCCGGATTATTCCGGGGAATATTATACTTCACAATAAGAAGTAATGTCAAGGGAAAAATGAAGTAATAAAACAGGGAGCGGGGAGCAGGCGGGGCAGAGGGCGGTTTGGAGGAGGCATAAATTCGGACACGGATTCGAGTCATGTCAGAGGTCGGATTTGCCGGCCGCCAGGATCTTTGCGACATCCGGCAGCCGATACCCGACATCTGTGATGATTCAGATTTCTTCGCACCCCAACACTGGCAGGTCAAGCGAGACAACACATGACGTGGCATAGTAGATGTGATTAACGATGATTCACAACGATAGAGAACATGAGGCGACCAAAGGGCGTGTCAGGTATTTTCAGCAACAGGTGGAAAAACTCGGACAGGTCGAAACCAATCCGCAGAATTATCGGCTATCGGCGGGAGCCTATCTCGCCGAGATAGATCGGATGAATCTCGAGGTAAGGGAGTATCTTTCGCTTCATCCCAGCGAGCCAAAGAACGAGCCGCTTGAGTTCGTAGATTCTCTCAAGAAACGAAGCCGCGGGGGATCCTGACGAAAGGCTCAAGCTGTCCCGGCAATGCGTTGGCGCATCGGGAGATCCATGGGATTCCCTGATGCGGCGAAGCGCGCCGGCCGGGCCGCTTAGGCTGATGTTCCGCCGGAAAACGGGAAATTACGTACAGCTCTTTTCGGCATTAAAAATTGGAGAGTGGAAATCCTCAACAGGTCCGACTCATAGGGTAAGTATTCTCGCAGGCCAATGAGCCTCCTCACATTGGCAAGATATTGGAGCGACACGAAATAGCAGGGCCTGATGACCGGAAGCTTTCAGCTCTTGCTTTGAATCTCGTCGATATAGCCCGTCATTCCTGTCGAAATCTTTGCCGCATTGGCTTCATCCGTATCTAAGTGCATTGCGAGCTTGTAATTCGGGTTTACCCTGATCAGCACATCGCCGAACACGAGCGACAGGCCGCCAACCGTCCGGACCCTTACCAGACATTTATCCCGCAGTCCGTACCGCAGGGCGTCTTCGGGCGACATGTGTATATGCCTCAGTGCGCAAATTACGCCCTTGTCTATGGAGATGGACCCTTGCGAGCCTTCAATGGTGATCCCGGGGCTGCCGTCCAGGTCTCCGGACTGGCGGACTGGCGGCTGTAATCCGAGTATAAACTGCTCGGTCATCGAGATCTCGACCTGGGTTTGGTTCCGGGGAGGTCCTAGAACGCGTACCCGCTCCACTCTGCCTTTCGGCCCGATAAGGTTCACTTTCTCCCTGTATGCATACTGGCCGGGCTGCGAAAGATTGACTTCGGGCACGAGCTCGATTCCAGGCCCGAACAGCGCGTCGATATGCTCTCGTGACAGGTGCACGTGGTGGGCTGAAACCTCTATGGGAACGGGAGCTTTGTCCGTGCTGCGCACTATCCTGGTCAGTTGATTGCGGTCAAGCGTTCTCAGGGTCTCCCGAGCTATCATCAGTTCTTCGTCGGTAGGGACGACCAGAACACGCACGGGGGACTCGTCCTCCGAAATATCGCAAATGCTTTCGAACCCCCTGGCGACCCGGTTGCTTTCCTCGGAAACCTTTATTCCCATACACGAAAGCCCCTGGCATGCCAGGCTGCGGATTCCCCAACTGCCCTGCCCGATACCACCTGTGAAAATCAGGACGTCCATACCGCCCATTGCGGCGACATAGGAACCTATGTACTTTCTGATCCTGTAGCAGAAGGTCTTGAAGGCGAGCAGCGGCCAGTTTTCGCCCTGCTGAGCCGCTTTTTCGATCTCGCGCATGTCGCTGGAGATCCCGGAAAGACCCTTGAGGCCGCTTTTGCTGTCAAGGATTTCGTGTAACTCCTGGGCTGAGAGCTTTTCCGTTTTCATCAAATGGAACAACACGCTGGGGTCAATGTCCCCGCAACGCGTCCCCATCACCAGCCCTTCGGTGGGGGTCAGGCCCATCGAAGTGTCTATTGACCTGCCGTGGTCAATGGCGCACACGGACGCTCCATTTCCCAGGTGACAGGAGATTATCTTCAAAGCATTGAACGGTCTTTTCAAGAACTGTGCGGCCCTCAGGGAGACATATCCATGAGACAGCCCGTGGAAACCGTAGCGCCGGATTTTCCTCTGCTCGTAGTATTCGGTTGGAATCGCGTAGAGGTGTGCATAGGGTGGAATCGTGTGGTGAAAAGCGGTATCGAAAACCGCAATGTGAGGGACTCCGGGCATATGTCTCATTGCTTCGCGGATACCGACCAGATTGACAGGATTGTGCAAAGGGGCGAGTTCCGAGATATCCTCGATCGCCTTGATAACATTTTCATTTACGACTATAGAGTTGGTGAACTGGTCTCCACCGTGTACGACCCGGTGTCCGACAGCCGTGATCTCATCAAGTGCCCCCGGTTGTCCTGCCCGAATCGCCTCCATCATCGAGTCGAAAGCCTCCTTGTGGCCTGCTGTGCAAAGCTCCTCGGATACCTCGCCCGCCAAAGAACTCCAAGTGTTTCGAGTGCCTTGGATCCCAATTCTCTCCACGATGCCCCGAATGTTCCTGCTCTCGTCCACAGTGTCGAAAAGGCAGTATTTGAGCGACGATGAACCGCAATTTATGGCAAGAAATTTTGCCGGGGATTCCGTTTTGAGGCCGAATCCGTACGGATCATCGCTCCGTCTGAATGCCGAGGCTGCAACCGTCCTGCCTCTTTCGGAATACGTACTCCTTAGACGCTCGGTTACCATCCTGGAGAGGTGCATGACTGCAGGGGGGGAGGTGACTATATGCGAAAGAAAGAGTGTCTGCGGCACCAGTAAAACCGTGCACCGGACAGCACCGTAAACGTCGGCGGTGGTCTTGTCGCCGGTCATCAGGGATATCTCCCCGAAGACATCGGCTGTTTTCAACTCTCCCAGCCTGTGTATCTCCCCGTCGTCATCCGTGTAAGAGACCCCTGCGGTTCCATCGAGCATGATGCCCAGAAAATGGCCTTCATCCCCGAATCTTATTATGGCCTCATGCGGCTCATAAGTAGTAACCCGCGACCCATCGACCAGCGTCTGCAGCCGTTCGGGAGGGAAATCCCTGAAAAGAGCAACCTGAGACTTCAAAAACCGGGTAGTTTCAGCGGAGTTCACGGCATTTGCTCCTTCAGATTTTGAACCCTCGAAATCAACGAAAAAAGAGTATGGAATCTGAGCGGGGCAAAGGAGGGAAAATAACAGGTAGAATGAGCTCGAACGTCAGCAATCCAATCTGAACGAATAAAATAAGTAAGGGACCGTTTATTCATTGGCATACTTTGAAAGTTGTTTTTTTTGCAGTTTTCTCTTTGTATTTTACGAAATCTCTACGCGAATACAAAGGGATTTTTTCTTAAAAGAGAAGAGGCCTTTTTATCCGGGTATACTTCTTTGTGAGTATTTAGCCTTACGTGGGATTTTTTCTTGTAATTGTCAAGAGATTCTCTTTTTCCAAAGATCAAAATGGGTCAGTTTCTGACCGACCCCAACACGTTCCATTTGTGAGCCTTCACGGCCACCCGTCAGAATCGCCACTGGCCCACGCCAACAAAAAGATCCTCACTTCATTGTATTTGTGACAGCCTCACCGAACAAACATTTGTCGGCGCAAGAATGACGCATCCTTAATAAGTATATGAATTTACAAAACAATCTGATTTGCCACTTTACTTTCAGGCTGACTGGCTGGGACTCAAATCGGCGGGAAAACTTTAACATTCAGCAGCAAGGAGTGTTGACGACGATCATGCGAAACATACCGATGCCGATCAAATGGCAGTGAGGACGAGCTAGCATCAGGTTAAAATACCGTAAGCGTTCACCACAGAGAACACTGAGGCCACAGAGGTGGATTTAAATAATATAACAGAGCAGATCATTGGGGCATGATTAAGTAGCCATTCATCGCGAACTGGGCCCGGGGCTCCTTGAATCAACTTACGAGGCATGCCTTGCGTACGGGGTGGAAACTCGGCCTGCTAATCAATTTCAATGTGCCGGTATTGAAGGACGGCATACGCCGGAGAATTCTATGACCTTTCTCCCCTCAGTGTTCTCTTAATGCCCGGACGATGACCCGCCTCTGTGGTGAACGGTAGCAAATTCCGGAAGTGGCCGCTGGGAAATCTTCACGGTTTCCGGATCATACATTCAAAAAATCAGGCAGGTCTGGATTCTTAAACGGTTGGCAAGGGGTGTGGAAGATCCCTGCTTTGACTATCATTTCAACAAAGCCTCAGTCGCAGGAATAGCCGCCCAAAAGGTTAGAGAGGCGTCCAGCTAAAAACCGGTGCTGGCATCGCTATGTAGAACAGAATCAGAGATATAATCGACCAGCACTAGAAAAGGGTGAGAAATTTCATCCTCGCTTCGGTCCGGGACGAGTGGGCAGCAGATGATATTACTGAGGAAACATTTATTCGAGTATTCGAGTTCAGAAGAATCTCCATACTCTGAAAGATTCCTCCCGTCTGCTGAAATGATGATGCCAATACTGTCCGGTTCAGACTGAAAAAGAAAGTCCGGCCCCGAAATGACTGATACGCATTTGAGCCGGACAAGGCTCGCCTCAAAAGGAGAACGCGAATCTTTTTCACACCAGAGCGCATCCGCGAAATGCCTGCAGGCCAAAGAGAGATTGTGTGGTACGCTTTTGCGCTGTCATATCCTGTTTTCATTCTTGTAATTAGCATATGATTCACTAAGGATTTCAATTGGGTGGAAAACCCTGTACGGGATAAGCTGATTGAACTGGATTCGGCAACTCAGGCAATCAGTCACGAGCCTCTCGGGATCAATCGCAGCGATCCTGGCCATCAACAGGCTCCCCATTTCGACCGATACCTGATGAAAATCCCGCTTTAAGCCCATGATACCGGCGATACCACAGCAATGAAAGAGGCCGTCGATCCGCTCCATGGAAATTCCCGGCGCGAGCCTCAGCAAATCCGCGTAGGGCTCTCCGATATTTTGTTCCCGAAGGTGGCATGGTGGATAGTATGCCATCCGTGCAGGGACCGCACCCAAATCGTTATTGAACTGCCCTGCGTGAAGGAGGGACCTGAGGTATTCTCCGAGATCGAAGGTGTGGCTCGCGACCTTTATTCGTTTCGACGCATCCAACGATGCAAGACAGCCTTCATCTCTAAAGGGCTTATCGATAATCGACGCACTGGATGAGCGCGCCTTCGGTTGGTGTGTTCCGCTTGGCATACTCGTCTGGTTCGACTCATCAATATCGGGGCCGCCGGATTGACGATATTGCTGCAAGCAAAAACAACCCTCGCTTATCACGTGCTTCAGCATGTATGCGCAGGTAGGACATGAACACACGATTTCGCAGCCGGAATCGACCGCCTCGCCCAACCGGTCAAGATTGAATGCGGCGAACTTCAGCGTGAGTTTCAGGTCTCCTTCGAGCAGACTCGGCATGCCGCAGCACTTTTGTTCCGGCAGGTAAACATCGATTTCATTTTGCTGCAAAACGTCAACCACCGCTTTCGGGACATCCGGGAAAAGGTACTGGCCCGTGCAGCCGGCAAAATATGCGATTTTCGCCCTTTCCCCTTGCCTGATGCGGAGCCCGCGTCTTACGGCCCAGGAGGCAAAGTTTTCCTTCGGGAATTCCGGCAAGTTCCTGTCCGGATGAATTCCGGCCAGCTTCTTCAAAAAGCCCCCGGTCCGTTTGCCCTTCAAAAGGTTGTTGGTTAAGCTTGGGTATGCCCCGCATATCCTTGTAAGGCGCTCGACGTCTTCCAAAAGACGAATGGTTGGGTCAAGACCGTCCCTGTCAACAAAGGCATGTTTGGCCTTCATGATGTCCGACCGCCTGTGCGGACACGGGCAAAGCGCGCAAAAGTTGCACAGGTCCACCAGGTTTCTCAGTTCCCGGGAAGATATCTGCCCCCTTTTTTCCGCTTCTTTGTCATAGAGTCTGTATAGCTCGGGGAATACCCGGCAGGGGGTGCCCCCCATGAGGTCCCTGCAGATTCCACAGTCTCCGCATGATTCCACGATTGCCAGGGCCATGCCTTCGGGGCTGTCTTTTTGCATCTGAGAACTCCAATTCCTGGATTTCTGTCACGTCTGGATTCAATTCCACTTACTCTTTTCGATCTTTTCGGTAAGTGCCGGAACCCGGTTCTGACAACCGTCTTGTCTATGAAGCCAAAGACGACAAGGTCCGACTCCTCGCTTGCCGGTGCCCACCTTGGTCCGCCCCCTGCGAGCCAGCCAATACCAAGACCGGGCATTGAGGCTTTGGAAAGGCTAAATAAACTCCCTTCCGAAAATGGCCCTTGAAATGATCATTTTTTGTATTTCATTGGTACCCTCGTAGATTTCGGCAACTTTGCAGTCGCGGTAAATCTCTTCTACCTTGAAGGTGGAAGCGTCATGGGAAAGCTGTTGGATGAAACCATATCCGCCGAAAATCTGGACGGCGTCCCTGGCGATATCCGCCGCGCATTTTGTCCCGTAATACTTTGCCCCCGCCGCCTCCGGCTCCGGGAATTCAACCCCCTGGTCCATGCGTAACGCTGCCTTGGAATAGAGATTCCTGGCATTTTCAATCTCGATGGCCCGTTCCGCCCATTTGTATTGCCAATATTGAAACTGGCTCAATTTCTTGCCGAATGCCTCACGTTTCTTCATATAAGCCACACATTCATCGAAAGCCGATTGAGCCATCCCAACCCCGCTCGCTGCAATGCCGACTCGACCGTAAGTGAGAGTCGCCAGGGCGATATGCAACCCGGTCCCCTCTTCACCGATCACATGACCCAGTGGAACCTCAACATCGTCAAAGTAGATGTCGGAAGTGAGTTGACTCTTGTTGCCCATCTTTTTATCCGGCTCTCCAACACGACAGCCTCTGGACTTTAGATCGATCACCATCATGGTAAGCTTTCCATCCGCATTGACGAGAGCGGTTACAAAATCCGCGACACAAGAGTTGGTGATGAAACGCTTCTGCCCGCTTACAACCCATTTAGCCCCCTTTTTGCTTGCTTTCGTTTGCAGTGCGCGCAAAGACAGGTCCGAACTCGCATGGGGCTCCGTGGTTGCAAAGCAGCCGATCTTTTCTCCTATTGTCATGGGCAGAAGATATTTCTGCTGGATTTCATTAGATGCATAGACGAGGGCATGGCCGGCGAGAATGCAATGGACATCGTAGATGGCAGCGATGCTGTCGCTGGCGTAAGCAAGTTCTTCAACCGTCACCACAGTTGCACACGAGGGATACTCTAGCCCCAGCCCCCCGACTTCCGTTGCAAACGGGATCTTGAAAAAATCCTGAGCTGCCAATTTTTGAAAGATATCACGCGGAAAGCTTTCCTTCGACTCTTCTGTATTTGCAAGTTCGTATGAGTGAGGAGCAATTTCCTTCACCGCAAATTCTCTTGCCTTCTTCCGGATCTCAAGTGTTTCTCCTGGTAAAATCATCTCGTGGTAAAGCTGATCCTGCATTCTTGGCGGAAGCTGTCTCATGATGCACCTCTGTGAATGGGAGTGTCTTTGAAGAGAATGTTTACCGTCTTACTTTCGTCTCGTTTGCCTTATCCGGATAGAAAGTTCTGAAGCTAATGGACGACTATCTCTCATTTGTAATTGCAAATGCTTGGGGCCGGGCATCTGATATTTCCCAAAACGGGAGGGCCTCATCAGGGATCGATCCGCAGGCGAAAGAACATCCAAGTGATATGTCAATAAGACCGATTTTTGCAGTTTCAGGACACACTCCTTCCCCGCAGTTGATGCGCTCGTTCCCCCGCCCCAGCGTATTCGATAGGGTTGCTGGACAAATATTTATGAGAATATTAGCGCAACATCCCGGCGATGTAATCAGCGATGAAAAGCTTACTCTTTTATTTGGGCTCTCTTTTTCGCAAACCTAATTTTCTCGGATCATCTGTGCCGGTACTGTGCCGCGTTTAAGTTACCACTGTGCAGCTTCGATCATCGATCTCGAATAAAGCAGCCACCGATACCCCACCCAAACCACAGAGTGTTGCCAATCCCCTTTTCAGCCTCCGCCGTTTCAGTTCATGAATGAGCGTCACAGTAATGCGAGAACCCGTACAGCCGACGGGATGTCCCAGCGAGATCCCGCTTCCGTTTACGTTCACTTTGTCTCTGTTGACTCCAAGCAATCTCTCGCAAGCCAGATATTGAGCAGCGAAGGCTTCATTGATTTCGATCAAATCTATATCTTCGAGTTTCATCCCGGTCCTGGCCAATAAATTTTGTGTAGCCGGAACCGGGCCATATCCCATCAATTCCGGTTCCACTCCGGCATAGCCGTAAGAGGCCAGCCGCGCTATGGGCTTGATGCCCAGTTCATTCGCACGACTTGATGACATAACTACCAGCGCCGCAGCTCCGTCGCTGATCGCGCTGGAATTGCCTGCGGTTACCGTTCCTCCCTTCTTGAATGCGGGTGGTAACCTGCTTAAATCGGCCAGATTCAAATTTCGGCGTGGATGCTCATCTACTTCGACTACCACCGAGTCCCCTCTTTTCGCGGGAATAGTGACCGGAACTATCTCTTCCTTAAAGAATCCGTTGTCAATTGCGGCAATGGCATTCCGGTGACTCCGCAAAGCCACTTCGTCTTGATCCTCTCTGTGTATGTCGTATTTTTCGGCAAGGTTTTCCGCCGTCATTCCCATAATAAGCTCGGATGAGGCGCAGGTGAAACCCTCCCAAAGAGTGTCGAAGATCTCCCCGTGCTGACGTCCATACCCCCAGCGCGCTTTCCGAAGGACATAAGGAGCGTTACTCATACTTTCCACACCACCGACCAACAATGTCTCCGAGTCCCCTGCCTTGATGGATTGAGCCGCGAAGACAATAGCCTGCAATGAAGAGGTGCACACTCGATTGACGGTAACTCCCGGCACCGAAAGCGGCACACCGCTTTTTAAGGCCGCTACCCGGGCAGTGTTTATCTTGTCAGCCTGCTGGTGACACTCTCCCCAGATCACATCTTCGATGATTTCCGGGGCAATTCCCGCTCTTCGAATAGCCTCCTTCATAACCACGGCGGACAGAATATCCGATGTGACCTCCTTGAACACCCCCCCGAACCGGCCGATAGGCGTTCTACACGCACTTACAATCATCACATCTCTCATGCCGATATCCTTCTACTCACTCTCTTCGATCTTTGCGGTAAGTGCCGGAACCAACTCCAGCAGGTCCCCAACGACCCCGACGCTGGCCACTTGAAAAATTGGCGCTTTCGGGTTCTTGTTGATGGCTACAATAAAGGGATTCCCTTTGATCCCTCCAAGGTGCTGGAAAGCTCCGCTGATTCCCAGGGCAACGTATACTTTGGGTTTGACTGTCTTGCCGGAGGTGCCGACCTGTCGCGATTTATCCAGCCACTTTGAGTCAGCGACCGGACGTGAGCATGACACCACCCCTCCAATAGCCTGTGCCAGTTTCTCCACGACAGGGATGTTGTCCTTATCGCCGATGCCCCTGCCTACGGAGACGAGGATATCTTCCTTGGTGATGTCGACCTCACCGGCTTTAGCTTCAACGACTTCAAGAAACCTGCGGCGGGCACGAAGACTTGGAACATCGGCAGACCTGTCGAGGATCTGCCCGCCCCCCGGTCCGGTCTCCTCGGAAGCAAAGGCGCCGCTGCGCACCGTGATGACAGCACCATTGCATATGTCACAGGCAAGGTGAGTACTGACCTGCCCATTGTATTCCTGCCGGACGACTTTGAGGCTCTTCTCATCCCGCCCCTCGATGGCGACTACATCAGGCACGTAGGAAGCGTCCAACTTGATGGAGAGGCCCGGACCCAGGTCAATACCTAAGGTGTTGTGGGGCAGCAGCACAATGGAGCCCTTTGGCAGGACGCTCACAAGAAGCGGCCCTATCAGTTCGGCATTAGGATAACGCAGCTCATCCCTGTCGAACTTCCAGACCTCTTTGTAGAAACGGGCCATCTCCCGGCAGACTGCATCCAGCGATGTTCCAGAACCCGGGACAATGGCTGTCGGTGAGGCTTCCGGGGTAATCTTTCCGGCGGCTGAAATCATCTCGAAAGCTGAGTCATCCGCTTTTCCGTCACTATGAGCTATGAAGGCGAAAACCCGTGCAGCCATTACTTGATCCCTCCCTTGGCTTTCAAAAGGTCGATCAACTGGACTATGATCTCATCGGTGCTTCCCTGCAAAATTTCAGCTCCGGCACCCTCAGGCGGAACGA
This sequence comes from uncultured delta proteobacterium, assembly GCA_963805125.1. Classification (GTDB taxonomy): domain Bacteria; phylum Desulfobacterota; class Syntrophobacteria; order Syntrophobacterales; family Syntrophobacteraceae; genus SbD1. Next base: position 105,504 of record CAWDTD010000013.1, on the reverse strand, counting down.
AATAGTCAAGGCGCTTCACCCCGGCTCCGGCTTTGCCCACTGACGACGGGTCCAGCCCGAGATCGGAAGCACCGAGCACAGGTATTTCAACGGAGGCAACCTTGCGGATACCGCGGATGCCCACGTACCGTGGTTCGTTTATGCCGGTCTGAACGGAAAGTACACAAGGGAGTTCTATCTCGTTAATTTCCTGGTTGCCGCCCTCGATTTCCCGGGCAACTCTCAGACTTCTCCCATCGCAGATCTCGATACTGATGACCAGCGAGGCGTATGGCCAGTCCAGCATGGCGGCGAGCATCCCGCCCACCTGGGCTGCCTGATCGTCAGCCTGAGCGCCGGTAAGGACCAGATCATATTTGCCCTTCTGAACTGCCGCTTTCAAGATGGAGGCAATCCCTCTACCGTCAGAGCCCTCAAAGGCCTCATCGATAAGAAGAAGCCCCTGATTGGCTCCCATGGCCATCTCGCGTCGAACCACTTCCTCAGTATCTTCATCACCAATGGAGACGACCGTTACCGAGCCTCCAACACGGGCAGCGATCTGAATTGCCTCCTCGACTGCGTAGTTGTCCCACTCGTTTACCGAATAGACAAGGTTGTCCCTTTTTATGTCGGATCCATCTCTGCTGATCTCGATCTCGTTTTCAGCCGAGTCGGGAATCCTTTTGACGCACACCAGAATCTCCATGTTCATCCTCCTGAATTGCCGGTGGCAATCGGCGAACTGCGGAATTGCGGTTCGATGTGACGGTCGATCAGTTCGCAAAGATCTATTGCCTCGATCTTGCCTTCCAGACCGGCTACCTTTATTGCATCTTCAATGTTTGCGAGGCAGAAAGGACAGGCTGTAACGATTACGTTTGCGCCTGCCGTCCTCGCCATCTGAACTCGAAGCACCCCCATGCGCTGTTCTTCTTCCGGTTCGTAGAAGAGCATGAGCCCCCCACCCCCGCAGCAGAACGAGCGGTCCTTGCAATCGCCTTCCATCTCCACCAGATGTATTCCAGGAATGTAGCGAATGACTCGCCGGGGAGTGTCGTAGAGTCCGTTATGACGCCCCAAATAGCAGGGGTCATGATAGACGTAGGTTTTGGAGCCGTCCTCGACCGGCCTGAGCTTGATGGCTCCGCTTCGGAGCCTGTCCAGAGTTACCTCACTGATATGCTCGACGCGAGGCAGTCCACTGTAGTCCTTCGTAAGAGCGTTGTAGGCGTGCGGGTCTGCGGTGACGATGCGCGTGGCCCCAGATGCGAGGATCGCCTCTGTATTCTGCTCTTTGAGGCTTTGGAAGAGCATCTCCTCGCCGAAGCGGCGGACTTCGTGCCCGCTGTCCCTCTCATCTTTTCCCAGGATACCGAAGTCAACGCGGGCGGCGCACAGGATTCTCACGGTAGCCCGGGCAATATACTGCATGCGGTCGTCGTATGAAGATACGCTGTCGACGAAGTACAGCGTTTCAATCGGCTCACCCCCGTCAGCAAGCCTTACATTGTAGCCGGCCGGCAGTCCGGTGGTCCATTCGGCGCGCTTCCTCTCCATTTTGCCCCAGGGGTTTCCCCGCTTTTCGAGGGCGCTCAGGGCTTTCTGAAGGGATTGAGGCACCATGCCGTCATCAACCATCGCTCGCCTCAGGTCCACAATCTTATCGATGTATTCGATGCCCAGCGGACATTCCTCTTCGCAAGCCCCGCAGGTCGTGCAGGACCATACTTCCTGTTCATCGTAAATGGATCCGATCAAAGGCCCACCGTCGACGTTCTTGCCGTGCAGAGGATAGTGCGAAAAGGCATGATCACGTCCTTTGATGGTGATGAATCGGGGAGAGAGTGGACGACCCACGCGATTTGCAGGACAACGGTCAGAGCAGCGGCCGCAGTCTGCGCAGGTGTAGAAATCGAGAATGTGCTTCCACGTGAAGTCCTCGAAGCGTTTTATCCCAAAGGATTCAAGTTCATCGAGCGCGCTGTCGCCGATTCCGTACCGGACAGGCTTCACGGTTCCCTTTTCCAGACGCATGAAGAAGACGTTGAAAAGCGAAGTGATGACATGAAAGTGCTTGCCCATGGGAAGAAAACACAGAAACAGAAAGAAAGTGACGTCATGGGCGGTGTAGGCTGCCAGGTGAACAACCTGGAGCGTATCCTGAGTGGCCCCGGCGAGAGCATGCCGGAAGGCCCATGCCAGGGTTAAGGGTGCAGCCGGTTTGGAATGCATGCCCGATTGAAGCTGGGCAGCCGCACCGCTCGCATCGAAGAGACTCTCAGCAAGCATCAGTATTGAGATGAGTCCCAAAACAAGGATGGCTTCCGATGCGTGATCCTTGCCGTACTTTTCCGGAACGGCGTAACGCGACGGCTTGAAGAACACACGCCGTACGGCTGCAATGGCGCAGCAAGTAAACACGGCCGTTCCGGCATAATCTTTGGCCACTCTGTAAATTGCTCCGAGGGTCCCTGCAAATCCCGGAGAGGAAGATTCTTCCTTAAACCCAAGGATGATCATGTGGGCAGAACGTGCGCTCAAAATGATAAAGCCGGCAAAGATGATGATGTGCAGCACTCCGGCGAACATGTAGCGGGGCTGGCGGCTCTGTGCCAGCCACATCTTGAGCACGGCCGTGATGCGCTCTGAAATCCGATTGAAGCGATCATCCCGAGCAGCCCTTCGAAGTGGTTCCAGGCGCCGCGCCATAATGTAGGCGAAGGCCCCGACGCCGATGAGAGGGACAAGGATGAAGATCACGCGAGCGGGAATTCCCATAATGAAAGAAGATGCCGGAGAAGTCAGAACCGCTTGCATACTTGTCCTTTTGTTCTGTTAATTTTCTGGGCAGGCACTAGGGTGAAAAGCATGGTAAAATCCGCTCGCTTGAGCCGGGCCCAGGTAGCCCGGCGGGTCAATGGTCCAAGAGGTTTACAGTCCAAGCGCGTCGGCAACCCTCGATCGGTGAAACCAGGAATGCCCGAACATCAGCTCCGCCTCTTTGGCGTGCTTCGTGTACAGATGCAAGTCGCATTCTTCAGTAAAACCGTATGCCCCAAGAATCTGGTGAGACATAGCGCAGCACCTCGGATAGGCATCGCTGCACCATGCCTTGGCCATTGCAACCTCCTTATCGCAGGGCTCCCCGCGATCGAGCAGAGCCGCCGCCTGGTAGCCAAGCAGCCGCCCACCTTCCAAATCCGCGGTCATATCAGCGCAGTAGTGCTGTATGGCTTGAAATGACCCTAGGGGTTTACCGAACTGGTGGCGCTCTTTGACGTGGGCAACGGTCATGTCCAACACCTGCTTGAGCCCACCCAGCATTTCAGCGCACTTGAGCACCGTCGCCTTCGAAAGCATGTCCTGGATGTAGGCATTGCCCTTGCCTATTTCCCCGATAATGTCACTCTCCTTGGCAATTACCTTGTCAAAACGAACGACGAAACGCTTCTCGGCCGATATTGTCTTCAAAGGAGATAGGTTCACACCGGCGGATTTGGCAGCAACCATGAACAAGGTTGGACCTGTTTGCGTATGATTGGATAGATTTGCACACACCAGAATCTTGTCGGCCGCATGTGCGTAAGGAACGAAAAGACAAACGCCTTCCAGGGAGTAATCGTCATTGCCGGCCGGCACCGCGCTGACCGCAAGAGCTTCCGCATCGCAGTTGCCCTTGCTGTCCAGATAAGCGAGTGTAAAAATACGCCTTCCTTCGATAAGGTCGGGCAGGTATTCCTCTTTCTGCTGTTCACTGCAGGCCTCATCGATGAGCATGCCGGCCAGGACTGCGCTGGCATACAGAGGACTGGGTAGAAGGCACTTACCTATCTCTTCGCAGAGAATGTAGATCTCCAAAAAAGAGCCGCTCATGCCCCCGTACTTCTCGTCGTAAATAAGGCCCGGCCAGCCCAGTTCGGAAATCTCGCGCCAAACGGTCATCGAATAGCCCTCTTCGCTCTCCAGCCACTTCCTTCGTTCCTCGGAAGTGCACTTGATCCTCAGGTACTCGACAAATGACTTTCGCAGCATGTCCTGTTCTTTGGAAAAATTGAATTTCATATCTGACCCCTCTTATTCATGAACCCGATATGAAACTGTTATCGCGGCAACCCGAGTCCGCGCTGGGCCACGATACCCTTGAGAATCTCAACGGTTCCTCCCTGGAGCGTATAGCTCGGCCCCCAGAGATAACTTTCTGCAACATCGACCTCAAGCGGGTACCAGTCGGGCTGCTTTCTCATCAAAGACACGGGTCCGATCACCCGGGTAGCCAGCTCGTTGAGGCGCTGTTCGAAACGAGTACAGTATGTCTTGCTCAAGGCCGCCTGGCTCGTTGCGGGCATGCCCTGGTCGATTGTCCATGCCGTCGAGTAGCAGAGAAGCCAGCCTGCGTTGAACTCCACCTCAAGCTGCGCCACCTGGTCGCGAACCCATGCATAGTAGGAGCGGCTTCTGTTCTTCATGTCCGATTGCTTGATGTACCGTAGGAGCTCTTGATACACGGGATAGTTCTGCATCAGCCTCTCGATCCCGGCGCGCTCGTAATCGACTTGGGCCATGATCTGCTTGAACCCGGCGTTTTTCTGACCCACGAGAAACTTCTTGTGAATCCTGACGTTATCCAGGAAGACCTCGTTAAAGCCTTCTTCCCCGACCATGACCATGATCGGCCGTATGGTTACGCCGGAGGTTTCCAGATCCAGCATGAATTCGCTGCACGTCTGATGGCGAGGCACATTTTCGTCGAACTCGGTTTTTACCAGGAGCCAACCCCACTGGGAACTGCCGGCAAAGGAGGTCCATATTTTCTGACCGTTGATGACGTAGTAGTCGCCATCCTCGACAGCCGATGTGACTATGGCTGCAAGGTCCGATCCCGCGTTCGGCTCACTGAAGAGCAGGCAAAAGCTCGTCTTCTCTTCTGCCCTGACAATCCTGGGAAGGAAGTACTCTTTCTGCCAGTCGGAGCCGAATTTGATCAGGGCTGGTCCCACCTGGCGGTCGCCCATGAAATGATAACCAATGGGCGCATGTACCCGGCACATCTCTTCGGAAAGAATCATCTTGTCTACGTAGGTACGCTCCTGGCCTCCGTACTTCTTGGGCCACGTCATGCCGATCCAGCCTCTTTCGGCCATCTTTCGCGAGAATTCAATCGAAGCCGCTCCGACGAGCTCGTTGCAGGAAATAGTGAACTTCCCGGCTGCGAGTTCAGCCTCGAGGAAAGATCTTACCTCCTGGCGGAATTTTTCCTGTTCTGCTGTAAAATGGAAGTCCATCTCTTGTTTTTCTCCCTCTCCTGTCGTTATAGGTCCTGATGCCAAACGGCTGGCAAAGGCCGGGCGCTACTTCTTCGCCTTTCCATCGAACCTCTGTAAGGCCGCACGAAACGCGTCCTGGCTGTCCTGGGTCTGGCGGATCACGCCCATGTGCGACGAAATCAGGTCCAGAGAAACCCTCAGGTCGGCGCGGCTGCTCTGATAAGTTGCACGCTTGATCATGCGGTGAACGGCTCTTGGTCCATCGGCAAGCCGCCTGGCAAACTCGTAGGTCTCATCCATCAGCTGATCGTCGGGATAGACACGGTTGACCATTCCGATGCGCAGTGCTTCCTGGGCGCTGATAAAATCGCCTGTCCACAGGAGTTCGAGAGCCTTGGCCACTCCCACCAGCCGGGGCAGGAAATATGCCCCGCCATCGCCCGGGACCAGGCCGACCTTGACATAGCCCTCCGAGAACCTGGCGTTATCAGCGACAAAGCGCATATCGCACATGAGCGCCATGTCGAGACCTGCTCCGACAGCTACCCCCTTCATAGCGGCAATCACAGGTTTATCGATGTCTTCCAGGGTCAAAGGGATCCGATGGACCTTGTCCCAGAGGAGATGCTTCATTTCATAGGGCCCTGCCTGCATCGGATCGCCGGCAGATGAGAAATCCACGCCGCTGCAGAAGTCACCCCCCGCTCCCGTCAGCACGATGACGCCCACTTCCGGATCGGTGCGCCATTTCTCGAGCGTTGCCACCCATTGCTCGATCATTTCGAAAGTGAAAGAGTTCTTCTTCGCGGGGCGGTTCAACATTATGGTTCCAATGCCGTTTTCTTTCGTGAGAAGCAGGTCGGGCATGAGATTTTCCTCCTGTTTAAAGTTCGAAGACCAGCCCGGTGATTTTATTGGTTTCCAGCTCACTCCAATGGCGGCTGGAGGATTACCAGTGCGTCCGCAATCTTGACTCCCCGGCCTTCCGGAAGGACGATCAGGGGGTTGATATCGATCTCTTTGAGTCGGGGGCCCAAAGCACAGGCTACCTCCGATATTTTTACCAGTACATCGGCCAGTGCATCGACATCGGCTTTCTCACGGCCTCGAGCACCCGAAAGTAGAGGGTAGCCCTTGATTTGCTTGATCATACCGCTGAGAGCCTCCTCTTTATCCACAGGTGCAACGGCGAACGAGACATCCTTCATGACCTCCACGAAAATTCCACCCAAACCGAACATCACTACCGGTCCGAATTGGGGGTCGCGGTTGACACCGACGATCACTTCGACCCCTCTCGGGATCATCTCCTGGACGCATATCCCATTGATCCTCGCCGAGGGATCATACTGCTGTGCGTTGTCCATCAGTTTCCGGTATATTCCCGGGATCTTTTCCCTGCTCTCCACATTGAGTTCGATAACCTTTGCCTCCGTCTTGTGCAGAATATCCGGAGAATCGACCTTGAGGGCGACCGGGTAACCGATTCTATCTGCAACTGCACATGCCTCCTCGACCGTATCCACCAGTTCTTCCCGGTTGAGTGCGACCCCGAAGGCATTCAGCAGCAGCTTCGACTGGTGTTCGCTGAGTGCGCCGCTCTCGTTGGCGTTCAAAAGCGCTGCAGCAGTCCTGGGCATCTGAGCAGAAACCGTTCGAGAGCCACATCTATCCCTTCTCTCTCCGCTCGCGCTGCCGTAGTGCATGAGAGCGGAGAGTGCCTTAATTGCGCGCACCGGAGACTGGTACACAGGAACCTTTGCATTCCGGAGAACCTCGAAGTGTTCCTTCACGAGCTTTAGTCCCGATGTCCATGCCACGACGATCGGTTTTTCCGTCGTCCGGTTCATTCTTATGATGTCCTCAGCCATACGCATCCCCAGTTGGCCGGACGCCATCGTCACCACAACCACGAGGGCGTTGATCCCGGGGTCGCTGATCATCGACTGGAGCAGGCTAGGGAATCCGTCAGCGTTGCGCAGGATTTGTGCAGTCATGTCGACCGGGTTGAGACTGAAGCCGAAATGCGGGATCAGCCCCTGAACGACTTCCCGTGTTTCGGGCTGGAGTTCGGAGACTTTCAGACCACACTCCTCCGCCGTGTCGGCGCACAGTACCCCGGCCCCTCCGGAAGTGCTCACGATCCCGAGGCCCGTCCCGGAAGGCGCCCTGGAGATGCAGGTCATCAGCTTCCCTATATCTATAAATTCCTCTATATCCTTGACTCGTATGATCCCTCTCCGACGGAACACCGCATCGCAAACCTCGTCAGAACCCGCCAGGGCGCCGGTGTGGGAAGAAGCCGCTTTTTTCCCGACCGACGACCGTCCCACCTTCAGGATCACCACCGGTTTTTCCAATCGAGCGGCTTTATCGGCCATCTGTATGAACTTGCTTCCATTCCTGATGCCTTCTATGTAAGCAGCCACCATCCTGGTATTAGGATCGTCCAGCATATGATTTAGAAAATCGGTGCAATCAAGGTCCACTTCATTGCCAGTGCTGATGACGTAAGAGAAACCGACCCCGCTCTCCTGCGCTAGGTTGAAGATGGAGTAGCCGAGGGCGCCGCTTTGGGTCACGAAACCGATGGGTCCGGGTATCAAAGGCTCTATATCCAACGCCCCTGAAAATGCTGCGGCAGTGCTGTTGAAAAGATCCACACCTCCCTGGCAGTTCGGACCGCAAATCCTCATTCCCGTGGACTTCGAGAGCTCAGATATTTTCCTCTGGATCTCACGGCCCTCTTCATCCGCCTCGGCAAATCCGGAGCTGAAGATGGTGACGAAAGGGACCCCCTTCTCCGCGCACTGTTCGAGCATGGGGTAGACGAGCTTGTAGTTCACGACAATAAGGGCCAAGTCTACATCCCCGGGAATCGACTTTACGTCCGGATAGCAGGTGCACTCTTCGATTTTCTCATACTTCGGATTGACTGGAAGTATAGCGCCCTTGTACCCATGCTTTCGCAAGTAGTAGAATGGCCTTCCACTGATACTTGTAAGATTTTCTGAAGCTCCGAGGATCGCTATCGATCGTGGATTGAAAAAAATGCTGAGATCTCGCTTTCGCATTTGCCCACTCCTTTCTACTTCTAGAGCAGATGGGAAATGGGGGATGAGCTCGATGCCCTCATCTGTCACCTACACCACAGCCACTTGCTGTTCTACCGGGCAGTTTGATATTCAAGTACTCCGCAATATCTTTGATCGGGGCCTTTAAATGCTTTTTCAATGCCCTTTCCAGGCGATGCTTGTCTCTGGCGCGGATGGCCTCGACTATCTGTTCATGCTCACCAGGGATTTCTCTTAGTCTTTCCGGTGAAAGGAACTCAAAGGTAAGTGGCATTCTTAATTCAATCCAATCGTAGATTTCCAGTATATACTTGATCATGAAGGTGTTTCGTGCCATTCTCGCTATCAGGATGTGAAATCTGCTGTTGATCTGCAACCTGGCACTGTCCAGAAGAGGTAGAGCGTACTTCACGTACTCCTGGTGAATTTTCTCCAGCACCAGGATGTCATCGTCCGTGCAGTTATTGATGATAAAGGGGGTGTTGGCCAGTTCCAGAGCACGTCTGGCCTCGAAGAGGTGGATAATCTCGCAGAAGTCGATTTCCTTGACATAATAGCCCGCATTTGGCTTAAGATAGACTAGGCCTATGCCTTGCAAACGTGCAAGACCATTCAAAATGGGGGTCTTGCTAACGCCAAGCATCGCTTCAAGGTCGCTGTATATGAGCTTTTGACCTGGGGCCAGGTCGCGGGCGAGAATGAGCTTCCTTAATTCTTGGTATGTTGCTTCATTCTGAGAGATGTGAGAAGCTTCGACGCGATGTCTGCCAGCGGGATAAATGAGAGGTTCTGTAGCGCTCAGGCCACGGAGCGCTGCAGGACCCGATTCGCCTTGATGGGCAGGCCCATTGGTGCCGGTTGTATAATAGCCATAATTTTTTCTGCGCCTGACATAGCCTTCCTCTACCAGCCGATCCAATGCACCCACGATTGGCGTCTTGCTCATACCGAGCGTCTTCTCGAGATCACCATATACGAGCTTCTGGTTCTGCGAGAACCGTTTGCCGAGTATAGCTTCTTTGAGTACCTGGTAGGCCTGGTCGATTAAGGTCCCCTCTGGAGTGCCTGAAACCGTTTTTTTCATATCAATTTCCCCCTGCAACTGGGGTGAGGCTCACCCTTGATTTTTTGTAAAGCCTATCCGAAATCTCATATCCCATATCGTAAATCGGATACTAGATCAAAAATACGACCGTATCAAGCAAAAAATCCTGTCCACTCACAGACTGGCAAATAGCATGTGCATGCGGTCAGATAATGTGGGTACATCTGCTCGGATACTTTAAAAAAGTTCACCATACCTGTGGTGGACAGTTAGCCGCTTATCGTCAAAAAGCATCAATACCGGCTCGGTATCCTTTTTCGAAAAATTTTCGCGGGCTGCGCTTCGCTTAGCCCACGGACTCATCCTGCTATCATGCCTGAGAGATTCACCTACGTCTAACCGCCGATCGAAAACATCGGGCGGGAGATACACTTGCGGAAAACAAAGCTGCTCAGTTGGTGCTTTTCCGGCTTTTTGTTTATGGCTGCGAGCATTGCGGCGGCAATCTCTTCGTCCAAGGCGCCCTGTCGCAAAAGCCCCCGCAGACCGGTCTCATCGCTGGAAAAAAGGCACGTCCTCAGTTTTCCATCCGCGGTTACCCGGAGCCGGTTGCAGCTCGGGCAAAAATGGTCGGATACCGGGCTGATGATTCCGATTTTCCCCGGAGCGCCTTTGAACCTGTAATGAAGTGCCGGGCCGTTGCTCTCGCCCGCGCTCGAGGACTCCAGGGGCCCAACGCGGCTCAACCGCTCCAGGATTTCCGAGGCCGGAATGAAAAGTGTTTCGTAATCAAACTCAGACCGGAAGGGCATAAACTCGATAAAGCGGACGTGAAACGGGAACTGGAAAGTCAGGCGGGCCAAATCTTCAATCTCATCGTCATTCACCCCGCACATGATTACCGCGTTCAACTTCACGGGCGAAAGGCCAGCTTCTTCAGCGGCCATGATCCCTGCCCACACCCGGCTGAACAGGTCCTTCCTGGTGATCGCCGCAAATCTTTCAGGCTTCAGCGTATCGAGACTGATATTTATGCGTTTGATGCCTGCCTGGATGAGCCCCACGGCAAAATCCGAGAGCAGAACGCCGTTTGTCGTAAGGCTAAGGCTCCTTAGTCCCGGAGCCCTGGAGATGGTTTCGCACAAACTGAGCACGTCTCTTCTCACCAGAGGTTCGCCGCCCGTAATGCGGACCTTCGATATACCCATTGAGATCGCGATCCGGGCAAGCCTTACGATTTCCTCGTAGCGCAGTATTTCCGAATGGTCCAACTTGGGGACACCGCTTTCGGGCATGCAGTACGAGCAGCGAAGATTGCACCTGTCCGTAATCGACAATCTAAGATAATCGATTTTCCTGTGGAAAGAATCGGTCGGCGGAGCGGGCATTCAAATTTTCCTGTCAACCATCATTGACCTAGTCCATCAGTATACCGTGTGCTTTATTGCGTTGGAAAATACCGATTCTTTTATAGGACTGCCCGAATAAGAAATCATCTGCGGGATGATCACCCTGACTACAGGTATCCCAATATCAGGGTGATATAAATTTACGACAATAACATCCATGCGATTCATGCCCAGCATATCAAGATAGATTGCGATATCTTCTTTTACATTTGAGGTGCTTTTATACAGGTTCTGCTCAACAGAATTAAAAGGTATTAACCCGGTTTGTTCGTGTAACACCAAATTCTTTGAATCAAATTCAAAAAATATCTTTTGCCTGACCTTTTGCTGTTGCAATTCTGTCAGTGCCCTCAACAGGGCGGCTGTCGGATCGAGGCTGGTTCCTGATCCTCCGAAATACAAGTGCTGTCCTTTGATTTGGTAGCAGATGAAAGCACTGAACGTCGCTATCGGCAGGTCCCATCCAGAATTCCTGATGTGGTACGCAAAAACGGCTTCAGGAGGTAGCAGTTCGAGAAACTGTCTCACATATCCATTTGTAATGTTTTTGAGGTCGACTCGAGGCATATCGTTCAGGCGATCAAGATTAAAGGCATAATAGAGAGCATCTCGTTCAATTACCTCAGCGATACCTTGCAGTATAGCTTCCTCTATGGTATTTCCTGCTGAAAGCCCCCCCGTATCATTAAATATAAAGGAAATATAATCATCAGAAATGTATGGATAGTAAACCAGAGCAGCGGGCACCAAAACAGCTTTGCTGGCCAGCAGGGAGTACCCCCAGGTCCACTCTTGAGCCACCTTGGCAAGATCCTGGTAGCAGTCATAATCGGCTTCCAGGCAGTTTTCACATTTCACCGGCAGGTCTGGAAATTTGAATACCGAAAGGTCAATTGCGTTTTTCCGGATTTGTTCGAAGCCGGCATAAACGATGCCGCTGTGCTCAAACCTTTGAGCGCAATACCTCTCGACTGCTTCCATCATCGCGCTCGCCCTGGATTGGTCCGGGGTCATACCTTTGCCGAAGCACTCACGAGGGGGGTTATTGAGGGGAGTTGGGGGCGCCGCCCAATGACAGGCCTGTCGGTGGCATTTTGCCTTCACGTCGGCCCTGTTCACTCTAACGATCGGAATACCATCGGTATATCGGGCATCTATCTGTTCGACAGTGTCTACACCGATTTTCCCAAGCACCCGCTCCGCATTCCGCACGGTCTGAGCAGGAAAAAGCGTGTAGCTGCCGGTTTCCCGGTAGATAATTTCCCTGTCTTGCAGGGTGACTCTACCCTCTTCAGGCATTTCGCTCCCAACTAAGTGTGGGAAAGACGCATGCGGGATCGTCATCTCCCGTCCTTCAGTCATTAAACTTGAGGGCCCCGGTGCGCCCGCACCGGGGCCCATTGCACATTACAGTTGGCCTGAGTGTTATGCCTACTTACCCCAGACCAGTGACATATATTCATCAAGACCCAAACGCTTGATTGTAGATCTGAGCGGCTTACCGGCCTTCCTGTCCCAGCCCAGGCTCTGGTAATAGTCTCGCACCCATCCTTCGAGATAAGGCCCAACCCCCTTGCCTGCCGCAGGACCGGCATCGGCCGGAGCAGGGTCGGTAATCCGCGGCGATACATTTAAATCATCCTCAGCGGTCAGGCCTCTGCTCATGTTGAAGATTCTCTCCAAAGTTATCGACCGATGGCCCACATCGAGGGCTTCTTCAGCGCTGAAGTCTTCCCATCCGACAACTGCGGCTACCGCACCTGCGGACAATTTCAGGATGCCGGGCACACCCCAGGTGCCAAACCAGCAGCAGCCGTAGCAGTCATTCCAGAATTTAATCTTTCCCGTCTTGGCTACTTCTTCTCCCTTGCCATAGGGGCTTAGAGGATCGGTCCTCACCGGATAGCCTGCGTCCGCTTCAGGAGTCCAGCAATCAGCACCGGGCGCAGGCCAGCCCGCACCTCCGCTGACCGCCTGTCCTAAAAGGACTCCCCATGCCCTGCGCCAGTCATGAAGATTCATCCCCGAGCCCTTGATATGAACGGCTGCCTGCGGTAAGCCGACGCGTTCCGCCGCTGCCTTGGGCCCGTCTCCCAGCATCTGGGCAAATTTTCCGTCTCTGTGCGCAATTCGCCTGACCAGTGTTTCGATTACCTTCACATCACCCCACTTCAGTTCCAGCCCATCAGTATCTGCGCTTGTGAGAAGCCCCTTCTCATAAGCCTCGAACGCAACGGCCATGGAACAGCCCACCGTACTTGTTTCGAAACCAAGACGGTCTTCGAGGTCTGTCAAGAACCAAGCCTCGCTTATGTCCGTCGTGCCTGCTCCCACAATTGACGCCGCGCCCTCCATATTCTCTCCCCCACCGGATAAGGAGAAGACGTAGCCCTTATACGGCCCTTCCTCAGCTACGGCATTGTAGCAACAACCTACCGGACATCTATAGCATGGTACGGGGGTAATCTTCTGTTTCTCCAGTCTTCGCCCAAAGCCGGGGAGGTCATTTACCAGCCAGTTCTTTGCTGAAAGGCCGACGAGCCCTTTGACTATCTCGTAGTCCATTCTCACCTCGGCGACTTTTCCAGCAAGAAAGCTGCCGAAACCGGCTGTAGTGGTCTGATGAGTCCATTCCTTGGTTATCGGTTTTAGCTTCTCCGGATCAAATGCGGGAACCTCGCTTGTCCCCTGCACTGCGATTGCTTTCAAGCGCTTGGAGCCCATGATTTGGCCGACACCGGAGTGACAGAACCCATGGTTTTTGTCGTTCATGATCGAGGCCCCTGCCACCATGTTCTCACCGGCAGGACCTATGGCTGCGACGCTGGCTCCGTCTTTGGCTCCGGCTTTGAGGCTGAGGCCGAGCTCTTCCTTGACCGCGTCTTCCGTTTCATGAGTATCCTTCCCCAGCAGCTTGGACGCATCCCTGAGGGTGATCTTGTCATCATGAATCCAGAGATAGACCCATTTGTCCGACGCGCCCGTGATGATTATGCCGTCGTAGCCCGCCATGGCGAGAAACGGGCCAAACCATCCATGGCTGTGAGCGCGCCCGGCGGTATAGCCGGTGTCGCCATTCAATGTGGTGATGGTGCAATTGTTGGGACAGGGCACCCGTGCACCCACCAGCGGACCGTTTAGAAAAATTAATGGATTTTCCGGCTCAAGGGGCGCAATACCCATCGGCAACAGGTTGAAAAGGTACCACAATCCAAGGCCGAAGTTGCCCACATACTTTCTGAGGACCTCTTCGTCAGGCAGATTCTCTGTGGTGATTCTGCCTTCGGTCAAATCTACCCGGATAATCTTGCCTCTGTATCCACCTTTGATCATCTTTTTACCTCCTGTTTTGGTGGGTTTGTAAGATTTTCTCCCCCGCAGTGTAAACGCGCCCTTGTCCAGGTTTTGGCGCGATTCAATGTTGTCGATACATCCTCTCTCCCACTCATCAATGGCATTCAGATGAACGGTCTCCTGGATGATCTGATTTGAAGTGAGGCTGACCCTTGGGTTTTCATGAACCGTATCAGAAAAAATCTCATATCCGATATCGTAAATCGGATACTAGATCACAAATGTGACTGATGTCAAGCAAAAAATCGTGTCCAGTCACAGCTTAGTGTAAAGCCTCCCGAGAGTTCAACATGTCGTAGCGAGGACAGGATGAAGTCTTGACGCCGACCCCTGCTCCGGAGGCTCGCAGAGAGACATGAGGGAAGGCATCTCACGGGCTTCAACTGCCCGCTCGATTTGCTCGCGGTAGCTGAGAGCCAACTGGCTCTCAATCTACTATCCGTCCGTTGTGCGGAGTGATCTGCCGAAGTTACGTATAGCTCTCTTGAACGTTGAAAAATGGATAGCCGGAAATCCTCAGGGTATCGAGATCATTTCTGCAGCCGCATTTCTGCCCTCAATCATAATGAAATGGGATCGCTCGAGAGGCCGCAAAGCAACTCCAACGGTCATGGCGAGATCATGCCAGCCGCTCGGGGCCGGACTCCATTTGTGAACATATCGAAGGCGGCCGTTGATCCCGGTTGCCACATTACACACCGCCGCCTCACCTGATACCCGGCTGCCGGCTGTTTGGCTGCAATAATTCAGCGGATCATTTCGCCAGTATTTGATAAATTTAGTCGACCGCTACCTGTGCTCTCATCCGCGTTCCATTGATACCTAAATTTGGCCATCCCATTTTTGATGGAAAGAGCAGAGGTGTTACTTTATCCAGAAGGGGCCAAAAGACCGCCGATCGATCAAATCAGACGAACAAATGCTCCTTCACTCAGATGGGCAGCTCTTCCTCCGGGGAAGCCATTTTTGCCAGCAGGACGCGATTAAATTCTTCGGCCAATTTCCGATCCTTCAGCAATCGCCTCTAAAGCTGAACGTGGCTGTTGGGCATCCCCAATTACAAAGGTCTGAATCGAACCCCCCTTCAGTTTTTCGGCCAAGCCGTTTTCCGCCTCGGTACCTAAAGCCAGTACAATGGTGTTGATTCCTCGAAGCACTTCCTCCCGACCATCTTTTAGGTACTTCACTCCATCAGCCAAAATCTCTGTCACTTTGGCCTGCGTAATCATCTTGACCCCTTTGCTTTTCAGTCGGTTGATCAACAGGCTCCGCCCTGGACTGAATTCATCCAGGGCCAGGTTGGCCAATAGTTCAATAATTGTCACCTGGTTTCCTCCGGGTTGCATATCATCTACAGGGTGGGATAGGAAATCGGCCGTCTCACACCCCACCTTGCCACCCCCGATGACAACTATTTGGGGACCAACCGGAACTCGCCCCGTCAGTGCGTCCCAAGAAGTAGTAACATTGTTCCCACCCGTACCACGAACGTCCTTCGGAATTATGGGGACACCACCGGTTGCCACAACTACCACATCCGGCCGAAGATCGTTGACGACATCCGGGGTTACCTCTTTATTCAACTCCACCTTGACCCCTGCCCTACTAACCTGGGTGGCGAGATATTGAATTGCACAGGTATATTCTTGTTTCATCGGAGGAAAGGACGCCACCAATAGCTGCCCCCCCAACTTGGATGCCTTCTCCATCAGGGTGACCTGGTGGCCCCGTAATGCGGCCACCCGAGCTGCTTCCATCCCAGCCGGCCCACCGCCTACCACCAGGACTTTTTTGGGGCTTTCGGTAGGAACCAAGGCCATCTCTTCTTCCCGGCCCACAGCGGGGTTAATGAGGCAGGTAATTGGTTTGTCCATGACTACTTTGATCAGGCACATCGTGCATCCCATGCAGGGGGCAATATTTTCCAAGTCACCCCTTGCAGCCTTATTGGAAAATTCCGGATCGGCCAGAAGAGCCCGGGCCATGGCCACCATGTCGGCCTTTCCTGTCGCCAAGACATTCTCTGCAGCCCATGGGGTAAGGATGCGACCCACACATATCACGGGGACATCGACCACCTGTTTGATCGCTGCAGCCGCATCTGCATTGCATGCTTGCGGCCATCCGGCGGGTGGAATAATATCCCAAAAATTGTTTCCCGATCCTCCCGAAACGTGGATGGCGTCTACCCCAGCCTCTACCAAAAGCGGGGCGATATACTGGCTCTCTTCCAGGGTCCGTCCCCCTGGTTGATATTCGTCACCGGAGATGCGTATGATAAGGACAAAGTCTGGACCCGTTTGGGATCGGATACGCTGGATGACCTCCAGGGGAAGCCTGAGCCGTCCTTCAAGAGTTCCACCATATTGATCGGTCCTCTTGTTGTGGAGAGGCGTCAGAAAACTGCCTAACAGATGATGCATATGGGCGCAATGAATTTGGACACCGTCGCAACCCCCTTCCTTCGCCCGACAAGCGGCTGCTCCGAATTGCCTGATAATCTCCTGAATCTCATCAACTGTCAGCTCACGGGGGATTTCTCTATAGAAGCGAGAGGCAATGGGGGAGGCTGACACCGGTTGAGTGCCATTGAGTTGCGAACGGGCATTAAAAGCCGGATGGAAAATCTGCGGCACTATCTTAGCACCATGGGCATGAACCGCTTTCGTCAGATTACGCCAGCCAGGGATAACCCGGTCATCCGCCAGGCTTAGGGTGTTCCATATATATTTCGGGCCAATGGTTGTATCCTCACAAACGATCAATCCCACCCCGCCGCGGGCCCGTGCCTCATAAAAGTTGATCTGCGTTTGGGTAACTTCCCCTTCGTGGGTGGCTAAATTGCTCCCTGTCGGCGCCATAACAATGCGATTTCTAACCACCATGGTTCCAATCCGGATAGGACTAAACAGGTGTTTCAATTTTTTCATTTTTCCCCTCCATCAATTTGATTGTGAGCCAGTTAAGTTCCAATCGTGGTACGTGACGAGAAACATTTAAAGCTTTAAGCCGCTTGCGGGTTTGGAGTGGATCCCCCAAAATGTTGTGGTGACTTGTTGCCGATAGGCATGCTTGCATTCAGGTTTTGGCGCGATTCAATGCTGTCGATACATCCTCTCTGCCACTCATCAATGGCATTCAGATGAACGGTCTTCCGGGTGATCTGATTTGAAGTGAGGCTGACCCTTGGGTTTTCATAAATCGTATCAAAAATCTCAGATCCGATATCGTAAATCGGATACTAGATCACAAATGTGACTAGTGTCAAGCAAAAAATCGTGTCCAGTCACAGCCTAGTGTAAAGCCTCCCGAGAGTTCAACATGTCGTAGCGAGGACAGGATGAAGTCTTGACGCCGACCCCTGCTCCGGAGGCTCGCAGAGAGACATGAGGGAAGGCATCACACGGGCTTCAACTGCCCGCTCGATTTGCTCGCGGTAGCTGAGAGCCAACTCGTTGTCAGTCTACCACTGTTCGTTCTAAAGGGGGCTCTGCAGAAGTTAAGTTATCTCCTATATGTGAATTGCTCTCTTTTCGTTCTACTGTCAAGATTTGCGGATCATATCCGGAGCATTGCCGTTGGGGGGATAGGCGCCCACTGCCGGTCCGATCTTTGTTGCCGAGTGGGGCATTGAAGGCGGTATATCAAAGGGCGATTGAAAAGAAGGGCAGCGCAGCCACCAACGAAGAGAAAGCATTTGTTTTTGCCAAAAGGTACGTGTTTCCCGCCAAACGGACGCGTATGTAGAAATGCAGGCAGACACCCTCCTTGGAGAATCTCCTTCTATTTCAAAAGTGGAGCGAGAGGGCAGCAGATTATTAGGGAGATCCAGGACCTACCTCAGAGCGGTGCAACAAACCCTTCTGTCGCCACTGTAGAGCAACGTTCACACGAATAATCGGCAGGGTTGGGTTTAAGTTCTATCAACAAGGAAGTAAATCACTACCTAAGCTTCCCCCGCCCCCAGAGGGCCCTGCCCGGTGTTGCGCCGGTGTGCTCTCCGTTTTCGATTACGCGGACGCCGTTTACCAGCACATATTTGACGCCGGTTGCATACTGGTGCGGGTTGTCATAGGTTGCCCGGTCGGCGATGGTTTCGGGGTCGAAGACCACCAGGTCGGCAAAGTAGCCCCCTTCGATCGATTCCCGGCGGTCCAGGCACAGACAATCAAAATTTGGGCCCGCCCTAAAGAGGCCCAGCATCGACTCCAGGAAGTATTTGAAGGCCTGAGCCAATTGAAAACGAGCCCAGACGGCGGGCACTATTTTATATCGGGCCATCAGATAGTACTCCCTTAATAGCTGCTCCCGGGCCGCTGCGGCCGCTTAGAATGAATATCGTACACGGAAGGGCCGGTATCAAAGGCAAGCAACCTGACGCCTTTGGCAAGCTTAAAAGACTGGATTCCGGCTCAGAAGCGCTGCCGGAATGACGAGCGCGCGGTATCCATCTCGTTTGCGGATGATCCAGGAGGCGAACATGCCTGCGGCTATTTTGCAGCCAAAATCTTCACGTATGGTGAATTGATTTTCGGTGGGTTTCTCGATGGTCCTCTGAGGATTGGACTTGTCGGAACACCGACGGCGACGGGAATCGATGGCTGACATTAGTCACTACCTCACCTTCCCCCGCCCCCAGAGGGCCCTGCCCGGTTTTGCGCCGGTGTGCTCCCCGTTTTCGATTACGCGGACGCCGTTTACCAGCACATATTTGACGCCGGTTGCATACTGGTGCGGGTTGTCATAGGTTGCGCGGTCGGCGATCGTTTCGGGGTCGAAGACCACCAGGTCGGCAAAGTATCCCTCTTTGATCGATCCCCGGCGGTCGAGGCCCAGGTTTTGGGCAGGAAGGGACGTTATGCGGCGGATTGCTTCCTGAAGAGAAATTACCTTTTCATCACGCACATATTTTCCCAACAGCCTGGCGAAGTTTCCATAGGCACGCGGATGGGTCGACTGTTTTAGAAACACACCCTCCGCAGAGATCGAAACGGCATCGGACCCTAGAGACACCCAGGGCCGGCGGAGTTCTTTTTTGATGTTTTCTTCGCTCATGACAAATGTGGCCACGCGCGTTGCGGCCTTATCTTCGGCAACCAGGTCGAGCATCGTTTCGACCCGGTCTTTTCCGCGAATCCGGGCGGCCTCGTCAAGAGTCATGCCGGTAAGCGGGCGCAGGCTTTCGGCAGTAAAGCCAACCAGGATGGTTTTGGCCATCGGGCCCCGCAGGCGCATCTCGGCCCCGATCTTTTTGCGCAGCGCGGGATCTTTAAGCCTTCCCAGCAGGGCCTCGTCTCCGCCTTCGTGCGCCCAGGCCGGCAGCCTCGATGAAAGCCTGTTCGAACTTGCCGTGTAGAGATAAATGTCTGCGGTTATACGGGAACCTTTCCTGCGGGCCGATTCGATCATCGATATTACACGGTCGATTTTGCGCCAGTTTCTTTGTCCACCGGCTTTGAGGTGATAAATCTCCGCCGGGATTGCCGCCTCCCGGCTTATGCGAAGGAATTCTTCGACCGCTTCTATCAAACGGTCACCCTCGTTTCGCACGTGAGAGGCATACATTCCGCCGTACCTGGCGGCAGTGCGGCACAACGCGATAAGCTCACCGGTCGATGCGAACATATCCGGCGCGTAACCAAGCGAGGAACCGACGCCCAGAGCCCCGGCCTCCATTTCGAGCCGAACCAGTTCGCACATCTTGCCCAGTTGAGCGGGGGTCGCCCTTTTGTTTTCCAGGCCGACGACATTTTCCCGCACCGTTCCAGTTCCTATGAAGGAGGCGACGTTCGGGGAAATTCCCCGCTTCTCCAGGTAGCTCAGGTATTGAGAAAGCGTGGTCCAGGCAATATCGAATTTGAGGTCACCCTGACTGGAAATAATCCGACGCTTCATTTCGTCTGTGAGCGGCCCCATCGATTCGCCTTCGCCAAAGATTTCGGTGGTGACCCCCTGGCGTAGCTCGCTCTGCGAACGGCCGTCAATTATCAGGGAAGCAGTCGACCAGGAAAGCATGTTAATGAAGCCTGGCGCAACGGCAAGGCCTTTGGCGTCGATGACGGTGCGGGCGGAAGCGGCGCCGAGGTCGCCAACCGCTGCGATCCGGTCTGCCCTGATCCCGACGTCGGCCTTGAAGGGCGCGCCGCCGGTGCCGTCATATATGAACCCGTTTCTTACGATCGTATCGAAGTCAAATGAACCTTCGGCAGAAAGACTCACCGCAGAAAAGGGTCGCGGTCCGGGCATCAAGAGGACGCAGAGCAGCATAACCGCAACCAAACACTTCTTTGACACGGAGAGGATGCCCTTCCGGGTCCGGGGGGTTTTAGGCCAAACAGGACGAACAGGACTCATTGGACGCACAGCCGCTGGAGGATACCATTCCAAACCGATTTCGCTACCGCCTTTCCTCTTCCGTGGCGATAAGTTCGGGAAGCTTTTGCCTGACCAGCCATTCAAGCTTCTGTCTGATTTCCCTGTACGATTCGATATCCTGTCCAAAAGGGTCCGGGACAGGGCAGGAGATAAGCTTTCCGGAAAAGGAGGGCGGTATAAACGGGTCAACCTTAAATCCTGTAAGGTTTACAAGGTAGTCGATATCACCGAGCGGAATTTCGGAAAGACCTTTCGAGTGGATCCCATCGGTCGAAATGCCCGCCTCGCTCAGGGCTTCAAGCGTCTGGGACGGAAGGTAGCCCAGGGGCGCCAATCCCGCCGAGCCGGCTTCCATGTGCTTTCCCCAGAAATGTCGCGCAAGGGCTTCTGCCATTATGCTCCGGCAGGCATTTCCGTAGCAGAGGAAAAGAACTTTTATCACTCTTATCAATCCAATCCACCGCACAGACGGGTAATGGTCCGGACATCGGAAGATGCGCACTGGATTCCGGCTCAAAAGCGCCGCCGGAATGACGACGTATGGTAATGTCAAGTGTCAATGCGCTTATGTGCCAAGAGCCGGCCTTCGCGCCACTCGACGTGTCTATCCGGCGCTTTGGGCGGTTCGCGGGGCGCCCTGGTCCAAAGCTGCGCGCGCGACCTGCCGGCCCAACTCCACGCACCTGTCGAGGTCCTCTTTTTCGGGAGAATACCTGACACGGACCCCATCGCCAACCAGGTCGATATTCATTTCCCGCATGGCTTCCGAGATAAGCTTTACCGCCTCGCCGCTCCATCCATAGGAGCCGAAGGCGGCCCCTACCTTGCCGACCGGGCGCAGGCCCTTCATGTAGCTGAGCAGGTCGGCCATTGCGGGCATCATGCCGTTGTTTATCGTCGGAGAACCCAGAACGAGCGCCATCGAGTCGAGCACTTCAGTCATGATGTCGCTGCGGTGATTAAACTTCAGATTGAGCATCTTGAAGTCCAGGCCCTCTTCTTTTAGCCCTTCGCAAACGGCATCGGCCATCCTCTCTGTGGCCTGCCACATCGTATCGTAGATGACAAGGGCTTTTCTGCGGCTTTCCTGCGCGCTCCATTTCCGATAAGCCTGGATTATCCCTCCGGGGTCCTTTCGCCAGATAAGGCCGTGATCCGGAGCTATCATATCTATGTCGAGCTCCATTTCAACAACCTTTGCGATCAGTTTGCGGACCAGGGGGGAAAAGAGCAGCAGGATATTAGCGTAATACTTGGCGGCGTGGCTGAAGAGTTCGGAGGCATCAACTTCGTCGTCGAACCTCTGGCTCGTTGCCCAGTGCTGCCCGAAACCGTCGCTGGACAGCAGCAGCCTGTCTTCGGGTATATATGACATCATGCTGTCCGGCCAATGGAGCATTCGTGTCTCAAGGAAACTGACCGTCTTTTTCCCGAGCTTGAGGGTTTGTCCCGTCTCGACCACATGATACGGCCAGTCCCGGGGGCCGTAATGGTCTATGAGGGCCTTCCTGCCCATCGGGGAGCAGACAACCTTGTCCGGCCCCACCAGTTCCACAATGTCGGGCACGGCGCCCGAATGGTCCATTTCCACGTGATTTACCACAAGGTAGTCGATCCGCCCCGGGTCGATTATCTTGCCTATGGACTCAATGAGGTCATTTTTGAAAGGCTTCTTGACCGTATCGAACAGCGCGATCTTTTCGTCTATTACCAGGTAGGCGTTATAGGTAGTCCCCTCTGGAGTGGAGTAGCCGTGAAAGTCGCGAATGTTCCAGTCCAGCGCGCCGACCCAGTAAACGTCCCTTTTGATCTCCACCGGTCCCATCGAAATCTCCTTTCTAATAGCGAAGTTGCGCTCAAGCGAGTATTAAAAGCGTTTAAAAAAGTGGGGAGCTGCTGTCCCCCCAACCCCCATACCCCTATCGCCGCTCTCCATGTCCGGGCCACGATCCGGCTCACGGCGGCGCTGCGGCGGCGCCCTGCCTCACGCGCTTGCGCGTGTGCGCCTGGCGGAGCCTGGAGATCGAGGGGAATCATTCCCCCGCTCTTTTGCGTTACTACAATCTTGAACGCACCTCCGTATAAGTACTTGCCAGTTTTCGCCTGAAAGCTCATAGCATCCGGAACGTTTTCCATGTTAGAGTTAAGGCTGATAATAATTATCAAAGCCGTGTGCAATGTCAATGGCAACCTCGCCTTTATGCGGTATGGACTCAAAGGTTATGATTACAGTGAGCAGTGAGCGGAACAGAGAACACCTCCGGCGAGGACTCGTAAAAGGAAGGCCAGCAGATATGGAAAACAGCGGACGCATGCGTGAATATAGCGAAGATGAAATCAAGGAAGAGAGCAAACGAATCAGATATCTCAGGAGACTTGTCGATTTCTCCCTGGCTCTTATCGCGCAGTCGCCCATGTCCCTGGATGAGGCGCACCGGGTCGTTGAAGCGGTGCGGCAACAGGCAGTGAGGCTTTTCCCCGGAAAGGGGGAGACCTTCGATCTTCTGTATGCTCCTCGTTTCAGACGGCTTATTGCAGAAAAATTCAGCCTGCTGTAATAATGCAGTGAATAGTGGATAGGGAGCGGGGAGCGGGGAGTTGTGAACCATAACGAGAATTCCGAATGAACGAAGTCATTTGGAAATTGCAGCGGGAAGCGCAAAGAATCGCCTCAAAACACCCTCTTCCCGAATTCTACACGCGGTTCAAGGCGCCGCTTGCCATTGCCAGGAGGCTTTTCTATAACCACCGCGGGGTTGTGCGCCTCCGTGGGATGGTGGAGCCCGACTACAACGAAGCACTCGGCCACGGCATCTACCACAGCACTCGTGTGAGCATCGACTGCGCCGCTCTGATCCATATCGAAACGGATGACGACCGGATGAAGCCGGCTGCGGTCGAACGGCTCATGGTAAACGGCATATACGCGGGGATTCTGCACGATATCTGCCGCGACGAACAAAACCACGCGGAGTGCGGGGCCGAAAAAGCGGAAAGGATACTTGGCCTCTTTTCGCTCAGCAAGAACGAAATTGCCGGCATAAGCAACGCCATAAGAAGTCATGAGGCATTCGGGCGTTCGGCGGCGGCCGGCCGCCAATGGGCTCAGCTTGTCAGCGACTGCCTCTATGACGCCGACAAGTTCCGCTGGGGGGCTGACACATTTACGCACACGCTCTGGCACATGATGGATTACCAGGCCCTGGGTCCCCGGGAAGTGATCGAAAAATTTCCCTGGGGAATGTCGGGGACCGTTCGCATCATTGAAACCTTCAGGACCTCAACCGGGCGGCAATTCGGCCCCGAGATCATCGAAACCGGAATGGAAATAGGCAAAGAAATCTACCACTACCTGCTTCAGCATTATCGGGAAAGCTGACAAATGGAAAACGACACGATCAGCGCTATGGAAGGCATACGGGTAGGCCACGCCCAACTGGAGGGGATCCCCAGCGGATGCACGGTTATTTTGCCGGACCGGGGGGCGGTGGCTGGAGTTGACATCAGGGGAGGGGCGCCGGGGACCTACGGGGCCGATACATTGAACCCACTTAATCTGGTCGAAAAGGTAAACGGACTCTTCCTGTCGGGAGGAAGCGCCTTTGGGCTGAGCGCCGCCGACGGGGTGCGAAGATATCTGAGAGATCGCAATGAAGGCTTTGACACCGGCCACGGAGTGGTGCCTATCGTAGCAGGCGCGATCATCTTCGACCTGGGAGTCAATAAAACGGGAGTCTATCCGGATGCGGAACTGGCCCTGGAGGCTTG
The DNA here is from genome assembly GCA_963805125.1 of uncultured delta proteobacterium. Lineage (GTDB taxonomy): Bacteria > Desulfobacterota > Syntrophobacteria > Syntrophobacterales > Syntrophobacteraceae > SbD1. The sequence continues at coordinate 81,233 of CAWDTD010000013.1, read as the reverse complement.
CCGGAACGCATCGTCCGAGCCGGTCGAGGAAGGCAGCGCGGGGGCAGGAACGGGAGCTACGGTCGGAAAGCTCTTCGGGTTCGAGCGTTGCATGAAGGGAGGCATCGGGAGCAGTTTACTCCACGGGGCGGCTGGACTCGAAGTTGGGGCGCTAATCGTTGTCAACGCGTTCGGAGAAATATACGATCCCGGTACGGGCATGAAAGTTGCCGGGGCAAGGAAGGGCCGTGACAGCTTCGAGCTGGTCGAAACCGTCCCTGCCCTGATGAAGATGACCTGCTTCACGGGGGGATTTCCAGCCGGCGAAGGCACCGTCATCGGAGTGATTGCCACCAACGCTCGATTGAATAAGGTCCAGTTGACCAAGGTAGCCCAGATGTCCCACGACGGACTTGCCAGGACCATCTATCCGGTACACACGCAATACGACGGAGACGCCGTTTTCGCCTTGAGCTGCGGCACCCTGGAGGGCATGGAACTGAGCCTTATCGGCGCGCTGGCCGTCATAGCGGCGGAGCAGGCCATCCTCAGGGCGGTTCGAAAAGCTCACGGCCTCGAAGCAATACCGGGATTAAAGACCAATTGAGGGATTGCGAATTGAGGGATTCAGGGATTAAAAACAGATTCCCAAACCCTTCAATTCCTCAATTCCTCAATACCTCAATTCCTCAATTCTTCCCGGTGAAGATCAGACCTTGAAAAACGCCTTCGCATTTGCGCCGCATACCGGGCACACGCCGGGCATTTCCCCGGCTGCGGTGTAGCCGCATATTTTGCAGATATAGTAATCCTGCACCGGAAATTTGTCGGGATCGGCAAGAGCTTTTTCGTAGAGCTGCGCGTGGTAGGCTTCGACCTTGTTGGCGTAGCTGAAGCTGACTTCGGCCGACTTTTGCCCCTCCTCTTTCGCATGCGCTATCATTTCCGGATACATCTTCTTGAATTCATGGGTTTCACCGGCGAGCGCGTCCTCCAGGTTTTCTTTGGTGCTCTTCACCTTGCCGGCCGTACGCAGGTGTTTGTGGGCGTGTATCGTTTCGGCCTCCGCGATAGCCCGGAAAAGCTTTGCTACCCCGTGCAGAAACTCATCTTCGGCCCTCTGGCAATAGGCCAGATACTTCCTGTTTGCCTGAGATTCGCCGGCAAAAGCATCCATCAGGTCCTTTTCGGTCTTGCCCATCTTTTCGCTCCCTGGTTTTAGATAGTTTCCGTACGGAAAGTGCCAATGTCTCATCCGGAGTTTCCGGATGGACGCTGGATAGTAGTGAATGAAGGGAAACGGCCACACACGCTTCCTTGCCGCTGTCGATCGGATTTTGAAAATAAGGAGTAGTCGGCTCAAAGTCAAATCAGTGGACAGTCGCCAGTGGACAGATGACAGGAAAAAACACTGACCACCGACCACCGGCCACTGACGACTGACCTGGATTTTTGGTTTGACCGCAAAAAAGAATCATGTAATTTTACTAAGGTTTGACTGGCTTTTAAGGCCGGTTTGAAAAATTTCCGTCCGTGGTTTAACACGATAACCTAACATTTTCAGCCAGGAGGGTTTAAGTTGATGAGTTCACCTTTTCAGCCAGGAATGAGCCGGGAACTAACGGTAGTTTCCACGCCGGAGGATTCGGCTCGCCGCTTTTATCCCAATCTCCCCGACGTTTTCGCTACGCCGTGTCTGGGTGGCCTGATGGAACGGGTCTCGGCGGAGCTCATCAACGAACTCCTCAACCCGGGCGAACAGTCGGTGGGGGTTTCGATGAATCTCAAGCACACCGCTGCCACGCCCCTCGGGATGACGATCCGGGTGAGGACGGAGGTCACGGCCGTCGAAGGACGGAAGCTCACTTTCAAGCTCGAGGCATTCGACGAGGTGGAAAAGATCGGAGAAGCCACCCACGAGCGATTTATAATCGTTGCCGACAAGTTCAACGCCAGGGTCGCCGAAAAGGCCAACAAGGCCTAGACGGCAGCAGTTGCCACAACAATCCGGCTTTGGGGGATTTCGCCGTCCCCATGGAGAGGCCCTCATGTCGTCAAAACTTGGATTCATATTCAATCCGGCAAGCATCGCCGTGATCGGGGCTTCGGAAGATCCACGAAAGTATGGTCACGAGATATTGAAAAACCTGATAGAGGGCGGCTTTCCGGGCGCGCTGCATCCGATAAACCCCAAGGCTGAACGCATTCTTGGGCTAAACTGCTACAGGAATGTGAAGGAAATCGCCGAACCGGTGGACCTGGCGGTCGTCATAGTCCCGGCGAAAATCGTGGCCCAGGCGGTCCGGGAGTGCGGCGAGCGCGGAATAAGGGGCGCGATCGTGATCTCGGGAGGATTCAGCGAGGCCGGTCCGGAAGGAGAGGAACTGCAGAGGAAGCTGGCCGAGGTTGCCGCACTGCACGGGGTTCGTTTGGTCGGACCCAATTGCCAGGGCGTAAACAACCCCTACCATCCAATGTGCGCCACCTGGCCTCTTCTGACCAGAAAGGGCCGTGTAGCCGTTGTCAGCCAGAGCGGCACGGTGGGCGCGGCGATGCTCGACTGGTTCGAGGAGGACGAACTGGGGGTCTCCGGATTCGTGGGTCTGGGAAATCGCGCGGACATAAACGAAGTGGACCTGATCGAGCACTACGAATCAGACCCCAATACAAAGGTGATCGCATGCTACCTGGAGGGCGTAAAGGACCCGGAGCGGTTCCGCAGCACGCTTGAAACCGTAACGAAGCCGCTTGTCATGCTCAAATCGGGCCGCACGCCGCGCGGCAGGATAGCCGCCGAGTCCCACACCAAGTCGCTTGCGGGAGCAGATGCGATCTATTCTGCGCTTCTGGAGCGCTACGGCATACACCGGGCCGAAACCTTCGAAGAGCTTTATGATTTCTCGAAGGCTTTCGCCTATCTCGAGCCGCCGTCAGGCAACAGGATCGTTTTTGTAACGACTTCCGGGGGCGCGGCCATTCTGGCCACCGACGCGGCTGAAAGAGAGGGCCTCGACACAGCGCCGCTCCGGGCGCACCTGGTGGATTCGCTCGAAGGTGTTGTCCCCGGCCACGCAATACGCGCGAACCCACTCGACCTCACAGGAGACGCCACCTCAAAAATGTTCAAAGAAGCGATCGATATCGTGCGCCCCGATTTCGACACGGTTGGCGTTATCTTCGGAGACCCGATCCAGAATGCCTCCGAATCGGTGACGCCGAACGAAAACGAACTTGTCATATTCCTTGGCGGCGCAAAGGTCGAAAGAACGGAAAGGCTGAAGATGCAGCGCAAGGGCGTTCCCGTTTTCCAGACCCCCGAGAGAGGCATTCGGGCGCTTTCTCAACTGGTCCCGGCCGGGAAAAAGGGCCGGAAGGCCAGCTACACGCTTCCCGAAACATCCGGGCGCTCGCAGATGGATGCCATCGAGAGCTTTGAATTCCTTGAATCCAAGGGGTTCGAGTGCATTTTCGCCAGCCCCGCCGCGAGTCCCGGCAAAGCAGTCCATCTTGCCCACCAGATGGGATTTCCGGTAGCGCTCAAAATCAATTCGCCCGACATCCTCCACAAGTCCGACTGGGGAGGAGTGCGCCTCAACCTTCTGACGCCCGGACAGTTGCGGGATGCTTACGCCAAAATGATGGAAAAGGCCGCGAGCACGTTTCCGGGGGCCAGAGTGAGCGGCGTGGTAGTGTGTGCAATGGCTGCTCCGGGTGTGGAGCTTCTTATCGGGATGAACAGGGACCCGCAGTTCGGGCCGGTAATCATGTTCGGATTGGGGGGAGTAACGGTCGAGCTGTTTCGGGACATCTCGATGAGCCTGCTTCCACTCACGCGCGAAGACGCCCGCGCAATGCTTGCCAAAATCAGGGGGGGCCCTCTTCTCAAAGGTTTCCGGGGCCGTCTCCCCATAGACGAGAACGCCGTGGTCGACGGACTTCTGCGAATTGCCGCTATCGCCGAAGAGCACCCGGAAATCGTCGAAATAGACCTGAACCCGGTGATAGCCTATTCGGAGGGCATGCTTGTGGTGGATGCCAGGATAATCAAAGAGTGAAGGGCAACAGTGAGGAGGGAGTGGTTCCGTTTTTGAAACGACAGCAGTGGAATGAGAGCCGGAAGCTGAGAGACTTTCCGGCTTTTTTGCGTTTGTTCGTGTTTGTTCGTGCATTTTCGATGATTGTTTCCAAGGTTGGTCTTTTAATCACAAACTCCTAAAGAAATCCTGCCTCCTATCCGAATCAATGTCTGGCTGTATCAATTCCATGTTTATTTCGGAGTCATTTACAAATTGGGGGCTTTGGTATGGATAATTTCAAGCCGATTTTTTCCATTATTATCTTGTTCGCCCTCTTCTTCCTGTTTTCACTTACAGGCTGGCGGGCGGAAAAGGCACGATGCTCCGAGCAGCCCAAATATGTGGGAACCGAAGGCTGCAAAGAATGCCATGCCGCCGAGTACGGCAGTTTTAAGCAGTACAACAAGAAGGCGCATTCATTCCAGAGTATCGCCCGCCTTAAAAAGGGACTGGATGAAGCCGATCTGAAGAAATGCTTTGAATGCCACACCACGGGATACGGCAAGCAAAGCGGCTTCCGGTCCGAGCAGGAAACCCCACAGCTCAAGGACGCGGGCTGTGAGGTCTGTCACGGACCTGGCAGCATTCATTGTGAAACCGGCGACCCCAAAGACATCAGAGGGAAGCTCACCACCAAAGACTGTGAGTCCTGCCACAGCGCGGAGCGCGTAAATTCATTCAAATATAAACCCCTGGTGTATGGAGGCGCACACTGATGAAGAAAATCAAGATGAGCCTGCAGATAAAAATCGCTCTGGGAGTCGCTGTTCTGCTGGTGGTCGGGCTCGCCTCGATCATCGGCGTGAATGTTCTCTCTCAGCAGAAAGAAATGAGGGAACAATTTCAGAGTTCGACAAACATTCTGGCCGATGCGGTCTACAACGCCATTGTCTACCCCATGTCCATCGGAGACAGCGAAACGATCATGCGGCAGATGGCGGAATTCGAGAAGAACAGCGCCAATGTGAAAGTCTATGTTTTTGGGTTCGACAAGCTCATTTCCTACACTTCGGAACCTAACAAGGTCAATTCGCTGCTATCAGAAAGCATTAAATCTCCAAGCCTTATACAGGGGCTAAATGAGATGTTCGCAACCGGAAAAAGGCCCGAGGCCGGGTTTGACGAGCAGCGGGACGGAACGCACCACCTGAGCCTTGTGCGTCCGCTTGCGAACGAGAAGCGCTGCCACCACTGCCACGGATCGAGCCGTGGGGTGCTGGGCGGGCTGCTGGTGGAGCAGAACAGCGACAGCATGTTCACATCCATCCGGGCTATGCGCAACAAGAATATCTTAATAGGACTTCTTGGCAGCCTGGCTGTCGTTATGCTCCTCATTTTGATGATCTCGAAGCTGGTGAGCAGGCCGATCCGCCGTGTGATCTCGGGTCTCAACGAAACGGCTGAAAACGCATGGGCGGCCTCCGGGGTGATAGCGGGCATCAGCCAGCAAATGGCGGATGGCACGGCCAGCCAGGCGGCAGCAATCGAGCAGACCTCCTCCTCACTCGAAGAGATGTCCGCAATGACCGGGCAGAACGCCGAACATGCAACCCAGGCCGACAAACTGATGCACCAGGTGGAAGGAATTACTTCGAGGGCCAAGGACACAATGAACCGGCTGATGGAATTCATGCAGGAGATTTCGAGCGCCAGCGACAAAACTCAAAAGATCATAAAGACCATCGACGAAATAGCCTTCCAAACCAATCTTCTGGCCCTCAACGCCGCAGTGGAAGCGGCCCGGGCCGGAGAGGCGGGAGCGGGGTTCGCGGTTGTGGCCGACGAGGTGAGAAACCTGGCGATGCGAGCCGCTGAAGCCGCAAAGAACACTGCGGCACTGATCGAGGGCAATGTGAAGATGATCCAGACCGGCGCCGACCTGGCGAAAAGCATGAGCGGCGAATTCAGTGAGGTTGCTTCAAGCGTCCAGAAAGCCGGCGACCTGGTAAGGGAGATTTCGGCGGCATCCCGGGAACAGGCGCAGGGTGTACAACAGATCAACCAGGCGGTTGGAGGGGTTGACAAAGTGGTCCAGAAAAACGCGGCAAACGCGCAGGAGGCCGCTACTACCTCAAGTGAGTTGAAAGAACAGGCAGAGCACATGCTCGGCTTCGTAAACCGATTGATGGCTCTAATTGAAGGGCGCCAGGATGACTCAGAGCAAGGCGGCGGTCCTGGTGGGAACACGCTTCAGCAATCGGCGGCGAAGCCAAATGATGGGCCAGGCGCCGATTCGAAAAGTTCATCGCGGGCAAGGCCCCTGGAGCGCAGGAGGGGTGGGCGGGCTGGGGTCTCGACCCTAACTCCGGGTGGTTCGAAGGCCGCAGAAGATCAAGTCTCCTCCGGCAATGGAGGAGACTTCTTCTAACGAATCATCAGCACGAATCCTTCAGCTTGCGCACTTCTTCGGTAAAGAGGGGGACAAACTTGAACAGGTCTTCGACTACCCCGTAATCGGCCTTGCTGAAAATGGGCGCATCGGGGTCCTTGTTGACCGCCACGATATATTTTGAGTATCCCATACCTGCAAGGTGCTGAATTGCCCCCGAGATGCCGACCGCAATGTAGAGATTGGGGTTTACCACCTTGCCGGTCTGCCCGACCTGGTCCGAATGCGGGCGCCAACCCGAGTCGACAGCGGCGCGCGAGGCGCCGACCGCTGCCCCGAGCAATGCGGCAAGATTTTCGATTATGAAATAGTTCGAAGCCTCTTTCATGCCCCTGCCGCCCGAGACAATGACCTCAGCCTCGGTCAGTTCGACCTTCCCGGCGACATCCAGATCGCATTTAACGACACGGGCGCGCGCAGTCGGAACCGGCACATCGATTTTCTCCAACTCGGCTTTCCTGTTTTCATCCACTACGAAGCATTTCATGATGTTGGGACGAATCGAGAGCAGCGGGGCAATCCCCTGTGCCCACTCGCACCAGGCAAAACATTTGCCTGCGAACAACGGCCACTTGGCCGTTATCTTTCCGGCCTCGTCAACCCGGACCTCGATTACGTCCTGGAGCAGCGTGACGTTGATCCTGGCGCCAAGCCGCGCGCCGATGTCACGGCCGTCCACCGAAGCTGGAAGAAGGACTGCAACCGGCTGGGTTTTCTGCACCATATGGGCGATAATCGGGACGTAGGTTTCCGGCAGGTAATGCTCCAGTGCGGGATCGTCGAGCACATGGACCCTGTCGACCCCATATCTTCCCAGTGCTGCCGCCTTATCCGAAACGCCAGCCCCGAGCACAACAGCGACAAGCTCCGTTCCGAGCGCATCAGCTATACGCCTGCCTTCGCTTGCCACTTCATAGGTCACGCGGCGAAAATCGCCTTTCCTGAACTCGACAACTATGAGTACATTCTTCGTCATTGGGATAGCTCCTGTATCAGATAACCCTGGCTTCTTCGCGCAAGAGTTTGACAAGCTCTTTTGCCTTTTCCCCGATTTCCAGTCCTCCGTTCACAATCTTGCCCGGTTTTCGACTTGGAGGCAATTCTATGGAGGTAATCCGGATTCTGACTTTGCCGGGTGCAAAATCCTCCGGATCCAGCCCCAAGTCCGGAAGTTTTTTTATAAGCAGAGGTTTTTTCTTCGCTTTCATGATCCCGGGAAGGGAAGCATACCGTGGATTCCATACGGCATGCGATCCACCGAAGGTGACCAATACAGGCAGAGGAGCCTCTATCGTCACTTTGCCACCCTCTATGGGCCTGTCCACGATCACGCCGGTCCCATCGGATTCGATAGAGACCGCCAGCGCAACATGAGGCCACCCGAGCTTCTCGGCGAGGATTGCGCCCCGTTGCCCCTGGTCATAATCGACCGACCTCGAGCCAATCAGGATGATATCGGGGTCCTTTTCCCTGGCCGCAGCAGCCAGGGCTTCGGTAACCTGAAGGAAGTCGGCGCGCTTCATGTCGGGATCGTCTATCAGCACTGCGTCGTCAACACCCATGGCCAGGGCCGTCCTAAGGGCTTCAACCACCCTCTGAGACCCGTAGCTGATGACCGTGACAGTGCCTCCATGCTTTTCCTTCAGGCGCAGAGCGGCCTCGATGGCGAACTCATCGTAGGGGTTTATAATCCATTTGATGTCTGAAGTTACGATTTGATTGTTACTCGGGGCTATCCGAATAACAGTTTCCGTGTCGGGGGTCTGTTTGATGACAACGACAATTTTCACGAATCATCCTCCTCTGGAACGTTGACTTTCAACCTCAGGCTTCCCAAACACCGTTTTCTGCATCCTGCTGGTGAATTTTTTATCATAGGATTGGATATGGCTCAAGCTCAAAGAGAGGCGACTTTCAGCATTTCAGGAAAAACCCGGACGATCAGGTGTCTGAGAAATATCTCTCAAGACCGACCGCTCATTTTCGACAGCCCTGTCCCAACCGGTCCCCACCGGTTCACAACCCGAGACGGGGGCGGGCGCCGGAGGCCCTGGCAGGACGAAAATCTTCCGGCTAAAGCCGGCGGCGCGTGCGCGCCTGGCGGAGCCTGGAGATTGAGGGCAATCATTCCCCCGCTCTTTTGCGTTACTACAATCCTGAACGCACCTCCGTATAAAAGGCATGAGCAAATTATCGCCTTCAGGCGAAAGGGACCGGATTACGCCTCCTTTGCGAATCGGAAACTATCAGTTTGTCATCCGGAGTTTCCGGATGGACACGAGCCGGGACGGGGGCTCACAATTGCGCCCAAAAAGAGCCCGCCGCACAGGTGCAACGGGTTCCAGGCTTTAGTCGCAGCAAAATGGCCGACTTAGAATAGAAGATAGACTTAGAGTAATATATTACTAATCAGGTGGCGGGACGAACATTTCGAAAAACTGAAGCGCGCTCGCGGTGCAAAGGGCGGCGCCCGCCCGGTCCCCACCGCTCCCCAACGCGAGGCGGGGCCGGCTGCGGGCGGCCTGGGCGACGCAAGCCCATTCGCTCTTCTCTTTGAAGGCAGGATGGGCAGGCTTGTTCTCATCGAGCCGAGACGCCTCGCAGAGCTCTAGGACCGGGAACCGGTGACAATGCCCTTACACGCCGGACAATACCCCTGAAGGACCACCTGCTTCCGCAGTACGTGGAACCCGCTCTGCTCGGAAACCGATATGTTCGGCTCTTCAACCATAGTGTCAGCATCCTGAATCGATTGACACTCCAGGCAGACCATGTGGTGGTGGGGACCCGTTATCGCGTCGTAGCGGGCAACTTCGGTTATCGGGCTCACCTTCTGGATGAGACCGACCTCGTAGAACTTCTCGAGTGTCTTATAGACGGTTCCCAGAGAAATCATCGGGAAGCGCTTCTTGACCTGCTGATAAATAAGCTCAGCGCTCGGATGTTCTTTGGTGAAATACAGGGCCTGATAGATGGCCAGCCGCTGATAGGTAACCTGGAGGCCATGATCTCTCAGGGTCGCAATGAAATCCTTGTCGTTTTTCCCCTCCATGATCTCTTCCCCCCTTGTGTTTGGAGCAGGAATGGGAGCAGCGATTTAAGAACGCCTATTCTTTAATAAATGTAAACATAAAATTACGCAAGCAAAATCTACTAATAATGTGTATTTCTAAGCAGCACTTTCCACTTTAGGAGATAACTCCCTAAAACGCTTGATGAAAACGAGCAAGATGGAAATGGCGGCGGGAGTTATTCCCGGTATTCTCGACGCCTGTCCAACCGAAACCGGCTGCACCGCTCCGAGCTTCTGCCTGACCTCGTTGGATAGCCCCGGCACATGATCGTAAGGGAAATCCGGCGGAATCCGGATTTCTTCCATCTGCTTGAACCTGTTAACTTCGGCTTCCTGGCGCCGCAAGTAGCCTTCGTATTTGCACTCGATTTCCACCTGTTCCCTGGTCTTTTGGGAAAGCCCCGACTCTGTGCCGCAGAGGGCCTGCAAATCAGAATAAGTAAGCTCGGGCCTCTTAAGCAGCTTTTCCAGTGAGATCGGCTCATCGAGCGCATTCGAGCCTCTGCTGACAAGCATTTCGCTCACCCGGGAAGAGGGCCGCACAAATGTCCTGCGAAGTCTTTCCAGTTCGGCGCTCACCGCCTCACGCCGATCCAGAAGCTCCCTGTAGGCCGGGTAATCATGAAGTCCAAGCTCGTATCCCTTCCCCAGAAGCCGCAAGTCGGCATTGTCCTCCCGCAGCAGAAGGCGGTATTCGGACCGGGAGGTGAAAATTCTGTACGGCTCGTTGGTCCCTTTTGTGACCAGATCATCGATCATCACGGCAATATAGGCTTCCGAGCGGTCCAGGACAAAGGGCGGCCTTTTCTGGAGTTTAAGGGCGGAATTCAGCCCGGCCCACATGCCCTGAGCAGCGGCCTCTTCGTAGCCGGAGGTCCCGTTTATCTGACCGGCCAGGTAAAGACCTTCCACCAGCTTTGTCTCAAGCGTGGGATAAAGTTGTGTAGGCTGAATGAAATCATATTCGATTGCATAGGCGGGCCGCATTATCTCAGCGCATTCGAGCCCGGGGATCGAATGAATCAAATTGAGTTGAATTTCCACCGGAAGTGAATTGCCCGTGCCGCTGGCATAGATCTCCTCGGTATCCAAACCCTCGGGCTCGAGAATGATCTGATGAAAATCCTTATGCGGAAACTTCATCACCTTGTCTTCCAGCGATGGGCAGTAGCGCGCCGAAACACCCCGGATGGCGCCGTTGTATAATGGAGAAAGATCAATATGGCGGCGAATCAGATCGTGGGTACGTTCGGCAGTGCGCCCGAGGTAGCATGGGACCTGGGGCAGAGCAAGATTTTCGGTGTGCAGTGAAAAGGGCCTCGGTTCGGGATCGCCGTGCTGTTCGCGAAAAGAGCTGAAATCGATGCTTCGGCGGAGAATTCGGGCCGGAGTCCCGGTTTTCATCCTGCCGAAAACGAACCCGAGATCCTGCAACTGGTCAGCCAGCGCGATGGACGGGAACTCGCCCGCTCTGCCCGAAGGAATCCGGCTGTTCCCAATATGGATGAGGCCGTGCAGAAAGGTCCCCGTTGCAACAACAACCGCAGCGGATTGATAGAATACCCCGAACTGGTCAATCACTCCCGATATCTTTCCGTCCTCGACAAGCAGGGACTCAATCAGGGACTGCTTTAATTCGAGATTTGGCTGAAGCTCAATTCTGTGCTTCATGGCAGTTCGATAGCGAACTTTATCGTTTTGAGTCCGAGTGCCGCGAACGGCGGGCCCCTTTTTTGTGTTGAGCAAGCGGAACTGTATCGCGGTCTGGTCGGAAATCCTGGCCATCTCGCCCCCGAGCGCATCGATTTCCCTCACCAGGTGGCCTTTGCCTATTCCGCCTATTGACGGCGAACAGGGCATGTGGGCGACCGTATCCAAATAAATGGACATAATCAGAGTCTTGCAGCCCAGACGCGCGGCGGCAAGCGCCGCCTCACAGCCGGCATGTCCCGCCCCTATCACTATCACGTCGAATTTTTCCGCCATTTCAAAGCCCACCCGCGCTACAGACTCTTGAGGGTGACGATCAAACGAGTGATTCTTTTCCCAGCACTATCTTGCGAAGGAAAACCATTATGCGTCTTTTGTCAATCTTATATTCAGCACAATGCACGGTTTAGCTTCAAATAATTGGCCTCGTTATTGTGCACTATGACTGAAATTTTAGAAACATTTATTTGAAGTATGATAAAAAAATTGCACCGTTATTGTCCCGACACTGCGTGCTAATGGACATCCTATTAAAAATACGATGCAATCAAGCTTAGGGGATGGAAACCGGTTGAGCGGCCGGGTCGATACTATAGGCGATTGCTTGCCTGGAGAAGTCTTGCGACATTGCCGCCGATAACCGCCTCTTGCTGTTGGGCGGTGAGGTTGAGGCGCAGGATTTTGTGCAGCTCCAAGGCGGGATCTCCGAAAGGGAAATCGGATCCGAACATGAGCCTTTCACACCCATAACGCGAGACATAGTCGCCGATGTCGCCAACCGGGGCAAGGGCGGTATCCAGGTAAATGTTGGGCATTTCCCATATGCCCTCGCGGCGGAAAAGATCATATCCGCCGTTGAGCATACCGCAGTGAGGGATGATCACTTTTATCCCGGGGGCCAGTTTTTCAATGAAACAGAGTGTATTTCGAAATTCTTCTTCAAGGCAGACGGGCATGTTTCGCCTTCGGATTTCTTCGATTGCCGCCGCACACTTCGGATCGTCATAATAATAGACCGGCTCTTCGGGATGCCTGTGCCATTTGATTCCCTTGTGGGCGCTGCTCAACTGCTCCACGGCGAAGTCATTCCAGATGAAGAAAAATGGATATACTTCGAACTTCGATGTCCCGAGTGAAAGAAGATACTCGTTCGATTCGGCTCTGCGGCGCTTCCATTGCGCGGTATCGCTGAAATGCGGATCATACCTGTTGTAGATTTCCATTACCGGAGAGAACATCACGGCTCCTCCTATACCGCTGCCTCCGATGCAGGAGACATAGTCGCGAAGGTCCTGCGGCGGGAAGGCATCAAAACGGCCGCAATGGGCGTGAGCGTCGATTATCTCAAGGCTCATTCATTCTCCAGTCGGAGGGCCGATTGCCTCTTCAGAGGAAAACCAGCCCGGTTTGGGTTAATGAGACAGAGGGGCGGCAACCTGATCGCAAGCCAGGCATTTGACCCAGTGGCCGGGGGATATCTCCTGGAGTTTGGGCGGAATCATTTCGCAATCCGGTTCGGCCCGAGGGCAGCGCGGCTGAAACATACAGAACTCGGGAAGCAGGTGTGCGGAGGATTCGCTTACCGGCCTCCGGTGTTTCTTTGGGCGGTTGGGGTCCAGCAGCGGGACCGATTCGAGCAGCGCCCGCGTGTAGGGATGGCCGGGGTTGCCGAACAGTTCCACGGCATCTGCGAGTTCGACGATTTGCCCGAGGTACATGACCGCAACCCGGTCGCTGATGTAGCGCACGACCGAGAGATCATGCGAGATAAAGAGGTAGGTCAGGTTGAACTCCTGCTGCAAATCCTTGAGGAGGTTGATCACCTGTGCCTGTATGGAGACATCGAGCGCCGAAAGCGGCTCGTCGCAGATAACCAGTTCGGGGTGGAGGGCCAGGGCCCTGGCTATTCCAATCCTCTGGCGCTGTCCGCCGCTGAACTCATGCGGGTAGCGGTTGATATGCTCGGGTCGAAGGCCAACGACGTCCATGATTTGGCGCACCACTTTTTTTTGCTCGGCAGGGGTCCCTATTTTATGGATAACCAGACCTTCCCCGATAATGCGCCCCACGGTTTGCCTCGGATTGAGCGAAGAGTAAGGGTCCTGGAATATGATCTGCATGCGCCTTCTGAACTGATGCAGCTTTTCGGAGCTCACCGAAGAGAGGTCCTCTCCGTCAAACAGGACCCGGCCTTCGGTAGGAGGTTCAAGACCGAGAATCACCCTGCCAAGGGTGGATTTTCCGCACCCGCTCTCTCCCACCAGGCCCAGGGTTTCGCCGCGGCCGATATCGAGGTCGACTCCGTCCACAGCCTTGACAGTGCCTATTACGCGGCGAAAAAGACCTTCGGTTATGGGATAGTATTTCTTGACGGCGCTAATTCTTACGAGTTCCGATCCTTGAAGCAAGCACAACCCTCCTAATAGAGCCAGCAGCGCACCGGATGGCCTCCGGCGGGCGCGACCAGTTCAGGTTCCTCACGAAAGCAACGGTCAAAAGACCACGGGCACCTGGTGTTGAATTTACAGCCCGGCGGCAGGGCAACCAGACTGGGAACGACTCCCGGGATCGGTTGGAGCCTGCCCCTGTCCTCGCCGATCACGCGGCCGGGTATCGAGCGCATAAGTCCCTGGGTGTAGGGGTGGAGCGGATTTTCAAAAAGCTCTTGTACACCGGCGTGCTCGACGGCCCGGCCGGTGTACATCACAAGGACCTCCTCGGCCATCTCCGCTATTACGCCAAGGTCATGGGTAATGAGTAAAATCGCCATGCCGTGTGTTTCGCGCAGATCATCGAGAAGCGCAAGTATCTGCGCCTGGATGGTTACATCCACAGCAGTCGTGGGTTCGTCCGCGATAATAAGGCGAGGATTGCAGGCTATGGCCATTGCTATCACGACGCGCTGTCGCATGCCGCCGCTCATTTGATGAGGATAGTCCCTCATTCTGATTTCGGCCGATGGGATACCCACCCGGCCCAGGAGTCCGATTACCTGAAGGCGGGCCTCTTGTTTCGAAATACGCTTGTGGCGCAACAGGACTTCAGCGATCTGGTCTTCGATCCGGAAAACAGGGTTGAGCGAAGTCATAGGCTCCTGGAAAATCATCGAGATTTCGTTGCCCCGGATCGATCGCATTTCATTTTCCGGGATCGAAAGAAGATTTTCCCCCCGGAACCAGATCTGCCCGCCTACGGTTATCCCCGGGGGTGGAACAAGGCGCAGTATGGAAAGGGCGCACACGCTCTTGCCGCACCCTGACTCGCCGACAATCCCCAGCACCTGTCTTTCGGACATCTTAAAGCTGACCGAATCCACCGCCTGCGCGATCCCCGCCTCGGTCAGGAAATATGTTTTCAAGTCTTTTACTTCGAGAAGAGCAGATCTCATCAATCTCCATGCCGGATCATTTTGAAGAGGGGCTTTTTAAGCAATCGGAACAAAATATACTTATCGCCGGCTTTTTTAACAAGTCTCCGTGTCAAAAGCAAAAAACAGTTGCCGGAAGCCAGCCGCAAAACCGGTTACAAAAATTGTCCGGCAGGGCTGACCGGGCACAAATCGTAACCGATGTGCGCAAAAATCGTAACCTCCAAGATCGAGGCTTTGCGTACCGAGCAGATTCTAAGGCGATATCAACATCTTGAGTAATGGTACGTTTATTGCCAAGCAAACCATGCGCTCGCTCAATTCCGAGCCGAACATTGCACGTGGGAGTATGAAAACATGACAAGCAGGCTAAGCAACGCTGTATCCGATGTATCAGCCGAGGATGCCGAAATCCAGCCAGACTTCAGGGCGGTTGCGGATTCGGCCCCCCAGGCGCCGGAGCGAGGCAGCAAATTTTTGAGGCCCAACCCCAAACTGGAGAGTCATCGCTGGCAAGGCGCCGGGGGCGCAGCGGGGTCTCGGCCCTACCACGTTCTGCGGGGAGAAAAACCCGTGCTGCGGCCGGTTTTCGAAAGACAGAAGACAACCGGAATCGCCGAGTTCTACCTCAATCCTGCCAAGCATATTGCGGTGCGGGAAGGCGTGCGCACAACCGTAAAAGGGAAGTTCATCCACGTCGGCGACGAGAAATTCTACATCCGCGGGGTAACCTACGGTCCTTTCAGGCCTGACGAGCATGGCTGCGAATATCACGATCCGGCCACAGTTGACCGCGATTTTGCGCAAATGGCTGCAAACGGCATAAACGCGGTCCGGACCTACACCGTGCCGCCCAGGTGGCTTCTTGATATAGCACTGAAGCACGACCTGCGCGTCATGATAGGGCTGCCATGGGAGGAACACGTTACTTTCCTGGACAATAAGAAACTGGCAAAAGATATCGAGCGGCGTGTGCACGAAGGTGTAAGGGCCTGCGCCGGGCATGCCGCC
This sequence comes from uncultured delta proteobacterium, assembly GCA_963805125.1. Lineage (GTDB taxonomy): Bacteria > Desulfobacterota > Syntrophobacteria > Syntrophobacterales > Syntrophobacteraceae > SbD1. Next base: position 65,628 of record CAWDTD010000013.1, on the reverse strand, counting down.
GTGCTCTGCTTTTCGATAGGCAACGAAATTCCCTCATCGATTGTGCGCTGGCACGGGCGGCGGCGCATTGAATCTTTCCTGGAGCGGCTGTACAAAGCGGTAAAAGAGGTTGACCCCGACGCCCTGGTCACTTATGTGAACTTTCCCACGACCGAGTACCTGGAGCTTCCCTTCATCGATTTCGTTTCCTTCAATGTCTATCTGGAGACCAGGGAAAAGTTGGAAGCTTACCTGGCGCGGCTCCAGAACCTGGCGGGCGAAAAGCCGCTGGTTATGGCCGAAGTCGGCCTGGACAGCATGCGAAACGGTCAGGACGCTCAGGCTTCGACGTTGGAGTGGCAGATCAGGTCCACTTTTGCGACCGGGTGTTCGGGTATTTTCGTCTTTTCCTGGACCGATGAATGGCACAGGGGTGGCTTCGATATCGAAGATTGGGGGTTCGGCCTGACCGACCGAAATCGCAATCCCAAGGCTTCGCTGGCCAGAGTCAGCAAGGCATTCGCGCAAGTCCCCTTCCCTGCGGATCTAAACTGGCCGAGCATTTCGGTTGTAGTGTGCACATATAACGGGAGGCGGACCATCCGCGACTGTCTCGAGGGCCTCAGAAGGGTCGATTATCCCAACTTCGAGGTAATCATCGTCAACGACGGTTCCACCGACGGTACGGAGATAATAGCCAAAGAGTACGGCTTCAGGGTTATTTGCATTCCGAACGGCGGTCTCAGCAACGCCCGCAATGTTGGAATGCGCGGCGCAAAGGGTGAGATTGTCGCCTATATCGATGACGATGCTGTTCCCGACCCGCAGTGGCTTACTTATCTTGCGGCGACTTTTCTTTCTACGGATCACGTCGGGGTTGGGGGTCCGAATATCCCGCCCGCCTATGACGGTTCTGTAGCCGAGTGCGTTGCAAACTCCCCGGGGGGACCGGTTCACGTTCTTCTGACCGACCGGGAAGCCGAACACATTCCCGGGTGCAACATGGCTTTCCGAAAAGCCGCTTTGGAGGCGATCGGCGGTTTCGACGCTCAGTTCCGAATCGCCGGGGACGACGTCGATCTTTGCTGGCGGATTCTCAAGCGCGGATGGACACTTGGTTTCAATCCGGCGGCGATGGTGTGGCACCATCGGCGCAATTCCATAAAAAGCTACTGGAAGCAGCAGTTGAACTACGGGAAGGCGGAAGGTTACCTGGAGCGCAAATGGCCTGAGAAATACAATGCCGCCGGTCATATCCCCTGGGCCGGAAAACTTTATTTCAAAGGCTTTGACCAGCTTCTGGGATCCTTCCGGGGCAGAATCTACCAGGGCACATGGGGCAGCGCCCTGTTCCAATCGATCTACCAGCCCGCCCCCAGCCTTCTGTGGTCTCTGCCTCTCATGCCCGAATGGATTGTGATAGCGGCGGTTTTCGGCTTCTTTTCGCTGCTCGGACTGGAGTGGAGTCCCCTTCTGTTGGCGCTTCCTCTTTTCCTTTTTGCCGTCCTCCTACCGGCAGCGCATGCGCTATCGTGCGCCTCCCGGCTGCCTTTTGTCGACTTCCCGGCGGCACAGCGGCGCAGGCTCATGGCACTTACCGCTTTTCTGCACCTGATGCAACCCGTGGCGCGGCTGATAGGCAGGATCAAACTAGGTTTGACCCCCTGGCGCAAATGCGGCGTGGCTTCCGGCATAGCGCTTCCTCTGCCGTGGCCCAGGACTTTCACGATCTGGAGCCAACAGTGGCGCTCGCCGATTGCCTGGCTGGAATCGGTGGAGGAAGGGGTAAGAGCCCTGCGGACAGCCATAGTGCGAGGCGGCGACTTTGACGGCTGGGACCTCGAACTGCGCGGAGGTTTGCTCGGTTCGGTTCGCGTGCTTATGGCGGTGGAAGAGCACGGCGGCGGAAATCAGTTCATCCGCGTAAAGGGATGGCCCCGCTGTACTCCCGCAGGAATATTCATGACCCTGTTTTTCGCCGCCCTGGGGGCCGCGGCTGCCGGCGCTCAGGCATGGGTCGCCTGTGGAGTGCTCAACGCCATTGCCTTAGTACTTATGATGCGCGTTTTGATCGAGTGCTCCTCTGCAATGTCAACACTGGGCCAGGTACTCCATCATAAGGAATAAGCCGCAGCGGGGAGCAGGAAGCGAAAAACCGGCTCCGCGGCAGCTCATGTACCGCCGGGACATCCCGAGACAATGAGAGGGGGTGAGACCGCAGCAAGCTCTTCGCCATTAAATCGCGCCTTTTATTGGAAATTACTTTGCATTCAAGGGGGGTCAGTCCCCCCTTTTTCATTGTGTCCCCGCCTGGAGTCATGTTTAAATTGTCCACGAACATAAACGCAATGTCACAGTCGGCCGGGAAACCAAATGGAGCGAATCTGGCACAAAAGTTTTGACCCGAGGGTCCCCTTCTCACTGGAGTATCCGGAAACGTGCCTGCCCCTGATCCTGGAGCAAAACGCCAGGCTGGTTTCCGAGGGCACAGCGACAGATTTCTTTGGCGCAAAGCTCACCTACCGCCAATTATGGGACCATGTGCTCCGGATGGCAAACGGTCTCAAGCAGGTTGGCGTGGGGGAGGGAACTAAAGTAGCCATAATGCTCCCGAACACTCCCCAGTGTGTGATAGCCTATTACGCCGCTCTGTGGCTGGGAGCGATAGTGATCATGACAAATCCGCTCTACGTGGAACGCGAGATCATCCATCAGTGGACGGACTCCGATGCGGAGATACTGATTATTCTCGACCATCTCTATCCGAAAGCCGAAAAGGTTCTGCCCAAAACGGGAATCCGGGCAACCATAGTAACGAGCGTAAAGGACTACCTGCCCTTCCATCTTCGGTATCTTTATCCCGTGAAGGCGCACTTCAAGAAGCTGTTTACCGCCGTCCCCTACGATGGAACCCATCTTTTCAGCTTCAAAAAGATGATCGATGAAAACCGGCCCGACTCTATTCCCTGTTCAGCGCAACCGGACAACCCGGCCCTGCTACAGTACACCGGCGGGACAACGGGAATCCCCAAGGGCGCGATGCTCACTCATAGAAACATTTTGTCGAACGTCGTGCAGATCGCGTCGTGGTTTCCCGATCTAAACTTCGGCAAGGAGCGTATTTTGTCGGTTCTGCCTTTTTTTCACGTGTTCGGCATGACCGTGGCCCTCAACCTCGCCATCTACACCGGCTGCGCCATCATCGTAATGCCGCGCTTCGACGCCGATGAAGTCATAAGGACAATAAGAAAGAAGAGGCCGACGATCTTTCCGGCAGTCCCGGCCATCTTCATCGCGCTGATGGCTCATCCGAAAGTCGATTCTTTCGACCTAACTTCGATCCGGTTCTGCGTGACCGGGGCCGCCCCGATGCCTGTCGAGGTTTTGCGCGGATTCGAACAGAAAACGGGCAGTAAAATCGTCGAGGGATACGGCCTCTCGGAAGCCAGCCCCGTTACTCACGCAAATCCCATCGATGGGACGCGAAAGCCCGGCTCGATCGGGATCGCGCTGCCCGACACCGATTGCCGCATAGTCGATCCGGAAACCGGAACCATGGAGATGCCGGCGGGGCAGGTGGGCGAACTGATCGTTCGCGGACCGCAGGTAATGAAGGGCTACTGGAAAAAGGAAGAGGAAACCCGGGAAGCCCTCCGGGACGGATGGCTCCGCACAGGCGATCTTGCTACGATGGATAGCTCCGGGTATGTGTTCATCGTGGACCGCAAGAAAGACATGGTGATATCGGGGGGCTACAATATCTACCCGCGCGAGATAGAGGAAGTCCTATACGAGCACCCGAAAGTGCAGGACGCGGCCGTGATCGGGATCCCCCATCCGAAAAAGGGGGAGGTGATGAAAGTTTTCGTCGTTCCAAAACGCAATGAAACCCTCAGCCGGCAGGAAATCCTCGACTGGTGCAGAGAAAAGCTTGCGGCCTACAAAGTCCCGAAAGAGGTCGAGTTAAGGGATTCGCTGCCCAAGACCATCGTGGGCAAGGTGCTGCGGCGGGAGTTGCGTTCCGAAGCCGATACCAGATTGCGTTCGAAGGAGTAATTGTTAAAAAATCTGCCTCAGATGGATGATTCATCGTCAACTCTCAGTTCAAAACGAAAATGGCTCCTGCACCAGGCGGCAGCCGATTTCTTTTTCCTTTTGAACAAATGCTACCCGAGAGCGGCCGCCCTCGACCTTGCGGGAAACCGGTACGATCTCGATGCACTGGAACGCATGCTGCTCAGCAGAGGGCTGTTCAGCCAGCAGGAAGCCCTCGCCAGGCGCAGGAAACGCGAAATGGGCTCAGGCTGGCAGCGGCAACTGATGGTCGTCGACGGCCATAACGTGCAGATTACCGTCGAGAGCTGCATAGAAGGCAGGCCGCTGCTCAAGGCAAACGACAGCGCGCTGCGGGACCTTGCCGGCCTGTCCTCCCGGTATCGCATGACCGAGACGAGCAATATGGCCATGGAGATGGTGTTCAGGTTTTTCGAGAAATTTCCGCCTGTAGAGATCCTTTTCCTGTTCGACGAACCAATGAGCCGGAGCGGTGAGCTGGCGGCCATCTATCGCGACAGACTTGCAAAAGCGGGGATTTCAGGGGGAGCGAAGGCCGTCCCGGTCCCTGAGCGTGAATTTCCCTACGACAGGTGCGTTGTTGCGAGCAGTGACCGGGCCGTCATCGATTCTTCCTCCCGATGGATGGACCTGGCCTGCCGAATTATCGAATATTTCGGCTCGCCTCGAATTACGGCCGACTTTTCCGGGATCATTCTTGCCGATTCCGCCAAAAGGGGCCTGTTCGAAGACGGCGGACCGTTTTGGTAGGCAGAGGTCGTCAGCCCCGATCTTAGTCTCAATATTGCAGGAGCTCAGCCTGGATGCCGACCGCAACAAGATGAGAGGTTCCAATGGGTCTTGTTAAACTTCACATTGAAGATGGGATTGCAACTGTGGCTCTGGCCCGAGGGAAGGTCAATGCACTCAATGAGCCGCTGATAGAGGAAATCCATGCCCGGTTCAAGGACCTCGAATCAGATCAAGCTGTGAGGGCTGCGATCTTGACCGGAGAGGGCAAGTTTTTCTGCTTCGGGTTCGATATCCCGGAGTTTATGAGCTACTTTAAAGATGCCTTTATCAGGCACCTGACCAAAGTCACCGATCTCTACGCCTATCTTTTTACCTATCCAAAGCCGATTGTAGCCGCTCTGAACGGACACGCGACGGGCGGCGGATGCGTGCTCGCCATATCCTGTGATTACAGAATGATGGTCAGAGGCAGGGCCAGGATCGGACTGACCGAAATCAACCTGGGGTCCACTCTAACCGCCGGCGCTATAGCCATGCTGAAGCACTGCGTCGGCGGAGCCAAAGCCGAAAGGCTGGTTTACACGGGGGTCTGTGTTTACGGCGGAAGAGGCGCTGGGTCTTGGACTCGTCAGTGCGGTGACGGATTATGAGAATATCGGCAGGGAAGCCCTGCTGGTCGCGCGTGATTTTGCCGCAAAGGAAAGCAAGGCATTCAGGAGCATAAAAATGAGGCTGAGGGGGCCTGTTGCAGAAGAAATGAACAGACGCCGGCAAGCCTCAATCCTGGAATTTGCGGATATCTGGTACTCGGAAGGGACGCGCAAGAATCTGGAAAAGATACGGATTTTCACCTAAGGACTCTGGGAGGCCAGCCGGGCGCCCGGCTTTGAAAGAGTGGTTTATCGCTTTTAAGCAACACAATCCGGGTGGCTGATCGAATGCTTTTACCCCGTATTGCATTCGCACTCTGATCACATTCGGCAGGTGAGCGGTCCCGTGCGGATGCGGCTCACGCATCCTGCGCCAATCATGAGATCCATGCCCTGGCCATGGGAGTGTACTACAAGGTAGATATCCTTTTTCTGCTGACGGATTATCTCGCGGCACAAAGCCATGGGATTGCGGTTTGTGGTGAACCCGCCGAGAGTGATCTGATCGCCGTCCTTGATCAAACTAACCGCTTCCCTTTGTCTGCTTTGTTAATTGTCAAGAATTTGAATAGATTAAGCCGGTGTTGCTATCAAGCAAAAAATATCCCGGAGGCGATGATCGGGGAGCACGGCCACAGGCATTCAATGCTGGGGGGCCATGAACTCAGGGGCCGCCATTTTCCCAAGCGGAAAGAAATCAGAATCGGCGGCTCGAACCCATCATTTCTCAACGACAGGAGTTATAATAGTTGAATGCAGCAGGCAAGCGGTCAAGACTCACACTCATTGCGTCATCTTTGCTCCGGGCTCCACCATCGGCCTCCCCCTGGGTTCTCCGATACCCGATTTCCGTTTGTAAAACGACCCAACCTGTGTTAGCAAAAATGTCCTCAGTTCAAACACCCGTTACTCCGAAGCATACCGGCAGAAAGGACCTTCAAGGCTCATGGCTGAAATCGCTCCGTTCAGGGGATTGCGCTACAACCCGGAAAAGATACCCGATCTTGCTCAAGTGGTTATTCCTCCTTACGACGTTATATCCCCCGAAGAGCAGCAGGCTTTTCACGAAAGAAGTCCATATAATTTCATCCGGCTGGAACTGGGATTGCAGGCGCCTGAAGACTCGAGCGAGGATAATCCCCACACCAGGGCGGCGGCATGGATGAGGCAGTGGAAGCATGAGGGAATCCTCGTCCGCAACCCGGCGCCGTCCATTTACTGCTACGAACTGGACTACAAGACAGGGTCCGAACGGGTCAAGACCCGCAGAGGATTCATCTGCGCCCTGCGGCTTGAGGATTTTTCCTCCGGCAGGATCCGTCCCCATGAGAAAACTTTCCAGGCCATAAAAGACGAGCGCCTGGCCCTCATGCTCGCCTGCAACGCAAACTTGAGTCCGGTGTTCGCGCTTTATCCGGATTCAAACGCAGAGATCCACTCCGCTCTTGCCTCCGGGAGACGGGGCGATCCGGTGGTCTCGTTTACGGATTTCGCCGGTATGACTCACAGGGTTTGGCCTGTAGCGGACCAGCCAATTCTGAACCGGGTCAGGAAGCTCATGCCGGACAAGCCCATTTTTATTGCCGACGGCCACCATCGCTACGAAACCGCGCTGAACTACAGAAACGTGCTCCGTGAGCGTTACGGCAGCGGGAAGCCTAATGCCTCCTACGAGTTCATTATGGTGTACCTTACGGATATGACCGAAAACGGCCTCACTATTCTGCCCACTCACCGGCTTTTGAGAAATCTTGGCGAGTGGGACTGCGAGCGGCTCGTCGAAGGCGCGAAAAGTCTGTTTCATGTTGAGCGCTTCGAGTCTGAAAACGGCGGCGAACTGAGGTGGAAAGAGGCAATCAGGGCCGGCGGCTTGAGGAAGGACACGACCATCGGTTTCTACTGCAAAGAGACGGCGTGCATCTATGTGCTCACGGCGAAAAGAGACGTGGTTTCATCTTTGCTCGCGCAGAAGGGGACACCCGTGCCGCTGAGAACGCTCGATGTGGTGGTGCTTGACCAGATAGTGCTCCGGGACCTTCTCGGGCTTTCGGAACAGTTCCTCGCAGATGAGCGCAACATCAGCTTCATGCATGATTTTGCCGAAGCTCTGGAGGCGGTAAAATCCTCGAGATTCGACGCGGGCTTTTTCATAAATCACACGCGAATCGAACAGGTCCGTGAAGTTGCAAGCGCAGGTCTCATAATGCCTCATAAGTCCACCTATTTTTACCCGAAGGTAATATCCGGGCTGGTGATGAACCCTCTTTTACCCGGCGAGGAAATCATCTGAAAGAGAAACGGCCTCAAACCTGTGACGCCCTTTTTGACGGAAGGCTCATCGTTTGCCAGGAGCAAAATGGATATCGTTTTTCTCTCGATGCGATCCTGCTGGCCAGCCTTACCCGTATTAAAAAAGAGGACCGCGTGATCGAACTCGGCACCGGCTGCGGCGTGATACCGCTCGTGCTGGCTTATCGGGCAAAGACGGAACGTAAGATCGTGGGGGTGGAGATCCAGCCGGAGCTTGCCGAGCTTGCCGTAAGAAACGTCAATGAAAATAGATTTGGCGACCGCGTAGAGATTCGCCGGATGGATTTTCGCGAGGTTTCATCCGGGTTGGAGGCCGGGTGCTTCGATGTGGCGCTAAGCAATCCCCCGTACAGAAAGCCCGGCACCGGCCGCATAAACCCTGACAGGCAAAAGGCCGTTGCTCGCCACGAACTCACAGCAACCGCAGCCGACGTCTTCGTGGCCGCGAGGTATCTGCTCAGGGCGGGGGGGCGGGTTGCGCTTGTCTATCCCTCGAGCCGGCTTCCAAACCTGCTTCGTTCTGCTCTCGATCACGGCTTCAGCCCGAAACGGCTGACTGTCATCTACTCGTATCCGAGCGGTCCGAGCCGGCTTGTTCACCTTGAATGCCGCAAAGGCGGGGGGGAAGAGCTCAAGGTCGAGCAGCCTTTTTACATTTACGGCGAAAACGGACTTTACTCGGATGCCATGCAAAAGTTTTACAGATGCTGATCTGTTATTAACGGAACTGGGCGCACGCGTTGTCCGGCCCGTGGAGACATCGAAGGGCACTGTTGTGCCGGAGGTCAGCGCTACCTTGGAAGCACGATAAGGAGCATGGTCCTGGACACCATCGGCCGGGAAGAAAAATTCCTGTTAATTCTCACGACCGAGAATGTGCCCTATTTTCAGAAAACGATCGATATCACCCCAAAAGGCGATAAGCCAGCATCCCCAGAACGGGAACGAATGCAGCGACATAGATGTTGTCGATTCCCCATGGATTGTCCAGGATGAAGAAAATGGTCGTTGCAACCACGCTGCAGATCAAAGCAGCAACAGCACTCCTGGCCCCGGAAATGGTATAATCCCCAAGTTTGTTGAACCCGGGCGCAAGCAGATATGCGTAAAGCAGGACAGCCCAGGCGGAGCGTGATCAGGTTCCATGCGGCCGATATGCCTTTATCATAGGCCGTCTGCGCTGTGCCGAGGGTCGACCCCGTCCCGATGAATTCCGACATCATTCGTATGCCGATAACGATCGGTCCCATCTGATGCTTTGCGGTCATGAAACCCGACGAATGATGGCCTGACCGCTTTGGCGCTTACATTCCGGAATGGCCATGGCGAAGTGAAGAAAGCGCCAGTCAAGGCGGGAACAAAACAAAAAGGGGGCGAAGGGCGGCAACGAGACCAAGCACCATTTAGGGCGCTAAAACCCTGCCCTTTGCAGCAGGGTCTGCCATTTGTCGTCCACTCTTCGTTGGAACTCGGCGGCCTGTTCAGGGGTGATCAATTTGAAGCGGCCCTGGAGAGCTATATACTCGTCGACCGGTTTCTTTCTGCCGCTTTTGGCGATGCTCAGGCTCCTGGCGGTGAGCTTGAGACGCCCGTGTTCGATCTCATAGAGCGGGAGGATGCAGGATTCGACCATCATGCGGCCTATCTTGACCGTATCTTTGGCAGGATACCACCATCCGGTCGGACAGGGCGCCGCCAGGTGGAAAAATCTCGTTCCCTCAATGTCTCTTGCCTTCAGGAACTTTTTGTAAACGTCACCCGGATAGGAGCACGAAGCCGTGGCGAGGTAAGGAATGCCGTGCGCATCCATTATCTGCATGAAGTCTTTTTTGGGCTGTTGTTTGGGAACTACCGGCGTCGTAGTGGTCAAGGCCCCCGCCGGGGTTGCGCTCGAGCGCTGAACACCCGTGTTCATATAGGCTTCGTTGTCATAGCAGACATAGATAAAGTTATCGCCGCGCTCGGCAGCGCCGCTCAGCGCCTGAATCCCCATATCGAAAGTCGCACCGTCTCCGGCCATTGCCATGACCGTCCAGCCCTCACGCCCTGTGGCCTTGAGGCCGGCCGCCAATCCGGAGGCCGTCGACGCGGTGCTGGCGAACGTATTGTTTACGGTGGTCGCCAGGATGGGCGTCTTGGGGTAGATACCGTGCAGGATGGTTATGCAGCAGGCGGGTATGCAAATGATCGTTTTCTGCCCGAGCGCCTTCAAAATAAACCGGTATGCGATGGTAACCCCGCATCCGGCGCAGAGCCGGTTGCCCGGAAGGATGTATTCTTTTTCAGGGTAGTCGAGAATGGCTGTTTGCGTAGACATGGCCGATATCTTTCTGTTTTTGATATTTTAGACGCCGTAGCCGATCCATCGCGGTTTATCGGGCAGCTTACCGCTTTTCGCCGCTGCAATGCTTTCGCGGGCCGCCTCAAGCAGGTCGGCGGCTGCGACATCTTTACCGCCAAGGCCCACGATAAAGTTGGAGAGCATGGGATTGCCCCCGTTTTGCCTGTAGAAGGAGGCCTTCAATTCGGTCATTAGCGCGCCTTCGTATCCGTAGCTGATGGCTTTCTCGATGACCGCTGCAGAACGCCTGCCCCGGACCGCTTCGACCAGTTCACTTGCAGGGAAAGGCCGGTACACGCGAACCCCCAGGACGCCCGCTTTGATGCCCTCTTGCCTCAGGCAATCGGCTACTTCGCTCGCCTCGCTGGCAAGCGCTCCCATGGTGATGAAGAGAAAATCGGCGTCGTCAGCCCGGTAGCGGTAGAGCGGGTCGTCGTAGGAGCGGCCAAAAAGCTCGCCGAACTCCCGGCCGGCTTCCCTGATTACCGGGAGGGCTTCTTCCAGACACTGCTGGAGCCGGAACCGAAAGCCCATGTAGCTGGGCGAAAGCACGCCATCCGGGTCGGGAAGAGGGTCGCTCATAACCACTGGATTGATGTTGGTCGGGTTTTCCGGATCGAGCGTGTGAAAAGGAATATAGGGCGGAAGAAACCGATCCACTTTTTGCGGGTCGGGTATGATTACCGGCATAAAGGTGTGCGAAAGCCAAAACCCGTCGAAACAGACCATACACGGAATCAGAAGCTGTTCTGCGGCCTTGAACGCGACAATAGTGAGATCGAGGACTTCCTGGTTGTTCATGCAATAGAATTGCATCCAGCCGGTGTCGCGTTGCGAGATGCTGTCCTGGGAATCGTTGAGGATCGTCCAGGGCGCTCCCATTCCCCGGTTGGCAACAGGCATCACTATTGGAAGCCGCGCTCCGGCTGCCCAGTGCAGTTGCTCATGCATGTAGGCAAGGCCGTTGGCGGAGGTTGCAGTAAAAGCCCTCGCCCCCACGATGGATGCGGCAATGCACACGCCCATTGCCGAGTGTTCGCTCTCGACGCGCACGAATTCTGCCTTCAAATCCCCTCGTTCCACATAGCCGGACAGGATCTCGGGTATCTTAGACTGGGGCGTGATGGGATAGGCGGCAACAACCTGAACGCGGCTCAACCTGGCCGCCTCTGCGGCAGCATGTGATCCGGTCAGAATCAAGGTCTGTTCCACTGTTGGGGTTCCTTTCCGGGGTGACGGCAAGCCTGGTCCCAGCCTAAAGAAGGGGCCGCAGGGGCGCCAAATTCGCTCATAGTTGCATAACGGATGGGCACCGGAGAAGTCAAACGAAAACGAGAATGATTGTATAGTCGGGTGAAATTTTTATTTTTAGCAGAGCCACGGTCGAAACACCAGGGCATTGGTGAGAGCGAACCTCCGAGACGTAAGCCTACTGGAGGCTGCTCACACGAACCGGCGAAGAATCTTAGCCCTTCTTGTTGTTTCTTTTGGAAGCCTTTAGAGGATTGATTTTCTGCCGATCCTGCATCTCTGCCTTGATATGAGTTGCAAAATTGCAGACGCTGGCTCTCCATTTAATGGTAGGATTTGGATAGCTGCTGCAAAACTTTCCGGTGGGAAATTCCACAGTGCGCTGACATCCGTCGCACTGTTCCACGATCGGATGGCAGGTGCCTCCATTGTAGCCGCATCCCGTTTTCGTCATGAAGGCGCATTCGGCTCCCGCCTTCATCGTTGAGCAAACCATGACAACCACCCCCTCTTCTGATATCATTTCTTTCTCCCACTGGAGAAAACGTTGCGAATAATAACCGGGAATTAATCGCTGTCAAGATTTTTGTGTTGTTTTTGTTGGATTTTAGTTGAACATTGAACTACATGCGCCGATTTAGTTACAGTTGGGCCAACCTATTTCCAGATTTGTTCCACATGGGAGGCGGACATCTCCTTCGGAAGGATTGTGAACTGTGGCCAAGAAAATCGGGGAACTACTGGTCCAGGAAGGCATGGTAACCAACGACCAGCTCAACCGCGCTCTGGACGAGCAGCGCGCTACCGGAGAACGCATAGGGGCTGCCCTGATAAAGCATGGCATAATCGATGAAGATACTCTTCTGGAATTTATAGCCAAGCAGTTCCGGTGTCCTCAGGTGAATTTATCCAGGCTCGGCATGCCCAAAGAAGTCGTCGGCCTGATTCCTCACGATATAATGCACAAGTACCAGGCTGTCCCGTTCGGGCTCATGGGCAATACCCTTCACGTTGCCATGTGCGACCCGAGCAACCTGTTCGTAATAGACGACATCCGGTTTCTCACCCGGAAGAATATTCAGGTTCACATCGCCTCGGACAGCGTCATAAAGAAAGTCATCGGAACCTATTTTTCTGCAGAAGACACGCTGGATGATGTTCTCGGACTGCTCAAGGAGGAAGTCGATGTCGATCTTGTGCAGGCGACCGACGAGATGGACCTCTCGACTCTTGAAACCGCCGCCGAGCAGGCCCCGGTGGTAAAGCTCGTGAACGTCATTTTGATGGACGCCATCCGAAAACAAGCGAGCGATATCCACCTTGAGCCCTATGAGAAGACCATGCGCGTGCGCTTCCGCATAGACGGCGTGCTCTATGAAGTGATGCGCCCGCCCATCCATTTCAAAAGCGCCCTTATCTCACGCATAAAAATAATGGCCCGTCTCGACATCGCCGAAAGAAGGCTCCCCCAGGACGGGCGCATACGACTCAACGCAAAGGGACGCGAGATGGATTTCAGGGTCTCGGTGCTGCCCACACTTTTCGGCGAGAAAGTCGTACTGCGCCTTCTCGACAAAGCCGGCCTCCAGCTCGACATGACCAAGCTCGGCTTCGAGGAAATTCAGTACAAGAATTTCCGGGAGGCAATCTACTTGCCCTTTGGAATGGTGCTGGTTACCGGCCCCACTGGAAGCGGCAAGACCACGACTCTTTACAGCGCGCTTTCGGATCTCAACAAGATCAGCCAGAATATCTCGACCGCCGAAGACCCCATTGAATACAATCTGGCCGGAATAAACCAGGTTCAGGTGCACGAGGCTATCGGCCTCACTTTCGCTGCGGCGCTGCGCTCGTTTCTCCGCCAGGACCCGGATATCATCATGGTCGGCGAAATAAGGGATTTCGAAACGGCGGAAATTTCCGTCAAAGCGGCCCTCACGGGCCACCTGGTGCTGAGCACCCTTCACACCAACGATGCCCCCAGCACGATAAACCGGCTGCTCAACATGGGGGTCGAAGCCTTTCTGGTGGCTTCAGCCGTAAACCTGGTAATCGCCCAGAGACTCGTTCGCCGAATATGCTCCGAATGCAAAGTCGTCGAACATGTGCCGCCCGAGACATTGCTTGACCTGGGGATTCTCGACGAGGAACTGGGTACATTTATATGCTATCACGGGAAGGGATGCTCTGCCTGCAACGATACGGGATACCGGGGCCGCGTTGCTTTATACGAAGTCATGCCTATGCACGATCAGATTCGCGAACTCGTTCTAATGGGAGCCTCCGCTGCCGAAATAAAGAAGGAATCCATCCGTCTGGGGATGACAACGCTCAGACGCAGCGGTATCAACAAGCTCAAGCAGGGGATAACCTCCGTTGAGGAGGTCATAAGGTCTTCGGCCAAAGATTAGCAGATTCTTACGAGCAGGTTAGATGAAAAACGGCGGGGAAATTCAGCAAAGTGGGCTGCGCAAGCTTAGGGAGCGGGCCGACAAGTTCCAGAGTATTTTCGAGAACTCGACCCTGGGTATCTTCCAGTCTTCACTGCGGGGGCGTTTTTTGATGGTTAATCCGGCTTTTGCCAAAATTCTCGGCTACGATTCCCCGGCAGAGCTCAAGAAATCGGTTAAGCACATCGAAAACCAGTTCTACCACGATCCCAGGCGAAGGTCCGAGATCCTTGCGGCAATCCAGACAAAAGAAGGGATATCAAAGTTCGAAACCGAATTATGCCGCAAGGACGGCAGTCTTATCACGTGCTCGATGAGCATTCGGGCCATCCGGGGCGATGGGGGCAAAGTCATTCATCTGGATGGTTTCATAGAAGACGTAACGGAGGCGAGGCTTCGGGAAAAGGACCTCAAGGAACGCTCCGAAAACCTGAACAGAGAAGTCCAGCAGCTTCGCGCCTCATTCACGGACCGCTACCGGTTCGGGAAAATCATCGGCAAAAGCGCGGTGATGCAGGGGGTCTACGAGGATATGCTGGGGGCGGCGAGTTCGGAGAGCAGCGTCATTGTTTACGGCGAATCGGGGACCGGGAAGGAACTGGTAGCCCGTGGCATCCACGAACTCAGCCGCAGGCGCGCTGAGGAATTTGTGCCGGTCAACTGCGGGGCCATACCCGAACATTTGTTGGAAAGTGAATTCTTCGGGCACAAGAAAGGCGCCTTTACGGGCGCGAACTCGGATTCCCCCGGATACCTGGGCCGCGCCCACGGAGGGAGTCTTTTTCTCGATGAAGTCGGAGAATTGCGCCTGGATATGCAGGTCAAGCTGTTGCGAGCAATCGACGGGGGCGCTTACTTTCCTGTTGGAGACAGCAGGCCCAGGGTATCGGGTTTCCGGCTCATCACGGCCACCAACCGCAACCTCAGGGAAATGGTTAAAAGCGGTAAAATTCGTGAGGACTTCTTCTTTCGGGTCGACGTCGTCCCGATCGATCTTCCCCCGCTGAGAAAGCGCCGCGAGGACATACCGCTGCTTGTAGATCATTTTTTGCGCGAGATCACCAAGAACGAAAATCCTCCGGTGTTGCCGGGCACGGTTCTCGAAGCCCTCTATAAGTACGATTACCCAGGCAACGTCCGTGAATTACAAAACATTTTACAGCGTTACCTGGCCATCAGGAAGCTTGATTTTATCGGATTTTTCGAAGAGCAGGGACCGCGCCCTTCCTCGACCGTGTATGAGTGGACGCCCTTGCAGGAAAGTGTCACCGAATATGAAAAAAGCATAATTGAAAAGTGCCTTGCGTTTCACCAATGGAACAGGAGCCGCACAGCCAGGGTGCTTGGCCTGAACCGAAAGACTCTCTACAGCAAGATGAAGGGCCACGGACTAATTTTGCCTCACTCCAGGGCCAAATAGCCCCACACCGGAACCTCTGTATTTCCAATAACTTATCGCGATCCCATCCGTGATGGTGGGGCCATTTCGAGACACCTGTTTACCTGCTGGCATTACCTGCCCACAATTTTGGATGAAATAACAATTAGTTAACTGATTTATCCGAGTTGGCGCGATACGTGCTTTATAGCAGGTTTAGAAATCTTTGCCCGGGTCGCCAGGAGCCTGGCGGAGGACCCAGGGCGGCAGAACGATGACGGTTGAGCTTGGATAAAAAGGAGAACAACATGGAAATCCTTGAACAGATCGGGGTGAGGAAGCGGGTACAGGAAGCAATCGCTTTTTACGGGACCGCCGGAAAAGAAACGACTCTGAGAGAAATCGACAAGCCTGACGGGCAATTCGTCAACAATGAGTGCTATCTTTTCGCCGTCGACCTGGCAGGAAACATGCTCGCGCATCCGATAAAGAAACAGCTTACAGGCAGGAGCGCAATCGATTTAAGGGATTCCTGCGGGAAAAGTTTTATCCGCAAAATAGTCGATGTCGCAAAGACACGCGGATACGGCTTCACCGAGTACGAATGGCAGGTACCGGGGCGCAACATCAACCGGCACAAGACGACCTTCTTTGAGAGGGTGGACGGCATGGTCCTGTGCTGTGGTTTCTACAGCCGGAATGAGCCCTGCTACGAAAGCATTTTCGACAGACTCTTCGGGCCCCTCGCGTAAAAAAGGAGCGCTTCGTGGCGGCCCATTTCTGGAATCCCCCCCATCTCATGCCGCTGGTTGAGGTTGTTTCGGGGCCGGCAAACGGCCCCCGAAACGGTCGATCTCACCTGGAAACTGATGGAAAAAATCGGGAAAAAGCCTGTTGCACTGAACCGCGAAGCCCTCGGATTCATCGGAAACCGGCTGCAACCTGCGCTGTTGCGGGAAGCGCTCTACATAGTCGAATCCCTCATTGCCACCAAGGAAGCGGTGGACACTGCCGTCAAGTGCAGCCCGGGACGCCGCCCGGGCGTGACGGGGCCGCTGGAGACTTCGGACCCGGGGGGATTGGACATTTTTTACAACATATCGAGCTACCTGCTGCATGACCTGTGTAACAGCACCGGGGTGGCTTCTTCGTTGAAAGGGGCGATCGCAAACGCGATATATGACTTAACGGACCCAATGGGTCAAAAGGAGGTTGAAATGAAAGAGCAAAGAGAAATCTTGAAACAAAAAGTTATGGAACTGGTAAAGAACTTTATCGAAATCGAAGGCGGGGTCAGCATGTTTGATTTGCAGATTCTTTTTGGCAACCCCGTCGAATCGGTTGGTTGTAATGAACTTTGCTCTGCCCTGCGATTGAACGGCTTTAGTCAAATGGCTCAGATTTACAGAAATCCCGGTTAAAGTTATGAACACTTTGTGTATAAGCTGTCGTATTAATCTGGACATGGTCTATGCCTGGAGAACCCATCCGCATCGGTGATGATGGATCGGAACGACCAGTTGCTTTACCCGTCTTATACGGAGGTGCGTTCAAGATTGTAGTAACGCAAAAGAGCGGGGGAATGATTCCCCCTCAATATCCAGGCTCCGCCAGGCGCACACGCGCAAGCGCCACCGTGAGCCGGATGGTGGTCCGGACATGGAGAGCGGCGATGGGGGTGTGGGGGTTGGGGGGACAGCATGTCCCCCCAACCCCCACGTTTTTATACCAAGTTGCGCTCAAAGAGGTAAAACCTCCATTCACAAAATCCCCCCTGCCCCCCTTTAGAAAAGGGGGGTTCCAATCGCCAATTCTTACCCGTATGGGCGCAACTTGGTATTAAACGCTTTTAATACTCTCTTGAACGCAACTTCGCATTTCACTCCGGCACGAGGGGGCGGCTCCGCATTTGCGCCCCCTCAGCCTCCGTTCCAGGCTTCGCTCGCTTTCCCTTCCCCATGCCCACTTTTGCTTTGCCGCTTGCCGGCCCGGCCCCCCACCTCAAAGCCCAGCCAGACTCGGATCGGGTTCGGGGCAGGCGACAGGCCCGGCGATCATGTCCCTGATAGCTGTCCGGTTGAGCCGAGTCACGAAGATGGTGATGAAGTCAAGTTCCGGCATGGAGAAAGATTTCCCTGAGCGTGCGACTGATTTGCTCCCCGGTCCAGTCCGGATGCAATGAAGGCAGCCATGCCTGCCTGGCCCGCCTGGCGGCCCGGTAAAGCTCGTTCGCTATGGCGAATTTCCGGTCGGGAGTCATGGACTTGCAGATGCGCTTTTGTTCCGGGTGCATAAAGGCAGCTTTCTCTGTGTCGTTGTCATTGCCCTTTAACCACGACTTTAAAGATATCTGCTCGCATTCACATGTCAATTTTCGCATATTGTCGTTGCCTAGAGCAAGCGGACAAGAGCAGGTCAATATACAAGGCGAGGTGAGTTGGAAAAACCCACGCAAACACCTGCTTTTTGCTTGTTTGCTTTTGACCGATTGACCCATTTACCCGTTGACCAATTCAGTCGCCCTTTCCGCCATTCACGCACTCACCGATTCACCCACTCACCTGTTCTTTTTTGGACCAGAATTTGCATTCCACTTTATCGTCACCCCTCCCGAAATGATTTTTTGACACAGCAGGAGAGCGAAATGGCGGTTTATGTCTGGGCGGGTATGGATCGCGCCGGGAAAAAACAAAGGGGAGAAATAGAGGCCGACAATCTTCCTTTGGCGCGCCAAATGGTGGCCAGGAAGGGAATAGCCCTAAGGAACGTGCGGCAGAAGCCCAAAGCTCTGGGGGACTATCTCCCGGCCATAGCCGGTAAGGTCAAGGACAAGGACAAAGTCGTATTCGTTCGGCAGTTTGCGACGATGATCGACGCGGGCCTCCCTCTTGTACAATGCCTGGACATTCTCCAGGAACAACAGGACAACGCGAATTTCAAAAGAGTTATCCGGCAGATCAAAAAGGACGTCGAGGAAGGCTCAACCCTGTCAGATGCAGTCAAAAAGCACCCGAAGGTTTTTGACAATCTGTTCCACAATCTCGTGGCTGCCGGCGAGATTGGCGGTATCCTCGACATAATCCTCAACAGGCTTGCCGCATACATCGAAAAAACGGCCAAGCTGAAGAGAAAGGTAAAAGGGGCGATGACCTACCCGGTGATTGTGGTCGCAATTGCCATAATCGTGATAGCGGTTATCCTGATCTGGGTCATTCCCGTCTTTAGCCAGCTTTTCCGCGACGCTGGAGTAAAATTGCCTGCGATGACGTTATTTGTCGTGGACACGAGCGACTTTGCGAAGCGCTACTTTCACTGGTTGATCCTCGGGTTTGTGGCACTGATGATTGCTCTTCGCCAGTTTCGAAGAACTCCCAGAGGGCGCCGACTTTTTGACCAGTTGCTGCTGCGAATGCCAATCTTCGGTATCCTGATCCGCAAGATCGCCGTGGCGCGCTTTACCAGGACCCTGGGGACGATGCTGTCGAGCGGCGTGCCGATTCTGGACGGCCTCGAGGTGGTCGCCTCTACGGCCGGTAACTCGGTAGTCGAAAAAGCCATCCGCGAGGCGCGTCTATCCATTTCCGAGGGCCGCTCGGTTGCGGAGCCTCTGGCTGAGACACGAGTGTTTCCGCCTATGGTGACGCAGATGATCGCGGTGGGCGAGGCTACCGGCGCCCTCGACGTCATGCTTGGCAAGATAGCGGATTTTTATGACGACGAAGTCGACACGGCCGTCGGCGCCTTGACGTCGATGCTGGAGCCGCTGTTGATCCTCTTTCTCGGCGTCACTATCGGTGGCCTGCTTGTGGCAATGTACCTGCCGATCTTCCAGTTAGCTGACGTGGTTGCAAGATAGAGGGGGATATGGCCCCGCTCACACTCAGGCAGGATAACGACTCGGATGACAGCCGGTTCAGAGGGAAGCTTAAAAAGCTCCTGCTTTACCGGTTGATTCTCGCCGTTTTTTTCCTCATTCTTACCCTCGCCGTCCAAAGCCGAAGGAATGCCGACCTTCTTTCAGCCCACTTGCATCCTATTTATATTTTTTCGTGCATCCTGTTTCTCTTCACAATTTTCGGAGCGCTCAGCCTCGAACGGGTCCGTCGCCTCAAGCAGTTCGCCTGCCTCCAGATACTTTTCGATCTGGGCGCCGTAACCGTCCTGGTCTATATGACGGGAGGAATCGAGAGCTCCTTCTCATTTCTTTACATGCTTGTGATCATAAGCTCAGCCCTGCTGCTTTACCGACGCGGGAGCCTTCTCACAGCCTCAGCATGCGCCCTAGTCTACGGACTTCTTCTGGACCTTCAGTACTTTGGATGGATCTGCCCGCTTCAACTGGTTGCCAGCACGGGACAGGAGCGTGACAGCGGGACCTATTTTTTCTATATCCTCACGAATACAGCGGGTTTTCTCCTGCTGGGCTTTCTTGCCGGATATCTCACCGAGGAACTGCAAAGGTCCAGCCTGCGCGTTCGCGAGGGCGAAAGAGACCTGAGCAAGCTTGCCACCCTTCATAGAAGCATCGTCCAGAGCATGTCCAGCGGTCTGCTGACTGTTGACCTCAACGAACGCATCATTTTTTCGAACAACGCCGCGCAGGAGATCCTTGGAATAAAATCCGGCGATATTTCGGGACGCTTTTTGACGGAGCTTTTCCGGGCCATAGACATTTCGAGGCTTCCGCGCAACGACGAGGCGGAGGGTCAAAAAGCGGCGGGCCGCATGGAGACCGACTACGCCCATCCATCGGGTATACAGGTCACCCTTGGCTACTCGGCTTCGGTCCTCCAGAACGAAAACGGAGAGACTTTCGGCTGGATAATCATATTCATAGACCTGACCAAGCTAAAAGCAATCGAGGAGCACATACAGAGGATGGAGCGGCTGGTTCTGGCCGGAAGACTCGCAGCCGAAATCGCCCATGAGATCAAGAACCCGCTTGCCGCAATGAGCGGAGCCATGCAGATGCTTAGAGGCGAAATAGGAGAAAATGCGCTTAACAAAAAGCTGATGGGGATCGTGCAGCGTGAAATCGAGCGCATAAACGCGCTTGTTACCGAATTTCTCTGGATGGCGAAAGGTTCGCCCAAATCGGCGCAGGTCGAAGATGTGGCAATCTGTTCCGTAATAGAGGAGATTATTGCCCTTCTCAGGGCCAAGAAACAGGTAACCGCATCCCATACGATCAGGACGGATTTCCTTACCAGGCCATTGATCGCAATCGATCCCCACCACCTCCACCAGGTGCTCTGGAACCTGTTGGTCAATGCTCTGGAAGCAATGCCGGAGGGGGGAGAGCTATCGATCTCGGTCAACCTGCGGGAGCCGCCCGATAAGCCGATGAGGCCGATCCGGATAGACATTGGGGATACCGGATGTGGAATTCCGGAGGGCGCGGTCAAGAGGATTTTTGACCCCTTCTTTACGACCAAGACGAGTGGAACAGGTCTGGGGTTGAGCATAGTCTATCAACTGGTTGAGAAAGCCGGCGGCGGCATAGAGGTAAGCCGGTCCCAATCGGGGACCGGTACAATCTTTTCACTTTTTTTCCCACCCAGTCAGTCTTTTTCTCTTGCCAAATGAATCAGCGATGATTAAAAGCACTCATCATAGGTGAGTGCTAACACCACCAAGGCGGGCTCTAAGGGTCGATGCTTGCCCAAATCCCATTTATTAAAAGCGAAAGGAGTTGTTATGAACCTCAGACCGCTTAACGATCGCGTCGTGGTCAAACGCATGGAGGAAGAACAGAAAACCGCAGGCGGGATCATCATTCCCGATACGGCAAAAGAAAAGCCCATCCAGGGAGAAGTCCTCGCGGCCGGAAACGGCAGGATCATGGAAGACGGTTCCAGAAGAGCACTCGACGTCAAGAAGGGTGACCGCGTTCTTTTCGGCAAATACGCCGGTACCGATATCACCATCGAGGCTCAGGAAGTTCTGATAATGCGCGAAGACGACATTCTTGCGATTATCGAATAAGTCTTTGCATCATTTGGAAAAATATCAGGAGGAACAGGCTCATGGCAAAACAGTTGACGTATGATACTAAAGCGCGCGAGCTGCTGCTCAATGGCGTCAATACGCTCGCCGACGCTGTAAGGGTTACTCTTGGCCCCAAGGGCCGAAATGTGGTTATCGAGAAGAGTTTCGGGGGCCCCACCGTGACCAAGGATGGGGTTACGGTAGCCAAGGAAATCGAACTCGAGGACAGGTTTGAAAACATGGGCGCCCAGATGGTAAAGGAAGTCGCAAGCAAGACCAGCGACGTCGCCGGAGACGGGACAACCACGGCGACCATTCTGGCGCAATCGATCTACTATGAAGGCTCCAAGCTGGTAGCCGCCGGCCATAACCCCATGGCAATCAAGCGCGGCATCGAAAGGGCCGTCCAAATCGTGGTCGACGATTTGAAGAAAACGAGCAAGCCCATCAAGGACCAGAAAGAGATCGCCCAGGTGGGGACCATTTCCGCAAATAATGACGCCACCATCGGAAACATCATTGCCGAGGCTATGAACAAGGTAGGCAAAGAGGGCGTAATCACGGTCGAAGAAGCCAAGTCGATGGAAACTACCCTGGAGGTGGTTGAAGGGATGCAGTTTGACCGCGGATATATTTCCCCCTATTTCGTGACCGATCCCGAGAAGATGGAAGTCCTACTCAACGAGCCGATGATTCTAGTAAACGAGAAAAAGATCGGCAGTATGAAGGACCTTCTGCCCGTACTCGAGCAGATCGCGAAGATGGGCAAGCCGCTTCTGATTATCGCCGAAGACATTGAAGGCGAAGCGCTTGCCACCCTGGTAGTCAACAAGCTCCGAGGCACT
Organism: uncultured delta proteobacterium; assembly: GCA_963805125.1. Classification (GTDB taxonomy): domain Bacteria; phylum Desulfobacterota; class Syntrophobacteria; order Syntrophobacterales; family Syntrophobacteraceae; genus SbD1. The sequence goes on along the minus strand of CAWDTD010000013.1, from coordinate 43,630 downwards.
CTCCAGGTCTGCGCCGTAAAGGCCCCGGGCTTCGGCGACAGGCGCAAGGCGATGCTCGAAGATATCGCCATCCTTACGGGCGCACAGGTAATCAGCGAGGAGAAGGGCATCCGGCTCGAAAATGTTGCCTTGAACGATCTTGGCAGAGCCAAGACTATACGGATCGACAAGGACAACACGACAATAGTTGACGGCGCCGGCGACCGCAAGGTCCTCGAGGGTCGAGTGCGCCAAATCCGCACCCAGATCGAGGAAACGACCAGCGACTATGACCGTGAAAAGCTCCAGGAAAGGCTTGCCAAGCTGGTTGGCGGCGTTGCAGTGATAAGCGTTGGCGCGGCCACCGAAACTGAAATGAAGGAGAAAAAGGCCAGGGTCGAAGATGCGCTGAACGCTACGCGCGCCGCAGTGGAAGAAGGCATCGTCGCCGGCGGCGGGGTTGCCTACCTGCGCTGCCTGCCTTCACTGGAAAACGTCCAGTTTGGCGGCGACGAGCAGCTTGGCCTCAAGATAATCAGGCGCGCTCTCGAGGAACCTGCCCGCCAGATTGCCGACAACGCCGGCGAAGAGGGCTCCGTAGTCGTTCAAAAACTCAAGGAAAAATCGGGCGCTTTCGGCTTCAATGCAGAGACGGCTCAATACGAAGACCTGATCGAAGCGGGCGTAATCGATCCGACCAAAGTAACGCGCACGGCACTGCTCAACGCCGCCAGTGTCTCGGCCCTCATGCTCACCACCGAGTGCATGGTCGCCGAGATGCCCAAGGAGGAGAAAGCGGGCCCGGGCATGGGAGGCATGCCGCCCGGAGGAGGCATGTACTAGGACGGATGTCGGACCCCGCCAGGCCTCCCGGCTATCGGCTTCCGGCTAACAGCGCGCGACGCTCTTGCGCCTAAAGGCGATAATTTGATCATACCTTTTAGCAGGCTTTAGCCGCAGAAGAAGAATGACCAGCTTCCGGCTAAAGCCGGCAAGTGGAATGACCGGATTATTAATCGCTGCTGTCCCCGGTAAGTTGAATGAACAGATTATGTCGGGAAAACCCAACCGGTTCTTTTGGGAGTCAAACCCCCGATCCCTGCTGTGGGACGGGGGTTTTTTGCGTATAGCCCGGAACCATCCCGGCGGAAATAGCATTGAATTCAATTCGAAGATAGTTATGATACTTCTAATCGGTCAAGAGAGGTTAGGTTGCAATTGTCTGCGTGTCAGCTATAGAATAGGGGTGTTTAACGCCTCAACGACAAAAAAGACTTTTCCATTGCTGCAACGCCCGGTCGACAATGGTTTTCTTTAAGTGGGGGAGAGCTTCATGATAACTGCATTGGAAAAGGAATTGGAACGGCTTCAGGATGAACTGATCGATCTCGGGGTAATGGTCGAGCGCACCATAGTCGATTCTGTCGAGATCCTCAAGAAACGGCAAACCGAAGCGGGCCGGCGTCTGATTGCGGCCGATAGCGAGATCAACCGGAGACGCTACTCAATCGAATCGGATGTTCTTGTTCTTATAGCCAGGCACCAGCCTATGGCTAAGGACCTGCGAACCCTTGCGGCCATTCTGGAAATTGCCTCCGAGTTGGAAAGGATGGCCGATTATTCGAAGGGGATCGCGAATATTTCACTGCAGATCGGCTCAAAACCTCTGATAAAGCCGCTTGTGGATCTCCCGCGAATGGCGGCACTGGCCTCGGATATGCTCCATAGAGCGCTCCTGGCCTTCACTGACAGAGATGTCCCGACGGCGCGTTCGATCCCTGCCGAAGACCAGCAAATCGACGATCTTTATGACCAGGTGTACCGCGAGCTGATGACTTACGTCCTCTCGGACCCCAGAAACATCGAAGGTGTAAGCCACCTTATGTGGGTAGCTCACAACCTGGAACGTGTCGCCGACCGTGTCGTCAATATTTGCGAGCGTGTAATTTTTACGGTGACCGGCGAACTGATCGAATTTGACACTTCGGACCAAGACCCGCCTGAGGGCTGATACCAAGTTGCGCTCAAAGAGGTAAAACCTCCATTCACAAAATCCCCCCTGCCCCCCTTTAGAAAAGGGGGGTTCCAATCGCCAATTCTTACCCGTATGGGCGCAACTTGGTATGAGATCTCCATCGGATGATAAAACCGTCATCGTGTACATTACACTGACATTTGCTTCCTTTCCTTCCTTAATGTCGCGTTCTGAATTCGTCGATCATGCGGCAACGCTTCAGGGATTTTTCTCAACAAGGCCTCCCGCGCTCGCCCCCCGTCTCGCGTTGGGAACCGGGCGGGCGGGCTGTCGAGAATGAGCGGTCGGCCTCCGCGCTCCGCGAAGCACCCTTCCGCCTGAAGGCGAAAAAGGCAGCGTGGAGCGGGAAGCGTGGAGCGGGAAGGAAACCGGTTGCTCGCTTCCTGCTCCCTGCTCCCTGGTGCGGGCTGTTGCTTATAAGTCTATCTTACGCTTACGAGGAGCAGTGACCATGAATATGGCTAAATCTCCAACGCCCTTGCCGGACGATCAGTACAACCGGATACTGGTTTCAAACGTTTCGCCACCCGGCTGGACAAACCCCCAACCATCAGGCCGCTATAACCTGGTGGTTATCGGGGCGGGCACGGCGGGGCTCGTTGCCGCTGCCGGAGCCGCCGGCCTGGGGGCAAAGGTGGCGCTGATCGAAAAGCATCTTCTTGGAGGCGATTGTCTCAATTACGGCTGCGTTCCGTCCAAGTCTATCATTCGCTCGTCGCGCTGTGCCCAGGATGTGCGGCTTGTCGGCAATTTCGGGGTGCGGGTTCCTGATGGAACAGAGGTGGATTTTCCAGCGGTGATGGAGCGGATGCGCAGGCTGCGGTCAAAGATCAGCTTCCACGATTCCGCCATGCGCTTTAGAGAACTTGGAACAGACGTATTTTTGGGGGAAGCCTGCTTCGCAGGAGAAGATTCCGTCGAGGTCGACGGGCAAACGCTTCTTTTCAGCAAGGCCGTGATAGCAACCGGCGCCCGGGCGGCAGAGCCTCCAATAGAAGGAATCCGAGAAGCGGGGTATCTTACCAATGAAACCGTTTTTTCACTTACGGAGCGCCCGGAGCGTCTGGCCGTCATCGGAGGCGGCCCGATTGGTTCCGAGCTTGCTCAGGCCTTCCACAGGCTTGGATCCAGGGTGACCATCATCCATAGAGGGGATCATCTCCTGGGACGTGAGGACAGCGATGCGGCCCAGATTCTCCATGATACTTTCCTCAAGGAAGGCATTGAGTTGCTCCTGGAGGCCAAACCCGGGAAGATCTCGCTCACCGATCACGGCACGGTGATTTTCTATGAAAAAGACGGGAAACAGGAGCGTCTCACAGTTGATAAAATCCTCGCAGGAGTGGGAAGAGCCCCAAACGTGGAAGGTTTGAACCTCGAAGCCGCCGGGGTCCGGCACGATAAAAAAAACGGCGTCATCGTAAACGACTTCCTTCAGACCACAAACCCCCGCATCTTTGCCGCGGGGGACATTTGCCTTCGTTACAAGTTCACACATACGGCCGACGCCGCTGCACGCATCGTGATTCAAAACGCCCTCTTTCTTGGACGCAAGAAACTGAGCGCTCTGACCATTCCCTGGACCACCTACACAGACCCGGAGATTGCTCATGTGGGGATGTATGAGCGAGACGCCCGGGAGCGTGGAATGGAGGTGGACACCTTTGTCAGGCCATTTAGCGAGGTGGACCGGGCTGTTATCGACGGGGAAAGCGAAGGCTTTGTAAAAGTACACGTCAAGCGAGGAACCGACAGGATTGTCGGCGCGACCATCGTGGGCAGACACGCCGGAGAGATGGTGAGCGAAATAAGTCTTGCCATGGTCAACGGCCTGGGCCTAAAAGCCATGGCAAACGTCATCCATCCCTACCCCACCCGGGCTGAAGCCATTAAACAGATTTCCGACATGTACAACCGTACTCGCCTAACGCCCTCCGTAAAGAAGGGTTTCGCTTTCTGGCTGGGCCTTGGCCGGCTGGGTATCTGGGTTGCATTGGGCAGATACATGCACAGGGTGCGAAGCGCTTTCCTGAAACCACTGAAATTCACAACGCAGCGGTTTCGCTCTGTTTTTCCTTCTCGGCGCTCCAGTATGGATGAGTGAGATCCTCGAACACGGAGAGGGCAGCCTCGGTTCCCTGTCCCATTGCAGTTACGATCTGTTTGTAGCCCCCTTCGACGTCGCCGGCCGAATATATTCCCGGAATATTGGTTCGATGATGCGAATCATGTTTAATGAAACCGTCCGGGGTCAATTCGATGCCCAGAGCTTTTGCGACATCGACTGAAGGCTCATATCCGATCGCTATGAAGACTCCCTGCACCGGGAACGGATAGACCAAACCGGTCCTGTTGTTTCGCAGAAGTACCTCGCTCACCTTTTCCTTGCCCTTTATTTCTACGACTTCGGTGTCCCACAGAACTTCCATGTTGTTGGAGAAGATATTTTTGGCCAGGTGCTCCTGGGCCCTGAGAGTGTTTCGTCTGTGCACCAACGTCGTCCACACGTCTATGTTGTTGAGATAGAGGGCCTCGGTCACGGCGCTGTTGCCTCCCCCGACCACAATTACTTTTTTCCCTTTGAACAACGGACCGTCGCAGGTTGCGCAGTAGCTCACGCCCCGGCCCATGAGGAGCATCTCGCCGCGAACGCCAAGCTTTTTGTAGTTGGCCCCGGTAGCGAGGATGAGCGCTTTGGCCAGAAACTTTCTCCTGCTGGTCTGAACTTCTATCCTCGGTCCCGGCTGAATGCCAACCACCTCCTCTCCCTGGAATATTTGCACATATTCCAGAGCGTGGCTGACCAGAATATCGACCAGCGTTTTTCCCGGCACCCGTGCAAAGCCGGGATAATTCTCCACAACAGGCGTGGTGGCAACCTGCCCTCCGAGGGCTCCCCGTTCGATCACCGCGGTCTTCAGTCCGCTTCGCACCGCGTAAATGCCTGCGGCAAGACCCGCCGGTCCCCCGCCCACGATGACCACGTCAGTTTCTATCAGCTCGGCGTCTGTTTCGGGAATGAAGACAGTCTGCTGCTCGAGCTTTTGGAGCGAGAGCACAAACAGCTCCTCGGTCTGCGCTCCATAGGCGATGAGGATATCGTTTGCAAAGGTTTGCGGCACGCTGAAGGCGGAATAGCGATTCGCGGTTTCCTGATTGGACTGAATATCTATAATCTCGAGCGATACGATATCGGGTCTTTCGATGGCCGCCTTGACCGCATTGATCGCCTGGTCAGGACAATAGGGGCAGGTCGGACTGACGAAAACCTTGACCTCCCTGTTCGAACCGATCTTTTTCATGACCTTCAGGGACTGCTCGCTCGCATTGCTCGTCCGGAACCCGAGCAGCAGGATCATTCCGACCAGGGTTCTGCCTTCTTCGCCATAGGGAACCCCAAGATAGCGAACCGAATATCGATCCGGGTCGAAAACAAGCGTGGGCGAACTATTCACATTGCGCTTCTTGGCCTCCGCCCCGTTCAATTCGAACTCCCTGATCTCTATTTTATCGGAGATTTTATTGAAGCTCCCGAGCAGGTCCCGCGCCGCCTTATTGAGGACATCGTTCTGGCCCTTTTCGGTAAAGAGCATCACAGGGACCTTGTTGGGGAGCGCATTGAACGCAACCCTGAGATTCTCCTCGACCTCGATTCCCCACAAAGAATCTTGTTGATTTTCTGGTCTCTTTTCCGGCATTTTACCCCCTCTTAGAATTTTGATATGGCCGAGTATGCCTCAATGAGCTATTCTAACTCAATAACATAAGTAAACTTGCCCCAGAGCGCCACGGACAGGTTCAATTTTTTTTCTGTCCCATTTAGTGACCCATGCAACGGGCACTCAAAACTACCGTCCTGTTCCGGGCGGCATATTCGGTTAATCCTATTGCAATCCCGGATCAAACGAGATAGAGTCACAAGAGACAGTGCTTCCTTCCAACGAGGTTCGCGACTATGAAAGAAAAGCGAGGACCTTGGGGTTGGTGCACGGTTTTTATTCTCTGGGGTTTGGGAGCTTTCCTTTTGTGGCGAATATGGAACTATCAAAAATCTCTACCCGATCCGCTTGGCTCCTATATTGAATTCATGGTTATGTTTCTGGCAACTTTCTACGCTTTGGCGCTATTCCCGATCAAGTATTGGGCAGGGCGGTTTCTCTCTCCGCCTGCGTTCCCCGTTGTGGACACCGAAGGTTAGCGACTCGAAATCGTTATGTTATGTAGACCTTGCCACTCCGGTAATCTTATGAGATTATCGCCTTCCGAAATTGGTCCACCTGACTTAGCTTAAACAAAGCGTGACTTTATACGGTTTTACTTGCCCAGTGAGGACTATTTCATTCATGACCCCCGCGTCAGCCCAGCAGCGGACCCCTGAAGATGAGAAACCGGAACCGCAGACAAGCTTCTCATCGCCGGCTGATACCAGTTGCGTGGATTGTCAGCCCCGCCCCGCCTCCTATCCCGGCCCGGCCACCCCCAGGGGACGCCTGGCCTCGCTGGACGCCTTTCGCGGCTTAGCAATTGCCTTGATGATCCTTGTGAACGGCCCGGGGGATCCGGATACAGTCTATCAACCTTTGGCCCATGCGGACTGGAACGGATGGACCTTTGCCGACACTGTTTTTCCATCTTTCCTTTTCATAGTTGGAGTTTCACTCGTTTTTTCATTTGCAAAGCGGGAAGACAAATCCATATCAAATTCGGCCCTTGTGCTCCGGATCCTGAGACGAACTGTCGTTCTGTTCGCGCTTGGGCTTTTTGTCGATATTTTTCCAACATTCCAACTGTCGACAGTTCGAATACCCGGAGTTTTGCAAAGAATTGCCCTATGCTATTTTTTTACTTCGCTGATTGTTCTGAAGGCCGATTTGAGAGGCCGCATCCTATGGCTTATCGGCCTGCTTGCCTCCTACTGGGTAATGATGCGGTTGATACCTGTGCCGGGGATCGGCGCCGGGGTGCTCGAACCGGGCAAAAACTTCGCCGCCTGGGTCGATTCGCTTTTTCTGAGCGGGCACATGTGGTCATATTATGATCAGATATGGGATCCGGAAGGGATTGTAAGCACAATTCCCGCGATCGCCACCACTCTTTTCGGAGTACTGACGGGACAATGGCTCAGGTCTTCCTTGCCCGAGAGCAGGAAAGTTGCCGGAATGGTAGGCGCAGGGCTGGTTCTGCTCATCGCCGGTCAAATATTGAACTATTGGCTGCCGATAAACAAGAGCTTATGGACGAGCACTTTCAGCATATTCATGGCGGGGCTGGCTCTTGTTTGCCTTGCATTCTTTCACTGGTTGATCGATGTCGCGGGTTTTGCGCGATGCACTAAACCGCTCGTTATTCTGGGCCTGAATCCGATCACCGTATATGTGCTCTCCGAGGTCTTCGACTCCACCCTCAGGATAATGAATCTGGCTATATCCAAAGGACAAGGGATAAGCTGCCAGCTATACATGTTCAGAAGCTTATGCAACCTTATTTCAAAACCGGAGGCCGCTTCTTTGCTCTACGCGCTGGGGATTCTCCTGTCCATGTTTCTGGTCGCATGGATTATGTGGCGAAAGCGGATTTTTATAAAGGTTTAGCGCATAGTTGACCGCTGCCTCAACAGCCGGGCATCGCCTGCACGTCGCTGTCCCTCAGCAAAAAGTAAGTATCATTCAGGCGCTTAGAAACTCACCCGCCATTTAGTTCCATCGGGGAAGTCTTCAAGCTGGACATGCTTTGCTTCGAGTTCCCGCCGGATTCGGTCGGCTTCGGCAAAGTTTTTTTCCTGGCGGGCTTTATGGCGCAGGGCAATAAGGTCGTTCAGCTCCTCCTCGCTGATGCCGGTCGTCTTCAGTTTGAGCCTTCTCTGCCGGTCCAAAAAGATCAGCGGTTCAAGCATCAGCAGCCCCAAGGTATGGCACTGCTTCGACAATGAGTCTGCCGCTTTTCCGGCGAGCTGCGCGGCTGGGCCTCTAAGGTTTTTCCTTCCGAATCTGTCGAGAAAGCGCTGGAGGTTTCTCTGGAGGGCGAAAATATAGCCTATCGCCCGGGCCGTGTTGAAATCGTTGCTCATGGCTTCAGCAAACGATGCGGGGAGCGACTCCGCCTTTTCATACAGTTCCGGGTCCTCTTCTTTCACCATCTCATCGGAATACTCGGCGCCCTCGGCTTCAGCCGTCCTTTGCTGCACGGCTTCAAGGGTAGCATAGAGCCGCTCGAGCCCACGCTCGGCTTCCCCTACGGTTTCATCCGAAAAATCGACAGGGCTTCTGTAGTGCTTGCTAATGACGAACAGCCTCAGCGATTCAGGATGCACATACTGGAGCACATCGCGGATGGTAAGAAAGTTTCCGAGCGACTTGGACATCTTCTCATTATTAATGTTGACAAAGCCGTTGTGTACCCAATAGCGCACGAAAGGCGCCCCAAAGGCCATTTCGCTTTGCGCGATCTCGTTTTCGTGATGTGGAAACACCAGGTCCTTACCGCCTCCGTGCACGTCGATGGTCAGCCCCAAATACTTGGTTGACATAGCGGAACACTCTATGTGCCAGCCCGGCCTCCCCGGCCCCCAGGGGCTTTCCCAGGCCGGTTCTCCCGGCTTGCTTCCTTTCCAAAGCACAAAATCGAGAGGATTGATCTTGTTTTCGTCAACCTCGACCCTGGCGCCTGCCAGCATATCTTCCGTATCTCGCCCGGACAGTTTCCCGTAACCGGGGAACCGGTCCACCCGGAAATAAACGTCTGTTCCAGCCTTGTAGGCAACGCCTTTTTCGACCAGCCTGCGAACTATTTCGATCATCTCGGAAATGTGCCCGGTCGCAAGCGGCTCAAAGGTGGGGCGCAGAAGACCCAGACGGTCCATGTCTTCGCAGAAGGCCCGGATATAGCGGTCGGCTATGGTGCGGTAGTCCGTTCCCTCTTCGGCTGCCCGCCGAATAATTTTATCGTCGATGTCGGTAAAGTTGCGCACATAAGTGACCTGGTAGCCCAGACTCAAAAGGTAGCGGTAGATCACGTCGAAGACAATGGCGGAACGCGCGTGTCCAATGTGGCACAAATCGTAGACAGTGATGCCGCACACGTACATTCGTATCCTGCCCGGTTCCAGAGGAACGAATTCCTCCTTTTTCCCGGTCAAAGTGTTATAGATCTGGAACGCCATTGCCCGCCAATCCCCTTTTGAGCCTTTCTCCGAACACCCGAAGGAAATTATTTATCATTTACCGGATTTAATTTAAACCTTTATGGAGGATCTTAATCATCGCCTTCTCAGTGTTCCGCAGATTCTTCAACGAGCGCGACCGCATATGCCGCAATCCCCTCCTCGCGGCCCGCAAACCCCAGGGTTTCCGTCGTTTTGGCTTTGATATTGATGTACTCGGAGGCCAGGCCGGTCCGGCTCGAAATCTTCTCGATCATTCGAGGGATGAAAGGAGAGAGCCTGGGCCTCTGGGCCACAATGGTGGAGTCGATATTTTTCAACCGCAACCCCCGCCCCATTAGAAGAGCCACAGTTCTGTGCAGCAGTATCAGGCTGGACATATCTTTGAATTCGGGACTGGTATCCGGAAAATGGGCGCCAATGTCCCCCAGGGCGGCCGCCCCGATCATGGCATCGCATATGGCGTGGAGCAGAACATCGGCATCCGAATGGCCAAGAAGACCGCGTTCGTATGGAATTTGAATCCCGCCGAGGATCAGAAGGCGCCCCGGGACGAGCCTGTGCACGTCATAGCCGAATCCAACCCGCATCAGAGCCCTCCTTTTCCAATCCTTGCGGACAGAAACCATTGCGCCCACTCGAGGTCTTCCGGGGTTGTCACCTTTATGTTTGTGGGCTCACCGCGCACGATCGATACAGGGACTCCGATGCGTTCGACAAAAGAGGCGTCATCGGTCCCGGTCCATCCCGCCGCGAGCGCCTTTTCGTAGGCGGCCACAACGATCTGCTTCCGGAAAACCTGGGGCGTCTGCACAAGCCAGATATCATCTCTGGACAAAGTCTCCAGCACTACGCCGTCACGGGCGCGTTTTACGGTATCCGTCGAAGGGATGGCCGCTATGCAGGCGCCGGTTGCCCGAGCGCCTTCCCACGCTGCTTTGATAAGGCGGGGAGACGCAAAAGGACGCACAGCGTCATGGATCATCACCCAGTCACATTCGGCCGGCAGCTTCCTGAGTCCGTTATAGACGCTGTCCATCCTTTCGGCGCCGCCCGCTACAATCGTAATCCTGGGCACAGCCCTCCCTGCGGCCCTCGAATCTTGTTGGCGACTCCACTCGGATACAACCTCCCCGGCATCTGGAACATGTTGCTCGGCGACTATTAGAAAAATGATCGAGATTAAGGGCAGGTTTGTGAGTGCGTTCAGGGTGTGAGCCAATATCGGCTTGCCGCCCAGGCGAATAAACTGCTTGGGTATGACGGCCCCCATCCTGGTCCCGCTTCCAGCGGCAGGCACAATGACGCATGTATTTCGCATGTTTAGCCGCAACCAAAAAGATCCATCGCAGAGCGGCAGAGGACACCTCGCGGAGCGTCGAGGTTGAACAAACAGGAAGAACCTAGTAAATGAAATCTCTGCGCACTCTTCATGCCCGGACGACGACGATCCGCCCCTGCGGTGGGAAGTAAGAGCACCGCGGAGAACACCTCGCGGAGCGTCGAGAAAAAGAACTTACAGTGCTTGCCAAAATTTCAAGAAACCGCACATCAGCAATGCAGAGAAAAACAGTGAGCGGTGAGCAGATCACTGCTGATGCCCGCTGCTTTTTCATCTCTGCGTTCTTTGCGTCTCCGCGGTGAATGGTTAGTTACGCGCGGGGCGGCTGAAGCTGACGGAAAGGGACCCGGAGCAGGGCATAAGCCGGGTTCTGTTCCCTGAGCGCCCGAAGGCGCACAGGGCATGATCATTCCTCTGGCCCCACCGTTACCGGTGGGATCTAGCGACCAACCCGAGAGCATCGGACGGGCAGCCCTCGAACGCTCTCCTATTCGGTCTTGCTCCGGGTGGGGTTTGCCTGGCTCCCGATGTCGCCACCGGGACCGGTGAGCTCTTACCTCGCCGTTTCACCCTTACCCCTCGCGCGAGCGCGGGAGGCGGTCTGCTTTCTGTTGCGCTTTCCTCCTCGTCACCGAGACTGGGAGTTACCCAGCACCCTGCCCTGCGGAGCCCGGACTTTCCTCCAGCCACACCGAAGCGTGACCGGCGATCATCTGCCCTACTCCGGGCACACAATTTCATTTCTCCCGGAGGGCAATCCCTTTCACTTAATATATTATCAGATTTACTGCTTTATGCAAACGCTCCTGCGGCCTTCCCCGCCTGGTTGGTGATTTCGTTGAGGATTCGCTCGAGTTGGACGCGGCACTCTTCGATCCTATCCGGTGAAGCCCCGCGCTCGATCCGGAACATGGGGCCATACGAGATAAATACTCTGGCAAAAGGCTTCGGGAGCAGCGTCTTGTCCCAGGTTCGGAATCGCCAGCACCTGTCGGCGGCGATGCCGACCGGAAGGATGGGACAGCCCGAGTACATGGCCAGCAGTAGAAGTCCTTTTTGGGCCACCTGCGCCGGTCCCTGAGACCCGTCCGCCACGAACCCGCCTCCGGGACTGTCCCGAAAAGCGGAAATTATGCCCTTGAGCGCAGCAACCCCGCCCTTTCCGGGCGAACCTCTGAAAGGAATGAACCCAAGCCTTTTTACCATGCGCGCGGCAAGCTCTCCGTCGCGGCTGCGGCTGACTATGGTCAGGTAGCCATGATCGCGGAAAAAATAGAGGATGGAAGGGTAGGAGAAATGCCAGAAGGCGGCGATGCAGGGATCTTGGGCATCAGTGAAGGCCCGGTAATTTTCTTCCCCAACGATCTCAAACCGGCAGGTCCAGTGAAGAAGTCTGAGAGAGGCGGCGGCAAGGCGAGGCAAAAATGGCGCATAGTCCGCAATACTGCGGCGTTTTTGCGGCTTATCGTGTATATTTGAAGGCTGGACATCCATAATGTTTCGTATATGTTTCGGTGCTTATCGGATTCTAAATGAGACAGCGCAATATAGCACTTATTGGATTTCGCGCAACTGGCAAGAGCACGGTCGGGGAAATTGTTGCCCTCAAACTCGGCAGGCGATTCATTGACATGGACCGGCGCCTCACCTTGGAAGCAGGGATCGACATAGCGACATGGGTGAAACAGGAAGGCTGGGATTCCTTCAGAAGAGCAGAATCCCGTCTGATCGAGAGCATCGGCTTGCAGAAAGGACTTGTGGTCGCCACCGGAGGCGGAATTGTCCTCGATCCGCAAAGCCGCAGAGTGCTCCGGAAGCACTTTTTCACGGTCTGGCTGAAGGCCGCGCCTCAAACAATTCACGCTAGATTAAGCTCAGACCCCGGATCGCCTCGAACACGCCCTTCGCTCTCCGAACTGCCGATGCAGGAGGAGATAATAAAAGTGCTTTCCGAGCGTGAGCCGCTCTACTCACTGGTCGCCAATATAGAGATCGATACCGAGGCAAAACAGGCGGTCCGGATTGCCGATGAGATCATAAAGGCAGTGAATAGTGAATGGGGTGAATAGTAAATAGTGCCAGAGGACCAGGGCTTCATTGGATTCCCGCCACCTCGGTCCCGCCGCGCTCGGCGAGACGATATGAAATGACACATTTTGAGGAGCGCAGCGGGGTGGTTTTCGGATTTTTTCATTTTCCACGCGAAGACGGATCATGGGCCGGACATGGAGAGACGCGAAGAGTAGAACTCAAAGGTGTCGCGCGGCGGCGCGGAGGGCGCGGGGCAATAACACACGACGATGGGGATTGGAACTTTTCCATGTCCGGCGGCAAGTCCTTCCAACTTACCGGGGGGACCGCAAATCACGATCGGCAATATTCGTTTTTTCAAAGAGCCGGGAGGAGACCGCGCTCCGCAGTGAAACTGAATGTCACGAGTCGGCCTTCGGGGTTTGCGGGTCGCGGGTCGCGAGTCAAAACCCGAGGCCCGTGGACCCGAGGCCCGAGACCCCGTTTCATTGCAAATACAGGGCAAATGCAATAGCTGGTGTCCATCCGGAAATCCCGGATGGGACACTAACAATTTCCGATTCGGAAAGGAGGCATAATCTGGTCCCTTTCGCCTAAAGGCGGTAAACTGAATGACCAGATTAATCCTTTTGGATCTGGTCGACCAAGCGCTTTCCCGGGACATCCCCAAGGGTGTCGTGGTCTGTGACTGCGCTTACGGGAACGGGAACCCCTTTCGGCAGGCCCTGGTTGATCGGCAGCTTTTCTATGCAGCCGAAATCGAAGCCAAGACCATTGTCTTCGATGAACCCCGGAAAACAAGGCGCCGAGCAGGCGAGCCGGCCCCCGGTCACGAGACGGGCAAAGTGAGTGTTCTTACGGTTAAAGACTTTGCTCTCAAGCTCCACGCCCCGATGTGGAAGACGATTAAATGGCGCGAAGGAACCAAGCGTAGACTCGTTTCTCGTTTTGCTGCCGTGCGGGTACTTCCGGCTCACCGACCGGCTAACGTCAAATGGCGTCCCCCCGGCAGTGCCTGCTTATCGAATGGCCCAAAGGGGAGCCGGAGCCCACGAAATATTGGCTCTCCAATCTGGCCCCACAGGCGGGGCTTAGCCGGCTTGTCTTTTTTGCCAAGGTGAGATGGCGGAGCGAACAAAGCTACCAGCAACTCAAAGAGGAGCCGGGGCTTGATCACTATGAAGGCAGGAGCTATCCGGGACGGCATCACCATGTCACAATGACCATGCTTGCGTATGGGTTTCTCCTGCGTGAAACATTACGCAGTAAAAAAAGCTTCTGGGTTGACCCTCCCGAAAGTGAGACGGGAGATGCAGCACCTGATAGCCTGTTGGTTGGGAACATGCCCGATCTGCAATAGAAAGATAGATTATGGCCGTCTATCACGTTCTCCGTAATTACTTAACGCAGTGGTGTTAGAAGCCGAACTGTGTCGCTTTCTCCCCCAACCACCCTTTGAAGATACTCAAAGAGCATGTTGGCTCCAGGCTGGCACAGGAAGTTCTTCAGGGGGGCATAATACGAGCATCGGCGGACAAGCTCCTCATGGTCGAAAAGTATTGCATTCATATTCTGACCCATTAAAATCACAGTGCTCTGAACTGTACAGTTTTCCGTTTACCTTTATGGCAAAGGATTCGCCAATGCCCAAAAAACTCATCGAAATCGCATCAGAGATCGTCCAAAGGCAAGTATCCTTAACCCACATGACAGCCGTCGATATCACCTCCTCTCTTCGGCAGGTTTTCAGCACTCTCCGCGAACTGCAAAGGGCCGAGTCTGGTGAGATCGAGTTACCCAAAACACAAGAATCTGCGCTGGTCCAAGCACTCACACCAGCGGATTCCATCCAGGAAAACAAGGTGATCTGCCTTGAGTGCGGCGCTGAGATGAGGCAGCTTACCGGCAGACACCTCGCTTCACATGGGCTGAATCAAAAAGATTACAAGAAGAAGTACGGATTCTCGATGAGAACGCCTTTGGCTGCTAAGTCATTGACCAAGGCCCGGGTCAAAGCCGCAAAAAAGAGAGGACTGCCGGAGAAGCTGCAGAGGTACTTGGAGTCAAGAAGGCAGGAGAAAGGCAAAGTGTTCACTCCAGCGGCCACAGAGATTGTGGCGGTGAGCAAACCGATGGCTGTAGAAGCAATTCAGGAAAGACTCCAAAGGGAAAAACCCGCACTCACACCGGAGAATTCAATTCAAAATGACAAAGTCATCTGTCTCGAATGCGGCGCTGAGATGAGGTGGCTTACACAGAAACATCTGATGGCCCACGGCATGAGTCAGAAAGAGTATAAAAAGAAATATGGTTTCACGATGCGGACACCGCTGGCGGCAAAGTCTTTGACCAAAGCGTGGGCCAATGCGGCCAAAAAGAGAGGATTACCCGAGAATCTTGTGAAAGCGATAGAAGCGAAAAGACAGGAGAAAGCCAAAGCGTCCACTCAAGCGGCAACTGAGACAGCCAGCAAACCGAAGCAGACGAGACTTCGGAAGAAAAAGGTGGTTTAATCCGGTCGGCTATTGCGGTAAAGCAAAGGCTGCAAAATTGGCCGATCCTGCCAGTTAGATCATTGAGCAAGGCCAGAAGCAAAGCTGCCAAAACAGGGGTGCCGAATTCCTATTATCAATAACTGGACAATATGTTGTACTGTCCAGTTAATGGAACAAACCGCAAGTATTCCGCCGGCATTTTTCCGCTCCTCAGCCAGGAATGGAGAAAAGAGATGGTTTTCAAGACAAGCTTATTAGCGGCCTGTAAGGTGAGAATGGCGGCTTCGTTGATAGTGGTCGCAACCCTGTGGGCAACTGTTGCCATCGCTGGAGTTAATGAAGATTTGATCGAAGCAGCAAAGCGTGGCAATCTGCCTGAGGTCAAACGCCTCATTGCTCACGGAGCCAAAGTCAGCGCCAAAGACAAGAACGGCTCGACCGCGTTGATGCTTGCTTCCCAAAGCGGCAAGTTCAAGGTTGTTAAGATGCTGATAGATAAAGGGGCCGACGTAAATGCCAAGAACAACAACGACATAAGCGCATTGATGATTGTCTCCCGAAATGGGAAAAGCGAGATCCTCAAGGTGCTTCTAGATAAAGGGGCCGACGTAAATGCCAAGAACAACGAGGGCCAAACTGCATTGATGATTGCCTCTATGAGAATCAAGCACGAGGTCGTAAAGGCACTGCTCGACAAAA
Source organism: uncultured delta proteobacterium (assembly GCA_963805125.1). Lineage (GTDB taxonomy): Bacteria > Desulfobacterota > Syntrophobacteria > Syntrophobacterales > Syntrophobacteraceae > SbD1. The sequence goes on along the minus strand of CAWDTD010000013.1, from coordinate 27,890 downwards.
AAGCCGATGTCAACGCCAAGAGCAATGAGGGCCAAACTGCATTGATGATTGCCAGTAAATATGGCTTCCCCGAAGTCGTACAAACGCTGCTCGACAAAAAACCCGACGTCGATGCCAGAGACAAGGACGGCACAACCGCCTTGATGATTGCCACTATGTATGACCACCCCGAAGTCGTTAGGTTGCTGCTCGACAAAAAGGCCGACGTCAATGCCAGGAACAACAAGGGCTCAACCGCATTGGCATTTGCCAGAGAGTACGCTACGGAGACTGGCCACCGCGAGGTGATGGACCTGCTTATAAAGGCTGGAGCAGAGTAATTTGATCTCTAAGACAAATCGAATCTGCTTGCTCCAGTTTTGAGTTGGCAACTTTCATTGCAAAATCCCACCCTAAACCCGCCTTTGTCCTTTCCACTGCCGAAAAACCAATAAATTTTCCCATGACTTCCAATAATTGTTCTCTTATGGCTGTGAATTTTCCCTGGAGTTTTGGGTCAAGATACCTCCATTGCTTGGGAAATCGGCTATTTCTACGCAAGAGGGCCCAACATTTTTCAGAGGTCGTAAAACGCAATGGCATTGGACCTCTCGTAAGACAGACTTATTAACAGCCCAAAAGTATTCTTTTTTGCTCCAAAAAGAACCACTCTGATGCGGCGGTGTGTGGCCTCCGGGCGCAGCCATGCGAAGGGGCCTGCGCAGCGTGAGGTGCGGTTGAATGTCCTGCGACCGGACCGGCACTCCAAAAAAGTGAAGTGTGCCACGAGGAACAAGCCGCTCCGCGAGCATCGCGGCACCTCAAAAAGCGAAGCGCCACTCGCGAGAGGCGCCCCGATTCTCACTTCCCGCTTCCCGCTCCGCACCCCGCCCCGATCGTCTATCACTCGCGTTGGGCCGTGGGCGGGGCGCCTTCTTCAGGCATCCGGCCATCGTCTGATACTAAGTTGCGTTCAAGAGAGTATTAAAAGCGTTTAAAAACGTGGGTGAGCTTGCTGTCCCCCCAACCCCCACACCCCCATCGCCGCTCTCCATGTCCGGACCACCATCCGGCTCACGGTGGCGCTTGCGGCGCCGGCCTTCGGCCGATCTCCACGCCCCGCGAGGCGCCGGCGCCCGGCCACACGCGCTTGCGCGTGTGCGCCTGGCGGAGCCTGGGGAGAATGCGGGGGAGTCATTCCCCCGCTCTTTTGCGTTACTGCAATCTTGGACGCACCTCCGTATGAGCCATGCCCTCCAGGCCAGATGGAAAGCACGATGGACAAGTTTTTCGAAGCGTCAGAGCGTATAGCCCTCACAAGCAAAACACAAGCTACCGCATGCATTGAAAAAGTATTGCATTCATTTCCTAACCTACTAAAATCCATAGTGCTCTGAAATTTGAAGTTTTCCGTTTACCTTTATGCCAAAGGATTCGCCAGATGCCCAAAAAACTCATCGAAATCGCATCACAGATCGTCCAGACGCAAGTATCCTTAACTTCCATGACGGCCGCCGATATCACTGCATCTCTTCGGCAGGTCTTCAGCACTCTCCATGAACTGCAAAGGGCCGAGTCTGGAGAGATCACATTACCAAAGACAGAAGGACTCCAAGAGGCAAAACCTGCGCTCTCGCCGGAGAATTCAATTCAAAATGACAAAGTGATCTGTCTTGAATGCGGCGCCGAATTCAAGCAACTCTCACAGACGCATCTGTCATCTCACGGCATGGATCGGAAAGAGTACAAAAAGAAATACGGGTTTCCCATGAAGACACCTCTGGCAGCAAAATCCTTGATCAAGGCCCGGGTCAAAGCCGCAAAAAAGAGAGGACTGCCGGAGAAGCTGCAGAGGTACTTGGAGTCAAGAAGGCAGGAGAAAGGCAAAGTGTCCACTCCGGGGGCAACAGAGACTGTGGCTGCCAGCAAACCGATGGCTGCAGAAGCAATTCAGGAACGACTCCAAAGGGAAAAACCCGCACTCACACCGGAGAATTCAATTCAAAATGAGAAGGTCATCTGTCTCGAATGCGGCGCTGAGATGAAGTGGCTTACACGGAAGCACTTGGTTTCTCACGGCATGGATCAGAAAGAGTACAAGAAGAAATACGGATTTTCGATGCGGACACCGCTGGCTGCAAAGTCTTTGACCAAAGCGTGGGGCAATGCGGCCAAAAAGAGAGGATTACCCGAGAATCTTGTGAAAGCGATAGAAGCGAAAAGGCAGGAGAAAGCCAAAGCGTCTGCTCAAGCGGCAACTGAGACAGCCAGCAAACCGAAGCAGACGAGACTTCGGAAGAAAAAGGTGGCATAATTCCGGTCGGCTATTGCGGTAAAGCGAATAGTAAAATCGGCCCATGCTGGTTGTAGAGTCATCGATCAGCGCTGGCTATGGAGGAATTGCCATGCCCTACGTGAACATCAAAATTACCAAAGAAGGCGCCACACCGGATCAGAAAGCCCGGCTTATCAAAGGAGCGACACAGCTTTTGGCTGATGTCCTGGGGAAGAATCCACAGACAACGGTTGTCGTGATCGAGGAGGTTGAAACCGACAACTGGGGCATTGGTGGCGAAACGGTTACCGCCAGAAGGAAGAAGGCTCCTTGATACGATATTCGCTCAGCAAGGTGTGGGACGACACCAATGCCATCATCCCCACCGATCAGGACCACTTTTTACCAAGCTCCTCCAGGCCAGCCTTCTGGAGATCCTCCGGCGTCATCACAACATGGAATTCGACGTCAGCGTTGAAGGCGAGAAACCAGGGCTCGGCAACTGACGGGACCCTGGAAGGGTCAGCCACGTCGATGATCAGGATTGCTCCTCGCCGGCCGTTCTGCTCGGTAAAGTAAACCGCCTCAGGTTTGATGTCCTCCAGAATGCGGCGCAATTTATTGCCCACGCTACCGTCCCTGACAGCGTTGTTGAACTGCTCATGGGGGAACTTTACATTTAGAAGCATTCGCACAGCTTACCTCCAGATATTGAGAAAAATAGCGATCAGACTAATCTAAAGGTAGTGTTGAGGCCAATCGATTTCAATGCCGGGATTGTCGTTCGAAAACAAAATCATCGGCATCAGGACCGATTTCCGCAGAGCGGGAGAAAATGAAGGCGCCACAGTGAATGCGATGATTGATATGAGAGTAAGCAAGTAATTTCATCTTCGTGTTCCTGGTGGTGAACGCTCACTCCCCCGCAGTATCCAGGGCGAGCCGTGCGACCCGGGCGGATATGCCGGGGGCGCCAAGCTGATTGCGAATGCGCCTGAACTCGAGCCGTTGTTCGTCCAGAAGAGCCGGATTGTTTAATAACTTGATGGCGCACTCGGCCAGACGCGACCCGGTGGGCTCCTCCCGAACGAATTCGGGAGCTATTTGCTTGCCCGCTATAAGATTGGGCAGCGCGACGAATTTGACCCGAACAAGCAGCTTGCCGATCAGCGTGCTCAGCTTGGAGAGTTTGTAGAATACTATCATGGGAGTTTCGAGAATCGCGGCTTCCAGGGTAACCGTACCGGAAACGGTCAGGATCAGGTCGCACGCCCTGACTGCGCCGTAGGTGTCGTTGCGCACGAGCTGCACCGGCAGAGACCATCGGGCAGCCCTGTTTTCCATATCCTGCATGTCGAGCGAAGGGGCCACGGGAATTATGAACCTGGCCGCCGGGAACGCCTGCGAAACGATTCGGCCGGCATCCATCAAGATGTCAAAAATGAGCTTTATCTCGCTCCGCCGGCTCCCGGGGAGAAGACCGACAAGAGGACCGTCGAATGGGCGATAGAGCCGGTCGCATTGAGTTTTGTCCGGCAAATCAGCCAATATATCCACCAGGGGGTGGCCCACATAATCGACATCCATACCGTGAGAGGCATAGAACTCTTTTTCGAACGGCAGGATAACCGCCATCCGGTCCACAAGCTTTTTGATTTTTTTTACGCGGCTTTCCCGCCAGCCCCAGACCTGGGGGCTGATGTAGTAGAAGACCCTGGCGCCGATTTTCCTGGCAAATTTCCCAAGAAACAGATTGAAATCGGGAAAGTCGATCAATACGACCAGTGCGGGAGGACTTGCAAGAAGGTGAGACCTGATTTTCGCCCAAGCGCCATATATTGCCCGGATATGACCGGCGATTTCCGTGGCTCCCACGACCGAAATTGTTCGATTATCGACGATGACCGGAACGCCTTCGGCGCTCATGTGAGGCCCCCCGAGGCAGGAGATACGAGTTTGGGGGGCAATGGACCAAATTGCCCGGGCAAGATGGGAACCGTGCAGGTCTCCTGAGGCTTCCCCGGCGCTTATGAAGATTTCCAATTCCCGCTCTCCGGAAAAATGCGTTTAGCGCGCATTTGCTCATCGATCCGGTTCGATATTTCAAGCGCAACGGCAAGCGCCCGGCGCCCGTGCTCGCCGTCCACTTCAGGCCGGACACCCGTGCTGACGGATCTCAGAAAGGCGCCGATCTCTTCTTCGAGGGAATCCTTCTCGGTTATTTCGAACTCTTCCATCGAAAGCTGCGGGAAGCCGTCCTCACCCGACTCGGCTTCCCTGTAAACAGCATAGGCGCGTTTCTTGGCGTAGTCGGCCGAAAAATAGCAATTTTCCTGGAAAATGCGCAGCTTCCTCATGCTCTTGATCGAGATTCTGCTTGCGGTGAGATTGGCGACGGCGCCGTTTTCAAACTCCATTCGAACGCTTGCGATGTCCGGAAGATGACTGAGAGCGGAAACGCCGGAAGCATGAATGTCCTTTAGAGGGGCATCTATGATGTTGAGCACGATATCGATGTCGTGAATCATCAAGTCAAGTATGACGTCCACCTCGAGGCCTCTTTCATTGAAAAGTGCGAGCCGATGGGCTTCCACGAACATCGGGTCTCGCAGACGAGGGCGAATGGCCGTAAATGCGGAGTTAAACCGTTCGAGGTGACCGACCTGCAGAATCGAGCCGCTGTTTTTTGCCGTGGCGATCAGTTCGTCGGCTTCCTCCAGGCTCGTTGTCATCGGTTTTTCAACAAGAACGTGCACCCCCGCGGAGAGCAATTCCCGGGCGATAGCGAAGTGCTGGGGCGTGGGCGTAACGATGCTGACCGCATCGACCTTGCCGATGAGGTCCCTGTAATCGGTCAATGCCCGGGTCTTAACCTCCTTTGCCACCTCCCGGGCACGTTGGCTGTCTATATCGACCACGGAAACGAGATTGGCTTCGGGCAGCCTCGCATATTTTTGAGCATGAAAGCGGCCGAGGTAACCAACTCCCACCACGGCCGTCCGCACGGCGCCAAGGCAGGGGCTGCGGACTAAAATGGTTTTTGGGGGGTCGGTCTGTTCTTCCGAATACTCCGCACGCCGCCATTCGTTCTGATCGAGAAGACTCGATTCCAAGACCGCGAGCGCGTCTTTGCCCTGGTTTTCCCAGGGGCGAAATTGCTCATTTTGGACGAGGATCGAAATCCCGGCGGAATCTGCAATGTCTATCATTTTGTCCCGGTCGAATATCACCGTTTTGCCTGCTTCGAGGACCAGCACCCGCGCGTTGACCCTTTTCATCACCTCGACGGTGTCCGAACCAACGGCGGGGACATCGAAGCGCAAATCCTGCATGGGCTTACTGACCTTGACCACTATCGCGCCTTCCCGGCAAAGACGCCCCCCGCGCATAATGGTGGGGTCGGTGCCGTCCACTCCTTCAACGGCGAGCACAACCTGGTTTTTCACCACCAGGCACTGGCCGATATCGAGTCTGCCGATCGCCTTGGCCAGGGTCCATCCGAAAGCGATATCCTCCTGTTCGCGGCGGTTTGGTTTTCGGCGGGTAAGTATCCCTTCGGGCGCGAGAAGTTCGGGCAGAAAAATTGTGGAAGGCTGGATGAGTATCCCCTCGGATTCAAGCTCATCAGCAAGGGCTCTCAGAAAAGAGTCGTCCTTTTTATTCCTCAGCCTGTTCAGAAACCGCACGGCCCTCCAGTCAGGACGGATTTTGGAATACAGCCGGGTCTTGTTGATTGCCCCTGCCATAGCGGCATTGGTTATTCCGGCGCTCCTGAAAGTACTGATGAGACGGTTCAATTGTCCGAGTCTAACCAAATGGAATTCGTCGACGTATTTGGAAAGCGAAGGATCGGTTTCGCCATCGAAGCCGACTGCAAGGACCCGGACTGAGGCCTGGCGGGCCGCGTGGGCAAAGAGAAGCGGAAATTGCCCGCTGCCCGCAATAAGTCCCACTTCTCTGATCCTGCCGTCGGAACTTTGCGCATTCTTCAAAGACATTATCTGGATAATCCTCGTTTGGAATCAAATGAGACGAACTCGATAAGTTTTTCAACTTCCGGCAGAGGGTCAACCTGCTCGCGGGCTTTTTGAACCGCCTCTTTGATGGTGAGGCCCGAGCGAAAGAATATCTTGTAACATTTCTTGATCGCCTGGATAGACTTTACTGAAAAGCGGTGCCGTTTGAGTCCTACGAGATTGGGACCGTAGAGTTTTGCGTAAGGCGCGCCAGTGGCCAGCATATAGGGAGCGATGTCCATGCGCACTCCTGAAAATCCTCCGATACAACTGTATTCCCCTACCCTCACGAACTGATGGATGGCCACAATCCCGCCGACTACAGCGCACTCGCCAATGTCCACATGCCCCCCCAGGGTAGCCGCGTTTGCCAATAAAGCTCCGTTTCCGATCTGACAGTCGTGGGCAACATGGGCATAGGCCATCAGGAAGACCTCATTGGCGACCCGTGTTATTCCCTCACCTCTGGAAGTGCCTCGGTGAATTGTCACATTTTCACGAATTATATTGTTATTTCCGATAATTACCCTTGTTTCCTCACCCGCGTATGTGAGGTCCTGCGGAGAAAGACCTATCGCAGTGAAGGGGTAAATCTGATTTTTTTCGCCTATCGTAGTTTTGCCGTCTATTACTATATGGTGCCCCACCTCGGTCCCCGAACCAATGACAACATCGGGGCCGATAATGCTGTATGCCCCTACGGTAACGTCTTCGGCAAGTTCAGCTCCCGGGGATATTATTGCAGTAGGGTGAATCGGCATTTTTTCTCCACTGTTATCGAAACAGGGTCTTCGGCGAGGCGCAACCCTTTGGGGGCGCTCTCAGTCTACCCCCGGGTTTATATCGATGTTTGCCATCATTTCAGCTTCGGCCACCAGCACATCATCCACAAAAGCCTCGCCCAGCATTTTGAAAAAACCTCCGCGTTGTTTCTGAAGTTTGACTTTCATGACAAGCCGGTCTCCGGGGCGCACGGGTTTGCGGAAACGGACCTTGTCCACGCCCGCAAAATAAAAAGGCTTGTCCTTAAACTGGGGGCATACCGTGAAAACAAGAATCCCGCCTGTCTGGGCCATGGCTTCCAATATGAGGACGCCGGGCATAATCGGATCGTTTGGAAAATGTCCCTGGAAAAAAGGCTCGTCGATCGAAACGTTCTTGATCCCCACTATCGCATCGGAAGTGCATTCGACGATTCTTTCCACGAAGAGGAAAGGATAGCGGTGAGGAATGATTTCCTTAATCTTGATTATGTCCATCATCCTTTTTCAAAGCCTCCTCGATTCTGCACACCCTTTCATCCAGTCGTTTCAAGGCCTCCTTGAGCCTGGGCAGGCGCTGTATGTTAGCGTAGGTTCTGAGCCACTCATCGCGGGGGACGCCAGGGAAGTTGCCTGCAATGATCTGGTCGGAATTGACGGAATGATGAATTGCGGCGGTTGCGCCGACTTTTACTCTGTCTCCAATCTGAAGGTGTCCCGCTACCCCGACCTGTCCGGCCAGGATCACGCGGCTACCAAGCCGGGTGCTGCCCGAAATGCCCACCTGCGCCACCAGAAGACTATCCTCGCCCACTTCGACATTGTGCGCAATCATGACGAGATTATCGATCTTTGTGCCGCGTTTTATCCAGGTCCTGCCGAAAGTTGCCCGATCGACCGTGGTATTGGCGCCGATCTCCACGTCATCGTCGATCTGCACTATGCCGGTCTGGGGGATTTTTACATGCCTGCCCTGTTCGTCCTGGGCGTATCCGTATCCATCCGCGCCGATTACAGCGCCCGTGTGGATGATAACCCGGTTGCCAATGATGCACCGGTCGAGGATGCAAACTCGGGGGTGTATCAGACACCCTTCGCCGATTCGGACCTCTTTGCCCAGGTAAGCGCCAGGACCTATTTTCGTGCCGGCGCCTATCTGCGAATTGTCTGCAACAATCGCAAACGGACCGACCGAAACTGCCTCCCCGAACGACACACCCTCGCCGATAAAAGCGGCTGGATGTATTCGAGCCGCCTCCTGTGAATCAGGCAGAAACAACCGGACCGCTTTAGCCAGAGCGAGGTGAGGATTCTTTGCGATAAGAAGATCGAACCCCAGTTCCTGGTATTTCGAGGACACAATAAGAGCCGACGCCCTGCATCCGGAGACCAGATGACGATAGCGGGAATCAATCAAAAAGCTCAATTGCCCCGGGGTTGCGCCGTCCAGCGTGGCTATGCCGCTTACACGCAAGTCAGGGTCGCCTTTGAGTTCGGCATCCAGCAGACGACCAAGTTCGCTCAGCGAAAAAGATACCTTGGACTTCAGATTATCGTTCACACCGGTTTCCATCTGGAGAAACAGACCGCTTGCAAGAAAAAATGACCGGGAAATCGCTGGCACGCCCCCACGGGAGCGCAACGGGGCCTCGACCCTGCCCCATCTCCGCAGGGAACGATCACAGCCCTGCATCAAAAGGGCGGGACCAAGTCCCGCCCTCTACAGGAAACCGGTCTCCGATTATGCCGGAATCATCTAGGGGACGTTTTGTCCAGTTCCTTAACAACCTGCGAAGTGATGTCGTCTTTTTCATCGGGGACAACGATGGCGTTTTTTTCAAAAATAAAGTCATACTTATCGTCTCTAGCGATCTTGGTTGCTATTTCCACGATTTTCTTGAAAAGAGGGGCCATCGCGGCGTTTTTCTGTTCATTCCATTTAGTGCCTGATTCCTGGGCATTTTTCTCCAGCTCCGCAAGCATATCCTGTAATTCTTTCTGCCTGCGGTTTCTGGCTTTCTCGTCCATTACCTGTTTTTTCTTCTCATAATCATCCCTGGCGGTAACGAATGCCTGTTTCTTCTGATCCAAGGCGCCGGAAAGCTTTTCCTGTTCTTTTTTCAAATCATCGCTGATCCTCTTGCCCCACTGCGATCGGGCAGCCGCCCCATAGACATCCACATAGCCAATCTTTCCGGCTGCAATCGCATGCACACAAAAGACCAGCGTAATGCCCGCCGCCACAAGACCACAACCAACAAATCTTTTCACCATTTCTTCGACTCCTTAAAAGAATGCTCCGGCAGAAAACTGGAATTGGAAAGCCTTGTCGCCCGGACGTCTGTCAATGACGTAGCCGCCTTCGATTCGAATTGGTCCGAATGGTGAATTCCATCGGATACCCGGGCCAACGTCAGTCCTGAATGACGAAAACATCTTCTGATATTCAGCGTATGCATTTCCGGCATCGAAAAACAGCACTCCCCGCACACCATACTTTTCCACCAACGGGAAGAGAATCTCGGTATTGGTCACCACGTACTTGTCGCCACCATACACAAGGCCATAGCTGTCCATCGGCCCAACCTCACCGAACCGCCAGCCGCGAAGAGAATTTATTCCTCCGAGGAAGTATCTTTCAAAGATAGGATAGGTGGAGCCTATCGGGTTACCTTTACTATCATAAATAATTCCGGACGGCGACTCATCCCCCAGCTCACCACGCACATGCACAACGAATTTCCAAAAAAGCGGATAATAAAAGCCAACATGGTACTCCTGCTTAAAAAGGTTATAGTCGCTGGCAAGCGATTTGGAGTCATACTCGAAAGAAGCACCGAGATAGGTGCCTTTGGTGGGCAGGAAAGGATGATCGGTTGTATTTCTTTCGAAAGAAGCGCCAAACCCGCTCTTGGTTTGGTAACTGATCAAAGAGTTAACGAATAGGGGATCGAGTGTCGCCGCATAATCCAAGTCCCCAATTTTTGCGTTTTCCCATGCATAAAATGCGCTCAGAACGCTGTACTGGCCCAAAGGATAGGAGGCACGCAGCTTGAAGCCGTAGGAGTCCTTTGTAAAGTCTTCATATGCCCTGACCCAGTCGTATACGTCAATCCCGCCTGACAGCGGAGTCCCGAAAAGCCACGGTTTGGTATAACTGAGTATGTAGCGTGAAGCCAGTTGGCCCAGGTATGCCTTGAGGGAGACAGAATCGCCTGTTCCAAAAAGGTTTTTCTGCTGTATCTGACCGGTCACAAAAAGACCATCTTCAGTAGAGAAGCCGCCACCAACGCTTATCGAACCGGTCTGCTTTTCTTTTATTTTTACATTCAGATTCATCACGTCCTTTTGAGGGGTATCGACCGGAATAATTTCGACGCTCTGAAAGAAATCCAGCTTTTTGAGTCTGTTCTGGCTATCCTCGAGTTTCTTCGCGTTGAAATAATCGCCTTCAAATATCTGCAGCTCGCGCCGAATGACGTTGTCCCTCGTCTTCGTATTGCCAGTAATAAAAATCTGACCAATCCGCACCTTATTTTTCTCTACGATATTGAAAGCGACTTCAGCCGTGTGTGCTTCAGGATCGCGTTTGATTCGAGGGTCAACCTCAACCCGGGCGTAGCCCTCATTCATGTAAACCTTCCTTATCAGGTCGATGTCCTCGCGGATTTTTTCACGGCTGAAATAAACTTTGGGTTTGAGTTCGAGTTTTTTCATGATCTTTTTTTGGTAACCCTCGATCAGATCCCCGGTAAGCTTGACATCGGCAATTTTATATCTCTCGCCTTGATCAACCGTTATGCTTATGTGAAACCCGTCATCTTTGAGAACGATACTAGGCAAGCTCGTCCTCGCATCCATATATCCTTGATCGTGGTAATATGCAGTTATACGATCTATGTCGGTTTCGAGAATATCTTTTTGAAGAATCCCTCTGTCCGTTATAAGCGAAAGGATGCTCTTGACTTTTGTCTGCATCACCCCACGCAATTTGCGGGCGGAAATATTCTTGTTGCCTACAAAGTCTATCGATCTTATGTAGACTTTATTTTTTTCCTCGATGTTGAAGCTCACGACGGCTTTGCGGGGATCTCTGGGAAAATCGATTTCAGAGGTAACTTGAGCGTTATAATAACCTTTTTGCTGATAGAGCTTTAGTATCTTCTGAACGTCGCCGCTGACCACGTTGCGCTGAAGAATTGAATAAGGTTTTGTGACGATGGCGGCCAAGATGTCTTTTTCTTTTATCTTCTTTTCGCCTTTCACTTTGACTTCCTGAACGATCGGGTTTTCCTGCACGATAAACGTCAGGACCTTTCCGGCAGGCGAGTCGGTGACCTCAGCGTCTACTTTTTCGAAGAAGCCCATCTTGTAAATAGCCCGGATATCTTCACTCACCTGTTCAGGCTTGAGTAATTCGCCTTTCTTGCTCTTGGCCTCGCGTTTTATCGCGTCGGCTTCGATCCGGTCGTTTCCCTTGACTTTCACATCGGCGATCAATGACTTCGAGAGCACATGGACGCTAATCTGCTGCACAATTTTGCCAACGGCGGAAGCCAAATTTTCGGCCCCTTTTTCTTCAGCCAAGAGGACGACAGGATTCTTGCTGCCGGACACATCCACCAGCTTGGCGTCGATACTGATGGTGTTGCCGATCTGATTGAAGCTGCCAAACACCGTATAAGCCGCTCCGAGCCTGCTCCCGATGGACCGCGCCTGCTCTTCGGTACTGACAGGGGCGCCGGCAACTTTTTGAACTTCCTGCGGATCGATCAGTTTCATACCTTCTCGAGCACCGAGCCGCGCGAAAACCTCGTCGATGGATTTTTGTGTTTTGGTCACATCTGGCTGCCCATGCATCACAAAAGGCAATAGGGCGACTTTAGGCTGTTGGTCTTGAGACCAAGCGGCCTGAAGGGTCAGAGCAAAGAAAACGCAAAAACCAGCAACTCCAGCCGCTTTTTTCCTGCCAGCCATGATCTCAAGCCCCTCCGTTAGTGCGCGTCCCGGCGAATCCAAGCCCGAATCCGCCCGCTACCTGAATCTGTTTTGAAACAACTCCTGCCCGTACTCCCTCTATTACCATCTTATCGACGCATGCCCAACATAAATTTTTCATATCGAAGTTGTGGAGCAAACTTCAGGTTGATCCCGCTCCTCTTTGAGATGAGCGTCCTTAAGGCGTAAGAGCCGGTGCATCATGGAGGCAAGCTCTTGGTTGTGCGTAACGATTACCATGGTCAAACCGAGCGTCTCATTGAGTGAAACCAAAAGCTCATGAAGAGTGCGCCCCGTGCGGCTGTCGAGATTGCCGCTCGGCTCATCGGCCAAAAATAATCTGGGGCGAAGCAAAAGCGCCCGGGCCACTGCGACTCTTTGCTGCTCGCCTCCGGATAGCTCTCCCACCCTGTGCTTGAGCCGCGCGGACAAACCGAGCTTATCGAGAAGCTCCTGTGCCCTGGACTTTGCCTCAGCCCTGGGGAGACCGGAGATCAAACCGGGCATCATCACATTCTCGATCGCGTTGAACTCCGGCAGCAGGCAGTGAAACTGAAACACAAATCCGATGTTGCGGTTCCGGAAATTGGCCAGTTCCCGCTCGCCCCAGAGAAACACATCCTCCCCGCCGTAGAGGACCTTCCCCCCGGTCGGTCTTTCCAGGGTACCCAGTATATTGAGCAGGGTGGATTTGCCGGCGCCCGAGCTGCCCACGATGGCGATCCTCTCCCCCCTACGGATGACAAGCTCGAGGTCTCTGAAAAGCTCGATTGCATTGATCCCGTTTCCGAATATCTTTGTAAGTCCCAGGGTGTGGACTTCTATGCTCTGCCTGACATCATTCATATCTTAGGGCTTCAGCCGGATCGAGCCTGGCAGCCTTGCGCGACGGATAAAGAGTGGCCACCAGGCTTATGCAGATTGCCGCAAGGGCAATAGCCGCCAAATCAGAAGCTTCCATTTTAACCGGGAGCTTGGAAATGTGATAAACCTCAATGGGCAGATCGATGAATTTGTACCTTTTGAGCAGATCGCACAAGGTGTAGCCGCCCACAATCCCCAGGCCCGTTCCTAATATGCCTATGAGGAACCCCTCGAGGACGAAAATTTTCCTTATGCTGGCCGTGGTGGCCCCCATGGCCTTGAGAATCGCGATGTCACGGCCTTTCTCCATGACCAGCATAGTCAGCGAACTTACGATATTGAATGCCGCCACAAGAATTATCAGCGTCAGGATTACGAACATTACCACCTTTTCCAGCTTGAGGGCCGAAAAAAAGCTGCTATTCATCCTGATCCAGTCGGTGACATAAAAAGGAGGCCCAAGGCGCTTTTTCAAATCTTCGGCAATCTGGCCCGCCTTGTAGATGTCATCGACCCTGACCTCGATGCCGGTGACCGAGTCGCCGATCCCGAGAAACTGCTGGGCCACGGGGAGGTCCACATAGGCAAGCGTGTTATCGTACTCGTACATTCCGGACTGTATTATTCCGACCACCTCGAAAAGCCCGCTTCTGGGCGCCTGCCCCATTGGAGTCAACCGGCCCAGCGGCGAGATGATCGTCAAATAATCCCCAACCCTGACTCCAAGATTATTAGCGAGCTCAATGCCGAGGATTATGCCGGGATAAGAGTGGTCCGAGGCATTGTGTGAAGACCGGACCAGGTCGGCGAGGTTTCCCCGGATGAGGTTTTCCTGGAGTTTTATAACCCTGGAGGCTGAAAGAGGGTCGATCCCGCGCAAAACAGCCCCGGCACTCCTGGCCGCCGTCATCATGACCGGCGCGTATATGAACGGCGTTGACCCCAACACCCCCTTTTCCTTTTCGATTTCGCCCATCACTTCCCTGTAATTTGGAATCGACCCGGCATAGCTGGTGACATTTACATGCGAGGTGACGCCCAGAATACGGCTGCGAAGGTCTTCATGAAACCCGTTCATTACCGCCAGAACAACGATGAGAGCGGTTACTCCCACCCCGACTCCGGCAATCGAAATGAAAGTGATCAGCGACACGAACGTCTGCCTGCGTTTGGCCAGCAGGTATCGCATGCTTATGAAAAATTCGAAGCCCATGATCGCTCTTATTGGCTCCTCTTCTCCGGTCTCATATGGGGAAAAAGGATAACATCCCTGATAGAGGGTGAATCTGTAAAGAGCATAACGAGCCGGTCAACTCCGATTCCCTCCCCGGCTGCCGGAGGCATCCCGTATTCGAGGGCCCTTATATAATCATCATCCATCTGGTGGGCTTCCTCGTCGCCCGCCCGGAACGCGGCCAACTGCCGCTCGAACCTCTCGCGCTGGTCCCTGGGATCGTTGAGCTCCGAGAACGCGTTGGCCATCTCGCGAGCCGCAATAAACAGTTCGAATCGGTCGACCAGTTCGGGGTCAGCCTCCGTTTTTCTCGAAAGAGGCGACACCTCGAGCGGATAGCGGTAGATAAAGGTAGGCTGGATCAGCCTTGGTTCGACCACCAGATCGAAGATCTTGGTGAGCAGCTTCCCGTGGCCTTCAAAACGCTCGATACCTATGCCCAAAGACTTTGCGTAAGCGACGGCTTCATCGAAGTTGTCCACCGCCCCCTGCGGAACGTTTCCGATGCCGGTGAGCGATTCGAGGAAGCTGTAACGCGCCCAGGGCGCCAGGAGGTCGATAACGCTGCCCTGGTATTGGAGGCTCATTCCGCCCTCGTTTGCCTCCAGGGCGATTTTGCGGAAAAGCTCTTCGGTCAGCGGCATCAGGTCTTCATAGGTTGCGTAGGCCTGATAGAACTCGAGGATGGTGAATTCCGGATTGTGCTGAGTGGAAACCCCTTCATTGCGGAAATTGCGGTTCAGCTCGAAAACCCGCTCGAACCCGCCGACCAGGAGCCTTTTGAGGTAAAGCTCGGGCGCTATCCGGAGATAGAGATCCATGTCCAGCGCATTGTGATGTGTTTTAAATGGCTTTGCTGTCGCCCCTCCCGGAATGATCTGCATCATGGGAGTTTCCACTTCGAGAAACCCCCGCTCCGTAAAAAACCGCCTGATGACGGAGATTATCTGCGCCCTCTTGCGGAAAGTCTCCCTCACCTGCTCGTTTACGATAAGGTCAACGTAGCGCTGCCGGTAACGAAGTTCGATGTCTTTGAGGCCGTGAAATTTTTCGGGCAGAGGCCGCAGGTTTTTTGAGAGCAGCACGAAATCATTTACGAGAAGCGTCAATTCAGCGGTCTTCGTTCTGAAAAGCGGCCCGCTAACACGGATTATGTCCCCGATGTCCAGCTTTTTCGCCAGCGAGTAGCTCTGTTCTCCAACCTGGTTCTGCTGAAAGTATATCTGAATCTTTGCATCCGCGTCGGCGATATGCATGAAAGTCGATTTACCGAATGAGCGAACCGAAATAACCCGACCTGCAATCGTATAGGCCGTTTGATCCGATTCCAGTTCTTCGGCTTTGTTGCCGCCGACGCCTGCCACCAGGTTTTTTATCCTGTCGGGAACGGGATAGGCGTTGGGATAGAGCGCTATATTCCGCCGTTCCAATTCGGCGGCCTTCTCCAGGCGTTCCCGCACTACGATGTTCAAATCTTCCATTACGAAAACCTTCCTAAAATAACCGGTTTCCCTGCGAGAAGGTTTTTCAGGTTTTCCGCTCCGGCCCTCTAACAAAGAGGGACCAGATTATTGCTCACTGTCCGACCCCGCCGGCCGGAAAACAAAAGACGTTAGATGATTTGGCCCGCTGCGTCAAGGGGGTTATCTTTTTGCCTGTCTTTGCGGGCTGTTGACCATTTAGCGACAATGGACGACGCGGGACATCAGTATCCGTTCCTGCGGTCCGATTCCTCTTTTTCCGCCCTGCTCTTCACTATCTTGGAAACGGAAAACGCCACTATCAGAAGGCCCAATATCATGGGAATCCATTCCGGGGGTTGAGCAAGCAACTTGAATATTCCGTACCCAAGGATCACAATGCCTCCCATTAAGCTGAGCCATTGCATTGACCGACTCATGATTTCACCTCCCTGGAGCCCATCCGGAAACTGCCGGTGACTCACCGGGTATTTCCGGTTGGTTGTTAGACTCGAATTGGCCGGGCAGCGTCTACGATACGCAGCGATTTTGCACTGAAAACGCAAAATAAAAAAATGCCTCTCACTGTTCCGTTGGCGGTGGGCCTTTGCCGGGATGCCGAGGGGTATCGAACCATTAAAGGCGTCCCATTCGCGTAAATAAACCGGAATAATGCACCAAATGTGTAACGATAGGCGCCAAAGCGCGATATTAAGTTCGAAATTTATTTCAAAATGCGATGTGAGCGGTGGCCATGCATGACTTTGGCATCGGTTATCAACAAATCAGATTTCTTAACTGCGAATGAGGCTGTTTTTGCCTCTCGAAGGGCGCACCACTCCCTTTGCCGTTCATTGTTGCGCCGCCAAACCCCTTACTGTAGAAGGGGATCAGGCGAGAATGATGCGATAGTAGCGGGCCAGAGAAAATCCCGAGGCAACATGGACATACCATCTTCTGGCGTGATAGACCACTTTGGCCCCAACCTTTACAAGCCGTGTGATGATCCAGTCTATGGAGGGCCTGACCTTCTCACCCCAGAACGCCGCATCCCGGATCAGGTGAAGCAGATTGTAGGCAAGACACCCTATGAGGAGTCTGGCTTGGTTGGCTGCAAATCGGTGACAGCTCGTCTTGTCCCATCTGAGGGCGTTTTTCCCCTCTTTTATTCTGTTTTCGATCTCAGCCCGGCCGTTGTAGGTCTCGCTGACTCTTTCGGCCTCCAGCTTGGAATTGGTTACGATGAACCCGATTCGTGGGAAAAGCTCTCCAGGATGCCACTGCGTCTTGCACACGACCCAGCGGGGCCTGTCCCAGGTTTGCGCCTGATACTCAAGATCGACAAACTTGACTTGCACACCCTCCTTGGAAGGCCGCCCCACGGGACGCTTCAGATGCGGTTGGATTAGCTTCTTGAGGCTGTTATTGCAGGAAATCCGGATGAAGTAGGTGATGCGCTTGTCTTCGCAAAACTCGTAGATGTCTGGACCGGCAAAAGCCGCATCCTCACGGAGCCAAAACTGTCTGAACCTGGGCCGGTAGCGATTGATCAGAGGCGAAATAAGATCGATGACCCCATCGGCTGAATGCGCGTTTCCGGGTCTTAGCTTTGCGCCTAAAAGGTCTCCATTGCTGGTTAAGCAAAACAGAGGGTGATAGCAGACCTCTTCAAAATGGCCGTTGAAGGCTGCGCCTTCTTGCTTTCCATGGACGGAATCTTTGGTGGAATCAACATCCAGGATCAGTCGGCTCTTGTTTCTGCGCCGAAGAAGAGTATCGGCGAAGCTGCCCAAGCCGGCTTCGAGGCCCTTGATCCCATCCTCGGTGGCGAGGATGTCGTTCTCAAAGCGGCAAAGCCCGGATTGGCCGGCCCCGTTGTCGTGCTCTTTTCCCAGGGCCAAACGCAGTGCAGGGTCTACTCGCAGATAATCGGCGTGATTGCAGTCCTCATAGCCTGCCGCTACCTGATAGACTCTCTGGCGGAGCAGTTGGAGCAAGGAATGATCCGTATGACTAGCGGACCTCGGGTCCTCAATCCCGGATGCGGTTTGTTCAAGGAGCCCAAATCGTTCATCCACCTCCCGCAGCAGGAGGAAGCCGGTGTCCGATGTGATCTTTGCCCCCTGGAAATCAATGGATATGGATTTGTCGAAATCAGGACGGATCGTTTCCTTTTGCGTTTCACCAACCGCTGACATGCCGCTTCCCCTCCCTCTAATTGATTTATACCATAATATCAGATAGATGAGTGGAATGCAGCATAATTTTTATGCTAACTCATGCATAATCCAGGTTTTAGGAAGGCGTTTTAAGGAAGGGGTTCTGGTCTCGAATTTTTGGGGCGCGGATTTTAGGTTGTGAAAGGTCGTGACCAAGAATAAGATATTTACTTTGCAGTAAAACGGCTTGGGTACTTCGACGCCGACCGGCAAGCTGGTCTTTCACGTGGTCGGCGCCGTCGCCGAATTTGAGCGCGACATTATCCGCGAGCAGGTTCGCTCCGGACTGGAGAATGTCAAACGCAAAAGGGAAAAAATTGGGCGAGCCGGTTTTGCCGGGCGCTGTCATTAAAAAATTTGCGGCGCTACGCAGTAAAGGTCTCTCATGGCGGAAAATCGAAAAAGACTTACGGCTCGGCGATGGGACAATCCGGAAGCGGATTAATTCAAAGGTCTTGGAGTGACGGGATTCTCCTTTTTGAGTTTTACCCGTTATGAAAAGCGACAGTGACAATGGTAGAATGATAATGACGGAGACCCCACTTTAGGTTATCCAGCCGAGCTTAGATTGCTACGCTTGTTTTTAGCTTTGCGTCATGCAATTTCCTAACCGGACAATACGGAGCCGTGAGAAAGGTATCGTCAAAAAGCGTTATGAACCATCAAGAACCTGAAGACTACACCATGGAGATGGGTCCCATGGGGCCCATAGGTGAAGCGGAATCCCTAATACTCAGGGCCAACAGAAACTGCCCTTGGAACCATTGTCTGTTTTGCCCGGCGTATAAAGGAAGGAGCTTTTCCGTCCGGAGCGTCCCAGAGATTAAGGCCGATATCGACGTGGTACGGAGGGTATGTGAGTCTCTGGAGAGGACCTCGCGGGACAGGGGTCTTGATGGACTGATTAATCGAGAGGTAATAGAGCAGCACATCAGGAGCAAACCCGGGCTGTACGGTGAATATCCAATCAATGTCTCAAAAGCCCAATGGGGGGCGCGCCACACATTGAGAAATGTCGCCGGCTGGATGCTCCACGGCGCCAAGAAGGTATTTCTCCAGGACGCCGATGCCATATTGATGAAACCCGGCGAGCTTCTAGAGGTTCTGCAATATATTAAGAAGTCCTTCCCGGCCGTGGAATCGGTTTCCAGTTATGCCCGGTCGAGAACATGCAACCAGCGGACGCTAAATGAACTGAAGGAGTTCAATGAAGCAGGCTTATCATGGTGTTATGTGGGGATCGAGTCGGGCAGTGATGAAGTGCTGACATATATGAAGAAAGGCGCATCGAGGAAGGATCACATCTGCGGAGGACAGAAGCTCATCGGCGCCGGGATTCGCATGGCCGCCTTTGTGATGCCCGGACTTGCCGGGGCCGGCGAGAAATTCGCAGAACGGCATATCCACGATACCATCCAGGTGTTAAATGAGATAAGACCAACGGAAATCAGGGTGCGAAGCCTCGCAATCCAGGAAGGCACGCCGCTTCATAAGAGATGGGAGAGAGGTGAATTTAAGTCGCCGACTGAGGATCAAATGGTTGATGAACTAAGGCAACTTGTGGGGGGCCTCACCTTTGATTGCTCAATCGAGACGCTTCAATTGACCAATGTCTTTACTATGCAAGGGCGGCTTTTCGTAAATCGAGAAGAGTATCTTAAACTGATCAACATGTATCAGGCATTGTCTCCCATGGAGAAAGCTTATTATCTTCTGTCCCGCTATATGTATGCTGGTTATCTTGAATGTGTAAGGTCACGGGGGCTCTATGATAGCAGCCTCCATAGCCTGATCCTTGATGCCGTGAGTGGTCTAGGAGAGCATGCAGAAGATTGCGTGGAGAGGGTGGACCGCGCGATTTTTGCCATCAAGTCGAAGTGTATTCCTTAATAAAGAGATCAAACACAGAACCAAGCCCACGGAAGTCGTGGCCGGTGAGAAGTCTTGCTACAGCGGTCCTTTTGACCCATCCGGGGGAATGCCCATCTGTCCGCCGAAGCCGAAGCGCTTCGCGCTCAGGGCTTCTCATTTCGAAAAATCGAAAAACAGCCGGGTATCGGTGAAGGAACGATCCGGAAAAGAATAAATTCAAAAACTTCACACTCCACCACAATACGCCGGTATCGAGACTCCAGTTGCTGATGATTCCCTTCTGCTGTTTCCCCAAAATTACCGCTGTTCGCTCTCTGCTGTTTGTCCGCAATTAATGCTGTTCGCTAAAATTACGGCTGTGACCCGGCAAATATTCGGGCCTTTCCTCTCTGCCGGTTCCCCAAAATTACGGCTGTGACCCTGCAAAAATTCGGGACCTGTTCCTGAATCCATTCTTGGGAGGTTTTTCCCAGCACCTGGGTCCACCTGGTGCGGTGACGAATCGCTATGATTTATCGAAAAATTCAAAAATAACTGGGGGAGCGGGAAGGAACGATCCGGAGTCATCACGCCACATTCATCGCTTAGCACAGTTGAAAGCAGAGGTAGAGTCAAATAAATTGTGTAAATTCTTTACCGCTCCAAAATCTTCCAAAAAGGCAGGTTTTTCCGCACCTTTCCAATGGGGTTTGACCTCCAGTGCAGTTCCATTTTTAGAGCAATAAAGGCGAGGAGGGTATAACAGGACCTCTCCCCGGCCACGATCTCCATAGGCTTTGTTCTTCGTTTGAATTCCTTGTTAAGTCTTTCGATGATGTTTGTGGTCCTGAGCGAGATCCATTCATCTTCCGGAAAATTGAAGAAAGTGAGGCAGGCATCAAGAGATTTTTCCAGGCACCTGACCGCCGAAGGGACCTGAGATTCCCATTTAGCCTTGAATTCAGCGAAAAACTCTCTGGCCTTGTCCCTGGAAGATGCATAGAAAATGGAGCGCATCCCGTCAGCAACGCTCTCTTTCAATTTCTGTGGCACCTTGGCCAAAACATTGCGGGCAACGTGAACCTGGCAGCGCTGCACTTTTGCTCCCGGAAACTCCTCACCAAAGACCTTCTCTAGACCGGGGAGGCCGTCCATGACCCCCATGGTGACCTTTGCGCTATCCAGACCCCTTGTTTTCAAGTCTTTAAAGAACTCTCTCCAACTGGATGCGGATTCTTTATCGCCGGCCTGCAGTCCGACCACGAGCCGTTGGCCGGATTCAGTAACTCCTATTGCGACCAGAACAGGTGTTTTCTCGATGGAGTCTCCGATGCGCATGTCGAAATTAACCCCATCTACAAAGAGATATTTTATATGCTCCTGAGACAAATCCCGATTTCTCCATCTTTCCACAGAATCAACCAGTTCCCTGTTCGCCTGGCTGATCTCAGTGTGAGAGATTTTTCGGCCGATCAGGCGGCTGGACATAACGGCCAAGGTTCGGGTGCTCACGCCGCCAAGAAACATCAAACAAAGGTCACGACGAATTTCGTCTTCATATTGTTTGCTCCGGGGGAGCACCCGGGTCTCATATTCACCTTTCCGGTCACGCGGCACTTTGACCGAAACCTCTCCGATTCCCTTTACTGTAAAGCTTCTGCCGTAGGAGCCGTTCCGGTAATTGGTCTCATCTTCCTTTCTTTCGTAGGGTTTTCTTCCCAGAAAATGTGTCAGTTCTGCATTCATCATTTCGCTGAGATATTTTTCCACCATATCCCGGACATCAAGCCGGATCATTTCGAAGACCTTTTCCGGTTGGGCCTGAATCTCTTTGAAAATGCAAACAACCTCGGGTACACTGATCTCGATTCTCATGGCGTTTTTCCTTTCTTCGAAGGTTCTGAGCAAACCACCGTTTAAAGGAAAAGCGCCTTTTTTTCTACCTTTTTGGCTCTTTGGAATTTACACAAAAGATTTTACACTACCCACCCTTAGATAGTAGTTCTTAATTTCCGTTAAATTACACAGTTCTTTAATTCTATCCGGAAACCCGATAACGTGCGGCAAGTCGGGGTTCATTCCCTGGGGTGGGTGGGAGATGTCGAAAGGTCCCCGCATGGCATGACCGATCCGTCTGACCTTCCTAAAATTTGTGACCTACTTCCGCGTCCACCGCTTTGAGCAGGTCTCCGCTGTTCGTGAAGTTCACCATTGTGCTTACCTCAAGGACTTGGGGTAATCGTGATATTCGAGCTGGTAATTCCTCTGAGGTGGTTCAGTGAGCTTGGTCTGGGCAATAGCAGCCTTTTCCGGAAATCATTCAGCAGCGTCCGGTGTCATCTTAAGAATCTGTTCGGTGAACTTGATCGGGTTACGGCTTTTTTCTCGGCGGGACAGTAAGTCCTGACTCTGTAAGCCTCGACCGCCGCTCGCCCCTTGCAATCGGGGCAGGGAAAGTATATACAATTCCTTTGATTGCGTGGTTTCGAGCTTGGAGGAGTTTCAATGCCTTCTGAGGATTCGCAGATCGTAAGGTTTGTCGTAGATCATAGGTGCCTCCAAAAGAGGCTTTCACGCATAGAAATCACGCATACACTTCCCAAACCTAGCGCGCCTGTAGCTCAGTTGGATAGAGCAACGGACTTCTAATCCGTAGGTCGGGGGTCCGAATCCCTCCAGGCGCGCCAGTAAAATCAACAACTTAGCCGGGTTTAAACCCGGCTTTTTGCTTTTTAGTCAACATTTTGGTCAACAGTCTGCCAACGGTCCCAGAGTGAGAATTTTATTTTCGAGTTTGCATGAACATTATGTTTGACAGGTGTGAAACCTTGTGTTATAGATCACGCCACATCAAACAGGAGCGACATTATGAGATCGTACCGGACAAAGGAGGTCTTGGAGCATTTGAAGGGCCTTTGCGGCGCGCATGACATTACACAGAATCAGTTAGTGCATTGGGCCGTGAAGGGTGTCGTTAAACCCAGTATTCAGGATGCTGACGGACACGGGTCTTACAGGGAGTACGCACTCCAAGACCTAATTAAGGCGGCTATTGCGGGCAACCTGGTCAACATGGGGATCAGCCTGGGCAAGTTGAAATCGGTTTTTGAGTCGCTAGAGAGGAAGGAATTCCCCGATCCCGATTATGCTGCGGCGGCGGCCGCCCTTTACGGATACTTTCCCTACCGGAGCATCTGGGAGGCGCTGAAAGAAAATCCTGCAAAGCATCAGTGGTTTTGCATCACAGCGCGCGACGTGGTCGAGGGAAGTAGCCTCATCCCCGGCTCTACAGAGTTTTTTTTCTGCGCGGATCTCTCCCGACTCGCCGGCAGAACGGAAAGCCGCCCCGTGATGCGCATGGCCGACCCTGGAGAGCGCACGGTTGTCAGCAGTGCTACACTCGTGAACGTTTACGAGGCGCTCGACCTGCTGAAAAAACGGACCGGCGACTCACTCTAATTTTTTTCGGCTTTGTGTTAGATGACGTACAACATAAATCACGAGAGGAACCAAAATGAAGAACGTAAAATTAATGGCTGCAATCTTCAAAAGGGGAATCAGGCAGAAGGAACTGGCAGAGAAGACGGGGATACCTCGATCTTACATTAGCCAGGCGGTCAATGGCCACCGCAACCTTTCGGAAGATCAAAAAGGGAAGATTGCCGAAGCGGTACAGGAATCAGTAGCGGACCTTTTCTAGGATCAAAGCCATGCCACCAAAGAAAACCCTCGAGGATGGTACCCGCGAAGAGGCCAGACCCGAGCGGAAACGCCTTCTGCCTGTCGAAGAGGCGGCCGCGTACCTAGGCCTTTCCCCCAGGACTCTCTACAACGGGAGCGCCAGGAGGTCGAAGGACCCCTTCCCGGTAAAGCCAAAGAGGATCGGAAGAAAGCTCCTGTGGGATATTCGGGAGCTGGATAGCTACGTAGACTCGCTTTAAATGGAGGCCAAATTGCCAGGTGCACTGATCGAGTTCAGCAAAACCACAGGCAGGGTGACTTCGATCTTTCTGATTGCGGATTCCGATCGAGAGCAAGCCATCATTGAAGAGGGTCTGGACCGGATCACAAGGCCCGGTTTGTGGAAGTGGTTACACCGGCTGTGGACTGTAAGGGCCTGTGGCCATGGTTGATTCAAAAATCCCAGGCGGATTCATTCTCGTATCGAGGAAGATCGAGCATAGTGAGATAATGTCGAAGCCCCCGCTATACGTAAAGGTTTGGCTTTGGCTGCTCGTCAGGGCCAGGTATTCAACTGCCAATGGTCTCCGGCGCGGCCAGGTCAGGACCTCCCTACCGGAAATTCAGGACGCCATGACCCACAAAGTGGGCTACCGGAAGGTCAGGCCCTCCAAAAAAGAGATTTGGGGCATTTTAGAGTGGTTACGGAACCCCGATCAATGTCGAGAATCGTTACGGAATCACGATCAAAGCCTTGCTGAGAGCGAGTCCGCTCGAAATCCGCACGAAGGAACTACGAAGGTAACGATGATAGTAACGACGAAGGTAACGCACGGAATCGTCATAACCATTTGTAATTATGAATATTATCAGGACTGGAAAAATTACGAAGGTAACGATGAAGGTAACGACGAAGGTACGGCGAAGGTAACGACAGGGGAACAATATAATAGAAACGCAAGTAGTAAAGGCAGGAAAAGGAAACAAACCCCGCGTTCGAAAAATTCGAACGGCGGGTCCCGCCGATCGGTGACTCCTGACCCAACTTTCGAAGAACTCCTTTCCAGATATTCAGAACCTGAGCAAGCCTCAATCCGGGAATGTTTCAAAGCGTTGGCGATTACCAGGAAAAGCGGGAAAATCAGTGATAGTGTCCTCCTTGCGCAACTCAAATACTGGTCGGCTTTCGAACAATGGAAGGTCATCGGTGGGATTGAAGTCTACCTCCAAAAAGAAACGCACCTTACCGGCAGGGGCGAAGACTATCTCCGGGGCATAATCCGGAAGTTTATTCCTGGGGAGCTGAAAAGACACTCAAGGCCGGCTGATCCTCCAGTAATAACCACAGAGGAAATGTACTCTCGTCTCAAGGTGCTATGATGGAACTTGATAAAATAGTACCACATCAGATCGAGGCAGAGCAAAGCATCCTGGGCGGAATGTTAAATGACCCCTCTGGAATTCCCGTGGTGATGGAGTTGCTCAAAGGAAATGAATTTTACAAAGATTCCCATCGACAGATTTACCAGGCAATCAAAGACCTCCATGCGAAAAATGAGCCAGCCGATCTTGTGACGGTTACCGATGAATTGATAAGGCGAAGGCAGTTAGAAGGCATCGGGGGCGCCTCATATCTTGCCAATCTCATTGATTGCGTAATGACTTCGGAAAATGCGCCGGCGTATGCGGCGATCATAAAGAAAAAGGCCGATTGTCGAAGGCTGATCCAGAGCGCAAATGAAATGGCCTCTCTGGCCTATGACGGCAGATCACCCGACGAGGTCATTGAGATAGCCAAGCGCACAATTCAAAAGATCGAATCCGGCAGGATTTCATTTCCTCGGGATATGGACTTGAGCATCAAGCAAGGCATGAAGGAAGCCCTTGAACGGATCGAGCGGAGAATCGACCTTAAAGGCAAAATTCCCGGCATTGAAACGGGGTTCGAGAAACTGGACAGGCTCACTTGCGGAATGAATACACAGGATTTGTGGGTGCTGGCGGGCAGACCGAGCCAGGGGAAAACGGCATTCGCTTTAAATGTGACGCGCCATGCGGCTGGAAAGGGAGTTCATGTACTCTGGTTTTCCTTGGATATGAGCAGGGCGGCGCTCTGGGATCGGCTGATTTGCACCGAGTCCAGGATCAACCTTGCGAAAATTCGGTCCGGGAATCTTCATCGGTTGGACCATGCAAGCGTTATTCAGGGTGCCTGCACACTCCAAGATTTGCCTATTACGATCCTGGACAATCCCTGCTCGGACGCGGACATCATTCAGGCGACAAAGAAAATTGAGCCGGGCCTGGTCGTGGTCGATTTCCTGACGAAAGTCATTCCAACGTCTAACCTTGGAAGCGTGAACAACAATTATGGGGCTATTTCTAAGGCGGTAAAAAATCTGGCGAAGGAAATGGACATACCCATCCTTTTACTTTGCCAATTGAGTCGGCTGAATGAGCGGGAGAATCGGCCGCCCAGGGAATCTGATTTGCGGGACTCGGGAGAAATCGAGCAGGATGCAGACACGATTCTTTTCCTACACAGTCAGGATAAGACCAAACCGGAACGGGATTTGATCATTGCAAAGCAAAGGCAGGGCGAGCTTGCCATTCTGAAATTTGGCTTTTATGGCGAAGTGCAACGGTTCGAACCCATGTTGCGCTGAAATGAATCATGATCACCGTATCCGTTTAAAGGCGGGGGAATCGATTGGATCGGCCACTTTACAGCGAAGAATGCGATCAGGTCCTTGAAGGGCTGCGGGTCTTGTTCGCTGTCGCCAGGTTAAAAGGAGATCAGGCGACCCTGAATTATCTCAGGGAGAAATTGGAATCAGCACTGAATGAGATCGATATTGATCACCGAGGCGAGCGATTATAAAACCCGGCGGCACAGGCAAGGGCAAGATGGTTGATGACAACGGGCGCGTGATAAGGTTGGTCCGGACATGGCCCGGAGGGCCGCATGCTAGAAAGGTGGGTTTCAGCTAAAATGGCGTCCTGTAACATTTCAAAGGTTCTTCCAGTTTCAGAAATTGCGCA
The DNA here is from genome assembly GCA_963805125.1 of uncultured delta proteobacterium. Taxonomy (GTDB): domain Bacteria; phylum Desulfobacterota; class Syntrophobacteria; order Syntrophobacterales; family Syntrophobacteraceae; genus SbD1. The sequence goes on along the minus strand of CAWDTD010000013.1, from coordinate 1,510 downwards.
GGGGTCACGAACGGGCGATTGTCGGCGATTTACCAGGTTCGGGAGTTCGTTCGTTTTGCGTAATGTTAGGGAGGCAAAATGCTTGACCAAAATAAACTTTCCCAGCGGCTGAAAGACATCACGCAGTACGCAAAGGATTACTTCGAGTTGCAATCCAGAGGCCTCACGCTTTCAAAAATGGAACGGCGGCGGCTCGCTACACTGGAGAAACGTCTATTGCTCATATTTGAACCTGAAGAGCGGTCGGACCTTTTGGTTGACGTTCACACGATCTCTCGGTTCTTCCGCGTAACGGTTCGGCAGGTTCAGCACTGGTCAAAGGCCAGGGGTTGCCCGAAGCTCAAGCATGGACTTTACGATTTGCGGGCGGTGCAGGATTGGTACCTGGATAATATTTTGGGCTCAGATAGTCGCGAAATCCAGGACATAAAACTGGAGTATTGGCGCGCAAAGGCTGAGAGCGAGCGGCTTCGAGTTGACCAGGCGAAAGGTCGGGTCTACCCCCTGCACGAGGTAATCGAGCAGTGGACGTTGCGCATTTTGGAACTGAAGTCCGGTCTTTTGAACTTTAAAGACAGACTGACTGGATTGCTTGCCGGGAAGGACGTGGCAGAAATGCGATCAATCATCGAGGGGGAAGTCTGGTTGTTGTTGGATTCTTATGCGCGTGAGGGGCGTTATTGCATGCCGGAAGAAGCGCAACCCCAAGAGTGACAGCGGGAGGGTCCCCGGGGGTGCAATGATGGCTGCTGAATCCCTTTGGAAGATAATGGAGGTTACGGCGAAACAAATCCTCACGGGGCTGAAGGAAATCTGCGACTACACAGGAATGAGTGAAACCCTCGTACTGAAGCTTATTCGAGGGGCACGCTTTCCAGCCAGAAAAACTGAAGAGCAGAGCGGGACGTGGATTTCAAGTACGGAGGCCATTGACAAATGGGCTTATGCCTACGCCAATTCAGGAATAGCGGTCAACCTCAAAAGGGGTGGCAATAAATGAAAGCCGAGAGTGGCTTCAAAAATTCGGTCTTGCGGATCCCCGAGGTAGCCGAGATTTTGCGTTGTTCCGTTAAGGGGGTCAGACGACTCATCTGGAACGGGCGTCTTGAGGCTTTCAGGCTTGGCCGAGAATTGAGGGTCCGGGCTGATGCGCTGGAGAGTTACCAGAGGCGGGCCATTGCGGAATTCCAGCTTGAGTATCCGCTCGATGAGGACTTTTTTGATGAAATGTAGTGCCTATTGGCCAGTTGTGGCCAGTTGTGGCCCGCAGTTTTTGACATATAGGTCCCGTACAAGCTAAACGTGAGGCCAAAAGAAGAAAGGGCCGGACATGAACTCAATCAATGAGACACCCGACTGGTTGCCGCTTTTTGAACTCTGGGGGCAAATCCAGCGGGAAATTGCCACTCTTAAGAAATTCCGGCAGGGAGCGTCAAAAGACGATCCTGCCATTTCGGAAGCAGAAGAAAAGTTGGCTAGGTTGCGGGTTGAACTTCTTGAAACGATGCCG
>CAWDTD010000012.1:0-203690 GCA_963805125.1 uncultured delta proteobacterium | reverse complement strand
AATTGGCTCTCAGGTTCGGCTTCAGAAGCATCGGCGGCGGCCACTTCCGCGGCGGACGTTGCCAGCCGATCCAGGCACAGCCTTGCCTCCGAGAGCGTGGCTGGTTGGGAACCGGCAGCGGACTCCAGATCCTTCTGAAGTTGAGCAAGCTGGGCCGGAGCAACGCCTCCCGCAACGTCCACGAGGACCCTCAATGTGTCGCTGAGCCCGTCGAACAAGCGCGCTCCCAGGATATTGTCATCGGGAAGAGCGAGCAGACCCGGCCGCAATGTCAGCAGATGGCCTGCAAGATTCCCACTGTCAACCGACGAAATGTAGAGGGGCGGCAGTGGCTTCAAAGATTGCGTGTCGTACCAGTTATAGAAGTGGCCCCGGTGTCGATCCAAGGCTTCCATTGTGCGGAGGGCGTTCGCTGTGCGTTCGATGAATTGTCCGGCTGAAATGAAGCCGAAATCGTATGCGGATAAATTCGCGAGCAGTGCAAATCCCATGTTGGTGGGCGACGTGCGGTGCACGACCACGGCGGAGGAGTGCTCCTGAAAGTTATCGGGCGGCAGCCAATGATCCTCCGGGCCGACGAATGTCTCGAAGAACGCCCAGGTTTTCCGGGAGATCTTCTGGAGAAAGAGGGTCTGCTCAGTCGTGAGACTCGCTTCACGGCGGGCGAGTGGCCGGCTGATCCACCAGATGATAGCGGGGGAGGCAAACCAGAGACCCAGTATGGCCCCAGCCACAACCAATGCGGCCGGCCTTAAAAGCGCGAGAGTAATCACCGCGGCAGTGGCAACGGCTGGGGCGATCCACATAGTCCGGCACGAGGCGACGAGGTCAGCGCGGACATTGCGATTCGGGCCGCTCGACGAATTCCATTCGAGAAGCCGCCTGTGCGTGATCATTAGGCGCCAGGCCGTGCGGACAATCGCATCCAGACTGAAAAAAGCCTCGTAGGGGAGACACACGAGCGTAAATACAGCCTGAGCAAGACCCCGGCCAACCGAGCGCACCGCGGCGGCGAGGTGCTGACCCAGAGTCATATCGCCCGGCTTTTGAATCACATCCAGGACGGATCTGCTCAAAGAAGGAATCAGGATGATTCCCATCACCGACAAGGTCCAGAACCAGGCCGATGACAGCACGGTCCAGCCCAGCAGCAACAGGAGTGTCAAAGCCGCCGACGTGAGACTCCGCCGCAGGTTGTCGAAAATCTTCCATCGGGACAGCATCGTGAGCGGATTCTTCTGAAGGCGCGCATCAGGGCCGGGAACGCCTGGCATCACCCACTGCGCAATTTGCCAATCCCCTCGAATCCAGCGGTGTCGACGGCTCACGTCGGCGCTGTAGCGAGACGGGTATTCCTCGTATAACTGTACATCGCTTAACAGCCCCGCCCGCGCGTAGCACCCTTCCAAAAGATCGTGGCTGAGGATCCGGTTGGCGGGGAAACGTCCGTCCATCGCCCGCTCAAACGCATCGACGTCATAGATCCCCTTGCCAATGAACGAGCCTTCACCGAACAGGTCCTGGTAAACATCGGAAACGGCGCGCGTATACGGATCGATGCCGGGGTCACTTCCGCACATGCGCGCATACCGCGAGCGGTTCGCTCCGGGCAGGCTCACGGCGACCCGCGGCTGAAGGATTCCGTACCCCTGACAGACACGTTGTTTGTCTTCGTCGTAGCGCGCACGATTCAGAGGGTGCGCCATGGCTCCCACAAACTGCCACGCCGAATCGCGCGCCAGTTGCGTATCCGTGTCCATTGTGATCACGTACTTCACGTTCGCCAAAATTGCAGTTTCACCGACGACGAGCGAGAAGCGATCACCGGGGTTAGCATGCGGCCCGGCGCGCAGAAGCCAATTCAAATCCGCAAGCTTTCCCCGCTTGCGCTCGTAACCCATCCAGATCCGGTCCCGAGGATTCCATCGGCGCGGGCGATGAAAGAGGAAGAAAGTATCGCTTTCCGAGCTCCTGTACTTTTCATTCAGCTCTTCGATTCTCTGCCGGGCCAGCCGCAACAGCGGTTCGTCCTCCGGCAGCGTTTCTTCGAGCGCGTCTCGAAAGTCGGTCAGCAGGCCGAAGTGGAGATGGTCGTCGCGATTTGCCAGGAAACGGACTTGCAGCGCATCGATCAAATCCTCGATGTTTTGAACGCTTGTGAGCATAGTCGGGACTATCACCAGAGTGTGCGATTCCGGCGGAATCCCTTTTGAGAAGTCCATTCGCGGCAGCGGATGCGGCGTCACCAGCAACGTGGCCAGCCAGTTCACCGCGGCCACCGCCAGATGGCTTGCGCACAGAAGAGAAAGAATCCCGGTCAGTGCGAGCAGCCAGCCATTCAACCCGCCGCCATGCGCCTTCACCACCAGGAGCCCGGCGAAGAGGACCGTCATCAGCAGAATCGCGCCGCCATACAGCGCCAAAGGATACCGGCAGGCTTTTCGAAGGGCCTCAACGGGTGATGAGCGCACCTCCGCCAGTCGCTCGAGCTGCGCCAATCCCTTATCGACCAGGTAGAAGCCCACATGCGCCACACGCTCGTCGCCGTCTTTCCGGGCGGCGCCCTCGTGCGCCGATTGGATCGCTTTGCGCGCCACCTCGCTTTCGGAGCACCGGCTGTTCTTCGCAATCCTTTCCACGACATGGCGGTAGCAGTCCCGGGTGGCAAAATCCATCTTGCCATAGACGTCCCCAGGGTCCTCACGCAGGGTCTGCTCGACAACGCTCATCGTCTCGACGAATACGCGCCAGTCCATCGCCCCCAGAAATCGAAGGCTGCCGATGCTGTTACTTATAGAAACCCGATCGGCGGCCTGTTGCTGATTCTCCGCCCGCACCAACTGCTCGATCGTCAGGCCGGACTCGGACAGTCGCTGTTCAATCCAGGTGAGTGGCAACGCCAGGGCGGGACCTTGCCCCTGCAACCGGCGCGCAAACTCGGCGACAAACGAGCTCACCATCGGCGGGTCCGACCGCGCCATATCCGCGATCACCAGGATCAGGCTCTTCGGGTCCTTCCCGGCGATCTCCGTCATCTGGTCCGCCCAGTAGTCGGCGTGGTTTCGGTCGGTCCTGTCGGCGGCGATCCGGGCTCCAACGCGCCGGAGATTTTCGATCAGCGCCAGGCGCAGCATGATGGGGATTGCCCACAATTCGCCCAACTTCAGGATGGTCACCGTCTGGTAGGCGGCTACGAAACTGCTGAGGCCCTCCGGGTCCACGCGTCCATCGCCATGCGAGATAGTCTCCAGCGCGATGTCATACACCCGCGGAAGCCCGGCGGATGGACCGTCAAGCAAGCGCGGCAATTCTAGGCTGTAGCCCTTTGGCAGGTGACGCTTAGCTGTGCGTATCTGCTCTTGAATTAAATAGAAGTTGTCGAGCAGCCATTCCCCGGCCGGAGTAATCCGGCGGTCTGCCTTGACGGCCTCTGTCAGCAGGTTGTGGACTGAAAGCAGGATACCTTCATTTTCGGCCAGCCGCGTCAGAAGCCGGTCCCTCGGGCGTCCCGGGGTCAACCTGTGCCAGCCCGCGAGGGTCTTGCCATGCTGCTCCATCTGATCGGCACTGAACAACTCAGATCGCAGCGGTGGCTCGTCGACTGCGTACTTCTTTGACGGGCCGTTTCCGCCCAGACGCACTCTCAAACGGAGCAAGGTCCTTCGAATGGTCTTGCTGCTTAATTCCATTTACTTCCGTCTCTTGACCTTCTTGACCATATTCTTTCTTCGCAACTCTCGTGCGCCAGGTTCGCTCTTCCGCTTTGTATGTCCTTCATCGACACCTTTAACATTGCCTTTGTTGTTTCGATCTTTATTGCTCAGCATTATTTGCAATTCCCTTCTTTGAAATGGTGACGGTCCACTTTCACCTCGAAGCTGCCCATCTTTGTATTATCCCGACGACCTTCTCAAATGAATGCTCCTTCGTCAGGCGCCAAAAATCAGGATAGGTGCCCCCGTACTCCAATGAGTCCCTCAATCATTCATTTTCCCATTCGTCCTTTCGAGTCTCTTTTTCTGTCATCGCTGTTCAATGGAAGGGTCCGGCCCCTTTTCCCGGGCAAGATGATAAAATAATTATCCATCCCCAATGGATTGTTCCAGTGTGGCACCATCGTAACATCAGTTTGGATGATTATCTTGATAATTCATGAGAGGTCCATGGCTATTTTTAACTCAGGACTTGGAAAGGAGCGGTTATGGAAGAAAAAAGAGAAAATTTCGATGAGCGATACCATGCCTCCTATGCTTGTAAATTGAAGACCATTCCACTGGAGAAGATTGAGACTGCAATAGCGAAGGCCATAGGGGAATTAACCCACGACAGGGTAGAGTGCACGATAACAAATTTCAATGCCAAGAGCCAATTGGCGGAGATTGTCATTTCACTCGACACAGGGAGAGACAAACGATATTGCAAGTGAATTAATTTTGAGCACTCCGCAACAGAGCAAGACGTAAGTTTCAGCTTTTCAGGATAGCACGTCTCTTAAGATTGCAATCTCGTCCAGAGCCTTACCGGAACCGAGCACAACAGTAGAGAGGGGGTCCTCGGTCAGTATTATCGGCAATCCCGTCTGAAGTCTCAGGAAGTGATCGAGGTTTTTGAGAAGCGCTCCTCCACCGGTCAGTACAATTCCGCGGTCCACGATGTCGCCGGCCAATTCGGGAGGCGTCTGCTCAAGAACAACCTTTATGGTTTCCAGGATGGAATCGATTTGTTCCTGGATCGATTCCCGGATCTCATCTGAATTGACCTCAACGGTTTTGGGAATTCCCGTTATGAGATCGCGGCCCTTTATCATCATAGTTTCAGTTTCACCAAGAAGATAAGCATTCCCAATGGTGGTCTTTATAAGTTCCGAGGTTCTTTCACCTATCAGCAGATTGTACTTACCTTTAATGTGCTGAAGTATGGCCAAGTCCATCTTGTCCCCGCCAACACGCACAGACCTGCTGTAAACTATCCCTGCAAGCGAGATGATAGCGACTTCGGTTGTTCCTCCGCCTATGTCCACAACCATGTTGCAAACCGGCTCGGTTATGGGTAGTCCAGCCCCGATCGCGGCCGCCATAGGCTCTTCTATCAGGTATACCTCACGGGCGCCGGCGGATTCAGCGGACTCTCGGACGGCCCTTTTTTCGACCTGCGTCACACCCGAGGGAATACATATTATTACTCTTGGCCTTATAAGGGTGCGCCTGTTGTGTACTTTGCGTATGAAGTATCTAAGCATTGCTTCGGCTACTTCAAAATCCGCAATCACGCCATCTTTCATGGGCCTTATAGTCGTTATATTGCCAGGAGTCTTGCCGAGCATCATCTTGGCGTCTTTGCCCACAGCCACGACCCTGTTGGCGCCGCGCTCATCCTTTCGAACCGCGACAACCGATGGCTCGGTCAGGACTATGCCCTTACCCCGCACGTAAACAAGAGTATTGGAAGTCCCAAGGTCTATTGCGAGATCATTTGAGAAAAGCCCGAGTATTCTGTTGAGGAACATCCGTTATATTTCTCCTTTCGATCCAATTTTAATAAATACATGTCCTCCAAGATCTCCACCACGGTCCGGATCCCTTTGTGTATCTGCACTCTATCGACCATAATGGATCTCTTAGTGGTTGGAGGCAATGCACCTACCTGCCTCACGGGTTTGCGAAATGAATTGAACCCACCCCCAGGGAGCTTTGTCATTATTTTGCTGCTCTCCGGTTTTTCGCCGATAACTTGGCTCGAATCGCAGTATGGTTTATGATCGTTGCAGAACCGGAAATAGCCCTTGTGTGGCTATCAGAAGCGCCTCACCGATCCTCACGCTCTCGATCAACTCCGCAGGAATCTTATTCCGGGGACAAAGGGACATGTGTTTCTGAGATTGTCGATATTGTCGCCTGAAGGAGCCGGATTGTCAATCGATACGGTTAGGCATGCAGGGAAAGGATCTCCGCTTTTACGGCAGAGAGCGAGCGTTGGCAGATTCTTGATGGCAGTAGAATGCCTTCAACGGATTCCGGAGTTTTTCTTCGTGAACTGTCGTGCGTCGAGCACATGAAAAGCACCATCCCGAAAACGAACTCAACGGCAAGGGCACGATTCTGCACTCGAAACGGCTATGCCACATGGTTCCTACGATTGTGGAGGCTTACGAAATCGGGGGCAATATCGACCTCATGTGGTCGGCTGCCATCCTGCACGACAGCTTCAAGTACGGGCCTCAAAAGGCTCTGTAAACAGCGAGGCATGATCCGCTTCTTGCGGCTGATTCCATGGCCCCGGATTACATGGAGAAAGGAGGCGAGATTGGGATTACGTGGCGTGGGCCAAGGCCGAGAGACTACGAAGGCATTGGGCCAAACTCGCATTTCTGTACATGAGTAAGATGCCATGCCCAGGGTAGTATGTAAATTGCAATGTTTTTCTCCTGAACATTGACATCACAAGGGCATGATCAACCCTTCCATATCCATTTCATTGTGAATCTTCATGGCCGTCTTCAGAATCGTCACGGGTAAGCGCCAACTTGAAATCCTTACTTCGCCCTCGCTCCATAAGCCATTCTGTCCCTGGAAAAGTTACGCGGGATGAACCTTTTCGAACCAGGCACATCTATTAAAACGAATTGAAGGATTTAGGAATCGAGGGACTAAGGAATTCAGGTTTATGTGTCTTATGTGTCTTATCTGTCCTGTCGGCCCTGTGCCCAGAACCCCGGATAAAGCCCACTTCCGGGCCAGGCTCTGATCCGGGGCCTGCCCCGGACCTGATCCGGAGGACCTGGTCCCGGGAATTCAGCAATTCGTTTCTCCCGTTCACCGCTCTTACGGATGTCAGGTATCGGGTATCGGAAGAAACATCCGGCATAATTTGGTCATACGGATGGGACAAAACTAGCTGCCATCGCTTCGCAGCCAATCAGGCAGGGCTTTTCGTCGGATGTCTTGCGTGTAATCTGCTCCACATGATCCGGGATAGCGCGTTCCGGGGGGCAAAGCGTCACTGATTCAAGGCCCCGCCGGGCGGCTTGTAAAGGTTCGAGCAGGAGTGGTCTGCCATGACATATCACTTGCATGTTCGATTTGGAAATCGTATGGTTTTACATACCAGGGGATGTCCAGGGAGTTTTTTCGGATCTTCCGGCAAATGCGTACCCGGACGGTTTGCACGCGAAGCCGGATCATCGTCCGGACGCGCCGGGAGTCGCGAAGAAGATCGAACGGCAGGATACAGCCGGGACCGTGGGTTTTGTGGGTCTTCCGGCAAACATGTACCCTGTGTAGTTTGGACGCGGAGCTTCCCGGCTAAAAGCTTAGGTTGAACGAATTGAAGTACTGCTAAGATTGTGCTTCACCGGGTGCGGAAGGGACCCGTTCATTCTCGACAGCCCGCCCGCCGGACGGCGGATTCGCGGGGCGCCTTGCTGCGGCCCTTTGCTCCCTGCTGCTCGCCAACGCTGTTTTCCTCCTCTTCTTTCTTCGCGTTTCATGATGCCGATGATCCGGCTTGGCGTGAAAAATACTGGAGATACTCGTTTGCCGAATGAACCGTTTTTTCGGGCGGAATCCGACATTCGAAATGCGGTTTGGATGCATAGCGCACACCTTGATGCATTATTCGGGTTAAGATCCTGAAAAGTGTTGCTTAAAGCAAGTATTTAGGATCTTTTCAGCTCCAATATTTTGCAATTACTGACTTTAAGGACGCCAATGAAGATGAAGAAAGTTGGTATGCATGTTCATTCCTGTGTTTCAGATGGAAAAGATAGACCTTCTGTGTTGATCAGGAAAGCCGTGCAGGAAGGTTTGTCGGCGGTTTGTCTAACAGATCATGATCTCTACCTGGGCTTGGAGGAGTTTCAAGCGGAAGCTAAAAAATATGAGCTCCAGACCATTCCGGCCATGGAGGTATCGGCTCACTGGCAAAACCGCAGTTACGTTCACCTGCTGGCTTACGGGATTGATTTTCCACGTAAAGAGCTGCTTCTCAGGGAAAAGCTTGGGAAAAATTGGGAAGCTCACAATGGAACGTATGACGAGATAATGAAAAGACTCGTCATGCACTTCCCGGTCAATTTTTCCCGAGAAACGATTAAGAAAAAAATTGGCCAGCTTGGACCAGTCATTTTTGCCATGCCAACCATAAGGTTGCTGGAAGGTCATCTAGGCCTCAAGAATGGCGAGTTCAGGAGGATTGCCTTTGACAGCCATTTTACTTTTGAGAATGCCGTTTTCCAGGGACTTTATCTTTCGGTGGAAGAAGCCATGGAGCTTATCAAGGTCGCCGGAGGAAGGGCTGTGCTGGCTCACCCCGGCATGTTCTCGACTTACACCATAGCTGGGGGAGCGAGTGTCAAGGACTTCGAAAAACTTTTCTTTCTATTGGTGGATATGGGTCTGTCGGGAATCGAAACGTACTACCCTAACCATGCCCGAGAGCAAACCGAGTATTTTGAAGACCTCGCACTGCGTTGCTGCCTGTGGAAAACTGCCGGCTCAGATTATCACGGTGAGTATAAACCCAACTGCGGCATGTCTATGGCGGGGATGAGCTATGAAGATTTTCTTCGGTTCAAGGATTTCTGTGAAAGGTAGTTTGGTAATGACCAGTGGGAAGAAGAATCCGTGGCTTCCCCGGGAGCGGCAGGTCAAAGCGACAGTGAACGACCCCGCCCTCCTGACACGAAGCTGCGCTCAAGTGAGTACCAAAGGATGTTAAGACGCGTGGGGGATGGGGGGACAAGTGCCCCCATACCTCCTTCGCCGATGCGCGGCTATTTTAGATGGCGCTGCGCCGATCGCCCGGCCTCACGCGCTTGCGCGTGTGCGCCTGGCGGAGTCTGGAGATTGGGGGGAAACATTCCCCCGCTCTTTTCCATTACTTCAATCTTGAACGCAATTTGGTATGACACATGCCCTTCGAAGTTCCCGGGATATCCCGGACTCCCCGCATCAACAAGGGAATTCGCCGGAAGCAGGCACATGAAAAGCCTCAATCAGTTTCCCCACGATTCTTTCATACTGTGAACCGGGGGCCACCTTTCTCACGATCCGGTAGTTTTCTCTCAAGGCTTCCTGCACCTTCGATCCCGGCAAATATGGCAATCTTGTGGCAAGTATGAGACTTTCTATTACAATGGCTTCTGCCCTGTTGATCAATTTTACGGGCTCATTTACTTCAACATTGACAGGCATGGATTCCAGGTGAAACCTGTTTCCCTTATTTTCCACCTTTTTGAGCCTGGCTTCTATAATGGCTGACGCATTTCTTACAACCGGGGCATTGATATTCAACGAATCTCGATACTCCACATTTGCTTCATCAAAAAGCGAGTTATAAAAAACGATCATATCGGCCACCAGGTTCACGGCGAAATCTTTCAGCTCCATGATATTCTTCAGAGTGCTGCTGTCAGAATATATTTCCATGTTCAGAGTGACGAAATCATCGGTCCAAACCCCGATGGGCGCCGAATGAGGCTTATCGCCCCCGTAGGTCGAGACAATCACCTCGTAAATCCAGCCTTTTTGCATTCCAATTGTCTGAAGCTGTTTCACTGCAACTCCTCGTGGTAAGGCGACCGGCAATCTGCAGGGAGATACCGGAAGTGTGACATTTCGAGCCTCAGGCGATAAATCCTGGCGGACCCCGGTCCATCGCACGGGACCGAGCTCTTCCGTATGCGCCTCTTCTATGTCAAGCACTCGCAGCGGCTGCGAGCTTCCGGCCCATGTCGGCCCGAGAGTCGCTCACTTCGAAACGAACTACCCGTGGCTCAAAAGGTAATCCCCGGCTTCTCTACCGACGGCAAGTCGATGGTGGACTTTGCCTCCACGCGGGACCACGCGTTCGAGGCTCCCCTTGGCGGTTGCACGCTCTCCCGTACGCACCTGATCGCTGAAGCGCCCCCGAAAGGAGACCACCTCCCGCAGATCGACATCCTCCGCACGGTCTAAAAACAACACATCCTCAACAGCATAGCGGCAGGGGGTGAAGATGGCATCTGCGTCGTCCGTCACTCGAAATCGAATCGTAGCATTCCCGAGCGGCTCGTAAGAGGTATCGCCGTATCGCTTTTCACCTTCCCTTTGCCCTTTGATGAAACGGATGAAGTATGGAACTGCCGCGAAATAGCCCTCGTTCGTCTTGCGGGACTGGAGCCGGACGAAGTCCGAAAAAGAGAGGGGGGTATCGGTTCGATGGGAAGCGTGCAGCGCGGCCAGTTCAGCTCTGTCGAGGCGGCGAACAGGCCTCCGGCCGCTATCCAGAAGTCGTCCGAGCACGCTGTGTACCGCCCGTGACTCCCAATCGCCATAGACTGTGAGATCGACGTCCGATCCCGGCCGATGCAACCCAACCAGCACCGAACCGGAGACGCCGAGACTGCTCATGGGAACACCGGCCGCGTCTTTTAAGAGGTGCGCAAAGGCAAGAGTGTTTTCCTCCAACGGGTCTTTCGCACCCTTTTCGACAATCTCAGTCAGCCGGAAACATGGGTCGAAGATATTTTGGGCATACTGCCTCGGCACTCCCTGCACTTCAAATCCGAAAATGGGATCGTAACCAATATAGACTGGGAATCGGCGCTGCAGGATCTCCCGTTGCTCTTCAAATCGATACACGCGCCGATACGATACGCTTCCGCGCTTCCGGTCCCCCCGGGGTCGGGCATGAACCGGAGGTAGGCGATCAACCGATGGGGAGGGTGGACCAAACCTTTGACAGTGAAGATCAGTCCCTCCACCGTTTCAACGGCGAATCCTTCCATCGCTTCGAGCGTTTCCATAGTTTACCCCATCATTCGCCCGGCCTTTCTCACGCGCGCTTGGAATCGGCGTCAGCCCCCGGAGCCTGCAAAACCCACCGCGGGCCTTCCCCCGGCGAAAACCAAAAGGCGTTGGGAGCTGATTTTCAGACAAAAGGACATCTGAGTCAGGGTGAGGTTCGTCGCCAGGTCCGTCCCATCTTCTTCGGGTTTACAGTAGGCTTTCCAAACAACGCAATCAAGCAAATCCCGCTCAAGAACCGAATCCCGTTCAAGTCTCTGAATCGAACCGCCCAATTTAGGCTCGATTACTTCACTAACTAATTTTATACTCCATTTTATATCTCTCACCGAGGCAGTTCGATAGATGGAGCGTTTGGCGTCTGGAGGCTCGATATGAAATTGTTGGTCAGCATAGTGAGCGAAAAGGAAGTCGCACCGGCCGTGGCAGGCGGGGCCGATATCATTGATGTGAAGAACCCCGCGGAGGGAGCTTTGGGCGCCAATTTCCCTCATGTGATCCGGGAAGTCCGCAAGATAACACCCCCGCAGATTGAAGTAAGCGCGACCATCGGGGACGTGCCGAACCTGCCGGGAACGGTGTCCCTCGCCGCACTGGGCGCGGCCGTCTGTAGGGTCCAATACGTCAAAGTGGGACTGCTCGGCACGCGGACCCCGCGGGATGCCGTTTTCCTTCTCCGGGAGGCATGCCGTGCAGTGCATACACACGGTCCCTCCACGCGGATCATTGCGGCAGCTTACGCGGACGCCCACAAGGTGAACGCGCTGCCGCCGCTCGCCCTGCCCGCTGTGGCCGCCGAAGCAGGCGCCGATGGTTGTCTCCTGGACACCGCCGTGAAAGGTGACGGAACGTTGTTCACGAACCTGAGTGACAGCCAGTTGCAAAATTTCGTGGCCCAATGCCGCGGGGCAGGGCTCCTTTGCGGTCTGGCCGGTTCGATTGGCGCTGAGGATATTGCGCACGTCTGCACGTTCGGAGCGGATCTCATCGGTGTCAGGACTGCGGTCTGCCGGGGCGACCGGGTGAAAGATCTCGTCGACAGCCTTAAGGTCCGTCGTCTGAAAGATCTCATCGCTGCAAACGGGTCCCCAGGGTCGTTCCCTTCGCCAGCAGTTCTTTCAAGCGGTCCGGCTTATCCCCGTTAATTATCCAAAGGTCCAGGCTGCCGCCGGCCAGGATGGTCGCGAGGTATGGATCCACCCCTTCCCATCGGGCCAATTGTTCCAACGTAACCAGGCCAGGCAATCCGCCGTCTCTCACGCCCCGGCCGAGGCAATCCGAAAGGCCGTCCACCGACTTCAGGAGGACCAGCTTGGGCGCCCGGACCAGTTGGGCTACCAAGGCACTGATGGAGTCGGAAGTCACCATCCATCCGTGCGGAAGCGGATCGGTCCGGCGAAGAAGGTCGAACGGCATGAGTACCGGGACCCTCCCGGAAAGAGCGATTTGGTGTGCGGCGTCTGCGTCGCGTGCCGGTTCGCTCCGAGGGATCAGGTCCGAAAGAAGGCAGCCGAATTGATCCATGGCCAGCACGGCCATCCAGTGCGATGCGGCGTCACTAAGCCCGTAGCGGCCGTCACACTCACGCACCGTGTCCGCGAAAGGACCGCCTCCGGGCACCACCAGAAGGCGGTGTTCGCACCCCAGTTCCGCAAGCAGCAGGCACAGGGCGCGCAAGTTGGCTCCCCGGCTCAGGCTTCCGCCGACTTTAGCCACGACCTCGATCATGACTCTTCCACGTCGATTTTTTGCGCCAAAAGATACGCCGCGGCCCTGGCCGGAAGCGCGGTTACGGCATCTTCCCCCCATTCCCGCACCAGGTCCAGGATTGTAAGACCCAGTCGCCGCCCCGCTCCTGCGCCAAGAAAAGTCCCTGTACCCGCCATAGCCAGCGGCATTTGATACCCGTTCTCCAATCCCGAAAGGACCTGGCACAAGGCATCGGTCAGTTGCTGGAGTTGTTTTTCAAAAAGATATCGGGCCAATTTGAGTGTTTGTTCTTCGCTTAGCATCTCTGCATCGGTGCAAACCAGGCGAGCCAGCCGTTCCCGCGCCGCTCCCGGGGTCCTCGCCCGTCCGTCGGGGGTGGGGCACGTGTATGCCGCCGCAGATATTAATCCCAGGATGAGATAGACGTCGGCCATTACGGTAAAGTATTCGGCCGCCACCCGGCACATCTGCCCATCGATGGGGACCTCGCCGGCAATGGTGTTGGGGTTCGTTCGCAGGATCCCGGAATAGACCAATTCACCGGATGTCAGACGTTCCATGTCCGTGGTCCCCTTGCTGACGATACGGCCGTCCCGGATGGGGATAATATCCGCAGTCGTGCTGCCCACATCCAGCAGGATACAAGTGGGATGCCTGCCTGCAACATACAACGCACTGGCGACCCAGTTACTCGCGGCAAAATCCAGGGGACGCAGACGCGCCTCGCCGAGTTGTACGAAATCGCCCGCCAGACTCAGGGGATGGATGGGAGTCCGCGGAAAAGCCCGGGCCAAAGCATCGAAAACGAAGAGCACTCCTTCTCGTTTGGTCCGGAACGTATCGGAAAGTTCAGCGGTCATGGTGAGCGCCATCGCATTCGTCTCGGGGGCGCCCAGCGCATCCCCGATTTCGGCCAGTGCGGCGGGCAGCTTCTTCCGCTCCCGCCAAATCTCGAAAGGGCGAACGGCAACCTTACTCTCAACAGGGCCTTCTTTTCGCCGGCAAAGCGCCACCGCCTTGATGTTGGCGCCTCCGATGTCCCAACCGATGGTTTTAAGCGAGTCCGGCGGCACCCAATTCCTCCTTGTTGAATGACGCCCTGCCTGATAGGATGATTCCCTGCGGAAGCGTACGGTCACAACAGGCGCGCCAGATGGCCTCAGCCAGATTGATATTGATCACCTGGCGCAGTCCCACGTATGAGGTGGTCAGGCGGGGATTGATCTCGATGGTATAACACTCCTTTTCGGTCAGCAGCATGTCGACCCCCACGTATCCCTTGAGCCCCGGCGCCAGGGATACGGCTCGTTCGGCATACTCGAAGGCCAAATCCCGTTGCATATGATCCAGAGGTACGCTCCCGCCCCGGTAAAGGAACGGCATACCTACGCTCACCGCCTGCTCGTTCAGGCTCAGGGGCAGCACGCCCGTTTCAGCGACCAGGAGCGAAACGCTGGCGTGAGTTCCCGAGAGGTATGGTTGTACGAGGATGCTTTCGGGCCGTGGATGCAAAAGATCGAGGGCCGTCCGGAGGGAAGACGAATCCGAAACGATGCTGACCCCCTCGCACCCAACGCCGTCGACGGGCTTCACCACCAGCGGGAACCCGAATTCTTCTGCTGCCGGGAGAGCTTCGGCACAACTCACCAGCCACGTGCGCGGAGTGGCCAGGTTATTTGCCGCGAACCGGCGGAAACAATCCCATTTGTCTCCCGCGATAGACACGCCCTCGGCACTCGAACCCAACAGAAGCTTGCCTCTTTGCTCCACGATAGCGCTCAGCCGGGCGAGAACGCCATCACTCTCGGGGGCGATGACGAGCACCGCGTCCACTTCGGCGATCAGGTCGTTCAACGTGCGGAGGTATTGTTCATGATGCAGATTCACTACCCTGTCGGCGCACAGAGAAAAGCCGGCCAGCCGAACGTCGCGGGTGGTGATGATGCTGACGCCCCCCCACAACCGAAAGTCGTTCAGGACGGCCCGCAGCATGGCGAAGGCCTCGGCGGCCAGTCCATACGGCAGATCTTGGGCCGGCCAGCCGCCGCCGGTCACGTATTCATGAACCAGAACCCTGGGAGGGAAGGACCTCATGCGCATTATCCCTGTGATAGACCTGATGAAGGGCGAGGTTGTCCAGGCCATACGAGGCGACCGAGCCAATTACCGGCCGGTACAAAGCGTACTTGCCCGCGACGCGCAGCCCCTGTCCGTTGCCCGCGCTCTCCAGGATGCGACGGGGTGCGATGAATTCTACATAGCCGATCTCGACGCCATCATGGGGGGACAACCCCAGTGGAACGTCGTTCGGGAAATGGCCGGCGGAGTAAGGGCAAAACTGAGCGTGGACGCTGCAATCACCGATACGGCAAAAGCCATGAAGGCAATAGAGGCTGGGGCCGAACGGGCGATTGTATGCTCCGAGACCCTCCAGGACCTGGATGCATCGAGGGCCATAAGAAGCGCGCTTCCCGCCGAGCGGCTGCTTTTCAGCGTAGACGTGGTAAAAGGCCGCGTCCGCTCTCGCTGCCCCGCCCTCCATGACGCCGACCCATTGGCTGCACTCGACCTGATGGCTCGGCAAGGATGGTCGCAATTCATCATCCTGACCCTGGACCTGGTGGGCACCGGAGGTGGGCCGGCCTGGTCACTCGTGGAAGAGGCAAGCAGCCGTTTCCCCGAACTCTCGATCATCGCGGGAGGAGGCGTCCGCACGCCTCAAGATCTGCAGCAACTGGCATCCTTGAACGTAAGCGGCGTTCTGATCGCCACGTCCCTTCACCGTGGATGGATCACTCCACGGGATTTGCAGGCCTTGAGACCGCAAAGCTGAGCAGATCACCAGCACTTCAGAAGGTCCTTGAAGCTGTGCAACATCCGGCCTTCGACGAGGAAAACGAAGATTGCAGCGGCCACGAGGTCCGCCGTTGTTCCCGGATTCAGGCGGTGCCGCTCATCACGAAGTGCCAGGTCGAGCTTCTTCAACTCCTCGAGACCTTCCTCGGAGAAAACCCCGCCATCCTTCAGAACGCCCTGTGCCAGCCCGGAAACGCGTTCGGCCGCAGCCGGCCCGTTCTTGCGGGCGATCAGCGAATCAGGCCTTCGAGCAAGAATCGTTAGAAACGTCTGGAGAATGGAGTCCGACAATCTGCACCCAGCTTCCCGGAGTATCAGCAATGTGGCGTATCCGACGTCGAAAGTCAATTCGAACCCGGTGACGTATTCGCCAGCCAAGGCATCGCGGTCCCGGGCCAATTCCATCGCTGCGCGCAGCGTCACATCAGCGTCCCCGTCGTACAGGTCGCATCGTTGCACTTTGCCCAATCCGGCCGGCGAAGCAACCCGGATCGCTTCATACGCCATCCGGGCGTCCTCGACGGTGAGACACTGCAGCACTTCCACGACGGCCGCCCGCAGTCCGTCGGGATGCCCGATCCCGGCCGCTTTCGCGAGAGGAGCCAGGGCGATAGCCATGCCCAGATTGGTGTTGGTGCCCACCAGCCCGCGGGTGGCTCTTACCGCCTCCAATATGGTCTTTCCCACAGGAGATCGGGCTGCTTCACGAAATGCAGGCCCAATGGCCACCGCACTGACCAGGAAGTCCTCGAAACGGCAATCCGCAAAGTCATGCATCCTCGATACATTGCCGGGTTTCCAGGCGTTTACTTCCAGAAGGCACGCCAGTTGCGCCGCCCAGGCAACCTCATCTGCAGGCAAAGCAATCATCGCATTCCGTTCAATATGTGATCCACCAGGAGTTCGGGCACGTCGATCCCGGTTGCGGCTTGGAGTCCCCGCCAGCCGGGGATGCCGTTAACCTCTATCAGCATGTATCCCCCGCCCTCGCACGGCAGGATGTCCACTCCCGCATATACGGCGCCCAATGCCCGGACCGCCTCGATACTGATCCGGCGGAGTGTGTCGTCGAGGACCAGCGGGGACGCCGACGCCCCATTGGCCATGTTTGTCTTCCAGTTGTTTCCCCTGCGCACCATCGCAGCGATGGGTTCTCCATTTATCACGAAAACGCGGATGTCTTCGCTGTTGTGGGGAACGTACTCCTGAAGATAATAGATGTAGTTGCCAAGCTCGAGCGCTTTGAAGACCCGGTGTGCGCAGTCAACATCGGTGATGCGCACAATGCCCCGGCCCTCAGAGCCGAAAAGGGGTTTGAGGACAATGTCTCCGCCCAGTTCACGGTAAGCGGCCAGAGCGTCGTCAAAACGCTCTGCAACTATCGTTCGAGGTGTGGGAAGTCCCGCATCCTCGGCGAGAGTAAGCGTGTAGTATTTGTCCACCGACCGCTCGATGGCCGAGGCCGAGTTGACGACCCTGACCCCTGCGTTTTCGAGACGGTGCAGAGTGTCCATGCGGTATATGACCTGTTCGAGAGAACCGCCGGGAATGGCTCGTACCAGCAGGACGTCGCAGCTCTCCAGCGGCTCGCCGCAGCAGGCGACGCAGGGTTTCCCCCCACCCAGGCGGGCCGTAAGGCGGGTGACGGGAAAACATGGGGCATCGACGCCACGCCCGGCCAGCACGGTTTGCAGGGCCGTCACATACCAACTTCCACGCCGTCCGACAATGCCGATTCTCATTCCAGAAACATCTGCCTTATGAGGTCGAGGTTGACACGCCCGGCGTGAAAGCAACGCCCGGTGGCCGCATTGTTGATGGAAACCTCCGCAGGACTGAAAAGCAGTGGATCGATTTTGTAGAAATCCCCCCCGTAGCGTTGGAAGAGTTCGTAGAAGGGTGTTCCATAATCCCTGGATGCCGAAGATGGAAGTTCCTTCACCAGGCTTTCAATCCGTCCATCGTCTCCACGCACGGTATACCATGCCTTACCCCCGTAGAGGACCGCGTCGTTGGTGCGTCCGATGGCCCGCAGGTCATCCCTGGCGACGGGCGGCACCGGACAGGTCCCGAAGCCCGATATCACCGATCCGATGTCGAAACCGACCTCCAGCATCTTATGCAAACCCGTCTCGACTACCCTTGCCGCCACTTGCACCGATCCCACCAAGCTGGCGGTGGGAGCTACCAGAAGGTAAAGCCTGTCGGGAGAAATCCGGCACTTTTCGGCTATCCATCGGGCAACCTCTTCCGATGGAAGACTTCGGCTCTCCAAAGCCAGAACTGCGACCTCGGACCGGTCCCGGTACTCCAGCTTCCGGAATAACGGTTCCCCCAGGAATAAAGCCCTGGCCGGGCCGGAACCCATGGCGAAGTACGCGCCGGATGATTGAGTCGCTTTAACCTTTACAGCCCATCCCGCATATTGAGCCGCCATGCATGCGAGCGTCGGCCGGCCGGCCGTAACGCTCACGGCGGGAAATGACAATTCGCCGTAGCTGATCTCGCAGAAGAGCACTTTCCCCAATCCGCCCATAGATGCCTCGGCGAAAAGGCGTCCGGCTTCAAGAGATCCCGGAACATTTACTCCCGCATCCAGCAGCAGCGTCCCGTTGCCGAGCCGCTTCGCCTCCAATCCCAGTGCTTCCGCCTCGCCGATCATATCACGGACGATTGCCAGGGATCGCTCATTCAGGCTTAGCATATACGAGTATCTCCCCCTTTCCGAGCGCCGTAATGTCGCCGCTGTAACGGCGAAAGTCCCCATCGACAGCCGCCGTCGGGACCGGCAATCCCCAATGGAGCAGACGCCGCAGGTAGCAGCGCAAAAACACCGGGCTAAACGTACATTCATAACGATAGGTCAGGAGAATATCGGGAGTTTCACCCATGGCGACGATGGTCCCTCGCTTGTTGCCGGCGCCGGCTCGCTTCCCGAGGCGGCCCAGAATGACTATCGTACCGGCGACCATGTGCGCTCCAGCAAATTCCCCCACATCGCCCTGAACGACAATGAACACTCGCCGGGCCTTTGCGCCGACCTCCCGGCCTGCATTGCCTTCAACGATGATCGTTCCCCGGTTGGCGCCACGTTTTTCGCCGGGATAAGCAGCACCGACGCGGTGACCCGCGTTCCCCTTTATCCGGATGAACCCGCCCTGGATTTGCGCTCCCGCCCAGTCCGAAGCATTGCCTTCGACAACGATCTCGCCGCCTTGCATGTAAGCGCCCAGGTGCAGCCCCGCGTCACCCCGCACTAAAACACGGCCGTGGCTCATCCGCAGCCCGATCTTTTTGACATGACGCAGGTCGCCTTCGACTACCAGGCGGTCGGAACGATCTCCCTCGATTTCAAAAAGGTCTCCCAGCGTCACCTTCCGGCGGCCGTAGAACGCCGGCAAAGCCTTGATCTCCGCCAGGGTGCGGCTGACAAAGAGGTCCGGACAGATACTGTCGGCCTCGATGGGCATTGTGGTCGGCTCTCTCATCCGCAAAGTGACGATATCCCGTTCGTCCGCGGAGTCCTTCATCAATCCGGCGCACGATACGCAGCCCAAGTTAGGCTCCTTCCCGACTTCGACCTTTTATGGAAAATCAACCGGGCCGGCCTTCCAGTCTGGAGTGAAGGCAGGGCCTCAAGGCGCCCCATCGATCTGAATTGGTTTGCAGCCGTCAAACGTTAGCGTCAAAGAGGCTCACGCCCATTATTTCATGCAAATGGAAGTGATAGCGGCCCAGCTTGCCGCCGTAATTCCCAGCCGAGATGCGCACCACTCCAGCCCGGCAGGCAGCCTGGACGCCCACCCGCATCGCTTCTCCCACCGCTGCTTCGTCGAGACCGTCGATGACGATCTCCATCACGCAATTGACGCCTTCGGGCAATGCTGAAGCCACCTGGCGCCGGATGGTAGGACAATAAGCCGTGTTGGTGGCCGCGAACTGTCCTTTGTACTTCGATCCGACTTTGCTCCCGCTCCGTACGATTCCTCCGGGAAAAGGCATGATGACTCCAGGCACGGCGCGCATTTGCTCCACTGCCGCCTCGGCCGCCGACAGGGCCGCTCGTTCGTTCTGCGCCAGAATGAGAAAGTTGCCGCCGCCTATGGCCTTCTGCATGCTGAAGGTATCCTCGATGACGAATTCTCCGTCCATCACGGGAACGCGCCATAAGCGTCGCTTTTCCAGCAGTTTGCTGCTCTGAAACCCATCGCCGAAAAAGCGAAGCTTGCCCCCGGTCTTCACTTTGGTATCCGCCCCGAGGCCGTCGTAGCACGCCGAGGTGGGGGAAGTCATGATGCACTGACCCACGCGGTTGAGTAGAACTTTTTCCATGTCCTTGCTCGACATCGTAAAGAAGAGCACCAGAACGCCAGGGCGGCCATCGGGCGTTTGCTCCGGGGACAGGACCCCGTCGATGCCGGCTTCGCAGCCGCAGGCGATAATGGACGTGGCGAAGCCGGTGGAGGCCCGGGCCGCAGTCATGGCCCAACGATCGTTGGCCGCCGTGACAATCAACCGGCTGGCCGACATCTCGAAGGCCTCGGCAAAGGTGTTGTCGATCTCCACGTTGTTGATATGCACGTGTTCCAGTTCCACCCTTCCTGAACAGGTTTTAACATGGTTCGAGCGCTGCTAATTCGAGTGCTTTCGTCTCAGGCTTTCCGCTCCGTCGACGCAGAGATGATCGAGAGACGCGCCCCCGGCATCGCGCAGGCCCATTACGTCGATCAACCTTTCATACATTCCTCCGGCCAGTCCCTCGGCGAGAAGGGCGGCCCCCTGTGCGGCTTCCCCGGCAATGCGGGCAAAACCTTCGACCTTGTGTACCGGGGCTAAGCGTGAGAGGCGGTCAATCACCTCCCGGGCAAACTCCTCGACACGGCAGAGACGGCCCGATATGAGGATCTCCCGGGGCGATCGGACAATGGCCATCTCGGCGCACACGCACTTCACGAGACTCTCCAGGAAGGCCTCCAGGGCAAGACCGCAACGGGCATCGGTGCGGGTGCGGGCCATCAGTTCCTCGGGGGCCATCATCGGGTGGCCCGCAATGTGGGCCATTCCGCCGGAGCAAAGGACTTCTTTGTGGAAGCTTCCGAGCAGATAGGCCAATTCACCGTCCATGGCCCCCAGGGCCAGGTATCCCATCGGACCCGAAGTGCCGCCGAGCCCATCCACCACCTTTCCGTTCTCCACCGCGATCGCCGCAGTGAACGCCCCGCCCAGTTCGACGTAGATGAAGCAAGTCGCCTCATAATCGAGATTTAGTCGCATCGACTGGTCGCATATGCCCAAAGCCACGGCGCACAGTTTGTCGGCAGTGCCCATGTCGACCCGGTTCACCTTGCGCTGCGGCGGAACTGTGGAAAGATGAATCACCGAGGGAGCGAAGTAAATCGGCAGGCCGCTCTGTTTGAGTAAATCGAGCATTCTGCGCATTCCCCCTATGACGGCAGTCCGGCCGGAATCCCGCTTTTCGCTCAGGAGGAGAAGGTCCACCTGCCGCGGCCCCAGGTCTCGGGCTGCAATCCAGGGCAATCCATAGCCGGAGGGTCCGATGACCATGTCCAGTGGCGCCGCCGCCTGCAGCAGGTCCACCAGCGCCTGCGGATTGGCGCTGACATCCGCTGTGGGGATGGATCTATCCAGAAAAAGGCGGTCGCCCTCCAATCCGCAAATGTCGAAGCTTTTCGTACCCGGATCGATGCCGACAGCGCGCCGCACGCCGCTCATGGCGTATCCCACCTTTCGCTCAGGTAACCCCAACTCAGGTTTGACTCCTGAGTGTATCTCTTGCCCAGGCGCACGGCAAGGGAGGCACGTTCCAACTCCCGCCCGAGATAGAAAGCATGAGAAGCGTCTTTCGGTTTCAATCGAGTGAAAATCTCGTCGGGATCTCTGCCGCAAATAAAGACGTCGCGGTTGAAAACATAAATCCTCCGGTCATCTGTAAAAATACGGAAGTTCTTATCCCGCACCTTCTCTTGCATCCGCCGCAATTCAGCTTCGCTGTATGGTTCATAGGGCGGGTCTTTAAGCGCGATCAACCCGGCGTCTATATTTTTCGGCAATAGCCGGTTGAGGTTTGCATAATGCATCAGTCTGCGGGCCAAGTCCAATTCGCGAACAGCCCCCCGAGTCCAACTGATTACCTCGGTAGTGAGAACATAGTCTATTTTCAGTTCGGTGAGCACGCCGGCCATCAGGGCGTTTATGCCGATGCTGTCCGAATCGATGAGTTCGGTAAGGTTGCCCACTCCCATGAGCATCTCGGCGCCGGGGTAACGCCGCCGCGTTTCGTAAAAGCGATGCAATGCCTCGGTGAAGCCGAAATTGACGGGATCTAAAATGGGGTCCATTATGTGGGGCACGCCCCATTCCGCCAACTGGGCGGCGTTTCGCTCCAATGACTCCAGCCCATCCCCGAAATCGGGGATGACCACTACTTTGCACAGCAGGCCGCGGGCCAAATGCAGGTTTTCCGAGTTGATGCTCAGCAGGAAGTCCACGCCGGCTTCATCGGCTTCGAGAATGGTGGCGGTATCGAAGCTGTCCACGCTGACCGTGAAGCCACGCTGCTTCAAGTCCGCCACGACCCCTCCCACGCCCTGGAACCCACCCCGGGCGGGGCAGCCAAGATCGATGATATCGGCCCCGCTGCCACGGTAATACTCCGCCATGGCCAGGATCTCCTCCCGGGACATGCGATAGGCATCCACTATTTCAGCCAGGATTTTTACATGATACTCGCCGTAACCCTCCCGCACGGACCCGTGGCCGAAGAATGCAGGGATGTCCTTCAAATCGCCGGGGCCGAAGACCACCGGAACACCCACGCGTTCCCGGATGAGCGAAAGGTCGCCGCGACAAAGACCCGGAATCATGACCTGCCTGCACCCACGGGCATCGGAGAGGTGCTGGACGATCCATTCGACGCTCATCAAACTCGCCACGGAAATGTCCAGGACCTCCAGCACGTAGTCGAAGCCGGGCTCCATTTTCTCCAAAGTGAGCCTGAGGGAATCTGCGGCCAGTTTGCCGGTCACAAACAGGTAATCAGGCATTTTCAGGTACCGGTGAACCTCTAAAAGAGAGAACCGCGGGTCGACAGCAGGCAACCCGGAATTGCCGATTTGGGTACCGGGAGGTCCCTTCGGTTTCAGCGGACGAAGCTAAGTGATTTGAGGAGCAACTTCGCCCGTGAAAGATCGCCGATAGAAGGCGGTTTGCCCCGGCGCCTCTTCCACTCCCACGGTGACGGCGGTAAGGTTGCCGGCCTTCGGCTGCAGCATCTCGATGATGCGCGTGCAGATATACTCCGCCAGCCGCTCGGCGGTGATGTTGTCCACCGGCAGGACGAACACGTCCGAAGACGGGAAAACATAACGCCTGTTCCCGAAATGAATCGCCCACTCCTGCCCGGTCTTCCGGATTTGGAGACACGAGCTTTCGAACGGCAAAAGGAAGCGGTGATCGAGTGAATCGCAAATTTCGCGGACGATCTTTTTTATTTCCACGAAGTCGAAAAGTAAACCCTCCCGGCCGAGGTTGCCTTCCAAGACTGCCGAGACGCCATAATTGTGGCCGTGCAACCGCTCGCATTTGCCGAGAAACGATATGAAATGTGCAGCGCTGAAACGCAAATCGCCTTTGCCTACCTCGACACGAAACATAGGTTATCCTTTAAGCCACTCTTCCATAGACATGTGCCGAACCACGTGGTCCCTTCCTATCATCTCCCGGCGGATTTCTCCCAGGGTGCCGAATCGTTCCGCAAAGGCGTTGTGCTTATGAACGCCCTCAAAGTTCTCCTGCTTGGCCAGGACGAAAGCGTCATGCGGCAAGTCGGGATAGATTTCCACCACGTTGCGAAGCATTTCACGCACCACGTCTTCGGCAAACCTGGGATTGCGATGGGCCTTGTTGACAATAAAAAACTCATCCGTGCGCTTCAGGAGTTCGTAAGTCTCCGAACTCATCGACGCCTCCACTATGTTAACAAGGTTTTCGGCCCTCACCTGCATCTCGGACCCGATCAGCAGCGAGCCTCTTCCCCGCTGATTATGAGAAGCCATGGGGAGGATGTCAACTATACGTTCCGCCTCTTCGAACTTAAACCCTTCGGCCGCCAACAGGTCCTTCGAGTGGCTTCGCACCATGTCCTGAGCGCACGGACACACTGTCATCCCCTCCGTCTCGACGCCCACCAGACGCCTGGTTTTTTCACGAGTGCTGGAAGCGATGCCGATCAAAGTGTAGATCTCTTCGACCGATCTGGCGGAGATGGGGGTAACTTTCATCATGGGAGCGCGCGCGCGGATATGCACTTCGGAGCGAATGGCGGACTGGGTGCTCACTATCTGCCGGGCCAGCCTTTCAGCAAGAGATTCAATGTCGGGTGAGGGTTCCAGTACTATTTCGGCGGCGAGCGACTCCAGCACATCGCTGAAACGCGACATGTGAACCCCGGTCTGCTCTGGTTTCACATCCACGTAGAGGTCCAGTTCGGCGTAAAACTGGATACCCCGGCTGCCGTTGGCTATGTGAATGATGCGGCGCAAATTCGTGACCCCCGCGCGGCTCAGGCTTATCGGTACGCTGGGCGCCGAATCCTGGACGTCGTGTTCGAGTCGCAGCCTGAGGCTCCGTTCGACCTTCCGGACCCCGGCCGGTTCGGCCCTGTGCAACATTTCTTCCACGGTTATTTTCAGTATCGGATGGATCAGGCCCGGAGCGATTTCCGCCAGAGGGACGAGGACGAAGGCCCTCTGGTGCAAACGGGGGTGGGGTATCTGCAGCTCATCTGAAGTGACGGCGATGTCGTTGTAAAAAAGAATATCTATGTCGATGAGGCGGGGAGCATTTCGAAAAGATTCAACCCTGCCCATTCTTTTTTCGATCCACTTAATGAAGTGCAGCAGGTCGCCGGGGGAGAGTTCCGTTTCCGCATAGCAGACGGCATTGAGGAACCCGGGCTGGTCGGCATATCCCACCGCCTCGGTTTCATAAAAAGAGGATACCTGCTTTATGGATACCCGCGTCCGGATGAACTGCAGCGCCTGAAGGAGGTTGCTCTGCCTGCCTCCCAGGTTGCTGCCCAGGCCCACATATACACGGTTCAGACTTGCCATGGCTCCTACCGGCAACAGACCATATCGCGATGCGTGAAATGATCTGCATGGACTGAAAAGTTGTCAAAAGAAATGGTGTAATACTTCCGAAAGTGCTCGCGGATATCGGCCTCGATTCCCGGGTCGTAGGCTGGAGCCACATACAGCGTTTTCCCCCGTCGTTCCCGAACCAGCACGCCGTCGACGACCACAACGGCGCCGTCCTTTACCACGTAACGGGGCCGGGCGAACATTTCTTCCCTGTCATCCAGGTCCGCATAGATGGTTACGTCCGCATCGGCGCCGACACCCAGGTTTCCCTTGTGTTTCAGGCCCAGAGCGCGGGCGGGGCCCGCGCGGGTGACAACGGCAATATCGTAGAGAGAATACTCGCGATGGAGTTCGGGGAGCAACGCGCCTTTGCGCCCCCTGGGGTTGAGCCTTTCGAACATCGCGGACCGGTAGCCGCTGTCCATCAATAGCTTTATCACTTGAGGGTAATGCATGAACGGTCCCGCATTCGGATGATCGGTAGTGAGAAGCACCCGCCACGGATCGTCGATGAGCAAAGCCAACTCGAGTCCGGTGCGCCACATTACGGCGTTGATCGCATTGTTTCGCGAATAACGAATGGGTACGATGCCGCCTCCGGTCTCGTTTTCGATGTCGTCATTCATCCACTTGTTGCCGGTCTGCATGTGTATCCCATATTGAAGGGGACCATCGGAAGTCATGGTGGTGGCCTCGCCGAATACGATCTGCCCCACATCCACCGTCAGGTTGGGATTCTCGTTAACCATGGCCGCTACTTTAGCGGCCTCGGAGCGATGCAGAGTGCCCGCCTGTTTCCCGTAGCTCAGGAACTGAAGGTGGCAAAAATGAGCCCGCCGCCCTTCGAGGGTCGCCATGGTCTCCATGGTTGTGCGGGCGCTGTTGCTCCGGCCCAGATTGATGCCGTGAACGTGAATCGGATGAGGCAAACCCAGTTCTTCGGCGATCTGGGCCAACGTGGTCACAATCTGACGAGGAGTGACGCCAAAGCCGATCACCTCGTCGTCGAGTTCGCTGACGTTGCGACCCCATTTCCAGTTCTCCACGCCGCCGGGGTTGACGATTTTGATGGCGTAGCCTTTGGTCGCATTCAGGAGCCAGGCGACATAATCCCGCGCCTTTTTCGGCAATCCATCACGAATGCACTCCATGATGAAGTGGTTGTTGCCCATGGTGATGAAGGCCCCCATATCCAGCAGGGGAGTGTCTTCGAGTTCTTCATGCGTATGTCTTGCCAGTAAAGGTGCGGTAGCGGCTTCCATAACCGTGGTGTAGCCCATTTCCGCGTAAAGGTATCCCGTCAGAAATGTGGACGGGATTGTGAATCCCGATCCGGAACGGGTGAAGGCCGTCCGTTGGCGCGTGTTGCCGTAATGGTCTTCGGGACGAAACTTGCGGGCGCAATTGACTTTCGATCCCACGACATGGCTGTGAATGTCCACTCCTCCGGCCATGACCACCAACCCGGAAGCGTCGATTATCTCGGCTTTCTCGCGATCCACATCCTGGGCGGACACGATGCGTCCGTCCCTTATCCAGACGTCGCGCACCTGTCCGTCGACGCCATTGGAGGGATCGTAGACTTTGCCGTTGAGTATTCCTAACATCGCTTTACTGCCTCTATAATCGCGTCCAGTAAAGACTCGTCAGTGGGGCGCACCGTGGGGAGCGCCCCACGGAGTCTGATCGGCACGTTGTCCATTCGATAAGAAACGCCTTCTGCATCGACTCCGTAACAACACGTGGGGAAAAAGACTTGAGCCGTCTGTGCCGTCAGGTTTACCACCGGATCGATAACGATGGTCGGGATGCGTTTGAGTTGCATGACGGCTGCACGGGGAAAGTGCGCCGCGGGGTCCGAGGCGAGTATCAACGCCGCGTCGACTTCTTCGCGCACAAGCACGTCGACCGCACTGAACTCGCCGGGGCCGTACTGAGGGTAGCCGCGTGCAAAACTCACCGCAAAAGGATAACCGCTTTGCCAGGTGAGCACCTGGTCGGCTCCGGCCACGTTTCCATGCCCCCGCATGGGCATGACAGTGAAGCGGGTGAACTCATTCAATTGAGCTGTCAGCGCAAAAAGCTCTCTCACGTTGAGATCCCGCGCACGGCTCATGGTTAGCCCCATGCCCATGAAAAAAACCCCAAACCGGCATGTCTTCATACGCTCCGTCAGGTCCCGCAATAGTGCAAGCGGGACCCCGCCGACGGAATCCGACTCGATCTCTTTTCCCTGCACCAGCGCCCGAAGCGCCGTCAACACCTCGAAGTCGCTATCCGGCAGAACCTGGAAAAACTGATCGGCCACCTTCGCTGTTGCAGTGGGACGCACATCGAATACAATCATCGTCCTATCCCGACGCCCGTTCGGGACAAGCGCGCCTTCAGCGTTGAGTGAATAGCGCTCGAAATGGCGGAGGTGAGCCGCTGCGGGGTTGCATCCCCAGAAGATGAGCAGATCGGCGCGATTGCGCACTTCTCCCAAAGTGGCAGCGGGCTCGCCGACAGCCTGCATGGCCAGCCCGGTCGGTCCGTGGCATACCGACGAAGTAGTGTCCACGATCGCCCCGAGCAAGTCAGCCAGTTCGATCGCCTTTCTCTGAGCCTCGCAGGCCGATGAGCTGAGCCCATAGATGAGCGGGCTGTCCGCCCGGGCCAGAATCTTCGCCGCTGCCGCAATGGCATCCTCCCATTCGACTTCCCGGCCGGCAACGGCAGGCTTTCTGGGAGTGGGGTCGTAGTCGAGAAAGATCCCACGCCCGTTGGCGCACGCTCGTCGCACGCGACTGATCCGATTGTCCTCCACTTCGACTATGATGTCGTCGCAGAGGCACCCGCAAAAGGTGCATGTTACATTTTCGACAACAGTCTTCATGCCGGTTCCACTTCCACCGTCAGTCCTTTAAAAGTCGGCATCCCCGTGCCATCCGTCTCGGGGCCGACGAGTTCGTTTGCCACGGGTCCCATTGGAATGAACACCATCTTCGGGGGGAGCGCTCCAGCCTGAACCGGCGCCTCCACCTTCCCCGCCGGGGTGCGCAGTTGGACGACCCGTCCCTCGGCGATTCCCAGACGGGCCATGTCTTCCGGGTTCATTTCCACCACCGTGACGGCCCGGCGGTACTTGTCCGTATCTTTTCCCTTGTGCATGCCGTTCGCCTGTTTGACCGTCCGCCCCGTTACGAGGATAAAATTTTCACTCAACGCAGTCCTCCAGTTGATCCCCGATTTCACGGCGAACGGCCTCGGCATTTGCCGACAGATTTTCCAGGCACGATTGCCGCCCGTCTCCTTCGCCAAACACCGTGCAGATCGGATGGCCCGCCTTTATGCGGTCTCCGGGGAAGGGAATGTCTTTTCTCCCTCGCTCCACTCCCCCCATGGCCTCCGGCACGATGGACGTCCGCCTGGCGAACACAATCCCTTTTCCGGCGAAAGGGCTATCAATATGTTGCGCCAGAGAAAACTGCGGCAATCTCCCGGCCAAGGCATCGAGGTGAAGAGAAAAAACATTGAGACCATAAGCGCTTTCCACCAATTCCATGGACCCGGTGTAGCGGGGATTGACCTCGACCAGAAATGGAGTAGGGCGCCCGTTGGCGTCATCCGCTACCACAAGGTCCAATCCGTTCACCCCACGTAAACCGAGACGGCGAGTGAGCCGCGCAGCCATGGTTTCTACCGTTTCAAGGAACGCCGCTTTGCCCGGACGATCCAACTGAAACGGCAAGAGATTGCCGCACCAGGCGAATTCCCGGGCTCCGAGTTCCAGACATCCAATGAGTTGCTCCGAGATCCCGATAACCACACTGTTCTTTCCCTCCGCCACGAAGGCTGCCGATGCGGGCCGTCCTTCCACAAACCGTTGCAGGACGTGAGTTCCTTTCAACCGCGACCCATCCCAAAAGCGGATGCCGTGTCCGCCGCCGCTGCGCACCGGTTTCAAGAGCCACCGGAAATCCTGAACGGTTTCCTTCTCCTCCCCGGGTAAGAGCGTCACGGCCAGCGGAATGCCTTCCTCGCCGCAGAGTCGCCTGAGTCGCCGCCAGTCACGCGCCTCCCGCAGAACATCCGGCGCGTTGCCGAGCAGACGGCCCCTTTTCGCAAATTCCGCAACGATTTCAGGGTAATTTTCGAGGTTCGAGATGTACCCGACGGAGCTGAATTCCAGGCGCCGACTTGCTGCCAGGAGACCTCTCGCACTGAAGGGGACTTTGAAGTCTCGCAGAAGCGAATGATTCTCGACTTGTTCTTTCTGGTCGCGATCGCCGAAATAATCCACTGTGACGATCCGACAGCCTGCCCTCTTTGCAGACTCCGCAATGGCGCGCGTGCTGACGCCAACAACGAGGATACTCATCGTTACACGATTTCTTTGGCCGTGGCATAGATCGTTTCGGCGTCCAGCACGAGATCATTCTGGTTGAACAACCGGGCCACGCAAGCCCGGTGTACCTTCATCTTCAAATCGCCGACACCGATGGCGCCAAAAATGCTCTTTCCGTGTTTTTCATAGCCCGCCCAACGGGATTCGGTCCCTTCGATACCGAGGGGCGGAACGGCGTTCACATCGGCCAGCACCTGAAGCGTGGGATGATTCGACCAGATCGATTCGGGGACCAGTGTAACGCCGGCCGTGCCACAGCACAGCACTGCACAGGCGCCGTCGAGCACGCGGGCGGTCCCTTCCGCGTCCGCCACCTCGGCCGGGCTGACTTCAACGGCGAACCTTTCTTTGATGGAGGCACAGGCTGCCTCGCTGCGCGCCAGGATGCGAGAACTGAGCGTCACCATCGCTCCCTCCCTTGCGAGCAAAGCGGCCGCCCGAAGCCCGACCGGCCCCGTACCTGCCAACACCGCTATCTTTTTCCCCGTCACATCGCCCTTGGAGCGAATTTTGGCTACGGCGGCGGCGGCAGTCGTGTTGCAGCCATTGGCATCGAGCATGAGAGACACGCGCACCGGCCCAAAAAAGGCGGCCCTCGCCGCATCGAGCAACGCTTCGCCGCGGGGTACGCTGGAACCTCCAATGAACACGGCCGAGTTCTTTAAATCCCCTGCCCCGCGAGTGAACATCGCTCCATAGACTATGCCGCGCACCTCATCGGGCGCGACTCCCCCATAGAGGATTACTCGGTCTACGCCTGCGTCATAGGCCGTAATGGCATCGAAACTGCTCGCTATCCTGTCGCTATCCAACTGAATCAGAATCTTTTTCATCTTCATTCCCCCACGTGACCCCCTCGAACGCCATCGGGCGAGGCGTGCTTTCAACCGGGGGTCATTTGCGATGCGGCGGCCTGCCCCTGTCTTGCACGCCGCGACGGAACCGGCTTCCAATCGGAGAGCGGGCGGGATGTCGCACTCTTCCGTAAATGAATCCCGATACCCTCTTGTCTTCCCGATGGCATTTTTCCCCGCCACCGCGAATCTCTAGTCGATCACGGTTATCTCCGCACCCCTGTTGCGGCAACGGGAAACAAACGCCTCACAGCCCATCTTTCTTTGAGCGAGAAAATTCTTCGCTTTGTCCGGTATGACCTGTGCTCTGTCCTCCTCCACCAAGCCATATATGGTCGGCCCCCACGAGCTTTGCCCAACCCCGTGGACTCCGCACTCAAGCATGAATCTAACCAGATCCTTAGTGATCGCCTCCTTGTAGATACCTCCCTGTGTCTCCTCGAAATACATACCCGTTCTTATGTCAATTTCAGTGAGAGCTTCGCCGAATTCCACGATATCTCGATCGATGAGGGCGGGCAGCAGCTTCATCTGAGTCAACCGGCATATTTCTTCGGAGATCCTTCTGGAAGGGTTTATGCTACTCATCGCGTTCTCTTCGTCTTTTCCGAACAACCCCTTTTTTGTTTCGGGAATAACGATGACAAAACACCAGTCGGCTGGGAAATCGTGCCTGAAGATTACAGAGGGCGGACCGCCAACGACGTCTTTGCCGGCATTCTTGCGACCGGAATCTACGATGAATCCCCCTCCTTCAAAGCAGGCGATGCCAACCCCCGATCGTTTTCCCCTGTCCATTATGCATGATATTTCCCTCACGCTCGCATCTATGTCGAACATTCTTGCCAGAGCAGTTGCGACCGCCAAGGCGAGTTGAGTTCCGGAACCGAGCCCGGAATGCTTGGGGATGCCGTCTACCAGATGAATTTTCGTTGCAGGCTGCAATTGATAATGCCGGGAAAACCGCGCCACAGCGTCTAAAATGGTCTTCTCGCTGTTGTTGCTGTGTTCGACAACGAGTTGCCGGGATTTTTCCGCTGTAATAACGGTTCCGGGATTTTCCAGAGAAACTCCGATGCTCCCGTATAATCTACCCAGGTCTCCGGTTAGATCTAAGAAACCGAGATGAAGTCTACAGCCTGTTTTGACTGTTATGCGCATTTTGCACCTCTGAAAGTGACATCCAAATCTGGCAAGACCCTCTATCAACTTCAGATCTTTGACAAGCCCTCAAATTGATTTGGTAAAACAACAAGATGCGCAATTAAAAATACAAATAACTGATGAATTTACCATATTACTGTAAATGCTTATTTAAAGCAGTCTTTATATCACCAGGATTTGCCAATGTAATTATACCATGCATGGTCTTAAGTTTGTTTGAATTCTCAACGTCCACATCACGCATCGTAAGTTCCAGTTTCTTCCCCCCGGGAAGGATCGTGGTAGTAGTCCCTTTATTCTGGTCTACCGGGAGAATATATATGGGTGTATTCGTCTTATTGGTTTGAGATATGGCATTCGTTATGATTGTATCCGCAATTCCGTTCACCACTTTTGCTACGGTGTTCGCCGTTGCCGGAGCAACCAACAGGCAGCCAAACTCGCCGATCTGCAGAGGTCCTACAATGAATGGCGTATTGGCATCTTCTTCGACAAAGACTTTTTTCGAAATGCTATCCAGCTTTTCTTTGAGCTTGTACCAGTTCACGACCTTAGCGGCAGCTTTGGACAAAACCGCAGTGATCTCCAGTTCCTTGTGTCCTGCCAGTTCACTCATCACTTCGAACACTTCAGCGATGCGATCCCCGGAGCCTGTTATCCCCCAGACAATTCTCACAGCCATAGTAGTCTCTCCCCTTGTGGTGACGGATCATTTATGGATCAAGGAAGCGACTGCGATCAGACGATCCACGGTTCGGCGCACGGCTTTGATTCCTTCAGCGTCGTCTCCGGCGCCCTCCGCACCTTTGTCTCTGGACCAGACCGCACCGCCCAGGTTGGCTCCAAACGACCCGCCGCCGACAGGAATCATTTCGTTTATGAGGTAGAAATCAATTATCGTCTGAATGGTGGGTTCCTGACCCCCGTTCCGATCACCTCCGACTGCAACCGCAGCCCCGACCTTGTTCTCAAAAACCTGCAGGTTCCTGGCCACCAGTGCCCTGCAACGATCCAATATCGCCTTCAACTGCCCACATATTTGCCCTTGATAGACCGGACTTCCCAACAACCAGGCGTTGGCCCATTCCAGTTTTGGGTAGAGATCCTGGACATCGTCCTGTTGAATGCACCCTTCTCGCTTTCTGATGCAATGATCGCAGTGGATGCAGAAGCCGATCCTCTTCCCTCGAGCTGTAAAATATTCAGTTTCGACCTGATATTTTTCCTCTGCGTAATCCAAAGCTGATTTGACGACAAAATCGGTCGCGCCGAGGCGAGGGCTTCCGGAAATACCCAGGAGCTTTATACGGCCAGTATTCAAAGGATACCACTTCCTTTTTTTGGATTCGGAGCGCTACACCCATTCAAAAGCCCGGGGTTGGCCGACAGCATTGGTTACAGGAACTTTTTCGGTCCTGCGGCTGCGCCAATGAGTTGCGCGATGATGAGGCCACCATAGCGCCCCCGGACATGCGTTTAGTCGAACTAACCTTTTGAAACCCTGGCCGTGATGTCACCGAGAGAGCCTTCCCGACCGCTTTGGGCCACCATTTCCACCAGAGATTTGAGGCTCTGCAGGGAAAGCGCTACGCCCGTTCGCCGCAGCATGGCCAGCGCCGCCTTGATGTCTTCACGTTCAGCTTTGACACGCAAAGTGAGGCCTTGTTCATCCTCAAAGCACTTGACCCCTACCGGAATAGATTCGGCCAAATCAGCGGCAGAGCATTCCACAAGCACATCCACCTTGCGATAAGGCAGACTCAAGTGCTCGTGCTCAATGATTCTAACTCCCAGAGTTCCCAGTTCCGAGGCCAGGTATTTCGCCAAATCGTGTATTAAGTGCTCAGGTGCATCAACAAAAATGATGTATTCAGGACGGCCTTTTTTGGTTAAGGCCGGCACTACATGCACGCTGTTGGCCCCCCGCTCCATCAAGTCGTCGATGGTGCAGGCAACCGCCTCGCCCGATATGTCATCCACGTTAAGCATCATCAACATTTTGCTTGGCCGGGCTTATAAATCCTTCATGATGCGCACAGCAAGTCTGGCCGCTTCTTTAGCTTTGTCACCAGCACCTGGGATGGCCACGGTGGTTGTGGCTCCCTTTTCGGCCTGCTTGGCCGCTTCCTCGGGAGTAAGCACGCCCATAGCGGCGGCTACAGTCGCCGGAATAACCACGTTGATCGGTGCACAACCGATGTACATCAGCTCCTGGATGGCCACCGCAGCGCAAGTGATCGCCATGGAGAGTTCAGACCTCTTATTCAGTACCGCGTCAGGCACAAGCTTGTGGCAAAGGTCTTCCAACACGAACTTTTCGCCGTTGATCGTCACTTCGGCGTCAACATCGGCATCAAAACCCCAGAACTGGGTGGCAAAGGGATGGGTGCGACGGGCGCCACCGGCAATCTTGGTGAAGGTGAGCGAAATATCGGCGCCCATAAACGAGGAAAGCACGGCGGAAGCGTTCTTTTCCACCATGTCCTTGCGCTGCAGGTCCATTTCCCGGCATATTTCTTCCAGGCTCTTGCCCTCCTTGAGCCCCTTGTAGGTGGCCTCGGCACGCTCGCTGAACATCTGTGTGCGGATGCCCTCGGTGGCTTTGATCATGGCCTCGGTAACTACTCCTCGGCGGATCTGTTCGGCTTTGCGAGCCACGATGTTATAGGAAATGGCCGAAGTCCTGCCGTCGATGTACTGGGTCAGCTTGACCTCCCGTATCATGTCGGCCGTGGCTTCCACATCGGCGTCATTGGCGATAAGGGCGTTCATGGCCACCACGCCGTCGGAGATGCAGTGGGCCAGGGGCGGGTTCACCGGGCCGCCGCCAAAGCCCGCGCCGATGATGGGTGCTTCCATGAACGCGGCAAGAATCTCGCTCAAAGTCATCATGCCTATCACTGTGGGAGCGCCCACGTCCTTGAGGATCATACCCAAGTCGCCCACCAGGGTAGCCGTATCGAACTCCTTCATTGTGCCCCTTAGATGCAGCTTTTCAGGCAGGCCGGCGGCCTCCGCCGCACCTTTGCCGGTCAGGTAGCAAGTACCTTGGGAAAAAAACTGGCCCTCAGCTTCGTCGATCATGCCGTCGGGGTTGATAACCTCCAGGACCGCAGCGGCCGCTAACAAAGCGCAAAAGATGGGGCTGGGCGTGATGCCGGCGCCCCGGTAAGCCTTTGTCATGCCCTCAACCGCGACTCGCGTGCCGTTTTTGCACAGGTCCACATAGGTGATGTCTTCACCTAGGGCGCTGTGGCCATAAATAGCGCCGCCAGCAACGAACGCCGGGACATCGGCGCCGTCAATGCGGCACACCTCGCCCTTGCCCATGGCGTCATAGAGAGCTTGCACCGCGGCAAAGCCGGAAAGCTTGTTGGTGAGCTTGCAGGTGGGAATGGCCAAAACGCCGGCGCGTTCGGCGCCTGCCTTCATGCGGGCCATGGCGCCCAGCTTGCGGTTGCCGGCGGGCACACCGGCGCGGGATTCGGTTCCGGCGATGTTCAACAGAGCGGCCACCATCAAAGCGGCGTTGGCCGGAGTCGCGCCCGCCTCCATGGCCGCTTTGACGCCGACTTCAATCACGTAATCCAATGGCAGGTTGGCCAGGTTGGCATCCTTGATCTTAATGCTGCGGCCGTTGATGATCTCATGAGTCATGGCGTTGGCCGCGCACAGGGCTGCCAAATTGAGCATGCCATGGCCTTTGGTGAGCGCTTCGATGCGGTCTGCTGTAGCATACTCCACGTTAGAAGTTACTGCCATCATGCAGGCCAGAATCTCTTTCTCCATTTGAATTCCTCCCAAACTTTCGCAAAACTAAGGTTAAGATGACTGAAAAGGTATGAAAAGAAAGGGGTGAAGGGCTATCCCCCTTTTGAATTCCGCCAAGAGTCTCGAGGAGATATGGCCATGGTCTTCTTCCCTTTCGAAATTGTACCGTTTTTGAAAGTCTTTCGAAACATTTTTAACGCCAGCGGGTTCAAACATTAAGCTAAAGCTGATTTGACGGCAAAATCGGCCGCCCCGACGCGAGAGCCGCCGGGTACGCCTCCCCCCATCCTCCCCGTGGGGGGGGGAATTGCTTGCGCGGTGCACAAATCCAACTTGCCCCAATGGTGGGGCGATTGCCTCATTTTCCCTCTGTGACAAGAGCGCTGTAGCATTCCAGGCACAGAACTCTTGGCAGCTTTTTCTTCAGCTTGTGAGGAGGAAAAGGATAGCCCCCTTCCCACATATCGACATCGGCCCTGATCAGATGTTCCTTGCAAACAGCCATGCCGCACACGATACAAATGGCAATGGCTACGCTCTCCACCCCGCTCTGTGCGCAAACATAACAGTGCATAATAATTCCTTTCCGCTTGATACTTAAATGGTAACCATTACGCATCCGATGGGGGCTGACCATTCTTTAGCGGGAGCGCCTTTCCAGTTGCAACACGGACCCGTCGCGGACCGGAAAGCAGCTCCCACAGAGTGGATTTCGGAATGGACGACTAACCCCACGCGCCAACTGGTGAGCACAGCCGTTACTGCGCTACGGCCCGTGCTCATGCATATTGCCGGCTGCGGTTCAGGCCGATTTTTCCTGAGGAGCGATAAAGTCGTACACAAACACGGCGATAACCGCTCCAACGATCGGTCCGACACAATAAACCAGCAGGAACTGATCCCACGGACACGGGCCGCCGAAAATCAGATTGCCGAAATAGGGTCCGAAGGTGCGTGCCGGGTTGAGCGATGAACCGGTGAGCGGCCCCAGGGTTATGATGACACCGGCAACCACCATGCCGATTATCCAACCGGCCCAGCCTGCCGGAGCACGGCTGTCGACCGCCACCCCCATGATGGTGATCATCAGGAAAAATGTGCCAATCGCCTCTCCCAACATTCCCATGGGAATGGTCACCCCGATTCCGCTATTGAGGGTGGTGGCCCCCAAGGCGTACTTTACGGAAGCCTGTGTCCCCATGCAGGCCACAAACAAAAGCGATGCGATGACCGCGCCTGCCAGTTGAAAACAGATGTAAGGAATTACCTGGCTCCATGGAAAACTCCTGCGGGATGCCAGGGCGATGGTCACTGCGGGATTGATATGACACCCGGAAATTTTTCCGACCACGTAGATGGCAGCGGCCACTGCGATCCCAAACGCCAGGGCAATGGCGAGGACATCCGCTAATCCCTTTACACCCAGCATGCCGGCTACTACAGCGGCACCAGGTCCGATCCAGACTAACATGAAGGTGCCTACCAATTCTGCTAGATATTTCTGCAATGATGTCGGTTCTCCAGCCATTGCTTACAATTCCTTTCTAAAGGGAGTACCGCTTAGAATCCGGAGGGCATTCCTCCGGATTCCAAAAACCTCGTCCCAAGCGCCTTGAGATTACACTGCCAGATTCCACTCGCAGTAACCCTTCTCGCCTTTCAAGGAACCGGTCACTATTGGCACATTACGTTTGATCAGACTGCACACCCCACAGCCCTTGCAGCCCCGCACCGGCGCACCGGGCACAGCCGGGTTCAAAGCGATGCAGTTGGTCATAAGCGTCGCCGTGGTGCATTCAGGAGTCAGATAGCAGGGGAAGTCGGCCATGCTCATTAAAGCAGCAAAGCGCTGAGTAATGGCGCAGGCCGGGTAGGTGTAACGTTGCGGATTCGAGACGACCGGGTGTTTGTCGATGGGACTGAGATCCACCGGGATGCCCTTGACCTTTGCGCCGCCGCCAATGGGTTCGATGTCGAGGATCTGCTCCCCGCGCGAAATGATATCTATGAAATCGGCGTTATGCAGTTCGTCGGCTTCGCCTCGCTTGGGGTTCATGGCCGCATAATTGTGGAAGCGCTTGGTAAGCAAATCCACCACCATGGGCACGGTGAAGCTGTCGAGCCACAGCAGATAAGCCGTAGCGCATGCAGGAGCTCCGGTTGCCACCGCCAGCACATCCCAGTGGGTCTTGAAAGCGTCCATCTTCAGCCCCTTGCGCAAGGTGTTGTCGAACACGTCCATCATGGCTTCATAGATCCCGAAGGCCATGTCGTCCTTGAACATGTTATAGGAGGACTGAGCTATATGGTGGCCAATCTCCCCCACGCAGAATGCAGGCACCGCCGTGATGTTGGCCGGGTGAACGCCCTTTTGCAACGCCGCCAGGACAAACGGTTTCATCTTCTCCTTGTACTGGGCCATGTATTTGCGAACGTCAAAAGAACTATGCGGCCCATGACCGCCCAGATTGTGGGTATCCATGAGCTGCGCCTGGGCCGCCACAGGCTCCCGGTAAATGAACTGGAGTTCGTCCACCTCGGCCTGTTCCGCCTCGGCAGCGGTTTTTCCCGACTCCAGGGCGGCACGGAAGGCGGCGCCCAGCCCGTAGGAAGTATTCATCCCCCAGGACTTGCAGGCGAGGATGGTCTGCTTGTGCTGCTTTGGAATATCCATCTGCCTGAGAATACGATTAACCAAATTGGAGACCGAACCCACAGAAAGCGCGAAGTCCACGACGCAGGTCAGCCCGTACATGCCTCCATAACGGCGAACCGACTCGAGACCGATGAGAGCCTTGTTCTTGGCTATGGCGTCGATGAACTTCCACATGGCATCCTTGAAACCGGGGTCGGCATCATACAGAATCTCGAGGATCGGCGGCGTCTGGTAATGTTCGATAAAGGGATCATCCTCCGGCCGGATAGTCTGTGTCAGACCGGTGAGGATCTCGTAGTGAGCGTTGACGGATTTGACGTGCAGGTCAAAAACCTCCTTGCTCTGACCTTCTATCGGTTTCATCTTGTTAACGGCATCGACGTAGGGCTTGCAGTGTACAAAGTTGAAAGTCCCGCCCCTTTTTTCCTTGATCACGTTGAAGACGGACTTCGTGGCCCCAACGGCCTCGTCAACCATTTTTTGATACAGTGCAGTGCTCTGTGCCATTTTGTTTCTCCCCGTTAAAGGTCCATCAATTTCGATCTGCTGCCATTAACGAAAGCGGTCGTGACCTCCTTTCCCACCATTCCTTTTACCGACCGCGCCTCAGCCCCCAGGTAGCCTGTCAGGCCAGACTCCAACACTATGTCGAAAAAGACCGTCCAGAGCAGCCACCTGCGAAGCATTTAAAAACATCAATGAAAGCATCCACTTATTGGCAAGAGTACTCGGCGAGAATGATTGACAGAACAACACATTCCTATAGCATGTAGGCAACAGGTGAAATACTCTTGCCGTATTCCCACACTACCTTGATAGTACGACTAGAATTGTTCCGTGTTTGGCGATTACCCCGGGGCCGCCGTGAGATCTTCTCCTCCCAACCGGCGCTCATTTTTTGCGACCTCTCACATCGGGATGAACACGAATTGCCGTGTCCCCCTCACCCAAGAGGTTAAAATAAAAAATGCCAAGCTTTTAGCTTGGCAGCACGGCTGCAAGGATGCGGACTGCTTGCAGCTTGGCGGTCCCTTCCGCTGGGTAGCCTTTATTAACCAAGTATAACGTCGCACGCTAGAGGATGCAAGGGGGGGCCCAAAAAAATTTTTAGAGACTCATGTCGACATCGGAATGCACCTCCGGGGTCAAGTTTCACTGCGAATATCCACTCTTTCACTGGTGGGCTGTTTTTCTCCCGTGGTCTTCCCCGGCGGCGCGAGGCAAAACCCCGCAAGCGCAAGTCATCGAATTTCCAGGACAGTGCCCGCTCTACAGTGACACTTGAGCCTGGCAGAAAAATCGTTACGCCTCGAAGAAATTCTCATGACAGCCAACGATATCGCCTGTAAAATTGTTAAAGATCTTGCTGGAAATGTGAGGTTTCTCATCGGAATAAAATGCTTGGACACATCCCATTGGCAGAGAGCAGAGTTTATAGGAAAGCGGCCGGATCCTCTCGTTGCGCTCCAGGCGCTCCCGTTAGGGGCTCGAATCGTGCCAATTCTTTATCGGCAGTTTGTCGCTAAGTTTTGTATCATCACTGAAGAAAGACCAACCTGTGGAAAACTCTTCGCCTGCCATTTTGGAAAAGGATTCGCTACGCATCCTGCGGGACGCGCTTGATAGGTTGGAGGCAGGCTTTTCGAACTTGCCGCCGGCAACCGCCGCAGTTCCAGATACCCATGCCATGGAGCGCGTCGTGCTCGAGGTCGCCGAGCGCCTGCGCGACAATTACCCTTACTTTCACCCGCTCTATGCCGGACAAATGCTCAAACCGCCCCATCCCGTGGCGCGGCTCGCTTCGATGTTGGCAATGTGGATCAACCCCAACAACCATGCGCTCGACGGCGGACGCGCCAGTTCCCGCATGGAAAAAGAAGCCGTGAGCGAAATTGCCGCAATGTTGGGTTGGCAAACGTATCTCGGTCATCTGACCAGTGGCGGGACGATGGCCAATCTGGAAGCGCTCTGGGTAGCCAATCGCCTCAGCCCGACCAGCCGCATTGTCGCCTCGGAACAGGCGCACTATACCCACAGTCGCATCAGCGCCGTCCTCAAACTGAAATATAAAGCCATTCCCTGCGACCGCTGGGCTCGCCTGGATCTCGAAGCGCTGAAACGACGTCTTGATCGGGGCCGGATCGGCACCGTTGTAGCCACCATCGGCACAACAGCCACCGGCTCAATCGACCCCTTGCCCGAACTGCTCAAGCTCCGCGACTATTATGGTTTCCGCATCCACGCCGATTCGGCTTATGGCGGCTACTTCAGACTGGCCGATAACTTGACCGCCGAAACGCGCCGCGTGTACGACTTGCTTCCAGAGGTCGATTCCATCGTCATTGACCCGCACAAGCACGGCCTCCAGCCCTACGGATGTGGTTGTGTGTTGTTCAAGGATCCCAGCGTCGGCCGCTTCTACAAGCACGACTCGCCGTATACTTACTTCAGCTCGAACGAGCTGCACCTGGGCGAAATCAGCCTGGAATGCTCTCGGGCCGGGGCAGCCGCGGTCGGATTGTGGGCCACGCAGAAACTGCTCCCCTTAACGAAGAGCGGTGAATTTGCCCGAGGACTGCAACGTTCGCGCGAAGCCGCCCTTGAGCTGTATCGCAAGCTCAGGGCCGATCCACGCTTCATCACTGCCTTCGCGCCAGAACTCGATATCGTCGTCTGGGCGCCGCAGGCCGCACGGGTGAGCCAAGCCTGCGAGATTGCACGCCAGATTTTTGCCGAAGCCGAACAGCGTCAGCTCTATCTTGCATTGGCCAATCTGCCGGTTAAGTTCTTTGATCTTCCTGCAGCCAACATGAAACCCGACCGCGACACAATAACGTGCCTGCGTTCTGTCTTAATGAAACCAGAGCACCGAGAATGGATCGATACTATCTGGAGTATTCTTGATCAAGCTACTAATGCGGCCCTACAGCGTACAGCGAGCACCTAACGCGCGGTTGCAGGCGACTCGCGCTTCGCTTCGCTGCGCTCTCGCACGAGCGCCTGAACAGCAACCTTGTCAATCTATTATCTGTTCGTTATACAGAAAGGTTTCTGCCGAAGTTAAGTTCCTGGATTGTGCGTGAGCATGCCTGACAATTATAATACATTTGTTTCAACCACCTGATATTATGGCGTAAATTCGTAAGAGAGAGGGAAATCTGCATGCGCGCAGTTGGTGACAAACAGAGCGGAACCATAAGGCCGTATTTCGACAGATCCATCAGGATTGATTTTCAGAGCGCAAAGATCACAACCGATACCGGGTTTCTTCTTATGAGGGAGATCGATCAGCGATTCAACATTCTGAATCGTGTAGCGTCCCAAATCGATGATCCGAGATCGATTCGGCATACGGATCATTCCTTGCTCCAACTGCTGAGGCAGAGAGTCTATCAGGTTGCGGCAGGCTATGAGGATTGCAATTACGCCGATCATCTGAGGGTGGACCCGGCACTTCGGTTGGCCTTGGGGAAAGAGCATGAAAGTGGGGCCAGCCAATCCGCACTCTCTCGCTTTGAGAACAAAATCCTCGCAACTGGTAAGGGGCTGAAAGCCCTGGAAGATATGGTCAGCCGATCTGCCAACACTCTCCTTCGGCGCAGAAACAAACGGAGGCTCATCATCGATGTAGATTCCACGGAAGATCCCGTACACGGAAACCAAGAGGGTGCCGCCTTTAACGGTTACTTTGAGCAGGTCTGCTACCATCCTCTCTTTTGTTTCACTGACAACGGGGATCTTCTTGGCGCTAGGCTAAGACCCGGAAACGCGCATTCAGCCGATGGCGTCATCGATCTTATTTCGCCTCTGATCAATCGATACCGACCATGGTTCAAGCAGTTCTGGCTCCGGGGGGATGCAGCCTTTGCCGGTCCAGACCTGTACGAGTTTTGTGAAGACCGTCGCATCACCTACTTCGTTCGGATCTCCAGTAACAGTGGTTTGAAAAGACTCATCGGGCCGCACCTGAAACGGCCTGTCGGTCGTCCTCCCGCAAGCGGGATACAGGTGAAGGTGATCGAATTCCAGTACTGGGCAGAAAGCTGGGATAAGCCTCGAAGGGTTGTCTGTAAAATAGAGTGGCATGTGGATGAACTCTTTCCTCGTGTCGGATTTATTGTGACCAACTCAAATCTTGAAGCGCACAAGGTAATTACGGTTTACAATGGTCGTGCTGAGATCGAAAACCGGATAAAAGAGGGAAAGAATACCCTCAGATGGGACAAAACAAGTTGCCATCGCTTTGCAGCAAACCAGGCAAGACTCCTGGTAGGATGTCTTGCCTACAATCTGCTCCATATGATTCGGGATACCGCATTTTGGGGGCAAAGCGTTAGACCATCCATAGACTCGATAATCAGGCGGCTTTTAAAGGTAGGAGCCAGAGTGGTCTACCATGCCAGGAAGTGGTATGTCCATGTTGCATCGGCTTTTCCACTAACCGGGTATTATCGCATCATTTTCGGCTGAGCGTATCTAATACACTGGAGCGGGGGAACGAGCGCATCAACTGCGGGGAGGAGGAGTGTGTCCTGAAACTTGAAAAATCGGCCTTATTGACATATTACTTGAGTGTTCGATTGGGGAATTGTATGATCTGTATGCAATGCTGTTGTACCAGAAGCTTTTTAGGGCCGAATCCGACCCCAAAATCCTTTTCGGGATACATAGCGTGCAACTTGATGCATTATTCTGGTGTAAATTCTCTAATTATGAATTTTTCGGAATGAAAGGAGGATAAGAGATGCCGAAGGAACTCAATATTCGATGGGCCTGGCTCAAGGGAAT
The DNA here is from genome assembly GCA_963805125.1 of uncultured delta proteobacterium. Taxonomy (GTDB): domain Bacteria; phylum Desulfobacterota; class Syntrophobacteria; order Syntrophobacterales; family Syntrophobacteraceae; genus SbD1. The sequence goes on along the minus strand of CAWDTD010000012.1, from coordinate 161,559 downwards.
GTATATTTATACTATCATTGGCGCAGGTGGATTCGGGTTGGGAATAATTATAGCGCCGGCTGAAATGCGCTCGCTGTTCGGCTGGCCGGGGCAAGATCCGATCGTTTTTGGTGTCTCTGGGAGCGTCTATCTTTCATTCGCTCTTCTGTCCATTCTGGGCCTTCAGTCTCCTCTGAAATTTGTTCCTATTCTATTGCTTCAGTTGTGTTACAAGTCCGTATGGTTCGTTGGCGTGATTTTTCCTATCCTACTTGCTGGTAAATTTCCGACTTATGCGCTTCTCCCTGTGCTGATTTTCGCGACCTTTATCATTGGCGACCTGATCGCTATACCTTTTTCTTATATCTTTGCAAAACAAGAGATCGGTGAATTAACGCTTCGGCGTGAATAATCGAATTTAATTGGGTAGACATTCATTTCCCCATCTAGCAAAAATTGTTAGGAACTCTATCAAGTGGCTTCAGATCAGAAAACCGACCTCCTGCAGCGATGAGCCAGCGCGGGGAGCGCCATCATGTTCCTCACTCCCCTGCCGGATTCATTAGTCGGCGCCGTGAACCCGTTTAGAGCGGTGGATGAACCCCAAATGCCCTCCAAGATTCGTTGGCAGTCAGGCTGATGCCTAATTCGCAAAGTTATCTCTCCTCTGTACGGCTCCCGCTCGCGCGGTGACTCCGTTTCAGATTCGGACTGGGATTTGTGGAACAGTCCAAGATATCATTCCTTGGCTTGCCAATGCCGAGCAGTTCATAGAGCATATCACAGCTCTAGCGCAGCACGAGAGCGCCTGATCCAAATACGCTGTCTTCGGACTCACCCCCTCACCCATCCACCCCCCACCTGCTCTTTGAGAAGCTGAGTGAGGTCCGACTTCCGTTTTGCACCAGGCAGATTTTTTCACTCGAGGCAATACTTCAATATATGAATTATTGTCAAAAGAGACAGTCGGCATCAGGAACCGAGAAGACCACCCCGCTCTCCTCGCCTGCTCTGTAAAATTGATATTGTACTTCATTTTTTCCTTGACATTACTTCCCATTGTGAAGTATAATATTCCCCGGATTGATCCTCTGGCGTGTAACCTGAAATCGGCCTGTATTTATAAGCAACGTATGAGAAATTTAGCACCTCAGAGCTTGCCAATGGGGTCCCCGGACCTCATCCGGGGAACTGAGCAATAGAGGGGTTGAGGATTGCTCGCGACTTTTATGTGTCCTATGCGTCCTATCAGTCCTGTGCTCACTGTTGTCGCCCGATACATTTCCCGCTGTTTTCACGGAGAATGAAATTACAACTGGATTTAAACGAAATCAAGGGGTTGTGGGACCGGCCATTGCATTTCGCCTGCATTTGCAATGAATACAATCATTTCATGTCATCTGAAGCAGGAAAATGTTAGATAGTATCGAATTTCTATTTTTGGGTGATCTCAAGTATAGTAGCGCCTTTAGAAAAGGGGGCCGGCCGTGGTCGGCAACGAAAAGATGAAGACGGGCTCGCCATGGCAAGATCCCCTGCGGCCCTTGTTGCCGTGTGAATACAAGGCTTGAGGTCCCCGGGGAGGCCGCTTAAGACATGAGACATCGAACCCGGTCGAAGGGTGGTATAAACATATCAGGATATTGCGATGGAACTGGATGATCGATTTGCTGGAGATATGTCCCTGCTTCAGCCGATTCTCGACTCCCTGGTCGTAGGAATCGTCTCAATCGACCTCGATGGAATGATTACCCTCTTCAATGAGGCTGCCGCCCGGCTCATGGGTGTTTCCAAACAGCAGGCCCTTGGCAGGCACCTTCTTGCCGTACTCCCTAACGCAGGTCTGGTAAATGTGCTCGAAACCCGCCAGCCTGAAATGGGCCGCCCCCAGGTGATCGGCCAGTGCATCGTGCTCACCAACCGCTCCCCGATCATTGCCAAGGGAGTAATGATAGGCGCGGTTTCCCTGTTCCAGGACATCACGGAAATGGAGAAAATCTCGCGGGAGCTCGATTCGACCAGGACCATCGTGCGCACCCTCGAGGAAATCCTTGCCGGGGCCGGAGAATGGATGGTGGTCGTTGACACAAACGGCGTCATCACCATGGTGAGCGAGGATTACGCAAAGTTCAACGGGACTACCGTCTCCCGGGCCGTGGGAAGGCATGTGACCGAAATCATCGAGAACACCCGCATGCATATCGTGGCCAAGACCGGTGTGGCCGAAATGGGGGAAAAGCAGACCATCAAGGGCCGTGAGCTGATAGTGAACAGAATCCCGTTGATGGATTCAGATCGGGCGGTGGGCGCCTACGGGCGTGTTGTTTTCAAGGACGTAGAGCAGCTCTATGAACTCGTATCCAAGCTCGAAGTGCTCGAATCGAAGGTGAAGTATTATGAAAAAGAGCTGACCCAACTGCGTGGGGCCCGCTATACAATGGCCAGCATCGTTGGTTCCGGACAGGCCATCAGCGCCGCCAAACTTGAAGCGCTCAGAGCGAGCCGCACCGATTCAACGGTGCTCGTTTTCGGGGAAACCGGAACGGGCAAGGAACTCTTTGCGCACGCCATCCACGCTGCCGGCCAGCGCCGCAGCGGGCCTTTTATCAAGCTCAACTGCGCGGCTGTTCCCGCCGAGCTTCTCGAATCCGAGCTTTTCGGCTACGAGGAGGGCGCGTTTACAGGCGCCAAAAGAGGCGGCAAGCCCGGAAAATTTGAAATGGCCCAGGGGGGTACGCTCTTTCTCGATGAGATCGGCGATATGCCCCTTGCCATGCAGGTCAAACTCCTGCGGGTCCTGCAGGAACGCGAGGTCGAACGGGTCGGGGGCACCGTGACCCGCCCGGTTGACATCCGGATCATCGCTGCAACCGGAAAAGCGCCGGAGGATCTTGTAAATGACAGAAGCTTCAGAGCAGACCTCTACTACCGCATTAACGTGATTCCGATTCGAATACCACCCCTCAGGGAAAGGCGCGAAGATATAGGCGCCATAGCCGATAGCTTCCTGGCCAGGCTCTCGAGCGACACGGGGGAGCCAAAAAGGACGATTTCACCAGGACTGCTGGAAGTCCTCAGGTCCCATAGCTGGCCCGGAAATGTGCGCGAATTGCAAAACGTGCTCGAACGGGCCGCCCCTATGACCAGGGGAGAAACGCTTTTGCCCGAATACGCTTCGGAATACCTGCTGCGTTCGATCCCGAAACTGCGTGCGGGCCTTGCTCTGAGCACCCTTGCGCACGCCAGGGCTGAGGCGGAGCGCAAAACCATCGTTGCGGCCCTTGCGGCTACCGGAGGCAACAAGACCAGGGCGGCCTCCATTCTGCAAATACATCGCGTGAAGCTCTATGAGAAGATGAAGCGGCACGGGATCCCATATATAACCAATAAGGTACATGTACCAAATTAGGTGCATGGTCAGCGCAACCCCCCAGCTATGCTAATTTCTTCAACCCGCTGCTCATCAAGCTATTGTGCCGTGTAAATCTTTGGCTACATTTCCGGCGCACCCTACTTCACCAGTATCACAAATCCCCTCCAGGAGCCACTTGCGGAAATTGGCACTGGAATTGCTCACCAATTTCCACGAAAAGACCTTCCCGTCGGAGTTGTCCATAAAGCTTTTTGTCTCCGGCGCGCCAGCTCGCCTTCAGGGTCTGTGCGTTTCCAGGAGGGAAAGGCATGCTCGATATGAGGGGTTCCGTAGCGGTCATTACCGGGGGAACTCAGGCAATCGGGCGGGCGATCGGCGAATACTGGTGGCCAGCGGAGGAAAGGTTCTCCTGGTAGATGAGTCTGAAGGCCGCCTGGAGGAAGCGAAAAAATCTCTGGAGAGTCTCGGGGGCGACACGGTTGCTCTTGCCTGCGATGTTGTCAGCGAAGCCGACTGCGCACGGCTTGCACGAAAAGCCATCGATCTGTTTGGAAAGATAAACCTGGTCGCTCCGTGTGCAGGCATTACCAGGGACAGCCTGGTGCTCGATACGGACGAAAGCACCGGGAAAGTCACCGGGAAGATGTCACTCGATCACTTCCGGAGTGTTATCAGCATAAATCTTACGGGTGTTTTCCTGACTGTACGGGAATGCGCAGGGCAAATGATCAATCATGATTGCCGGGGTCTGATCTGCCTCATATCTTCCACCAGTTCGCTCGGGGCGGCCGAACAGCTCAATTATTCATCCGTCAACGCCGCCTTGTCGGTGGCGCCCAGGGTGTTGACCGCCGAGTTCTTCAGGCGCGGACTGGCCGGAAGGATCCGATGCGTGGCCATCGCCCCGGGATATGTCGATACGTCGGTTTTAAGCAACGTCGACGAGAAACCTGCCGGGAAGGCTTTGGACCAGGTCCCGATCGGGCGTCTGATCGACCCTTATGAAATAGCGTCGCTGGGTTGGAAAAGTCATAGGGGGCCATATCGGGCTCGGCGCCCAAACTCCAGGCGCTGATCAGGACCAATAAGGTCCTCGCCTATAATTTCCCGCAGGGAATCGTCACACACCTTTTCCGCGATATCGCGGCAGGAAAGCCTGGCACTATATCCAGTGTCGGCCTCGGTACTTTCATCGACCCCAGGGAGGAAGGCGGCAAGCTGAACGAACTCACCATGACCCGGGGTCCCGACCTGATCGAACTTATAACGCTCCGGGGAAAAGAATATCTTTTCTACAAAGCCTTCCCTATCGATGTGGCCATTCTCAGGGGGACCACTGCAGACCCGGACGGCAACATCACGATGGAAAGGGAAGCTCTCACCCTGGAGAATCTTGCCATGGCAATGGCGGCCAGGAACTCGGGCGGAGTTGTGATAGTGCAGGTGGAAAGACTAGCCGAACGGGGAAATTTGAACGCGCGCGAGGTAAAAATCCCAGGCATCCTGGTTGATTTCGTGGTTGTCGCCAGGCCGGAAAACCACTGGCAAACATTTGCCGAAATCTACAATCCGTCATATAGCTGCGAAATAAAAATCCCCATGGCATCGATCGCTCCCATGGAGATGGGCGCCCGCAAGATCATCGCGAGGCGCGCCGCCTTCGAACTGAAGCCGCAAAGCATAGTGAATCTGGGTATTGGAATGCCTGAAGGGGTGGCCCAGGTTGCAAACGAAGAAAAAGTAATCCACTATCTTACCCTTACCGCCGAGCCCGGGGTGATAGGCGGAATGCCGAACAGCGGCTATAATTTCGGCACAGGCACCAACATGGACTGCCTGGTCGATCAGCCGTACATGTTCGATTTCTATGACGGCGGCGGGCTGGACGCCGCTTTTCTGGGAGCGGCGGAAGTGGACCGGCATGGCAATGTGAACGTGAGCAAATTCGGGCCGCGTTTCGTAGGCCCGGGAGGTTTCATAAACATCAGCCAGAACTCCAAACAGCTTATTTTCGTAGGCACCTTAACGGCTGGAGGGCTCCAGGTAGCGGTCGAGGACGGCAAGCTCCGGGTAGTCCAGGAAGGCAGGGAGACCAAATTCGTCGACAAGGTGGACCAGAAGACGTTCAGCGGGCCCCACGCGGCGAAGTTGAACCAGCCGGTGATTTATGTAACTGAACGATGCGTCTTTTCGCTCTGCGCCGAAGGATTGGAGCTTATCGAAATCGCGCCCGGCATCGACCTCGAAAAGGACATCCTTTCACGGATGGCTTTCAAACCGGTCATGAAAGCCCCTCCAAAGCTGATGGATCGGAGGATATTCAGACAAGGCCCGATGGGGGCTAAGAGATGAAATGCTCGGTGTCTCCCCCGAGGACCGGCTTGCTTTAGGCGCCGAATAGAACATGTTCTTTGTCAACTTCGAAAACTTCAACATCTCTGCCGGCCTGGTGGATGAATACTCCGACAAAGAAGTCTCCTGCAGGCGAGCATTCTGATTGAGGAGTCCCTGAATTGTTTTGTGGTTTTCGAAAGCGAAAATTCGTTGCCCGCTTCGCTCGATCTGGAATATAAGGCACAGTACGCAGCACGACTGTTCCAGGCCGAAACGGACAGGGAATGATTCGCAGAACAAAAGCTGAGAACAGGCCCCCGGAAAATGGGGGCCTTGTCGTCCAGGGGGGCCGGTTGCGGTTCGACTCCTTCGATTGGGCGAAACTGCACCGCTTCAGGTGGGTCCCGATTGCTTTGGCGGCCGTTTGGGTCACGGTGGTCTGGATTCAGATAATGCTCCGGCCTCGAGGTGATTTTCCGCACCACTTCGAGCTGGGCAGGCGGCTCGCCCGGGGCGTTTTTATATATGAAGACGGCCTCGATTTCGTCTATCCGCCCTTCTGGGCAATGATCCACGCTCCACTTCATCTTTTCGGCCTGCATGCCGCCCAGATCATCGTCTATCCTTTGGCCCTCGTTGCCATAGGGGTACTGGTCCGAACGCTGTGGCGCCTCTCGGAAAAGAGCATGCCACTTTCGCCGGACGCCTCCTTCTGGTCCACAACGCTGGCCATCCTGCTGGGAAGCATTTTTCTGGGACGCGATCTCCCCGAGGTCGGAGTTAATACGGCCCTGGTCGCAATGTCATGGCTATCAGTTTATTTCTGGTCAAAGCGGCGCGACATTACAGGCGGGGCAGTCCTTGGCATGGCGGCGGCCATGAAGTGTACACCCCTTCTTTTTGTGGCCTGGTTCATGCTCAAGCGGCAATGGAAAATCGCAGCCGCAGCGTGCGCCGCTTTTGCACTCTTCACTCTGAGCCCGGTTCTGGTGAGCGGTCCCGGTCAATATGCCCGCATGATGGAGACCTGGACTGCAGGGGTGGTCCGGGGACTTGGCGACCCGGACCCCTCCCGCGGTCCCCTGAGGGAAGAGAAGGTTGAAAACCTCTCGCTTCGACCTGCCCTGGCACGCTACCTCATGCATCTGCCATACGGACACATGGGCAGGCCGGAGACATCGGACGACCGGCGGCGCCCCGATAATCCTCCCAGTCCGTACTATTATCAGTTCCTGGATTTGCCGGTTTTCTGGGCCGGGGTTGTGACCCGCCTTCTTATGGCGGCGCTTTTCCTTTGGATGGTGCTGCTGATGCGCCGCAGGCCGACGAGCCGCGATTCCATTGAAATCGTCTGGGAATGCGCCGCGCTGTCAATCCTGATTCTGCTCTTCTCACCGATTACCTGGGTTCAACATGGGGTGGGGGTGCTGCCGGCCCTCTACCTGATCTGCCGCGCCGCTTTCGCCGGCTTCAGTCTTTCCCGTTGGCAGACCGCGGCTATGGGGGCCTTCGCCATTTTTTGCCTGATAATGAGCAGGTTTTTTTTCGGACGGGATTTTATAAAGCTCGCAAACGCCTACCGTGTGAAAACGTTGGGCTTTATCATACTGTTGAGTGTCGTACTGGCCTTCCGGCGGCGCTTTTCGAAGACGCAGAGCTCTCGCGAAGTAAATCCCGGTGGAGAAAACCCTCCACCAGGATTTCAACTCGGGGTTTAGTGGCCGAAACAACGTCTTCAAAGTAAAGGCAGAAGGGCCAACGTACTATGATCGAGATTAAAAATATCAGCAAATGGTACGGGGATTTTCAAGTGCTTGGTGATATAAATGAGGTGATCACCCGTGGGCAGACCGTCGTGATTTGCGGTCCAAGCGGTTCTGGAAAGAGCACTCTTCTTCGATGCATCAACGGCCTGGAGCCTTTTCAGAAAGGCGAAATCCTTGTAGACGGCATCTCGGTAGGCGACCCCAAAACCAACTTCTACAAACTGCGCCAGAGAATAGGGATGGTTTTCCAGCGCTTTGAACTCTATCCGCACATGACCGTAATGGATATGATCACCCTTGCTCCGATGAAAGTGAAAAAGCAATCGAAGCTGGAAGCGCAAGCCAAGGCGATGGAACTGCTCGAGCGGGTGGGTATTCCGGATAAGGCCCATACCTACCCGGCTAATCTTTCCGGAGGCCAGCAGCAGCGTGTGGCCATTGCCAGGGCGCTGGCGATGGAGCCTGAATACATGATGTTCGACGAACCGACTTCGGCGCTGGACCCCGAGATGATCCAGGAAGTTCTCGAGGTCATGACCGATCTGTCAAAAGAAGGAATGACGATGCTTGTGGTGAGCCACGAGATGGGTTTTGCCCGGGAAGTTGCCGATGAGATAATCTTCATGGACGGGGGGCGTATAGTCGAACGCGGGACCGACGAAGAGTTCTTCAGGAATCCCAAACACCAGCGGACGAAGGATTTTCTCAACCAGATACTCAAGTGATGAAAAATAAAAGAACTCCACGCTCCATGGCGGCGGGGTCGCAGGCGGGATTTCGTGGAGCGCGGAGACTGTAAGGTCGAGGTGCGGCACCTTGCGCGCGATGGACTCCACACGTCGCAAAACGAATCGCGGGCACGGCCAGCTCCTGCGGCCATGAGGGACTTAATCTATGGAAAAAGTCATCGGCGTTCTGGGCGGCATGGGTCCCGAGGCGACGCTTTATCTTTACAGGGAGCTGATCGTCCAGACATCGGCTCGAAAAGATCAGGAACACTTGCGCGTAATCATCGACTCCAACCCGAAAGTCCCCGACCGCACCCGGGCCATCCTGCACGGGGGGGAGTCTCCGGTTCCCGTAATGGCCGCAGGAGCTGCGGCGCTCGAGCGTGCAGGGGCTGACTTTATCGTTATTCCCTGCATATCCGCCCACTTCTTCCTGGAACAACTCCGAGAGCGAACCAATCTGCCCGTGCTCTCCATTTTCGACGTGGTAGCCGAACACATCGTGGAGAACCATCCCGGGGTACACACGCTGGGTCTTCTCGGCACCACCGGGACTGTCCAGGGCGGTCGTTTTCAGGAAAGGCTAAGCAGGACCGGCAGGCAGACTCTTTCCCCGGAACCCGACGATCAACTCCGAATCATGTCGGCAATCTACGATATCAAGGATGCCCGCTCCCGTCGCACTCGAAAGGAAATCGCTCTCGATGTTTGCGCCGTGGCGCGCAGGCTTGTCGAACGGGGAGCTCTGGGGATAATCGCCGGGTGTACCGAACTCCCGCTGGTGCTGGAACCGGCGGAAGTGCCGGTTCCGGTTTTCGACTCTCTCAAATTGCTGGCAAGAGCCGCTATTACTGCTGCAGGACGCAGTCCCGCAGCCGCTGTGGAGGATAAACAGGGATGAATCTTGCTCGTTTTCCGCGAAGGCGTTATGCCGATGGACCTACGCCTATCCATAAACTCACCCGCCTCACAGAACTCCTGGGGGGACCCGAAATATACATGAAACGGGACGATCTCCTCGGCTTTGCAGCGGGCGGCAACAAGATCCGGAAGCTCGAATTCGTGGTTGCCGGTGCGCTCGCTCAGGGGGCCGACACCCTAATAACCTGCGGTGCGGTCCAGTCCAATCACTGCCGCCTCACACTTGCCGCAGCGGTAAAAGAAGGCCTCAAATGCCGCCTCGTTCTGGAAGAGCGGGTGCCGGGCAGCTACAACCCCAAAGCGAGTGGAAATAACTTCCTGTATCATCTAATGGGGGTTGAAGAGATCCGGGTTGTGCCGGGCGGCGCGGATTTGATCGAAGAGATGCAGTCCGTGGCCGACAGTCTGGCGGCTGAAGGCAGGAAAGGCTATCCGATTGTGGGCGGCGCATCTTCTCCTCTGGGCGCCCTGGGCTATGTTGCCTGTGCCGAGGAGATTCTCGCCCAGGCGTTCGATACGGGCATTCAAATCGACAGCGTCATCTGCGCAAGCGGAAGCGCCGGAACGCACTCGGGTCTTCTGGTAGGCTTCTGGGGCAACAACAGCGGCATTCCCGTTGTCGGCATCAATGTCAGCCGTACCAAAGAGGCCCAGGAAAAGATCGTTTTCGACCTGGCCTCAAGAACGGCCGCCCTCCTGGGAGTAAGGGGGGAAGTTCCGCGCAGTGTGGTTGAGTGTTTCGGGGACTATGTGGGAGCGGGATATTCACTGCCGACCGAGGGTATGGTCGAGGCGGTAAAGATGCTCGCCCGCACGGAAGCGGTCCTTATGGACCCGGTCTATACCGGCAAGGCCATGGCTGGAATGATCGACCTCATCAGGAAGCGGCATTTCAAGAAGGGACAAAACGTCCTTTTCGTCCACACCGGCGGCTCCCCCGCCCTCTATGCCTATATGGAGGCTCTTCTTGGCTGAGTCGCGGCATGACGGCGTATCAGAGTGAAAAGATCTAAGACAAGAAAATCTTCATCGGACAAGAGTGTCGTCTCACAAGGTTTTGGGGAACGTGATAGCGGCAGTAACGAAATAATTCACTCCAAGTTCATTCCACCGAGGCGGGAAAAGGGCTGGTCGCCCTCCTTTGTTAAGTCGTGGCGATTCGCATTTTCTTTTTCGGCGCAGCGTTTCCCTTCTTCAATAACGTTGATGAAGAATCTCATTTCGACCTCATCTGGAAATATTCCATAAACCAGTCAATTTTTGAAACTGACCGGGCTAATGCGGACGTCCTTCGTATTTGGTATCTTTTGACAGCCCGAAGTACTTACAAACCGCCGAGGATTCCCGGGGGAGCAAATTTTATATCTGGTCCTGGAGCTGTTGAGATCTGAGTACAATTTCTTTCATATTCCTCTTGGAGCAATAAACTAATATGCCGTGGGATTCAAAACCCGGCGAATTTCTGAGGATGGGGGGTGAGCAGCTCTGCCGTTTACCGGAAATGGCGTTCGGATTTCTTATGAAAGCTGCGATTTGCGACGTTAATTATGGCTTATGATGGCGCGCAAAGCCTGCCCCGGACCCGATCCGGGGGCTCGATCCGAGGAAGCGCCCCCAGAATGCACCTGCAACCCAACCCAGGGGGCATGTCTAAGTTTTTGATAAATTTCTTATGAACGGGGAAAATAGACGAAGAAAGTATTCCGTTTCTTCGCGCCATCGCGTGAAAAATCCCCACGCAAAGGACCTCTTCCGTTGCTTCCGTCTTCTGTCTCCCGTCTTCCGTCCTCCGTTCCTACTCCGCCTTCGCATAATCAGGCAACCGGAATCGCAGGACGCGCCCGAGATCGCGCGGGGCCTTTATCACCTGCTCGTTCCATTTCATGCGGACGCCCCCCGCATTGCCGATTACGACTTGCAGGGTCTTATCGGCAACCCACTCCCGCCGATCTCCCGGGTGTAGCATCTCACCTTGGGTTTCTTTATCGTCATCGTCGATTCTTACCTGAATCCAAACGTTGTCGTCCGCCTCGACAGCGAATTTATTCCGGACGCGGTTTTCCGCACCCTGGGCCGGCTCGTCGTCCGCTACGGCCTCGGTCGAGTTGCTGAAAGCCAAGCGGGCAGGAGAGCCCTTATCCTGCGTGAAATCTTTTTCCGATGCTTCGCCGGCCGGTTTCAGCGTATCGTCTGCTTCTCGGGCATCTTCCGCCGCTGTTCCCGATTCCCTTAAGTGAATCTCGGCGTTTCTTATCGCCTCATCGGCTTTCCGAAAATCGGCTCCGGACTTCTCGACCCCGGCGTTTGGGCCGGGCGCCAGCCGTTCCTGCAACTCGGCAGGGAGCTCCTCCTGGGTAAAAATCCTGTCTGCATCCGTCGGGGCGAGCAGCTTCGAGCGCCTTTCCGATACCAACGTACCGCCGTAGAAAAGGGCTGCGGAGATCAAAAGCAGGGCGAAAAAAGGCAGTCCGATCATTCTGCGCCTCTTGCGCAGGATCTTCATCTGCCGCCCGTATCTTCTTATTCCCGCATCCTGGATGTTGTATGCTTCGATTTCATAAGAGAACTTTCGGATTAGCGGCTCGGCCTCTATCTGGAGAGCCCGGCAGTAAGCGCGGATGGTATTCCGGATGAGAAGAGAGGCGCCGAATCGCTCGAAGTCACAGGCCTCGAAGGAGGTGAGCATGCTGACACTGATTCTGCTCCGCTCGTAAACGGCTTCCAGCGTCAGATTGCGATTCAGCCTCTCGGCTTTGAGAAACTCTGCGATCTCTTTCATCTGATGAAGTTCGTCTAAAGGGATATCTGGATGAAGGCTTTCGATTCCAAGTAACGCACCCACTCTTCAAACTTCCGGTTCACTTCCTGTTCGTACAGGGTTTGTCGAACTTTTTCGCGCAAAGCCGGGTCCGATTTGCTGACCTGCTTGTTGTCGATACCAAACATTTTAATGATATAATATCCGTCAGGTCCCTGCACCAGACCGGATACCTGGTCTGTTCTCAGATCCCGTATCACCTTGGCGATAAATGGAGCAAGTTCTTCGGCCGCCATGTATCCCAGATCCCCCCCATCCTGCGCTGCGGGCCCCTTGGAATACTGTTTGGCCAGAGCCCGGAAATCGGCTCCGCCTTTGAGCTTATCGAGTATGTCATGGCCCGTTTTCTCAACCTGTTCGGGCTTTCCGTATTTATCGCCGACCGGGAGTACAATCAGGCCCAGATGGATCTTTTGAGAACTCGTCGCGGACTCCCCCTTTTCCCCCTTGAGATAAGCCTCAACCTCCTGATCGCTGATCACCACCTTCGACTTGAGCACCCGCTCCAAGAGACGGTCTCGTTCCATTTCCTTTCTTATCTGCTGACGAAATTTCTCGATGGTCTGGCCGCTAGCTTTGAGATTAAGTTCGAGCTGCGCCATGGTTGCATGGTTCTGCTCCAGAAATTGTTTGATTCTTAGATCAACTTCGGGATTGGTGACCTCAATCTTAAGCCGCGCCACTTCCTTGTCGGCCAGTTTCTGCCGGATCATCTCAGTGAGAACCTCGCGCTCGATTTGCAATTTTTTTGCCGGATCTGAAGCATCCAGCATCGGCATGTTCCTTTCCAGAACCTTAATCTGATGTTGCAGATCGCTGTAGAGGATTATTTCTCCGTCCACATTGGCTACGATACGGTCCATCGTTTCGGCTCGCGCCGTTTCACATGAAAGGACGCAGGCAACAAGCATGCAAACAGTAAGAATTGAAACTTTATGAAAGGGATTCATATTACCTCCCAACTTGCTCCCTGTCTGTCTCCAGAGAATCCTCCCGCATTTCTCATGGGCAGGGGTGGCCTTGCCCAAAGAGGGCCGCGAGGAGGGAATGCCGAGCTGATTATTTTGCTAACGGAGTTCGCAACCTGTAGCATTTTCATGGAGTTCTTGCAAGATTCTTTTAAGCCGGAGGATTCTTTGTGGAAAGTTGCGTCCCCAAATTTCCACTTTTAACTTGCGTTGAGACTCCGGAGCGAAGTTCAGCTTTTTGTGTTCAAAAAAGGAGATCACCGGCCAGATATCCACCCCTTGTGCGAAGGATAGAGTGAAGTTCTCTGCGTCTCCATCCAGGCGAACCACTTTGAGCCGCTTGAGAAGAAGCCGCATCATCGCCATCAAAACAAGGCTCTTAACCGTTTCCGGCAATGGACCGTAACGGTCTCGCCATTCACCGGCAAGATCCTCGATGGATTGCTCATCAGCCAGGGTAGCGAGCCGTTTGTAGGCGATGAGCCTCTGGTCCGCATCGCATATGTAATCTTCGGGCAGGAAGGCGGAAACCGGGAGATTTATTTCCGTTTCGATTGCCTCAGCCTGCGATCCATCAGTCTTCATGCTCTTTATAGCTTTTTCGAGCAACTCCAGGTAAAGCTCGTAACCGATTGCCGCAATGTGTCCCGACTGCGACGAGCCCAGAATAGCGCCTCCCCCGCGAATCTGCAGGTCGTTCAGGGCGATCTTGAATCCGGCCCCCAGTTCGCTGAAGTCGAGAAGCGCGCGCAGTCTCTTCTGGGCATCCCTGGTAATCAGGGCTTCGCCCGGTATGATGAGATAGGCGTAGGCCTGCTCGCTCGAGCGACCCACCCGTCCCCTGAGCTGGTAGATCTGGGCCAGGCCGAACTTGTCGGCCCGGTTGATTATGATCGTGTTTGCCGCCGGAATGTCGAGGCCCGATTCTATGATCGTGGTGCAGACCAGGACGTCTATTTTCTTGTGAATGAAATCAAGCATGACCCTTTCCAGGTCCCGCTCTCTCATCTGCCCGTGGGCCACAAAAATTCGCGCCTCCGGTACCAGAATTGCGAGCCTGGCCGCCATCTGCTGAATAGTCTGGACGTGATTGTGCACGAAGAAAACCTGCCCCCTGCGGTTGATCTCGCGATAGATGGCCTCGCGGATGGCGAACTCGTCGTAACCTGTCACGTAGGTTTCGATAGCTCGGCGATCCTGGGGAGGCGTTTCAATGGTGCTGAGGTCGCGAATTCCGGCAAGGGCCATGTGCAGCGTCCTCGGAATGGGGGTTGCGGTAAGCGTCAGCACGTCCACCGATGTTCGCAGCTTTTTCAGCCGCTCCTTGTGCCGGACCCCGAATCTGTGCTCCTCGTCGATTATTAATAGCCCCAGATCCTTGAAAACGAGATCCTCCTGCAGGAGCCGGTGTGTGCCGATCACGATATCTATCGAGCCTTTGTTGAGCCCGTCGATGATGGCCTTCTGCTGAGAGGCCGACTTGAATCTGCTGAGAGAGGCAACAATGACCGGAAACCCCTCGAATCGCTCAAGGAAGCTCTCGTGGTGCTGTTCGGCCAGAACCGTAGTGGGCACCAGCATCGCCACCTGCTTTCCATCCATGACGGCCTTGAATGCCGCCCGCAGAGCGACTTCGGTCTTTCCGTAGCCGACATCCCCGCAAATCAGGCGGTCCATCGGGCGCTTCGAGGTCATGTCATCCAGGACATCCTCGATTGCTTTTACCTGGTCCGGGGTTTCCTCGAAGGCGAAAGTTGTTTCGAATTCCTGAAAATAATGGTCGGGTGGCGTGAAAGAATGCCCTTCTCCCACCTGCCGAATGGCGTAGAGTTCCAACAGCTCCTCAGCCATTTTCTCGGCCGATTCCCTTGCCTTCTGTTTGGCTCTTTCCCAGGATTTGCCGCCCAGCTTGTCAACCTTGGGTTCCTGACCCTCCAGGCCCATGTATTTCTGGACTTTTTCGAGTTTACCCACCGGCACGTAGAGCTTGTCGCCATCCTGGTAGGCAATGAGCAGAAAATCGTTTTCCACGCCGCCTGCGTTCAGATGCGCCAGCTCTTTATATACGCCGATTCCGTGGTCCACGTGAACAACGAAGTCGCCATGGTGCAGGTCCTGAAATGAATTGAGGAAAATACCCGCAACAGGCTTCTGCCCCCGACGGCGAGACCGCCTCTCGAATAGTTCCTCTTCGGCTACTATGGCCAGCTTTTCGGCCTGCCAGAAAAAGCCGTTGCTGAGCGTTCCCTGGATTATCTTCACCAGGCTGGATTCGAATGACTCCTCGCCGAAACCACGGCCGCTCACCACCGACTCTATCCCGTAGTCTGCCAAAAGCTCGGAGATTCTTGCAGCGCGCTCCTTGTGCGAGCAGACCAGAAAGACCGAAGCGCCCTCGCTGGTCCACCTCCGGAACTGGGCGGCGACGGGATCAAGCAGGCGCTCCCTGTTTCCGTGGGCCTTTACCGCGGCGGCAAGCTCGGTGTGAGAAGACGTTCCGAGGTCAAATACCGTTGTGGCGCCCTGTTGTTCCGAAAGGGAATTGGAAAGAAGCTGTTGGAAGCTGCGAGCGGCCTCGAAGGATTTTTCCGGTTCGTCATAGAGTTCGTTGGGGTACCTTCTCCATTCGCTCTGCGAACCTCCCTCGTCCCATGCTCGCAAAATCTTTGCCCACTGTCCTTCCATCTCCCGGCGGACCTGAACCGGGTCGGCCCAAACCACGATAGCGTTCCGGTCGAGGTATTCCCATATAGAGGCCGTCTTTTCAAAAAAGACCGAAAAAACGGACTCGAAAGCGCCCAAATGGTATCCTTCCGCAATCCTGTCGAGCCAGATGTTTCCTGCGGCCGGCGAAAGCAGATCCTTTTTCACGTCCTCATAGACCGCGTCCTGCGCCCGCCGCCTGGCTTCCGCATCCAGCACGATTTCGTTTGCGGGCAGGATAACCGCGTCTTCCAGCACGCCCATCGAACGCTGAGTAACAGGGTGAAAGAGGCGGATGGACTCCAGTTGGTCCCCGAAAAACTCGAATCGCAACGGCCAGCGGTACAGAGGCGCATACACGTCGAGCACGCCCCCCCGGCGACTCAAATCGCCGTAATCCTCAACGAGCGATACCCGGAAGAACCCGCGCTCGATCAGCCTGCGCATAAAACCCTCCGGGTCGATGCTTTCTCCGGCAATCTTGTACTCCATATTGGCAGCAAGAATCTCCGGCGGGATAAGACGTTCGGTTAGAGCAAGAGCGGAGGTAACCACCACCACGGAGGAGGATGCGGCGCGCAAGGCATAGAGAGCTTCGACCCTTCTTGCCGTTGTTTCCGCTTTGCCGAGTGCTTGGGCCTTGTGACCGGTGCGTGACGGCAAAAACCAGACCTGCCGTCTCAGAGGCTCTCCGCCGTTCTCCGGCTGGCCCTTGCCCGCGAAAAGGCAAATCATCTCGGTGAATCGTTCGGCTTCCCTGTCCGTAGGGGCGATCAGCACGAAAGGCTTGCGAATCTGCCGCATGGCCATCGAGACCAGATAGGCCAGGGCAGAAGGCTGTACGCCTCTGAGAACCGCCGACTCTCTGGATCTCTTTAAAAACGAGACGACCTCTCCGGATGCGCATCTAAAATCGGCCGATCCGGCAATCGGCTCTTCGGATAGTTCGAAACGCTCTTCTCGAAACTCGGAAAATCTCATTGTCTTGCCGAAAATCCTCAAAAATTCTAGTACAAAAGGACAATAGGTTATAATTATACCACACACACCTCACTATTCACCCGGAAACATCGTGTGAAAAACAATAGCGGTTTCCGCCAGGAGGCGACGCAAATAATGAGCGAAAACCAGGCAAAAGAATTCCTGAGGCAAATACCGGGCGTTGATGCCCTCCTACAAATGGAGGCTGTCCTGGATGCGCTTTCCCGCCATCCACGCAAGCTGGTCCTGGATGCAATACGCGAGGAACTCGAAGAGACCAGAAAACGGATATTACAGGCCCCCGGGTCTCTTTCGGCAATAGATCCGCCCGAGCTTGCCCGCTCGATAGCGCAGCGCGCGGATCAGCTCGCCGCTTTTACCCTGCGGCCGGTTATAAACGCAACAGGAATAGTGATCCATACCAACCTGGGCCGCTCCCTTCTTCCGGAAGAGGCCGTCGCGAGGCTTCAGACGGTTTGCCGCGGCTACAGCAACCTCGAATACGATCTGCGGCTGGGCGAACGGGGCTCCAGATACGTTCACGCCGAGGCGATCCTTTGTGAGCTGACCGGCTCTGAAGCCGCCTTGGTCGTAAATAACAATGCCGGAGCGGTGTTCCTGATTCTCAACACCCTTGCCAGGGGTCGTGAGGTTGTGGTCTCCAGAGGCCAGTTGGTCGAAATCGGGGGGTCTTTCCGGATTCCGGACGTAATGAGCGCGAGCGGCGCAATCCTGAGAGAGATTGGAACGACTAACCGCACGCACCTCAAAGATTACGTGTCGGCCATTACCGACCAGACCGCCCTGCTAATGAAAGTGCATACCAGCAATTACAGGATCGTGGGCTTTACCAAAGAGGTTCCGCTGGATGAAATGGTGGCCCTGGGACGCGAGCGCGGGCTGCCCGTGGTGGAAGACCTCGGAAGCGGATGCTTCATCAATCTGACGCAGTTTGGGCTCCACGGTGAGACAACGGTGCAGGAGACCGTGCGCACGGGTGCCGACCTCGTCACCTTCAGTGGCGACAAACTGCTCGGAGGTCCCCAGGCGGGCGTCATAGTCGGCAGGAAGGAGTTGGTCGAAAGGTGCAGGAAAAATCCGGTCACGCGCGCCCTGAGGGTTGACAAAATGACGCTGGCTGCCCTGGAGACGACCCTGAGGCTCTACAGAGACGAACGGCAGGCGCTGGAGAGAATTCCAACGCTAAGGATGATAGCCCTTTCTGCGGAGGAATTGAACAGCCGTGCCGAAGAGCTTGCCTCAGCCATTCAAGAGGCGGACCGGAAGGCGGTGCTCCGGATCGAGGTCCGTCGGAGCTCTTCACAGGTGGGCGGTGGTTCTCTTCCTGCCCAGGACTTGCCCACTTTTGTTGTGGCTGTCCAATCCGGCGATTTTAGCGCGAATCAAATCGAGGAATTCCTTCGTCGAAACGATCCTCCCATAATAGGGAGAATCGAATCGGATCATTTCATTATGGACCTGCGCACCCTTATGCCCAAACAAATAGAGATAATCGCACTGGCTTTCAGGCGTATGGTGGAACCACTCTGAGAGCGCCCCCCCGGATCAGTCCGAGGACGCGCCCTGCCGGGCGCACAAAAACAAAACCTGCCTTCGATTCCGGATCGAATGGCAGGTTTTGCATAGCCCTGATTTTCGACGATCTCTCAAAGAAGCAGCACACTGATTCCTGAAACTACTCCTTTTCTTCGGGTGGTGCTTTTTTCTTCTTGGCCTTTTTCACGTGGTGTTTTTTGGCCTTCTTTACGTGGTGTTTTTTGGCCTTTTTCTTTTTCTTGGCTGGCTTCTTTTTCGCCGGCGCCTGCTCCTGCGTGCCGGCCGCCTCCGTGTCGGTCCCGGCCGCATACACGATCGGGGATGCCAGCATCGTAGCCCCAAACAGAACAGCGGTAATGATTGCGAGAACCTTACCCTTCATATCCTGACTCTCCTTTCCTCCTTCAAAAATAATGTTGCCTCCTTGAGAGAAGGGTCAATCATGACACACATTTTAAGGACAAAATCTGAAATATACAAATCAAGAATTTGCTCAAAATCATTTTTTATGATTTTTTTTCTTGCTGTCGGTTTTAGTCGATTTTTGGGTTGTCCCCTTCTTTCCGGCACCCTTCTTGTCAGCTCCCTTTTTCTTCTTGCTGTCGGTTTTACCGGGCTTTGCGGTTGTCCCCTTCTTTCCGGCACCCTTCTTGTCAGCTCCCTTTTTCTTCTTACTGTCGATTTTGCCGGACTTTGCCGTTGTGCCTTTTTTCGCGGCACTCTTCCTGTCAGTGCCCTTTTTTTTCTTGCTGTCGGTTTTAGTCGATTTTTGGGTTGTCCCCTTCTTTCCGGCACCCTTCTTGTCAGCTCCCTTTTTCTTCTTGCTGTCGATTTTGCCGGACTTTGCCGTTGTGCCTTTTTTCGCGGCACTCTTCCTGTCAGTGCCCTTTTTTTTCTGCACAGACGCCGAAGGCTTGCTCGCCTTTCTTGCTGTCTTGCCCGAAGATTTTGCACCTTCTTTGAAAGACTGGCCGCGTTTGCGGGTCGACGTCTTCGGGGACTTTGCTCCCTTTCCGGTCGAGGCTTTAGCTAAAGCCTTCCTTTTCCCCTTAGTTTTCTTCGAAGCGGTCTTCGGTGGTTTACCCGCTCGCCCCTTGGCAAGCTTTTTGCCCGAACGCGCCTTCTTCGATGCGATATGCGACCCGTATTTTTTCTTCCCGGTCTTTCGTAGTGCCGATTTCTTGCCCTTCTTTTTCGAACTCTTCATCCAGCCCGGCTCGGAACTGAACGAAGGCTTGCCGTTCGTTTTCGGCTGGATGG
Organism: uncultured delta proteobacterium; assembly: GCA_963805125.1. GTDB lineage: Bacteria > Desulfobacterota > Syntrophobacteria > Syntrophobacterales > Syntrophobacteraceae > SbD1. The sequence continues at coordinate 142,171 of CAWDTD010000012.1, read as the reverse complement.
TGGAAGGATTGTATTCGTCTTTTAACAGGCGGCGATACTGTTCCTGGAGTTCGCGGACTTTATCGTTTACCTGGTTGTCTTCCTGTTGGGCAAAGCAGCCGAATGCAAAAATGGCCGAAATTGAGACCACGGCCGACAACATGAGTATTTTTTTCAATCTCATGATATCTCCTCTGCTCGAAAGCCATTTCGGTCCACTCCCCCGGGAATACGCCAGCTCTCGATCGTTATGATTTGGTTTTTTGTTTCTGCTTTAGAGTGGGAGGCAAATATAGCACAACCGGCGATATTTACAACGGCTGGCAGAATGAGGTTCGGAAGGGCAGGTGAAACGGGGGAATACCTCGCTCCGCGAGGTGGCCATGCATAGGAATTCGCTCTGAATTTCAAAATCGTGCTTTCTTCGTACGGGCGGCGAGGGGCTGCGGCAGGGATTGATACTCAAACCGGGGGCCTATTTCGTTGAGGGAATTTGAGGGGCGCAAACCAGGCAGTTACTGGAATCTATCTTATTAGCGTCTACCGAAAGAGCCGGATGGGATTCCAACGGTTTCCGGATCAAGCGACTCGTTTTCCTTTGAAATCAAACAGGTTTGCTCCATTGTCCCGAGATGATATGCTCAGCGGGAGTTGTTTTTTTGACCTTCTGCACCGGTGATTCCATCGGGGTCCTTTCCGGTGGGCGGAAAACCTTAAAAAAGACCATCAGCGGGAGGCTCACAGGATGAGCGCTGCCTATATTGAAGCATACAGGAGCGGGCGGCTTAAGGAAGCACTGAGGCGCGCGTCCGAATGGATGAAGAAGTGCACCCTGTGTCCGCGCATGTGCAGAGTGGACAGGATGGCGGGCGAGAGAGGCTTTTGCAGGACGGGCAAACTTGCAGTGGTGGCCAGCTACGGGCCGCATTACGGTGAGGAGCGGCCCCTTGTGGGCAGGGGTGGCTCGGGGACTATTTTTTTCTCGCACTGCAACCTTTTATGTGATTTCTGCCAGAACTTCGACATAAGCCACGGTGGGGAGGGAATGCCTATTGGCCCGGAAGATCTGGCCGAAATAATGCTCGCTCTTCAAAAAAAAGGCTGCCACAATATAAATTTTGTCACTCCATCGCATGTGATTCAGCCGATTCTCGAGGCGCTTCCCATCGCTGTCGAAAAGGGGCTGCGCCTTCCGCTTGTCTATAATTGCGGTGGTTATGAGCGGGTTTCGTCGTTAAAGCTTATGGACGGAATTGTCGATATTTATATGCCGGATTTCAAATTTTGGGACCCTGGAGCAGCGCGGGAGCTTTGCGGCGCTCCGGACTATCCCGAGCGTGCCCGCCAGGCTCTCAGGGAGATGCACAGGCAGGCGGGGGACCTGGTTTTGGATGAGAGGGGCGTGGCTCGAAGGGGCGTGCTGGTGCGGCATCTCGTCATGCCGAACGGCCTTGCCGGAACTGTGGAAGTTGTCGATTTCATAGCCGCACAGATCTCGGCTCAGACCTACATCAACATTATGGACCAGTATCACCCTTGCGGCAGGGCTCTCGCCAACCGTGCGATAAACCGCAGAATCACTTCCGCGGAATTCAGGGAAGCGCTGGATGCGGCCGCAAAAGCGGGCCTCACACGTCTGGACGACCGGCACAGGCATTGGATAACGGTTGAGTTATAGTCAGAGGCGGTTGGTTGATATCCGGTTAAAATCTGTTTTCCCTACTTCGGATTTCCGACCTCTGTCTGCGGCACAATTGTTGCTTAATGGAAAGCTTTGGAATGGAATGGTCTTTAGCGGCAGTAGCCGAGTTCCCGAGAGGAGGGTCCTCAACGGTCATTGCTGTGAAAGCCTCAATCCGGCACACCTCTCCGAGGGGAGTCCATGGCTAAAATAGATGCCTTTTTTAAACTGATGAACGAACAAAAAGCCTCCGATGTACATCTTGTTTCAGGCCAGCAGCCGGTTTTGAGGATTCGAGGCGACTTGGAGCGCGTAAAATATAAAGTCCTGGACGACAACGAACTGCGCTCGATGCTCTACGAGATCACCCCGGAAGACAAGATCAAGGTATTCGAGGAAACCGGAGACCTCGATTTCGGATACGAAATTTCGGGGCTTGCCCGTTACAGAGTGAATTTCTTCATGCAAAAAAACGGAATTGGGGCGGTGTTCCGCGAGATTCCGAGCGAAATTCTCACGGTCGAGAAGCTCGGCCTTCCTCCGGTTGTAAGTCGTCTGGCCCTTCTGCCTCGAGGAATCGTCATCGTGACGGGTCCTACCGGAAGCGGCAAGTCCACAACGCTTGCGGCGATAATCGACGAGGCGAACCGCAAGAGAAAAGATCATATAATTACCATTGAAGACCCCATAGAATTTGTACATACGAGCAAGAACTGCCTGATAAATCACCGGGAGGTCGGCACTCATACGCGGACTTTTTCAGCCGCGCTGAGGGCCTGTCTGCGCGAGGACCCCGACATAATCCTGGTGGGCGAAATGCGTGACCTGGAAACAATGCGCCTGGCCATCGAGGCCGCAGCAACCGGCCATCTTGTTTTTTCTACGCTCCACACGCAAAGCGCGGCAAAAACGATCGATCGCATAATCGAGGTATTCCCGGCGGGCGAGCAGGCGCAGATTCGCTCCACCCTGGCCGACGGCATCCGGGCCGTAATTTCCCAGGCCCTTTTCAAACGCATCGACATAAAGGGACGCATAGCGGTCCTGGAGATACTGATAGCAACCCACGCGTTGCGGGCGATGATTCGCGAATCCAAAACCCATCAGATCCAATCGGCGCTTCAGACCGGAAAGAAATACGGCATGCAGACCCTGGATGACGCGATAGCCGCTCACCTCAAGGCGGGTCGAATCAGCCCTACTGAAGCCTACATGAAGTGCGTGGACAAGGAGAAATTCCGCACCTACCTGACCGAGCCTCCCGCGGATTTTACCGAGGTGTAGGTCTAAGCAGAAGCGAGAAGCAAGGAGCAGGAATGGTTTTGCTTTCCGCAACCGAAGGAGGATTATGAGACGGGCGGAGATGGATGCATTTCTTCTGGGCATTCTGGATGAAAACCCCAGCGCCTCAGACATCAATTTCACAGTGGGCAAACCCCCCCAGGTCGAGGTTGACGGGCTGCTCAAGCCCGTCTGCATGGATTTTGGCATCCGGATGTTGACGCCCTTTCACACCGAGACTATAGCCCTCAACCTTGTCGGGAACGATCGCCGTGGGATCCAGCACCTGCTTAACATGGGGTCCTGCGACATTTCGTACCACCTCCCCGGCCGGGCGCGGTTCCGCGTCAATATATTCTCTCAGCGCGGCACCTACTCGGTCGCCATGAGGCAGCTTCCAACCAAAATCCCCTCGATAGATGAACTGGAACTGCCTCCGGTACTGAGGCAGATAGCTGATGAAAAGTTTGGAATGGCCTTCGTGACAGGTGCGACCGGCAGCGGAAAATCGACGACCCTTGCGGCGATTTTAAACGCAGTCAACTCCAACCACCCTTATCACGTGGTAACGCTTGAGGACCCGGTGGAATTCGTACACCCGCAGCTCAGGGCTACTTTTAACCAGCGCGAACTGGGCCTCGATTTCGACACCTTTGCACACGGGCTTCGGGCTGCGCTGCGCCAAGCGCCAAAAGTGATCCTTGTAGGTGAAATGCGGGACCGAGAGACGGTGGAAATCGGATTGAGCGCCGCCGAGACAGGCCACCTCGTGTTGAGCACCCTGCACACGATGGATGCGGGCCAGAGCGTGAACCGCATCATCGGTATGTTCGAACTCGAGGAGGAGCGGCTCGTGCGAATCCGCCTGGCCGACTCGATGAAATGGATAATTTCGCAGAGGCTCCTCCCTAAGGTCGGCGGCGGCCGCGTCGCAGCCTTCGAAATAATGGGCAACAGCCTCAGAGTGCAAGAGTCCATCCTTCACGGCGAAGCCGAGGGGAAGACCTTCTATGAGATGATTGAGCAGGCCGAGCCTTTTGGATGGACCACATTCGACGCCAGCATCTCGCGTCTCTACGGGCAGGGGAAAATCACCGAAGAAACGGCCCTTGCTTACGCTAGCAAACGCGCCGTTGTAAAGAGAAACATCGACCAGATCAAGTCCGCTCGAGGCGAAAAGACAACCGACATAGAAGGACTGAAAATAGACCGCGAATATCGAAGGAATTTTGGTCTCTGAATTCATTCCGGCCAAATCCTGGATAGGTTCCTTCCATCCGCAACTCCTTGCCGGCTCTGACCGGCGCATACACTTGTTCACCTGCGTTTTTTTTGAAATTAGTCTATAGCGCTCGGGAGCAAAATCCCATATCATAGATAGCGGTTTAAGGTGTCCCCGGGGACATGAAGTACTGCTTCGAACCCTTCCGAAGGGTATGCCGCAATGGCGACTGCGTTTTTGAGAATCGGTTTGGTATTTGCGCTGACATTCATCTTTGAGCCCTGCCTGGCTCTTGCCCCGGCGCCAGCGCCGACGCCTGTCGCCGTAAGTATTCTTCCTCAGCGGTATTTTGTGGAGAAGATCGGAGGTCAGTTCGTAAAGGTTGAGGTAATGGTCCCTCCGGGAGGAACGCCTGAGACATACGAACCCAGGCCCGCACAGATGACCGCCCTTAGCCGGGCCAGGATTTATTTCGCCTGTGGAGTTCCATTCGAAACCGTGTGGCTCCCGAAAATGATTTCTGTAAACCCGGCAATTCTGGTCATACACACCGAGAAAGACATCAAAAAAAGAGCGATTGAGGCCCATTCGCATCCCGGCGAGGGCGTGAAACCGCACAGCGGCCATTGCCATGAAGAACACGGCGACGACCCTCACATCTGGCTCTCACCGCCTCTGGCGGTCCTCCAGGCGCGGGCAATCTTTGAAGCCCTTGCCGAAACCGATCCGCAAAACCGTGCCTCTTACGAGGCAAATTACAGGAAATTCGCCTCCGAGCTGGTTGAGCTGGACCTTTTCCTTTCCCGCCTGTTTGGGACGGATACCAAATCGCGCACGTTCATGGTTTTTCATCCTGCCTGGGGCTATTTTGCCGACGCATACGGGCTCAGGCAGATACCTGTGGAAGTTGAAGGAAAGGAGCCAAAGGCAAAAGAGCTCGACGAATTCATAAAACGCGCGCGGGAGCTTGGAGTAAAAACCATATTCGTTCAGCCGCAGTATTCGCCCAAGGCCGCCCAGACCATAGCCGACGCGGTTGGCGGCAGGCTGGTGGAGGCCGACGACCTTGCGCCGGACTGGGAAAAAAATCTCCGGCAGGTCGCCGAGCAAATTAAAAGGGCAGTGAACAGTGAGCACTGAACAGAGGTCGGATATGCCCGTTTCGGCTATCGAGTTGAACAATGTCTCTTTTTTCTACAACAGCCATCCTATTTTGACGAACGTGAACCTGGCGGTGGATGAGCTGGATTTCCTGGCAATAATGGGACCTAACGGCAGCGGTAAAACCACCCTGCTCAAGATCGTAGTTGGTATTTTGAACCCCGCCCAGGGGACGGTGAGGGTTTTCGGCAAGACGCCCCTGGAAGCCGCCGGACTGCTTGGATATGTCCCACAGGATACGGGGCATAACAAGGATTTCCCTATTTCCGTTCAGGACGTTGCGCTTATGGGCAGACTCGGCCTGAGGGGGCGGGACAGACGATACACGTCCGAGGACAGGGCCCTTGCCAAAAAGGTGCTGGAACAGGTTGGGATGTGGGAGTATCGGGACCGGCCGATCGGGAAACTCTCCGGAGGCCAGAGGCAGCGGGTCTTCATTGCCCGGGCGCTTACCGTCGAACCGAGAGTCCTGCTCATGGACGAGCCTACCGCCAGCGTGGACGCACAGTTTCAAACCGACCTCTATGACCTGCTCAAAGAACTGAACGCTACGATCACCATCGTCGTCGTGAGCCACGACATGAGCGTGCTGTCCAGCTACATCAACTCGGTGGCCTGCCTAAACCGGACCCTTTACTATCACGAATCCGGCGAAATCACCAACGAGATGCTGCATTCAGCCTACCAATGCCCCGTCGATCTGATAGCCCACGGTGTTCCTCATCGCGTTTTGCGAAAGCATGACCATAAGGACTCCTGAGAAGATGGTCGATGTCTTCCAATCCGAATTCATGCGCAACGCCCTTTTTGCCGGCTTGCTTGCCGGCGTGGCCTGCGGGATCATAGGGACCCTTGTCGTCGTAAACCGCATCGTTTTCATCTCGGGTGGAATCGCTCACGCCGCCTACGGGGGCATCGGACTGGCCATCTTTTTCGGGATTCCGCCGCTTTCCGGGGCGGTCGGCTTTGCGCTGGTGATCGCGATGATCATGTCCGCTGTCACTATGAAAAACAAGCAGAGGGCGGATACGGTCGTAGGAGTCTTGTGGGCCGTGGGAATGGCCCTGGGAATCATAATGATCGACCTCACACCGGGATATAACGTGGACCTGATGAGCTATCTGTTCGGGAGCATTCTGGCCGTCCCGCGCTCGGACATACTGATGATGGCCCTGGTTGACGTTGGAGTGCTCATAATTGTGGGGTCGCTCTACAACAGCTTCCTTGCCATGTCTTTCGACGAGGAATTTGCAATGGCCATGGGGGTCCGGGTGGAAATGCTCTACTACATTCTGCTCGGGATGATCGCGCTTTCGGTAATCATGCTCATTCGAATCGTGGGCCTGGTCCTGGTTATCGCTCTTCTCAGTATTCCGCCATTCATAGCGGAAAAATTCTGCCACTCTCTTAAAGCGATGATGATAGTCTCGATATTTCTCAACTTTATTTTTTCGCTCGCCGGTTTGTGGTTTTCCTACACGTTCAATCTTACCTCCGGGGCCACCATAATAATGGTTGCGGCGTTTTTTTTCTTCGCTTCGCTAGCCTATGAGCGAGCGCGGGAGTACCTGGGCGGGGCTTAGTGAGGTCACGCGAAGGCGCGGCGGACAATTCCAGACACGGATGGACGCGGACAGACCTTGGAATCAACAAGCAGGTCTTTCCTGGGCCACAAACCAAATACGCTCTCATCTCTTGTCAACCTTGAGACTCAAATTTTTTGCGTGAATCTGGAAATCCTGGAAGTATTGCAGATGACGGTCACGCTGCTGGCGAACATGGCAAAGGCGGCGATCAGCGGGTTTAGAATGCCCGCGGCTGCAAGGGGAATCCCAAAGACGTTATAGAATAAGGAAAAGAAGAGATTCTGCCTGGTGATTTTGAAAGAAAAGCGGGAAAGTTCGAGCAATTCGGCTATCTTTGGCAGATCGTCTCCGAGAACCGCAGCATCGGAGCATTCCCGGATAAGATTTGCGCCTGCTCCGAGCGTTATTCCGAGGTCCGAGCGGGCGAGGGCCGCAGCGTCGTTTATTCCGTCGCCGGCCATCGCAACTCGTTTCCCCTGTGCCTGGAGGTCTTCGATTATCCTGACCTTATCCTGTGGCAGCCTTTGACCGGCGAAGTTGTCGGCCCCTGCCTGGAGAGCGAGCCTCCGGGTGGTTTCCTCCGAATCCCCGGAGACTATCCATACCGAGATGCCCTCGGCGCGGAGCCGGGATACGATTTCGGGCGCATTGTCCCTCAGGTGATCGCCAAAGCCAAAAAATCCTCTGACCGCACCGTTCCACGCGAAGAAGACGATTGTCGATCCAGCAGCCTCCAAAGCACGCGCCCGGTCCCGGAGTTCACCCGAAAATTCCAGCCCGCAGTTCAGCATCAAGGGCCGGGAGCCGGCGATCACCTCGCCGGAGCGCGTCAGAGCGATTATCCCCAGCCCCTCCCTGGCTTCGAAAGACACAACCTCCTCGAGTTCCATAGACCGAAGCCGTGCAGCCTTCACGATCTCGCGGGCCAGGAAATGATCCGATTTGACTTCCGCCGAGGCGACACGCCGCAGCGCTTCATCGGCGTTTGCGTCCAGAGTCACCGTCTGGCGCAGAATGTAGCTGCCTTCGGTCAAAGTCCCTGTTTTGTCTAAGATCATCACGTCCAGGCGGTCGGCCCGCTCGAGGGCGGCGGGGTTGCGGATGAGTATCCCGGAGGCGCGCGCCCTGGCGATTGCCGCCACCCTGGCAAGAGGAGTAGCTATTCCGAGAGCGCAGGGACATGTTATGACGAGTACGGCTAACGCCCGCAGAAGAGCTTCCTGCGCAGGCACCGAGGAGCCCAGAAGAAAGATGAGGATGGAAGCGGAGAGGGCGAGCACAGCGGGGACCAGGACCTTCGTGAGGCGGTCCGCCAACAGCTCGAACCGGTTCTTGGTGGAAAGCGCTTCCTGAATCAGCGTGATTATCTGGCTGAGGGAACTCTCGTTCCCCGGACAGACGGCCTCAAACTTCGCCTCTCCATCGAGCAGGAGCGATCCGGCAGACACGTCGGCCCCGGGTCCCTTTTTTACCGGACGCGATTCCCCGGTTATTATGGACTCGTCCACGACGGCTTCCCCGGAAACAATACGCCCGTCAACCGGTATGCGCTCGCCGGGGAACACCAGGAACAAATCGCCCCTGGAAACCTTGTCGGAAGCCGTCCAGATTTCCCTGCCGTCCTTAGAGATTCGCACCTTCCCGCTCGCGGCGTGAAAAAGCGCGGTGATGGCGCCGGAAATCTTCTCTTTTGCCCGGGTTTCGATGAACCTGCCGAGCAAAACGAGTGTGACGAGCATCGAGGCGGTATCGAAATACACATGCAGGCTTCCCCCGAGCATCGCCACAACGCTGTAAAAATAGGCCGAGAGCACGCCGGCCGCTATAAGCGTGTCCATGGTGGGGGTCAGATGCCGGATGCTCCAGAAAGCCCTTTGGAGGATCGGCCAGCCTGAATAGAAAACGACCGGTGAGGCAATCACCCAGAGCGTATAGGAAAAAAGGGCAGCTCCCTCGGTTCCGATCTGCTCGAAAAAACCGGCCCATAGAGCAAACGAGATCATCATTATGTTCATGCTGAGGATCGCGGAAATCCCCAGCCGTACTACAAGCTTTCTGCTTTGTCCCGAATCGGGGGCAGATTCGATAGGGGAAGCCCTGTAGCCCAGCCGGGAGATGCTCCCCATGATGGTTTCGGGCTGAATGAGGTGAGGCATGTACTTGATGCGGGCTATGTCCGAAAAAAAGAAGATGCCGGCGCTAAGCACTCCGTCCATTTTGCGCAGGAGCTGCTCGATGAGCCACGAACAGGCAACACACCACATCCCCTCGATCCGGATGGAAAGTTCCTGCGAGAGTCCTTCCTCGATGGATGCCGGAAGTTGGATATCGGATGTCGGATTCTCGATACGCGGTTCCCGATACCCGCCTTCGGCCTCTCCGGATGGAATGAGGCCCGCGGAGACGCAAGCCCGGTAGAGATCGGTATTTCGGTAGTCGCCGGGGACCCCATCAGGGCTGTTGTGGAGAATCTGAAAAACATACAGGCAGCCAAGGCAGCAAAAACGGGCCATCCTGCCCTCAACCGGCTGAGAGATATTGGAACTGCCCGCCGGAAGACCGCACAGGTGGCACCTGTTATTTGAGGGCTGCGCTGACAAATGTGCCTCCGGACAATTTAGGGATTGAGGAATTTAGGAATTCAGGAATTGAGGAATTAATTGTTCAATCCCTCCAAATTTGTCATAAAGGTCAGGCCACTGAATTGACTGCAAATGCAGGTCAAATGCAGGTAAATTGCCTACAAAGCAGAAAAGTGAGTAAATTGGTATGACCAAACTTCGCAGTGAACCGTGAACCGCGAACAGTAAGAAACAAGATCCACAAACCTCAGCCCCTGAATCCGTCAAGCTCTCAGTTCCTCAATGCCAATCCCCCACACGGATGGACACGGATAAATCCCTCAATCCCTAAGCTCCTCGGTTCCTGAATTCCCAATCCCTCAATTCACATTAAATATCATACCATGAAGAAATTAGGGCGTGCAAAACGGCAACCAGAAGCGGCAACCAGAAACGGCAAAAAGAAAAAAATGCGGAAGCGGGAAGCGAGGAGCGGGCGCAAACCAATTTCTCAGGCCCTCGATTCCCTGAATCCTAAATGCATTTTATTTGCAGATGGATACGAATTAGGCGGATTGAACGAAATAAGTCCTTGTCGATGAGCGCCCTTTTTTCGCTCCTTTCGTTTTTTTCGTGACAATATCCACAGCAGTGAGGCAGGGAAGGCAGGGGTTTTGGAAGAAGCGGGCGAGTGTTGTCTACAGCGGGGACAACCCCCTTACCCCTACAGCCGTATTTTGGGGGGTGAAAATGGGCATTTAAGCCCCGCTAAGACCGCTTGCCGGCAAGTTTATTTTGATAGTTCAATGTGATGGTTTGACCCGACCTAATAGCAGCAGGGATCGTGGCACAAGCGAGCAGTTCCACGCTGAGATAAAATCCGATATGGACATGGAAAGGCTCCCGTCGGGCAAATTCGCTACCAATGCCTTGATCCTGACTCTTGGCGGACTGGCTTACAACATTCTGCGCGCCATCGGTCAACTCGGACTTGTTTGCGGACAAACCCCACTTAAACGCCATGGCGCCAAAAGGCGCCGGATCAAGACTGTGATGCAGGAGCTGATGTACTTGGCGGCGCGGCTGGTGAGGACAGGCCGCCGCCTGAAACTTGTCTTCAGCCGTCACTGTCCTGCTTTTGTGGCTTTCCGGACCGTTTACACGCGCTTTGCCTGCGGCTGATGCAGCATTTGGAGCCTTTGTGCACGCAGAATGCATAGAAAACAACCGAGTCAAATGGATAACTCCGCCCAAACTTTGCCCGAGTGGCAGATATTGATTATTTGACAAGAATAATTATGAGCTATTAGACCGTCAGTATACTAATTTCTGCTTTTTGCTCCGGGTTTTCGGCCAAAAAACGGATCCCGAAAACCTGACAAATGGGTTCGCTCACTTTAAGCTCACGGATTCAGGAATTAATTATCTGTGTTAGAAACCAGAAAAGAATATCCGATATTTCCCTGGGATCAATGGAGCTTGTGTCATGAATTGGCCTGAGGAGCTAAAATCCAACATAAAAGATTTTTTCGGCAGAGCTACCGATGAACAACTTGAACATGCTTTGGAGAAGGCTAATTATCGGGTCTTTTCCGAAATTGATACGCCGATTCTGGATTTTCATCGGCGTCTTATTCCTAAACTGAGTTCACCTTGGGCTGAATGGCAAGTGGAGAATTATCAGTTGGTCAGCGCTGGATCGCACTATACATTAGTGCCGTACTTGACTACCGGCTTGACATTGAGTTCGCATTTTACCTAATCTCAGCCCCCCTCCGTGCCCTTCACCGCGCTACGCTGCCTCTTCGTGGTGAAAGCATTTCAAGTATTTTACCCAGCCCCAGCTTTCCTTCGCGTCCTTCGTACTACTATCCCGCCTGTTTTTGTTTTTTGTGCAACGTTTTCATGCTGCCAGCTTCTTAAGTGTTTTGATATCAACGTCTGAGGCCATTCGTTCAATCCCGACCAGTTAAGCGAAGGCAATACTTGAATTTCCCGTATTTTCCTTCACATTCTGCCTTATTTGAGCTATTCGAAATATGATATTGCGGGATGAGAACAAATTGAGGAATTAAGGCATTGAGGAATTTAGGGATTTGGTCTCTCACTGCTCGCGGTGGATCGATGGGGCGCCGGCACAATAAAAAAAGCATAGGGACTCGAATCTCACCGGAAATTGAGGACTGACAATGAAACTCAAAGTAATTGTTCACGAAGCGGAAGAAGGCGGATACTGGGCAGAGGTACCGGCCATTCCGGGATGCGCCACACAAGGCGAAACATTTGAGGAACTCCTCAAAAATATTTATGAGGCCGTTGAAGGTTGCCTGTCTGTGGATATCAAGCCCGTTGACCCAAAGGATACCAGGGTCCGGATTTGGGAAATCGCCGTATGAAAAGCTTTTCAGGCAAAGAACTGACAAAACTGCTTGAACAGCACGGCTGGCAGTTGTTGCGAATTCAGGGGAGTCATCACATTTACGGAAAAGAAGGAAGCGTGCTCCGTCTGCCGGTTCCAATCCATGGCAATCGACCGCTAAAAGTGGGTCTGCTTAACCATCTCTTAAGAATGGCGGGCCTGGAGGAAAAACACCTTATCTGAACGCTGCGCTGACAAATATACCTCTTTCCCCAAAGGGATTTAGGAATTTTTAATTCCTCAATCCCTCAATCGCACCGCCCTTTTTCTTATTTTTTCTGCTCACCCATTCACCATTCACTATTCACTGCCTTTCTCACCGCTCCCCGCCCTCGATTCACCTACTCACCCATTCACCCTGGATCGGGTCCAGGGCAGGCTCTATTCACCCGCTCTTAGTACTTGAAATCCTGTCCCGGGGAGCTTAACATAAAATAGTAATGCCATAATATTCTGGCAGGAGATGAGCCATGAAAAGATCTGCCGTTCGCAACTTTCATGTCCCATTGCCCGATGATCTCTATAACAGACTCCGGGAAGAAGCGGGCCGCTCCGGGTCGCCTGCAACGGAATTAGCCAGGCGGGCCATTGAGCTCTTGCTTGAGCAAAGACAGAGAGCGGCCCTTAATGACGCCATTGCACTCTACACGGCAAAGCACGCCGGAACGGCCTCCGATCTGGATGAAGCACTCGAGGCCGCATCAGTAGAACATTTGCTTTCCGGGGGGCAGGTCCGTAATGAGACGGGGTGATCTCTTTTGGGCTGACCTCATTCCTCGTTCCGGCGCCGAGCAAACGGGCAGGAGACCTGTCGTCATTATGTCCCACGACTCATTCAATCAGACTCCCGGCTGGCGTTCCATCATTATCGTCCCGATTTCCACGTCGGCAACTCAAGCCATGCGCGGGCCTACAGCCATCTATCTGCCGAAGGGGGCGGGAGGGCTCAAAAGGGAGAGCATAGCCTTGTGCCATCAGGTCACAACCCTGGATCGATCGAAGCTGACTGAACGCATAGGAACTCTCCCCGGTAATTTCATGGGTGAGATCGAAAATGGCTTAAAGGCTGCGCTTGAGATCCAGTAAACCGGATGGCTCGGGAAAGAAGGGTCCTCCCCTCAATCCCTCAATCCCTGAATCCCTGAATCCCTCAATTCTAAGGTTTAACCGTTACAGCACATTTGGCTGTAGAGCTCAACTGGTCATTAGCGTCCGTAACGGTGAGCATGAATAAGAGCTCAGCGTTTTGAGCGTCCGAACCGGCGGCTGGTGCGGTAAAAACCGGGGTCTTCGCTGTAGGATCGGAAAGAGTAACCGGCGCCCCGCTGATTTGCTTCCATCGATATGAATCGGTCGAGTTAACCGGATCATACGACCCGGAGCCATCGAGCGTGACGGAGGACATCGCTGCAACAGTCTGGTTGGGGCCGGCATTAGCAACGGGCGGCGGGTTCGCGCCTATTACATTTACCGTACACTGGTCTCTCGTCGTCAATCCGAAATAATCGGTCACTTGCAGTTGGAAAACCAGGGAGGCGCCAAGGGGGCCTGGATCGGGGGCTGCAAATGAAGCGGATCTGGTATTGGCATTAAGGATCTCAACGTTCGGCCCGCTAATTTGAACCCAGCTATATGAAACGATTGTGCCATCCGGGTCGGAGGAGCCTGACCCATCCAGGGTGACAATGTTATACGGAATAACAGCCTGGTTGGGGCCGGCATTTGCTGAGGGAGCTTTATCGGTTCCACTCACGTTTACCAGGCAGGAAGCATTCCCTGTAATGCGTGCTTTATTGGTGACCGCCAGATTGAACGCGAGCGTCATCCCACTCGTAATGTTGGGGGCCTTAAAAGTACTTATAGGAGCCGTGGACTTTGATAGTGTTACCTTAGGCCCTGACACCTGAGTCCATTTGTAAGAAGCTATTCCACTCACAGTGTCGGTCGAATTAGAACCATTCAGTGTCACTATAGAGCTGCTTGCTACTGCCTGGTCCGGTCCGGCGTCCGCAACCGGCGATGGGGCAGTCGATACGCTGGCCTGGGAGCTGGAGGCATTCGATGTGCTGCTCTTGACGGCTGCAAAAGTAGCAGCAATTGTATGATTAGCCGTTACATTCGTGAAGGTATAGCTGGAAACCGCGCCAATTGATTTCCCGTCGACTTTGACTCCCGAGATCTGGTAATTGGCGGCCGGGGTTATCGTGAACGCCTGGTTTGTTCCTGAAACGACTTTCACCCTTCCTGATGGGGAAATCGATCCGCTGCCCTGCACAGTTGTCGATATGGTGTAGGTGGGGATTGCCGCAAAAGTAGCCGAGATGGTATGGTTGGCGGTGACATTGGAAAACGTGTAGGTGGTGACCGCGCCAATTGATTTCCCGTCGACCTTGACTCCCGAGATCCGGTAATTGGCGGCCGGGGTTATCATGAACGCCTGGTTTGTTCCTGAAACGACTTTCACCCTTCCTGATGGGGAAATCGATCCGCTGCCCTGCACAGTTGCCGATATGGTGTAGGTGGTGACTGCCGCAAAAGTGGCCGAGATGGTATGGTTGGCGGTGACATTGGAAAACGTGTAGGTGGTGACCGCGCCAATTGATTTCCCGTCGACGTTGACTCCCGAGATCCGGTAATTGGCGGCCGGTGTTATCGTGAACGTCTGGTTTGCTCCTGAAACGACTTTCACCGTTCCTGATGGGGAAATCGATCCGCTGCCCTGCACAGTTGCCGATATGGTGTAGGTGGTCGGTGCGGTGGAGGTGATGACTGCCGCAAAAGAGACGCTGATAGTGTGATTGGCGCTCACACTCGAGAAGGTGTAGCTCGATGCGGTTGTTACTGCCGTACCGTCGACCAGGACGCTTGAAACCTGGTAGCCTGTAGCCGGAGTGAATGAAAACTTCTGGCTTCCGCCAGCGGCCACGGAGACCGCTCCCGAAGGGGAGATCGAGCCGTTGGCCCCGGCAGTGGGCGTGATGGTGTAGGTGCTGGTGGCGTTCGCCGCAAATGCAGCGGTTATGGAGTGCGGGCCTGAAACCGAAGTCAGTTTATAACTGCTCACCTGCCCCACCGACTGGCCGTCGACCTGCACGTTGACAATATAGTAGTTGGCATTTGGAGCGATGTTGAAGGTCTGATTTGCCCCCTGCGCCACGAAAAAGGTCCCGCTTGGTGTGATGGAACCGCCTGTTCCCGCGGAGGCAGTCAGGGGTTGGACTATCAACTGAGGTGAAAGGCTGCTCTGATCGTTGTTCGCATCGTAATCTGCGGCGGCAATGTAGTAGGTCGAGTTGGAAAGGTTCTGCAAAGTGCAGCTCAGGTTGTTCCCGGCATTTACACTGTTTGTATATTGTCCGGTGGACACTCCGTAATACACAATGTACCCGGCAATGGGGCCTGTGCCAGAGTTCCATGCGAGTGTGAGGGAGAATTGGGCGTAGGAGACTTGTGCTGTCGAGAGGACCAGTGCAATCGTCAGGGCGAAAAGGGCACTTTTGCAACCTCTGATGCGAAAAGTTGATGCCATCAAGACACCTCCCGATCCCAAGGAGCGAACCCCCCCTATCCATCCCGCAAACCCAGAGCTCAGTGTATCTTGGTCCTGCCTTTGTATTCTTTCTGAATCGGACTGTGAAGATATTTTTTATATGCTCCGTATAAATGTTAAACATCGCCGCGCAGGACACAAGTCGGCTAAGGGGGAAACGGCTCAGTGAGTCTCGATACTCGATACCGGATGCGCTCGATGGTGGTAACCACTACCAGCTCGACCAGGGTGAAACCACCTTTGCCGTACATGTGGAAATGCCCTCTGTTCAATGTCTCCTGTAGCCTGTTTTCCCTTTTGATCACGGCATAATCCTCCTCAGGGGATGCGCACGTTCTGTGCCTCTTGCTGAGCAAGCGAATTGAAAACTTCTTTCAACTCGAGAATCACTAATGCGTTTTGTTGGTAAACAGTAATATGGCCTTACTTTTCTCATGCGGCAAAACCGGAAAACTCGTAGCGGAGTTCTTCGAAAAGCACGATGGCCGGAGGACCGACCTGAAACTACTCAATTTCTTGACCACAATCTTAATAACGAAATGGTAATTCGAATTTTGTTCAAATTTTCGAGACTTTTCTTCTATTTAGTTGTTCCCGGAGTTCGGATCGGGGGGAAGCGGTGGTTAAGGCGGGAAGCCTCGTGTCACGAAATGTTCCTCCCTTTACATGCTGGGGCCCCCGCCATCGGGGCCCCTTGCCAAAGTGACCGGCCCCTTTATGCCCAAACACAGCTACGAGCAGTTCGTCAGGGGGCTCAAGCCAATCCGAAATCAGTATGCAGCCCAAAGCATTTTATAATCGGCGATTGATTTCTTCCGTGATATTTCGCGAGTTGCCGCCGCCTTAGGGAGGCCTTTGCTTGCGAAAGAGGATAGGCAACCGAATTGTGCCGGAGGGTCCTTGAAATTCACCGACGATTGTGTACTGAAAAAACTACGGCATGCAGGCAAAAACCTACACTTCCACCACCAAAACCAAACGGCGGTTTACCCCAGGCCTGGATTTTCAGCTGCAAGTCTGTCCCAAACTCTTCCTGCCGGATAATAGGGAGAACTGCCCCCTGGCAAAAGCTCACCAGCGGTTTTGAAAACCACGAAGAATCAAGAGCCCATATGGACTTGGTTTAATTAATTATGTGCGTGATTCGTTCAAAATTCCTCTGAAATCTGTCCGGCAACCCTGTCTTATCGAGGTTTAACCGTTACAGCACATTTGGCTGTAGAACTCAACTGGTCATAAGTGTCCGTAACGGTGAGCATGAATACGAGGTCGGCGCTATCGGCGCCGGCAGTGGACGGCGCTTTAAAAACCGGGGTCTTCGCTGTAGGATCGGAAAGAGTAACCGGCGCCCCGCTGATTTGCTTCCATCGGTACGAATCGGTCGAGTTAACCTGATCATACGACCCGGAGCCATCGAGCGTGACGGAGGACATCGCTGCAACAGTCTGGTTGGGGCCGGCATTAGCAACGGGCGGCAGGTCCGCGTCTATTATATTTACCGTACACTGGTCTCTCGTCGTCAATCCCAAATAATCGGTCACTTGCAGTTGGAAAACCAGGGAAGCGCCAAGGGAGCCGGGATCGGGGGCTGCAAATGAAGCGAAGCTGGTATCGGCATTAAGGATTGCAACGCTCGGCCCGCTAACTTGAACCCAGCTATATGAAGCGATCGTGCCATCCGGGTCGGAGGAGCCTGACCCATCCAGGGTGACAATGGTATACGGAATAACAACCTGGTTGAGGCCGGCGTTTGCTGAGGGAGCTTTATCGGTTCCACTTACGTTTACCAGGCAGGAAGCGTTTCCTGTAATGCCTGCTTTATTGGTGACCGCCAGATTGAACGCGAGCGTCATCCCACTCGTAATGTTGGGGGCCTTAAAAGTACATATAGGAGCCGTGCGCTTTGATAGTGTTACCTTAGGCCCTGACACCTGAGTCCATTTGTAAGAAGCTATTCCACTCACAGTGTCGGTCGAATTAGAACCATTCAGTGTCACTATAGAGCTGCTTTCTACTGCCTGGTCCGGTCCGGCGTCCGCAACCGGCGATGGGCCAGTCGATACGCTGGCCTGGGAGCTGGAGGCATTCGATTTGCTGCTCTTGACGGCCGCAAAAGTAGCAGCAATTGTATGCTTAGCCGTTACGCCCGTGAAGGTATAGCTGGAAACCGCGCCAATTGATTTCCCGTCGACTTTGACTGCCGAGATCTGGTAATTGGCGGCCGGGGTTATCGTGAACGCCTGGTTTGTTCCTGAAACGACTTTCACCGTTCCTGATGGGGAAATCGATCCGCTGCCCTGCACAGTTGTCGATATGGTGTAGGTGGGGACTGCCGCAAAAGTGGCCGAGATGGTATGGTTGGCGGTGACATTGGAAAACGTGTAGGTGGTGACCGCGCCAATTGATTTCCCGTCGACCCTGACTCCCGAGATCCGGTAATTGGCGGCCGGGGTTATCGTGAACGCCTGGTTTGTTCCTGAAACGACTTTCACCCTTCCTGATGGGGAAATCGATCCGCTGCCCCGCACAGTTGCCGATATGGTGTAGGTGGTGCCTGCCGCAAAAGTGGCCGAGATGGTATGGTTGGCGGTGACATTGGAAAACGTGTAGGTGGTGACCGCGCCAGCAGAGGATCCATCAACCAGCACAGAGGATACCTTGTAGCCTGTGGCCGGAGTGATCGTAAAGGCCTGGCTTGCCCCGGAGTTTACCGTTACCCCACTGGAAGGCGAAATCGTGCCGTTGGCCCCGGCAGTGGGCGTGATGGTGTAGGTGGCGCCTGCCGCAAAAGTGGCCGAGATGGTATGGTTGGCGGTGACATTGGGAAACGTGTAGGTGGTGACCGCGCCAACAGAGGATCCATCAACCAGCACAGAGGATACCTTGTAGCCCGTGGCCGGAGTGATCGTAAAGGTTTGGCTTGCGCCGCCGGCCACGGAGACCGGGCCCGAAGGTGAGATCGAGCCGTTTGAACCTCCAGAGGCCGTGATGGTGTAAGTATTTAGGGCAAATGTCGCTGCGATTGTGTGGTTGGCCGTGACGTTGCTGAAAGGATAGCTCGTCACTGCCCCGACCGAAGTTCCATCCACCGTGACGCTCGCCACCTGGTAGCCTGTAGCCGGAGTGATCGTAAAGGTTTGGCTTGCGCCGCCGGCCACGGAGACCGGGCCCGAAGGTGAGATCGAGCCGTTTGAACCTGCAGAGGCCGTGATGGTGTAGGTATTTAGGGCAAATGTCGCTGCGATTGTATGGTTGGCCGTAACGTTGCTGAAAGGATAGCTCGTCACTGCCCCGACCGAAGTTCCGTCCACCGTGACGCTCGCCACCTGGTAGCCTGTAGCCGGAGTGATCGTAAAGGTTTGGCTTGCGCCGCCGGCCACGGAGACCGGGCCCGAAGGTGAGATCGAGCCGTTTGAACCTGCAGAGGCCGTGATGGTGTAGGTATTTAGGGCAAATGTCGCTGCGATTGTATGGTTGGCCGTAACGTTGCTGAAAGGATAGCTCGTCACTGCCCCGACCGAAGTTCCGTCCACCGTGACGCTCGCCACCTGGTGGCCTGTAGCCGGAGTGATCGTAAAGGTCTGGCTTGCGCCGGAGTTGACCGTTACGGCGGCGGAGGGGGAGATCGTCCCGTTGGCCCCGGCAGTGGGCGTGATCGTGTAAGTATTTAGGGCAAATGTCGCTGCGATTGTGTGGTTGGCCGTGACGTTGGTGAAAGGATAGCTCGTCACTGCCCCGACCGAAGTTCCATCCACCGTGACGCTCGCCACCTGGTAGCCCGTGGCCGGAGTGATCGTAAAGGTTTGGCTTGCGCCGCCGGCCACGGAGACCGGACCCGAAGGGGAGATCGAGCCGTTTGAACCTGCAGAGGCCGTGATGGTGTAGGTATTGATTGCAAATGTCGCTGCGATTGTGTGGTTGGCCGTGACGTTGGTGAAAGGATAGCTCGTCACTGCCCCGACCGAAGTTCCATCCACCGTGACGCTCGCCACCTGGTAGCCCGTGGCCGGAGTGATCGTAAAGGTTTGGCTTGCGCCGCCGGCCACGGAGACCGGGCCCGAAGGTGAGATCGAGCCGTTTGAACCTGCAGAGGCCGTGATGGTGTAGGTATTGATTGCAAATGTCGCTGCGATTGTATGGTTGGCCGTGACGTTGCTGAAAGGATAGCTCGTTACTGCCCCGACCGAAGTTCCATCCACCGTGACGCTCGCCACCTGGTAGCCTGTAGCCGGAGTGATCGTAAAGGTCTGGCTTGCGCCGTAGTTTACCGTTACGGCGGCGGAGGGGGAGATCGTCCCGTTGGCCCCGGCAGTGGGCGTGATGGTGTAGGTGATCGATGCAAAAGAGACGCTGATAGTGTGATTGGCGCTCACGCTCGAGAAGGTGTAGCTGGATGCGGTTGTTACTGCCGTACCGTCGACCAGGACGCTTGAAACCTGGTAGCCTGTGGCCGGAGTGAATGAAAACGTCTGGCTTCCGCCGCCGGCCACGGAGACCGGTCCCGAAGGCGAAATCGTGCCGTTGGCCCCGGCAGTGGGCGTGATGGTGTAGGTGATCGATGCAAAAGAGACGCTGATAGTGTGATTGGCGCTCACACTCGAGAAGGTGTAGCTCGATGCGGTTGTTACTGCCGTACCGTCGACCAGGACGCTTGAAACCTGGTAGCCTGTGGCCGGAGTGAATGAAAACGTCTGGCTTGCGCCGTAGTTTACCGTTACGGCGGCGGAGGGGGAGATCGTCCCGTTGGCCCCGGCAGTGGGCGTGATGGTGTAGCTGATCGGTGCAAAAGAGACGCTGATAGTGTGATTGGCGTTCACGCTCGAGAAGGTGTAGCTGGATGCGGTTGTTACTGCCGTGCCGTCGACCAGGACGCTTGAAACCTGGTAGCCTGTGGCCGGAGTGAATGAAAACGTCTGGCTTCCGCCGCCGGCCACGGAGACCGGTCCCGAAGGCGAAATCGTGCCGTTGGCCCCGGCAGTGGGCGTGATGGTGTAGGTGATCGATGCAAAAGAGACGCTGATAGTGTGATTGGCGCTCAAACTCGAGAAGGTGTAGCTCGATGCGGTTGCTACTGCCGTACCGTCGACCAGGACGCTTGAAACCTGGTAGCCTGTCGCCGGAGTGAATGAAAACTTCTGGCTTCCGCCGTAGTTTACCGTCACCGCACTGGAAGGCGAAATCGTGCCGTTGGCCCCGGCAGAGGG
This sequence comes from uncultured delta proteobacterium, assembly GCA_963805125.1. Lineage (GTDB taxonomy): Bacteria > Desulfobacterota > Syntrophobacteria > Syntrophobacterales > Syntrophobacteraceae > SbD1. The sequence continues at coordinate 121,527 of CAWDTD010000012.1, read as the reverse complement.
CGTAATGGTGTAGGTGATCGGTGCAAAAGAGACGCTGATAGTGTGATTGGCGCTCACACTCGAGAAGGTGTAGCTCGATGCGGTTGTTACTGCCGTACCGTCGACCAGGACGCTTGAAACCTGGTAGCCTGTGGCCGGAGTGAATGAAAACGTCTGGCTTCCGCCGTAGTTTACGGTCACCGCACTGGAAGGCGAAATCGTGCCGTTGGCCCCGGCAGTGGGTGTGATGGTGTAGGTGATCGGTGCAAAAGAGACGCTGATAGTGTGATTGGCGCTCACGCTCGAGAAGGTGTAGCTCGATGCGGTTGTTACTGCCGTACCGTCGACCAGGACGCTTGAAACCTGGTAGCCTGTGGCCGGAGTGAATGAAAACGTCTGGCTTCCGCCGTAGTTTACCGTCACCGCACTGGAAGGCGAAATCGTGCCGTTGACCCCGGCAGTGGGCGTGATGGTGTAGGTGATCGGTGCAAAAGAGACGCTGATAGTGTGATTGGCGCTCACACTCGAGAAGGTGTAGCTCGATGCGGTTGCTACTGCCGTACCGTCGACCAGGACGCTTGAAACCTGGTAGCCTGTCGCCGGAGTGAATGAAAACTTCTGGCTTCCGCCGTAGTTTACCGTCACCGCACTGGAAGGCGAAATCGTGCCGTTGGCCCCGGCAGAGGGCGTAATGGTGTAGGTGATCGGTGCAAAAGAGACGCTGATAGTGTGATTGGCGCTCACACTCGAGAAGGTGTAGCTCGATGCGGTTGTTACTGCCGTACCGTCAACCAGGACGCTTGAAACCTGGTAGCCTGTCGCCGGAGTGAATGAAAACTTCTGGCTTCCGCCGTAGTTTACCGTCACCGCACTGGAAGGCGAAATCGTGCCGTTGGCCCCGGCAGAGGGCGTAATGGTGTAGGTGATCGGTGCAAAAGAGACGCTGATAGTGTGATTGGCGCTCACACTCGAGAAGGTGTAGCTCGATGCGGTTGTTACTGCCGTACCGTCAACCAGGACGCTTGAAACCTGGTAGCCTGTCGCCGGAGTGAATGAAAACTTCTGGCTTCCGCCGTAGTTTACCGTCACCGCACTGGAAGGCGAAATCGTGCCGTTGGCCCCGGCAGAGGGCGTAATGGTGTAGGTGATCGGTGCAAAAGAGACGCTGATAGTGTGATTGGCGCTCACGCTCGAGAAGGTGTAGCTCGATGCGGTTGTTACTGCCGTACCGTCGACCAGGACGCTTGAAACCTGGTAGCCTGTCGCCGGAGTGAATGAAAACGTCTGGCTTGCGCCGTAGTTTACGGTCACCGCACTGGAAGGCGAAATCGTGCCGTTGGCCCCGGCAGAGGGCGTAATGGTGTAGGTGATCGGTGCAAAAGAGACGCTGATAGTGTGATTGGCGCTCACGCTCGAGAAGGTGTAGCTCGATGCGGTTGTTACTGCCGTACCGTCAACCAGGACGCTTGAAACCTGGTAGCCTGTCGCCGGAGTGAATGAAAACGTCTGGCTTCCGCCGTAGTTTACCGTCACCGCACTGGAAGGCGAAATCGTGCCGTTGGCCCCGGCAGTGGGCGTGATGGTATAGCTGGTGACGTTCGCCGCAAATGCAGCGGTTATGGAATGCGGGGCTGAAACCGAAGCCACTGTATAACTGCTCACCGGCCCCACCGACTGGCCGTCGACCTGCACGTCGACAATATAGTAGTTGCCATTTGGAGCGATGTTGAAGGTCTGATTTGCCCCCTGCGCCGCGAAAAAGGTCCCGCTTGGCGTGATGGAACCGCCTGTTCCCGCGGAGGCAGTCAGGGGTTGGACTATCAACTGAGGTGAAAGGCTGCTCTCATTGTTGTTCGCATCGTAATCTGTGGCGGCAATGTAGTAGGTGGAGTTGGAAAGGTTCTGCAACGTGCAGCTCAGGTTGTTCCCGGCATTTACACTGTTTGTATATTGTCCGGTGGACACTCCGTAATACACCCTGTACCCGGTAATGGGGCCTGTGCCCGGGTTCCATGCGAGTGTGAGGGAGGGTTGGGCGGAGGAGACTTGTGCCGTCGAGAGGACCAGTGCAAGCGTCAGCGCGAGAACGGCACAGATACCGGGTAATTGAAGCGGGTTCTTTTTTCCTGGGATCGCAGATCGACTCATAAGGGCGCCTCTTCCTGGGTCAGGCCATTGCTTTCCTCTATCGCGGCTTTGACCCTAAATAGCATGAAGAGTGCCAAATACTTTTCAGCATAAATATATAGTTAAATCCAAGACTTACGCTCAGGAGCGTTTAGTGGTAAAGTGATCGGGTAACCAGTCTGTATTTTGAGATACAGACTGGTAACTTAGTAGCCCTTATTCTTTGTGATGACTATCCCAGGGAAAAGGCAAGCTTTTTGACACGAAGCATTCATGCAACCCGCGGGCACTGTCGAAGCAAATGTCTTTAAAATTTCGCGTCCTGAAACAGAAACTTCGGTCTCGTGAAGGTTCATTCCGGACGGGAAGAGTTCAGTGGGCTGGTCGAGCAGTCAAATAATCAACGCACTGACATCGGTTCCACGGCTGAGATGGCCTGATCCATAGGAGCAGGGAGCGGGAAGTACAGTGAATTGTGAGCTGTGAGCAGAAAAAACAAGAAAAAGAGCAAGCATAAAAAGCTTATAGCTTCTCCTGTCCTTCGTGGTGAACGCTGCAAAATTCTTAAAACCGTGTCATTTCGTGTCATTTCCCCTTGCTCCGCCTCGCCAAACCTGCCCTAAACAGCTTTCCTTCGCGTCCTTCACCGCGTTGCGCTCCCTCTTCGTGGTGAAAGCTGTTCCCTGTATTCGCTAAGTCCTGAAAATTCTGTTAAATTGCCCCAGTTTGGTTTTCTCCGCGTTTTTTGACCTCGGAAAATGTGTCTCCGCGGTGAAAGCTTACCCCAATTGGGCTTGCAGGTGACGGAAGACGGGAGGGGGCAGGAGGACTCGTATGTTAAACAAAGATTCTGAACAACTCCAGCACATCATTAAGGCTTTTATCAGGAAGGGCCGTGAATACTACATTGCACAGTGCTTTGAGATCGCAGTGGTGACCCAGGGAAAAACCCTTGATGAGACTGTGGCTAACCTGAAGGAAGCCGTACTGTTGCACCTGGAGGGCGAAGACCTGCTCGAATTGGGTTTGACATTCCATCCGACGCTGCTGATAACAATGGAACTGGAGCCACTGGCCGATGTCGCCTAAGCTGGCAAGACTAAGCGGCAGCGAGGTAGTTACAATCCTCGGGAAGTTTGGGTTTTCGGTCGTGTCGCAGAAGGGTAAGCCATGCCAAACTGAGAAGGACAGGCCCCATCGGGGATAAGCAGATTTTAACTGTGCCTCTTCATCAGGAATTAGACATCGCTACAGTGCATGCAATTATGAAACAGGCATGCAGGTTTATCCCTAAGGACCAACTGAAGCCATTTTTTTATGAGTAGTTTGACGGACTTTTCACTCATCACCGTTTTCACTGCTCCCTGTAGAAGAGTTTTTAGTTACGGGGTGTTAGTTTTTACTAATTCAAAACTGGTAAGCGTTCACCGCAGAGGCGGGGCATAGTCCGGTCAAGGAGAGAAATACCTTTTCAGATGCACTGCGGTGAATATTTACGCGTCCTCTACGCTGAGATGTACTTTTCTTCCTGGTGAAGGCTTTTTGAAATGGGTGGTGTAAGATCTTTTGTGTAAATTCCAAAACTTCAAAAAGGTAGAAAAAAAGGCGCTTTTCCATTAATTGGGAGTTTGCCAAAACAGACCAAAGAAGGGAGAAGCGCCAATGAAGATTGAGATCAGTGTACCCGAGGTTGTTTGCATTTTCAAAGAGATTCAGGCCCAACCGGAAAAGGTCTTCGAAATGATCCGGCTTGATGTCCGGGATATGGTGGGAAAATATCTCAGCGAAATGATGAATGCAGAACTGACACATTTTCTGGGAAGAAAACCCTACGAAAGAAAGGAAGATGAGACCAATTACCGGAACGGCTCCTACGGAAGAAGCTTTACAGTAAAGGGAATCGGAGAGGTTTCGGTCAAAGTGCCGCGTGACCGCAAAGGTGAATATGAGACCCGGGTGCTCCCCCGGAGCAAACAATATGAAGACGAAATTCGTCGTGACCTTTGTTTGATGTTTCTTGGCGGCGTGAGCACCCGAACCTTGGTCGTTATGTCCAGCCGCCTGATCGGCCGAAAAATCTCTCACACTGAGATCAGCCAGGCGAACAGGGAACTGGTTGATTCTGTGGAAAGATGGAGAAATCGGGATTTGTCTCAGGAGCATATAAAATATCTCTTTGTAGATGGGGTTAATTTTGACATGCGCATCGGAGACTCCATCGAGAAAACACCTGTTCTGGTCGCAATAGGAGTTACTGAATCCGGCCAACGGCTCGTGGTCGGACTGCAGGCCGGCGATAAAGAATCCGCATCCAGTTGGAGAGAGTTCTTTAAAGACTTGAAAACAAGGGGTCTGGATAGCGCAAAGGTCACCATGGGGGTCATGGACGGCCTCCCCGGTCTAGAGAAGGTCTTTGGTGAGGAGTTTCCGGGAGCAAAAGTGCAGCGCTGCCAGGTTCACGTTGCCCGCAATGTTTTGGCCAAGGTGCCACAGAAATTGAAAGAGAGCGTTGCTGACGGGATGCGCTCCATTTTCTATGCATCTTCCAGGGACAAGGCCAGAGAGTTTTTCGCTGAATTCAAGGCTAAATGGGAATCTCAGGTCCCTTCGGCGCTCAGGTGCCTGGAAAAATCTCTTGATGCCTGCCTCACTTTCTTCAATTTTCCGGAAGATGAATGGATCTCGCTCAGGACCACAAACATCATCGAAAGACTTAACAAGGAATTCAAACGAAGAACAAAGCCTATGGAGATCGTGGCCGGGGACAGGTCCTGTTATACCCTCCTCGCCTTTATTGCTCTAAAAATGGAACTGCACTGGAGGTCAAACCCCATTGGAAAGGTGCGGAAAAACCTGCCTTTTTGGAAGATTTTGGAGCGGTAAAGAATTTACACAATTTATTTGACTCCCTTGGTTTCGTCAACTCGATTTGGCCCACTTTGATATTTTAATTTGGCCCACCCCTGTCCATTGATCTTTCCTCTGCTCTAATGACGGACTTCCTACAGACAGAGCCGTGAAGAGCCGCCGAGAATGGGTCCTCCCATGACTCGTCGGAGGCGGCTCAAAGCGGCGGTACGGTGAACTCTGCCAACGATCACTTCTTCACGCCCTTCCTCTTCTCAATCGTCCTTCTGAACCGGTACGATTCGTCTCCGGTCTCAATGATGTGCGCCTGGTCTGTCAGCCGATCCAATATCGCCTTGCAGAGCCTGGCATTTGGAAACATCGTGGTCCATTCCGAAAACGGCAGGTTTGTCGTGACGATCACAGCTGCCCGTTCCGCCCGCCCGGATATCACCTGAAAGAGCAACTCGGCTGCCGGTTCCGGTATTCCCACATAGCCCATCTCGTCAATGACAATCAGTTCATAACGAGTCCAGCGGTTGGTGATCCGACTCAGTTCGCTTTTGTTTTTTGCTTCCATAAGATCATTGACGAGCGCCGCAGCGGTGGTGAACCGAACCCGCTTTCTCTGCCGACACGCAGCCACAGCCAAGCCAATTGCCAAATGGCTCTTTCCTGTTCCTGTCTCACCCAGGAAGATGACGGGTTCGCTGCGTTTGATATAACCCCCGTCGGCAAGGTTTCGAATCAATGCCGCAGGCACGGCAGGCGCCTTTTCAAACTCAAACTCATCCAGGGTCTTCACCTTTGGAAAATGAGCATCCACAACACGCCGGGCAATGGCATTACGCGCCCTTTCCTCCACCTCGGCCTCAAGCAGGGCTTCAAGGTAGCTCAGGTGGCTTTGCCCCTGTCTGGCCGCCTCCTCGGCAAGGCGTGCAAACTGAGCGCAAACGGTTGGAAGATGCAGCTCTTTGGCATACCGGACAATCGTCGATTGCTGTAACTCCATGGACGGGATAGTCATTGCATTACCTCCGTCCCCGGCCACTCGCGCAGCAACCGGTCATACTCATTCATCTGTGGCTGGGGGCGGTCGTAGCGGCTAAGAATCCCTATTTCCAGTGCATAATCTGCCCTTAGCGCTTCATGGCCGTCATTTTCCAGCAACAATCGCAAGGCGCTCACATCGAAGCAGCCCAGTTCCAGCGCATGGCTCACAGCTTCTTCGAGTTTCCTCCACCCATGCTTTTGCCCAAGCATGAGGATCTCAACCATCACACGGGTCCCGTCCTGTTTGCCGTGCCGCTGCCGCAGTTCCTCCCAGAACCGGTCGTAGTCTGCCGGCCATCGTCCCTGTGTGCGCCATTGCTCAAGTGCCGTGCTGCCCGCTAAAGCCCCCGGCTTCTTCAACAACACCTCAAGGTAGTGTTCCAGATTCAGGACTTGGCTGTACCGGCCAAATGAGCGCTCGTGGCGGGCTATACACCTGCCCTGATGCCAGATCTCTACATGAGCCGGGTAGACTTTCGCGCACACCTCCACCCCTACGGCTGCCGGGACCGAGTAGAAGTTAGTGAGCACCTTTACCGTCCCCTTTGAATTAACCTGCGGGAAGTGAATCCCAGCAATCTGGAATCCTTCCCGCGCCAGAGGCAACAGGTGGTCGTGCTCCCTATTCATTGCCTCTCCGACACTGCCGCTGCGACCACTTATTATCCGTGCCTCATCCTCTCTCGAGCCTTCCAGCAACTGCCGATTTAAATCCTCAATATCCTTGGCTTCCGGAACAGGAACCAAGTGGTTGCGTCGAAAATAGCCTCCCTCACCTTCAACGCCGCCCTTCTCATGCCCACACCCAGGAGGTAATCGTTCACCGGGATTTCATTCCGGTTAGCTTTTTTCCTTGCGTTCGAAAACAGAATGAGCTATTCCATCATGCATGGAAAACACCTTCACTTTCAGAAATCGGACCTTTTCACCGGCGGACATTGCTCTTGTCCGGCAGATGATCGCCGAGCACCCGGAGGAAGGGCGGTGTGCCCTGTCAAGGCGGCTGTGCCTCGCGTGGAACTGGACCCAGAAAAACGGACAACCCAAGGACATGATCTGCCGGGGAGTCCTGTTGGATTTGGAACGCAAGGGCGCCATCCGTCTTCCCCCAAGGAAAAAGATTCCTTTCAATCCTTTTCTGCAACGAAGTTCTCCGGAAAGGATCGAGATCGACCGAAGCCCTATCGAGACGCCTTTGCAGGAGCTTTTTCCCATTTCGATTCACCAGGTGCGAAGAAGCCCCCTGGAAAAGCTCTTCAACAGCCTGATCGAGGAGCACCATTACCTGGGATACACCCAACCCGTGGGGGAGCACCTCAAGTACATGGCTTTTTCCAGGGACCGGGCGGTGGCCTGTCTTGCCTTCTGCTCTGCCGCATGGCATCTGGGGCCACGGGATCATTTCATCGGGTGGACTGCAGCGCTCAGGGAAAAGAATCGCCACTTACTTGCTTACAATACTCGCTTTTTGATTCCGCCCTGGGTCCGGTCTCCTCATCTTGCCTCGCATATTTTGGCCCGATGCTTGAGGCGGCTTTCCAAGGACTGGGAAACGCTCTATCATCATCCGGTCCACTGGGTTGAAACCTTCGTTGACGGTGAGCGGTTCAAAGGGACCTGCTACCTGGCCGCCAACTGGATTTTCCTCGGAAAAACCACCGGTAGAGGAAAATTCGATCAGGCTCGAAAGCCAAACCGCTCCGTTAAGGATGTCTATGGCTACCCGCTTGTCCGGCAGTTCCGGGAAAGGCTGTGCAATGGATAAGCCGGAAGCCGAGCGGCTCTATGATTCCGGGAAAGACCCCACCGTTGGGAAACTCCTCGAACTCGATCAGGAATGCAAAACCCTCAAAGCAAAAATCGCCGCTATTTCCACTGATTCCACAAATTCCTCAAAACCTCCCTCATCAGACGGCCCCGGAGTGAAGAAAAAGAGCAAAAAGCCAGGCCGCCGGAAACGAGGAGGCCAGATCGGGCACAAAGGCAAAAAGCGAGTTCTTCTTCCTGAAGCTGAGATGGACCATATCCAAAACATCTATCCGCAAACCTGCGAGGAATGTGGCAAGACCTTGGCGCCGCATCAATTTGAAGAACCATCCAGGCCCCTGAGACACCAAGTGTTCGATCTGCCGGAAATCCATCCGATCAAGACCGAATACCGATGCCGCGAGCTGGCCTGTTCCTGCGGCCATGTGACCCGCGCCGCATTACCTCCGGAGGTGGAGATAAGCAACTTCGGCCCGGGTGTTCATGCGGCAGTGGCCTACCTGGCTTCGGTCCACAGGGGAACCAGAAGAGGCATCGCGGAGATCATGCGCACCATCTTTAATCTGGATATCTCACTGGGCGCCATTTGCCGGATTCTTGAACGGGTATCTCTTGCCTGCGCACCCGAAACCGAACATATCAGAGAAGACATTGCCGGGGCTCAATCCCTCAATATAGACGAAACAGGGTGGAAGTCCTCTGGCGACCCCCGCTGGTTGTGGGTTTTTGTCTCCTCAGTGGCCGTATTCTTCCGCGTTGCTTCAAGCAGGGCATCGAAGGTCCTGCAATCCGTTCTGGGTGAATCCTTCTCTGGAGTCATCACGAGCGACGACCACTCCGCCTACAGCAAATATCATAAATCCAAGGTCCGCCAGCTTTGTTGGGCGCACCTTATCCGCAAACTAAAAGGCATCAAGGATGGGCGAGCAAGTCCTGATGCTTATCTTTTTGCCCGGCATATGCTAAAGGAAGCCGGAACGCTCTTCAGCTATTGGCATGCTTTCAAGGAAGCCGGTTGTACCCGCGAAGAGCTGTGGCAGGCGACCGCTCTTATCCGGGGCCGCATGAAATGCTCCTGCCTGCGCTACCGGGACAGTTCCGACAAAGGAGTGAGGTTACGCGCCGCCGGTTTTCTCAAAAACTGGGACATTCTTTTCACCTTTTTGCGCGTCGAGGGAATCGAGCCAACCAACAATGTGGCCGAGCGGGCAATCCGGCCCGCCGTTCAATGGCGCAAGATTTGCTTCGGTAATCAGTCTTGCGACGGAGAGCGATTCACCGAAAGAATCCTCACCGTTACCCGAACTTGCCAGATGCAGCAGAAGAATGCTTTTCGGTTTCTCACTCACCTCATGACCGCGTTCTTCCGGCAGGAGTCACTGCCTTCACTTATCCGCTGACACACTCCGGTGAACGGTTACCCCAGGAGTGCAGAACTGCGATTCGAATCCCCAGTGAGATCGAAAGGCTATGAACCGCTCCGTCTCCTCTCTTTGATATCCCCGCAATATCTTCTTCACCGCAGAGGAGAGATTGTCGTAGCGCAGTACTTTGAATACTCCTCCAAAATATCCAAACCCCAGTTCATGTGCCTCCAGAAAGGCTTGCTGGCTCGCATGAGGATAGGCCCGATGGAAGGCTCCGCCACTGGCCATGCTGCGCATGCAGAAAAGATAGAACTTGCGTTCCTCACCATCCAACTCCACTTTGGCTTCATACCAGTCGATCTGCGCCTCTTCCCCCCAATCGTAGGACTGCTGGATGAACACCTCCCGGCCAAGCAGTCCCAACTCCTCTTTGCGCTCCCGTACGTACTTGCGAACCGTCGACTCCGATATCTCAAGATCCGGTGTCTCCTTTCGAAGCCGACACCAGATCCGATGTGCCGTATGCCGCTGCTTCCTATGCACACGCTTATCCGCTTCAATGATCCCATCGATCAATGATTGGGCCTGACTGACTTTGGGCTTCCTACGGACAGCCCTCTTTCGTTCCGCAGGAATCGCATTGGATAGTGCTTCCCGCACCATACGGCGGTGCACTCCAAGCTTTTTCGACACCCCATTGATTGTCCCCACTCCATACTCGTACTCTCGTCGTATCTCCTCAAACAGCGCCACTTTCCCTTTCCTCCCCAAGTGTGCCTCCTTTCCAGTAGTAATTTCACTGGATTAGGATACACAACTTCTCTTTTTGGGGTGGGCCATTTCTGAGTATCAAAGTGGGCCAAATGAGAGTATCGAAATCAACTCTACCTGCGAAAAGCATTGGCACCGCTTTTATTCGACGATGAAGAGATCGAAGAAGCTCAAAAGAGGCGCGATGCGGTCAAACCGGCGAAACCATCAGGATCGTCAAGAAGAAAAAAAGCCCTCAAACTAACTGCTGACGGCTTGCGGGTGCAAAGCTTTCAAACGCTTTTGGCCGAACTGGGGACCCTTTGTCGCAACAAATGCCGAACTGGTCCCGACTCAACTAGCCTCGCATTTTACAAAATGACTGAACCGACCCCACTTCAAAAAAGGGCCTTTGAGCTCTAGGGGGTGTACCCAGTAAACGGAAACCAATAAACTGGCAAATTGCAGTAAATTCAAGATGTTGGTTTGGTTTCAAGCCGGCAACTTCGGTTTAGCGATGCGGGGGCGTTTGCGGGGGTTATGCACCGGGGCGCAGCACCCGCCGGCGCGCGGGGGGGCGGAGGTGCTTCCGGCTGCATCAATCCAGGCCCCGGCGGCTCGGCGCGGTAAACTCCATCGTCAAATCGATGGCCCTTGCCGAGTGGGTGAGGGCGCCGCAGCTCACGAAGTCGACCCCGGTTTCGGCTATGGCGCGCACGGTTTCGAACGTGACGCCTCCGGAAGCTTCAAGCAACACGCGGCCTTTGCCGATCGCGGCGGCCTTCCTCAGCATGTCGAGGGTAAAATTGTCGAGAAGCACTATGTCGGCCCCGGCGGCAATGGCCTCATCGAGTTGCTCGATGTTTTCCACCTCGACTTCGATGCGCAGGGTATGGGGGGCGCTTTTACGCGCGCGGAGGACCGATTCCTTCAAGCCTCCCGCGGCCGCGATATGGTTGTCTTTTATCAGGATGCCGCCGGCCAGGCCGAACCTGTGATTTGTGCCGCCTCCGTGCCTCACGGCCTCTTTTTCCAGGCTTCGCCACAAGGGGGTCGTCTTTCGTGTATCGAGCAACTGACATCCGGTCCCGGCTATGGCGTCCGACATTTTGCGCGTCAGGGTGGCAATGCCGCTCAACCGCTGGGCAAAATTCAGGGCGGTTCGCTCGCCGGTCAAAATGGTCCGCGCCCTTCCCTCTATCCTGAATACGGCAACATTTGGCCCAATCTGTTCACCATCAGGGAACAGGCATTCTATCCTGATTTCAGGGTCGAGAAGTTCGAAAATTCTTCGGAATGGTTTCGAGCCGGACAGAACGAAGGGTTCGCGCCCAAAGACAACGGCGCTTGCATCCAGGCCGGGAGGGATAACGGAGAGGGTGGTTGCATCCCCGCTCCCGATGTCTTCGAGAAGGGCGAGCCGGAATAGTTCATCCAATTGCAGTGAAGAGTGAAGATTGAAGATTGAAGAGTCAGGGCACATGGGACACCTTGGAAAAATAGAGGACATAGGACATATAGGATATATAAGACATATAATAATGCCCCCCTGGGGCGGCTTCGCGTGGGGCGATGGGGTCAGTGCGCGGCAGGGGCGCTGTATCACTGCTCACTGTTCATTCTGCGCGACTTTCCCGCAATCCGTTCATGATTTCGAGTCTGCGGTTCAATTTTTCGATCTTCTCGCCAAGCCGCGCGTTCTTCTCGCGTTCCTTGTCGATTACCTCATGAGGCGCTTTCTGGAGAAAATCATCGTTTGACAGCTTCCTGTGGGTCAGTCCGAACTCTTTCTCAAGCTTGGCAAGCTCCTTTTGGAGCCGGTTGGACTCGCTTTCGAAATCCAGTATGTCTTTGAGGACCACGAAAACTTCGATGTTCCCGACCACCGCCCCTGCCGCATAGTTGGGCTTTTTTATCTCGCCGGTCCGGGCGACGGTGAGCCTCGAGACTTTGCCCAGGCCGGCGATGGTGCCCTGGTGCTTTTCCAGAAGCTCCAGTTCCGCACCCTGGTCGCAGAGGCACACCACCTCCACTTTAAGCGCCGGGGAGACGTTCATCTCGCCGCGGATATTGCGGATTGCCACAATAACCGCCATAAACGTTTCCATCTGCTCTTCGGCTTCGGGGTCGATCCTTTCGGCCCGAGCTTCCGGAAAGGCCGCTTTCATGATACTCAAACCGGAGGTGTGAGGCAGTTTGTGCCAGATTTCTTCGGTTATGAACGGCATTACGGGGTGCAGAAGGATCAGAACTTTTTCAAGAACGGTGGCCGCAACAGACCTTGCCAGCGCGCCGGCCTCCGCATCCTCGCCGTAGAGGTCCGGCTTGATGATTTCCAGGTACCAGTCGCAGTACTCGCGCCACACGAACTGATAGAGGACCTGAGCGTACTGATTGAAATAATAATTATCCAAAGACTCGACGGTTTCTGCGGCAACCCTTTGAAGGCGGCTGAGGATCCAGCGATGGGCAAGCCCGGCCACTTTTTCCGGGACCTGGACAGGCCACTTGAAGTCTTCGAGGTTTATCAGAAGAAGCCGGGCGGCGTTCCATATCTTGTTTACGAAATGCTTGTAGCCCTCGATGCGCTCCTCGGAAAGCTTGACATCCCTCCCCTGGACCGCGAAGGCCGCAAGGGCGAACCGGAAAGCGTCAGTTCCGTATTTGTCCATCATGAGAAGGGGGTCGATTACGTTTCCCCTGGACTTGCTCATTTTCTGTCCCTCGGCATCCCGAACGAGGGCATGTACATAGACTTCACGAAATGGAACTTCCCGCATGAACTGGAGTCCCATCATCATCATTCGGGCGACCCAGAAGAACAGAATGTCGAATGCCGTAACCAAAACGGAGGTGGGGTAGAATTTTTCCAGATCCAATGTCCTGTGCGGCCATCCCAGGGTCGAAAAGGGCCACAGGCCGGAGCTGAACCATGTATCGAGAACGTCCGAATCCTGTTCGAGGGGAGAGCCGGGGCAGTTCGGGCATTCCAGGGGGGTCTCCATGGAGACGATAACGTCATTGCACTGGAGGCAATACCATGCGGGGATGCGGTGCCCCCACCATATCTGGCGGCTTATGCACCAGTCCTCGAGGTTTTCCAGCCAGTTGAAGTAATCTTTTTCCCATTTGGCCGGGATGATTTTGGTTTTACCCTGTTTGACCGCGTCAATGGCGGCTTCGGCAAGAAGTTTGGTCGCAACGAACCACTGAAGCGAGAGCATCGGCTCAACCACATTATGGCAGCGATAGCAGTGTCCAACCCGGTGAGTGTATGGTTCGGTCTTTACAAGACAGCCGCCTTTTTCAAGGTCTTTTAAAATCTGCCTGCGGCAGGCAAACCGGTCCATCCCTGAGTAAGGGCCAGTCTGTTCGGTCATTATTCCACGTTCGTCGATGACCTGCACCAGCTCGAGGTTGTGTTTCGTGGACAGCGCGAAATCGTTGAAATCGTGGGCGGGAGTAACCTTGAGCGCCCCGGTGCCGAACTCTCGCTCAACATAGGAATCTGCGATCACGGGGATGTGGCGGCCCACTATCGGCAAGATCACCTTTTGGCCGATAAGGGCCTTGTATCGGTGGTCCTCCGGGTTCACAGCCACAGCCGTATCGCCCAGCATCGTTTCGGGCCTGGTAGTGGCCACAACCAATGACCCCTTTCCACTTACCAGGGGATAACGAATGTAGTAGAGAGAGCCGCCCAGTTCCTCGCCCTCCACCTCGATATTGGCGAGCGCGGTCATGCAGCGGGGACACCAGTTGATCATGCGCTTGCCGCGATAGATCAGCCCCTCGTTATAGAGCGATACGAAAACCTGGCGTACGGCCCCAGATAAGCCCTCGTCCATGGTAAACCGCTCCCGGGACCAGTCGCAGGAGGCCCCGAGCCGCTTCAACTGATTTATAATAATTCCGCCATACCTTGCCTTCCATTCCCATACGCGCTGAAGAAAGGCTTCCCGGCCAATCCCATGCCTCGTAAGACCTTCAGCCCCAAGTTGCCTCTCGACGACATTCTGAGTGGCAATTCCGGCGTGGTCCGTCCCCGGCACCCACAGGACATCGAAGCCTTTGAGCCTTTTGTACCGGCAAAGTATGTCCTGGAGAGTGTTATTGAGAGCATGCCCCATGTGGAGCTGGCCGGTAACGTTCGGAGGAGGGATGACTATGGAGTAAGGCGGTTTGAGACTAGTCTCGCCGGCGCGGAAAAAACCGTTTACTTCCCAATACCTGTACCAGTGTGATTCGACTTCGGCAAATTCATATCCCTTAGGCAGAGCGGTTTCGCTCATAGAATTGATTCCCCCGTCAAAAACGAAATTCCCCCATTAGCCTACGGGATCTCTTTTTTAAGCTTTTCCACTTCCTCATTGATTATCGACCTGACCAGGTCCGGCAACCTTGATTCCACCATGACCCGTATATGTTCCTGCAAACGGGACTCGATTCGGCCTACAAGTTCTTCAGCCGTTTGTGAAAGGTCGGCAGGGGGCGGGATGGGGGCACTCATTGGAGCGGCCGCCTTCGATGGCGCGGACGCTAACGATTCATCGGAAATTGCAGCCCCAGGCTCGAGCTGAGCGGACCGGGCTTTCTTGGCGGCTTTCGTTGCCGCAACAACCCTGTCCCCGGTCCCGGGCGTTGCAGGCTTATCCATCAACTCTTCCAGAACTGATCCCGCCTCATCATCGAAAACTTGCCGTTCGGCCCTCACCTCGTGGGTTTTTCCAACTCCCCTGGATTCGGCGATCTCAAAAAGCGTGTCATCCTCTTCCGGTTCATCTCCGAATGATTTGAGCAGGTCTTCCTTTCCGAAGCCGGGCATTTGAGGTTGTTCTTTCATTGGCTGCGCGGCCTGTTGTGCGGCTTTTTCAGCCTTAGGTTCGAGGTGCGAATCCACATCAAAAATCTCAACGTCCAGGTCCAGGTCCTCATCTTCGTCTATGGGTTTGTCCGGCATCTCGATGATGTCCTCAAGGTCAATTATATCATCATCGTCATCAGGGCTCTCAGATTCGATATTGAGGTCCCTCATCGGACCAGGTTTCTCCCCGTAAGGACTCGATTGTTTCGGTCTTTTCATCGGCGCCTCTCAACCGGGCATCCACGCCCGTTGTAAAATCCCCCCGCCCCCCATTTTACAAAAGGGGGGAGTTAACGGGAAAATATATTTTGTCCGGCAGTAAAGAAACCGATACCACGCATGAAATTGCCCTGTCAAGGTTTAGCTGGTTTCCGTTCCGGATTCCGGTCACTTGAAAAAATGCGCGAGGCGGGTCCTGCGCACAAATGCAAAGGGGACACCGGCCTGGCATCCCCTTTATAATTGAATTTTTCTCGCATCATCCTTCTGTCTTCCGCCTTGCGTCCTGCGTGTTATGCGACGCACTTGATATCCAGGAGGGGAGTGCCGTCAACGGCGTCAAGGCCGACCACGTCGATAACGGCGCCCTCGATCCCGGTTACTTCTACGGTATCGAGGGAAATCGGGTTTGGCCGCTGGGGGCTCCGTGTGGTGAAAACGCCCCGCAGCGGGCGTGTAGGGTCGTGCCTGGGGTGGACCTGGAGGATATCGCGTTCGGCGAGGTGCATCCAGTAGAGAATAACGATCTTGCAACCCTTTTCCAGGCCGAGCAAGGCGTCCCTGTACTGCTCATCGACAATCAGTTTTCCTCTGACCGCAGATTCGCTTCCCTGCCGGGGGGCGTTGTCCGTATCGGTGATCGGACTTCGGATTATGCCTATCGGCTTCAAGACTATTTCCCGTATGGACTTTTTTTTTGAATTTTTCATCATTTCCTCACTGGGGACGGTGGGGGAGCGCAGCGGGGTGGTGATGCCATCGCGGTGCGCTCCCCCGGCACCCCGCCTAGAGTCCTTTTAGCATTGTTTCAACGGCCAGCTTGAAATCTTCGGGCAAAAGGGTCGGCTGGCCAGTAAACCGCACGCAAATCATGTTTAATTGGAACTCCGTGCACAGTTCAAATTCGGGGCTTTTCGTTTGTTGGTTTGCCGGCGCCTCCGCCGGTCTGTAAATGAGTTGAGAAAATGAAAGGTTTCGCCTGCTCAGCGATGTTATCCGGGTATGTATCTCGATTTGATCGTCATACCTTAGAGCTTTGCGGTATTTACAACGGGATTCTATGATCGTTAGATTAAGCTGCCGATTCAAGAATTCACGGTAAGGGAAGCCTGTTTTTCTAAGCAAATCTTCACGCCCCAACTCGAAGAGGTGATAATAATTGCCGTGATAGACCGCCTGACCCATATCGACTTCAAAAAACGGGACACGCAGACTCGTTATGTGGTAAGGAATAGCGGCACTCGCAGTCTGCGCCCGGGTGCGAGAGATTATCTTTTTTTGTGAAGACTCGTTCATTATGAAACTCCTTGTTAAAATAGATAAATGAGCGCATCGGAGAGCTTTTGAATCTTTGACATCAGAGGTGGTTTTTGGCAATCTTACCGCAAATGAACAATTCCGGCCGCAAGCGAGATCGTTCCAGACAGCACGGACGCCGATTGTCGATTAAACCCTCCGGCGGTCCCTACACTTTTAAGATTTACAGAAGCCTTCGGCCAGTGCTGGACCGAATACGGACCCCCGAGCCGGTCCCTTTCGTGCCGGACCCATTCCAGATTGAAGCTCTGAGCGCAATTGAGGCATCAGACGTGCTCGTCACCGCCCCCACCGGGGCCGGAAAAACTTATATCGCAGTTGAAGCAATTGACAAGGTTTTTCACAGGGGCGGGAAAAGCTGGTATGCATCGCCGCTCAAGGCTCTGTCAAACGCAAAGTATCAGGAATTCAGCGAAATTTTCGGCCCGGAAAACGTCGGGATTCTCACCGGAGACAGGAAAGAAAACCCGCATGCCCCTGTAATCGTCGGCACCACCGAAATCCTGCGCAACCAGTTGTACGACATAATGGACCGGGGAGAGGACATCGACATGGACCTGGTAGTTCTGGACGAGGCCCATTACCTCGGCGATGTCGACAGGGGCGTAGTATGGGAGGAGGTACTCATTTATCTTCCTCCGCGTGTTCGGCTCCTGCTGCTTTCGGCTACAATACTGAATGGCCGTGAAATCTGCAAATGGCTCACCTGGATGCGCGGCTCGGAATGCGAATGGGTGGCGGCATACGAGCGTCCTGTCCCGCTTTTCCCGCTTTTCCTTTTCCCTGGTGGAGAACTTGCGCCGCTGGGAACGCGCAGCGGTTTGTTGCCAAGAATTGAAAAAATCGACCCCAGATCGCTTTCCCGGAGCGAAGTGGCCGAGATCCCGAGAATCCTCGATGTGCTTCGAAGCGCCAACCTGCTCCCGGCCATATTTTTTCTTAAATCGAGGGCCGACTGCGACAGGGCGGTCGAATTCTGCCTGGCGCCTCGCGGATCGAACGGGCAGGAGAATCCCCAATTTTGGGAGACAGCCCCCCCACCCATCCTGAAGGATTTGCTCGACGTATATCCTTTTCTCAGGACACATCAGCACCTTTCGATCCTGAAGAGCTGCCGGGTGGGTTCCCATCACGGCGGGCAGCTTCCGCACTGGAAGCTTTTCCTGGAGAAGATGATGCAGGCGGGACACCTGGATGCCATCTTCTCGACCTCCACAATCGCTGCTGGAGTCAATTTCCCTGCTCGCACAGTGGTTATTTTTCAAAGCGACAGGTTCAACGGCAAGGATTTCGTAGCACTCAGGGCAACCGACCTGCTGCAGATGACGGGCAGGGCAGGACGCCGCGGGATGGACGAAATCGGGTTTGTGCTCGTAGTTCCGGGACAGCACCAGGACCCGCGGCTTATAAATGATCTGTTGAAATCTGCTCCCGACCCGATCCAGAGCCAGATTCGAGTTAATTACTCGATGGTTTTGAACCTGCTGCTGTCTCACAGCCCCGAGGAGATTCGCGACCTGTTCGTGGTGTCTCTGGCTACTTTTCAGAACCTGAGCCGCGACGCCCGGTCGGTCAAGAAGCTCGAAGCAGTCCGGGCCGAGCTCAAGGGATATGAAGAGCAAATGGGCTGCGGGTCTTTGGATAAGCTGTCCGAAATTCGGCCCGGGTACTCGATCGCCCAGGAGCAGTTGCGCAAAATGCGCAGGTCGCTCAAGCGAAGGCCCAGATACAGAAAACTCGTCGATCGGCTCGTTCCCGGCCGCGTCTTCACCAGTCAGAGAGGGACTCCTTATATTTGCGTGGCCTGGCCCGACTTTGAATACAGGAACGTTGAAGCCGTCCGGCTGGCCTACCCGATCCGGATGAGGCGCCGGCGCATCCGGACTCACAGGGTGGCGTTTCAGCGCGTTCGTGAGTTGAGTCTTTTGCTCGATTCTTTTCCCGACCTGGAAGAGCGGCAGGAGTGGGAGACGCTGATCGCGCGCGCCGCCGATGGCGAGTTCAGGCCGATCGAGCCGGAGGGACCCGCAGGCGCCCCCGACGACGATCTTGCATCCAGAGACCTGGCGGCAACGGCCGAAAGACTGCTGGCCTATCCATGCGAAAAATGCACTCTTTTCGGTCCCTGCCAGAAAGAGACGTCTCACCGGTTCTCTTCAGCTCTCAGGCGGTACTTTCATCTGTTCGCGAAGGTGGATTCGATCCAGGAGCAGCTCTGGCGCTCGTTTATCAAACACTACCGGCTGCTTCAGGCCGAAGGATATGTGGATGAAGACGGGAAGCTGACCCTCGACGGGATGTGGGCGTCCAAACTCCGGCTCGACCAGCCGCTGCTGATCTCCGAGGGAATCCGCAAAAACGTATTTCCGCAAAACAAGCCCGAGTTCCTGGCCGCCCTAATCGCCCCTTTTGTGACGGACCGGGACAGACAGGGGGACGTGCAACTGGCCTCTTTTGTCTGGAAATATCCCGATCTCGCCAAACCTTTTTTCCAGATGTTGAAAAACCTCCAGCCCCTCAGAGAGCGCCTGCAAGCTGAAGGCTTCGAGACCCCGCCGCTTCCGTTCTGGGCGGTGGTGACCCTTTACCATTGGGCGCAGGGCGTTTCCTGGGAACAGGTTCGCGAAATTTCGGGTATGGATGAAGGAGACCTTGCAATGATTATATTGCGCACCGCCGACCACCTTCGCCAGATTGAAGCTCTTTGCCAAACGCATCCCCAGCTTGCGGCGACCGCCGGACAAGCCATTCGTCTGCTGTTGCGCGAGCCTGTGCTGGCAACATAGAGGCTGGCGCACGCGAAGAACGTGCAATGTTTTCAAAAATAACTTGACATGACGCTTCCAATTGAAATATAAAAGGCAATTCTAAATTTTTCCCCCTACAGGAGGCGCCGTGATGGTAAAAAGCCCGTGCATCAACTGTGATCGAGCCAACGAGGACAAGAACAAATGTTTGGATAAATGTGAAAGGCTCAAAGAGTACCAGGAAATGATTCTGAAGCAGGGAATCTACGCCACGATGTAGCTACGGGCGTTCAGCCTTTTATGAGCGAGCGGCCAGGAGGGGGCCGCTTTTTTTATCCGCGGGAGGATTTGAACCTATGTACGCCATTTTCAGGTCCGGCGGGAGGCAATACGAAGCCCGGCCCGGGCATGTGGTAAAGGTGGAAAAGATTTCCGGCGAAGTCGGGGAAAACGTCACTCTCGATGAGGTGCTCTTTTTCTCCGACGGGGATCGGTTGCGGGTTGGGCGGCCTCTTGTGGAAGGCGTAAAGGTTGAGGCCACCATAGTCGAGCAGGGGCGCTTGCCAAAGATCGTGATCTTCAAACACAAACGGCGCAAAGATTACCGAAAAAAACAGGGACACAGGCAGGCTTACACGGCTGTGCGCGTGGAAAATATCGGATAAAATAGAGGAAGCGAGGAGCAAGAAGCAGGGAGCAAGCGAAGGGGTTTCTTCCGGCTTCCCGCTCCATCTTGGAGGAATATTATGGCGCATAAAAAAGCGGGCGGAAGTTCCCGAAACGGCCGCGACAGTGCAGGCCAGCGCAGGGGCGTAAAGAAATTCGGTGGTGAATTCGTGCGTGCCGGCAACATCATAGTTCGCCAACTGGGCACGCAATTTCATCCCGGAAACAATGTCGGAATGGGCAGGGACTATACGCTTTTCGCACTTACCGACGGCTTGGTCACCTTCGAGTATAAAGACAAGACGCGCCAGAAAATCAGCGTCTATCCTGTGGAAGTCCTCTCGTAAGATATTGAAATTCATAGATGAAGTGACAATAACGGTCGTGGCTGGCAAAGGCGGCAATGGCTGCGTGAGTTTCAGGCGCGAGAAGTATGTGCCTCGAGGCGGGCCCGATGGGGGAGGGGGCGGCGAAGGGGGCAGCGTCGTCCTGGAGGCCACAGAGCGAAAGCACAGCCTGCTTGACTTTCGGTATCGAAACCTTTTCAGGGCCGAACCCGGGAAAAACGGGGCCGGCCAGAACAGGCAGGGACGATGCGGGGAGGATCTCGTTGTGGAAGTGCCGGTTGGTACTGTGTTAAAGGAACTGGTTACAGGCGAAATCCTCACCGACCTGACAGAAACAGGGCAGAGGTGGATAGCGGCCAAAGGGGGAAGAGGCGGGAAGGGAAACGCCCATTTCGTCAGTTCGACTCACCGGACACCTCGTTTTGCCCAGGAGGGCCAGCCCGGTGAGGAGCGCAACCTGAAGCTCGAGCTGAAACTCATTGCGGACGTAGGTTTGGTAGGGCTTCCAAATGCTGGAAAATCTACTCTGGTTTCTTCGGTCTCTGCGGCGCGGCCCAAAATAGCGGACTACCCGTTCACCACTCTTACGCCCAATCTGGGCGTCGTACAGTACGACGATGCGCCCCCGTTTGTGATGGCGGACGTGCCGGGGCTCATCGAGGGCGCCCACGAGGGCGCCGGGCTGGGAATCCGGTTTTTGAAACACATCGAGAGGACCAGGCTCCTGGTTCATGTGATCGACCTGTCGCAGGTACGTTCGGACAACCCCCTCGAGCCGTTCGAACAGATCGAGCATGAGCTTGAGAGCTATTCGCAAGACCTGCTGAAAAAACCGCGAATAATCGTTCTGAACAAGACTGACCTGGTAAAAAACAGGCGGGACCTGGACAAAATCGATAAAGGTTACCGTGATCTCGGACTGCCCGTCCTCCAGGTGTCTTCGCTGAAAAGGGAAGGTCTTCGCGAACTGGTCCGGCTTCTTACTAAGAGTCTCGCTGAAATGAATGAGAAAAAATGAAGTTTGAGAGGAAAACCAAGGATTTTCGAGGAAAGATCACGCAAGAATCCATCTGTTATGTTTAAGCCGATTCTTTTTTGGTATTTCTACATATTTCTTGCAAATATCTCCATCCCAATCTTATGATTGAACAAGTCGAACGAAATTATTATATTAAGCGGAGTTTGGCGCAGGGCATCCGTGTCTAGTGAAAAAGTGCAGATTAATCGAGGGATTAAGATAATGAATTATGATGTTGGGGTTGACATCGGGTCGGTCAGCATCAACTGCGTCATTCTGGACGAAAATCGTAGAGTCGTCTCGGAAACTCCATATCTGAGACATTTTGGCATGATCTACCAGGAAACTCACAACCTTTTAGAGAATATCATACGATGGACACGGGCCAAGGACTCCGGGGTGCTCAGATCAGTAAGCTTTACCGGAGTTCATGGAGAGTTGGTCGCCGAAAAACTCCATGCGCTATTCGAAGTGGAAACCATCGCTCAGGTGCTGGGGGCCATCCACGTGGTGCCGGGCGTGCGCTCGATCATTACGGTGGGAGGCCAGGATGCGGCTGTCTTCCAGTTGGCGCACAGCGGGGACGAATGGCTGCTGGAGTCTTTCAACATGAACGGCCCATGCGCGTCGGGAACCGGTTCTTTCATTGACCAGCAGGCCGAGAGGCTGGCTCAGTCGATTTACGGGCCGGATTTTTCGATGGACCAGGAAAAGCTCCAGCAGACCCTGGACGACTTTATCGAACTGGGCCTGAAAAACACCTACCCGGCCCCGGTCGCCTGCCGTTGTACGGTTTTCACAAAGTCGGACATGATCCACCTTCAGAACAAGGGCGAGAGCCTGCCCAACATCATAGCGGGCCTGCATTTCGGCAACGTCGCCAATTATATGAGCACCATAATCGCAAATCGGGAGCTGATGGATCCGATCATTTTCATCGGCGGCATGGCCTCCAACCGACTCCAGGTCCAGGCTTTCAAGCATTATTTCCAATCTCTGAGGGTCCCGGCGCACCATACTTCGATTGGGGCTCTTGGCGTGGCGATTCAGGCCCAGAAGCAAATGTGGCGAAATGAGGTGGATCTGTCGGCCCTTCTGCGGGCGGATTCTCAGTCGGTGTACAGCTTTCCGAGGGCAGAGCGCCTGGAGCTGTCATTGACCCGCTTTGATCCGGAGAACTCACTGGCGCCGTGGGCAAGGAAAAAGGGAAAACAGGTGGAGGCGTACCTGGGGGTCGATGTAGGCTCGACCACTACGAAGTATGCGTTATTGAGCGAGAAAGCCCAAATTTTGGACAAGTGCTACGTGCCCACCCAGGGAAAACCTATTGAGGTTACTCAGCGGCTTCTCCGCACATTGCAGGAAAATGTCGAGCAGAAGATCAAGCTCATGGCGATAGCCACAACCGGATCGGGCCGCAACGTTGTCGGGGATTTTCTGAGCGCGGACCTGATCATAGACGAGATTACGGCGCACGCGCGGGGCGCGGTGGAAATCGATCCTGAAGTTGACACCATATTCGAAATCGGCGGGCAGGACTCAAAATACATCATGATAGAAAACACCCATCCCCTCGATTTCGATATGAACAAGGTGTGTGCGGCCGGCACGGGCAGCTTCCTCCACGAGCTTGCCAACAAGATGAAGATCAATATTGTGCGGGAATTCCAGGAAATAGCCCTTCGCTCGAAGAGTCCGATCCATCTTGCGGAGAGGTGTACGGTATTCATGGAATCCGACCTGGTGAGCTATTTGCAGAAGGGAGGGGAGCGGGAGGATCTGATAGCAGGACTTTGCTATGCAATCGTCCACAATTACCTGAACCGGGTAGTGGAGAACAGATACATTGGGAAGCGGATCATGTTCCTTGGCGGGCCCTCGCTGAACAAGGGAATCGTTGCTGCGTTCGAGAAGGTGCTCAAGCGCGAGGTGCTGGTCCCAAAGCATCGCGAGGTGATGGGGGCGTTCGGTGCGGCCCTTTCGGTAATGGAGCTTTTCAAGAAACAGGGAGTGGAATACCGGAGGCGCGATCTCGACCAGCTTGCTTCCATGGAGGTGAATTTTACCGAGAGCATCTGCCACGCGGACAAGAAGTGCCATAATGAGTGCAAGCTCAAGGTCTATAATTTTGGGGAACGAAAGAGCGTGTGGGGAGGCGATTGCGGCCGTTTTGAGGCCCGGGCCGAAGGAGGCCGTGAGATCGACTATTTTCAGGTCAGGCAGGGTCTTTTCGAGCAGGCCCTCATGGAGGCGGGGAACCTGCTTACCGAAGCCGAAGCGAGGCGTCAGCCAAAGCCGGTGATCGGCATACCCCTTGCGCTGCACTCGCTCGAGTGGGGCGTTTTCTGGGCGCACCTTTTTTCCGAGCTTGGGTTCCCGGTGCTGCTAAGCCCTAAGACCACCAACAAGCTGGCTTTTATGGGGGTGGAAAATGTGGTCTCCGAGGTTTGCTTTCCGGTGAAGGTTTTCCATGGTCATGTCCGCTACCTTATGGACCGGGCCGAATACCTGTTCCTGCCCAGTGTCGTAAACGCGCCTGTCCCGCAGAAGGATGAAATCGGATATTTCTGTCCGCTGGTTCAGAGTTCTCAGTACATGAGCAGGTCTGCGCTGAACATTCCGGACAGGAGAATCATCGGGCCTTCGCTCCATTTGAAGGAGGACCCGGCAAATCTGGTCTATGTCTTCGAGAAAGCCTTTCCGGCCGCTTTCAGGCCGCGCAGGTCCGAGCTGGACAGGGCAATCTTCAAGGCGTTGGCAAGACAGATGGAATTTCGCCGACGGCTCGCTGAGGTCGGCAATGAAATAATCGAGCGCATCGACCCGGCGGAGCCAGTCTGGGTCGTTACCGGGCGCCCATACAACCTGTATGACGATCGGCTGAATCTCCAGCTTGGAAAGCAACTCGCAAAGCTCGGCATAAAGGCTCTTCCGATGGACCTGGTGAGTTCGGATTCCGAAGACATGAGAGATTTCAAGCGCATGTTCTGGGGACAGGGGGCCAGAATCATCAGGACGGCCAAAAGGATAGTTCGCACCCCAAACTGGTATGGCGTACATCTTACGAATTTCAGTTGCGGGGCGGACTCCTTCATCGAACATTTTTACCGTCACCTGTTCAAGGGAAAACCCTCCCTTATCCTCGAACTCGACGAACACAGCGCTGTAGCCGGCTTGCTAACCCGTGTGGAGGCCTATCGCAACGTGGTAAAGAACCTTCAGGAAAAACGGCTGGCCAGAAAACTGGACCCGGATGAGCCGGACTCCCTTGAGGAGGCAGGATAGGTATGGGTTCACGCGAGGACGCAAACATATAAGAAATAGGATGGGAATCTGCGAGATGGCCATCCAGGGGGCGGCGAATTTCTCACCCGAGGGCGCGAAGGAGCTCAATGGCGAAGGAAGAAAGGTAGGACCTGCCGGTCTGGGGGATTTTCCGCGCAAAGACGCAAAGAAACAAAGTGCATATGGAAACCTAGGAAATCGCCCGGGGGGTGGACTGTGGATACAGGGTGCATACGGAACTGGGGCCAGGTTTGTTGGAGTCGGTTTATGAAGTTGTTTTGGCGAAACTGCTGACTGGCTGTGGTTTCTGCTTGGAACGGCAAAAGCCAGTCCCGATCATTTTCAACGGGCTTCGATTCGAGGAGGGCTTTCGGGCTGATCTACCGGTTGAAGGGAAACTACCAGTTGAGATCAAATCCAAGGTCTCCTCGAGGATGCAGATAAATGACAGTTTCCGGAAAGCAGCATTTTGGACGCTTCCACGACAAGGTCAAACAGTTTGACGTAACCGGCAAGACCCTGCTCATTCCGGAAATGGCCCCCTTTGCATCCCGGCTGCTGGCCGCCTGTTTCCGCGCCGTGGGAGTAAACGCCCTGGTCATGGAAACATATAAGGGTCTGGCCATCGGAAAGGAATTTACGTCCGGAAAGGAGTGCTTCCCTTGCCAGGTGACGCTGGGCGACATCCTCTATTTTCTGCGTGGGGAAAAAGAAAGACTCGGGGCTGCATTTTCGCCGGATAACTACGTATATTTTATGCCCGAGGCTGACGGTCCGTGCCGTTTCGGCATGTACAACAAGATGCAGCGCCTCGTTTTGGACAGGTTCGAGGAGTTTCGGGACGTGCCGATTACCTATGTTTCGACCAGAAACTCCTATTCGACGGCGCAGATCATGCCTGCGCAGGTTTCTGGCATATTCAGAAAACTGAGTTACGTGGCTATAATTATATCGGATATACTTGACCGCATCGTATGGCGCGTGCGGCCATACGAGATTCGCCCCGGTTTGACGGATTGCTTTATGGAAAAAGCGCTTGGGGCGACGGTTGCGGAGGTTGAACAAAACGGAGTATCGCTCGAATTCAAAAGGCTTTTTCATATTGTCGAGGATATAGCCTCCACAGCCAGAACATTTATCGATACCCGGCAGCCAAAGCGCCCGCTGATCGGGATCATAGGGGAGATTTACGTCCGCACGCATCCGGACTCCAATCAGCACATAGTAAGGGGCCTGGAGCGGTTAGGGGCCGAGGTCGTGGTAGCTTCGGTCGGCGAGTGGATAAACTACGTCACCTACGATATGGCCAGGGAACAGAAGCGCCACATGAAGCTGGCCCTGCTGAAGCTGGATTTTGCTTCGCTAAGGGGCATTCTGAACGATTTGATTTCGTCACAAATCGAAAAATATTATCAATTGGGGCGGCAGCGCCAGGTTTACAGGCGGGCGCTCAAATATCTCGACATCCATAAAGAACACAATATAGCGGTACTTGAAAAGCGGCTGGATCGGAATCGACTCTACAGCTTTGATATTGGGACCGAATCGGCTTTGAGCATCGGGGCGGCGATCGAGCAGTTGCACGAAGGATACAACGGTGTTGTAAACGTATTTCCCTTCACCTGCATGCCCAGCGCAGTGTGTACGGCAGTCCTCAAGCCGCTTCTAAACAAAATGCGTATGCCCTACATCGATGCGCCCTATGATGGGGCAATTCAGCCCAACCGGGAGATAGCGCTGCGAACATTCGTCTACCAGGCAAAACAGCATCTCGAATCCAGGACGTCGGGCAACAGAAACGGCAAGGCAGCGAAATGTCATATCAAACCATGATCATTAACGCGATCCATCCGGAAGAGTTCCGGATCGCGGTGGTAGAGGGGCACACTCTCGAACACTTTTTCTTAGAAACGGCGACACGCGGCAAGATTGTTGGAAACATCTACAAGGGTGTAATAACCCACATTCAGTCCAGCCTTCAGGCCGCCTTCGTAAATTACGGGGTCGAGCGCAACGGGTTTCTTCCTTTCCCTGAAATTCATCCCGAATACTACGACTCAGACGTCGAGGACGATGCCAGAATCCAGAACGTGATCCACTCGGGGCAGGAAGTACTGGTTCAGGTGGTCAAGGAGGAACTGGGCACCAAGGGAGCGCTTCTGACCAGCTATGTGTCGCTGGCCGGGCGGGATATAGTGCTGATGCCAGGCCAGGACCAGCGCGGGGTTTCCCGAAAGATCGAAAACGGGGACAAGCGGGAGCGGATGAAAGAGCTTGCCAGGAGCCTCAAAGTTCCGGAGGAGTTCGGGGTGATCCTGAGGACCGCCGCCGAAAACCGCACCAAGCGTGAAGTCATGAAAGACCTGGTCCATCTCATGAAAATCTGGGGGGAATTAAAAAAAAGAGTCCAGGAGTCGCCCTCCCCTGCGCTCATCTACAAGGAGCAGGACCTTGCGATTCGGGTCATCCGCGACTATTTCCCCACCGGGGTCAAAAGCATCCTTGTCGATGACAGGGAGGTTTACCGGAGGGTGAAAGAATTTTTGGGGATCATAAATCCAAGAAATCAAAAGGTAGTCAAACTTTATAAGGAAGAAGGGCCGATTTTCTCCAAATACTATCTGGAAGAGCAGATCGCCCAGATATTCCGCAAAAAGGTGCCTCTTAAGTCCGGGGGCTACCTGCTTTTCGATCCCACCGAGGCGCTTGTGTCGATCGATGTGAACTCAGGCCGCACCAGCGCTGAAGGCGCCGTCGAAGAAATGGCCTGCAAGGTCAACCTCGAAGCGGCGGTCGAAATACCCCGTCAGTTGAGGCTTCGCGATCTTGGCGGGCTTGTGGTGATCGATTTCATTGACATGCGGGAACAGAGGCATGCGCGCGAAGTCGAGCGCACGCTCAAAGAGGAGATCAAAAAAGACAAGGCGAAAATAACCGTAGGGCGAATCTCCAAGTTCGGCCTCCTTGAGTTGTCGCGTCAGCACCTTGGACTCAACATACTGCGAGGCTCTTACAGAGAATGCCCGGTCTGCCTCGGAAGCGGCCTTGTGCAGTCAACGGAGGCAACCGCGCTTGACTATTTCCGCAGAATCTGGACAACCCTCGTGCAGAAAAGACCTGCGGTTTTGAAAGCAGTGCTGCCCCCCGATGCCGCCGGCTATCTTTTGAACCGCAAGCGGGCCGAAATTGCGAACCTGGAGAACATATACAAGGCCAGCATAATAATAGAGCCTTCCGCGACCGCACTGCCCCACGAAAGGTATATAGAAACAACGCCCCACGAGTTGCAGAGCTAGTGGAGGCGGGTTGCGCCCTTCAGCAGCCCAGCTTCCGCGCCGGGTTCGGCCGGGGCACATGACAGCGGTCCGCTGGGGGTAAAATTTGATTAGATTGGATCGGATTTAAAAGAATGCCCGGAAAGGGGCGTCCATTAGACACTAGTCGGTTCTCAAACGGAATCTCGGGCTGCCGATCGAGTCACTTGTTTTTCTTCAGCAGGGCTTCGAGACCTGCAAACGGCTTGAAGGTCGTTGCGGTATTGGAGCTTTCTCCCGGCAACACTTCGTCATAGTATTCAGAGTTCAGATCCCGCGAGTGCTCGTTGTCATGGCAGAAGAGGCACAATAGTTCCCAGTTGCTGCCGTCAGGAGGATTGTTGTCATGGTTTTGGTCCTTGTGATGCACCGTTAGCTCTCGCAGCCGTTTTCCTGAGAACTCGCGCCCGCATCTTGCGCAAATCCAGGGAAACAGCTTAAGCGCCTTCTCCCTGTAGGTTTTCTCCTGCCGCTCCCGATTTCGACTGGCCTCTGCGTTTATCCGGTCCACCTTTCCGGGCATTCTTCTTGTCCTTTCATGTGGTTGTCTTACGATTTCCGCAAGCCTGAGCGCCATTTCGTCAAAAAAGAGCGCTGTCTCCAAGAGTACTGAAGGCATAGAAAATTATACACGGTTTTGAGATTTCATCCAGTTTCGATGCAGGCGCCTGATCTTTGGGCAACTCATAGAAGGCCCTTGTCGTAAGATAGACTTATTAACAACCCAAAAGTGTCCCTTTTTTAGCTCCAAAAAAATACCACGCTGATCCGGCGGTGTGCGGCCTCTCGGCGCAGCCATGCGAGGATGCCCGTGCAGCGCGTGGTGCGGTTGAATGTCCTGCGACCGGGCCTATGCTTCAAGAAAGTGAAGTGGGCCACGAGGAACAAGCCGCTCCGCGCGCATCGAGGCACTTCAAGAAACGAAGTGCCTTTCGCGGGTCTCCCTTAATCGATGTACCTCGCGGAGCGCGGAAGGCCGACCGCTCATTGCCGACAGCCCGGTTCCCAACGGTCCCCACCGGTTCCCAACGCGAGACGGGGCGGTCGCAGGAGGCGTCGCATCAGAGCCTGCCCCGGAGGCCGATCCGGGGGGGGGAGGGGTGAGGACCGACCCTGGCCAGCGGCTCTGCATCCCCCCGGCCGAGCAATCATTTTGATTCCCTTACGCACTGATTTCGGCTATTGATTGACATTCCCAACAGGAAAGGAAACTCATGAAAAAAGCCCTGACAATTTTTTTGTTCGCATGTGTGGCGCTGGCCGTGGCATATGGTGCCGCCAGCTACTGGGCAGGAGGGCAGGCTCGCAAACAATACGATCAGTTAATCTCGCAAATCAACCGGACGAACTACCTGGAGGCATCGATCAAGAGCTACGAACGCGGCCTTTTCAGCTCCAGGGTTTTGACCACATTTATCCTGGTCCTTCCCGAGGGCGGGGACTCGATCAAATTCAGCCTCATCAGCTCCATCTATCATGGGCCTTTTGTCTTTTCGAAAAATCCCCATCTGAAATGGCGCCTGCGACCAGTGCTGGCGGTAATCCGAATGCGGCTGGCACCGGACGATTCTGCCGGCGATTTGAAAAAGGTGCTGGAAAACATACCGGAGCTTGAATCTTCCGAGCTCCTGGTGGTCATTTTTCATGACGGCAGTGGAGAGTCCTATTTGGATGTCCCCTCCTTTCGAAAAACGCTTTCAGACGACAAAGGCGCAGAATCCAAACTGGAATGGGGCGGCTTAACCGGCAAATCCAAATTCGACCCGCAGATTGTGGAGGTTACCGGCTCCTTTGACTCCCCATTTTTGCAGATGACGGAGAAGGACAACCTGCTGCGGATAAAGGATATTCAGGGCGATTTCAAGTCCCATCCGGGTATAAAGGGGATACCGGTCGGATCGGCTGCCGTTTCGATCGGCAGTATCGAGGGTACCGAGAAAGAAAATGTCTCCTTCAATCTGACCTCGTTCGGACTTAAGGCTGAGTCCGGGGTGTCCGGCGAGACGATCAACGGCTCCTTTGGAATCAGTTTTGACAAGCTCAACGCAAACGGCCTGGGACTGGGGCCGTTCGCCATGGAGTTCGAGATGCGGAAACTGGACGCGGAAGTCCTTTCCCGCTTTGAGAAGCTTGTCCCGGAACTTCAAAAAAAAGCTGCCGAGAAGACCGAGGCCGCCAACGATGAAATAGATGCGCTATTTACGAGGATCATGGTCGATCTAGTCGCAAAGTCTCCGGAGTTCGAAATAAAGCAGTTAAGAATCAGGACGGACAAAGGAGACATGAGCGGCAGGGCCAAACTGGGCTTTGCCCCCGGAAAAGATCTGGCGGGAAACATCCTGGCCATTCTCGGCAGTATCGACGCAAGCGCCGAACTTTCGGTCTCTGAGGCGCTTTTTTTCTTTATCGCCGAAAATGCGTTCCGTGCAGGCTCGACAGTCGATCCTGAATCGGCGAAGGCGAGCGCCAATGGGCTTGTCATGGGGCTTTTGGCGGCAAAATATATTACTTCGGAGGACAGCTCATTCAAATCGAGCGCAACCTACAAGAAGGGCGTTCTCACTGTTAACGGGCGCAAACTGGATTTGTCCAACCTGCCCTGAGGGCTGCCGGGGAAATGACGGGCGGTCTCACCCGGAAGGCCCCAATTCACGATGCACGTAAAAAAAGGCGGCCCAAACGGGCCGCCTATGGAACCGAGGAATGGGTCTCGCTGAATTACTGGAGCAGCTTAAGAATCGCCTGCGGCTGTGCGTTGGCCTGCGCCAGCATTGCCATTGCCGACTGCTGCAGAATCTGGTTCTTGGTCAAATTGCTGACTTCAGCGGCCATATCCACGTCCTGGATGGTGGATTTTGAGGACGTGTAGTTCTGGATGCTTGTGGTCAGGTTGTTAATCGTGTACTGGAGCTGGTTCTGGAGGGCGCCGACATCACCCATGTAGGAGTTGATCGAGGTAAGGGCGGCGTCGATGGCGCCCATGGCTGCCTGGGCGGCTGTCTGGCTGTTGATCTGGACTGTTCCCGAGTCCACTGCCAGGCAGGCGGCAGTTGCGCCGGAGAAGGATATCCCAAATTGGTTGTCTGTACTGTTTGTTGCGCCGATCTGGAAAGTGACTATGCCGGCTGTGCCGTTAATGAGCGTTGTTGACCCATACTGCGTAGAATTGGCGATCTGGGTGATTTCCTGCTGGAGGTGCGTGAATTCACCTGTCAAAAGGTTGTCGCTGGTCTGACCCGAGGCCGCCTCGGTGGCCAGGGATTTCATCTGCACCAGGATGTCGTTGATCTGGGTGTAGGCGCCGTCGGCCGTCTGAAGCATCGACTGCGCTTCACTGGCGTTCTGAGAGGCGACCTTCATCGCGGCGATGCTCGCCTTGAAAGCGTTGGCCACTGCGAAGCCCGCCGGGTCATCTTTGGCGGAGTTGATTCTAAGGCCTGACGAGAGCTTTTGGAGCGATTCTGATACAGAGCTACTGGTGTTCGCCAGGATGTTCTCAATCATCAGTGCGTTCATGTTGGTGTTGACTACAAGTGCCATGACTAATCCTCCTTGATGTGATGTGTTTAAACTTCCTTGTCAGTCCATCCAAAGGGCCATTCCGCAGTTCAAAATTCCTTTGATTTATGAATCGACAATCCGGCCAGGAAACTTAAATTTTTTTGAAGGCGCTCCATTCAACCGATCCAGGTCGGACGCAAAGTTCCTTCCCTTCCTTTGGCGCCTTGAGTTCCGTCTTTTCACTCTTATATTTTGGCTATGAGCGTGTTTTTCCTGCAAGCGGGTTTGGCAGAGGCCCAAGCCGTTTGCTTCGCAGCGAAAACGTTCAGGCCGCTAATGCAGTCTCCGGAGGCAATAATCATTATGGTCAGTGCTGATCAGCCCGCCCCAAATGCTTTCCTGTTCAGTGAATGTGTGGTCATGCCAATGCCCATCGGCAAGAGAGCGGCCAACCTTCGGGATCTGTTGCAGACCCTGCGGGAGGTTGACGAAACCGTCCTGTCCTACCATCTGTGGCAATCCCGGATGTCCATCACTCGCCCTGACGTAGAGTATACAAACGATTTCGCCGTCTGGGCCGCAAAAGCCCTGCAGGATGGTAGACTGGCAGAGAAGCTCAGCGTTATCGATCCCTTCGGTTTTGAAAATATGGAGCAGATTCGCGATACTCTGCTGGACCTTCTGGAAGAGTATTTGTGGGACCTGCCCTCCGTGCCGTGGGCCAGACCCGGCTTCGAGTTCTATTTCTGTGACGCCTCGATGATCGTACTGCGCTCGCAGATTTTTGCCCGGACGCTTTCCGAGTTTTGCTCCGGGATTACGCAAGTGGTTAGGAATTCAATTTATTACCATTTTATGGACGCACGCTGGCGATTGAGGTCGATGAAACTGGACGACTTTTCCAATTGGATCAAGGACTCCTACGATTTGCCGGAGCTGGTCTCAGCCATCCAGGGCATCGACGTATGGTTCTACACCATCGAGGAAGTCCGAAACACCATCCTGGAACTGGTAAACCAATATATATAGAGAAGCCTGATGACAACACGCCTGAAAAAGCTTGAGCCGATCGTAGGTCAGATAGTCATCGATCAGTTGCGTCACATGGCAGAGAGGCTGGGGCGGCAGCGCCTGGTGCATGTCAACTCGACCCGCGTCGGGGGCGGAGTGGCCGAACTGCTCTCACAGGTCATGCCCTTGTGGAATGAATTGGGAATTGATGCGCGTTGGGAAGTGATCGAAGGGGACCAGAGATTCTTCGAGGTCACAAAGGCGATGCATAACGCCTTGCAGGGCTTTAAAGTGAATATTACCGAAGCGATGCTTCATCATTACCTGGAGGTCAATCGCCTAAATGCAGGCAGGTTCGAATTTGAGGCCGATTTTGCAGTGGTCAACGATCCACAGCCAGCCTATTTGATTCAACATATGCGCTCCCAGGCCAGGAGGTGGATCTGGCGGTGCCACATAGATGCTTCAAAACCCGATCGGAAGGTCTGGAGATTTTTGCGGGAAGCTGTAAAAGAATATGATGCTTCCATCTTCTCCATGCCCAATTTTTCTCAGAACCTGCCGCATCCCCAGTATCTTGTCTACCCGTCGATTGATCCCCTGAGTGAAAAGAACCGCGAACTCTCCGAGG
Organism: uncultured delta proteobacterium; assembly: GCA_963805125.1. Lineage (GTDB taxonomy): Bacteria > Desulfobacterota > Syntrophobacteria > Syntrophobacterales > Syntrophobacteraceae > SbD1. The sequence goes on along the minus strand of CAWDTD010000012.1, from coordinate 88,717 downwards.
AGGAAATCTCTGCGGTGATGGAGCGGTTGGGGATCGAGAGGGACAAACCGGTCATCTTGCAGGTTTCGCGATTTGATTCCTTCAAGGATCCGCTGGGGGTAATTCAGGCATTTCACATGGTGCGTGCCCACACGCCATGCAAGCTCGTGCTGGTCGGGGGCCAGGCAACCGACGATCCGGAAGGCCCACGCATTTTCGCGGAGGTCCAGGAGGCAGCCCAGGGGGATCCCGATATTCAGATTCTGCTTCTGCACCCGGAAAGTCACCATGAAATCAACGCCCTTCAGCGGGCGGCGGACATAATCGTGCAGAAATCCGTCCGCGAGGGCTTTGGATTGACGGCAACCGAAGCCATGTGGAAGGGGAAGCCCGTGATCGGTGGAGCAGCGGGAGGTATCGTGCTCCAACTCCAGGACTTTCACACCGGGTTTCTTGTCCACTCTGCCGAAGGCTGCGCCCTTCGAATCCGGTACTTGCTCCATCATCCGGAGGTGGGACGCCACATGGGCAGAATAGCAAGAGAATTTGTACGCAGCCATTTTCTCGTGACCCGAAACGTCAGGGATTACCTCTCCCTGATGATTCTGTGCGACAATCCCGGCAGCCGGTCGATCGAATTATAGAGCTGGACTCAATCTCCGGGGTCCCCGCAGCGCTCATAGGTCCCATAAGAGATGAACAACCTGGCCGATGCAGCGCCGATCCTGGCCGGGCCGCGTGTGAGGACCAGTTGTGAACGCATCCGTCAAACTCGGGGCCACGCTCGAGGAAGGCTCGCGGTGCGACTTCCTGGTATGGGCGCCCGCCGCGGATACGGTCGATGTGCAGATCGTTTCGACTCGCGAGCGGCGGTTGTCTTTGGAACGGAGATCAGAAGCCGCAAGTCGGAAGACGGAAAGACGAGTTCCGTCCTCTGTCGTCAGTCCTGCGACGTCCGTTGGCTACTTCCATGGTATTTTCGAGGGAGTGGAGCCGGAGAGCCTCTACTTCTACGTGATCGACGGAAACCTGATACCAAGTTGCATTGCGATAGGTAATATAGCAGGCTGTCCCTGAACCCAAACGTAGGGGGAAGGGATGGGCAAAGTCACTCAAGTAGTTCATTTTACCGTTTAGGTAGCAACTTGGTATAAGGCGCTCGATTTTCGAAGACAGCATCTCGCTCTTTTCCTGGAGGGCGAATACATTGCCTTGTCCGGTTCCGGGGCAAGAAGCAACAATGTGGTGGCTTTTTCGTGGAGCAACGGGGACCAATGGGCGCTTGTCGCCGTTCCCAGGCTCACGGCGAAGATGGCTGCTACCGGCGCTCCTCTCGGAGAGCGGGTTTGGGGAGAAAGCCTGCTTGAGATTCCTCCGGGAGCATCCATGTCATGGACAAATGTTTTCACGGGGCAGGTCCTGGAAGTGCCGCCTGCCCCAGAACCAAGGACTTTGCCTCTCAAGCGGATCTTCTCCCGCTTTCCCGTGGCGCTGCTTTCCGGCAATTGACAGCGTCTCCCCGTTTTGCACATGCGAGTTTTTATCCTTCCAGCGAGAATTTCTTTATCTTTTCTATCGAATAACTCCCGACGCGAACTTGATCCTGGATCAGGTCCTCTATAGTGTCGTCAGCCCCCTCCCATGAATCGTACCCTTCAGCATCTTTGCCCTTGTATTCCAGCCACATCAACCCCGGTTCGTAGAATTTCCCCTCTATCATCAGGTGCTCCGGCTCATCCTCAATGGGGGAACGCATATTCCAATCATCCGGGATTTCAAGCTCGCAACTGACTGTTACCCTTATTTTTTTCATAGCACCCCACCTGCTCTTCCATGGTGTCCCATGGGGACACGAGTTACTGTCATGGTTTATCCAATCTGTCGATCCGGGGAATTTAACTGGAAAAACCACGGCGCACTACAGGATAAGTTCATGCCCTGCAGATGGTTGATTCTTTTCGATTCGTCCAGCCTGTCATTTAACTCCCGAACATCTCGCGCAGTTTTCTATGCAGGATCTTCCCGGTCGGGGTCCTTGGCATTTCTTCCTGTTTGACGAATATGATCTTTTTGGGGCGTTTGAACCTCGCCAGGCTGGCCTTGCACCGCTCCTTTATGACCTCGCCGACCCGATCCTCGGCAAGGCCCGGCCGGGACACTACCACGGCAACGACTTTTTCTCCCCATTTTTCATCGGGCAGCCCGATGCAGGCACAGTCAAACACGCCTTCGAGACACCCTATCACCTCTTCCACTTCACTGGGATAGACATTTTCTCCGCCCGTTATTATCAAGTTATCCCGGCGATCGACGATGTGGAAAAATCCGTCTTTATCTTTTCTGCCCATGTCCCCGGCGGAAAAGTACTCGCCCCGAAAAGATAGGGCGGTCTTCTCGGGGAGCTTGTAGTATCCGTCGAACAGCATCGGGCCGCGGGAAAATATCTCCCCTATCCCGCCGGCGGGCACCTCGCGGCCGTTTTGATCGAGAATTCTGACCAGATCCGTGCCAAGGCTTTCGCAGCCGATCGATCCGAGCTTCCTCAACTGCTCCTCGGGCTTGAGCACGGTGACGATGCCTGCCTCCGTCGAGCCGTATGCCTCGTAGAGCTGCACGCCCGGAAAGAACTCCATTATGTCCATCTTCATTTTCTGTCTAACGGGGGCCGAGGAGCAGAGCAGCTTGCGGATCGAACTGACGTCACGGCCGCGTCCTTTCGCGGAAACATTCAGGATGAGGTTGTAGTGGGTCGGGATCAGCGAAATGAAAGTGATCTTTTCCCGCTCGATTATCTCCAGCACTTCTTCGCCTTTGAAAGAGAGGGCGGGATGAATGTAGGCCGAGGCGCCGATGTAGAGAAAAGTGAATGTGAAGTAGGTGGAGTTGATGTGGCAAAGGGGCATTACGTTCAGGCAAAAGTCATCTCCGGTAAAACCGAAATCTACCGCGTTGATAATATAGAAGGCAATGTGGGATTCATGCGACCTGAGCACTCCCTTTGGTCTGCCGGTAGTGCCCGATGTGTAGATGAGAATCCATGTATCCGAGGGCTTCACCTCGCAGGCCGGCTCCTGCGACGATCCTTCGCGAATGAAAGTTTCATATTCCCTGTAGCCGTCGGCGGGGCCGCCGACGACAAAGTAGCGCTCCGGCGCGATGTTGCCCAATTCGGTCCTGATCTGATCAACGGTCCCCGTAAACTGTTCGTGTACAAAGATTGCAACCGAGTCCGAATTGTTGACGATATATTCGATCTCCCGGCCTACCAAACGGAAGTTTATGGGTACGATAATCAGTCCCGTCTTGGCCGTCGCAAGATAAAGTTCCACGATTTCGATACAGTTTTCAAGCAGTACGGCAACCTTGTCACCCTTCTTGAGCCCCAGGGAAAGCAGGCTGTCGGCGAGCCGGTTTGCTCGCTCGTTTGTCTGCCGATAGGTAAAGCTTCTGTTTAGGTCCTTAAGGGCCAAAGCATCCGGATATCTCTTCGCGTTGACCTTAAAATTCTGTCCCAGGTTCATCCAGTGAGCCATAATCAACCTCTTCTGAAGCGAATTGACCTATGCTTTTGCCTCTTCAAGCTGCTCGATGAACGCCTCAACATTTGTTTTGGTCTGTTCATCCGAAATAAGTCTAAGATCGTTGAGATCGCCGTTTATTATCAAGGCGGGGACACCGGTCTGGAGCTGCAGACGCTGAGGCATCCCGTAGCGGCAGTTTGAATTGTTGGGGCATGTTTTTGCATCATGATAGATGATGCCGTCGCACTTGAAGAAGTCGAGCTTCTCCCTGATGTATTCTTCCTTGTATTGGTCCGACCGAACGATAAACAGCTCCGTGTAGGCCCTTGCCATGCTCTCGAAGGGCTCCGCCGGGTCCAGAGCGTTGAAAATCCAACTGCTGCAGTAGGTGGAAGCGATCACAGCGGCGCCCAGGCCGGCAAACAGCTTCGAGTGCATGCTCAGGCGTCCCCAGACCGGCATTCCCTCCCAGTAGATGCGATGCCTTTCATCGGCCTCTATTGCCCCTGTGCCGTGCTCGATACGCTCATTTAATTCCTCGAGGAGCAGCCGATACACATCGATTGCGGCCTGGAGTCCTCTGCCCACAACGGCGGGGCCCATAAGGGTCACGGAGTCGAAGAAGCTAAGGGGAGAAGGGGTCGCCGCAGCGGCCGCGAGGCATTTCTCCCAGAGGTCCGAGCACTGGCGGGCGAGGGCCACCGTATTCTTCAGCTCGTCCATATCGAGTCTGCGCCCCGCGATCGGTTCAAGCTGTTCGACTAGATTTTCCATTTGAGCGGCAATCGATGATACATGCGCCGCAGTGACCCTGCCGACGTTTCGATGGGTTTCTATGCCCAGCAGAGGCGCACGGAGCCTTTTGGCATGCCAGGAAAACCAGTCCTGAACGTCGCGGCACTGATTGGTGTTGAAGACCAGCACATCCGCCCGGGGAATCCGCTCGATTCCGGGAAAGGCTTTTGTCAGGGGGGTCACCCCCTGGATGCAGGCCCCGATATCGGCTGTCAGATAGGAGCAAATGTCAGGTGAGTACCCGATGGCATTGGCTGAGGGAATAAGGTCGGCGGCCATCCTGCTCGTGCCCAGCATGACGGAGTGGGTCTCCGGAAAATAGATGAGAAATCCCATGCTCCTGAGAATTTCAGCAGGCCCTACGCTGGAGCACCAGGCGATTTTCCGCTTTGCCGATTTGGATGCCTCATCGAGTTCGTAGTAGTAGCCGGCCATGAATTTGCCGATATCTCCAGCGGTCTTCAGCCGTCTCACGACGATCTCCTTAGAGTTTTGGGTTTCCAGTTGACTCAAAACAAACAACTAACAGCTAAAAACCGGTTTACCGGTTGCCTCGATCGCATAAATTGCCGCCCCGATTGCGCCCGTCAACTGCGGGTGTTCTGCAACGAGGATCTTTCGTCCGATCTGCTCTTCGGTCATGGTGACGATGTATGGATTGTTAGCCACAACGCCCCCGGTCATGACCACATTTTCAGAGAGCGAATCCATTTCCAGAATTCTTTGGATCACCGAAAAGAAAACCCCTTTGACAATGTCGGCGATCTTTTTCCCGTTTCGAATATTTTCCAGCACCTCCGTAGCCGAGAAGACGGTACAGAAGCTGCCCAGCCTAACCATATCGGTTGATTGCCTCGCCAGGGCGTCCATGTCGTCCAGGGCAATGTCGAGGCGTGAGGCCATCTCTTCGAGAAAAGCCCCTGTGCCCGCCGCGCATTTCCGGTTCATCTTGAAGCCGGCACGGCGTCCCTCCGAGTCCAGTCTGATAATTTTGTTGTCCTGGCCTCCGATATCGATAACCGTAATGGCCTTGGGGAAATAGAGGTAGCAGCCTCTGGCGTGGCACCCGATCTCGGTTTTCGTCTCCCTGGCGCAAGCGACGTTCGATCTGCCGTAGCCGGTTGAGACCACGTATGCAATGTCAGCCTCCCGGCGCCCGGCCATGTCGAGCGATTCTCTCAGGCAGACCAAAGCGGTTGCCGAGAAATCGACGCCGGATTTTTTCACGGCGTATCCGAGCAGGTTCCTGTCCCCGTCGAGGACGGCCACCTTCGTTCGGGAAGCGCCGACATCAACGCCAACGTAGGACGAATTCATCTCCTGCCGGACTCCATGGCTGATTCCAGGCCCTTTACCAGCGATTGAAGAGTGGCATTGTAGGGAGTTTCCAGCCCGGCCTGCTTTCCGTATTCGACGAACTTGCCGTTTATGAAATCGATTTCGGTGCGACGCCTGGCCTCGATGTCCATCAGCATGGAAGGCTTGTGATTGCCCGCGGTTTTCAGGTACTCGATAGCGTGCGGATAGTAATCGAAGCCAAGAATGATGTCGTTGGCGCGCGCCACCTTGATGCACTCTTTCACCAGGGCGTCAACGATCCCGAAGATGATCGGATCGCTCGTGGCCTGCGCCATGGTGAGGCCGGTAACAGCGCACACAGGGTTCATGGCGGCGTTCATCACCGACTTTCGCCACACCATGGAGGTGATTTTATCGGTGTGCAAAGTGGGGAGTCCGCACTCAGTCAATATCCTTGCCATCTCAACGGCGGCGGCGGCGGATTCCGGGGCAAGCTCCTGGACGTAGTGCGGCGGGTGGTGGAACGCCATGACGACCCTGCATGGGCCCTTCATGCCGCACCCCCAGTTTACCACGCCCCTTATGACAGGCTTTTTCCCGAGCACCTTTGCAATCTCGAGTTCGGTATCTATCCCGTTCTGCCAACTGATGACATACGTGCCTTCCCTGTGGAACTCCTCGATCGCTGAAACGATCAGCGGCAGCACGTTTGCTTTGACTGTGATGAAAATGACATCCGGATCGTACCGGGCCAGTTCGTCAACACCATGGCACGTATGGGCCACTTTCTGGTGAAGCTGCTCGGCGCCCTCGATTGAAATACCGGTGGTCCCCGCAGGGTCGACCATCTCGGGGATGACATCGCAGATAGAGACCTCGCAGCCGCCCTTTGAAAGAAAAGCCGCCACTATGCAGCCCACCGGGCCGGCGCCGACCACCGCAAACCTCTTGGCGATAAAGTCAGGATTTTCTTTCGTCATAGACTTTCCCTTTCCTGTCTACCGTCGCTTTCAAGTATTCCAAAGGCTTCAGAGTCCAGAATGGTCACACCGTTTGCCTTGAGCACTTCTATGGCCCTGTCGTTGTCGCTGAACACGAAGATCATGACCGCCTTGTCTTTTGCAAACCCGATGAAGGCGTACATGCTGGCGGCATACACGCCGGCCTCGTTCAGCGGTTTCAAAACATTGGCCAGGCTTCGGGGAACGTCAGGGATCAGCGCGGCAACGACTTCGTTGACGAAGGCGGGCAATTGCAATTCCATGAGAATCCGCCTTGCCTTTGCGATGTCGGACACCAGCAGCCTGAGCTGGCCGAATGCGCCGGTGTCCACCAGGTTCAGCGCCCTGAGGTTTATTCCCGCATCACCCAGGGCGGCTGTAACCTGGTAAAGGCGGCCTGGAGAATTCTCAATGGATACGACAAGTTGCCTGAGCTTCATATGATTTTCTCCTTTTGAAGCGAATTAAGGAATTGAGAATTGAATTTGAAAGACTCATGAGAACTGCTCCCTGAGCCTGAATTTCAGGAGCTTGCCGCTTGCGCTCATGGGCAGGGACTCAACGAAGAAAACCTTCTTGGGCACTTTGTAGCCCGCGATCTCTTTTTTGCAGAAAGACCTGATCTGCTCTTCAGTCACAACCGCGTTTTCTTTCTTCACTATGACGGCGGTTACGGCCTCTCCCCATTTCTCGTCGCTCGTTCCAATCACCGCAGCCTGGCGCACGGCCGGGTGCCTGTACAGGGCGCTTTCCACCTCGGCCGGATAGACGTTTTCTCCGCCCGTTATGATCATGTCCTTTTTTCTATCGACCACGTAGATGAACCCGCGCTCGTCGAGCCTGCACAGGTCCAGCGGGTAGTACCACCCGTTTCTGAAGTCCTTTCCCGTTTCCTCCTGCTTGTTCCAGTAGCCAAGAACGGTGCCCAGGCCCCGCACCTTTATCTCCCCCACGGCGCCCGGGGGCACGGGGTTGTCGTTTTCATCGACGACAACGCTCTCCATGTCCGTAAAGGACCTGCCGCACGAACCAAGAATATCCGTCCTGCCCCGCGCCAGCGCTTCGGCGACATCTTCGAGCCGCAGGATGGTGGCCTGGCCGACGGTTTCGGTGGTGCCGAAGAGGTGTACGAAGACGTTGCCGAACCGCTCGATGGCTTTCTGGAAAATTACCGGAGTAACAGGCGCTCCTGCGAAGAAGATCTTCTTCATGCTGGAAAGGTCGTAATCACCGGCCTTCGGATGGTCGGCAAGGAAGAGCAGCATGGGGGTGGCAAGCATGCCGGTTGTGACTTTGTACTTCTCCACACACCGCATGAACTGCTCCGGTTCCCACTGCGGCATAACGACAGAGGTTGCGCCGCTGTACATATCGTTCATCAGGACGACCTCCCCGGTGGCATGAAAAAGGGGGCAGGCGATGATCCCCACGTCGTCCCCGTCCATTTTCATCTCAAGAGTGAGGCTTCTCCCGATGTGATAGAAATTGCGGTGGGTAGCCATACAGCCTTTGGGAAGGCCGGTGGTGCCGCTCGTATACATCAGGGCGGCCAGGTCGTCTTCGCCGACGTCGACGACCGGTTCACGGCAGGAAGATTGTCCGGCCAGTGTTTCATAATGCAGCCAGCCTTCGGGGGTCTTCGCCTTCCCGCCGATTAAGATATAGTGCCTTACAAAGTCCAGGCTGGATTTGATTCCTTCTATGGTCCCAAGGAACTCCTCGTTCACCATGAAGGCCGAAGCCCGCGCATCGGCCAGAATCGCCAGCAGTTCAGCGGCGGCCAGTCTGAAATTGAGCACAACGAGGACCAGCCCGCAATTGGGTATGCTGAAGTAGGACTCTGCGCTCTCAATGCTGTTGCGACTCAAAACGGCAACCCGTTCGCCTTTTTTCAAACCAAGGTCGAGCAACGCGTTACCAATGCCGTAGGTCCGCTTCGAAAAATCCCTGAAGCTGTACTGCCTGTCGCCCTCTATCAGGGCAGTCTTTTCAGGGTTGTACTCGAGATTTCGTGCCAGCATTCTCCTGAGAGTGCAAAACGCCTTCATGGGCCTTATTTCTCCTTCCCCGGGGCGGTGCAGTCGAATCTCATGCGCGATGCCGCCCACTGCCAATGGGCGCCGGTTCCCCTGTATCGGGGGAAAACAGCATGCGCGCGGTCAAGCCGCATGCTTCACGGCCGGCCTGAAGCCGGCCCAACCCGCCCGGAGGTTAATTTGTCAAACAGGAATTTCAGCCGGAATGACTGTTCAATCGAGTTCAACTGGAGATGGAAAGGTTGCGATATGTTCAGGACTCAGGCTTAGCTCGAGGAGTGGCGATCTCAGCTACAATACGGCTATAGTGTAGCTTTAGTCGCGTTGCAATGTCAACAACCATTTGAAACTTTGTCACGGGTCATGGTCCGGGCATGGAGAGGCGCGGCGGTTAGAATTTTTTCGCGCGAAGCTTGCGGCTAAAGCCGGTAAGCAGAATGACCAAATTATACCGAGACGGGAAAGACAATCCTTTAGACAGTTGCATGGTCATCAGCGGCCAGATGGTTACAGCCAAGCGGCGCTTCTATGTTCCCCGCCGCCGCCCCCGGCATATACCGGGACCAACGGCGTTTGCGGCTTGGCCGTCTCGGCCTGCGGCGCCTCGCCGCCGCCCCTAACTCACCAGGCACAAAATGACCCCCCTGGTGTTTTGCAGTACCTTTGAGGCATGGCTTCCCATGAGAAAGGGCTTTTGTTCGCGGAAGCTTTTCCTGCCCATGACCACGACCTGGAACCTGTGCGCGTCGATTTCGTTGAGAAGGTCCCGCGCAATGCCTTCCCTTGTCCGCAGTATCAGGCTCTCCACACTCTGCTCTTCAACTCCGCGCTCCAGCAGCAGATCGCGTCCTTCCGACATGTACCGGCCTACCGAGTCGGTCCATTCGGCCCTCCATTTTTCGATTCGGCTCAGCCTGTTTTTCTGCTCGGCGAGGCCGAGAATGTGGCCGTCATCCCAGAACGCGGGCGGGATTGGAGGCATAATGTGCAGGAAGGTATAGCTCAACCCGGGGCATGGACCAAACAGCTCGGCCGTGTAGTAGGACAGCCTGCGGACCTCGGGCACCCCTTCCATTGCGACCAGTACTTTCATGGAATCGTTTACAGGGGTATCGATTACCCATACTATATTGTCGCGTGCATACTGGGCCACCTTTGCGGAGATGCTCCCGAGCAGCAGCGCCTCGACCTGGCTCCTCCCGCGCCTGCCGACGGCTATTGTGCGGATTTGTTCGACATCCGCCCGATGGATTATGTCCAGGGCCGGGTCCACGCTATCGAGTTTCATCCGAAGCTCAACGTTGGATTCAGGAAAACCTTCATCGGTCAGCCTGCTCAAAGAGGCATCGAGAACGGCCTGCCCCATCCTTTGCTGATCTTCGAAAGGCAGCTTGCAGCTCTGCTCGATATCCATGCAGATGTCCTCCGGAAGAAGGGTGGCAATTTGCTGGACGCAATGAAAGAGAACTATTTTCATATCTTCCTGGTTTTTGAGCAGCCGCCCCAGGATCGACACCGTCTCGAGTCCTCTCTGTGTTCCATCCACCGCCAGAAGTATTGTCCGCATGGACCCTCCTTTTTCTTATGGTTGGATGTCAAGAACTTTTCAGAAATGTTTCGATTTCATCGAGAGAATGAACCATCCGGCAGGGCGGGAGGCTTTTAACGAAGACCGGTCCGTAGCTTTTGGCGAGCATCCGGATGTCGAAAATGGCTATTACCCCCCTGTCCTTCGAGGAGCGAATCAGCCGTCCTATTCCCTGCTTCAACTGGATTGCGGCCCTGGGCACCTGGTATTCATAAAAGGCGTTGCCGCCGTTGCGGTTGATGCGGTCCAGCCTGGCTGCGATTACCGGGTCGTCAGGAACCTCAAAGGGCAATTTGTCGATGATCACGCAGCTCAGCGCCTCCCCCGGCACATCGATTCCCTGCCAGAAGGAACTGGTAGCCAGCAGGACTGAATCGACCCTGTCCTTGAACTCCTGGAGAAGCGCGCGCTTGGTTTTTTGCCCCTGGAGGAGGAGGGGGAACGAAATCTTTGCTTCCAGGAGTTTGTGAACTTCATGCATGTTTCTGTAGCTGGTAAAAAGAAAGAGGGTCCGCCCGCGGGTCTTTTCGATGATTTGTGCGGCCTGTGCGCCCATCTGGGCGCAAAACGCCCCATCATTGGGCGCCGGGAAGCGCGAGGGTATATAAATTATGGCCTGCCGCTCAAACTCAAAGGGAGAGCGCATCAAAAGTTCACGGCTCCCCCCGGGCACCCCGAGCGAGCTTCGCACAAACTCAAAAGCCCCCGCCACGGACAGGGTGGCCGATGTCATCACCACAGCGGGAGTAGCCGGGAAGAGAAATTCGCTCAAAACCGGCCCGATCTCTATGGGCGTTGCATTCAGGAAGGCCCCCTGTTGCGTAAGCTCATGCCAGTATACGAGGGACTGGTCCTCCTGTTCGATAAGCAGCTTGAGCGCGGCCGAAAGCTCGCCGGCACGGCGGCCGTTGCAGGCAAGGTTTTCGGCTCTTTCGGCAAAAGGTTCGACCATGGCGGGAAGCTCATCGAGGGCGTGAGCAATCTGCCGGCACGTGCCGGCGAAATCTTCGCCCGCCTTTGCCGGCTCGAAGCGGAAACGCCCTGTCGCTTTTCCGGCCCGCGACAGGTTGTGGTAAAAGAGGCGGCTCAAAACCTCGAGCTGCTGCCCGACTGTTTTAATTGCCTTTAAATCAAGCTTCTTCGGGTCGCGGCGGCATTCCTTCAAGATATCCTGGGCGAGCTGCGCTATGGCGAAGCTGCTGAAGTGGATTCCAAAAAACTCGCCGACCACATCCTCCAACCGGTGGGCTTCGTCGAACACAACGGCTTCGTATTCCGGAACAACCTCGCCAAGACCCCGGCGGCGCAGCGAAAGATCGGCGAAGAACAAATGGTGATTCACCAGCACTATGTTGGCTCGAGCCGCCTCGTTTCTCAGCCGCGTCAGATGGCACCGGGAAAATTCCGTGCACTGCTGTCCGAGGCAATACTCTGAGCTTGAACAGACGTCGTTCCATGTCCGGAAGTTGTCGGGCAGCCAATCGATTTCGGAGCGGTCGCCCGTATTCGATGTTGCCCCCCACTTCTGGAGCCGGCGGAAAAGCTTCGCCTCCTCCCTGTTCCAGAGCGTGGGCTGATAGCAGAACTCCCGGAACCGGCGCCGGCACAGGTAATTTCTGCGTCCCTTGAGGCAGACGGCCTTCAGTTTCGGATCGATGTTTTTCTTGAGAAAGGGAATATCGTGATCGAGGATTTGGTCCTGGAGGGTCTTTGTGCCGGTCGATACGACCACTTTTTTGCCGCTGAGTATGGCCGGAACCAGATATGCCCACGTTTTGCCGGTACCGGTCCCGGCCTCCGCCATGAGCGGGATCCGGGAGCGAAAACATTCGAGGACGGCCTGAGCCATTTCAAGCTGGCCCCGGCGGTACTCGAAACCTTGAACTTTTGAGGCTAGAATTCCTTGCGGCCCGAAATATTTTTGCATCCGAAAACCCGATTCAAACGATTTATAGATGACGTATTCTATAAGGTCACCCGGTAAATGAGTACTTAGGGTCTGGGTTCTCCTGCCCCGAAGGGGCTGCATAATCCAGCCCAGGGTAAGCGAAGCGCCACCCCGGGATCAGTCCGCCAAAACCAAACCCGTTTTTTACCCTGAAGGGGTTACATAAAACCTACCATAATCACGACTGTCCAGCTAATCCCAAACATGGGCCTCATCAAAATCAAGACTATGTTTCCGCAAAAAAAGGCGCTACTCCTCCTGAAATGACATTTTCTTGTGGTGATTCATTTGATCGGAAATATATTCCCGGACCTCGGTTATCTTAGAAAAGATTACATGAATGTGGACCTGCGCCAAAGATTGAGGCATTCGCCGGGGAATCCTTATTTTTATGTAACCCTTTGAGGGTAAGAATGGGTTTGATTTTGTCCACCCTTCCCAGGGTGACGCTCCGCTTACCCCGGGCTACATTATGCAGCCCCTTCGGGGCATTTGGCTCGGACAGTTTTCCGGCTTCCTTTGTCGCGCTCAAAAAGTTCAAGTGCATCATATGGCATTGAGTGTCCTCCTGACCCATGTCCGCACACCGACACGGTTAACCTGCGAGCAACCGCTCACGCCTCCGCGCACCCCCCAATTTTACCGCCTCTGGTGTAGACCCGGCCCCCGGCGCCTACAGTTTCACCTGCTGCACGAAGATAATGCTTGGGTGCGCTCGCAGGATTTCCAGCGCTTCGGTGGGGGCTTCGTTGTCGAGCCGCACTATTGCGATAGCCCTGTCCCCTTCACGGCTGCGGGCGAGGTGCATGTCGGCGATATTGACGTTGAAATTGCCGAGGGTGGTGCCGATGTGGCCGATGGTCCCCGGTTTGTCCAGGTTCTGGATGATGAGGTTGATTCCTTCCAGTTCTGCTTCGAGCATGTAATCGTTTAGCCGAACCAGCCGGACCTGCTGTCCGGGAAAAACCGCTCCCGAGGCGGAATATTCCTCTTCTGCGCACCCCTTTACCTTTACGGTAATCTCCCCGGTATAGCCCCTGGACTGAGTGGTGGTGGACGCGGTAAGCTCGATCTGGCGCTGTTTGAGAAGGAGGGGCGCGTTTATCAGGTTCACCTTTTCGGCCATGATCGGGTCGAGCAGCCCCTTGATCACGGTTTGCGTAAGGGGCTGAATGGCGACCTCCTGGAGGTCCGAGCCCGCATAGGTGATCTCAAGCTTCAGCACCGCCCTGCAAAGCTGGCCCTGAAGGTTTCCGAGCTTCTCGGCCAGGTGCAGGTACGGCCTCAGTCTCTCAAAGTCCTTCATGCTGATCGACGGGAAGTTGATAGCGTTTCGAATCAGCCCGCGCTGGAGGTAGTCCAGAATCTGCGAGGCGATTGCCAGAGAGACGTTTTCCTGCGCCTGAAGGCTGGAGGCCCCCAGGTGAGGGGTGAAAATGACGTTGTGCATATGGAGCAGAGGGCTCCCGGCGGGAGGCTCTTTTTCGAAAACATCGAGTGCGGCCCCGGCTACATGCCCTTTGGAAAGAAACTCACGGAGGGCTTCCTCATCTATCAGCCCGCCGCGGGCGCAGTTGACAATGCGCACGCCGGGCCTGGTCTTTGCCAGGGTCTCGCGGTTTAGTATCCAACGGGTCTGGTCTGTGAGCGGCGTGTGCAGGGTAATGAAATTCGATCCGGCGAGCAGATCATCGAGCGAGACATACTCGGCGCCCAAGACCGCCGCCATCTCGGGCACGATATGCGGATCATAGACAAGCACCCTCATTTTCATTGCAAGGGCGCGGTCGGCGACAATCGAGCCTACCTTTCCGAGGCCCACTATGCCCAGGGTCTGGTGATAAAGCTCAGTGCCGAGGAATTTTTTCTTTTCCCACAGCCCCTGCCGCATGGAGTCGGTCGCCTGCGGTACGTGGCGCGCAAGTGCGAGCATCAATGCCAGCGTATGCTCGGCGGCGGCCATGGCGTTTGCCCCCGGCGTGTTCATGACCAGAATCCCGCGGGCGCTGGCCGCCTCTACATCTATATTGTCCACACCGGTGCCTGCCCTGCAGACCACTTTGAGCCGCGGGGCGCTTTCGATCAGATCGGCGGTAACCCTGGTGCGGCTACGCACTATCATGGCGTCGTATCCGGGCAGAACAGCCTTGATTTCAGCCGCACCAAGCCCCTCGGGCATGTCCGCCTCAACCCCCCGGGCCGAGCGCAGGATCTTTAGACCGCTTTCATCGAGTCCGTCGCAAATGAGAATTTTCAACATTTGATATCTACCCCAGATATGCCTTCCGAATCTCGGGATTTTGGGACAGCGCCAGTGATTGGCCTTCCAGCACTACTTTGCCGGCTTCCAGCACATAAGCTCGATGGGCGAACTTCAGAGCGATTCGCGCGTTCTGTTCAACGACGAGAAGCGTGGTGCCGCTTTCGTTGAGTTCTTTTAAAACGCGGAAAAGTTCCGCCATCAGAACGGGCGACAGGCCCATCGAAGGCTCATCGAGCAGGACGAATCCGACACCGCTCATAAAGGCGCGCCCGACTGCAAGCATCTGCTGCTCGCCGCCGCTCAGCAGGTCCCCTCTTTGAGATTTGCGGTCGGCCAGACGCGGGAACAGGGCAAAAACACGTTCGAAGTCCCTTTGAATCTGCTCGCGGTCTTTTCTTGCAAAGGTTGCGAGCTTCAGGTTTTCGAAGACAGTCAGGTTTCCGAAAATATGCCTGCCTTCCGGCACAAGGCCGATTCCGTACCTGGAGACAAGGGTATGCGCGGAGACCGGAAGAAGGCTGGTCCCGTTGAATTTTATTTCACCCTTGCTCACCCGGGGTCCTTCCGGGGGCGGAAGACGCATGATACTCATAAGAGTGGTGGACTTGCCGGCGCCGTTGGCGCCAAGCAGCGCGACTATCTCGCCCGCGTCGACACGAAAGGATATTCCGTGCAGCGCCTCGACATTTCCGTATTTTACGTGAAGATCAGATACCTCGAGCATGGGCCGGTTCTTCTCCTCCCAGGTATGCCTGTATGACGCGGGGGTTCTGCCTGATTTCATCGGGTTGGCCCTCGGCGATCGTTTCGCCGAAATCGAGCACTTTCATGTTCTCGCAGATGCTCATCACCACCCGCATGTGGTGTTCTATCAACCAGATAGTCAACTTGAATTCGTCTCGAATCCAGCGGATCATTTCTATGAGATGGCCGACTTCACCCGGGTTCATCCCGGCGGCAGGTTCATCGAGCATAAGAAGCCTGGGGCGAAGCGACAGGGCGCGGCCTATTTCCACGCGCCGCTGAAGCCCGTAGGGGAGGTTTTTCGGCAATTCGAACGCGCAATGCCGAATCCCCAGCAAGTCCATCAGTTCCTCAGCCGTCTTTTTGACCCGCCGCTCGCTTCTTACGAACCCCGGGGTTCGCAGCACAGAGCGCAAAAACCCGTAACCGAGCTGATGATGCTGAGAGGTGCAAAGGTTTTCGAAAACGCTCAGGCTGTTCCAGAGGCGGATACTCTGGAAGGTTCGCGCGATTCCCAGGGCCGTAACCTGATGCGGCCGCAGGCCGCTTATATCGTGATCCAGAAAGCGGATTTGACCTTCCGATGGACGGTAAAAGCCGCTCACCAGGTTGAAAACGGTCGTCTTGCCGGCTCCGTTAGGGCCTATCAGGCCCATCAGTTCACCGCCCTGGAGGGTCAGGTTAAGATCACATACCGCCCTCAGACCGCCAAAAAAGTGCGTTACGCTCTTCATTTCCAGAAGGGCCATCTTACGCCCACTCCTCTTTTGGCGCAAACCACCTGCGCAGCGTGGGGAAAATGTCGGGAAGTTCGCGCTGTCCCATGATCCCTTCGGGCCGGAAAAACATCAGAAGGATGAGTAAAAACGGCACCACGACCCATTTTACGAGCTGAAGCGGCCGGAAGGCCTCAAGCGCAAGCGTAAAGACAATCGCGCTGATCACCGATCCGCTCAACGATCCCATTCCGCCGAGATAGACCATAACCAGCGCCTCGGTGGATTTCATAATCGTGAAGGTCCCGGGGTTTATGTATCCAAGCACGTGCGCGAAGAGTCCTCCCGCTATTCCCGCCAACCCCGAGGAGAGCATGAAAGCAACCATCTTAATTCGCCGGGTATTTATGCTCATTATCTCGGCAGCAATTTCGTCGTCCCGGATCGCGACAATGGCTTTGCCATAGGTCGAATTCACGAGCCGATGGATTATCCAAACCGTCACGCCGATGCATATGAAAACCCAAATCATGATCCAGGGGAGATTGACGACCTGCTGCATCGAACCGATCACGTTGCTCATGCCCATAAAGCCGCGCGCCCCGCCGATCGGCTGGATGTTCTCGATCGAACTTTTCACGATATAGTTAACGGCCAGGGTTATAATGGCAAGGTAGTCGCCCCTCGTCTTGAAAGAGGGCACCGCGACGAGCAGGCCGGCAAGAGCCGCCGCGACCCCTCCGGCAATAAGGGTAACCGGAAAAAGATAAATTGCGCTGGAAGGTGAAAGCAGGGGCGGTCCGAAAATCGAGCTGCTGGTGAACAGCATGACGTTTAGAATCGAGGTGACGTAGGCTCCGACCGCCATGAATCCGGCGTGTCCCACCGAGAATTCGCCCATGTAGCCGTTCACGATATTGAGCGAAGTTGACAGGATTATATTTATCCCGACATACATCAGAACGAGCTGTATATAAGCGTTCAAAACGCCGAGTTGCGAAGCGGCGACCGCCAGAGCGCAAATTAATGTGTAAGATAGAACGGAGGTGTAATTGCGCATAACAACCTAAATCTTTGTGGCCCTTGCCACGCCGAAAATCCCCGTGGGCTTTACGCTAAGGAACACCAGCAGGATGCTGAAAGCAATAAGATCACGCAGAGTCGATGGAAAGAGAGCTGCGGCGAAAATCTCAACGAACCCTAGAAGAAATCCTCCCGCAATGGCGCCGCGTATTTCCCCGATCCCGCCCAGCACAGCCGCAATGAAAGCCTTCCAGCCTATAAGGGCTCCCATATAGGGGTCGAGGACCGGGTAGGCGGTGGCGAAAAGCACTCCTGCCACGGCCGCCATCGAAGACCCCAGGACAAAGGTGAAAACAATGACCGTATCCAGCGGAATGCCCATCAACGGCACGGCCATCCTGTCGTAGGAAATGGCCCGCATAGCCATTCCGATCCTGGTTTTACGAACGATTGTCTCGAGCAGAATGAAAACGAGAACCGTGGTGAGGATCACCATCACTTTGACGCTGGTGAATGTTAACCCGCCGAAGTTATAAGTCGTATCTGAAAGAAGCTGGGGAAAACCGCGGCGGCTCGCCCCAAGAATGGCCAGATTGCCGTTCTCAAGGATGAGCCCGCACATCAGGGCCGTAATGACCAAATACAGGCGCGATGCACCCTTACGCCGGAGGGGACGATAGGCAACCCGCTCGATAGCTATGCCAACTCCCGATGTAATTATCATGCTGATCATCAGGGTCAGGCCGAAAATCAGGGCCGGGGGCAATCCGGGCGAAAACCCGGCATACTGGCCGAGCAAAAGAGTGGCTATGAAAAAGCCGACATATGCCCCCACCATGAATATATCCCCGTGAGCGAAATTGATCAGGAGCAGTACCCCGTAGACCATCGTGTAGCCCAGGGCGATCAGGGCGTAGAAGCTTCCCCACTGCAGGGCGTTAAGCACATTCTGGGAAAATGTTTCGAAAAACAAGCCATCTCCTTCGAAACGGAGACCGGAGGACAGAGGACGGAGAACAGATCCCTTTTCCCCCATCCGTCTTCCGTCAAAAAAATCCCCCCGGACCGGGTCCGGGACAGGCTTCAATCCCTTTGGGCCAGGAGCGCATTTCCGGATGAACACGCTCACTGTCTATGAAAAGGCAGGCCGGAAAGCCTGCCCCACACATATAACGCTGTAACGGAGTGCTTTAAAGGGAAATTCAACAAAAATTACTGAAAACCTCCGACGGCGAGTCGCCCCCGTATCTGGTCCCCCGGATCAGAGCCTGCCCCGGAAGTGGGCTTTATCCGGGGTCCGGGGCAGGCTTGGGGAGGCTCTCAGGGACAGACGGACTTATAAAATTCAAAGTCGCCCTTGTCGCCGATCTTGACTATTACTGCGCACTTGGTCGGATTTCCGCCCGGGGTGAAGCTCATCTTGCCGGTAATACCCTCAAAATCCTTTACCCCGGTGATCTTATCCTTAACGGCGCCACGATCCTTTTCGATGTTGCCGGTAAGCCCGCCTGTATTCTGGATAGCCAGGCACATCAGGTTTATGGCGTCCCAGGTAAGCGCCGCTACGTCATCGGGAACATAGCCGTATTTGGCGTTGTATTTGTCAATGAATTCCCTGGTAGCGCCTTTGGCGCCGGCAGCCGCATAATGAGTGCTGAAGAAAGACCCCTTGCAGGCGTCGCCGCAAAGTTTCATCAGTTCGGCCGAACCCCAACTGTCGCTTCCGACTATAGGCTTCTTCCACCCAAGTTCCCGCGCCTGTCTCACGATGAGGGGAACTTCATCATAGTACTGCGGAGTAAAAAGAATATCGGCGTCGGACTTGGATATCTTGGTCAACTGTGCGCTGAAGTCCTTGTCGCCGTGAGTGAAAGTTTCGAACGCAACGACCGAACCTGGTCCGTTGATTTTCTCAAAAGATTGTTTGAAGAACTCGGCAAGGCCCTTGGGGTAATCGCTCGAGATGTCAAAGAGAACAGCCGCTTTTTTGGCCTTGAATTCCTCGGTTGCAAATTTCGCCATAACCTGTCCCTGGAAAGAATCAAGAAAACATGCCCTGAAAACGAAAGGCCTGTTTTCGGTCGTATTGGGATTGGTCGACCAGGGCGATATCATGGGGGTCTTGTTTGCGTTGCAGACTTCCCCGGCAGGTATCGCCTGCTTGCTCGCCTGCGGGCCGATGATTCCGAGCACCCGGTCCTGGATGATCAGCTTGAGCGCGGCGGCTACTGCGGATTCCGCCTTGGACTCGTTGTCTTCATAAATAAACTGGAGCTTGTAGGTCTTGTCACCCACCTTGAGTCCGCCCGCCCCATTGATTTCCGCAATGCGGATTTCTGCGGCGTATTTGGAAGATTCGCCGACCTTGGGAATGTCTCCGGTCATCGGGATGTTAAAGCCTATCCTGATATCGTGTCGGCGCTCACAGGCCAGAGGCGTGAGCGCGAAAGCCACAAGAAGAACCAGTCCTGCAACAACGGTCAATTTTCGCACACTACTCCCCCTTTTGTTCGAGTGGTTCCGAAATCCGATCGGTTCCAAAACCGGTATTCTTCCTGGACCCGTGATGAAGAATCTAGCTTTTAGGCTGCCTATCGCTCTTTACCGCACAATCTGAAAGGCTGTCAATCCAGATGACGGGGAAATACGGCTGAGAAGAAAGGTTGAGGAGGCCGTTCGGCAAGATCGAGATAATGACTTAAGCCGCATATGCCACGCCGCCCCTGCCTACTTTGTCCTTACAAATGATACAGCATACGCTATTTTCAAGGACTCCGAAGGTAGTTGTGACAGGAAAAAGAGCGGGTTAGGCAGAAAACGACCAGGAGGAGCTCGCCTAAAATGTATAAAATAAACCGCCTCCACATCAGAGGTTTTCAGGCGCCTGTATGACATTGACCTCGAAATGCGCCCGCTCATGGTCATGATCGGCGCAAACGGCGCCGGTAAAACATCCGTTTTGGAGACCATCTCCCTCTTGTCGGCTTCCGCCGAAGGCAAGCTTAACTTCAGGTTAAATGAAATGGGCGGGATAGCTTCTGTTCTAACCCAGGATAGGGCCGACGAGTCGGGGTTTTTGGTAGATATGGAAGTCCCCCATTTTAAGCCGTTGAAATATGAGCTTCATCTTGCTGCGAAGGGACTGTCGCATGCTGTTTCAACGGAAGTGCTTTCTCAAGAGAGGGGAAGAGGGCCAGGGCCTTTTACGCATATTGAATCGCATTACGGCGATGTCCGGTATTTTGAAATTAAGGGAAACAGACTTGTGAGACCCCGGGATGCCAACCGGATACTGCAGGCGCAAGGCCTGCTTGTCTCCGCCAACGCTTGTCCGGAACTGAAAGCCCTTCTAACACCATACTTCAACTCGGCGGTGGGGACATCATTGCTTAGGATGTGAACGCCCCTCCTGGTCGATGCCGCCCGCCGTGCGCAAAAAAACCGGGGCGAAGGATATCCACCCCGGTTTTTCAAACTCCCGCAGCGGCGGTGCAGGGCGGGGATTATTACCCATCCTGCGCCACAGGCATCAATACATATCTTCCATACCGCCCATGCCGCCCATACCGCCCATACCTCCCATACCTCCGCCGCCGGGCATAGGGGGAGCTTTCTTCTTGGGCTTTTCAGCAATAACGGCTTCAGTGGTGAGCAGCAGCGATGCGACGCTGGACGCGTTCTGGAGGGCGAACCGGACCACCTTCGTCGGGTCCATTACGCCCGCTTCGACCAGGTCGCGGTATTCTTCGGTTTCTGCATCGAAGCCGTATGCTCCACTACCGTTCTTTACATGGTCCACAACAACCGAACCTTCGTAACCGGCGTTGTTCGCGATCTGCCGGATCGGCTCCTCCAGGGCTCGCTTGACTATGTTGAGGCCAAAGAGTTCCTCGCCCTCGAGGTTCAACTTGTCGAGCGCAGGCACGCAACGCAGAAGGGCAACGCCCCCACCCGGGACAATCCCTTCCTCAACGGCTGCCCTGGTCGCGTTCAGAGCGTCCTCGACACGTGCTTTCTTCTCCTTCATCTCTGTTTCGGTGGCCGCGCCCACCTTGACTACCGCGACTCCTCCGACCAGCTTTGCAAGCCTTTCCTGGAGTTTTTCACGGTCGTAGTCGGAGGTTGTCTCCTCGATCTGGGCGCGAATTTGCTTCACACGGCCCTCGATAGCGTCGCGCGAACCCGCTCCGTCAACGATTGTCGTGTTGTCCTTGTCGATATTGACGCGCTTGGCGGTCCCCAGGTCTTTGACTGCAACGTTTTCAAGTTTAACGCCGATGTCTTCGCTGACTACCTGGCCGCCGGTAAGGACAGCGACATCTTCGAGCATCGCCTTGCGCCTGTCGCCGAAGCCGGGGGCTTTAACCGCGCACACCTTCAGCGTACCCCGCAGCTTGTTTACAACCAGGGTCGCCAGGGCTTCGCCTTCCACGTCTTCAGATACGATCAGAAGCGGACGGCCCATCTTGGCGATCTGTTCGAGAATGGGCAGCAGGTCCTTCATATTGCTGATTTTCTTTTCGTTGATCAGGATCAGGGGTTCCTCGAGGACCGCTTCCATCCGCTCGGGATCGGTCACAAAATAGGGAGAAATGTATCCACGGTCGAACTGCATGCCCTCCACGATATCAAGGGTGGTTTCCATGCTCTTGGCTTCTTCGACCGTGATCACGCCTTCCTTGCCCACCTTGTTCATGGCTTCGGCAATAATATCGCCTATCGCAGCGTCGTTGTTGGCGCTTATCTTACCGACCTGGGCAATCTCTTTCTGGTCCTTGATGGGTTTGCTGAGCTTTTTCAGCTCATCGACGACGGCCGAAACCGATTTTTCGATTCCGCGTTTGAGGGCCATCGGGTTGTGCCCCGCTGTCACCAGCTTTGCGCCTTCGCGGAAGATGGACTGGGCGAGGATCGTGGCGGTAGTGGTCCCGTCGCCGGCGACGTCCGAGGTCTTGCTCGCCACTTCCTTGACCATCTGAGCGCCCATGTTCTCGAACTTGTCCTCCAGTTCGATTTCCTTTGCCACCGTTACGCCGTCCTTGGTGATAGTGGGCGATCCCCAGGATTTTTCCAGCACCACGTTGCGCCCTCTCGGACCGAGGGTGATTTTGACCGCGTTGGCCAGGATGTCAACGCCCTTCAACAACTTTTCTCTTGCCTGAGTGTCGTATTTGATTTCTTTAGCAGGCATCTTTTCGATCCTCCTTTGCCTTTGCGCCTATTATTCGAGAATACCAAGGATGTCGTCCTCGCGCATCACCAGGTAATCTTCATCTAAGAACTTGACTTCCGTACCGCCGTACTTGCTGAAGATCACCCGGTCGCCCGGCTTTACCTGCAACGGGACGGTTTTGCCGTCTTTGAGAACGATTCCGGTCCCAACGGCGATGACCTTGCCCTGCTGGGGCTTTTCTTTGGCCGTATCCGGAATGATGATTCCCCCAACGCTCTTTTCCTCTTCCTCGAGACGTTTAATGATGATTTTGTCGTGAAGCGGTCTGTACGCCATTCTGCTGCACTCCTTGTTTTTTTGTGAGGTTGCCTGAGACTGATCGAGACACTTATACTAGCACTCTTTTTGACTGAGTGCTAATCAATATAAAGCGCAGACCAGAAAAATCAAGGCACAAAATCAAAGGCAGGAATTTTTCATAATATCGCGAAAGGATCGCACAGCGTTTGCGATATCGGGCGCCAGTGTGATGGCTGTCACCACGGCGACCTTTCGTGCCCCCATCTCCAGGACCTGTTTTATGTTGGACTCCTTTATGCCGCCCATCACGGTAAACGGGATCCCAAGCGGGGGGGGGCTATTTGCGCGATCGCCTCCGGACCGAAGAAGCTCTCGACGCTCTGCTCGGTTCCGGTCGGAAAGATCGGGCCGATATTGACGTAATCGGCGCCTTCATCCCGGGCCCGGAGGGCCTGTTCGAGGTTGTGCGAGGATGCGCCGATAAGCAGGTCGGGGGCGATCTTTCTTGCTGCCGGAACCGGAAGATCCTCCTGCCCGAGGTGCACCCCGTCCGCCCCGACGGCAATGGCCACATCGACCCGGTCATTTATCATGGGCAGCATGCCGGCCTTTGCTGTGCGTTGTCTGAATATTTCGGCCAACCGGAAAAAATCTCTTTCGCAGAGATCTTTTTCCCTGAGCTGAACAATGCGGGCTCCACCCTCGATGAGACCATCGAGGACTTCGAGGTCGGAGCGACCGTTGGAAAGCCGCTCACAGGTGACCGGATAGATGTCAACCGTTTCAAAGCGGGATTTTCTTTGTTCTCTTCTCATAAATAATACCCCACAGTAGATGGATCGGCGGGTAATTCCCGGCATGTCTTACCATTGATGCGCCCAAAAACCTTGAGCTTTTTTTGAACTTATCGGGCTAATGCGCTCTTGGATAGAGACAGACCCTCCCGCTTGGATTAAAATAGCCGAGATTTTCCGGGATAAAACTCGATACGGAACTTAAAATGATGTCGCGCGCGATGGATAGAAGTGATAGGGCGACCATGGAGGGGTGAAGTGGACTGGTTCTTCAGGACTCAAGACACGTGGCAGAACCTGATTATACGGGTGAGCCTCGGGGCGGTCATATTTCCCCACGGGGCAATGAAGCTTTTCGGATGGTTCGGAGGAGGCGGCGTCTCGGGCACCCTGGAGGCATTTTCCCAGCACTATCACATCCCCGCGTTTTTGATTATGCTCGTCATCGCGTCCGAATCATTGGGCGCACTGGGTTTGATCGTCGGTTTTGCGACCCGGTTGTGTGCGTTTGGGATTTTTTGCGACATGATCGGGGCTATTTACCTTGTTCACTGGCACAACGGTTTTTTCATGAACTGGTTTGGCAAAAACCAGGGAGAGGGATTCGAATATCACCTGCTGGTCATAGGCATGGCGCTCGCGCTCATGATTAGCGGAGGAGGCAGGCTGTCCCTGGACAGGGCGATGCCTCAGAAGCCTCATCACAACCGGATAAGTTTATGAGAGTGGACTCTATCCAGCCCGCAGCGCCGAGACGATATTCATGCGGGCAGCCCTTATAGAGGGCAGCGCACCTCCGACTATTCCCATCACGACGGCAAATATGACCGAGGTGGCAATTATCCGGCGGTTTAGAAGAAAGGTGAAGGTCAGTTCGGAGAAGGTGGTCCAGTTCATCGTGGAGACCGTGAGCTTGTTCATGAACGAGGCGGCCCCAAGGCCGATCGCCGCGCCGAGCAGGCTCAAAAATACCGCTTCGGCAAGAAAGGCAAGCAGGATGAAGACCCGGCGAAACCCGAGCGCTCTCAGGGTACCGATCTCCGATGTGCGCGCCGCGACTGCCGCGTACATTGTGACCATGGACCCCGTAATCGCCCCCAGGCTGAAAATGAGCGTGAGGCTTATTCCCAGGACTCGGATAAACCTGGCCATCAGTTCCGATTGGGCTTCGTAGTATTCGTCCTCTCGCCTGGCCTCCACGACGAGGCGCGGGTCTTTCAGCACGGTTTCCTTCAGTTCACGCAAACCCGAAGGGTCCCTCATCCGAATGATCACGGAGGAATATACCGTTCTTTTAAAGGCCCCCATCAGGGTATCCACGTCTCCCCAGATTTCCGAGTCGAAAGCGGTGCCGCCGGCGTCCATAATGCCTGCAACCGTCCACGTGCGGCCCGCGAAATCGATGGTCCCGCCCAGGCCGGCGATCCTGAACTTTTTAGCGACATTTCGGCCGATCAGGATTTCAGAGGAACCCGGGTTGAACTCGCGCCCGGCGACTATTTTGATCTGGGGCCGCAGTTCGAGGGAGATTCCGTGCGTTGCTCCGCGCACCTGGACATTTGACGGCGAGCGGGTCTCCTTTTTGGGAAGGCTTATGAGGACGACCAATTCGCGCGCCGCGAGCCGGCGCCAGTCTTTGTCTACGGCCACCTGGGAGAGCGACTCGATGATTGCGGCGTCTTTTCGCTCGACGAGGCTCTGGACCTCAGTTTCGGCCGATCTGCGGATGAAAACCGTATTCTCAAAGCTTCCCGAGGTGATCAGGGTTTGCTGAAAGCCTTCGGCCAGCATCAGGACGGTTGCGAAAACGAAAATGACCAGTCCCATGCCGCCCGCCGTCAAAAGGGTGGTAAGCCGCCGAACGAGGAGATTGCGATAGCTGTAATAAAGAAGGAGCATGCAAAATCCTTAACACTGAGCTTCTTTATTTCTGATGGTGTCAAGCAGTGTTCCATATGTCGCCCTCCATCACGGGATTGTACCCCGTGTCAACCCACCGGTTCAATCGCAAAAAGAGCTGATCCTGCCTGCCGTGTCCCCGTCAATGGTTTCCACCAGCTTCAGTACGAGTTTCAGGGCGTTGAAGTAGTCAGAGATGTCGATTATCGTGTTGTGAGTATGGACGTAGCGCGACGGGACCGCGATAACCACAGTGGGCACCCCGGAAGCGTGCAGGTGTATAGGGGCGGCATCGGTCCCGCCTCTTCTCCTGACCGCAAGCTGATAGGGAATGGAGTTTTTTTCCGCCGTTTCGATCACGAATTCGGTGAATTCGCGATTCATAATCGCAGATGAGTCCATAAACCGGATCTGGGGGCCCGAACCAACGGCTGCCTGTCTGTCCTGTTTGCTCGTGCCGGGCAGATCGTCGGCTGGAGCGCCTTCAGCCACAATGGCCAGGTCAGGGTTGACCGAGTGTGCGGCGGCCTTGGCCCCACGCGTTCCACCTCCTCCTGGACCGTCCCGGCAAAGATGATCGTATTGGGATGGGACATCTTCCGGGTCTCCAGCGCCGCGTGGACCACCAGCGAAAGTCCGGCGCGGTCATCGAAAGCCTTGGAGAGCAGCAGGTCCGGGTTGCGCATCCGCACAAAAGGGCTGTCCGGCACGACGGGGTCTCCGAGCCGGATGCCGAAGGAGCGCACCTCGACAGCATCACGGGCGCCTACGTCAATGAACATGTCTTCTATATTCATCACCTTTTCGCGTTCGGCCTCGGAGAGGAAATGAGGAGGCTTGGCGCCGATTACGCCCGGGATTTCGATTCCTTCCCTGGTGCGGATTCGAACACGTTTGGCAAGAAGCGTGTGCGCCCACCAGCCGCCCAGCACAAGAAACCTGATGAGGCCATCATCCATTATGGTCTGTACGATGAGGCCGACCTCGTCCATGTGTGCGGGAACAAGTATCCGGGGATGGCCCGAACTGCCCTTTCGCTCGCAAAAGATGTTCCCGGCCCTGTCGGTGAAGACACTTTCTCCAAGCTCACTTCGAAAAATTCGGCGCACCTCGTTTTCTTGACCGGGTGCGCCGTGTGCCTGGCTCAGTTTTTGGAGAATCTCAACGCCTTTTTCTTTTATCGGATCGCTCATTTTTCCGTCTCCACACGCCCCTCGAGACGGTCTGCCCTTCGGCAGGCCCGGGGCAGGCTCCGCACGCGGGTGCACGCTCACCAAATCAGAAGTTATGGTCTTTTAAAATTAATTGCGGGCGGGCACAATAAAAATCGGGGGATTGCACCGGTGGACAGATATTGTTTGCAGAACGGACCTTTCTTCCTCACTTGCTCTACGCTCTTAGGAACTCGAACGGCGGGTCCTGGTGCGATTCTCCTTTATGAGCCTGTCGAGGCCGAATTTCTTGACTCGATAGTTCATTTGCCGGAATGTAAGGCCCAGGTCATCGGCGGCCCTTCTTCTTATCCACTGGTTGCGTTGGAGGGCCGCCGAAACTTCCTTGCGCTCGATTTCATCCAGGCGAGACCAGGCGGAAATTGCCTCGAGGCCCGTTGCCAGGGGACCTGCCGTTCGCTTCGGGTCGAATATTGAGGCAAATTGCTCAGCCTCGGTCTCTGCGTCATCAGCCATAGTTACCAGGCGAATTACAGTATTTTTTATCTCGGCTATATTCCCGGGCCAGTCATATTCGCAGAGTTTTTTCAATACCTGAGCGCTTAACTGAGCCTTCCTGCCCTGCTCACTGCATGCATGCGCGAGAAAATGACCGATCAAAAAAGGTATATCGTCTTTTCTCTCCCGTATCGAGGGTACACGAATCAACAAGGTGCTGAGCCTGTTCAGGAGATCTTTTCTGAAGCAGACCCGTTGCCGCCGCCTCGGAAAGGTCGACGCTCGAAACGGCGACAAGCCTGACATCGGCCCCCTTGGGCCGTGTGATTCCGAAGCTGCCGGCCTGAAGTCTTTCGAGGATATCGAGCAACTTTACCTGGTGAGCCGCCGAAAGGTCGCCTATCTCATCGAGCAGCAACGTGCCGCCGGCCGCCTTGTCGAATGCGCCCCGCGGGGCGTGGAGTTGGTCGATGCCGCCGTTTAGGAAACCTTTTCCATTTCCGAACAATTCTTTCTCCAGCACATCTTCCGGAAGAGAGCAGTGAACTTTTACAAAAGGAAAGGGTCCCCTGCCGCTGAGTTCGTGAATGATCTGCGCAATGGAGCTCTTTCCCGTCCCGGGTTCACCCTGGATCAGAACGGGCGCCTCGGTAGGCGCCGTTTTCCTGATATCGGCCTCGAGCTTTCGGACTGCCTCACTTTTGCCCAGGCATACTAACCCAAGATGCTCTTCGGAAATCTTTGCCCTGAGAGTCAGATTCTCTCTGACCAGGGCCTCCTCGCGCCGTTTTACCTGAGATTCCAGGCTCAATACCTGGGCAATAAAAAAGGCCAGCATCGAAAGGAATTGCACGTCCTCGACCAACGGGACCTGGTCGCCGAAAAAGCGGCCGACCATAATCGCTCCCACTATCTCATCAGCGAGGATAACCGGGGAACCGATGAGGCGGACCTGTTCCTTTCGAATGGAATGAAGAGCTCTGCGATCAAGAAACAGGGGCCTTGGATTATCCCGCAGAACGACAAAGGGCTGGGGAATGCGAAAAACAAGGTCGAACCCCGTTTTATAAAGACTTCGAATCCTATGTTCCGTCTCCGTCGAATTATCCGCGGACGGGGTAAAGAAAAAACGGACTTCGGCGCTGTTGCCGATGATGATGGCTGCCATCGAGTGGGGGACAGCCTGGGAAATGACTCCCAGCAGGCCCTCGATCGCCTGTTCCGGGTAGAGCGCCCGATCGATTATCCGGTGCATCAGGGAAAAGATACTGAGCTTTAGTTCACAGAGACTGTCCATGTGCGCCGCCTTCCTGTTTCAAAAAGTTCATCGCGGGCAAGGCGCCGGGAGCGCAACGGGGTCTCGACCCTGCGATTGCCGAAAAAACAGCTCCAGCCCCATAACTGCGTATTCCAGATTCCGTGCCAAATCCGAATATGTCCGTATTTGAAGTGGAATGCGGCAATTCAGATGAATCCTCCCGTTAAAATGGCACAATTTGGTTCATTCGCCCTTAATTTTGATACAATTTTGAGCCAATTAGATTACGTATTTTGAACTCATCCTGCCGGCAGAAACCCTCCGAACTGCACTCCAAGCCGCCACAAGAGTGTTTGGCAAACAAATTGCTCTTCGGGTTTAACTGCATGCATAGCCTCAGAAGTCTCCACATCCCGCGGGCGTGGAAGTTTTTTGCGCGAACAATTGCTGCTCTTTTAATCAATTAGTCAGGAAGGTGACTTATGGCTCAACAGGGAGAATTCAAAAAAACATTGGGGCTGACCGGCGTCACGGTGAACGCTATGGCGCTCATCGCGCCGGGGGCTTTTCTTTGGTTGACCTTTCAGGTGCAGGCGGCGCAGGTGGATTTGGCCGGCGCCACTACCGCAATGGACATGTGGACGGGTCTGTTTTTCGCGTTGCTGCTCTCATTTCTGACCGCGATTTCCTATTCCAAGCTGACTGAACTCTACCCCGATGCAGGGACCGGAAGTTCCTACTACTTCGCCGAACAGGCGATGTTGAACGAAAACCGTCTGTCGGCTTTTGCCAGGCTGTCCAAGTTTATCGTTGGATGGATCTCCCACCTTTACTACTGGGTATACCCGGGCGTGATGGTGGCGATGATGGCCACCCTGATAGTCTATATTTTTCAGCAGTTCGGGATCAACCTCTCTGTTTTCTGGCAGATCACGACCGCGGTCGTATTTTCCTTCCTGGTTGCATATGTAGCCTATCGCGGAATCACGGGATCGACTATAGTCAGCATAGTTATCAATGTTCTCCAGATCATCACTTTGATAGTTGTGACCATCCTGGCGCTGGTTTACCGGTTTAAGAACCCGGAACACGTAACGTTCGTTCATAAATCGCTCACATCTATTGTGCTGCCGCATAGTCTGCCCAACGTGATGTTCCAGGCCACCGTAGCAATACTGGTGCTGGTGGGTTTCGAGACGGCGACTGCGCTGACGGCCGAAGCCAAATCCCCCAAGCACGTAAGCCGGGGGGTCATCATCTCGCTGATTATCCAGGGAGTTGTCTGCTATCTTTTCGAGTACTTCGGTTCAAATGCCTGGCTCAATACCTCTTATGCGGTAAAAGACGCCAAAGGCGCACTGGTCACAGGCATTGACGCCGCGGCGGCATCAAGCGCTCCGGTGGGCAACATGGTGCAAAATCTTGGCAACGCCCTGCTTGGACACATGGGCTTCCTGCTGATGATCCTGGTTGCGATTTCGGTTGCAATTGCGGTGGTGGGCACCACTTTGGCCTGCATGAACACCGGCGTGCGCGTCACCTACGCCATGTCGAAAGACAAGGAGGTCCCAAGCTTTCTCGGGCTTCTCAATGCGAAGTACTCCACGCCCCACGGAGGCGTAGTGGCAATGGCCATTGCGTCGGCAGCCATCGGCGCCTTTGGAGTTCTTTCGGTCGTTAACCTGACCGCTGTCACCCTGTGGTCGAATATCGGCACGTTCATTCTCTACGGGATGACCAACCTCATAGCGCTCGTGGCGTTTTTCCGGCACCCGCAGCGAAATGCGTTCACCCATATAGTGGTCCCGATCCTCGGCGCCCTTGCAAACGTCGCCATGCTGGCTGCTGTTCTCTACCTGGGGATTCTTGGCGGCGGCGACACCAAGACCGCCGCAATGTATTCGATCGTAGCCACAGCGGTATGGTTCGTCATCGGCATCTTTTATCTATTCGTTCAAAGCGCCAGGACGCAGAAAAAAATCATCGGCGGACCAGTCGAAACTCATTAGAATCGCTTTGGCCGGCAGCAGGAAGCGGGGAGAAAAACTTTTAGCTTCCTGCTTCTCGCTGCCCGCTGCCGCAAAAGGGTGTTTTTCATCAAGCGCCCTTTTGCCCGTTGGAGGCCTCCTTGCAAGCAGGCTCCGCTTCGAAAAGGGATGATGTATCGGATGCCCTCCAGGTCTATGGTTTCACCGATAAGGGTATGGTCCGTCAAAACAACGAGGATTATTTCGGCTATTACATGCCCGCCGAAAGCGGGCTTAACCGGTTTGGAAGCCTTTTTGCGGTTTCCGACGGCGTGGGCGGAAGCGCTGCCGGGGAGGTTGCCAGCGCGGAGGCGGTCAATGTTTTGCTCCAGGAATATTATTTCGGCAATCATACGGAAAAAATTCCCGAAAGGTTAAAGAACGCATTTCAAAATACTTCCCTGCACATCTACGATCTGTCGATAAGCCATCGTTCGGCGCGCAACATGAAGTGCACCCTGTCTACTCTTCTGTTGAGGCAAAACCGGTTTTTCATCACTCATGTGGGCGACTCAAAAATCATGCTGCTGCGGGATAACGATATGATTCAACTGACAAAGGACCATAGCCTGGTCGGCAAACTCATGCGTCTCGGACTGATAACCGCTGAAGAGGCGCGTACCCATCCCAGCAAAAATGTGCTATTGAAGGCGGTCGGGGAAGGTCCTTTGCTGGTGCCGGATTTTTATTCGGGATTTACCAGGCCGGGGGATCTTTTCTGCATGATTACCGATGGGATACTGGAACATGCGGCCCCTGACGAGTTAAAGTCTTTTCTAATCGAGCAGGGATCTTCTGAAAACGAATTGGCCGAATTGGTAGCCGAACTCAACAGGCGCGGCGGCCACGACAATATGACCATAATGACGATTAAAGTAATCAAATAAAAGGCGGTGGGAAAATGACGAAAGTAGAATGCATCCTGCGCCCGGACAGGATTTTGGACGTGCGCAACGTTCTTGGCAGCCTTGGAATCAAGGGAATGACCGTAACGGAAGTAATCGGCTGCGGTTTGCAGAAGGGTCATACGCGAGATGAGTGGAACACGGAGTTCAATATCAATCTGCTCCCGAAAACCAAAATAGAGATGGTCGTCTCCGACAGCATGGTGGATGAAGTCATCAGAGCCATAATCGAAATTTCGCGCACAGGCGAAATCGGGGACGGCAAAATCTTTACCTATCCCATTGGCAACGCCGTCCGGATTCGCACGGGCGAAACCGGCGAAAACGCCATCTAGCAATCCCCCCCGCCCCCCTTTTGAGAAAGGGAGAAAATCCGGGAGTTTCATCGTCTCAACAAAAGAAGCAAAAGGGTGATCAAAACGGCGGCCAATACGGCCCCCCCGTATATCAGCAGGTTGTTTCGCCTGGTGGGAAGGACCGCAGCCAGCGGCGGGTCGGGTTCGTCTATCCATTTGAGGTCCGCATTTTCAGGGAAACGTAAATCATTGGCCATCTGCTCGGCCGAATCGTAGCGCTCCTCCTTGCGCCGCCGCAACGCTCTGCTGATGGCGGCCCATATCCCCGGATGCAAACCCTTAACCGATGTGAGCGGTTCAGGGTTTTTGGTCATATGCAGGTACATGACCGTCAATGGGTTATCGCCGGTAAAGGGAGGAGATCCGCTCAGAAGGTGATAAATGAGGCAGCCGACGGCATAGATATCGCTTTTTGCAGCGCCGCGTTCTCCCTTGATCTGTTCGGGGGACATGTATTCGGGGGTTCCCATGAGACCGGAGAAACCGCGCCAGGTGACCCGGGGCGCCCCTTCCATGAGCGCAATGCCGAAATCGAGAATTTTCAAATGGCCGTCCGGGGCGAGCACCAGGTTCTCCGGTTTTACATCCCGGTGATAGACTCCCCTCTCATGGCAATAATGGAGCGCATCGAGCAGGTTTGCGACCAGCTTTACGGCCTGGTCGACGGGAAGCCTGCCTTTCTCGCTGAGAACTTTCGCCAGTGATTCGCCTTCAGCATATTTCAAAACCAGGTAAGGTGGGTTTTCTTCAGAAATAGCCACGGCCACGGGAACGTCCGAATGGTTCAAAAGCTTGCCGATCGCCACTTCCCGCCTGAAGCGCTCATAGACGGCGGGATCTCCCAACTGTGAAATATGAGGGACCTTCATGACGACCTTACCATTGGACTCGAGGTCCTCGGCCAGAAAAGTGGCGCCAAACCCTCCCTGCCCCAGAGGGGCCAGAATTTTGTACCGATCCTGAAAAATCGTTCCGATTTCAAGCATTTTCCTGTAAGGTCCCCCCCGCTTAGCTTCGTAGAAGGCTAAATGATATCATACATATAGACGGTTGATAAATCCGCAAATCATTATTTGACCGCCTTCGGTCCGGGGTTAGCCGAACTGAATGACCAAGCCGCCCGCTAAAATAATGGCAAGGCCCGCCCATGTCGAATTTGCTATGCTCTCGCCAAAGACAAACCGGCCGCACATTACGCTCACCAAGGCGAATACGGCCACATAGACGCCCAGCAGCCTGGAAAAATCCCACCTCACCGCATTGACGAGCACGCCATAGGCCGCCAGCATGAGACCGCCGGCCAGGATAATGACGACATTGGCCCCGCGCAGGCCTCTTCGAACCACCGCATCGCCTCCGACCTCCAGGAGGGCCGAACCCAGGAAAACCAGCCATGCGGTAAGGGGCAGATCAAACTTTTCCATTTTTGACCTCTGTTATAAGGAGTTTTTTGATATAGCAAAACTTGTGCTCGAACCAAAGCGAGCGGGCGCAAAGCTGTACAGCGGGGGGCCATTTCAGATCCACACCGCGCCTGTCGGCGCGAATGGCTGCTCCGAGACGGAGTTCGATTTCCAAAAAAACTAAAATTCGGCAGGTTGTGTAGATTTTATCCAAGTTTCGAGGAGAAATTGATCCAATTGGCACTGCCAAAAGGTACAAAATTGTTCCGGGAGCAATGGGATGGATGGGACAGATGGCGTAAGCCGTTGGCACTTTGCTTCCAACTCATAGTGCTCTATCGACAAGGTTTACTTCTGTTCGTATGAAATCAGGATGACGGAGACAAGCGCGAGGATTATCCCTGCGAACTGGACGATGTTTATTTTTTCTCTCAGGAAAATCATCGCCAGCGCCAGGGTTACGACCGGGTAAAGCGCTGTCAGGGGCACGACGATGCAGATCTTTCCTTCACGGATCGCATACATGAAGCAAAGCAGCCCGAGATAGCCCAACACCCCGGTGAGAATGGCGGGTATTGCCCCCCGGATTTGGGCCCCTCCAAGTTGAGGCCGGAGGATGAGGAACGCGAACAGGCCCGTTACCGCCCCGCCGAGCACTTCAAACATGAAAGCCGTTTTTGGTTCGAGGAAATTGAGGGCCACTTTGGGCAAAAAGCCCCACAGGCCCCAAGCCAGGAGCGCCAGAGCCGAATACAGGACCCATTCGCTCATGCTTCGAACCATGCCACATCCAGAGGGTTTCTTTCGGGCAGGCGGTGGAAGCTGTATCTGGGATAGCCCGCCATCAAAATTCCCGTAATCTTTCTCCCGGCCGGTATTTTAAGGAATTGAGAAAAAGCGGGGAAATGCCGGGCGCATATTTGCGCGTAACCGGCCCAGCAAGTGCCGATCCCAAGCGCCGGGGCCAACAGCTCGACATATTCCAGGGAAAGCACGGTTGAGACAGGAGCTGCAGCCATGCCTGCGGGGGCATGAGCCACGATAACATGGGGCGCCCTCCGCAGAATTCGGTCCTCGCCATTGTCGTGCGCCCTGATTATGGCAGGCATGTCAAAACGATTCGCCAACTTAGGTGAATGCTTCACGGCTTCCCGCATCCACTCGACTACGATCTGGCGAAGGCGCATAAGGTTTTCAGGGCCCTCGACGACCAGATAGGATATTCCCTGCGAATTGTGCCCCGAAGGAGCGAAACGGGCAATGTCGAGAAGTTTCAGCATTTTCTCCCTGGGGACGGGTTCATCCTCGTAGCGGCGGATGGAGCGGCGCGAGCGCAAGAAGAGCTCGCTTCGAGCAGGATCGGGACAGTATTGCTCCGGAATCGCCCCATGTTTTGAAACGGGATTCTTCCCGTTGTCCAGGGCGCCGTTCGGGCAGACCGCGACACAGTGGCCGCACCCGATACAGCGGCCGGCCAATTCCGGGTGCATCTCCGGCCTGCCTTCCGGGTCGGGCGAAAGCAGGCCCAGGGGGCAAACTTCGATGCATATGCCGTCACGGCTGCATCTTTCGCTGTCAACTTCTATCAGGCTCATGTCTGTTTATCCCGATCCACGCCCCCGCACGGGGGGGGGCAGCCAATCCGTTGATTGTAGATGATAACCATCAAGCCGATCCACGCCCCCGCACGGGGGGGCGGCGCTACGGGGAACTTTTCCCTTAGAACAGCTCCGACTTGAAGTAGGAATCACTCGAGGAGGGCTGTACCTGCCTCAACCCGGGCAGGGAATCGTCTGTTTGCTGGTCCACGCGAACTTCAGCAGACCTCTCCTCGCCTTCCGGGTTCGGTCTGGAGCCGGGAGCCGGAATCTTGTCGGCAAAAGCCGCATAGACCCCCCCTTCTTCGTCCAATGTTGAAACCGCCCCCGAATATCCATTTATCTTGGCGAAAACAATGCCGTCAGGAATCGGGAATGTTTCTACGGGCTTGTTTTTCAGGTACTCTTTCATGAAATAGACCCAGATGGGGCAGGCCGCGCGCCCGCCGGTCTCTCCCTTTCCAAGGGAGACGGTATGGTCGTCGTAGCCCACCCAGACGCCGGTGAGCACCGAAGGAGTAAAGCCGATGAACCAGGCGTCCTTGAGTTCGTTGGTGGTTCCCGTTTTCCCGGCGGCGGGCCTCATGAGTTCCTTTGCTTTCGTCCCTGTCCCCTCCCTCACGACTCCCTGAAGCAGGTCGGTCATCAGGTAGGCTGTTTTAACCGATATCACCCGTTCTTTTTTTACCTGGTGCTCCTCTATCAGATTACCGTATCGGTCGGAGACCTTTTCTATAAGATACGGCTCAACCCGCTCACCCTGACCGGGGAAAGTGGAGTAGGCAGTGAGCATCTCCTGGAGCGTCACGTCGGAAGCCCCAAGGGCGAGCGACAGAGTCGGAGTAAGCTGAGATGTTATCCCCAGTTGCCGGGCGTAATTGATGGTGTAGTTTACCCCGATCGATTCGAGGAGCTTCACCGTCACCACATTGCGCGAATTGATAATGGCTTTTCGGAGCAGGATGGGTCCCCAGAATTTGCGGTCGTAGTTCGCTGGGCTCCAGGAGCCCCTCGAAGTGTGGTCGTAATAGGTGACCGGCGAGTCGATCAGTATAGAGGCCTCGGTATAACCCTTGTCAAGGGCGGCCGCATAAATTACGGGCTTGAACGAAGACCCCGGTTGCCGCATCGCCTGCGTGCACCGGTTGAACTGGCTCTTTTCGAAATCGCGTCCTCCTACCATGCAGATGACCCGACCCGTGATGGGGGAGATGGACATCAGCGCCCCTTGCATCCCGGGGTCCTGCTCAACGGTTGCCATCCAGATGTCTTTTCCCTGCTGCCCGTTCAGTTTGACTCTGAGCACGTCGCCGGTGCGGAAAATCTTCTCCGCGCGCTTATTGGAAACCTGTACCCATTGCCAGCCCGACTGGGGAATCAACGCCTTTGCTTCACCAAGGTCCAGGGAGATCGTCTTTGATTTGACGTCAAATTGTTTTATCAGCCCCGCCACCACCTTGCCTTCTTCCAACTCGCCATTGGATTGGCTAAGGATTCGAACAGCGCTCGGCCAGTCATCTTTTGGAACATTGACGTGGAGCCCGCGATACTGTTTATGCCGTTTATCGAGCTCGCGAAGACCCTGGTCGAGAGCCCTTTCAGCGATTCGCTGCGCCTTGAGGTCCAGGGTCGTCTGGATAATAAGCCCCTCTTTATAGAGCATGTCGTGTCCGAAGCGAGCCTCCGCCTGCCGGCGGACTTCCTCGGTGAAATAGTCCATCTTTTTTAGTGCCCAGCGCTTGGTCTTTGCGATCTCCAACGGCTTTGCCAGAGCTTTCCGGGCCTCCTCGAAAGTTATGAAGTTCGAATCCACCATCCTCTGTAAAACGTAGCGCTGCCTTTCACGCGACGCCGGGAAATGATGAATCGGTGAAAAGCGGCTGGGAGCTTTGGGCAGACCAGCCAGAAGGGAGGCTTCAGAAAGGTCCAGCTCGCTCGCGTGCTTGTCGAAATAGGCCCTGGCAGCCGCCTCTATCCCATAAGCTCCGGCGCCGAAATAAATCTGGTTCAGGTAGAGATAGAGAATCTCGTTCTTGCTGAGGCTGCTGTCGATGCGGTGGGCGAGAACGGCTTCTTTGATCTTGCGCATGAAAGTACGTTCAGGGGTGAGGAGCAGGGATTTCACAACCTGCTGGGTTATGGTGCTCCCTCCCTGTACGATTTCGCCAGCCTGTATGTTTTTCAGCATGGCGCGAAAAATTCCGATCAGGTCCACCCCGCCGTGCTCGTAGAACCGCGTATCCTCCGCAGCGATAAATGCCTTGATGAGATGCGGGGGAAGTTCGTTGAGCGGAACCAGGTATCTTCGCTCGACAAAGAATTCGCCGATCAGTTCACCATCGGCTGAATACACGCTGGTGACCAGTGGAGGGTGATAGTTCTTCAGGGCCTCAACGCTGGGAAGCGACTGGTCGATTTGCAGATAGAGCGCGAAGACCGCGATGACCCCCACAAGGGAAAGGCAGAGAAAAACTGAAAACAGGCCAAAAACAAGCCAACGGAGAGGCCTTCTTTTTGGCATGCGCCTCTGTGGAACGGGCTTTCTCATCTCTCACCGCCCTTTCCGGCACCGGGGATTGGAAGGAAAAGCCCATCTGCCGCAATCCTGCCGGATATTTCTATTATTTTATTTGCCGCCATTTAAATAATTCTCTTTGACATGCCAAAAGCAAAAACAATACCGTTTTTCTTTCGACCTGTAATAATAGGCTTCCAGCCGCGCCTTTTCAATAGACATGCGACATCCGGGGTCCGGTTTTCTTTTCTGCGGTACTTGAAATAGCGCAGATGAAGTTTAGCTATGGATAAGGGCGGTAGCAAGGAGCAGGAAGCAGGGTGCGAACAAAGGGTTTGTTCCAGCTTCTTGCTGCGTGCTACCGCATTTTTAAAGCACCGGCAACGGCGGAAAGGATCACAAGAAGATGAAAGCTCTTTGTTTTTACCAGCATGGCGGCCTCGATGTTCTCAGGTACGACGAGGTTGCCGATCCCAGTCCCGGTAGGGGCCAGGTTCTTGTCGAAGTCAAAGCCTGCGCTCTGAATCACCTCGATTTATGGGTTATGCGAGGTTGGCCGGGGCTTGATCTTGAGATGCCTCACTGGGGCGGAGCGGACATATCCGGAGTTGTGGCCGGTTGGGGCGAGGGCGTTACCGGATTGGAAACCGGCCAGCGGGTTGTGATAGATCATGGAATAAATCCGGTCGAAGATGAATTCGCTCTTCGGGGCGAGCACTCCATGAGCCCCAGGTATATGATTATTGGGGAGCATATTCGCGGGGGGTTCGCCAAGTATGTGGCGGCGCCCGCGAAAAATCTGGTAAAAATGCCTGACGATATCGATTTCCCCGAAGCCTGCGCCCCGCTGCTGGTCACCCTTACAGCCTGGCGAATGCTCATAAACAGGGGAAAACTCCGTGCCGGCGAAACAGTGCTGGTAGTCGGGGCAGGAGGGGGAGTCAACAGCACATCCATACAGATCGCCAAACTGGCTGGGGCCACCGTTTATGCGGTAGCGAGCAACGCCGAGAAAGCGGAAAAGGCCCGCGAGTTGGGCGCCGATTTCGTGATCGACCGTTCGCGCGCGGACTGGGGCAGGGAGGTCCAAAGACTGACTGCAAAACGCGGAGTGGATCTT
This sequence comes from uncultured delta proteobacterium, assembly GCA_963805125.1. Lineage (GTDB taxonomy): Bacteria > Desulfobacterota > Syntrophobacteria > Syntrophobacterales > Syntrophobacteraceae > SbD1. The sequence goes on along the minus strand of CAWDTD010000012.1, from coordinate 50,786 downwards.
GTGGTGGACAACGTTGGCGCGGCCACCCTCAATACGAGTATGGCTGTCGCGGCGAGGGGAGGGCGGATAGTAATCGTCGGAAATACCAGCGGTCCGCTGGTGGAAATCGATGTCCGCAAGATATTCGGCAAACAGATAAGCCTCATCGGGAGCACGATGGGCAACCCCGGGGACTTTCGCGACATCACCCGTCTGCTTTGGAGCGGCAGGATCAAGACGCTCATCGACGAAGTGATTCCTCTAAGCGAGGGCAAGCGCGGCTTTGAAATCATGGAACGAGATCAGATGTTCGGCAAAATAGTCCTGGCGCCGTAGAGCAATCAAGGGATCAGGTCTGCATTTCCGGCAAATTTAATCCCTATGGATCATCATGCACAGGTACATTATCCGCCGGAAACCGCCGGTGTCTCAATCCGGTGTTCCCGTATGGGCACCGGCTCGAAAAACAAATTGAGAACCACATGTTAAGGGTGTAGAACTGACCCCGTCAATGCGCTGGTGGTTCAGCGAATTGATTCATAAGCTCAAGGCTCCGTGAGATGAGGTGGCGAAATGGAACATGTTGCTTGCGACGTTTTGGTGTTGGGCAGCGGGGCGGCCGGACTCAGGGCCGCGATATCGGCACGGGAAGCGGGGCTTGATGTTCTTGTGCTCTCCAAGGCAGGGCCCGGCAAGTCCACCTGTACCGGGTTCAGCGCAGGCGTCATGGGGGGTGCCGACAGTTCGGGGAAGCCCGGACATCTGGCGCGCACTCTTCAAGCAGGCCGTGGAATAAATCAACCGGAACTTGCCGAAATTCTGTGCGAGGAGGCCCCCGCGAGGCTGGGTGAACTAATGAAGTGGAGCATCCGGGCTGAGGCGCGCGATGGATTTTTATTCGCCAAGGGCCGCCCTCCGGTTATGGGTGAAGAGATAGTGCGCTGCCTCATCAGAAAAAACAGGGAACTGGGGACGCGGTTCATGGGAAACCTGACCGTCGCCTGTCTGGTGATAGAAAACGGGGTGGCGGGCCTTACCGGCTTTTCGCGGCAATCGGGTGAGCTGATGGCGTTCAGTTCCGGGGCAGTGGTGCTGGCAACCGGCGGGGCTGCCGCGCTTTACTTTCGCCACAATAACCCCAGGCGGATGCTGGGGGATGGGTGGACGTTGGCGATCGAGGCCGGGGCGCTCCTCCATGATATGGAATTCGTGCAGTTCTACCCGGTATGCCTGGCCGAACCCGGACACGCGCCCCTGTTGATTCCGCCGAGGCTCGCCGACCGCGGTCTGCTTGTAAACGAGCACGGCGAGGATATTCTCAAAAAATACGGGATAGATGAACGCCCGGCGGCCGAGAGGGCACGGGACCGCCTCTCACATGCGCTTTTTCAGGAGATTTATCGAAACGGCCAGGGGATTTTCATCGATCTGCGGGACGTTGCCGAGGAAAAATGGCAAAGCGATCCCTTCTCAGCAGCCATGCGGCATATACTTGGAGATCGCCGCGGGGCGGTCAGCCGTCCCCTTCGCGTAGCCCCGGCGGCCCACCATACCATGGGTGGAGTAAAAATCGACGGCAAGGGCGCGACCTGTGTTCCGGGACTTTTCGCGGCCGGAGAGGTCACCGGTGGGCTGCACGGCGCCAACAGGATGGGAGGCAATGCGCTAAGCGAAACGCTGGTATTCGGGGCAAGGGCCGGGAATTCGGCGGCCCATTGGGCGAGGGCAAGCGGCGCAGAAGAGCGGCGATCTGTCTTGAGGCGGCTCGATGAACGGTTCCGGGCCCCGCAGGGCATCCGGTATGGCGAAAGCGATCTTCTGGATAGAATCCGCAAGATTATGTGGGAAGAGGGAGGAATAGTCAGAAACGAGACGGGGCTTTCTCGATCTTTGGGCAATTTGCGGGAAATTATCGGGAGTTTCTCATTTTCCGGGCCGGCAAGCGAAAAAAAATTGACGCCCGCCCAGGTCGGCGCGATCGAGCTGCGTTCGGCTGCAAGAGCGGCCTGCCTGATTCTGGAAGCAGCCATCAGGAGGACCGAAAGCCGGGGCTCACATTGCAGGCAGGATTACCCGAAACAGAACGATCAGCAATGGCGCGGACACCTCGAGGTTCGAGCGGCCCCGCTGGGGGATGTGTGGGAGTTCATTTCTGAATAAGACCTTTCAGCGGTCCAGGGAGCTTGAAGATGGATAAAAACCAGGTGAGCTGGAATGAAAAAACGGCCCAGCAAATAATTCAAAACCTCGAAAAGCGCCGCATGGAGGGCAGTTATGCGGCCACCGCCGCCCGGGCGGTCGAGGAGGTGCTGGCGATGATCCCGCACGGGGCCACCGTCTATCGCTGCGGTTCGATTACCACCACTTCTATGGGGCTGTGGAAAAGAATAGCCGATCTGCCGGAAGTCAAGATAATCGATCCTTACCAGCCGGGGCTTACGCCCCAGGGAGCCTGGGCAGTGAGGCAAGAGGGATTCAGCGCTGACGTGATGATCGCCAGTTCCAACGCCATCACCCTGGATGGCAGACTGGTCAACCTGGACGGCATGGGAAACCGCGTGGCGGCCATGATGTTTGGTCCCGAAAAAGTGATCCTGGTGGTGGGAATGAATAAAGTCGCCTCCGACCTGGAGTCCGCCATTGCCAGGGTCAAACACTACGCTGCGCCGGTGAATGCGATCCGTATCGGCATCGAAGCGCCCTGCACGGCCAACGGGCTGTGCGCCGACTGCCGATCGGCTGAACGGATCTGCAACATGTGGAGCATCATCGAAGGGCACAGAAGAAAAGGCCGCATCCACGTAAAGCTGGTTGGAGAGGAATTGGGTTACTGATTGATGCAATTCATAAGAAAGATTCTTCCCATAACCGTATTTCTTGCGTGTGTGTTCTTCATCTACTCATACGTCAGAAACAATCTCTCGGATTTCACGAAAATATCCGAGATTTCCCTGCCTTACGTATTGGCGATCGGCTGTGTGTGCCTGGCCATGCTGATCGTAAACGGACTTTTCCTCAAAGCCCTTACCATCTGTTTCGACATAAATATGAATTTTTTCGAGTACTTCTCGATATCGGTAATCACCAGCTTCGGCAATTTATTCCTGCCGATGAAGGGAGGCGCCGGGTTTAGAGCGGTTTATCTCAAATCACGCCACGATTTCGATTATTCCTATTTTCTGTCCAGCCTTGCCGCAAACTACCTTGTCGTCTTTAACATCACCTCGGCGGCTGCCCTGGCCTGCCTGGCGCTTTTTTACATCCGCTCGGGGGGGTCCAGTTTACCCGTCGCTCTGGTTTTTCTTGGGATTGCCGCCTTTACAACGTGGGCCATTCTTTTCCGCCCGCCCAGCCTGGAATGGGTCCCCATCAGGTGGGTCCGGGAGCGGGCCAACCAGGTCATGTCGGGATGGCGCATTATCAGAAAAAGCAGAAAAACGGTATTGAAGCTCTGCTGGCTGAGCGTTCTAAACCTGTGTCTCGGGTTCGCGATCACCTGGCTGGAATTTGCCGCATTTCACATGAAAGACACTCATGGAGATGGAATCGGGGTTTTGCAGGCCTCTATCTTCTCGGCGATCGGGGCCCTTTCCTTTCTTATAAGCATCACGCCTGCCGCACTCGGAATAAAGGAGAGCCTGCTGATGTTCAGCTCGCAGTTCCTGGGAATCAAACAGTATCAGGCGCTCACCATCTCATTGCTGGACCGGTCTGTAAATGTCGTAGTGCTCTGTTTGTTTTTCGGCTTCGCTTCACTCTATGTCAACAAGAAGCTCAAAATAAGAAACGTCGGGAACCTGGCGACCCCGGGGCGCGGTGAAGCACAAAGGGATCAACACGGAAGTGATGATCGCCGGTTCAAACGCCATGACCCTCGTAAGATGGACTTAGAGTAATATATTACTTAAGAAACGAACTTAACTCAGGTGGCGGGACAAACATTTCGAAAAACTGAAGCGCGCTCGCGGTGCGAGGGGCGGCGCCAGCCAGCCCGCCGCGCGCAACTCTTGCCAGCCAGCCTCAGATTCTCGACGCTCCGCGAGCCGGGGCTGGCTGCGGGCGGCCTTGACTGGAGACGGTTCAACCTGGACGGCCCGGGAAGCCGTGTGGCGCCATGATAATAGGTCGCCACAGAAGGAAGGGCCGCATCTATGTAAAGCTGGTTGGAGAGGAGTTGGGATACTGATATCGAGCTTCCCCATCCCGGCGTAGCGCCTGTGAGAACTTGAGCCGAACTGCCGTGACGGAGCACTCTACTTTCGTCGATCTTTGAAACGGCGCGAAAGAGAACCTGAAAGCATCTTTGCCCAAAATGCCGCAATACCCGAGCCAAAGATCAATACTATTAGAGGCAGGCAGAGCAAAGCCCTGATGAAGTCTCTCCGGTTTTCGGAAAGATAAAGCGAGAAGGCGGCATCAACCCCGCTCACCAGAGCCGCAAGATAAATGCCCCCCCCTGGAATCAAGGCCAACGATAGAAGCGCTGCCAGGACGACTACAAGCAGCACAAAAGGGATGTGGAAATAGCCGCCGGGGCGAAGATAGAAATCGGAAAATCGAACTCCCCGGTGAAAAAGCCAGCTTGTGAACTGCCCTGGACCGGTTCTCTGAGAGTAGCGGAAAAATAGTCTTCTGGAGCGCAGAAGGCCGATTTTCTGATCGAATACAAGATTATGGAAAAGCAGGGTATCGTCGTTCACATCCCGCCCGGTTCGTTCCGGGGTAAGCTTCAAGAAAAGGTCCCTGTTAATGAGCAGAACCGCAGTGCCCTTTGGCGCCCGCCTGAAGTTTTGTTCGCTTATGAGCAAGTCGTCGGCTATCGGGAAGAACTTTTTCCCGTAATACTTCCTGCGAATGAGGTACAAGATTGTATGAAGTGGTGAATCGTATTTTGTCTCAGCCGGGTCCGTTTCGCCTATGACCGCTGGATAGCCCTCCAAGCCATCCAGTTTGCCGATGGTATCATCGGGAAGAGTAATCCTTGAATCTACGAACAGTAATCTGTCTGTTTCGGCGAGCCTTGCCCCGGTAAGCCTTGCCACTATGCGGCCCTGGTTCTCCGGCAGGCGAATCAGCTCAACCGGAAAACTCTCTACGATCTGGTGGGTCCTGTCGGTCGACCCGTCGTCTACGACAAGAATCGCATAATCTTTCCCATGGGTTACACCCTTTTGGTCAAGCAGGCATCTCAGGCATTCCCCGATCGTGTCTTCTCCATTGTAGACCGGGACGATGACCCTGTATTTCATCCAGACCTCCCATTGGGCATCTTCTCAGCAACGACCATGAATGCCGAACTGAGATCTGTTTCAAGAAAACATCGTTGCAGGGCAAGAAAAGGGGCTATAAAAAAATCGCTTGCCACCAAACGATTCAAAAGGCTTCTTTTCCTCTTGATCCCGCTTTGCTTTGAAAGTTCTTCCTTTGTGAGACGCATCTCCGATCCTTCAAAAACCCTTCTTTGAAGAAAAACATCCAGCAATATCGACAGCGGGTAAGCATAGTTCCAAAAGTACTGAATCGCGTATCCAGCGCTCATCAGCAGGTTGCTCATGCCTGCTCTTTCATATCGCCGGTAGTGGCCCGCAACGACATCGTTCTCACCCCACCTACTCTGATGGGCGGGAACGGAGATGAGAAGCTTTCCATCCCCGTTTAGAATATTCCACCACTCCTTCAGGCAGGACTGGCCATCTTCGACATGTTCGAGGACTTCAAAGGCCATAATGTAGTCGTATCGCCTGCCGTATACATCGGTTTTATCCCGAGCGAGGCGTATAGCAACAGCATGTCTCCGGAGCCATACCCGAATTCCAGGCACGTCTTGCCGGACAGAGACTCCCTGGCTAGTATCCTCTTGACCAAGTCCCTTCGCAATTTGTATCTGGGCATTGGCAGCCAGTTGTCTTCCATGATCAGCCCCCTTCCCGCATACCCGCCAATTCAATGATTTTATCCGCCAGCGCCACCGGATCACCCATTTTCACGAAGTACACATTCTTTCCTCCCGCCGAAAAAAGTTCTCTGTTGGCCGGATTGTCCCCGAAAATCACCGGCCTGTCCATGGCCAGGTAAGAATAAGCCTTTCCTGGAATGACCCTGGCGGCCTTTTCAACAGCCGCATTGAAATGTCCTGCAAGACACACATCCGACATTGCTATGTAGTCCGCTATTTTAGGCTGAGGAAGCCACCGGGCGGCAAACCGCACGTTTATTAGTTTAGAGCACCTCTCGAAGTTACTTATTTTCTCATAAGGGCCGATAATAATGAAGACTATGTCCCCGTGCTCCGCCAAAATTTGTGCCGCTTCAAGTATAACATCTGCTCCCTGGAGAGGATTCATTGCACCGAAAAAGAAGACGACGAATTTCCCTCTTAAATCATGCGGCCTCTCCACATTTCGCGGATAATATATTTGCTTATCGGCTTCGAGATAAATAACCGTCATTTTGCCGGAATCGACGCCGAACATCCTGGAAAAATATGCGGCATGCTCGCGTGTGTCCACAATCACACGATCCGCTGCCGTAAGCGCATTGCTGTCGAGTTTTTTCAATATGCTGGACAGGGGGTTCGATGGAGACAGGACCTGCCGGTCATGAACAAGCGTATCGTAAGTAGATATGAAAAAATCTATTATCAGCACTTTCTTTCGAAGCCGTAATTGAATAAATGGAACTATAAGCTGAGGAATGCCTCCGACAAAAACCACATCGTATTTTTTGATATTCGCAGCTACCACCTTTAAATTAATCGATAAAATACGCATGATTCCGGTTGGACTCACTCCATGTATATCCTTTGGAGCTATTATATCTAAACGCTGCGCTGATCTTTGCAGAATGTTTATTTCCTGCCTGTTTCTTATGTAATCGACATCTGAAGGTGTTATGAAAAGTACCTTCTTGCCGTCTATCATTTTCAGGAAATCTGAAGAAATCATCTTAACCTCTGCGGGTCCAAGAACCCGAAACGGCTTGCAACGTCAGAAGGCTAATTCTTGACCATGAGAATCTTCCAGCAAAAATAGCCTGGAATGGGGACTTTGATTCTTGTTAACAATGAAAATAACTTTGAGTCTATGTCACTTGAAGTTCCAAGTTTTCGCAGGAAGAAATTAAGAATTGATATGCGTATATGATCTTTCCTGGAATGTATGATCTTAAAGCCATTCTTTCTGACAATGCCATAAAGATAGACTTCTGAGAGATACTCCCTCTCATGAGTTGGGTCTATGACAAGCTGATTGTATTTGTTTCTATAAAAGTATCTCGCATAAGGTTTCTTAAAAACTGTATCCAAATAGACGATTGCACCCTGTTTGGAGATTCGCGCAATCGATCGTATCATATCTTCATCGCTATATACGTGCTCAATAACCTGAGTTGTAACGATTAAGTCAAAACGGGAGTCTGGTACCTTCTCCAGCAGTTGTGCGTCGTCTTGAACAGTAGCAATACTATTACTTATTTCTTTCACAGAGTTTAATCTGGTCTCAGAGGAATCGATTGCCCAGACATCCATTTTCTCCAGGTAGCCTAGAGACTTGAGCCGATAGAGCAAAGCGCCGTCACCACATCCAATATCGATTAGAGCTTCGAAGGAGTTATTGTCCAAAATAAATTTTAGCTCTGCAGGGATTCGGGCGCTGTTCCAAAAATGGCGGTGTTTTCTGGCGTATTCTTCAATGTCCATTTTTGATCCTTTAGCCTCCAACTCTATGGAATCACTTTTCAGCGGATAGAAAGACCCTTGCTTTCATCACATATTCTTCACCGTAGAGGCTGACCGGATCGGCGTTCATCTCAGACCGTCAGTTTGAGGTTTACCCAGCACGGTTTCTCTATCGGAGAGCTGAGTCTACTCTAAACCAAACGCCGGGACAATCGAGTTTCAATCCAATCCTTCACGTGGTGAAGAATTATTCTGCTCTTCTCACGCATATCTGCTGTGCCGCTTTTCGTGAGGCGGTGACAAAAGTTGTCAATGGGGCAGCGATTAATGCCCTGCGACAGACCTTGCCACCACCCGCCATATACGGGGCGATACGCCGTGGACCTAATCCCGGGGCCTCTTTGCATTGATTCGACAAGAAAATTTCGAATCGGGCATCACTTTTGCTCAATCACTTTCGCGGCATGGGTAGGAAAAAAGACTGAAGAATGAGAGACAATTGACGATAATTGATATGAAACATGAACTATGCGAAACCCGGTGAGAAATCATGGCCCGCAAAACCCGATCAGCAGGAGGAGGACACCATGTTTGTCAGGATGAGGGAAAGCAAAGGTTTTACACTGGTGGAATTGATGATCGTCGTGGCGATTATTGGCATCCTGGCTGCTGTCGCGGTCCCATACTATCAGAGGTATATTGCGAAATCGCGCCTGACCAGCAAGGTTTTCCCCGGAATCCACGCAATCGAAGACAACCTGGCGACTTACTACGCCTTGCAACTCAGCTTTCCAACGGGAACTACCCTGACCCCTCTTCTGGCTGACGCCAGCACCAAGTGCTTCGGGACCCCCGTTGTTACCGGCGTCGGCAGCACGGTCACCGTGGCTTTCGTTATACTCGGCGGGGCCGGAGTAGGTACCTGTCCTATGCTCCAGAGCCTTGCCGGCCAAACCCTTAGCGCATCTCCGGTGGTGGCCGGCACGTCCGGCAAGATTACCGGCTGGGAGCTCAGCGGAGGGCTTGCCACAAACCTGGGATTGGCAGGTGAAAAGTAATCCGATACCGACACAGGAGACATATCGCGACCTGCTTTACCGTTTTTCGTCACAAGTAATGACAAGATTTGTCAGTTGGTGCAGCGATTAATGCCAGTCAGCAAACCCCTGATCGCCCTTCTTATCCGACCGATACATTTAAAATCGCCACGCAGACCCCGTTTAGACAGGTTCGACAAAAACTTCGGAAAAGCAGGAATCGAGGCATCAATTTTGCTCATCCCATTTCACAACACAGGTGAAAAAAAGACTAAAGGGACAGGAGGTGATTGACGATAGTCTCATAGGAATGATGGAAACCCCAATCAGGAAACATGAACCATAAAAACCGACAAGGAGAAGACAATGTTTATCAGAATGAGGGAGAGCAAAGGCTTTACACTGGTGGAGTTGATGATCGTCGTTGCGATCATTGGCATCCTGGCTGCGGTCGCAGTCCCGTACTATCAAAAGTATATTCAGAAAGCACGCATAACCAGCAAGGTTTTCCCCGCAATGCACGTAATCGAAACCAACCTGGCTGCTTATTTCAGTTTCCAGCAGACCTTCCCGTCGGGACCATCAACCCTGGCGCCTCTGTTCGCTGACGCGAGCACCAAGTGCATAGAGACCCCCTCTGTTACCGCCACCGGCAACACCTACGTCCTGTTGTTCACTCTCGCGGGGGCAGTCGCGGGTAATGGTTCAGGCACCTGTCCCATGCTCGCGGCCATTGCCGGCCAGACTATCAGCGTAACTCCACAGGTGGACACCCCGAGCGGCAAGATTACAGGGTGGGCTCTTTCCGGCACGCTTGCCACAAACCTTGGCTTGGCGGGAGAACATTAATCTGCTACAAACAAAATACGACCGCGCGAAGAATGCCGGTGGAGTGCCGGCATTCTTTTGTTTTATTTATTTTTATTTTTATTTTTATTTGTATTTTTAACGTTTGATCATGGTGGTACCGGCAATGGGAGCAGGGACAGGTACTCGAGCGAGAAAAGCGCTTCCATATATTCTAGCCTTCTTCATCGTTTTGATGATTTTTTCTTCCTATTCGAACACGTTCACCTCGCCGCCTTACCTCGACGATTTTCATTCATTCGTATTCGAAAAAGCCCTCTATCTGCATTCCATATCGGCATCCAGCATTCTTTCGCTATCTCAGTCAAAGTTCGGCTTGACGCGGTTTCTGCCAGTAATCACCCTTGCGCTCAATAACTCTCTGGGACACGCCAGCCTTGTGTATTTTCACTCCGTGAATCTGCTCATTCACCTGCTGGCGTTTTTTGCTCTCTTCTGGTTCGTCAGACAAATCCTGGCAGCGGGAAAGAACAGGTATCCGCAAGAGATCCCTTATGAAACAACGGCCTTCTTTCCGCTTTGCGTCGCCGCCATATGGGCACTGAGCCCTGTCCAGACAAGCGCTGTAACATACCTGGTGCAGCGCATGGCTTCCATGCAGGCGCTTTTCTTCACCCTTAGCACGACATGCTTCATAAAGGCGCGCCTTCTTAGCGCAAAACAATCGGGGAGCGCCGTTGTTTTTTACTTTTTTTGCGCTTTTACTGCAGTCTGCAGTTTCCTTTCGAAGGAAAACTCGGCGGTCCTCCCGGTTGCGCTGGCCTTAACCGACATGTGGTTTTTCGATTCCGCATGGCTGAAAAAAGCCTGGGCAGTGAGCCGGAAAACCGGATGGAAAGTCCGCGCGGCAGCCGCTGCGGTGCTGCTTTCATCCTCCTATTACGCATTCACGGGGGTGCTTCCGAAGGTCCTTAGCGGATACGCCCACAGGGATTTCAATCTTGTGGAGCGCCTGCTGACTGAAGGACGGGTAGTAGTATGGTACATGTCGCTCCTAGTCTGGCCGGCTCCGGCTCGGCTCTCGATGGATCATGACTTCCAAATTTCCACTTCGCTTTTTAGCCCTCTTACGACCCTTCCGGCGCTGCTTTTGATCGCAGCCCTCATTTTCCTCGCAATCAGGTTCCGGAGGAGATTTCCAGTGATCACCTTCGGAATCGTGTGGTTCTTCTTGAATCTCGTAATCGAATCGACGATCATTCCCCTCGAACTGGTCTTCGAACACAGGCTCTACCTGCCCTCGATGGGTTTCTACCTTTCTGTTGCGGCGCTTTTTGCGATTCTTTTCCGTCGGGCCGCGAAACGGCTCCCGGAAGCCGAATTCGCAAAGGCCGCCTGCTCTCTACTTCTGATTGGCGCCGCGATCCTTGGCCTTCTGGCATTCTTTCGAAACGGCGCATGGGAAAACAAGGCCACAATCCATCAAGATACCGTAACAAAGGCACCTGGCAGTTCACGGGCAAATGCCGATTACGCAAACACGCTTTGCGAAATCGGCCAGTACGAGGACGCAATAAAGTACGCCGAAAAATCAATTGAACTCGGAAGAAAGGGACACGAGGACTTTGTCCTGGCCCAAAACGCTATAACCATTGCCCTTATAAAAATGGGGAAAATAGACGATGCGATCGAACGCAATGAAGAGTTTATAAAAGACAAGGTCAATGGGGTAGTAGATGTAGACTCCCTTCCCAATCTTTGCCTGAATGTGGCGCAAGCCTGCATTACCGGAAAAAAGCGCGAAGATGCTTACAGGTGGACGTACGATGCGCTAAAGTACATACAGTCGACTGATAATTCCCGTTACAAGAAGGGCCTGGTTGAAATGACCCTGCTAAGAATCCTTTCTCAGTTCGACCAGCAGGAGATAGATCCCAACCATGAGAGCGTCCCCGCTCGGGAAGACCTGCCTGCGGCAGTCCGGGTCGCCATGGAATTCAAGAACCATGGGGATGAGCAGTATGCCCGTGAGATAATCGAGCGGGAATACGCGAAGGACCCCGGTGATCCGCACCTGAGTGCAGCTTTTGAAGATTACAAAAAAGAAGAGGCCCAAAACCGGGCGCAAAAGGAAAAATGGAGTTCTTTCCAAAAATATGTGCGAAATCCTTTTTCCAGATTCAATTTCGACATGGCTGTGGCATATTTAGTGCGGGTGAAACAATTGCCGAAGTTTTTCCAGGACCTTGGAGAAAGGCGCCTGGATGCGGCCCTGGAGATTTCTCCCCACTCTCGTGACGCCCGGTTGCTCAAGGGATGGTACTTCTATAATAATGAGGATGCAGACCACGCAGTGGAAGCGGCCAGAAAAGCCCTCGAAGGCGACCCGGAAAACTCGAACACATGGCTGGCGCTCGGCTTCTTTTTAGCCAAGGCGGGCGATAGTGACGGCGCCATTTCTGCTTTCGGAAAGGTAGTTGAGCTTTATCCAGGTTATTCGAGGCGATCCATCGTGGAAAAGATGTGCACTCAGTTGAGGGAGGGGAAGCCAATCGAATCCGCTTCGAACCGGGAATGAAAAGGCAAAATTGCTCGAAAATACTTGTGTTAATATCTGATATTTGTCATGATATCGCCACGTTTTTTTGTCCTGGACAGACTGGAGGGATCATGAAAGCGCGCCTTAAAAAGAGAACAACCACCCGCCCTTTTTGGCTGGTTTTTGTCCTGCTGCTTGCAATGGCGGCCTGGGGTTTTTCCATTTCAGCGGCCCAGCAACAGGTCGAGAAGAGTGCTGAGCAAACCGCCGCCAATCCAACCCCGGCTTCCATGGGTGAAGTACAACAGGCTCAACCCGCGCCGCAAGCTGCGGATCAAACCGTTGCGCCGCAACCACCCGGTGGGACTGCGCCCCAACCTGAGGGCGCTACAGCAAATTGCCCTCCGGAATACGTCCCCCTGATACAGAAAACGACCGCATCCCTGATGGCCGCCGACTTCACTTTTATCCCGGTAAAGGCGCTTGACCCTTTTGTCCCTTTCGTTGCGCTGGAAACCAGCGCCCAGTCACGTTTGCCGGAGGAAGATGAGGAACCGCAAGGCGGGGGACCCCTGACGCCTTTGCAAAAAATGACCCTGAGCGAAATCGATAGAGGACTCAAGGCCATTACCTGGGGTGAGCTGGGCACGAGGGCGGTTATCGAGGATTCCACCGGCAAGGGATATATAGTCGCCGTCGGGACGCCGGCGGGAGAACACAACGGAGTGATCACGCAAATATTTGACGACCGTATTGTAATTCAGCAGGAGATTTGGGACAGGAAGGAAAAAAAGAGATTCCCGCAGGATTTCACCATAAAGCTGGCCAAAAAAACCGATAATAAGTAAATCACCTTTTTCTTATGAGGGAGACCAGCAGCATCACCGCCCCCGTAGAAATGGCGGCGTCGGCGACATTGAAGGCCGGCCAGTGCCAGTTTCCCACGTAGACGTCCAGAAAATCGATCACTTCTCTTAATCTGATGCGGTCGATCAGATTGCCGACGGCCCCCCCGGTAATGCATACGTATGCGATTCGGGTCCAGTTGTCCCTTTTGCCGACTTTGCCGTAAGCATAGGCGATTGCGGCGACCACCACTACGGTAAGCCCCATGAAAACATACTGCCGCCAGGGATATCCCGACCCTGCGAAAATACTGAAAGCCCCTCCCGTATTGTGAACATGAACGAGATTGAAGAAACCGGGAATTATGGGAATCCCGGTATTCAGCGGAATCTCCTTGACCAGCAGGTATTTGGTCAACTGGTCGAGAGCGACCAGAACGCCCGCCAGGATAAAAAACGATGCTGTTGCCCTGATTCTTGAATTGGCCATATCAACTTCCCATCTGGTATTGAGTCTACGAGATCGATTCCATGCTCCCATACTCTCTAAAGGGGCCTCGTTTCCGGATGGATACTAGGTAACACTTTTTGATTGGATTTTTCATTCAAAAATTCTACTCTTTTTCAGCATAATTCATAACCAAAGACAGGAGGAGGAGATGATGAGAGAAATCGTCAAAGGCGCGCTGCTTTCGGGGCTCATTCTGGGGGTGGCTTTGGCGGGATGCTCCAGCAAGATTGCCGAACCGGAGGTCAAAGAGGCAATTGCCGTTATGAATCCCACTGAGGGCAGTAAGGTACATGGGGTCGTCAGCTTTAAAAAAGACGGCAAGGGGGTTCGAATCATCGCAAACATCGAGGGCCTGTCGCCTGGTCCGCACGGATTTCACATTCATGAATTCGGAAACTGCACCTCCCCCGAAGCCAATTCCGCAGGCGGCCACTTCAATCCCACTGATATGCCCCACGCAGGTCCCAAATCCGAAAAGCGCCACGTTGGCGATCTCGGCAATATCGAAGCCGACAAGAACGGCTTGGCCAGACTCGAGGTGACCGATAATGTCATCAGCCTCGAGGGGCCGAAATCGATCATTGGCCGTTCGGTAATCGTTCACGCCGGGGCCGACGATTTCAAAACCCAACCGACGGGCGCCTCAGGCCCACGAGTAGCTTGCGGCGTCATCGGGATTGCGAAGTGATTTTTGGGTTCACACGTTTTCGAACCTTAGCCTGGAATGCAGACAGGGTTTGATAATTACGGAGAAGGCCGGCGAACAGGCCGGCCTCTTAATTCGCTGTCAGGCAGGTGCGGAAGATAAAACCCAATTCGGTAACTGCCGGCGTCTCATCGGGCGTTTCCGGACGGGCGCCTGCTAGCAACTGCACGAAGGCGAACAGCCGCCCCCCGCGCCAACAGGCAGTTCGGATACTACCCGGAAGCCGGAACCCATCCCGTAGGAGACATAATCGACTGAAATATCCTTGGTCTTTCCGTGAAGCTGCTTATCGACCACCATGGTAAAGCCGTTTATTTTATATACGTCATCGGTTTCTTTAGGTTCGTCCAGAACCATCGCCAGGGATGGACCCGTTCAGCCGCCGGTCTGGAGAAAAATCCGGATCGGAGTGATCTGCTTTTCCTTGAAATATTCCTTCAAAACGTCTTCGGCTCTTTCTGACATGTGAATCATTTAAACAAATCTCCTTTCAACAGCTACAGCTATCAGGTAATCCTATACTATTTTGATATGAAAAGCGAACCAGCTTTCATTACGGCAGAATCCGCTTACCAGGTCCGCTGGGCCTGAATCAACACTCACCTCATTGAAGCTAACATAATTATTTTGGCCCGAAAAGATAGATATCATAGCCGCAATAAAAAAATACAGGGGGAAAAACTGCATTCAACGGTGAAAAGGCCATTTTCACACCCTGGCCCAAATACCGTTCATTTTGGCTCTACGGTGAGGATGCTCAGCAACCGTTCGTCATTCCGGCGGGGTGGGCTGGAGGGATCCATTGCCGTCAACTTAAGAGGTGGCAGGTTGGCAGGGACTTTTGGGGGTGGCGCGGGATTTAAGTCTGTTGTCCGTGCGCGGGGAGTGGGGACCGGGTGGGCTGCAAGGGGCCTGCGGGAAAGCAACTATTTCAACTCCGAGGGGCCGTCTCAAAGGTTAAAAATGAGGATGGCCCCGGAGATCAAAGACCTTCCGCTCCATTAGCACCTCCCTGTTTTCGGCAGCTTATCGCCAGACCTGTTGCGCCTCGCGCCAGGTAAAATCCCCCCTGCCCGATTATCCGGGCCACCCCGCCAGTAATACAGTGTAGCAAACCTCGGAAACCGAGGCCACTTAAGAACATCTTGGAATGGGCTGCTACGCCGTCCGCTTGTCGAATCCGCCCACATCGCTTATACAGCGATGTTCATCAGGCGAGAACTCAACCCCGACGTGATGATTCTGTACCAGCGTCCACCCGAAATAGCCGGCCGCCGCCAGCGCCATCACGATACCGGCGTAAAAACAAGGGCGGTGAGCACGAGCGGATATGAGACAGGACACAGTATCGCCACGGCAACAATTCGCCGGAACTGGGTCGTCAATTGAATGGGAAGCTGCGAGATAGAGTGCAACCATCGAAGGATAAAGGGATTAGCCCACTTTTGGCTACCAATTCGATGCCGTATTATGCGGGCAGAAATAAGAAAACTTGCATCTTATGCGGATCAGTCTAATGAATTATTGTTAGGCAACGAGGCGTTGAAAGTTGGATTCCGTTGCTACCTTATTCAGCGTAATGAAAGAGAGGTCTGAGTTGAAAACTACGAAAGGAGGAGTTTCCAATGGATAAACCCCATCGAGCGATGCCGGATATCGAGGTCCTTCCCGCTCATTTCCCGATCCCCGGTATGGGATTTCTTCCAGTCAATGCCTTCGTCATCAAGGCTAGAGAGCCGGTGCTTGTTGACACGGGAATGGGAATTGAGAGTGAGGAGTTCATGAAAGCTCTCGAGTCGGTCATCGATCCTCGGGACTTGAGGTGGATATGGATTACCCACGATGATGCAGACCATACCGGCAGCCTTCAGAAGGTTCTTGAGGCAGCGCCCAGCGCGCGCCTTGCGGCTAACTCCCTGGCAGTGCTGAGGATGAGCGTAAAGGTTCACCACAGAGGCACAGAGGAAAATCAAGAGTAAACCATGGATTGGCTCTGGGGGGTGCGGGGGATCTTTAAAGTGAAAAATCATTCCCCCGCTCTTTTTAGGGTCTTTTTCCCGTTTCCACTGCGTTTCCCTCTGTCCCCTCTGTGTCTCTGGGGTGAACGCTTAAGGTGGGTGCTGCCTATACGAAAGGTAGTGGCCGGTCTCCGCGGAAATTTTCGGTCTCAGCTCGGGTCGAAAACCCACTGTTGCCTTTCCTCCGAATGATAAATAGATTGTCTCTCACGAAGACCTCGACCGGTTTTTTCGCTGAAGAAGGCGCGGGATTATCAGAGATCTCCCGGGGTGTAAATGCGGACACAAGTAAAGGAACAACTCGAGGAAGCGCGTGTGACCAGTCATCTCGTCCTTGTCGGTGGGGGACACGCCCATCTTACGGTCTTGAAAAATATTGGCAGTTTCCTTGGTAAGGGCCACCGCGTGACGGTTATCAGCCCCAATCCTTATCACTACTACTCGGGTATGGGGCCGGGCATGCTCTCGGGCCTCTACGAGGCAAGGGAAGCTCGTTTTCATATCCGCAAAATGGTCGAAGATCGTGGCGCCGCATTCATCAATGCCAGAGTGGTAAGGATTCTACCCGAAAACAGGACGCTCCTGCTGGATAATAATGAGAGCGTACGCTACGATTTTGCCTCGTTCAATGTAGGCAGCGGAGTGCCGACGAATGTGTCCGCCCGCGAGGATGGGAATGTAATCCCCGTAAAGCCGGTGGACAATCTGTACAGGGCTCGATGGATCATCACCGATCAAAACCGCCATCCGGAACCGGAGATCCTCGTTATAGGCGGCGGACCGGCAGGAGTCGAGATCGCCGCCAATGTGTGGCGGCTCATGCAGGAACGTTCGATCCACGGAAGGATAACCCTGGTTACCGGAGAAAGACTAATGGGCAACGCTCCCGGCAAAGTGAGGCAACTGGTTCTGGACTCTCTTGCCGGTAGAGGAGTTCGCATCATCGAGGGAACGAGAGTTCAATCCGTGGAGACAAACATCGCTGTCTTGACGGATCGGGCAAAGATTCGCTTTGACTACGCTTTTATGGCCGTAGGAGTTAAGCCGCCCCCGATCTTTCGTGATTCCGGCCTTTCGACTGACGATGATGGCGGCATGCTCGTTAACGAGTATCTTCAAAGCGTCACTCATCCCGAGATATTCGGTGGAGGCGACTGCATCAGTCTTTCCGGCCACAAGATCGCAAAGGTTGGGGTGTATGCCGTGAGGCAGAATCCAATCTTGTACCACAACCTGATGATGGCGCTCAACGGCGGCGAGATGAAACCCTTTAGTCCAGGCGGAAGCTACATGCTGATAATGAATATGGGCGACGGGAAAGGGATACTGTGGAAAAATAATTTCATCTGGTCTGGACGGCTCTCGTTTTTGCTCAAGGACTATATTGACAGGCGGTTTATGAGAAAATTTCAGGTCTCGGGCGAACTCGCGGAGCCTTCTGCGAGCGCTGTTAAAGCGGAATGAGGAGCAGGCGATGGGAATACTGGACCTCTTCAGACCAATTCCGACCTGGTCGGTCCTGAAAGTGCGGGCATTTTTGAAAGAGAACGATCTTTCGCTATACGACATCGTCGATGTGCGTGGGGCGGAAGAATACGAGCAGGGGCATTTGCCGGGTGCAAAGCTGATACCGGTAGGGGAATTGCCCGACCGGCTTGATGAACTGGACCCGAACAAAACGACAATTGTCTACTGAACGGCGGGAGTTCGCAGCCGGGGTGCTGCGGTCATCCTTTCCCGCGCCGGTTTCGGGCACGCCTATTCATTGGAGGGAGGCCTAAGGGCCTGGGATGGGATCAAGGCGGAGGGATTTCCCGAGCCGAACCTCGTCTATTTCTCGGCTGCCCATAGCCTGGAAGAGTACGTGGCCCTGGCCTGTATCCTGGAAGAAGGCACGGGAAGCTTCTATAACGCAGTGACAGAAATAATCGACATGCCGCAGGCCGCAAAGGACCTGTTCAGCGGCCTGGCTTCGGCAGAAGTGCGCCACAAATCCAAACTCATCGAAGCCTACGGAGAACTTTCCGATGAACCGGCGGATACCGCTTCCTTGAGCGGTATGTTACCGGAGGGGTCCCATGGTGATCTGATGGAAGGGTGGGTACGGGTGGGAGAGGCACTCCGGTGGACAGGTGGAAAAACCGCCGGAGAGATCCTCGACTACGCAATTGCGCTCGAGGCAATTGCTTACGATCGATACATCGTCATGATCCGGAAAACAGAAGACGCCAGGGTAAGAAATATCTTCGAATCGCTTTGCGCCGAGGAAAAACAGCACCTTCAGAGGATGGCGGACCTGGCGGGTAAACTGCCGTAGGGGGCAGTAAATAACGAACCCTCCGCACCCGCATGAACGGGATCCGCTTAGATCTTCTTTTTTGAGAAATACCAATCCGTTGCTTCAACAATCTTCTTTGAAGTCAACAAGTTGGCAAGCTGTACGTAATAAAGGCGAGTTTTTCTCGTGATTAAAGGTTGTTAGCAAGAGTCTGCTTGCGTATTATCACATTCTTTATATCTATCTGTTTTTCCATCTTAGCAGACTCCCTGATACATTCTCTGCAATCAGTATATCCGATCAGAATCTTTCTGTGCTAGAGTTATTTTTATCCGCCCGGAGGATAGGGTGACGATGAGAGTCTGAAGAAGCGAAAAAGCGGGTAACCTGCTTTCGGACGGAAGCCGGTGGGTGAGGGATTTTTACTTTATTCGAACCATTGAGTATTGAATTCGGAGGGATATACTGATACCGTGGTTCCATTGCAGTCTATCCCCAAATACAAGATATTTGCCGTTGGCGATATTCACGGGTGCCATCGAAAGCTCACCTCTCTAATGGGGCGGCTGCCCCTCGATGCGGGCAAAGATTTCCTGATTTTTCTCGGGGACTACATCAACAGGGGACCAGCGTCGCGCGAGGTGATAGAGTATCTCCTGGAGGTTCGAGGAAAAGTACAAAACGCTGTTTTTCTGCTGGGAAATCACGAACACACTTTGCTGGAGTATTCACGGACGGCCAATGTCGACCATCTGCGGACGCTTCGGTCTATCGGCGTGGAAGATACCCTGAACAGCTATTCGAACAGCCCGGTCCGCTCTCTGGCCGATATGTCCTTTCTGCCCGCCGAACATATCCATTTCCTCGAGACGCTCCGGCCTTACTTCAGGCTGGACGGCCACCTTTTCATTCACGCGGGAACCATACCGGGAGAGGAGATCGATCACTGTCAACTGGATCGCCTCCTCACGGTGCGGGAGAGATTCTTGCAGGATGAAGGCGCATCAAACGAGGTTACCGTCTTTGGCCACACACCTTTTGAGACACCCTTCGTTACGCCGGGCAAAATCGGCATCGACACCGGAGCGGCTTACGGGAACATGCTCACCGCCGTAGAACTGCCGGCAATGCGCTTCTACCACGCGATTCACTAATCACTCACTGTCCACTATTCACCGCTGACTGTTGTCAGGGCGTAGTCGCCTTCCATGAACGCCTGCGCCACTTTCCGACGAACGGTGTCGTCGCGCATAGTTGCATCGAGCAGCCTGCTGAAGCCCAGCAGCCTTCCCAGCATGACCAGCCGATCCTCTGTTTCGGATAGCTGGGTCTCGAGAAGGGACGCGGTCACCAGGTCGCCGCGCTGGTCGACGAAAAAGTTGTTCGCTTCAAGCACTTCAGTGATGAACAGCGCACGCCGCTCCCGCTGTACGGCGGTTGTCCCGCCCCCCTTGAACCTGAAACGGATGTGGTTCTCCCTGGGATTCATGCCGCAAACCGCGTCCACCATGGCGAAATGATAGTCAACGCGCGCGTTGAGATTCAGATAGTCCCGGGTGATCAGCGCGTAGTTCTGCTGCCCGATGGGCCGGGCGCTGCCCGAGTCAAGCATGGACCGGGAAAGAAGCCCGGAAACCAGGGGCGCGGGCGGGGGCTGGCTCCATCGAAGCCCGGGCGTCAGTACTCCCTTCCAGAGCGCCAGCATGGGAACAGATAGAATATCTTCCAGCCTGACCTTGAAGCTCTTGCTGACGGGAGCGATACCGCCGCCGAGATCGATAATCAGGAAGTGCAGCGGAACGGCGCCGTCGAGACGCCGCACCAGTATTTCCGCCGACTCCACAATATCGTCTCCGGTCTGGAACATCGCCAGGACCGCCATTTCGTGGGTGTAGCGGATAAGGTCATGAAGGGAGCGGCATTCCTGGATGGAAAATGTCGGACCGTATGCGTCGGTCAGGTTTAAAGGCTCGATCAACTGCCTCAGCCTGGTCGCCTCGGGACGTGAGACAACACTGTGCCTGGCCCTGCGGTCTTCTGAAGGGGCTCGGGAACCGGGACCGCCTGGCGGCGAGCCGCCGCTGTCGAATTCGGCGCTGCCTTCGGCGGCGCCTTTGAGGCCTGGCGAGTTTGGCAACCCTTCCACCTTCGGCGGCGGAGTGTTGTCAGGGGGTGCGGCGCTGGACCATACTTCTTCGGGCGCCTTGAAGACCATGGCCATGTCAGCGTCCAGAATCACCCATTGGCCGTCGTGCAGCGTCCGGGTCGCCTTACCTGCCCCGGTCAGCATCGGGCGGCAGTACTCTCGAGCCACAACAGCCAGGTGATCCGCAGGGTTGCCTAGATCGACCACCACGCCTTCGAAGTCGGGGATGAAGCCGGCCGCATCCGACATGCTCTGGGGAAGCACCAGGATGCCCGGCTCGCGCGCCGAATGGCGCCAGGCGTCAAAATCACGGGTCGAATGCACTACTTTGACCTTGCCCACGCTACGGCCCGGCGAAGCGCAGACCCCTCCTCTAATCAGCACTTCTCCCCGGGCAGCCTCCGCTGCCTGCCTGCTTTTGAGGGAAAGCCGGATATCTCTCGACTGGAGGATCAGAATCTCGCCTTCCTGCGAAATCGCCCATTCGATATCCTGCGGTTTTCCGATCAGGCTTTCAACCCTGCGGCTGAGGCGAACGAGTGAGCGAATCCGGTCTTCGGAAAGCACCGGGAGATTCCGTTCGTTTTCGGATAGCTCCCGCTCCACGATGCCGGCCTCAACCCCGGCTACAGTCCTGTGAGTCTTTTCGGCGATTTGTGCCCAATCGCCCATCGGGCCTGTTTCCACAGGTTCCCTCGATGGCCGGTAGATATCCGCGGGAGCGCTCCCGCTCACGGCCGGGACCCCCAGCCCGGGAACCGCGCTGATAAGCATCCTGCCGCTTTCGGACGCCGCAGGGTCCATGGTGAAGAGTATTCCCGCCGACTCTGCCTGCACCATTCGCTGGCACAAAACGGCCATGTCGTACCTCGCCAGGGAAAGTCCGGCATGAAGGCGGTAGGAAATCGATCGAGGGCTGTAACTGCTTGCAATGACTTCCCTTAGCGCATCTTTCAACCCATCGAACGAGATCACGTTGAGCACGCTCTTGAACTGACCGGCGAAGGAGTGTTCCACCCGGTCTTCGACCAGAGCGCTGCTCCGTACGGATATCGCCGCTCCGCCTGGACCGGTGAGCCGTTCGTAGGCGCGCCGAAGCTCCTTTTCCAAACCTTCCGGAAGGACCGCTTCCAGAATGCGGAGCCGAATCTCTTCTGCGTCAGCCTCGAAGTCCACGCCCCGGTTGTACCCGGCCTCGAGCTTCTGCCCCCTCTGCCGGATGAAAAGATCGAGACCGTTGGCCGAAAGTATCCCCTCGCAGGAGATCGAGGTCACTGCAAAACCGTCCGGAACGGGAAAGCCGGCCTTGCGCAGCAGGGCCAGGGCGGCAGCCTTTCCGCCCACCTCTCCCCGGAGGTCGGCCGACAGATCGTCCAGGAAAACGCAAGCGGGCGCCCGGGATTGGACCGACATCACGATGTCGAGTTCCTTCCTGATGGCGTGGGCGAGGCTGTAATGCGTCTCGAAAAGCCTTTGATGGCGGCCCTCGCTCAGCCGATTGAGCCCATCGACAAGCTCATAGGTGACGCTCAGGAGTTCCTCGGTCACCTCGGGCAGCTCGGAACTCCCGGACCTGAGCGACTGATCCAG
This sequence comes from uncultured delta proteobacterium, assembly GCA_963805125.1. Classification (GTDB taxonomy): domain Bacteria; phylum Desulfobacterota; class Syntrophobacteria; order Syntrophobacterales; family Syntrophobacteraceae; genus SbD1. The sequence goes on along the minus strand of CAWDTD010000012.1, from coordinate 28,655 downwards.
CGACCTCATGAGGTCAAGCGAGTACTCATTGTTGGCGAGCAGGATACGGAAAGTGTGATACCGGATTTTAAGAGCTTCCAGAAATTTCGCTGCTCGAGCCAGCCGGCGCTCGCGCAATTTTTGAAATAGTCCCGTGAGGATACTAGGCACGCGTTTTCTCCTGTTCACCGGATTTCCCGGTGCGGCCGGATTTTTCCCGGAACAGCGCCGCGAATTGCTCGATCCTGTCTTCCGAATCCATCGAAAGGTCGATCTGCCGCGTAAATCCCGTAAGCTCTCCCAGGGACCTCAGAGCCGAAATGAGCTCCGGGCTGTCGACCAGTTTGAGCTTGCCCAAAACCAGATCGCCCTTGACGGTCACCTTGAAGCTCAGTTGATCCAGGATAGCCCGGATGAGTTCAGCTCTCCGCCGCCTTCGATTTTCATCGGCAAATCCACCTGCGAAGCGGAAATAGACGTAGTTTTGATTGACGTTGCCGCTGAGATAGCTGTCAATGACACTGTAATGATAACCGAGCCGAAGACCGACATTCATGTAGTTTTCCGCCAGAATGGCGTGATTTCTGCCGGAGTATTCAGGCGGCTCCATTATGGCCGCAAACGTACGGTCGAACCCGGAGATTATCTCTCTGATGCCCAGGGAGCCGGGATCACGGTCCCAGACCTCCTTGAGAGCCAGTCCGCGCAGGAATGCAAGGAAGGGCCTCGAAATGACGTCCTCCGTTCGGACGCAGGCGCCGGCGTCCGGGGAAATTCCTCCACCGATGTCGAGTACGAACAGATCGATCGGCGTATCGATCTCGAGTTTCCGTACATATTGACTCTTCAGCCCGGCGCGGAGTTCCTGAATTTTGAGCAGCTCCTCTATGGACCTCTCATGAGCGAAATGAATGATGTCGTGATAGGTGCGGCAATTGTCGACGGAAAAAGCGCTCGAGTCCGGATCTATGAGATCCAGAGGCATTATCCACCGGAGCAGGCGGCGGAGCGCAACGTATTCGGGGTCGGTCGGATAGAGTTCGGTGCTCCAGGCGCGGGAGGCCAGAAGAGGCTCGACGATGCCCCGGTAGACGGTTTTGTCGCCTGCATCCACTGTGACCTCGGTCCCCTCCGGCAATTTCTCCATTGCCCCGGCGGCGCCAAAGATGGCGGGGATGCGCAGCTCTCTTGCTATGGTGGCCAGGTGCCCGATCGATGCGCCGATTTCGGTCACGACGGCCGAGGCCCTGCGCAGGATGGCGCTCAACTTGGGGCTTGCCTGCCTGACCACGGCGACGGCGCCATGGGGGAACCGATCCAGTTCGCTTTCGGAGACGTGAACCACCGGGCCGGCTGCTATGCCCATCTGCACAGTTTCACCCCCGGTGAGCATCACCTCGGCGCCTCCGAGCAAATCCCCGGAATCGCATGCCATTCCGGCTGAACCGTCCAGCCCGCCTGCCGGGCTTACATCGATTATAACGGGCCGCTCCGCGTTTCCCCTTACCCAACCCAGATTCTGAGGATAGCCGAGAATCCGCTCAAAAGCGGCGGCGCATTCGGCAATGCTGCGAAGGAAAGAAGGCCCCAGCAGGGCAGAACCTCGATAGATCCCTTTGGGCGTGTACGATAGAGGATTCACGCCCGGATAGAGTTGCCGGCCGTAAGGTTTTGCCTTGATCTCGGATTCAACGAGATCGAATGGGTAGGTCCGGCGAAGAAAAAAACTCTCCTTCCGGTCCGGGGCATCCACCGGCCAGGCCGTGATGCAAAAAAGGCTTCCGGAAGGCGACTCGGGCGTGGTCACAATAGAAACCGAGCCGGCTAAATGTGCGGGCACAGTCTGATGCACCGCCAGCGCGACCGGAGCGTCCCCGGGTTCTTCGGCCGCCGCCAGATATCGGGCAAGAGCCTGCCTGCACGCATGGAGGACATCCATGGATTCGACGCCGGTCAGCACATCCAGGTTCACGGCAGAGGAACAAATTCGCACGCTGAGAGGAACGGGACCTCCGCACCGGTCAAAAAGGGCTTCGACCTGGTAATTGATCGCCTCGGCCAGGTCCGGCGGGAAACCGATATCTCCCCTGTGCGCATCCGGCGCCGGGAAATTGGGGCCTGTGGCGTCGTCACTGCTAATTGTTTCAATAAGGCGGGAGCAGCCGGTCACCGTCACCGCAAAGCCGTCCGGGGCAGGAATATCCAGACGGTTTCGGGCCTCCGCGAGGCAGACGTTCAAACCGCCGGCCAGCGGCTCCATTCCAACTCCCAGGATGGAATAGGGCAGGACGAGACTCGCTCCAAAAGGTCCCGGGCCTCCTGCCAGTATGTCTTCCAGGACGCCCTTGATGCTTTGATACCGGTCGAAAAGAGCGACGTATCCGTTCCGGGACATGGCATTGAGGCTGTATACCACCTGGTATACAAGCCCGCTCAACTCGCGAACCGAGCTTTCAAGAAAGGCGCGGTCGAAAATGTATTCCCCGCCCAGCGCCCGGTCCATTTCGGCCATTGCCTCCAGGGCCTTGGTATTGTGCTTCTGGATGCGCTGGAATTTTGCAAAAAGGGACCGTACCCATTCCAGCCCCTGCTCGGCAGCAGGCTTGTGTCTCTTTCGTGAGATGAACGGCAGCCGCATAGGAGTTTTGAATTCTTAGTTTTAAGTTTTGAGATGCGCTCCGATCTGTGCGCCTCTGCGGAGAACCTTTTTTTATCCCGCGCGGCGGTTTTCCAGCAGCCGCCGCACGGTATCGATAATATCGCTCAATTTGAACGGCTTGGCCACAAAATCGAATGCGCCTTTTCGGAACGACTCCTTAGCGCTATCCGAGGTGGCAAAGCCCGTTATGACTATGACACCGGTATCGGGCGCTATCTCTTTGATTCGCGCCAGGAAATGCATTCCGTCGGTCCCTTTCATCTTCAGGTCGGTAATGACAATATCGAACCGCTTTTCCTCGATCCTGGCCATGGCCGAAGCGCTGTCGATAAAGGTTTCCACCTCGTAGCCCGCTTTTTGGAAGGCAGGTCTGAGCCGCTTGCACACTATAGGCTCATCATCCAGGATGAGAATCTGTATCTTTCGGTCGCAATTCGCACATGGGGGCGTCATCGCTCACCTCCGTAAGAGTCTGAATCCTCTGGTTAAATTCGGCTAAATGAAGATCGATCTGTTCATCGTTGATCATGCTGACATCGAGTTGGCGCGTGTAGCCTATCAGGCCGCCCAGGACCTTCATCCTGCCGACCATTCTATCTTTGGACATTTTCTTGAGCCTGCCTACAATCAAATCTCCATGGACTTCAACGCGGAAATCGTAGCACTCCATCACTTCGGCGATAAACCTGGCCCGGCGCGAGCGGCGTGCGACATTGGAAACGCCCCCGAGAAACCGGAAATAAATATAGTTATCGTTGAGCACGTCTCCAATGTAGGCGTCCAGCATGTTGAAGTGATATCCAAGTCTCAGGTGGAGGTTCATGTAATGATTCGATATCACCGCCAGGTTGCGGCCGACCTCCTCGGGGCCGGCCAGCGATGAACTGAAAGTCCGGGTGAAGCTCGACATCAAGCTGCCCAGGTCCACGGCAACGGGATTGGTTTCCCACATGCCGCTTTCCGAAAGTCCCTCCAGGAGCGCTTTCATCGGCGTGGATTCAACTTGGTCGATCGTCACGGACCGGGCTTCGGGAGGCGCGCTCGTGCCCCTGTCGATGTCGATTACAATCAGGCCGAGTGGAATGACGGACTGCAGGCGTTTCGGCGTCTTGTCGTGATGTCTTTGGTAATTTTCGCTCAGATCTATGAGTCTATCGACCGCTTTTTCATGAACGAACCGCGTGATGTCATGAAAGGTCCGGCAACGGGCCGCCTTGAAATACTCGCTGTGCGGGTCCACCAGGTTAAGAGGGTTTACTTTTTTCAGGATCCTTCGCAGCATGCGGTATTCATACGATTCCTCGAAGACATCTTCCTGGGTCATCTCAAACTGGCTCAATTCCTTGACCGTTCCTTCATATACCACGTTCTGTATGGCATCCAGGGTCACCTCATCGCCCGTCTTGAGAACCTTGGTGGCCACCCCGGTATCCACCACGGTGGGGACGCGGTATTCGCGCGCCAGAGTGGCCATATGCCCGGTGGCCGATCCTACGTCCGTGAGTATGCCTCTGGCCTTGCGCATGATACGCGAGTATTTGGGGGAAGTGTAGCGAGCCACCAGGATCGCCCCGTAGGGGAAATCCTTCAGATCGTCATCCCCCTGGGCCACATAGACCCTTCCCGATGCCACGCCGCCCTGGACAACGGTCCCCCTGCCCGAGAAAAGCACCTGCGCCGACAGGGATGCATTGTCGATATAGAGCCGATGGCGCTCGGGTTGGTTCGGTCGAACGTTAAGAGGCCTCGACTGCAGGATATAGAGATCGCCTTTGCTGTCAAAGGCCCATTCAACGTCCTGGGGACGTCTGTAGTATCTTTCGATCATTATGGCCGCCTGGGCGAGCCTCTGGATATATTCTTCCGAAAGACAGGGTTTGTCCTGCAGATTCCGGGGAACGTTGCCCCAGGCCGTTCCGCCGTTCTGTATCATGACCATTTTGCTTACCTTGTGCCCCAACTCGGTCGAAAGGACGCGGTGGGGAGCCACCCTGTCCAGCATGAAGGTATCGGATTCCGCAAGGCCGCCCACAACGGCCGGCCCCAGGCCCCAGGCGGCGCTTATCACCATGGCTTCCTGTTCCAGGGTGAGCGGCGCGTAAGTGTACATCGCGCCGCTGACTTCGGCCTCGACCATCAACTGGCACCCGACCGCCATAGCCATCTCGCTTTCCCGATAGCCCCTGTGGAGCCTGTATCGCCAGGCTTCAGGCGTGTAGGCCCCGGCTATCACCCGCCGGTAGGCTTCCGGAATATCCTTTCTCCGGACGTTGAGCACACTCTCATACTGCCCGGCAAAACTGAATTCGCTGTCTTCGCCCCAGGCGCTGCTCCTTACGGCAAAGCCCAATGGTTCGCCCTGACGGCTCTTGCCGAGGATATCCAGCATGGCGTTTATATTCGAAACTACGTGCCGGGGGATGGTCCCTTCGAAAATGCGCCGCCGCACGTCATTGCACATGGCTTCGAAAGCGGTCTCGTCCTTTATGTCCAACGCGGCGAGAGAATGCTCTATATGCCCCGGGAGACCGTTGGCTTCCATGAAATCGAAGAATGCCGTGGTCGTTATGACGAAACCGTCCATGGTGGGCAGCCCCAGCGTATTTCGTATGTCCCCGAGGTTGGCGAACTTGTTGCCCACCTCCTCGTTGAGGTCTCCGTTGAGTTCGTCGAGCAGCACCGCCGGCCTGGTCATGGGAAAAGCGCGCCTGCCGGCCAGTTCCTCCTGGATATCGTTCTGAATTCGCTCGAAGGCGATAAAAAGATCCACATTCTCGTTCTGGGTCATGACGCACAGGTCTGAAATCAGCTTGAAAACGAGATCGCCGATTTTCTCGCTTATATCTAAAACATACTGGCGATCGAATACGTACTCGCCCCCGAGCTTGTCGCCCATGTCGGCCATAAGCTCAAGGATGCGGTTGTTCCGCTCCAGGATGCTCTGGAATTTCTTGAAGAGCACCGAAAAGGGAAGAGTAGGTTTTTGAGGCGACCAGAAGGAGAAAAGCCCCCTCAGAGCGTGAATGACGTCCATTGTTCACCGCTCCTGCGGCTACAGCCTGGTAAAAGGTATGACCGAATTATCGCCTTTGGGCGAAAGGGACCAGATTACTGTTGACCGTTCACTGCTTCAATGGCTCCCCCTGCTCTGGAAAACCAGTCCGATCCCAAGGCCTGCGAGCAGGGCTATGATCGTAGCCAGGATGCCGTAAAGGGCCGAGTGCTCGAAGGCGAGTCCGGCGAGCAGAGCGGGAAAACCGACCAGATTAACCGTAACCGGCCGTTGGGCCCGGGCGATGACCTTCCCGTTCCTTACCGCATCGAGTTCGACCACATAGGCGCCCGGAGTCAGCCGAGAGGGGATCGGGACCTCTGCCCGAAAGGTTTTCATTCCTTGTGATGCACTCTCGTAGGAGATGTTTCCAACCATCTCCCGGTACAGTCCTTCCTTTTGCTTCAATTTGATAAATTCCTCGAAAGCGTTTTCCTGCCCGCCGCCGTTGGCTTCTATCCGGACGGACCCCTTGAGACCGGAGAGCCTCAAGACCCTGAGCGAGGCGCCACCATTGGCCTCGAGGCGATTGAAATCGACGGCCGATGACACGATACAGGCACAGGGCGCCCCTTTGAAGGTGATCGAATCCAGGTTCATCCAAATGATATCCCCTACTTTTCCTTTCTGCTTCATGTGCAAATCACAGGGAGTCCCGATGAACCGGACGATGGCTTCGCTGTCAGCGGGAACCGATCCCGTTGCGGTAAGAGTCGTCCCGTTGTAAAGGGCGCCAATGTGGATGGCCTGCGGCTCGATCGTCATCCGGGCAACGTCCTGAGCTGCAGCGGTGGAGACTGCAAAGAGGCAGAAGGCCGCAAAAAGCATAAGGTCTCCAATCTTCATTTTTAGTGTCCCCCCACGTAAGCCAGGAGCACTTCCGGCCGTGCAAGGAGTTCATAGAGCATCTTGACCATGACCAGGAGCACCAGCGAGGCCAGCAGTATCTTGAGTTGGTCCCCGCGCAGTTTCTTTCCGAGCTTGGCCCCGAGCTGGGCGCCTACGGAGGATCCAATGAGCAGCAGCAGCGCCAGGACAAAATCCACCGTGTGGTTTCTCCATGCCTGCAGGATTGTAACATTGATACAGGTGAAAAGAATCTGGAACAGGCTTGTTCCCACGACGACGTGCATGGGCATCCGCAGCAGATAAACCATTACCGGGACCATGATGAAGCCGCCTCCCACACCCATTATCGCCGCCAGGACCCCGACAAGGGTTCCAAGGACGAGCGGCATCAGCACTGAAAGGCGCACACCGGATCGTTCGAATTCCATCTGCCAGGGTAGTATTTTTGCAATGCGCCCGTAGAGCGATTCCTTTTTGACTCCGAGCCCCGGGATATTTCTTTGGGCCTTGCGCATCGACTGAAGACTCTCGGCGAACATGTAGCCCCCGATGATGCCGAGCATGAGCACATAGGTAAGATTGATCAGGAAATCGGCATTGCCGAGCTGCCGGAGGACCTTTATGACCTGGACCCCGGCCGTCCCCCCGACGATCCCGCCGAGCAGGAGCAGCAGGCCCATTTTGAAATCGACGTTGCCGAGACGAAAATGCGCCAGGGTGCCGGATGTCGAGGCCCCTACGATCTGGTTCGAATCCGAAGCCGCCGCCACAGTCGGGGGAATGCCGATCATGATCAGAAGCGGCGTCATCAGGAACCCGCCGCCTACCCCGAAGATACCCGACAGCAGGCCCACCACGCCCCCTAAGCCCAGAATTAGCAGCGTGTTCACACTGTTCCCGGCAATTGGAAGATACAAGTGGAGTGGAATGCTCATGACTGTTGCTTTCTCCTGTGTTGAAGATTTTGCATTTTGCGGGGGCTGACCAGTTCGACCCGACATGTGATACGGTGTTGAATTTTCCGAATTTGAGCCATCTCCCGTTCCAAATGAGGGCTCTCCTCATCGGGATACTCGGCTATCACCAGCGTTACACGGTTTTGTTGGACGAACCGGATGACCTCTTCCTCATAGTTGCCTTCCGAAATGAAATAGTCGATTCGGGAACCTTCCGACTTGGCAATTTCGATGAGCAGTTCGAGACGTTCCCGGATGCCGCATGCAGCCTTATGCTCCCAGGCGCCGGCGCCCTTTGCGCAAGAAGGGAGCACCAGGAGGGCATAGAGCTTCGCGTCTATCCTGCCGGCCAGCGAAATCGCCCTTGACAATGCGCCCCAGGAACCGTTCCGGCAGTTCATGCTGACTAGTATCCGTTCCATGTCATACCTCTTCGCACCGACTCTTTTAGGCAATCAATGTGCCAAACAGGCAAAAGCATGGAATGATGCGGGTTTCCCTGCAATCAACGGTGACTCATAATAAGCGGCCGGCGCGTTGGCTGTTTCAAAATGAAATAGTAATCCGTTTCATTATGGATTAACATTGCATTTTGGAACAGGACTGCATCCCCTCTTTTTACAAAGGGGGGCAGGGGGATTTTGAGATCCGTTGATTCAGGGAGAAGGCAATGGTGACACGCGGCCCCTCTTGGCATCGACCGCGCATTCTTGGCAATCCGTTCTCGAAGTGGCTCTTCGGCTCCGTAAAAGGGCACATATTTATCATCTTCACGGTAACTTTCATCTCGCTTTCCGCCCTGACGCTTCTCAACCTTTGGAATCTGTCGACGGTAAAGGGCCGTCTTCTCCTGGGAGATCGCTATTATGACCTTCTTAACAACATCCTGGAAATGCGCCGATTCGAGAAAAATTATCTTTTCTACAATGACGTGGCGAGCATCCAGGAAGGAAGATATTACCTCAAGTGCGTCGATTCCCTTGTCTCGGAGCTCTCCGGGGACATCATAAACATTACCGACCGGAAAACGTTCGAAAAGTTCCGCGGCGTCCTGGGCGATTACGAACGGATACTCAGTCTCTATGAGACGCAGGGCAGAGCTGCTGCCGACCCCGGGCAGATACGCCACCAGGGCAAGGAACTTACCGATTTTGCCGATAAGTTCCTCAGGATAAAACAGGTAAGAATCCGCAAGGCAATCGTGGAAGTCTCGGTTCTTCCTTTCGCTTTCCTCGGGGTTTTCCTCCTGCTCATGCTGTTGGTGATAAGGCTGGTGTCCCTTGGTTTGCTCCGTCCTTTGAAGGTGCTTCAAACCACTATCCAGGGCGTGGCCAGGGGCAACTACAGTCCCACCTCCTATGACGGATTGTACACCGACGAAATGCACGACCTCATAGGGGCCTTCAACCGGATGGCCCAGGAACTGGAAGCAAACCAGGAACACCTGCTGCAGGCAAAGAAGATGGGCGCGCTCGGCACGTTTACGGCAGGCATCGCTCATGAGCTGAACAACCCGCTCAATAACATTTCTCTAACGGCCGAAACCTACCTCGAGGAATACGCCGAACAGATGGACGCCGAGGCTAAGGAACTGATCCATGATATCCTCTCCCAATCGGAGAGGGCGTGCGAGATTGTCAAAAACCTCCTGGATTTCTCGCGTACCGAACATCCGGCCCGCGCAAGCATCGAGGCCAGGGAAATCGTGCGCAGCACCGTCGCCCTGGTGAAGAACCAGATTATGCTCGCCGGAATAAATCTTGAAATGGAAATCTCCGAACCGCTGCCCCCTGTTCGTGGAAATATAAGGAGCTTGCAGCAGGTCTTCATGAACCTGCTGTTAAACGCCATACAGGCCATGCCGAACGGGGGGACCATAACCGTAAGCGTGGCGGCCGGGCCCCCGGACTTCGTTCGTTTCGATATCCGGGATACCGGGGTAGGAATGAAACCGGAGGCGCTCGAACATATCTTCGAGCCTTTTTTCACCACCAAGAGTGTCGGCCACGGGACCGGCCTTGGACTGGCAGTCACCTATGCGATCGTAAAAAGGCATCGAGGGCGGATCGAAGCAAAAAGCGAAATCGGCAGGGGCACCGTTTTCACGGTATTGCTGCCGGTTGCCGAAGCAGAGGCCGGGGAGCAGGCGTTGAGCACGAAGAGTATGTGAAGCCACCGGATCGGGGAACACCGGGTTTCTCACCACGAAGAACTTTTTTGACAGGATTTATTCTAAAGTATTGTCTCTTAAAAAGTGCGGTGCACAGAGACGCGAATATGCAGCAGGTACGGATAGCAATAGTTGACGATGAGGTCGTCGTATGCCGCCGCCTGAGCCGGACCCTCTCCAGGGAGGGCTACGAGGTGGAGGCGTTTACGACGGGACGCTCGTTTCTCGATCGCATGCAGGCGGAGCCCTTCGACATCGTATTTTGCGACTTGAGGCTTCCGGACACGAGCGGCATGGAGGTCCTTGCCCGCAGCAAGGCGATCCGGAGCGAAACGGAAGTAATCATCATCACCGGTTACGGAAGCATCGAAAGCGCTATCGAGGCCATCAAAGACGGCGCGTATCACTATGCGACAAAACCTCTTAAGCTCAATGAAATCAGGGTACTGGCCAAGGGGGCGTTCGACAGGATCAGCATGCGCCAGGAAAACCTGCGTCTGCGCGAAGCCTTGAAGTGCTCGGGAGGCTCGGCCACGATCATCGGCAACAGCCCGGCCATCAAGGACCTGTTTTCGATGATTCAAAAAATCGCCGAGGTGGACTGCAACATATTGCTCCAGGGCGCAAGCGGCACCGGGAAGGCCCTGGTGGCAAGGGCCATACACCAGCTAAGCCTCAGGAAGGAGCATCCGTTCGTATGTTTCAATTGCGGCGGGTTCACCGAGGAACTCATCAGCAGCGAGCTTTTCGGCTACGACAAAGGGGCTTTCACCGGGGCTGCCGCCACCAAGATCGGTTTGCTTGAATCCGCATCCAAAGGAACGGTATTCCTGGACGAAGTCGGCGAGATGCCTCGCACCATGCAGGTAAAGCTGCTCCATGTGATCCAGGAGAGGCGTATCCTGCGCGTCGGGAGCATTCGCCCGATCGATCTTAACATCCGTATCATCGCCGCCACCAACAGGGACTTGAAATATGAAGTCGCGCAGGGCAACTTCCGCGAGGACCTTTTCTACCGGCTCAACGTGGTGACCATACCCTTGCCTTCGCTCAGCGAGCGCCGCGACGACATACCGTTTCTCGTAAGTCATTTCATCGACAAATACCGGACGGCTTTCCGGAAAGCTGTCACAACCATTCAGCCCCAGGCGCTTCAGATCCTCATGAGCTATACTTTCCCCGGAAACGTAAGGGAGCTGGAAAACATCATCGAACGGGCGGTGGCCCTGACCGACTGCGATCACATAAGGCCCCAGGACCTGCCCCAGGACATTCAGCAGCTCGAGTTCGACACCATGGAAGGCGAGGGTCTGCTGCCCCTCGACGAGTTCGAGAAGCGCTATATCGCGAGGGTCCTCGAAACTACCGGCTACAACAAGGGGCTGACAGCCCAGATACTTAACATCCCCCGCACCACCCTCTGGCGAAAGCTCAAGGCACATAAACTGGGATAATGAGGACAGGAGCGGGGAGCAAGAAGCGGGGAGCGGGGAGCGAAAAAGAAGGGGCGGAGGAGTGGAACCAGATTCCCTGCCATTCAGTTTTCAAAGAACCGGGCTTCGCGGTAAATCGGCAGTGTCGCTGAAAATACAGGTCCAAATGCAAGTGTACGTTTGGCAACCAATTGATTTTATTATTAGTTCCAGATTAAATTTTTGAAATAACAGCGGATAGCAGCGAGCGATGATGGGGAATAGTGAGTAATGAACGGTTGATAGATAATGATAGCCAATGAATGGCGGACCATAGAGATTCGCCAATCTTGGAAGAAGTTGGGGGAACGCAGCGGGGTGGATGGACACGGATAAATCCCTCAGTGCCCCGGACCAGGTCCTGGGCAAGCTCTAAATTCCTCGATTCCCGGGTTTGTCTCCTGCAAATACAGGCCGCTTTCAGGCTTCACGCCGTGGAATTAATCCGGGAAACATTATACTTCACAATAAGAAGTATTGTCAAGCATAAAAATGAAGTGGCGCAAAAATATGTGGCGGTCTAATGAGACAACTCTTTTAAGCCGGGCAAATGAAGCAGATCATCGAGTGCATAGCGAGAGACGATCTTCATGAAGCGATGGTCCGGTGCTGGCGGATGCTCAATCCCGACGCCAACTTTCCGTTCTTCCAGGAACAGGAGCGTGCAGCGCTCGCTCACGGAGGCCCCTACCAGGGACAAAAGGAGCTGATACGCAAAGCCTTGTTGGAGAACGAGCCCCTGCGAATCCGGAACCTTCCCCGGCAATACCCGCTAGCCTTTCTTGAGGTCCTTGACGATTACCTCTTCATGCGTTTAGACTACTCCGCAAGGTTTGCTCCTCCGGCGAGAATATCGATTGACGGTGAAACCTATCTCTTTCACCGCCGTATTCTGCGGCGTTCAATAAAGACCGCCCATGCATTGCAAACAGGGCATTTGCAGAGCCGTCTCCATCATTTTTGGATTATTCCAGATCGAATCGGCGGCATTGAGATACGGTTTCGGTCTGTTACTCTCGCTTCCACATTCCGGACACTGCACTGTTCCCGGTATGTCTCGAATAATCATGGCTCGACCTCCCTTTGCTGAATGATGTCGTTTCCGTTGCCGATCTGAGTTTCGATCAGTTTGACTGAAAGTACATGGTGGATTAAATTGTTTCGTGTATTCATATATGTAGGGAGGAACCGTCATTTCACCGGCAGGAAGATGTTTGGTCCAGTTAGCTTGCACGGACAGGATCAGCTTTGAATTTCCGTTGGCGCTGACCGGTGTAAGATCAATGGCAGAAAACGGTATAATGGATCGGATGTGTGCTATCCGGATGGACAGTTCATGAAGGTTCACAAATGTGACGGACATGGAAAGATTTATCGGTACCTTTCCGAGGTCAACGTTCAGGAGAGATGTGCTGAGTGGAGCCAATAGTTCCCCACATTGAGATCCCCTTGGAACCGGCGCGATCATGCTGGCCGGAGAATGAGAATCTATTGGAACTTTCTCGCAAAACTTCAAACCTCGGGTTCGAGATCAAACGAACTGTCCTCCGGCATACCCAGACGCCCATGCCCAATGCAGGTTATATCCGCCCAGATGCCCCGTCACATCGATGACTTCTCCCAAAAAATAGAGGCCGGGCACCTTCCTGGATTCCATCGTCATGGATGAGAGTTCGTCCGTATCGACGCCGCCCAGAGTCACTTCGGCCTTGTTGAATCCTTCTGTACCGTCTGCGCGTAGTTGCCATTCGTGCAGACTGCGGGCGATGGAATCGATTTCATGATTTGAATACTGGTTGATTGGCCTCGATGCACCGTAGAGATTGCACCAGAGCTTTACGAATCTCTTCGGTAGATACTGATCGAGGATAGTGGATAGAAGTATTTTGGAATGGCGCTTCTCCAAAAAGACTGCGAGAATGTCTAATTCGGGCAGGAGATCGACTGTCAGGCTGCCTTTCCGATCCCAGTAGGAGGATATCTGAAGGATCGCTGGGCCGCTTATTCCGTTGTGAGTAAACAGCAGATTCCCATGGAAGTTTGCCCCTCCGTAGCTTACCGTGGAAGCAATGGAAATCCCCGCCAGGCCACCGAATACCCCCGCGTCCTCAGGGCTGAACCTCAAAGGGGCGAGAGCCGGGGTCAATTTGGTGACTTTCAGCCCGAACTGTTTTGCGACCGAGTATCCGAAATTGCTGGCCCCCAAATTGGGATAAGACAGGCCTCCAGTCGCGATAACGAGCGACTCGGAGTCGAAAATACTCTTGTCCGTTGCAATCCTAAAACCGTCAGTCTTGCTTATTCCCGATATCTTGCAGTTCAACTGGAGTCGTACCGCCGCCCTATCACACTCAGACCTGAGCATGTCGACGATTTCATGGGAGCTTTCATTGCAGAAAAACTGGCCTGCTTCCAGCTCATGGTACCTGATCCCATGGCTTTCCACGATGGATAAAAAATCCGATGGTGTGAATCGCGAGAGGGCGGAGGTGACGAAATGGGGATTCTGAGAAATGTAATTTTCCGGTCCCATAATCCTGTTCGAGAAATTGCACCGTCCTCCCCCGGAAACGCGTATCTTGCTTGCCACCTTTTCGGAATGATCTAGGACCAGCACCGACCGCCCCCTTTTTCCCGCCTCAATCGCGCACATCAGACCCGATGCACCTGCTCCGATGATGATTACGTCAGTTTTCATTAACCAAAGCTCGAGTGACGTGCCAGATTATCCGTAACCCTAAATATTCAACCGGAGCTTCACCAAATCAATAGATTATTTCGGTACACTTCACAGAATGGGTTCTCACAATCTAATTCAGCTTATTTGAAAAGGTAGGGCCGGATGGGATGTCCATGATTGCCCGATTCTTGAACTGTGATAAAAGCTGCTTTGATTGTGTGTTTGCGCGAAACTACTGCACGATGCTTTATGTCAGGAGTCCCTTTTCGGTTGCTTGTCCGCCTTCTTTTTGTCCTTCTGGTGTTGTTTTTCGGTGTTCTGTTTCTGCCCCTTTTCCTTATCCTTCTTGCCCTTATCGCCCATAGTGTTCCTCTTTTCCCGTTATCCCACGTCTTCTTGAGGTGTGGGCATCGCTACGTCGCAGGTTCAATCTTTGGCTGGTTTCATAAATACTCGTAGCAAGCCAGCAATTACTGCGACGGTGCTTGATGCAGTATTTCACTTCACTCGGCTCCGCGTTCCACATCATTTAGTATTCGGTCATTGCTAACGATAAGCACGACACCGACGTCGGGAAAGTTGAGGCTCTTTCAAGGCTGGAAAACAACCTTGCTGATATGAAGCCTCGAGCCAACTCACCGCTCGTTCCAACTGGGCTGGGTTCCTGAGTTGGGGAGGACTTCCGCGTCTGGAATCTTGCCAAAACTGAAAATTCCCTATTCTCTGCGGCTTCTTGCACAATGATTCGGAAATGGCAAGAATTTCCGCTCTTCAATTCTCAAGATCCAGGAGAGCTGTATTGAGTCAGATCTCTGCGTTAAAAGCACACGGTCGATGGGTACAGTGCTCACCATAAGTTAAGTACTTTATAAGGTTATTTAACGCCACTCTGCATCTGTGGGGTGAACATTCGTTGTTGAATGCCGCACCACCTCCCTGTCCAAGCCGTATTTTATGAACGCGGCCCACTTGGCGAAGTGAGGCGTCTCCCGATGGGCCAGCTGCGCGGCTTTGTCCTTATAGACTTCGTAGAAGTAGAACTTCAACGGATCATCATTATCCCGCAGCACGTCGAAGCGCAGGCATCCGAGTTCATCCCGTACCGAGCGCACAGCATCATACTTGATGACTTCCAGAAACTCGTCAAGCGCCGAAAGCTTGACATGAACTTCAATCAGCATACAGATCATGTTCACTCCTCCTTATACTGGTTACTCATAACGACGGGTAAACGCCTCCGGCTTCTGCTTGATGCTGCAGCACGTGCTCAGCACGGCCTTCTCGTCCGGGTAGCCCAGGGACATGCAGATCCAAAGCTTTTTACCCTCCGCCACACCGAGATTTGTACAATAGAGGCCGTTGCAAAACTCTTTACGACCGTGAAGAGCAAATTGGCCGATTTAGGGTAAATTTTTGACCGAAGACCGTCTTCCCCCTTAATGATCGAGCAAATATATCCATAGGGAATGACCCTAAAGGGGCGTTGAGCGGCTCTACCCCATCCTCCTTACTTGGTTGGGACCACTCCGTAGGCCCTGAAAAGCTTCATAAGATTATGGCAGGAACAAATCAGCTTCCATTCGCTTCGAACTGCGTCTATGCCGCGGCGCATAAATCCATAGATGCCCATCGCAGCTTTGATCTGTCCAAAAACCGGCTCTACGGTCTGGCTCCGCAGTTTATACTTCGCTTTTCCCCATTTGGTTTTGAGTCTTCGTCCCATGCGCTCACGGGAACTCGCATCCGCAGGGATTCTCCCATGAGAATGCTCCTCATCCAAACATTGTTCGCGCTGCTTCGAATCTTTTTGGATGGCGACCAAGAGCTTCGGGCCTTCAGCTTCAATACTTTTGACGGGCAAGTCATCCCGCCAGTACCCTGTATCAGCCGTGCAGGTGTCAATGCCTTTCTCGATTCCCGCTCCATCAAGGCTCTCTCGGGTTTCATGGATCATCGGCTCAAGCTGGTAGAGATCGTTTTCTTCCTGTGTAACATCGGCCCCCACAATGATTTGTTCCTTGGAAACAACCGCCTGTCCATTGTAGCCCTGGACATACCCTTGTCTTGTCTTCATGATCCGGCTGTCAGGGTCTGTGGCGTTGGCTTTTCGGTCCCGCTGGACGGCATCTTCAGGTTCTTTGGGCTTACGTCCGGGTTTTTTCCGGCCTGCTTGCTTCTCCTCTTCCTCACGGTCACGGAGCTTCTTTTTCTGCTCCTCGCGTTCCGCGTTGGCCTTGGCTTCGAGCCTGGCTTTGGCCTCTTTGAGCCGGGCAAGACGGCTTACCGGATCTTCCATGTCTTTGGGAAGTTCATCGCCCCGGCGGGTCGGCCCCAAACGCCTGTCCTCTTCTTCGTCCACGGCCTTGGCCTCTTCAAGCATTTGTTCGATCTCTTTATTCAACTGATCGAGAGTGCGGTTGGCCGAAAGCGATGCGTTTCCCTTTATCTTTGTTCCGTCAAGGTAGACATCTCCAATACGAACCAATCCGGCTTCGGCGCAAACAGAGAGTATCTCGCAAAATACGGTCTTCATGAGCTTTTCATGGCGGGACCTGAATCGCGATATGGCACAGTGGTCGGGGACCGTATTGCCGGTCAGCCAACGGTAGGGCAATTCTTCCTCGCAGGCTTTGGAAATCTTGCGAGAAGAGCGCCTCCCTTGGCAGTACGCATAGATCAAAACCGCGAGCATCATCGCCGGATCGTAAGGGGGACGGCCCTCCGTCCCATAGGAAAAGTAAAAAGCCTTAAGATTCATCTGCTTTACGATCTCCCGGATGAATCGGACCACGTGATTTACGGGGACCCACTTGTCCACCGACGGTGGGAGGAGCCACATTTGATTTCGATCGCCAGCGATGAAACCGCGACCCATGCAAAACCTCCAAATCTGATTTAAAAGTTGGATTTCATTACCATAAAGTGCTATTTAGCGCAAGGATAATATGAGAAGTTTTGCAACAGGCTCAATACCCCACTCTACATGATGTGGACGCGGTAATGATACCTTACTAACTTTTAGACCAGCCAGGTACAACGCTTAGTCCTCAATCTGAGTCGTCTGGTTGTCCGGCCCGGTCACATAGATATGGGAAAAATCAGAATCAGAAGTTGCTCCATGCCAATGCTTTTCCCCTGCAGGAAACAGGATCACATCCCCCGGGAATACTTTCACCTCTTCTTTTTCTGTAGCGCAGATCCCTTTGCCGGACGTGACCAACAGGAGCTGATCATTATTGTGGATATGAAATTTGTTTCTTACACCCTTGGCAAAATTCACCTGCTGAACGGCGAATTGCTTGCTCTCACCCGACAGTATGGATTGCCGCGTGACGGGGCCGGTAAACAATCGGCTGCTGGCAACGCTTTTGGGCAACTGGGATACGTTTATGACTTTCATCGTGACATCTCCTTTTTCTTCAAAAATATAGCGCACCAAAGGCATAGCTGCTATCCCGAAGGCTGCTTTCCTGACGAACTTGGGCAAAGATCATGCATGCAGGCTGATTCCAGCATTTAAACCGGAACAATGCATCAACTTCTGCGCTGCGCACCCAAGCTGCATGTTGCGAGTCGGATTTTTGTCCGAAAGCCTCTGTTACGCCCCTGAAACCTTCAAAAGCATACGACTTCCAAATCGAATATGCAAGTGGAACGTCAAGGAGACTCGTTTTTGCGATACAAGGACGCACCTCCATCCCCGGAGTTAATGGCTCGCTTCCCGCCCCTCATCGTGTTGGAGGCTCAGGCGAAAATGATGCGACAATAATGGGCGAGAGGATAAAGTCGATGTGCACGGTAAGAATCATAGGTTCATGTCGCTGGGAGGTCAATATTCTTACCTATACGTAACTGGCCTCTAAGGTATACACATCCCCATGCGCTCAGTGAAAGTCTATATACCTTGCCAAATAATTGAACGCCGGAGCCAGTTCGGATTCTTGCAGAGTTGAAAAGGATATCTTACCTTCCGCTCGTAGTCCCCATCGGTTTGTACCCACCCACAACCAAAACAGGAGGCAAGCCATGAAACTCGACCAGGCGGTCCAAGTTTATCGAGAGTACCACAGGATGAATTCAGGAAAAAAATACGATTGAGTCCTACGGCGCTACGCTGACCAAACTTTGCGACTACTTTGGCAAAGACTGCGATCTTGGCGCCATCACATCCGAGGAGATTCTTTCGTTTCTGAACATGATCACGAAGGGCGGAAAGCAGCAAACCAAGCATGGTCGTTACTCCCACCTCAAAGCCTTCTTTAATTTCATCAGGACCAATCTCGATCCTTTCATTCAAAACCCGTGTGATGCCCCGATGCTGAGGAAAATCTACCGGCCAGGCAAACCCATCCACTGGGAGGTTGTCGAGAAAGAGACGGTCGATGAAATCATCTTCAGGACAACGAAGTTGAGAAACCGACTTATCCTGGAACTGATGGCCAGGGGAGGCATGAGAGTCGGCGAAGTCCTGAAGCTCACCCCTAAAGATGTAAGCGACCATAAGCTGACGATCCAAAGTCCAAAGAGTGGCAAGGACGCTGAGGTTGTCTTCATTCCTCGAAAGGTTGGGGAGCGTTTGCGTGCTTACATCAAGGAGCGAATGCTTGAGTCGGAGCAACGAATCTTTCCGATCACGTATGCGGCCGCCAGAATTGTCGTCAAGAAGGCAGGAAAGCTCGCCGGCATCAAATTGAGGCTGCACGATCTCCGGAGGCATGCGGCCACTTATGCATCGAGATCCGCTGTCCCCATCGAAATCGTGAGCAAAGTCATACTGCGACATGCCAATCTCTCAACCACTCAGCGATATTTGGGAAAGATCAGTGATAGCGAAGCATCGAGGTGGATCGAAAACCTCTATGGTTGAACGGGTGCCGGGGAGACCTTGCCTCAGGTTTTCCCGGCTGACATTATGCTCAATGGAGTGTCGATTATGATCTGGACACATGAACAATCGGTGAGAACCATTTTTTGCTCTTCAGGAGAGCTAATTTAACTTCGACTGAACTGACATTTCGTCAGATTCAAATCCTGGAAAACAAGCAGCAAACGAAAAAGGCAGAGCCATTTGTGACCCTGCCTTGTGTTAGCAAAATATCGCGTTATCCCAATCCGTTTAATCTGAGAAAATGGGTATTTAAGATTCGGAGCACAATAACGGGCAATTTCAATCCCTTGAATTCATCTACATCATTTCTATCTACGCCAAAATTGCCCTGTTTTGCCCATTTCGACGAGCCTTGCGACGAATTCCTTCCCGTATTCTGGTCTTCGGGACACATAATCTGGATCGAGACGCTTGCGGAAAAGGTCAACTGAGACGAGTTTCAACGCATCTCCAAGAGGCATTATTCCTTCCTCAGTACCTTCTTTGAATTGTGCCCAATGGCGAACATGATCTCCCGACCGGAAGAGATTCATTGTACTTCAGGCATAAGGGAGGTTGTCATACCAGTGTGCCAAAGGAACCGCCACATAAGAAGTGATGCCTGCTGGATCGGCATGAAGAATGGTCCCGTCCCGAATTTCTATGGCAATGGGGAGTCCGCAGTCCAGACATGGGCAATCGATACGCACCGTTTTACCTGGAAATAGCCAGCAGACCGCCAGCGATTCAAGCCCTCATTGGCCGAACCATTTCTGCTGACCGCCCACGGTAATTTTGTATTGACTAGGCAGGTTGTTAAAGGGGGCAAAAGAAACGATCAAACTTGTATCCGGGAACAACCATCCTGGAATACGTGCTGCAAACAGGTCGTGTACGGCTTTTCGGCCTTCTTCCACGTTAAGGCCTAATTCGCCGGCAATTTCGCTATAATGCGGAGCCACACCGGTTTCCACCATTCGCTTCATTATGATATGAAAAGTTTTGTCTAACATGGCCGGGTTACTCATGGCCTCTGATCTGTCAGAGGCATACGCAGTATTCGACCCCAATGGGAACAAAGCCGGGAATGCGAGTGCCGCCACAGCAGCTTTCCGAATAAACTCCCTTCTGGTGTCCTCATCTTTCATATCGGTTACCTCCTTTTGTTTTAAAGTGTGAACGGGCCGAGCCAGAATTAACCCGGAATAATGCACCAACTTCAGTGCCAAGCATCCCAACCGCATTTTCGTGTCGGGTCTTTGCCCGAAAAAACTACAGTTCCGCACCTGAGACTGGAAAAAGTATACAATCACAGGTCGGAATACGCAAGTAACTATGATGCAAGTTATACGTCAATGGCACCAGTTTTTCCGTTCTCAGGACGCACCTCCATTCCCGGAGTTTTGCATAACCTGCTTCCCGCCTGTCCGCCTTGAGGGGTTCAGGCGAGTAGAATCCGATAGTACCGGACGAGTGAAAAAGCCGACGCAATATGCACATGCCACTTCTTGGCATGGTAGACCACCTTGGTCCCAACCTTTACCAGCCGCCTGATGATCAAAGTTGCTTGCCAACATAGAAAATGTGATCGGGAACCCGCAGCATAACGGGTATGATCCGGAGGTGTTGAACTTTTGGATCTCTCCGGGTTTCGTGGAGGAGAGAATTGTTGACACCTTCATTTCAGCAAATTCCAAACCTGGTCGATTTCAGGCCAGAGTTCTTTAAGCTGGTCTTGGTATTCCTCCCATTCCTCCTCGCTGATATGAAGGTCATCACAGCACTTTCGGGTAAAGGGATCGTCCAAGAATTCCGGGAAATATACGGAATTGGCGAGAATATTGGCTAGGGCAATCACTTCAACTTCCTTTTTGAATGAAGGAGTGCTTTCAGGTTCATGGTGAAACTCCATTATGTTTCTGACAATTTCAGGCATATTCCATCGCCTTGAGATCCAGGAGCCAATCAAAGTGTGCTCAAGATTGAATTGAGGCTCCAAATATCTTTGAGGAACCTTCCTCTTTTTAGCTAAATCTCGTATGGCTTTATACTGCTCCCCAAAATAGGCCGACGAAATAATGCGTCCGAAATCATGAAGGAATCCTAACAGATAAGCCTGTTCCTTGGCCATCCAGGGCTGCCGCATAGCTATTTTGTAAGCAATCCTGGCGGTACCGAATGAATGTTTCCAAAGCCTTTCTCGGTCGGCTGGCTTTATTAATTTTAATCCCGAAAAAAGCTCGAATGTGAGAGCGAATATACAAATCGATTTTACTTCACCGTAGCCAATAACAAGGATTGACTGTGTCAGGTCGAGGAGGCGTCCCCCCAAGCCATAATAGGAGGAGTTAGCGGTTCGGATGATCCTGGCAGTAAGCCCTGGATCATACCGGATGAAAGTTTCGAGCTCATCTGGCGATTCAACGTTAGTAACTATCAGTTCTAAGACTCGTTGCAAGGCCAGGGGCAAAGAGGGCGGGTCTTTGATCTCCGCAACTTTGCTCACAATTTGTTCTTTATTTAGAAGAGGCAGATCCATTGAAAGCCTGCTGGATTAAGCTCCCGTGAAGCCGCTGATGGTCAAAAACCAGAAAAGAATGCATATCAATAATTTAGGCGAACTTTTTCGACTGGCAATATTTTATACAGGATACGTGCCATAGGGGTAAGGTGCGGAGAATTTCTGCTCAGGAACTCACGCCATCAAGCTTCACGATCATGTTCAGCTAAGCCGGTGATCGAGATAGTGGAGGATTTTTTTTGCATACATTTTAGGGACAAGATCATTGTCTGCGACTCAAAAAACCCAACGCAGGCAAGCTGCTTGCGTAAGCTGCTTGGCAGGATTCAGGCAATTCCATCGATAAGCGCAATTCACTTGGCATAGGGAAGCACACCCTTTGGCTGTGCTTCAGATGCTGGGATTACGTCTTTGAAATTGGACAGTTTTTGAGTGACCACTTGGAAATTTCTAAAAGGTCTTTACATGGATCTGCTGGCAAGGGGTTTCAGGTATTTGCCTGGTAGAAAATTTTCTATTTACCGAGCCGGTTACCTAACCAAGAAGATACAGCTAAGTTACAACAGCATTCAGGGCCTTGAAGCTGTGAGATCGTTTCTCTCAAGCTTCCTGGCCTATGGCGCTCCCTATCACTCTATCCCGCTGCTGTATGTAACAAATCTTTGAAGGCGCCGCCAGCTCAGGCTCTGCAAAAGTTCACACAGCTTGCCAACAGGTGAATTTTGCGATGTTTCAACATGATTTGCTTATAGGATCTTAACTGAGAAGCGGCAAAGGGCAGACATGCTAATCCCTAATTGAGCCTGTGAGAAACCAGTCTGTGAGGGTTTTGCCGGCTGCCGTGGTTTACCTTAAAGCCTTGCGGGTGATTCCTCATCGTCTCTAAGGACATTCCGAGTCGCGCTCGATCTGCGCACCGTCTACACAAAGGGATAAGGTTGGCAAGTTTGCATATGCACCAACGATTTTGTTCACTATTTCCAGAAGGAAGTCCCGGTCCGCTGGCCCTATCCCATCCCCGCTAAACTTGCAATCGATTGGCGTAGCGGCAGCGTCCTCGTCTGCGCGTATATCGAAAGACGGAGCGCCGCCAAGATGAATACCGACATACAGTGTCCGAATGTTATTGTTCCTTGCCATGCCGTCCTCCCCGGTCAGTGACCAAACTGCTGCAGGCGCTGCAGTTCCAGCTCTGAACGAATGGGTTCAAGTTGATTTGGTACCTGCGGAACAAAGCCCGGCACAAACGTGTCGTTCTTCAGTGTTGCGTCTTTGCCTGCTATTGCCTTTGCAAGCTCGTTTCCTTTGAGTTTTGTCTCAGTCTCATCGTTAATAAGCAGCACTCGGTCGGTCAGCTGCCCTCCTGGAATGTCGCGTAGCGGTTCATACCTGAAGTTTCTCTCGATTCCATTTAGAGCCACCGTCAGCCTGCCACTGTCATTCAGAATCTTGTCTTTGAGCCTGATCTCAAGCACCGACTGGGTTGGAGATAATTCGGTCACCTTCACGGCCGCTGTGATTCCGGTGTGAACCGTAAGAGAAACAGGAACCTTTGTCTGCCGCTGGACGGTTGTGGCGAGATACAGCTTGAAGAATGCGTCTGCCTTTTTAGCGGGAACGTACCAGGTCTTACCCTCGAATTCGTGGGTGAGGTGGATCTCATCCCTTGGTAGCGGCTTGTCCATCGGCTGTATTATGTCCGGATCCTTTTCCACTGCATCCACATATGCTTGATAGACACTGTCTTCACTGATGACTGGCTGGCCCGTGACCGTCAGGTTGGCCGTTTGCGATGCAGTACCACCGTAGTTAAATACATAGGACCGCACTTTGCTGAGAACGGCTCCCGTCGCACCTTTCATCGGGATGTTATTGGTCCGTGTGTCTGTCTCCCCAACAGTCGCCGAAGCGGTCTGCCCCAACGTGCCGGTCATATTGCTGTAGTCGACCTGGACTATTGGATAGTGGAGCTTTGCGCGGACGAGATTATCGAGCACCTGGTCTTGATAGAGCCTGAGCAAAGTCTCGCGCATGCCTGATTGGTCAATCCCCAGCTGAGTAGACCGGCAGCCGAAGAACGCAAGCGAAATGAACAGGCAGAAAAGAGTGCGCTTTACCATCTGTCCTCTCCACGTAGCGATCTAACGTTCTAAAGGCATTCTGTTGACGGTTGGTTAAGATTATTTCGATCCCTGGTAGTCCTTCCGCCTCGATAGAAACCGGAATAATTCATCAACTCCTGAGTTACGTATTCAAACTGCATGTTGCGATCGGATTTTTGCCCGAAAGACTTCCGTTGCTCCCCTGAAACCCGTAAAAAATCATACGATTCCCCAATTGAAAATGCAACAAATATCTCAGTGGGACCGGTTTTTGCAATTTCAGGACCCACCTCTATCCCCGGAGTTTTTATGGCCCGCTTCCAGCCTGTCCGAGTTGAGGGGTTCAGGCAAATAGAATGCGATAGCTATGGGCGAGAGGACAAAAACGATGGAGACGGGAAGAACACACGGGATCATAACGCAGGAATGTCAACATTCTTTGCCAGAAGGTGGAATCGGACCGGATGGACCTCGTATAAAAAGTATGATCCGGGTGTGCTGAACTTTTGAGTATTCAACTCTTAGCAAGGGCCATAGGCGTGGAACAAGCGTAAATAAAGGACTCATCGGGTAGCTAGCGTTTGCTGCATGGTCTCACGATATTGCTTTTCCGATATCCATGACAGATTTCGGTTGCTTCAGCTCGTCGCAGAGCCTATGTAGCTTGGCATCTTCGTCTTTGATAAGCTTCTCAGCAAGCTTTACCAGACGCTGGATGTTGTCGGGTGTGGCATCGTCGAAGTCTTCATGGACAGCGTATTCGTCACCGGGGTCCGTTCCCAGAGAAATCTGGAATCGCCTGTGATCCGTATCCGGGAGCTGGTCCAGTTCGTAACAAACCGTATCGGCATTGCCATCCATCAAGATCGATAAGACTGGATGCAGCCAGCCGATTTCACCCCAGCCGGCGGCCTGGCTTCCATCAATTGTTCGTTCGAGACAGCCTGTCCCAAGTGCAACAACCAGAAAACGCTTTGCATCCGGAAAGATTCGGCGTGCCGAGGCTAACGCGCACATGGCCGGATTGTTGGCAAAAACGCCGCCATCAACCATCCAGTAGGAGTCTCCGCTGCGGTTTTCGATCTTTGCCGGACAAAAATAGGTAGGGGCGGCAGAGGTTGCGCGGGCGATGTCGCGCAGCTTGAAATCATACGTTTCCTTTACTTCCCCTGCATCCAGCAGTATTCCACGGGCCTTCCAACTCTTGAACAGAAAAGGCGTTCGATTACTCTGCACGCGACCGCCGTCAAGCTCTACCGGTTTTGGGAGAGTAATGCAATAGCTTGGGACGAGAAGCTCAGCGCCTTTAGTCTCTGAAAGCCACGTGTCGCCAAGCGTGTTATGCAATTTATCCTCGAGCGTCTCTGCGGCATATTTCGGTCCCTCGAGGTTCATGAGTGTCGTTGCGGTCCGCCACATGGAATGGACGAAAATATTACCGCCTTTCTTGACGTATAAGTCACTGAGTATCTGAGGGGAAACGCCGCTGACGAGACCGCAGGCAATAATTCCGCCGGTTGAGGTGCCGGAGATAAGATGGAAAAGGGACGCAATGTCCTTGTTTGTGCGCACGGCAATCTCCTGGAGCACACGCGCTGGCAAAATGCCCCGGATGCCTCCGCCATCGATGGCAAGAATCCTGACGGCTGTTTCTGATGATGTGTTCGGAACGGTATCTGCCATGGCGACTCCTTGGCAAAAGAACGCGGTCTAATGCTGTAGAAATGTTTCCGAGCGAACTGTGCGGCCTCGCCTCGTTCGGCATGACCACTATGTGATTTTGAACGACATCGGGTCAGAAGATTTGCCTTTGTCATTCGTCACGACGATACCAACATCACCGGTCACACCGGGCGGAACAGTGACCTCGATTAGCGTGTCTGCCCAGTTACTAACCATACCTAACTTGTCTCCGAACTTCACAGTGCCTTTTCCTTGTGGCGAGCCAAACCCTTCGCCAATCACCTTGATCGGCGTGTTGGCGGCGCCCGATTTCGGGTCGACATTCAAGATCTTGGGGGGCCTGGTCTTCCCTTCAGCAGGCGGAGCCGGCCGCGCGGCTTCGCTGGTTGCCTTGGAACCGAAGTAGAAGCCGGTAATCGCCGTCAAGGTGCCGGCCAGTAGCATGAGTAGTTTTTCCGCTACGTCGGGAACCTTGGGCGCGAACACGACGAGGTGGAAAACCGCAACTGCCAGGACGAGGATGAGCGTCACCGCGACAATGCCTCGCGTGAGCCCAGTGAGGCCGGTTGGCCCCCGGTCCATGTCCACGAGGAGGGCCTTGATCTCGTCGGTGGGTAAATGACTCTGCAGTTGACCGAGAACTGTGGCCCGCTCCTTGTAGCTCTTGTAGATGTCGTAGATCGTGCATATTATGGGCAGCGCGAAGATGAGCCCTAAGTATAGAGGGAGGAGCACCGCAAAGGAGATCGGATGCGGCTCCGCAGACTCGACGTAGATCAGTTGTCCAAAGGCCACCGGCTTATCGTCCTTGTCGAGGACACTAACATCAGCCCGCCCCACAATGTCAAGCTTCGGAAGCAGGACGGACACTTTCTCTTCCGACTTTTGCACGGGGACGACCTGTCCACTTACGCGAACGCTTTTGATCTGGTCTGAGATGCTCTTATCCAGCGTGATCGTGATCGTCGGTGCGGTGCCCTTCAGAATACGATCGGGGCTGAAAAATGCTTGAGGGAGCTCCGCGCCGATAACGACGGTTGCTGCCGCTATGACGATCACAGCAACAACGGCGATGGAAATGATGCGACGTGTATGCATAATGCCTCCTTGTCGGCGTTTGCCGGCGCTGGTCTCCACATGTTTGGCCCTTGCGTGCTCAGCCCATCTGAGAACTCAGCCGCCGGTCTCTGTTGCTAATTTTTCACTGCAGCGATCGGCGCCTCCAAAAATGCAAGTCCTTTGATAGTGTCCGGACCGTGGAGTTCCGGGACCTGTACGTAACCCGCATCGCTCAAAGCTTTTTGCACCTCCGGGACCAACTGGTCCAGCGGGGTTTGCAGTCCAGACGGCTCACTAAGCGTTTTAAGAAAATAGTGGGTAAACGCACCATAGTATTGATCAATGCGCAGTATATTGATTTGTACAGATGGTAAGATACATCATGTTGCAATGGCGTCAAGCAGAAGATTGCTGATTCGATGCATCTCTTTTCTGGCGGCATGGATACCCGGGGGTACTTGCCGGATCGAGAAAATAAGCCGGAAGTGGACTACACCAACCTCACCATTACTTACCACTGTACATAATAAATCTTCAAAGCAACCATCTGCTCAGGCTAAGTGAAAGTCCACACTTCTTGCCAAAACCTTGAACGCCGCGGTTGGGTCGGATCGTTGCACACTTGAAAAGGATATCTTACACTGCCCGGGTATTGTCCATCGGTTTGGAACCCACCCAGAGCCAAGACGGGAGGCAGGCCATGAAACTCGACCAGGCGGTTCAGATCTATCAGGAGTACCACAAAATGAATCTCTGAAAAAAATACGATTGAGTGCTACGGCTTTACACTCGCCAAACTCTGTGATCACTTCGGCAAACACAGAGAACTTTCCGCTGTCACATCCGAGGAGATTCTTTCATTTCTGAGCAAGATCACTGAGGGCGGAAAGCAACAGACCAAGCACGGCCGCCACTCCCATCTCAAGGCCTTTTTCAATTTCATCAGGATTAATCTCGATTCCACCATTCAGAACCCCTGTGACGCCCCGATGTTGAGAAGACTCTACAGGCCCGGCAAGCCCAACCACTGGGACGTTGTCGAGAAGGAGACGATCGACGAAATCATTTTCAGAACGACAAAGCCGAGAAACCGGCTTATCCTGGAACTGATGGCCAGAGGAGGGATGCGAGTCGGCGAAGTCCTGAAGCTCACTCCCGGAGATGTAAACGACCAAAAGCTTACCATCCAAAGCCCAAAGAGCGGCAAGGACGCTGAGGTCGTGTTCATTCCCCGAAAGGTGGTAGACAGGTTGCGGGCATACATAAAGGACAAGGCGGTTGAACCCGAGCACAGGATTTTTCCGATTGCGTATTCTGCTGCCAGGATCATCGTAAGGAAGGCAGGGAAACTGGCCGGGGTCGAACTGAGGCCGCATGATCTCAGAAGGCATGCAGCCACGTATGCTTCAAGATCCGGTGTTCCCATTGAAATTGTGAGTAAAGTGATCCTTAGGCATTCGAATCTCTCAACCACTCAGCGATATCTCGGAAAGATCAGCGATTCAGAAGCAACAAGGTGGGTTGAGAACCTATACAGGTGATCAGGAGTCATGGGGGAGGGCGCGCTGGCAACGCCCTTCCCCGTACCACGCAATTCGGAACATACGATTCGGAACCCTTGAAGATTGCCGCCTCTTCCATTTCTCAATAAAGGAGAGATTTGTTACGTACAGAGGAGAGCTGTATCTTCACTTTGCTCTAGGCGCATTGGTTCGCCACACTTTAAGGGTCGAGGTGGTCGAAATATAGACAAAATGCAAGACAATGCCGCTTGAGTTAGGATCTTTTTAGGATGTTACTCAGTGTCAAGCAAAGGGAGAGAGGGGAATTAAGCTTTACGATTCTCGAAATTGAGATTTTCATCGGGAGCGAGCCAATGAGCACAATTGGCGCAACACTTATGAATCGCTTCGACCCTTCTGCGTTCCAAGGGATCGAAAAAAGTGCAGCCATAATCCCACCTTCTTAGTGGGTCATGACTAATCTCAGCAAACTCGCAGATGCCCCATATATTGATCATCCGTTGCCTTCTTTCGCTGGGTGATCGTGGTAAACAAGCCAGTGAACACAGTTAGCACGACACTTTTCGAGGATTTCCGCCCGCTGGCTGTTTCCTGCTTTAAAAGAGACGCAACACAGGTCCCATCTCGTCATCGGGTCGTAACTACCCTCTCCGCAAATTGCATATTCCCCATAAGTTGATCATTTTCTTCAATCGGGTAGGAGGGGAAGTCGCCTTCCCCGTCCTCCCACACCACCGTGCGTACGGTTCCGTACACGGCGGTTCATGAAGTGCATTGAAGTCTTCGCAATTGATTTAGCAGTGACACAAGTCCAAGTCGATCAAAGAAGCTTTTAGGGAGGCACTGATTCATATGAGAGGCCCCGGAGTTCCACCAGGGGCCTCGCCCGTTCGTGGCTGACCTCCAGGCCCTCTCCTCCCCTATCCCATACTTCATCAGGTTCTTTGCACGAGTTTTGGGCCTCTTCCACTGGCGCCAGAGGATGCACCGAAGTTTCCGCCGTATCCATCCGTCCAGTTCCTCGAAAACACCCTTTACCTCGGACAACCGGAAGTAATTTACCCAACCCCGCAAGACAGGTGT
>CAWDTD010000011.1:0-64214 GCA_963805125.1 uncultured delta proteobacterium | reverse complement strand
TTTCGTCAACTCGATTTGGCCCACTTTGATATTTTAATTTGGCCCACCCCTGTCCATTGATCTTTCCTCTGCTCTAATGACGGGCTTCCTACAGACAGAGCCGTGAAGAGCCGCCGAGAATGGGTCCTCCCATGACTCGTCGGAGGCGGCTCAAAGCGGCGGTACGGTGAACTCTGCGAACCATCACTTCTTCACGCCCTTCCTCTTCTCAATCGTCCTTCTGAACCGGTACGATTCGTCTCCGGTCTCAATGATGTGCGCCTGGTCTGTCAGCCGATCCAATATCGCCTTGCAGAGCCTGGCATTTGGAAACATCGTGGTCCATTCCGAAAACGGCAGGTTTGTCGTGACGATCACAGCTGCCCGTTCCGCCCGCCCGGATATCACCTGAAAGAGCAACTCGGCTGCCGGTTCCGGTATTCCCACATAGCCCATCTCGTCAATGACAATCAGTTCATAACGAGTCCAGCGGTTGGTGATCCGACTCAGTTCGCTTTTGTTTTTTGCTTCCATAAGATCATTGACGAGCGCCGCAGCGGTGGTGAACCGAACCCGCTTTCTCTGCCGACACGCAGCCACAGCCAAGCCAATTGCCAAATGGCTCTTTCCTGTTCCTGTCTCACCCAGGAAGATGACGGGTTCGCTGCGTTTGATATAACCCCCGTCGGCAAGGTTTCGAATCAATGCCGCAGGCACGGCAGGCGCCTTTTCAAACTCAAACTCATCCAGGGTCTTCACCTTTGGAAAATGAGCATCCACAACACGCCTGGCGATGGCATTACGCGCCCTTTCCTCCACCTCGGCCTCAAGCAGGGCTTCAAGGTAGCTCAGGTGGCTTTGCCCCTGTCTGGCCGCCTCCTCGGCAAGGCGTGCAAACTGAGCGCAAACGGTTGGAAGATGCAGCTCTTTGGCATACCGGACAATCGTCGATTGCTGTAACTCCATGGACGGGATAGTCATTGCATTACCTCCGGCCCCGGCCACTCGCGCAGCAACCGGTCATACTCATTGATCTGTGGCTGGGGGCGGTCGTAGCGGCTAAGAATCCCTATTTCCAGTGCATAATCTGCCCTTAGCGCTTCATGGCCGTCATTTTCCAGCAACAATCGCAAGGCGCCCACATCGAAGCAGCCCAGTTCCAGCGCATGGCTCACAGCTTCTTCGAGTTTCCTCCACCCATGCTTTTGCCCAAGCATGAGGATCTCAACCATCACACGGGTCCCGTCCTGTTTGCCGTGCCGCTGCCGCAGTTCCTCCCAGAACCGGTCGTAGTCTGCCGGCCATCGTCCCTGTGTGCGCCATTGCTCAAGTGCCGTGCTGCCCGCTAAAGCCCCCGGCTTCTTCAACAACACCTCAAGGTAGTGTTCCAGATTCAGGACTTGGCTGTACCGGCCAAATGAGCGCTCGTGGCGGGCTATACACCTGCCCTGATGCCAGATCTCTACATGAGCCGGGTAGACTTTTCGCGCACACCTCCACCCCTACGGCTGCCGGGACCGAGTAGAAGTTAGTGAGCACCTTTACCGTCCCCTTTGAATTAACCTGCGGGAAGTGAATCCCAGCAATCTGGAATCCTTCCCGCGCCAGAGGCAACAGGTGGTCGTGCTCCCTATTCATTGCCTCTCCGACACTGCCGCTGCGACCACTTATTATCCGTGCCTCATCCTCTCTCGAGCCTTCCAGCAACTGCCGATTTAAATCCTCAATATCCTTGGCTTCCGGAACAGGAACCAAGTGGTTGCGTCGAAAATAGCCTCCCTCACCTTCAACGCCGCCCTTCTCATGCCCACACCCGGGAGTGCAGAACTGCGATTCGAATCCCCAGTGAGATCGAAAGGCTATGAACCGCTCCGTCTCCTCTCTTTGATATCCCCGCAATATCTTCTTCACCGCAGAGGAGAGATTGTCGTAGCGCAGTACTTTGAATACTCCTCCAAAATATCCAAACCCCAGTTCATGTGCCTCCAGAAAGGCTTGCTGGCTCGCATGAGGATAGGCCCGATGGAAGGCTCCGCCACTGGCCATGCTGCGCATGCAGAAAAGATAGAACTTGCGTTCCTCACCATCCAACTCCACTTTGGCTTCATACCAGTCGATCTGCGCCTCTTCCCCCCAATCGTAGGACTGCTGGATGAACACCTCCCGGCCAAGCAGTCCCAACTCCTCTTTGCGCTCCCGTACGTACTTGCGAACCGTCGACTCCGATATCTCAAGATCCGGTGTCTCCTTTCGAAGCCGACACCAGATCCGATGTGCCGTATGCCGCTGCTTCCTATGCACACGCTTATCCGCTTCAAGGATCCCATCGATCAATGATTGGGCCTGACTGACTTTGGGCTTCCTACGGACAGCCCTCTTTCGTTCCGCAGGAATCGCATTGGATAGTGCTTCCCGCACCATACGGCGGTGCACTCCAAGCTTTTTCGACACCCCATTGATTGTCCCCACTCCATACTCGTACTCTCGTCGTATCTCCTCAAACAGCGCCACTTTCCCTTTCCTCCCCAAGTGTGCCTCCTTTCCAGTAGTAATTTCACTGGATTAGGATACACAACTTCTCTTTTTGGGGTGGGCCATTTCTGAGTATCAAAGTGGGCCAAATGAGAGTATCGAAATCAACTGCTCAAGAGGATCTTTGTTCCAGGGAAAAAGGAGTGCTACCATCGTCAGGTTGTTCGCCGGCGCCGGCAGCTGATCGGCGATAGAACCCGAGTTCAGAACCGGATTAAGGCCGAGCTTCGTTTCTATGGCATCAATATATCTGAACCGGTAGGGAAATGGACCAAAGGATTCATGGAAAACCTGAATAGGATCCGCTTCGAGGACAGGTTCATGCAGGAGAGTTTCAACCGGCTACTCGAACACTACAGATTTCTTGCAGAACAGATCGAAAAACAGAACGCCTTGATCCATGAACTCTCGGAAAAGGAATTGTATCGCGAAAGAGTTGAAATTCTGAAAAGTGTCCCCGGAATCGGGACCATTGCAGCAATGGAACTGCTCCTCGATCTTCAGGATGTTGCCCGCTTTCGACAAGCAGACCAACTGGCCGCCTACGTGGGGCTGATCCCTTCTCAATACTCCAGTGCCGATAAAATCAGAACGGGGCGCATCACAAAAGCCGGGAAACACTCCGTTAGGGCCACACTGGTACAAGTGGCATGGCAGTTGATAAGAAAAGACCAGGCAATGAGAGAAAAATATGAGCGGATCAAAACCCGCTCCGGCGCAAGACGTGCAATCGTGGCAGTTGCACGAACTCTTCTTTTGCGAGTGACACGGATGTGGTTGGATTCGGTTCGGTATCGATTGGCTTCGTCTGCTTGAAATGAGAATCAATATCTGATGTGCTGGGGGATGGCGTCATACATATCTGTGTGCGTCTAAATTGATGATCACGTAGGAGAGTTGGCTCACCCCCACCCAAAAGACCTCGGATAGATTACTTGCGGTTCCAGTAAGAAAGGAAACCACGAATAGGAGACTGGTTTGGCTTTCAAGCACTCTGAGAACAAGGGCTCAATGCCGAAAAACATTAAACCCGGTGAAAAGATAGAAGGCTAGAAGTGGCGCTGCTGCAGGCCGCCTCCGACGGGTCACGGTTGGACCCATTCTCGGCGCCCTTTGCAGCTTAATTCTGTCATTTGCGAAGAATTTTTAAAAAAAACCAGATGACTTAGGTTCCCTGTGGTGGACTTTGCACATAGGAGCTATGTTAACTCTCGCAATCGAGGAAAGGCGCTTTACCTCTTCACGGAATCTTTGAGTAGACTGGGCATCATGCCACTTGTTGACTCTGCCAAAGAAGGGAGGCCATGAAAACCCACCAGGAAGAGAGTTTAACCCGGGGGGTCGAAGGCAATGAAAGATGGCCGATCTAAACTCGCTGAGAAAAAGACATTTTTACGTACAGCTTGCCAAGTTTTTGAGGCTGACCGGGCTGAGAGTGAACAAAACATATGATTCGGGAAGGTTACGTTTTTCTGCGCCTTGTTTTTCAAGCTCCAGGAGAGCTGAAGCGATTATCCCCTGTTTTCTCCGAAGCGCTATTTTAACGAAATGAAGAACTCAGGCCTCTCTGACCCCGAGATTGACTCCATCCTGGAAGAAAATGCAGCTCGTATTTTTCGCCCTTAAAGACCTTAGGATAAAAAAACCGGAGTTTTTGCACATACGTTAGAGTTTCAAATCTCGAAATCGGCGGTAATTATACTGTCGCAATGTTCCAGGAGTTTTTTCAATACTTCCTGATGTGCGGGGTGAGACCTGTAACGCTGGATAGCTTCAATATTTTCAAATTCCGTTACCAGGGCAAAATCGTAAGACCTCTCTGAGCGCAGCACATCCCTGCCGAACTGGAAGTTGCCCGCTATGTCGGCGATTACCCCTGGAAGCCCCGCTAATCCCTTTTCTATGCCGGCTATCTCAGACCCGGGCACATCCTTTTTGAATTTTAACACCACCACGCGCTTCAGCATGTTTGCACCTCCAATGTTGACATGATTAAAATTCTATTTGCCCATATCGATTTTACCTTTAATCCGGAATAATGGATCAACTTCTGCCTCCATGTATCCAAATTGCATGTTCAGATCAAATTTTTGCCCGAGATAACGCATGGGTTGTCTTCGGGGCGTCGAAGCGAAAACCCCCTTTCCCGTCAGTTCGGGGGATACTTAGAAGCGAACACTAATTCGTCACAGCTTCGCCAGCGCTTTCTGCGCCTTTCCCGGCCAATAATCCATACCCATTTCCCGGAACATAACGTCTGCCTTGTTGAGCGGCTGGTACGCTTTTTCCATGTGCCCCACGTCCAGATAAAGCTCCCCAAGATGCAGATAGCCGATTGCTGCGTGCGGTTTCAGCCCTTGGTCCTGCAACATCCGGATACCTTCGAGCACGAATTGTTCGGCCTCAGTGACACGAAAATTACCCTCTCTTGCCGCTAAGCGGCCAAGCATGATCTTTGAAAGGGCTTCATGATCCCTCTCACTGCGCTTCTGTGCCCAGCCCAAGGCTTCCTCAGCGTTCCGACCAGCTTTCTGCATATCACCCATCTCGAAGTAGATCATAGTGAGGTACAAATAGTGACGAGCCATCCACATAAGCGTGCCAACCCTGGTCTGAATCCCCAGGCCCCTCTCGATATAGCTTATTCCCTCTTCATGTCTGCCAAGAAGATAATGGCCCTCGCCAATTCCTGTATAAATTTGGCCGAGCCAGAGCAAGGATTTGATTTGTTCCAGAGAATGTGCTGCCTGCTGGTTGTAATGCAAACAGCCCTGTGCGTCCCCTTTCAATCCACAGGAGCATCCGTACAGCATCGCGATGTGAGCAGTTGTATAGATATGATTAAGCTCAGTGGCAAAGGACAAGCCTTCAGCGAGGAAGGATTCTCCCCCGGTGAAGTCCCCCAGGTATGCCATCGCATGGCCCTTCAATGCCTGGGTTATCGGATACACCTTAGTGGGGCGTTCGAACGCTTCCCTCTCCCAGTGCGCCTGCGCGATGACGGGCAGGACCCTGTCTGCTGCGGTCAAACAGGAATGCCATTCCCTTCTGCACAAATACGAAACGACGAGATCGTATCCTATTCCAACGATAAGGGCCACGTCTTCAAATTTTTGCGCCTCTCGAAAAGCGTTCTCCAGGCATACCGTTCCAACACCGGGATCTCCTTTTACGTGGTGATAAAATCCCATCAAGCTCAGTATGTTGGCGTTGGTCCTTTTATCATTAATCTCCTTAGCAGCGTTCTCACACTGCTGAAAGTACTTTACCGAATCTTCAGGATAACCGAGCATTCTTATGGGAGCAGTCATAGATAAGAGAATTTGCGCCAGTTCCCTTTTGTTCTCTAGCGTCTCGGGAAATTGACTCAGTGTATCCGCCGCATCCCTGTATAAACGAAATGCCTCCCAAAGGGCTTCCCGTTCGAAGGCCTTCCTGGCGGACAGCTTTAGGTATTTATATGCCTTCATCCCGTTGTCGCTCTTGGAATAGTGATACGCCAACATCTCGTAGAATTCTTCCAGTCGCTCCGAATAAATATTTTCAATAGCTCGACCTATTTGTTCATGGATTTCCTTTCTCCTCGTGAGGAGCAAACTGTTGTAAGCGACCTCCTGTGTCAGCGCATGTTTGAAGATGTACTCGAGCTCCGGGTAGAGGCTCTTCTCATATATGAATTCGAGGCCTTGAAGGTTGATCAGCCCCGATTTGATGTCCTCTTTCATTTCAATAATTATTTCCAGGACGCGAAAGGCAAATTCCCGCCCAATCACCGCAGCCACTTGCATGATCCTCTTAAGGCTATCTTCCAAACGGTCCATGCGGGCGGCTATGATCCCTTGGATGGTGTCAGGGACATCCAGGCTTGAGGCATCCCGCGCTAAGACGAAGTGATCGTCTTCTTTCTGAATGGAGCCGTTTTCAAGCAAGCTGTGGGTCAGTTCCTCCAAGTATAGT
The DNA here is from genome assembly GCA_963805125.1 of uncultured delta proteobacterium. GTDB lineage: Bacteria > Desulfobacterota > Syntrophobacteria > Syntrophobacterales > Syntrophobacteraceae > SbD1. Next base: position 57,746 of record CAWDTD010000011.1, on the reverse strand, counting down.
GGGTTGCCCGCCGCCCTGCCGAGTATCATTTCTCGCAGTTCGGGTGCAACCTCACCGTCCTGCAAAATCCATCCAATGAGTTCTGTGCTTGTGCTCGGTGACAGTTGCCCCACCCCGATCTTGCTGTAATAGGATTTGCTCCCCCACTGGTGCGTATATTCAGGCCTGTAGAGAAGAATAAGGAGGATTCGACTCTTCTGAAGCCAGCCGATCAAATAGCTAAGGAATTCTTCCGTCGTGTTGTCTATCCAGTGAAGGTCTTCAACAGCCAATACAAGAGGTCTTACCTGGCTGATGCGAATCAGCAGGTCTCGGATTGATTCAAAGGTCCTTTCTTTTTTCTGCACCGGCTCCAGGCTGACGTACTCTTCGTCATCCACCGTCAAGGACAACAATTCCTGAAGTGAAGGGATAGCGTGTGTAAGATTTCCGCCGAGATCGAAGACCCTCTCCTGCAGTTTCTGCTTGATAACCTGCTCTTGCTCTCCGCCTTTGACTCCTACGAAGGACCGAAGGACGTCCAGTATGGGCAAATAGGCCATCGATCCCCCATAATGAATGCATCGGCCTTCAAAATAGGTGTATTCGTCTTTTGCCAGAAGATTTCGGAATTCCAGGAGCAGCCTCGATTTGCCAACCCCTGCTTCACCCACCACGCCGACGACCTGCCCATCTCCTGACCGGGCTTTTTCAAATGCCTCTAGAAGGACTCCGACCTCACGACTGCGACCCACGAACGTGGTAAGGCCCCTGGCAGCCGAAGCGGCAATCCTCGTTTCGACTTCTGTCGGCTTTACAAGCCGGTACGCCTCGACGGGTTCTTCTTTTCCTTTAACGCAAATCTCGCCAATGGGATCGAACTCGAAGAACTCTTTAGCCTGTCTGTACAGATACTTTGAAACAAATATTACGCCGGGTCCGGCGCTGCTCTCCATCCGGGCGGCGAGGTTGACCGTATCCCCTTTGGCTGTGTAGTCCATCCGCAGATCGTCGCCGACCGAGCCCACCACAACGGCACCGGAGTTGAGGCCCATCCGCATTTTGAAGTCGATCCCATACCGGTTCTTAAGGCCCTCTCCGTATGTCGCCAGGGCCTTCTGAATGGCCAAGGCCGCGTGGCAGGCCCGCTGTGCATGGTCTTCGTGGGCAATGGGCGCGCCGAAAAGAGCCATCACACCGTCGCCCAGGAACTGGTTTATCGTCCCCTCGTACCTGTGGACCTCGTCAATGAGGAGGCGGAAACACCTGTCCATGATTTCGTGAACCGCCTCCGGGTCGAGCTTCTCGAACATAGCTGTGGAATTGGCCACGTCCGCGAACATGACGGTGACGATTTTGCGTTCGCCCTCGATAGAACTCCGCGAGGTCAGGATCTTCTCGGCAAGGTGTTTGGGGGTGTAGGCGTGGGGCCGGTCGAAATCCAGAGGTTTGGTCTCTTTGGGTTTGCGGAGGTCGTAGCCACACTCGTTACAGAACTTGCTCCCGGACGGATTTCTACCGCCACATTGCGGGCATGCCAAGTCCATTTTGTCGCCGCATTCGTTACAGAACTTTGCGCTTTCCGGCTGCTCTGCTCCACATTTGAGACACTTCATAGAAGTACTCCTTTTGTAGCAGAGCCAGGCTGCTAATTTTGATCACATGCCTGGCTAAACCAGAATCGAACCACTTACAGATTGGATCGGGCGTGAAAGGAGTCGTGGAACGCGAAGAATTTCTGTATTCTACGATATCCGCATCGAAACGTGCAAGTAGAAATGCCGATCAGGCCAATTCAGGCAATCTCTATTGGCAGCGGGCAAGAAACCAGCCAAAATCATCGGTTTAAAAACCTTCCACCAAGCATTTGGACGCAATAAAGTAATGCCGCCGTCCGGGACAGGACGCAGATGGCTGGCGGGCGTTTTCGACGGGTCCATCGAATGCGCCCTATTGTTCGATATTTTTGGATATTAGCGCTCTTTTCTTCTATAGCTTGATCCTCCCAGGATGAGGACCTCCGAGCTGTGAACGAGGCGGTCGGCAATTGCCGCAGCCACGATTGTGGAGTCGAACACCTTTCCCCAGTCAGCGAAGGGCAGGTTGGTCGTCACGAGAGTGGACCTTTGTTGGTGCCGCTGGCTGATGACTTGGAAGAACAGGTGGGACCCCTGTGGCCCAAGGGCAAGATAACCAAGCTCGTCGCATACAAGCAGGTCCGGGGATTGGTAGAAACGAAGCTTTCTGATCAGAGACCGGTCGGCTTCGGCGGCGATCAGGTGATTGATCATCTCTATGGCTGTGGTGAAGAGCACCCTGATGTTGGCAAGACAAGCCGCATGTGCGATACACTTGGCAAGGAAGGTTTTGCCGGTGCCCGGATTTCCGATAAGGATAGCATCGGCATGTTCATGGATGAACTCCACGCTCATGAGAGAGAGGATTCGCTGTTTTTGGTCCATTCGCGATTTGTGGTGATGGAAGTCAAAGGCGTCGATGGTGAGTTTTTCTCTGAGGTGTGACTGTCGATAGCGAAGCTCAACAGCCTGTCGGTAGCGTTGATCGAGTTCAATGTCTGCAAGGCGCTCAAGGGTTGCAAGCTGGTCGAGGTTTTTATCGCGGCACTCCTTCAATAACCCATCCAGTTCACGGGCCATGACGCTCAGATGTAATTTTCGAAGTTTTTCCCGCAGCTTTTCTATTTCGCTCACGACGGTTTCCTTTTTATGACGAAAGCATCAAAGTCTTCCAGGCAGGGCTCTTCGAGTCGGATGCGGTTAAGGTGCTGCTGCTTTAGCTGAACCGGCGGGTGTTGCCTCTGCGGGGTCATCTCCTGGTAGAGAATATTTTCGACGTAGTGGACACCGAAGGCGTTATGTAGCGAAGCCTTCTTCATGGCCTCAAGCAGAGCATAGGGGCCGTATTCGTCATGAAGTTCGAGAAGTTTTCTGGGTCTTCCGGCAAACGCGTACCCGGACAGTTGAAAAATAAAAAAGGACATGGCAGGGTTCCGTTTTTGTTTGACGCCAATCGAACAATACGGAGGAGATCCCAGCCATGTCCACGTCGATACTTTACCATGCTTTTGGGTTGAAGGGTATCGAGTACAAAGCTACCCACTTTGTTGCCGACAGAATCATCTTCAGCGCCGAGATGAACGATCAGTGGGTCCGGTGTCCGCAGTGCGGCTGCCGGCAGACGACCTTCAAAGGCCGGAAGCGCAGGTGGTTCTATATGACTCCGATAGGGCGTAAGAAATGCATGCTGGAGCTCATTTTGCACCGTTTGAAGTGCAGGGAGTGCTCGATGCTTTGGTGGCCCACACTGCCATTTATGGTAGGGACCCACCGCTTTGTTCGATCCTTTGCCCTGACAGTCTTGGACATGCTCCGGTTCAGCACGATCCGCTCGGTGGCCGAATATCTCGGAGTTGGTTGGGACATGGTCAAAAACATCCATAAGGAAAGGCTCCAATTCCTCTATCGCAAAATCCCCCTGCACGAGGTGATCACCATCGGAATTGATGAATTCAGCTTCAAAGAGGGCCACCACTATATGACTGTGGTCACCGACCTCGATACCGGCAGGGTCCTGCACGCGGTTGAAGGAAAGGGCAAGGAGGACATCCGGCCGTTTCTCAAAATCCTCGCCGGGAAAGCGAAAAAACTCCAGGCTGTGGCAATGGACATGAGCAGCGCCTACTTCGCCGCAGTCATTGAAACATTGCGCGGCGTGGATATCGTCTTTGATCGCTTCCACATCATGGCCCTTATGAATCAGGCAATAGACGAATCGAGACGAGACCAGCAAAGAGAACTCGATGTACTGGGGCAGCAAACTCTGAAAGGAAGCCGCTTTCTGCTTTTGCACAATTACGACTCCCTGGCCCCTGATCGGAAGGCAAGGCTCGATGCTTTGCTCGAGGTAAACGGCCCGCTGTTTGTAATCCATTCGATGAAAGAGCAGTTGAGGCTCTTCTGGGAAAAGGATGACTACAAGACGGCCGAGCAATTCCTTGCCGTATGGTGCCGTGACGCAATGAACTCCGGAATCAAAGCGCTTATGAGAGTCGGAAAGACTCTTGGAGCGTACCGGACTGGCCTGCTCAACTACTTCAAACACCGCATTACCAGTGGAGCCGTGGAGGGCCTCATCAACAAAATCAAGACCCTCAAACGGCAGGCTTACGGGTTTCGAGATCCGGAATATTTCAAACTCCGTCTCTACCACCTCCATACGCAGAGGTACTCGTTAGCCGGATGAACCTATTTCGGGTCTTCCGGCAAACGCGTACCCGGACAGTTGAAAAATAAAAAAGGACATGGCAGGGTTCCGTTTTTGTTTGACGCCAATCGAACAATACGGAGGAGATCCCAGCCATGTCCACGTCGATACTTTACCATGCTTTTGGGTTGAAGGGTATCGAGTACAAAGCTACCCACTTTGTTGCCGACAGAATCATCTTCAGCGCCGAGATGAACGATCAGTGGGTCCGGTGTCCGCAGTGCGGCTGCCGGCAGACGACCTTCAAAGGCCGGAAGCGCAGGTGGTTCTATATGACTCCGATAGGGCGTAAGAAATGCATGCTGGAGCTCATTTTGCACCGTTTGAAGTGCAGGGAGTGCTCGATGCTTTGGTGGCCCACACTGCCATTTATGGTAGGGACCCACCGCTTTGTTCGATCCTTTGCCCTGACAGTCTTGGACATGCTCCGGTTCAGCACGATCCGCTCGGTGGCCGAATATCTCGGAGTTGGTTGGGACATGGTCAAAAACATCCATAAGGAAAGGCTCCAATTCCTCTATCGCAAAATCCCCCTGCACGAGGTGATCACCATCGGAATTGATGAATTCAGCTTCAAAGAGGGCCACCACTATATGACTGTGGTCACCGACCTCGATACCGGCAGGGTCCTGCACGCGGTTGAAGGAAAGGGCAAGGAGGACATCCGGCCGTTTCTCAAAATCCTCGCCGGGAAAGCGAAAAAACTCCAGGCTGTGGCAATGGACATGAGCAGCGCCTACTTCGCCGCAGTCATTGAAACATTGCGCGGCGTGGATATCGTCTTTGATCGCTTCCACATCATGGCCCTTATGAATCAGGCAATAGACGAATCGAGACGAGACCAGCAAAGAGAACTCGATGTACTGGGGCAGCAAACTCTGAAAGGAAGCCGCTTTCTGCTTTTGCACAATTACGACTCCCTGGCCCCTGATCGGAAGGCAAGGCTCGATGCTTTGCTCGAGGTAAACGGCCCGCTGTTTGTAATCCATTCGATGAAAGAGCAGTTGAGGCTCTTCTGGGAAAAGGATGACTACAAGACGGCCGAGCAATTCCTTGCCGTATGGTGCCGTGACGCAATGAACTCCGGAATCAAAGCGCTTATGAGAGTCGGAAAGACTCTTGGAGCGTACCGGACTGGCCTGCTCAACTACTTCAAACACCGCATTACCAGTGGAGCCGTGGAGGGCCTCATCAACAAAATCAAGACCCTCAAACGGCAGGCTTACGGGTTTCGAGATCCGGAATATTTCAAACTCCGTCTCTACCACCTCCATACGCAGAGGTACTCGTTAGCCGGATGAACCTTTATTTCTTGACCCGGAAGGCATTAAAAATATACTATACTAAAAGAATATTGGTTTGATTTTCCCTTGACGCCACTTTGGAGCTGATATGAAGCTGTCCACCAGAAGCCGATATGGAGTCAGACTTATGCTCGATTTGGCTCTTCACGAAGCTGAAGGGCCTGTTCGACTTGGGTCTGTCGCCCAAAGGCAGGGTATAGGGATAAAGTACCTCGAACAAATTATAATCGATCTAAAATGGGCGGATTACGTTAAGAGCGTTCGCGGCCCGAAAGGTGGGCACATGCTGACCAGGCCCCCCGAAGAGATTACCGTGGGAGAGATCGTGGAGCTTCTGGAAGGCGGCCTGAAGCTTGTGAGGTGTACTCAATATCCCGAAGAGTGCGTCCGTTCCGGTCACTGCGTCACCAGAATTCTCTGGATGGAGGCAACCGAGGCCATTCGCGAAAGGCTTCACGGGATCACTTTCAGAGAGCTTATGAATAGGTCCCCTGCTTTGGTTGATTCAAAAGAATGTGAGCGATAATCGCCGCTGCAGCACTTGCAGCAGTTGCAAATGGCATAGAACCGGTCCAGCATGACATCTTTGAACCAGGCGGAATGCAGGTGCCCCGTTTGTGCTCAGATTCCAGGATTTCCAGCGCCTCGGTGCCTCTTTGCAGCCAGGTTCAGTCCCGCTATCTTGACGGCCCCGCGATGATAGCCGGAGGGGAAAAGCTCCGCGAGTTCATCGATATCTATCCCAACTGCCTCGCACGTTGCATAAACCGTTGGAATATCATCTGTTTTTTCACGTTCCGACTGAATGTACCTGATTATCTTCCAGTGTTTTTCGCCGAGAGGGCTGGCCATTTGTAGTTCGCGGGCTTTGAAGATCGCATATTCCTCATCCCACTCATTGGGGTCGATAAGAAAACCCTGCACATTAACCCGATAAACCCGTTTGTCGATGGGGATCGGTCCAGTTGGGGTCTCTGGTCTTGGATAAAACGGAGTGGATACCCCCCCTCGGCCATAAAGGACAAGCCGGCAAGCTTGCACGCCCCACGCTGGTAGCCGAACGGGAAAAGCCCTTTGAGCTCAGCAAGGCGCAGTTTGTGAGCCCTGCAAATCTCATAGACCAGCGGGCATGAACCGGTTTCCAGATAAGTCGCACGGATGAACCTCAGGACGTCCCAGTGGGAAGGGGTAAGACCGTCCGCTATTCCCAACGCTGGCGCCATGCCTTCAGCAAAATCCTCATCCCATTGCCCTGGATTAACTAGGAAACCATCGTCATCAAGGAGGTAGGTCTTGTTTTTTCTCTCCAGTGTCTGCATGTCAGCCTCCTGTGGAAAGTCCGATAGAGTATTCTGAATGACCAAAGATGCGCGGGACGGACGCGTGAACTGCAGATAACACTATAAAAATCATAGATTAGCTTTGTTCAAAGTCAAGAGAAAAGATCCACTTCATTGAGCTAAGCTCCTTCCATCCGGACATCATAACCACCCTCATTTCCGAAAAACCTGGAATTCGTTTCCACAATCCACGCAACGTTTCTCAAATAGTTTGACCGTTGGGACTGCCAGTAATCTGCTTGCCTAGGCCATAACTGTGTTGGAAGACCACTTCGTCCGTACATTCTTCGCAATGGGATTCTGCCGTCTCCATCTGAGAGGCGGTCCAACCTACCCGCACCCGCACGTTGAATGTGATCGGCTCTTAGCTCACTTTTTTTCCTTTCAGAAAATCTCGCACTGCTTCAGCTGAAGTACCAACTGCCATGACTGCATTTTTTAGCTGCATGTCAGTACAAGCGAATTTTTGGCACCAATATTTTAGTTCATTTCGCTCGTGGGGGTTGACTCTGTCGCTGGCAAAAGGGCGTCGCTTGGATTTATCGGCAGACATGTTTCTCTCCTTATCAGAGCAGAACAATGTACCGCCAGATCCGAGATAACAAAATTTTACTATATCACTTTACCGGACCGAAGAATATGGGGCCACCCCTCATTTCCGAAAGATTTGAAATTCGTGTCCGCAATCGCTGCATCGTTTTTCAAAAATCTTAACTGTCGGGACTCCCAAAATCCTGCCCACCCATGCGACGATGGTGGTGATCGACCACTTCGACTTGACATTCTCGCTTCCGCATTCTGGACACTTCGCCCTTCCCGGTATGTCTCGCATAATCATTGATCGACTCCCCTTTGCTGAATAATGTCGTTCCCGCTGCCGATCTGAGTTGCGATCAGTCGGGTGAAAGTACATGGTGGATTGGATTATTATCTTGAATATTCATATATGTAGGCAGGGAGCATCATTTCAGCGGCCGGAAGATTTCTGGTTCGGTGGGTCTTCAAGAAGACATAAAGAACTGAGAATTTACGTTGGCGCTGACCAATGCGAGATCATTGGCAGAAGGCGGTATAATGGATCGGATGTGCGATCCGCATGGGTAGCCCATGAAGGTTCACAAATGTGATGAACATGGAAAGGTTGATCGGTACCCTTGTGAAGTCAATGTTCAAGAGAGAAGTGTGAACTTTCGCCGAGCCTGAACTGGCGGCTGCTTAAAGGATTTGTTACGTACAGCGCAAGTTAATGGAGAAAGATGCCCAAGTGGAGATGTATGAATCAGGATTTCCTAAACTGCGGCCAAGGAGACCCTGAAGCGGTTAGTTTCGCTCGCAACCCGGCTTTATAAGCAAGAGCAATGAAATGGACTACTTATTCGTGGTCTATTCTCTTGATAAATCCCGTCATTTCAACGAAAGTATCGCCTTAAGGGCCTCTACGGCTTTTTTGTAATCAGGGCCTCTACTGTTTCCCTGAACGTAAAAGATAATGCCCGTCCCCTCTTCAGAATCTTGTTTCTTGGACACAAAAATCAAGCCTGGAACAATTTTGTCTGCAAGATGAGTCACGTTACTTTTATCCCCCAGTTTTTTATAACTGTTTATCTGAAATACGTTTCTCTGTTTTATTACCCAGGCAAAAACGCCCATCTTCCCTTTCAGATTTGTGTCAGCCTTCTTCAGGCTATATCTTTCGTAAGATTTAGACTTGTGGCAGAAGCATCCAACCCTTTCTTTCAATCTTAGAACGAACTCCCCGAGTGTTTCCATGTATTTTTCCTTTACGGCGAGTAACGATTTAATTGAAGATTTGGAAGTCGAGAATCCTGAAGTCGACCTTTGTTCGCGGACTCATAGACCCCATTTCAGTAGTCAACCTCTGAACGCTATCATCCACCCTGCTGGTAACTCGCTTGGCCAAGCCCTTGGAAATGATCTGTTTTTTCTGATCGAGCGCTTCAGTTCTCATCAAGATGTGGCTACGATGACCAGCTACCAGCTCATGATGCGACTCTTGATGGAACAATGCCTGGTGGAGGAAGATCCGGACAGCCAAACAAAGACGGTCATGATCAAATCCAACAAGGAAGTAGCATCTGATTCCCTGCAAAGCCCTTGCGACCCTGATGCCACCTATGATGGACACAAAGGGAAGGGATACCAGGTACAGGTTGCGGAAACCTACAGCACCGATAAGGAAGAACTCTCCCTCATCACCTATGTCGAGGTGGAAGGCGCCCATATAAATGATTCCGATGCTCTGATCCCCTACATTGAAGCTACCATCGAGCGGGACTTGGCTCCCGAACAGGTCCTTGCCGATTCGGCATATGGTGGTGACTCCAACTGTGAAAAGGCCAAAGAGTTGGGAGTCAAAGTGGTATCTCCATGCGCAGGCCGCCACCCAAAGGGTCAGTATGGTCTGGTGGATTGCACCTTTTCCCCTGACGGAAAAGTCGTTGCCTGTCCACGGGGCCATGCGCCGCTAAGGACCCAAAAGAAAAAGAATGGTTTTAACGCCATATTTTCCTCCGAGACCTGCGGTGACAGTAACGAATGCCCGGCAAGACCAGGCGGAGCCAAGAGTAAATACCTGCGCTATGATACAAAAGAGTTGCGCTTAGTGCGGCGAAAAGCCTTTGAAAAGACAACAGAATTCCTGGACAAATACCGGTTTCGCGTCGGCATTGAGGCAACGATGTCGCAGCTTGATAGACGAACCGGGCTGAAACATTTACGCGTCAGAGGGATGAAAGCTGTTAGGTTTTGTGCGTTTCTTAAAGCAACCGGCATTAACATAATAAGGGCAGCAGCGTTCAAAAAAGGTCAGAATAAGGATGACAGCCCATCTGGAGACCGCTTTTCTGTTCTTCACACGCTAATTATGTTTGTCAAAGAGCAATTCCGATTTAAGTCGGCATTCAACTGGCGAATAATTCCTAACTGTGACCTTGAGTTTCAATTCTGACCCGAATCAGGTCATTTTACTTTTTACGAGACCATCAAATTTTGAGTTTTCTCAAAAATTGCGCTTCTGCACCCGCTGTGGCTAACTCATCTTCCCCGGCGCAGCAAACAAAACCATTTGGATTGAAAGACGACTGGAAGCTATTCGAGAAAAGTCCATAATCCTTATGAATAGCACGGTTTCACAATTCTGCAACTATGCGAAGGCGGCAATAACCTGTTCGGTGTTACGCACCCGCCCGATACGAGGGAAAATGCGTTGTATAGCATCGGTGTGGCTCTCGGCGCTCTGCCCCGTCATAGCATCGGCAACCAGGATCAGTTCGTAGCCCCGCTCAAAAGCGTCACGCGCCGTGCTTTCCACACCAAGCTCAGTGGAAATCCCGCACAGTACGAGAGTCGTCATTTTCCGCCGGCGGAGTTGCAGGTCCAGGTCGGTGCCATAGAAGGCCCCCCACTGGCGCTTGAAGATCACCAGGTCGGTTTCCTGCCGGTTAAGTTCGGGGATCAGCTCTGACCAATCCGGAGGAAGAGGAGCGCTGCGGGGCATCGGCTGGTCAGCTTCCGGGTGAAGCCGATCGGCCCCATCGGAAGCACCGCCCACATGGACCAGGACGATCAGTGCCCCAGCTTGCCGTGCGCTGGCAAGGAGGCGCGCCGTGTTAGCAACCACTGCCGAGGAGGAATACGGAACGTTATTACGGCCGACAATACCTTTCTGCAGATCAATGACGATTACTGCGGTCCGCTGAGGGTCGAGTTTCAGTTCACTCATCGCAGTCTCCTTTCTCGATTCAGTTTCTCCTCTGCTCTCCTGTCGGGATACTCGCGGCGCTTGGGACCGTAAACGCCGAGAAGGCTGCCGCGTTCATTCTTTATGGCCGCAGGGGCGAGGTTCACGGTGATTTTATCGAACGGGAAGGGATAGCCGCTGTTCTGGATGGCAGCTTTTACGCGATCTTTGCTCTCCTTGACGATATTATCCGGAAGGCCGACGTTGGAAAAGCTCGGAAGTCCGGAAGCAAGGTCCACTTCGACTTCGACGAGCACGGCATCGATGCCGAGAAGAGAGCATGTGTGGGTTTTGGCGATCAAGGACCTGGTTCCTTTTAAGGAGTAAGATTCGCTATGTTGCCGGAGCTATTATTGGCACGAATTTAGAAGAATGGCAACGGAGAGTTTTTCGGAGCTGATCGGCCACAGAAAAGCGTGATGAGATGCAGCACCGGCAAATTATGTACCCGGCATTCGGGCAGGGAATGCCGTTTGGCTCAGTGCATTCCTGTTGCGCCTCGCGCCGCCCGTGCTTAGGCGGCCCTTTTCTACATCAAAGATGCGTGCTTAAAGTTTAAAAGAAGGCAGTTTCTACATCAATGCCGCCGACCCCGTTCCACCCCGTTCCGTAACATGGCTCGACCCCGTTCCAGCCCGTTTCAATAACGGACAGATTACCCCTATCATATTTCCTATTTCAAGGCCTGAGCCCCCTATCTTCACCACCTGGTTCACCCTCCCTCATGAGTTGATCCCTTTGGCCCTATGCAATCGCAAGCTCCTTTTCAATCTGCTCTTTGAAGCCGCCGCAAAAGCTCTGCTCGAATTTGCTCTGCGCTATCAGCGTCTGCGCGCCCAAATAGGATTTACGGCGTCCTGCATACATGGGACCAGGAGCTAAACTTCCATCCCCATCTACACATCGTGGCAAGTGGAGGAGGACTCAGCCGGGACGGAGCAAGGTGAGTCTGTGCGGCAAACGGTTTCCTGCTTCCAGTAAAAGCACTGTGGGTGATTATCAGGGGCAAGTTCGTAGAATCTTAGCCGCTACACTCACCGGGTCGCCATCTCCAGCAGCTTTGCCTCTACAATGTGGGATTTCTCATTCCAAGCCTCAGTTCATGATTGTTTGTGAGAATGCGCTTCGCGACTCTCACAAACGCTTACTTCATTCGTTCACTAAATCGAACTGCCATCGGAATGCCATGTTCCTTGCAGATCCGCTCCAGATCTTCGCTGGATAGGTCCGGTTTCATTCAATTCACTCCGACTTGTTTAAGGCGGGATGTGAGCAGCTCCTAGTCCGCCCACGATATCCGAAGGATTAGCTGGTGTTCGACAGAAAGGGGGAAGGCGAGCAAGGGAAATGAAAACCCTCCCGCAGTCAGACTTGCAACAAAGAGGTGGAATCGCCGTTGTCATATGGACCTCACGGTCCCTTTCGGGCAGGCATTGGCTCCTTGCGGGATGCAGGTTGACGGGCGCATACGGGCCAGTTCATTAAAAATGACCCATTACCACTTTTTTGTTTGACAAGGGCCATTAATCGTATATTGTATACATAATGTAGCATACGATTTGGTTCCGGTGGCCTCCGGCAGGATCTCCTCATTAGGTTAGGAATCTGGGATTCACGGTTCAGGTCGCCACTTATCCGTTTCTCTCCGGGTTAGGAATTGATCGTGCGTGTCATCTCAAAGATTCCGATCAAACCGCTCAATCAAGAAGTCGCCGACAGAATCCGTAAATTGATCTTAACGGGCATGTTGAAAACGGGGGAACACATTGTTGAGACGGAAATGTGCGCGTCTCTCGGGATAAGTCGAACCCCTTTTCGGGAAGGGCTCAAGATCTTGAGTTCTGAGGGCCTGGTTGACCTGGTTCCCAACAGAGGAGCCTACGTGGTCCAACACTCTGAAAAAGAAATTAGAGAGATGTTCCAGGTGATGAGCATCCTGGAGGGGGCATGCGCAAGAATTGCCGTAGAAAAAATGACTAAGTCGGCCTTCAAACATCTCGAAAGCGCTCATCACGAACTGGAGATTTTCTACGAAGCCGGAGATCTTGAGCAGTACATGACGGTCAATGACAACTACCATGTCTTTGTGCAAGAGATGGCTGGGAACAAGGTCCTGGATGGAGTGATAAACGGTCTGAGGCACAAAATTTTGCTCTATCGCCATCTGCTACTGTTGTTGCAGCCGGACCGGTTTCTTTTATCCATTCGGGAGCATCGGAATCTTCTGGAAGCGTTCCGAAAAAGGGACGCCGATGCGGCTGAGGCTTCAATGAAGCTACACCTCCTTAACCAGTGTGAGTCAATGGTGGTGCACTTCGATAGACAGAACAGTCGATCTGATTGTCGCAAACGAAATTGACGTAAGTTCGGCTAATCCGAGCGCCGCGCTTAATTTACTTGGCTCTACCCTGCCAATTGCCTTTTTCAACTTGGGGCGTATTGGTTGGTGAGTTGCGTGACGCAAAAGCTAGCGAGCGGTAGTGTTAATGTCGGGGGCGGTGAGAATGGCGCCCCGGAACACAGGATCATCTTCAGCAGACCTTAAAGTTGCTTTTTAAGCCACATCCTTTTCAAGTAGCTGGCCCAGGAATTGGCCCAAGTCTAATTCATTAACAATTTATATGTTTTTCGCCTAGGGGGAGAGCAAGGAAAAATGGAGCCTTGGAAACCTTGGGATGAACTGCTGGCCGAACTCGACGCCAAAGAAACACGTGCCAGACTCGGCGGTGGCTCAGATCGCCTTGAGGCACATAAGGCAAAGGGGAAACTGACGTGCCGCGAACGGATCGATGCGCTGGTGGATCCCTGTTCCTTCCGGGAAATCAATGCGCTGGCAGAGACCCAAACCTTCGAGTTCGACATGCAGGAAAAGAAGATCCTCGGAGACGGTGTCGTCACTGGTTTCGCAACGATCCACGGTCGCAAGGTCTTCGTCTATTCTCAAGACGTAACCGTATTCGGAGGATCCGCCGGCAGAGCACATGGTGAGAAGATAAACCTCCTGCTTCGCACAGCGCGAAAGGTTGGAGCGCCGGTCATTGGGCTCTACGAGTCTGCCGGCGGTCGCATCCAGGACGGTATGCAAAACGAATCCGGGTACGGCCAGATGTTTTGGGAAAATACCCAGTGCTCTGGAGTTGTACCGCAGATTGCGGCCATTATGGGCGCGTGCACTGGCGGCGGAGTCTATTCCCCCGCCATTATGGATTTTATAGTCCAGGTAAAGGGTACGGCTCAGATGTTTATAACCGGCCCAGGCGTCATCAAAAAGGTCATGGGTGAGGAGGTCACCTTTGAAGCATTGGGCGGAGCACGGATCCATAGCCGCCAGTCAGGCGTGGCGCATCTGGCTGCAGAAAATGACGACCACTGCTGTAAACTGATCCGACAGCTTTTATCATATCTACCCTCGAATAACCGACAGACACCACCGGAAACGGAAAGCCAGGACAATCCTGACAGAAAAAATAATAATTTGATCGAGATCGTACCGGCCGAACCCCGGAAAACCTATGACATGCATGAGGTGATTTGGGAATTAGTAGATTGCCGCGAGTTCTTCGAAATTCAACCTACTTTCGCCAGCAACATAATTGTTGGATTCGGGCGCATTAATGGAAAGGTAATAGGAATGGTGGCCAATCAGCCCCGAATTTTGGCCGGGGTCATCGACATTGACGCGGCGGACAAGGCCGCACGGTTTATCAGGTTCTGCGACTGTTTCAACATTCCTTTGGTGATTCTGGCCGATGTACCCGGTTATCTGCCTGGTTTGGACCAGGAAAAACGAGGAATCATCCGGCACGGGGCGAAGATGTTATACGCCTTTTCGGAAGCCACCGTACCTAAAATCACAATCGTCATCAGGAAATACTACGGAGGGGCTATTCCGGCCATGTGCTGTCACGAGACCGGCGCCGATTTATTACTGGCCTGGCCAACAGCGGAGTTCGCCATGTTAGGCTCGCAAGCCGCGGTCCCCATTTTGTACAAGAAGGAAATCGAAGCGGCCGAGTATCCGGAGAAAGTCCTTCAGGAAAAAATCATCGAATATAAAGAGACAGTACTGTCCCCTTATTATTCTGCGTCCAAGCAGTATATCGATGCGGTGATTCGACCGGCGGATACTCGGCGCTGGCTGATATGGGGGTTGAAGCTCTTTGAGACAAAAGACCCGGAGCCCAGGGCCTGGAGAAAACACGGCAATATTCCGCTGTAGATTAATTCTAAAAGGGGGTGAGCTTGATCTGAAGGAATTGCGGCTGTTCCAGGGTGGATGTCATGTCCCGGCTTGTTCGGCAAACATGACTGCTGATTAGGGAAACAATAATGAAATTGGTGAATAAAGATTTGGCCTTTAGTCATAAAGGAGATTCGAGATGTCCGGACCGTTAGCAGGCGTGCAGGTTTTAAGTTTCGGCAGAGCGCTGGCGGGACCTTACGCTGCTATGTTGCTGGCCGATCTCGGGGCCGAGGTGATCAAGATTGAAGAGCCTGGAGATGGAGACCAGGCCAGGACCATGGGTCCATTCCATAGGGGCCTTAGCTCCTATTTTCTGAGCAACAACAGGGGCAAAAAGAGCATTTCCCTGAACCTGCGCAATGAAAAAGCCAGGGAGGTTGTTCGGGGTCCCCTTCCTGCCATGGACGTCCTGGAACGGCGGAAGGAGGTGATCGCCACACGTCATTTGTGTTCTGAGTTTTCCGAACCGGCTTCAGTGTTTTGGGTTGGCAGCCAAAGGATCCCGGCGATCCTCGATGTCGCCAAAACCGGGCCGGGATGAGTCGCAGGTCATACCGTGTTCTCACCTGTTGAGCAATCATCGAACCTAAAGGAGGTACGAAAATGCCGACGGTCTACGATCCGATAAAGGTAGGAACGATGTGGCTGAAGAATCGTTTTGCCGAGGCCCCTACAGTCAAGAATTTCGCTGAAGAAGACGGCCGCGTCAATACGAGAACTTTGCGCAATTTTGAGATTGAGGCCGATGGGCCTGGGTTGATTATTGTCACCATGACCTTTACAGAAGACAAGGGACAGGTTTTTACGCGGCAGATTGGAGCAGCGAATGATAGACACGTGCCGGGACTGGCCGATCTGGTCGAACGGATTCATCACGCGGGCGCCAAGGCGGCTCTCCAGATATCCCACGGCGGCAATCTCTGCTCCGAAAGCCTCATCGGCGATACGCCTGTGGGGCCGTCGGAGAAGCCCCAATGGCCGGGCCAGAAGGTTCGGGCATTGAAGACTGACGAAATCGAGGCCATCATCGACAGGTACGGGCAGGCGGCGGCCCGAGCGAAACAGGCCGGATTCGACGGCGTGGAGCTCCATGCCTGTCATGGCAGCATGATCCTGCAATTCCTTTCGCCTCTTCATAATGTCGGGCGGGCCGACAGGTATGCGGTGCGTCCGACTTTTCTCTATGAGTGCGTGGCGGCGGTGAAGAAGTACGTGGGTCCCGGTTTCCCCTTGGGCGTGCGGCTCACCTGCCACGAATTCCTCGAGGAGGACCTGGGGATTCCCGGCCTCACGGTGGACGAAGTGGCCGACGAGATCTGCCCGAAGCTCGAGGATATGGGCGTCGCGTGGATACATGCGTCCGCAGGGCGAATCGGCCATACGCCGGATCACAGCTTCCCGCCCCTTTACGAGCCGAGAGGCGTCAACGTTAAGTTTGCGGAAAGGGTCAAGCAAAAGGTTCGGATTCCTGTCATCACAGTGGGCAGGCTGCAGGACCCCAAGCTGATCGAGAACATTATCGCCTCGGGCAAGGCCGACATGGTTGCCATGGCCCGACCCTTGATCGCCGATCCACACCTGCCCAAGAAGATGATTGAGGGAAAGTTCGATGAAATCCGCCAATGTATGGGCTGCAACTACTGCCTCGATCGGCTCTTTAACCAATTGGGCGCCCAATGTCCGATGAACCCCGCATACAGCTGGGAAGACGAGTACCGGCTCATCCCGGCGGCAGTTCCCAAGAAGGTCATGGTCGTGGGCGGAGGCGTCGGAGGACTGCAGGCCGCGCTTACGGCAGCCCAAAGGGGTCACCAGGTTACTCTCTACGACGATAGCGACAAACTGGGCGGCCAAATCAAACTCGCTTCGGCGTTTCCGCGACTCTATACCCGGGAACTCTGGAATACCCCCAAATGGCTGATCAGTCAAATCGAGAAATGCGGAAACATCAAGGTTGTGCTTAACAAGAAAGTCACTGCGGATTTTGTCGCCAAGGAGAAGCCGGACGTCGTCGTGGTCGCCACCGGAGCGAAACAAACAAAGTTGCCCATTCCCGTGGAGTCGTCTCAGCCTGGAGTCGTTTATCTCTGGGATTACCTCGCCGGGACGGCGAATATAGGTGAGAAAGTGGTCGTGCTGGGCGGCAATGAAGGTGCGGAAGCCGCGGTTTCCCTCGCCAGGGAAGGCAAGAAGGTCACCCTTGTCGAGGAGACGCAGGGGATCGCGGAGACGCCCTATATTTACTGGGGCGCAGCCAGGCGCGGACCGCTGAGCCGCTATCTTGTCCAGGAAAAGGTCGACGTGCGCCTGAACACAAAGGTCAAAACCATCGCATCAGGCAAGGTGATCCTGGAGAATCGTTATGAAGAAGAAGAATCGGTCGAAGCCGACACCGTGGTGGTAGCCCTCGGCAGGGAACCGGTGAACGACTTGTACCAGCAGCTGAACGGCAGGGAGCGCGCGGTGTATATCATCGGCGACGCCAAGGAAGTGCGGAGCATGCCGTCCGCCACGCACGAAGGCTTCTGGGTCGGCCGGATTATCGAGTAGTGGGAATGGCGGGTTTCATTGGGCGGACACGGATTCTCCGGTCCGCTCCAATGGCCGCCCCTCCCAATGAAGAGAAAGCAGTTGGCAATGCGAGGAGAAGATGGTAAGAATTGAGCTCAAAATCGAGAAATGCACGGGTTGCGGAACCTGTGTGGACCAGTGTCCCAACAAGGTCTTCATCATTGTGGACGACAAAGTCAGGGTCGTAGGTCTCGATGCGTGCATGGCGTGCCGCTTTTGCGAGACCGTCTGTCCGCAGATGGGGATCACGGTGTATGAGTTAGCGCCGCGGTCCCTGATTTGCGGCAGGTGAGACTGGCTGGCGGGGGCCTCTTCCGAAAATTCCGGGACGCGGAAAAGACCGTCCGCCTGACGAGAAGATGTCCAGGCATGAAGAGTTCTTGTCGGACCTGAGGCTACACGGTATTCGTCGCCTTCCTTTACTTCCCTCTATCCGGCCCTCGCCTATTTCAACCTGGGAAGGATCGGATGGTGAGATAGGCGCGCCGTTAGAAGAAACAGGTTGCATTGCAGGGGTTGCATTGCAGGGAGATAATGGTTTTCACCATTGATGTGGAGGTTTGATCCAAAAGCGGATCAAACTCTCCGCATCAATAGGCACTTAGGGAGTTTTCCATGCTCCGAGGCATCAAGGTTATCGATCTGTCAAGAAATCTTGCGGCGCCCTTTTGCACCATGATTCTTGCGGACATGGGCGCCGAAGTGATAAAGGTAGAGATGCCTGAGGTCGGCGACGCTGCGCGAGGGTTCAGCCCGATCATTAATGGGGAGAGCGGCTACTTCATGAGCATCAATCGGAACAAGAAAGGGATGACGCTCAATCTCCAGGATGAGCGGGGAAAAAAGATCCTTATGGAATTGCTCCGCAATGCGGATGTCATGGTCGAGAATTTCCGTCCGGGAGTTTTAGACAAGCTGGGGTTCTCTTATGAAAA
This sequence comes from uncultured delta proteobacterium, assembly GCA_963805125.1. Lineage (GTDB taxonomy): Bacteria > Desulfobacterota > Syntrophobacteria > Syntrophobacterales > Syntrophobacteraceae > SbD1. Next base: position 39,330 of record CAWDTD010000011.1, on the reverse strand, counting down.
AATAAAGGAGTTGTACCCCCGATTGGTCTATGCCTCCCTCTCAGGATACGGCCATACGGGGCCATATCGGCGAAAAGCGGCCTACGATCTGGTCGTACAGGGGTACGGCGGCATCATGAGCATTACGGGCCAGGAAAATTCGGAGCCGACGCGCGTCGGGATTTCCCTGGGCGATCTGGCGGCCGGTCTCTTCCTGGCCGTCGGCATCGAGGGCGCTCTGTTAGCGAGAAATAGAACGGGAGAAGGCGATTTCATCGATGTGGCCATGCTCGACTGCCAAGTCGCTCTTCTGGAAAACGCCATGATGCGCTACTATGCCACGGGCCAGGTGCCTCGACCGGTAGGCAACCGTCACCCCTCGATTACGCCCTTCGAATCCTTTCACAGCGAGGATGGCTACGTCATTGTGTGTGCGGGCACTGAGAAATTGTGGCAGGATTTCTGCGGCACCATCAACCGCAGTGATTTGGTCGAGGATGCCCGGTTCATAAGCAACGACAAGCGGACGGAGAATCACGATCTGCTGAAACCGATCATCGAAGAGGTCACGAAGACGAAAAAGACTTCCGAATGGTTGTCCATTCTTGACGCCGCTGGCATTCCCTGCGCACCGATCAACGACGTCGGCAGCGTGATGGAGGACGAGCATGTCCGGTCGCGGGGAATGATCGCTTCCTTCGAGCACCCCCGAGCGGGGACATTCAGGGCACCAGGCTGTCCGATTAAGAGCGCCAAACACAAATTGCCGGAATCCTATGAAGTGCCGCCATCTCTCGGACAGCACAACAGCGAGATCCTGCATGGCCTCGGCTTGGACGACAGCGCAATCGAAGCGATGAAAAAAGACAAAGTAATTTGAGAGGTCTTTCCCATGGCTGTCCATTCTCTCTATGTGCTGCCCGCCGGCATCATTACGATCGACCGGTCCATCCTCATTTCCGGGATCGACATCGGGACGAAAGTCAAGTCGCCCGTATATGCGGTGCTCCTCATGCATGACGATGGTCCGATCCTCGTCGATACCGGCCTCAACCCCGACGGTTTGATCGAACCGGAAAAAGCGTGGGGCCCGAGAGCGAAACTGATCAAGCCCGAAATGACCGAAGAGGATATCATCGAGAATCGATTAAAGGCATTGAATATCATGATCCAGGATATCCGGATGGTGATCTTGACGCACATGCACTGGGACCATACGGGCAGTCTTCGATATTTCAGCCATTGTCCTATCGTCGTGCAAAAGTCGGAATATCGCTTCGCGTTTCAGCCCGACGCCTTCGTTTCCGGTCAATATATGAACAACCACTTCGATTTCCCCCTCCGGTTCGAGCTCATCGAAGGGGACCGCATGGTCGCGCCGGGCGTCTCTGTCTTCAGGACTTCCGGACACACTCCGGGACATCAATCGGTCATCGTCAAGCTCGCAAGCGGGAAATACTGTATCATCGCCGGGGACGCCTTATCCACCTTCGAAAACATGCGCCTGAAGATGCCGGGCAGTAACGTATGGGATGGGCAGGCGGCGACGGAAAGCATCTATCGTATCGAGCATTTATCCCTGTTGCTTGACGCCGATATATTCACTTCTCATGAGGACGTGAAATGGAGTGATTTCAAGAAAACTCCCGAGAGCTATGCGTGACGGGCTTAACGGGACCTTATCGGCGTCTGTGCGTGCGGGACATCGGCGCGCACTGCTTCGCCCAGGAGCCATGGGACTGGCGGCGGATGCTCTGGCGATCAGCCGGGCCGGCGCGTCTTCCCCGGAATAATTAGGTCGTCCATGTAGCGTACATAGTAAATTCCCTTTTTTTGATAACAAGCCTCTCCATCGCATTAACCCCTGCATGATCGAGCTCTGGTTTCGCCCATCGACTACGATCGCGAAAAGTTTGAATAACTTGCCAGAGGGTTGAACCCGCAGCCAGCTTCCATTTCGTTCATGTATGATCTTAACATGGAAAATTTCCGGGGCGTCGAGATTTCAAGGGCCGGCGAACTCTAAAGCCTCACTCTGCCTAAACTCCTTCTCTGAGATGATTCTTTTGAAATGTCGGGTCTGTATCGCAAGGGAGTAATCACCCGCTTGGCGGGTGGCCCAAAGGTCTCCGGGCAGTTTACGCCCATATGGACCGATTTCCGATGGCAGCCAAAAAGGCGCCTCGCCAGCCATAATTACTGATTGCCCATCCAGCCGGCACCCAGGAAATGACATTTCCGACCTGGTAGGATGAGCCGTAAAAACCATACGATTCTCAGATCGCACATGCAAGAGATGTCTAAGTGAGACCCGTTTTTGCGATTTCAGCACGCACCTCCATACCCCGGAGTTTAAGACTCGCTTCCCGCCTTCCCGATGGGAATTTCATTTCCTGTAGCCAACCGCGATCCCGAGAAGCTTTCAGAAACAATCGAATAGAAACAGGGGCAATTGGGGGTAAAGGGATTCAAAGGAATCACACGCGCGGATTTCAGCAAGCTATGATTCGGAAGTGGAAAGATCCCAGCCAGCAAGCGCCAGATCGAGAAGGAAAGATAATTTACCTGGGGTGAATCCTTTTTCAAAAGAATAGAGGCACCTGGTAATTCAGCGCTGATATCCTTTTCGATACGCAAGCGCCTCCAAACATTACATGAGTCTTTCAGGGGTCCGAGCCGCTCTTGAAATGCCGAATCACGCAAAGTCTTCTCAGCGGAATCTCGATTTGCGTTCGGAATGCCGCCTGCTTCCATTCTATAGCTAAGATCCCTGAAGTCCTTGAACTCTGCTTCTTCGGACCAGCTGAAGTCCTCCATCAAAAACCGGCGTGCTTTTCTCTGGAAGCGGGCCATGGTGGGCGCAGCCGGTCATCGGACTGAGAATCTGCATCTCAATTTTACTGCGGCTCTGGCTGGGTTCATGCCAGGTAACTGGCTCTTAATCGACCTCTTTTATACAGTTTGTTTTGTTGCGCAATTTTTCATTTTTGGAACTTGACAGGAGCGAATGCCGAATTTAAGGTATTCCTAACAAAATTGTCGACGCCATACTGAGACGATCGAGGAAAGTAAAAAATGAGTTTTCGACTCTTTAAGGAGACTACGATGAATAAAAAACAGATTATCGGACTGGCCTTTGCGGTTGTTCTCGTATGTGGTTTCTTGTTCAGTGCTCAGGCGGCACCGGTACAGGACAGAGATGGCGCGAGCAACTCGGTGGCTTCGTTCAGGGTTATGAAAACGGACCTGGGAGATTTGAAAATACCGGTGGTTCCAAGTGACAAGAACACTGTTGAACCGCATTCCTATAGACCGTACTAGGAAATCAGGGCGTCGGGTCCAGCGGGATGCCGGTTTCAACGCATCTGTACAAACCGGTCAAGGAGTTCTTCGAGTTCGATCCGACCGGCGGGATTCGAAGGGCAGACCCCTCATAACTATCTTTAACCACTAGAAAAACTCGCCTTTATTACGTACAGTTTGCCACTGTACGTAATAAAACTCTGAAATGTCCGTCTTGTCAGGATCTTAGACTATCAACATATCTTGCCAGAACCTTGAACTCCGGACCCAGTTCGGATTCTTGCAGAGTTGAAAAGGATATCTTACCTTCCGCTCGTAGTCCCAATCGGTTTGGGCCCACTCACAACCAGGACAGGAGGTAAGCCATGAAACTCCACCAGGCAGTTAAAGTGTATCGAGAGTGCAAGGAAACAAGGGGTCAAAGGGAAACAAGGGGGCAGGCCTTGAAAAAAGGAATTTGTAAATTTTTCAAGCTGCTTGACCGGCCTGCACTCAAAGATGGCAAGGACCTCTCTGGACTGTTGGCAGGCTAGACGCTCTCCATCATTTCACTCAGGAGTTTCATGACGTTCCACCTCGCCCGCTTTTTCCTTTTTCAACGCCTGTGACCCCTCTTCCTTCCCTCTTTTCTTTCAAATTTTCCTTTTTCAAGGCCTGACCCCCATTTCTTTCCTGCTGTCAGGAAAAATGACCCCCACTTTGCCTCGAATTCAACCCGGAATTCACAGTCCGACAGGGGCATAAGCCGCAGGTCTGTCTTGTCGACGCACTACCCTCACCAAGGCTTCACTCCTTCGGGAATTGCTCTTCGAAGCCGGTAGAGCTTTCCCCGGCTTGAGCGATGAAATTAGGGGATGTACTTTATGGCCTTCCAGTAGGGCATACAGACAAGCATCCCCACTATCGCCGCAATGGCGAATGCCAGACCCCCCATGGAAAGATATTTATTCTCCCAAACGGCCCCCTTATAGGGCGGCAGCACCATCAGGCTGCTGACTTTGATCGTAAATCTGAATCTCTCGAACGGGAAAAGCATCCGCTTCTCCAACCTGCGACATGTCCCGTGTCACCTTCCGAGATTCAATGCAGACACCCGGATATGAATATCTTCAAGTGCATTCGACCGGGTTGCGGGGATATTAAATAACATATTTATTTCTGATGATTCGCAAACACGATTCGCGGGATTTAGGGCAAAAGCCGCACGCGGAGACGCGGAGATCGCCTGGAAAGCCTTGATAGAGCCTGCGAAACCCTGCCCCGGACCCGGGGAATTGAGGTTAATGTGTCTTATGTTTCCTATCCGTCCTGTCGGCCCTGTGCTCCGCCGGTTCCCCGCTCCGTACTACTATCCGTCATTTTCTTGTTTTTTTCAGGATTTTGCCTGCAACCCATTACTGAGTAAAGACCGGAGGCCTATTTCAGCCCCTCGCGGCCTTTCTTGGCGACTGAGCTTGTCCTGAGCCCGCCGAAGGCCGCTCTTCGTCGTAACAAAGGAGAAGAGTTTCTATTGCAACATGAAATATCCCGGGCATGGCCCGGGAGCGAAAAGTTCTTTCTGTCCCCCGGGACAGGAAAAACTCCTCTGTGCTCTCTTGATGCCAGGACGATGACCCGGCTCTGCGGTGAACCCTTGCCTTTCTTCGTGCTCTTGGCGGTGACCCCTTGCCTGCCCGCCTGCGGTGCAATTTCGCTCACCGCTTTTTCGCTCGATACACATCACCGCGCTTGCCGATCCGCACAACCAGGACCAGCAGAGCATCATCCCGTATATCGCAGATCACCCGGTAGTCTCCCACGCGGTAACGCCAAAACTCACCCAGCGGGCCGGAGAGCGCCTTCCCGGTGCTGCGCGGGTCCTTCAGTGGCGCTATACGCTCATCGATGTAGTCTAAAATACGCCGGGCGGTCTGCTTGTCCAATTTCCGCAGTTCCAGCCTCGCGCTGTCCGTATAATCAATCCTCCAAGCCAAGATCTTTTCTCACCTCGCCGGCGGTGAAGGTGGCCTCTTTGCCTTTGCGAACACGCACCAGGATGTCGGCAGCAAGATAATAGTCTTCAATATCCTCGATCTTGTCCAGGATCATTTCGCGGATATAGAAAGCCTTGGTGCGGCCGGTCTTGCGTGCTAAAAAATCAAGGCGGCGCTCGATATCATCAGGCAGTCGAATCGATGTGGGCATGCTTTTCTCCTCAGGTGGCGATACGTGTAATCATTGTATTCAGTATATCGCATCTGCACCCCATGGTCAAGGGCCTTTGCCGGTACCACGGCGACAATCCGCACGTGGAGACGCGGAGATCGCCTGGAAAGCCTTGATAGATCCTGCGAAACCCTGCCCCGGACTTGATCCGGGGTCCGGGGGATCTTTAAAGTGAAAAATCATTTCCCCGCTCTTTTTTAGGGTCTGTTTTTCGTTTCCACTGCGTTTCCCTCTGTGCCCTCTCCTTGACCGGACTACGCCCAGCCTCTGTGGTGAACGCTTGCCCGGGGTCATAAAATGCTCCGACGTATGCCGTTCTTTAATGCCGGCACATTCAAGTTGATGAGCAGGCCGACTCCATCAGTCCCGGCCCCAATACCTTATGCACTTCAATCGCCGCCCCAATGATCCGCTCTGTTATAGTATTTAAATCCACCTCTGTGCCTCTGTGGTGAATGCTTGCCGACAAAGTGCGTCTTCTAAAGAAAATCGGCCGGCTGCCCGCTCCCATCCGCCTCCGGCATTGAGGATTTTGCTTTTTACCATCCACCATTCACGATTGACCATTCACTGCCCACTGAAATAGGTTGACTATTTCTTGTGTTTTGTTATTGTACATAAAAAAAGCACACTGCGAGGTGACAATGAAGACCGTGCGCATCAACATCAGCGTTCCCGGGCAACTCCTTGAAGATATCTCCCGGGAGGTCGGCCCCCAGAAAAGAAGCCGTTTTATTGCCGAAGCTATCGCGCGGTCTCTTAAAGAACACAGAGACCGTAGACTCGCAGCCGAATACGAAGCAGCGGCCGCGGAGACTTCCAGGATCAACCGGGAACTTGAGGGGACCGCAGGCGATGGGCTCGATTGAACGAGGGGAGGTCTTTCTGGTTAATTTCGAACCCACGGTTGGCGCCGAGGCCAGGAAAGTCCGCCCCGCTGTTGTGGTTTCAAATGACATCAACAACGCCCATTCTCCAATCGTCTCGATTTCTCCCGTCACATCGAATGTGTCCCGAATCTATTCGTTCGAGGTGGAAATCCCTGCTCGAACAGCAGGGCTGGACCTTCGCTCGAAGGTCATGGTCAATCAGACAAGGGCCCTCGACAAAGTGCGTCTTCTAAAGAAAATCGGCCGGCTGCCCGAGACCGTCATGCGGGAAGTGGACCGCGCTCTGAAATTGCACTACGATCTCCACTGATCATTACCTCATTTTTTTACTTGACATACTTCACTATATGATGTATAATATGCCCCGATTAATTCTGAGAGAGGAATTTTGTGTTTTTCACCGCTCGCCGTTCATCGCCAATGATTTGGAGGATTGAAGAAATGCCCTTCAGTATTCACTATCTACTACTGGCTATCCAACGGTTACTGCTCGATATTCCTGTTCGCGCCCGCTGTTATCCGCTGTTAATTCAAAAAGCAAATCCGGAAGTAATAATAAAATCAATCGGTTGCCAAACCGGCACTTCCACTTTGGCCTGTATTTTCAGCGACACCGCCCGTTCACTACGTCATCCCGGACGGTTTCAATCCGGGACCACTATTCACTGTCCACTGCCCTTATTGCATTTGGCCCTGTATTTTCAGCGACACCGCTTCCGTATCCGTTCACTACGTCATCCCGGAAGGTTTCAATCCGGCACCACTGTCCACTGTTCACTGTTCACTGTCCACTGTTCACTGTCCACTGTTCACTGCCCTTATTGCATTTGGCCTGTATTTGCAATGAAAGACTGATTTATTAAGAAAATCCATATGTTACAAAATTAAGGGATTCAGTGTCTCCCACTATTCGCTGCGCAGCCGCTCAGTCCTCAGCACTCAGCACTCAGTCCTCGCGCAGCCCCGGCTCTTTGAAAAATAAATCAGCATAATCGCACCTTTCGCCTGGTGCTCTGAACTTGTGCGGGACCTCCGTCTGTGATTTGTTCGCGCCTCCGCGTCTCCGCGTGAGATGGCTCGATGCGTCCGGAAGAGCCGCCGCCGCCGCTGCCCTCAGTCCTCAGTCCTCGCGCAGCCGCTGCCCTCAGTCCTCAGTCCTCAGCACTCAGTCCTCGCGCCCCCCGGCCCATTCTTTTCTGTTCTATTTTCCTGCCGATGGTGTAGAATTCAGTGTCAGCCGGCTTCAATGACAGCTCGAGTTTAGCCATTATTGAGCGATGGGCGCCGATTATCCGTTTTTTGAGACCTTCTGCAAAATCGTAATGCTGTTTATTCCATATCTTTTACTGTATCGCCTGTTTTTTCACGCAATCCCTTCGAACCCCGGATTAGTTCTTTGCAAATGCCCCCGGCGATGATAAAATTAAAACGCTGCGCTTGCTTGGCCTTTTTCTTTGGAGCGGGGAGGTCCTATGTTCAAAATCGGCGATCTGGCTGTCTACCCTGCGCACGGTGTGGGAAAAATCGAATCCATCGAGTCTAAAAGTATCGGCGGCAAACGCCAGGACTTCTATATAATGCGCATCCTGGATAACGATATGAAGATCATGATTCCGGTGCCCAATGCTCAAACGGTCGGGTTGCGAGGCCTGATCACCCGGACCGACATCCCCAGGGTTTTCGATATCCTTCTGAGGAGGGAAGTCTCGGTTAACGGAGGCACATGGAACAGGCGCTACCGCGAATACATGGAAAAGATCAAAACCGGGTCCATATACGAGCTCGCCGAGGTGCTCCGCGATCTGACGGTCCTCAAAGGCGACAAAGAACTCTCTTTCGGGGAAAGAAAGATGCTGGATACGGCCAGAACGCTGCTTCTCAAAGAACTTTCCATAGTTCAGGACGTTACGGAAAGCGAAATCGAGCAATCTATTTTCGCGCTGTTGAGATAGCCCGGTTCGGCTGGTTTTTTCCTCCATCCAAAATTTTGTCACCAAAGATTCCTCCCTGGAACTGGCATTTTTTTGCATTTACCCGCATATTATTAAGAGAAAGGGGGTGAGAAGTGTGAAGTGGGGTTGGCTCATTTTGAAACTGGTCCTGATCGTCATCTGCGCCTTTGGAGGGTACCTTATAGCGGTAAGTCTGAACAATGAAAGTATGTACCACTATAGTTGGGCGCCCTGGGCCGGAGTGCTCGGCGGCATAATTGTGGGCATGGGGGGCCTGAGCGTCGAGAAACTGATCAAACATATTTCCCTAAAAGTCCTGGCGGGCGGCACTATCGGCCTGGTTCTCGGCCTTTCTATTGCCAAGCTCATCGGCGTGGGATTTGCCTCCATACAGAACACCACGGTCAGCGTTGTAATGTATGTTATTTTGTCCTGCATTTTTGGCTACATAGGCATGGTATTGGGCAGTATTAAGATCGAGGAACTACGAGTTCCGAGCTGGCCGTGGTTCGTTCGGGGAGTGCGCGGAAATCCGCTGACCAAGATTCTCGATACGAGCGTAATCATAGATGGACGGATTGCAGACATAGTGGAGACGGGCTTCTTGGGGGGTGTGCTGGTGATTCCCGAGTTCGTGCTGCAAGAACTTCAGCACATCGCCGACAGTCCGGACCCTACCAGAAGAGTGCGCGGGCGGCGAGGACTCGACATGATCAAGCGCCTCCAGTTGGAGAAACTCGTCGAGGTTCGCATCGAGAGGCAGGACTTCGAAAACCTGAGCGACGTCGACGCCAAGCTTGTAGCACTTGCGTTGAGGCTAAACGCCAAGATAGTCACCAACGATTACAACCTCTCAAAGGTGGCTGAGGTCCAGGGAATTCGCATCCTGAACATAAACCAGCTTGCCAACGCTCTAAAACCTGTGGTTCTGCCGGGTGAGGTGTTGCGGCTCCATATCCTGAAAGAAGGCAAGGAACAGGGGCAGGGGATTGCCTATCTCGAAGACGGGACCATGGTGGTCGTGGAGAACGCGAGCAGGTATCTGGGAAAAGAAGTCGAGGTCTCGGTAACCAGTATACTGCAGACCACCGCAGGCAGGCTGATTTTTACGACCTTGAAGGATGGGGAAATGTCCAGGCAGCACTAAAGCAGTGAATAGTGAAAGGTGAATAGTGAGCAGTGGTTCGCCACTGATTGCCATTCCTGTTCACCAATCACTATTCAGTGTTCTCTATCCGGCGCCAAGAGATTTCAGCACCTTGGTGAATTCTCCGTTATCGATGTCGGTAAACTCAGTAACTGTGCCGATCCGCACCGGCATTATGAAATGGAGCTTGGCACCGATACGCTTCTTGTCAGCCTGGATTGCATCGACTATAGCCCGGGACTCTATCGAGGCCGGGATGCGGACCGGCATTCCCCAGATTTGGCAAATACTTTCCAGCCGCTCGAGGTCTTCTGCCTGCATCTTTCCGAGCCTGTGCGAAAGGGTGGCGGCTGCGACCATACCGGTCGCAACGCAGTCGCCGTGTTTCAGCCTGAAGCCGGTAAGTTTCTCCAGAGCGTGGCCCACAGTGTGACCAAGGTTCAACAGACGCCGGTGTCCGGATTCTTTTTCGTCGGCCTGTACGATTCGAGATTTGAGCAGGCAGCTTGCCGAAATTATTCTGAGCAGCGCATCGGGGTCCCGCCTCCTGACGGCATCGGAGCTGTTTTCCACAAATTTCCACAGCACTTCATCTCCGATCATGGCCGACTTGATCACCTCGGACATTCCCTGTCTTAATTCCTCATCGGGCAAAGTGGCGATAAATCGGGGGTCGATATAGACCTGCTTTGGCTGCTCAAAAGTCCCGAGCAGATTCTTGCCTTCCGGCAGGTCCACTCCCGTCTTGCCGCCGATGCTGCTGTCCACCTGGGCAAGAAGGGTTGTCGGTACCTGAAAGCAGGGGATGCCGCGCATGTAGATCGACGCGAGAAAACCGGCGATGTCTCCGGTTACCCCCCCGCCGACCGCTATGATTGCACTGTCGCGATTGGCCCCGGCATTTACGAGCCGCCTGGCTAGAAACTCCACCGAGGCGAGACGTTTATTGGGCTCCGATGCTGTAAACAGGCTAACTTGGCCGTTCCTGTTGACGGGCCAACCGAGATCGAGAGCTTTGCGTCCCCATAGCGACCATACCGCCTCATCCCATATCCAGTAAGCGGAGCGGCCTCCGAGGGCCGTCTGAAGGTTGCCCGGGACCCGCTCCATAACGTCCTCTCCTATGAATATTTCCGACACATGGGCAGGAGTTGCCACCAGGGCGATATCGATTTTCATTGCCGATCGGACCTCCCGTCTTCAGAAGTTCGCTCTTGAGGTGGCGCAGGGCACTCGCAGGGCCCGCTTCCGGCGGCCGCACAATTATCTCCACGCCCCTCGACGCGCGCCGAGCAGGACGAACATACGGATGACCCCGACCGGTACGCCTTTGAATAATATCTTATCAGGTAGACTAAAACCGCCGCTACGAGCAGCAGGGTCAGTGCGATCTGCCACATCTGACAACTCCTATCCCAATCCCAGCCATATCCCGCCGCGATAAACCAGCGCCGATATGATGAACGCGATGATAGTGTTGAAGGCCATCGAAAAAAGTCCCCATTTCCACGTCGATTCACGGATGATGCAGGACACCGTTGGGAGACAGGGCGCGTATAACATAATAAAAATAATCAGTGAAAAAGCTTTTAGCTGGGTCCATGACGGGTCGGCGGCAAGACGCCCGCTCAGAGGCGCTTCTTCTCCTCTTCGGGTCCGTCCAAGCGAGTAAGCGGTGCCCATCGTCGATATGATGATCTCTTTTGCGGCAATTCCGGATAGCAGGGCGACGTTGATGCGCCAGTCAAATCCATTTGCTGAACTGATCAGAGTGAGCGCCGACCCTATTCGTCCCGCAATCGAGTTCTTAAGAGCCGCCTGAGCTTCTTCATAATCAACCTCCTGCAACCTGAGCCGATATGGAGCGGTTTCGGGACTTGAAGCGCCCGCTGAGGCTCTCGAATCCAACAGCGACTCCTTCACCCCCTGCGGCGCCCCGGCCAGGATGGACGCTCGTTCTTCATTGTAGATTTTTCTCTCGGTCTCCGGAAGCCCGGGGAAAGACATAAGCGCCCAGAAGACGATGGAAAAGGCCAGGATGATCGTACCGGCTTTGCGAATATACTGCCATGCCCGTTCCCAGGTGTGGATGAGCAGCCCCTTGAATGTGGGCAGGCGGTATGGAGGCAGCTCGAGCAGGAAAGGCGTGCTCGGCCCCCGCAGAATGGTCGAGCGAATCAGCTTTGCGATCAGCAGGGCGGCCACCCATGACAGAACGGTCAGAAGGAACATCACCTGGGCCTCTTTTGCCGAGAAAAAAGCCGCGATAAGCATCGCGAAAACGGGCAGCTTGGCCCCACAGTTCATGAAAGGCGCGGTGATGAGTGTGGCAAGACGCTCGCGCGGGCTTCTCAGGGTCCTGGTGGCAAGCACTCCCGGAACTGCGCAGCCGCCGGCGATCCCCCCCGAAATAATGTAGGCCATGACCGAGCTGCCGTGCAGGCCAAATGTGCGGAAAACGCGGTCGAGCATATAGGCCACTCGAGCAAGGTACCCTGTATCCTCAAGAAATGCGATTGCAAAGAACATGAACAATATCAGCGGCATAAACCCGAGGACCCCGCCCACTCCGTCGATCAGCCCCGAGACGATCAGCGACTTGAAAGGCCCGGGCGGCAGAGAAGAGTCCGCGAATCTTCCCAGGGCCGAAAAGCCTGCTACCAGCCATCCCTCGGGCGCCTTGCTGTAGGTGAATGTGAACCTATAGACAGCGTAAATTATCAGCATCATGAGGACGGGGCCGAAAAAACGATTGGTGAGCACCCGGTCGAGCTGATCGGAGAGATAGAGCCGGTCGGTTTTGTGGCTTCGCTTGACGACCCCTTCCTTGAGCAGGGCGGAGATGAAGCCGTAGCGGTGATCTGCTATGATGGCTTCAGGGTAGCTGTCCAGGGTTTTCTGGAGGTGCTGGGAGACTTGTTCGGCAAGTTCTTCGAGTTTGTCCGAAAGGGCCGGCTCCCTTACCCTCCCTTTTCGAATTACCTCCTCGTCAGTTTCAAGGTATTTGAGAGCCGTCCACCGGGCCGGGTGCGAATCCGTGAGAAAGCCGACAGACCGGATTTGCGCTTCCATTTTGTCGAGAACGAGATCGATATCGGGTCCGTAAGAAATGTGGAGGGGCTCCCAGACCGCACCCTTTTGCCCCAGTTGCGCGACGGCCTCGAGCAACTCATCTTTACCCCTGCCCGTGCGCGCAACCGTGGGGACAACCGGCAGCCTCAACCTGCGCCCGAGTTCCTTGGAATTTATTTCAAGTCCCCTCGCCGCTGCCATATCGACCATGTTCAAGGCTATCAGGACCGGAATGCCGAGTTCGAGGAGCTGGACCGTCAGGTAGAGATTTCGCTCGAGATTGGATGAATCGACTATGTTGATGACTGCGCTGGGGCGGTCCTGGATTAGAAAATTGCGTGCGACGAGTTCCTCGGGAGAATAGGCGGTAAGCGAATAGGTCCCGGGCAGGTCCACCAACTGGATTTGTCTGCCGTTTACCTGGCAGTAGCCTTCCTTTTTTTCGACCGTTATTCCCGGGTAGTTTCCAACATGCTGCCGCGCGCCGGTGATTGCGTTGAAAAGTGTGGTCTTGCCGCAGTTCGGATTTCCAGCCAGGGCGATCAGGTTTTCCCTCGGGCGAGCCATCAGACTTCTTCCACCTCGGCCTCGATAAAATCGGATTCGTTATTGCGAAGGGCCAGGGTAAAGTTTCTAACCCGGATTGCCACCGGGTCCTTCAGAGGGGCGCGGCCCCGCACCTGGAACGCAGTTCCCGGAACCAGTCCCATGTCCCGTATGCGGCGCCCGAGCTCACCGGATGCTGTAACACGGTGGATCGTTCCTCTCTGTCCCTTTGCCATTTTGCGTAAAAGAACAATGGCCATGGGCAAATCCCTTTGTATCGCCGTGAAATTAGGCCCACCTAACATTTGCCGGAAAAAAGAAACGGCGATCGAAACGCCGTCCATTTTACCCGCCCTATGCGGAAGGTGTTACAAGAATCTTGTCAGAAATATCTCTGCCCAGACTGAGAACCCCCCCGTTCACCCGAACACATCCGCTCCAAAGCAGATGCATCTCGACCCCGGGATAAATTCCCATCGCGGCCATCCGTGCGCACAGTCCACGCCCCCCGTGGATGCAGGCAACTTTGACCTTTTCGCCGACCTCGGCTTTGCACAGGGGCATCAGTACGCATTCAGCGCTTGACGGCCGGTCGCAGCATGTACAAGGGTCGTTGTCTGCCGGGCTTAACCTCATCACGGATCACCTCCGGGTCTTGAAAACTGATAATTAGGTATACCAAACTTTGCACACTGTCAACAGCTTTTTTTTATGCTCGCAATGATTTAAGCCACCCCAACACCAGTATCGAAATAGGTGGATAAATTTCTCAGACTTTGGCATGTAGGGGACTCAAAAAGAACATTAAACAGGGGGTTAGTATAAGGTGGATTTAAAACGCCTTTGGCGGCAAATCGAATTTCTGGTTGAAATAGACAGGCTCAAGAGCATAGTGCGCCAGACCCTTCTGGTGGATGGGTCCAGGCAGGAGGATTCCGCCGAGCATTCATGGCATCTGGCCGTCCCTGGCTATGGTGCTGGCCGAGCACTCCAGGGCGCCGGTCGATCTTTTTCGAGTGCTTAAAATGATCCTGGTCCACGACCTCGTTGAAATCGATGCGGGAGACACCTACTGCTACGATGAAGAAGCGAACAGAAGCAGGGCGGAGCGCGAGAAAAGGGCGGCAGACAGAATTTTCAGTCTTCTGCCCGCAGACCAGGCTCTAAAGTTTCGCTCCCTCTGGGAGGAGTTCGAATCAAGGCAGACCCCGGACGCGATTTTCGCCGCCTCCCTGGACAGGTTTCAGCCGCTTTTGAACAATTTCAGGGCCGGAGGGGTTATGTGGCGAAAACACGGGATAAGAAAAGAGCAGGTTTACTCGAGAAACAGCCCCATGGAGGAAGGATCGCCGATTCTGTGGGACTATGCGGAAAGAATGATCGAAGATGCAATCGCAAAAGGCTGGATCGGCGAATAATGCCTCGCAGGGCATGAAGATTTTTCGCGCTCAGGGCGCACTCCTTCTGACGATTCCGATATCCGCCCTCCGACTTCCGTAAGGGTAGTCTCCTCATAAGAGAGACTTAGCGTATCACACTACTGAAAAAGCGGACTTATTCTGTGCGTCGCTATACAAACACTTCAAAATCGAAGCGCCCTCGCGGCGGATACACCGCTGCTGGCCGCGCACAACCCTCGCCAGCCCGCATGGCGTTCTCGAGGCTCCGCGGGGTGGGCTGGCTGCGCGTGGCCTGGCTTCTGTATGATTTCGGCATGGCCTGGTTTTCCATGGTGGTCCTTACCGCCTATTTCATTCTCTATTTCAAGGAGGTCATAGTAGGAGAAAAAGGCTATGCCGATTTCCTGTGGGGTGTGGCCGTATCGGCGGCCATGGCGGTTTCGGTCCTTCTTTCGCCGCTCCTTGGGGCAATCGCCGACGCAAGCGGGTATAAGAAGAGCTTCATGGTATCGTTCGCGGGCATATCTATACTGAGCGTCTTTTCTCTCTATTTCACCGGACCAGGCCAAATAGCGTGGGCTGTATTTCTGGTCAGCGCCGGGTATGTGGGCTACACGCTGGCGATGACTTTCTACAATGCCTTCCTTCCGGAGATAGCCGCTCCAGGTTCTATCGAGAAGTTATCGGGATTCGGCTGGGGGCTGGGCTATATCGGAGGGCTTGGGGCCCTGGTCTGCATGGTCTTCATGGTCCCTAACGTGGCCGGGGGGAAATCGATCCTTCTGCTGGCCGGGGCGGTTTGCGGGATTTTCGCGCTGCCCTCTTTCATCGTTTTCAAAGACTCGCCGAAAGGCAGTGCGACACGAGGGGCGACTGTAAGTGAAGGCTTCTCCAGGCTCATTCTGACTTTCCGGGAAATTCGATCGCTAAGAAACATCTTCATATTTCTCATCGCATACTTTTTCGTGAGCGACGCCATATCGACCGTGATCGTCTTTTTCTCCTCCTATACTGTTTACACGCTCCAGTTCACTGTAAAAGAGAATTTTTTTCTCCTCATGCTGATCCAGCTATCCGCCGCAGCCGGGGCGGCAGTCACCGGGGTGCTCGCCAATCGAATCGGAACACTGCGCACGATCACCATCACGATAGTGATCTGGATATTGGTCCTGCTCGGAATAATCGCCTTTGAGAGCATCTCCGTCTTCTACACACTCTCGGTTTGCGCTGGACTGGTTCTGGGCGGGACCCAGGCAACAGCGCGAAGCTACATGGCGATCGAGGCCCCGGAAGGAAAGAAAGCGGAGTTTTTCGGATTTATGACCTTTAGCACCAAGATAGCCGCGATTTTCGGCCCCCTGCTCTACGGGACTATATCCGACCGGACCAACAACCCACGCATAGCCGTACTCTCCCTCGAAGCCCTGTTCATCCTGGGGCTGTTTTTCATGCTCCTGGTTCCCAGTGTCGATCATCGCAGAAGCACAGAGAAAAACGCTGAATGAACCTGATTGATCGATTGAACCTCGATCTGCTTTGATTGCTACTGTTGAGTTATTTCCCGGATCACTCCAACCCGGTCGCCGTGAACTTTTTGGCGGAAAATCCGTGCAATGGGATACCAGGGGGAATCAGAACGCTCCAGGAGCCAGCGCCATTCACCCGAACGCCTTAGCATTATCCACACTGTCTTGCCCAGCGCTCCAGCGAGATGAGCGACCGCCGTGTCTGCGCTGATAACCATGTCCAGATTCTCGATCAGGGCGGCCGTATCTGCGAAATCCGTTAGTGTTTCACCCGGACAGCGGATCTGGGGCATGGACTCGGGTACTTTCCTGTCCTTTTCGGGAATTTGCTTCTGAAAGCTTATGATTTCGATGTTCAGCTTCGCAAGCTGCTCCAGGACTTCCAACTGTATATCGCGCGTTCTGTTCAGCGGTTCATGCTGACGTCCGGCCCAGACGATACCAATTCTAAGCTTGTCACGAAGATCGAACAGTTTTTGCCACTTTCCCATTTGATCGAAATCAGTCTCAAGGTACGGAATATCGGCGGGGATCGATTCCAGTGTCGTGCCAAACGCCAGGGGCAGGCTCATCAACGGACAATGGAGGTCGTGAAAAGGCAGCGGCTCCTCGTGAGTGACACAGGGTTTAGCATAGCTGACTGGTCAATCCGGGCTGGAATTCAACTTGTAACCCACACCGTATATAGTGCTGATCATCTCTTTGTCGGGAAGACACTTTGCTATTTTTTTCCGCAGGTTCTTCACATGGGAGTCGATTGTCCTGTCATAACCTTCAAAATCATACCCTTGAACGACATTAATCAGCTCGTTTCGCAAGAAAATTCGGTCAGGGTGGCTCAACAGCGTCTTGAGGAGGTTATTCTCACAGGGCGTCAGCTTGAGCTCGGTTCCCCCGGCAAGCACCCGGCGGGTTTCCTTGATCATGACCAGCTCTGCGGCGGTGAGCGTCTTTTGGGCATTAGGGCAATAGGCGCGCCTCAGCACCTTATTGACACGCGCCACAACCTCCCTGGGACTCAAAGGTTTACAAATGTAATCGTCGGCGCCCAATTCCAGACCGAGCAATCGATCGATTTCTTCGACCCTGGCGGTGATCATTATTATAGGGACATGTGAAAATTGCCTGATTCCGCGACAAACATCCAATCAGGGGCTCGAAAGGCATTCGCAACGCTTCAGCAAGACATGCAAAATATTGCTCGCGCCCCCAGTGGACAGTAGACCGGCCAAACCAGTCAGCAAAATGACATTTTTAACACGCTTGCAAAACTTCTCCAGTCAGGAGATCTCACAGGTGCTCAACAGGCATTTGCCTCACTGATGCAGGAAGCCCAAGCCGCTGCCGCTAACTTTTTCAATACCTCTCAGACCAATGGCAACATCGTCAATCTCACTGCTTAATCCCAGGAGGTTGGCTGTCATCCAGGCGCTGCCGAGCGGCCACTCCCTGTCAACCGCGGTCAGGCCCGGAAGGACCTGACCGCAAAGATCAGATTGGCTCTATGCCGCGTCTTTTTGGAAGTGCAAAAAGAACATCACCATGCTTTCCACGACCTGGGCCATAAAATCGTAGTCCAGTTTTTCCATGCTGTCGGACGGAAGGTGATAGTGCGGGTTCCTGAAGAAGGCGGTATCCGTTATCATTACCGCCTTGAATCCCTGGTTCCAGAAAGAGGCGTGATCGCTGAGCCGCACAGAAGGAAGAATCCAGCCGTTCAGGGGAATGCTGATAGCCTGGACGGGGAGGTCCGGATTTGCGGCAAAACTCTCGGTTATGTCCCGTAACAGTTCCCTCGATCTGTAGTTCCCAACCACGCTGATAAAATTTCCTTCTCTCGGATAACCCATCATCCTCAGCGGAAGAGGATATTTCTGGCAGCCCTTTTCAGGACGCCGGCACCCAACCATCTCGAGGCAGATCATTCCATCGAGTGCTTCCCCTCGGGTCTTCATAGCTTCAGCGTGAACACGGCTTCCCATGCAACTGGTTCCATAGGAAGGATACTCCTCCAAGGCAAAAGAGACAAACTTCACCGAGATGGGGATATCAGCTTCTTTGCGGATTTGATGCAGTTGCCTGGCCAATTCGAGCTGAACTGCGACGGCGCTGGCGTTGTCGTCAGCGCCTACTGTGTTGATTATGCAGTCATAATGAGCGCCGATCAGAAAGCGCCTGACAGGTACGCCGAAACATTTCGAGAACGCGACAACGTTGTGCGCGGTAAAATCCCTGCAAGGATAGTTCTCGAGTTGAACGGGCAGTCCGTATTCGGCATATGCCGATTCGATATACTCGGCGGTCCGGGCAAGCTTGTCGGGAGAGAACATGCTCCGCTCGCCGATCGTCACGGTGAGCATGGTCATATGGTCGATCAGGCGCTTGACGGTTTGTTTCAAGTCAATGATTGTCATAGAAATATCGGATGCCAGGCTTCACCCTGCGAGGTGTGTAAAAAACCCTTTCGAACGGAAACCAGCTATTTTTGCTGGGGCCTCTGAACAGGCTCCTGGCGAAGGGTGTCACTCCCTTGCTGCCGGTGCTCCTGCCGACGTGTCTTTTGTTCCCTCAACTGCCGTTCTCTGGCGGCTTTTCCGGCAGTGGCTCACGATCCGATCCTCTTGCCCTGTCTTACTCGTTCACTCCCCCTGGATACGCTCATCGGACACAGCTCGCGGGGTCCGCCCGCCGGGCGGATGCGCCCCGGGTCTGTACAAGCCTGGCGTGCGCTGAGGCCGCCTTCCCTGTACTTTTAAGACGTGCTGGACAAACTGAACCTCAGAGCGTGGTCTGTGCACCATGTTCACCGGGACGATCCTGCTTGTGATCCTGAGTTCCCGACCACGCTGCGCGGCCTGTGGGCCTCTGACAGGTTTCCCGCGGCCAATCCGGGCTAAGCTCCTTTGAACGGCCACGGCAGAAATGGTGTGCCTCACCTTTGGGGCAATCGTCAGGTTGCGGTTTATCCTGTCCACCACGGCCTGGTGGGGCTTGGCGGCCAGAGGGGCCAGGTTGACGTTAAAGACATAGCGGTTCCGAATCGAACCGTAGTTGGGGACCACCCTGTCGCTGATGACCGATGCAGCCCTGTAATTGTCGATAATGGCAGTCCGGTTGATATTGGCGACCCTGACACCGGTGTAGCTGTTCACGCTGTAAAGGCTTCCCCGGGGAACGACAACCGCATGGCCAGCGTAAGCCAGCCTGTCAATGCCGATTCTGCCTTTTCTTACTCCAACAATGAAGCTCCCCGGCCCCCAATAGTTATGGGAGTAGTACGCCTCGGCGGGTGCGAGCGTGACCCAGCCGACATGGGCGTGCGAGTGGATCCATGAGACTCGTCCAGGATACCAGCACACGTATCTGCCAATGTTGCCGCTCCTGACCTTCCCGGGAGGGGCCCAATACCAGGCTGAGTTTACATAAACCCAGTTTCCGTAATGGTGCGTCACATACCCGAATGGTTCCTCGGGAATCCACACATTGTCCCGGTACCACACCGTCCACCTGCCGGCTGTGAATGGCTGCCAGCCTGCGGCAACCCCGGTCGGGCGCCACAGCCTCCGGTAGCGGCCCTGATAGTAGACTCGCTCCCACCTGCCGTTCCGGTCAAGATCGCAAGCATCATCGCGCAACTCGGTCGGCAGGTTATCGACTGACTCTCCCTTGACTTGCACCCTCTGTGCCCAGAGTTCTTCCCGCTTGAGGTTCCATTCATCCCAGGCGGCGTCCACCTGGCCATCTCCCTCAGCGGCCACTCTGCCATCCGATATTATGGATGCGCCACCGGCCTCGACCGCGTACCGCGCTTTCCCCTCTCCGAGGACGAAGTCGACGGCGCCGTCGAGGCTTATTACCTCGGCCGAATCGTCTCCCACATAGAGATCGAAAGCGGCGCCGGGTCGCGCCAGCACATACCCGAAAGGTGTAGTCGCCTTGATCAGAGCCTTTTGACTCTCGTTGTAGAACCTGACGGTACCAGATGCGACATCGATTTCCGTCAAGTCCTCCCTTAGAACCATAAGCTGTATCTGTGTGTCGCTGCCCGTTCGCACCCATACTCCGTTGGGCAACTTGAACTCCGCTTTTCCCGTATCGCTGGAATAGACGGCGTCTTCGAGCCCGAAGGGTGCGTCTTGTACGGTGGCCACCCAGTCCTGTTCGCCGTAAACATAGCGGAGAAGCTGACCCTCGATGAAAGTTATGCGGCCTACAAGCACCGGTCCCTCGGAGTTCCCGGTTTGTGCGCACACAGCAGGCGCCCACACCACGCACAGGATCAATCCAAGCGCGAGAGCGCTCAATTTTTTCATCCCGTTCTCCTCAATGCCGAAAATCAAGCTCCGTTTGTCAAGGCGCCAAAAAAACCTACGTCCGCCAAACATCCGGGCTATGTTGCACATCTCCTACGAGGTTTCGGATAGACATTAGCTAAGACGAAGCAAAATAAGAAAAAGTCTAACAAATGCGCCGATTATCCAGTCAAAATGCGCATAACACAAAAACTATGCAAGGTCGAGCAGAGAACTCCACACTCTGCGAGATGTGGAGTTCTCTTTTCATGGTTTGGAGTGTCCCGGATGGACGCGAGTTACAGCGGTGAACGGTTACAAAGAAATCGGGGCGTTCTGGTCGCTATTTCCTCCTAACTTGCTTGATTACCACAAAAAGCGGCGGAAAATTCCAATCATTGTCAAAAGAGTCGATTCGAAGTATAAGGATGCGGACGTTTGAATCCTTTTTGGAAGATTGAGTTCATAGACCTGAAAGGAAGTACATGCGAAGGAGCTTTTTCTTCAGCCTGTTGCTTGCGCTCTCTTTAGCTTTTGTTATGGTTTCTTCGGTTGCGCCGATCGAGGTCGCTGCCAAGAAGACGAAAAAACAATCCACTGATGTGGAAAAGACCGGTGCGCAGCAATCGGGCGCCAGGTGGGGCAAAGAGGAGGAAGCCAAGTGCGCCGGGACGGCCGCGGAGATTTCACCTGGGCGGATAAACGCACGGTCGGCCATCCTCATGGAAGTTTCCACCGGATCGGTGCTCTTTGAACAAGACGCCGATGAACCTATTGAGCCAGCCTCTTTTACCAAGATCGCCACACTCTACCTGATTTTTGAAGCAATAAAGCAGGGCAGGATTCACCTAAACGACGAAGTCCCGATCAGCGAAGCCGCATGGCGAACCGGCGGCTCGAAGATGTTCGTCGGGGTCGGGGCGCGTATTCCCCTCGAGGATCTCATAAAAGGCATAGCGGTGGTTTCGGGCAACGATGCCTGCGTCGCGGCAGCGGAATATCTCAGCGGGAGCGTGGACACTTTTGTAGATGCCATGAACCGTAAAGCCAAAGAACTGGGAATGACCCGAACCCGATTCCTCACTCCTGACGGACTGCCCGCCGAGGGTCAGATTACAACCGCCAGAGACATGGCGACCCTGGATATGGCTTACTTGAAAGCATTTCCGGAGGCGCTGAGCTTCCATTCCATGACAGAATACTCTTACAACAACATCCAGCAATACAATCGAAATCACCTTCTGCTCAAAGACCCGACAATAGACGGCCTAAAAACGGGATACGTCGCAGCGGCCGGATACCATCTTTCCGCCACCTCCAAGCGGGGCGGGATGCGGCTCATCGCTGTGGTCATGGGGGCTCAGAATGTTTCGATCCGGGAGAAAGAGGCCCTTAAGCTGCTGAACTACGGATTCACGAATTTCACTCTCGTCCAGCCGTTCCCGGAGGGGCAGGCAGTCGCAAAAGCCAGGGTCTGGAAAGGACAAAAGGACGAAGTTCAGATTTATCCCGCTAAAAATGCCTCTTTTCTCCTCCAGAAAAGCAAGAAAAACCTCTTGAAGTGGCAGATACATGCGCCTTCCGATGTAACTGCCCCCATCAAGGCAGACCAGCAAATGGGCGAGATCGTTTTCCTGGTGTCCGACCAAGCTGAGCGAACCGTTGCGCTGGTCAGCAGGGAGGACATTCCGCTCGGAGGCTGGTTCAAAAGAAGCTGGCAAACGGTGGTAAGCCTGCGCACCATTGATTGGAGATGGCTAAGCTCAATTCTAGGCGGTATAGCCATTTTGGCTATTGTTCTCATACTCCTGTCCGGCCGCAGGTCAAAAAAGAGGTACGCAAAGTAAAAACCCCCAATTGCATCACTCCACTATCTTGAGCATAATCTTCCGCTCCGGGTTAACTCAACAAGCCTTCGGCAATAACCATCCTCATCACATCCGGGGTCCCGTCGTGACTCACCCAAATTATGGCATCCCTGTATAGACGCTCGACTTTAGATCCCATGACGTACCCGATACCCCCATGGACCTGCACTGCGCGGTCAGTTTGACGGGAAGCCGTCTCCGAGGCAAACAACTTTGCCATGGCAGCCTGACTGCTGTAAGGCAGTCCCTGGTCGTAACACCAGGCAGCCTGGTAGGTCAAAAGCCTCGCTGCCTGTACATCGGTCGCCATGTTGGCAATCATCCCCTGGATCGCTTGGAACGTACCGATGGGTTGTCCGAACTGGACTCTTTGTTTGGAGTATTTTATCGATTCGTCAAGTGCAGCCTGAGCAATACCAACAGCCTGCGCGGCAATGCCTATCCGACTGCCGTCAAGTGTCATCCTGGCGATCTCGCCCCCCTGCCCCTCGCCACCCAGCAGGTTTTCTTTCGGAATCCGGCAGTTCTCCAGGAACACTTCAGCCATGAGCGAGCCTCTTATTCCCACCTTTTTCAAATGTCTTCCGATCCGGAGACCGGGAGTGCCGGCTCGGACGATAAACGCGCTGATCCCCTCCGTTCCTTTGGATTTATCCGTCATGGCAAAAACAATGATCACGCCGGCAACGGAAGCATTTGAAATGAATATCTTGCTTCCGTTCAGCACCCACTCATTCCCATCCGGAACCGCTGTGGTGGTCTCGGCTGCCTCATCGATTCCGGCCTCCGGCTCAGTCAAGGCAAAGGAGCCAAGCATCTCACCTTTGCACAGCGGGGTAAGATATTTCTTCTTTTGCTCTTCTGTACCGAACTTAAACAGCGGAAACTCTGCCAGGGATGTGTGACACTGCACGGTAAAACCGGTCGTTGTGCATGCCCGCGAAAGTTCTTCGAGCACTATGATATAGCTCAGATAATCGGCCCCTGCTCCGCCATATTCCAAGGGGTAGGGGATACCCATCAAGTCCTGTTCGGCGAGTTTTTTGACCGTTTCGGCCGGGAACCTCGGTTCCTGGTCGACTTGGTCAGCAATCGGACAGACATACCTGTCAGAGAATTCCTTTACACTTTGTCGAATTAATTCATGCTCTTCAGTCAGATTGAAATCCATCCCTGAGGCTCCTTTCTTTTCAACAGTACTTGACCGCAACTCGTTGCCCGAATGCCTGCTTCACGCAATCAACGGGACGGGAAAATCCGCCGAAGAAATCCGCCCCCCCCGGTCGCCTGGCTTAGAAGGTTAGTTCTTCTTCTTTTCGAGCTCGGGAATCTGCAATTTCATGCCTGCGATTTTCCGGGCATAGCCCGCAAACTGAGTGACCGGAGTTTTATACATAGTCCTCTTTTCTGATCTTTCCTCTAATCTTCCCGCCGCCAAGAAAATCGGCCGCGTTTTGTGCGGCAAGTCTTACGGCGCAGGCCATCGTGCCCGGAGTAGTGGAGGAATTGTGCGGGGAGCCGAGGAAATTAGGCAGGTCGAAAAAGGGGTGGTTGACTTTGAATTCACCGCCCATCGAAGGCTCGACCCACCAGGTGTCGATTCCAGCGCTGAAACCGGGATTTTGAGCCAGATGCCGGTAGAGGGATTGTTCATCTATTATGGCCCCGCGCGCCACGTTGATGAGGACAGCCTCAGGCTGCATGAGGGAGAGTTCGCGTCCTCCGATTAGCCCTTTGGTCCGGATGGTCAGGGGTATCGAGACCAGGAACACGTCGCTTTTTTTGAGCAGATAGTCCAAATCGTCGAGGGTACCGATAAAATCCACCATTTCGCTTGTTCGTCCGCTCGTATTTATTGCGAAAATCCTCAGCCCGGCGCCCCGCATGAGCCTGGCTGCAGCCTGACCGATCCCGCCGAATCCAAGCACCCCGAACACGTGCCCGCGCAAATTCCTGTTCTTCGTTTTCTGATCGAATTCACCCTGCTTCAATTTGGCGTGATTTACACAAAGCCTTTTTGCCAGAGCGAAGACCATGCTCAGGATATGTTCGGCCATCGGATCGGCAAACGCGCCCGGATTTGAGGCTATCATTGCGCCGGCAGGCAGCAGCGCAAAGGGCAGATGCTCGGCGCCGGCTTTAACCAACTGAATCAGCCGAACGCGCCCGGCCAGCCTCAATTCCTCCGGGCAGAATTCCCTGGCCGGGCTCCAGGAAATTATAACATCGGCCCGCTCTATCACACCCATGCGGTCCTTTTCAGCTATATCGAATAAAAAATTTATCTCTGCCCGGCCGGAAAGGATTTCCTTTAAAATCTTCCGGTGGGGTCCTTTAACATTGTAAGAAACGAGAATCTCGGACATATTTTTCTCCCCGCGATCCACTTGCTGCTATAATGCGGCGCAAGCGCCTTGCAGATATCGGACCCCGCTGCCGCACCTCGACCCTCGGATGTCGGAATTCAAACCCCTTTCGACATAGGGCTGATCGAATGCCTCAGGGCAGGCGGTTATAACTATAATGACTTTCTGGGCGAAGGAGCGGATTTTTTTATGTTCAGGCGGACTGCCAGTACAAGGCCTCCCGCTGCAAGCCAACGCGCATGATAGACACATCCAGCGGTCGGCCTTCCGCGCTCCGCGAGGTACACCGCTAAGGGAGGCCGGGACTAGCACCTCACGAAGTGAAGCGCCTCGAACCAGGCGTAGAAGGGTTGTGTATAAGTCTATCTTACGAGGGTCGGGCTTTTTTCGATGAGACTCCGCACGTCCACGCATGAGTGAGCGATATTGGAAACACCAGTTTCACCTTCGAATTCTCCATATTCGAGGAAACCCCGCACAGCCGTAATTGAACCCCAGGAGACGATAGTGCCGGAACTGGAGGAATTGCTCAAACAGATCAGGCGGAAGTACAATGTGGAAGTTCTACCGCTGAAACTCGGCGGAAAAGAACTCAAGGTTCTCCAGTTCACCGACTTCGAATCCTATCTGGAGGAACTGATCGAGTCGCAACAGGTTGGCCCGCTGGACTTGCCTTACTGGGCCAGGCTGTGGGAATCGAGTCTTCTTCTAGCCTACTTCATCGGCAAACAGCCCCTCGTGCCCTGGCAGCGAATGCTCGAGATCAGAGCCGGCATGGGGGTGGTTGGAACATATGCGTCTGTTTGCGGCCACCTGGTGACGATTACGGACATCAACGAGGACGCCCTGCTTTTCGCGAGGGCCAATGTGCTGCTCAACGGCACAAAAGCCGAGGTGCGAAAGCTGGACTTGAAGGCGCCTGAAATAAAGGGGCCTTATGAAGTGATCTTCGGCGCCGAAATCATCTACGACCGTAGTTCCTATCCGCTTCTGGTTTCTTTTTTCCGCAAGGCCCTTGCCCCGAACGGGACCGTTTTCCTTGCAAAAAGCACCAGTCTCCACGCGCCGGCTTTCTTCGAGGAACTGACAAGGTATTTCAAATTCAAACAAACCGTCCAGACCGTCCGGTCCGGCGGTGAATCCCAACAGGTGAGCCTCTATGCCATACGTTTCAAAGACCGGTCATAGTGGCGCCTGTACGGAGTTGCTTATCGAAGCCGGCGGAATCGATCTTTCGGCGGTAGTGCACCTGCCGGGGAAGGTTCCGGCCCCGGTGATAGTCTGCTCCCACGGTCTTCTGAGCGCCAAGGAAAGCCCCAAGTTCGTCGCCATAGGCGAGGAGATGAGCAAAGCGGGCTTTTGCGCCCTGCGGTTCGATTTTTCAGGGTGCGGGCACAGCCCTCCAAGGCGCTCGATGAGTCTTGTCGAAGCAAGGAGGTATGACCTGGAGGCGGCAATTGGTTTTGCTCTGAAGCAGTCATGGTCGGACGGACGAATCGGGCTTCTCGGATCGAGCCTTGGCGGGTTCCTTTCTCTTCTGACCGCCAACGAACGCCCGAAGCTGATTCGAGCCACTGTAACCTGGGCCGCTCCTTTCGACATAAGCGATATTCGTCCGGACACTGAGCATTTCGAGGAATTGCGAGCCATTTTCCCGGACGGCTTCAGTCTCGGCTCTCCAACCGATTTGGATGCCCCGGGCGAGGCAGGACGGGTCCTGCTGATTCACGGGCAATTGGATGAAGTCGTGCCCTGGAAAGATTCAGTGCGGATTTATGAGCGCCTCAATGAGCCAAAGAAGCTTCTGCTCATGCGCACCGCCGACCATCGGATCAGTGACGATTCGTGGCGCAAGAGAGCGATCCAGGCCAGCGTGGAATGGTTCTTGACTCATTTGAAATAAAAAATTCGTTGCCGGAAAGGAAGCCGATGCAATTTCCGCCAAGTTCCAGAGGAAAAATCTCAACGATAAGCCTCTTTTTTCTGATTTTGATCCTCTCGCTGTCGTCAATACTTGTTCTTTCGTCCGCTGCCCTGGCGCGGCAGGCCGAAATCAGTCTTACCATCCTGCATGTAAATGATACCCACGGACATATCATTCCCTATGTGCAAAAGAGCGTTAATTCCGAGCGACAGGTCGGCGGGGCTGAATACCTCGCCAAAATGATTGAACGCGAAAGGGCCGCAAATCCGGACGGAACAATCCTTCTGTCAGCGGGTGATATGTTCCAGGGGACCCCGGTATCCAATCTCTTCCACGGGAAACCGGTAATCGAAATCATGAATTACCTGCACTACGACGCCATGGCTCTAGGGAATCACGAATTCGACTGGGGACAGGACGTCTTGCAGTCCATTATTTCGTCGGCCTCCTTCCCGGTGATTTCGGCAAACGTCTTCGAGCGCGGCGGCCGGCACATCCGGGGAGTAAAACCTTATCTAATGCTAAAAAGGAAAGGCGTTCGAATCGCGGTAATCGGCATAACCACACCCGAAACCTGCTACACCTCAAAACCCGGCAATCTTACCGGACTCACATTCGTTTGGCCGGAGAAGGTCCTACCCGCTATAATCAGGCGAGTTCGGGCAAAAGGGGCTTCAATCGTAGTTGTGCTATCCCACGACGGGCTGGACGCGGACCGGGAACTGGCAAGGAATGTCAGGGGAATCGACATCATAGTGGGAGGGCATAGCCATACGGCCATAAGGGACCCCGTGATCGAATCGGGCACGGTGATAGTGCAGGCAGGCTCCAACGGAATCTATCTCGGGGTCCTGAATGTCACTTTTGACCGGGTGAAGAAAAAGATTGTCAGCTATACGCGCAAAGACGAGCTTCGGCTCGTTTCACCCGCATCTCAGCTCGATCCGAATGTCGCCCGGATCGTCGATAAGTATGAGGCGCAGGTAAAGACCGAGTTTTCAAAAGTGATCGGGACAGCTACAGCCGATCTTACCAGGGATTCGACCAGGGAAAGCGACCTGGGCGACATCGTTACGGACGCCATGCGCGACGCCTCCGGCGCACAGATCGCCTTCCAGAACGGAGGCGGCATCCGGGCCGATATCCCGAAGGGACCGATAACGCTTGAGGCAGTCTTCACGGCCCTGCCGTTCGACGATGATCTGGTATCGATGGACCTGACGGGAGAACAGATCAGGGAGCTTCTGGAGAAGAGCGTCTTATCGGAAAATATGCTCCAGGTTTCAGGGATACAAATCGTATACGATCTGTCCAAACCCGCAGGGGAGAAGGTGGCGTCGATAGAGGTGGCGGGAAAGCCAATGGAGACCCGGGCAACCTACAGGGTTGTCACAAATGATTTTCTTGCCTCCGGAGGCAACCAGTTCAACGTTTTCAAAAAAGGCCAAAACATCTCGGTTGGACCATCGCAAAGGGACGCGGTGGCCGACTACATCCGCAAAATTTCGCCGATAAATATTCAGGTCGGCAACAGGATCGTTTTCAGAAACTAAAACCGTGGACAGCCTGACGTGAATGAGAGCATCGACGTTTACGTAAACGACAAAAAGGTCGATATCTACAGAGGCATGAAAGTAAAGCACGCCCTCATAGCATACGATCAAAGACTGTACAGGGCTGCACTCGCCGGAGAGATCCGTGTCGAGGACGAAAACGGTTTCACAGTGGGACTTGAAGGAAGCCTGGCGGATGGGGCCAAAATATTCACGGTAGCTACGGCGTGATGGAAAAACGATTGAGCTATCTCACGCGGAGGCGCGGAGGCGCGAAGGCGAGAAGAAATAACAGACGGAGGTCCCGCACAAGTTCAGAGCACCAAGCGAAAAGTGCGATTATCCTTATTTATTTTTCAAAGAGCCAGGCGAAGCCGGGGCTTCGCAGCGAAACTGAATGTCACGAGTCACGAGTCGGCGAGCCGCTCTTCGCTTTGCCCAGGATAAACTCGTCGTTGCTTAAATACCCGAGACCCTTGAGCAGAGACCCGGTTCCATTGCAAATTCAGGCCAAATGCAATAAGGGCAGTGGACAGTGGACGGTGAGGAGACGGAGGACGGAGGATACCACTTCTCTGTCCTCTGACCTCCGTCCTCTGACATCCGTAAGAGCAGTGAACGGGCGGTGTCGCTGAAAATACAGGGCCAAATGCAATAAGGGCAGTGGACAGTGAACAGTGGACAGTGGACAGTGAATAGTGGTGCCGGATTGAAACCGTCCGGGATGACGTAGTGAACGGTGAGGAGACGGAGGATACCACTTCTCTGTCCTCTGTGCCTCTGTGGTGAACCTGTACTTTTTCCCTCCGTGTTGAACGGATACGGAAGCTGTGTTCGCTGAAAATACAGGCCCAAATGCAATAAGGGCAGTGGACAGTGGACAGTGGACAGTGAATAGTGGTGCCGGATTGAAACCGTCCGGGATGACGTAGTGAACGGTGAGAAGACGGAGGATACCACTTCTCTGTCTTCTGTGCCTCTGTGGTGAACCTGTACTTTTTCCCTCCGTGGTGAACGGATACGGAAGCTGTGTTCGCTGAAAATACAGGGCCAAATGCAAGTGCGGTTTGGCAACCAATTGATTTTATTATTAGTTTCGGATTTGATTTTTGCAATAACAGCGGATAACAGCGGGCGCGAACGGGAAAAGTGAGGAGTGACCCGTAGATGGCCAATATCAGATAATGAATACTGAACGGCATGTTTTCAAGCTCCAATTCTGTGAAGTGTGAGTGGTTACATTGTAAATGCAGGCCGAATTCAGGTTACACGTCTTAGGATCGATCCGGGGAATATTATACTTCAGTATGAGAAGCGATATCAAGGAAAAAAATGAAGTAATGAGGTGGTGAATCGTGAATCGTGAATGGTGAGAGGACGGAAGACGGATTGAATACGGAGTGAACCATGTCGAACGGGGAAATGGGCCGGAAGGAGGGTCAAAGCGCGTTTCGCTTAGAGATCCCGCGTGAATTGGCAAAGGCCCTCGGGCTGGAAATTGTGGATATCCTGAAATCAGGCCGCTACGTTACCAGCTCAGGAAAACATGTTAATGTGGAAGGCAAAATTCGTGAGGCGGTCCGTAAAACGGTATCGTATCCCCCGGAGAAGAATTTGCCGGCGACCGCACCACGCCAGGGCCCGACACTTGTCGAGGTGAGAAATGAAACCACCCTGTCGTCTGTCGTGTATCTAATTTCAAAGGGGTTCAAACCGGTCGCTTTAAATTTCGCTTCCGCCACCAGCCCAGGTGGAGGTTTCCTGAGCGGCGCCCGAGCCCAGGAAGAGTATCTGGCAAGATCTACGGCGCTCTGGGCGTGCCTCCGGGACAACGCGATGTATTCGTACCACAAAGCTCGAAAGGACCCTTTTTACTCCGACTATGTCATCTATTCTCCCGATGTCCCGGTATTACGAAACGATGATGGAGAACTGCTGGAGGATCCCTACGGCTGTGCGATTATAACCTGCCCCGCCGTGAACGCGTCGGCGGTACGCGAGTACGTCCCGACCCGCTTTGAAGAAATCGGGGCCGCAATGCGGAACCGAATTCTCAAGGTGCTTGCCGTGGCGGAAAGGCATGGCCATGAGGGCCTTGTACTCGGCGCGTGGGGTTGCGGCGCCTTTGGAAATGACGGCAATCTGGTGGCGCAACTTTTCCGCAAGTCGCTGGAAGTCGATTTCCGCGGCGCGTTTGAACATGTCGTATTCGCCATAACGGATTGGTCAAACGACCAGAGGTTCATCGGACCTTTCAACCTGGTTTTTGGCGGCGGGAAAATGTTGTTTTCAGAGTCGCAATAGCGTTTGTGATTCCGCGTTCAAAATATGGTCTGCACATGGAAAGATCCTGGATGGTCCGCTGTAGAACGCCATAGAGGAGAGATGTGTGGAGTTTTCCCTTTTCAGTCGAACAAAAAAATTCACCAGTGCCAAGCTTTTCGGCGTCTGGTGCAACGACTGGTTGGGCGTGCTCACTCGATAGGAAGACGGTACCCCACAATCACTGCAAGAACCAATGCAAACAAGTTCGTATACGACCCGTTCCGCTTACTTAAATGTCCATATGTCACGGGCGTCCCCTATCTTCCCCAGAAACCGGGGGACAGTAATAAATCAAGGCCAAACCCCTTCCCGTGCCCCTCTTCTGCAATCCAGGAATCTGTTTCTCTGAAAGCAATTATCTGGTTGACAACTTACCCTAAGATAGGTATACAATTTCATCAAGTTTGGCTTTTAAACAGCTAAAAACCGCCCAACGGATGTGTCGCTCCATGGAATTGGGGCTAAAATCCTACGCGCGGTTTTTCTATTTTTGGCCCATTTCTCTGATCTGGGAATCACTGTCAAGTTGTGTAGTAGCGCATCGACTCTTTCACGAATACCAGGTAGACTTTGAAAATCCGGTACTTCAAATCTCTTTTGCTCTTCCGGGTGAGTTTGTTGCCCTCGTAATGACAACCGAAAAATCACCCACCCCGATAACGTAAAATTCCCCCACCCGCAGTTATAAAAAATCCAGCTCTCTGAGCCGGAGCGACTGGTTGCGCTCCCTTCGCCGTCGCTGATTCCAAACCAGCACGAGCAAGACAGAGCTGTCAAGGCTGCGACCAAAGGGAGCACCCGGCAGGGCTTGGCCTTTACAGCTCTGGCGCTCGTGCTATTGTCAGCCGGCGGCAAGAGGGGACTCAAGCTCTCCACGATCTGCTTTCTTCGTCTTCCTGCCCTTCAGTGTTTCCTTTAGACGGTAACTCTCCCAGTTAAAATTGATGATGTGCGCTCTATGAGTTAGCCGATCAAGCAACGCCGCAGTAAGGGTCGGTTCTCCAAAAACCTGAGTCCAGTCCGCGAATCCAAGGTTGGTTGTGATTATTACCGAGCCCCGCTCGTGACGCTCTGCCAAGACCTGGAACAGAAGCTCGGCGCCTTGCTTTGAGAAGGGGACGTATCCGAGTTCGTCCAAGACAAGCAGTGCGTATTTTGCGTATCGCTGGATAAGACGGGTCAAGACCTTTGCACTCTGGGCCTCGATCAGTTCATTTACAAGACCGCAGCCGTTAACAAAACGGGTCGCGATACCCTGCCTGCATGCAGAAACTCCGAGTGCCGTTGCCAGGTGGGTCTTCCCCGTACCGCTTTTTCCAAGGAAAATAACGTTTCTTTTTTCCCGGATGTACTCACCCTCATCGAGTTCTTTGAGAAGCCTCTTATCCAGGGCCGGTGCAGCTTCACAGTCAAACATCTCAAGGGTTTTCAACAGGGGAAACCGGGCCTCCCCGATCATGCGCCGGAGGCGGTTTTCCGCTCTCATTTGAAGTTCGACTTCGGTCAGGGAGAGCAGAAAATCTTCGTGGCTCACCCCGTTTTCTTTGGCTTGGCGAAGCAGGACATCCAAATGCCCATGCATATGGGATAACTTTAGAGCCTTTAGATTCTCCCTTAAAAGCATCTGCGTGCCGGCCCTCATTGGACACCTCCAAGCTCGCCATAGGCGGAGATGTCAGGAACCACAGTTTTTGACCAGTTCGAAAGAGGTTCAAATTGATGGCCGTTTTCGCAATTCTGGACAAGATGCTTTACCCCGGCGCTGGAACTCAAGCCGCACTCAAGCGCCCGTTCCACCGCCGCATTGACCTGGTCTTGGCTCTGATTGCGGTAGAGCATAAGAACGGCGATAAACTCCCTAGTTCCGTCTGTTTCACCGTGGTTTGCGATGAACCTTTCCAGAAGCCTCTCCAGGCATTGAGGCCAACTCTTTCGCCACTGCCGGATAGGCCTGGCGGAACTGAATGCCAGCGGTCTTTTTTGCAGCAGTTCCAGGTAGTGGTCAGGGTCGAGCTGCCATTTGTTGTTTCCAAAAAGTCTGCGGTGGGCGCCAATCCGCTTCCCCTCATAGAAAATCTCCACTCGGTCAACAAAAAGAACCCCTCGCACTTTGAAACCTGCATATTCGGTTGGAACGGAGTAGCGATTCTTGTCCAGGATGACCGTTGAATAGTGGTTGACCCGGCTCTCGACGGTCTGAATGTTGCTGAAGGGGTGATCCGGGAGGGCAAGAAGATGCTCTTTTTCTTCTTCAAAGAGTTCATTAACGGTTCTATCACGGCCCTGCAGCCGGTGGTCTCCATAAGCCAGGCAGTCCCGGAGCACTTGCTCGTTTAATTCTTCGATGGTTTGCGCCTTTGGGATCGGCACCAGGTAGTTTCGCCGAACATATCCGATGTTGCCTTCAACGCCCCCCTTTTCATGGGCGCTCGCCACATTGCAGAACCGAGCATGAAAGCTGTAATAACTATGAAACTTGCGGAAGCTCTCCTGCTCGATCCTTCCTTTCCCACGGAGCACTTTCTGGACCGCAGAGGTCAGATTGTCATAGACCAGCGTCTTGAAAACACCCCCGAAGAACGCAAAGGCATGCATGTGGGCATCAAAAAAAGCTTGCTGTCTCTCACAGGGATAAAACCGGACAAGGTGCTTGCCCGAAGACTTGGAACGCATAGAGAAAAACTTCAAGCGAAGCGGTTGTCCAGCGATAATGGCCAGTGCTCCTCCCCAATCGACCTCACCTTCCTGGCCGCAATCGGGATCGAGTGGGATGAAGGCTTTTGGAGCATTGACTCCCAGGTGAACCTTGGCCTTTCTCACATATCGCCGCACTGTGGACTCGCTTCCTTTGAACCCTTCCTCGGCAACTAACCTCTGAAAGACCCTTGCTGCAGTATGGCGTTGATTCTTCGGGGCCCTCTTATCAGCCTCAAGCCAGGAGTTGATGGTCTCAAGCAACGGCCCCAGCCTCGGATAGGGCTGAGCCTCTCTCTGGCTATATCCGCTGTACTCACCCCTTAAGACCTTGCGGATCGTCTTGCGATCATGGCCGGTTTCCCGCTCTATGGTGCGAATGCTCTTTCCGTAGACCCGGTGAGCCGTACGGACATACTCGTATTGATCCATACTGATCATCCCTCCAACCCTCCAGCGACACTCGCGATTTTTAGATCGCTTCGTGTTACCAGAAGTTCTGTGATGGGTGGGGGAATTTTGGACGCTCGTTTTTATCCAAAGCGGGGGAATTTTAGGTTATCAAAATCATTGCCCCATCCCGGCCTTTGATTTGTCACTAAGTGATCTGGATCCAGGGTATCAATCAAGGCATGCATTATAGCGCCATAAACCAGCAGTCGCTGTTTGTTCCGGGTGTGATGAATCGCTGACAAAACTGACATAAGGGGCTGAAACCACCTTTGTATCTCTGCGGAAGCCAGGAATTGACGGACGAATTCAAAATATGTGATGGTGCAGATGCTTCCTTTGCTATCGTACGCTATCAATAGTTCTCCTATACCTCTTTGCCAAGATCTCTCGACCAAGCGAGTTCTTACCGCTTCAAGTGCTCTGAAAAAATCTAGTAACTTCTTGCCTCTTACATCAGATCCCAAATTCACAAGGACGCCTTCAATACGTAAAATCTGGACTCGAGACCAAAACTGGCCGAACAGATAAAGAATATTCAGATATGGCAACCATGATTCTAACCTGGAATCATTGGGCATTGGGGCTTTTATGAGTTCTCGAAAATCGGCTTGAGCGAGTGAACGGATCTTCCCCACAAGCTCGTCAGCAGATTTAAGTATGGGATCAATATGTTTATCAACTAAGACTTTGACAGATTTTCTTGCTTCTGACCTATAGCGGTATTCTTGATAAAGATTATCGAGCAACTTGACTATTACTCCTCCAATACTTCCTGCTCCTATGAGATCTATCCAAGTTGCTGGCATGGCGTCCTATCTTAAAGTGTGCGACTAGTAAAAAACCCCACCCATAGGGCGGGGCTTTAAATTCACCCCCCATAGGGGGGACATGGCCAGCCCCCAGAGGGGGCAGGCCTCGGTTGCGCCGCACTTGAGTGCTTTTATCGTTTCCCGATTGTTAGTTGTTCTTCGAGCCGTTCTTTCTTTTCTTGATGCTTTACGTATTTCTGGATCATTTCTGCATTGAGCCCAACTGTGTGGACACAATAACCCTGAGCCCAGAAATGATTCCCCCAGTACGGCTTTTTTCGCAGTTGATGGAACTGCTTGAACAACTTAATCGACGTTTGGCCTTTCAACCGGCCCATCAAATCCGATATCGCTATCTTAGGCAGGATCATGACGATTAGGTGAACATGATCCCTTTGTGCACGCTCACTTCCGTAATTTCGCAGCCTGCATAGCCACAGATGGCTTGGATTCCCGTGCACGCTGCCTCCTTGATAGGCCCAACCAATACTCTGTACCGGTACTTGGGAACCCATACAATGTGATATTGGCAGTGCCATATCGTGTGTGATAACTTTCGAAATCTGCTCACTGCATTCTCCTCCCCCTCGACGTTGCGGCAACAACTCGAGACAGAAGATAGCAGTGAGCGGCCTTATGGCCAAGCCCATTCGGGACCGGCATAGCCAGTCCACATTACCACGCCCACAGGGCGTGGATTTCTACACTGAATTAAAGGAGGGATCGTGATAACCCCTTTGTGCCATTTACACCCGCAAGCCTGCATCCGCTCCAAATCCAGAGAGTCTGAACCACATTCAACTCAGTTTGATCGCCCGGCGATTCCTATCGCGCTGATCATCCCCGCATACAATGTGCGAAGCAGCGTAACCTGCAATCCTCGCCATTCCTCCGTTGATGATGGCCAATACGCAGAACGCTCCCCGCCAAGAGCTCGTGTACAGACCGCATTCCATGCTGATAGTGCTGTCTTCGTGCTGCTTCTATGCACTACAAAATTGCGAACAAGGCGAGTACGATGATAGGCCAAAAAAAGCCATGGATACTCAGTCATTACTCCCTTTTCGTCACGCCCATCAATTATTAGTCGGAACACAGCATCCAGGAAATTATTGAAGTCGGATTCACTTTTGACCTCCCGAATCATGGTGTCCCAGTCATCTGCTCTGGTCGTTTTCTCCTTCAAGGGAGGCTTGCCTCTATATTTTGTACGTCTAACAAGTTCACTATCAAGATTCTGCCAATCTCGAGCAGCCAGAGTGCTTCCATCAACTGCTGAGATGATTTGCCATTTGTTCACCTCCTTGTCTCCGCTGAGACTGAGCGCTTCCCTTCGCATTCTCTTGAGCCAGAGCTCCAGAAGAGGAGAAAAGAACCCCATACCGTCCTCCCGCATGACACCAATGTCTTTTAGGCGACCGATTACTTGATCAGGATTCTTCATGTGAGCCAAAAAATCACGTGGTTGAGGCAGCCAGTAACTTGGTGCAAGTTCCTCATCTGTGGCTTCTACTAACAGCTCTGGCAAGAAATCACAGAGATCGCGCCATTCAAGCAAAGCTGCGATGTTCTCCGCCAGTTCAGCATCGATTCGGTCTGGACGGCATAACCCAGCCTGGAATAGAATATTTTGCTCCAGCATCCGTGGAACGATTTCATCAACATCTCTGGATAATGCAGTCAGCCAAGGTCCAGAGTACATGCCTTCAAGAGTGTACTGAGCAATTCGCTGGACATGATATGGATAGCCTCGCGTAAGCTCATAGAGCCACTGAATCGTCTCTGGGAGAAAGGTTACATCGGTGCCACGGGTTGGGAACTCGATGGCTTGCTTGGTAGTGGCTTGATCTAGTGGGCCGACTGGTAGTACCGAAAGTTGTGCCCAATACTCGCTAGGACAGCGTTTTTCCAATTCATCTCGCGTATAGCGATCAGACAACAAAAGCGCAATCCGGTTGTCGCGATTGTTGAGAAAATCCCGAAAAGAAGCCAGTATGGCACTGCCATTGCTTGACCTCTCAAAAATGCAATGTATCTCATCGAGCAACAGGAACGCATAATCCCGACTCAACCGATTACAGACAGAAGCAACCGCTCCAACAAGATCCGCCTCGCTCAGACTTCGACCGGGCTGAAACGTTGTTTCCCTCGAACCGGCTTCCATCACAAGTTGAACAAGATAGTTCCAGATGTTGTCAGGTTCATATTTCGACCATTCCTTCTCAAGATTGACATAGATAGGCAGAACGTGAGCGGGTGACCGCCTCTTCACAAAATAAAGCAGGGAGGTCTTTCCCATCTGACGAGGTGCCTGCAAAAAGTATGTCGCCTGACTGCGGTTCCTGCCTAAGCTGCGCGTGATCGTTCTTATAAGTTGTAACCGACCATACAACTCCTCTCCTGGAACATCATCTGGAGTAAGCGCGCCTGTTGGGTAGATCGGCCAAATGGGTTCGCTAGATCCGACAAGTACGTTCACAAAGGTACGAACGGTTGTCGGCCCTGAGTTATCCTCCATGCGCAAGAGCAAAGGCAGATCAAGATAGGTATCAGGTGCGAAACCGTCCTCACGATAGGCTGTCCAACGGACATGCTGCGTTTTTCCCGCTCTTAAACTGCCCTCCCATATCATTGTTTCTAATATCGGGTCTGTAACTATCAACCGGTCTATGTCATGACGGCATGTCAGAGTAAGCAAGCAAGAACCTTCTCGCTCATCGTCCGCTTTGGGCCAGATTTTCTCGTCATGGACATCAACATCTACAGGGATTCGTGACTCCTGACGCCCCTTTGTGCGGACGAACCATTCAAGCAGGGACTCGACTTCTACATAAGCTTGGTCAGGTAATTGCATCCGAGCCAATATTCCTACACGGTCACATAATTCCTCGATATCCACATCCTCTTCCCGGTCGATTTGGTCCAGTAATTCTTTTAGAACATCGGCGAAAACTGGTGCAGATGCCTTGAGTTCTTCTGCCAATTGGGTTGCCCGGTTCTTATCTTTCTCAATGTAATACCGCAACTCAATCACCTTTTCTTGTAATTCGACTTCTCTCCCCAATTGGGTTGATGTTGCAAGTTTTCCCTTCAGTTGACAAAGTCCTCCCTTCTCAGGCTCGATCTTCAAACCTTGATTACAATATCGCAATGCAGCCCATGGCAGACTTAGGGCTTCGGCAGCCTCAGAGAGTTCAGACCAATCGCGCACAAGGAATCCTTGAGCCAGCAAAGGCGTGTTTTCCCTTAACATTGTTTCGGTCTCATAAAGCTCTCTGATTGCCCGTTCGCGTTCACCTAGGGTGCTATACGCTCGAACCAAGCACACGCGGGCAACGAGTTCCACTCCTACCCTTTGTTCGAGATCGCGTGACGAAACACCTCGCGGAATAGCAATTTGGCGCTCACGAGTTGTTGTCTCAATCACGGTAGTCATGTAGTCCACGGCCTTACTTATTTCACTTGCACTTGCGAGACTTTCATATGCCGAGCGGACTTGATGCATCGCACGGACTTCTGCTGGAGGCTGCAGGCCACCCTCCTTCCGTTGAGCCAATTCCCGTAATGCGGTTTGTGCTCCTTCAATATCAGGAGGAATTTGAATAAGCTTTGCCCATGCGACGGTCAGAATTAAGTCATCACTAGGAGAGCAAACAGACTCCCGCAACTGATCAAGAGCTAAGGACATATCCTCACGCGTTTCCACGGGGGCACCCTCAGAAGAACACAGCGCAATAAACAGGGCGGTTAATCTTCTATGGCCGACCGATATTTCGGCACCAAACGATGACTGGGGGCTCGATAATTTTTCGAGAGCACTGGACAAAAGATTTCGGTGCCTCTGAAGGTCTCGAATGGCTATGTTGATCTCACCAAGTTTTGAGTAGGCTAACGAAAGGTTGTATTGTAGTCGCCATGACCACTCTCTTAACCAGCGGTGCCACCTATGTTGCCGAAGCGCGGCGCGTCCTCTTTCTTGTGCTCTCTTTGGTTCTCCTGCTTTTATGAAAGCAGCAGTGGCGTTGATTGCGATGCTCGCTTTTGGAGACTCTCGATAAAGCGCGGCAAAACTGGCGGCCGCCTCGCTGTATATTCCTTCTCTATACTGACGAGTTGCAGAGTTGAAAGCTTTGGTGACCTCGTTATCCCAACCGCGGTAAGGCCGATCAAAAAACTGAGGCTCAAAAACATCATGACCGATTTCAGGGATCCGCTCCGCACTGACCCTAGCCTCGTTCAAGGCGCTAACTGCTCCTTCAGGATCACGTTCATTGATTCGAGCAAGGGTCGTGCGTGCCACGATGACACCTTGACTTTCTGTTGTGACTGCTGGGGCAGGCTGGATAGCAGCCCCACGCAAGACTTCCTTCACGATCGATTCGGTTGGTCTACCGTTGACCAGGGCAAGGGCACGTGCGGCGGCAACATCTGCGTTGCCGTAGCCAGTTATAGAGCGTGCACTTGCCAGTGCAAGCCAGAATGTGTACTCCTCTGATAAAGCAGAATCCGTTGCATCCTCCAGAAGCTTTGCGACGCCGTCAATGCTGCCTTCCTGCAAGAGTATATAGGAGAGGTTATAGCGTGAGATCGGATCTAGGTGTTGTATGGTCTGAGCTTGACGAAGAAAAGTACGCGCACGGCTGAGGTCCCCATTCAAAATCAGATGTGCGGCTGAATGTGCCTTCAAGGTATACAATTCTGGATACTGATCGACGAGTGGCAAAAGCATTCCGATAGCTTCGGCAGGTGTCGTCTTGTGGGCAGCCGAAAGAACGTCAGCGATCTTCTCTCGCTCGCGTTGGGGAACGCGTATGAGTTCTGGATACATCGATTTAGGGATTTTTTTAGGTCGAATGATTCTGTGTAGCACTTCTATACGACACTGAGTGATCTCCTTAGGCAGATTGTGAGCAAGAGGCAACGCGGGGACAAGCATCAATGATTTGGCAGCAGGGAAAACTTGGCCCATAGGGACTCGGTCAGCTCCCAATACTCTAAGTGCATCCCATAGTTGTGGTTTGGTACT
>CAWDTD010000010.1:0-163632 GCA_963805125.1 uncultured delta proteobacterium | reverse complement strand
GTGTATGGAAATGGAAAAGGGGACCACTTTCACGGGGTAGCGGAAACGGAAAAGGGACCCACCGTGACAGCTCCTTTGGTTACAAACTATCGAACAGATATTTGCAGCCAAGGGGGTCGAGGAGATGATCACAGTGGAGTTGAAGGAGATAATTCGCAAAGAGTACTTTTTAAAGCGTAAGTCCATCCGGCAACTTGCAAGGGAGTTGCACCACAGCCGGAGGACCATTCGCAAGGCCCTCAATGATCCTGGAGTTCCGGTCTACACCAGAACGAAGTCCCCAACAAAGCAAGCAATCGGTCCCTTTGCCGAGGTCATTCGGCAATGGTTGGAAGAGGACAAGCGCCGTCCTGTCAAACAGCGTCACACAGCCAGGCGCATTTTTGATCGACTTCGAGACGAGCATGCCTACATGGGAACAGACCGGACAGTGCGCCGAGAAGTGAGCCTCCTTAGAGCAAAGCTGCCGGAGAGCCATGTACCCCAGACTTACACAGCGGCTGAAGGAGCAACATTCGATTACGGCGAGGCCCGGGTTATTTTCGCAGGCAAGGAGAAAACAGTCCATCTGGCCTGTATGCGTTTGGATTTTTCCAGCAAGTTCTTTGTCTGCGCCCTTCCAACCGAAAGAAGAGAATCGCTTTTTGAAAGCCATCTAAGAGGATTTTCCTACCTGGGCGGCGTTCCCCTGAGAGTCCGGTACGATAATCTCAAGCCAGCGGTATACAAAATTTTGAGGGGGCGAAACAGAGAAGAACAATCGCTCTGGGTCGGTTTCCGCTCCAACTTTCTCTTCGAGGCCCATTACTGTACGCCTGGCAAAGGGCAGGAGAAAGGCGGGGTTGAAAACCTCGTCGGCTATGCTCGCAGAAACTTCTTCGTGCCGCTGCCAGAGGTCGAGAGCTTCGATGAGCTAAACGAATATCTGCGTGATTGCTGTGATCGGGATGCCATCTCCAGGGAGCGTTTTGGAAAGCCAGTGGAGGAACTTTGGAATGAGGAACTGGAAAAGCTTCAGCCCCTTCCAAAGAGACTGCCGAAAGCCTGTGTAGTGCTCACTTTAAAGGTCAATCGGCGCCAGATGGTACGCCTTTCTGGAAACTGGTATTCCGTGCCTCCCCAATATGTGGGTCAAGCCGTAACGGTGCAGGCTTTCGTGTTTCAGGTGATCATCTCTTTTAAGGAAAAGACCATAGCTGTCCACGAGCGGAGCTACATGGGTGATGATCAAGTTCTCGATCCGCAGCATTATCTGCCGGTTCTCCTGCAAAAACCGGGAGCCTTTGATCGGGCGACTCCGGTGGTCAAATGGTCGCTTCCCGCCGTTTTCTCCCGTTATCACATGCATTTAAAGGACCGATTGGGGCATTCCGGTGGGACCAAGGAATACATTCGGATTCTCATGCTCCTTAAAGACAGCCCGGTGGAAGAAGTGACTGAGGCCGTTAAACGGGCCACAGGATTGGGGATATACAGCTTTGATGGAGTAAAGAACCTTCTCTACCAACTGCTGGAGCCTGCAAAGAAATGCGGCCTCTTTGAGGTCCGGTCCCCGGAAGTCTGGCCAAACCAGGTCAACCACTTTGACCGTCTTCTTCAAGGAGGTGTATCATGAAAGGAAAGATGCTCCTTGAAGCCCTGCTCAAAAGGTTAAAGCTTCCGGCTGTGCTTAAATTTTACCAGGAACTTGCCAGACAAGCCATTGAAGCCGATCAAACCTATGAGGGGTATCTGCTCGCCTTGGTCGAAGCTGAAGTACAGCAGCGAGATGAGAATGCCCATAAAAAACGGATCAAAACTGCCCGGTTCCCGGTTTTAAAGACACTGGATCAATTCGACTTCTCGGTCATTTCCACGCTAAACAAGGCTAAAGTAATCGATCTTGCCCAAGGAGACTACATCGATAAAAAAGAGAATCTGATTCTCATGGGCAACAGTGGAACCGGGAAAACGCACTTGGCGGTCGCCCTTGGGATATGCGCCTGCCAGGGTGGGAAAAACGTTCGGTTCTATACCGCAGCCGGCCTAATTAACCAGCTCATGGAAGCCCAGGCAGCATTGAGGCTCTCTTACCTTGAGAGATCACTTTCCAGAATGGATCTGCTGATTATTGACGAGGTGGGCTATGTCCCCTTTTCCGAAAAAGGGGCTCAACTGTTCTTCCAGATGGTTGCGGCAAGCTATGAGCGCCAGTCCCTGATAATGACCACCAACCTTGAGTTCTCAAAATGGCCGGAAGTCTTTGGGAGTGAACAGCTCACTGGTGCGCTTCTTGATAGACTGACGCACCATGCCGAAATCCTTTCCATGAACGCGGAAAGTTATCGTTTCAAAGAAAGCGTATCCAAAAGGAAGGAAACATGAAAAGGGCCGTTCGGCTTCCTAACAGTAGCATGGCCAGAACCGGCATCAAGGCCAAGCCCTTCGGGTGCTTCCTATCGGTCGCAGCCTTGACCCCGATTCTTCAGCCATGCTCACCAGAAATTAGGCCGACGGCGAGGGAATGACCTTTTTTAACCTCTGGCTCAGGAATGAGATGGAAACCCCAGAAAGGGAAGAGCAACTGATTTTTTAACCAAGGTGGGTCCCTTTTGCTTGTCCGTTAGTGGGTCCGTATTGCATTTCCGCTCACAGGTTGGTGAGGAGAACCTGGAGAGGAACATCTTTCTTTTAGCCAATGAAGGCGGCCAGGACGAATTCCTGGAGTCTTTCAGCAATTCCGAAGGCCTCTGTCTTCCTCATCTACGCTTGATCGTTCCTCACATCGACAAATTACGGATTCGCTCCCATTTGATCGAAACTGCGATCAAAAGACTTGAATGGTTCAGGCTAAATTTGAGTGTTTGGAGCGATACCATCGCAACAGATTGTCAGTCGGTTATCGAATGGTTTCTTGGCAGCCGCAAATGGATTACCGTAAGCGGTCCGCAGGGGGTTAAAATGGATGAGGCGCTCTCGAGTGAATCCTGTCCTGTCTGTGCGTTTATCCCTAAAGAGGTATCGTCTTATATGGGGCGCTTGCTAATGACATTGAGGCACGATGTGACGCTCTGCGAGGAGTTGACACGCTCCAGGGGATTTTGCAACCGGCACGGGTGGCAGGCATATGATATCGATATGGGCCGCTCAAATGGTCGCACCATGGCAATGTTTTATTTTTACCTCCTCGAACTGGTCACTCCGGCCCTAAGAGAAACCCTTCGTCTGTTCTCCCTGCAATCTGCGGGAAAAACGAAATGGTGGAGATTACCCGAATGGATGCGGCAGGAGCCGAAGGCTTTTTCGGCGTCTGCCCCTTACAGAGGGCTAGAGTCCTCCGTCTCGTGTCCTGCATGCCGGGCCGAGGCGGACGTGGAACGTCGAAAAATCTGGCAACTGGTCCAAAACCTTCAAAACCCGGAATTCCGGAACAGATATTCGGTGTCGCCTAGTCTGTGTCTGCCTCATTTGAGGCATGCTCTCAGGCTGTCCAATGTGGAGGGCCGCATACTCCTTTTGGCAAAGGCAAAAGAAAGAGCTGCGAATTTGCTGTACCTTTTAAATAAATACAGCCGCAAGCATTCGCGGGACTTTCTCCACGAGCCAAGATTGACCGAGGAAGAGAATTCGGCTGTTCGGGCGGTGGCATTCGAAGCAGGTGAAAAATTCCAGATGGAGGCTCATCTCTCTATCGCAATGACAGAGCTTTGACTAACATTTGAAGGGACAGCCTCAGCAGACTGAAATCTTTAAGGAGTGAACCTGGATTATGCGTGAGCATGCCTTACAATTATAATGCATTTGTCCCAACTATCTGATATCACAGCTTAAATTCGTAAGAGGGAGGAAAAGCTGCATGCCAGTTGTCGAAACACAGGGATTGCCGCAACCGGATCCTGGTCTCCACATAATTGCCCCGAACATAAATCAAGAAATCAATGCATAGATGGTTGACCCGCTCAAGTAATGAAAAAATAGGGCAACCCGGTCGCTGAGAAACCTCCGACAGATCGAAATAGGACATGAACTTATTTCTTTCCATGAGAGAATCGCTGCTCATTTTTTGATTCCAAGAATGGACATAAAAGTTTGCCAACCGCTGCACCATCCCACGGCGCTGACCAGGGCCGCTTTGTTCTCTTCTGTTACCGTGCCTCGATTTTCCCACCGAAAAGATAAAGAGTATCGCATGATTTGATCCATAATGTAATTTACAAGTTTGCGGTTTTGCTCAAACCCGTCGAGCTTTCCGAGTGACATCTCTTCTGTCAGGTGAAGTCTGCATCGTTGCGGGAGTTCATTTTCCATACACTGACCACAGAGGGATCCCTCCCAATAGGTTTGGCTGCCGCGCGCAAAAACGCGAAGTTGGGTTGCATCTCTTCCACGAGAAACCCGGTCCGGGTTAATAGCGCCCTTTGATCCAGGTCCAAGGCCCATTTCGCACATCATACACGGCGCCTTCTCGCTTAGAGCTAGAAGGATACGCTGGTTCTTAAACGGTCCTTTCAGATCCAAAGCTGAAACCGCTAATCTCATGATGTTCGCGTACAGTATGGTTGGTCCGTGCAGATAACTATCCCGAAATGCACTTTCCACCAGAATGGCCCCCCATGCGTGCCTTTGGCAAAAACCCCAGGCATTAATGAGTCTTTCTCGGATGGAACCGTACATAATGCTTCCTTGGATATAATCCCAAAGGTGGTGAATCTCTCCCTCAGACAGCAGCCAGTCCGGTCCCTGAGTCACATCTTCCGTGGCATGCCTATTGCGAGTCATCTTGCTTTTCCAGGAGTATGCCTTTTGTCGAAGCCGGGATGGAACGGATAGAAGGGCAGCATTGACAAGAGTGATCTC
The DNA here is from genome assembly GCA_963805125.1 of uncultured delta proteobacterium. Lineage (GTDB taxonomy): Bacteria > Desulfobacterota > Syntrophobacteria > Syntrophobacterales > Syntrophobacteraceae > SbD1. The sequence continues at coordinate 158,796 of CAWDTD010000010.1, read as the reverse complement.
TCGTCTGCCGTATTCGAGCCTCGCATGCAGAGAACCAACATGGGCTGATGAGGTTGATAAAAATCTTCCGGGAAATTCCGGGGCTGAATGGGAGTACATACCACCCTGTACGGAATTGGAGATCGATATTTCCTTGGATCACCTCTTAGCCAGGTCAAAGGAGTTCCGGCGATCAAGTCCATCTTAAACACCATTGGTCTTTCAGGTAAGAGTTTATGCAGTTCACGACTACTACCCAGTATCTAACTGCCTGATAGGAGTCATCAGCCACGGAGGGCGCTCCAGGCGGACTCCATCGCCCAATTTGCGGCAATGACTAACAGGCGGGTTTGAGAAAGTCAAGATCGTTTTAGCCGGTTTTGCACACATTCCGGTTTGCACACATTCACAGCCTGCTCCTCCTTCGAGCGGTGGTCCGGGATATGGATTGACAGGGAAAGAGTTTCGTATCATAATATAAAAAGTGCAGTAGAAAGGTGATGAAGTCCACCCTAAACGCTCCAGCCGCAAGGCACGAGACGATGACTTCTGTCCGAGGGCAGAGGTCATTTTTTTGAGCACGATCCGGTGCCGCCTCATGCAATGCCAGGTTCAGTCTTTTTGGGAGGTTGTTTCATGTTCGATTACGCGCAACTGAGGGACAGTTTGTTCGGAATTGTCGCGCGATTGGAAGGCACTGTGCGCGATGTCACCTCGAAATCCCTTAGCGAAACCAGGACCAAACTGCAGGAGGAAGCTTTCAACCTGGTGGTTCTCGGTCAGTTCAAACGGGGCAAATCGACTTTCATCAACGCTCTTTTGGGTGAGAGCATTTTGCCGACCTCGATTATACCGCTTACCTCGGTTGTTACCATCCTTCGATACGGCCCAAAGCTTAAGGTCGAAGTAGAGTATCTGAACGGCCGATTGGAACAAATCGATCTCGCCGGTCTTCCGGCCTTTATTACCGAACGCGAAAATCCTCAGAACAAAAAGGAAGTAAAAGAGGTCACAGTCTTTTATCCTTCCCGGTATCTTAAGGGCGGAGTCCGAATAATCGACACTCCCGGCGCGGGATCGGTCTACAGTCACAATACGGAGGCCGCTTACGCCTATCTTCCATACGTGGATGCGGGAATCTTCGTCGTTTCCGTCGATCCGCCTCTTTCCAGGAGTGAACACCAGTTTTTAAAGGACGTTGGCGAGTTTGTGGATAAGATTTTTTTCGTTCTCAACAAAATCGACCAGGTCAGCGAAAGCGATCAAAAAGAATCACTGGAATTTACGACCCGTGTCGTCGAGGAAGACGTGGGCACCGGGAAAGTAAGAATTTATCCTTTGTCGGCCAGATGGGCGCTCGAAGGAAAAAAGGCGGGAGACGATTCCCTTGTGGGGCGCAGTCTGCTTCCTGAATTCGAAAAACAACTTCTGGATTTTCTTGCCCATGAAAAAGGCAGGGTCTTCCTGCAATCGGTCGTCAATAATTTGCTGAAATTGATCTCCGATGAGACCATCTCCTTCCAGCTTGAACAGGAAGCGATCAAGCTGCCGCTCCAGGAGCTGACAACAAAGATCGGGCGGTTCGAACAGGAGATGAAGGACATCGAAAAGGACCGGGAGAATACTCAGTTTCTGCTCAAAGGCCATTTGGGGAAGATCATTTCCGGGTTGGACGATGAGATGTCCGGATTTAAGAGGGCAAAATCGCCCGCGCTTCAAAAAGAGCTGGAAGCAAAGTATCTGGATCTGGTAAACAGCGGGGCCGGCGGCCTGAGGGATCAGCTTGAACAGTTCGTATTCGACAGGATTCGGGAAACGTTTAATCCCTGGCGACAGCAGCTTGCAGAAAAGATTTCATCCAAGCTCGAAGACGCTCATGGAGAGTTCGCTCGCAAAATCAATGAAATCATCGAGCGAATTCTGATTCTAACCAGTGACATTTTTGAGCTGAAGCTAAAGCCATTTACCTCGGTTGAGGGACTGAGCAAGAAGAGCGATTTTTATTTCATGCTCAAGGACGACCCGGTAGGGCTCGAACTCATTCAGCTTGCCGCCACTTCCGCTCTGCCCCAGTTCCTTGCGAAAAAAATGATTCTAAAGAGCATGAAAGAGTCGGTTGCAGAACTCCTGGACCGGCACTGTGGAAGGGTGCGCTACGATCTTGTCAACCGGGTGACCAAGACTATGAAGGATTTCCAGAACTCGTTGACCGAGAAGATAGATCTTACTCTGGCGGGTATCCGCATCTCGTTTCAAAAGGCGCTGGCCCTGCACCAGACCGGGAAAGACAATGTGGAAAAGAGCCTGGGGGAGCTTGGCGAAAAGCTGGGATCTATTGCCGGCATTCATTCTGAACTGCTGAGCTGTGCAGCTCTATTGAATCATGACGGCATAGGGGAGGGCATGGGGCAGACCTCGCCTTCTGCCCGAACGTCCTGAGAAGAACATTGTGATAGTGAGTGGGGAACCCGGTGGCGCAGACTGACTTGTCAGAATTATACAAGGGGCTGCAAATCGCGAAAGGCGACCAACTGGTCGATGTTTTGCACATTTGGGACTATCGGGCGAGGAAAGACTTCGATCGCAGGGACTACGACAGGATACTGGGATACTCCGTCAATTTAGTGCCCGCAATTGCCGCGATCATAGAGAATAATGAAACGGATGTGGAACTTCGGGCCATAGCGGCTGGAATACTGGTAAATTTCGTCCTGATATTGGACAAAATTATCGATTCCGGGGATATTGCTCCGGCTCAAATCGATGTAATTCGCAAAAAGGCTGTCGCCGGCCTTCTGCTGTGCTTTAGTTATCCAATTTCTATCAGTGGCAAACTAATCATTGCCAAAGCCGCGAAAGACTTCAGAGAAACAGACGGGGTGAAATCCCTCCGTGTGGCTATCATCAATGACGAGTCTATGAAATCGAGGGTAGAAGAAGGCCCACAATGAATTCATCCCCTGAGATTCACCGGCTGGTTTGTGAGTTGGATTCCTTGAACACCGGAAAGCAAGCAGCCGAGCGACTCGTCGAGTACGGCCCATTAGCCGTAGGACCCTTGCGCCGGTACCTTTTGGAAGGCATCCCACGCAAAATATTCCACCCGCGGCTCTGGGCCGTGGAAGCACTGGCGCGCCTGGGCGCCAGGGAGGCACTGCTTGAATACCTCTTCCAGATGAGAGAAATCCCCGACCCGGAGGACCGGTTCGGCGAAGAGGCTGTAGAGAGCACGGCCGCTCGCTTTCTTTCCACGTGGCGGACAGGGGATGTTTACCAAGCACTGCTTAAATTGTCCGAACAACGGATGCTGATTGGCCTGATAGAGGCGCTGGCCGAGTTTGGACGCCCAGATCCGATTCCGTATTTCGAACGCGCCCTTGGAGACGATTTTTACCGGTCAACCGCTGAGGAAGCTTTTCTGAAAATGGGGGCAGCGGCCTGCGATGCCTTGGCGCGTTCGGCGGTGACTCCACACCCCAACTCTTTTATGGAGACCCCTTCCAGTCTCCAGCGGCGACGCAGTGCGGTAAAGCTCCTGAACAAGATTGGAATGCCTCGGGAATACTGGCCGGTCCTGCGGGAACTGATCTATGACCCCGATGAAGAACTCCTCGTGAGTGTTGCCAAGCTCGGGGCAGGAATTGCTTCGATGGAGGACAGGGCAATGATTGCCCGCAGTATCACGAGACTATTATCTTCCTCCCAATGGCACCTGCAGGAAGATATTGAGCAGATCCTGGTCCTGCTGGGACCTGATGTCACGGCTGATATCGATGAGGAAATCTCACGGCGAATGAAGCAACCTGAAGAGGTTCGCGCAGTCGATATTCGACTGAGATCTTTGATCAAGGTGCGGCGACAACTCAATTGAATACCGAACGTTGCGGGCGTGCTTCAATATTGGGCAGAGGGCATTTATTGCCCGGTTAAGACACCGCATTCTCAGTGAACGCCCGGTGTGAACCTGCGAACCCGGGTCTGAACCAGTTTGGAAAGCTGAATTGTCTAACCAATTTTCAATTCACAGGGGGGCGAATTCACACGTCGACTGTTGGATGTGAGGCCAAATCCAGCACCGAGAAACGACTTCCCCGAGCAAACCCATGCCTTAACCCGGTCCCCCGGAAACCCGTTTTAAAACCACGATCAGGGGTTTATGACATTCCTTTGCAAATTTTTCAGGGACCCTATTGCCCACTCAAGATAGTATTGACCTCCGGGAAAGATTGTGTGACTAATTGCCATGTTTGCGTCTCGATCCATTTCCTCCAGGCCCGCTCCTCGCTTGTGAACAAGGCGATTACCGGCTTTTCGGACGCATGCCTCAAGAGACTCCTGGAATACGACTATCCGGGAAATATCCTCGAGCTCAGGCACATAGTCGAGAATACGCGGCGGGTTTGAGCAGGGCGGAACGGATCGAGCTTGGCGACCTTGAGGTAATTCACTCGGTCGCAGGGCCGGGGGAAGTTGCTCTTAGCCGATTTCGAAAGGGAGTTCTCAACTCAGGAGACATACTTTTGAGAGGACGGAAGGCCTGAGATGTCTTTGGCGATTTGGCTCAAGAAACTGGGTTTGCTGGAGTTTCCGGAGGAAGGCGGGTCCCCTGAAATTTACCGCCTGCTTCGCAGACGGATCATCGCCCTGATGATCGTGGTCACGGTTATTCCGCTTTTTTCCATGGCGATGATAAATTCTCATCAATACCAGAACACGCTCAGACAGGAGATAGTCAACCGGCTGCTCGACCAGGTGAACAGGGGCAAACACTCGACGGAACTGTTCCTGGCCGAACGGCTTTCGATCGTAAGTTTTATCGGTTCCGAGCATTCTTTTGAGGAACTGGCTGAGGAGGGAAACCTCAACCGCATTTTTCGTGTCATGAAGCAGGAGTTCGGCGGTTTTGTAGACCTGGGCCTGATAGATGAAAACGGCGTGCAGGTGAGCTATGTGGGGCCTTACGATCTCAAGGGCCGCAACTACAGCGAGCAGCCCTGGTTTCGTGAGGTTCGAACAAGGGGTACTTTCGTCAGCGATGTCTTCATGGGGTTCCGCAGGTTTCCGCATATTGTAATGGCCGTGCAGAGAGGAATCGAAGGCGGAAAATCCTGGATCCTGCGGGCCACAATCGATACCCACAAGATAGATGAGCTGATTGCTTCGATGAGGCTGGACGCGAAGAGCGATGGATTTCTTGTAAACATGCACGGAACCCTGCAAAGCGCCACCAAGAATTATGGAGGCGTTCTGGACCATTTTCCCATCGGCCTCCCGCCCCCTTCAAGCGAACCGAACAGCATAGAGACAACGGATTCACTCGGCCGTGAAGTTCTGGTGGCATACGCCTATTTGCAGAGCTCTCCCTACGTGCTCGTGGTCGTAAAGCCCAGGGGAGAACTTTTCAGGTCCTGGTACACGCTGAAGAGCGGGATATTCTATGTGTTTCTTACAGGCGTGCTGATAATCCTGCTCGTTGTATTCAAGCTGACGGGCTTTCTCATAGACAGGCTCCAGGAAAGCGATGAGAGGCGTGAGGCGGCTTTTCGGGAAATCGAGCACAGCCACAAACTTTCCTCCATTGGAAGACTCGCCGCAGGGGTGGCGCATGAGATAAACAACCCGATGGCGATCATAAACGAGAAGGCCGGCCTGATGAAGGACCTGATCGAGCTCAAGAGTGAGTTTGAGGAGAAGGAAAAATTTCTCGGCTTGACCGATGCGATTATCAACTCCGTGGAGCGCTGCCGATCGATTACGCACCGGCTGCTCGGGTTTGCGCGCAGGATGGAGCCTCATATCGAGAATCTTGATATAAATGAGGTGATTCTTGAAACCGTGGGCTTCGTCGAAAAGGAAGCCCGCTACCGGAATGTGGATCTTCGGCTGCAACTGGGGGAAAACGTTCCTCAGATTGCTTCGGACAGGGGCCAGCTTCAGCAGGTCTTCCTCAACTTGCTGAGCAATGCTTTTGCGGCTGTGGAGGACAGGGGAACCATCACAGTTCGCACCTGCGACTGTGGTGAAACTCTTTTGGTTTCAGTTGAAGACAACGGCTGCGGAATGTCGGAGGAAACGCTCCGTCGCCTTTACGAGCCCTTTTTTTCCACAAAGAAGAAGGGACATGGGACAGGGTTGGGTTTGTTCATTACCTATGGCATCATTAAGAGGCTTGGCGGTCAGATTGAGGCCAGGAGCAAGGAAGGGCAGGGCACTACGGTAAGCGTACATCTGCCCAAAAAGCTCAGATCACAGCAAACAGGGTAATTGGGGATGGAAGAAATCAGAGTGCTCCTGGTCGACGACGAAGAGGAATTCACCTCATCGCTTGCGGAAAGGCTGAACATGAGGGGAATTCCCACTTTGACCTCGTCCGGGGGAGAAGAAGCATTGAAGATGATCGATAGCTCTCCTCCGCAGGTGGTAGTTTTGGACATGATGATGCCCGGGCTTGGCGGAAGGGAAATTATGGCCCGGATCAAGTCCAAGCACCCGGATATTTTCGTCATCTTCCTGACGGGACACGGCGACATCGAGTTGGGTCCCGGATGCGGAGATTATCTCATCAAGCCGGTCAATATTGACGAGCTGATTCGGAAAATCCGGTCGGTTTCCGCAACAGGTTGACCTGATATTTTGGGCATCGGCGGACTTTCATTTTCATATGCCGCAATGGAATATGTTTATGCTTCGCAAAGTTTTTCCGTTCATTGACTGGGTGAAGACGTCGAATCTGTCCACGCTCAAACTGGACATCGTTTCCGGTTTGACAGTCGCCCTTGTGCTGATTCCGCAATCGATGGCTTACGCTCAGTTGGCCGGAATGCCGGTCCTGTATGGACTTTACGCCTCTTTTCTGCCCCCAATGCTTGCCTCGATGTTTGGATCGAGCCGGCAGCTTGCAACGGGACCTGTAGCAATCGTATCTCTGATGACTTCAGCAGCCCTGTCACCCTATGCTACTGCCGGAAGTGAGGGCTTTATAATCTATGCGGTCCTGCTCGCGCTCATTGTCGGAGTTTTCCAGCTTGCCCTGGGAGTTCTGCGGTTGGGACTGGTTGTTAATTTTCTTTCTCATCCGGTGGTAAACGGATTCACCAACGCCGGAGCAATCATCATTGCCACCTCCCAGCTCTCGAAGATGTTTAACGTCAGTATAGAAGGGGCCGAGCATCATTATGAGACCGTATACCGGGTGATCAAGGCGGCGCTGACCTATACGCACTGGCAAACCCTGGCGATGGGGGTGGCCGCTTTCGTGATAATGTACGGGCTGAGGCAGATCAACAGGCGCATTCCGTACGTGCTTGTCGCTGTCGTGGTTACCACACTGATTTCCTGGGCGACTGGATACGAAAAGAACGTCCGGGTTCCTGTGGGCATGATCGCTTCAGGCGAGTGCCGGGACCTCATCGCAAGATTCAATGCAGCCGAAAGGGAGTCCGCGGAGCTGGCCCAAAGCCGGGCCGAACTCGCTCCGAGGCTGACGGAGGCTGAGAAACAGTACGGCACCCACTCCAAGCAAGCCATGGAGGTAAAGCATGAATGCGATCTGGTAGATTTGAGACGCTCAGATCTCAAGGAGATCATGGCTCGAAGGCGCTCGGCGCTTAGATGTTATCTTTTTACGGCCGCTGATGACGCTGAGGGCAAAAAGATTTACCTTCCCCGCGACAAACTTGATGGAACACTAAAGGGAGACGGTTCGACCTGGAGAGTAAAGGTCGGCAACTCTGCGATCGATGAGAAAGCTGTGGTGCTTATGGGGGGAGGAAGCGTTGTAGGAAACATTCCCAGAGGGTTGCCAGGTTTTGGGATTCCCAGGCTGGACTTGAATATGCTGCTCAAGCTGCTCCCGATAGCGGTCATTATCTCTCTTATCGGATTTATGGAAGCGATTTCGATTGCCAAGGCGATGGCCGCTAAAACTGGACAGAGGCTCGATGCCAATCAGGAACTCATCGGTCAGGGCATTGCCAACATTATTGGGTCTTTCGCAATGAGCTTTCCGGTATCCGGGTCTTTCTCCCGGTCGGCAGTAAATATCCAGTCGGGGGCGGTATCCGGGTTCTCGAGTGTAGTTACCAGCATTACGGTTGCCATAGTGCTTCTCTTCTTTACCCCGCTTCTCTACTACCTGCCCCAGTCGGTCCTTGCAGCCATTATCATGATGGCGGTCATCGGCCTGATAAATGTCTCGGGCTTCATTCACGCCTGGAAGGCGCAATGGTACGACGGGCTCTTTTCTATAATCACCTTTATTGCGACCCTTATTACCGCACCGCATCTTGACGAGGGGATCATGATCGGCGTTCTGCTCTCACTCGGGATGTTTCTCTACCAGAGCATGCGCCCGAAGGTGACCACTCTTTCGATGTATGAAGACAATTCTTTTCAGAGCGCCCGCGATCACGGCCTCAAGGAGTGCAGGCATATTGCAATGATTCGCTTCGACGGGGCACTGTTTTATGCGAATGCGGGCTACCTGGAAGAAAAGGTCACGGAGCGCATTCGTGCAATGCCCGAACTCAAACACATTCTCATCGTCTCCAATGGTATAAACGACATGGACGCATCGGGCGAGGAAATGCTCTCGCTCATTGTGGATCGGGTTAGGAGCGCCGGCTACGGGATATCCTTTGCCGGGCTCAACGAAAAAGTGCTTGGAGTGATGGAGCGCACGCATCTATCGGCAAAAATCGAGGAGAAAAACATTTACTCGACGATCTCCCATGCCGTAGAGTCAATTCACTCCAGCGGGAACTCGCAGTGCAAGGAAAGCTGTCCACTCCTTTCGGTCCGCTTTGTCGATGACAAGCCACATTTCGAAAAGAAGGAGTAAGCGATCATGCCGGTTGTCAACGTTTTTTGCGGTTCTTATTGCGGAGCTGAGGAAGTCGTACGCGGCGTCATAGAGAAGACGGGCTACATGTATCTTGACGATGCCGCTCTGGTGGCTGCCACGAGCAGGCGGTTCAATGTCGAGGAGAGTAAAATTTGGAAGGCCCTCGGGGGGAAAGCCTCCATTTTCAATAAGTTCACGCATGAAAAGGAGCGCAGCCTGGCCTACCTCATGCAAGTGGTCGCCGATTCGGTTAAGAAAAGCGATGAGTTCCTGTTGTTCGGGCTTTGCAGTCTGATGGTCCCCAGGCGAATATCTCACACACTCAATGTGTGCATAATAGCCGATACCGCATATCGTTGCAACCTGGCCTGCCGTCTGGAGAACATTTCTGTAAGAGATGCGGCGAAAAAGATCCACAAGGATGACGAGGCTCTTGTTCTGTGGGTCGAACATCTCTTCGGGCAAAAAGACCCATGGAACGCCGCGCTCTATGATATAGTCATACCGATGAACAAAATCGCTCACGACGATGCGGTCCGGCTTATATGCGAGAATCTGAAAAGCAGCGTTCTGACGGTATCGGAGGATTCCGTGAGGGCTGTAGCCGACTTTGCTCTGGCTTCCGAGGTCAATCTCAAACTGGCCACGGAAGGTCATAATATTATGGTTTCGGCACAGGACGGCATAGTTGTAATGGAAATCAACAAACATGTTATGATGCTCTCTTCGCTTGAAGATGAGCTCAAAAAGCTGGCGTTGAGTGTTGCGGGCGTGGAAGGGGCAGAGACCAAAGTGGGGCCGGGATACTACCAGACAGACGTCTACCGCAAGTTCGATTTCGATCTTCCCCTGCCGTCCAAGGTGCTGCTGGTGGATGATGAAAGAGACTTCGTCGAGGCGCTGTCCGAACGTCTTCAGATGCGGGATTACTCTTCGGCGGTGGTTTACGATGGAGAGGAAGCCCTCTCGATTGTCGAAGAAGATGAGCCGGAGGTAATGGTCCTGGATCTAAAGATGCCGGGGATAGACGGTCTGGAAGTTTTGCGCCAGGTGAAAGAGAAGCATCCGAAGGTCGAGGTGATCGTACTTACGGGTCATGGTTCCGAGGACGCAGCCAAGCTTTGTGCGGAGCTGGGGGCATTCGCCTACCTGGAAAAGCCTGTGGATATCGAAAAACTCACCAGGGCAATGCAGGAAGCCTATAGAAGGGTAAGAGAATCAAAGGCGAAGGCCAAAGTTGACTGAACGGGCACTGCTTTGAGCAAATCTCGCAGAGGGAATTGGGGTGAAAGCAAACGAACTTGCATTTTTCGGTAAAATAGCCGCTGGTGTCACTCACGAGCTAAAAAACGTTCTGGCCGTAATTAACGAGTCAAACGGGCTGATGGCCGACCTTCTTGCGATGTTGAAGGAGGCGCCGTTTCCGCACCGGGAGAGGTTTCAGCGCTCGGTGCAAAAGATCGAAAAACAGGTTCGAAGAGGGGTCGAAATCACTTCCAGGTTCAATCGCTTCGCGCACAGCATGGACTACCCATGCACCGATATCGATCTGAATTCAATCGTAACTCAGACGGTTTCGCTGGCGCAGAGATTTGCGGCACTCCAGAATGTGGAACTCAAGGGCGGCGTGCGCGACCGCCCGGTCATGCTTCTTACCAACGCGTTCAGGGTCCAGATGGCTTTGACCAGGGCCATCGAGGCCTTTATACGATGCATGGGCGGCAGCGGTTCTATTTTGATGCTGGTAAGGGAAGATATCGGTTTTCCCGGTGTGGATTTTTATTTCGAGGGCGAATCCTGTGAAAAAGTTGTAAAAGGAGCTGTTGAGGAATTCGGCGAATGGCGGGAGTTCGATGAGTTGGCCTCCATTTTGGATTTGCGTTATGATTGGCGGCCGTCGGATGGGGGTTTTGTGGTCTTTTTCCCCGGCGTGCGAGCCTCTGAGGTGACATCCCCTAACTAGTTTCCGTCCGGAAAGGGCCCTTTTCCGGCTAAAGTCGGTAAGAGGGTTAATTTGGTCGTTCAACTTCTGCGGCTAAAGCCTGCTAAAAGGTATGACCAAATTATCGCCTTTAGGCGAAAGGGACCAGATTACGCCTTCTTTCCGAATTGGAAACTGTCAGTGTTTCATCCGGGGGTTCCGGATGGACACTAACTGAGGTTTGACCTTAATGGGAATCGAGATTCTTATTGTCGACGACGAAGTGGAGTTCGCCGAGGCTTTTGCGGAACGGCTTCGGTTGAGAGGATTCACCGCTCATATAGCTTACGGTGGCGAGCAGGCGCTACGCATTGTTGAGGAGGGCGCCGCAAAAATCATGGTGCTTGATCTCAAAATGCCCGGGATGGATGGCATGGAAGTGTTGCGCCGCGTAAAGAAAAATCATCCCGAGGTCGAAGTGATAATCCTGTCGGGCCATGGGTCCGAAATGGATGAAGCCTATGGGCGCACTCTGGGCGCCTTCTGTTACCTGAGGAAACCGGCGGACATCGGCGATATTTTGGAAGCGGTCAAGAGGGCTGAAGAATTGCTTACAAGCAGGGCTTTAAATAAAGAGGGGTAGCAAGGGTCGAGGTGCGGGGCAGCAGGAAGCGAAAAAACCATCTCTCGCAGTTCGACTCTCGCCTCACGCTTTTTGCTTCAAGTGCCTCAGCTAATCCGCCTGAAATCAGATATGAAGGAAAAGAATTACTACTCATCTTTGACCAGGAACATGACCCTGATCATGATCCTGGTGTCCCTTACACCGCTGATTCTGATAGCAGGTCTGATCGGCTACTATTTTGAGACCTCCTATCGGGAAAAGGTAATGGAATACCTGCATGAACTGGTGGAAAGGCATCAGGAGCACATAAATTCGTTTCTCGATGAAAAGCTTTCCTACATAAAGGTGCTGGCCGATTCTTACACATACGATGAACTGACCAACGAAACCTTTCTGCAAGACAAGCTGGTTATTCTTCAAAATGCCTATTCAGGTGTTTTTGTCGATTTGGGGGTAGTAAACTCAGCGGGTGTACAGATTTCGTACGCCGGGAACCTGAAGCTTCTCAACGCCGACTACTCCAACGCACAATGGTTCCGGGAAGCCATAAAGCGAGACTATTACCTGAGCGACGTTTTCCTGGGTCTTCGCAGAACGCCGCACTTCATCATCTGTGTAAAAAAAAGGCGTGGAGACGCCGAATGGCTCTTGCGGGCGACGATAGATTTCGTGGCTTTCAACTCACTGGTTGAAGAGATTCACATCGGCAAAACGGGGTCGGCTATCATAGTAAACGGTGCCGGAGAGCTTCAGACGCGTCCCCGAACCGAACAGGCGCTCGACATGACGGGGGTGCTGAGGATGACTTCATGGGCCGGGAGGGGAAGGGCGGAAAGCGCCGAACCTGTTGCCTCCCATGTTGCGGAAGTCAAAACGGTGTCCTCTGGCAGCAATGCCTTATCTGGAATAGTCAAGACTCGGAACGGAAACATCATCTTCATTCTCATGCCGCTCAAGTCAGGCGAGTGGACGCTGGCCTACCGGCAGGACCAGGACGACGCTTTCTCCGAGATCAACCGCGCAAGGGTTATTGCTCTGTCTATCTTTGTCTTTGGCTGCCTGACGATTGTGCTGGTTGCCCTTTTCATTTCACGCAAGCTGGTCAGTCAGATCGAAAAGGCCGACCTGGAAAAGGAAATGATGAACGAGCAGGTAATAGAAGCGGGAAAGCTGGCCTCAATCGGCGAACTTGCAGCGGGGATAGCTCACGAGATAAACAATCCAGTCGCCATTATGGTTGAGGAAGCCGGGTGGATGGAAGACCTGCTCGAGGAAGAAGCGCTTCAGGAGGGCCGAAACGTCGATGAGTTCAGGCGCTCTGTCAAGCAGATAAGCCAGCAGGGAGTTCGGTGCAAAGAGATAACTCATAAGCTGCTCAGTTTTGCCCGTAGGACGGACCCCGTTCACCGCAGAATCCAGGTCAACGAGATAATTGAAGAAATATTGAGTATTTGTGAGCAGCGTTCAAGATTCAACAACATACGCATTCAGACCGAATTAGATCAACACCTTCCGCTTATTTCGGCTTCGCCTACTGAAATGCAGCAAGTTTTCATGAACCTGATCAATAATGCGATTGACGCGATTGGTTCCGGGGGCGGCTTGCTGGAAATACGGAGCAGAGTGGATGGCGACAGGGTGGTAGTGGATCTTGCGGACACCGGGCACGGAATCTCCAAGGGCGTTATGGGGCGTATCTTCGATCCGTTTTTTACGACCAAGCCTGTCGGAAAAGGCACCGGGCTGGGACTGTCGATCTGCTATGGAATCATTAAAAAACTCGGAGGAAACCTCACTGTGGACAGTACGGTTGGGCTCGGCACGACTTTTCATGTACATATTCCCATTGACGCAGAGGCTTCGTGACGCACGGAGAACAGGCAGCATACACATATGTCATCCGCAGGCCTCATCAACTCTGAGACAGACCGAAACATGGGGACCAAACTTCTGCTGGTCGATGATGAGCAGGGGTATGTTGCAGTTCTGGCAAAGAGGCTCTCCAGGCGCAATTTTGTGGTAAAAACCGCCCTGTCCGGAACGGAGGCGATTCGCATTTTGCGCAATGAACCTTTCGATATTGCTGTCATTGACTTCAAGATGGAAGATATGGACGGCATCGAGGTGCTGAAGGTATTTAAAGCGATGGAGCCGAAAATGCCGGTTATCATCCTGACCGGGCATGGGTCGGAAACCGCGGCCCGCGAAGGAATGGAATACGGGGCGTTTGATTACCTTGTCAAGCCCTGCGATCTTTCCGAACTGGTCGAACGTATCAGGGAAGCTTGCGCTAAGGGCGTCTGAGGTGTATTAAAGGCTCATTTCAGGTTCTGGTCCATTATGTGGATAGTTTCCCTCCGCAGTTCCCGGATGGACACTAGATAATCGGCTTCGAGATGGAAGGCGGCCCGGAATGAGTCTCACGCTTTTTTTTCAACAACTCATAAACGGCGTATCGCTGGGGAGCCTGTATGCTCTGATTGCCATCGGATATACGATGGTTTACGGAATTTTGAGACTCATCAACTTCGCACACGGCGATTTGTTGATGGTTGCAGCCTATACAGCCATATATGGAATTTTGCTCTTCTCACTTCCCTGGTTTCTCAGTTTTCCACTCGCAATCATCGCAACCGGAGCAGTCGGGATTCTGCTGGATCGCGCAGCCTACAAGCCTTTGAGGCAGGCGCCGCGTATTTCATTGCTGATCTCCGCGATCGCCGCCTCTTTTCTGATGGAAAATCTTGCCCTTGTGCTGGTTGGAGGCATCCCCAAGGCCTTCCCCAGGCCCGATTTTTTCAGCTACGTGATCAAGGTCGGACACCTTCACATCCCGGTGCTCACGATTTACTCTCCGCTCATAACGCTGCTTCTCGTTCTGGGGCTTCTTTATATCGTCTTCAAGACCAGGGCAGGCAAGGCAATGCGCGCAGCCTCGCGGGATTTCGAGGCAACCCGGCTCATGGGGATCAACCTGGACAGGATTATCGCCCTTACTTTCCTCCTCGGTTCGAGCCTGGCTGCAGCAAGCGGGATCATGTGGGCGATGAAATACCCGCAGATAAATCCGTTCATGGGTGTCTTGCCCGGTCTCAAGGCTTTCATCGCAGCGGTCATTGGAGGGATCGGAAACATTGTCGGGGCAGTTTTGGGTGGTTTTCTGCTTGGACTTTGCGAAATTCTTATAGTGGCCTTTTTACCCGATCTGGCCGAGTACCGGGATGCGTTCGCTTTTTTGCTTCTTATAGGCGTGCTGCTCTTCAGGCCGACCGGGATCATGGGTGAGCCTGTAGTTCAATAATTGTGGATCAGGTTCATGAGCGAGAAGTTGAAATTCCGGCTCAATGTGGCCTCGCTTTTTCTCCTTTTCGGCGTTCTTTTTATCTTCAACCGCTACGGCACCGGCTATCAGGTCAGAATACTCAATAATATCGCCATCTTCATTACCCTTACGGTCAGCTACAACCTGATAAACGGGGTCTGCGGCCTGCTTCATCTGGGCCCAAACGGTTTCATAGCCATAGGGGCTTATACTTCAGCGTTGCTCTCGATGACCCCGGCGGAAAAGGAGCTCAATTTCATTATTGCGAAGGCGATCTGGCCGATCAACGTGATCCATGTCCCCTTCGCCGTTTCGCTCATCGCGGCCGGGGTTGTAGCCGCTTTTTTCGCCTTTCTCATCAGCTTCCCGGTTCTGCGCGTGCGCGGTGATTATCTGGCGATTGTAACCCTGGGGTTCGGGGAGGTAATCCGGGTGCTGTGCAATGCCGGCCAAAGGGTCACTAACGGGCCGCTTGGGCTCAAGGGGCTCTATCCGCACACAAACCTCTGGTGGTCGTGGGGTGTGGCGGTCCTGGCGGTGGTGGTGATTCAGCGGTTGATCAACAGCAATTACGGCCTCGCGATGAAGGCGATCCGGGAGGACGAGACGGCTGCAAGGGCGATGGGGGTCGATCCGTTTCGGCGCCTTATGGTCGCCTTCCTGATAAGCGCCTTTTTTTCGGGAATCGCCGGGGGACTGCTGGCTCACCTGATAACAACGATTTCGCCGGGCCTTTTTACCTTTTACCTTACGTTCAACCTGCTCATTATGATAGTGGTGGGGGGTCTCGGAAGCACCAGCGGGGCGGTCATCGGGGCGGTGCTGTTCGCCTGGGGCGGCGAGGCGCTTAGAATAGTGGAACAGCCCATGGAGATCGGCCCCTTCACGATTCCCGGAATTCCGGGAATGCGCATGGTTATCTTCAGCCTGATCCTGATGATGGTTATTTTGTTCGCCAGAAAAGGCATCATGGGACGCAGCGAACTCAGTTGGAATTCTCTGGCCTCGAAGTTCGCCGGGTCCACGGGGTCTCAAAGACGGCAATGAGCTCGTTTTTCCAGATGCGCCATGTGACAAGGGAGTTCGGAGGGCTTAAGGCGGTAAGGGATTTTTCCATCACGCTTGAATTGGGTGAGCTTACAGGCCTGATAGGCCCGAACGGCGCCGGAAAGACCACGGTTTTCAACATGATAACCGGCATGCTGAGGCCCACCGCAGGCGATATAACCTGGAAGGGAGAAAACATCACCCGGCTTCCCTCTCACCTGATAACCGCCAGGGGCATTGCGCGCACTTTCCAGAATATAAAGCTTTTCGCCGATATGAGCGCGCTTGAAAATGTCATGGTGTCGTTCCATCATTCGATCGATTCATCGTTTTTTGCCGCGATGCTCGGGCTGTCCAAGCATAGAAGGGAGGAAAAAAGGATTCAGGAGCATTGCCTGAGATACCTTGAAGAAGCCGGTCTTGGGCACTTTGCTTTTGAAAAGGCTCAAAACCTTCCTTACGGGCTTCAGCGGAAGCTCGAAATTGCACGGGCGCTTGCCACCAAACCAGGTATGCTCTTACTTGACGAACCGGCTGCCGGGATGAACCCGATCGAGAAAACGGAGCTTGCCGCCTTCATTCGCAGGATACGGGGAAAAAGCGGGATTACGATTTTTTTGATCGAGCACGACATGAAGTTCGTCATGAACATTTGCGAGCGCATCAAGGTCATGAACTACGGCCAGTCGATTGCCGAAGGCACGCCTGATGAAATCAGGAACAACCCGGAGGTTGTCTCGGCATACCTCGGAGGTGCATCCAATGCTTAGGGCTGAGGATCTCCATGTCTATTACGGAGGGATCCACGCGCTCAAAGGGATCAGCATCAGGATCGAGCAGGGGCGGATAGTCTCTTTGATCGGCGCCAACGGCGCGGGCAAAACGACCGCTTTCAAAGTCATTGTCGGACTCGTCAGGCCGCGCTCCGGCGCGGTCTATTTTCTCGGAAAGGAAATAACGCGGTTGAGTACTCACAGTATCATTCAGCAGGGTATTGCGGTCAGTCCTGAAGGAAGGCGGATATTTGAAAACCTGACCGTTATGGAAAACCTTGAGCTTGGCGCTTACAACCGTACTTCCGCCGAATTTGACAAGGGACTCGAATGGGTGTTTTCGATTTTTCCACGGCTTTCCGAAAGGTGGGCGCAGTTGGCGGGGACGCTCAGCGGCGGTGAGCAGCAAATGCTGGCTTTCGCCCGTGCGCTCATGAGCAGACCGAAGCTGATTCTGCTCGATGAACCTTCGCTGGGGCTTGGACCCCTCATGGTGGAAGAGGTCTTCAGGGCCATTGAGCAGACCAACGCTGAGGGGGCGACCATCTTTGTGATCGAGCAGAACGCGGTGGCCGCCCTCAGCATAGCGCATTACGGATATGTGCTGGAGACCGGCTCGGTAGTCCTCGAAGGCCCGGGAAGGGAACTGCTGAGAGACGAACGGGTCCGGAAGGCCTACCTGGGCGAGTAACACGAGGTTGGGGGATCTGCCGGGTGGATCTGTACGGGGTCAGCTCGGAAAAGGGGGAAAAATCGTACGCTAATACCAAGTTGCGCCCATACGGGTAAGAATTGGCGATTGGAACCCCCCTTTTCTAAAGGGGGGCAGGGGGGATTTTGTGAATGGAGGTTTTACCTCTTTGAGCGCAACTTGGTATAAGGGCTTCGCCCCCCGAATTGGCAATCGTTAGCTTGTAGCGGTCTCACTTTCGCCGATAGACGAGAAGTTCGTAATCTTCACGGAACCATCGGGGAAACGAGCCACGATGTCGAGAGTCCCATTTACGAGCCATCTATCAAACCCTGCCTGCGCAATGTTTCCAGTCAGGAGGAGAGCTTATCCGGCTCGACCGGGTTTCGGATTTGCGTTTTCCCGGAGGGAAGAGTTGCGATCTCGACCCAATACTCTGTAAGCGTTTTCACGGCGGAAACCAGCTCTTCGAAGTTGGACTGCTTGGTGATGTACGAATTGGCGCCCAGGTCGTAGCAAACCTTTACGTCCTCCAATTCCCTCGAGGTCGTCAGGATGATTACAGGAATGCCCCGAAAGCGGGGGTCGGTCTTCAATCTTCTCAGGACCTCGCGGCCGCCCATCCTTGGCATGTTGAGGTCCAACAGGATGATATCCGGAACGGGAGAGGATTCCGGGTTCTTGTACCCGCCGACTCGATGCAGATAGTCCATCATTTCGGTCCCGTCCCGAACGCAGCGAAAAGTGCAACCGTTACAGGCCATCTTCAGGGCCTCGTCTACGAGAAGACAGTCGTCCTCATCATCATCCACCATGACTAGGACCACCCTGTCCCGGTCACTGCGTTTGCTCAAGATGTGCTGAAAAGAGAGGCCATCGGGATGGGTTCCAGGTTTTTCGCATGGGTCGTGAGAAAATTGGGGGATTTTTGACATAGCGTTCCCTTCGAGCCTTTCCAGGACCATCGGATTATTCATTACTCAATCACCGCTGTCGATTGTGGCGATTGAGGGCGATTGGTTCGCCACTTGGATAATTGTTGTTAAGAATTTCTAACTATCATTTATTGAAAAAAGAGGCTACTCATATTTTGACATTAAGCACAGGATATTTCCAGCGGTTGATACAAAAGGGGCAAGCCTCGAAACCGAGTGAACCCCCGGGTCCGACGGCGGTCACATTTTCAAGGGCCCAAACCAATAATCACATGTTTTTTTCACAACGCTGACGAGTTCATCCCAGAGAACCGGCCTGGCGATTACAGTATTGGCGCCGAGATCGTAGAATCTCTTTATGAGCGCATCCGGCACCGGTCCAATGAGCACGATAATGGGTATGTGTCTCAAACCGGGATCTGATTTAATCGTTACCATGACATCAAATGTGCTCTCCCAGGGCAGGTGCAGACCCAGTATGATCAGGTCGGCTGCGCGGTGATTTTTGCTGTGGCTGTCCCTGCTTTGGTTCAAGTACTCGAGCAGTTCTTCACCCGTTTCAAATGAATGGACATCTATATTTTGTCGGCACTGCTCGAATGCCTGCCGCAACAGGAGCCGATCGTAGCCATCTTCGTCCAGTATGGCGACAATGGGTGACGGCTTTGCTATCAAGGCTTCCCCTCTGAGGTCTGAGGCCGGAAAATGCAGGGCATGAGTCCAGCCATGCAGAACGATGATTTTTTGCTGCTGGTTTTTTTCTGCGGGTTTTAAGGTACTGATTTTGTGCCGGATTGAAAGCCCAAGAATTTGAGGGGAAAATACGGGGTAAAAACTGGTATATCAGGCGAGACTCAATAGATGAGACCTCAGATTTGCTCCCGTTCCTCTCAGTCCAAGCTTGGTCCTGATATTATTCCTGTGGAATGAAGCCGTTTTTTCGGAGATACACAGGAGGTCGGCGATTTCCTTGCTCATTTTACCATCCCTTACGAGGGCTGCGACCCTCATTTCGGTAGGCGTGAGAGCCCTGTATTCGAGCGCAAGCGTTTTGCCGAACTTGGAGGTGAGTTCTTTTAATTGAGATTCCAGGATTTCAAGCAGTGAAGCCTGGGAGCTGCTCAGGGGGCCGCTTTTCAGCCGCTTGATGTAGGGCAGAATGAGGTTTTCGATATTGGTCAGGAGAGCTTCTTCGAACTCCTTCCTGTCCTCGTCCCTTTGCCGCAGCAGGGCTTTCAATGCGGAGTTGACTTCCTGGAGACGATAGGATTTTGCCTCCAGCTCCAGCTCCATATCCTTGCGCGCCGCGATATCCCTGAGGCGCAGTTCCTCTTCCACCCGTTTGTGCTCGGTGATGTCGCGCCAGACGATAATTCCTGCGATTACATTGCCATGCCGATCAAGAACAGGTCCTGAATTGCAAAGCAAGTTCAGCTTCTTGCCGTCGGACCTCCTCAACACCCATTCCTCATTTGTTATGATCTCACCTTTGAGAGTAGCCCGAATCAACGGAAATTCTCCGGAATGGGTCGGAGCGCCGTCGGCATTAAGAATGTCCTGGATTTTGGTGTACTCCTGGTGAGTGATTCCTTCGAGCTTTTTCTTTGGATGGCCGAGCAACTCCCGGCCGCACTTGCTCACCATTCGAATAGTGAGGTCCCGGCCATCGACGATAGTTACCGCTTCGGGAATATGCTCCAAGAGGGCCTGAAGGAATTCCCTGGTCTCGGCCAACTCGGATTTCAACCGGTCGTTTTGCTCGATAAGACTCTTGGATTCTTCGACCAAATGTTGTTTGTGTTCATGTTTCATGATCGGGCTAAAAAGTTTCTCTGTCTTTTTTCCGGGTTGGGAGATCTCCCCTCGGGGGAAGTGTAGCTGTCTGCAACCAGTATTCTTTTACCACCCTGATGGCGGCAAGGAGCCCCGCAAACGAAGGCTCTTTAATAATGTATGTGTTGGCGCCCATATCGTAGCAGAAAGCTATATCCTCCTGCTGACTCGAGGTTGTCAGAATGATAACGGGGATTGCGCGAAACCGCTGATCCGCTTTTAACTTCTGAAGAACTTCGCGGCCGCTCATGCTGGGCAGGTTGAGGTCAAGCAGGATAAGGTCCGGACGCGGTGAACTCTCAGGGTCCTGATAGGGGCCGCGCCGATTCAGGTAGTCGAGCACCAGCAGGCCGTCCTTAACGCAATGGAAATCGCATTTCAGGTAGGCTTCATAGAGAGCGGCCTCCACGAGCAAACAATCGTCCTCATCATCATCAACCATGACGAGCACTATTCTGTTAACCGTCTTGTAATTCATATGGGTCGGCTCTCGTGAAGGGAAGGCTTGTCATATACCACAAAAAGCTGGAATATTCGTAGAGTTTCATTAAAATTAGGCTTGTTCTTTCGGGAACCTCATTTTCGAGGGGAAACAAGCGGCTTTTTGCGCAAGGGGCGACGAAGGGCGTGAAATGGAGCTGGCAAGACCACAAGAGCCGATGGACCAGTTAAATATGTTCAAAAACCGTTCCGGTGATGAACCCCGGGGACAGGCGCCTCTGGCCGAACGGATGCGTCCCCGGAGCCTTGGTGAGTTCATCGGGCAGTCGCACCTGCTCGGACCCGGAAAGATACTCGAGCGGGTTTTGCGCAACCGGGGCTTCCACTCCCTTATCCTCTGGGGGCCTCCGGGTTGCGGCAAAACGACTTTGGCCAAAATCATAGCAACGCACACCGAAGGCTACCTTGTGTATTTGTCTGCTGTCATGGCGGGGGCCAGAGAAATACGGGCCGCCGTACACGAGGCAAGAGAGGTTCTGGCCAAAAGGAAAATCAGAACATGGCTGCTCATGGACGAAATCCACAGGCTGAACAAGGCCCAGCAGGACACCCTTCTGCCACACGTTGAGAATGGAACGATATTTCTGCTCGGGACCACCACGGAAAATCCTTCGTTCGAAATTATACGTCCGTTGCTGTCCCGCGCTCAGGTTGCCGTTTTGGAACCGCTCCAAGAGGCCGATCTGAAAGAAATAATCAACCGCGCTGTGTGCGATGCGGAGAGGGGACTGGGAAAGTTTCCGGCGCGTCTTGCCGAGGAAGCGCAGGATTATTTGATTGCGGCCTCCGGAGGGGATGCGCGGGTCATTCTGAACGCTTTGGAAATTGGTGTGCTGACTACTGCGCCTGATTCCGAAGGAATACGAAACGTGGATCTTGAAGCGGCAAAGGAAGCTGTGCTGCGCAAGTCCGTGCATTATGACAAGGCGGGCGAGGAACACTTCAACCTCATTTCCGCTCTCCATAAGAGCGTCAGGGGAAGCGATCCAGACGCGGCCCTCTACTGGCTGGCCCGGATGCTTGAGGCAGGTGAGGACCCGCTCTACCTGGCACGGCGCATCATCCGGATGGCCTCGGAGGATATCGGGCTTGCCGATCCGGCCGCTTTGGTTCAGGCTGTGAACGCCTTCCAGGCTTATCATTTCCTCGGCAGTCCCGAAGGTGAGCTTGCCCTTGCTCAGGCTGTCGTGTATCTTTGCCTGGCGCCAAAGAGCAATTCACTCTACATCGCTCTGGACCGCGCCCTGGAAGCCGCTAAGAACAGTGGCGCAGCCCGGGTGCCTTTGCACCTGCGCAACGCGCCCACCGGACTTATGAAAAAACTCGGCTATGGCAGAGAATACAAATACGCTCACGATTTCGAAGGGGGGTGGCTCCCCGAACTCTACATGCCTGGGGAACTGGCCGGCGTGCTTTTTTATGATCCCAAGGCCGCTGGATGGGAAGCCGGATTCAGAGACCAGCTCGTGCATAGGCGCGCAAAGGTGAAGGAACTGCTGGACAAAGAAGACAGCTCGGGAATATGAGATCGATTCAGGCCAAGAAAAAAGTTTTGGAAGGCGTCAAGCCTTTTCAACTGGTCAAGTATCTCGCACTTTCCAGTCTCGTGGTGATCCTGGTTTGCACCATTGTTCTGTCCGGGTTTATCTCTCAAAAAGCCAAGGCCATTCTGCTGAAAAAAAGCGAACAATACGCGCTGCTTGTTGCCGAAAACCTCAATCACCAGGTTTTTTTCCAATTCACCGTGCCTACGCTGATCGCCGAGGGTGAAATCCGCCTTAGCCGTGAAAGCCAGCATGACAGGCTCGACAGGGTCGTAAGGAACACAATCCACGGACTCTCGGTGGAGAGCGTGAACATCTACGATCGTGACCAGATACTCACCTACAGCACGAACAAGGAAATGATCGGCTCTAAGGGCCACATTGGCGAAGCCTTTAATCGAGCGTTGAACGAAGAATCCGTCTCGGTGCTCTCGGCCGACGAGACTTACTTTTTCGGCTTTAAGTTCAAAGCCGGCACCCAGATGCTTATGACCTATCTGCCGATGTGGGAGGAGAGGCCGCTTAGCTGGAGAAAGGGAAAGGTCCTCGGCGTCTTTGAAATAACACAGGACATAACTGCGGATTACGAAACCATACACCGGTTTCAGTGGATAGTCGCACTCAGTTTTCTCCTTTTCGTCGGTATTCTCTTTGCGACAATTCTGTTTATCGCCCGGCGCGCCGAGCGGATAATCACGGCAAGAAGCCGGGAGAAATTCAAGCTCGAAGAGCAGCTTCATCAATCGGAGCGGCTTGCCGCGCTTGGCGAAATGATTGCCGGCGTCTCACACGAAATCCGCAATCCCCTGGGCATCGTACGAAGCACAGCGGAGTTTCTCGATTGCCGCATGCAGGACGATAAACTAAGGAAGTTTTCCTCGATTATCGTCGAAGAATCGACACGTCTAAACGATATCCTGACCGAGTTTCTGGATTTCGCCAGGCCCAAGAAGCTGCGCCCTGCGGCTTGCAAGATTGAAGAGATTCTGGAGAGGAACCTTTCGGTATTGGAAGCCGAGTGTCAGAGGCTTGGAATCAAGGTCCAAAGGCGTTATCAGACAGGGGAATATTGCCTGGAGGCCGACGAGGATCTACTCTACCGCGCCTTTATCAACATCTTCGCCAATTCGATCCAGGCGATGCCGGAAGGAGGAATGTTAACCATACAGACCTCGATCACCAACGGCAGCGATGGCGCTTCTATTGTTGAAATCCAGGTCCGGGACACAGGCACGGGAATTCCCAAGGAGGCGATGAAAAAGATTTTCAATCCGTTTTTCACCACGCGCGAAAAAGGAACGGGGCTGGGGCTTGCCATCGTTCAGACCATCATCGATAACCACAGCGGCGAAATTGAAGTGGTAAGCGAAGAAGGGCAGGGCGCCACCATGATCATACGACTTCCGCTTATACAGCCGGAGTTTGAAGCCGAAGGGGAAGCTGCGGAATGGTAATGGTAATGAATACAGTTCTCATTGTCGATGACGAAAGGAACTACCTGCTCGTTCTGGAGGCGCTGCTCTCGGAAGAGGGCTATCAGGTAATCACCGCCGAAGGCGCTCGGCGCGGCCTCGAGTGCATCGAGGAAAACGACCTCGATGTGGTGATCACGGATATGAAAATGCCCGGAATGGACGGCATGGAGTTTATGGAACGCATTCAACTGCGGCAGCCCGACCTGCCGGTCATTATGATGACCGCCTTCGGCAGCGTAGAGAAGGCTGTGGAAGCGATGCGAAAGGGCGCTTTCGACTATATACTCAAGCCTTTCAAGAACGAGGAATTGAAACTGACTATAGGCAAGGCGATCGGTCATTATCACCTGGTCAGGCAGAATCGGCAACTGGCCCGCGAGCTGCAGGGCAAGTATCACTTCGGAAATATAATCGGCAAAAGCGCGCAGATGCAGCGCATATTCGAGCTGATTGAAAAAGTGGCGCCAACGAAGGCAACCGTTCTTATAACGGGCGACTCCGGCACGGGCAAGGAGCTCATTGCCAGGGCAATACACTACAACAGCCCGCGAAAAAACCAGCCGTTCATTTCGGTAAACTGCGGGGCCTTGCCGGAAACACTGCTTGAGAGCGAGCTTTTCGGCCATGAAAAAGGCGCATTCAGCGGCGCCGTCAGCCAGAGGAAAGGGAGGTTCGAACTCGCTCATGAAGGGACGCTGTTTCTGGACGAGATAAGCGAAATGTCCCCTCCGCTCCAGGTTAAACTGCTTCGCATCCTCCAGGAAATGGAGTTCGAAAGGGTAGGGGGCAGCCACACGCTCAAAGTGGATGTCAGGGTAGTGGCGGCCTCCAACCGAAATCTCAAGGAGGAAGCTGAAAACGGGAGGTTCCGCAACGATCTCTATTACCGCCTGAACGTAGTGCATGTCTATTTGCCGCCGCTACGCGAGCGGAAGGACGATCTGCCTCCTCTTGTAAATCACTTTCTTGCCAAGTATGCAAAGGAAAACCATCAGGAACAGATTGGGATCTCATCGGGCGCTTGGGAGCGCGTTCTCGATTATCACTGGCCCGGGAACGTGCGGGAGCTGGAAAACGTGATCGAGAGAGCGATTATTCTTTCGGACAGACATGAAATCCAGGTCAAGGACCTGCCCTCCGAAGTGAGGGAGCCCCGCACGGCGCCTGTAACCACAGCGGAAGAAAAGAAAATTTCCGATGCGCCGATTTTATCCATTCCCGAACTGAGCGCCAGTGACCGTGTGCGCGATTCAGGCTTTAAGGTGCGGCAGATGCGGGCAATGGAATTCATCGAAGCACACGGATTCATTACCAATAAGTATTACTCACAACTTGCCGGGATCTCCGAGCGCCAGGCATTGCGCGAACTGAGCGAACTGGTCGACACGGGCAGGCTCCTCAGGATGGGGAAGGGCAGGGCCTGTCGCTACGTGCTGAGTGAGCCGGCTGGAGCTTGAATTTTTCACGCAGAGACGCGCGGGACGCAGGGCCGAAATCTTTCACGCTAAGCTGCGGCTAATACGGAGGTGCGTTCAAGATTGCAGTAACGCAAAAGAGCGGGGGAATGATTAATCATGGGTAAACCCCCGGCTCTGCCGGGTGACTCCCAAAGTTTGACATTTGCGGGAGTCGAGTCGTCATTCCGGCGGCGTTTTTGAGCCGGAATCCAGGTTTTGGAGCTCGCTGTGTCTGTCAGGATGTTTTTTTGGCAATTTGAATTAACCGGGTCAAGCTGTTGTATTGTAACATCCGGAGAGCCGCTGGATTCCGGCTCAAAAACGCCGCCGGAATGACGGGCGAGTTATACCAAGTTGCGCCCATACGGGTAAGAATTGGCGATTGGAACCCCCCTTTTCTAAAGGGGGGCAGGGGGGATTTTGTGAATGGAGGTTTTACCTCTTTGAGCGCAACTTGGTATGAGCCGGATCGTGGTCCGGACATGGAGAGCGGCGATGGGGGTGTGGGGGTTGGGGTGACAGCATGTCCCCCCAGTCCCCACGTTTTTAAACGCTTTTAGTACTCTTTTGAACGCAACTTCGTATAAAGCCTGCTAAAAGGATCTGCCGCCTAAAGCCGGTAAGAGGAATGACCAAATTATTAATCGCTGCTGTCCCCCCAGCCCCCGGTAAGAGGAATGACCAGATTATTATGAACCGATCGTGTGTTCAACAAGACCGGATGCGGCTTTGTCCTACTGCCAAACGAAGTAAATGATGGCGATTATTACCCCGGCAGTTACCACGATTCGGCGCAGAAGGGCGGGCGAAATCCTGCCTGCCATTCGCCCGCCCAACGATCCGCCCACCAGGGCGCCGACCATCATGACAAGAGCGGCCGACCACACGACTTTTCCCGAAAACAGGAAAAAGGCCGCTGCGGCGATGTTGGCGAAAAATGCAATGAACTGCTTGATTGCATTGAGCCGTGTAAGGGTATCGTGGAGCGCCAGTCCAAGCACAGCGAGAGTTATCACTCCCAGCCCGGCCCCGAAATAGCCCCCGTAAACGGCGGATATGCCCACAGCAGTGATTGAAAAGGCCTCGCTTTCCATTTCGCCGCTCTGCCCGGAGCGCCGTGAGAGCCATGTGCGCACAGAGTCCTGGACAGCCAAAAGTCCTGCTGCGAACAGGATCAGAAACGGCACCAGTCTACGAAAAGTCCGCTCCCCGGTCATCAGGAGCAGCGTTCCACCGGCTATGCCGCCGACCACGCTGACCAGGGCAAGAGGCCACAATCTGCGCCGACCCTTGAGATCGCCTAACTGGGCGAACGTGCCTCCAAGGTATCCCGGACACAGCGCAACAGTATTTGTGATATTGGCGGCCACAGCCGGCACTCCCACCGCTGTCAGGGTAGGAAATGTGATGAGCGTACCGCCGCCGGCCAGGGCATTTACAGCCCCGCCAAGCACAGCGGCAAGCCCGACAAGAACGAACTCATATTCGCTCATCACCTGATTATCCCTCCTAAGATAGACTTATTAACAATCCAAAAGTATTCTTTTAGCTCTAAAAAAACGCCACGCGATGAGGCGGTGCGTGGCCTCTCGGCGCAGCCATCCGAGGAGGCCTGCGCAGCGTGAGGTGCGGTTGAATGTCCTGCGACCGGGTCGGCACTTCAAGAAAGTGAGGTGGGCCACGAAGAACGAGCCGCTCCGCGCGCATCGAGGCACTTCAAAAAAATGAAGTGCCTCTCGCGGGCCTGCCTTGAGCGGTAATCTGGTCATTCAATTTCTGCGGCTAAAGCCTGCTAAAAGGTATGACCAAATTATCGCCTTTAGGCGCAAGGGTGCTTCGCGGAGCGCGGAGGCCGACCGCTCATTCTCGACAGCCCTGTCCCCACCGGTCCCCACCGGTTCCCAACGCGAAACGGGGGGCGAGCGCGGGGGAGGCCTCGTAAACTGGTGGCCAACTATAAGACTACCTCGTGTTCTTGATGATCTGCTCACGGGCAAGCGCGTCGCAGCGCTCGTTTTCCGGATGGCCTGCATGTCCTTCTACCCAGACCCATTTCATCCGGTGCTTTTGCGAAAGATCGTCGAGGGTCTCCCAAAGCTCCCGGTTTTTCACCGGCTGCCTGCCCGTGGTCTTCCAACCATTGCGCTTCCATCCATGTATCCAGAGAGTAATTCCGTCCCGCAGATACCTGGAATCGGTATGGACTCTCAGCTTGCAAGGTTCTTTTAACATTCGGAGGGCCTCGATCACCGCTTTCATTTCCATTCTGTTGTTAGTGGTATGCCTCTCAAAGCCGGAAGTCACCTTCTCGGATCCCTTATAACGTAAAATGGCGGCCCAACCGCCCGGCCCAGGGTTGCCTGCGCAAGCGCCATCCGTAAAGATATCCACAATCTTAAGCGGGCGCGGACCCTGGTCGATCTTCGCCTCATAGGCGATATTATTATTTAAGTCAGGGGGTTGCACGTGATTCGCTTATACTTCCTAAAAGGGGAGAGGCTACGCTGAACAAAACGTTCGATCGAAGTGGATGATAAAGTCCCAATGGCCTCAGCCAGGCGATGAAGCGGAATCTCCGCGCGGGCCATTGAGTGATGTCCGCCTGCGCATCCCAGTGAGCCGAACGCTCGCCTTATCAGCTTGCCTGCGTCCTTTCGATATCCATCGTTTCGAATGACTACGACGAGGTTATCATGATGGATACCGGACACAATGCTCCAGGAGATGTCATGAATCTTGAGCATGAATTCGGCGACCTCGACCAAGATGTCCGAGGAGGAAACCTTGTCAAGATACGCGAAAATCCGGTCCTTTACCACATGTTTTCTTGCGAAAGCTTTATGGAAGAATTTTGTGTCACTGAGCGAGAGGTCTGAAATCTCGATTTTTCTTAAAATATTGTGGTCGGCGTATTCGAAAAGGTACCTGAAAGCCTCGATGTCTTCGACTAACGTGTGGCGTTCAAAGTTGCGGGTATCGGTTTTTATGCCATAAAGAAGAGCGGCGGCAAGGGCTTGGGACGGTTTGATCCTGGCGGCCCTGAGATACTGGGACATTATCGTGGAGGTGGACCCGTACTCCGGACGCACGTCACAGAAGCGGGCGTTCACTGTGACATTTTGCGGGTGATGATCGATCACCACCGTATAGTTAATCTTGCTGAAAAAATCATTATGATTTGGCTGGCCGTCAACTAAGACCATCTTGTCCGACTTGTGAGTATCGGGCGCATTCAAAGGAATCAGCGGAATGCGCAGGAGTCTGACCATTGTGAGGTTGTTCAATCTTCTTATCGGCCTGATGATTCCAATCGAAGTCGATGCGACTTTACGCCAGAGGAGCCTTTTGACGGCAAGGGCCGACGCGATGGCGTCCGGGTCGGGGTCGATTGAAACCAGGACGGAATCCTTGGAGGTGAAGCAGCAATAGAATTCATCAAGCTGGGTTTTCCAGGCTTTTCTCTTGAGAGCGTGAATTTGCCGGGCGAGTGCGGTGTGATTCATAATATGAAATATATGCAGAAGCGGTTGGAAGTCCACAAAAAAAGGGTGGTTTCGGAACCACCCTGAATTAGCATGGAGCGGGAAACGGGATTTGAACCCGCGACTTCAACCTTGGCAAGGTTGCACTCTACCACTGAGTTATTCCCGCGTGCAAGGCCTTTAGAGTTAGCGGAAAGGCGGTTTGAAGTCAAGGGAAAAAGGATATGGGCGCGCGTTATGTCTGATAATATATATTATGTAAACTAACTCCAGAATCCAAGGCGCTCGCACTGTTTGAGGCTCAAAGAGATGGCGCCGGCAGGCTCCGGGGCGTGTGGGACCTGCTTGCCGGCGCAAACCGCCCTTTCACGATTGAACTATTCCCGGGACATCTTATAATGAAAAAATCACACTCAGCAACTCAGAGCCCGAAAACATGCTGAAGCACCAACACAAAACGCTCGCCAAAACCCTCGACTACATTACCAGACGCTCGCCCGGCGAACATGGGCTTTTCTGGGACCCCGACGGCACCATGCCCTGGAAGGAAGTCTACTGGGCCCTGCAGGAAGATCTCTGCTTGCGCTTTGTGCGTGAATCCACCATCCGCGAGCTCAGTTTGCTGGGAATGGAGCTTCCGTTCGCACTTGACGGAAACTTGTTGCGCCTTCGTCCCGAATTTGACATGCCGGTCTATCCGCCTGTCTCTGATGTACCAAAAAGGCTTTATTTCGGCTTGAAACCCAAAAATTTGGTCCATACCCAAAATAATGGTCTAAGAACCACCCGTCGCCGATTCGTAGCGCTTTGCGCCGAGCGGGAACTTGCGTTGCGGATTGCAAGAAGGAATGAACAAGCCCCGATCCTTATCGAAATACTCGCCCGGGAAGCTTGTGAAAGCGGCCTCTCGTTGCTTGTTGCAGGGCCGCATTTGTACCTCATCGAATCCGTCCCGGTCGAATTCATTCTGTTTCCAAAGGTCCGGCAGGACGTGGCGGATAGACTCGCTGCACCTGCGCGCAAGCCGGAGCCCGGGCCCTCCCCTTTTAGCACCCCCGGCTCATTCATCGTTCAGCCTCATCATCTTGAAGCATCGCTTGGCGCAGGGAAATCATCTGCAAAGGGGGTAAAAAGGGACCTAAAAGAAGGGTGGAAAAAAGAGGGACGAAAAGAGAGGCATAAAAGAGATATTTGAGGAATTGAGGGATTGAGGGATTTTGGGATTGAGGAATTTAGGAAGTGAGGGATTTTGAAATTGAGTTCCGATATCGAGAGCAGGATTCGTGAAACGGGATATCGCCTCTACGATTTGATGGAGGGAGGTGCTGGATCGGTCTTTAGCAGGGAATACTGGGTAGGCAAGCTCTTCAGGTGGTGTATGCACAATGAGGCCTTTAAAGTGCAGATGTTCCGTTTCATCGATGTGTTTCCCAGCCTTAGAGACCCTGATGCTGTAATCAGTCACATTGAGCAGTATTTCTCCGATCCCGCGCTCAACTTCCCGTCCGCAGTGAATTGGGGAATCAAATACGTAGCCCCATCATGGATGACTTCCAGGATTATCGCCGGGGGGATCGGAAGAAACATCGGAAGAGTAGCCCGGCAGTTCATTGCGGGGACTTCGCCGGGGGACAGCCTCCACGTGCTTGAAAAGCTGCGCTCCTCGGGGTTGGCGTTCTCGATAGATCTTCTGGGCGAAGCGGTGGTATCCGAAAAAGAAGCCGAGGCTCACGGGTGGCGCTATATCCAGTTGTTTGACTTTCTGCAGGTCGTCCAGCGCAAATGGCGTCCGCTTGGCGGGGTTGGGGGAAACCTCGATTGGGGTCATTCTCCCAGAGTGAATGTTTCTGTGAAGACGTCCGCCATGTACTCACAGATGAACGCCTGCGCTTTCGAGCACTCCATCGAAAAATCAAAGGAGCGATTACGCCCTATTCTGCGCAGGGCCATGGAGGCCGAGGCTTTCGTTAATCTGGACATGGAGCACCATGGGATAAAAGACCTCACGCTTGCTCTTTATCGAAGCATTATGGAAGAGCCCGAATTCAGCAGGTACCCGCATACCGGGATAGTGATTCAGGCGTATTTGCGTGAAAGCGAAGAGGACCTGGAGCGGATGATTCGCTGGGCGTATCAGGGTGACTTCCATTTTACCGTGCGCCTTGTGAAGGGCGCCTATTGGGACCAGGAGGTTATCGTTGCGAAGCAAAAGAACTGGTCTGTGCCGGTATTTACCCACAAATCAGAAACGGACGCCAATTTCGAGCGGCTCGCCCGGATCATTCTCGAGAACAGGGGCCGCATAAGACTCGCATGCGCCTCCCACAACATTCGGTCGATATCGGCGGTTGCCGAGGCGGCCAGGGAAATGGGCGCATCCGACGAGCATATCGAATTTCAGGTCCTCTACGGCATGGGTGAGCCTGTTCGAAGCGCTCTTCGCAAGGCGGGTCTGCACGTTCGGGTTTATTGCCCCGTTGGAGAGATGCTGCAGGGTATCTCCTATCTGGTCAGAAGGCTGCTCGAGAACACGGCGAATCAATCCTTTCTGAGGCAGGCCTTTTCCGAGAAGCTGTCGAAGGCCGACCTGTTGAGAAACCCTGCCTTGCGGGGCGTTGAGACCGGGGGCGATCCATCGCGGGCAAAGCCCAGGGAGCACGGGGCTGGGCGGGCGGACTGGGGTCTTGGCCTTACAGAAGCGCGTGGAGAGCCGCAAAAAACGGCCGAAGATGCCGGAATCGGCCCGTTCAGGATCGAACCCGTTTTCGATTGGTCACGCCGCGAGCATCGCGTCCGATTTGCCGATGCCTTGAAAAGGGTGCGCGACGGGTTCCCGATACAGGTCCCGCTGCAAATTGGCGGCAACAAGATTCAAACCGCTTCCCGGTTTGCGTCTTTGAACCCTAACCGCGCCGATGAAACAGTGGGAATTATCTCTTCGGCAGGCATCGAAGAAGCTGAATTGGCAATTGCGGCCGCAAAGTCCGCCTTCCCGGCATGGCGGGACACCCCGGTGGAAAGAAGGGCCGATTATCTTTTCAAAGCGGCGGCTTCGGCCCGGCTCAAGCGCTACGAACTCGCGGCGCTTCAGGTCTTCGAGGTTGGAAAATCGTGGAACGAATCCGATGCGGACGTTTGCGAAGCAATCGATTACCTTGAGTACTACGGCCGGGAGATGCTCCGGTACAGCAGACCTCGCGCGATGGGACAGGCGCCCGGTGAGACGAGCCACCTGCTGTACGAACCGCGGGGAGTGGCGGTGGTTATCGCTCCCTGGAACTTTCCGATGGCTATTTCGACCGGCATGAGTTCGGCCGCCGTAGTTACCGGCAATACCGTGGTCTATAAACCCGCATCGCAGTCACCGGTCACGGGATATATGCTGAACTGCATTTTCGAGGAGGCCGGGTTGCCTGAGGGGGTTTTCAATTTTGTTCCAGGACCCGGCGGCACAATAGGAGACGCCCTGACAGGACATCCCGATGTAGCCCTCATCGCGTTTACAGGCAGCAAGGACGTGGGCCTCCATATTATTGCAAGGGCTCATGAAAGCACGGCGCGATCTTCGTTCGTGAAAAATGTCATTCTTGAGATGGGGGGCAAGAATGCCATTATCGTCGATTCGGACGCGGATTTGGACGAGGCCGTCGTGTATGTCCTTCAGTCAGCTTTCGGATACCAGGGGCAGAAATGCTCGGCGTGCTCCCGGCTGATAGTAGAGGAGGGAATCTATGACCGGTTTATGGAAAGGCTGCAAGAGGCGGCCCGGAGTATCAACATTGGGCCTGTAGAATTGCCGCAAAACTTCATGGGGGCCGTCATAGAGCCGGCCGCGCGAGATAAGGTGCTGAGCTACATCGAGATCGGGAAAAACGAGGGATACCCGCTGTTTGAACGTAAACCAAAAATTGCGGCCAAGACCCGGGGAGAGCCGGGCGGGCTGGCTGGCCGGGGTCTCGACCCTACCGACAACGGCTATTTCGTCCCGCTGTGCATTTTCACCGGGGTGGACCCTGAAAGCAGGCTGGCCCAGGAGGAAATTTTCGGGCCTGTGCTTGCGGTAATAAAAGTGAAGGATTTTGATGAAGCACTTCGCGTGGCAAACGGGACGCAATACGCCTTGACCGGCGGAGTGCTTTCCAGAAGCCCCGCAAATATCCGCAAGGCGCGCGAGAGTTTCAGGACCGGGAATCTCTATATAAACAGGGGATGCACCGGCGCCATTGTAGGACGCCATCCGTTCGGCGGGTCTAAAATGTCAGGTCTTGGGTCCAAGGCAGGGGGTCCGGACTATCTTCTGCACTTCATGATCGCGCGAAACATAGTGGAAAATACGGTTCGCAGAGGATTCGCCCCACTTGAGGGAGAACTGGAATAAGAACGGGACCCGGGGACGTGTGGATAAGGATTCGCCCCCTGAGGGAGCGGAAGTGGAGGCTGAGATTGCTGAGAAAACGGCAATCCGCAAATGAAATCTTGCAAAAAAGGAAGAAAATCACCGATAGCAGTGCGAAGCAAAGTCTTGTCAGGGAAAGAAGAAAATGCCGGATAGTCGGTAACACAGGGACGGCGGCCTCTTGTACTTGAATTTATAATATTATGCCCGCTAGTCTTTCTTCCTGAGGACCCTGTGGCCGTTTTGCCTGATGAGCGAATATCGCCGGCCTTTATATTCGAAATCCTCCATGTAGCTGTAAGGAAGATTAAAGTCCTGTGCTGCCGACATGGTTTCGAGCAGAAAGGACAGCAACATTGCATATTCTTCCATTGACACGAGGAATTCGTTCCGTTCTATCCATATCTCGTCCAGGTCGAAAAGCCCCTTCAGGCCCCGAGTCTCGAAATGAGCATCCGAATCGCTCATGATAACGCTGATTATCTGGTCCGGTTTCTTGCTGTTCTGGATCTGCAAAAAAACGGCATTGCCTTTATCAGGCATATCATAGGTCCCCAAACTCAAACCCGCCCTTCCCTTTTTTAGGGTTTATCAGGAAGGCAGGATGAGCGGAAAAGGCAGTCGAGCTGGTCACAATCGTTCGTGGCGCTTCCATAGCAATCGAAATTGCCCTCTTTGCGCTGAATCTCCTTTATCAGCTCAGTCTTGCTCTTCCCGAAAGAATTTATTCCCAAACTTTTGGCGATTGCGCGTATCTCACCCATTTTCATTAGAAGACTCCTTATCCCAATCATTGCCTACCGAAATCATGCCCCCGGAAATTGTCAAGCCCACTTTGCTCCGCACAACCTGAGTTTTGAGTGACACAGCTTTATTTACTCTGTACTCTACCTGGACTTCGTTGCCCTCTGTTCCCTTTATTTCTCTTCCGTAGACGAGATGGAGGTCGGGAGTTACATCCCTGCCAATTCCAACTATGTCTGTTTCCTTGCCGGTTGCGGCCTGACTCTTATCGAAGCTCAATCTATAGACCAGCTCACCCCTTGGGAACGCCTCACGGCTATGCTTCCGGAAAAGGCCAAAAGTCCACCGGGGCAGGGCTGAAGCAACGGGAGGGCATCGGCTGAAAAGTTGGTGATGATCAGATTTGCTTTGCCATTATCGAGATTTCCAACGTCCCATTGTCCCTCTACCAGCACCCGGCAGTTATCATGGCCGGAGAGAAGCATATTTTGGACCTGTAACTCCAGTCCATCGAACACTCCGGAACCTTCGACGCTCCATGTTCCGCATTTGCTGCTTTGCGCCCGGGCAGGAAGATTTTCGAAATCCATCTCAATTTTAGGGCCTTCCGCTCCCTCTACTGTTCTGAGATGAATGGCGCAGGAAATATCTTTAATGGAGAAAATGGTATTGCCCTGCTGCCTGGCTTCAATAGTGCCCGAAACGATCTGAATTCTGGGAAGTTGAACAGGAGTCCCTGATGGTTCGGTCGGCTCATCGCCGGCCGGGCCGCCGTTCCTGTGCCCTTTTGATCCGAGCGTGGCCGGAACCAGCCATTTGCCCTCTGCGCTTCTTTCAAGTTGTAGAAGGGGTTTTTCCAGGTAGACTTCCTTAACGATTATGTAAGGCCGCTCTATTGACAACTTGTAATCGAGGCGAACCTTGTTGCAGTCGAGGATTTGCTTTCCTTCTGACTCGATCTTCACATCGGTTAAATATATGCCTGAAAAAGGCCACCACTGATAGGAGCGGATTTGTACCCTGAAGTTCGTGGCGGCCTGTATCCACGTGACACTCCTGAGTATTATTTCATTCTGGATCGAAGGCAGGTGCAGCGCGATAATCGCCGACAACGCCAGAGAAAGCAGGACTGCGGTCCCCCATGCCGCCAGCCGGATAAAAAACGGCACTTTGTGGGGCCGCGCTCTTTTGGTATTGTTCCTGTTGGACAATTCAGCTCCCTTGCGTTCCTCTGGTTTGGCCATTATGAAGAATTTGTGGAAACAAATCAACCGGCAATAGTTTTCTTTACAAAAGGGGGAAACCATGAAAGCGATGGTGCTCGAACAATGCGCGCCTGCTGAATCAGCCCCTCTCAAGTGGAGGGATCTGCCCGACCCTTGGCCCGGCCCGGGAGAAGTGAGGGTCAGGGTCAGGACCTGCGGCGTCTGCCGTACGGACCTTCACGTTGTCGAATGTGAGCTGCCGTTCCCGGGACATCCGGTTATCCCGGGACATCAGATCGTAGGGACAGTCGATCGGCTCGGGGCAGGATCGAAGAGATTTGAGATCGGCCAAAGAATCGGCATAGCATGGCTGCGCCATACGTGCGGAGAATGCGTCTACTGCCGGAGCGCTCAGGAGAACCTGTGCGAAAACGCCCGGTTTACCGGCTATCACGAGCCCGGGGGGTACGCGGAGTTGGCTGTTGTAAATGAACAATTCGCATATCCGATCCCCGATGTATTTTCCGATCAGGAGGCCCCTCCCCTGCTGTGCGCAGGCATTATTGGATACCGCAGTCTGAAGCGCAGCGGACTCCGTGCCGGGGAAAGCCTGGCGATATATGGGTTCGGCTCCTCGGCCCATATCGTGATTCAGATCGCTCTGCATATGGGCTGCAGGGTTTACGTGTGCACGCGGGGGAAGAAACATAGGGAGCTGGCGGCAAGTCTTGGCGCAGAATGGGTGGGGGAAGAACCTGAGAAGATGCCGGCCCCGACGGACAGCGCGATCATTTTTGCGCCGGCCGGGGAGCTGGTCCCCAAGGCTCTCGAGCATTTAAGGAAAGGCGGTACTTTGGCCCTTGCCGGCATCTATATGTCCCCGGTGCCTCAGATGGATTACGAAAATCACCTTTTCCATGAAAAAAACATCCGCAGCGTAACGGCAAATACTCGCCAGGACGGCATGGAACTTCTCCGGATTGCCGCTGAAATCCCCATCCGGCCCCGAGTGCGGATTTTCCCTCTGCGCCAAGCGAACCAGGCGCTGCTCAGCCTCAAAAAGGACAGCATGGAAGGCTCGGGAGTTTTGGTAGTCGAGGGTGGTGAATCACTGCAGGGTCGATAGGGACATGAGTTACTACGGAGAAAATAAATTGAATTACGCTGCAAGTTCTACTGACGATCTCCAATTGCTGACAGAGGTGCTCCCTCCGCACATTCGCGAAAGGGTCGAGTCCAGGCAGGACTTATCTTCTCTTCTTGAAATAGTGCTCGATCTGGGCAGAAACCCGGAGGCCCGGTTCGACAATATGATGGAGTATCTGTCGAACGAACAGGTTACACGCGACGATATAGCCTATGTGGTTTCCCATATCGGGAAATTTTCCGAAGACAACCGGGCGGGAATCGAGCGTACCCTGCACAGGATATCGGCGATGAGGAGCAGGACCGGGTCGATCATCGGCATTACGTGCCGGGTAGGGAGGGCGGTCTTCGGTACCGTGGACATCGTCCGGGATGTGGTTGAAGGAGGCAAATCTCTGCTGCTGCTGGGTCCGCCCGGCGTGGGGAAGACTACACTTCTGAGGGAGGCGGCCCGTGTTTTGGCGGACGATCTGGGCAAGAGGGTGGTCATTGTAGATACCTCAAACGAAATCGGCGGAGACGGAGATATTCCGCACCCCGGGATCGGCCGCGCGCGCCGTATGCAGGTACCCTCACCGTACAAGCAGCATGCGGTTATGATCGAGGCCGTCGAAAATCACATGCCGGAGGTCATCGTAATAGACGAAATCGGTACGGAGGCTGAAGCAACCGCTGCCAGCACCATTGCCGAACGAGGCGTACAACTCATCGCTACCGCCCATGGCAGGACCCTGGAAAATCTTCTTCAAAATCCCACCCTGATGGACCTGGTTGGCGGCATCCAGGCTGTTACCCTCTCCGATGAAGAGGCCCGAAGACGCAGAACTCAAAAGACAGTGCTCGAGCGCAAAGCGCCACCGACTTTCAACGTGATGATCGAAATCCAGGAGCGCGACAAATTGGCTGTCTACGATAATGTGGCCGAGGTGGTGGACCTGTTTTTGAGAGGGATTCCCCTGTCGCCCGAAATCCGGGCCAGGATGGAAGGGGGTCGGGTGGTGGTCAGCCGGCCTGAAATGACCCAAGTGCACAAATTGGCAGCCGAAAGGAGAGATGCTGCCACCGCGTCCGTCAGACCGGTTCTCAAACTGGCGCGCAGGCCACAGCAGAGGCGGAGAAATATCAGGATATTCTCCTATGGAGTGAGTCGAATAAGGCTCGAAAGCGTAATCGACAAACTCCGGGTACCGGCGGTAATTGCTTCCGACATCGACAGGGCCGACCTCATACTCACCCTGAAATCCCAGGAAAAGCGGCAGCCGGGAAATATTCGGGAAGCCGAAGCGCGAGGAACGCCAAGATATGTTCTCAAGAGCAACACAACGACCCAGATGGAGAATTTCCTGCGCTCCCTTTTCCCGTCCGAGCCCGAACATGAGGTAAGCGAAGATGAGACGGCGGGGATCTCAGAGGCCCGGGCGGCCGTTGAAGCCATTCGCGAACACGGCCGCCCCGTTGAGCTCTCGCCCCGCAACTCCCGTGTGCGCAGGCTGCAGCATAAGCTGGCCGAACAAAGCGGGCTGAGATCGCAGAGCATCGGCAGGGAACCCAACAGACGAGTGATAATACATCCCGAAAAGAGTTATTTTAGTATGTAATACTGAGTTCAGCGGCCCCGGGGGTATCCGAATTCACGCAGGGCTCTCGGGTCATTTCTCCAGTTTTTCTGAACGCGCACAAAAAGACCCAGATATATGCGGCATCCCAGGAGGGTCTCTATTTCCATGCGGGCCTGTTTTCCGATCTCCTTGAGCATCTGCCCCCCCTTCCCTATTATGATGGCCTTCTGGGATTCACGCTCCACATTGATCGTGGCCTCTATCTCTATGAGGTTCTTTTCGGGCATTTCGCTGAATTTTTCGATAATGACGGCGACCGCGTATGGAATCTCCTGGTGAAGGAGGTGAAAAATCTTCTCCCGGATCAGCTCTGCTGCGAAAAAGCGCTCAGGCTGATCTGTGAGGTAATCTCCGGGGTAATATTGCGGCCCTTCCGGTAGGAGCGCGAGGACCTCCGCCAGGATCTCCGCTGTTCCCTGCCCTTTGAGGGCGCAAATTGGAATTATGGCCTTGAAATCGAACCGTTCCCGGCAACCCTGGATAAAAGGCAGCAATTCGCCTTTATTTCTTAGCGTATCGATCTTGTTTATCACGAGTATTACGGGCGTATGAATCCGGCGAAGGTTGTCCAGGATGTATTCATTTGTCGGCCCGCCTGCCCCCGGCTCTACCACGAACACTACCGCGTCGCTTTCGCTCAGCGTGGAAAGCGCCGCTTCCACCAAAGCGCGGTTGAACTCATCCCTCGCTTTATGTATTCCAGGGGTATCCACGAAGACGATCTGGTAAGTCTCTGAGGTAAGTATTCCGAGAATTCGGTTCCTGGTCGTCTGGGGCTTGGGAGCTGTTATGGAAATTTTTTGCTTGAGCAGTTGATTTAGCAGAGTTGACTTCCCGGTGTTCGGTGCCCCAACGATAGCAATGTAGCCGGATTTGAACTCTTTTTTTTCTACAGTTTGCGCCACCTGATGCCTCCTGAACTCGCTTCCTTAATGTCTTTCGACAATCATTTCAATCCCTGCCAGGCCCACATCTCCGTCAACCTTTGCGCTTATGCCCCATCGGGCTTTCCAGTGCAGCAGATTTGACCTTCGGTGTCCAATAACGTCGCTCACCTGATTTGGGGAGACCAGCAAAATTATGTCGCCCCCTAAGCATTCAGGCAATGAGGCAAGATGCCGGTCTACGCGGTCGCGCCACCAGCGGCATTTTACGAGGCAGCCGAAGGCCGGGTGGTAAGGTCCGGCCAGAATCACTCCGGGTTTCTCCAGGGCAGGGTCGGGTTGCAGGCCCATTCTGATTACAGTTATGCCCGCCCCGATCGCCAGGTCATAGGCGGGTGCAAGCCAGGCTACAGCTTCATCGAGACTCAAAGGAGCGTAGAAGCCTTTTCTAAATAAGTCAGCCAGAGCGGTCCCTTTGAGGACCAGGGTCGGATAGATGCGGAGGAATTCGGGCCCGATCTCGATCGCCTTGCGCACGGAGTCGATAAACAGCCCCTGATTCTCGCCGGGCAGACCCGCCATGAGTTGAATGCAGAGCCTCCATCCTGCATCTCTGACCCGTTTTGCTGCATCATGGACCGATCCCGCGCAATAACCCCTTCGGCTCTTTTGCAGCACGGAGTCCGACAGACTCTGAACGCCGAGTTCAACCGTGCGGATCGGGTATTTTGAAAGCAGGTCCACAACCCGGTCGTCAAGGCAATCCGGGCGGGTTGAAAAACGAATTCCCGTAAAAATCCCTTCCTCTACAGCAACAGAGACAGCGGCAAGGATAGACTTGATTAACGCCGGGGGCAATGCGCTGAAGGTGCCGCCAAAGAAGGCGATCTCGCCGGAGCGGCCCGAACTGCGAATGCGGTTCGAGTAGGCTCTCAAGCAGGACTGTGTAAACTCGACAATATCGCTTTCCCGATGATCGTGAGAGACAACCGCCCGCTGATTGCAGTAGACGCATTGAAACGGACATCCTGCATGGGGCAGGAAAATGGGATAGATCGTTTTTTCAGGAGACATCCAAGTGAAGCAGTCCAGAGTCTTTTTCGATTCGGGTGATGGCCTTTCGTGCGGCTTCCTGCTGCGCTTCCTTCTTGCTCTTGCCAAAACCCTGCGCCAGCACCCGGTCCCCGATTGCAACGCTCATGAAAAAAGTCTTATCGTGGTCGGGTCCTTCTTCGGCTTCCAGGAGGTAGATGGGGGTGAGCTTGAGCTTCGCCTGCGTGATCTCCTGGAGTTGGGTCTTGTAGTCTTTATCCAGAGTTCTCAGCAAATGGTCCTCTTCCCTGTGTTCCAGATAGCCGTGAAATATCTTTCGAACCAGTCCGATCGCCGAATCCAGGCCGCCGTCAAGGTAGACGGCGGCGAGCAGCGCTTCGAGTCCATTGGCCAAAAGCGAAGGCTTCTGGCGTCCCCCCGAGAGTTCCTCGCCTTTGCCCAGGAGAAGAAAATCCCCCAGATTGACACTGGATGCGATTTGCGCCAGCTCTCGCTCGTTCACAATAGAGGAGCGTAGCCGGGATAAGCCTCCCTCATCATAGTCGGGGAAAAGCTCGAGCAACAGGTGGCTGATCGCCAATCCAAGGACCGAGTCGCCGAGGAATTCGAACGTTTCGTTATCGGCCGCAATGTCTTGATTTTCGTATGCAAAGGAACGATGCACCAGCGCGCGGAAAAGCAGGTCTTTGTTCTGGAATCGATACCCGAGTGTATCTTGCAGTTTTTCGAGGTCGGTTGTCTGCAGCATAGTCCCATGTTAAAAGTAACGCATGTCGAAAGTCATGATCGCTTTCCACTTTCAAGTCCGGCTTATTTATAATATACACCTTTTTTCAGGAATTGAGGAATTGAAGAATTGAGGAATTAAAAGCGAATTACTGGACAGACCGGTAAGAATGCTTGCATGGCTTGGTTTTGCCCGACCGAAAAACAGCCGGTATATCCTTTTGGACCGGGACGGCGTATTGAATGTAAACCGGCCCGATTATGTAAAGAGCCTTGAAGAAGTCTGCCTTTATCAGGACGCTCTCGAAGCGCTGAAGTTTCTCAGCCGCAAAGACACAGGGGTCATTTTGATCAGCAACCAGTCCGGGATCAATCGGGGCCTGATCCACTGGGACGATTTCTGGGAAACTCATGAAGGAGTCATTCGGCAGGTTGAACAATACGGTGGGAGCATTCTGGCCGCCTTTTACTGTCCTCACCGTCCGGACGAAAAATGCGAGTGCCGCAAACCCGCTCCATCTATGATACTTACCGCTTGCCGATTTGCCGGCATCGATCCTGGCCAGACGTTTTTCATTGGAGATAATGAGTCGGATATGAAGGCGGCCGAAAACGCGGGGTGCCCGGGTATTCGGATCTGCCGCAGCGGCGATGCTTCGCAAGCAGATGGTTGCATCTCCGGGAAGCCGTATTTTGCGACTCTGTTGGATGCGGTTTTGAGCATCTGCGGGTAGAGCATTAAATGCCATGCGAACTTATATTTGGAAAATTCAGCCCCCGAGCCCGCCCGGCCAAGGTGAGCAGGCTCGGCTCCCGGCAATGGGGGGGCGGATGGACGTTAAGTGTAAGCCGAAAGGATATTGAGCATGTCAGAGCTTGACAATAACCGCTACGCGCCGCTTCTACGACAGAAAATGTCTGCCGGGAGTTACCGGAAACTCATCGAACTCGACAACCCTGCACTCTTTGCGTTCGCAGGCGAGTATACCGAGCTTTGCGAACCCGATTCCGTCTACATGTGCGACGACAGCGACAGGGATGGGGAATATATCCGGAAAAATTCGCTGAAACTCAAAGAGGAAAGCCACCTGGCAAAAAAGGGCCACACAATCCATTACGATGGTTTTCACGACCAGGGCCGGGCGCCCGGCGCCACAAAGAACCTTGTCAGAAAGGAACTCGTTCCGCTGATGGGCGCCCTGCTCGCCAAGGAGAGGGAGGAGGGTCTGGCCGAAGTTCGGGACATTCTCAGGGGTATCATGAAAGGCAAGCAGGCGATCATAAAACTTAGCTGCGAAGGCCCCACGCTCAGTCCCTTTTCAATAGCATGCGTCCAGATGACCGATTCCTTCTATGTCGCTCATTCCGAAGACCTGCTCTATCGAAGGGGATATGAGCACTTCCGCCGTATGGAGCCCAGGGACAGGTTTTTCCGGTTCGTGCACAGCGCGGGTCGTCTCGACGAAAGAGGCAACAGCATAGACCTCGACAAGCGGCGGATCTACCAGGACATGGAGGACTTCATAGTTCTTTCGGCTAATAATCAGTATGCGGGAAACAGCGTGGGTCTGAAAAAGCACGCCATGCGCCTGGCCATCAAGCTCGCCGGAACCGAAGGCTGGCTGTGCGAGCATATGTTCGTCATGTCTGTCCAGAATGAGAAAAAAGGGCGTTCGACCAACTTTTGCGGCGCTTTTCCCTCAGCCTGCG
This sequence comes from uncultured delta proteobacterium, assembly GCA_963805125.1. Taxonomy (GTDB): domain Bacteria; phylum Desulfobacterota; class Syntrophobacteria; order Syntrophobacterales; family Syntrophobacteraceae; genus SbD1. Next base: position 116,886 of record CAWDTD010000010.1, on the reverse strand, counting down.
GAAAGACCGCCACAGCGATGCTGCCGGGTGAAAAGATAATCGGGGACGACATTGCCTATTTCCGCAACATAGATGGCGAGTTTAGGGCGGTTAACGTCGAAAACGGCATATTCGGGATCATAAAGGACGTCAACGCGCTGGATGACCCCCTCATTTTCAAGACCCTTCAGACCGAGGGGCTCGAAATCATCTTTTCAAACGTCCTCACGGGTCCGGACAACGAACCTTACTGGTTGGGCATGGGGGTGGATCATCCCAGACGCGGCAGGAATTTTTCCGGAGAGTGGTTCGACGAGAAAACGGACGGCGAAGACAATCCAATTCCTTTTGCGCACAGCAACGCCCGCTATTCGCTAAGGCTTGGATACCTCGAAAACATCGACCCGGCCTTCAACGACAGGAATGGGGTGCTGGTGCGGGGCATAATCTATGGGGGCAGGGACAGCGACACTTCGGTCCCCATAGAAGAATCTGCGGACTGGAAAAGCGGGATTATCCTCAAAGCATGTACGCTGGAATCCGAGACAACCTCGGCCACTATCGGACAAGAGGGTGTGCTCGCTCCTCAACCGATGGCGAACCTGGATTTCATCAGCTACCCGATGGGCGCCTATATCAGGAACAATATTCGATTTGTCGAAGGCATTAAGCAAGTCCCGCGAATCTATGCCGTCAATTACTTTTTAAGAGATGAAAAAGGAGATTTTCTCACTCACAAACTCGCCAAGAAGGTCTGGCTGCACTGGGCCGAGCAGCGCATCCACAATGAAGTTGACGCTTACCGGACCCCGCTTGGATTCATTCCGAAATACGAGGATCTCAAATCTTTATTCCGGGAAATCTTTGGTGAGGACTTCTCCAGGGAACTCTACCAGGAACTCTTCAAGTTCCGGATCGATGCATGGGCAGCCAAAATCTCGCGCGCCATCCGCTTCTACAAACGCACTGCGCCCAATTGCCCCGAAGAGTACTTCCAGATATGGAGATCGACCTTGCAAAAACTGCATGACCTCAAGGACGAATTCGGGCCCTTTATTGCGCCCGGCACATATGGAGTGAGCAGTCAAGCGTGAGGAGCGAGCAGACTGGGGGATGGTTTCATGTTTTTTCCGCCTTTCCTGATTTTCTTTGTTTTCATATGCGTGTTTCTGCTGCTCGTGGCTTTCGGGCTGATCCAATTCGGCCTGTTTTCATGGGCGTTTGCCAAAATCGGAATTCCCCCCGAGTACCTTTTTACGCTCCTGTTCCTGTGCATTGTCGGCAGCATGATCAACATTCCCATTCGCAGAATCCCGCTTGAGGTCGATACCGACGATTGGGACACGGTCTCTTTTTTCGGAATGCGTTTCCGCCCTCCGCGTTCCGGCCGTCCAAATGAAATGGTGCTTGCGATAAACGTCGGAGGGGCCGTAGTTCCTGCTGTTCTATCGCTCTATCTTTTCGTCAACTCGCCTCATCCGATCCGGATGTTGGTCGCTCTTGCCGCAGTCACCTATATCGTTTATCGCAACGCGCGTCCGATCGCCGGTATGGGAATCGCTGTTCCGTGGCTGATTCCGCCCATTGCCGCGGCAGTTGCCGCGATGATCTTCGACTATCGTTTCGCCGCTCCAACGGCCTACTTCGCGGGAACATTGGGGACGCTGATCGGAGCGGACATTCTTCACATGGATAAATTGAGATACCTGCGTGCTCCAGTGGCATCGATCGGCGGGGCCGGGACATTCGATGGAATTTTCCTTGCGGGGATCATCGCCGTTTTGCTCTCGCCCGTCGTGGGGTGAGGCGGCGGAATGAGATTTGTGGATTTAAGGGATTCAGGGATTAATCAATCGGTTCCTCAACTCTTCAATTCCTCAATTCCATAATTCGTCAATCAGACAAGAGGTGTGTGATGGCCAGCTTGGTCTATTTTACCAGTTTGCGTGCAGGATTCGATAACAGCCTGCTGACGAAAATCAAGCGCCTGGCGGAGGCCGCCGGGTTGCAAAAAATCGTCAGGGAAAGGGGGCTTACCGCGATCAAGATTCACTTCGGTGAGCGAGGCAACACGGCCTTTATCCGGCCCCTGCTGGTTCGCCCCGTGGTGGATGCGATTGTCGAAGCAGGCGCAAGGCCGTTTGTCACCGACTCCGGGACGCTTTATCCCGGCTCGCGCGGCAATGCCGTGGACCACTTGAATACGGCCGTCCTCAACGGCTTTGCCTATCCGGTTGTGGGCGCCCCCCTTATCATTGCCGACGGCATCGACGGACGCGACGAAGTGATCGTCGAGGTTAACCTTAAGCACTTCAAGGAAGTGTCGATCGGCTCGGCGATAGTTCGCGCGGAATCTCTGGTCTCGCTTGCCCATTTCAAACTGCATGAAGCCTCGGGCTTCGGGGGCGCAATCAAAAACGTCGGAATGGGGACGGCCTCGCGCAGAGGCAAAATGGCCCAACATTCGGAGGTTGCCCCGGAAGTAATTTCCGAAAAGTGCATAGGTTGCGGGGTTTGCCTCGAACAATGCGCCCAGGGGGCCATAGCCCTGGTCGAAAGACCCCCGGATGTCCCGGCCCCGAAAAGCTCGGTCACTAAAATCATGCGGATCGACCAGGAACTTTGCGCGGGTTGCGCGCGCTGCATTCACGCCTGCCCGCAGGGAGCGCTCTCGATTAACTGGCAAGAAGGCCTTCCAAAGTTCATGGAAAAGATGGTCGAATACACAGCCGGGGCGCTCAAGGGAAAGGCAAAGCGCTCGCTTTTCATCAACTTTCTTACCCAGATTTCCCCCGCCTGCGACTGCTACCCCTTTTCCGATGCTCCGATTGTCGGCGATATCGGCATCACCGCTTCAACGGACCCCGTTGCGATAGACCAGGCGTGCGCGGACCTTGTAAACAGCCAACCTCATCTTGAATCCTCATGTCTCAAGGGAATCGAGAAGCCGTGCGCCGACAAGATCAGGGCCGTCTACCCGCATATCGACTGGGAGCGGCAGTTGATCTACGCCTCGGAACTCGGGATCGGCTCCAGACAATACGAGTTGGTGGAGGTCTAAGACTGAGGATTTAGGAATTGAGGGATTTAGGAATTGGGGGATTTAGGGATTGAGGGATTGAGGGATTGAGGAATTTAGGGATTGAGGGATTGTCCGTACGTTTCAATCAGCCGCATCCGTGTCTGGAATTGAGAAATTGAGACTCGTCATTCCGGCGGCGCTTTTGAGCCGGAATCCATGGGTTTTGGGATTTAGGGATTGAGGGATTTTAAGTCTATATTCCCCGGTTCGTAATTGTTTAAATTCGTTTTGACTGCAAGACTTTGACAGCCTGCCCGTCTACCCGTAATACCAAGTTGCGCCCATACGGGTAAGAATTGGCGATTGGAACCCCCCTTTTCTAAAGGGGGGCAGGGGGGATTTTGTGAATGGAGGTTTTACCTCTTTGAGCGCAACTTGGTATAAGGCGGCGTACCCGGGCAATGCTGTTGAATTTAGGCCATGATGTTGTGCCACTGTTCGTCATTCCGGCGGCGCCTTGGAGCCGGAATCCAGGTGCGCCAGGCCAAGCCTGGGAGATTGGGAGGAGGTGAGAATATCTCTGAAATTTCTCATTGGAACCCAGCGGGTAAGCAAGTCCCCCCGGCCAAGTGTGCCGGCAGCCGCAAACCGAGTGTTGCGTGGTGGTGGGGCAACCCGCCCCGCCAAACCTGTGCTGAAGTTCGACCCTCGACTTGTGCGGGCTGTCCGGGCGAAAAGGGAGATTGCCAAGCTCGCTGCAGCGGTATATATTCCACACCTTGGAAGCGCCAAGCTCACTGGTGGGGCTCCCGGACTTCAAATCCGGTGTGGGGGCGTGAAGGCGTTCCCAGGTGGGTTCGATTCCCATGCGCTTCCGCCAAGTTACAAAACGTCAACTTTTCGCAATGTCCTGCCCTCCCATTTGCGTGCATATTGCGTGCACCAATGGAATTTGAAGCCGTCTTTCACCGCTGGAATCGTAGGCCGGGAAATTCGGGTTCCCCAGATACCGGCCTGCTCGATTTCGACAGTGGGAAGCCCCGGAATGGGTCAACAATCCATTTTCTCAGGTCAATCCATAGTGAACATCGTCCCGGTTTCCGCCTGAAAATTAAAGTCCGCTACCTTCCGGCTTGATCCCTGCTTTCCTGACCGCTGTACCCCCCGGCCTGACCCATGCCCCACCCCCCTCTAGCTCTTGCCCGACCCCGCACATTTGCCGGAGAAGTCTTCCACAAAAATGATGCACGAGTGATTATCAAGATCTAGATCGTCTTTCCTTGCCCCCGGTGCCATCACCCATCGACCGACCCTCAAAACCTTCTTTAAAGGTAGCTGCGCAATCAAGAGCATGCCGGGCGCCTGGACGAATTACACTTCAGCACGCACCTAAACAGGCATCTGGCTTTGGCCTTAAACGCTCCGCATCAAGAGCATTGAATGAAGGGCACTCAGCTCAGAGTCTAGGGACTGGCCCAAAGTCGCAGATTCTGCCTGTCTATCAATCGGCCCCCGGCCAGTACGATTGCGAACGGCATATTTTCTCCCATAACCGGACAGAGTCACAAGGGCGAAAAAAAGTTTGACAAGTGACAATTGTCGATTTACGATCAACGCATGATAGAACGATTTCGACATCGCGGCCTTGAGAGACTTTATGAAGATGATGACCGAAGGGGCATCAACGCCGAGCATGTTGAAAAGGTGCGTCGTATTCTGGCGCAATTGAAAAGCGCCTCACGACCGGAGAATATGGACATCCCAGGCTTTTAGCTTCACCCCCTTAAATGGGACTTGGCCGGATTTTGGAGCGTCACAGTAAGGGCGAATTGGCGGATTATCTTCAGGTTCGAGAACCGCGACGCCACCGATGTTGACTTGATCGACTACCACTAGCGGAGGACAAAGACATGATGACGATGAAAAACCCCCCGCACCCGGGCGAGACTGTTCGCTACGATTGCCTTGAGCCTTTAGGTTTGACTGTAACCGAGGGAGCTAAGGCGCTTGGTGTAACACGACAAGCGCTCAACAATCTTGTTAATGGCAAAAGCGGGATTTCGCCGGAAATGGCGATCCGGCTTTCTAAAGCCTTCGGCAGCAGTCCGGAAACTTGGCTCAAAATGCAGCTCGATTATGATCTTGCCCAAGCTAGACAGCGAGGGGACAAGATACAGGTTAAGCGCGTGCAGCGTCCACAGGATCAACCCCACTTGTAAACGGACGGCTAATTCGTGAACGACCGGAAACACCTTGCCACTGTGGAGGTAGACAAGCTCTTGAGCGCCACGAAAGGAAGGCGCCACGAGGCCGCGACCGGTGCTTGCTGCTTTTGATGTTTCGCCATGCCTTACGCGTTTCGGAGGCTTGCGCTTTGCAGCTTGACCGGGTGGACATCGAAAGCCGAGTACTGCATGTGGCGCGGCTTAAAAAGGGGCTATCCACCACGCACCCGCTGCGCGCCGACGAACTGCGCGTCATCAAGGCGTGGCTCAACGAGCGGGCCAGCATTAAACGGCCCTGCAGGGCGTTTTTTGTGAGCCAGAAGCGCCAGCCCCTTAACCGGCGCACGGCATGGATGACGATCCGTAAATATGGCCAGTTGGCCAGGCTGAAACTGGCAGCCCACCCGCACCAGCTCCGCCACGCTTGCGGCTTCGCTCTTGCGGATCAGGGCGCGGACACGCGGTTAATTCAGGACTATCTAGGACACCGCGACATCCGGCACACCGTCATTTACACGGCGACAAATCCGGCGAGGTTCGAAAGGCTTTGGCGGTAAGTGGAAACTCTGGCGCAGGCGTGTATCACGGGCGGTCAACAGTCTCGGAGTCGAGCGCTCGCGTAGCAAGCGCAACGACGCGCGGAATAGGCTTCGCGCCCTGTTCATAGTAGGCCACCATGCGACGGCTTAACCCAAGCGCATGCGCCGCCGTGTCGAGCGTATAGGCTTTGCGTTCGCGCCAATGTTTGAAAGCGTCCGGCGACATGGTAATGCCCGCCTGTTCTTGCGCAAGCCGCCAAAGGGTGTCGGCGGCCATGTCTATTTCATCAGACCAAACAATGTCCGTGCCATGCTCGCCAACCCGTACGCGTCCAAACAATTCCGGCGAATCGCGCAACGGCTTATAAACGCGGAACGTCTCAACCAAACCGGAAACATCCACGCGGCTTTCTTCGCCCTTGTCCCAACGGATGCGCAAGGTCAAAGGCTTCTTGTCCGTTGTCACGGCAAGGATACGCGGTAAAGTTTTCTTGGGCATGGTCAGCCCCTTTCGTTGAGTTCAGCCCATTTAAGAGCCGGCGTCTCTTGATGGGCTTGCGCCCATGCCAGAGCCTCGGCAATCTGAGTTTGGCGGGCTTCTCCAGCAATCACCGTCAAGTCCGAAATCCGCACCAGCACATGGAAGTCTGACGCGACAATATGGAAGTGCGGCGGGCGGTGATCGTCGGCGTACATCCCACGCTGACGGAACCAAAGCGTTGCAATATCGGCATACAAACCCGTCAAACATCATAGTGCAACTATTGCACATTTGGAAGCAAAAGTCAAGCCTTTTGGGGGCGATTCATACCGCATATATGTACACAAGTTACAAAACATCAACTTTTCACAATGTCCTGTCTGGTGTTTCCTGTGCATCTCGTGTGCACGGATGGAATTAGAAGCAGTCTTTCGCCGCTTAATCGGCCCTTCCGGTTCCTGTATGGTTACTCTCACATCCTCGTCATAACGATAAGTTCGGGATGCTCGCATGTGCAGACGACATGCACTCCCACGATTGAATTTTCGACCGGCATCATCCAGATACCGTTACTGCCTCGGAATCATTCAGAGCATCTCCATGTCTCCATCGCTCTGGAAACAATGTTTTACATTGGCAGGAATGAACACCACGTCCCCCGGCTTGAGAGGAACCGCCTTGCCGTCCACCTCCACCGAGCCCTTTCCCTTCAGGATAAATACTTCGTGTTCCCAGGGGTGGCTGTGAGCGGGAGAGGCGCCATCCGCCTCGAAGCTTATTACGCGCATGTTGAAATTGGGCGCTCCGTCCGGCTGTCCGATCACGGTGCGAATCGTGACACCATGCGCTCCAGCCTCCTCCACTTTCTCGCCTTCCACGTCCTTGTAATTGATGTGTTTCATTATCCTCTTCTCCGTGTGAAGTTCCCCTTAATGCCGATACAGCAAAATCGAAAACTATCATTCCGGCCACCACATTTGACAGGCAGGGTAGCGGGCCGATGTTATCGAGCAGTCCCCGGTGAGGTTCCCATGACCGTCTAACCGGCTTTCATCCCACCTGACAACTTTATCTTCTCGACAATTTTCGGGATGAAGAACGAAAACACAAAAAGGCCAATAGAAACGAAAATCTTCCAGGACAGAAGTTCTTCCCACCGGCCGCTTGCCCAAACCTGCTTTACCGTTCCGATGAAGAACGTGAAGATGAAGGTCCCAACGATGATGCCCAGGGCCGTTCCGGCAAAGTAATCAGTGAAACGCACTTTAGTGAGGCCCATTCCGAAGTTCATGGGCGTAAACGGAAAATAGACGAGGCGCAGGTAGAGTACGGTTGCAAAGCCATTTTTCTCGACGGCGTCATCGTATTTTTTTAGCCTGTCGCCAATGAGCGAGGCGGCAAAATCTCTTCCGAAATAGCGACCGATAAAGAAGGCAAGGCTCGATCCGATCATGGCCCCAAGCCATACGTAAACAAAGCCCAGGTATGGGCCGAATATGGCGGCGCCAAGGGCGGTAAGAAGTGTGCCGGGTACGAAAAGGCAGACTCCCGCGACATATATCAGCACGTATGCCGCAGGCGCCCAAAGCCCGGCGGTTTCGAGCAGAAGAGCCAACCTTTCGGCCCTGAGATACTCTCTTACAGGCGTGAACCGCACGAGCACGACGGCCGCTACTATAAAGGCAATGAGAAAAGCCGCCTTGATTGCGGCTCCAGGCTTCTTTTCCGGGCGCATGATTCAACTCTTCAGTTTCCGGATGGAGAGCTAAAAGATTTTTCTTGCTGAGAGCAAATCCCCTGCGACGGTGCTCAGAGATTCGATTATCTCTAAAATTCTCGGATCGCTCAGTTCGTAGTAAATAAACGGCCCGTTGCGCTCGATTTTGACCAGAAGAGACCGTTTGAGCTCCCTCAAGTGATGGGACACAAGAGGCTGTGAAAGGTTCAGCTCCTCAACGATACTGGTAACCGACCTCTTCCCGCCGCTGATGAACCGAAGAATCCGCAGCCGGTTTTCGTCCGAAAGACTGCGGGCTAAAAAGGCTACCGGCTGGAAATGTTCGGTGTCCGATACCGGCTTTTCCCGCCCCGGTTCATCCCGGGCACGGCCCCGGGAGCGAGCGGGCTGGCTGGCTGGGGTCTCGACCCTACCCGTCTTTGTTCCAATCATCTCCCGCATTGCAACCACCCTGCGTCATCGGCCGCCGCCGGCCGGTTCAGGCCGGAACGGCCGCATGCTTTCCTGCCGCCTTTCTGGTTTCCACGTAACGAGCCGCAGCCAATGCGGCAATACAGCCTTCAGAAGCCGCAATGACTATCTGCTTTGCGTAATTTTGCCTCAGGTCTCCGGCGGCAAAGATCCCGGGAATATTCGTCTCGCATTTCTCGTCAGTCAGCACGTAACCGGTGGCGCTCGTCTTTACGCCTATGGGCGCCAACGCGCTGTTTGGCGAAAAACCCACAAAAATAAAGCAACCATCGACCTCGAGATCTCTCTGTTCGCCTGTCCTGGTGTTTTTCAAAACGACCGCCCGCACACCCTGCTCACCGGCCTTAATCTCGGTGACAACCGTATTCAGAATGGGTTCAATCCCCGGTTCCGACAGAATGCGCTGCTGTAAAATCCTGCTGCCCCGAAACTCATCACGCCGATGGATCAGGTAAACTCGCTTCGTTATCTTTGCCAGATAAAGCGCATCCTCGAGGGCGGTATCACCGCCGCCAACCACACAAACGATTTTGTCGCGAAAGAAAAACCCATCGCAGGTGGCGCAGTAGGAAACTCCCCTGCCAAAGTTATCGATCTCGCCCGCAACGTTCAGCCTCCGCGCGTTGCCTCCCGCAGCCATGATGATGCTGTGAGCATCGAGGACCTCCCCGTTTTCGAGGCGAACCGAGTGGAAATCGATTCCCGGCTCTATCGCCACAACCTCCTGCCGCACTATCTCGAGGCCATACCACCTGGCGTGCTGAAAAAGTTTGTCCGAAAGGTCAAATCCGCTTATGTCGATAAATCCCGGGTAGTTTTCCACTCCTTTTGTGATAGCCACCTGACCGCCCGGGACGCCCTTCTCGATAAGCACAGCGTTCAGAGCAGCCCGCCTGGCGTAAATTCCCGCCGTAAGACCCGCAGGTCCCCCACCGATGATGATAACGTCGTATGTTTCTTTTTCAGCCATTTCACATTGCCTTTGCATTCATAGATACGGATCCACCACCTTAATGCAGCGAGCAGTCAACGGTAAACAGAAAAACCAACAACTCGCTCCTATATCTGCACAGGCGGTTACGCAGGTTCGCGAAAATACATAAATATCCGTTTATATGATGATCTGCGCAATGTCAAGACAAAGTTGCTTTGTCATTTTCGGATTGAATTTTTCGTCGTTGGTGGTCTAAATAGAGTGAGCAGTGAGCAATGAACGGAAGAACGGCTAAGAACCCGCTCGTTTCGGATAAAGACCAACTCATGAGGCAAAAGTGAAAAGACCGACGAAGAGCCAATATTACGTGGATATCGCCAGTGCCGTGGCAATGCGGAGCACCTGTTTGAGGCGCAGGTTCGGCGCTGTGATCGTCAAAAACGATCAGATAATCAGCACGGGCTATAATGGCGCCCCGCGACAAACTTCCAACTGTATCGACCTGGGGTATTGCGTTCGCCAGGAAAAAAACATTCCAGCCGGGCAAAACTATGAGCTTTGCCGGGCGGTTCACGCCGAGATGAACGCCATAATCCATGCCTCCCGGCTCGATATGGTTGGCTCCGACCTTTACCTGGTGGGCCTTGAAGTGGAATCGGGCAAGTTGGTAACTGAGGTCATTCCCTGCCTGCTCTGCAAGCGGGTAATCATAAACGCCGGCATCAGCCGGGTCATTCTTCCGGACGGACCCGGGGTCTTCAGGTACATTGACGTCGATGACTGGACCATCGAGGAAAGATTCTCTTACCGTGCAGACGAAGGATAAGAGCCACGGGTGGTGACCGGGGAATTGAGGGACCGCAGGGACCAAATCCCAATCCTCAATTCTTCAGATATCTCTTCCGGCGCCTGCCATGAGTCGCAAACTTGCGGTCTGCAAAGCAAATTCAGTCTGATTTCGCTTCCCAAAATCTCTAAATTCCCCAGGTTGAATCCATCTCTCGCGGAATTTTTTCGTCTAATGACGGATTGCTCGATTTAGGCGGGCACCTGAGACAAAAGACTTGAGCTTAGGGGGCTAACACCTTATTGTGTGCAAACGGTGAGGCGCCCCGGATCCGGGAGCGGGAGCCGGCCGAGGGTATAAGTCATATGGGACGCACAGGACGTTTGGGACGCATAAGGGGCGGGCTGTCCGGCTGATTTTTGCAAATGGCTGAAAAAAAGCGGTACATAATCCGGGCAAAGGACTTGCGAAAACAATTCGGCAGCTTCATGGCCGTTGACGGTATATCGTTTGGTCTGGTTCCCGGCGAGTGCTTGGGTTTGCTGGGCCCCAACGGCGCCGGCAAGACTTCAACCATACGCATGGTATACGGATTTTCCCCAATGACTTCCGGCAGTCTGGAGGTCTTCGGCCTGGACATAAACACCAGGTGGCGGCAGATAAAGTCGAAAATCGGCATATGCCAGCAGGAAAACAACCTCGATCCCGACCTTTCCGTACTCCAGAACCTGGAGGTATTTGCGTGCTATTTCAATATTCCGCGAAAGGAGGCTCGCGATCGGGCGCTTCAGCTTCTGAAGTTTATCGCGCTCGAGACCCGGAAACATGACAAGGTGACCACCCTGTCAGGGGGAATGATGCGCAGGCTGGTGCTTGCTCGATCCCTCATCAACAATCCTCAACTGCTCATCCTCGATGAACCCACCACCGGACTTGATCCACAGGCAAGACACCAGGTTTGGGAGCGATTGGAGCTGCTTCAGGCAAACGGGCTTTCGATTCTTCTTACCACCCACTACATGGAGGAGGCCTCGAGGCTGTGCAAGAGGCTGATAATCATGGATCACGGCAACATTCTCGTTGAAGGAAAACCTGCCGATCTGATTCGTTCCCATGCCGGTGATCACGTGGTTGAAATCGTAAACCCCGGGCGCGATGTGAAGGAGTTCGTAAACGCTCACGATTTCCTGCATGATGCACTGAACCACCGGATGATTATCTATGGCAGGGAGGCCGATAGACTCTTCGAGGTAATAGGGGACAAATTTTGCGGGGAAACCTGCATAAAGAGGATGGCGACCCTTGAAGACGTTTTCCTGAGGCTGACGGGAAGGGAGCTTCGCGAATGATCGGCGCGCTTCGAATTACGAATATCTCCTGGCGCTTTATCCGCGTCTGGAGCCGTAATATGGTGGTGTATCGCAAAATCTGGCTTGTAAACTTTCTCGTACCTCTCCTGGAGCCTCTTCTATACCTTGCAGCCTTCGGAGTGGGGCTGAGCACCCTTGTCGGGCAGGTACATCATAACGGACAAGAGCTTTCCTACATCGTTTTCATCGCCCCTGCACTGCTTGCGATCACAATTATGTACAATTCCTTTTTCGAAAATACTTACGCTTCATTCGTGCGCATGTACTTCCAGAAGACTTTTGACGCCATGATGGCCACGCCGCTTTCCCTGGAAGATATCATCGCCGGTGAAATTTTCTGGGGCGCCACCAAATCGGTTATCGCAACCGCTATAATGCTGGCGGTGGTAAGCTCTTTCGGACTGGTCTATTTTCCCCACGGCCTGCTCATACTGCCCCTCTCCTTCCTGGGCGGGCTGGTTTTCGGAACAATCGGGATGATTTTTACCGGTCTTGTGTCCACTATCGACATGTTCAATCTTCCGATTTTTCTTTTCATAACCCCGATGTTTCTTTTCAGCGGGACCTTTTTCCCGATTTCGGCCCTTCCCCTATGGGCTCAAAAGCTTTCCCTGGCGCTTCCACTGACCCACCTCGTTAAGCTCTGCCGCGCAGTTTGCCTGGGCGAACTGCGCTCTGACCTCGTGTGGAGTATCGTCTACATTGTGATTATGTTTGCCCTGCTTTTCCCGGTCGCCCTGCTGGTAATGCGCAGAAGGCTCATCAATTAGTTTTTCACGGCGCCAAAGGCCACTTATACGAAGTTGCGTTCAAGAAAGTATTAAAAGCGTTTAAAAACGTGGGGGCTGATGGGTTGTCGGCGGTGCGTCTTGTAAATTTATCCGGGATGCAAATCTTTATGTAAAGTTCTTTGATTCAGGAGGAAAAGATATGGCAAAGATTGCAGTATTGATCGGAAAGGATTTCGAAGATTCCGAATATACCCAGCCTGTTGAAGCCTTTAATAAGGCCGGGTATCGGTTCGTGCACCTTGGGTTGAAGAAGGGCGACACGGTAACGGGCAAAAAACAGAATACCCCTGTTCAGATAGATTTTGCGGTAAATGACGCCAATCCACGGGAATTCGACGCCTTGTTGATACCGGGAGGATACTCCCCGGACAATCTCAGGGCGCACGAGGGGCCCGTGCGGTTCGTCAGGGAGTTCATGGAGAGCGGCAAACCGGTTTTTGCCATTTGCCATGGACCTCAGCTTCTGATATCGGCCAGGAAACTCGAAGGCCGTCAGGCCACCGCATGGAAATCGCTCACTGAGGACATGAAATACGCGGGCGCCAAATTCATCGACAAAGAGGTGGTAGTGGACGGCAACCTGGTTACCAGCAGACAGCCATCCGACATTCCGGCGTTTATCGAAGCATGTTTGAAAATGCTCCAGAGCCGTCAACCCAAGGCTGCATGAGAAGGCGGGTATCGGATATCGGACATCCGATATCTGAGATACGACATCCGCTACGGCTTTCGCTCGAAGTTGAAGAGGGAGTAGCCGGTCGGGGACCGGGAAGCGGCAAACCAGCGTAAAGCTTCGGTGAAATGAGGCCGCTTTCCGGGACCTGCGCTGACATCGACAAGAAAATTGCTGAAGCCCAAAGATCTAAGAGCAGGAAGCTGTTCCAGCCAGCTTACGGGCCGGTCGGCGTAGATTTCCGCGCGGCCGGCCTTCGTTACTAGATGGTAGACCTCATTTCGGGCGCTCAGAAACGGCCGGTCCTTGCGGAGGGTTGGAATCAGGCGCGATGTGAAAAGCGGCGGCCGGCAATAAACCGTGATAACCAGTGCGGCGCTGAATCTTTTCTGCGCAATCTCCCTGAGTTCTTCCTTCGTGGTTTCGAGGGAAACAACGATCCGCCTGCATCCCAGTTCAACGGCCTGGGCGAACGCAGCGCCGTTTCGGAGGTTGAGCCTCGATCCCGCAACGAGGCGCACTCCCCTGCCCGTCCCGATCAGATCGAAATGTCCCCAGTTGTTGATTTCCCACAGCACAAAACCCTTGTCGATAAACCACGCGAGGGCGGCCCTGAAATATTCGATGTCCCTTTCAGAGATAACCGGGGGCAGCGAGAAGCCGAGTTTCTTCAGCCGGGAAGGCGAAAACCTCTGTTTGGCTATACGCTCCAGGTTGTTCCTGGTTGCGCTGATAAGGACCGTTGCAGCGGAAGAACGCAATGCCTGCGCCAGGTCGTTTCCCGAGTCCACTTTGACGATGAGGGTTTCATCTCGCTTTGTTTGCGCATCGGCATGTTCGAGATCGTCAAGAATTTTTTGCCTGTGGGGGAATCTAAGCTTTGAGCCGAGACCCTGCGGGACTTCCGCTTTAATAGTTTTCCATATTGCGGCGGCCGGTTCCGATTTCCTTCCCACTTTGAAAAGCCTGTCCCCTGAACCAGGGGGTTTCGAGCAGGCAAGGTATACCTGCGCGCCGGCTTGCGCCGAAAGAATGCTTTTCCCCGAGCCGTCAAATAGTTGCGATACCGTAAAGGCCTCTTCCTCTCTGCCGGCGGAGGATTCCGGGCGAAGCCGGTCGCCTTTTGCAATCGGAGAGCGCAAGTCGATCAGAACGCGATTTCCGAGAACGGACTTGACCGTGGCCGACCAGGCGCCGCTTGAGCCCGACCGGTGCGGCGTGAGAATTTTACCGGCGCCGGTCTCATCCAGATGCCCGGAGCTCAGGCGCCTTGAAGGGGCCCGCGCGAGCAATTCTTTTGCATTACTCAAAGCTTGCTGCTCTTCGTCTGCTGATTCGGCGTCCAGAACCCGGCGGTAGGCCCTTACGACGTCGGCAACCCAGGCCGCAGGCTTCATTCGGCCTTCTATTTTGAACCCGGCGATTCGCAGCCGCTTGAGTCTCGGGATCAGCGGCAGCGCGCACAAATCGTTACACGAAAGGAAGAATCCTTCCTTGTTTCCCTGACGGAATTTCAGACGGCAGGGCTGAACGCATTGTCCGCGAAGGCCGCTTCGCCCCCCGCGGAAGCTGCTCGCCAAACACAGTCCGGAGTAGGAATAACAGAGCGCGCCGTGAATGAAGATTTCCAGTTCTGCTTCCGTGTCATTGCATATTTTTTCGATCTCCCCCAGGCTCAGTTCGCGGGCGAGCACCACCCGGCGGGCGCCCATTGCCTGAAGAGCTCTTACACCGGCCGTATTATGAACGGCTGTAAGCGTGCTGGCGTGAAGTGCAAGAGCGGGGAACCAGCGGCGGACAAGATGAAAAATCCCTGCGTCCTGAACTATCAGGCCGTCCGGTTCGAGAGATGCAAGAGAAATAAGGGTGTCAATCAGTTCGGGAACCTGGCTCGATACGATCTGGCTGTTCAAGGCGATGTAGATGTGAACGCCCCGTTTATGCGCAAACGGCATGAGCCTGGCAAGTTCCTCGATGCTAAAGTTGGATGCCGTCGCCCTGGCGCTGAACTTTTTCAGACCGAGATAGACCGCGTCAGCGCCGCTTTGAACAGCGGCAAAGAATGATTCGACATTACCGGCCGGGGCGATGAGTTCGGGTTTAGGGTTCATCGCGAAAGACCCGATCGAATATTACATCCACATTTTTGAGGTGATACTTCATATCGAATATGGAATCGATCTCCTTTTCAGTGAGCCTGCCGGTCACCCGCTCATCGCCCTTGAGTTGATCCTTGAGATTGCCGTCCTTGCCCCAGACCTCCATCGCGTTCTGCTGGACTATCCGGTATGCTTCTTCTCTGGTTATCCCCTTCTGAATCAGGGAAAGCATCACCTGCTGGGAAAAGAAAAGGTTTCCGGAAATTGACATGTTGCGTTTCATATTGCCTGCAAACACCACAAGCCGCTCGACAACGCGCGTGAGGCGCGCCAGCATGTAGTCCAGAAGAATTGTGGAATCCGGACCTATAACGCGCTCGACCGACGAATGGCTGATATCGCGTTCGTGCCAGAGCGCAACATTTTCCATTGCGGCCATGGCGTTGCCGCGAAGCAGGCGCGCCAGACCGGAGAGGTTCTCGGAGGAAATCGGATTGCGTTTGTGGGGCATCGCGGAGGACCCCTTCTGACTGGGCGCAAAGTACTCTTCGACCTCCCTGATCTCGGTGTGCTGGAGCAGGCGAATCTGGGTTGCAATCTTTTCGATTGAACATCCGATTATGGCAAGTGTAGAGAAAAACTGCGCGTGCCGATCTCGCTGGATGATCTGCGTGCTGACGGAAGCGGGCTCCAGTCCAAGACGTGCGCAAACGGATTGCTCGATTTCCGGGGCGATATTTGCGAACGTGCCGACCGCGCCGGATATCTTCCCCACTCGAATGCTTTCCCGGGCCTGCACCAAACGGCGCCGGTTGCGCTCCATTTCCGAATACCAAACCGCGAGCTTCAGCCCGAACGTGATCGGTTCGGCGTGCACATTGTGAGAGCGTCCGATCTGCACCGTGTTCTTGAACTCCAGGGCCCTTCCCTTCAGGACCGAAAGGAGCTTCTCGATATCTTGCAGAAGGATGCCGGATGCTTCCGTGAGGAGAAGTCCGAAAGCAGTGTCCAAAACATCCGACGACGTAAGGCCCTCGTGGATGAAACGGGCCGAAGGACCGACGAATTCAGCCACGCTCGTAAGGAATGCGATAACATCGTGCTGAGTCTCACGCTCGATTTGCTCGATTCTGGCAGCGTCGAAATCGGCCTTTTCCTTTATAGTCCTAAAGTCTTCAGCAGGGATTTCCCCTCTTTCGAAGAGCACTTCACAAACCGCGAGCTCGATATCGAGCCATTTTCGGTATTTATTCTCAAGGGTCCAAATGCGGCCCATTTCGGGCCTGGTGTAGCGCTCGATCATTTTTTTCTCCCGTGAGCAGGTGAATTAACCTCGAAGCAGTTCTTATTTTTTCCGAGGAAGAATAATTCAAAAGCAGCCGAAACGCAAACCGGGGGTTAACCGGCACCCGCCCAGCAAGGCGGGATTGCCATTCGAAAAGGGAGATTCACGGTGCCCTGTCTTGGCGCTCACATGTCGATTGCGGGCGGAATTCACCGTGCGTTCGACCGCCTCGCGGAAATAGAGGGCAACGCCCTTCAAATCTTCACCACCAACCACAGGCGGTGGAGTCCGGGCAAACTCGGCGCCAGGCAAATCGAGCTGTTCAAATCAAGGTGGCAGGCAAGCGGGCGGCCTGCGGTTGCAGCCCATGATATTTACCTCATCAATCTCGCCTCGAGCGAGGAACCGGTCCTCTCCATGTCGATCGCCGCTTTTGCTGAAGAGCTGAAGCGCTGTGCGGACCTCGGGATACCATACCTTGTAATGCATCCGGGCGCGCACGCCGGTGAGGGCGCCGAGGCTGGTCTGGCTCGTTTTGTAGAAAACCTGGACCGCGCAATTGAAACTTCGGGGGTCGAGTCGGTCTGCGTACTTATCGAAAATACAGCCGGACAGGGATCGAGCCTTGGATCGAGCTTCGAGCAAATGGGTTTCATTTTGCGAAACTCCCGATTTGGCAAGACAATGGGGGTATGCTACGATACTTCTCACGGATTTGCAGCCGGATACGACATGCGGGACGAGGAGGCCTACGGTCTTACAATGTCAAAATTTGACGAGCAGATCGGGATCGACCGGCTAAGGTTCTTTCATATAAATGATTCGAAGCGTGAACTCGGCTCCCGCGTCGACAGGCATGAACACATCGGAAAGGGCAAAATCGGATTGAACGGATTCAGGCTCCTTCTAAACGACCCGATGTTCCGCGATCACCCTATGGTCCTCGAGACCCCAAAAGGAAAGGACCTCAAGGAAGATAAAGAGAACATGCGGGTCCTGCGGTCCCTCCTGAAATCAGGCAACGCACGCTAATGATTCAAATAGTTTGCCAGTGCGGGAATCTGAAGGCCAGATATTCTGACGCCGGTATCCGTCAGGAAAAGAGGTGTTCCTTCCACTCCGATTTCCTTTCCAATGGCTTGGTGCCTGGCAAGCATTTTTTCGCCCGCCTCGCATTTTTGACAACCTATCTCCTGGTCCGACTGAGCACGTTCGATTGCGGCTTCGCTATCCTTGCCGCATAAAATCCGCACGGTTTTCTCGGGAGATTTGGGATGCATGTCCAGGGGGAAGAAAAATATGTAGAGGGTGTAGTTGGTCTGGCCCTTGAGCCAGTCGTAGGCCTTTCTGCAATACGGGCAGTCGATATCGTAGAACATGACGAGCTTTTTGGCTCCGTTTCCCCTTTTGATCTGAACGGCATCCTTCAAGGGGAGCTTGGAGATATCGACACGGTTTACTTCTTCGAGTCGCTTCTGTGTTAGATTCACTTTATCCCTGGTGATGAGGTTGCCCCCCGCAATCAGATACGCTCCGTCTTTGGTCACGTAGTATATGTGTTTTCCTCCCGAAGGCTCGTTGGTCACAAGCTCATAGAGACTGCCGATATCTCTTGCCTCGATCACTTCAATCTCCGGAGGGAAAAGATTTTTCACGATTGGAAGCTCTTTTACATCTTTAAGGGTGTCCCCGGCGAAAAGAGCAACAGGGGCAGCAAAGAGGACCAGCATAAGCGCAATAAGTGTTTTCTTCATTGGACCCTTTTCGTAATTGAAACGGGAGAGATGAATCCCGCCTCGATGATATTTACGTTTGCTGCCGGCAGCAGTCCGGCGTCGGCAACGGCAAAAGTAAAAAAATAAAAAGGCAAAACTAAGAACCTTGCCTTTGCCATTTGACTTCTGCGATGAGCATGAAGCAAATATTATAGCGATCGATAGTGAGAATTGCCATCAATTCAACGATTTTTTATCCCGTAAGGCCATAATCGCTCAAGGAGCGCAAGCGTTGGCATTTGATTTTGGCACCATAAATTACAGAAAGCAGCTTTACGGAAAAATGGAGCATTTCAATGCCGGAATTTCAGGAGAAACTGGTTCAAAGCTATTTTGACTACCTGGCAGAATCCTTTCCCGTAATGTGCGCAAGCGACGAATTCCATTTTCTTCCCCGCGCTGTGGCCGCGAGCCGCTATTACGACCGCATGGAAAGCCTCGGTCCCGTCTTTATCGAAGAATGCATTTTCAGTCTCAGGGAGTTTCAGAGAAAATTCAATTTGCCGGCCGCAGGCGAGGACGACCTGGAGCGACTGACAGATCTCGAATTGCTCAATTCAAGCATCGCAGGTATCCTGATCGAACTCGAGGAAAACCGTTCATGGAAGCACAACCCTCTTCTATATTTGAAAATAGCTTTCATAGGGTTGGACCATGCCCTCACCAAACCGGCAGACAACCATGGGGAGAGGATAGAAAGAACGCTGGCGCGCCTCTGCGCTATTCCGCGCCTGTTGCAGCAGGCCGGCGAGAATCTCGACCGCGTGCCCGAAACTTATCTTCATGCCGCGCTCGCCATGCTGAACGATTGCGGCAGGTATCTGCGTGAAACGGCACAGGGCCTGACCGCACAGGATGCAGGGCGGCTTTCGGCTGCGTTTGAAAAGACCGACTCCGCTCTTGGGGTCTTCGGCACATTGCTGGGTTCTCTTCGCGCGGTCCCGGATCGCGAACTTGCAGTTCCATGTCTGGAGGCAACTTTGCGAGACAGGTTCGGGTCGGTTAGGAATCTCTCCGAAGTATTTCAGATTGGCGTTGAAGAATGGTTGGAAAACCTGAGAGAATTGGAGGATATGGCATCCGGCAAATCCTGGAGGGAGTTGTATCACGATTACAGCCCCGAGGAGGCGAGCGCCATAGATACCATCACGCTATACCAGCGTGAAATGGAAAAACTGAAATACTTTTTCGAATCCCATGGTTTCGGGGGAGTCATTGCGCCGGGCCGGCCGCTGGTTTGTCAGACTCCCACTTACCTTCAGTCGGTGCGCGGCTCCGCTTCCTTCAGCGCAGCCTTTACAAAGGACCCCAGAGAAGAGGACCTTTTTTTCATCACCACACGGGCGCAACATCAAAGGAGCCGTGAATACGGGGAGCTTCTCAGGAAACGTTTTCACCGGGAGTATAAGTTTCTAACCGCCCATGAAACCTTTCCAGGTCACTATCTGCTGGATTCTACGCGGAGAATGATTGAAAATCCGGTGCGCAGCCAGATTGAATCCCCTCTTTTTTACGAAGGATGGGCTTATTATGTCGAGTCCCTCCTGACCGAGTACGGGTACGCCGATCACCCGATGGACCGGCTGGTCGACCGTAAGCGCAGGCTCTGGAGGGCCGCACGCTGCCAGATTGACATCGGGTTGAATTCGGGAAGGCTTCTTCCGGACGATGCGTTGAGGCTTTTGACAACCGCCGGGTTTAGTCCGGAGGAGGCCAGAGGCCAGATCGATCGTTTTCGGCTGAATCCGGGCTATCAACTCTGCTATAGTTTAGGCCGCTTTGAAATTTTACAGCTCAGAGAAACTTATGCCGGGCGAACAGGCCATGACAGGTTTCACAGGTTGTTGCTCGAAGGAGGGGAATTGCCCTTTCACTTGATCGAAAAGAAATTAAGGAGCACGGGATGAAAGATTTTCTGGGCTACCATTCCGAATGGAACCTGGGCAGCCCCGGCGGATGGGACTATCAGCGAATCACCCAGATCATCGGCAAGGCCGTCTGGTCAGCCTTAAACAGCATTACACCCATAGGGGTCGATCTGGATTTTGACCATCCACTTTTGTTTCCGGTCAACGGATTCGTGAAGATGCTGCTCGCGGCCCATGTGGCCCGGGAAGGCAAAAATCCGGGGTTGATTGCAGTGGTGGCTGAAGAAGAAACCCTTGAAGACGTAACCGAGAATATCAACCTTGCCCGGCGCCTCGGCACTTTCGATGGAATCACAGGCGTGCTCACGAGTCCCCGGCAACTGGAGCTGAAAAACGGACGAGTCTGCTGGAGAGGTCAAGCCGTATCGGTCGTTTTTGTGGATTTCAACTCCGATGTACTGTTGGGTCTGCACCGCAAGCATGACCTGACCCCGCTTCTTCAGGCCGTTCGGGAAGGACGCGTGATCAACCCTCGAGGCACGGAACCGATAAATGTCAAAAGTATGTTTGAAGTCGTGGGCGGCCCCAACGGCAACCGGTTCCACCCGGAGATCGTGGCGCGAACTCCCTGGACGCGCCAGTTCTACCCACGCCGCACTGTTGGGCCCGGAGGCGAAGAGATTACAGATTTGATCGAGTGGACGTATCGTCACTGGAACGACCTGGTGCTCAAGCCTGAAAGGGGCTATTCCGGCAAAGGCGTGCGCGTCGGTGAAGTTAATCCGGACGCCCGCGAAGCGATCGACCTTGCTCTGCGGGAGGGAAGCTACATCGTCCAGAAAAAGGTCCCGCTCGGCTTGTGGGCTGAAGACAACCCGATATTGGACCATGAGCGAAGGCGCGTGGTCCTGGATCGCTGTCAGACGGACTTCCGCTGCCTGGTGGGCCCAGGCGGGCTTTTTGGCTTCCTGGGCCGGTATGGCGCAGTCCCGACAAACGTTGGCAGCGGAGGCGGAGTTCAGCCGCTGGCCGTTCTTGGCTCCGATATGACCATACGGGATGCGGTGAACCGCATCAACGAGACCGTCCTGGCAATGAGCTACGGCGATCTGTCCGAGGTTGTCCGTCTGCAAGAAAAGCTGGCCGTGGAGCACCGGTTTACGTATCTGCTCGGGCCCATCAAGGTCGCGCTCCGTCCACGGGTTATCGGCGCCCTTCAGATAGGGTCGCTCGAGGATTATGCTCATGCCCTCTGGCTCGACTGCCTGACGTTGGAGAAAATGTGGCTTTCAGGCGAACTGGATGGGATCGTCAAGATTGAAGAAGAAGAACTTGAAATCGCTCGCATGCAGCCCTGGGGCGGCAGTCCCGCAATCATAGCCTCAGACGGACTATTTGATTTCGGCGCGAGTCCGGAGCCACCATGACGATCGAAGTGGACCCCGAGTGGTGGAAAACGATGTTCGACGAGTTCTACCTTCTAACCGATGCCCGTTCGGTCTGCGATGATGAGATAACACAGCGGGAGGTGGACCTTGTCTGTCAATTGCTTCCGATCCGTTTGACACACAGAATTCTGGACCTCTGCGGAGGTCACGGCCGGCACAGCCTGGAACTCAGCCGGCGGGGTTTCAGTAGATGCACCCTGGTAGATTACTCTGAATTTCTGCTCAGTCGCGCCAGATCAGAGGCAAGACAATACAATTACCCCATCGATTGCATACAGGCCGATGCGCGGAGCACGGGGCTCGCCTCGCGAATTTTCGACCATGCGCTCATTATGGGCAATTCACTTGGATACCTGCCTGAGCCTTCGGCTGACAGGAAAATTCTGATCGAGGCCAAACGGGTATTGCGCTCCGGAGGTTGGATTTTGATTGACCTCGCCGACGCAGAGGCCGTAAGGAACAAATTCAGACCGGAAGCCTGGCACGAGATTGATGAAGACATCCTGGTCTGCCGCCGGCGTGAACTCGGGGCCGATAGGGTATCGGTCCGCGAAATGGTTCTCAGCAAAAAAAGAGGCCTGATCCGCGACCGTACTTACTCGATCCGCTTCTATGAACCCGGGAAGATCTCCGAACTGCTCGGCCAGGTCGGATTCGAAGGCGTCAGGACGATTACAGACTTCTCTCCACACAGGGACCAGGGCGACTATGGCTTCATGAATCACCGCATGATAGCCATAGGCCAGAAATATTAAGACCGGGAAAGGAGAAAGAATGGCGATAATCACCATCTCAAGAGGTTCGTATCACCGCGGCAGGGAGGTAGCCGAAAGGCTGGCTGCAAAGCTCGGCTACGAGTGCGTATCCCGTGAAATTCTCCTTGAAGCTTCTCAGGAATTCAATATCCCGGAAATCAAGCTGGTCCGGGCCATCGAGGATGCTCCCAAAATCCTCGAGCGCTTTACGGGAGAGAAGGAAAAGTACGTAACCTACATCCGCGCCGCCCTCCTCAAGCGGGCACAAAAAGATAACATGGTCTATCACGGCCTTTTCGGCAACTTCTTCCTGCAAGAGGTGCCCCACGTTCTCAAGGTAAGAATCGTGGGCGACCTGGAAACGCGTGTTGCAGACGAGGTGGAGCGCGCAGGCATCCCGGATGCCAGGGCCAGGGAAATCATAATGAGAGATGATGAGGAACGCCGCAAGTGGGCGCTTCACCTCTATGGGGCCGATACCTGGGATGCAACCTTCTACGACCTGGTCATCCATCTCAAGGCAATCACGGTTGACAACGCCGTGAGTCTGATCCAGCACGCCCTCCAGTTCCCTCGTTTTCAAACCACGCCCGAGTCCCAGCAGGCTGTCGATAACCTTGTGGAGGCAATGCGCCTGGAGGTTTCCCCAGTGTGGTGGGAAGGCTCCCCACGGCGGGAATGACCGGCCGTGCGGATGTCGGAAAAGTCTGCAAATCCGACCTCCGAGGGTCGAGGTAAGGAGTCTTGACGCGTGAGCCATGTGAAAGAGAAAACCAGGGTCCTGGTTGTCGCCGCACTGGGAGTTGTCTTCGGTAATATCGGCACCAGCCCTCTTTATACCCTCAAAGTTTGCTTTATTGGCCATTCATCGGTTTCCCCCACGCCGCAAAACGTCCTGGGGCTGGTTTCACTGATTTTCTGGTCCGTCGTGCTGGTGGTCAGTATAAAGTATGCGCTTTTCGTACTCCAGGCCAATGACAACGGCGAGGGAGGGGTCTTCGCCATGCTGGCGCTGCTCCACAAGAAAATGGGGGCAGGCCTGGGCAGGGGGCTGATCCTGCTCGGGCTGTTCGGCTCCGCGCTGCTCTACGGAGACGGCCTCATTACCCCGGTAATCTCCGTCCTGTCCGCACTCGAGGGGCTGGAGATCGCTACCAGCAGCGCCAGGCCGGTGGTAATCCCCCTGACCTGCTGCATACTGTGCCTGCTTTTCTGGGCGCAAAGCCGGGGTACGGACCGGCTCGGAAAGTTCTTTGGTCCGGTAATGATCTTGTGGTTTGCGGTGGTCGCCATGCTCGGGGCAACATCCATCTCCCGGATGCCCTACATACTGGAAGCGGTCAACCCGGTTCATGGCCTCAGGTTCTTTTTAGACAACGGGTTGCGAGGCTTCTTTTTGCTCGGGGCCGTAGTGCTGTGTGTAACGGGGGCCGAGGCCCTCTACGCCGACATGGGACACTTCGGAGCCAGAGCCCTCCGTATTTCCTGGTACCTCGTGGCTCTTCCAGCGCTTCTTTTGAACTACTTTGGCCAGGGGGCGTTGATCCTGCTCGACTCGAGCAATGCCGAGGAGCCGTTCTTTGGCCTCGTCCCCCGCGCTCTTCTCTATCCGATGGTCCTGCTGGCCACAGTCGCCGCGATCATCGCCTCCCAGGCTATTATCTCCGGGGTCTTTTCGCTGACCAGGCAGGCTATTCAACTTGGCTTTCTGCCGCGCATGCGGGTCGTTCACACGTCGGGCATGGCCGAAGGGCAAGTGTACCTCCCCGATGTAAACATCCTTATGGCGGCGACGGCCATCGTCCTTACTCTCTACTTCAGGCAGTCCGAGAACCTGGCCGACGCCTACGGCATAGCGGTCACCGGAACCATGTTGATCACTTCGGTGATTTTTTATTTCATTTCAAGGTGGATATGGGAATGGAGCGTCATGAAGGCCCTGCCGCTCTGCCTCCTGTTCTGTGTCCTGGACATTACCTACTTCAGTTCCTGCCTGCGAAAATTTACCAATGGAGGCTGGGTCCCTCTGTGCATCGCCCTGCTGATCATGATCGTAATGATCGCCTGGTGGGATGGCTGGAAGAGACTGGCTTTAAAGGTGATGACCATGACCGTTCCCAAAGAAAAGTTCATGGAAAAGGTGGCGAGTGAAAAACTGATACGTCTGCCCGGCACGGGCGTGTTTCTCTCCACTTTCCACAGGGAAGTGCCGCCCATGCTTCTCCACTACGTCAACCAGACGGGCGCCCTGTATGAGAAACTGGTGATCCTGTCCGTGCTCACCGCCGATGTTCCTGAAATGGAGGAGCACAAGCGGATCGAGATCGCCGCGATGGGTTACGGTGTCTATAAGGTTACCGCACACTACGGCTTCATGGAGGCGCCGGACATTCCGCAGATAATGTCCATGCTCAAGGCCGGGGGCCTGAACATCAACCTGGATGAGGTCACCTATTATGTGGGGCGGATAAGCCTGGTGCGCGACCGCAAAAGGACTATGCCAAGGTGGCGGAGGTTTCTGTTTATGTTCATGCTTCGAAACTCGCTAAGCGGGTCGTCCTACTTGAACATTCCGCCGGCCAAAGTCATGGAAATCGGGGTCCAGATGCAGTACTGATTACACCCGCCGGCGCCTGCCCGTGCCTGACAAACAGATAATCCTGCCCGGAAACAATCACCCGATACGCCGCCTCGTTTATGGAAGCCTCGGCATTGGAGTTATCGTTGTGACATAGACGAATTTCCCGTTCTCTACCTTATTGATAACCATGCTTTTTATCGGGTTTCCATCGGGTCCCATTGTGAGCGAGCCGGAAACCCCCTTGAAGTCCTTAGTGTTGGAAAGCGCCTCACGGACCTTTGGTCCTTCTGTGGAACCGGCCCTTTTGATCGCGTTAACGAGAAGAAAATAGGCATCCGCCCCAAGGGCGGCGAAAGCGTTTGCATCCTCTTCGTATTTAGCCTTGTAGATCTTCATAAATTCCTTAGCGCGCTCAGTGGTTGGGGCATCCTTGTGAAAATGGCCCGTAAAATACATTCCCTCGACGGCCTTTCCCCCTATCTCGATCAACTGGTCGGCTTGCGCGCCGTCGCCGGTCATTATTGGTGTCTCTATCCCCAGGTCTCGAGCCTGTTCGGCCATCAGGGCGTCCTCGGTATAATAGATGGGGGCGTAAATAAGATCGGGTTTACTTGCCTCGATGGATGAAAGCTGAGCCGAGAAATCCTGATCGCCGGTCTGGATGAACGTTTTTGAAACGACCTTGCCGCCAAGCTTTTCGAACTGCTTTTCAAAGAAGTTCCCAAGTCCTACGCTGTAGTCCTGGGAATGATCGATTATGAGGGCGGCGGTCCGGGCTTTGAGTTCTTTTAGCGCAAACCTTGCGGCGACCTCACCCTGAAAAGGATCGATGAAACAGGCCCGAAAGGCGTATTTTTTGCCCTGGGTGACAAGCGGATTTGTCGCCGTGGGACTCACGCTCGGGATTTGAGCCTTCTCGGAGATGGGATTGCCCGCCATGGAATTGGCGCTGATAGCTTCGCCTATTATGCCCGCAACCTTCATTTCGACAAGCAGGGAAACTGCGTTCGATGCTTCGATCTGGTCGCTTTTCGTATCCAGCAGTACGAGATCGATCTTTTTGCCCAAAACTTCGGGCTCCATGGAGTTGGCGATCTGTATACCCGCCCATTCCATTTTGCCGTAGGCGGCGACTCCGCCCGTCATTGGCAGATAGACCCCGAGTTTGACAGACTGAGCAAAAACAGGCTGGCTGAAAAATCCGATCGCAGTCAGGGCAAACACCGCGACAGAAAAAATTTTGAATCGGCACATTTCATTTCTCCCGGCAAAGAGGTCAAAGTAGATGAGAAAATCAAGAATCCTCCATTATATAAATACCTTGCCTCAAAAGTTTGTGCTATACAAAATATACGGATTCCGTGATGCTTTTGATCTCGGGTGCGTCGTAAAGGGGCGGTATTTCTTGGTTCAGACGGTGGCTATGACCTTTTTCCCCGAAAATATTGTACTTGAAGGACCACTTGAGCCGCGCGAAAAGATGGGTATAACTTTCATCGGTCCCGATTTTTTCGCGACAGACGACAAAGGGGACCTTCTGAGTCCGATCGCATCGGTATTCCCAAAACACCACACTATTGTCAGTGTCCGGGGCATTCATGCATACCACGTTTCGATTATGCTCGAACTTCTCAAGCTGAAATCGCCCGTAAAAGACCCGCGTGAAATTGAAGAGCTTGAACTCGAGATATACAAGGATGTGGTTTCACTGCTCTTTCGTGGCGCACTGATCCTGGTTCGATCCGATCCGGCCGATATGGAACACGTTTTTGCTGCCGACCGGATATTGCAGTCTTTCTTCCCCAAAGAGCGAATTCAGTTCACCGGGTTGCATATTCCGCAGATAAGAAGACAATTGCGCCGGAGAGGTGAAAGCTGGAGAATGTCTCCGACCCCGAGGTCCGTCGAGGAGATTTGCCGTGAGGTGCGGGCCAGCAGGGTGCAGGTGAGCACCGGATTGACCGTTTATTACAATGCGCCCACGGGGGGCAGGTTCCTCACGTGCTATGAATTCATGCGTATCGGACCGCTGCTCGAGCAGGACCGCCCGGAGGCGCTCGCTCGACTCAGGGAGATAGTCAACCTTTCCCGGCGCCTGAATAGCTGGGGCATCCGCGAATTGAGCTTTTTTCTGCCTGCAGGCGTCAGTCTCGATTTCGCAGGTCTCGAGCAAGTCGTCTCTCTGCTCGAAGTCCTTCCCGCCTCTGAGAACGCGGAGAAAGTTCAAAGAGCATTTGACCGTTTTGCCTCTCACTTCGCCCAGTCGGCCGGCTCCGAACTTACCGTGGACGATTATAATAACCCGCGGTGGCGAACGACCATGTTCTGCCGTCTTTTCGATATCAACGAACAGGAGATGGAAGAATGGGCGTTGGACCTCAGCCCGGAATTTCATCTAAATGTAAAATGGCTGCCCGGCGCATCTATTGTCGGCGATGAACTCAGGTTCGACCCCGGGGTGCATCATCGCGTCCAGGGTCTGATCTCGCATTTTTGGGAAAAATCGGGCGGCCTCCTCTCGATCAATGTCGGGCGCATTGAGGAATCTCAAAGCGGCAGAGATATTTCGGGACAGGAAAGAGACGTCTATCTGGTAGTAATGACGACCCTGGACGAAAAGGATTCGATTCGTATCCTGCGGCTGATGAAATGGGACGTGATTCACTGGATAAAGATGGGCATTACTCTGGATCAGGCTGTTGCCGAGACATTTAAGTACCGCAACTATATTTTCGACAGACTGCACGCCGCGGCTCGGCTGGGTTTTCCCATCCTTTCGTACAGCGAGATAAGGTTGGATGAGCGGGTGCCTGGACTGGGGCTGATTCCGGCCTTCTTCTTCGAACGGCAGTACATCTCGGGTATTGTCACCGACAAGATCCCGATCTCCTGCTACAAAAACCCGAATTTCATAAAGAGTCTCTCCGGTCTGCTCGGCGACGCCGCCACTTTCTCACTCGTGCTCGGCAGAGCCAGTCCGCGCACCGGCAGGATCTTCTACGATGACGGCGATGAAGTGATTCAACTTAATTCAAGGTCTATACCTACACGGCTTATTATAATCGAGACTACCGGGTCGTTCACCGACTGGACGACCCCGCTGCTGGCCATGCTCCCACAATGCCTCACCTGCTTCAGGGCTCATCTCGATAAAGCCCTTGCGAGCGGAGTGCCGTTGCAAGTGATAAAGGGAGCGGTGGCGATATTTGCGGACGCGTTCCGTGATAGGCTCCATGAGATTAAAGAAACGGCCCTGGTCCCTTCTTCGAATATCCGCTTTTTCTTCGATGACCGGGCCCCCGAACAGGGAGGCATAAGGGACAGATGGGAGGGGATCATCCACCGTCTGGAAATGACCGACGTGGAGCAATTGCACCGTTATATACTTAACAGCCCGGAACTCCGGTTTGAACACTGAGCAGCGAATAGTTTACAGGAACATCTTGTGAAAGAAGATGCAGGGGAATGTCCACATATTCCTTCTTGGCCATTTTCTCCGCGACCTCAGCGCATGTGCGGTCAATCCTCCTCGTTGCGGCCACGCTGTGCTGTGTCACACTCTCTCTGCCCTGCCCTTTTATCTTTGGGTTTCCAATTGCACTTCGTTCTGTTATAGGAAAGCGGGTCTAAAGACCGCGGTATGAGAGGGGAATAACATGCCCGTCGCCTTCGTAACGGGAGCAACGGGGTTCGTTGGACATCACGTAGCAGCGGCCCTGATTCGCAGGGGATGGAGCCTGCGAGCGCTTTGCCGCAAACCTCCGGCACAATCCATTGAACTGCCCGGGATCGAGTGGCGGATCGGCGACATTCGCAATCCCGACCAGGTAATGAGCGCCATGTCCGGGGCAGAGGCGGCTTTTCACGTTGCAGCTGACTACAGGTTGTGGGCCTTGAACCCGCGCGAAATTTACGAGAACAATGTAACCGGTACGGTCAATGTCATGCAGGCTGCTTTGGCGACCGGAGTCGGCAGGGTGGTGCATACAAGCAGCGTAGGAGCGCTCGGGCTCGTTCCGGACGGGACCCCCGCCGATGAAAACACCCCTGTATGTCTCGGTGACATGGTCGGACACTATAAGAGATCGAAGTTCCTGGCCGAGCGTGAGGCCGAAAAATTCATCGAGAAGGGACTGTCCCTGGTGTTTGTCCACCCAAGCACGCCGGTAGGCCCTCGAGACCACAAACCGACACCGACCGGCAAAATCATTGTAGATTTTCTGAATGGAAAAAT
Source organism: uncultured delta proteobacterium (assembly GCA_963805125.1). Classification (GTDB taxonomy): domain Bacteria; phylum Desulfobacterota; class Syntrophobacteria; order Syntrophobacterales; family Syntrophobacteraceae; genus SbD1. The sequence continues at coordinate 87,831 of CAWDTD010000010.1, read as the reverse complement.
GCCCGCTTATATCGATACGGGTCTTAATCTTGTCGATGTGAGGGACGTTGCCGAAGGGCACAGGCTGGCTTTCGAGAAGGGCAAAATTGGAGAAAAGTATATTCTGGGCAACCGTAATATGACACTGGCGCAGATCTTTGCAATGCTGGAAGAAATCTCCGGAGTTCCCGCCCCAAGGGTAAAACTTCCCTATACCCCGATATTGTGGCTTGCCGGAATTCTCCATCTCGTCTCCATGGCTACCCGGCGTCAGCCGCTGGTCCCTTACGAAGGAGTAAAAATGGCGGCAAAGCCTATGTTTTTCGACCCGTCCAAGGCGATACGGGAATTGGGATTTCCACAGACGCCGGTGGAGACGGCCTTGTCCGACGCAGTCGCCTGGTTTAGACAAAACGGGTACGCGAGTAAAGAGCGGTAGCAAGCATCAGGAAGAAGGGAGTAAAAAGCTTTTCGCTTCCCGCTGCTCGCTTCCCCCTGCTGCCGTTCCAGCTTCCCGCTGCTGAAAAGAGAGGTTTCGATGCGTTTTCCCATAAGTCTTTATGTTTCGATGACCAGCTACCTTGCAGGCAAGAAACTGCACGGAGTCGAGCGGTTTCCGCTGGTATTGATGCTGGAGCCGACTCACCGATGCAATCTGACCTGCGCCGGGTGCGGCAGGATTCGAGAATATCGTGATACCCTTTCCTGGGAAATGTCCCTCGAAGATTGCATCAGCTCGATAGATGAGGCAGGCACGCCTGTAGTCACCATTACCGGGGGGGAGCCGCTTCTCTATTCTCAGGCCCCGCCACTCGTCCGGGAAACGCTCAGGCGGGGCAGGCACATCTATTTCTGCACGAACGGCCTGCTGCTCGAGGAGTCCTTATCGCTTTTCAGTCCGAGCCCGCGCTTTTGTTGGAACGTCCATTTCGATGGGACCGAGCCTGTTCACGACACCATAATCGGAAAGCCGGGAGGATTCAGCAAGGCGCTTGCGGGTGTCAAAGCCGCCAAAGCCGCCGGTTTCCGCGTGAGCACCAATACCACCGTTTACCGCGAATCTTCGGTAAGCGATATCGCCAGGCTTTTCCAGCAGCTCACAAAAGCCGGGGTTGACGGTATTCTTGTGGCTCCCGGTTTCAGCTACGAGGAAGTCGTTCGGGACGTTTTTCCAACCAGAAGTGAAATCGTGAAAAAATTCCGTGAAATCAGCGCCTGGGAGCGGGATTTCCCGATAATCAGCAATCCGCTCTACCTCGAATTTGTGTCCGGAAAAAGATCGCTCAAGTGCACGCCCTGGGGAAATCCAACCCGCAACTCACAGGGCTGGAAATCCCCCTGTTACCTTATAACGGATACTCATTACCGCACTTTTGACGAATTGATGAATCGCACCGATTGGGACCATTACGTATCCGGCGCCGACCCCCGGTGCTCCCAGTGCATGGTCCACTGCGGGTTCGAACCGACCATAGTGCGCCAGATGGGCTTGAAGGACCTCTTTCGAATGCTCAGGTGGAACCTGAATGTATGAGCCGATAAGACTGGTGTGGGGGACCATCCTCCTGCGCCCCTATGTTTTTGGTTTTCTCGCCGTATACCTTGTTGCGGGCTGGCGGCATATCGGCTGGAAAAAAACCCTGGCCTATATCCCGGTCGGCTACGCCCTTGCATGGCTTTCTGAATTTTCGTCGATTCACTGGGGCTTTCCGTACGGCGATTATTTCTACATACAGAGCACAGCGGGCAGGGAGCTATGGGTCTTCGGGGTGCCGTTCATGGATTCCCTGTCTTATGTTTTCCTTTCCTATTGCAGCTACTCGCTGGCCGTTTTCCTGATGAGCCCGGTTGGTGTTTGGTCCGGGAATCTGGTCACGCTCGAAACATCTCGAATACGGCGTTCGTGGCGGACGCTGATTTACGGGGCATTCCTTTTCGTGTTGCTGGACATAGTTATCGATCCTGTCGCCCTTCAGGGACAAAGGTGGTTTCTCGGCCGGATTTACGGATACCGCCATGAGGGGTTCTACTTTGGAATCCCGATGAGCAATTTTGGAGGGTGGCTGTTCGTAGGGGCTGTTCTGACGGGGGCTCTGCAGGCCCTGGAAAGGATGCCTTCCCTGGATTCAAAACTTCGCTTGCCCGCAAACCGCTCGTCCTGGATAAGGCTGCTCGGCCCGGCGCTTTACTTCTCGGTGCTTTTGTTCAATATCGCGATTACTTTTTACATTGGCGAGATGCTGCTCGGCTTGGTGGACCTGCTCCTGTTTGCAGCGCTGCTCGTGCCGATGGTTTTCTTCACAGTCCATAAGAATGCGAACCTCTCCGCCGAAGAGGTATATGCTTACGTCTCCCGGGAGTCGTCAATGTCCGGGGATTCTTCGCTCAATCCTTATTTCACCCGCCATCTTTCCCAGCACGGGAGCTGGAATCCCCAGAAAAGCGGCGACTGACCTGCACAGATTCCTTGCCGCCCGCCTGGAACTGCGCCATGAAAGGTAATAGGCTTTCAATGTTGCGGGCTTTCTTATTAGCGTAGCAAGCACCCCGGCGAGCCTTATCCTCCCTCGCTCGTCGGAAATATCGCTCAAATTGAACCCAAGATCGTGGCCTAAGGCATCGCTTACGGCCCTGAAGCAAATGAAGGGTATTTTGTTACGACATGCTATCTCGGCCACCGTTGCGGTTTCCATGTCCGAGACAGCCGGTTGTCCGGCCGCAAGAGCAGACAGCGCCTGCTTGTTTCCGGGAGTTTCGGCGCTAAGCGCCAGGACAGGTCTGATATCATTTTGGGCCAGGAAATCGGAGAGCGCCTTTGGGACCCGGACTTGGAAAACCTCTTCGGAAAATATCCCACATGCGCTCAGGACAAAACAGGCAACCCCGGCCGGCAGATCCGGATGAAGGCCCCCCGCGAAACCGCAAAATATAAGAAGATCGGGGGCGAACCCGGCCAGTTCGACTCCGAGCGCTTCTTCGGCCGGCTTTGCTCCCATGCCGCTCTCGACGAGGATGATCTCTTTGCCCGGCAGGTTGAAGGCGAACTTCTTGAATGGTCTCCTTTGGATTCGACGCCAGGAGGGAAAAAGCCTCTTTAGAGGCGAGTATTCCTGAGGCAGTGCTGTGAGTATAAGGATTTTCATCTATGAGAATCTTTGCGGAAAATCGGTAAAGATTCCGTCCGCTCCCATCGCGAAACACGCCCGCGCCAGCCATGGATTGTTCAGGACCCAGACAAGAGAGCCGAAACCCTTTTGCTTCAATCTGCGGATTTGCTGCGGCCAAAAGGCGCGCAGCGCAGGATTGAAGGTAAAAGCATGCAGTTCGAGCATCAATTTGGCGGGATCGGATTGAAAATTGTTCACAAGAACTCCCGTCTTTATATTCTTGTTCAATTTTGCGATGCGTGCGAGATAATAATGGTTGAAAGAGGAAATAAGGACTTTTTCGGCCGCGCCCAGCGAGCGGACCATGTTGACAACCTTTTCCACTATCGACTCATGTCCGGGCAGTCCTGACAAATCTTTGATCTCTATGTTCAGCAGCCAATCGTTGCGAATCGTGAACAGGATTGCTTCCTCGAGGGTCACCACCGGTTCGCCCGAATACGCGGCAAGCTCGGATGGTGAAATTTTGCCCGCCGCAACTTGCCCGAAAGGATCGGCTTTGCCGAACCAGGAGCCAAAATCCAGGGATTTGAGTTCATCGAGAGTGAAATCGTCAACAAGCCAGGGACTTCGGTCCGGAAATCTGCTCTGCGCGTCTGAGGTTTGCTTCAGGTCGGGATCGTGGAGTAAAATGAGTTCTTCGTCCCGGCTCATTCGCACGTCGGCCTCCCACATTCGCGCGCCGGCCCCAAGAGCCAGGCGTGCGGCAGCCAGAGTATTTTCCGGGGCGAGCGAGCGAGCCCCCCGGTGCGCGGCAATCAGCCTGCGGTTTCTAACGGTGCTTACAATGTCCGGAATACCCCGGCTCATAACGACGATCCAGGCTCGTTGAAAAAATTGTGCAAAACCGAAAAAATCATGTAGATTTTATTGGACATTATGCAAAAGATACTGTAATGTGGCGTTGGTGATTACCGCCTCCACCTTATTGCTTTCGAACAACAAAGGTTGGAGACTATAATTGCCAAGAGTTGGTTTCTATAAGTACCCTATTCCCCGAAAGCCAGGTCCCCCTCCCTCCTCCTGGCTTTCACCTTTTTGGGACCCTGGCAGCGGCCCGCCGCCCTGCCTTTTACGTGCCGGTTCCACGATAAATAAAGCGTCCCTGGACAAGTTGCAGCATCCAAGACGGAAGTTCACGTCAAGCAGCCGCCGCAATCAAGCCGTTCCTTGACCAAATTATCCCGTTAATGTAGAACTTAACCGAAATCTGCAATTCAGTGTCGATTAGTCCAATCCGGTTAATCCCGAAAGCTCTCCGGCTCATGTTCCCCGTAAAGGGGGGCGGTCCGGGTTTTCGTCAGTACGGTTGCAAGGCGATATTTGCCTTATCACTGTTTTGGCAGGCCCTCAATCGCTTTTTATACACAATGAAAAGAGGAGGGGGCAAAGGGTTTTCTTCCAGCTTAACGCTTCACGCTTTCAGATTCCGGGATACTGAATGAATATAGCTCTGGTTTTTCCGCCCTTCTATTTCGAACCTATGTACAATCTGCCTCCGCTGGGGCTCATGAATCTTGCCACGGTTCTGAGATCTTCGCCTCACGCGGCAAGAATATTCGACTTTCCGCTCGCTATTCGCCAAAAAACGCTTCCCATGAACAGCGACATCTACAGGGAATGCGCCAGGCAGATACTGCAGTTCGAACCCGATGTGGCGGGGTTTTCGGTCCAGTGCACCACATACCCTCCAGCCGTAAGGGTTGCCGAGGAGCTGAAGAAACTGAAGCCGGCGCTGAAAATAGTCTTTGGCGGACATAACGCTTCGTGTGTAGATGAGCTTACCCTTTCGAGGTTTCCATTTATCGACGCAATCGTTCGCGGCGAAGGAGAAATAACCTTCCCGGAATTGATCCGGGCTTTCGAAGGGGAGGTCCCCCTGGCATCGGTAGATGGGATTACCTTCCGCGCAGCGGACCGGATCATCCGAAATCCGGACAGGGAACTGCTCGAAAGCCTCGATTCTCTGCCCGTAAGCGACTATACGTTCGTACCCCCTCTTGATGTATACCGGGACGTCTGCGGCATCAGGCGCTCGATTGCCATCCTGGAGGTCGGCCGGGGGTGTCCGCACCGGTGTGTCTATTGCTCTCAATCGATCATGTGGAGACGAAGGGCGCGCACATTTTCAACAGACCGGATCATTGCGGAAATGAAGAACCTGGCGGAAAATTTCGGGGCTGAGTGCTTCCTTCTGGCTTTTGATCAGTTTACCGCCAAAAGAGCCTTTGCCGAAAGGTTTTGCCGCGGCCTGATAGATGCCGGCCTGAACCACCTTCCCTGGTACTGCATCTCCAGGCTGGATACGGTGAATAAAGACCTTTTGAATTTGATGCGAAAAGCCGGATGCGAAACGATGTGCTATGGGATCGACTCCGGGTCCAAAAGGACGCTGGCTTTCATTCGCAAAGACATAGACCGCGAACTCCTTTTCGATAGGGTGAGAGAGACGACCCAGGCAGGCATCGTCCCCACTTTGAGCTTCGTGATCGGATTTCCCGAGGAGAACAGAGAGGACTTGGAGGCAACCCTCGAGTTGGCGCTCAAGTCTGCCGCCACGGGAAATGCGAACATCCTCGTGCAGATGGCTACCATTCTGCCCGGAACAGACTTGTACGAAAAATACAGGCATCGGCTGATTCGAGAAGTCGATACCTATTTTTCTCTTGGGATCGAGTTCGACCAGGGAAAGCGAATTGCATCCGACGATGCGCTGATTGATTCCGACCCGGCTGTTTTTTGCAGTTTCTATAACCTGCCCTGCCCTGCCGGGCCCCTGAAAGAGCTAAACGAAATCGCAAGTTATTTCACCATAATCGCAACTCTCTACCCGAGAAGTTTCTTTCTTCTGGGCCTTGAGCTAAACCGGCCCATTGTCGATCTTTTTTTCAGTTTTCTCGACCGGGTAAAGGTCTCCACGGCCCGCCCGGTCCGCACCACCAGCGAGAGCCTGCCCCGGACCCGATCCGGGGTGGGCCATGCCCGCGATTTGCCGGTATCAGTCTCCACGTTCCAGCCTCGGACATGCCTTGCGCATTTCGGCGATTTCGCAGCGGAAAGTCTTGCCGGGCTTGACTTTCTCGTGCGGGACTACATTCCCGAAGTTGTAAAGTATGAGACATGCCTGCTTCGTGCGGGCGAAGCCTGCTCGGCCCCTTCGTCGTTTCACATCGACTCTTCCCGGGTGCGTGGCCTGAAACCGCTGCGCAACGAAAAGATTTTGGTCGAGCAGTTCACATTCGATATTCCGAGCCTTATCTTGGACTTCAAATGCGGCCATTTTCCTGACTCGTGTGCTCGAAAGGCCGTTTTTCTTGCCTTCTCCCGGGCGCCGGGCGGCACGGAGGTTCGAGAAGTCAACGAATTCGGGTTCGATTTTCTCCGGCTGTGTGACGGACAGCGGACTCTAAAAGAGATAGCCAACCGGCTTTACCCAAAATATGGAGCGAATAAGGAGCGCGAGGAGTTCGCGATCAAGTGCGCGGAAGCGGCTGGGACGCTGGCGGACCTTGAGCTTATCGTCCCGTTCGCACCCGCCTGATTCTGATGCGAAAGGAGGTGAAACGGATGCTCCAGGTAAAGGAAATCGAGAAGAAGATCCTTGTTACCGCTGTCAAAGAGGCGCCGGCAACTTATGTGGTGCCGACCTGACATGGCCCCAGCTAATCTCCGGTTCGGAGATAAGGGCCTGAAAACCCGCTCGAAAGCCGGGGCGCGCAGAAATGTGTTCCCCGGTTCTCTTTTTAAGGCTCATCCAGCTAACGGGTACCTTTAGTATTTGCGAACAGGAGCTTATGTGACGGCAAATCCACAGATCGAACCGGTCGGGACGGGGACGGATTTCAGAATCGACGGGCATGTCGATGTCCTCCATGAAATGTTCCAATCCCGCCCGAATGTTCCCTTCGAAGAACTGGCCGACCTCCCTGTGACACTGGAAAAAATGAAAAGCGCCGGTGTGTTCGCGGCGGTTTTCGCCCTCTATTGCCCGGACACTTATAACGGCGGGGGATCGGCCGACTTCCTGTCAAAACTTATCGCTTACGCGGAAGAATATGTCACCGGACTTTTTCATATAAAATCCGCCGAAGACCTCGATCATTGCATCAGGCAGAAGACGCCCGGAATGATATGGCTCGTCGAAAACGCCGACGGGTTGCTCGAGTTCGACCGCGCAAGGCTTGCGGAGGCAGGCATAAGAGTGGCCGGCCTCACGCATATGGGAAAAAACAGGCTTGGGGACGGCAATAATGTCCCTTTTCCGGAGGGATTGACCGGCGAAGGAAAGACCCTCGTCAGACAACTTGCGCGCGAAGGTTTTGCATTCGATGCGGCCCACCTGGCGGAGCCCGGTTTTCGCGACCTTACCCGGATTTACGAAGGGCCGCTCATATCCTCACACACAGGGGTGCGCGCGCTTGCCGACATTCGAAGAAACCTCACCAGGGGCCAGATAACCGCCATCCTCGAGCGCAAAGGCGTCATAGGAATAGCTGCTGACCCGGCAATGCTCTCTGCTTCCGGCGAGGCTTCAATTGAAGACATTTTCCGCCACATCGACTGGATAGCCCAGTCGTTCGACGTTGACGGGATAGCTATAGGAACCGATTTTTGCGGCTTTCACACGGCAAATGCCGGATTTGAGGACCTCACCAGGTTGTCGGACTTGGCCCGGATAATGCGCGGACATGGGTATCCCGAGCCAGACATCAGAAAAATAATGGGGGAAAACTGGCGCGTTTTCTATGAGTCGTTACTGCGCTAGCGGGACGTGAAAATTTTTCACGCGGTGCTTCCGGCTGACAGCGCGCCACGCTTAATTAGCCGCATAGCGGCGAGGGGGTGTGGGGCGCAGGCTCTCCACGCTCTTTATCCTTTCAATCTCCGGGCTCCGCCGGGGGAATCCTTATCGGTAACTGTCCAGCGCCTCGAAGAGCCTCGCGATGTCGGTTTCATCGTTATAGAAATGAGGTGAGAGCCGGACGGCGTTTCCTCTTTGAGCGGCAAGGACTTTTTTCTTTAGAAGATAGCGGAAAAGCCCCTCCGCATCCTGGGGTACGAAGCTGAGAATTCCCGACCTGTGCCTGGGCGCCATCGAACTGATGAGCTGGAAATTCCTCTTGCCAAGCTCTGATGAGATTATGTCGTTCAGACCCGATATCCTCTCGAATATGCGCTTAATACCAATTTCGAGCAGCATTTCGAGGGCTGCTCCCAACGCAGTGATTCCGGCAAGATTGAGCGTCCCGGCTTCGAATCGGCGGGCATCGGTTTTCAGTTTCAGTTCGAGGTTATAGAAATCCTCCTCATTTTCGACACTCCGCCATCCGACCCGGACGGGGTGAAGCAGATCGTTTGCCTCCTTCGAGATGTAGAGCGCTCCGATTCCCATTGTGCCAAGGAGCCATTTGTGACCGCCGGAGGCCAGGAAGTGAACGCCGCAGCTTTTCACGTCGAAAGGTATGGCCCCAAGACTCTGTATGGCATCTACACAAAACAGGATACCCTTTTGCCGGCAAAAATTCCCCAGTTCTTCCAGATCGCATCGGAACCCTGTGGTAAAATCCGTCGAACTCACGGTGATAAGTCTCGTTCCGGGACGAAGCACGGCTGTAATGTCCGGGAGGCCGAAACGGCCGTTATTTTTTCGAACAAAGGATATCTCGACCCCGGAGCGCTCCAGATTCACCCAGGGATACACATTGGATGGAAAATCGGGTACGGGCACGATAATCTTGTCGCCGGGCTTCCAGGAAATTCCGCCGGCTACCGTGCTCAGAGCTTCGGATGTGTTTGCGGTAAAGCAAATCTCCGAGGGGTCGGCGTTAATTAGCTGTGCAAAAAGCGATCGGGTCCTTTCCACCGTTTTCATCCATTCAGGATAACGGATGAAGCCTTCAGAGCTGAACTGGAGCATTAAATCGCTCACTGCCTTTGCCACCCGCAACGGAGGCACGGAGATGGCTGCATTATTGAAAAAAGAATAATTATTTGTAATGGGGAATTCACTTCGGTATTCGGACAGATCTTTCATCGCTGACCCCCGGGTTTTGGAGACGGTTGTCAAAACATTTGCAAAGTCTGGGCACAAACAATAAGTTATAATACCGGGTGTGAAATCATAGAGAATTCATAAAATCATTCTGGAAGGGGATGGCAATGGAAAGAAGCACAGTTTTGCAAAGGGACCGGGCAATCGTCCAAACTGAATTCATTCGCCGCGTGTACCACTGGATGGCCCTCGGATTGGCGGTCACTGCGATTACCGCCCTCTTCGCCATAAACAGCGGACTGATTTTGTCTCTTCTTAATCCGATGGTCATGTTGCTGCTGATCGTCGGCGAACTTGGCATCGTAGTCGCGCTAAGCGCGGCAATCGGCAGATTTCAGTCCTCGACCGCCATATTCATGTTCTTCGCTTATTCAATTCTGAACGGCCTCACGCTTTCGACCATTTTCCTCGTTTACACGAAGGCCTCAATCGCAAACACCTTCTTTATAACCGCCGGAACTTTCGCCGTCATGAGCGTTTACGGGTACACCACCAGGCGCGACCTGACTTCTATGGGCAGTTTCCTCATGATGGGCCTCATCGGCATAATAATTGCCTCGGTCGTTAATTTCTTCTTCAAAAGCCCTGCTTTCTACTGGCTGATAACCTATGCGGGTGTAGCCATCTTTGTCGGGCTGACCGCCTACGATGCCCAGGCGATAAAGGAAATGGCCTATGCCGGATTCGCCGGGTCCGAGGAGGAGCGGAAAGGAGCGGTCATCGGCGCCCTGCGGCTTTACCTCGATTTTATAAACCTGTTTTTGCTTTTGCTCCGGATATTCGGGAGGCGAAGCGACTGAGACCGACAAAAATGCAAAGATGAAAGAGCCTCTTGCAAAACGTTACGAGGGGACCGGAATGCTAGGCGCAAGTGAGCGAGGAAGCGAGGCGTACATTTGGGTACGTTGAGCTTTCGAGCGAGCGGCAACGCCGCAGACCGTTGCCCGCAGTAGTTTTGCAAGAGGCTCGCAAGGCTGTGGAGCTTCCCGATAGCGATGCTGCAACATACTTTTGTCCATCTGCCGGGGATCGGCCTCAAAACGGAACGCTCGCTATGGCAAAAGGGAATTCATTCCTGGGAATTTTTCCGCGATGAAGACGGGTGGAGGCTTTCGCCTTTCGGCCCCCAAAAATACGAGGCCCTGCGCCGTCGTCTCGAAGTATGCCGCGAAAGGCTGCGCGTTGCCGAGCCGGAGTATTTTGCAGGCGCCCTGGCCCCGCAGAATCTCTGGAGGCTTTTCGCGAACTTCCGGGAATGCGCCGCCTACCTGGACATAGAAACCACCGGCCTCGGCGGGCCTTACGATCACATTACGACCGCAGCGCTCTATGACGGCAGCGAAGTTTTCTACTACATCTACGGCGATAACCTCGATCTGTTCGCCCGTGACCTGCGAAAATACAAAATTCTTATCACCTACAACGGAAGTTGTTTCGATCTGCCGTTTATAAGGAATTACTTCGGGATTCCAGTCGATCATGTCCACATCGATCTGCGGTATCTGCTGGGCAACCTAGGCTACCGGGGCGGATTGAAGGGCTGCGAGAGGAGCCTTGGGCTCGACAGGGGCGAACTCGACGGCGTCGACGGCTGGTTTGCGGTTCTGCTGTGGCGCGAATACAGGAAAAGAGGCAATGTAAAAGCCCTGGAAACGCTTCTGGCTTATAACATGGCGGATACGGTCAACCTCGAAAACCTGATGGTGCAGGCGTTCAACATGAAAGTAGCCGAGACCCCGTTCCACGAACTGAGAATCCCCCTGCCCTGCCCGCCATGCATTCCTTTCGAACCGGACGCTGCGCTGATAGAGGAATTGCGGAGGCGCCCTTTCGCAGCCTTCTGAGCGATTTTTTCAAGACGAAGAGCGCGAAGGAGACTCGAGGAACACCGACGTACCTGATTGGTGGGCGCGATGAAACTAACCCGGCCCGTCCACCCCCACCTGCGCTCCCCCGGCAATGTTGGTCATGATGTAGAGCGCCCGTTCGTCATTCCGGCAAGGCTTTTGAGCCGGAATCCAGTGTCTCTTCAAGCACTTTTGGACCTCGGCTTTCGCCGGGGTGACGGCGGGGGCATGGAAATTCTTGCTAAAGTCAACAGCATTGCGCTCCCCCGGCGCCCCACCTGCAGGGCGCCATTGGTGGGTGGCGGCGGGGCCCCGCCCGGTATAGGCACTCATGCCAGGTCGCTCCAACGACGGGGTCTCTGTTCGGCGGCGCGGCGGGGCCGCCTGCCAGGATCTCGACATACCGCCCGCTCGTTTATAAAAATATTGAAAGTTTTTGAAAAAAAATTCCTCTCGACGGCTTCAATTTTACCTCGATGAGAGGTTATCATTATAATTGGAAAGAAAACATCTTTCCTCCTCAGGAGAAGGCCAGGTGGCTCCCCCTCCTTCCACTTGGTCTTCTCTTTTTTTATCTCATATACCCTCACGCAATTTTGCACCAGGCCAGTTGGAATGCCATAACCCTGGAGTCAGTCGGTCCCTGCTTACGAGTAGGCTGCAACTAGGAGAATGGGAAGATGCAGACAAATGCGGCAAGTGCTTCGGGGAAGCTACACAAGCCGCCGGAGTGGCGACGTAAATCCAAGGTATCCAATGAGGAAGCCCAAGGTCGATTCTGGTGTTCTTTCCCGCTGGATCCCGGGATCACAACCAAAAACCGGATACGTCAAATTCGACCAGTTCCTTTTTTGAATTTCTTTTTCTAACTGGCCTAACATTGACGTCTTTGAATCCCAACCGTGTCAGCATGTCCGCATAAATACGCTCGACAGGCAAAAGAACACCGTAAAAAGTGGAATTGCCAACGATATAATGGACCTTGGCCCCCGGCGCCAGGACTTCGCGAAGCCCACTAAAATGCTTCCACATATCGACAAAGTACTTCGCTATGTAATTAGCCAAAAGCTGACCGTTCGCATTATCTCCGTGAGCGATCCGCCTAAGTGGGCCGGTAAGCTGTTCCGAATCGTATTCATCTCCATCCGGCTGCCAGTCTGTTAAGCGGCTGGTAGCGATTCCCCAGGTCCCCCCGATGGCCGCCCAATCAAGTTCACCAGCCTCCCGTGCATTGGTGAGATAACCGAGCCAATACATGTAGGGCCGCAACTCTCGAATGTAGGACATTCGGTTGGCGTATGGCGGCGAGGTAATTACCAAATCGAATTGGCTTTGAATAACTCGCGGCAAGTTACGGGCGTCACCTTCCACCACTGCACATCGTCCCGGGGGGTTCTGCTCCGCTCCCACCAGCACAAAGCGCAGAGCCTCGGCAAACAGCGCCGCCGGATCTTGTATAATTTCAAGCTGGCGAGGTCCACTTTCCTTGAAGGACATGGATTGATGATTAAAGGCGGCATTTGAAAGCCTTATAAGCGTACGGCAAAAGGCTATCAAAAGAAGGTCCTTCTCAGCGGTGTCCGGTTCCGTGGCCGCATCGATTCCGGCACGCAACAGCCGTAAAAAATCCAACCCCCTCAATGACCACCAGCGTTCAATTCTGTGGATTAGCGGCGGCGGTGCAGGATGGACGGCTCCACGTGCGAGCAGATCTAGGGCGGCGGCGCATGCGTGACGCGCTCGTCCGGTCGCTGCCATCGTGTAATGAGCTACTTTCGCCCGCCCGAACCAAACGAGGAACGGGTTGATCTCTGTTGTTACGGCCTCATGTCCGTGATAGGACGCGCTTAGGCCGGTAGTGGCAGTTCCACAAAATGGATCGAGCACTCTCAATGGGTCAGGGTATTCACATATAAGCTCTTCAACAATTTTTACGGAATAAGCGGGGGTCAGGCGCAGCCATCCGTGGCGCCCCGTCCGCAGATTGTATTTGTGGGTATAATCCGCCCTTTGACGCAAGTTTTCATGTGTAAGAACCGTCATTATGAACCATCCGGTGCAAGGAGCGCTTGCAACACTTTGTCGATGTCTGCACGCAATGTTTCTCCGTTCCGCTCAAAAAATCCGGCCAGATCATACCCCACTACCTCCCGCATAAAATCGTAAGTTGAAACCAGCGGGTCGTTCGCGCCGATTATGCCCGTGAGAACCGCCCATCTTTCGGCCCGATATCGAAGCAGGATATCCGCATCTATCTGCATTGAGAGGATAAGCGCGCATGGAAGGTACGCTTGAATGTAAGCCGTGGCAGCATTCGCAATATCCGCGTTCTGACGCTTGGAATCCTTGCTTTTGTAGCCTTGGCGAACTTCAAAAACGGTTCCGGTGAGAGTCGAAAGTATTCGGCGATCTACGCCTATTTTCTGCGCGGCGCGCTTCATCCACTTATGGAATCTTCAGCGAGTGGCAGTATTTCCAACTGCATCAAGAGGGACCCGCCCATCGAGGTGAAGTGTCCGGGTCCTTCCACTCGGAGTTGCGATTTGGTATGACCATCGGGTTGCTTCGCCCGGTAAGCCTAAAGCATCTTGAAGAATAGCCCGAAAAAGGAATTCGCAACCGATACCAATTTGCCGATAAATGCTTGTCATCCCGCCGGCAGCTTTATGGGCAGCATACATCAAAGGGTTATCGAGGCCGAACCAGTTATAAAAAGGGTCTTGTTGATAAAGCTTCTGGAAATCGGCCAGCGTCAGCCCATCCCGCTTGCCTTGTCCGAATTTTGGTTTGTATCGAGCGCAAACATGAATCGGTTCAAGAACGATCTTCAGATAGTGCGAATCATCCATGCGTACCCTTAATCCCTCTCCGGCGATTCAAGCACTCAATTGACCCCCGCTTCTCTGCGTCCGCAAGAAGAATAATGACCCTCCTGCTGGCTATCACCATGAGTTTCTCAGATCTTCCCGAATTTGTCGCGCTTTAAATGACAGCGTGCTCTATTTTCCCCAGATCGCCCCGAATCCATCCGGATCGCCCAGAGAAAATGGGTAGGGCATCATTGGGGGTGTTTGACACAAAAAGGGATTACCCCCCGCGCACAGTTTTGATAAGGCGATCCTCAGTCGCCTTTATGTCTGAGCCGGTTTCATGGTTCCAACGATGGCCATGCCCATGCAAGCGCAACATGCACACCGAGGCCACCCACGCAGCGCCAGCTAATAGGAATACAAGAATTTCTTTTAATAGGCAGGATGGCCGATTGGACGGCCAACGGGAGACTCTCCCGCCCGGGGGGCGTTGGGGCTTTCAAATTTTTAGGCCAAATTTTACCAGGGGAGGGAGTATCGGTTAATTGGTTGCTTTTCCATTTGGATTCGGCCACTCCGAGTACACAACAAGCCCTCTACTGACCCAGTGAGTCACGACGAACTCCAGAAAACCCTCAACAGGAACTGAACCACTGACTGAGGTAAGTTCCCGCCCTTGTTGAGTCAGCAACACTTGACCGATATCAAGGCTATTATCCGCATCTGCATTGAACTGAATAAGTAAAGATTGACCGAAATAATGCACGGGGGCGTTTTTTGGCAATCCTGTCCTAATATAACTAGTAATATAATTGAAAGTGATGAGGCCGATGCTCTCCAAATGACAAAGCGCCTCGAAGGTAATCTCATTTCTTTTATACATTTGGTGGTTGTGGTCAAAGACAAGCGGTGCCGGCGTCCCTATCTCCCAAGCGAAACCGCATAGTTTTGTAAACAACTCAGCGTCAGACTTGTCGAGGGATGAAAGCAGGTTCACAGTGCGCTTTGAATATCTGCCCGGATTGTTTGCCTCACCTGCCAATACTCGCGCCCATAGGCTCTGCATCTGTTCATCGGAGATCAGCTTGCACCTGTCGAAGAAATTGGCAATCCAATCATTTTCCATGTCTTGTGGTCTCGCATCTTCGGAGAGGCCTCCAACGGCTTTGCTGGTAATGGATTCCATATTGGATTGTTTGTTCATTTCCTCTGCAACAAACCTTGTCAGTGCGCGCCTTTTTAGTTCATCTCTCTCAATCTCAGCAAGAGCATGAATTTTAGCTGCCTTAGCCTCCGCTTTAGCTATCCGCTTGATTTGCCAAGGGCGCGCAAGCCCACCTATGCCCTCCGAGATTTTCTCGATTAAAAGCTCTCCAATTTTCGAGACTCCACCCAAATTTATCAGGGAATTACCATCTCCCATGTTGACCATCCGGGAATTTCTTCAAGAAGGCTAGAATTTCTCCAACAAAAACTTCTCCACAAACCCAATTACGCCGCCGACACTCTCAGGGGTGATCTTACCCCAATTAGCGTGCATTGCCCAATCCCTGATCTTGGGCATAGAATCGAGGAGTGTCTTTTGAGCACGACTTACGAGTCCCTTTGCCTTGAGCCCGTTGATCACCTGTTGCATATCTGCCTCATCCACATCGAGACGTTCGGCCAGAGCGTACCTCTTGAGGGCATCCTCCAGAGCGGCACAGGCCAATACTGCGGCCACATCCTTATGACCTTCATCGAGGCTGCGCTTTGCAAGCAGGATAAAATCTCCAAAGACTTCCCCGGAGACAGCCTTTTGAAGTGAGAAAGCGTAGCCTCCCTCGTAATCCTCTTTGGCAGCACGGAAAACACCACGAGCGCCTTCAAATTCCCATGGGTTACCAACGGAAGTGTCATGCACCTTTTTGAAATTTTCGAAGTGTACTGACCGTGGACCGAACGCAATGCTCAGCAGGTTCAGTACACTTGTGGACCACTTTTGCCAACTCTCGGTGTCCACATGCTTTTCATATCCTGACCCCAATATTCGGATTTCACCGGCCGCTTGTTCAAGTTCAGCGAACCGCTTCTGGATACGTTCATCGAGTCTCATTGTGGCGGCCCCTCTGGCTGATTCCTGAGATTTTGGCGTGATGGGAATAGGCTACCACAACATCAGCATGGGAACAAATGGTTAGGTCCGGGCCGAAAATGTTAATGGGTATAGGGCTGGAAGGGTGAACGATGCTCCACTCAAAAGACATACCGTCTGAGCTATCATGGTATGACCGACGCTATCACCGAGGTCTATTTTCGAGCTATTTTCCAGCAAAGCCTTACCCCGCCTATCTCAATGATAGCGCCATCTCCTGTTCAGCGCAACCCCCTCCTTCCACTTGGTCTTCTCTTTTTTTGTCAAACCCTACTTAGAAGTTAGTTGACTGCGCATCTGGTCGAGCACCGCGTATGCGATGCGGCGCTGATTTTCATCGTAGAACTTGAGGTAATGGGATGCGTGCGATTCCTCGAAGCCGCGCAAGGTTTTGTGCTCTCCTCCGAAGCCCGGATCGATCATACTTACACCGTTCTCGATAGCATAGGCTATGGGGTAGTAGTAGCAGGTGGCAAAATGCAGGAAGGGTATTTCACGGAAGGTGCCCCAGTACCTGCCGTAAAGCTTTTCGGCCTTATTATAGAAAAGGGCCATGGCGATCGGCCTTCCCGACATCCGGGACAGCGAGAAGCTGCACCTGTGGCGGAAGTTTTCGCCAAGGAGCCTGAAGAAGGATTCGTTGAGGAAGGGCCTTATTTCAGGGCCCATGTGTTTGGTCCAGGTGCGCCTGTAGAGCAGGTACAGGTCCCGGTAGAACGAGGCAGGGGCGCTCGGACCCTGAACCATGCCGAACTCGATTCCATAGTTGCGAACGGCGCGCCACTCCCTTTTTATCTTGGTCCTGCGGGTGGATTTGAAGGAGAGAAGAAAATCATCGAAGCTGCGGTATCCCCGGTTGAACCAGAGCAGATGAGCGGTGCTCAGCCGGAGATATCCGTGTTCAGCCAGGATGGGGTGCAGCATGGACTCCGGGGCGACAAAGTAAAAGCGCGTTGTGGACAGGCCTCGTTCTTTTGAAATCTCATCGATTTTGTCGAGCAGACCGGCGAAAATCCGCGAACCATCCCGGTTCGGGCCGAGCAGGAAATCATAGCCCGGCACGGGTGTATAGGGGATGCTCCCTACGAGGCCCGAGCCGAAGGGCAAACCTGTGAGTTCGGTCAAAAACTCGATCAGCCCGCCGTCGCCGAATTCCACCCAGGCGCGGTCCCGCTGATAAAGAGGGGCGATTGCGATAATTGTCGATCCGTCATAAAGCGCCAGGTGTGCCGGACTATAGCCCCTGTCCGCCGAGATCGAACCGGACTTCTCCAGGGCGTGCAGGTACTCGAACTCCAGCATCGGGGCTGCATCGATAGCGAGACTGTTCCACTGCCCCGGTGAAATCTCCTCGATCCGCGAAAATATTTTTACCCGGTTTTCCATCTGGCGGGATGAATTCTCCTGTACTATTTTACATATTCTTAATTAGTATCCATCCGGAAACTCCGGATGAGATACTCCCAGTTTCAAATTCGGAAGGGCGGAAAAGGGCACTTTCCGGATGGAAACTAATTATAAGTACCCCATCAGATTGTAACAACTTCAAACCGATGTGCCTGCGCTTCGAGATTTTCCAGGCCGCCGATACAAACTCCAAAGGAGATCAAGATGCTTCCCGATCGAGTCTTTTCATTCATCAGCGATCACCGCGAGACCTTTGAACGGGAACTGGCCCAATTTCTTTCGATTCCCAGCGTGAGTACTCTAAGCGAGCACGCGAAAGACGTTCTGAGCGCAGCCGAATGGGTGTTGGACCAGGTAAGGAGGTGCGGATTCAGCGGAGAGGTCCATCTTACGGAGCGCCATCCGATAGTGCTTGCGCATTCGCCCCGAGTCCCGGGCGCGCCCGTTCTGCTCATCTACGGCCATTATGACGTTCAGCCGCCCGACCCTCTCGATGAATGGCAAACCCCCGCTTTTTCACCCGTTATTCGGGATGGTTACATATACGCCCGGGGCGCGACCGACGACAAAGGCCAGTTTCTTACCTATATCAAGGCTATAGAGGCCGTGCTGGGCGCAGGACAAAAACTTCCGCTCAATCTGATTATCCTGGCGGAAGGCGAGGAGGAGATCGGAAGCCCGAGCCTGGAAAAATTTCTGATGAATCGCCGCGATGAGTTGCGCGCAGACGCTGTAGCGATTTCAGACGGGTCGCAATTTGCCCATGGAATTCCAGCCATTACTTACGGCTTGCGAGGCTTGAGCTATCTTCAGGTGGATATCGCGGGACCACGTTTCGATCTGCATTCGGGTTCATTCGGCGGCATAATCCATAACCCTGCCCAAGTACTGGTGGACATTCTGCAAAAACTCAAGAACCCCGATGGAACGGTGGCGCTTCCCGGTTTCTATGACGAGGCGCTTGCTCTGCAAAACTGGGAAAGGGAGGAAATGGCCTCTCTTCCTGTCGATATAGGGTCCTTGAAGGATTACATCGGGGTTTCCGAACTCACGGGAGAGCCGGGATACACCGTGCTCGAACGCAGGACAGCCAGGCCCACGCTGGATATCAACGGACTATGGGGCGGCTTCTCCGGTGAAGGGGCAAAAACGATAATTCCGGCAAAAGCAGGGGCAAAAGTGAGTATGCGGTTGGTTCCCAACCAGGTCCCCGCTAAAATAGACCAACTGTTTCACCGGTTCCTAACCGCCAACTGCCCCGAGGGGGTCAGCGCGAAAATTACCAGTCTACACGGCGCCGATCCCGTCCTGATTTCAAGAAACACGCCGGCCATGCTGGCGGCTGAAAAAGCGATAGAGATCGGGTTCGGCAAAAAGCCGGTTTTCATAAGGGAGGGCGGGTCAATTCCTGTCGTAAACCTCATCAAGAGACATCTGGGACAGGAGAACATCCTGCTCCTTGGCTGGGGTAGCCCGGATGACGGCGCTCATTCTCCCAACGAACGATTTTGCCTCAAGGATTTCTATCGGGGAATTCGCGCAGCGGCCGCCCTTTTCCATGAAATGGCTTGTGCAGGATTGGATGCGTAAGAATCTATTCGGATGACCTCATAAGCCATTGAAGCCTGTCGGGGGGTTTCAGTTTCTTGTTTTTGCAAAAAAGAATACTGATCCGGCGATTCCTGGGGTCATCGGGCGAGTTTGTAAAAAGAGGCACTCTGTCTGCAAAGCCCACAACTCTACAAATCCGGCTCGGTTCGATGCCGGCCTGTTCCAGTTCGCGCCTGGCCGATGAGGCCCTCGCGACGGATAGCTCCCAGTTTGAAACCTGTTCGCTCCGCGTCGGTGCAGAATCGGTATGCCCTTCTACGGCAATTTCGTTGGGAAAATTCTTAAGAATGCTCCCGACCGTGTGAATTATTTGCTTGGCCGTGTCCGTGAGTTCAGCGCTTCCGGTGGGAAAGATCGGGTTTTGTTGTGAGTCCACGATCTGAATCCGGATGCCCTCCTCTGTTATGGCTATAAAAAACTGCTCCTTCCCCAACTGCACATTTTGGTCAATCCCGGTCATCAGTTTCGTGGCAAGCTCGTCATTGGTAATTCCGCTTTGGTGCTCGCCCGTATCGACTACGTCTTCGCTTCCGAGATTCTGACCGGCGGGTCTCATTCCACCCTTGTGCATGAATGATTCTCCCCCTTTGTCAAAGAGGCTGAAATGTTTGAAATACATGGCCAGAACCGCTCTTTTCTCCTGGGAAGTCATGTTCAAGAGCCACATCAGCAGAAAGAAGGCCATCAGCGCGGTGACAAAGTCGGCGTAAGCCACTTTCCAGGTTCCCCCGTGGGGTTCGGCGCGGTTCTTTTTCACTTTTTTTATGACGATTTTTTTGGGCTTGTCTTCTTCCATGCCTACCTTTTCTTGGATTTCCTCACCACTGCCTCGAGTTCCAGGAATGAGGGTCTGAGGTCGCCCGGAACAACCCTTCTGGCAAACTCGATTGCTACCTGTGGAGAAGGAGTATTTATGAACGCAAGCAAAGCCTCCTTGATGACCGTTAGGAATTCCCGGTCCTCATTGGCGATATGCTCGAGGTTGCGCGACATCGGTCCCACAAAACCGTAGCACAGGAGAACACCCAGGAAAGTACCGACCAGTGCCGCGCCTATGCTGTGGCCGAGCACCTCGGGGGCCTCGTTGATTTTTTTCATCGTTATTACGACACCCAGCACGGCTGCTACAATACCAAGCCCCGGGAGTGAGTCGGCGATATTGGCGATGCTTTTGGCCGGAATGACTGCTTCCTCGTAATGAGCCTCGATTTCGTAGTCGAGAAGAGAACCCAGTTCGTGCGCTTCTATATCCGTTATGGTGAGAGTGCGCAGGGTGTCGGTTAGAAAGGCCAGAGCGTGATGATTCTTGAGAAACGTTGGGTACTTTTGAAAAATTGCGCTTTTTTCCGGTTCGTCCAGATCGGTTTCGATCGAAACAAGCCCTTCCTTCCTGATCTTGTAAAATATCTCGCTCAGCAGCACAAGCGCATCCATGTAGTCCCTGCTCGAGTAGATCCTGCTCTTGAACATACGCAGGAGACCGCCCTGAACCGCTTTGATCACCTTCAGGGGCGATGAGATGATAAAACCACCCATGGCGGCGCCGAATACGATAAGCAGTTCCGCAGGCTGAAACAGAAGACTGATATTGCCCTGCTCAATCAGATATCCGCCAAAAACCGAACCCACCACTATCGCAATTCCAATGAATACAAACATTTAAGCTGTGTAGCTCCTTTTCTTCCGAAGAATTTCGCGCTGCTTCTGGAAAACATATTTTGCAATCTGCTCGCGTATATCATCATCAATTTCGGTAAACTCGATACAAAGTTCATAGTTCTCGGTTGCGGTGTCGCACGTAACCACTTTTCCGTAGACGTAAAAAATCATGAAGGGAGCGGTAGGCAGCATCAGCCTTATTTCGACAAGATCATTCAAGGCATAACACTCGCTCGAAGATTTGCGCAGTCCTCCGGCGCTGATGTTGACCCTGGAGAAATCGAGTTCTCTGTGGCTGTTGGATGGAAATGCAAGCATCCTGATGATCGAGTCGAGCTTGGAGTTGAGTATCTGCAAACAAGCCGAGAGGAGCTCGTCCTCGATTTCCGGCATCTCCGGATGCTCTGTCAAAGCGGATTCGACCACAATGCGCGAACTGAGGCTCTGCCGTTCTTCTTCCGAAACCGACCGGACCTTGATGGGCAGATATGCGCTCACTCTTGCGTACTCCCTCAGCGAGCGATACGGGTTATCCTCATCTAATTCCTGAAAACCAGTCACTGTAAAATGAACCTCCAGGCGCTCAAAATCTAAAGGGACTCACTACCCTGCGACCCGATTTGACGCAACGCGCGCCACTATCCGATAACATCACAAGAAAAATCGGATGTTTTATGATCCGTCATAAGAGAAAAAACAGTCTTGATTTTTGTAGAGTGGGCGACGAGCGAGCCCGAAAAAAGCCAGATGAGGCGTCGGGAATGGCGGGACCAGGCCGGCCCGGCCCGTACACACTCGGCGCGCAACTGTTCGTATTTGACCGAATTCCCATTCCTACGGGGGGGGAATTCAAGAGGCGATGCCAGACAGGCTCTCATTGGATGTGTGGAGCACCAGGCGTAACGCCTCCAGGCCCTCGGGGGGGCAATAGTGCTCCTCTGATGCTCTGGGCTGGGGAGGGGGCTGCAACGCAATCTAATACCAAGTTGCGCCCATACGGGTAAGAAATGGCGATTGGAACCCCCCTTTTCTAAAGGGGGGCAGGGGGGATTTTGTGAATGGAGGTTTTACCTCTTTGAGCGCAACTTGATATAACTTACCGGCCGCAGCCCATTCCGTACAGCCGCACAGCACCAGGGCGGCGGAAGCGGGGAAATCCGCAGCCCTGGCATTATTCAGGCATGGTCCTTTCCCGGGCAGAGTTACTTATCAACGATCTTTCTTTTGAGGAAGTAGCCTTCCGGGTCACACTTGCTCCGCAGAAGCATCAGGTCGTGCTCCGTAGGAACGGCCATCTCCTTGCAATCCGGGGCGATAAGAAGATCGAAATCCACCAGACCCTGGATTTCTGCGGGACTTTTCCCGGGTAAGTACTCCAGAAGCATCATTCTCCTCGACTCCGGCTGATAGCCGAAGAGGGCCTGATTGGTAATGACCCGGTAGGGGCCCGCGCCCATGACACCGGCCTTCTCCCGGTAATCGGAAGATCCGTCGCCAAATCCTATGCTGGTTATGAAGTCCACCTTCTTAACGAATCTTCTTTTTTCAAGAGCCATGATCGCAATGGTCTTCTCGCAGTTGGCCGCCATCGCGCCGGCGCCGCCGCTCCCCGGGAATCTGACCCTGGGCCGCAGGTAGTCGCCGCCCTCATAGGTCGAGCATACGTTTCCGTAAATGTCGATCTGCGCGCCGCCGATAAATGCATAGTCGGCATAGCCGCGCTGGGTGAGTTCGAATAGACCGCAGAGGCCTTTCGCAAAAACCGCCTTGCGGAATGCCCTGGTGTCCCCGACCGAAAGCGGCATGCCTTGTTCGAGGATGGAGGCCAGGGACCCGGCCTCGAAGATGAGGTTGATGTTGGGGGCATGGGTCATCTGTGCGTGCATGGACGCTATGATCGGCAGACCCGTACCCACAAATACAATCGTATTATCTTCCAGAACCCTTGAACCGGTAAAGGCGATCATTTCATAAGGATTCACATCAGCCATGGCTACCATAATCAGAACCTCCTTGATATCGGAAAGAAAAAGCACGTTTGCCTTAAGAAAGGATTATAGGCTGACCGCCATCCATTTTCCTGAGCTGGACCAGCTTCTTGTGAGGAACGGTCTTGGCGATGAAATCATCCCAGGTGTCGCAACTGAAGAAATAATCGTCATAGTACTTTTGGAGCTTGCTCTTATCCCCGGTCTTTCGGAATTCGTCGGCAAGGCTTCGAAACATCAGGAAGTGCTCCATGTCGAACCAGTACATGCCGTATACAGCTCCCGGGTAGGCGCCAAACTGCTGCTCACAAACCGCATCGACCACAGGGTACGGGATTTCCGTAAAATTGGGATACCTTCGAATGGCCTCATTGTTTATCACCGTCTCGCAGGAAACGATGGTGTGGCCGGCGGCCATGGCAATTTCCGGACAGGTGCACAGCGAGCCAAAGATGCGGGAGTTGCCGTACATATCGGCGGCTGTGACGTGGACGAGCCCGACGTCAGGATAGCAGGCGGGAACCAGGTAGGTGTTTTTCCCGCTGAAGGGGCACTTTGTCATCACACCCCGGTTGACCAGTTCCATGTCCGAACCGCCGTGATCGCGTATAGGGATGAAGGGCAGGCCCATCGCGGCGGCTTTGAACCGAACGGACATGCCGTAGTTCGTATAGTCGTCCAGTTCGAGCATGCCGTTGCCGACAAGATGGCGAAACAGGGGTGCGATTCCGATGACCTCATAGCCCCACCAGGCCAGCTCGACACGCTTGATCGACACGTGATCCGGGTTGCAGACCATGGCGCCGGCAAGCCATTCGCAGCATATCGAGTTCGACTGAAAAGAAAGGGTAAGATCCTTTGCGCCTTTCTTTACGACGTTCCAGATGAGGGCGGTAGGCACCCTGGTGTTGACGAAGCCTCCAACGCCTATATTCATTCCGTCCTTTACGAACTTGTCCACTGCCTCTTTCGCGGTCATGCGCTTGTCGTGGAGGCCTTTCTTTTTGGCGACAGCGCTCTTCCGCGCCTCCTCGGGCGTCAGGCCCCAGTACTCGAATTGTTCTTTCCGTCGAGCCTGTTTTTCCAGAATCTCCGGACTTACCTGAGTTACTTCAGTGATCTTGGAATTGACTCCTGTCTTCATCAGCTTCCTCCGTGCAGATTGGGTTCCATTCGTTGCCTCAGCATTATGTCGAAAAAGAATCCGAGTTTCGTGATTTCTATCACATGATTATTCTTTGGTTCGCACTTGATGTCAAGAAAAATCGGGGAAGTTATTCTTGGCGCCTGTTAATTAGCGACGCCGGGACCAGACCAGCAACGCCACAGAGGCTAATCTACTAAAAAAATCCCCCTATCCCAGGTAGAACCCTGTCGGGTCGATATTGCGAAGAACAGCTATCTCCTCTTCGGTCGGCGGAGTGGTTTCTTGAACACCAGGCGAAACCTTCAGGTCGAACGAACAGTTAGCCCTTACCTTCTCGACCGACTGGCCGGGGAAGTATTCGGCGAGGTACATTTCGCACGTATTTGGGTTGAATTTGTAAACACCCATCGTGCTGACAACGACATCGGGACCGCCGCCGATCATTCCGGCGCGCTGCCGTGCCCCCGGTCCATCGAGGTAGCCCGGTGTGGTCAGATAGTCGACCTTTTCGACGAACTTCTTGGGGTCCTGAGGCATAATGGCGAGCACGCGCTTGCCGGAAGTCGCCATGTCGTTGGCGCCGCCGCTTCCCGCGAAATAGGTGAAGGACTCGGGTTTTGTCCAGTCGCCTACACCGGTGGAATTGATATTTCCGTATTTGTCGATCTGCGCGCCGCTAATGAAGGCGACATCGATTTCACCTCTCTGAAGCGCCGCCATGGTGGAAAGCATCCCAAAGGTGGCGTCACCGTTGCAGAAAAGGACTGGATCGTCCACTGTGATAGCGAGCCCCGGAGGCGCGGTCGCACGGATGGAGCCTCCCTCGGTGAACAGAATCATGTTGGGGGCGTGAGTGAACATTGCAAAGCTTACCACAACTAAAGGCAGGCCGACACCAGCGAACACTACCTCGCCGTCTTTGATTTCTTTTGCGCAACGAACGACCATCAGTTCAGTCAGTTTGTAATTAATGGCATGCATCGTGTCTTCTCCTTTGCGCTTTTATGGCCCGGCCTAAGCCTTGATATATCCGTCCGTGTACTGCGGCACACCTTTCCAGACAGCCGGATCGTGATAGCCGTAATCAACCTGGTATTTCGGCTTGAACCCGAGAGTAGGCTTGAGCCGGTCAAGGCCTTCCTGACCGAATTTCCTTATATATTTCTTTATGTAGGCGGCATGGTCTTCACAGCCATAAACCCACTCGTCCAGAAACTTGGGGAGAAGCTCCGCGTTTCTTTCATATTTGCCCTGATACTGGGAGAACCTGATGTCCAGGCCGTAATAGCCTCGGCACGCCGAGGGATGAGCGCCCCACGGGCAATGCACGACGGCCAGTGTCTTGAAATAGGGAACCACCGTTCGGTCCGGATCGGACCTGATTACCTCGGGTTCGACTATCTCTTCGGCCGTGACTATGACACCGCGTTTGGCGCCCATGGCCCCGAATTCATCGGTGACCCCACGGGTACCCCAACTCATCACATTTCCCAGGCTGTCGGCAACCTGAGCGTGAATAATGGCCACATCGGCCCTCCACGCGCGCACAACGGTGATCTTCTCACCGGTGAAGGGGTCTTCCACAACAGTAAGGTCGGCAGGATTTAACCTGAGCATGTCGGTGCCGATATTACCGCGTACCGGCATGAAGGGCACACCCAGGAAACCGGCTATAAGTGCGCTTGTGGCCCCAAAATTCGAAAGGTCGTACCTCTTGGTCGTTTTCGACTGAAAAGCCCGGCGAATTGCATAGGGCGCCTTTACATACCAGTTCATGATCCACGCGGTATGAATCTCTTTCACGCATCCCGCGCCAACCAAAAGGTCCAGCCCGCCCACGTCGGTCGAAGATTCCACGGTGGTCAGATTTTTCTTTTTCTGCCGGATGATTTCATGGGTCAGCGCCATGGGCACCATGATCTGGAAGCCCCCGTAATAGACAGTGTCGTTGTCCTGGATGTACTTGGATACCGCTTCCTTGAGACTCATCAGCTTGCTGGCAGGCATTTTCTTCCTCCGTGTCTTATTGAACGGAAATCAAGAATGCAGATCGAAAGATAATTCCTAAAGAGATCACCTCCTTGTCAGGGTTCTACATATCCCCTCCCGATCCGTTTGTTGTAGCAGTCGCGGCATAGATAATATACGCTGACGTTTCCGCACCCGGTCCCATACAGTTGAAGAAGGAAAGCGCATTTTTCGCAACTCTGAAGCATGCAGCGGGAATGGCAGAATTCGAACTCCTCCTCCGGGCGGCCACACTCATCACAAGTATTTGACAATTTGTCCCCCTCGCTTGCCGGGCATCATGAGGCTGCGCGCAGGCACGCGCCCTTCCGTCCATTGAAGACCAAAAACAGCAATACGAAAGACCGAAAATAAAAAGGCGGCACGTAGGCAGGACGAAACCGCAGCGATAACATCGTTCGAATTCAGTTGGCCGGTTAAAGGCGTTTGCTCAAGGAAAATGCACACGAATTGTAAATGGTTGCTGCCAGCTAGTTGCTTTCATTTCCTGGTTTGTGCTTTAACACACGTGATTGTTGTCACAAATGTGCTTTTCTGTCAACGATAATCTTTTCATTTCGGCAGGGTGGTGACTGACTTTGCGGGAAAATAAGCGGTTCGATATTTAGTTGCATTTTATTTGGGCTTTACTGCGCCGGCAACGCAATCCATTCTCTCCCCGGACCGAAGGAGCCTGACATCCGTGAAGCCTGCTTCCTTGAGGCCTCGTGTTACTTCATTAAAGGTGTAAGTATCCCCTCCCCGGGTATTTACCAGCATGTTTATGGCGAACAATGCCCCTTCAGGAGGCCAGGTCCGCCGTTCATCCATTATGTGATCGCGAATCAGGAGCATGCCGCCGGGCTCCAGGCATCGATAAGCTTTTCTGAAGAGTTCCTGGTTCTGTTGGCGACTGTTCTGGTGAATTATCGCAGAAAGCAGCGCCAGATCGCACCCTCCGGGCAGATCATCTGAGTAGAAATCACCGGCGATCAGTTCGACGCGCTCCAGTAAACCTTCAGGTGAAAGCCGCTCCCTCGCCATTGGAATTACATCTTCCAGGTCAAACAGAATCGCCTCTAACCGAGGGTTGTGTTTTAGAAATGCAATAGTATAAGTCCCCGATCCTCCGCCGATATCCAGCAGCTTCCGGTAGCCGCTCAAGTCCAGAGATCCGGCTATCTCCTCCGACAGGGTCCTGCCGACCACGTGCATCGCCCCGATGAAAGCCCGCCTGCTGTCAATGTCTATTGGCTTCGGGGGTTTTCGCTCGACGCCTGCACCGGCTTTTACGACCTCGGTCAAATCGCTCCAACTGTCCCACAGACGGCTCATGTGGAGCAACATTGGAAGCTCGGACGCGGTGTGTTTCGATGAATATGAAGCGCCTTCACCGGTTAAAGAATAAGCCCCTGCCTCCTTGCGGAGCAGTCCGAACGTAACGAGACAATCCAGGACACGTTCGAGCGCTCTGGGGTCGAAACCGAATCTTTCGGCAATCTTTTCTGCGCTCGTGAACAAGTCCTCGATGATGGTAAAAAGATCCAGTTCAGCGGCGGTAAGGATAATCCTGCTCCGCATAAAGGCCCTGGCTACCGTCATAATGTCTTCTTTCCCTTCCATGCATATCCCTCCGATTGTTATTGTTGAGATGAGCAGAGATTTTGAGTCCGGTCTGTTTCATGGTTTTATCGGTTTATAAACGTCAGCAGCTCCCGGTTGAAGCTTTCGGTTGCCTCCAGATGGGGTATATGGCCTACGTCGGAAATCTCCACGAATGTGGCGCCCGCAATGAGCTTAACCGCCTTCCTGCCCAATTCCGGATACTGCCCTGCCATCGATAACAGCTCCTTTTCCACCCTGGCCTTGCCCACCACGGTCCGGCCCCCTGACCGATCGCCAACAGGGTCTTTGAGGACCCGGCGCACGACTGTCTCAGGATACATCACAGTGAACCGGGTCGCCGGCATACCACCCATGGAATGCCCTACCACAACTACCTGTTTTATTCCAAGGGAATCTATCAGCTTCCTGGTTTTGGCAGCCGGCAGGTGAATGCTGTAGTGAATATTCGGCTTGGTTGCCTTCCCGAACCCGATCTGGTCCGGTACTATTACTCGAAATCCCTTCCGGGCAAGAAAACGTATGGTGTCCTTCCAGCGCGACCGCCGCAGATAAAAATCCCGGCCCCGGCAGCAAAAACAATAAGGCCCCAACCGGCCTGCCGACCTTGACCGCGAAGACTTTCATCATTGCTCCTTTTCATACGCACTTGCTCAGGGAGTTGATCTCACAACTTTGGCGCGTTCTGATCATGCTTTTTTTCATGCGCTTGATTTCTTTCCCCCCTGGTGGTATTTACTTGACTTCAATATTGCTGGTGGGTGTAGCTCAATTGGTTAGAGCACTGGGTTGTGGCCCCAGAGGCTGCCGGTTCGAGCCCGGTCACTCACCCTCTCTTCAAATGACCGTCTTTCCTGACGAAAGGCGGTTTTTTTATTGAGGTGATTTTGACTCTTGAACTTCCATAATGAAAAATTCCAACCCTATTTCCAACCCTGGAATATTACTACGGGGGAAAACCAAGTAAAGTCCCGGCTCATCGCCGGGGCGGTTGTGGTTACAGGCGTTCTCCGTAGTGCGCACAAATGAGTTCCCCTTCATCTTCGATATCGTCGCTATAGGTTCTGAGGAACTCTGTTGACCGCTTTTCATCTTCCGTCAGGCAGTTGTTGCAAACATCGCCCACATTGTCTATGTCAAGCCCCACTGTTGGCCGCCTACCGCGCAGTGGACCCAAGAACCAATCACCGAGAGTTCCACCGGGAGAACCCTCGGCAGTAAATCGAACTTGCCTCCCGGCACCTCTTCCTCGAAGCGTGGGTCTCTCCCCACAGCAACGCTGCTTTTTTCAGGTTGGGAAGGGCATGTTTATCTTCTACAGGCTGCTCTGCAGCATCGCAAAGCTCTGCGACACTCACTTGCTTCCCGCTCGGGAACAGCTCATCAGCCATTTCCCATGCCTCGTCAAGAAGTCGACCGGAAACTGCCAGGGCTTCCGCGACAGTCTCTCGATTGCCAGATGGCGACTCGGCCAACGGATCGAGAAGCCTTTGGGCCTCAACTACCCGTTCCATCATCACTCGCGCTTTTTGTTGCCGTTCATCTTTTGGTTTCATAGTTTTGACCTCCAAAAAAGAATCGCGGAACAGCATCTAAGGCATTACTGCCCACCCTGGCCCTACCATCAGTGCACTGTTGCATTCTTTTCTGTAGGGATAAATAGGAATGGCCTTATAACCGTGGGCCTCCGGATAATTTTTAAGACGGCTTTATTTTAAGGCACCTCCGAAGAATCGCAAAAAATTCTTCCAGGCCCTACCGATTTTTTAGCCAGTCGATGATCCAGCCGGCGTAATTTCAAGGCACTGACCATAATGGACGCACATTACTTGCGGGTCAACCTCACTCGGCCGATTTCCGGGAATTTTACGCCCGGTGTTTCGATATTCAGTCCTGGATGAATTTGAAGTTGCATTTCGTAGCTTGGCGGCGGGGGACCAGGCGCTTTTGATTGTGAGCCATTTGGGGGACAAGGAGGAATGGGAGGAATGGCTGAGGATTAATCACGTCTCGAAAAGATTGTCGAAGCCGATGTTAAAAAACGCATGGCGACGCCTGAAGGCTGAATGCGAGAACCGGGGAATCATATGAGGGTGACGACGATTTACGAGGGCTGGCAGGCGACAGCCGAGAGGCTTGGCGTGAGCGTTTCGACGGCGAAGGCCTATGAAGGTAAGGGGTTGCCCGTGACACAACCCGGGGGAAAGAGGGGAAAGGTTTACATCACCGAGCGGAAAGTCGTCGAATGGTTGGAATTCGCAGGGTGGCCCGGGACCCCAGCGGGGAGGGTGGGTCCAAATTTCTGGGGCCTTGCGGCCGGGACCGTGTGCTGAGCTAAGTTTCCTTGGCCGCGAAATTCGCACAGGGGGTCAAACGCTCTCCCGAGTTGATCGAAAAGGCCAAGGTCCGGTTCGGCAGCTAGGCGGGAAACTTAATTCGGTGGAGAAAGACTTACTTTGGCGGGGGGATTTTTAAGCGATGGGGATTTGTCTTGTAGTTTTTAAGCAATGCCGGGGGCCATGTGGCGAATGGAAAGAAATCTCGGAATTCTACAAAGGCAGCAATGGGTGTTGGTGCAAGCGTTGTCACATAATGCGTTCAACGATTCACTATCTTAAACACAAGACGGACCGCATCGAAAAGCGTTGTGTGGGTTGTGGGAAAATCAAGAAAATGGAAGATTTCGAGAGGACCGGGATCGTGACAAAATACGGATCTCCTTGTCGTTTAGTGCATTGTAAAGACTGTCGGCCGGCGCACCTTAAAAGACTGCGAAAAATAAAGATGCGGTGGCGCGAGAATAACCGTGAAAACGTAAGAGCCGCGAACCGGAAAGCGGAAGAAAAACAAAGAGGGGAACTTGCCGATACCTACATCAAGGGCAGGATTCACCGTATGACCGGTCTTGTGAATGCCGAAATTACTCCCGAAATGGTTGCCTTAAAACGCGAACTATTAAAAGATATAAGAGAAAAGTGCCTAATAAAGGAGGAACTCAATGGGCTTATACGATCAGGAAATCAGGGAATTGAGGCAGGAACTGAAAAGGCTCGAATCTTGGGATATGGACAAGGTGGAGAAATTGAGAATGAAGTTGGCGATTTATTCGCAGACGACTAAAAAAGGCAACTTAATCCTCAACGCCATGGTTATCGCCCAGAAAGAAGGCAAAATATTCAGAAAGCAGATTTTCCAGACTGGCCTTATCAGTGATTCGTCTGTTATCGAAAACGACCCCGATCAATTCGGGAAAGAGCCCGTGGTTTGCGAAGACCAGAATGGCAGGATTATAACTCGAAAAGAATGCCTTGAACGATCTCAGTCCGCTCCGCATTTTGAGCAATGCAGGCAATGTACTGTTGACAAAAGGACTAGGGGTTTACTGATCCACGATCTCAAAACCACCGCAAAATGATGCGGATCGAGGACTCGTAAGTAACAGGCCCATGCACTAAGAGGGCATTGTCAATGACAGTACGGTATACCGGTGCGTATTGTCATTGCCCCGAAAAGGAGAATTTGAACCATGGAAACGCAGTGTTCGGACGGTGCAACGGTAAGAATCGAGTGCGCGCACGACGTGCTGCTTGAAATCGAAAAGACAGTTCCAAACCCGAAAAACCCAAATAAGCATCCCAAGCGACAGGTCGAGTTGCTCGCCAAGATTATTCAGGCCCGGGGCTGGCGTCATCCGATTACGATAAGCACCCGATCCGGCTTTATAGTCGCCGGAGCCGGCAGGCGGGAGGCCGCCTCATTGCTTGGCTGCCTCACTGTGCCTGTCGATTACCAGGACTATGAAAGCGAAGCCGAGGAATGGGCCGATATGATTGGCGATAACATCATCGCCGAGCTCGCCGAAACCGACAAAAAGCTCATGGGAACCTTGCTTGCCGAATTAAAGGATATGGCAGTCGACCTTGAGCTCACGGGCTATAAGCCGCAAAAGGCAGAAGATCTCATCGCGGCGCTTAACACTACTACGTTAAGTTATTGACATTTTGCCTCTTGCTGTCGTATATGGGTACCGGGAGGGATACCTATGGACAGCAAGGAACTACAATCGTGTCGAAGCAGGCTCGAAGCATACCTTGCGGAGCTTCTTGAGCCTATAGGGCGTCTGGAAAGGCGCCGATGGGGTAACGCTTACGTTCGTGGACTGCTTATGGATGGCGAACGAAAGTCCATCGAGCCTATGGCTGCTCGGTTGCCTGATGGCAATGTCCAGGCGATGCAGCAGTTTGTAGGTCAAAGTCCTTGGGACCACAGCCCCGTTCGAAAAAAGCTGGCCGAACGGATGGTCGAGGCAATGGTTCCTGCGGTTGCCTGGATTGTTGATGATACCGGGTTTCCCAAACAGGGAAAGCACTCTGTAGGGGTTGCCCGTCAGTATTCGGGCACTCTGGGCAAAGTGGGAAACTGCCAGATTGCGGTATCGCTCAATCTGGCTACAGCCGAGGCCTGCATGCCGGTCGATTTTGAGCTCTACCTTCCGAAAGCTTGGGCGGAGGACCCGTTGAGGTTGAAACGAGCTGGTGTTCCGGACGGATACTGCTTTAAGGCCAAATGGCAGATCGCTTTGGATCTGATCGGCCAAGCGCTTTCCCGGGACATCCCAAAGGGTGTCGTAGTCTGTGACTGCTCTTACGGGAACGGCAACCCATTTCGGCAGGGCCTGATTGATCGAGAGCTTTTCTATGTAGCCGAAATCGAAGCCAAGACCATTGTCTTCGATGAACCGAAGAAAACAAGGGGCCGAGTAGGCGACCCGGCTCCCGGTAACCAGACGGGCAAAGCGAGTGTCCTCTCGGTTAAAGACTTTGCTCTCAAGCTCCACGCCCCGATGTGGAAGACGATTAAATGGCGCGAAGGAACTAAGCGTAGACTGGTTTCTCGTTTTGCTGCCGTCCGGGTACTTCCGGCTCACCGACCGGCTAATGTCAAAAAGCGTCCCCCCAGGCAGTGGTTGCTTATCGAATGGCCCAAAGCGGAGCCGGAACCCACGAAATACTGGCTCTCCAATCTGGCCCCCCAGGCAGGGCTTAGCCGGCTTGTCTTTTTTGCCAAGGTGAGGTGGCGGATCGAGCAAAGCTACCAGCAACTCAAAGAAGAACTGGGGCTCGATCACTATGAAGGTAGGGGCTATTTGGGATGGCATCACCATGTCACAATGACCATGCTTGCGTATGGGTTCCTCCTACTTGAAACCTTACGCAGTAAAAAAAACTTCTGGGTGGACCCTCCCGAAAGTGAGACGGGAGATGCAGCGCCTGATAGCCTGCTGGTTAGGAACATGCCCGATCTGCAATAGAAAGATAAATTATGGGCATCTATCACGTTCTCCGTAATTATTTAACGTAGTAGTGTTAAGAGGGCCGGCCAGGGACCGCAGCCTTCAGCGATCCTAAAGGCGGCGAGTCTTGAACAGCTCAAACCCACTCCGGAAGAATACGAAATCCTGAAAGACCGAACGTTCCTGGTCGAATTTTCCGGCGGAAAGGATTCGAGCGCCGCCACCGCCTGGCTCAAGACCTTTTTCCCCAAAAACCCGGTCGAGCTCATGTTTGTCGATCTGGGGGCCGATTTCATCGGTTTCCATCTCTTCCTTGCCCGCTTTGCCGAGCATGTCGGATACGACCTCAAGGTGCTTCGCTCCGAGCGCACGGTCTTTGACGCCTTCCTGGCCAAGGGCGACTGGCCGATTTTCATGGGGCCATACTGCCACGACCTGCTTCACAAGCCCTTGGACGATTACGTTCGCTCTCACGATCCCGACAAGGTTTGCGCCGTTCGTGGAGGCCGGCTGGCAGAAAAGGCCAAGCACGGCGTCGTGCATCAATCCCGGTTCCGGGTAATCGATCGGATGGAAAAGTACCTGTTCTTCGAGCCGATCTATTTCGGGGCAAAAGAGGTTAGCGAATCTATCCTCAAGGAAACCGGGGTGCCGGTGTGGGAGGGCTATTCCTACGGCAACCAAAGGACGGCCTGCCGCATCTGTCCAGGGCAAAAGCCGCTCGGATACGCCGCGATCCGGGCGAATTATCCCGACGTCTGGGCCGAACTGATCGACCTCGAAAAACGCTTCGGCCCGGGCGCCTGGCAGCGGCGCGAAGACGGGTCCGCGAAGCCCTTCGAGGAGCTTGCCGACCTCGGTCGCGAAGCTTTTGAGGCCGGCGGCTATCTCCGCCGGTCCCCCTAAGACCCCGAAATTCCGCCAAAATCCCCAAAATCCGCCCAAAAGTCCGACATTTGGCTGGAAGTGGCGGATTTTTCACCGTTTTTTCTTATTCGAACTCCTGTTTTACTTCTATTTATCCCCCGAATAGACGTTCGCAAAGTCGCTAAGGTACTGATTAGGCTCACCTTTTGCAATTCTTCCCGGTTGAATTGTTTTCCGCCGGGTGGGCCGGCGGCGCCCTGGCGGGGGCGGTTGCTCGCCGGTCAAACCCAGAGGAGATGCAAAATGAAAAAATCGAAGAAGACCCCGAACCCCGACCCGGTCGCGAGCGCTCCGGCGCCGGCCGAACTTTCTTTTGAAGAGGCCATCGAGGCCGCCCGCCAGCCCGAAGCGGCGGCGGTCCCCGGGACCCCCGAAGCGGCCCCGGCGGAATTAAAGGAAGAAAAAGAATCCCCCGCGCGCGAGACGGCCCCCGCGAAACGCGGCCGGAAAACCGGGAAGCCCCCAGCCGAAGCCCCGAAGCCGGTCAACCGGATCGAACGGGAAGGCGCCGATTTCCGGCTGATCGTCGCCACCGAGCGCCGCGGGTCCTATGCGTTTTACACCACCGCCGCGCACGCCTTCGAAGAGGCGGTCGGCCGGCCGCCGGTCAAGGGCGAATACCCGAACGGGGACCGGAAACCGGAAACCCCGCCGGCGGTCGTAAACGGCTGCCGAATCCGGGCGGCCGTTGATGGAAACGGCTTCGACGTGTTTTTCGACGACAAATTTGCGGATGGAAAAAGGACCTGGGCGAGGCCGAAGTTTACCTGGCCCGGCTCAAAACCGAAGCGGCCGCGAAGCTTACGGCCGCCCTGGTGCCGGTCCCCGCCGAAGCGGTCCCTTCCGAAGTCCCCGTCCAGGCGGAAAAGTCCCCAAAACCGGCCGAAACCGAGTCCAAAACGGATAAAAAAACGGCCGATCCGACCCCGACCCCGGGGGCGATCTCCCCGGAGCTGGCCGCTCATTGCGCCGAAACGGTTCGGCAGGCGGGAATCGAAGCCGAAACCGAGCGGGTCCGCCAGTCCCTTCTCACCCTGAAAGCCCTGGCGGCCGATGCCGGCGCCGGGAATGCCGAAGCCCTGGCGGCCCTCTTGGCGGCAGTCCCCGCGGACCTCTTCCGGGCGGAAGCCGAACGGCGGGGTCTTTTGAAGGCCGCCGCGAAGCGGACCGGCGTCGACCGCCGGGACCCCGCCCTTAAGGCGGAGCACGCGGAGCTCACCAAAAAGGCCTGGGTCCGCGCGCGCGAGCTGGCGAAGGAAAAAGGCGGGGCCCCGCAGTCCCACATGAAAGAAGCCTGGTCCGGGCTGGTCCGGGACTGACCCGGGGGCGCGGGGGAGTGGAGGACCACATGGAAGACCTTTTGCACGAAACATACCGAGTTTTTAACCGGGTCCGCAAGGCCGGGGTTTCCCCGGCTTCCATCCGGGCCGTCATGGGCAGCCGGGAAGCCGTTCAACGGCTTGCCAGGCGGATGCCCGGGGCGGTCCGCAAGAGCGGACTCCCCCTCGACGGGCTTGCAACGGAATTCGGGGTGATCGACGGCGTAACCCTTTTCCATCAACTGCTCGACTGCCCCCGCCGCCCGGACCTTATCAGGCGCTGCACCGAAGAGTTTAACGAGTTTTGGGGGTCCCCGGAAGAATCCGGGGCCTTCTTTGAAGCTACCGGGACCGAGTCGCAATTAGCGGCCTGCCCCTTTTAAGAGGAGCCCAAAAAATGAAGCCTTCCGAAGTTCGCAAAGCACTTGAAACGCTGATCCCCATTCAGCAGCCCGCTTTTATCTGGGGCGCCTCCGGGGTCGGAAAGTCCGATACGATGCGCCAGGTAACCGCGGCACTGAGTCGGCGGCTGATCGATCTGCGAGCCGTCCTTCTCGATCCGGTCGACCTGAGGGGTCTGCCTTCCATTAATGGCAACCACCAGGCCCATTGGTGCCCGCCGGCTTTCCTTCCAATCAATGGCGAGGGGGTCCTCTTCCTCGATGAGTTAAACGCGGCGCCTCCCTTGACTCAGGCGGCCTGTTATCAACTGGTCCTCGACAGGGCTCTTGGCGAATACCGGCTTCCCGACGGCTGGACGGTGATCGCCGCAGGGAACCGGGAGACCGATAAAGCGGTAACCCACAGGATGCCGAGCCCTCTTGCGAATAGGTTCGTGCACCTGGAATTCGAAGTTGATCACGACGACTGGGTCGCATGGGCGCTCAAGGCCGGGATCAAGACCGAAGTGATTGCTTTCCTGCGGTTCCGGCCGGGTCTTCTCCATAACTTCGATCCCAAGCGAAACGACAAGAGCTTCCCGACCCCGCGGTCGTGGGAGTTCGTCTCCAAGATTCTCAAGGCTGGCCCGGCACCCGAACTGGAATTTCCTCTTATTTCCGGGGCGGTCGGAGAAGGTCCCGCTGCCGAACTGGTCGGCTTCCTTCGGATTTGCCGGAACCTTCCCAATCCCGACCTGGTGCTCATGAATCCCGAGACAGCCCCGGTCCCCACAGGTCCCGCCGAACTTTACGCCCTGGCCGGCGCCCTGGCCAGGAAAGCGACCGACCAGACGATGGAACGGCTCGTTCGGTATGCGAACCGCATGCCTGCCGAGTTTTCGGTTCTGCTTATGACGGACGCGGTGACCCGGAACCCCGATATAACGAGCACCCGGGCTTGGATTGAATGGGCTTCCGCCCACAAAGACGTTTTGGTTTAAAGGAGGTTTCCCGATGAGACAGATGCTTTCCGAAAAGGCGATGCTGGTGGCGCTCGAAGTCCATACCTGGAGTGCCAGGTGCCAGGACAAAGAGGTCAACAAGGAAACGGCCGAGCGGTACGGTGCCGATCCCGAAGTGCTTTCAACTACAAAGAAGCTTGCTCCCAAAGAAGCCCTCGCTGCAATTCGCGAGCTCCGGGGTGAGATAAAACGGTTCCATGAAACGAACACCCTTCCCTGGGACGACCGGTTCCATCGGATTCTTCTTTCGAAGAACTTCGATGCCTATTCCGCAAAGATGCGGGATTTCCGGTCTCGATTCGAACCGCTGGTCCGGGATTTCGTTGCGGGCTATCCCGCACTGATTGAAGACGCCATGTCCCGGTTAAACGGCCTCTTCAAAGCAGACGACTACCCGGAGCCCCACAAGATCGCCAAATGGTTCGACGTTCGCATGCAGGTTTCCCCACTTCCCGAGGCGACCGATTTCCGGGTACAGCTCCAAAGTGAAGAGGTCGAGCGGATCCGCTCCGAAATCCAAGCCCGCCAGAACGACCGGGTCAAGGACGCCATGGCGGACGTTTGGAACCGGCTTTTTTCCCAAGTCCAAAGGATGGCCGAACGGTTCAAAAACCTCGACGAGCCGATCCGGTGGGATTACGTGACCGACCTTAAAGCCCTGATCGATCTCTTGCCCCGGCTTAACCTGACCGACGATCTCCACCTGGAGAAGATGCGGATCGACGCCGAGCTGACGCTTTGCGGCCGGCCGACCGAAGACTTGAGGAAGGACAAGGACGCCAGGGCGGAGACGGCTGCAGCCGCCGAAAAGATGATGGAAATGATGGCCGGCTATATGGGAGACAACCAATGAAACCGATAGAGAAGATTTCCAAGGCGAGGGCCGGCTTGATTTTGGATCAGCCCTTTTTTGGAAGCCTGGCCCTCCGGCTCGAACTAAAAGAAGACCCGACCTGTGAGACCGTTTGGACGAACGGCCGGGTCCTCGGGTACAACCCGGAATTTATCGGCGGGCTGACCCTGGACGAAACCAAGGGGGTTATCGCCCATGACGTTATGCACCTGGCGAACTGCCACCATACCCGGCGCAAGGGCCGGGACCCGAACCTTTGGAACAAATCCGGCGATTACGCGATCAATTCGATTCTCGAGGAATCGAAAATGGTCCTTCCCTCTTGCCGGCTTCGGGACCCGGGTCTTGATGGGAAAAGCACCGAAGAAATTTATGGCGTGCTTTCGAATCAGCCTGACGATGAAGGCGAACCGCAAGAAGGTGGCGGCGGTCCGGGACCTGAAAACGCCCCGGCCGGCGGCGGGACCGGGCAGCAAGACCCCGGAAATCAGGGATCGGACCCCGGCCAGAACGGTCCGGGCGATCAAGGCTCCGGCGGTGATCCGGGCGGCTGCGGTGAGATTCGCGATTTCCCTGGCGAAGACGGCGGCCCCGCCGGTTCTTCCGAGTTGGCACAACAAGAACAGGAGCAAAAGATAGCGGCGGTCCAGGCGGCTACCCAGGCAAAGGCCAGGGGCATTCTTCCCGCGGGAATAGCCCGGATGGTGCAGGAAATCGCGAACCCGAAGCTCGACTGGAGAACGATTCTTCGGCGCTTCATCGAAATGAGCGCCAAAAACGATTATACCTGGAGCCCGCCGAACCGGCGGTTCATTCACCTGGGGCTCTTCCTTCCTTCTCTTCGGTCCGAAGAGCTTAAAGAAATCGTCATTGCGGTCGATACCTCAGGCTCCATCGGCCAGGCCGAACTCGATCAGTTCGCAGGCGAAATAAACGGTATCCTCGAAGAATTTGAAACGGTCGCAACGGTCATTTACTGCGACTCCAAAATAGCGGGGGTCGAGGTGTTCGACCGCGAAACCCTGCCCGTAAAGCTCCAACTGGTTGGTGGGGGCGGGACTAATTTCCGTCCGCCCTTCGAATGGATCGAAGAAAACGGGGTCACGCCGACCTGCCTGGTGTACCTGACCGACCTGGAATGCTCGCGATTCCCGGCGGAACCTGCCTTCCCGGTGCTTTGGGTTTCAACGGGGGATGGCGGCCGGGTCCCGCCCTTTGGCGAGGTCGCCGAGCTCGCCGCATAGGCCGGCGGACAGGAGAAGGGGAGGGGGTGCTAGTGAAGGGCAGGCTCCCCTCCCCTCCTACCCCAAAACGAGCCAAAAAGGACTCAAAACGGGTGGCTCCGGTCCGGGGGACCTCTCCCTGACCGCCCGCAGCCAGCCCGCAAGAAAGGGGGAAATGATGTTTCCCATGCCGCCAAAGATTGGAGGAAAACGGCAGATCGATAAGAACGGCCAGCGCCAGATGTTTTTTAAGGCAACCGGCAACTGCCATAAGTGCGACTTCTGGAAGCCGATGAATTCGAAAACAGAGGGCACCCGCATCCCGGGAGGCTTCGGCAAGTGTGCCCGGTCCCGGGGTCATTGCGATCCAGAGAAGCCCGCCCTGGGGATCGACAGGGTGAAGGCTACCTGGCAGCCGAAGAGTGAAGCCGGCAAGAAATGGGGCCGACACGATCTCGGGTTTAATACTATCCACTACCGGCTTTACATCGGGGGCGAGGAAAGTCCGTATTTCATTGCCAAGTCCCGATACACTGGAGAGCAGATGTGTCTGTATTGCATTTATGGCTCGGGCATGTCGGAGCGTGGTTTTGCGCTCTTGCTCGGGGGGGCGGACAAACTGGAGGATGCAAAACGGAAGGCTGAAAAAATTTACGCAGGAGGAAACGATGGGCTGGAACGGGACGAATCTTAAAACCTCATGGCTGCGAAGCCGAAGTTATGGAGTTCGGAACTCCCGCCCTCATTGGCAAGTGCCGTTCTTCTGTGATGGTTGCCGCAAGAACCACGGCCCGAACATTACCCGGAATGAAACCCTTGACGGGCGGCTGCTTTGCGATAGGCAGTTTAACAAGTATCTGGATTCTGAAAGGAAAAGATTATGAGGACGAAATTGACGCCTGGCCCATGGAAAACCGGTACTAGAGAGCGTGGCCGGTTTTGCGTTTCTTCCGTTCATCAAGGGCGTGGTATCTGCGTCATGTCGAATACACAGAAAGATAGGCCGGACCATGAATTCAACCTTATCGCGGATGCTAACGCCCGCCTTATCGCTGCAAGTCCGACCCTTTATTCCGTCCTGGCGCGGGCCAAAAACATCGTGCAACAACACAACCTTTTGAGTACGGCTTCTGACCAGGAGCGTCAGGAGACGATTGCGCGGCTTATCGATTGGTGGAATAATGAAGCTATCCTGGCTCTTCGCTTGGCGGACGGCGAGTGAATGACCTATTGGGGAGGGAGGATACCATTGAAAGTAGTCGCATCAGCATGTCTTTGCGGGGTCATCTGCCGATGGCACGGCGGGAAAACCTCCAAACCTAAAATAATCCGTCAATTGGAGGCGGCCGGCGTCGAAGTGATTCCGGTTTGTCCCGAAACCCTGGCCGGGCTGCCGACGCCGAGACCTCCGGTAAAGACAAAGAAGGGCCGGGTCTATGAGACAGACCGGGAAACCAGGTCCAGGTTCGGCCCTGAACTGACCGAGAAGTTCCGGGAGGGCGGGCGCAAAGCTCTGGAGATCGCTCAGGCGGCCGGGGTTCGTCGGGCGTATCTCTGCAAAACGTCTCCCTCCTGTGCTGTTTCCGGCATTGCAGGGAAGATGTTCGTCGAGGCCGGCATCGAGGTAATTTCTCTTTGGTAACCATACTTGGCTATATTTGGCCTTGCAGCTCGGATTTGGAGAATCTTATCAGAAACAGACTTACTAAGCCCCTGAAACAGATTCAGTGGTTCCAAGACTGCAAAGAATATTACATGAAAGCGGCATTCTCTGAAATCCCAAGAGAAGAGTTGGCGGAGATGTTCTCCGAACTGGGGAAAGAGGCCAGGAAAAAGATTTACGCTGTGATCGCAACCACGAAGGCGAGCTGAACAAGAAGGGAGGGACCGGCCAAATCGCTGGCTCTGGAGCTGGCAAAAACGGCACTCTGCCAATACGCACCTGGCAGGGGCGAGATACGAATAGGGGCCACATTTTCCAACCAGGAGCCTGGTAACATATGCTCAGCAAACGTTGAACGTGGCTGCGAAAGTTCGGATTCAACACAGAGGAGAGATGTCTTAACTTTCTAGCCTGTTAAATCTAAGCGACAGAATCAAAAAAGGACAAGTCGCTAATCATACGTGATCAAAGATGCCTGAACATGATTGCGGCCTTGCTTTATACCTGATTATGTTCTCCGGCAGCGCTCACATTGCCCCGCACATCGGCGATAAGGAAGTAGTCGTAATGGCCGAAGGCCCAGTAGAAACATTCCAAGGTTCCCCCGACAGACTCAAGCAGCTTCTTCACAGCGGCTACTCTGCCGGAACCCCCATCTTTGAGCAGCCCTTTCACCCCCTCTCCCAGCCATAGCAGAGATATTGGGCCATTGCACACTCCTTTGTCTAAGGTGATAAGAAAGGGATAAGAAATTGCTCTCAACTTTCTATCCCAACGAATCCAGGACCTCCCTGGCTTCCTTCAGCCGGGTTTCAATCTCGCACTGCTCAAAGAGGTCAATAGCCTTGGATATGCATTCCCGGGCCTCATCTTTCTTTCGCTTCGCAATGTGGAGCCGCCCCAAACCGAGATAAGCCTCGCCTAATGTTCCTTTGGCCCCTATCTCCTGCGCGACTTCAATCGCCTTATTGAGATGATCCGCAGCTTTGCTTGCCGCAACGAAGAAGTTCCTCCCTATAAATCCTATGTTCCTGATTATGGTTGAAAGGCTAGGCTTCCCCTCGCCAAGAGCCATTTGGAGGTAAACGCTTCCAATAAGATGCTCGGTAAATGCGTAAAGGACTTCCCTGTCATCCTGCCGGAATCTTCGTGCCAGGCCCTCCAACTGACTCATTCCTCCAGCCATGTCTCCCTGGAGAATTGACACCACCCCAAGCACCGGTTCACAATGTGATCCTGGCCATTCCCATCCAAACTCGCGGCCCCATTCTACAGCCAGCCGGGCGGCTTGTTTGGCTTCGTCAAGGCGCTCTGCCCCAAGATAGGCAAAGCTCTGTCCCACGTGGATATACTGAGTATAAAAAGGGTCTGTGTTAAGCCCCAATGCCTTCTGACAGTTCTCTAAAGCTTGATCGAAGTCACCCTTGGTTATATAGGCCAAGGCGCTCACCATGTATCCCATCACAAGGCCTCGAATGTTGGAGTGCCGAAGACTGAAATCGACAATCTGTTTTCCAACGTCGAGCGCTCTTTTCCATTCGCCCTTGAACCAGCAGGCGTGTCCAATCCCGCCAAGGGGTTTTGTGTAAAGGTACTGATCGGATGGCAGCAGCCGGTGCATTTCAAGGGCTTTTTCCGCATATGCTAAGGCATCGTCCAGGCGGCCCAATTCTCCGCAGGCCCATGCAAGCCAGCAGCTTGCATAGCCAATGATCTGGTGGCTCTGGATCTCCCGCCCGATCTTTAGAGATTTCTCCAAGATAGGAACAGCCTCGTTGAGCTTCGCCCTCCAGCACCTGGACCAGCCCGACCAAGCGTAGAACATCCCGAGCCTCGTATCGTCCCCGATGGCTACCGCAGTTCCCTCGTGCGCCGCAAGCAGGTCAATATACTCATTGGAGCCTCCCCGAAAGTAAATCACCGGGCCCAACTCAATCAGGAGATCTATGAGGAGTTTCCGGTCTGCTTGGGTCTTCTCGGCTTTGCCTTCAAGGATTTCGTACCCTTCCTTGTAGTACTGATAGGCTTCATCAAGGGCAAACCTGTTCAGGCTCTTCGCGCCTGCTTTCATGAGATAATTCACGGCCTTGGTCAGGGACAGGCCCTGTTTGAAGTGGAACGCGAGGGTCTCATAGAATTCCGCAAGCCTGTCTCGGAAGAGATGCTCCATTACCAGGCCGGTGCGCTCGTGAATCTCCTGGCGCTCCTTCTTAAGGAGGCCGTTATAAACTACCTCCTGCGTCAACGCATGCTTGAATATGTACTCAAGCTCGGGCTGAAGAGACCTGGCCCGAATCAGGTCGAGTCTCTCCAGACCATTCAGAAAGCTGTCGATAGGTTCCTTGATTTCAGTGATTTTCTTTAGAATTTCGAAGAGAAATGCTCGCCCGATCACCGACGCTTCCTGCAGGACGCGTTTCATCTGGCGGTCCAGGCGGTCAAGCCTTGCGGCGATGACGCCCTGGACAGTTGCAGGAGCAGCCGACTCATCCAACCGCCCCGTTAACCTCCAGGTGCCGTTCTCGCGGGCAAGTATCCCCGATTCGACTAATGAGTTAATCGTCTCCTCCAGGTAGAAGGGATTGCCCTCAATCTTATCCGAGGCGAATTTCCTCAACTCTGCGGGAATGCTTTGAGTCTTTAAAAGAGACTTGAGCATCTCCTGCGTGTCCGACGGCGAGAGGTCCAGGAGCTGAATCTCCTCGTACCGCTTGCCAAGGCCCTTCAGTTGGTGGCTGGTAAAGAGGTTGAACGGGGGCCTGTAAAGGCAGAGAAACAAGGCGGGATTCCTGAGTTCTGAGATGATGTAGCGCAGAAGATCCATCATCGACGAATCGGCCCAGTGAATGTCCTCGAAGCAAAAGACCGTCGGCCCATATTGGGTCAAGGCGGCAACGATAGTCTGTATTCCTTCAAACAGGCGGGACTGCCAGAATTCAGGGCTAACGTCTTCAATCTCCGGATAGCTGAGGGCATAGAGGCTGCCCACATACGGGGTAACCTGTTGCTCTTTCCCCAGGAGCCGCTCGATACCTGATTCGACCTTCTCCCTCACTGTCGCAGGAGGATCTCCTTCCTCAATTTGCCATGCGCGATTCATCAGGTCGATCAATGGAAAATATGAGATATTCTGCGCGTACGGATAGGCATGACCCTCGCGCCACCGGATCTTGTCGAGATCAAGAGAGGCTTTGAATTCCTCCACAAGCCGGCTCTTTCCGGTGCCGGGGCCGCCGTAAACGGAGATTACAGATCCTTTTCCCATCATGAGCCGTTCAACTGCTTCCTGCAACTGAATCAGCTCCGCATTCCTGCCGATGAGGTCCGCTCTCATACCTGATTGCCGATGCACCGAAATCGGCTGTTCCTTGAGCGAGAGTACCTTGTATATTGGAATGGGCTCTGACTTGCCTTTAAGGCTGACAGGTCCCAAAGCAGCCGAAACGAACTGTGCTTCTACCTGTTGTTGGGTGACAGGGCCCATGAGTATCTCACCGGCCTTGGCAATGCCACTCAACCTTGCGGCAATACTGATCGTAGCGCCCGTCATACCGTGGATTCCCTTTTCCGGGTCGACTTCCGCAGTCACTGCAAGACCGGTATGGATTCCGCTATGCATGGAAAGATGAGCGCCGATCCTCGCCTCGTATTTGGGATTCATCCCCTCCACGAGTTCATGAATCTCCCTGGCCGCGCGGATAGCCCGCACTGCATCGTCCTCGTGAGCCTTAGGCACTCCAAACATGGCCAGCACGCCATCTCCCGCAAATTTCTCTATGAAACCGTCGTATTTGCCGACAATCGCTCTCACACCATCGACAAATTGGCCTGTGATTTCTTTGACCTCTTCCGGATCGAGCCTTTCAGTCATGGGTGTATAGCCGGACAGGTCTGAAAAAAGCGCCGTAACCTGTTTGCGCTCGGCATCGGCTATGGTCTCTGATTTTACAGTTGGCGGCTCCGTGGCGAGCCGTTGACCGCATGCGAGGCAAAACTTGCTGTCGGGTGGATTGGGCCTGTTACACTCTGGGCAGTCAATCTCAAGTTTCTCCCCGCACACAT
Organism: uncultured delta proteobacterium; assembly: GCA_963805125.1. GTDB lineage: Bacteria > Desulfobacterota > Syntrophobacteria > Syntrophobacterales > Syntrophobacteraceae > SbD1. Next base: position 43,658 of record CAWDTD010000010.1, on the reverse strand, counting down.
TACAGAATTTGGCCTCATTTGGAAGTTCGGTTTGACATGCGCAGCATTTCATGGTTTCCCTCCCGGCTGAAACTTCATAACTTACTCCAGACAGAAGCCCTTTTGGGAATAGCTATGAAGGTATGACAGGGCAGAATGCGAAACAGTCAGCATGAGATATGATTGAAAAAGGTAACCCCGAAGCTGATCTTATGACATTTATTGCTCGGGTAGTGGGTCTTTGCCACTTCCGAGGAACACTTCCGGCCGTCTTCTTAGAAGGGTTTAAGGCATATGACCCGACCCGTGTTACTCAGAAGATGTTAGAGAAAGCTTAGAAGAATGCACACCTCCTAGGGGACATAGAAAGTCGAGCGAAAAGTTATATTTACAGCGGCTCATTCGATGCACTGATTGGTATAAATGTCAATTAGGTGGAGACTGTATTTTTCGAGCAAACAAACCGTATATGGTAGCTACATACGCTCCAGCAACATTTTTCCGACAAGATAGCGGTAAGGTGATAATCAAATTGATATCAGAATGATTATTGCGGTCAGTGCGTTCCAGGCAGTAAAATATTTAACTCGTTACATCAATTCGCTTCTCAGCCCCCTTTTCTGCATTCAGGTTGGTACTGTTAGGGTTGCCATTGACTGTGAAATCACTAATTCCCCAGTGGTCCGCCTGGAATACACTTCCCCCGCGTAGTACTATCTCTGTCCTGCCCTGTACGTAAAAGATCTTTGAAAAACCCGCCAGCCCAAGCCCCACGAAAGTCAATGTTGCTTGCCAGAAGGTGGATTCTGACCGGAGGGACCTCGCATAAAAAATATGATCTGGATGTGCTGAACTTTTGAGTCCTCACGAATTCAATGGTCAGGGGCAAGAAATAGTGAACTCAGCGGTATTGTAAATTATGGAGCCGGATTGCCGGAATCCGGATAGCAAAAATGAAAAGGACTGGCCGCCAATAAGTTCCGGCGAGCAGTCCCTTCAGATCATCTTATTGAATATGAGGGGATTAAATCCGTCTATTTGACCTTTTCGCTGAGAGTCTTGCCTGCTTTGAACTTGACGACCTTTGACGCCGGAATTTTGACCTTCTCTCCAGTCCGGGGATTGCGGCCTTCACGCTGAGACCTTGCTGCGACACTGAATAAAGTAATTTTAGACGGTCAGTCACGTTGAAGCATTAAATCGCCACTCTCTTGTCTCGAAAACATATAAGAAAAAGGTATTGCGATCAGGTCTCCAATGACATAGGTCGCGTAAATCACAACATAGAGTAGCGCATAAGTCGGAAATTTATTCGCGACCAGGATAGGAAAAATCACGCCAATGAACCAGACGACCTTGTAACACAACTGAAGCAGTAGAATAGGGGAAAATTTCAGAGGAGACCGCAGGCCCAGGATGGACAGAAGAGCGAATGCGAGGTAGACGCTCCCAGCAACACCGAAAACAATTGGATCTTGACCCGGCAGGCCGAACATTGAGCTCATTTCACCGGGCATTATGATTACTCCCAACCCGAATCCACCTGCGCCAATGATGGTATAAATATACATTCCTTTGAGCCAGCCCCATCGGACATTGAGTTCCTTCGTCATCTCTTACCCTCCTTTTCGGTCCTGAATAATGCGCCAACTTGACCCCCAACTGGAGCCGAACCGCATTTCCGGGTCTGATTCCATCCGAAAAAGCTCTTGGAATCCCAAAGTCAGTAAATCATACGATGTTTCCATCAAAACCCGCAAGAAAAAATGCCGATCGGACCAATTTGGGCAGTTTCAGGTCACATCTCTTTCCCCGCATTTAGAGGGTCTCTTTTCCATCCCATCATGTTGGTGTGGGGCTCAAACCAAAATGAGTGTTGCATCAAGAGTGCCCTAAACGGAAATGATTCAGAATCAAGGTCCAGGCCAATCTTCATGATTTCAATGGGTACGTTTTACAATAAAGGATAGGACAGCATTGAAGGGACACGGAGACACGTATTTGAGCACAATTTGTAAGCGGTGTGCGACTCAGTCGTTCGTTATCTGCCGTGCACGCTCCTACGGCTTGTCATTTTGTTTCTTCTTGGCCTTGGTCCTCAGACGTTCCATAAGTTCTTGCGCTTTCCTTTGCCCCTCACGTTCCTTATCATCAAGGATCATCTCGGCCCATGGCTGGGTGACACGCCAAGTTAATTTACCGCTCAGAGGTGGCTCAGGATATGCACCTTGATCGTACAACGAATAACCCCGAAACTCCACCGGACTTTCCTGGTAACATGACCAAACGGCTTTTCGGATGAGGTTTGGGTCTCCTTCAAATTGAAGATCAATAAGAGAGAGCTGCTCTCGGAAACGCTCAATCATCTGCGCGGACAAGTTAAAGAGAAAAGGGTGCGGTGCATCGGTCCCAATGATACGCTTCTTCTCATCAACACCATTTTGAATCAGAGCTTTTAAAGCTTCTCCGGTCAAATGCCCTTCAGATTCTGGTCCGCCGACGATCAGATAGCGTATGTTGGGATTCCCGATAATATTGCAGACAATTTTTTCAAACCCAATATTCTCGGTTTGCACCGTTCCAGAGAGAGCCGCTCCCGTTTCTATCCCAGCCCTCACAAGGTTCTCGATCTCCCGAGGGATTTTGTCTGCATCACAATTCAAGATGATCGCCACGGCAACTGGAGAAGAATCATTTCCCCTGAGATACCTGCCATCCTCAGGAGGATAGTCGGGATGTGGGGTGACCTTCAGCATATTCTTTCTCCCACCTGATTTGACCTGAATAATGCATCAACTTAATCACCACCGGATGCTGAAGCTGCATTTTTCACCCAGATTTCACCAGAAAGACATCTTGGAACACCCGGAATGCCCATTCAATTGTCCTATATCCCTTTGCTCAAGTTTTAATGTGGGACTATGTCTTCCGGCTTTATGGAGGAAGTGGAAAAAGAACTGATTGGAAGTCAGGATAAAAGGCTTTGAACGGGATCTACCAGCTACTTCCGACGGCCGTTCAGTGAAGGCTCCACTGTATCCATGCTTGGGGTCACATACACCAAGGGCACAACTTGATTAGTTCCCATTTCTGAGCAAGAATTGCGCCAATGCTGGTCATGCCGGTCAGAATCATTATGGCCAAACCGATAAAGCTGATCAGGCCGCCAACGTAGAAAATCTTCGCCATTGTGCTAAGTTGTCTCCATTCGGGCATCATACGCGCCTCCTCTATTTTCGAAAAACCTGGAACTCATGCCCACACTCCGTGCACCTCTTCTCATAAATCTTTACCGTTGGGACTCCGAATAATTTCCCAAGCCATGCGACGATGGTGGTAAGCGACAGCTTGGATTCCACATTCTCACTTCCACATGCTGGACACTTTGCTTTTCCCGGTATGTCTCGGATAATCATGGCTCGACCTCCATTTTGATGGATGATATCGTTTTCGCTGCCGATCTGAGTTTCGATCAGTCGGCTGAAAGTAAATGGTGGATCAGATTATCTCGCATATTCATATATGTAGGCAGGAAGCATCATTTCAGGGGCCGGATGGTGTCTGGTACGGTGAGCCTGCAAAAAGGGGATCGGCTTTGAATTTACGTTGGCGCTGACCAGTGTGAGATCATTGGCAGAAGACGGTATGAAGGATCGGATGCGTGCGATCCGGATGGGCAGCCCATGAAGGTTCACAAATGTGACGGACATGGAAAGGTTGATTGCGGCCTTTTGAGATCCAGTATAGGAGAGATGTTGAATGAAAAGTGCTGAGCGTTGTCGCTTTTTCTGGCCCTCATAGAGTGCCTGTTTCAACGCTAAAAAACGTTGTCCAAGCCACGAAAAGGCCCTTGCAATCGCTTCTTCATTCTGGACATCGAACCCTTTTCTTGGCCCGACCCCAAACTACGACCGTAGCTGACCCCAAACCACGAACAAGGGACAAAGATGGGCAAACTGTCACGATCAAGTCCCTGGAGGTGGCTTCCGGAAAATCATAGTAGTGTCGACAAAGCATTCTTTACCTGCCAGCTTACCGATTGATTTCTGCTCATTCTGCTCATCGATGGGTCTATTTCCTAAAACCTCCGAAATGGCGCACCCCCATCCCTTAGCCAAGGACCGTATAACTGCGCCTAAAAGCGACTTGGAAAAAAATTTCTTATCACCCCATTCCCTCTCGTCATCTAGAGGTGGCCAATTCATCGACGGAAACATTGGATTCCCCGGTAGTATGGCAAAGCGTGACGAAATGTCTACAACAAAGACTCCTTCATTAAGTTCCACCTCGAGACCCTTCATCCAAGGCGAGGTTACTAAACTCATAAGGACGACAACCACCTCTTCAGTTGATTTAGCAAGATATTCCACCTGCTTTGAAGTCACCCAGCCGGAAGCTGTAATTGCGATAGGCAGACCACCGGGATCTACGCCAAGTGAGTTTACAACTCCGGCATCCAAAGTCAATATATCGTTAGGATGGTTTTCGCGTAGTCGCGCATCACGTTCCCTCGTTACCCAATCTCGTAGCAATGGTATGGGGATGATAGGCAATGCCAAATCACGAGCCGCCCTCTGTGACAAACCAGGAAGGACTCCTATTATTCTGAATAATGCGTCAGCTTGATCGCCAACGCATGCTGACGAGCCTTTTACACCCGGGCTTGACCCGAAAGAGCTCCTGCAACGCTCCAAACAGCCATTCAATTATCCCATATCGCTATCATGCACGCAAGTAGTTTCCAGTGAAGGCCGGTTCCGGCAGTTTCAAAACACACTACTGTCAGGCTGAAATGATGCGATAGTAGCGTGTCAGTGGAAAAGTTTGCAAGGCATCGGATGACCGGACGCTATCCTTAACTCGAATTCGCCGTATTTACGGCAAATGAAATTCCAACTCTCGATGAAAGATTTAAGCGCGGAAAACACTGCGCGGCTACGAATGATATTTTCATAACAGTTTGCCGTATCAATCTCTTGTTTCAGGATATCCATATCTTTCCGCCATTTTTCGAATTTGTTCGTCGTTACCGTTGGGTAAACTGTTGCGACGCCAAAGCGCTTCGTTTTGAGAGCCTCGCCACGAAATGAGGTCGCGGCGGCGGCCTACTGTCATATAGGTTATACCGTTACGGCGTGCCATCCAATAAACCCATATGTCATCGGCATGTGGACACAAGCTGAAGATTGCCATCCTGTCTTGGGTTGTGTGAGTAAGCAATCCTGGTGGATACAGAACGCCTGCGCCGCCCGTAGGGAACAGATTTTGCGATTTTCCTCTAAAATGCGTGTCATAAAGCCAGTTGTTGTATGGCCTGAACTTACCTTGTTCATCGAAAACAATCTCGTGAGCGCGATGACAGGTTGCAACGCCATCCTTAATACTCACGCCTCCTAAGAGCTCTTCAAGCCATGATGCACAGTAATATATGTCATCGTCGGCTGTACAAATGAAGGCATCCGGAAAGGCATCCAAGGCAGGTAGAATTTTCTTATACGATTTGAGGTCATCTGTCGTTCGTATTTCTAATCCTACGCTTTGTAGGTCCAGAATGTTTTTTGGCAGAGAAGAAAAATCGGAATGAGCGAGCCATAAAATAGTATGATCGGCCTTTACGGTCTGACGTAATAGACAATGCAAGGTAAGATCTAGTGTATTAAATCTTGGCGGGTATGAGGTCAGGGAAACAACTAACTGAGCGGGAAGTTGATGAGTGTCGAGCATCATGATAATTCCCCCCTTTTGAGGGGGTTGTGATCACGACAAATCCCCCCCCCGTGATCATGTGAATTCCCCCCCCCAGTTGCAGCTTAATTCCCCCCCTCGCCGAGGTGTAATTGAGTGAACAAGTCCTGTACTCTCGGGATCTGATGGCAGAAGCTTCTGAGAGGAGGGAACATGGCGAGGAGGCAAATCCACATGAACGAAGTTATGGAGATTTTGTATCAGTGGCACCAGGGAGCCAGCATCAAGGGGATAACAAGGTCTTTGGGATATGACCGAAAGACCGTGCGACGCTACGTCCATGCGGGCCTTGACGCCGGACTTAAGCGGGAGGAGCCTTTCCCCGATGAGCAGCAAATGCTTGGCAAACTCAAGGCAGTTCTGGACAGGTCGGTCCTGGTTCGACGGGCGCCTGCCCAACAGATACTTGGCCGCTACCGGGATGAGATTGCCAATCTTTTGACGGAAAAGGAGATGACGGCCAAACAGGTCATGCGGCTGCTTGTAGAACGGCACGCCTTGAAAGTGAGCTATGCCAGTGTTCTGCGCTACGTTGGCGATGAATTCAATTTGGGCAAACCTGAAGCTACGGTTCATCTGGAAACCGCGCCTGGAGACGAGGCGCAGGTGGACTTTGGATATGTCGGGCGCATGCGGGACCCCGAGTCGGGAAAGGATCGAAAGACCTGGTGTTTCATAATGACGCTTTCCCACAGCCGGCATAGATTTGTACGGTTTGTTTTTCGCCAGGATTCACCGACGTGGATCGACTGCCATATCCGGGCCTTCGAATTTTTTCACGGTGTGGTGAAGTGGGTGATTTTGGATAATCTCAAGCCTGGCGTTATCAAGCCTGATCTTTATGATCCAAGGATTCACCACGCATATGCTGACTTGGAAAGGCATTATGGTTTCGCGGCGGACCCGGCGGGTGTAAGGAGGGCAAAACACAAAGGAAAAGTTGAAAGATCGGTTCCCGTAGTTCGAAAGCATCTACTTGCCGGCCGCAAGTTTACCGATATCCGGGATGCCAACGAAAGGGCCCTCGCATGGTGCCGGTTTGAGATTGGAAGCCAGATTCACGGAACCACCAAGCGTAAACCTTACGCCGTCTTTATCTCAGAAGAAAAGGAGCACTTAAAGCCGCTGCCGAAGGCGCCTTTTGAGATTCCCATCTGGAAGGAATGCACGGTACACCCCGATCACCATATCGTCTTTGACAACTCCTTCTACTCGTTGCCAACACGCTATATCGGGGAAAAAGTCTGGGTACGGGGCACGAGCAAAGCGGTTCAGGTTTTCCTGGATCATCAACTGATCAAGACCCATTCGCGATCAATGGAGCCGGGGAAGTGGATAACCGATCACACCGATTATCCGCCCGAAAAACTCGCCTATCTCATGAGCACGCCGGCAAGCTGCATGGCCACAGCCGCCCAATACGGACCTCAAACGCAAACGTTGATTAAACAGATCCTCAAAGCGGGCGGCCACCGCGCAATGAGAAAGGCGCAGGCGGTCCTGAGGCTGGGTTTGAAATGGGGGGCCGACCTGGAGAGGGCATCGGAAAAAGCCCTTGCCTATGGAAGCACCGAGTACCGCAGCATAAGGTCCATGCTGGAAAAGGGTCTCTTGTCCACTGAAGCTCCCGCAGCGACAGCGAATCTCTCCGATCTGGGACAAAGCTTCCTTCGCGACTCAAACTACTTTTCCGGGGAGGATCGCTCATGAACACACAACACCAACTGGCTGCCCAGCTTAGGATTCTGAAACTCGGCGGGTTTCTCGAGACTCTGGATGTACGGCTGGAGCAGGCCAGAGAGGAAGAGATCCCCCATGTTGAGTTTTTACAACGAATGGTCCAGGATGAGATAGAGAGGCGAGAGGCCAAAAAGCTTGCCAACAGGATCCGGAACGCTTGCTTCGAGGAAGAAAAGACGCTCGAAGGCTTTGACTTTTCGTTCAACCCCAGGATTAGAAAATCGCACATCACGGAGCTTTCGACCTGCCTGTTTGTAGAAAAGAAAGAACATGTATTGATCTATGGCCCGGCGGGCGTTGGAAAAACTCATATCGCCGAGGCGCTGGGGCACCATGCCTGTCGCAAAGGCTATGAGGTGCTCTATGCAAAAACCACCAAAATCCTGCGAGGCCTTCTTGCTTCGCGTGCGGATCATTCCTGGGAAAAGCGCATCAGAAGATATATCAAGCCCGATGTGTTGATCCTGGACGACTTTGGCCTTTCGCCTTTTACGGCCACCCAAACCGAGGACATATACGAGCTTATTGCCGAGCGACACCTCAAATCCTCCATCATAATCACCAGCAATCGACCGCCACAGGATTGGGTGTCCCTGTTTCCGGACCCGGTCGTAGCAAACTCGGCTTTGGACAGACTGGCTCATAACGCCCACCACATCATGATCGACAGCGGTGAGTCATACAGGAAGAAGCTGAGTCCCGGCAGGGCAAAACAGTGATGCCCTTGCTCGGTTCACAGACGGTGGGCTGAACAATCATGTCAACGCTCAACACGAAGAATGGATAAGAGCCATGGAAATTTTAGCCTGGAACTCTGACAAGCAGCGCATGACAACACTGGACGTGGAGTTTACCGAAGAAAACACGACATGGTTTGACAGGTGCACCAAGGGGTCCGATATACACAAAATAACGGACTTGGACGGCGGCATTTTGATCAGTAAGGCCGGATGTGAATATCCGGTTTGGATCGGGGGCAAATCGAGAGCCAACATCGAATACAGCAGAAAGATAGCACGGGAGCTGGTAAGACTATATATGCCCTCGTAGCGAAAACTCTTTGGTGGGGGAGGGGGAAACTCCGGTCGCCCTACGGGCTCCCTCCGTTTCCCCCCCCCCAACCCCCAAAAAAATCACCCCCCGGGAAGACAAGTTGGGGGGAAATTATGATCCACAGGTTGGGCGATTCGGGGGGACAAATCAACCAATCACTCATGCCCACTTCGGCAAAAGGGGGGAATTAAGATGATTTTGGAGGGGGGGAATTAACGTGATGTTTGACAATGAGGCCGCCCCTTCTGTTTTGTGTGCCAACGCCATGTCACGCAGATACGCGCCAAACGCTCGAGAGCAGCCCGTCGATATTTTTGTTTACGCCCACTAATGCCGTGTTTTATGCGTCGCAAAAGTGCGCTTAAAGAAGACATATTCAGTGTCGATCCGGAAACCCTAATTTGTTGAGTTATTTGACAAATCTACTATTTTCCTGAATCCGTGAGCTTAAAGTGAGCCAAGCCATTTGTCAGGTTTTCGGGATCCGTTTTTTGGCCGAAAACCCGGAGCAAAAAGCAGAGATTAGTACACTGACGGTCTAATCCGGAATAATGCATCAACTTCTCCGCTCGGCATCCAAACTGCGTGTTGGGATCGGATTTTTGCCTGAAAAACCTCCGCTGCACTCCTGAAGGCCCCAAAACCATATGATTTCCCCTTTGCCCGAGGCCAACCGAAGTGCCGGGTCCACCCTCAGGTGATCGGCGTTCATTGCGATCCTCATAGCCTGCCGCAACCTGATAGACTCTCTGGCGCAGCAGTTGGAGCAAGGAATGATCCGTCTGTCGAGGCGATCTCGGATCATCAATTTGGGACGCCGCAGCACTAAGGATCTTGAACCGCTGATCGATCCCCCTCATCAGAAGAAACCCGCAGCGGTGGTCATCTTTGCGCCCTGGAAATCAATGCTGATGGAGCGGTCAAATCCGGCCTGATGGCCACTTTCTGTTTGTCACCAACCGCGCGCATGAAGCTTTCCTCCCTCTGACGAATTTGCGACATAATATCAGATAGATGGGACAAATGCATTATAATTGTCAGTCATACTCACGCATAATTCAGGTTACAGACGGAAAACTTCACGTCCGGAATCGACGGGGGAAGGCAGGATAAGCCGGGCGAAGCCTGCCCCCTACCCTACTCAGATTACACTGGGAAAAATCAACCGTCATGGCGTTGCCGGTTCCCGAACCAAGAAGGACTGTAAAATTTCCATCCTTCACCGCGACCGGATCGCCGTTGGCGGCGGTGTAGTTTCCCGTCCAAACCGGCGTGCCGCCGGTGGCAGTGGTGTAAATCTTAAAGACTATGTCGTAACTGCCGTCCGCGACAATAGCGCCGCTCGATGTTTTCAAAACACCGTAATAGGAAAGTTCTTTGTTGATGCCCGAAGCGGCGCGGGCGTTTTGGGAAATAAAAAAACTTCCCAACAGGAAAATCGAAAAGACAAAAAGAAAAGAAACATAAGAACGCGAATTATTCTCGCATGCGCTCATGATACTTGCAACAGCGAGGTAGCCAAGGAACTTGGAATAACCGGCGCTACTGTTTGCAAATGGCGCAAACGCTTTGTCGAGCGCCGGGTTAACGGCCTCTTGGATGAGCCAAGACCCGGCATACCACGAAAAATTGCTGATGAGGATGTGGAGCGCGTTGTGACACTCACTTTAGAGTCAACTCCCCGAGATGCGACCCACTGGAGCACCCGTTCAATGGCCAAGAAAACGGGCATGAGCCAGTCGGCAATAAGCCGGATTTGGCGCGCATTTGCGTTGCAGCCCCATAGGACTGAAACCTTTAAGCTTTCCTCGGACCCCTTTTTCATTGAGAAGGTCCGGGACATTGTGGGTCTGTACCTGAATCCTCCTGAAAAGGCAGTAGTATTGTGCGTTGATGAAAAGAGCCAGATTCAGGCGCTCGACCGTACGCAACCGCTTCTGCCGTTGCGGCCTGGACAAGTCGAACGGCGGACTCATGATTACAGACGATACGGTACCACCTCCCTTTTCGCAGCCCTCAATGCTGTTACCGGTGAAGTACTGGGCAAATGCCACAGGCGACATCGCAGCGTCGAATTCCGCAAATTCCTCGATCTAATAGAGGACAATGTCCCCGATGACCTGGATATCCACATCGTTCTTGACAACTACGGAACTCATAAGACTGCCATGATTCAACGATGGTTGATTAAAAGGCCTCACTTCCACCTGCACTTCACGCCAACCAGTTCTTCGTGGCTGAATCTGGTTGAAAGGTGGTTTGGCGAATTGGCCGAGAAACAGATTCGCCGCAACAGCCATCGCAGTGTCAATCAACTCGAAAACGTGATCCGCAGATACATTGCCATTCGCAATGAGGAACCAAAGCCTTTCATCTGGACCAAAACCGCTGATGAGATCCTCAAAAACCTCAAGCGATATTGTAAACGAATTAATGACTACACTAGAATCGACGAACGGGACCGAGGGCTTGTGTTGGTACCCTGGACAGCTCTCGGGCGAAGTGGCGCCATGGTTTGATTATGGGTTGATCCTGAATCGTAGCTTTAAACGCAAATTGCGCTTAAACTCAGTCTTCGTCATGGCATCTCTCCCATCGTGGGTTTTGGGTGTTTTGTCCAAACAACCCGTATGCCATGACTATTTTTTAAGTCATTCTCTTTCCCCCAACTTTCTGCACATTACCCATTTTTTTAATTTTCGGAAAGGCTTTACGGTTTTGTAGAACGGATATAGAAGAAAGAATGAACGAACACCGTATTGATCACCGATTATTTCCAGTGCTTCATGCCTTCCTATATGTTTTTTCTTGTATTCCTTCCATACTTGATAGGCTGCATCATACATAATGATGGCGCTCGACCCCCGTTTTATGCAATCAACGGCAAAGTTGCGAAACCGACACTGTAAGCTTGGGTTATCGAATTGGAAGGACGACAAATACGCGCGTTGATCCGTCCACTCTGCTTTATAGTTTTCCTCACCTCTAAGATAGTCAAACACTGTGAGCTTCCTTGCAATTGCATCTTCGGCACATTTCAGCAGGAGGATCTTACCAGGGGAGAAATGCTCGAATTCCTTCTCGTAGGCCGGCATATAATAATAGAAACGGTCCCTGTATGTAAAGCCCAAGTGCCACGCTACGGTTCGACCCTTGAGGCGAAGGGCCGAGAAATGGAGTACGCCCGAGGCCAAGCCCTGCAACACAACGTTCTCATGGAAGTGAGGCGCTTTGTAGGCCCCAGGCCACCTTCGACGGTGGGCGGTGAGAAATGGCGTAAGCTCCTGCAAAGCCTCTTGAACCATCACGGAAGAAAACACAACAAATGTAAGCTCGCCTGTTTCCTTCATGCGCCGCTGCCGCCGCCTCAGGTCCCAACGCAGTTTTTTTTTGAGCGAGGGAAGGTATTCTTCAGGCCTCTGGAAGGCCTTTAAATCGGCCCATGGACAATATTCGCGGGATTTTCATTCCTTGCCGCCCCAGGCAAATTCGCCGCGAATCCCATCCATCAAAAGCCGGTCGAAACCCACCGACGCCGCCCCCTGCGCTTCCTGCCCGAATTGATCCCAGAACGAACTCCAGTCAAATGCCTCTTTTGAACCAATTACAATCGGGTCATGGTAGTCGTAATTCCAATAGCCTGCAGGAACCAAAATGCGCTGAAACGCGTTTTTCCAGTTGCGCCGCCAGAGAACAAGAGGCAAGAACACTGTATGGTCTACAGATTCAGCGATCAGGAAGCACGGACGGAGATTTCGGAGCGGCAGGTATGTATCGACCCAGGCCCGCACCAAGGCAGGATGAAAGAAGACATGGGCGGAAAAGCTCGAATCCAGCCACCGCTTCCACTGCAAGATGAATCCCTCATCCCAGACTTCATCCCATCGCATCAACCAATGGAACTTCCAGGTCTTATTGCTCTGGCTTACAGTCATTCCATCACCTGTGGCAGGTTTTAACCGGAATAATGCACCAACTTCAGTGCCACGCATCCCAACCGCATTTTCAGGCCGGGTCTTTGCCCGAAAAAACTTCAGTTGCGTGGCTGAGACTGGAAAAAGTATACGATCTCCGGTTGGAATACGCAAGTTATACGTCGATGGGACCGGTTTTTGCGTTTTCAGGGCACACCTCCATCCTCGTAGTTTTGTATAACCTGCTTCCCGCCTGTCCGTCTTGAGGGGTTCAGGCGAATAGAATGCGATAGTACCGGGCGAGTGAAAAAGCCGTTGCTACATGGATATGCCAACTCCTTGCATGGTAGACCACCCTGGCCCCAACCTTTACAAGCCGCTTGATTACCCAGTCTATGGGTGGCTTGACGCTCTAAAAGGGATATCCAGCATCGCTTCGCAATATTCTTTCAAAATCACAGAGAAAGTCGTAGCACTGATTGCAACTGTACGTAACAACCCCCTAGAATCTTGATCAGCCAGTCCAATAGAAAGTTGCTGTTCCTTGCCAGAACCTTGAACGCCGGGGTTGGCTCGGGATCGTTGCACACCTGAAGAGGATATCTTACACTGCCCTTGTATTCTCCATCGGTTTGTACCCACCCACAACCAAAACAGGAGATAAGCCATGAAACTCGACCAGGCGGTCCAAGTTTATCGAGAGTACCACAGGATGAATTCAGGAAAAAAATACGATTGAGTCCTACGGCGCTACGCTGACCAAACTTTGTGACTACTTTGGCAAAGACTGCGATCTTGGCGCCATCACATCCGAGGAGATTCTCTCGTTTCTGAACATGATCACGAAGGGCGGAAAGCAGCAAACCAAGCATGGCCGTTACTCCCACCTCAAAGCCTTCTTTAATTTCATCAGGACCAATCTCGATCCTTTCATTCAAAACCCGTGTGATGCTCCGATGCTGAGGAAAATCTACCGGCCAGCCAAACCCATCCACTGGGAGGTTGTCGAAAAAGAGACAATCGATGAAATCATTTTCAGGACGACGAAGTTGAGAAACCGACTCATCCTGGAACTAATGGCCAGGGGAGGCATGAGGGTCGGCGAAGTCCTGAAGCTCACCCCGAAAGATGTAGGCGATCATAAGTTGACGATCCAAAGTCCAAAGAGCGGCAAGGACGCTGAGGTTGTCTTCATTCCTCGAAAGGTTGTGGAGCGTTTGCGTGCTTACATCAAGGAGCGAGCGCTTGAGTCGGAGCAACGGATTTTTCCGATCACGTATGCGGCTGCCAGGATTCTCGTCAAGAAGGCAGGAAAGCTCGCCAGTATCGAATTAAGGCCGCACGATCTCAGGGGGCATGCGGCCACTTATGCATCGAGATCCGGTGTTCCCATTGAAATCGTGAGCAAAGTTATACTGCGACATGCCAATCTCTCAACCACTCAGCGGTATTTGGGAAAGATCAGTGATAGCGAAGCGTCGAGGTGGATTGAGAACCTCTATAGTTGACCAGACGCCGGGGAGACCTTGCCTCAGGTTTTCCCGGCTTACATCATGCTTGATGGAGTGTCGATTATGATCTGGACACATGGACAATCGGTAAGGACCATTTCTTTCTCTTCAGGAGAGAGAAATAGCAACTTTAGGATACGAGCGGGTGTTCGAATTCATGGAGGGCTGGAAAGTAGGCTATCAATGAGCGTTCCGTCTTTGAAAACTGCCCCTCAACTTAAACTGGCCTGCAAGCCTTGATTTTCGGGCCTTCACCCGAAGTGGACTCAACCTTGAATTTGCCGCCGGGATTTCCGCTCTTTCTGTCATACCTGGTAAGCTTTAAACTGTTTGACAGTGTTGCTCTGAAGGATTTGGTTTAGATCTTAATCCCTTTCAGGTTGGCCCGCTGCATTTTGGAAGACATTTTATCGACTAGCGGGTGTGCCTTTAATAATAGAGGATTTTGGCATCCGCACATTTTGAGGCATAGCCGCGATGTGGAGTTCCGTCAAGCTGGGATTCCTATAGCGGTTTCAGGATTCATTGGGACATCGAGCCTTAATTGGAGATAATGCGAGACGTTCCCATATCCCTTGTATGTTTAGAACATGATACAAAAGTATGGACTGGCCGAACGGAGTCGCCGAGAATGGGTCCAGCCGTGACCCGTCGGAGGCGATCCGCGAGGCCTCTCCGAAAAATTTGTAGTGCGTACAGGCTATGGTAGGCCGTCAATCCCTTGGGCCTCGAGCCCGTAATTGAGCGCTGGTCGCCATAGCCTCTCCGGTAAGCCCGAACAGTTACCTGGGCCTTTGAGCCCGCATCAACAAGGCCGGGATAAAGGAGAAAAAATCAATGGAACCATCTCTGTTTGCTGGCATCGACGTCTCCAAGTCACGCCTGGATGTTGCTCTTGGCGATCAGTTCTTCTCGGTCGAGCACACCGAAGAAAACATATCGGGGCTCGTAGATAAACTCAAAGCCGCTTCGCCGCAACTAATCGTCCTCGAAGCCAGTGGGGGGTTAGAGAGCCCTCTGGTTGCCTACCTGGCTGAGGTGGGCCTGCCTGTTGTGGTAATTAATCCGCGACAGGTCCGGGACTTCGCCAAAGCAACCGGGAAACTCGCCAAAACCGACAAAATTGATGCCAAAACCCTGTCCCGCTTCGCAGAGGCTATCAAGCCACAACAGCGTGCGATAAAAGACGCCGAGCGCCGGCAGCTCTGTGATCAGGTGGCCAGGCGACGCCAGATCGTGAATATGATTTCGCAGGAAAAAAACCGCCTTTCCCGAGCCTCCGCCCAAGTGCGGAGCGATATTGAACATCATATAGCCTATCTCAAAGAGCGGCTTGACCGATCAGACAAGGACATAGAGAAAATCATAAAATCTAGTCCTCTATATCAGGATACGGCCGAGCTTTTGTGCACTGTACCCGGCGTTGGCCCCGTCACCATCGCCAGCTTCATTGCTTTTTGTCCCGAGTTGGGCAGTCTCGACCGTCGCCAAATAGCTGCCCTGGTCCGAACAGCGCCCCTTAATCGGGACAGCGGCTCCAGAAGCGGTACGCGCTGCGTGTGGGGAGGCCGCAAAGCAGTTCGCAATCAGTTATACATGGCCACAGTCTCAGCAATACGCTGCAATTACAAAATAAGAGAGTTCTACTTGCGCCTGAGCGCGGCCGGGAAAAAACCCAAGGTTGCGATCACAGCCTGCATGCGCAAGTTACTGACCATTCTAAATGCTATGGTAAAGCAGCAAAAACCTTGGCAATTCAGGGCCGTTTAAAAAACCTTAAACAGGAACGGCGCCCTTGAGAAACACAGTTGCTCAATTCCTCTTGTTCTAATCCCGCGATATCATACCATTCGGGTATTTGGCCCTGCAAAACAGCAACCAGAAGCGGCAATATCCCACCATCCCTCACCCGCTTCAGGTCCGCAAAATATTCTATTTTTGAGGGCCTTTTCCCAGTAACAGAGCCATGAGGATCTTTGAGTCCTGAGATCCCGGCTTGATGATTGAATCGAGGTTTCGGCTCAAGGTCCGCGTCGAAAAGGGGTCGAGAGCAATTTAAAGATGTCAGACCCCTTCATATGCTTAGCGAAAAGGCGCAGGAGTTTGAAAGTACCGAGAGGGCGCCAGAAAATCCGGTGGGCAAACAGCAAGGCATAGCCTTTCATGCGGACCCGGCTTAGCGCGGCGCCAGACAGGGCGGTGGGGTCGATGTCTGCGCACTTGAACGATTTGTGCCAATCCCGTTCGTCGTCAATGATCCCGCGGTCGACATACTCCTGCCATAAGGGGGCGCCCCGGTAGGCGCACAGACGGCCAAAGCCAAAGGTGTCCAGCTTCAGCCGGGCGGCAAAGCGGAAGCTGGCAATGATATCCTTCTCGGTCTCGCCGGGAGAGCCAATGATAAAAAAACCGTGAACCCTATCGATGCCGTGCCGCTTCGCTTCACTGACCGCGTGCTCCACCTGTTGCAGTGTCTGTTTCTTACGCAGCCAGTCCAAGACCTTTTGCGTACCCGCCTCCACCCCGAAAGCCAGAGAATTGCAGTTGGCCTTTTTCATTAGTGGCAGTTGATCCACCGCCACTGCATCCACTCGTCCTTCGCAGCCCCAGCCGAACTTGAGGTGGCGCTCAATGATACCCCCACAAATTTCGCCAATGCGCTTGCGGTTTATGAGAAAGTGATCATCGGTCAGGTAAATCGCGCGGTAACCCAAATCGTTCAGTTGCTGCATTTCTCCCAAGACGTGCTCCGAGGAACGGGAGCGCCATTTGCCCCGACAAAGGGCCGGGATATCGCAGTAGATGCAGGAATAGGGGCAGCCTCGGGAAGTCTGCATGGTGCAGAATTTATCCAGGGAGAGGACTCCGGGGATATCCTGGGGCAAGGATTCTATGTAGTCGATGGGCAGGCTGGCACGGTCGGGATAAGGAAACTGATTCAGGTCCTCCAGGAGTGGACGTGGGTCGTTTCTTACAATTTCTCCAGCGTCACGCCAGACCAGACCGGCTACTGCGCCTGGGTCGTCCAACTTGTCCAAGTAGTCCGGCAGGAGTTCTTCGCCCTCTCCGACTCCCACGCAGTCCAGGTCAGGGCAGTCCTTGAGGATGCGGTCCGCATTCATGGTGACGAAGGGGCCGCCTGCGATGAGGGAGATTTTTGGGGCGGCGGATTTTAGCCGTCCGGCCAGGTTCTTGAGCTCAGGGTAGCTGCTCGTCGAGAGGCAGGAAATGGCAATGACGTCAGGGCGCTCCTCTACCACAGCCCGCGAGAGGTGCTCCGCCTGCATCTGTGGGTGACAGGTATCGAACAGCCTCACCCGGTGGCCATGGCGGCGCAGCACCGGAGCCAGGGTCTGGATTCCCAGGGGTGGAAATGCTGCCACTTTGATCCGGCCATCGTCAGACCGGGATTTGTTCAGCTCCTCCGGGAGTAGTTGGCAATAATTTTCACCGCGGACGTACACCATGAAGAGATGCATCAACCATCCTTCGCTACCGGTTGGTCAAGGAGAACCAGCGGGGGGCATGGGGGCATTCAGGTTCTCCAAAAAAGGCGGCTTGGACGCCGCCGGAACTCCTCCTGCGCCGGTATCGCGTTCACCCTCTCGTCGCGTTTCACGGCCTCCGGGGACGCAATAAAATCACCTTTGACAGGGCCAGTTGGCTGTTCTTCGCTGTCTCTCTTTGGCTTTACGTCATCCCATTAATCCTGTGAACAGAGCCAAAGATTTTATTCCATCACGCCGAACGAATTTCTGGCTGGAATGTCATCAGGTGAGAAGAACGGCCATCTGGGAGCTTAACTTTAGTAACAGTGATCTTCAATGAGAAAGGGGCCAGGCCTTGAAAATGGAATGCAGAGCCTTCCGATGTGGCACCTCCGTTTTGTCAATCCGATCACTCTCATGCCGACAGCACTTTCTTTATGCATCCCTCGCCGCCGAGAATTATTCCACCGTTCACTTTTTTAAGGGATTTTCAGGCTCTTTTCCCAAGTCACTTTCCACAAAAGCCTGGTAACGTCCTCTTGCCTGTTTTTCCAAATTGCCCACTCAAACCTTCGGCAACTAATCCGGAATAATGCATCAAGTTGTGCTCTATGAATCCAAACGGCATTTTCGGGTTGGATTCTGCTCGGAAAAACTTCTGGAACAGCCCCAAAGCCCGCAAAACCTTGAAAGATATGGTCTGAGATACGTTGTTTGCGGGAAGAAGGGCCAGCCCCAAAGAGTACTAGGGCCGGCCCCATTGGTGGGAAGTGGGCTGGATCTCCGACGATGAGTCATTTCCGAAGATCTCTATCGGAGTGCGCAAACGCCCATTTGCGCTGAAGCGGGAGCATGTGAAATACACGGGGGCGACGGTCCTCACATGGCTCCCACACTGGTTATTACTTGTGCTCGTGTTCCTTCTCGTGGTGAGATTTGCATTTCTCACGCATTTGCTCAACTTTGGCACGCTGGTCCGGGGTCAGGACTGCATAGATCCTGGATTTCATACGCTGCTTCTCCACAATCAACTCGGTTATAATATTCGTTTGTCCCTTCGCAATTGACCGAACCTTCGCCTCGTCAAATTGACCCTTTGGGAGAGCGCGGAGCTGCTCGCGCCCCGCCTTTAGTTTTTGGACAAGTGGTTTCATTTTTGCGCGCTCTTCGAGCCTGATGGAAAACATCTCTTTCTTTTGCGCGTCAGTCAAATTGAGCTTTTTCCACAAATGGTGATGCCCGTGACGACCCCAGTGATGATGCTTCCAATGATGTCCGCATTCCGATTCAGCGGCGCCTGTATCTTGTGGACCGGTCTTGCTAACGTCGGCGATAGCCGGAGTGACCGACCCCTGGGTGCCGACCGCCATAGAGTTGAAGAAGAACCATGACCCGATCATCCACACCGCAGCCACCGAAATTACGGCAAACCCTGTCAGTAATCTTTTCATATCGTTTCTCCTAATAATTTGATGGTCCGCTGATCATGGATGATAATAAGAAGTCTGCATCAAGAGTCGAGTTAATATTAGTTAAAGCAGGTAAAGTTTGGTAAAGGAATATCCGAGTTAAAGTTGGGTTTCGCTGCGTTGCATCCGGCAGCTGATGCAGTTTCTCTTTTTATGTGAGGTAGATCACCCTGGCTCCAACCTTTACAAGCCGCCTGATGATCCAGTCAATGGATGGCTTGACGCTCTCGCCCCAGAAGACAGTATCCCGGCTAATGTGGAGCGGATTGTGGCAAGACATCCGACAAGAAGCCTGGTTTGATTGGCCGCAAACCGATTTGGCAGCTCATCTTGCGCCATCTCAGGGTGTTTTTCCCCAATAATACCCGGTACAATCATCTTTTCATCAGGGCTTTTAATACGTTGTAATGTGGAAAGACATGCAGACTGAAAGGTGAGTTTGCAGCCAGGCCATTCCGTGACTGGCTGCAGTCAACATGGGAGGGGACGCTTAATTGCACCCTAATAAAGGCCAAATCCAAAAATCAAGCGGTGGTATTGACGATATTTCCATTGGTCTGAGAGCTGTTAAAGAAGTTAGCGGCAACGGCCTGGGCGTCCTGCATCAGTGTCGCAAATGCCTGTTGGGCTCCTGTGAGATCGCCCGACTGCAGAGCATTAGCGAGCGCGCTGAGAGGATTGCTCTGCTGACTCGTTTGGTTGGTCTGCTGCCCGCTCTGAGTAATATTTTGCATGTCTTGCTGAAGCGTCGCGAATGCCGTTTGTGCCCCTGATAGATCGCCGGACTGCAGGGCCGTTGCGAGCGTGTTGAAATCGTTCTTTATCGTGGAGCTGCTGCCCGAGTCGCCGCTAGTGCCTTGAGTGCCGCCGGAGTGATGGTGGTGATGGCTTGTCTTTAGTGCTGCAAACGCCTTCTGGGCGCCCGCGAGGTCGCCGGACTGCAGAGCGTTTGCGAGCGCGCTCATATTACTCTGCTGCTGTCCGCTCTGGCTCTGACTAACATTTTGCATGTCTTGCTGTAGTGTCGCGAATGCCGATTGGGCCGCTGTGAGACTACCGGACTGCAGAGCCTGCCCAAGCTGGTTGAAATCGTCCATAATCTGGCTGAATCCGCTCTGCATCCCGCTCTGCCACGTATTACCCGTTAAAGAAACAGCGCTTACCGACATGATGTTTCTCCTTGTTATGGAGGATCAAATTAGAGAATTTCCCCATTCGCTATCAAGGGATGTGATTAAGCCAACTTCCATCTATCCCCGCGCACGTATGCTTGGAAAATTTTCGGACTTGGCCACAATGTTACATATACATCGGCAAGTCACCTTTTAAGGTCATGTAAATTTTTGCTAATTGATGTAAAGTTTTGTAACGGGTATGAGTCGTGTGAGCGGAAATGCAATAGGGACCCACTAACGGAAAAGTAAAAAAACCAACCGGTTAAAAAATCAGTCGCTCTTTCATCTTCGGGTTTCGGTCTCATTCCACCGTTTACGGAAGTTCAACCAGATTGCGAGACTGTCGAGAAAGCCCAAATGTTTCCAATTTTGGAGAACGTCCATATTGTGAAATCAACTGCTTACATGTCCAAGAGAACCCGTTTTAAGGTTTTTCGACAATCTCTGCCACTGTACGTAATAAACCCTGGAAATCGGCGTATGCCGGCCCCTTGGAAAGTTGCTATATCTTGCCAGAAGATGGAACCTGCGTCCAGCCCCGATTTCGTGAATGTATGATCTGGACGTAGTAAATTTTCGGGACGTCGAGATTGCAAGGGCCGCGAGAGCCTGAAAGGCTGAAGGTGAGAAGTAAAATGCTTCTACCTGACCTCCAGTAAGAAATAGGCGAGCGCGTAGCCTAACGCTATCGCCAGTGCAAATGCGGCTCCTCCTTCAATGAAAGCAGCCTGCCTGCGATGGTTCATCGAAAATACTCTCGCTCCTATCGGCAGAATGGCCAGGAACATCAAAAATTCCCCGAAGGGAATGTACAGGGCACAGGAATCTCCAAACATCACATTGGCTTTCTCATACCTCCACAAGTTTGCTCTGTAGGCGAGGTATTCGTAGAATCCAACCGTTACCGAGGCGGCCAGTCCGGTCAGGAGTGAGGCGATGACCGCCGCTCGATTCGTGGTCATGGATGCTTTGAGCCATCTGAACAGGCGCATCGCCGGATAGCCAAGCTCCGCGATCACGCAGGCCCAGGCCACGGGCATCCACAGCGGCGAGGCAAGAAGAACGACGTCGTTGCCGGTAAGGTAAACCAAACGGCCATTGGTAATCCAGTGGATGAGTCCCCAGTCCACGAGAATCTCAAAAATGCCCGCCACGAGTCCAAGATTGAAAAGATCGGATAAAACCTCACCGCCGCAGCCCTCCAGAACTACCCCCGCCCTGAAGTAGAGGCTCGCGCGAATGCTAAGTCCGGCGTATGCCAAGAATTTCCCCGTCGGAGAGAAGGCAAAAAGGTAGGCGGCAATCAGCGTAAAACCGAGACCGACACTCAGGGCCGCAAGCCAAACACGGTCCGATTTTACCGAAAGCTCACTAATGCGGCGGAGAAACTCCGGGTCTTCAAGTCCGCCTTTGTGCTGGTAATGCAACATGGGCGATCCTTCGACAGGCTCCGGGGGCGCGAAAGGCAAAACCGCACCACGGATCGCACGGATTTCACGGATCGAATCTAATCCGCGAGGTCCGTGTAAGCCGTGCTTTGTTAAAGGCTTTGAGAAGACGCAAGAGCAAGCTCACAGGGACCGGTTTTGGGAATTTCAGGGTAGATAATGCGGATAGCCCCTCAAGACCGGAATTCTCTCAGACTCTGTCTCCAGGCATGTTTTTTAAAAGCCATGCGATGTTCTGACCAAGGTCCTTCATGGTCTGGATGCCTTCTTCGTCTTTTTCAACTTCTCCCCTTTCTCTCCCGATGCCGATGTTCCAGTAGCTCGAACCCGGTACAATCATCTGGGCACTTAGAAAGAGGTGGTTTATAGAGTCAAAAACATGGATTCCACCCGCTCTTCGGACGGCAACGATTGCAGCGCCCACCTTTCGTTTGAACAGGAAATCGTTCATTCTCGCCACGAAGCCAGAACGATCTATAAGGGCTTTCATTTCCGGTGTGACATCGCTAAAGTAAGTTGGGGAGCCGAGAATGATACCGTCAGCTTCGATCATCTTTTGGATGCATTCGTTCGCGATATCATCCTTTTGGGCACATTGTTTATCTTTGTTCTCCATGCATTTGTAGCATGCGCGACAGCCGTGGATTTTCTGTCCTGCGAGTTGCACGAGTTCTGTTTCGATACCTTCATTTCTGATTTCAGAAAGTGCATAGTTGATGAGAATCGCGGTATTGCCGTCCTTGCGGGCGCTTCCATTAAAGGCCACAACTTTCATTTGAATTCCTCCGGTTAGTAAACTTCGGTCTTCATGGCCAGACTTCCAACTGAGACAGACATAACTTTGCAAAAAAAGGATCTGAATTTGAATAATGCGTCAACCTTACCCCCGGCCGATGCCGAACTGCATTTCCGGTTCGAATTCCATTGGAAAAGCTCCTGGAATGCCAGATATCGGTGGATGATACGATATTCCAACCAAAACCCGCAAGAAAAAGTGCCGATCACACCAAATTAGGCAATTTGAGGACATACCACCATCCCCGCAGTCAATAGCTCGCTTTCCGCGCCTCATGGTGTTGGGGAGGCTCAGGCGAATAGAATGCGATAGTACCGGGAGATAGGAAAAGCCGACGCAACATGGACGTACCACCGTTTGGCATGATACAATATCGTGGCCCCAACCGTTACAAGCCGCCTGATGATCGAGCCCCCATGGATGCTCTAACGCTCTCGCCCCAGAGCGCAATATCGCACAACAATGCTTAAACATGGGAAAATCCGATACGATTTCAGAGAGAAGAAATCGTCTAATTATTGCGAGAGAGCTTCGTACAGAAAGTAAAAGTTGCTTGCCAATCCTTGAACTACGGAGCCAGTTCGGATTCTTGCAGAGTTGATAGGGATATCTTACTTTCCGTTTGTAGTCCCCATCGGTTTGAATCCACTCAAAACCAAGCCAGGAGGCAAGCCATGAAACTCGACCAGGCAGTCAAAGTTTATCGAGAGTACCACAGGATGAATTCAGGAAAAAAATACGATTGAGTCCTACGGCACAACGCTGACCAAACTTTGCGACCACTTTGGCAATGACCGCGATCTTGCCGCCATCACATCCGAGGAGATTCTCCCCTTTCTGGACATGATCACGAAGGGCGGAAAGCAGCAAACCAAGCACGGTCGTTACTCCCACCTCAAGGCCTTTTTCAATTTCATCAAGACCAATCTCGATCTTTCCATTCAAAACCCGTGCGATGCTCCGATGCTGAGGAAAATCTACCGGCCAGGTAAACCCATCCACTGGGAGGTTGTCGAAAAGGAAACGGTCGACGAAATCATCTTCAGGACAATGAAGTTGAGAAACCGACTTATTCTGGAGCTGATGGCCAGGGGAGGCATGAGGGTCGGCGAAGTCCTGAAGCTCACTCCGCAAGATGTAAGCGACCATAAGCTGACGATACAAAGTCCAAAGAGCGGCAAGGACGCTGAGGTTGGCTTCATCCCTCGAAAGGTGGTGGAGCGATTGCGTGCTTACATCAAAGAGCGAGCGATTGAGACGGAACAACGGATTTTTCCGATCACGTATGCGGCCGCCAGAATTGTCGTCAAGAAGGCAGGAAAGCTCGCCGGAATCACATTGAGGCCGCACGATCTCAGGAGGCATGCGGCCACTTATGCATCGAGATCCGGTGTACCAATCGAAATAGTGAGCAAGGTAATTCTCCGGCATGCCAATCTCTCAACCACTCAGAGATACCTCGGAAAAATCAGCGATACCGAGGCGACAAGGTGGATTGAGAACCTCTATGGATGATCCGGAGCAAGAAGATGGGGAGTGAAAAGCTCCCCGTCGGGAACGCTTTATCAAAATCAATATGATCCGGACGTGGCAAATTTTCTGGACGTTAAGATTTCAAGGGCCAGGAGAGTAGTGTTGTGTTGACCCTCCCGACGAGTCCTGATTACCCCCGCCGGGCTGCGGTTGCCAGGCGACGGAATGCCTGGCTCTCCGTCAAGGTGGGAGCGACTTTTCGGATTTGATCAAGGGCCTCGGCTAAATCATACGGGATGACCGATCTTTCTGCGGTCCCAATGGTAAGATCAAGGAGTCGCAAAAAAGCATCCGCTTTTTCTTGGTTGTCGATGGCCTGGAGCTTCGGTTTTCCTTGTTCCTCGCCCCAGAGCCCGTATTCCTGCATTGACCAGCACTCAAACGGAACAAGGAACCTTTCTATGACCGCCACCGCCTCGGCAAATGCACCTCCTGTTGCCGCTGGAAGTTCTGCCAACGCTTGGCTGACTCCAGGAGTGGCGAGAGAATGGTCCTTTGGCCAGACTGCCTTCAGGAAAGGGGCTGCCGCCGACCGAAAGAGTTGCTCAGCTGAATAATCTTGCGCCCCTGAGAGGTCGTGGACAAACTTCCGAACGGACCCTGCAGCAAATGCTCGGACTTCATCATCGAGGGACCGTATCATCTGCTGAATGCGGGGGCGGGGGACAGCGGGATCCCGGTTTTCTAAAAGAGCATAGAGGCATTCAATGACCAGGCTGAAGACGAGGGAGCGCCGGGTTTCGCGATCAAGACGGGGGTCTATGGCACGTTCGGCCATTTCGCTGCCAATGAGCTCCAAAACCTTGGTGAAATGGGTCTGCCGAGCAACACCAGGCCAAAGCCTTATGAACTCCGGGTTTTCATCAAGTAATATCGATACGAGATTTTCATTCACCCATTCCGGGTCAGCAGCCAAGAAATAGTTTAGATCCTCGATCATTCTATACAGAGCGACTAATTTGGCGGGGCCGGTGGCAGCCATTATTGCATCGCGCATCTTGCGGAGTGTCGTGTCAATATCGAACGGCCGACGATCTTCACCGAGGTCCGGGCGTGCAGCCAAAAAAACATCCATTAGCATCCCCGCTGGAGAAGCATGTGGCTCTATCTCCTCAATTACCCGGCGGTCTGTCTCAGGTGCGAAACCGGCCTCGAAATCGTCCTGTTTCTGGCCTGTCTCCCTTTCATTTGTGACCTCGACGGCGATGGGCCAAATCTTGAGCCAGAAATCCACGCCACCAGGAAGGTCCACAATATGTTTCCGCCATGCTGAGAGCCAATGTGAAATTCCTTCGATAGCCTTCCGGATGGTCGCCTCCGATGACCTGGCAAGGAGGGCCAGGACACGAGTGCACTCTGCCCGTAGGTTATTATGGTCTGCGGCATTTCGACCCAGGGGGGAGTGTTCCCAGCAGAAGGATTTCCAGACCTCTGGGAAGGAATTACCGCCATCAGGTACAGATTCGAGGTCTGCGAGTAAAAGCTCCCGAGTACCCTGTTTGATCCAATCCGATGCTGGCCCAAAAGGATCGTCTATCGACCGACTATCATTCGATGAGAGGTCAGCCTCAAGAGCTTTCAGGCGCTCTTCTCCCTCTAGTAAATAGTATTTAGTGTCCGGGGTCGGCTGGCGCCACCGCGTTTTCATGATCCCAGGAAAGCCAGTATCAATCCGATTCATCTCGGCTAAGTCCTTGAAGTCGGGGATTTTTGAGTCGAGCCATTTCTTGTCTTTTATCGGCAGGTGGGCTCCAGCCACTTCAATGCGCCGCAGTTCCCTAGCCGTCCAATAGGCACGCTCGCGATTAATTTCCTCTGCGCTTAACATGTTGAACCAATTCTTTGGGGGGGACCGGCGAATCCTGGCCGTGATCGCTGCTTGAACCTGGGGGGAAAGTTCGCTAAAGCGTAGTGACCGTAGTTCGGCAATTTCGGGGTATTCTTTAAGATCCCAGAATGTTCGGTCGGGCAATGACATCAAAAAGGCCCCCGCTTCATCGGATGATGTCACCTCAGGATTCCGAGAGAAGGAGGCCCAAAGCCTTATGTGAACTGGTGAACTGGTGAGCTTCCATCGACGGATAAACTTTAGGGCGCTCGAATTGTCCACTTCCATGAGCCGCGACACGACGGCATTCAATAACTTCGTTGATGGAGCGATCCCACGATGAAATGTGTCGAGTTCAGGTTCTCCCTGAGGATACTTAGTAGGTGGCGCGAAGTAGACACGATAAAGCCACCCAAGTGGCCAAAAACCGCTCTTCCCATCCCAACCGATCCGTCGGGCAATGTCGAGCCCGTTGGTGACAGCGAAATCCAGAGCGGAAGCAAGGGATTTGAGGAAATGCGCATCGGTTATGCCGTCCAATCCGAGTATGGCCGGATCGAACATTCTCCTGCTTGTCAGTCCAGTGGAAAGGAGTTCACTAACCTGCTTTGGCTTTTTCCTCGGGTTCCTTTTTCGCCGAAGAGGCCCAACTTCAAGGCGAGCTTCCACGAGTTCCACAATCCGGGCGATTATGGCCCCCGACCTTTCACCGCCGCGAAGTCTTCCTTGGATAAAATATTCGTTCGGGTTGTGCTCATCTATTGGCGGTTTGCTCCAACTTTCTTCGATCAACCGCCATGCGGATCGCCATGGTTCCCTGATTTTCTTGCCGTCCTGGCTGTCGAGCAGATCAAGCAGGGCAAAACGCTTGATCGTATCATTTGGCCTCAGCCCTAGAGCCCAGTCAATCGTGGCCTGCTCTTCGAGTCGCCCTTTCAAAAAGGAAGACATGGCATGATACGCATTCCGTTCCTGGTCACTGAGATTGACCCAGCGGGGGATCATCGTCGGCGCTCCTGCTCCCTCTCCATTGCAATGGCCGTTATTGCGTCAAGCCAACCGTAATCCGCCCCCTGGCCTCCGGCCAGGGCAGCCAACCGAGAACGCTCGTTGGCATCAGCACGGCGAATCAGGTGGTCAAATAGGTCGCGGTCAGCCTGATCCGATTCAGCACGAGCTGTGCGGACCGTGCGCTTGACCACTGCATCAACTAAAGTCCGCTTTCCGTTAATGGCAGATAAGGCTGCCCAGCGCCGCAGGGTTTCAAGCAGCGCCGAGTGGTCATTAGCCGAGTCATAAGCAATGGGGGTGATCCCCCGGCCTTTCCAGTCTTCCAGCTCTACTGAATCAGGTGCACTATTGCCAACGAAAGCGAACCGTTCCTTCAGGTCGCCGAAGCGGGTAAAATCAGCGTCAACAGCGTTCAACAGGTATCTCATCGGCGGATCGTCCGCGCTGTACCCAACGAGAACAAGATTGTAAAGCCGAGCCGCGTCGTAGATGAAATCCGGTACCACCCGTCTTCGCAAATAGAACTCCCCGAAATCCTGGTCGGTCAAGATGAGGTCCGAGGTTCTGTCTGGATTGCGGTCCAATGCCCCGTGGATGTGAAGAACACCCGCAAAATCTTCTCTATAGCTCGGCCGCGGTATTCCCCCGAGTGAATAAGTCTGTACCACCGGGCTTAATTTTAGTCCTTTGCCGGCATCCTCAAGCAGCAACTCGAAATTGGTCGTGACGATCGTTACCAGCCCGCCACGGTCAGCAAGACGCATAAGTGCCCGGTGAATCGGAGCCGGTTTTACATCGGGGTTACGCAGCACTTCCGCAACTTCCTGCCTGACCCGGCTCCTGCCAAGTGTTTGCCCCTCCATGCGTCGTTCGAGTAAACCTAAGACGACATCATATTCACCTTTTTCAAACCTCTTGACTTCGGCCGCTTGCGGACTGAACAAGGCAGATCGATCGACATAATCCGGATTTTGACTCTCAACGATACGTTCAAGGACTGCATGTACAGGTAGGTCCAACGCTTCATAAACCCTGAGCACGAGGCCCTTGAAATCGGGCAACCCTGCCGGTTTGGAAATGCCGGCGCCAGCGACGAAGAGCACCTCGCCCCGCGCGTGCGCAAGAAGGAGGCGTTCCGGAATGGCCACCGTGCCAGGACCCAGTGTAACCGCACGTTCCCGACTGGCACTGTCGCGTAACGACTGCTCTCTCATCGGCTCATGTTCCTCCCATAAGCAGCCAAAAGTGGGCGCAGCTTTTACCTGCTCATCTTACACCAATTCACACTGATTTTAATGGGATATTCAATGAAAGGAGATTTCTGTTTCGAATGTAAAAAGAAGGCCGTCTCCTTGCCATGTTCAAGGCATCTTGCCAAAGGTGAAAATCCTGATCAGGCGAGCGAGCAGAACGGAAATGATACACAGATAGAAAGGGCCGGATGGCTCATCGCAGAATGCCATAGAGGAGAGATGTACTGACTTTTTGATGGGCCCTGCGAACAAGGGGTCAAGCCCGTTTGGTAATATCTCCTCTCAAACAGTGCCCCCTCCCTTATTTTGGTGGTGTAAGATCTTTTGTGTAAATTCCAAAACTTCAAAAAGGTAGAAAAAAAGGCGCTTTTCCATTAATTGGGAGTTTGCCAAAACAGACCAAAGAAGGGAGAAGCGCCAATGAAGATTGAGATCAGTGTACCCGAGGTTGTTTGCATTTTCAAAGAGATTCAGGCCCAACCGGAAAAGGTCTTCGAAATGATCCGGCTTGATGTCCGGGATATGGTGGGAAAATATCTCAGCGAAATGATGAATGCAGAACTGACACATTTTCTGGGAAGAAAACCCTACGAAAGAAAGGAAGATGAGACCAATTACCGGAACGGCTCCTACGGAAGAAGCTTTACAGTAAAGGGAATCGGAGAGGTTTCGGTCAAAGTGCCGCGTGACCGCAAAGGTGAATATGAGACCCGGGTGCTCCCCCGGAGCAAACAATATGAAGACGAAATTCGTCGTGACCTTTGTTTGATGTTTCTTGGCGGCGTGAGCACCCGAACCTTGGCCGTTATGTCCAGCCGCCTGATCGGCCGAAAAATCTCTCACACTGAGATCAGCCAGGCGAACAGGGAACTGGTTGATTCTGTGGAAAGATGGAGAAATCGGGATTTGTCTCAGGAGCATATAAAATATCTCTTTGTAGATGGGGTTAATTTTGACATGCGCATCGGAGACTCCATCGAGAAAACACCTGTTCTGGTCGCAATAGGAGTTACTGAATCCGGCCAACGGCTCGTGGTCGGACTGCAGGCCGGCGATAAAGAATCCGCATCCAGTTGGAGAGAGTTCTTTAAAGACTTGAAAACAAGGGGTCTGGATAGCGCAAAGGTCACCATGGGGGTCATGGACGGCCTCCCCGGTCTAGAGAAGGTCTTTGGTGAGGAGTTTCCGGGAGCAAAAGTGCAGCGCTGCCAGGTTCACGTTGCCCGCAATGTTTTGGCCAAGGTGCCACAGAAATTGAAAGAGGGCGTTGCTGACGGGATGCGCTCCATTTTCTATGCATCTTCCAGGGACAAGGCCAGAGAGTTTTTCGCTGAATTCAAGGCTAAATGGGAATCTCAGGTCCCTTCGGCGCTCAGGTGCCTGGAAAAATCTCTTGATGCCTGCCTCACTTTCTTCAATTTTCCGGAAGATGAATGGATCTCGCTCAGGACCACAAACATCATCGAAAGACTTAACAAGGAATTCAAACGAAGAACAAAGCCTATGGAGATCGTGGTCGGGGAGAGGTCCTGTTATACCCTCCTCGCCTTTATTGCTCTAAAAATGGAACTGCACTGGAGGTCAAACCCCATTGGAAAGGTGCGGAAAAACCTGCCTTTTTGGAAGATTTTGGAGCGGTAAAGAATTTACACAATTTATTTGACTCTACCCTTATTTTCAATTTACCTGGAGCCATGCAATTTATCACCGATATACTTAGGTCGACAGCCAAAGGTGAGATACAGTTATCGGACAAGCTTGGCCACGGTTTTCCGGCCAATAAAAATCCCTTTTGTGGCTTGAACGGTAGATCGCGTATTCATCAACCGCAGAATGCTTAATTGGTTTCAGCGTGGCATTGTTTTTGTCATCATCAAAAACAGATGCAAGCTTTCTAAACGAATAGCGTCCCGTTACGTATCCGACCATAAGTGCGTCCTGCATGGCCCAGGCATAATCACCATTAACGAAACGTACCAGTCCCTTATTGCAGTAGTGGGACAAAATGGGGTGGCTAATATCAACTGGTTTGCATTCCACAAAGAGGCCATCCTGATCGCTGATAATCGGCAGGTGTTCCCGCCTTAGATCGAAGAAAATATCAGGCATCTTGTCAGGGTGCTGCTTGTCGAAGTTTGTAATCTTTGGGTCCCGACTCACCTTACCAAACAGAGCGTAGTTGAATCCATCAATCTCACTGTTTTTTCGCAAAATGTTTTCAATAATCTCGACCAATAGATGCGTGATGGTATCTTCATCTGCGGATTGCATAAGAAAGCCTGAAGGCGGCTTTTCTTCGAGTAACTGCCACGCCCTTTTGATTACCTTGAAAATAAGCAGGACGGTACGTTGAGGGATTTGTGGGTGCGGTAGTGTGTACTCTAAACCGTGCGTAAAGAAGCCGATCGGCATCAGCTTCTCCTTATGGGGAACGCATCAAGGTGATAGCGTAGGATGTCCAAGGCACACAGGCGAGCACGACTTGATGTCCAATAACGATATTGGCCAATGATTCCTACAAGCAGACGCCCCTCTTCGTGAACAACGACACGACTACAGCCTGTTTTGTTAGTTGTTTCAGTGATCTGAGAAATCAGGTTATTTTGCGCCACTTGCGTCAGAGTTGCAGGAGCAGTGGTCGAGGAAACAGAAAAAAAATGCCAGGGGGATAAGAATTCCTGTTTCTCAATCTCAACCTCGTCGATCCTTACCGTTTCATTCGTAACCTCGAAGGATGGGGCGAGCAATTGGTGAAGTTCCTTATAGAACGCATTGCGGTCATTTTCTGCAGGGGCTTCGTTGGCGCGATCTCGTTCCTTCTTGAAGGGCGCGGCGACCTCAAGCGTATCTTTCACAACTTGGCGGCCATACTTATCCAGACCGTATAGGCCGAAAATAAAATCGTTGATCCCATCCCAAGGTTTGCTGGATGCGGTTTCAAGCTGAGTGGACAGTTCCTCTGCGCGTAGTCGTTGGCGCTCGGACAGCAGTTCGAATGCAGGAAACGGAAAATTCTCGATGTTCTCTTTAAGAAAAGTTCTACGTTCCGCAGCCATCCTTGAGCTGGTCATCAGCACATGATAGCGGAACAAGTCGGAATGGGTGATCAGATGCAGAAGTCCGATGATGCAATCAGCTTCTTCACTGCCGGCAGCAGAAAAACCGTAATAGCTTTTACTGAAAACAGTCGATTCCCGCACCACCCATGATTTGGGCGAAAACTTGGAACTGCCCGGCGATTCCGGCACAATGAGCAGCGGCGGAGCGTATAGTTTAGGGTCCCGCGGCCTATGAGCAGTGGAGTGTCCGAATTTGCGCAGCAAAGTCACATCAACCGAAAACTCATGATTTGCAGGTTGAACAAAATCAGGCAATTCGCGCATGAATGCTGCATTATCTTGAAACAGTTTAGGTGAACGATCGTATCCCTTCCCGGAATACAGTCCTTTACTCTTCCAATACGACTTAACTGTCGGCCATTTCAATTCATCAAGTTTACGGACCTGTTCCACATCAAGGGAAGTTCCCACCGCCAACGTTTTCAGCAGCCAGGAATCTTTAAGGGCATCGGAAGTCGCTACTGGCTGAGCAGATTGATAATCAATGCGGATGCGCCCTTTGTCATTCAGGCACTTTTCAAAATGAGGTGTAACAAAATGAAAATGGTGGTTAACGGGGGGCACACGATTACGTGCAAAAAAGAGCATGAAAGGCTGACTCATACCCGGCCATACCGCGCTATCCGACAGGTTGGACCCATTCAGTATCCCTGTAATTTCAATCCCTTCTAGTATTGCATTAAACGCTTCCGTACCAGACGGTGTCTGCTTTAGAAAAATCCGCGCGGGTAGGGCCATGGCGATAATACCCCCCCGTTTTGCCCACTGAGTCGCTCTCCACAAAAACGGCAGGTCCGGATTGTTGTCGGGGTTATCGTACGTCTGCGCAATACCCTCAAGGCCGCGATCTTTTAAAATCTGACGCGTCAGATCGGTGAATACGACGTTGTATTCCTTGACTTCTTGCTTGGCCTCTTCGTCGTCTCCCTTCAGGCGACTCCATGGTGGATTACCAATGATGATATCGAAACGGCTGTCGAAGTCTTTGGGAAGATCCAATCGCAAGCTGCCAAGCACAAAGCTCTTCTTCGCCTGCTCTTCAGATCGCTTGAGGTTATGCAGCACCACGCCTTGAAGCGGCTTCGGGAACCTCATGCTTCTTGGAGGCCGAGGCGTCCCATTAAGTTCGATGGCGGTAATGTAAAGCGACAATGCGGCAAGACGCAAGGCAGACTCACTAACATCAAAACCACAAAGCTGACTATAGAGAATGGACTGAATCGTCTTAGTGTCGGGTCTCTTTCCGTCATGTTCCCAGCGCGCCGCAACAAGCTTTCTGAACGCCAGAACGAGAAAAATCCCGGCGCCGCAACTAGGATCGAGAATATGGGCATTTGTCTCGTTGGAGACACCTTCAAATGCATCGTCCACAAGATAGCGCGCAATATTCTTCGGTGTGTAGTACGCACTTGTCTGTTTTCTCTGTTGGGGGTCCCAAATTTTGCTGAAATTTTCATACACCTGACTGAGTACGCCGATGGGAATATGAGCAAAGTTGAGATCGCCCCAATCGATCGTAGTTTGAAAGGCAAATCCTGCATGCTCCCATCCCTCCAGGATGGCTCGCAAATGGAGAAATAATTGACCATCCGTCTGTGAATTTGCATGAGTGAATATGTCTTCATATCCGCCAGATAGAGGGAGCAAATCGCCGTTGAAGGTTTCATCCAACCACCGGCATGTTGCAATGGAGCTATCGACATCTCGAAAGCAATCACCGGATGACTGTGCTTGTAGGCAGATAGAATGAAGTTCACTTTGCCGGATTATCTTACGATCCCATAGGAAACGGAAAAAGAGCGCCCGGCCAAGGAATGAGAGGACCTCCAAAGGATTAAGGTGGTAGATTTCTATGAGTTTCTCAGAGGAACGGGCCATAAGGTCATTAATTGTCCTGAACACATAGTCAGGTTCCTCTGGCTGGCCTTTCAAGGTGAAAACACCATTCACGACACTCTGAAAGAACAGGGGTGCTGCCGAAGACTCCCGTTTGATCGTCTTTTTGTCGCTGACGGCCAGAACGGAACGGTCCAAGTTTATTGGATATACATTCAACTCACCAGGGCTCAAGACGCCGAGAAAGGCCATCTCTCCCCGGTTAGCCAGAAGGCATTGCAAATCCAACATCTTCTCGTTGTCGCACTTCCGTATCTGATCGCCCGATACAATGTAAAGGAGAGGTCTGGACTGGAACTCAGCAACCGCATCAACCTTGAGACTCCCGCTCCCGGATACATTCAATAAATCAAGGTAGTCCAAATGCCTGGGGGCCGTCTTATCGTCAAGCGACACGACATCGTGACATCCAAAGGCTTTTGCTCCGTCTACAACATTCATGAATTCCACCGATTATTCCTGGTTCGAATGATTCCTTGGTAGCGCCCGAGAATAAGAATGGTTTCGATCTCGCCCTTGGTGTATCGGAGGTCTTCAAATGCAGGATTTTCGGCTTTGAGCACAAGCAAGTCAGGTGAGGAATATACCCGTTTCAATGTGGCCTCCTGCTCAATCAGAACAGCTGCTATTTCTCCGTTCTCGACACAATCCTGTTTATGTATGACAGCAATATCACGGTTTTTGATCCCCGCTCCTGTCATACTGTCACCAGACACATGGAGCGCAAAAAGCTCACCTCCACCAAAAAAAGCAGGAGGAATAGGCAGATAGTCTCCAAAATTCTGTTCTGCCCATATCGGGACGCCCGCCGCAATAACACCGAGCAAGGGGATTGAGTCCTCGCGCTGCCTTAAGAGAGGTGCAAGTGACAGCGCCAACCGGATTCCACGAGCTTTCCCGCAATTCCGATGGATATAGCCTTTTTTTTCGATCAGCACAAGGTGACTGCGCACGGCAGTAAGGCTGCCAAACCCAAAGTGGTCACATATCTCCGCCTGTGTCGGCGGGTAACCATTTCCCTTCTGCCATGCGACAATGAATTCATAAATCTTGGATTGTCTGGGTGTCAGGCTCTTCACGTCAACTCGCGCATGCCATTGTATACTGTATAAAAATACAGTGTTAATATATACAGTATTCTACAAAAAGCAAGGCGAAAGTTGTTTGTTTTCAACCTGTTTATTTTAAGCACTCCGGACCGTGCATTGACTGCGGCCCCCAGACATTCCTTAATATTTACGAACCGGAGCTTTACCTGCGGTCAGGCAGGCCTCATGGCAGGCAATCAGGGAACTCATAAGACTTAACGGACTGGATGCGGAGAGTCGGAGAGCATGTATGTTCAACGACAATTATTTATCCCGGTCGGGAATTATAATTGTCGCTGATCACATGTAGGCCTTGAATCGCCAATGTCATTTCGGCCATGAAATGGCTGGTTATACGCTTGCGACAAAAAGGCGTCGCTTTTTCCTCCCTCGATCTACTCTCCGTAAGAAAACCCAAAACGGTAAAGAAGGAAACCAACTACCTCACGGAGCGCGAGATAGAGCAATTCCTGGACACGATCCGGGGCGATATCTTGAGGCGGCCGGATGTGAAAAGTATCCGGTTTATGGCGTTCGTCGTGCTCCTTTTGCAAACCGGAGCCCGAATCGGGGAAGCGCTGTCGATAAACCAGGCCGACATTGATCGGGAGAATAAGGAGATACACATAATCGGCAAGGGCGGCAAGCCCCGGACGCTCTTTTTGCGCGATGAGACCCTGCATTGGATCGACCAGTATCTGGCAGTGAGGGAAGATAATGAGCCGGCTCTTTTTGCCTGCCAGGATGGGACTGCCCGCTGGAAACAGACGGACGCGGGAAGGTCGTTTCGGAGATATAAAAAGCTCTCAGGGATTAAGAAGCATTTTGTCATCCACACTTTCCGGCACACTTTTGCCACGCAATACCTCATGAAAGGCGCCGGCATCAATGTCGTCCAGACGGCCCTTGGCCATTCCGACCCGGTGACGACCCTTAAGTATTACGCGGCCGCCGTGGAAAAGGCCAAGGTGAAAGAGATGATCAATGACCGGCATTTTGATTTTATTCCAGGTTTTATGTCGTGGAACGGAGTAGGGATAAAAGATTAGACTCATCTTTTATCCTCAAAAAAGCGAGATGTTGATCTCACGGTTGCAGGGAACATATCGGAGTATCTTGACATCACTTCCACGAGCAGCTGCACAAAACACTGAAAACGTCAATGTTACCCCTCAGATTTCCCGTGGCCGCATCCCTACTGATCTTCCTTGCAAACATTTATTTGAACGAGTCAAAACTCTTGCCGGTTATGATTTCCCGTCAGGGCAGAAGATCGAACAAACCGGTGTGTTCCGATCATAGACGGAAGTGTCGGTCGCCAGAGAACACTGACAGCACTCTAAACGGTGGAGGACAAGGTCCAAGAGACACTTCTTGCGCCCAATAGGGCCCATCTGAAGCCACTTTCGTTTCAATTGTTCGCTGGCAGCAGCAATGGGAACATCGGAAAACCTGCTTTTTGATTTCGGCGCTGAAAATCACCGTGTCTGCCAGAAAACGAGTTGGTCGGTACTCAATGCCCTGCAGCCAAAAAATATGGTAAAGTGTCGACGTGGACATGGCTCGTGGCTCCTCCGTAGCGTTCGATTGGCCCCAAAGAACACGGACGCACCTTGATATGTCCATTTTTTATATTCAAAAACTATTCAGCTACGATTTACCGGAAGACCCAAAAAAATTGCTCGAGAAGCCTCTAGCGACTGAATTCTTTTTGAGCAAATTGGCCGTGAAACTCAGCCACCGGCTGAAAATTGATCTGCCCCCCGATACCGCCAACCTCGCTGCGGATCGTTTCGGTTGGAAACGAACATGATGAGATCCACATCCAATAAAATACCATCAGGCATGTATTAAGGAGGCGAAGTGCTAAAATTAGGATCACACGAAATCCGCAATCTAAGGCTGTGCGAGCGGACGGAGAAGACCTTCGCAAAACAAGATTTTCCCTGATATATCACATCGGACAAATAGGAGGGAAAACGATGACGGATAGATTTCAGGAATCACTCAAAAGATATTTCAAAAACTTTTTCTCGGTCCTAGCCACCGAAGACGGAGATTGGACGGTAAAAGGGTTTATCGACCTCTACAAAAACATTTACGCGATCAGTGATAACGCCGAATTGATCTCCAAGATCATCGAGTTAATGATTCTTCCGATTATCATGCAGTTTGCTAAGGACAATGAATATGAAATACTTCTAGGTCCTCATCCGACCTATTACCCTGATATCACGGCTATTGACAAAGAATCCAAAGAATCAATAGCGCTCACTCTGAAAAGTACTTGCCGCATTAGTGATAGGAAGGTAAACGGCATGTCTTTAGGTACTTATACTGGATATTTTAGAAGTCGAGCATCAACCAAAAATATTCAGTTTCCCTATTCTCGGTATTCACATCACTTTGTCTTGGGTATAGTATATACAAAGACTGGATATTATAACGCAACGCGATCCTTAGAAGAAGAAGGTATAACTCTCACAGAGTTGGCTCGTAAAGCACTTTCTCAATACATCTCTCGGCCAACGGAAAACAGTTTCTACATTCTTTCTAAAGCGCTTCGACTAACCAAAGACCATGATACGAGAATTAGATCTCTCATTGATGCGTGCCTAATCGACGAGCTCAGAATTTACACTCTAGATCAGCTACATCACATTCTCTCTGTAGTGCGTGATATTAATTTTTTTATACAAGAGAAATGGAAAATTGCTGGTGACCGTCCAGCACACACAAATCCGCTGCATATAGGGTCCGCTACCTCCATTAAAGAGCTGATGACAGGCACGGCCATATTTACAAAATATAGAGATGGAGAATCAATATTTAATGACTATTGGACATATTACCTCGCCACGAGCATGGCGCGTGCGGTAGAGTTAGAAAAGCCTCCCTATACAAATATATCGGAGTATTTTCGATATAAGGGACTTCCCAAATGAATTATTAACCTCGAAAACGCAAGTCTGCCCCGCTGCCACAACGCAAAACTTTTTCTCTTGACAGACATTCGGAAGACCAAGTCACATTCTGCCAAACGGTTGTCAGCTCTCTCAGAGAATTGGAGTTGTTAATGCTGCATCCTGGCCTGGTAGTAATCAATCGCCTCAGGTCCGGACTGGTTGTGTTTTTGTTGTCATGCCCCCGGTCATGGGCGACTGCGTAGTCGGATTTGCCACTATGATCCATATCACTGAGATCTGGCCTGATTTCTTTGTCCGGTTTGTGTGATTCAATATTAGTAAATGGTAGTTTTCATTTTTCAATAAATGCAGAGTGGTAACTTCGGATCTCTTGGCATAGCTTTTTTCCGCACCCAGTGGGCAGCCATGGTAAATTTGCCTATCAGTTGCCGCTTGGCGGCGAGATCTAACCATATAACCTTTCTCTAACCTCAGGGGTGTAAAATCTCCCAAGCCTGAAAAATTCGAAATAACATTACGTCGATGCTTGCTCATTGATTCAGGGGGTCATTATGAACGTAACCCTGGCAGAAGCGTCTGAGAAAGTAAGTAATTTCGCAGTGGGTTGTTGCGACAGAACCCTCCTTGGCTCTCAAATCCAATTTCTGGACTTTGACTGTTTAGTAATGGAAGATACCGCCTACAGGATGCTGCCTTCCGCTAAGCGGCTCATTTCAAAGCGCTTCCGGGTCCCATATGGATATCTTGAGCGATGCCCCGGAGATCTACAGGCTAGAAATCTTAACAAATGGCTCGCTTACCTGCGTAATACTCCTATCTTCTGTCGTTTTAAAGAAGAGAAAGTTCGCGGCTTCTTTTCGCCTATGTATAAGCCCATCGATAATACAGAGATTATGGCCCACATAACGGCGGCGTATTCGCCTGAAACCAGCGTAGAACTCAGGTTGAGCAATGACATGATGATACTGAATATTCCAGATTACCAGCATACCTTTCCCATCAAAAGCGACACTATTGCGCCCGGTGTTAATTTCTCCAACTCGGAGGTAGGTTTATCCGCCTACTCTTGCGGAATATTCTATCAGCGTTTGGCCCGTCCTAACTGGCTAATCGCCAGCGATGTTGTTGCGGTAAGAACCCGCCACATCAAGAACAATGCGCTGGACGACTTCGAGACAGTCTTGGAAAAGGCGCGGAGGCTCAGCATCCATAATCATCCGGACAGGATAACGATGTCCCTTCAAAAAAGGGTGAAAAATCCAAAAGCCAGCATGGTTTCTTTGGGCAAGCGGTTCCGGCTTTCAAATTATGATATTTGGTCCGTTCAGCGATCCTGGGAAGAAGAACCCGGCCAAAGTCTCTGGCATATCATCCAGGCCTTCGCCAAGGTAGCCAGAGGAGAGTATTTGGCAGTCGAAAAATCCTATCGCCTTCAGAGAATTGCAGGGCAAATCCTTGCGGATGTTACGTGAGCTTCGCTATTTTTCAATGCCGTCTGCAATTAACAGGGAGAGATCGAAAGACGGTGACAATAAATTAAACCTCTGGATATCTTTTACCGATGTGTATAGTAGCCCGCTCAGTTCCTCTATCATGTTCATCGCGGATTCATTTAACCGGCTATTCAGGCTCTGTAGCGACGTGCTATTTGGCTCGAAAGTTTGATCGATTAAGATTTGTTATTGAGGGTGTATTCCGATGGCAGTGGAGGCGATTGAATCATTCTTATCTAGAACTCCTCTCCTCGCTTCACTCAGGCGCAAAGATAGAGAGAGACTCGCTGAGGCACTATTGGCGAGCCAGGCCGAATACCCCTCCAATACCATCCTTTGTAACGAAGGCAGCCGGGGTGATCGTCTGTACATAATTATGGAGGGTGAAGTAGAGATTATCAAAGCTTTGGGGAGGGAAGGCCAGCGTATCTTGGGAGTTTACGGTCCCGGCGAGTACATTGGCGCGATGTGCCTGCTGGACGATGAGCCGTCCTGGGCCAGCCTTCGAGTCCGATCACGTGTGAGGCTGCTGGAGTTGACAAAAGATGATTTTGAGTCATTTCTCTTCCGCTACCCCTACTTCGCACGGCAAATCGCTAAGGGGCTGAGCCGACGATTTCGCGATGTGCAAAGCAGGCTTTTGCTCGAAATCCAAGAGACGAATCGTAAATTTGACATGCAGGTCAAGATAATCGGGCAACCAAAACAGAACGCGCGGGAACTGCAAGGCCAACTCTCAGGAGCGGAACAGGTGGATACAGAGAGCAAAGGGGCATCCGTTTCCCCCGGTGTACCTCGCCTTTACATCAGGACTCTTGGGGATTTTAAGGTGTGGCGTGGTGGCTCTCCCATCGAGGAATTCGAATGGAAAGGTAATCAGCCCAAACTTCTTCTGAAGGCGATTATCGCGAGGCCGAAAACGGTCTCCAAATATGTCCTGATCGATGACCTGTGGCCGGAAGCATCCCCCGAAGCCGGTGAGGCAAATTTCAAATTCGTTTTGCATCGCTTGAGAAAGATCATGGAGCCGGGATTGGCAAAAGAATTCAAGTCCTCATACATAAGCCTCAAAGGCGGTCTCGTGTCTCTTAACAGGGAGCTATGTGAAGTCGACCTTGACAAATTCATTTCGCTATCCGAAAGGGGAAGAAAATCCGCAGATGCTCAAGACCTCAAAAGGGCTCATTTCTTTTATAATACGGCCCTGGAACTGTACAAGGGTGATTTCCTGCCGGAAGATCTCTATGTCCCCTGGGTTACGCTCAGAAGACAGGAAGTCCAGAAAAGGTATCTCGATCTGTTATTATGTACGGCTGAACTTTACCAAAATGAAGGCAGTTCAAAAAAAGCCATCGAATGCCACAGGAGGATTATTGAAATCGATCCGCTCTTTGAGCTGAGTTATCAAAGACTAATGCTCCTGTATTCACAGCGCGGTCAGCACGCAACAGCCCTGAAGGTTTTTGACGACTTTAAAAGATACCTTTACGAAGAGCTTGGCACACCGCCTGATAGGCTGACAATCTCAATTTACCAGAAGATAGCCCCTGAACAGCATGCATACGCATAATGTGGCTAGATTTATCGTTGATGGAAAAGAGCCGATTGCCTTTTCACAGTCAAAAACAATCAACCTTTACGGACAGGTCTTTCCCGACACGAGGGATTGAAAAGCATGAATTGCCATAGTTGAGGGGCATTATCCCGCTAATTGTCCTTATTCAAGAAACACCTCCGTGCGGTACTTGGCGTTGCAGGCTTACTTACACCTAAAAAACTGGACGAAATAATGAAACCACCATCCGATCCTTAAAGGAACCTTAAACGAATCTAACCTCATATCGGTGCCGGTAAGAAAATGGGCCATTTCGACCGGCGAGAAAGTAGGCCAGTCTGCCCGGTTGGCAAGGGAGATTGATCCTTGACGCGGCAAACAAGATACCCCGGGTATTATAAATTCAAATACTCCCGGTGCGCCTTCTTCGCCAGCTCTTTATCCACCCCCAGATAATACTTGCAAGTAGTATCCAGCCGCTCGTGGCCAAGAATCTCCTTCACGTGGACTGTGAGCAGCCGTTAAAAACCAGGTTCGTCGCCACACTGTGCCGCAGGATGTGCGGGGTCAGCCTCTTAGTGATTTTCGCCTTCTCCCGATGCCGTTTAAAAAACCGCCACATGTCGCCGGGGGTGAGCCGGCGAGGGTTGCCGTTCGTGACAAAAACCGCTTCGCAAAGGTCATGGCGTTTTTCCAGATACCGCCTAATCCAATACAAGGACCGGTCAGTGAAAAACACCCGCCGTTCTTTATTCCCCTTGCCGATGACTTTCGCCTCTTTCTTTTTCCAGTTAATGTTCTTTCGATTAAGTGAGAGGACCTCGCTGATGCGCATGCCAGTCCCCAGGATCGTTTCCACGACCGCCCTGAACCGCAAATCTTTCATTTGAAAAACATCGATGGTCCCGAGGAAGGCTTCGATTTCTTCCTTGGTGAGGAATATCACCTCGCGCCTCACTATCCTGGGCGGCCGAATCTGTTTCGGGTTCAGGGTGGGAAGCTCCTGTGAGCGGAAATGCAATACGGACCCACTAACGGACAAGCAAAAGGGACCCACCTTGGTTAAAAAATCAGTTGCTCTTCCCTTTCTGGGGTTTCCATCTCATTCCTGAGCCAGAGGTTAAAAAAGGTCATTCCCTCGCCGTCGGCCTAATTTCTGGTGAGCATGGCTGAAGAATCGGGGTCAAGGCTGCGACCGATAGGAAGCACCCGAAGGGCTTGGCCTTGATGCCGGTTCTGGCCATGCTACTGTTAGGAAGCCGAACGGCCCTTTTCATGTTTCCTTCCTTTTGGATACGCTTTCTTTGAAACGATAACTTTCCGCGTTCATGGAAAGGATTTCGGCATG
Source organism: uncultured delta proteobacterium (assembly GCA_963805125.1). Taxonomy (GTDB): domain Bacteria; phylum Desulfobacterota; class Syntrophobacteria; order Syntrophobacterales; family Syntrophobacteraceae; genus SbD1. The sequence continues at coordinate 2,289 of CAWDTD010000010.1, read as the reverse complement.
GTGCGTCAGTCTATCAAGAAGCGCACCAGTGAGCTGTTCACTCCCAAAGACTTCCGGCCATTTTGAGAACTCAAGGTTGGTGGTCATTATCAGGGACTGGCGCTCATAGCTTGCCGCAACCATCTGGAAGAACAGTTGAGCCCCTTTTTCGGAAAAGGGGACATAGCCCACCTCGTCAATAATCAGCAGATCCATTCTGGAAAGTGATCTCTCAAGGTAAGAGAGCCTCAATGCTGCCTGGGCTTCCATGAGCTGGTTAATTAGGCCGGCTGCGGTATAGAACCGAACGTTTTTCCCACCCTGGCAGGCGCATATCCCAAGGGCGACCGCCAAGTGCGTTTTCCCGGTTCCACTGTTGCCCATGAGAATCAGATTCTCTTTTTTATCGATGTAGTCTCCTTGGGCAAGATCGATTACTTTAGCCTTGTTTAGCGTGGAAATGACCGAGAAGTCGAATTGATCCAGTGTCTTTAAAACCGGGAACCGGGCAGTTTTGATCCGTTTTTTATGGGCATTCTCATCTCGCTGCTGTACTTCAGCTTCGACCAAGGCGAGCAGATACCCCTCATAGGTTTGATCGGCTTCAATGGCTTGTCTGGCAAGTTCCTGGTAAAATTTAAGCACAGCCGGAAGCTTTAACCTTTTGAGCAGGGCTTCAAGGAGCATCTTTCCTTTCATGATACACCTCCTTGAAGAAGACGGTCAAAGTGGTTGACCTGGTTTGGCCAGACTTCCGGGGACCGGACCTCAAAGAGGCCGCATTTCTTTGCAGGCTCCAGCAGTTGGTAGAGAAGGTTCTTTACTCCATCAAAGCTGTATATCCCCAATCCTGTGGCCCGTTTAACGGCCTCAGTCACTTCTTCCACCGGGCTGTCTTTAAGGAGCATGAGAATCCGAATGTATTCCTTGGTCCCACCGGAATGCCCCAATCGGTCCTTTAAATGCATGTGATAACGGGAGAAAACGGCGGGAAGCGACCATTTGACCACCGGAGTCGCCCGATCAAAGGCTCCCGGTTTTTGCAGGAGAACCGGCAGATAATGCTGCGGATCGAGAACTTGATCATCACCCATGTAGCTCCGCTCGTGGACAGCTATGGTCTTTTCCTTAAAAGAGATGATCACCTGAAACACGAAAGCCTGCACCGTTACGGCTTGACCCACATATTGGGGAGGCACGGAATACCAGTTTCCAGAAAGGCGTACCATCTGGCGCCGATTGACCTTTAAAGTGAGCACTACACAGGCTTTCGGCAGTCTCTTTGGAAGGGGCTGAAGCTTTTCCAGTTCCTCATTCCAAAGTTCCTCCACTGGCTTTCCAAAACGCTCCCTGGAGATGGCATCCCGATCACAGCAATCACGCAGATATTCGTTTAGCTCATCGAAGCTCTCGACCTCTGGCAGCGGCACGAAGAAGTTTCTGCGAGCATAGCCGACGAGGTTTTCAACCCCGCCTTTCTCCTGCCCTTTGCCAGGCGTACAGTAATGGGCCTCGAAGAGAAAGTTGGAGCGGAAACCGACCCAGAGCGATTGTTCTTCTCTGTTTCGCCCCCTCAAAATTTTGTATACCGCTGGCTTGAGATTATCGTACCGGACTCTCAGGGGAACGCCGCCCAGGTAGGAAAATCCTCTTAGATGGCTTTCAAAAAGCGATTCTCTTCTTTCGGTTGGAAGGGCGCAGACAAAGAACTTGCTGGAAAAATCCAAACGCATACAGGCCAGATGGACTGTTTTCTCCTTGCCTGCGAAAATAACCCGGGCCTCGCCGTAATCGAATGTTGCTCCTTCAGCCGCTGTGTAAGTCTGGGGTACATGGCTCTCCGGCAGCTTTGCTCTAAGGAGGCTCACTTCTCGGCGCACTGTCCGGTCTGTTCCCATGTAGGCATGCTCGTCTCGAAGTCGATCAAAAATGCGCCTGGCTGTGTGACGCTGTTTGACAGGACGGCGCTTGTCCTCTTCCAACCATTGCCGAATGACCTCGGCAAAGGGACCGATTGCTTGCTTTGTTGGGGACTTCGTTCTGGTGTAGACCGGAACTCCAGGATCATTGAGGGCCTTGCGAATGGTCCTCCGGCTGTGGTGCAACTCCCTTGCAAGTTGCCGGATGGACTTACGCTTTAAAAAGTACTCTTTGCGAATTATCTCCTTCAACTCCACTGTGATCATCTCCTCGACCCCCTTGGCTGCAAATATCTGTTCGATAGTTTGTAACCAAAGGAGCTGTCACGGTGGGTCCCTTTTCCGTTTCCGCTACCCCGTGAAAGTGGTCCCCTTTTCCATTTCCATACAC
>CAWDTD010000009.1:65000-1051095 GCA_963805125.1 uncultured delta proteobacterium | reverse complement strand
AGAGGCTTGCGCATCTGGAAAAGATCTCCTCTGGGGGTGATGCTGAGGACATTCAAAAACTTGTTCACGAGTTGCGGGTCCATCAGATCGAACTCGAGATGCAAAACGCCCAGCTTGCCCAAACTCAGGCGGAACTTGAGAAATCACGCCAGAAGTATTCCGATCTCTTCGATTTTGCACCTGTGGGTTACCTGTCTCTGGACGAAAACGGGGTCGTTCTGGAAGCAAACCTCACTATCGCAACTCTTCTGGGCGCTGAAAGGATGTGGATGATCAACGGTCCATTTCAAGTCCATGTTGTAGTAGCAGACCGGGACCTTTTCCGCGCCCATCTTCAAAAAATTTCCGGAACCAAAGAGTGCGATAGATGTGATTTGAGATTGAAGACAAGAATCGGAAGTGAGTTACACGTGCAATTGGATAACCTTTACATAGAGGCGGATGGAAAGAGATCGTGCAGGACTGCCGTGACGGATATCTCCGAGCGTCGGCAAGCGCAGGAAGATCTATATGGCGCAAGAGACAAGCTGGAACAACGCGTTCAGGAGCGTAGTACTTACTTGCGTAAATGCGCGTACCGTTTACAGGGACACTCAAATTTCGTCATTCCGGCATGTCTTAAGCCGGAATCCAGGCCTCTTGCCATCTCAGGAAAACCTCTGGACCCCGGCTCAGAAATTCTGCCGGGGTGACGAACGCGAATTTGTTACGCTCACTTTTGCAATCAAGTACTAGCATAATCACCAGATTTGCTCCCGGAGCTTAAAGTTCGGAGCGCAACTCGTTGGAGGAACCTTTCATGCCTATTATACCCGCTGCCAAGGCTGATGCCCCCTTCTGGCAACTTCCTGTTACAACGCTCATGGAGCATCTGGGTTCCAGCCCTGAGGGACTTGACAGTGCGGAGGCCGCTGCTCGTTTGATCAATTTCGGTCCCAACCTGATCCATGCCGAGCGAAAACGGGCCTTGATCCTTCAGTTTCTGACCAAGTTCCGCAATCCCCTGGTCATCATTCTCCTCACCGCCAGCGCTTTCTCAGCCTTCACGGGAGATGCCACCAGCTTTTTCATCATCAGCACCATAGTCCTCATCAGCGTGACCCTCGATTTCGTTCAGGAATACCGGGCTGGACAGGCGGCGGAACGTCTGCGCCAGTCGGTAGCGGTGCGCGGGCAAGTGTTGCGGGAAGGCAAGGCCCTTGAGATACCTCTCGCGGAAATGGTGCCCGGAGATGTAGCTCTCCTTGGCGCCGGCGACCTGGTTCCCTGTGACGGACGGGTGCTTGAATCAAGGGATTTTTTCGTAAACCAGGCCCTGCTGACCGGAGAACCGTTTCCCGTGGAAAAGGCCCCCGGCGAATTGTCTGAAGAGTCTGATATCCTCTCGGCTGGCAACACTGTGCTCTTGGGGACATCGGTGATCAGCGGCACGGCAAGAGTGCTGATGTGCCGCACCGGGCAGAATACGGAACTCGGTGAAATTGCCGACACCCTTCTTGCCAAGGCCCCGCCCACTGCCTTCGAGCAGGGGACCCAACGTTTCGGGTTTCTCATCATGCGTATGACGATCCTCCTCGTACTGTTTGTCCTGCTTGCCAACGCCTTCTTTCACCGCCCATGGCTCGAGTCGTTTCTGTTTGCCGTTGCCCTGGCGGTGGGACTGACTCCTGAGCTCCTCCCCATGGTGGTCTCAGTGACCCTGTCAAGGGGCGCACTGCGTATGGCGGCCAATAAGGTGATCGTCAAGCGGCTGGCCTCGATACACAACCTGGGGAGCATGGATGTATTGTGCACTGACAAGACCGGCACCCTTACCGAGGCCCACATCCATCTGGAACGTTCCATGGACCCCCTTGGACGGGAAAGCGAGCGCGTCCTGAAGCTGGCCTATTTCAACAGCTTTTTTGAAACAGGATTGAAAAGCCCGCTGGATGACGCCATCCTCGAGCACCAGGAAATCGACGCAACGGGCTGGCGCAAGATCGATGAAGTGCCGTTCGACTTCGAACGCCGCCGGGTTTCGGTGCTCCTTGAAAATGGTACGACCAGGCTGCTCGTCGTCAAAGGGGCTCCCGAAGATATCCTGCGTCTTTCGGTCAGCTATGAGGCGGATGGAGACGCAGACCTGCGTCCCATGGATGAAGCGGCGCTTGGCAGGGTCAATGCGCAATTTGAGGGACTGAGTAAAGAAGGCTTCCGGGTGCTGGGGATCGCTTCGCGTAGGGTAGGAGTGGATCACCCCCATGCCGTGGTGAGCGATGAAACGGAGCTGGTCTTTGCGGGTTTTGCCGCATTCCACGATCCGCCCAAGGAGAGCGCCAAAGAGGCTTTGGGCAACCTTGCCGCGGACAGGGTCGAAGTCAAGATCATAACCGGCGACAACGAACTGGTGACCCAGCATGTCTTCGCTCAACTCGGCCTTCCCGTAAGCGGGGTGCTCACCGGCGCAGAGATCCAGCAGATGGATGATCTGGCACTGTCGGCCAGGGTGGAGCAGGTGAACCTCTTCTGCCGCGTTACGCCTGCCCAGAAAAATCGGGTCATCCTTGCCTTGAAACGGCGCGGCCATGTGGTGGGGTATCTCGGCGACGGCATCAACGATGCTCCATCGCTTCATTCGGCCGATGTCAGCATTTCCGTGGACAGTGCCGTGGACGTGGCGAAAGCTGCGGCGGACATGATCCTTATGGAACGCGACCTGAAGGTGCTCCATGCAGGCGTCATTGAAGGACGGCGCACCTTCGGGAATATCATGAAATACATCATGATGGGTACCAGTTCCAATTTCGGAAACATGTTCAGCATGGCTGGGGCATCGCTTTTTCTCCCCTTCCTTCCCATGCTGCCGGTGCAGATCCTGCTCAACAACCTCCTCTACGACATATCCGAACTACCCATTCCGCTGGACCGTGTGGATGACGATTACTTGAGCCGCCCCCGGCACTGGGACATGAACTTTATCCGCAATTTCATGCTGATTATAGGACCGGTCAGCTCAGTTTTCGACTTCCTCACCTTTTACATCATGCTGGCGGTTTTCCATGCGGGGGAGGCGCTGTTCCATACCGGCTGGTTCATCGAGTCCATGGCCACGCAGGTGCTGGTCATCTTCATCATCCGCACCCGTAAAAACCCCCTTAAGAGCCGTCCCAACCCCTGGCTGATCGCATGTTCGATGACGGTAGTGGCGGTGGCCGTTCTTCTGCCGTTCACCCCTGCGGGAGTTTACCTCGGGTTTGTGGTGCCGCCGGCTTTGTTTTTCCTCATCTTGATCGTCATGCTGCTGGCCTACCTGTTAGCGGTGGAAGGTATGAAACAGTGGTTTTTCCGGCACTTTGCCGCAGAGTAATCCCCCAAAAAGGGCCGATTGCCGGTAAAGCCGAGTGCAGCCATACAGGACATGATGAATTGCATTCTAAAGAGTAGCACCTTCATGCAGAGGAGTTACAATAGCCACGTGGACACCTGTTGTTTTCGGTGGCGAGAACTGGACAAAAAGCTGTGGATGTGTGGCGCGCCCAGAGGAACTCTCATTGATGCAGTATGAGGTAGACCGACCGGGACAAATGTGAGGGAGAGATCATGAGCAAACCAACCCGCGCCAGCCACCCGATATACACTCTGCTGCCTACGGAAGTCGAAGGATTCGATTCCTTAGCCGAACTGGCCTTGGATATGCGCTGGTCATAGAAAACCCCTATTGCCCCACTGAGGTCAATCTACTCTCTAGTAAGTTCTTCAACAAGGTACTCCCCGGTATTGAAGTGTAGCATGTGGCATGGAAGTAATGCAACGTTTCTGTTGCATGCAACACTTTTTCGATCCAGGTTAACACCCTTTGATAGCTCTCGCCACACCGTAAGTGTCTACATCTTTAAGCTAAAGAGTAAACGTGACGCCTCTTGATCCGGCGGGCATAAAACTTGCTCAAAGAGGTGTGTTACTTTACAGATGTCAGTGCTAAACGCCGAACTTTCGGCAGAACGGAGAGATGGAAATGGGAACAATTCTGCTCATTTTACTAATTCTTCTACTCGTGGGCGCACTGCCTGCCTGGCCACACAGCAGGGGTTGGGGATACTATCCAAGCAGTGGCATGGGACTGGTCCTTCTGATCGTGGTCGTGCTCCTGTTAATGGGCCTTATCTGACAGGAGTGAGGGCGATGCGGCATAGTCCCGGCAACCGTAAACACTAAACTTCTTTAAGAGAAAAGGAACAAGTCATGACCTTGAATCAAATCGCAGAGAACTGGAATGGACAGGTGACGAAACTCTACAACTGGACCATCAACCGATTGGAAAGCGCTGCTGACAAAGGCGATGTGAAAGCAACGCAGACAGACTATCAGCTACCATCGTTCAAACCCCGCAAGTACGCGGGGCAGGAGGAATAGCATGAAATCCAGCACGAAGGACCAGGCGGAAGGCAAGTTTCACAAAGTAAAGGGTAAGCTCAGGGAGATCGCCGGCAAACTCAGCATGAAACCCAAATTGGAAGCCGAAGGCAAAGACGAAAAAATAGCCGGCAAAGTGCAAGAAAAGATCGGCCAGGTTGAGAATGTCCTTGGGAAGTAGGAGAGCGGCGCACCATACGCCTGATCGGCATGGGGCCGACGGTCGAGGCTGTGCAGGGCACTAACAACATAAACCCTTACGAGGTTCGGAATCATCTTTAGACATGCACTATCGAAAAAATCGATGAGAGGTGGATATGAAAAAAATTGCCTTTATTTTGATAATAGCAATCTCGCTGGCTGGAGGCGCAGTCGCCGTTTTGTCTTCACCTTCTTATGCTCAGGCCTATGAGTATCCAGCCCCGCCCCCGGACCCCTATGAGTCACCCTGGGTGGGGCCTGATACGCCGTGGGTTTACTACAACGGTGATTGGTTTTTGAATGGCGTCCTGTACTATTTTTACGGCCCTGATTACGGTTGGGCCCCATATTACGCTTATTCTCCCGACTATATTGTCAGACCCCAAACCTGGTATGCTCCGAGATGGCTGGCGTGGTATCAGGGAGAGCCTCGATACTGGGAGAGTTTTCAGCGGCACTATCCTTATTGGCGTGGACACCGGCAGAGTCAGCATTATAGTCAGAAATTTTTTGAGCAACACCATCATGGCCAAGGCGGCGGGTGGCAGAAAGGATTCAAAGGCGGCCACCACGCGGCCCCATCTCATCCCGCAGAACGCAACAAACCAGGTCCGGCTAAAGTGGCACCCCCTGAAAGGCAGCAGCCTGCCGTGCGGCACGAGCCTCAACAACAGCAGCAGCACCCTGGCGTGAAGCACGAGCCTCAACAACAGCAGCAGCACCCTGGTGTGCAGCACGAGCCTCAGCCACAACAACAGCACCAAGGTGTGCAGCACGAGCCTCAGCCACAACAGCAGCACCAAGGTGTGCAGCACGAGCCTCAACAACAACAGCAGCACCAGCAGCAACAACCGCAACATCAAGGTGACGCTAAAGAGAAAGAAAAGCAGAAAGGGCACGAACAACAACAGTAAAGGATCAGTATATTTCGTGAAATGAGAGCTGGTAATAGGGCAGAAAGGCAACATCATGCAAAACACTTTCAAATACGAAGACATCGAAAAGCTACTGGCAGAGGCTGATGAACTCCTCCAACAAATTAATTCCGAGGTCATCGCAGACATGGAGGAAGAACAACGAACCCAACTTGAAGAGCATGTTCAAAGCTTGAAGAAACTTAAGTCTGAGGTTCATGACAAGATCGGGAATGAAGGAGCTACAGAGAGCAGTTCTTATAGCGAAGGAATGCACGAGGCGATGGATGATATTGCCAAAGCCATGAAGGCCTTGGCAGGCTATCTTTCCTGATTTCCATCCATCAGGGGGCGCTGGATATTGATTATCGCTTCGGCCACCATCGGTTAGCCCCCTGCGAGGTGGGAACCGTAGGTAATGCTGTGTCCGTTGAGAGGGTGGAGGCCGTTCCGCCATGTGAAACTGCCTGTCTTTCCTCTTCTGGCTTTGGGCATGAAAGGAGAATAATATGCCTTTGATTCATTTGATTATTATTCTGGTTGTTGTTGGAGTGATCCTTTGGCTGGTTAACAATTACATACCGATGGATCGTAGAATCAAGAGCATCCTAAATATAGTCGTGGTGATTGTCGTGATCCTGTGGCTATTGAGCGTCTTCGGGGTCATAGGTTCGCTTTCGGGACTTCGTGTCGGGAGGTAAGGTACTGTTGTGGTGAATACTTTCGCATGCCAGAAGGGGGCGCGCCGACCCATGAGAAGGACCTTGGGTTCCAAAAGGATACTTGTAAGCGTCCTCTGCGGTCAACGGTTCTGCCACCTTATGAGTTTTGAGCTGACATACCCTGGAAAGGAGGCCGTTCTGCGCCAATATAAGGCCGATTCATCGACGACAGAAAGAGACGCGTTAAAAAACTAACCGACAAGGAGTCTTAATGAACAGACTAAAAATGGTAGGGGTTTACCTTGTAGTTGCTCTTTTTGTTGGGTTCACGGCCTGCTCGTTTGACGTCCTGGCCGCAGAGAAGAGTCCCGAGCAAAAAGCCGATCGAAAAGCCATTGAAAAAGGACTGCAAGATTCCTTGGGAATGCCGGTCCTAACAGGAGATTTGTGGCAGAAGATGACGTACGATTCCAAGGTGGCTTTTATCTGGGGTTTTGGACACGTGGTGACAATTGAACAACACTTGATGGATAAATATCCTGAGCTCAAAAGAGACAGCTTTGTTCCAAAAGTTGTTGAGGGAATGGCTGATATACCCATGAATGAAGTTGTTGCTCGGGTGGATAAGTATTACAGTGCGCATCCAGATCAGATCAAAGAGCCTGTGATCAAAGTGATCTGGGATGCAATGATCAAACCCAATATAAAAACGGGCATCGCTGGTCGTCCGCTAACGAAAACCCCTTGAGAACATCATGGTAAGAAGGAGAGATGAGATGAAACGCATAATGTTTGTTTTTCTTATTCTTGCTTTTACCTGCACACTTGGGTGTGCTGGAATGACACACACAGAACAAACAACCCTAAGCGGGGGAGCCATTGGCGCTGCCGGCGGAGCTGTACTTGGCGCCGTCGTTGGTGGAAATCCTGCCGTTGGAGCAGCTGTCGGTGGTGCTGCCGGTGCAACCGTAGGCTACATCATTGGCCAGCATGATCAGGGCAGGTAGCAGGACCGGGCTATTAAAGATTTGCAAGATCAGAGATGGGCGAGGAAACTATCTGTCAATTCCCTCTGCCCTACTTCAGGGTGGAGAGGCAGAAGGGATGGCTCCCTCTGATTTCGGACCCTTTATTCTGCGGACCTGTATTTATTGAGCTTTTTGATTATCCTCTGGCTACCTGGTTTAAGTTTCTCGTAGACACCGGGTGGATTCATTCAGGTTCGCCTGGTCATGGCGGTTGAGGTGCTACTGATTTTTGTCATTCAAGGTCGAAAGCCCCAGCAGCGACCAATAAAATGATTCTATTCAGCGGGGCGCTGGGCGGAGCAGCCAGCTGCTCGCAGTCTCTTTTGTGGTGCTCCTTCCCTGGAGCAAGAAAAGCCAGCTCCAGAATCCGCCTAAATACCTGACGAACAGAAAGCTGGTCGAAGCATTATCTTTTTCCTGTGTAAACAAAGGCAGCAAGGGTGGCTATGCGGCCGTGATCTCCACTGTCGTATCCATGGAATAAGGTGTGATCGATAACCATCATCTCATCTATCGCCTCGTCTCGTCAATGGCTCCAAGGTGGGGTGCAAGTTCACTCAAGGATGGCAAACCAGCATGAAACGGATCGGAATCATTCTCGGCGGCGGGATTCTGTTGGTCATTGTACTCTTCGGATGGTGGGTTCTCAGTCGCTCCGAACGCGGCAAGACCGGCTCGGTCAGCACGCATTTTCGCTTGCTCGGGCCCAACGACAAAATCGTAGTCGACGGCTTCGACGACCCCAAAGTCCAGAGCGTAGCCTGTCACATCTGCCGTGCGCAAACTGGAGGGTTGAAGGGCGAATTGGGCGTGGCGGAAGACACGAGTGACGCCAGCATCGCCTGTCGTCAGGTCGGCCCGATCAAGATCGTCGGTGAGCTCAAGAACGGCGAGCGCGTCTTCGACGAGCACCGCAGCCTCGTGTTCAAGAAGCTTCAGGTCGTCCGGTTCTTCGACCGCAAGCGCAATGTGCTGGTTTACGTGGCGTATAGTGATCGGGTTATCGAGGGTAGCCCGAAGAACAGCATCAGCACGGTGCCGATCATGGGTGGCCGGCGCCATAAATTCGAACTTCGAGATCTGAATGGAGTTCCTAAAGAGACCCTTCATCCTCTGCCTTCCCGGCACCGGCGGATATGAAACCGGCAATGCAATGTGCGTCAGTATAGAACGTAGAGTTCTCAACATTTCCTCAGCGAGTCGTGGTCTTTGCTTCAGCTTTTGGGGCCGCCTCGTTTCTATGAGGGAGGGATTGCTGTGAAATCCGAATCCGGTTTGGGAGCCACACCCCTGGGAGACGCCACATGCGGATTTCTCGTCTGGGCACCCGCGATCAACCAGATAGAGGTCCATATTCTTTCTCCGGAAGAACGAATTGTGCCCCTGGAAAAAGTCTCGCGGGGCTACCACTATGGTGTGGTGCAGGGGGTTAAACCGGGAACCCGGTATTTTTATCGTCTCGGTGGGAACACAGAGCGTCCTGATCCCGCCTCAAAGTTTCAGCCCGAAGGCGTCCATGGGCCATCACAGGTCATTGCGCCCCATTTTGTTTGGGGAGAGCCTCACTGGTCCGGAATACCTCTTTCCCATTATGTGCTCTATGAACTCCATGTGGGGACTTTTACTGCTCAAGGCACTTTTGACGCCATCGTCCCACATCTGGATGAACTGAAGGATCTAGGCATAACATCAATTGAGATCATGCCTGTCGCTCAATTCCCGGGGGGACGCAACTGGGGCTATGACGGCGTCTACCCTTTCGCGGTGCAAAATTCTTATGGAGGTCCTGAAAGCCTCAAAAGGCTTGTCAATGCGTGCCATCAGCGTGGTCTGGCTGTGACTCTGGATGTCGTTTACAACCATCTTGGGCCGGAAGGAAATTATCTCAATGATTTTGGACCCTACTTTACCGACCGATACCGCACCCCGTGGGGTTCAGCCATCAATTTTGATGGACCTGACAGCGACGAAGTCAGGGGGTTCTTTATTGAAAATGCGCTCCATTGGGTGACGGAATTTCACGTAGATGCTTTGCGCCTCGATGCGGTTCACGGGATTTTCGACTTTTCCGCACTCCATTTTCTGCAGGAATTGGCTTGTGCGGTGCATGCGCAGGCCGAGCGGCTTAATCGCCGGATCTATGTCATTGCCGAGAGTGATTTGAACGACGCACGGCAGGTTCGCTCTCAAGAACTGGGTGGCTATGGGCTGGATGCCCAATGGAACGACGATTTCCATCATGCGCTCCACACGCTTCTTACCAAGGAACGAACCGGGTACTATGAAGATTTCGGACGTGTTCAATATCTTGCCAAGGCCTTTGTCGAGGGCTTTGTCTATTCGGGAGAGTATTCCCCAGCGCGACGGCGTCGACACGGGAACACCTCTAAGACTATATCCGCCCGCAAGTTCGTGGTCTTTGCCCAGAACCACGATCAGGTGGGAAACCGTGTAAAGGGCGATCGGCTAAGTACATTGGTCTCCTTCGAAGGGTCTGAAGCTGGCGGCTGCCGTGGTACTCCTTTCGCCTTTCATACCCCTGCTCTTCATGGGCGAAGAATACGGGGAAACAGCACAGTTTCCCTATTTCGTCAGCCATTCGGACCCGGATTTGATAGAGGCGGTGCGCCGAGGGCGTCGAGAAGAGTTTGCATATTTGCAGGGGTCGGATGAGCCGCTGGACCCTCAGGAAGAAGCGACCTGGCAGAGCGCAAGCTTGGATCACAGCCTGCGGCATCAGGGAAAGCATCGCATCCTGCATGAATTGTACAAGGAACTGATAAAGCTCCGAAGCGATATTCGAGCTTTCGCGGGATTAAGTAAGGATCGCATGGAAGTTGTTTGCCTGGAGAGGGAGACTACCCTGATCGTTCGGCGCTGGGGGCGCGAGGAGCAGGTTGCCGCCATATTTCATTTTGGTGATACTGCTGTGTCTGTCAGTGTCCCTTTGCCTCAAGGTTGCTGGATCAAACGCCTGGCATCCGGAGAGGAACGATGGAAAGGTCCAGGCCGCGACCTGCCCACAATGCTGCATTCAGACGGAGAAGTCTCGGTGACCTTGACGAAACATGCCTTTCTGATTGTAAGTCTGCGAAAGGAGTCCTAAATGATGGGCCAGTTTGTTTGTATCCATGGGCACTTTTATCAACCTCCCAGAGAAAGCCCCTGGCTGGAGGCCATTGAGATCCAGGATTCGGCGTTCCCCTACCATGACTGGAACGAGCGGGTTACAGCCGAATGCTACACGGCGAACGCAGTGTCGAGAATCTGGGACACCCAAGGACGAATCGCCCAACTGGTGAACAATTATGCAAGTATAAGCTTCGACTTCGGTCCGACTGTCTTGCTCTGGATGCAGAAGTATGCAGCCGAAGCGTATGAGGCAATCTTGGAGGCTGACCGGCAGAGCCTGGAGAAATTCTCAGGGCATGGAAATGCTTTGGCCCAGGCATACAATCACATGATCCTGCCGCTGGCCAACAGCCGCGACAAGAACACCCAGATTATCTGGGGCATAAAAGATTTTGAATATCGCTTTGGGCGTAAACCGGAAGGGTTGTGGCTCCCGGAGACGGCGGTAGATCTGGAAACCCTCGACCTCATGGCACAACACGGCATAGGCTTTGCCATACTTGCCCCCAGGCAGGCAAGCCGTGTTCGGCCCATCGATGGTAAGGAATGGCAGGACGTGAGTGGTGGAAAAATCTATCCTGCCATAGCCTACCGGGTGTCGCTTCCATCCGGCCGCGTCATGAACCTGTTCTTTTACGACGGTCCCATTGCACAGGCCCTGGCATTTGAAGGATTGCTCAACAACGGAGAGGCGTTCGCCAACCGGCTGCTGGCCGCGTTCGCCGACGACTCTCCTCGCCTCGTCCACATCGCCACGGATGGCGAAAGCTATGGGCATCATCATCGCTACGGCGACATGGCCCTGGCGCATGCGATCAATCATATCGAGTCCAATGGGCTGGCACGGGTTACGAATTATGGCCGGTACCTGGAGGACCATCCACCGGCGTACGAGGTAGAGGTATTCGAAAACAGTTCGTGGAGCTGCGAGCACGGCATAGAACGCTGGCGGTCGGATTGCGGGTGTAACAGCGGCGGGCACCCGGGTTGGAACCAGGCCTGGCGAGCCCCCCTGCGTGTGGCCCTGGACTGGCTCCGCGATGCCGTGAATCCGGCTTTTGAACAAATGGCCGGACAGTTTCTGACCGATCCCTGGGCGACTCGAGACGACTACATCGACATCATCGTGGATCGATCGCCCGAGCGAATCAGGGCGTTTATGAACCGCCACGCAACCCGCCCCTTAAACTCCGGGGACGAAATCACGGTCCTGAAGCTTATGGAGCTCCAACGCCACGCCATGCTCATGTACACAAGTTGCGGTTGGTTTTTTGACGAGCTTTCCGGGATCGAGACGGTTCAGGTCATACAATACGCCGGCAGGGTCGTGCAATTGGCCGACCAGCTTTTTAACGACTCCTTCGAACCCGGCTTTCTCGAACATCTTGAGCGTGCCAAGAGCAACATACCTGAACACCGTGACGGCCGCAACGTTTATGAGAAATGGGTGAGGCCTGCCATGCTCGATATGAAAGATGTGGGTGCCCACTATGCCTTAAGCTCGCTGTTTCAGGATATGGGTGACCGCAGCTCGATCTATGCGTATTCCGCCACCCGGGAGGACTACCGCAGCTTTCAGGTAGGAGGCTCAAGGCTGGTAATCGGGCGGGCCACGGTCACTTCAGAGGTTACGCGGGAATTTTCAAGCTTGTGCTTTGGAGTTCTACATCTTGGTGATCATAGTATCGCCTGCGGCACCGGTGAATATCAGGGCGGCCAAAAATATGAAGCGCTTGCCAAAGAGATTTCAGCGGCTTTCGCCGGAGCTGACTTCCCGAAGACCATACTTCTGCTGGGTAAATACTTCGGGACGTCGACCTACTCTCTGCGTTCGCTTTTTGCCGATGAGCGGCGAAGAGTCCTGAACATAATTATGGGGCCGACTCTAAGAGAGGCTGAAGCTGCATATAGCTCGATTTATGAGCACCATGCCCCCTTGATTCGCTTTCTGACCGGGTCCGGCACGCCACGGCCCCAAGTCCTGTCGGTAGCCGCGGACTTGTGCTTGAATGCCAAGCTTCGCAGGTTGCTTCAAGAGGAGGGGCTTGAGCCCGAAGTAGTTAGACCGCTTCTGGAAGAAGCTCGTTTGGCCGGCGCGAATCTGGACGCGACTGCTCTGGGATTGTTACTGGCAGCCAACATCGAACATCTGGCCGAACAACTTCTCGAACAACCTGACGACCTTTCCCGCCTGGAGAGGTTGAATAAGGCTGCACAACTGGTCCGGACCTTGCCGTTCGAGGTTAATCTCTGGAAAACCCAAAACATCTGCTACAAGATCCTTCACGCGCATTGTCCCAACTTCAATGAGAAGGCCGGCTTGGGCGACCAAAACGCGCAAAAATGGCTGCGCCATTACACGGTCCTGGCCGAGAATTTTTTGCTGCGGGTGCCCGTATGCACCGCAAACAGCAAACCTGCAAATGGATAGAAGACCGGGAAGTCTCACATGAATATGCCAACCGCGACCTATCGGATTCAATTAAATCCTGCGTTCGGCTTTCAGGCCGCGCGGACTGTCATTTCCTATCTGGCGGACCGGGTATATCCGACCTGTACGCTTCTCCCATATTCAAAGCCGTCAAGGGCAGCCTCCACGGCTACGATGTGGTTGACCCCAATCACCTGAATCCTGAGTTGGGAGAGCCCTCTGACTTGGAGGGGCTAGCCGCAGAGCTAAAAACGTACAAGATGGGGTGGATTCAGGATATTGTCCCGAATCATATGGCGATAGATTCGGAAAATCGGCTGCTGATGGATATTTTGGAGAATGGTTCCAGCTCCAGGTACTTTCGGTTTTTCGACGTGGATTGGGATTATCCGGCCGCCAGCCTCAACAAAAGAATTCTGGCGCCATTTCTTGGCAGGTTCTATGGGGAGTGCCTCGAAGATGGAGAGATCGCCCTACAATACGGTCCTGATGGCTTCAAGGCCGCTTACTACAACCTCGCCTTCCCGTTACGAATCGAGTCTTATCTAAATCTTTTTAACAACTTGTCCCAGTTAAAAGGAAAACTTGCCGAAGACAATCCCGACTTTATCAAACTTTTAGGGATCCTCTATGTCTTGAAATCGCTCTCTTCCAGCGATGAGCC
Source organism: uncultured delta proteobacterium (assembly GCA_963805125.1). Lineage (GTDB taxonomy): Bacteria > Desulfobacterota > Syntrophobacteria > Syntrophobacterales > Syntrophobacteraceae > SbD1. The sequence goes on along the minus strand of CAWDTD010000009.1, from coordinate 1,037,668 downwards.
GGAGGAGCGTAATAACCAGATAAAATTCATCCAGCACACCATGTGGGAAGCTTACAAGAGCAACGCCGTAATAAAGGCGTTTGTCGATGAAAACGTGCGGGCCTTCAATGGTGACAAGGAGAAGGCCGAGAGTTTTAATCTTCTTGATGACCTTCTTTCCCAACAAGTCTTCAGGTTTTCGTTTTGGAAAGTTGCCGCGGAAGAAATAAACTATCGCCGCTTTTTCTCTGTCAACGGGCTGATTTCACTCAAAGTGGAAGACGACCACGTTCTAAACCACACGCACGGCCTGATTTTCGATCTGATTGAAAGACGAATCGTAACCGGTTTAAGAATTGATCATGTTGATGGGTTGTACGATCCGGCAAGCTATCTGCAAAGAGTGAGAGAAAAAGCACCGGCAAACTATATAATCGTTGAAAAAATACTCAATCTTAACGAAGAGCTGCCACCCTCCTGGCCGGTCCAGGGGACCACCGGCTATGATTTTACAAATTATGTCAATGAGTTGTTTTGCCAAAAGAAAAATGAGCGTGCGTTCAGTAAAATTTATTCCAGTGTAACCGGCTTGAAGAATTCTTATGAAGATGTCGTGCGCGACAATAAAAAACTGATGATCCAGGAAGATATGGCGAGCGACGTCCACAACCTAGCCCAACTCCTTAAGAAGATCTCCAGCCGGGACCGCCATGGAAGCGACATAACCCTCACTGCGCTGCAAAGAGCCTTGACCGAAGTCCTGGCGGTATTTCCCGTATACAGGACCTACATCAGCCAGGTTGTGGTCTCAGAAGACGACAGGAAATACATTTTAGCAGCGGTGGACCGGGCCAGAGCCAATTTCCCCGCCCTGTTACATGGATTTGCGTTCGTACGAAGATTCCTTCTCCTGGACTTTCCCGATTATGTTTCCGAGGAGGACAAGCGGGACTGGCTCCACTTTGTCATGAGGTTTCAGCAACTTAGCGGGCCGGTAATGGCAAAGGGAGTCGAAGATACCACACATTATGTGTACAACCGGCTCTTGTCACTCAATGAGGTGGGCGGACAGCCGGGTCACTTCGGCTGCTCGCTCGAAGAATTCCACAACTTCAACACAAAGAAAAGGGACTTGTGGCCGGATTCCTTAAATGCAACCTCGACCCACGATACAAAAAGAGGCGAGGACGCGCGCGCCAGAATAAATGTTTTGTCTGAGATGCCGGACGAGTGGCGAAAAAGACTCCGGACATGGATCAGGATAAACAAGGGCAAAAAGAAGCGCGTCCATGGCTTGGCCGTCCCGGATAGGAATGACGAGTATTTTTTGTACCAGGCACTCATCGGAGCATTTCCCTTTTCACAGTCCGATTATCCCGGCTTCGTTCAAAGAATTAAGGCGTATATTGTCAAGGCTGTCCGGGAAGCCAAAGTCCACACCGCGTGGTTGAACCCCGACACGGAGTATGAAAACGCTTACGTCTCATTCGCTCAGAAAATCCTGGCCCGCTCGAAAGCCAACGAATTTCTGAAAGACCTTATCCCGTTTTGCCGGAAAGTTTCTCACTACGGGATGCTCAACTCCCTCTCGCAGACACTGATCAAGATTACCTCACCCGGTGTGCCTGATTTCTATCAGGGATCTGAATTATGGGACCTGAGCCTCGTGGATCCTGACAATCGCCGGCCGGTGGATTTTGAAAAAAGGCGCGCGATGCTGGCGGGCATCCGTGAACGGGATGATGCCGATATTGGCGGACTGGTCCAGGATCTTCTTGCCACGAGAGAGGATGGAAAGATTAAACTCTTTCTCATTTATCGAGCGCTAAAAGCAAAAAAAGCAAATCGAGAGATCTTCCGTTCAGGCGCTTATCTTCCCCTTGAGCTGGCGGGAAGATTCAAGAACCATGTCATCGCCTTTGCCTGGAGGTATGAGCAACAATGGGCACTGGTCGTTGCTCCGAGGTTTCTCAGCCACCTGGTTCAAGAGGGAGATTTCCCTCTGGGAAGACAAGTCTGGCAGGACACAGAGGTGATAATGCCTGACGGGGCGCCTACTGCCTGGCACAATGTTATCACGAGCGAGGTGCTTTCTGCGGGCAAGGCACTGTCTGTTGGAGATATATTACTCAGTTTTCCAGTGGCGTTGCTCATGGGCGACGGAAAGGAGTAGTATGTGCAAACCACTTGAGTGGGGTGGTGGGACCGCCGGCCAAGGTTGCCGCTGCCTTCGGCGGCGACGACCCCGGCCCGGCAAGTCTGCTGCCCCGGCCTATTGCTGAAAGTCAATGCGTATCTTCCTGTCAATAGTACTTCTATGAACTTGTGGGGGTAAGATGTCACAAATGCCAAGGTTGAACCATAACGCATTACAAGGCATACCCGTCCATTTGTGGGATGAGTTTTTCAAGGTTTACGAGGAAACCGGCGCGCAAAACTCCGAAGAGCTCCGTTCGATCCTTGAGGAAGCCGATATAGTTATTATACATGATCCGTAGCCGCTGCCCCTTTTGAGGTCATGCCCGAAACGAAAAGGCAAGTGGATCTGGCGATGTCATATCGACCTGGGCCATCCTTATCGTCCGGTGTCGCAATACTTGCGTAACTATGTCATGGAATACGATGTGAGTATTTTTTCCCTGGCCGATTTTGCCCAGCCCTTGCCGCACATCCAGTCAAGGATATGGAGTTTGGCCATTGGGTCGAGAAGCCGGTTGGCAACGAGGACCTTTAGGCTTGCGGTCACGTCGAAATCGAATCGACGAGCTTTGAGGTATTTTTCAATGATATTGGTCCAGCCAAGTTGGTCCCAGATGCGAAAGATTGCAAAGGTTGCCCCGAAATCCCGGCTGATTTCCGGGACTGCGGCCGCTGGAGCATGGTCTTCGATTTTAAAGAACCGCTTAAACGCATCGATCATCCCTACCACCTGCTCTTTGGAGTACTTGTGAGCCGGACCGAAGTTCACGATGATGTTCTGGCGAACCTGTCCCTTCCTGGTTCGAACACTTTCAACCAAGTGAAGCGACTGGTAAGCCTTGTCGCCACGTTTGCGGGTAGCTGTTCTGAGATACATGACGCCACTATACGGAAATGGCGCGTTTTGTCAAGAAAAATACTAGAGATACAAAAATATTTAGATTATAGTGTCGCCACTACAAGATATTGGAATTTTGAGGACAAGTCCCTGATTTCATTTGGTCGGCTTTATGATTTTCCGCTGGAACTGATAATCTCCGGATGTTTCCGGTGGTTGGACCGAAATTGGACCACCAGAATCAAGATCATGCCGGTGGTCCAATTTACTGATGTGTTTGCCTGTTAACTAATAATGTCCAGAATTGGTGGTTTCTTTTCAACCATCATTCCGTACCAGTACGGTTGGCGCATACTGATAAAGTCCTTGGCTCTGAGGTTGGTGGTTGGATAATCCTTATGCCCACTGGTGGTATCCATTATAATAGACACAACTTCATCCTTATCTTTGGAGGCCCACGCCTCATTGCGGGGAAACTCCCATGGAAAATTAGCAAAGACCCCGCTTAGACCCATCATGGTGTCTCCATGCTGGTTGCTAAAGATAAGAAAGGTAGAGTTATCGAATGCACGTCCTTTGGCAAGATGCCAGTGGTGCGGGTCATCCCCTTTAATAATCGGGTCGGCAAAGGGGATTTCAGTTGCCCCCAATGGTATTGGCGCAGGCCCCTTCAAGGCGGCAGTGACACAAATAACATCACATCCATCTATTGATAGACATCGGGCCGGTTCGGACATAACAAGATCATAACCGACCAACAGTCCTACCCTACCTGCAGGGATGTCAAAGTAGGGGAGTCCCAAGTCGCCCGGCAAAGCCCAGGCCTTATCTGCACTGGTTAAGTGAAGCTTTCTGTATTTTCCGATTAGACCCTCAGGACCGATTAGAACCGCCGAGTTATAAAGGTTCCCATTATCATTTTCAGCAATGCCGGTTACGATATAAGTTTCTGTTTTCCTGGACATTTCAATGAGTTTCTTAACAGTGGAACCGGTTGCAAGGTCCTCGGCAAGATCCGCGGCCGCAGCCTTGTTTTTCGGAATACCTGTCGTAGCCAATTCCGGGAATACGATAAGGTCTGCGTCACGGCCTGCTTTTGATACCAACGACTCCATTATTTTAAGATTAGCCTCCTTATTTCCCGCAACCGGCGCCATCTGAGCAGCCACAAGTTTTGATATCTTCCCTTCAGGTAGAGGCTCATGGCCATAAAGGCCAAAGTACGTAAAGGGATTCCACTTGTAAGGATTGCGCATCAAAGTATAATACTGATCCGGCCGGCGGTCTTTAACCTTGTTCTCAGGCCCACCCAGAAAACGCTTGTCTCTGGCCTTGGCAATGTCGATTTGTCCATACACGATGTCATCGGCATGCACTTGGGTATGCGCCTGAACGGTGCCGTCAGGGTTCAAGATGCAGCTTCCTCCGCTGAACTGCACGGTCCTTTCAAGGTTGTACCTATCGGCCGCAATCCAATAAACTCCATTTTCAAATGCTCGGGTAATCCAAGTGGGGCAGGGGCACTTTTCAAGCAGCCAATTCGTGGGGTAGACAATGACGTCCGCACCCTTTAGCATGGGAACCTTTATGCTCTCATTGAAGAAGCCATCCATACAGATGACTCCGGCGATATTGCCGATGTCCGTTTGCCACACAGGGAAGCCGAGATCGCCGTCTTTTGCCCATTTTGGTTCGGCAACAAATGGATGAATCTTGCGGTATTTTCCGATATAACCTTCAGGACCAATAAAACAAAAAGCATTATAATAATTGCCGGTGTTTGCATCAACCTCCGGCAGGTTAACAACGATCCAACAACCAAAAGAACGACAAACCTCTTCAAATTTGGCTGTCGAAGGCCCGGGAATTGTCTCTACAACCGCCGAAACCTCTTCGCGGCTGTAAAAGCAATAACCGGAATTCCCCATTTCAGTATTTACAATCAGTTTTGCTCCGGCACGAGCGGCTTCACGATCCATTTCTATTTGCCGATTAACATTAGCTTCGATGTCACATAGTTTAGGGCCAAATTGAACAGCGGCTGCTTTATAAATAGGAATCTTAGGTAAACTTGTCATTTTTTGCCTCCGTTTTTTAATGTTATGCCTGTTGGTTTTGACTAGTCAGCAGCGATTACCACCATCCGCGGGGCATCATATAGCCCGGTGCCAAGGCGGTGACAATCCCGACAATGATTACGATCCAGCCAAGGGCGGGGTTGGCCGGCTTTGTTTTACCCAGAGCCATGATGAGGAAGAATACGAACCAGGCTGCACCCCGGATGAGCCATATCAGCCCGAAACGCCAATCGCCTCCGGAAAAATTGAGTTGGGATATTGGAAGTGTATTGATTGCTGCCAAAGGCTAATGATATCTGGACTTGGCCCCATTGTCCAGGCCAAAATCAGGGGGAAATAAGGTGGTTTTTCAGGCCTTTCACGACCAGGAAACCCCGGCTGTCCTGAGCGAAAAAGCCTGCTGTATTCATTTTGCCCACCCGGGGGACAGGGCAACGCCGGGGAGCGACCCGAGCGCCGCGGTGGGGGGATTATACGGTGAGGCAGGGCTGGCTCGGCTCTGCCTTGTCTTTTTCGACACCGGTATCCCCCTGTACGCACAAGGGGTCACAGGCATTGAGAAGGGAATTTTCGAATTTTTGACGGCGCTCATCTATCGTTGCTTACCAACACGCGGCTAAAAACCTCGCTATGTTCATCTGCTCTGCGAGACGCTTGCCGTCATTTCCACCTGGTCCCTCATAGCGGTCCGGTTCCGCCATTTTCCCTTTTCAAGCCCTGACCCCTCGTTGTTTTGCTTTTTTTCATTCACAGGTTAAGCAACCTTTGGCGTCAGGCGCTCAACGGCAATACCGGCAGCACGCTTGCGTATCTGTGCAAGGTCATAGTTCATCTGCATCCGAAGCCACGTATCGGCTGTACTGCCAAATGCCTTTTCAAAACGAACGGCCATTTCGGGCGTAACCTTGCTGCGACCGGCAATCACGTTGTGAAGCTGCTGGCGCGTAATGCCCAGTCCCCTGGCAGCTTCAGCGACACTCACGCCGAGATCGTCAAGGCACTCCTTGACGAGAAGGCCGGGATGCACAGGATTTTTCATCTCCATGGTTGCGCCTCCATCAATGATAATCGACAAAATCCACGTCGAAAACGTCTCCATCTTCAAACCGGAAAATGATCCGAAAATTCGCGCGGACAGTAACTGCGTAAGTGCCTTTCAAATCAGCCTTGAGCGGATGAAGCCGAAAGGTCGGCAGGTTCATGCCTTCAATTTCCTCGGACGCATGCAGGGTAGAGAGAATGAGATTGATCCGCGCCAGCATGTCGGGCGGCAATTTACTGCCGTCATCATCCTCAAAGAGCCGCCGCAATCCCTTGTGACGAAAGGTTTTTATCATTAAGAGGCATTGTAAATTGAAAATTTACATTTTACGAGCAGTTTTTTTCTTATTTAAGGGACCCAACACTGGTGACGGGAGGACGGGAGTAGAGACGAGGGGAAAAAGTTCGATCGGGACGACTGGATTCGAACCGGCGGTCGTTCCATTTCAGCCCCGGAGGTTCAAATCCTCTCGCCCCGATTGAGTTTTCGCCTTTTTCTCCTATGTTCAAAGGAAGACCTTGTAGCCTGTGCTCAGGGCCTTGGCAAAGAGTTTCGCATTTTTCTTTCCAATGGGACGCTTGGCGTTCTCCATTTCGGAGATATGGCCTTGGGCAATGCCGGTCATCTCGGAAAGCTGCCGCTGGGTAATGCCTTCCTTGTACCTCGCGCCGCGCAAACAGGCACCCGGCAGCTTTTCGTCGGTAATCTCCGGGAACGCTTCCCGCCAAGGTATAAAATCTTCAGTTTCCCCTCCGGAAGTATGAATAAGTCCCAGTTCTTTGGCAAGATCGGTAAGTTTACGTATCTTGTCGGACGGACCCCTGAATTTTACTTCCCGGATATTTTCAGTATGGCGCCTTTTCGTGAGTGCCGACATATATCACCTCTATAATGCGAATTTCACCATTTTAGTATCAGAGCAAGTGGTATCGGCTTCCACGCCGGCAGTCGGCGAGTGGATCAATGGAATTATATGACGATAACAGGCAGAATACCAGCAAACTCCAATGAAAGTCACCCCCGGGGTTCCCCGCCTCATACCCTTGAATCACCGTGAAGGATACGAGGCAAGGAACTCGGGGACTGAAGAGACACACCACCCGGAGGTCCTTTGAAAAGCAGCGGAGAGAACTGGACAATAGAGTGTATTGTCCATATTGCGCAAATACCCTCTAGGATTACCGGGGGTTTGCTCCGTGTTTAAAACCTCGGAAACTGGACAAAGTCAGAAACGACCGAGATTGAAAAGCTATTTGAAGACACTAATGGCAGCGCAAGCGTTCACCACAGAGGCGGGGCGTAGTCCGGTCAAGGAAAGGACACAAAGGTGGATTTAAATACTATAACAGAGCGGATCATTGGGGCGGCGATTGCAGTGCATAAGGTATTGGGGCCGGGCCTGATGGAGTCGGCCTGCGAGGAGTGTTTATGTCGAGAGTTGGCGCTGCGCGGCATTGGCGTTCAGAGGGAGTTGCCATTGCCGGTTGAATACAAAGGTGTCAGGTTGGACTCCGGTTACCGCCTTGACCTTCTCGTCGAACAATCCGTGGAGAATTCTATGACCCCGCGCAAGCATTCACCACAGAGACGGGGCATAGTCCGGTCAAGGAGAGGGCACAGAGGGAAACGCAGTGGAAACGGAAAACAGACCCTAAAAAGAGCGGGGGAATGATTTTTCACTTTAAAGATCCCTACCCCCACCCCCAGAGCCGATCCATGGTTTACTCCCGGTTTTCCTCTGTGCCTCTGTGGTGAACGGGTATCTTCTTAAGAGCAGCGAGGGGTCAGGCCAGCAAAACCCTGACTCGTGAACCGTTGCCCTGGCGTATCTTCCCGCCGCAGAACCAGCCTCTAAAATGCGAACAAACTCTTTGCGGTAAGTTCCAGTCCGATTGCGTCGATGCGGAACGTGTCATCTGCGGCGTAGATTCCAACCCTGCCGTTGTATTTTCCGTCTTTTAGCATGTACTTCTCGATAAACTCGGCGTCCGGGACGACGATGAAATACTCCGCCACGCCCGATCGTTCGAAGAGTTCCATCTTTTCGCGACGGTCCTTGAGGGTCGTGGATGGAGAGGAAATCTCGAAGATCACGTCCGGGGCGCCGGATACGCTCGCCATCGGGCCGACCCGCATTCCCGGCAGCCCAACCAGTCCCCACCGGTTCCCAACGCGAGACGGGGCGGTCGCGGGAGGCCTTGAGCGCAAGCCCGTTGGGCGCCTGCCGGGCTAATCATTTGCAGGAATCAGGATAACGGGTTAGAATTAGTTAAGCCCACATTACCACTGCCGACGAGCACAACTTCAAATAAATTGAAAGAAGGGCGATTCAAACCCTGCTGAAGAAGTCCCTGGCTTCTTCAGCCGAATTGGAGGGAGCTTCATGGGACATACATTGACGATTGATTATGGAGACGATGTGCTCTTCAGTATGGGCGTAACGCGTGATGAGTTCGTCGAAGAGGCCAGACTCCTCCTTGCAGCCAAACTCTATGAACTTGGAAGACTTTCATCGGGACAGGCTGCCAGACTATGCGGCAAGGGGCGGGTCGATTTTCTTCTTTCTCTTCCTCGAGTAGGAGTTTCCGTCAGCAATCTCCGATCCGAGGATGCGGAATCAGAACTCGAGTTCCTGCGTAATGAGTGAATCAGTTGTCATCAACACCGGCCCTTTGGTCACGCTGGCTCGCATCGAAGCTTTGGATGTAGCCGGAGGGCTCCCTTTTGTCTTCATCTGCCCGGAAGAAGTGCGAGCGGAGCTTGATGAAGGTGAAGCTGCGGGTCATCCGAGAGTGACGCCCCCGTGGTTAACGGTCTGCCCCTTGTCCCTGCATATCTCTCCTGTCGTGCTCTCGGCCCTTGACAGGGGAGAGGCAGCAGTCATTCAGCTCGCTTTGGAAAGATCGGTTCCGCTGGTCTGCATAGATGAATGGAAAGGACGTCGGGCTGCCTTGGCAGTCGGGTTAAAAGTGGTGGGAGTGCTCGGACTCCTGGGCAAAGCAAAACTTTTGGACCTCATACCGTCGGTGCGTCCTTTCGTCGAGAAGGCTTTGGAGAATGGCATTCGATACGATCCGGAACTCGTCCGACAAGTACTCGAAAGCCTTGGGGAAGCTCCCCTAATAGGAGGGGATTGAAGACATACGGAAGAAGGGACGACTGGATTCGCCGGCGGTCGTTCCATTTCAGCCCCGGAGGTTCAAATCCTCTCGCCCCGATTGAGTTTTTGAATTAAAAAAATTTGACTCGGTTCAGGAAAACCATGACTCGTGAACCGTTGCCCTGGCGTATCTTCCCGCCGCAGAACCGGCCTCTAAAATGCGAACAAACTCTTTGCGGCAAGTTCCAGTCCGATTGCGTCGATGCGGAACGTGTCATCTCCGGCGTAGATTCCAACCCTGCCGTTGTATTTTCCGTCTTTTAGCATGTACTTTTCGATAAACTCGGCGTCCGGGACGACGATGAAATACTCCGCAACTCCGAAACGTTCGAAGAGTTCCATCTTTTCGCGACGGTCCTTGAGGGTCGTGGATGGAGAGGAAATCTCGAAGATCACGTCCGGGGCGCCGGATAGGTGGGTTTTTTTTATCTTTTGCCGGTCGCACACGATAAGCACATCGGGCTGCACCACCTGGTCTTCGGCAAGAACGACATCCAAAGGCGCGGCGAAGACCTGGCATGCATGGGCTTGCTCCCTCAAATGATCTCTTACCAGAGTGAGGATTTCCACCGATATAGCCTGGTGCCCGGTGGTAGGGGAGGGGGCCATATCATAGATTTGTCCGTTGATGATTTCGCATCTGAAATCATCCGGGAAATCCAGGTAGTCCTGGTAGGTGTAGCTGGTTCTTTCGTTCATACGGGCAGCACTTCCATACCGGTTTACCCCGGGGCTTTCGGCCCGACCCCGAACCCGATTCTCTTTACCCTTCGACCTCCTTTAGGACCTCAGGTCTTAATTCAGCGATTCTGATGAGTGTTCTTGCTGCGCCGGACGGCTCGCGCCTGCCCTGCTCCCACTGTTCCAGGGTGCGCCGGGAGATGCCCAGCAACGCGGCAAATCTTGCCTGAGAAAGTCCGGTTTTGACTCTGGCTCGCGCTACGGCGGTCTTTGGCTCCACAACATAGCGCCGTCCGCCTCCTGCCCGGATCTCATCGACAGCATCCAACAACTCCTGCCCGATATCCCGCTCTGCTTCGCGCCGGTCTAATGGTTTGCCTTCAGTCTTGTGAATCATTGGCGAATTTCTCCTTGAGCGCCTTCAGAATGCGCGCTGGAATGTTGTCATGCCTCGCCTTGGCGTAAATGGTCAACAGCCACAACTCATTGGGGCTGTATCGAACATGATAGATCACCCGAACTCCAGCCCTCTTTCCTGCACCGGGGCGTTTCCACCTGAGTTTGCGCACGCCGCCCGAGCCCGGGATCAAATCCCCGGCCTCCGGGTTCATAACAAGGAATGCCTGTAGGGAGGCATACTCGTTATCATCGAGATAAAGCGAGACCTCACGCTCAAAAATACTGGATTCAATGAATGTAAACATGATTCATATATACTTCAATGACGTAGCAAGTCAAGGCGGGTTTTTTCGTTCATACGGGCAGCACTTCAATATTGCCCCAGATCCCCATCTTGTCTTTAATGAGGATCAAAACCGCTTCGATGGATGGAATTCGGGGAGCGAGCGCCAGGGCTTCGTCGATATCGGCCCGGGTTTTCACCATGTTGCCAAGCCGGGTTGCAGCGGCGTCCGCAAGAGCGGCGTCCGGCGAAATGACGGTCACCGCATCCGCCTTGCCAAAGCTCAAAGAGTGGCCCACGGTTGCCGACGAAGTACAAATCCCGATCGGGAAGCGCTCGGGGCCAAGCTTCACGGCTATTTTGCCCGTGAACGGCGAATCGGGTCCGGCGAAAATTCCCACGGTGGTTTCCTGCCGCATGTGGAGATAGCAGTCGCCGCCGTTTTCAACCATTACGGAATCGGATAGGGGTTCAAGGGAGACCCCGACGGCCTGGGCTATAGCGCCGGCCACGCTCGCCATCGGGCCGACCCCGGCGGCGATCGCCGCCTTTAGCATCCGGCGGACCAGGGCAGGGGCGAGAGGATCGTCGGGGAGCGGTTCAAGGGAGCGGAGGAAGTCCCCATGTGAGGCGATATACCGCTCGAGTTGAAGACGACAGCTCAGGACCGCCTGCATCGCTTCCCGCTCGAGGTTTGTGCGTGCCCGTATCCAGAGATCGGTTTCCCGGTATTTTACCTGGAAGCTTTCCCAGCCTTTCGGGGCCTGGTGTTGATAGCGGTAGAAGCGGTGGGTCCCGGTGTACACATCCTATTCCCATTCGATCGTGCTCGGCGGCTTTGATGAAATATCGTAGACGACGCGGTTCACGCCCTTGACCTCGTTTATGATCCGGTTTGAAATCCGCCCCAGCACTTCGTAGGGAAGTCTTGCCCAGTCCGCCGTCATGGCGTCCACGCTTTCCACCGCCCGAAGGGCGATCACCTGGTCATAGGTGCGTTCGTCGCCCATGACCCCGACCGACCTGACCGGAAGCAGCACGGCGAAGGACTGCCACACATGCTCGTACCAGCCGCAGGCCTCGATTTCCTCCTGGATCACGGCGTCGGCCTCCCGTAGAATATCCAGGTTTGCGGGGGTCAGCTCTCCAATTATCCTGATCGCGAGGCCCGGACCCGGAAAGGGATGCCGCATGATTGTCCTCTCGGGAAGCCCGAGTTCTCTTCCAACCAGCCGCACTTCGTCCTTGAAAAGCTCCCGGAGCGGTTCGATCAGCTCCAGCTTCATCCTGTCGGGCAAGCCCCCGACATTGTGGTGGGTCTTTATTGTGGCCGAAGGCCCTTTGAATGAGACGCTTTCGATCACATCCGGGTAGAGCGTGCCCTGCGCCAGGTAGCGGGCGTTCCTGATTCGCGCCGCCTCCCGCTCGAAGACCTCGATAAAAAGATTGCCGATTATCTTTCGCTTGCGCTCCGGGTCCGAGACGCCTCGCAAGCGGTCGAGGAACTCGGCGGAGGCGTCGACGTAGATGAGATTAATTTCGAAATGATCGCGGAATACTCTCTGAACAGTCTCGGCCTCGCCTTTTCGCAGAAGCCCGTTATTGACGAAAATACAGTGAAGCCGCTCGCCTATGGCCTTGTGGAGAAGCAGCGCCACCACAGATGAGTCTACGCCGCCGCTCAGGGCGCAGATCACCTGATCGTTGCCCACTTTTTGGCGAACCGAGCCAATGGCCGATTCCACGAAGGATTTCATCGTCCATGACGGGCGGCACCGGCAGATGCGGAACAGAAAGTTATCGAGGATGTCCTTTCCGCAGGGCGTGTGCGCCACTTCCGGATGAAACTGCACTCCGTAGAGATGGCGCCTTGAGTCGCCCATCGCGGCGGAGGGGGAATTATCGCTGCGGGCCATCGTCTCGAAGGAAGGCGGCAGCTCGAGGATGCGGTCGCCGTGGCTCATCCAGACCCGCACCCCGCCCTTTTCAATGTCCCGGAAAAGCTCTCCCGGCGTGTCTATGTCTATCGAAGCGGGTCCGTATTCGCGCCTTTGCGCCTTTTCGACGGCCCCTCCAAGCTGGTGAGCCAGCAGTTGCATGCCGTAGCAGATGCCAAGCAGGGGGATTCCGAGTTCGAATATTTGCGGATCGGCCAGGGGAGCGCCGTCGTCGTGAACGCTCGACGGCCCTCCGGACAGGATAATTCCCTTCGGTTTGAAGTTTTTTATCGCCTCCAGGGTCATATTGAAGGGATGGATCTCGCAGTAGACGTGACTTTCCCTTACCCGGCGGGCAATCAACTGCGTGGTCTGGGAGCCGAAATCGAGGACCAGCATCCGCTCCTGGTGAAGATCGTCGTACATGATTCTGTGCCCTTATTTCAAATCCACCTGGTAGTTGGGCGCTTCTTTAGTGATTATAACGTCATGCACATGGCTTTCCCGGAGTCCGGCGCTCGTGATCCGAACCATTTTCGTTTTGATCCGAAGCTCGCTCAGAGTGGCGCACCCGAGATAGCCCATGCCGGCGCGCACCCCTCCGACCAGTTGGTGCACCATATCGGAGATCGGCCCGCGGTAGGGCACCCTTCCTTCGATTCCTTCGGGCACCAGCTTCTTGGGTTCGAACACGTCATCCTGAAAATAGCGGTCCTTGCTTCCCTCGCGCATGGCGCCAAGAGATCCCATGCCGCGGTAAACCTTGTAGCTGCGCCCCTGGTAGAGGATGGTTTCACCGGGACTTTCGTCGGTGCCTGCAAACAGGCTGCCGATCATCACGCAGTCGCCTCCGGCGGCCAGGGCCTTGACGATGTCGCCACTGTACTTTACTCCCCCGTCGGCGACGATCGGTATCTCCATCGACCGGGCCACCCGGGCGCACTCGATGATGGCGCTCACCTGCGGAACGCCGACGCCGGCCACGATTCTTGTCGTGCAGATCGAACCGGGTCCGACGCCTACCTTGATGCCATCCACCCCGGCTTCGATAAGGGCTTCGGCCCCTTCTGCGGTAGCCACATTGCCCGCTATCAACTGGAGGTCCGCAAACTCCGCCCTGATTTTTTTCACCGCCTCGACAACATTTCGGGAGTGTCCGTGCGCGCTGTCCACGACGACCACATCGACGCCGGCGTTGCGTACGGCGCTCACCCTCTCGAGCATATCTTTGCCTATCCCGACGGCAGCGCCGACCCGAAGCCTGCCCAGAAGGTCCTTGCTGGCGTTCGGATACTTCGTTATCTTCAATATATCCTTTATGGTTATAAGCCCCTTTAGCCGGCCGGCTTCATCGACCACCAGCAGTTTTTCGATCCGGTGTTTCTGGAGCAGCCTTTTGGAGTCTTCGAGCGAAATGCCCAGAGGGGCGGTAACAAGATTATCCCTGGTCATTAGATCCGCGACCTTTATCGTCAAGTCGGTTTCAAACCTGAGGTCCCTGTTGGTTATGATCCCGACGAGCTGGTCTCCGCTCACCACCGGTACGCCGGAAATCCGGTATTTGGACATCAGGTCGAAAACATCGCCGATATGCTGGTCGGGATGCACCGTGACCGGATCGACTATCATGCCGCTTTCGGATTTCTTGACCTTGTTTACCTCCTGCGCCTGGGCTGCGATGCTCATATTGCGGTGAATTATTCCTATTCCGCCTTCGCGGGCGATGCTGATCGCCGTATCGGATTCGGTCACCGTGTCCATGGCGGCGCTGACCAGAGGGATACGCATCTTGATCTCCCTGGTCAGCATAGTGCCAACGTCGGTTTCAACCGGCAGAACTTCCGAGTAGTTGGGCAGAAGAGTGATGTCGTCGAATGTCAGTGCTTCCGGTATCTCGAAACTGGTCTTGTGCTCCATCTATTTTCTCCGAGTCTTATATCTCTCTTCCCGCTTCGTGCTCCCTGCTCCCTGCTTCCCTCCTGGGGCTTTATCCCTTTTACAGCCGCCATGTCAAGCCCGTTCTTAGACCGGCGCCCCCGCCTCCGGAAGGCGCCGATTCTTTCTCTACGAGTTCGATGAGAAGGCCTTCGAGAAGACCCGCATCGGACACAACGAAGCTGTCATGGCCGAAACAGGAGAGAATTTCCGACACTATAACGGCCCCGCCAAGGATTATGTCTTCCCGTCCGGGCTCCAGACCCGCAATCAGCCGCCTTCGAGCCAGGGGCATTTGCGCCAGGGATTCTATCGTGCGGGAAAGCCAATCAGCGGTCAGGACAACTCCGTTCACCCGGTACGGGACGTAGCGCTCCATCTTTATATGCATGGCCGCCAGGGTGGTAACCGTCCCGGCAGTTCCGACAAGCCGCAACTTCTCAAAAAAATTAATTATACCACATAGTTGCTCTTTGGCTGAAATGATTTCGCCTTGTACCCAGAGCCCCGCCCGGTCTACAGCTTCGCGGCCCGGAGGGTCGCCTTCAAGGAATGCCCCGGTCAGCGTTGCCGCTCCAACAGGCAGGCTTGCGCTCCAAATAGCGGTCTCCGCCCCTGTCAGCACAAATTCGGTGCTTCCGCCGCCAATGTCAAAGGCGAGCAGATCGCTCCCGATTTCGGGAAGTGCGCTCAGAATGCCCTTTGCGGAAAGTATCGCCTCGGTCTGCTCGGAAAGAATTTTGCACTCGATTCCAGTTTCAGATGCAATTCTGCCGAGAACGGCGCCGGAATTTTTTGCGCGCCTGACAACCCCGGTCGTCCCGCAGGCTATGCTGCCGACCTGGAATTCCCTCAAAATGGAGCAGTACTCCTTGAGCGCCGAAATATTTCTGTGCTGTGCCTGCCCTGTGATTATTTCAGCATCCTGGAAGTCCTGAGCGAGTCGTGTTACCCTTCTTTCCGCGCGGACGGGCACAAGTTCAGTGCCGTTTTTTCGCGCAATCAGCATGCGAGTGGTATGGGACCCGATATCCAGGGCCGCAAAACAGTTTTTAGGAACCGATTGGCCCAATTCTGCGCCTCTCTTTGCTTGAATTGCCTTCTGGCAGCCATTATTTTTTGCTTGCTTTCACATAACGAGGAGACGATTGCTAATGATCCTGGAGATAAACCCAAAGCATCCGGAGCCGAGAAAAATCAAAAAAGTTGTCGAGGTTCTCGCAAATGGAGGGATAATAACCTATCCCACGGACACATTTTACGGGATCGGCTGTGACCTTTTCAATAAGGCTTCAATAGAGAGAATTTATCTTTTGAAGCGCCGTTCTCAGCACCAGCCCTTCAGTTTTATTTGCAGCGACCTGAAGAATATAAGCGAGTACGCGCAGGTTACCAATTACGTTTACAAAACCATGAGGCGGCTTTTGCCCGGGCCTTATACTTTCGTGCTGGAAGGTTCCCGGATGGTCCCGCGGATCATGCTGACCAAGAGGCAAACCGTTGGAATCCGGGTGCCAAACCACCCGATCTGCCTGGCTATTGTCGAAGAGCTTGCACACCCCATAATCAGCACGACCGCCACAGACCCTGAGACCGGAGCGATTTTGTCCACCCCGCGCGAGATTCAGGATAAGATCGGCCACGCGATCGACCTGATCGTGGACGGGGGAGCTGTGCCCGGTGTAGCCTCCAGCGTCATTTCGCTCATGGACGATACACCGGAAATCCTGCGCGAGGGGGCCGGAGACCTCTCCGCTTTCAGAATACAAAGCAAGCGGATTGCCTGATACGAAGTTGCGTTCATTCAAAAGAATATTAAAAGCGTTTAAAAACCAACCCTCCCTTCGCCGCTCTCCATGTCCGGACCACGATCCGGCTCACGGCGGCGCATGCGGCGGCCCCCAGCGTGGCGCCGGCCAACCGCCGCATGCGCCGGGCGCTCGGCCTCACGCGCCTGCTCGTGGGGCCGAAATCCCCGGATCGGGTCCGGGGCAAGCCCCGGGGGCCAGTGCCTTTCTATTGATTTTACAATGAAGAGCAAGAGCGCTGGATTCCGGCTGCCGCCGGAATGACGATCTTTTTTCCTTCAGGTGCTCGTCTTTATTTAAGCGCTTATGGGGCGCATGTCCCCCCATCCCCCACGCTTGTCAACATCCTTTGGCGCACGCCTGGACGCAACGTCGTATAACGCACCAGGCGCTTCACCAGCGGTCGAAATTCGGGAGCTGGTATCTCACGCAGGCCGATGAATCGTATATGATATCACTCACTCTCTCGCTCACATTTTCTCCCACGAGCAGGTCCAGAAGAGAGTGTTTGCTCTTCTTGGCTTTTATCACCTCGGGTTCGCCCTCGATCTTTGCAAGCTCGCCTGCTTTGGCTACGGCGTCTTCGAAGTTGCCGAGCTGATCCACCAGTTTTAGCTCCAGAGCTTTTTCGCCCATGATTATTCTTCCGTCTGCGACGGCGCGCACCTGGTCTTCAGACAAATTGCGCGCCACTGCTACGTCCCGGACGAATTGACGGTAGGTCTCATCGATAGTTGCCTGGAGCAGTTCTTTTTCTGCCGGCGTCATATCGCGGGCGGGGTTTCCAATGTCTTTGAACTGCCCGCTCTTGATCGTGGTCATCTGGTAGCCTATTTTGCCGAAAAGCTCCCGCAGGTTGGGGAAATGGATTATCACGCCTATACTTCCCGTGATAGTCCCGGGATTGGCCACAATATGGCTTGCAGCCGATGCGATGTAATAGCCCCCGGAGGCCGCGACGCTCCCCAGTGAGGCGACCACGGGCTTGCTCCGCGCGGTGCGCCGGATTTCCCTGTATATTTCCTGGGAAGGTCCCACAGCGCCGCCGGGGGAATCGATTCTTAGCACAATCGCCTTGATCGAGGCTTCTTTTCTGAAATCGGTTATCTGCTTCAAGGTCTCCTGGGAGCTTAAAATCGTCCCTTTTACATCGATTTCCCCCACCCGGTTGTCCTTTATCGAGAAATCAACGCCTGAAACCAGCCAGATAATCGCCCCGGTCAATACGGCCCCGATCACCACTCCCAAAAGACATCCGCGCATTTTCATTGGTCGCCATTCATCCGGACAGGTTCAAAAAAATCCGGTCAGGCACTCGATGCGCCTGACCGGGGGTTTTCATCTCCTCGCAGGAGGAGTGCATGCGAGTTATGCTTTATCACTGTTTGCAGCGTTATTGGCCGTGCTTTGCGCCTTGGCTTCAAGCTCTTCCTTGAGCAGTTCGCCAAGGTTGGAAGTAGCGGCTTTGCTGGTGTTTATATACTCGTCGTAATTGGACCGGTCGTCCTGTTCCTCGATTTTCTTGACTGAAAGACCGATCTTCCTGTCTTTGGGAGAGATGTTGATCACCTTGGCGGAGATTTTGTCACCGTGTTTGAACTGACCCACGGGGGACTTGATCTTCTCTTTGCTGATTTCGGAGACATGGATCAGGCCCTCGATTCCTTCCTCAAGCTCCACGAAGAGGCCGAAATCGGTGACGTTTGTGATGGGACCCGACACAATGCTGCCCATCGGGTAACGCTGCGGAATGCTTTCCCATGGATCGGATTCAAGCTGCTTGATGCCGAGCGAGAACCGTTCGTTGTCCTTGTCGATATTGAGCACGATGGCCTGGACTTCCTGATTCTTGCGAAAAACCTCGGACGGATGCTTGACCCGCTTTGTCCACGAGATATCCGAAATATGAACGAGGCCGTCGATGCCTTCATCGATCCCGATAAAGATGCCAAAATCGGTTATGTTCTTTATCTTACCGGCAATTGTGGTCCCCACGGGGTATTTCTGCGCGATAACATCCCAGGGATTTGATTCAAGCTGTTTCATCCCGAGCGAGATACGCTTGCTCTCGGGGTTGATGCTGAGCACGATCGCGTCGATTTCGTCGGCGACAGAAAGAATCTTCGAGGGATGTCGCACCTTCTTGGTCCAGGACATCTCGGAGACATGGATAAGCCCCTCGACTCCTTCTTCGATTTCAACGAATGCGCCGTAATCGGTCAGGCTGACGACCCTGCCCCGCACCTTCGTTTCAACCGGGTACTTCTTCTCGGCCCGGGTCCAGGGATCATCGACGAGTTGCTTGAGGCCAAGGGAAACTCTCTCGCTTTCCCGGTCGAAGCTAAGGACCTTCACCTTTATCCTGTCGCCGATCTGAAACATTTCAGAGGGATGCCCCACCCGGCCCCAGCTCATGTCGGTAATATGCAGCAAGCCGTCGATGCCGCCAAGGTCCACGAAAACACCGTAATCGGTGATATTCTTTACGATGCCGTCAACCACCTTGTTGTCTTCGAGCGTGGCCAGGGTATAGGATTTCATCTGCTCGCGCTCTTTTTCGAGAAGAGCGCGGCGGGAAAGCACGACGTTTCTTCTTTTCCTGTTATATTTCAGGACTTTGAAGGGAAAGGTATGTCCGATAAGCGATTCGAGATTCCTGACCGGGCGCAGATCGACCTGAGATCCGGGCAAAAAGGCCTGTACTCCGATATCGACGGCCAGACCCCCCTTGACCTTGGCGATGATCTTTCCCTCGATCATGCCGTCGTCGCCGTAGATTCGGCTTATGTCGTCCCATACCTTGATCTTGGCGGCCTTTTCCTTTGACAGATGAATAGTGCCGTCATCGTCATCATGGAACTCGAGGAGAACATCGATTTCGTCTCCTATGCCCGCCTGCACCGTGCCCGTTTCATCCTTGAATTCGTGAATCGAGATTTGTCCTTCCGATTTGTACCCGATGTCAACCATGACAAAATCATCGCTAACCTGGACGATCCGCCCGCGGATTACCTCGCCCTCCTGGATATTTCGAAAGCTTTGCTCATAGAGGTCGTGCATGGAATCCATTTCCTCCTCGGGCTCACGGTCGTCCGAAGAAGAAAGAGTTCCCTGTTCAAGGGTTTGTTTTTCCTGTTCATCTTTTACGGTCATCGATCCTACTCTTGCCCCCTTACCTGATTTTTGGCGCTTCGCCATATCAAAGTTAAACTCTAGCAAACAGCGGATTAATAAGCAATCTTAAAGTTCGCTATGAGCTCAAGCCCGGGCTCCGATCAGGTTTTTAGCCTGCTCGCTCAGCCGGTCTACTACTTCCTCAACCCGGAGGTGTGATGTATCGAGCATAATGGCCCCTTCGGCCGGCCGCATGGGAGAATGATCGCGCCTCGAATCCGCCTCGTCGCGCTCCCGAATGAGCACCTGCATTTGTTCCAGGGACAGGCTTACGCCCTTGTCGATATATTCGGCAAACCGTCTTGCGGCGCGTGTCTGCAAATCCGCCGTAAGGAACACCTTCAGATCGGCCTTCGGAAAAACGACCGTCGCCGTGTCCCGCCCTTCCGCGACGATGTCACCCTGCTCGGCCAGCTTTCTTTGCCAGGCCACCAGAAACTGTCTTACCGCAGGCAGTTGAGAAATCCTGGAGGCCGCCTCGCTCATCCCCGGGCTGCGAAGCTCCTCCGAGAGGCGCCTTTGGCCGCAGGAAATCTCCAGCCTGTTCTCTTTTATGGAAAACAGAAGCGGTATTCGGCCCAGCATCTCACGGACCTGATCCTCGTCCGGGTCTGATTTGGGCTGCCGGCCGCCCTCGGATAAACCTTCATCGAATGCCCATGCCACGGCCCGGTACATGGCCCCCGTATCGAGATATACGAAGCCCAGTCTTTGTGCCAGGATTTTGCAAACCGTGCTCTTTCCGGCCCCTGCCGGGCCGTCTATAGCGATTATCACCGGCTCTGCGCTCCGCAGGAGCCGGGCCCTGACCCCGGCCGGGGCAGGTCCCGGCCGCGATTCGAATCGGCTGCTTCCATTTCGGCCAGCACATCGCCCAGAACCCTGGCGAACCGCCTGTTCTCCTCCGGAAGGCCCGCATTGACTCGAATGAATCGTTCCATGCCGTAGGAAGCCATCGACCTGATGATCACCCCGCGGTTGAGCATGGCTTCGAATACTGTTTTCGCCTCACAGGCAAGCTCTATCAGAAAGAAATTGGCCTCTGAGGGGATGTATGCGAGGCCCATCTTTTCAACCTCATTGTATAGATATTGCAAACCGGTCCATACCGTTTGCTGCGTGCGCCGCAGAAACTCATCGTCATCGAGGGCGGCAAGGGCGGCAGCCTGCGCAAGAGACCCGGTGTTGAAGGGCTGGCGCACGCGGTTTAAAAAACCGGCGATATCGGGGTCCATCGCGCCGAAGCCGATTCGCAGGCCGGCCAGTCCGTAGGCCTTGGAAAATGTTCTCAGCGCAACGACGCCCGGCCCGTCCCTGTCGATATAATCGAAACCCGAGGGCGTATCCGGGTTCGTGTTGAATTCAATGTATGCCTCATCGAGCACCACCACCACGTCAAGAGGGATATCCGAGAGGAAGGCGTCAAAATCGCTCCTGCTGATGACCCTGCCCGTGGGGTTATTGGGATTGGTGAGGAAAATAACCCTGGTTTTCGGCGTAACCGCTTCCGCCATCTTTTCCAGGTCCAATCCCAGATTTGCCTTAAGGGGTACGGGGATCGGTTTGCCGCCCATCCACCGAACCACCAGCCTGTAGAGAAGAAAAGAGGGCGCAGGCATTATCACTTCGTCACCCGGGGTCAAAAAGGCCCGGATAACCAATTCTATGAGTTCATTTGAACCGTTGCCCAGCATGATGCCGTCGAACGGAATGCAATATTTTTCCGCAAGCTTTTTGCGCAGGTAAAAACCGCTTCCATCCGGATAGCGGTTCAGTTTGGACAACGCGGCAACAACAGCCTCGATGGCCCTGGGAGAGGGACCAAGGGGATTCTCGTTGCTTGCGAGCTTAATGGAGCCGCTGATTCCGTATTCGCGCTCCAGTTCTTCGATTGGCTTGCCGGGGGGATAAGGGATGATGCTCGCGATATGTTCCGGTACGCAGAGTTTCATGTTCTGGTTGCCAGCTGGGCAATCCCTTCTCATTTATTAGCTGCAAATTTATAATGAAACGATTCGGAAAAATCAAGCATTCTCGATAAAAAATTGCTTCCCTTTCGTTGTTGGTATATTAATATGAATCAGACATACCAAATGCTCCCCGTGGGGGGAGCTGCCGGACATAATGCCAGGAAATTCCGTGTGTACCCGTACCCACGAGGGATAATCGATTCATGCTTAAGAACGTGAAAACCAAGAAGGTTTCAGCCGCCGGGCGGAAAACTCCCGCTGAGGCCCCCCAAAACGACGAAGATCGATCCGCGAAGATTCACGACAGGCATCCGCCGGTTTCCTTCGATCCGTTCCGCCTATACCTCGACGAGATCAAGCGGTACCCGCTGCTCAGCAGGGAGGATGAAACGGACCTGGCTATCCGCTACCGGGAAAAAGGCGATATAGACTCCGCCTACAAGCTGATCACGGCAAATCTCAGGCTTGTTGTCAAGATTGCCATGGATTTTCAGCGATACTGGATGCAAAACCTGATGGACCTCATTCAGGAGGGCAACGTAGGGTTGATGCAGGCGGTAAAGAAATTCGATCCCTACAGGGGATACAAGTTTTCCTACTATGCCTCGTTCTGGATCAAGGCCTACATAATCAAGTTTATCATGGACAACTGGAAACTGGTCAAAATCGGGACCACCCAGGCGCAGCGGAAACTTTTTTTCAACCTGCGCAAGGAAAAAGAGAAACTCGAAGCCCAGGGCATCGAGGCTTCCCCCAAGCTGCTCAGTCACCGGCTCGATGTGAAGGAGTCGGAGATCGTTGAAATGGACCAGAGGCTCAATAGCTGGGAGATCTCTCTTGACAGCCCCCTGAAGGAAGACTCCGAGGATACTCACAAATCCTTTCTGCCCTCGGACGATCTGCCTGTGGACGACCAGATAGCGGACCAGGAAGCCAAGGCCATTCTCCATGACAAGCTGATGCTTTTCAGGCAGCAGCTCAAAGGCAAAGAGGCCGTGATATTCGATAAGAGGCTTCTGACCGAAGATCCCATGACCCTCCAGGAAATCGGAGACAAGTTCGGGATCAGCCGCGAGCGCGTGCGCCAGATCGAAAGCCGGCTCAAAAAGAAGCTGAAGGCCTACCTGGAAGAGGAAATCGCCGACATTGACCTGCTTCAGGAGAGCATGATCGAAATCTAGACACCCCCGACCGGGCCGGGTCTCAGTCCCGATCGTGTTCCCAGTGCTTTTTTCACCGCCGTCACTTTCTCGTAGACCTCGATGTATTGCCTTGCGGACCTGTGCCAGGAAAAATCCTGAACCATGCCTCTTTTCTGGATCTGGGCCCATTTGCGGGCGTCTTTGAATAATTCCAGCGCCGATTCTATTGCTTCAAGAAAGGCCTCCGGTTCGTATTTGTAGAATTTGAAGCCGGTTCCCGAATCCGGGTGCAGGACAATGTCGGATACCGAGTCGTCGAGTCCCCCGGTCGCGTGGACCACCGGGATCGTGCCGTAGCGCAGACTATACATCTGGCTGAGCCCGCAGGGCTCGTACCTGGAAGGCACCAGCAAAATGTCGGCCCCCCCCTGGATCATGTGCGCCATTTGCTCGTCGTACCGGCTGGAGAGTTTGAGGCGGTTCGGGTAGATCTTTTCCATATCGCGAAGGCTTTCCTCGATAGCCGCGTCTCCTGTTCCGAGGATTACAAGGTTTACGGGCAGTTTCATCAAATCCGGCACGATTTTTTCTAACAGGTCGAGGCCCTTCTGGGCGGCAAGCCGGCCTACCATGCCGAGCAACGGAAACCCGCAGGTCTTTTCCATAAAACCCGCCCGCCTGCACAGGGCTTCTTTGCAGACTTTTTTGCCGGCAAGCTCATCGACGCTGTAATTGCCGGGAAGGTTGGGGTCGGTGTGCGGGTCCCATGTGTTTACATCAATGCCGTTCAGTATTCCCCCAAGGCTGTCTTTTCGCTCCTTGAGGAGCCCGTCGAGCCCGAAGCCGAAATCGTTCGTGATGATTTCCGAAGCGTAGCCGGGACTGACGGTGGTAATAAAATCGCTGTAAACGATCCCTGCCTTCATGAAATTGCACTGTCCCCAGAATTCGATCCCCTGGGGCGACCAGGTGCTCGGCGGAAGGTTGGTCAACCTGAAAAAACCAGCGGGGAAGACACCCTGGTAGGCAATGTTGTGAATTGTAAAAACAGTACCCGAGCGGCCGAATTTCGGGTCATGGCGCCAGTTCATCTGGAAATAGGGTGCAACCAGCCCGGTTTGCCAATCATGCAGATGAAAAATCGATGGGTACCACCCGATGGCCTCGCAAAGTTGCCTGACCGCCAGACTGAGGGCGATGAACCTTTCGGCGTTGTCTTCATAGTCACCCCGAATGGGGCTGCCGTAAAGGTAGGACCTGTCGAAGAGTTCGTCCTTTTCCAGGAAATAGACCGGAACGCCGGATTCGGTCCGGCCTTCCCACAAACAAATGTGGTAATCATGTACCCCGATTGGAATGATTATGCCCTGAGCCACCGGCTCGAGGGGCGGCGAGTTCTCGCGAACGGAGCGGTAAAGGGGCATAAAGATCCGCACGTCGCAGCCAAGGGCGTGGAGCGATTCGGGCAGAGAACCGGCCACGTCGGCAAGACCGCCGGTTTTAGCGAAAGGCACCGCTTCGGAGGCGCAAAAAAGAACCCGCATTTGGATCACTCTGCTTTCTTACATAATATATAATTCCATTTACACCATTTCAGGTTCATATTAAACACTCAACTCCGGAGGTGCAGGATATTGAAAATTGTGCGCCGCAAAAGCCACGGGATCGACAAAACGTCGCCTGGCGTCGCAAGGGTAATTGGAAATTTTTTGCAAGTTCTTTAAAATCATAAAACAGAGGTCCGATTTTGGAAAACAAACGCCGGGCAAGCAGGCAGATACATATCGGGAATGTTCCAATTGGCGGAGGCGCTCCCGTTTCAGTCCAGTCGATGACCAACACGGACACGCGCGACTGGCGCTCGACGGTGGTGCAGATAAAGAGGCTCGAAGATGCGGGGTGTGAAATAATAAGGGTTGCGGTTCCCGATGAGCAGGCAGGCGACGCTTTCGCCACGATAAAGAAGTCGATTCGAATTCCGATAATCGCCGACATCCACTTCGACTACCGCCTGGCTGTCAGGGCCATGCGCGCCGGCGCGGACGCCATTCGGATCAACCCGGGAAATATAGGCGGCCCCGCAAAGGTGAAAAGAATAATAGATGTGGCCAGGGAGCGGAAGATCCCGGTGCGTATCGGCGTAAACAGCGGATCGGTGGAAAAGGACCTGCTGGCCAAATATGGGCATCCTACTCACGAAGCCATGGTCGAGAGCGCGCTGCGGCACATCCGGTTTTTTGAGGATAACGATTTCGACCTGATAAAGGTATCGCTCAAATCAAGCGACGTTATCACGACGATCCAGTCATACAGGCTGCTGGCCGCAAAAACGGACTACCCTTTTCACCTCGGAGTGACGGAGGCCGGAACTGTAGTGAGCGGCGCCATAAAATCCGCCCTCGGAATTGGTCTTTTGCTGCTCGAGGGAATCGGGGACACGCTGAGGGTTTCCCTTACCGCCCAGCCGGAAGAGGAGATGTTCGTTGCCTGGTCGATTTTAAGGGCGTTGAAGCTGCGGGAGAGGGGAGTAGAGCTTGTGAGCTGTCCTACCTGTGGGCGCACCGAAATTGACCTTATCCCGATGGTCGAAAAGGCGGAGACAATGCTTAAGAATGTCAGGAACCCGCTCAGGGTTGCCATCATGGGATGCGTGGTAAACGGTCCCGGCGAGGCCAAAGAGGCCGACGTGGGCATCGCGGGCGGAAGGGGCAGCGGTATCCTGTTCAAGAAGGGCAAACGGGTGGAGAAGCTCCCCGAGTCGGAGTTGCTCGATCGGCTCTTATCCGAGGTCGAGCGGATGACAGGTGAGAAAATCAGGAGCAGGTAGCGGGTAGCGGGGAGCACGGAGCGGGGAGCGGGGAGGAGGGAGCAGGGACAGATATCGGGTGTCGGGCGTCGGAAATCCGAACTTCCGGGACAAGCTCGCCGGGGTGGCGCGCCGGAATGAGGCAGTGTGAGGTTCCACCTTTTTGAATTTAGTTGACAATGCACCGGGAGCGAGCGGCAAAAAGCTTTTCGCTCCCCGCTTCCAGCTTCCCGCTACCGCTCTTGAGGAGGCGTGGGTTGCGCTTCTTTGAATTGTTGGACCGCATCTTGGATTACCTTCCCGGCGCAGATGTCGGGCTCCTGGAAAAGGCCTATATTTTTGTCTCGAAGGCTTACAGGGGTAAAAGCTCTCTGCCCGGCGAACCTTATCTGGAACATCCGCTCGCAGTTGCAGCGATTCTGGCAAGGATGCGCCTCGACGAAGAAAGCATCGCCGCCGGTCTGCTGCACGACTCCCTGGAAAAAGAATACATCAGCTCGGAAGAACTCACCGGAATGTTCGGCCCGCAGGTTGCCCTGATCGTACAGGGCGTCACGAAGTTGACTCAAATCGCCTACAGCAGCCCAAAAGAGCGTCAGGCCGAATATATCCGCAAGATGATTATGGCGATTTCCCGGGACGTCCGGGTGGTTCTCGTCAAGCTCGCCGACCGCTTTGACGGCATTCGAGCAACATCGTGCCGGCCGGATCGGCTTGGCGGCAATTTCGCCCGGGAAACCCTCGACATCTATGCGCCGCTTGCGGGCAGGCTCGGTATCGACTGGATGAAGCTCGAACTTGAAGACCTCTCCTTCAGGTGTGTTCATCCCGAAGCCTATGAAGAAATAAAAACGGGGCTTGCCAAAACCGAAGAGGACCGGATTCACTACATCAGAGAGGTGGAACAGATTCTTGAGGCGCGGATGGCCGAATTCGGGATTAAAGGCCGCATACGCGGCCGTCCCAAGCACATCTACAGCATCTACCAGAAGATGGAGCGCCAGAAGCTGGATATGACGCGTATCTACGACCTGATCGCATTCCGGATCATAGTGGATTCGGCCAAGTCCTGCTATGAGACCCTTGCGCTGATCCACGCACTGTGGGAGCCGGTGGAAGGCCGATACAAGGACTATATCGGAAGACCGAAATCCAACATGTATCAGTCGCTCCATACAACGGTGACCGGTCCTTACGGGGAACGGATAGAAGTACAGATTCGGACCGAAGAGATGGACCGGATCGCAAATGAGGGTATTGCCGCTCACTGGCTCTACAAGGAAGGAAAGCCGGTTGCCCAAATCGACGAACAGGAGACGCAGCGCTTTTCGTGGTTCCGACAGATCATGGAATTGAGCAGGGATTGGGCGGTCGGGCGGGTTGAGTCCAAAGCCGTCATGGAGGCCCTGAAACTCGATTTCTACCCCGACGAGGTTTACGTCTTCACGCCGCACGGGGATGTAAAGGCATTTCCGAAGGGGTCCACGCCGGTGGACTTTGCCTACGAGGTACACACCGAAGTCGGCCACAGGTGTGTGGGTGCAAGAGTCAACGGGAAATTGGTGCCCCTGAGGTATGAACTCCAGAACGGCGATACCGTTGAAGTGCTGACCTCCGCCAATCACCGGCCCAGCAAAGACTGGCTCAAACAGGTCAAGTCCTCCAAGGCTATAAGCCGCATCAAGCACTGGTTCAAAACCGAGGAAAGAGAGCGTTCGATCTCTCAGGGCAGAGAAATCTGCGAAAGGGAATTCAGGAAGAGAGGTTTGAACTTCAACAACTACCTGAATTCACCCCAACTCGCCGAGGCCGCAAGGGCCTTTTCCCTGAAAAGCGTCGACGATCTTCTGGCCGGCATTGGCTATCACAAGGTTACGGCCAACCAGGTAATCGGCAAATTGACGATACTTCCGCTCGAAGAGGAACACCCCAGAGAAGAGATCCTCGTCGAGAAGCGCAAGTCGGTTGCTTCAAAAGACGGAATCAAGGTGGAAGGGCTCCGGGACATTTTGATCCGAATGGCTCAATGCTGTAACCCCGTTCCGGGTGAGCCCGTCATGGGATATATAACCAGGGGCCGTGGGATTACAGTGCACAGGCTTTCCTGCAAAAACCTCGAAAGGGCAAGCGGCGAAGGCAGAAAAATAGATGTACAGTGGGATTCGGGAAAAGAACAGCTTTTTCCCGTAGACGTCCGGATCATCCACTCCGGGGAGAGGGGCACCCTCGCGGCCCTCAACGGAGTTCTCGGTCAAATGGATGTCAATGTAATAAGTCTCAAGGTCGAGAACCAGGCGGACAGCTCCAGCGTCTGCCACCTGCGAATAGAGGTAAAAGACTCCGAACACCTCCAGCGGGTAATGTCCGCCCTCAGGAACGAAAGAGGCGTCTATAAGGTCCACAGGTCTATGGAATGATCACGGAACAGCGAAACTACAAATGCATGTATATGGTGCATTTTTCCTTGCCCAGGAGCAGGGGCGCTATTTCCGTCTGCAGTTTGGCCCGCTCGGGGCTATTCGCCCATGCCTTCCAATCTTCCGCACTGTTCCAGGAGCTGATAACGAGAAATTTGTTCGGGTTGTCGATTGCCTTGAGCGTTTCGCCGGAGATGTAGCCTTTTGACTTGATGGTTTTGGATCGAGCCTGCATCATCAAATGCTGCAACTTGGCTTCCTGGCCCGGTTCAACTTCCCTTTCTATAACGACTCGCACGGTCATGACGGCCTCCTCTGAAAGCTTTTTATTGCAACACACCCGAAGATCCGATCAACTCCCTTATAAACCCTAACCCGCTGGAATGCAATTAATGTGAGAAATCGGCCCCCTTTGGGAACATTTTCGCTTGCGCTTTTCATTTACAGGCCATATTGTTCTCAACTAAGGGCTGAGGCCATTTTTTCTCGTCTCTGGTGTTGATTTTTATGGACAAAGCCATTATTCAGGATATAAAGACGAAATCTGCTCAAAACTTGAACAGGAGCGGATTGTACGACTTTTTGGCCCTGAGGGACAGATGAACGTTCGGCTGGCTGCATGGTTTGGCTCCGTTCAAGGGGGGGGTGTGTGGAACTCAGGGTTTTTAGACCGCTCGGGAGGAGGCACTTTTCATTACCTAATTATGTCGAGGAGGAAAGAAAATGACAAAAGCCGAACTGGTTGGAAAGATTGCAAGTGAAGGTGGGATTACAAAATCACAGGCTGAGAAAGCAGTGGACGGATTCGTCGCCGCTGTTTCCGGCGCTCTGGCGGGCGGTGAGAAGATTACGCTTGTAGGCTTCGGCACTTTTAGTGTCGGTTCGAGGTCTCAGCGTGAAGGCCGCAATCCCCGGACCGGCGAAAAGATCAAAATTCCAGCATCCAAAGTTGTCAAGTTCAAAGCCGGCAAGACCCTAAGCGAAAAAGTCAAATAGACGACCATAGTTTCACTTTCAATAAGAAACCTGAAAGGGACTGTCAGTGAAAACATGACTGCGGTCCCTTTTATTTGTCCCGTACCGACCCCTGTGCATCCGGACCCGTAATTGACAATACCAGGCCATAATCTTAGGTTTTGTGAGGTGCGCCGCACAAGCAGGTCCCAAGGCAATCGAACGAAAAATTGCGCAAAAAAGCATAGGAGAAAGCGGTGGCGAAGAATCTGACCCACAAGATACTCGAGGCTCATTTGGTTGAAGGAAAACTGGCCGCCGGGGAAGAAATCGGCATCAGGATCGACCAGGTCCTTCTTCAGGACGCCACGGGAACCATGGCCATGCTGGCGTTCGAGGCCCTGGGACTGGACAGGATAAGGACCGAGCTTGCCGTTCAATATGTCGATCACAACATCATCCAGACAGACAGCAAGAATGCCGACGACCATTTATACCTTCAGAGCGCTTCGGCCAGATATGGACTTTATTTCAGCCCGCCGGGCAACGGCGTTTCCCACCAGGTTCATATGGAAAGGTTCGGAATTCCCGGCAAAACGCTGCTGGGCGCCGACAGTCATACTCCCGGGGCGACCGGCGTGTCGGTGCTCGGGATGGGCGCCGGCGGGCTCGACGTTGCCCTGGCCATGGCCGGATACCCTTATCATCTTCCCTGTCCGGGAGTCCTCGGGGTCAGGCTCACCGGGAAACTCCCCGCGTGGGTCAGCGCCAAGGACGTTATTCTCGAGATGCTCCGGCGCTACGACGTGAAAGGTTGCATAGGCAAGATAGTCGAATATTACGGCCCCGGAATCGCAAGCCTGTCTGCAACCGACCGCGAGACAATCGGCAATATGGGGACTGAACTGGGGGCGACTACTTCGATCTTTCCATCGGACGAAAACACCCGGGCCTATCTTGAAGGGCAGGGGAGGGCGGATGCCTGGGTCGAACTCAGCGCCGACCCGGGGGCCCAATACGACGAATACGATGAAATCGACCTGTCGGAAATCGAGCCTCTCATAGCCAAACCGCACTCGCCGGGAAACGTGGTCCCGGTGCGTGAAGTCGCCGGATTGAAGGTGGACCAGGTTATTGTCGGCAGCAGCGTGAATTCTTCCTTCAGGGATTTGATGGTGTTGGCCCGGATTCTCGAGGGCAGACATACTTCCCGTTGGACCTCTCTGAATGTGAACCCGGGCAGCAGGCAGGTAATCGAGAATGTGGCGGCCCGGGGAGGGGTGATTCCATTGCTGCGGGCGGGGGCGCGGATACACGAACCCGGATGTCTGGGCTGCATCGGCATGGGGCAGGCGCCCGGAACCGGCCAGATAAGCCTTCGGACCATGCCCCGCAATTTCCCCGGACGCTCCGGAACCAAAGATGACCGCGTCTATCTGTGTTCGCCCGAGACAGGCGCTGCGGCCGCACTCAGGGGCGTTATAACGGACCCCAGGGAACTGGGCGCGGAAATGGAATACCCGGCAATAGAAGACCCGAAAGAGTACCTTGTGGATCAGTCTTCGATTATAAGACCAAGTGAGCAGCTCAGAGAAACTCGAATCATCCACGGGCCCAACATCGCCCCGCTGCCCACCTTCGCCGCGCTGCCCGAGTCGCTCGAGACCAAAGTGGTGCTGGTGGTCGGTGATAACATATCGACCGATACGATCATGCCCGCCGGCAGCGAGGTGCTTCCACTTAGATCGAATATCCCGGCGATAAGCCGGTTTGTGTTTTCGATCATCGACACGGAATTCGCGCAAAAATGCAGGGACGCGGGCGCGGTTACAGTCATCGGCGGAGAAAACTACGGTCAGGGGTCGAGCCGGGAGCACGCAGCCCTGGCGCCCCGCTATCTGGGTGTGCGGGCGGTATTGGCGAAAAGCTTCGCCAGGATCCACATGGCCAATCTTTGCAACTACGGGATTCTCCCGCTGGTGTTCGCCAATCCCGATGACTACAATTCTTTTAATCCCGGGGCCACGGTCCTGTATCGGCAGATTCGACGCAGTCTTGCGAGCGGCGCCGTGGAGTTGCCGGTGGAAGTTGAGGGCAAAGAAATACGCACCCTTCTGCATGTATCGGAAAGAATGCGCCGCATGTTGCTCGAGGGCGGCGCGTTGAATCTGGTCAAGGCAGGGAAGTTTTAGTCGGGAGTTGAAAAGGGATCCGGAGGGGAAAATGGCCATTGAAACAGTCCGCATAAAGAACGTCGGCCTCCGAGGAGTTACGGTTGCCGATACCAGGATCAGCTACATCGACGGCGAAAACGGCATTCTGATCTATCGCGGCTACAGGATCGAAGAACTGGCGGAACAGTCGACATTTATGGAAACGGCCTTCCTGCTCCTGAACGGATACCTGCCCAACGAGAGCGAACTCGAGCGGTTCGAAGGGCAGGTTGTGCTCTCACGGGACCTGCCCGGGTTCGTTCTGGAGGGTCTTGAAAAATTCCCGCGGCCCGCCGATCCGATGGATGTGCTCCAGGCCTGTGTTCCAATGCTGGGTATCGCCGACCCGGATCTCTATGACGACTCTAAAGAGGCCAATTTAAGGAAGGCTGTGCGGCTCATCGCCCGTCTGCCCGCTGTGGTCGCCGCCTGGCATCGCATCAGAAACGGCGGGAAGCCGCTTGCGCCCGATAGTGCCCTGTCCCATGCCGCCAATTTCCTATGGCAGCTCACGGGGAAAAAACCGCACAGGGAGATGACTCATGATCTCGACGTCTGCCTGATCCTGCACGCCGACCATACCTTCAACGCCTCGACATTCGCCTGCCGTGAGGTCGTATCGACAAGGGCCCATATGTATGCGGGAGTCTCCGCCGGGGTGGGCGCTCTTTCCGGAAGTCTGCATGGCGGCGCCAACGCGCGGGTTATGAAGATGCTGCTCCAGCTCGAATCCGAAATCAAATCGGTGGATGAGATCGGCCCCTGGGTCAAAAACACGATCGACGGCGGCCGAAAAATAATGGGGATGGGGCATGCTGTCTACAAGACTGTCGATCCCCGCTCGAAGATACTCAAACAGACCTCGCGCCGGCTGGCCGAAAAGACCGGCCATGAAAAATGGTACGAGTATCTCGAACGCATCGAACAAGAGGGTCAGAAGGAATTTTCGGCTCGCGGCAGACTCGGCATCAGGACCAATGTCGATTTCTACAGCGGATCTGTCTATGCCATGATGGGAATACCCATTGACATTATGACGCCCGTTTTCGCCATCTCGCGAATCGCGGGATGGTGTGCGCACATTATCGAGGAAAAGTTCGCCGAAGCCCAGGACAAGCCGGCGCTCTACAGACCCGAAGCGGAATATGTCGGCCACTATTGCGGGGTTGTGGGATGCACCTATGAGCCTGTGACGGCGAGGGGATAGACCGGGCCGCCGGCCACCGGCCACCGGCCGCTGACGATAAGCTTTTTCTGACCACCGGCCACTGACCACTGACCACTGACCACTGACCACTGACCACTCTTCCAAGGGAGACCCT
Organism: uncultured delta proteobacterium; assembly: GCA_963805125.1. Lineage (GTDB taxonomy): Bacteria > Desulfobacterota > Syntrophobacteria > Syntrophobacterales > Syntrophobacteraceae > SbD1. Next base: position 1,005,331 of record CAWDTD010000009.1, on the reverse strand, counting down.
ACATGGTTTTTAAGCACGATGTCCTGATCGTTGGAGCGGGACTTGCCGGATTGAGGGCTGCGACCGAGGTGGCCGGGAAGGCTGATGTGGCGCTCCTCAGCAAGGTATATCCCACGAGGTCGCATTCCGGGGCCGCGCAGGGGGGAATAGCCGCAGCGCTTGGCAACGAGGAGCCTGATTCCTGGGAATGGCATATGTATGATACGGTCAAGGGCGGAGATTACCTGAGCGACCAGGACGTGGCCGAAATTCTGGCCAAAGACGCCATCAGGGCCGTCTATGAGCTTGAACACATGGGCGTTCCTTTTAACCGGACGCCCGAAGGCAAAATCGCCCAGCGTTTTTTTGGCGGGCACACCAGAAATTTCGGCCAGGCGCCTGTCAAACGCATATGCTACGCGGCCGACCGGTCCGGGCGGGTCATCATGGATACGCTCTATTTCGATGCGGTAAAGAAGGGCATCAAGATATACCCGGAATTTCACGTGCTCGATCTCGTCCTCGAGGACGGGCAGGTTGCCGGGTTGGTTGCCTATGAGCTTGCGACCGGCGAAGTGCACTTTTTCCATGGCAGGGCGGTCCTGATTGCAACCGGCGGATACGGGAAAGTATACAAAGTGACCTCCAACGCCTTCGCCAGCACCGGGGACGGTGTCGCTCTCACCTACAGGCGGGGACTTCCACTGGAGGACATGGAATTTGTCCAGTTCCATCCAACCGGAATATGGGGGCTGGGAGTCCTCATAACCGAAGCGGCAAGAGGGGAGGGCGGGATTCTGCGCAACAGTGAAGGCGAGCGTTTCATGGAAAGGTACGCTCCCACTATCAAGGACCTTGCCCCAAGGGACATGGTGTCCCGCGCGATTTTTACCGAGATTAAAGAGGGCAGGGGAATAAACGGACAGGACTATGTCTATCTGGACCTCACTCATCTTGGCGAAAAGAAGCTGGCCGAAAGGCTTTCGGATATTTCTTCCTTCGTAAAAATCTATCTTGGCCTCAACCCGGCAACCGACCCTGTTCCGATTCATCCGACGTGCCACTACATGATGGGAGGCATCGCGGTAAATCCGGACGGCAACGCAACAGATGCGAAAAATAATCCCGTGCCGGGGCTTTATGCGGCCGGCGAGTGTTCGTGCATCTCGCTTCACGGGGCAAATCGGCTCGGCTGCAACTCGCTGCTCGATCTTGTCGTCTTTGGGAGAAGGGCCGGGCAGCACATTATGGAAAACCTGGACCGTCTCCCCTGGGTGAAGCCGCCTCCAGCACCTGAGCGGGACGCCGTGGACCGGATAAGACAGATCATGGAAAACAGAGCGGGTGAAAGACCTGCCGGCATCCGGCAGTCTCTCCAGAAAGTCATGATGGACGGTTGCTCGGTTTTTCGGGACGAGCAGGGTTTGAGAAAGGCCCTTGAAGCGGTCAGGGAGCTTCAACTAAGAGTCCGCAGCATCTCGATCGACAACCTGGGAAATCGCTTTAACACCGATCTGATGGAGGCGCTCGAACTCCAGAATATGCTCCTGCTCTCTGAAGCGATAGTGGCTTCAGCGCTGAACAGGACCGAAAGCCGGGGGGCGCATTCGCGCGAGGACTACCCTGAAAGGGATGATGAACATTGGCTCAAACATACCCTCGTCCAAAGGACGGACCCCAGGGCCGCAGCAGCACTGTCGATTACCGGCAAACCGGTTACCATAACCCGATTTGAACCTAAACCGAGGGTATACTGAGAGTCACCCCCCCTTTTTTAAAGGGGGGGCAGAGGGGATTTTATGGAGCTTCGATTCAAGATATTCAGGTTCGATCCGGGGTCGGACAAAGAGGCTTACTACAGGACGTATACGGTGGCGGCCAAGCCGGAGGAGCGTATCCTGGACTGCCTCAACAGGATTAAATGGGAACAGGATGGAACGCTGGCCTACCGGATGTCCTGTGCTCATGGCGTGTGCGGCTCCGATGGAATGCGAATCAACGGCGTCTGCGCACTGGCGTGCCAGAAGCTGGTAAGGGACTACACCTCCGAGGAAATCATCCTGGAGCCGCTGCCGTTTTTCGAGGTCCGAAAGGACCTCATTGTCGGCATGGAGGATTTCCTGGCCGGCATCGATTCCATGCGCCCCTATCTGATCCGGGACGAGGACCCGCCCGAAAAGGAACGGCTGCAAAGTCCGCAAGACCACAAAAAGGTAGAGGAGGTCATCCGCTGTATTCTATGCGCCTGCTGCACGGGCGCCTGCCCGGCCATGCGGGGAAATCCGCACTACGTCGGCCCGGCCGCCCTTGTCTGGGCTTACAGGTATCTCTACGATACGCGAGACGGCCGGTTTGCGGGCAGGCTCGAGAAACTCAACGAACCCAACAGCGTATGGCCCTGCGTAAATTATTTCGAATGCACCCGCGTGTGTCCCAAAACTATTCCGATTACCAAATCCATCAACTTCATGAAGCGGGAAATAAAAAAACAGCTTCCGTAAAATGGCATATAATAACTGAGGTGCACAAAAGCCTGTTTTCCCTGTAAATTTCTCCTCTGTTTTGCGCCCCCTCTCCATCGGGGGTCGAAGGGCGGGGCTGGGGTTAGCGTGATTTGCTGCGGAGGAAGTCCATGAAGCTTAAATCGATAAATCCCTTTACGGGTAAAATTACCGCGGAGTTCGATCCGCTGCCCGATGAGGCCTGCCGTGAAGCGGTCCTCAAAGGGAAAGAAGCGTTTGAAAAATGGAGAAAGCTTCCCGTTTCAGATCGGGTAAAACCTGTTGCGAAACTTGCTTCCATTTTCAGGCAAAAAAAAAGGGAATATGCCCCGATAGCCACCGTCGAAATGGGCAAGCCGATACGGGATTCCGTAGCTGAAATCGAAAAATGCGCTCTGCTCTGCGACTACTATCACCGGAACGCGGAGAAGTTTCTCTCGGGCGAAGCGGTCGAAACTGAGGCTGCGAAAAGCTATGTAGTGTTTGACCCCCTTGGCGTCATTCTTGGAATAATGCCCTGGAATTTCCCTTTCTGGCAGGTAGCGCGCTGGGCTGTGCCCACCCTTGCGGCCGGCAATGTCTGCCTGCTCAAACACGCCTCCAATGTTCCCATAACGGCGCTCGAAATAGAGAAGATCTTCCGCGAAGCAGGTTTTCCGGAGCACGTTTTCCAAACGCTTCTGATTGGTCCCCAAGGCGCCGAACGCCTCATAGAGCAAGACCAAATCGACGGAGTTTCGCTGACCGGAAGTGTCGCCGCCGGGTCCGGGGTTGGTTCGCTCGCGGGAAAAAACTTGAAAAAACTCGTTCTCGAACTCGGCGGCTCCGATCCATTCATGGTCCTCGAGGACGCGGACCTGGACAAAGCCGCTCTCGCCGCACTGAGGTCGAGAATGGCAAACGCCGGTCAAAGCTGTATCGCGGCCAAACGGCTGATAGTGGCGCAATCCGTCTTCGAACCGTTCAAAGAAAGATTTATCGCCCTGCTCGATGGCTTAAGGGTTGGTGACCCGATGGACGAGTCCACCGACCTGGGACCTGTTGCCAAAGAAGAATTGCTGGAAACTCTCGGCAAACAGCTCGATGATGCTTTGAAAAAGGGCGCCGGCGTCCACCGGGGACCCAGGCCGCCGAACGGGGGCTATTTCTTCCAGCCCGTTGTTTTGACAGGGCTTACTGCGGACATGCTGGTGGTGAGCCAGGAGGTCTTCGGCCCGATAGCCCCCCTGATTGCGGCGCGCAGCGAAGAAGATATGATCCGGATTGCCAACGCGACCGAGTTCGGCCTCGGCGCTGCAATCTGGACCCGGGATATCTCGAAAGCGGAGAGATTTGCCAGGGAAATTGCTTCAGGATTCGTCGCGATAAACGGTATCGTAAAGTCCGACCCGCGCCTTCCCTTCGGAGGCGTCAAGAAGTCCGGACTGGGCAGAGAGCTTTCTCATTTCGGCCTGAAGGAGTTCGTGAATATAAAGACCGTTGTTGTTGGCGGGTAAAGACTTTGCGAGCAAGAGGTTCACTTATGGAATTGAGCGCCTCGACAGTTTCGCCCCCACCCCGGGTAAAACTCTTCATGGCATTGTCACGCACGCCGCACGGGCTGCTCGATATGGCTGCTCCTGCGCTCGCGGCCCTTCTCTGGCTCGGTTCGATTCCCCCGATCCATGTGATCCTCATCGGCTTTGTGACCGCCTTTTCCGGCTACACGGCCGTGTACGCCCTCAACGATGTCGTTGATTTCAGAAGCGACCGGCGCAAAATCCTTGAGTGCGGGCTCAAGTGCTCCGCCGGGGACCTGGACGCCATCTACGCGCGCCACCCAATGGCGCAGGGCCTGCTCAGCCTGAGGGACGGAATCGTGTGGACAGCCGCATGGGGCGCGATTGCACTGCTTGGGGCCTGGCTTCTCAATCCGGTCTGCGCGCTCATATTTATCCTTGGATGCGCTGCAGAAACGGTTTACTGCCTGATGTTGAGGCTTAGCTGGATGAGGGCGCTGGTGAGCGGCGGGGTCAAGAGCGCCGGCGGGCTGGCGGCTATTTTCGCCGTGGCGCCGGATTCTTCGGCATCTTTTTTGATCGGGTTTTTCCTCTGGTTTTTTTTCTGGGAAATCGGGGGGCAGAACGTTCCCAACGATTGGATCGACCTGGAAGAAGACATGCGAATGGGGGCTGAAACCATTCCAGTCAGGTTCGGGCCGCGGGGGTCGGCCCGGATCGTCTTTAGCTCGCTGACGATCGCTGTTGCAATGAGCATCGCCCTGTTCTGGCTGACACCCGCCCGGCTCAGCGCCCTCTATTTTGTCGCGGCGATTCCGGCCGCCATATTTCTCCTGCTCCTGCCCGCATGGCGGCTCTATACCGGGAAAACCCCCGCCCTCGCCTCGGCCCTGTTCAACCGGGCCAGTTATTATCCTGTGACGATGTTTGTCGTGATATTCTTTAGCGCTGTTGTTTGCTGATAAGTTTTGGAGGCTGCCGTGCTGGATGCGCCGGAAATGCTGCTTTTGCTCCTGGGTGTCGTCATCCTGGTGGGAGGCAAGAAGCTGCCCGAACTGGGAAGCGGTCTGGGAAAAGGAATCATGGAATTTAAAAAAGCCATGGGTGGTGACAAACAGGAAGAAGTGCAAAAACAGATCGAGGAAAGCGAAACCAAGTTCGCCGATACAAAACCGGATGGGCCGGCATAAGACCTCCCGCTGCCACCCCGTCTCGCGTTGGGAACCGGTGGGGACCGGTTGGGACAGGGCTGTCGACAATGAGCGGTCGGGCTTCCGCGCTCCGCGAAATAGATCGCTCAAGGGGGGCCCGCGAGAACCACTTCGTTTATTGAAGTGCATAGATGCCCGCAGGGCGGCTAGTTGGCCGTGAGTTACTTCACTTTTTCAAGCGGCCCCCCGCCCTGACGTATTCAAACGCGCCGGACGCCGCACAGGCCCCTTCGCATGGCTGCGCCGTGGGGCGAAACATCGCCGCATGAGCGCATCTAACGTCATGCGTTAATGGACATGAGGGGTTTTTATGCCAAAGCGCCTTGCGGAATACACACTGTCAGATTGGCGACATCTGAGGCCGCTAACCCAAAAGTACAAGACGCTGCGTTACCGGCTTGTCAATGCCATCCATATGCGCCGTCGGGCCCGCAAGGGCGATACCGGCGCTCTGGCCCGCTCCATCCGCGGCGCCAATGTCCTTATGACCATCGCCTTCTCCGATCCGCAGCTAATCGAATGGCAGGCGCTATTGATGCGCGCCTGCGTGTCCCAACCATTCTACCTGATTGCAGACAATTCCCCCGATGATGCGTCTGCGGCCGCTATTGCCACGATTGCCCAACGGCACGGGGTCGCCTATATACGGCTTCCGGCAAATCCGTGGGGCCTCGGCAGCAGGTCGCACGGAATTTCCATGAATTGGCTCTGGCGAAACATCATCCTCCCGGGTGAACCGGAGGCATTCGGCTTTCTGGACCACGACCTGTTCCCGACGGCGCCCGACGACCCTTTCGCAATGCTGTCGATGCAGGATTTCTACGGACTCATCCGTACCGCCGGTCCCCGCTGGTTCCTGTGGGCAGGTTTTTGCGTGTTCAAATTCGACAGTGTCAGGCACAAGCCGCTGGATTTCGGCCAGGATTGGTTTGTGGGACTGGACACCGGGGGCGGCAATTGGGAGGTGCTTTATCGTCACATCGACCGGGCCATGCTGCGTGAGCCTCAGGGCTCTGTTTTCCCTTTCAAGCCGGGAATCGATATAAGTGAAGGCGCCTTGCAGTGGTGCGGATCGTGGCTCCATGCATTGGGCCACATGGGACGCCCCGAACTGGCGGCCGAAAAGCGCGAAACCCTCGCCCGCCTGCTGGGGCCGCACCTCGCCGCGGCTAAGTCCCGCTTGGCCGCTGGCGATCGGGTCCGCGTACACGCCGTAAGCCATCGACCCTAAAAGAAATCAAAGTCCGCTGTCATTCGAAAACCTGTTTGAACCAATCGAAAAACTCTCTCCCTGTGTTCCAATCGCTGCTTTTCGAAGGGTTGAGCAAGAATAGCCAATTTACTGTTGATATATTCATGTGTATTCTATATGAATACAAAATCTGGAGGTGCTGTTTATGAAAACAACAACAGTTCGGCTCGATGATGACATCATGGATCGCGTGGACGGCCTGGCAAAGGTGTTGAGCCGTTCGAGGTCCTGGGTGATCAACCAGGCGATAGACCGGTTTCTTGAGTATGAAGAATGGTTTGTCCAGGAGGTCAAAGACGGCTTGGCAGAGGTTGAAAAGGGAGAAATAGCCGACCACGGGGAAGTCATAGCCAGATTCCGCAAGTGGGGTGCGAATGCAGGTTAAGTGGTCCCGCAAAGCGCTGCCGAATCTGGACGATGCCGTGGAATATATCGCCGCTGACAATCCCGTTAAAGCGGCTGAAGCGGCGCAACGAATCTGGAATGCCGCGCAACGGTTGGCTCATCAGCCCGGTATGGGACGACCGGGTAGGGTGGCCGGCACCCGCGAACTCGTCATTGCCGGTTTGCCATATATTGTGCCTTATGTCGAGAAAGGAACGGCGGTCATAATTTTGAGGGTGATGCATGCAGCGATGAAATGGCCTCGAAAGCTCTGAGTTCTTCTCTTCGCTTCTCTCCATGTCCGGACCCTTCCGGCTAAAGCCCATTGCCGTCAACTTAAGGCAGATGTTCTTAAGTGGCCTCGGTTTCCGAGGTTTGCCACACTGTATTACCGGCAGGGGTGGCCCGGATAATCATGCCCCGTTTCCTAAACGGGGACCTCGTATTTCCCCCCTTTTCTAAAGGGGGACCTCGTATTTCCCCCCTTTTCTAAAGGGGGGCAGGGGGGATTTTACCGGGCGTGAGGCGCAGCAGGTCTGGCGATAAGCTGACGAAAACAGGGAGGTGCTAATGGAGCGGAAGGTGTTTGATCTCGGGGGCCATACCTCGCGGAGCGTGGACAACAAACTTAAATCCCGTGCCACCCCCAAAAGTCCCTGCCAACCTGTAGTCTCTTAAGTTGACGGCAATGGGCTAAAGCCGGTAAGCGGAATGACCAGATTATGATCCGCCTTCGCGTGAAAGCCCTGTCTGCCCGGCCCCTACTGCAAAAGCAACTGCTTCTCGCGAAGCCTCTTGATTTCATCGCGCAGCAAAGCCGCCCTTTCGAATTCGAGGCGGGAGGCGGCTTGCTTCATTTCTTTCTCCACAGCCTGGATGTGTTCTTCGGGGGAGACAAGCCCCTCGGGCTGATCGAAGGCAGCCTGCGGTTCGAAGATAAATTCCGACTGACCCGGCTTCAGACGGTACTCGGCAAGAATGTCGGCGACCTCCCTTTGCACGGACCTGGGCACGATATTGTTTGCGGCGTTGTATTCGAGTTGCTTTTTTCGCCGCCTGTCGGTCTCCTGGATGGCCCGGCGCATCGAGTCGGTCATCTTATTGGCGTAGAGAATCACCGTTCCCATCACATTGCGCGCGGCGCGGCCGGCGGTCTGGATAAGCGATCGGTCCGACCTCAAAAAGCCCTCGTTGTCCGCGTCCAGAACGGCCACAAGCGACACTTCCGGGATATCCAGACCTTCCCGCAGCAGGTTTATTCCAACCAGGACGTCGAAATTTCCGAGCCGCAGGTCGCGCACCGTTTCGATCCTCTCGATGGTGTTGATGTCCGAGTGCATATAGCGGACCCGGATGTCGAGCTCGGCAAGGTATTCGGTCAGGTCCTCGGCCATCCTTTTGGTGAGAGTGGTAACCAGAACGCGATGGCCTTCCTCCACCTGCTTTCGTATTTCGCCGATCAGATCGTCAACCTGGAAATCGGCGCGGCGCACCTCGATGCGGGGGTCCACAAGGCCGGTGGGCCTGATGATCTGCTCTATGACACGGCCTCTCGTATTGGCAAGCTCATAGGGACCGGGGGTTGCGGAAACATACACGGCCCGTTTTACACGTTTTTCGAATTCATCGAAATCGAGGGGCCTGTTGTCGAGCGCCGAAGGCAGCCGGAATCCGTAGCGGACAAGAGTTTCCTTCCTGGCCCTGTCGCCGTTGTACATGCCGCGAATCTGCGGAATCGAAATATGGCTTTCGTCGATGAACAGGAGCCAGTCTTGCGGAAAATAGTCGAGCAGGGTGTAGGGGGGCGTTCCAGGCGCACGGCCGTCAAGGTGCCTCGAGTAGTTTTCGATCCCGTGGCAGAAGCCGAGTTCGACGAGCATTTCGAGATCGAACCGGGTTCGCTCCTCGAGGCGCTGCGCCTCCAAAAGTTTGCCCTCCCGGTAGAAGAACTCGAGCCTTTCGGACAGCTCCTCTTTGATGGAGTTGACTGCCCGATCGAGGGTATCCGGGGAGGTGACGTAATGGGTCCCGGGATAAATGTCGGCTCTGTCCAGGCGCCGGAAAGTCCTTCCGGTCAGCGGGTCGATTTCTTTTATCGAATCGACTTCGTCGCCAAAAAACTCTATACGTAACGCCCGGTCCTCCTCATAGGCCGGAAAAACCTCGATTACGTCTCCCCTCACGCGGAAAACGCCGCGATGAAAATCGTAGTCGTTCCTTTCGTACTGGATGTCCACCAGCTTGCGCAGCACGTCTTCCCTGGGGATTTGCTGCCCTGATTTGAGCTGCAGCAGCATCTCCTGGTATTTTTCAGGAGAACCCAGGCCGTATATGCATGATACGCTCGCAACGATTATGACGTCCCGGCGCTCCAGTAGCGAGCGGGTCGCCGAATGGCGCATCTTGTCAATGGTTTCGTTAATGGAGGAGTCTTTCGCTATATATGTGTCGGTCTGAGGAATATAGGCTTCGGGCTGGTAATAATCGTAATAGGATACGAAATACTCGACCGCGTTTTGGGGGAAAAACGATTTGAACTCACCGTAGAGCTGTGCCCCCAGCGTCTTGTTGGGGGCTATGACGAGGCTGGGTCTCTGGATCTTCGCCATTACGTGAGCCATAGTGAAGGTTTTGCCTGACCCCGTTACGCCCAGCAGGGTCTGTTCTTCCACCCCGCCCAGTATATTCGACGCCAGCTTTTCAATGGCCTGAGGCTGGTCCCCGGTTGGTTCAAACTGGCTTCTCAGCTCGAAAGGTTTCATTCAGATTATTAAATTCCTCAATCCCTAAATTCCTAAATTCGCTTTTGATTATAAATCAACCTGATTGTGCGGAGAAGCACTGCGTGCCAAAGGCGGGGGGAACAGGCGGTGGCGGGTCAGGACAGGGCGGTCTTATCTTCGTCTTCATCATCGTCAGCCGGGCCGTAGTCAAGAGGCTCCTGGTCTTTTTGCGCGAGTTCCAACCGTTTGAGGCGCGACCTGTCGTTTATGACCTTCTCCATTTCACGGCGAACTTCGGTCTGGGTCAGCAGTTCGGACAGCAGGATACGTTTATAGCTGATGCTGCGGAGCTCGTTTTCAAGAAATTCGTCCCGCTCCTGTTTGAGTTTCATGTTCTGCATAAAAAGTTTTTCTTCCAGGGACTCGTTCTCGATGAGCAGCGTGATCAGCATATCGCTGAGCTTGTTTTTGCGCAGCCCCATCATGCCGACTCCGGCAGCTTTTCTCCGGTACTGTTCCAGCTTGGTTTCGAGAAACTTGATGCGTCGTCCGAGCTCCGTCTTGTCATCTTCGAGCTTCTGCTTCTCATTATCCCAAAAGGCCTTGAGCGCCCGCTCGATAGAGAGCATTTCCTCGCGATCGCAGGCTGCCCGGATTTTGGATTTTTTGCTGTGTGCGCGGTATGCGACCAAATAGCCGACGGAAGACACAACCGTTACGCAGAACATCCCGGCCATGACCTGATAGACGATCACATCCATTCTGAGTTCCCTCTCGTTGGTGTTGGGCTGCGAAATGTCGGTCCTCCGGGCAGGTGACGGCGCGCCGGTCGACCAACCGCTGCCAGTATAAACCCTAATTTAAATCACGTAAACACGAGAGGTTGATTTCGCGGATGTGACTTTCTGCGGTTCGATCACGCCCCGTCCAGGCCCGTCTTCGCTTTTTCCATAAGCCAGTGTTCGGTATCGATGTAATAGAATTTCAAATCCGCAAGCAGTATATAGTGGGACCTTTCCTCAGCTACCATGTGATTGAGAAATTCGCGCTCGATCGGCTCGCCGGCATCCTTGAGCCTGGCTAAAAAGAATTCTATGCCCTTGTTCTCGAGCTCCATCCCGCTTTCAATTGCGGCAACATCGTCCAGGCATGCCTTTGAGACCGTTTCGCGCTTTTGCTTTAGCTTTTCCATGACCTGGCTGCTGCCCGTGGCTTCGAAGTCATAGAAGCGGCAGGCGTCGAGATCGCCCGAGCCTTTGGTGAGATCGGCATATATCGCGTTGAGCCTGTCAAGGTGCTTCTGCTCCATATCCCGTAACATTTCGAACGTATCCGTGCCGACCCGGTCGACGCACTTTCCCGCCGCGTCGGCGTAAAAAGCTTTCATTTTTTCCTTTATTTCGACCGCTGTGCACATAATTTCAAGCAGTCCGGAACCGTTGGCTTTCATTTCGCTCTCCTTTCAGAATGAGTTAAGAACGCAATATTCATTTGCCGGAGCGTTTCTCATATAATGATCGGGTCCGCTCCTGTCGAGAGGCGCACTGTCGACGCCAGCCCCACATTTCGTACACCGTATCATTGGATCCTTCCGTATATCCTTAAGGTGACCATGTCATCCCTGAAGTAATTGCGGCATAACTGCCGGGCTAAGGGGCGCGGCGGTTTTCATGCCGCGTCCCTCTAGAGTGCGCGGAGTTGCGTTCCAGTGGGTGCCAAAGGAGGTTAAAAAGCGTGGGGATCTGCTGTCCCCCCAACCCCCGCAGCCCCATCGCCGCTCTCCATGTCCGGACCACGATCCGGCTCGCGGTGGCGTTGCGGCGGCGCCAGGCGCCCGGCCTCACGCGCTTGCGCGTGTGGCCGAAATCCCCGGATCGGTTCCCGGGCAGGCTCTGGCGGGGTTGGGGGCACAGGGGGAAAGATTCCCCCGCTCTTTTCCGTTACTTCAATGAGGGAATGCGGCCTTTTACGCCGGAACGGCCCCGGCCCGGAAGCCATGAACTTCGGGGCCGGAGCTTCGTTGATTTTTATCAGGAGACAGGCATCATCTTTTCGATGATCTTTGCTTGTTCGTGCCCCAGTAGAAACCATTTTCTGAAGGCCAGGACGAAAACAATCGCCATCAGGGTCGTAAGTGAGACTGCAAGGCCAACGAGCAGGTACTTGCCCTGATGATAGTTGCTTGTTATCAGGTAATAGCCTGCGGTCATTACGACAGGCAGCATGAGAATTCCGGGAACTGCGGTGATCCATGAGTATTTCATTTTCCCCATACCCATGATCATGGTCGTTCCGATGATCAGGGCGCACGCAGCGAGCAGTTGGTTGCTCATGCCGAACAGGGGCCAGAGCGTTCTGATATTCCCGGTGTAAACCAGGTATCCCCAGGAGAGGGCGAACAGGGCGCTTGTGAAGACAATGCCGGGTATCCATTTTTTCTCGGAAAATTTGGGAATGACCCTCCCGATCATTTCCTGGAGCAGATATCTTCCCACCCGCGTCCCGGTGTCGACTGCGGTCAGGATGAATACGGCCTCGAACATGATGGCGAAATGATACCAGTATGACATAAGCCCCCTCATAAAAGAAATGGAGCTGAATATATACGCCATACCAACCGCCAGCGAAACAGCGCCTCCGGGCCTGGCCACGACATTTTCCTGGACCTCCTTCATCAACTGTGGAAGGTGTACGGGCGTCATGCCAAGGGTCTTATAAGCCGCAGCAGAGGCATTGATCGCGAAGTAATCGGACGGAACGAGCACGCAGGCGGCAATAAGCGCCATTATCGCCACGAAGCCTTCGACAAGCATCGCTCCATACCCCACGAAAATGACGTCTTTCTCGTTGTTTAACATTTTGGGCGTTGTCCCGGTGCCGATTATCGCGTGAAAGCCCGATAACGCGCCGCACGCAATAGTAATGAAAAGGAATGGGAAAAGCGCACCGGGCGCTGAGACAAGGGGGCCGCCGCCGCTGATGAACTTGGTCAGAGGCGCCATCTGGAGGTACGGATGGACTATTGCTATACCTAGTGCCAGTGCGGCGATGGTCCCCAGCTTAAGATATGTTGAAAGGTAATCGCGGGGAACCAGGAGCAGCCAGACCGGCAGGGCTGAGGCCACGAAACCGTAAACCGGAATGAGAACGGCGCATTGATTTTTGGACAGGTTGAACCAGTTTGACAGCACGGGATGAGCGACTATAAAAGGGCCGGTTACAATTACCACTGCCAGGAGCCCAACGCCGATGATACTTCCGCCGGCCACGTCCCCGGGTCTGATCATGTGCATCCAGATACCCATGATGAAGGCGATGGGCAGAGTGCAGATGACGGTGTAGGCGCTCCAGGGGCTCTTCATCATGGCATTTACGACAGCCAGGGAGAGCCCGGCAAGGGTGAGAATAAGAATGAACAATACGGCGAAGCTGGTGACGACCCCGGCAGCCTTTCCGATCTCCGATTCGGCGATGAGCGAGATACTTTTGCCTTCATGGCGAATTGAAGCGAAAAGAATGACCATGTCATGCACCGCCCCCGCAAATACCGCTCCGACGATGATCCAAAGCGCGCCCGGCAGATAGCCGAACTGAGCGGCGAGGACAGGTCCGAGCAGGGGGCCTGCCGCCGCGATGGCCGCAAAATGATGTCCGAAAAGTACATACTTGTTGGTCGGCTGGTAATCGAGGCCGTCTTCGAGCGTATGGGCCGGAGTGGTCCTGTTCGGGTCCGCTCCCAGGACCCTTTTCGCTATGAATATGCCGTAGTAACGGTAGCCCAGAGCAAAGACACACAGGGCCACGAATACAAGGGTCAATGCATTCATGAATCTCTCTCCTTTCTGTTGCCTGAAGTTGTACTATTGCAGAGGTCTGAAGTCAGTTGCCCGACGACGGATAAAAGCGGTTCGCACGCGCGGATACATGTGAACCCTCGTTTGACCGTTGCTGTAACGATGCGGCTGGAATGGGGCAATATTAAGTCTGCTGTTGGTCGATTTAGGCAATAAATGAAACCCGGCTTGCCCGGCAAGTCAAGTAATTTTAGCAGCAGCAGCGCAATTTTCTTCGACTTGGGCAACGGGGGAAATTGCTTCTCAAACGAATTGAAGTACTGGTAAGATCTACTTCACCGGGTGCGGAAGGGACCCGCTCATTGTCGACAGCCCGCCCGCCCGCCAGAGGGCGGATTCGCGGGGCGCCTTGCTGCGGCCCTTTGCTCCCTGCTGCTCGCCAACGCTGTTCTCCTCCTCTTTTTTCTTCGCGTTTCATGATGCCCGGACGATGATCCGGCTTCGCGTGAAAATACTGGAGGTACTCGTTTGCCCGATGAACCTTAAAAACGTGGGGAACTGCGCCCCATAAGCGCTTAAGTAAAAAGGGGAGAGACCGGACTACGACCCGCCTGCGCCGTGGACTGTTGCGTCCGGCCTCGGAAGATGCTGATTGGGGGCTTTACTGGTTTTTGGCAGGGGTTTTTTTCTGTCCCTGTTGAGGCTGTTCACTGGCTGCCTGTGGTTTGGCTTTAGTATCGGCTTGTTTGGATGTTGCCGCCGGGGCCTGCTGAGGCGTTTCAGCGGCTTTTTGCCCGGCTTCCGGGGCCTGAGACGCGGGCCCGGGGGTCCCGGGCTGCACCGGGAGGGCTTGAGGAACCTTTGGCTGCGGCGGCACCGCCGGCGGTTTAGGCCGGGGCTGTTCTACGGGGGGAATATCCGTCATTATGGATCGGCCCGCGCGGACCCCCGGCTTGTACATAAAAGAGAGCAGCAGGCATGTTATCATGAATACGATAGCAGCCCCTGTTGTCAGTTTGCTCATGAAAGAGCCGCCGCCCGACCCACCGAACAGGGTCTGCGATGCGCCTCCGAATGCCGCTCCCATCTCGGCGCCCTTGCCGGTTTGGAGCAGAACTATCGCAATCAGCGCGATGCAGGCGATCAAGTGAAAAAAGATAACCATGGTGCCCATGAGTTTAAAACTTCTTTCTCAACAATTGAACTGAACGATGCTTTTGAATGTGCCGACTTCGAGACTCGCCCCGCCAACGAGCGCCCCGTCTATGTCCGGCTCGGCCATCAGCGCATCTATGTTAGATGGCTTAACCGAACCACCATATAATATCCTGGCCCTCTTTTCAACCCCTTTGTTGAAAAGCGAAGCGATTGTCTTACGAATGAAAGCGTGAACTTCCTGCGCCTGCCCGGGTGTTGCAGTCCTGCCCGTACCGATCGCCCAAACCGGTTCATATGCGATAACCAGCCGCTCCCCCTGCGCGGGGCTCAAGCCGCCGAGCGCCCCTTCGAGCTGCCTGCCGACCACTTCGAATGTTTTACCCTCCTCGCGCTGCCCGAGGACCTCTCCGACACAGATAACAGGCGCCATTGCCGCCTTGAAGACGGCCGCCGCTTTCAAGCGCACCGTTTCGTCGGTTTCGCCCAACATATGGCGCCGCTCTGAATGGCCAACGATCACGTACTCGCATCCAAGGTCTTTTAGCATAACCGGGGAGATTTCGCCGGTGAAGGCGCCCTTGTCCTCCCAGTGACAATTCTGTGCCCCCAGGCTGTAGCCCTGCTGTGCCAGAGTGTCCCGGACCCCTTTGAGCGCGGTGAAAGGAGGCGCAATGACTACTTCGCGGTCGGCACAGGGGCCGGTTTCCTCCTGGATCGATTTGACGAAAGAGATCGCTTCCGCCATGGTCTTGTACATTTTCCAGTTGGCGGCGATCAGAGGTCTTCTGTTCTGATTCATTTGCTGCCTTCCTCGTTTTCCAGCTTTTAGCTTTTTGCTTTTGCCCTTTTTCAGCACCTCTCCAGGGCCATGACGCCGGGCAGATCTTTGCCTTCGAGCAGTTCGAGAAAGGCCCCGCCCCCGGTCGAAATATAACTTACCCTGTTTTCGGCGCCGGCCTGCCTGATGGCGGCTGCCGAATCGCCGCCGCCAATAACCGTGAGCGCGCCGAGCGACCCCACGAATTCGGCCAGAGCGAAAGTGCCTCTGTTAAACGGGGGCGTCTCGAAAACGCCCATCGGGCCGTTCCAGACGATTGTCTTGCAGCTTCGAAGCGCCGACTCGAAGCTCTGAACGGACTGAGCGCCAATGTCGAGAATTTGAGTATCCCCCGGGACCTTGTCAATGGAAACCTGCCTCACGTCTCCGTGGCTCTCCGCCTCGGCGGATACGACCACGTCAACCGGAAGCAATACCTCGACTCCTGCTTTGTTTGCCGACTCGAGCAGCCGTGCGGCGGTTTCGACGTAGTCATTTTCAACCGTGGATTTGCCGACTTCCTTTCCCTGTGCCTTAAAGAACGTATTCGCCATTGCGCCGCCGATAATCAGGCAATCGATTTTGGGAATGAGATTTTCCAGCAACCCCAGCTTGGTCGATACTTTCGCGCCTCCGACAATGACCGCCATCGGCCGTTGCGGGTTGTCCATGACCTTCTTGAAATACTCGATCTCTTTTTGGAGCTGATATCCGGCGGCGCACACGGGTACGAAGCGGGTTATAGCCTCAACGGAGGCGTGAGCGCGGTGCGAAGCCGAAAAAGCCTCGTTTACGTAAATATCGGCCAATTCGGCCAAACGCCTGGAAAACTCCGGGTCGTTTTTTTCCTCCTCCGGATGAAAGCGCAGGTTTTCCAGGAGGAGCGCTTCACCGTCATCGAGGAGCGAGACCTCTTTTTGCACCTCCGGACCAACGCAATCCGGGACAAGGGGCACGGGTTTGGCCAGCAGCTCCGAGAGGCGCTCGGCTGCGGGTCTTAGTGAAAATTCGTATGCCACCTTACCCTTGGGTCTTCCCATATGTGAAGCCAGAATAAGTCTTCCCCCCGAATCGAGGACCTTGCGCAGGCTCGGCAGAACAGCGCGGATGCGAAGATCGTCTCTTACGCGCCGCTCCTTGTCCAGGGGCACATTGAAATCGACTCGCATGAAGATGCGCTTTCCTTTAAGATCGAGATCCTCAAGAGTCTTCATGGTCGAAATTCTCCTTCGTCACATTCATGAACGGGGCAATAAGTTCACCCCCGGTGATGAAAATGTGTTCAATTGTGTCTAATGCCAGGTTGCGTTCGAGATTGATGTAATGGAAAAGAGCGGGGGAATGTTTCCCCGCCGTCTCTGCGATCTCGGCCTCCTCTACGGCGGATCTTTTCAGCGCTACTCCAGCGAGCTGCCCATCATAACGGCCAAATCGGCCACCCTGCTCGAATAGCCATACTCGTTGTCGTACCAACTGAATACCTTGACCATGCGGCCCGCCATTACATGGGTGAGCTTGGAATCCACATTGGATGAATAATTTGTGTGGTTGAAATCAATCGAGACCAGCTCCTCGGTCACATACCGCAGGACGCCTTTGAGCGGTCCATTGGCGGCCTGCTCCAGGACGCTGTTCACCTCTTCCCTGGTTACTTCCCGGCCAACCCTGCACACGAGGTCAATGAGCGAAACGTTCGGGGTGGGAACGCGAATGGCCAGGCCGTCCAGCTTGCCCTTGAGATCCGGGATTACCTCGGCCACGGCGCGAGCGGCGCCGGTCGTGGTTGGAATCATCGAGAGCGCCGCCGACCTGGACCTTCGGCGGTCGCTGTGCATCGAATCGAGCAGGCGCTGATCCATTGTGTAGGCGTGAATGGTTGTCATAAGCCCGTGCTCTATTATGAACCTGTCGTGGAGCAGGGCGGCGATCGGGGCCAGGCAGTTCGTAGTGCATGAGGCGTTCGAGACTATATTGTGGGTGCGCGGGTCATAAGTATCATCGTTTACCCCGATTACGAAGGTCGCGTCCATACCCTTGCCGGGGGCGGTTACGATCACCTTTCGCGCTCCGGCGTCCAGGTGCTTCCCGGCGCCGTCGCGGCTCGTGAAGCGGCCGGTGCCTTCGAGAACCACGTCGATTTGGAGTTCGTGCCAGGGCATCTGTGCGGGGTCGGTTATCTTGAGGCATTTAACTGGCTTGCCGTCGACGATTAATTCATCTTCGGTCCCCTCAACCTCGCGGGGCCAGACACCATGAACGGAGTCGTGCTTCAAAAGGTAGGCCGATTCCGATGGGGTTGCCAGGTCGTTGATCGCCACAACTTCCAGCGGGAGCTTGCGGTCCTTTATGATTTTGTAAATAGCGCGCCCGATGCGTCCGAACCCGTTTAGCGCGATGCGAGTAGCCATTTGGTTCCTCCTTGTAAGATAGACTTATTGACAACCCAAAACTAATTTTTTTATCGTTTATTCTATATAAATTGCGGTCCCGCCTTTTTTTTGCCCCTCGGCGCAGCCATGCGAGACGTTTTGCGCACCGTGTCGAGCGTTTGAATCGCTGAGCGGGGGACGGCAATCGCCCCTATCAATCCCGCAGCAACTACATAGCCGCTCCGCGCCGCCAAGGCCTTGGGGAGTCAAAAGTTCCCGGTATGTGTCCATCAGGAAACACCGGATGGTTCCAATTAACACGATAACCACTTATAAGTTAACAGTATCCCGGAAGAAATAAATCCGAACTTTGGACGAAAAACAGAGCCAAATCCAGCAATATTGAATGATTTTAAGTAAATGCTTTCTCAATCAAAGAATTCTCCGAAGTCGGTGAATCGAGAATCGTGAATGGAAAAAGCCCGGTCACGAGTCTTACTTTTGCCCTTTTCCCGGCCACCGGCCACTGACCACTGACCACTGACCACTGACCACTGAAGTGTGCCTTTATCCGGCCACCGGCGACTGAATTCCGTCCCGAGTCCTGTCATGCGCCCGCAACACCTTTCAAACCAACATGTTTCCGTCCACCACCATCCAGGTCGTCCCCGGCTCTCTTTCAACCATGACCTCCAACCGTTGGGCAGGATTGGTCGAGTACGTCAGGCAGCAAACATCCATGGGGTTGGAGAGAATTTCCGGTGTAAAGGCCGCCAAATTGGTTCCCTGACATCGTGCCGAAGCCACCATAAGACCATTCTGATTCCGGCTGTGCAAATAGTGCCCCAGGGCCTGCGTAAATTGGTAGCCGGACCGATCGACAAGAGTTGGCCAAGCCTGCTCTTTACCACGTAAGTCAATCATAATTCCCCTGCATTGCACCTTTAAAACCCTTCGATCTCCCCGAATCATTCGGTTCTCTGAAGGAAAAGCATCGAGCAGGAAGTTCCGCCAATGGTAAACTGTTTCGTACACTGTGGTTTCTATCTCTTCCGATCCATACCAGACACCGAAAAGGGTCCCGTCGCTGAACCTGGTCTGCTGCCGGTTCTCCTGAAGGAAAGGGCAGGTGATCACGGTCCCATGGTCAAAGGGTCTGGTCAGGAGGGGGGCGGGGCTGGGAGGCTTACCCAAAGCGTCCGCAACGCTTGCGGCTAACATATCGGCATCATCTTCGGCCAGATCGTCAAATAATGACTGGGATTCACGAATGCTTTTGATATTCCTGTACGCACTCCCGTCGTAATCGATTACCGCCGTGATCAAGTCCCGATACATTATCTGCCACGCTCAAAATCGAGATAACGCCGGACAGCCAGCAGCCCTTCATATCCCTGCTTCATCACATCCACAGGGCGGAGCCCGCCAAATCGCCTGTTGGGCTGAGTGATCCACCGGTACGCCAGATCACGGTCATGTGGGAAGATTATGCGAAGAGCCTTGTGAATTCCCATTAAATGGCCGACTCTTCCAAGCAGATCCATATTAGCAGCCAGCGGCTCACCGCGCCGATAACGGCTCAAGGACATTCGAGCGCCTGGCGCCAATCCCAACAAGATGCATTGATCTTCCGACGACAAACCCCAATGTTCAAACAACTGCATGGTCATCCGGGCCAGCCGGCTCCGACTGCTCCTGTCGTGAATGTCCGGCAATCCCGAAACATGTTGCTGTGCTGGCTGTTTCACTCTTTTACCTTTTTATCGAATAAGCCTTCTTATAATAACTTCCTCAATTTTGCCCATCTCTGCGTCTGCAGGGACGGCTCAATTTGCTCCTGACTGTTATTTATATTGTAACAAGTGTTGCCGAATTATGCAATCGAAAATGTGCAATTCGATCATAGACGGCTTCGGAAATCATACCCCTGGCGAAGGCCGGTTCAACCAGGCAAAGTCAGGCTGGGATGTTCTGCATCCGGGCAGGAGTTGGGCGGGGAGATGCATGGGAAAAGCCCGGTCACGAGTCTTACTTTTGCCCTTTTCTGACCACTGACCACTGACCACTGACCACTGCAGTCTGCCTTTATCCGGCCACTGACCACTGAATTCCGTCCTCAGTCCTGTCATGCGCGGGAAGCAAAGTAAGAATTCCGGAAGCGAAAGGGAAGAGGCAGAACCTGTGAGAGGGATCAAGTCCGGCGGATTTTCTCCGGTTTCGCACACGATGCCGCCGGGCCCGGCTCCCGCGCCGAATGTTGCAGCCCGGGTTCTAACCCTGTTCAGGTCTGCACAACTATTACAGAGGTCGGAAGTCAGTTGCCGGAGGACGGATAAAAGCGGCTCGCACGCGCCGATACATGTCAAGTTTCTTTTCACCGTTGCTATAAGTGGCCGGTACCGCGTTTTCGTCATCCCGGCAGTAGGTCATCCGCCGTTTCCGGGTGAATCGTGGTGCGCCCATGCGCCGCTATCGCGTTTTCGTCATCCCGGCAGTGCCTCTGAGCCGGGACCCAGAGCCGGTATCCAGAGCCGGTATGCAGGGTTAAAGAATTGATTTTATGCATCTGTAATGTTCATCGGCAAAAAGGCTCGGAATTGATTGCCACACCGGGAAATGCTAACTCTGGTATGTAGAACTAAAGTTAGCGCCCAAGTAGTATGCCGTCTCCAAAAAACCCGGCATAAGTCATGGTGAAAAGCGAAATTTTGGTGAAATTTGGACAGAAAGTCCGTAAAGAACGCACAAAACGCGGGCTTTCACAGGAACAGCTCGCCGAACTTGCCGGGGTGCACCGCACCTACATCGGAATGATAGAGCGGGCAGAGAAAAACATCACTCTCGAAACTATAGAAAAGGTGGCGGAGGCCCTGGAACTGCCACCGCAAGCATTGCTTTGCTTCGATGCCTAATCGGTCTCTGAAAAAGAGGGGGGCATGCAAAAGGGTGGCGTCAACGCTCACAGGTTTAAGTCCTCCGTCTTACAAAGCATCATAAATGATGCTGAGGCCTTTTTTATCAAAACGCCCGTATCACTATTCCCACCGGCTGAACCGTTTGAAGGCGGCGGAGTCTATGCCCTTTATTATTCCGGGGACTTTGACCTTTACAAAACGATTTCTGTCAAAGCGATCAAGAAAGAATCCCTGCCAATATATGTTGGGAAAGCTGTGCCGTCAGGCTGGCGCACGGCCAGAATCACGACAACAGGCAAAACACCCCTGTACAATCGAATACGTGAGCATTTTCGGAATATCCAGCAAGCTGAAAACCTTTCGGTAAACCACTTCAAATGCAGGTATATGATTCTCGACGGCAATGAGAGCGGGATCATCGGTCCCGTAGAGGCAAGTGTCATCAGGAAGTTTCAGCCTTTGTGGAACTCGATCATAGACGGCTTCGGAAATCATACCCCTGGCGAAGGCCGGTTCAACCAGGCAAAGTCAGGCTGGGATGTTCTGCATCCGGGCAGGAGTTGGGCGGGGAGATGCATGGGAAAAGCACCCGACTATGATGAGCTGGTGAAGCGAATTCACGAGTATGTCGGGACGAGACGAAAAAGATAGTCAGCGCCCCAATATGACGGCGGTCTCATAAAGGAGGGTTGCCTTTTTGGCCTTTCCGGCGCGAACCGAGGAGTCAACGATACTCGAGCCTGTTCGTTTCGTCCGCAGAACGATGATATCCTTTTTACTCAGCCCCGCCAGTTCGCCAATATCTGCGAATATTTCGTCGGTCTTGATTTCCAGGCCCTGAAGTATGCTGTTGCCTATCACGACAACGGCGATGCCCCCGGGTTTCAACAGCTTGCTGAGGAGTTTGCAGAACCTGTAGGAATCATTGAAATAGGTGGCTGCATAGTTTGCCCATCCATGCCCGCCGTATGTTTTCCTGTCGGAGTTTATCTCCCTGAGAAGTTCGAGGTCCTTTTCCAGCGCGGTATGGCGAAATTCGAGCCGTATTGTCTCCCGGTCCCGAACGGTCTGCCAAAACTTCCCGAAACTTTCATGCTCCATTGGCCGCAGTTCCTTCGGATCGGTTGTCATGCCAAGCCAGAAGAGTTGCGGCCGCGTGTTCCTGAGATAATGATAGTTGTTTAGGTACGGGGGCGAAGTTACAAGCAGGTCAACCGTATTTCCATCGCAAAAATCAAGCGCCCTGAAGAAACTTTCGTTGAAAATCCGCGCCTTGTCGTTTCCAGCCGTTTCCCTGTAGAGTTCTTCGAACTCTTTGATATCTGACGACATATCCCGGATTTTGGCGGCGAGGATTTGCTCGACAGGCGCATCCAAAATGTTCTCTTTCCCGGACGATTCCCTTCTCCCAAGGCTTGGTTCATATGAATAGTTGGAAAAACTAACCATCACCGTACCGAAAGCCAGCCGGAACAGGTCTCTTACTTCCAGGCTTTTGATGTTGAACAAGTAGTCGATTACTATAAGCGCCTTTCGCTCGACCTCCGGGCTGAAAAAAGCCGCCCTGGTTCCAAATTTGTCAGGCGGCCGGCTCCTCGGCCTATAGTCTTTGTCCGCAGCCCTACTCGCATAGTAGTGCAGGAACCCTCGCAGCTCTTCGTCCACCAGGTTCGCGTTCAAACCTTTTGCCGATAATTTCATTTTGCAGGCCAGGTAAGCATACGGGTTAATCTCAAACCCGAGTACGTTATAACCGTGCAGAATGCCTTCGGTAAGGGTCGTGCCCACCCCGGCGAAAGGATCGAGGATAGTCACCTCCGATGCCGGAACCCCCGGATCGATGTAATTCCGAAAGCAGTCCTCGACAAAGTTCGAAGAAAACCCCGCAATCCATGGGACCCAGCGGTGAAAGGGCAGGCTCCGGTTCCCGTTGAATGCCGAGTCCCTGAACGATGCCGTTTTGTCTTCGTAAACCGCTGACGCAGTCCCCTGAAAAAGAGAGAGCTGTATAGGCCCATGCAGGGCCCGGTTTTCAGCAAAGGCTTTGATCCTGGAAATATTTTCCTCCGTGAAGATCCTCCACCCGTTCCTGTCCCGCTTGACTTCGGGAAATCTGCCCTCGAGGAGCCAGCGCTTCAGGGTGATCGGCGCAACGCCTACCCCATTCGCAGCCTCGGTCAGAAAAACAGTGCGACCAGACACAAACAGCCTCCTTGCGTTTTTCATCCTCCCTAAAATCCGTATCAACCTGTATCACAACTCCGCGGGTTTGGCCAACGGGATGTCCGTCTCAATAGCTTTTCATAATCGAACACGTGAGTGATACATTGAGGGCGCTCGGAAAGCTTGCCAAAACAGCCGGTTTGGAAATTGACCACGGCGGAGTCGGTACATACTTAAGCATTGCCGCTTGCACGAGCATCGGGGAAGCAGGACGAATGTAATCAGGCAGTGATAAAGCTAATACTTACTTGCGTAAATGCGCGTACCGTTTACAGGGACACTCAAATTTCGTCATTCCGGCATGTCTTAAGCCGGAATCCAGGCCTCTTGCCATCTCAGGAAAACCTCTGGACCCCGGCTCAGAAACTCTGCCGGGGTGACGAACGCGAATTTGTTACGCTCACTTTTGCAATCAAGTACTACACTAAATCGGGGTGCCTGCGTCCCTTGGTGATACCAACCTACAGCGAAATCGACGACGATATAATCCTCGGGCTCATGCGAACGGCAGGGATGACGAGTAAAAAATACTTCGAGTATTTAGAGGCGTGCAAGTAAACATCCTCGCCCTACTGCGCCAACCACGCGATATCCTCAACACTCCAAAGACGATCCGTAACCCCGGCTTCCATCGCGGGAGTAACTCGCAAGCTCTGGCCCCTCACTTCGTGCCCCTCTCGCCCGAAACGATATTCCGGTCGAACTCCCTTGCGGCGGGTTCGGTTTTTGCCCTCTCAATGAACGGCACGCTGCCGGCGGCGGCGCTACCCCTTCCGGCCTGCTCCAGGGTTCGCCCCATTTCAAGGCCGAAATCGGAAATGAAAACTCAAGAGGCCTTATACCAAGTTGGGCTCAAAGAGGTAAAACCTCCATTCACAAAATCCCCCCTGCCCCCCTTTAGAAAAGGGGGGTTCCAATCGCCAATTCTTACCCGTATGGGCGCAACTTGGTATTAACCCATCCATCCCTCTCAATTGTTCTTATCACATCCCTAATTTTCATACCTATTCGATACCCTCGAAGTCAGCTTTACCACTCACCAATTCGCCGCCGGTTTTTTCTTTTTTTCACTTTTTTCATTTTTTTGATTTTTGCCGTTTCTATCGCGGCTTTTTTCTTTCTCCGCGCTCTCCGCGTCTCCGCGTGATATTTTTGTTTTTCCCTTCCATGACCGGATTACGATCCGTCTTCGCGTGGAAAGAACCCGCGCCCTCTTGATGCCCGGACGATGACCCGTCTCCGCGTGACAAGCTATTATCCATCCATGCCTAAAAATCCGCGAGCCGGAAGGTTACCCTCGTTCCCTCCTCCAACCCCAGCTCCAATGCCGCATTGCCCCGGTTGACGGCGATTTCGATAAAGCCCGTGCTCCCGGTCAAGGCGAGCGCTTCCCCGGTTTTGACCCGGCCGTAAGTCTGCTGAATCGAATTGATTGTCGATTCCCCGGCCGTGATCGTCCATTTTTCCGCCGGTCCCCGCGATTCCAATGTCTCGCCCGGCACATTGATAATCGCGTTTCCGAACCGGTCGATATGTATCACCTCCCCTGTTACTTCGTCTTTTCCAATCATTGGTTCGCCCCATTGCGGGCAGATCGGATCGCAGGCGGGACCCAGGGTGTCGAATTGGATGCCGCGAGCTATCCGGGCCGCGGCGGGCGCGAAGAGGTCGCGGCCGTGGAACGTGCTGCTCGGCGGGCTGCGCCGGAATTGCCGGTTCTCCAGCCTTCTTGCCTCCCAGTGGGTCTCTTTTCTCAGTACAAGTGAGAAAAGACCGTTGTCGGGCCCGACAAAAAAAGAGGACCTGGTCCGAATGGCGATGGCGCCCCGCTCGGTCCCGACCCCGGGGTCCACCACCGCGAGATGTACGGTCCCATGCGGGAAATATTCGTAGGAAGCGTAGAGAACAAAAGCCCCGGACCGAACACTGTGAGGGGCGATCAGATGAGATATGTCCACCAGCTTCGCGTCGGGACAAATCTTGAGGATGACCCCTTTCATGCTGGCTACATATCCGTCCTGAAGTCCGAAATCGCTAAGAAGCGTGATTACGGGTGAACTCAAAGCCTTTGACCTCCTGCCGGGATGCGCGTAAAGAAATAATGCAAAGTTCCGCGTATTTTGCTAATGATTTGGAAAAGGAGTCAACACTTGTTTGAACATGCACTGCCAATACCCATACTTATGTTGGGACGAGGAGGCGCAAATGGCGTTTCGGGAAGAAAATCCCGGGATCGAAGAGTTGCTCGGTTTTGCCAAAGATGTGGTTGCGAGCGCGGGCGATAAAGCTCTGGGGCTATACGGGAAGGGCAATCCGGGGGTCAAGTTCGATGAAGAGCTTGTAACCTCGGCCGAGCTTGCGCTGGTGAACTTTTTCAGGGATCGGCTCAATTCCATTTTCCCCGGCCATGGGGTCTTCGGGGACCCGCTTCCTGATGAAGACTACGTCCACGGGGAAAAAAGGTATCTCTGGATATACGATCCGCTTGACGGAGTAGCCAACTTTCAGGCGGGCATTCCAATATGGGGCATATCGCTTGCGCTTCTCGAAAATTTCTGGCCGGTCTTCGGGGTGACCTTCATGCCCGTAACCGGTGAGCTTTTCTACGCAGTCGTCGGGCAGAAAGCCTATTGGGGCGAACGGGAAATAAGAATTCCGGACACCGGTGGGATCAGCAACGAAAGCGTGCTGCTGACCTACTCCCGGTTCCATAATCAATACGAGTCCATTTTTCCGGGCAAAATCAGGAACCTGGGGTCGACCGCCGCGCACATGATTTACGTAGCCAGGGGGCGGGCCGAAGGGGCGCTTCTGGCAAATGTCTCCTATCGCGATCTTGCGGCGGCCCAGATTATCCTGATGGCTGCGGGCGGCAGGATACACCGCCTGGACGGCCGGGAGTTTCATCTGAGCGACTATCTGAGCGGACAGCATATAGAGGAACACCTCATCGCGGCTCCGGAAGGCTCCTTTGAATCCATACGTATGTACCTGAAAAGGAAAAGTTGAAATGGATGAGGGCGGCCCTGGCTATATCAGACTGCTTTTAATCGAAGACGACGAGGACGACTACATCCTGCTTGCCCGTCTTCTGGCCGAAGTGGTTTCCGCGCAATACAGGCTTACCTGGGTCCGGACATATGAAGAGGGCCTCAAGGAAATCGAAAAGAGAATCTACGACGCATGCCTTCTGGACTATCACCTGGGGTCGAAGACCGGGCTCGAGATTCTCAGCGGGGTGGTGCAATCCCGGGAGACCCCGCCGATAATCGTCCTGACAGGCCGTGGAGATTACCTCGTCGATCTGAAAGCGATGGAATACGGGGCGGCGGATTATCTGGTCAAGGACCAACTCAGTGGACACCTTCTCGAAAGAGCAATCCGTTACTCAATGGATCGAAAGAAGTCCAAAAACGCACTGCTGGAGTCGGAAACACAGCTCAAGCACCTCTCATCCGCATTGCTCAAAGTGCAGGAAAGTGAGCGAAGAATGGTGGCTGCCGAGTTGCACGACGACCTCAGCCAACTCCTTACGGCCATCAAGTTTCACATTGAAAGCGCTTTGGTGCGGATGGACCCCGGCGAAAGCTGCGCCCCGCACCTCGAAGCCCTTATACCGGATATTCAGGCCGCTATCGAGCGGGTCCGCAACATGTACACGGAACTGATGCCCACGGTTCTGGACGACCTGGGAATACTGGCGACGCTGAGGTGGTATTGCAGAGAATTTCAAAAGGACCACCCCGATATCATGTTGGAATCGGAATTCGAGGTAGCGGAGCAGGAGATATCCGAGGGATTGAAGCTGGTGATTTTTCGAATAGTTCAGGACGCTTTCAGAAATGTGGCGGCCCACAGCAAAGCTCTTCACACCCGGCTTTCGCTGGTCGCAGAAAACGGATACCTCAAGCTGGGCATCGGGGACAACGGGACCGGGTTTGACGTTTCTGTCGCTATGTCCCCCTGGTGCACAAACTGCGGGCTGGGGCTGATGAGCATGAAAAGAAGGGCCGAACTCTCCGGGGGCTCGATTCAAATTGAGTCCGGTGAGGACAGGGGGACCTTCATCGGTGCGCAATGGCCCCTTGTGGACCGATGATGTCCCGGCGCGTGAACTTTATTGAACTGTCTCCGGGTGTTGTCGTTTTTTTCGTGCTTGTTTTTGCGTGGCTTTTGGCCGATGCGTCAAATAGCCGCCCTGCCTGCGCGGAGCAATCGGCAACGGTGAGCCGGCCGGGGGCCCCTTCCCGGTGCTGCTGGTCGCAGGCCGCCCTCGAGGGGAGTGCCGCCGATAAAAGGACGGTTCCCACTCCCGCCGCTTTGAGGAATATTCCGCCATCGAGGCTTCGGCCCGGCGAGATCGCTCCCCCGCTGCCGCCCGACATGGCGAATTCGATACGCTCCGTTAAACTGCCCGAAAACCTCAAACTCATTGCATTGACCTTCGATCTGTGTGAAGTCGAAAATTGGACCGGCGGCTATGACCCGGGTATAGTGAACTACCTCAGGTCCCGGAAGATCAAGGCCACTTTTTTTGCCGGCGGCAAGTGGATGCGCTCCCACCCGGAAAAGACCATGCAGCTCATGGCGGACCCGCTTTTCGAAATCGGCAATCATGGTTGGGATCACAAAAACTTTCGCACACTGGGCAAAAGGGAGGCACAGGACCAGGTGCTCTGGACCCAGGCTCAATATGAGCTGCTTTGGGAGCAACTGCAGAAAAGACCATGTTTTCACGCAACTGGAGAAGCAGAGACGAAAAAAATTCCAATGGTCCCCCGCCTGTTCCGTTTCCCCTTCGGCGCCTGTAACCATGATGCGCTGAAAATGCTTCAGGATTTGGGACTCCCGGCGGTTCAATGGGACGTTGTTTCAGCAGATCCTGCAAAAGGACGCTCGGCGGCCGCTATAGCCAGGACCGTG
Source organism: uncultured delta proteobacterium (assembly GCA_963805125.1). GTDB lineage: Bacteria > Desulfobacterota > Syntrophobacteria > Syntrophobacterales > Syntrophobacteraceae > SbD1. The sequence continues at coordinate 977,583 of CAWDTD010000009.1, read as the reverse complement.
CTCACGAGCGTGAGGTCCGGGTCAATAGTGGTTTTCCACGCGAACGGCCGGGGACACGGCACTGCGGAATCCCTGCCCATGTTTGTGCCAAGGCTTAGAGAGGCGGGATTCGATTTCGTGACGGTGAGCGAACTGCTGGCGTCGGGGGCGCCGGTTGCGGTTCCGCAATGCTATGAAATGAGACCGGGGGATAATCTCAGGTATGATTTCCGCTGAGTTGCCCTCCCATCATCCACATTGAACAATAAGAAATGTTACGATATGGTTGCAGAGATTTTTCAAGGCTCAAGTTCGTTTAATTCTCCTTCCATTTTTACCCCAAAAAAGTTTACATACTGCAAAGATGTTTCACCTTCCACCGGCTTTTTGATTTGAACCTGCCGGTGAGGCTCGATCACGCCCCGGATCGGGTTTGAAATCGAGCCCTGGGTGTCCCGGGAAAGCTTTCGGAGAGCTCTGATGCGTAAAACCTATGTGATCGATACAAATGTTTTGCTGCACAACCCGGACGCCCTTTTCGCGTTCGAAGACAACAACGTGGTAATTCCTTTTGCTGTAATTGAAGAAATAGACAATCAGAAAAGAAGACAGGACGAAATAGGCAGAAACGCCCGGGTCGTTTCAAGGGAACTGGACGCGCTACGGGAATCGAGCAGGCTGTCCGAGGGCGTGGACCTGCCCCGGGGTGGCCGGCTCACTATCGAACTCAATCATTCAGGCGTGGTGGAATTCCCGCAGGGACTGGACCCGGAAAAACATGACAACCGGATTCTTGCCATTGCGTACAATCTGAGCGTTTCCGGACAAGAGCCGGTCACTCTTGTAACAAAGGACCTGAACCTTAGGATCAAGGCCGACGTGCTTGGCATACGGGCCGAGGATTTTTACAATGACAAGGTCGACTACGAACGGCTCTACTCCGGCGTTGGCGAAATATATTTGTCAGCCCGGGAACTCGACAGGTTCTATAAGGAAGGCAGGCTGAACCACAACTCCCATAACGCTCTTCCCAATCAGTTCATCCTTTTGAAGTCCAGCGACAATCCTTCCCAGTCGGCGCTTGCGCGTTATTATCAGGGATCTCTCCTGCCCTTGATCTATGGTGAGGCGAGTTGCTGGGGGGTAAGGGCGCTGAACAAGGAACAAAAATTTGCGTTCGAACTTCTCCTGAACGATCAGGTAAAGGTTGTCACCCTGGTTGGCCGGGCAGGGACGGGGAAAACCCTGCTGGCCCTGGCGGTGGGGCTTGAAAAAGTGCTCGAGGAAAACGCATACAGCAGGCTTCTGATAACTCGTCCGGTCATTCCCATGGGGGATGATATCGGGTTTTTGCCGGGGACCAAGGAGGAGAAACTCCGGCCCTGGATGCAGCCGATCTATGACAATCTCGAATTGCTTTTCAGAAACTGCTCGGAGCCTTTCGAAGTGCTGCAGGACCTTATCCGCAAAGGAATGCTCGATCTGGAGGCCCTCACCTACATCCGGGGGCGAAGCATCCCGCGGCAGTTCATAATCTGCGATGAAGCTCAGAATCTGTCTCCCCATATGATCAAGACGCTCATCACCCGGGTTGGCGAGGATACGAAAATAGTCCTTACGGGGGACCCCGAGCAGATCGACCACCCTTACCTCGACGCCAGCAGCAATGGATTGACCTACCTGGTCGAAAGGATCAAGAACGAGGATATTTCCGGACACGTCGTTCTGATCAAAGGGGAACGTTCGAAGGTGGCCGAACTTGGCGGGAAACTCCTGTGAACGGGTCCTACCTGTGGTCGACGATGTATGTTTCCGAGTAAATGTTGTCGAATGAAATTCCCCTGGCCAGTCCGGCTATGCCGGTCGGGTCTGCGCCGGCCGCCCTTTCGAACCCCCGCAGCAAAGGGCCGCTTGCCTCGGCCGGCTTTTCAACCCCTGCCGATGAAGCCATGTGTCCTTTGGTGACCTTGTCTAGTTCGGCGAGCATCTGTGCGGCCAGGTCCCGCTTCCTGGACTCTTTCGAAGAGGCATAATTCTCGTATGTATATTCGATATCGAGCAGACGCTGGTCTGAGGCGATCAGGTAGAAGGTCTCATTGCCGGTTCTGCTGTCAAGCTGGAACCAGCCTTCTCCCTTGGGCGCGTAATAATTACGGGCAATCTGGTAGTCCGTATCGAACTGCTTGAGACTGTAGGGGAAAAGCAGGGCAAAATCCCCCTGCGAGTCCCTGTGGATCAGGTAGACAAAGCATTTTTTCCTCATCCGGATCATCATTTTGAGCTTATCCCCGGACAAAAGAACCATTCCTGTGGTTACCGGCTCGGCCTTGGGAGGGCTGGAGGAGGCGCGGATTGCTCCAAAAGCCCAGAGTATTCTCGGGCTGCTGCTTTGTTTCTGAGAACCCGCGGCCGCCGTCAAGGTCCAATGGAACAGGACAACCAACGCCAGCGCCAAAGATGAAACGCTTCTGCCAAATCGCATACGCTTCCCTCCCTCGGTGCAATGTAGTCGAATACGGGGGATTTTACGCTTTTGCCGAGTTTATGGCAAACCGACACTCACTGTCCACTGCTCTTACGGATATCGGGTATCAGTTATCGGGTATCAGATATCAGATATCGGGTATCGGAACAAACATCCGTCCTCCGTCCTCCGTCCTCCGTCTTCAGTCGGTTGGCTTGCCTTCTGCGCAAACAAGGGATATTGTTACGCACTGACTACCCGGGCGGGGTATAACTTCTTGCGGTTTGTTCCCGGAGCGCTTTGCTCCGCACTCTTACGCCCGGTTGAAGCCATGGGTGAGCAAAGAGCCGTTCCGAACTGAAACTGGCTCACAAAAAGGCTGTTGACCGCATGCTGGTTTCGGTATAGAAGCTCTTGTTCAGGGAGAGAGTTTTAAGTGGGGGCGCAGAATGATCATAAACGATGATATCCTTGGGCAAACCTGCAAGGATATGATTGAGACGATTCTCCTTTGTCTGCGCGACGCGATGAAGGGAACAATTTACAGAATCGGCCCCATGCCCGAGTTGCGCGCGGTTCGCGTCACATCCGGCGTTCGTGACGAAGCTTCCGGCGAAATCTTATGGGGTCGCAATGAATATTCCGATTACAATTATCCCGGAAAACCCTGGGAAGACTACAAAGACAAGCCCGGACGACCACTGGAGGCCATGGCCTGGTGCGTTGAGAAGGGCAAGAGCTGGACTTCGGACGACCCTCTGGGGGATTCCCGCAGTGTGCGAAAACAGCTCGCCAACGAAGCCGAAGACTATCATCACATGGAACCCGTCCTGATAAACATGTCTTATCTCTACGGGGAGCAGCCCGAGGATCTTGAATTCCCCGTCGACTGTCAGGGACGTTCGATCTGGAAAGACTGTGAAAATTCAGTTGTCGCCGTAGTAAAGATTCACTTCAAAAAAGCCCTCATAAAGAGAGGGGATTATTCCACAAAGGTCATCAAGAAGCTTTCTCGCACTCTTGGCACTCAACTGCTTTCACTCCACATCCGGGGAACTCTTTCCGAAGCGCAGCAGGAGCTTGCGCGCCAGCGCCTCCAGAGCTGCAATATTTTGGCCCACGAGCTTAGAAATACTCTCATTAAGCTTGGGTTCATCTTTTCGGCGATAAATGCCGAGATCAGTTTTCTGAGGGAGCAGTGGGAATCCCAGATCGCCCTGGCGTGCCCCGAGATCGAGAGCAAGAGCGTCATATTGGACAAGCTGAACCGGCTGATCGAATCGAACCTTCCCGTGGACGACGGTTCAAGCAGGCTCGGTCGTCTTTGCGAAAAGCTCATTGCCGAACAGGCCGAACTTGCCCGCCTGCCGCTCATGCCCGGCCTTGGCGAAAAATGGGTGGACAACAAAATCACGCCCAAATGGCGCAAACTGATGGCTGAAAGCAACGCATGGGAGGAAAGCCGCGAAGAGATCCAGTCGCTTCTAAGCCGCCTTAAAAGTGCGATGTGGCTTGGGACAAATGAAGAACTGGCGGCAAGGATCAAACATCTGCCCGATGATATCAGGTCGATGTGGCCCAAGCTTGCCTACATCGATTTTACCGTGGACAAGCTCGCCATGCTCGATCAGATTCTTAATTTCCTCGGCCATCCTGAACTGGAGATTCCACACAAACAGCAGACCAGAAAAGTCTTGACCTCTCTTAAGGCGCTCGTCGAGATGATCCCCGAAGTGGAGGAAAAGACTAATCGCATTATCCTTTCCCTCAGGAACGGTTCGTTCGATACGTTTTGAATTGCTGGAGCCGGCTTACCAGTTGTAGAACAGCTCTTCCCTGGTGAGAAGCTCACAGCCGGTTTTTGTCACCCGAACCATGTTTTCGAGCCGCACTCCTCCAAATCCGGGCAGGTAGATTCCCGGTTCTACGGTAACGACCATATTCTCTTCGAGCACAGTGGGGTCCACTTTTCTTAGAGCGGGCTTTTCGTGAACGGCGAGCCCGACCCCGTGTCCCAGTCCGTGGCCGAAACCGTCGCCGTATCCGGCGTCCCTGATGAGGTCTCGAGCCGCTGAATCGACCGCAACCGAATCGATTCCCGCACGGATTTTATCCTGCGCCGCAAGCTGAGCCTGACGGACCGTTTTGTATATCTCCATCACTTTGGGGTCCGGGTCGCCGCAAACCCACGTCCGGGTCATATCAGAGCAGTAGCCGTCCAGTTTGGAACCGAGGTCGAGGATTACCGTTTCACCTGGGCCGATTCTCCGGCCGGTGGGAACCGCATGCGGAAGAGCCGCGTTTGAGCCGGAGGCCACAATAGGCGGAAACGAGACCGCCTGGGCTCCGCCTTCACGGATCGTCTTTTCAATCAGCCAGGCCGTTTCTTTTTCGGTCTTGCCGGGGGCCAGAGCGTTCCATGCCGTTTGCAGCGCCTTTTCGCTCAGCCGGATCGATTTTCGGATTTTCTCGATCTCTGCATCGTCTTTTATTATCCGGAGTCGCTCAACCATGTCTTCAGCAGCGATAACTTTCGCAGAGGGCCGGACTTCGGACAGAGCTTCCTCCACCTCCTCGAACCTTTTGACGGTAAGGAAGTGCTTCTCCACTCCCAGCCTTTCGCATTTCAGCTCCGAGAACAGACCGGGTAGAATCTGCTTGAGCCCTGTGGAATAAATCGCGAGCTCGAAATCCGGGGCTTCCTCTTTGGCGGCCTCTTCATATCGTGGGTCGGTCAGCAGGTGCTGCGCCCTTTGAGTTATCAGCAGGCAACCGGAACTTTCGGTCAACAGAAGGTCCTCGGCTTCAAACCCGCTGAGGTAATAGCGGTTTTCCGGGACCGCCACGAGAAAAGTGTCAAGTTCCATCTCCAGCATGACGCCGCGAAAACGCTCGAGCCTTTCGGAAAAGGGATTGCTTTGCATCTGTGTTTTCCATCTCATCGTAAGATAGACTTATACACAACCCAAAAGTATTTTTGAATTTTTTTTACCGGTAGATTGCGCGGCATGTAAAACATGAGCTATAGAGTGCCGTAAATAGAGCCCGAACGACTCCATTGACGCTTGACGTTGGAAATCGAGGCAGGGCCGTGGTGGACATACGACCAACGCATCAAGCGCACATGGCACGTTTGCGAGAATCGTTCAACTCCACCGGCGAGGTGGATTTAGAACTAATTAATCACGGGTAAACCCCCCGGCTCTGCCGGGCGGCTCCCGAAGTTTGACATTTGCGGGAGTCGAGTCGTCATTCCGGCGGCGTTTTTGAGCCGGAATCCAAGTTTTGGAGTTCGCTGGGTTTGTCAGGATGTTTTTTTGGCAATTTGAATTAACCGGGTCAAGCTGTTGTATCGTAACTTCCGCCGCTGCAGGGACAAATGCGTTGCGTCCCACGGTGGCCTGCCGGACTGAAAGGAACGGGCGCTACACTGGCCGGCCGGGCAGGGGATAGGGCCTGACCCTTTCAAGTATGCCTGCGAGTCCACAGGCCCTTACCATATGCCGCTCGTAAAGACGTGGGGGGGTCCCGTCCTGAAACGGGACTGCGCAAAAAGTGTTCCACTTCAAAAATGCAGCGGCGCGGAGCGCGACGGCGCAACCATGCGAGACGGTTTGCGCGCCGTTACAAACGGTGAGATAATAGCGGGTGAAGCGGCGCGCTGCTCATCCCGCGCAGCACACGGGGCCGACAGCCGCTTCGCGCGGCGCAGGCCGGTTAAAAAAACACCGGCCTTTACAGGGCCTCCCTTGAACGTTGTATCTCGCGGAACGCGGGCGGGCCGGCCTCGCGTCGTCTATCACGCGCGTTGGGTGCGGCACGGGAGGCCTCGATATGGGCTTGATCTTCAGGAAACTTCCAGCCTGTCGCCAAGCACTGACTCGATAAGGTTGCGCGCCTGTTCTATCTCTTCGCTGGTTGCCTGGGGCCCCAAGTAAAAGTTTTCACAATCAAGGGCGTCAATCAATCCCTCCCGGTACATATGAAACCAGAACGGCATTGTGGGATGAAAGCCGATCGCAGGGTCGGGCGAATCGGGAAATTCAAGAAATATAGCTCCCTTGAATATCTCTCTTAGCCACCTGAGAGCTTGCCTCCCCACTCCGGCGCGCCTCTGGCCGCAAACTTCCAGGTGATAGAGCGTAATTTCCTTGCTCCCGTCGTCGGTCAGGCAGAGGCTCAACTCACCCTTGAATCGCCCTGGAACCTCGAAACGGATAACCTCCATTTGTCCGAAGCCCTTCAAGACGGTGAGCAACTCCGCAATGGAGAGGCTACTGTAGTATGACTCCCATTTGGCGCCCTTCCATTCGATAATTGCCATGTGAGCAAGCTCCTTAAATCCGGGTCGAAAACCTCTCCCGGGCGACTTTGAAGACGGGGCCGCTCATCTTGCTCCGGGCCACCGATAACGCGCGGCGCACCAGAGGCTCCCATGTGGGATTGAAATGGCAGGAATCGCTCTGATCGGTCTGAGCAACGACACAGGAACTAAGGGGAGGAGCGTGCTTCAAGCAGTCCATGCTTTCGAAAAGCAGAATTCAGTAGCGCTTGCCTTTCTGGAGCACAACCGGGTGAAGTCCCAACATTTGAATCTCAGGGTAAAGCTCATAGAGACTGGACTTGATTTCGTCAGTTCGCAGCATGGAGGTTCCAATCGAAAACGAGGTGGAGAAACAGGTTCAGAAACCGCTGGCGCCGGGTCTTGCCGGCGCCGGAGCTAGAGCCGGCACAAAGTAAATTCTTCAGTGATTCAACTGTCGCAAAGCTTCAAAAAGAGCAATTCCTACAGTAGCAGCAAGGTTCAGACTTCGAACCCCAATCCTCTCAGTTGGTGCTTTTACCACATCTCCGGGGTGGGAAGCAAGAAATTATTCGGGCACACCTCCGATTTTTGGACCCGAAAACCAGTCAGTCTCCGGGCCGGAAAGAAAAATCATATCCTTATTGGAGGCCTCGAAAATCAATCGCTGTTCCGGGTGCGAACTGCACGCACGAAAAGGTTGGCGTAATTTTCCTCTACCAGATACATATCGCCGTAATAAAAATCGGCATAACATGCCTGATGTCCATGGCCCCCGCACTGTGTAGATGACCAGCAATTGCGCTGTTTCCCAAATGCCGGATCGATGTAGAGGCCGCTGATTCGGTTGTCTTCGGGCAGAATGAGGCTTGCCAATTCCTCCTTGGTGGGGTAGCGCCAATCATTGTACCCCGCGAAACCCTCAGCATTGAGCTTTTCGATATATTCGAAACCCTGTTTCCAGACGATCCTGTCGGTGGAAGCGCCTCGCTGCCACATAAGGCCGGTTTGCTTATCCAGCACGACATTTTCTTTTTCCAGAATAAACCTATCTTCCATGATACCTCCAAGTTAATATCGGCCTTGCGCCCCTCCCCGGCCAAACGTCACGGGGCAGGGGTCAACTCTATGGAATTATATACTCAATAAAGGGGAAAAACAAAAGATAGAAAGACATGTCTATTTCCAATTTTCCGTGAGTCGCCCGCCGGAGGGGTGGCCCAAGATATAATCTCACGCTGTTCGAATCACTAGTACTTGATTGCAAAAGTGAGCGTAACAAATTCGCGTTCGTCACCCCGGCAGAGTTTCTGAGCCGGGGTCCAGAGGTTTTCCTGAGATGGCAAGAGGCCTGGATTCCGGCTTAAGACATGCCGGAATGACGAAATTTGAGTGTCCCTGTAAACGGTACGCGCATTTACGCAAGTAAGTACTAGCCGCCGGGTGAACGCGAAGGCAGTTTCATAATCCCGGGAACCAATCATAAAAAACCTTAACTCTTTTGTCGTGGATGCCGTTAGTTTGTCTGACGGACAATGGTGCCGCTGCGCGGTTTGTTTTATTTATGCGCAGACATTTCTGTCTATTTGAGATAAATTGAGATAGTATAAGAAAACTATAGCCGTGCAAGACAGGTTATTATTCCTGGTTACAGGGATAGTCCGTTCGTGTTATAAGTTCAATCTAGACCGAATATGCCCGTGAACTGATTTCGGTTTGAGCGAAGGATGCGGGAAGATGTCCATCAATCCGTTAGATGAGAAAGAAATCCGCTACCAGGTTTCACGAATCACAGAGCTTCCCGCTTTGCCTCAGGCTCTGAAGCGGCTGATCGAAATAATTCACTCAGAGATCGATACCCCTGGAGAGCTCGAAAGCATTATCTTTTACGATCCGTCCCTCGCGGCCAAGATCATCATGATTGCTAATTCGACCTATTATGGATATCGCAAGAAGGTAACAACACTTAAAAAAGCGATAACGGTCATAGGGGCTGACCAGGTAAAATCGATCTGCATTTGCACCTTGCTCATGAGTCTGGTTTCCAACCAGCTTGCCATTAGTGCGGAACACCGACAAAAGCTTTGGAAGCATTCGTTCGCCTGTTCCAGGATTGCCGCCGAGATGACCAGGAAACGGCCCTGGATGAATGGGGACCAGGCGGCCGTGCTAGGCCTCATTCACGATCTGGGCTGGATAGTGATGGCGGCGCACTTCACCGAGCACTTCAACGCTATTTTTGGAACCGCTGCAAAAATGAATATTCCCCCCTGGTACGTCGAAGTGCAGTATGGCCTCCAACACAGTCAGCTTGGCAAGTACCTCGCGTGCCGATGGGCTTTGCCCGAAGAATTCAAGGCGGTGATTGAATTCCATCATTGTCCTGAAAATGCCGGGTCTTTCAAGACGGAGGTCAAACTGATACATCTGGTCAATATTCTCAGCCATTCCCGTGAGTATCCCGAACTGGCCGAAGAAGAGAAAACTCTATCCCAATGCCGGGACCTCTATATTTCCGAGGATGAGTGGGAGCAATACCGGGAGAAAGTGGAGGCGATGTGGCCTGAAGTTGACCAGTTGTGGAGCCTGCTGGGCGAGCAACCGGGGTAGCGTCCCCGCATTGCGGCGCAACATTGACTTGTCGAGAAGAGCAATTTGCGAAGATGAATGAAGAGGGAAGAGGATGGAACACCTGGTTGATGAAATGATGAAAATGGGCCTGCTTGGTGCAAGGAACCAGAGGGATGACATGAACTGGTTTCTGGCCGTTATCCAACGCTTTGCGGAAGCAGTTTCCCTGGACCAGGAAACAAGCACCGCATGCCGGCATTTCGTGCGGATCTTGATAGAGGAAACCGGGTTCGAGAACTGTTCGATTCTTTTCTGGAATCAGGATACCGGTAAGCTTTCGCTGGTGGCCGCATTCGGCCTGGATGATCAGCTCCAGGTGGCCTCGCACCGCTACAGGCAAAATCTGCGCTTTGGATCGGGTCAGAACATTTCGGGCCAGGTATTCGCGTCGAGGGAGGCCGTTTTCATTGGAAACACTGCCGAGCAGCCAATCCCGGAGCTTCAAGGCGCGGTCGTAACGCCGATTTCGCTTGCCTGTCTTCCAATCCTTCATTTGGGCGTGCTTAACCTCAGCGCCTATCATCCCCAGGAGTTCTCTCCCCAGCTCAGGCGAACCTGGGAGATGATCGGCAGTATAATCGGCTACCTCATAGTTGGGCTGCAAGGCGCAAGAGGCGTCGGCCAGCTCATTAGCCCCGACGGGGCCGAAGGCGAAACTGCCGGGTCGGTAACGCAAAATTTTCCGGACAACCACGTTTCCGACCTCGTCCTCGATTTCATGCCCCAGGGCATTTGCATTCTCGATACGGAAGGCAGAGTCGTGCGAACCAACCGGAGTATCGAAAGGATACAGGGTGAAAAGCTTTCCGAACTTGTAGGCCGATCACCCGCTGTGCTTTTCCAGGATCCGCTCAGTTTCGAAAAGCTCCTCGGAAGGGTTTCGGCATCCGATGCAGAGCAGGTGGAGAAAACAGATGTGAACCTGATGAACTCAACCGGTGAGACTTATCTGGCCGATGTCAATCTCGTCCGGCTGGTCGAATCGGGCAGGTGGGTCGGCTACCTTCTCGTCATAGAGGACATAACCAGGAAAAAAGCCTTTTCAGACAAAATTATCCAGTCCGAAAAGCTCGCGGCGCTTGGCACGATGGCTGGAGGCGTTTCGCATGATTTCAACAATCTTCTGATGGCGATTCTCGGACACATTCAGCTCATTCTGCCGCAAATCGAAGACGAAGAAATCCGGCGAAGGCTTCAGAACATGGAAAAAGCGGTCTATGACGGCTCGAATACCGTCAGGCGGCTTCAGAGGTTCACCGAGCGGGAACGCGACCCCAAAGCGGTCGCATCCATCGCCGACATTGAAGAAGCGATCAAAGATGTTGTCGAACTCACCCGGCCTCGCTGGAAAAACCTCATGGAAAGGTCCGGACGCACGATAGAAATAAGGATGGATCTTTTGCCGAAGTGCGTTGCCGCAATCAATATGTCAGACCTGAGGGAAGTGCTCACCAATGTTCTTCTCAATTCTATCGACGCGATGCCCCAGGGGGGTATTATCACCTTCCGGTCGTTCTGCCAGGGCGAGCAGGTTTTCCTCGAGATCAGCGACACTGGAATCGGCATGAGCAAGGATGTTGCCGAAAGGATATTCGATCCCTTTTTTACTACGAAGGGAATTGGAAACTCCGGCCTTGGGCTGAGCGTCTCATGGAGCCTCATCAGCCGCTATGGAGGCGACATCCAGGTAAAGAGCAAGCCCGGCAGGGGCACCACTTTCACCGTCAAGCTCACCAAGGCTGAAGCCGCAAAGGTGCAGCACGTCTCCAAACCCGACGAAGGGTCAAGTTCCTATCGCTTGCTGCTGGTCGAAGACGACCCCGAGATCCTGAACCTGCTCCGGGATATGCTGCGGCTCAAAGGACACCGGGTTGTGGCGGTGGGCGATGGCGAAAAGGCACTGGACATCATAGCTTCGAGCGATTTCGATTTGGTTTTGACCGACCTCGGAATGCCGGTGATAAGCGGCTGGGAAATAGCCAAGCGCGCCAAGGAAAAAAATCCCAACTTGCCGGTAGTAATGATAACCGGCTGGGGCGCGCAATATGAAGACGCGGAGCTTGCCAGCCGGGGCGTGGATCTGATACTGGCAAAACCCCTGAGCTGGGACAAGCTGTTGAGTTCGATAGAAAAACTGCTCTAGTGCAATTCTATTGCTCGAAAAGACCGGTAATTGAGGCCTCATCGAGCGTCTTTCCCTTTATTGCGTTCCGGAAGTCGGCCAGGGTTGCATTGGGTTTAAGCTCGAGCCTGGTCTCTTTCAGGGCGTAGATGGTTATGACATACGGGTGCGGGCCCGTGCCTCTTGGAGGCTGAGGTCCGCCGTATCCCGCCTCGCCGAATGAATTGTCGATCTCGATCGCGCCGGCCGGCATATTCTTACCTGAAGCGCCCTCGGGAAAAGAGGATACCTCCGGTGGGATATTTATCACCATCCAGTGCGCCCATTTTCTCGCAACCGGGTGCTGGTCCACGATGCAGAGTGCGAATGATTTCGTCCCTTCGGGCGCGCCGGTCCATTTCAGGGGAACGGAAACATTGCGCCCTCCTGCGGCAGGTCGCGCATAACGGCTCTCAATGGCGCCCCCATCCTTGAAAGCAGGTGATGAAAGCTGCATGGCAGCCGCCATCGACCAGAGGCCCGTTGTCAGCAAAAAGGTGGCTGCAAAAAGGGCAATCGCCGGCATTCTATTCATTTGGGTCCTCCTCGTAATAGTTTTTCAGCAGCGAGACCCGCAAATGCCCTCGTATTCGCAATTGTCTTCGCAGGCCCGGCCTTCTTTGAGCCACAGTGGTGATATGTCTCCGGCAAAGATGGAATTCAGCGCGGCGCCGACTCCTTTTTCCCACTCTTTGAGAAACGGGCCCTGTTCCTCGCCGGGGTCGAACATGACCTGGTGTTTTATGTTTCCCGCCGATCCAAGTTCGATGAAGCCCGCCCCGCACCTGTCATTGGCTTCCGGCGCCCCGGTGACGCTTCCCTTTGATAGCGCAAGCAGATACGCAACCAGTTGAGGTTGATTGTTCTCATCGATTACCTCGGTCCTGCGGGGAAGCCTGCCGCTTTTGTAATCCCAGCAGATCAGGCCTCGTTGCGGGTGTGAATCGATTCTGTCGAGCCGCCCCTTGAGGCCGGCCTCGCACCCGTCTATTTCCATGCCTTCGAACGGCCGCTCGACCGCTGTCCACGACCAGCCGTCAAGCATCCTCTCCCGTTCCGCATCGAGCCATTTCAACAAAAGGCCGGGCTGACCGGGCTTGCCTGTCAGCCGCTCGAGTTCGACTTGCCAGACTGCTTGAGACAGGCGAGGTCCGATGGCGCCGGTTATGGTTTTTCTCAAAAGATCTGCCAAAGCTTCGAATCCCGGGTCGGATTCTCCGAGTTTTTCTCTTGCGCGTAAAACGAAAGAAGCCAGGATCGAATGGATGTTCCGACCCCGTTCCAGTGGCGGGATTCCAGGCTCGAATTCGGCAAGCTCCTCCAGGCCCAGAACATGGCGGAAAAAATAGAGGGCCGGGCAGAGCAGAGCCGAGCGCAGCTCGCTGACCGAAATCGGATTGGCGATCGGGAGCGGCTGTGTTTGGAATTGGGACCGGTCGGGCCTGCCAAAAACCTTGGCGCTCTCGACTGAACCCGAAGCTGCGATTTTCGAAATACTCTGGCGCACCCACCGCGCCCGCTGCATCGCAGGAAGTCTGTGCTTCCAGGCTATTACGGTATCGATCTTCTTTTCGCCCTCTTCTGTCCAGAATGGCGACTTGATGCGGATTTCACCGTCTTTTGCAATTGCAGGACGGCTAAGGACAATTTGAGGAGCTGCGGCGAGCAAATTCGCATAAAGGCCGCGTGCGAAGGCGAATTGGCTCTCGATAGTCCCGCCGGGCGCCTTCAGGCGCTCCGAAGAGCTTAGCAGCGGGAGCGATCTCACGGGCTGCGGCAAAGACCCTGAAACCAGGCCGGGAACGAATATCTTGCGGAAAGACAGCCCTCGAGCATCGAGCGCGCTAAGGACCTGGATTCCGGCATCATCCGATCCGCTCTTCTGAATCCGTGCGCGGCCTGCCGCGGCAGCCAGGATTTCGAAGAATTCACGCGCGTCGAGGCGGGTTTGTCCCGGCACTGTTTCAAACTCGGAGATTATTTGAACCAGGTTGTCCCACGAGATCCGGTCCAGTTCGTTGGCGAGCACCGGAAACTGAAGCGCAGTCCAAATGCGGCCCAGGATCTCCGCCCACTTTGAAACCGTTTTCGCGCCCTCGTCCAGAAACGGAGCAATCGCGGCCCTGATCCCGCTGCATCCGCCGTCCAGGATTTCTTCCGCCGAATCGCCAACGGCCTCGAGCAAAGAGTCGATTCCGCTTTCGATGCCCTTTTCCCGCCAGGTCCTGTCCCAGAGGCTCATACGCCGGTTCCACCGGGAGAACGCCCCATAATATGGGGAGCGCAGGAAAGTGAACAGGTCGTTGCGCTTCTCACCGTTCAGGGCGCAACGGATCGGCAGGAGTGCAGCGTTGTAGAGCCCCTCGCCGGTGAGGTTCCGGTCGGGGCAAAGATTGTAGGCTGCCCGTTCCCCCCTGATGGGCTCTCCGAGTATATCCTTGAGCCGGTTCGAAATGGCCGGGCTGTAAAATTCGGAATCGCACAGCACGACCGCAACTTCATGAGGCGCATAGTCCCTGACCGATATCAGCAGGTTTTCCATAAGCCCGGTGATTTCCTGCTCGGGATCTGTGTAAACCAGGCGCTCCGGCTCGGCATTACCCGCAGGCAGGGCGAAAAATACCGCTCCGGCTTTTGTTTGCAGCTCCTCGAGAAGACGTTTCTCCCACTGGCCCGCAAATTCGAATCCAACGAAGGCCATTTTGCCCCAACTTGCCGGTGGTTCCAGCCCCGCAAGGCGCCGGGCAATTTTTTCGGGCAACTGCGCAGGGTGGAACAGTCCCATCCGCGCGAGCCTGTCGTCAAAGGAGCGCCAGACCCGGCCTCTCCATTCGATCAGCCGGCGCACGTCCCGGCCTCCTGCCGGGTCCATTGCATACCTCAGGCACTGCCCGAAGCTCTCGTCCAGCAGGTCGATCAGCTCGATGTCCGTGACCAGCGGCTCGGGCGGGGGCGCATCATTCAGGCAATCTTTCAGAAATTGCCATCTCAAAAAAAAAGATGAAGCCGGCAGTTGCTCCGGCCACAACTCCGTCCAAAAGTTCTCCATCCAGCCGTTGAGCGTGAAGATCCTCGGGCTGTCCCAGCCGGATTCTCCCCCTTCGATTCGTCTCAATCGAAATTGGCGCTGTATCTGGTGGACGAACCTCTCAGTTTCGGCCAAAACCGTGTAGCCGTTTTCAAGCAGCAGGAGGAGCCTGTTGTGAAGGTCCTGATTGGTCATCGTTAAAATTGAATTCTATCCGGGTCGGTGCCACATTATGCCATTTATTGAACCCGGCGGGCAGAAACTGGTTTTAAACGCAATTACAAGCTATATAATAGAACTTTATCGTTCAAAAGTCGCTAAATTATGTCCAAACCAGACCGGCGCGCAGGAAGCAAAAGTGAACTGCAAAAACGTTTTTTCCAATGTTTTGGAATGCATCGGCAATACTCCGCTCATCCGCATAAACCGGATGAACCCCAACCCGGCAGTCACATTTTATGTAAAATTCGAGGCTAAAAACCCGGCGGGTTCGGTAAAAGACAGGACGGCCCTTTCGATGATCGAGGCGGCGGAGCGCGATGGGCAGCTCGTTGCCGGCAAGATCATCGTCGAGGCGACGAGCGGCAATACCGGGATAGGCTTGGCGATGGTTGCGGCGGTCAAGGGCTATCGCGTCCTTTTCACCATGCCGGAGACTGCCAGCCTGGAGAGGCAGAAAATTCTCAAAGCGTTCGGCGCCGAGCTCCTGCTGACCCCGGGCTCATTGGGCACGGACGGGGCGATCGAAGAGGCTTACAATCTGGTGAGGGAAAACCCCGACCGTTATTTCATTACCGACCAGTTCAACAACCCAGCCAATCCTGCTGCTCACTATTTTGGGACCGGACCGGAGATTTACGAGCAAACGGAGGGCAGGGTAAGCACCGTCGTCGCCACACTCGGCACCACCGGAACAGCCATGGGCATTCTGAGGGCAATGAAGGAAAAAAATCCGGCCATCAGGGTTGTCGCCGTCGAGCCTCTTCCGGGACACAAGGTGCAGGGACTGAAGAATATGAAAGAATCCTACGTCCCCGGGATTTTCGACCGCTACGCTCTGGACGAGATTATACACGTCAAGGACGAGGACGCTTTCGAGGCTGCCCGAAGACTGGCCAGGGAAGAGGGGATATTTGCCGGTATGAGTTCCGGGGCTGCGATGGCCGCCGGGATGCAGACAGCCTCCGCTATGAAGCAGGGCGTGCTGGTTGCCGTGCTCCCGGACGGGGGAGATCGCTATCTGAGCACGAACCTGTTTACAACGATGCTTGAGCCGGACTTCAGGTTCTATGACCTGCTGGAGCGCCGGAAGGTGGAATTCAAACCGGCCAGGGAAGGAAAGGCGCGCATTTGCGTGAGCGGTCCTCCACTGGATCAATCGCTTTCGATCTCGGATGCGCGGCGATTCTTGCTTGCCGACCTGCTGTCCAGGTTTTTTGAGGCGAAAAATTTCCTGGTCGATGAGGTCGTTCTCATTCCGGATTTCGACAGCCGCACCATAAACAGCTCGATTGCCGCAGGAATGTGCCTCGGGCCCTACACGCAACAGCGATTCGAATCCTTTCTCGGCGACCTGGATTCGCTGGGGATAAACAGGGCCTACCGATATCCGCGCACGACCGAACATCTCGACACTATAACCGAGTTTACCAGGGCCCTGATCTCCAGGGAGTTCGCCTATGAGAAGCTCCGCTCGGTCTATTTCAACCTCTCCAGGAGCAACAGCTACGGGACACTCTCCGGGATCGACCCCAAAAAAGTTCGCGCCGGCAAAACCGTTGACCTCAGCGCCTATGAAAAGCTCAACCCGGGCGATTTCGCCCTTCTCAAACGCGCAACCCTCTCGGAACTCAAAATGGGCGCCTACGTCAAAACGGACTGGGGCAACGTAATTCCGACCTGGCACATATCGGCGGCCTCGGCGGCCATCCACGATCTTGGACCACAGATAGACATAGTGGTAAGCAGCATGGATTTCCTTTTCCCGCATCTGGAAAACGTCAAAGAAATCGGTCAAGCCCTCACGGGCAAGCCCTTCGCCAACATCTGGATGATCGCCGAACGTGTATGGTCGGCAAGGAAGGGCAAGGGGACCGACCCGGTGGACGAAAGCAAGCCCGTGCGGGAGCTTTTCGAAATGGGATTCTCGGCCCGCGAGGTGAGGTACTGGCTCCTTGGTACTCATTATCGAAAGCCGATCCAGGCCACCTCGGACAATATCTCCACTACGGTCCGTGGACTGAGGCGCATTGACGAATTCATAACGAAGGTGCGTGCCTCCGGCGCCGGATCGATTGCCGAAAACACCCTGCTCTCCGAGATGATATGCACTCTCGATCAGCAGTTTTTCGATTCGCTCGCCGACGACCTGAACCTTCCACGTGCTCTTGGCGCAATATTCCGCTTCATTCGCCGGGCAAACCCGATAGTCGATCGAACCGGAGTGAGCGGCTCGCAAAAAGTGCAGGTCCTGGAAATATTCCACAAAGCCAACTCGATTCTGGGTTTTTTCGACCCGGGTTCTCGTCTGCTCAGCCCGGCCGAGGAAAAACTTATCAACGATCGCAAGGTTGCGCGAAAAGAGAAGAACTGGGCCGAGTCCGACAGGATCAGAAACGATCTGCTAAAGTGCGGCATCCGCGTTATCGACACTGCTGCGGGGAGCAGATGGGAAACATTTGATACGGCAGATCGGATTCGGACAGGATCTTCGAGATTATGAAGCTCCTGGAGAATCAGTCATATGGGAATTCATAGGAGGGGAGCCTTTTATCGAGATTGATTTGATCGATAGAGTGAAAGAGAGTGTTTTATACTGAGTTGCGTCCAAGATTGAAGCAATGGCAAAGAGCGGGGGAATGATTCCCCCTGGTCCCCCCAACCCCCTCCATGTTTTGGCCTCGCGCGCAGGCGCGCAAGGCCAAGCGCTCGGCGCATGCGATGGTTGCCCAGCCCCGCGCCGGGCACCACCGCAGCGCCATCCAAATTAGCCGCGTAGCAGCCAGGGGAGTGCGGGGGCACTGTTGCACATGCTTTTTAAGATCATGTAGTACCTTCTTGAACGCGAATTATACCAAGTTGCGCCCATACGGGTAAGAATTGGCGATTGGAACCCCCCTTTTCTAAAGGGGGGCAGGGGGGATTTTGTGAATGGAGGTTTTACCTCTTTGAGCGCAACTTGGTATTACAGCCGCTTTGAGCGGCCCAGGTTTTTTCAGGCCTCCGGCTTGGCCGGAGGTATCTGACAAATTCAATGACTTACACGCTTATTTGAGCGCTTATGGGGCGCAGCTCCCAGCGTTTTTGTACCCGTTCACCACAGAGGCACAGAGGAAAACCGGGAGTAAACCATGGATCGACTCCGGGGGTGGGGGGGATCTTTAAAGTGAAAAATCATTTCCCCGCTCTTTTTATGGTCTGTTTTCCGCTTCCACTGCGTTTCCCTCTGTGCCCTCTCCTTGACCGGACTATGCCCCGTCTCCGTGGTGAACGCTTGCGCGTTTTTAAACGCTTTTAATACTCTCTTGAACGCAACTTTAGTATTAGTTGCATTTTGTGAACTTTTTTTACAGCGTCCCGGATACCGGGCATCGTTATGCCGCGGCCTCACCGGTCTTTGAATTCCGGCTTTCTCTTCTCGATGAAGGCCCTCATTCCCTCTTTCTGGTCCTCGGTGGAAAACAGGATTTCAAAGCAGCGGGCCTCGTAAGCCAGCGCGGATCTAATGTCCATGTTGAGGCCGCCGTTCACGGAAAGCTTCGTTGCCTTCAGTGCTACCCCCGGCTGCCTGGCAATCTTGAGCGCCATCTTGCGGGCCTCTTCCATCAATGAGGCTTCCGGGACAACCTTGTTCAAAAGGCCGATGCGGTATGCCTCCTGTGCATCGATGAAATCGCCGGTGTACAAAATCTCCTTTGCCTTTGTGACACCCACGATCCTTGGCAGCCGCTGTGTCCCTCCGGCGCCCGGAATGACACCGATCTTGATTTCCGGCTGGCCGAATGTGGCGTTCTCGGCCGCAATCCGCAGATCGCAGGCCAGCGTGAGCTCACAACCTCCCCCCAGGGCGAAACCGCCAATCGCAGCAATCACGGGTTTCTCGAGGTCTTCGATATGGTTGAAAACGGCTTGTGCCATTTTCAAAAATCGGTGGGCGTCCAGGGGGGTTTTGATTTGACCGATCTCCGTGATGTCGGCGCCCGCAGCAAAATATTTCTCGCCTCCCGTCAGGATGACGACCTTGACTTCATCATCCCGATCGATTTCCGTCAGGACATGATCCAGTTCCCCGAGAAGTTCGCTGCTCAGGGAATTCATGCTCTTTGGGCGGTTCAGCGTTATCGTGCCGACTGGCTCCTTTTTTTCGTAGACAATCGTGTTGTACTCCATGGATTCCTTTCCTTTCACCGGTTCAGAAGAAACGGGGGGGCAGGCAACTCTCACGTATTGGCTGAATGGAATACGGACCAAAACAGGAAACTGCGGCTTAGGGCTTGTCCGTAAATAAAACCTTTGCGCTCGCATCCGGCTTTTGGCCTGCTTAGGCCGCTCCTCAATCGCAAAATCCTCGACGTAGCCCGGCTACGCCTGCGGTTTTGCTCAATCCTCGCGACCAAATCAGTCTCAAAATCCGGCGCGATCCCTAAGAGGCTTATTTACGGACAAGCCCTTAGATTTCACTACCACTCATGAGTCAGGTTCGGCGCCCCCCATCCTTTGCTTACTACAAAATCCACAAAGTTGTGAACGTCTTTGCCTGCAGTAGCCGCGGTATAGAGATAGTATGGACGTCTGAGCGGATAGGTTCCATCGCCGATCGTGGCCCTCGATGGGCTAACGGGCAGCGAATGTTCATCTTTTCTGATCTTCAGGAGCTTGATCCTGGCCGCGGGGCCGGGGAATGGGTCCCGCATTCTGGTGTAAGCTATGGAGCCTGCTGTTTCTCGAACCTTTTTAATTATCACCGGGAAGTCCGGCAGTGTAATTGCGCTTTCGACAATGGGAACTCCGCCGAGGATGTCGTTTTCCACAAACAATAACGTGCCGGGATGCTTCTCGCCCGATTTGAAAACTGTAATGGCTTGATCTTTCCCGTCAATATCCTTCCAGTTGACGATCTCGCCAGCGAATATCTTTCTTACCTGTTCTATCGACAGTTCATTTACCGGGTTCTGCTGATCGGTTATAATGACTATCCCGCCGTACCCTACCAAATGTTCGTCGAGTTGAAGCCCCTTGACCTTTGCCGCCTCGCTTTCCCGGGCGGTAATTTTGCGTGAGGCCATCGCCACATCGGCCTCGCCTGCAAGGAGCGCCTTTAGCCCTTCATCGGGCAGTGAATTGCCGGATATGACTATATTAACGTCCGGATGATCTTTCATATAGAGCATGGCAAGACTGTGAACTCGGCCCCACATGGAATCGGCGCCTGTCACCTTGATGGGGACCTTTGCCCGGGCGGCCGGGGGCAGGCCGCCTGCGATGGAAAATGCCGCCGCAATGAGGGTGATTAGCAGGATCTTCTTCACTTACTCTCCTTTTGCTTCGAGCTGCCCTTCAAAGTAAATCAACAGTTCAATGCCTCTGAGCTTTTTCTTAATGAGTGGTTTCTTGTTCTTCAGATGCAGCTTTAGATTCAGTCCCGCTCTCATCTTTCACATCCGGCTTTGGCGTGGGTGCCTGGTATTTGGATGTTGAGGAGGACGGCGAGGTTGCTTGTCTTTCTCTGATCCTTTTTAGGGCTTCTTTAATTCGACTCTTTTCTGAACTACTGAGCATAAAACGCCATGCAATCCACCATATAAAAAGACCTACCAAAATACCTATCCCCGGAAAAAGAGTAACTCCTAAAATGATGAAAGCAAGCCCGACCGCAAACATAGGCAGAGCAAGGCTCAGACCTCCCAACCTATTTGTTATATTGTATACTGTCTTTTTCATATCCATATTTTCACACTTCTTTCTAAGTTACTGTAATTGTTTAGGAATGCCAATTGTTATCCTGTCGTGCCGATCCGGACCTGCAGGCATCGATCAATCACTATGGCAACGGTCAAAACAAGGTTGACATGTATCGGCGCGCGCGGTCTCGACGCTCCGCGAGGCGCTCCGGCAACCGACTTCCGACCCCTGTAACAGTGCCGATCGTGTCTCCTTCCCATACCATGGAATGACCACGGGTAGCAATACAAAAGTAGGGATTTTGAGTTGGCGCCGACCGGCGTGATACGGAGGTGCGTTCAAGTTGTAGTAACGCAAAAGAGCGGGGGAATGTTTCCCCTTAATCTCCAGGCTCCGCCGGACGCGCACACGCGAGCGCGTGCGGCCGGGCGCCCGGCGCATGCGGCGGTTGCCCTGCGCCGCGCCGGGCGCCGCCGCAGCTCCATCTAAAATAGCGTACCCGTTCACCACAGAGGCGGGTCATCGTCCGGGCATTAAGAGAACACGGAGCGGAGAAAAGGTCATGGAATTCTCCGGCGTATGCCGTCCTTCAATGCCGGCACATTGAAATTGATTAGCAGGCCGAGTTTCCACCCCGTATGCAAGACATGCCTCGTAGGTTGATTCAAGGAGCCCCGGGCCCAGTTCGCGATGAATGGCAATCGCCGCCCCAATGATCCGCTCTGTTATAGTATTTAAATCCACCTTTGTGTCCTCTTAATGCCCGGACTATGCCCCGCCTCTGTCTCGAAAAGTTCTGTTCCGAAAAGTTCATCGCGCGCAAGGCGCGCTCCTACAGGTACAGCTTTTCATGGTTTCAGGGTGTCCCGAAGGGACGTGAAAAGCTGCTACGAAAAGGCCGCCCACAAGGTTAGACTACGGGTTCGGTCATGCGCCTTTTCATGGTTTAGGGTGTCCCACAGGACATGAGGAACTGTGGTGAACGCTTGCAAAGATTGAAGGAAAGTCGTACAGTATTCTCCCGAAAGGGTGCGGCGCAAAGTTGTCCGGCATACTGTCATTGTGACTTACGGCGAGACCTGCTTCGGTCCTTTGAAAAGTAAGGTAACGAATTCATCCGTGTCCATCCGTGTCAAACAGGCTTGTGGAGGCCAGCATGAAAAAAGTCGGTATTCTTGTGGTCCTGTTGCTCCTTCTCTATGCACCTCAACTTTTTGCCGACCGGGGAATTATTCCCCTTACCCTGGGCGTCACGATTTTCGAACCCAATCAGCGGGCCATGATCGCCTGGAACGGCGCGGAGGAGATCCTGCTGCTCTCGACCGACATGAGAGCTTCTGAAGCCACGCAGGTCCTCGAAGTTCTTCCCCTGCCCACAGAGCCCAAGGTGAAAAAAGGGGACGTGGAGACCTTCCGAAGGGCCACCGCCCTTATCAATCGTAAAATTGGAAGACGCTACGGGGCTGCGGGCCGCCATGCAGGCAGGGGAGTCGCAGCTCCCGCCCGCCCCGCGGGAGAAGTCACTTTTCATAAAAAAATCGGGGCGCACGATATCTCCGTCACACATGTTCTCAGCACGAAGGGGTTCATCGCCTGGGTGGGAAAATATCTCGTATCCCTTCAGATACAAAACCCCGTCATTCCGCCGGCCACGAAAAAGATTGTTGACGGATACCTGGCCGAAGGCTTCACCTGGTTCGTCTTCGATGTGGTCTCCCTCGATGAAGTGCTTAGCACCGGCGAGGCCGTCGAATACCGTTTCAAGACCAAATTCCTCTACTATCCCATGAAGGTCACCCAAACGGTCGAGGGGGCCACCACCGTCGACCTGCTCGTGCTGACCCCCAAACTTCTGTCGAAGTTCTCCGGTATCCCGATCTCCCGGGTGCTTCTGCGGCACAAGCCGATCCCCGTCAGCTCGGCGGAATTGCGCGGCTTGAATCCCGATATGGACGCTCTGCTCGGGCGCCGTGAAGATATGAAGCTGCGCATCTGGCGCCTCGAGGGGCAAATGTCTTCATTCGAGCAGGACCTGATCGCTCGATGACGCCCCCCCGGGGCGAAAAACACATTATCGTGCTTCAGGACTTTCCCGATCCCGATGCCATCTCCTCAGCTTTCGCTCAACTCATGAGCGCCGCATTCGATATCGCGTCTGACATAGTCTATAGCGGAAAAGTGAGCCACCAGCAAAATGTCGCACTGGTCAAACCGCCCGGGATCGAACTCATCCGTTTCGACAGCTCCGCCGATTTTAAAAAGTACTCCGGGGCGATTTACGTGGACAATCAGGGTACGACTGCCGAGGCCTCTGCATATTGAATACATCGTCCCTGACACTGACCCGATCTACCAGCCGCCTGTCAACTGGATACTGTTAATCCTGTTCAAAGAAACCATAACCATGCTGCCGTTATGGCCAGGGTGAGCAAGGTTACGGGGACGCCTGCCCGGGCATGATCTTTCCAGGATATGTGGATGTTCAACCTCGATGCCTGTTCCACTACGATGATGTTGGCTATGCTTCCGGTGAGTAGAAGATTGCCCGCCAGGGTGCTTGCCAGGGCCAGGATGGGGCCTGCGGCTGCCGTGTGCCTGGCCGCTGGAAGCAGGAGCATGACGGCCGGTACGTTGGAGACCACGTTCGAAAGAAGGACGGTTATGCCGAAAAGCCAGGGGACGGACTTCAAATGGATTCCTGCGTCCTGGAGGACTTGGACGCCTTGGTTCAGCATCCCGGAGGTCTCAAGAACGTGATTTACGATAAAGAGGCCGATAAAGAGCACCAGGATATTCCAGTCGACCAGTGCCAGGAGGTCGCGGGAGGCCGTGTGCCTGCTGCTTAGCAGAACACCGGCGGCGCTGAGGGCCAAAACGTCTTGGGGCCATGAAGTGCAAAGGAACGCAAGCACCATGAGTCCGACGATTCCCAGACCTTTTCCAACCTGCCACCGGTTAAAATTATTTGAAGTCGCCCGGGGCACGAAAACCGGCTTTGTCCATCGGCCCGCCGTGCTGCAACGAATCACGAACCACACGGCGGATAGTCCCGCGAGCACCGGCGGGTATGCGATGAGCAGATAACGAGTAAAGGAAAGGTGGAGCGTTTGCCCGATGAGCATGTTCTGAGGGTTGCCGATGAGCGTAGCGGCCGATCCCACGTTGGCGGCGCATGCAAGCCCCAACAGGAACGGCACTGGATCAAGGCCTCTTCGGGCGCAGCCCTCGACCAGTACGGGCGCCATGGCGAGGCATACGATGTCGTTGGCGAGCACGGCGGACAGAATTCCAACCACGCCCACAAGTAGGGCCAACAGTATCTGCGGCGGGACTTGCAAGCCTGCCAGACGGCTCGCAAGGCGAGTATAGAAACCGCTCAGGCGAAGATGGGCGGACACTACCATAAAGCCGAACAGCAGTGAGATCGTGGGAACGTTGACCGCTTCCCAGGCTGACTCAGGGCTGATCCTGTGTGCGGTGAGGAGCACGATTGCGCCCAGCAGCGCCACGCCCGTGCGGTCGAGCGCCGAGCCGGGAATCCCTCCGAGCATCATTCCAAAATAGACGGCCGCAAAGACGGCCAGCACGATCGCATCCAACTGTTCACCGGTCTCAAGCAAAGTCGCGAAGTCGCGAAAGGGAAAAAAAGGTCAACTGTTCCCTGTTCACTGTTCCCGTCCCCGATTGTCGTGGATTTTCATCATCCCCGGGCGCCGTGTCAATAATGGTTGACTGCGGAGCGGCACTGCCGTTTACCACATGCTTGGAGGCGATACAACACATTCCCGGCGCTTTGGTGATTTACCGCCTTATCGGAAATTGCCAGTGTCTCATCCGGAGTTTCCGGATGGACACCAGACGCGCATCCGGTTTAGGCCGGGGGCGTGATTTCATAATCCCGCCCTTTCGGAAAAGAGCTGGTGAACAGGTGCAGGGATGCCTGTTATAATCAGGTATATCGCTAGGATGTGGTTCGGAAGCCCGGGCATCACGAGGATCGGAATGGCCGAAGTCAGAACGTCCAGTGGCCATGTGTCAACCCCATTATTCCTATTATTATCATGTCAATGGTTAAGGCTGGACCAGTGGGCCCCGCCAAAGGCGGCGCCCACTCAAGTCGACTTCTAATCCCAAACCAATCTTCCGCTATGCCGCCCGGATAGATTAGCTGCAAACCCTTGACGGGGCGCCGGCGGCTTTCGACACCGCGCAAGTGAATCTTTGGGCGGGCTCCGGAATTGCTCTCGGCTCCATTCTCAGCGGGTCGCCAATTCCGTAAAGGTCGCGATTCGAATTGAAATCAAACGACAGTACGGACCCCTCTACCGTTGCTCCTATGAAGGCCCCGGCGCTCCTTACATAGGAGTATACCTGCGGGACATAAGTTGTCACTCCGGCGTTTGCCCCGACAGGGCCTGCCTCCACCGAAGCATCGCCGCCCAGGTTGAGCCTTCCGTTCTCGATATAGTCCATACTTCTGTAAAATATCTCATTTCAATCTCCTTTGTGTTCGGATTTGAGAATTTAGCAGCATCACTTTTGGGGTAAGTGTTTCCTTAAATGTAATTATCTCAAGGTAGATGCCAAAAAATTTAAGCACATAGCATGCCCGGCCTCATCTCGAACACCCGAGCGCCTTCATTCGCAATCAGTGGTCGCGTTGCCCCGGTTATCATTCGAGTTGACTTTTCCACCCGATTGAATAGACTGCCATAAACAGGTCCCCCCTTTTCTAAAGGGGGTTTGGGGGACAAAGAGGGATTTTGCGGGTAGCCCGCCGCCCGGGCATACGCCGGGCCAGGGCGGGTGGCTGGCGTTCACGGCTTTGCAATCTCGGCTGGCGGTCCCACCGCCTCAGAAAGGAAGAGTTATGAGAACGAATCCTACGATCACCTCGGCCCTGGTCATCTGCATATTTGCACTCGTGTCCCTTTCTCTTTCATGCTGCCCCGAAAAGGCGGCGGCTCAAAACCACGGGTCCCCGGCCTACACCCCGCCGCCCGATCAGAAGATCTACTTGAGGCCCGGGCCAAGGGAAAGATCGATCGGTGTTACGGTAACCAATTCCAACGTCCCCGGACTGCCTCACAACCTCGATTATCTCAAACAAACCATCGAAACCCTGGAAGACAGCGGCTACGAAGTGCCCGACGCCCCGGCCCGTGCGGACATCCAGGTGCGTGTCACCGCAAAGTACACGCAGGTGGACAATAGCAAGGCGGTTACCGGCGAGGTGGGCGGCAGAGCCGCTGCCGGGGCTGTTTTAGGCGCCCTTGGCGGGCTTGCCGTTGGCGGTGGAGGCCGCGGGGCCGCCGAAGGGGCGGCCGGGGGAGCCGTGTATGGAGCGGCGAGCGGGGCGACTACCCCCCCGGTGCTCAGGTACCTCACGCTCGAATTTGATGTGTCGAGCGGCAGGCGCGGTTCGCAAACCGGCCGGGTCACCAGGGACATTACCAATCTCGATATGGAACTGGAAGATTTCATCGATGGGACCATTGCCGACTACCTCGCAGGCGCTTTTCCCAAGCGGTAAAAGAGAAGCGCCGCACCGCTGCGCGCCGCCGGGCTTACGGCTGTCACGGCATGGTTTGGCCTGTTGGCATGAAGCCGATCTGGAGAGAGCTTTTCATCAACGAGTTTGATTTAAATTAATTATAAGCCTGTTATATCAATGTATTGACATTACATCCGACAGGTGATGCCAGGTGCTGAAAACCATCTTATTGGACAGCAGAGCGTAGCCGGCTTTCACTCGTGGATGGACATCGAGGCCAAAGGCTCTTCCGGCAAACGCATACCTGGATAGTCTGCATGCGGTGAGGCGAAGAAGAACAAGCAGCAGAAACAGTCTGCGCAGGGGGCTGGAAACCCCGGGCCAGGTGATGGAATCGGGTAATACATGTCATCTCAGTCTCCGTTAACCGGTCCCGTTTGGATGACGGCAGACGGCCTGAAAATTTCTCTTGACATTTCTGTCGTTTCTGGTATCTTTAAAAGAGTATTCAACTGTCGCCATAGTGCATTGTCAACTAAGTTTTTATGTGCTGAGGTCCGACCGTCACCCCGGCGAAAGCCGGGGGCCAGTGCTTTAAGCAGCCGGAAGGACTCTGGATTCCGGCTTTTGCCGGAATGGCGGATTGCTGCTCTGAGCATGTTAGAATTAAGTTGACAATGCACTAGTTGCTTCTATCACTAAATTAACAGATGCCTGTATAATCTTCAGGCGGCCAGGCTTGTTATTTTCCAGCGATTGTGCTGCACTTCTCATCTCCTGGACAGTGTTCGTCATCGAAATATTCCGGAAGGTAAAAGAAAAGTGTCGGACCTTGATCGAAAGTAGAGCCATGGAAACTTTTAGAAATTCCAGGGTGACGGTACTGGACGATGACCGGCAGGTCTGCGAATCTCTTACCGGGATATTTGAAGACTGGGGCCTTTGCGTGGCAGGCTTTACCCAGCCCGAAGCCGCCCTTGAAAATATCAGGCGGTATAAATGCGATATAGTACTGCTGGACGTTTTCTTATGCGATGTCTGCGGCCTGGACCTGATCCCGCTGTTCGGCAGCGATCTGAAAATCATAATCATAACGGGTTTTGCCGACAAGGATATGGCTATCCGCGCACTCAGACTGGGCGCTTTCGACTTGCTCGATAAGCCCTTTCACAATGAGCTGTTGTACTATTCGATATTGAGGGCCTTAAAGACCCTCGAAAATGAGAGGGCATCAAAAAGGCTGATATACGACCTCCAAAAGAGTCGCTTGGAACTGGTCGCTCAACAGGAGCGGCTTGATAAGTTGAACCTCCAGCTTGTCGAAACCAACCGGGCCATGTTGGTTTTCGCTCAAAACACCGAGCGGGAAAGAGAGGAAATCGCGAAGCGAACCGCCCTGAAATTAAGAAATCTGATAATGCCCGTAGTAGCGGGCCTTAGAAACGATAAGGACCTTCACAAGTATGCAGCCCAACTCCACATGCTGGCTATGCAGGTCGAAGACCTGACATGCGGGTCCGCCATGGACTCCCACCTTGCCGCGACCCTTTCAGCCACCGAAATGGGGATTGCCTCCCTTATCAAAAATGGTATAAGAACCGAAGAGATAGCGGGCTGGTTGAACATTTCGGAGAACACGGTGCGCACCCACCGGAAAAATATCCGCAAGAAACTTAAAATAAACATGCAATACAGTTTGAGAAATTTCCTCAACTCGGCCCCCGGACCCCGCCGGGAGTCTCAACCTGCTCAGCCGCCCTATTTCGCCATGGAGCGCGCGCGCCAGCCGTACCCCCGGACGCTGTCCCCATGACCGTCAATTAATCCGTGCAGGCCGACTCCATCAGTCCCGGCCCCAATACCTTATGCACTTCAATGGCCGCCCCGGTGATCCGCTCTGCTGTAGTATTTAAATCCGCCTTTGTGTCCTCTTAATGCCCGGGCGATGACCCGCCTCTGTGGTGAACGCTTGCCCCCATCGAATAGCGACCTTAATCGACCAGAGGCCGATCTCGGCAAATGCCTGTCATCAGCGTGGTCCTGACTGCAGCCACCCTTTTTCCTGCCAATAGCGGTATTCCCATGGCCAATGGTCCCGCCGTTTGACGATCAGTTCCCGGAAATAACTGCGCCGGGAGTCTATTTCCATCACCTGCTCCGGAAACTCTTCCCTGGCAGTTATCGCTTCGACCAGGCGCCCGCCCAGTTCCGCGGCTTCCCGGGCCGGAGTGGAACCCGGATCCACCGGGCCGTCCTCGAGGGTGCAGGCCACCTTGCCCACGCACTGGGCGCCCAGCCTCACGAGGAGCTGCTCGAGATATGCGGCCGTCTCGTCGTGACCGGAACCGCCCGCAGTGCTTATCACCGCTCCGTATTTTCCCTCCAGCCTTAGACAGTGGATGGCGTTGGCGAGGCGGTCGATGAACATCTTGAGTTGGGCCGTGACGTGGTAGATGTAGACCGGGCTGCCCAGGACGATGCCATCGGCCGCCAGCATATTCTCGAATATCGGGTTGAAGTCGTCCTCCTGTACGCACCGCCCCAGATGATGGCAGCGGTCGCAGGCCAGGCAGGGGTCGATCTTGAGGCGGGTCACGTCGAAATACTCGGTTTGGGCGCCCCGCTCCCCTGCCGAAGACAGGACCTTTTGCACCAACCACGCGGTGCGGCTCTTGTCCCTCCTGGGGCTTCCACACAGGGCCAGAATCCTGATGCTCATTTCAGACATCCCCTTTCGATTTCCTCCGGACAACACTCGCAAGTCAATGCAAATCAATTGAACCCGGCCAACTCACAAAACCATCATAGCACCTCTTTACTACAGCTTCCAAGTAGTCTATGCAAGCCTCGGTGGTTATGGCAACATTCACCTGCCGGTCTCGCCGGGAGCTGCAATTTGCTGCATGGCTCATTCAACGAGGAACCGCATGGACAACTTTGTGACCATTTATCGCAAGCGTTCACCACAGAGGCGGGTCATCGTCCGGGCATTAAGAGGACACAGAGGTGGATTTAAATACTATAACAGAGGAGATCATTGGGGCGGCGATTGCCATTCATAGCGAACTGGGCCCGGGGCTCCTTGAATCAACCTACGAGGCATGTCTTGCATACGGGGTGGAAACTCGGCCTGCTCATCAACTTCAATGTGCCGGCATTAAAGGACGGCATACGCCGGAGAATTCTATGACCTTTTCTCCTCTCAGTGTTCTCTTAATGCCCGGACGATGACCCGCCTCTGTGGTGAACGGGTACATTTTTCGCAACTACCCCGCAACCAACCGCACATTGCCCATTGAAACCATTGGAAGAGTAAACAGGTGGAGCGGGAGACGGGCTTCGAACCCGATTTTTGGCTTAGCCGCTTAACCAGCCAAGCCCAGTGAAGTTCAACATTTACAATAACATAGTCTCTCTTTCCGGCCGGTTTGGGTCCGTTAAAATTCGTCAAATTTCGCCAAAATTCGTCTCGTTTGGGGAAAGTTTGGGCAAAGTGATCGGGGTGGATCTGGATGCATAATGACAATGATGCATGACGGAATGCACCTTGACCACAAATCCCTCAAGGGACTATCATTCCAATTGTGAACACGCATTAGCTTTGTGATGCTCGAAGCACGCTGCTCCGTCACGCAATAGATCAAAGGGCAACGAGATGCGAGACATCATCGAACCAAGGTGGGCCTTTACGAAGTAAGCACCACACAATATACACAATCAACCCGGCGATGCCATCCAGGGCGGCCAAATCCCGATTGAATGCCGAAAGCCGGGCAGGTGGCAGAGTGTCCGAGGCTCCGAGCAGCACCATTATTTCGTCACGGCTGCGAGCAAAAACGCTTACGCCGTAATTGTTCGAAGATTTACCAACATCAAGCGGGGATAGCACTCCAAAGTTTCCGGAGACAGACGCCGTCTGATGAGCGGCGCCGACAAGGCCGGATTTCCCGGCCGGCTTTCCCCTGGATTTCCTGTCGGGCGACGCCGCGGGAGGCGTTATCATGATGATTCAAGGCGGGCATGTACCAGGACTATACCCGAAGTCGACAGAGTACGACTTGTTTAAATGGTGCACGACCGGGCGGCTCCAACCCTTCAGAAAAGCTGGCTTTGGCGATTATGTTTCCGGTAGGGACCCTAAAAGTCCAAAGGGATGGCGGCGGGTTTTTCCGACTGAGGAAGCTAACCGCAAATACAATTTGCTATGCGGCAAATACGGGGCTCTTATTGGTCTGCTAAAATCCGCACGGCTGTCGGAGAAAGAGCACATTCAAGCTGACCAGGATAGGCTTGCTCTCAGTCTCAAAAAGTCGGGACGCGCGATCGATCTGCCAGGAATCGAGCAGTTTAAATATTACCATTTCCGAAGGCGGCAAGATGCTGCAGCGGAGATATTTCGGCTGTTTTCAGAAATCGAAGAACTTGAACAGGAATTAGTTACAGGGGGGGTATGGACAAACCCCCGTTTAGTCTTTTCAAACGTTCTCGCCCTACTTATGGACAGCTCGTTTCGTTCTGATGACCTAGACAAAATTATGCCTTCTGCCACAGCCCTCCGCTCCGCTCCGCGCTAGTAAGAGTTGATCACAGGTCACGAAATCTGAGACGGCAGGGCTTGAAGCAGCAAATCAATCATGTCGTCCACTTCTACTGCCCCGGACCCCGATACGTGGGGGACTTCTTCGCAACCTGGTCCATCTCTTCCGCGGTCATTAGGACGGCAATGTTGACCCTATGGAATCCGGAGGCGTTGACCGTCAGAGAGACTGACGCTGCGGTAACATTGTCCGGAAAATCTGCAATAATGAAGTAGTCGTATTCGCCGAAGGCCCAGTAATAACATTCCAGCTTTCCCCCGACCGACTCAAACAGCTTCTTCACAGCGGCTACTCGACCGGAACCTCCCTCTTTGAGCAGCCCTTTCAGCCCTTCTCCCACAAAGTTGCCATAAGCTAGATACTTTGCCATTGGACGCTCCTTTCTCCGAAAATTTGGGGTTTTATAAGATCGGTCTTCGAGTCGATTGAATAGGCCCTATTGCCTGCTCACCCTCGAAGTCTGCAGTAACCTACGCAATCCATCATAAATATGCTGAATTTTGTCGATTTCACCCGGAATAATGCATCAACTTCTGCGCTATGCATCCAAACCGCATGTTGAGATCGGATTTTTGCCCGAAAATCTTCCGCTGCGACCCTGAAACCCGTAAAAACCATACGATTTTCAGATCGAACGTGTAAGTTGTATCTCAATGAGACCGGTTTTTGCAATTTCAGGACGCACCTCCATCCCCTGAGTTTATAGCTCGCTTCCCGCTTGCCCGAGTTGAGGGGTTCAGGCGAATAGAATCCGATAGTACCGGGCGAGTGGAAAAGCCGACGCGACATGGAAGTACCACTTCCTGGCATGATAAACCACCCTGGCCCCGACCTTGACGAGCCGCCTGATGATCGAGTCTATAGACGGCCTGACGCTCTGCCCCCAGAATGCCGCATCCCGAATCATGTGGAGCAGATTGTAGGCAAGACATCCGACAAGAAGCCTTGCTTGATTGGCTGCGAAGCGATGGCAACTCGTCTTGTCCCATCTGCGGGTGTTCTTTCCCTCTTTTATCCGGTTTTCAATCTCAGTACGGCCATTGTTGATTTCGATACTCTGAATTGGCCCACTTTGATACTTTCATTTGGCCCACCCTGAACAACCAAAATGAAGTACCTTCATTCGGCCTGACATCAGGCTGGAAAGGAGGTACGGTTGAGCAGGAGGAGGAAAGTGGAGCTATTCGAGGAGATCCGCAGGGACTATGAGCATGGGGTGGGGACAATCAA
Organism: uncultured delta proteobacterium; assembly: GCA_963805125.1. GTDB lineage: Bacteria > Desulfobacterota > Syntrophobacteria > Syntrophobacterales > Syntrophobacteraceae > SbD1. The sequence continues at coordinate 945,794 of CAWDTD010000009.1, read as the reverse complement.
GGGGATTGCGAGCAAGTTGGGGGTGCACCGGCGAATGGTTCGGGAAGCCATAGCCAGTGCAGTTCCCAGAGAACGCAAGGTAGCGGTCCGGGAAAAACCGAAACTGGGACCGGCAATCACATTCATCAACACCATTCTTGAAGCAGATCAGAAAGCACCGCGCAAGCAGCGACATACGGCCCATCGCATCTGGCGGCGTCTGTGCGAGGAAAAGCCCGACCTGAACGTCTCGGAGCCAACAGTTCGCAAGTACGTGCGCGAGCGCAAACATGAGATGGGACTGATTGGACGCGAGACCTTCATTCCTCAATCATACAGGTTTGGGGAACAAGCCCAGGTCGACTGGTACGAAGCCTATGCCGACTTGGATGAAGAGCGGCAAAAACTCTACATCTTCTGTATGCGAAGCATGGCCAGTGGCGGAGCTTTTCACCGTGCTTATCCGCACGCAAGCCAGCAAGCCTTTCTGGAAGCCCATGAGCTTGCCTTCCAGTACTTTGGAGGTGTTTTTGCCATTGCGCGCTATGACAATCTGTCTTCGGCGGTAAAAAAGATCCTTCGAGGCCATCAGAGGGAAGAAACGGAGCGATTCATCTCTTTTAGGTCACACTGGGGATTCCAGTCGGACTTCTGTAATCCGGGCCGGGGCAATGAGAAAGGAGGCGTGGAGGGTGAAGGAGGATATTTTCGCCGTAACCATCTGGTGCCGGTTCCAAAAGCCGGCAATCTCGAAGATCTGAACCGGCAGATGCTGAGGGACTCACGGGAAGATGAGCGCAGGGTAATCAGCGGCAAAGACAGGAGCGTAGGTGAGGCTATGCATCTTGAGCGCGAATACTTGTTGCCATTGGCGCAGGAGGGGTTCCAGTTGGCAGCGGTTCACTTTCCTTCGGTTAATACGCATGGAATGGTGAGAGTGCTGACCAACTTCTATTCGGCGCCGCTGGCGGCAGGAGTGGAAGTTCAAGTCAAGGTTTATCCGGCCAATATAGAGATCTGGCACCGGGGCAAGTGTGTGGCGAGCCATGAGCGTTCGTTCGGACGGTCCGAAAAGGTACTCGATCTTGAACATTATCTGGAAGTGCTGCTTAAAAAACCCGGGGCCCTGGCAGGCAGCACACCACTTGGGCAGTGGCTCTATGCCTTAGCCCGGAAGCCGGAAGAGGTGGCAACGAAAATTGAGGAAGCTGCCACCACCCTTTTGAGCAAATGAGAAGACATGTTTCCTCTGTGGGGTGAAGTGTTCGAAGTAATTGACTCTGCCTCTCATCAAATGCTATAAGAATAATTAAATTAAATTCAACTTTTTTCTCTTATGTGTAAGGGTGCTCATTTATTAGAAAAAGGGGATAGAACCGTGTCAGATGCCGCCAGATTTCCCGGGGTCGATGAAAAAGAGAAGCGCATCAAGTTTGATTATATCAAGAGTCAGTTCTTCCGAGGAGTGCATGTTGACGGTGTTTTTGGTGGAATTACACCGAGCGGGAAATCGATACGGATGTCTGTATGGAACGAGCGCTGGCCAATTCCCAAACAGACCGTCCATGAAACTGACGACAAAGGCAAGCTGATAAAAGAAATTATCTCAGAGAGAATCTCGCGGGATGCCATTGTCCGCGAGGTAGAAATGGACCTCGTCATGGACTTGGATTGCGCTAAGCAAATGCGCGATTGGCTGTCACGAAAGATAGAAGAGTATGATGAAGTCCTGAAGTTGCAGTCGCAAATAGGTGTAGAAACCCCAACTTCTGGAGAAGTTCAGTGAACAGATTCTTTCGGCCAATCTTTGCTGATTCTTCTGGAGTGGCGCAAATAGCACATCTCTCAACTGGCACATCAGTTGCGGGAGGCAGTCAGCCAACTAGGCAAAAGGGCAATATAATTTTTATCGATGATTTTTCTAATGAGATTGAGAGTGCAAGCCGAATACTTTTTTTGAAGGTTCTGGAACTGTCCGACTCCTGCACCAATTGTTGGGTAGATGTTCGGGGCCAGCGGATCATCCAGACGAAGCCGCAGTCATGGTTACAAACCTTTCAAACTAGATTGTATTCCATGCGAAATCTCTCCGACAATTGGAATGGTTACGGCTCCGCCGCTCCAAACAGGGAAGCGTTTCTGAATGCTGAGGATGTTATTCTGGTTCTGCATCAAAAAGGGTTAGAGCCTCACCGGATTTCCCCATCCGCCGAAGAGGGCATCGCGTTTACTTTCGTGAATGGTCGCAAACGCGCCATTATAGAATGCTACAATAATGGCGGAATTAGCGCAGCGGTTTTTCAGAAGGGGATGAAATCTAAGGTTTGGACATCCGGAACTTCGAGTAATGATCTGGAAGAAACAATCGACCTCATATTCACATACCTTTATGCCTAATTATCCAGATGAGTTGATAACCAGAGGTCGAACTGCTAATCAGAATTTTGCTGATACAGAATCACTTTTTATCAGATTTAAAGAGGTCGATGGAGATGAGGTCGCAGTCGATGGATTGCGATGCCCGAATCAATCTTGTAACCGTGGCACCATCTGCACTAATCCAGAATGGGTTCTCTTGGCGGAGCCACCCGCCCATTCCGATAGGTTTAAACATTGGGGGTATGGGTACGTCCAAGTCAGGGACATACCGGGGCCGCTGGAATCCCCCGGAGGTGTGGTGGCCGAGTTTAAACCTTTCCACGATCCGACAAAATACAACTACTCTCACACTGAGATACAGGCGTACAAATCGGGAAGGCGTACCAATAACCTGAATGATGAGGTTAAACTGCAATTCAGAATAGATCTGAGTCATAGTATTGTTATTTTGAAGAATCCGAATCAAGTTGGGTGACCCCCTGAGTAAAGCCCACGATTTTTGAGTAGATTCATTAATTATACATTTTGCGCGAAGGTGATAGGCGATCCGGCGGCGATCTGATGTCCCCCGGTAGCCACTCCGCTGGGTAGATGGGACCCATTAGAACATGAGGGTTTTTTCTCGTGACACCACACATCGCGAAATGAACGGGGGAATAATCAAGCACAATTTTTGCGGGGGTGGGGATGTCTGTCTCACTGCGTTCCGTTCCGGAAAGGTGGGGGCGGGGAGCAAAAAGGGGGACCCATTATTGAGATCGGAGCAGGAGCACCTCTTCACGTATAGCGAATGTTACCGAGGACCCTGTCCAGCCTTGTCACGGGACCCGCTCGCATCCCTGGGAAGTAGAACCTAAGCCGAACTCGTCAGCCTGGATGATGTAAAGCGCAAGCGAACATGGAAATGATGGCCTTAATCCGAACGTGTTCAGATATGGGTTGGCCTGAGAAAATAGTTTGTAGGGCATCCTGGCGCTTCCTGTGCGCTGCTGGGAGTGCCGGTAAATCATAACCTACCCGGCTTCGGTCGGGCTTTTTTTGCACTTGATAAGGGAAAACGGCTCTTTGGGTTGGAAATACGGTTGGAATTTTAAAAACGCAATACAGCAAATGGCCCCGGTGTTCATTGTAAGTTATTGACTTTGTTTGGAGCGGGAGACGGGCTTCGAACCCGCGACCCTCAGCTTGGAAGGCTGATGCTCTAGCCAACTGAGCTACTCCCGCTCAACTGTTAATGCTTAGCATAAAAAGTTCCAAGTTTTAAGCTCTAAGTTTCAAGCCGGCTCACCCCGGATCAGAGCCTGTAGTCTTGGACCTTTCCACCACCACCTTGTCCACCCCGTCCTTTTCGCAAAGGTGCACGTTTACCTTTTCTTCGGCGCTGGTATCAAGGGCGACCCCCACAAACTGGCCGCAGATGGGCAGTTCCCTGTGGTCCCTGTCAACGAGCACGGCCACCTGCACCCGCCTCGGGCGGCCGTAGTCGATCAGCGCATCCAGGGCGGCGCGAACGGTTCTTCCGGTGTAGAGCACATCGTCGATCAGGACAACTTCCAGGTCATCGATACGAAACGGCAGGTTGGTTCCCTTGATGACGGGCTGAGTGTGGAGGCGCGTCCAGTCGTCTCTGTAGAGGGTGATGTCGAGGGTCCCCAGAGGTACGGGAGATCCGAGCTTGCCCGATATGATCGCAGCGATCCTGTTGGCCAGAAAGACGCCGCCGGTATGAATGCCTACCAGGGCAAGCCTGCCGGGGTCCCTGCTCGAGGCTATTATCTCCCGCGAGAGACGCTCGAGCGCGGCCTGGATGCCGTTGGCTTCCATTACAACGCGTCTGCTGTCGTTTTCCATCTTTGTGTCCGCCTTCAAAAGCGAGGATCAAAAAACATAAAAGGCGCCTTCCGGCGCCCCTGTCAGCCACTGCTGGCTCTCAGCATGGTTCCGGAAATCCTACCTAGCAACTTTTCCGAAATATGTCAATTGTAATTTCAAGCGTGTAGGTGTCATCCGGGATCATTATATTGATTTTGAAAGGAGAGCAAAGATGCGCAGTGCAAAAAGGAACATGATATTGACGGGGCTGCTCGCAATGCTCGTTTTGCTTCCGGTTCGATACACGGACTGCGGCTCGACCGCCACGGCTTCGCCGCCGTCGAAAGAAAAATGCGACTGGGTCTGCAAGAATTTAAAGCAGGACTGGAACTATATATTCCATCCCGAGCGTATCAACCAGTGCAAACCCCGCTAAATCGAGGATCATGAAAAGGGGAGCAGGCCGGCAGCATAATTCATTATATTTCTCACCCGAATTTGTGCCGCACGCCGTAACCGCCTTTGGGAAAGCGCCACTCGATGTTGAAATAAGGGCATCCGACCCGGCAGGAACCGCATTCCAGGCAGCCTTCGTAATTGACGCTTATGCGGTCTTTTTCCAGCTTGTAGACATTGGCCGGGCAGATATAGAGACAGGGCTGGTGCTCGCACCTCTCCAAACACAGCCCCCCGTCGAGCAGGCGCAGGTGCGATTCATCATCGACGTTGAATCGATCCAAAAACAGCTTGTCTTCAATTTTGACGCTCATCGAACGCTTCTCCATGCGTCCCAGACAAGGCGCAACACCCGGAGCGGGGGGAGCTGCCCGCGGATTGCCTTCCAGGCGAGACTTTGCCTGGCTTTCTTCGGGACTCCGTCTACTGTCAGCATCTCCCGGGCGGCGGCGCACGTTGCGCGGGGAAGAGCGTTGAACAGTTCTTTGTGGGTTTCAAGAAATGAGGGAAATCTTCGATATTTTCTCAAATCCTTGAGGACAAAGGACTCATGCAGCCGCCTGGCGTAGCCTTGAAGGCCCCGCGAGCTGAAATCGTCTTTCGCCATCGCCTCCAGGATGGTTTCAGCCGCAAATCTGCCGGAAGTCATCGCCAGGTTGGAACCTTCGCGGTGCAGCGCGTTGAACATCATGGCGGAATCCCCGGCAATCAGGAACCCGTCGCCGCACAGCTTTGGCATGGCGTCGTAGCCGCCTTCGGGGAGCCAGTGCGCCGTGTACTCCCGGGGTTTTCCGTCCTTGATCAGAGGGGCGATCACGGGGTGAAGTTTCAGGCTTTCCAGCATCTCGTAGGGACGGACTTTGTCCCTGGCGAAGTCGGCGAGATTGGCCCCTATGCCTATCGACACCGAACTTCTGTTCGTATAGAGAAACGCAACGCCGTTCATCCCCCAGGTGACGTTTCCCATAATTTCGTTTGTGACGCCGTTTCCCGGCGATACGCCAAAACGCTCGTCGATGACTTCTTCGGGAAGCGAGATCAGTTCCTTGACCGCGAGCGCAACATGTTCGGGCCGGACCTCGGGGCGAAATCCCGTTTTGGCCGCCAGCGGCGAATTGACGCCGTCGGCCAGAACGACGACTTTGGCGCGCAGATCGCCGTCGGCCCGGTCCGTCCTCACGCCCATGACCCTGCCGGCATCGTCTCTCAGCAAATCGGTCACAACCGTTGCACACACTATCACGGCCCCTTTCGCTTTGGCCTGATCGGCAAACCAGCGGTCGAACCTGGCCCTGCCGACCGTAAAGGCGTTGTTGCGGCGTTGCTCGAAGAAGGCCCCGTCCCGGTAGGAGAAGCTGATCCCTGCCTCCTCGGAAAGATAGGATAGTCGAAATTCCACGATGTTGCGTTCAATCGGACAATTTTTCTCCACGTAGTCGGGGATTATCTGCCGGAGGTGGTTGCCGTAGAGGACGCCGCCGAACATGTTCTTCGAGCCGGGGTAGTCGCCCCTTTCGAACACGACCACCTTTGCGCCCCTGTCCGCCAGAACACAGGCCGCCGAGATGCCCGCAGGCCCGGCGCCAACGATTGCCGCATCGAACGTTTCATCCATAAGGTTTACCGCTCACTGTCGCCGTTGGATTTTTTCTCCTTGAGCTGAGCGATCAGCTCGGGGACGATCTCCTGGTAGTTGCCCACAATGCCTGCGTCGGCGACTCTGAAAATCGGTGCGTTGGGGTCGGAGTTGATGGCTATGATCTTCTCGGCCCCCTGGATGGCCACCAGGTGTTGAACGGCCCCCGAAACGCCCACGCCTATGTAGAGCTTGGGGGCGACGGTTTTACCGGTCTGGCCCACCTGTCTTTCATAAGGCAAAAGACCCGCCTGCACAACCGGTCTCGAACAGGCGATGACTCCGCCCACCAACTTGGCCAGCTCCTCCAAAAGAGGCAGCGAAGAGGCGTCGCATGCGCCGCGTCCGGCCACCACGAGCGCGGGATAGCGGACGATATCGGTGGTCGCCAGCTCGCCGGCGGAGATGAAGTCGACGATCTCGGGCAGTTCGACGGTCGGCGCCTCCAGCTCGTGAGGGCTTACAACGCCCTTTCTGCCCGGGTCTTTGTCGGGCATCCTGAATACCCTTGGCCGCACCGAACTCATCTGCGGCCGGTGGCGCTGGCAGTAAATGGTGGCCATTATGTTGCCGCCGAAAGTGGGCCGGGTCATAAGAAGCAGCCCCGTTTCCTTCTCTATGAAGAGTCCCGTGCAGTCGGCGGTCAAACCCGTTTCAAGCCGGGTGGCGACGACTCCGGCAAGGTCTCTGCCCAGAGGAGTTGCGCCTACGAGCAGTATTGCCGGGCGAAGTTTCGAGCAAAGATCGGAGAGGGCCTTGCCGTATGTCGCAGGTAGATAGCGGGACAGCAGCGGGTCGTCTATCGTGTGCACCTCGTCGCACCCGTATGCGATTGCTTCCCGGGCTATCGGCCCGACGTTGCTTCCAAGCAGGAGCCCCAGAACTCTTGCGTCCAGTTCCCGCGCCAGTTCTCCGGCTTTGCCGACCAGCTCCCATGAAACCGGCGCGCCCCGTCCCTCAATCGTTTCGATGTAGACCGCCACGCCCTGATAATCCGGCGGCCTTTCAGCGGGCACGCCCGGCTCTTTTTCGGGACGCTTTTTGCGCTTTTTCTTCTCGAATTTGACCGCGCCCACCGGGCAGCTCTCGAAGCATTTGCCGCATCCCACGCATACTTCCGGATCTATCCGAGCCACACCCTCGGCGCTCAGCTCGATTGCTCCGACCGGACACTCTCCTATGCATATCTGGCAGGCGATGCATTTATCCGGAATGATCCCGGCAACTTCAATGCCCCGTGTGTTCTTGGCCATTATTCTCTCAGGCCTCCCACCCTTTCAGGAATTTTGCCTCGAAATCTTCGTCGGCAAACAATGCATCGAGCGCCTGGGATACGGCCTCGGAAACTCCCTGTGCCGCGTCCCACTTGGGTCCGGCCCTGTGAGCCTGCGGTGAAGCAATGGCCTTTACCCAGGTCGGGGAACCCTTGATGCCGACAAGTTGAAGGGAGGCGTCAATGGCCTTGGCGTCCCAAACCTTGACAGGTGCGCGAAAAGACTCGACGAGCATCGGCAGCGAGGCCCTCCTGGGGCTTGCAAGTTCGAGTTCCACCGACAGCAGGGCCGGAAGAGGGCCGCGTATCACCTCGAAGCCCCCTTCGACTCTGCGCCTTACCTGCACCTGTTTTTTTTCCGTATCGATCCATTCCACCTCGACCACGTAGGTGAACTGGGTCATAGCCAGCCTCGTGGCGATGCCCGGCCCGGTTTGAGCCGTATCTCCGTCGATGGCCTGTTTGCCGCACAGGACCAGGTCGACGGGGTTTGCCTTTCCGAGCGTTTCCACGGCCCTGGAAAGAGTGTAGCTTGTGGCCAGAGTATCTGCCCCGGCGAAAGCCCGGTCCGAAAGCAGCACGGCATCGTCGGCGCCCAGCGAGAGCGCCTGCCTTAGCGCCGAATCTGCCTGCGGGGGTCCCATCGACACGGCCGTTACCTTTCCCCCGTATTTTTCCTTGAGGCGCACGGCTTCCTCCAGGGCCACCACGTCGTAAGGATTGGCGATGGATTCCACACCCGCTCGAACCAGCGTATTCGTTTCAGGGTCGATTTTTACTTCGGCGGTGTCAGGCACCTGCTTGATACAGACCACGAAGTGCATTTGCGGCTTACCCTCCCTCACCTCCAAGGCGCCAAAACAAAAAGCGCCCTACGGAAATGCCCGATTAAGCATCAGCTTTCGCGTTGGCAAGACTCAATCCGTATCGGCTTGGATTTATACCGAAGATAATAAGGTGAAGCCCGACTGTCAGGCCCCTGACGGCCGGAGAAGGCTAAAACTTTATTTTTACCGCCGGAGATCAATCTTCGGCTATTACGGCCTCGATCATTTTCATCCCGAGGCTCTTGAAGGCCCTCCAGCGTTTTTCTCCGTCAAGAATTCGGAATGAATCGTGCTCGAACCAGATGTGGATCGGGTCCTGTCGCCCCCCGCTCCTTATGCCCTGCGCGATTTCCTGGATGCATTCGGCCGTGCAGACGATTCGAATGTTTGGACTGATTCTCCTTAGCTCGATTTCACGAATGTCCTGTCTCATCGGCTTCCCCTTATGAATGGTTAAACCTTGCAGGCTATGCGGAAACTCTAATGCAAAAAGCGGCAGGAATCAAGAGATTTCAGCTCGGGCATCGAGCAGCTTCTCGCGGTGGTACGGGAAGGCAGAAAGCCGAAATGAAGACATTGGTGTCGATCTGCTTTGGGAAGTGGAGATGTTCTTGAGTGGCCTCGGTTTCCGAGGTTTGCTGCACTCTATTACCGGCGGGGTGGCCCGGATAATCATGCCCCCCTTTCCCAAAAGGGGGATTTCCTCCCCCCTTTCCCAAAAGGGGGACTTCCTCCCCCCTTTCCCAAAGGGGGGTCGGGGGGGGATTTGGCGCTCCCCCCTTTTCTAAAGGGGGGTCGGGGGGGATTTGGTGCTCCCCCTTTTCTAAACGCGATATTATCTTTGCCGTGCCCAAAAGGTACGGCCCCCTTTCAAGAATAATATCGCGTAGGGGAAAACGGGGAGATGCAAAAATGGAATCAAAACGAGAACTTCTGAAACAAAAAGTCCTGGAACTTGTGAAAATCTTCGTCGAAACTGAGGGCGGAATCACTATGTCTGATTTAAACCTTCTTTTCGGAGAACCAGGATTGAGCGGGAATAAAATAGCTTCCGCCCTCGCTCAATTACCCGTTAAGTTTTCAGTCTAATCTTCGTCGCTGATTTGATGACGGTGATAAGTTTGTCAATTTCAACTGGGATTAAGCGGATTGCGCACTGATCTACTTCGATTTGGCCCTGGCGGACAAACAGTTCGCAATCTGGGTCACAAGGTCTTCCCTGAAATGGACACATACCCGCCATAGATTTCTCACCTCCTTTCTGTGTTAGATAGGCCGAAGATCACCGTACCACAGAAGGAGGTGAGGGACTATGGGCCATTACCATCATTTGCATTTTCATCTTGCTTCTTGCGTTTCGGTTTCGCCTTTAAGATTTTCTTCAATGCTTCCTCAAAGGCTTCATCGTCGTTTGCGCCGATCCCTTTTGCTTTTTTTAGAAACCTTTCGTGCTGTTCTCCGTCGTTGGTTTTTTCTTTTTCTTTTCTTTGTCGATTCACGATAGGCAACTCCTTTCTTCGGTTTGGCGATTAGTCGTTTGATAGGTTAAACGCCTGCCGACTACACCATCCAGAAGTTTCCCGGCCCTGTCAGGATCGTCAATTCCCTTCGCGACTCTGTTGCTGTAGCGGAAATCGAACTCTGCAAGATAGCGGTGCATGTGTTTCTTCGCGCAGTGTTGATAGATTCCCTTCATGCCGCGCTTGAAGATCGAGAAATAACCTTCAACGGTGTTGGTGTGAATCGAGGGATCAGCCAGCGAGACATATTCACCCTGGCTATGGCGAACGACTCCGTGATCCGCGAAATTTTCATCCAGATAGTAATATTGCCCTGCATCATCGGTCATAACCCTGGCTTCGCAGGCGATATTTTCCTTAAGGATCGGGACTATGGTTTTCGCGGTTACATCGTCAATGACTGAGCTTCGAGCTTCCCCGGATTCACGATCCACAAGGGAAAGAATCTTTCGTTTATGTTCATAGCCGCGCCGGATAGCTTTCCCCGGTTCATTCCAAAGGAAAGTTTAATCCGATTCAACAGGGCCGCCATTTCCGCCGAAGGGCGCAACGTTGCCATTCCGCATTGCTTCCCGAATCCTATGGCTCATAAACCATGCGGTTTTGAGTGTTACTCCCAAAGTCCGATGAAGCTGGTTCGAGCTAATTCCCTTCTTTGAGGCACACATCAAATAGATAGCCTGAAGCCAAGTTCTGAGCGGGATATGGCTTGACTCGAAAACCGTTCCGACTTTCACGGTGAAAGGCTTTCGGCAATCATTGCACTTGTAAGTCCCGATTCGGGTACTTTTCCCTTTTAGCTTGGTTATCCGCTTTTTAGATCCGCAATGTGGGCACACAGGACCATCCGACCATAGCCGCGCTTCTAAGAAGGCGTAGGCTGATTCTTCATCCAAAAAGCTCTTGCTAGAAAGAAGTGATTTGCTCATTTCTTTTCCCTTCGCCCGAAGAGGAATTTGATTCTGTTTTCATCGTTATCCTGGCATCTCTTTTTCGTGCGCCATTCCTCATATTCTCTTTGGATAATAGCACATTCATCGGGGTCTACATATAGTGCGCTAAAGGATGCGAAGCTCTCTCCTGTGTAGTTAACAAAGTAGAATCGACCACTATCAACGAGCGATCTAAATGAAATGTTTCTGTATTCGCGATCCGACAGATAATAGAGGCAATCTTTCATTGTTTCTCTCGCCACAAGGTCGGCAACCTGTATTTCTGGTTCAGTGCTTGGCGCGAAAGCCACTATGCCTTTCATATGTGTAGTGTATTTCTCCCATCCCTTTTTGGTAACCAAAAAATTGTATATGTGGCCAGCGTTGTACTGAACCTCAATTTGCTGATGGAAAATGAATTCCACTTGCTTTGGTCTGGCGACGCGTGCAAGATACCTAACAACCCCAGCAAAACAGTTATAGTAGGGTGCGTTTTTGGGTATGCTTTTTGGGGCAACCTTCCTGAAGCCTTCTATGTCGATTGCATAGCCGAAGCCTTTTATGCCGGAATTAGCGATAATTGCCGCTAATTTCCTATGCAACCGAACCCTTTCATTTTCCGGAATATCCTTAAAGTCGCCCTTGCCAGCCTCACAGTCGGTGGAATGAAATTCCATCCCGCCAGTGGCTTCTAACCATTGTGCCTTTAGCACATCCCATTGCTCTCTTGTTCCAATCAGGCCAGCAATTGCGTATACCCGCTTCATCTTTCCATCGTGGCTTTCATCGCCGTAAACTGTCAGCATAACGGCTATTGGCCTTTTTTTGCGTTCTTCCCTTATTGCCTCTACTGTCGGTACTCTAAAATCTGATATAGTTCGGCTCTTTCGAGCAATCGGGCACATTCCATTCTACTCCCCTTTTTCTAGTACGCGAAGTATAATCCTGGATTATGCGTGAGCATGCCTTAAAATGATACTGCATTTATCCCAACCATCTGATATTATGGCGCAAATTTGTCAGAGGGAGGGAAATCTGCATGCGCGCAGTTGGTGACAAACAGACAGGGACCATAAGGCCGGATTTCGACAGATCCATTGTCATTGATTTTCAGGGCGCAAAGATCACAACAGATGCAGGGTTTCTTCTTATGAGAGAAATAGATCAGCGGTTCAACATCCTTGGCGGCGTAGAGTCCCTGATTGATGATCCAAGATCGTCTCGACATACGGATCATTCGCTGCTTCAGCTTCTGCGTCAGAGGGCCTATCAGGTTGCGGCAGGCTATGAAGATTGCAATCACGCAGATCTCCTGAGGGTGCACCCGGCGCTCCGATTGGCCTTGGGCAAAGAGCATGAAATGGGGCAGGCCAATCCGCACTGTCTCGCTTTGAGAACAACATCCTCGCGACGGGTGAGGGTCTAAAGGCCCTCGAAAATGCGCTCAGCCGATCCGCCGAAACCCTCCTTCGGCGTAGAAACAAACGGCGGCTCATCATTGATGCTGATTCCACCGAAGACCCCGTCCACAGAAAGCAAGAGGGGGCAGCCTTTAACGGTTACTTCGAGCAGGTTTGCTACCATCCCCTGTTTTGCTTCACCAGCAATGGAGATCTTTTGGGCGCAAAGCTAAGACCCGGAAACGCGCATTCAGCCGATGGCGTCTTGGATCTTATCTTTCCTCTTGTTGAGCGCTACCGGTCTTGGTTCAAGCAGCTTTGGCTCCGGGGGGATGCGGCCTTTGCCGGTCCAGACCTGTACGAGTTTTGCGAAAAGAAGCGGATCATTTACTTCATTCGGCTTCCCAGCAACAATAGCCTGAAGAGGCACATCCTGCCTCACCTGAAGCGTCCCGTCGGTCGCCCCCCAAGGGGCGGGATACAGGTTAAGGTGATCGAGTTTCATTACCAGGCGGAGAGATGGAATAAACCGCGAAGGGTTGTCTGTAAAATCGAATGGCACGTGGGTGAACTCTTCCCTCGTGTCGGTTTCATTGTGACTAACTCGAATATTGAAGCACACAAGGTAGTTACGATTTACAATGGGCGTGCCGAGATTGAAAACCGGATAAAAGAGGGGAAGAACACACTTAGATGGGACAAAACGAGCTGCCATCGGTTTGCGGCAAATCAAGCAAGGCTTCTCGTCGGATGTCTCGCATATAACCTGCTCCACATGATCCGTGATACGGCATTCTGGGGGCAAAGCGTCAGACCATCCATAGACTCGATCATCAGGCGGCTTGTAAAGGTTGGGGCCAGAGTGATCTACCATGCCAGAAAGTGGCATGTCCATGTTGCGTCGGCTTTTCCACTAGCCCGGTATTATACCATCATTTTCGCCTGAACCCCTTAACTCTGACAGGCGGAAAGCGGGCTATAAAACTCTCCGGGGATGGAGGTGCGTCCTGAAATTGCAAAAATCGGTCCTACTGAGATATCTCTTGCATGTTCGATTGGGGAATCATATGATTTTACGGGCTTCAGGGGGACAGCGGAAGTTTTTCGGGCAAAAATCCGATTCCAACATGCAGTTTGGGGGCATAGCACAGAAGTTGATGCATTATTCCGGATAGGATCTGATCTGCACGGACCAATTCGGTTGATCCACGGCAAAATGCCGAAGATCGAGCACTTCACGATACAAGGGATGGAGTATGACTAATGTAATGCGTCACCCACTGCTTATTTTCGCGCTCTCTTTCGTCGGTCTGTCGCTCTCGGCGTGGGTAGGGAGGTCTTTTTCCGTTAGGCAGCGACCCCTAGAAGCTGGGGTACGTGAAGATTTTGTAGTTATCCAGGCCGCTACGCTGACACTGCTCGGACTCATCATCGGATTCAGCTTTTCGATGGCCTTAGGCAGGTACGATTTGCGTAAGAACTACGAGGAGGCAGAGGCCAACGCGATCGGCACAGAATACATCCGAGCAGACCTGCTGCCTGCCGCTGATGCGGCGAAAGTGCGGGCGCTGCTTCTGAACTACCTCGATCAGCGTGTCTTGTTCTATAAGTCCCACGATGAGCAACAGCTTCGGCAGATCAATGCCCAAACCGGCAAATTACAGGCCGAGCTGTGGTCCGCGGTCCGAGCTCCAGCTGTAGCGAGGCCGGAGCCCGTTGTCGCCCTGACAGTTGCAGGCATGAACGATGTGTTGAACTCACAGGGCTACAGCCAGGCAGCATGGTGGAACCGAATCCCACATGCGGCATGGGGCCTGATGATGGTGATGGCCGTCTGCTCCAACGCGCTGGTTGGCTTTGGCGCGAGATACGATAAAGCGCGCTCCATTTTGCTTGTGGTTCTGCCGCTTATTGTTTCTGTCGCCTTCCTTCTCATAGCGGACATCGACAGCCCACACGGGGGCCTTATTCGCGTGATCCCACAAAATCTTCTAAGCCTCTCTCAAAGCCTGCGTGGGCAGTGATTGCATTCCCTCGAATGTCAACTCTCAAAGTCCACTATTGGATATCTTGCGAGACTGTCGAGAAAGCCAAAATGCTTCCATTTTGGAGGACTTACATATAGTAAAATCAACTGCTTACATGTCCAAGAGAACCCGTTTTAAGGTCTTTCGACAATCTCTGCCACTGTACGTAACAAAATAGATGATTTACCCCGGAACGATCTGGGGCATTATCTGCCATAATATCGCGTTTCTAAAGGGGGGTCGGGGGGGATTTGGTGCTCCCCCCTTTTCTAAAGGGGGGTTGGGGGGGATTTTACCGGGCGCGAGGCGCAGGAGCTCTGGCGATAACCTGCCGAAAACAGGCAGGGTGCTGATGGAGCGGAAGGTCTTCGATCTCCGGGGCCATACCCCGCGGAGCGTGGAGAATAAACTTGAATCCCGTGCCACCCCCAAAACTCCCTGCCAACCTGTAGCCTCTCAAGTTGACGGCAATGGGCGTGCGCCGGGCCGGGGTGGGCGGCAGGGCCGGCCTTACCGGCCCCGCGATCGCGGGCCGCGGGGCCTCGTTGCCTCAACTCAGAAGCTTCAGCACGCATTCTTTGAGCTCTTTTATCTTCACCGGTTTTGCGAAAAAACCGTCCACCCTGCTCTTCATGGCTTCCACCGCGGAATCCAGGCTTGCGAAGGCCGTTATCATTATTACCTTGATTTCGGGATAGGCGGTCTTGATTGTCCGCAGCACATCCATGCCGTCGATGCCCTTCATCTTGAGATCGGTGATCACCACATCGAACTTTTCCTCCCTTAGCCGCGCAAATGCGGGTTCAGCATTGAGAAAGGTTTCCACTGCATAGCCGTCCGGCTCCATGGCAGCCTTGATCATCTGTCCAACAATCCTCTCGTCGTCGATTACTATAACCCTGAAACCAGACATTGCTCGCTCCTCTCGGTTTGTCCGTAAACGGGCAGTTCCATTGTGAAGCAGGTCCCGACCCCCACCTCGCTTCTCACCCGCAGGTCTCCGTGATGATTCTTGATGATTCCGTAGCTGACAAACAACCCGAGTCCGGTGCCGCTTGCGCCTTTGGTGGTAAAGAAAGGGTCGAAGATGTGGGGCAGCATTTCGGGGGCTATCCCCTTGCCTTTGTCCTCCACCTCGACCTCCACGCGGCCCGTGCTGGAGTTGAAACGGCTTGAAAGGAGCAGCAGCTCTCCGGGCGACGAAGCGTGAAGCGCATTGGTGAGCAGGTTGATCAGCACCCCCTGGATCTGGTGTTCGTCTATATAGACTGAAGGCAGATCATCCTCAAGATCGATTCGCGCATCGATGTTGCATATGCAAATCATATTCTGGACAAGCCGCATGCTCTTATGGATCACGTTGTTGATGCCGGCTTCCTTGAGGTCGGGTCTCTTGGGCCTGGCAAAATCGAGCAGGTCTTTTACTATGCGCTGAATGCGCTCGGTTTCTTCCTCGACTCTTTTCATGTATTCGATATGGTCGTCCCGGTCCATGTGATCGTAGAGCTCGACGAAGTTCTGCGCCAGCATCGAGATGTTGTTGAGCGGGTTGCCGACCTCGTGGGCCACCCCTGCGATAAGTATCCCGATCGAAGCCAGCTTCCTTGCCTCGATGATCTGTTCCTCCCGGTTCTGGAGTTCCTGGGCCATTGATACGAGAGCCGAAATAGCGAGGCCGCATTCATCGGGGGAGTCGTTGGGTTCGATCTTGCTGAAATCGCCGTCGGATATCAAATGCGTCACCTTCTCTATCTGCTTGAGGGAGCTGAGGACCCTGGAGGACATGAGGTGGGTGATGCCTACGGCCGAAAGCAGGATGAACGCCAGGGATAAAAAGAGCCCCTTCTTGGAGCCTGCGATGATCCTGCTCACCTCTGCTCTCTCGGTGACTGTGACATATTTGGTGAATGCCCCAAGCTTCTGGCCGGCCTCCCGAACCTTGGCCTGTACCGCCGTATCGCCGACTTTGGCGTTCTTCAGGGTCTTCCGGTAATTCTCAAGACTTGATTCGAGCTGGCCGGTTTTGCTCCCCCCGATTGCCCGAAGGATATCCGGCCTGGACTCTTCGATGGCGTTAAAGACCGCGCTTATCTTTTTTTCGATTTCCGGCAGGGCCGATGTGTCTCCATAGAGGAAAAAATTCTTTTCCGCGAGCCGCATCTCGAGAAAAGACGAATTGAGGTCGTCGGCGATTTCCATGAACCTCAGTTTTGTCAACACCTGGTCCAGGCTGCGGTAGGCGAAAAAGCCGGTCAGGGCTATCAGCAGGATGTTGACAAAATTGGCCACCATTATTTTGTGCACTATCTTCATATATTCTTCGTCTTCCGTCCTCCGGCATTCGTGTCTAGAACGACACCGCGCATTTCAATGCCTCGTAGTTCTCTTTTCTTACCGGCCAGGACCATAATATACCGTCAACGACCATCAGTAAGCCGGCCACCACTATGAATGCATCCACCATGTTCAGCATGCTCGCGCCGAAATAGGTGATAAGGCCCAGCCCCACGCTTGCAAAGGAGACCCCGGTGCGGATGAAGGAAAAACCGGTTCTTGCGCGCGAATAGATGGTGCGGTAACAGGCCGCGACGGTCCGCTGCGCGGCGAAAAGGTTCCTCTCGTGGGCGAGTTTGGACCGCGGCTTGTTGTCGCGCGATCCGTCGATGACCGTCACGGTGCGATGGGCCATATCCGCAAGCCGGGCCAGCATAGTCCCGCCGGCCCTGCCGCCGGGGTCTCCCCTTTCGACAAACTGGTAGTTTTCCAAAAAGTAGAGGCTTGCCGCCGTTACTTCTACGAGCGTCTGATGCCTCGGGGGGCGGAAAACCGATTTCCTGATCCTGTGATAGTTTAGCAGTCCTAGAAAGATGAGCAGCAGGCCGACGGCGATCATCGTCCAGTAGATCGGCGCCAGGTGGATCGCCCTTCCGTTGCGTAGAAGCGTTCTTCCGATCACTATCATCGTGAGGCCTCCCCGCAGGAGGCTCAAATAGGTGCGTGCCCTGGCGAAATCCGTCCGATAGCCCGCCAGCTTCGTTCTCCACCGGGCCATCGTGTTGCGCCACAGCGCCAGGGCCGTCCTTTCGTTTCCGATAAGCTGGCCGGGATCGCTGTTCAGAAAATCCTGCATGAAATAGGAAATATCTTCGGCAAGGGCCACGTGGAACCGGAATTTAGCGGTCTTGAAACACTCTTCGACCTCTTGGGCGACAAAAGGGTCGCCGGGATTGCGGGCCGCAATGACCACGGTGTCACCGTCCAATGCGACGGGAAACCACAGGTTCAGGCAGAGCCGTTCCGCATCCAGCCCGGCGAGCAGCTCCGGGGGCACCGGGACCCTTTCATCGTATTCCACCCACTCGCACCGGTAATGGTGGGCAAGGGCTTCGAGCAGCTTGCGGCGGGGAATTCCGTGCTCGTAGCGCAGGACCTCCTCTACTTCCACGTCCCTGGCCACGGCCGCTTCCCCCGCCGAACGCAGTTGGGCCGCGGACAAAATCTTCCACTCCACCAGGGGCTCGAAACTCTTCATTGACTCAGCCACGGCACTCGTTGTCTTCATAGCTGAATGTAACCTTTTTCCAAAACTGGGTCGGCTTGCCGAAATCGGGCATGCGGATCTCCAGGTCCTCGAAGCAGTAAGGGAGCTGTCTTTTGGTGCGTTCGGCGCCAAGGTGCCAGTAGAGGCCGTCGGCAATCAGCAGAAGGCCCGCCAGGATCAGCAGGACATCGAAAATCGTCCATGCGATGTTGCCCCAGCCAAAATAGACCAGAAGACCCAGGCCGACGGAAAACATGCTTGTTCCCGTCCTGATGAATGAAAGACCCGTCCTGGACCTTGCCAATGTGGTCCGGAGCCGTGACTTGACGTTGCGCCTTTCCGCCAGGAGCGTGCGTTCCAGGGCAAGCCCGGTTGTCCCCCAGATTCCCGGGGCATGTGTCCCCTTGATCGACAGTTTGGGCGGCAGGTCGTCCAACCGGCTGAAAGCCCGGAACATGAAATCCCATATGGAAGCGCTCTCCTCGATCTGGCGCACGGTCTTGAGGCTTTCAATGCCTGCGCGCCGTCCGGGGAAATACCACCTGACGCCTTCGACAAACATGACCAGGCCCGTGAGGATCAACCCGCTGTAAAAGATCGACCACCACCCGGGAGGAAATTGCCTGGTAAGCAGGATTCCCAGGCCGGCAAAGGAGATGCCGGTCCTGGTGAATGCCAGTCCTGTGCGGGCCATTGCCATCTTTGTGCGAAAGACCACCAGGAAGGTCCTCTCTTCAGCCAGATCGGTCCTGTCGATTGCGAAGAACCGGCGCCTCATGACCGGAGAGAGCCTGTTCCATCGGCTCCGAAGCTTTTCTGCGTCCTGGATCGGTTGAGATCTGCCGAGCACCTGGCCGGCTTCGGTCGATTTGAATTCGGGGATGGTGGTCCCGAAGGTGGACCGCGTGGGTTCGTAGGCGATTCCACTCGGCTTGAGCTTTCTTGCGGGCAGATACCACCTGACGCCGTCCACGGCCATAACGGCGCCCACCAGCAAAAGAGGCGCCTCCAGGATGCTTAGCCACCCGATTCCGAAAATTCTCAGCAGAGTGAGGCTGATGGCGGTAAAAGAGACTCCCGTTCGAATGAGCGCCAGCCCCGTTCTTCCCTTTGCCAGGGAGGTTCTGTACCAGGCCAGCACCGTCCGGTCGCTTGCAAGCCTGGTGCGAAGCACGGCCAGGGGGGTCCTTCCGGCCGACGGAGGAAAGCGCGGATTTACATCCTGGCTGTGCTCGATCATGCGGATGATGTCGCCTGGCAGAGCCAGTATGAAGCGGAGTCTCACGACGCCGAGGATTGCCTTGATCTTTTCCTCGAGTTCGGCATCGGAAGGGTTCGATGCCGCGACCCGCGCCTCCCCGGCGCCAACCGACATCGGGCACCACAGATCGCGCTTCATCTGTTCGGTATCCAGGCGCTCTAAAATTTCGCCCGCAACCGGCAGGCTCTCGCTGAATTCTACGAACGGAACGCCGTAATACCTGCTCAGGCAAAGAAGAACTTCATGCTTTGGAACGCCCAGGCCCGATATCGCATCTTCGATGCGCCCTGCCGAGCCGTTGGACTCGGAAACGATTTTTTCCAGGTCCGCTCTGCCGATCATCCCTCGATCGACCAGAGCGCTAAAGGCGGCAAATTGGCCGTGGGTCTCCTCAACGATTTCCAGGCTGTGTTGAACCTTGAGACTTTTTTGTAGCATCGGCTTTCCATCACGTGGATTTTATGCACCACGAAGAAGAGCAAGCAACGGGAAAACACTGCAAAAAGATTATCCCGGGCAGTAATCAAGCCGCATGAATCCGGTGCAGACCCCATTTTAGCAGTTCGCCCCTTTTTTTCAATGAAAACATCCGGATGACGACTCGGCCGAGACAGGAGACCCGGGACCCAGGACTGAGGACCGAGGACTGAGGACCGAGGACTGAGGACTGAGGACGGATGGCCGATGGCCGATGGCGGAGTCAAACTCCAATTGCGAATCTTATGAATTAGGAATTATGAATAGATGAGACTGTTTTAGTTAACCGCCTGAACCGCTGACGTAGTCAGTGGTGGGGTGTTTTGTCGGGAGTCGTTGTCCCGGTTTCTAAAAGCTACCGGCAAGGTCGGCGGCGCTTTACTATCTCAAAGCTCAATTGCACATCTTCTCAGCCGTTGTTTCTGCCAGCCTCATAACGTCCTCACGGGCTTCTACTTCCCCCGGCTCCCGAACCCCGCATGCTCGAATGAGATGTGTCTCACTGAACCCATGACCTTTGAAAATGAAGTCAAATTTCGGAAAAACATTGTTAAACATACTCTCATCGGGGTTTCCCTGCACCTGAATGAAAACGAGTTTCTTCCCTGATACAAGGCGGGATCTATTCGGGTTGGTCAAAAAATCAGGCACGAGATAGGAATAAGTCCGGTCCAGGAAAGCCTTCAACTGGCTCGTTACGTCCCAGCAGTAGATGGGAGTTGCCAGCACGAGAACGTCCGTTTCTCGAACCGCCTCAAGAACTTCGGTCAAATCGTCTTCAAGGACGCATCTATCGAGTTTGGTCTTGCACGCCATGCAGCCCTGACATCCCCGGTATTCGAGCTTATTCAGGACGAAGGTCTGAACCTTTGCTCCCATCCTTTCGGCGGTGTCACGGAATCGATTTGCGATGGTGGCGCTATTTCCCTTTTCCCTTGGACTTCCGAGCAAGCAGACGATCTTCATCTCATACCTCCGTTGATCGAGCGGCAAATAACTCTTATGCGGGACTCAACAATAGCCGCAAAAGGCTTTTCGGTCAATGAGAGGGTGATCTGATATCGTTCACGGCTTTGCCTGAAAGTGCCGAAAGAATTCAATGTGGGAACCACAGGAAGCACAGCGATGAGGGGACGGAATGTGGAAGCGGGTTGCACTTTATATAATCGTCGATAATGCACCCGTCCTTGCACTGCCAGCGCGTTTTCACCGTGCCCGTACCCGTGCGGCCGCGTTCGCCAATCTGCCGGTACTTCTCGGCGCCCACATACTCGAAATCAGCGTCGCTGGGGTAGAGTATCCGTGCGCTTTTACCGATAAGCTCTTCTTGCGTGCGGCCAATCATCTCACATACGCGGTCGTTGACTGACAGCAAGACCCGGTTGCTAACCACGCCAATACCGGTGGGGGCGGTGCGGAAGACGCTGCTGAGCAGATTTTCGCGTGCATGAAGCGCCTCTTCGGCTAATTTGCGCTCGGTGATATCCGCAATCAAACTATCGTAACCTATCAGTTGTCGCCGCTCGTCGTGGTGTGGTATGGGCGTACTCCGTACCCAACGAATTGAACCGTCTCGATGAATTCCTAAGTGCAAAACTAAAGCCGTCATTCCGACGCGAGCCCTAATCCAGGGCGCCTTCAGCTACTTAAGGGCAATGTATCCGCCGCCGCACCGAACCCGATCCAGAGTTTGCCGGTGGGGACCCGACGTCAACATATTGAGACCTTGTTGATAGTGTCCTAGTGTATTGTCAACTTAGTTAAAGTATGTTATGTTGCCCTCCCGAGGGGGGCAACGACTATGAATAAACAATTCCATATCAAGCTTACAGATGAGGAGCGTAGAGAGCTTAAACGCTTGGTTGAGAGCGGGCGCAAATTAGCCCGGAAAGTTACACGAGCCCGCATCCTGTTGCTTGCCGATGCCGGGAAAAAAGACCGGGAGATCGCAGAAGCATTACAAGTCTGCATCCAAACGGTACACAAGGTACGTAAGCGCTTTTTCAACGAGAAATCCATCAACAGCTTGGAGGAAAAACCACGATCCGGAAAACCTCCAAAGCTGGAGGGCCAGACGGCGGCGCACATTACGGCTCTTGCCTGTTCAGACCCGCCCGAAGGCCGAAAACGTTGGACACTGCGCCTGCTGGCCGATAGAGCGGTAGAGCTTGAGTTAGTCGATACCATTTCTCATGAAGGTGTACGCAAGTTTCTAAAAAAAACGAATTGAAGCCGCATCTGAGAAAGATGTGGTGCATTGGTCAAATAAGCCCGGAGTTCATTTGGCACATCGAAGATGTGCTCCATCAGCATGAGTTGCCCTATGATCCAAGACGTCCAATAATAAATTTGGACGAGCGCCCTTGCCAGTTGATCGGGGATGTTGTTCAGCCAATTCCGATGGAACCAGGCCGGGTCAGGCGCGAAGACTACGAATATGAACGCAACGGCGTCTGTAATTTGTTTACTGCCCTTGAACCTCTTGCCGGAAACCGTGTTTGCACAGTCTTCCAACACCGCACCGGCAAGGAATACGCCATGTTCATGAAGATGCTATCTGAACTACATTATCCGAATGCCGAAAAAATCGTCATCATCCAAGACAACCTGAGCACCCACAATCCGGGATCCTTTTACAAGATTTTCAGCCCGGAGGAATCTTTCAAATTGGCCTCCAGATTTGAGTTTCACTACACTCCCAAGAAGGCCAGTTGGCTGAACATGGCAGAAATTGAGCTATCACTATCTCGAAACAATGCCTCGACCGCCGTATAGGCACCCGGGAGCAACTCAAAAATGAGGTCTATGCATTGGTTGAGGAGCGCAACAGAATCAAAGCTACTGTGAACTGGAGCTTTACCAAAACCAAAGCACGAGAAAAGCTGACAAGACACTATCCAATTATAACTAATTAAGTTGACAATGTACTAGGACTTCAACTCAGGAAGATCTCTATAAAACTCCAAAACTTCAGGATTGGCCAAGGCATCCTTGTTCTTAACCTTTTGTCCGCTGATGAGTTTTCGTACGGCTAGTTCCACTTTCTTGCCGCTGATCGTACAGGGAATATCCGGAACGGCAACGATCTTGGCAGGCACATGCCTGGGGGTTGTGTTCTGACGAATGGTGTCTTTTATCTTCCCTATGAGAAGATCGTCGAGCTTAATCCCTTCGCGAAGCTTCACAAAGAGGACGATACGCACGTCGTTATCCCATTCCTGCCCCACAACCAGGCTGTCAAGCACTTCGGAAATATTTTCCACCTGCCGATAGATCTCGGCGGTGCCAATTCGTACACCACCAGGATTGAGAGTGGCATCCGACCGTCCATAAATGATCACGCCGCCATGTTCGGTAATTTCGATGTAATCCCCGTGGTTCCAGATACCTTCGTAGACCTCAAAGTAGGCACTCTTATATTTCGAACCATTCGAATCGTTCCAAAAATAGATAGGCATGGAGGGCGCAGCGACCGTGCAAACCAGCTCCCCTTTCTCGCCCACAACGGGCTTTCCTTCCTTATTAAAAGCTTGCACATTCATCCCCAGCCCACGGCACTGGAGCTCACCGGGATAGACGGGGCCTGCGGGATTTCCCAGCGCAAAACAGGAGATGATGTCCGTTCCTCCGGAAATGGACGATAGGCAAACATCCTCCTTGATATCCCGGTACACATACTCGAAGCTTTCGATCGAGAGGGGCGACCCGGTGGATAGAATCGCCTTGAGAGGTGTGAGGTCAAAAGTCTCTCTGGGCTTGCCTCCGGCCTTTTCGACGGCCGCAAGGTACTTGGCGCTAGTTCCGAAAATGGAGATTTTCTCATCCTGAGCAAGTTGCCACAAAGAATCCGGACGGGGATGGAAGGGAGATCCGTCAAAAAGCAGGACGCGGGCCCCCAGGGCCAGGGAACTTACCAGCCAGTTCCACATCATCCAGCCGCAGGTCGTAAAGTAGAAGATAGTATCGTCCCGCTTGACGTCGGTATGCAGCTTGAGTTCCTTGAGGTGTTGAAGCAGGGTCCCGGCCACTCCATGAACGATGCACTTGGGAACCCCTGTCGTACCGGAGGAATACATGATGTAGAGAGGATGATCCGCAGGTACTTGCTCGAAAGGGATCTCCAGCCCTTTCTCTTTGGACAGGAAATCTTCGAGGAGCACGCCGTTGGGAACGCGCATCGGGTCCGGACCGGGATCCGTGTAGGGAACTACGATCACTTTTTCAATGCTCGAAATCTGTTTCACGACATCTGCTATTCGGTCCAACGAATCGATCTTTTTGCCGCTATAGCTATAGCCGTTGGGTGTAAAGAGAACACGTGGCTGGATTTGACCGAATCGATCCAGAACCCCGTTAATACCAAAATCCGGAGAACAGGATGACCAGATCGCCCCCAGGCTGGTGGTCGCAAGCATTGCGATCACCGCCTCGACCATGTTGGGCATAAAACCCGCAACGCGATCTCCCGGCCTGATACCCATATCACGAAAAGATTTTGCCAGGCGTGCCACTCGATCATAGAGCTGGGCATAGGTGATGCTAACCGTATTGGGCTGGCTTTCCCCTTTAAAACTTAGGGCGATGTGATCGTCACGATAGCGCAGCAGGTTTTGCGCAAAATTGAGCCTAGCCCCTTCAAACCACTTGGCCCCGGGCAGCTTTGCAATATCATCTACGACTTCCTTAAAAGGCACGCTCGCGATGACCTCTCCAAAGTCCCACATGGCACCCCAAAACATTGCAACATCCGTAACAGACCATTGGTAGAGTTCGTCATAGCTACGAAAACTCTTGCTAAAGTGCTTATTCACGAATTGCATAAATTGATATATGTTGGTTGCTTCAACACGCTGCTTCGATGGTTGCCACAAAGCTATGCTCATCACTGCCTCCCGGCAAAAATTATGACCACTTCTTTTCGCTCTATGATCTCGATTTAGTAGCCGTGACTCAAGCTCCAGGGTAGCTTTAAGCCGGAATAATGCATCAACTTCTGTGCTATGTATCCAAATTGCATCCAGGGATCGGATTTTTGCCCGAAAAACTTCCCCTGTTCCCCTAAAGCCCGTAAAACCATACAATTTTCAGATCGAACATGCAAGTTGTATCTCAATGAGACCGGTTTTTGCAATTTCAGGACGCACCTCCATCCCCTGAGTTTATAGCCCGCTTTCCGCCTGTCAGAGTTAAGGGGTTCAGGCGAATAGAATCCGATAATACCCGGCGAGTGGAAAAGCCGACGCAACATGGAAGTACCACTTCCTGGCATGATAAACCACCCTGGCCCCGACCTTGACGAGCCGCCTGATGATCGAGTCTATAGACGGCCTGACGCTCTGCCCCCAGAATGCCGCATCCCGAATCATGTGGAGCAGATTGTAGGCAAGACATCCGACGAGAAGCCTTGCTTGATTTGCTGCGAAACGGTGGCAACTCGTTTTGTCCCATCTAAGCGTGTTCTTCCCCTCTTTTATCCGGTTTTCGATCTCGGATCGCCCATTGTAAATCGTAATCACCTTGTGTGCTTCAATATTCGAGTTAGTCACAATGAAACCGACACGAGGGAAGAGTTCACCCACGTGCCATTCGATTTTACAGACAACCCTTCGCGGTTTATTCCATCTCTCAGCCTGGTAATGAAACTCTATCACCCTAACCTGTATCCCGCCCTTTGGTGGACGACCGACAGGGCGCTTCAGGTGAGGCAGGATGCGCCTCTTCAGACTGTTGTCGCTGGGAAGCCGGATGAAATAAGTGATCCGCTTCTTTTCGCAAAACTCGTAGAGATCGGGACCTGCAAAAGCTGCATCCCCACGGAGCCAAAACTGTCTGAACCAAGACCTATAGCGCTCAACCAGAGGAGAGATAAGGTCCAGGACGCCATCGGCTGAATGCGCGTTTCCGCGTCTAAGTCTTGCACCCAAAAGATCTCCATTGCCGGTGAAGCAAAACAGGCGATGGTAGCAGACCTGTTCAAAGTAGCCGTTGAAGGCGGCCCCTTCTTGCTTTCCGTGGACCGGGTCTTCAGTGGAATCAACATCGATGATCAGTCGCCGTTTGTTTCTGCGCCGAGGGAGGGTGTCGGCGGATTGGCTGAGCCCATCTTCGAGGGCTTTCAGACCCTCACCCGTCGCGAGGATCTTGTTCTCGAATCGGTAGAGTGCGGATTGCCCGGCTCCGCTTTCATGCTCTTTTCCCAAGGGCCAATCGGAGCGCCGGGTCCACCCTCAGGTGATTGGCGTCATTGGAATCTTCATAGCCTGCCGCAACCTGATAGACCCTCTGGCGCAGCAGTTGGAGCAACGAATGATCCTTATGCCCTGGCGATCTTGGATCATCAATCAGGGACTCTACGCCGCCAAGGAGGTTGAACCGCTGATCTATTTCTCTCATAAGGAGAAAGCCTGTATCGGACGTGATCTTTGCACCCTGAAAATCAATGCTGATGGACCGGTCAAATTCGGGCCTGATGACCCCTCTTTGTCTGTCACCAACCGCGTGCATGAAGCTTTCCCTCCCCCTGACGAATTTGCAACATAATATCAGATAGTTGGGACAAATGCAGTATAATTCTCAGGCATGCTCACGCATAATCCAGGATAATACTGCCGATCAAATCATGAGAGCCAGAACCACTTAGGACCGAGAACAAATGCCCCCAACGCAATGACTTACCCAACAACAGGGGTGCCATCCAGTTGGGGTATTCCCGGTTTCCCCCCATCCGGCATGCCACGGAATGCAATCCCGGCGGCCGCGTTGGTCATCCTGATCATCACTTTCATTTTAGATTCGTCCTCGTCTACTTCGGGAGCCTGGTTGTCAGCTCGTTGGTTGTTGGCGCACGGAATGGCGACGATGCATTCTATCGATGTTTGGGCGCCTCGGGAGCGATATCTGGCGTGATCTTCAGCTACATCCTTTAGCGGCCAACCGCCACGACCAGCAGGAATCCGCTGGACTTCTTGACGCCTTTGAGATATGAGGACAAGGGAAACCAGACGCAAAGGAGGGCTGTATGCAAGTGTCGGCTTTCCCGGTTCATCCGGCTGACGGGCACCTCTGAGTATGGAGGTGGTAGAGACGGAGTTTGAAAACTCGGCCACCGCCCGTATAGGTGCCAACCGGAGCATGTCGAGCACCCTCAGCGCAAAAGATCGGACAAAGCGGTGGGTCTCGATCATAAATGGAAGAGTCGGCCACCAAAGAGTCCCGCACGCACGGCACTCTACACGGTGGAGGACAAGATCCGGAATGCACTTCTTGCGTCCAATTGGACTCATTTAGAACCACCTTCGCTTCTTCCCCTTAAAGCTCGTGTCCCGACCGCCGCACTGCGGGCATCGGACCCACCGATCGTTCATCTCGGCGCTGATGGTCATGGAACCTCACCGACAACGAGTTCAAATGAAGCTATACGAGAAAACCCGGCTTTCGGCTCAAGACGATAGAATTTAAGAATTTGGCAATGAATCCATTGGGAGGTATGACAGAGATGAAACCCGATGTTACAAGTTTAGTCAACAGGAAAGCTGACAATCGGTGGGATCGTGTTGCAGTGGGAGACATTATAGAGAGAATGACCTGGAGTTATCCCAACCAGGAGGCATTGATCTCGTGGGAAGGCGCCTATGCTGACAAAGAAAATGAAAGATTAACCTATAAGCAGCTCGATGAGAAAGCCAATCAGTTTGCCAATGCATTGATTGAGGCAGGCCTGAAAAGAGGGGACAGGATCGTAATGTTTGCCCTCAACAGCGCCGAGTATTACATAGCGCAAATTGGTGCGGCAAAGGCAGGCATAGTAATTGTACCCGTGAATGTGATGGTTGCTCCAGATGTTATTGAATACATCATAAGGCAAACTGAACCAAGTTTCACCCTTGTCGATGCTCAGTTTTTTCCTAATGTCGAGAAGATACTTAGCCGGAATGGACTTGACGTCGGAATCACGATACCGATCGGCGGGGAGGTTGCGCCCGGGAGTGTATCTTTCAACGAATTCATAAAAGAAAAATCAAAAGAAGAGCCGGATGTAAAAATCCATGGAGATGATATTGTAGAGATCTTGTATACTTCCGGAACAACTGCGTGGCCCAGGGGTGTTATGTTAAGTCACATTTATCTATATTTCTGTTCTATAAGTCACGCAATGACCATGTCTCGCGGAGTTTTAACAGAATGGGATTATAGAATAGGCATTTATTATCCGATTTTTCACATCGCTGCACAGGGTATGCTTCTCTCTGCACACGTAATTGGCGGAACGGCCGTTATGACGCGGTTGCCAAATCCTCAGCACATTGTTGAATCAATGACAAAAGAAAGGCTAACAAGTGTATTCGGCGGGCCTATCGACTACTCAAGAATAGCAGAATTATATGAGAAGCATCCGGATAAGTATGCAAGCCAATATCTCAGGACATGCCCTTGCGGATGGGGACCCATAGCTCCTGGTGTAGACAAGAAACTCAGAAAAATATTTGGAGAGGACCTGGTTATTCTAAGTTACGACGGACAAACTGAGTGTGTATACGATACGAGAGGATGGCACCATAAATTCTACGAAACATATGAGAAGAGCGCACCGGTATTGAACTATCTCGGAGTATCTCATGCATTTTATGCGACCAGAATAGTGGATTTAAATATGAATACTTGTCCTCCTGGCGTTTCGGGTGAAAAAGTCATGCGGTCTCCTGTTATGATGGCTGGTTATTACAAGGATGAAGAATCAACAAGAGCGGCATTTGAAGGTGGATGGCTACACGGTGGAGATGCATGTCAGTATGATGAAGACGGCTACATGATTATGGTCGATCGCTATAAAGACGTCATCAAGTCTGGCGGAGAAAACATTTCAAGCATGAGGGTTGAAAATACTATAATTCTTCATCAGAAAGTGGAGAGGGTTGCTGCCTTTGGTGTTCCCCATAAACGCTGGGGCGAAGCAGTCGTCGCCGCTGTAGTTCTAAAATCGGGTGAAATGCTGACCGAAGCGGAAATAATTGATTTTTGTAGGGAAAAATTAGGTGCGTTCGAGACTCCGAAAAAGATAATTTTCCTTGACCAACTGCCAATATCAGTTGGTACGAAAGTTAAGAAGTATGAATTGCGCAAACGCTACAAAGGCCTGTTCGATGACTCAGAATGATAAAGGATTATTTTTATCAGCCTTTCACAGTAACCCAACTTTGGTTTGATATTCAGCGATCATGTACGCTTTGACGAGAATTATAATATGGCGGGAGAAGCAAGATGAATTTTGAACTTGAGGATGAACGCAAGATGTTAGTGGCAACACTTGAAAAATTCATCCGAAACGAATGTACGCCCGAATTTGCTCGCCAGATCGACGAGAGTGAAGAATTTCCTCACGATCTCTACAGAAAAATGGCGGAACTGGGATTCATGGCGATGCCATTTCCCGAACAATACGGTGGGATAGGGGGCAATGTAGTAGATGAAGTGCTCATTATTGAAAAGTTGAGCGAGGCTTCGGCAGCTATCGGTTTAACGTATTTTCTGTCAACATGCTTCGGCGGGAAATCTATTGAGTTTTTTGGCACTGAGGAGCAGAAGCGCTATTTCCTTCCCAGACTTTTTACCGGGGATATGATGTTTTCACTCGCCCTGACCGAGCCTGGTGGAGGAACGGATATCCTTGGAAGCTTGAAGACCTTTGCTAAGAAGGATGGAGATATCTATATAGTCAATGGTCAGAAGACGTTCATTACGGGTGCACACGTCGCAGATTATTTTATTACGGTAGTGAGAACAGGAAAAGACGATAAAAAAAAGGCAAGTGGTATTTCGGTATTGATGATTGATGCCAAGAGTCCGGGAATAGAGGTGAGAAGATTAAAAAAGTTGGGAATTCGTGCAACTGGCACAAACGAGATTTTTTTTACTGATGTGGAAGTTCCGCAAAATAATCTCATGGGCGTTGAAAACAAAGGGTGGTATCAGGTCGTCCACATGCTGAACAATGAGAGGGTAACGTTGGCTGCATTATCTGTCGGCATTGGTCAGGCCGCGCTTAAGACAGCTTTAAAATATGCCCAGGAAAGGACAGCATTTTCAGTGCCTATTTCTAAGTTTCAGGTGATTCAGGGGTATTTGGCAGAGACGGCAACTGAAATTGAAATGGCGCGACTGTTAACATATAAAGCGGCATGGATGCAGTCCAAGGGATTGCCGTGTGCCAAGGAGACAGCGATGGCCAAGTTCGCTGCCTCCGAAATCGGCTTTAAGGCGGCATTGACAGGTATGAGAATTATGGGCGGATATGGATATATGATGGAGTATGACATGCAGCGTTTCTTCAGAGACGCTGAGCTATTTCTTGTCGCACCGATTACGAATGAAATGGCCAAAAATTTTATTGCCATGGAGATGGGGCTCCCACGCTCTTATTAATATTCAAGTTCTCGATTGATATGGACTTCAATAATCGATGCTTACATTGGATGAAAAAAGTACGGAGACCGGCTATTTGAATAATGACTACTCATACGGAGGTGCGTTCAAGATTGTAGTAACGCAAAAGAGCGGGGCAATGATTCCCCTCAATCTCCAGGCTCCGCCAGGCGCGTGTAAACGTCATGGAATGCATCGAAAGCCGGACAATGGCCGCTAAAGGCCAGTTTGAGCCGACGGCCTGTCTTCACCAGGCGTGCGGCCAAACACATCGGTTGCTGCATCAGGGTCTTGATCCGGCGCCGTTTGGCGTGATGGCTTATGGGTGTCTCACCCCGAACAGGTCCGAGCTGTCCGATGGTGCGCAGGATGTTGTAAGCAAGCCCGGCAAGGGTCAGGATCGAGGCGTTGGCAGCGAATTTGCCCGAAGCGAGCCTTTCGATGTCCATATTTGTCCCGTTGTAAGAAGCCCCACATAACTGCGCAGGATATCATCAAGACCGATGCCTCCGGGGGGAAAGGCTTCCCCCTGGCCCTTGGCCGGCAACGAGCACAGCTTATTGACACACTGCCCCGTGAGGGCGAGCCCGGACTGAACTGAAACACTGGAAAACTGATATTTGTACGCTCACGGATTCAGGGATGAGAAATTTTAAGTTGACAATGCACTGGATGCCAAAGTTTATTGGCGTTGACTAACCGGAAAGGGAAGGAGTTCCAAACTATGAAGAAAGTTGTCCTTGGGTCTGGTTCAGCCTTTTGGGGAGACATGCTCGAGCCGGCATTGGAGATGGCCGAGCGGGCCGATGTCCAGTATATCGGATTTGACCATCTTGCCGAACTGACCATGGCGCTGCTCAATCGCATGAAATTAAAGGATCCCAAAAGGGGCTACATACCTGACATAATACCATGGATGAAAAAAATGCTGCCGGTTACTGTACCGAAGGGGATCAGGATGCTGACGAATGCAGGTGGGGCCAATCCTCTCCAGGCTGCAATAGAGGTAAAAACGGTGGCCATGAATTTAGGCATAGAAAACCTGAAGATTGGAGTCGTCTATGGCGATGATATACTCCCTTATCTAGATGATATCAGGAAAGAAGGTTGGAGATTTAAAAATATGGATACGGGTGAGGAAGACATAGAAAGCATCAGAAGCGATATTGTGGCGGCAAATGCTTATGTTGGAGCCGATCAGATGATTGATCTGCTACACAGGGGTGCTGATTTGATAATTGCAGGGAGAGTCTCCGATAATGCCCTTTTCGTCGCGCCAATAATGTATGAGTTTGGTTGGGATTTTACGGAAGAATATATCGATCGCATAGCAGCCGCTGTCACCATCGGACATATAATAGAGTGCTCAGCTTGTGTCACCGGCGGTATGTCAAATATGTGGAGAGTCTCAGAGAGGCCGTGGGAGATCGGATTCCCGATCCTGGAAGTTTATGAGAATGGTGAAGCTGTTGTTACCAAGACGCCGCGTTCCGGGGGCATTGTGAACGAGTGGACGGTTAAGGAGCATTTGCTCTATGAGACATTGGATCCTTCAAACTACTTGATGCCTGACGGAATTGCCGACTTTACCAGGGTTAAGCTCATTGAGGAAGGGAGAAACAGGGTAAAGGTAACGAATATGGGTGGTAAAAAAAGGCCGGACAATCTGAAAGTCTGTATCGGATACAAAGATGGTTATATCGGCGAGGGAATTGTTTTGTTCCCATGGCCGGATGCGCTGGAAAAAGCCAAATTTGCGGAGAAATGGGTCCGGGAGCGGCTTAAGCTCCTGGGGGTAGAATTTGAAGATCTTCGTTTCGATTACATTGGCGTCAATACCCTCTTTGGGGAATCGGTGCCGATCGAGGACAAGGATTATAATGAGGTAGGACTTCGAATTGCCGGTAAGGCTAAAACACGGGAGACCGCAGAAGTCGTCCGCAGAGAGGCGACTCACCTGTGGACCCAGGGCCCCATAGGGGCGAGCTTTGGTTCTCCCATGGATGTTAGGCCTGTGATCAAATTGTGGCCTTCACTCGTTCCGAGAGAATTTGTCAAAACTGAAACTCAAATGATGGAGGTGTCACAATGAAGGAAGTCTATCTTAGTGATGTCGCTTTTGCGAGATCGGGAGATAAGGGAGATGTATGCAATATCGGCATAATGGCAAAAAGTAAGAATATCTATGAATATCTTGAAAAAATCCTCACACCAGAAAAGATTAAAGATCATTTTAAAGGAATGGTCAAGGGAGGGGTTGAAATCTATCGCCTCCCTAACATTGATAGCTTGGAAGTAGTGTTGAGACGATCGCTGGGGGGTGGCGCCACATGTACATTGAGATTTGATCAGACAGGGAAATCAATGTGCGGAGCGTTGCTGCGGCTGAAAGTGGAAGTTGATGAAGCCTTGTTAAGAGAAGCGGTGCATATTGATGCTTTGATACTAGACAAATATAGGCATTAGGATATGGAATACAAAACGATTCTTTATGAGGTTAAGGACAGAGTAGCCGAAATCGTGATCAACCAACAGGAGACCATGAATAGACTTAGCGTTCAGGTAATGCAAGAGATTGTCCATGCCGTGAGAAAATCAGTGAATGGCAATGACGTAAAGGTGCTCGTTATATCCGGGAGAGGTGAGAAAGCCTTTTGTGCTGGGGCCGACTTGAGCACCATGGCACACAATTCGGTTTTGGAAAGCAAGAAATATTTGTCCTATTATGCGGACATTTGTCTTTCTTTCCATGGCTTAACCAAGCCTTCCATTGCAAAGATAAGGGGATACGCTCTGGCAGGAGGATGTGGTCTGGCGATGCTGCCTACTTTCAGTATAGCGTCTGAAAATGCTGTATTCGGGTTGCCGGAAATTAATGTAGGGATGTGGCCGATGATGGTGATGGCAACGCTTTTTCGAACTATTGGCAAGAAAAAGGCATTAGAACTTATCTGCACAGGCAAAATGATTGATGCCCGGGAAGCCGAGAGAATTGGTATGATTACAAAAGTTGTGCACGCTCAGGAATTGGATATGCATGTGGCTGATCTCGGAGATCAATTGAAAAGTAAGAGCAGCTCTATATTCAAGCTGGGTCTTGAGGCGTTTCAGAACTCTACGGATATGGAGTATTGCAAAGCGATTAAATATCTTCGTGACCAGGCGGCTATTCTTTCGAACACTCCCGATTCAATTGAGGGGACGAAGGCATTTGTCGAAAAAAGGAAGCCGGTTTGGGAAGGGTAATGGGCAATGAGCAGCGCTCTATAATCTGGATTCGGGTTGGTTTTGTAGCCGATCATAGTGGGCCGGAACGTAAATCAACAAGGAGGTAACTAATGGACGGTAAGAGTTTATACGATGTAAGAGCTCCCTTGTCTGGTACCTTTTATAGAGCTCCTTCACCTGAAGATAGTCCGTATGTTAAAGTGGGACAAGTAGTTGAAGCTGGAGATGTATTGTGCATTGTTGAATCCATGAAGGTGTTTAGTGAGATACGAACGCAAAGAAGAGGGAAGGTAAAAAATATACTTTTTGAAGATGAAGATCCTGTCAATAAAGGTCAGGTTCTCATCAGGATAGAACTTAAATAAAAATTAATAAAGTAAATCGGGACGTCGAGTCTGAGAGGATTGATGTATGTTTAGGAAATTGTTGATTGCAAATAGAGGCGAAATAGCACTTAGGGTAATACGTACATGCATTGAAATGGGCATCAGCACTGTTGCAGTCTACTCTGATGCTGATGAAGAATCTCTGCACGTAAAATACGCTGATGAAGCGGTAAATATTGGAAAACCCTTGGCGAAGAGAAGCTATTTAGACCGGGAGAAAATAATACGTATTGCAAAAGAAACAGGTGCTGAAGCCATCCATCCCGGATATGGGTTTCTGGCGGAGGACGAGGCGTTTACCAAATTGTGCGAAGTGCATAATATTAAATTTATAGGCCCTTCAGCCGTAAGTCAAAGAATGGCTGGAAATAAAATAGAAGCCCGAAGGGTGGCGAAAGGTGTCGGAGTTCCGGTAATACCGGGAAGTGAGGAGGCTGTTTCGCTGGAGAGTGCCATTGAAGTGGCAAGGAAGATTGGGTATCCGGTTATTATAAAGGCATCTGGAGGCGGTGGTGGAAGGGGTATGCGGGTTGCCCATAACGAACCTGAACTAAAAGAGTCCCTGCGTATGGCAAGAGGAGAAGCCTCGGCAGCTTTCGGAACTCCTGACCTTTACGTTGAAAGATATATGAGTCAACCGCGACATATTGAGTTTCAGATTTTAGCGGATGAATTTGGTAACTATGTTCACCTTGGAGAGCGGGAATGCAGTATTCAAAAGAGATATCAAAAATTGATTGAGGAATCGCCTTCGCCGATAGTGGATGAACAATTCAGAAGTGAAATGGGGAATGCTGCCATTGAAGTAATGAAGGCGGTTGGTTATTCCAATGCCGGTACTGTCGAGTTCTTGGTCGATAAGGAAAGAAAGTTTTTTTTCAATGAAATAAACTCTCGCCTCCAAGTGGAGCATCCAGTTACGGAAATGGTGACTGGTCTCGATTTGGTGGGTCTGCAAATTTCAATTGCAGCCGGGGAAGTGCTCGATATTACCCAGGATGACCTCCGTCTGAATGGTTCGTCCATTGAATGCCGCATAAATGCAGAGGATCCTGAAAATAATTTCATGCCTTCTCCGGGAGTAATCGAAAAGTTGCATTTACCTGGCGGCTTCGGTGTAAGAGTAGATACGCATATTTATGAAGGCTATACAGTACCGCCATTTTACGATTCACTCTTGGGTAAACTGGTTGTTTGGGGTGGGGAGAGAAATATCGCGATAAGAAGGATGCTAAGGGCCCTGCGCGAGTTTGAGATTAAAGGGCCCCCGGTAACAATTCCTTTTTACCGGGAGATTTTGCGGGACAAAGAATTTATAGACGGTAATGTCGATACAGGCTATTTGGACAGAGTTTATAAGAATATTTACCTGCATACATTCGATAACTAAATCAGTATCGGTGAAACTGATTCTATTAGGAGGATGGAATGTCAAAGGATAAATGGTCAATTGAAACGACAAAGGAAATTGTCGCCGCAGGGGGGAAAAAATCTAAGGGTAAAAGAGGGCGAGGAATCACTTTTAGGCCTTATGTGGAAGATCTAAAAACAAGATTATCGATGGTTGAAGCAAAAAGATCAAAGATACTTCAAATGGGAAGTGAGAAATTACTGGCTAAACAGCGCGAGAGAGGCAAACTTACAGCGAGGGAAAGAATAGAGTTATTTTTTGACGAAGGGACTTTTATCGAACATGGCATTTTTGGTGAGAGTCAAATTAAAGGCATGGGAATGGATGAATATTATACTCCCGCCGATGGAGCAATTTGTGGATTTGGAGAAGTAAACCACCGCAGAGTGTGTGCTTATGCAACTGATTATAGCGTGTTAGCTGGATCAAGCGGCGAGGGCCATCAGATAAAGGTTGCTGAAATCACTAAACTCGCTGCTGCAGCGAAAATCCCGATCGTTGGATTCATTGATTCATCAGGCGCCAGGCTCCACGAAGCAGCTCCATGCCTCAGAGGGTATTATGACACTTTTTGGCTGCAAAGTAATTACTCGGGCATAATACCGCAAATTACGGTTGTATGTGGTGGCTGTGCGGCTGGACAGGCTTATTCTCCTGTTTTAACGGATTTTGTAATTATGACAAAATCGAGTGGAACGAGTATGTGGCTGGGTGGTCCACGGGCAACTGCCGCACTTACTCGGGAAGATATCACGGAAGCAGGAGGTGCCGAGTACCATATGGAATTTTCTGGAAGCTGTCACTATGCTGCAGAAGATGATAGAGAAGCGATAGAAGTAGCTAAAAGGATCCTTGGTTTTTGCCCTTCATCATGTGATGAGAACCCCCCGTATGTCCCCCCTAAGGATGATCCAACCAGACAGGAAGAAAAACTGCTTGATATACTTCCGGAGGATCCAAGACGAACATACGATATGCATGAGATAATTAATTTGATCGTTGATGATGGAGATTTTCTCGAGATCATGGATGGGTATGCGAGGAGTGCAATTATTGGGTTTTGTCGATTCGATGGATATGCCTGTGGAGTTTATGCGGGAAATCCGGCATACCTTGCAGGATGTCTTGAACCTGATGCCTGTGACAAGGTAACCCGATTTATTACGTTTTGCGACTGTTTTAATATCCCGGTGATTTATTTGGTTGATACCCCAGCAATAACTGTTGGAGATGACTGGGAGAGGATAGGAGTTATCCGCCATGCAACAAAGCTCCTTCACACTACGAATTGTGCAACCATACCCCGCATCTGTATTCTTGTGCGTAAAGCTTATGGCGGAACATTACCGATTTTCTGTGCACGACCTCATGCGGCTGATTTTGTTTATGTGTGGCCTACTGCTGAGTACGCGCCTATGGGTGCGGACGGAGCTGTTGCTATTATTTACGATAGAAAGATAAGAGAATTGCCGACATCAGAGGAGCGATTGGAGTTTGCCGAGGCTAAAAAGAAGGAGTATTTTGACCGGTATGTTGACCCTGTCGCAACAGCTACGAATTTGAGATGGAATTTCTTTGATGACATCATTGACCCTAGAAAGACGAGAGGGGTCATCATTAACGCATTGAAAATAGGGAAGACTATTAAAGAACGAGTGATGCCCAAGCCTCGGCGCAAGCAGGGAAACCGTCCGGTATAGAGTGGCATCTGAACCGGGAGGGGAGAGATTGCCCTCAATCTCGAGGTGGATTTAAATAATAGCAAGCGTTCACCACAAAGGCACGGAGGGCACAGAGGGAAACGCAGTGGAAACGGAAAACAGACCTTAAAAAGAGCGGGGAAATGATTTTTCAGTTTAAAGACCCCCCGCACCCCCCAGAGCCGATCCATGGTTTACTCTTGGTTTTCCTCCGTGTTCTCTGTGCCTCTATGGTGAACCTTTACCCCTTTTCTAAACGGGGACCTCGTATTTGCCCCCTTTTCTAAAGGGGGACTTCGTATTTCCCCCCTTTTCTAAAGGGGGGCAGGGGGGATTTTACCGGGCGCGAGGCGCAGCAGGTCTGGCGATAAGCGCAAGCGTTCACCACAGAGGCACAGAGGACACAAAGGTGGATTTAATTATATAACAGAGCGGATCATTGGGGCATGATTAAGTAGACATTCATCGCGAACTGGGCCCGGGGCTCCTTGAATCAACCTACGAGGCATGTCTTGCATACGGGCTGGAAGCTCGGCCTGCTAATCAATTTCAATGTGCCGACACTGAAGGATGGCATACGCCGGAG
Organism: uncultured delta proteobacterium; assembly: GCA_963805125.1. Lineage (GTDB taxonomy): Bacteria > Desulfobacterota > Syntrophobacteria > Syntrophobacterales > Syntrophobacteraceae > SbD1. The sequence goes on along the minus strand of CAWDTD010000009.1, from coordinate 908,544 downwards.
AATTCTATGACGTTCCTCCCCTCTGTGTTCTCTTAATGCCCGGACGATGACCCGCCTCTGCGGTGAACTATTACGAGCGGCGATGGGGGTGTGGGGGTTGGGGGGACAGCATGTCCCCCCAACCCCCACGTTTTTATACTAATTCGCGTTCAAGAAGGTACTACATGATCTTAAAAAGCATGTGCAACAGTCCCCCCGCACTCCCCTGGCTGCTACGCGGCTATTTTAGATGGCGCTGCGGCGGTGCCCGGCGCGGGGCTGGGCAACCATCGCATGCGCCGAGCGCTTGGCCTTGCGCGCCTGCGCGCGAGGCCAAAACAGGGAGGGGGTTGGGGGGACCAGGGGGAATCATTCCCCCGCTCTTTTCCATTGCTTCAATCTTGGACGCAACTCAGTATTAATACTCTTTTGAACCCGCTCCTTTATCATCTCCACATCAGGTTTTCCCAAATCATCGCGTACCCCTGCCCGCGGCCTACGCACATTGCGGTAAGCCCATATCGAGCCTCGGGATTTTCTTTGAAAAGCGCCAGCATGAACGCGACGAGGCGCGGTCCTGAAGATGCCAGCGGATGCCCATATGCTATGGCCCCACCCCAGCGGTTTACGCGAGGGTCGTCAGGCTCCAGCCCCAGATGGAGAAGATTATGCAGCGCCTGGACGGCAAAGGCTTCGTTCAGTTCGATCAGGTCGATGTCTTTCATGCTCAGTCCGGCTTTGGCCAGGGCTTTTTGAACGGCCGGAACCGGCGCCGTCCCCATGATCCTGGGGTCTAGAGCGGCAACAGCGGTAGTTACCCACCTCATCCGAGGGGCAAGGCCCAACTCCAGGGCCTTCTCGCGGCTCATGAGCAGTGCGGCGCCGGCGCCGTCGTTTAATCCTGAGGCATTGCCGGCGGTCACCCGGCCGTTTTCCCGGAAAGGCGTCTTAAGGCCGGCAAGGGCTTCCACGGCGGTCCCGGGCCGAGGCTGCTGATCTTTATCGGCCATGATCCGGGAGCCGTCGGAGAGCTCGACCTCGATCGGAACGATCATCTCCTTCATTTTGCCGGCTTTGATTGCCAGGCCGGCCTTCTGCTGGCATGCAGCCGCATAGGCGTCGGCCATTTCCCTTGAAAGCCCGGGAAAGCGGTCGTGGATATTTTCGGCCGTCATTCCCATGCTGAGGGCCGTTGCATCACCCATTACCTCTTCCGAACGTGGATGCATGTCCCGCATGAACCCCATCGGCAGATGGCCCATGTGTTCCACCCCGCCCGAAATGACGCAGTCGGCAAGCCCGGCGGCAATATAGTTCACGCCGAAACCGATCGCGGTCAGCCCTCCGGCGCACATCCGGTCAACCGAGCATCCCGGAACTTCCCAGCCCCAGTCCGCGAGCATCGAGATCATCCGCCCTAAAGTTCCGCCCTGTTCCTTCATCTGGTTGGTTACGCCCCAGATCACGTCTTCGACCATGGCGGGCGTCACCGGCGGGTTTCGGCGGATAAGCGCCTCGAGCAGAGGAACACACAGGTCCTCGGCGCGGGTTTTCCAAAAAATGCCCTTTTCTCCGGCCCTTCCGAACGCGGTCCGGACGGCATCCATTACGACTACGTCTTTCAGTTCTCCATGCATCGTTGTTTTCCCGTCTTTGATTAAAAAGCGTTTTCAGGCATATCCAGGATTTCCCGCCCGCATCTCAGGCACGAATCGATGGTTGCAAGCGTATGAGGGAGCGTAATATCCACGAACCAGGTGGCCTGAAGGATTTTCCCGCGGTAGAAATCGTTTCCTTCTCCCCGCTCGGACGCCTCACAGGCAACCCGCGCCATATCCAGAAGTCTCCAGGCCATGGTCACCTCGCTGAAGGCCTGAAGGGCCGGATAGGTATAGGATGCCCATTGCAGAGGGTCACTGCCCATTCTTTTCTTCATTTCCTCGCAGGCTTCCCACAGGCACCCGGCAACCCCGGCGACTGCGCGGACCCTGTCTGCCAATACCGGGTGCGTAAGATTCCCGGTGCAAAATTTCTCGATCTCCTCCTTGAACTCGCGGAAGGCGGCGCCGTCATTTACACTCATCTTGCGTCCCATCAGATCCATGGACTGGATGCCGTTTGTGCCCTCGTAGAGCGACATGATTTTTGAGTCTCTCAGGTATTGCTCCAGGGGATAGTCCTTGCAAAAACCGTATCCCCCCAGGCACTGGATGGCCGTTTCGCATACCCGGAAGCCCATATCCGAGCAGTATGCCTTAATAATCGGGGTCATGAAATCGACCAGGTTTTTATAATGCTCCTTTTCGCCGCCTTCGGGAAGCTCCTCTGCAAGGTCCGACCAATAAGCCCCCGTGTAGATCATCGAGCGCATGCCGTCCACCATGGCCTTCATCCACAGAAGCATCCGCCGCACATCGGGATGCTCTATAATGGGAACGGAGCCGGACTTTTTCCCCGTAAGGCATGAGCCCTGGATGCGCTCCTTCGTGTAGGCGAGGGCGTTCCGATAGGCGGTGCCGGCCAGGGTCATGCCGCTCACGCCCGTATTGATGCGGGCTGCGTTCATCATCTGAAACATGTGCGCCAGCCCCTTGTTTTCCTGCCCGCAAAGCCGGCCTATACAGCCGCCGTTATCACCGAAGATAAGCTGGCAGGTGGGAGATGCATGCAAACCGAGCTTTCTTTCGACGCCGCCGCAAAGCACATCGTTAGGGGCTCCGAGCGAGCCGTCGGGAAGCACCCGGACTTTGGGGACCACAAACAGTGAAATCCCGTTGACTCCCTCGGGCGCCCCATCGATCCTTGCCAGCAGGAGATGGACGATATTTTCGGTTAGATCGTGATCGCCCCAGGAGATGAATATCTTGACGCCCTTTATTTTGAAATGGTCCCCTTCCCTGTAAGCCGTGGTTCTGAGTGCGGCCAGGTTAGACCCGGCGTTTGATTCGGTCAGGGCCATGGTGCCCGACCATTTCCCTGTAAACATATTGGCCACATAGAGTCTTTTCAGCTCTTCGGTCCCGAAGGTTTCGATAAGATGGCCGGCCCCGTGAGTGAGGCTCGGGGCCATGTTGAAAGACTGGCAGGCGCCGTACATCATGTCGTTTATGACGATGCGCATCATGTGGGGGAATCCCTGACCGCCGTATTCGGGGTCCCGCACCGCCGCTATCCAGCCGTTTTCGCCGTAAAGTTTGAAGGCTTTCCTGAACTCGGGAGCACACCGGACCTGTCCGTTTTCATAAACTGCACCCCATTTTTCGCCGATTTCCTGGAGCGGGGAAACCTCGGATACCGCAAACTTGATGGCCTCGTTTACGAGCATGTCCAGTGTCGCCTCATCGAGTTCGCTGTACCTTTCGAACCGGCACAGGTCCCCGTAGCCGAGTTGTTCTTTGAGAATGAAAAAAATATCCTTTGGATTTACCTTGTAATGCGACATTGCTACTTCCTCGTTCCGTCTTCGTTATATTCGTACCAGCCTTTGCCCGTTTTTCGTCCCAGGTGTCCGGCCTTGACTTTCCTGCGAAGCAACAGGGGCGGATAGAAGCGCGGGTCGCCGGTTTCCTTGTACATGGCCGTAAGGGCCCCAAAAGTAACATCCAGCCCCACCATATCCCCGGTTTCAAAGATGCCCATCTTCCTGCCGGCGCCCAAACGAAGCCCCTTGTCGATGTCCTCGGGCGTTGCCACACCCTCTTCGACCAGCTTCATCGCCTCAATGGACGAAGGCATATTGATCCGATTGATAACGAATCCCGGTACGTCCCGGTTAACCATGATGGGTTCTTTGCCGATTTGAAGAACGAATGGCTGCCCTTGAGCATCGTTTGATCGCTCGTGGAAATCCCCCGGATGACCTCGACCACCTGCATCAAGGGCACCGGGCTGAAAAAATGCGTGCCCAGGACCCTTGCCGGGTTTCGTGTCACAGAGGCCATTTCAGTGATGGGGATCGCTGAAGTATTGCTCGAGATCAGCGCGTCCTTTGCGCAGACTTCGTCGAGTTTCCTGAAAATTTCGCACTTGACATCGATATCCTCAAAAACGGCCTCGATGGCGAGATCGACCTCCCGGGCAGCCTCGAGACCCTCCACGGGCACAATCCGCTTCATAACGGCATCCGGGTCTTCGGAAAGCTTTCCCTTTTCGGCAAACTTGCCGACCGACCACCTGATGTTGGCGACCGCTTTGTCCATCGCCGCTTTGGCGGCATCATAGACAAAAACCTCGATGCCCGCCTGGGCGCAGACCTGTGCAATCCCGCTTCCCATCAACCCTGCTCCAACAACCATCATCTTTTTCACCGCCATTGATTCCTCCTGCCGGCCCCCGTATTTTGTAACCGTTCACCAGGCTTAAGGCTTTCAGTACAATAGCAAAGGCCCGGGCGTCCCTTTGAATGCCGCTTCCATGAAATCCGAGAGAAAGTGGAAAGAATTTTTACCGTATGGCGGATGAAAGCAAACGGATGAGGCCAATTGCGGAACATCGGCTCGGCCCGGGCGCACACCTCCCGGTCGGGGCTGCCCCGGGTTCGCTTGAGCCCCTTGGTCTTTCGGATCGAATGCGCCCGGCAAAGCTGCTGCAATCGCTTTTTGCGATAGCTGCTGCGGGCTGAATGGTCATCGGAGGCGCTCTCCCCGTTGAAGGTTTCGCCCGGCACAGACCGGAGAACCTCGGCCCCACGGCTTGCGGCCATAGTGAAGCATACAATCGGGTGGGAGACGAAAACCCGAAGATACCGGCGATCCCCTTTGCACTTCCATCCGGTCTCGTCGATGTTGAGATTTGCAGACTCGGGCAGCGACTGTCTTGCTTGCCCGGCTGCCGGCTCTCTTTTATGTCCCCTGTGTCCCTTCCGGCCTCCCGGGGAGCGCGAAGATTTTTTCTTTTCAGGCCGAACCACCTGTGGGCCGTCCGATGAGGGGGGTTTGCAGGAGTTTGTGGAATCTGCGGAAAGACCGGCAATCTTGGCTTTGAGGGTTTTGCATTCCTGGTCGAGCTCAAGGGGCTTGCCAACGGTGGGCTCCCTGCCCGAATCATGGGGTCGCCCGGCTTGCGGCTTATCCATTGGAGGGCCTTTCCCGGAACTGTCGCACAAGCGGGTAGCCATGGACATCCTCAATGGAGCGGTTTGGTTTACCGGTCTGGTCGAGTTTGCCTCTACCGGTGGTTTTTCCGGGAAAGGTCCGGTTGGCGGCCCGGTAGCAGGTTCCTTCGAACCGTTCGGAATCGACAAAGGTCTCAACCCGGCAGGCCGGGTGAGAATGGAGCGTTTGCCAGTCTCTGGAAACCCGCCCCGAACATCCGGCCAAAAGATAGGAGCCGGGATGCGGGACATGAACCCGGGGCGGAATCAAAAAGCGGGTGTTGTAAGCGAGCGGGCGGCGATTTTTTCCCCTGAGTTTTTGAGTCCAGCCGATAAAATCGGTCCCATAGCTCAGGATACCATGCTGCAGAGCAAAAGGCAAGGCATGCCGGCAGCCGGTCTCCGGAAAAAGCCATGTACTTGAGGTGCTCTCCAACCGGCTGCGTGTACCCCCGGAAATCGTGTTGCTCGATGAGGCTGTTGAACAGTTTCTTTTATACGCAGCGTCATAAATAATTGCGCAACGGGCTTAGTTCCGTCATTCCGGCGGAAGCCGGAATCCAGTGTTTTTCCAGTTATTTAATCCCTAGCCACCGGCTTCCGCCAGGGTGAGGTGATGCGCAAACATTAACTTCGCTGCGTATAAAAGCGGTTCTTCGCGCGCAAGCGTTCACCACAGAGGCGGGGCGTAGTCCGGTCAAGGAGAGGACACAAAGGTGGATTTAAATACTATAACAGAGCGGATCATTGGGGCGGCCATTGAAGTGCATAATACCAAGTTGCGCCCATACGGGTAAGAATTGGCGATTGGAACCCCCCTTTTCTAAAGGGGGGCAGGGGGGATTTTGTGAATGGAGGTTTTACCTCTTTGAGCGCAACTTGGTATTAAATACTATAACAGAGCGGATCATCGGGGCGGCCATTGAAGTGCATAATACCAAGTTGCGCCCATACGGGTAAGAACTGGCGATTGGAACCCCCCTTTTCTAAAGGGGGGCAGGGGGGATTTTGTGAATGGAGGTTTTACCTCTTTGAGCGCAACTTGGTATTAATGCCCGGACGATGACCCGTCTCTGTGGTGAACGCTTACGATAGGGTTTTGGTCGCCCTCGATCCTTTCGGGCGGCCTTCTGTGCAGGAAAACTTTCTTCCTCGTTTGAATGCAGGCAGCTTAGACTCGGAATCGTCTTCTCAATTTATCGCCCCACATGGAGAGGGTATAATATATTTTTCTGAAAAAGGTTCTGACCGGCTGCTTGGGGTTGGTAATGATCGTATCCATCTCCTGCTCATACAATATTTTCTCCATGGGACTTCGGTAGGTCTTCATCGTTTCTCCCTTCTCGATTAAGGGAAATTGTTCGTTGCAGGTGGACCGTGTGATACGTTTTCCTCCCGATGTCTCTTCAGAATTTGCCGCCGGCCCGTTCATTTTCCAAGGCTTGGGCGGCCTTCATGATTGCATCCCGTATCGTTCCGATTCGAAAAGGCTTGGCAATAAAATCAAAGGCCCCTTTGGTCACCGCTTCCCGTGCCGCATCGAGGGTGGCGTAACCCGTGATCATTATGACTTTGGTCTCAGGCGACCTGGCTCTCAAATTCTCCAGGATCTGCAAGCCATCCAGTTCCTCCATACGCATGTCTGTTACTACAATGTCAAATTTCTTCTCCTGCATACGGGCCAAAGCCTCCCTTGGTTTCACGAACACCTCCACGTCATAGCCCTCTCTCACCAAACTGGGCTTGAGTCGCCAACCCACCAAAGGTTCATCGTCAAGAATGAGTATTTCTAACCGTCTCCCCACGTCTCCTCCGCCCTCTTTATCTAATTGTTGCCGAAAATATCAATCGGGGCAAGAGGCCTATTGGCAATGTGCCCCGTAAACGATAAATAAGAGAGGCTCCTGCAAAACCACTGCGGGGCCGGCCTGCGGTGTTGCCGCTCGCTCGAAGGCTCAACCTCCGCCAACTCACCCGTCGCCCTCACAATATTATCACAAAAACAGTCGATCTTCGCATTTACTATGGCGCCCTTCACTTTCTGCCGCTCGGCGGAAATCAGCCCTGGTGCCGATGACTTTCTGTTCGGGGATCTTTTGACGTAGAAATAGCCCATTTCCCATGCAGTGCCATCGTCCATCCGGGGGCCATCGAGCAGGGCGGCCACGAAGCGGGCGTAATCGAGATGAGATTTACAGCGAGACAAGATTTCGAATTTGGCCTTTTCGCCAGGCTGATCAATTGCAAGCGTTCACCACAGAGACGGGGCGTAGTCCGGTCAAGGAGAGAACACAAAGGTGGATTTGAATACTACGACAGAGCGGATCACCGGGGCGGCGATTGAAGTGCATAATACCAAGTTGCGCCCATACGGGTAAGAATTGGCGATTGGAACCCCCCTTTTCTAAAGGGGGGCAGGGGGGATTTTGTGAATGGAGGTTTTACCTCTTTGAGCGCAACTTGGCATGAGGTATTGGGGCCGGGACTGATGGAGTCGGCCTGCGAGGAGTGTTTATGTCGAGAGTCGGCGCTGCGCGGCGTCGGCGTTCAGAGGCAGTTGCCATTGCCGGTTGAATACAAAGGTGTCAGGTTGGATTGCGGTTACCGCCTTGACCGGACTACGCCCCGCCTCTGTGGTGTACCTTTACGGCGATCCCGGCCGAGGTGGTCGCAAAATTTGGAGAGCGTGACGCTGTAGTTTCTTTCACGCACGCCCTTATTCGAGAATTTCCAGCACAGCGCGTTTCTTCAGTTTCGCTGCGGTCGCGTTCACAATAGTTCGCATGGCATGAGCGTTTCGGCCTTCCTTACCGATTATTTTTCCGAGGTCTTCTTTGGCTGCCCGCAATTCTATCACGGATATCTGCTGCCCGGTAATCTCTTTAACTATAACCTGTTCGGGATGTTCCACAAGACAACGCGCAATGTATTCAACCAGCTCTTTGATTTGAATGTTTTCCATGAATGCAGGCTCCCTGTTGATGGCCGTGTGCCAAAAGTTCGGAAATCCGGGGGCTTCCAGCAAAATGAATCAGTCCGCCGGTCAGGCATAAAATACGGTGGGAAAGCGGGCCGCTTGATCACGGGAGCAGGGAGAATAGACCGGGATAATGCATCAAGTCGATGCGCTATGCATCCGAACCGCATTTTGGGGTCGGATTCTGTTCGACAAACTTCCGGGACAACCCCAAACCCGGCAAAACCATACGATTTCCCAATCAAACGTGCAAGTGATTTGTTTTCTTTACAATCGGGAAAAATTCTCCGGACGCGACGTACGCATTATCCTGGTAAGAGATAGTCTTTATACAACCCAAAAGTGAGGAAACAATCTTTCCTATACGCAGCGTCATAAATAATTGCGCAACGGGTTTAGTTCCGTCATTCCGGCGGAAGCCGGAATCCAGTGCTTTTCCAGTTATTTAATCCCTAACCACCGGCTTCCGCCGGGGTGAGGTGATGCGCAAACATCAACTTCGCTGCGTATAATACCGGTTGGTTGCGTCGCTCTGGAAACCTGTGCTATACAACACTACGCAAAGGGCTTGACACAAACCATTGACGCATGACGTCAGAAGAGAAAGCGGGGCCGGGGTGGATATTCGATCGACGCATGAAGCGAATTCAGAGGGACAGGTGCGCCGCTTGCTCTGCGTCGAATGTCCCACTTCACAAAATGAGGCGCGCTGGCGTATTGCGCGGCAGCCATGCGGGAATACTGCGCGGCAAGCGTTCACCACAGAGACGGGGCGTAGTCCGGTCAAGGAGAGGGCACAGAGGGAAACGCAGTCGAAACGGAAAGCAGACCCTGAAAAGAGCGGGGAAATGATTTTTCACTTTAAAGATCCCCCGCACCCCCCCGGAGCCGATCCATGGTTTACTCCCGGTTTTCCTCTGTGCCTCTGTGGTGGACGGGTACCAATTTACTAAACCCTGACAGCATTGGAGGTTTAAATGCAAAAAGCGCTTGCTCTCATTTTCATCCCCCTTCTTCTGATCGGCCTTGCCTCTCACGGCTTGGCTGGTGAAGTCACCCTCAAGGGCTCAAACGAGGGTCAATGGGTTATCCTCGATGCAAGCGGGCAGGAAATCGGAACACTCAAACGGGTGGAAGAAGGGAGCTACAGCATACTTCCAAAAGGCGGGTACTACCTCGGGGTAGTCAAAAGCAACGGCGATTTGCAACTGCTCGTCCGCCATGCGACTATCACTCCGGGTGAAGCCCAGCTTTACCTGGACGTGCTGGAGGCAATACAAACGCTCAAGTAGGGCGCATACCCCTGAGGAAGGAGTGCCCATCAAGGCGCTGATCCCATAACTTTGCCCGATCCACTCGGGACATGATCCTGCTCGGTCAAAAACCGGCCCGAAATCGGCCAATTTGCTTTTAACGGTCATCGAGAGTTCTGCAACGGCCTCTTCTTTAATGGCAAGCGTTCACCACAGAGACGGGGCGTAGTCCGGGCATTAAGAGAACACGGAGCGGAGAAAAGGTCATAGAACTCTCCGACGTATGCCGTCCTTCAATCCCCGCCCCAATGATCCGCTCTGTTATAGTATTTAAATCCACCTTTGTGTCCTCAGCGTTCTCTGTGGTGAACGCTTGCGGGACAATACTACATTCCTGTCGGGTCTAATTCAACTGGCTTGACGTGGAACTTGCCCGTTTGCAGGTCCAATGGCCGGTTCTGCCGCAAATCGGCACCCGCAACCCGCAACCCGCAATTGTGTTTCGATCCTTGTTCTTCTGGATACCTCCCGGCCCCCCCTCTCCCTCGGGGAGAGGGCAGGGTGAGGGGGTTTCAATCCTTGTTCTCATGGATGTCCGCCGTAAATCTTTCTCACGCCGAGGCGCGGAGACGGCAGAGATAGAGTATCAATCCTTGTTCTTCTGGATACCTCCCGGCCCCCCCCTCTCCCTCGGGGAGAGGGCAGAGTGAGGGGGTTTCAATTCTTGTTCTCGTGGACGTCCGCCGTAAATGCGCCCGTAACCCGCAACCCTGAACCCGCAACCCCGAAGGCCAAACCGTAACCCGTTCGAGGCAACCAACCCCTGAAAGATCCTTGCTGCGGTATGGCGCTGGTTTCTTGGGACAGTCTTGTCCCCCCTTCGAGCCAGCAGTTGATGGTCGCAAGATACGGCCCCAGAGTCGGTTAGGCGGGGCCTCTCTCTGACTATATCCGCTGTACTCACCCCGTAAGACCTTGCGGATCGTCTTGCGATCATGGCCGGTTTCCCGCTCTATGGTGCGGATGCTCTTTCCGTAGACCCGGTAAGCCGTGCGCACATACTCGTATTGATTCATACTGATCATCCCTCCAACCCTCCAGCAACACGAGCGATTTTTAGTATCGCTATGTGTTACCAGAAGCCCTATGAGGGTGGGGGAATCTTGGACGCCCGTTTCTATCCAAAACGGGGGAATTTTGAATTATCAAAATGAAGCGCTGGTGATGAGCTTTGGGTTGCCGTTCCCGATTCTGCTAAGTTCCAACGGGCAACCGAGAGAATTATAGCCGTGCCAGTTTTTTGTAAGTCTGAAATTGAAATTGCGCTTGTCAGTAAACAAGGAACAGTACGTCTGGCCTTACCACCCGATTGTGGTTTAGCGTGGGTGGACTCGGCAACTTACTTACCGCAGCTCACTATATTGAAAGCAGTAAAATAATAGCGCTTGTCAGTTCGTGATGCCTAGATCAGCAAGGATCTGCTTCCATTGCTCATCATCAATATAATTTGGCACAAACACAGTGGTCCCAGTGATGTTCATGGCTGCGCTCACACTCGCCTGAATTGACCGGATCAAAATAGGCCAACGTTTTTTCGCAAAATCCATGCTTAGTTGCCGTGATGGATTCCCAAGAGGCAGAATGTCAAATGGGAAAACCCACGGGGTACTCCATACATCGGTGACGACAGACTGATAGTCTACTTTGGATTGGATAATGAAAGGTGTTGTGAATGAATGGGTTGGGTTGCAGTAAAGCACGCCCCTGTCGCCAACCTCAAGGTAACGTTCGGCTTTGGTGCGGCGTCCTTTCATGTCACTAGCTGAAGTGGTAGCCACTGCCCACTTGCGGGCCTTAACACCGATCCAGATATTTTCGATATTTCGAGAGGCAAAACAGAAGAGCTTCATCTTAAATTCCTTCCAGTAAGAAGAAGAACAGCAAGCGGACGATCACCATTGTTATTATTCATCCTCGCTCTTCGAACGTTGTTCCAGATATTCTCTGATATGCAGGGGTAATTTCCCGTATTTTATTTTTAATTTTAAATAGATGCTGAAATGTCTAAGAAGTTCAAACGTATACATAAATGAATAAATGATCGCAAAAATAGTGACCCAGTAAATGATTGATGAGATGAATGGGTATTTAGTGTTTTCAGTAAGTTTACACATTATCATTGATACAATGGTAATAAGATAAATGAACAGACCCAATATATTGATATTTACCATATTAGTGTAAGCATTGGTTTTAGATTCGATATACAGAGCAAATCTCTCCGATGTTGCAGATAGAACAATCATCACGCTAAGGGATGTAATTGTCAAAAACATCGTTATTACTGGTATGAAGATACTAACTATATCTTTCACCTCTACTGGCTTGTCAGCCATTACAAAATAGAAACCCGTTAGAGCAAAGGATACATAAAGCTCCCAGCTACGGGCATAGCCCACTATATCTTTGATTTTATCACGGTCCATCGACATGGCCTATTTATCTTTCATGAATCGTTCTTTAACTTCATCCATGAACTCTCTCAACTCCATTTGCCAGTCCTCCGGTTTTTCACTTGTTAGAGAAACGGTCTCTCGCTTTATGTCCTTGGACCGAAGTCTTTTCGCATGGTCATCAATTCCGCGTCCATAAACGGTTGCTTCTCCGTAGCCATCTTCCACCATATGTAGAGTGTTACTTAATAGCCCACCAGATTTGATGCGAATACTGCTGGATTTTGCTTTGAGATCGAGCATTTCTATGTTCTCATCATCCAATTCATCCTTAAGAGGCTTCCAAGTATCGTTGTATTTTGGATTAGGTTTTATTAATTTTGCTTTAATAATAGTTATGTTCTTGAATCCTCTTAGTGCATTTATAAATTCCCTGTCCGTCACTATAGGGTTTAGTTCAATGAATGGAGCCAATTTCAAAGACTGATAGACGTGGGATGGCATGATTGTAAGGTTCTTAACAATAGTGTTAGTTGGAATCTCGTTTTTGTCTTGAATGAGTATAATCTGATAAGTAGTATTGATTAATATCCAAAGGTAGAGAGCGGTTTTAGGAATGGTTATATCTACTATCTCGTCTTTTTGATCGTCGAAAACCTCTTCGTGTTTCGGATATGCCTTGATAAACTTGAAGGCGATCCATTCATGTAATCGTTCACCGGGATTTCATTCCGGTTAGCTTTTTTCCTTGCGTTCGAAAACAGAATGAGCTATTCCATCATGCATGGAAAACACCTTCACTTTCAGAAATCGGACCTTTTCACCGGCGGACATTGCTCTTGTCCGGCAGATGATCGCCGAGCACCCGGAGGAAGGGCGGTGTGCCCTGTCAAGGCGGCTGTGCCTCGCGTGGAACTGGACCCAGAAAAACGGACAACCCAAGGACATGATCTGCCGGGGACTCCTGTTGGATTTGGAACGCAAGGGCGCCATCCGTCTTCCCCCAAGGAAAAAGATTCCTTTCAATCCTTTTCTGCAACGAAGTTCTCCGGAAAGGATCGAGATCGACCGAAGCCCTATCGAGACGCCTTTGCAGGAGCTTTTTCCCATTTCGATTCACCAGGTGCGAAGAAGCCCCCTGGAAAAGCTCTTCAACAGCCTGATCGAGGAGCACCATTACCTGGGATACACCCAACCCGTGGGGGAGCACCTCAAGTACATGGCTTTTTCCAGGGACCGGGCGGTGGCCTGTCTTGCCTTCTGCTCTGCCGCATGGCATCTGGGGCCACGGGATCATTTCATCGGGTGGACTGCAGCGCTCAGGGAAAAGAATCGCCACTTACTTGCTTACAATACTCGCTTTTTGATTCCGCCCTGGGTCCGGTCTCCTCATCTTGCCTCGCATATTTTGGCCCGATGCTTGAGGCGGCTTTCCAAGGACTGGGAAACGCTCTATCATCATCCGGTCCACTGGGTTGAAACCTTCGTTGACGGTGAGCGGTTCAAAGGGACCTGCTACCTGGCCGCCAACTGGATTTTCCTCGGAAAAACCACCGGTAGAGGAAAATTCGATCAGGCTCGAAAGCCAAACCGCTCCGTTAAGGATGTCTATGGCTACCCGCTTGTCCGGCAGTTCCGGGAAAGGCTGTGCAATGGATAAGCCGGAAGCCGAGCGGCTCTATGATTCCGGGAAAGACCCCACCGTTGGGAAACTCCTCGAACTCGATCAGGAATGCAAAACCCTCAAAGCAAAAATCGCCGCTATTTCCACTGATTCCACAAATTCCTCAAAACCTCCCTCATCAGACGGCCCCGGAGTGAAGAAAAAGAGCAAAAAGCCAGGCCGCCGGAAACGAGGAGGCCAGATCGGGCACAAAGGCAAAAAGCGAGTTCTTCTTCCTGAAGCTGAGATGGACCATATCCAAAACATCTATCCGCAAACCTGCGAGGAATGTGGCAAGACCTTGGCGCCGCATCAATTTGAAGAACCATCCAGGCCCCTGAGACACCAAGTGTTCGATCTGCCGGAAATCCATCCGATCAAGACCGAATACCGATGCCGCGAGCTGGCCTGTTCCTGCGGCCATGTGACCCGCGCCGCATTACCTCCGGAGGTGGAGATAAGCAACTTCGGCCCGGGTGTTCATGCGGCAGTGGCCTACCTGGCTTCGGTCCACAGGGGAACCAGAAGAGGCATCGCGGAGATCATGCGCACCATCTTTAATCTGGATATCTCACTGGGCGCCATTTGCCGGATTCTTGAACGGGTATCTCTTGCCTGCGCACCCGAAACCGAACATATCAGAGAAGACATTGCCGGGGCTCAATCCCTCAATATAGACGAAACGGGGTGGAAGTCCTCTGGCGACCCCCGCTGGTTGTGGGTTTTTGTCTCCTCAGTGGCCGTATTCTTCCGCGTTGCTTCAAGCAGGGCATCGAAGGTCCTGCAATCCGTTCTGGGTGAATCCTTCTCTGGAGTCATCACGAGCGACGACCACTCCGCCTACAGCAAATATCATAAATCCAAGGTCCGCCAGCTTTGTTGGGCGCACCTTATCCGCAAACTAAAAGGCATCAAGGATGGGCGAGCAAGTCCTGATGCTTATCTTTTTGCCCGGCATATGCTAAAGGAAGCCGGAACGCTCTTCAGCTATTGGCATGCTTTCAAGGAAGCCGGTTGTACCCGCGAAGAGCTGTGGCAGGCGACCGCTCTCATCCGGGGCCGCATGAAATGCTCCTGCCTGCGCTACCGGGACAGTTCCGACAAAGGAGTGAGGTTACGCGCCGCCGGTTTTCTCAAAAACTGGGACATTCTTTTCACCTTTTTGCGCGTCGAGGGAATCGAGCCAACCAACAATGTGGCCGAGCGGGCAATCCGGCCCGCCGTTCAATGGCGCAAGATTTGCTTCGGTAATCAGTCTTGCGACGGAGAGCGATTCACCGAAAGAATCCTCACCGTTACCCGAACTTGCCAGATGCAGCAGAAGAATGCTTTTCGGTTTCTCACTCACCTCATGACCGCGTTCTTCCGGCAGGAGTCACTGCCTTCACTTATCCGCTGACACACTCCGGTGAACGGTTACCCATTCATCATCAACCGGACTTGGACTTATAAGCGAGAAGATGAATGGTTCCTTATAGATCTTTGCTGGCCGTTGTATTAAGGCGTTCAGAACATCTTTAAATGGCGTTTTTCTGGCTTGCTGCGCAAATAAACCACTTAGCCTGTCACCGGCGATCTTGAACTGCACTAAAGGTGGCGGACTGAAAGTGCTGCCTCGTCCCTTGTATTTTCTTCCCCAAAATTCCGCATAAAGTCTTCTTCCCATTGCTTTTTCTTCCTTGATTCTTTTTCTTCGGCGATTGTTCCATTGACCTGCGGAGGTTAGCGGTCAATGGCAAAACGAACGAGAAAACGCAAATGCCCGTGCTGCGGGGTCTTCTTCAATCCCGACCATCGAAACCGGCGGCGGCAGAGATATTGTTCCAAGCCTGAATGCCGCAAGGCCGCTAAAGCGGCAAGCCAAAAGCGTTGGCTCAATAAACCGGACAACCGCGACTACTTCCGCGGGCCGCACAATGTGCATCGCGTTCAAGAGTGGCGCAAGGCCCATCCGGGATATTACCGGAAAAAGACCGAAGCGTTACAAGATCACTTGTCCGGGAAAGGCGCGGAAAATCCAACGGTTAACACCGCTTTTGCCCAGCTCCGGACCTCTTTTGCCCGTGCGTTACAAGATGTCTTGACCGCACAACCAACCGTTTTAATTGGATTAATCTCTCACTTAACCGGCTCTGCGTTACAAGATGACATAGCTTTCACCGCCCGCCGCCTGCAAAAATTGGGAAGCGATATTTTAAATGGCCCAATTCAAAACACAGGAGGCATTTATGATCAAAAAGCGTCTCATCTACCCCCGGCGCATGCGCCGGATACCCGGCCAGTTCAGTTGGGTGGACCACCGCCTGGTCCGTGACCGCCACATTGAATCCTGCTCGCACCCAGCGCTCGCGCTCTACTTGTTTTTAGTGACCGTGGCCGATCAGGAGGGGATTAGCTATTACTCCGATCCAACTCTAATGAGCAGACTCGGCATGGATGTGCAAACCCTGGATTCGGCCCGGCAAAACCTTATCCAGGCTGGTCTTGTCGCCTATGAGGACCCTGTCTACCAGGTACTCTCGCTTGAGCCCTCGATTCCCGGACCACGATCCATGGAGAGCGGCCCGAAAGTCCCTGGCAGGACGCAGGTGGACGGCCCTGTTGCCATTGGCCGGCTATTTAAACAAATTCTAGGAGAAAGCTCATGATCGACTTCGACCTGTTTACAAGAATTAAAAACTACCACGAGCAAAAGGGTTTGAGTGCGAACCAGATCGCCGAAGAGCTCCATCTTGATCCGCGCACCGTCTCCAAGTGGTTAAAAGAAAACCGGTTCCGGCAAAGAGCGCGAGTTTTGCGTACAAGCAAGCTCGATCCCTTTAAGGGATCGATCGTCCGGATGCTTGAAGCCCATCCTTACAGCGCCGCTCAAATCCTTCAGAAAGTCCGCGAGGAAGGCTTTGATGGCGGGTATACCATCGTCAAAGACTACGTCCGTAAAGTCCGCCCTCGGAAGAGCCCGGCATTTTTAAAACTCTCGTTTGCTCCCGGCGAGTGCGCCCAAGTCGATTGGGGCTCCTTTGGGAAGGTCCGGGTGGGACAGAGCAGCAGAAGACTCAGCTTCTTTGTCATGGTCCTTTGCTACAGCCGGATGATGTATCTCGAGTTCACCGTCTCACAGACTATGGAACATTGGCTTTCCTGCCACCAGAATGCGTTTGCCGCCTTTGACGCGGTCCCCAAAAAGATTATGATCGACAACCTTAAATCGGCCGTACTCAAACGGATCAT
Organism: uncultured delta proteobacterium; assembly: GCA_963805125.1. Taxonomy (GTDB): domain Bacteria; phylum Desulfobacterota; class Syntrophobacteria; order Syntrophobacterales; family Syntrophobacteraceae; genus SbD1. The sequence goes on along the minus strand of CAWDTD010000009.1, from coordinate 891,896 downwards.
AGGTCAAGCCCCGGTATTCAACCCGAAATACCTCGACTTCGCCAATCACTTTGGTTTCACTATAGCCCCGTGTGGCGTAGGAAAAGGTAATGAAAAGGGGCGCGTGGAAAACGGGATAGGTTATGTTAAAAAAAATCTTCTCGCCGGACTTGATCTCCCCCAATTCGACGCCATGGCGAACATGTGTCGGCAGTGGCTGGATACAATCGCCAATGTCCGAATCCATGGGGAAACCAGAAGAAAGCCCGTCGAGATGTTTTACGAAGAAAAAGCATCTCTATCGCCTCTTCCACCTCACCCTTACGATATCGGCTCGATCACGCAGGTGCGTGCTTCCACGCAGTTCCGGGTAAGTATTGACTCAAACCACTATTCTGTTCCCGCCGAGTATGCCGGGGCAAGCCTGAGTCTTAAAACATATCCGGAAAGGATCTGCATCTACCACGGTGACAAACTCATTGCCCGTCATACAAGGTCCTATGACAGAAATGAAGACATTGAAGACCCGGACCATCCCAAGGTGTTGATCGCTCAAAGGAAAAAAGCGCGCGACCAAAAGATTTTCATGCGCTTTCTCGGCCTTTGCACCAAAGCTTCCGACTACTACCGCGAACTCGAGAAACGCCGAATGAACCCGCGCCATCACGTACAAAAGATCGTGGCATTAAGTGAAATCTACGGTGTGGACCCTGTTGCAAGGGCCATGGAGGACGCATTCTTTTTCAAGGCATTCTCCTGTGAATACGTTGCAAACCTTTGCGAACAGCGCGCACGGCACTTGCCCGAGCCCGGAGCGCTGCATCTTACCCGAAGATCCGACCTCCTGGACCTCGAAGTCCAGCAGCCGGACTTATCAATCTACCAAAAAGAATCCCGGAAGGATTGAATCGATGGGGAAAAACAAAATTACAGACGAAACCCCAATCAAGACAGGTCTGCCAGCTCATCTGGAGTTCCTTGGCCTTCCCTTCATGCGAGACAACTACGATATGCTGGCCAACCAGGCCGCACAAAAAGGCTTGTGCCATGTGGATTATCTTGCCGCCCTTGCCGATGGAGAGGCGGGTCTGCGCCGACAACGCTCCATCAAAAGGCGAATCAAGCTTGCACGCTTCCCGGTGGTCAAAACCCTTGAGCAGTTCCGCTGGAGCTGGCCAAGTGCAATCAACCGAGCGGCCGTCCAGAATCTTTTCCGCCTTAAGTTCATCGATGATAAGACAAACGTTATCATGCTTGGCGGGGTTGGCCTCGGCAAGACTCATCTTGCTACCGCCCTCGGCTATGCCGCCTGTCTGGAGGGCAGGTCCGTCCTCTTCACTACGGCTGTTGATGCTATCAACATCTTGTCGGCGGCTCAGGCGGCAAATCGCTTGAAATCGGAACTTAAAAGATACCTCGCTCCATCCTTGCTCTGTTTGGACGAACTTGGTTTTCTTCCTATCGACAAACACGGCGCCGATTTGCTCTTCCAGATCATCAGCCTGCGTTATGAACAGGGCTCTATGGTGATCACTTCGAACAGAGCATACAAAGACTGGCCGGGTATCTTCAACAACGATTCAACTCTTACCTCGGCAATTCTTGACCGGCTCCTTCACCATGCAGAGACCGTCGTCATTGAGGGCAAAAGTTATCGCATGAAGGGCGAGATTGAATCCTGATCCCACGGCCATGCCACTGCCGCCGGTATCGGTAATCCTCTTCCAACTGGCGGCATCCATGCCTATCCATACATCCATTTTTAAACCGCTATTTTTGCAACACTTTCACGCCGCCGCTAACATTAGCCCAAGATTGTAAACTGAAAAATTGAGCATGGCTCGCCTCCCATGACTCGTCGGACAAGATTAAGTTCAAATACCTCTCATCTAAGTTTCACATCATCATCCAGCCCCAGTTCCTGCAACGAAACCTTGGTTTCCTCAATCTTCTGCGTGGGAATGCCGTTCTCTTCGGTGAACTCGATATCGATTCGGATCTTGAGTTTTCCTCCACCCGTGGCGAACCGGGACAGTACCCGCTGGTAAAAGTTCATCCACCTATGTGATGGAATCTCGCCCCCCCACTGAAGCGTTGAAGTGATTGCGGGCTTGGCCTGTGGTTCGTCAGCGGTTGACGGTTTCGGCTCGATGCCTCCGGTGCCGAAATCTTGCCTTTCTTTTGAAAACTCACTGCTCTCAGGCTTGAGAGCTTGCTCCTGCTTGGCCTGCTGGGTGGACTCTTCCAGAGCCTTCTTGTAGGCTTCGGCGGTTTCTCGTGTGATGATAAACGTATCCTCACTTATTTCGACATCGGCAGCATTGAGAGCGCATTCATAGCAGAAAGGATCGTATGAGCCATCACCTCTTTTTGCCACGTAAGCGATAGTGCCGCCGCTGACTCCCTTGGCTATGGTATTTTTGATCACATCGGGTTTGAGAATCCGTGGAAATATAGGGGATGCAAAGAAGGCATCACGGACGGACTTGGTGCTCCACTCTGTGAATGCTGGAGACCAATTCCGAACAAGAAAGTTCGCACTGATGCTATCCTCTACGTCACCACCCTGTCTAAGCCTCATCAGGATTAGCTCAGGCATGGAATTGGCCGCACTGGAATGGATCAGTCCAAGATCCATGATACGGAGAGTGTTGTCTTTGTTCAGAAGGGCAACATGCCGGTAGGTGCGCCAGATACTCTCTTTGAGATCCCGTTGGGCCTTCTTCAGGTTTTCAGCCAATTCCCTTCTTTGTTTTTCATCCAGACGGTCATAGTCACCAGTCTGGATCTCCTGCCAAGCAAGCCACTTTCGGGCTTCGGCTTTAAGCGGAGCACTGCTGTCGGCCACTGTCCAGATCAGAGCGCTCTTGAAGGTTCGGGCAGAAGTTCCATACTCCCTGATCATCGATTCGAGCAATTGTGGGCAACCTTTATCCTCCATGCAGTACTTCGAATCCATGACCACCATAGTGAGCACAGGCCGATCAGGGATCTGTGAGCTTTTTTCTGGAAAGAAGATCCGCTCCATACCCGTGCCGTTGGCAAAGACCTTCTGGATCTCTTTCTTTATAAGCTCCTGAACCCTTGGCTCTTGGACGTTGGCCTGTCTGTCGGCAAAGAGTTTGTTCAGATTCGGTGTGAAGCTGAATCGAAATGAGTTTCTCTCGCTCGAAAGGTAGTAACAGGTGCGGGAAAGCCCCTCCAAAGCCGTTTCGATATTTCCAATATCGAGTTCGGGATCACCAACAGCAAGCCTGACCTCTGGAACAGTTGCTTCTGTACGGGATTGCCCACCGTTTGACTCGAAAAGGATTGTAGTCGCTATTTTCTGATGGAGTCTCGTTTTCCGAATGGCATCCACTGCATCTTTATCGAGCCGAAGTGCATGGGAGTCCTTCTTCCCGCAGATATCAGTTGTGATCGGTCCCTCAAGGCGTGCTTCCCCAAGTTGTTCAAACATGGCCGCACGGAAGAGTGAATCATCAAGCGGTGCAGAGCCAAGCCCAATCAAAGGATCACGATGTCCACCCTTAAACCCCTCCTGATACGCTCTGGAAACCCACAGGGCCAGAAGCCTCAATGCTCCTCTGGTCTGCTGAAAGCGTGGGAGAACCCTCCATTTCCGCTCAAAGACAGATACCACCGTTGGATGAAATGGGTAGGTAGCATAAAAAGTCTCACGGGCATGATCGATTGGAAACCACTGGGGCAGTTGCTGCCTGTGATCCACCACCCAGTCCGCATATTCGTTGCAAGCTTTGGTTGCGTCCTGCGATATGAGCACTCGACCATCTTGTGTTTGTGCGGCATTGTCCCATTCAAAGAGCCGTCTTCGAATAATCTCGGATGTCTCCGCTTCTGCTGACATGAAAAGGGCTTTTCCAAGTCGATCAAGAAGCTTTTTGAACCGCTCGAAGTCGGACTGATCCTCCGTGGTCATCTCCAGTTCTGAGGCCGGGATCGATACAGCAAGAACCATGTTGTTCTGACTTCGGATGACTTCGGAAAGATCATGCAGGAAATAATAAAATTGGCCTGAGAGTCCGCTCTTTCGGCTGCGGCTCAGGTAATTCAGTAGTTCATCCATCAGGATGAGACATGGCTCATCTTTGGGAAGAAACTTGCGGATTACATCCCCACCGGGGGCCGTTAATCGCTCTTCATGTTGGGCTACAACATCGAAAGCCTCTTTACCGCCAAGCTGGAAGGCTATTTCCCCCCAAGGGGTACGCCTCAGTGGTGTTCCGTTATCGCCACCCCTGCCGGTGATGGAATCAAATTCGGTTCCAACAAAAACAGCGACATTCGATTTCGGTACTGATCCTACACGTGCCTCACGGAGTATTCTATCAACTCCAAGCCACTTTTCGGATTTCGAGCCATTTCGGGCCAAATGATAAAGCATGGCCAGACTATGGGTCTTACCTCCACCGAACTGAGTGGTCATGTTGAATACGGCAGAGGTTTCCGTTTTTTCCCCTGAGAGCCGCCTTACCACTTCCGAAGCCAAGGAGAGCAGGTTTTTGGTAAGATAGGTTCGCTCGAAGAATTCTTGAGGGTTCTGGTAGACTGGGGGAGCTTTTCCATCCCGAACGAGACCTAGATGGACTGCAAATTCCGATGCGTCCAGAGGTCTTCCATTCCTAAGATCCTCACGTGGCGTAACCACATTATGCCAAGGCTTTAGAGCCATTCCTGTACTCCCCTTTAAAATCCTAAAGTCTTTTTTCTTGCCAGTACCCCATCAATCCACCGCTTTTCTGCCGTGGTAGATGGGTACAGTGCTGAGAGTGCCTGTGCAAGTCTCCAGAAGCGGGGATCGGCCCCAGCCCCATCTTCGACAAGGAGTTTTTTCAGGTATCCACTTTCGCCCAAACCGAAAAGCAGCATGCTTTGATGGATGTGATCGAGCGTTGTCTTGCCGTGCGTAAGGGCGATTTTTGTCCCTCCAACAGGCTGGCTTTCATTGATAGTCTTCCCAATGATATCAGCAATGGTTAGCTGCTTGCCACCTTTGGCTTTAGGTTTGTCTATCTTCTTCTCTTCTTTTTTTCCAAAAAGATATTCGGCACGATCCGATACTGGAAGGAGTCGAGCGTTGCTCCCCTTGATCTCAACCAGATTCGTTAGGTTCTCCAAATGTGCGCCAAGACCTTGGGCTATCTTTCGAGCCGCATCGTATTCAAGGACGAAGCCACTGATCTTAGGCGATTTCTTCTCTTCACCTTCACCGTCATCCTCATCAATTCCATCTAATTCTAATTCGGTTTGGTGTATTTTCACTTCATTTCCATTGATTCCAGTCGAAAGAGTCCACAGCCACATTGCTGTAAGCCTTGCATCCTCCTCGAACCCTGTCGCATCGGCCCCTTCAAAAATCATATTTAGGGCTTCTTTGGATACAGCAGCCCAAACGTGCTCCAAATACTCCCGAAGATAAACTTGTTCACCACTAGCTTTTTCCACTATTGAATAACGGGAAAAGATCTCAAGCGCAGGGCCAAGACAGGCAAAAATCGCATCAGCCCCAACTATGCCTTCTTTTGCTAATCGAGGCAACCACTCCTTGATCTTTAAAGGAAACTCTTGGAGCACATCACGCCAATCACCTATATCCCCGGTTCTGGAATCAGAGCTAGTGATGTCTCGGGGTCGAAAGACAAGATGTATGGAAGACATAAGCCGGGCTTGCCCAATTCCCGACACTTTACCCGGTCGCTCTGTGTCGATAGGCCAAGAAGCCGTGATCTTGAGTCCAGCTCTCAGCATTCCCTCCAGTTGAGACTCCCAACCGCTGGTTGACTTGTGGGCAAATACAACAATGCCAATTCCACTAGGGTCGAGTATCCGTCTCCCTTCTTGCATCGCAAGACTCATATTTTCTAAATAGAAGGCTGCATCCTTAATCCCAACATCCTCCACCTCAGTGGACTCTACAATTATTTCTCTGGATTTTGGTGTTTGCGATATAGCAAAAAGTTCTGGATATAGGTTTCCTACACATCTACGAAGCCATACATAGAAATAATCGGACAAATCAGCGTAGCTTATGGCATCGTAGTACGGTGGATCAGTGAAGTACACTTGTGCGACACCATCGGGCAGTGAGAGATTCGTTGCATCTAGTATAGAAGCAACACCAGTTCTCTTTATCGTACTTTCTCTGTCAATAAAACGTGTAATCCAATTTATTGCTCCTGACCAACTCCCAGTTTCTTCGGAGAGCGCATTGACTTCGACAAAATCAGTAATAAAAGGCAATGCTTGTCGTCCAAAGGTATGAGCAACAAAATCGCCTGCCCATGTTGCTAACGAACTCCAGTAGTCAGTACATCTACTTACAGCAAGAGCCAAACAAGTCAGAATCGCTTTGCAGAATTGTTGATCAATTTCAGGTGATATTAATCTTATTTTCTTGACAAGAAAAGATAACGACAATAGTTGTCTGGGAGTGTAAGCATCTCTCCATCGAGACATCCCATACATCGGCAAGCGATTTACTGAATGAGGGAGTGGGTTAACATATTCATCAGGCACGAGCGAGATCCCATCAATCCTATCTGTTTGGATTCTATCTATTTCTTCTATCGAAATCCTCACTGCATTGTGGTCTTGTTCAATAGGTAAACGCCATCTTCTTACACCATCTTTAGTGGAAAGAACAGCAATCAATCTAGGATTTGTAGTCCCACCATCCTTTTTTTTCAATTGCTTTCTAACGGATGTGACGGATGTAGTAAATCCGCAAATAGGGCAGGTAACAGCACCCCGACGGACTGTACCTGTAGTGACGTGTCCATGCTGGACTCCGCGGAGTATTTCATAACCTATCCACTTTTTACTTGTATCGCAAACGGCCCGAAGTGTCACAGAACGATTCCCCTTGTTTACCAAGGCAAGTGACCGCAACAATGGGATCTCCGCACCACAATTTGGTCCTTCGCAGATTATAGTTTTAGCCCATATATACGCAATCGGGGTGAATCCATCAGGATCTTGTGGATAGAATAGGCCAAGTTCCCTATAAGCCTCTTGCTTTATCCATTCTCCCCACTTCCGTACTGCGGCGGCAAGATCCTCCCCATAGCGTGGGACATATTCTAAGACAACTTTGTTGAGCAATACAGCTACTGGATTGAGATCACTGGAAAATGAATCTGCATCAATGCGTAAAGCTTCAAGTGGTATAGATCCTCCTCCAGCAAAAGGATCTACAACAAGTGGTTTTGTTCCACTAATCCCACCCAGCGCTTCATGTGCAAACTGGGTTAATGATCGACTTGTTCTTAGAAAAGTATCATTAGTCGAGTTATCCCAGTTTGAAAAATCAGAGATAAAGTCCAGCAGAGCTTTTCTAAGTTGTATTCTGTCATCCAGAATTGAATAATCTTTCCCAAACTTAACAAATCTTGTGAGACTATTCCCACTCAATAGATTCATATGGTACTTTGACCATTGTAGCATCTCATGTTTTGCAGCTTCTCGGAACGAATCTGGACATAAAGGGTCAGCAGGATCAGGCCACAAAGCAGCACAAAGTACGGCACGGCAAGCCGCTAGAGGTCGTCTGGCCCACCACATGTGGAGAGTCGAGATGTGTCCATGCCTGATCGATTTCTCCCGCCGTGCATGCTCTGAGATACGCTTTATGGGAAGATCGACCTCAATGAGCCTTTTGGGGTATTGCTCACCCACGTGTCATACTCCCTATTTGATGGCCTGTTTCAGAATGGCTTCCGAACCAATCTGATAATGTTCAACCATGATCACAGGTTTCCAGCCCAACAGAGCAGGGTTCTGTATCACATATACCTCTGGCTTCGATGCACAGTTGTAAACAACATAGAGGAAGTAATCGTTCTGCAACCTTTCGGCAGTCTTAAACTCGTTCGCCGTGAGCGCAACGCTGCTCACAAATGCTCTTCCTTTGACCTCAATAAACTTCACCGCAACAGCAGTTTTCGGATCTTCGGGATGGAGCTTGCGGGAGATCAGGTCGAAGCCACGGTTATCGTTCTCCACACTCTCGACCTCCCAGCCCATCGATCTCTCATACTCGATGACTGCATTAATGGCAATACGCTCGATTTCTTCATCCTGCACCATTGGGGCAATGTCAGGATTCACCCGCTCAGGATGCGGCAGTACCCATGCCCGTCCAAGGTGCCTTATTTCAGCTATCGTACAGTGCCGTTCCTTCTCCAACTCCGCTGTTCGCCGTTCAAGCCGATTGGTGAGTTCATCGAGCCGATCTTCCGTGGTTTTGAGATTCGCCATCATCAGTGGGCTAGTATCACCATCCATCTGACGCTGAAGAAGTTCGGCCATCCTGAGATTTTGTTTGTCGATCAACTCATTCAGACTTATTTGCAAGTGGGACGATATGTTTCGGATTTCCTTTTCCCGCTCCGATTGCACCTGATCAAGGAATGATTTTAGAGCATTCCCAAGCAGAGAATGCTCTACCTCTTCTCTCAAAGGCAAATCATCACCGGCAGGGGTATCCACTTTTTCACTTGCTGGGACCATATCTAGAAAAATAGTCGGTTGACGAATGGTGATCGAGCCATCCATTTCAGTCTGTGCCACGAAGAGCCGCTTGTGGAGTATGTTTCCAAGACCGTCCTTTATTGCTGCGGAAAATACATCGAGTCGGCAAGGTTCTTTCCTGTTTATATCGAAAAAGACCGCTCCGTGGTCAAGATCGGGCGTCACTTTTTCCAGAACCGCTTCACGCACGCACTCGAAGAGGGGATGCCCCGGTGTTACCCATTCAAGCGTGGGATCATCGCTTAGGAACTTCTTATCGAAGGCAATCCGTGCGTATTCTCTCCCCAACTTGCCAAACCTTGTCTCAAGGCTATCCCCAATGGGGAGAAGGTTTTTCGGAACCTTACCGATCCGGTATATCTGCCCCTTCCCTCTGGCTACTTTGGGAAATATTCCGACAACAGGTGCCGCTTGCTGGAAGAAATCTTCAATCACTTCTGGAACGAGCCGCCGCTCCTTGGCCTCTTCCGATTTCCCGACAATTACGGACAGATTCAATTCCTTTTTGGCAAGCCCTTCCAGTGTGGAGTTCGTAATTCGCCTAAGCCGATCCGTGTCCACCTCTTCAATAATGCGGCTCTTGATAACCTCTTCCGTGAGGTTGTGTGAGTACATATCACGAACCATCCCCTCAAGCTGGTTAGCCGGGAATATATCACCAAGGACGTTGAAAACTTTCCCTGTCTGATTGGGATCAAGATCCTCTTCGATCTTTTTGATCCTGTCGAAGAGGGTATGCAGGACACGACCCTCACGGGTGTTAGTGGCAACGAAGTTGAAGATGAGGCAGTCTTTTTCCTGCCCATAACGGTGGATGCGGCCCATGCGCTGTTCAAGCCGAACGGGATTCCACGGGATATCGTAATTTATCATGAGCCAGCAGAACTGGAGATTTATACCCTCTCCAGCGGCTTCGGTTGCAACCATCACCTGACAGGCTTCTCGAAACTCCCGCTCAGCATATATACGGGAAAATGGAGTGTCCCGATCACCGATTTTCATTCCACCATGAATTTGGGTAAGCTCAAGCCCCCACTCTTTTAGCTTCCCCAAGGGCCTTCCATCTTTGCCATCTCCAGCCAGATAATCCAGAGTGTCTTTATGTTCCGTGAAGACAAGGAGCTTCATCTTCGAGTCTGTAAAGACACCACGTTCCTCAATGATCTCTTTTAGCTTACGAAGCTTCGATTCGATTTCTCGACCTTCAAGGCTGCGTGCTTGGTCGATCAGTCTCCCAAGCTGGAAGATATCTTCCCTGAGTGCAATGGGATCAACCGATGCGACCACGCCTTCCAGTTCATCCCAAATGCGATCCTGCTCGTCTTCAGGTAGTTCATCGAAATCATCGGGGAGTTTGCTCTGGATCTGCTCGTTGCGGAATTTCTCTGGATCGGCAAGGATCTTCTCCCGCTTTGCCTTCATCCGTTCAAGGCTTCTCCTGACTGCATAGAGGCTCGATGCGAAACGCCTCTGCAACATCGCCATTATAAAGCCCATAGCCCGACCACGGGCTGAATCCTCTTCGGAAGCCTTGATCGATTGATCCTCAACATACTTGGTCAGCATGTCATAGAATTCGAGTTCGTCGTCATCGATCTGGAAGCCTACGGTTTTGACGTTCCGTTTAGTGAAAATGGCCTTGGATTTCCCAGTATCTGGATCAGGAAACGTTACCAAGGCTTCCTTGATGCGCCGAAGATAGAATGGTGCCTCCCGCTTTTGAATAGCCGCTTCAAGGCTTTTGATATCCCCGTAAACATCCTGATCGAGTAACCGAAGGAATAAACAGAAGTTTTGCGGATCACCCTTGTGGGGTGTGGCTGTCATCAGAAGGTAATGATCGGTTCGCTCAGAGAGTGCCTCTCCAAGCCGGTAGGCGAGGGTCTTTTTCTCTGTGGAGTAGGCACTCATTTTGTGAGCTTCGTCCACAATGATGAGATCCCAGTTGCTTCGAAGGAGGCTCTCGTTGGCATCTTCTATGCGGGATACCCAAGAAATCGATGTGATCGCTTGGTTTGTCTCCATCCAAGGATTTGAGCCGTAATTCATCCGAAGGACATCCCCACGGACGATCTTAAAGTCCTCACGGAACTTGTCCAGCATCTCACGCCGCCACTGAAATGTGAGGTTTGCTGGGGCAACGATGAGGATACGCTGGATCAGTCCACGGATCTTCAATTCCTTTACAAGCAGCCCGGCCATGATGGTTTTTCCCGCACCGGGGTCATCAGCAAGGAGGAACCGGATGCGGGGCAGCTTCAAAAAATAATCGTAAACCGCTTCCAACTGATGCGGCAGCGGATCGATTCGGGCAATCGAAAGCGAAAAGTAGGGATCGTATTCATAGGCCAAGCCCAAGCGCATTGCCTCAACGCCAAGCCTGAACCGTCTGGCATCACCATCGAAAATCTGTTTTTCCGCACCGATCTCAAGAGAGGCAAGCTGTTCTAGCGAGAGGATCGGCTCGTGAACCTGTCCTGTCCGAAGACCTTTCCCGATTATTTTGACCGAATCCACCCCCATCGGGATCGTCACGATCAACTGAATTTCTTCGGCAAAGAAGGGGCCACGGATTTTGACATTGGGCTTCAGCCGATCCAAAATGGATGCTGGACTCATCAGGCTTCCTTTTGGTGCTGTTGTGAGAAGATTGGATTCTATTCTGGAATATCTCAAATGAGACAGAATGTGAAGGGAAATACTGAAAATTCAACGAGAGAAAAACAAACTCGTGTGCAGGTATGAGACTTGACTGGAATCCCTGAGTGGTCTATCCTAAAATGAAAGCGTGCCGTGTATTATATTATTCACCTTACTTATGGCTGGATTCCCAGAATGAGCGACACCTGTGAGCGGAAATGCAATACGGACCCACTAACGGACAAGCAAAAGGGACCCACCTTGGTTAAAAAATCAGTTGCTCTTCCCTTTCTGGGGTTTCCATCTCATTCCTGAGCCAGAGGTTAAAAAAGGTCATTCCCTCGCCGTCGGCCTAATTTCTGGTGAGCATGGCTGAAGAATCGGGGTCAAGGCTGCGACCGATAGGAAGCACCCGAAGGGCTTGGCCTTGATGCCGGTTCTGGCCATGCTACTGTTAGGAAGCCGAACGGCCCTTTTCATGTTTCCTTCCTTTTGGATACGCTTTCTTTGAAACGATAACTTTCCGCGTTCATGGAAAGGATTTCGGCATGGTGCGTCAGTCTATCAAGAAGCGCACCAGTGAGCTGTTCACTCCCAAAGACTTCCGGCCATTTTGAGAACTCAAGGTTGGTGGTCATTATCAGGGACTGGCGCTCATAGCTTGCCGCAACCATCTGGAAGAACAGTTGAGCCCCTTTTTCGGAAAAGGGGACATAGCCCACCTCGTCAATAATCAGCAGATCCATTCTGGAAAGTGATCTCTCAAGGTAAGAGAGCCTCAATGCTGCCTGGGCTTCCATGAGCTGGTTAATTAGGCCGGCTGCGGTATAGAACCGAACGTTTTTCCCACCCTGGCAGGCGCATATCCCAAGGGCGACCGCCAAGTGCGTTTTCCCGGTTCCACTGTTGCCCATGAGAATCAGATTCTCTTTTTTATCGATGTAGTCTCCTTGGGCAAGATCGATTACTTTAGCCTTGTTTAGCGTGGAAATGACCGAGAAGTCGAATTGATCCAGTGTCTTTAAAACCGGGAACCGGGCAGTTTTGATCCGTTTTTTATGGGCATTCTCATCTCGCTGCTGTACTTCAGCTTCGACCAAGGCGAGCAGATACCCCTCATAGGTTTGATCGGCTTCAATGGCTTGTCTGGCAAGTTCCTGGTAAAATTTAAGCACAGCCGGAAGCTTTAACCTTTTGAGCAGGGCTTCAAGGAGCATCTTTCCTTTCATGATACACCTCCTTGAAGAAGACGGTCAAAGTGGTTGACCTGGTTTGGCCAGACTTCCGGGGACCGGACCTCAAAGAGGCCGCATTTCTTTGCAGGCTCCAGCAGTTGGTAGAGAAGGTTCTTTACTCCATCAAAGCTGTATATCCCCAATCCTGTGGCCCGTTTAACGGCCTCAGTCACTTCTTCCACCGGGCTGTCTTTAAGGAGCATGAGAATCCGAATGTATTCCTTGGTCCCACCGGAATGCCCCAATCGGTCCTTTAAATGCATGTGATAACGGGAGAAAACGGCGGGAAGCGACCATTTGACCACCGGAGTCGCCCGATCAAAGGCTCCCGGTTTTTGCAGGAGAACCGGCAGATAATGCTGCGGATCGAGAACTTGATCATCACCCATGTAGCTCCGCTCGTGGACAGCTATGGTCTTTTCCTTAAAAGAGATGATCACCTGAAACACGAAAGCCTGCACCGTTACGGCTTGACCCACATATTGGGGAGGCACGGAATACCAGTTTCCAGAAAGGCGTACCATCTGGCGCCGATTGACCTTTAAAGTGAGCACTACACAGGCTTTCGGCAGTCTCTTTGGAAGGGGCTGAAGCTTTTCCAGTTCCTCATTCCAAAGTTCCTCCACTGGCTTTCCAAAACGCTCCCTGGAGATGGCATCCCGATCACAGCAATCACGCAGATATTCGTTTAGCTCATCGAAGCTCTCGACCTCTGGCAGCGGCACGAAGAAGTTTCTGCGAGCATAGCCGACGAGGTTTTCAACCCCGCCTTTCTCCTGCCCTTTGCCAGGCGTACAGTAATGGGCCTCGAAGAGAAAGTTGGAGCGGAAACCGACCCAGAGCGATTGTTCTTCTCTGTTTCGCCCCCTCAAAATTTTGTATACCGCTGGCTTGAGATTATCGTACCGGACTCTCAGGGGAACGCCGCCCAGGTAGGAAAATCCTCTTAGATGGCTTTCAAAAAGCGATTCTCTTCTTTCGGTTGGAAGGGCGCAGACAAAGAACTTGCTGGAAAAATCCAAACGCATACAGGCCAGATGGACTGTTTTCTCCTTGCCTGCGAAAATAACCCGGGCCTCGCCGTAATCGAATGTTGCTCCTTCAGCCGCTGTGTAAGTCTGGGGTACATGGCTCTCCGGCAGCTTTGCTCTAAGGAGGCTCACTTCTCGGCGCACTGTCCGGTCTGTTCCCATGTAGGCATGCTCGTCTCGAAGTCGATCAAAAATGCGCCTGGCTGTGTGACGCTGTTTGACAGGACGGCGCTTGTCCTCTTCCAACCATTGCCGAATGACCTCGGCAAAGGGACCGATTGCTTGCTTTGTTGGGGACTTCGTTCTGGTGTAGACCGGAACTCCAGGATCATTGAGGGCCTTGCGAATGGTCCTCCGGCTGTGGTGCAACTCCCTTGCAAGTTGCCGGATGGACTTACGCTTTAAAAAGTACTCTTTGCGAATTATCTCCTTCAACTCCACTGTGATCATCTCCTCGACCCCCTTGGCTGCAAATATCTGTTCGATAGTTTGTAACCAAAGGAGCTGTCACGGTGGGTCCCTTTTCCGTTTCCGCTACCCCGTGAAAGTGGTCCCCTTTTCCATTTCCATACACAGACACCGACTTCACCCTCCAAACTATCACCTTCAGAGTTGATTTCGAACGAGATTTCACTTTAATTGACAGAAGAGGATTTATCGCCACCGAAATCCGAAACTCTGGATTCTTTGACGAAGTGGGGCTTGGGACAGACATGCTTTCTGTATCAGGAAAGAAAGTATCTGCCATAGGTTATACAGTAGTGACTTTCTATCCAGATAACTTCAATGGGAAATTTGAGAAGGTTGAGATGGAAGTTGAAGATACGCTAAAGGTCTTGAAATTCGTTAGCGGTGTTTTTAATAATATGAAGTTTCAGACTAAGAATATAACTCGAATTGGAATACGATTCGTGTTCCTGCGGGATGAGAAATCATTTAAGGATGCTAACGATCAAGTTTTAAATCTCTTTTCGAGTAAGTTTTATAAGATACAATCTATGAAGAACATTAGCAGAGAAAGCGTGACAGACTCTGTCTTGGTATATAGATACACTAAACCCATTACTGGAAAGTCTGACAAATATGACGCTCGCATTGCTATAGGTGCGCTACAGAGAAGCGATTTCGCACAGGTATTTGTAAATACGTCGTTTGTTCAATACACAAACCCAATTCATATAGACTATGATTACTCTATCAAAACCTATCCCTTCAATCTACTAAGTCTCGACAAACTTATCAGTGATGTTAAAGATGAGATCTTTCCATTTGTTGCTGACATTTATGAACAACTGAGGCAGTAGTAATGACAAAATCGATTGATATTAATGTTCAAAAGGAAGTGATATCTCAGACTCGCCAAGATGAGCCTAAAGACACTATATCTATATCTGACGCTTATAAAAGTGACTCTGGCGTATTATCAACGCCATCAGAAACATTTACCGATGGTCGTTCATTTACAATAGTTGGTAAAACTATAACTTTCGCTATCCCTCATCACAAGCAGATTGATAAAGTAGAACCAAAGTATGCCGTAACAGGAACACTTCACGATCTTGACGTAGAGGTTGAGGCTATTAGCCAACGTGCAAACCTCGATGAAGCAGTTATTATTCAACAATCAATTCAATTAGCAGAAAAAATACATGTACTAATGTCTAACAAAGAAGCTGAAGGTAACGTGAAAGAAGCCTCTCTTTTAGCCAAACTTATGTCTAAATTATATGATAATTTACATTTGGCACTAAAAGATCGGAATGAGATCCTAAGTACTCGCTATAAAATGTTTGCTTCATTTTGGGAACTGCGATCTAACTTCTAAGATATGGTGGGATAGCTAATGGATTATTCGGAGATCCTAAAGATTGTTCCCAGTATTCTGAATCTCATCACAAGCATGATTGCGTCATACAATGCTGACAAGCATAAATTTTTCAAGAAGTTTAAGGGTACAGGGTTTAATGACAAAATCGAAGCTCTGGAAAGAAAATTAGCTGAGATAGAGAGTTTTCGATCAGTTTTGCTCTTCTACGCAAGATTTTTGCCTGATGCAGCAACCCTGCACGCTCTTTCTGATAAATTATATGAGATGGTGCAGTTATCATTAAGTTCACTTGCAGATAAGAACTCCGTAACTCACGATGTTACTTGGCAGAGCATTAGCATGATGTATAATTCGATCAAAACCGCCAAGAGCGCACAAATTGTAAGTAAAAGAGATGCCTGCCCACTTGATTCTACCAGCAAGGAAATACAAGAACTCAATAGCCACATCAGGACATTGGAAAGTGAATTGGATAGGGCTGATGTTGCGTTAAATGTCAGACAAGCGCAGAATATGCTTGAACAGGCGCAAAGAATATCACAAATTTCATCATCCATCCGAACATGATTTTGATAACCTAAAATTCCCCCGCTTTGGATAAAAACGAGCGTCCAAAATTCCCCCACCCTTCACAGAACTTCTGGTAACACGAAGCGATCTAAAAATCGCGAGTGTCGCTGGAGGGTTGGAGGGATGATCAGTATGGATCAATACGAGTATGTCCGTACGGCTCACCGGGTCTACGGAAAGAGCATTCGCACCATAGAGCGGGAAACCGGCCATGATCGCAAGACGATCCGCAAGGTCTTAAGGGGTGAGTACAGCGGATATAGCCAGAGAGAGGCTCAGCCCTATCCGAGGCTGGGGCCGTTGCTTGAGACCATCAACTCCTGGCTTGAGGCTGATAAGAGGGCCCCGAAGAATCAACGCCATACTGCAGCAAGGGTCTTTCAGAGGTTAGTTGCCGAGGAAGGGTTCAAAGGAAGCGAGTCCACAGTGCGGCGATATGTGAGAAAGGCCAAGGTTCACCTGGGAGTCAATGCTCCAAAAGCCTTCATCCCACTCGATCCCGATTGCGGCCAGGAAGGTGAGGTCGATTGGGGAGGAGCACTGGCCATTATCGCTGGACAACCGCTTCGCTTGAAGTTTTTCTCTATGCGTTCCAAGTCTTCGGGCAAGCACCTTGTCCGGTTTTATCCCTGTGAGAGACAGCAAGCTTTTTTTGATGCCCACATGCATGCCTTTGCGTTCTTCGGGGGTGTTTTCAAGACGCTGGTCTATGACAATCTGACCTCTGCGGTCCAGAAAGTGCTCCGTGGGAAAGGAAGGATCGAGCAGGAGAGCTTCCGCAAGTTTCATAGTTATTACAGCTTTCATGCTCGGTTCTGCAATGTGGCGAGCGCCCATGAAAAGGGGGGCGTTGAAGGCAACATCGGATATGTTCGGCGAAACTACCTGGTGCCGATCCCAAAGGCGCAAACCATCGAAGAATTAAACGAGCAAGTGCTCCGGGACTGCCTGGCTTATGGAGACCACCGGCTGCAGGGCCGTGATAGAACCGTTAATGAACTCTTTGAAGAAGAAAAAGAGCATCTTCTTGCCCTCCCGGATCACCCCTTCAGCAACATTCAGACCGTCGAGAGCCGGGTCAACCACTATTCAACGGTCATCCTGGACAAGAATCGCTACTCCGTTCCAACCGAATATGCAGGTTTCAAAGTGCGAGGGGTTCTTTTTGTTGACCGAGTGGAGATTTTCTATGAGGGGAAGCGGATTGGCGCCCACCGCAGACTTTTTGGAAACAACAAATGGCAGCTCGACCCTGACCACTACCTGGAACTGCTGCAAAAAAGACCGCTGGCATTCAGTTCCGCCAGGCCTATCCGGCAGTGGCGAAAGAGTTGGCCTCAATGCCTGGAGAGGCTTCTGGAAAGGTTCATCGCAAACCACGGTGAAACAGACGGAACTAGGGAGTTTATCGCCGTTCTTATGCTCTACCGCAATCAGAGCCAAGACCAGGTCAATGCGGCGGTGGAACGGGCGCTTGAGTGCGGCTTGAGTTCCAGCGCCGGGGTAAAGCATCTTGTCCAGAATTGCGAAAACGGCCATCAATTTGAACCTCTTTCGAACTGGTCAAAAACTGTGGTTCCTGACATCTCCGCCTATGGCGAGCTTGGAGGTGTCCAATGAGGGCCGGCACGCAGATGCTTTTAAGGGAGAATCTAAAGGCTCTAAAGTTATCCCATATGCATGGGCATTTGGATGTCCTGCTTCGCCAAGCCAAAGAAAACGGGGTGAGCCACGAAGATTTTCTGCTCTCCCTGACCGAAGTCGAACTTCAAATGAGAGCGGAAAACCGCCTCCGGCGCATGATCGGGGAGGCCCGGTTTCCCCTGTTGAAAACCCTTGAGATGTTTGACTGTGAAGCTGCACCGGCCCTGGATAAGAGGCTTCTCAAAGAACTCGATGAGGGTGAGTACATCCGGGAAAAAAGAAACGTTATTTTCCTTGGAAAAAGCGGTACGGGGAAGACCCACCTGGCAACGGCACTCGGAGTTTCTGCATGCAGGCAGGGTATCGCGACCCGTTTTGTTAACGGCTGCGGTCTTGTAAATGAACTGATCGAGGCCCAGAGTGCAAAGGTCTTGACCCGTCTTATCCAGCGATACGCAAAATACGCACTGCTTGTCTTGGACGAACTCGGATACGTCCCCTTCTCAAAGCAAGGCGCCGAGCTTCTGTTCCAGGTCTTGGCAGAGCGTCACGAGCGGGGCTCGGTAATAATCACAACCAACCTTGGATTCGCGGACTGGACTCAGGTTTTTGGGGAACCGACCCTTACTGCGGCGTTGCTTGATCGGCTAACTCATAGAGCGCACATCATCAATTTTAACTGGGAGAGTTACCGTCTAAAGGAAACACTGAAGGGCAGGAAGACGAAGAAAGCAGATCGTGGAGAGCTTGAGTCCCCTCTTGCCGCCGGCTGACAATAGCACGAGCGCCAGAGCTGTAAAGGCCAAGCCCTGCCGGGTGCTCCCTTTGGTCGCAGCCTTGACAGCTCTGTCTTGCTCGTGCTGGTTTGGAATCAGCGACGGCGAAGGGAGCGCAACCAGTCGCTCCGGCTCAGAGAGCTGGATTTTTTATAACTGCGGGTGGGGGAATTTTACGTTATCGGGGTGGGTGATTTTTCGGTTGTCATTACGACGAACATTGATAGCTAGACATACCGAGCAAATTATAAGCTCAATATCAATGAATACCAAATAGCTTTCATAGTCTCGATTGATAACAGTTTCACTGATCAGCTCCATGAGGAATTATGGCCTTCCCTCCCCGACCTGAACCAGAGAGGGCAGAGCATCAGAGCTATATCCAAACGGGGTTATCAAAACGGCGTCGGGCTACGACAACAGGCTAAAATTGTTCGAGCGATGCGAAAATGATGGCTTCTTTAGCCCTTGAGGGCCTATTTTTGACATCGATAATGACGGTCAGCGTTAGCCGCGCCCCGTCTTTATGCCCCGCTAGTCCCACTTCCGCCCCACTTCTATAAAAATATAAATAATTGAACTTGTTATATTTGTCCCACTTGTCCCACTTGCCCCGCAAATACGACAAGTGAGGTGCAAGGGCTAAGAGGTAAAACCCATAACCCCGCACCCCGAACCCCGTACCAGGCGAAGCCCGGGACAAGTGGGACATCTCTTTAATTTCCATAACTTACAGTGGGGCCGCTGTGGGGCAAAGTGAGACAAAAGAAAGTGTAGGAGCGGGCCTTGACCGCGATGATTTAGGGCCCAGACCGCGCTGCGCTCCCGGGGCCTTGACCGCGATGAGGCCTTGCCCGCGAAAACAACTTCATTTTTTTACTTGACAAACATCAGAATCTGAAGTACAATTTTCCCCGGATTAATTCCGGTCCGTCCGGAAATCGGCCTGTATTTGCAGGAAACAAACTCGGGAGTTGAGCAATTGTTTCAACTGACCACTGACCACTGTTCACTGACCACCGCCCTCATTCATTTGCAATGGCAGGCGGCTCTCGGGAGTCGACCAATTTGTTTCAACTGACCACTGACCACTGACCACTGACCACCGCCCTCATTCATTTGCAATGGCAGGCGGCTCTCGGGAGTCGACCAATTTGTTTCAACTGACCACTGACCACTGACCACTGACCACCGCCCTCATTCATTTGCAATGGCAGGCGGCTCTCGGGAGTCGACCAATTTGTTTCAACTGACCACTGACCACTGACCACTGACCACTGACCACCGCCCTCATTCATTTGCAATGGCAGGCTGCTCTCGGGAGTGGACCAATTTGTTTCAACTGACCACTGACCACTGTTCACTGACCACCGCCCTCATTCATTTGCAATGGCAGGCGGCTCTCGGGAGTCGACCAATTTGTTTCAACTGACCACAGACCACTGTTCACTGAGCACTGTTCACTGACCACTGTTCACTGACCACCGCCCTCATTCATTTGCAATGGCAGGCTGCTCTCGGGAGTCGACCAATTTGTTTCAACTGACCACTGACCACTGTTCACTGACCACCGCCCTCATTGCATTTGCAATGGCAGGCTGCTCTCGGGAGTCGACCAATTTGTTTCAACTGACCACTGACCACTGTTCACTGACCACTGTTCACTGACCACCGCCCTCATTGCATTTGCAATGGCAGGCTGCTCTCGGGAGTCGACCAATTTGTTTCAACTGACCACAGACCACTGTTCACAGACCACTGTTCACTGACCACTGACCACTGACCACCGGCCACTGGCCACCGCCCTCATTCATTTGGCCTGCATTTGCAGGTGAAGGTTCAACCCTGTAATAATATCAATAGGTTGTACTGACTTCCCCGGCCCTTTGAAAAATAAACAGGAGTTATCGCACTTTCCGTGAGCTCTTGTCCTGAGCCTGCCCAAGGGCGCTCTGAGCTTGCGGCGTATTCACCGGGCTTCCTACTCCTATGCACGGCAAAGATGGCCGTCAGTGTCTCGGTAGAATGGGTCCGGCCTTTCGACTCCGGCTGGGCGGACCCACCCGAAATTCCTCATTGGGACGGTGAAGAGTCTTAAAACTCACGAATCAGACCCGGATTACGAAATTGTCCTTTCTTGGGGCCGCTTCCGGACGCTTGCCGTCAGGATATCCTAAAATGCAGGAACCCACGCCCAGATAATCGCCGGCCACACCCCACTTTTTCAAGAAATCCTTGCCCTCCCCGGTTTCAAACATCTGCTTGGCGCGGTGAACCCAGCATGATCCCACACCCAGAGATGTCGCCGCATTTAACATATTGCCCAGTGCAAGACAGGCGTCCTCGACCGGCGTTACCTTGCTCCTGTCCGCAAAAACAAGTACGAGAGTCGGCGCCCCGTAATATGGGTCGATATCCTTTTGCAGCACGGCTGCGTTCATAGCCGAGAGCTTTTTCAATGTTTCCTTGTCCTGAACAACGACAAAAAGAGCCGACTGCTGGTTTGCACCGCTGGGTGCGTACATTCCGGCCTCGAGAATGGCGTTCAGCTCCTGTTCCTTAATCTGCTCCGGCTTGAATTTACGGATACTTCTTCTCTCATGAAGAGTTTTAATGGTTTCGTTCATATCACTTCGTCTCCTTTCAGCAATTCAACCGATGCCGTACTGCTCCCGGACCAATGCGAGCAGACCTGCGTCTTCCAGATTTTTGAGCGGGGCCAGGAATGTAACCTGAACGACGCCGGGAAGACGGCCGATTTCAATGGCGCCGGTAATCGTCGCACGGTTCCGGACTTCCGGGACGCTCATCCCCAAAAGCTCGGCTGCGCGACTTAAGCCGTTTTCCGTGGCCGAGTTCAAATCAGGCCCGGTTCCAACAACGGAAATGGGGCCGGATTCCTCAATTTCCTTCATGCCCCACTGCTTTGCCAGGGCCCGGGCCCTTTGCTTTTCGGCGGCATCAAAAGGACGAGCCAGAAAAGGGAGATCTTCGACCAAGGGAAAGAGCACAGGCCCCTGAAGCGTTCGATTTTTCAACACCTGGACCTGCAAGGTCACCGTCCCGGCGACGTCCATAGTGTGACCGGCGATCTCTCCATCTCCCTGGAGCGCATGCATATCGCCCATATACACGCCGGCCCCCGGCACCTTCACCGGGGCTACGACAAAGGCCCCCGGCCGAACCGCGTCAATATCCATGTGCCCATCCGTGCGCAGTTCCAACTGCTCGGCTGTGATGGCATACTCATGGGGCGCACCGATGAGAAAGGAGCCGAAATCGCCCGCGTTGTGGGAGTCCGGCATTCTCACGGCAGGAGTTGTTCCCAACTGCCCGAGAAAAGGCCGCATCCTGGCCACCGTGCCCACCAGGTCGTGAGGGGCAAAGAGCAAAACCGAGTGCTGTATGCTGCATGCCGGCAGGTTGGCAAAATGTGCGGAATCCCGGGCGACGCGCTCGGCGGAGGCCTTGTCCAGGGTGACGCCCAGGGTGCGGCCTTCGTCAAAAACAACGGTGTACCCGTGTACGAATTGAAAGGGAGTGATGGGGTTGCCGCAACCAACGCACCGGACCGCCTCCTGCCCGATCCCTTCGATTCTCGTCTCAGGGTACATGGTGTCGCACACGGGGCATCGCTTTGCTACGTATGGATCACCCAGAAAGAAAGTCTCCACCATGCGATCATGCCCGGAAGCAGTTGCCAGTGAGCCGACTTTCACATCCTTGATCCGGATGAGAAGAGCGTCCCCCGGCTCCGCGTTTTCCACAAACACCGGCCGGGTCACCTCATGGCCGCCTCTGAGCTGTGGGTTGATCATAGGTCCCCAGCACCCCGGCGCCGTAGAGGCTTTAATGACACCCCCGTCCCTGACCGGCCCCAGCATGGCTTCCCCCGGGTCCAGAATCCCGTTGGTGAATGTGGAGACATCAATCTCTTCAAGCGCTTTTTTCATCGGCGTCATTTTTCTCTCCTTGGTTGGTTGTGAACCGATTGCATGGGCGGATTTGTCCATTTATTGTCCCATATCTCGATCAAAGAGACAATACCCCCGGCTTCCGTCGGAATTCCTTCCCTCCCGATGCCCGGACCCTTCCGGCTAAAAGGCGCTGAATTCAATGACCGGGTTGCCGCTCAGGGGCGCCCACCGCCGCCCGTCTCTATCGGGAAGTGTTGTTTATAAGTCTGTCTTACGGGAGTCCAGCCCGGCCGGCAGACAAATCACGAAGGTCGAACCGCGCCCGGGGGCGCTCGTTGCCGTAATGCTTCCGCCATGCCGATCCGCTATTTTCTTGCAGATGGCAAGGCCCATGCCGGTCCCCGGATAGAGGCCGCTTCGGCCATGGAGACGTTCCATGGGTTTGAAAATCCTCTCGGCATGTTCCTGTTCAAAGCCGATCCCGTTGTCCTCGACATAAATCCGGCAGTTTTCATCTTCGGTCGTCGCGTAAATTCTGATAAAGGGCTTGTTTCCTTCGGGCTGATATTTCAGCGCGTTTGCGACAAGGTTTTGAAAAAGCTGCCGCATCTGGGCTTCATCGGCCATGATCGTCGGCAGTTCGCCGACTTCGATCCTGCCGTCATTGCGCTTTATGCAAAATTCCAGATCGCTTGCCACGTCTCTTACTACCCGGTGAAGATCGACGGGAAGAAAAGGATTCGCGCAGGTGGTCACCCTCGAATATCCGGCCAGCGCATCGATCAATTCGCCCATGCGCCTTGAAGCATTGGTGATGCGCATGAGGTAATCCCTGCCTTCGTCTCCGAGACAATCCGACCATTTGCGGCTGAGCAGGTCTCCGAATCCCCGAATTTTCCTGAGCGGCTCTCTCAGGTCATGTGAGGCAATCGAGGCAAACTCCTCGAGCTCCACGTTCAACTTTTCCAACTGTGAGGCATGCCGCATGACCTGCATGTTGGCTTTCTTAAGCTCGGCGGTCCGCTCTTCGAGCGAATCGCGCGCAGCCCTCAAGTCAAGCTCGGCCTGGTCACGCTCCCGCATCTCACGTATAAAGCTCCTTCCGGTAAAGCCGATTACCGCCAGCCCGGTAAAGAGCAGCACCCCGAAAAGAGCGCCGTGAAAAGTCATCTGCCTTCGGGCGGCCTCGATGTAGGGCGCCATTGGAACCGAGATGCTGATGCCCCCTATTATGTCTCCCGCCCGGTAGCCCTGTTCGGCATGACAGGGCAGGCAGTCCTTTCCCGCGTAGATGGGACGCATGAGGCGAAGGTAGGGCTCTGCCTCGATTTGGGTGAACTCCGATACCTCCTCGCCCCCCTTGTCGAACTGCCCGAGCGCGTAAACCTCCCATCTGTCGGGGGCCGTTTTAACCCGTGTGGGCCTGAGGCTGGTAATGTGGCCGCGGATGCCGTAGAGTCCGGCGTATTCGTCCATGACGCGGCGAATCATGGAGGCAGGATTCATCAGTGTAAGCAAACGGCCGCTCGGGCTCCGGACGTCTCTTTCCGGGAGATGGCTGAGATAGGGATTGGGCTCGGTGCGCTCGGTTACGGGCACATAAACGCCGCCGAAATATGCGGTCCAGAGCAGAAGCTCCTGGTCTTTGTTGAAATGTGCTCTGGCCTCATTTCCGGCCATCTTCCGCTCGGTTTGTCGAATCTTGTAGAGGTCCCAGGACAGAAGGCCGACCACAACGATTGCCCACGTGATGGCAAGTCCGATGAAATGGACCGAGAGAAGACGAGACCTGGATTTTTCAGGGGCCATCCTGGAAATGAAACTCCCTCTTTTGAACTGATTGGGCGGAACCGCAAAACTGTCGGGAAGTTAAGAATTCCTTCCGCAGATTGCAACAAGACGGAAGGCGGAGGACTGAGGGCGCAGTAAAACTCCAATCACGAATTATGAATTATTAAATAATTCCTCAGTAATAATCAGGTCTAAGGAGTGGCTCCAGGCAAGGTGGTCTTTTGAATGGCGCTGGAAGACGGCTCAATACTTCATGACGGTTCTTGCCCGCAAGCGGGCTGCGCAGGCGGGGCAGACTTACCGGAGACTGAGGCTGATTGAAGAGCGCTCATTTTGAGTTAAAGTATCCGATCTTGGTTGCCGATATCATTGAGTGAGAAGGTCTATAATCTCAGGACCTCGTCGGCGGACTTTAAACATCCATTGGCAAGCTGCCGTCAGGGAATCATCAGTCCCAAACCACCCTGGATGAAGAGGTGCACCTGATGGAAAAAGTCCACATCGATTATTCTGACTCAGAACCCTGGATAGAGCAAGAACTTGATTTGCCAAAGACCCTTATGGCGTTCAAGATCCCGATTGACACAATATCCGGAGAATTGGACCGGTCATTGACCGCAACAAGCTTAAAAGCGCTTGAATTGGGGTTCAATTCTGTTCTCATGGGGCTGGCGATTCTTTGAAGGTGCCGTATGGACAGCGAAGAGGCCTTTAACGGGCTGCTGATGGAAACAGGCAGGCATTTGAACCTGACTGCGCATGGTCGAACCTTCGGGGGCTGTTTTGTGGGTTCCAAACCACGGGAGTATCTGGTTATTGAAGTCCCCAGATCGACGGAAATTGATGCATGCATAACCGAAGGTCATCCTGTCACTGGATCATTCTGTGCATCCGGGAAAATCGTCAGGTTTAAGTCCTCGATTATTGCTTTTCTGAAAAGACCTGCATGGCTCCTGCTCGTCACTTACCCCCCTTCGCTTGAAAATATCCATGATTTTCGAAGCTCCCACAGGATTGAGTGCAGTTTCCCGTGTATATTGGTGACTTTGTTTAATTTCAAAAAATACACGGGACGTATAACCGACATTAATGCCGGCGGCTGTAAATGTATTCTGTCCCCGATTCCACCAGGTCAATCAAAAATGATTAATTCCGAAAATAAGGTGCTTTTGGAGTTCGATTTGGCAAACAGCGATGGCATAAAAAAAATATTTGGTGAAGTTGCGCATGTAAAATGTAATGAAGCTGCAATGACGCTCGGCATCAAATTCAGCGACAATGATGAGGCGGATTTAAAAGAACTGACCGAGTATGTCTCGAAAATGGTGATATTACCTTACGCGTAAGGCCGCACATCTACACTACAATCAGGCTGGGAAAAAAGAGCCCGGAGCTTTGGCCTCTTCCGGCACACAGGGTCAATCCCTGCGTCCCGCTATACGGCTCAGGGCGAGCTGCTTTACTACAAGGTCCGGCAATCTGTGCGATTTTGCCATCAGCCCCTGAAGGATCTTTTCCTGCACGATCTCTTCGATTCCGACGGAGTCAAACCTTAAGAGTCGCAAGTAATCATCAAGATAGGGGTGGGCAGCGGCGTCTACGGGCACTTTGTTCAGATGGTCGCTGGCGGCGTGG
Organism: uncultured delta proteobacterium; assembly: GCA_963805125.1. Classification (GTDB taxonomy): domain Bacteria; phylum Desulfobacterota; class Syntrophobacteria; order Syntrophobacterales; family Syntrophobacteraceae; genus SbD1. Next base: position 866,300 of record CAWDTD010000009.1, on the reverse strand, counting down.
GCAATATAGAGAAGGGCTATATTTACTTTCTGGTCCGATGGGACCTCGGCGGGGGGACAGAAGGCCGGGTAGGCCTGGTACTCTATTGTCTGGCAGATTTGTTTTGGGATGTTCCACTCTTGCAGAAGCATGGCCCCCAACTTGGAGGGGTCCAGCATTTCGATAAAAAGGGACCATTTGGGGTTCTGTTTTCTCAGCAGGAGACGCACAGTTTCTCCGATATCGTGTAGGAGGCCGATCGAGCTGAGAAGCGGCGCCTTGTTTTTGTCATATGTTTGGCACAACTCTGATGCGATGCAGGAGAGCAAAAGAGAGTGGCGGTAAACCTCCCTGAACTCCTCGGAATCCGGTATCGACTTCATAATGCATCGGGATATGGCAATCTGGCTGATTTCGTTGAATCCCATATACGTAATCGCGTAGGAGACGTCCGTTATTTCCGTCTGGAGGGCGTACCTGGAGGAGTTTATCGCCTTGAGGATGTCCACCACGAGTGAGGGGTCCTGTTTTGCAAGCGTAGCCACCTCTTTTGCCGAAGCCCTCTCGTTTGCGAGCAATTCGATCAGATGCGTGATGTGCAGGGGGAGTCTCGGAATGTGTTTTACTATATTTACAATTACTTCCGACTGCTCGTACTTTCCAAGAGGTTTTCGAAAGTTCTTGATATACTTCGTTAAAGCGGATTCGCGAAGCTTGGCGGACTCATTCTGCTGCCCGACGGTCTCAACCCTCGAAAGCAGCATGTCGTGAAGTGTTTTGAGAATAGTCTTTTGAGCTTCGACATCAAGCGAATCGAACGCCGCCGTACTCAAGCACAATACCGACGACTTCTCTTCCGCAATAACTGACGATATCCTGCCGCCCCGGTTTGAAAGACAGGTCTCTGAAAAGAGGTCTCCAGCTTCCAACCTGAAGCCTCCAGTATCCGTATCGCGGGATACGGCTCTTAAGGTCCCGCTCAGAACGCAACATATGCTTTTGTCAGGCGTGCCCTTTTTGAACAGAAACTCATTTTTGGCAAGTGTCCTTATGGTTCCGGTGTTGAATATCCTGATTCGCTCCTTGTCGCCGATGTTGGTGAAAAAACCTGGTGGAGTGTGATTTTGAGTTTGACCTTTCTGAAGCATATCATTTTCCTCGTTTCGGGCGAGTGGACGGAAAAACCAACAAATCACCTGTTCACACGACCTCGAGCGACGGCGATCCCTGCCGATCAAGCTCGTGTTTTTTCGGGGAATCACCATTTCAATCGGAAGAATTGACAATTTCTTGAAGGAATTTTCGTCTCATCTATCAGCGAAAACGGTAAAACGGGGTCGGGCCACGGCAGTAGCCCAATTTCTAAAGGAAAATGTTAAAAAAGCATGCATTATCAGCGCTTAGAAGCACGTTTTTGGCCCCGGAATCATCGCTGTAAGCACCTGAAGGCTCCCGGCGGATTGACCCGTCATCCGTTCCGAAAATCCAGTGTCCCTTTGCCTTCACGCCTGGTCCGCGCTTTAAAAACATCAACAAAGTCCCGGCTCCCGATGTGCTGAACTTTTGAGTCCTGTTGTCCACAATAAGACCCAGCAGCCAACCGGTGTTGATCTGCACCTTTTCTTTACAGTGTGGCGGCAAGATGGCGGAGGATAATGAGATCGGTCAGGCTCGTTGTTGATGACCCGGCCCAATGGACAGGAGGTCGACTGCCGGGCGTGGTCAGAACTTTCCAGTATCTTTAAAAAAGTCGCTCATTAGGGAGACCAGCCCATCTTCGAAAAAAAACAGGGTCACCCCCTCGTTCTCATAGGGCTCATTTTTCCTGTTGATTCCCCTGTTTCGCCAGTGGGCTGCGACCTTATCCTGCTGGGCAATGGTGTGCTCGACCGTAAAGGTGAGTTCAGGATACTGGCGGAAAAGAATTTGAAAGAATTTGAGGATTCTTTCCTTGCCGATTAGTGGCTGAGTCTTTGGAAAAAAAAGGCGGGCATCTTCTTTTAGAAAATTCGCCATTTGCCCCAGACTTTGGGTGCTGAGGAATTCAAAAAATTGAGTTACCTTACTGCTAAGATCTCGCATGCGACTTCTTCCCGAAGTGGGGCCGACTCACTGCATCCCCCTTTTAGTTAATTCGTACCCGTTCACCACAGAGGCACAGAGAACACAGAGCGGAGAAAAGGTCAAGGACGGCATACGCCGGAGAATTCTATGACCTTTTCTCCGCTCCGTGTTGTCTTAATGCCCGGACGATGACCCGCCTCTGTGGTGAACGGGTACGGGTGGCCCGGATAATCATGCCCCCCTTTTCTAAACGGGGACCTCGTATTTCCCCCCTTTTCTAAACGGGGACCTCGTATTTCCCCCCTTTTCTAAACGGGGACCTCGTATTTCCCCCCTTTTCTAAAGGGGGACCTCGTATTTCCCCCCTTTTCTAAAGGGGGGCAGGGGGGATTTTACCGGGCGCCAGGCGCAGGAGGTCTGGCTATAAGCTGCCGAAAACAGGGAGGTGCTAATGGAGCGGAAGGTCTTTGATCTCGGGGGCCATACCTCACGGAGCCTGGACAACAAACTTAAATCCCGTTCCACCCCCAAAGGTCCCTGCCAACCTGTAGTCTCTTAAGTTGACGGCAATGGGCGGGCAAGCGTCCACCACAGAGACGGGGCATAGTCCGGTCAAGGAGAGAACACAAAGGTGGATTTAAATACTACAATAGAGCGGATCACTGGGGCGGCCATTGAAGTGCATAAGGTATTGGGGCCGGGACTGATGGAGTCGGCCTGCGAGGAGTGTTTATGTCGAGAGTTGGCGCTGCGCGGCATTGGCGTTCGGAGGCAGTTGCCATTGCCGGTTGAATACAAAGGTGTCAGGTTGGACTCCGGTTACCGCCTTGACCTTCTCGTCGAACAACCCGTGGAGAATTCTATGACCTTTTCTCCGCTCCGTGTTCTCTTAATGCCCGGACGATGACCCGCCTGCTTCGAAAAGTTCTTTAGGCCGCACTTTCGAGCGGCACGAGATTTACCTCGTAGCCCATGTTTTTTAGCCGGTTTACGAGGTAGGGCACGAGTCGTTTTGAGTTTAGTTTGTCAAAATAGTCCTGACCAAGGTCTTTGTATTCAACATGGTCCCTGAGCACATAATAGATGACAGTGAGGAGAGAATGAGCAACAGCGATCACCGCTCGCTTTTTCCCTCTTCGGCCAGCCAGGCGGCCGTACTGGGCGTGGAAGTAGGAGTTCTTCTTCCTCGACGCGGCCCAGGCTGCCTGGGCAAGAGTGGCGCGGAGCCATTTGCTTCCCTTGGTCGTTTTGCCGCTCTTTCTTTTGCCGGCGCTTTCGTTGCTTCCCGGACAGATCCCAGCCCACGAACTGAGGTGATTGTCCGAGGGAAACTGGTCCATATTGCAACCGATCTCTGCTATCGTGTTCTCAGCAGCACGCTTTTCAAAACCGGGAAGGCGCGCCACCTCTTCAATGGCCTCCGCGAAAGGGCGGCTCACCTCCTCGATCCTTTGACTGAACTCATCGATCTGCCTGTCCAGATAATCAAGCTGGTCCATCAACTTGTCCAGCATGAACCGATGGTGGTCGGTGACATGCCCTTCGAGAGCAAGGCGAAGCTGTGGGATTTTCCCCCTGAGTTGCCTTCTAGCCAACTCGGCAATCTCAACGCTATCGTTTTCGCCTCGAATAAGAGCCCGAATCATGTCTTTTCCAGATTTGCCCATGATGTCTGTTGCAACAGCCCCGAGCTTTATGTTGGCATCCTCCAGAACCTTGTGAACCCGATTTACCACAGAGGCCCTCTGGTCAACCAACTTGGAACGGTGACGAGTCAGGTCCCGAAGCTCCCTCTGGGCCCTATCGGGAATAAAGCTGCCCTTAAGAAGCCCACATTGGAGAAGCTGCGCAATCCACTGGCAGTCTTTAACATCGGTCTTTCTTCCGGGGACATTCTTGATATGCCTTGCGTTTACCAGCAAGATGTTGAATCTGCCCTCAAGAATGTTGTAGATGGGCTTCCAGTAGACACCGGTAGATTCCATAGCTACGTGGGTGACCTCCTCTTGGGAAAGCCAATCGGCAAGAGCAAGGATATCCTGTGTCATCGTACCGAACGGACGGATCTCCTGTTGGATTTTCCCATCCTTACCGATGCGACGCACACATGCCTGAATGCTCTTCTTGTGCACGTCAAGACCGCAACAACTCGTGTAGATCGGCTCCATACTGTGCTCCCTTTTTGTTGTGATACTAAACGCTGGAGGACATCGGAACAAAATCATTCTGCTTCGCGTGCTCATCCCGAATGGGATGGCAACAGTTTCGGGTTCGAAGCGATGTCCGGGCCATGCTGCTACGCGAGCTCATGGCATCACAGAGAGACGGCCTGCTTCCATCATTTAGCTAAAGGGCAAAATAGCATATCTATAGAACCTTTTCATGGTTTCAGGGTGTCCCGAAGGGACGTGAAAAGCTGCTTCGAAAAGTTCTGTTCCGAAAAGTTCATCGCGCGCAAGGCGCGCTCCTACAGGTAAAGCTTTTCATGGTTTTAGGGTGTCCCGAAGGGACGTGAAAAGCTGCTACGAAAAGTTGATCGCGCGCATGGCGCCGCACCTCGACCCTACAGCTTAACACCTTTTCATGGTTTGGGGTGTCCCTCAGGGACATGAAATGCTGTGGTGAACGGGTACGGGGGAGCAGGCCAAGCGCTTTCTCTGTAATGTCTGCGGCTGATCATAAAATAATTAAAGTTTTTTTCTGCTGTGCCGATGTATCGCATAGAGGTACACGGTCAAGAGGACGGAACTTTCAAAATCAGAAAATGTAAAGGCTTCAAACATGATCCGAGAGCTAAGCGAACACGAAATTGATGCTCTCCACTATGAATTGCTGGTCAAAGATATCGTTGCTGCGGCTGAGAAACTGCCTCCTTTTCCCGACATAGCCTGGAAAATTATATCTCTTGTGAAAGCAATGGCCCCAGTCAAGAAGATAGAGGAACTTATCAGCTACGATCAGGCCATCGCGGCGAAAATCCTCAGGCTCGGCAATTCGGTCTATTATGGCCGGCAATACGACATCCGCTCTCTCAAGGATGCAATTCTTCTTCTAGGCAACAAGCGGCTCATTCAAGTGGTAATCGCCGCCTGCGCCGCAAGCTATTACGGGGGCGGCAGTTCGCGTGACGAGCGGGAACTTTGGGAACACTCTGTAACCACAGCACTCACTTCGGAAATAGTCGCACGCCGAATCCACTACGAAGGGATTCTCACGCTCTATACCGCCGCGCTCCTGCACGACATAGGAAACACGATCCTCAACCTCTATTCAAGGATTTACCTCAAGTCCAGCCTGCGCGAGATAAGGGGGGAGAGCGATGCGGTCAAGGCCGAACGGCGGGCGCTCGGGATCGACCACCAGGAACTTGGCGGCATAATCGCTCGCAATTGGAAATTCCCTCCCGACATAGCAGCGGCGATCGAGCATCACCATAATCCCGAAAAAGCTGGGAGAAATGAGGAAATTACCTCCCTGGTTCATCTCGCCGACTTGCTGGCCATCTCATTTTCGAAGAGAAACGACAAGCAGCGGAACAGGGGAATCGATCCGGAATCTGACCCCATCTTCAAAAAATTCGGCATAACGCGCAGAATGATCGATGAGTTCCAAAACGAGCTTGAAACTGGTATGGCAGCGGTCATGCATGCACTGAGCACTGGATGAACGTGGCCGATGCCTGATCCCCACTTATTATTTCCACGAATCGGCAATCTTGGGCTCAACGATAAACGGGACCTCGGGGATGATCTTCTTGAATGCCGCCTCCTGCCTAATTATATGAATTTACAAGATAATAATTTAATCCACCAGGTGCTTTTGCCGGTTGAAACTGATACCCCGGGAACTGGCAGCAAACATGGCCGGCAATGCCGTCCCAGTCTTATTGGACCGGGGTGCTGTCATGAATAACTTTTGGTCCGGATAGCATTTCATCGCTGCTTTGCTGTTTTTCGTGAGGCGGTGACAAAAATTGTCAGCTTTCAGCAACAAATGCCCTGCAAAAGACCTGGCCACCACCCGGTATACACGGGTCGATGCACCGAAAACCCCATCCCACGGCCCCTTTACATGATTCGACAAGACAACTTCGAATCAGGCATCAGTTTTGCCTAATCGCCTTCGGGCATGGACTGAAAACAAGACTGAAGAATGAGAGACAATTGACGTTAATTCATATGAAACATAAACACGCGAAACCGGAGAGGAATCATAGCCCGCAAAACCCGATCGGCGGGAGGAGGACACCATGTTTGTCAGTACGAGGGGAAGCAAAGGTTTTACCCTGGATTAAGAATGGGTTAGCGTACAATTTATGCTGTATTAATCGTAACTATCTGGTATTATATTGCAAATCAATTAGACCGAAGGGGAACAACATGTCAGCGGTTGGTAAAAAGAAAAAGGGGAACATTCGTCCAGCTTTCGACAAATCCATTTATATCAATTTAAATGGCGCAAAAATCACACCTGCGATCGGCTTTCTCCTTCTGCGGGAAGTGGATGCACGACTTTGGCTGCTTGAGCAAACCGCATCAGGGATTGAGGACCCGAGGCCCGCAAGCCATACGCATCATTGAGTAGATCCTGCACTACGTCTGGCCCTGGGAAAATACCACGACTGCGGAGTCGGACAATCTGCATTATGTCGCGTTATGTGTCGCAGTGTGGGAGCGAGAATATTGTAACGAAGTGGTCGTTTACCACCGTCTTCGCGTGGGTGGGGAAATTACTCGGGACGCCGGCGGTCAAAATTTATGAAAAGAGATGTGGGGAGTGTGGCCATGAGTTTCAGGTCTATAGGAGATGCCAATGGAAAAGGTCCCTGCCGATAATTTGGTCTCAGAACCCTGGCCGGAGCAAGAACTTGAATTGCTAAAGAGCCTCGTGAATCTAAAGATCCCAATGGACATAATATCCAACGAATTGGAACGGTCATGGTCCGCTACATACTTAAAGGCGATTGAATTGGGGCTCGATTCCCGCGAGTTTTTGGCCCAGGTGGTTCCTGAATGATTTTTGGCGCAATATTGCCCGACACTGTTGTCTGGAGACCTCATCGCCACGAATCGGCAATCTTGGGTTCAACGATAAACGAGACCTCCGATATAATTTGCTTAAATGCCTCCTCCATGGACTCCTCCCCAGTCGCCTGCACCTGGTCCGCTATATCGTCTCTGGCTTCGACTATTATTTCGTCGTGTAGAGCATGAACAATACGTGCATCCATCCCCTCCAGCCCAGGAGAAATGAGGTACAGGGCCGGTTTGAAACCGTTAGGCCCGTTTGCCTGGACGGGCAGACAGAATAGCGAAGTATCTGTTACATCGTCTGGAACCAAAATAATCCTGCCGGTCCTCGTACTGACACGCTTGTTGGCTCTAGCATTTGCAACGGCTGACTGCCTCTATTTTGATATGCCCGCAATTTTGGAAAAATACCATGCCACAAGTCTCTCCACCCAAGCAAGTCCCACCGTGAGGCCCAATTCGATCAGTTCCTGATGGATGGAATACGCCGATCTGCCATTATTCAACCCGAGCACGATCAATCCGGGATTCGGGGGTGCGGAGGCAAGCGCGTTATGATGTTTCCGCATTCACCTCCAGTAGCCATGCCTCGATTTGACAGGCCTTTGGCAAAAGGGTTGGATTTCACTGGACAGGGACTTTCAGCAGGTTGGATTGAGGGGACCACCCAGGTGGACTTCGTGTCACATATGATTCGGAAATGAGAATCCCTGAAACGGTACCCATCAGATCGAGAAAGAGGAGAGATATTGCTGCTCTTTCTGAGTTACCCAACAGCGCGCAGACAGGCCCCTGGCATATCACTTCTACCATGATTGAGATAAAGGACAAATGAATGCGCCTTGCGGGTGTTTCAAGAGGTTTCAAATGCTATCTGAGTGCAGAATGCTCTTTGGATGCATAGCGCACAACTTGATCCATTATTCCGGCTCATGAGGTGAAATTCTCCTCCGTTCATCCGGTCTTTTCGGATAAACGCTACATGGACCGCTCCGCGGAAGAAAACGACCAAGGCCCTGACAGACATGTGAGGATGCATGCTCTCGGTCATTGTCCAAAGCGCGCCTACAGGACCAGGGGGCCGGAGTTCGAGTGGAAAGGGCCTTCTGCAGGAAGGCCCCCTTATGCAAAAGGATCCCGCTATGCGGCCTTGGCATGTGACTTCCTTTTCACATAATCACTGGCCTTCCGAACTTCTTTTTTGAACTCATCGTAGTCAACCTGCATTCCATTGATATAGGTACTCCAACCGACTGAGTTTTTGGCGTAATGAACTGCCTCTTCGATCTCCTGGTCCGTAGCTCCATTCAGTTTAGCCATTTCCGTATGGAAAAGAGTACAGTAGTGGCATCGAATCGCCGATGAAAGAGCAACTCCGATAAGCTCCTTGTATTTGTTCGGAATTGCCGTATCATCCAGTTGGACAGCCTTGAAAAGCTCCCATTCATGTTCAAGTGAAGAGTCGGGAATTAACTTGAAGAAGCTGGGAACCAGCCCGAATTTATTCTCGATTTCCTTATAAATTTCCTTGCGGCTCATGAGAGTCCTCCCTTGTCTACCTGTATATGAGAATGCACCGGCAATAGCAGAACTGCTCTCTGCAAGTTGGAGAACAGCTCTGGGAACGCCGGGCCTCATGTATCGATCCGAAAATCGACTATTTACAATAATCTAAGCTCGAGGGAGAATATTGCAACCTGAACGTTGCATCGACTTAAACCGGCGCTAGTACTTACTTGCGTAAATGCGCGTACCGTTTTACAGGGACACTCAAATTTCGTCATTCCGGCATGTCTTAAGCCGGAATCCAGGCCTCTTGCCATCTCAGGAAAACCTCTGGACCCCGGCTCAGAAACTCTGCCGGGGTGACGAACGCGAATATGTTACGCTCACTTTTGCAATCAAGTACTAGTCCGGGTTTGCCTCCGACAGGCCCCGGGACCACCGGAGGGACACCGATAGTCGGCCGTCAACCTTTCACCGCATCTTGCCGGAAGGTGGAATTTGACCGGAGGGACCTCGCATTAAAAGTATGATCCGGGTGTGCTGAACTTTTGAGTCCTCAGGAATTCAACGGCCAGGAGAGATGTATTGATTGCGGAATGCTCGGCAATCACCTTTTCAGGCTGGCTTAGAGTGTCCATTTTCATGCCAAAAATGAGTCTCTAAGCCACGAAAACGCCCTTCCCAGAGCTTCTTCTCACGGAAGCACAAGCACTTCTCTTGGCCCGACCCCAAATCCGAAATGTCAGAAGATCGGAAAGGCGGATGTCCCACACAGCTCCCCGGCATAGGTCCGAAAAAACAAAGAGCGGGGGTCCACGCCTCCGATGAGAAGAAAAACGCCCGAAACCATATTATACTAATTCGCGTTCAAGAAGGTACTACATGATCTTAAAAAGCATGTGCAACAGTGTCCCCGCACTCCCCTGGCTGCTACGCGGCTAATTTGGATGGCGCTGCGGTGGTGCCCAGCGCGGGGCTGGGCAACCATCGCATGCGCCGAGCGCTTGGCCTTGCGCGCCTGCGCGCGAGGCCAAAACATGGAGGGGGTTGGGGGGACCAGGGGGAATCATTCCCCCGCTCTTTTCCATTGCTTCAATCTTGGACGCAACTCAGTATTAGTTTTCTATCGTTCGAAGTAAATGGCGCCGGCAACCTGCCGGGTTTCGTCAAGCTCAGCCGAATCCGCTTCCGGTCGGCTTACAGGAGGAAGAATCCGACTGTCTGCCACATCGGGAAAATGATGAGATCAGACGCTCTAGGTCACCACAACTGCAGGCAGGGCACTCAAGGGATGAGTTGTCATCTGAGCTCCGGACAATCACTTCAAAACAATTCCCACATGAATTGCACCTAAATTCGTAAATCGGCATTGGAAGAACTCCTGTTCGCTTTAACAAGGCTGCGCCGCCCCAGTTGGGCTCGCCTGATAACTTCATGGCCTTAAAGAGTGAATATGAAATCGAACCGACAGTAACGGATCAGTCGGGCCGATTTTCTTCCTCATCCGGACTTTCTGCGGCCGCTCTCCGGAGCTGAAGCGTTTTATACCCTCCGCTTATGTTCCTGGCGTCGAATCCGTGCTGGGATAAAGCTCTTGCTGCATAGTAAGACCTTTGGCCTACAAGACAGTATGCCCAGATTTCGGGCCCTTTCGGCAATTCGTCCATTCTGGAGCGAAGATCGTTTAGCGGGATATTGACTGCACTCTCAACATGACCACTTTCAAATTCGGATTGATCTCGCACATCGAGGATGAATGCATTGCCACTGTCCAGGTCCTCCCACTGGGCGATGCGGGCATCTCCACGAACTACGTTGGAGGCAATCATTCCGGCTACGTTAACGGGGTCCTTGGCGGAACCGAATTGCGGCGCATAGCACAATTCGGCTTCCTCGAGGTCAAACACGGTGGCACGATTCTCTATCGCCATGGAGATTACATCGATGCGCTTTTCAACCCCCTCCTGCCCGACAGCCTGCGCTCCCAGAATCCGTCCATCCTTCCTTGAAAAAATCAGTTTCAGACTTATCGGCTTCGCCCCCGGAAAATAGTTCGCATGATGTCCCGGATGAAGGTAGATTTTTTCATACGAGGCATCCCAAATGCCCAATTTTTTCAAAGTCTTTTCACTGGGACCGGTAGAGGCGAGCGTCAGGTCGAAAACTCCGCATACAAGTGTCCCCTGGACTCCCCTGAATTTTCTGTCTTTGCCCATAATGACATCCGCGGCAATCCGTCCTTGTCGGTTTGCCGGGCCCGCAAGCGGGATGAGAGCCCATCTGCCGGTCACGAAATCCCGGACTTCAACCGCATCTCCAACTGCCCAGATTTTAGGATCGCTCGTCACCATTCGATCGTCCACCCTGATGCCTCCAAGCTCACCTATCTCGAGTCCGGCATCGCGGGCGAGTTTTGTCTCAGGGCGTACCCCAACCCCCAGAATGACTATGTCAGCGCTCTCACCGCCTCCTGACTTGAACAGGGCGGAAATGGAGCCGTCCGGCATTTTTTCGAAAGCTGTGACAGTTTCTCCCAGGCGAAGAGAAACACCGTGCCGCCTTAGTTCGTCCTGAACCGGCGCAACGATTTCGGGGTCCATTAACGGCATTACTTGAGGCTGCATCTCGATAATAGTGACTTGCAGCCCGCGCCTGGCTAAATTTTCAGTCATTTCCGCGCCAATAAACCCCCCGCCAATCACCATCGCCCGTTTGGCACCATTCTTGATCCACTCCTTGATCTGCGAGCTGTCCGGTATACTCCTGACCGTAAAGATGCCGGGCAGATCCACTCCCGGAACAGGAGGCCTTATCGGCGAAGCGCCCGGCGACAAAACCAGGGCGTCGTATTTCTCGCGATACGTTTTCCGGGACCGCAGATCCTCGATTTCTATCTCACTTTTTTCTCTGTCTATGGAGGTAACTTCCGAGTGGAGGCGAACCTCTATTTTGAAGCGATTCTTGAACAAACCGGGAGTGGCAACCAGCAGCGATTCCTCTCTCTTTATTACATCGCCCACGAAGTAGGGCAGTCCACAATTGGCAAAAGAAACGAAGGGACCTCTTTCAAACAGAATGATTTCGGCGTCTTCGGCAAGCCTCCTGGCCCTTGCCGCACACGAAGCCCCACCGGCTACCCCTCCGACAATGAGAATACGTTTTCCGGATTCCATGTTTTCACCTGTCAAAATTCAGCGATCAAATCGGTTAATGTTTTATAGAGCAGGTCGGTAAATAAGGATAATCACTGCCCATCGGTCTGCAAGCAGTACAGGCTCAGCCCGCGCAGCATGCGCATTTGGCAATGATCGAACCCACCCGTTTGCTGGAGGGTGTGCTGACTGGCTGGCGAAGGGCAGGTAACGTTTCTTGCTAAGTTGTTGAGTTCACAGAAGATTAATGTATGAAACGGATATGGCGGTTGTTGTGCGGAAACGAGGGGTCAGGCCTTGAAAAAGGAATTTGTGAATTTTCCAAGCTGCTCGCCCAGCCCGCACTTAACATCGCGAAGGATCTCTCTGGACTCTATTGCCAATCGAGACGCTCGCCATCATTTCAGTCAAGAGCTTCTGGATGTTCTACCTCACCCCCTTTTCCTTTTTCAAGGCCTGACCCCTTTCTTCTTCACGTAACGCGGGATTCTCTGACCACTGACCACTGGCCACTGAATTCCGACCACTGACTACCGACCACTGACGAGTGAATTCAGTTTGCGTTCCTTCCATCCCGGGTCATTACCCTGTAATCATACCATTTGTTGTCCTGATGAAAAAATCATTCACGCGGAGACGCAGAGCCGCCGAAAAGGTTTTTCGCTCCACGCTCCCTCAGTCCTCAGTCCTGACCGGCTTTAGTCGGTGAGGTCAGTCCCGCGTATCGCGGGATTCTCTGACCACTGACCACTGGCCACTGAATTCCGACCACTGACTACCGACCACTGACGAGTGAATTCAGTTTGCGTTCCTTCCATCCCGGCTCATTACCCTGTAATCATACCATTTGTTGTCCTGATGAAAAAATCATTCACGCGGAGACGCAGAGCCGCCGAAAAGGTTTTTCGCTCCACGCTCCCTCAGTCCTCAGTCCTGACCGGCTTTAGTCGGTGAGGTCAGTCCCGCGTATCGCGGGATTCTCTGACCACTGACCACTGGCCACTGAATTCCGACCACTGACCACTGACCACTGACGAGTGAATTCAGTTTGCGTTCCTTCCATCCCGGGTCATTACCCTGTAATCATACCATTTGTTGTCCTGATGAAAAAATCATTCACGCGGAGACGCAGAGCCGCCGAAAAGGTTTTTCGCTCCACGCTCCCTCAGTCCTCAGTCCTGACCGGCTTTAGTCGGTGAGGTCAGTCCCGCGTATCGCGGGATTCTCTGACCACTGACCACTGGCCACTGGCCACTGAATTCCGACCACTGACTACCGACCACTGACGACTGAATTCCGTCTGAACCATGACGACAGTGAAGATTACGGCTTAGCGAACCCCCAAAACCTTGCAAATGAGACGAATATGCTAACAGAGTGACAGAGGCTCCAGGATCAACATACAGAGGAGAGCAATGTTAATCCGGCAGCACCACTCTTCTTCGAAGCTGACCGGGACCGGATATGTTAGGCCGTCAAAAGCGTCGAAGCCCTTGCGCTGGATCAAGGAGCAGAGATCGAAATCATCTTCCCCTAAGATCTAATAACTCAGAGCGAAATCGACCGACTCGGCGCCAAGGCTAAAGGAGAGATTTTCTCCCGATGCAAATCCCGTTTTTATGACACCGTCCCTCTGATTGCCCTTCTGGATGGTCCCAAAGTAGACGACGGTATGGCACTGGGAATGGGGTATTTCTTCGCGAATAGATCGCCCGGACAGAAAATAATCGGGATCAGGAGGGATTTCCTGAGAGCCGGCGCGATTTCGGGCGCCGTAGTAAATGCCATGATTGAGGCGTGTGATCTGATTGTGAGGACAAGGGAGGGACTTCTGACAATCTTGCTCGATGTCGTTTAGAAAGTAGCACAAACTTTGAGTAGTTTTTTAGCCGGTCAGCTTTACGTTATCCTCCCCGAAAGTGTCTTCCAATAAAGCCAGCAGTACATCTGTAGCGTCGAGATTCCCACCGGACACCTTAACAGCATGTGCGCCAATTTTTTTCCACACCTCATTGTTTATCTCTATTGTTACTCGCATCCTCCCCCCTATTAAGGCTCTGCCAATGCCTAGCTCATTTGTTAGTTGCTGGTTCGACCTCTGGTTACGGGATACTACACTGTTTAAATTGTAAATGCAAAATTATTCATGCGCGGTACAAAGAATGGGGGCGTAGAATGAACCTAGTTCGATAGCAAATATTATTGAATAAAGGATGTGTAACGATAACATATAGCAGAAAAGAAGTATTGGTAACGATGTGGGACCTTTACCGCAACCCGATTGTTCAAGCGGAGGCAGAGGCTAATTGGCAGAATCGGTTGACCGCTTTAGGTAAAGCCAAGACAATTAGGCTAGTGCATTGTCAACTAAGTTTTTATGTGTTGTGGTCCGACCCTCACCCCGGCGAACCCCGGATCAGAGCCTGCCCCGAAAGTGGGCCTTATCCGGGGTCCGGGGCAGGCTTTGCCGGAATGACGCATTGCTGCTCTGAGCATGTTGGAATTAAGTTGACAATGCACTAGTACTTAATTGCATAAATACGAGCAACAGTTTAGATCCCAGGACTGTTCGCAAAACTCACCTCATAGCACCCGAAATGTTGCGCCAATTTATGCAAGCTGATACTACGAAACTCTGCACCCAAATTCGTTACGAAACATAACACAGAGGCAAAACTCAGATGTTTAATAACGCGCCGCACAGTTAAATCGGCACCTGATCATTGCTCGTCAAATCCCACATTCTGACCGGCCCAACGGAGAACATAACATATGATTCGGGAGGGTTGCCTCTTTCCGCGCTTTGTTTTTCAAGGTCCAGGAGAGCTGTAGCAACTTTTTGAAAAAAGCAAGAATGTTATTTTAGGATTTACCGGCGGTGGAGCGGCAAAGTATGTGCGGACTATTGGGGGGGGGGGCAGCCTTATTGAAGTTTATCCTAAACCACGATAGGCCAGGATGCCCGAATGGTTGTGCCTTCACCGGAAGTGGACTCGATGGAGAATTTCCCCCCAGATATCATGTAATTGCAAAGTTGCATCCAGTACAGCAACAGGGAAGCAAGACTTCAGCCCCAGGTTTATCTAACCAGTGCGACATCTCTCAAATACTTCAATATTGGGAGGCCTACCCAACCAAGTCCAGGAGCCAGAAAAATAACCTCCTGGATCCCGCATGCTGTGGTCGCGCGCCTTCGCGCAGTGCCGCCCGGTCGATTTCGGGGAACTCCGGGCCAACCCAGTTGCTATTTGATTTGCACATTAAGGCCCAAAACTTTCCAGCCCAACCCCTCATAGATATATTTTTGCTCGAAGAAAACCTGGCTAGGCTTTGTAGCGTAATGACCCTTTATCAGCAGGACACCTTCTTCATTCAATGATGGTTTTTCATCGAATATCGGGCTGAGATTGTCCAGCAGCGTGAGATCCATTCCAATCTTGTAAAAGGGAGCAAACGCTTCGTCGAGCTTCTGCGGCGTATACTGTTTCTGCATAAGGCTGGAGGCGTGTGCATGAAATTTCGCCATACTTTCTTCATTCACGCAGAGGGTGAACAAGTGCATGGTTTCGGCAACCAGTTTCACCTGATCACCTTCTGCGGGAAACTGCCAGGCTTTCTGATCCTGAATACCGGCTTGCGGTTTTTCAATGGAATAGATTTTCCATCCGGATTCGCCTTTGACAAACCTCAACTTGATGGGCACCGCGCCGCCGGATTCGGTATTTATGGATCCGGTGAGTTCACCGCGGCCCCCGCTTATCGACCGATCCTGCCAACTTGCAGTTTTAAAAGCTGTCAGGCCACTCTTCGAGAGAAAATCACTCAACGCCTCCTGTGACGTGTTTGCTTTGAAATCATCGGAAAGATACGAATAAGCCTTTGAAATATCACGAGACTTCACGGCATTGAAAAAATCGTCGGCCACCTTGACCATACCTGCACTAAAGTAAAAAACAGCCGCGAGTCCGAGCACAACGATTACGACGATCACCAGCACAACCTTCAGGAATTTCTTCATTTGAGTATTCTCCTTTCGGGCATTGACAGCAGTGCAATTACGATCGGTCAGTCAAGAACTGAATAATGCATCGAAAAGGGCACAACGGACGGCGAAACGTATGGGGGCGCTTCCCTGGAAAAGCTATTGGTCCCCCTGAAGGACCGACGAATTATCCTATATCCCTATCAAACACGCAAGTGGTAAGCCAATGAGGCCGGTTTTGACAGTTTCAGGACACACCACTTTCTGGCATGGTAGACCACCCCAGCCCCAACCTTTACAAGTCGCCTGATTATGAGTCAAAGTCCCTTGCCGGAAGCTGGAAACTGCACCCTGCCTTACTTGTGTAAATGAATGATCCGGAGATGGCAAATGTTGAAATTTCCTGGACCGAGAGAAACTTAGTCCATGCCTATGAGACTAACTACTCCCCGATAATCTTCACCAGCACTCTTTTCCTTCGCCTCCCGTCGAACTCACCGTAAAATATTTGCTCCCACGGTCCAAAATCCATATTCCCGTCGGTAACAGCTACCACAACTTCGCGGCCCATCACGGATCGTTTCAAATGGCCGTCGGCATTATCTTCACCCACATTATGCCGGTACTGTGAAACGGGTTCATGAGGAGCCAACTTTTCCAACCAGATATCAAAGTCATGGTGAAGACCCGGTTCGTCGTCGTTTATGAAGACGGAAGCTGTGATGTGCATCGCATTGCAGAGCAGGAGGCCATCCGTTATCCCGCTTTCCCTCAAACACTCTTCCACCTGTCCGGTGATGTTGATGTACGCCCGCCTCGTCGGGGCATTAAACCATAACTCTTTCCGGTAGCTTTTCACGGTCTCCTGCGCTTGTTTTTATATTTTAAGCCGCTATAGAACGCCGGCCATGATTACCCGATTCGGGGGTGCCGTCAATGGCTGGAAGGAAGTTTTTTAGGTGCTAAAGGCGACTCGCGCTCAGTCACCGGGGTATTTCATGATCATGTTCAGCACGGCCTGACGTCTTTCCACCCGAACTGCGTGCAAGGCTCTCTCCAGCGCCGGCTGCACTTCAGATGCCTTGTCCACTTGCTCGCCGTATCCATCGCAGGCGGAGACAATCCTTTCGTAGTCAGGAGAGGGAGATAGGTCGCTCAAAGGGTAGCTTTTTGTCTTTTTTGCCCAACCATCGGGATACATGGTCACATTAGCACGGCGCACCGCGTTCCAGCAGCAATTGTTGAAGATAACGGTAAGAGTGGGGACATCCAGTGCACGAGAGACGAAGTGGGAAGGCGTTGGGTTTCCAAACATGTAGCTGCCGTCCCCCAGAGCAGCTAATACCATTTTATGCGGCGCGGCAAGCTTGATGCCCAGAGAAGCCCCAAGCCCCCAGCCCAGGCCGCCGGAACTCGTGGAGCCGAAATAAGTGCCAGGCCTGGTAAGCTCCACCTGACTGAGTACCAGATCGTATTCATTGACAATGATGGTTTCCTCGTCCCTTATCGCATTGATGCAGTGCGAGACCCAAATGGGGTTCAAGGGCGAGCTGTTGCGTGCATTTTCCATCTCCTGCCGCCATGCAGCCCGCTGTGCATTATGGACGGCTTCGATGCGGGCAAACCTTTCTGCGACTTTCTGCTCCATATTCTTGCGATGCTCCGAGAGCGCCTCATCGAGCATGCGGATGGCCGTGGCCGGATCGGCACGGATTGCCAGATCACGGGGAAAACTGCGAATGGGGTACCTGCTGTACAATGGATCAACCCCGACGTGGATCACCTTGCAGTCGTCGGATGGCCGTTTGACGCTGGAATACCAGGGCACATCGCTTTCCACGACGAGGATCACGTCAGCCTCATCAAGGAACGGCGCGGGCGAGAAGCCGACGTGCATGGGGCTGGTTGTGGGAAAGCACACCGTGCGCTGATTGAATGTTACCGTTGGAATCGCAAAGCTCTCGGCGAAGGAGGTAAGGGCCTCGACGGCCTGCACCCTGCTTCCGGCCGAGGAAGTGATTATCAAAGGCGCCCTTGCGGCTGCAAGCATTTCGGCGGCGACTTCGATGTCCCGGGGGTCGGGATGGAGAAGCCCTCCCGTATGTCGTCTGGGCGAGGTCGATAGAGTGAATTCGTCATGCGGTTCGGCCAACACTTCCCTTGGAAGCGTCAGGTAGACTGGCCCTCTTGGCTCGGTCATCGCAATCTCCAGGGCCCGGTCCACCACTGCCTCCAATTGAGTGAAATTGCGCAACTCGTAGTCCCATTTCACATACTCGCGGATCATACCGCCCTGATCGAAAGACTCCTGCGCCCAGTGGATGTAGAGGTCTCGAGATCCGGGCAGTCCCCATTCCGTAATAGGAGTGCGCCCGGCCGTGAAAAGGATGGGAATGTGGTCGCGTGCTGCGTTGATGATTCCATTTACGGCGTTGCCGGTTCCTACGTTGACATGGACCATCACCACCTGTGGTTTTCCCGTGGCAAGATAATATCCGTGCGCCATGGCAACGGCCACATTCTCGTGGGGGACCGCGATTGGCTTCAGGGTAGTTCGGCCCTGGGCGGCAAAGTACGCGAAGGCATCAATGAGCGGAGCAAAATCAGTCCCGGCATTGGCGAACAGATACTCTATGCCCCGCTCACTCAACAATTGGAGGTACGCTTGCGCGGTAGTCTCGATTTTGAAGGTCTTGTGTCCCATCGGAGTGTCCTGCGTCTGAGCCCTGATGTCAGACCAAGCTAAGCACAAGGATGATAGCTGTAAATCGCCCCGAATTACGAAGTTGAAGGAAGGGTCTGCTGTTATTACTCTCGAGATGCACTCGGAGGCATCAAGGCGGCTCTCAAATAAACCCTTCAGCTAACTTCCAGGTATTCAAGAGCGAGACTATTTGATACTCAAAATAATGATATGGGGGTGTTGAACTTTTTGACCCCTCGGGATTTCAAGGAGCAGGAGAGAGGTGCTGACTTTCTGATGGGCCTTCCTGAATCTGAAGGAAATATTGTCAATCGGGTGAATCAGGGGACCTCGCGACCTCATTGCGTTTCGGCATAAAATATAACTGCACGTGTAAGATTACCAGTCTATAGTAAACGCATTAAATAAGTTGACTTAATTAGCAACTTTCTCCACTATGTCTCCCAACCAATTCACAGGGGGAGACAATGAAAGCATTGACGTTATCGCATCACGAGTTGACCCGGGAAGCTCTTCTGCGTAAGGCCGAAGAGATACCTGGGGCATGGGTTGGCATCCGGATCGCTGCTCTTCTGCTAATGTTGGGGGGGTGGAATTCCACTCAAATCGCCAACCTCTTCGGATTGAGTCGATGGGGTACCATAAAATTGATTCACAAGGCCAATCGGGAGGGGCTTGATGCGGTTGAAGACCATCCACGTCCTGGCAGGCCGTCTCAATTCGACGAGAAGGTACTGAAGGATCTTGATGATGCGCTGTCAAAGTCGCCTCAGGACTTCGGTTTATCCAGGAATCGCTGGGACGGCGTCGTGGTTGTCGAGTATTTGAAAAGATTCCACTATGTAAAGGTTCGGGTGCGGCACGCCCAGAGTATGATAAAGAAACTGGGCTATTCTTTGCGCCGCCCGCTTTACCGATACGTTCAGGCCACGGACGAGGGGGTTGCTGAATTTCAAGATGAGTTAAAAAAAACTCCTCGAGGCCCGAGAAAGCGACGGTGACCGGGTGGTGGTTTTTGAGGATGAAACCGGCTTTTCTCTTCATCCGAAGCTGGGCCGAATCTGGGGAAAGAAGGGGACGAAGACTTACATTTATACCAAAAGCCAGCACCAAAAGCGGCTTAATCTTTTTGGCTGGGTCGATCCTCTCAACGGCTTCCATGGTATTATGAAATGGGTGCGTGGAAACACAGACGGTTTCCTGAACATGCTCATCAAAATTGTATTGCGTTTCAAGGGGCTGACCATTGACCTCTGGACCGACAATGCTTCCTGGCATAAAGGACCCCGAGTGAAATGTTTTCTTGCCGAGCATCCAAACTTGAGCATTCACTATATGCCGCCCTACAACCCGAAGCTCAACTACCAGGAGCGACTCTGGCGTATGCTTCGCTACGAGGAGACAACCGACACATACTATGAAACTATGTTGCACCTTGAGGTAGCGGTATTCTCTCGGTCACAAAGATGGAAACCCGTTAGAATCAGAAAACTGTGTCAACTTATTTAATGCGCTTACTATAATTCACCTTTGAGGTAACGGTCGATATCGGCCGCTGCGCGCTTGCCTGCTCCCATTGCGCTGATGACGGTTGCAGCGCCGGTTACGACGTCGCCGCCAGCCCAAATACCCTTCATTGTGGTGCGTCCGGTCTCCTGGTTGGCCACAACCGTCCCATGCCTGGTGCGTTGAAGGCCTTCGAAATTGGTGAAAACCAGAGGGTTCGGGTCGGTTCCGAGGGCAATGACCACCTGGTCCGCCTCCATTTCGAATTCGGAACCCTCGATCGGAATCGGACTGCGTCGGCCGGATTGGTCCGGTTCTCCCAGTTCCATCCGGATACAACGCATCGCACGTACTGTACCCTTGTCGTCCCCGAGGATTTCAAGCGGATTGGTCAAACAGTTGAAAATGACCCCCTCCTCCTTAGCATGATGGACTTCTTCAAGTCTTGCGGGCACCTCTGCGGGTGAGCGGCGGTATACTATATGGACCTCTGCGCCGGTTTTGCCGCCGTTTTCCCTGGCCCGGAGGGACTGGAGGCGAAGAGCGCAGCGCGCCGAATCCATCGCCACGTTCCCCGCACCGATCACGGCCACTCTTTTGCCTACCTTGACGGGGGTATCGAATTCGGGGAACCGATAGCCTTTCATCAGATTGACACGAGTGAGGAATTCGTTTGCCGACATGACCCCGTTAAAATTGATTCCCGGAATTCGCATAAATATCGGAAGGCCAGCCCCGGTGCCCAGAAAAATTGCATCGTATTCGGCCAGCAGTTCATCGATGGTAAGGGTACGTCCTATGACGTAATCAGTAAGTATCCGAATACCGAGGGCCCTTGCCGCCGTTTCGATTTCAGCCCGGATAACCTTCTCCTTTGGAAGCCGAAATTCAGGAATGCCGTAAACGAGGACGCCGCCCGGAGTATGCAGGGATTCGAAGACAGTGACATCGTGTCCCATCCGGCCAAGGTCGACAGCGCAGGTGAGACCTGCAGGTCCGGAGCCGACCACCGCCACTTTCTTGCCTGTCGAGGGTTTCCTGGCAACCCCGAAAGTCTTCTTTGCGAGCGCAAAATCCCCCACAAAACGCTCGATGCGTCCTATTGCGACCGGTTCTCCCTTCTTGCCCAGAACGCATCGCGACTCGCACTGCATCTCCTGAGGGCAGACCCTGCCGCAAATAGCCGGCAGGTTGTTTCTGTCTTTCATGATTTGAACTGCCCTGACCATATCGCCGATGCGCACGGCTTCGATAAACTCAGGAATTTTAACTTGGACCGGACAGCCCTCCATACAGTGAGGTTCCTTGCACTGCAGGCAACGTTCAGCCTCCATTCTGGCAAGATCCAGCGTAAAGCCCAGGGCCACTTCGTCAAAATTTTGCACCCGGTCTTCAGGCTCCTGCACGGGCATATCCTGACGGGGAATCTTCATCCGTTCTCTTTTGGTCAACTCTTCCATTTATTCGACTCCATCCCCGACCGCACGATCCAGATTGCACTTGTGGCCTTCCTGCCAGCGCTGAGCCGATGCTTGTTCCTCGGAACGGTAAAACGCCATCCGCGACAAAAGGTTGTGCCAGTCCACTCTGTGGGCGTCGAACTCGGGGCCATCCATACATACAAACCGGGCACCGTCGTCCGTGACTACCCGGCAGCCGCCACACATCCCGGTACCATCCACCATGATAGTATTCAAACTAACGATGGTCGGTACGTTGAACGGCTTGGTCGTGGCTGCTGCAAACTTCATCATGATGGGCGGCCCGATGGCCCATATCTTGGCGATATGCCCGGGTTGCCTTTCAAGGATTTCCTCGAGAGGCGCCGTAACCAGGTCTCTGCGACCGTACGATCCATCATCGGTTGTGACGATGAGTTCATCCGAAACCGCACGCATCCTGTCTTCCCAGAACAGAAGTTCTTTCGTCCTGGCGCCGATAATAGAGATAACGTGATTTCCCGCCTCTTTGAGTTCCCGCGCAATCGGATAGAGAGGAGCGATCCCCACGCCACCGCCAACGCAGACCACCTTCCCCAGATTTTCGATCACGCTCGGATGTCCGAGCGGGCCGACAATAGCTTTGAATGAATCCCCCACCTGCATCGTTCCCATTTGCACTGTCGATTTGCCCACTTCCTGGAAAATCATAGTGACTGTGCCTGCCTTCCTGTCATAGTCGGCAATAGTGAGCGGGATACGCTCGCCATAATCGTTGATGAGCACGATAATGAACTGCCCTGCCCTGGCTTTCCGAGCGACTTGTGGCGCTTCCACCACCAGCAGCTTCGTGACGTCACTCAGGTTTCTTTTTTCAAGAATATTGTACATGTCAATTTCCTTCTTAAATCAGCACTTTCGAAAAACAAATTGCAGCGCCTTGACAGATCAATTCAAATTCAGATACCCTACCAAATTAGTAGGGTATCTGAATATAAGATTCAGGCCTCGCAGCCGCAATGGATTTTATCGACGCAAGGGCAACTATCGACTGCAGGGTAGATGCCCCTCCACGTCTGTCTTTCTGTGGAGACATCGCGGCAGGAAACTGACAGTTAACCGCTCACCGTTCAATCTTCACAGCTCCTTCCGTTTCTGGTAGCCTTTTTGCAGAACCAAATCCCTGCATAGTAAAATCAAAATTGGAGAATTGAGGAATTCAAGAATTCATGAGCGGCAGCAAGGATCAGGTGCATAAAGGCAGGGGGCTGTTGTGGTCGGGACACTTGCCGCGCTTGGGATCGTTAATGCGGACAAAGCCGTTAAGATGATTTTTGCGGTGAGCTTTCGCGCGACGGCAGGCCGCTGGTTCGGGATGCTCTTCAACAGGAGGTGAGGAGCAGGGCCTCCAAAACGACAAAGTAAGAACCCCATTGTAGCCGGGAGAGAAAACTGTGAAATCCAAATAGCTTGCCGAAATCTGAACTTTTACGTTCGCCCCAAAAAAATTGCCTTATGACTCGAAAACATTGAGGATCATCGCTCTCTGGTTCCCAAGGTACAGGGAGGACTGTACGCAGCACTGGCAGAATCCCGCAAACCGTTGAGCGCGGCATCTCGGTGAAACGCCTGCCTGGCTGAATTTGGCGGCGTCGGGGTAGTTGGCCGGGGGCGGAGGCTCGAATATGGAAACGTAGAGGCATTTTTGGCGAAGAATGCAGGCGGCGCAATCCGCCCTTGGGACCGCACAGACAACCCGCCGAAAGGCGTTGCCGAAAGCCCCCCTGAAGACGGCCCCCTTATATGGCGGCAGCACCATCAGGCTGCTGACTTTGATCGTGAATCTGAATCTCTCGAACGGGAAAAGCATCCGCTTCTCCAACCCGTGACATGTGCCGTGTCACCTTCCGAGATTCAATGCAGATACCCGGATAGGGCAAAAGCCGTCACGCGGAGACGCGGAGATCGCTGAAATAGCTTTGACACTCCCGCGCTTCGCGGGATTAACCGCAACTCGGCGGTGAATTTTTTTCGTCGCCGCTTTTTGCCGCTTCTATTTCTGATCACTGATCACTGACCACTGTTCACTGTTTTGCTGCTTTTTGCCGCTTCTATTTCTGATCACTGATCACTGACCACTGTTCACTGTTTTGCTGCTTTTTGCCGCTTCTATTTCTGATCACTGATCACTGACCACTGACCACTGACCACTGTTCACTGTTTTGCTGCTTTTTGCCGCTTCTATTTCTGACCACTGACCACTGACCACTGACCACTGACCACTGACCACTGACCACTGACCACTGACCACTGTTCACTGTTTTGCTGCTTTTTGCCGCTTCTATTGCCGCTTCTGGTTGCCGTTTCTGGTTGCCGCTTCTGGTTGCCGTTTTGCAGCCCAAAATTAACCCTGCTATAATATTGCCTGATTAATTATGAAACGAATTCCAGGAAGTGAGGGCCGAGGAATCTGGTTGCTACTATTCACCAATCACTATTCACTGTTCACTGCGAAGCCGTTGCCGCTTCTGGTTGCCGTTTTGCACGCCTCGATTCGCACGTGGTAAAGTATTGTTCGATTACTGCGGATAGGGGAATTGATGGGTTCGGGCATTTTGTTTTTCTCCGCTCACTACGTCATCCCGGAAGGTTTTAATCCGGGATCACTGCGAAGCCGCTTCCTGCTCCCATCATTCTCCGGCATTGAGGATTTCGCTTTTCACTATTCACCATTCAGTATTCACTGCGAAGCCGCAGTCCTCGCGCCTCGCGCAGCCCCGGCTTCGCCAGGCTCTTTGAAAAACAAATAGGGATAATCGCACTTTCCCTGAGCTCTTGTCCTGAGCCTGCCGAAGGGCGCTCTGAGCTTGTGCGGGATCTCCGTATGTTATTGCTTTGTGCCTCATGGTGTCCGGCCGGATGATCCGCCTCCGCGTGAAAATGAGAATTTCGCTTTTCACTATTCACCATTCACTGCGAAGCCGCGCCTCGCGCCGCCCGCTGTTATCCGCTGTTATTGCAAAAATCAAATCCGGAATTAATAGTGAAATCAATTGGTTGCAAACAGGCACTTGCATTTGGACCTGTATTATCAGCGAATACAGCTTCCGTATCCGTTGACCACAGAGGCACAGAGGAAGACCAAGAGTAAACCATAGATCGGATCTGGGGGTGCGGGGGATCTTTAAAGTGAAAAATCATTTCCCCGCTCTTTTTAGGGTCTGTTTTCCGTTTCCACTGCCTTTCCCTCAGTGCCCTCTCCTTGACCGGACTATGCCCCCTCTCTGTGGTGAATGCTTGCTGTTTCTCACGATTCGCAAACAGGATTTGCGGGATTCAGGGCAAAAGCCGCACGCGGAGACGCGGAGATCGCTGAAATAGCTTTGAGAGTCCCGCGCCTCGCGGGATCAGCCGCAGCTCGGCGGTGAATTTTTTCTGGTCGCCGCTCGGACTTCCGCTCGGCTGTTCCGGAATCTTTGTCGCCAATTCCAGTTCTTCGCGGGCAAGGGCCCGCTCCTCGGCCATACCATATGGGTTCTTCGCGGGCAAGGCCCGCTCCTACCCTTCCAGCGACCTCTCCATGTCCCGACGATCCCCGGACCTCCGCGGTGAGACGGCATTTGTCTTTCGGCTTTTATACAGAGACTTCACTGCTTCGAAAAGTTCCACCCTGGAACCTCAAAATCCCCCCTGCCCCCTTTGGAAAGGGGGGTGATTGGCGTGTCTTTTCATGGTTTCAGGGTGTCCCAAAGGGACATGAAGAACTAATACGAAAAGTTCTTCGCGGGCAAAGAATGAAACAAAGGGCCATGAAACAAGGGGCCTTGAAAAAGTGGAAACACGGGTCAGCCCTTGAAAAAGGAATTTGTACATTTTTCAAGCTGCTTGACCGGCCTGCACTCAAGACGGCAAAGGGCCTCTCTGGATTGTTGTCAGGCGAGACGCTCACCATCGTTTCACTCAGGAGTTTCATGACGTTCCACCACATCTATTTTCCCAAGGCCCCTTCTTTCTCTCTAGGCGGTTTTGTGCGCTTTTGGTCTTATTTTGACCGAAGGTTTGCCTTCTTTATGTTCGGTTCCATGATCGCTTGCAAGCGCTGCCTTGGCCTTTTTCAAGCCCCGATCCACCAAGAATTTGATCAGGTTTGCAGGAAGCCCTCTTTGCTTCGCAGCCTTGCTTCTCGCCTTGGTCAAAGACTTTGCTGAAAGGGGCTGTTTAAGAGAAAATCCCCATTTTTGCTTGTACTCTCGAGACGTGAGGCTGTGAGAGGTAAGATGTTTTCTTGTGAGTTGCCTCATTTCACTTCCACACTCCAGGCAAACAATCTTGTCATCCTGAATTGATTCCAGCGGCTCTTTTTTCGCCGCTTGGGTCTCCTCGGCCCTCGCTTCCTTAGCAGCGCCAATATCCAGAAAGATCCCCTGTTCTTCGGCCCTTTGCATTCTTTGCAGAGCGGAGAAGGTCTCGATAAGGGAAAGTCTAATCTGCCTGGTGGACATCGGCTCAACCGAGGCCTGAGACCGAACAATCTCCGCTGCAACATCCAGCAGATTCTCCATTACGACGAAATGGCTCTTATGATAGAGGTAATCCTCTCCGCTCTCGTCGACGATTCTTAAGAGATCATCGGTGGCAGCCGCCTCATCCGGAATGATTTCATAGATCTTCCTCAAAATCAGAGAGGCTTCATAGTCGGCATTATCGACACTGATAGCAAAATGTCTCTTATGGTCAGTCATTTTTTCATTCCACGTAACGTTTGATTTTGATGTCTTTGCGGCCAATCCCATGGGCTTCGTACCAGTGTAACTCAACCCGCCTGATGTGTCCATTGGGGAGCCTCACATGGGCCATGCCCTTGAGCTTTCTCCACCGCCCCAATCCATATGCCTTTTCGAGATACGCCAAATTGCGGATGCCAGTCCCGACCGAGATAACCTCGATGTTTTGAATTTGGCTAATGACCTCAAATTTCACAGTTTGTCCATGTATTCCTACGCCTGTTCAGGCCGGCCCTGCTTCAAGATGCTCACGAATGTTCCCGGCGGAATGTCGGCATTTTCGTTCCCGGCCACCGCTATTGAACACGGTCGTTTCACATAATACCTGAAACCCATGCGAGATCATAGAGAAAGAACTACGACTGGAGACTCTTTACATCTTGCCAAAATCTGAACTTTTACGTTCGCCCCAAAAAAATTGCCTTATGACTCGAAAACATTGAGGATCATCGCTCTCTGATCCCCAAGGTACAGGGAGGACTGTACGCAGTATTGGCAGAACCCTCGAAAGCATCAAGCGCCGCATCGCGGTGAAACGCCTGCCTGTTGGTGAGGGGCGGATTCAGGACGTATGGGGGAGGCGCCTGGCTGAATTTGACCGCATCAGGATAATTGGCCGGGGGCGGAGGGTCGAATATGGCAACGTAGAGGCATTTTTGGCGAAGCCTTCCTAAATCCGATACCCGAAACCGTAAAGGTTCACCACAGCATTTCATGTCCCTGAGGGACACCCCAAACCATGAAAAGGTGTTAAGCTGTAGGGTCGAGGTGCGGCGCCATGCGCGCGATCAACTTTTCGTAGCAGCTTTTCACGTCTCTTTGGGACACCCTGAAACCATGAAAAGCTGTACCTGTAGGAGCGCGCTTTGCGCGCGATGAACTTTTCGGAACAGAACTTTTCGAGACAGCTTTTCACGTCCCTTTGGGACACCCTGAAACCATGAAAAGGTTCTATAGATATGCTATTTTGCCCTTTAGCTAAATGATGGAAGCAGGCCGACTTTCTGTGATGCCATGAGCTCGCGTAGCAGCATGGCCCGGACATCGCTTCGAACCCGAAACTGTTGCCATCCCATTCGGGATGAGCACGCGAAGCAGAATGATTTTGTTCCGATGTCCTCCAGCGTTTAGTATCACAACAAAAAGGGAGCACAGCATGGAGCCGATCTACACGAGTTGTTGCGGTCTTGACGTGCACAAGAAGAGCATTCAGGCATGTGTGCGTCGCATCGGTAAGGATGGGAAAATCCAACAGGAGATCCGTCCGTTCGGTACGATGACACAGGATATCCTTGCTCTTGCCGATTGGCTTTCCCAAGAGGAGGTCACCCACGTAGCTATGGAATCTACCGGTGTCTACTGGAAGCCCATCTACAACATTCTTGAGGGCAGATTCAACATCTTGCTGGTAAACGCAAGGCATATCAAGAATGTCCCCGGAAGAAAGACCGATGTTAAAGACTGCCAGTGGATTGCGCAGCTTCTCCAATGTGGGCTTCTTAAGGGCAGCTTTATTCCCGATAGGGCCCAGAGGGAGCTTCGGGACCTGACTCGTCACCGTTCCAAGTTGGTTGACCAGAGGGCCTCTGTGGTAAATCGGGTTCACAAGGTTCTGGAGGATGCCAACATAAAGCTCGGGGCTGTTGCAACAGACATCATGGGCAAATCTGGAAAAGACATGCTTCGGGCTCTTATTCGAGGCGAAAACGATAGCGTTGAGATTGCCGAGTTGGCTAGAAGACAACTCAGGGGGAAAATCCCACAGCTTCGCCTTGCTCTCGAAGGGCATGTCACCGACCACCATCGGTTCATGCTGGACAAGTTGATGGACCAGCTTGATTATCTGGACAGGCAGATCGATGAGTTCAGTCAAAGGATCGAGGAGGTGAGCCGCCCTTTCGCGGAGGCCATTGAAGAGGTGGCGCGCCTTCCCGGTTTTGAAAAGCGTGCTGCTGAGAACACGATAGCAGAGATCGGTTGCAATATGGACCAGTTTCCCTCGGACAATCACCTCAGTTCGTGGGCTGGGATCTGTCCGGGAAGCAACGAAAGCGCCGGCAAAAGAAAGAGCGGCAAAACGACCAAGGGAAGCAAATGGCTCCGCGCCACTCTTGCCCAGGCAGCCTGGGCCGCGTCGAGGAAGAAGAACTCCTACTTCCACGCCCAGTACGGCCGCCTGGCTGGCCGAAGAGGGAAAAAGCGAGCGGTGATCGCTGTCGCTCATTCTCTCCTCACTGTCATCTATTATGTGCTCAGGGACCATGTTGAATACAAAGACCTTGGTCAGGACTATTTTGACAAACTAAACTCAAAACGACTCGTGCCCTACCTCGTAAACCGGCTAAAAAACATGGGCTACGAGGTAAATCTCGTGCCGCTCGAAAGTGCGGCCTAAAGAACTTTTCGAAGCAGGCACAGAGGAAAACCAAGAGTAAACCATAGATCGGCTCTGGGGGTGCGGGGGATCTTTAAAGTGAAAAATCATTTCCCCGCTCTTTTTAAGGTCTGTTTTCCGTTTCCACTGCGTTTCCCTCTGTGCCCTCTCCTTGACCGGACTATGCACCCTCTCTGTGGTGAATGCTTGCTGTTTCTCACGATTCGCAAACAGGATTTGCGGGATTCAGGGCAAAAGCCGCACGCGGAGACGCGGAGATCGCTGAAATAGCTTTGAGAGTCCCGCGCCTCGCGGGATCAGCCGCAGCTCGGCCCTACGTGATGATGACGCCGGCTTCCATCACGCGGGGGCGGTGGAAGGCCGGCGCACCTGGCTTGAAAACACTTACGCATTTTGATAGTCTGATTGTGATTGCCGTCCGACGCCCATGTTCCCCTGCTGTTATCGGCAACAGAGGTCCGAAGGTAAAATGAGGTCCATAATGAGAGAGAGATTGATCGTCGCTGCTATTATCTTTGGAATTGCATCGTTGACCGGCTTATCGATCTGTACCAGGTCTTCTTTTGCTGTCGATAATGCCGTTGTCAATGAAAATGGCAGAGTGGTCCTCCATGGAAACGTAAATCCCATGGCCAGACCCGAGTTCGACGTGGGGACAAGCGATCCTTTGCTGCCAATGAAGCGAATGAGCCTTCTTTTGAAAATCGCCCCTGAAAAGCAGGCGCAACTGGATCGGCTCCTTGCCGAACAGCAGGACCCTTCTTCGCCAAACTTCCACCGTTGGCTCACCCCGGAGGAATTCAGAAAAAGGTTTGGGCCAGGTCCGGAAGAGATCGCCACTGTAAAGAACTGGCTTGTCTCCGAGGGGTTTAGCGTCGAAGGCAGTGCAAAAGGCTTCGCATGGATAGACTTTTCGGGCACTGTGGCCGATGTTGAACGCGCCTTTCATGTGAGCATGCACGACTACTTCGTCAAGGGGCATCGGTATCATGCCAACCGCACCGATCCGTCAGTTCCTCTTGCGCTCGCCGGGCTGGTGGCCGGGCCGGTTTCGCTGAATAATTTTCCTCTCGAGGTGATGCCCCATTAAGCGGAGCGCCTTCCGCGCGGCCTTCTGACTCCCGATCCCCCCAACGTGATATACCGGGTTGCGTTCGAGATTGAATTAAAGGAGTTCGGCAAACCCTAGTCTTTGTCTTTCGGCTTCCACTTGTTTGCCAGGCGTTGAGCCTCGGCAATCTGGGAAGGCGTCATCTTCCTGGCGACCTTATCTTTGTCCTTTTGAGCTTCCGAATCGCCTTGCTCCGCCGCCAGACTAAACCACATATGCGCCTGTACAAAATCCTGGGAAACGCCCTTGCCTTCGCTGTACATCACCCCCAGATTAAATTGGGCCTCGCCAAGTCCCTGCTCGGCCGCCATGCGGAACCATTTCAGCGCTTCCACATTATCCCGGGGCACGCCCTCGCCCATGTCGTACATCGCCCCCAGATTATATTCCGCTTTAACAAACCCCTGCTCGGCCGCCTTGCGGAACCATTCCACCGCCTTGCCATTATCCCGGCGCACGCCCAAGCCCTTGCGATACATCTGGGCCAGATTAAATTGTGCGTCCGCATTCCCCTGTTCGGCCAAAGCCTCGAACTCTTTAAAAGCCTTGCCATAATCGTGTTTTTCGTAAGCTGCCTTGGCATCGTCAAAACCAGCGCAGGCAAAGGGGACCATAGCCTGTTGAACACCTGCGGCAAGGCAGACCGTCAGGGTAATAAGTATGAGGCCTCTTGTGAACATGGCGCTCCTCCATCGTTTTGCGAAAAAGCCCAAAGGGAAATAACCTCTTCGGGCTTTTTTTCCAAGGTGAGGGCTTTTGCTCTTACCGGCTCTACAAAATTTGCGACGGGTCTGTCAAAGCGCCCGTTCAAAGACGCGCTTCCCATTTCCCATCGACGCATTTGAAACAATATACATCCCAGAATATATCCTTGCAAAATTCGGATCCGTGCGGATACATTTTTGCGTGATCCAAACAACCGCTTTTTTCTCTCTGTTCGTCCATTTCGACCTCCTGTGCCTAATTCGAATCTACCACGTCCTTGGACCCGTTATGGCGCAAGGGAGTTGATCAGGCCGCTCCCGTTCGGACTGCCCCATCCGGTCACCAGGTCGTAACCTTTTTGCGCTGAGTACGTGCCGTTCTTGCCGCTCGTGATGTCGTGGAAGTCGGCGCCATAGCTCGACCCCAAGCCAATACTGTAGATGGTCGGGTTGATGAAGCCAAGCGTTTTACCAGTGATTAATACGGATTGTTGATTGACCAGCGCCAGGTAGCCGGCCCATCGGGGCGCCGCGAAACTCGTTCCGCCCCATCCTCCCGCGCAGGTGCCGTCGTAGCAGATGTAATTGTCCGTATTGGCTTCTGCGGCAACGTCCGGGCTATTGCGATAGGTCTTCGATCCTCTGTTGGCAGTGGTGATAACCCCCGCTGTCGTCTGGTAGCCGGGGATCGCGATCTTGTTGGGAGAAATCCCGCCGCCGCTGTAGCGCCATGCGGTTTCCGATTTCCAGGCGCCTCCCGCGCCGTTGGTGGTCAAGTCCGTGCCGCCCACCGACGTGACATACGGATCGTCGGCCGGATAAACATACCTGGACCTCGAGTTGTACGCGCCGCTGTCGCCTGAGGCCGCAAACAGATTCTGGCCCTGGGCTGCGAACTCCTTGAATATCGGGTCGTCACTTTTCGGGTCGGCCGGCTGCCATCCCCACGAACAGCTCAATGATTTGGCAATATTGTCCGTAGCCATCCTGTTGAACATGCTGACATCACTGGTACCGGATACGTACACGATCACCGAGGTAATGCCCGGCGCCATCGAGATAGCCTGTTCGATGTCCAAGGCCTGTTCGGTGTCGTCGCACCTCCCCGTGCAGTTCAAGCTGGACCCATCCGTCGACACGCCAACAACGATGGCGGGATTGAACGTTTGTCCCACTTTGCTGAAATAGTTGGTGACATCATTGATGTTGTAGCCCGCAAATTCCAGCAGCCCGACCGACTGGCCGCTACCGGTAAGGGTCGTTCCACCGTAGTAGGCCGCCCGCATGTCGCTGCCGATAAAATACCCATTGGGTCCCGAGCCCGTGGCGCCGCCCCTGGCTGCCGGAGATTTCCAGAGGCTGGCCGGACGCGGGATCGAGAAGTTGTCGAGGCCCTTGATATGCCACAATGCAACAGGCAGAACCGGCGTTGGCTCCTGGTCCGGAGCGTAGAACGTGCGAGCTTCCGTCGGGTGCCGATACACGCTCATGGTCACGTGGAACGCTCCCTCGATATTCGCCACAGGCCCCGTGACATCCACGACCAACCGATTGGGAGTGGTGCCCGTCACGGTCAAGCCGTTGGCTTTCGCGAAACTAATCACCGCGTCGTAATCTTCCTGCGACGGTCCGAACCGCTCGGTGAACTCTTCCACGCTGAGGAACTGGTGGTAAGAGGGGCTATGCGGATCGTATAATCCCTGCACCACTTCATCGAGCTCCGATTCGTTGCTCAGCGGCAAAACGATGTTCAGCTTCAAGGACTGCGTTGCGGGAAGCCAGCCCGCCCACGCCGCCTGCCCGTTTGAAACCGCCTCCCGCATGTGCCGCGTCAGCAGCGTCTTTCCATGCCCATGGGCCGGCACCGGCACGAAGAAGTAAAGGAACATGGCCGCGGACAGTCCTAGAAAAACGGCAACCAGACTGCTTGTTCCCAATCTCTTCATCGTTGGACTCCCTTAGCGTTCGTTAAATTGAAATCTTTCTTTTTGGACTTTCTCTCCAGTAATAAATGTGGTCGTTTCCAAACATATTGTCAATCTCTTAATGTAAAATTTTCATAGGTCAATTCTTTGAAGAAAAGCAGGTTCTTATACACTTTTCCGACTACGCTTCAAGTGATCGATTGGTTTCGGTTTGCAGCGCTTTTCTAATGGTTTTGGCGAGGTGTGCGACCATGTAGGGCTTCATGACCAGTTCGCGGATGCCCATTTGCCGGGCCTGCGTTTCATCGATATGCTCACTGCAGCCGGTGCACAGAACGATGGGCATGCCGGGTCTAAGGGCGGTAATTTCCCTGGCGAGTTCGTCGCCCCTAAGATCTGGCATGGTCATGTCGGTGATGACGAGATCGAACCCGTGAGTGTCGGCGCGGAAGGTTTCGAGGGCCTCGAGGCTGTTGGTTTTTGAAACGACCTGGTAGCCAAGAGACTCCAGGACTTCCTTTCCCAGCTCAGCCAGAATTGTCTCGTCCTCAACGAGCATTATTCGCTCGGCTCCGGCGGGAAGAGCTTCGATATTCTCCGTTCGGGCCGGCATGTGAGTGTCCATGCCCGGAAAAAACACCTCGAAGGTGGTTCCCTTACCCGGCTCGCTATGCGCCGTTATCGCTCCCCCGTAGGCCCTTACGATCCCCTGGACCGTCGAGAGCCCGAGTCCCGTGCCTTCACCGGTCCCCTTGGTGGTGAAGTAGGGATCGAAAATTCTATCCATGACCCCGGGATCGATGCCATGTCCCGTATCGCTTACGGCGAGACGGATGTGAGGGCCGGGTTTGAGGGCGGAGATCGGGCGCGGGACCCCGCCGGGCTCCCCGGATGTGGCTGCGTTGCCTGGACAGGGTTGGTTTTCCGAGAGCCGACAGCCGAGGTCCGATATCTGAACACGAGACAGTCCGACGAGCAAAACGCCGCCCCTGGCGCGCATCGCGTGGGCCGCATTGGCGCAAAGATTCATGAGCACCTGCTGTATTTCGGTCGGATCGGCAAAAACCACTCCATCTTGAGGACCCAATGAAATCTCATGGCGAACTTCAATGGTAGCGGGAAGAGAAGGGCGCAGCAGTTTGAGCGCTTCCTTCACGACGGTGACGATTGGCACGGGTTGGAGCTTTCGTTCGGTGCGGCGGCTGAAGGCGAGAATCCGCTTGACAAGGTCCGTTGCGAGTGCGCTTGCTTTGAGTATCTGGTCGATATTGTGGCGCACGGGATCTTGCTGCGCGAGGGTGAATCCGGCTATTTCGGCGTGGCCGACGATGGCCGTCAGGATGTTATTGAAGTCATGAGCGATCCCCCCGGCCAGGGTGCCGATGGCTTCCATCTTCTGCGCCTGGCGAAGGTCTCTTTCAAGATTGACCTGGAGGGTAATGTCGCGGTGGATGGCCACATAGTTGATGATAGCCCCGGAGCGGTTCCTGACCGGAGACGCGGTGGCCTCCGTTTCGTAGAGGGCGCCGTCTTTTTTCCTGTTGGTGAGGCGTCCCGACCATGGCTGGCCACCGGTGAGCGTTTTGCGGATATCCCCGTAGAAGGCCCGGTCATGTTTATCGCTTTTAAGAAGACTCATATGCCGGCCGATGATCTCCGAACTCTCATAGCCCGTCATAGCCGTAAAAGCCGGATTGACGTAATCGATGATCCAGTGCGTATCGGTTACGAGAATTCCTTCCGCGGCTTGTTCGATGGCTGTGGCCAGGCGCATGCGCTCTTCTTCGGCCCGCATTCTCCCGGTGATGTCGATGGCGACGCCGAGCACGGCGCGCGTATTTTCGGCGAAGGTGTGAAAGGGGACCTTGGTGGTTTGCAAGAAAAGCGAATTCCCCTGCGCATCGGTGTGGGCTTTCTCCGCAATGGACTTGGTTTTTCCGCTCATCATGACTTCACGGTCATCCTGGAGCATCTGCCGGAGTTGGTTTTGGTCCGGGTGGAAGTCGGCATGATATTTTCCCGTAAGAGCGCCGACGGTTGTACTGTAGCTGTCAGCCACAGCCTGGTTTACCAGGAGAAATTTCCCGTCCCAATCTTTTACGAAAATCATGTGCGGCACAAGATCGATGATCTGCCGGAGTTGGGCCTCCCTGTGCCTCAATACTTCATCAGCCCGTTCGCGCTCCGTTATTTCGCGATCCAATCGCTCATGGGAAGCTGCGAGTTCGTTCAATGCCTTTTTGATGTCGCTCGGGTCTCTTGCCACACAAATGCTGCCGATGATTCCTTTTGCATCGTCTCTTAGCAGGCTGATGGAAATTTCGAGTTCGACAAGGGTACCGTCCTTTTTCTTCAGCCTGGTTTCATGTTTGCTGACGGTGCCCTCACGGCGCAATTCGGCCAACATCGCATCGAGTTCATCTTTGTCGGCATAGAGATCAAAAGCGGACTTTTCTCTTATTTCGGCAAGCTGGTAGCCGGTTTGCCGGGCCGCCACGCTGTTCCATTTAATGAACTTCCCATGTCTGTCCACGATGCCGATCCCGTCGGGTGAATGGGCAAAGATATTTTCGAGGTATTCGTTAGCCTGCCTGAGCCGGTCTTCGGCGAGCCGGCGCTCGTTGTCCCGGTGCTGGAGCGATTCGGTCATCTTATTGAAAGCATGGGCGAGATCATTCAGTTCGCCTTTGACATTCGCAAGGCGGGCAGGTGCACCCAGGTTGCCTGCGGCGACTTCTTTGGTCGCTTCCAGCAGGGCATCGATGTGGCGAAGGATGAGTCTTTTGGCGCCAAAGCGCGTCGCAAAAAGCGCCAGCAGCACTACGGCCCCCAGAAAGCCCAGATCGTGCTGCATGTTCCGGTTTGCTTCGGCAAAAGCAACCTTTTTGGGAATGGCCACAACAAAATGCATCGCTTCACGGCCGAAGCCCATGGATGCGAACCCGAATACAGACTCGACGCCGTCGGGTCCAAGGCCCTTGGCAACCCCTTCACCCCGATCCAGAATTGTGCTGACAACGGGTGATTCGGATACCGTTTTGCCAAGGAGGCCCTCCGGATCCGGAAAGCGGGCCAGGATCCTGCCACCGCGGTCCAGGATGGCGCATTGCGCGCCCCGGGGCAGGTTTGTGTCGGCCAATTGACGCTTCAACCGCTCGATATCGATTCCCATACTGAGAACGGCTTTTACCCGACCCTCATCATCGAATACGGGATATCCTGCGTTGATCTGGGCCTTACCGGTTACACGGCCGATCTGGCAGCCACCCATCGAAAAGCCGCGGGTCTCGATGGCCGCCTGAAACCAGGGCTGATCCGAGACGTTGACCGGGGCGGTCAAAGGAAGCGCGCTCGCGAAGATTTCGCCGGCGCCGTCACAGGCAATGACGGTGGTAAGCCCGGAAGATCGATTCAGCAACCTGGCAAAAATAGCCGAACAAGCCGCCGCGTCCTGCTTTTGCACCTGTGGAAGCAGTGAGAGGGTCATAAGGGTTTGCCGCATGCCCTCGATCATGGTTCTATGAGGTCGTGACAACTTCAGGGCCAGGTCCACCGAACTGTCTTCGGCGAAAGCGAGCGCCCTGCGGCGTTGTTTCATATCGGAGTAGAGCGTCAAAACCAGCAGTGGAAGGATGGCCACGAGCACAAGGAGAAACAGCCGGGTGCGCAATTTGGAAAAAAAATGCAATGCCATGATTTTTCCTCAGGAGAAGCATCGAGTCTTTGCCGCCCAACCGGCACTATTACAGGGGTCGGAAGCCGGTTGCCGTATCGCCTCGCGGAGCGTCGAGACCACAAGCGCCGATACATGTCAACTTTCTTCCCACCGTCGCTATAATTTAATTTTTTTTATTTCTTTTATGTGATCGGAATTATTGTTCAATAGCTTGAATGAATTGATTCGAATCCTGCCGTAAACAATAAGGCGGGAAGGTGATAAATTTAAAGGCCGGGCGTGTAAGGATTTGCCCCGGAAATGGAATATCGGGTTTGGTTTGAAGTCCCCCTTTGCCGATATGGGGGCTATCGCCCTCAGCTTAAAGGAGAT
Source organism: uncultured delta proteobacterium (assembly GCA_963805125.1). Lineage (GTDB taxonomy): Bacteria > Desulfobacterota > Syntrophobacteria > Syntrophobacterales > Syntrophobacteraceae > SbD1. The sequence continues at coordinate 829,971 of CAWDTD010000009.1, read as the reverse complement.
GTTCTTAGGTGGCCTCGGTTTCCGAGGTTTGCCACACTGTATTACCGGCGGGGTGGCCGGGATAATCATGCCCCCCTTTAGAAAAGGGGGGCGGGGGGGATTTGGCGCTCCCCCCTTTTCTAAAGGGGGGCGGGGGGGATTTGGCGCTCCCCCCTTTTCTAAAGGGGGGCAGGGGGGATTTTAAAGATGCTTCCATTCAACAAAAACCTCAAAGCCTTTGCGAGAAGACTTCGCAAGAACATGACAGATGCCGAACAGGCTCTATGGTTCAGGCTGAGGAGAAAACAGCTCAACGGGCGCATATTTTACAGGCAGAAAAATATCGGAAACTACATCGTGGATTTTTACTGTCCTGGTGTAAAACTGGTCGTCGAATTGGATGGCGGACAGCATTATTCAGTTGAAGGCAGTGCGCAAGGCAGGATGAGAGACAAGTATCTGGCGAATTTGGGTTTAAGAGTGCTCAGATTTTCCGATCTTGATGTCCTTAAGAATATGGATGCGGTTTTGTCCGTACTGTACGAACATACAAAAATCCCCCCCGACCCCCCTTTATGAAAGGGGGGAAGATAGAAATCCCTCCCGACCCCCTCGCGGATCGGGTTCCGGGACAGGCTCTAGAAAAGGGGGGAGGATAAAAATCCCCCCTTCCCCCCTTTATAAAAGGGGGGAGGATAGAAATCCCCCCCGGGCGCCTCCCGGATCGGAGCCTGCCCCGGACTTGATCCGGGGTCCGGGACAGGCTCTAGAAAAGGGGGAAATACGAAACATATCGCGTTTGCGACACTGCCTCGAAAGCCGGGGTCCGGAAAGGCTTGAAATTCCGCGAAGCGCGGGGTCGGTTTCCCGGCTGGACCCCGGCTCAAAGACACTGCCGGGATGACACCGCGCTATGCTCCCTGCCGGGATGACACCGCGCTACGCTCCCTGCCGGGATGACACCGCGCTACGCTCTCTGCCGGGATGACACCGCGCTACGCTCCCCTGCCGGGATGACGGACAGCGGCCCGGTATCATGACTACGGTACATAGGCGAAGGGGACCGAATCATGGCCTTCAGGCGAAGGGGACCGAATTACTGTTCACTGCCCTTTGGCGGCTGTATCATAGGGGCGAAAAGTTTGTTTATCTGTTCGGTTTCGGTTTTTATTTGCTCCTTGAGCTTGCCGTAGGCATCTTCAAGGAACTTCTCCATGATAACGTACTGGCCCTGGCTTACGATCAGGCGCTTGAGTTCGGGAATTTTGAGCTCTGTCGAGGACTTGAGATAGACGGGCTGAATGTAGAGAATTGTCTTGCCGACCGGCAAAACTATGATCTTGCCCCTGCCAACCCTAGATCCTGCCTGGTCCCAGAGAGCGAACTGCTGGGAAATCGTGGTGTCCTGGTTTACGAGAGCATAAATCTGCGAGGGGCCGAATACCAGTTCTCCCTTGGGAAAATTGTAAACTACGATCTTTCCGTAGTATGGAGGGTCGCAGCCAACCAGCGCAAGCGACCGGAGATTATCACGCCCGGTCGGGCTCATGGGCAGGAGCAGTAAAAAGTCGAACCTGCCGGACTCTATCAAGTCGAGTGTCAGGTAATAGGGCTTGATTTCAGTGGGCTCCTTGCCTATGAATGTCTTTGCAAATTCCCAGATGTCCTCCTGCTGATAGAAAACTTCGGGGTCGGTCTGGTGATAGTTGGCGTAGACCGCCATCTGTATTTCAAAAATCCCCTTCGGATAGCGCACGTGCCGTTTTAACTCCTCGGGCATCTGCGAGGCGTCCTTGAACACGCCCGGATAGATCCTGCTGTATGCCCTGATGATGGGGTCCTGCGGGTCGAAAACATAAAAATCGACGTTTCCATCATAGGCATCCACTACGATTTTGACCGAATCGCGGATGTAATTGATTTGCCCGCCTGGGGTAGCCGTAGGCATGGATTCCGGGTATTGGTCGGAAACCGTGAAGGCATCCTCGATCCAATAGAGTTTCTTTCCCGTTACCACCACATACGGCTGGGGATCAAAAACCAGATAGGGGGTCAGGGTCCGGATCCGGTCCATCAACTGGTTGCGGAAAATTATCCGGGATTCCGGGACCAGTTTGGTTGTAAAGAAAATATTTTCATCCCTGAAATAAACCGAAAAAACGAAGCGTTTGAGAAGCGAATCTATGGGTACGCCCCCCTTGCCTCTGTATGCGGTCATGACATTGCTCGAGCCCTTGGGATAGTCTATTTCGCCGGAGCTGTTCGGTGCGATTACAAATTTTATATTCGCATTTCGCCCGAAATAGAGGCCCGGCTGCTCGATATTCAACCCGTAGTCGGATTCGGGGGGAATTCCGCGCAGGAACCACACCATTGGCTCGTCGCCGCCCTGTTCCGCCGGTGTCATCACCGCTCCATATCCATGAGTGTAGGAAAGGTGTTGGTTTATCCAATTCTGTGCGCCTTCCGGAATGAGCGTCCTGTTCAGTTCGCGGGCCGAAAGAAAAACCTGCTGATAAAGTCCGTTTACCGTATAACGATCGACATATACATCGGGGAAGTCATAGTAGGTACGCAGGTTCTGGAGCTGCTTATAGACGTCGTCAAGCTGTTCGCGGTCCCAAACCGGAGTGTTGCGAAGGATCGACCGAACATTGGGTATCGATTCCTCGGCAAGCATAAGTTGGGGTTTGAAGTCCCGGATTTCCACATCGTCGAGCTTGTAGGCCGAAAGAGTCGATTTGATATTGTTATCTATGTAAGGCCGCTCCCTTGAACTCTCGTTTGGCTTGACGACATAATGTTCGACTATATGCAGGACCCAATCCGAGTATCTGGCGGTAAGGGCAAGGGCGAACAGCAGAGCGAACCCTGCGACAATCTTCAGCTTCTTATGGGTATTCATGAAGTAGACGAAGGACAGAGCGGTCCCGGCCAGCAATATCATACAAACCCAGATCAGGACCCACGTGATGTTCATTTCGACGAAGCCGGGGCCGAAAAAAAGCGGCAGATGGGTCCTGGAATATAGAAGCCCGTAGCGTTGGAGAATGAAATCCCATATTCCGATCAAAAATACCAGAAGCAAAAGTATGCTAAGGTGGGTCCTGGCCCCGGCGGGGAGCCGTTTTGCTTCCCTGGCGAGAATTCGCCTTTCGACCAGGTACAGGAGCGTAACTGCTGCGAGCAGAACTCCAAAGGCCATGAGCAGACGCCGTTCGATCAGGATGTAGATCGGGTAGGCGAAAAGATAGAAGGAGATATCCTTCCCGTATACAGGGTCGGCCATTCCCGCCCCGGGACCGAAGACATAGAGCAGAAAATCCTCCCAGCGTTTGTATAGAGGCAGGGCGACCGCCACGGAAAGAACGATGGACAGAGGCGTATAGACCCACATGGAACCCGTGCGAAATCCTCTGAACAGACGCCGGTAGGATTTGAGCGAGGCGGCTGAGGCGGCTTTGCCGGGCGCAGAGGCCCCGAGAAAGCGGGAGGCCACCCAGAAATTCAGCAGGAATATAAGAAAAAACAATATCGAGACCGACCCTAAAACGGCATACTTGTAAAGTGTGCGCCGCCAAAAATAAGCTTCGTAGCCGACCGAATCGAACCACCAGATATCGACCAAAAAGTGTGAGAAAAAGAAGCTGATAGCGATTACGATCCCGGCGAGAACGGCAATCGACATCAGGAAGCCAGCCAGCCATCGTTTCCAGCGGACCATTCATTTCTCCTGGATAGTTTCCATCCGGAGTCTCCGGATGGATGCCGGATAGAGCGCTCGCCGGGGCCAACTCATGTCCCTGAGCGACATCCCAAACCATGAAAAGGGCCCGGGCCAAGCGGAGGGCAGCCTACCGAAACTTTTCGAGACACAGACCCCCGGACCCGGTCCCAATGCCGTTGACTCAGGAAATTTCCAGATGTCTTAGTCCGTCATCCCGGCGAAAGAGGCTGTGTCGCATCCAATCCTAATTGTGACACAGCCTCGAAAGCCGGGGTCCAGAAGCGCCTGAAAAAACTCTGGATTCCGGCTCAAAAGCCCTGCCGGAATGACGAACCGTAGTGTGCATCGTCATCATGCCAATTTCAACAGTCCTACGGTCCTGCATGGTCATGCCGGAATGACGAACCGTAGTGTGCATCGTCATCATGGGGCCTAAAGTCTACAGCATTGGGACCCGGTCCGTGGACTCCATGCGAGATCGCACTGAACTTACACCGCTCTACGATTTTAATCATCCGGAAAATAATCATCGCCGAGGGTTTTTGAACGGGGTGACGATCCACGCCGGCCAAAATATCCGATGCATTATTGCGGCTTGAAAACATCTTTCTGTTGCTTAATATATGAGGCATCATGCAGACCAGCAGATTAACGAGGATGAGTTCATGGAACACCGTTACGGTTTTCACGGCCTTTTCCATAAATATGTCACGAGCTGCAAACTGTTCCATGGAGTATTTTAGATTTATTTTGCAGTAAAGGAGACAGGAGAGCATGCCCCTCGCGAACTCCGCGTTCACCAGCCGTCCGAAGCCTTTGCGGATAATCGTCGTCTCCGTTCTGTTACTATCATCCGGCCTTCTTCCATTCCTGGCTCCCAAATGCCGGGCAAACACCGTCGAAAATTCCCGATCCGCCACCCAAATCCGAGGGATAGAAGCCGGAAATGCGATTAGCGCGATAGGGGGAGCCGCAAAACAAGTCGGGCAAGATTCCCGTCACCTGTTAGAACGCGCTCCCATGGAATGGAATGCAGGGACGATCCGGTTCATTATTGACAGGTTTGCGGCACTTCCCGCGCAAATGCCCGGACTGCTCCGATTTATTGCGGAAGAAAGCTTTTCACTGACCCTGTTGAGTTCCGTCATTCTGATAGTGATGGTTGGGTCTGTGCTTTACAGACTTGTTGCCCGAAAAAGACTTTTGAGGTGGGTACAAGAGGAGGCGCTTGCCATTCTGGGTCGCATACCCGCAACTTTGGTTCCTTACATCTTTTTTCTCTTCAAGGTAGCAGCCGCATCCCTGGTTCCCCTGCTGCTCCTGGGAACGGTCAGTCTGGCAGGTGAACTCGTCGTTGTCAGCGAGCGGTGGTTTCGGCTGGTTACCGGACTCCTGAGCCTCTGGGCGATAGGTTCGGTTGGCATCAACATGCTGGGCGGTCTGCTGACCGGAGAGGTTCTTTCCGTTTGCCCCAGGTATGGCAAGGAGCTTTTCGGGCTTCTCCGCCTTTTCCTGGTGTACGTGCTCGCAGTTGTGGGCCTGTCGATGGCGGCAAAGGCAATTCAGATCCGAGGCGATGTCCTGGCATTCGTGCAGTTTGTCATCCGTATGTCGGTTGTCTTTGCCGCCTTTTTCCTTCTACTCGGAAGGAAAGCTCTGCTGTCAGTTCTTCTACCCGATCTGCCGTATAAAGGCTACCAGGCGTTCACCCGGTTCCTGGATCGCAGCTACCGCACCCTGATCATCCTCAGCGGAGCTGTCGGATTTTTGTGGTGCCTGGGGTTCAATAGCTTTGCCGGAGCGTTTTTCAAGAAAACATGGGCTGTTGCCGGCACCTATGTGGGCGTGGTTGCGATGTACCACTTTCTCCAGAACGGTCTTGGCAGGTGGTCTGAAAGCAAAGCCAGGGACGAGGCGGCACTGTATTTCTATCGCGCAGCCAGGTCGCTTCTCAGGTATGCGGCATTGGTAACCGGAGCGCTTGTAATCCTTCATCTTTTCGGCTTCCTGGACCCGCTCAGGCAGATAATGTCCTTCCCGATTTATACGATAGGGACAACACCGGTTTCCATCTGGATTCTTGTCGAAGCGGTGCTTGTGTTGCTTTTCTTCATATATGTCTCACGGCTGCTCCAAACATACCTCGATTACAAATTCTATCCCACGCTCGGCATTGAAACCGGTCTGGCCTATGCAATGAACACGATACTCAAGTACCTGTTCATCCTCCTTGGGGTTCTTTTCTCACTGAGATTCGTGGGGTTCGACTTACAGGTGCTGCTTTTGTTTGCGGGCACCGCCGGAATCGGAATCGGCTTTGGCCTCAAGGATTTCTTTGCAAGCATGGTAAGTGGATTCGGCATTATTTTCGGACGAAAAGTTCGCAAAGGGGATTGGATAAAAGTCGGCGATACCGTCGGAACCGTATCGGATATTTATCTTTACTCGACCAAGATCAATACGAGGGATAATATCGAGTACATCATTCCGAACAGCGAGTTTACTTCCAAGATCATCGTCAACTACTCCCTGTCCTCCCCGATGATAAGGGTCCACATACCGGTTGGGGTTTCGTACAGCGCCGATCCCCAGAAGGTGAAAAAACTCCTGCTGGAATGCGCCGAAAGACAACCCTATGTTTCACATCATGAAAAACCGCAGGTCTGGTTTTCCGAGTTTGCCGACAGCTCGATAAATTTTGAACTGCTCGTATGGGCCGATGTGCGCACAATATCCGAGCGTGATATTCGCAGCCGGCTCTATTTTTCGATTTTCAAGGCCCTGCAGGATGCCGGAATAGAAATTCCATTTCCTCATCGCGACATCCATATTATTGCTTAATATATACCGGCGTCATGGAAACCCAAGTAACGAGGATAACTCCATGAAACACCATATTCTGTGTATCAACAGCGGTTCTTCATCCATGAAGTTCGCCATGTACGGCCTCGGTGAATCCGAGGAGCTGATTGCCGAAGGGGCGGTGGAAAGGATCGGGTTGCCGGGGGGATGGCTCTGGCTCAAAGATGCGCAAGGCAATCGCCTGGCTGACAGGCATGAGGATTTCCCGGCGCACAAGGAGGCGGTAAGGGCTATGTTCGCAACGGCCATGGAAGAACACCGCCTCCCCGATCCCGATGGGATCGGCCACCGGCTGGTGCACGGAGGGCCGAAGCACATGGCGCCCGAGAAGGTGACGCCAGGGCTCATGCACACCCTGAGGCGGCTCATTTCACTGGCCCCCCTGCATCTGCCCGGCGAGCTGAAGGGCATCGACGCCCTCTCGGAACACTACCCGGGTCTTAGCCAGGTGGCATGCTTCGATACCGCCTTCCACAGCAGGATGCCCGAGATTGCAAAGTGGCTGCCCCTGGTGCGGAGCCTCCGGCATGAGGGGATTCACCGTTACGGTTTCCACGGCCTTTCCTATGAATATGTCACGAGCACCCTGAAACATGCCCTGCAAGGAAGAGCGATCATCGCCCACCTTGGCAACGGGGCCAGTATGGCGGCACTGAAAAGCGCAGAGCCCCTGGACACCACCATGGGTCTTACCGCCCTCGGCGGACTCATGATGGGCACGAGGAGCGGGGACCTCGATCCCGGGATACTGCTCTACCTCATGGATGAGAAGGGTTATGACGCACGCCAGCTCGAAAGGCTGCTCCATCATCGTTCAGGGCTCCTGGGCGTATCGGGGATCAGTTCCGACATGAAGAGCCTGCTGGAAAAACAGGCCACGGAACCTCATGCGTCTCAGGCCATCGAACTTTTCTGCTACACTGCCCGCAAGCATATCGGGGCTTTGAGCACAACCATAGGCGGCATCGATACCCTGGTGTTCACCGGCGGCATTGGAGAACGGGCGGCGCCCGTCAGGTGGATGATCTGCCACGGCCTCGATTATCTGGGCATCCGGCTCGACCCCGAGAAAAACGACCTCCACGCAGACATCATCTCCATGGACAACGGCCCATGTACGGTTCGGGTCATCCATACCAATGAAGACCTGATGATAGCCCGGCACACCCGGGACCTGCTCTTCAGGGACGGACAGGGGGAAATGCGATGGGCGTAGAGTTCGAAAATTTCGAGAAACTGCTGCGGGCTGCCAGGGAGATGCCGAGCATGCCCACCGCCGTCATCGATGCGGATGAGCAGCACGTTGTGGAGGGGGCCTGCAAGGCTGCCGAGGCAGGCTATATCGAGCCTGTTCTGATCGGGGATGAAGCCGTCATCGGCAATTTACTGTCGACCATAAACTGCGCCCGGCAATTCCGCATCATCCATGCACCCAACGATGACGCCATGGCGGAGAAAGGCGTCGAGCTGATTGAAAACGGCCAGGTCAAGGCGCTGATGAAAGGGCACATCCATACCGACGCATTCCTCCATCCCATCCTCGCCCACCATATGCAGGGGAAAAAACGCATATCCCATGTATTCCTGGCCGACCTGAAGACCTATCCCAAGCTTCTCTACATCACGGACGCAGCCATAAATATAAATCCGGACCTGACCGCCAAGATGGGCATCGTACAGAATGCCATCGATATGTGCCGCATAATGGGCGTGGATGTTCCGAAGGTTGCCGTTCTGTCCGCCGTCGAGGTCGTCAACCCCGCCATTCCTTCCACCATCGATGCAGCGTGTCTGGCAAAGATGGCGGAAAGGGGCCAGATTACCGGCGGCATCGTGGACGGCCCGCTGGCGTTCGACAACGCCATCTCGGCCGAATCAGCCCGGGTTAAGGGGATAAAGAGCCCCGTGTCCGGTGATGTCGATATCCTGATGGCGCCTGACCTGGTTTCGGGCAACATCCTGGTAAAGGACCTGGAATACCTTGCCGGAGCCCGGCTGGCGGGATTCGTGATGGGGACAAAGGCGCCCATCGTCCTCACTTCCCGGTCGGACTCGCCCGAGGGCAGGGTTATTTCCTGCGCCGTCGCGGCGCTTATGAGCAGCCGCATGGCTTCCATGAGCGCCCGGGTCTGAGCTTATTCGAGAAATGAGCGCCACTTTCCTCGGAATCGATGCAGGAAAAGGCGGAGGAAGACACCCTCGAGGCAAAACTGAGGCGGGGCCGGGAGGACGCCATGGATAAGGGCGGCTGGGAGGAGGGTCTCATCCGCATGGTCATGGCCCTGGAGGATGCGGACCATGTCATCGACCCTGATGCCCTCTATGAGGATGATCTGCTCCTGGTGTCGAGCGAAGGGTTCGAGAAACTCAAAAGGGATGATTTCCTCCGCATGGCCCGTGATCAATCGAGCATATTTGAGACTGATGAAGATAAGGCCTTTAAGACGCCGGCAACCCTGATACCGGGGCCTGAAGACCGCGCACGAGGGCTCTGGCCCCCGCCGGGGAAATCCCGATTAAGGAATCGGCCGTGTCGGCCCGCCAGGAAGCTGTGCTGTACAAGATGAACAAGGCGTTACAGGGATGAATCTCATGGTATTCCAAGGAGCGGATCATGAGCAGGATGCAAAATAATCTATCGAACAGTCGGAATAAGTCCGGCGCCACATCACAGGACATCACCCGCCTAAAAGAGATGGACGTCAAAGAACTGATGTCGCTCCTCAATACATCCCCCGGAGGTCTCACGAAGGCCGAGGCGGAAGACAGACTTTTACAGTACGGATATAACGAGATCCAGGAGGAGAAGGAAAACCCCGTGTTGAAGTTCCTGAGCTATTTCTGGGGGCCCATCCCGGGGATGATCATCCTGGCGGCCGTTCTGTCTGCGGTCCTGCGGCACTGGCCCGATTTCTGGGTGATTCTTGCCCTGCTGTTCATCAACGCTTTCGTGGGCTTCCGCGAGGAGTATCAGGCGGGTAACGCTATCGCAGCACTGAAGGCCCAGCTTGCGGTCAAAGCCAAGGTGAAGCGCGACGGCGAATGGGTAGCGGTGCCCGCACGCGAGGTAGTTCCGGGAGACGTCATCAGGCTCCGTATCGGGGATATCATACCGGCGGATGCGAGGCTGCTTGAAGGCGACCCCATCGAGGTGGACCAGTCGGCCCTGACCGGCGAGTCCCTGCCGGTGGAACGCAAGACAGCAGACGCGGTCTATTCCGGTTCGATCACCAAGCAGGGCGAGATCGATGCACTGGCATACGGCACAGGCATGAACACCTTCTACGGCAAAACCGCCGAACTGGTGCAGTCGGCGGTGACCAAGAGCCACCTCCAGCAGGCCATCATCAAGATAGCCGACTACCTCATCGTCATAGCAGTGGTGCTTGCCGTTCTCATCTTCGGTGTAACCATTTACCGGGGCGACCCGGTGCTCAACGTGCTGCGGTTCGCCCTGGTCCTTACCATCGCAGCAGTCCCCGTCGCCATGCCCGCGGTGCTCTCGGTGACCATGGCCCTGGGGTCGAAAAGCCTTGCAACAAAACAGGCCATCGTCACCCACCTGCCCACCATCGAGGAACTCGCCGGGGTGGATGTCCTATGCACGGATAAGACAGGGACCCTGACGCAGAACAAGCTCGCCATAGGGGACCCGTATGTGATGAAAGAGATAACCGCTGAGCAGGTCATCATGTGGGGCGCACTAGCCTCCCGCTCGGAGGACCAGGACGCCATAGATCTCGCGGTGCTGGGAGCGGTGAAGGACAAGGAAGGGCTTAAAAGGTTCGACATCCTGCACTTCCAGCCTTTCGACCCTGTCCACAAGCGCACCGAGGCGGATGTCGAACCACCCGGGGGCGCCAGATTCAAGACCACCAAGGGCGCGCCCCAGGTTATCCTGGCTCTTGATCCTGATGGAGAAAAGATAAAGGAGAAGGTCAACGAAAAAATCGATGAATTCGCCTCTCGAGGCTATCGCTCATTGGGAGTTGCGCGGACCGATAAAAACGACACATGGCGGTTCGCCGGCGTGATCCCGCTCTTCGACCCCCTCAGGGAGGACTCCAGGGAGACCATCGATGCGGCCCGGAGCATGGGGATCCAAGTGAAGATGGCAACCGGAGACCAACTCGCCATAGCCAGGGAGATAGGCCGCCAGATTGACCTCGGCCCCAACATGCTGGATGCCGCGCTCTTTGCGGACACCAGGCACCATGAATCGGGGCAGATGGCGGACGCCATTGAAAAGGCCGACGGGTTCGCGCAGGTCTTCCCCGAGCACAAATACCACATCGTGGACGTTCTCCAGCAGAAAGGCCATATCGTAGGCATGACCGGGGACGGGGTGAACGACGCCCCAGCCCTGAAAAAGGCCGATGCCGGCATTGCCGTCTCAGGCGCCACTGATGCCGCCCGGGCTGCATCGGACCTTGTGCTTATCTCCCCGGGCCTTTCCGTGATCGTCGATGCCATAAAGGAGAGTCGCAAGATCTTCCAGCGGATGGTGAGCTATGCAATATACCGCATTGCCGAGACAGTTGCCCTGTTGTGCTTCCTGACCGTCACCATCGTCATGTTCAACTTCAGGCCGGTCACCGCCATCATGATCGTACTGCTGGCCATCCTGAACGACGGCGCCATCCTGTCAATCGCCTATGACAATGTCCGCTATTCCAATAAGCCCGAGGTATGGGACATGCGGATAGTTCTCGGCGTTGCAACGGTGATCGGCCTGTTTGCAGCATTCAGATCCTTCGGCATTTTCTTTCTGAGCACCAGGGTCTGGGGGCTCGACATGGCCACGGTCCAGACTCTGGTGTACCTCAACCTTTCCGTGGGCGGGCATCTGACCCTTTTCGTGGCGCGGACGCGCAGGCGGTTCTGGAGCATCACGCCTTCGTGGATTCTGCTGGTTGCAGTGGTGGGAACCCAGATCATAGCCACACTCATCGCCGTATACGGCTTCCTGATGGCGCCCATCGGATGGAAGTGGGCAGGAGTTGTCTGGCTCTATTCGCTCGTGCTCTTCCTGTTCCAGGACGAGGTGAAGGTTGCCGGGTACAGGATCTTCGGGAAAGCCCATTCGGGGTACCTGGCCAGGGCGAAAGGGTAAAGAAAAGCTGGAGGCTATGGAAAACAACGGCCTGTACGGAGGTGCGTTCAGGATTGTAGTAACGCAAAAGAGCGGGGGAATGATTCCCCCTCAATCTCCAGGCTCCGCCAGGCGCACACGCGCAAGCGCGTGAGACCGGGCGCCGGCGCCTCGCGGGGCGTGGAGATCGGCCGAAAGCCGCCGCCGAAGCGCCACCGTGAGCCGGATCGTGGCCCGGACATGGAGAGCGGCGATGGGGGTGTGGGGGTTGGGGGGACAGCAGCTCCCCACGTTTTTAAACGCTTTTAATACTCTTCTGAACGCAGCTTCGTATTACGTGCCAGGCCGCAGGCGCAGGCTTTCCCGAAGATAGGTGCGATCCCCCAGCACCTTTAGCAATGGTCCCTGTCCGGTCATTTCCACGATGCTCAACGCGGCCACCGGCATGCCGATGCGATCCCGGTAGCGGCCCACATCGATGCCCAGCAGGGAACAGAGCATGATGCGCGCCGTGGCTTTGTGGGAAACTACCAGGACATTGCCCGAGGGGTAAGTGCGTTCGATCTCCTCAAGCACCATGGAGCTTCGGCGGGCAATATCCACGCCCCGCTCCCCGCCGGTGGGCGCATTCCATCCCGGGTCTGCCAGCCAGCTCACGTATTCGTCATGGAACAGGCGGCTCACCTCCCCGGGAGTTTTCGCCTCCCACTGTCCGTAGGAGATTTCCTTTAAGCCTTCCCGCACCAGCATTTCGAGGCCCACCGAGGCGCACAGGGGCCTGGCGGTGTCCACGCTGCGGCGCAGCGGGCTGCAAAACACAGCGGTCCACGGCAACGATTTGTAGGCGGCGGCAAAATCTTCGGCCATCTGGTGACCTTCGCGGGTGAGGTCCACATCGAGAATCCCGCAATAACCGCCGGTCCGGCTGGCCTGCGTCTCCCCGTGCCGGAGAAAGTAGAGGGTCAGGCCCATAATTGAGACGCCTCCTTTCCACTGAGTGGGCAGGCTCACCGGAGTAAAGCCATGCTCTGTTGGCTTCGAGGCAAGATCAAGATTTTTCCATCTCGGAGCTATACTCTCCTCGGCGCGCCATACTGTTGCACCTGGCCCGATGATAGAGCGCCTTTTGGGCAGCGGCCCGATTGGCTTGCTCACCCTTCCAGATATCCAGGGCCGGCTGCTGGATGGCCCGCGAAAAGGAAAACGTCAGAACCCAGGGCATCCTGCCCCGCCACCGGACATTCATGGCATTCAAGCGGGCCGAAGCCAGTTCCGCACTTTGGCCCCCTGACAGGAAGGCGACACCGGGGACCGCCCCCGGCACAGCCCGGAGCAGGCAACTTACTGTGGCGTCCGCCACTTCTTCCACACTGGCCTGCGTGGGACAATCCGCACCGGGGAGCACCATGTTGGGCTTTAAGATCATTTTATCGAAAAGCACCCGCTGCCGGTAGAGTTGGCCGAACACCTCGTGGAGTGCGGCTTCAGTCACGCGGGCGCACTGCTCCAGGGTGTGGTCGCCGTCCATGAGAACCTCCGGCTCTACTATGGGAACCAGACCGGTTTCCTGACACAGGGCGGCATAACGCGCCAGGGCGTTGGCGTTGGCTTCGAGAGATCCACGACTGGGAACAGCCTCGCCGATGGCGATCACCGCCCGCCATTTGGCAAACCTGGCCCCCATCTGCCGGTATTGCAGCAAGCGCTCCCGCAGACCGTCCAGGCCTTCGGTAATTTTTTCTCCCGGATGGCCGGCCAGGTCTTTGGCGCCGGTGTCTACCTTAATGCCCGGAACGATTCCAGCTTCAGTCAGGAGCTTGACAAAAGAGGCGCCGTCATTTTTGGACTGACGTATGGTCTCGTCATATAAAATAGCCCCGCTGATGAATTGCCCCAACCCGGGCGTGGTCAAGATCAATTCCCGCCAGGCCAGGCGGGCCTGCACAGTTTGCGGAATCCCCAGTTTGGCAAAACGCTTGTTGCAGGTCGGGTTACTCTCGTCCATGGCCAGGAGGCCCCTGCCTGCCTGCATCATGGCCCGGACCGTGGTCTCAAGCTCCTGTTCACCCATTGCTATGCATCCTTTCTTAGAAGGGCCACTTCCAGTCGGTGAGGTCTTGTCGATCCACGCCGAACTCGTAGGCGTGGTTCCTGCACGCGATCTGCTCATCGAGCAGGGCCTCTCGAACGCTGGATGCCGTCTCACAGAAACGCGGTATCCGGTCGATGGCGTCTATGGCCAGGCTGAAGCGGTCGGTCTGATTGCGTATAGCCAACTCCAGGGGTGTATTGATGTTTCCCTTTTCCTTGTAACCGCGCACATGAATATGGTGCTGGCCGGGCCTGCGGTAGGTCAACCGGTGGATGAGCCACGGGTATGAGTGGAAGTTGAAGACCACCGGCCTGGTTGAAGTGAAGAGGGCCTCGAACTCCCTGTCGGTCATCCCGTGGGGGTGTTCGGTGTGCGGCACCAGCTTGAACAGGTCCACTACGTTGACGAACCGGACCTTTATGTCGGGCAGGCTCTGGCGGAGCAGGGCAGTAGCGGCCAGGGACTCCATGGTCGGCACGTCGCCGCAGCTCGCCATGACCACATCGGGCTCGGCCCCCTGGTCGTTGCTGGCCCAGTTCCAGATGCCGGCGCCTTTGGTGCAGTGCGCAATGGCCGCATCCATGTCCAGGTACTGCAGATGTACCTGTTTGTCAGCCACGATAACGTTTACATAATTAATGCTTCGCAGGCAGTGGTCGGCTACCGAAAGCAGGCAGTTGGCATCGGGGGGCAGGTAGATGCGCACCACGCCCGGACTCTTGTTGACGACCACGTCGAGAAACCCGGGGTCCTGATGCGTGAAACCGTTGTGGTCCTGCCGCCAGACCAGTGCTGTGATCAGCAGGTTGAGTGAGGCCACCTTGGTCCGCCAGGAAAGCTCGTTGCACTTTTCCAGCCACTTGGCGTGCTGGTTGAACATCGAGTCGATTACGTGAATGAACGGCTCATAGCTGTTGATAAAACCGTGCCGGCCGCTCAGAACGTAGCCCTCGAGCCAGCCTTCCACGGTGTGTTCGCTGAGCATCTCCATGACCCGGCCATTGAAGGCCAGCTCGCCTCCGTCGGCGTCCTCCGGGAAATACTCCCCCAGCCAGACTTTCCTGGTGACCTCGTAGAGGGCTTCGAGCTTATTGGATTGGGTCTCGTCGGGCCCGAAGACGCGGAAGTTGCGCATGTTGAGCCGCATGACTTCCCGAAGGAAGAGGCCCAGGGTGGGTACGTTCCCGGCCAGGGTCCCTCCTGAGTTCTTGATCTCGACGGCGAACCTGCGGAAGTCAGGCATGTCCAGAGGCCGGCGCAACAGGCCGCCGTTGGCCACGGGGTTGGCGCTCATGCGCCGGTGCCCCCCGGGGGCCAGGGACTTCAATTCGGGGATCAGCCGCCCCTGCTCGTCAAAATGTTGCTCGATCTTGTAGCTGCGCATCCACGATTCCATCAATTTCAGGTGGGCAGGGTTGGTGGCGACGTCGGTGATGGGGATTTGGTGCGCCCGCCAGAAACCTTCCAGGTAGTGCCCGTCCACCTGCCGGGGGGCGGTCCAGCCCTTGGGGGTGCGCAGGACGATCATCGGCCAGCGCGGCCGGAAGGCCTTGCCGCTGTGTCGCGCCTCCTGCTGGAACCTGCGGATCTCCAGGACGCAGTGTTCCAAGGTGGCCGCCATCGCCTGGTGCATGCTCTCGGGTTCGCTGCCCTCCACGAAGTAAGGGGTGTACCCGTACCCTACGAACAGGGCCTCCAGCTCCTCGTGGCTGATGCGGGCCAAAATGGTGGGGTTATTGATCTTATAGCCGTTTAGATGAAGGACCGGCAGCACCGCGCCATCAGTGATCGGGTTAAGGAATTTGTTGCTGTGCCAGCTCGTGGCCAGCGGGCCGGTCTCGGACTCGCCGTCGCCCACCATCACCAGGGTGATCAGGTCCGGGTTGTCGAAGACCGTCCCGAATGCGTGCGAAACGCTGTAGCCTAACTCGCCGCCCTCGTGGATACTGCCGGGCGTTTCCGGGGTTGCATGGCTGCCGATGCCCCCCGGGAAGGAGAACTGCTTGAAGAAGCGCTGCATGCCTGCCAGGTCTTCACTCTTGTCCGGGTATACTTCTGAATAGGTCCCCTCGAGATACGCCTGGGACAGGACCGCCGGCGCCCCGTGACCGGGGCCGGAGATATAGATCGCGTTCAGGTCGTACTTGTTGATCAGCCGGTTGAAGTGAATGTAGGTGAAGCACTGGCCGGCGTCCGAGCCCCAGTGGCCCAGCAGCCGCGGCTTTATATGCTCCAGTTTGAGCGGTTCCCTGAGCAGGGGGTTGTCCCTGAGGTACAACATCCCCAGGCACAGGTAGAGGCTGGCCTGCCAGTATGCGTCGATCTTGCCCAGCTCATCCATGCTCAACGGGGTACCTTTGACCGTCGAACGGGCCGGCCCATAGGCGCTGATGCTCTCGTCTCCCTGAACTGCCATCGGTTGCTTGGCGGGAGTCGTCATAAGTGCGTCCTCCTTTTCATGCTGAGTTTTTCTGCTACTGGACCCGTTTTTGCTGTCGTTCTACTATAATCACTTGAAGTTGGATCAAAAGAGGGATCAAGCCAGAAATCGTGTGGGCTGAGGGAGAGACTGCGGCCTTGTGCTTGCCATTGTCCGGCCGATCCACGACAATTGGAAAAGAGCGGGGGAATGTTTCCCCTCAATCTTCAGGCTCCGCCAGGCGCACACGCGCAAGCGCGTGAGGCCGGGCGCCGCCGCAGCGCCATCTAAAATAGCCGCACAGCGGCGAAGGGGGTGTGGGGTGCACTGCTCCCACGCTTTTTAACATCCTTTGGCACTCAGTTGAGCGCAGCTTCGTATCAAAGGGCAGCCGCAGCACTTGTTTCCGAAACGATGTTCCTTAACTTGAAGAAAATTTGTAACCGGAGGGTTTCAATGACAAAGCCCGTGTTTACTCACGACGAAGTGCGAAGTTTCACCGGCATGGAAGAACTCGTCGAACTGGCGCTCGATTTGCGGTGGTCGTGGAACCATGGCGCCGACGACATCTGGCGCTCTTTGGACGCGGAATTGTGGGACCTGACCCGCAACCCCTGGATCATCCTCCAGACCATAGGGCGAGACAAACTCAAAGAGCTGGCCGACAGCCCGAAGTTTCGCAGCAGCTTGAAAAAGCAGGTCAAGCAGATGCACGCTTCTCGAAGCGCGCCCGCGTGGTTCCAATCCGCTTATCCCCGCGCCCCCTTGACAACGGTAGCTTATTTCAGCATGGAGTTCATGTTGGGCGAGGCCCTGCCCATCTATTCGGGCGGGCTGGGCAACGTGGCCGGCGACCAGCTCAAGGCCGCAGGCGACCTTGGTGTGCCGGTGGTGGGCATCGGCTTATTGTACCAGGAGGGGTATTTTCGTCAGGCCATAGCTACGGACGGGTCACAGTTGGCGCTCTATCCCATTAACGATCCGGGGCAACTGCAGATCATACCGGCCCGTGATGCAAAAGGGGAATGGGTGCGCATCAAGGTGCACCTGCTATCTTACTCGGTGTGGGTGCGCGCATGGCAGGCGCAGGTGGGCCGAGTGAAATTATATCTGCTGGACATGAATGACCCGGAGAACCCGCCGATTGTGCGAGGTATAACCAATGAACTGTACGGTGGGGGCGTGGAGATGCGCATTGCCCAGGAGATGGTGCTCGGCATTGCCGGCTGGCGGCTTCTGCGGCGGCTGGGACTCGACCCCGAAGTTTGCCATCTCAATGAAGGCCACGCAGCCTTCGCGGTACTGGAGCGAGCCGCGGATTTCATGCGAAAGACGGGGCAAAGCTTTGATGAGGCCCTCCAGGTGACGCGCGCCGGGAACCTTTTTACCACGCATACTCCGGTTTCCGCCGGTTTTGACAGGTTCCCCGCGAGCCTGGTGAGGCAGCATCTGGGCAATTATGCCGAAAATCAACTGGGGATCTCGTTCGGCGATCTAATGGCCCTTGGCAGGCAAAATCCGGACGACGACCTCGAGCCGTTCAACATGGCGTATCTGGCGATGCACGGCAGCGGTGCAGTAAACGGCGTAAGCAAATTGCACGGCAAAGTGAGCCGGGGCATCTTTCAACCCATGTTCCCGCGCTGGCCGCAGGACGAAGTGCCGGTTGGCTTTGTAACCAACGGCATTCATGTGCCGACCTGGGATTCCCAGTCTTCGGACGAGTTTTGGACTAGGCACGGCGGCAAGGCATGCTGGCTGGCAGAAACGGATCGAGCACAAAAGGCGATAGCGCAGGTGCCCGGAGGGGAATTATGGGCCATGCGCCAGGCGTCGCGCCGTTCGCTGGTTGAAAACGTCCGGCTCCGCTACACCCACCAACTGGCGGCCTCCGGCGCCGCGCGCGAGGAAATCGACAGGGCCGGGCAGGTTCTCGACCCCGAAGCGCTGACGCTGGGATTCGCGCGGCGGTTTACCGCATACAAGCGTCCGACTTTGCTGCTGCACGATCAGCAGCGCCTGATCGGCATCCTGTCGAATCCCCAACGCCCCGTTCAGATCCTCATAGCCGGCAAGGCGCACCCTGCCGACATGCAGGGTCAGCAGATGATCCGCGAGTGGGTGCAATTCAGCCGGCGCCCAGAAGTGCTGGGACGCGCGGTGTTTTTGAGCGATTACGATATGCTGCTGACCGAGCAGATGGTCGGGGGCGTCGATGTATGGATCAACAATCCCAGGCGTCCGTGGGAGGCCTGCGGCACCAGCGGCATGAAGGTGCTGGTCAACGGCGGCCTCAATGTCTCGGAGCTGGACGGCTGGTGGGTGGAAGCCTACCGGCCCGAGGTGGGCTGGGCGCTGGGCGACGGCCTCGAGCACGGTGACGATCCCGACTGGGATGCAGCGGAGGCCGCCGCGTTGTACGGGATTCTCGAAAATGAGGTGATTCCCGCATTCTACACCCGCGGCGCCGACGGCTTGCCCACAGAGTGGCTCTTCAAGGTGCGGCAAAGCATGGCGACACTCACGGCCCGTTTTTCCGCCCATCGCGCCGTTCGCCAATATACGACGGAATACTATCTACCGGCGGCGGGGGCCTATGAGGCTCGAAGGGCGAATCAGGGCGCCGCCGGGGTCCAAATGGTGAACTGGCGGCGAGCCCTGGAGAAACACTGGCATTCCATGTCTTTTGGCGCCCTGCAGGTGGAAACGAATAAGAAGCAGCATCATTTTCGCCTGGAGGTGGATTTTGGCGAAGTCGATCCCGAGGCGGTGCTGGTGGAATTGTACGCTGACGCCATTGACGGCCGTGCCTTCCGACAGCCGATGGTGCGCGGGGACAAACCGGGGGGCTTCGAGCGCGGGTGCGAGTTTACTGCGAAGGTACCGGCGACGCGGCCTGCTGCCGATTTCAGTCCACGTATCATCCCTTACTTTTCCGGCGCCGTCGTGCCGCTGGAACTGCCCTTAATCCTGTGGCACCACTGATCGATGGGAGAATTATGAGCATTTCCTCTTATGCCGGGAAACCCGCCGAGCCCTGGATGTTGACCGACATCCCCCGGCTGGTCACCGCCTACTATGTCAATCGCCCCGATCCCGCCTTACCGGCGCAGCGTGTGGCATTCGGGACCTCCGGGCATCGCGGCTCGTCGCTGGACCACGCCTTCAACGAGGCGCACATTCTGGCGATCACCCAGGCCATATGTCTGTACCGCAAGCAGCACAGTATTGACGGGCCGCTGTTTCTCGGCATGGACACGCATGCGCTTTCCGTGCCGGCCCATGCCGGCGCGCTCGAGGTGCTGGCGGCAAACGGGGTGGAAGTCATGATCGCGCAGGGGGACGAATATACCCCGACTCCTGCCGTTTCCCACGCGATTCTCACGTACAACCGCGGGCGCAGGACGGGACCCGCCGACGGCATCGTCATCACGCCGTCACACAATCCGCCGCATGCCGGCGGGTTCAAATACAATCCCCCAAACGGCGGGCCGGCGGAAGGCGCCGTGACCGCCTGGATCGAGGCGAAAGCAAACGAGTTTCTGGAAAATGGCCTTACGGGTTTGAAAAGGATTCCTTTCGAAAAAGCTCTTCGCGCCCCCACGACGCACCGGCACGACTATCTCAATACCTACATTGCCGATCTTGCCAATGTGATCGACATGGATGCCATTGGCGCCGTGAAGATCAGCATGGGAGTCGATCCTCTTGGCGGCGCCGGGGTCCACTACTGGGGGCCGATTGCCGAACGCTACGGGTTGAACCTGACGGTCGTCAACGAGGCCGTCGATCCGACCTTCCGTTTTATGACTGTGGATTGGGACGGCCAGATCCGCATGGATCCATCCTCACCCTATGCGATGCAGAGGCTGATCGGCCTGAAGGACCGCTTCGATATCGCTTTTGCCTGCGACACCGACCACGACCGGCACGGGATTGTCACCAGGAGCGGGGGGTTGCTTGCTCCCAATCACTACCTTTCGGTCGCCATTTTCTACCTCTTCCAACATCGGCCGAAGTGGAGCAGGCAAGCCGGGGTCGGAAAAACGGTGGTGAGCAGCCAGATGATCGATCGCGTGACCGCGAAGCTTGGCCGTAAACTCTACGAGACCCCGGTTGGATTCAAGTGGTTCGCCGACGGCCTGCTCGACGGCTCGCTTGGCTTCGGGGGCGAAGAGAGCGCGGGTGCCTCTTTTGTGCGTCTGGATGGCAGCGTCTGGACGACGGACAAAGACGGAATCGTCCCGGCTTTGCTTGCGGCGGAGATCACGGCGCGGATGGACCGCGATCCCGGCGAGATCTACGGCGAACTCACGCGCGAGTTCGGCGAGCCGCTTTACGACCGCGTTGAGGCGCCTGCCACCCCGGAGCAAAAGGAATTGCTGGAGAGACTCTCTGCGCAGCAGGTTCGGATCACGGATTTGGCCGGCGAGAAAATCGAGACTATCATCACGCGTGCGCCGGGCAACGGAGCGCCCATCGGCGGGCTGAAGGCGGTAGCCCAAAGCGGATGGTTCGCGGCGCGTCCGTCCGGGACCGAGGATATCTACAAGATTTATGCGGAGAGCTTCCGGGGCGCCGATCATTTGCGCCGCATCCTGGAGGAAGCCCGGGCAATCGTGAGCGATACTTTGGCGCCGCCGGCAAGCCTTGCCCGGAAGCCCGGAAACGAAACCGTGGGACCCTGAGGCAATGAAGGGAACCCCGAAGATGAAAACGCCCAAACGCGAGTTGCACGATTATATCTTGGAGATCTCGGAGCGCACTGAAGTTCGGGCGGGCTTTCCTCTGCCTTTGGGAACCCAGGAAAGGGCAGGGGGGGTTAATTTCGCCATTTTCAGCCGTAACGCCGGCCGCGTTCGATTAGAGTTGTTCGACCATCCCGAAGACGCAGCGCCCGCACGGGTAATCGATTTGGACTCAGCGCACAACCGCACCGGCGACGTTTGGCACGTCTGGGTGAAGGGGGTGGGCGCCGGTCAACTCTATGCTTACCGCATGGATGGCCCTTACGAACCCGGCCAGGGACATCGCTTCAATTTCAACAGGCTTCTGCTCGATCCGTACGCTACTGCGATTTCGCGGCTGCCCCCGTGGGATTTTCTATCGGCTCGTGGATACGACCCGTCGGCGCCGGAACAGGACCTGGCTCTCTGGAAGCTGGACAATGCCGGATCGATGCCCAAATGCGTATTTGTCAACGAGCCCTTCGATTGGGATGGAGACCAGCCGCCCCGGCATCCGTGGTCGAAAACCGTCATTTACGAAACTCATGTTCGCGGCTTTACCATTCATCCCACGTCGGGCGTGGACCATCCGGGGACCTACCGGGGCCTGATGGAAAAGATTCCCTATCTCAAGACCCTGGGAGTGACCGCTGTAGAACTGATGCCCGTGCAGGAGTTCAATGAAACCTCCGTGATCCGCAGGCATCCGCAAACAGGTCAACCGCTCAGGAATTACTGGGGATACGATCCGGTGGTTTTCTGCGCGCCCAAAGCTTCCTACAGCAGTTCGGGAGGTTTGGGCCAGCAGAAGCTGGAGTTCAAGGAGATGGTGCGGGCCCTTCACAATGCAGGCATCGAAGTGATCCTGGACGTGGTGTTCAATCATACCGCCGAGGGAAACGAACTGGGGCCGACACTCTGCTTCCGCGGCATAGATAACGCGATCTACTACACGCTGGCGAACGACAAGCGCTACTACAGGGACTACACAGGCACCGGCAACACCGTCAACGCCAACCATCCAGTGGTGCGGAACCACATTTTGGCCGCGCTCCGTTACTGGATGGTCGAGATGCATGTGGATGGATTCAGGTTCGACCTGGCGTCGGTTCTCGGTCGGAACGGCACCGGCAGGCTGCTGGCCAATGCCCCTCTTCTCGAACGGATCGCCGAGGACCCGATCTTGAGAGACGTGAAAATCATCGCCGAGGCGTGGGACGCCGCCGGTGCATACGAAGTGGGCAGTTTCTCGGAGCGGCGCTGGACGGAGTGGAACGGCCGGTACCGGGATGATGTGCGGCGTTTCTGGCGCGGCGATGATGGGATGCTCGGTTTGTTCGCCAGCCGCATCTGCGGCAGTGCCGACATCTATACCAGGTCCGGCAAAGGCCCGGAGGGCAGCATCAACTTCGTCACCTGCCACGACGGCTTCACTCTGAACGACCTGGTGAGCTATGGCTACAAACACAATGAAGCAAACGGAGAAAACAACCATGACGGGACCGACGCCAACTTCAGCGGGAACTACGGGTGTGAAGGCGAGACGACGGATGCCGGGATCGAGACCTTGCGGAAAGCCCAGATCAAGAACTTCCTTCTGACCCTGCTGATATCGCGCGGCGTGCCGATGCTGCTCGGCGGGGATGAATTTCGCCGCACGCAGGGCGGCAACAACAACGCCTACTGCCAGGACAACGAAACGAGCTGGTATGACTGGAGCTGTCCGGCACAGCACAGGGAAATTTTCCGCTTCACCCGCCACATGATCGCCTTTCGTTGCGCCCATCCGATTCTGAGTAAGGAGCAATTCTACACGGACGCCGAGACCCATTGGTTCGGCCCGCAAGGGGGACTGCCCAACTGGGCCGATCCGAAAGAAAAACAGCTTGGCTGTCTGATCCATGAAGACGAGCAGCGGGCACTTTTGCTGATGTTCAATGCGGGCGCCGATGCGGTCGATTTCGGTTTGCCCCCCGCACCGGCGGGGGCTCGGTGGCGTCTGGCCGTTGACACCTCTCGCCAAGCGCCGCAGGATCTTTTTGCTGCGGGCGAGGAACCGCTTTGGGAAAATCCGCAAACTTACCGCCTGAGCCCCCTGTCCAGCGCCATACTTCTTTCCGGTTGAGGCGAATTTCAACCCGAACTGACGGGCGGTGCGCCCGCTGCGCCTTAAGGGGTTGGGAGGGAACCACAACATGGAGGTGGAACGACAAACCATTAGCTTGTTTTACTGCCGGAACCGTCCAACCGATGGGGGGAAAACTCATGGCAACCCGAGAAAACGGTTCCTATTAAGCTACCTAAATCATTGAGGTAATCGAAATGAGAAAAAGCAACTCTTTTGCAGTATTGAGCTTCTTCTTAATTCTTGGCATTGGCGCAGGATTAGCATTTGCCACGAATAGAGCCAACATGGAAAACGCATGGATTGGAGTCGTTACCTTTGTTATCGCCCTCGTTGTTTATCTCGCAACCAGGATTGCGGATCAGTGGGAAAGGGTGGTGATATTGCGGTTAGGCAAGTTCCGCTCCCTCAAGGGACCGGGACTGTTTTTCATTATCCCGATTATCGATGTGATACCTTACTGGATTGACACCCGCGTGATCACCTCTTCTTTCAAGGCGGAAAAAACCCTTACCAAAGATACGGTGCCGGTGGATGTAGATGCAGTGCTATTTTGGAAAGTTGTGGACCCCAAGAAGGCAGCCCTGGATGTAGCCGACTATCAAAGCGCTATAAGTTGGGCCTCCCAAACGGCTCTACGCGATGTCATCGGCAAGACCATGCTTTCGGACATGCTGGAAGGCAGGGAGAAGATTAGTAGCGAGCTGCAGAAGATCATTGATGAGCGCACCGAGCCATGGGGAATTAATGTTATTTCGGTGGAAGTCAAGGATGTACTTATTCCCGCGGCCTTGGAGGATGCGATGTCGATGCAGGCCCAAGCTGAAAGAGAACGTCAGGCCCGGGTGATTCTGGGAGATTCGGAGCGGCAGGTGGCGGAAAAGTTTGAAGAAGCTGCCAAGACCTATACCAACAATCCTACTGCTCTTCATTTGAGGGCTATGAACATGCTTTATGAGGGTTTGAAGTCAAACGCCACACTCGTAATTGTACCCAGCACGGTCGTGGAAACCATGCAACTGGGGAGTGTTGCCGGGCTGACGGCCTTGACCATGGGGTTGGGCCAGGAGCGCGCAAACAAAGAGAAGCAAAGCGCGATCAGAGAGGAAGAATGACTTCGATGAATGGCTGGTGTTGTCGAGTCCACGTATGCGAAACTGGCTTCGTTCGGATTGCAGAATGATGAAGGAGTCGTCCATATAACGCTTTGGAGACGTCTTGGCCTGACCGGAGGTTACCGGGGGATCAAACAATGAGCTACGAATGTGGATGTCCTGATAGGACAAAAGGAGCACGAACATGACAACAGGCATGGCGCCACTCACCGAACGCCCGGCCTGGAAAGCCCTGGAAGCCCACTATCAACAGGTTCGGGAGCTGCATCTGCGGAAGCTTTTCGCTGACGATCCGGGCCGCGGCGAGCGGATGAGCGTCGACGCTGTGGGCCTTTACCTTGACTACTCGAAAAATCGCATCACCGATGAAACCCTGAAGCTGCTGGTGCAACTGGCCGAAGAATCCGGCCTGCGAGCGCGCATCGACGCCATGTTTCGTGGTGAAAATATCAATGTCACGGAGAAACGGGCAGTCCTGCACGTGGCCCTGCGGGCCCCGAGGGGCGCCTCCATGATGGTGGACGGCGAAAACGCGGCGCCCAGGGTCCACGCGGTGCTGGATAAGATGGCTGACCTTTCCGACCGCGTCCGCAGCGGCGCCTGGCTGGGTCATACCGGTAAGCGCATACGCAACGTCATCAACATCGGCATCGGGGGATCGGACCTCGGACCGGTGATGGCCTACGAGGCGCTCAAGCACTACAGCGATCGGGGCATGAACTTCCGGTTCGTCTCCAATATCGACGGGACCGATTTTGCGGAAGCGGTCCGCGATCTCGACCCGGCGGAGACCCTCTTTATCATATCTTCTAAAACCTTCACCACGCTTGAGACTATGACCAACGCCCGCACTGCTCGCGACTGGTCGGTGGCGCGACTTGGCGACGAAAAATCAGTGGCCGCGCATTTTGTGGCGGTCTCGACGAACACGGAAAAAGTGAAGGAGTTCGGCATCGATACCGCCAACATGTTCGAGTTCTGGGATTGGGTCGGCGGGCGCTACTCCATGGATTCGGCAATTGGGCTGTCAACGATGTTGGCCATTGGCCCGGATAACTTCCGCGCAATGCTGGATGGTTTCCATCAGATGGACGAGCACTTCCGCACCGCGCCGTTCGAGCGCAACCTGCCGGTGCTGATGGGCCTTCTGGGCGTTTGGTACAACAACTTCTTCGGGGCCCCGACCGTGGCGGTCCTGCCCTACGAGCAATATCTGAAGCGCTTTCCGGCTTATCTGCAGCAACTGACCATGGAGAGCAACGGCAAGCGCGTCACCCTGGAGGGGACCGAGGTCGCCTACCAGACCGGCCCCATCTATTGGGGGGAGCCGGGGACCAACGGCCAGCACTCCTTCTATCAGTTGATCCATCAAGGCACCAAGCTTATCCCGTGTGATTTCATCGCCTTCGGCCAGCCGCTCAATCCCCTGGGCCGGCACCACGATTTGCTTTTAGCCAACGTCTTTGCCCAGACCGAAGCGCTGGCTTTCGGCAAGACGCCCGAGCAGGTCAAGGCCGAGGGCACGCCGGATTGGCTCGCGCCACACCGGGTCTTCGAGGGCAACCGCCCCTCCAGCACGATTCTCGCCAAGCGCCTGACACCGGAGGCGCTTGGAAAACTCGTCGCTCTCTACGAACACAGCGTCTTCACCCAGGGGACCATCTGGAGCATCAATTCATTCGACCAGTGGGGTGTGGAGCTGGGCAAGGCCCTGGCCCAGCGCATCATTCCGGAACTGGAGGGCCGGGAGGCCCCCCGGCTCGGCCATGACAGTTCGACGAACACCCTGATTCGGCGCTACCGAAAGCTCAAGGAGACCTCCTCATGACTCCCGGATTTGCCAGACGGGTGGGAATCGCCACCGATCACGGCGGGTTTGGTTTGAAGGAAGAACTGGTAGCCCGGCTCCGCGCCGCAGGCTATGAGGTGGTCGATTTTGGCGCTCATCGGCTGGACCCTGCCGACGACTATCCCGATTTTGTCATCCCTCTGGCCCGGGCCGTGGCTGCGGGGAAGGTGGAACGGGGGATAGCCATCTGCGGCAGCGGCGTGGGCGCCGCCGTCTGCGCCAACAAGGTTGCGGGCATCCGCGCAGGCCTGGTTCACGACCACTTCTCGGCCCGGCAGGGGGTCGAGGACGATCACATGAACATCATCTGCATGGGCGGCCGGACCGTGGGACCTGCGGTCGCATGGGACCTGGTCGAAACATTCCTGGCCGCCGAGTTCAGTGGCGCCGAGCGGCACCTGCGCCGCCTGGGCAAAGTGGCTTCATTGGAAGCGCAGCCGGCCCGCGACCTGTAGGGCGTTGCCGGAGCCATAATGAATGCCTGCCAAATCTTGAGATTTCGACGATCCTGTGCCTTCTGACCGGCGGAGCCAAATCCAGAGACTCCGCAACCCGAAAGGAATAAGCCATGACCGACGAGCAAATGGTTCAATTGGCGATCAACACCATCCGCACCCTTTCGATAGATGCGGTTCAGCAGGCCAAGTCGGGACACCCCGGCACACCCATGGCGCTGGCGCCTTTGATCTACACGATCTGGAACCGTGTCATGCGTTTCGATCCCGAGGACCCCATCTGGCCCAATCGCGACCGGTTCGTGCTCTCCAACGGTCACGCCTCGATGCTGCTCTGGTCCATACTTTTCCTCACCGGGGTTCAGGCGGTGAACGCCGATTACGAGATATTGGGACAGCATGCCGTGAGCCTGGAGGACATCCGCCGCTTCCGCCAACTCGACAGCAAGGCCCCGGGGCATCCCGAATACCACTGGACCTCGGGCGTGGAGGCCACCACGGGGCCTCTGGGGCAGGGCATTGCCACCAGCGTCGGCATGGCCATCGGCCGGAAGTGGCTCGCCAGCCGGTACAATCGACCAGGCTTCGAAATCTTCGACTACGACATCTATGCCGTTTGCGGAGACGGCTGCATGATGGAGGGCGTCGGGTCGGAGGCGGCGTCGCTGGCCGGCCATTTGAGCCTGGACAACCTCTGCTGGGTCTACGACAACAACCACATCACCATCGAAGGCAACACCCGCATCGCCTTCACGGAAGACATCGCGGCACGATTCCTGGGTTATGGCTGGAACGTCCTGCGAGTCGGAGACGCCAACGACATCGATCTCATCCAACATGCCCTGGAGATATTCCGAGAGACGAAGGGCCGCCCCACGTTCATTATCCTGGACAGCCACATCGGCTATGGCTCACCTCACAAGCAGGACACTGCCGCGGCCCATGGCGAGCCCCTGGGCGACGAGGAGGTCCGCCTGTGCAAGCGCTTCTATGGCTGGCCCGAGGATGCGCAATTCCTCGTCCCCGAGGGGGTCCAGGAGCACTTCGCAGCCGGAGTGGGAGCCCGGGGCGCGGAAGCCCGCCGCCGGTGGACGGAACTCTTCGGGGCCTACCGGGGAAAGTTCCCGGAACTCGCCGCCGAGATCGACCGGATGCAGCGGCGTGAACTGCCGGCCGGGTGGGACCGTGATCTGCCCGTGTTCCCGGCGGACCCGAAGGGGCTGGCCGGGCGGGACGCCTCGGGCAAGGTGCTGAACGTGCTCGCCCGAAACATCCCCTGGTTCCTCGGGGGGTCGGCTGACCTGGGGCCGTCGAATAAGACCCGCCTGCAGAACGAGGGCGCGGGAGATTTCCAGGCCGGCAGCCCGGGCGGAAAGAACCTGCACTTCGGCGTCCGGGAGCACGCCATGGCGGCCATACTGAACGGGCTCACACTATCCAAGCTGCGGGCCTTCGGCGGCACCTTCTTTATCTTCAGCGACTACGCCCGGCCCGCCATCCGGCTTTCGGCCCTGATGGAGCTGCCCAATATCTTCGTTTTTACCCACGATGCCATGGGCGACGGAGAGGACGGCCCGACCCACCAGCCGGTGGAACATCTGGCGTCGCTGCGGGCCATCCCCGGGCTGGTCGTGCTGCGGCCCGGCGATGCCAATGAAGTCGTCGAAGCCTACCGCTACATCATGGGACTGCGCCACCAGCCTGCCGTGCTGGCGCTGTCGCGCCAGCCCCTGCCGACCCTTGATCGGAGCAAATACGCACCGGCCGCCGGAGTGGCGCGCGGCGCCTACGTGCTGGCGGACGCCCCCGGCGGGGACCCGGAGGTAATCCTCATTGCCACGGGCAGTGAAGTCTGTCTGGCCGTGGAGGCCCACGAGAAGCTGCTGGCTGAGGGCATCGGCTCCCGGGTGGTCTCGATGCCGTCCTGGGACATCTTCGAACACCAGGCGCAGGAGTACCGGGATAGCGTGCTGCCGCCCAACGTGACAGCCCGGGTCGCGGTGGAGCAGGCATCGACCTTCGGATGGGAGCGCTACGTCGGCTGCTCGGGGCGCATCATCGGCATGAAGACGTTCGGCGCCTCGGCGCCCCTTAGAGAACTCCAGCGCAAGTTCGGGTTCGAGCCGGAACGGGTGGTAGAGGCGGCAAAAGGGCAACTGGGAAGAAAGTAGCCGGGGCAGGCGCCGGGAGGGGGAATCGTTCCCCCGCCCTTTTGCGTTACTGCAATCTTGAACGCACCTCCGTATGAGTAATCGGCCCCCGTTATCCTCAGAGCTTGCAGGGCGATAAGGCGGGCCGCCGCAACCGTTTCAAGGCAGCGTTATCTGCACATTGCCGGATTGGCCGCTTCTGTGGTCGACGGCCAGTACGGTCGCCTTATGCTGCTGTTTTAGAGCGCTCAGAAAAGCAAGCAGGGTGTCCGGACCGCTCACTGGATTATGGTCGATTTGCAGTATGATATCCTCTTTTTCGAAGCCGGCTTTTCCGAAGGGACCCATGGAATCGACTTCCGTAATCACCAGGCCCGGCTGGGAATTTAGTCCGTAGCTGTTTGCCTCTTCCGGTGTTATCGGCCTGACGGCAATCCCGAACTGTTTTTTCAAGGAAGCCGCCACTGCCTTTTCCTGCTCTTCCAGGTTGCCGATCTTTACCGTAACGTCCTGTTTGGCGCCGCTGCGCACAATCGTGAGTTCTACCTGAGAGCCCACTGGCGCCAGTGACACACTGTTTCGCAAAGAAGACGGGTCATCGACCGGTTTGCCCTGACAGGCTACGATTGCGTCCCCCTGCTTTATGCCGGCGAGATCGGCCGGACTGCCCTTGATTACCTCGGCAACCAAGGCCCCCCTGGCGCTGCTCAAACCGAATGACTTGGCAAGCTCGGGAGTTATGGTCTGGAGGCTCACCCCGAGCCAGCCCCGAATGACCTTGCCGTTTTTGATCAGATCTTGAGAGATGTGGGCGGCTATGTTGCTGGGAATTGCAAACCCCAGCCCCTCAAATCCGCCGGACTCGGACATAATTGCCGCGTTGATGCCGATCACCTGCCCGCTGAGGTTGAGGATCGGACCGCCGCTGTTGCCCGGATTGATGGCCGCATCGGTCTGCAAATAATCCGTGTAGCTGCTCGGGTCTAAAATCCCCGTGCGGTGCTTGGCGCTGATGATCCCCTGTGTAACGGTCTCACTGAGTCCGCGGGGTTGCCCGATCGCCACCACCCACTGCCCCACCTCCATTTTGTCGGAGTCTCCCAGGGCAACGTGTGGAAACGGGCCTTTCTCCACGATTTGAATGACTGCCAGGTCGGTTTTCGGGTCTGTTCCGATAATTTTTATCGACTTTCCGGAAAACTGCCTCCCGTCCGCCAGCAAAACCTGAATCTCTGTGGCTCCCCCGACGACATGGTAATTGGTGAGAATGTGTCCCGAATCGTCAAGCAGTATCCCGCTCCCCAGCCCTAATATCTCGCGCTGGAATTTTTTGGGCATTTTGGGATTTCCGAAAAAATACCTGAAGAATGGATCGTTTTCAAACGGCTGAAAATGGTTGGGAATCTCCTGGCGCTCCGTGACCTCGACGTGCACGACGGCTGGGATCGCTTGCCTGGCAACGGTTTCGATAGCGGTAACCAGGTCGGTCTGCTGGCTCTGAGCCTGAGGTGTATGGACTCGGATTGCCAGGGATAAGACGATGCCCAATAAAATGATCGTAGATGGATAGAGAAGGTTTCTCAAGTGTCTTTTTACCATTTGCTTACCTCCTGTTTTCCGCCTGAACAAAGTTGACCCTGCGCCCGGGGCGCAACCAGGTACAGGGTCCTGATGAGTCTTCATCTTTTCCGACTTCGAACCGCATTAGAGTTGCGGGCGAACTAACCCACCCTTTCCGGTTCCTTTTTCACCAGCATAATGTGACAGGGCATCTTGCGCACCAGTTCCTCATTGGCCCTGCCAAATAGAAAGTGCTCGATTCGTCCTTCCTCATGGGCCAGCATTATGAGCAAATCGATCTTTTCATCCTTGACCGTCTTCAAGACCTCATCGACAGGTTCGCCCTTCCTGATGATTTCTTCGATAACGATCCCGCGTGTTCGTTCGGTCTTTATCATTCGCTCGATGTCGTCCCCGGCGCTTTGCACCAGTTTTTCATATTCCTTTTCAAGTGAAGGAACCGGCAGGTTCCAGCCCCCGAGGTTGAAGGGGTTATGAACGACATGGATGACAAAAAGTTTCGCTTCGTATCTTCGAGCAAGAGAAATTCCAAAATCAACGGCTTTTTGACAGTATTTCGTCGACCTGCTCACGACCAGAATCCGCTTGAAATCTTCCATAAATCTTCTCCCCCTGTGATGTATTGATCCCTCATGCGTATAGACACTACGACCATTTGAATACCAAAAACCGGACAAATCCGCAAAGCTAAACTTATGGCATCGGACCGGGGACAATGCTGTTAACTTAACGAAATTCTCGATGTCCTGCCGTCATCCCGGCGAAAGAGGCTGTGTCGCAATTATGATCGGAGAATCACAATCCCCCCGACCCTCTCCCGGATCGGAGCCTGCCCCGGGCTTGATCCGGGGTCCGGGACAGGCTCTAGAAAAGGGGGGAGGAGAGAAATCCCCCCGGCCCCCCTTTGGGAAAGGGTGGAAATAGGAAGCCCGCCTTCAGGAAAGGGGGGAAATACGAAACATATCGCGTTTACGACACGGTCCCGAAAGGCGGGGTCCGGAAAACTTGAAATCCCGCGAAGCGCGGGGCTGGATTCCGGCTGGATTCCGGCTGGATCTAGGCTGGATCCCGGCTCAAAAGCACTGCCGGGATGACGCACTGCCGGAATGACGGACAGGGACCTGCCATGGTAGCGTTCGCGCTAAAGTCAACAGCATTGCGGCTCTTTACCCGGACATATCTCGTGTGGCCGACTGCGCGTTGCTCGACCCGGCAAAGGAATATGCAAACCTTCACTGCCAAAATCCGGTAAACCCTGCGCCGGTTTCAAGTCATAGGGAAGCAGCATGTAGATATGTCGAACGTGGTGCAACCTCGGGTCGAAATGAATCCGCCGGTTTCAAGTCATAGGGAAGCAGCCTGTAAATCCCGCTCAAAGCCCTCCTTTCCGGCCGCCAACCCTTGCCAGGGAGAAGAAAAAATCGTAATTTAGCCAAGACCGCACGATCCTCGGAGAAGGACCGAGAATGCTCTGCCCGGGCAATGTCCTTAGTGCGACCGCCAGTGAAATTATTTTCAGATCGAATGGGAAGAATATTAAAGGAGGATTTATGGTTTCAAAGATTCTTGTGCCGACCGATGGTTCAAAGACAGCTCAAAAAGCAGTCAGGTATGCAGTTGAACTTGCAAAACAGTTAAAGGCCTCGGTAGTTGTCCTGAGCGTCATTGATAACCCGGCACTCTTAGCTCAGACGGTTCCTGCCGTGGATACTCCATTGCATGTAACGGAGCCTGTTGAGGATTATCTGCGCCAGGCTACCGAAGGGTATGCCGGAGAGATAAAGGAGCTGTGTGATGAAAGCGGCGTCCGATCAGAGATTGTTATAGCGACAGGGCACCCTGTTGAAAATATTGTGAAAGAGGCTAGAAAGTCAAAGGTGGATCTCATCGTTATGGGTTCCCAGGGCAGAAGTGCTTTAGCAGCCGCAGTACTGGGCAGCGTTGCCTATGGAGTCATTCATAACGAGACAAACGTTCCTGTGCTCATCGTGCGGAGAAGCCGATAGTGGGCATCTCGCCTGCCGCGCTGACGTTGAAATCCGTTTTTACCGCATACTATTGCTGCCCTTAAAATGGGCAGGGCCGACACCGCGCTCCGCTCCCGGGGCCTTGCCCGCGAAACCGTAAAGATGGGCAGGGCCGACACCGCGCTCCGCTCCAGGGGCCTTGCCCGTGAGAGGTTGGGTCTGTGCGGCCAGCTTAAAGGTCTTCCTTTTTAAAAACAACCTTCCTTTCAATTCACCGGCATAGTCCATGCACCTCACGCCGAAGATTTCCTGTTCCGCTTCTTGAATATCCTGTGCCAGCGGCCAGAGTTTAATCTCTTCAACGGCCACGGCAGCCGGAACTTCATCTGTTATAGTATTTAAATCCGCCTTTGTGTCCTCTGTGCCTCTGTGGTGAACGCTTGCAAAACTTCCGTTTCGTGCTTCCCTCTATCGGCGAAGACCAGGCGTAACACCGCGTAGCTCCGGGCTGTCCATCTTTATTGCACCATCCCTTCCCGGTTAAATCCATTCATACCTCATACCGAAGTCGTTCAAGGAGTCCGAAATTGGGTTCAATAAACACCTCATCTTCTTTATCCAGCCGTTTAACCAAGATCAATTCGCCCGCTATCATCTTTCGAAAATCTCTATTGCGGGTACTCTCTGACCCATAGAGCGCGGCTACCTCCGGTGTGGCAAGCACTTTTCTTAGAGGCATGCGCCCCCATGCAATGAGCAATTGCAGAAATGTAACGATCCTCTGATTTACTTTTATCTTTTTGTATTTCTTATTTCTGAATAAGTACTGGATATAATCAGAGAACATTAACTGCTTTATCTTTTTTAATACTTTGTGTTTTATGCTGGTAATTTCGTCCAAATATCCATTCAAACCCCAAAGTACAAATTCTGTTGGGTCTAATGTGTCTCTGATTGTATGTAAATGGTTTATATACTGGTCTTTATGTGAACTCCAAAAATTAGATAAAGACCAGAAACAGTAATCGTTTATGCCATGTGCATAGAGAATAAGTGCTTCTAAGGCCCTGGCCGTTCTACCATTGCCATCGCCAAATGGATGAATTTCGGTAAGATAATAGTCAGCCATAATAGCCTTAACAAAAGGGTCTTGGCTTAACATTGTAGTTCCATCTTTATTCAACCAAGTAATGAAAGCTGCCATGGCATGTTCAATGTCGGTTTGCGTCTCACAGAGACTTGCTTGTCGCGGTTCTCCGAAGGTAACATTAAAACTGGTCCTATATAAACCAGGAACATTGGAAATATAATTCAGACCCTCCGTGAAATATGTATGAATTTGCTTGATTAATTGTTCTGAATACTCAACCCGCCCTTCGGCAAGGTTTACAAACTCCTTAAGAAACTCGTAAACCCGCCGCGAATTTTCTGCTTCTTGTTCCTTCCTTTTTAATGGTTCCCCCCTCTTGGCTTTCTGCAAACTTTCTTCGATTTCCTCTTTGTCAAGGATGCTCCCCTCAATTGAAAGGGTGCCGCCGATCACCGAAATAAGCTCGTTCCTTATAATTTTGTCGGTGGCCCCGGGAAAGGATGGTGTATCTCTAATGAAGCTATCTACGTTTTGGATGTCGATGGACAATTTAATAAACTCCCAATCCTTGGCCTTTTCCAAATTGAGGGATTCGATCAGGTCAAACTGCATTAATCTTTCACAGGTTAGGGCCATTTTCCCCCTCCTTTCTTTACCAGGTGCAGCATATTTTAAATCCGGGAAGAATGGAATTCAAGCGAAATGAACGGAAAAGTGATTACACTCTTGAAATAAAAAATGACTGAATAATATTCAATAAAATCAATTTAATGGAAATAAAATAGAAAAAACATGATGGCTAAAGTGATTTTATTATTGACAGGCGAGTTGCACGCGTGTATGGTGAGAGCAACCTGGAGGTTCTATCATGAACGTACTTTCCAAGGACAAACAAGCCCAGATCGCCGGCTGCTCCACGGCCTGCTGAGAACCGGCAGGGGCCATGGTTTTGCCCTGCCGGGCAAACAGGACGCAGGGCATCGTCAGAAAAACCGCAAGGACCGGGAACGTCACTGCTGTTTTCATAACTTTCTCCTTCATCCATGAACAGCTCGTTAGACCTCGAAAAGCTCAAAAGAAAGCGGCCCATGACGAGCATTGGTGTCCGGCATCGGACTCTTCCTCCAGGGCCCGGGGCCTTGCCCGCGGCTCATAAGAGCTCCATATGCTCGCGGAGGGCTTCCTCGGAGGCGATCACCAGGATTCGATCGTCGATCTCGAGCTTGATCTGCACATGGGGCAGCAGCGTTGTGCCTTCACGCAAAACTGCGATAACTTGCGCATCGTTATCCCATTTGACCGGAAAACAGGTCGTGACCGGTTTACCTATATATTTGCTGCCCCGCTTGAGCACCCAAAGCACCAACTGCTTTCCGTCCGGCAGTTCGACGGGAATCGCGCGCTCGAGCAGAGCCCGCAGATTAAGGCGCGCATTGGTGTCGGGCAAAGTCAACCCCTGGTCGCTCAACAGATGAAGGGCATCCTCGATCTGCTCCAGATGGTGGGCGGGAGAATTAGCCCTGCGCCCGACCTGCGCCTCATACAAACTTTTATATTTCAGCTTGGAGGTCAGGGCCACCTGGATCAAGTAGCTTAGCACCACCGCCAGGGCGGCCGGGACAAGCAGATGATAGCCCCCAGTCATTTCGGTCACCATCAGCAATGTGGCGATCGGAATCCTTGCTGCTCCCGCAAACACCGCCGCCATCCCAACGACAACCAAAGGCGCAACCGGTTGATGGAACAACCTTGCGAGCCCGCCCCCAAGCATCGCCCCGATGTACAGGCTTGGGGCAAATACGCCGCCTGAACCGCCTGATGAAATGGTCAGGGCCAGCGCGACCATCTTGGCGAAAGCCAAAATGAAAAGAAGGCTGAGAGCGAGCCTTCCGTTGATTGCTTCCTGAATCCATCCGTAGCCGCCGCCGAGCACCTGCGGGAGCGCGAGCGCCATCAGTCCCAGGCCCAACCCGCCGATGGCGGGCTTCAAATGCGGCGGGACCGGGATGGCATGAAACAAATCACGTGCCCCGTAGAAGACATTTGGCAGAATGGTAGCCATCAAACCGGCCGTAACACCAAGCAGAGCATACCAGGAATACTCGGACAGACCCGGGATCGGAATGTTGCCCGGCACCTGGAACAAGGGCTGAAACCCGGCAAAAAGCCCGTTGACGGCGTAGGCCATCACCGAGCCGAGCATCGTGTATAGCAGGGCGCCCCCTTCAAACTCCATGTCGCCGTACAAGACTTCTATCGAGAACAATGCCGTTCCGATGGGGGACCGAAAGATCGCTGACAGGCCCGATGACATTCCGATGAGCACCAGCAGTCGGCGCTCTTCCTCCGTTCGTTTGCCTATTGAGGCGTACATCGAGCCGACGCCGGCGCTGATAAGCGCGGTGGGGCCTTCGCGGCCTGCGGAGCCGCCGGACCCGATCGTGATGGCTGAGGCCGCCATCTTCAACGGCGCAACCCTGGCCCTGATGTACCCGCCCATCCGGTGGAAGGCCTTCACGGCCGTGTCAGTCCCGTGGCCCTCCGCTTCCGGCGCCAGACTGTAGACCAGGACCCCTGAAATCAGGCCTCCCAGCGTTGTCACCAATGGTATGAGCCACAGTCCGTGCGGTCCGATGACCTCGGTCAAGACCCCGCCATCGACTGCCACACCCGGCGGCTGGTAGCCGGCCATTCGGTTGAGAAACAACCAGTTGGCGACTCCCAACAGCCAGAGAAACAGCCGGGCGCTCAAGCCCCCTACCACCCCGAGCAACAAACTATCCAGGATCAAACGAATTTGTCTTCCCATCGAGAGTCAGCGCCTTTGTTTGTTTGAAGGGCTCCGAACCGTTGCCTCAAGCGAACGTCCTCCATCTCATTCTAACGCGAAAACCTGTCGGGGACACCATGCGAGAAA
Source organism: uncultured delta proteobacterium (assembly GCA_963805125.1). GTDB lineage: Bacteria > Desulfobacterota > Syntrophobacteria > Syntrophobacterales > Syntrophobacteraceae > SbD1. Next base: position 793,824 of record CAWDTD010000009.1, on the reverse strand, counting down.
ACCGGCCGGGGCATGAGCCCCACCGGTTCTCACATGTTACCGGCTCGCAAACAGGCAACTCAATCCGGTCCCAATCGGGACAGTCCATAAGAGCTACAGCTCCGAGACCCGGGCAGTCGCGGCGTTATCAGGCATTGGCCGCCTCGCCTGTAACGGACCCGCGCTAATGGGGGTTATGATGGCATTCACATCCTTTATAATCTTTCGCAAGGCAAGTCGCAAGACGTCGTCGAGGCGAGGGACAAAACTCCCCTCGTCTTTGAGACCTTGCAGTCTATTATTTCGCACTCTTCCAACTCGGGGCGTCGGTTCAAGATTCAGAAATGCATTGCATCCACGTTTTCGAAAATTTGTGTCACGAGTTGATCCAAAACAAGCGCAGGAGATTCCTGTCCAAGGAAAGGCGGTGGAACGAGAAAAAAAGGGTTCTTAAGCGCGATTCCGCCAATAGCCATTAACGGATGTGTCGCCAGTGCGTGAAGAATCAATGAAGTCGGAAGAGTTAGATAATTATACTGACACAAACCCCGGCAATGACCGCTTCTACAGACCTCGTTCAGCCTGGCTTCGCATCTCGTGATTGCGAGGGGGTCAGACCCTCGCTTCAGAAGAGCTCTTATGTCAAGGATAAAGAGCAGGCCGGACCGCCCGGCGGCAAGAGCTTTTTCCGTCGCCGTTTTCAGAAACAAAGGCAGTTCTTCAGGTCGAAAGTCCGGCCTGGCCAGGTCGCAGACTTCCAACTGTCCGTCCTTAAGGCATCTTTGCATCTGGGCATCTCCGGGGGAAAGGAGCGCTCTGGAAACCAGCGGATTGTCGCTTCCTATGTACAATACCTTTTCTTCCATTTGCAGTGCGCTTTTGATGTATTGTTTCAGGATAGCGATCCTTTTTCTCTCGGAACCATAAAGCAGGCAAACATGTTGCCCTGCCGGCATTTCAGCCGGGAAAGATTTTTTTGGAAAGTGTGCCATTTGTCGTCCTTTCTGTTGCGTGTTGTGGTAATCGATAATCGAATCTTCGACGGTTTTGTGAGACAGCCGGCAACTGCTTCCCCAAGTGTGAGCAAGAGTTGTGCCAGAGGACAACATCGGTTTACCTGGTACGCAATGTGCAATCCTGCTGTCAAGGCCCCCTGCCGGGAGCGCCGGTGGGCGACGCCACCCGTAAAGAGTCGATGTCCTATGCATCGGCGGCAATGGTAAGGGGTCTCCAAATGGTATATAATTCACACGGCTGAATACCTCCCTGGGTCGTCACGACCCATGGGTGGAATAGAGCCGGCGATGACCTCTCCGGCCGCAGGAAGGCGCCATGAACGATAGAAACTTCTCCGGAAAGCTCCGAAAGTCCATCATCACCTATGCGGTCCTTGGCATTTTCACTATCAGTGTCGTTATAGCCATGGTGTGCATCGTTCCGCTCTACGATTACCTCCAAAAAGAGGTGGAGCGGAATCTGGCAGCCGGCCTGAAGGTCAGGGCCATGGCCGTCGAAGAACATCTGGCAAAAGCCAGGTCCATCGCAATGCTGATTGCGGCTCGAACAGGCCTCCGGGAAAAGATGGTGGCGTATAATAAGGGAGAGATCCCGCTTAGTGAGCTCACCAAGTTTGTCAGTGAAGGGTTTGTGGAAAATCTGCGTCAATGGGAAGAAGTGGCCGGTATCGGTTGCCTGGATCAAAATAATCATCTGACCGTCGAGCTGGGCCTGCCCGTTCCGGAGCAGTACCGGCCCGTTCCTGCCGTCGGTTCCAGGGAGGTGCTCATCGGGGATCCCATCCAACTGGCCGGCGGTCTGTACATCGTTATCGGCGCTCCTCTCCTCGATGCAGGCTTCAACAGGGTCGGGACTTATATCGTCCTGTTCAAGCTCTCCTATCTTCAAAAGATAGTCCGTGATTACACCGGGCTGGGGAAGACGGGAGAGACGATCCTCGCGCGTGGGCAGGGAAACCGGGTCCAACTGCTTTTCCCCTTGAGAGGCGATGAAGAGAAGGGAGAAGAAAGCCTTGCCAGGGATTCCCCTCTGGGCTCGCTCCTCAATGAGGCTTTGCACGGGCATTCGGGTATAGCTGTCCTCGATGAGGACCCCGCGATAAGCTCTGATGGCCGGTCGTCCGCCCATGGGGTTCCCGTGGTGGTGGCTTACAGACCCGTGCAGGACACGGCGTGGGGCATTGCAATCAAGATCGACAAACGGGAGGCCTACGCCGGGGTCACTCACCAGATCGCCGTAGTTGCCGGCGTCATTCTCGTGCTTGTAGTGCTCGGCGCCTCGGGCATGCTCCTGCTTCTTTGGCCCGTAACGGGAAAAATCATTGTGCATAGCGACGAGCTTGAAAAGGAGATCGAAGAAAGAACGACGGCCTCGCAGAACGAGCTCCACGAGCGCAGACAGGTGGAAGAAGCGCTAAGGCGGGCCGAGCATGAGAAGGAGCTCATCCTGGGCAGCGTATCCGACATGGTCACCTACCTGGATGAAGATCTGACGGTTATCTGGGCCAACCGGGCCGCCTGTGAGGCCCTGGCGCTTCCCTCCGATCAGGTGGTAGGCAAACGCTGTTACCGGCTGTTCCACCAAAAGGAGCTGATTTGCAGGGATTGCCCGACCCCCAGGGTTCACGAAACTGGCCTCATGCAGGAGAGGGAAGCGGTTACGCCGGACGGCCGCATCGTTTTGGAACGAAACTATCCGGTTCGGGCCCCCGATGGAGCGATTATCGGCGTGGTGAGGTCGGCCCGGGATATTACCGAGCGCAAATACAAAGAGGAGCAACTGGTGCGCCTTTCGACGGCGATTGAGCATGCCGCCGAAACCGTGACCATTGTAGATACCGCAGGAATCATCCAGTACGTCAACCCTGCGTTTGAATTTATCACGGGTTTTAGCCGCCAGGAGAGCCTGGGGCATCACTTCAAAATGCTGCGAAGCAATGAAGGAGATGATGAGGCCTCCTTTCGCCATATTGCCCAGAGTCTTTCGCATGGAGATACATGGAAGGGACTGGCTGCCATCCGGAAGAAAAACGGCTCCCGATTCCGCGTCGATCTCGCCATCTCGCCCGTTAGAAGCCCGGCAGGGGCGATCACTCATTATGTGGCGGTGGGCCGGGACGTGAGCCGTGAGGCGAAGCTGGAGCAGCAACTGGTTCAGGCCCAAAAAATGGAAGCCATCGGGACCCTTGCAGCGGGGATAGCCCATGATTTCAATAACATTCTCATGCCCATCATGGTCAATGCCGGAATGGTCGCGCGCAGCCTCTCCGAGGATGACCCGAACCGGGTGAGGCTGGATCGAGTGATCAGGGCGAGCTGGCGGGCCAAGGGACTGATCAGGCAAATCCTTGATTTCAGTCGAAAGAGCAGTGGGGAAAGAAAGCCGCTGCAGGTGACCCCCATTGTCAAGGAGACCCTGAAGCTGCTCAGGGCCTCTTTGCCGGGCAATATTGAAATCCGGCAGGAACTCAGCCTCACCTCGGATATCATTCTCTCCGACCCGAGCCAGTTCCAGCAGGTTCTGATGAACCTGTTTACGAATGCGGCTCATGCTATGGAGGCAAACGGAGGGGTTCTCGACGTGAAGCTCAAAAATGTAACCATTGATGCCTCTGTTGTTGATGAACATCCCGGCCTCAGCCCCGGAGAATACCTGAGCCTTGTGGTGAGCGACTCGGGATGCGGCATCGATCCCGATATCATCGATCGTATATTCGAGCCTTATTTCACCACTAAAAAACCGGGAGAAGGAACGGGGTTGGGACTCGCCGTAACGCACGGCATCGTCCAAAGACTCGATGGGGCCCTTACCGTTCGAAGCGATCCGGGAAAGGGGAGCCGGTTTGAGGTTCTTATTCCCAGGGCGGAAATGAGCGCACAGATGGAAGACGACATTGTCGATCCCCTGGCTAAGGGGAAAGCTTCCATTCTGATCGTGGACGATGAAGAGGACATCCTTACCACCTTGTCCGACCTGCTGGGAAGCCTTGGCTACCAGGTGGCCACCAGAAAGAGCAGCATTGAGGCGCTGAAGACCTTCCGGTCACAGCCGGACGCTTTCGATCTGGTGGTTACCGACCAGATCATGCCAAATATGTCCGGAAGTGAGCTAATTGAGGAGCTTTTGTGCATTCGAAGCACACTGCCCATAATCCTGTGCTCCGGATACGGCGAGGTTCCGATGGTTGCCGGCGGAAAGCAACCGGGCGTCTTCAGGCATGTTACCAAGCCCATAGACGCCCGGGAAATTACCGAGGTGATAGGCGAAGTGCTCGAAGAATGCAGGCCGGTTTCGGTGAAAGAGTCTCGGGAGGCAATAGATGCCCAGGGTGCTGATCATTGACGACGACCGGATTGTTTGTGAGACTATCTCCGATCTCGTGCAACAAAGCGGCTATAGCGCTTCAAGCGCGTATACCCTCGAAAGCGGCCTCAGGGAAGCCATGGAGGGCAACTACGACATTGTGCTCCTTGACGTGCGAATGCCCGACGGCAACGGTATCGACGCTCTGCCGGAGATTCGCAGGAGCCCCTCGTCTCCCACGGTGATTATTCTTACCGGATTCGGCGATCCCGACGGCGCCGAACTGGCCATCAAGAACGGCGCCTGGGATTACATCGAGAAGCCCTCCTCGGAACAGGACATGATACTTACTCTCTCGCGAGCCATCCGCCACAGGGAAGAAACAGGCGCCTGGAGAAGATTCTTCGCCGTGAAGCGGGAGGGAATCATCGGCAGCAGCCGGGTCATGAGATCCTGCCTGGATATGCTGGCGAAGGCCGCCAGCAGCGATGCCAGCGTGCTGGTGATCGGGGAGACCGGAACAGGAAAAGAACTTCTGGCCTCGGCAATTCATTGCAACAGCTCGCGGGCGCAAAAGAATTTGATCGTCGTTGACTGCACGGCACTTCCTGAAACCCTGGTGGAAAGCATACTTTTCGGTTATGAGAAAGGCGCTTTTACCGGGGCGGGGACAGCGCAGGGAGGCACGATCAAGCAGGCTGACGGCGGGACCCTGTTCCTCGATGAAGTAGGTGAGCTGCCGTTGAGTATCCAGAAGCGGTTCCTCCGCGTTCTGCAAAACCACCGGTTTCGCCCGCTGGGAAGCAAAAGGGAAGTGACGAGTGACTTCAGGCTGGTTTCCGCCACCAACCGGGATCTCGAAAAAATGGCGGAAGAAGGTCTTTTCAGGCGCGACCTGCTCTTTAGAATACGGTCCATGACGATTGAACTGCCGCCGCTCAGGGAACACACTGAAGATATCCGGGAGCTCTGCCTGTATCACATCGACCGGATTTGCAAGCATAACGGCGCCGGCGCGAAGAGTCTTTCTCCCGAGTTTCTGGAAGCGCTGGAAGGCTACCAATGGCCGGGAAACGTGCGTGAACTCTTCAATGTTCTGGAAAGCGCGCTCTCTATTGCACACGATGAACAGGTACTTCTTCCACAGCACCTTCCTGTTGACCTTCGGGCCCAGATGGCTCGAAAATCCGTCCAGGCGCACGCGAAGACGCCTGCACCCATGCATATACAAGACTCTGTTGCAGATGACGGCCCGTTTCCGGACTGGTGGGAGTTTCGATCTGCCATGGAGCGCGAATACATCCGCAAGCTCATGTCTCGCACAGATGGTAACATCGACGATGCGCGCCGGCTTTCCAAGCTTTCCCGCGCCCGCCTCTACCAGCTCCTGAAAAAACATGAGCCATGAGCCGCGCAGCGGCGATGGGGGTGTGGGGGGCACTGCTCCATAAGCGCTTAAATAAAGATGAGCAACTGAAGGAAAAAAGATCGTCATTCCGGCTTCCGCCCATTGCCGTCAACTTAAGGAGATGCACGGTAAATTTGTTCTGTTTCAAGGTTGCCGAGAATTACACGAGTTTTTGGTCATTCGCAGATAGTCAAAGACCATAAGGAGATGTTCTTAAGTGGCCTCGGTTTCCGAGGTTTGCTACACTGTATTGCTGGCCGGGTGGCCCGGATAATCATGCCCCCCTTTCCTGAAGGGGGACCTCGCATTTCCCCCCTTTTCTAAACGGGGACCTCGTATTTCCCCCCTTTTCTAAAGGGGGGCAGGGGGGATTTTACCGGGCGCGAGGCGCAGCAGGTCTGGCGATAGGCTGACGAAAACAGGGAGGATGCTGGCGGAGCGGAAGGTCTTTGATCTCGGGGGCCATACCTCGCGGACCCTGGACAACAAACTTAAATCCCGTGCCACCCCCAAAATCCCTCCCAACCTGTAGCCTCTTAAGTTGACGGCAATGGGCGAACGCCGGAATCCAGCGCTCTTGGTTTTCATTGTAAAATCAATAGAAAGGCACCGTCCCACGGCGCCTGCCCCGGAAATGCTTCTGATCCGGGGCCTCCCCCGGACCCCGGATAAAGCCCACTTCCGGGGCAGGCTCTGATCCGGGGCCTGCCCCGGACTTGATCCGGGGTTCGCCGGGGCGACGACAATGCGAATAAAGCCTATTAATAAATTCAATTGAGCGCAGCCTCCCCTGCGAGGCGCCGGCCGCCCGCGTTTCTGTCTCTCGCCAGTCTATTTTAGTAGAACCGTCTACTTTTGTAGTCTACTTTTTTAGACTCCTCATCAATATTGTAAGGGTTGTCGCCAGGCCGGAGAACCACTGGCAGACCTTTGCCGAGATCTACTGGCTGCGAAATAAAAATCCCCATGGCATCGATCGCTCCCATGGAGATGGGCGCCCGCAAGATCATCGCGAGGCGCGCCGCGCTCGAACTGAAGCCGCACAGCATAGTGAATCCGGCAATTGGAATGTCTGAAGGGGTGGCCCGGGTTGCAAACGAAGAAAAAGTAATCCACTATCTCACCCTGACCGCCGAGCCAGGTGTGATCGGCGGTAGTGTCCTAATTAATCATGGGTAAACCCCCGGCTCTGCCGGGCGACTCCCAAAGTTTGACATTTGCGGGAGTCGAGTCGTCATTCCGGCGGTGTTTTTGAGCCGGAATCCAGGTTTTGGAGTTCGCTGGGTTTGTCAGGATGTTTTTTTGGCAATTTGAATTAACCGGGTCAAGCTGTTGTATCGTAACTTCCGGAGAGCCGCTGGATTCCGGCTCAAAAACGCCGCCCGAATGACGGGCGAGTCAGCCATCCACTCTGCGGGTAGTCCTTGAAGCGAACAAGTACTTACAGCCGCTTTGAGCGGCCCAAGTTTTTCCAGGCCTCCGGCTTGGCCGGAGGTAGCTGACTTGAGCTTAAGCGTGGGCGGGTAGCGTTGTTTTTGGAGGGGTTTGCGGGCGTGGTATTTTAGTCTCAATAAAATAAACGTGCTCGCTCAATTCCGGCTGAATCGGATTCCGTAATGGATCGAGGGAAACCTGCATCCCTTCTCTGCGCGCCTGCTTTAGAGCTGGAACTACATCGGCATCACCGGCAATCAAAATAAGAAGGTCGGCCAATTTTTCGGAAGAAATCAGGGCAATATCCATTCCCATTTTCATATCCACGGCTTTTTGCTCAATTAGGGGCCGGACATCGCTTTCGGTCAGATTGTCCACCGTGATAGTTTTATCGAGAAGCGCTTGAAATTTTTCGGGCTTTAGAGTCCAAGCGTTGTCTCTCCATATTGTTTTCCCAAGGCGGAGAGCAAAGTTAGGGGTTCTTTTTATGGAGTCAAACAGTTCAAGCTGCTGCTTTGCCACGGGCGTATTTTTTAAATCAATTGCTTTCCCACTGATTGGGTTATGACCCTTCTTATCCAAGGGGGCTGTATCGTAATAAAAGATTCTGTACAGGTAATCGTCGGAGCGGAGGTGCTTCACACAGTATTTTCTGACTTCCGGTCCGGTATATTAAAAGCTCTTGAGCTGGTAAATCCGTTTCCGCATAAACCAGCCGTCTATCATGAAAACGACCTTCCGCATCATCCCCTACTTAAAATGTAAAGCCCCTTGGTCGGCAACAGGAACTTAAAAGTTCCGGCGTAGCAAGGGGCGCTTTATAGCTGCACAGTGCCAATAAGCTAGCACAATTCCAGCCAAAATCAAGAACAGTTCAGCCATGAAGATCGGCCCTTGGCTAATTTTCAATAAGTTAAAAGTGTCATTGCTTCGAAGAAAAATATCCATAGCCGGCGATTATCCCGTGGTTCTATATTCCTTAATTATGGCAGCCCGTACCGCATCTTTCGCCGAAACCACCGGCCGAATATGCAGGACCGCAAAAAATTTCCGCTTCCTGCTCCCCCTTATTGGTGATGACCAACCGTAACAACGGGTAGCCTTCGGATTGTCAGCAATCTCGAAAATGTGAACGATTCCTTCCCGGACGATTTGCCCCTGGAAGGTTTCGAGCACCTGCAACGATTCAATAAGGGCAGCCTTACGATGGCCCATCCCTGCAACCTCTTTCGAGGACCCCGGCGCCTCCATTACTTGAGTTAATCGTCGCCGTGTTGCATAATTAGGCCGGGAGTGCAGTTGATTGGCCGGGGTTTACAGCCGTGCCGGTCTCGATACTTGCCGGCGCGGCTCTCAATTATGAATTCGATTCGGCCCCCTGTTGGGACCCCGGCAATCATCACCTGCCTTTGTGCTTTGGATCCAGGGGGAAATAGCCTTCTATAAGGGAGCGGGGCATGGGTTCCATAATGACGGACCGGGCTGAGGATAATGCAGCCGGCAGGCAGGGAGTTCCAGAGGGGCCGAATCTGCGGCGTCTTGGCCGGTTGTCTCTGGCCGCTCTGGGGATTGTTTTCGGAGATATCGCCACCAGCCCTCTCTACGCTTTTCGAGAGTGTTTCCATGGAGATTACAGTATTGCGGCGAGCCATCAAAATGTGCTCGGAGTTCTCTCGCTCATATTTTGGACTCTAACCATGATTGTATCCGTCAAGTACCTCACCTTCGTCCTCAGGGCCGACAACCGGGGCGAAGGCGGGGTGATGGCCCTGACGTCGCTCTTAAGATCGGCAGGGGCGAAAAGCAAGGGTGTTTGGAGCCTCGAGCATGTCGGCATTTTTGCTGCGTGTCTGCTCTATGGGGACGGCATGATAACGCCGGCCATCTCGGTGCTCAGCGCCATGGAGGGCATCCGGATTATTACCGCCCGGTTCGACGCGTTCGTGGTCCCACTAACGATCCTCATCCTGGCTGCTCTGTTCTTTCTGCAACAACGCGGCACGGCGCAGGTTGGAAAGATCTTCGGGCCTGTGATCACGGTGTGGCTGGTGGCTATTGGCGCTTTGGGACTTATCCAGATTGTGCGGAACCCGGCTGTTCTCGTTGCCCTTTTTCCGGGGTATGGAATAGAGTTCCTGATCAGAAACAGAACAGCCGGGTTCATGGTGCTGGGTGCCGTCTTTCTTGCAGTAACAGGGGCCGAGGCGCTCTATGCGGACCTGGGGCACTTTGGCAAGCTTCCAATACGGCTGACCTGGGGCTGCCTGGTAATGCCGGCCCTCGTTATGAACTATTTCGGTCAGGGTGCGCTCCTGCTGGGAAGTCCTCAAAGTGTGCATCACCCGTTCTATGCGCTCGTACCTCCCTGGGCTATCGGTCCCATGGTTCTTCTGGCCACTTCGGCAACCGTAATCGCTTCACAGGCGGTAATCACCGGCTCTTTTTCCCTCACCCGGCAGGCCATCCAACTCGGCTACCTTCCCCGAATGAAGATTTGCCACACTTCCGCGGCACATATGGGCCAGATCTATATCCCAAAGGTAAACTGGGTGCTGATGTTATGCACTATCGGATTGGTCGTAGGATTCAGGTCTTCGAGCGGACTTGCCGCAGCCTATGGTGTGGCTGTGGCCTCGACCATGCTGGCTACCACGATCGTTTTCAGCGTGGTTTTGCAGAGAAGATGGGGGTGGAGCCGCTTTAGAGCTTCCCTGCTCACGGGGATTTTTCTTTTGGTGGATATTCCCTTCTTCAGCGCCAACATGAGCAAGATTTTTCACGGCGCCTGGTTTCCCCTGCTGATCGGCGCTGTCTTTTTCGTTGTGATGCTTACCTGGGAACAGGGCCGCCTGGATCTTAACCGCGCGTTGAATACGATTGTTCCGAGTTTTGCAGACTTCAAAGAAACCCTGGACACGAATTCAGCAAGAAAAATCAAAGGTCAGGCCGCTTTCCTCACGGGCAGTTCAGGCAGGGTGCCCGCGGCCCTCATACACAATCTGAAGCACAACAAGATCCTTCATTCCGAGATTGCGTTCCTTCACTTCAAGACGGCCGACATCCCGAGAGTACCTAACTTCGAGAAAATAGAAACCGAAAAGCTTGGAGGAGGTTTCTACCGAATAACGGCAACATATGGATTTATGGAAGATCCCAATGTCACCAATGCCCTTGCGCTGGCTCGTGAGACGGGCGTTGAATTCAGAGTCGAAAACGTCAGCTTCTTTTTGGGCCGTATGCGACTGACCCTTGGAGATCATCCGGAGATGGGGCGCTGGCGGTCGAATCTTTTCCTTTTCATGTCACGAAATGCAGCGGATGCCGCAACTTTTTTCGACATCCCTTCGGATCAGATCATTGAAATCGGAGTTCAACTCGAACTTTGAAGTGTGACTGGAGCACGAAAAACATGCGGGAGACGGTCTATGAGACTGGTTAGACCAAGACAGATTTCAATCGAGAGTCGCAGCAAGGTTTATTCAGAGATAGCCCTTGGATCGGAACCAGGAGTTTCTTTCTACACGATGGTCGTCCTTTCGACCGTCATCGCGGCCTTCGGGTTGCTGTCCAACAGCACGGCCGTAGTCATAGGGGCGATGCTGGTAGCTCCCCTCATGACACCTATTCTCGGAATGACATTGAGCCTGACTTCAGGCGACCGTTCGCTTTTTGGCCGCGCTACTCTCGCCGAGATTCTCGGAATCATCCTTTCGGTCGGATTGGGTTTCATTGTGGGGAGCATAGTGCCCGACATCGAGCTTGGCCCCGAGATCCTCTCCCGCACCACGCCTACGGTGTTCGATATCGTTGTGGCAATTGCGGCAGGCCTTGCCGGGGCATACAGCATGGTGGACGAGCGCCTCGATGCGGCCCTGCCGGGGGTCGCCATTGCAACGTCCCTGGTGCCTCCTTTGGCTGCCTGCGGTATTTGCTTGTCTCAAGGGAGTTTCGATCTGGCAGGCAGCTCCTTTCTACTCTTTTTGGCAAACTTTCTGGGCATCCAGATAGCGGGTGGCCTCGTTTTCGCGGTATTCGGCATCTCGGGCGCATCGGCCGGTCTTAAGTCGAGCGCATCCGGTACCGGGAGGCTTACAGCCGCACTTTTTTTCAAGCGCTTTGCCTTGAGTCTGATCCTGCTTATAGCTGTTTCAGCATTCATGACCGAAACCCTGTATTCCATGATTTCCGAACGACGGTTTCACAGGCGGCTCGAATCCGCGCTGGATGAGGAACTGAGAACACACGTCGGGGCCCATCTGGTGGAGTTGCGCTATTTGCATGGAAAGGGAGATGCCGGGATCATGGCGGTTGTTCGCACGCCCGAGGAGTTGCTGCCTCTGGACGTAAAGGAAATGGAGCAGCATATCGACAGCATCATTGGGTCCCGGGTGAAGCTCATCGTACGCTCGATTCTCACAAGGGACGTGGATGAAAATGGACCGGTTTTCACAACCGCAGAGGAGAGATCGCGGCGTAAGAAGGAAAATAGCCAGGCCAGGGTGCTTGCCGGCATCAATCGCCTGATCGAGGAGAAGTTGGCATCCGTTCCCGGTGCAAGTCTTGCCAATGTGCGCCGGACCGACGATGGAAAGACGATTATTGCAGCCGTTCGCACTCCGTGCGCTGTTAAGCCCGAACAAGTCAAGAGCGTGCAGCAGGCCCTGCAAAAGCAGATCGATCCCGACCTGCGCCTGGTCGTCAGCTCGATCCTCACTCGCGAGGCCGATGCAGAACGCTACCTTTATGAAATACCGTCCAAAGACAATAAAGTCGCCCTTCCGCTCACGGGAGAGGCTTTAGAGTTTCACAAACGTATCGAGGCCTCACTCAGGAATCAGGTCGGCAGAATAATGACCGGAGCAAGCCTGACGGAACTCCGGTATGCCCGAAGCACCGGGCAGGTACGCGTCCTGGCAATTGTTCGCACACCCCGAAATTTCACGCCTGAACAGGTCCGCACCCTGGAGCAGGCCGTGCAGGCGGACGTTGACCCTCGTATTCGCCTGGTGGTGCGCTCCGTAGTAGGCACAGACTCGAGTGCGGAAAGCTACCTGCCCTCACTTGACGAAAGCCTCTTTTCTCAAGGGGAATAACCCGTAAGGAATGTTCGGGATGCAGGCCATAAGCAGGAGAGGTTGATTTGCACATGGAACCCCTAAGCGTACAGTCGTTGACCGTGGTCATGACTCTTCTTCTTGTCTCTTTGGCAGTGGCGATTTTGACCCGCAATTTAGTCCGCATCCCGTACACCATAGCCCTGATACTGGCAGGCCTGCTCATTGGATTTGCACACCTCATCGAAGGCTTCCACCTCTCGAAAGAGCTTATCATGGTCCTGTTCCTGCCTCCTCTCCTGTTCGAAGGGGCCTTGAACATGGACCTGGAAATCTTTTGGCGGCAACTGCCGGGAGTACTGTTACTCGCTGTGGCGGGAACCTTTCTTTCGACCTGCTTTCTGGGTATTGCCGTACACTATATTCTTGGATTGGGTTGGCCCCTGTCGATGCTGCTCGGGGCCATTCTCTCGCCCACCGATCCCGTGAGCGTGCTGGCGCTTTTCAGGGAGCAGGGTGTGGACAGGGAACTGGCAATGACAGTCGAAGGGGAAAGTGTCTTCAATGATGGGCTGGGGATTGTCCTGTACCTCATTTTGCTGCAAAGCGTGGTTGGGGGAACGGCCGACGTTCCAAAGGCCGTGGAGATGTTCATCTGGGAGGTGCTCATAGGCGCTTTATCCGGATTCGCTTTAGGCTATCTGTGTTACAGGCTGCTGAGTAAAATCGACGATCACCTGATTGAAGTCACCGTATCTATTCTGCTCGCATTCGGCTGCTACATTGTTGCGGAGCGCTTCCATGCCTCCGGCGTCATGGCTGTTGTGGTCGCAGGCATCATTATAGGCAACTACGGCCAGGTCCTCTCCATGTCGCCGGCCACGCAACTGGCGCTGACTCATTTCTGGGAGGTCATCGTCTTTCTGATCAACTCCCTTTTATTTCTTCTGATCGGCATCGATATGGATTCCAGCCGGGTTATCCGCCAGTTTACCGATATCGTTGCGATTTTTGCTGTTATGACGGCAATCCGTTTTCTCCTTGTCTGGGGTTTTGCAGCCATTTTAAAGATGCTCAAGAGGCCATGGCCAAGATCGTGGAAACCGGCAATTGCCTGGGGCGGACTCAAGGGCTCCATCCCGATAGCACTTGCACTTGGGCTTCCTCCAGGTATTTCCCATCGGCAGGATATGGTTTCGTTAATCTTCGGGGTCGTACTGCTCTCGCTGCTCATGCAGGGCCTCAGTTTCAAAATGATGATACGCAAGCTCGGCATTGCGGCCGCATCCGAGCAGCAGCTCAGATTGGAGGAGGCCCTGGGCCGATTGATGGAGGTCAATGCCGCACTTCGGAATCTGAAAGCAGGATGGCGAACGGGGACTGTTCCCATGCTGCTCTACAATGAAAAAGCCGCTGATCTGCAAAAGGAGTGCAGTCTGCTGGAAGATTATGTGCAAAGGGCCCTGAATGAATCTGCGGAGCTGAAAATGCTTTACGCCAAAAGACTGGATCGTGACATCCTCAAGACCCGTCTCAGTGCTGTTTCTGATGGATTGAGGCGAGGAGTGCTCAAGAGAACATCCGCCGAAATGCGTCGATCCAGGCTGCTTGAGCAGGAAAGGGAAAAGGCCCCGTCACAGGACCCCCTTGAGCCGAAGGAGGACTGAAAAACGATCCGGCAACAGGGGCTGATGTGTGCACTTGCCTTTGAGCAAATATCAGGCAAAGCTTCCCAATGGAGACTAACTTTGAAAACAGGAGGCCGCTATTCGATAAGTGTGACTGGAATCAGGCGAACTTTGAGGTCCCTGGCCCCCGGCTGACCCCTTCCGCCAGGTACTCGATGTCTTCAACCACTGTGACGCGGTCACGTTCGATCCTGGCGCGGCGCGCTCTTCAAAATCCGAAGTGATGCGCACTTGTGAAGCTGCGATGATGATCTCGCGCGAGACCGGGGGCGAGCGCGGGAGGCCTTGCTGCAATGTTCGACCTCACGGCAGGCAACCCTGCCGGAGCAGAGCCCCTGGTCCTGAGCCATGCGATGCCCAAAAACCATCGGGACGTCCTCACGGTCTTCTCAGCCTCACCTTGAGCTGCACGCCTTTTTTCTTATCGTCGATAACCTCATCGACCACGGCGATGAGCCTCTTTCCCTGCTCCCAGTAGCCGCTGGTCGTGACGACAATTTCTCCGTTCTCGACTTCTACTTTTGCGGAGGGGATCTCTTTGGCCAGGGCTGCCTGCACCTGGGCGGCCTGGAACAGGGTCTGCATTGCCACGCGGGATTCGGGTGTGGCTTGAAAGCGAGGCAGCATGGCCGCCCGGGAGATAATCGCAACGGCATCGTCGGTAGTCACGTTCTTGATGTGGATCACAAGATCATAGAGGTCGGGGTCCAGGGTATCGATGCCATAGAGGTGCCGGCTCCAACGACGGCGCTCCTCATCGTCCCTCAGGAGGATCTTTCTGGCCTCTTCGGCCGATATACCCCCCAGCCGCTGCATCTCTACGGCTACTCGATCTTCAACGTCGGCGATAATCCTGACTTTGAGGACATGGGAAACCCCTGTCACAAAGAAATGGCCCGCCAGGCCATGATAGACTACGTTGTCCTTTCGCAGATAATGGAGCAGCGCTTCACGGAAATAAGACACGTATCTTTCCTTTCCGTAGGTAAAGCGGTCAAGGATGGAAGGGGCGTCGTGAATAGCGCGGATGAGCTTGATTTCCGGAGTGTTGAAATGCTCCGAAGCTTTCAAAATCACCTCCCGCGAAACGCACTCGTAACCCAGTTTGGCACACAACTTTCCCGCCACCTCCCTGCCGTGGCTGTAGGACCCTCTGGAAATAGTGATTATGGGCATGTATTCCTCCTTCTTCACCCAAAGCCATTCCTTTTGGGCGCGTCACCAAAAAAGGGCGATGAGCATCCTGATCCCCACCAGCGCGAGCGCCGCGGCCAGACTTCGGACGATCCACACTCCCTTGACCTTACTTGAAAGATATGCTCCCACTTGGGCGCCCGCCACCATCCCGATGCCTATGGCTGCGATACGGTGCGCGCCATGATGAAAAGAACCGATCCAGATATGCACCACCGTTCCCGTGAAGGTCAAAATGGCCACAATTAACTGCGTAGTGCCCGCGGCAATGAAAATAGGAAAATTCAACAGATAAATGAGCGCCGGCACCATCAGGCTGCCGCCGCCGATGCCCATGAAACTGGCTACAAAGCCGAGGAAAAAGAAAATTCCCACTCCCAGAACGCGGTTGTATTCGTACTCGAAAACCGCTCCATCCAAAGATACCGTTGTATGTTTCGTTCCGGCAAAAGTACGGCGGGGCTGCTCGGACTGCGTGAGGCGAGCATCGGATTTTGGCCTCAGGACCATGAACGAGGATAGACCGACCAGGAAAATGCTGAACAGTCCTTCAAAAAGCCTGCGGGAAACGGCCGCCGTGGTTAGCACGCCCAGTATGGCGCCGGGAAGGGTTGTGGCGGCAAAAAACAATCCGGACCTGAAGTCGATGCGCTTCAACCTGGCGTAGGCCGCCGTGCCCGAAATGGTGTTTATTAGAACGAGAGCCAATGAAATGGCTGTGAGTTCGTGAGGGTTCTCATAAGGATAAAGCAGGAGCAGCAGCGGCATCAAAACGAATCCGCCTCCAGCGCCGATGAGCGTGCCGTACGAGCTTACAACCAGCCCCAGGACCAGCAGGCCCAAGTACATGGGCGCAGTGGGATGCATTGGCATCTAATTCCTCCTTTTCGAGATGTCAGGCTTTGTCGATCGCCGGGTTCTTCACTTTATCGGCTTCCTCCTCCTGCCATGGATACTGCACGCGACTGTGGAAAGCGGCCTCAAGGGTATCGACAAGCGAGCCCCTCACTCGTGCCAGGTCCTCCGTGGTTATTTTGCACTCATCGAACTGATCGTCCTCTATGCGCTTTTCGATAATATGGCGGACCAATGCCTCGACCGCCGCCCGGGTTTTCTCCGGCAGGGTTCGCGAAGCGGCTTCCACGGCGTCTACGATCATGAGGATTGCCGCCTCTATGCTTTGAGGTCTCGGTCCCCGATAACGGAAGTGTTCTTCGGATATCTGATCTTTGAGGCCGTTTTGCCTGGCTTTGTTCCAGAAATATTCCGCGACCTGTGTTCCATGATGCTGTGGGATGAAGTCCAGGACGATCCGGGGGAGTTTGGCCTTCTCCCCTATAAGTATGCCTTTGTTTACATGATCGATTATGATCCTGGCGCTTTCCAGCGGGTCCAGGCCGTCGTGAGGATTAGCCCCGGCTGACTGGTTCTCCACAAAGAAGGCCGGATCGCTGATTTTCCCGATGTCATGGAAATAACTGCCCGCCCTCAGCAACGGCACATTGGCCCCGATTGCTTCACCGGCGGCCCGGGCGAGGTTGGCGACCGACATCGTATGCTGATAAGTTCCCGGGGCTGCGTTAAGAAGCTCTTTTAACAGAGGATGCTCCAGGTTCGTCCACGTATTGATCTTGAAAGTCGAGGTGGTGCGAAGCACAAGTTCGAGCAGGGGCAGAACCGCCAGGGCCAGCGGCCCGGCGCACAGCCCGCCCAACACGGCCCAACCTGCATCCCTTAGAAGCGCGGAGCCGGGAACAGCGAGCACGGAGGCGACCGAACCCGTCGGACCCGGCAAAGCCCACGAGAATGCCTGCCAGTCCAAACCGAAAGATATGGCCATAAGACCGCATACCGCTCCCGCCGCTGCACAGGGCATGATAATTTGAGAACGCCTGCGTATTTTCCTGGAAGCAAGCAATGCGGTCAGTCCCCCGACGATGAAGTAGATAAATATCTGAACATTTCTCCCGCAGATCAAACCTGCGACGGCGGCGCCCAAAAGTGTCGTGCACGCTGCAGCAACCATGCTCTGGTCGAGCATGATCAAGACCAGGGGGATGAGGCCGATCGGAAGCGCATGGACCGGCAGGGGGGTAAAGAGCAGAAAAGCTTCGAAGAGCAGGATGGACATGGTCAGGACGGCAAAGTGAAGGGAGTTCGAAAGATCCCCCCGCCTCAGCAGCCCGCCGCGTGAGAGCACCATGGCATAGAGAACCGTCAGGATGACTATTGTAAGGACAACCCAGGAGACGCTCGCGTAGAAATCCTTTTCCTCTACCTGGCGATTTGCTGCGAGAAGAAGCACATCTTCTTCGGTGAGAGTGTTTCGGGCCGAAACGAGGACTTCCCCCGGATCGTAGTGGATCACTTTGGATGGATAGCGATGCATGATTTCTTCGATACGCCTGTCATTTTCCTTTCGATCATACTTCAAATTGGGGGAAAGCGCCGCCGAAGCTATCGCAACCACCTGTGCGAGCACCTGTTGATCAACCTGCCAGAAAACCTGATCCGCCTGCTTCCGAAGGATCTCACGGGCTTTTTCCAAGGTCAGGAACTCGGAGGCGGGATACGCCACAGTGCCCACGGGTTGGGGGTAGAGCACCTCGGCCGTTCCTTTGCCCCTGAGCGGCTCGTACTCTTCCAGGATTCTACGCTGCATGATGGTGTTCTCGATAGCCAGCATGCCTTCCAGCAAATTTTGCAGTTCGGGATAGTCAGTAAGCTGCTTTGCCGCGTCCCAGGTCAGCTCCACGCCGAATTCCTTCTTTACGTACCCGGCCAGCGCCCCTGCATCCATCTGCCCCTTTTTGCGAGCATCCGACACTGTGGCGATCAGGTCCTGCATCTTCTTTTTGCCCAAATCCGCATTTGCCGAGGAAAAGATATAGAGCGGGACATATTGAGACAAAGCCAGGTTGCGTTCACCTCCGAAGGCTTTTGCCTGATCGAAATCGAAGGGACGATCCGCACGAAAAGTGATCGGGGCCGAATCGCCAGGTTTAAGGCGGCCAAGGCTCACATAGAGATCTTCCGCCCAGCAGGCGAACAAGGCAACCACGATAAAGACTATTTTTGGAGCTAACTTCATTGGTTCCAGCACCGATTCGGCGTTTGGGTTCCCTGTTGCCGGCATGAATCCAAGCCTGATGCTTGGATGTATCGGACAACACGAGCTTTGCGCAGATCATCCGGGGTACTGTCGGCATTGGTAAGACAAGCCGAAATAAAGTAACCAAAAACATGCGCATTGTCTTGCACAAAGGCAAGGCTTATGGAAAAGAGCCGGGGAATGTTTCCCCCTGTGCCCCCAACTCCACCGGGGTCTCGGCCTCACGCGCAGGCGCGTGAGGCCGGGCGCCCTGCGCATGCGGCGACTGGCCGGCGCCACGCCGGGCGCCGCTCCCCACGCTTCCTAACATCCCCTGGTACTGACTTGAGCGCAGTTTCGTATGAAACGGCAATCTGTTACGAAAGGCTTCCAGGGCACAATTTTCTTGCGGGTTTTTGAATCGGAATATCGTATTATGCCAACCTTGGGCATACGAATAGCCTTTTCGGATGCTATCCGAGCCCCTAACGCGATTCGGGGCCCGCGGATAATCAGGTCGATTCATCATTCAGGTTAACTTTTCCTTGAGTTCAGCTCCTGAACAGGGCGTCGCCCGGGGTGAGTCCGGCGGTTTCAGGGGGAGTAGGTCTTATTGAAGGGAGGGGTCAAAATTGTGCGCAATAAAATACCATCCCTGGATCGTTTGCTTATGTGCGGTTTTGGTTAGCGCATGCGGGGCAATGGGAGAGCACCGGAGCGCTGTCTTATCGGCGCCGCCGGCAACCGAAGAGTACCGGCCGCCGGTTTATGAAGAGGCCCCGGCGACCCTTCCTGAAATCAACGAGCAGTCCACGCTGTCGGATTATCTTGCCTGTGCCGCACTGAACAATCCGGGTCTCAAGGCTGCCTTCGAACGCTGGAAAGCGGCTGTGGAAAGAATTCCTCAGGTGAAGGCCCTGCCGGATCCCCGCTTTACCTACGCCTATTACATTCAAGCGGTTGAAACTCGCGTTGGGCCGCAGCGCCAGTTGTTCGGGATATCGCAGACGTTTCCCTGGTTCGGGAAGCTGAGTTTGCGCGGCGACAAGGCCACCGAGGCCGCCAATGCCGAAAAAGAGCGTTACGAGGCCGCAAAGCTAAAGTTGTTTTACCAGGTAAAGAACTCCTACTATGACTACTACTACCTCGCCCGCGCCATTGCCGTTACCGGGGAAAACCTGGAACTGCTGCGTCGCCTCGAAGATGTTGTTCGCACCAGATATGCTTCCGGATCTGCGGCATACGCCGATGTAATCAGAGCACAGGTGGAACTGGGCAAACTCGAGGACAGTCTGCGCACGATGCAGGAACTGCGGGCCCCTGTATCCTCCAAACTCAATGCCGCCCTCGGCAGGCCCGAAAGTGGAATTTTACCATGGCCGGGGCATGTGGTTGAAGAAAAGGCGGACTTTTCCGACGAACAACTCACGAACTGGCTCAAAGAAGCGAATCCATCACTCAAGGCGCAGGATTTTGCGGCTGCCGCAGAACAGGTGGGTATCGATCTTGCGAAGAAGGACTACTTTCCGGATATCACGCTGGGTCTTCAGACGATCGACACGGAATCGGCAAGGACGCTGAATGTCCCGGATAGTGGGAAGGACCCTGTCATTGTATCGTTTTCGATCAATCTGCCCGTTTGGCGCGAAAAATATCGGGCAGAGGAAAGGGAGGCCCGGGCGCGCTTTGCGGCGGCGCGAATGGACAGAAAAGATCAGGAAAATACACTGATAGCCGATCTCAAAATGGCGCTTTATAATTTTCGGGATGCCGAAAGAAAAATCGATCTCTATAAAAACGCTTTGATTCCCAAAGCTGAACGGGCCATCGACGTCACCATCGAGGGGTTCGAAGCCGGCACTGGAAGCTTTCTGGATTTGATCGATTCCGAGAGGTCCCTTCTGGAATTCGAACTTTCTTATGAACATGCTTTCGCCAACCGGGCTCAGCGCCTGGCTCAACTGGAGATGCTGGTCGGAAAAGAGATCCCTCGATCTTCATCGGAGCCTTCGGGCGGTCTTCCTCAGGACCGCGCAACGGAATCCGGGAAGGAGACTGCACAATGAAGACAAGGACCTTCGGCGCGTTTGCCGCCATATCGATCCTTGTGGCATTTGCCTGCTTTCTGGCGGGACGTTTTTCCGTGAATGGAACCGGGCCAATGACCCGGACCCCGAAGGCCGCCACGGCCCCTGCTCCATCTGCCGGCGCCCTGCAAGCCGGGGCCAATCTTCCCGCTACCGGGGCGGAGCCGTCGAAATCATCGGGCGCAATCGAGGGCAAACGCAAGGTCTTGTACTGGCGCGCTCCCATGGACCCCAACTATATATCCGACAAGCCCGGCAAGTCACCTATGGGAATGGATCTGGTGCCCGTTTACGAGGATGAGGTTTCCTCCGGACAGGTGCGCATCGAGCCCGGCAGTGGTTCAGCAAATCGGCGTCACCAGTACGGAAGTCACCAAGGGACCCTTTTACATGACCATCGTAACCTACGGCGCCTCGACCTGGAGCGAACCCAGCCTCGCCGCCCTGAACACCAAGATCGACGGGTGGATCGAAAAACTGAACGTGAACGAAACGGGCCAGTTGGTGCGAAAGGGGCAGCCCCTTGTCGAAATTTACTCCCCTCAACTGGTCACCGCCCAACAGGAACTTCTGTCTGCCCTGGATGACGCAAGGGCTGTCGGGAAAAGTTCTTACGGCTACATTGCCTCTGCGAGCAAAAAACTGCCTGAAGCGGCCCGTATGCGCCTCAAGCTCTGGGACATCAGTGACGCGCAGATCGCCGAGCTGAAAAGAACGCGGCAAATCCGCAAGACTATGACATTGTATTCGCCCGTTGATGGAATAGTGACGGAAAGACACGTGGTTGCGGGAGATTACGTCAAGGCGGGCATGAACCTTATGCGGATTGCGGGATTGCAGCCCATTTGGGTGATGGGGTCTCTGTATGAAGACCAGATCCCTATGGCCAGGAAGGGCATGAAGGCTGCCGTCACGTTCGACACGCTGCCCGGTGAGACATTCGAGGGAACGGTGGATTATGTTTATCCTTACGTGGAAGGCAAATCGAGAACGGCCCAGGTTCGGATCGTCCTGCCCAATTCCAGGGAACATATTTTCCCCCGGATGTATGCAACCGTCAAACTGCGCGTCGATGTGGCGCCCGAAGCGCTTCAGATACCGGGAAACGCTGTCATTCGCGCCTCTTCGACCGATAACGTGGTCTTCATCGTTGAGGGTGAAGGCCGCTTCACCGGTCGTAAGATCGTGTTGGGCCCCGAAGGTGACAACGGCATGGTTTTGGTTAAGGCCGGTCTTGAGCCCGGAGAGCGTGTAGTGACATCGGCTCAGTTTCTCCTGGATTCCGAGAGCCAGCTCATGGCCGCCATCCATGAGATGATATCCCATAGAGGTGAATCCAGGTGATTTCCTCCACTATAGACTGGGCTATCAGGAACCGCTACCTGGTCCTTGTTTTGACAGGGCTTTTCATAGTGGGCGGCATATGGGTTGTGTTTCACACCCCGGTGGATGCCATCCCCGACCTTTCAGACATACAGGTGATCGTCTACACGCAATATCCCGGCCAAAGTCCTCAAGTTGTGGAGGACCAGGTGACCTATCCTCTCACCACGGCCATGCTGTCCGTGCCGAAGGCCAAGATCGTCCGGGGCTACTCGTTTTTCAATTTCTCGCTGGTTTACATCATCTTTGAGGATGGGACAAACCTTTACTGGGCGCGAAGCCGGGTGCTGGAATATCTTAACTATACCCTGGCTCAACTCCCGGGTGGAGTCTCGCCTCAACTGGGACCTGACGCTACGGGGGTGGGCTGGGTTTATGAATATGCGCTTGTGGACAGGACCGGCAAACATTCCCTCTATGAGCTCAGGTCTCTGCAGGACTGGTTCCTGCGCTACCAGCTTCAGACCGTCCCCGGCGTCTCCGAAGTGGCGAGCATCGGTGGATACGTTAAGCAGTACCAGATCGAAGTCGATCCCAATAAGCTGGCCGACTATCACATCAGGCTCAGCCAGGTCAAAAGGGCGGTTCAACGTTCCAACAATGATGTGGGCGGCCGCTTGGTGGAGATGGCCGAAACCGAGTATATGGTGCGTGGTCTTGGTTATGTCAAAAGCCTCGGTGACCTGCGCAAGACGCCTATCGGGCTGGACCCCGGCGGCAAACCGGTGCTTTTGGAGCAGGTGGCCGATATTCACCTGGGCCCCGAGCTTCGGCGTGGGCTTGCGGACCTAAACGGCGAAGGGGATGTGGCGGGCGGCGTTGTGGTAATGCGTTTTGGCGAAAACGCGCTCGATGTCATCAAAGCCGTGAAAGAAAAGCTCGAGAATCTCAAGAGCGGCCTTCCTGCCGGTGTGGAGATCGTTCCCGTTTATGATCGGTCTGCCCTGATTAAGCGCAGTATCACCTTTCTGCGGGAAAAACTCATTGAAGAACTGATCACCGTTTCGCTTGTCTGCATTCTGTTTCTTTACCATTTCCGCAGCGCCATGGTGGCCGTTGCAATTCTGCCCCTTGGCGTGATGGCCGCGCTGATCTGCATGTTCTTTCAGGGCCTCAACAGCAATATCATGAGCCTTGGCGGCATTGCCGTTGCGATGGGGGCGATGGTGGACTCGGCCATCATCATGATTGAAAATACTCACAAAAAGATGGAATCCGGGTACGATAAGAGCCGCCACTGGCAAATCATTGCCGCTGCATCCAAAGAAGTCGGCCCCTCTCTGTTCTGGTCTCTGCTGGTTCTCACATTTTCGCTTCTGCCCATTTTCTCACTTACGGGACAATCCGGCCGGCTCTTTAAACCTCTGGCGTTCACGACGACCTACACAATAGGTTCGGCTGCTTTTTTGGCCGTGCTGCTGGCGCCGGTCCTGATGGGTTTCTTCATTCGCGGCCGCATTCGCCCCGACGTGGAAAACCCCGTCACACGCTCTCTTATCTGGGTCTATCATCCTGTGGCGCAATTCGTGCTGCGCTTCCGGAAGAGCGTTCTGGTGCTGGCCCTTATCGTCATTGCGAGCGCCGTATTCCCAATGGTGCACCTGGGCTCGGAGTTTATGCCTCCCTTGAACGAAGGGGACCTGTTGTACATGCCCACCACCCTGCCGGGAATATCCATCACCAAGGCCAAACAGCTCCTGGAGCAGACAGACCGGATCATTAGGACTTTTCCCGAAGTGAGGTCCGTCTTCGGCAAGATCGGACGAGCGGAAACGGCGACCGATCCGGCCCCCCTCAGCATGATCGAAACTATCATTCAGCTTCAGGACCAAAGCAAATGGCGCACGGTCCATATGACCCGGTGGTATTCCAGTTGGGCGCCCGGGTGGGTAAAGAAGGCCCTTCGTTTCCTGTGGCCCGATGAGCGGCCCCTGTCCCAGGACGAGCTGGTAGACCGGCTCAACAGCGCCATCCATTTTCCGGGCCTGGTGAATTCATGGACCATGCCCATTAAGACCCGAATCGACATGCTGAGCACGGGCATCAAGACCCCTGTCGGCATCAAGTTGCTGGGGCCTGACCTGAACGAACTGGAAGATTTGGCTAAAGAGGTGGAAAGTGTTGTGCGGGCCGTCCCCGGAACGCGGTCGGTGATAGCCGAGCGCGTGATGGGCGGCTACTATATCGACTACACGATAGACCGCGATGCCGCAGCACGTTACGGGTTGACTGTTCAGGATATCGAAGACGTGATCCAGGTCGCCCTGGGAGGTATGAATATCACTCACACGGTAGAGGGCCTTGAACGATATCCCGTCAACGTGCGCTACATGCGTGACTACCGCAGCGACATCCAGGCCCTTGAACAGGTATTGGTTCCCGATCCGACGGGCGCCCAAATCCCTCTGTCTCAGGTGGCCCACATCAGCATTCATCAGGGTCCGCCTTCCATAAAGACGGAAGCTTCCCGCAAAACAGCATGGCTCTTCGTGGATCTGGATACTTCCGATATCGGCGGCTATGTGGCTCGCGCCAGGAAGGCAGTTGCCGAAAAGGTCAAGATGCCGCCCAAATATAACATCCTCTGGAGCGGTCAGTTCGAGTACATGATGCAGGCCCGGCAAAGACTCATGCTGGCAGTTCCCGTCACCCTGGTGATCATTGTATTGCTGCTCTACTTCAATACCAGGTCATTTGCCAAGGTGGTTCTCGTTATGCTGGCAGTGCCTTTTTCCCTGGTGGGTTCTTTCTGGCTGCTCTACCTGCTGCACTACCACCTCTCGGTGGCGGTGTGGGTTGGCCTCATTGCCCTGGCCGGCCTGGACGCCGAAACGGGTGTGGTGATGCTCCTTTACCTGGAACTGGCGCACCACCTGTGGACCGGCCTCGGTCGTATGAAGACCTACGGCGACCTCAAACAGGCAATCTACCATGGCGCGGTCAAGAGAATAAGACCCAAGGTGATGACCGTGGGCGCCATTCTCGCCGGCTTACTGCCCATTATGCATGGCAGCGGGACTGGCTCGGAGGTTATGAAACGCATTGCCACCCCCATGGTTGGAGGTGTGATTACCTCGCTTATTCTTGAGCTCGCAATTTATCCCGTCCTCTATTTCTATCTCAAGCGGTTCGAACTTGAACCCAGCCCGGAGCCGACTTCAACCGAGGAAATATCCGAGATGCAGTGACAGGCCGGCTATGACCGGGTTGCGTCCAGGATTGAAGTAACGGAAAAGAGCGGGGGAATGCTTCCCATAAGCGCCAACTCGTTTCCATCCGGAGTTTCCGGATGGATGCCGACTTAAATCACCTCATTCCGGCGGACCCCGGGTCAGAGCCTGCCCCGGAAGTGGGCTTTATCCGGGGTCCGGGGCAGGCGCCGGGGGCCAGTGCCTTTCTAATGATTTTACAATGAAAACCAAGAGCGCTGGATTCCGGCTTTCGCCCGTCGCCGTCAACTTAACCCAACTTCCGCAGTTGGGACAGTTAAGTTGTTGATATTTCACAATCTGAGGTCAAAAGTCGTCACTACAAATTGTGTTTTTCAAATCTTCGCGGCAAACTCAGTCTTAGCCTCTGCAAGAGGATACGCTGGTGAGTATCCGGTGTCTCTACGCGACGCAATCTGATCTCTGCACCGTTCCGGGTCGGCAGAATCACATCAGTCAGTTTGAGCTGGGCAAGTTCCCACAGCACTTTCCTTGGCTCGTCTCCGAGGCCTGCCTTATGACACAGTCGACCCAGGGTTTTCCAAAGCACATAGGCCAGGAAGCAAATCAAAATATGCGCCTGAACACGTTCGTCTTTTTGATGCCATACCGGGCGAACACTAAGATCGCTCTTGTGGATACGAAAAGCATTCTCCGCCTCCGTCAGTTGAATGTATGCTTTCCATAATTCTTCTGGCGACCAGTCTCGTATATTGCTTCGTAACATATAGCACCCTTCACTCAACTGAGACCATTGCCGCCATTTCTCTTTTTTGGTCCAGGTAATCTGCGCCCCTCCGCTCGGACTTTCCGATACTTCAACGTCAAACAATCCTGCACCACGGCTGTTTTTCCCAAGCAACTTTCCTACACGACGTTCAATTACCTTCACCTTATATTTTCGCTTTTCACACCCCTTGGCCATTTGCATCAACGCGTCTTCAATCCGTTGCTCAAAACGATCATGCATCGCCTTTTCTTTCTCGGCGCGATCCTTACTTCTGCAAAGGATGAAGACCTCCTTGCCCTCAGGCCCGTCAACCAGCTTTACCTCCAGCCCGGGATGCACCACCCGCCAGTCTTCTTTCAATAACTCAGACTCGTACAGTTTCAATTGCCCACGGTTGGCGCCCAGAATATATCGGCGGCCTTGCTTGTTCAAAAAATCAAAATTTGTCTCGCTGGCCATTCCACGGTCCATCACCCAGATGCGGTTCGCTTTACCGTATCGGCCCTCCATGGTGCCAATGATTTCCTCTACGGTTGTCACGTCTGCGCGATTTCCCGCAAATATCTCATAGCCCAGGGGAAAGCCATCTCTCGTCACGACCAGGCCGATACAGACCTGCTTACAATCTCCCCTTTGGTCCCGCGAGTGACCATGCTTGGCCGAAGGATTGCTTTTGGCTTGTCCTTCAAAATAGGTGCTCGTAACATCATAAAGATACAAGTCATAATCCACTTTGAATAAAGCGCCGACTTTGTCTTTGAGATGTCTTTCCAGATCGGCTTTATGCGGCAAAAGCTTGTCGAGGGCGCGGTATAGACGATCATCGTTGACTCTGTCCGGGGCAATACCAAGCAAATCGGACAGCGCAGTTTTTTCATAAAAATGTTCGGCGATGTGCAGTTCACTCGACGGCCGGCAGAATCTACAAAGCACCAAGACCTTGGCCATTTCCGCCCACCCAATCCCTTCTTTTCCTCGTGGAATATGGTCCCGGAAAAATCGATCAATTTCCAATCGGCGCATCAGCTCCAAGCCAAGCCATGGACCACCGAAGTCCTTTATCTTCTCAACCCGCACCTCATTGACATTGACTTCTACCCATTCAGGCTTGACATCATCGAACAATCTGCGCTGGACGCCGGCAGCTCCTTCGGCAGCATTCTCAACACCCAGGCGGCCGGACTCGTCCATTTCACCAAGCCAGGCCACCACCCGTTGCCTCGGTCCTCGTTCGGTCCGGTAGGACTCGACCAATGCCCAGTAATGGTGCTGTTTGCCATCTTTTGCACGTGTCAATTTGCGTATATACACGCGGAAATTATCGATAATCAGGAAACCAAGTCAACGGGGTAGGTCGTCACTACATTCGGTTCTTGGCATTTAGAAAAAATCGCTCTCGCAATAACAACAACTTACCGACAGTCCGACAGCGAAAGAGGGTCAAAACACGTCAAAAAAACTTCCAACTGCGGAAGTTGGGTTAAGGCAGATGTTCTTAAGTGGCCTCGGTTTCCAAGGTTTGCCACACTCTATTACCGGCGGGGTGGCCCGGATAATCATGCCCCCCTTTCCCAAAAGGGGGCTTCGTATTTCCCCCCTTTTCTAAAGGGGGGCTTCGTATTTCCCCCCTTTTCTAAAGGGGGGCAGGGGGGATTTTACCGGGCGCGAGGCGCAGCAGGTCTGACGATAAGCTGCTGAAAACAGGGAGGTGCTAATGGAGCGGAAGCTCTTCGATCTCCGGGGCCGGCTCTGATCCGGAGGACCCGATCCGGGGATTTTGGCCTCACGAGCAGGCGCGTGTGGCCGGGCGCTTGGCGCATGCGGCTCTACCCGTTGGGAAGAATTACTCGAAAAATGGTGCCGCGTTTAGGATTGTCAAGGACCTGTATTTGGCCCTGGTGGGCTTCGACGATTTTCCTGACGATTGGCAGCCCAAGTCCCGTACCCTCTTTTTTCGTGCTGACAAAGGGCATAAAGATTTCTGCTCTTTGATCGCGAGGAATGCCGCAACCGAGATCGATTACGTCTATGATGCTTCTGTTCTTCGTCTGGTAGAAGCTTACAACGACGGGTTCCCCCTCCGCTGAAGCCTGAATGGCATTCATTATTAGATTGATAAGCGCCTGTTTGATTCGCATTCGATCTATGGATGTTGCCGAACGCCCCCGAACAGACTCATACTTTATCACGATTTTTCTTCTGTGAGCTTCATCGGCAACCACACCGAGGCATTCTTCTATAACTGCGTCTACATGGTTGGCTGACCGGTTCAATTCCAGGGGCCGGGAAAAATCCAGCATGTCTTTGACCATATTCTCCAGTCGCCGGGTCTCCTCGATGATGATATCGAGCTTGTCGCGGTGGGGATGATCTTCCTGGATGTATTTCTTCACGAGTCGGCTGAAACCGCCGATCGCGATCAGAGGGGTTTTCATGTCATGGGTAAGGGCTGAAACGGCTTTTCCGGCCGCAGCAAAAGTCTCGGATTCGCGTGCGCGTTTCTCTTCGGCTCTCTGCCGGTTCCTGAGTATCCCCAATGCCAGCGCCACCACGTTATAGAGAAGCAAATCCGTCAACCTGTCCAGATCTAAAACCGACATCCCGCTCCAATGGATGACAATAAACGGGATATTAAGAAACGTTATAATCAAAGAGGTCGTCAGGGCGCCCCGCAAACCGAACCAAAGTCCGGCGACTATTACGAGGAAAAAATAGGCGTCACTGCAAAGCAGATAATAGCGCACCAGGTTGATAGCGGAAGTGTAGTGGATGAGAGTGACTATCGCCAGCGGGACCCCGATGACACAGGTTCTGAATCGAAGCCGGTCTTTCAATTGCATTCCTCCACCATCGGCATGGATCGTACTTTTATGGCGGCGCCTATGCCGATGACCTAAGAGCAAGCGAAGGTTTCCGGGGCGATGCTGCCTGCTGTGCGCTCGATGTTTGCCCCTGCGCCGGACGAAAAAGCCATCAGAACAGGTCCGACTTGAAGAAGGACTCCCCCGACGAGGTCCGCAGCGGCGGATTTAACGGGGGCATATAGCTGTTGCCTCGTTGGGATGAGTCGGCAATCCCGAAGGGAGCCTCATCGCCCATGGGCGCCGGCGGCCTGCTGCCCGGGGTGGGCACGCCGCCGGCAAAGGCCGCGTAAACCGCGCCAGGCTCGTCCGACCCTGCCACGGCGCCGGAATGCGGGTCGATCTTGGCGAAAACGATCCCGTCCGGAATGGGGAACGCCTCTATTGGCTTGTCCCTGAGGTACTCTTTCATGAAGGCGACCCAGATCGGGCACGCGGCCCTCCCCCCCGTCTGTCCCCTGCCAAGCGAAACGCTGTAGTCGTCGTAGCCTACCCAGACCCCGGTGAGCACCGAGGGGGTAAAGCCGATAAACCAGGCGTCTTTCATCTCGTTTGTCGTGCCGGTCTTGCCTGCGGCCGGCCTGCCCAGCTCCCTGGCCCTGGTTCCGGTCCCTTCCCGGACCACCCCCTGAAGCATGTCGGTTATAACGAAGGCGGTCTGGGGCGACATGACGGATTCTTTCTTTTCCTGGTGCTCCTCGATCAGGTTGCCGTGTCTGTCGAAGACCTTTTCGATCATGTAAGGCTCGACGCGCTTTCCCTCGTCGGAGAAGGCGGAATAGGCGGTGAGCATTTCTTCCAGTGTCACCCCGGATGCGCCCAGGGCCAGGGACAGGGTCGGGGTGAGCTCAGTGTTTATTCCGAGTTTCCTGGCGTAGTTGATAGCATACTGTACCCCTATCGATCCGAGCAGCTTTACCGCAACGACGTTTCTGGAATGAATGAGCGCGTCCCGCAAAAGGATCGGCCCCCAGAACCGGCGGTCGTAGTTAGCCGGCCTCCATGGCTCCCTCAGGCCGCGGTAGGCGTAGGAAACCGGAGAGTCCATCAGGACGGACGCCTCCGTATATCCCTTGTCCAGCGCCGCCGCGTAAATTATGGGCTTAAAGGAGGAGCCGGGCTGCCTCACTGCCTGGGTGCACCTGTTGAACTGGCTCTTTCCGAAGTTGCGGCCCCCCACCATGCAGATCACCCCGCCGGTGAGCGGGGAAATGCTCATGAGCGCCCCTTCCATGCTCGGGTCCTGTTCGAGCGAAGCTATCCAGGTCTTGTCGTCCTGCCGCTCGATAAGTCTTACCCTGAGCACGTCTCCGGTACGGAAAATCTTTTCCGCGCGCTTGTTGGAGACCTGCACCCATTGCCAGCCCGACCGGGGAATCAAAGCCTTCGCTTCACCAAGATCCACAGAGATCGTCTTTGACTTCAGGTCGAATTCCTGTATCGGCCCCGCCACTACCTTTGCTTCTTCCAACTCGCCGTTGGATTGACCGAGGATTCGAAGAGCACTGGGCCACTCATCTCTTGGAACATTTACGTGCAGCCCGCGATAGAGTTTATGCTTTTTATCGAGTTCGCGAAGACCCTGGTCGAGCGCTTTTTCAGCTATGCGCTGAGCCCTTGCGTCCAGGGTCGTCCGGATTATGAGCCCTTCCCTGTAGACCGTGTCATGCCCGAAGCGCGCCTCGGCCTGCCTGCGGACTTCCTCGGTGAAGCAGTCGAAGCTGCGCGGGTGCCGGCGTTTTGGTTTGACTATTTGCAGGGGCTTCGCCAGCGCTTCTTTCGCCTCGTCCAAGGTGATGAAGCCCGAATGGACCATCCTGTGGAGCACGTAGTACTGCCTCTGGCGGGCGACCGCGAAGTGACGAACGGGCGAAAAGAGGGTGGGCTCTTTTGGAAGGCCGGCCAGCATAGAAGCTTCGGCCAGGTCCAGCTCGCTTGCGTGCTTGCCGAAATAGGTCCTTGCGGCGGCCTCGACCCCATAGGCCCCCGCGCCTAAATAGATCTGGTTCAGGTAGAGATAGAGAATCCGGTCTTTGCTCATGGTGTTGTCGATCCGGTAGGCGAGGAACGCTTCCTGGATCTTCCTGGTGAAGGTTCGCTCCGGGGTTAGCAGGAGCGATTTTACCACCTGCTGCGTAATCGTGCTCCCGCCCTGCACAATTTTGCCGGCCTCGATGTTTTTGACCATGGCGCGAAAAATTCCGATCAGGTCAACCCCGCCGTGTTCGTAGAACCTCGCGTCTTCTGCGGCGATAAATGCCTCTTTCACGCACGAAGGAAGGTCTTTGAGGGGAACCAGGTATCTGCGCTGGACGAAGAACTCGCCTATGAGTTCCCCATCGGCCGAATAGACGCTCGTGACCAGAGGAGGATGATATGATTTCAGCGCTTCAACGCTTGGAAGGGAGCGGTCGATCTGAATGATGAAAACAAGAACAGCCATGCCCGCCACGAGGACGAGGCACAACAGGACTGAAAAGATGGTGAAAATAAACCAGCGCAAAGGCTTTTTTGCCGGATCGGGCCACTGTGAAAAGGGCTTTTTCATCCCTTACTCCCTATGCCGGTCCTCTTGCTGGAAGGGCCGGTCCGTTTCGAACCTCACCTCGGCGAAACTCGTCGCAATGACGGTTTTGAGGAAGCAAATGCGTCAATCCCATACGGGGCAGCACTTCTGCTATCTAACAGCACAAAATGCGACGGCATTTTAACATTACCATGCGTCCTCCCCAAAGGGGGCAGGTGGATTTTAGCGGCAGTGAAGAACAAAATTCCTCACTTCATCCTGGTTCCTGAATTCTTTAACTATTGCGGTTGTAAAGGGAAAGGGCTTCGGCGCAAATATGGGAATATCTAAAGACTCACCCTGCGAGCATTGGATTCCGGAAACGGGTATTCCATATGCCGGGAGGTCGACCGGGCAACGATTTCGCCCGGGTAACGCGCTGCCACACGCAGGGCCATGTCCATGCCGGCCGAGATCCCGGCCGATGTTACAATCTTGCCCTGTTCAACCACGTGGGACTCCGAATCGACCGTGACCTTCGGGAAAAGCTCCCGCATAAGCCCGAGCGAACGGTAGTGAGTGGTGGCGCGCAGCCCGTCGAGCAGCCCGGCATTTCCCGGTATCAAAGATCCCGTGCATACGGGGGCCGGGGTGGCGACCTGTGAAAATCACAATGCCGATTCGCCTGCGGTTCATAGGGTCGCCTCGACAATCCGCCTATTTCAAAATGACGTAAACAAGCCCGATGGCCCAGGCTAACGAAAAAACCACCGGCGCCCCCAGTAAATAAAACCTGGATGGCACCGCCCCCGGGAAACGCTGCCAGCGGGGCGCCGCCAATTGGGCGGCATCGGTGTGCAGTATTTGAAACCGATGGTCTTCCGCATATTTTGTCGAAAGTTCCATCGCCTTTGCCTGCCATACTTTTTGAAATAAGCTCGTCCTGCCAAGTGACATGAGAGCCAATGCGGAAAAGAGCGAGCCTGCCAGGAAGATCGGCCAGCCGGCGCTGCGCAGTCCGCCTCCCACCTGAAGAGCGGATATCAGCAATCCGTTGACAATCAGCAGACCCAGCACCTTGTTTGTCTTTATGGGATTTTCGGCGGCCCACAGGTCCACATATGTTTTGTAGGCGATGTAGTCTTTTTCGGTTTGATCCATATCGGCTCCTCGCAGGATAGACTTATAAACGACACTCGGCGATAGAGACGGAGGGCGGCAAGCTCGCCTTGCTTACCCGCGATTGCTGGAAGCAGTTCGAACAAAAAGGCCGGGGCGCCCTTTTCAAACTTATCTCAGGAATAGCTGCGGAAATCCTCAGGTATTTTGACCGGTTTCCGGAATGCCGCACCCCGGGGCGACGGAGGGGAGCCTGATTATGGATTGGCATCCAACGGGGCATCCCGTGCAGCCGTTGCCCCCAGCCGTATGCCGCCGGCCTTTTTGTCCCGGGAAAAATGCGGCGCTGTTGGACATGCAGGCAATCCGGTTGAGGTTGTGGGGATCGCAGGGGGCGGTTTCGACCGGCGGGCTTGCCGATCCCCACTGGCGCCCCCTGGAGCCAACCCGCCGGTCGTGACCTGCTTTCATTTTTTCCGGCTCTTGTTCATCCTGTTCGCCGCGCCATGGATTCTCAAAGCCTTATCGCACTTCTCGCGTTGAAAGAGAATCATACATTGGGCGTAAATTTCGACAGCTCATGGATGCCAAGCTTTCTCTCGATCTCCCCCACCGATTCCACCATTTTTTGAAATCCGTCTTTTCCGAAAAGCTCCCTTTCCCTGTCTTCGAATTTTTCGCCCAGCTCATCGAACTGCCTAGGCGACACTATCGAGCGAAAAGCGGGGAAAAGAACCGTATCTTCCCGGGCTGCGTGGGGCCGGTACATGCGAATGAACTGTTCCATGACCGAAAACGGCTCGTGCTTTGCGCGTTTCCATCGAAAGAAAGGAGTCCCGCCATACATCTGCCGCATGGCCGCAGACTCGTCTTGATTTGCTTCGTTAGTGCTACGCGTCTCAGGTTCAGATAATTTCAAAATGGAATCGATCAGGCGTCGTCCGGCCTGGTGCTGCACGAAGAGCACATTTATAAGATCGGTAAGCTTTCCGGCCTTTGCAAAACGCGGGAAAATCTCGTCTTCCTCGAGCTTTTCATGGTAGTCCTGGACGAAGCGGCGGATAATGCCGGCTGAATCCGAAATAACTCCGGCCGGCAACAGCTCTGCCCCCTTGAGGCGTCTTATCGCCTCGTCATAGATCAGCAGCACACGGCGCAGGACCCCGTGCTCCCGCATGAGATCTTCCACGGGGTTCACCCCGGGTTCTTTTTCTTTGCCCTCCATTTTTTCGGCGGCTAAAACACCGGGTGAAACAGCCGGCAGAGCGATACCGGCAGCGAGACCGCCGGCGAGGCTCAAAAAACGGCGCCGTGACGTAAGTGTGGCCGTGTGCATAGATTCCTCCTGAGATGGACTTGGATTTTAATGACCTGATGACAGTATAACACCTATAGCGCCGGACGTTGTGCGCGTCAACCACGATCGAGTGGCGGGCGGCCGAATATCGAACCGGGTCGGCGCCTGATTGACGCCGTTTCCAGTCGGATACCTCCGGCCAGGCCGGGGGTTTACCCATGATTAATTATAATGCGTTCATCGCAACCATCGGGTATTATGAAACAATTGAGCCACCGATGGCGCGGGTAATTGTTCAATTTGTCAATCTCTAAATTCCCGGAGGAGATAATATGAAAGGTTCATGGGCACTGGTGACTGGCGCTTCGTCGGGCATTGGCAGGGCTATTGCCAGGGCATTGGCCGAGCGTGGAGTCAATCTTCTGATCAATGCGCGCAGGCAAGACCGGCTTTTCGAGCTAAAGGAAGAACTGAGCGGCAAACACGGCGTACGGGTCGAGGTGCTGGTATTTGACGTCCGCGATCGCGGGCAGTGCGAGTCGGCGCTTGCGGGGAAAGCGGAGATGGTGTCCGAGGTTTCGATCCTCGTCAACAACGCCGGGCTTGGCAGAGGCAACGCAGCGTTATACGCGGGGGCGATCGAGGACTGGGAACAGATGATAGACACCAATATAAAGGGCCTGCTTTATATGAGCCGGTTCATCCTCCCGCATATGGTGGGGCGCAATGCGGGCCACATCGTCAATATCGGTTCAGTGGGGGGGCGCTGGACACTGCCGGGCAGTGTGGTTTACTGCGCCACAAAGTTTGCGGTGCGCGCGATTGCCGACGGTTTGCGCATGGATTTAATGGGAAAGAAAATCCGCGTGACAAATATCGAACCCGGCATCGTCAAGACCGAGTTCAGCCTCGTGAGCCTGCGAGACAAGGCCAAGGCGGAAGCTTTCTACGAGAGACTGAGCCCTCTGCAGCCCGAAGATATAGCCGAAGCCGTAATCTGGTGCCTCGACCGGCCGCCTCATGTAAACATTCAGGAACTGGTGGTCTTTCCCACGGACCAGGTCGGGGTGGGGCGGATGTACATACACCGCGAGCCTGCAGGCGGGGGGCGGTGAAGCAGAAACCAAGAAGATTCACCGCAGAGGACGAAGAGATCACTGGGATGGAAGGGAAAACAATAACTTACAGCGGAATTCCAGGCAAAAGAGCAAACAGCCGGATAGCAGGCCAGCCGCCGTGACGAAAAAGAGTCTTGCCCTGAGAACGCAGAGAAGGCGGAGATCGCGGATAAAACGGCAACCCTTTGACATGGGGCCTTGTCGTTGTTTCTAAAGTGTTTGAGTGCCGAACCCGGCAGCCCGCCGCCGCCGCCCGGCGCCTTGCCGCTAATGCTCGATGCAGATCTTGCCAAAATGCTTGCCGCTCGCCATAAAGTCGAGGGCGGGGCGCAGTTGGTCGAAAGCAAAAACTCGGCCGATCGCCGGATGAATCCTGTGGCGGGCGATTGCCCCGGCCATGCGGGCGAAGTCGTCGCCGCTGCCCACAGTGATTCCCTGCAGCCGGACATGCCGGGTGACGATCTGTCCCAGCGGTACGTTCAGCATCGCGCCGGAGAGCACGCCTATCACACTTATTGTGCCGCCCGGCCGGACCGCGCGAAGCGATTGGGCCATGGTGCCCTGGCCGGCCACTTCGACAATGTGGTCGACACCGTCTCCGCCCGCAATTTCACGCGCGAGTTTGCCCCATTGCGGGACAGTCCGGTAGTTGATGGTTTCGTCGGCGCCCATCGCCCGCGCCCGCGCGATCTTTTCATCGCTCGACGAGATGAGGATCACCTGGGCGCCCAGCATCTTTGCAAACTGGAGGCCGAAGAGCGAAACGCCTCCGGTGCCCTGGACCAATACCTTGTCCCCCGGCTTGGAGCGGCCTTCTGTAACCAGCGCCCGCCAGGCGGTCACTGCGGCGGTGGGAAGCGAAGCAGCTTCCACATCGTCGAGGTGTTCGGGGGCAAGTGCAACGCCTTCTTCAGGGAGCACCATGAAGTCGGCCATCGTTCCGTCGAGCTCGCAGCCCAGGGTCAGTGAGAGCCTCTCCTGATTGGGCTCTCCGCTCATCCAGCTCTGAAAGCAAAGCGGGCAGACCCGGTCTCCGGCCTTAAAACGGGTTACGCCCTCTCCCGGGGAGTCGACCACACCGAGGCCGTCGGCGAGCATTATCAGCGGCAGCGCTTTCATCCTCGACCCATAGCCGCGCACAGGCACGAGAAGGTCCCGGTAGTTCAGGGCCGAGGCTTTCATCCTGATCCGCACCTGCCGCGCTCCCGGCTGCGGATCGGGCCGTGTGCTCATGCGCATGTTATCCATAGACCAGCCGCCTTCAACTTGAAAGACTCTCATGTGCGACCCCTGTTTGAAAGGACCTGATCCCCAATGGGTTGTATGCCCGGAAACGATCGAAAAAAATTCCGGGTTCAGACTCTAACAGCATACCGTGCCGGAACAAAAGAAAATCCGCCTGCCGGCGGCAAAGACTAAGAGGCGCTGGATCGAAAAGCCAGGAGCGTCCGCGGATCGGCGCATCGGGTTGCCCCCGTCTAACAGGCAGCGTATAAGTCTATCTTACGAGTCATATATGAGTTGGAGAGCCGGTGGATTTGTTCTACTGGAGGGTTTGATTATGAAGCGGTCTGGTCCGGTGCGTTGCGGCGCAACGATTGCTTTGATTTTGATGCTTTTGGGCTGCGCCCGCCTCCGGGTGGGGGAGGAGGGCAAAATGGAAAACCTGGCCGGCCGGCTCGTAAAACTTACGGCTGCGGTTGAAGCAACCGTTCGCTACGGCGAACCGCCGGCGGGCATCGGCGACCGGGAACTGCTAAGGATCGCCACAAAACTCGACCCCACTCTTCTTTGGGAATTTGCGGACTACAGTATCCGGATCGCAAGGCGACATCGCCACGCAATCGTGTTGATCTGCACCGGGGACGGAAAGCGCGCTTTACTGGAAGATGCCGGCTCTGCTCCCGAATCGGTCAGGCGTCTATGGAAGGAACAACCCCCGCGGCCATGCGAGTTCACCCTGTCGATCGAAGATTTGTGCGGCAGGCAGTAATACGAAGTTGCGTTCAAGAGAGTATTAAAAGCGTTTAAAAACGTGGGGGCTGGGGGGACAGGGGGAAACATTCCCACGCTCTTTTTCATTGCCGAGGCTGCCGCGCCTCAGGTCCTTGTCTTTTTCTTTTAACCTTGATACCTTCCTCGAAGGTTTGTCTTTTTTGGTTGCTGCCAAGCTGCGCCTGGCGATCCTGCCGGCGCCTCGCCTCGAGGGTCCGGCCCGCACGTAATGGACAACGCAAAAATGTATGATCTTATCATCGAAAACGGCCGCATCATCGATGGCTCGGGCAACCCCTGGTTCAAGGCCGACCTGGCCGTAAAAGAGGGCAGGATCGCGGCGGTAGGCGATCTCAAAGACCAGGTGGGGGCGCGCAGGATCGACGCCCGGGGACTGATCGTTTCTCCCGGCTTCATAGACATTCACTGCCACTCAGATGCCCTGCTTTTCATCGAACCGAAGGAAAAGGGAAGAATTCTGCAGGGGATTACCACCGAGACGATCGGCAACTGTGGGATGTCGGCCATGCCGGTTGTCGAACGAAACCTCGATCTTTTGAAAAAGTACGTATCGTCGATTTTTGCGCGAACAGAACTGGACTGGAACTGGCGCGGGGTCGGCCAGTTTTTGGACGCTGTCCAGAAGCGGCGCACGATCGCCAATATTGCCGCGCTCGTCGGCCACGGAACGGTGCGCATTGCCGCCATGGGGTTCGAAAACCGCGAACCTGACGCCCGCGAGTTGGCCCAGATGAAAACATTGGTCGCCGAATCCATGGACGAAGGCGCATTCGGGATGTCGAGCGGGCTGATATATCCGCCGGGTCTTTTCAGCAGGACGCCGGAGATGATCGAACTGTGCGGGGTGGTGGCCCGAAGGGGCGGCATTTACGCCACGCACATGCGCGGGGAAACGGATGCGGTAATCGATTCGGTAAGGGAGAGCATCCTGGTCGGAGAGCAGTCGGGCGTACCGGTTGAAATCTCGCACCACAAAACGGCCGGGCGGGACAACTGGGGCAAGAGCCTCCAGACCCTCGGGCTGATCGATGAGGCAAGACGCCGGGGAGTAGACCTCACCTGTGACGTGTATCCCTATATAGCGGCCAGCACTATACTCGGCGCGCTCCTGCCCCCCTGGGCGCATGAAGGGGGAGTGGAAAAACTGCTCGAAAGGCTCGAGGTCGCCGAAAACCGCCGGCGAATCGCCGATGAAATGGCAAGCGGGATTCCGGGCTGGGAAAACTACGTCAAGGCATCGGGGTGGGAAAACATCATCATTGCATCGTGCAGGCGGAACAGGGACTGCGAAGGAAAGAGCATCGCGGATATCGCCTCATCGAGGGGGACCACGCCGGCCGAGGCCGTATGCGATCTGATGATCGAAGAGGCAGCCGAGGTCCTGATGGTGTTTTTCATGATGTGCGAGGACGATGTCGCCCACATCATGAAACACCCGGCCGTAATGATCGGATCCGATGCGATCCCGAGCGCCGGAAAACCCCATCCGCGCTATTTCGGGACCTTCCCGCGAGTATTGGCGAAGTATGTGCGCGAGGACAAGGTGCTTTCGCTTCCGGACGCCGTTCGCAAGATGACTTCAATGCCGGCCCAAAGACTGGGCATCCGGGACAGGGGGCTTGTCAGGGAAGGAATGTGGGCCGATATTGCCATCTTCGATCCCGAGAGTATCGAGGACAAAGCCACATATATGGACCCGCAGCAATATGCCGCCGGAATAGAATACGTACTGGTAAACGGAGAGGTCGCCGTCGAGGGCGGCAAATACACGGGGGCGCTTGCCGGCAAAGTTTTGAGGAAAGCCGGGGGCTGAAGCCGGACCGGAACTGGCGGCCTGCCTGGCTGGTCAGTCTGTAAGTCGGTGTCCCGGATAATCATGCCCACCTTTTCCAGGGGGGGCCGGGGGGGGATTTTATACGAAGCTGCGCTCAAGTGAGTACTAAAAGATGTTAAGAAGCCTGGGGAGCTGCGCCCCGCACACCCCCTTCGCCGCTCTCCATGTCCGGGCCACCATCCGGCTCACGGTGGCGCGTGAGCGCCTGGCGGAGGCTGGAGATTGAGGGGAAACATTCCCCCGCTCTTTTCCATTACATCAGTCTTGAACGCAGCCTGGCATTAGCAGGCTTTAGCCGCAGAAGAGGACAGACCGGATTATGACCCGTCCCGGCGTCGCTCTTCCCGTCCCGGCCATCTTGGCTGGCGGTCCTGCCGGCTCGTCGCCTACCGGGTCGGGAGCATTTTCCCTTCGGGGGTTCTGGTAACTGTTTTTGACGGGGCCATTTTGTCGCTTGAGGGCTGCTGTGGGGAAGGGCCGCCGCCGGGGGGGAGTTTTTTCACGTCTTTTGCGGGACCGTTTGTTACTTCAGCGCTCAAGGCCGACTCTTTGCCTTTTGCATCGTAGGATGTTATCGCAAAAAAGTAGGTCTTTCCCTCCTCGAGGTTTTCGATCAGGGCCTGTGCGGTGAGTCTTCCTTTCACCCGAACCGTATGAGTATAGTTGCCCGACGTGGCGCCGTAATGAATTTTGTAGCCCGCCACCGAATGGTTCGTGCTCGGGTCCCAGGCAAGGCGGACCGAAGCGCCCCCGGCGGCGTAAACGTCCGGGCAAAGCCAGGCGAGGCCGAAGACTGCCCCGGAGTAGCGCAGGGTGGGCGGGCCAGGGGCGGGGGCGTTGGGAACCGGGAGGGCCGGTGACTGCGGTTGGCTAAATCCCGGCTGGAGCCGAACCAGGTCCCGGGGCGGCTCGCCGCCTGGCGCAAACCTGCCGGAAGCCACGCCCGCCGCCCACAGGAACAGGATCAAAAAAGACGCTGCCAAAAAGTTCGGTTTCAATCTCTACCCCCTTTTTTCGGCATCCCGCCAGGATGAGCCGGCAATCGAAGTTTTGGGATCGTTCGTGAATATCACGTCATGCAAAAATTCCCATATAATCCGCTCTTTCTCCTGGCCCTACATTTACACGTTTTGCGTAATTTTTATACCACGAACCGAATGATGGGTCGCACTTACACTTTTCCCACGAATAAGGGGTGACACGTGCACTCTTCACATGGTCGGGACGACCGGATTCGACCCCGGGCGCGGTTCTCTACTGCAAACTCCGCGAACTGACAATGGAACAAATGTGGAATATGTCGCGTAAGAGGGGGATCGGAGTGAACTCGGTAGGCCATTTATATTCAGGCCGGACCCAAGCCGGTATCGTGCCGGTTCGAGTTCGGGACGGCTCGCCAGTACGGACCAAACCGGGCACTGGGAAGAACGAGTCAGTCTCTAGAGTAATTATTTGCATGTAATGGTTATTTCCAGATTCTGATACGCTTTTCTTCGACAATCCATAGATTACCTGCGAGCGGTTCAGTTAAAAATGTCGGAAGAAGACGGCTCAATACTTCCAAAACGCGGGCTTTGTCTTGCCGCTTCAAACGAAGCACTTGAGTCTTTGATCAGAAATGGTCAGAGCGTCATGACCGGCTCGCCTGAGCATATCCGCGATCTCAACAGGCAGGTTTTCGTCCGTCTTGAATTTCATATTGAAACCCTAAGCGGCGGGCAGATCAAGGAATCGCTCACGTGTTAGGTCTGCCGCATACGCTATTGCCGCCTGGACGGCCTCACGGCTGAGACCCGGGTAGCTCTTCAGCACTTCTTCATAACTGACACCCGCAGCCAGGTTATCGAGTACGACGGAAACCAGGATGCGGGTGCCTTTTATGCACGCCCTGCCATGGCAAACCGCCGGGTCTGTGGTAATATGGTCTTGCCAGCGCATAAAGATTTTCCAATGGTACTTAGCCCAATCATGTACAATTCGCGGCCGTTTTCCGTTTTGTCGTTATTATTTAGATATCACGGATGAATGGCGGTATACAAGCGCTGATCAGATCTTACCCGAGCCGAACAATATCATGGCGTGTCTTAACCGGAGATTATCAGTTCCAGCGGAAAATCATAAAGCAGACCAAATGAAATCAGGGGCTTGTCCTCAAAATTCCAAAATACTGTAGTGGCGACAAATCGATTAAAATATTTTAATATCGCACTAATTGTCTTGACAAAATATGCCATATCCGTATAGTGGCGTCATGTATCTCAGAACAGCTACCCGCAAACGTGGCGACAAGGCTTACCAGTCGCTTCACTTGGTTGAAAGTGTTCGAACCAGGAAGGGACAGGTTCGCCAGAACATCATCGTCAACTTCGGTCCGGCTCACAAGTACTCCAAAGAGCAGGTGATAGGGATGATCGATGCGTTTAAGCGGTTCTTTAAAATCGAAGACCATGCTCCAGCGGCCGCAGCCCCGGAAATCAGCCGGGATTTCGGGGCAACCTTTGCAATCTTTCGCATCTGGGACCAACTTGGCTGGACCAATATCATTGAAAAATACCTCAAAGCTCGTCGATTCGACTTTGACGTGATCGCAAACCTCAAGGTCCTGGTTGCGAACCGGCTTCTCGACCCAATGGCCAAACTCCATATCCTTGACTGGATGGAAGGCGTTTACTTTCCGGGCATTGACCGAGACCAGATAGACTACAATCACCTGCTTCGCGCAATGGACTTTCTGATTGAATATAAAAGGGAGCTTGAGCCCCGGCTTGCCTCGCCCATGCTAAACCTTTTCGACGGCGCACTGGACCTTGTCTTCTATGATCTCACCTCCTGCTATTTTGAAATCGACTCCGATGACAAAGATAGTAAAAATAGTAAAGACAAATGCCTGTGCACTCTTCGCAACCATGGCTATGACCGGGACCGCTCGGGATGTCCCCAAGTGGTCCTGGGGCTGGTCATGACCAGGGACGGCATTCCCCTGTGCCATTACGTCTTTCCCGGCGAGACCCCGGACAAGTCCACCTTCCGGGAGGTAATCTCCGACATTAAGGCGAGGTTTCCAATCAAAAGCTGTATCGTCGTAGCCGATCGCGGTCTTTTGAGCCAACAGAACCTTGAGGTGCTCTCCGATGCCGGGCTTGGCTTTATCGTCGCAAGGCCGCTTCGACAAAACAGGGTCTCCCGGGAAGCCATAAGGGCCGTCGCAAAGGATATCAAGCGCCAGATCGGCCAATGGGAGGGCAACAAGACGCCGCTTGAGGAGCGCGAATGTTTTAATGAAGCCATCATCGATGGCCGCCGCTTTGCTGTGGCCCATAATGATGAGATTGCCCGGCAGTCAAAACGTACTCGCAAGTTGCGCATGGCTGCGGCGACCTCCTACATAAAGTGGCGCATAGCACGCACCAAGGCACGGCTTGACGGAAGCATTCCGGCAACCGGGAAAGTCTTAACCCATCAGGAAACTCTGCTTCATCTTCACGATTACCTGAGGGACCGAAATCTTACCAAATTCTATGAAGTCTACCTGGACGACCAGGGCCATGTAGCTTGGCGTCCCGACAATGAGAGCCGACTTTGGGAACGTGCAATTGACGGCAAGCTTCTGCTTGAGACCACGAACCGTACCCTCGGGCCGGAAGAGGTCGTTTCCCAGTACAAGGAATTACAGGATATCGAGCGTTGCTTCCGAACATTGAAGAGTTCTCTTGATATCCGGCCTATGTATCACCGAACGGATCGGAGGATTGAAGCGCACATCTTCATGTGTGTCATGGCTCTTCAACTGCAAAGGTTCATGAGAACCCGGCTAAACGCCTCAAAGATAGTGAAATCTTCCGAGCGGGTTCTTGAGAAACTCTCTTTTCAAAGAGCGGTGGAAGCCCATGTGAACGGCCAGGCGATAAAAGGGCTGACGGCCCCAACGCCTGAGCAGCTAAACTTCTATGATGCCTTGGGGATAGCAAAGCCACAATACCGGGACATGAATGCCGTGTAGTGACGACACAAAAAATCATGTTGTTGAAAATACAACGTTTTTTCCTTTGAACTGATAATGACCGGTCTTAAAGAAGCATTGCGCAAAACAAAAAAGGGCCGGACATTTCTGCCTGCCCCTGTTTTATTCCGGCTCCCCGGGGCGGACCAAACCGGGCATGGGGAAGAACGAGTCAGTCTTTAAAAGGACAGCTCTTTGAGCTGGAGCGAAAAAGGTCGCGATCCTCTCGCCGTCGCTGATTCCCCGAACAGCACGGAAAGCAGGAGATGTCAAGGCTGCGACCAAAGGGAGTACCCGGCAGGGATCGGCCTTGACCGCTCCGAGTACTGTGCTACCA
Organism: uncultured delta proteobacterium; assembly: GCA_963805125.1. Lineage (GTDB taxonomy): Bacteria > Desulfobacterota > Syntrophobacteria > Syntrophobacterales > Syntrophobacteraceae > SbD1. The sequence goes on along the minus strand of CAWDTD010000009.1, from coordinate 751,159 downwards.
ACCAAAGCGAAGGCGAAGCAGTATGAGGAGGTGCTGAGGGTCCGTCATTTATTCAGAACGGAGAGGCCCGATTCGATGGCCTCGAAGATTGCAGCATGCTCTAATAACCTTTTGTCCGATTTTTTTGATAGGTCGATATGACGGGATGCCCCATTAAGTTTTAGGCATGCATCAGTTGTGATAATCGATACGTAGATGTCGCCTCCAGCGGACAACACTTCCCGCATAAACGCGTTCAACCGCTTATTCGTGGCTTGGAGAGGGCCAGGAGTACGATAGTGCTGCATGCGTCTTGGCAATTGATCTGTTTCGCCAATGTAAACTTTATCGCCTTTATGATCTCGTATGGAGAAACGGTAAATGCCCGGAACAGGAGGTGTGTCAGGGAAAACGATTTTTCCAACACGATCCAGAGATACAGAGCCAGATAACAACCATTTGAAAGAGACAGAAACGTTGGTCTCTTGAACCGTTGTGATGGTTGGTGTTGCTTCTTTTGATGGAACGTCCGTTTCTACAGGCTGAGGTGTTGGTGAAGATTTCTCCCCGGCATCCGATTTGGGTATCCAAAACACCCATTCTCTTGGATTCTGGCGTTCCCCCTGCTCGGCTTGGATAAGATTCTTGTTTTTCAGAGACGCGGTGATCTGAAAGACTTGCTGGTGCGGTTCAATCCTTGTGCGGGACACAATCTCGCTGATAGATAATTTTTCCGGAGCATTCGCCCGTAATAATTCCAAAATCGTTTCCTTATGTCCCATGGCTTCCTCCGTTTCGTGAGCTGACCTTAATCCAAAAATTTACAACATTCTGTGCAGTTATGGCAAACAGGAGTTGACCAGCACGGCAGATTTGCGTACCGCGTGTAGTCAGTGCCTTATTCGGGGGATTAGGGGCTTGGAAGTGGAGCGCCCGTATAACGAACGAATGAGCACTGGAGCCGCACGAAGATGGAGACCGGAAGCCCCGAAGCCGCCGAAGCTAGAAGCCCACCGATCCAGGGAGAGCGGGCCGGTCTTCTCCTGGCCCGCGCTGAATCGGATGGGCTTATTGCTGAGGAGCGAGGGGTTCCGGAGGGTCCGTCGAGTGCGGCGAAGCGCGCAAGTAGTGAGGTAGGGCGAGGATTATTGAAGGGACTATCGGGAGCCGGTTGGCTTAGCCCCCGTTTAGGTAACACGACGGCCCGAGAAATACATCGCGGGGAGAAGTGCCTCACAGGGGAGTGAGTTTGCGTCCTGCATGGAAGGTTTGTTCTTGAGAGTGGGACAACGATGCGCTATATTTGTATAGCAACCCGGGAGAAAAAGTGATGCTTGCTATTCGTCTTCCCGCAGAAATCGAGAGGCGGCTCGAAGACTTGGCGAAAGCCACCGGGCGCACGAAAACTTTTTATGCGCGGGAGGCAATTCTGGAATATCTGGATGACCTTGAAGATATTTACTTGGCTGAGAAGCGCCTCGAAGACGCTCGAGCCGGCCGCGCGCAGACGGTTTCGCTTGAAGAGGTGATGAAGCGCTATGGCATGGAAGGTTGAGCTGGACGCCGCAGCACGGCGGGAACTGGACCGGCTTGACGCGCAAATAGCCCGCCGAATCCTGGAATTTTTCCACGAACGAGTTGCCCGCCCGGACAATCCCCGCAGTATCGGCAGCGCGCTACAGGGACCCGAATTTGGAGAGTTCTGGAAATACCGTGTGGGCGACTGGCGTATTATCTGTAAAATCGAGGACAATTTCTGAGGGTATTGGTTCTTCGCATCAGGCATCGAAGCGCGGCATACCGGCCATGAAAGGAAAAAGACAAAAACCTTTGACAGGGTAACGGAGCTCGCCAATGAGGACCCGGGACTCGATCCCAATGCTGTTGACTTTAGCGCGAACGCTACAATGACAAATGATAAAGGAGAATACCATGATCGAAGTGTTACCGGACAGCGAGGGAAATGTACTTATCCTCAAAGCTGCGGGCAAATTAACAGATCGGGACTATAAGGAAGTGCTCATTCCGCGCCTGGAATCGATCATTCACGAACATGGCAAGGCGCGCCTTCTGCTCGATATGAGTGACAAGTTCAGTGGCATGGAAGCTGAGGCATTGTGGGACGACGCTCATTTTGGCCTCACGCACAGAAACGATTTTGATAAGATGGGCGTGATTGGAGGCCCCAAATGGGTTGAGTGGGGGCTGAAATTGGCGAAGCTGATTATGAGCGGTGATATAAAAAGCTTCTCTTCAACCGAGCGTGAGGAAGCGGTGAGTTGGATTAAAGGCTGAGGGCAAATAAACGGGAAGAGAACACTTGACCCGGTGGATGCCAAAGACAGCGCTGTTTCCAGGAATGAGACCCGGACCGATGCAAGGGGGCCGGCTTTTGTGAGCGGGTATGTCCCAAAAACGTCTTCGAGGTCGATCACGGCGGGCGACATGCCTCCATGCCCAGAGCCGGGCAATGCATGCAATGCGGTGCTTGCATCGTGCAGTGCCCCCTTGACGCGCTTTGTTTCAGCAGTCCGGCAGGAGACCTGGTGGCGCCCGACACGGTCAGAAAGTTCAAGCTCAACCTGCTGGGAAGCCGAAAAGTCTCGACTCGCCCGGCCCAAGAGGAGTAGGTGTCGAGTTCTTTTGAGCTGCACCTGCGAGGCGATATCTGGCAAGGTATTCTGGAAAGCATGACGAGGGACCATGGGGCGACGGCCTGCACGCACTTGCAACTTGCCCGCAGGAAGCTGCGGACGGCTCGCTTTTATCCCTGCCAACGTGGCTAAAATTTGGGGGCCACGCCTCCTATATCTCAAAATAATCGAGAAAATTCAGGGCTAAGTCGGTTATCCGATTCTGCTCTCTCAATCCAAGTAACACGGGGGCCGGGATATACATCGCGGGGAGAAGTGCTTCACAGGGGAGCGCGTTTGCGTCCTGCATGGAAGGTTTGTTCTTGAGAGTTGGGCAACGATGCGCTATATTTGTATAGCAACCCGGGAGAAAAAGTGATGCTTGCTATTCGTCTTCCCGCAGAAATTGAGAAGCGGCTCGAGGACTTGGCGAAAGCCACCGGGCGCACGAAAACTTTTTATGCGCGGGAGGCAATTCTGGAATATCTGGATGACCTGGAAGATATTTACCTGGCTGAGAAGCGCCTGGAAGACGTTCGAGCCGGCCGCGCGCAGACGGTTTCGCTTGAAGAGGTGATGAAGCGCTATGGCGTGGAAGGTTGAGCTGGACGCCGCAACGGAGCGGGAACTGGACCGGCTCGACCCACAAATAGCCCGCCGAATTCTGGAATTGCTCTACGAACGAGTTGCCCGCCTGGATAATCCTCGCAGTATCGGCAGTGCGCTACAGGGACCCAAATTTGGAGAGTTCTGGAAATACCGTGTGGGTGACTGGCGTATCATCTGTAAAATCGAGGACGAATTTCTGAGGGTATTGGTTCTTCGCATCAGGCATCGAAGCGCGGCATACCGGCCATGAAAGGAAAAAGACAAGAACGTTTGACAGGCTAACAGATCCCGCCGATGAGAACCCGGGACTCCATCCCAATGCTGTTGACTTGAGGAAAATTGTGGATGTCCTGCACCATCGCCCGGGCCAAGCGGGCCGGGGGGCTCGGGATATAGAACCGCTTCAAAACACTTTGGATTCCGGCCCCCGGATCGGAAGCATTTCCGGGGCAGGCTTCGCCGGAACGACGAATAAATAGCCCGGACTCATAACCATGGGGCTTGAAGCAACAACATCGGGATCGGGGTCAGCGCAAACCTCGCCGCCGACTTGTTTATTCTTTCTTGTCGCCCCGGGCTCGATGGCCAGGCGCTGCTTTTTCCGGGTAACGCTCATGGCCTTGCGGCCACAATTGACAATGAAAAAATTTCTGGCCTAAAATGTTACCGGGCTTTGATTTTATGGCAATTTCTTTTTTCATATGAAAGCCGGTAAGAAGAATGACCATAATACTGTTCACGGCTGACCGCTGACCGCTCACTGTTCACCGCTCACTGTTCACCGCTCACCGTTCACCGCTTCTTCGCCCACTGCCGAAGATCGTCGGCCCAGGCGCAAACGACCCTTTTGCCGAGCCGCCTCCTCCGGTAGAATACCTGGTTGCCGTCCAAAAGCCGGTCCCTGTATCCCCGGATCGAGCGCTCGGATACTCCAAGAAACTCCGCGATCTGCTTCCATCCGACCAGAAGATCGTTTTCACCCATGCGCTCTCCCCCTATATTGACGAAGACTTATTTAGCCTCGTAAGACAGACTTATAAACAACACTCGGCAGCAGGGAGCAAGAAGCAGGAAGCGAGCAGCCGGTTTCCTCCCCTCTCCACGCTTCTCGCTTCACGCTACCCCCCGACATCACCTGCCTTGCCCCGGTTGCCCTGCTTGGGCCCCACTTCTATAAACATATAAATGATCGAACTTATTATGTTTGTCCCACTTGTCCCACTTGCCCCGCAAGTAAGAAAGGTGCGAGGCATGGGGTAAGAGGTTGAAACCCCTAACCCCCGCCCCGCAGAATTCCGTATCCGGCGAAGTCCGGGACAAGTGAGACATCTCTTTAATTTCCATAACTTAGAGTGGGGCGCCCGGCGGGGCAAAGTGGGACAATACAAAGAGGTGGTCGGTGGCCGGTCTTCAGTGCTCGGAGTTTTTACCGGCCACCGGCCGCCGGCCGCCGATGAGCGTTTTTTAGTCATCGCCGCCCCAATCGACAGGCTGCCCCAAAGCCTCCTCGAACTTGGCTCTGCATTCATCAAGAGAGCCGAACCCCAGGCACCATTCTCTTTCCCCGTAGGCCGCAGCCTTTTCCTTATACCTTTTCTTCCTTTGCACCCCGGGGCAGACGGCCCTCAAGTCCCGGTCAAACGAATCCGGAGAAGATAAATAGGTGTGCCCTATGCCCCTGGCGAAATCCTGGAACTCGACATAAAGCTTTGCGCTCGAAACGTATTGTTCCCACTGCACATGCTCTTTTAGCAGCGTTCCCTCTTTTAGCCTGTCGAGCCAAAATCTCTGCACGGGCTCAAGGCCTCTTTCGATTTGAGACAGAAGCGCCTCGGTTTTTGGAGCGTTTATGAGAGAGACTTTATCGTATTGGTGCTCCAAAAGGTCGTAGAGCATGGCCTGTTTTCCGCCGCTCTCAATTTCCCGGTAAAGCGGGCCGAAGTAGCCGACTTTTTGCCTGTAGGCGTCAATCACGTCCAATACCAGAAAGCGCCGCTCTGCCAGTCCGGCCGGGACAACCCAGGAGTCGTTGCTGGCAACGATTACCCGCATGTGATTCTTGACTGCGAAGGAATCTTTCCCTTTTGGCTCTACCCGAATGGTGGGCTCGGTTATCATGGCTTTCAGGACGCCCTCGGCCAGTTTATCGCCTGCCCAGAAGCACTCGTCGGCAAACACCACGAGAGCATCTTTCTGGTGGTTGTTGAATTTTCCGGTTAACTGGCATTGGTGAGTGATATGCAGGAAATGGCTTCCAAAAAGCTCGCCGAATGTCCTGGCAAATATTCCTTTTCCAACTCCCCTGCCGCCCCTCATCACGATACCTACCCCGGGCCTGTCTCCTCCGGGGTCCTGGACCGTATCGGCCATCCATGCCATGACGTAATCGAAAATCCTCTCCTGCCCCCCGCAGATTATCTCGTAGATGTGATTGCGAAGACGCTGCCAGCACCCTTTTTTCGGCTCTACGGCCAGTCCCCGGTACAGATTGTAGCAGCCCGGGATATCCCTTCCGGGGCTAAAAACAATAGTTTCGTATTCGCGTCGGCCCCTGTGATCGAGCCACAGGCTGCCGACCCCGACAGCCTTGGTTTCTCCCTTGCCGCTAGGCACGAAAATCTTCTGATTTTGATAGCGGGTTTTGAAATCGGCCGGCGAACTGAAGGTCATGTCAGGTCTTCCGAACACGGGGTCGATCACCTCGTTCATGACCGTACACTTGCCGCCCAGCATCACTATCGCGTGCTTCCTGTTGAGTTCTTCGATTTGCCTTGGAACCGGGTCTGTGATATCCGGCGATGGGTCGCGGTCGGAAGAAGCTCCGACATCCGGGGGGTCGAGGCGCGGCCGAACTGTACGACATCCGGCATCCGGAGGGTCGAGGCGCGGCAGCGCCGTGTGTAACGCGACCCCTTCCCGGCACGCCAGATCGAGGAGCTTCTGTTTGGTTCCACCGGCGCCTATCCAGTCCGATACGTCTCCTTTTTCCGGCAGCCCGGGAAGATACAGGATTCTGACTCCCGCCGCTCCGGCCCGCAGAAGCTTTCTCGCAACGTCTCCCGCGTGCTTTCTGCCCGGCTCGTCGTTATCCGGAAGGATCACCACGCTCTTATTGCCGAAAAAGGCGCAAAGTTCCTGCCTCCACTTGCCGGCGCCCTCCGAGTTCGTGGTGGCCGTAAGACCGAACGCGGCCAGGCGGTCCGCGTCCTTTTCTCCCTCAACAACGAACACCGTATCGGCCCCGATGACCTCCGGAAGCCTGTAAGGAACACGCCTCACGCCCGCAAGGTTCCACACCCACCTTCCGCCGGCGTCCTTTCTTCTTTGCCGGAAGCCCTTGGGATCATAACGCACCGACTGGTAGAGCAGATGTCCCTGCGCATCGGTGTAGTCGTAGGTTGCAACCATTTGCCCGGGACCGTTTCCATTGCCGGACAAATTTAGCTCCTTGGCCATTTCTGCGACGGCCTCCTTGTTGGTGGTCCCAAGGGCCCGGGCATAAAGGTCTATTGCATCGAACTTCAAATTCTCGGCATGGCAGAAAGCCAGCGCCCGGCTCACCTGGAGCGATGCCCTCGAATCCTCGTGGAAGGGGCAGAAGCAATTTCCCCGCTCCCGGAAATGGTTGGGCCAAAAGCGCCTGAAGATCCCACGGCAATCGGCGGTCTGCTTGATCCGGGCGATGGTGTCCCGCTGCACTTTGTCCCCCTCGCAACAGATGCTTTGGAGATGCAAATCTTTTGTGCCAGTTTCTGCAAAATGTCTCGCGCCACAACGCCCCTGGGCGTCTTGTTGGTTCCCGCGTAGCGGCTGACAACCTTTCTGACCGTATCGGGCTCATACCCCTGTTCGACGGCGAACTCCTTCATATTGAATCCGGCCATCCGGAGCCGCCCTACCACTTCATTTTTTGTTGCAAACCTCACATGGACCATGATAAATACTCCTTTCAGGTGTCCTTTGCCGGGACAGTCCGGTATAATTGGGTTGAATCCAAAATCGGGAGGTGAATTCAGTGGTAGAGGATACGTCACAATATGAAGTGATGTCAATTCAAAAATTGACGCGAGGAGAAAAAATGTCTCCCTACGCCCAAAGATTGAAGTATGTCCGCAGAGTCATGGCCGAGCAACGGGGTTTGGAAAAGCTCAGCCAGGCTAAGTTTGCCAAATTGCTCGCGGTGAACCCGAGCACGATCAGCCATATCGAGGCGGGCACCACCCGCATACAGCCCGAGCTGGCCAAGACGATTGAGCGGGAAACCGGGTTCGGTCAGGGATGGCTGCTGACCGGGGAAGGGCTGCAAAGAGTTGCGGACGGACCCGGGTGGCCGGCGCAGGGGTCGGTGCCCGAAACGAGGGAAGACAACCTGCCCAGGCCGTTTGGAGGACCGGGGCAATTCCACTTCTCCTATGTCAAGAAAGTGAAACCCCTTTTGAGCAGCGGCACGGGTGAACTGGTCTTCGAAGAAGAATCCGAGGACATCTATTCGTTTCGCCGCGACTGGTTGTCTCGAAAAGGGGTTGTCACGGCCATGCGCCTTGCCCAAGTAAGCGGCGACTCCATGGTTCCGACCCTGAAGGACGGTGATTTCGTCCTGTTTGACACCGCGAAGCGGACCCCGCTCGACGGCAAGATCATGGTGGTCGGCATCGACAATCTTTTGTACATAAAACGGGTCCGGGTTTCTCCCGTCGATGGGATTTTGCTGGTAAGCGACAACAAGGCGGTCTACGAACCCTGGCGCATAAACCCCGAGAATGCAAGGTTTCTCGGGTTGGTGCTCTGGCATTGCGGAGAAGTGTGACAAGACCGAAGACGGGCTTCGCCGGGTTAGGGGTGAGTTTGCCCTGAGCCTGCGAAGGGGGGTCCCGGGTTGGTTTCCATCCGGAAAGTGCCCTTTTCCGCCCCCGGATCAGAGCCTGCCCCGGAAGTGGGCTTTATCCGGGGTCCGGGGCAGGCTCTGGCTGTGTCAACCTTCGGGTTTTCTTGTGCGGCGTGCCTATAGGTTAGAGGTTAAGGGTTCTTACCCCGAACCTGTTACCCTCTATCTCGCACCCGGCGCAGCCACCCCTGATCTCGAACCCGGCGTAGCCACCCGTAACGCCTCACCCGTTGACCTCAATTCCTCAATTCCTCAATCCCTCCCTCATCAAAAATTTTCAGGTATACTTCATTTTTTTCATTGACATACTTCATACTGTGAAGTATTATGCTCGCCACGGAGAGGGGAAGACACGTCATAATCAGGTCTGTCCTCTTACCGGAGGCCGGGGGGACGGCAGCGATTAATTTGGTCATTCAACGTATCGCCTTCAGGCGGAAGGGACCAGATTACTGTTCATTGAATAAATCACCTTGGATCAAAGGAGAAGCTCATGCCGTTTGATCGAACCGTCAACGTGTCACGTTCCTCGCGCCCCGGGAGGTGCGGGGAACTCAGCCCGCCGGGGGATCCCGAATTCATGGAACCCGGGGAATACGGGCCCTGTTTTCAAATCCTTGGCGCCATTAACCGGATCATGGCCGAACATTTCGGGATCCAGGGAAAAGATACACCGCAGAGGCGGGGTCGTGTATCCGGGCATGAAGAGGAGCTGACGTTATGAATAGAGCCTATGAAGCGACGCGCAACGAAGCCGCCCAACTCGAGGAGCGTCCGGATTCCGGCTCTCCGCCCGCCGCCGCCCCGGCGCATGCCGGGGTAAGGGTGGGCGGGAGGGCTGGCGTTGCCGGCTTGTCAATCCAGGCCGCCGGGCAAGCCTCTCCGCCCGCCGCTTTGATCCGGGAGGGCGCGGAGCTCAAAAGCGAGATCGACGGCAAAACGGCCAGGCTGCGCCAGATAAACCTGAGGCTTGCCGAGAGCGCCCGGTTCAAAAGCGGCCAAAAGACAGCCTACCTGGTCGGGGCGGGCTACAAGGTGAAGATCCGGCTGCATGAAAACATCGCCTGGGACCAGGAGAAGATTCTCAGGTTCCGCGAGTATCTGCCGGAGAAAAAATTCGCCGAGCTTTTCAAAGCGGTCTATGAGCCAATGTCGAAAAAGGCGATCGATGGCTTTATCGCTCACGCGGACAAGGACCTCTCTAACGGCCTCAAGTGGTGTATGGACGTAAAGCCGGGGGCGCCCCAGGTGACCTATGAAAAGCTGAGCTGGGAAGAGTGAGGCGGGAAGCGGGAAGCGGGAAGCGGGGAGCGGGAAGCGGGGAGCAGAGGACGTGACATCCCCAATAGAGCCTCGTAAGGGGAAGGCCCCGCCGCCCCTCTCGTAGTCCTTGTAAAGTCAAGATTTTTCGTGTACGTAATCTCCTGAGGGGGTCAATTGGCATGTAATGGCGATTGCCTTTGACTGGTGAAGAGGGCCAGATTTTCTGAGGTTCAAATGGAAATTGATATTGAGGAAATTTGCGGGAAAGAACCGTCACGAGGGAAGATGGGCGGGTAATCAACCAAATGTTAATGGATAATTGGGACGGGACCGACCAGTTTCGAATTGATTTCAGAAATCTAAATTGCGGCCAGGGGAAAGTTAGAAAGTAGCATTATGAAAGCGATTGTCTTCATAATTCTTTTGGTTGCCGTATCGGCACTTTTTGTCGCCACAAACCCATCCATGGATGACTATCAAAATCAGGTGCGCAGCTACATCATCAAGGAGGTCATCAGGAAGAGTCAAAAAAGCAGTGAGGCGTCACTCGGGCTGGCATTAAGTCCCTTGCTCGGCAGGTTTGCCGAAAGGTTGGCTGCACGTCTAACAACCAGGAATGATTATGTTTTTTTCAGTATCTATACCTGCGAATTCGAAGGTGAGCGCCTAAAACTGCTCGGGATTCTGAAAAACTTCATCGTTCTGGAAGCTCCCAAAAAAGGGTTGAATCTTCATAAACGGGGCAAATTGGAAAATTCTAACTCACCACGTCTTCTTTCTGTTCGAGGTAGCGAATCTTGAGAGGGCCAGGGCACTTGAGCTGCTCCTGAAAGCGCGGCGGTAAAGGTAAACTGGAGCAAGCCTGACAAAAACTCTCCCACCGGACAGGGCGGATAGTAAATGAACCCAGGAACCAAAAAGCCCGATATTGCTCATACCATATTTCAGATGAAGGTCACACTCCAGGGAATCGAGCCTCCGATCTGGAGGAGACTCCTCGTTCCAGGCGGCATTTCACTCTACAAATTTCACAAAATCATTCAGGTGGTGATGGGTTGGCAGAATTACCATCTCTACAATTTCACCATAAGTGATTGCTCCTATGGCATGCCTGACCCCGACTACGCTCCCGAATTCAAGGACTCACGCAGAGTCAAACTCCCAAAAGTCATCACAGAGAAAATGGAATTCGTCTACGTCTACGACTTTGGCGATAACTGGGAACATGAAATTCAGGTTGAGGAGTTTTTACCGGCTGAGGAGAATAGGTTCTATCCCGTTTGCTTGGGAGGCGAGAGGGCATGTCCACCTGAAGACGTTGGAGGCACATGGGGGTATGGTGATTTCCTGGAAGCCATTTCGGACCCGGGCCATGAGGAACATGAGAATTATCTTACCTGGGCCGGTCAAGACTTCAACGCCGAGCATTTTGATCTCCAAGCTGTGAACGAGAAATTAAGAAAACTGAGATAGCTGCTTCCAAAAAATTTGGGACCTTTCCGTGGTGGTCATAGTCTACACCTTTAGCAGACCCGCAGCACCCCAGTGTCTACATATTTCGGGCTCATATTGAAGGCGGCTGCGCTCATAGGCCCAACTCAAAAACTCCGGTTGTTTGGCCGCAGTAGTGCAAAGATACCCGGGGTCAGGTATGATGCCGACACGCCCTAAATCGAGCCGGTCGGAATCCCAACAGGTTTGAACGGTCACATCGCCGGTGGTCAGCCGGTCGGTGTGGTAGGCGCAGGCGGTTTCGAACAAGGTGAAATCATCGTCAGAGAGATGGAATGCTTTGCCGTTCAATATTTTACCAAACTCTGCTCCACGCCGACCGTGACCGGGGTCATGGCTTTCATTGATGCGCCGCGAATCGTGAAAAACTGCGAAGAGCGCCACCACCAGAGTTTGAGCACCGGTGTGTGAAGCCAGGCGCAAACCATTCTCGAGAACACGCGCCCAGTGGCTGATGCCGTGGACACCTCTCCAGGATAACTGGTACTCATTCAGGATAGTTTGAATGAGCAAAGGTGTAATCTCATTCAAAACCGAAGACCAACGCCGCTTCATTTTTTTGCCCTGAATCCGCCTCGATATGCAAAGATTTGCAAGCAAAAATTACGCATTCAGATCGAGGTGTCAAGCATCCAGAGCTTATCGGACCGGCACCGGAAGCCCAATGTGAGCGGAAATGCAATAGGGACCCATTAACGGACACTTAAAAAGGGTCCACCCTGGTTAAAAAATCGGTTGCTCATTCCTATCCGGGGTTTTCAGCTCATTGCTGAGCCAGCCGTAGTCTTTTGGCGGGTCATTTTTTGAACCGGGGTTTTAGGAAGGACTCCACGAACTCTTCGGACTTTGTTTTGACAACTGATTTCAAGGATTCGGGGATTTCGGGTTTTGCCGGCTTCGGCAGTGTGATTGAGGATCTGATCCGGGGTGGGAAAAGTCTTGCTACCATCGACATCTGAGCCGAAGCTCCCAACTGTACTCCGGATGATGGGCTTCGTTAAAGACATTTTATTCCATAATGCGGGTGATGGGCAAACGCTACAACCTCATCTGCCTGTGTGAGAATCCGTGTGAGAAAATTTTTCCAAAATCTGCCGGGATGCGGGAAATCTGCTAAAATAAAGCAGGCGGATGAATTTCGCAGTTTTCCCGGATCAGCCCCGCTGGCCCGTCAACACCTTGTGGCGCCAAAACGTTTCGTAATGATGATTTCGCAATCTTTTCCTTCTGCCGCCCTGGCTTGCGGGAAATTTTTCTTGCCAAAACGGCTTTTACTGTAAATACTGATTCGGCCTTCTTGTGTCCCGTGCCATGGATGCGTAATCGAGGGCAATTTTTTTGCGCAGTACTGCTAAATAGCCTCTATGCCGAGGCACAGGATTTTCCCGGGGTTGTTTTCCTCCTTAAAAACAGGAAATTGCGATGTCCAAGCTGGTTCTGCTCAAAGAGGCGAGGGAACTTTTAAAAAAACATGACCTCTCCGGACCAAGATTGCGCGAGGCGATACCTTACATTAACGCCTTTTCGGGGAAGCGTTTTGTCCTGAAGATCGGGGGATCTGTCCTAAACGACTTGAGCCTTCTGCCCTCCCTTATCGATGACGTTGTATTCCTCAAAAAAGTCGGCGTCAGCGTGGTGTTGGTTCACGGGGGGGGCAGGCGCCTCAATGACGCGATGAAAAGCCGCGATCTACCTATCGAGATAAAAAAGGGATTGCGGGTAACTTCAGCAGAAGTCCTTGAATTGGCGGCGCAGGTTTTTCGAGAAATCAGCCTTCAAATAAAGGCCGAGATCGAAAAGCATGGATACAGATGCGTCATTTTCGGGCGGCAATCCGGTCTTGTGAAATCAGAGCAGAAGGATTTGTCCCTGGGTCTGGGTTTTGTCGGCGCCCCCAAGACCGTGGAAGTCTCGTTGTTGGACAGCCTTGCCGATAACATCGTTCCGGTGGTCTCTGCCGTCACCTCCGGGACCAACCCCGGCGATATCGGTTTCAACGTCAATGCCGATGATGTCGCTGGAATAATCGCTGCCGCAATCGGAGCGGAGAAACTTATTCTCATGACGGATGTGGACGGGGTTTTGGATGAAAATGGTAAATTGTTACCCAGTTTGACTGTGAGCCAAACTGAAATGCTGATAAAAAATAAAATAATTCAGGGAGGTATGATACCCAAGGTTCGGACCTGCCTTCAGACCTTGAGGAACGGCGCCCGGAAATGCCACATCATAAAAGGGAGTGCGCATTCCTTTATTGATGAAATCTTAACGGATCAGGGTGTGGGAACTGAGTTTGTCCGTGACGATTCAGCCGGCGAATCTGCGATCTAGTGTCCATCCGGCCCCAAAAAACCCGGCGCCTTCCACCCTTTCCGGAACCTCAACAGTTCAGAACTCTTCGTCCCCCCCAGTGGACGGAAATCTTCGTCTTCCGCCGCCATTTCTTTGTGCCTGGGGTCATAGTCTATTGCCTCCTTCAAAGCGGCGAGAGCCTTTTTCCGCTCACCCAGCAAAGCATGAGCACATGCGATGTTGTAAATGCCTGGTCCGCCAGTTGATGGGTCGTGATGCCGGACAGGTCGGCCAGCCCCGTCCCGGAATCGATCAGAAGATAATCCGCAGATAACTCCTGTTCGATCTTGCGTTTGAACTGTTCGAAGAACGCATATCCCTGCTTGTGCTTGTAAAAGCTTTCCCAGTTGAAAGAGCTCAACGCCTTCTGGTATTGCCTGTCTTTCTTTCCGGCGGGGATAATCACCAGGTTGGGAATGGAGGCGGCCTCGCGCGCATACGGCCAAAGAGAAGCCAGCGCATCGGGGCTCGGTTCCCGGCCCTTGGCGTACTCCGCGATGTACTCGACCACACCGCCCTTTTCGGTCGCCTTTCCGGCGTCGAATGGAGCGATGGTATCGATACCCGGCGCTTCCAGGTCAAAATCCACGACCGCCACTCGCTGATCGCCGCCTTCGGTTGCCAGCACGCAGGCAACGTTTGCCAGGGCCAGCGTCCGCCCCACCCCCCCCCTTGTATGAATAGAAAGTCACTGTAAACATCTTCATGAACCAAAGCCCTTCATCATTTTAAAGATTTGCTCCGGCATGTCCCCTATGCGGCGAAGCAGCAAAAAATCGGCTTCTTCCAAAGGGATCAGACGTTTGGTTTAAGTCCCGTCTTCAATTTCCTTATAGATAAACTGCCGACGAAACACAAACGATGACGATAATGTCGACTGTCTTTTTTTCCGTCCTCCGCCTTCCGTCGTGTTCTTTTCTCTTCACTGTTCACTGTTCACTGTTCACTGTTCACTGTTCACTGTTCACTCTTCACTGCTTTTCTGCTTTTTGGCGCTTGTATTGCCGTTTCTATTGCCGCTTTGCAGGGCAAACTCACAATGGTATACTTATCTGGATGCTGCAAATGTCTTATTGCTAAAGGAGGGCAGGGGGGATTTTGGCGCGGAGGCGCACATAGCACCACCTCGAAGCGATGTACTACGCGGAGCGCGGAAGGCCGACCGATCGAGGTGTCTATCATGCGCGTCAGGCTTGCAGCGGGAGGCCCTCTCACCGGGTCCGAAACCCTCTTTTTACGCTCCACTGCATGGAAAATCGCACAATGGCTTTCATTAGAAAGCTCAGTGAAACCGAAGTGAAGCCAAGAGCCCAACACGGCATCTTTGCATGCGCAAAACCATAGATCGCCCCCAGGATAAGGGGAAGGGCCGGACTCCACCTGAAGGCCGCCCGGAATCGCCGGATCCGGCGCACCTCGGCCCTTATCCTGCCAAGGTGTTCGCTCAATGCATCCCGCTGCGACACGACCTCGGGAGTCACCCACGTAATGATGTCGGCATCCGGCTGGATGATCGTGCGGCACAACAATTCCCGCCCGCTCGTATTGCCGGGAGTGCAAATCTCGACAGCCCCCCCGACGTACAGGCTCATAAAACCTCGACAGGCTTTTTTGACAAACATGTTTATCCCAGAAACAATTTCACAATGCCGCTGAAAAAATCTTTCACCAGGCCGATGAGTTCTTTCCAGGCGGCAAGAGAGACTGTAACGCTTCTTTCGTGAATCTCACGCAAAACCTTGCTTTTATCGTCCGACTTTGCGTACTGCGGCTCGATGCGCGTTACGACATCGCCGTCGATCTGAATCACCGTCTGCATCGCAATCTCATCTAAACCGACTTCCCATATTTTCCTGATCAGAACGCGCTCATCGGCGTTGAATTCGCCCTTGTTCTCGATGCCCTTCATCATTTTAACGATCTGCTCCGACATGTCGCGGATGCGGCACAGCAGCAGGAAATCGGGTTGTTCTTCGGGGCTTAGACCTTTGGTTTTGGCCCCGTCTTCAATTTCCTTTATTTTTGTGCTCGCGCCGGACTGAAGCGATTCGAATGAGTCGCAGCCGCCCGGTTCTTTTTTGTCCAGACCCGTCACATCGGCCCCGAAACTCACAAGTCCCGCCTGGTACCACGTTGCAATATCTATGAGCGCATCGCCGGGCGCCGGCATCTTTTTGCCTTGAATGCCCGGCCTTATGATCGTGTTGACTTCAAGATTGAGCAGGTCCCAGCCGACCTTCTCGATCGCCTCCTTGATACCGGCCATACCCCGACCTCCTGAGCTACGGACTATGTTGTCCCGAAAGCTCGCTCACCCAGTTATAGAGCTCCTTGAGCGCCTTGAGATTGGCGCTTATGATCTCGCTGCCCTGTTTTTCCCGCGCTGCATGAAAATCCCGAAGGCCTTGATAATTTCCAGTGACAAAGGCGGGGGCCATTACCGTTTTGATGTCGCCTTGCAGTAGATCGATGGTGGTTTTAATGATCTCCATAGGTTGATCGTATATGATTTGGTAATCGTTCACCGGGATTTCATTCCGGTTAGCTTTTTTCCTTGCGTTCGAAAACAGAATGAGCTATTCCATCATGCATGGAAAACACCTTCACTTTCAGAAATCGGACCTTTTCACCGGCGGACATTGCTCTTGTCCGGCAGATGATCGCCGAGCACCCGGAGGAAGGGCGGTGTGCCCTGTCAAGGCGGCTGTGCCTCGCGTGGAACTGGACCCAGAAAAACGGACAACCCAAGGACATGATCTGCCGGGGAGTCCTGTTGGATTTGGAACGCAAGGGCGCCATCCGTCTTCCCCCAAGGAAAAAGATTCCTTTCAATCCTTTTCTGCAACGAAGTTCTCCGGAAAGGATCGAGATCGACCGAAGCCCTATCGAGACGCCTTTGCAGGAGCTTTTTCCCATTTCGATTCACCAGGTGCGAAGAAGCCCCCTGGAAAAGCTCTTCAACAGCCTGATCGAGGAGCACCATTACCTGGGATACACCCAACCCGTGGGGGAGCACCTCAAGTACATGGCTTTTTCCAGGGACCGGGCGGTGGCCTGTCTTGCCTTCTGCTCTGCCGCATGGCATCTGGGGCCACGGGATCATTTCATCGGGTGGACTGCAGCGCTCAGGGAAAAGAATCGCCACTTACTTGCTTACAATACTCGCTTTTTGATTCCGCCCTGGGTCCGGTCTCCTCATCTTGCCTCGCATATTTTGGCCCGATGCTTGAGGCGGCTTTCCAAGGACTGGGAAACGCTCTATCATCATCCGGTCCACTGGGTTGAAACCTTCGTTGACGGTGAGCGGTTCAAAGGGACCTGCTACCTGGCTGCCAACTGGATTTTCCTCGGAAAAACCACCGGTAGAGGAAAATTCGATCAGGCTCGAAAGCCAAACCGCTCCGTTAAGGATGTCTATGGCTACCCGCTTGTCCGGCAGTTCCGGGAAAGGCTGTGCAATGGATAAGCCGGAAGCCGAGCGGCTCTATGATTCCGGGAAAGACCCCACCGTTGGGAAACTCCTCGAACTCGATCAGGAATGCAAAACCCTCAAAGCAAAAATCGCCGCTATTTCCACTGATTCCACAAATTCCTCAAAACCTCCCTCATCAGACGGCCCCGGAGTGAAGAAAAAGAGCAAAAAGCCAGGCCGCCGGAAACGAGGAGGCCAGATCGGGCACAAAGGCAAAAAGCGAGTTCTTCTTCCTGAAGCTGAGATGGACCATATCCAAAACATCTATCCGCAAACCTGCGAGGAATGTGGCAAGACCTTGGCGCCGCATCAATTTGAAGAACCATCCAGGCCCCTGAGACACCAAGTGTTCGATCTGCCGGAAATCCATCCGATCAAGACCGAATACCGATGCCGCGAGCTGGCCTGTTCCTGCGGCCATGTGACCCGCGCCGCATTACCTCCGGAGGTGGAGATAAGCAACTTCGGCCCGGGTGTTCATGCGGCAGTGGCCTACCTGGCTTCGGTCCACAGGGGAACCAGAAGAGGCATCGCGGAGATCATGCGCACCATCTTTAATCTGGATATCTCACTGGGCGCCATTTGCCGGATTCTTGAACGGGTATCTCTTGCCTGCGCACCCGAAACCGAACATATCAGAGAAGACATTGCCGGGGCTCAATCCCTCAATATAGACGAAACAGGGTGGAAGTCCTCTGGCGACCCCCGCTGGTTGTGGGTTTTTGTCTCCTCAGTGGCCGTATTCTTCCGCGTTGCTTCAAGCAGGGCATCGAAGGTCCTGCAATCCGTTCTGGGTGGATCCTTCTCTGGAGTCATCACGAGCGACGACCACTCCGCCTACAGCAAATATCATAAATCCAAGGTCCGCCAGCTTTGTTGGGCGCACCTTATCCGCAAACTAAAAGGCATCAAGGATGGGCGAGCAAGTCCTGATGCTTATCTTTTTGCCCGGCATATGCTAAAGGAAGCCGGAACGCTCTTCAGCTATTGGCATGCTTTCAAGGAAGCCGGTTGTACCCGCGAAGAGCTGTGGCAGGCGACCGCTCTTATCCGGGGCCGCATGAAATGCTCCTGCCTGCGCTACCGGGACAGTTCCGACAAAGGAGTGAGGTTACGCGCCGCCGGTTTTCTCAAAAACTGGGACATTCTTTTCACCTTTTTGCGCGTCGAGGGAATCGAGCCAACCAACAATGTGGCCGAGCGGGCAATCCGGCCCGCCGTTCAATGGCGCAAGATTTGCTTCGGTAATCAGTCTTGCGACGGAGAGCGATTCACCGAAAGAATCCTCACCGTTACCCGAACTTGCCAGATGCAGCAGAAGAATGCTTTTCGGTTTCTCACTCACCTCATGACCGCGTTCTTCCGGCAGGAGTCACTGCCTTCACTTATCCGCTGACACACTCCGGTGAACGGTTACATGATTTGAGGAAAGTCGCCGGGGCCCGGGTCCGCTTTAGGTTTCAATGTAACCGGCCCGACTGCTGTGACGATTTCGAGGGTTACCAGGTTTTCGAGGGCTTCCGTGATTTTTCCCAGTAGTCCTTTTAGATCTGCCATTTGCTTGCCTCCTCCGAGTATGCGTGCAGGACTGCGCATCCGGCCGCGGGTGACGTTCCGCCGAATTGCGCGCCAGGATCGGTTCGTGCGCCTCCTGTATCGCGAGCAGCTTTTTGACGTTCAATATCCTGTTGCAAGTTGGAAGTGCATAGGATCTTTTCTGCTTTTGAAGTCCCCGCCATAGAAAAATCCATATTTTTTAAAAACATTAATTATTACATCGGGGAACCGAGCGGCGCTGCCAAGGGGATACTTACCGGGTTCAAGGTCAATGGCAATGCCCCAGCTATGAGTGCTTGGATGCGAAGACTGTCCGCGTATCGGTCGTTGATTATAAATCCCGGCATAATCTTCATAATCCGCTTCTTGCACCATATGAGCGAGTTCCAAGTCGTGCAGTTCTTTGAATACCGCAACGAAGTTGTCAACAACCAGACGATGGCACCTTCCTTTAGAAACAGGCTTTCCTGCATATAAAAGAGGATAAGGAAAGCTAAACATAGTAATATTGTTTTCTTCAAAATGCGGATCGTCCAACGAACCAAACACATGAATTATTTCATCCAACCCATTGGGAATTTCTGTGAGCACGTGATTCTCCTTTAAGTTTCATCTTCCTGCCTGCCTCCACCGCAGGGCCCTTTTTCGATGTCTTTCTTATCGGGGTTGAGCACCTCCGCATGAATGATCAGCCGGTCGATCTCCTCTGGTTTTAACGGCCTGGGCTCAACGGTTGACCATCCCCATTCGCCGTGCTCATTTTTTTTATATTCCCACCCTGTTATACCCAGCTTAAAGTTCTTCTCGGTGATGGTTAGGCTCCTCTTGGTTTTGAGCCATCTGAGGAAGTCTTTGGCGCTGCTGTAAGACGGGAAATAGAGAATATCATTTTGGTCTCCCATCAGGGTCAGCATATCGCCGTTTCCATGGCGAACCGGACCCACGGCGATCGTGTAGACGCTGGCCTGCATGTCCCTGTAATCCACAAGGTTAACGAGACCATCGGGCGAACCTTCAGCCGTGCCCGAACCGCCCATGTAGATGACGCTTTGGAGCCCCTCGGTGAGTTCGCGCTCTTCACCGACCACATGCCGCAAAGTGTAATCATAGGAAAGCCGGCATTTGATTGGATCGGCCGTTTCCCTGAACTTGACCCGTGCGAAGTCGATCTTGACATCGCCAGGGTCAACCGGGGCCCCCTTGCCTTCCTTGCCTTCTTTGATCAGGGGACCGATCACCACCACTCTCCATGACTTTGCTTCCTCGTGGCTGACCCGGATATCGAAATCGACACTGAAGGTCCCCGTCAGATCGATGCCCACCTGGCCTTCCTGCCGAAGCACCGCTTTTTGCCCGTCGGGTTCGATGTGGCCCGAGATCACTATGTAGCGTTGCTTCAACGGGGTTTCCTCCTGAAGTGAACGCGTTTCGGAGATTTTGGCATTGGCGCCTACGGGCACAGATACAAGGCCGGCAGTCATTCCCAGTTCCGCCGAGGAACCGTGCGTCCGGGTGACTTTGCCTAAATCCACATAGTCATATTTCGTGTCAAACCTATCCCAGGATATAAATTCAGCATCGTTGGGGTAAGCCTTCCGACTACAGGGGTCTTTCAAGCCCCGCATGTCGAGCGTTACCTTGAGTTCATTTATTCGATCGGCCGGACCCACTATCGGCTTATCGCCCCGGAGGCCCGAGGTTTTTTCCACGGCAAAGACTATCCGTTTCTTGAAGGCGGTCTTGTCCCACACCACATCGGTCGCCTTGTGATCGATCGGCCCGGCCAACTCAGCCATGAATTCTTTCGCTGGCACATCTTTCGTTTTTTCTCCGGTCTCATAGATGAGGGCCGCCTGGCCCTGGGGGGCGAGCTGCAAAATGAGGTCCTTCGGCTTATCGGCGGGCGCATCCAGGGTGAAGGCCGACACGGTGACCAAATTCTCCCCGGTGTGTTCCCACTGGGCATCTTTGAACCTTCTTGCCTGTTCCGGATGGAGGGTGCTGCAGCCCCAGGCAAAAATAAGCAATAACACCACAACGAGGGCATTCTTTTTCATGGCTTGTCCTCCCCGGTTGGTTTGTCTCAACCCGCCTTCCGCCTCCGGCTCTCGCGGCAAAATCGCGATATCGGCTTAGAACAAATGCGGGAAGAGCAGAAATCGCAAAGTCGGGAGCCGGCCGGTTTTGGTGGACGCCGGCCCTGCAAGCTCCGCCGGTATGTTTTTTATCGTGCGAGCCGAAGCCGATTCCAAGCAGTGTCCACCACTGACCGACAGGTCCCCTGCTGGTCAGTGGTTACTGCAAGAAGCGCAAGAGCGACCGGCAGTGCGGCGGCAAACTGTATGAGTTCCATCATGTTCCGCTGCAAGAGATAATAGGATTCAGTCGTGTTTAAGCATGCGTGGAAAAGTAAGGCTAATGTTGTTTAGAATGCTTTTCAGATACTATAAAAGACATAAACCAGACCTGTTGTCAAGGCCGAAAACCAGTACTTCATGTCCCCCCGTGGGCGCCCTGAATCCATGAATACGGCCCTTTCCATCCTGTTTTTCTCTCCACTGTTCCTGCGGCTAAAGCCTGCTAAAGGGTATGACCAGATTACTGTTTACTGCTTTTCTGCTTTTTGCCGCTTCTATTGCCGTTTCTATTGCCGCTTCTGGTTGCCGCTTCTGGTTGCCGTTTTGCAGGGCCGAATGCCTGCATGGTATTATTATTTCTTGAAATCATTAGATAGTTTCCGTCCGGAAAGGGCCCTTTTCCGCCCCCGGATCAGAGTCTGCCCCGGAAGTGGGCTCTATCCGGGGTCCGGGGCAGGCTCCGGCGGTGTCAATCTTCGGACCTCGCACAGCGGCGTCGAGAATTTTTTGTAGGCCTCCGCGCAAACCATCCCTGCGGCAGGCTCAGGGCAAGCTCTTTGCTTGCGAGGACGAAAATCTTCCGGCTAAAGTCGGCAAGAGGGTTAATTTGGTCGTTCAATTTCTGCGGCTAAAGCCTGCTAAAAGGTATGAGCAAATTATCGCCTTTAGGCGAAAGGGACCAGATTAAGCCTCCTTTGCGGATCGGAAACCGTCAGTGTCTCATCCGGAGTTTCCGGACGGACACCAGGTATAAGAGTTTAGCCGGGTGCGGGTTCGGTAAGTCGCACATTGAAGCGAATCGAATAATCCGGGAATCGGATATGAAGTGCTGGCAGTGCCGCACGGAGCTGGATTTATTGGAAGTGCTGGCGAGTGGGCGGGTCTTCGAGTGCTGTGAGTGCGCCTATACCCTTACGCTAAGGAAAGGCTTCGCGCCGAAGATTCTCTATGATGGTCCGCCGCCTCTTGACTTTTACTACCACGATTGACCAGTGAATAATGAATAGTGAGCTTGAAACCGCAAACTCCGGACCCCTCGCGGAATTGGCGGCCGATCTGGGCGGATACGCTTTGGACCCGTGGGGATGGGTGCTCTATGCATTCCCCTGGGGTGAGGGGGAACTTGCCGGGCACAGCGGCCCGGACGCCTGGCAGAAGGAGATACTGATCGGCATCGGACAAAAGCTCAGGGAGGCCGCGGCCCCCCCGCCGTCCGCAACAGGCCCAGCCGCAGGGCAGCCTGAAACGGGTGGGATCGCGGGTGGCCCGCCGCCCGCCGCCGTGCGCGAAGCCACGGCAAGCGGCCACGGGATCGGCAAATCGGCCCTGGTTGCATGGCTCATCCTTTGGGCCCTCTCGACCTTCGAGGACACAAAAGGTGTGGTCACGGCAAATACGGAGAGGCAGCTCAAGACGAAGACCTGGTCCGAACTTGCCAAGTGGTTCCGGCTCTGCTGGTTTACCCGGGGCTGCCGGGGACAGGTTGGGGCAGGTCCCCTGTTCGAGCTGACGGTGACGGCGGTAAGCTCGACCGACCCCTTGCACCGCAAGACCTGGCGGGTGGATCAGGTGAACTGGTCCGAACGAAACACCGAAGCCTTCGCGGGGCTTCACAACAAGGGAAGGCGCATACTGCTTTTGTATGACGAGGCATCGGCCATCCCGGACCTGATCTGGGAAGTCTCCGAAGGGGCGCTCACCGATGAAGGGACACAGATCGTCTGGTGCGTATTTGGAAACCCCACGCGCAATACGGGCCGGTTCAAAGACTGCTTCACCGGCAAACTCAAGCACAGATGGTCCACCAGGCAGATCGACTCGAGGTCGTGCGCGCTCACCAACAAGCAGCAGATCAAACAGTGGGCCGAGGACTACGGCGAGGATTCCGACTTCTTTAAAGTGAGAGTTCGCGGGATGTTTCCGTCGATGTCGGCCAGGCAGTTCATTAGTGTGGCTGACGTTGACGCCGCTTTTGGCCTCCACTTGCAGCCCGGGCAATACGATTTCGCCCCGAAGATTCTGTCGGTCGATCCTGCCTGGGAGGGTGATGACGAACTGGTGATAGGTCTTCGGCAGGGGCTGGCTTTTAAGGTTTTGCGCACGATCCCCAAAAACGACAACGACATCCAGGTGGCAAATATCATCGCCAACTGTGAGGACTCCGAAGGCGCCGACGCGGTCTTCATCGACGCAGGCTACGGAACGGGCATTGTTTCCGCCGGCCGTACTCTTGGCCGCAGTTGGCAGCTCGTGTGGTTTTCGGGTGAGTCAACCGATCCGGGCTGCTTGAACAAGCGCGCGGAGATGTGGAAGGCCATGCGGGACTGGCTCAAATCGGGCGGGGCCATTCCCGCCGACACCGTCCTCTACAACGACCTGATCGGCCCTGAGACAGTCGCGCGCATGGACGGGCGTATCCAACTCGAGTCTAAGCCACACATGAAGGAGCGGGGGCTGAAGTCGCCCAATCGGGCCGATTGCCTTGCGATTTCATTTGCCTATCCGGTCTCGAAGCGGAGCTGGCGGAAAGCTGCACCGGTTTTTGCCCTGACCGAATACGATCCGCTTCGAGGGGCGGCGACCTCCTGCGCCGAGGCTGTCCCGCGCCCGGATAACGAGTTATCCGGGCCTTGCGCCCGGTGGGATTACGATCCATTTGCTGCTGCCTGATTTTCGGTAGTAGTTCACCGCAAAGGCGCAGATATCTTTCACGCCCTTCTCAGGCCCAGGGCAAGCTCAGGCGCGAAGGAGGGCAGGGTAGTGGGTCATTTTGGATTTAGGCGAATTTGTGGTATACTATATTCATCATCAAATAGGAGGGAATTGCCTGAAGGAAGGATGAGAATGCCTGTTATTAAGAAATGGGGGAACAGTTTGGCCCTGAGAATTCCCGCCCATTTCGCCGCGCAGTTGAAACTTCGGGACAACACAACTGTCGAATTATCCATCTCAGGGGGTGGGATGTTTGTCAAGCCGACACACTCAAAACCCAAATACTCTTTATGTCAAATGCTCGATGGCATCACCGAGAAAAACATCCACAAGGAGATTGATACTGGAGAACCTCAAGGAGCCGAGATTTCGTAATTAATTACGTTCCTGATCGCGGAGATGTAGTGTACCTTGATTTTGTACCTCAGACCGGACACGAACAGGGCGGGCGAAGGCCCGCTCTTGTTCTTTCGCCCAAAGCGTACAATGACAAGGTCGGCTTGGGATTCTTTTGCCCTATAACAACGCAAATCAAAGGATACTCTTTTGAGACTTATATACCTGCCGGGCTGGAGGTGACAGGGGCTGTCCTGGCCGATCAAATCAATAGTCTTGATTTGAGAGCGAGGAAAGCGACTTTTAAACCGCGATTATGCATGAGGATGCCTGAGAATCATACTGCGTTGGTCCCAACTACATGATATTATGGCGCAAATTCGTAAGAGGGAGGGGAAGCTTGATGCGCGCAGTTGGTGACAAACAGAGAGGGACCATACGGCCGGATTTCGACAGATCCATTAGCATTGATTTTCAGGGCGCAAAGATCACTAGCGATACCGGCTTTCTTCTCATGAGGGAGATCGATCAGCGGTTCCACATCCTCAGTGGTGCTGCGTCCCAAATAGATGATCCGAGATCGCCTCG
The DNA here is from genome assembly GCA_963805125.1 of uncultured delta proteobacterium. Taxonomy (GTDB): domain Bacteria; phylum Desulfobacterota; class Syntrophobacteria; order Syntrophobacterales; family Syntrophobacteraceae; genus SbD1. Next base: position 726,904 of record CAWDTD010000009.1, on the reverse strand, counting down.
CCATACGGATCATTCCTTGCTCCAACTGCTGCGCCAGAGAGTCTATCAGGTCGCCGCAGGCTATGAGAACTGCAATGACGCCGATTATCTGCGAGTAGACCCGGCGCTCCGATTGGCCTTGGGCAAAGAGCATGAAAATGGGGCAGGCCAATCCGCACTGTCTCGCTTTGAGAACAACATCCTCGCGACGGGTGAGGGTCTAAAGGCCCTCGAAAATGCGCTCAGCCGATCCGCCGACACCCTCCTTCGGCGCAGAAACAAACGGAGGCTCATCATTGATGTTGATTCCACTGAAGACCCCGTCCACGGGAACCAAGAGGGTGCAGCCTTTAACGGTTACTTCGAGCAGGTCTGCTATCATCCTCTATTTTGCTTGACCAACAAAGGTGATCTTTTGAGCGCAAGACTGAGACCCGGAAACGCGCATTCAGCCGATGGTGTCCTGAATGTTATCTCTCCTCTTGTTGAGCGCTACCGGTCTTGGTTCAAGCAGTTTTGGCTCCGGGGGGATGCGGCCTTTGCCGGTCCAGACCAGTACGAGTTTTGCGAAAAGAAGCGGATCGCTTACTTCATTCGGCTTCCCAGCAACAGTAGCCTGAAGAGGCACATCCTGCCTCACCTGAAGCGCCCCGTCGGTCGCCCCCCAAGGGGCGGGATACAGATTAGGGTGATCGAGTTTCATTACCAGGCGGAGAAATGGAATAAGCCCCGACGGATTGTCTGTAAAATAGAATGGCACGTGGGTGAACTCTTCCCACGTGTAGGTTTCATTGTGACGAACTCGAATCTTGAAGCAGAACAAGTAATCATGATCTATACAATGGTCGGGCTGAGATTGAAAACCGGATAAAAGAGGGAAAGAACGCCCTCAGATGGGACAAGACGAGTTGCCATCGGTTCGCAGCGAATCCAGCAAGGCTTCTCGTCGGATGTCTTGCCTACAATCTGCTCCACATGATTCGGGATGCGGCATTCCTGGGCGAGAGCGTCAAACCATCCATAGACTCGATAATCAGGCGGCTTGTAAAGGTTGGGGCCAGAGTGGTCTACCATGCCCGAAGGTGGTATGTCCATGTTGCGTCGGCTTTTTCTCTCGCCCGCTATTATCGCATCTTATTAGCCTGAGCCTCTCCAACACCATGAGGGGCGGGAAGCGAGCTATTAACTGCGGGGATGGTGGTATGTCCTCGAATTGCCCAAATTGGTCTGATCGGCACTTTCTCTTGTGAGCTTTGATTGGAATATCGTATGATTTACGGACATTCGGCATGTCAAGCGATGTTTCGGATGGAATCGGACTCGGAAATGCGGTTCGGATTCTGTTGGGGTCAAGTCGACGCATTATTCAGGGTTAGATAAACCCAAAATGCACTTCGAGATTCTCTGCTGGTAAGTTTGATCCATTATCAGGTAAATAAGAACAGGATGCGGCCCCGGCATTATAGGCTTTAAATAGAATGCCTCATGGGGCGGGTGAAGAACGATACACATATCGCAGGTGCTGTTTACAACGCTTATGAAAAGGAGGCCGACATGTACACCTTACTAAAGCAAGGGTGTGTTCTGCCCTCGGTAACAGCTTTGCAAATCCTTCTTAATCGCACAAGGAAACAGAATCCAATTAAAGTTGACGGCTATTTCGGGCCAGCTACCAGGAGTGCGGTAGTAGAGTTTCAAAACATGAAGCACCTCATCCCTGACGGCATCGTGGGCATCAATACCTGGACCGGTCTAACGAAAGAGTCTGGACTGAAAATTGTTGACTATGTTGACACGACCGATCGCCAAACCATGCTGGAAATAGTTGGTAATATTATTGCCGCAGGGGGAAACCCGATTGCAGCGGGGGGATTGTGCGGGGGGGTCAACGCTCTGGTCAGCATGGTTCTTGGGCAGGTTGCCCAGTCAGGGGCAACGGTAATGCTTCGCATTACCGGTCATGGGGGTCCCGGAGGTCAATATGTAACAGGCGGAAGAAGGCTATGGTATCCCGATAAGAACGGAAAGGTGTTGCATGAAGGTGATGTGGTCATCGATCACCATAACAATACCATGAAGGATAAGGCTGGGAAAATCATTGCAGTCAGGGATTCGCACAAAGACTGGAGGGATAAGGATGGGCGAATTGTAGCCCATGACCTTTCTCTACAGGACGAAGTCACCATACAGGTCATGCCGGTTGGAAAGGATCTTTTCGTTGTTTCGCCGCATAATAGAATGGATGTTTATGGCGTCGAGCCGGTTCTTCGCAAATTAAGCACTATTTTCGTCAAGTTTGGAAGTGTCGAGTTGCATGGATGTTCGGTGGGCGCAGGGGACATGGGGCATCGCCTGCTCCGCCTTTTGGCGGGTATTTGGGGTGTTCCCGTATCAGCGGCCCTCAAATTTCAACTCAGCCAAGCAGATTTTCCTTTTCGCTTCCAAGGCTCGGTAGCAACCGCGGTTCCATTCGGAGGAAACCTGAAGGGCTGGTCGGAGATTGTCGCCAGATCTTCATAATCGCTCTAGGAGCCTGGCGGAGAAATGGCATTAAGAGCCATTTTATGCTAATATGGCCCCACTATGGAAAAGACATTCAAATCCTGCGACCGAAAACAAATGTTGCTGCTCCCGCCATCGTTGCTGGACTGACTCCCCAAAGGACACCCGGTCTATTTCATATTGGATGTGGTCGAGCAGCTTGACCTCTCAAAAATATATGCCTCCTACCAGGGCGATGGCCGGGGACAGCCTCCGTATGAACCCCGGATGATGACCGCCCTTGTTCTCTACGCTTACTGCACTGGTGTCCCCGGTTCCCGCCAAATCGAGAAGAAAACTTACGAAGACGTTGCCTTCCGGGTGATTGCGGCAAACCGGCATCCCGATCATGACTGCATATGCGATTTCAGGAAGCGGCACCTCAAAGCCCTTGCCGGCCTTTTTCTGCAGGCCCTCAGATTGTGCCGGAAAGCAGGGCTTGTTAAGCTGGGCCATGTGGCTCTTGACGGAACAAAGATCAAAGCCAATGCTTCCAAGCACAAAGCTATGAGCTACGGCAGGATGAAGAGGACAAAAGAGGAGCTTGAAAAAGAGATCGAAGAGCTTCTTAAAAGTGCCGAGGCTGTAGACAAGGAAGAGGATAAAAAACACGGGAAGGGCAAGAAGGGCTGGGATTTGCCTGATGAGCTCCAAAGAAAAGAGACTCGCCTGGCAAAGATTAAAGAGGCCATGGATGCCCTTGAGGAAGAGGCCAGGCAGGAAGCTTGCGAAAAACAGGAGGCCGAAGAGAATAAAACCAGGAAAAAACAAGCGCCTGCAAGTCAGCCCTCCACAGCCGGGCCACCCGATAGGGCTCAAAGGAATTTCACCGATCCCGATTCCCGGATCATGAAGGTAACCTCCACCAATTCTTTTGAGCAGTGCTATAACGGCCAGGCCATGGTTGATGATTCTTTTCAGGTGATCGTGGCAGCAGGCCTGTCCCGGAATGCAAACGATTTGGACGAAGTTGAACCCATCCTGGATATCTTGGAAGAAAATCTTGGCGGAATTCCGCACCGAATGGCAATCACAACCGATGCCGGATACTTTAGCGAAACCAATCTGATGCTCTTTGAGGATGCCCTGCTCGACCCGTTTATGGCCATAAAAAAGATGAAGCACGGGGAAGTTCTTCCACCGGTTCGAGGACGGCCTCCAAACGACCTGACGCCCAAGGAGCGGATGATCAGAAAGCTTTCCACTAAACGCGGCCAAAAAATTTACTCCAAGAGGAAATCAACCGTTGAACCGGTCTTTGGCCAAATAAAGCAGGCCAGGGGCCTGCGGCAATTTTCGCTAAGAGGATATGAGAACGTATCTGCTGAGTGGCAGATGTGGTGCCTCTCTAACAATCTGCTTAAGCTCTACCGGCATGGTGGCCCCTAATAGGTGGGGAGACCCGTTGCCGCCATCAAGAATGAGTGCGTGACTTAACCGTTCTTGGTGATTGCCGCCGACATTACACACGCGAATTCCTATCGTTGGCTAATTATTATTGAGTTTAGACTGATGGAGTGAGGAATCGTCATTTAATGCGTTCACTCGAACCCCTAATTCTATTATAAAAACTTTTTATCCCGACAGGCTCCTAGGCATCGTAAAGAAAGTAGATGGCTAGTTATTGAACTGAAGCTACATCAGAGTAGCGATGAAACTATAGGTCAAATACTTCGTTATATGGGTTGGGTAAAGATGAATCTCGCAGTGGACAACGCGCAAGTAGAGGGTGTCATAATATCTAGAACATTAGATGACCGTATTAAATATGCCATGAAATGTACGCAACATATTAGGTTGATGCTATATCAATACCTAAAAGATAAACTCGTTTTTAAGAATCTAAGTGATGCTGAATTGGATTTGGATAGATTTTCACCAGAAGAGTTGGAGCAACTATTGGAAAAGCTACAGAATAGGGTACAAACTGTGGTATAATAATTATCCTCGGCATTCGGCTTGAGGAGACAAAAGATGTATCGGAGATTAGGTTTTTTGGTAATCGTTGTTTTTCTGCCAGTGCTTTCCCTCGCATATGCCGGTTTTGATGACGGTAAAGCGGCATATCGAAGAGGCGATTACGCCAAGGCCTATACAGAGTTCAAGAAGTTGGCGGTCCAAGGACATGTTAAGGCACAAGCTTGGCTGGGAGCGATGTACCATGCCGACCCCTGATTAACGGATTGACGCCCCGCCAGGTCGAGCGCCTGGACAATCACAGCCGCAAACTTCCGCCAGCTCGACGAGAGAGGGCGTTATTTCGTTAAGAATTAGAAATAATCGGTAAAGCGGGTTAAATGCAAAGTGCCACCAGAAGTAGTTGATGACTGCCTTGAAATGGTGAGTACATTACTTTTCGAAAGCTGTTAGTCGGCATCAATACCCCTATTGTGCCAATCTTGCAACGTCCTCCATCGTCCAAAGATGGTCCGTAACCCATGCCATAGCGGGAGTTACCCGCAAGCTTTGATGAATCCTGACGAAGTAGTGGTACATAAGATGGAGAGATAGCGCATTAACCGGATTCTCCACCTTTTTTGAGAACCCGTTTGTCAGCGTACTTTGAACAGGCTTCGCCCACTTCGACCTGTAGCTTGATAACTGTGTTTTCCACCACATCACAGATACGCACTGTAGCCCGGATCGAGTTGCCCTCGACCGAGCCTTTTAGAGTCTGCGTTCTGTTTTCAAGGCTCGGTCTGTTCATGGAGGTTTTTCCCTTCACTATTCGCTGCTTTTTGCCGCTTCTATTGCCGTTTCTGGTTGCCGCTTCTGGTTGCCGCTTCTGGTTGCCGTTTTGCAGGACCAAATCCCGCCGTGGTATGCTGTTGGTACGAATTGAAAAATTGAAAAATTGAGGGATTGAGTGATTTAGGGATTGAGGCATTCAGGGATTGAGAGATTTAGGCATTTAAGGATTGAGGGATTCAGGGATTCAGGGATTAAAGCCAATACCTCAATCCCACAATTCCTGAATTCGCTTTAAACCGGAGGTTCTAAAACATGTGTTTCGGATCGGTTCCATCTGTGCCGGCGCCTCCGCCGGCCCCCCCTCCGCCTCCGGAAATCGCCTCCCAGGCGGTCCAGCAGGCCGGGATCAATCAGCAGCAGCGCGCGGCAATGGCTTACGGGGCTGCGCAGACGATTCTAACGGGACCGCAGGGGCTCGTGACGCCGGCCAATACGACGGCGAGCGGCAAGACGCTTTTGGGCGGATGAAAGACCATTCACCACAGAGACGCAGAGGGCACCGAGGAAATGCAAAATGGGAATTTTATATAGGCTTCTCAGTGTTCTCTGTGTCTCTGTGGTAGATTTTAAAGGACGCAAATGGGTGATTTAATCTCGATCACCGCCTCACGTCAGGCGAAAATCCAGGACTTGCGCAAATACGTCGACCGCAGACTTGTCGGTCTTCGCACCGACCGCTGGAGTTACTGGCAGCACTGGAGGCAGCTCTCCGACTTCATACTCCCCCGGCGCGGCCGCTACCTCATGACGCCCAATCAGGCCACGCGCGGAGATCCCGTAGGTTCCAGGATCATCAACGAGACCCCGATCTTCGCCTTGCGCACTCTGGCCGCAGGCCTTATGGCGGGCTTGACCTCTCCGGCCCGGCCCTGGTTCAGGCTCACTATCCGCGACCTCGACGTATCGGACGACACCCCCGTGCGGCTGTGGTTGGATGAGGTTAGAAAGCGCGTCTTGAAGATTTTGTCTCAGAGCAACGCCTACAACGCCCTGCACGTTATCTACGAAGAACTGGGCTGCTTTGGCACCGGGTGTGTGCTGATCGAATCGGACTTCGACGACGTCATCCGCTGCCAGACCTTGACGGCGGGCGAGTATTATGTCGCCTCCTCAGGCAAAAATCAAATCGACACTCTGTATCGCGAATACGTGCTCACCATCGGCCAGGTTGTCGAGCGGTTCGGACTTGCGGCCGGCAGCCCGCAGGTAAAATCGCTCTGGGCTTCCGGGCAGCTCGACAAAGAGATAAACGTCGCCCAGGCAATCGAACCCAATGACGATCGCGCGCCGCAGGTTCCGGGGTTAAAGGGGCGCAAATACCGCTCCGTTATCTGGGAGTGGGGTCAGAGCCAAAACCTGGTGTTGGAGCTTCGAGGCTACCATGAGTTGCCGTTTTGCGCACCGCGCTGGCACGTCATCGGCAACGACTCCTACGGCAGATCTCCGGGCATGGAGGCCCTCGGGTCGTCGAAAATGCTCCAGCAGTTGGAGAAGCGCACGGCCCAGGCCATAGACAAGGTGCTAAATCCTCCGATGGTGGCCGACGTTTCAATGAAAAACGAGCCGGCCTCTCTTCTTCCGGGCGGCGTGACCTATGTCGCCAATATGCAAGGGTCGGGTTTTAAGCCCGCTTACCAGGTCCCTCCCGACATCCGGGGCGCCGAAGAAAAAATCGCCAAGGCCGAGCAGCGGATAAACCAGGCGTTTTTCGCAGACCTTTTCCTTATGATCTCTCAGCTCGATACCGTGCGCACCGCAACCGAGATCATCGAACGAAAGCAGGAGAAGATGCTCATGCTCGGGCCATTTCTTGAGAGGAGCCAGTTCGAACTCATAAACCCGTTTATCTCGAGGGTCTTTGCCATTATGTGCCGGGCGGGACTCGTGCCCCCCGCGCCTCCCCAAATCCGCGGGCGGCCTTTCGATATCGAGTGCGTATCGACACTTGCAGACGCACAAAAGTCAACCGCCACAACCGGGATCGAGCGGCTCGTCGCGTTCGTCGGAAATCTCGCCGCAGCCAGGCCCGATTCTCTTGACAATGTCGATTTCGATGAAGCGGTGCGCGAGTACGCGGACCTGATCGGGGTGACGCAAAAGCTGATTGTGGCGCAGGAGAAAAGGGATGCTCTGCGCAAACAACGAATGCGGCAGATGCAGACCCAGCAGGCCGCTCAGATGGCCATGGCCGCCGTCCAGGGGGCAAAGACGCTCTCGGAGACCGAAGTCGGCGGGGGCCAGAATGCGCTGATGAAAATGCTTGGCTTCCAGGGCGGGCAGGGCGCGGCGTAAAGAATCTCGAAGGAGAAAACTCAATATGGACGATTGCCACACATCGAGAAAAGATCCGATGCCCCAAACCCGGTATCCGACTTCGGTCGCGGGATGCACCTGATTATTGACGGCTATGAATGCGCCTCCGAGCTTCTCTATGATCCAGGCGCCCTCATGCAGTGGCTCAATCGGCTTCCCCGGCGGATTGACATGTCGGTTCTCGTGCCCGCAGTTGTTGCGGAAATCAAAATTCCCCGGTGCAGGCAATCGGACGAGGGGGTTTCAGGTATCGTTATGATCTATGAATCCCATATCGCCGTTCATACCTGGCCGCAGCGCCGGGAGATGCAGGCCGATGTATATAGCTGCAAGCCCTTTGACGCCGAGGCCGTGCTTGCGCATTTCGTGCATGATTTCGGCATGGGATCATACGATGCTGAATTGATTGCAAGAAGGAAAAGGTAAGAAAACAGGTAAGGGGTTATGGGTTATGGGTAATAGGTAATGGGTCCGATGTCTTCTTCCTCTTCCCCCTCTCCCCCCGGGAGAGGGCAGGGTGAGGGCTAACCCCCTTCCTCTTCCCCCTCTCCCCCCGGGAGAGGGTAGGGTGAGGGCTAACCCCCTTCCTCTTCTCCCTCTCCCCCCGGGAGAGGGCAGGGTGAGGGCGGCCCCCTCTCCCCTCGCCCTCACCCAGGGAGAGGAAGGGCGGGTGAGGGGGCGATCCCTTTCTTACCTCTAACCTCGAACCTATAACCCCGAACCCGCGCGAAGGAGTCGAGCCATGGCCGATTTTGAAACCGGCAACTCAAAACCAACGCCGCCCCCTTACAACGCCGCCGACCCCGAACAGATCGAGCGGCGCAAAAAATCGCAGAAAACACGCGATCTGCAAAAGACCTCTGCGCTAAGGAGGCTCATGTCCGATGCGGATGGCCGCATGTGGATGTGGGACCTGATGAGCCGCTGCGGCGTGTTCCGTCTTTCGTTTTCGACCGATCCGCTTGTCATGGCGTTTAACGAAGGCAGGCGCGACATTGGAAACCATCTCATAGGCGATATCGATAGAGTCGGCCCGGAACTCTACATCCGGATGGCCGTCGAAAACAACCTCGTTGCTGCGGGGCGGGACAAAGAGCCCGCAACGGAGGAAAGCTCGCCCTGACCGGAGGGCGCAGATCGCTATATTGTAGATATTTTAATCATGGGTAAACCCCCGGCTCTGCCGGGCGACTCCCAAAGTTTGACATTTGCGGGAGTCGAGTCGTCATTCCGGCGGCGTTTTTGAGCCGGAATCCAGGTTTTGGAGTTCGCTGTGTCTGTCAGGATGTTTTTTTGGCAATTTGAATTAACCGGGTCAAGCTGTTGTATCGTAACTTCCGGAGAGCCGCTGGATTCCGGCTCAAAAACGCCGCCGGAATGACGGGCGAGTTAGCCATCCACTCTGCGGGTAGTCCTTGAAGCGAACAAGTACTTACAGCCGCTTTGAGCGGCCCAAGTTTTTTCAGGCCTCCGGCTTGGCCGGAGGTATCTGACTTCAACCCTGCCCTTGGCGCCAGCCCAAATTTAACAGTCCCCGACGGCGCCACCATATCGGTCAGCGATAATGGGATATACCCGGACGGCTACAGAGGAGCCCTTGATATAAAGATCCCGGCTACGGGCATTCCGGGCAACGTATCTTCGTATACTATAACCATCAGCCTCTACAGCTCCGACGGCCAAACCCAATTGCCTTTATATGTTTCCGACTTCGATTTCGAGGATACACTCGGCAACCTCTACGCTACCGCGCACATCGGGAACTACCCGAATCTCGGATCGATCTGGGTGGGCTCCGAAACTAACGTGCCCGAATCGGCCACCCTGATCCTCCTTGGCTCCGGGATGGTCGGCCTTGCCGCATTCAGGAGGAAGTTCAGGGGCAGGTTGGAAGACCCGCCTGCCCCAAATCGGGAGGCAGCGCGGTCCCCCGGGATCGAAAAAAGCGGGGAAGGGCCGGTCTTGGCCTTTTGCCTGCATGATTTTCGATACGGCAATTAGAAATTAGAAATTACGAATGGCGGAGTTCGCATGGTTTCCTGACGTATAGAGGACAGACGCCGGTGGACAAAGGACGGAGAGCACAACTCCGTCCTCCGTCCTCCGCCCTCCGCCCTCCATGTTCCGCCTTCCGCCCGGCGTGAAAAATTTTCGCCCGTCCCTGCATTTTGCCGGTTCTGGTTGCCGCTTCTGGTTGCCGTTTTGCAGACCAAAATCCCCGCGTGATATACTTGGCTTTAGTGTACTGAGTATGAAGGGAGGAATTGGCTTGCTCAACTGGGTAAGGCATGAGATACTTTTTTAACGGGATGTCGTCTTACCGCTCGCGAAAGCAAATGTTCTCTAAAGGTTTTGTCTGGACTTTCCGATGCCCAATAGGGTTCTTAGGATGATGTTCGACTCGGAAGGAAATGGGATATGCCCTCTACCAAACCATCTCTGCAAGTACACCAAATTGTGCTTCTGGGAGATTTTAACCCCAAAATCTTCCAGCCGGCTTGGTTCGGCGCAGAAGGATTAATTCGCCAGGCTGAAGTCGATGAGGCAAAAATTGAGGTTATTCACCCGGAGGTGGTCGTTTTTATGTTGGAATGGTTACGTTTGGAGGTGACCCGTGAGAGGTTTTCTGCCGGAACACTTCAAGAGCCTTACGATGAGGTGGTGAGAGACTTGGTTCTGGGCACATTTAAGATTCTTCGCCATACGCCGTTAAGAAAGATGGGCATCAACCTGGAGGCGCATTTTCAGGTGGAATCTGATGAACGGTGGCATTCGATAGGCCATACTCTGGCGCCAAAACTCATATGGGAGGAAATTCTCGTCAACCCCGGGATGCGCTCTTTGACTGTTCAGGGTGGCCGACCGGATAATTTGAAGGGGTATGTAGCAGTGACTGTTGAGCCGTCAGTGCGTTTCCATCCCGCAATTTTCGTTAGGGTGAACGATCACTTCGAAGTGGGTCATCCCGAATCTTCACTTGGCGCCGATGAAATTATCAAAATTTTGGAAAATAGCTGGGTAGAATCATACAGACGGTCTGGTATGATCATACAAAAGCTGTTGGAGAAGAGCACGCCATGACTAGCGAAGTAGCAGTGGATTTAACTATGGATGTCTCTTCACTTGCAGAGCACCAGGAATTGAAGGGTGAGTTTTTGGCGAAGCTCCGTGATATGCCGAAAGCTCAAGTGTTATCGTACCTCACTTTGCCTGGCTCCGAAAGGGCGGTGACATCCTATAGCCAAGAGCGCATCGGAACAGGTCCGTTTCTAACACCAGGTATCTCTCCAATTTTCATGCGCCGGACTGTTAGCCTCCGAGACAAATTCATATCGCTTCATAAATGGGAAGGGGTGGTTACTAAAATCACAGACGATTCATTCTTTGCCAGGCTCGTAAGCTTATCTTGCGACGATCCGGATGAGGAAGCAGAGTTCTTAATCGAAGAGATTTCTCCTGGGGACAAGCCTCTGTTCCAAGTTGGAGCGGTTTTTTACTGGAACATTGGATATCATGACTCAGCCGGTGGTCAGAGGACAAGAGATTCGATAATCCGATTTAGAAGGCTCCCTGCCTGGACAAAAAGAGAAATCGAAGATGCCCAAAGAAGAGCAGCCGAAGTTAGAGATTTTCTCGGGTGGGGGGAACCTGAATCTTCCACCAAAACCTCATGAACTTGAAATCTCGATATTTGGTCCTGGCTATGGCGAATGCATAGTCGTTCACTTAGGGCATGACAATTGGTTCATCGTTGACTCCTGCATTGATATATTTACTAGAGAACCAGTTGCCCTGGCCTATTTCGAGAAGCTGAATATCGATCCTTCCGCCTCGGTGAGGCAAATCATCGCTACTCATTGGCATGACGATCACATTCGTGGATTCGGGAAACTCTTACATGCCTGTAGCTCTGCTCAGCTTGTCCTGTCCAATGCGCTGAGATTTGATGAATTTAACCAGCTCATTGAGTGCTTCGGAACCGCAACTATGATCGACAGCTCCGGGCTTGATGAATTTCATAAAGTGCTCTCAATACTGCGGGACCGAAAGAAAAATGGTATCCAGCACCACATCCCCGTTTTTGCGATTCAAAGCCGTCGTATTTGGGATGGTTTCATGGAAACTTTTGGAAACGCACCCCTCAGATGCGAGATGGTTTCCCTGTCACCCTCCGATTCTGCAGTCCTTGCGTCAAAACTCGAGTTCGCAAAGTTAATCCCGAAAGTTAGTGACCCAAAACGCTGGGTGCCTCCAATCACTCCTAACCGCGCTGCGGTCGTACTTTGGCTAAGAGTTGGAAATTTTTCGGTCCTTTTGGGAGCTGATCTTGAAGAGAGCGGCGATCCTAAAACCGGTTGGTCCGTCATTGTAAACTCGCATTCTCCGCAGGACGGCAGAGCATCAATATTTAAGGTACCTCATCACGGTTCCTTAACAGCTCATAATCCCGGGGTTTGGGAGGAAATGCTTACCGGCGAGCCAATAGCGGTGCTGACCCCATTTCAGAGGGGGTCGGCAAGTCTGCCGGCAAAGGATGACCTGCAACGGTTGGCTTCATTGACGCAAAATGCTTTTGCAACCTGCGGAATTAAAAACCGTATAGTCAAGAGGGATCGCACGGTTGAAAAGACGATAAAAAATGTCGCCGGGAAAATCAGCGTCCTGGATGGCTTCTCCGGTCATGTCCGAATCCGATTCAAGACCCCGGGCGAGGGGACCGTTGAATTATTTGGCGATGCGCAACAACTCAAGTCTCCTTCAGTCCGTAAATAACCCCATTCCCCCACTCACCTGCTTTTTTCTACTTTTTTTTGCATTTTTCTGCATTTTGCCGCTTCTATTGCCGCTTCTGGTTGCCGCTTCTGGTTGCCGCTTCTGGTTGCCGCTTCTGGTTGCCGCTTCTGGTTGCCGTTTTGCAGACCAAAATCCCCGCGTGGTAAAACCTTAGCCAACACTACTGCCAAGTCGGGATCGGCACCTGCATTTAGCCTGTATTTGCAGGTGGGAGTTCCATCTTGGAGCGAAATCAAGTGGTCGTGGGATTTAAGAATTTTGCGCTTTTCACTATCCACTGTTCACCGGCCACTGCTGGAGGTTTTAAGCATGTCACCTGAATCCGGCCTGAATTTGCAGGGTGGCCGGTTCCAAAAAGGGCAATCGGGAAACCCCGCAGGCAAGCCCAAAGGGACCCGAAACAGGACCACGGTCATCGCACAACACCTCTTCGACGGCGAGGCCGAAGCTCTCGTCAGGAAGGTGGTCGAACTGGCCCTCGAGGGCGATCTGAGCTGCCTTCGAATTTGCCTCGAACGCCTCGTTCCTCCGAAAAAAGACGCGCCGATCGAGATCGACCTCCCGCAGATCCGGGCCGTTGCCGATATCCCGGACCTCTTTGCGGCTGTAGCGGCAAAGCTTCGCGAAGGAGGAATCACCCCTTCGGAGGCCAGGACCCTGATCGATTTAGCGGAAGTTTTTCGCAAGTCGCTTGAAGTGGCCGAGTTGGAACCGCGTATCCGCGCGCTTGAACAAAACTCGAAATAGTCGGCATGTGAGATGGCAAAATCATATGAGACACGAGTCGAGGTCCTCGAGCATGCCAGAAAGGGCTCTGCCGGCGGCTTTTTCCCCGCTTTGCCAAACCTGTCCCGGCAGCCGTTAAGCCGGGAGGGGGCCGGGGGGGATTTCGCCAATGCGCTGCGGGAAGCCCGCCGGCGTGCGGTCGCAGGCGACTGTGAGCCTCAAACCCCGATCACTGCCGAAATGATGGAGGACCCGGTCGCCGGTGAATTTTATCGGCTGCTCTTCAAGGCGCGTGAGCGCGTGCGCCTGATGCGGGGCCAGGGCTGCAGCAACGAGCAACGAACTGATGGGAAGGCAAGTTATGGCTGAAAAGACTCGGAGCAGTGATACGGCCTCAACCGAGGCATTGGAAACCGGGACCGGAACTGTGGGCAAAATCCCTCCCGGGCCCTTGCCGGGCGCAGATGTGGTCCCCAATCCTACCCCGAAGGAGCGAACAGGCGTCGATCCCGGGGCAGGGCCGGCGGTTGGCGCAGGACTAAGTAAACGGGCAGATTTAACTGCTGCCGCACAGACGGAGACAAAGACCGGGGAATCGACCGGGCATCAGGAAGCCGGCGCCCAAAAGGAGGCAGAGCCCGAAGAAGGCCCTTCGCCCCCGATGGAGTCGGCGCAGGCCGAGGGTGAAAAAGCCCGGGCAGCGACGGCCGAGGGCGAGAAACCTCCGGATGAAGGCGAGCAAAAGCCCGAGCCTCGATCTCCGGAAAGCTATACGGATTTCACGCTCCCCGAAGGCGTCCAACTGGACGAAAGCGGCCTCACCGAATTTAAGTCCTTCGCCAAAGAGCAGGACTTAACGCAGGAGCAGGCCCAGAAAGTCCTGGAGTTCGGAGGCCAAAAGCTAAAGGAGCGGCTTGAGGCGCCGTTCAAGGTCTGGACGGAGACTCAACGGAAGTGGCAGGCGGAAGTCAAGGCCGACCCCGAAATCGGGGGCACAAAGTTCGAGCAGAGCATCAAGGATGCCGCGCAGGTCTTTGTGCCGGGCGAGGGCAACCCGTTCGTGGGATCCGCCGAAGAAGCACAGGCATTGCGGGAGGCCCTGAACGTTACGGGGGCCGGGAACAACCCCGCACTGGTGAAGTTTTTTGTCAAAATCGGAAGGTTGCTTGCAGAACCGGGGCCGATATCGGGCAAACCGACGGCAGTGGATAAACAGGGCGATCTTCTCGCGAAAATGTATCCGACGATGACTGAATCGTGAACGGTGAATCGTGAATCGTGAATAGAAAAAACCACTCACGAATCACGGGTCACGAATCACGGCGAACGGAGTGAGGTATGGGAACTATAGGACCCGCAGCACTGACACTTATGGACTGGGCGAAACGGGTTGACGACGACGGCAAAATCGCCGAAATCGTAAACCTGCTCTCCCAGACCAACGAAATTTTAGACGATATGCTCTGGATGGAAGGAAACCTTCCCACCGGGCATAAGACCACAATCCGCACCGGCCTTCCCCAGGCCTACTGGCGCCTGTTGAACCAGGGCGTACCCCGTGGCAAATCCACAACTGCCCAGATCACCGAAACCTGCGGCATCCTCGAGACCTACTCGGACATCGACGTGGACCTGGTGGCCCTGGCCGGAAACGACCGCGCCTTCAGACTCTCCGAAGAACTCGCGTTTCTTGAAGGCATGAACCAGCAGATGGCGGGGACCATTTATAACTGATCGACTAACCTGCTTCTTATTGATTTTCTTGCTATTTTTCTTTCCGATTCCGCCTCCCGTTGGCGGGTCTTTCTCCGGGTTTGAGATTGGAGAAATTTTCCCTTGATCGAAGAGCCACTGAAAAATCGCTCTGTTGAACCTGAAATCTGCCGCGAAGTATATCTCCCGCTGCTGGGGAACCGGCTGCTTCCTGGACCAGATGCGGCCCAAGTTCAGCTCTACAGCGGCTCGCTGTCTTTCGCTCATTACGGGCGGGGGGTCGTAATCCGTAACGGACTCGCGCCGGGGTTCAACGTGGAAACCGGTCAGCTTGTCCTCTTCCGACTTTATTGGGTCCCACGAAATGGTCAATGGCCCTTGAAGCAGGCTTTCGATGACCCGCTTCTTGTCGGCTGGGTCAAGCCGTTCCATTTCCTTCAGCATCCGGTCGATAGCGGCCCCTTTGTCCCGGATGAACTCGGCATACTCCCTGTCATTTTCCTTGGCCTGCCGGAGGTTGTCGAGTCGCTCTTTGGCTTCCGCAACCCGCCCGTCGATGGCAAGTTTTTCCCGCTCATTATCCTTAAGTTTCGCGGCGACCTTGGCACTGTCAAAATCTGGATTCTTGAAGGAGTCCCAAAGCCTATCGCAAGCTGTCTGGATTTGCTTTTCCTCAATCTCCAGCGCCCTGATTTCGGTTTCCAGACTTCTTATCTGTGCTTCGTATTGGTTGGAAGTCGCGAGGGGGTCTATAGTCTCCCTCCTGTAAAACGGAAGTCGTAATTTGGACAATAACCGCGACCAAACAGCTTCTTCCAGGCCATCAGCAGTGACATAAGGGAGGTGGCACCGCTCCTTGCCATTCGACTGAAGTTTCTTTTCACTCATTCCAGCCCAATAACAGCAGTAGTACCGAGGCGCAGAGCCGTCCTTTCGCTCCCGGCCTGCTACAGTGCGCATCCGTGCCCCGCAATGTTCACAACGGAGAACATCCCGAAGCCAAAAACTCGCTGTCAGAGGGTTGGCCCGCTTCCCTTTGATCTTGTTTGATTCAGTCTTTTCTTGAATCTCATCCCACTTGGCTTTGGTGATAATGGGCGGGATCGGGAACAGGATGTGCTGGTCAGCGGGCTTAAGCTCCTTGGTACGCTTCGTGCCAGCGCCATTTTTGCCATCCTTAAAGATTCTGGAATTGACGGGATAATGGCCGTAGTAGCAAGGGTTCTTGAGCAGATAAAGAATAGATGCATAACTGAATGGGGCCTTCTTACATTTTATGCCTTCTTTTTTTAGCTGGATCGCTATGTCTTCTGTACTATGCCCCTCATCGACATACATTGATACTATGCGCTTGTAGACTCCTTCTTCATGCTCGTCAACTTCAAGCTGTTTGGTCTCCTTATCCCACCGGTAGCCAAAAGGCACCCGTCCCACAAAAGTCCGATGGTCCGCCCATCTCGCCATCTTATTTTCAGACATCTGTTCCCGGATCACTTCCCGCTCCCAGTCCGCGATCATGGCAAGGAATTCTTGCATCATCCTGCCCATTTTGGTAGTAGGCTCGATGTTTTCCGTGATGCTAACGATATTTGTCCCGCACGTCTTTAGCTCATCACGAATGCTAAGGAAATCGCGGGTGTTCCGGGCGAGCCTGGATAGCTTCGTGATAATCACCTGCTGGTAAAAACCCGTCCTGCAATCATTCATCAGTTGGTTGAGTCCCGGCCTATTCGCTGCTTTGCTGCCGGAAACTCCCGCATCTTCATAGACCTTGACCAGTTCCCGACCCTTTGATACCGCGTGCGCTTCGATATGCTTCCTCTGGGTGCTCAGGCTTTCCCCTTCCTCAGCTTGACTCTGAGTGCTGACGCGGATATAGCCTGCCGTTCTCGGTTTCCCTGTTGTCGGCGTCATGATTTAGACTCCTGCCCAGCTTCCTCGTCCAGTAGCCTCATCATCTCCTCCAGCTCCGGGACCTTTTTTGCCAGCCCTGGAACCAAAGTCTCCACCAGGTTTATCGCCTCTTTCACAAGTGAGTAGACCTCTTGGCGTTTGGCCGCACCGTGCGATCTCAGTGCGTTGAGCGTGGCTTTTGCGTGTTCCAGCCGGCGCGAAAACGCGGCCTTTTCCGCATCGGTCAAATGTGCCGTTTCGATCTTGTGGCCCTCCATGAATGCCCGGACATCATCCTCGCTGTAGCGGACGGACTTCCCGAATTTCACAAAAGGCAGGCGCTGCCGATTGGAACGGTCCTGGCGCAGCGTAGGCAATGAAATCCCGGTCATCTCCGCCACTTGCTTCTCGTTAAGGTATCGCATCAAAGCACCCCTCATTCTCCGGGCCGTGTCCATCACAGCCTCATAAAGCTATCTAAAGTAATATAAAATAAAATAAATCAAAAGTCAATAGGAAATTTTTGCCCGTCCCCTTTTTTTATTGTGGTTTAATTCCGATCTTATTCCCGAAAGCTTGAGGGCTCTGGTGTTTATGGAGTTCATGAAATTGGGAGAACCTTCCCAGTCTATAAGCTGAAAAGAATGTTTTGCACGGTCTGGCCGGTGAAGGGCTTACCCTTACCTTTATCGGAGAGTCTCTTGAACCCCAGCCGGTTCAGCTCATCGGCGACCTGCACGTAAGTCATTCGCCTGCCGGTCCTTGGTTTTCGTCTCAGCCGCCTGATCGCCTCGATCACATCAGGGGCCGCGTCCTTATAGCTCGGCCTGCCCTCGCATTTTCCCTTCTCCCTCGCCTTGTCGCGGGCGTTCCGCAGCTTCTTGACTAAAAGGTTCTTTTCGAGTTCGGCAAAGATTCCCTGAATCTGGATCAGTGCCTTTTTCATCGGGTCAGACTGGACGGCGTCCGTGACGTTCTCTTCAGTCCTCGCGCAGATCAGCGTGATGCCCTTCGAGGCGAGGTAGATCAAAAGGGTTTCCTGGATGCGGTATTCCCTGGCCAGCCGGTCCATCCCCTCGATGATGATGGTCTTGACTCCATCCCGCAGGATTTCAGCTATCATCTCCTGGAAAGCTGGCCGGTCAGCTTCGTCTTTGGTTCCCGATACCCCTTCCTCCTTGAAGAGGTTGACGATCTCATAGCCCGCTTTTTCGGCGAAGTTCCTGATGGCCTCTTCCTGTCGGTCGAAGCCGTAGCCCTCGACCTGAGACTTGCCGGAAACTCGAAGGTATCCGAAACTTGGAATCCGCGTTTTGCTCTCTTTCATCGTCCTTCTCCTTTCTGTGATATGGCTATTATATATAATACTTAAAGGAACTTGTCAAGAAAAGTATTTACTTTTTTTTAAATATTTAAATAAATCTTGTGGCAGGGGACGGGCATCCAGGCCGGGGAAAATCGCATGGTGTGCATGGAGGATCAGAAAAACCGCCGCCAGGAAGCGGCAGGATGCTCTACAATCGACTCTCTCCGCTCGACCCATATCCGATATCCATTTCAGACCCATCAAATTGGGCCGCTGCCCGAAAAATTTCTTGCGAAACCGGAATGTTGCTGTAGTATAACTTTGCACCAAGTTTGACCTGCTTTGCCCCTCCATCTTGATGCCCGCCTGATCGAGGAGGGCGAATGACAAGATTCAAATTCCTGCTTTTTGTGGCTGTGCTGGTCGGATTCGCTGCCCTTGCTCATGCCGGTTTCGCGGTTGGAAGGGAGTTCAAATGCCTTTCTATGAGACCATAATCTACGCCCCAGGAAGATAACGACAGGGATGATGGAGCCATGAAAGTCTTTTTCAAAAGACTTTTCGCTTTTATCAGTAGTCCATCGAATAATCGGCCAAACAAGTCAACTGAAGTATTTGTTGGCAAAACTTGCCACTCGAATCAACAACTCAGCAATGTCGAAATTGAGTTTTTGACGTTGCTTGAAGGCAAGCGAGCCAATGATCCTACCGTATTAGGATGGTGGTGCGCCTTCAATAAGATTGACCGCTCCAAAATAATCAATAAGCTATGCACTAATAACTATCTGACCTTTGCTGATTATAAATTCAATGTGAGAAAAGCAACTATTCCTATTCTCAAAGACTTCCTAAAAAAACATGGGTTATCAGTAAATGGTAAGAAGGATGAAATGGTAAACAGAATCTTTGAAAATATTTGTGAGGCTGATTGTTCAAGCTATTTTACACAATCTTACTGGACCTTTACTCCAAAAGCAGTCAAATTATTACGTGAAGAAGAAATGAAGGCTCAGCAGGAATATAACAGAACTGTTCTTTTTATTAGAAAAGGCTCTTACAATGAATTAAAGAGGAAATTATGTCCGAATAAAAACGAACACTGCGGAACCGAAGATACATTTGTTGAAACCATTGAGTTTCTGATGAAACATGGATTTGAGGGATTTGGCTTGAATGAAGAAATTCGCCTGGACATGTCTTCATTTGTTGCTGCACGCGCCATTCATCATTCATCACGCGGCTATTCAACATGCACAGAAGATATTTCTAATTATTTGAGGTCAATACATATTGAGTTTAAGGCATTAAAGTTACCTGTTTCATTAGAGAAATATGTGAAAGAGAATGAGATTGAGAGCCATGGTGAGATTTATGACATATATATTCAATTCATTATCGGTAGAGCAAGAGCCATCGCTGAATTGAATGATTATAAGCGGTTGGGTTATAGCAGAATAAGAATAGGTACTGCTGAAGATGCCAGAACCTGTCAGGAATGCCGATCAAAGCGCAATAAAGTGTACAGCATTAGCAAGGCACCACTTTTACCCCTGTGTTGGGACTGCCGGTGCTTCTACTCGACGTTATAATGAGGCGGAAGGAGGGGCTAGAAAATGGCACTTATAGAATGCCCGGAATGCAAAACGATAATATCCGACCAAGCCACAGCCTGCCCTAAGTGTGGTATGCCACGCCAAGCCTCACCGCTGCAAAACGAACCGAACCCTACCACGGAGTCAATAGGCGGTATTCCGGATATGCCTCTCACTGACAGCGTAAGTCCGGAAGCAATCCCGAAGCAGGCGAAAATCGTGAAACCGATGATTTTTCAATGTCCCGTATGCCAAAGCGAGAATGTGCAACGCCTGCCGATGGCCTATGAAAGTGGGCTTGCTATCCTGAACTCTACTTTCGACTCCACGATGAACTCGAAGTCATCTGGCGGAGGCGTAGGGATCGGCATTTCCAGGGGCAACGTGACACCTATACTCGGTATCGGTCGCGGAAAGACTCATGGAACCTCGCATGGAACATCTCAAGGAATATCCCAAACGGCATTGTCAAAGCGTGTATCACCCCCAGAACCGTGCAGCATTAAGGGACCAGGGATCATATGGGTCTTCATAATTCTTATGAGCTTTTCGGTGGACCAACCGCTTCGATCTTGGATAGTTGCCGTTAGCGGTATCTTTCTTGCCGCAGGTGTACTTTGGCATGGTTGGACGGTGTACGCGCCAGCTAAGGCCCGTTGGGATTCCTCTTTCATCTGTCTCCGGTGCGGCAATGTCTTCGAACACAAGCCTGGCAGTGCTAGTCCGGAAGCAATCTCAAGCCGTGCAGAGCCTCCGGAATGGGAGGCCCTCTGGAGAAGAATACCCGCATCCGTTCGAATCCTGCTGGGGTTCATCGGGCTGATCGTTATTGGTATCTGGCTCACCAGCTCCGGCAACAACAAAAGCAATAATTCGATTCAGCCAGCTCCTAAAAGCGTCTCAAGCCCTGCAAAAGTGGAAGTCGTTCAGCCAAGGGGCCAAGCGGACAGAGCGGTTTCAACCGCCCCGCAGCCGAGCCCCAAGCAGTGGAGATGCACCGGGACAAAAGGGGGCCAATTCCACCAGGTTGATACCGGTCTATTCCAATGAGAAATGTAACTATTACATCCCCGAAGACATGGTTAAATCGAATCTCACTGGTGCATATTCACGAAATGGGAATTTTTGTGTCCTTCTGTACGAAGGCTTCAACGAGGTCATGCGACAGGGTGTTATCAATTCTCTCAAACGTGGTATAGAGAACGGATCAATCATTGTATCGGCAGGCGTGATATGCAACCCCGACCTGGTCAAATATCAGGTTCTTAATGTCATCCTAGATCAAAAGACAAAAATGGTTTCCTTGAAAGAAATTATTTTCATTGATAAGAATGGGTCCACTATAGCAACCCAGCAGACAAATGAGACATTTGCCCTTGATACAAAAAAGTATCAGACTCTAAGCAACGCCATACACGGTGTAATGGGAATATTGGCAGAAGCAAAAAACCGTCAGGGCATTAATGACTGGCCTCTAGGAAATGAGAACACTGGTCCTAAAGCGCCCCCAAGCAACCTTTACCCCGCAAGACAGGAACATCCACGGAGAAAAGCCACAGCGGCGGAAATCATCGAGCAATTGAGGAGCAGGGAGAATCAGGTCGAAGAAAGGGGAAACTAAAGTCGCGTCAGTGTGGAGCAAGATGAGGGCCTGGTGGCGCCACAAGTTATTTAAAAAGGAGGCACTACATGAAAAAAGAAATCATTTTTGCGGCAGTATTGCTCCTGTCCTTTGGTCTCTTCACTGGCGCAATAGGAGAGACCCTCACCGTAAACTCTCCTATGGGAGCGCCGGTTACCATTGATATTAAACCAGGCATGGTAAAACAGTTCAACATCAGTAAGTTCACCATTGAGGCAAAGTACCTTTCGGCAACAGGTGGGGGGTCTCTGGACGAATTGGTAATCTGCGCAAACCGCTCGATCCTGCAAAGTTGGAAATCAATAGGCTTTTACTTTACCGACAAGTCATCTCCTGAAACAGGTGGTGGCATAATTTCTTGTGGGACAAAGCACTCCGATATTGTTGATGTTCCCCCTAAAACGAAAAACAGCACTGTTAAGATAAGGGTCCGAGCCTTGATTCCTTCCTGGAATTCTGTCATCGTTCATTATATAAATGATAATTATAAACAGAGGGAACGTGAACAAGGCAGAAGCATATATAAAATGATTAGTCCTATGGAAATCAGAGAATTACCAGGGCGACAACCATGTAATAATTGACTTATGAAAAAGGGAGAATGGCTTTCGTGAAGCCAGGGACAAGTCGTCGTAAAAGCCGATGGCACAACCACAATGAAGGGAGAACTAAGATGAAAAGTATGGTGTCCGCCATCATTATAGTACTAGCTTTAGGAATCTTCACCTTTATAACGAAAGCGGAAGCCATTGGGCCGGCTTATAGGGAAGCCCCACCCTCTGATTGCATCAAGGTTTTCGAGTGGTACGGAGAAGTTCGCCAGGCTGTGTCCGAGTGCGGCAATGTCAAGATTGGTAGAAAACTGCAACGGGACTTCGACTTTTGCTGGAGCAGGGCGCAGCTAAAATATGGCCCCACGGGGGCAAAGTCATGGGTAGATTATGGTGCCAACATGTTCCATAACCTTAAAGACAATAAAGGATTACCTGAGGCCTGTTCCACCATGGGAAATGCTGTAATGAACAAATAATGAATGATTTTCCAAAAATCTTTCTACAAGGGACATGGCGGTCAAGAATAATGACAGGTCCTATGACGAATAGAGACAGTTCGACCGGCGCGCCACATAAGCGCCCAAAAGGGAAGTCGTGCCACCGGATCAAAATGACACCTATCTGCCGTACTCGCACACGAGGCAGTGAGGTGCTACGGGGCAAAATGAGGAGGAATGGTCAAGACGCTTATCGAGTGTCCAATACTTGAGAAAGGTAGGTACAAGCTATGCCGGATCGTGACGTAATTACCCTGCGGGATGTCATAAACTATCAGTATGCTAAGATCATCGCCTGTAGCGCGTTCGGCTGCGCCAATGGAGAGGAGGCGAAGAAAAAACACTACGGGTTCATCAAGAATACGTTCAGGGATTTCTCTTCCGGGAGGAAGACCTGGTCGGAAGTGGAACATGAAGACTGGCAGCTTGTGGAATCCGGCAAGGCATGTGCGTACTGTGGCGGGGCGAATCATCTCGCTCATGAGCACATAGTCCCTCGGTCACTACTGATAAATCAAAATTGCCCTCGCTGCGACACGATCCAGTCGATACACAACAAAGTATGGGCTTGTAGGAGCTGTAACTCAGAGAAGGGAACAGAAGGGCTTTACTCGTTCTACAGAAAGCGTTGCCGTGTCGATCACGTTCCTTCTTTCGTCGATCACATTCCTCCCCTGGTTGAGAAGAAGTATCTCAAGACCGTTTATCAATGCCTGGCGCAATGCACGCCTTGCCTTGACTCAGGCGACATTGACGGGGATGGCGTACTTACAGTGCTCGATATTGATTTTGCGATGAAGCAATTTGGAAAACTCTAACCCGCATCGTACTTTTTACACGATAGGCGCAGAGAGTGTTAGAGAAGAAATAGCTCGCCAGAGCCGCCAGGATCGCCCAGGATCAATGATCTCAGGTCAGCCCATATTTCTGATATGGACGGAAGAATCCGGGTTTGCGTGAAGTCCCCGATTCGTTTTGATCCGCTAACCTTCGCAAGTGCGCAGTCTGTTCAATGCCCATTGGTGTAATGGCTGGGCAGGGCAAAGGCTGGTCAGGCAAAGGTGGTCATGTCGGTCTAAAATCCCTCATCTTCCAATAAATCAACAACCTGCCCCAGAATCCCCAATGATCCCGCGATGCTCATCAGCACCCTGTTGTTGGTCTCCTCCGCTTGGGAAGCGAGGCGGATGAAGGTCTTCCGGTGCATCCCCCTCGGCTTCTCCGGGATCGGCGCGGAGCAGTCGGTGTCCGCGCCCAAACGCCCCCTGATCTTCTGCACCTTACTGAGTAAACGGTTGGCCTCGTCCTGCCTCTGGCACGGGTAGTTCAGATTGCAGCAACGGCGACATGACAGGCTCCTTCCTTGCGCGTAAAGCACGGCTACGCGCCTGCCGCATTCCGGGCAGAGGAACCACGGGCGCTTCCCACCATAGTTGCAAGGGGTCCATGTCAGACTAACGATCTGGTTCACAACGCCGAAGTTTTGCTCCCAACAGAAGAATTTCTTTTCGTCTTCGTCATCGAACCCGATGATGCCATGCAGCGATGAATTCCGGAAATCACTCCTGATATCGACGCTTCTGAGGTCTTTGGTCACCCTCTTCCTGTTCCATCTATACCAGGTACCCGAACCTGATCCGCCCATAAAAAACTTCCTTTTCTTCTAAATCAACAGGGAAACGGACAATGAATTAAGTGCCGCTTAACACTGCAAATCCTTTTCATGCCACATGACCTCTCGATGAATTCGCCGTCATTTATGACTTCCAGCAGCATTGTCCTCCGCATGACTTTGGCTCCTTTCAGCTTTGCCTTCAGTTGGCGTGAAAATGAAAAAAGAAAACTCGACCTAATTAGGGTAATTAGGGCTAGTTAGGGTAGTTCTCATTAATAGAAAAAAAAATATAATTTTGAATTCCTCCAATAAAAAAATTCCTATTGTCTGAAAATACCCTAATTTACCCTAATTACCCATTGGTCTCCGCTTTTTTCGTTGCGATTCTCAGTCGCCTGCTGGCGGTGGTGGCTGCCACCCTCCATCGGCTCTTCGTTTTCCACGACTCCGGGTCACGCTGTATCACTAAATCGCCAACGATCCGGTCTTTGTACTTGCCAAGGAAACGACCCAGCACGGTTGGATTAATATCCTTCTTGCCATCGGATGCGATTTCGCGCAGCACGTCAAGCAGGTTCTGGTATTCTGTCCCGGAAATATTCGAGCAAACATTTATGACCTTCTGCACAGTCACCCATCCATCCTCGAATGCCTCGAACCATGAATCGTTGAACCGCTCCAACCTGTTGGTGACAGGGTCTTCGGCCTCGATTCGCCTCCGCGTAAGGCAGGGGTCAGCCAATCTCGCCCACACAAGCGTAGAACGCACCCAATCAGACCATGCCTCGAAACCCCCGTAAGGCGTCAGTCCCATGTCCGGCCTTCCTGCCTTGTGGTAAGCCATAAGTGCTGTTAGGGCGCTCCCGATTAGCTTCCCCCTGTGCTTCGGGACATACTCGTGAAGGTTGCGGTCGAATTTCCGCTCGTCAGGCTTTTCGATTTTGGCATCTATCGTGCACAGGAGCGCCCGCCTGGTTATGTCTCCCTTGAATACGAGGTTGTTCCCGGAGGCCATGAACGTGACGGCGGTCGGCACTGTGGCTGTGCGGCTGACGCCCAAAATCCGTCCTGTAAACCTTTCTTGGGTCAGTATCGAACAGAGCGAATCACTTTCGACAGGACGCTCGATATTGTCGATCACTAGAACAGGATCGCCTGCCATCAGGAGCGCCAGAAGCCTCTTTTCCTCCTCTGCCTGGTCTTTTGCCTGGGACATCACCGCAGCCGGACGCCCCGTTGCTATCATCGAAACCACATCCGCAAGGAGCGACTTCCCCGTTCCCTGGGTCGGGGCGGTGAAACCAAACAGCGGGGCGGTCTTGATGGATTTCCGAATTAAAGCAGTCAGTATCGCCGCAAGCGCCACGGACTCATCCTCTTTGGTGAGAAAAGGGAATTCATTCAGGAGCCTTCTTAACTCCAATAGGCTGTTTCTCGCCGCTCTCCGCAATGCCTCACTTTCGGTCGGCATATCTTTCAAGTCCAGAATAGGTCCGCGCGTGTTTACGTAAAGGCCGGTCTCTTTATCATAGCCCTGCTTGTAAAGTGGCGTGCCGTCCGGCCTGAGAGTGGGGGCCTCGATGATCCCTTCCAAAGTCGGCACGCGCCATTCTCCGACACGGGCCAGATAGTGGTCGGCATATCTCACCGGCGGATCAACGCGCTTGAGGTCTTCGATTTTTTTGTCGAACTTCAAGAACGTTGCGCTTCGAGCAAAAAGTTCAGTAAGATACTTATTTTCCACTTCGACTATTTGCAGCGCCCCCGGCTTGCGTGCGATTCCGTGTTGGATCAATCCGGCTTCCATTGAGACGACTCGCACTACCTGCCCCCCGCGCTGGAAAACTTCATCGGGGAACCGTTTCAGGAGCATCTCTTCACACTTGTCAACGATTTGCGGCAGCTCTCCCCCCTCCAGCACGATCACCTCAAGGTCGATAACATCGTCGACCTTTTTCAGCGGCAGTTCTTCGATGGAGTTTCCTTCCGCCTGGAACCAATCCACTATGTCGCCGCCTTCCGGGAGGTCCAACTTCTCGGTTTCAACCATTTGAATCGAAACGGGGGGAGTGTTCAAACCCTTGAGCATCAGCAGGACGGCGGCCGCATACTTGCTGCCCGGTTTGTCGTTATCCGGCCATATGATAACCTCTTTCCCAGCCAGGGGGGACCAGTCGGCTTTTCCGCCACCGCCGCTTCCGCCAGGGCTGGTCGTGGCCGTCAACCCGAATTCCTGCCATGCGCAGTCACAGCATTTCGGCCCTTCAAGAATCCATATTTCTTCAGCCTCCTTAAGCTCAGGGAGGTTGTAGACGGGCCTTACGAAATGGTCCGGGTAGCCTGGGTTGAACTCGCCATCCTTCTTCCTGAAAAATGGGATGACCTGTTTGTTGCCATCATCGTCTTCGTACCTTACCTCGAAACCTACCGCTTGCCCGCTTTCGTTTTCATATCGCCAATGATTGACATAGCGGTATCGGTCGTCCTTGTCTTTCCAGTAACTGTAAATGCCAGGTGGAAGGTTTGCCTTTTGTTCTGATTTCGGCCAGAGTCCCTTGACTATTAATGCCTCAATCACACTCTCTTGAGAGCACCCGGCGAAGCAGTGCACGAGCACCTTACCGAAATCGCCATCCTTCACGCCAAGGCTGGGGTTGTGGTCGTCGTGAGCTGGGCACCGGCACATGCCGGAGCTGCCGGTCCAGGTCCCTCCAAGTCTGTCTATAATGGTCTTCGCATCCATCTTTCTTGCACTCCTCGTTGCACTCCTGGCAAAGGTTTTATTGGGGGCAGGCCGTTCAGCCGGGAGTGCGGCGGCGAAGCGGCTTTTCGGGTGCGCTACCCTATCCCCCAAACTGTTTGACTATCTATCCCCCCGAGGGGGAGAGCGCCCGGCGTGCCTGTCGGGGGTCTAGGCTTTAGGGGTGAGAGGACGGTACCCCGCCGGGCGCGTGAATCATTACTGGGTCCCAAAACCACCACGGGATATGTGTCGGGGCGGTTTGCGGAAATACTTGCCGAGCGTCTGCCCGAATGAGGCGCTGAGCTTGTCAGCCGCCTTGTCATAATCCGGGCTGTAAGGGCTCGATGAGCCTTGAGCGGGCCTCGCATCAAGGGCCTTCTCGGGGCCGATGCCCGCGTCCTCCTCCCAGCCCAGTCCGGCCAGCAATTCCCGGAATTCGGCAATTGACTGTTTGCGGGCTTCGGGATTGTCAATTTTGCTGATGACACTTTTCAGGAATTCAATCAGGTCCCATTTGAGCGTGTCCGACAGCGGAAGGCTAAAAGCATCGCTGGTAGCCCGCTTTCGGCCTATGAGATCCTCGACTTCGGGGATCAGCTCTCCCCGAAGCACCGTAACGAGTTTCTCGTAGAGGTTCAGCAGGGTCGCATCTTTTCCGGCGAGCCTCCCCCGCCGAATTCCTTTTTCGATCCTGGAGGTGGCCGCAATCATGCGGTCAACCACGTGACCCATTTTTAAGTTAAATTCGCCTCGATTCATGGCACTGTTTTCCTTTCTGCTAAGGGTTATATAACCCAGGTCCCGATCTCTTGTTCTAGGCCGCAAAACCTGGACTCACGGCCTGTTTTCCGGGGAATTTTCCGCCCATTCCTGCCCTGCTCGGATTCCGGCCCATGCGGTAGCAATACAAAGGGCAGGCCTCAACGCCAGAGTGGGCCGTTCCCTCGACACACTCGCGAACCAGGTCCGGGCTTCCGCCCTGGCACCAGAGGCACACTTTTCGGATTGTCTTGACCGAAGGCCGCCCCCGGCCCAGGCGGAAATTATAAAACCAGCAAACTCCGTTATCGGCGGACCCGCCGTTAAGACAGTGATCTCCGTCGCAGTTTTTTACCTCAAAAGGGCTGCCGCCTACGCACTGGGTGCAATGCCTGCGGATTGCCTCAAGCGGGGTGAACACGGTTTTTCTCCTCTCACGTTTCATAAGCGTGCCCCTCCGTGCCTGTAGATTTCGCGGCGATGACCGACGTCAAGCACCGCCAAACTTTTATCTTCTTGAACCTCCAAAATGACCCGCCAGCAGCCGACCTTCAAACGCCACTTGCCTTCTTGACCTTTGATCTTCCTAAGGGCCACGGCTCGACGGTCCGACATCACCCTGCTGATGCCTTCTTCGATACGATGCCGCTGATTGGGATCATCCACTTTTCTCAACAAGTCCAGCATGGCCTACTCTTTCACTGCTTCAAACTCAAAAAGCCTCGACTCAGGGCCGGGAATGGCTTCTGGCAAGGCTTCGAAAGATAGTTCGACTAATTTAAAATAGTCGGAACCATTTTCTACAATAACATCACGGCGACGCCGGCGGCCTTCATGGGATTGGCGCCCAGATACCCCAGCGTTTCCACCGCGACGGCGCAGACCGCAAACAACGTGATCGACGCGGGCGGAACAGGCGGCACCAACACTTCGGTCTGGCTCGTCCACTGGGGGCCGATGTCCGTTCACGGCATTTTCCCCAAAGGCAGCAAGGCCGGCTTTAGGCAGGAAGATATGGGGAAAACCCCGGTCTATGATTTGAATCAGAACCCCTACTACGCCTGGCGGACACATTACAAGTGGGACGCGGGACTTGTCGTAAAAGACTGGAGATACGCCGTCCGGATCGCCAACATCGATGTCACGACGCTTTCCGGCGGGACTCCGCCAAATCTCATCAACCTCATGATTCGCGCGATCCACCGGCTTCCCACACAGCCCGCGCGGGCGGGAAACGTACAGACTACCGACGCCCCGAGACTCACGCTCGGACAGGCGGGATTCTACTGCAACCGCGCCATTTCCACCTGGCTCGACATTCAGGCCCTGAACAAGCAAAACGTGCTGCTCCGGATGGATGAATTCGACGGCAAACCCGTCACGACCTTCCGTGGCATTCCGGTAAGGACCTGCGATCAGTTGCTCAACACCGAGGCCCGGGTAGTTTAACAACAGTGGACAGACGCCGGTGGCCGGTCTTCAGAAAAGCCTTTTCCTGACAACCGGCCACTGACCACAGGAGACTGAAAGATGATAATGGACGGACTTTTACTTTTTGACGGCGCCGTGTCTGCTGCTGGCGCCGTGACTCCGACACCCTATTCAGCCTGGACTGTTGGCGCCGGAGTGGGCGATCAGCCCAGCGCCAACGTGATCGATGTCAGCCAGCTCGCCTCCTCGGCTTCGGGACTGGGGCGCGATGTCGGCATCGGCGGCGATCCCGCCCTGGAGCTGTATGTGGGCATCGCAACGACATTTTCCACAGGTTCCAGCCCTACGCTCCAGGTGCGGTTCCAGACTGCCCCAGACAGCAGCGGTTCCCCCGGCTCCTGGACCGACCTGGCGATGACGCCCGTGCTGGCGGCTTCCGGGCTTACGGCAGGCACAGAGTTATTGCGTATCAAAATTCCGGCCGGCGTTCAGAAATATATGCGCATCCTCTATACGGTCGGCACGGCCGCATTTACCGCAGGGGCCGTGATCGCGGCGATAGTTCTCGACCGCTCGGCGTTAGGTCCGCTTTTCGGCTACAAGAGCGGCTATTCGAACCAGTATCTGTAGACAGACCAGGTGCGAGGTAATGGGTGAGGGGTAATAGGTAAAAACCCATAACCTCGAACCCATAACCCCGTACCCGCGCGAACGGAGTGAGCGATGGCCAGGTACAAACTTTTGGCAAAATCCTTCATCAACAACCGGCTCTGGGATGAGGGAGAAACGGTGGAAGTGGATGATTCCGCGGTCCCTGGGCCGCACATGAAGCCTCTGGATGCGGCCGCCAGAAAGGCGGTTAAGGATCACGGCATCGAAGTGGGCGAAATGCCCGATGTCATAACCGAACTTACCGGGGGCGTCGAGACCATTGGCGCAAGCCCGCAGAATGTAAAATCGGGCATCGCGGCGAGCGATGTTCCGATGTCATAAGGAGAAACCGGCGATGAAAAAGCTCAAGATATTCGGACTTTTCATCGGGGCGCTGGCGCTTATGGCAACCATGGCCTACGCGATCGGCTTCCCGGTCAATTTTCAGTCAAATGTCGTCCCGCCCGGATTGATGCAGGGAATTTTCAGCACGTCTTCTCCGTCGCTTTCGGATGGACAGACCTGTCCGCTTCTTTTGACCGTTGACGGCAGACCTGTCATGACGACCGAGCCGCTGCTCGGTGCGAACGGCCAGGCGGCCTATCGGGTGGCAAACACACACCTTACGGCCTATTCGACGGCCAATGACCTGTTTTACATCCAGGGATCGGCCGCCAGGACAGTGCGCATCAAGCGCATCCTGGTGACGATCGATGGCGCGACTGCGGGCGTCTACAGCCTCCAGTTGCAACGTCATGGAGCCATTGGAACCGGGACGAAGGCGGCGGATACCCCGCAGCCCTATGACAGCCGAAATACAACGGCGGCGAGCTGCGCGGTCTACCACTACACGCAGGCATCGGGCGCGCCTGCCGGTGCCGTGGTGCTTGGGAGCCAGCAATTTTATCTCGTCGCGAGTGCCGGGAACGTGGCCACTGTAAATTGGGACCTTGCGACTGCGAACAAGCCGCCCCTGATCCTGTCAGGGACCGGTGATTTTATCGGCGTATCGCTTAATGGCGCAACCCTGACCAGCAACGGGGCCTATGATTACGAGGTCGAGCTGGTTGAGGACGGTTCTTAGAATCGGCCGCGGGCCGGCTCGACCCTGATGGGCGTGTCCAACCCTGTCGTCGCAATCGGGCTGTCCCGCAAGCCTGAATCCGGAGGAAAGGAAAGCCATGAGAAAGAAAATCGCAATCATTCTTGTTTGTCTTTTTTGCTGTGGCGGCTGCGCGTCCTTTGGCGTATGGAGTTCGACCGCGCAGACTGACATCACCGAGTTCGTGGCCTGGGCGAATCAATGGATAGGCGGGGCGGTGGCCGAGGCCCCGGCAGTTATCAGTGAAGCGTCCACTTTGCTCGGATCGAGTTCGAAGGTGGTGATAGACGCCAAGGCTGCGCTTACTGTGGCGACGGCCGCTCTGGCGGGGCTTAATACCGCCGCTAAGACCGGAGGTGACGTAAATACTGCGCAGGCCAATGTGCAGGCGGCCATCGACGGGATCAATCAAACAGTGGGCGCTGTGCAGGCTGTCATTGCTGCGGCGAAGCCGGCGACCACAACCCGGTGAGGTTCCAATGAGCGAAGAGGATGTAAAAGAGCAGGAAGTAAGACAAAAAGAGTTGGCGAAGCCGCCGGGCATTCTGAAGGATGGCTTCTGGACGTGGCTGATATGGAGGCTCACGCAGAAAGGGAGGATCGAATGCGATTAGGTAATCCGAAGCTGATCTGTCTTACCGTAATCGCGCTGTTTTTGACCGGCTGTGCCGCAACTATGGCCACAATGCGTCAAGTGGAAGTAGTGCAGGGGAAGCAAATCACTTACGTCGCAGCCAGCGTTCAAAACAAAGCAGGATCGCAGTTTGTGGTGCTGGACCGCTACGGGTCGGATGGAACGCTGCTTGCCCATGATGTCAGCACCAACGTGGGGCTGCTCCAGACGATACTTCCGGGGCTGGCGCAGTCTACCGTCCAGGCTGGGGCGGCGATAGAAGCGGCGGGGCTGAAATGAACCTGATAAAACAACTGATCGAACTCGTCTACTACTATCGCCAGGACAGCGCCCACGGCAAGCCCTACTGGACCGATCCGGCAGTGATCGGGCTGGTGGTTTCGCTTGCCGCAACCGAGCTTGCGAAATATGCAGGTCTTCAGATCGACTCAGCCCTCCAGCTTAAAATCGTGGGCGTCATCACCGGGATCGGGGTGGCCGTCTCGCCGCATACAGGGATCAAACAGAAACCCGCTGCGCCCTCGCAGCCCGATCCACCCAAAGTGGACCTCACCGGTTTGAGTTGACCGCAACAAAACAGGTCAGGGGTAATAGGTGATGGGTAATAGGTAAAAACAAAACAGGTCAGGGGTAATAGGTGATGGGTAATAGGTAAAAACAAAACAGGTCAGGGGTAATGGGTGATGGGTAATAGGTAAAAACAAAACAGGTCAGAGGTAATGGGTGATGGGTAATAGGTAAAAACAAAACAGGTCAGGGGTAATGGGTGATGGGTAATAGGTAAAAACAAAACAGGTCAGAGGTAATGGGTGATGGGTAATAGGTAAAAACAAAACAGGTCAGGGGTAATAGGTGATGGGTAATAGGTAAAAACAAAACAGGTCAGAGGTAATGGGTGATGGGTAATAGGTAAAAACAAAACAGGTCAGAGGTAATGGGTGATGGGTAATAGGTAAAAACAAAACAGGTCAGGGGTAATGGGTGATGGGTAATAGGTAAAAACAAAACAGGTCAGGGGTAATGGGTGATGGGTAATAGGTAAAAACAAAACAGGTCAGAGGTAATGGGTGATGGGTAATAGGTAAAAACAAAACAGGTCAGAGGTAATAGGTAATGGGTCCGACGTCTTCTTCCCTCTTCCCCTCTCCCTCCGGGAGAGGGCAGGGTGAGGGCGGCCCCCTCTCCCTCCACCCTCACCCGGGAAGAGGAAGGGCGGGTGAGGGGGCGATCCCTTCTTACCTCTAACCTCGAACCCATAACCCCTAACCTGGCAAAGCCGGAGTTCGCTATGTCCGAATATCCCGAAGACTTCCAAAAGGCGGTCGATGACCTGATCGACAACTGGGAAGGGGGCTATAACGTCGCCCCTGCCGATCCCGGCGGAGAAACCAATATGGGGATTTCCAGGCGGAGCTACCCGGATTTGGACATCAGGCATCTTACCAGGGACCAGGCCGTCGCCATTTACTTCCGGGATTTCTGGCAAAAGTACGGGCTGGATACCGTCGTTAAAGACGATCAAATCCGGGCGAAGGTCTTCAACATGGGCGTGCTCATTGGAATGAAGACGGCGCTGACGCTTTTTGCCGGATGCCGGAATATTTCGGAATACAGGCTCGCCTGCAAACGCTACTTCGATGCGATAGTCATCAGGCATCCGATGTGCGCAAAATATCTGAAGGGATGGACGAGGAGGGCTTTGGCGTAATGGACCATAACTTTCACGCCCTGGCGCCCGGGCTGGCGCTCACGTACATGCCGCCGGGCTTCCGAACCTTTCTCATCTGCAAAGAATTCACGGCAGACGATCTTGCGAGGATTGCCAACTACCCGGACCTGCTCGACCACGACAACATCGTCCAATGCGCGGAGATCCATCATGCCCACAGCTACAAGCTCGATGCCAACGGCAAATGGTTAGAGGGCGACTGCATCAAGACCATTGAAGCGCTTTCGGCTTTCGCCCTCGACGCATGGCGCGAGTATACAAAAGTCACCGTATGGCCGCTGGCGTGGCTGACCCGATACGCTCTTGCCAAGGTAACGCATTACGTAGTCGATTCAAGGACCTATCCGCACCTGCACAGGGGAAAACCCTGGAGCGGGCACCACAAGTCCTTTGAAGAGCACGTAGGTAAATGGCTTGTCGCTTATCAATACAAGCTCGGTCCTTTTGAATTTCGGCCCTCGCAGCACGTCTACAGGAACTGCCGTCTCGAGTCGCGCGGCGCCTGGCAGACCGGGCTTGAGCTGGTCGAGCGGCTGGAAGCCGGGCATAAGCTGACCGACCAGGACGCTCTTGTGGCCTCCCGGCGTTGTATTCAGGGCATCGGGGATATCTGGACGACACTTTCAATTCAGATGGGAATCTGCCGATGACCGGGCTGGAAAATGCCGGATGGATAATTGCCGCGAGCCTGATCGTAAATATCGTTGTCTACCTGCTCGGCCGGCACCACGGCTCCAACAACTGCGCGACTTGCGGCATCTCGGAGCTCAGAGTGCAGATCGAGGAAGCCGCTAAAGAAGTATCGCGGCTGTGCAATTTGGTAAGGGCGCTCGCGGAAAAAGCGGGCATGACCGTCAAGGAGCAGCTTGAAATCGAAAGCATCGAGAGGTGAGCGATGAGCGTAGAACCGGAGAAATTTGACGAAGAAAAATGGCGTGCCGAATCCGATGCCAGGACGCTGGCGGAGGCGCATGCCATAAGACAAGACCCCAAGCGCATGGAAAAAGCGACCAAGGCGGCAAAGGACCTGGCCGACGACATGCAGCGCCACGCAAAAGAGGCCGGAGCGAGCGCCGACGCCATGCAGATGCTTGCGTCGAAGATGTACCCAACGATGACCGAGACCGATGAAGGGGAAAATAATGCCCGGTAGATACATCGACATGGGGGACCGCATAGAGTTGGCAAAAGCGGCGATGGAATTCGCAGACAAGCATCAGATGAAACCGCTTCAACTTTACAACCAAATGCTCAACGCTGTGCGCGAGGAGCCCGGGGAGGATAAGGATGGCGGGAAGTAAGGCAAGCTCAAAGAGTTCATCATCATCGAGCCGCGCACCTGGTGGCAAATCGGATATTCACATCAACCCGGCCCACAAGGGCGAATTCACGGCCAAGGCAAAGGCTGCCGGAATGGGAGTCCAGGAGTACGCGAACAAAGTCCTCGCCAGGGGCAGCAAGGCATCGGCCGAGACAAAAAAACAGGCGAATTTCGCCAGAAACGCCAAGAAGTTCAAACATTAAAACAGGTGCGGGGTAATGGGTAATAGGTAATGGGTAAAAACCCATAGCCCCGGACCTATGACCTCGGACCCGGCGAACGGAGTGAGCCATGCCCTCAAACGTAGACATCTGCAACCGCGCCCTGTCGGTCATCGGCACCCGGTCAACGATTGCCTCCATGACCGAGGCGACCCCGGAGGCCCGGGCCTGCTCGATTCATTTCGAAGCGGCCTGCCGAGCCCTTCTTAGACTCGCGCCCTGGTCGTTTGCCAGATACCAGGTAAACGGCGCGCTTGTCGCCGCCGCAGCCGGGACCCCTGAGAATTCGGACGGCACAGGACCCCTTCCGCTCGACCGGAACTTCAGTTACGAATACGCCTGGCCGCAGGACTGTGTACGGCTTCGGCGCGTGCTTCCTCCGCCGAATCCGCCATCAACGGGTCCGAACCAAAACCCCGTTTTCCCCTGGCCGATGCCGGGATTTACGGCGTCGCCGTTTAATGTCCCCACGGATTTGGAAAACAAAGCGCCCTACCAGATTACCCTTGATTATGACGGATCGGGAAACCAGATCAAGGCGATCCTCAGTAATATCGAGCAGGCGGTGATCGTTTATACGGCGCTCGTGGACAATCCCAACCTCTGGGACGATGAGTTCTCGGAGGCTTTTGTCTTCATGCTCGCAAGTCATCTCGTGGGGGCGCTCATCGGCGATAAGCAGATGGACAGGGCGCTCTATGAAAAGGCCGCAAACGCTGCGATAACCGCCCGGGCGGTCGATGCGAACGAACAGCCGGTCAGCCCGCAGCACACCCCGGATTGGATCAGGGTACGCGGATTTTACCCGATTCCGGGAGAACTTCCCTACCCGATTGACGATGACAATGTCGGCTATTACGCCGGCAGCGGATGGTTTGGATAAAAGCGCGCTGCGCACAGGTAATAGGTGATGGGTAATAGGTTATGGGCAAAAGCTTTAACCCCTGACCCATAACCCATTACCGCGAACCCGCACGAACGGAGTGAGTGAGGAGTGATGCGATGATTAGATGGCAGCAAGCAGTAGATCAAAATGGAATGCCCATCATGTCCGGAATAACTCAATCGGATACGATCAATGCAATGGTGTTTACCGGCGCGGGGGTCAAGACCCAGAATGTTCCAACGTGGACTGATTCCCAAGGCATCACACGACATGCAAGTTTGGTACTTATTACTGTTACGGGCGGAGTCGATATATTCGTAAAAATTGGTGGAACTGCGGCAGTACCAAGCGGTGATGTCACCGATGGTTCATCATCAGAAGCAAATGCTTTAGGTAGATGGCTCAACGGTGCAACAACGATAAGTGTGGCCGTAGGAAGTGCCTGTATTGTCACTTTGTCATATTACTGCTAATACCCCAAAAGGAAGTAACCATGAAGCATCGGATTATTTCTACCATTGCATTTTCTTTTCTTGCATTCATTTTTTGTGTTACTGCTTGGGGTCAAGTTGTTCAGCCTCATGGTGGAGGTGGCTCCATTCCGGAGAAGATAGCCTCTTTCTCTTTTGATGGTGGTGGTACAGCAATCCCGACTACTGGCACAAAACGTTGCGTTCGCGTTCACGCGGCAGCCACCATCGTAGCTTACTCGCTGGAACTGAGCCAGTCGGCCACGGTTGTTTTTAAAGTCTACATGGGGACGTATTCAACAACCACCCTCCCAACCGCTGACATTACGAACGGGGGGTATGTGACGACTACCGCCGCCCTGAGTAAAATCAGTGATAACGATACGAACTTCGCGAGCTGGACCACGGTGGTCCCGGCTGGAGAGGTCATCTGCGCCGAATGCACTACCAACGACAATGCGGTGTGGGCAACGCTGGTCTTGCACGGAAAGTAGGACGCAAAATGAAAAAGACGGTAATTTGTTTACTCCCACTTCTATTCTTTCTGCAAACCTCCCCGGCCTTTGCAACGACCTCTTGGTTCGCGTGCGGGGCATCGGCAAACATCAACGCCTCAAATGAATGGTCCAGCACACCGAGTGGCTCATCCTGTGGATGTACAGCAGGGGCATATCTAACATGGAATAATCAGGTGGCAGGGGATTCCTTCTACGCTAATGGCTGCACAGCCATTGCAGTGAACGTCGATCCCAAAGGCACAGGTGGGAGCGCCGGGACCGTTACTCTGTCAACACGACAGTCAGGGTCGGGTGTCGCCGGAGGCGGCTTTACAGCAACCCCAGGGAGTGGGATCACGATCAGTGCCAACCTCACAGCAGGGACAACTACCTGTCTTGTAATTGGTTCAGGTAGCTCGGGCACCTTGACTATCGGCTCGGTAAGCAACCCTGTGACGATCCTGGGCAGTACAACCACGAGCAGCCAGTATGGGGTAGCTGACGGAACCAGGACCTCCGGCAGTTCTGTGGTGGCCTACGTGGGCACAACGAGTACCACGGGGATAATAGGGGGCATTGCAGCCGGATGGCAGACATCATGCACCGGGACTACGAACATTACGGGCAATGCTTACGGCTCATCGGTATCGGGATCGGGCGGCACGGGATCCGGATTAACTACCATAACCGGCGCGGGCACTATTACAACCACGCTGAACGGGTCTTGCACTGGCAGCAGCGTGGGCAGCGTCAGCGCTTACGGGTGCTATGGTGGGGGCTACGGATACACCGTTATTACTGGTAATTTGATAGATGGAACAAATGCGCCGGCTGCACAACAGCTTATCGCCTGGCAACCCTTATCGCCGACCAATTACATGCTCAAGCCTTATGATGGTTCCTATGTAGGGGGAACTATCAATTCCCATGCCATTCAGATTGTGCCAGTCCCAACTCAATTGGGTGGAGGGATAGCAAATAATGCAAATGTATTGAATGGCGTTCAGTATGGAAATCAGACAGGGACATATATTCCACCTCCTCCTAGTCATGCAGAATCATATTAATGGAAGGAAGAAATATGCGACTTCGGATTGTATCTACTATCGCATTTTACTTAATATCGTTTGTCTTTTGTATTAATGCTTGGGGGCAGATTGTTACACAACCTCGCGGCGGTGGAACAAGTAGTTTAGGAATCGTTTCATCCGATCATTTCGATATGCTGTCGTATGGAGATTCCGGTACATGCCGCACCGATGCCGATGATACCGCAGCTTTTCTTGCGGCGATCACGGCGGCGTACAATAATCATGGGGGCACCGTCATGGTTCCGGTAGGCCCCGGCTATATGTGCCAGATCGGCGGCCATGTGGTAATGCCCAATGACGGTACTGCACATTCATCTCCCAATCCCTATTCGAGCCAATATCCGATCAGGATCACCAGCAACGCTCCGATGAACACCAGCGCGCAGGGAAATCAAACCATCAGCGGAGGTGCCATACTCAATCTGACCTATTCCGGCGCAGGCGTGGCAAAGATTGAGACGTATGGGTTGGGGCGACTGGAGATCGACCACCTGACCCTTCAAGATAACGCCGGGGATTCCCTGCCCATTTTTTTCGCAACGGGCACTCAAGTCCATCTACATGACAATCTCTGGATGGACACGACACGGAGCGGAACTGGCTGCGCCATGGACGCCATCCTGCTCGGAGGCGTCAATGCGACTTTCACTAACATCAATGATCCTACCGCCGCCTTCCAGGGCGACGATTCCATAATCGCCGGAAATCAGTTTAACGGAATCAGGCGGGTGCTCTACGGAAAAACCTATGCCCAGGGAATTCATTTCGAGGACAACACCATCGGCTGGAACTCCGGGTCGAATGTCACGACTGCGATTACGGCAGCCACAAACGCTTCATCCGCCATCTTGACCAGCGCCGGGCACGGACTTTTGATCGGCAGTACACCGAAGTTAACGGTTTCCGGGGCAACCGGAAGCTGGGCACCGATTAATGGGACGCATCAAGTAACAGTGCTCGATGCCAATACCTTTTCAATGAGTGTAGACTCCACAGGTTTTGGCTCCCTCACGGGTTCACCTGTATATTTTTCCGGTTCGGCGATTGTGATCGACGGCACTCACGGGCAGGCAGGCAACAATCACTTCGTGAGTAACCGGCTGGAAATAAACAACTATGCTTTTG
Organism: uncultured delta proteobacterium; assembly: GCA_963805125.1. Classification (GTDB taxonomy): domain Bacteria; phylum Desulfobacterota; class Syntrophobacteria; order Syntrophobacterales; family Syntrophobacteraceae; genus SbD1. The sequence goes on along the minus strand of CAWDTD010000009.1, from coordinate 688,328 downwards.
GCGCCAAGTTCATCAGCGCCAACAATCAATCAGTCATAGGGACCGATGTCGAGGATTACCTGGGAGCCAACACCATAGCCCTCTGGTATATGGACACTAATTCTCAGGGGAATCTCATTGTTGACCAGACCATCAGCGCCCTTCCCCCGGCCCTCGAAACAATGGATATCTCAGGCAATAATCGGGTCGTCTCGGCAACTCAGAGCGGTTTTGAACGATACCCTTGGTACAGCACCCTGATGCCTTATAACGTTGCCGCTAGGGGCTTTATCTCCTTGAATGTACCGGGCGCCGCCACATCAGGTAGCAACTATGCTACCTCTCCGCTCTACTTTAACAGCAGTTATTGGACAGGCAGCGCCAGCGCCACCGACAAGTGGCTGTTTCAACCATCGCTTGGTAGCGGCGCAAATCCGGCTTCGAGTCTTGTTCTTGGTCACACCGGCAGCTCCGGCACTGCTTATTTTTATTTGAATGGCGTCGGCTTTGGCCTTTATGGAGGCGCTTGGTATATTGATTCATCCGGAAATATGACAGCTAATGGTTCTAATGTCTTTGCCAACAATGCAGTATGGATTGCTAGCGGCGGCGTCTATTCGGACAATATAAACTCGCGCAACACCGGCGACATGCTTGGCCTTCACGGAAGCACGGCTGCCGGGTCGGGTTATCAAGGAACGCCAGCCGTAAGAATATCTCCATCTTCGAGTTTAAACGATACAGACGTAGCTGTGCAATTGGCCGGAGCCTACCAGTCCCAAGCAATGATCAGTCTATATAAATGCGGCCATTGGACGATTCGAGGTGCAGATTCTTATCCTGCTCTCACCTCCTGTGGAACCTCGCCGACGTTAGCAACGGGCAGTTCCGATTATGCGGGCACGTTTACCATAGGGGCTACCGGCACGGGCTGTGTGGCGACGTTCGGAACCGCTTATCAGCACGCACCCTCATGCACGGTGGGGGGTGCCAATTCGGCGACCTGGTCAACGAGCAATACGGCCCTGACGATCACGGCGGCGCCTGGTACATACTTTTACCAGTGCATAGGGCTTAATGAATAAAAATTCACCATAGGAAAAGGAAAGGATATGCTCACCACTTCACAGTCTTATGTGACTTACCAGGGGAACAATTCGACTACTATATTCTCTTTTACTTTCCTGATCCAACTTGCCGCCCATCTCGTGGTGTCGGTCACCAACAACAATGTCAGTCCGGCTGTCACGACGGTGCTTTCTTCTTCCCAATATTCCGTCACCGGCATCGGAAACGCCACGGGAGGGACGGTTACATACCCGGTTTCCGGAAGCCCCCTGCCTGCCGGCTGGTCTCTTACCATTCAGAGGGTTGTACCTCTTACGCAACCTACGTCTCTTGTAAATCAGGGGGCCTTCTATCCGCAGGTGGTGGAAGCGGCGCTTGACTATCTTACTATGATAGACCAGCAGATAGCGGGGGCGGTCGGCCCGCTCCAATCCCTCCAGGGACCGGTCGGACCGCAGGGGCCGGCCGGGCCGACAGGCCCGCAGGGACCGCAGGGACCAACCGGCGCAACCGGGGCTACCGGGGCAACGGGGGCACAGGGCGCAGCCGGGGCCACGGGCGCAACCGGCGCACAGGGTCCCCAGGGCGATCAGGGCGTCGCCGGCGGGGTGCAGTGGAAAGGTGCTTATGACGCGGGGACCGCTTACGTGCAGGGAGACGGCGTAAGCTACAGCGGTGAGCTCTATATCGCGCTCCAGAGCACTACAGGTAATCTTCCCACGAACACGACCTATTGGGAAGTCTTTACCGGCGCAACGGGGCCGCAGGGTCCCCAAGGGGCCACAGGAGCTACAGGGGCCACAGGACCGCAGGGAGCTACAGGACAAACGGGAGCCACAGGAGCTACAGGCCCCCAGGGTCCCCAGGGACCGGCAGGGCCGGGCGGAGGTTTTGTTAATAAATTTCGCAACGGCACGATGGATATCTGGCAGCGTGGCACAGCCTCGATGACCGTCACGACTTCCGGGGCCTACACTGCGGACGGCTGGATCGTTATGCCGACTGGCGCAAGCTGCACGGCCATACAGGCCGCAGGCAGAACGGGCGGTCTTACGTTAAACAGCCTGGAGATAGTTGGAGCAACCAGCGTTACAGACATTACAGTGACCCAGCGGATCGAAAGCTATAACGCTGTAGCCCTTGCCGGACAAACGGTCACTGTGCAAGCGCAGGTTTATAATAATACCGGCGCCTCGATCACCCCGACCCTCACGACGAAATACGCCGGAAGTCAGGATGTTTGGACGAGCCCGGTTACCGATTTAAGCGCCACGAATTTACAGACGTGCTCGAATGGCGCGTGGACGAAGATCGGCTTTACTTTGGCGGTTTCGGCCAATGCGAAGAATGGCTATGAATTCATCTTCGACTTTGGCAATAATTTCTCGACGACGGGTAAGAACGTCCAAATTACGGAACTGGATGTCCAGGTAACGGCAGGCGTCTCGACAGGGCTTAATAGCAGCCCTCCGACCCCGGAATTGAGGCCTGTTCATGTTGAATTTGAGTTTTGTGAACGGTTTTTCCTGCCCCTTTTTATCGATTCGCCTGGGTCAACTTCCGCTAGTGCTATGGTCATATTCCCGACGACAATGCGCGCCACACCGACAATAACCGGCGGCCCGAGCGGTGCAAGTTTTGCCCACACTTCGAAATATGGAACGGTCGTATGCCAAGGCAGCGGCGGAGAAGCGACAGGCAATGCAACATTTAGCGCGGAACTTTAAGAGGAATTAGCTAAGTGCCCGTAAACTTTATCCAACCGAGCTTTGCCGCAGGCGAGATCGCCCCCTCCCTCTATGCGCGCGTGGACCTCGCCAAGTATCATATTGCGGCGAAGCTCTTACGGAACTTTTTCGTTCAGCCTCACGGGGGGGTATCCAACCGCGCCGGAACGATGTTCATCGGAAGATGCAAAAACACGGGATATCCCGTTCACCTTATTCCGTTCCAGTTCAATTTGGTCCAGACCTATATCCTCGAATTCGGCCATCTCTACATGCGGGTCATAATGGACGGCGGCTATGTGCTCGAGCCGACCATCGCAATTACTACGATCAGTCAGGCCAATCCTGGAATGATCACTACAGGGAGCGCTCATGGATATTCAAATGGAGACCGAGTTTACATTGCCGACACAGGGACCCGGCTTGATTCAACCCCCGGAAGGCAGTACCTCATCGCCAATGTTGCTACCTATACCTTTACACTCACTGATCTGGACGGCAATATTATCGACACATCCGGATATAGTGCGTATGGCGGGGCGAACGGAACTGTCGCACGGGTCTATACCCTGACAACGCCTTACGACGGAAACGATGTGCAGCTCCTCAAGTGGACCCAGAGCGCAGACACCCTCACTCTTTGCCATCCTGATTATCCGCCCTATGATCTAGGGAGAACGCAGCATTGGGTATGGACGCTCACCCAGATTACGTTTGCGCCGGACATTTCGCCTCCCGGAAGCATCACTATTGATTTCGGAGGAAGCGGGTCCTGGAATTTCAGCTACATAGTGACGGCGGTATCCAATGCTCCCCCCGAAGAATCGGTTGCATCGGCCCCGGCGAGTGGAACGGGTGCGGCGCTCGATGACGGCAGCACGGGAAACACTCCGGTCTATAATAAGATTTCGTGGAAGGCCATCACGAGCGCAAACTATTACAATATCTATAAAGCCAATCCTCTTTACGGGGAGACGATTCCCTCCGGCGCCATGTACGGCTATATCGGCCAGTCCACCGGGACCTCTTTTGTGGATACGGAGATCGGCCCGGACTTCAGTCAGTCGCCTCCGCAGGGGACCAATCCATTTGCCCAGGGTCCGATAGCCTCTGTCAAGGTGGTGAACGGAGGGTCCGGGTTCAGCTCGAACGCTACGCTTTATGTAAGCGATCCGACAGGGACGGGAGCGGTTCTTACGCCCACGATTTCAAACGGCGTCATTACGGCGGTGCAGGTGACCAACGGCGGCCGGAACTATCAGAAGCCGGTCGTGGGGGTGGCAAACGTGGGGGCGGCGGCTGCGGGCTATATAAGCCTGGTGGAAACTTTCCACGTACCCACCGGTCAGTGGATCGTTACCGGCATATCGGCGACCATCACGAACCCCGGCCAGAATTATTTCGGGAAGGTGACTGTCGCGCCGGCGAGCGGAGGGTCCGGCGCTACGTTTACCCCGGTCATAGTCAACGGCGCCATAACACAGGTTAATGTAAGTGTATCCGCAGGTTTTAGCGGTTATACAGACGGCGATGCCCTTGTCTTTACGCAAACGGGCGGCTCGGGCGGCTCGGGCGCTCAGTTCGAAGTATCGGTGCTTCCATCGGGCAATTATCCATCATGCGCCACTTACTTCCAGCAGCGGAAAATTTTTGCCGGAAGTCTGTCCAGCCCTCAAACGCTCTGGATGACCCAGCCCGGTGATTACCACAATATGGATGTGAGCAATATATCGAGGGCTTCGGACGCCATCACCATCACCATTGCGGCCAACCAGGTAAACGCCATCAAGTGGATGGTCCCGATGAATAACCTTCTCTTGATGACGAGCGGCGGCAACTGGGCAATCATGGGTGGATATCTCACCCAGCCCGTGGCGGTCAGTCCGGGCAACACCGTCGCCGTTTTGCAGACTCTCATAGGCTGCGCCGATCTGCCGCCCATCGTCATCAATTACGATATTCTCTACGTGCAGGCGAAGGGGTCGATCGTGCGCGATCTCGCATACAACTTCTATGCGCAGGTCTATACCGGGACCGACATGAGCATTTTGAGCAATCATCTTTTCTTTGGACACACGATGCAAAGATGGGCCTACGCCGAGCAGCCCTTCTATCAGATATGGATCGTAAGAGACGACGGAATCCTGCTGTCTCTCACCTATCTCAAGGAGCAGGACGTTTACGCATGGGCGCACCACGATTCGCCCGGAAACAACGGTTCCGATCAGTTCTTATCCGTTGCCTCCATCCCCGAACAGCAGGTTGCCGGAATCAATATGGATTCGGTTTATTTCGTCGTGCAAAGGACCATTCCGGGAATAAACGGCGGCAGCCCGGTTAAATATATCGAGAGGATGGACGGCCGCAACTTCTTGACAAACGGTGTCTCCGATGTGACCAAAGCCTGGTTCGTCGACTGCGCGCTTCGGTATTCCGGATCTCCGGCGACCGTGATTTCGGGCCTCGACCATCTAAACGGCGCAACCGTCTCGATCCTGGCCGACGGCAGCGTACAGCCTCAACAGGTGGTGACGGGCGGCTCTATCACGCTCGAGTATGCCGCATCTCTTGTGACCGTGGGTCTGCCCTACACGGCTCAAATGCGGACTCTTTGCATGGAACCCGAAGGCATGGTGATGGCAGTGCAGGACTACCGCAAGAAGATATCCGCTGTCGCGGTCCGGGTCGCCGACACGCGGGGCTTGAAAGTCGGGCCGAACTTTAACGATCTCACCGAAATAAAGGAGCGCTCGCCCCTGGTCTCCATGGGGGCCGCGATCCCGCTTTTTACGGGAGACGAGCGCGTGGTGATCGACAATCAGTATCTGGTGGATGACGACGTTTGCATAGAGCAGGACAATCCGCTTCCGTGCACGGTTTTGGGAGTGATTCCGGAGGTGAGCATTGGGGACAGTCCCGGATAAGAAAGTCGTTCCGGCGCATCCGGATCATATCTTTTGGCTGGCGAATAACATCCGTCGGGCCGATAGAGACGAGGTGGCGGCCGAGGGGGGCAGGGGACCGCTTGCAGCCCTAAGGGATTCTCTTGCAGCATCTATCGCGGCCTGGACGGGCGCGGTTGGCGATCGGCCGGTCTGCATGTTTGGAGTGTGTCCAATCGACATTTTGGGCGGCATAGGCTCTCCCTGGCTGCTCGGAACCGATGAAATCAAAAGATATGCACTCAGCTTCTTGAGGCTCAATAAACAATATCTGCCGAAGATGCTCGAACTTTTCCCGCGCCTTGTTAATTACGTGGACGTTCGAAACACGGTTTCCATCCGGTGGCTCAAGTGGCTGGGCTTTAAGCTCGATCCCGAACCGGTCCCTTACGGAATATGGGGAATGCCTTTTTATAGATTCGAGATGAAAAGATGAGTATTCCTATAGTTCTTGGCGTAGCATCCCTGGTGGCCTCTGTGGGCGGCGCCGTAATGCAGGGTTACTCGCAGTCGCAAGCCGCTAATTACAATGCCCAGGTCGCCCGCAACAACCAGATAATCGCGCAGCAAAACGCGAACCTCGCCCTCCAGCAGGGGCAGGTAGCCGAACAGGCGCAGCAGCAGAAGACTGCGCAGATGATTGGGGGCTTAGAGGCGCAGGAAGGGGCAAGCGGCGTGGAACTGTCCTCGGGGTCTCCGCTCTCCGTTCGGTCTTCGGCAGCCGAAACCGGGGAGCTGGACGCCCTCACCATCCGGTACAACGCGCAGCTCCAGGCCAGAAACTACATGACTCAAGCTTCCAGCTTCGGCGCGCAGGCGGGACTCTATAGCGCTCAGTCGAATTGGGCCGTCGCCAATTCGATTCTCGGGGGGGCTTCTTCGGTTTCTGATAAGTGGTTGAATTATCAATTACGGGGAGTGTTCGGCAATAGCGCGGGCTTGCTTACGCAGAGTTCGGCAGACAACCCTTACGCATTCACAGGATAATAATGCGGTGACCGGTGACTGGTGATTAGTGACCGGAGCGGGCTTTTCCCGCTTCCTGCTCCTTGCTCCCCGCTACAGGAGTTTAAAATGCCCGTCGTCCCAACGGAATTCGTTCAAGATGTCCTGCCGCAGGGCCGGTTGGTCTACCAGGACATTCACGCCACACCACACCAGTTCGGCGGCCAACTCGCACACACCCTCGATCTTGCAGGAAGACGCCTGCAGCGGGACGCCATTTTCCCCCGGCAGCTCATCGACGCAACCAATGTAAACGATGTTTATGCCAATCAGTTCGATCCTGCCTTCCGCGATATGTACACGAATTTCCTCAAGCTCGACGGAAAAGCCGCCGCGGAGCAGCTTCCGGCTTTCCAGCAGCGGATGACGGACCTCGCCGCCCAGACCCGCGACGCTCTGCCCAATGATGAGCAGCGCCAGACATTCGATCTGATCTGCCGGCGCAGGCTCATGTCCGACTTTGACGGCATGGCCCGGCATGCAGCCGATGAGACCGCCCGCTGGCAGACCGACACCACCGGCGCCATGTCCGACGCCTTCGCCAGGGGGATCGTCGATAACCGCCTCGATTACGACAAGGTGGCCGGCCCTCAGGGGCTCATACAGAGCATCAGGAACCTTAACGAAGCCCACAGCGCCCTTATGGAGGAAGATAAATCGGTCTCGAATCTCAGGGCTTCCGCCGCCATAGACAAGGGGTTGTCGGATGCGGTTTTAACTGAAGCGCAAATAAACCCCACCGGCGCAAAGATGCTCTATGACCGCTACTCACCCTATATGTCCTCGGACGACGTACGCAACCATGTGCTCGATAACCTTGTTCCGCAAATCTCCGAGGCCTGCAAAATTGCCGCCTATCGGGACGCTTACGGGAAGTTCAACCTCGCCGATCCGGATTCGGATATCGATGCGGCGGCCAAAGCTGTTATGAATCCCGTAAACTATCAAGGGCTGGGTCCTGAAGAGAGAAGCGACATAGCCCGGTCGCTCCAGGCCGAGTGGAACCGTGCGAGGCGGCAAAGAGACCTGCTCCAGAGCGCAGCGGACAACAATTTCCAAACGGCTGTGATCGACCGCTCGATAAATGGCGAACAGCTCCTTTCCTGGAAAGACCCCAAGATAGGTCTGCCTCCTTCCGATGACCTCTTTCAAGAGGGCAGGCAGTGGCTTGCCGATCCTCGCACAACCGAACGAAGCGATCCAGCGGCTTTGAGCGCACTCACCGATTCGATCACGGACAGGCGCCCCCTGGATGTAGGAGCGGGCCATGCCCGCGATGCAGTTGAGATCAATCGTGCATTTATGCGGGGAGAACTCTCCCAGGCCGACTGGCAAAAGTTGCGGGACCTTCAGGAAACCTCCTCGGACCCCGCCAAATCCCGCTGGTTCGACTACGCAAAGGAGGCCTTCGATGCGCGCTTCGGTGATCTGAGCTCGCCCGCCGCCGAAGCCGGGGAGTCGGGGACCGGGCGGGCCGGGATTGACTTTGGCGCCGGCGCCTCCCCGCCCGCCCCGGACGCCCCAGCACTCAATGCGCGCTTCGCCGGCGGCGCCGAAGGCGGCGCCAACCCCGGCAGCGGCGGCTCGCCGCTCTTTCCGCGCCTCATGACCGATCTTGACGGCGCAATCCGCGACGGGGACCTTAAAGCCGTACAGGTTCGCGACCTCACAAACAAAATGCTCGACGATGTCGCGACGCTCTATCTTGCCGGAAGGGACAAATCCCTGAATTCTTCAATTCCCGAACTCCAGAATTCTTCCGACACAAATACCGGATAGTGTCCTAATTTGATTCAGCGGCACCCTCGCTGTGGCACGTATTTTGCCAACCAAAAAGTTGTGACGATTTCTTGCACATTGTCCGATAGTTCGTAGTATAAGAAAAGGGGAAGTATGGTCCTTATTTTAGAAAACAGTGCTTTTTCTGAAAAATATAGGATGCCCCTATGAGCATAGCAGTCTTGATAGGCGTTCATGATGGTTTGGTACTTGCGGCGGACAGTGCGTCCACTCTCACCATATCCGTTGCCCCAGGCACGGTTGCGGGAGTGGTGGCGAATATCTACGATAACGCCAACAAAATTTTCAATCTTTACAAAGGAAAGCCGATCGGGTGCGTGACATACGGGATGGGCAGTATCGGCAACGCATCCATAGGCACATTGATAAAAGACCTCCGCGAGGCGCTGATGGATAAAAAGAAGGGGAAAAAACTTGGGATTGAATTCGACCCAGCCAATTATACAATGGAGGGGGTATCGAAGATCGTCGCCAAATTTCTGGCTGGTGAGTGCCAGAAACAAAACCCAGCTTCATTGCTGACCATGAACATGGGCCTTCTGCTTGGTGGATATTCTACCGGTGGAAGTTTGGGAGAGTCGTGGTCTGTTGAGATCAGGCCCGGCGGTAAAGCGACAGAAAGACAAGTACGTCAGGCGGACCAACCCGGTATAACTTGGGGGGGCGCAGCGGAGGTACTCCAGAGGATCATATTGGGATATAGCCCCATGCTGTTCCAAGTATTGGCGGAAGTCAGTGGAGCGAAGGGCCAACCGCCGGTATCGGCTCAGCAGTTACATGATCAGTTAAATGAACTCCTGATGGCTAGATTGGCGGGTCCTCTTGTATTTGCACCTATGCCGATTCAAGACGCAATAGATTTGGGTCGTTTTCTGGTTCATGCCGCAATCACGTACAGTCGATTCCTCCCCGGCGCTCCAATCGTTGGCGGCCCTATTGAAATTGCGGCTATCACAAAACACGAACATTTCAAGTGGATTAGCAGGAAACATTACTTCGACCAATCCCTGAATGAGGAGGCTTAACATGTTGTCATTGTCGATAGACCCCAAAAAGGTTGAAAAACTGTTGGCGGAGCATCCGCCCAGATACATTATTACTCCATTCAATCTGGAGCCCGTGGAAATCCACCATGATCTTCCAACGGCAGATGTTTACACCATGACACCAGTGATACCGCCCGATTTGGAGCGGGCGCGGGAACGCGTACTGAGCCTGCGGCAGCACCTCATTGATATGGGAGAGACGCCCTTGTCGCCAGATGACCTGGAACAGAAAATCGATGAAACGCGGGGGCGTAGGTAAATTAGTGTGATGGGTATTCGGACATACATCGATTCGGGAGTCTTAATCGCCGCAATACGCTGCGAGAAAAACGTGGCGGACATTGCTCTTTCATTCTTGTACGACCCATTCAGGGAATATGTCACGAGCGATTACATAAAAGTAGAAGTACTGCCGAAATGTATGTTCTACAACAATACAGATGAGAAGCAGTTCTACGAAGAATTCTTTAAAAGCAGTTCGATACACGTGCCAAGCAGCGACGAACTATTAGCTTTCGCCATTGAGGAAGGCGGCAAAACTGGTATATCCGGTATTGACGCTATTCATGTGGCATGCGCTGTCGTCGCTGACGCGGTCGAATTTATAACCAGTGAAAAGTCTGCAAAACCCATACACCGAGCTAATGGCATCAAGGTAATTTCAATTAATCCATAGTGGGCCTTCGGCATAATCGGCGTCCTCGTCGGCTATTGGCTTCGATAGAATTAGCGCGGTAATCTTTTCCGTATTGAGAAAATATTTCCTATCCGTTCCTATGGTCCTGCACAATCGAAGTTGTTACCGCCTTGTCCGGTGAATCTACGGGTGAAATATGGAGAACAGCGTAATATCTTCGTTTGGTGCTTCCCTCTTATTCGCGCGGACCATGTGTAACACCGTGTGGCTTTCGGGTTGCCGACGATGTCAAAGCCGTACAGGTTCGCGACCTGACCAACAAGATGCTGGGTGATGTTGGATCGCTCTGTTTTCCCGACTACCGGTTGCCCGGGGTGGCGGACGCAGGCGACCCCGGCGCTGCGTCCATTACCAGCACCGCCGCTGGCGCATAGACGAGTGTGTTAGACTCCAATGGCGATGAAGGCGCTTCGACCGGCGCCGGTATTCCATCTGGAACAGGCAAGACCGTTGGAGAAAATATTGGTGATTGGATGAAGTGGAAATTTCAGCCGGCCGGGATCGGGACAGACCCTGGCCACCCGTTCGATCGGGCTCAGGCAGAAGACCTGTTTAAGGCGATTTATGTTTTGAAAAAATTCTACGATGGTGTGATAAGTCCCATCAAGGGAGCAGGCCAAGGGGGACCGATGCCCGGGATTGTTCCGGAGGGCATTTTAAAGCCCCCGGAAGCACAGACAATTCCTGAAAATGCTCCCGGGTCTTGACCGCAAGGTTGTCGACTTTATACCAAGTTGCGCCCATACGGGTAAGAATTGGCGATTGGAACCCCCCTTTTCTAAAGGGGGGCAGGGGGGGATTTTGTGAATGGAGGTTTTACCTCTTTGAGCGCAACTTGGTATTAGGCCGTGATGTTGTGCCACTGTTCTCTAATCCCTCTCCCTCTCGCCTCAGTTTCTGAGGTTGTCGACTTTAGGCCATGATGTTGTGCCACTGTTCGTCATTCCGGCGGCGCCTTTGAGCCGGAATCCAGGTTTTGGAGTTCGCTGGGTTTGTCAGGATGTTTTTTGGGTCTTCCGGCAAACGCGTACCCGGACAGTTGAAAAATAAAAAAGGACATGGCAGGGTTCCGTTTTTGTTTGACGCCAATCGAACAATACGGAGGAGATCCCAGCCATGTCCACGTCGATACTTTACCATGCTTTTGGGTTGAAGGGTATCGAGTACAAAGCTACCCACTTTGTTGCCGACAGAATCATCTTCAGCGCCGAGATGAACGATCAGTGGGTCCGGTGTCCGCAGTGCGGCTGCCGGCAGACGACCTTCAAAGGCCGGAAGCGCAGGTGGTTCTATATGACTCCGATAGGGCGTAAGAAATGCATGCTGGAGCTCATTTTGCACCGTTTGAAGTGCAGGGAGTGCTCGATGCTTTGGTGGCCCACACTGCCATTTATGGTAGGGACCCACCGCTTTGTTCGATCCTTTGCCCTGACAGTCTTGGACATGCTCCGGTTCAGCACGATCCGCTCGGTGGCCGAATATCTCGGAGTTGGTTGGGACATGGTCAAAAACATCCATAAGGAAAGGCTCCAATTCCTCTATCGCAAAATCCCCCTGCACGAGGTGATCACCATCGGAATTGATGAATTCAGCTTCAAAGAGGGCCACCACTATATGACTGTGGTCACCGACCTCGATACCGGCAGGGTCCTGCACGCGGTTGAAGGAAAGGGCAAGGAGGACATCCGGCCGTTTCTCAAAATCCTCGCCGGGAAAGCGAAAAAACTCCAGGCTGTGGCAATGGACATGAGCAGCGCCTACTTCGCCGCAGTCATTGAAACATTGCGCGGCGTGGATATCGTCTTTGATCGCTTCCACATCATGGCCCTTATGAATCAGGCAATAGACGAATCGAGACGAGACCAGCAAAGAGAACTCGATGTACTGGGGCAGCAAACTCTGAAAGGAAGCCGCTTTCTGCTTTTGCACAATTACGACTCCCTGGCCCCTGATCGGAAGGCAAGGCTCGATGCTTTGCTCGAGGTAAACGGCCCGCTGTTTGTAATCCATTCGATGAAAGAGCAGTTGAGGCTCTTCTGGGAAAAGGATGACTACAAGGCGGCCGAGCAATTCCTTGCCGTATGGTGCCGTGACGCAATGAACTCCGGAATCAAAGCGCTTATGAGAGTCGGAAAGACTCTTGGAGCGTACCGGACTGGCCTGCTCAACTACTTCAAACACCGCATTACCAGTGGAGCCGTGGAGGGCCTCATCAACAAAATCAAGACCCTCAAACGGCAGGCTTACGGGTTTCGAGATCCGGAATATTTCAAACTCCGTCTCTACCACCTCCATACGCAGAGGTACTCGTTAGCCGGATGAACCTGTTTTTTTGGCAATTTGAATTAACCGGGTCAAGCTGTTGTATCGTAACTTCCGGAGAGCCGCTGGATTCCGGCTCAAAAACGCCGCCGGAATGACGGGCGAGTCAGCCATCCACTCTGCGGGTAGTCCCTGAAGCGAACAAGTACTTGCAGCCGCTTTGAGCGCAAGCGTTCACCACAGAGGCGGGGCGTAGTCCGGTCAAGGAAAGGACACAAAGGTGGATTTAAATACTATAACAGAGCGGATCATTGGTGCGGCGATTGAAGTGCATAAGGTATTGGGGCCGGGACTGATGGAGTCGGCCTGCGAGGAGTGTTTATGTCGAGAGTTGGCGCTGCGCGGCATTGGCGTTCAGAGGCAGTTGCCATTGCCGGTTGAATACAAAGGTGTCAGGTTGGACTCCGGTTACCGCCTTGACCTTCTCGTCGAACAATCCGTGGAGAATTCTTTGACCTTTTCTCCGCTCCGTGTTCTCTTAATGCCCGGACGATGACCCGCCTCTGTGGTGAACGGGTACCTTTGAGCGGCCCAAGTTTTTTCAGGCCTCCGGCTTGGCCGGAGGTATCTGACTTCCGCAAGGTTGTTACTCACCCGGCGATGCACATGCCGGACGGCGCCATCTCTAAAAGCTATGAAGACACTGACGGAGCAGCTCAACCACGTCGTAAAGCCATAGCAGGGGTTCACCTCAAAAACGCATGGGACGCGGATGATAGCTTCAGTTTAAGCGGCTTTAACGGAGATCGGAGAGCAGAGCCATGACGGCCGCGAAAGATTATAGTAAACATGCGGTGCTAAAGATAAGGGTTGCCGGGCTGATTTGGATAGCCGTTTGTTCATTGGTGATTGTCCCGTCCGTAACATCCTCCGAGCCGCAGGCAGGAAAAATTGCCGTAAGGACATGGGGTGACGGCCCCGGCATCGATGCTCTTGTCCTGGGGGTGGATATGGACTCCGGCACAACCGGCGGTCCAATTGCCGCAAATTGCGGCCGCATGGACGCTACGCAAGTTCCGGCCGGAGATCACACTGTACAACTGACGGGAGTACCCGACTCATGTGAAGTCGAAGGAGGATCTCAGCGCAAAATAGTCGTCGAGCCAGGGAAAACAACTTACGTGGAGTTCGAAATCGTTTGTCGATAGTCTATTTATAGAATCTTTATTTGCCGGCGGCCGTAAGCTCACGGCCTCCGCCTTTCCACACCGGCTTTCTTTTTTCGATAAATGCGCTCATCCCTTCGAAAGCGTCCCGGGCCATGCAATTCATCGAGATGACTTCTTTGGCGTATTCGTAGGCGGACCTTTCGTCGAGGTCCACCTGGGAGTAGAATGCCTTCTTTCCGAGGCTGAGGACGAACGGACTTGCCTGTGCCAGCTCCAGCGCCCAGTTGCGGGTTTCTTCGGCGAGTTTTTCAGGGGAGACGACCTTGTTCACCAGGCCGAACTGCAACGCTTCTTCGGCGGAAACGAACCTGCCGCTCAGAAGCATGTCCATGGCGCGCCGCCTTCCCACTACGCGGACCAGAGGGATCATCGGGGTGGTGCAAAAAAGGCCTATCTTCACGCCGGGAGTGGCAAAGCGGGCCCCGGTTTCGGCGATGGCAAGATCGCACGCGGCGACAAGCTGGCATCCGGCGGCCGTGGCGATCCCGTGCACCTGGGCTATCACGGGCTGGGGCAGCTCATGGAGCTTGAGCATCATCTTGTTGCATTGGGTGAAGATTTCCCGCAGTTCGTCAAGGCTCTCATGCCTGCGCGTCATTTCCCCGAGGTCGTGTCCGGAGCAGAAAGCCGGGCCGTTCGCTCGAATGATGAGGATGGATATCCGGCCGTCTTCCGCTACGTCGTCAAGGGCGCCCCGGACCGAGTTGATCATCTCCAGTGAAAGCGCATTCCTCATTTCGGGCCGGTTGAAAGTGAGCCAGCCAAGCGGAGGCTCTTTTTCAAGCAGTACGGAGTTGTTCATCTGATCGGCTCCCTTCGAGGATTTTTGGTTCGCTGTAAAAATCTCGCCCGCATGCAAAGATAATACTGCAATATACCGTTTACACTATTCCCACTCCGACTCTGCATCCAGGCAGAAGCGAAGGGCCCTGCGTATCTCCTCGATCTGCTCGGGGTCGGTAACCTTCTGCCGCTCTTCATTCCTGATATAGAAAGCATCGGCCGCCTGATCGCTCTTGGTCGTGATTTTAGCTACGGATATGGGGACCTGGAGTTCATGCAAAGTCCTGGTGATGGTATAGAGAAGCCCTATGCGGTCAGCCGTATATACTTCCAGGATAGTGTACAGGGCCGAGGATGCGTTGTCGATAACGATCTTGCTCGGCGCAGCCCGCAACGCTTTTGGCTGCGGCCTTCTCGTCGAACGCGCCGCTATCCGGTAGTCCAGGGCCAACTTGCCTTTGAGCAGGCGGTCCATATCCCCCCTCATCGCCTCCCAGTCCGTTGGCGTCCCGCCCTCCGGGAGCCGGCATTGGAAGACGAGCAGGGTAATCTCGTTATTCATTGTAAACGCTTGGGCGCTGATGATGTTGAGTTCGTGGAGAGTGAGGATTCCGGCCGATTTTGCAAGAAGCCCCGGCCTGTCGTAGCTCATGAACGTGATCTCTGCGGTTTCACGCCCGGAGGAGACCTCCCAGATGAAAGACCCCTCGGATTCCTGGAGCCTCCTGCTCAACTGGATGTGCTTGACTATCTCCTCGGGAGATATGGAAATCAAATACCTGGGAGCGAGCTGCGAGAACCAGGTCTCCACCTCACCGGGGCTCAGAAGATCGGAAACGCGGGTCTCGACCTGCTTTTTCACCATGGCCACCCGTTCGGAGATGACCCGTGAGCTCGGCTCTCCTTTTTCCAGTATGCCCCGAAGATTGCTGTAGAGCGTAAGTACGGGCGTATCGCGCCACTTGTCCCTGGCGTGTGGACCCGTGGCCATCATGTCGGCAAAAGTGAGCAAAACGAGCTGATCGAGGTACTCCTTTCTGCCCACTGCGGCCGTACAGCTCGAAAGCATTTCCTGGTCGGCCAGATCACGCAGGGAGGCGTTGTCCAGCAAAAGCAGGTGTTGGGACACAAGGAACTGGACCGTCTCGGTTTCGCGGGAAGACAGACCGAGGCGCCTGGCGACGGCGGGGACCATCTCGCCGCCCCTGGCCGCATGCCCGCTGCCGGAGCTTTTGCCCACATCGTGAAGGAGGCCGGCGAGCAGCATGGGAGCGGGGTCCCCCAGCTCAGCGGCGCTCACGGTGAGTTCCGGCTCCGCCTCCGAGTACACCCCGGCGATGGTCTTTTTCAGTTCGGCCACAGTGCGGAGGTGGTGCTCCTGGACGGGGTAGAGGTGAAATTCGTCGTGCTGGACAAGCCCGTGCACCGAGGCAAGCTCAGGAATGAGCGCGGTCATCAGGCCGTAGTCGTAGAAGCGGCGCAGAACCGGGACCTCGGGGGAATCGGCCCGGAGCAGCTCCAAAAATTCATCCTTGACGGAAGGGTCTCCCGAAGCCGCGTCCAGGACGTTCTTGTTGTGAGATATCCACTGCCTCGTAACGTTTGCCAGCCCAAGACCGCTGCGGGCGCACACTGCAAACAGATGAACCAGGCGCTCGGGCGTTGCCGGATATCGGTCGGTCTGGATGTAAATCTTCCCCGACCTGGCAGTCATGCCTTCCTCTATGACGGTCACGCTCTGTTCGGCGTCAGTGGAGCGGCCCTCATCGAGTCTTTCCCAGAATTCACGCGAAACCTCGGCGACTCCCTCAAACAACTGGTGAACATGCTGCATGAAGATTTCGACCGGAAGAAACCCCGATTTTTCCCCGTATCCCAGCTTGCGGGCAAGCATCTCCTGGTCGCCAAAAAGGAGCTTGCTGCCCGCCTGTGCGGATGTGGCCCGCAGAAGAGTCATGTACCGGCAGAACGTTTTCTCCGCGCTCTGAAGCAGGTCCACTTCCTGCCGGGTGAGATAGCCCCGGAAAATTGCGTCCTCGAGGTTGCGGATATTTGATTCGATGCGGCATCCGGCGCGGATTGCGCGAATTTCGGAAAGTCCTCCGGGATTCTGCTCGATGTCGGGTTCAAGCCAGTTCCGAGCGTTTTCGAGCAGCTTCTTGCGGGCCGTAATCGACTCGCGCAGAGAGTTGAGAAAAAATGCCCGGTTTTCGACGATGCAGTTGTCAATTTCCCGGTCGAGCCGATCGGCGAGGTTGCGGTTTCCAGAGATGTAGCGGAGGTCCAGGAGCTTGAAAAGAAAGGCCGAATCCGTCCGCGCCAGGTCCATTATCTGCCGCACCGATCCCTGGGAGGCTTCAACCAGCCATCCGGCCTCGACGAGCGGTTCGGTGATCTCTTCGATCCATGAGTCTTTGATAGGAGAATCATCGGCCTGGAGGCACAGGATGGGGACAGCCTGGGTCGGACTCGATATGCCGCGTCCGAAGGAGCCGATCGCCGCGATCGCACCCCCGGCCCGGAATGCCTCGGGGCCGTGGGCAAACCGGTTGGCGAGGCGGTTGTACAAAGAAATGACAGCGATTTCGAGCAAACTTGTGTGGCGATCGAGCGCCTGCTCGCTGCTTTCCTCGATGATCAGCTCGCGCTGCTTTCTGAGCGATTCGGAGATATTGCCGCTCATGTCTTTCCCCTGTCGGTGAAGGGTGAAGAGTGAAAAGTCAAATCTTTTCAACCTGCTCCCGAATTCCGGAGAGATCCCCCCTTATTCGCTCCATTGCCGAGAGCCGTTCGGCGAGGCGGGATTGCATTCGGGCTGTCTCTTCTTCCCCTTTGAGGCGCAGGTCCATGCCCCTTTCTATTGCCCGGGATATGCCGCCGCATGTGGCGTCCATGTTTCCTGTTATCCGGGACCGGAAGCGGGATGCGCTGCGGTTGAGCCTGTCGACGAAATCGCACCTGAGCCGTCCGGCCTGCATCTCTATCATTTCCAGCATGTGCCGTTTTCTTTTGTTGAGAATGATCCTGTTGGCGGTCCGGAAGGCCCAGTCCCTAAGGCGCCGGAATTTCCACTTTCCGCTTATGTAGGCGGGGACAACCTGGGTGAGGGACTCGGTCAGCATATCAAGGCCCACCGCATCGCCGCGGAGCTTGTAGTGAAAGGAGGACTCGGAGGCCCGGAGGGATTCGGCTTCAACGGCTTCGAACGGGACCGAAAAGAGCTGAGAGGAAAAGTCGAGCAGCGAATCCGTCACCCCGTTTACTCTTGCGGCAAACCGGCCGCAAATGGAATCAAACGAGTTGGAGAGTCGTTCGTCTTCCAGTTGGCGCCACGGCGTCAATTCAGACTGGATTTTTTCCAGAACGAACTCCTCGAGCGCGTTGTTGAGCTCTTTAAGGGACAGGTCCTTTTTCGATTCGTAGAACCGGTTGAACTCCTCCTCCATCTCCTTAACGAGCCTGCTTTTCAGATCGACGAGCGCCCTGTCCAGCTCCTTTACAATGAGGCGGTCGATCTCTGAGCTGAAAAGGGCGTCGAATGTCCTCCTCTCTTCGCCGAGTTTCTTTTTCCTGCTCTCGAGGGCGGCTATTTTTTCACGGATCTGTTCGACCGGCGTCCCAAGCGACTTCAGCTCCAGTTCGATTTCCAGTCTTACGCGGGAAAGGACCTTGAGAAGATTGCGGGAGACCGAGTCGAGCAGCACCTTGCCCTTTTCCTTGACCAAAAACCGGTCGAGGGCTTTGGAGAAATGGTCGAGGCCGCTGGCGGCAAGCTCTTCGATAGATTCGTTGAGTTTTGCCTGGAGCCCCAGTTTGGCGGAAATGGGAAAGATCTTTATATCATCGGGTCCCATGATCTGCTGGAGCGTCTCTTTGACAAACAATAGAGCGCTGTTGACTTCTTCTGCGGACAAATAGTCCGTCTTGTTCAACAGAAAGAAGATCCTGCCCGCGTATTCGCGCACGTCTTTGAGGAATTCGATTTCGGCGTTGCTCACCGGTTGGTCGACCGAGAGCAAAAACAGTGCTGCGTCGGATTTGGGAAGGTAGCGGTATGCGACATCGGTGTTGTGAGTATAGACCGACCCGACGCCCGGCGTGTCCACGAGCCGAACCCCGTCCTTGAGGTAAGGCGAGGGATAGAAAACGACAACCTCGGAGACTTCCTTCTCGTTTTTGGGGTTTCCGGTCTCGGTAACGTAATCGGGGAGGGATTCAAGAGCTATGTCGGCTGTATTGCCCCTTTTGAAAAAGACCTTTGCGCCCAGAGTTTTGCCGTAAACCAGAATCGTTACAGCGGAGGTCAGGGGCACCACCGAGACGGGAAGGATGTCCGCACCGAGCAAAGCGTTTATCAGGCAAGTTTTTCCGCGCTTGAACTGGCCGACCACGACCAGGTTGAATGTATCGGTTTCGAGCTTTTCCTTGATTTCCCGGCAGGAATCCAGGTCAAAAAGGCCCGTGTCGAGCATCCGTTCCATGACCTCGAAAATGCTGTGCCTGCAATATTTGAAATCACCGATTCGGTCCCGCGTGCGGGAAGTCGGCTCTGAAATGTCAGACATAAAATCTCCAGGCGCAATGTCACACGGATGCCGGATGCAAGATGTCCGACACCCGACATCTGTTTTGCATCAAAAGGGCCGATAAACTATAATGAACATTTCGCCAATCGCAAGGCAAAACTAAAATGCCCGTTGCCGGGTTTGCTTCGCCGCTTAGAGGTGTTTCGCAATGTTGAAGAAAATGGTTTCTGCCGGTATGGGACGGATTCTGTTGCTGGCTCCCATGATTTTTTTGGCGCTTTCTTTCAATCCATGCAGCGCAAATTCGGCTGAAGAGATTTACGGGGGTCTTAAGCACAAGCTGGTGAAGGCCGGTTTTTCGCCTCATCAGGTGTCAGGCGTCTTCAGGTCCGCCCCACCTCCGATGTTCAGGCTCGTCTCCCAAACTATGAAAGTCCGGGAAGGCCGGCCGAACTACGACCGTTTCCTGGCCGCTTCGGAAATAGCAGCCGCACGGCAGTTCATAGCCGATCACCGGAGTTGTTTCCGGAAAGCCGAAGCGGCCTACGGCGTCGAGCCCGAAATCATCGCGGCTATTTTTCTGATCGAAACCCATTTCGGATCCTATACCGGGAAGACCTCAACCCTTGCGGTCCTCTCGACCTTTGCCATAATGGATGAGAAAGCCAACCGCGATAAGGTGTGGAGACTGGTTTTACGGCGGGACCGCCGGAAGTGGGGGCGCGGGGCTTTCGACAGCAAGCTGATCGAGCGCTCCGCCTGGGCCTACGGGGAGTTATTCGCCCTTCTGAAGCTGGAAAATACGCACGGGATAAGGCCCGGGTCGCTAAGAGGGTCTGTAATGGGCGCAATCGGCTTGCCTCAGTTCCTGCCGAGCAGCCTGGTAAAGTTTGGCGTTGACGGCAACGGCGACGGTCGCATAGACCTCTATAACGCCGAGGACGCCATTTTCAGTACGGCCAACTATCTGCGGGAACACGGATGGTGCGGGGCTAGGTTTGCCTCCGAGAGGGAAGCGGTAATCTGGGCGTACAACCACAGCAAGGCATACGTGCGCATAGTTCTGAGAATAGCGCAGAGGGTGAAGGGTGAAGGGTGAAGGGCAGAAGCGGGAAGCGGGAAGCGGGAACTGAAATCGGGTATAGGGTGTCAGGTATCGGCAATCCGGCATCCGGCATCTGACATCTGACTTCCGTAAGACTCCCTGCCGCCGCCCGGGGTGAGTGACTTTCATTGCTAAAGGGAGCCAATGATGCAGCTCGTGTCTGTGAAAATCGAAAAGCCCGAAGAGATCAACTTCATTTTTGGGCAGACTCATTTCATAAAAAGCGTGGAGGACATCCACGAGAGCCTGGTGTCTGCCGTGCCGGGCATCAAATTTGGTATGGCCTTCTGTGAAGCCTCCGGTAAATGCCTGGTTAGATGGTCGGGAACCGACCCGGACATGATCGAGCTTGCCCGCAAGAACGCAAAAGCCATTTCCGCCGGTCATAGCTTCATCATTTTTCTGGGGCCCGGCTTTTATCCGGTAAACGTTTTGAACTCGATTAAAATGGTCCCCGAGGTGTGCCGGATATTCTGCGCCACGGCGAACCCCACGGAAGTCATTGTCGCAGAAACGGAGCTGGGCCGGGGTGTTCTGGGGGTTGTGGACGGTTTTGCAACCAGGGGAGTGGAAGACGAAGCTGAAATCGCGTGGCGCAAGGACCTGCTCCGCAAGATTGGCTACAAGCTGTAGAGCAGTGAAGGCGCATAAAAAAGCGGGGACGTGGCACACACCCCGCTCTTTGACAAAACATAACAGACAGCAAAAAAGCGTGACCGCTTTTCCGTTCAGTTCATCTTGATGGGAATTTTCTTTTGCTTTGCCCGCTCCGATTTTGGAATGTTCACACGAAGCACGCCCTCCTTGTATGAGGCTTCGATCCCATCTTCCTTGACATCTGCGGGCAGCATGAACGAGCGGCTAAAAGAGCCGAACCTCCGCTCTGTGAAGTGATAGCGCTCTTTGTGGTCCTCGCGTTCCTCTTTCTTTTCGCCCCTGATGGTGAGCACATTTCCAGTCAGATTGATATCGAGGTCCTTTGGATCGATCCCGGGCAGGTCGGCCTTGACGTTGAAATGATCGTCAGTTTCTGCTATATCGAAAGCAGGCATCGGTTCTCCCTGCTCTTTTAACATCGAGGGCATCAACTCGCGGAAAATCCTCGAGGGCATAAAATCATTGAAGAACCTGTCAGCCCAGTCCAGAGCAACAGGAACATTTCCCGACCGACGGTGTACCGATAACTCCGCCATGTTTATCCTCCTATTGTTCGAGTACAATCTTCACGCGCAGAAGTCTTGAAAAAGACGAACTAAATATCGATCAGCAGACGATAGATCATACTCGGTTTATTCCAGGTGTTTTTACCTCTCTTCTAATAACCTAAACGAACCACTCCCATTGTCAAGGGGAGCGTTTTTATAGGAGGACTGATACCAAGTTGCGCCCATACGGGTAAGAATTGGCGATTGGAACCCCCCTTTTATAAAGGGGGGCAGGGGGGATTTTGTGAATGGAGGTTTTACCTCTTTGAGCGCAACTTGGTATGAGGACTCCCTCCCTGCGGATCGGGATAAATTCGGGCGGAGAGAGGAGGACGGAGGACGGAGGGAGCAAGATGGAGGGAGCAGGGCGGAGGACTGCATCGAATGGTGAACCGTGCGTGTTTGAGTGTTTTTGGGCCGGAATCCAGCAGAAGTACAGGGTTTCCCGTTCGTCATTCCGGCAAAAGAGGCTGTGTCATAAACGCGATATGTTTCGTATTTCCTCCCTTTCCTAAAGGGGGGCAGGGGGGATTTTACTTCTCCAATCGTATAAGCCATTAAAATCGCGGTCCATCCCCCTTTAGAAGATGCGGAAGCACAATCTGGCCCCATCGCCTGTGCCCGAGCATTTCTTAATTGCGACACAGCCTCAAAAGCCGGAATCCAGGGGAGCGCCATGAATAAGCAACCTGCGGTCTACATTTTGGCGAGCAATGGATAAACTCTTCGATAATGAAACCGCATGAAAGCAGACAACGTGGGGGACGTGAAAAAGCTCCATTGATGGTAAAAAAGGTTGAACCCCGAGTGACCGTTTCTGTTGCCCACCTCCACCGCGTTCGGTTTATCCCGGCTTATTTTCTCAACTTCCCATCAAAGGTTTTAACGCTTCTTTTTTCCGTTGAGCATTTGCGCCGAGCATATCCACTGGGCTTCTTACTACGACCTCTTGGGGTTCGATTGCAATCTATACATAAAAGAGGAGAGTGTCAAGGATTTTTTCGGGGCAAAACGGATCGCCAAGACTGGAAATCGGGCATCGAGCAAGGCAGGATGCCGCATTTGCCCCGCAAAAATTTTTCTTCCTCAGTTGCGGCCCAGTCCTGTTATTTCATCACTGAGCACGCCGATGTAGGGCAAGTTACGGTAAAGCTGGCGAAAATCAAGGCCGTAGCCCACCACGAACCTGTCCGGGATACTGAAGCCTCTGAAGGCAATCGGAATTCTAACGATTCGGCGAACTTCCTTGTCCAGGAGCGTGCATACGCGAATGCTGCGGGGTTGGCGAGCCTCCAGGTTGCGGAGAAGGTAGCCGGCGGTCATTCCGGTGTCTATGATCCCTGCGACAAGGAGCACGTCCCGGCCTTCAATTACAGAGTCGAGATCTTTTGTTATGCGCGCCGCCCCGCTGGGCCGGTGAATGCCCCCGTAGCTCATTACGGCAATGAAATCCATCTCCAGGGGGATCTCGATCTGTTTTACCAGGTCGGCCATGAAGAGCATGCATCCCTTGAGCACCCCGACGAGCAGAGGCAGGCAATCCTGATATGCGGCGGCTATTTCTTCGCCCAGTTCGCCAATGCGCCGCTCAATCGCCTCCTGGGCGATCAAAATCTCGACAATGTTATTGGACTTATCGTTCATCGGTAACCTGCCCGCCCGCCAGTAAACCGTACTTGGCCATCAGGTTGTAAAAATCCCGCTGGTAGAAGATGCGTATATTGACCTCGGGATAGAGGCGCCGCAATTTGCGCACTTTCCGGTTCTTGCGGGTCACCAGGCTTTGTTTCATGGTGGTCAGTTCAATGTAGAGATCCTGCTCCGGGAGGTAGAAATCGGGTGTGAAAGCCTCTGTTGTCCTGCCTTCCGCGTTGGCCTCCAAAGGGAAAGTGCGGGATTCGTATTCAAATGGGATGCGGTAGAATTCGAGGAAGTGCGCAAACTCCCTTTCAGCGGCATTGGCGAAGCGCCCGCTGTCCCGTTTTTCAGGTATTTGAGGCAGGAGGTCCCTAACGATCCGGTCCCTCGGAACTTGCCGGAGGTCCATCTCGTCAACGGCTGCCACTATCAGCTTCAATGCCTGCTCGATCGACAGGCGATCCATTCGGAAGGTCAAATCGTAGAGGCTGGGGTCCGCCGGGTTCAGATGATAAAGAAAACGCAGGTAGCGGGCACGCCCTGTCTCCAGACGTTTGATCAGCCTCCCTACTTCCAGTTGGGACAATCTGTCGTGAGTTCTCACCTGCAAGACGCGGAATTTGCGCGGAGCGACAAACCGCACGTGCAATGCGCCCGGGCGGTCGCGAAACAACCCCTCGGCGCCCCTGCCGATTACCACCAGGTCCTGTTCTTCGGCCAACTGCACAATGAGGTCCTGCAACAACCTGGCGCAGGCTTCGGTCTCCGAATCGATTTCACGGCCTCCCCCCCGAATCGCTTCGTCCATCTTTCGCAGTCTTGCCTCATCCAGGTCCATTTCACCGGAGAGTTGAGCAAGTCTGGCCTTATCTACAAGCGAAAATCCCAGTTGCCCGGCCACCCGGGCCGCTACTTCTTCGCCCAGCGCTCCCGGTTGTCTGGATATCGTTATGACCGCCATCGTTTTTGCCTAAATTCAGATCGGGTGAGTCCGTCTTATGAGGAATATTCACCTGTGGGACAGGTTGCAAAAAAACTTTTCCAACCTCATGATAGCCTAACTGAGCAGCGTATGCAACTGTGACCCGAACCTCGAACCGCCGGGGTCACGCGGATTGGGCTTTACGGCAGGCCATGCCGGTCAAAGCCGGGAAAGCCGGAGGCGAGGTGCACAACGATAACAAACGGACAACGGGTTGCCCATGCCGGCCTTCGGAACAGCTTTAGCCGAAGAGCTTCGTTAGCCCCAACATCCTTCTGCCACTGCCGGAAAAGATTGGAGGAGTGATAAGCCTGCGTATCCACGTGAACATCGATAGGCCCCCACGAATACTCCGTGACTGCCATCGTCTGTACATACCCTCAAATTCGTGCAGTGGCGGGCAGTTTCCTCAACCCCTCAATCCCTCAATCCCTCAATCCCTCAATCCCTCAACCCCTCAATCCCTCAATCCCTCAATCCCCCCTCAGTAGCTTACCCGCAAACGCAGGCCGTATACCTCGACCGGGCCCCGGTCGCCGTTATAGCCCGGGTTCTGAATGAACTGAAAGTCCGGGCTGACTGCCAGCCATCTGGTAAGCTGAATACGGTAGTAAACCTCCAGCACCTGCTCGTAGCCGTAATTGAGATTTCCGTCGCCCAAAAGTATGCCGACGCCTCCGGCGGCCAGGTAATCCTTGTGCGAAGCTGACAATCCATTGACCCCATAGGCGATGCCAAACCGGTCATCAGGCCTTTTCCAATGCACCCCGCTTACCTGCGCGCCGAGGCTCGCATGCCGGTCGGATTCCGTGTAGCACCAGGTCTCGTGATGCCCGTCGTTCCAGCCGATGCGGCCGAAAATTCCCGTTTCCCCGCCGTCGGCCAGAGGCTGTTCGAAATTCAGCCCCAAGCCGTACTTTGTACCGCCCGGCTTCTCGACAAGCAGAAGATCGGGCGCCGTCGAGGTCTCGCGCGCCAACGCCAGCGCAGCCTCATAGCTTCCCATCCGCGCTTCGTTGAAATAGGAAAGCAAACGGACCACCGTTCCCGCATGGTTTGGTTTGAGGGTGAGTTCGAGGTTGTATCCAAGCTCCCTCGTGTCGATCCAGTCAAAGTTGGCGCCATTTGCGGTGCTATTGGGTTCCATAAAGATGCCGAAGGCCAGTCTCCACCTCGGCCGGTACAGGGCCGCGACAGTTCCGAAGCTGTAGCCGCGCGCATCCGATGCATAGTCCCACGCGGTATTGAACAGGAAATCGTAGTTCATGAACTGGGTCCTGTTGTTATCGGCATACCTGTTCAGATCGAAATCGTCGGTAGGGGCCAACTTTCCGATTTTTACTTCCCACCTGCTGACAGGCTGTTCCCCGGGGATTTGGTCCATGCAGCGTTCCAGCGTCTCGGTTTCCGATGAAAGAGGATAATAATAACGCAGGTATGCCCGCGCAACGTAGAGGACCCTGTGCAGGTTCGACGACCCCGTCGTGATAACGTCCCCATTTACATAACCGCCAAGACCCGTGCCGTCGCCGATCCCGTTCCCCTGGAACATCTCGGTGTCCACATACGCCTGCAGGTGCGAAGCCAGTTGTGAACCCAGGTGGATGCCATAGGTATGGGTGAAGTCACTGCCGTGACGTCGATAGCTCAGGCTGTTCGGGCCTTCGTAAGGACTGTGAAAGTGGGGCATGGCCTGATAGACGCCGTTGAACTGCAACTCTAATAATTTGGGAAACCAGGGGGCAACGGGCCCGGGTTGAGACGAGTCGGTTTGAGTCGCCTCACCAGCCGGGCGGTCGGCATTGTCGGGAAGCTCCGGCTGGGCAGAGTCGGCGGCAGAGGGGCGAGTGGGTTCGGCCGCAGGGTCCTCAGCCATCGTTGGGCTTGCAATCCCACACACCGATAAGATCAGAAGAATCAATAAGAATTTAACATGAATGCAGTTTGTCAAGATCATGTCGTCCTCAACAGGATAACCTCCGGACGCTTATGCCGGATGCTATTGTCTAATGGAGCCTTATCTGCCGCGGGCGCCTCACAAAATCAGGCCGGAGAACAGCGCTTCCAGGGCGGCCCCGGCAAGCATCGTGCTCCATTGCGAATCGCCCGTCGCCTTAGCCCCCATGTTGAGCGAAACGTATTCCTGCTTCCCCGGGCACCCCGTCTCCTGCGGTCTTCCGAGGCGCTCTCCGTCCGGGTCGACCAATCACAGTGGACAAGTCTCCAACGGGAGGCCGGAGGCCAAACCAACTATTTCTTAAGAAAGGGAATAAGACGCCTCTTGCCTTCCGCTTTTACCATCAATGCGCAATGGAAGAAGCGGCCAGGTGAGGCGATAAGGAAGGGAACATGCTATCGCATCACTGGTGCAACTTCCATGGCAGAAAAGGGGCAACCGCCGCTACTCGGGGGTTGGCCGTCTTTTTGCTTCATTTAAGATCCTTCACTTAAAAGTCTTCGATGGGCCAAAAGGAAATAAAAAAACCCTTTTCCCATTGGGCGCCGGGCAGGGAAAGGGTTCAAGCCGCCGCTGTCTTGAGCAGTGTAGCCGATCAACCCAACATTCCCCGCTCGTCCAAGCTTTAGCACCGTGAGCCGTAAGAGGCGATCCTGCCTCAGCCACCTTAGGCAAACCCTTAATCCGGGAGTGCCTGCTCTACCCTTGATTGCCGCATCTTTGGATGCTTGTGGGCAGTGGCCTGTGTGCTCACGGGAGCCTCACCTACCGAGGATCGAATTACATTCGTTCACTCTTTGGCAAAATCGTCTAACCCCATTTGGCGCCCATGTCAACGCATAATTTAACGAAAAATCGGCCCGACCGGCGCCCGAATACTTTTAAAATATTTCTCTTGGCATGGCGGCACAGATTAGTTAGTGTCCATCCGGAAACTCCGGATGAGACGCTGAACTCTCTCCAGTAGTCCCCTCGGGGAAAGAAGTTTCCGGACGCTCACGAATCGGAGCAACTTGTATACTCAGGGTATGGAATGGCCGAAATCGAAGATCGAAAAATTAACTTTGTCTGGCTCAGGCTCTGTGCCCTTGTCCTGATAGTGGGGGGGCTTTCCTTCCTCCTCTACGAATTCGACTTCGTTAATCTGTTCGTATGTAAAGAAAAGATGGTTGAATTCCTGGACTCCCTGGGCGCCTGGCGCTCTTTGGGCTTTATAGCGCTCCAGGCTGTACAGGTCATTATCGCGCCCATTCCCGGGGAGGTCACCGGAATACTCGGCGGATATCTCTACGGTCCGATTAACGGAGTGATACTATCCACCATTGGATTGACGGCAGGATCATATATTGCTTTCGTCCTGGCAAGAGTGTTCGGAAAGCCCCTGGCGGAAAAAATCGTTCCTCGAACCGTTATGAAACGCTTTGATTATCTAGCGCAAAACAAAGGCTTGTTTCTTGTCTTCCTGCTCTTTTTTATTCCGGGATTCCCCAAGGATTATTTCTGCTATATTTTCGGACTGAGCGCCATTTCCACCATGGATTACATGGTAGTGTCAACAGTGGGCAGGCTCATGGGGACAATTTTACTTACGCTTGAAGGCAGTTCTCTCAAGGGCGGGCAATACTGGATGTTTTGGACCCTCGCCGCGCTCGGACTGGCAACCGGTGCGCTTGCCGTCATTTTCCGCAAAAGGCTTGAGAAAGCATTTAAGCGCATGAGCTCCCCGGGCGTTTGCCGGGAAGGACCGCTAAGTCCGGGCAACATAAATCCACGCTAGAGATTGAGTTTTCAGGCTTCAGGTTTAAGCTCTCAGCTCTTGACAACTTGAACTTCAAAAGTTCGCCAGGTGTCAGTCAACGCTCCGTACATCATTGCAGGAGGGGACCATGCAGTATGAGCTTACAGAAGAACAGATGTTGGTGCAAACAACGGTGAGGCGCCTTGCAAAAGAGAAGGTCGCCCCCGGGGCGGGTGACCGCGATGAATCGGAAGAATTCGACTGGAATATGGTGGAACTTCTGCGCGAAAACGGCCTCTATGGAACTGACTTCCCCGAGAACTACGGCGGCTCCGATGCCGGGATGCTCGCTCTTTGCCTGGCGATCGAAGAGCTGTCAAAAGTGGACGCCGCTTGCGGCGTGCTCCTTGCCGACCATGAACTCGGCTCTCTACCCATCCTTCTGGCGGCAAACGAGTCTCAAAGACAAAGGTATCTGCCGCAACTGGCTGCGGGAAACCTCATTGCGGCTTTTGCCCTGACCGAACCCTGCGCGGGCTCCGATGTCGCCCAGTTGCGCTGCCGCGCAATAAGAGACGGCGATTCCTATGTTCTCAACGGGACCAAGAACTTCATCACCAATGGCGGTGTGGCGGACATAATCACCGTTTATGCCGTGATCGATCCGGACAAACCCACCCATAAGAATGCCGGGGTCTTTATTGTGGAAAAAGGGACCCCCGGATTTTCGATCGGCCGCAGAGAAAAGAAAATGGGTATCCGCTGGTCGGACACGGCTGAACTGATTTTCGACGAATGCAGGGTGCCCGAAGACAACCTTCTTGCAGGAGAAGGGCTGGGGTTCCAGGTAATGATGAAGACCCTGGATTTTTCGAGGCCTGCGGTGGGCGCGCAAGCCCTTGGCATTGCTGCCGGGGCGTTTGAATACGCAGTCGGATATGCAAAGGAGCGCCAGGCGTTTGGCAAACCTATCATCGAACACCAGGGGATAGGGTTCAAGCTTGCTGACATGGCGATGCGAACCGAGGCGGCGAGGCAGTTGCTCTACAAGACCTGCGCCCTGTTCCAGGAACTGCCCAAGGACCTGAGCCGGCTCAGTCCGGAACTTATCCGCATGAGTTCCATGGCCAAGTGCGTATGCTCCGATGTGGCCATGTGGGTGACTACCGAAGCAGTGCAGGTGCTGGGCGGCTATGGGTACATAAGGGAATTTCCGGTGGAAAGGATGATGCGCGACGCCAAGATTACCCAGATTTACGAGGGGACCAATGAGATTCAACGCATGCTCATAGCAAGGACTCTTTAGACTTGCGGGCAATCGGGCTGCGGCGACTGAAAGCGAAACGAAGGAGTTTAGGCCATGAGTAAAGAAACGGATGTAGTCATAGTGTCGGCGGTGCGCACCGCTATCGGTAGATTCGGCGGCGCCTTGAAGGATGTAAGGGCCTCGAGCCTTGCTGCACATGTCATGGGAGAAGCGCTCAGGCGGGCAAACGACCTGGATGCCTCCCTCATAGACGATATCATCCTTGGCGACTGCATTCAATGCTGGGATGAAGCCAACACTGCGCGAACGGCTGCGCTGATGGCCGGGCTGCCCGCACAGATACCCGCTTTTACGGTGCAGCGGCAGTGTTCCTCATCCATGCAGGCCCTGGTCTCGGGGGTCCAGCAAATCCGCTGCGGAGATTCGCAAATCGTGTTGGCGGCAGGAGTGGAATCCATGAGTTCGGCCCCCTATTTTCTTTCCAACACCCGGTGGGGCATGCGGATGATGAATTACGAGCTGACCGACGCCATGTTGGAACTCCTCTACTCCGGAAGCCGCCTGCTGGGTGAAGCCATGATCATGGGAATCACGGCGGAAAACCTCGCTGAAAAATACTCGATCTCGCGCAGGGATCAGGACGAAGTCGCGCAGCGAAGCCACAACAATGCGGAAGAGGCAATCAGGGCCGGCCGGTTCAAAGATGAAATTGTCCCTTTCATGATTGCCGGTCCGAAGGGGCAAACAACGATATTCGAGCAGGACGAACATCCTCGGTTTGGACTGAGCATGGCCGACCTGGCGAAGCTCAAACCGGTCTTCAAAAAGGATGGGACCGTTACGGCGGGAAACTCCTCCGGGCTCAATGACGGGGCATCGGCTGCCGTCATTATGACCAGAAGCAAGGCTGGTGAACTTGGCCTGGCGCCGCTTGCAAGGATTGTGTCCTACGCTGCGGCGGGCGTGGAACCGCATCTGATGGGCTACGGCCCGGTGCCCGCTACCGGCAGGGCCTTGAAAAAAGCCGGGATGGGGCTGCAAGACATCGGGCTGATCGAATTGAATGAGGCATTCGCCGCCCAGTACCTCGCGTGCGAACGGGGTCTGGATCTTGACCGCTCCAAAACCAATGTGAACGGGAGCGGCATCGGGTTGGGCCACCCCGTGGGATGTACCGGATTGCGAATCGTGGTCAGCCTTATCCATGAAATGGCGCGCCGGGACATCGAGACAGGATTGGCCACACTGTGTGTCGGGGGCGGCATGGGACTCACTACGATTGTGGCCCGCGACTGAAAAGATCGATCTTGAAGAAGGGAACCTTTTCGTCTGCAAGTTGTCGAAGTGGAGTAACGGGTGTTTTCGATCGACGGGATATTGCGATGACTCGGTTTGCAACACTTCTAACGGTGTTTTCCACCGCCGCCATACTGGCTGTTGGTTCTGTGCCGGGTTTTGGGTCAACCCCTGCGGGCGGCCTCGATCCAACCGAGTTTCGCGCTCAATTCGAGTCTTGTTTTCAGGCGGGCAATACCGCCCGCATGGCGGAGCTTGCCGCCGGCCGTCCGGACCTGCTTCGGCCCCTGCTGGACGAACTGCTTGCCGATTTCCTGTCGGCTTCCCACAGAAACGATACCGGCGCTCAAAAGCATGCGCTCGACCTTGCCGTCTTTGTGGCCGCGCAGTCGAAAATGCGGGCCGCAGACCATTGGCCGGCACGGCAGGTGACATTGTATAGTTCGTGGACCAGGCGGCAGAAAGAAAAGAAGCTGCACGCCGATGGCTTTTTGCGGTCTGCAAAGACCGCATTCGATGATGGCCGCTACAGCGATGTTATTTCTCCGGGCAACTCTGCGCTCGATCTGTATGTCAGGCTCGCCGACAGGGCAGGTGAAGGCGACGCGCTCCATTTTCTCGGGCAGGCCGAAAGAAAAATGGCCCATTATTCAAAGTCGATACTTCTGCACGAGCGCGCCCTTGCCATTGCCCGAACCAGCAAAGACAGGCTCCGGCAGGGACGCAGCCTGATAGATCTTGCCGATGTGTACGAGCGCCGGAAGAACTGGCCCGGGGCCGTGAAACTATACAATGAGGCTTTGCGCACACTGAAGGTTCCCGCCGAATGGGACGAAGCGGGGCGGGCGCTGAGGCAGCTCGGGGACGTCCTGGTCGCTGCCGGAGACTTCAAAGGCGCCTACGAGGTCTATTCCCGTGCCCTGTCGTATGCGGAAGCCGCAAACGATCCGGTTCTCATTGCCGAGTACAACGATTACCTGGGCTACTGCCACCGGATGGTCGGGGATTACGAAAGTGCTGTCAAGCGCCATCGAAGGGCGGCCGGCGAGGCGGAAAAGATTGGGACGCCCAAAGAGAGGGCAAAGGCTCGCGCCCGTGCATTCAACCATTTGGGGCTCTGCTTCCAGGCCCTTGCCGAACAGGCCGTCTCCGAAGCAAACCCGGTCAAAGGCCGTGAATTCTATGCGGAGGCGGTCAGGTCGGAAGAAGAGGCGCTGAGACTGTCGAGGGAGGCTGAAGACCGCTGGCGTCAGGGCTATGTTTTGAGGGCGCTGTCGGATATTCACCGTCAGCTTGGCATGACGCTGGCCGCCGGCGAGGCGGCTCCGGAATACGGGCATGCCCTGAGCTATGCGGACCAGGCACTGGAATTGGCGCTGTCCATGAAAGAGCAGGAATGGAAGGGTCTGGCCCTCCACCGCAGGGGACTGGCCCTCGCGCTTCTGGGGCGCCGGTCCGAGGGGCTGGCCGCATTCCGGAGCGCTCTCGAGCTTTGGGAGGGCATCGGCGATCTTCTTTCGGCCGGATATGCGCACCGTTTTATCGCCCGGCAGTTCGAGGAACCCGACGGAAAGCTCGCCGAAGCCGCCGTATCATACGGAAAAGCCCGGTTGGCGTTTCAAAAGATTGGCGACGGGGAACTCGAAGCATGCGCGATGGCGGATATGGCTCGTGTCTATGGAGCGCTCGATCAAAAGAAAAAGGCCGCAGCGCTCTACGATGGGGCCATAGCCGGGCTTGAAGGCGAACGCTCCAAAGCCGGATTTCCCGAGTTCAGAAAATCCCTGATGGGAAAAGTTTACGACCGATACGAAGAAGCCACGCTGTTCATGGTTGAAAACGGCTTGAACGAGCGGGGCTTCAAACTTGTCGAGAGCATGAAAGCCCGGCTTTTCCTGGATCAACTGGCGGAGGCCCGTGTCGATTTGACTAAAGGCATCCAACCGGGCTTGAAGCGTAAACGCGATTCTCTTGAAAAAGATCTCTCCGATATAGGGGACACAATTGCGGAAGCTTACCGCAAAGAGACCCCTGATGAGGCGGCAATCTCAAAGCTGCGCGAACGGCAGGAGAAGCTTGCCGAACAACTCGACGGATTGAAAAAGCAGATACGGCTCAAGAACCGCGCCTACGCAGCGGTCCAGTATCCGGAGCCGGTATCGGTGCTCGAACTCCAGACAAAAGTGTTGAAAAATGATGAAGCCCTTATCGAGTACCTGGTGTCGAACAAGGGGGTCTACTGTTTTGTAGTTACAAAACAAAAATTCCAGGTGGCCAGGCTGCCGGTCGATGAACAGGGTCTTCGGGGCGCCCTGGAGCGGGTCCTGAAAAACCTTGCCCGGGCGCCGCAATCTGACCGGGGCTACGACCTGCACGCCGCCTCCGGGCTCTACGATCTTTTGCTCAAGCCTTTCGAGTGGGCGATGAAGGGCCGCACCCTCTTCATAGTGCCCGACGGCATCCTGGCGAGGCTGCCTTTCGAGGCCCTGGTGGTGACCGATGCGGCCGGCTGGCATTACTTCATCGAGCAGCAGACCGTCAAATACGTGCAGTCGGCCTCCGTGCTTGCAACCCTTAGGGCCGGCGGCAACGGCGGCCGCAAAAGCAGCCTTTTCATGGGTTTCGGAGACCCGGTATATGATTACGATCATTTCAAGGCCCACGAACCCGAATATGGAGAGTTTTCGGACGACAGGGGAGCCGATCCTGCGCGAACCGGGTATTTCCAGGTTGGCGGAAAGTTGAGCAGGCTAAAAGGGAGCGGCGAGGAGGTCAGGAAGATAGATGAGATTTTCGCTGAGGCACACGGGAGTGACAAGGTTGACAAGCCTTTTCTGAGGGACAAAGCTACGGAGCGAAACGCCAGGCGTGCCGACGCGGCCCGGTACGGATACATTCACTTCTCTGCACATGGCATTCTGGCCCCCGGTTTTCAGGCGATAGCCCTGAGCCAGATCCCCGGCGAAAAAGAAGACGGGTTTCTGACACTTGGGAAAATAATGAACCTTAGATACAACGCGAGAGTTGTCGTGCTTTCCGCCTGCGAGACCGGCCTGGGCTCGAGCGAGCGTGGAGAAGGAGTAACCGGCCTTACCCGCGCCGTTATGTATGCCGGGAGTCCGTCGGCCGTTGTAAGTCTTTGGAGTGTGGATGATGAGGGGACCAGGGACCTTATGGTTCGGTTCTACACTAACATGATCAAAAAGGGGGTCGAAACGGCTGAGTCTTTGCGCCTGGCAAAAAAGGAGATGCTGAAAACCAAGTTCCGGAACCCGTTTTTTTGGTCGGCCTTCGTGATGTATGGCGAGTAATGCCAAGTTGCGTTCAAGCGAGTACCAGAAGATGTCAAAAAGCGTGGGGAGCTGTGCTCCCCACACCCCATTCGCCGCTGCGCGGCTATTTTAGATGGCGCTGCGGCGGCGCCCAACGTGGCGCTGGGCAACCGCCGCAAGCGCCGAGCGCTCGGCCTCACGCGGCAGCGCGTGCCGCCGAAATGACTCGTCTGTGCGCCGTACTGAGAAGCCTGATATCACGCGCCTGCGCGTGCGGCCGAAATCCCGGGGCGGGGTTGGGGCGACCGGTGGCAAACATTCCCCCGCTCTTTTCCATTACTCCAATCTTGAGCCTGATTCTCCATGATCCCCGCCGTAAATTTCCCCCTCTCCCTCAGGGAGAGGGCAGGGTGAGGGAGTTTCAATCCTTGTTCGCATGGATCCCCGCCGTAAATATACACAGCGTCATAAATAATTTCGAAATAACTGGATTGATGGTACCCTGCCGGTACCATGAAACGAGTCCATATTGCCGATCTGGAAATCGTTATTTTGGCCTTGCAAAATGAGGCTTGGCAGAGTCAAAGACACCTTAGCGTGGGTCCAATTGCTCCTGGTCGTTTTAGTCCTTTTGAGTGCCGATGGGTGTGCCGGCACCGGAGCTGCACCTGCCGGCGACAGTCACCTCCCGCCGCCTCCAACAACGCAGGAGGTTTTAATATTCAGCAGTGAAGCTGATGTGGGGAAGCCCTTCAAAGTTATAGGCATCATCACCCGCAACGATCCTGGAAAGTATCAAATTCTCACATTGGATAATGCTGTTCCAGCCCTTAAGGAGAAGGCGCGGTCGATCGGCGCAAACGGACTAATAATTGATGAGTCTCGGGCGGTAAAATCGGGCATCATCAGCACAGGGATCAGTGTCAAAGCGCGCGCAATCCTGATCCAAGAGTAAGTTGGGACCCGGCGAAAATACTCTCAGCGACTGCCACTGTATGGAGTTCTGACGAAATGACTGATTCCGTGGAGATCAAAAAGGCAGGCAATCTTCTTTCAAAGTCCAGATTGCTCTCGGGAATTCAATGTCCCAAAAGGCTTTTTCTCGAAGTGCACTCTCCCGAACTCGCAGAACAGAGCGATGAAGCTGATAGTAGAATTAAAACGGGTTACCAGGCTGCGGAAGTCGCAAGGCGACTCTATCCTGACGGGATAATGGTTGCACATCAAGATGACCTCTCCCTCGCAGTTGAAAAAACGTACCCGTTCACCACAGAGGTGGGTCATCGTCCGGGCATTAATAACAAGTTGCGCCCATACGGGTAAGAATTGGCGATTGGAACCCCCCTTTTCTAAAGGGGGGCAGGGGGGATTTTGTGAATGGAGGTTTTACCTCTTTGAGCGCAACTTGGTATAAGAGAACACGGAGCGGAGAAAAGGTCATAAAATTCTCCGACGCATGCCGTCCTTTAATGCCGGCACATTGAAGTTGATGAGCAGGCCGAGCTTCCAGCCTCCCAGTTTGTACCCGTTCACCACAGAGGCACAGACGGCACAGAGGAAAAGCAGGAGTAAACCATGGATCGGCTCTGGGGGGTGCGGGGGAACGGCCTGTTGCCTAAAAGGTTTTTGAAACAGCCAAATATCTCCAACCAGGCGATATGGCCTGAAGGGGTTTGTAAAAGAAACATAATAGCCGGGAAAATGACCCCACCCGAGTAATCAAGGCGATTGTGCGTGCCACCCCATAAGGGGGTTTCCCCCTTTTTGGCATTGCCATTGCCACTGCCTTGGCAATGCCTGGCTCTTTGACATATCGAACAAGAATCAGAATGTTCTGAATGGCGGCTGTGAGGTACTCCTGGATCTGTACTCTCCACAGCCTTCTCCAGCGGGCTCGTTTGAACCCCAGTGGCACGGCCCTGGCAAAGCTTCTTTCCATAAGGTGCTTGCGAGTCCTTATGTCCCTTCTGGACGCGGGCTTCAGTGCCTTTTCGCGCATATACTCAATTTCGTCATATCTGAGATGGCGCTGTATGGTTCTGCCCTTCCTGGAGGCTGTGGTGCACCGATGGCGAAGCGAGCATGCTTTGCAGACCTTCGTTAAACACCGGTATTCGAAGGCGGTATTTTTTTTGCTGTATTTTCTACAACTTAGCAGGTTTCCCGCAGGACACAGGTAGGTGTCATCCTGCGGATTGTAGCTAAACAACTCATCAGAGAAGATGCCCTTTTTCTTGTGGGTGGTATTAAGTGAAGGGATGTGAGCCTCTATGCACCGATCATGGCACTCAAGATAGTTTTGGGCAGTTCCATACTGAGAGTCTGCGACCACCACCCGGGCCTGTCTCCGAGTGTTTTGGCCGTGTTCATCAATGAGCTCGGAGAGCATATGGCCCTCGTTGACATCTCCGGGGGTAACTTCGGCAGCGGTTATGACTTCAGATTTGACATCAACTGCCCGGTGGACCTTGTAGGAAGGCTTGGCAGGCCCCCTTTTGTGGCGGACAATCGCGGCATCGGGATCGGTTGTGGACATACGGGTACTGTTGACCAGTCTGCGATCCTCACCCCCTTGGCAGTCATCGTCGAGCCGGGTCTCGAGTTCGCGAAAACTGTGCCTGACGCGTCGCCTCAGGCCTTTGGTCTTAACTATGGAGTTTCTTGAGGCATCGGCCTGGATGAGGCTTGCATCCAGGAAGATCTTCGATCCATCGATAAGGCCCGCCTCAATGCATTGCCAGACGATTCTTTCAAAGAAGCTCTTAAAGGCGGCGCTTCCCCATCGGGCTCTGGCCTTGCTTAGCACACTATGGTCGGGGACCGGCTCGTCAAGGTCCCAGCCAAGAAACCAAGCCCAGTCGATCCTCTCGGGGATAGTGGCCATCAGCTCACGCTCAGATCGGACGTTATAGAGAATCAGCAGGAGCATCAATTTGAGGATAACCGGAGGGGGAACCGAGACATTGCCGTTTACCCCGTAGCTCTCCGCGACCTCTTTGTAGGTGAAATCAAAGTCGATTAGGTCCTTGATTTTGCGCAGGGGGTGATCCGAGCGCACCCTCTTGTCAAGGCAAAATCCGTGGTAGAACAGTTTGACTTGTTGGCCTCTGGCTTGGCGACCCATCATGGCAACCGACTCCTAGTTGAAATGATGGGCCAATTTACCACAATGACTAACACTTACAACAACTTAATCGCTTTTCTATCACTAAATTAGAGCTGCGGGGGAAGTATTTGGGCAACAGGCCGGGAATCATTCCCCCGCTCTTTTCCATTGCTTCAATCTTGGACGCAACTCAGTATGAGACAGTAATCGGCTCTAGAACTTAATGCGCTGAAAGAGGATGAGGAGGTCCTGCGGAGTCCGCACGAACTTGAATATTGCGGTTGCGAACCTGGCGGCATCCCTCGGTTCGTTTGGTCGCCCGCGCCGATGAGACCAGGGTCTTACCACGTCTGGCTGCCCGACTGGGCGCTGGGGATCCCGAAAAGGGCCGCTTGGTCAAAAGGGGAGAAAAATGGAGAGTACGGTAATCGTTGATAATAACAGGTCCTTGAAGAACCTCA
Source organism: uncultured delta proteobacterium (assembly GCA_963805125.1). Taxonomy (GTDB): domain Bacteria; phylum Desulfobacterota; class Syntrophobacteria; order Syntrophobacterales; family Syntrophobacteraceae; genus SbD1. The sequence goes on along the minus strand of CAWDTD010000009.1, from coordinate 651,237 downwards.
CCACTGTCATTTATGCCCTCTATGCGGCGTCATTTCTGGTAGGGATTACTTCTATCGCCGCAATCGTAATGAACTACGTCAAAAAACAGGATGTTGCCGGAACAATCTTTGAGAGTCATTTCCGGTGGCAGATCCGAACGTTTTGGTTCGGCTTGCTCTGGGCCGTGTTAGGTCTGCTGGCAATGCTGGTCGTGATTGGTTGGTTCGTGCTGCTCGCCGATAGTATCTGGATAATCTATCGAATCGTGAAGGGCTGGCTGTACCTCAACGACAACCGGCCAATGTACTCTGCCTGAGATATACTCCGGTCGCTCAAGCATGACGCGATCATAGTTGAAACAAAAAGGCGGCTCGGGCGATAAGGGGACCAGGCCGCTTTTGAGAAAATCTGTGGATCGGGATGAAAACTTTTGCCTGATGTCCCGTTCAAAGTTGAACCCAGAATAGCTGAAGCTTATGGAGAAAGTATTTATGAAGAAGAGAAGCTCAAAAAAAGGTAGTTTCGAATGGCATGGATTCAAGCTAATAGCATGAGCTATCACTGAAGTACTTAAGCAACTGAAGCCTCAATCCACCTTTTTTATATATATCATCCCTCATACTAAAAAAGTATAGAAATGACTTCAGTTTCAGTGTTTACTTCAGTGGATACAGGTTTTTATTGAAAAGGTGATTTTCAACACACATCAGCTTGAGATTGAAGATCACCTTTCTGTGATTTGTGAATAACTTAGGAAGAAACCGCTCTTTATCATGAACGTATATCCATAGCTCTTAGATGTCCATGAGCGTTCTTCAGACTAACTGCCAGTATCATAATATCGAACAATTTGAGAGATGATAAACTAGTCTTTTGCAGAAACTCCTTCCCGGCATTCCTCTTCTTGATTTAGCAGGGGATGCCTCGAATCGTACATTCGCTGGTTCCGACCGTCTGCCGAGTTATCTTCTCTACGTTCTCTCTGGCTTTCTGAGGATCATTAATCCAGGTATGATAAAATTCGTATGGACACTTAGCCACACCTGTGGCACCCTCTTGTGAGTTTATGCAACCTGTATAACCCCGGTGTAATAGTTTGAATAGGTGATTCTCAGATTGCCAATTCGCCCGAGCGTCTCGTATGGCGCTAACGGATAACTCGGCATACTGGTTCTCCATGGGCGATTCGCCGCATTCCCCAAGTGTTCTACCATCAAAACCCACGATAGCGGAGTGGCCAAAATAGTAGTATACTCCATCCCAACCAGCGGCATTCGCCACGGCCGTATAACTATTATTCGCCCAGGCCATGCACTTGGCCATCATTACCTGCTGTTCCTTTGGCGGATACATGTAGCCCTGACAACGGACAATTAACTCAGCGCCTCTCATGGCGCAATCACGCCAGATTTCGGGATAATTCCCATCGTCGCAAATGATCAGGCTAACTTTCAGACCCTTTGGGCCTTCGCTGACATAGGTGCGATCTCCAGGATACCACCCTTCGATTGGACACCAGGGCATGATCTTCCTATACTTCTGGACGATCTCGCCATTGTTGTTGATCAGTATCAGGGTGTTATAGGGTACTTTTTTGGGATGCTCTTCATGCTTCTCACCTGTCAGTGAAAAGACTCCTGGTTTCGTCAACTCGATTTGGCCCACTTTGATATTTTAATTTGGCCCACCCCTGTCCATTGATCTTTCCTCTGCTCTAATGACGGGCTTCCTACAGACAGAGCCGTGAAGAGCCGCCGAGAATGGGTCCTCCCATGACTCGTCGGAGGCGGCTCAAAGCGGCGGTACGGTGAACTCTGCGAACCATCACTTCTTCACGCCCTTCCTCTTCTCAATCGTCCTTCTGAACCGGTACGATTCGTCTCCGGTCTCAATGATGTGCGCCTGGTCTGTCAGCCGATCCAATATCGCCTTGCAGAGCCTGGCATTTGGAAACATCGTGGTCCATTCCGAAAACGGCAGGTTTGTCGTGACGATCACAGCTGCCCGTTCCGCCCGCCCGGATATCACCTGAAAGAGCAACTCGGCTGCCGGTTCCGGTATTCCCACATAGCCCATCTCGTCAATGACAATCAGTTCATAACGAGTCCAGCGGTTGGTGATCCGACTCAGTTCGCTTTTGTTTTTTGCTTCCATAAGATCATTGACGAGCGCCGCAGCGGTGGTGAACCGAACCCGCTTTCTCTGCCGACACGCAGCCACAGCCAAGCCAATTGCCAAATGGCTCTTTCCTGTTCCTGTCTCACCCAGGAAGATGACGGGTTCGCTGCGTTTGATATAACCCCCGTCGGCAAGGTTTCGAATCAATGCCGCAGGCACGGCAGGCGCCTTTTCAAACTCAAACTCATCCAGGGTCTTCACCTTTGGAAAATGAGCATCCACAACACGCCGGGCAATGGCATTACGCGCCCTTTCCTCCACCTCGGCCTCAAGCAGGGCTTCAAGGTAGCTCAGGTGGCTTTGCCCCTGTCTGGCCGCCTCCTCGGCAAGGCGTGCAAATTGAGCGCAAACGGTTGGAAGATGCAGCTCTTTGGCATACCGGACAATCGTCGATTGCTGTAACTCCATGGACGGGATAATCATTGCATTACCTCCGTCCCCGGCCACTCGCGCAGCAACCGGTCATACTCATTCATCTGTGGCTGGGGGCGGTCGTAGCGGCTAAGAATCCCTATTTCCAGTGCATAATCTGCCCTTAGCGCTTCATGGCCGTCATTTTCCAGCAACAATCGCAAGGCGCTCACATCGAAGCAGCCCAGTTCCAGCGCATGGCTCACAGCTTCTTCGAGTTTCCTCCACCCATGCTTTTGCCCAAGCATGAGGATCTCAACCATCACACGGGTCCCGTCCTGTTTGCCGTGCCGCTGCCGCAGTTCCTCCCAGAACCGGTCGTAGTCTGCCGGCCATCGTCCCTGTGTGCGCCATTGCTCAAGTGCCGTGCTGCCCGCTAAAGCCCCCGGCTTCTTCAACAACACCTCAAGGTAGTGTTCCAGATTCAGGACTTGGCTGTACCGGCCAAATGAGCGCTCGTGGCGGGCTATACACCTGCCCTGATGCCAGATCTCTACATGAGCCGGGTAGACTTTCGCGCACACCTCCACCCCTACGGCTGCCGGGACCGAGTAGAAGTTAGTGAGCACCTTTACCGTCCCCTTTGAATTAACCTGCGGGAAGTGAATCCCAGCAATCTGGAATCCTTCCCGCGCCAGAGGCAACAGGTGGTCGTGCTCCCTATTCATTGCCTCTCCGACACTGCCGCTGCGACCACTTATTATCCGTGCCTCATCCTCTCTCGAGCCTTCCAGCAACTGCCGATTTAAATCCTCAATATCCTTGGCTTCCGGAACAGGAACCAAGTGGTTGCGTCGAAAATAGCCTCCCTCACCTTCAACGCCGCCCTTCTCATGCCCACACCCGGGAGTGCAGAACTGCGATTCGAATCCCCAGTGAGATCGAAAGGCTATGAACCGCTCCGTCTCCTCTCTTTGATATCCCCGCAATATCTTCTTCACCGCAGAGGAGAGATTGTCGTAGCGCAGTACTTTGAATACTCCTCCAAAATATCCAAACCCCAGTTCATGTGCCTCCAGAAAGGCTTGCTGGCTCGCATGAGGATAGGCCCGATGGAAGGCTCCGCCACTGGCCATGCTGCGCATGCAGAAAAGATAGAACTTGCGTTCCTCACCATCCAACTCCACTTTGGCTTCATACCAGTCGATCTGCGCCTCTTCCCCCCAATCGTAGGACTGCTGGATGAACACCTCCCGGCCAAGCAGTCCCAACTCCTCTTTGCGCTCCCGTACGTACTTGCGAACCGTCGACTCCGATATCTGAAGATCCGGTGTCTCCTTTCGGAGCCGACACCAGATCCGATGTGCCGTATGCCGCTGCTTCCTATGCACACGCTTATCCGCTTCAAGGATCCCATCGATCAATGATTGGGCCTGACTGACTTTGGGCTTCCTACGGACAGCCCTCTTTCGTTCCGCAGGAATCGCATTGGATAGTGCTTCCCGCACCATACGGCGGTGCACTCCAAGCTTTTTCGACACCCCATTGATTGTCCCCACTCCATACTCGTACTCTCGTCGTATCTCCTCAAACAGCGCCACTTTCCCTTTCCTCCCCAAGTGTGCCTCCTTTCCAGTAGTAATTTCACTGGATTAGGATACACAACTTCTCTTTTTGGGGTGGGCCATTTCTGAGTATCAAAGTGGGCCAAATGAGAGTATCGAAATCAGACTCCCCAGATGCCGTTCTTCTTGCATGCTTCGGCGAATATTTTTGTTTCCTCACCAGGAATGGTTGCCGACAACTCCATGCATTCTGCACTATCATAGAGGATCCCTTCCGTGCTATATTCAGGAAAGATGACCAAATCCAGTCCAGGATGGCCAATTTTAGCTCCCTCAATGTAGGCAGCTATCTTTTGGCAGTTGTCGATGATTTCTTTTTTTGTATGGAAACGAGGCATTGCATAGTTCACTACCATCGTTCCCACGGTATCATTGCTCGAGGAAATGTCTCCGTGCCTCATATTTGACTCCTTTCATATAATTCAAGATTGTAGTTATCAGTCCTGACCATTGCGTTGGGTATTCTCTCTAAAGGCATACTCCTTCACCACCTCCTTCTCTGCTTTTAGGCCAGCCATGGCCAAACCTTGATAAGAATGAGGTAACCAGAAACACCGGTGACAATTGCATTGACCATCGTCCAATGAGCTACGCTTTTACCCATATCTTTCTTGAGTCCCAATAATAGAAAAAACATGAACCACAAAATGGCCCACATAAGCCACAAAACGAGCAGTTCGATGTCCGGAAGAGCAGTGAATGCTGTGGGAGCTGCTACAATTGCCACAAGGAGGCAATACCACCCCAGTCCTTCACCTTCGAGATTCCATATGGAATTGATCGCTACCCATAAATAGGTAAAAGCAAACAGAAGGGACTGCATGCCATAAAAATATGGTGTGACGCCCTCGCCCTGAAGAATGACTGTCCTCATGACGCCACCGAAAATCAAAATGCCGGTAAAAAGGTTCATAGGGATTACGTGTTTGGGCCGGAATGATGCATCATCTTCTTCGCTAAGCGCCCAAACTGCATGTAGGGATCGGATTTTTGCCCGAAAAACTTCCCCTGTTCCCGTAAAGCCCGTAAAACCATACGATTTTCAGATCGGACATGCAAGAGATATCTCAGTGGGACCCGTTTTTGCGATTTCAGGACGCACCTCCACCCCCTGAGTTTATAGCCCGCTTCCCGCTTGCCCGAGTTGAGGGGTTCAGGCGAATAGAATCCGATAATACCGGGCTAGTGGAAAAGCCGACGCAACATGAACATGCCACTTCCTGGCATGGTAGACCACTCTGGCTCCTACCTTTACAAGCCGCCTGATTATCGACTCTATGGACGGTTTGACGTTCTCGCCCCAGAACGCCGTATCCCGGATCATATGGAGCAGGTTATACGCGAGACACCCGACAAGAAGCCTTGCCTGATTCGCTCCAAACCGATGGCAACTCGTTTTGTCCCATCTGAGGGTATTCTTTCCCTCTTTTATCCGGTTTTCAATCTCGGCACGACCATTGTGAATCGTAATTACCTTGTGGGCTTCAACATTTGAGTTGGTCACGATAAATCCAACACGAGGAAAGAGTTCACCGATGTGCCATTCTATCTTACAGACAACCCTTCGGGCCTTATTCCATTTCTCCGCTTGGTAATGAAATTCGATCACCCTTACCTGAACGCCACTCTTTGGAGGACGACCGGCGGGTCGCTTCAGGTGTGGATGAATGAGCCTCTTTAGGCTGTTGTTGGTAGAGATGCGAATGAAGTAGGTGATGCGCTTCTGTTCGCAGAATTCGTAGAGATCGGGACCGGCAAACGCTGCATCCCCCCGGAGCCAAAACTGCTTGAACCATGGTCGGTAGCGATTGATCAGAGGCGAAATAAGATCGATGACCCCATCGGCTGAATGCGCGTTTCCAGGTCTCAGTTTTGCACCCAAAAGGTCCCCTTTGCTTGTGAAGCAAAACAGAGGATGGTAGCAGACCTGCTCGAAGTAACCGTTAAAGGCTGCGCCCTCTTGGTTTCCGTGGACGGGATCTTCGGTGGAATCTACATCGATGATGAGCCGCCGTTTGTTTCTGCGCCGAAGGAGGGTATCGACGGATCGACTGATAGCATTTTCGAGGGCTTTTAAACCCTGGCCTGTTGCGAGAATCTTGTTCTCGAACCGGCAGAGTGCGGACTGGCTGGCGGCGCTTTCATGTTCTTTTCCCAAGGCCAGCCGAAGTGCCGGGTCCATTCTCAGGTGATTGGCACTCATTGCAATCCTCGTAGCCTGCCGCAACCTGATAGACCCTCTGGCGAAGCAGTTGAAGCATGGCATGATCCGTATGGCGAGGTGATCTCAGATCATCAATTTGGGACGCCACAGCACTAAGGATACTTAATAAACCGCTGATCGATCTCCCTCATGACAAGAAAGCCTGTATCGGATGTGATCTTTGCGCCCTGAAAATCAATGCTGATGGATCTGTCGAAATCCGGCCGTATGGTCCCTCTCTGTTTGTCACCAACTGCGCGCATGTAGCTTTCCCTCCATATTACGAATTTACGCGATAATATCAGATTGGGACAAATGCATTATAATTGTCAGGCATGCTCACGCATAATCCAGGTTAGAACTTAATGCGCTGAAAAAGGATAAGGAGGTCCTGCGGAGTCCGCACGAACTTGAATATTGCGGTTGCGAACCTGGCGGCATCCCTCGGTTCGTTTGGTCGCCCGCGCCGATGAGACCAGGGTCTTACCACGTCTGGCTGCCCGACTGGGCGCTGGGGATCCCGAAAAGGGCCGCTTGGTCAAAAGGGGAGAAAAATGGAGAGTACGGTAATCGTTGATAATAACAGGTCCTTGAAGAACCTCACCACTGTCATTTATGCCCTCTATGCGGCGTCATTTCTGGTAGGGATTACTTCTATCGCCGCAATCGTAATGAACTACGTCAAAAAACAGGATGTTGCCGGAACAATCTTTGAGAGTCATTTCCGGTGGCAGATCCGAACGTTTTGGTTCGGCTTGCTCTGGGCCGTGTTAGGTCTGCTGGCAATGCTGGTCGTGATTGGTTGGTTCGTGCTGCTCGCCGATAGTATCTGGATAATCTATCGAATCGTGAAGGGCTGGCTCTACCTCAACGACAACCGGCCCATGTACTCTGCCTGAGGGATAAGTGGTCCATTTCATAAGCTCGGTGACCTATTCGAATTGACCGCGGGGCGTCGCTCAGTTCAATTTCGGAATTTAGCTTGTATATCAGTATACCCGGTTTCGACGAAGGGTTTGGGGTCAGAGGGTCTGGGGTCAGCTCTTGTAACATGACGTCCGGCGGCGGCTCCGGGGTCCTGCGCCCTCAGGTCGGACCACGCCGCCATTGCAACTTCCCCATAAAGGCGCCGGGCAAGCCAATTCTAACAATATGAAGGCTGGTCGATTCATAAAATGAACCGGTGATTTAACGCGCTGCGTTTTCTCCATACCCCGGCAGCGACCCGCCTCCACACCCCCCTCGGTCAGAGGTCGCTTTTCGCTATCCACTTCAGAAATTGATGATCTACTTCATTTTAATGCTTGACTTTACATCACCTGGTGCAGTATAATATTCCCCGGATTGATCGGGATCCGTCCAGCCGGAAATCGGGCCTGAAATCGGCCTGTATTTGCAGGACATAAACTGAAGAATTGAGGAATTTAAGAACTTAGGAATTGAGTCGCCGGGTGAGAGGTTATGGGCATTGCCCCTCACCTCTGACCTCTGACCGGTCAGGAATTTACGGATTCAGCAATTTCGTGTTTCTCACCGCTCACCGCTCACCGACCCTATGGCGCCTGCATTTGCCCTGTATTTGCAGGTTGGAGCTTAATTTAGAAACACAATCAAGGAGTTGTGTGACCATCCAATTTTGTGTTTTTCACTGTTCACCGCTCACTGTTCACCGCTCACTGTTCACTGCCTTTATCGCACCTGAATTTGGCCTGCATTTGCAGGTGAAACCACAATTTGGGGTGAAGTGACGCGAGCACGTTCTTGGGGGAATTTATACCAGGTTGCGCTCAGGATTGAAGTAATGGAAAAAAGCGGGGCAACGTTTCCCCCCGGCCCCCCCAACCCCGCTGGAGCCTGCCAAGCCTGCCCCGGACCCCGGATAAAGCCCGCTTCCGGGGCAGGCTCTGATCCGGGGGACCCGATCCGGGGCTTTCGGCCCCACGCGCAGGCGCGTGAGGCCACGGAAAATCCGGCAAGCCGGTGGTTTTTCAAGGCGGAAACCTTGGGCTCAGGGGTTTGCAGGAGCATTGCGACTTCAACCTGTTTGAGCTTGCGGCGCCTGGTGATCTCTTTCGGTATATAGGCCGGCCGGGTTTTTGTCTGCCGTTCAGATCCATCCTGAAAGTCCGGATCTGCAAAGACATTCGTTGTGCCTTCAGTTATTGCATTTTCAATCACGATCTCGAAGATTCCCGGCCCCTCGCCCTTCCAGGGTTTTGCCTTCGGATGTTTTCCGCCGGGCCGGGCCGGCCCAAGCGCATAGCCCATATCGCTTTGCATCGATTCAGGAAAGGACAGATAGTTGTCGTAAGATAGACTTAGAGTAATATATCTGGCGAAGCGTCGAGAATATAGGCAAATGGGTATATTGGCAAGACAATGGTTCAGGAATGGGCTGAGCGAAGCGCTGATTTCCTTGTCGGGTTGTTATGCCATACTGATAGAGTTATTTAATTGAATTCAATATGAGACAGATATAGGATTGTATGGGTGAAGTCTGAATGCCTTCCGGTGAGTGCCGGAACAGAGCCGAATTCTTCATGAAGGAGGAGTCCCTTATGGGTGAAGAGACCTGGAAAGACTACGTGAAGAAAAAGCGCGGCAGGCCGAAGCCTCTCAAAGGTGTCCGGGTGCTGGAAGTGTGCACCCTGGTATTCGGGCCTTCTGGCCCAAGCTGGCTTGCGGAAATGGGAGCCGAAAGCATCAAGTGTGAGATCCCTCCACTTGGAGACGTGACCCGCGCGTTGAGCTGTGCAGGGTTTCTCTTCAAGGAGCAGAGCGCGATATTCATACACGACAATGTGAACAAGCTTTACTTCGGGCTGGATCTCCACGTATCCGAGGCCCAGGAAATTTTTCTCGAACTAGCCCGCAAGGCGGACATCATCGAAGACAACCTCAGGCCCGGAGTCATGGCCAAGTGGAATGTCGGCTACAAGCAGGTCAAGCAGGTCAATCCCCGTATCATTTACCTCGAAAAAAGCGGATTTGGCCAATGGGGCCCCTATGCCGAGGAAGGCCGTCCATCAAACGACGGGGCCGCACAGGCTTTTTCCGGATTCTCCTGGTTATCCTCCTTTCCCGGGAAACCTCCTGTAAAACAAATGATTTACGCGTGCGATATGTATGGCGCACTCTTGTCGGAAGTGGCCGTGCTCAGCGCGCTCCGGCACAGGGAGAGGACCGGAAAAGGACAATATATCGAAGCATCGCAGATCGAGACGATAATTCGCACCATGTCGTGGGTGTGGCCATATCAGCAGTTGACAGGAAAACCGGCTGGGCCGGCCGGAAACAGGGATGTCTCGATCTGTCCGGCGGACAGCTTCAGGACGGCCGACGGGGCGATCGTTGCCCTCGCGGCGGCCGCACCCGAAGAGTTCGAAGGGCTCTGTTCGGCCATGGGCAAGCCTTCATTGTGTCGGGATGAGCGATTCAGGGATCATCTGGAGCGCTTGAAGGAGAACAACGCCTCGGCTCTTCTTAAGATCATCTCGGAATGGGCTGCCACAAAGACTTCGGCCGAAGTCGAAAGCCTTGCCGAAAAGCACGGCTTTGCCGCCTCACGCGTGCTGAACGCGAAAGATATCTGCGAAAACTCCCACTTCAAGCAGCGCGGTTTCATGACGAAGGTGGACGATGCGCTCTATGGCGAGTACCTCGACCATGAGTTCCCCGTCATGATGAGCAAGACGCCGCCCAAGAAGAAATGGAGCGCTCGACCGGTCGGTTTTGATAACGAATATATCCTGCGCACCATTCTCGGGAAAACGAACCAACAGGTCGTGGACCTCTACGAAAAAAAGGCTGTCGGCAAGTGGGCCGATAGGGCCGGACGGCGCCCCCCTGTGGACTGGGATGGAAAATGCGGTCTCAACACATTGATGTAGGAGTTTCCTATGAGCAGACCAAAATGGGCGGACTGGGCAGATGAAATAAGAGGGCTTGACGACCCGAGATTGGCTGACGGCAAGCCTGAAGCACTTGACGACATCGTAGTTCTGGACCTCAGCTACAACAACTACGCCGGGACTTATTGCTCCTCGCTGCTGGCTGAGTTCGGGGCTGAAGTAATAAAGATCGAACCTCCCGGGGGCGAATTTCTGAGGACCTGCACGCCGTATGGAGTACTACACAAGGGGGTGGGGCTGAACTACCTGGCGGAAGGGAGGAACAAGCTCCATATCAGCTTGAACCTGGAAAGCGAGGAAGGCAGAGAAATCCTGAAAGATCTCGCGGGCCACGCCGACGTGCTTCTGGAGACCTTCAAGCCGGGCACGCTCGATGCGATGGGACTCGGATACGAACAGCTCAAAGAAATCAATCCAAGGCTGATATTCGCATCCATTACAGCTTTCGGACAATTCGGCCCGCTCAGCAAAAGCAATATGCCCGACTACGACAATGTCGCACAGGCCAGATCGGGCATCCAATACGGCACGGGCGAAATGATTCCCGAAGGAACTTCCCCAGGCAGCGTCCCGGAGTGGGCCGTTCCGACAAAAACCGGAACGTGGTTCGCCTGGTCGGTCTCCGGTTCATTCATGGCGGTAGGGATTCTGGCCGCTCTTCACTGGAGGCAGTTTTCGGGCGAAGGGCAGGCATTGGATACTTCCTCGACCGAAGCCTACATGCGGTTCGATGACTATACGCACCTGTGGTACCAGGGAGGCGGGCATGTGACAGAGAGAGTCGGCGGCCTCGATAATGCCATCTGGCTATACACGTTTGCGCCCACAAGCAACGGAGGTGTCTTTCTGGGGGGGCTCAGGCTGGAGATGTGGCAGGCATTCTGCGACATCATGGGCAAGTGGGACGAATGGGATGTGGGCTCATGGAAGGATCTTGGGCCATTTATGAAAATGGAAGAACGCATGAAATACTGGCCTGGCATCGTCGAGTTCACCTCACGGCATACCAGCGAAGAACTTGTGGAGATGTCGATCGAATATGGAAAACATGGCAGGCTATCGCCGATTACCCCTGTAATCGCGCCAATCGTTTCGCCTGAAGAGACAATGAAAGACCCAAACTGGAACGAGAGGGGCTTGTTCCTGCTCGTAAATGATCCGGTATACGGGGAAATAGTTGTTGCACAGGCCCAATACAAGCTGACGGAAACGCCGATCAGAACAAAATGGGTCTGCAGGCCGCCGGCTCACGACAACGAATATGTTTACCGCAAATATTTCGGATACGGCCTCGCAAGACTCAAGGAACTGAAGGAAGCAGGGGTCATATAAAGCAACTTTTTCAAACGGGAGTTGCGGGTGGACAACGAACAGTCCCTTTTTTGACCACGGAATTCAATACTACAAACAGGTCGTGGAGAGCAGGCGGACTCCGGCATTGCCGCCGGGGGCAGGGAGCTTGTTCGGACTAATACCAAGTTGCGCCCATACGGGTAAGAATTGGCGATTGGAACCCCCCTTTTCTAAAGGGGGGCAGGGGGGATTTTGTGAATGGAGGTTTTACCTCTTTGAGCGCAACTTGGTATAAAGGGGCGAACCCGGGGCGATGGCGAGCGGACGCCGAATCTCCGGGACGGATGACGATGTCCACCCTCCCCGAATCCCGGGATGCCTGCTGCGATGATTTGGAGGCCGAAAATGTGGTTCTAAGCGCCAAAAAATGCTTATTTTCCGGACATTTATCTCTAAAATAGGAGTAACAGCCCGGCCCGGCCCAAACCCCCTGTCGTTTGGTCATACGGAGACTTGACCCCTTTACCCCTTTACATTTCAACCCGCCAGGTACTTGCCCCACTCGGTTCTCATCCGCTTTTTGTCGAGCTTACCCACACTGGTCTTTGGAATGGATTCGACTACGACGACCCTGTCGGGAACGCCCCACTTCGAAATTTCGCCCCGATCGACAAAACCTCGGAAAAAGGCTTTCAGGTCCTCTTCGGAAACTTTTCCCTTCTGTTCTTCTTTTATCGTGACAATGGCGCACGGCCGCTCACCCCAAGTTTCATGGGGCACTCCGATAACCGCCGCTTCGCTTACCGCCTGGTGCCGGGTCAGGATATCCTCGAGTTGCAGCGAGGAGATCCATTCTCCCCCGGTCTTTATCACGTCCTTCATCCGGTCGGTCAACTGGAGATAACCCTCCCGGTCGATGAACCCTATATCAGCGGTGCGCAGATAGCCGCCCGCCCAGAGGTCCTCGGAGCGCTCGGACTCCTTGAAATAGCCCTGCGTGAGCCACGGGGCCCTCACCACGACCTCTCCGACACTGGCGCCGTCATGTGGAAGCTCCCGCCTGTCAAGACCGACCACTCGAAGGTCAACGAGAGGAAGGGGAAGTCCGGTCCGGCAGCGAATGTCGATTTGCTCCTCCTCGGTCCAGTCGATCATGTGGGGCTTCAGGTGAGCAAGTGTGAGGACCGGGCAGGTTTCGGACAACCCATAGCCGGCATAGACGTTGATGCCCCTTTGCCTGGCCGCCTTGCACAACCCCCTGGAAAGCGCCGAGCCGCCTACGACAATCCTCAAGCGGGATAGGTCCACGGCGGCCGAACCCGGGCAGCCGAGCAGCATCTGCAGAATGGTCGGAACGCAGTGGGAAAGGGTTACGCCTTCCTTTTCGATAAGCGCAAGGATCGTCTCGGGCATGTAGCGGCCCGGATAAACCTGTTTGACGCCGAGCATGGAAGCCAAGTAAGGGAATCCCCAGGCGTGGACGTGAAACATGGGGGTAAGGGGCATGTACACGTCCCTCGAAGACACTCCCCCCCCGGCGTCCTGGGAGCCCATGGAAGCCGCTACCGCCAGAGTGTGGAGCACCAACTGGCGGTGGCTGAAGCTGACCCCCTTGGGCGCGCCCGTGGTTCCCGTGGTGTAAAACGTGGTGGCCTTGGAGTTTTCGTTGAAATCCGCAAAATCATAATCGGCCGAACTTTTCTCCAGAAGCGCCTCGTATTCCCCCGCCACTTCGAAACTCGTTTCGGGAGCCGGCCCGCCGTCGGTGAGAACGATGATCCTTCTAACCGTTGTCATCGCGCCCGGGAGTTTTTCCACGAGGGGCAAAAAATCGGAGTGAACAAGGAGCGCGTCGTCTTCAGCGTGGTTTATGGTGTATAGGACCTGCTCGGGAGAAAGGCGCCAGTTCACCGTATGAAGGATAGCGCCCATCATGGGGACGGCGTAGAAGCATTCCAGGTACCGGTGGCTGTCCCAGTCCATTACGCCAACAGTATCGCCGGCTTTTATACCCAGGTTCTCCAGGGCGTTTGCCAGTTGGCCGATTCTTTTGGAAAGCGTCATGTAATCGTAGCGTTTTACATCTTTGTAGACAATTTCCTGCCGGGGAGCGCGTCTAAGGGGAGTGTGCAGAATGTGCTTGATCAAAAGCGGATAGTCGTAAGCCGACGGAGTCCGATCGATCATCTTCGTAGCCATAGTTGTTCCTCCTTATTACTAAGCATTAGTTAGTCTGAATAATGTGTCAACTTGACTGCCAAAGGACGCCGAACTGCACCGTGAGATTGGATTCAGCTCGATGAAGGTAGTGGAACGCTCGGATTCAATAACTTATACGATATTCCAATCAAAACACGCAAGTGGAAATGCCGATCGGACCAATTCGGGCGGTTTCGGACCACACCCCCGCACCCGCATCCTAAATCCCCCGATCCCTCAATCCCGCAATTCGTTTTTTTCAATATTTGGGAAACGGCCCCGGGTCCGGTCCCAATGCTGTTGACTTTAGGCACTTTCGCCTTATCGGAAGTTGCCCTAACATGCTGATATTGAAAGATTTTATGTTGCATCAATCCCTTATTTGTGAGATTATTCCTCCTGAAGAACTTGGCAAAAACTTCTGTCGCTAACAAAAAAACAACTAAGGAGTTGACCGTGATGGCGCAGAACCTGCTCTTGAAAATCCATGCCAACTGAATGCTGCTGTCTCCAGTTTTATCGACCTTATTCCAAAAAATATCGACCCTGAGTTCAAACAATCACCTAAAGATTTCACCCGCTTACGCAAGCTTCCGTTTCAGAAGTTGGTTACTTTTATCCTCTCCCTTTGTGCCAGCGGCAAGAGCAAAGGGGTGGATATCAAATCCGGTGAGTTCTTCAAGAATGCACGCCGTAGCGGACTCTGGCCTGAGGCTGAGGCCGTTCACCGCAGTTCGCTCAGCCGGTCGCGCAAGAAGCTACCATGGAGCATCTTCCGTTATATCCTGGAAGACGCCGTGGAACTGGCCTACAAACTCTGGCCTCGGGACCCATCCTATCTTTGGCATGGAATGTCGGTCATTGCCGTCGATGGCTCCAAGTACAACCTGCCCGCAACACGGGAGAATCGCAAGGAGTTCGATCCCCAAAGTGGTTTCGATCATGAAGGCAAAGGGCACTATCCACAGTGTCTGGTCACAACCGCCTATGACGTGTTCAGACGCATTCCCGTGGCCAGGAAGGTGGTCAGCATCCATGGATCTGAGCGCGAAGAGGCTCTGAGTCTGGTAGCGTCCCTCCGTCCGGGAGCGGTCTTGCTCTTTGATCGCGGCTATCCGAGCTATCACCTCATCTGCTCCTTGAGAGATCACTACAATGGTTATTTCGTCTTTCGCTGCCCGGCTAAATCCACATTCCCGGCGGTTGAGCAATTCCTTCGCAGCGGTCGTCAGGAGGGCTACATTCTACTCCATCCCTCAAATAGCTACCTGGATGGGCTTAGCCGCAGGCAAAGGAAGAAGGCTAGAGTCATTCAGTTGAGAATCATTCGACTCGTCAGCCCCGATGGAACGGTCTCGGTGCTTCTCACCAATCTGCTCAACCAATCACGCTTTCCCGGAGAAGACATCATCAGTCTTTATTTTCGGCGCTGGGAAGTTGAAAGCAACTACAGAAACGAGAAGGTCGTGCTCGAAATTGAGCAATTTCATGGCAAGTCTCCCAACAGCATCCGTCAGGAACTCTACGCCGTGACCATCATGTCTGTAATTGCCAGAACCGTAATGGTGGTCACATCTCGCGTTCATGGCGCCGGGGGGGGGCGAATTCCAGTTCAAGAACGCCATCACGACTATGGCAGCCGAAGCCGCCGTACTCGCCCCCGATGATCCCGACAAGGCCGCCGAAATCTTTTCTGAGATCTTTGCTGCGATCTCCCGAGTCAAGTACTATAGGCCCAAATCTCCAAGAGCATCTCAGCCCAGAGTAACAAAAAGTGCCCCCAATAAATGGTGCTCTGGAAGGCGCAAAAAACTGGATAATCCTTAGGTCAACAGCATTGGACCCCGAGGTTCGGACGGACTTATGCGCCCCCGACCCGGCAAGGCATGAAAAGATTGGGAACACGGTTTGCTCCCCCGTGCTTTCGGATTGGCTTTGGAACCGGCCGTCCGAGATTATCCCGAATAACGCCATGATCGAGCAAGTGCTTGCTGCTCAGGTCTTCCTATTTTCGTGCAAGGCCGATCAGCCTACCTCTTTTTAAATCCCTAATCTAAAAGAATGATAATTCCGAAATGATAAAATAGTGGCGTTAATCATCCGAGAGGCAGACTCAGCACCTGCGAGGTGTGGCCGGGAATGCGCCAACCTGCCGTCGCAGACCGGGTTGAGTAAGGTCTCCGGGGTATTATAGTCAACTAGCCCAAAGAGCAAGGAGTTCCAGTGAACATTTTAAGAAGAGACTTTTTGAAGTACTGTGCAGGTTCCGCAGCGGCCCTCGGGCTGGAGATTTCGCCTCTCGGGACCCTGGACAAGGCGCTTGCCGGCGGATCCCTCATAATCGCGCCAACGTACCCGATCGTCACACCAGTCCACACGACACTCGAGAGGACGGTCGTTCCCGTTGGCGATCCTCAGGGCACGTATCCCCCCTCTCAGCCTCCATACGCGACGATTTATCCGAGTGACATCGCTTTATACGAGGCAAACGGCTACGGTCTGTGGGATCAGGATGCGCAAGGTTTCCCCGCCGGACCCCCCGTCCCTTACGTTAGCCCGGACATGCAGACCGGAGCCATTAATCCTCCGCCGGCACATGATCCACTCGCCGTGACGCTTGTGTCTTTCTTCACCATGAGCGACATGCATATTTGCGACAAAGAAAGCCCGGCTGGGTCGATTTACAACGCTTACCAATATCCATATCCTACCATACCATCATCCGGGCCTCCTGTCGCGCCGCCCAACCCTCCCTCAGGAGCCAAACCCGCAGGTGGTAGTTCGAGTTATTCAGGGATTATGCTCTATACGACCCATGTACTTGATGCCGCTGTCCAGACAATCAACGCCTTGCACAAAATCAAGCCGTTCAATTTCGGCATATCTCTGGGTGATGCGGCCGACAACACTCAGTACAACGAACTCAGATGGTATATCGATGTCCTGGACGGCAAGATGATCCAACCCAGTTCCGGAGCTCACCTGGGAGCCAAAAACATTGATTATCAGAAACCATACCAGGCGGCCGGGCTCGACAAGTCCCTCAGATGGTATCAGGCCATCGGCAACCACGATCAGTTCTGGAAGGGATCTACTCTTTGGACCGATCACCTCCGGGCAACCGTCGTCGGGTCCAGCGTCCTCAACACTGGTCCGCAAACCACATCGCCCCCTGATTTCCAAAAAATCATGAATGGCAGAGGTTTCTTAATGGGTGTCGTTGATGGCTCGACAGAATATGGGGACATCATTGATGTAGGGCCGGTCACCCCGGGCGAGCGACTCCCGAAGGTTGCTGCTGACCCGAACCGCCGCGCGCTTTGGATTAGACAATGGATGAGCGAATTCTTCCACACCACGTCGCAACCGGTAGGCCACGGATTCACGCAGCAAATGGTCATCGACGGATTTGCCTGCTATTCTTTCCATCCGGTGCCGAGGGTTCCGCTCAAGGTCATCGTTCTCGACGATACCGACAAAACCGGCAGTGCAGCAGGCGCTCTCGACCAAAAGCGCTACCGTTGGCTCATAAATCAACTGGAAGCCGGTCAGGCCGCGGACGAGCTCATGATAATCTGTGCCCATATCCCGGTGTGCCCTTACCTGTATCCCACAATTTGGACCGAGCAAACCGTTATCTCCGACGTGAATCTGGCCAAGAAAATCAGCAGCAAATATGGAAACGTCATCATGTGGATTGCGGGACATGTCCACCGCAACACCATCACTCCACAACCTGATCCCGCTAATCCTGGATACGGCTTCTGGGAGGTCGAGACCCCATCGTTAAGGGACCACCCCCAGCAGTTCCGTCGCTTCGAGATGGTCCGCAGCAGCGACAAACAGACTCTTTCAATCTTTGTGATCGATGTCGACCCAGCGGTCAATCCGGCGCTCCTCAAGGACGGGTTGCACTCGCCCGCGTATACGTCGCGCTCGTATGCGATGGCAGCCCAGCAGATATTCGGGAACCCGTGGGTGCAGGGACCTGGTGTGGATCCGACTTACAATTCCAGTGTTTATAATGCGCAGCTTGTCATACAATTAAGTCAACTGACTCCAGGACTGCAGACGAAGATCAGCTCATTTTCCGGATGACTTCCCAGGGGCGCCTCGCGGAGCGTATGGATCGCTGGCTATATTGCGCAGCCCCTATGGCAGGGAAATCCAGACAAACTTAATCAGACGTCAGGATTCCATTTCGAGCCTGCCCGTGCGGGGCGGGCTCGAAAGCCCGCCCCGCAAAAAGCGCAATTTACCTTAAGTCAACTGCATTGGGGTCCGGTCCGGGGCAGGCCCTGATACGAAGCTGCGCTCAAGTGAGTACCAATCATGGCGGCAACGTGGTGCTTAAAAGCCGAGACCCAAGGGACTATCTTGTGTCTATCCTGGAAGTTGCAGGATCATCTGCGCAAAAAGACGACATCATAAAGATGGAAACACGGTGGAAGCCAAAACTGCAAAGCCGCGTAATAGGATTGAATGACAATTAACCGCTGTCCTCTTTGCAGGTCTTTATTTTAAAAACTGGACAAATGACCGTATCTCGTCCCTATTCCAGAAACGACATCCACGCTGCGCTTGGCTTTACGGGTCTGATCGGCCCTCCGTAAGTGGACAAAAAATCGCACCACTGGCGCGAGAAAACAGATTATCTACACAGCCGCTCAACCCTTGCCGGATTGCTCGCCGTGTACATGGCTGTGTGCTGAATGTTCCGGTGGACTAGATGGTCCTGAATAAGCCGCGTATCCGCGCCCTGGTCGGTCGGCGCAATGCCGCACGCATGGCGCAGCATGTGCGGATGGGCGGCCAGGGGGAGCCCGGCCAGCTCACCATACTTGCGGATCGCAAGCCATGCCGTTACGCGGTTCAAGGGGCGGCGGCGCTCACTGATAAAAAAAGAATCCGCCTCCGGCTTCATCCTCGGGCGGATCGCTATCCATAACTTGATGATTTTGATTTCATCAGCACGAAGCGCATGTGTCGTAGGCACTCCTTTTTTTGAGCCGCGTCACGTGCAGCACGCGGCTTTCGGTGTCCACCCGGGACAGCGCAAGGCCGCACGCTTCGGACACGCGCAAGCCGTGCCTAAACATCAGCAGGAGCAAACACCGATCGCGCGCCTCGTTCCGCCCGCCTCTAGCCCTGAAACAGTTTCTGCGCCAGCCAGAACAGGAGCATTCCCACGATTACGGTGCCTCCGAGCGATCTCGTTTTCCAGGCGAACAAAAATGTAGGCAGGGCCACCAGGGACCTGGCCTGCAGAAGGTGCAGCCGATGGGGAGCTTCCGAGATGAAGAGATCCGGGAAGACCAGCGCGCTCAATATGGCGACCGGCACGAGATCGAGCCACTCGATGAACCACTGCGGCAAACGTCTTTTGGAGAGGAAAAAGAGGGGAAACCAGCGGGGAACGTAAGTAACGAGCCCCATTCCCAATATGAGCAGCAGGTATTCAGTTGCGAGCATGCTCCACCGGTTTTTTTCGCGCGGTTCTGAGCAGGGCAAAACCCGCCGTGGCGCCAAGAAGCGAGGCAAGGACGATGTAGGCATTGCCGGGGACGAAAAGTGAAAGGCAAACGGCCAGGCTTCCCGAAACTATGGCGGTAATGACGTAAATGCGGCCCCGAAGCTGGTAGATCAGCAAACAGATAAACATGGCGCTCAGGGCATAACCGATGCCCAAAAAACCCGCCGGAATGAACTGCCCGCCATAGCCGCCGATAAGGGTGCTCAAAACCCAGGCGGCGTTGGCAACCTGGTTGACGGTCAGCGCCTCGCAGGGGCGCCAGTCGGTGTCTCTGAATCTTGCCAGGTTTACGGCAAAGCTTTCGTCAGTCACGCCATAGGCATACAAAAAGAGAAACTTTCGGCTGCTGTCCCGCAAATAAACCGCCAGCGACGAACTCATCAGAACGTGCCGGAGATTGACCATGAAGGTGGTCAAGATGATGAAGACGGGCGCCGCGCCGCCGCTCAACATGGAAACGGCGATGAATTGCGCGCTTCCGGCATACACCATAACGGACATGAGCCCCATCTCGACAAGAGACAGTCCCGCTTTTTGACCCAGAATTCCGAAGGCCAGGCCAAGGGGGAAATAGCCGATGCAGATGGGCCATGCGGCTATAACGCCTCCTTTTATAAATGCTCTGAGTGGTCGTGGATTGTTCATATGTCGCAAAGGAAAGTAACACAAAACCGGCGTCATGGAAAAACAAAGAATCTTCGATTTCTGCGACTCGTTCACGGCGCAGCACAGCCGCAACCAAAAATATTCACCGCAGATTCACCGCAGTCCTTCATGTCCCCCGGGACACCCTGAAACCATGAAAAGCCGCGCCAATCACCCCCCTTTCCTAAAGGGGGGCAGGGGGGATTTTGAGGTTCCAGGGTGGGACTTTTCGAGACAGTTGTTCATGTCCCTCTGGGACACCCTGAAACCATGAAAAGATACGCCAATCACCCCCCTTCCCTAAAGTGGGGCAGGGGGGATTTTGAGGTTCCAGGGTGGAACTTTTCGTAACAGTAACCCATGTCCACCTGGACACCCTGAAACCATGAAAAGACACGCCAATCACCCCCCTTTCCTAGAGCCTGTCCCGGACCACGATCCGGGAGGGGGCAGGGGGGATTTTGAGGTTCCAGGGTGGAACTTTTCGAAGCAGAGATCACGCAGATGGAAGGCAAAACAAATTCATATTTCATGAAAAGTGAAATTGACACCGCCCCTTTTCCGGCTATCATCAACGACGATGAAAACAGTCCTGGTAAAAGAGAAGCTAAGCGAGCAGGCATAACGAATCCTGATGGAAATGATCGTCAATTGCCGCTTTGAACGCGGAACGCGATTGAATGTCGAGCAACTGGCGCGGGACATGGAGATAAGCCGCACACCCCTGTGGGAAGCGGTCAACCGGCTTATCCAGGAGGACCTCGATTTCATACGGGGAAGAACCGGGCCGACTTTAATGAATTTCCAGCCCCTGCGGTGGCTTGAACTGGAGAAAAGGCGGTGAGCGAGCGTATCGAGTCTATCAAGCAGGCGGTTGTGGACGGCAAACACGCCGAGATCGAAAAAATGGTGCAGGAAGCCATCGATGAGAAGACGGATTTGGAGATTCTTATCAATGAAGCGCTGATAGGCGCCATGGACATTGTTGGGAAGAAGTTTTCGGCCAACGAGATATTCGTCCCGGAGATGCTCGCTTCGGCTGCCACCATGAAGAAGGGACTGGCGCTGATAAAGCCGCTTCTGACGGGCGGCGGCGGAAAACCTCGGGGCACTGTCCTGCTCGGGACCGTCAAAGGCGACCTCCACGACATCGGGAAAAACCTTGTCACAATGATGCTGGAAGGGGCCGGATTCAACGTGCTGGACCTGGGGGTCGACCTGAGTGTCGAGAATGTCATTTCGAAAGTGGAGGAACTAAAGCCGGACATTCTCGGCCTATCCACCCTGCTGAGCACCACGATGCCCGAGATGGGGAAGGTCATCAAGGCTCTAGAGGGCAGGGGGTTGCGCGGCAGTGTCAAAGTCATGGTCGGAGGCGCGCCGGTCGATGAGAAGTTCGCCGAAAAGATCGGGGCCGACGGCTACGGGAAAGATGCCGGCGAGGCTGTAGAGCTGGCCAGGAAATTGCTGCACCTGGATTGAAGCAATAATGGAAGACAATTTGGCCCGTGAGACAACTCAGCGCATTCTGTTCGAGCCTTCGGGCAAGCTTTGCGATGTCGAAGAGTCTCAAACGGTCCTCGTAAGATAGACTTATACACAACCCAAAAGTATTTTTAATTAATCATGGGTAAACCCCCGGCTCTGCCGGGCGACTCCCAAAGTTTGACATTTGCGGGAGTCGAGTCGTCATTCCGGCGGCGTTAGCCATCCACTCTGCGGGTAGTCCTTGAAGCGAACAAGTACTTACAGCCGCTTTGAGCGGCCCAAGTTTTTTCAGGCCTCCGGCTTGGCCGGAGGTATCTGACTTATGTCTCCGGTTCGGATGAAGTTGACGTTTCGGCCAAAACGGGGATTTGCGGGACCTTCCCGGCGGATTCGACCGTCAAACGCACTGTTATTCGAAAACCGGAGACCGGGCTGGCATGCGGGGACCTGACGGCGGCGGTACGGGCGGTTTGCCGTGCGTCAGCCGGGACCGATATCCGGTTCGAGGAGATGACAGCCGTCCGGGAACTGAGCGGTGCGGTAAGAGGCGGCGGTCCCATAACCCTGGTCTGTCACCGGGAAAGAGGCGCAACCCCGGTGATGGCCGGTGAGCGCGACCGCTCGCTGGGTATTGCCGCAGACGTTGGCACGACCACCATTGCGCTCTATCTTTGCGATCTGCGGACGGGCGAGTTGCTTTCTTCGGCGGGCGCGGGCAATCCGCAGCGCGTGTTTAGCGAAGACGTCATAAGCCGGATTGGCTATGCCGACCAAAACGAGCATGGGACCGGGGCTCTCCACAAGCTGGTTGTCGACGGGGTAAGCGAACTGGCCGGGAGGCTGCTTGCCCAAAACGGTCCGGCGAGAGAGGATGTCGACGAGATGGTCGTGGTGGGCGACACTACGATGGAAACCCTTTTTGCTTCATTCCATCCGCAAAGCGGGTATCGGCCGCGTGGAGCGTGTTGTGCTTACGGGCGCGTTCGGTGCGCGTTTTGATTGGGCCAATGCGGTCTCGACAGGAATGTTCCCCGATTTTGGGGCGGACATAGAGGTGGTTGCCAATGCGGCAGGAAGGGGGGCAATCCTTGCCCTGCTGGACGGCAAGATACGGCATGGGGCCATCGAGATAGCGAACAGGGTTCGATTCATCGAGTTGGCCGAGGAGCCGGATTTTCAGACCGAATACATTTCCGGCATGAATTTTCCGCACTTACAGTCTATCTGCAGGAGGTTGGACTCCAAGCCATGAAAATCACCAGTGAGATTTTCGAAGTCGGCGGCGGGCATCTGAGCTCGCCGGAAGATGCGGCCATATACTTCGTGAAATTCGGGCAGGAATCCGCCCTGGTGGATGCCGGGTGCGGCCTGGCAACCGAGAGGGTTTTGGCGAACATCAGGAAATGCGGCGGCGATCCGCTGCGGATAAAGTACCTGCTGATCACTCACTGCCATTACGATCACACGGGCGGGGCGGCCGAGTTGAAACGGCGCATCGGGCTCGATATCGTCGCACATGAACTCGATGCCCCCTTTCTCGAGGCCGGCGACAACCGCGTGACTGCGGCAAACTGGTATGGAGCGAAGATAAAGCCTTTCCGGGTGGACGTAAAGGTTGCCGGTTCACGCGGGCACATCCTGCTTGGCGCCAGGAAAGTGGAGGTCGTCCACGTACCCGGGCACTCGCCGGGCTCGGTTGTGTATCTGACCGAATCAGACGGGTTGAAGGTCCTGTTCGCCCAGGACGTTCACGGCCCGCTCGATTCGAGCTTTCTTTCCAACGTCGCCGATTATCGCGAAAGCCTTAAGACGCTGCTCGCAATCGGGGCGGATATCCTCTGTGAAGGCCACTACGGCGTGTACCGGGGCAAGGCCGAGGCGGCTGCGTTTATAGGGCGGTTCATGGAGGGATGAGAAGGGAGCTGTTTAGGTGAGCCCTTGAAAAAGGTGCAGTCGTTTATGAGTTAAAGAAAGCTAATTTGAAAACAGATCGGCGCCGCATACGGGGTGGGATAGTCGGCGCTCACCCGGGCAAGCAGGCGGGTTGCGGAGCAGATGGAACTCCGAGAAGGCGCCAGGGATGCGAAAGGTGCAGGTTTGACCCCCAGTCATTGAGGCGAGCAGTTACAACCGAGAGCGACTTGACGACTGTCTGAGAACTGACTGCCCGAAGCGCTATATTCGCAGGGCCGGGTAAATTCGCGCAAAGCGCACCTTTCCCCCTGCCTCTTCGCAGACTGAGAAAACATCGTGCTGTTGCGCCCTGAGCGAGCGGGCAACAGCAGGACCCGTGCATTCATCGACAAGGAAACGCACCTAATTTGTCTCCGAACCGAGAGGCATGAAGTCCGTATTCTCCAGAGGCCTTGTTGCGAAGAGCAAGCAGGCTTGAATATCTTCCAGGGTCAGGTCCTCATATTCCTGGAGAATCTCTTCAAAGGTAGTCCCGTGAGCCAGCAGATTCGGAACGTACTCGACGGTAAGTCGTGTATCCTTGATCACCGGCTTTCCCACCATGACTTTGGGATTGATGACAATTCTTCCGAATAGGTGATTTTCACTCATGGCCCATCACCTCTTCATTCAATCATACAATATAGGGAGGAAGCTGCACAGAAGGATGTGAACAATCCGACCTCCGGTCTGAGGTTTTAGTGCTCAAAATGATGCCGATTTGCACAAACGTGCACCTAAGCGGCCGCGAAAACGCAGCCAAATAGCTTCGGTCTTGCCACCAGATCCAGAAATCAATGCGGGGTGCATCTCCGCCGTTGAATGACCGAAGGCAAGAACAATACCACAAAACGTACGGACAAAATACACGGTGCCGGTTGAGACCGTGGATTCCGAGGCCCGACAGAGGGGGCCTGTGCGGTATTCGGATTGCCGGTAAGAGGACTTCGAAGGAGTTCGCACGACGTGGAGGGAAAAGGGCGTTTAAATCTGTTCTCCTGCACGCAATATGCGCGCGCATGGAAAGGCAGGCGCGCTGCTGCCGGCCCCTTGATTTTTCAAATGGAGCTACGGAGAGTCGAACCCAGGACCATATTACCTGTGCTTTCTCAGAGCCCTGATCCCCGCTCGACGCAGCGGTCAATGCCGCCTTCCTGATGATCCTGCTGTCAGGGCCAGCCCTTGGGCGCCCTGGTCCGACAAACCCAGAACCCTGTCGAGGGTCTCGATCAGGTCTCCCAGTTGAAACGGTTTTACGAGGTAACCGCTGCCGCCCATTTTCATGACTTTATCTTTTGGCAGGGACATGCAGGAGCCGGTCATCAGGACAAAGGGCAACCCCGGATACCGGATCGAGGCGTAGCGCAGAAGATCAAGCCCCGACTCACCCGGCATGCTGAAATCCGACAGGATTGCATCATATTTTGAGTGTTCCAGGTAATCTCGGGCCTGAGCCGCATTGTATGCGAGTTCCGCTTGAAAACCACAGGCGTCCAGATATTCGCCCATAAGTGACAGGAGGTCTTTGTCGTCATCGACTATCAGGATCTTTGCCATAGTTGCGATCCTTCATTCCAAAGTGAAGAAGCCCGGCGCCTCCTCGCCGCCTGAGGGTTCCTCGAAAAAATCTGCCGCCCGGTTCCGTAGAAAACTTCAGGAGGCTAAGTGAGAGTTTTGACCACAAAAGATTCCCCTGGGAAAAGCAGTAGTCATATACGCCACTTCGCTCCTGAATAGACTATATTATTACATACAAAATATTATCATGTCAATGTTATTCTTCGACGACCCTCCACACTGTGCAGTCACTAGCGCCCGGGAATGGCCGCAGCCTCACATTGACCCTGGGGTTCGACTGCGGTCTGACTCACCGGAGCGAAAAATTACGAATTATAATAACTATTAAGAAATAATCCTCCTGATACAAGTAGTAAAGCACCCTATTTTTGGCTACATAGGTCCCGGTGGATACTTATTGGATCGACGGACAATTTGTCAGCGATGCCAAGTCGCCTGTAAGCGTGAAAGACATCATTGTACTGCAAACGAGGTGGATGCATGAAATTGACCGGCTTATCGGTGAAAGACTATGCGCAGAGGGTGGCCGACGGTTATCCCACCCCGGGAGGCGGCAGCGTTTGCGCTCTTGCCGGCGGCCTGGGCGCGGCCCTTTGCCTTATGGTGGCGCACCTTACGCTGGGCAGGGAGAAGCATCGGGATGTGTGGGCACAGATGCGGGAACTGAGCGGTTCGGCCGGCGATCTGCTGGCGCGTTCGCTTGAACTGGCGGAGCAGGATGCCGAGGCCTACGATGGGGTGTTATCCGCCTTTAAACTGGCTCAGGAAAGCCAGGCCGACAAAGATGCGCGCCGGGAGAGAATCCAGGCGGCCATAAAGCAGGCAGCCCTGGTCCCCATGGAGACCCTGCGGACCGTCTCAAAGCTCACGGATTTGGTTGAAGAGGCAATCGAAAAAGGCAACCCCAACTGCCTTTGCGACGCAGCGGTTGCAGTCCAGTTGATCCGGGCTGCGGCAATGGGCGCCTCCTGTAATGTTCGGGTAAACCTTTCGAAGATAGCCGACAAAGATTTCTCATCCCGCATGCAAAGCGAGATGAGCTCCCTTAAAAATAATATCGCGCAGGCGGTTGTCAGACTGGAAGCCCGAATCGAGCAGCTCATGTCGTAGTTTTTCTTTGGGTGTGCACACCGGTTTTTGTGCTACAATGTCTGGCATCTGTATATGATGCAGTCGGAATCCTCGCACGGTTTGTATGTGGCGTTCTGAAGGATTTCACGAACTTATTCTCTAAAAGTAACCTCTTTGGCCATTTACTTTCTCCATCGCGACGTCCGGTTAATGCGCCCGCTCTCGCCCGTGCCGGTCAACGAAAGCCAACAGGTTGAGCGCGACTTAAAACAGAAAGCCCGAAACCAGTATAACACCCAAGCCGAGAAGAGCAAAATCCACTTGCATTCTACCATATCATCGACGCGCAATGACACTTTGGAAAAGGCGTCCGTCAGGCCAGGACGCGCGTATGGACTCGGCACCTGGGGGGACCTGGAGACTCAAATCTCGACACTTCGCGGAGGGCGGAAGGCTGACCGCCCATTCTCGACAGCCTGCCCACGGATTCCAAACGCTCGCTAGGGCTTACAGCGGGAGGCATTCTCCACTCCAAGCCCGGAAGGATTTCGCTGTCCTGATCGCCCCCGCCGGGATCGTTTAATCCCGGTTGAGCTAAAGCCGGTCACAGGTTTTGGCAGGAAGGGTCCGACAGGGTATGTTCCTTAGACTGCGTGAGTCGTCCAGGGCGGTCCCTGGTCCCCTTGGCAGTACATGCATCATATGGATCATATTGACTTCGCACCTGTTAGGATGTATTCATTCGGCGGTGGCTTTCCATTCATAACACTGTCATTTACACCGCCAATCCGGATGCTTTGAAATGGTTTGCATAGGAATGGGGAGTTCATGGGAAAAATGCCTACAGCAGGACAGGTCATTACAGGCCCACACTCTCCCCTGCGCCAATTGCGCACAGGGCAAGGCAGCAGCCGCATTGTGAATGGCGATTTCGGGAACGTTCTTAAAACATATCAGGGCGAAACCACAAATCGCCCCCTGCTTCTACATGGTGATGCGCTGGCAGTGTTGGCCGATTTTCCGAACGACTGTGTCAATTTTGCCATGACGTCCCCACCTTATTGGGGAAAACGTGAGTACGAGGATGGCGGAATTGGCCTGGAATTTGATTGCCGAGACTATATAAAGCGCCTATGCGCTGTTTTTGCCGAGCTGAAGCGGGTTCTAAAGCCTGAAGGCTCATTCTGGCTCAACCTTGGCGACAGCTATAACGGTAAGGGCCTCGTTGGGATACCTTGGCGGGTCGCCTTTGAGTTGACGGACAATCAAGGGTGGATACTGCGCAACCGCGTGATATGGAACAAGATCAAGGGAGGCATGGATAACACTAAGGACCGCCTTGGTAATGTCCACGAGAATGTCTTTCACTTTGTAAAGCAGGCTAAGGGATATTTCTACAACGCAGACGCCATTCGCTCCAGGCCACGTGCGGCCAAAGTTGTTAATGGTGCGGTCGTATCTGCCACCGGCGTTTCCGGTGTACGATACAAGCGCCAGATTGAGCTATCGACTGCTTTGTCAAAGTCAGAGAAAAACGCGGCTCTTGCCGCGCTCGACCAGATGCTGGCCGACATCGGTTTAGGGAGAATATCGGATTTCAGGATGATCATTCGCGGGCAACAACGCGCTACCCACTCCGACAGTGAGAAAGTATCGGGTCGTGCAAAGGAATTGCGCGACAAGGGTTTTTACTTTCTCAGGTATCATCCTGAGGGGAGCAAACCCGGTGATGTATGGGACATCATTCCCGAAGATACACAGCGCAGAGAGGCGCATTTCGCGCCTTACCCTGTCGATCTATGCCGAATCCCGATTCTTGCAACTTGTCCGGAAGGGGGCATGGCGATTGATCCATTCTGCGGAACAGGCACGACGCTTGTAGCAGCCCGAAAACTTGGCCGGAAGTCGATAGGTATTGATATTTCGCGTCGCTACCTGGAGCTGACCCAAGAGAGGTGCGAATCTCTATTATGAGCAAGGTGCTGGAGTTATTCGGGCGCTCGGCAGTCAAGAACGACGTGAACTGGAAAAAGATTATCAAGGGTCAGCAGTGCGTTTATTTAAACAAGAAGTGCTACAAGGTTCGCAAGAGTGACCCCGGCACCGCCATTGGTTCATGCGCTGTGCTCTACGGGCGTGAATCGGAGCGGGTTATCATCTGCCCCGCCAGGCTGCTGGAACGCCATCAGATTTTCACAGATTGCTTCCACTTGCTTACAATGCATGAACCGGGCAATGAGCTGCACGTCATTTCCGAGGTTTCCATTCCAGGGGGCAGCGTTGATTACTTTCTCGTATCGGCCAGGGGACGGCAAGGTGAAGGACTTCGTGGGCGTAGAGCTTCAGACACTCGATACGAGCGGCACTGTATGGCCGGAACGTCAACGGCTCCTAAAAGAGTTGGGTGTGCCACGGGGCGACGATGCGGAGAACTCCGACAAATCCTTCGGCATAAATTGGAAGATGACGGCGAAGACGATCTTAATACAAATGCATCATAAAGCACAAACTTTCGAGCACATTCACAAAAAACTGCTTCTTGTCGTTCAGGATAAGCTACTTTCCTACATGAGCCGCGAATTTAAGTTCGATCACCTCCGTAACCCTGCGAGTGTCGGCGATTCAATTCACATACATGCCTATAAGATGGAGCCGCAGCGCGACCGCTCTTACAGGTTAGTGATGCAATCACGCTGGAGTACCGATGCAAACGGCATCGCGCTTTGTCTCGGTCTGCAAGCTGAGGCAAGGGTCGAGCTTGAGCAAATCATTGCAGCACTGCAGGCTAAAATTTCGCCATCCACCCTATTTGTACCGGTTTAGCGGCGACTTCAGTTCAACACGAACAGCCTTCGTTTGTCTCTGCCTGCAGCTTTCCTTCGGCACTGTCAGCATTGCTATTACAGAGGTCAGAGGCCAGTTGCCGGAGGACGGATAAGGGCGTCGTTCGCGCGCGCCGATACATGTCAACTTTCTTTTGACCGTTACTATAAAACACCGTCGGAAAGGGATTTCACCGGATACGGGACCTTCAGGGACCGAGGGACACCCCGGAACGAGCGTCCGTCAGGCCAGGACGCGCGTATGGGCTCGGTGCTATGTTACGGTGGCGGCCTCGATCCCGACGCTCCGCGAAGACAGCCCCAGTCTCCGCCATGAAATGGAACAAAAACTCAAGAAAGCCTACCATAAGGCAAAATTTCTCGTTGCTGCTGAAACGGGCATTGGCAGAAAGAGAGTTCCCGACCTGTGCCCTTATGATCCGGGTCAGATCCTGAGCGACGAATTCCGGCCGGAATAGCCCTGCAGTGGGCAAAGCTTGTGCTCAAATTTTACATCATGGATGCGATGCAGTCTGCCGGCATATCGAGCAACGGCTCCCCGCCGCCAAGAGGGAAGCGCCGGAAAAAGAGCATCCAGTCGAGCGTCCTCAAAACCTTCGCCAAAATATCTTCCCGCTGACACAATCCCATGCGCTTCGTCCCCGGGCAGCGCCAACAGTCTGCGGGCCGCAGACTTTGTTTGTCCTGCGCGGTATAGGATCCCGTGTGATCCCGGCATGGCATCGGATCGAAAATGTCCGGCCGGACAGACGAGTTTGCTTTTCTATTTTGAGGACCGAAGAGTTATATTGAGTCATAACCATTAGCTGGTTTCCGTCCGGAAAGGGCTCTTTTCCGCCCCCGGATCAGGTCCGGGGCAGGCTCTGGCGGTGTCAATCTTCGGGTTTGCTTGTGCGGCGCACCAGTGTACGCCTCCGCGCAAACCCTCGATTTCCTTGCCAGGACGAAAAATCCCTCCTTTCCGAATCGGAAACCGCCAGCGTCTGATCCGGAGTTTCCGCCGCCGGATGGACACGGGCTAAATACGGTGGAGAAGCACCCAGAGCAATGTGAGGCCGTGCGCCTCGAAAGGCGCTTGCGCCCGAGACCACTATGGCCAGGAGCAGATCATGGAAGAAAACCGGGAAGAAATCAGCGGTGTTGCGGCCTTTAAGATCGGCACTCAGGTTAAGGAGCTTCGGGAGAAAAATCGCTATACTTTGCAGGACCTTGCTGCGAAGACGGGTGTGGACAGGGAAATTCTGTCCCGGATAGAGACCCATGAGTTCATTCCGCCCATCGCGACGCTGCTCAAGCTGGCCAACGCGCTCAACGTGGGCCTGGCCCATTTCTTTCAGGACAAAGCGGGGAGCGAAAAAATCGCTGTCACCCGCCTCGATGAGAGGGCCCGCATCAGGCGGCGCCCCCATCACATGGAGGGGGAAGTAGACTACATTTACGAGGCGCTCGAGATCAAGAAGACCACCAAGCACATGGAGCCCTTCATGGTGGAATTCCCCGTTCTGGATACGAGCGAGATGGTTTTTGTGAGCCACCAGGGAGAAGAGTTTCTCTACATCCTGGAAGGGGTCCTCGAGTTTCGCACCGTGGACCGTGTGGAGGTCCTTCATCCGGGCGACAGCATCTATTTCGAGTCGGATGTGAGCCACGCCCTTCGTTGTTTGGCCGGATCTCCCGCGAAGGCGATCGCGGTGCTTTGGAGCAGACCCTGATTTTTTCCGGCGCGCAGAGGTTGGGGTTGAGCGCCGGGGATCGCGCCCGGCCTCGAACAGGGGAAAGTAAGCCATGCTGGAGATTCGCTTTCACGGACGCGGGGGACAGGGAACGGTGGTAACCACTACCCTTTTGGCGAAGGCGTTTTTTAGCGCGGGCTTCTGGGTTCAGAGTTTTCCTCTCTTTGGAATCGAGAGGCGGGGGGCCCCGGTGGAATCTTATTTGCGGGTGGATTCCAGGCAGATACTTGTCAGGACCAATGTCTATCGGCCAAACCATGTCGTGGTTCTGGATCGAACGCTTTTGGATGCGGTCGATGTCAGCCAGGGACTCAGGGCGGGGGGGTGGGTCCTGATCAACGCGCCGGCGGCCCCGCTCGGGGTGGAGCGCTTTTCAGGGTTCAACCTGGCTTTCGTGGACGCCACCCGTATCGCTCTGAGGCATGAATTGGGAACGCGCACCTATCCAATCGTGAATACGGCAGTGATAGGGGCCTTTGCAAACATGCTGGGCATGCCTCCCATGGAGGCGATCGCAACGGCGATCGAAGAGGAGATCCCGGAGAATTCGGAAAAAAACATCCTGGCGGCAAGGGATGCTTACGAGGCCGTGAACCTGATTTCGAACTAAGAACCAAAAAACTCACGAGGACAAGGCCAAGATGTCCGGTAAAGAGCCAAGTTCCATCCCTTTGTTTATCGCGAGGTCCTCTCAGAGCACCGAAGCCAACAAGACGGGCGCCTGGCGTTTTCTCAAGCCGCGCTATGACGAGAAGACCGCTCCCTGCGGCGTGGCATGTCCGGCGGGCGAAGATATCGGCCGAATCCAAATGCTGGCTTCCCGGGGGCTGTTCAAGGAAGCGTGGGAAGCCGTGCTTTTTGAGAACCCGTTTCCCGGGGTGTGCGGCCGGATTTGCTATCACCCATGTGAGGCCGTCTGTAATCGGGGCCATTTCGACGAGGCTGTCGGGATTCACACCATCGAGCGTTTCCTCGCTTATACTGCTTCGCGCTACGAGTTAAAACCCCACCTGGACCGGCTCCCTTCCAGGAAGCAAAGAATTGCGGTGGCCGGAGCAGGTCCGAGCGGTCTTGCAGCGGCCTATTTCCTGGGGCGCCTCGGTTACGGTTGCGATTTGTACGAAGCTATGCCCGAGCCGGGAGGACTGCTTCGCTGGGGGATCCCTGCGTATCGCCTGCCTGTAGAGGCTTTGAGAAACGAGATCGAGGGCATACGACAGTCGGGTGTGCGTATTTTTTGCTCGAAGCCTTTCGGCCAGGAATCCGTCGAGCAGGCGGCCGGGGCCTATGATGCGGTGTTCCTGGGGTGCGGACAAAAACGGAGTCGCGGCTTGATGGTTGCCGGCGAAGACCTGGCCGGCGTTGAAGATGGGATCGAGTTGCTTCAAAAGGTTGCCGCGGGTGAGGTTCCCGCCCTCAAGGGATCTGTAGCCGTTGTCGGGGCCGGGCATGCGGCGATCGAGGCGGCCCGTTGTGTTGTGCGCCTGGGTGCAAGCGCCCTTCTCATCTACCGTCGGTCCCGGGAGGACAGGCCCGCCTTGAGGGACGGGATCGGGATGGCCCGGGAGGAAGGCGTGGAAATCCGGTATTTTGAAGCCCCTTTGCGCATCGAAGCCGAAGGGGAGGAGTATCTGCTCACGCTTCATGAGACGCAGGCGGCAAACGAGCATGCGGGAGGCGGTTCTCCGGTCGATCCCGAACACGGGAAGGTGGAGACGGTCCGTGTGGGCAGGATATTCAGAGCCGCCGGATTCGAGGCCGCCGAGTCGTGGATGAATCCCCCCGAGGACCGCGCCGAGACGATTGTCTTGAGCAACTCCGTCATTGTCAGGACAGATCGCGGGCTGCCGGTAGTCTTTGGGGGAGATCTGGTAAATTCTCTTAAAAGCGTGGTTCACGCCATTGCCTCCGGCAAGGAAGCGGCCATCGCCCTCGACGTACTTTTTCGGCAGGGGCCTGAAGCGGTCCGCCCGGCTCTCGATCGTTGCAGGGCAGGCAAGGGCCGGTCACTTTCGATGGAAGCGCACATGGGGGGCCCCCGCTCGCAGCGCAGTCCCGCCGTTGTGCGCTACAACGAGATCAACACCGACTATTTCCATTTCTCCTCCACAATCGCCCGACCCCGCCTTCTGAAGGCAGAACGAATCAAGTCTTTTGCGGAAATCGATCTCAACATATCGGCCAACCTGGCAATCCGCGAAGCCGAGCGCTGCTTTAACTGCGGGCTTTGCAATCAGTGCGACAACTGCCGCCTGTTCTGCCCCGACCTGGCCATAGTCCGCGATCAGACGCCGTGCGGGCGATCTATAGATTATGACTACTGCAAGGGCTGCGGGGTATGTGTGGTGGAATGTCCGCGCAATGCCATGAGCCTCGAGGAGGAGCAGGAATCAACGGAGTGAAGGGAAGGGTTCATGAAGAAGGTGCTGGAAGGCAGCCATGCGGTTGCTGAAGCGGTGAGGCTGGCAGGGGTCCGGGTTATCTCCGCTTACCCGATTACCCCTCAGACGCACATTGTGGAACGCCTTGCCGATTTTTGCGCGGATGGAACCATGAAGGCGCGTTTTATGCGCGCGGAAAGCGAGCATTCGGCCCTGGCGGCCTTGATCGGCGCTGCGAGCATGGGAGTGCGCACCTTCACCGCCACCTCGTCGCAAGGTTTGGCCCTGATGCATGAGCTGCTGCACTGGGCGTCCGGGGCGAGGCTCCCGATAGTGATGGCGGACGTGAATCGCGCCCTGGCGCCCGCCTGGAACATCTGGTGCGACCAGACCGACAGCCTGTCCCAGCGGGATACCGGCTGGGTCCAGCTTTACTGTGAAACCGGCCAGGAAACTTTCGATACCACTCTTCTGGCCTTCCGGCTGGGCGAACTCGTTAATTTGCCGGTCATGGTGGCCCTGGACGCCTTTTTGCTCTCCCACACCTGGGAGCCGGTTGACATACCGGACCAGCAGGCTGTCGATGAATTTCTGCCGCCATTCCGGCCCAGGATCGAATTGAGCACCGCAGAGCCTTTTGCCCTGAGCCAGATGGCCCCGCCAAACGTCTATATGGAGATGCGCCGCAATATCCAGGAGGCCATGCAGGAGGCCCTTGCCCGGTTCGAGGAAATCGAAGGGGCGTT
The DNA here is from genome assembly GCA_963805125.1 of uncultured delta proteobacterium. Taxonomy (GTDB): domain Bacteria; phylum Desulfobacterota; class Syntrophobacteria; order Syntrophobacterales; family Syntrophobacteraceae; genus SbD1. The sequence goes on along the minus strand of CAWDTD010000009.1, from coordinate 617,526 downwards.
CGAGCAGTGTTTTGGCCGTCGATACGGAGCGGTTGAATCCATCTGTTGCCGGGGGGCCGATATTGTGCTGGTGACATCCGGAACGATTACGGGCACTGCGCGCCAGGTTATCGAAGAGCTGCGCGCGGAGGGGGAAAGCGTGGGCCTGCTCAAGGTAAAACTCTTCCGGCCTTTTCCGGTTTCCCTGGTGCGCGATATTCTCGGGCCGGTGCAAAAGATTGCCGTAATCGATCGGAATTTCTCCTTCGGGGCAAGCGGAATATTTGCGCAGGAAATCAGGGCGGCGTTATGCGGCCTGGCGCGGCGGCCGGTGGTTTTCGGCTACATCGCCGGTCTTGGCGGCCGGGACGTGACCGGGGAGATCATCAGGGAAATATATCGTCACACCAGGGACCATGCAACTCCGGAAAGCGATGGTGTCTGGATGGGACTCCGCGAGGTGAGCAATGGAGCTTGATGTAGCCGATCGTGAATACATGTATTCGGGACACCTCGCCTGCCCCGGTTGTGGAGCGGCGGTTGCCATGCGATTCGTCCTCAAAGCCCTCGAGGACAAGACCGTAATGGTGATTCCAGCCTGCTGCTGGTCTATTATCGCGGGCCCTTATCCTCAGTCGTCGCTGCAAATCCCGGTCATGCACACCGCCTTTGAAACCGGCGCGGCAGCGGCGAGCGGGGTCAGGGCGGCGCTGGATGTAAAGGGCGATACGGAGACCACGGTGGTTACCTGGGCTGGTGATGGAGGCACTTTTGACATCGGTTTCCAAGCTTTGAGCGGTGCTGTCGAGCGAAATGAGGATTTCCTCTACGTTTGTTATGACAACGAGGCCTATATGAATACCGGCGTGCAGCGGAGCTCGTCAACGCCCTACGGAGCGTGGACTACCACCACTCCAAGCCGGGAGTGGAAAAAAATGCGCAAAAAGAATATCGTTGAAGCCCTGGTGGCTCATCGCATCCCGTATGCGGCCACAGCAAGCATTGCCTACCCCGAGGACCTGATTTCCAAGGTCAAGAAAGCCAGGGCGGTGAAGGGGTCGAAATTCATCCACATCTTTTCGAGCTGTCCCACCGGTTGGCGGATGCCCTCCGAGATGTCGATAAAGATCGCTCGAATGGCGGTGCAGACAAACATATTCCCCCTCTATGAAGTCGAGGGTGGCATACGGTATACGATAAACCTTACCCCCAAGGGATACCTCGTCAAAGAGTACTTCCGGCTCCAGGGACGTTTTCGACACCTTACGGAGGCCGATCTGGACCAGATACAACGGATGGTGAACGAAGACTGGGGCCTTTTGCTTCGCAAAGCCGGCATCATGTCCATCGGATAGCAGTTTCAACTTAACCTGAATTAGTACTTGACATTGAGTCACGCTTGTTTTACAGGCTCGCACAAGAAGATCAAGCGGTGCTGAAAGCGAGATTCGGCGCCGTTTTTTGTTGTGCAAAACCTTGAGATGGGAGGAATTCGCGATGGCGCTTTGTTGCCTCAACGACTTCTATTAAGGCGCCAACCCTTAATAGGAGTCATCGATGTATAGATATGATCCGGTCGCGGGTGTAAGGTGTAGAAGAGGTTCAGCTTACGGGAAGTATTTTCGTTATCCTTCCACCGCTCAGGAGAGTCGCCAGTACTATGCGTATCCCGGCTATGTCAGGCCGAAGCGCCGCCATCACCGCCTCCCGAACGCCTGGGACGATATTTGGCGGGAAACGGTCCGGCACAGCAGAAGCTGGAAATTGTACCGCAAAACTCAGTACAAAGAGCGGAAGGCGGAGGACCGAAGGCGGAGGACCGAAGGCGAGCGCAGCATGGGCGCTACCGGAAAGGCAGAGAACAGCGAGGGTCTAGCACGCTAGGGTTTGCGCGGGCGCTTCGGTTTATGGATGGACAGCCCTGGCGGGACCGACATCCGCGTCTTGTCGCACGATTGAGGGACTCCGGGTCGAAGCAATCCGGAAAGCTGTTTTGGCGATATGCGTGATCTGAGAAGAAGAGTTGAGGTAAATATCCCGCCGGGCATTATTTCAGTTTTTCCCTGAAATTCAAACAGGTGAGGCCGATTGGTGTGATAATCAGTACAAGCAACGGAAGATCTTTCGATACGGATAGGGACGTGAGTGCCGCAGAGCGTCACATCCTGCAAAAACTCATCATATGGGAATCGTTCGCCTCAAGCCTCGATCAGTTCAGGGAGAAGGAAAACGAGGCTATGCTCAAAGGCTGGAACAATTCAGGCCCGGTCAAAGCAAGTGAACCAATGAGGGCGATTCTCGCCGAATTGGAAGCCAAAGTCGTACTTCGACTCAGCAAAGACGTGAGATGAATATCGTTGTTTTTGCGCCATTGAGGAAATCGGCGGGGATGGTATAATGTTTGGGTTAAGCGAAAAAGTGAGGCGCGAACTGCTTTAATGTTCGATCATTTCGCGGGGGCCGGTTTTACCTGAGCGGGGCGATGAATCCCACGGATGGCAATGGAAGCCCCGGTCTTTTGTGAGGCGTTCTGCTTTCGTCTTCGATAGCTGCCAGGAGAGCAAGATGAGTTCTTTTGAATATAGAGTCACCCTCTATCCGGCCGAAGCATTCAGGCAGATTGTTTTGTTCTGTTCCAGCGAGGGGAGTTGCAATGCGGAGGTGGTCCCTTCCGAACAGATAAGGAAAATGGAAAGTTTGCTCAACGAAGGGGGCGTGCAGGGTTGGGAACTGGTGCAGGTGAGTTTTGGAAAAGAGGGAGTGCTCGTCTTCTGGAAAAGACAAATTCGCTGATCCCGGCGCTCCCGCATTGCCGTCAACTTAAGGCAGATGTTCTTAAGTGGCCTCGGTTTCCGAGGTTTGCCACACTGTATTACTGGCGGGGTGGCCCGGATAATCATGCCCCCCTTTTCGCAAGCATTCACCACAGAGACGGGGCATAGTCCGGTCAAGGAGAGGGCACAGAGGGAAACGCAGTGGAAACGGAAAACAGACCCTAAAAAGAGCGGGTAAATGATTTTTCACTTTAAATTTCCCCCGCACCCCCCAGAGCCGATCCATGGTTTACTCTTGGTTTTCCTCTGTGCCCTCTGTGCCCTCTGTGCCTCTGTGGTGAACCTTTACCCCTTTCCTAAACGGGGACCTCGTATTTCCCCCCTTTCCTAAACGGGGGCAGGGGGGCGTCAAAAACCCCCTTCCTTTTTCCCCCCTTTTCTAAAGGGGGGCAGGGGGGATTTTACCGGGCGCGAGGCGCAGCAGGTCTGGCGATAAGCTGCCGAAAACAGGGAGGGTGCTAATGGAGCGGAAGGTCTTTGATCTCCGGGGCCATACCTCGCGGAGCGTGGACAACAAACTTAAATCCCGTGCCACCCCCAAAAGTCCCTGCCAACCTGTAGTCTCTTAAGTTGACGGCAATGGGCGCTCCCGGCAATGTCGCGCCAAACGTTCCACCATCGATGCTCATTCGCGCGCCCGGTTGACCCAGTGGAAAGCAAGGACGAAAAGAACGGCGCCAAGCAGGGCGAGCAGCAGGTAGGATGAAAAATCGGGCGCATCGCCGAAGGCGGCGGCTCGAATCGCTTTGCAGGCATGGGTGAGCGGCAGACAGTGCAGCGCGTATTGCACCCATTGGGGCATTTTGTCCACGGGGAAAAAAGTCCCGCCGAGAAAGGCCATTGGCGTGATGAAGAAATTGGTAAGAAGGGCCTGGTCGGAATGAGATTTTACGAGCATTGCCAACCCGACGGCCAGTGAGGCGAAAACGAAGCTGTTAAGCGCCACCGCCAACCAGAAATAAAAGTTGTAAGAAAGCACCACGCCGGACAGGGCCGCGATGAGCAGAATCAGGACGACCGAGAGAAGCGCCCTGGTAATTCCCGCCAGCACCTCCCCGGTGACATAGGATATGTTGCCGATCGGCGCCGCCTGAAATTCCTCGAATATGTGCCAATAGAACCGCGCAATGTTTATTTCGCTTGCTATGGCGAAAGCCTGGATCATGCTGCTCATTGCCACAAGCCCCGGGATCAGGAATTCGAGGTAGGAATGCGCGCCCACCCTCAAGTTGCGTCCCATCCCGAGTCCGAAAGCGACCAAATAGAGCAGGGGGCTCACCGACATGGAAGCCAACTGTCTGAAAAACCTCTTGCGCAGGATGAGGAGTTCGCGCTGGTAGATTGCGAACATGGCTCTCATGTCATGACCTTTTTCCCGGTCAGGGATATGAAAACGTCCTCGAGGTTTACGCGCCTGAGAGAAAAGCTGCCTTCATGAGCGGCGATATGCCTGTTGGCCTCGTCTCTGCCGCCGAAAAACATGGTCTCCATGCCGCCTTCGGCGATCCGGTCCAGGGCCCATGTCCCAAGGCCCTCCATCAAATTTTGCGGGGTGTCCAGGGCTGCTATTGCGCCCTCGTCCAGGAAGGCAACCCGGCCGGACAGAAATTCCGCCTCTTCTATGTAGTGGGTGGTCAGAAAGATGGTCGTCCCGCTGCGCTGAATATTTTTGATAAGCGACCATATGCGGCGCCTGATCGCGGGATCCAGACCCACCGTAGGTTCATCGAGAAAAAGAATCCTCGGCGAGTGCATGAGCGCCCGGGCGATCATCACTCTTCTTTTCATGCCCCCGGAGAGCGACTTTACGGGGCTGTTGACTCTGTCTGCGATTTCCACATACTCCAGGAGTTCACACGCGCGCTCCACCCGCTCCTTTCGCCGCATCTGGAAAAGTTTTCCGTGCAGGTGCAAATTCTCGCCCACAGTCAGTTCGTTGTCCAGATTGATGTTCTGGGGCACGAGCCCGCATTGGCGTTTCGCCTGGAGGCTTTGCTTCTCGACGTGAAACCCGTGCAGCCATGCGTCCCCTGCGGAAGGGACCGCAAGGCCGGTAAGTATCTTGATGGTCGTCGTCTTGCCCGAACCGTTGGGACCCAGGTATGAAAACAGCTCGCCCTCGCCCACCCGGAGGCTGACGCCTTTGAGTGCTTCCACCTGCTTGTACGTCTTGCGCAGATTTTCGAATCGAATCATTATGGAGTTATTTGAAATCCATGATTTGTGAAGTGACGATCAACGCGGAGGCATCGGCAAACACAATCATTTCCCGTACTCCTCCTCGTAAGATAGACTTATACACAACCCAAAAGTATTTTTGAATTTTTTTTACCCGCAGATTGCGCGGCATGTCAAACATGAGCTATTGAATGCCGCAAATAGAGCCCGAACAACTCCATTGACGCTTGACGTTAGAAATCGAGACAGGGCCGTAGTGGACATACGACCAACGCATCAAGCGGACATAGCACGTTTACGAGAATCGTTCAACTCCACCGGCGAGGTGGATTTAGAACTAATTGTGAACCACTGCGGCGTCGGGGCGGACTGCCACAGTCGGTTCTTTCAGGTGTGCACGCTCGCGAGATGCGAAGGTACCGTCCGCCGCTACAGGGAGAAGTGCGCTGTGTCCCACGGTGACCTGCCGGACTGCAAGCAACGGGTGCTACACTGGCTGGCCGGGCAGGGGATAGGGCCTGACCCTTTCAAGTATGCCTGCGAGTCCACAGGCCCTTACCATATGCCGCTCGTAAAGGCGTGGGGGGGGGGCCGTCCTGAAACGGGACCGGGCAGGGAGCGTTCCACTTCAAAAAATGCAGCGGCGTGCAGCGCAACGGCGCAGCCATGCGAGACGGTTTGCGCGCCGTTACAAACGGTGAGATAATAGCGGGTGAAGCGGCGCGCTGCTCATCCCGCGCAGCACACGGGGCCGACAGCCGCTTCGCGCGGCGCAGGCCGGTGAAAAAGACACCGGCCTTTACCGGGCCTCCCTTGAACGTTGTATCTCGCGGAGCGCGGGAGGCCGACCGCGCGTCGTCTGTCACGCGCGTTGGGTGCGGCACGGGAGGCCTCGATGTATTTGTCGTGGTCAAGGGAGACGTCAGCCCGATCTGCCTTATATTTGCTGACAACGGTTATTGCCCGGCGGTAAAGATCCCGGCCGCCGGCCGCCTGTGTAACCATGAACCTGTCAAGGGCTTGTCGAACCACAGCAGCCATCGACATATTGCCGGCGTGGGCAATTTCTCCGAGTCTTTCGGCCTGTTCTTCGTCAACTGAATCTGTGTTCGAATCACATCAAAGCTCCGCGCATGTTATCATTGCTGCTCGTATGATCTCGTATGATAACGTGATTAAATCGCCCTGTCCATACGGAGTCATTGTTCAGGGCAGAAGGGATTTTATACTAATTCGCGTTCAAGAAGGTACTACATGATCTTAAAAAGCATGTGCAACAGTGCCCCCGCACTTCCCTGGCTGCTACGCGGCTATTTTATACCAAGTTGCGCCCATACGGGTAAGAATTGGCGATTGGAACCCCCCTTTTCTAAAGGGGGGCAGGGGGGATTTTGTGAAAGGAGGTTTTACCTCTTTGAGCGCAACTTGGTATTAGATGGCGCTGCGGCGGTGCCCGGCGCGGGGCTGGGCAACCATCGCATGCGCCGAGCGCTTGGCCTTGCGCGCCTGCGCGCGAGGCCAAAACATGGAGGGGGTTGGGGGGACCAGGGGGAATCATTCCCCCGCTCTTTTCCATTGCTTCAATCTCGGACGCAACTCAGTATCGGGGGTCGAGCGGTGATCCAGGCTTGGCCGTGTCGGCCTGCGGCGCCTCGCCGCTTTATTTACGCAGCGAGTTTACAACTCGTCAAACCCGCCTTTTTCATTTCTACGCACCGGGCCGCAGCCAGGGCGGCAATACACCCGTCGGAGGCCGCAACCACGATCTGGTTGGCATATTTTTCCCTCAGGTCGCCTATTGCAAAAATCCCCGGAATGCTTGTCTCGCATTTTTCATCGGTCAAAACATAGCCGTTCGCATTCATTTTGACGCTTGCGGGAACCAGCTTGCGGTTGGGCAAAAAGCCCACGAAAATGAAGATGCCCTCCACAGGCAACTCGCTTTCAACTCCCCGGGCGTTTTTCACAATGATCGAGCTGACCCCGTTTGCCCCGGAGATTATACGGGTCACTATCGTATTCAAAATAACTTTTATCTTCGAGTTCATAGCTACCCGCTGCTGCAATATCCTGCCCGCGCGAAATTCGCTCCGGCGATGGATGAGATGGACCTCGGCGGCAATTTTTGACAGGTAGAGGGCTTCTTCAAGGGCCGTGTCGCCGCCGCCAACCACCGCTACCGGCTTGCCGGCGAAAAAAAACCCGTCACAGGTGGCGCAATAGGACACACCCCGTCCAAGGTTCTCGGCCTCTCCGGGCACACCGAGACTACGAGAGATGCCGCCGGCCGCCAGGATGATCGCATGCGTGTCCAGAGTTCTTCCGTCGGCAAGCTTCACCAGATGAAAGTCGATGCCCGGCTCTATGGCGACGACCTCCTCGTGCAGGATTTCGAGCCCATACCATTTCGCGTGTTGAAGAAATTTATCGGACAGATCGAAGCCGTTTATATCTATAAAGCCGGGGTAATTCTCGACGCCTTTGTTGATAGCCATCTGTCCGCCCGGAGCGCCTTTTTCGATGAGTATCGTCTTCATTGCAGCCCTCATGGCGTAAATTCCGGCCGAGAGTCCCCCCGGGCCTCCTCCAACGATTATTATGTCGTATGTGCAGGCTGAAGGCATATCGCCCTTCTCTCTGATTTTTTGCCTCAGTTTGTCCTCCTGCGGCGATTTGTAAAAAGGATATTCCTTTCCGCAAAGTGAGCATTGCAGGATACACAGGTCATCATCATCCGATTTTACCCCGGTCCTTATCCCGCAGTCCTCACAGCGGCGACACGCCATCCGTGTGATATCTGAAGGTGTTTTGCCGTCCATACTAAAAAAAATTAATCATTTCACTTCGATAAAGCAATTTTCGTTCAATAGTCGATCTGATTTCGCCGATTGCCTGAAAATCCGGTCTGCCCGATAAGACCTATGGCGAGGGCATCTGTGAGAAGAGCGCCGATGCTTTCAATGGTTTTGCGGAACGGGGTGTTTCTCACGTGCTCCCAGCGTATGTCCCCTTTGTAATGCTCGGGCATTTTGAGGTTGTAGAGGACCGGGAGTTTGAGTTGTCTGATATTCGAGGCGTGGACTCTGAGCCAGGCGTCGCCGGAGGGAATGATGTCGGTGAGGTATTCGATCGCTACATGTCCGTTGTCGAAAATGGTCGTGGTGAGCTTTTGGCCCGGCTCGAAGCTTCCTGTGGCCGCATCGGGCAGGACTTCCACCAGGTGCCAGCCTGACAGGATCAGGTTCTTGCCCATGTGGTTCGCACTTGAAGGGATTCCCGTCAGAATGTCCCCTATAAAGGCGTCTTTGAACTTCGATGCGGAATAGAGAAGCCGATTTTTGAAACCGTGCGGGGCCTCTGCGGAGCCTGGATGCCATGCGCCGAAAGTAAGGGCGCTCCCCAGGTCTTTGCAGAAATCCGCCACGGTCCGGAGCAGTCCCTTCTGGTAGCCTTGCTGGATTTCATTTTTCTCGTTCCTGTAGAGAACGGTGGTCCCCAGAAACAGGTTGCCGAAAAAATTTTTGATATTTCCAAAGGCATCGGAAAAATCCTTGCGGATAAGCCCCCAAAGGGAATGCCCGGCAGGATGCTCGACGACCTTTTTTTCATCCAGGTAATAATTGCGGCCCCCCGGATTGCGGAGCAACTGGTCGTCTTTATACTTCTGAAAGCCACTCATGGGCGTCGGTTGAGCCGACTCGAACCTGAGATGTTTCTGATAAGCCGCCGCCGCATCCATCCCCGATGGCGGGGGTCGCTTCAAAGATTGGGGAGATGAAAGGGCAGGGTGGCTCGACAGAGTTGCACCCGGGGGACCCGGCGCCGATTGCGGCCCGGATTGTGGCGCCGAATGCTCCAATGACGCTGCTTCCAGGGCTTTGTCAAAGCTCTGACCCCCGTTTGCGGATGTCACGGAAGTCCCCGATGCGGCAACCTCCGGCAGGTCTGGACTGGAGACAGGACAGGGTTTCATTTGTCGCCTGGAGTCCTTGTCGGGAAACTGATGGCTGAAACAAATGGCGCATCGGCACGAAGAAGCAATCCTTATGCCAGGGTGAGCGGCAATGGTCGTTCAATTTAACAGGTAACTCATAACTCACGGCCAAAAATCATACGATTTCACCAATGGAGCTTTTTATGCAATAATCGGTCGATCTCGATCAACGGCGAATTGCCATTTCCCCGTATCTCAGGAGTAATCAAGAGCATGAAGCAGGTCATTGCATTCACCAACCATAAGGGCGGAGTCGGCAAAACCACGTCGGCAGTAAACGTTGCATCGGTCCTTGGGGAAATGGGCAAGAGGGTGCTGGTCATCGATATTGACCCGCAGGCAGGCGCCAGCCTGCATTTCGGAGTCAGGGACAAGGGGATGGAATTTTTGTACGCGATAGAGAGAACCGTTGCGGCGCCTGTGCTTGCAACAGCAGTGATGGGGGTTGATCTGGTTCCTTCCGGTCCCTCGCTTTCAGAGGCTGCGCAAAGGTTTGGCGGAGTGCTCGGTGCAGAACTCTTTGCCCGCTGCCTCTCGCGGACTCAAGGCGATTGGGACCTGGTCATAATAGATTGCCCGCCGGGTCCGGGAATTCTCACCATGAGCGCTCTCAGGGTGAGCCGGCATGCAGTCATTGCAGTTGAAACCAACCGGCTTGCGATGAACGGCCTGGATCAATTGATGGAAACACTGGATTCATTGCGCCGGGAAAACCACCCGATCGGGATTCTGGGGATCATCGCGTGCCGTGCAAACCCGAGGCGCCGGGTTCACAGGGAAATCATGGCCGATTTGGAAAGTCGATTCCCCGGCAGAATAGCTCCGTTCGTCCGTGAGAATGTGGCGTTGGCAGAGGCGCCGGCTCACGAAAAGCCGGTAACCCTGTATGCGCCTTTTTCAAACGGGGCCGAGGATTATCGCCGGGTGACCGAGTGGCTGTTGAAACGCCTGAGTTAGATCGGCCTGTACACGGACCGGGATCACTCAAACGTCGTTGACCTGCATTATTATTTCTGGTCCGTCCCGGCCGTTTTCGTAAACAAAAGCCCCCAGGAAATGACAGCGGCTACCGATACGGCCTGCGCCGAATAACTGAAAACCCTGCCCGGGGCCAGCACGCTCACCACGAACGGGTCGGTGAGAACCATGTCCGCCCCCACTTTCGCGAGGACCGCACAACCAATGTAGTTGAGGATCGGATACCTTTCGATAATCATGCAAAGGAGGTTGCTGGCGAAAAAAACAACGGGAATGGTCACACCAAGTCCGACGAAGACTAGGAAAAAATTTCCCTCGGATGCTCCCGCCACGGCCAGCATATTGTCCAAAGACATGGTCAGATTGGCAATCACGAGAATTTTGACGGCATGGCTCGTCTTGGAGATTCTTTCATCCACCGATGTTGCGCCGGTTCTCAGAACCAGAAGAGTCGCCGCCAGGTAAAGGACTATCAAGCCGCCCGCAAGTCTGACGAAGCTGTGCTCGAGCAGTTTGACTGCAAAGAAGGTAAGCAGGACACTCAATACAATGGTAATGCAGGCGCCAATTGCTATGGCCCTCAAGCGCAGGTGCCTGGGCAGTGTCCTCAGGGCCACGGCGACTACCATCGCGTTGTCTGCCGATCTGACCAGGTTGATAATGATGATGCTGAAGAGCGGCGAAATCCACTTCCACTCGGAGGATATTGCGCCAAGACTCCCTAATCCCATAGTTTCCCCGTATTGTGACAGCGGCTTTGAGCCCGGGAGGCTGAAACGAGATTAGTGCGCCACGCTGCTCACCCGTGAAGGCCCTCATAAGCACCGCTCTTCTGTCTCCGTCATCCGTGTTCCGTGCTTCGTCTTCGGCAGATACCCGCTGTTAGGGCTTCTGTTTCGGAAGGGCCGCGCCCGCAATCTCCTTGACTCCTTCCACTGCGTTTACCAGCACATCCTTGACGGCTTTAACGGCGGTACTCCCAATGCTGCCCGCTGCTTCGATCGCTCCATTCACTGTTGCCTTAGCCATCTCTTCCGCATTTGCGCCGGTCTCTTTTGCCGCTTCGATGACTCCGTCCACCGACCTGCGGGCGACCTGCCCCACATCGGTTCCGATCCCGGCAGCCTCCCTGACCGTCCCCCTGACAACCTGCTTTGCAACGCTCAACACGTCACCCCCAACGTCGCTAACACCCATTACAATCCCCTTTGCGACGCTCTTGGTGCTCAGCAAAAGCCCCGTGCCTACCTCCTCCGCTGCTTTGAAAGTCCCTCGCAGGATGTCTTTTGTCACGTTAACGGTTTCATCCGTCACCGATCCCGTGGCCTTCAGAGTGTCGGAAACGGTGTTTCTGACCAGGCTGACAATCTGTGCTTCGATCTCGTTGATGGCCTTGAGGCTGCCGATGATCCCTTCTTTTACCGTTTCTCCCGCCCCGGCTTTGGGAGTTTCTTCACTGCTCTTTTTTTCAGCACTCATCTCATTCTCCTCGTAAGGTAGACTTGTTGACAACCCAAAAGTATTCTTTTTTCAGCTCCCAAAAAATACCACGCTGAAGCGGCGGTGTGTGACCTGTCGGCGCAGCCATGCGAGGATGCCCGCGCACCCTCCTTTCACAAAGGGTAGGGAAAGGCTATAAAATCGCGCCCGAAAAAATCGTAATAGTACACCGCAGAGGCGGGTCGTGGTCTGCGGTGAACGCTCGCAAAAAACGGCCGTCCCGGGATGGCGCGGATTGCGCGTGCGTCCCCGCTTATGAGGTCAATCCCTGCTCGATCTTTAACGATAAGGATTTAATCGGTTTTGTCATTGTTATTGTTCATTACCTGCCTACGAATTGTGGGATCGGCAAATCTTGATATTGAAGGGATTTAGGGATTTAGGGAGAAATTCAAGGACCTGGAAATGAATCCACTTTGTCAGTGGCGTCCTGATCCTCGGATTGTACGCAATAAGCCAAGAGCAGCAGGTCGTATTCACTCCTCTTGAGCTTTTTAAAACTCCTGCATAGCGGGTAACCTGAACATCTGAATCTTACCCCTTCGGAATCTTTCATGTACACGTGCATTTTCCGCCCGCAGACGCGGCACAGGGGTCTGTCTTTTATTTCATCCCTTGCCCTGTCCCCAAATTGCCGTCCGCACAAAAGACAGCGGAATCGTTGCTTTCCATGTCTTGTTTTTCCATATTTGTAAAATGCCTCGGAATTACATCGAGGGCATTTTCCGGGCGATTGCTTCGAATGGGGATCCGGATTCATAGCAATGCGCACAAAAGGGCCTCACAGCTCTGCCGTTGTTTATGAAATTTGGAGCCGGCGAATTATCGGCGGAATCCAATGGTCCCGCGCGGGCCAAAGATATACCGGCAATTGTGACGGGCTTTGCTCAAAATGGTGACAATCGTGTTACGGGGAGAAGATATTGCTCCTATGTCGATTGAGGCGGACTCAGTTCTTCGGTGGAGGCGGAATAGAGGCGGATGGCTTCCTCGCCTATCATGCGGGCGGCGGCCGAAGCCGTTATACCACCGACAGGCAGGGGCAGCAGGGGGCTGATGTCGAGAGCGCCGGCGAGTAGTGAGGCGCCGGCAGCCAGGCCTGTGGCGGCAACCACCGAAAGCATCTCGGGAACGCGCGCCTCATCGTCGATGTCCTTGCCGTAGAGCAGGCCGATCTCGAGGATAAGATAGAGGTGCATGCGGCTGAGGGCGGAAGTCCCTCCCACGAAGCCCAGGACCTCAAATGCCAGGCCCAGTCCGGGAATGAGCCTCGGCAGATGCATGAGAACGCCGCCCAGAAAAGAGAGGGGCGTTTGGGCCTCAATAAGTCGCCGGGCTTTTTGCTCGGTGCTCTCCTGAGGATAACTCCTGTTGATTGCGTCTACCACCTTTCGGATACGGTCCTTGCGAAGGCGAAGAAAAAAGTAGAAGAACTGATCGGCAAGAACGCTTTGTCGCGAGGCCAAATCCCGGGCAGCCATTGTGGAGCACCCTCCAAGAACTGAATTCAGAGTTTTCGGGTTTGAGGAAAAACGGACCTGGAGCAATTATAGACAATGATCGTCTGAACAGACTAAAAATTGCGAACGGGTGTGTCAATGGGAAGTTGCGGATTTTTCCTTTTTTGCCTGCGTGATAACGGTTCATCACTTTCCACAGTCTCCCCTCCGGCTCGTTGCCGGATCGTGATTAACATTGGCGCAAGCGTTCACAACAGAGACGGGGCATAGTCCGGTCAAGGAGAGGGCACAGAGGGAAACGCAGTGGAAACGGAAAACAGACCCTGAAAAGAGCGGGGAAATGATTTTTCACTTTAAAGATCCCCCCCCCACCCCCAGAGCCGATCCATGGTTTACTCCCGGTTTTCCTCTGTGCCTCTGTGGTGAACGGGTACACATTGGCGCAGAATCGATCTGTGCCGATACGTCTGCTTGCATTACAGAGGCGATCTTCACGGTTATACATAATCGGAGAAGATTAGACAAAAGATTTAGAAAGATATTGACTCATACAATCCGTTTCTATAAATTGTCTGTAATCTTTTGTCGGCCCTGAAACGTCATAAACGGTACTTGTTTTTAACCCCCGATGGCCAATGAGGGAACATGGAACCGGTTGACAGAACCGTGGTCTTGCTCCGAATTAAGAGGAGGATGTCCCATGTCTGTCGAAAAAATGAGTGGCCGGAGTTGTTGTGCGCTCCTGTTGAGCTTTCTTTTTCTGTTCTTCTTTAGCTCATCGGTCCTGGCGGCGACAGCCGAAGTTGAGTCGATCAGACAGGAAATCCGGAACAGGGGCGCCAGGTGGCTGGCAGACGATACATCGATTACAAGGCTGCCCGCAGAACGCAGGCTGATGCGCGTTGGCCTCTTGAGGGGAGCTTTCATCGCCCCGAAAGGCGCTCACGCTCCCCCGAGTCAGTCAACCCCGCCTGTCGGGCTAAGCCTCCCGGGATCTTTGGATTACAGGGATTACAGTTCTGACAACTACAACTATGTCACCCCCATAAGAGATCAGGGTGACTGCGGGAGTTGCTGGGCCTTTGCGACAACGGCCGCCCTGGAATCACAGGAGCTGAAAAGCACAAATGGTGTCGGATCGTCTGATCTGGATCTTTCCGAGCAGGTGCTTGTATCGTGCAGTGGAGCGGGAAACTGCAATGGAGGCTATATAGACCGGGCATCCAATTTCATCGAGAGCACCGGTCTTCCAACTGAGACCTGCTTTCTTTATACAGCTATCAACAACAAATGCTCAAACGCGCGATGCCCGTCCTGGCAAAGCGATACCAGCGAAATCACGGGCTGGCAATGGGTGGCGACAACCTCCCCGACCGTCGACGGTCTGAAAAGCGCTCTGGTCACCTATGGCCCGCTCGTCACTACAATGAACGTCTACAACGATTTCTACTCATATGTGAAAGGGGTTTATTCCTATGTCGGGGGTAAAGGGGACACATACCAGGGGGCGCACACGCCATTGAAATCATCGGTTATGACGACACCCAGCAGGCATTCATCGTTAAGAACAGTTGGGGCGCCGGTTGGGGGGAAGCCGGGTTCTTCCTGATAGCCTATAGCCAGCTCGGCAACCCGGTGCAGTTCGGATACTATACAATCGCATACGATGGGTACAGAGCCTTTCAAAACACCTGCAGCTATTCCATATCACCCACGTCCGCCCCGGTTGTAACCTATTCCGGGGGAAGCGGCAGCGAAAGCGTAAGTTCGCAATCCGGATGCTCCTGGACAGCCGGCAGCAATGCGACGTGGATAAGCGTCACTTCCGGGGCGAGTGGCGCCGGCAACGGGACCGTCAAGTACAACGTAAGTGCAAATAATACCTCTACGAGCCGCACCGGCACATTGACCATAGCCGGACAGACTCTTAGCGTAACACAAAACGGCCGGCCCGCTCAGACATGCAGCTATTCCATCTCCCCGCAATCCACTTCCGTGGGCTGGCGCGGAGGAAGTGCCAGCGATACCGTAACTTCGCAATCCGGATGCTCCTGGAAAGCCGTCAGCAATGTGGCGTGGATAAGCGTCACTTCCGGGGCGAGTGGCGCCGGCAGGGGGACGGTCAGGTACAAAGTAAGTGCAAATAATGCCTATGTCAGCCGCACCGGTACATTGACCATAGCCGGACAGACTCTTACCGTAACCCAGCAGGCAAAGTAACTGTCATTGCGGTGGTAGATAGAGAAAGAAAAGAAGCGGATTAGAAACAGGCATCTCCAGGGGGCTTGGTGTTTTTCCCATACCGAGCCCACTTCACTTTCTTGATGCGAATCACAGCTATGCCGCCCCCGCACCGCTACATTGACCATAGCCGGAAAGACCGTTGCCGTAAAGCAGGCTGCCTGCTGATAAAATCAGGCTGTGCACAACAAAGAGAAGAAAGCCGCCCGGCGCCCCCGGCGGCTTTCAGATTTTTATAAAGCCTTTTGCTGTCATACGGAGGTGAGTTCAGGATTGAAGTAGCGCAAAAGAGCGGGGGAATGTTTCCCCCGCACCCGCCAGGGCAGGCTTCGCCGGAATGACGATCTTTTCAAACACTGCGCTTGCGCATCTTCGTTATCAGGCTGAGAGCTTCATCGCGCCGCCTGTATAATCGTTTTGGCTCGCGGCCGCCCTGGCTTTCGATCAAATAAGCAGTTAATAACGGTAAAGCTATTGTACTATCGGTGTAACATACTACGGCATTTGGCAACTCGTCGGCATTCAATTTGCGCCAGGTGACCGCTTCCGATGGGGTCGCGCCGCTGAGGCCACCGGTATCGGGTCTTGCGTCGGTGATTTGAAGGAAATAATCATGACCTTTGTTATCAGTTCCTAAAATGTATTGAAGGTAACACTGTGTTTGCAGGATATAATTCTTCGGCGCACCCCCTCCGAAAATAACCACACCGGTTTTGCCGCCATTTTGCCTGGAGAGGAACGCCAATGCGGCCAGTTCGTTTACATCTCTGTTAATGTCCCATGACAAACCACTTAGACCGTCCAGTGCAAGAGCCGATATCTCCATACCGATAGCGGAGTCGCCCGGGCTTGGAGCGTAAATTGGAACTTCCATATCATACGCGGCAGCTAATACGGATACATCGCCAAGGTGCATCTCTTGTTGTTTCTTATATAGATATTTGCCAAGTAAATGGTGAATTTCTGCCGAACCAAGGCATCTATCAAACTCAGGTTTTAGAAATAATTCTTTTATAAATGCATCAGTATCAGATAGAACAGTGTTTTCAAGCAAAATATCGTAAATGCGAACTAAGTTATGTTGCAAAAGCACACGATCATCTACTCCGGGATGACTTTGAAATAAGTTTAGTCCCAGGGCAAAATGTATGTCATGATATAGGTTTGCGCCGGTAGATGTGATATAGTCGATGAAACCTCTTTTTATCAATGGAACGAGGCAGGACGCACCCAACCCGGCTGGAGTAAGCGCACCGGAAAGAGCTACTCCAACCGTAACATTGGGATCACGCATGACCCGGCTCCATAGATTGGCCCCCTCGCGTAGTCTGGCGGCATTGAAGGCGGAAAATAAAGTATCGATGATTGAAACTATTGACATACCTTCGGTGGCATGTGATGTAGGGATCGGTTTTCGTGTGATATGCAATGTTCACTCCTGAATGCGGCAGTTTAGGAAACGGGAATGGTGAAGAGCTTATATTATATCAAACTATCCATGCAGATTCCATGAAAATCATCCATATTCCAATGATCAGAAAAATCGATAGGACAGCCGTCGCGGTTTCTGATAGTCTGAGGCAATCAGGAAAAACGGACGGGGTCCGTTTTCAAATCCCGGGTCAGGTGAAAGATGCTCCAATTCCGTGACTGGCTGTTGATCGTGGCGACTCTGTCCTCAATCCTTGCGGGTATTATCCGGCCCGCGTACGGGGAGCCCTTCCAGCCTTATCCGGTCTATTGCATGATGGTCATTCTTTTCTTCTCCTTTCTTCCCATCCGGCTCGGCGCCGTCTTGAGTTCGGTAAAAAGTTCCATACTCGAGATCGGCCGGTGTGTCTTCGTCAAACTGATTTTGCTGCCTTTACTGGCATTCGTTTGCTTCCGGTACATGCTTCCAAGATATGCGGTCGCAGCGCTGCTTTTGAGCGGAATTTCATCCGGTGTGTCATCTCCTTTTTTCGCAGGCCTCGTGGAGGCCAACCTTGCTTATGTCTTCGCAATGGTTGTGGCCAGCTCGATTCTGGTTCCGTTCACACTTCCGGCCCTGGCCTATATTTTTGTTGGCAAATACATGGAGATATCTCTTCTCGCCATGTCGCGCCTGCTGGGGCTGGTCATTTTCTGTCCGCTCATCCTCGCTGAAATCTTGAAGCGCTTTACCCCGGAGTTTGCTGCAAAACTGTCCAGAGGCCAGTACTCTATCTCAATGATTGCGTTCGTGATCACCAATCTCGGCATTTTTTCACGATATGGCGGCTTTCTTCGCGAGGAGCCGACAACCGTGCTGATCTGCCTGGGCGTCTCGGTGATTTTGGCGGCTGCCTATTTTGTGACGGGAATGCTGTTTTCCCTGAGACGGCCTTTGGCCGATCAGCTTTCGCCGATCATATCCCTTGGAATCATAAACAACGTGCTCGCTCTGGTCGTAAGCTCCCAGTTTTTCAGCCGCCTGGAAGCAACCGTGGCGGCGATGTATACGATCCCTTTCTTTGCTCTGATCGTCCCATTGCGTCTGTATCACAACCGGGCCAAGAGGCAGGCCGATCCCTGAGCTGCTTCGATAGAGACGGGAGGCCTTGCGTCCGGGCAGCCGGTGCGCTATCATCTCTCATGTCCAATTTGTCCGTTGAATTCATCTGAATCGGCAGGACGAGCATCATGGGACTGCAAAGGAGGTGGAGAGTGATGACTGAAGGCAGAGTTGTTTTGGAAGTCTTTTCCGATTACATCTGACCCTGGTGCTACTTCATTACCGGGCGTATTGAAAAACTCAAACAAGCATACGATCTCGAGGTCAAGTGGATTGCCTTTCCCCTGCATCCGGAGACGCCTGAAGACGGCCTGACGCTGGATGAGCTTCTCGCCGGAAGGGATGTTGACATTGCCGCCATGTTGGATCGTCTGAAATCGGTGGCTGCGGACTGCGGCCTGCCCTTCGGTGTGAGAACTATGACGTATAACAGCCGGCGGGCTCAGGAGGCCGGAAAATGGGCCGAATCCCTGAATCAGGCAGAAGCGTTTCACATGGCGGTGTTCAAAGCCTACTTCGCTGACGGCCTCAACATTGCCAGGATTGCGGTTTTGGTTGAGCTGGCAGAATCGCTTGGCCTCAAGGGAGTGGAGGAGGTTTTGTCCAAAGGGACTTTCAAAGAGGCGGTGGATAATGACTGGAGATACTCGCGCCGCTGTGGCGTCACGGCTGTCCCGACATTCGCGGCCAACGGTCGCATGGTAGTGGGCGCCCAGCCATACAATGTTCTGGAGGAACTGGTAAGAGGAAAACCCTAGTACTTGATTGCAAAAGTGAGCGTAACAAATTCGCGTTCGTCACCCCGGCAGAGTTTCTGAGCCGGGGTCCAGAGGTTTTCCTGAGATGGCAAGAGGCCTGGATTCCGGCTTAACACATGTCAGAATGACGAAATTTGAGTGTCCCTGTAAACTGTACGCGCATTTACGCAAGTAAGTACTAGCCTGTCTTCGCCGGGCGACCCCCCTCAGTCTGCCTGTACCGTGGATGCGTCGATTGCCTTCGCTTACATATGGACTTATTAGAAACAGTCGGCAGCAGGGAGCAAGAAGCAGGAAGCGAGCAACCGGTTTCCTTCCCGCTTCACGCTTCTCGCTCCACGCTTCTCGCTGCCCTCTTATACGAGGCTGCGCTCAAGTGAGTGCCAAAGGATGTTAAAAAGCGCAGGGAGCAGTTCCCCCACACCCCCTTCGCCGCTACGCCGCTATTTTAGATGGCGCTGCGGCGGCGCCCGGCGTGGCGCCGGGCAACCGCCGCAGGCGCCGAGCGCCCGGCCTCACGCGCTTGCGCGTGTGCGCCTGGCGGAGCCTGGAGATTGAGGGCAAACTTTCCCCCGCTCTTTTCCATTACTTCCTCCTTCTATGGTCGCCAGCGGTCCCGCGAAATGGATTTTCACCTCTTCTTCCTGAAATTCTTCCGTGAGTTGCGCTTCCTCTTTTCCTCCTGCTGCCGTTCATGTTCGATCTTTTCCTGTGCCTTCCAGGCCGGACACCATTTCCCATGCCAGGACATGATCCTTCCTGTCAGAGTTTCGGGGTTCTCCCTTGCGTATCGACATAGAAGGCATCCATCACATGCCCTGCCCAGGAATTGCTCGAGCCGGTTCATTTGCAATCTCCAGTTCAGCCGGAAGTCTACGGACACAAAACTCGCAAAGCAATCTGGTTATGGCAAAAATCGGGAAAAAGAAAGAGTGATAAATACAAGAGGCATTATAGAGACGGACAACGGGAATTCAATGCTTATTTGTGAATCAGGGAAAAAGCTCACAGCAAAGGAGGGCTGTGCCGGAGCGACCAAATGCAGTTGCCATGGATAGTTGTTATTGTATCGGTACCCTCCCTGGACACCCCGGTTTGCGACCTGGAAACCCGCAAATTCAATCAAGAGGCCGCTCAGTTAAGCGAACGGGTTATTGTGCTCGCCATCAGCATGGACCTGCCTTTTGCCCAAAAGAGGTGGTGTGGCGCAGCAGGAGTTTCGCACGTAACTGCCCTTTCCGATCATCGGGAAGCGAGTTTTGGTTTGGCCTACGGCCTGCTGATCAAAGAACTCCGTCTATTGGCCGGAGCGGTCATCGTGGTCGATCGGCGTGGAATAATCCGGCACCTGGAACTGGTAAAAGAAATCGGCGATGGGCCAAACTATGAGGCCGTCCTGAAGGCAGTGAACCAGGTTTTACCATCCAACTGAAACAATAATAATTTTGCTCAATCCTCGCGACCAAATCAGTCTCAAAATCCGGCGCGATGCCTAAGAGGCTTATCTACGGACAAGCCCTAAGTGACGAACCAGGGTCAAGTTTGTACTGCCTTCCAGGGGCATTCGAACGGGCATAAATTAGTTATTGCTTTTTGCGGCAGCACTTGGTACTATACTTTTAGTTGGAACGCAGATTTTGCTCAGCCCACACTCGCGAACATTTGAGCATCTTCCGAGACCGTCTTCCGCTGTTGGCCGTGGTTGCCGCTATTGAAGGCCAGCGACTTCGACTCTCTCCCTAGATGAGTAGAGGTCTGGTTGTATACCGTAAACGGCATGGATAGGGAGATTTTCGATGGCTGATAAACCGTGTGCAGCATTGAAAGACTTACGTTCGACAGGCTATTTCTACGATGAACTGAAGAAATATCCTGCATCTCAAGAAATGGATATTTCAACATATTGCATTGATTTCGCGATTCCATATCTGGTAAGAGTATCAAAGTCATATGACAGACTGGGCCGAGTTGATGAGAGTAACATTTTCAGCTTGGCAGTCAAGCATCTATCCGAGATTAGCGACGAAGGCCTGGTGGAGTCAATTTTTGGACTAAAGAAAGTAGCCCTGGCCGAATTGGACAAACTTGGCAAAGCGGCTTTTCTCAGGGAGTTGGAGCGGTCCGAGGTTCTGTCACATCGCCGAAAACGGGAATCGGCGGAGAGTCTTATAAAGCTGCTCGTGAACATAATCAAGATGTTCAGACTTGCTGAGGTTACCGCCAGACAGAGAAAATCCGAAGGCATAGGCGACCCGGTGGGTGATGCTATAATGCAAAATTGGGACATTCAGAACTGCCGGTAAAAAAGCCACGTGCTGTGGAGTTAAATAATGGCTCAAAGATCGAAAGCCACCTTTCAGAAACGGGAAAGGGAAAAAGAGAAGCAACAGAGACAAAAGGATAAAGAAGCTCGCCGGCTGGAAGCCAGGAAAGCCAGGGCGGAGCGTGAACCGACCAACGGTAATGAAGACCCGGACATAGCCGGAATCAAGCCGGGCCCCCAACCTCTCCCCGAGCAATGGCAATTGGCGCCACGGCCGGACCGCAAGTAGCAATGAAAAGAAGAGCAAAAGCCGGAGTTGGTGACGCCGGACTCAGTAGGGTCGCCTGCTCCCGCCTGAACGGCCCCCCGAGCCATGGCCGCCGCGCCCTCCGCCTTTTCTGCCGCGCCCGCCGCCGTTGCGACCCGCTTTAGTATCGTAGATATCACTGTCGTTATTATTGCTTACACCACCAGTGCGATCTCTATTATAGCCATCGCCTGCCGATCTGCTCCCAAATCCGTAACCGGACCCGCTTGGGTAGCTGTTTCCGTTGACGGTTCCGCTACGTTCACGGCTTGGGCCTCCACGAGATTCACGGGGTCTGGCTTCGTTTATTTTAAGAGCAAAACCGTTTATCTCTTTGCCGTTCAACCCGGCGATTGCAGCCGCTGCCTGATCTTGGTTCGGCATTGTTACAAAAGCAAATCCCCGCGATTTGAGCGTTTCATGATCCAGAATGATTTTGACGGAATCTACCTCGCCAAACGCCTCAAACTGGCTCTGCAATTCCTCTTCTGTCGTCTTAAACGAGAGGCTTCCTACAAAAATATTCATGGTTGTCCTTTTCGGATGAATGCCGTTTCAACCAGATCCGATAGGTTACTCGGCCTCGAGGGCGGAAGGATGGTTTACCGGAGATAGTTACAAAAAGGCATTGTTGGTTTGGTGTTGCAATCTCCCGAAGAACGTTAATCGTCTTCGATCTCACAAGCAATACTCTAATTTCATAAAAATAATGTTAGGCATTTAAAATACTAAAATCAATGCATGAAAGCAAGGATTAACGGGCGCTTTTTGGGGGTTTCGCACAATAAAAACGTCCCGGCATCCGGCAAGTACGGCGAAAGAGGGATCTATACGGAGGCGCGTTCAAGATTATAGTAACGCAAAAGAGCGGGGGCATGATTCCCCTCGATCTCCAGGCTCCGCCGGGCGCACACGCGCAAGCGCGTGCGCCCGGGCGCTCGGCGCCTCGCGGGGCGTGGAGATCGGCCGAAGGCCGCCGCCGCAGCGCCACCGTTGAGCCGGATCGTGGCCCGGACATGGAGAGCGGCGATGGGGGGTGTGGGGGTTGGCCGGACAGCATGTCCCCCCAGCCCCCACGTTTTTAAACGCTTTTAATACTCTTTTGAACGCAACTTCATATAACTCGGGACACCGGATCATTAAGGAAATCGTTGCGATATACCTCATTGTCCCCTTTCAGATCCCATCAATGCCGACCGTCTGCTCAATAGCATCGCAGGCCGCCTCCAGCCCGTTTTCAGACCGAACAGCCATCCCCGCCTCTTGTGCCCTCTTTGAATATTCCGGGTTCTCGAGCAGAATTTTCAATTCTTTGGCAGCTCGATAAGCACAATACCTGTACCGATATACTGTCCTGGCGACACCCAACCGATTTAGCCGAAAGGCATTATCGGGCTGATCGAAAGCAAATGGTACAAACAGCATCGCTTTACCGGCCCGCAGTGCCTGGGCTGTTGTCCCGATTCCCCCATGGTGGACGACTGCGGCTGCTCTGGGGAATATTTTTGAATAAGGGACGTTGTCAAAGACTGCGATGTCATCAGGCAGCGGTTCAGCCGGTCTGTTCTTTAGATCTGTGCCTGCCAGCAAGATTGCCCGGATCCCCAGAATTCTTGCCGCCTCGAAACTATCCCTGTAAAATTCATCGGCTGCCATTACTGCTGAGGATCCCAATGTAAAAACAACAGGAGGCGGGCCGGAATCCAGAAATTTTTCCAGTCGCCCGGTGGACTCGGAATCCTCAGGGCCTTCATCAACAGCTTTATCATGGAACAAAAATCCAGTTATCCGGGTATTTTGAGGCGAGTCGGGCCTGCGTTTCGCCAGAAGGGGTGAAAACAATCCAAGAGTCATCTCCGGAGAAAACTGCCCCTCAAAGATCGGGTCCTTTCCCGGAGGCAGCCCGATTTCGGCTCTCAGTCGCCGTACAGGCTTACTCCAGTCCCGTGTCATAAAACGTGCAAACTTCAAGAGCAGCTTGCCCGTCCACGGGCCCAGCAAGTCGAGTTTCTTCAAATATGGATATGGAGGGAATACCGGCAAGTCGTAGGCCGAAAAAAATGATAGAGGAGCCAGAACTGTGGATATCCAGGGGATACGGGTCTTTTCGGCCACCAGGGGTCCCGCAAAGGTGATTGGGTGGGTTATCAAAAGATCCGAGCCTTGAGCGGCCTTAAGAAGGTCCCGATAGGATTGTTTAAGATGGGAAAGAAAAATTTCATTTATAAGTATTTCGGCGCCGGTTTTCGGCTGCATAACCCGGCGGATCAGTTCGTGATCGTCAGGGTCGACATCGGGCCGCACGGGATAAAAACCGATCCCGGCTTTCTCCACTGTCTCCCGGTAAAATTCGGAAGTGGCGATTATGGGAAAATGAGCCTGCTCCTTCAATCCTCCGGCCAGGGCAATATATGGATTGAGGTCGCCCATTGAACCGAATGTTGTAATCAGAATTTTTTTGCCCATCGGCTGAAAGAGATTTTAATAGGTTAGTTTTCAAGTACATGCGGCAGCGTGCGCCATCAACCCTGTTACGATCGCTAAAACTAATCACTGACTTGTCCGTTTACGATGAGGCCGATCTTTCGTTCAAACTCTTCCAGAACTATTTGTGTTTGTTTGGCTCTGTCCAACAAATCTTGAAATGTAATCGCTCCAGATCTTAACGCATGCGTGTAAAGTTAAACAAATTAACCGGCTAAAATAGAAATTTTTTCGAGCCGCCGCCGGAACGCGGCCCAAACGCTGAGGGGCGAACAACTCCGGTTCCACCACGGGGCGCGGATAAAATAACAGGTACGCAACGAAAAGGGCCACGGCATACTCACCATAACCCCGGATCAGAAGCATTTCCGGGGCAAGCTTCGCCGCAATGACGAACAGCGACGTAGCATTATAGCGTTCGCGCTGAAGTCAACAGCATTGTCATGTGCCCGGGCGTCCTTGCAGGGGCAGTGATCTCCTATCTTACTGCCCGCAGGATGGGAAGGGGGGTTTGTCGATTCCCTTATCGGAGACAGGTTGAGAAAATTGCGGGCGAACTAACCCACCCTTTCGGGTTCCTTTTTCACCAGCATAATGTGACAGGGCATCTTGCGCACCAATTCCTCATTGGCCCTGTCAAATAGATAGTGCTCGATTCGTCCTTCCTCATGGGCCAGCATTATGAGCAAATCGATCTTTTCATCCTTGACCATCCTCAAGACCTCATCGACTGGTTCGCCCTTCCTGATGACTTCTTCGATAACGAGCCCGTGTGTTCGTTCGGCCCTTATCATTCGCTCGATGTCGTCCACGGCTCTTTGCACCAGTTTTTCATATTCCTTTTCAAGTGAAGGAACCGGCAGGTTCCAGCCCTCAAGGTTGAAGGGATTATGAACGGCATGGATGACAAAAAGTTTTGCTTCGTATTTTCGTGCAAGCGAAATTCCAAAATCAACGGCTTTTTGACAGTATTTCGTCGATCTGCTCACGACCAGAATCCGCTTGAAATCTTCCATAAATCTTTTCCCCTGTGATGTATCGATCCCTCATGCGTATAGACACTGCCACCATTGGAAAACCAAAAACCGGACCAATCCGCAAAGCTGAACTTATGGCATTGTCATCGGTTCAATCGGATCAATGGGACATTGCCGGAAAAGCGTAGAGATCACAGCCTTTGGTTCCCTGACATATTGAGCATGGCATTCTACCCCTCGGGTAATTTAGTGGTCCGAACGCCCAGGACCTGCTCTAAAACCTGCTCGTCGATAGTCTCTTCCTGAAGCAATATTTTCGCCAGTTGATCCAACTTCTCTCTGGCCTCGGACATAAGGCGGGCAACAGCCTCGGAGCGCTCCTCCATTAGTCTGCGGATATCTTCATCGATACGCGCTGCCGTAGATTCGCTGTAATCTTTGCCCCGCGACAGCTCGTATCCCAGGAATGGCTGCTGATCGTCGGATTCAAACGCCAGATACCCAAGACTGCCCATTCCCCAGCGCGTCACCATCCGCCGGGCGAGACGGGTGGCATTTATGAGATCGTTTTCCGCGCCGGTGGTAAAATCGCCGAAGACAATCTGTTCCGATATTCGACCGCCGAGCATGACGTCGATGCGCGCCACCAGGTACGTCCGGCTGTAACTGTATTGGTCTTCGCCGGGTATCTGTTCGGTAATTCCGAGTGCGCGACCGTGGGGAATAATGGTGACCTTGTGCACAGGATCGGCCGCAGGCGTCAGCCAGGCGACCAATGCATGGCCGCTTTCATGATAGGCCACCACTTCTCTCTCATGGGCATTGGTGAGTGACGGGCGTTCCCCGCCAAGCACGACCTTGTCGATGGCTTCCTCAAAATTCGCCATGGTTACCTTTTCAGAGTCATGCCGGGCTGCAAAAAGCGCCGCTTCATTACAGATGTTTGCCAAGTCTGCACCGCTCATGCCCACAGTCTTACGGGACAACAGGTCCAGATCCATATCGGGGGCCAGCGGCAACTCCGCCGAGTGGACTCGCAGAATCCCCCGGCGACCTTCACGGTCGGGTAGAGGGACCGTAATCTGCCTGTCGAAACGGCCCGGGCGTAAGAGTGCCGGGTCAAGGACGTCGGGTCGGTTTGTGGCTGCCAGCACGAGTACTTCCTGACGTTCGTCAAAACCATCCATCTCGACCAGGAGCTGATTCAGAGTCTGTTCCCTTTCATCGTTTGTTGCGCCAAGACCGGCACCGCGCCGGCGCCCGACCGCATCCATTTCGTCAACAAAGACGATTGAAGGTGAGGAAGCCTTCGCCTGCTGAAAAAGATCACGAACACGGCTTGCCCCAACACCTACAAACATCTCAACAAACTCCGAGCCGCTGATATGGTAAAAAGGGACATCAGCCTCGCCGGCTACGGCTCGAGCCAACAGGGTCTTTCCAGTTCCGGGCGGACCGACAAGCAGCGTACCCCGAGGGATATGCGCTCCCATTTTATGATATTTCTGCGGGTGACGAAGGAAATCCACCAGTTCCTGCAAATCGCCTTTAGCCTCCCCGGCGCCCGCCACATCATCAAAAACCACCTTTGGTTGTTCGCTGCTGTAGCGTCGAGCTTTGGATCGCCCGATGCCGAACATGCCCGACTGACTGCGCATGGCCTGCCGGCTCATCCACACGAAGTAGCCGACCAGTAAAAGCATAGGGCCCCAATCCACAAGAAGTGTAATGAACCAGGGTTTGGAGGGGACCCTTGCCTCCACTGTCACATTTTGCTTCTCAAGCAGCGGAAGCAGGCCGGGATCGCCAACGGATTCAGGAAATATCGTGGCGAATTCGCTATATTGTCGTGAAGGTCCTGCAGGCGTTTTAACGCCGCTGTTTTCATTCGACTCGTTGCTCCGGGCCGTCTGAGAAATACCGTTTCCTGTGGCTTGGCTCGCCCCGGCATTGTCTGCTTTTCCAGCTTCTTCCGGCCGCTCGCGGGAAGAAGATGCCGTTACCTCGGACTTGGGCCACAGGATTGGTTTGGCCAGTGTGCCGCTGATCTGGGGACCAACAATAGCAACTTTGACAACATTGCCGGCTCGAACCTGGGCTAAAAAGGTTGAATAGGGTATATGCACCTCTGGTGTAGGCGCCGGCCGAAATAGTATGACATTCCAGATGAGAAGCCCCAATACGGCCAGCCACCACCATGTTAGCTTCCATCCCGGCTGATGTCCGCCTGCACCGCCCGTCTCCTTCTGAGGGTTTAATCTGTCCCGGTCGTTCATACGTTTTGGCCCTCCCAATGGCAATCATAACTTGCTTATGTTTTTCCGCATCGAGATCCGGTAAACCGTGCGCCGGTTTCAAATCATAGCAGACAAGCGGCTCCCTGCCACCAGGAAAAACCCCGATCATTGATAATCCCCGGGGGCGGCACAGCTTCCCGGTCCGTATTGACGTATTGCATGGAACGCAGCCGACGCTCACAGGCTTGACCTATACTGGAACTGTGATTACGTTGACCCCCAGGTTCGTTCGGGTTAAATGCACGTTTCTGCGTCACACACAGATCAGGAGGATCAGACATGAAACGCTCAAGAGTTTTGACCGGGATTTGTTTGCTGGTTGCGAGTTTATTTGCTTTTTCTCCCAGCCTGGCGTTTTCATATGATGGGAGAATGCCCTGGGACGCCACCGTCCGGTTGACAGCCACTTCCGTGGCCGCTGGTGTGGGCCTGAGCTGGGGAAACGGCGTTCTGATGTATAATGGAAAGCAGTACAAATTCAAAGTCGACGGGCTGAGCGTTGGAAGCGTGGGCATTCAGAATGTGACAGCCCTGGGTAAGGTATTCAATCTAAAGAACCTGGCCGACTTTGCGGGTAACTACGCGGCCGTCGCAGTCGGGATGACGGTGGGCGGCGGCGGGGGATCCAAGACCATGCAAAACGAGAAAGGGGTCATCATGGACCTCGTCTCGACCAACCAGGGAGTCGACTTCACACTGGGACCCGAGGGCGTCAAAATCACGCTCGAATAGGAGTGCCGCAGCTACCCGGTATTATGGCGTCCTTGCCGTTTCTAACCTCTGGTGCTTCCCTGAGAGGCACGGAGCGAGGGACTCACCGCAGTTGCCTGCCTCGCGGCCTGGCGCCGGCTTCTCGTAAGATAGACTTGTCAATAAGTCTATCTTACGGGGATGTATCTTTCTTAGCGTACGGTTTTTCCCGTTTCGTGAATCGAGCCTTTGTCATTACAGAAATCGGAAGTCGGTTGCCGGAGGACGGATAAAAGCAGTTCGCACGCGCCGATACATGTCAACTTCCTTTTGAGCGTTGCTATAGAAGGAGAATAGCGAGATGCATTATTTTCCGCTGTCCCTGCCTTTCATATTGTTTTTTGTTTTTTTGTTTGTTTTTCTTGTCGTTTTCATAGAAATCGGGGTTCTAAGCTATGCATATCAGCGGATGGGAATCGGCCGGCGTCATCTTTTTTCACTTCTGCTTTTATCGCTGCTCGGAAGCTACATCAATATTCCCATTTTTGACCTTCCTCCCGAACAGCTCGTCTCTACTGGCTATGTTGATTTTTTTGGAATTCGACACGTGATTCCAATGGTTACGAAATGGCCGGGAACAGTGGTTGCCGTAAACCTGGGAGGAGCTGTTATTCCTTTCCTTCTATCCATATACCTTACGGTGAAGAACAGGCTCTACGGTCGGGCTTTGGTGGGGGTGGCCGTTGTGATGCTCCTGGTTCACTTCCTGGCCACTCCGGTGAGGGGAGTGGGAATTGTCGTTCCAATCTTTATCCCTCCCGTTGCGGCAACAATAGTTGCCGTGCTTCTGTCCAGAAAGTATGCGCCGGCACTGGCGTATATTTCAGGGAGCATGGGGGCCCTTTTAGGAGCCGATATCCTGAACCTTGGAAAGATCCGCGGATTAGGGGCCCCCGTTGCCTCAATAGGAGGGGCTGGAACATTTGATGGAATCTTTATGACGGGCATCATTGCGGTACTGATCGCAAGCTTTATAGTAGGAGCCAATGGCAAAACCACTTCTGTCAACCCGGCGCAGTAAGGTGTGACGGTTTGATTGAATGGGTGAACAGGTAAAGGTTTCGGTTTTAATTGTCCGGCATGAACAGTTCGTTAGACCTAGAAAAGCTCAAAAGAAAGCGGCCCATGACGAGCATTTGTGTCTTGTACTGGAGGATGGCTTTGCGTTTAGTTTCGACCTCCCCGGGTTTTAAGGCTAATGAAATCCAATGCTTGCCATTATCGGGAAAGTTATCGGGAGGGTTAAGGTGTAACGGCCTGTTGCCTAAAAGGTTTTTGAAACAGCCAAATATCTCCAACCAGGCGATATGGCCTGAAGGGGTTTGTAAAAGAAACATAATAGCCGGGAAAATGACCCCACCCGAGTAATCAAGGCGATTGTGCGTGCCACCCCATAAGGGGGTTTCCCCCTTTTTGGCATTGCCATTGCCACTGCCTTGGCAATGCCTGGCTCTTTGACATATCGAACAAGAATCAGAATGTTCTGAATGGCGGCTGTGAGGTACTCCTGGATCTGTACTCTCCACAGCCTTCTCCAGCGGGCTCGTTTGAACCCCAGTGGCACGGCCCTGGCAAAGCTTCTTTCCATAAGGTGCTTGCGAGTCCTTATGTCCCTTCTGGACGCGGGCTTCAGTGCCTTTTCGCGCATATACTCAATTTCGTCATATCTGAGATGGCGCTGTATGGTTCTGCCCTTCCTGGAGGCTGTGGTGCACCGATGGCGAAGCGAGCATGCTTTGCAGACCTTCGTTAAACACCGGTATTCGAAGGCGGTATTTTTTTTGCTGTATTTTCTACAACTTAGCAGGTTTCCCGCAGGACACAGGTAGGTGTCATCCTGCGGATTGTAGCTAAACAACTCATCAGAGAAGATGCCCTTTTTCTTGTGGGTGGTATTAAGTGAAGGGATGTGAGCCTCTATGCACCGATCATGGCACTCAAGATAGTTTTGGGCAGTTCCATACTGAGAGTCTGCGACCACCACCCGGGCCTGTCTCCGAGTGTTTTGGCCGTGTTCATCAATGAGCTCGGAGAGCATATGGCCCTCGTTGACATCTCCGGGGGTAACTTCGGCAGCGGTTATGACTTCAGATTTGACATCAACTGCCCGGTGGACCTTGTAGGAAGGCTTGGCAGGCCCCCTTTTGTGGCGGACAATCGCGGCATCGGGATCGGTTGTGGACATACGGGTACTGTTGACCAGTCTGCGATCCTCACCCCCTTGGCAGTCATCGTCGAGCCGGGTCTCGAGTTCGCGAAAACTGTGCCTGACGCGTCGCCTCAGGCCTTTGGTCTTAACTATGGAGTTTCTTGAGGCATCGGCCTGGATGAGGCTTGCATCCAGGAAGATCTTCGATCCATCGATAAGGCCCGCCTCAATGCATTGCCAGACGATTCTTTCAAAGAAGCTCTTAAAGGCGGCGCTTCCCCATCGGGCTCTGGCCTTGCTTAGCACACTATGGTCGGGGACCGGCTCGTCAAGGTCCCAGCCAAGAAACCAAGCCCAGTCGATCCTCTCGGGGATAGTGGCCATCAGCTCACGCTCAGATCGGACGTTATAGAGAATCAGCAGGAGCATCAATTTGAGGATAACCGGAGGGGGAACCGAGACATTGCCGTTTACCCCGTAGCTCTCCGCGACCTCTTTGTAGGTGAAATCAAAGTCGATTAGGTCCTTGATTTTGCGCAGGGGGTGATCCGAGCGCACCCTCTTGTCAAGGCAAAATCCGTGGTAGAACAGTTTGACTTGTTGGCCTCTGGCTTGGCGACCCATCATGGCAACCGACTCCTAGTTAAAATGATGGGCCAATTTACCACAATGACTAACACTTACAACAACTTAATCGCTTTTCTATCACTAAATTAGAGCTGCGGGGGAAGTATTTGGGCAACAGGCCGGTAACCCGGTCCCCGCACCCTGGCCAACCGGCCACTGTCCGTAATGGATCAGGAAGGTAAGCATCCGGGGTTTAAGGTTTGGATGTTTCGTATCCCAATGTTCCAATGCCAGCTTAACAAAATAGTAAGTCGAACTATGATCCGGGTGCTGGTCTTCGGGCGGGGTGGTTGCCATGAGGTTAGGTCGAAAATCGGCGAGCACCCGTTCGATCTCTCTTACCAGGTCTGCCCCGCAATAGTCTGTGCGGGCAACAACGATCTCGAAAGCCGGTGGACGCATTTTCCTGGTAAAAGGGGACCTGTAAGGCATCGGGTGCGCGAGAAACTTCAAACGAATGTAAGTCAACCCGCCGTCCGGAAAACCGAGGAAGATCACGTCGCGCTCCTTCATCCCCAGGGTGATGGCGGCCTTGACGGCCTCCAGACGGCGCTCTTCACCATATATGGTGTAGTTCTTTGCGGTCGGGCGGGAGATGCGATCCTCCCTTTCGACCCCCTCCGGAAAGCCGTCTCCATTTGTCATGAAGACTACCTTCACCCTTCCACCGGCCTTGAGAACACGCTGAATGAGGCCCCCGGCTCCAAGGCTCTCGTCATCGGGGTGTGGTGAGAAGATCATAAGACGTGTATTATGCGAGATGAGCGGCTCTATCGCCTGGAGTTCTTCGGCCTGTGAAAAAGCAGGCAGCAACAGTGCGGCAAGCGTGAGCGCCAGCATCCCCAGCGCTTTCAAAAACAAGTCGGACTTCCTCCTTTATGGAAACAGCCGGAACCGGCGACGGTCAGCAGCAGATGATAGAAGAACTCGAGAGCAATTTGGGACTTTTCCGGCGGACGGCGTCCCTTTGCGGGCAACAGCCAATCCTTTCGGACCGCCGGGCTTTTCGCCCACTTATAAAAAAAGTGAACTGCACACTCCAGCTCCCCTTCGACCCGAATAATACGTCAACCCGATCACCTGCGGATACCGACGAGCATTTTTGACTCCGGCTTCACCCGAAAAACATCCTGGAGCACCCAAAGGTCCATTTAATTATCACGTATGCCCTATCATGGACAACCTGAAACGATTATGAAGCCCCGGTCGTAGAACGCAGCGCTCCGCGCCGGCTCGGTGCGCTGCATAAGTTCGGCTGCCTGGGTGGTCTGATACGCATCTGCGTTCAAGTTTTTTGGTCGGGATGCCGTATGATTTATGGACCCTGTGCGTTCCAAGAGCTTTTTCGGGTGCAATCCGAACCCAAAATGAGATGCATTAGCGCACAACTTGAGTGCACCAGGCCAAGCCCGGGAGATTGGGACCGGGTGTGAGTATCTTTGAAATTTCTCGGCGCAGCTAAAGGGTGCATGGTGGAGTGTCGAGTTTGTTCACTCCGTGCACTTACACGCAGCGAAACCATGATACGAGGAGCCTGGTGCAGCCCGGATCGGTCCCGCTTTTTGGTCTCCCGTGTAGATCTATGTCGGAGAAAGCTGTGAGAAATACCGACGATATCCTCGTTGCAACCTGCCGGACCATGATAAAGACAGTGCTTTCATGCCTGGGCAGCGCGACGAAGGGCACAATATACAAGATCGGCCTGATGCCGGAACTGATCGCTGTGCGCGTTCTGTCAGGCACCAGGAAACAAGATTTGGATGAGTTGGAGTGGGGGTTGCCCGCTATCTCCGATTACAACCCGCCCGGCAAAAAGTGGGAGCAATACCGAGACCAGCCCGGCCGTGCACTGGAGGCAATGGGGTGGTGCGTTGAAAAGCAGATAAGCTGGACGGCGGATGATCCGATGCATGATCCCCGGAGTGTCAGAAAGCAGCTCGCCGGAACACCGGAGGACGAATTCCACATGGAACCCGTGTTGGTTCGCAAGAAAAGCCTCTACGGCAGTTCCATCGATAAGCTTGGATATCCGCTCGATTGGCATGGAAACTCCATCTGGCGTGACACCGAAAATGTCGTTGCAGCCGTTATAAAGATACACTTTAAGCCGGGCACACTGAGGTGCGGCGACCGTCAGACCAGAATCGTACACGATTTGGCCCAAAGCCTTGGTTCCACACTTCTGTCTTTACGGCTCAGAGAAAAGCTCTACAGGGCGAGCAAGGACTTTGCCGGCCAGCGCCTCCAAAGCTGTGAAATCCTCGCCCATGAACTCAGGAACACATTGGTCAAACTCGGGTTTGTGTTCTTGGCGATAAACGCACAGATCGCGATTCTTCGGGAGAGCTGGGAAGACCTGCTGCAAAAGCACGTACCGGGACTTGAATGTAAAGGATCTCTTCTCGACGGGCTGTGCAGCGCATTAGGCGAAAAAGTCCCGGAATTGCGTTCCGCCGGGGACCTGTTTGTAGTGAGTCAAAGGCTGCTCAGTGAACAAAAGGAGCTGGCAAGACTTCATCTTTCTCCTCACCAGCAGCGGGAGTGGATCAAAAACAAGATTTACCCCAAGTGGGAAAAACTGCTTTCCGGGACCAGCCTTTGGAATCAGCCGGAAATTGAGTCTTTGTTGGACCGCCTTGCAAATGCGTTGCCTGCAGGCATGAACTATGACTTTTCAAAGAAGATAAACGGCTTGCCATCCGAGCTTCTGGGACAGTGGTCTAAACTTGCCTATGTGCAGATAACATCGGGCAACCTCCGCCAGTTGGACGAAGTGATCCAGTTGGTTGAACATCCGGTCCTGCCGGTTTGCCATAAAGAACAGATGCTGAGGGTGCTCAAATCTTTGAGGGCAATTGTGCATACGATACCGGAAGTCGAGGAAAAAGCGGCCAGGATACTCGAGTCGCTGAGGTTTGGGACGGGGGCCGAAGATCAATACTGGTTCGGCCCCGACCTTCCGGACCTGGAGTCCGGGGAAGAATTTGGAATGTCCCCTGCCGCTGCGAGTTTTGTTTGAAAAACTCCCCCATGCTCAAACCAGCCGGGATCACAGCTTCTTGCCGCCCCCGAACTTTTACCCGGAGCGCATGGTCCATACGAAGCCGCGCTCAAGTGAGCACCAAAGGATGTTAAAAAGCGCGGGGAGGAGCAGTGCCCCTCACATCACCTTCGCCGCTCTCCATGTCCGGACCACGATCCGGCTCACGGTGGCGCATGCGGCGGCGCCCGGCGAACGCCGGAATCCAGGATGCGTCATTCCGGCGGACCCCGGATCGGGTCCGGGGCAGGCGCCGGAATCCAGTCAAACGATTTTATGGTAAAGGTCCTCCCGGTTGGGATTCGCACCCTCGATTAATTCCAATTTCCACTTTCGCTTCCACTCTTTCAATCGCTTCTCCCGCTGGATAGCAGACTCCATGCTATCGTGCGGTTCATACCAAACCAGGTGGTGAACACCATAGCGTTCAGTGAATCCTTCTACAAGATTGTTTCTATGCTCCCAAATCCTCTTGACGAGGTTTGAGGTCACACCGATATAAAGAGTACCGTTTCTTTTGCTCGCCAAAATGTAGACCGCAGGTTGCTTATTTATGGCGCTCCCCTGGATTCCGGCCCAAAAGCATTCAAACACGCGATGACGAACGCAAAACCCCGATTCGTTAAGTTAGCGCTTATCGGAATCATTCCCCCGCTCTTTTCCATTACTTCAATCTTGAACGCAACCTGGTCCGGTTCATCCCGGCAAAGACCATGTCACGAAAGGACCGGTTTAAGGAACACAACCCCCAGAGGTGGCAGAGTGAGCTTGATCGAACAGGGCTGACCCTGCCATTTGCCGGGTTGGGCGGCCATGGGCCGTGCATTGACGACATTGCTCCCGCCGTAGATTGCCGCATCGCTGTTGAGCAGTTCGCAATACCGGTCGGAACGGGGTACGCCGATGCGACAGTCATGGCGCACTACGGGAGTGAAGTTCGCCGCCACTATGATGAATTCATTCGGGTTTGCCGAACGCCGGATAAATGAGAGAACACTGCGTTGCGCATCGTCGCAATCAATCCATTGAAATCCTTCCCAACTGAAATCCACCTTGTGCAAAGCAGGTTCCGAGACGTACAACCGGTTTAACGCCGCTACATATTGGCGCAGCTTCCGGTGCAAATCGTAGTCAAGCAGCGCCCACTCCACCCCTTTTTCGAAGTTCCACTCATTCCATTGGCCGATTTCGCAACTCATAAAGAGCAGCTTCTTCCCGGGGTGTCCATACATATAGGCGTATAGCGCGCGCAAGTTGGCGAACTTCTGCCAGTGGTCGCCCGGCATCTTGGACAGCATCGCACCCTTGCCATGCACCACCTCGTCATGGGAAAAAGACAGCGTGAAATTTTCGGAGAACGCATAGGTGAGCGAAAACGTCAGTTGATCGTGATGGTGGCAGCGGTAGAGGGGGTCTTTCCGGAAGTATTTCAGAGTGTCGTGCATCCAGCCCAGGTTCCACTTGAGATCGAACCCGAGGCCGCCATCCTCGACGGGTCCTGTCACCTGCGGCCAGATGGAAGCTTCCTCCGCAAAAGTCAGGACGTCCGGAAATTGTTGGTGCACCAGTGTGTTGAATCGTTTAAAAAACTCTATGGCTTCAAGGTGCTCGCGCCCGCCGAACTCGTTGGGCAGCCACTCGCCGGGTCCACGGGAGTAGTCCAGGTAGAGCATGGAGGAGACGGCGTCCACGCGCAGGCCGTCAATGTGATACTTGTCGAGCCAGAACAGTGCGTTGGAGAGCAGAAAGGCGCAGACCTCGGCGCACTCGAAGTTGAAGGTGAGCGTACCCCAGTCTTGCTGGTGGCTCCGGCGCGGGTCGGGATGTTCATAGAGGGGTGTTCCGTCAAAGTGCGACAGTCCGTGGCCGTCCTTGGGAAAATGCCCGGGCACCCAGTCCACGATCACGCCCAGTCCGGCCTGGTGTGCCGTGTCCACGAAATGCCGGAAATCGTCGGGATTGCCGTACCGTGAGGTAGGGGCGAAGTAGCCCACGGTCTGGTATCCCCACGAACCGTCGAGGGGATGTTCGGTAACCGGCAGAAGTTCGATGTGCGTGTACCCCATCTGCTTGACATAGGGCACCAGTTTTTCAGCCAGTTCGCGGTAGGTAAGCCAACACTCGGGCTTGGTCCCTCGGGAAGCGGCGTGCATCCAGGAGCCGAGGTGGACTTCGTAGATCGAGATCGGGGAACTGAGTTTCTGGCGCTCCCGGCGCCCGATCATCCAGTCGGAATCGTTCCATCGATACAAACCCAGGTCCCACGCGACCGAGGCCGTCCCGGGGCGCAGTTCGGCAGCGAAGCCATAGGGGTCGGCCTTCTGCGCCACGATACCCTCGCAGGACTGGACTTCGTATTTGTATAAAGCGCCCGGCGCAAGGCCGGGGATGAAGATCTCCCACAGACCGGATTCACCCCTGGCTCGCATGGGGTGGAGACGCCCGTCCCAACGGTTGAAGTCACCAATGACACTGACCCGCGCGGCGTTGGGGGCCCACACCACGAAGCGGATGCCGTGGACGCCCTGGTGCTCGATTCCGTGCGCACCGAAGGTGGCATACAGGCGATGGAGGCTATCTGCCGTATGCTCCGCCTCGTGGAGCAGCCGCAGGTCCGAATCCGTAAGAGCGGGAGGAAAGCGGTAGGGATCGTGGGTCACATAGCTTCGGCCATCAGGGAGGGTGACGGCCAACTGGTACGGGAAAAACGCGGTCTCACCGGCAAAGACAGCTTCGAAGACGCCTTCGGGATGAATGCGCTCCATGGGGAACAACGCCGGCTGCATGCATTCGGCGGGCAGGAGAGGATCGGGCTGCATCTCCGGGCCGAGCCCTGAGAGCAGATCCGTGACCTCGAGTCGAGGTGGATGCGGTTCAGGCGGAAGGTCCCGTGCTTCGGACTCCTGCACCCTGCTTTCCATCCCCTGTTCGCCGGTTGTTGTTTCCTGCCGTTGGATCGCCACGCTCCGAGCATCGGGCACAAAGGCACGAATGGCGATGCCTGGCTCCTCGTTCACATTCACGCAATGGGGTCCATAGATTTCAAACGGCACGTTGCCGGAAACCGGCGAACTTGCCCTCACGGTCTCGGCGGCAAACCGCAGTGCGGCCTCAATACCTTCGCGAGACAACGCAGGGTGGGCCTCGAGGATCTGGTCGACCGTTGCGCCGCCGGCCAGGCTCTCAAGCAGCGCGTCCACAGTGATGCGCGTGCCGGCAATAACCGGCTGGCCCGCCATCACCTCTGGATTGGACACAATGAGCTTTTCTCGCACAACCATTTCCTTTACCAGGTCCTAAGACAGATCGAGATCTGAGAGGCATTCGAGATGCTTGATCCGTTTTCACTCAAAGTCGTACGTCAGAATCTCGATGCCGCGGCGGCAGATTTCCACTCCGTAGTCAGTCCAGCGCCCCTGCCCCCAATAACGGAAGCAACTGCTCTGCGCGGCCAGCAAATGGAACAGGGCATTCCGATAACGATGCTCCCGGGAAGCAACGCCTCCCTTGACGGCCTTCTCATCAAACAGGGTGCTAACCCTTAGCATCGGCCCAACCACGTTATCATATCCGTAGAGCCAGGAGATGTTGTTTGTCCAACTTCCACCCTCCGCGTGGAACAATGGGTCTTCCTTACGCAACCCATCGATCACCCGATTGAGTTTCTCAGCGCCTTCGCCCGGCTTGCACCGATCCCAGATGCGCTTCTGGCCGATGGGTTGGACAACCGGAAAGTCCTCCTCTTTCCAGCCGGAAGCAAAAAGGTACTCCAGGTATTCGGTGGCATTGACCAGCGGCACATCCGTCCAGGACGCTTCGCGCACCACCTGGAAATACTTGAACGGGAATTCGTTCATCATGACGTGCCCGTTCTCCCCGTCGGCAATCTGGGTGACCATGGGCAAAATCTTTCGCCCCGCATAGTCCCACCGCGATTGGGAGTAAGCCTCATCATAGGGCTGCATCTGGCCAATGAGCTTGGTATCGCTGCCTTGAGTCTTGATCAGACAAATGATGCTGGTTTGTTCGCCTCGAGAATTGCGGCAAACCAGACGATTGGGAATGTGCAGCCATTGGGTTCCCCAACCGTCGCTCGGGCGTTCCACAGAATGTTCCTGGACGATCGTCCACAGGAACCCGCACTCCCTGATGGATTTCACAAATTCATAAGCAGCGTCGGGATGATTGGGCAGCGCCAGCTCCGAGGGCACAAACCCACGCACACGGCTCAAAGCCTCCAGGCCGAAAATGGCGCTGAAATGATGCTGCCAGGCCCTGATATGAAGGCGGTAGTCTTGAGGCGGCGTTGAGGGCGCCACGGCGTGACCCCATGTGGTGCCCAGCCATTCCACGCACCGCCGGTAGAGCGGGTTGCAGGTGATGGTCTTGAGTGAATCGATCACGTTGTATGCCCCCATCCGGCACAGCCCATGGAGAAGGGTCCCTGTGTAATCGAGCATAACGCGCGGGTTCTTGCCCTCTTGCACCAACTGCGGAACAAACTCGCCCATCCGCTTGTAACAGCGGCGGAACAGGTCTGCGTTGTGCCGGTCTTGCTCATAAAAACTCTCCTGCATGAACTGCAGATTGCCGATCAACGGCTCATGGCGCATATCACAGCCCCTGCCGGGGCCTCCCGCGGGGATAAGCGGCTGGTGCATATGCAGTGCTATGGCGCAACAGCCGCGGGCGCTTCCGAAGTCGATGCCGCTCTCGTGCAGGAACACGGACTTTTCCCGAGAGGCGCGGAGGGTCTCTTCAATCATCCCTTCAGAGCCGCAGATATTGGGAAGGCCATTGATATATTCAGGAAGTTCGCTCATGCCGCAATTAGAAATCGTGGGAGATAATCTGCTCGGCACGCCGACAGATTTCGCGCCCGTAGTCCGTCCACAATCCCTGGCCCCAGTAGCGATAGCAGCTTGTTTGAGAGGTTAGAAGATGAAACAGCGCATTGCGATACCGCTGTTCACCGGTAGGGACGTTCTGCCTGATGACTTTTTCGAAAAACAGCGAGCTGACCTTTGCCATAGGGTCCAACACATCTTCGTAGCCGCGCACCCAGGAAAGATTGTTCGTCCAGCTACCGCCGTCCATGTTGAAACGGTGGTCTTCTTTTCTGAGTTCTTCGATGGCCCGCTCCATCTTCTCGGGACCGTCTCCGGGTTTTGAGCGTTGCCAGATGCGAAATTGCAGAATGGGTTGAAGCGCGGGGAAATCCTCCTCGGTTACACCAAGCGAGAAGAGATACTCAAGGTGCTCGGTGACGTTGACCATGGGCACATCCGAACCCGAAGCCTCGCCAATGACCTCCATGTACTTGGACGGGAACTCGTTCATCATCACCCCGCCGTTTTCGCCGTCCGAGATCTGGGTGACAAGCTGCGGGATCTGTTTTCCGGCCAGTTCCAGGCGGGAAAGCCCTTTGGCTTCGTAGTACGGCTGCATCTGGCCGATGAGCTTGGTGTCGCTCCCCTGCGTCTTGATTATGGCCACAATGCTCGCCATTTCGCCCCGAGAGTTGCGGCAAACGAGGCGATGGGGAATATGCTTGCGCTCGGGCCCCCGGCCGTTCTCGGGCCGCTCCACGGAATGCTCCTGGACAAGGACCCACTTGTAGCCGCAATCTTTCAATGTCTTTACAAACTCGTAGGCCACGTCGGGGTGATTCGGAAGAGCCATCTCCGAGGGAGAGAAGCCGCGCACGCGGCTCAGGGCTTCGAAACCAAAGATCGCCGCAAAGTGATTTTGCCAGGCTTTGACATGCATGCGATAATCCTGGACAGGAGTGGAAGGGGCAACGGCGTGCCCCCAGGGGGCCCCCAGCCATTCCACTGCGCGTCGATAGCCGGGCTCAAGGGTGATGGTCCTGAGACTATCGAAAACATCATGTGCCCCCATGCTGCGAAGGCCATGCAGCAGGGTGCCGGAGTATTCCAGCATCACGCGCGGCTGCTTGCCTTCACTGATCAACTGCGGAATAAACTCACCCATGCGCCTGTAGCACCACAGAAAAACCGGAGCGTTGTGGTTGTCGCCAATCCCCTGGTTATCCATCATATATTTGAGATTGCTGATAATTTCAGCAGTGCTCAGGTCGCTTCCGCCAGCCGGGATGAGTGGCTGGTGCATATGCAGAGCGATGGCGGCCGCGCTCCGGATGCGCCCAAAATCAATTCCGCTCTCATGCAGGTAGATTACCTTCCCCTTGTTGGCGCCCATGGCTTGCGCGCACAACCCCTCTGCTCCCGAAATGTTCGGGAGGCTGTCAACGTATTCAGGTAAAGCGGTCATAGGCAGATGTCCATTCCTTTCATTCTATTCAGGCTCAACTACTCAAGGCGCCGCTCGATGCTTTCGATTGCCCTTTATTTGTGGCGGATGTAATCGTAAATTGCCAGATATTTCGCACCCGGGCCGCTCCAGGAGAAGTCATGCCTCATTGCGTTGAGAATAAGCCGGCGGAACTCTCCCGGATAGTGGTGCCACAGGCCTATCGCACGGTCCAGCGCCGATTCGAGGGCAGAATAATCCGTCTGGTGAAAGACATATCCGTTGCGCTCCTCCGGGGGGCCATCGCAATAGTCCCGGTCGAATACGGTATTGACCAAACCGCCGACAGCACGGACGATGGGTATGGTGCCGTACTTCAAGCTGATCATCTGGGGTAAACCGCACGGCTCGAACAAACTTGGCATGATGAGCATATCCGCGCCCGCGTAAATCATGTGGGCGAGTTCTTCGTTGTAGCCAACCTCCAGGTGACAGTCCGGATTGTCATTGAGATAATTTTTAAGATGCCAGAAATGGGTGTTGATATGCATTTCCGGGCTGCTGCCCAAAAGTACGAATTGGGCATTACGCTGCAAGCTGTAAAACAGCGCGTGCCGTATCAGGTGCAAGCCCTTCTGCGGGTCCAGGCGACCTATGTAAGCAATGATCGGTGTGTGGTCCTTGCGCAGCC
The DNA here is from genome assembly GCA_963805125.1 of uncultured delta proteobacterium. GTDB lineage: Bacteria > Desulfobacterota > Syntrophobacteria > Syntrophobacterales > Syntrophobacteraceae > SbD1. The sequence goes on along the minus strand of CAWDTD010000009.1, from coordinate 577,213 downwards.
ATAACCTGTCCCGCAGGGCCTCTTTGTTGCGGTATTTCTCTTGTATGGTTTCCATGTTGTAATGAGCGGCTATATAGCGATCGACCTCGGGGTTCCACACGTCATAGTCTACGCCGTTGAGCACCCCGTCGAATTTCGCACGGTGAATTTGCAGCGTTCGTTCCAGGCCGAAACCCTGGTTGGCGCTGCACGCCTCCCAGGCGTGTTGCGGAGAAACGGTCGTTACGAAATTCGAATAGACAATGCCGCCCTTCATCAAGTTCACTGCACCTGGATTGAAGTTGTCGCACAGGCGGTCATAGTGCATGAAGTGGAATGGACGGCCCAAACCGACAGCCCACAATACATCTTCACCGGTGACGCCCTGGTGCTTGAAATTGTGGATGGTGTAACACACACGCTGGTTCCACATCCCTGAGCGATTGTAAATCTCGAACAGAAGGACCGGAACGATCCCGGTTTGCCAGTCGTGGCAGTGGATGATGTCGGGGCGGCGGTTGCTGTTGAGCAGGAATTCAAGAGCGGCCTTGCTGAAAAAAGTAAAACGCCTGACCTCATCGGTGCTTCCGTAAAAACGGCCGCGGTTAAAGAAATTGTCCTGCGAGTGCGGTTCGATAAAGAAACAGCGCACGCCATACACCTCGCCGTACCACACCGAACACTGAATTGCTCCGCGATACCAGGGCACCCACAGGTCATGAAGAACCTTCGTCAGGCCCCAGACCTGGTCATAGCGCATGCAGTCATACTTGGGTACAACGACTTCCACGTAGTTGCCGCGCACCTGCAACTCGCGGCTGAGGCCGTACACCACGTCGCCAAGGCCGCCCACTTTGGCAACCGGGGCACACTCCGAAGCGATTTGGACAATGTACACTCTATTCTCCTGCAATTCGCAGCCGGGACTTCCGGGCAACTTTAGCCTTCCCGGGCAATCCCGGCCAGGACCAGGTATTGAAAATATCTAGTCGCGCTGCGTTTGTTTTTCGGGTTTAAGGAAGATCACGCCCAGGGGCGGCAGGGTGAGCCCGATCGAATGGGGTTGCCCCTGATACGCCCCGGCTTCCGATGTGACCGGATCGAAGTTGATCGCATTGCTGCCGCTGTAGCGTCCCGAGTCGCTGTTGAGCAGTTCGCGGTAAACGCCGGGCGCCGGCACTCCTACATGGTAGCCGTGGCGAACCACCGGCGTGAAGTTCGCTGTCACTATTACAAAATCATTCGGGTCCCGGGCCCTGCGAATGAATGAGACAATGCTTTGGTCAATATCGTGGAAGTCGATCCACTGAAACCCCTCCCAACTGAAATCCATCTCATGGAGCGCGGGTTCGCAAATGTACAACCGGTTCAGATCTCTTACATACTGCTGGAGGTTGCGGTGGAATTCAAAATCGAGCAGCATCCAATCCAGTTCGTGATCGTGGTCCCACTCTTTCCACTGTCCGAACTCACTGCCCATGAAGAGCAGCTTTTTGCCCGGGTGTCCATACATATAGGCGTATAGCGCACGCAAGTTGGCGAACTTCTGCCAGTAGTCGCCGGGCATCTTGGACAGCATCGCACCCTTGCCGTGCACCACCTCGTCATGGGAAAAAGGCAGCGTGAAATTTTCGGTGAAGGCATAAAGCAGGGAAAAAGTCAGGTGGTGATGGTGATATTTGCGGTGCACAGGCTCCTTTTGCATGTACTCGAGCATGTCATGCATCCAACCCATGTTCCACTTCATATCGAAGCCCAGGCCCCCCACGTAAACCGGGCGCGAAACCATCGGCCAATCCGTGGATTCCTCGGCAAAGGTCAGCACATCGGGAAACCGTTCGTGGGTGAGTTCGTTGAAGCGCTTGAGGAAACTCACCGCATCCAGGTTCTCGCGGCCGCCGAACCTGTTGGGAATCCACTCCCCCGGCTTGCGGGAGTAATCCAGGTACAGCATCGAGGCGACAGCATCCAGCCGCAACCCGTCGATGTGATATTTGTCGAGCCAGAACAGTGCGTTGGAAAGCAGAAAGGCGCGCACTTCGTTTCGACCGTAATTGTAGATGAGCGTGTCCCAGTCCTGGTGTTCGCCCTGGCGTGGGTCGGCGTGTTCGTAAAGGTGCGTGCCGTCGAAAAACGACAACCCATGGCCGTCTTTGGGAAAGTGCGCAGGCACCCAGTCCATGATCACGCCCAGTCCGGCCTGGTGCGCCGTGTCCACGAAATGCCGGAAGTCGTCGGGATTGCCGTACCGTGAGGTAGGGGCGTAGTAACCGACGGTCTGGTACCCCCACGAGCCGTCGAAGGGATGCTCCGTCACGGGCAGCAGTTGAATGTGAGTGTAGCCCATCTCTTTTACGTATGGCACCAACTCCACGGCCAGTTCGCGGTAGGTAAGCCACCGATGGTTCAAATCCTTGTCAGCCGCTTTCAGCCAGGAACCAAGATGGACTTCGTAAATGCATATCGGGGCGTCGAGTCTTTGGCGTTCTTTGCGCGTGGCCATCCACCCGGCATCGTTCCACCGGTAGCGCTCCAGGTCCCAGACAACGGAAGCCGTTTTGGGGCGCAACTCGGACGTGAAGCCGAAAGGATCGGACTTTATCGCCGTGTAGCCCTTGTAGCGGCTCTTGATTTCATATTTGTAGAGATCCCCTTGAACCAGGGCGGGGATGAAGATCTCCCACAGACCGGTTGCCCCCCGCGACCTCATGGGGTGGCGTCTGCCGTCCCACTGGTTGAAATCGCCTATCACGCTCACCCGCTCGCTGCTGGGCGCCCACACCGTAAAATGAACCCCTGGCACACCCTCGTGGACCACCAGGTGCGCACCGAGTTTGTCGTATAGCTGGAAGTGATTGCCTTCGGAAAAAAGGTACAGATCGAACTCGGTTAGCACGGGCGGGAAGCGATAAGGGTCTTCGATCTGATAGCTGCGACCGTCGGGAAGAGAAATGGAAAGCTCATAGCGGAAAAATTCAGTCTCGCCCGGAAACACGGCTTCAAATACGCCGTCGGAATGCACGCGTTTCATGGGATACTCGGTGCCGGAGCGCACCACGGAAACGCTTAAGGCCTGTGGCTGAACGGTGCGGACAACCAGCCCGGGGGCGCCGGCCATGGACACAGAGTGAAGACCGAGGATGTCGAATGGAGCAGCGCAATATCCTCCCGCCACAGCAGCAATGGTCTCAGCATCGGCCGTGGATTCGAAGACAACCTCGTTGACCGGTTCCTCAGACAGAGTAGAACCCAAAGGGACCATGGAGGGTGAAGGGGCGGGTTCATCGGTATATGCCGCAACCAACGTCGCGGGCTCGCTCGGCGTATCGGCCTCCGGCTTGACCGGTCTGGACGAAGAGCTCTTGCAGGCATCTGGAGATCCAACGTCATTCATGGCCGAATCGGAGGATTTGTCGGGTGCATCCTTCGAATTGGCGGCAGACTTGCCCCGGTCGGTCGTAGAAGAGGTATTGGCAGCAGTCATTGTGCATTTCCTTCGCTTGTATGTTCCGGGGTTCCCTCGTGCGGCTTTGATCGGCCGAGGCGAGGACTTCCGGCCGATCGGAATGCCCGAGTTCAGTCCGGAAAGATCGAGCGCTCTTTCTTCCGGAGAGTCCCTGCGAATGTTGTTCTTACTTTGCTTCCGCTTGAAAAAGGCAGCGCGGAGCCCTGAACATCTTGTCTCCATCGGTGGGGCCGCGCCGGCAATGCGGCTCCGGAAGCCATGAATTGGTAAGCTGATAGATACATCTGAATTAAACTAATCCGGTTTGTGCAGGCCGTCAACGACAAACTTAAAGGTTTCTGAGCAGCAGGTCCTCTCGAAGCGGTTAAGAATATTTTTTGTTTCGATTTGTGGCGAAGCACGCGAAGAAGCGTCATTGTGATGCACTCCGGGTGAGGGGCAGCGCTAAAGAAAAGAGGCGCCGGCTTCGCATGCCCGTTACCCCCGGCTGTAACGACGCGGAAGAAAATATGCTCGCGGTCGCCACCCTCGGCAAAAGCCCTGGCGCCGAAAAGCTCCCGCTTCTGAGCTGCCGCGAAGGCGGCAGATCCAAAAGCGGCCGGATTGGGAAGGCCCGCGCCTTTCCAGGGGGGAAAGTTCCTGCGGATGACCGCATGCAGAAGCTCAAGGGACCGGTTGAGGGAAACGGGATGGCGGTTTCGATCGGAAGTTGAATTCTGCGCAACAACCTCGGTGTAATCTGAAAAATTCACTTTGTTTCTTATTAAGTGTCTTGAGTTAAAAGTTCGAGACATAATTCACGCCCGCGAATGATCGCTGACACACACGTCACCCCGGCGGAAGCCGGGGTCCGGAATTGGCTGAAATTTCTTGAAAAATACCTGGATTCCGGCTTTCGCCCATTGCCGTCAACTTAAGGCAGATGTTCTTAAGTGGCCTCGGTTTCCGAGGTTTGCTACACTGTATTGCTGGCCGGGTGGCCCGGATAATCATGCCCCCTTTTCGCAAGCATTCACCACAGAGACACAGAGGGCACAGAGGGAAACGCAGTGGAAACGGAAAAGAGACCCTAAAAAGAGCAGGGAAATGATTTTTCACTTTAAATTTCCCCCGCACACCCCAGAGCCGATCCATGGTTTACTCTTGGTTTTCCTCTGTGCCCTCTGTGCCTCTGTGGTGAACCTTTACCCCTTTTCTAAACGGGGACCTCGTATTTCCCCCCTTTTCTAAAGGGGGGCCCCGTATTTCCCCCCTTTTCTAAAGGGGGGCAGGGGGGATTTTACCGGGCGCGAGCCGCAGCAGGTCTGGTGATAAGCGCAAGCGTTCACCACAGAGGCACAGAGGACACAAAGGTGGATTTGAATACTATAACAGAGCGGATCATTGGGGCGGCGATTGCAGTGCATAAGATATTGGGGCCGGGACTGATGGAGTCGGCCTGCGAGGAGTGTTTATGTCGAGAGTTGGCGCTGCGCGGCATTGGCGTTCAGAGGCAGTTGCCATTGCCGGTTGAATACAAAAGGTGTCAGGTTGGACTCCGGTTATCGCCTTGACCTTCTCGTCGAACGATCTGTCGTAGTCGAAATCAAATCCCTGTCCTCCATCGAACCGATTCATGAAGCGCAACTTCTGACCTGCCTGAAACTGGCAGGCTGGAAGCTCGGCCTGCTCATCAACTTCAATGTGCCGGCATTAAAGGACGGCATACGTCGGAAAATTCTATGACCTTTTCTCCGCTCCGTGTTCTCTTAATGCCCGGACGATGACCCGCCTCTGTGGTGAACGGGTACGAATCTTTAACTCAGGACAATTAAGGACCTTTCTTCCTTCTGACGGTAACCGTTTCTCCACCAAATTATGATTGTTAAAACTAATCGCTGACTTCTCCGTTTACAATGACATCGATCTTTCGTTCAAACTCTTCCAGAACTATTTGTGTTTGTTTAGCTCTGTCCAATAAATCTTGAAATGTGATCGCTCCAGATTTTAACGCATGCGTGTAAACTTCAGTGTCCTGATAGGACTGCAACTTGGCATCCAGATATGCCTTGTAGCGTGCTATACAATGTCTTAATTTCTTCGGCTGGCCTGTATATTGCGCTCTTAGGCGAATGAACTTATCGTAAACTTGCTCTTCGTGCTTAATGGCCTCTTGCGCAACAGCGATTTGGCTTTTTATATTTTCCTCCGGTCCATCATATGTTCTCACCATTATGTCCATTTCGTGCCATTTTTCGAGCTTTCTAATTTCACGCTGAAACTCATTAGTGGACTTTTGGTGTATTTTTCCATACAGGATATCAATCTCTCGACAGTGCTTACGGATGAAAAAATGACGCAATAGCAAATGGATAGACTTTATTAACGAATAAAAAGCAGCTCCACCGATGATAACGGCAAATATTAGTTTCATGATACACCTCGTCGAAAATCACGGGTTTGTCAAGGCGCAGCATAATAGTTCACCGCAGCCCTTCATGTCTCAATGGGACACTCTTGAAACCATGAAAAGACGTGCCAGTCACCCCCCTTTCGTAAAGGGGGCAGGGGGGATTCAAAGACTCATTCCCTTTCCCCCCCTTTCGTAAAGGGGGCAGGGGGGATTTTAAGACTCATTCCTTTTCCCCCCCTTTCATAAAGGGGGCAGGGGGGATTTTAAGACTCATTCCCTTTCCCCCCCTTTCGTAAAGGGGGGCAGGGGGGATTTTAAGGATGATCGGGCTTCGCGCGCAAACTGTGCAGGCGCGCATTTGCCGGAAGACCCTGAAATAATAGATACGTAACAAAAAAGGGCCACGGCATACTCACCATAACCACTTGATTTTCCTGGTGGGCCGCCAGGGTCTCGAACCCCGAACCTCCTGATTAAGAGTCAGCTGCTCTACCGTTGAGCTAGCGGCCCGAAGAAGATATCTATTGGTACGCCCGGCAGGATTCGAACCTGCGGCCTGCGGATTCGAAGTCCGACGCTCTATCCACCTGAGCTACGGGCGCAACCAGAACGCTTATGATACCAAAGCGGCCCGCCTCAGTCAATCCGGAAACTGTTCTGATAAGGGGGGAAGGCCATTGAAAAAAGGAAAAGGGTGACGTTGAGCTGCACGGCGGTGGCCGAAATCACTCGGGGTTTGCCGGAGCGATCGGTGGTAGGCAATGAGTCAGGGGGAGGGGGTGAAGAGGTTGCAGATATAATATTCCATTTTTATGGCCTGCTCCCGTCACCCCAATCTATTTGACTCTACCACCAAAATATATATAAACTGCGAGATCAGGCGACGATCGTTGAAGCTCGGCCGCATCGAGCGGCAAGCAATCGCCCGGGCACGTATCCGGCGGGTCCCGGTCCGGGCGTTATACATTCCGGTCTTCTACAACTATCAGATAACATTTGATAGATGAAAAACTGACAAGGAAGATGTTATGCCAACAGCCAGCAGCCAACAGCCGACAGCCGATGCAAAGTGGCTTCAGTCGGAACTGGGCAAACTACATCCGTACTGGCATTCGCCAATTGATTTAGGGCATGGTGTCAATACCAAGCCAGGCCGCGCTCAACGACGATTCGCACGCAGGCTGAGACTTCTGCAGATACCGGAAAACTTAACTGGAAAGCGTGTGCTCGATGTCGGCACATGGGACGGATACTTTGCGTTGGAGTTGGAGCGCAGGGGCGCCGAAGTAGTAGCCATAGATATCTGGAATGACGATGCGCTGAAGCAGCTTGAGTTCGTACTTCGGGTAAAGAACAGTAAGATCGTCTACAAGCGCATGGATGTGCATGATCTCGGGCCTGACGTGTTAGGCAAATTCGATCTTGTGCTGTGCGCGGGCCTCCTTTATCACACACGCCATCCGCTTCTCGCGTTGGAGAGACTCCGTTCCGTTACTGAGGGGATGCTGATCTTGGAGACGGTGACGATGATCCCGGCGTTCCATCGCACTTCTCCGATGATCATGTTTTTCCCTGGAGATCAAGAGAGGATTGCAGATGTAAAGCAGGGAAAAGTGTGGAAATGGAAGATTTGCGCCGCCCCTACGCTTCCATGGATATATGAAGCTTTGCGTTCTGCAGGCTTCGCGAGAATCGAAATTAAGTACCGCCCGTCCTTCGCGTGGTGGAAGCGGGTAGTCGCTCTGTTAAAAAACAAACCCCAGGGCGGACGGTCGGTTACTCACGCATTCATTCGTTGATCTGCATATCAGATGGACGTCAACCTGGAGTCCCTCTTGCTTACTTTCCCCGGGCTTCTCAACGCAACGAAAGTGCAGCGGGAGCATTTCATGATTAGCGGTGGGGGCGGCGGAATCCATCGGGATGATGTCCCGGATGGCTCTCACTCCAAGCAAATCGCTATTTGAAGCGCAGCGAATTCATCCGCGAACTGCTCGCTGGAGGGTGTATCCCGCATCGCCGCGGTTCCAGGCACGATGCTTATCGCAATCCAGCGACAGGGCAAAAACGGGGTTGCATTTTCCAACTCTTTCCGTATATTCTGCGACAACCCAAATGCATATATTTTTGTTCGGCATCAGGCATCCATATGTCCTGTGGCCAATATCGGACGGGAGCTCGGATATACCGTCCAGGCGTGATTGAATAGCTGTTTTTCAGGTGCTCGCAAGACAGGATAGACCGGGCTGCCTCACTTGCACCGGACCAGGCGCAGTGCGCAAGGCGCGCCCTGCGCCTGGTCTATCAATCGCGTCGGGCGTTCGCGGGGCGCATTGTTGAACAGGACTTTCACGGACCGGGGGTTCAAGCAGCCTGCCGGCAAAGCTCCTTCCGGACCTTGAACTTGCAGGTGCTGCCCTTTTTTTATCTTTTTTAAATTTTCAGGGAATCTGTTTTCATCGGAAGCTTCAATCAAAGAAAAGAAAAAGTTTCGGCCGAAACCGCCCTGTTCGGCAAATGCGGTCGGGACGCCATTCCGGGTCTTTTCAAGGTTTAACCGTTTTGTAACTACCGGTGGAGCACCAGCAAGATGGAACGCAACTCCGTCCTACACGCTCAAATCCCTTGAATTCATGCAGCAGGGGTAGCTCGGGGGAACTCATGGGGAAATCGATTTGCTGTATCCTGTTGGCTTTCTTGTTTATTTGCATTGACGCCCGCACCGCTCCCGCGCAGGTCGCGCCCAACGCGGGGACCCTGCTTAAGGAGCAGCAGCAGACCCAGCCGCCCGAATTGAAACCCTTTACCCCCTGGCAGGCGCCCGAAGAGCAGGTTGAACCAATGGAGGAGACCGGGATGGAGGTTTTGGTGAAGGGGTTTCGGTTTACGGGGATCGAGGGACTGGTGACGAGCGCGGAGTTAGACAAGCTCCTCAAGGACGCCGTAGGTAAAAAGATGGGGATCGTGCGCCTGAGGGGTCTTGCAGACAAGGTCACGAAGTATCTGCACAAAAAAGGCTGGTTTTTGGCGCACGCCTATATTCCAAAGCAGAAGGTCGAGGACGGCATAATCGAGATCGCCGTCGTTGCGGGAAGACTCAAGGGAGGGGCGATTATCAACGGCAAGAACCTCAGACTGTGCGAATCGGTACTGCAAAACATGGCCGGGCAGGCGGTCAACAAGAGCGGTGCGGTCAACCAGCAGGACGTTGTCCGTTCGCTTCTTCTCATGAACGATATTCCGGGCATCCACGCCGCTTCCACCCTGGAGCCGGGCGATGAGCCCGGGACGACCAGGCTTGTTGTGGATGCCGGCGAGGGGCCGCTGATCGACGGCCGGGTCTGGGGCGACAACTTCGGCTCCCGCTTCACTGACGCATGGCGCGGAAACGGCCTCGTGCAGATTAACGATCCCCTGCGTTACGGAGATCAGATGGCCCTTTCGACGACCGATAACGCCAACTACCAGTTCGGGCAGGCCGCCTACGGTTTCCCGATCGGCTACAACGGCCTTAAGGCGAGTGTTTTCTACGGGGAGATGCGCTACACGATAGACAGGTCCCTGCTCGATCTGGACCTGAACGGAGGCGCGCGTCTGGCCGGCGCAACCGCGAGCTACCCGATCGTAAGAAGCCGCACTGAAAATCTCTGGGTCGGCGCCGAGTATGACTGGAAGAATTTGTGGGACCACAGCAGCGGCCAACACCTCGACGACAAGTTTATAAACTCCGGCAGCGTGCATCTCTACGCGGACCGTCTCGATACGCTGTTTGGCGGCGGATACAACACCGCGAGCGCCGGCCTTACGGCAGGTTCGCTCGACCTTTCGTCTGTGCCCGCCGACCTCCAGGCAGACAGTCTTACGGCGAAGAGCAACGGGACCTACGGTAAATTCACTTACGCGGCGAACCGGCTTCAGAGCCTGCCTGAGAAATTTAGTCTTTTCCTTTCGGTAACCGGCCAGGTCGGGTTCGATAATCTCGATTCTTCCGAGAAATTCATTCTCGGAGGGCCCAGCGGCGTGCGGGCATACCCGGTGGGTGAGGCCCCGGGGGACAGCGGCGCGATCTTCACGGCGGAGATCCACTATGATTTCCCGGCAATTCCGCGGATCGGGCTCCCGCAGTTAATAGGCTTCTACGATCTGGGCTGGACGGGTTTGCATGTATCTCCCTGGAGCAATTCCGGCACACCGGTCGGAGACAGGAATTCTTATACCATCTCGGGCGCCGGCGTCGGGTTAAACCTTCTGAAAAAAGATGTCTATGTAATTCGTGTGGCGTGGGCGGCCAAGATCGGCTCGAATCCGGGCAGCAGCCTGGCCGGCCTCGATTCGGACGGCAAGAATTCCGGTAACCGGTATTGGGTGCAGGCGGCAATTTCTTTCTAGGGTCTACCCGGAAACTCCGGACGGAAACTTTCCAGGGGTTGAGTTGGAGCAGTGGAGCAGGGCCCCGGCCCTGCGAAAAACGCAAGGTCGAGAAACTTTTCAATACAGTTGCTCATGTCCCCCCGGGACACCCTGAAACCATGAAAAGACACGCCAATCACCCCCCTTTTCTAAAGGGGGGCAGGGGGGATTTTGAGGTTCCAGGGTGGAACTTTTCGAGACAGCTTTTCACGTCCCCTCCGGGACACCCGGAAACCATGAAAAGCTGTACCTGTAGGAGCGCGCCTTGCGCGCGATGAACTTTTCGGAACAGAACTCTTCGATACAGGGGTCCGAGATGAACCGTAACGAGCCTCCGCTCTATGGCAATGCGAAGCGAACATTGCCCCGGCGTCCGAAATTCCGGGGTGGTCTTCTTTCCGGCGTGATCGGCTTCGCAGTTACGATCTCACTCATTTGGGCTGGCATTTTGCCCGCAAGAGCGCTCAACCCCGGCGCACTTCCAACCGGCGGGCACATAGTTTCCGGCCAGGGGACCATTGCCGCCTCCGGCGACAATATGACCGTCACTCAGCTCCAAAACCAGATGATCCTGAACTGGAACACGTTCAACATCGGCCAGGATGCGTCTGTGACATTCTTGCAGCCGAGTGCGTCCAGTTCCGCGCTGAACAGGATCCTCGGCCAAAACCCGGCCGAGATATTCGGATCCCTCAAGGCCAACGGCCGGATATTCCTATTGGATCCCGCCGGCATCATTTTCGGCCCCACAGCCCGGGTGGACGTGGGAGGGCTGGTTGCATCGAGCCTTAACCTGTCCGATTCGGACTATCTTTCCGGCAATTTCCGGTTCACCTCGACGGGGCTTCAAAGCAGCGTTATCAACCAGGGGACGATCAATGCCGCCAAATACGGGGTGGTGGCGCTCATCGCTCCGCAGGTGAGCAACCAGGGAACCATCTCCGCCCCGGGGGGAAGCGTCGCGCTTGCCGGCGGAAACAGGGTGACCCTGGATTTTACCGGTGACGGGCTTGTGAAGCTCTCGGTAGATGAAGCGGCGCTCGACGCCGAGGTCCGAAACGGCGGGGCCGTGAAGACGGCAGCGGGCCGGGTGTTTATGACCGAAAAGGCGGCACAGGATGTCGTATCCACCGTGGTGAACAATTCGGGGATCATCGAGGCCGACAGCATAGGCACAAAAAACGGCGAAATCGTTCTTGACGGCGGCGGCCAGGGGGTCGTCACCAACAGCGGCGCAATAAACGCCAGGGGCAACAATGCCGGGGAGACCGGAGGGACGGTCACCGTGACCGGAAACCAGGTGGGGCTGCTCTCCGGAAGCACGATCGACGTGTCCGGCAACTCCGGAGGCGGGACGGTCAACATAGGGGGAGGGCCGCACGGGGCCGACGCCGGCATCCGCAACGCCAGTGACGTCTACATGGACAAGGAGGCAAGCATCTTCGCCGACGCCGCCGTGAATGGCAACGGAGGCCAGGTTACGATCTGGTCGCAGCAGTACACGAACTTTGCCGGAAGCATTTCCGCCAGGGGCGGACCTCTGGGCGGAAACGGCGGCTGGGTGGAAACATCGAGCAAAGGCGTGCTCGACGCATCCGGCTCGGTTGTAACACTCGCCCCGCTTGGCATAGCGGGCGTCTGGCTGCTCGACCCCTCGGACATCACCATCATTACCGGGGGCGGCGGGACGCTTTCCGGCGGCATCTTCGATCCGCCTGTGACCAGCAGCATCGATCCCTTAACAATCGCCACGGGGCTTGCCTCCGGAAACGTCACCATAGACACCAGCGGCGGCAGCGGCGGGTCGGGAAACATCACGGTATCGAACTCCGTTTCCTGGGGTTCGGCCAACACCCTCAGTCTCGAAGCCAACAATAACATAGCCGTAAACGCTGCAATTAGCGGGACCGGAGGAGGCAACCTGGTGCTCCGGGCCGATTCCCAGGGCACGGGGACCGGGACGGTAACCTTCGGCGCCCCGGGCTTTGTAAGCCTTCCCGGAGGCAACGTATCGATCTATTACAACCCCCTCTCTTACTCGAGCCCCACAGATTATTCGAGCGATATCACAAGCGGAAACCTCTTCGCCTACATGCTGATAAACGATGTCAATAATCTCCAAAATATTGCCCAGAACCTCTTGGGCACATACGCGCTGGGCAAAGGCATCGACGCGAGCGCGACATCGACCTGGAACAGCGGCGCCGGTTTCGTGCCGATCGGGGGCAGCTCGACGGCTTTCACGGGAGTATTCGATGGAAACGGGTGCACCATAACGGGGCTTTACATATACCTTCCCAGAAACAATTATGTAGGCCTTTTCGGCTACACGAGCGGCGCAACGATAAGAAACGTCGGGCTGATAAACGGCAGCATAACCGGAAGCAATTACGTCGGCGGCCTGGTGGGAGAAGCGGATAGCACAGTCATCGGCAATTCCTATAACTCGGGCACGGCAGCAGTGACCGGAAACGGCAACAACACCGGGGGCCTTGTGGGGTACGCTCAGGATACCACGATAAGCTCTTCCTACAATACGGGCGCCGTTACCGGATACGGCGACAGCACGGGCGGCCTTGTTGGGCAGCTCGTGGGCTACAACACCACGGCCGTCATCGACTCTTCCTATAATCAGGGCGCCGTCTCCGGTACAACGAATACAGGCGGCCTGGTGGGCAGCATCTACGATAACGGCGGCGCGGAAGTCGTGAGCAATTCCCACAACACGGGCACGGTGACCGGGAGTGGACCATACACCGGCGGCATCGCCGGAAGCATGCAGGACTATGGTGGGTCCGCCAGTGCGACAATCGTCAACTGCAACAATACCGGCGCAGTCAGCGGAGGCCATTATACAGGGGGGCTGGTGGGCTGGTTCGTGAGCGCCGGAGGCTCTTCGACTATCAGCAGCTCCAGCAATGCGGCCAACGTTACAGGGACCGATTATGTAGGCGGGGTGGCCGGCTATATCGTGGGCAATGGAAGCACGCCAACCGTCACTGGGTCCTACAACACCGGTGCGGTGACCCAAACCGATAATTCAGCAACAGAGGAGCCTGGGTATGGCGGGGGCCTGGCAGGGTACGCTCAGAATGCCGTCATAAGCTCTTCCTACAATACGGGAACGGTGATCGGAAACGGCAACTACACCGGGGGTCTCGTGGGGTACGCAGAGGACACCGTCATAAACTCTTCTTCATACAACACTGGCGCCGTTACCGGATACGGCGACAGCACGGGCGGCCTTGTTGGGCAGCTCGTGGGCTACAACACCACGGCCGTCATCGACTCTTCCTATAATCAGGGCGCCGTCTCCGGTACAACGAATACAGGCGGCCTGGTGGGCAGCATCTACGATAACGGCGGCGCGGAAGTCGTGAGCAATTCCCACAACACGGGCACGGTGACCGGGAGCGACAGCTACACCGGCGGCATCGCCGGAAGCATGGAGGACTATGGTGGGTCCGCCAGTGCGACAATCGTCAACTGCAACAATACCGGCGCAGTCAGCGGAGGCCATTATACAGGGGGGCTGGTGGGCTGGTTCGTGAGCGCCGGAGGCTCTTCGACTATCAGCAGCTCCAGCAATGCGGCCAACGTTACAGGGACCGATTATGTAGGCGGGGTGGCCGGCTATATCGTGGGCAATGGAAGCACGCCAACCGTCACTGGGTCCTACAACACCGGTGCGGTGACCCAAACCGACAATTCAGCAACAGAGGAGCCTGGGTATGGCGGGGGCCTGGCAGGGTACGCTGGGAATGCCGTCATAAGCTCTTCCTACAATACCGGCACGGTGACCGGATACGGCAACAACATCGGGGGCCTGGTGGGATACGCTCAGGACACCACTATAAGCTCTTCTCACAATACCGGCACTGTCGGCGGAAGCGGCAACTACACCGGGGGCCTTGTTGGGCAGCTCGTGGGCGGTAGCGCCACGGCCGCCATCGACTCTTCCTATAACCGGGGCGACGTCTCCGGCAACACGGATACAGGCGGCCTCGTGGGGTACGCTGAGGACGCCACTATAAGTTCTTCCTACAATACCGGCGCCGTTACCGGAAGCGGCGACAGCACCGGGGGCCTCGTGGGCCAGCTCGTGGGCTACAACACCACGGCCGTCATCGACTCTTCCTATAATCAGGGCGCCGTCTCCGGTACAACGAATACAGGCGGCCTGGTGGGCTACATCGACATCGGCGAAGGTTCGGAAACGGTCAGCAATTCCTACAACACGGGTGCGGTAACGTCGACCGGCGACAACACCGGGGGCATCGCCGGGAACATGAGTGACGACAGAGCGATCGTTACCACCTCTTACAACACAGGCGCGATATCCGGCGGCGGAGACAACGTCGGGGGCCTGGCGGGCCTGGTCGACTTCGGGACAGTCAGCAGCTCTTACAACACCGGGCAGGTAACCGGATACGGCAACAATGTCGGCGGGGTAGTCGGGCTTGTCAATGGTGCGGTGACCAACACATATAACCTGGCCCCGGTTACCGGGGGTGGTGATGTCGGCGGTGTAGCCGGGTATGTCAACGGGACCCTCACCTATTCATTCAACACCGGCACGGTTACGGCCACCGGGGCCGGGGGCAACACCAACGTCGGCGGCGTGACGAGCGGCGGTGGAACCGACATCAGCACCTGTTATTTCGACTCGCAGACCTCCGGGCTGACCGGCACAAACGGCCTTCCGACCAGCGCCATGATGACGCAGTCAACTTTCCAGAACTGGGATTTTACCAACACGTGGGCCATTGTGCCGGGCACAACCTACCCCTACCTGAAATGGCAGCAGCCCGGCGGGCCGCCGATCGTCGTAAGCGGCACAATCTCCGGTTTTGCAACCCCGGGAGACGACCTCATCGAGGCGGTGGTCAACGGGACCACCCTCGCCCAGGTCTACACGGGTGCAAACGGTTTCTACTACTTCATGCTTCCAGGCAATTCCATTCCAACCGGCGACAATCTTCTTACTTTCGTCTCCGGCGCCGGGACCCAGGGGGCCTCGGTCTACCTTGCAACCGGGTCGAGCATGACGGGTCTTTCCATTTCCGCCAGTACGCTGCTCGCCGGGAGCGGGGAATCCACATCGGGGGTCATCGCAGCGAAGGGCGGCCTCACCGACACCGACATCCCCTACAGCGACCCCTCGGGCGTGAACCTGTTGCTTGCCTCCAATATCAACCTGCTCACCTCTAACTTCACACTCGACGGAAATATTACAACCAGCGGGACCGGCTCGCAGACTTTTAACGGCGCGCTGACGCTTTCCTACGACGCCGTATTGACCAGCCCCGGCGGCATCTCATTCAACGGGGCAGTGAACGGGGCAAGCTTCAACCTCACCCTCGACAGCACCGGGACCGTGACCCAGGCCGCCGGGATCACCGCAGGCGGACTCCTGCTCCTGGGGACCGGCGGCAACTATCAGCTCACAAACTCGGGAAACAGCGTAACGACTCTTGCCGCCGACACCGGGGTGGTGAACTACGCCCAGGCGGGCAGCCTCGCGGTGGGCACGGTAAACACGACGCAGGGTATTACGGCCTCGGGCAATGTGACCCTTGCGGTAAACGGGGCCGCCGGCGGTCTTACGATCGGCACGAGCGGCGGGACAAACGGGATCACGGAGACCGGCGCCGGAAACGCCGTATCGCTCAGCTCCGGTTCGGGCGGGATGTCGATCGGCGGAAACGGGATTGATGCCGGAAACCTTGCGGCAAACAACACCGTGACCCTGACGAGCACCGGGAGCGTGACGCAGGACAGCGGCGCCCCTGTAATTGCGGCCAACCTCGACCTTCTCGGGATAGGGGGCGTCTACAGCCTCGCCAACGGGACGAACAACGCGGTAACGGGCGATCTTGCCGCCGACACCGGGGTGGTGAACTACGCCCAGACGGGCAGCCTCGCGGTGGGCACGGTAAACACGACGCAGGGTATTACGGCCTCGGGCAATGTGACCCTTGCGGTAAACGGGGCCGCCGCCGGTCTTACGATCGGCACGAGCGGCGGGACAAACGGGATCACGGAGACCGGGTCGAACAAAACGGTTGCCCTCACTGCCGGGAGCGGCGGGATCTCGATCGGCGGAAATGGGATTAATGCCGGAAACCTTGCGGCAAACAACACCGTGACCCTGACGAGCACCGGGAGCGTGACGCAGGACAGCGGCGCCCCTGTAATTGCGGCCAACCTCGACCTTCTCGGGATAGGGGGCGACTACAGCCTCGCCAACGGGACGAACAACGCGGTAACGGGCGATCTTGCCGCCGACACCGGGGTGGTGAACTACGCCCAGGCGGGCAGCCTCGCGGTGGGCACGGTAAACACGACGCAGGGTATTACGGCCTCGGGCAATGTGACCCTTGCGGTAAACGGGGCCGCCGGCGGTCTTACGATCGGCACGAGCGGCGGGACAAACGGGATCACGGAGACCGGCGCCGGAAACGCCGTATCGCTCACCTCCGGTTCGGGCGGGATCTCGATCGGCGGAAATGGGATTAATGCCGGAAACCTTGCGGCAAACAACACCGTGACCCTGACGAGCACCGGGAGCGTGACGCAGGACAGCGGCGCCCCTGTAATTGCGGCCAACCTCGACCTTCTCGGGATAGGGGGCGACTACAGCCTCGCCAACGGGACGAACAACGCGGTAACGGGCGATCTTGCCGCCGACACCGGGGTGGTGAACTACGCCCAGGCGGGCAGCCTCGCGGTGGGCACGGTAAACCCGACGCAGGGTATTACGGCCTCGGGCAATGTGACCCTTGCGGTAAACGGGGCCGCCGCCGGTCTTACGATCGGCACGAGCGGCGGGACAAACGGGATCACGGAGACCGGGTCGAACAAAACGGTTGCCCTCACTGCCGGGAGCGGGGGGATCTCGATCGGCGGAAATGGGATTAATGCCGGAAACCTTGCGGCAAACAACACCGTGACCCTGACGAGCACCGGGAGCGTGACGCAGGACAACGGCGCCCCTGTAATTGCGGCCAACCTCGACCTTCTCGGGATAGGGGGCGACTACAGCCTCGCCAACGGGACGAACAACGCGGTAACGGGCGATCTTGCCGCCGACACCGGGGTGGTGAACTACGCTCAGACGGGCAGCCTCGCGGTGGGCACGGTAAACACGACGCAGGGTATTACGGCCTCGGGCAATGTGTCCCTTAGTGTCGCGGGCGCGGGGAACAATCTTACCGTCGGGGGCAGCGGGATAGAGTCTGCCGGAGGAAACTCCATCACCCTGGCAGCGGACACGATGACGCTGACCGGGACCGCCATTCAGTCGCCGGGGGGGACGCTTACGATCGAGCCTTACACCGCCGGGACGACGATTGGACTGGGTTCGAGTTCGGCATCGGGCACGCTTGCACTGCCGCAGAGTTACTTTTGGAACGGGAGCTCGGGGATCATACAGCCCACTTTCTCTAACGTTATCATCGGCAATAGCGCGGCCGGGACGATAACGGTAGGCACCTTGACATTTGCCGGTAATCTCACGCTTGACCCTCCGGGCGGTATAACGATCGATGGCGCACTCAACGCGGGGAACAACAATACCCTTACGCTAAACAGCACAGGCTTGGTCCAGGAGACGGCGTCGGGCAGCATCACCGCTGGCGCCCTCATTCTCACGGGGGCCGGCGGCAGCTTCACGCTTGCAAACCTCGCAAACTCCGTCGGCGCCCTTTCTGCCGGAACTTCCACCACGAGCATCGGGGGCCTCGACTACGAACAATCGGGCAGCCTCATTACCAATGGTGTCTATGTGTCCGGCGGTCCCGCGACGATAAGGGGCGATGGCGGCATCACCATCCAAGGGGCCGGCATCACCGATTCGGGCCAGACCGTTAACCTCATCAGCACGGGCGCAGTCACTCAAGCCACCGGGGCCGACATCACCGCTGGCGGGCTCATTCTCACGGGGACCGGCGGCAACTATCAGCTCACGAACACGGGAAACAGCGTAACGACTCTCGCGGCCGACACCGGGACCGTCAATTTCGCAAATTCCGGCGATCTTGCGGTCGGCCAGGTCGGCGTGGTATCCGGCATCACCACGACTGCCGGCACGACAGTCACGGCGGGGGGCAATATCACCCTGGACAGCGGAGTCACTGCAAACGGGATCGTCCTGGCGGCATCCGGAAACTTCATCAACAATGTCCCGGCAAGTCCTTTAAACGCGGGAACCGGAAACTGGCTGATCTACTCGACCGATCCCCGCCTGAACACCCTTAACGGCATTGTCCCCGCCTTCATCCAGTACAACGCTCCGTATCCCGCCGCCGTGCTGGGTTCAGGCAACGGTTTGCTCTATTCTCTCGCCCCGGTTGTCGATGTCTCGCTCACGGGCACGGTCGCCAAAGTCTATGACGGAACCGCAATAGCAACGCTTGTTCCGGCCAACTACACTTACAGCGGAGAGATCGGGAGCGACATCGTCGATTTGTCTTTGCCGGCCTCGGGCGTCTACGATAACCCCAACGTTGGAACGGACAAGCCGGTTTCGGTATCGGGGATCGGTATCCTCAGCGCATCGAACGGCGGTATTCCCGTTTATGGCTACCAGCTTGCGTCGGCGTCGATTTCAGCGGATATTGGGACCATCACGTCGGCCCCTCCCA
Source organism: uncultured delta proteobacterium (assembly GCA_963805125.1). Lineage (GTDB taxonomy): Bacteria > Desulfobacterota > Syntrophobacteria > Syntrophobacterales > Syntrophobacteraceae > SbD1. The sequence continues at coordinate 558,321 of CAWDTD010000009.1, read as the reverse complement.
GTTCAACAAATCCATATCTACAGTCGATTCAGAGCAGCCTGACCGTCTCTCTGGGGTCTCAGAACAGCCCGGGCGGCGCTCAGACGCTGAACGGCACGAGCAGCACAAACGGCGACCTGGCCCAGGCCACTGCGGAGGGAAGCGGGGCGGAAGTGGAAACGGAAGCGCCGCCCGTGGGAGGCTTCGCCTCCGGATCGAGTCCGCCCCCGCAGGAGGGCGGCACGGCGGTTGAGCTTATAAAGCAGGCGACCGATAGCCAGAGTGAGGGTGACTACGAGCGCGCGGTTGCAGATTTCAGGGGCGCCGTCGGCAATCTGCTCGAACAGGGTTCGCCGGCACAGGCACGCGAGGTTATCGAGCTGTTGAAAACCGCCGAACTCGAGGGTTACTACGGGGATGCGGGCATTGGGCGGGACTTTGTGCACAAGACCGCCTTGAAGGACCTCCCGCAGGATGCCGCCGCCGTTTATACCTTTGTTCTGCCTAAACGCCTCGAGCTTATCGTGTGCTTCCGTTCGGGAATCAAGAGGTTTTCGATTCCCATCGATGCGGCGGTCCTCTCGCGGGATGTCGACAAGTTTAGGATCAGCCTGCAAAGGCGGACCAGTTGGGATTATATGGCCGAAGCCCGCAAGCTCTACAACTTGATAGTCAGGCCAATGGAACCGGAACTGAGCATTCGAGGCATCGACACGCTGGTGTTCATACCGGACGGCGCTTTGCGCACCGTGCCGTTTGCGGCTTTAAACGACGGACGCCGTTTTCTCATCGAAAAGTATGCCCTGGCGGTTGCGCCGAGCCTCTCTTTGACCGACCCGCGTCCGATCCGGCCAAAGCAGGCCAGGGCGCTCGCTGCGGGGCTTACCGAATCGGTCCGGGGCTTTATTCCCCTGTCCAACGTCGAGAGCGAGCTGGAAGACGTCCATGGCCTCTATAAGTCAGCGCTGCTCAAGAACGGCACATTCACAAAGGGCAACATGAGCGAGAGCCTCGAGGAAAATCCATACTCGATAGTGCACATCGCTACCCATGGCAATTTTGCTCCAAAAGGGACCGACACTTTCCTGCTCGCCTGGGACGGGAAAATAGACATGAACCAGTTGGACAGGCTCATGAAACAGTCGAAAAAGCCCGTTGAGTTGCTTTGCCTGAGCGCGTGCGAGACCGCCGCCGGGGACGATAAGGCGGCCCTGGGGCTGGCCGGCGTCGCGGTAAAGGCCGGAACAAGGAGCGCGTTGGCCACCCTTTGGAGCGTGAGCGACCAGGCCGCCCCGGAGCTGATTCACGAGTTCTACGATCAACTCAGGAATCCGTCCGTTTCCAAGGCTGAGGCGCTCCGGGAAGCCCAGCTCAGCCTGCTGGACGATCCGCGTTTCCACCATCCATACTACTGGTCGCCCTTTCTCGTGATCGGCAACTGGCGGTGAGGGATTAACGGAAGTGCCAGGGTCCCGATTGAAATTTCTGAAATCCAACGCTTTTATCGGGTTGGTCATATGTGCCCTCGTTTGTGCGGGCGTTTGGCTGGCGCGCCGAACAGGAGCGCTCGAATCGAGCGAGTTCGCGGTCTATGACTGCTACCTTCAGCGCCAGTCCCGGATTTGGGTCCCGGACAGCCGCATCGTTCTGGTCACCATTTCGGAATCCGATATCTCGCAATTGAAAACCTGGCCCCTGAATGACGGGCTTTTTGCGAAAACGATCGAGAACCTTCTGGCCCACGGTCCGAGGGTAATCGGTGTGGACATATTCCGCAACATTGAGGTGCCGCCCGGAAGCGACGAGCTGAGGGAGCTGTTTTCGAAAGATATCCCGGTCGTCTCGGTCATGAAGTTCGGCGACAGGATATCTCCGGGAGTGGCTGCCCCGTTCATGGTAAAGGACAATAGCCTGGTGGGCTTTGGCGACGCGCTGGTCGATTCGGGCGGCGTTACGCGGCGCGGTCTGCTCTTTATCGATAACGGCAAGGTGTCGAGCAGTTCTTTCGCTCTGCTGCTGGCCTCGGTTTACCTGCAACAGGAGGGAATCCGGGCGCTGCCCGACCCGGCAAATCCGCAGTTCATGAGGCTTGGAAAGACCACCTTCGTACCCCTGGAATCGGATGCGGGCGCCTACGTGGATATGGATTCAAGAGGGTATCAGTTTCTTCTGAGCTTCGCGGGGATAAAGGCAGGATTCGCATCGATACCCCTTTGTCAGGTCCTGGCGGGCAACTTTGCCGACGAGGCCGTTCGCGGCAAGATCGTTATCGTCGGCGCGACGGCGGAAAGCCTGAGGGACTTTTTTTTCGTGCCGATCACCAGGTCTGCCGAGCAGGGGCAGAGGGTATGGGGAGTCGAGTTGCACGCCACCGTGGCGAGCCAGTTGCTCCGTGCCGCTATCGACGGTCAAAAGCCCATGGGGTACTGGCCGGAGCCGGCAGGTCAGGGATGGACAATTATGTGGGGTCTGATCGGCTACCTTATCTGCCTGAAGGTCCCCTCGTTTCGGCGTTTTGCGATCCTGCTCCTTCTGCTTCCCGCCTTGCTGGCCGGCGCCACCTTCCTGATGTTTGCCGACGGGGTGTGGGTGCCGGTAATTCCTCCTCTTGTGGCGTTTGTGGCCTCGGCCGATTTCTTCAGGTTATACCTGCTTTCGGTGGAAAGGCGCCAGAGGGCCCTGTTGATGCGGCTTTTCGAAAGCTGTGTATCCAGGGACATTGCCAAGACCATCTGGTCGCAAAGGCAGCAGTTTGTGGAAGAAGGCCTGCCGCGGCCGCAGAATTTGACTGCCACGGTCCTGTTTACGGATTTGCAGGGTTTTTCAACCATTTCCGAGCAGTTCGGGGACCCGGGACATCTTATGAACTGGCTCAACGAGTATATGGAGGCTATGACGTGCACGGTCGTGGACAACGCCGGAGTGGTCAATAAATATATAGGCGACGCCGTTATGGCCGTTTTCGGGGTGCCTGTGGCCCGTACAAACGAGGAGGAAATTTCGAAGGACGCCGTCAACGCGGTGCGTTGCGCCATGGAGATGGGAAATCGGCTTGAAGACCTCAACAGGAGATGGGAAAGCCAGCAGCGCCCGACGGTCAGAATGCGCGTGGGGATTTTTACCGGACCGCTGGTGGTGGGCTGTATAGGCAGCAAACAGCGGCTCGAGTACACCGTTACCGGAGACACCGTCAATGTCGCCTCGCGCCTCGAGAGTTTCGATAAGACACTGGACGCCGCAAACACATGCCGGATTCTCATCGGAAAGAGCACGTGGGAATACGCTCGAAAGCAGTTCATGTGCAGGGGGCTGGGAGCGGGGACGCTGAAGGGAAAAGATCAACGTATCGAGATTTACCAGGTCCTTGGGAAATTGACTGAAAATGAGGCCGCTGTGCCGCAGATCGACGCCGGAGCGTGTATCACCGGTTAAATGCAGCCCGCGTTTTCGACTCGTGAAGGGAAAAGAGGATCTATGCGAAAAAAACGGTTTTTAACCTTGACATGCCTGGTCCTTGCCGCTGCCTTTGCTGTTGTGGACTCCCCGTCTTCAGCCCTTTCGCAGCAAAACGGCGGCAATAACCCGGCGCCCCTCGTATACACGCCGCCGCTGCGCGGCGCACCGGCTGGAGGGGCGCGTATTGCAGCGGCCGTGCGCGGAGAGCGGGCTGATAATCCGAGCCTTGTCGTTCTTGCCCCAAACGATGTCGGGGCCGTCTCAGAGCCGCAGCCCGTGCTCTACTGGTATATTTCCAGGCCGACAACCTGCCGCCTGGAGTTTACGCTAAACGACGAGATGCATGGACTGACGTTGGTCGATGCCCATCTGCCCTGCCCGGCGCATGCAGGAATACAGGCCGTCAAGCTCTCGGATTTCAAGGCGCAGCTCTCACCCGGGGTGGTTTATAAATGGTTCGTCACCCTCGAAGTGGACCCGTCCCAGCCCTCCAAAGACGTCTACTCCGGGGGAAACATCATGTACTTGAAGCCGCCCCCGGACCTCGAAAAAAGTGTGCAGGCCGCGGGTGTGACGGGCGCAGCGCAGATCTACGCCGCACAGGGGTTCTGGTATAATGCGTTCCGCGCGGCTTCTGTCCGGGGGGAAAAAGGCGAGGATATAGTGCTCCGGCAGGAGCGGATCAGCCTTCTGAAGCAGGTCGGATACGGCGCTGCGGCCCCTGGAAAAGAACAGTCGGCCCTGAGCGTGGAAGAGGCTCTGTTGCAATACATGAGCAAATAGGCAGGGTGAGGCGGGCGCGGGCATGGAAGATCGAAGATTTTTGCCTTCGCGTCCCTTGACGATAATTACTCTTTGCAGGAGTCTGCCCCGTGACAACAATCAACCCCGTCCGCTATGGAAAGATGATAACAACTTTCAGGAAATCCGAAGTCATTTTTGAAGAAGGCAGCTCGGGCTCGGAGATGTATGTCGTCGCCTCCGGCCGGGTCAGGATATACCGCAGCTCCGGGGAAGGGGAGATTGAAATCGCTGTATTCAATGCGGGGGAATTCTTCGGGGAGATGGCCCTTGTCGATGACGCGCCTCGCAGCGCGTGCGCCTGCGCCCTTGAGGACAACACCGGGCTCATTGCCCTGGACCATGACAAATTCATGTTTCTTGTCAGCCACCAACCCACATTTGCGCTGGTGATCATGCATGAGCTCTGCAAGAGAATCCGCTGTCTGACCCAACGTCTTTACCGGAAGGATAAGACTGTCTGAAAGGATCGCAATGAGCAATGTGCGTGAAAAACCGATACTTGTTGAACTCAGGCCCGGCATTTTTCAGCTTCGTTCCGAAAGGCCCGGCAGTCATGTGTACCTGGTCAGGGGACTGGACAAAAATGTTTTAATAGATACCGGTACGGCTTCCAATTATTCCAGATTGACGCAGTGTCTATCGGATCTGGGTCTGAGGCCTTCGCAAATTCATTTGATTATTCTGACCCACGAACATTTCGACCATATAGGCGCATGTCCCTATTTCAATAAAACTGCGGTAATTGGCGCGCACACCCTGGCGGCCAACAAAATCGCCCTCCAGGACGAATTCGTGATGATGAGCAAATATCTGGACAAAGATGCAAGGCATTTCCGGGCAGACATCTGGCTGCACGACAATTCCGTCATCGATCTGGGAAACTATAAGCTGAGGGTCATACATACGCCCGGGCATTGCTCGGGCTGTATCTGCCTCTACGAACAGGACTTGAAAATCCTGTTCACCGGAGATACCGCCCTTGCGGGAGGCGTGCTCTCAGGCATTCTCGGATCGGGCAATGTGAGCGACTATATGATGTCGCTTCAGGCCCTGAGCAGTTTGAAACTCGAAGAGTTGTACCCGGGGCACGGCAGGATTTCTCTTACGGCGCAGGAAGACATTTCGAAAGCCATCGAGCTTTCACGGCAGTTACACGAGGATTCCAAAATACTTTTTGAAGCTCTTGACTCGAAGGCTACCTACGAACGCTATTTTTCACATCTTCGAAAGCAGCAGCCGCCTAAACCTGCACAGCGGCCGATTATCACCTAAACCTCAGCTCTACACCTTGGCCTCCGTTTTATACGCAGCGTCATAAGTAATTGCGAATAATGCAAAGGCCGTCATTCCGGCGCAAGCCCATTGCCGTCAACTTAAGGCAGATGTTCTTAAGTGGCCTCGGTTTCCGAGGTTTGCTACACCAGATTGCTGGCCGGGTGGCCCGGATAATCATGCCCCCCTTTTCTAAAGGGGGGCCTCGTATTTCCCCCCTTTTCTAAAGGGGGGGCCCGTATTTCCCCCCTTTTCTAAAGGGGGGGCCCGTATTTCCCCCCTTTTCTAAAGGGGGGCAGGGGGGATTTTACCGGGCGCGAGGCGCAGGAGGTCCGGCGATAAGCTGACGAAAACAGGGAGGGTGCTGATGGAGCGGAAGGTCTTTGATCTCGGGGCCCATACCTCGCGGAGCCTGGACAACAAACTTAAATCCCGTCCCACCCCCAAAATCCCTCCCAACCTGTAGCCTCTTATACCAAGTTGCGCCCATACGGGTAAGAATTGGCGATTGGAACCCCCCTTTTCTAAAGGGGGGCAGGGGGGATTTTGTCAATGGAGGTTTTACCTCTTTGAGCGCAACTTGGTATTAAGTTGACGGCAATGGGCGCAAGCCTGAATCCAGTGTCTTTCCGGCTATTTGGTCCCGGACCCCGGTTTCGCCGGGGGTGACGCGATGCCAAGTATTAATTTCGGCACGTATGGCAGGGTGCTGAAAAAGGGTCTGCTGGTGGGAGAATAGCCTCAAAAAGACCGATGATTTCGTCATTCCGGCGAAGCTTGTCCCGGAAGTGTTGAATCCGGGAGCCGGAATCCATGGTTTTTTAACTATTTGATTTTTAAAACAAAACACTGGACCCTGGCTTGCGCCGGGGTGACGCTCCCGGGAGGTTTTTACTGTAAAGCGGGAAGTGTGTTTGAGTGCCGATTTGACAATGCCAATAATGGCCCCGCCGCCTCGCCGCCGGCGCGATCCGATTATCAAAAAAATCCCCGTGATGAATTACTTATTTCTTTTTGCCGTTTTTATATCTTACCTTTTTTAAAGGCGGGCAGGGGTCCAGGAAAACTTGGAGTATTTCCGGAATTGACCCGCAGGTCTTTTTCAGCTAAGAAAGGCAACCTGATAAGATCCCCCTTCATGGCGTCAGGGGGAAAACACCGATAACGCAAAGGACTGCCGCGATTTGGAGGGGCAACATGTTGAGATGGATAACGACGTACTTTTTACTAAGTCTGCTGCTTTTTCCCGTGAGCGCCGAGGCCTCTAAATCGTTCTATAGCGACGGGACAATAGACAACAGCAGCGGGACAACGAACAAGGACCTGGTGTTCAGGGATTTCGAGATCACACCCGATGGCTATGTCACGGGGGCCATTGTCAACACGTCCAATCATGCCCTCAACGCTGTGAAATTGGACATGTGGACTGTCAATTCGGCTGAAACCCAAATCTTGTGGCGAAAGTCCCTGAACATCGGGGATATGGCCCCGCGAGGCAGATATGAGGTCAAGGAGCCATATAGCCCTTTACCCGACAACCCATCGGCAGTGATTTTCAAGTTCAGGATTCCGGCAACCGCCAATTTCCGGAATCCCGAAAAATAGCGGCCGCAAGAGAAAATCTTTTTCTGACCACTGACCACTGACGACTGTCTTCCCTCCTCGCTCCTCAGAGAAAATCTTTTTCTGACCACTGACCACAGGCCACCGACGACTGTCTTCCGTTCTCCCTTCACTGCTTCTGCTTTACCGGCAGCGTGACTATGAAGGTAGATCCCTTGCCCGGCGCGCTTTTGGCCGTAATGCCGCCCGAGTGGCGCTCGGCTATTTTGCGGCAGATGGCCAGCCCCATACCCGTTCCCGAGTATTGGCTGCGGCCGTGCAGGCGCTGGAACGGGGAAAAAATACGGTCAAGGAATTTCTCATCGAATCCTATACCGTTATCTTCGACATAAATGCGGCAAAAAGAATCGTGCGTCTCGCTGTAAACCCTTATAAGAAGCCCCTGCGGGCGGGCGTATTTTACGGCGTTGCTTATGAGGTTCTGGAAAAGCCGGGCCATCTGGCTCGAATCGACTTCTATGACCGGCATCTCCGATATGTCAATTTTGCCGGCGATTTTTCTGATCTTGTCTTCGAAAAGCTCGGCGGCTTCCGCGATGATCGCCTTCAGATCGGCCGGCTGGAAAGGCTCGAGCTGGGTGGCGACGCGCGAATAGTTCAGAAGGTCTTTGAGGAGCTGCTGCATCCGTTTGGCGGCTTCGCGCATTCTGGTCAGGTAATCTTTGCCCTTTTCGTCAACTTTATCCAGGTTGGACCGCATTACGAGGTCGCAAAAGCTCTGGATTTTCCGAAGCGGTTCCTGGAGGTCGTGGGAGGCCACGAAAGCAAACTCCTGGAGCTCCTGGTTGATCAGTTCGAGTTTTGCCACGGCCCTGGCCAGCTCGGCGGTGCGTTCCCGGACGCGGGCCTCCAGTTCGTCATGCGATTTGCGCAGTTCTTCTTCCATCAGCTTTCGCTCGGTGATGTCGCGGGCCACGTGGACTGTTCCCGCAACGGCGCCGTGTTCGTCCCTGAGGGGGGTCGTGCTGACCAGAAAGTAGCCGCCCAGGCGCTCTTCGTAAACTTCGGCAATGTGCTCCCGCCCGTCGCGCATCGTCCGCTCATGCGGGCAAATCTCGGGCGCGTGCGGCAAATCATGGACGCATTCATGACAAAGGAGGCCGACACACCGTTCGGGCTCCGATCCAAGCCGCCTGGCCATCTCCCGGTTGGCGCGGATAATCCGGTGCCCGGGGTCTATGATGGCGATCAGGTCGGGAACACTGTCGAATGTGCGCTCCCACTGCTGCTTGGCCCGCCGCAATTCGTCCTCCATCAGCTTGCGCTCGGCTATATCGGTGGCGTATATGTTTACATAGTCCTTTTCGACAATGGGCACGACGTCAAGTGAGAAGACCCTGCCTTCCACCCGGGTGTCCAGCGTCTTTGACGACCCGGCAGCGAAACCTTCAGCGACCACCTTGCGCCAGGGCGGAGGCACCTTCCGGCCCTCCCGCCAGCCGCCCCGGCGGGCGATTGTGCGGCGAGCGGCCTCATTGGCATAGAGAAGCCTGCCGTCTGCGGCTATCCGCAACACCGGATTGGGGTTCTCGGCGGGAAATCTTGCGAGGATCTCTATCTGGTCTCGCGACTGTAGCAACTCCTCGTTTCGGGCTCGCAGTTCGTCTTCCGATGCGCTGAGTCCCTCATTTTGGATTTGCAGTTTGTCCCGGGCCCTCTGCAATTCTTTTTCCGTTTCCAACTGCCTCAACTGCTTGAGGCCCAGGTTCGCTATCATCTCGGCAAACGAGGTAAGGAATGAAAGAAGGGCAGGCAGAACGTCAGGCTCTACAACGCGCACCTCCGAGAGCGCCTGGAAATAAGCCGATTTATCGAACCCGTACTCATCGGCCTGGCGCCTGAAGAAATCCGGGTCCGGTTCCCGGGTCAGGAACTGGCCTATAAACACATTGGCAAGGTGCTCTCCTTCGATGACAATCGGGGAAGCGGCATCGGTGAGGCCGTTCAGGCATTTGTACAGTGAAAAGCTCTTGCCCCGCATCAGTTCATTGGCAAGTACCGTATCGCTCTCGATGCATCTTTCGCAGGCCGCCGGGGTCACTCTGTGGAAATCGGTGCAGATTCTCCGCCAGGGCGAGGAAACAAGGACTTTGCCCTCCAGGTCGGTTATGGCAGCGGGAATCCCCACTGCATCGCGAAAACGCACCAGTATCCCGCGAGTTTTTTCCAGGTCGATCAGCTCGGCCAGTTTATGTTGCATGCACTCCACCAGGCAATGGGTCTATGTGTTTGGGAACTGCTGTAAATGAGAAACGCTGAATAATAAACACTCCATCTTCCTGCGGCAATTCACAATTTTAGCGGCAGCAGGAAGCCCGGAGCGCCGGGACCGGACGCCGGATGCAATATGCACTGAAATTAAAGGCAAAATCGGTTAGAATGAATCGTTCAAAAAAATTCGAAAACGGAGAAGCGTTCTTAATTATGGCCTTTGTGGATCAGGAAGTTCGCAGGCTGCTCGGAAAGGGGATCCACCATTACGGGCTTATAGAAAACAGGGACAGAATCGCGGTTGGGGTCTCGGGGGGCAAGGACAGCATGCTGCTTCTGTGGCTGCTTCGCGAGAGGCTTCGACGTGTTCCGATCGGCTATGAACTGATCGCCGTCCACGTCGATCCGGGGTTCGATACCGAATCGGCGGACCGGCTGGAAACATTTTTCAAGCAGGAGGGGTTCGGGTACGAAATCATCCGCACCGATCAGGGTCCAATGGCGCACGGGCCGCAAAATCGTGAAAACCCCTGCTTCCTTTGTTCCCGGCTGAGGCGGTCCGCGCTTTTCAGCAAAGCGCGCGAGCTGGGCTGCCCGAAGATCGCACTGGGCCATAACCAGGACGATATGATCGAGACGTTTTTCATTAACATCTGCTATGGGGCGCAGGTCGCGGCCATGATGCCGAAGCAGGATTTTTTCGGCGGTGAAATAACGGTGATACGCCCTTTTGCGCTGGTGCCCGCCCAAAGCATACTCAGGGTGTGCAAAAACCTCGGGTTGCCCGTCCTGCCGACAAAGTGTCCTTCGGCTGCCAAAAACCGGAGGACGGAAATACGCAATATGCTCGAAGGACTTTTCAGAAAAAATTCCAAGGTTCGGGGAAATATTTACCGTGCAATGAGCAACATCAACTTAGACTATTTGCCGCGGGGACTTCCGGCCAGGGGCAAGCGCGGCCCCGGCCCGGTTGCTGAATAAGACCGGGGTATGAGGACTGGGGAAAAGATAGTAATGAATCAGCAGATAAGAAGCGAAGGGAAAACGTTTTTCGTAATCGACGGAAGCTCGTATATCTACAGGGCTTTCTATGCGATCGGGCGGCTGACCAACTCGAAGGGAATGGCGACCCAGGCCGTATACGGCTTTGTCACGATGCTGCTTAAAGTGATGCGCGAGCGCAAGCCGGAATATGTCTGCGTGGTTTTCGACGCGCCGGGGCGGAATTTTCGGCATGAATTGTCCGAAGATTACAAGGCGACCCGCCAGGCCGCTCCGGAAGAGCTGATCCCGCAAATCCCCTACATCAAGAAAGCGGTTCAATATTTCGGGGTGCCCCAAATGGAGCTCGAAGGCTACGAAGCCGACGATCTGATAGGTACGCTTACGCACTGGGCTTTGGCGCGCGGCCTCGAGATCGTGGTGGTCTCGGCGGACAAGGACCTCCATCAGCTTATCCGGGACCCGGCGGTCAGGCAGTGGGACCCTCAAAACGAGCGGGTTTTTACGGAAAAGGCCGTTGTGGAACGCTACGGAGTAACACCCGGGCAGATGGTTGACTATCTGGCGCTGGTGGGCGACACGACGGACAATGTCCCCGGCGTGAAAGGGATAGGGGCAAAGAGCGCAAGCCAACTGCTGGCGAAATGGGGTTCGCTTGACGGGATTTACGAGCACCTGGGTGAGCTGTCCTCCGACTCCGTGCGGCAAAAGCTTTTGGCGGGCAGGCAGAGCGCCCGCCTGTCGCGCGATTTGGTCTCGCTTCGGTTGGATGTCTCGATACACAGGGAGTTGGAGGAGTTTGCGCCTGCGCCGCCCATGTGGCGGGAAATGCTCGGCCTTTGTGAAGAACTCGAGTTCAAGTCGCTTCTCGATATGCTCAAGCGCGAATGGGCGGAGCAGGAAGAAGTCAAGCCCATCAGCCCGAAGCCCTCCAGCCGCAAAAGGGTCGATCGGATAATTCGGACCCGCGAAGAATTAGCCCAACTGGTCCGACTCGCGCAGGCAAAATCGCTCATCGCCATTGAAATCGAAACCACCTCTCAGGATCCCATGGACGCCGATCTGGTTTCAATCGCTCTCTGTTGGGATGACAACGCCGCGTGGTACATCCCGATCGGCCACCGGCCCGAATGCGGCGTCCAGATGAGGGCGGCCGAAGCGCTCCACGGGCTTGAGCCGGTCCTGGGCGCCAAAACGGCAGGCAAGGCCGGGCACGATCTCAAGTTTCAATGGTTGGCGCTAAAGCGCCATGGGTTGGATTTGGAGGCAATGACCTTCGACACCATGATGGCAAGCTACCTGCTCGATCCGGGAGGACAGACGCATGCGCTCGAGCGTGTTTCCGCCGAGCACCTGGGCGAGTCCATATGCTCATATGAAGACCTCACAGGCAGAGGCAAAAAGCGGGTAAGTTTTGCCGAAACCGATTTTGAAAAGGCCGTCGATTATGCGTGCTGCGACGTCGAAACATGCTGGCGCCTCGTGCCCGTTTTGCGGAAAAAACTCGAAGAAAACAAGCTGAAGGAGCTCTATGAATCAGTCGAGCTACCTCTTACCGAAGTGCTGGCGCGCATGGAGCACACGGGAATCCTGGTGGACTCGCAAAAGCTTGAGGACCTTTCCGCGGAGTTCCAGAAAACGCTGGACCACAAAGCGGCGCTCATCTATCAGATGGCCGGCGAGGAATTCAACATTCAGTCGCCAAAACAGCTCGGATACATCCTTTTCGATAAAATCGGACTCCGGGTGCTAAAAAAGACAAAAAGCGGCCCTTCGACCGATACGAGTGTTCTGGAGGAACTCGCCCTCGATCATCCGGTTGCCGAGCAGGTTTTGAGCTACCGCACCCTCTCCAAGCTTAAAGGCACCTATGCCGACGCTTTGCCCAAACTGGTTCGCCCGGATACGGGCCGTATCCACACTTCTTTCAACCAGGCGGTGACGGCTACGGGACGTCTGAGCAGCTCGAACCCCAATCTGCAAAACATTCCGATCAGGAGCGACGAGGGCAGACGGATTCGCCGGGCTTTCATATCGGCGCCCGGAAATATGCTCTTGTCGGCGGACTATTCGCAGATCGAACTTCGCGTGCTCGCCCATTACAGCGGCGATGAAAGCCTGGTGGATTCATTCAATAATGATGAGGACGTGCACCGAAGGACCGCCGCCGAAATATTTGGCGTCGCGGCGGCCGAGGTTAGCGCCGAGATGCGCAGGCAGGCCAAGATGATAAACTTCGGCATCGCATACGGTATGAGTCCCTTCGGGCTGGCGCAAAGGCTTCGGATCAGCACCAAGACCGCCAAGGCGGCTATCGACCGCTATTTTGACCGCTACAGCGGGGTTCGGCGCTTCATCGATGAGGCGGTTCGCAGGGCTCGCAACCTCGGGTACGCTGAAACTCTTCTCGGGCGCAGGCGGGCCATTCCCGAGCTTCAGAGCCGCAACTTTTCCATACGGCAGTTGGGGGAGCGGCTCGCCATCAACACTCCCGTTCAGGGCACGGCGGCCGACCTCATCAAGAAGGCGATGGTAGATATCGGTGTGCGGCTGGAAAAGGAGAAGCTCGGAGTTCAAATGCTCCTCCAGGTGCATGACGAACTGCTCTTCGAGGTCCCCGGCGGGAAAAGGGCGCCGGTTGAACAACTGATTCGTCGGGCGATGGAAGATGTCCGGGTCCTCGATGTGCCGCTGAAGGTCGAGATCGGTTGGGGGGCCAATTGGACCGAGGCCCATGCGTGAGCGAATCGCCACAAAAAACTGGAAACTCAAAACCAGGAGACCGCCCTCGCTTAAAGAATGTGGGCGGCCTCTTTTATCCTGAAAAGGGAACTTGCTAGCTGGTCTTGGTCTTTTCCAGTTCGCTTTTGAGTCTTTCGACTTCCTGTTTGTATTTTTCGGCTTCGTCTCTCAGTCTGGTATCGCTTGTGGGTTCCTGGCTTTCCCCGCTTTTCCTGAACGGCAGCTTCTCCTTTACCTCATCGTAGCCAAGATATGCCGCCATTAATCCGCCGAATAAGAGGATAAGGGGGATCGCGCCTACGACAATGTTGAAAACATGACCCGACCAGATAACAATGCCCAAAAGGCCGAGGAACGCAGCGGCAACACCACCCACAAAAACCTTCATGTTCTTCCTCCTTCAAATGGTTCGCGACCGGGTATAAAAATTGTCAAGCAGTTTTCGAAAATTAAGTTTCCGCCGATGCTGTGGTTTCTGGGGAAACCGAGTTTTGAAAATAGCAACCTCACTTGAATAATGCAAGCAGAAATTGCCGCCCTCAGCGCCGATTTCGCTGTGCTCAAGTCACAGGCGTCCGGGGTTCCGGTATCCGTCATCGCCTACGAGGATTCCGCTTTTCTGTTGACTCTTTGCCCTTTCCATAAGTATAAGTAAAGATTGTGAAATAGCAAAAAGGATATAGTAAATATAATGTTTGATTCGTATTTGAACGGTGTCGAAAAACCCGGCCGCTATATCGGGTTGGAACTCAATGCTTACCGCAAAAGCTTCGAGGAGGCTTCGGTCCGCTTCGCCCTCGCATTTCCGGATGTCTACGAAATCGGCTTGAGTCATCTCGGGCTGCAGTTGCTTTACCATCAGTTGAACCGGGCCGAAGGAGTAATGGCGGACAGGGTCTACGCGCCATGGCCCGATTACGAAGAAAAACTAAGAAGTGCGGCCGAGCCGCTCAGAGGGATCGAGAGCGAGCGCGCTCTGTTCGAATTCGACTTCGTGGGGGTAAGCCTCCAGTACGAACTCAGCTATTCAAACATACTGACTATTCTCGATCTGGCCCAAATACCGCTTTATGCGCGTCAAAGAAACGGCGCGCATCCTTTCGTGATCGGGGGTGGCCCCTGTGCATTCAACCCCGAGCCGCTCGCCGATTTTTTCGATTTTTTCGTCCTTGGCGAGGCCGAAGAGGTCCTGCCCGAGATCGTTTATGCGTTCAGGGACTGGAAACGGGGCCGTGCCGGGTCCAGGGAAGGTTTTCTGTCGACGATCAGAAAAATTCCCGGCATTTATGTCCCCTCCTTTTTCGATGTCTCATACAACGAAAGCGGCATCATATCCGCCGTTGTTCCGAGGTTTGCCGACTATACCGAAGTAAGGAAAAGACTTGTCTCCAACCTTGACCGAACTTGCCCGATTCCCGAAAACCCCCTGGTGCCCCTCGTCGATATCGTTCACAACCGCCTTGCGCTGGAAATTGCCCGGGGCTGCACGCGCGGATGCCGTTTTTGCCAGGCGAGCTTTATCTATCGGCCCGTCAGGGAACGTCATCCCCTGTATGTGTTGGAGGCGGCAAAGAAGGCGCTGAGTTCGAGCGGCTTCGAAGACGTCGCGCTGCTGTCTTTGAGTACGGGGGATTATTGCCGGATAGAGGACCTGCTCGCAGAACTGGTAAAAGAACTCGAACCCCGCAGGATTGCCGTATCGTTTCCGTCGATGCGCGTGGGCACGTTCACCCCCGAACTGATGGAACATATCAAAAAGGTTCGCAAAACCGGCTTTACCCTGGCCCCTGAAGCCGGCAGCGAACGCCTCAGGCGGGTTATAAACAAGGGAATATGCGACGAGGACTTGCTCGGCGCGGCCGAAGCCGCCTTCGATATGGGCTGGCGGCTCATGAAACTCTACTTCATGATGGGGCTTCCCGGCGAAACCGAAGCGGACCGGGACGCCATCGTGGACTTGTGCCTGAGGGTCTGGGAAAAAGGAAAGAAAACCAGGTCTTCGGTAAATATTTCGATATCCACCTTTGTCCCCAAACCCCTGACGCCTTTCCAGTGGTCGTCTCAAATGCCGAAGGAGCAGATGGAAGACTGCCTGCGAATGTTCAAGGAGCGGCTGAGAAAGCCCGGTCTGAAGCTGAAGTGGAACCTTCCCGGCAGCAGTATTTTTGAGGCGGTATTCGCACGCGGAAACAGGCGGCTCGCGGGCGCGCTCAAGCGCGCCTGGGAACTGGGGGCCAGGTTTGACGGCTGGAGCGACCATTTCAGTGAGGCCCTCTGGTATCGCGCTCTTGCGGAAACCGGACTCAGTGCGGCCTTCTATGCCGAGCGCCGCCGGGACCGTGATGAAATCCTTCCGTGGGATCATCTGTCGGCGGGTGTTTCACGCGAGTATCTGTGG
The DNA here is from genome assembly GCA_963805125.1 of uncultured delta proteobacterium. Taxonomy (GTDB): domain Bacteria; phylum Desulfobacterota; class Syntrophobacteria; order Syntrophobacterales; family Syntrophobacteraceae; genus SbD1. Next base: position 542,834 of record CAWDTD010000009.1, on the reverse strand, counting down.
AATGAATACGAAAAGGCCATGGGGGAAGAGTTTACCCACGACTGCCGACAGGGGCGATGCACGCTATGCGGGGTCTGCGATCATGATGGAATTTCTCCACTCATCCATGAGGAGGTCGTGGAGTTCGAATCGGAAAAGCAGCCGGACAGCGTTGGCGCCACACTCGAAGACAGAGAATTTCTCTACAGGGTGGTCTATTCAAGGCTTGGGAAAGCGCGCTTTTTCGGGCAACTCGAGATGGCTGCCGCTTTTGAGAGGGCCATCAGGAGGGCGGGCCTCCCGGCGGCTTTCACCAAAGGTCATCATCCGCATCCGAAGATTTCATTCGGCGAGGCCCTGCCGCTTGGAATGGAGACCATAGTGGCCGAGGCTTACGTCGCGCTGAACGAAAACATGGACCCTGCGCTGATCCGCGAGCGCCTGGACCGGCAATGCAACGGTGTCATAAAAATCAGCATGGTCGACCGGGTCTATAAAAAACCAGCCTCGGGCCTTCCGTGCAGGGGCGTTTACCTTGTCTCGGGGTTGAACCCCTTCGTTGTGGCTCACCTGCTCGAGGCGTGGCCGAAGTGCGCCGGCAATGTGCTGACCAAGAAGACCAAGAAGGGCCAGGCAAAAGCGAGCCTTGGCCATATAGTTCTCGATATGCGAAAAGCCGGGGAAAGCTCCCTGGAAATGGATATTCTTGAGACACCGGTTTCGTGCTTCAGGCCCATGGCGATACTGGAAAACCTGGCAGGCGCTCAAGCCCGGGGTCTGGAAAACTGCCTGATTTGCAAAATAGGACGAATTGAGGAATTTAGGGATTCGCCTAATGAGGAACGATAATGTCGGCAGAACTCATCATCAACAGCAATCCATTTGAAACCCGCGTGGCGCTGGTCGAAAACGGGCAGGTCGCCGAACTCTATGTTGAAAGAAGCTCAGACCGCGGGATTGCCGGGAACATTTACAAGGGGCGGGTCGTACGGGTGCTGCCGGGCATGCAGGCAGCCTTTGTGGACATTGGTCTCGATAAGGCGGCGTTTTTGTATGTCAGCGATATTTATCGGCCCATGAGCGAGATCGAACAGCTTTTTGTCTCATCGTGCGAACACCAGGCCGCAGAGGCTCAACCCGGCACGGTTATTGAGAATGCCGGGTGCGAATATGGTGAACCGGAGTTTCGCGGCGCCTATAACGGCGTTCCCATAGAGGACAGGCTTCAGGAGGGACAGGACATCCTGGTGCAAGTGGCCAAGGAGCCCATCGGGAGCAAGGGGGCCAGGATAACGACTCATATTACCCTGCCCGGCAGAAACCTCGTTTTCATGCCCACGATGGACCGCGTGGGGGTTTCCCGCAGAATCGAGGACGAAACCGAGCGAAAGCGCCTCCGCGAGTTGATGTGCGAAATAAAACCGCCTTACCTCGGTTTCATCGTTCGCACCGCCGCCGAGGGCGCCGAAAGAGAGAAGCTCCAGTCGGAGTCCGATTTTGTGGCTAAACTTTGGCAAACGATTCAGCGCAGGTCCGAAAACGCTTCCGTGCCTTCCGTGATCTATCAGGAGCTGGACATAACCCTGCGTGCGGTTCGCGATCTTTTCACCAAGGAAGTCGACCGGCTCGTAATCGACTCCGAGGCCGAGTACCGAAAAATTCTGAATTTTACCGAGACCTTCATGCCCTCACTGCAAAATGAGGTGGAACTATACGAAGGCGATGAGCCGATTTTCGACGCCTATGGCATCGAAATGGAAATCCAGAGGGCATTGAGCAAGAAAATCTGGCTCAAATCCGGCGGATATATCGTGATAGAATCTACCGAGGCGCTTACGGCCATAGACGTAAACACGGGCAGATATGTGGGTAAACGCAACCCGGAAGAGACAATTCTGAAGACGAACCTGGAAGCCGTAAAAGAGATCGCTTACCAGTTGAGGCTTCGAAACCTGGGCGGGATCATTATCATCGACTTTATCGATATGGAGAAAGAAGCCAACCGGGAGAAGATCTGGAACGCCCTGCGCGACGCCACCTACAAGGATAAGAGCAAGTCCAACATTCTGCGCATGTCCGATCTGGGCCTGATCGAGATGACGAGAAAGCGCACCAAGGAAAGCATTGGACATGTGCTGTGCGAGCCCTGCTCTTACTGCGATGGTGAAGGACACCTCAAGTCCAAGCAGACCATATGTTATGAAGTTCTCAGGGACCTGGAGCGGCAGAGGAAGGATTTTTACGGCAGCAAAGTCCTTGTTATGGCCCATCCCGAAGTTGCCGCCATGTTTTGCGACGAAGAACGGGCGGCCCTCGAACGGGTCGAGGAAAGAATGCACGCTCTTGTCTCGGTCAAATCGGACCACAATCTCCACCTCGAAAATTACGACATTGCGCTGCTGGAAAGTGAGTGAGGGCCTATGAACTGGAATATCTCGAACAAGCTCTACAGGGAAGCCTGCAAATTGATACCCGGAGGCGTGAACAGTCCGGTCCGTTCGGGCAGGGCGGTGGGCTTCGAACCTCTGTTTATAAAAAAGGCAAAAGGGTGCCGGATCACCGACGAAGACGGCAACGTCTATATCGACTACGTGGGATCGTGGGGGCCGCTTATCCTTGGCCATTCGCATCCTGAGGTTGTGGCGGCCCTGAGAAAGGTTGTCGACAGGGGCACTTCCTACGGGATTCCAACACGACTTGAAATCGAGATGGCCCGCAAAGTGGTGGAGATGGTCCCGTCCATAGAGATGGTCAGGATGGTAAATTCGGGGACCGAGGCGGCCATGAGTGCGATCAGGCTTGCGCGGGGATATACTGGCCGAAAAAAGATAATAAAATTCAACGGCTGTTATCACGGACATGCAGACTCGCTGCTCGTAAAGTCCGGCTCAGGCCTTATGACCTTCGGTATCCCGGGAACTCCCGGCGTCCCCGAGGAAATCGTCCAGCACACGATCTCGCTGCCGTACAATGACCTGGAGGCGGTGCGTCAGGTAATGGAGAGCACAGGCACAGAGGTTGCCGCGATTATCGTCGAGCCTGTGGCGGCAAACATGGGGGTCGTTCTGCCCGGGGCCGGATATCTCGAGGGGCTGAGGCGGATTTGCACCCAACAGGAGTCGCTTCTTATTTTTGATGAAGTGATCACCGGTTTCAGGCTGGCTCCCGGCGGCGCACAGCAGCGTTTCGGGGTCATGCCGGATCTTACCTGCCTTGGGAAAATTATTGGCGGCGGCCTTCCGGTGGGCGCGTATGGAGGGAAAAAAAAGATAATGGAGCATGTAGCCCCTTGCGGTGACGTTTACCAGGCGGGAACTCTTTCCGGGAACCCGCTGGCCATGAGCGCCGGGTTGTCGATGCTCAACGTGCTCAGCAGCAGCAGCGGGATTTACGAAGAAATTGAGAAAACAAACACGTATCTGTGCGCGGGGCTGGAGCAAGCGGCCAGGTCGGCCGGTGTTGCCGTGACGCTCAACAGAATAGCCTCCCTTGGGTGCGGATTCTTTACCAAAGGACCGGTTGTCGATCTGGAAAGCGCGGCCAAATCCGATACCGAAGCTTATGGCATCTTCTTCCGTGAAATGCTTAAAAGAGGCGTCTACCTTGCCCCCTCCCAGTTCGAAGCCTTCTTTGTGAGCGCGGCTCATGAAAAAGACGACCTGGACCGCACGATCCAGGCTGCATTCGATGCTCTGAAGGTTGTCGGGCAACAGCGTACATCGGATCGATAGAAAAAGGTTTGACTGAAAAGGGCTTGTGTGGTAGGACGCCCCTGAACGTTCGGGCGAAAATGCAATGAAAAAAGAGAACAAGAAAACGTTCATACAGGCCGTAAGGGCCAGTACTATCGGAATTCAGGTGGCTTTTGCCCCTTTTATCGGTATTGCGATTGGAGTTTTCCTGGATTCGAAACTCGGGAGCTTTCCATATCTGACAGTAATATTTTTGATCATCGGAATAGCCGCGGGCGGCCTTAATTATTATCGGTTCGCAAAACAGCAGCAGGAAGAGGACAAGGATCGAAAGACATAGTGAGGGAAGTTGTCGAGAGCGAAAGGCTCCTGCAGCGAATTGAGCTGGCTTCAGCAATTTTGCTGCTGGCATTTACGGCGGCCGCTCTGGTTTGGTGTTCATGGAAATGCGCCTCGGGCGTTCTTCTGGGCGGCGGCATCGTCATTATAAGTTTCCAGACTCTCAAGTGGCAACTAAGGCGTGCGCTCCAAAGACCTGGAAGGCTCCCCGGCAAAGCGGGCCTGTTTGTCAGCTATTACCTTCGTTTCCTGGCCACCCTTGTACTGATTTTCCTGGTCATGTATCTCGGATTGGCCACTCCCTTTGCGTTTCTGGTCGGCCTTTCGGTTATGGTTTTGAGCATCGTTCTGGTTGGGGCATTTGAATTTATTATGATGAAAAAGGGAGAGAGTTAAACTTATGGAACATCCTATCCTTTTCATAAACCTTCTACTCGAAAAGCTGGGTATCCATGTACCTGCCCAACCTCACACTTTTACAGACTATTTGCTGCAGCCCCACGTTACGTATGCATGGGTAGTCATAGCGGTGCTGGTGATCTTGGGCGCCCTTGCCGCCCGCAGTATCAAGATGGTTCCCGAGGGCGGACAGAATTTCTTCGAACTGATAATAACGGGCGTTGAAGATTTCATGATCGGCGTCACCGGCGAGGAAGGCCGCATCATGTTTCCACTGATCGCGAGCCTCGGGTTTTTTATCCTTTGCAGCAACTACATGGGAGTGATTCCCGGGTTTTTCTCCCCGACGGCCAATCTCAATACCACGGGTGCGTGTGCTTTGATCGCCGTCGTAATGACCCACATACTTGGAGTCAAATTCCACGGGATCAAGTACATCAAGCATTTTATGGGTCCCGTATGGTGGCTCACTCCCCTTATCCTGCCAATCGAAATAGTCGGACACCTCTCGAGAGTCCTGAGCCTGTCGATCCGTCTTTTCGGAAACATATTCGGTGAAGAACTGGTCCTTGGCATCCTCTTTTTCCTGGCAGGGATCTACCTTGCGCCCGTGCCGATGATGATTCTGGGGCTTTTTACCGGCTTTATCCAGGCTTTCATTTTCTGCCTGCTTTCGATGATGTACTTTGCCGGCGCAATAGAGCACGCCCACTAAAGAGGCGATAACCTGGTAAGGAAGGCCATGTTCGCATATCGTTTATTTATTCAACCAAAGACAAGGAGGGTTTGTTTCATGAGGAAAGTTGGGCTTTTAACTACACTTTTGGTCCTCGGTTTTTCCTGTGCGGCTTTCGCGGCCGACGCCGTCGCCGCCAGCGGCGACACGAAATCCTCGGCGGTTCAGTTCTTCCTCTATTCGGCCATTGCAGCCGGCCTGGCAATAGCCATTGCGGCTCACGGATGCGGCATAGGCCAGGGCATGGCGGTCAGGGGCGCTGTTGAGGGTATCGCACGCAATCCCGAGGCCTCCGGAAAGGTGACCGTTACGATGCTGATCGGTCTGGCCATGATCGAGTCTCTGACGATTTATGCGCTTGTCATCTCACTGATCCTGATCTATGCCAACCCGATCTCCTCGGCGATCGGCGCTTTTGTAGGTCTGCCCAAGTAGGTCCCTGGATTTGGATTCGAACAGAGGGCAAGCGGCATTACCGGTTGCCCTCTGTATCAATCCGTGCGGCAGGCTTTTTTTTGGTTGACTTATGTGAATAAACTCACATATCATGGGCGTTGCCCCTTATATTCGAGTCTGAGGTTATGAAATGAAATTTGCCAAAATCCCCATGGCGACAATCGTCAGGCTCTCGATCTACATGCGTGCGCTCAAGGAGTTGTTCGACACCGACGTGGACGTCATATCCTCGGAGCGCCTGGCAAAGCAGTGCGGAGTCAACCCGGCCCAAATCCGGAAGGACCTGGCCTACTTTGGTGAATTTGGAGTCAGAGGGGTGGGATACCGGGTAAACGAGCTTGTCAGCCAGATCAAGGACATCCTCGGGTTAAACCGCCCCTGGAATCTTGCAATGGTGGGACTTGGCAATCTTGGATCGGCGCTTGTGCGTCACGGCAATTTCATAAAGCACGGGTATGTCTTCACGGCGGTTTTCGAAACCGATCCCCAGAAGGTGGGCAAAAGGCTCCCCAATGGACTGGTCATAAATCATGTCAGCGAACTGGAAGATGTCGTAAAAGAGAGGGAAGTCCACGTGGGCATTATTGCCACTCCCCCCGGCGAAGCCCAAAGCGTCGCCAATCAGCTCGTACTGGCCGGAATAAACGGAATTCTCAACTTCGCTCCCGTACAGATCCAGGTTCCGGATTGCTGTCATGTTGAAAATGTGGACTTTACGATAAAGCTCGATTCGATTGCATATCATCTTTCGTTCGCGGATTGACCAAATACACAATAACATAAAAATGATGAGGTTTTCCAAACGTTAGCCGGGCGGGGACGGACGTAGCTCGAACTGATCGCAGTGTCGGTTGGCGGCAATATAGAGGTCATTTAGAACACATATGCCGTCTTCACTGCGCACCGAACCGTAAGCGGAACTCAACGCAGTGAGCCCTTTATATACGGATTCCAGATATTGCGGAGAGTTTCGAAAATGTTTGCATTGAAGGCATTGTGGTTTGTTGCCGGTGCTGCTCACCATGACCTCCATCATTTTAAAGCAGGGGGTTGGCGCGGTTGTGCCAACCCCCTGCCGATTGGCGGCTGAAAGCTGCCTAGTGGGCAAGGTGCGACCAGTACGTGCCGAAGACGATTGCCGACAGAATGAAGCCCAGCGTCACATTGACCACGACGCCACCGGTGAAGGCCCAAAAGGGTTTGGCGCCGGTGCTGGCTAATTCCCGGAAGCGGGTGGTCAGGCCGATGCTGAAAAAGCAGAAGATGAAGGCCCAGGTTCGCAGCGTTGTGATGGGGTTAACCAACTGGGGTTTAACAATTTTATTGTAATCGGAGAAGGAGAACTGGCTGGCAATGATAGTGATGAAGATTGATGCCGCCATGAAGCCGATAACGAACTTGGGGAAACGCCACCAGATCTCGGCAGCTTCCGGCTTGGAGCCGGCTTTGACTTCCCACCTGGTAGTGGCAATCAACGCCATGACGAATGCCCAAATGCCGATCCAGATATCCCGCCCGACCACCTTCATCAGCGTGAACCCCCAGACTGCCGCCTCCTGGGTTCCGGCAATCCCGGCTACGTGGCCGGCAAGGTTGCCATAGGCCTGGGCAGCGGCAAAGCCCGCCGCATCGGCGAATTCCGAGGTCCCGATCCAGGCCCCTGCAACTCCCGTAGACAGGTGCATGGCACGGGAAACCAGTGGCAGGAAGAATATCATGACGATGGCCCACAGGATCACCATGGTGATGGCGATTGGCGCATGCTCCTTTTTGGCTCCCACAGCCCCGGCGATGGCAATGGATCCGGACACCCCGCACACCGCGCCGCCGGCGCCCATGGTCGCGCACAACCGCTTGTCCAGCCCAAACTTTCGACCGATGAAATAGATCACTACAAACGTCGTGATAGAAACGATGGAAGCCTGTATGATCGCCACCGGCCCGGCCCATACGATCAGAGTGAAGGGCAGTGTTGCCCCGAGCAGCACGATCCCGGTCTTGACGTAGTATTCGACCCGAAAGCCGGCATCCATCCAGCGCGGTAATCCGATCAGGTTGGCGATCAGCATGCCCAAAATCAAAGCCACCAGCGGGGGTTCCAGATTGTAGTGATGCGCGTGGTTCCATGCGCCGATCATAATGATGATGATCGAAAATACGTAAATAAATACAAACGAGGGCAGGAATTCGGACAGTTTAAACCCGAGCGCCCGCAGGCTGACACTGAAAATAACCACCCACAGGATGAACTGGGCGGCATATTGGCCGAGGTGCGCGCAGAAACCACTCCAGAGCTGGCCAAAAGTTGACCATTGGGCAGGGGCTATAGCGATCCAGTTGATGCTCGATCCGCCGGCAAAAAACAGAGATCCTGCCGCGACGATGCCCAACCCGAGCCAGATGGCCCACCAGTCCTCCTTCAAATACAGCTCTTTCCAACCCATACGGATAGGCGCCGACGGGGCTTCGTCGGCGCAGACCTTGGTCTCGCAATAATCCGTGGTTGATTTATCCTTTGGCTCCATCTTTTTCTCCTTTTCGAAGTGATCACCGGCTTGGCTCATCGTTAGCGTCATTTCAACGGGGTCGCAGGGGCGTCGGCAGACGGGAAAAAGGCTTGTGATAATAATTTGATGGAACTAAAAAGCAGCGCTGAAACAATGTCAAAATAGTAGAAAAAACATAACAGTTGTCGGGAGTGATAGGGATCCGGAAAAGCATGTACCATCAATTCCGGCCTGCCATGTATCGATGCCATCGCCCTCTGTTTGTGTGGTTCATTCCCTGTGTTCGAGGGCGCCGGCGAGCATTTCCCTCGAACAGCCTCCCCTGGCCGGACCAGGCAAATAAGCTCCAGGTTTTCTTTTCTTTGGACATTCCGGCGATTGCCGGGGCATGCCTCGTCAAAACTCCGGAGCGCACGCCACTCGACGCTGCATCACCTCCTCTTTCCATGCAGAGAAACGACTACGGAATAAATGGATAATGAATGGATATATGCCGATAATACCGCTTTAGGTGCTGGACTGAAAAGAGTTTATTTCTTTCAAAAGTTTTTTTGGTCAGCAAAGTTCCAAGCCGGAACCGGAAGGGCGGTCGGGACCCCGGAACGCAGCCGGCCCATCATCATGCCTGACGGCCGGTCGAGGAGGTGAGTGAAGTATTTCTATCGCAATGCCTTTGGGGATCGGAGGCGCTCATTTCCCACCCCCCGGAATTCACCCTTGCTATTGGGTAGGATCAATGGTATTTGCAAACCGCCAGGTAGCATTGTCATAAATCCTGGCCCAAAGGCGCCGCCGTTTTCCGGGGCGCCTTTTCTTTATAAAACTCCAGAGTGGGCGGGGTGTCGTGGTCCCGGCCGTATCGCTTCGCAGCCTAAGCAGTGCCTGCGGGGCTTTCTTTGGCGGTAATCGAGCTCAGCAGATACGTCTCTATGAAGTCATCCAGTTCGCCGTCGAGAACGCTTTCCACGTTGCCTTTTTCGAAATTGGTGCGGTGGTCCTTCACCAGCCTGTAGGGCTGCATCACATAGGACCTGATCTGGTTGCCCCAGGCGATTTCATCGAGGTTGTCATGGGTTTCCTGCATTTTTGCCTGCTGCGCGCGTCTTTCACGTTCGTAGAGTCTTGCCTTGAGGATTTTCAGGGCTATATCGCGATTCCGGTGCTGCGACTTCTCATTCTGGCACTGCACTACGATGCCGGTAGGCAGGTGTGTCAGGCGCACTGCCGAGCTCGTCTTGTTTACGTGCTGGCCGCCGGCCCCGCTGGCCCGGAAGGTATCGACCCTCAGGTCGGATTGCTTTATTTCCACTTCTATTCTGTCATCGATCTCGGGAAAAACCAGCACGGCGGCAAATGAGGTATGCCTGCGGCCGCTGGCGTCGAAAGGGGAAATTCTCACCAGCCTGTGGACGCCTGACTCGGCCTTCAACATCCCATACGCGTAGGGACCCGAAACGGTAAACGTAACGTTTTTTATTCCGGCTTCTTCCCCTTCCAGAAGGTCAATCATCTCGACCTTGAAGCTCTTCCTCTCACACCAGCGCAGGTACATCCTGAGCAGCATCCCGGTCCAGTCCTGTGCTTCGGTGCCGCCCGCACCGGCATTGATGCTGACGATCGCGTTCTTGTCATCGTTTTCATCGCTCATCATCTGCCACAGTTCGAGTTCCCTGTATTTATTCCGAAGCTCCTTCAGCGTGCGTTCGACTTCCTTCAGATTGCTCTCGTCCCGCTCCTCGACCGCCATATCGAAGAGCAGTTCGTTATCCTCTATCTCACCTGAAAGATTGCGCCAGGTCCGGATAATCTCATTGAGTTCGGATCGCTCTTTCAACACATCGCGACCGGCCTCCGGGTTTTCCCAGAAGTCCTGTTTGGCCATCAGCTTTTCAAGCTCCGCCGAACGTGCCTCTTTCCCGGCGATGTCAAAGATATCCTCCCAGCGTTTCGAATTTTTGAGACAGGTCTTTGAGCGAATTTCTCAGCTCTGAAATGTCTATGTTCATCGGGACCTCCTCCTAAGAATGCTCTCACGGACAATTTTGAATATAATTGCGCACAATGTTGCAAAAACGCAAAGCCAGGCAAACAGATCACCATATTTAGCATAAAACGAAAGATAAGACATCGGGTGAACGCCGCACGTCAGAAAACCGCGTGTGTTCAATGCCAGGCTTCCGCATTGCTGCCCCGTGGCATCGAACATTGCGCTGATTCCGGTGTTTGCGGCCCGCACCAGTGGGACCCGAAACTCGATTGCGCGCCAGCGAGCGATCTGCAGATGCTGATACGGACCCCCGGTGTCGCCGTACCAGGCGTCATTGGTAATGTTGATCAGCACTTGTGCCCCCCTCCTGACCGTTTCACGGGAAATTTGCGGGAAGATCGCCTCGTAGCATATCAGGACTCCCAGAGGGATGCCTTTGAACATAAGCGGCCCGGGATTGGTTCCGGGAATAAAATCGACGGAGCCTGCAACTATATGATGGACAAAAAACAGTATGTTCGACCAGGGCACATATTCTCCGAATGGAACCAGGTGCTGCTTGGCATAAGCCCCCAGCATCACGGCATTCTTATCGAGAAGATAAGCCCTGTTGAGCAGTCGCGCCTTACCTTCCACCCGGATTACACCAATGCTTCCGAAAAGCAGCGGTTTTCCGGTTTGCCTTACTATACTGTCAACCCGCGCACTCTGATTCTCATCCAGGCCGTAGAAAAAAGGCATTGCGGATTCGGGCCACACGAGAATGTCCGGAACCGGTTCATGTCTGGCGCACTCCTCGCTGAGTCTGGCGTACGTGCCGATCGTTTCGGCCTCGAATGCAGGGTCCCATTTTTCACTCTGGGCGATATCTCCCTGGATGACCCCCACATTGAGCGCAACGATCCGGTTTTGTAAGCCCCGGATCTGTTCGCAACGCCAGGAGCCGTAAATCAGAGCGCAAACGATGCAGACGGCCAGGACCAGGGGCCCCGATCTGCGGTAAAAGTTCCGGATAAAACCGGAAATGACGGTATTGCCAAGCACTACAAGCCAGCTTAACCCGTAGACTCCGGTTATGTCGGCGATCTGGATGAGCCGGTTTAGCGGCGTCTGGGTATATCCCAGGTTTGCCCACGGAAATCCCGACATTGCGAACGCCCGGGCCCATTCGAGCGCAACCCATGAGAATGGCAGCCCAAAAACATAGAGCAGCGGCAGGTGCTCGAATTTCTGAGCGAGAAGGGCGAACACGGCGGGATATACAGCCAATATGGAGCACAGCAGCAAAAAAATCAGGAAGGAAACGGCGGTCGAAAAACCGCCGTAGTGATAAACGGCATGATGTATCCAGAAAAGACAGGTTGAACAATGCGCCAACCCGCAAATATAACCGAGCGCAAACGCCTGGCTTCCCGTTTTGCGCTGAGTCGCATAAAGCAGCGGCACCAAAGCCACCCAGGAAAAATAGAACATCGCGGGCTTCGGAAACCCCGCCGAAAGCAATAATCCGCTAAGGATCGACAGCAATATCGCGCTCATAGTGCTCAAGCCGGAGATTCAAGTCTGCCGGGGAAAGCAATAAGCGGCGGCCTGTATGATTTCCATTTCCCTGCGCAGGCAAGCTGAGGCGGAGAGGGGGAGACGCGGGTGACACGGAGAGGTTCTTGTCCCGCCCGAAGATTGAAAGGGACCCTTTGCGGACGGAAACTAGTCATGCTCTTCTCCGGAAGGTTCCTCCGGAACTTCCTGGTCAAGTTTGCGGATACGCGCCCGATCTATCTTCCTGCTCGTTGCGGCTTCGATAACGATCTCGATCCCGTTGTAAATGAGTTTTTCGTTCACTTCGGGCACTTTTCCGATGAGGCTTATAATAAAGCCGCCAACGGATTCGAAGTCGCCTTCCGGCAGGTCGACCTTAAGAAAATCCTCGAGTTTTTCGACGTCAAGGCGCGCATTCACACTAATGGAGCCATCTTCATGCTCGAAAATAAGTTTCTGTTCGGCATCGTATTCGTCCATTACCTCGCCGATAATCTCCTCTATTATGTCCTCCAGCGTGAGAATGCCGGCAGTCCCGCCATATTCGTCAATAACAATGGCCATATGAGACTTATTGTCTCTCAAATCTTTGAGAACTTCGCTGATTTTTTTGGTCTCGGGGATGAAATATGGAGGACGAATTATATCGCGGATCGCCATATCGCCGGCGCCCCAGAATCGAAGCAGATCCTTGGCGTGCAGTGTCCCGACTATGTTGTCGATATTATCCTGGTAGATCGGAATCCTGGAGTGTCCGCTCTCTATTATTATTCTGATCATTTCCGAGAGCTTGGTCTCAGCCTCGGCATAAACCGTATCGGTGCGCGGCACCATGATCTCTCTTGCTATCGTGTCGCGAAAGGAAAAGATCCCCTGGATCATTTCCCCTTCGTCCTCGGAGATCAGTCCGCGCTGTTCCCCTTCGTCAATTATCTGCTGTATCTCTTTTTCGACGTCGTCGGCGCTTTCAACACCGGCAAGCCGTCGGAAGCACATTCGGAGCCAATTCTGGATTCCTTTGGCTGACTGTTCTCCCAATTGCAGATCACTCTCTTTCAGGTGAGTAACTTCAAAGACAAATCGATGCTGTGCCCTGCTCGAATTCTATCTTAACGTATTAGTCTAACAAACAGGGCATTGCTTGTCCATGAAAATTTAGGATACGAGAAAACCCCGCCTTGATAATAGTCGATGATTATGGTCTTATAACAGATTGGCATCGGACTCAGTCGAATTTTTTCCCGGCAATCAATGCCGGTAGTGCGCTCGGCAGCCTGTCGGGCGAGGGTGTTTGGGTGATCGAGACGATACGCAGGTTACCCGCAGAGTGGGAAGAGCAGGACGGCGTGCTCATGGCATGGCCCCACGAAGGGACCGATTGGGTCGGTCTCCATGCGGTGCAGCATGTCACAATCGATATCGCTCGACAAATTACCCGTTTCGAGCGGCTGCTGATGGTGGCGCCCGATATCGAGGAAGCCGGGCAGGCCATGGCCGATGCGGGGTTGCCTCTTGACCGGGTCCGGCTCTGCGGGGTCGAAACCAATGATACCTGGGCGAGAGATTTTGGTCCTGTAACTGTCTTCGAGGGCGAGAGACCGGTAATGCTGGATTTTGGCTTCAACGGTTGGGGACTCAAGTTCCCTTCCGGCCTCGACAATCAGATAAACCGAAAGCTTGCCGGGTGCGGCGTCTTCGGCAAAGCGCCGCTCGAGACAACGGGATTCATTCTTGAAGGCGGGAGCATCGATAGCGACGGGCGGGGAACCATTCTCACGACCTCCACCTGTCTGCTCAGCGCCAACCGCAATCCGCACCTGTCTCGCAGCGGCATTGAGGACTTTCTGCGTCGAGTGCTGGGCGCCCAACGGGTCCTTTGGATCGACAACGGCCATCTGGCCGGCGACGATACCGATGCGCATGTGGACACTCTGGCACGGTTCTGCCCGGATGACACCATCATCTACACGGCATGTGACGATCCTGCGGACCGGCATTACGGGCCGTTGGAAAAAATGGCCGGGGAACTCAGGTGCTTCCGGACCCCCGAGGGCCGCCCCTACCGGCTGCTGGCGCTACCCTGGCCCGAAGCTGCCCACGATGAACAGGGCCGGAGGCTTCCGGCAAACTATGCGAACTTTTTCGTGATAAATGGAGCGGTGCTTGTTCCGATGTATGGGACCCAAAAGGATCGCGCGGCAATAGAGGTAATCGGGCGGGCTTTTCCCGGGCGCTTGGTGAGCGGCGTCTATTGCCTTCCGCTTCTAACCGGCAGCGGGTCGCTCCATTGCATCACCATGCAGATACCCAAAGGAGTCCTCGAATGAAAAAACTCATTGTGGGGCTCGTCCAGCAGAGTTGCACGGCGGACAGAGACGCCAATATGGAAAAAAGTGCGGCAGGCATTCGGGAAGCCGTTTTGAGGGGGGCCGAACTGGTCCTGCTCCAGGAGTTGCACCTTGGGCCTTATTTTTGCCAGACCGAGGACCCCGCTTACTTTGATCTGGCTGAGCCGATTCCCGGCCCTGCCAGTCAGGGGTTGGGCTCCCTGGCCAGGGAGTTGAGCGTGGTGATCGTGGCGTCCATCTTCGAGCGGCGGGCCGCTGGTTTGTATCACAATACGGCAGTGGTCCTCGAGAAGGACGGCGCGGTAGCGGGCAAGTACCGCAAGATGCACATCCCCGACGATCCGGGCTATTATGAAAAGTACTACTTCGCTCCGGGCGACCTGGGGTTTCGTCCCATTGCGACCTCGGTGGGCAGGCTCGGAGTATTGGTCTGCTGGGACCAGTGGTACCCGGAGGCTGCGCGGCTGATGGCTCTTTCGGGGGCGGAGCTGCTCTTGTATCCGACGGCTATCGGCTGGACACCGGGCGAGTCCGACGTGGAGCGAAACCTGATGCTGGATGCATGGACTACCATTCAGAGGTCCCACGCAATTGCCAATGGGCTGCCGGGGATCTGCGCAAACCGGGTCGGGTTCGAACCCGCTTCCGGGACCGCCGGCCAGGGGCTGATCTTCTGGGGCAACAGTTTCATTATCGGCCCTCAGGGCGAATTCATGGCAAGGGCAGGCCATGACGCGGAAGAAGTGCTTACGGCGCAAATCGACATGTCGAGGACCCAGGTGGTCCGGCGCAACTGGCCCTTCCTGAGAGACCGCCGGGTCGATTCCTACGGCGGCCTGCTGCTCCTGTACCGCGATTAGCGCATCTATCATTATACTGACTTGGAGCCCCTGAGAACGAAAAATGGGGTCCAGCTCAGAACCTGTACCCCATCCGTTTTGTATCGATCACAGAAATATCTTTTATCTCGAACGCTGTTTCAGCATCCGGTCCATCCGCACCACCTGGGCGGATTCACGTATCGTGTTCGGAAATTCCTGCCCCCTGTCCAGAACTTTGATCTCATATTTCTGGATTTTAAAGTAACTCTTTATCGTTTCGACCGCCAGGTCGGTATCGAAAGGTTTGCACGAAAACATGTCAATGCTCAGATAATGTTTATCCGGAAATGTATGAATGCTGATATGGCTTTCCGCAATCAGCACAAAACCGGATACTCCCCAGTCTTCCGGAACCGCTCCTGAATACCGGAAAACGTAAGGGGGCATGATTTTGGTCATATCCATTCGAGAAGGGTAGTTTTCGAGGAAATTATAGATCAGATTGATGTCTTGCAACGCCGCACGGTCACAGCCGTAGCCGTCCATGATCAAATGGACCCCAAAACCGAATTCAGGTTTGCCCATGGCAGTCACCTCCCCTCGTGAGAACCTAGAGTCCCCAGTGCAAATACTGAAATACTATTTGCCGCCCTTTGCCGGAGATGCTACCGCGAGCACTTCTAAAGACGCTGCTGGGCGTTCACGTCTTTAGCCATCCGATGATGGACTCAACTCTTCCAGAGTTCAGGGCGGACCTAATGCCACATCATAAAGTGGTCTCGCAAATGAGTTAACCCCAAAAAATGCCACCGTCTCAATCTGCACTGCAATCCAATCACAACAGATTTGGGCGGGTGACGCCAACTAAGTCCAACAATTTTCGTCGCTTACCGTGAAACTCCTTTGTGCTCCACGGTCCAGCCCTATATAAAGTACCTACTATAGGGTGTCAAGTTTAATTTAAGCAGATTTTAGGCGGATTAATTTTTATACGGTCCCCGCCTGCAGGTTAGAGCGACCCTTCATCGACAAAAACCCGGTTTTTGCCGGGGCCTTTTTTGGCGCCGTACAGGGCCGAGTCGGCCCGCTGCAGCATGTCTTGAATGTCCTGCTCGATTGAGGTGGACTTTTCGATGAACCTGGCGATCCCGATTGAAAGGCTGGTCGGTTCGAATTTAAAAAGGTCGAACTTGCCGCAAATGCGCTCGGCGACACTCAGGGCCTGGGCGGCCGGCAGATGCGGCAGCAGCATGACGAACTCGTCGCCCCCGAAGCGGTAGACACTGTCAATGGTTTCCCGTATCGAATTCGACAAAAGATTCGCCGTCTCGATGAGCAGGGCGTCGCCTGCCTGATGGCCATAGAGATCGTTGTAGCTCTTGAAATTATCCACGTCCATGAAGAACAAAAAGAGAGTGTGCTGGTAGCGAATTGAGCGGATAGCTTCCTTTCGCGCACTTTCCTCGAAGGAACGGCGGTTCTGAAGAGCGGTCAGGGGGTCGCGGACTGCCAATTTTGCGAGTTGCTCCCTCAGACTCCTCTCCCGGACCAGCCTGTTGAGTTTGGCCTCCAGTTCGTTTATCGAAAAAGGCTTTGTTATGAAATCCGCAGCCCCGGCTTCAACCACCTCCGTGTACGTGTATCTCATTATATGGCCCGTTATAGCTATTATATCGGTATCGGCATGGTTGCCGGCTATGTACTCGATGAGCTCCATCCCGTCCATTCGAGGCATATCCATATCAGTGATGACAATAGAGAATTCGCTTCTCCTGATTCTTTCGACAGCCTCCATGCCGTCATAGACGCTCTCCACCCTGTGACCCTTGGCGGTCAGAGCATCCGAGATAATTTCACAGGCTTGCGGGTCGTCATCCACCACCAGGACCGTCTGCGAAGGGATTGCGGATCGCTGCTCAGCATTCATCGGCCACCTCTGCGAGATGGAAAGAACCAATCGGCAAAATCATCCTGTGTCCAAACCGCGCCGCAAATCACTTGACTCGCCCATAAATAGGACCTATAGGCATCTTACCGGTCGCTGGCAATTTAGGTTAGAGCAACCGGAGGATTTTGACAAATCTTTTCATCTTCAATCGGACTGTCCAGGCTTGAGCGTTAGTATTTTGGAGGATCCCGATGCGCCATGTCGCAATAATCCATAAACGCATGCGCGCTGATGCCGCCCGGCTTGCCCATCAACTTAAAGAATGGTTCGAGAAACGCAACATAGAAGTTTTTCTCAAAGAGAATATCGATAACTCGGGAGTTAGCTGCGTTTATGAAAAAATAGATATCCCCGAGGCAGTCGAAACGGTTGTGGTGATTGGCGGAGACGGGACCTTCTTGAGCGTGGCCCGTTTTATAGAACGAAAATCCATTCCGGTCATCGGCATCAATTTGGGAGGCCTCGGTTTCCTCACGGAAATAAGCGCCGACCATTGTTTTGAGGAACTGGGAAAGATCCTCGCGGGCAATTTCGAGATCGAGGAACGAATGGTGCTGCGGGTGTCAGTAAGGCGTGGAGGCAGCGACATTTTCAGCCACCGCGTGCTCAACGACGCCGTTATAAACAAAGGGGCGCTCGCTCGGATAATCGACCTGCAGGCAACTATCGACGGGCGTTTTCTCACTCATTACCGTGGTGACGGCCTCATTATCTGCACCCCCACCGGATCGACCGCTTACAACCTATCAGCGGGGGGGCCCATCATTTTCCCGACCGCCCGGGCCATTGTCATGACCCCGATCTGCTCTTTCACTCTCACCAATCGGCCGATCGTCTTTCCGGCTGAGGTGACAATCGCGGTCGAAATTACCGAACCCGCAACAGACGTAACCCTGACCTGCGATGGACAGATAGGATGCCTGATCCGAGACCTTGACCAGGTAGTCATTACGGCCGCAGTAACGCCGTTGCGCTTCATAAAGGCCCCGGGCGTCGATCATTTCGAGACTTTGAGATCCAAGCTCAAGTGGGGCCAGGCGTGATGTCTTGTGATTTGAAATTAACCGGCTTTATTTGGCTATCTCTTGAAATCTTGAAGGTGGAACGAAACTCCATGACCGCTCTTCCATCATCGTCGTAAAGAGTGGCTTTGCCCTCGAGGCGCCTTTGCTCCCGGCTGACTACCTCTGCCCTGGCTGTCACAACGCCTTTTGTCACTGGAGCAAGAAATCGGGATTCGAGTTCGATGGTGGCGAAATGCGCCATAGGCGCAATTATGCTCTTGATGGCCATGACGACCGCCGTGTCGGCAAGGCTCACCAGCGCCCCGCCGTGCATCAGTCCCGCGCCCTGGGCGTAGTCGATGAAAAAAGGCATGGTCAGGGTCGCCCTGCCGGCGCAAGCCTCAACTATAGTCATATTCAAAAGCCGCTCGAACGGTGCGCAGCTTATCCACCGATCCATTTCGAAGCGGTGGGGCCCGGTTGAAGAAGGCGCTTTTCTTCTCAATCCTTTCTCCATTTCAACCATAGATAGACATTCTCCTCGTGCTTGCGCTGAAAACATTCCTGTCCACAACCACATTCACGCAGGCCGGCTTGCCGGAAGATCCGGCTCGCTCCAAGGCCGGACGAATTTCGGAGGCTTCGACGACATGTTCTCCGTACCCGCCCATGGCCTCGACTACCCGGTCATATCTCAATGGAGTCAAGACGCTTGCCAGCCCTGCTCGCTCAGGGCCATACCTTGCGAGTTGAACGAACCGCACCTGGTTCCAGGCGGCGTTGTTTGCCACAATTCCGACACAGGGCAAATTATGGCGGATGAGCGTATCATAATCAAACCCGGTACATCCGAAGGCCCCATCGCCAAAAAGGACGACTACCTCAGTTGCGGGAAAGGCCGTTTTGGCCGCAATGGCAAAGGGCGTGCCGACTCCAAGCGTACCCAGGGGACCGGGGTCGAGCCATTTGCCCGGCTTTCGCGTCCTGATCACGTTTGCCGAAATGGTGACTACATCCCCTCCATCCGCAATGAAAATGGAATCATCGCCCAAAAAATCGTTTATCTCACGAGCAAGCCTCAAGGGATGAATGGGGGTTTGATCGGAGGTTAGAAATTCCATTTCCTGCTCGAGAATCTCATTTTCCTTCTCCCGAAGTTCCCGGCGCCATGCGTCGTGATCGACTTTGCGAACGGCCCCTGTTAGATCCTCGAGCACCGAAGCGATGTCCGCATTGATTGGGACGTCAACGGACCGGTTATGACCCAGTTCGCAATAATCCAGGTCAATCTGGATGATCTTGGCTCCACTGGCTATGCGGTCCCCATAGCCAAGCCGGAAATCAAAAGGCGTCCCGACAATGACGACTACGTCTGCCCGGTAGAGCGCATGCCGCCGCGATCTGCTGAACAGTAACCGCGAATCCGCCGCCACAGCGCCCCTTGCCGCGCCGTTCAGATATATTGGAATTTGCGTCTTTTCAACCAGCGCATTCAGAGCTTCAACCGCCCGGCAGTGCCACACCTGCGTCCCGGCGACAATGGCGGGTCTATCGGCGCTCTCGAGCAGTTCGGCGGCCATCTCTATATCCCTTGAATCGGGATGCGTTGCGCCCTTTGCCCTGTACCCGGTTGGAATTTGCACATCGGTCTCCTCGAATTCCCTGTCGAGCACATCGCTGGGGATTTCAAGAAATGATGGTCCCGGACGGCCGCTGTACGCATGTCGAAGCGCGATGGCCATGTACTCGGCGATACGTTCGGTTTCCAGGACCGTCGCAGAAAACTTGGTGATGGGCTTCATTATTTCCACATGATTCAATTCCTGCAACCCTCCCTTGAGCAGATTCCCAAGAGGCGTCTGTCCTCCGATCAGAAGCATCGGGACCTGTGCCCGGAAGGCGTTTGCAATTCCGGTAACCGCATCGGTCACCCCCGGCCCGGCTGTTACTACCGCAATGCCGGGAAAACCAGTGAGCCGGGTCCAGGCATCGGCCGCATGGGCTGCGCTCTGTTCGTGCCTGACGTCGATTATCCGTATTCCCTCCTCGGCGCATCCGGTGTAGATGTCCATGACGTGCCCGCCGCACAGGGTGAAGATCGCGCCGATCCCTTCGGCTTTCGCGAATTTTGCCACGAGGCGGCCGCCGGTGATTTTGGCCATCGGATGCTCCTTTTGAGAGGGAAATCTCTGTGGGCCGGACAAAAACGTTGGACATCGCCTTGCGAAAGCTATCCAGTCCGGCCCAGTATCTGAACCGCGTTCCTGATGCCGGCCAGAGTCAAATCTTCCATCGGAAAAATGCGGGCAATCCGGTTGATCGTGACGCTTTGCTGCGGCCAACGCTCTTTTGGGATGGGATTGAGCCAGACACTTGCCGGAAACGCCGCCCTTAGCTCTTTGAGCCATTCACGGCCGGGTCTTCTATCGTCGGCCTGAACGTAGAGCGAGCCGTTGGCGGCCATCAACTCGAACGGCGCCATATTGGCGTCACCAATTATTATAAGGTGCGTGTCACTTCCCTGGCTGACAAAGGCTTGCCACGGAATCGCCCGCGTTCGCGACAGGTCCTGGTAAACGGCCCCGTAGAGGCAGTTGTGAAAATAATAGTACTTGAGGTCCTTGAAATGGTCCCGGATTTTTCCAAACACCGTCTTCACAAGGTCGAAGTAGGGGATCATCGAATAACCGCCGTTGTCCAGCAGGACTATCAACTTCAGCCGATCCCGAAACTCCCTGGCAAATACCAGTTCGATCTCGCCTCCGTTCTTTGCGGTTCGGGCTATCGTCTCATCGATATCCAGTTCGGTTTCCGGTCCTGCACGCTTAAGGTTCTTGAGCAAAGCCAGAATGTGGCTCACATTTTCCATGGCCAGAGGGGATCTGTCGCTGTAATTGATGTAGCTCCTTCTATCGATCACCTTCTGAGCCGTGCCGTGAAGACCCCTTCCATAGACGCGCATCCCTCCCCCAACCTGCCCCGAGTGGCCGAAGGGGGACCGTCCCCCGGTCCCGATCCAGGTGTGCCCTCCGTCGTGCGGGTCTGTTTGCTCCAAAAGCGTTTCCCAGAACCGCCTCAGCAGTTCCTCGATCCCGTATGTGCGCAGCTCCTCGGCAGAAACGACTCCTTCGAGCCTCTCGCGCAGCCACTCCTGGAAAGGCTTGCCCGCAAAAGCCTCTTCCCAGTCGGGTATTTGCCATGAGTCTTTTCCAAGAAAGAAGCGTGCAAAAACGCGCTCGAAGGCGTCGTAGTGCTCGACTTTCTTGACAAAAACAAGGCGGGCCAGCAAAAAGAGCCGGTCAAGGTCCGGCGCCAGCCCTTCTTGGAGTCCCTGATAAAACTCCAAAATATATCGGACGCTTATAGGGATTTCAGCCTCGCGCAACTGTTGGATGAATGAGAGCATCAGTGAACCCTTGCGGTGGGACCGCAGCCGGGATGGGCACTCAAACCTTCGGCGGCGCCTGCAATCCGAATCGGGACCTTTTCCGCCGGATAGCTCATCGAAATTGAGTCTTTTGGTTTACGCCTTTGAATTTCAATAAATCCCGGGAACGTTTTAGAAGTGTTCCGATATGCCGGACCGCCTTGCCCGCGCCGGGTCCGTTCTCACCGCTCGAGCGGATGGCGCCGATCCAGTCGAGCAGTTCAGCGGTGGCGGGCGGCTTTTCGAACCCCTGTTCCCGCAGGCGGTAAAATTGCCCAAGACATGCTTCGAGGAGCTGTTCGGGGATATCGGGAAAATGCAGTCGCACGATAATAGAGATCTCTTCGGGGCCCGGGAAGGGGATGTAGTGGCAGAAACAGCGGCGCAGAAAGGGATCGGACAGCTCTCGTTTGGCGTTGCTCGTAATGACTATTATGGGCTTATGCAGCGCCGCCACTTTATGATTGATCTCCCGAATGATAAAGGAACCATCCTCGAGGACGTCCAGGAGGTTGTCCTGGGTGTCCGAATCGGTCTTATCGATCTCATCGAGCAGCAACACCCTTCTGTCCTCGGCAAGAAACGCTCTGCCAATCGGTCCAAAGCGAAGGTAATCCCAGATGTCGTTAACGTTGCGGCCCGATTCTCCGCTTCCGAACCGGGAATCGTTGAGCCTCAGCACTGTATCGTAAACATAGCACAGTTCTTCGCCTTTGAATGTGGACTTGCAGCGGGCTTCCTCCATGTTGATGCCAAACGCGCGGGCGATTTCGAAAGCAAGCTGCGTCTTCCCGGTTCCCGCTTCACCCATCAGGAGCAGAGGTTTTTCCATCGAGATGGAAATATTTACGATCTCGCCAAGTTCAGGGCCAAGATAATAACGCTCGGTGCCTTCGAACTTCATGTGCCTCCACTCCGCCGGTGAATTTAAGACCCGGGATACATAAGGATAAATACCAATTGTTAAGAGATGAGGCAAGACTTTCCAGACAATGGATGGGACATCCCCGACATCCCCGATTGCCGCGATGGACCAACGAACTTAGGTTATGAACAGCCATATACGGAATTACCTGTCACAACAGGAAGGATACCTCCATGACGATCCGCACCCGTGCCGTCGTGGCGCCCAACCCCGGCGCCCGCTTCGTATTCCGGGATGTCCTTCTCGATGGCCCAAGGCGGGATGAAGCGCTCGTGCGCATTGTGGCATGCGGTGTTTGCCATACCGATATAGCCGCCCGCGACGGAATTTTCGGCCTGGATTTCCCGGCCGTGTTCGGACATGAAGGCGCGGGGATCGTTGAAAGCGTCGGCGCCGAAGTCGTTCGGGTTCACCCCGGCGACAGGGTCGTTATTTCGTTCGGGTCCTGCGGGGAATGCTCCAGTTGCATCGCCGGCCATCCAGCCCATTGCACGGCTTTCGACGAACTGAATTTTGGCGGTGCAAGACCCGACGGCTCTTCAACTATCCATGATACAAAAGGGACCGCGATAGGTTCGTGCTTTTTCGGACAGTCCTCGTTCGCCTGGCGCGCGGTGGCCCGCGAGCGCAATCTGGTGCCCGTGGATGCCGCAGATGAGGACGAACTGGCACTGTTTGCGCCTTTGGGATGCGGCTTGCAGGCAGGGGCCGGTACCGTGCTCAACGAGTTGAAGCCCCGGGCCGGTGAGTCTTTTGCCGTCTTCGGCGCGGGGGCCGTTGGCTTATCGGCGCTGATGGCGGCCCACATGGCGGGTGCGGCGCCTGTCGTGGCCGTCGATGTCGCAGCCTCGCGGCTGGAACTGGCCGCAGAACTCGGAGCCACTCACCTGATAAATGCCAGGGAGCATGAAATTAGCCTGCGACTGAGGGAACTGGTCGGCCCCATCGACAATGCGGTCGAGACAACGGGCGTTTCGCGGGTGATCGATCAGGCCGTAAAATCTCTGGGTCCTTTGGGAAAAATGTCCAAGCTGGGCGTTTCAAACGAGCAGTCGCACGAACGGATCACCCCCCAATCGCCGGGCCCGAACCAGGAGGTCTTCTACAGCATTGCGGGCGACAGCGATCCGCAGCAATTCATTCCTTATATGATCAGGTGTTACAGGGAAGGTAAATTTCCCTTCGACAAGCTGATTCGGCAATATTCGGCGCTCGATATAAACGAAGCGGTCAGAGATTGTCAGGATGGATATACCGTAAAAGCTGTCCTCCGCTTTTGACCCGGATTAGAACCTTCTTCGCCCCTTTATATCATGTACTCCTAATCCGCCCTGGGCGAATTGCCGCAGAATAATATGGGAAAAATCCAATCGTTGCCTTTCGTTAAGTATTTCTTTTTCTTCTAAAATATGCTCGATAACCTCGTGTTCGAGTTCCGATTGGCATTTCAAAATATCTTCTGCGGCCGAATGCACCATGGACCTGTCGGCTGATTCGGAAAAAAGCGCCCCGGCCAGCGCCATTCTCTTTTGACACAAGTCCTGGCGGATTTTTTCAACCCTGGGGAGAAAGGTTTCCCGGATATCTTGAACTTTTTGACGTTGCTCCGAGCTAAGATCGGGAATCAGGTCAAGATACCCCTTGATGTTCGATCGCTTCCGCCCGGCGTGCTTCAAATAGAAATACGAACACGCAAAGACGGCCAGAACAACGGATAATGCCGTCGCAAAACCAAACAGAAAAGATCCTGAAGCCATACGAAATGTCCTTATCTTTGTTGACCTATGACATGGAAATAGGCATGACTCATTGAAAGGGGTGGAAAATCGCCGAACTCGTCCAGGGTGGCCGTCCTTTTATCTTCATGGCCCGAGGCCAGCTCAAAAATGGAGTCGGCCAGTTGCAGAACCTTCGCGAAGACACGTTTGAAAAAAGGTGCAGGACCGGGATGCCCCTGTTCCTTTGCTGAAATCCCGGCGACGAGTTGCACGAAGAAGGACTCGCCGGGCTCAAGTTTTGGCAGCCCCCTTACCAGAGAATCGACCTGTTCGAATTCGGCCAGCTCTTTCCGGCACGCTTCGCAATTTCGCAGATGCAGAGAAACCTCTTCACGAAGGCTGCCATCCAATTCCCCGTCTTTGTATGCCGATAATTTGCTTCTAAATCTATCGTTTTCCACTGTTCATTCCTTTGAATGTCCGACAAGTATCTTTCTCAGATTCTCACGGGCGCGGAAGAGCAGGGACTCCACGCTGGAAATCGAAGTTGAAAGAATACTGCCTATTTGGGCATAGGAGAGCTCTTCATTCACCCTCAAAAGCAGAGCGGCCCGCTGCTTTTCGGGAAGTCCCCGGACCGCCTCCATCACTTCCTGTTCAAGCTCTTTGCGACCGGTGTCGTTTGGCTCCGCCGGCTCAAATCCACGGTCATCGATGTCCGTTATCGGGCAAAACCGGCTCCTGCGCACGATTTCGTTTACCGACAGGTTGTAGGCGATTTTGAAAATCCATGTCGACACCGTACCCCTGCGCTCGAACCCGGAGGCCGCCCGATACACCCTCAAAAAGACTTCCTGTGCGATATCTTCGGCCCCGAATCTGTCCCCCGTGTACTTGGAAATAAAATTCAAAACAGGGCCCCGATACCTTTTGATCAGCGTTTCAAACGCAAGAATATCGCCGGCCCCAACAGCCCTGATCAGCTCATAGTCCCCCTCGCCTTTCGGAAAGGGGCCGCCGCCGCCCGCCGGGTCAGTCATCTTTTTTCAGCCTGGTGTGACATTTCATAAGTCTATCGATATTTCCGTCAAACCTTAATCCATCCTCTCCTCAGCGAGTTATCCAAAACTACCCCCACCAGGAAGGCCACGCCCATATTCCACATTGCGAAAGCGGCTACGATAAGCATCACATAGAAATCGGGTTTCTTTTCGCCAATGTCTCTGACCACTAAGGCGAGTTCCGAACCCGCGAAAAACAGTATCACTCCCAGGATCGCATCGGGAAAAATCTTGAAGATGATCGCGACGGAGTCGCTGAAAAACAGGGCGATGAAAACCAGAAGACCCCCGAGCATAACCAGGGCCCCTCCCGTCTTTGCCCCGAATCGCACATGGCCGGCCATGCCGCCGGCTCCATGGCACATGGGAATGCCGCCAAAAAGAGGTGAAACCAGATTCATGATGCCCTGAGACACGGCCATCTTCCTCTCGGTTACCTTCCTGTCGGGAAACAGTTCGTTGTTTTCGGCAACGATTGCAATCACCGCGTTGCCGAGGGTTAACGGTATCTGGGGGATCGTGAACAGCAATGTTCCCACAATGAGGTCATTCCATGTGATCATTGGAAGACTGAAGACCGGCAGCTTGAAACCGATATGAATTTTAGCAAGTTCTGCGAGGATTGGAGGATTCATGATAACGGCGGACGCGACTCCGATGAGCAATAGCACAAACATTGCGGGGACCCTGGGGTTGGTCAGAAGAACATAGGTGACCACCAGGGCGATGCCGGCCAGGACCGGGGCCGTCCGCATGCGGCGGATTCCATCCACCATGAAAGATAGGCCCAGCCCCAGCATAATGCCGCGCACAACCGGTTTGGTCGCAAGCTTGGCAACAGGTCTGATAGCCCCCGTAACGCCTGCCGCCAACCAGAAAAGCCCCGTGGTGATTCCCGACCCGAAAAGAGCGGCCGGGCTTATACCACCGGCGATGGCTGCCGCCCCTATCGCCTTCATCGGTTGAATCGGGATTGGCGTCCTGTAGTAGAACCCTGCCGCCAGCAGACAAATGCCAAACATGAAAAGGAGCCCCAGGGGCTCTACCTTTACTATCGTGATATAGGCAACCACAAAAGGAATGAGTGTGCCAATGTCGCCGAAGGCGCCGGCCCATTCCATCTTGTTGTAAAGGTTTTTCGTTTTCCGCTCGCTCGCACTCGCCTGTTGAGCAGGATGCGCGCCTTCAATTTCTTTGACCCCGCCTTCCGGTGACATCAGGAACCCCCTGCCTGGTTTTGATTTTGGGTCGGGACGCTCGCCCGTGTATTGCGCCGCGTCTTATAATACAAAGCTGCGCTCAAGTGAGTACCAAAGGATGTTAAAAAGCGTGGGGGATGGGGGGACAAATGCCCCCGCCCCCCTTCGCCGCTGCGCGGCTATTTTAGATGGCGCTGCGGCACCGCCCGGCGTGGCGCCGGGCAACCGCCGCATGCGCCGAACGCTCGGCCTTACGCGCTTGCGCGTGCGGCCTAAATCCCGGAGAGTCCCGAAAAAACGATGTGATCAAATCCCCCGAGCCTCTTGCAAAACTACTGCAAGGGCCGGCCTGAGGTGTTGTCGCTCCCTCGAAAGCTCAACGTACTCAAATGAACGCCTCGCTTCCTCGCTCGCTTGCGCCTGGTGCAATGTCAACAAAGTTTCTATATGTTCGCAACCGCCCGTCGCAATCACCCGTCGCAACCGCCCGTCGCAACCGCCCGTCGCAACCACCCGTCGCAATCGCCCTTCGCAACCACCCGTCACCCCGACGAAAGTCGGGGTCCAGCAAGTCTAATCAGCTGAAAAAACTCTGGATTCCGGCTTGCGCCGGAAAGACGGATTTTGGCCTTCACCCTGTTAAAACCTGGTTGACAATGTACTGGCATTCCAGTCCCCTCGTAACGTTTTGCAAGAGGCTCCCCCGTTTTCCCACTCTACCCGTTAAACAATTCAAATTGGAGAAACTTGCGCTCCCATGGAAAAAATTTGATCGAGCTGGAGAGGAGTCCTGCAAACTGATACTCTCACAGGCATTATATATGCTAAAATAAGTTGAGTCTCCCTTGATGGATATCGTTGCAGATTAACCGCTTGAGAGCTTCGGAGGTTGGAATGCTGGTCAAGAATTGGATGAGCAAGAACCTTATCACCATAGAGGAAGAGGAATCCATGCAGCATGCATCGTCCATCATGAGGGAGCATAAGATCAGAATGCTTCCCGTATTGAAAAAGGGCGAACTGGTGGGAATTGTTTCGGATTCCGACCTGAAGCGCGCTTCGGCTTCCGACGCCACTGTGCTTGATATTCACGAGCTGCTCTACCTTATTTCGAGGATAAAGGTCCATGACATTATGAACAGGGACCCCATCACGGTCCCGGACGACTACACCGTTGAAGAGACGGCCCAAATACTCATGGAGAAAAATATCTCCGGGGTCCCCGTAACGGACGGCAGCGGCAAGCTGGTGGGCGTTATCACCAGAAATGATATTTTCAAGATATTGATCAGTCTCAGCGGGCTTGGCAAGAAGGGAATCCAGTTCGCTTTCCAGATCGACGATACACCCGGTTCCATCAGGCTTCTCGCCGATGTGATTCGAAAATACGAGGGGCGTATCGCGAGCATATTGAGTTCCTATGAATATGCCCCGGAAGGAAAGCGCATCGTATACCTGAGAATATATGAGATCGATCGCTCCATCATGCCCGATCTGGTCCGGGAACTAAGGGAGAAGGGCACGCTCATCTACCTGGTCGACCACCGGGATAACAAGCGGCTGATATTCCAGGATACGAAGGCATGATCCTTAGTCAAGCTCATTGACCGACCCCAATGGGCCTCTTTCTCACCCCTGTGGCGGCGAACGAAAATGCCCCGGGTATTATGTCGATTTGGACCGGCGTCTTTCCGATCGGTTCGCCGTCGGCCTGAATCCATGCGGGGGGAAATGAGTCAAGACAAATCCTGTTTGCGCGTGCCGTCCTGACCCGGGGGAGCCTGTAATGCGCCCCGAAATAGGCGAGAAACACCAGAAACAGCAACCTGAAAAATCCGGCAGGCTCTGCCCAAACCACCTCGAATTCACTGTTGACCGGAGATGCGTGCGGGGCGACTACAATGCGTTTTCCAAAACAGCATCCGAGCGCCGTTCCAAAGAAGATGGCCCTGGTATGAAAAGAAAGCTCATTTATGTTTCCGCTCAGAACGTGCGAATTGCGGCCGCGAAAAGCTCTTAGAGCGCTCATGGCGTACGCGGGCCAACCCAGGCGCCCAAATTGCCCGGTCCGGAACCGGCGAATGACCTGCGCATCCAACCCCAATCCCAGAATCATTGCAAAAACCCTTTCGCGCTCTCCCTGGGTGTTTTGAACGCGGGAGCGGCCCAGGCTGACCCTGATTGTGGAAGCACCCGCCGCGGCCCGAAGCCTCTCGACCGGGCTCCCGCCAACTTCGAAGTTGCGGATGTAGTCACACCCTGTACCTAACGGGACCATGCCGACACTTGGCAATTCCCCCTTCGCCTCCCGCCACAATCCGTTCAAAACCTCAAAGAGCGTGCCGTCTCCACCCACGGCAATGACACGGTCGAATCCGGCGCGCCTCGCCACAGCGGCAAGCAGTTCGGCATGGCCGGGGTACTCGCTCCAGAAAGTCTCAACTCCTGCTGCGCCCGGACCCAGGGCATACATCAGTTGAGGCCACTTCTTTCGGGCTGTTTTCCATCCGGAAACCGGATTTACGATGGCCGCTATTCTCATTGAAAACCACCCTTCAATTTAACTCCGCCGGTGTGAAGCGTTATAAGTTATTCGATATTTCCGCCAGGCTCAATCATTACCCCAATGTGATATGAAATGGCGCATTTTGGCGTGGTTTTCGGATTTTTTCATAATGTGTGCAGGATATCGGATTTCCGATACCCGATGGTGTACCCGGGCAAGCTCTCAGAAGGGGCGGCGACTGTTGATTTGCCGCGCCTCTTTGACCTGTAATACGGAGATGCGTTCAGGATTGTGGTAACGTAAAAGAGCGGGGGAACAATTCCCCTCGATCTCCGGGCTCCGCCAGGCGCACACGCGCAAGCGCGTGTGGCCGGGCGCCGGCGCCTCGCGGGGCGTCGAGATCGGCCGAAGGCCGCCGCCGCAGCGCCACCGTGAGCCGGATGGTGGCCCGGACATGGAGAGCGGCGATGGGGGCGTGGGGGTTTGGGGGGACAGCGGCTCCCCCCGTTTTTAAACGCTTTTAATGCTCTCTTGAACGCAATTTGGTGCAATATCAGTGGGCCGTATTTTGTTTCAATCCTCAGCACTGCCGGATTGGGGGTTTGAGGGTTTCAATCCTGTCAATTCCGCCTGGAAAGTTCCCGGCCGCGGCGCCTCGCCGCCCCTCAGCAGGTCCCGTTGCGTTCATCACACGAAAAGAGACGTGAATACATTCCGTAGCCTTCTTTCTGCAAATCTTCTTTCGGAATGAACCTCAGCGCGGCGGAGTTCACACTGTAGCGCAACCCGGTCGGCTGCGGACCGTCTTTGAATACGTACCCCAGGTGCGAGTCGCCAAGGCTGCTCCTGACCTCGGTGCGTTTTATGAAAAAAAACGGGCCGCGGACCCGTTTTTCAACGATATTATCGGGTTCGAGCGGTCTGGTGAAGCTCGGCCGTCCGGTGCCGGAACGAAATTTGTCCAAAGAGCTGAAAAGAGGCTCGCCGGAAACGATATCTACGTAAATGCCCTCTTTATCGTTGTCCCAGTATTTGTTCCTGAAAGCGGGCTCGGTGGCGTTCTTGCGCGTCACCCTGTACTGAAGCGGCGTCAGGGTCTTGCCGAGTTCTTTATCGCTCGGCCTGGAATAGCCCGCTGGAGCCCAAACGGCTTGACCCAATCCCGGACACGGCAGACAGGCTAATATGACTAACAAAACTGCAAAGCCAAATTTCATCCGCATCTCCTTCATCGACCGCCCTGCCTTGCTCTCCCGGCGGTCCTGCCCGGCTTCCGCTCCTTGCAACTCACAGGTCTACATTTACAGTAGGATGTTAAAGCCTGATTTGCACTTTGCAAGTCCCTCTCAGATGAGAATGTCCCGGCGCAAATACTCATCCTGCGGTGTTGACGGGACTCTCAGACGGTTTGATCCCTGGCGGGGAGGCAGAGCGGCAAAATCGGTGTAGTGGGGCCTTTGCGCTCCTTCATTGGGCGCTCTGCGGCCCTTTGGCGGGATTTGTGGCCGCCTTCATGCTTTGGAAATGCTCGTTCGCAGTTTGCAGTATAACGGTTTCGAGGAACTGCTCCACTGTCAGGTTGCCGCCCAAAGCAGGAAGATAGCCGGCTTTATCAAGTTGCGAATCTTCAAGGCCGCCTGCGAACTCTACGACCTTGCGGCCCTCGCGCCGAAGGATATCCAACACCTCGGATTTCGTGCATTCGGCGTGTTCCCTGGCGTGACGGTTGGCGTTTTCGGTTATCTGTTCCATCGTCATCTCCGGGAACTTCTCACCTTTGAGGATCTTCTTCGCCCCTGCTACCGCAGAGTAGTGATTTGCTCCAATGTGGCGAGCAGTCACCCCGACCGGCCACTGCTCCGCGCCGATCTTTGGCCAGTCGGCTTCCGTGCAGCTCTCGACAAATGAGATCACTTGCTCGTTAAATGAATTCAGGCGGTCCGCCAACTTTTTCGACCTGCCGCTCATCGCTTTGCTCCTTTATGTTTTTTGATATGACCGGCCCGTGCGGTCATAGTCTCGCAAATGTGAAAGCGCCTGGGGACAAGATAAGAACAGTTTAGATGCTGTAGCCGACCTCCCCGTGGATTTCTTTGTCAAGACCCGCGAATTCTTCATCGATGCCCACTCTCAAACCGATCGTCTTTTGGAGAAGGTAGGCGATCAGGAAAGTGGCTATCAGGCAGTAAAGAGCTACTGCAATAACTCCGATCGCCTGTGTTGCCAACTGCTTCGGGTTGCCCGCCGTCAGGCCGGCGGCGCCTGCTGTGGCGAAAAGACCCGTTGCCAGCGTTCCCCACGCGCCGCCGACCCCGTGGACCCCGACAACGTCCAGGGAGTCGTCGTAACCGAGTCTGAATTTCATCCGGACCCCGAAAAAGCAGATCGCCCCGGCGACAAGTCCGATGATCATCGCGCATCCCGGGCTTACAAACCCGGAAGCCGGGGTCACCGCGCCAAGCCCGGCGATGATTCCGGAAGCAAATCCAAGCGCGCTCGGCTTTTTTACGATCAGCCATTCCATAGCCATCCACGAACAGGACCCGGCGGCCGCGGCCGTCATCGTGGCCGTGAAGGCGAGGGCTGCCGTTGCGTTTGCCGCCAGCGCGCTGCCGGCGTTGAAGCCGAACCAGCCGAACCAGAGCAGCCCGGCGCCCAGCAGTGTCATTGTGAGATTATGCGGGACGAACATTTCGCTGGGAAATCCGATGCGCTTTCCAAGCACGAAGGCGATTGCAAGGGCCGAAATCCCGGCTGAGAGATGCACGACCAGGCCGCCCGCGAAATCGAGGCCGCCCATGGATTGGAACCAGCCCCCTCCCCATACCCAGTGGGCCAGCGGATAGTAGACAATAAGGGACCAGAGTATGAGGAAGGCCAGGTAGGACTTGAACGTCATCCGCTCGGCTACGGCGCCGCTGATCAAGGCCGGTGTGATTATGGCGAACATTCCCTGAAACATGACGAATGCGTATGTCGGGATTGTGCCCTTGAGCGAATCGATGGTCGTACCCATGAGCATGAACTGGCTGAGGTCCCCGATAAACCAGTTGCCCCCGCTGAACGAAAGCGAATATCCCATAACAAGCCACAGCAGTCCCAGAACGCCGAGTGCGACAAATGAGTGCATGAGAGAGCTGAGTACATTTTTGCGCTGCACCATGCCCCCGTAAAAAATGGCAAGGCCCGGCAGCATTAACATGACGAGGGCCGCCGATACGAGCACCCAGGCGGTGTCTGCCGGATTGAGCACCTCCGCCTCCGCCGCCAGCGCCGGGCTTGTCCATATCCAGAGCGTCAAAAATGTCATTGTCATAACCAATGTCAGCAGACCTGCAGTCTTGCGTAACTTCAAAGCCATAGCGCACATGCCTTTCCTGGTTGATTGAAACTGTGCAGAAATGATATCGGGTTTAAACGTGGAGTCAGGAGCAAGCTGCGTACCCGGAGAGGGTTTCAAATCAAGTTGTTGATGTAAAAGACATTTTCGTTCCATGGCCCCTGGAGTTCCAAAAATATTGCAACAATTATGTACTTTATGGTAATGGCGGGCGTCCTGCCCTGACAATTTTGTTCAGTTCCCTTGTCCGGTATTTGCACCGGAAAGGGCTAATGCTCCTTGCGCGGCCATTTTTGTAACAGTGTCGCCAATCCGGAAAAGAGAAGTAGTGGAGTCCGGCACATTTATGGTATTTTCCCCTGCCGGGAGTTACACGTTTGCACTTTGCAAAAAGCCGCTAGAATGTAATCCATTACTTCAATCTTGAACGCAACTTGGTATAAGGCCGGCGGTCATCGGGGGAAGAGGCGTTAATCCAAATTCAAAAGAGAGGTGGAGGGAGATGACAAAAATCGAAGCGATCATAAAACCTTTCCGGCTTACCGAAGTGCAGGAAGCACTGACGGCGCTTGGCATCCAGGGGATGACGGTAAACGAGGTGAAGGGGTTCGGGCGGCAAAAGGGGCACGTGGAGCTTTACAGGGGGGCGGAATACACGGTAAATTTCGTGCCCAAACTCCATATCATGACCGTCCTTCCGGACGATCTGGCGCAAAAAGCCGTGGATGCGATTCAAAAGGCGGCTTACACCGGCAAGATCGGAGACGGGAAGATATTCCTTTCAAAAATCGACGAGGCCGTGCGGATTCGCACGAAAGAAACCGGGAGCGAGGCTCTTTGATCGTAGAGAGATCGGATATCTGAGGGCGGAGAGCGCAAAGCGGAGCGGGGCGGCATACTCCGTGCTGAGCGTCGGGATTTGACACGGGGAAAAACTTGAAAAAGTGAGACCGAAGGTGTATCAGGGCATTGCGTGTGCGGCTGTCCGAAGCTTTTTGAGTTCGGGCGCCGCGCCCCGGACATTTCCCTGCCGCGCGGGGGATGAAAAAATGAAGTTGTGAGGGATACGCATGAGTTTAATTGAGGCCATTTTTCTGGGAATCGTTCAAGGAATTACCGAATTTCTGCCGATCAGCAGCACCGCTCATCTCACGATAGCCGGAAAGTTGCTCGGGTTGATCGATCAGGCCCACCCCGAACGCTGGACGGCCTTTATCGCCGTCATCCAGCTCGGCACTCTTCTGGCCGTTTTCATGTACTTTTTTCGCGATGTGGTTGAAATATGCGTCTCCTTTATCCTGGAAAATCTGATTTCACGGACTCGCTACAGCCGGCAGAACCACTCGTCGAAAATGGGATGGTTCGTGATAATTGGGTCCGTCCCCATTGCCGTTGTCGGGCTGTGCTTCAGGCACGTGATCGAAGGGCATCTCACCAAGAGCATGGCGGTGATCTCCGCCACGATGATAGGCATGGCGCTTTTTCTCGCACTGTCCGAACTTATGGGAAGGTTTTCAAAAGACCTGAGGCGGATTTCCACATCGGATGCCCTGCTTATCGGGTGCGCGCAGACCCTGGCTGTTATCCCCGGCGCGTCCCGCTCCGGATCGACAATTGCGGGGGGGCTTTTCCTCGGGATGACAAGAGAGAGCGCGGCGCGGTTTTCGTTCCTTTTGAGCATGCCGGCGGTATTCGCCAGCGGGCTTCTCGAGTTCAAAGAAAGTCTCGGATACCTCGATTCGCACAATCTTGCAATTCTTGCCGTGGCGACCGGCGCCGCGGCCATAAGCGGATACGCCGCGATCGCCTTCCTGCTGAAATACCTGCGGACTCACACAACGTATGTTTTCGTTTTCTACAGAATTGTTCTCGGGATGTTGATGATTATGGGACTAAAGTATTCCAATTTGTTCTAAGAAACCTCGACTCCATTGCAGCGGACCCTTTTCTCGCCTTTCTCCGGAATTTTTACAAAAACGTTTCACAATTGTGCTTTCGGTCGATATCGATACAATTGTGTATTGCTTTACCCTCGGCAATCACCGCCCCAAACCCTTCCCGTAAGATTTTAATCGCCTAATGTCAGCTAGTTAGCATAGAAGTTCAATGTTGCAGAGGTTTTGGCATGTGCTTTGGACTGTGTTCGGGAGTTCGGCGGGTTCAATAGCGCTGAAATGCCTGGAGGCTGAAAACTGATCGTGGGATTGACACAAATCTAAGGGCTTGTCCGTAAATAAGCCTCTTAGGGATCGCGCCGGATTTTGAGACTGATTTGGCCGCGAGGATTGAGCAAAACCGCAGGCGTAGCAGGGCTACGTCGAGGATTTTGCGATTGAGGAGCGGCCGAATCAGTCTCAAAAGCCGGATGCGAGCGCAAAGGTTTTATTTACGGACAAGCCCTAAATCCAAAAACGAGGCGGAGGTGGAAAGATGACCAAAATTGAAGCAATAATAAAACCTTTCCGGCTTACCGAAGTGCAGGAAGCGCTGACGGCGCTCGGTATCCAGGGGATGACGGTGAGCGAGGTCAAGGGGTTCGGGCGGCAGAAAGGGCACGTGGAACTCTACAGGGGAGCGGAATACACGGTCAATTTCGTCCCGAAGCTGCTGATTCTGACCGTGGTTCCCGATGAACTGGCCGCCAGGGCCATGGAGGCCATTCAAAAGGCTGCCTACACCGGGAAGATCGGGGATGGGAAGATTTTCTTATCGCCCGTAAGTGATGTCATGCGCATCAGAACCAAAGAAACCGGTCCGGAAGCGCTCTAGCATCTTAAAGATTCACTTCCGAAACGACTCTTTCTCAACTCGCTTGGAGATCCGGAGGCAATGATATGAAAAAATTGTTGGCGGCTTTATCACAGAGGTCGGAAGTCAGTTGTCGGAGGACGGATAAAAGCGGTTCGCACACGCCGATACACGTCAACTTTCTTTTGACCGTTGTTTTGGTTCTGGTTTTTCTGGCGCCGCTGGCAGGCGCTGCTCTTGCTGAAGAAAAGGGCGCACCGATACGGTTGGCGCAGGCGGACCAGGCCGCGCCGGCTCCGGTGGAGGCAGCCAAGATCGACACGGGGGACACGGCCTGGGTCCTTGCCTCTTCGGCCCTCGTTCTGCTGATGACTCCCGGGCTTGCCCTGTTCTACGGAGGAATGGTCCGGCGTAAAAACGTTCTCGGAACCATTATGCACAGTTTTGTTGCAATGGGCATCATAACGATTCAATGGGTCCTTTTCGGGTACAGCCTGTCGTTTGGGCCGGACATCGGGCATTTTATCGGCAATCTTGACTGGATGGGCCTGAGGAATGTCGGGTTCGCGCCGAACCCCGACTACGGGCCCACCGTCCCCCACCAGGCGTATATGATATTTCAAATGATGTTTGCCATAATAACCCCGGCTCTTATTTCCGGGGCCATTGCCGAAAGGATCAAGTTCAGCACCTATGTCGTATTCATGACTATCTGGGCATTCCTGGTATATGATCCGCTCGCTCACTGGGTATGGGGAACGGGCGGCTGGTTAAAAGAAATGGGGGCCCTCGATTTCGCCGGAGGTCTCGTCGTTCATATCAGCTCGGGGGTTTCTGCGCTCGCCTGCGCACTGGCTCTGGGAAAAAGAAAAGGATACCAGGTTGAAATCATGGCCCCGCACAACCTTACACTCACCATACTGGGCGCGTGTCTTCTGTGGTTCGGGTGGTTCGGGTTCAACGCGGGCAGCGCCGTCGCCTCGGGTGCGCTTGCGACTTCGGCCTTTGTGGTGACCCACATTGCAACCGGCACCGCAGCCATGTCCTGGATGTTCACGGAATGGATCCACAGGGGCAAACCGACCGCTCTGGGCGCCGCCTCCGGCGCGGTTGCCGGACTTGTCGCCATTACTCCGGCATCGGGCTTTATCGGCCCGCTGCCCGCGCTGCTGCTCGGGATTTTTGCCGGGGCGGTCTGCTACGGAGCAGTGAACCTCAAACCCAGGTTCGGGTATGACGACTCGCTGGACGTGGTGGGTGTTCACGCTGTAGGCGGCACTCTGGGCGCATTGTTCACCGGCTTTTTTGCCTCCAAGCTCATCAATGCGGCAGGCGCCGACGGACTCTTTTTCGGACACGCCGGGCAGGTCGGCATTCAGGCGTTGTCGGTAGTAGCTGCCTGGGTTTACTCTTTCGCGGTCTCCTTCATCATTCTGAAGATTCTTGACGCCATTATGGGCCTGAGGGTAAGCGAAGAGGATGAATCGACCGGTCTCGATCTGACTCAGCATGGTGAAGCGGGCTACACGTTTGAAGCATGAGATTATCCGGCCCCCGTGCCGCGGATGCCAATGCTGTTGACTTTAGGCCCCGTGATTACGATGCACACTACGGTTCGTCATTCCGGCAGGGCTTTTGAGCCGGAATCCAGCGTTTTTTCAACAGCATTGGCGCCGGATGCGGCACGGGGGTGTTTCATACCAGGCTGCGCTCAAGTGAGTGAGTACCAAAGGATGTTAAGAAGCGCGGGGAGCGGTGTCCCCCGCTCTTTTCCATTACATCCCGCGAGACGGTGCGGTCGCGGGAGGCCTTGGGGGAGTATCCAAAATCTGTATCTTCAGCACATCCTCGCGCGGAATCGCTTTTTCTATGCGGATCTTTACCTTGTCACCCTGATTGAATTTGGCGTTTTCGGGCGCCGGGGCGTTGGCTTCGAGCAGGAAGTCCGGGATCAGAAGGTGGACGTAGCGGGCATTCTTGTCGAGCACCAGGGCGTCAAGATTCTCGATGTCTTCCTGTTCCAGGTACTTGAGAATCCAGTACCTGGTCCATTTGCGCTGAATGGTGAAAACCCTGGCCTGGGCAGCGGAAAGCTGGGTTGCCATCTCACCGAGTTGCTGTTTGGAATAGATTCCGGCCCCCGTGGCCAGGGCTTGTTTCAATTGACGCTGCACTACGAGGTCCGAGTAGCGGCGGATGGGTGAGGTTATGGTGGTGTAGTGGGCAATTGCGAGACTGCAATGCGGTTTAGCCTCGGTGGAGAGTTCGGCCCGCGAAAAAAGGCGCCTCTGGCGATAAGTTCGAAACAGTTCGTGCTCGCTCTGGACGAACTCGGTTTCCGGCCGGCATTCGGCCTGATTTCGATAGAGGGCGGGTATTTGTCTTTGGGCCAGATAGCCGGCCGCTGCCGCGTTTGCCTCGATCATCCATTCCGATACGAGTATCTGGCTTGGGGTTTCCTTGTCATAGCGGGCAATCTGAATCATCCCGGCGCTATTCACATAGACCTGGATTTCCGGGAGCGGAAGAATGACCGCGCCGAGATCGAGCCGCTTCCGCCGCAGCTTGGAGGCAATTTCCCAGAGCGCTTCGAGTCTGCTCTCTTCATGAATCCTTTCGTCTACATCCCGGTAGGTGAGCTGGCTGCGGACCCTGACTACGCTGGGACAAATCCTGGTTTCGAAGATATTGGCCGCAGAATCGACCGTGATGAGAAAACTGAGCGCCAGGCGGTCCTCTTCCGCCTTAAGGCTCAACACCCCCTCCGAGAGGCAGGGGGGCAGCATCGACACACGCTCGTCCGGCAGGTAGATTGAACTTGCCCTTGCCTCGGCTTCGCGATCCAGCGGGGTCCCCTGCCCGATAAGTTCGGCAACGTCGGCAATATGAATGCCGACCTCGAAGAGTCCATCCCCCAGCTCGCGCACGCTGAGCCCATCGTCATAGTCGCGGGTCAGGGGGCTGTCGACCGTAAAAACATCCAGGCCCGTGAGGTCCTCCCGCTCGTTTCCGGCTGCTTCAGCGCGAGTCCATTTCGTTATCTTCTCAGCCTGTTCCACGGCATCGGGCGGGAACTCGGCGGAAATGCCGTGCTCGTGCAGCAGGAGGTTTTCGTCTTCGCGCCATACGCCCAGCCGCACCAGAAGGCGGAAAGCCGACTGGGGAATCGAAGCAATGTCGGCCAGCTTGAGCAGTTCTTTGACGAAACCGCTTTCTTTTGCCTCCTGCCCGAAGAGAGCAAAATTCTTGAGTTCCTCTATCAGCTCCTCACGGAATTCGAGCGGGGGAATGCACTTAACCTTGCGGGCGTGTACAATTGCGGCCCATTTTGCGCCTTCGGCGAGCCTGCGCTCCCTTTCGGCTTCCTTTTGCAGCTCGATGCGACGCGCCTCGACGTTTTGAGCGGACCGGGGGTAGAACCTGAAGTCCCTGGCCTGGAAATAGAGCCTGTCCGAGAGCAGCAGCCGCTTGACCGCGGCCGCCCCATCGTCGGAAATCGGCGTGTTGAAAATGAACTCCGCAATTTCCTCGGCATCGTAGCCGGTCTCTTCGGATTGGAGCAGGGACCAGATTTCCTCGAGATCGATCCGGCTCATGATGCGCCTGCGATTCTCGGAGATGGATCGCAGTTTCTGCTGCAGCTCGTCACGGCTCAGCTTCGGGTCAAGGGATGTGTTTCCCCGATGGAGGATTCTCGACAGGGTGAGGCTCACTTCGCGGTTAGTCTCGGAGAGCGCATTGAATCGGCCGTCCTTTACCACCAGGACGACCCCGCAAAGGATTTCCTTTGATTCATAGAATTCGAACACGGCGCCGGGGGCAATTTCTGTCGCCTCATTCCGGCTCATGATAAATTCTCCATA
This sequence comes from uncultured delta proteobacterium, assembly GCA_963805125.1. Taxonomy (GTDB): domain Bacteria; phylum Desulfobacterota; class Syntrophobacteria; order Syntrophobacterales; family Syntrophobacteraceae; genus SbD1. Next base: position 504,292 of record CAWDTD010000009.1, on the reverse strand, counting down.
ACATCCCGAAGCGGTTCACTGCTCACTGCTTCTTTCGCCTCTTGGCGTGAGACTCGGCGTCCTTGACCTCGCCAAGGATTTCCTCCTTTAACGAATGCAGGGTCTGGAGGGCTGAAAGGGGTGTCATGCCGTCCAGATCGAGTTCCAGGATTCTGCTCTGCACCCAGTCCGGGGCCTTCCGGAAAAGTGCAAGCTGTACGGCCGGCTCAACCTGCTCTTTCGAGGAACTGTAGCTCTTCTGCTTCACACCCGGTCCGCCGGCCGCGGGAGCGCCCCCTTCGAGCTGCGCCAGGATTTCGCCTGCGCGCTCCGTGATCTCGCGGGGCAGGCCGGCAAGCCTGGCTACCTGGATGCCATAGCTCCTGCTCGAACTGCCCGGAGTCAATTTATGAAAAAAAAGTATCTCCTGCCGCCATTGCCTGATCGCCACGTTGAAGTTCTTCACTCTTGGCCGGTTCCGGGCAAGTTCGGTCAGCTCGTGATAGTGGGTGGCAAAAAGGGTTTTCACTCCCTTGCCCCCGAAATCGTGCAAAAATTCCGCAACCGCCCAGGCTATGCTCATGCCGTCGAAGGTGCTGGTGCCTCTTCCGATTTCATCCAGTATGATAAGGCTTCGAGGTGTCGCCTGGTGCACAATATTTGCGGTCTCCTGCATTTCGACCATGAACGTGGACCGGCCGCGCGCGAGATCGTCCGAGGCCCCGACCCGGGTGAAGATGCGGTCGACGATGCCGATGCGGGCTTCGGAGGCCGGAACGAACGAGCCGATCTGGGCGAGCAAAACGATCAGGGCGGCCTGCCTGAGAATGGTGGATTTTCCGGCCATGTTAGGGCCGGTTACGATGATGACCTGCTGGTTTTGCTGGTCGAGATCCAGGTCGTTCGGGACAAATCCGCCTTCGGGCAAAAACCGCTCTATAACCGGATGCCTTCCGTTCCGGATATGGATGGAATCGCTCGAATCGACCGCGGGTCTGCAGTAGTCGTATTTCGAGGCGACCTCGGCGAGCGAGCCGAGGCAGTCGAGGTTGGCGATTACTTCGGCCGCCTTTTGTATGCGTCCGCTCTCACGGGAGACGGCCTGCCGCAGCTCGACGAAAAGCTGCTCTTCGAGTTCGAGCCTCTTTTCGTCGGCCTCCAGGACCTGGACCTCAAATTCCTTGAGTTCCTCGGTGATGAAACGTTCGGCGTTTACCAGTGTCTGTTTGCGGAAATAATGCTCGGGTGCCGATGAAAGGTTGGATCGGGATATCTCGATATAATAGCCGAAAACCTTGTTAAAGCGGACCTTGAGCGAAGGTATGCCTGTTTCGCGCCGCTGGAGGGCCTCATATTCAGCCATCCACCCTTTTGCGTCGCGGCTCAGCCGGATGTAGCGGTCCAACTCGGGATGAAAACCGGGATTTATCGCGCCGCCGTTGGCAAGGGTCGCCGGAGCAGGGTCGCACAGCGCGGCTTGAAGATGGGAGGTAAGATCGTCGAGGCTGTCCCACCTGGAAGAGATGCCTGAGAGAAGCGCGCTCTGAGCGGCCGCAACTGCTTGTCCCAGGCCCGGTAGGGCCTGAAGCGATTTCTTGAGGCCTATCAGGTCTCGAGGAGAAGAAACGCCCGTGCTGTTTCTTGCATTGAGCCTCTCGATATCGTTTATGCCTTCCAGCAAATCCAGCACGGCCGCCCTGAGGTCGCTTCGCGCCGCAAACTCGGCGACTGCATTCTGCCTCTCGTCGATCTCTGCGAGGTCGAGCAGCGGATAACGCAGCCACTGCTGGAGCTTGCGGCCTCCCATCGCCGTTCGCGTATGATCGACCGCATCGATCAGGGAGCCTTTTCTCCCCTGAAAGCTGGCGGAGTAAAATATCTCGAGGTTTCTGACAGTAGCCTCGTCCAGAACCATGAATTCGGAGCGGCTGTAGGCTATGACGGTTTCAATGTGCTCGCAGGCGCCGAAAAGGTTTTCGTGAACATAGGCCAGCACCGCTCCCGCAGCCTGAATCGCCGAATCCATTCCGTCGATTCCGAAGCCCTCGAGCGAGTGCACCCGGAAATGGGAAGTAAGCCGCTCCTGCGACCGGCGCCTGTCGAAATGAACTTCCTCGACATGAGTGAAGGCCGTCTCTATTCGGTTATGCACCGATCTTGTCCACTCGGGGCTGGACTCCTCGGGGAGCAGGATCTCTTTGGGGCTGATCCTGAACAACTCTTCAAGCAGGCTTTCCTCTGAATCGAGCTCGGTGATCCTGAACTCGGCCGTCGAGATATCCAAAAAGGCAAGCCCGATGGGTTTTCCGCGCCCGGGCGCCCAGACGGCGGCCAGGTAGTTTGGCTGATTCGATGTAAGGTTCTGATTGTCGACGATGAGCCCCGGGGTGAGGACCCTCGTAACTTCGCGGCGCACGAGGCCTTTGGCCTTTTTGGGGTCTTCGACCTGGTCGCAGACCGCTATTTTGTAACCTGCGGAAACCAGCTTCGCTATATAGCTTTCCGCAGCGTGATAGGGAACTCCGCACATCGGCACGGGATTTTGCGCCTGTCTGTCCCTGGACGTCAGCGCAATGTCGAGCACCCTGGAAGCGGTGAGCGCATCTTCCATGAACATCTCGTAGAAATCCCCCATGCGGTAGAGCAGAAGCGATTCGGGGTACTTCGATTTTATCTCGAGGTACTGCCGCATCATGGGGGTAAGATCGTTCATCCGATATGCTTTCCGGGCCGGATGACCCTGCCTTTGGATCATCCTGAAAGAAATACCGCCGCCGTTCAATCGGGGTTATAATATATTATACTTGTTAATTGGTTTCCGATCCGGAAAGGGCCCTTTTCCGCCCCCGGATCAGAGCCTGCCCCGGAAGTGGGCTTTATCCGGGGTCCGGGGCAAGCTCTGGCGATGTCAATCTTCGGGTTTTCTTGTGCGGCGTACCAATGTACGCCTCCGCGCAAACCCTCCCTGCGGCAGGCTCAGGGCAAGCTCTTTCCTTGCCGGGACGGAAAACGGCTCCTTTCCGGATCGGAAACTGTTAGTGTCTCAACCGGAGTTTCCGTATGGACACTAATTAATTGCAGGTTCAATATCAAGTCATAAAAAGAATTTAGGGATTGAGGGATTGAGGGATTGAGGGATTTAATACTTAACGAATGGTAGGAGCGGGCCTTGCCCGCGATGGTGCGCGGCCCCGCCGCCCCGCCGCCGCCCGCGTTTTTAGGCGCTTTTAATACTCTTTTGAACGCAACTTCATATGAGGCCCCGATTCCTCGATTCGTTTTAAATTCGGAGTTCGACATTGGGTCCCGATGTTATCCGCCTTCGAGGCGTTCGCCAGCATAATCTGAAAAACCTGGACCTGGATATTCCATTAAACAGGCTGATCGCGCTTACCGGCGTCAGCGGTTCGGGCAAGTCCAGCCTTGCGCTTCATACGCTCTATGCTGAAGGACAACGAAGGTACATCGAGACTTTCTCGCCTTATGCGCGGCAGTTCCTGGAGCGCATGGACCCGCCCGAGGCCGACCTGATCGAAGGCATTCCGCCCAGTATTGCCATAGAATCGGGGACCGCCGTTCGAAGCTCCCGCTCCACGGTCGGGACGATAACCGAAATAAACGACTACCTGAAGCTGCTCTTCGCCAGGCTGGCGGTCCCGCTTTGTCCCTCCTGCCAAAATCCGGTAACCCGCGATTCCCCGGAAACGATTTACCGCAAGCTCGGCGGCCTTGCCGCAGAAGACCGGATGCTCGTATGTTTCCCGTTCCCGGCCGATCCGGAAGGGCAGTGGAGGATGCGGCTCCTCTCGCAGGGTCTGCTGCGAATATTTGCCGACGGGGCCGTTGTGGATCTTGAAGGTCTAAGCGTGGACCAGGCAGCCCGTCTTGGCGGCGCCGAGCTGCTGGTCGTCGTGGACAGGCTTCTTTGGGGCAAAGCCGCGCGGAACCGGGTATTGGATTCCATCACCACCGCCTACAGGATGGGAGGCGGGCGGATGGCGGCGGTCGTGATGCCCGACCGGATCAGAAGGTTCAGCTCCGAGCTTTCGTGCGCCGATTGCGCCGGGGCTTCCCCGATTGCTCCTGCGAACCCGAACCTGTTCTCTTTCAACAGCCCCATCGGGGCTTGCCCCAAGTGCCGCGGTTTTGGCAGGACAATCGGAGTGGATATCGACCTGGTCATTCCCGACCGGCGCCTCAGCATAAGAAATGGGGCCGTCAAACCCTTCGGGACGGACCGGGAGGAATATTTTGAACTTCTCGATTTTTGCAAAAAAGAAAAAATCCCCGCAGACCTTTCATTTGGCGATCTCGATGAGTCAGCCCGCCGAAAGATTATAAACGGCACAAGAGGCTACTACGGGATAAAAGGATTTTTCGAATGGCTGGAAACAAAGACATACAAAATGCACGTGCGCGTTTACCTGTCGCGATACCGGGCCTACGTTACCTGTGATGCCTGCGGGGGGTCGCGCTTCCAGCCTTCGACTCTTCTGTACCGGCTGCGCGGGGCAAGTATAGCCGAACTGGCCGCATACAGCATTGAAAAGCTCAGCGGGTTCTTTGGCGGGCAATGGCCGGAGATCTCGCAGGACCCGGCGGCGTCCCTGCTGGTGTCTGAAATCCGAAGCAGGCTCCAGTTCCTGATGGCTGTCGGGTTGCACTACCTTTCCCTGGACCGGCAGTCGAGAACGCTCTCGGGCGGGGAAGTGCAGCGGGTGCATCTTACGCGCGCTCTCGGATCTGCGCTGGTCAATGTGCTCTATGTGCTGGACGAACCCAGCGTCGGGCTTCACGCACGCGACCAGAAAAGGCTCATGGACCAGTTGAACCGGCTCGTGACGATGGGAAACAGCGTCGTGATGGTCGAGCACGATTCGGGAATGATCCGGTTTTGCGACGAAGTGATAGACATGGGGCCGGGTGGAGGCGAAAAAGGGGGCGAAGTCCTGTTCCAGGGACCGCCCGAAAAACTCGGGAGATCGGTGAAGAGCCTTACGGGGGCGTATCTGTCGGGGCGAAAATCGGTCCTGAACCCTTTAATGACCCGCCGTGCGCCTCACCCGTGGAAAAAACTCACGGTCGCCGGGGCTCGAGAGAACAACCTGAAGGCAATCGACGTGACGATTCCTCTGGGCCTTCTGGTCGGGATAAGCGGCGTTTCCGGTTCGGGGAAGAGCACGCTGGTGGAAAAGACCCTTTACCATGGGTGGCTCAGGAAGAAGGGCAGGGCCGCTGAAACTCCGGGTTTGCACGAACAGATCGCCGGGGCTGAAAACGTCAGTGAAATTATCCTGGTTGACCAGCAGCCTGTCGGTCGTACTCCGAGGGCGAACCTGCTGACGTTCACCCATGCGCTGGACCCGCTGCGCAAGATGCTCGCGGCGACGCCCGAGGCGATTGCGAAAGGCTTTTCGACCAGGCACTTTTCATTCAACGTGCCGGGAGGCAGGTGCGAGACGTGCAACGGGGAGGGGTTCGAGCGCGTAGAGATGCAGTTCCTGGCCGACGTCTTCGTGCGCTGTCCCCGGTGCCTGGGCAAAAGGTTCAAGGATGAGGTGCTCGATATCAAGCTGCGGGGGGTCTCGATAGGCGATATGCTGGAGATGAGCGCGAGGGAAATACTTGACCGTTTTCCTGAAAACCGGCGGCTTGCAGAGGCGCTCGAACCCGTAGTAGCCATAGGTCTCGACTACATCCGCGTGGGCCAGCCGCTAAGCACGCTGTCCGGCGGAGAGGCCCAGAGGCTCAAGCTCATCCGCCATCTCTCCTTCGGGCAATCGGGTGGAGCAAGGCTCTTCATCCTGGACGAGCCCACCACAGGCCTTCATCCCGACGATATTTCAAAACTGATTGGCGTGCTGCACAAACTGGTCGAAAACGGGAACACGGTCCTCACGGTGGAACACAATCTGGACCTTCTTGCGGCATGCGACTGGATCATCGACCTTGGTCCGGAAGGCGGAGAAAGAGGCGGGGAGATTGTAGGCGAGGGCACGCCGGAAAAGGTGTCCGAGTGCGCCCGGAGCATTACGGGCCGCTACCTCGGGGAGCGCCTGGAGGCGGCGGGCCGCAGCGCCCGGGGTCTCCGTCTTTCGGAGGCGGCCGAACCCCAGGTCTCCCTCCTCCGTGCTCAGTCCTCCGTCCTCCGTGATGAGGCGGCCGTCATCGGGGATTCGAAGGGTCCCGCCGCACGTGCCCGGCCTCACGAGATCCTTATACGCGGAGCGCGCGAACACAATCTGCAGATCGATGAAATCCGGCTTCCGCTCCGCAAAATGAGCGTTTTGACTGGTCTGAGCGGCTCCGGGAAATCCACTCTGGCCTTTGACGTGCTGTTTGCCGAAGGCCAGCGCAGGTACCTCGAGTGCCTTTCCTCCTACGTCCGTCAATATTTCAAGATAATGGAAAAGCCGGACGTGGACCGGATCGTCGGGCTGCCGCCGACAATTGCAATCGAGCAGAGGAGCGGCAGGTTCGGCAGAAGGTCAACGGTGGGCACGATTACCGAAACCTACCATTTGCTGCGGCTGCTTTACGCCAAACTTGGGAGGCAGCGCTGCCCGGGGTGCGGCAGGGACCTCGAAACCCTCACCGTCGACGACATTTTATCGCGAATCCGGCAGGAAGCAGGCGGCCCCTCGGGCTCCGTCAAAGACAGCGCCCATCCCGGCTGCGGTCCCGCCGCGCTTCTGGCGCCGCTGGTTCATGGGCGCAAAGGGATATACCGCGACCTTTTCGCCCGACTCAGCCGGATGGGATTCGAGCAGGCAAGGGTTGACGGGGAGTATGTGCCCCTCGACCCCGTTCCCGAACTTGCGCGGCGCCGCGAGCACGATATCGAGGTGCTCCTGGCCCGGATCGATCCCGGCGGGACAAAACTCGATCAACTGCTGGATTCGGTTCGCAGCGGACTGGCGATGGGCGGGGGCATCCTTTACCTCGATGCGGGCCGGGGCGAGACAAAGGTCTTCAGCAGGCATCTCTACTGCCCCGCATGCGACCGCGGGTTTGCTCCGCTGGACCCGAGGCTCTTTTCCTTCAACAGCAGGCAGGGGTCCTGCCCGGCCTGCGCGGGAATCGGAAGGGTCAAGCGGATCGATGCGCAGCGGCTTCGCGGCGCACCCGGTACGTCCCTTAAAGACGGGCTGCTCAATTTTCTCGCCTCGACCATATGGCGCGGTTCGAAGAGGGAAGCCGAAAAATTTGGACGGCTCTGGAAGAACGAATTGGGGGTCGACCCGGACAAACCGGCCTCCGAGATCGGTGATTCGGCCTGGGAATCGATCCTGCACGGCAGAAAAGGCGGGTTTCGAGGAGTTCTTCAAGTCCTGGAGGAGGTTAGCGAAGAAGATGAAGCCTGGAAACGGATTCAGCCGATGTACGACGATCTGCCCTGTCCCGGGTGCGGGGGCGGCAGGCTCAACCCCCAGGCGATGTCTGTGTACTTCCGGGAACTCAACATCAGCGGCATGAGCGCATTGAGGGTATCCGAGCTTGGCGGGCTGTGGAGAAAGTTTCGCTTCACCCGGGAGGAGGCGCCTATCGCCGGGCCTGTTTCCAGGGAAATCACGGAAAGGCTTGCGTTCCTCCGGAAAGTGGGGCTGGGCTACCTTTCCCTGGACAGGGCCGGCGATACGCTCTCGGGGGGCGAAACTCAAAGAATAAGGCTTGCCGCTCAACTTGGCTCAAATCTTCGCGGCGTCTGCTACATTCTCGATGAGCCTACCATCGGCCTGCATCCCGCCGATAACCGGAAGCTTCTCGAGAGCCTGCAAAAACTGCGGGACAAGGGGAACTCGGTTGTCATCGTCGAGCACGATCCGGAAACGATGAGGAAGGCGGACATGCTCGTGGAACTGGGCCCGGGGGCGGGGAGCAGCGGCGGGAAACTGGTTGCGATGGGCAGCTTCGATCAGCTCGTGAAAAAGTCCGGGACCCTTACGGCCCGGTGGTTCGCAAAACCCCTCGGCGAACTGTGGTCGATTCCGGCCCGAAAGAAGCCGGCAGATCGCGGCTGGCTCGAGTTCAAAGGCGCCCGGGCAAGAAACCTCAAGGGAATCGACGTCAGGATTCCGCTCGGGCTTTTGGTCACTGTCACGGGAGTATCGGGTGCGGGAAAGAGCACGCTGGTCAACGAAGTCGTTTATCAAGGGCTTGTCGAGGCGCCGGGCCGGCGGGCTTGGGAACCGGCACCCTCGGCCGGGTTCGCCGCCGCCCTGGGCTTGAGCGCCAATACCGGCAGCGGCGGCTCGCCTCCTCTTTTCGCGCGCGGCGATTCTGCAGGCGCGCAACCTGGGAGCGGCGGCTCGCCGCAGCGGGTCCTGGAGGTTGACCACAACCCCATCGGACGGACCCCGAGGTCCATTCCGGCGACATATATCGGCGTCTGGGACGAAATCCGAAAATTATTTGCCCTGCTGCCCGAATCCAGGGCTCGCGGGTTCGGGCCCGGAAGATTCTCGTTCAACGTAAGAGGCGGTCGCTGCGAGGCGTGCAAAGGTCAGGGGCAGAGCAAGGTGGAAATGAATTTTCTGCCCGACGTCTTCGTTCCCTGCGAATCGTGCGCAGGCGGGCGCTTCAACGCCGAAACCCTCGATATCGGGTACAGGGGTAAAAACATTGCCGATGTGCTGGCAATGCCGGTGGAGGAAGCCGCCCGGCTTTTTTCAGAGATACCGCGCATTTCGCGCCAGTTGAAAATTCTGGCCGACCTGGGGCTGGGGTATCTTAAACTTGGCCAGCCCAGCCCGACGCTGTCGGGGGGCGAGGCGCAGCGAATAAAACTCGCAGGCGAACTCGGCAACAGCAGGAGCCCGACACTCTATATTCTCGACGAGCCTACAACGGGATTGCACCGGGCCGATATAAAGCGCCTTGTCGATGTGCTGAGAGCGCTCACCGGCCACGGCCATACGGTCCTGGTCATCGAGCATAACACCGATTTTATCTGGGCGAGCGATTACGTGATCGACCTGGGTCCGGGCAGCGGGGAAGAAGGCGGAGAGATAGTCGCGCAGGGCACGCCGGAGCAGATCGTCGCCGCCCGTGACAAATCGCTGACCGGCCGGGCCTTGCTGCCTTACGCAAAAAGCAAAAAAAAGCAATAAGAAAAGAGCGGGGGAATGATTCCCCCGCACCCCCGCAGGTCTTGGCCTCGCGCGCAATCGCGCGAGGCCTGCTCAGTCCTCAGTCCTCAGCACTCAGTCCCGACATTCCTTAACGAAACTTCACTCGAACTAAACCATACTTAACTTGCGTTACCGTGGCGATTCTATACCATCTGGCGCTGAAGGCAGTGTTTCTCATGATGGGGGAATTGATGAATCAAGCTCGAAATGGATCGCAAAGTATCGTAAATAGCGACCACAGCCGCGGCGCGACGCAATCCGGGCAGATGTCTTTATCCAACATTCAGGACCGGCCCGTGGGGAAAGGTGATCTTATGTGCGCCTCATGCCGTACCTGGTGCTTTTTGAGGAATCAGTGCCTGGAGAACCACACGGTCATTTTTGACTGCAAAAGAGGCAGAATCGTCCTGACACTGCCTCTTTGGTTTGCCTGGAATCACGGATGCGGCATGGAGGGCGCAAAACCTGAAAATACAGCGCACCCTGGAGCCTGGGGAGAATAATTTTAATGAAAAAAATGAGGTCTTTTTTCCGCAGTAAAGCTGACTATTTATATCCATGTATTCTTCTGGTCACCCTGATGATAGCGGTGACGCTGCTTTGGTCGAGGTTATCGGGCAGGGCCACCCTTGCGCACCTGAAAAATCCCCACCCCCTCCTGTTTGGCATCCGGCCGGGTGCGGCATTGGCTCTGCTTGCATTCAGCGTGCTGGTCTGGCGAATCTGGATGGCCCGCAGTTATCGGGGCTGCGCTCCGGTGGATGACAAAGACCTTCCCGTAGTAACGATCGTTATTCCGGCTTATAACGAAGGACGCCAGATTTTACCCACGGTCCGCTCGGTTATGAAGAGCAATTATCCAATCGAGAAGATGCAGGTCATTTGCGTGGACGACGGCTCGAGAGACGATACCTGGCGGTGGATGCTGGAAGCCAGGCGGGAATACCCTCTCCGGGCTCGGTTGGTTCGCCAGCCAAAGAACTCGGGGAAACGTCAAGCCCTCATGGCAGGTTTTCGCCACGCTCAAGGCAGTGTCTATGTAACCATAGATTCGGATTCCGAGGTGTTGCCGGACACTTTACTTCACCTTGTCAGTCCGTTTGTCGTAAATCCCAAAGTGGGCGCTGTGGCCGGCAACGTACGCGTGCTCAACCAGAGTGAGGGGCCTATCCCGAAGATGATGGAGGTTTTCTTTACGGCCGGTTTCGACTTCATCAGGGCAGGTCAAAGCGTATACGGGGGTGTATTTTGTACCCCCGGCGCTCTGTCCGCCTACAGGGTATCGGTAATCAGGGAGCATTTGAAGGGCTGGGTCAAACAGGCATTCCTGGGGACACAGGCGACAATAGGGGAAGACAGGGCCTTGACCAACCTTGTGCTGAAGAGCGGCCACCGGGTCGTCTATCAGAGAGAAGCGGTCGTGCTGACGAAGATCCCTGCGGGTTTCAAGGGGTTGAGCCGAATGATGCTGCGCTGGGCCAGAAGCAATGTCCGTGAGAGTCTCGTCATGGCAACCTTTGTGCTCAGACGTTTCAGGCATGGAGATGGCGGTGGCGGATGGATCCGAATTTTGAGCGCGTTGCAACTGTTCCAGTTAACGGTGGGTGAAGCCCTGAAAGTCGGCTTGTTGGCGGAATTGATTATGAGACCGCTTCCCACCCTTTGTATCCTTGCCGTCGGCTGTCTGGTCAGCTCGATAGTGCCGGCAACGGTTTATCATTTCCGTCACGGCACCTGGTTCGGTTGGCGCTGGGCCGTTCCGTACTCATTCTTATCGATTTTTCTTTTGTCATGGATTTCCTTCTGGGGGTTGATGAGTGCTGCGCGTTCAGGCTGGTTGACCCGTGATTTACCACGCGCTGCAAGCAAAAAACGATAGGGTGTCGGACCCGCCCGTGCCGGGACAGGTGCCTGGTATGAGTTATATGTGCAGATAGCGAACCCGGGAGCGCTCATATTTTAATCCTCGTTCCCGTTGGGTAATGAGAATCGAGTTTTTGTGTTAACCCGCCGGAGTTACTCCTCAGTCTCATTGAAAGGCCGGTGAGGATTCGAACCTCCGGCTTCCTTTTTATCGCGGCCACCGAATTCGAACCATCGGTCGTCCTTTGCCTGCAACTGTCCGGACAACCAATGGTACACATGTGGAATACATGACGGGAAAAAGGGGTATCGGACCAGTTCTGGATACCCTCTTTCAGTTCTCGGTGGACGCCGGAGTTGAACCCGCTGCCTTGTTTGGCTGATAAAGCTTTCCCGAAGTGGTGACACCAAAGTGGCGCCGGAAAAAGAATAGCCTGAATCGAAACAGTTGTTCATGTCCCTTTGGGACACCCTGAAACCATGAAAAGACACGCCAATCACCCCCCTTTCCTAGAGCCTGTCCCGGACCACGATCCGGGAGGGGGCAGGGGGGATTTTGAGGTTCCAGGGTGGAACTTTTCGAAACAGCTTTTCACGTCTTTTTGGGACACCCTGAAACCATGAAAAGCTGTACCTGTAGGAGCGCGCCTTGCGCGCGATGAACTTTTCGGAACAGAACTTTTCGAAACAGTGTCTAAAAAATCGGGGCGAGAGGATTTGAACTTCCGAGACTGAAATGTTTATCAGTTTTTCTAGGATCTTATGCTCTGACTCTGAGTCATGGGACCACTTGCGGACCACCAAAAATAGACCGAAGGAGTTGAACCGGCGTGCAAGCAAGCCTGTGCTGCTCCAAAAACGTCCAAAGAAGTAGGTTTTTTCCGCACTTTCCCTGTTGGGTTTGACCTCCAATGTAGTTTCTTGACTTATATCGACTCCAGGTGGATTTATGCCGAAGTGGGGCCGACGAAACGAAACACAAAACGGCAATTGTTCGCTGCCGGGAGCGTTGGTACACAAAGGCTCCTCCGCCTTGCGAGTCTGGAGGTATTGTGAATCCCGGGGCCCGATTATCTGAATGTGGACAGGAGGCCGCCCGTTAAACTCCGGTCAATCCGATAACCACAATCCAGGTGTACACCGCGATAAAGAACGGGGACAACTTTTTGCTGTTCGATTCTAAGCCCTTGTTCAACCGGTTCGTACGCAAGGCATGCCTCGTAAGTTGATTCAAGGAGCCCCGGGCCCGGTTCGCGATGAATGGCTACTTAATCATGCCCCAATGATCTGCTCTGTTATATTATTTAAATCCACCTCTGTGGCCTCAGTGTTCTCTGTGGTGAACGCTTGCACACATTATTGCGGCTAATTGCCGAAAGTTTTCCTTGACACTGGCGGTGTTTTATGCATCTTGAAATGATGCTGAAGGTTGGAACCGGGTGCACTATTGCGAGAATAATACTCAGATAAGAGAATATATTATCCGCTAATCATTACCGGTTTTGACAAAAGAACAGTCAAGCCGATTTTCTCACTAAGGTTCGAGCAAGTTCACCAAAAGTGTACAATTTCCTGTCTCCTCAGACAAAGTAGACTCAAGTGGCAAAGTATCTGGTTCATGGCAACTATATAGGCGACGGGATTAAAGGGCTGCTCAAAGACGGAGTCTCAAACTGATTTTCCTTTTTCCTGGTGGGAGCGAGTAATCAGATCCTGGAGACTACTCCGTGGAGCAAAATGAGTATCACCTCATATCGTTCACAAAACAGAGTCAGTATCTTATGGAGAGAAGAAATGAAGAAACCGGAGTGGATTGGAGTTTTTCTAATTGTTGCCTGTATGTCCATTTTTTTGCAGTCCAGCGGTGCTTTTTGTGCCGACCCTGCCGAACAATCGTCGACCGTGAATTTCACCCTCCCCTCCCCCGATTCTGCGCAGACGCAGACATATCTGGGTCTGAACGCGATCAAGCCGTTCAAAGTCAGTGACATAAAGGCGAGGATCGCCGTTATCGAGCTCATGAGTGCGCGCTGCCCGCACTGCCAGGCCAACGCCCCCATGATGAACGACGTCTACAAAAGGCTCCAGGCAGACTCGGGCTTGGCCGACGTAAAGGTTATCGCAATAGCAATCGCGGATGACAAAATCGGTGTTGAGACATTCAAGAAACAGTTCAAGACCCCCTTTCCGATTCTGCTCGACAAAGATCGTGAGATTGCGCGCTCCATGCCTGGTCTGGGCACTCCAACCACTATGGTCGTTTCGACCGGGGACGCCAAAGTGCTCTTCACCCACCCCGGCGTAATCACGGACGCCGACGGGTTCGTAAAGCAGGTGAAATTTGTAGAGCAGTTGCAATCATGGGACAAATAAAAACCACAATTGCAATGGGCGGTATGGAATTCGAAAACTTAAGGATTATGCTGAAGAATTCCGTTCTTCGGGACTTGCCCCCTGAAGAGCTCGACGAGCTTGCCCGAACGGTTCAGACCAGGGTTGCCGGGCCTGACGAGGTCATTTTCAAAGAAGGTGACGCACCGGATGCTTTCTACATTATTAGTTCCGGTCAAGTCAGGATTTTCGTCAGGCACGAGGACAGGATCGAGAGAGAGCTCTCGGTGTGCGGACCTGGCGAACACTTCGGCGAGGTGGCTCTTTTGACCGGCGAGACTCGTACCGCAAGCGCAAAAAGTGTTGACGAAGCTCATCTCATTGTGATCGCCAGGGAGCAATTTGACCGCCTCCTGCGCGATCATCCCGATCTTTCCAGGAATTTCGTGCGGCAGGTGCGCGGCTGGCTCTTGAGAGACCAGGAAATCATCCAGCAGGGGGCCGAGGCGGTAATCAGGTCCTCCCGGGTGTCGTGGTTCGATTTTGCCCTTGTCATCGGGATAAGTGTTCTCCTGGCGATAACGTTTAACATCTCCAATCCGAACGGGATCCCTTTTGTCCCCGAACATCTCGTCCCGGCGCCTTCGATCAGCGCAGTTGCAGCAATGGAGGATTACCGGCAGGGACAAACTTTGATTGTCGACGCTATGCCCGGCAATTTCTACCAGCAACGGCACATAAAAGGTGCTGTCAATATGCCGATGGCCATTTTCGATTTCGTCTATCTGATGAGTTTCTCCGAGGAAGACAAAGACAAAAAGATACTGGTTTACGGGCATACCATAAGCAGGCCTTATGACCTGGAAATTGCGGATAAATTGCTGATGCGGGGGTACAGGAATGTCAAGGTCCTGGACGGCGGTCTGCAGGCCTGGGAGGCCAATGGATATCCGGTCGAACAAGAGGCTTCGAAATGATCCAATCTTTCGTTAAACGAGTGTTAACAAGTGAGTACCTCTCTTTTGCATTGAGGATTTATGTGGGCTATTTCTTTATCTACGCGAGTTTGAGCAAAATACCGTATCCCGCTCAATTCGCGGAAGCAATAGCTAATTACCGGCTGCTTCCCTACATGTTTATAAACATCGGAGCTGTCATACTGCCGTGGATCGAACTGGTCACCGGCCTCTTTTTGATCGTCGGCTTCAGGTCGCGGGCATCCGTAATCGTGATCGGAGTTCTTCTTATTATGTTCGACGTGATGATATTGATCAACATGTACCGGGGCGCACCGATCACCTGCGGATGTTACGACGCGGTAGGCGAGCCCATCGGCTGGAAAAAGGTCCTGGAAAATGCCCTTATGCTGGTTTTCTCCACCCAGATCTACTATTTCGACAGACCTGAGCTTCTCAACAGATTAAAATCGTTTGTTGGCCCGGGTAGCCGAATTACAACTGTAGATTCGTGAAGGGTTCATTATGCGAAGGAACATACGATCTCCGGTTTTCTTGCTGCTGTATTTATTCTGTCTGCTTCTTTTCGCCGCGGCCGGTTGCGGTCCAGGGACCCAGCACGTTGGGACCTATATTGCCGAAATCAAGGATTCTCCTTACCGCAGTGAAACCACTTTGGAATTGAAAGAAACAGGGACTGGAGTCTGTAAGGTGGGTGACGACGAGATTACCTTTTCGTGGCATGTGAAAGGCAACGAACTCAGGCTCTACACCAGGAACGGTGGAGTAATAGTTGGAAGTCTGGAGAACCAGATTATTCACGTCACCCTTCCAGGATCAAAGGAATTCTTCTTCAGGAAAGTCAAATAACAGGGATATGTGATCAGCGATTGTCCGACGGCTCTGTCACTAAAGGAGTATTTCGATGAAGTGCCCGAAATGTGAAGCAGAGCTGCCAGATGGGTAAAGTTCTGTAGCGAATGTGGGAGCAAAATGAGTTTGGCATGCCCGCAATGCGGTAAGACCGTTCCCTCCGATAGCAAGTTTTGCCTCGAATGCGGCCACGATCTTCGCAGACCCGAAGAAACCAAGCCTCTGGATTGCGACAGGCCTCGTTCCTCAACCGCCGGCAAGTGGGGCTGAACATCAGGATGTCGTCCATGAACCAGACGTAAACCAACCCTATTCGCTCCATCCGCTCATCCAACTGCTTGAGGAAGAACGCACCGATGAGCCTTACACAGGTTTCAAGATATGTAAAGGTTCACCACAGAGGCACAGGGGGCACAGAGGAAATCCAAGAGTAATACCAAGTTGCGCCCATACGGGTAAGAATTGGCGATTGGAACCCCCCTTTTCTAAAGGGGGGCAGGGGGGATTTTACCGGGCGCCAGGCGCAGCAGGTCTGGCGATAAGCGCAAGCGTTCACCACAGAGGCACAGAGGACACAAAGGTGGATTTGAATACTATAACAGAGCGGATCATTGGGGCGGCGATTGAATTGCATAAGGTATTGGGGCCGGGACTAATGGAGTCGGCCTGCGAGGAGTGTTCATGTCGCGAGTTGGCGCTGCGCGGCATTGGCGTTCAGAGGCAGTTGCCATTGCCGGTTGATTCCGTTACGACATACCCGTATCCTGTTAGAAACACCGGAGCCCGCCGGCGGACTTACCCCGGCAGACCAGGGGATAGAATCGTATGAGCACAGGTGCACTTAGCCTAGTCAATACCGCCCTGCACGCAGGCGTGGAGGTGTGCTTCGCAAATCCCGGCACCACCGAAATGCCGATCGTCGTGGCGCTCGACCGCGTACCTGGAATGCGTGTCGTGCTCGGACTGTTTGAGGGCGTTTGTACTGGCGCCGCCGACGGGTGGGCACGAATGATCGGACGGCCCGCCGCGACGCTGCTGCACCTCGGACCCGGCCTTGCCAACGGCCTCGCGAACCTGCACAACGCGCGGCGTGCTCGCACACCTGTCGTCAACTGGATCGGCGATCAAGCTACCCGACACCTCGTCTTCGACGCGCCGCTCACTTCGGACATTGCGGCTCTCGCCGGAAGCGTGGGTTTGATACGCACCATCAAATCCGCACACGAGATGGCGGAGGCGAGCCTCGCCGCGGTCGAGGCGGCACTCGGGCCACCGGGGCGCGTTGTGTCACTGATCATTCCCGCTAACTGCCAGTGGGAGCCGGGGCCTGAGCCACTCTGCGCCTCCCCGTCACCCGCACTGCGCGAAACCCCGAGTCCGGCGCCCGGAAAGGCGGCACGCCTGCTGCGCAAGGGTCGAGGTGGAATCCTGCTCGGCGGCAATGCACTTACCGTGCGTGGCCTGCGCGCCGCTGCGCGGGTGGCGGCCGCCACAACCTGCGGAGTCTGGATCGAGACTTTCCCATCGCGCCTGGAGCGCGGCAGACATGTGCCTGACTTCCCCCTTCTACCCTATTTCCCTGAGCAGGCCCGCGGGGCGCTTGCGAAGGTCACGAGCCTTGTGCTCGCTGGCGCACGCGAGCCGGTCGCCTTCTTTGCGTATCCGGATCAGCCTTCGCGGCTGGCGCCCGACGGTGCAACCCTGCACACGCTCGCGGACCCGGACGCGGGGGTCGACGCGGCACTCGCACTTGAGGCGCTCGCGGAGGAGTTGAACGCGCCGGCCGCAGTCACGCCGCCGCGGGCCGAGCAAGTGTTCGTGCCCAGCGCCCGGCCGCTCGACCCTGATAACTTATGTTGCACGATGGCAGTGTTCACGCCGGAGGGTGCGATCGTGGTGAACGAAGCGGCCACTACCGGCCGAGTTTGGAACGCTCTGCACGCTTCCAATGCGGCGCCGCACACCATGCTCGGTCTCGCTGGCGGCGCGATCGGCCAAGGCCTGCCCACTGCGCTCGGCGCCGCGCTCGCATGCCCGGACCGGCGAGTAATCGCGTTTCAGGCCGACGGAAGCGGCCTGTACACGCTACAGGCACTCTGGTCGATGGCGCGAGAGAACGCAGACGTGACAGTCGTGGTGTGCGCAAATCGGCGCTACCGCATCTTGCAGGTCGAGCTTGCGCGCGCCAGTATTGCAGAGCCCGGACCCAAGGCGCAGGCGCTCACCAATCTCACGCGGCCGGTGATCGACTGGGCTGCGCTGGCGAAGGGGTTCGGCGTACCGGCTTGCAGTGTGCGCACTGACGGCGAGCTTGCCGATGCGCTCATGCGCGCGCTTGCTGAGAGCGGTCCCAGCCTGATTGAGGCCGTGCTCGCCTGATGCCTACCAAAGTGGCGCCCAATAACCAAGACCATTAGCAGCGACGCTGCGCTTGCCTTCGGCGGCCGGTGATCTGGAGCGTTTGGCTGAAAGAGACAAACTCCATCCAGCTCTCCTATGTGGCGTTATGAAGGGACGCGGTCTCTCCGGTTAACAAATTCAGATCATACTCGTTATGCCTTCCGGCCGGAGCGGGATTTTCCACAATGGCAAGCAAGGTTGACTCTCTCAGACCCCGAGAAGGTGGCCATCTTCGAGGTGTTGTTACGTACAGTGGCAAAAAACAGTGACCATCAAATTTGGCAGGCTATCCTGCAGCAAAAACATTTCTCACCGTGAAGGGGCCGTCTCATCCTGATTGCCTGAAACCGCCACAAACAATTGCTTACGCCTTCGGTAGCTCCGCAATGAGTTTTTGCACCCGCTCCAGTTCCCACGGAATATTGCTGGCTGCCCACTGGGCAGCGGCTTTTTCAAAATGCTCACGGGCGGCATCCGTATTCCCTCGATCGCGACAGATAATCCCCCAATACATCCTAGTGCGGGCAGCAAAAAGGCGGCCTTCACCCAGTTCAAAAAGACGAAGGCTTTCAGCCATTTGAGCTTCAGCTTCCTCCCATCTCGGCGGGCTCAGCGCGGCAAGCGATCTTCCCCATACCTGATGCGCCAAGCCTTCACCCCTGATGCTGCCCGTCTTCCGGGCCATAGCGACAGCTTGCTCAGCCATGGATAAGGCTTGTTCGACCTGGCCTTTGCCAAGGGCCACTTCGGCGATATTACTGGCGACTATTTCAGGACCGTAAAGTTGCCCGCCAAGCTCCTGTGGAATTGCCATACACTTTGCAGTGCTTTCGGCGGCGGCCTCGAACTGTCCGGCGAAAAGCTCGGCGTAGGCGCGGACAATATAGCAGAGATAGACGAGGATGTGGTCACCTGATTGTCCGGCTGCTTCTATCGCTTGTCGAGTGATTTCTGTGGTGCAGGCAAGATTGCCGGCATCCGCGTATACCCAGGACAGGCAGAGAGTACTGTAAGCTATCCCGGATAGATAATTAAGCTCACGGGCGCGGGCAAGAGCACGTTGACATTGCGCCAATCCCTCTTCATAGCTGCCTGTCGCTCCCAGGGTGATGCCATGTTGGGACAGAGACCGAATCCAGTCTGTCCAGTTGCCCAATTGCTCAAACGGCGTAATCGCTTGACGGAGGAGCGTTTCAGCTTTGCCGAAATGGCCTTGAAACCATAATACCGTGCCGATGGCCAGGGAGGGGCGAGCCAATAGTTCAGGATCTCCCAACTTTTGCGCAACCGCCAACACCTGACTATAATATGTCATTGCTTCAGGCATTGCATTGCTCAAGAAATGACTACGGCCCATCCAATATCGCACTCGCGCCAGGAGGAGCTGGTCGCTGCCGGGAGTACCGTCGGGCCCGGGTAATTCCTGTACCAGTCGCTCCGCCTCGGTCATGCGGGCCATGCTCTGCTCCGGTGAGACAGCAAGCAAAGATACGTCCACTTGCTTGATGAGTGTATCCACCTTGGTTCTACGGTTGTTTTCCGTATGCGGCAGGTGCGCCAGTGCGTCAAGCGCGCGAGCATAATGCAACCGTGCTTCAGCCAGGGCAAACAGCAGGGTCGCGGTATCGCCTGCTCGTATCAGGTACTCGGAGGCCCGCTCCCAGGCTTCGCCCCGCAAAAAGTGCTCGCCGATGACGGTGGAAAACTCCGCAATCCGGTCGGAAAAAAGTTCCTCCATTGCCAGGGCTGTTTTGCAGTGCAGTTCTTTTCGGCGTGCTGCAAGCAAGCTCTGATAAGCGGTCTCCTGGGTCAGTGCGTGACGGAACATGTATTCCAATTCGGGATGACGCGCCCGCTCGCGGATCAGTTCATTGGTCTCCATGCAACTCAGGTCATTGTCCACGCCCGTTTTTCTTTCAGCCATGTGAAGCAGAACGCGGTAGAGAAATATCCTTCCGATGACCGAAGCCTGCTGTGCGAGCCATTTTGTCTCAGGCGGCAGCCGGTCGAGCCGTGACATCAGGAGGCCCTGAAGGGTGTCAGGCACGGCAACCGATTCGATAAGCTGTGTTGCTTCCCATCCGCCGTCCCTGGACTGAGCCAATGCCCCCCGCTCCATCAGGGTGCGGATCAGTTCCTCAACGAAAAACGGGTTGCCTTCAGCCCTGCCTGCAATAAGTTCTTTAAGGGCAAGCGGGAGGCTTTCGAGCGATAACAGGCGCTCCGTCATCTCGAGGCTGCCAAGCTCCGAGAGAGGTTTTAGAGTGATATTCGTAAAACCATCGGAATAGCGCTCGCGGAGTTTTGTTGTAAGCCTCACCCATGCTTCGGAAGCCTCGGTAGTCTCTGTGCGGGAAACACAGATGATTGCCAGCGGCAATCGCTCTGTCAGCGGGATCAGATGCTCGATCAACTCCAGTGACGTTGTGTCGGCCCAGTGGCTGTCCTCGATAACAAGCATTGTGGGGTGTTCTTCAGCCAATTTTGTAAAAAACGAGGCCATCAGGCCGAATATGCGCTGACGCAACAGCTCGCCCTGTATCCCTTTTAGCAGGTCGATCTCCCCGGAAGACAACTTGAGCAACATCATATTTGCGATAATCGCCTTTGCTTCGGCATCTGCGGGGAAAAATTGGCTGACGGCAAGGTCAAGACGCCGCCGGGCAGCGTCTTCGGACTGTTCATCTCTTATACCGGCATGGTTTCGGATCAGGTCAAGAAAAGGGCCGTAAGAAACTGAACTGGTATATGCGAGGCAACGTCCTTCAAGCCAAAACACCTCTTCCCTGCTTGTGATGTCGCGCTTGAACTCGCTTAGCAGGCGTGATTTGCCAATGCCGGCCTCGCCGCTTACCACGACCGTTTGCCCTCGCCCGGCCTCCAGTCCGGCAAAGATATCCTTAAGCTGAGCCATATCATGGTCGCGGCCCACAAAAGCATACGACAGATCACGCAACCCGCGCGACTTTCCCGGAGCAAGCCTTGAGCGATCCAGCTCATAGACCATCAACGGGTCACGCTTGCCCTTGACCCGGATCGACTCCATGGCAAGAAAAGTAAACGCTTCACGCGCCAGCCGGTAAGTATCCCGGCTGACCAGGATCTGGCCTGCTTCACATGCGCCCTCCAGCCGTGAGGCGGTATTTACAGTATCTCCTTTGGCTGTGTAGTCCATACGCAGATCGTCACCGATGGAGCCGACCACAACAGGACCGGAGTTAAGGCCGATACGCATATTGAAGTCAATCCCATACCGGTTCTTAAGACTCTCGCCGTATGGCTCCAGAGCTTTCCGAATGGCCAACGCAGCCTGGCAGGCTCGCTGTGCATGGTCTTCGTGGGCAATGGGCGCACCGAAAAGAGCCATCACACCATCGCCCAGGAACTGGTTGATTGTCCCCTCGTACCTGTGGATCTCGTCCATGAGTAGGCCGAAACACCTGTCCATGATCTCGTGAACCGCCTCAGGATCGAGCTTCTCGAACATAGAGGTGGAGTTCGCCACATCCGCGAACATAACTGTAACGATTTTGTTTTCACCCTCGATGGAACTGCGCGTGGTAATGATCTTGTCGGCAAGATATTTGGGGGTGTAGGAATGAGGCCGGTCGTAATCCAGAGGTTTGGTTTCTCCGGGCCTGCCGAGATCGCGGAGAGCGCTTAATTGTGCCTGCAAGGCGGCAAGCGTTACATCAACGACGGCATCACCCAGGGTTGGACGTGATGCTTCCAGAGTTGCAATGGCAGCCTCAAGCTTAGAAATTTGTTCTGCTAAATCGGGCACAGTCTGACCTCCTGCAGTCTAGTACTTACTTGCGCAAATGCGCGTACCGTTTACAGGGGCACTCAAATTTCGTCATTCCGGCATGTCTTAAGCCGGAATCCAGGCCTCTTGCCATCTCAGGAAAACCTCTGGACCCCGGCTCAGAAACTCTGCCGGGGTGACGAACGCGAATTTGTTACGCTCACTTTTGCAATCAAGTACTAGGACGTGTCAGCGCTCACATATTCATTCACCCTGTCTTTGGAATATTTCCCGGTATAACAGTCTGTCTTTATCTGCAAAGCCTCCGCAATATTGATGAACCCAAGGAAACGAATCCGATTAGTAAAACCACAAAAAGCAGGAATTTGAATCTTCTCATTTTCGCCTCCTCGAATTGGGGGGCCATCAATGAGAGGGGGCAAAGCAGGTGAATTTGGTACTGAGAGCATATTACAGTCATGTTCCGGTTTCGCAAGAATATTTTTGGATGGTGGATCAAGGTGCAAGGAGCAAGTGACAAGGGATTGTTTCTTTCGGGTATGGATTGAGCGGAGATCATGCTTTGTGGAACATTCTCGATGGGTCCTGGGTTATTTTAGCTTGGGGTATGGGGTATGGATCGGACAGTCATTTTTGATTATCAGTGGTCTCTGATTTCCAAGACCGCCGCTGGTCCGTCAGTATCGCATAATTTTCGCCTGAGTTGTTTCAACACGATGGGCCGGAAACGAGGCCATCAACTGCGGGAAAGGAGGTGTGTCCTGAAAATGAAAAAACCAGTCTCATTGACATATCACTTGCATGTTCGATTGCGAAATCGTAAGGTTTTGCAGGCTTTGGGGTTGTTCCAGAAGTCTTTTCAGTCAGAATCCCACTTAAAATGCTGTGCGGATGGATAGGTGACGAAGGCTAAGGACAAGCGGGCAATACTCTCATAACGGCGACCGACCTTTCAGCAAGGAGTGGAGCCATGAAATGCTGCGCATGTCAAACCGAACTTCCAAGTGAGGCCAAATTCTGCAATGTGTGCGGCGGAAAACTCGCGATTGACTGCCCGGAGTGTAACAAGCCCAATCCACCCGGCAGCAAGTTTTGCCTCGCATGCGGTCAACGGCTCGCCACGGAGCCGCCAACTGTAAAATCAGAGGCCACAGCCGATGCCGAGCGCAAACAGGTTACGGCGCTTTTTTCAGACCTGTCCGGCTATACACCCATGACTGAAAGGCTCGATCCGGAAGAGGTCAAAGAAATTACAGGCCGACTTGTCGATGGTGTGAGGGCGATTGTCGGCAAATACGACGGTTTCATAGAGAAATTTGCGGGAGATGGCGTGCTGGCCCTGTTCGGTGTCCCCAAATCCCACGAGGACGATGCGGTGCGGGCTGTCCGCGCGGCCAGGGAGATTCATGAACTTGTAGAGGGGATGAATCCCGAGTACGAGGCCATGATTGGGGCTCATCTTTCCATGCATAGCGGCATCAATACCGGTGTGGCGGTCACTGCGGAAGTCGACCCGGAAAAGGGGACCCACGGTATGACGGGCGCTACGATCAGTATTGCCGCAAGGTTGAGTGGCATTGCCAAGGCCGGTGAGATTCTCCTGGGCCCAGTCACCCAACGACAGGTGGAAGGACAGTTCGTTTCGGCGGCTTTGGAACCCGTCAGCCTGAAAGGCAAGTCAGAAGATATTACCATATACAAGGTGCTCTCGCCCAAGGAACAGCCGATTTCGGTGCATCGGCAATCAGGTCTGAGAGCGGACCTCATCGGCAGGAATGCGGAGCTGATTCGGTTGCAGGAAGCAGTTGAACGGCTCAAGGCGGGAAAAGGATCTGTAATCTCCGTTTGCGGTGGTCCCGGCACCGGCAAAAGCCGGCTTGTGGAGGAATTCAAAGCCTCTCTTGATCTCGACAAGATCCGGTGGCGTCAGGGCCATGGCTATCCGTACGCGCAGAATATCTCATATTTTCCATTGATCGACCTGATGAATCGCGCATGGAAAATTGAGGAAGGAGATCCTCCTGCGACAGTTAAGGAGAAGGTCGAATCAGGTATCGAGCGGCTCTTGGGGAAAGAGCAGCAGGTTACCCCTTACGTGGGCAGTCTCTATGCCCTCAGCTATCCCGAGATTGAAGACATCAGTCCTGAATTCTGGCGGTCCCGTCTGTTCGAGGCAGTACAGGCTATCGTTGCCGCCCTGACTCGATACGGGCCGACGATCTTTTGCTTCGAGGACATTCACTGGGCCGATTCCTCGACGCTGGAACTTCTCCGGTATCTCATCTCAGAGCTCAGGCATCCAGCTCTCTTTCTCTGCGTGTACAGGCCCCCGTTCAGCATCTTTACCAGCCATCAACTGAAGGGCCTTGGCAAGTACTATGAGGATATTCAACTCCAGGACCTCTCGCCGTCGGACACGCAGGAGATGCTCAAATCTCTTTTGAAGACTGAAAGCATTCCGGCGAAATTGCGAGAGTTCGTCTCGGAGAAGATCGAGGGTAATCCTTTTTATCTGGAGGAGGCGATCAACTCTTTGGTCGAATCAGGGACACTGTCTCGCGAGAACGGCAACTGGAAGTTGACCGGACAGCTCGATGAGTCGAACGTGCCGGCAACGGTCCAGGGCGTCATCTCTGCCAGGCTTGACCGCCTTGAGCGTGAGATGAAGCGCGTCCTACAGGAAGCCTCGGTGATCGGGAGGGCCTTCCTCTTCGAAATTTTGAAGAAGATTACCGAGATCAGGGAGCCTATAGACCGCTTCTTGAGCGGCTTGGAGAGACTCGACCTGATCAGGGCCAGGACTCTTCAGCCAGAGCTGGAGTACATATTCAAGCACGCCCTGACACAGGAAGTGGTCTACAACGGTCTGCTGAAGAAGGAGCGTCTGGAAATTCACGAGCGGATCGGCCTCGTAATGGAGCATCTGTTTAAAGACAGGCTTGCGGAATTCCATGAGACGCTGGCCTTCCACTTCAAACAGGGCAGGTCCCTGCTCAAGGCTGTCGATTATCTAATGAAAGCCGGCGCGAAGAGCCTAAACAGGTTCGCCCTTGATGAAGCTTATCGATACTACAAAGAAGGATACGAAATTCTTGCAAACAAAGCCGAGAAGACTGAAGAAGACCGGAAACTCCTCATAGATCTCCTGATCGAGTTGGGTATGGTGATCTACTATCGGGGAGGCTTCGACGAGTACGGTGACCTGCTTGCGGCGCACGAGGAAACGGCGGTTGCCATCAGCGACAATGCAAGGCTCGGGATGTTCTATGCGTGGATGGGCTTCACCAAGTGCTTTAGAGCGAAACAAATCGAGGCATATCCAATCCTGGAAAGATCCCTCAAAATTGGGCAGGAGATCCAAAACCACCGGATTATCGGATATGCCTGCTGCTGGCTTTCATGGGTCTGCGCAGAATTGGGTCGCCTGGATGATGCCATAGCATATGCGGAAAAAGGCGTTGAAATGTACCGGCTGCTGCCATCCCATCACTATCTGTACGGTAAAAGTATGGCGGCAATTGGACACGTCTTCTGGTTCAAGGGAGAGTGGAAAAAAGCGCTCAATGCGGCAGAACAGATTCTTGATCATGGACATCGGCACTCCAACATTCGAAGTCTAGTGAAAGGATACGTCATCTACGGCTTCTCCTATCTCACCAAAGGTGATTTCGCCCCTGCTATTGAGAACTGTCAGAAGGCATTCGAGCTTACCAAAGATCCCACCTATAGCGATTATGCCCTCATAGGACTGAGTTATGCTTATCTTGCGGCAGGGCGCTTTGACGAAGCCAAACAGGCTGCACGTACGGTTGTGGAAAACGGCCTCGAGGTCGGACGGGAATGGCTGGGAACACTCAGTGAACCGGTGCTTGGAGCAGTGTCGATTTTCCAGGGAGACATGGCTGGAGGAATGAGTTACTTGGAGGACCTGGCACGAAGGCTCCGGCAAGATAACAGAAAACCCCTTTTATGGTTTCGTCAACTCGATTTGGCCCACTTTGATATTTTAATTTGGCCCACCCCTGTCCATTGATCTTTCCTCTGCTCTAATGACGGGCTTCCTACAGACAGAGCCGTGAAGAGCCGCCGAGAATGGGTCCTCCCATGACTCGTCGGAGGCGGCTCAAAGCGGCGGTACGGTGAACTCTGCGAACCATCACTTCTTCACGCCCTTCCTCTTCTCAATCGTCCTTCTGAACCGGTACGATTCGTCTCCGGTCTCAATGATGTGCGCCTGGTCTGTCAGCCGATCCAATATCGCCTTGCAGAGCCTGGCATTTGGAAACATCGTGGTCCATTCCGAAAACGGCAGGTTTGTCGTGACGATCACAGCTGCCCGTTCCGCCCGCCCGGATATCACCTGAAAGAGCAACTCGGCTGCCGGTTCCGGTATTCCCACATAGCCCATCTCGTCAATGACAATCAGTTCATAACGAGTCCAGCGGTTGGTGATCCGACTCAGTTCGCTTTTGTTTTTTGCTTCCATAAGATCATTGACGAGCGCCGCAGCGGTGGTGAACCGAACCCGCTTTCTCTGCCGACACGCAGCCACAGCCAAGCCAATTGCCAAATGGCTCTTTCCTGTTCCTGTCTCACCCAGGAAGATGACGGGTTCGCTGCGTTTGATATAACCCCCGTCGGCAAGGTTTCGAATCAATGCCGCAGGCACGGCAGGCGCCTTTTCAAACTCAAACTCATCCAGGGTCTTCACCTTTGGAAAATGAGCATCCACAACACGCCGGGCAATGGCATTACGCGCCCTTTCCTCCACCTCGGCCTCAAGCAGGGCTTCAAGGTAGCTCAGGTGGCTTTGCCCCTGTCTGGCCGCCTCCTCGGCAAGGCGTGCAAATTGAGCGCAAACGGTTGGAAGATGCAGCTCTTTGGCATACCGGACAATCGTCGATTGCTGTAACTCCATGGACGGGATAATCATTGCATTACCTCCGTCCCCGGCCACTCGCGCAGCAACCGGTCATACTCATTCATCTGTGGCTGGGGGCGGTCGTAGCGGCTAAGAATCCCTATTTCCAGTGCATAATCTGCCCTTAGCGCTTCATGGCCGTCATTTTCCAGCAACAATCGCAAGGCGCTCACATCGAAGCAGCCCAGTTCCAGCGCATGGCTCACAGCTTCTTCGAGTTTCCTCCACCCATGCTTTTGCCCAAGCATGAGGATCTCAACCATCACACGGGTCCCGTCCTGTTTGCCGTGCCGCTGCCGCAGTTCCTCCCAGAACCGGTCGTAGTCTGCCGGCCATCGTCCCTGTGTGCGCCATTGCTCAAGTGCCGTGCTGCCCGCTAAAGCCCCCGGCTTCTTCAACAACACCTCAAGGTAGTGTTCCAGATTCAGGACTTGGCTGTACCGGCCAAATGAGCGCTCGTGGCGGGCTATACACCTGCCCTGATGCCAGATCTCTACATGAGCCGGGTAGACTTTCGCGCACACCTCCACCCCTACGGCTGCCGGGACCGAGTAGAAGTTAGTGAGCACCTTTACCGTCCCCTTTGAATTAACCTGCGGGAAGTGAATCCCAGCAATCTGGAATCCTTCCCGCGCCAGAGGCAACAGGTGGTCGTGCTCCCTATTCATTGCCTCTCCGACACTGCCGCTGCGACCACTTATTATCCGTGCCTCATCCTCTCTCGAGCCTTCCAGCAACTGCCGATTTAAATCCTCAATATCCTTGGCTTCCGGAACAGGAACCAAGTGGTTGCGTCGAAAATAGCCTCCCTCACCTTCAACGCCGCCCTTCTCATGCCCACACCCGGGAGTGCAGAACTGCGATTCGAATCCCCAGTGAGATCGAAAGGCTATGAACCGCTCCGTCTCCTCTCTTTGATATCCCCGCAATATCTTCTTCACCGCAGAGGAGAGATTGTCGTAGCGCAGTACTTTGAATACTCCTCCAAAATATCCAAACCCCAGTTCATGTGCCTCCAGAAAGGCTTGCTGGCTCGCATGAGGATAGGCCCGATGGAAGGCTCCGCCACTGGCCATGCTGCGCATGCAGAAAAGATAGAACTTGCGTTCCTCACCATCCAACTCCACTTTGGCTTCATACCAGTCGATCTGCGCCTCTTCCCCCCAATCGTAGGACTGCTGGATGAACACCTCCCGGCCAAGCAGTCCCAACTCCTCTTTGCGCTCCCGTACGTACTTGCGAACCGTCGACTCCGATATCTCAAGATCCGGTGTCTCCTTTCGGAGCCGACACCAGATCCGATGTGCCGTATGCCGCTGCTTCCTATGCACACGCTTATCCGCTTCAAGGATCCCATCGATCAATGATTGGGCCTGACTGACTTTGGGCTTCCTACGGACAGCCCTCTTTCGTTCCGCAGGAATCGCATTGGATAGTGCTTCCCGCACCATACGGCGGTGCACTCCAAGCTTTTTCGACACCCCATTGATTGTCCCCACTCCATACTCGTACTCTCGTCGTATCTCCTCAAACAGCGCCACTTTCCCTTTCCTCCCCAAGTGTGCCTCCTTTCCAGTAGTAATTTCACTGGATTAGGATACACAACTTCTCTTTTTGGGGTGGGCCATTTCTGAGTATCAAAGTGGGCCAAATGAGAGTATCGAAATCACTTTACGCACTTACCGAGCATCTTATAGGAAGCGCATACCTCCAAATGGCTCTTGGCGAGGGAGATCTCAGCCTTTCAACCATAATGAAGAACATTGGATTCATCGGGAAGAACATCTTCGTTGCAGCCAGGAAAGCTGCGGACCATTTCAAAAAGGCAATTGAAATCGCGCAGGACCTTGAGCTCAAAGGGACGCTTGGCGAGGCTTATTTCGGTTTGGGTCGGCTCCACATTGCGAAGCGCAGGAAAGACCAGGCCAGGGAATGCATCTCCAAGGCTATCGACCTTTTTGAGCAGTGCGAGATTGAAACAAAAGTGAAGCAGGCCAGCGAGATCCTCGCATCCTTGAATTGAAGGAGTGCTTCATATCCCTGCGGGTCACCCTGAAACGCGATAAGATGGGTACCAATCGCCCCCCTTTTGAGTAGTGAATAGTAAGAATGCGTTGCCGAGGGCAGATTGAACAAAGTGGAAAAAGAGCTCGCCTCATTTTTGTAACAGAAATTTTCTTTTGCCTTGGGATAAAAAAGATGAAATGCCAAAAATGCCAAACCGCAAATCGTGAGGGGAGGAAATTCTGTCATCAGTGTGGCGCTAAACTGGTTGTGGTCTGTGCTGGATGTGGTTATGAAAACCTTTGTGGAGAAAGATTCTGTGGTGAATGTGGCAATGACCTGAAAGGACCTGAAAAGGAAGCACGCGCCATTGACTATACCGAGCCCCACTCCTACACCCCTAAGCACCTGGCCGAAAAGATCCTCACCACCCGAAGCTCCATCGAAGGGGAGCGGAAGCTTGTGACGGTCCTCTTTGCGGATGTGGCCAATTACACGTCGATGGCGGAAAAGCTCGATCCGGAAGAGGTTCACGAGACGATGGATGGCTGCTTTAAAATACTGATGGATGAAATCCACCGGTATGAGGGGACCATCAACCAGTTCATCGGGGATGGGGTCATGGCCATTTTTGGCGCCCCCGTTGCCCATGAAGAGCATGCGCAGAGAGCCTGCCATGCGGCCCTATCCATTCAGAGCGCCCTTGAAGGCTATTCAGAAAGTATTGAAAGGAGATTTGGGTGTGAATTCAGGATGCGGATCGGCCTCAACTCCGGCCCGGTAGTGGTTGGCGCCATTGGGGATGACCTGAGGATGGATTATACCGCCATTGGAGATACCACCAATCTGGCTGCCAGGCTGCAAAGTATAGCCGAACCCGGCACCGTCCTTGTATCTGAACAGACCCAAAAGCTTGCGAAGGACTTTTTTGATTTTGAGACCCTTGGTGAAATAGAAGTAAAGGGCAAGAGTTCGGCTCAGCAGGCCCACCGGCTTTTCAAAGGCAAAGGGGTGAAGACAAGAATCCAGGCAGCCGCTGCCAGGGGACTCACGAAATTCGTCGGCCGCTCGCGGGAGATGCAAGCCCTGGAAGAAGCCTACGATAAAGCGCGATCCGGTTGCGGCCAGGTGGTAGGGATCGTGGGTGAGGCCGGGGTGGGGAAATCCAGGGTCCTGCTCGAGCTGAGGAATATGCTTCCCAGGGGGGAGTACGCCTACTATGAAGGCCGCTGCCTGCATTACGGCGGGACCATGGCCTACCTCCCGGTATTGGACATTTTGAGGGCGTACTTTGACATCAAGGAGGATGATCGAGAAAGCGCCATCAGGAAGAAGATGGAGGGGAAAATCCTGGATCTGGACAACAGGCTTGTAGATCATTTCCCACCTTTTCGTGAGCTCCTGTCGCTCAAGGAGAACGATATGAAGTACCTCCAGCTTGAGCCCGGAGAGAAGAAGCTGAGGATCTTTGAGGCCATCCGGGACCTGTTCCTGCGGGAGAGTGAAAACAGGCCCCTTGTTCTGGCGGTGGAGGACCTTCACTGGATAGACAGGACCACCGAGGAGTTATTGGGCTATCTGATCGGGTGGTTATCGGGCGCCCGTATTCTGCTGATTCTGCTCTACCGTCCTGAATATACCCACCCGTGGGGGAGCAAGTCCTATTACAGCAGGATTGGTTTGGACCAGCTCTCCCCAAAGACCGGTGCTGAACTGGTGCAGGCGATTCTGGAGGACGGCGAGGTCGGTCCGGAGTTGAGGGACCTGGTGCTCGGCAGGGCCGGAGGCAACCCTCTTTTTGTTGAAGAACTCACCCACAACCTCCTGGAAAACGGCTCCATTCAAAAAAGGAATCACGAGTATGTATTGACCCGGAAGAGATCTGAAATCCAGGTGCCGGATACTGTACAGGGGATCATAGCGGCCAGGATTGACCGCATCGAGGAGAACCTGAAAAGAGTCATCCAGATTGCCTCTGTGATTGGAAGGGAGTTTGCCTTTCGCATCCTTCAGAGAATCATGGACATGCGGGAAGGGCTTAAATCGTCCCTTCTCAACCTTCAGGGATTGGAATTTATTTCCGAAAAAAGGCTTTTCCCCGAACTGGAATACATTTTCAAACACGCCATCACCCAGGAGGTCGCTTATAACAGTCTGCTCCAGAGGAGGAGAAAGGAGATTCACGAAAAGATAGGAAACGCGATCGAATCGCTCTATCCTGAGCGCTTGGAGGACTTCTATGAACTGCTTGCCCACCATTACGGGCGCAGTGACAATAAGAGCAAGGCCTTGGATTACCTTGAGCTGGCAGCTCAGAAGGCCGCCAGGTTAAGCGCCATGGGGGAGGCAAAGGCTTACTTCGATGAGGCTATGGGGCTCCTTGAAACCCTTCCGTACACTGAAGAAAACCGCCAGCGGAGACTCTCTTTGTTGGTCCATCATTGGCTCGTTTTCATGATGCTCCTGAAGTTCCCTGAGTATTACAGGCTTTTGAAGCAGTACGAACCCATTGCTTCAGGGTCAAAGGATCAAAGAATCCTGGGTTTGTTTTGCAGCTGTATGGGCCTCTGTGAGTGGTGGCGTGGGATGTTGGATCAGGCGCTTCAGTACACCAACAGGGCTATAGGACTATTTGAGGGCATAGAGCGCACCGGGGACGCAACGGCGTTTGCATATTTTGTTTTGATATACACACACCTCTTTAAAGGTAACCTTGAAAAGGTTCTGATCTATAAAGAAGAGGCTTTGCGGGTCTTGGAGCAGGAGTTTAACTTGCGCTTTTTTGTGTGGTCTTTAAGCGGTGCGACATGGGCTTACAGTATGCTCGGGCGGTGGGACGAGGCGTTGGCAGAAGGACAAAAAGCCTTGAAGGCCGCCGAGGAATATTCAAGCAACAGCCTGATCTGTTTTGCGGCTTACATGGTCTCGTGGGCCTTAACCAGCAAAGGGGAGCTTGATCAAGCAGTGGAATATGCCAATCTGGCTGTGGAGAAGGCCCCAACGCCTGCGGACAAAGCGTGGGCCCAGATGCGGGGTGCATGGGCGTTGTGCAGGGCAGGCCAACCGGAGAGAGCCGTGGAGATTTGGAAAAGCGTGCTTCCAATTTATCAGACTTCACAATATGCTTATGGAGAGAGTCTTACCATGCTGTGTCTTGGCGAAGCGCATTGGCTCATCGGCAACTACCACGACGCCAGGCACAGTCTCTTGGAAGGCCTGAGGGTCGCGGAAGAATGCGGGATGAGGTACCTTCTAGGCTGGACTCATCGCTTGCTGGGCGAGGTTGCCTTGAAAACCAATCCAGCCGAGGCGGCAATGCACTTCGAGAAAAGCATCTCCATTTTGCAGGAGATCAAGGGCGAGAATGAGCTGGCTCTGGCCTATTCAGGATATGGTCGATTCCACAAGCAGCAGGGTAATACGAAGCAGGCCCGTGAGTATCTAACCAACGCCCTGGGCATATTCGAGCGGCTGGGAACGCTGATTGAGCCGGACAAGGTAAGGCAGGAGTTGGCTGAACTGCCCTGAAGCATGAACGAATCCGAGTGACAGGCACATCAAATACGTCACCAGTTGAGCAGCTTCGACTCAATCGGCGAAGAAAGGAGCATGAGCACGTGTGGGTGAGAATAATCGAGATGAATATTCAGCGTGACAAGATGGATGAGTTCATAAAGATCTACAATGAGGAAATTGTGCCCGTGGTAAAGTCCCGGAAAGGCAATATAGAGATCTTCATGATGGAATCCCAGGACAGACCGGGGCAAGCGATGTCCTTCACTTCGTGGGAAAGCCAGGAAGATGGGAATGCCTATGAAAGAAGTGGCACCTATGTAAAGATGGTCAACAAAGTGAAGCATACCTTCGTAGGGATGCCGACGCTTTGGTCTTATGAGGTTCGGAGATAACGCGGCTCAAACTTCGGCTCGGCAAAGACTTCGAAAGTGGCAATCCGCAGGCATGAAGAAAAATAATCGGCAGGGGGCCCGCCAGCAGTGGCGGCGCTAAGGCAACAGGCTGAATGCCAAAGAAAATCGGATCAAAACAACTGCAAATCCGTTTGGGGTCGGACCACGCTAAAGCGAGACTACTCAAGCAAAGAACGGCCCTGATTGGCTATTCCAGAGTCTTAAAATGTGGTTTTCGATCCTAAAATAGCCTCTTTAACGGCGAAGTGAAAAGAAGTATCGATCACCCATCCAGCCGGCTTTGACGATAGTTGGTCGCAGTGCCTCAGTGGAGATGTAAAGGTTGCCCATCCGAGAAGCGAAGGGGTTCTCTTTCGCTCCACCCATCCTTGTACTGCGCATCATATCGGTACAATTTCATGCCGTGTGAATCCATTTGGTGCGTTTGGCCGAAACGATGACGAGACGGTCCTCGAATTCTTCCGCAGAGTGAGATTGGAGGAAGGGAACAAGAAGGCCAAGCACATTCCGTGTCGTGGTTGGATTCACTTTCAGCCTGATCACCCCGGGGTGTCGTCCAAGGGGGAGGACGACCCAATCGCCGAAATGCTCATCGAGAGTTATGAGAATCCTCTTCTCATCGACAGCCTTCCGGAGAACCTGAGCGTCATCTGCCCTCGACTGGCCGACTTCCGAGGCGCGCATCACATCGAACCCCGCGCCCCGCAACGCCCGGGCTACGTGGACTCCAAGCATCTGATCGAGTTACAGCCTGCAGGGTTCAGGCGCCAACAGCTCTTATCTCCGAATGGTCAAGACACGATCTGGCATAGAAAAGGGCAGCCTGGATATCTTCCCTGGTCAATTCCGGATAACCTTCCAGCAGAATATCCCAGGATTGCCCTTCCGCTATCTGTTCCAGGATTACCGATACTGGAATTCGAGTCCCTTTGATGACCGGTCTTCCGTTGCATACTCTCGGATTCAGCTCGATCCTGTTAACGGGGTCCATCCGCTTACTCCGGAAAAGTGGGTGACGGTTTGAAGGCATGGCGCAATTTTCAGTGTATGGCAGTACCCCACACTTTTCAAGTGGCTTTTGCAATCCGGCGACCAGGCAGTTCAGATCCTGCATCCTGCCGCTGCTGTATGGAAAAGAGTGCGAAGCACCTATGCTGACAGCCGACCGCGGCTGCGCCCGTCCGATTCATGTTGATCTCGACCACTGGATTCGAATCAGCGCTCGTCCGTCATGGCCTTGCGCCCAGGCGCGCAAGGCCAAGGCGCTCGGCGACACTGTTTCCCCATCCCCGCGTCTCCGCGCCCTCTGCGCCTCTATGAGACAAATACCCGGGTGGCCAATCATGTTATATCATCGTAGGTTGCGGGCGGTTTCAGCGAGAGATCATACTTCACAACATGAAATGTTTTCACTTCAGAACGCGCCCCACCCCACCTGCCTTCGCATCATGCCGGCCGAAACAGAGGCCCTTTAATTTTTCTGCTCACTGCTCGCCGTTCACTGCTTTATCGCTTCATTTTCCCCTTGACATTACTTCTCATTATGAAGTATAATATTGCCCGGAATAATTCGAAAGCGTCCGGAAATCGGCCTGAATTTGGTCTGCATTTGCAGGTAGAAATTCACTTTGGGTTCAAGTGAAATCAATCAGTTGGGGATCGGCACCTGAATTTGGCCTGCATTTGCAGGTGATAAACTGAGGAACTTTTGACTGTCCACCGCCCTTATTGCATTTGCCCTGCATTTGCAATGAAAGCTCATTTTTTGCTATGCAATCAACCGGTTGCGTTCTTGAGGAATTTTATGTTTTTGACTGTGAATTTATCCCGAAAAATGAGGGACCGTTCACTACGTCATCCCGGAAGGTTTTAATCCGGGATCACTGTTCACCGCGCTTACGGATGTCATATGTCGGAAGGAAGAAGGAATCCGATACCCGGTACCCGACAACTGTATGGACGTCGGATGTCTGCCAAACCTGCCGATGGGGTCCCCGGATCTGATCCGGGCGGCCCGATCCGGGGTTCCGGCCCCGCGCGCTTGCGCGCAAGGCCGGGCGCTAGGCGCCCTCTGCGCCGCTGTTCCCCCGTCCCCGCGTCTCCACTTTATTCTATACATAGCGCCTTAAACAATGGAGTTTGTTTGTTGTAAATATGGCGAAACAGGATTGACATCCTATACGATGTCGTATATGATGTCATAACATAACGTTATCTGTGGAGCAGGAGATGGCCCGTTACGCTTTGAACTTACCAGCCGAATTGAAGAGAGATGCCGAAGAACTTGCGCAAAAACAGGGCATTTCGCTCAACCAGTTCATTCTTTGGTCGGTCGCCGAAAAAGTGGGAGTGCTGAAGAATGCACTGGATGACCCGAACTTTCCGGGCATCACTTACCGGCGTGGGGGATCGGGTATTCCGACCCCGGTGCTGTGCGGCATGGGCATTCGCGTACAGACGATAGTGGCGGCTACACGCGCTTGGGGCTTGTCCCTGGCCGAAATTGCCGATCAGTATGGTCTGCCCGAGTCTCGTGTCAAGGAAGCATTCCGTTTTTACGAAGCGCACCGTATGGAAATCGATGCTGCGATTGCTTCGGAAGCGGCGCTGGAGCTCGACCATGGCGAAACCCCGGCTGCATCTGGATGCTGATACCTCGAATAAAGCACTATACAAAGCTCTTAACGATCGCGGGCTTGATGTAAGTCGTACTCCCAATGAGTGGATGCCGGCGGATGCCGACGACGACGCGCAACTGCTCGGTGCATCGATGCATGGCCGTTGCATATTTACATTCAATGTTCGAGATTTTGCGCTCCTGGCCTGTAAATATCCCCAGCATGGCGGAATCGTTTTGGCGACACAACAGTGGCCCCTTGCAGCCTTGATTGATGCACTTCACGGCCTGCTTTCCGAAACCCAAGCCGATGAATGGCCCGGCCGGACTTGCTGGCTTAACGATTGGCTGAAAGATAAGAAAAGACCACGAAAAGGGGCGCCATGAAAACAGTCAAGACCGTGATCTCGATATCCGGGCAAATTTTTCTCCGGGAGGATTGGAAATAAGAGGAATATCAGATTGGCGGACGCCCCGGGAAACGTGTTGCTGCCACGAAAACAAACCCGTGATATCAAGTTTAACCAGGCGTTCATCGGCCGCATCGGGCTTCATCTATTGCGGACCTGAGCGCCCGCGCCGCCGCGCCGGGATCGGGACTTGCGATTATGGCCGATACGACCGCGACCCCGTCTGCGCCTGCGCGGATGACAGCACCGGCGTTGGTGTAAGTTATGCCTCCTATTCCAACCAGGGGAATGCGAACGGCCAGGCGGATAGAGCGCAAAACACCGAGCCCCGTGGGCGGCAGCGCATCGGCTTTGGTCGGCGTGGCAAACAGGGGGCCGACCCTCAGGTAGTCCGCCCCATCGGCTTCGGCTTCCAGGGCTTCATCGGCGGTACTGACGGAAACCCCGACGAACATGTCTTTGCCGGCAATCCGGCGCGCAAGGGCGCAATGCATATCCGCCTGCCCCAGATGAACTCCATCGGCGCGGCAGGCCAGCGCGATGTTCACCCTGTCGTTGATTATGAGCGGGATGCCCAGCTCAAAAGCCGCTTGCCTGAGCACAAAGGCCTGATCGAGGAACTCCCTTAGGTGACGAGCGCCCCGATTGCAGCGGCGAAAGCATCCGTTTCGGCGGCGCAGAAGGCGCCCGTGATTGCGCTTGCCGCACGACCCGTCCCTGTAACCCGGCCCATGAGCGCATGCGCGTTTGCGGTAAAGCTCATGACCACGTAGTTGGTGATGTTGTGGACCAGGGGATGTTGCCTCCTGATCTTTTCGAGGATATCACAGGACTTTTCAACCATCTTCAGACCAGGATCGTCTTCCAAACGCCACCTCCTCGACAATAGCTTACTGTGCTCGATCGATTGCCGGATCGAGCATCCCCGATTGACGCCGCTCCGATACAATTGTAATGTAGCTGCGATTATATCTTGGAGGGATGATATGCCGACGCTGTTTGAAAGTACAACGATAAAGAGCATGACTCTTGCCAACCGATTCGTCCGTTCGGCCACATGGGAGGGAATGGCAAAGGAAGATGGCTCATGCCCCCGGAAGCTTACAGATCTCATGGTGCGGCTTGCTGAAGGGGGAGTGGGACTGATCGTCACAAGCCATACTTATGTGAGCAGGGAAGGACAGGCTTTACTCGGGCAGCTTGGTATTTACAGCGCCGAACTTGTGCCGGGGCTGGCCGCCATGGCCCACGCCGTGCATAATGCAGGCGGCAGGATCGCCCTCCAGTTGGCTCATGCAGGATGCCACGCCGACCCGGCCCTCACGGGGCGGATGGTTCTGGGGCCGTCGAGCGTCGGGGGTGAAGGCCTGCCCGATTGCCGTGAGATGACCGGCGATGATTTTCGAATCGTTGCCGAAGCTTTCGGCAAGGCTGCCGCCCGAGCTCAAGAGGCGGGGTTCGACGGAGTCCAGCTACACGCTGCCCACGGCTTTTTGCTGAGCGAGTTTCTGTCGCCGTTTTACAACAGGAGAAACGATCGATATGGCGGAAGCCTCCAAAACCGGGCGAGACTCCTCCTGGAAGTTGTGCGGAATATCAGGGACAAAGTCGGGGACAGCTTTCCCGTGATGGTGAAGATGAACTCGGAAGACTTTGTACCGGGGGGACTTACAGTGGAAGAGATGCTGGAAGTTGCCTCACTTCTGGAGAGTGCGGGTATGGATGCCGTCGAGCTAAGCGGCGGGACCAGGTATTCGGGCGGCTATATACCGGTCAGGCGGGGAAGGCTCGATACCGAGAACATGGAAGTCTACTACCTGGAAGCGGCCCGGAAATTCAAGGAAAGGGTCGGGGTTCCTTTAATGCTCGTCGGCGGGATTCGCTCCTATGCGGTAGCGGAACGAATCGTAAGGGAAGGGATCGCAGACTACGTTTGCCTGTCCCGTCCTTTGATCCGGGAGCCCGATCTGGTCAACCGCTGGAGGTCCGGAGACACCGGTAAGGCAAGGTGCCTCTCGGATAATCTTTGTCTTGAACCGACTAGAGCGGGCGAGGGGCTGTACTGCGTTGTGGAGAAGCGTGACGGGCTCATGTCAACATCCGATTTCACTCCACCCCCGTGAGAAGGTCCACTCGGTTGCGTTTCGCCTCGTTATTGTTCGTCGTATCGCAAAAGAGTTGCCAATGCCGGGCGAAAGGTTTATATGAAGCGTTCATTTTCTTGCCGGCAAAGGAGCAACCATGAAGATCGTCTGTCCATCATGTCATTACGTCGGGGAAAGCAGGGCAATTGCGAAAGGCTCTCGAAAAATCGAAATCACGCTCTGGTGCTGTTTCATTCTACCCGGCATGCTATATACCATGTGGCGGCAATCGAAGGACGGCCAATACCAGGGATGCCCACAGTGCCGCGAAGCGAATGTTCGGCTGATGAAAAGAAAAGAATGGAAATCATACGAACGAAACGGACAGTTGCCCCCCGTTTAATTTTCGAAGAACTCCCTCCCGAAACAGAATGAAGGACTCTCAAGGGACCCCGAAGCAATAGTGCGCTCTCCTAAAAGGATCTCTTCATATTTTCGAGCAGCAGGAGCATCGTGTTGTAGATCCTCGAGAAGTTTTCATTGTTTGCCAAAATGGCCTCGGCGCCCTGGATGTATTCATCATCGACGAGTTCATCGGAACAATTTTGAATCAGCGCGCGTATGCTGTCGATCGACGATTCCAGGTGAAACTGAAGGGCGAGCACGCGGTCGCCGTTGGACGAGAATGCCTGGGCGGGGCAGGCTTCGCTCTCGGCAAGCATGGCCGCCCCGGGCGGAAGCGAGAAGGTATCGCCGTGCCAGTGAAGCGCCGGGAATTTGTCCGGAAAGCCCCGGAAAGGCGTTGATTCGAGCCCTTCGGGCCTGAGGCTTACCGGAAACCAGCCGATTTCCTTGTACCTGTTGCGCACGACCCGTCCTCCGAGAACGTCCGCGATCAACTGTGCGCCCAGGCAAATACCCAGTACAACCTTGTCCTTTTCTATGGCTTTTTCGATGAACCTTTTTTCAGCGGCAAGCCACGGGTATTCCTTTTCTTCATATATGTTCATCGGGCCCCCCATTATTACCAGCCAGTCCAACTCATCGGGAGCGGGAAGCTTTTCCTGCCCGTAGAGGTGGGTCCCCGATATCTGCCAGCCCAGCTTTTCGGCCCAGCCCCGGATATTGGCAGGCCCTTCGAACGGTACGTGCTGAATGTAGTGCAATCTCATTGCAGCCTTATCTCCGACAACAAATCTTGAATTTGCCTCCAAACTCTACTCCGGAGCTCCGGCGGCGATCCATTTTTCGATCAGCGTGATGTCGCTTTCAGATAGCCAGGGAGGGCCGTCTTTAGGCATGCGGGGCTTTGAAATTCCTTTGATTCTCTTCACAAGCTCGCTTTTGCCGGGGTCGCCCTTAACGACAACTTTCATCTCTTTTGCCCCGGCCATTACGCCGCCGTAACTATCCAGATGAAGGCCTTCGGGGGGACGTGCTCCACTGTGGCACCTGATGCATCGAGTCTGAAATATCCGGCTGACGTCCGAGAAAGTGGGCGCCCCCTGCCGGGCGAAAACTTCGGGAATGAAGATAATCAGTATGACGGAAAAGAGGGCAAAGACGCCCGACAAAGATGCTTTCATACTGGCCTCCTTATAGGCATCCGTTAATCCACTCGGGTCTCTTCGCGGCCTTAGTGGTGAACATTTGCCTTGTTGCGAGCCAAAAGAATTTAAGGCGGGATTTCAAAATATGAAGGAGGCTCCCAAAAAAAGTGAACCGAAAAACGAGCTTCGCCGGTGCTCGGAGCCTTCTGTGTTCACTGGTTTTAAAAGGACTTGGCCGTGCACCCTCCGTCGAACTGGCCAACACCGACCGCACACCTTCGGGCAGCCAGGCCAGATTGGACCGCGACACAGCCGGTGGTACTTACCGCTGCTTCCTTCCGGACCTGACGGGGTTCGTACTCGTCTGTTGCGTGGTGTCCAGCAGGCGCCGGAATTAGATACGGCCAGCTCGGCTCCGGGCCCTTCGGAAGGGGATTCAACCCCGCTGAAGCGGATCTCGGGCTACAGGGCACCGCTAGCTCCCCGTCTAGCACGGCCAAGAAGTATTTCCAGCACTCGAGATTTTAATGCTAACATATTCGACCGATAAATGCAAACAAGCCTAAAACTGAACCGGCCGGGATGCAAAGGCTTCCGGACGGACAACGGCAAATCCAGCAAGCCAAGGCGGGCCATACCCATTTCACCCCTGAGAGCAGACCGGTCCCCGGTCGAGCAGACGGCAGCAGGCCGCTTCGATCCCGAGAAGTTCGCGAATCGTTTTTACGCTTCCTCCGCGGGAAAGATGCCACCAGCCGCCGATGTAAACGGGCCGCTCGGGACTGAATCGTTCCAGGGCGGAGATGATTTCACGGGCCATCTGCTTTTCGCGCTCCTGCCATCGCACCGCATCGGCGGGAGGGGTTTCGGGCCGCAAAGGCCCCCCGCTTATTCTTTTCGCGGCCTGAGCGTAGAGGGAAAAAACAGGGGGCCCGGCGGTTTCCAGCTCGAGCAGCCGCTCGATGTTTTCGGCTGAAATCATCTCGGGCCAGGTTTTTTCGATCCACGCTCGGCTGAAGTCGGAACAGTCCACCGAAATAAGATCGATCGCGGTTTTCTTTGCGTATGCCGCCGAGGCCCCGTACTCGAAGGGAATGCTCAGTTGGCGAAAAATTGCGGCAATCTGAGCGTGCTTGTCAGCTCTGCCAAACTCAATTGAATCTATTCGGTCAAACATTCGGGGAACAGGATTAAGTTGAGCTCCTGAAAATGGTTAATATGCAGCTCAGCCTCGAGGGAAGGGTTCTTGTAGCTGACGAAATGAATTCCGGTGGCCTGCGCGAGCGCCTCGTCGACTCTGGAGTCACCGATATAGAGGACGTGTTCGGGCAAGACCCCGAATGCCGCGAATATTCTCTCCATTATTTCGGGATGAGGCTTGGGGTTGCGAACGTCCGAGGCGCACACCACCAGGTCGAAATACTCACTCAGGTTGAACCGCCGCAGAAGTTCGAGCGTCGAAACGGTACGGTTCGTAGCCAGGGCAGTCCGAAAATGCTTCCTGGCAAGCTTGAGAAAAGAGACCAATCCGGGTTCACAGCGAAGGTAGTCGTTGAACGGACCAAAATCGATAGTCTTGAAATACTCGAAGGCGCGGTCGAAATCCTCGCCCTCACCCCCGGTCAGGTAGACCAGCGACTCGCGAACGGGATGCATATGTATATATTCGTACTGGTCCTCCCTGACGGGAGGCCGCCCGATTGTTTTCATTATGTGGCCGTAGAAGTGAATATTGGCCTCCCGGGAATCGAAAAGAACCCCGTCACAATCGAGCGCGATCACCTCGAGATCGGGGACTTTGGCTGCAAATGTCTCCCGTGCGCCGTTATCGGTCTCTTTATTCATGTCTTGGCTGCCCGTGTCGGTTTTCGGCTTGTTTTCCGATTCAAACTTTACTTGCCGCAAACCGATTTTCATACTAATAATATAAATACAAAGAATCATGGGGAATTTCGATATTCGATATCCGACATCCCACCTCCGATCTTAATATGGGGAATCCGGAATGAAAAATCAATTCGATTTTCTCGTTATCGGCAGCGGTATCGCCGGTCTCACATTCGCCCTGAAAGCAGCCCGGAGTGGATCGGTAGCTGTTGTAACGAAAAAAGACAAACTGGAAACCAACACCAATTACGCCCAGGGCGGAATAGCGTGCGTTTTCGGGCAGGACGATTCTTTCGACCTCCACATCCGGGATACCCTGGATGCCGGGGACGGCCTGTGCCACCCTGGAGTAGTGGACTTTGTCGTAAGAACCGGCCCCGAGCGGATCAGGGACCTTCTGAAACTGGGGGTCGGCTTCAACAGGGGATCCGACCCCAACTCATTCGATCTGGGAAGAGAAGGCGGGCATAGCCGCAACCGGATTCTTCACGCCCAGGACATGACAGGCAAGGCTGTGGAAAAAGTCCTGATTGCCGCCGCCGAATCGGACCCGAATATCGTTATCTTCGAAAACCATTTGGTCCTGGATCTGGTGATCCAGCATCAGTCGATGAAGACGGGGTCTGTGGACCTGTACCAGCGCGACACATGCCGTGGCGCATACGTTCTCGATATAGCCGGAGAACAGATTCATACCTTTGTGGCGAATGCCGTGCTTTTGTGCACCGGCGGGGCGGGGAAAGTCTATCTTTACACCAGCAATCCCGACGTCGCAACGGGGGACGGGCTCGCCATAGCCTATCGGGCGGGCGCAAAGCTGGCAAACCTGGAATTCGTTCAGTTTCATCCCACCTGCCTGTATCATCCGACGGCTAAAAACTTCCTGATCTCCGAAGCGGTCCGCGGCGAGGGAGGCAGACTGATCGACCGCCGTGGACGGGCCTTCATGCAAAAATATCATCCGCTGGAAGACCTGGCGTTTCGAGACATTGTGGCCCGCGCGATAGACACGGAGATGAAGACGAGCGGAGATGACTGCGTCTTCCTGGATATCAGCCAAATGGACAGCGAGTTCGTAAAAGAGCGTTTCCCCAACATCTACCTGAAATGCCTGTCGCTCGGGATCGACATCACCCGGGACCCAATTCCGGTCGTTCCAGCCGCCCATTACATGTGTGGCGGGATCATCACCAACTCTTCCGGATGCACAACGATCCGGAACCTCTATGCTATTGGCGAGTGCGCCTGCACCGGGCTGCACGGGGCAAACCGGCTTGCCAGCAATTCGCTGCTGGAAGCCATGGCCTTCGCTCAGGCTGCGGCCGCTGAGTGCACCATGCAAATCCAGTCCTGGCGAAACCGCACTCTTCCCGACGTGCCTGACTGCTCGGCAAAAATCACCGGTCACAATTCCTCGAACAATGAAATGGTCATGATAGCTCATAACTGGGATTTCATCAGGCGGCTGATGTGGAACTACGTCGGCATCGTGAGGACTGACAAGCGGCTCGCCCTGGCCTTGACGCACATCGTTCAGATAAGGATGGAATTAAAGGAGCATATGCCCAGGATTCCGCTGAACAGCGACCTGGTGGAACTCCAGGGGCTTGCCCTGGTGGCCGAGCTAATCATCCGGTGCGCGGTTCAGAGAAAAGAGAGCCGCGGGCTGCACTTCAATGTGGATCATCCCGAAAAGGACGATTTCAACTGGCTGAAGGACACTACCGTAAGAAAAAATCCGGCGGAAGAGTTCCTTTCAACGATGCGGTTCAGGACGGATGAGCAGGCTTCCGAGCGGAGTCAACCTCTGTCGTTTCTGCATCGATGACCGGTTCGGCGGACACTGAAACGGGGGCATCGAGAAGCTTCGGGGCGTTCGGGTTCTGTTCTATCCTCATAGTGAGCATTCCGCCCATTATGCTGATTTCATAGTTCCTGTCCGCTTTGCTGAACGCCTCCCTTATTCTTCGGAGCTGCTTTTTGGCTTTCCTGTATATGTAGACCATGCTTGCCGCAAAGAGCACAAACACGATCAGAAAGACCCAGCCGGGCGTCGAGATAACCTTGCCGATAAGCATGATTATCCCCATGATTCCAAAAACGAACAAAACCTGGAGCCCGATGATCAGGTAGAGGTAATAGATGCCTTGATCTATCGTGGGTTCGCTATCTGCCCGGCGTTTGGCCGCTTCGGATTCGTGCTCTTCATTTTTTGTTCTGGTCGAGCGGCGCCACCACATATTCTCAATGTTCCCCTGGTTGCAGAAACTGCGTCCGGGTTTCGTCCGAATCGGCACGGGCGGCAAGCAGGTGCGGGACCGGGTTTTGAGCGAGCATCTGTTTTTGTATCCGGTACTTTTCGATCTCTACCTGATTGTCGAGCATCTGCCTTGAGAGCCTGTACCGCAGGTAAATCACCCAGACAAGCAACCCGCCAACGAATGCGGATACCCCTATAAAGAACCGGGGATAGTCCTTTACCGCTCCAAAGAAGGATTTCGCCAGATCGCCGAGGATTGAAGGAATCAACCATAAGACAAGCATGGACATAACTATCATGAACCCGACGCCCACAATCGAGAAGTTCTTCGAAACGCTCAGGAATGTAGTGAAACGGGTTTTGCTCGACTCCGTTTCCCCGGGAGTTTCCTCTTTGGGGCTTCCGTTTAGAAGGATGAGCCAGACCTGCGCCATGAAGAAAAGCATCAGGATGAGACCAAGAGGCATTCCGACAGCGAGCAGAATCCATGCCCGGTAGTTGAAGGGCACCAGGTGCGAATCGATCTGGGTGGTGTAATCGCGAAGGGAACCAAAATTGTTTTCGAACATCATCTTTTCATATGAAGTCAGGGTGGGGCCGGGGCTTTCGTAGATCTTCCTTCCGCCGGAGTCCAGGATGGAGACTCGGGATTTAAGGCCCGATTGGCTGTAGACGGCAACAAAAATTCCCAACTGGAGCACAAGAAGAAAAATCGCCCCTATGCTCAGGACCAGCTTTGGATATTTACCGTCTTCGAAAAACCCTGAAAGAGACAAATTTTTTGCCATATCGAGTTCCAACAGCCGTTTCTTTTAAATAATCGACGATCACCCTTCTCGGGTCGGCAAGGTTATGGAAAGCTAACATTGTGAGATCCACAGACTCAAACATAAATACCCAACCGCATCCCTGCAACACAAAAGGCAAAAGGCAAAAGAAAAAGTAGAAGGCGGACTTATCCCTTTTTACTTTTTCCTTTTGCCTTGCTAGACCCGGTTGAGTTCCTTTTCCCGCGGGAAAAGGGGCAGGTACCTGTATGAGAGCGAAATTATGAGCGTGCAGTAGGCAAGCATCGCAAGGATTGGCGCTGTTTCATAGATCGTCGGAATATAGACCTGCCATTTATCGAAGGGCATCACAGGAGCGGCGATGGCCGGGACGGTCATAACGAAGCGGTTGAGCGATACGCCGGCAATGTCGAGGAAAAAAGCGCCGAAAAGCAGGCGATTGCTTTTTCTGCCTGCGGGCGAGATCAGGATCAGGGCCGGAAGGACGCCGCAGACGCCGATCTCGGCGATGAGCAGCCAGATTCCGTATGGACCCCAGTAAAAATCACCCAGGGTCAAGCCGAGTCTGGGTGATTGAACGAAACCCCAGTACGCAGTGTCGGCAATCTTGAGCACCATATAGACGCTCAAAAGCACGCCTTCGATCTTGCCGATCAGTTCATAGACGCTTCGGTCCACCAGTTTCTTTCTCGACACTCTTTCGATAGCCCGGCAGATTAGTGCGGTGAAAGCCGGTCCGGCGGCTATTGCGGAGAGAATGAAAAGAAAGAAGGTCCAGGGCCAGATAAAAACGCCCGTTCTGAATGCATAGGGCCTGGCGAACAGAACCCCGGCGACGCCGCCCAGAGATCCCTGGTGGAAAAAACTGAGGAATGTGCCGGTGAGGGCGAAAATGGCCATCGTGTCATGCAGGCTGTGTCCAAACACGCGGAGAGGCGTCACGTCGCTCAGCTTGCGGTT
This sequence comes from uncultured delta proteobacterium, assembly GCA_963805125.1. GTDB lineage: Bacteria > Desulfobacterota > Syntrophobacteria > Syntrophobacterales > Syntrophobacteraceae > SbD1. The sequence continues at coordinate 459,583 of CAWDTD010000009.1, read as the reverse complement.
CTCGATAATTATCGGAACATATTCGATGATCAGGACAATAGCATAACAAGTGATGCAGAATATAACTTCTGTCAGCATTGAGTGGACATTTGCGTGCCAATAACCGAACCAGCCCCGGAGCGGCTGCCCAATTTCGAGCAGAAGGATCGCCAGGGCTCCCGTGTAGCATACGAACCCCACTACAACCGCAAGGTTTATTATCTTTCCGAGTTCATTGAGCGCGGGAAAGAAACGGGACAGTCCGTAGTAGAGGAAGCCGGAAAAGAACGCCCCGGCGCCAAGAGCGATAATGGCCAGGTCTACTGTAATGTAGGCCCCGAAGCCGAAATAGTCGTTTAGCCCGGTAACATTCATGGCCTTCAGAAGCACCACGACACCGGCTCCCACCCCCCAGCCCATCACTCCAAGCAGAAGCAGCGTCCAGAGCCCGAAAATCGGAAGCGAGCAACGCTTCAATCCTTCTGGAATCAATGCTCTATCCATTCTCTACCCCTCGTGAGAAATCAGATTTGGGCTGATTTTCTATCCTGTGATTTCTATGTAATGGCATTATCGGAAAGTTTCCTAATCCAGTCCTGAGTGCTGATGTAGTAAACCTTCGGCTCGGTACGGAGCTTTTTGAGCACCTGAAACGCATTCGGGTCTTTTGACAGCCTGCTCACCTCCGAATCGGGGTCCCGCAGGTTGCCGAAAGCAATGGCCTGCACGGGGCAGGCGTCGGCGCAGGCGGTGGTAAATGTCGCCTTGTCAGGATCGGTCCCGTCCATGTAAGCTTTTGAGCGAGCCTTGAGAAGCCTGTGGTCGCAGAACGAGCATTTCTCCACTACACCGCGCATCCTGGTGCTTACCTCCGGACTCAGCATGCTTTCCATCGGCTCGGGCCATTTGGGGTCCCACCAGTTGAAACTCCTGGCATGATACGGGCAAGCGACTATGCAATACCTGCATCCGATGCAGCGTGGATAAATGTGCGTGACAATCCCGTTAGTCTCGTCCCGTGTTGTAGCATTGACAGGGCAGACGAAAGTGCATGGGGCATGGTGGGGCGAGTCGCAATGCATGCACGGTCGAGGCAGGAACGCATATTTGTAATCAGGATAATTCCTGCCGTTGTTTAACTGGAATATCGACATCCAGGTTATGGAACGTAATTTATTGGATTCGTCCGGCCTGAAAGAAATATTGTTTTCCGCCTGGCATGCAACGCTGCATGCGCCGCATCCCGTGCACTTGTCCAGGTCGATCACCATCCCGAAACGAACACCGCTTTGCGTATGTCCTTTTTCGCTCACAGATTACCCCCTCACACACGACGCAGTTGCGCGCGGCAAGCCCACACGGTCCCCATGCGACTCACCGGGTCCAGTTGGACTTCCATCAAACTGTTCACATTCGTTCCCTTGTCCTGAATGTAGCGGTCATAGGCCCTGTGCCCAAGCCCCTTGGGCAGGTAAACGACTCCCGGGCGAGCCGCCGAAGAAATATTAATCCGCACGGCGGCCTCTCCCTGTATCGTTTTCAGAAACACCCGTTGGCCTTGCCAAAACTCGAATTTGGCCGCCGTTTGGGGATGCAGTTCGACGAAAGCATCCTCACCTTTGAGCATGGATTCGGGAATCAGCTTATTCATGAAAGGCAGAGTCGGAATATAGCCGGCGGTAGTAAATGAAGGCTTGTAGGCAACCAGGAGCAGAGGGAACTCGGTCTCGTTTCCCGACGGGTTTACAAGTCCAAAGTGAGGCAGATAAAGCTCATCGTCGGCAACAGCAGCGCCATCGATCCCGATTGACCGGCAGGCCAGCTCCAGTTTGCCTGAAGCGGTCTCGAAACCGGCAATTGCGGCGGGGGCGTCATACCAGCAAAAACCGGCTTTGAGCTTTTTCCAAAGCTCTGCGCCGTTGGAAAAATTTGGCTGAACGGATTCACCGGCAGAAAGCTCAATGATTGGGACATCCGGCTTATCGGCGACCGCTCCTTTCCGGGATTGCGCAAGGCCCTCGACCCTGAATTCGAGGTATTCTTCATAGCTCTTCCAGGGCATCGAAGCGCCCACAGGGTCTCCTATAGCCTTTGCCAGCGTCAGGAGCACCTCTCCAGTGTGCCTGGTATCGAGCAGCGGCTTCAGTATGGGCGCGCTGAGAGCATAGTACGACAAAGGCGTCCAGGGAATACCCGCAACGTCATCCCAGCGTTCGAAACCCGTGTGGTCGGGCAATATCAGATCGGCCCGGGCCGCTGTCTCGTCCATGTAAGAGGAGAACGAAACCAGCATCGGCACTTTTCCCAGGGCTTCCAGGAAGAGCCTGTTTTCAGGCATGCTGTACAACGGGTTGGCCTCATGGACCAGAAGCATCTCGATCGGGTATTTCGATCCCGTGCGGATGCTGTCAAGGAACTCGTAGAGGCCGTATTGCCGGAACGGCACAGGATCGGATTTCACCTGATCGAGTCGTAGCCGCTGTGAACTCTTTTCCATCGCCGCATCCTTCCGGATCGGCGGCAGCCCTGCGAGCGGAACGGCAGGAGCGAGGCCCATCAGCCCGTTGGGCTTCAGATTGCCCTTCAAAGCATTGAGGGCCGTAAATACCAGTTGGTGGTAGGCGCCGTTGGTGTTGTCAGGCTGGCCAACCGCCCAGATTGCCAGGGCGTTTTGCCGTTCGGCAAATTCCTTGGCGACCCGGTCGATTTGAGCTGCTTCAAGGCCGGTCACTTTCGCGACCTCTTCAGGCGAGTAGGCGGCTGAACTCACCAGACTTCTGAATCCCTGGCGCTTCTTTCCCGTTGCGTCGGTCCAGTCTTCGAAACCAAAAACGTTGTTTTTCACGAAATCGACGTCATAGTGTCCACTGCCCACCATGAGGTGAGCTATTCCCATGGCGAGGGCGGCTTCAGTCCCCGGCGCAACGGCAAGAAACTCATCGGCCTTGGAAGCCGTCATCGAGCAGCGAGATTCGACCTGAACAAGCTTTACCGACTTTTTCCCTCCCCGGGTCCACCGGCGCAGGGCCGGGAACGCCAGGCTCACGGCGCCCGCGCCTTCGAACAGGTTCGACCCGAAGCTCAGCACGTATTCGGCATTTCCGAGTGCGAAAGCAAACGGCGAATCTTTGCCCGTTGTGAGCTGAGCGGCCAGTTTGAGACCGTCGACAGCCGATGGCATCCTGAACAGATTAGGAGAACCGTACGCCGTGAAAAACTGAAGCCACAACTCAGCCATGCTGCTCGGCCTGTTGGAAATGATGCCTGCGACCTCATGCGATTTGCCATCGGCCCGCATCTTGTCCAGTTTCTTTCCAAGCTCGGCCAGCGCTTCATCCCATGAAATCGGCTGCAAGCCGGAGATGTCCCCACGGCTCCTGGTCTGTTTCATGGGCTTTGAAATACGGTAGGGAGCGTACAGGAGCTGCAGCCCCGATGCGCCAAGGGCGCAAATGCCGCCTTTAGTCAGCGGATTTGCCGGATTTCCCTCGATCAAAATGGCCCTGTTTCCGTTTACCAGGCGCACCTGTATGGCACAGCCTCCTTCGCACATCGTGCATACGCCGGCTGCCCTGGTGATCGCACCGCGTTCTGGGGAAGGACGCCATGACCAGTTCTGAGACCACTTTGCGGAGTCGGAAGCCAATTGCCATGGCAAGGGTGAGAGCAAGGAACCACCGACTGCTCCGGCAGCGAACTGTAAGAAAGCTCTCCGATCAAAATCCATTACATTTCCCCTCTCATGACTTTACTTGTGGCAGATCTCGCAATTGTTCGAGGCCCCCTTGTCGGCATGACACTTCTCACATTCCACCATCTTCATGGTGGATATGCTATATCCCGTAATCAGGTCCTGTCTGTAAGGGGGGGGCTTCTCCTCTTTTGAGACGTCCCTGTGACAGCGGGTGCACTCCAGACCCTGTCCCTTGTGCGGAGCGTGGGAGAAATAGACGTTGTCGGGTTGCCATGCATACACCTTCCAGGGTACTTCCCGGTTTTTCTCCACATAGTCGCTTATAAACCTGGCCTCGGCTTCGCTGTTCCCCTGAGCTGATTGATGGCATTCCTCGCATTTGTCTATCCTTGGAATCCCGCTAAAGGTGCCGTCGGCCCGCAAGCTGTGGCAGGACTCGCAATCCTCGCTCTGATGCGCGACATGGCTGAAGCTGACAGGTTGAACCTTCTTGGAATAGAGCAGGTTGGGGAAAACGATCCATCCGACAGCCAGGGCGCCGATAAAGCCCAATAGAAAGAAAACCACCCCCAGTGACTTGTTCGCCGAAGAGCTACTTTTTTTTTGATTCATAGGACAGCCCCGGTATTTGTCTGGATGGACAAAACGCAAAGATTTTGCACTTTATGCATCTTGAGAGCGGTTGCTGAAAGTGATAAAATTAACATGAGCTGGCAAAGTTCCAGGTGGCTTCGCCTGAATACGCAACCACTTAAACGCTTATCCAGACTCTTGTCAAGAGAAAAAAAGCGGGGGCCGCGCCAAAGAAAACCGGATTTGACGGACTGCGGGAAAAATAAAAATCGCGCAAAGATTCACAAGTCTTCGATCATCGGCCAATATCAAATCCGGTTGAGCGGCAATAAAACCAGAGGCAAAAATGCGCGTGCAATTTTCGTCGTTTCTTTATAAGCTGATGTCTATCCGGAAACTACGGATGAGACACTGACAGTTTCCGATCCGGGCAAGGGGTTTCGAATTTGTCCGATTCTGCAAACTAATACTGGAGGTGCAGTATGGTGAAGCACGTGGTGATGTTCAAATTTAAGAAGGGTGCGCCTGAATCTGCCATAGCCGAAATAGAGAAGGAACTCGCGGAGCTTCCGGGTAATATCCCCGAGGTATTGGAATTTCAGTCAGGCAGGGACGTAGTGCACTCGGAGAAGTCTTACGATTTTGCGCTGGTATCGGGATTTGAAAATCTTGAATCCCTCGGGCGCTACCGGGTTCACCCCGCGCACCAGAAGGTATTGGTGAAGATCAAAGAGCATTGCGACAGCACACTTGTCGTTGATTTCGAGAATTGAGGCGGCGGCAATTTCCGGCTATCGCGTTCGTAACATAAGACTCCGGCTTTTCTCATAATCTGCGGAAATGGCGGGCGCACATTCAGTCATCGGGGAGCGAACCATGTAAGCTCTCAGCCGAAATGCACAAACTTGCTTATGATCCCCGGTCTGTCCAGCGCAACGACCTTCGGCTCGATGCGCCGCAGTTCGTGAATGTTCCATTTGCCGTCCTTTTCGATTAGCTCCAGGGCCTCTTCGCCCGATTGAGCGAGAACGGCTATCTCTGCCTGAAGATAATTGTCCCGGTAGATGTGCGGTTCGTCGAACATCGACCAGCTCGAAAGAAACTTGCTGTGGCGCCAGATGAAGATCTTCATGGTGTTTGGTTCCCGCGTCAGACTTCCTGTTGAGGTTTCCATGACACCGCCGGGGCAGGACTTCGGCGCACATGATCGTAGCGCGGCGCTCCAAAGCCATTGCGATAAGTCGGTCGATACCGCCTCAAATTCTTCCGTAAGATTCCCGGCTTTAGATGCGAAAAATACGGGCCGCGTTTTTTCCCGAAATGGAGTCTATATCGAGATTGGGCAGGCCGGACTGCCTCATCTCCGCAAAGTAGCGCTTCGGAGACAGCAGGGGATAATCACTGCCAAAGAGAACCCTGTGGGGTCCGACCACCCGGGTTGCGACCATGTAGATGTCTGTCCTGTACACAAAGGGGGAAGCTGCCGTATCGTAATAGATATTTGCAAAAAGTCCGGGCGCTTGTTTTTTCAAAAGTTCAAAGAAAAGCAGACCACCCCCCCAGTGTGCAAAGATGAGCGTGGTTCCGGCGGCGGCCCTTGCCATGTCGTAGTAGAAATCGAGACCGAATGGAGCTTTCCCCGGATATTGACGCCCGATGGGTTCGTTTGCGTGGACGAGAACCACGAGGTCTTTTTCACGGCATAGAACGGCAATTTGCTTGAAATTGTCCAGAACACGGTTCATATTCCCGGCGGCAGTGTAAACGGCGAGTTCTCCGAAGCCGCGAAAACCGTCGAGGCGCAGTTTTTCCGCTTCCTCGACGCATCGCTGCGAGAAAAGGTCAAGACAGGCCAGCGGCAGGAGGCGATCGGGGAATCTTGCGGCGGCATCGAGCACGTAGTCATTGTGACGCGCGAGCAGCCCGGCGGTTCGCCAGGGGAAGCCGAATACCACCGAGCGGTCTATCCCGTTTTCATCCATCGATTGGATAAGGGTCTGCGCAGACGCCATTTTCGAATCGGCGGGGCCGTATAGGAGCTGGAATTCAGGCTCGTTTCCAAAGAACAGGTTCCGCCCGCCAACGATATCCGGGGGGAAAATGTGCGTATGGACGTCTATAATCAAGGCTGAAGAGCGCTCCATTGGGCTTTAAATGAGGTGCGATGCCCGGGAGGCGGATATCTCCCATCAGCAATTTGTACCCAATTTCGGCTTTATATGCAAGCCGGTAACCAGATCCAACATTGCAAGGAACGACAATGCTCGACAGAATAGAAACCGTTGCGCAAAAGCTCATCTTGGAGGGGGGACGGCTCATCCGGGAGCACATCGGACAGGTGGCCGGTTCCTGGGTCCACAGGAAGGGTCCCAGTGATTACGTGACCGAGATTGACAAGAAGTGCGAAAGGCTGATCGTGGAAACGATCCGGGAGAATTTTCCCGACCACCACATCATGGCCGAAGAAACGGCAAGTGAGGGTTTGCAACCGGGCTACACATGGGTAATCGACCCGGTGGACGGCACCACTAATTTTATCCACGGCTTTCCGTTTGTTGCCGTTTCCATCGCAGTATGCCTGGAGAAGAAACCGGTTTTGGGATTTGTGCTGGACCCTGTTCGAAACGAGCTTTTTTCAGCGAAAAGGGGAGGGGGGGCATGGTTGAATGGATCGAGACTTGCGGGGCGCGAAAAAGTGGACATCGGTGAGGCGCTGATTGCGACCGGCTTTCCGTTCAGGACCAGGGAATATATGGATGATTACCTGATGGCTTTCAAATCGATTTTCATGCGCGTAAGCGGAATCAGGCGGGCCGGGTCCGCCGCGTTGGATCTGGCATACCTGGCTGCGGGACGGGTGGACGGCTTCTGGGAGATCGGCCTGAAAGCCTGGGACATAGCCGCTGGCGCGCTCCTTATAACAGAGGCCGGCGGCATGATCAGCGATTTCCGGGGCGAGGACAATCACCTCTTTAATGGAAATGTTGTTGGAGGCGTACCGTTGGTCTACCCCTTTCTGCTCGAGCAGATGCAGAAGTGGCTGGTTCCCGCACTTGAAGCGCAGCGTTGATTGCGATCAGGCCGCCTGGCTTGGAGGGACGATGTTCATGGCCATCAGTTTTTTGCTGCTTTCGAATATGACTTCCATCTTCCGGGGGGAGATGAGCTTGGTAACCACTCCGATCCCGAAGACCGGGTGCAGCAGCAGAGCGCCTTCTCTGTAGTTGTCCGAGATCTTGTATACCGGGACACCCTCCCTGCTGGCATCGAGCAGTAGCTGCCGCCAGTCGTCGTCGGTCTTGGGCCTGGTGATCCCTTTGTAGAGGACCGATGGAAGCAGGTCGTCGTCGTCATCGCCTTCTTCGAGCAACAGGTCATCCTCGCCGGCGAAATCAAGCTCGTCGGTTTGCTCGAACTCAAGTCCGGAATCGTCTTCAAAGTCATCCATCATTCGGTCGCTGTCCATATCCTTCTTCGGCATAGTTCAGTTTCCCATGTTGCGCTGTTGTCCCATGCAGGTCCCCTTTATTGGAACTCTGATGAAAGGTCAAGGCTTTAATTGTAATTCGTCCTCAGTAGCAAGTCCATATTTCAGGAGCCGGTATCGGAAGGAGCGGAAGGAGATCCCGAGCAGTTGAGCGGCTTTGAGTTTTGCGCCGCCTGTCTGCTGGAGAGCCTGCTGAAGCAGTCGCTTTTCGATTTCGCCAATGTGCTGGTCAAGGTCGAAGTCCACGATCGGGATTTCCGAGACGGCGGAAGCGGCCCCCTGTTCCTGCTCTTTTCGCCTGTACATCGAAAGCGTAAGAGAGTCCGGCAGGATGATCCTGGAAGATTCCATCGCCACGCCACGTTCGATTATATGCTCCAGTTCTCTTACATTACCCGGGAACTCATAATTGTGGAGTATATCCATCGCATAGGAAGAGACTTTGTGGATCTGTTTGCCGAAATCCTTCGTGAACTTCGACAGGAAATACTGGGCGAGAAGAGCGATGTCCTCCCGGCGTTCTCTGAGAGGCGGGATGCGGATAGGGAGCACATTGAGCCGGTAATAAAGATCCTCGCGAAACGTCTTGTCCATTACCATGTGTTCGAGATCGCGGTTGGTGGCCGAAATGATTCGGACGTCAACCGAAATGTCCTCGGTGCCGCCGATCATTTTGATCGTTTTATTCTGGACGAGCCTGAGAAGCTTGACCTGAAGAAGGGGGAGAGTTCCCCTATTTCATCGAGGAAGAGGGTGCCCCCCTGGGCGGCTTCGACAAGTCCTTTCTTGTTTGTCGCAGCGCCGGTGAAAGAACCTTTCTTGTAGCCGAACATCTCGCTTTCGATCAGGTTTTCCGGGACGCCCCCACAATTGACGGTCACCATAGGTTCATCGCGCCTTGGGCTCTGGCGGTGGATTGCTTTGGCCACAAGCTCTTTGCCCGTGCCGTTTTCTCCAGTGATCACGACATTGCTGCTGGTTTTGGCTACACGCTGAATACTCTCGTAGACCTTGCGCATCGGAGGGCTTTCCCCGATGAGGCAGCCGAAATATAGGGGTCCTTCCTTGGGCTCAGTCAATATCTGATCGTCGCCCCTGTTGCGAAGAGCATTTGAAATCACCGAGAGGATTTCTTCGTTGTTGAACGGCTTGGGAAAGTAATCGTAGGCGCCTTCGTTCATCGCCTCAACTGCGAGTTCGGTGCTGGCGAAAGCGGAGATCATTATTACAATGGTTCGAGGGAAGATCGTTTTGCATTGCTTCAGGACCTCGAGCCCGTTTACAGGTTTCATTCGGATATCTGTTATAACAAGATCGAATGGTTGGCTTTGGATTATGTCGAGCGCTTCGGAGCCGCTTTGAGCGCACTGAACGTCGTAGCCGTGCTTGAGCAGCAGGATTTCGAGAAGCTCCCGCATGCTCCTTTCATCATCGACGACAAGAATTTTGGGGGGCTGGAGTCCTGGGGCATCATAGGCATCCGGAAACAGGATTATGAGGCGGAAAAAACGACCCTGCCTTCTACAAGGGTCATGGCCGCTTTGCCTTGCGCTTCCATGCCGGCAAAGGGGCAGTTCCTGCTCTTCGATTTGAATCGGCTGACATCAATCGTATATTTTATGTCCGGATCGATGAGAGTCAAATCGGCAGCCATCCCTTTCCTGAGTGTGCCGAAGGGGATTGCAAGGATTCGGGCAGGGTTGAGCGATACCTTTGCGACTGCCTCCATGGGAGTAAGGACGCCTTCGCGCATGAGCCGCAAAATGAGGGGCAGGGACGACTCCAGGCCAATCATGCCATTTGCCGCATATTCGAATTCCAGATCCTTTTCAACTGAGCTGTGAGGCGCATGATCCGAAGCGATAACATCGATGGTCCCATCGCCCAGTCCTGCCTTGACTGCCTCAATGTCCTCGGGCCTCCTGAGCGGTGGATTGACCTTGTAGACAGGGTCGAAGGTGGAGACCCGTTCTTCGTCAAGAGTAAAATAATGGGGTGCGGTCTCTGCGGTGACAACAATGCCCCTTTTTTTCGCCTCGCGTATGAGCGCCACAGATCCTGCAGTGCTGATATGAGCTAAATGAAGCCTGCTTCCGGTGAGCTCCGCCAGAAGGATGTCGCGGGCCACCATAATCTCTTCGGCAGCCCTTGGTATACCCCTCAGGCCGAGCCTTGTCGATACCGGACCCTCATTCATCAGACCTGCGCTGGAAAGGTCCAGGTCTTCGCAATGGCTTATGACAAGCAGGTCGAATGTTTTGGCATATTCGAGCGCACGCCTCATAAGCAGGCTGTTCATCACGGGCCGGCCGTCGTCAGATACGGCTACGGCGCCTGCGGTGCGAAGTTCCCCGTATTCGGAAATATTGGTGCCCTCGAGCCCCTTGCTTATTGCCCCCACGGGGAATACGCGGCAAGACCCCTCATCCCTGGCCTTCTCCAGGATGAACTGGGTTACTGCTGCGCAGTCGTTTACCGGGTGCGTGTTGGGCATGCACGCCACCGAGGTGAATCCTCCCGCAGCGGCCGCCCGGGTTCCCGAGCAGATTGTCTCCTTGTATTCTTCTCCCGGTTCCCGCAGATGAACATGCATATCGATCAGGCCCGGGACAATCCATTTGCCGCTCGCATCGATTTGCTCGAATTGCGAGAGCCCGGCGGGGCCAAGTTCTATGTTCGCGCTCATCCGGGCTATGATTCCGTTCTCAATGAGAACGTCCGCCACGGCGTCCAATCCCTGCGCGGGATCGATCACCCTGCCGTTGCGCAATACGAGATTAGCTGAATTTTGATTCGTTTCCATTACCACTCCGGCAAAAGGCTTTTACTTCCTGCTCCCTGCTCCCCGCTTCCTGCTTCCCGACAAACTATCTTTGCGCCAGTAGAAACAGCAGCGCCATCCTGACGGCAACACCGTTGGTCACCTGGTCCAGGATAACCGAATAGGGACCGTCCGCGACTTCGGGACTTATTTCAACCCCCCGGTTCATCGGGCCCGGATGCATAATCAAAACATCTTTTTTTGCCTTCGTCAGCCTGTCGGCGTTTATGCAGTACCAGGTCGAATATTCGCGCAGTGAGGGCAACAACATCTGTTGCTGCCTTTCCTTTTGAAGGCGCAGGACCATGATCACGTCGGCATCGGGGATGCATGATTCCAGACGGTTCGATACTTGAACGCCCATTGTGTCGATATTAGGAGGAATAAGTGTGCCGGGGCCGCATACCACGACTTTTGACCCCATTTTTGTGAGGCCCCAGATATTGGAGCGTGCCACCCGACTGTGGAATATGTCTCCGACGATAACAACGTTCAGGCCGTCCAGTCTTTTCTTGTTGTCGAGGATGGTCAGCATGTCGAGCAGCGCCTGGGAAGGGTGCTCGTGCATGCCGTCGCCGGCGTTGATGACCGAGGCCGTCGTTCGACTGGCAAGCATCTGAGGAGCCCCGGAAGCAGAATGGCGTATTACGAAGACGTCGGGTCTCATGGCCTCGAGGTTCTTGAGGGTATCGAGCGCCGTTTCACCCTTGACTATCGAACTGGTTGAGGCTGTTACCGAGTAAGTGTCTGCGCTGAGTCGTTTTGCCGCGATGTCAAAGGATGTCCGCGTTCTGGTGCTCGGCTCGTAAAAAAGGTGAACGATCGTTTTGCCTCTCAGGGTGGGCACCTTCTTGATGGACCTCTCATTGATTTCCTTGAAAGAGCGGGATAAGTCGAGGATGTATTCAATTTCGGCGACCTCCAGGTCGCGAATTCCCAGAAGATCTTTGCGGTTGAAACCCATAAAAGTCCCTCACGAGGTCCCGGGGGACCTCTTCTCAATCACCGCGTTAAAGCTGTTGTTTGGGGAAGGCCCGGCGCCATGAGCCGGTTCCTGAATCTTCGAGACCGCAGTTTACCACGACGCGGGCGCTTGATGGTAATTCAAAATCGGCGGATGCGAAAAATGAGACAGGATTCTCAGCATGCCCCCTGCACTTTTTGATGAAGTTTTTTTGGTTTTGGTATTAGAATATAAAAGCACGAGCAGGAAGCGAGGAGCAGGCGATCGGTTTTATTCCGGCTTGCTGCTTCCCGCTGCTGTTTAAGAGTCGGTCAATTCGATGCGGTTCCGTGGCAGTTGACAGGCGTTTGCTCTGACACCAAATGGGACGGCATATTTTAGTTTGAAAGGAGTTGGAATGCCAAGAGTCCCTATCACCAGGAATGGATATCAGAAGCTTAAGAGTGAATTGCAACGCCTGCAAAGGGAAGACCGCCCCGCAGTTATCAAGGCCATAGAGGAAGCTCGGGGCCACGGGGATATTTCGGAAAACGCCGAGTTCGAGGCTGCCAAGGAGAAACAGGCCATAATCGAAGGAAAGATTCAGGAATTGACCGAAAAGGTCCGGAACTCGCAGATAGTCGATTTGCCACATGACGTAGACGGCAAAGCCATATTTGGCTGCGTTGTGATGGTGGAAGACCTTGAAACCGGCGAGGTAAGCTCATATCGCCTGGTGGGTCCCTATGAGGCCGACGTTCTGGAGGGAACCATATCTGTTACATCTCCCATCGGCAAGGCTCTGATCGGCAGGGAAGAGGGCGATGAAGTCAAGGTTCAGACGCCTAAGGGTATCCGGAACATCGAAATCCTCGAAATCCAGCCGTAAATAAAGATCGGTATTCTTCACGTCTTGAGGCGCGCGGGTCAACACGAAAAGCAGAGCGCGGAATTGCCGCAACCTAAAAAGATTCACCGCGATGCGGGTGGTAATCTGGTCTCTCCTCTTCTGCGGCTAAAGCCTGCTAAAAGGTATGACCAAATTATCGGCTGTAGCCCATTGCCGTCAACTTAAGAGCCTACAGGTTGGCAGGGACTTTTGGGGGTGGCACGGGATTTAAGTTTGTTCTCCACGCTCCGCGGGGTATGGCCCCGGAGATCAAAGACCTTCCGCTCCATTATAGCACCCCCCCTGTTTTCGGCAGCTTCTCGCCAGACCTCTTGCGCTTCGCGCCCGGTAAAATCCCCCCTGCCCCCCTTTAGAAAAGGGGGGAAATACGTGGCCCCCCTTTAGAAAAGGGGGCATGATTATCCGGGCCACCACGCCAGCAATACAGTGTAGCAAACCACTGAAACCGAGAGCACTCGAGGGCATCTCCTTTTAAGTTGACGGCAATGGGCTTTTATATGAAAAAAGAAATTGCCATAAAATCAAAGCCCAGTAAAATTTTAGGCCAGAAATTTTTTCATTGTTAGTTGTGGCCGCAAGGCCATGAGCGTTAGCCGGAAGGCTCCGGGCGCCAGAAGGCCGCAGAGGGAACCATAGAAAAACAGCCTGAAAACGCGATCATCTTTGAAAGTTAGGGTTATTTCGAAATAGTGTTATAGCAGCAGATATTCTGCATGGTGCAGGGATCCTTCCGCCCTGTTTTTCGAAACCTTTGATAAAGAGGCTGGAGAAAGTGTCTGTCCAAACGGCGAAAGAAGAGTCCAGCTACACCTACGAAGACTACTCGAATTTCCCGGATGATTTCGGATGCGAAATCATAAATGGACAAATTTATGATATGATCCCCTGCCCGACGGCCAGGCATCCCGCAGCACCGGGTGAGTTCGATATCCGGGAGTCGGAACAGGCATGGGGGGAACGGTGACTCAAGGAGACGTGCACCGGTACACTTTCAGAGAGCCGGACAAATGCCGTCCGGTTCTGATTTTAACACGCAATTCCGCCATCCCGGTCCTTACCTCCCTCACTGTTGGTCCCATCACTACAGTAATTAATCATGGGTAAACCCCCGGCTCTGCCGGGCGACTCCCAAAGTTTGACATTTGCGGGAGTCGAGTCGTCATTCCGGCGGCGTTTTTGAGCCGGAATCCAGGTTTTGGAGTTCGCTGGGTTTGTCAGGATGTTTTTTTGGCAATTTGAATTAACCGGATCAAGTTGTTGTATCGTAACTTCCGGAGAGCCGCTGGATTCCGGCTCAAAAACGCCGCCGGAATGACGGGCGAGATAGCCAGCCACTCTGCGGGTAGTCCTTGAAGCCAACAAGTACTTACAGCCGCTTTGAGCGGCCCAAGTTTTTTCAGGCCTCCGGCTTGGCCGGAGGTATCTGACTCGGGCGATTCCAACCGAGGTGCGGCTGAGTCAAGCTGACGGCCTCTTCACGGATTGTGCGGCGAACCTGGATAGTATCCAAACCATATTGTAATTGCAGTCTTTCAACTCAGCGTTTAAAATTCCTCTGTCCCGAAATTAACTCTCCAGGGAGCCACAATCATGAAGCTTCCGAAGCTGGGAGTAGCGGTCCTGCTTTTGGTCGTCACGAATATGACGGCGTGCACCGGTTTCCCTCCCGCCGCCACGGCCTTCTCACAGGTCCGCACCGTTGACAGCGGTATGCCTATTTTTGAGAACCGCTACACAACGGACCACTTCGTTCTCAAATGGACAAACATGAGCGGGCATTGGAAGAACAACATCGGCGATCCTCAAATTATAAAGGATACTGCGGGATACCTGGAGACGGCGTGGGCCAAATATACGGAGCTCTTTGGAAGAAAGCCGTACCTGGCTCCCGGTCGGGACAAGATGGAGGTGGTTTTTTGGGACTTTGACTGCTATGGAGTTTCCGATCCTCCAGATGGGCCGATTCAGTTCAGTTCGGTTGCCTGGGTGAAGAATAGGGGCATCCGGAAGCCTACCTCGGCGCACGAGTTATTCCATAAATTGCAATACGCATACGGTTACAAAACCAGGTGGAACCCGCAAAAACCCTACCAGTGGTTCACAGAGGGCACTGCGGCCTGGTCCGAGGTCTTCGTGTGGGGAAGGGTGAGTATTGACTGCAAAGTGGACACTCTTTTCAAGGATACCAAAATGGACCTTTACGAGGCGGATTATACGGCTATGCCTTTCTGGATCTATTTTGTCCAGGGCAATCGCGAGCATCCGAATAATCAACTCATGGTGAAGTTTTTCGAAAAATGCGAACAGCTCCAGGATGAGCGGCTTGCCCTGAAAGAAGTGATAGAAGAAACATATGGATCGGCTGGGAGCTTCTTCGATACCTTCGCCAGGGAGCGCAAGAAGGGATTCTGGAGCGATGCCTGTGGCGCCCCGTACGGCTGCATCCTGGGACCCGACGGCAAGGACCTTGTCAATGAGGTCAAGGGTATCCAGAAAAAGAAAAATTAAAGCTGAAAAACAAATACATTTTGAGACGGCCGCAAAAAATCCCGGTATTGTATGGAATACGAGGATTTTTTCCTGTCGGAAAGGCGTTGATTGCTGCTATTAGTAAGGAAAAGGTCACCTCCCTGGGACTGACTCACCGTCAGTTCTTTTTGCTTGTGGCCCTCTACGACGAAGATGGGCTATTGCCCAGCCGGCTTGCAGACAAGACAGCCCTGGACCGGGCCACAATCACCGGGCTGCCGGACCGGCTGGAGCGGGACGGATGGACCGGGGGCCGCGCTGATCCGAATGACAGAAGGATCCTTCGTATTCATCTCACCGCCAAGGCATTGGAAGCGCGTGAAGTTATCCTTTGCATTTTTGAAGAGACAAATGGACGGTTTCCCGGACGCTTTTTACTGGAGGAGCGGGCTCTATTCCAATCCTTTGTTAAGAGGTTGGAGGCGAGTTAAACAGATGGGAAACGAATCGTCTATTTGATCCGGGTGTTGCACCGAACTGAAAACCGAAAGGGGGCTTTCAATGATCAGGTCCCTGAGAGATGTTGCGGATCTGGCTTCGGGCAAAGGACCCATGAGGCTGGCCGTCCTTGCTCCGGAAGACGAGGAGTTTATGCTGGCTGTAAAAAAGAGCTGGCAAAGAGGCTACATCGAGCCCGTCCTCATCGGCGACAAGGGAAGGATCGAACGGGTATCGGAGAAAGTTGAATTCGATATCAGCGGATTTGAAACCATTAGCATCGATGAGCGCCAGGTCATTTCCGACGTTGGAATAGGCATGATTTTCTCGGGTGAACTGCCCATCGCGAGCAAGGGTCAGATTCCTACCTCCTATATCTACCGTTCGATCATCAGAGAAGAAGCTAAAGCAGGTTCCGGGATGAACGTCAGCGTCATATCTTTCTGGGAGGTTCCAGGACTCGATCGCCTGGTCGCCTTTACGGATACCGGAGTCAATATCAAACCGAATGCAGAGACGAAACTGGAGATCTGCAAGAATGCTCTTTTTGTTTATCGGCTTCTCGGGTATTCGAAGCCCCGGATAGCTGTGCTTTCCGGACAGCGCCAGGTCGGTGGCGTCCTTGCATCTTACCGCGACTGCGAGTTGATCAGGAGAGTTGCAGATTCCGGGGACCTGGGGGAATGCGAGATCGTCGAAGCGACTTCCTTCACCGGGATTTTTGCCGGCGAGCGAAATGGTATCGCAGGCCGGGACAGGTTGAACCTGGAACAGATGCCCCACATCCTGCTCGTCCCCAGCGTCGATACGGGCAACATCCTGTGTAAGCTCGATTTTTTTCTCAATGTATCCCGTTGCTCCCTCGTTGCAACCTCCAGAGGGCCGGTTTGTATCCCCGCGCGCTCCGATTTCACCGATTCCATAGTGAAACAACTGGCGATGTGTGTTGTGGTAGCCGACAGGATGAAAGGCGCAAAATGAGATGATGAAATCTTTTGAAGATATTCTCGAAGCGGCGAAGAGGGTGAAACCCGCAAGACTGGCGACTTTATTAAGGGAGCCGGACCTGGACCCAATCTGCCGTGCAGCCGCAGCCGGCTTTATTATTCCCTGCCTTATCGGCGACCGCAGCGCCTTGGAGAGGATTGCCGGAAGGAGTCCGCTGGCGTCGCTGGAACACGAGATTGTGGATGAAGGATATCCCGGCGGAGGACTCCAAAAGGCAATCTCCCTGATTCGCGAAAAGCGGGCTGACATATTGATGCAGGGAGGCTTCGATCAGAACGCTTTCCTTACAGCGGTACTTGACGCCAAGAGTGGGCTGCTGAAGGGGAAGGCGGCCAGTTATGTCTCCGTCTTCGAACTGAGCGAAAGCGGCAAACTCATCCTCGTTACCGATACCTTCCTGAATAACTATCCGGGACTTGCAGAGAAGCGGCTGATTCTCGAAAACGCCCTGTTTTTGTCGGCGATTCTGGGAATCGGCACTCCCAGGGTCTCGGTTCTTGCGGCTATAGAACAGGTGAATCCCGGTATTCCTTCAACTCTGGATGCCGCAATCCTCTCCAAGATGTCTGAAAGAGGGCAGTTCGGAAAAGCGCTTGTCGAGGGGCCCCTCGATATGGACTGCTCTCTGAGTCGCCTTGCCGCGGAGAGAAAGGGGATAAGGAGCAGCGTCACCGGAAATGTGGATATCTATTTAGTTCCTGAAATCGATACCGGCTACCTGCTGGCCGAATCTCTCGTCTGCTTTGGAAGACTCCATACAGCCGGCATACTCATGGGGACGACAAATCCCGTGATCCTGGACGTGCCTTTTATCTCCGATGAATGCAAGTTGGTGGAAATTGCACTGGCGTCTTTGGCTCTGAGAAGGGGAGAAGGGGATGCAGAGTCAGTGTAGCATGCTTGTAATCAACGTGGGCTCCACTTCGACGAAACTCGCCTGGTTCAAGGGCGGCGAACCCGTGGTTAGCGAAACGATTGTCTACCGCAGTGAAGAGCAGGCTCTTTACTCTTCCATGCGGGACCAGATCCCTCACCGGGAAGCGGGCGTTCTGGATTTTTTGAAAAAAAACGGGATCGACCCGGAAGGAATCGACATGGTTGTCAGCCGCGGAGGCCTGGGAAAGCCGGCGCCTGCCGGCGCATACGAAGTCGATGACGCCATGTGCGAGGATTTGCTCGAAGGAAAATACGGCAAGCATCCTTCGGCCCTCGGTCCTGCAATCGCCTTGAACTTCTCGAAGCGGTACGGCTCTCGAGCCATCGTGGTCGACCCGCCGAGCACCGATGAATTTCACCCTCTGGCCAGGATCTCCGGTCTTCCGGAAATTGAGCGCAAGAGCGCGTTTCACAGCCTGAACCAGAAAATGGTTGCAAGGCGTCTTGCGGCAAAGCAGGGGGTAAAGTACGAGCAGATGAACCTCGTGGTGGTCCATCTGGGGGGCGGCATCACCATTGGCGCCCACCGGAAGGGCCGGGTCATTGACTCCACCCACGGGCTTGCCGAAGGGCCTTTCACGCCGGAGAGGGCCGGATCTCTTCCGACACTGGATCTGATTGACCTCGCCTTTGCCGGGGGGATGGATAAAAAACAGATCCAAAAGCGGCTCGTGGGAGAAGGCGGTCTGTACGCTTACCTTAAGACCAGGGACGTTCGCAAGGTTGAACGGATGGTCAGCGACGGGGATGAGAAAGCAAGGCTCATCCTCGATGCAATGGCTTATCAGGTAGCCAAGGAGATCGGTGCGATGTGCGTCGTTTTAAAGGGCGCGGTAGACGGGATCATTCTGACCGGCGGCATGGCGCACTCTGAGATGGTGACAGGCGCGATCAGGGAATGGGTTGAGTTTCTTGCGCCTGTTTTCGTCTTTCCCGGTGAAGACGAAATGACGGCACTGGCCGAAGGAGGCCTGCGCGTATTTCTCAAAGAAGAGGAAGTAAAAAATACCCGGACGCAGGAGCACCCGGGATATGCATTTTTGCGCGGCTAGGATGCCGCTCGAACCGCAACGGTTGAATCTCTGAGCAATCTTTTACTTATTCCTGCCGATGGCATCGGAGGGGGCCGCCTTTCCGATGAGCTTGAAAACCTGCCGCATTGACAAAATTATTGCTGCTTCACTTTTTGACCTTTAAGTGCTTTCAATCAGGTTATAAAATAAATTTATAGGCAGGGCGAAGGGTATGCCCCCCTTAGAATGGAAGAAGATGAAATTCAGAGTTGCAGCACTGGTTTGCTTTGTTTGTTTATTTGCGCTTTTTGCCGGGGTTGCGCCTGCGGCCCAGTCCGAAGCAGGCCATAGCATGTACTGGGTGATTTTCTCCATTTTCTTTGGAGGAATGGCCCTCAATCTGACCCCGTGCGTTTATCCGCTGATTCCCATCACCATATCTTTTTTCAGCGCTAACTCGACGGCTCTGAAGGCAGGGCGCGGCGGCAATTTGATCAATGCTCTCCTCTACGTTTTGGGGATAGCGATAATGAACTCGATGCTGGGGGTTTTCGCCGCCCTCTCAGGGCATCTTTTGGGAACGCTGCTTGAAAACCCGGCGACTCTCGTGCTGGTCGCCCTGGTCCTGGTTCTTTTTGCTCTGAGCATGTTCGGCCTATGGGAGTTCCGGCTGCCTGCATGGATAACCGGCGCTGCCGCTCGAAATTACGGCGGCTGCCTCGGATGCCTTTTCATGGGGTTGACTCTGGGCATAGTCGCCGCCCCTTGTATCGGGCCGTTCGTCGCCGGGGTCCTGGTGATGGTTGCCAATAGCGGGGACCCTGTTTTCGGTTTTTGGGTTTTTTTCAGCCTGAGTCTCGGAATGGGGTTTCCGCTTTTTGTTCTCGCCCTGCTTTCCGGCCGGTTAACCTTGCTTCCCAAATCCGGCGAATGGATGCAGTGGGTCCGGAAAGTCATGGGGTGGGTAATGATTGGGGCCGCTGCTTACTTCCTTGCTCCCATAATGCCCGATATCCTGGGGGTAGGACTGCTTTCGGCCACCGCTGTTGCAGCAGGGATTCATCTGGGCTGGATAGATACGACCGGGGTCCGGTCCGCCGCCTTTGAATGGATAAGGAAGGGCGTCGGGATTGTTTGCATCGGCCTCGCATGCGCAATCATCTGGAACAGCATGCCGAGTGAAGGCGTAAAATGGACGCCCTTTTCGGAGAGCGTTCTGGCCGAAGCCAAAGAATCGGGCAGGCCGACCATCATTGATTTCTACGCCGACTGGTGCACCAGTTGCCGGCGTATGGACCGGATCACCTTTCATAACCACTCGGTTATCGAGGACGCCGCAAAAAATTTTATCATGATAAGGGTAGATTTCTCCAAGAGAGGAGACAGCGCAAAGGAAAAGCTGGCGAGCAGCTATGGTATTCAGGGGATACCCGCTGTCATTTTTCTGAAGCCCGGGGGTGAGGAGAGGATCGATTTGCGGGTTACGGAGGTCATGGGGCCCAAAGAGTTCCTGGCGAAGATGAACGATTTAAAGAACGGGTCCGGTTCTCCGGATACGCAGTAGATTCGGCATTCGCTTAGATATTTGTTCTGCTAAGGGGTCGTCTTTTTTGCGTTATATCGCCGTTTTGATGATATTCAGACAGGAGTTTAACAATGCCGCTTGAAAGAAAATGCAGGCTCGGGGTCCTGGTTCTGGTGTTGATCCTGATGCTGGGGTTCTATGGGACCGGGGGGTGGGGCGGAGTCGATTCGAGGCCGCCTGCTCCCACTTGGCTTGTGCCCTACTTTGAGCTTCCGGAGAAGGCCGATCTTTGCGGAGAGGCGGTGCCGCTCGGGTCTGCCGACGTTCGGGAAAGGTTTGACCGGGAGTTTACAATCGTTACGCTAAGCCATGCGCAGGTTTACCTCTGGCTGAAAAGAACGGAGCGCTATTTCCCATGGATTGAGAAGCAACTCGCATCCCGGGGGCTTCCCGACGATCTGAAGTATGTGAGTGTTGCGGAGAGTGATCTGATCACTTCTGCCGTTTCACATGCGGGCGCTGCCGGTCCCTGGCAGTTCATGACAAACACGGCGAATAACTACGGCATAAAGCAGTCCGCAGCCATCGATGAGCGCTATGACTTCGAGAGATCGGCCATCGCGGCATTCGGGTATTTGAAGGACTTGCACAATTTGTTTCAGAACTGGACTCTTGCCATTGCCGCTTATAATTGCGGGGAGCGGCGCATTCAGGCTGAAATGGGAAAACAAAAGGCCGGCAGCTATTATTCTCTCAAACTGCCCCAGGAAACGGAGCGTTACGTATTCAGGATTCTGGCCATAAAGGAGGTTTTGAGGAACCCCGAGAAGTACGGCTATAACCTTCCCAAAGGGGCCGGCTATCAACCGATCGTTTTCGAAAAGGTAGCCGTCCACCTTCCCGGTGCGATGCCGGTCTTGGCAGCGGCCGAGGCTGCCGGGGTAACTTACCGGGAACTCAAGGTACTCAATCCGTTCCTGGTTTCGGACGTAATCCCGAAGGGGGATCTTGCGATACGTGTTCCCGAGGGCAGGGGAAAGCGATTCGAGAAAGAGGTGGCGGTCTGGAAATCCACATTCAAGCCGCGCTTTTTGGTGCACAAGGTTTCACGTGGCGACACACTCGATTCGATCGCCCGGAGGTACAATTCAACGAGGCAGCAGATTTGCGCCTGGAACAATATTGCCGGCAATAAAATACGAGTCGGGCAGACGCTCAAGATTTACAGGTAAATCAGCTTTTTTCTCGTTTTGAGCGCGAATTTGCATACCGCTTAAACTCTTGACAAGCATTTTCCGGAGAACTACCATAACGCGCCATTTAAGTCCAAAAACTTAATTATTTTGGTGAAATATGGACAAATACCACAGATTCTCCAAACTGCTTGTTCAGAGCCGCTACGCTATAGCTTTGACCGGCGCGGGGATATCGGTGGAGAGCGGAATACCTGATTTCAGGGGCAAGAACGGGGTCTGGACGAAATATGATCCGTTTGAATACGGGCATATAGATTCTTTTCGCGCCAATCCTGCAAGGGTATGGAAAATGCTTATGGAGATTGGCGCTCTTGTGGAAAGCGTCGATCCCAACCAGGCGCATCTGGCGCTGGGTGAGCTCGAGAAGCTGGGTATCATAAAGATGGTCATCACTCAGAATGTGGACAGCCTGCACCAAAGGGGGGGCAGTTCCAATGTCGTCGAATTTCATGGCAACTTCCGCAGGATGCACTGCGACAATTGTCAGAAGCCTTATCTTCGGGCGGATGTCTCACTGGTGAGCCTTCCGCCTTTATGCTCGTGCGGGGGACCAATTCGGCCCGACATTATCCTGTTCGGGGAGGGAATACCTCCTGAAGCGTACTCGCGCGCATTCGAGGCGGCGGAGAAGTGCGACCTGATGCTTGTGGTAGGAACTTCGGCAAGCGTAGCCCCTGCATCCCAGCTTCCGCTGATTGCCAACAGAAGAGGGGCGCATGTTCTGGAAATAAATCCGGTTGACTCCGAACTGTCAAAGCGGATAACTGAATTGCACATTATGGAGCCCGCCGCAGTGGCTTTCGGCAATATTATGAAAATTCTCAGATCGATACATATAGAGGATACAAATTGATGTTTACGCAATTTTTGTCGGCAACAGCGTATGGGGCTTCCGATTTAACCATGCCTTATCAGAGATCGGGAGACAACGTGATTGATATGATCTTCAACGCGGGACCGATGGTAAAATTCGTCCTGTTGATCCTTATGGTGCTTTCCGTTGCGTGCTGGTGTGTCATAGTGCTCAAATACCGCCTGATCCGCCGCGCAAACCGGGAGTCCGGCGAATTCATTTCCCTTTTCAGACAGCGCAAGAACTATTCTGCGCTGTACCGGGACAGTGAAAAGCTCTCAGACAGCCATCTTGCACAGATTTTCCGGGCAGGCTATGCGGAGCTGAGCAGGCTGGGGAAATCGCTGGAAACAAGGAACGTGCTGGAGTTGTCTTCAAACCCCGAAATCCTGCTGGAGAACGTGGATCGGGCGATTCAGGGCGGAATGACTTCGGAGCGGCAAAGATTGGAACGCTTTCTGCCCCTGCTTGCCACGACCGGCAGCACCGCCCCGTTTATCGGCCTGTTTGGAACGGTTTGGGGCATAATGACGAGTTTTCAGCAAATCGGCATCAGGGGCGCTGCCAATCTGGCCGTTGTGGCCCCCGGAATTTCGGAGGCGCTCATTGCTACAGCCATTGGTCTGGCGGCGGCGATTCCAGCGGTTGTCGCCTACAATCACTTTTCCACTAAAATCGGGGGAATCCAAAGCGAGATGAGCCATTTTTCCGCTGATTATCTTAATATGCTCAAACGCGATTTAATGCGCAAAGGCAGGCAGGAAGATACGGCGCCGAGCCAAGCGCCGGAACAAAGGTTTGCGCTGCATGATTAGATCAAAGGATCGGGGTCGATGCAAGCTAACGGAAGATCCAAAGGAATGGTTTCTGAAATTAACGTTACGCCGCTTGTCGACGTAATGCTTGTTCTGCTCATCATATTCATGGTAACTGCGCCGATGATGATGCAGGGAGTCGATGTGAAGCTGCCTGTGAGTTCGGCGCCGGCCATCGCGTCCGATGATGAACGGCTGGTCGTCACGGTGGCCGAGGACCGTAAAATCTATATCAATGATAATGTGGTGGAAGAAGGCGAACTGGAATCCAAGCTGGCCGGCATTACTCAGAACCGGCTCGATCGGAAGGGGGTTTTTCTGCGGGCCGACGAGAAAATTCCATACGGGTATGTAATGGAGGTTATGGGACTGATAAGGCAGGCTGGAATCGATCAGATAGGGATGGTGACCGAGCCTGCGCAAAGTCCTGCTCACAATGTCAAACAAAAGCGCAAGGGTAGGATTTGATTGCGGATGTCGACTTCCGGCCAACAGCGCGCGGAAGGGACCAAATTATCTCGGATGTCGGAAGGAAGAAGGAATCCGAAACCCGATATCCGTACCGCATGGCTACCGGTGAGTTGGGAGTTCGAGAATGGAATCCCTGGCATTAGCTAAGAAGAGAATTCCCAAAAAAGACCTGGTGACCGGGATCGGGGCCTCGCTTCTGGTCCACGTGCTGGCTTTCAGCACCGTTTTTATCTGGGCATTGGTGATGCCTCACAAACCTTTGAAGCCTCCCTACTGCACGGTTAATCTGGTGTCCTTGAAAGATCTGGGAATTGGTTCCACAGAGCTCAAGGGCCACCCTAAAGCGGCTGAGGAGGCGGAGGTTTCCGAGCATGTGCCGAGTTCGGGCAAGGCGCACCGAAACCCCGAGCCGGTTGTTCCGATAAAGCGGTTGAGAGTCGATGAGGCTGTAAGAAAACCGGAAGCGCAGATCAAGAAGATCGAACCCAAAGAGACTGCCGTTGCGCCTGAAAAACCGCAGAGCCTTGAAGCTATTGAGAAGAACCTGGATAAGCTGCTCGCCAAACCCAAAGTAATTCCGCACACCTCAATGGCATCGGCGCAGCAGGCGGAGCCTCAGCCCAAAGCTCCGGCCCGGCCGGCCATAGCGCCGAGCCTTGAGAAGAACCTGCCGGGCACTGAAAAAGTGACTCACGGAACGCCCAACGGTGCGGCCGAGGGGGGGGCCAGGGGGACCACTCAGGGGAGTACGTTCGGAAGCCCTGAGGGGAGCACGGCGACCAACCAGTTGGCCGGCATGTACGGAGAGCAGATCAGGCAAAGAATCGAGAGGGAATGGAGGTTGGCGAACGACGAGGGTATGAACGGCCTCAGGGCTGTAATCGAGCTTCGAATAAGAAAGAATGGCGAAGTTGTCAGTATCAGGATTATGGAAAAATCGGGCAATCAGCTTTTCGATGATGCTGCTGTGCGTGCCGTGACTAAAGCGGCGCCTCTTCCGCCGGTCCCTGAAGCGATTGTAGTCAATTCCGTGGTTCTGACTTTTCAGCCCGGGCGTGTATCGTAGGCAAGCGCGGAAAGGTTGTTTGTGATATGTTTGCAGCTAATGGCAGATTGCTGGTTTTTTGTTCTTTCCTTTTTTGTGCAACCTACGGGATCTTGGGGACGGCCTCCGCGCAAACCCTCCACATCGATATTACCAAGCCCAGTTTTCAGAGAATTCCCATCGCTATCCCGGATTTCAAATACATGTCCCCTGAGCAGACCCAACTGGCCCGGGAGATGAGCGATGTGCTCTCAAACGATCTGAACATTTCGGGCGTTTTTCGGCCGCTGGACCGGAAGGGGTTTCTCGAAGACCCTCAGGTAATGGGGCTTGAAGCTTCCGAGATCAAGTTCCAGGATTGGATTCACCAGGGCGCGGACTTTCTGGTTCGCTGTTCCTATCAGGTCCAGGGGAATTCAATCAGATTGGATGGCCGCCTCTTCGATGTGGCGGGCAGGAAAATGGTGGGAACGCCCAAGAGCTACGCAGGAGAAGTGCGGGCGTGGAGACCGATGGTACATGCTTTTGCAGACGATATCATGATGATGCTTACCGGTGAGCGTGGGGTATTCGACACAAAGATTGCCTATGTTCAGAGCGTTGGAAACGCCAAGGAGATTTTCTACTGCGATTTTGACGGCAACAATCCGGTGCAGGTTACCAGGGACAACAGCATCGCGCTTTCTCCGTCGTGGAGTTCAGACCAGAGCCAGATCGCCTTCGTGAGCTATCGGGATGGCAGGCCCAAAGTCTACGGGGTAAATGTGTTGAACAATTCCAGGTACCTGATCTGCGGTTTTCCGGGGATGAACATCACTCCGGCTTGGAGACCGGGAAGAAATGAACTGGCCGTTGTCCTTACCAAAGATGGAGGCCAGGACATTTATCTTGTGAGCCCTACAGGCCAGGAGATACGCAAATTCGGGGTAGGCTTCGGCTCTTCGATAAGCGTGTCTCCCGATTGGTCGCCGGACGGCCAAAAGTTCGCCTATGTTTCCAATGAATCAGGGAATCCGCAGATATACGTTTTCGATGTTACGACCGGCCAAAAGAAACGCCTGACATTCAGCGGCAATTATAACACCTCTCCCGCCTGGTCGCCGAAAGGCGACTGGATCGCCTACAGTGCAGGTGAGGGAGGCGGATTCGATATCTTCGTTATTCGCCCGGACGGCAGTGAAAACCATGCGCTGACATACGGAGGCAGGAATGAAGGTCCCTGCTGGTCGCCGGATGGGCGAATGATTGCCTACAGCTCTAATAAGCAGGGGGGGTCTGCAATTCGGATAATGTATTCGAATGGGACTGGGGATTGGCAGCTAACGCGGCAGAGCGGGGCGCAGGAGCTGCCTGACTGGTCACCCAGAAGGTCTCGGTAACTGGCGGAAGTCGGGTGTCGGGTGTCAGAAGTCGGATTTGCCGGCTCCATGGTTTTTCGACATCCGACAGCCGATATCCGACATCTGTTAAAGGAGGGAAAAAAAATGAAAAGCAAAGAAACTACTTTTTTCGTTTTGATGATTTTCGCGTTAGTAGCCGCAATGAGCGCATGTTCGAAGAAAAACGTTCCTCCTCCGGCCGGCTACGGCGGGGCTGGCGAGCAGTACGGACAGATGGCGCCTTCCGGGCCGGGGATGGATGAGGCCAAGTGGAGGGAACTTGGCATAAATTCGGAAGCTGAAAAAAGAGAGTTTCTGGAGAAAGCCAAGGCATTTGAAAACCAGGATGTCTACTTCGACTACAACTCTTATGCTCTTTTGGAGCCTGCAAAAAATGTCCTGGATGAAAAAATCGCCTTCCTGAAAAGATTCCCGAAGGTGACGGTGACTATCGAAGGCAATTGCGACGAGCGGGGAACAACCGAGTACAACCTTGCGCTGGGGGAAAGGCGTGCGAACGAGGCACAGCAGTACGTTCTCAATTCGATGTCTTCGGGCCTGAAGATTTCCACTGTCAGCTACGGCAAAGAACGCCCCGTTGCAACGGGGCATGATGAGGCCTCCTGGGCAAAGAACAGGCGCGATCACTTCGTTTTGAATTATTAAAAAATCCTGTTCCCCTTCGTTGGGTATTTAAAAGACCGGTCTTCATGATGTATCATGACAACCGGTTTTTTTGGTTTGCAAAATACCGGATCCCTTTTCCCCTGCATCGTTGAAACAGAGGGGACGTATGACGCGCGAGCAAAAAAAATTGGTGCGTGATTACCGTAGAAACCCTGCAATTACCCCCCGGGACAGGATTCCGTCCGGGCGGTAAACTGTACCGAGACATGTGGGCGATTTTTAAATAGTGGGGTGGATGCTTATGGACGAAAGGGTCTTATATGAGTCTTAGAATCGAGTCCCCGTTGCTGTTGTACGTCGCTGTGGTTTGTTTGGCTGGACTGCTTGCGGGGTGCGCCTCGACGTCGGAAACCACAACCCTTCAGGAAAACCTGTCTATTTTGAACCAGCGACAGGCCGCAATCGAGGCGCGCCTTCAAAACACCGAAGGAACATCGAAAAGGAGCCGCGATCTGTACGTGCGGATGGAAGAGCTGCAAACGCAGATGAGGGTCCTCAACGGCAGGATCGAACAAGTGGAGCATAAGCTCGATCAGCTCCAGCGGAGCCAGGCTGCAGCCGCCCAGGAGCAGGCGCCGCCACCCTCGATGGCTCCTTCCGGACCAACTGTGATGGAAGAAGCGCCGCCACCCTCGCAGCCGTCCCGGCCGCAACCTCAGACCGCCGTGCCGTCGGCGCCGCCCGCTGCCGAGACTCCTGCCCGAACCGGCGCCCCTGCGCCTTCCCCAGCCGTTCAGAGCAGGGGTGTCGAACAGGCCGAATTCGACAGAGGTGTCCAACTTATGCAGGAAAAGAAATATGAATCTGCAAGAAAAGAATTTCAGGGATTCGTGTCGAAATTTCCGAAATCGTACCTGGAAGAAAGCGCCTTGTTTGAGATCGGTGAGTGCTACTATTTGGAAAGGCACTATGAGGATGCGATAAAAGCTTATCAGCAGGTTGTAGACAAGTACCCGAAGGGGAGCAAAACCGCAAGCGCCCTCCTGAAGGAGGGCATGGGATGGCAGCGGATGGGCGAAACCACAATGGCTCGTATTCTTTACACGCGGCTTGTGGAAAAATATCCCGGCACAGCCCAGGCTGAGGCCGCTGGAAAGAGATTGCAGCAGATGCAGACCAGGTAAGGCGAGGGTTTTGGATTACAAACCTCCAGCCAGGGCATTTCGCCTGATTCTCATCCCTTTTGTTTTGGGCAGGTTGTGGATTTGCCTCTGAGGTCGATCAATCACAAGCACTCGAAAACAAACAAAAACCTCAACTCCAGGTATGAGAGATCCGTTTCGAAGGGAATAAAATTATTGCCTCCTCGGCTCTAAGAAGAATCCTCAGCACAAAAGAGAGGAAATTTCGCTGGTTTTTCAAGGCCCCCTTTGACGAGAAGGCCACCCGCAGCCAGCCGGCCGCCTCCGATAAGGTCGCCTCCGGAAGGCGCCGTTTTTTCCGATTTCGGGAACGCTGCGCCTGCGATAGACAGCTTTTTCCGGGCTGACACGCGATACACCGCCGGAGTCGGACTGCGCTGTCTTCCGATAGCCGGTCCGCTCAGGTTCGATGTAGGGTACGAGCTAAACCCGCCGGAGGTGCGTTCATTTTCGCCCTATCAGTTCCATTTTAGTATCGGGCAGACGTTTTGACTCCGGCCGGGGGCGGGACATCTGCAGAACAACGGCTGCCAGCATTGCCAGCGCCGCGCCGGTGAGGAAGGCCGCCTGCGCGCTGAACGTATGCCACAGGAAACCGAACAGAAGACTTGCCGGCAAGGCCCCAATACCCGAGACAAAGTGATAGTAACCAAAGGCCGTGCCCCTGCGATTTAGAGGTACGATATCAGCGACGAGGGATTTTTCCGATGGTTCACACAGCCCAAAATAGATGCCGTAGAGCAGGAATGTGGCTACGAGAAGATTTGGAGTCTCGACGCAGGCAAAGGCGGCGTATACGAGCGCGTAAAAAGTCCAGCCGGAGGTTATCAGTTTCGGTGAGCCGAACAGGTCTGAAAGACGTCCGCCCGTATAGGTTGATATCATCTTGATTGTATTATGGGCCGCCCAGAGCATCGCGATATGGGAGGTCGAGACTCCCGCATTGGACAATCGCAGAATCAGGAAGGCGTCCGTCGAATTTCCCAGCGTGAACAATAGGAGCGCTGCGAGAAAATACTTGAAATTGCCGCCCAGGTCCTTCCACTCGGAAAAAATATTCGGAGGTCCGTGCGTCTTTGTTGTTGTGGCGAAGGCAGGCTCTTTTACAAAAAGAAAAATTATGGCCATCACCAGAACGGATGGAATTATAGCGAGAAAGAAAATATGACGAAGAGACAGGGCTGCAAATCCCAGCAGGGCTGCCGCCACAAGGGGACCAGCCACAGCTCCGGCATGGTCCATGGCCCTGTGCAGTCCGAAAGCGCCGCCTCGCTGCCCGGATTCGGTTATGTCGGCCAGCAGAGCGTCCCTGGGAGACGTTCGTATTCCTTTGCCCATGCGGTCCAGGAAACGCATCAGCAAAACGAACGGCCAGCCGGCGGCACAAGCGATCAGAGGCTTGGCAAGGCCCGAAATTCCGTATCCGGCGAAGATAAAGGGCTTTCTGCGGTTCGTCCAGTCGGTCCAATATCCCGAAACAACTTTACAAAACGCCGCACTGGATTCGGCTATACCCTCGACGAGACCCAGCGCCAGGGCGCCGGCGCCGAGAACTGCGGAGAGAAAAACCGGAAGCAGAGGATAAATCATTTCGGTCGAAAGGTCTGTGAAAAAGCTGACGAGACCGAGTATGAGAATGCCCCTGGGAATTTTTTTCATTTCACCTTTCCGGGTCTGAAATTTTCTCGGATCGGGTTTCGAGCAGCGATGCGGAATTTTCGTCTACCAGCCAGTAGAGTTTGCCCC
This sequence comes from uncultured delta proteobacterium, assembly GCA_963805125.1. Classification (GTDB taxonomy): domain Bacteria; phylum Desulfobacterota; class Syntrophobacteria; order Syntrophobacterales; family Syntrophobacteraceae; genus SbD1. The sequence goes on along the minus strand of CAWDTD010000009.1, from coordinate 430,333 downwards.
CATAACATTGCGGTCTAATCAATCGGGCGGGAAAACGCTCGGGTTCGGACTGCCGAGTCAGGAGATCCCTGAGCACTGCCGCTTTGGAGGCCCCGGACGCCATAAAGGCCAGAACCGAGGCCTGATTCAGAATTGGAGCCGTCAAGGTGACCCGATAAATTCCCTCCTTTTCGCTGTAAACCTCGGTAACCCAGCGGTCTTTCTCCCGCAGAGCCGGCGTTCCGGGGAAAAGGGAAGCCGTATGACCGTCGGTCCCCAGCCCCAAAAAGATCAGATCAAAGCGTCGAGGACCGCCATGGAAGAATGAGCGAAGCAGGGATTCGTAGCCCCGGGCGGCATCCTTTGCCGAATCGGCGCAAACAATGGGATGCAGATGTTGGGGAGGCACGGGAACATGATCGAGGAGCTTCTCACGGGCCATGCGGGCGTTGTTCCGGGGATCGTCGGGGGGCACGCACCGCTCGTCGCCCCAAAAGACGTGCACCCGGCCCCAATCCACCTGGTTGACGAATGGAGGACCGGCCAGGAGTTCGTACAGCCGCCCGGGGGTGTGCCCTCCGCAAAGCGCGATGCTGAACCGGCCGCGGTCCCTTATCGCCTCGTTTGCCAGCAGCACGAAAAGGTACGCCGCAGCCCGGCTCAGCGCTTCATAGTCGGGATAGACACGGACTATCCCGGAGGCTCTCTTGCAACTCGGCATGTAGCAAGGTCCTCCCGGCATTGTAGAAGGGTGGGCATCGTCCAACTGCGTCCGTCCCGGGCAATGAACATCTCGGCTTCCTCCGGCCCCCAGCTTCCGGCCTGGTAGTTGGGAAAATCGGCCGGTCTTACCGACTGCCACATGTCCAGAATCGGGGCAATCACCGCCCATGCGGCCTCGGTTTGATCGGCCCGCATGAACAAGGTGGGATCTCCTTTCATGATGTCGAGCAGCAGGGTTTCGTAGGCTTCGGGGGAGCGGACCTTGAATGCCTCGCGGTAATAGAACTGCATCATCACCGGCGCGAGCGACATGTGCGGGCCGGGGTGTTTCACCTCGAAGCGCAGCAGGATGCCTTCTTCGGGCTGAATGGCGATCAGCAGGCGATTGGGCCGCGAGTCCAGAAGGGCCGTCGCCGGAAAGGTCTGGTGCGGCACGGGCCGAAAGTGAATGGAAACCTCCGAAATCCTGGCAGGCAATCTTTTGCCGGTGCGCAGGTAAAACGGCACGTCCTGCCAGCGCCAGTTGTCCACATAGAACTTGACCGCCGCAAAGGTCTCCGTGGGCGAATCAGGCGCCACGCCGGGCTCGGAGCGGTACCCCCGGACGTGTTCGCCATCGATGGGGCCTGCCCCGTACTGGCCCCGGACAGCGTTTTGATAAACCTGTTCGGGATGAATGGTCCGAATAGCCCGGAGCACGTCCACTTTCTTCTGGCGGATTTCATCGCTGGCGAACGAGACCGGGGCCTCCATGGCTATGAGGCAGAGGATTTGAAGAAGGTGGTTCTGAATGATGTCCCTGAGCGCTCCGGCGTGCTCATAGAAGTCGCTCCGGTGCCCGACCCCTTCTTTTTCCGCTACGGTGATCTGCACATGATCGATGTAGCGGCGGTTCCAAATCGGCTCGAAGAGTGCGTTTCCGAAACGGAAGGCGAGGATGTTCTGTACCGTCTCTTTTCCAAGATAGTGATCTATCCGGTAGATTTGAGATTCCTGGAAGTGCTCGGTTAGAAGCCGGGTCAGTTCCAGGGCCGAATTCAGATCATGGCCGAAAGGTTTCTCTATGACGATGCGGGCATGCTGCCGGTCGCGGTTGAGTTTTGCGGCTGCAAGCCCTTCGGCCACCGGCCCGATCATACTCGGCGGCGTGGCCAGGTAGTAGATCCGTGTCGCCCTTGCGCCCCATTTTTCATCATAGGCCAAAAGCTCCTTTGCCATCAAGCCGAATGCCTGCGGATCGTTCGGGTCTGCCTGTAAGTAAGAAATATGAGATGCGAAATCACTCCAGGTTTTTTCATCGGTTTTTTCGCGGACCGAGAATTTATCCACCCCTTCGCGCAGGTGTGCGCGGTAGGAGTCGTCGGTTAACTGCTTGCGGCCCGTTCCAAGCACCTTGAATCGATCCGGAAGCCGGCCGTCCAGGAAAAGACTGTGCAAGGCGGGCACCAGCTTGCGCCCGGTGAGGTCCCCGCCTCCTCCGAAGATGACCAATACTGTCGCGTCGTCGATCTTGCCGCCCTGCATCAGGAATTTTCCTCCATCTTTTTCCACTGCGTGTGCAGGAATTTTCCGGGCACGTCTTTGCGTTCGTAAGTATGTGCACCGAAGTAGTCGCGCTGCGCCTCGATCAGGTTTGCCGGAAGCCATGCGCTCCGGTATGCGTCAAGGTAGGCAAGAGATGCCGAAAATCCAGGCGCGGGCAATCCGAGTTCGGCGGCCGTTTTGACCACGGCCCGCAGCGATTTTTGCCGGGCGCCGATTTCCCGGCTGAAATATTCGTCCATCAACAGGTTCGTTAGACCGGGACGCCTGCCGAAGGCGGTGCGGATGGGCTCGAGAACGGCAGCACGGATGATGCATCCTCCCCGCCAGATACCGGCCACCTTCTCCAGTTTCAGTCCGTATTCGTAGGCTTTGGAAGCCTCCCTGAGCAGAGCCATCCCCTGGGCATAGGTCATGACCGTTGCGGCGTAACAGGCGTTTCGAAGGTGCTCGACCAGACGCCAGCGGTCGCCCTGATATCGCGGTTCCGGGCCGTGCAGCACCCGGGAAGCCTTTGCGCGCTCTTCGAGCCGGTCCGAGAGGTTGCGCATCATTACGGCCGCATCGACATTGGGCGTCGGCGCCCCGAGGTCCATCGCGTCCTCGGAGGTCCATTTGCCGGTGTGCTTCTGCCCGGCCCGGTCCAGGATCAGGTCGATCAGCGCCGGCTCCGGGTTCTTTTCGTCCCTGTAGTGAAAAATATCCGAGGTAATCTCGATCAGGTATGAACTGAGTTCCCCTTCATTCCATTTCGAATAGATTTCGGCCAGTTCGCCCACATTCATTCCCGGCCCGCGCTTCATCATGTCGTAAGTCTCGGAAATAAGCTGCATCAAGCCGTACTCGATCCCGTTATGGACCATCTTTACATAGTGCCCGGCCGAGCCGGCGCCAAGATAAGCGACGCACGGATCGCCGTTTACATGGGCGGCTGAGGCTTCAAGTATCATCCGAACCCTTTCGTATGCTTCGAAAGGACCGCCGGGCATGATGCTCGGGCCGTGCCGCGCTCCGTATTCTCCCCCTGAGACGCCCATGCCCATGAAAAGCATACCCCTTTCGGCCATCAGCTTTTCTCTGCGATTGGTGTCCGTGAAATGGGAATTGCCGCCGTCGATGATAAGGTCCGATTTATCGAAATTGGGAACAATCGAGTTTATTGCATCATCGACCGGATTACCGGCTGGAACCAGCAGCAGAACCGCCCGGGGCCGGTGAAGCATGCCGGCGAGTTCCTGCACTGTTGCCGCCGCCCGTACCTGACCTGCGGCTTCTTTGCTTCGAACGAACCGCCGGGCTTTAGCCGGGTCCACATCGTAGAGGGCAACCGAAAACCCGCGGCCGGCGAAATTAAGGGCAAGATTGCCGCCCATCGTGCCGGCGCCAACTACTCCTATGTTGCATTGCCTGTCTGTCATGCCGGGTCCCTGTAATCAGCCTCATCAACACGCCTCGGTGACACAGAAGCTGCGGCGCTTCTTTTCGAGGTTCGATATCAGGCTGTCGTAAGGTTTAATGAACTTTTCCATTCCTTCGTCTTCGAGTTGCCGGCTCACCTTGTCCAGGTCTATGCCCAGTTCGGCAAGCCGATCTAGATTCCAGTGGGCCTCTTCAAGGTTTTCTTCCAGGCGGGGGGCCGGGTTGCCGTGATCCCGGTAAGCCTCCAGGGTCTTCGGGGGCAAGGTGTTAACGGTGCCGGGTCCGATCAGGGCTTCGACGTACTTTACGTCGGAGTATTCAGGGTTTTTTGTGCCGGTGCTGGCCCATAGAAGACGTTGAGTTTGAGCGCCCAGATCGGCCAGTTTTCGGAACCGGTCGTTATGGAAAATTGTCTTGTACATCTGCCAGGCGATCCTGGCGCTCGATACGGCGATCTGCCCGCGCAGTTTGCGGGCATCATCCAGATTGGTTTTCTCGAGCATGGAATCGACCATAATGTCGATGCGGCTCAAAAAGAAGCTTGCCACCGATGCAATGTTTTCGATCGGCAACCCCCTGGCGGCGCGATCTTCCAGCCCGGCGACAAACGCATCGGCAACCATCCGATAGCGCGGCAACCCGAAGAGCAGAGTGACATTGATGTTGATACCCTCGCTGATAAGCTGCCGAATAGATTGCAATCCTTCCAGGGTCGCAGGGACCTTGATGAGGACATTGGGGCGGGCGAGCATCTTCCACAGCCGCCGGGCGGCCTCAACTGTGGCCTGGACGTCGTGGGCGAGGCGGGGATTGACCTCGATGCTCACGAACCCATCCCTGCCCTGGAGCCTGTCGAAGGTGGGCCTGAAGATATCGGCAGCCCGTCCGACGTCTTCGGTCGTAAGCGCAAAGTAGATTTCTTTGACGCTCTTTGCTTCATAGGCGAGGGTCCTGATGGCGCCGTCGTATGCGCTGCTCCCCTCGATTGCCTCATCGAAGATGCTCGGATTGGACGTAACTCCGCTCAGCCCGTCCTCCTCGATCAACCGCTGCAAGCCGCCCGATTCGATCAGGCTGCGGTGAATATAGTCAAGCCAGATGCTCTGGCCGCAGGATTCCAATTTTCGTAAGGGATTTTCCTTCACTGTAATTCCTCTCAAAACCGCCATGATCGGCGGAAATGCCCGGACGCATTTCGCTCTGCCTTCTGTCTTATACTGAGTTGCGTCCAAGATTTGAGCAATGGAAAAGAGCGGGGGAATGTTTCCCCCGCACCCGCCATGTTTTGGCCTCGCGCGCAGGCGCGCAAGGCCAAGCGCTCGGCGCATGCGATGGTTGCCCAGCCCCGCGCCGGGCACCGCCGCAGCGCCATCTAAAATAGCCGCGTAGCAGCCAGGGGTGTGCGGGGGCACTGTTGCACATGCTTTTACTATAATCAGGGCCATGGAAGATTGCCGTTCAAAAATCGTGAATAGTGGATGGTGATTCGTGAATCGTGAATGGTGAATAGGGGACGGGGAGCGGTGAGAAAACGGCGACCATCGGGTTTCGGGTATCGGATTTTTTACTGTATTCGCTGATAATAGAGGCCAAATTGAGGGCTCTATTCCATAACAGTTTGATTTCATTATGATTTTAGAATGTGGTTTCCGCAATAACAGCGGATAACAGCGAACAGTGGTCAGTGGTCGGTGGTCAGAAATAGAAGCGGCAAAAAGCAGCAACCGAAAAAATCCACCGCCGGGGTGCGCGAGGCCTCCCTCCCTGCGGTTCGGCATAAATTCGGACTCCCTCCCTGCCGCAGGAGCAGTGATCGTGGTTGGTAAGTTCCTCGATTCCGGGATTGGCCGATCCAATATTCATTTTTCAAAGAACCCGATTGAGGTTTCACCTGCAAATACAGGCCGAATTCAGGACCGATTTCCGGCCACGCGCCTCGGAATCGATCCGGGCAATATTATACATCATAGTAAGAAGTAATGTCAAGCATAAAATGAAGTAAACGGCAGCAGTAAGGGTGCAGCCGGGGCGGATACGAATTGCTCGCCAATCTGCTCTGAAGTCGGCAAGTCGGCAAATGGTCATCGATACTTCCGCCCTGGTCGCGATCCTTTTGGGGGAGCCCGAAGCGGAAACATTTGCTTTTGCGATAGCCGGCGATCCAAAAAGACTCATCAGCGCCTCCGCCTTGAAAAATGGGGCGCCAAAATGTTCGGCCTTTTGGAATCATTCGTTTACAGAAACGCCGCTCACTGGACTCTTTCGGAGTTGGCAAGCAGTGTTGAAAAAGAGAAAGTGGACAGCCCAGGCTTGACACCAGCGCTCTAGACTGTACACTGGCCCTGAACACTTTGGGTCATGAAGGGAAGGTCATGGTGGGTTCTACTAAGAAGCAACGAAGGGAAAAACGCAAGCGCAGGCGGATCGAGAAAGAGAAGCGTAGAACAACAATGCCTCGTCAACAGCCTTGGCTTGCGCCCAAAATGCAATTCTTCGAGATGCCCAGGCTGCCAGACGATCTACCATCCGAAAAGCGTCTTGAAATAGTAAGAGCCATAGGTGTTCAAGCCAAAGAACAGTTTGACTTAAAGTATCCGCAGATTGCGGCTTGGTTTCATGACTACGATGCGCTTTACCTTTTATCATTCTGCGCCTTCTATTTCTTCTCCCATCGAGAAGGTATAGATGAGGAAGTATCCGGGGAGCTTACCTTCTACCATCATTACCTGGAAGTCATGCAAGCGTTTGCGCTCGCTCAAGAGCGCGCACTGACCGTAAAACCGCTCTTGGAGGATACTCGTAGGTTAAAGCAAGACATGCAGGACATCGGAGAGGTTATGCAGCTCCGTCTGTTGGACATTCCGCCGGAGTTGACAGCCGAGGATGAACTTAAAGCATACCAACTCCGAACCGATATGATCGTACATACAACCGCAATCCGCAACTGGGCGTATCCCCACCAGATGAAGCGAGTTACTCTTGACCTAGCCGCTTCAATCAAAGAACCTTTTAAATCGCTGTATGGGGTGGACCCGGTTGAGCTGATGCGGCTGTTCTTCGATTTAACAGAAGATCGAAATGATTTGCTCAACGCGCATAGAGACAAACTCCGAATCTGTTATCGCGCCGGCAATTACAAAAAAGTCGTTGAAGCGTATAACGCCGTGTTTCCTGAAAACGTCCCCATAGACGGGCCTGCTGTTGAAGATATCTGGATACGGGCTGGGAGAAAGAAGCGAAATCTTCTTGCAATGCTGTTCACTCATGCCGATCTGAAGCTTGATCGAATCTATTCATTTACACTTGAACACGCCCAGTCACTTCTGAACACCAAGGTGCCCGATGAGATCCTCGAACGCCTTTTAGACCGACTTTCATACCAGTTCGGTCACCTGAAGGACTTTAATAAAGAGTACTTTGTCTTGGGGAACCCGGTTTTAAATCGGCCCTTTATACGTATCGCAGAGCGAAGCTACTTCTCCGCCATCTGGGGCGTCTTGCCACACATAGCGTTGGACGTGCTGGAAGGCCTCGTCTGGGCCGACGATTCTTTGAGAAATGTATACACAAAAGCCAAGGCTGATTTTCTAGAACTTGAACTTGAGCGGCTGTTTAGAAAGACCTTTCCGAATGCATCCGTGCATCCAGGCAGCCTGTGGAGTGATAGGCAGACAGGTCAACTCTATGAGAATGATTTAACGATTGTGTTGGATAACTTCGCTTTAGTAGTGGAAGCGAAGTCCGGAGTCGTGAGTGATCCAGCCAGGCGAGGCGCTCCAAAGCGATTGTTCGAAACTTTGCGAGAGTTGATTGAAGAGCCCTCAGAGCAAGCTCTTCGTTTCATCAATCACCTTGAGCGAAATCAGGGGGAGCATTCATTTAACACAAAGAGTGGTGGAATCAATGTCATCGATAGCCGCATGATCAAGTACTACATTCCTCTAGGCGTGACGCTCGCAAATCTTGGCTCCATCGGCAATCTGAAGAAGCTGATTGAGGCTAAGGTTGTGAGTAAACAATTCGAGGAGCTAGCGCCATCAATCAGCTTAAGCGACCTTGAGGTGATCTTTGAATTATTGCCGTTAGAGGTGCAAAAGATTCATTACTTAGCTCGTCGTCGAGAATTTGAAGCGCATATGAAATACGAAGGCGATGAACTGGACCTACTTGGGTTTTACTTAGACAACGGATTCAACATAGGAGATACCGAGTATGCAAAAGACCTGGTAATGAACATGAGTCTGAAATCTAAGGAGCTTGATCCATATATCGTTGGAACAAGCAAAGGTAAGACCGTTGTAAAGCCAGAACTTGCAATGATAAAGTGGTGGAATGATCTTCTTCTTGCTATCTCGGACAAAAGAACTGTTGGTTGGGTTGAAATCGGATTCATCCTTTTAAACTCAACGAAGGACGACCAAGCAAAATTCGAGAAAATGTTTAAGGAATTGATGTTGCGCGTCAGGAAAGGGAAAGTCGATAAACTGCACAACTGGGTAATATTAGCGTCCGGCCCGGAAAGAAGACGTTATTTGATTGCGGGCTATCCGTATACTACGACGGAAAAGGATGTGCGGAATGGAGTAATGAATGAGATCATTTCCGATGAGAATTTCGGGCAAGCCCGAGGTTGTGTCGTCATAGGGGTGCAAATGGAGCGCCTTGACTATCCTTACACCGTCCTAGCGCGTCGGGCATCCACTAATCTCTTTGACACTCTCACCTTGGAGTAAAGCCTGAGACCGCATGAATATGAAGTCATAACCATCAGCAAAAGTTCGGGTGATCTATTGGAATCGGAAGGGAACCGGTTTGTGAGGTTGAAAACCACTGAGTTACGCGGAAGTCCTGGGGTCACCTAACAGGCGCGGCACGACGACGTTAGCCTGTGTATAGAACCCCATGTATCTCTCCTGAACGTTGCCATCACAAAGCCGGAATCAGCCTTTCCCTGCCCATTTCATTTGTGAACCGTCATGGCTTTCGTCGGAGGCGGCACCGGCAACCGCCAACTTAAAACCCTCAATTCATTCTCGTTTGTGGTAGACCCACCGGACCGGACATCTTTGGCGCCTGGCGGAGCGTGGAAGAAAGGATGTCAGGACTGAAGCTGCCGCTCACCACAATTGTTTCGTTGATGAGCAGGAGGCCGCGAGAGGCGGGCCGGCCCAATGCAAGGCCGGTGACTCCCGGCACGATGAATGCGGCTTCCGTAAGCCGCGCTCCGGCGTTCCCTTATGCCGGGAAAAGCGTCCGCATTGCCGTGCCGATCAGGGGGGTCCTTCCTTTAACACTTTCCCAGCCTGAAGCGAAAGCGGCCGATGAGAAATGTGCCGGCGAACCGCTTCTGTTCAAGGGCGAAGATTTCTCTCAAACGGACATCGAAACGGCATGCTCGATCTCCTGAGCGGTGAGATTCATGTTTTCAGCACAGCTCGCCTCCGCCTTGAAAAATGGGGCGCCAAAATGTTCGCCCTTTTCGAATCATTTGTTTACAGAAACGCCGCTCACCGGACTCTTTCGAAGTTGGCAAGGAAGGTTGAGTATCGGGGACCTCCAGTTTCTGGAATATCTTACGATTCTGCATAATAGACAGAAAGATGTGCACACTGAATCGGAATACCCTGAAAGTCAATCAATCTGCTATAATAATCCCGAAAAGGGCTAATGCATGAATTACCGGGTTGTGATCATCGGAGCAGGACCGGCTGGGCTTTTTGCTGCCATGCAATTGGCGGAAGAAGGGGTGTTTCCGTTGCTTCTACTTGAGCAGGGGCCGGACCTGTGCGATCGTTATCGAGACCAGCCCTGTGGGATCCTATGCGGCTGGGGCGGCGCTGGAGCCTACAGTGATGGGAAGCTTATTCTATCACCTGAGGTGGGCGGCTTTCTAGGCGATCTGCTATCCGTCAATGAGTTGAACACCCTTATCCAGGAAGTGGACTGCAAATATCAGACGCTGGGAGCACCCGCCGAACTCTACGGAGGCGATCAAGACGTGATTGAGCTCCTGAAGGCCCGTGCCCGTCATGCCGGGCTGATTTTCATCCCCACTCGCCTGCGCCACATCGGCACAGAAAATTGTAAATCTGTGCTGCAGAATATTCGAGAGCGGCTACAGGATCGGATAGAGATCCGCACCCTTTGCCGCGCTCAACACCTCCTCACAGAGAATTCTAAGGTGGTGGGAACAAGCTTGGATACCGGAGAGATCGTGAGGGCGGACTATGTTGTGGCAGCTCCGGGACGGTCAGGCTCGGTCTGGATCCGCGAAGAAGCCCGCCGGTTGGGGATTCCCTCTGTTCCCAGCCCTGTGGATATAGGGGTGCGGGTGGAAGTACCGGCCGAGATATTGGCTCCCCTCTCCCAGGCCTCATATGAGGTGAAACTGATCCACTACTCCCGCACTTTTGATGATAAAGTTCGCACTTTCTGCATGAATCCCAATGGCGAGGTGGTCTTGGAAGATTACGACGGCCTGGTTACGGTTAATGGACACAGCTATTCCTGCCAAAAAACGAACAACAGTAATTTCGCAATCCTGGTAAGTTCCTTCTTTACCGAACCATTTGATGATCCAATCAGCTACGGCCAGTATATCGCCCGCCTAGCCAATCTTCTTGGCCGTGGGGTGATCGTGCAGCGCCTGGGAGACCTCCAGGCCGGACGCCGCACTACTCCGGCCCGGCTGGAACGCTGTCTTACCCAGCCGACTCTGAAAGCCGCCGTCCCCGGAGATCTTAGCTTTGCTCTACCCTATCGACATCTTACTGATATTCTGGAGATGATCGAGGCTATCGATACTCTAGCGCCCGGGATCAACAGCCGCCACACCCTGCTTTACGGAGTGGAGGTGAAGTTTTATTCCCATCGTCTTAAACTTACCCGCGATCTCGAAACTCCTGTCCGCAATCTCTTTATAATCGGCGATGGGGCTGGAATAACACGTGGCCTTATTCAGGCTTCCGTAAGTGGGGTCATAGCAGCCAGAGCTATCGTCAGCAGGCAGCATATATCCCAAGTTCGTCAGCCAGGGCTCTCTGATTAGCCATAGACAATTCCCCAACTCGCGGCAATGCACCGGCCGCTCCCCTGGGAGCAGGGTAGATGCAGGGACCAATTTGCGAGTGCGATAGATCTTCGATGAAAAACTGTCAATCGAAAAGTATCCTGCATGGCTGGCTATATAAGGAAAATGCTTTTCCTCCAGCATTTAAAACTCAATAATTCTCCTTGCTTTTGAGAATGATTTTGATAACCTAAAATTCCCCCGCTTTGGATAAAAACGAGCGTCCAAAATTCCCCCACCCTTCACAGAACTTCTGGTAACACGAAGCGATCTAAAAATCGCGAGTGTCGCTGGAGGGTTGGAGGGATGATCAGTATGGATCAATACGAGTATGTCCGTACGGCTCACCGGGTCTACGGAAAGAGCATTCGCACCATAGAGCGGGAAACCGGCCATGATCGCAAGACGATCCGCAAGGTCTTAAGGGGTGAGTACAGCGGATATAGCCAGAGAGAGGCTCAGCCCTATCCGAGGCTGGGGCCGTTGCTTGAGACCATCAACTCCTGGCTTGAGGCTGATAAGAGGGCCCCGAAGAATCAACGCCATACTGCAGCAAGGGTCTTTCAGAGGTTAGTTGCCGAGGAAGGGTTCAAAGGAAGCGAGTCCACAGTGCGGCGATATGTGAGAAAGGCCAAGGTTCACCTGGGAGTCAATGCTCCAAAAGCCTTCATCCCACTCGATCCCGATTGCGGCCAGGAAGGTGAGGTCGATTGGGGAGGAGCACTGGCCATTATCGCTGGACAACCGCTTCGCTTGAAGTTTTTCTCTATGCGTTCCAAGTCTTCGGGCAAGCACCTTGTCCGGTTTTATCCCTGTGAGAGACAGCAAGCTTTTTTTGATGCCCACATGCATGCCTTTGCGTTCTTCGGGGGTGTTTTCAAGACGCTGGTCTATGACAATCTGACCTCTGCGGTCCAGAAAGTGCTCCGTGGGAAAGGAAGGATCGAGCAGGAGAGCTTCCGCAAGTTTCATAGTTATTACAGCTTTCATGCTCGGTTCTGCAATGTGGCGAGCGCCCATGAAAAGGGGGGCGTTGAAGGCAACATCGGATATGTTCGGCGAAACTACCTGGTGCCGATCCCAAAGGCGCAAACCATCGAAGAATTAAACGAGCAAGTGCTCCGGGACTGCCTGGCTTATGGAGACCACCGGCTGCAGGGCCGTGATAGAACCGTTAATGAACTCTTTGAAGAAGAAAAAGAGCATCTTCTTGCCCTCCCGGATCACCCCTTCAGCAACATTCAGACCGTCGAGAGCCGGGTCAACCACTATTCAACGGTCATCCTGGACAAGAATCGCTACTCCGTTCCAACCGAATATGCAGGTTTCAAAGTGCGAGGGGTTCTTTTTGTTGACCGAGTGGAGATTTTCTATGAGGGGAAGCGGATTGGCGCCCACCGCAGACTTTTTGGAAACAACAAATGGCAGCTCGACCCTGACCACTACCTGGAACTGCTGCAAAAAAGACCGCTGGCATTCAGTTCCGCCAGGCCTATCCGGCAGTGGCGAAAGAGTTGGCCTCAATGCCTGGAGAGGCTTCTGGAAAGGTTCATCGCAAACCACGGTGAAACAGACGGAACTAGGGAGTTTATCGCCGTTCTTATGCTCTACCGCAATCAGAGCCAAGACCAGGTCAATGCGGCGGTGGAACGGGCGCTTGAGTGCGGCTTGAGTTCCAGCGCCGGGGTAAAGCATCTTGTCCAGAATTGCGAAAACGGCCATCAATTTGAACCTCTTTCGAACTGGTCAAAAACTGTGGTTCCTGACATCTCCGCCTATGGCGAGCTTGGAGGTGTCCAATGAGGGCCGGCACGCAGATGCTTTTAAGGGAGAATCTAAAGGCTCTAAAGTTATCCCATATGCATGGGCATTTGGATGTCCTGCTTCGCCAAGCCAAAGAAAACGGGGTGAGCCACGAAGATTTTCTGCTCTCCCTGACCGAAGTCGAACTTCAAATGAGAGCGGAAAACCGCCTCCGGCGCATGATCGGGGAGGCCCGGTTTCCCCTGTTGAAAACCCTTGAGATGTTTGACTGTGAAGCTGCACCGGCCCTGGATAAGAGGCTTCTCAAAGAACTCGATGAGGGTGAGTACATCCGGGAAAAAAGAAACGTTATTTTCCTTGGAAAAAGCGGTACGGGGAAGACCCACCTGGCAACGGCACTCGGAGTTTCTGCATGCAGGCAGGGTATCGCGACCCGTTTTGTTAACGGCTGCGGTCTTGTAAATGAACTGATCGAGGCCCAGAGTGCAAAGGTCTTGACCCGTCTTATCCAGCGATACGCAAAATACGCACTGCTTGTCTTGGACGAACTCGGATACGTCCCCTTCTCAAAGCAAGGCGCCGAGCTTCTGTTCCAGGTCTTGGCAGAGCGTCACGAGCGGGGCTCGGTAATAATCACAACCAACCTTGGATTCGCGGACTGGACTCAGGTTTTTGGGGAACCGACCCTTACTGCGGCGTTGCTTGATCGGCTAACTCATAGAGCGCACATCATCAATTTTAACTGGGAGAGTTACCGTCTAAAGGAAACACTGAAGGGCAGGAAGACGAAGAAAGCAGATCGTGGAGAGCTTGAGTCCCCTCTTGCCGCCGGCTGACAATAGCACGAGCGCCAGAGCTGTAAAGGCCAAGCCCTGCCGGGTGCTCCCTTTGGTCGCAGCCTTGACAGCTCTGTCTTGCTCGTGCTGGTTTGGAATCAGCGACGGCGAAGGGAGCGCAACCAGTCGCTCCGGCTCAGAGAGCTGGATTTTTTATAACTGCGGGTGGGGGAATTTTACGTTATCGGGGTGGGTGATTTTTCGGTTGTCATTACGATGAGAAATAAGGCGCCAAAATGTTCGCCCTTTTCGAATCATTTGTTTACAGAAACGCCGCTCACTGGACTCTTTCGAGGTTGGCAAGCTGTGCTAAGAATTCCTCTGTCATTTTGAAAGGCTATTGCGAAGCGATATAAGACATCGCTTTGGGAGAGTCAGCACCGCCGTGGACCGAATGATAGATTGGTTTGTAAACATTGGGGCCAAGGTGTTTTACCATACCGGAGGATGGTACGTCAGTGTCGCGTCAGCTTTTCCCTTGGCCCGTTACTATCGCATCCTATTCGCCTGAGTTGCTTGAACACGATGGGCGGAAACGAGGCCACTTACAGTTTTGCCCCACATTCAAAAGAACCTGGGGTTAAAGGCCGTTGGAATCGGTGGCTGGGCTTGGGGCTCGGGTACTGAAGAAACTCGATTCTTGATTTCTGACAACCCCCCCCACTGTTGACGCGTAAAAGTCGCCTCCCCTTACCACCCCAGCCAGCCCCCATCGACGGGAAGAATGACACCATGAATAAAGTCTGATGCCGGGGAAGCCAGAAACACTGCCGCACCAGTTATATCGTCAGGTACCCCCCACCTTCCGGCAGGCGACCTTTTTCTAATCGATTGGTACCTGTCTTGATCTTTCTGTATAGCTTCCGTGAAATCGGTTTCGAAGAAGCTCGGCGCTATGGCATTTACGTTAATACCCTTACTTGCCCAGTCGTTTGCAAGAGCTTTTGTCAATCCGGCGAGACCGTGTTTTGCAGTCGAATAGGCGATGACATTCATCCCACCCTGGAAGGCCAGAACAGAGGCAATATTGATAATTTTCCCCTTGCCTTTTTCGAGCATGGCCTGCGCCGCAGCTTGGGAAAGTATAAAAGCACTGGTCAAATCGATTTCGATTGTGTCATCCCAATCAGCTTCAGAGTAGTCGATAGCAGCAGAGCGCCTGATGATCCCTGCATTGTTTACAAGTATGTTGACATCTCCCATCCTTTCCAAAGCGGATGGAATTACTTGTCTAGTCTGCTGCCTTTTGGTGAGATCGACCGGTAGATGAACATACCGTCGTCCCAAATCCAGAATACAGCGTTCAAGCGCCGGATCAGAAGTTCTGCTTACTGCAACGACATCAGCCCCTACCTCCGCTAATCCAAGCGCAATTGCCCGGCCTAATCCCTTGGTAGCTCCGGTCACCACGGCTACTTGGCCATCGATCCTGAATTTGTCTATTATCACCTTGATCTTCCTCGTTTGATCGTCAATTCCAATGAAACCGCACCCGGGCTAACCCAACTCAAAATATGCGGATTAATTTATTTTTAACCAACTGAGGAACCACTTGCCGCAGTTGCCTCCAACGCGTATTTTGCGATATTGCTGTCGGCGATTTCTTGCAGTCTGGGGACTTCTGCCATTCCGGCGTCATTGCTAAAAAGGTGTCTGAACCTCGCTTGACGCTTGAGGTAGTCCGCAACCGGAACTTTCCTTTTGATCTTGCGAACACTGACAATCTTGCCATCCTCCATTTCGAAAAGAGGTATGAGCCCGGAGTTGACTCCCAGCCTGCCGACTTCGAGTGTTAGCTCCGAAGAGAATCCCCACCCTGAGGGACAAGGCGTGTCGACCTGAATGTATCTTGGACCGCGAAATTCCATCGCCCTTCTTACCTTCCTTCTCAGGTCTTCAAGAAATGCAACGGAAGCAGTCGCAACATAGCAGATGCCATGAGCTGCAATGATGGCCGGGAGGTTTTTTTTTGACTGGGGTTTCCCCGTGGAATATTTCCCTGCTGGATGTGTGCTGGTTGATGCGCCGAATGGAGTTGCTGCGCTTCTTTGGCCTCCTGTGTTCATGTAAGCGCCGTTATCCAGACAAATGTAGAGAACATCTTCTCCTCGCTCCAGCATGCCGGATAGCGCTCCAAATCCTATATCGAAGGTGGAGCCATCACCCCCGATTGTGACCACCCTTTCTTCGCTTCTCCCCTGAGCCTTCAGGGCAGCAGCAATGCCGGTCGCAATCGCCGGACCGTTCTCAAAAAGGTGGTGAATCCAGGGAACGCGCCAGGGTGAGAAACCATAAGGTGACGTAAAGGTTTCAAGGCAACCGGTCGGCGTCACCACTATAACGTCTTTCCCGGTCGCCTGGAGGATATGCCGGACGGCCAGAGCCATCCCACAACCATGGCATGCCCGATGCCCTGAGACAAACAGGGATTCTTTGCTATTAGGCGAGATGGTAGTCATTTCAGTTCCTTCTTCACGGTAGGATGGCTTGATTGAGTCCTACCCAGCAAGACTCGGTTGTGGGAATCCCGGATCTGAGCATCTCCTCTGTCTTTTGAACAATCTCACAGACAGTTTTAATGTTCACTTCGCGGCCGCCCAGGCCCGCAATGAAATCTATTACTTTCGGCGCATGGGGGTCTCCGCACAACTTGGCTTTGATGTCCAAACTGACAGCCCCTTCACTCCCCATCGAAAAGTTCGCGTCCATAACTGCAACGGCCTTGGCTCCTCGGACTGCACTCAAAATGTCTTCGTAAGGAAAGGGGCGATAGCACCTTATCTTCACAAGCCCAACCTTCTTCCCTTCGGCGCGCATCTGATCAATTGCATCCTTTATAGTTCCCGTCACTGACCCCAAAGCAACGAGAATAGTCTCCGCATCTTCAGTTAGATAAGCCTCTATCAAACCCCCATAATCGCGTCCGGATATCTCTGCCAGCTCCTTGAGGATCTCTTTAATTTTAATCTTTGCCTTCAACATGGCGGACTGAATGGAGTACTTAAATTCCAGGAGCATTTCATCTTCGGCATAGGAACCCCAGCTCTTGGGTTCCTTTACGTTCAAAAAATGCACAGGGCGATAGGGTGGCAGAAACTTGTCAACTTCATGTTGCTCAAGAAGACTCACGCGCTCATATGAATGAGTCAAAATCCAACCGTCCATGCAAACCATTACAGGTAGGAGAATTTCAGGATCTTCTGCGATTTTGAAAGCGCCAAGATGAAGATCGTAGGCCTCTTGAACGCTTTCCACATAGAATTGGATGATACCTGAGTCCCTAAGGGAAATCGTATCTTGGTGGTCTATTTGGATACTGATTGGAGCAGATACTACCCTGTTTACCCCGGTTATGACGAAAGGAAGCCGCATACCGACGCTCGCATATATCACTTCCGTCATGAGCAAAAGCCCCTGTGATGAGGATGCAGTATAAGAGCGGCTCCCCGCGGCAGATGCTCCCGCGAGGACACTCGCTGCGGAAAACTCCGATTCAACCCGCACATACTCGGCGCATAACTCCCCATTGGCGGTCATTCTGGCGAGCGATTCGACTATGTGGGTCTGGGGACTGATAGGATAAGCGGAGATAACTTGAGGTCGAGCCGCTTTAACGGCAAGGGCAACCGCTTCGGAACCTTCTATGACTACATCGGGCCTCATTATCTTTCCTCCGCAATCATCTGAATGGCGCCGGCCGGACATTCATATGCACAGAGACCACAGCCTTTGCAGTATTCGTAGTCGATGGAGTAGATTTCCATTTGCACTTTGACTGAGTCATCGGGACACACTTCTTCGCACACGCCGCAAGATTTACAGAGTTCGCGGTCGATTATAGGCTTTTGGTCACGCCAACTCCCGGTCTTATAGGCAAGCGAGGTCCCACCCGCGACAACTGCGCCCGTAATTAGTTTCATGATGTTTTCTCCATGATGCGCCGATAGCTCTCACTGACAAGTTCGGCGTTTTTCTCCCCCACAGACCCCGGGAATTTGCTCCTGACAGCTTTTAGCGCCGCATCGAGAGATATCTGCCTAGTAAGGGCTGCAAATGCGCCTAGAAGGGCGGTGTTGATAATCGGACGTCCAAGAATCTTTCTAGCCAGGCTGTCCGCTGAAATGGTGTAGATAGCGGCGGGACGCTCATAGGATTTGAGACTGGTAATCTCTTTTTCGGTGTTGACTAAAACGGTGCCCCCGAGTCTCATTCCCTCTAATACATCCAGTTCATCTAATATGGTCGGGTCCTGCACAATGATATAATCCGGTTCAGCGACACGGCATCTTCGGCGAATGGGTGCTCCGCTCAGACGGCAGTACGCCACGATTGGCTTTCCTCTTCGCTCTCCACCCCCGCCCAAAAACGGGAAGGCCTGGCCGTATTTACCGTCCTCGAGAGCTGCGATAGCCATAAACTGTGCCAGGACAAGAGAACCCTGGCCACCTCTGCCGTGAATCCTTATCTCTTTCATCCGAACAGCTTTCTTTTAGAATAGTTCATCCTATGAAAAAGATCTCATGTGATCCGCAAAAAAAGATTGCCCCTGCTACCACTCCAAATGATCGGAAATACTCTGGTGGTTTTCGGTATCCAGTGGGTGAGATTCTCTTGCCATAACGATCCCAAGCCTTCCGTTGCCCGCCCGGTGAACTCATTCCAGCCGGCTTCTTTCGATTTCTTTCGTATTCAGCCCCCAGTTCCTAGGGTTTTTAGACCGATTGCGCAGGTTCCATCGAGCTCATGCTTCAACACTCGGATGTAGTCAGGGGGCAAGCCGAGGCTTCGGCATGCCCCCCATTGATCTCAACCTATTTCGTAGCCGTACTTTTGAATCACCAACGAGTCATGGATGGGCAGAACCACGTCGGCGTGGGCCATGACCTTCTGGACCCCCGCCTTGGCCGCCCAAAGGTTCCAGTAGTTGCCGGTGGACCTGTCTCCGAACTTGAAGCCTTCACGTTTGTAGTGCTCGGTAACCTCGGTAAAAATCTCATTCCTACAGCACTGAAGCATCTCGTCGTAGATAACGTCGCCGCAGATGATGGCCCGCCCCAACTCGGTATTGACATGGATGTTCATGCTGCCCCAACTATGGGCTTCGGTAGGTTCCAGAAGTATGCCGGGATAGAGCTCCTGCTCATCATCGATCAAACGCACTTTGCCCGGCACATGGATCTGTTCCACCAAGTAGGTGATGTACTCCGGAGGATACTGAGCATCCATCATGTCCGCCACGGCAAACATAATTTCCTTGCGCGGCATGATGATTTTTGCGTTGGTAAAATAGTCGTCATTGCCTGCGTGGTCGATATGCAGGTGGGTGTGAAGAACGATCTTGATATCTTCAATTTTCAGTCCCCATTTGGCCAGTTGCGCCTTGTAGGTCTGTTCCGGACTCTGGGTGGCAGTCATGCCCAGTCGGTGCATGATGTCCAATTTGCTTTCCTTTACCCCGGTGTCGACCAGGATAGGCGGAATGTCATCACCCAGAATCAGGTATGAGAACGTGGGCACTCCCATTTTAACGCCGGGATTGTATTTGTTCACAAGGAAGCTCGAGTCGATGCTGCCCAACATGGCCACGTCCAAC
This sequence comes from uncultured delta proteobacterium, assembly GCA_963805125.1. GTDB lineage: Bacteria > Desulfobacterota > Syntrophobacteria > Syntrophobacterales > Syntrophobacteraceae > SbD1. The sequence continues at coordinate 411,408 of CAWDTD010000009.1, read as the reverse complement.
ACTTTGATCTTATAAGTGGGTTTGGTTTTGTCTACACTCATGCTCTTACTCCTTTGATTTGTGTGTGCGATTGGGTGCTGTTTTCATTACATCTACTGCATGGTGCGCAGGTCCTGCCTCCAGTATGTTATCCAATGCTCCTACTCCAGATGCCGTTGTGGAAGATGAATTCTCTGTTCGCTTCTGGTCCACCTCCTCCATGTTATCGGTTCAGTAACGATGTTGTCCGGACTCCGGTCAGTACACGTTCTGCAGCATTTTATTTCATATTATGAAAAGTAATTCCAGATAATCTGCAAAAAAATTACCTCGACTACCACTTCAACTGAACGGAAATATTCTGCGCAGCCGCCATTACCAGACCTTTGAGTTCCTGCTCGATTCTTTCGGTAGTGATTGTAAAGATGGACCCGGTGATGCTCAATGAAGCAACAGTTTTTCCGCCTGCTTTAATAGGTGCCGCAACGCATCTTACACCAGCGTAATATTCTTCATCGTCTATGGCGTACCCCTGTTTGCGCACCTTGTCCAGTTCCATCGTCAGGCTGTATAAATCTGTTATGGTATTCTTTCCATAACTTCTCAACGAACTATTGGGGTAAATATCTCTCAATTCCTTTTGAGACAAGTCGGCAAGAAGAACCTTACCGCCGGCGGCGGCATGTGGCTCGGTAGCAAATCCAATGTAGGTGGCCAGCGAAAGCCCGGAAGGATTGCTTATTAAGTCGATGTAGACTATTTTTTTGTTGCGCAGAACGGCCAGGTGCACTGCTTCCTGACAGGTCTTATGAAGGTTTTCAAGGTGCTCCCTCGCAAGATCACGGATATCGGTATTGTTCAAAACACGCCTGCTGATTTCCAGAAACCTGAACCCAAGGGAGTATTTCTTGGTGTCGGAGTTCTGGGCCACATAATCATATAGAGCAAGGGTAGCCAAAATATGATGGACAGAGCTTTGAGGGAGATCTAGGATGCTGCTCAATTCTGAGAGTCTGAGCCCTTTGGGTTGCTCACTTAGAAGCTCGATGATCTTGATAGATTTTTCCAGGGAGGTGAGCGTCATATCGTGTTTACTCATTTCATATTATGAAAGCTAATTTCTAAAATATAGAACCATGCTTGGTTTTACTTGTCAAGCATTTTTTGTCTCTCAATTATTTTTTTTTGCTCAGTTGGTTAGAGTCTCAGAAGCGTGAGTTCCTAAAGAACGTCCTCTCCCCGCAAAGCCCTAGAAATCATGATCGAGCTTAATAACGAGTACGCGCTCGACGAGCGGGATCCAAACTCCTGCACGGGTATCTTCCGGGTGCCAGCCCCTGCGAAAGGCCTTTCGCTCCTGCAAAGGCCGGTATTCGGGAAGGTCCGCTACATGGGCTACAGCAGCACCATGAAGAGAATTAAGCTCGTCGAATATATGATGGGTCTCTTCGCTCTCGTATTTTTCAAACGATTTCTCGTCCGTGCCGAATACTAAACCGGCCTCGCGTTGTCTCAGGCCGCAGCGTTGGCGAATGGCGCGGATCGCCCCAAGGTCACAAACACTTCTTCACCGCGGGCTAAAGCCTGCGCCGTGCGCCGGCAATATCCGCAATCCGGTTCGAAAAGTTATGGGGTACGCACTCTCCTCTTGGCGCTTGGCGCCCCGGATAACGAACCTTGGGATCGCCTTGGCAGGGTTATCCGGACCACCCCGGTCGGGCCGGGCTTTTAGCGGTTTCCGGGTGTCCCGAAGGGACATGAGCAACCATAACGAAAAGTTGCCGTCAAAGACATGACGGGTTGCGTCCGGCACCCGGACGGCTGAGTGCCCCCTCCACCCATCGAACGACTTTTTTGTGGTTTCCGGCTTGCACATATGGGAAGCAAAATATCGACTGTGAGGAATGCCGCTATGCCCTGAAATTTGCCCAAATTCATGCAGTCGCCATTTTTAGCTTGTGTTTTTTGTGGAGACATTTAATCTCGAACAGGAGTGTTCTTCTACAGCGGGGAGGGAGCATTTATGAATGCGCTGACCCTTGTTTTCGTGGCTCTATGTGTATTTGCGCTTGCCTATCGTTTCTATGGGATGTTCATCGCCAAAAGGGTCCTGGAAATAGACCCCGGCAGGCCGACCCCGGCTCATAGGCTCAAGGACGGTATCGATTACCACCCCACCAGCAAGTATATGCTCTTCGGGCATCATTTCGCGGCCATTGCCGGGGCAGGCCCCCTGATCGGACCGGTTTTGGCAGCCCAGTTCGGCTATCTGCCTGGCGCTCTCTGGATAATTATTGGAGCAGTAGTCGCCGGAGCGGTGCATGACCTTGTAATTCTTTTCGCTTCTGTGCGGCACGAGGGGAAAAGTATCTCGCTCATCGCCGGATCCGAGATCGGGAAGGAGGCCGGGGGTGTAGCCAGCTTCGCCATATTGTTCATCCTCGTCCTGTTGCTTGCCGGGCTTTCCCTTGCGGTTGTAAACGCCATGATGAAAAGCCCCTGGAGTGCTTACATAATCACCTGCACGGTGCCTATCGCACTTGCCATGGGTGTCTGGATGCGCACGATCAGACCTGGAGACGTTTTGGGAGGAAGTGTGATCGGCGTGGTGCTGCTGGCCCTGGTTATTCTTACGGGTCCTTTTGTGGCCGCTCATCCAGTGATCTCAAAATGGTTCTATCTTTCCAAGGAACAATGCGCCATCTTCATTGCAGTCTACGGTTTCGCCGCCTCAGCTTTGCCCGTCTGGCTGCTCCTGGTTCCCCGGGATTACCTTTCGGCATACCTTAAACTTGGAACCATCACAGCGCTTGCAGTAGGCATATGCTTGGTTCATCCTTATCTCCAGATGCCGCCCCTGACCAGGTTCATCAGCGGCGGAGGACCGCTTGTCGCCGCTCCCGGCTCCGTTTTCCCATTTCTTTTCATAACGATCGCCTGTGGCGCGTTGTCCGGCTTTCACGCCATTATTGGTACGGGAACCACGCCAAAGATGATAAATAACGAAAATGATATCATTTTCGTGGGCTATGGAGCGATGCTTTGCGAAGGGTTCGTAGCTATAATGGCCCTCATTGCCGCCTGCGTGCTCGTTCCTTCCGATTATTTCGCGATCAATGCCTCTGCTGAAGCTTACAAGACCCTTGGCATGTCGCCCGTAAACCTTCCCCAGTTGGCTCAGGCGGTCCAGGAAAATATCCAGGCCCGGCCTGGAGGGGCCGTTTCGCTCGCGGTTGGCATGGCGTATATATTCAGCTCCGTTTCTTTCATGAAAGGGCTTATGGCATACTGGTACCATTTTGCAATCATGTTCGAGGCAGTGTTCATCCTGACCGCCGTCGATGCCGGGACACGGGTGGGAAGATATCTTCTTCAGGAAGCTATTGGGAAGGCCATTCCGAAGTTCACCGAAAAGAGGTGGATACCCGGCATCATTATCACAAGCGCTCTGTTCACCCTGTTCTGGGGATATCTGGTCTATACCGGCAGCATCACTATGCTATGGCCGCTTTTGGGCATGAGCAATCAACTTCTTGCCGCGTGTGCCCTGATCATCGGAACCACCATGATCATCGGCATGGGGAAATCGAAATACTCATGGATTACCGCCGTTCCGGGAATCTTTATGGTGCCGGTTACAATGACGGCAGGCTACTACCTGGTAAAGGTCAACTATGCTCTGGGCAACTACCTCCTGGTCGTAATTACCGCTACAGTCATGACTCTTCTGGCCGTCATTTTTATTTTGGCCTTTAGAAAATGGTTTGCATTGTGGCAAAAGCAGGCTCCCGCTATGGAGAAGCTGACGACAACTGCCTGATTGATTTTGAGTTTTGGGTCTTGATTTTTCCCGGACAGATGTGACCGGGCGTGGTGGGATAGCTGCCTTGGAGGCAGATAAGAAATATTGATTCTCCTCGGACGTGAGCCTGCGCATTTTTGCCGTGTCTGTCGGTTTCATCCTCTTGCCGGTTGCTATCGCATTCTAATTGCCTGGGTGGGAGTCTGACGGTCCGGGCAGCTCCAAAACCGAAAGCGTGAAAGCAGTGACGCCGGTTCGGATAGTGCGTTCACGCTCAGGCGCGAACAACGGGCCGTGCGGCCCCGGCTCGAGCTTCGCGCCCGCAATTTGCCCGACCGTGTCTTCGAGCACTTGGCTGCCATGGCCCGGCTCCATGCCGCCAATCGTTACGACCGTCCTACACACGACGTCGAGGCGACCATAGGAAGACCGGCGACCGGCGTCCGTGACTTTGTGGCGCATCACGCCGCCTTGTTCGGGCCGAACAGCTTGCCCGCAAATCCTTCGCAGCAGTTCTTCATGTCCCCATGGGACACCCTGAAACCATGAAAAGACTCGCCCCAACACCCCCCTTTCCTAAAGGGGGGCAGGGGGGATTTTGAGGTTCCAGGGTGGAACTTTTCGGCGCAGGGTGAGAGCGGGTGAGCGGACCACACCCGGGTAAAGCCGCGCGAGTCCGGATCACCCCATCGACATATTATCCTGTGCCTCATGCCCCGAGTTCGAGGCGCCAGTCGGCAGGTCCCTGACCCGGATATTTCATAAAGAAACGGCAGGATCATCCTTGACTTACTTAAGTTGGCGGCCTTGGATCGGGCCAAAAGAGTTGCTCGATCTTCCGTGAGAAGAAGCGGCCGGGAGGGCGTTTTCGCCGCTTGGAGGTCCCCTTTTGGCATTGCAATGCACACTCGACACAGCCCGGAAAGGCGATTACGCCGGGCATTTTGCAATCGACAAAGCTCTCCATGCCATTGAGAAATCAGGCGCTGAAATCCTCACCGTTTTCGTTTCATACATTAATCTTCTGTAAAGTCAACAAGTTGGCAAGAACCGTGAAATTGCCGTAGTCCGATTTCTGCTTGGTTCCTCACTCTGGCAAGTATCCCCGGAAGTCTTACAACCATAAGAAAAGAATGCATCGAATCGGGCATCTCCTGATTGACACTTTTCCGATATAACCGTATCCTGCTGGCATCAATTCATGCTTGCGAATCACGATATGGCTAATTAGCACTACTACGTTAAATAATTACGGAGAACGTGATAGATGCCCATAATTTATCTTTCTATTGCAGATCGGGCATGTTCCTAACCAGCAGGCTATCAGGCGCTGCATCTCCCGTCTCACTTTCGGGAGGGTCCACCCAGAAGTTTTTTTTACTGCGTAAGGTTTCAAGTAGGAGGAACCCATACGCAAGCATGGTCATTGTGACATGGTGATGCCATCCCAAATAGCCCCTACCTTCATAGTGATCGAGCCCCAGTTCTTCTTTGAGTTGCTGGTAGCTTTGCTCGATCCGCCACCTCACCTTGGCAAAAAAGACAAGCCGGCTAAGCCCTGCCTGGGGGGGCAGATTGGAGAGCCAGTATTTCGTGGGTTCCGGCTCCGCTTTGGGCCATTCGATAAGCAACCACTGCCTGGGGGGACGCTTTTTGACATTAGCCGGTCGGTGAGCCGGAAGTACCCGGACGGCAGCAAAACGAGAAACCAGTCTACGCTTAGTTCCTTCGCGCCATTTAATCGTCTTCCACATCGGGGCGTGGAGCTTGAGAGCAAAGTCTTTAACCGAGAGGACACTCGCTTTGCCCGTCTGGTTACCGGGAGCCGGGTCGCCTACTCGGCCCCTTGTTTTCTTCGGTTCATCGAAGACAATGGTCTTGGCTTCGATTTCGGCTACATAGAAAAGCTCTCGATCAATCAGGCCCTGCCGAAATGGGTTGCCGTTCCCGTAAGAGCAGTCACAGACTACGACACCCTTTGGGATGTCCCGGGAAAGCGCTTGGCCGATCAGATCCAAAGCGATCTGCCATTTGGCCTTAAAGCAGTATCCGTCCGGAACACCAGCTCGTTTCAACCTCAACGGGTCCTCCGCCCAAGCTTTCGGAAGGTAGAGCTCAAAATCGACCGGCATGCAGGCCTCGGCTGTAGCCAGATTGAGCGATACCGCAATCTGGCAGTTTCCCACTTTGCCCAGAGTGCCCGAATACTGACGGGCAACCCCTACAGAGTGCTTTCCCTGTTTGGGAAACCCGGTATCATCAACAATCCAGGCAACCGCAGGAACCATTGCCTCGACCATCCGTTCGGCCAGCTTTTTTCGAACGGGGCTGTGGTCCCAAGGACTTTGACCTACAAACTGCTGCATCGCCTGGACATTGCCATCAGGCAACCGAGCAGCCATAGGCTCGATGGACTTTCGTTCGCCATCCATAAGCAGTCCACGAACGTAAGCGTTACCCCATCGGCGCCTTTCCAGACGCCCTATAGGCTCAAGAAGCTCCGCAAGGTATGCTTCGAGCCTGCTTCGACACGATTGTAGTTCCTTGCTGTCCATAGGTATCCCTCCCGGTACCCATATACGACAGCAAGAGGCAAAATGTCAATAACTTAACGTAGTAGTGTTAGGGCGTTTCAATAGCGTTGATTGGTCTGCCCCCAGTTCCCCTTCACCAGAGGGAGCGAAAGAATGACGACAAGCGCATTATCCAGGCCACAAGGGTGAGGTTGCCCATGTACCCGTATGATTTCACACCGACTCTTAAGGGTCTCAACCCCGAAGAGGTGTTCGTGGTCATGCCCTTTAGGCCCCAATACGACCCAATATATACCGAATTGGTCGAGCCAGCTGTGAAGTTTGCCGCGACAAACCTAAAGCGCCAGCTTGGGGCATATCGCACGAAGGGCGACCTACGGACGATCTCCGGATGGACTGAGGTTATGGAGCATCTGCACACAGCGCAGGTTGTACTCGGTGTTCTCACCAGGCGGGTGAACCCGAACGTTCAGTACGAGCTAGGAATCGCGCACGCTACGCAGCCAATCCGTCGCCAGGTGCTCATAGCAGAGAAGGGCTATAAACCTGCATTCGACACGAAAGACCTAATTTTCATGCAATACTCCCCACGCTCGCCAGGCGATTCCGTCCAAGAACTTGCAGATCGCATCCAGGCGGCACTTCAAGAGTGGGAGGTTGAGCAAGAGGCCATCGTTCGCCACGCGATCGCGAAAATCACTCCGTTCGAGTTCGAAGTCCTTATGCAATGGTACTCCTCGAGTCAATTCGCGGTCGCGACGAGTGGGAGTGGTCCAGGCGACTACGAACGGCACATGGCTCAGCTCCATGGGGACGACAAAAGATTCATGGATGGAGTATTTCAGAGACACTGTGACGCTATCGGGCGGCTTCAGGGCAGCGGCCTGCTAGGCTTTTCTACGCAAGCTGATCCGCCACGCGTTGTGTTCACTTACTACTGGACTGACTTGGGCAATCTTCTTCTTTGTAATTTCAGACTGATTGATGAAGCGGAGAGACGGCTAAGGTATGAAGCTATGCCAAAGCACCTTCGCCGCGTATCCTGATGCCATTCGGCGACGGCCGCTCAGGAAGACTGGATAACCATGCCCTGCAGCGCGTTGTGCCAAAGTTAGGACATCTCGCCTCCGCCTTGAAAAATGGGGCGCCAAAATGTTCGCCCTTTTCGAATCATTTGTTTACAGAAACGCCGCTCACTGGACTCTTTCGAAGTTGGCAAGATACAGCAACCATTTAAGTTACGGATCAGAAACAAATTTCCAAGCCGGTCTTACTCGCCGCGGCCTCTGGCGATGCCCAGGGGTTCGAGGATTTCCGATATGATACGAACCCTCGCCCTGTCGGTCCCTGAGGCCTGCGCTTCCCGGTGGAGCCGCGTCAGGGCGGCCGCGTGCCGGTACATGTTGCGCCGCCCAGATTCTCGGGCCGCCTCGATCAGGCTCCAGTCGCCGGTTTGCCGAAATCGGAAGAAGGCTTCCCGGATTTCCGGGAAAACCGCCCGCGAGATGGCGCGCTGGAAAGCGACGTAGAACCCGAGGGAGGATTCGACGCGGTTTTGCACGATGTGGCCGAGCAGCCCTTCGGAGTGGGTGTCCGCAAGAACGTCTTTCAGCATCCGGGCAAAGATTTCGACCGGGGTGTTCGCATAGGCAGAGACCATTTCCTGCCAGAGGCCGCTGTCGAAGCCGGTCTCTAACACTTCCCCGATTTCGTGGTGGACCCAGGTTTCAAGTTCCCGCCCGGCGATACGCTCCAGTAGGTCCCCATGGCGCGCCGCGTTGCGGCGGATCTCATCGAGACCCACCCCGTACCGGGCAAGACCGAACTCCACGGCTTCCCGCGCAGAGGGGGGCGCCTCAAGAATATGGTCCCACAGGAAAAAGAGCATGCACGACCGCCTGGCGAATATCTGCTCTCCCCGCCGCATTGCCGGGGTCATGAAGATGTCGCGGGCAAGCTCCCGGTTTACCACGTCGATTCTCAGCCCGCCCACCGAGCTGGATTCGGCGCATTCAGCCAGGAAAAAAGTGGGTTTCATGCCGATGCCGTAGCCCGCCCCGTAGACCAGACCCAGCGGGCGCAGGCGGACGTTTAGTCCGGCCATGTCGTAAGGATCGAAACGCTCTCCACCCAGGACAACCGGCGCGATTTCTCCCTCTATGATTTCCTCCCAGTATTGCTCCCTGTCTTCCATCCACCCCATAAGATCGGCCGGTTCGGGCTCCTGCCAGGGGACCATCCGGTGCTCCCATTTGTACAGGTCCCGCATCCTCAGCAGAAGGCCGCAGAGCGAGTACACCCCGGCGTGCCGGGCGTCCGATATATCGCAGTTTTTCTGAACCTGACGCTGCAGGTCGGATATTTCCGGTTTCAATGCGCCCTCCTTAAAACCATTGCGCAGGAGGAAAACGGGAGTTCGCGGCCCCCCGGGGAGGGCCAAGCGGGAACCATGCGCCATTGCATGTTTCTAACCCCAGTTTTTATCCATGTCGACAACAAATTACCTTTTCACGCGGCTTTTTGGAAGCCAACGGCAGCATTGTAGGTCTCCGTAGCCGCCGGTTTGGAAATGTCCGGTGGTGCCATTCAGCCGGCCGGACTTGCGCTTGGTGGTGTAGCACCCAAACCCTTGCGTTTGTTCGATGTGGAAGCTTTTCTTGCGGGCGCAGAACCAAGAACCGAAGTTTTTCGACGGGCTGCTGAAATTGCTTTGCGCGGGGTCAGGCCGCTCAAACAAAACAGCTTCAAGTTGGACTTGGCGAAGCATAGCGTCGTGCGCGCACTTACATTAGCTGCAAAAGGAACACCGAAACTGTGATGTTGGCATCCGATCTCCAAGCCGGCTTCGGCATTTCCCAGCGCGACAAGCAGCATTCACTGGTTCTGAAACGAACTGGAATTTTTGGCAAGGAGGTATATTGCGTTCCAGGGAAAATAAAAGTTAACACAGGTCTCCTATATGGCGTTATAGAGGGGGGCGGTTGCCAGATTAACATATTGGAAGACTTGCTGAATTTTTTGAATCAAACGCAACATAAATGTTATATTGAGTTTAATGTGCTAATAGCGTTTTGCATTCGGGTGATAAATGGCCGGGCTGCCCTGGATTTAATCCGATCAAGCCGGGGGGGTGAAATGACAAAAGAGGAATTGGTATCCAAAATGGTGGTGTAAGATCTTTTGTGTAAATTCCAAAACTTCAAAAAGGTAGAAAAAAAGGCGCTTTTCCATTAATTGGGAGTTTGCCAAAACAGACCAAAGAAGGGAGAAGCGCCAATGAAGATTGAGATCAGTGTACCCGAGGTTGTCTCCGTTTTCAAAGAGATTCAGACACAGCCGGAAAAGGTCTTCGAAATGATCCGGCTTGATGTCCGGGATATGGTGGGAAAATATCTCAGCGAAATGATGAATGCAGAACTGACACATTTTCTGGGAAGAAAACCCTACGAAAGAAAGGAAGATGAGACCAATTACCGGAACGGCTCCTACGGAAGAAGCTTTACAGTAAAGGGAATCGGAGAGGTTTCGGTCAAAGTGCCGCGTGACCGCAAAGGTGAATATGAGACCCGGGTGCTCCCCCGGAGCAAACAATATGAAGACGAAATTCGTCGTGACCTTTGTTTGATGTTTCTTGGCGGCGTGAGCACCCGAACCTTGGCCGTTATGTCCAGCCGCCTGATCGGCCGAAAAATCTCTCACACTGAGATCAGCCAGGCGAACAGGGAACTGGTTGATTCTGTGGAAAGATGGAGAAATCGGGATTTGTCTCAGGAGCATATAAAATATCTCTTTGTAGATGGGGTTAATTTTGACATGCGCATCGGAGACTCCATCGAGAAAACACCTGTTCTGGTCGCAATAGGAGTTACTGAATCCGGCCAACGGCTCGTGGTCGGACTGCAGGCCGGCGATAAAGAATCCGCATCCAGTTGGAGAGAGTTCTTTAAAGACTTGAAAACAAGGGGTCTGGATAGCGCAAAGGTCACCATGGGGGTCATGGACGGCCTCCCCGGTCTAGAGAAGGTCTTTGGTGAGGAGTTTCCGGGAGCAAAAGTGCAGCGCTGCCAGGTTCACGTTGCCCGCAATGTTTTGGCCAAGGTGCCACAGAAATTGAAAGAGGGCGTTGCTGACGGGATGCGCTCCATTTTCTATGCATCTTCCAGGGACAAGGCCAGAGAGTTTTTCGCTGAATTCAAGGCTAAATGGGAATCTCAGGTCCCTTCGGCGCTCAGGTGCCTGGAAAAATCTCTTGATGCCTGCCTCACTTTCTTCAATTTTCCGGAAGATGAATGGATCTCGCTCAGGACCACAAACATCATCGAAAGACTTAACAAGGAATTCAAACGAAGAACAAAGCCTATGGAGATCGTGGCCGGGGAGAGGTCCTGTTATACCCTCCTCGCCTTTATTGCTCTAAAAATGGAACTGCACTGGAGGTCAAACCCCATTGGAAAGGTGCGGAAAAACCTGCCTTTTTGGAAGATTTTGGAGCGGTAAAGAATTTACACAATTTATTTGACTCTACCCGCCGACATTACACACGCGAATTCCTATCGTTAGCTAATTATTATTGAGTTTAGACTGATGGAGTGAGGAATCGTCATTTAATGCGTTCACTCGAACCCCTAATTCTATTATAAAAACCCTTTATCCCGACAGGCTCCTAGCAGCCGAAACACATGAGAGCTGGCTTGAGGCAAGCCGTTATCTGAATATGGAGTTATTGAAAGAGCATAGGAAATTGGGCTTTGTGGTGGCGTCGGCAGCCTGATCGCTGCGGGCCGCCTCCGACGAGTCTCGGTTGGACCCATTCTCGGCGACCCTACGCTCGGCTTGTTGTCAAGTGAGGGTTTCAAAAACAGAACCGGCAACCTATATGCGTGATCGAATTTGCAGAATCGAATTTGCAGAATCGAATTTGCAGGACTTGACACACACAACTCATCCGCGTAACATCCCTATAACCACTGGATGATAGAGTTTTAGGCAAAGACACGGCCCCAAAATGCGGTTGGGATGCTTGGCACTGAAGTTGGTGCATTATTCCGGTAGAAATGATTCTAACAGTAAACTAAAGGAAGGTGTGGGATGGAAAAGAAAAAGTCAGAAGAGTCCGAGCAACTGGGCGAAAATGGCCATTTGAGCCGCCGTGACTTTCTGCAGGTTGCTGGTGGGACCTTAGCGGCCGCAGCAACGGCACGCGGAGTAGTCAGTCATGCAGCAAACCCTGCGCCGGCAACGGACACTGGAACGGTACATGTTGCAAAATATACACGTGGTCTGCTGAGGCCTGACGTTCCCATGCTAGGGCCTGTAAATGATGGCGGGACCATCGTGGTCGAGACAGCTCCTGGTTGCTGGGGGCCCATGATCACACCAATATTTAAGGGTGGGCACGAAGTAACCTGGCCTGTAGCCGTGAAGGGAGCCAAAGTGGGCGATGCTGTAGTCATCAGGATTAAGAATATAAAGGTGACCTCCATTGCTGCTTCCTCTGGCGTCATGGAAGCCATAGCGGGAACATATAAGGGGGACCCGTTCGTTCACAGGATGTGCCCGAAATGTGGACGCGAGTCGGAAGAGACATATGTGGATGGCATTGGATGGCAGGCTATCAAGTGCAAGAAGTGTCAAGCTTCGGCATCTCCCTTCAAGATGCCCCATGGGTACACCATGGCGTTAAATAGTGAGGAGTCGCTTGGTGTAACCGTTGGCAAGGCAGCCGCCGAGAAGATGGCTATCGAGGCTAAAAAATACTCTGCTCTGCCTGCCCATGCAGAGCAACACTCCATCTTAGTCTACGCCGCGCATGATATTCCTGGGCTTGTCACTAGGATGCGGCCGTTTATCGGCAATATTGGAACGACTCCGCCTAAAGTCATGCCGGATTCCCACAACGCTGGCGACTTCGGGCAGTTCTTGGTGGGCGCGCCCCACATTTACGCATGGACTCAAGAGGAGCTTAATGAGAAGAGGACAGATGGCCACATGGATATCAACTCCGTGAGGGAGGGGGCGATTCTCATCTGCCCAGTGAAGCTTGATGGGGCCGGGATCTATATCGGAGACGTGCATGCTATGCAGGGCAACGGTGAGATCGCTGTGCATACAACCGACGTGTCTGGAGAGGTGACCGTCCAAGTCGAAGTCATTAAAGGCCTGACCATCGACGGCCCTATCCTGCTCCCACCCAAGGGAGACTTGCCCCTGCTGGCCACGCCTCTCACTCCACAGGAACGTGCAAAAGGCAGGAAGATGGCCGAACAGTATGGGGTTGAAGTCGAGGATGTGGCTCCGATCCAGGTGGTGGGTACGGGAGCTGATTTGAGTGCCGCTGTCCTCAACGGTTTGGCGCGGACAGCTAAGCTGCTTGATATGAGCGACGGTGAGGTAAGAAACAGAGTAACTATCACAGGGTCGGTGGATATTGGGCGTTCACCGGGCGTGGTAACCATAAGTATCATGGCCCCTATCCGGCAACTCCAGAAGAAAGGTATCGCCCATTTAGTGAAAGAACTATATGCCTAGTGCGTGCCAGTGTCTGAGGTCATGACACAATCCTTGACCAATATGGGGAGAGGGAACCAGGTAGGGCTAGGATAGTCCTATGCAAATGGGGAATGGGAGGTGGAGTTGCCCCGACAGCCTGGGATGGGAACCGGAATAATGCATCCTTAATGCTCTGCTCCACTTTTTGTAGGCGTTTATCCGCTTCGGTATCGACCGGTGGTGGAGAAGACGGTTTGTTTGATGCTTGGGGCGCTGGCTTGTTGGATGCGGATGGTCCTGTACCGGGAGCGGGAGGCGGACTCGGTCGCTGGTTCTCGGCTTGCTTCCAACCATCACCCGTAAGGTTTATCGGACGCCATCCTTTCTCTGTTTTTTGATAAGTCAGTGCGATATTAGTCTTATAAGTTCCTGGTGTTTTGTCAAAGTACATTGGACTAGCCTTTAGTTGCGTTAAAACTAAAGAGCAGTAATACTATTCCGCCAGTACCCGACCTGTGTAGCCTCTAAGGGCGGAATCACTAAGAGCCAGGCAGAAAAAGCAGTGGGCGGATTCGTCTCCGCTGTTTCCAGTGCTTTGGCATCCGGCGACAAGATCACACTTGTAGGTTTCGGCACTTTTAGTGTCGGCCAAAGAGCTCAGCGTGAAGGCCGTAATCTCCGGACCGGCAAAAAGATCGAAGTTCCGGCTTCCAAGGTCGTTATGTTCAAAGCCGGGAAGATACTGAGTTTACGTCTGACTCGAAATGAGCAGAACGCTCGTGACCTTGAAATCATCAACCGGCGTGCAGATTTCCTTAACCGGGAAGCCAGCGATGTCCTTGGATATCAGGGGCCCTTATGAAGCGGGGCGAGCTTTAGCGCGTATCTCACCCCGCTGCGCGTGATCCGAAGAAATACCGCATATTCGTGATTGTAAGCCGTGAGGTATTGATTGAGTCGCGGTTTTCAACCGTCATCTGTGCCCCAATCTATACTGCGTACGATGGTCTTGCGACCCAAGTGCCAATCGGACCGGGTGAGGGCTTGAAACATGAGAGCAGTATTCACTGCGACGAGTTGATGAGTTTGGAGAAGGCCAGGTTGACCAATTTCGTTGGTACTCTCCAGCCCGCCAAATTGGAAGCCCTGAAACAAGCTTTGCTGGCGCCGCCGGATATCCTAGACTAACTTGGCGCAGAGCGCAGCTTTCACTTTTGATGACTTCAAGGTATCCCATTGATACCAAGTTGCGCTCAAAGAGGTAAAACCTCCATTCACAAAATCCCCCCTGCCCCCCTTTAGAAAAGGGGGGTTCCAATCGCCAATTCTTACCCGTATGGGCGCAACTTGGTATGAGACATGAGTTACTGCGGTGAATTCCTGGCTTGCTACGGCGCCTGATGCCCGCCCTTCGTTCGCCATAAGGATGCAAGGAATGTACGACATATTCGTTAGTCATGCTGGCGAGGACAAGGAGCAGATAGCGGGACCATTAGCTGACCAGCTTCGGTCGGCAGGCTCAAGCGTTTGGTACGATGAATTCTCCCTCAAGCTCGGCGATTCACTTCGGGAAAGCATAGACAAGGGTCTTGCTGGTTGCCGTTTCGGGTTGGTCGTTTTAAGCCATAGTTTCTTTGCAAAGAAGCGGCCCCAGGCGGAACTCAACGGGCTGTTTGCTATGGAAACGGGGGGGAGAGAAAAAAGGATACTTCCTATTTGGCATGACATTACTCGGGCTGAAGTGGCGCAGCATTCTCCGATCCTTGCCGACAGAGTGGCGGTATCTACTACTTTGGGGCTCGATGCGGTACTTGAGCGAGTATTGGATACGGTCGATCCAGGCTCGCAGCACAAGGTGGGCTTGGGCCGGGTGGTCTCGATTAATCCGACCTCCGTCCGTCTTCACACCGGGGAATGGGCTGTTAAGACGCAGGTAACCGTCAGGAACCCCGGCGATGTGCCCGCTTTTGCCGTAGCTATTAACCCAGATGAGACTTGGAATCCTTTCAAAAATCTATAGAATGATTGCCCGTATCGCTGAAAAAAGTGGCAGTTTGCTCAAGGAGAATTCGATGGCCCCGAAAGAATTGCCCATTTTCGAAACACTTTTTTCAAAATTCACCGCCACCGACATCATTGGAGAAGGCGGAGCTGGCGGCGTTTTCAAAGTGGCTGATGAAACTGGGAACACATATGCAATCAAACTACTGGATCAGGCCAAAGCGACCGGCGAAAAGCGTAAACGCTTTAAACCGGCATTAGCCTTGACTGCACCGCATCAAAAGCATTGAATGAGGGGCACTCGGCTGAGAATCTATGGACTGGCTGAACACCCCGGACGGGTTTAAGCCAGAAAGCCACATGTTCCGGTTTCCACCTTCTCCACTCAAGACCGTCCAGGGTTCCGCTCTATTTTGCCAGTACCGGCAATTGAGCAAGGAAATGCCCGGAAGCAATCCGAAATTCGATATGTCATTCTTCCATAAGCGGACAAAATAAGAGACCGAAAACACCTCACCGGACACGAGCTTGACAAGCTACCGGAGGCTACCGAATTGACCCGGTGTTGCACAAGCCGTGCAGAAGTCTATAACTCGAAAGTTGCGGCTGCGTGGGGGTCAGGCTCGTGCATGCTCCACCTGCTGTCGTGGGCCTGGTGGGGTTCCGGGGAAGGCGGCCAGGATATCCGCCTTGTCGGGTGCGCTCCCTATCCCCGGAAATTCTTAACTAACACATTGTTATTTAAGGGATTTCCATTCATCCCCCCTTAACGCGACCTACCCGACAAAGTTCATCACAATTTGGTTGAACTTCTCAGGCTCCTCGAAAAACATAATGTGTCCGCGGTCTTCGAAAATCTCTATTATGGATTCCGGCATGTGTTCATTAACCCACACCTGTGACTTCCAGGGAACAAGGCTTTTCTTTGCACCGATAACCAAGGCGGGGAGCGTGATGGTGGGGATGATATCCCTCCAGTCCAAGGCGCAGTGGATATAGAGCAATCGTGCTGCGTAGTCTGCAGGCATTTTCTGATTCTGCTCCGCAATCCAATCCCGCTCCTCCTGGGGCATGTCTGTGGAAACCATTTGCTCCACAAACCAGTTGGTCATCTCGCCCCTTTTGTCACGAACGCTGTTGCAGAACTCGGCGTAATCGTTTATCCCCACGATCCCCGTATCGTATTCGGGTGTATTGAGCAGCCAGGGAGGCTCATCCACTAGGATTAATTTGGCCAAGCGTTCCCCACCGAACAGTTCCCAGTAGCTCCAGATGATGGAACAACCCATGGACCACCCCAGGATGTTCACATCCTTCAGATCAAGTTTCAAAAGGAGTTCGCGCACATCCGCAGCCAATCGGGAAATGCGATACCCGTGCGTGGGCTTTTCGGAATCGCCGTGGCCGCGAAGATCGAGGGCAACGACCCGGTACTTCTTGCTTAGGGCGGGAACCTGATGCTTGAACATTGCCGCACATTGAGACCAGCCGTGAATGAGAACAAGAGGTTTGCCTACGCCCAAATCCTCATAATGGAGGGTCACACCGTCTTTCGTTTTGAAATGAGCCATGATCCGTCTCCTTTTTTTGGGGTTTTACCCGAGATTGTGGGCAACCTTGCCACCTCAGTCTAAAGTCCTAACGTCGAAAAAACCCTGAAGCGCTTCGAGCCCGCCGGCGGAAGCCCCAAGAGCGACGATAGGGAAAGATTTTTCCGAAGTCTCGCTTCCGTATGGTGCTTGGGTATTCAACTTTTTCACTTTCATCCGGAATAATGCATCAACTTCTGCGCTCGGCATCCAAAGTGCATGTTGGGATTGGGTTTTTGCTTGAAAAACTTCCCTTGTTCCCCTAAAGCCCGTAAAACCATACGATTTTCAGATCGAACATGCAAGTTGTATCTCAATGAGACCGGTTTTTGCAATTTCAGGACGCACCTCCATCCCCTGAGTTTATAGCCCGCTTTCCGCCTGTCAGAGTTAAGGGGTTCAGGCTAATAGAATCCGATAATACCCGGCGAGTGGGAAAGCCGACGCGACATGGAAGTACCACTTCCCGGCATGATAAACCACCCTGGCCCCAACCTTCACAAGCCGCCTGATGATCGAGTCTATAGACGGCCTAACGCTCTGCCCCCAGAATGCCGCATCCCGAATCATGTGGAGCAGATTGTAGGCAAGACATCCAACGAGAAGCCTTGCTTGATTTGCTGCGAAACGGTGGCAACTCGTTTTGTCCCATCTAAGCGTGTTCTTCCCCTCTTTTATCCGGTTTTCGATCTCGGATCGCCCATTGTAAATCGTAATCACCTTGTGCGCTTCAAGATTCGAGTTGGTCACAATAAAACCGACACGAGGGAAGAGCTCACCAACATGCCATTCGATCTTACAGACGACTCTTCGGGGCTTATTCCATTTCTCCGCCTGGTAATGAAACTCGATCACCCTGACCTGTACGCCGCTCCTTGGGGGGGACGACCGGCGGGGCGCTTCAGGTGAGTCAGGATGCGCCTCTTCAGACTGTTGTTGCTGGGAAGCCGGATGAAATAAGTGATCCGCTTCTTTTCGCAAAACTCGTAGAGATCGGGACCGGCAAAGGCCGCATCCCCCCGGAGCCAAAACTGCTTGAACCAAGACCTATAGCGGTTAACCAGAGGAGAGATAAGGTCCAAGACGCCATCGGCTGAATGTGCGTTTCCGGGTCTCAGTCTTGCGCTCAAAAGATCACCTTTGTTGGTCAAGCAAAACAGAGGATGGTAGCAGACCTGATCGAAGTAACCGTTAAAGGCTGCACCCTCTTGGTTCCCGTGGACGGGATCTTCGGTGGAATCGACATCGATGATGAGCCGCCTTTTGTTCCTACGCCGAAGGAGTGTGTCGGCAGATCGGCTGATCATATCTTCCAGGGCTTTCAGCCCCTTACCAGTTGCGAGGATGTTGTTCTCAAAGCGACTCAGTGCGGATTGGCAGGCTCCGCTTTCATGCTCTTTTCCCAGAGCCAACCGAAGCGCCGGGTCCACCCTCAGGTGATTGGCGTCATTGCAATGTTCATAGCCTGCCGCAACCTGATAGACCCTCTGGCGCAGAAGCTGGAGCAACGAATGATCCGTATGTCGAGCCGATCTTGGATCATCAATCAGAGACTCTACACCGCCAAGGATGTCGAAACGCTGATCGATCTCCCTCATGAGAAGAAAGCCGGTATCGGTGGTGATCTTTGCTCCCTGAAAATCAATGCTGATGGATCTGTCGAAACCCGCCCGCATGCAGCTTCCCCTCCTTCTGATGAATTTGCCACATATTATCAGATAGTTGGGATGAACGCAGTATGATTCTCAGGCATCCTCACGCATAATCCAGGATTAAAATACTCATACATGGTAATGGCGTAGCAGGTGCCTCCGTGGAGGTAGAAGCTGACTCGCAGGACCCCCCCATTGAAGAGGCCATGGGTGACGTCATAGTCTCTGCCGACCAACTACGGTTAAATTGCTCAACAAAGGACGGAAAACAGATTGTGTTACTCATACTTCATACGATCCATGCGAAGGCCCTTCGTTCATTTTCGATCAAAGGTACAGTATCAGTCAGTAGCTCTGCCGATATATCAATAGAAGACATTGATGAAAAGCCACGAGAGCTTTTGACAAGAGGTGGCCGCGAATTGGCGGTTATGTTTAAGCCTATCCAAGACCTCATTCTTAATGGGGTTACGGTGAAAATGAGGCGGAGGGCGTAGTGTGCTTCGCCGAAGCAAGTCATGCGCTAGTGTTCGGCTGGAAAAGGGAAACTCCAGCTCTCCTGAACGTTGCCATCACGAAGCCGGAATCAGCCTTTCCATGCCAATTTCATTTGTGAACCGTCATGGCTTTCGTCGGAGGCGGCACCGGCAACCGCCAGCTTAAAACCCTCACTTCATTCTCGCTTGTGGTAGACCCACCGGACCGGACATCTTTCGCGCCTGGCGGAGCGTGGAAGAAAGGATGTCAGGGCTAAAGCTGCCGCTCACCACAATTGTTTCGTTGACGAGCAGGAGGCCGGGAGAGGCGGGCCGGCCCAATGCAAGGCCGGTGACTCCCGGCACGATGAATGCGGCTCCGGCAAGCCGCGCTCCGGCGTTCCCTTATGCCGGGAAAAGCGTCCGCATAGCCGTGCCGATGAGGGAGTGCTTCCTTTAACACTTTCCTGAAGCGAAAGCGGCCGATGAGAAATGTGCCGGCGAACCGCTTCTGTTCAAGGGCGAAGATTTCTCTCAAACGGACGTCAAAACGGCATGCTCGATCTCCTGACCGGTGAGATTCATGTTTTCAGCACAGCTCGCCTCCGCCTTGAAAAATTGGGCGCCAAAATGTTCGCCCTTTTCGAATCATTTGTTTACAGAAACGCCGCTCACTGGACTCTTTCGAAGTTGGCAAGATCCATTGAATAGAGTTTTGAAATGAGAATGTGACTCTAATAATCCTCATATGATTGACATTTAACTGATATCTGCCATATGGGATCTAATTTGCCCGTTATCTGCCCCCACTTAACTCTTGACATTTTCACGATTGTGTGAGCTAGGTTATATTAAGTAGACTATCACCGACCGTGTCGATGGCTTTCAAAACCGGGACAAAGACTTCTGGCAATGTCGGCTGTTGTTGTCTTTCCAGAAGCGCAATTGCTCGGTTCCGACTTCATCCTCCTGCTGGTGTAGCGCGCACTGCTTGATAACGTCGCTATCTATTCCGGCATTACTTACGAAATAAACCCGAACACAGATGTGCATTTCCCAGTAACGTTTTGCCAGTTCAGGAAATTATTCCCTCAACCTCTCGACGCTTTTGCCCTCAAGGATCTTCATCGCATACGGTGGGGCTGACATGAAAAGGTATAGCTTCATCACTCTTTGTGTTTTTTTTATAACGGCGGTCATATTCACTCCTTGTGCCGTTGCCGGCATCGTTTCAGGTCCAGGCTGGGACATCGCAGGGGTCGGAGATTTAAACGGGGATGGTAGGCAGGATATTCTCTGGAGAAATCAGGCAACCGGGGAAGCGGCGGTCTGGTACATGCACGGGAGTACCCTGCTTGCTGAACAGAAGTTTGAATCAGCACCTGATCCCGCCTGGGGTGCCGTGGGGGTGGGAGATTTCAATGAAGATGGACGCCCTGAGATTCTAGTGAAGAATAAGTCAACCGGCGAGGTGAGGATCCGGTACCTGAACGGGTTGGCCGTCACAGGTCATGATACTGTCGCCGGGATGGACAGCCCCTGGACCATTGCGGGAGTGGGAGATTTCAACGGAGATGGAAGCCCAGACATCGTCTGGAGAAATTCGACGACCGGAGAGACAATTGTCTGGTACATGAAGGGGAAACTCCGTTTAGGTACGGATACTATGGAAACTCTCCCCCCTCCTTGGAGTATCATTGCGATAGGTGATTTCGATGGAGATGGATCACCTGATATCCTCTGGAAAAATTCAGCGACTAGAGAAGTTGTGGCCTGGTACATGCGCGGCCTGGTCCATTTGGACCACGGCGCCATTGCTGCCCGCGCCCTTCCCCCGGATATCGTTGGGGTATGTGATCTTAACAGCGATGTAAGTCCCGATATCATTTGGAGGTATATCGCAACGCTGCCCGACTCCTGCCCACATCTCACAGTGGGCGTTCCCTGCAGTATCATGATTCCCAGTCCGTGTATTCGCGCCCCGCCGATCCCGACACTTTACTCCTGATTTCTTCACTACGCATTCACTTCCGGACGCAATCAGTACAAAGGATTGCGAAATTAACAATTTCCGTCATACCGCCGGAACCGGAAGTCAAAGAGGAATGTCAGGAAGCCCGCAAAATGCATGAGAAGGATAGCTTTGGGGCTATCTCTTTCATTCTTCTCTCATGCTGAGTGTTTTGTATTCTGTCCGGTTATACCTTCATAGCTATTTCTAAAAGACCTGCTGTAAGGAGTGGAACCATGAAATGCTGCGCATGTCAAACCGAACTTCCAAGTGAGGCGAAATTCTGCAATGTGTGCGGCGGAAAACTGGAGATTGACTGCCCGGAGTGTAACAAGCCCAATCCGCCCGGCAGCAGGTTTTGCCTCGCATGCGGTCAACGGCTCGCCACGGAGCCGCCAACTGCAAAACCGGAGGCCATAGCCGATGCCGAGCGCAAACAGGTTACGGCGCTTTTTTCAGACCTGTCCGGCTATACACCCATGACCGAAAGGCTGGACCCGGAGGAGGTCAAAGAGATTACAGGCCGACTTTTCGATGGCGTGAGGGCGATTGTCGGCAAATACGACGGTTTCATAGAGAAATTTGCGGGAGATGGCGTGCTGGCCCTGTTCGGAGTGCCTAAATGTCACGAAGACGACGCAGTACGGGCTGTCCGGGCGGCGAGGGAGATTCACGAGCTGGTGGAGGGGATTAATCCCGAGTACGAGGCCAGGATTGGGGCTCATCTTTCCATGCACAGCGGCATCAATACCGGTGTGGCGGTCACTGCAGACGTTGATCCGCAAAAGGGAATCCACGGGGTTACAGGTGGTGTTATCAGTGTTGCCGCAAGGTTGAGCGATATTGCCAAAGCGGGCGAGATACTTTTGGGCCCCCTCACCCAACGACAGGTGGAAGGACAGTTCGTTTCGGCGGCTTTGGGACCCGCCGAGTTGAAAGGCAAGGCAGAGCGCATTCCGATATACAAGGTGCTCTCGCCCAAGGAACAGCCGATTTCGGTGCATCGGCAATCAGGTCTGAGAGCGGACCTCATCGGCAGGAATGCGGAGCTGATTCAGTTGCAGGAAGCAGTCGAGCGGCTCAAGGCGGGAAAAGGATCTGTAATCTCCGTTTGCGGCGGTCCCGGCACCGGAAAGAGCCGGCTTGTGGAGGAATTCAAAGCCTCTCTTGAGCTCGACAAGATCCGGTGGCGCGAGGGCCATGCCTATCCTTACGCGCAGAATATCACATTTTTCCCTTTGATCGACCTCATGAATCGCGCATGGAAAATTGAGGAGGGAGACCCTCCCGCGACAGTGAGGGAGAAGGTTGAATCGGGCATCGAGCGGCTCTTGGGGAAAAACGAGCAGGTTACCCCCTACGTGGGCAGCCTCTATGCCCTCAGCTATCCAGAGATTGAAGACGTCGAGCCCTGAATTCTGGCGGTCCCGTCTGTTCGAGGGAATTCAGGCTATCACTGCTGCCCTGACCCAATATGGGCCGACGATCTTTTGCTTCGAGGACATTCACTGGGCTGATCTCTCCACCCTGGATCTTCTTCGGCGCCTCATCTCCGAACTCATGCATCCCGCTTTGTTTCTCTGCCTGTACAGACCCCCGTTCAGTCTCTTTACCAGCCATCAACTGAAGGGCCTTGGCAAGCCGTACGAGGAGATTCAGCTCCTGGACCTCTCGCCGTCGGACACGCAGGAGATGCTCAAGTCTCTTTTAAAGACTCAAAGCATTCCCGCGGAGTTGAGAAAGTTCGCCTTGGAGAGGATCGAGGGCAATCCTTTTTATCTGGAAGAGGTGATCAACTCTTTGGTCGAATCGGGGGCGCTAGCCCGCGAGAACGGCAACTGGAGGTTGGCCGGACGGCTTGATGAGTCGAACGTCCCGGCGACGGTTCAGGGCGTCATCTCTGCGAGGCTTGACCGTCTTGAGCGTGAGATGAAGCGCGTCCTGCAGGAGGCGTCGGTGATCGGGAGGGCCTTCCTCTTCGAAATTCTGAAGAAGATTACCGAGATCAAGGAGCCTATCGACCGCTTTCTAAGCGGCCTGGAGAGACTCGACCTGATCAGGGCCAGGTCTCTTCAGCCTGAGCTGGAGTACATATTCAAGCATGCCTTGACTCAGGAAGTGGTCTACAACGGCCTCCTGAAGAAAGACCGCCGCGAAATTCACGAGCGTACCGGCCTCGTAATGGAGCATCTGTTTCAAGACAGGCTTGCGGAATTCTACGAGACGCTCGCCTTCCACTTCAAACAGGGTCGATCCCAGCTCAAGGCTGTTGATTATCTCATGAAAGCCGGGGCAAAGAGCCTGAACAGGTTCGCCCTCGATGAAGCTTATCAATACTATAAGGAAGGCTACGAAATTCTTGAAGGCAAAGCGGATAAGACCGAAGAAGACCAAAAACTCCTCATAGATCTGCTGATCGAGTTGGGCTTGGTGATTTATTATCGGGGTGGATCCGGCGAGTATATTGACCTGCTTGCGGCACACGAGAGAACGGCGGTCGCCATCGACGACGATGCAAGGCTCGGGATGTTCTACGCGTGGTCGGGCTGGTCCAGGTGCTGGAGAGGGAAGCACAGCGAGGCATGTCCCATCCTGGAGAAATCTCTAAAGATCGGGCAGGAGATTCAGGACCACCGGGTCATTGGATATGCCACCTGCTGGCTTACATGGGTCTGCGCAGAATTGGGCCGCCTGGACGATGCCGTAGCATATGCGGAAAAAGCCGTTGAAATGTACCGGCTGCTGCCATCCGATCTGTACCTTTACATGAAACCTATGATCGGAATGGGACACGCCTGCTGGTATAAGGGGGAGTGGAAACGAGCGCTCAAAGCGGCGGAGGAGATCATTGACTTCGGCCGTCGGCACTCTAACATTCGAAGTCTTGTTATGGGATACGTGTGGTCCAGCATGGCCTATTTTACCAAGGGTGATCTTCCTCAAGCTATTGAGAACTCTCAGAAGGCATTGGAACTTACCAGGGATCCTGTGTATGCAGAGGTCGCCCGCATGGGACAGAGCTTTGCCTATCTTGGGGCAGGGCGGCTGGACGAAGCCAAACAGGCCGCATGGCTGAGTGTAGAAAACTGCCTCAAGCTTGAATGGGAATGGGCGGGAACAATCTGTGAGCCAGTGCTCGGAGCGGTCTCAATTTTCCAGGGAGACATTGCTGGAGGAATCAGTCAGTTGGAGGACTTGGCAGGAAGATTCCGGCAAGAGGGCAGAAACCCCCTTTACGCACTTACCGAGCATCTTATTGG
The DNA here is from genome assembly GCA_963805125.1 of uncultured delta proteobacterium. Lineage (GTDB taxonomy): Bacteria > Desulfobacterota > Syntrophobacteria > Syntrophobacterales > Syntrophobacteraceae > SbD1. The sequence continues at coordinate 387,615 of CAWDTD010000009.1, read as the reverse complement.
AAGCGCATACCTCCAAACGGCTCTTGGCGCGGCAGATCTCAGCGAGGACGCCCTTGTTGCGGCGGGGAAAGCTGCGGATCATCTCAATAAGGCTATCGAAATCGCGCAGGCGATAGGGGCCAAAGGAACATTAGGCGAGGCTTATCTCGGTTTGGGTCGGCTCCACATCGCGGAGCAAAAGAGAGAACAGGCCCGGGAATGCATATTAAAGGCCATTGATCTCTTTGAACAGTGCGAGATTGAAATCCGGCTGAAGGAAGCCAGGGAGGTCCTGGATTCTTTGGGATAGAAAGTTATCCACTTCTTATCACCTCAGACAAAGGAGCGCCCGATGGCAAAGTATCTCTGTTATGGCAACTTTGCTGGAGAGGGGCTGAAAGGGCTAGTCAAAGAGGGAGGTTCCGGTCGAGTAGCCGCTGTGAAGGAGCTGTTCGAGTCGGTCTGGGGAAACCAGGAATCTTGGTACTTAGCGTTCAGCAAAAACGACGACTTCGGTATCGCCGATCTTGCCAATGTGTCAGGCGCCACCGGTGGTCGAGGCTCCTCCGTGTAACGTTTTTATAACCCGGTGTCTGCTGCAAAGCAGCCCGATTTGTAAACTGTTTACCGGCAATGGTCCTCGGGACAGACAAGGAGGCTGGTTATGAAGGACCTAAGAGCGGAAAACATAATTGCGAAAGCCGTTTTCTTCACAAGAGAAAATACAGCCGCAAAAGACATTTTATATGCGCTCCTTAGCGCTCAAATAACCGTAATGCCAGTAACGGACAGCGAAGACAACGTAGTGGGTGTGATTACTGAATTCGACCTCCTGAAGGCCTTAAAATGCAGAAAGGACCTGTGCGATACAACAGTCTGGGAATTGATGACCAACGGGGCCATAACCGCGGAGGTTAGTGCGACCGTAAGCGAGCTCGTAAACATAATGACGGAGAAAAACATCCACCGATTGCCCATTACGAAAGAGGGAAAGCTGGTTGGAATAGTGGCAAGGCCGGACATCCTGAAAAGTCAGCTAAATGCCCTTAGTATGCGTTCTATGGACGCTGATGCTCTGTGACTGTTTCGCAGGTATCCGGAAACTTAAGGCAGATGCTTTGCTTGCCGACAGAAAAATTCTCGAAAGTAGGTGATTACACCAAGGATCGACCTTGCCTGCCAGGGAGACCTTGTGCCTGAGGAATGAAACCGCCTGAGCCGACTATTACAGAAAAGGAGAACTCCTATGAAACCAACAGTATTTTCAGCCGGTTCGGTCGAAGAGATGGAATCCCGTCTTGGGGATACACTCAAGGAGGGACTAAAACCAACTCTGGCAATCGTTTTCAGCTCCATCGCCCACGACTTGAAGGCAGTAAGTGCGGCTTTCGCCAAACATGATATCGACGTTTTCGGAGCAAGCACCCATGGAGAGATATGTAACGACGAAATGCATGAGGAGTCGATCGTGGCGATGTTGCTTGACGTCAGTCGCGACGCCTACCAATTAAGGGTTTTTGACGGGCAGGAGAAAACGTCCAGTCAAATCGGTCAAAGCGTCGCGCAATGGGGAAAGGCTGTTTACGATAATCCGGCGTTCATGGTGGTGTCGGCTGGATATCTGGCCAATGGCGACCACATCGTCAATGGGATTATTGACGAAATGGGGAGGCAGGTGCCGCTGTTTGGCGGCCTGGCCGGCGACGATCTTAAGTTCCAAAATACATTCGCTTTTGACGGGTCACGGGTCATCTCAAATGGTGTCGTGGCTTTGATTTTTGACAGTAATGTCATTGGGCTGCAAGGAGTGGCTTTCAGCGGATGGAAGGGAATAGGCACGTCGAAGACTGTAACGAAAGCCAAGGGCAATATCTTGTATGAGATGGATGGTGAGCCTGCACTCGATATTTACATGAAGTATCTCGATTGCGGTGTTGATCCTGTAGTCGCCGCTTCTCTTGCGGTTGAGTATCCCCTGCTTTTGAATCGGGATGACGGCTCAGCCGTACTGAGAGCAGTGACGAGAGTCAACGATGATAAGTCAATAGTCTACGCCGGATCTGTCCCTGAAGGTGCAAAAGTACGCTTCGGCATGGCATTGGGGACTGAGGTTATCCAGCGTGCCATCGAACAAATCTCGGACTTCAGCCGGCAAGCTCCTCGGTCAGAAGCTATTGTCCTGTTTTCTTGCAAGGCGCGGCATCTTGCGTTTGGTCCGATGCTGGAGGATGAGATTTCGGCTGTTCGCAAACTTTGGGACGTTCCACTCGTTGGGTTTTTAACGTCCGGCGAAATCGGGCCTCTTTTGGAGGGGCGGTGCGATTTTCATAATCATACGCTCGTACCGGTTCTGATTTACGAGAAGCAAGTTCTTCAAGGGCTTGTGGCATGAAAGCTAATATTGACAGGCTGAAGCACAAATGGCTGAAAGCCTTGGCCTCTTCGGATATCACAAAGAAAACCGATCACGAGCAATTGCTGATGAAGAATTTTTCTTTATTAGTTTTTTGGCTTTGTTTTCTTGCTTCACTCAGTCTCGCCACCGGGGCTGACCTGAGCGGTAACCAATCTGACACGTGCTGAAGGAGTAACTCTGTTAAACGGTGTCTTTTGTTAGCGAGTTCCAAGATTTATCCATATTCATCAATCTTATCTTGTTAATGATATTGCAATGTCTGCGATCAGCAAGGGGGGGAAGATGAAACCAGTGGCGCTAAACTTACGGTTCGGAGAAAGGAGGTGTGGAACTAAGGAACAGTAGTTTTGGTAAAGAGTCTTGATGCTTGGAGAGTCCATCGCTACTGAGCCCTCACGTGGAGTATCTGACTACATTGGCCTCATAGGACGGGCGAAGAAGACTCAGATCAAAAAACATGGCTGTATTTGCGAAAAAAAGAGGAGGGCATTCAGATGTCAATGAAGAATAGTACATGTCAAAGAAAAAGAATATTCCTATTGTGCGTTATATTTTCTATGGCCGCTTTCACAGTCACAGGTTTAGCCATTGCGGTAGAGAGCGGAGTGAGTAATGATATCACGCTAGAACAGGCTTCCGCCGTTGTTTCAGTTGCTCGGGCAAAAGCTGAAAAGCAAGGAACGTTAATGAACATTGCCGTTGTAGATGCCGGCGCCAACCTTAAGGCATTTGTTCGCATGGATGGTGCCTATTTGGGCAGCATAGATATTGCGATAAGGAAGGCGAAAACAGCACGTTTTTTCAATATCCCCACTGGAAAATTGGGTGAGTTGTCACAACCTGGTAAGCCTTTGTATGGCATCGAGGTCTCAAATGGTGGGATAATTACATTCCCTGGGGGTCTGCCTTTGGTAGATAAGAAGGGGAACATTGTTGGCGCTATTGGTGTCAGCGGCAGTAGCGTAGAAGACGACCATGAAGTTGCCACGGCTGGTGCAGAGGTGTTGAAAAAGTAGCAAACCCCTGGTGCGTTCAAGTTGCGAAAAGAGTTTTCGTTTCAACATCCAATTTCGCAGAACAAGCAAGTTGGATTCCTTTTCGGCCAGATTTTCAAGCGTCGCAATTCGCCCCCCCTAAACGATAATCTTTCTTATGCTGGAGGTACCATAAAATACGCTTCACTGAAAGGAGGGTAAGTCATCACAGGATATCTAAATTTCAACCTGACAAATCCATGTGAGATTAGGCTCCTGTTTTTTAAAAAACAGGTGAATGCATCGACGAGCAACACTAGTACCTCTCAAAGAATGCTTTGGATTTATCACAAAGGAGGAGGAGGTCTCCATGAAACCATCGGTATTCTCTGCCGCTTCAGTTCAAGAAGTCGAAGCTCATCTTGAAAATGCTTCCAAAGATGGACTAAAACCCACTCTGGCAATCGTTTTCAGCTCCCCTGCCCATGACTTGAAGGCATTGGGGGCAATCTTTGCCAAGCACGACATCGATGTTTTCGGAGCAAGTACCAACGGAGAGATTTTGAATGATGGGCTGCATGAAGAGTCAATTGTGGTTATGCTGCTTGATATTGGTCGCGAATTCTATTCACTGGGGATGTTTGATGGAAAGGACAAGTCCTCCTTGCAAGTCGGTCAAAACATCGGGGAGTGGGCAAAGACCGTTTACGACAATCCCGCGTTAATGGTAGTGTCCGGGGGTCTTCATTTCAATGGCGACCACATCGTCAACGCGATTATTTCAGCAATGGGACGTCAGGTTCCTTTGTTCGGAGGGCTTGCCGGTGACGATCTTAAGGTAATAGAAACGTTTGTATTCAGCACATCACAGGTCACATCGAATGGCGTTACGGCCCTGGTTTTTGACGGAAATGTCATCGGTCTTCAAGGAGTTGCTTTCAGTGGATGGAAGGCAATAGGCACGTCAAAAACCGTCACCAAGGCCGATGGCAATATCGTCTACGAGATAGATAATCAGCCCGCACTGGACATATACATGAAGTACCTGAAAGTTCCCAATGATCCCGCAGCCGCGCCTGGCCTTGCGGGTGAATATCCCCTGGTTATGAATCGGGATGATGGCTCGTCTGTCCTCAGGGTGGCACTGATCCTCAACCAGGATAAGTCAATGGTCTTCGCGGGGTCTGTGCCTGAGGGTGCAAAAGTACGCTTTGGCATGGCGCCGGGCAGCGAAATTATCGATGAGGCCATCGAACAAATGTCGGAATTCAACCGGCAAAATCCCAGGTCAGACGCCTTGGTGCTCTTTTCCTGCAAAGCTCGACACATGGCATTTGGGCCAATGATTGAGGATGAAATCTCCGCTGTTCACAAGCTTTGGGACGTTCCGATGGTTGGATTCTTTACCTATGGCGAAATAGGGCCTGCGTTACACGGGGGGTGCGCTTTTCATAATGAATCGCTCGTACCCGTCATGATTTACGAAAAGTAAACCGCTTGCGCTAGGCACAACCTTCACTGAAAAGGAGGCCCCTATGAAACCATCGGTGTTCTCTGCCACTTCAGTTCAAGAAGTCGAAGCTCATCTTGAAAATGCTTCCAAAGAGGGACTAAAACCCACTCTGGCAATCGTTTTCAGCTCCGTTGCCCATGACTTGAAGGGATTGGGGGCAATATTCGCCAGGCACGACATGGACGTTTTCGGAGCAAGTACCCATGGAGAGATACGCAACGACGGAATTTGTGAGGGGTCCATCGTCGCCATGTTGCTTGATATCAGTCGCGATGCCTACCAAGTAAAGGTTTTTGACGGCCAGGAGAAAACGTCTGCACAAATCGGCAAAAGTGTTGGGGAATGGGCAAAGACTCTTTACACTGATCCGGCGTTCATGGTGGTTTCCGCTGGATATCTGGCCAATGGCGAGCACATCGTCAATGGTATTATTAGCGAAATGGGGCGACAGGTGCCGCTGTTTGGCGGCCTGGCCGGCGACGATCTTAAGTTCAAAGAGACATTTGTATTCGACGGGTCACGGATCACCTCAAATGGTGTCGTGGCTTTGATTTTTGACGGAAATGTCATTGGTTTGCAAGGAGTGGCTTTCAGCGGCTGGAAGGGAATTGGCACGGCAAAGACAGTCACCAAGGCCCAGGGTAACATCGTGTATGAGATAGATGGTGAGCCCACATTGGACGTCTTCACGAAGTATCTTGACATTAGTCGAGATATTCCGGTCGCCGTTCGGGATGCGGGTGAGTATCCCCTGCTTTTGAACCGGGATGACGGTTCGTCCGTACTGAGAGTAGCGTTGCACATCAACGAAGATAAGTCGATGGTTTTCGCGGGGTCTGTGCCAGAAGGCGCAAAATTCCGCTTTGGCATGGCGCCCGTGATTGAAGTCATCGATCATGCCATTGAGCAAATCTCCCAATTCAAGCAGCAAGCTCCCCGCTCAGATGCTATCGTCCTTTTTTCGTGCGCGGGGCGCCATTGGGCGTTTGGTCCGATGGTGGAGGAGGAGATCGCGGCCGTTCGCAGACTTTGGGACGTTCCATTAGTCGGGTTTTTTACCTCCGGCGAAATCGGTCCTGTTTTGCAGGGGCGGTGCGATTTCCATAACAATACACTGGTGCCGGTCCTGATTTACAAAAAGTAGTTTGCCAAAGGCCTCTGTGTCTTTGCAATGAAACCGCCTGAACCGACCACCACATAGAAGGAGAATCTCAATGAAACCATCGGTATTCTCTGCCGCTTCAGTTCAAGAAGTCGAAGCTCATCTTGAAAATGCTTCCAAAGATGGACTAAAACCCACTCTGGCAATCGTTTTCAGCGCCGTTGCCCATGACTTGAAGGAATTGGGGGCAGTCTTCGCCAAGCACGACATCGATGTTTTCGGAGCAAGTACCGCTGGCGAGATTTTGAATGACGAGGTGCATGAAGAGTCAATTGTGGCGATGCTGCTTGATATTGGCCGCGAATTCTATTCACTGGGGATGTTTGATGGAAAGGACAAGTCCTCCTTGCAAGTCGGTCAAAACATCGGGGAGTGGGCAAGGACCGTTTACGACAATCCCGCGTTCATGGTAGTGTCTTGTGGCCTTCATGCTAATGGCGAGCACATCGTCAACGGGATTATTTCAGCAATGGGGCGTCAGGTTCCCTTGTTCGGAGGGCTTGCCGGTGACGATCTTAAGTTCAAAGATACATTCGGTTTTGACGGGTCACGGGTCATCTCAAATGGTGTCGTGGCTTTGATTTTTGATTGCAATGTCATTGGGGTGCAAGGAGTGGCTTTCAGTGGATGGAAGGGAATAGGCACCTCAAAAACCGTCACCAGGGCCGATGGCAATATTGTTTACGAGATAGATCATGTGCCTGCACTGGACATCTATAAAAAGTACACGAACTTGGAGGATGATTCCATAGACGCGCCTACCCTTGTGATTGAATATCCCCTGCTTGTGAATCGGGATGACGGCTCGTCTGTCCTCAGGGCGGTAATCGTTATCAACCCAGATAAGTCATTGGTCTACGCGGGGTCTGTGCCTGAAGGTGCAAAAGTACGCTTTGGCATGCCGCCGGGCATCGAAATTGTCGATCAGGCCATCGAACAAATGTCGGAATTCAAAGGGCAAACTCCCAGGTCAGACGCCATGGTGCTCTTTTCCTGCAAAGCGCGGCAGACTGCCCTTGGGCCACTGATTGAGGATGAAATCTCCGGTGTTCGCAAGCTTTGGGACGTTCCGCTGGTTGGGTTCTTTACCTATGGCGAAATAGGGCATGTCTTACATGGGGGGTGCGATTTTCATAATGATACGCTCGTACCCGTCCTGATTTACGAGAAGTAAGTTCTCCAAGGGGTTGCGGCATGAAAGCTAATCTTGACAAGCTGAAGCACGCCGTCGGGGAGCTGATTGTTGCCGATGACGGCAGAAAAATGGTGCTGGAATTGCTCGGTCTAATCGAGAAGGGGTTTAAGACGCTCGACTTCAGATTGGAAAGGGCGTTGAAAGACAAGAATACCCTTTCCACCTTACTCTCCCGTACATCCGAAGATCTTGAAAAATCATCGGAACTCGTCCAAAAAATGTTCGGTCGCTACCTCTCCACCGAGGTGATGAATTCTCTGCTCGACGATCCTTCAACTCTGGAACTGGGAGGCGAGAAACGAAAGGTCACCATCATGCTGAGCGATCTGAGAGGCTTTACAGCCTTGTCAGAGCGTCTCAACCCCGAGCAGGTGGTTCAACTGCTGAACTCTTACTTTGAAGTCATGGTAGACGTAATCTTACATTACCAGGGCACCATCAATGAGATCATCGGCGACTCGCTGCTGGTTATTTTTGGAGCGCCCAAAGAGATGCCGGACCGAGCCAAACGGGCCATAGCCTGTGCAATAGAGATGCAGAACGCAATGGCAAAGGTCAACGAGCAAAACCGTGGCCAGGGCCTGCCTGAGTTGGAGATGGGAATCGGCCTCAACGAAACCGAGGTGATTGTCGGCAACATCGGTTCAAGCAAAAGAAGCAAATATGCCGTGGTAGGCAGTGGCGTCAACATGACGAGCCGGATCGAATCCTATACTGTAGGGGGACAGATACTTATTTCAGAATCCGTGCGCCAAGAAGCGGGAGAGATTTTGCGCATTGACGCTCAATGGGACGTGCTTCCGAAAGGGGCTGAAAAACAGTTGAGGGTGTACGATGTTGGTGGGATTGCCGGAGGTTACAACCTTGCTTTGACAAGTAAAGAACAGCTTCTTATCACACTGGCTCGGCAAATTCCGATACGGTACACGGTACTCGAAGGAAAAGACGTTGGGCTGAAAGAACAGGAAGGCTCTTTCATCCGGCTCTCAAAAAACTGCGCGGAGATTACGTTGGATTACCCGCTCAGCGTTCACACTAATCTCAAGATGAACTTGGAAGATGTGAGTGAAAAGCTGTCGGTCAGAGATTTTTACGGGAAAATAATCAAGGGCCTTGAGGAAAATCGGTATTCCAGTGTGATTCGATTTACCTCGATACCGCCTGAGGTTGATGCCTATTTCCAGGCGCACCTCCAGCACCCTATTGGACGTGGGGAAAGGCAGAGGCCACACCCCATCTTTGGTCGGAAGTCATATCCGTATGAGTAATCAAAGCGCAAAACTGACTCCATTTCGTTAGTCCTGTGAATCCACTATACTTGCTCGGCTTGAACGTGCGAGACAATAACTCGATCTCGTTGCATCCAGAGGTAGAGTCGAAGCCATCAGAGACAAGACCGATATCGACTGAATCCAGCACATCCGTGATGGATTGCGCTTGTTACTGCGGACTTCAAGTGTGAGCAGGCAATAACGCTTGTTCGATCGACTCGAAGACCGATCTCATAAAAGCCCAACCTTTCAGAGAAAGGAGTTTCAAATGGCAAAGTATATGGTTCAGGCCAACTATGACGGATGGTAACTATCAAAGCATTTTTGCGATTTATTGCAACAGAGGTCTCATTTAAGCATAAAAAAGGAGGATTTCCTATGTATGCATCGGTACGACGGTACGAGGGTGTTACAAATGCTAAGGAGTTAGCGCAGAAGGTGAATGAAGGCTTTGTGCCGCTCATCAGCCAGGTCCCGGGCTTCATCGCTTACTTGGTGGTTGACTCAGGGGGCGGTGTTGCGACTTCAATCAGCGTCTTTCTGAACCAAGCCGCCGCTGAGGAATCAAACAAGAGAGCCGCGGACTGGGTGCGGCAGAGTATTGCCCACATACTTCCAAAACCGCCCCAGGTCACGGCAGGTGATGTCGTCGTGTACAAGAAATAGGAGATAGGTACCTCATCCGCTTAACCGCGAGGCGTTCTTTGAGGCAGTTCCTCTTATCCAACTCATGGACCGCCGCACGCACAATCCAAGTCGGGCGGAGTCGTAAGGCTCCCCCGGCCCTTGCTCATAAAGCCGGGTTGCACGTGAAACGAACAGCTCCAGAGTCTCCCTGGCTGCAGTTTAGCAAATCCCGATTCATACATCTCAAACTTGGGCATTTTTCTCCATTAACTTGCGCTGTACGTAACAATTCCTTTAAACAGCAGCCAGTTCAGGCTCGGCGAAAGTTCACACATCTCTCCTGATGCTTGAAATCGCGACGTCCAGAAAACTCGTCACGCTCAGATCATACATTCACGCAATCAAGGCAGGCTGCAGGTTCAAACTTCTGGCAAGACGCAGCAAATTTCCGTGGGACTCGCTGATCGGGATCCTCTGGGTTTGTTACGTACAGTAGCAAGGAAGGCTGATGCTTCGGCGATCCTCTTCCAACTTGTCTTACCAGTCCGGCAAGTATTGCCGGAACCTATAGCGCCGCCGGAAAAGGATGCATCGAATCAGGTATTTCTTGATTGACTCTGCTACTATCTAATCATAACTTAAATTGGTTAATGTTGTCGCTTTTAATCGGTTTCTTTGTGCAGCGGGATTCGTAAAATTTGTCCCACAAGAATCCAGTTTTTATCACCGATCCAGGGATTGGCCGACAGGATCGATTTCTCTCCAGCCGCCGGGTCTTCAGGAAACCATTCTGCAGCAATGCCTCTAAGGGTGTCCCCTTTTTGCACGGTTATCTTGAATGCACTGAAAAGCCTGGGTGGCTTGCTCCCGGTTTTGAGACTATGAACGTCCACATTAGGATTTTCACTCCCTGAAGTAATCTCTCGCCCCGCATCTCCTCCCTTAGATTCTGTGGACCCGCTGTTCGCATTTGGAATTTGATCTTTGGCTTGCGTTTCATCAGGTGGCACCTGTGTTTCCTCAGGTGGCGCCGGATTGGGTCCGGATTCTTCTGCAGAAGGAGGGGCCTCATCAATCTTCATGCCCCTCACACCAGCACTCGCTGCCGGTTCTTCTTCTTTGGAAACGCTCTCGGGAGGCTCCTGCGAAGGAGCCGGGGGCTGCGGCGACGCGACCATAGCCGACATGCCGCCTGGAGCGGTTCTTTCATCGCCTTCAGCAGGCTTCGCGATCTCTTCGCTTTTCACCTCTGGAACCGCAGGCTTCGCGATTTCCTCGCTTTTCACCTCTGGAACCGCAGGCTTCGCGATTTCCTCGCTTTTCACCTCGGTGGCCGTGGGCTTTGCGATCTCTTCGCTTTTCACCTCGGCCTCCGGAGGCTTCGGGATCTCTTCCCTTTTCACTTCAGGAACCGGCGGCAGAGGCTTTTGAACATATGTGTTTACTGCTTTAGGAGAATCCGGACCGTAAATCCAGACTTTGAGATTTTCACCGAGGTTTTCCTTGTAACCGAGGAACCCCAGCGCTAGAAGAAGTACCAGCGCCCCGCCGGCAAGCGCCGGCTTCAATTTTTTGATGCTGAAAGATCTTCCGGGCTTACTTTCTTTGGGCGCAAGAATTACGTCGCTGTGCAGGGCGTCATGCGCCTTTTTAATGATCTTCCGGGTTACCTTATCGCCCTTTTCGCTCATGCATATGAGAAGGGCCGTATCACACAATCGATTTATGCTGCGCGGGACCCCGCCGGTCATTTTATAGATCCGTTTTTTGCACGCCGGTTCAAAACATCTGTCGAAATCGGACCCTGCCACCAGGAGCCGATAATCTATGTATTCGATTGTCTCTGAAGGGCTCATCGGGGAAAGGAACCGGTTCACATTTATTCTCTGAAGAAGCTGGCGCATTTCTCTTCGGCGCAGCTTGTGGCTCAGTTCATTCTGGCCGATCAAAAGTATCTGCAGAAGCTTGTTTTCCGTGACCTCGATGTTGGAGAGGAGCCGAATATTCTCGAGGCTGCTGACAGGAAGAAGGTGGGCCTCATCTATGATCAGCACGAACTGTTTGCCGGCAAGCCCTGGTTTTGTGAGTACCGCTTTGACTTCGTCAGTTAAATCGAGGATTCCCTTACCTTCCGGCTTGATCTTGAGGACCCGCGCGATATAGCGCAATATGTCCATGTATTCGACGTCGGGATAGGGAATCAGTATCGGCTGGACGGATGGGAGCAGCCTGCTGAGAATATGATGGATGATCATCGTCTTCCCGGTTCCAACGTCCCCGCAAACGAGCGCAAAGCTCTTCTTTTCCTGGATAAAATAGAGCAGTGACGCAACTACCTCTGCATGGGTTTCGCTCAAGAAGAGGAACCGCTGGTCCAGGGTGTTCTCAAAAGGGGAACAGGAAAAATTAAAGTAGTCATTGTACATTTGAAAAGGGCCTCCTTTTAAATGGACCGGGCCAACGCCGGCCCGCTGTTTTGGGAGAATACACCGATTTAGGCTTAGTGGTCAAGCGACCACCGCTGAGCTTCCGGCTAAAGCCGGTAAGCGGTATGACCAGATTATTATTTTAAAGGATGAATTTAGCCAAGTGGGGTGGAGGTTTTAGGTCACCTTAGTGCAGGTCTACGCTCACCAAAAACTCTAAGGTAAATCGCGTTTTCAAGAAGTTGCTACATCTCTCCTGAACGTTGCCATCACGAAGCCGGAATCAGCCTTTCCATGCCAATTTCATTTGTGAACCGTCATGGCTTTCGTCGGAGGCGGCACCGGCAACCGCCAGCTTAAAACCCTCACTTCATTCTCGTTTGTGGTGGACCCACCTGACCGGACATCTTTCGCGCCTGGCGGAGCGTGGAAGCAAGGATGTCAGGACTAAAGCTGCCGCTCACCACAATTGTTTCGTTGATGAGCAGGAGGCCGGGAGAGGCGGGCCGGCCCAATGCAAGGCCGGTGACTCCCGGCACGATGAATGCGGCTCCCGCAAGCCGCGCTCCGGCGTTCCCTTATGCCTGGAAAAGCGTCCTCATTGCCGTGTCGATGAGGGGGTCCTTCCTTTAACACTTTCCCAGCCTGAAGCGAAAGCGGCCGATGAGAAATGAGGCCGGCGAACCGCTTCTGTTCAAGGGCGAAGATTTCTCTCAAACGGACATCAAAACGGCATGCTCGATCTCCTGACCGGTGAGATTCATGTTTTCAGCACAGCTCGCCTCCTCCTTGAAAAATGGGGCGCCAAAATGTTCGCCCTTTTCGAATCATTTGTTTACAGAAACGCCGCTCACTGGACTCTTTCGAAGTTGGCAAGGAAGGTCGAGAATGCCGTGTTCGCTTCACGCTTCTTTTCCTGCTCTCGCTAGTATCGAAGCCTATGGGCTATTCCTACAAGGGAGTGCATCGGATCAAGTATCCCCTGGTTGACGCCATCCCGGTATGACTGTATCATGCTAAAACTAGTGTCCCGAATCATTTCACGCGCCTAAGCTGATGGATCAGCTGCGTGCGGCGTTCCGGGTGAGCCACTACAGCCGAGCCACAGGACGGGCTTATTGCCACCGGGTCAAACTGTTCATCTATTTTCACAAGATCCGTCACCGTGCGGAGATGCCGGAGGCAGAAATCGACGCATTTCTGTCTCATCCGGACGTCATGGGAGCTGTCCCCGATGAGGGATAATAAAGCATGTAGGCTGGCATAATGTTCCAAAATTCTTTCGCAGCACAGACCCATTATGCGAACGGTCCAGAAACTTGCCGGGCCTAGTGTCAAGATTACAATGACCTATACACGGCTACGCTACCTGTGTGGATTGATCTAAGCATTGGTTCAGCAGTAACCAGGTGACGAAAGGGGATGTTCAAATGTCAGATAAGATTCGACTTACCGACCTGCTCGCCCATATTACTGATCAGCTCCTCGAAGCTGATCAGATGTCGCGGGCCAGCGGAAAGGCTACTATGCGTTTTGAGGAATGTGAGCTTGAATTCGCCGTGAAGATCGAGGGTGATGTGAAGGCCGGGCTTAACATTTGGGTTTTGAAACTGGGCGGTGGCGCTAAGAAAACCGACTCAAATACCATCAAAATCAAATTCAAAGGCCTTGAAGGCCGTCCTGTGCAAGCACCTCATGTGACAACAGACACTCCTGGTCCTTCACTTGAGCGGCAGCCGCCAGCGAAGAAAAAACCTAAGACCCATTAATGAAAGGGAATAACGATGGCTATACATCCGGGTTCGATCTTTATTGATCAAAACTGGAATGTTTTGTCTCCTGGAATGTGGGTGGCTGCAAATGCATCAGGCATTGTCGCTGAAGCCCGATTGTATGACTTAATGATAAATTCGGTTAGGGAGCAAGGTATCAGCCTTTCGGATGTGACAATCGTGCTGGTTCCTGTGGGGGTGATCCAATGACGACGATTTCGTTCCCCAACAGCCGTCCTTACTCGGGAAATCGGCCGTATGCGGATGTTATTCTCAATCCATCGTTCCCAGGCGGACCGACTCATAAATGCCTTGTTGATACCGGAGCGGACTACCTCCAGTTACCAGCATCAGCGGCACCCTTGGCAGGAATCTCGCTGATTGGTGCTGCGCCGACTTCTGTGAGCACGGTTGCAGGAGCAACTACTTTGCAACTCGTGAAAGGTGTGGACGTTGATATTGAGGGTTACTCTGTAACTGTTGATGTATTATTCGATCCAACAAATTCGTCTTTGCCGATTGCGGGAAGGCAACTTCTGTTGAAGGCTTTTGATCTCGGCTTCAATAACACCCACTGGCTTTGGACATAGTCGAGCCGAACCAGTGACTGCAACTGGTCGTGGCTGACTGTTCGATCTCTCAGAGTTCAGCTCCCACTGACGGCCTCAGCAGGTGGCCTTTCTCGCTCGTTGACAGGGATAGGCTTTCCTAGTGGATGGGAGTTCTGGCAAAGCATACGTACCTCTCCTATCCGGCGTTATGAAGGGGCGCCGCTTCTCCGCTTAACAAATTCAGATCATACTCGTTATGCCTTCCGGCCGGAGGGGGATTTTCCACAGTGGCAAGTGATTAATTGTTGAATTCCACAAAAATGTAGTATTATGCGAAATTGAAATGCGTTCCGACGCTACTCTCATGACCAATTATAACTAGTTGCCTTGGCCACCTTACTGACATTTTTGATTGTGTCACCCGACCTACAGGCCGCACTACCATTCAGGAGCAATCCATGAGCAGAGGTGATCACATTAAAGTGCAACGATTCGGATATTGGCACCATGGAATTGATTTGGGCGAGGAGCGGGTGATTCACTTTTGTGGTGAGCTTGGGCAAAAATCAAATGCACAGATCAAAGTATCAACTTTAGATGATTTTTTGATGAATGGAAAATTGTGCATCGTAGAATATTCATCTTGTTTCGATGCAGAAACGGTCATCACAAGCGCAGAATCACTATTAGGCCAAAAGGATTATAGCCTCTTCTTCAATAATTGTGAGCACTTCGCACGTTATTGCAAAATTGGAGAAAAGAAAAGTGAGCAAGTTGATGCTGCGGTCACTGGGATTTCTGCTGGATCTGCTGTCACAGGAGTAAGTACGATTGGCGCTACTACTGTAGTCTCAGTTGCAGGAACTGTCGCGGGGTTGAGTGGGCCGGGTATTACGTCAGGCCTGGCGACAATCGGAGCTCCATTAGCCGCCATAGCTCCTATTGGTGCCATGGTCGGCGGAATCATTACACTCGGGGCTATTCCTTCTGCCGTGGCAAATATAGCTGTAAGTAAAGTACTAAGCGACGACGAAAATCTTGCAGAAGAGGAAAAGAGAGCGAGATCAAAGGGGCGAATAGCAGCAAAAATTGGAACAGGGGCCGGAACTGCTGGAGTGGTTGCAGCCATTTACGGTTTCGGTGCGACGGGCTTATCAGGGCCAGCGATAATGTCAGGATTAGCGGCTATCGGGGGAACTGCTATGACAGGGGTAGCAATAACTGTTGCAGCTCCAGCAGTAATTACCGCCATAGCAGGTTTTGGCGTATACAAACTTTGCAAATGGAAGACCGAGAAGGGATCGCCTTGAGGTTTTTTGTTCCGTTCAGTTTTAAGATAGTTTTAAGATATCTGACCTATTGGACAAAGCGCCACGAACAACTAATTTCTGCCCATTAAGAAATCATGGCATTTTTCAAGTTCACAAGAACGCAATCAACCTTTCCATGTCCGGCGCATTTGTAAACCTTCTGTGCTGTCCATCCGGATCGCAGTCATCCGATCCTTCATAACGTCTTCTGCCAATGATCTCACACTGGTATACGCATGTTTTTAGCAGTGATTAGATCTCAGTTACCTTCTGGTTGTCGATGAGCGAACGTTCCTGAAACCCACGCCGAGCCGCCCAGCCTACGTCTTTGATGTACCAGCCATTCACAGATGCGCCAACCCCAAAACCTATGACAGGAATAGCTTGAAGTGCCTTTCGTTTTGTGAGATTTATCGTAATCGTTCACCGGGATTTCATTCCGGTTAGCTTTTTTCCTTGCGTTCGAAAACAGAATGAGCTATTCCATCATGCATGGAAAACACCTTCACTTTCAGAAATCGGACCTTTTCACCGGCGGACATTGCTCTTGTCCGGCAGATGATCGCCGAGCACCCGGAGGAAGGGCGGTGTGCCCTGTCAAGGCGGCTGTGCCTCGCGTGGAACTGGACCCAGAAAAACGGACAACCCAAGGACATGATCTGCCGGGGAGTCCTGTTGGATTTGGAACGCAAGGGCGCCATCCGTCTTCCCCCAAGGAAAAAGATTCCTTTCAATCCTTTTCTGCAACGAAGTTCTCCGGAAAGGATCGAGATCGACCGAAGCCCTATCGAGACGCCTTTGCAGGAGCTTTTTCCCATTTCGATTCACCAGGTGCGAAGAAGCCCCCTGGAAAAGCTCTTCAACAGCCTGATCGAGGAGCACCATTACCTGGGATACACCCAACCCGTGGGGGAGCACCTCAAGTACATGGCTTTTTCCAGGGACCGGGCGGTGGCCTGTCTTGCCTTCTGCTCTGCCGCATGGCATCTGGGGCCACGGGATCATTTCATCGGGTGGACTGCAGCGCTCAGGGAAAAGAATCGCCACTTACTTGCTTACAATACTCGCTTTTTGATTCCGCCCTGGGTCCGGTCTCCTCATCTTGCCTCGCATATTTTGGCCCGATGCTTGAGGCGGCTTTCCAAGGACTGGGAAACGCTCTATCATCATCCGGTCCACTGGGTTGAAACCTTCGTT
This sequence comes from uncultured delta proteobacterium, assembly GCA_963805125.1. GTDB lineage: Bacteria > Desulfobacterota > Syntrophobacteria > Syntrophobacterales > Syntrophobacteraceae > SbD1. Next base: position 371,222 of record CAWDTD010000009.1, on the reverse strand, counting down.
GACGGTGAGCGGTTCAAAGGGACCTGCTACCTGGCCGCCAACTGGATTTTCCTCGGAAAAACCACCGGTAGAGGAAAATTCGATCAGGCTCGAAAGCCAAACCGCTCCGTTAAGGATGTCTATGGCTACCCGCTTGTCCGGCAGTTCCGGGAAAGGCTGTGCAATGGATAAGCCGGAAGCCGAGCGGCTCTATGATTCCGGGAAAGACCCCACCGTTGGGAAACTCCTCGAACTCGATCAGGAATGCAAAACCCTCAAAGCAAAAATCGCCGCTATTTCCACTGATTCCACAAATTCCTCAAAACCTCCCTCATCAGACGGCCCCGGAGTGAAGAAAAAGAGCAAAAAGCCAGGCCGCCGGAAACGAGGAGGCCAGATCGGGCACAAAGGCAAAAAGCGAGTTCTTCTTCCTGAAGCTGAGATGGACCATATCCAAAACATCTATCCGCAAACCTGCGAGGAATGTGGCAAGACCTTGGCGCCGCATCAATTTGAAGAACCATCCAGGCCCCTGAGACACCAAGTGTTCGATCTGCCGGAAATCCATCCGATCAAGACCGAATACCGATGCCGCGAGCTGGCCTGTTCCTGCGGCCATGTGACCCGCGCCGCATTACCTCCGGAGGTGGAGATAAGCAACTTCGGCCCGGGTGTTCATGCGGCAGTGGCCTACCTGGCTTCGGTCCACAGGGGAACCAGAAGAGGCATCGCGGAGATCATGCGCACCATCTTTAATCTGGATATCTCACTGGGCGCCATTTGCCGGATTCTTGAACGGGTATCTCTTGCCTGCGCACCCGAAACCGAACATATCAGAGAAGACATTGCCGGGGCTCAATCCCTCAATATAGACGAAACAGGGTGGAAGTCCTCTGGCGACCCCCGCTGGTTGTGGGTTTTTGTCTCCTCAGTGGCCGTATTCTTCCGCGTTGCTTCAAGCAGGGCATCGAAGGTCCTGCAATCCGTTCTGGGTGAATCCTTCTCTGGAGTCATCACGAGCGACGACCACTCCGCCTACAGCAAATATCATAAATCCAAGGTCCGCCAGCTTTGTTGGGCGCACCTTATCCGCAAACTAAAAGGCATCAAGGATGGGCGAGCAAGTCCTGATGCTTATCTTTTTGCCCGGCATATGCTAAAGGAAGCCGGAACGCTCTTCAGCTATTGGCATGCTTTCAAGGAAGCCGGTTGTACCCGCGAAGAGCTGTGGCAGGCGACCGCTCTTATCCGGGGCCGCATGAAATGCTCCTGCCTGCGCTACCGGGACAGTTCCGACAAAGGAGTGAGGTTACGCGCCGCCGGTTTTCTCAAAAACTGGGACATTCTTTTCACCTTTTTGCGCGTCGAGGGAATCGAGCCAACCAACAATGTGGCCGAGCGGGCAATCCGACCCGCCGTTCAATGGCGCAAGATTTGCTTCGGTAATCAGTCTTGCGACGGAGAGCGATTCACCGAAAGAATCCTCACCGTTACCCGAACTTGCCAGATGCAGCAGAAGAATGCTTTTCGGTTTCTCACTCACCTCATGACCGCGTTCTTCCGGCAGGAGTCACTGCCTTCACTTATCCGCTGACACACTCCGGTGAACGGTTACGATTTATCCCCAGCTGTTTGGCAAGGTTTTTAATCGCGATAATTCCACCTTCCTTGGAAAACTGCTGAGTGGTTGCCTTTTCAGCGATGGCTTTCCATGTCTGCTTTGCTATGGTGACCTCAATGGAACGTAAGGTTGTCAATGCGCCAATCTTTTCCGCCATCGAATTGGCTCCAGAAGCAGACAAGACTCCGAGGACAAAGTTCTTGTCTAGGTCGTTACAGCATTCATAACCGTAGCACAAGCCGATCTTGTGAATAGTCCTTAGCGCGAGAGTAATAATAGCGGGGATATCAGCTGCAAGCCCAGCCAGCCCAACGGCACCAGTCGTACCGCCTTTTGCGATGCCGATACCAATAGCCCAATTGTGTACATTATCGGCAAGTTGATCGCAGAGTTCAAGGCGCCATGTTTTGAGGTCTGATATCTTCTGAACTCCACCATCTCTCGTAATATCGCCGGCATCGGCCAAACAGGAACCTGCCCAGTTGGCAGCGTCAAGTACCCCTCGAATGGCGGTATCCGGTATGATCCTCTGAATCAGCCAAGTTACAGGGTAGGTAACAAATCCGATAGCCTTGTTCACCACGCCAGGCTCTTCGTTTTTCCAGACCCCGATTGCGTCAACCTGTTCGCTTTCATACTCTGTGGGTGCGTTCGGTGATACCATGGAATCTCCTATCAGATTGAAACGACTCTGGTCAAAAGCCGCTCAAGCTATGCAATCTTCTCCCACAACCGCCACTTCAAACATGAAGTTACAGCGGAGTTTTTACGGTTCACGTTGGCCAAGCATTTGTAATTGCCAGCTTCAACGATGATGTAGTATGGTTTGTTACTCTGGAAATCAATCCGACGATTTCCGCCCCTATAGGAACATGCGGCGCCTTTCTTATCTGCTATTCTGCAAGTACCGTAAGTAGACATCGATGACCCCCAATTACGACTGGGCCAGAAACCAGGTCCTTTTAGAAGGGTCGAATCGGAATCAGAGCAAGATGATAGGATGTATAGTACTCAATCTCAATTAGAAAGCTTCAAATCTAATTCATGCTCCTCGCCACTGCCTTTATCCTATCGGCAAAAGGAGCGTCGAATATGAGCGAACTGCGGACTTTTGTAAAGATCGCTGCCTTGGTCCTTTCTCCTCTGCTATACCTGTTTAAAGAGGAATAACCTGGGTATCTGCTCGAGTCCAATTTGAGCTATCGACTCTATTATATTTCTTCTTTGAGCCATCAGTCTTAGAATCACCGTCATCGGAATCAAAATAAGTCGTACATCACCAGCTCGTTCTGAACCAGCCTGCCATATTACTTGTTTAAACCTCTCTGAGATGCTGGGGCGTCCTAGTCGTTCCTCTTCCTCGGGTAGTGGGGCGACAATTGCAGCGACGGGCGGGCCTGACAAGTTGTGTCTTCTTTGTATTCTTTGCTGGTAAAAGAAGAGTTGGTAGAGATCTTCATTTGAGATCTTTCTCGGACGAAATCCATCCGTCGTTTCCCAGTAGGGCTTGTACTTGGCGTCTATGACTCCACAGATTCCTTTGGTGGACCAGATTTCTAAATCCGGACGCACAGATGCATAAGGTTGCCGTTCAGCGTCGAGGAGAGCATTTCTATCCGGCGCTTGGGCTTTTATGGCAAGGCCCATGGGTCTCAAGATGTCACTCATCAGTCGCGCAATGAATTTCTCGAAGAGGTCCGCCATATCGAGCGCAATGCCAGTCACCAACCGTCTGCCCCTTTCAAAGAACGACTCCGGTCGCAAACCGCAAATCAATAACCTGGAGAGCTCATGGCCGGCCTGATAGTGCTCGGTTAATCGGGTATACCTCTCTGCCGCTAGGTCAAATTGACTGAGCTCGATGGGCTTCTCGGAAGCAATCTCGCCGAACCTTTTTAGATACTGAAACGTAGTATTCTTGACATCTGGGGATTTGGCGACGGCGGCACCAACCCGCAGTCCCCAGAGCATTATTTGGTTATCCGGATGATCGTAGGTCAATCTATGGTATCTGCAACTTATTTCTCGAGCCTTACTCCCTCTCCAGGGAAAATTTTGTTCCCATAACGGCCTTCCTCGCAAAATATTTAGGTGCTCTCTTTTTTCCTCATACTTGCGAGAAAGTCCTATCTTCAGGATCTCCTTGGCCTCATCGTTGAGAAGGGTGCAGAGGGCATCCTCAAAACCATCCTCCCAGGTAAGGTTCGAAAAAGATCTATAGTATTCAGGGGGAATTCTCCCGGAGAGAGAATATCGGATTAAAGTGACGAACTCTTTGGCGGAGATTTTGGGCCGGACCTGCACTCGTATGCCGTGGGTTTCCATGACACCAACACGCGATCCCGCCTTGACCTTGAGATTTTGTCCTCCCCAGTCAAGATCGATTGTTACCAAAGGCACTAGAAGGTCTCGGGTTTCCTCTAACTCCTTCTCCTGGAGAAATGAAAAATCCTCCTTCTTGTAAAGCTTCTCCCCGTATTCGGTTAAGTCTATGAATAATTCAGGCTTTCCAACCGCTGCTTTCATTCTGAGTAACTCAAGTCTTTCAAAGTTGATAAAAATCTTTCTTTATCTTCCAGAACATCGACATTGATCCACCCGTTGGCTTCGACAAGATCCCCCAACACCCTGGTCATGGCAGTACGATCTGCATAGCAGTACTCCTCCACGAGCGGAATGATCTCATATTGAAAATGCTTTCTGAGTGTGGCCAAGGGGTTGGGGGTTTCTTTCGAGATGAGTAAGAACGACTGACCTAGAACCCGGTCCCTATCGACTCCCATGGCCATTAGCTTCTGATTTAACCCTACAAGGAGGCGAGACAGCTTTACCCCTCCCACCTCCTCACAGAAACCTCTTCCTTCATCAAACACATCGGGATTAGGTGGAAAGTATTGGAAAAGAAACCGTCTTCTGATTGCCAGGTCCATTAAGCTGATACTCTTGTCGGCAGTATTCATGGTGCCCAGAATATACAGATTCTCGGGCACATAGAAGCCAGTTTCGCCGGACTGTTGGAGGGTTACTTTATAGTTTGGCCCTCGCTTATCTCCCTCGATCAAGGTAATCAATTCTCCTAAGATGCGGGCCACATCCCCTCTGTTGATCTCGTCGATAATCAGCAGGTACCTCTTGTGACTCTCGGATCGAGCTTGCTTGCAAATCTCCTTGAAGACTCCATCTCTTAGATGAAACCCAGCGCCATCGGGTGTCGGGCGATAGCCTTCGATGAAGTCCTCGTAGCAGTACGAGGGATGGAAGGTGATCTGGCTCACAGTATCGGACCCATAGGTTTTTTTCCACCAGTTGCCAAGGAGTAAGGCCTCCCGAGTTTTCCCTGTACCAGGGGGACCATATAGGACCACATTCCACTTCTCCATGAGAAGCTCGAAAATAAGGTTATCGGATGGTGGTTTCACTGACGACTTGCCATTGCCTTTTTCCTTGATCCTATCCCAAGCAGTTAGCCCATCTTGATCTTTCTCCTGAAAGCAGAAGAACATGGAACTCACATCCAAAAGGTTGCCATCCACCAACCCGTATTTATCTTCTAATAAAGAGAGCACCTCCGAGTAGAACTTTTGGCAATGGATAACTCTCCCTACCGCGTCTTCCCTAACCGCAGTCTTCCCCATGAGCTCACTCGTAGCGCTGCTGTAAGCTGCCGGTTTACAGAAGGGATACGTTCGTGGGTTCGACATGGCAAGAAAGTAGCTCGCCACCGTGGCATTTATTCCCTTCTTTATATTCTTCTCGGGGATGAGCATTACTTTGGCCCAATCCAGGAATCTTCTTAGGCGAATCCCGAGTTCCTCAGACCCATAAAGGAGGGCTAGGATATAGTTCCGCAACTCTCCCTCAGGTATTTCTTGAATGAAGGTCTTGGCATACATCCATTCATATTGGGATAGCAGGTTTCGATCTGCCTTAAGAGCGCTCATCAAGCTTTCCTTGGTTTCACCGGCCAGGGCCTTTTCAGCCAGATGAGAAGATGCTTTATTTAGTATGTCCTCCTGTAAATAAATTTCTCCTCCACCATTTCGCCATGGCCATTCATCAGATTCCCCAGCCTCCCATCTCGGCCTGGCATGGGACTCGATGACCTTCTGGAGCTTGTCAAAGTCTATAATCTCTGGGCCGAAGAGTTTCTCCATGTCCTCGAACTCGGCTTTTGTCAGAGGTATTATCGTCTTTCCGAACTTTCCCCGATATTTTGCTGGAACTGGAACACCGGTCTCACTTACCTTGTAATAGTCTACTTCTATCGTGTGCTTATATTCCGCCCGTTCGGGCTTAAACTTATAAGTCCCTTTGATGATGCCGAGACCAAGCAAGAGGCTCCTGCCCTTGTTCGTCACAAATCTATCCCCAGGCTTCAAGTTCAGGAAATTCCAAAGCATCCCGACACCGAACTTTATCTGGGTGGGGGTCTCCTCTGTATAATATCTTTTGTAGAGATCGAACAATTCCTCTTTGGACCTGCCGGTTAGATCTAAATTTAACGGGGACCAACCCACTGCCACGATGGAATTGGATCTCAGGTCTTCCCACAATCTTGCCTTCTCTCCAGGAGCTATCTGCCAGTATTTCGCGTCAGCCTCGTATGATAACACCATCTTGGTCACCTCTTAGCTCATAAAAAGGACGATAAGATATTCCTTTTCGTGCGATAGCACGTCCTCCGGAGGCGGTCAAGAGCATGTTTCGTTCTACTTTTTGGCAAGTGATCAAAAAAACATCAAGGGTGTCTCATTGTGTATGAGGGAAATGATGGGCAGTTCAGCACAAATTGGTCTTCGCGCTGTTTTTTTCTTGGAAAGGGCTTGAAAGAGGTGTCCGCCCGGATTTGAGGGCGAACTGCTCCTATGGTGGCCAGCGGGGGGCTGTCTCCAGTGTCGAAATAGAGGGGTAGATCCTGACGGGTTCTTCATATTTGAGCCAGCCTTCGCCAAAACTTTCCTGGACAACCGGTTCCCGCTCCGATTATGAAGGTTTCGTCGGCTTGTTCCGCTTATCTCTCCTGAATGTTGCCATGACGAAGCCGGAATCAGCCTTTCCATGCCCATTTCATTTGTGAACCGTCATGGCTTTCGTCGGAGGCGGCACCGGCAACCGCCAGCTTAAAACCCTCAATTCATTCTCGTTTGTGGTGGACTCTCCGGACCGGACATCTTTCGCGCCTGGCGGAGCGTGGAAGCAAGGATGTCAGGACTAAAGCTGCCGCTCACCACAATTGTTTCGTTGATGAGCAGGAGGCCGGGAGAGGCGAGCCGGCCCAATGCAAGGCCGGTGACTCCCGGCACGATGAATGCGGCTCCCGTAAGCCGCGCTCCGGCGTTCCCTTATGCCGGGAAAAGCGTCCGCATTGCCGTGTCGATGAGGGGGGCCTTCCTTTAACACTTTCCCAGCCTGAAGCGAAAGCGGCCGATGAGAAATGAGGCCGCGCGGCCGGCCATGGTGAGCACGCGGCCAGTGCGCCCGAAAAGTCTCTCAAGTCGTGACAGGTGGCTAAAATACTTCGATGAGAGCTAGTCTATTTTTCGGCAGGTTGCCTGCAGGAAGCAAAATTCGCCCCTGGGTGGCATCGGCTGGACCACCTCGACCACCTCGAAAACCCCATGGGCCAGTTGGACCCTGTCACCTACTTTGGGAGGGGTGCGGGTATTCAGAACCGTGTTCGGATGATTCCCGCCGGGGATAACATAGCCCACCTTGTAGCGGATTTTGAACTCGGGCAGCAGTTTGCTGTGGTAGACGCCTTTTAGAATTCTGGCGCTCAGTATGCAGAAGCAACAGGCATGATAGAGAGGGGAACGCCCCAGGAAACGCAGTAACTTAGAATAATCCATCGCTTTAACCCCAGCTTATTCAGGGATATACCGCCAACCGGCCCGCGATTTCATTTTATGCAGCGTCGTGGATTGAATCAGGCGTTTTAGCCACGCCCCGTGCAGGCCTGTTTCCATTCTGGTTATGAACAGATCCCTGCCGTTGCTTTGAGGATATCGCACGAAATTGGGCACGACCGGGTAAAGCAGAACGGACAAACCGGAGCCGGCCCACAGGGAGTCATTCATCGAGGCGAGGCAGGCGGCGTACATCTCGGTCAGCCTCTCCTGATGCTTTATTCTGCCATCATTAACGAGGCTGATGACATTGAGAGCGGTCATGCGGCCGATAGTGCCGGACATCATCCCCGTGCGGGGCGGCACAGCGTTGATCAGGGTCCCTCCCGGCGATGTGTGCGGTTCAGAAATGGGCCCGGGGAGAGCGAAGGCCACACCGGCCGCGAAAATATTTCTGTAATTCGGATTCTGATAGGTAGCCGGCCATGCTTCGGGCATATAGGACAGGCTTTCATAAGGGAGGCCGTAATAGCCGTCCACGATCACGAAGCCGTTCTTGTTGACCATCCTGGCGGAAGCGTCCTCGCCTTTCGAATTGACATACCTCAGTTCCTGCCCCAGAAACTGTGGGATCAGCATGGCGAAATCATAGGCGGACTCTCCGAGGGTCCCTTCGTAATCTTCCCAAAAAATCCTTTTCTCATCGATTTCTTTAACTGCCTTGCGAATTTCCCATCTAACGCCATAGTCTTCGAAGATGGACCTGACATATTCTTCGCTGTTCTGAGGCCCTTTCTGGTGGGCAAGATCTATTCCACCAAGGCCGAAGTCGCCAAGTGCCGGCTCATTCGACAGCCAGAGCAGTTCGGCCCTGTCCCTTACCTTTCTTCTTTGCAGGTCGTTATGGATGTTCGTCAGGTATTCGAAAGCCGCACCGTGGCACCCCGTCAGGGGATGCCCCGCGCCAACCACGATCCTCAGCCTTTCTCCCCGCCGCATCCGTTCGACGCACTCGAGGTAGACATCGCGACACTCGACGGCGTGATCGAGCCAACAGATCGACTGCGTATGCCCGTTTACCGGACCGAGCCCCGGGGTCCCCTGATAATTGAGCCTGGGTCCTGTTGAAATGATCAGGTAGTCATAATCGACCCTTACCCTGCCACCTCCGGATTGCTCCGCAAACAGGTAATTCTCGTCAACGTGGATATCGGACGCGCTTCCGTGGATAAACCGAATGTTTAATTTGTCGTAGACACCCGCAAGCGGTATACGAACCTTCGATGGGTCCATCCGACCGATCCCCACCCAGATAAGCGAAGGCAGATAAAGAAAATAGGTAAATTTATTTATTACGGTTATCTGATGGTTCCGGCCCAGGCTGTTACCCAAATAAACGGCGGCCGTATGCCCGGCAAAACCCGCACCTATTACCACTACCTTTGCCATGAGAACTCCCGGTAAAATCTAGAGTAGCTCAAGGTCCCGTTGACGAAGTCTAAAGGAGAGGTCAACGGCAATATTGCGCATCATCAAAAAGCCGATCTTGAAGTCCTTGCCGCAGATTTCGTTCAAGCGAATAAACGTGATGGAGACGACTTCGGCCGACGGGGAAATGGCCCGAACAGTTCCCGAACGGCGGCCCTTATCCACCCAGCACATCTCTCCGATGGACTGTCCGGCCCCCAGGTGCACGAGGGCGGCCTGATTTCCAGTACCTGATCGCGCCTGGACGAAGACTTCTAAGAGCCCCTCTTTAACCAGGTAGAGCTTGTCCGCTTTTTCTCCCTGGCGGAAAAGAAAATCGCCCGAGGCCAGCCTTTGCAGCTCGAAATAAGGTTCCATCTTTCTTAGCTGCTTTTCCGACAGCCCCTGAAAAAATTCCGAGTTCCGCAAAATATCCAGAATTTCCATCCCTTCCCCGCAATTTTCCAGGCTTGCCATTGGCCCCCTGGAGGGCTTTTTCTTGTTAAACCCGAACCGAAGGGCTGCCTGGCCACGAAAAGGGGATCGCCGAGGCGAATCCGCGCCCAATCGGCAGCATAGAGCATGGGGTCTCATATTATCAGAATTTGTAAAGGAACCAATACTATTATAATGTCCACGGCCGGCGCGATTTCAGCCATATGCATCGACCACTCATAAAGCAAGCCATGAAGGGCGAACATTCCTGTTTGCCGCCGTCCGGCGTGGGGCCAAAATTGTTTATTTGGCCTTTGGCGTGAGCCCCTTTCTTCAACGGGTGCAATGCTGTTTTCATTCGGGCCTCGGGTTTGTCACATGCTGTGCTTAAGATTTGAAGCAAGGGGCGGCAGTAAGAGTACAGCCGGGGCGGATGCGAATTTCCGGCCGAAGGAGTGAGGGGGGAGAAGCCTGTTGGGATTTTGCCGGATTGCGCACAACAACCGCGATATCCGTTTCATACGTTAATCTCCTGTGAAGTCAAGGAGTTGGCAAGGAAGATTGATTTTCGAAACTGCTGTGGGGACATTTTTGAGTCGTCACCTAAAAAGGGGAACTTTGCCGACCTTGTTGAATTATGTTCGACGTCAGTGTAATATCTTAAGCTGGAGAGACTTCCGTGACTTGGCCCACATTGACCTTTTGGGCTCAACAAGAGAGCCTCCCGATGCAAATCATGAATGCCTCTCTAACTCTGAGGTGATCCATGGAATGTAAATTAGAAATTCGAGTTAATGAGCCCAAGGCGGGAGATCTACCATTCCCCCCATATGTGGAATTTCGCCTTGAGCAGTTAAACCTTACTCCACACTGTATCACAGATAAAGAGATTGATTTTCAGATCGGTATGCTTCTAGCAGAGGTCGAAAAATTACGGAAGAAAGCCAAAAAGGCACTAAGAGACGCCCGAGCCAGGCATGACCAATTATTTCGGGTTCGGATCTCCTGAGCAGTTGAGTCTCGCGTCTCCAGCTTCATTTCCATGCCAGATGGATGATACCCCTGTCCACTACCATGCCCATAGAATTTACCGCGCAGGGCCTGTTGCAACCGGGATCGGGGAAAATCGGCTGCTTTGAATACAACGCGCGACATGCCAGTAAGCTTCTGGCAATGTAATTTTTTGAAGAGCGTCTTCAGTTGAATTCCACAAAAGAGTCATGATTACTGATCAATGGATAAAATAATGGACTTCGGCCTAAGTTCGGACTCGCCCCTGAGGTCTCTCCCGGTTGGATTGCCAGCTAAACAGCTTATGTTCTTCGAAAGCGTTCGTCTTTCAATTGAAATGTGCTTTCTTTGCTATAACAGGCTTTACCAAGGTCTCTCCGAAATTAGCTTTGATGAAGGCCAGCGCACCAGCTTAAACGTGGTCTCCAGTTATTTGGATGCTTGGTCCATTGTGGACTCATTACATCGCCTACGAGAATTATTGAACGGTTTTCCTGGGCACCAGAAGAGTAAATCCACTGCTTTCCAAGTTCTAATCAGGAAAACCAATATTGTGCGCGAATTGCGAAACTCTATCCAGCACATCCGTAGTAAGATCGAAGAGCTGTCCGAAACATCGGGTGTTTGGGGCAGTCTCTCCTGGGTCATTTTTCCATATGAATCCAGTACAAGAGGAAGAATTTGTGGTATTTTGCCAGGAGGAATGCCAAGATCAAGGCAACGGGTTGTAAATCCGATTGGCAAAAGATTTGAGTCAAACCTCGATCAGATCACGCTGAGTTACCTTGATTACGAACTGTCACTCAGTGAAAGCATACGCGAATTAGCGCGATTTACGACTGCATTGGAAGCTAAGCTCGATCGCATATTCAAGGGACAAGAACGTCAATTGTCAGACTTATTCCTTTCCATTGAGTTTGAATGCAATGGAATTGAATACTAACCCAGCCCAATTTCTAATCCACTCAAAACGCGGGTGCTCCGTATAGCTCGTCTATCCGGTCGCGGAGCGAAAGAGGATCATTCAAGCTCTATCAGAAATTCAAGAATCTCTCCTCCGCCTTGAAAAATGGGGCGCCAAAATGTTCGCCCTTTTCGAATCATTTGTTTACAGAAACGCCGCTCACTGGACTCTTTCGAAGTTGGCAAGCCACAGCAACATATCATGGGACGGGTTGGTGGGGATTCCCAGGGTTTGCTACGCACAGTGGCAGGGCAGGGTTAGCACTCTGTGTGTGAAGCGTATTCCAGGCAAGGCGTCAGGGTTGGGTCAACATCCGATTAGCTGAAAGAGAACATCAGGATTATGGAGGATTGCTCAGCAGAACTTTTCGAGCATATCACTCAAATCTTCAAACACTTCGGGTTTGGTTGGGATATGATTGTTTCACCCATTTTCAATGCGGCAGGGAGAATAATAGGCGCCTCTTCGATTGCCCGTGATATCACCTAGCGCAAAGAGGCGGAGGACGCTGTTTTTGTTCGTGTTTTCAAGGGACTGGATCGCTATTTCCCAGATTAGGGTAATTGTGTAATAATATCTTCCGTTGCAGGTGCTGCAAGTTCCCGACAAACGAAGTCCGTTTTTGGCCCTGAAGCGTCAGCCGGGTGCGGGGTAACGCCAAAATGGAGCAAAAAATCAAGTACCATGAGATTCTGGACGATGCGCAAATCGGCATTTTCGCCACGAACAAAGCGGGAATTATCACCTATTCGAATCGAGTGGCTTGCGCTCTGCTCGGCGTGGATGAAACGCTTATCCAGGCCCGGATAACACAAATCCTGCCTGCGCTGGGCAAATATGTGATGGAGTGTCTCCAAACAGGGAATAGTCGCTCTGATTTGCGATTATTGCATGGAGAGCTCAGTCTGTGTGCAGACGTATCGATTATCGGCCGGGCCGGAGCACCGCGCGGCGCAGTTTGCTGCCTCAAGACCTCGGAAACCGATTTGCGAGGCGAGTTGGAATCCTGTCAGATCCTGAACCGGGAGCTTAGAGCCGTTTTTGAATCATCATCCGACGGCATTTGGGTTTGTGACGGGAACGGAAAAGTCATCAGAATAAACAGCGCTTCCGAAAGGCTTAATGGTGTAGATGCCGGAGACATTATCGGAAGGCATGTTGCAGATATTATGGGTGAAGGCCTCTTTGACCGGTCCGTAACCCTCGAAGTCATGGAAACCCTGCGGCAGGTCAGCATCATCCAGAATATCCGCAAAACGTCAAGGTCGCTCCTCGTTACCGGCACGCCCGTATTCGACGAGGCGCGCAATCTTTCCATAGTGGTTGTCAACGAACGGGATATAACGCAGCTCAACCTGATTCGGGATCAACTGGAGCAGACGCGCATGGTCAGCGAAAAATACAGTGAGGAACTCGCCGGACTGTCTGTTCTAGAGCTTGAAAAGCAGGAAATCATCGCTGAAAACGCAAGTATGCGAAAAGTAATAACAGCCGCGTTCAAACTCGCCAATCTGGACGCCTCCAATATCCTTCTGCTTGGAGAATCCGGAACGGGTAAGGGGCTTTTAGCCAAGTTCATTCACAAAAACGGCAAACGCTGCAAAAAACCTTTCATCCAGATAAACTGCGCAGCCCTTCCGGAAAGCTTGCTCGAAGCCGAGCTTTTCGGGTATGAAAGAGGCGCCTTTACCGGCGCGCGCGCAGAAGGCAAAGCAGGGCTTTTCGAACTTGCCCAGCAAGGAACGCTTTTTCTGGACGAAGTCGGGGATCTGCCCCTTTACCTACAGGCCAAGTTACTGAAATACTTGGATGATTTCCAGGTATTGCGGATTGGGAGCCTGAAGCCGATAAAAGTGGACTGCGCGGTCATTGCGGCGACCAATCAGGACCTTGAAAAACTGGTAGCGAAGGGACATTTCAGGCGTGACTTCTATTATAGACTAAACACTTTCACGATCCAGATTCCTCCCCTGCGCGAGCGCTCCGAAGATATTTTCGAGTTGGTTCGCTACTTTCTGAATAAATATAACCGCTCGTTGGGGATGAAGAAAAAGATTTCACCTGCCGGCTTTGACTTTCTGCTTTCCCATTCTTTTCCGGGAAACGTTCGCGAGTTGCAGAGCATGATAAAGAGGGCGGTTTTCCTGAGCGACAAGGATGTTCTTGACGAGGCCCTGATCGAAGTCGCTGGTAGTGGCGGCCAGGGGGTCCCGGATGGCGGGCACGGCCGGCTGGGTCTGCCAAGGGCTGTCATGGATGCTGAAAAGACGACCCTGGTGAGGGCGATTTCGTTTTGCAGAACGACGAGGGACTTGGCGCGCTACCTGGGGATAAGTCAGCCTACGGTTGTTCGCAAGCTGAGAAAGCACGGATTGGGCCGTTTTGATTCACGAGCGAATCAAAAAAAGGGCTAAAAGGCCTGAAACCAAGGTTGGAATTAATTTTACACGTTTGATTCAGTAATGCAACCGGCACAGAAGCTTGCTCCAGGTCATATTTTAAAAAAGTAAGAGTCATGAGTGAATCACCGCCGCAAGGGCAAATTCAAACTTCCGGCCTCCGAATCCTTACCTGGTCTCTTGAGCGCAAAATCCTGCTCCAATGGCATGTGAATTGCTCATTTCGTTGAGCCTGACGAAATTCTTTATCAACATAACCAGGAGTTCTCATATGAAAAGTTCCAGGGAAGAGATTCTCAAGGACATAAGGGACAAATTTGTACCTCGGGGTCCCTCCAACTTGACTCCATTTTTTGCAAAAAGAGCCACGGGCGCGCTCATCTACGATGTCGAAGGCCGTGAACTTATCGACTTTTCCGGCGGTATCGGCGTGATGAACGTCGGACACAGCCACCCGAAGGTCGTCGCCGCCATAAAAGACCAAGCCGAAAAATTCACTCATACCTGCTTTATGGTTGTGATGTACGAAGGATATGTGCGGCTTGCGGAAAAGCTCTGCCGTCTGGTCCCTGGAGAATTCTCCAAGCTGGCCATTTTCGCTAACTGTGGCGCCGAGGCGGTCGAGAATGCGGTCAAGGTTGCCAGGCATTACACTAAAAGACACGCCGTCATTGCCTTTGCCAATGCCTTTCACGGCCGGACCTACCTGGCGATGACGCTTACCAGCAAGGTAATGCCGTACAAAGCTGGATTCGGCCCCTTCATGTCCGACGTGCACAGGATGCCATACGCTTATTGCTATCGATGTCCATTCGGTCTGAAGTATCCGGGCTGCGATACCTGTTGCGCAGACTACCTTAAGGAATTTTTCATTGGCAATGTGGCGGCCGAGAGTACTGCCGCACTGATCGTCGAGCCGATACAGGGCGAGGGGGGCTTTATCACACCGCCTCCGGAATATTTACCGAAGCTTCTCAAGATTTGCCGCGATAACGGCATAGTGTTCATTGCCGACGAAATTCAGACCGGGATGGGGCGCACCGGTAAAATGTTTGCTGTGAACCACTGGAACGTGGAACCCGATCTGGTGACCATCGCCAAGAGTCTTGGCGCCGGAATGCCCCTGGGCGCAGTGGTTGGACGCAGCGAAATGATGAATTCGCCTCAGGTCGGTGGGCTCGGGGGGACTTACGGCGGCAACCCGATTTGCTGCGAAGCTGCTCTTGCAGTCCTCGAGATATTCGAAGAAGAAAACTTGCTTCAAAGGTCTGAGAAGCTGGGTATTAAAGTCAGGGCGAGATTTGAGGACTTCAAGAAACGCTTTGAACTCGTCGGTGATGTGCGGGGCCTGGGACCGATGGTCGCGATGGAACTTGTAAGGGACCGCGAGACAAAGGAGCCGGCTGCCCCGGAAGCAAAATCCCTGGTCAAATTCTGCTACGAAAGGGGCCTTGTGGCCCTTTCATGCGGAAATTTCAGCAACGTCATTCGGACACTCATGCCCCTGGTCATAACTGACGAGCAGCTCGAAAGTGGTCTCGCCATTATGGAAGAGGGCCTTGCCAGCCTTTCGAAGCAATAAGAGGAGAGGACACCCTGAATGGCGACCTTCGAAAAGATAAAGCAGGGGCTGGACCCTGCCTTCAGCTATGTGATTTTCGAAAAGGACGGGCCGCTTGAGAAGAATGCCTGGATCGGGTTGTACGCTTCTTTGGGCGGGCTGAACCTGCCCATCCTGGAGCTGAAGCCCTTCGAGGATCCCGGCAGGGGGAAGATGTTGCTGGTCGCCAGGTTTGAAGCAGGACGGACGGACACGATCATGGAGGATATTATCGCCGCCAGGTTGCCCAAGGACATGGTTTTTTACGTCTACGGCAGTTCACATGCAGCATGAGAGTCTTCCTGATCAGGCTTTTCACGGGAAAGGATGGTCAGCAAAAGAATTCAATTGACACTTCAAAAAGGAAGGGGGTGCTTATCAGCAAACATAGACCAGCGCACTTACACCTGCGCTCATTTCGCTCACGTTCACAAAGTATGTATCTTTTTTGTCTCGCGCCGCGGCAGCCGGCAAGGTGGCAAAGAGCGGGCAACATTGAGCCGCTCTCGGGCATCTTGGAGCTGTTGGTCAGCAGGGCAAATTCCCCCGTGGCTTCGCCATAGAATAAATTACACATTGCAGCAAAAGTACATGTGGCCCTGCAGATCAGGAGTTTGGAACGGACCTTTCAAGCAGATCCACCAAACGGGAGGTTAGATGTAAGATGAGTCAGAATAACTATGCTGTCATACTGGATGAACTTGTCGAAACCGAATCCAGGCCCGAGGTGCTCTTCCGGCAGGCTGGAGATGGTTTCCTGCAGGTTGAATACGGCGCAAACCCAAGATTCAACCTCATAGATTCCTTCAGGACCCTCACTATCAATGGAGCCGTTAAAAGTAAAAATATCAAAGGATTGTTTGAAACCGTGCCGGGAATCCGAACGAACCTGTTTCATTTCGATCCGGAGGTCCTGTCCGCTAAGGATTTGATCGCCCGAATCAAGGAAGCCGAGGAGAGTCTTGCACATGTTGAGGATATCATATTCGACTCCCGCCTCATCTCCTTGCCCATCGCTTTTGAAGACAGTGAAACCAAGAAAGCCGTGGCGAAGTACTTGAAAGAAGTAAGGCCTGAGGCCCCCAACGCGATTAACGGCTACAACATCGAATACATGGCCCTCTGCAACGGTGTTTCAGTTGCCGAAATCAAACGGATGGTCTGCGGCACCGAATGGTACAACAGCGGGAACGGCTTCTGGCCGGGTGGAGGATTTTTTTGGCCGCTTGACCCAAGGTGCGCCATCGTTGTGCCCAAGTACAACCCGCCACGAACCTGGACCCCGGAAGGGACCGTGGGCATCGGCGGTCCCTGCCTGTATGTCTATCCCACTCCGACGGGAGGCGGCTACCAGCTCTTCGGCAGGACGATCCCAATTTTCCAGTTCGCTCAGAAGCACCCGCTTTTTAAGGATAGCCCCACCTTCTTCAAGGCAGGGGACAGGATTCGGTTCCATGAGGTACCCGAAGCGGAAGTGCTCGATATCTATAAACACGTCCACGAAGCAACTGACTATGTCTACGATATCAAACCCGCCCGATTCGCCGTAAAGGATTGGCTCGATTTCTACAACTCGGCGGAGGTCCAGAAGCAGGTAAAGGAGCTTCTCGCAAAACAGGAAGCGGGAACGAAAGTTGCCCCGAGGGTATAAACGATCCAGCCAGGAGCAGACAAGATGTTGAAGATCATAAACGGAGGAATTGAAACAATCGTTGAAGACTGGCCGGGAAGAATAGGCTATCTGGATAACGGGATGGCCTCTTCCGGCGCTTTCGATAATGTTGCCCTGGGGTTCGCAAACCTGCTGGTCGGAAACCCGGCAGGCGAGGCGGGGCTTGAGATCGCGGGGGGATACTTTGAGGCTGAATTTGGGGCTGACACGCGCATCAGCGTGACGGGGACCGACATGAAGCCCACCTTGAACGACAAGCCCATGCCCATATGGGAAACCGTCCAGGTCAAAAAGGGTGACAAGATCAAATTTTCGCATTTCGGCGAGTTCGGTTTCAGGTCCTATCTTGGCATCGCCGGAGGAATTGATGTGCCGCTTGTTCTCGGCAGCAAGTCGACCTGCCTTTTCGGAAGCTACGGTGGATTCGAGGGAAGGAAGCTGGCGCCGGGCGATGTTTTAAAATTCGGTAAGCCGTCCAGTGGTTTCCAAAGTGGCCGAAAGGTCAAACCGGGGGCCATGCCGAAATATTCACGCGAATGGGTTCTGCGGTCAATCCCAGGTCCGAACTCTTGCCCCGATTATCTGACCGAGAAGGGAATGGATTATCTGTTCTCCAATTCCTTCAAAGTTCAGCTAAATTCCAATCGATCGGCCTATCGGGTGGCTGAGGCAAAAGACCTTGCCTTTGCAAGAAAAGATGGTGGAGTTGCGGGGAGCCACCCGTCAAATGTACTCGATCAGGCCTATGCCATTCGAGGTGCTCTCAACATATGCGGAAACACACCTATTCTACTGATCGCAGATGGGCCGACCCTTGGCGGATATATGGTAGCTCTGCAGGTTATCTATGCGGACCTTTGGAAAATAGGGCAGGGAACGCCCGGACGTGATTTCTTCAAGTTCGCTTATTGTACGCCCGAGCAAGCTGTTCAGGCGCGCAAAGAACAGAGGGAATGGTTGTCCGCGAAGTCTTTGTCCTGATTTCCGGAAAGAGGTGGATGCAATGGACCTGAATGTAGACATGGGAGAAAGCTACGGCAGATACAAGCTGGGCAATGATGAAGAGGTCATGAAATATATCACTTCGGCCAACGTGGCCTGTGGTTTCCACGCTGGCGACCCTCTTGTCATGAACTCCACTGTCCAGTTGGCCAAACAGTATGACGTCGCCGTGGGTGCCCACACCGGCCTCGATGATATCCGCGGTTTCGGGCGCAGGAGGCTCGATATTACGCCCGAAGAATTGAAAAGTGATACTCTGTTTCAGCTTGGGGCGCTCGATGCCATTTTGAAGGTGCAAGGCATGACGATGCAGCACGTTAAACCACATGGGATACTGTATCGGATGGTTTCTGAGGAGGAGAAATACGCCGAGGCGTATCTGGACGCAGTAGCGTCATTCAACCGTCAACTGTTCATCATGATTCCCAGGGGCACGCTGATATGGCAGCGGGGTAAGGAACTCGGACTTAAGATGTGTGCCGAAATCCTTATTGACCTCAGCTATGACGAAGAGGGGAACTGGGTGCTTGAGCGCACTAAGAAGGCAAGGTCCCCCGAAGAAGTGGCCGAAAGGGCGGTGATGGTCGCCCGTGACAAACAGATCACCACGATAAGCGGGAAGCGAATAAATGCCGATGCCGACACGATCTGCTGTCACGGAGATTCGCCCAATGCCGTGGAGGTGGTTAGAACGGTCAAGGCGGAATTCGTACGGTTGGGGATTCCAATGAAGAAATTGAGCGACCCTGGGAGCAAAGTCTGAAAAGGGAGGATCTAATAATGGAAGTTATCGTAAAAGCCCATATGCCTGGCCTTGTGGCGCGCGTCGTCGTAAACAAGGGTGAAAAGGTAGCCAAGGGGCAGGAAGTTGCCGTAATCAACTGCATGAAAGCCGAGCTCTCCGTTACCTCCGCTAACAACGGGATTGTGAAGAACATACTCGTCAAGGAATGGGATGAAATGGAGATCAACAGCCCTATGATCGTTTTGGAAACATAGACCATAGGACTTAGGGAGGGCCAGGGCTTTTTCGCCTTCGATCGCGGGGTCCTGGAAGACAATGTTTCAAACCGGAGAAGGAAGCAAGTGTCGGTGATTAAGAAACTGTTGACAGCAAACCGTGGCTAGATCGTGGTCAGGGTAATGAAGACATGCCGGAAGCCCGGTATCAAGACATTTGCCGTTTACTCCGAGCCTGACAGGAATCTTTCTTATCTCGGCGGTGGTCTCCTCTGGTGCAACCTGGGTGGGACCGCCGCCTTCCGTACCGGCTGAGATCGATTCCAAGTGCTAATGAGGAAGGATCGCCATAGATGCGGGGGTCCCTGTCGTACCGGGAACCGTCGAGATCACAAAAAATGCGGACGATATAATCCGTTTTGCTTCGGAGCATGGGTATCCACTTGTTTTGAAACACGACAAAGGAGGAGGCGGGAAAGGGATAGAACAGATCAGGGAGGACGGGCAGGCAAAGGGGGCCTTCGAGCGGATGTCGCGAATCGGCCTGATGGCGTTCAGCCATCCGGAGAGCTATATCGAGAAACTGATCGCCGCCCCCGGGCATATAGAGATCCAGTTTCTGGCGGATCGAGCCGGCAACTGCGTCTGTGTGGGTGAAAGAGAATGTTCGATCCAGAGACGGTATCAAAAGATTATCGGGGAATCGCCCTCGTCCGTGGTCACAAAAGAGGACAGAGAGACACTTTTTCGACACACCGCTAAATCCCGCAAATGCTGTTTGCGAACCGTGACAAATAAAGATATTATCTAACATTCCCGCAACCCGGGCGAACGCACACTTGAAGATATTCATATCCGGGTGTCTGCACTGAATCTCGGAAGGTGACATGGCACATGTCGCAGGTTGGAGAAGCGGATGCTTTTCCCGTTCGAGAGATTCAGATTCACGATCAAAGTCAGCAGCCTGATGGTGCTGCCGCCATATAAGGGGGCCGTGTTCAGGGGAGCTTTCGGCAGCGCCTTTCGGCGGGTTGTCTGTGCGGTCCCAAGAACGGACTGCGCCGCCTGCATTCTTCGCCAAAAATGCCTCTACGTTGCCATATTCGAGCCTCCGCCCCCGGCCAACTACCCCGATGCCGCCAAATTCAGCCAGGCGCCTCCCCGCTACGTCCTGAATCCGCCCCTTACCAACCGGCAGGCGTTTCACCGCTATGCCGCGCTTAACGATTTTTGGGGTCCTTCGTATTCTGCGTACAGTCCTCCCTGTACCTTGGGGATCAGGGAGCGATGATCCTCAATGTTTTCGAGTCATAAGGCAATTTTTTTGGGGCGAACGTAAAAGTTCAGATTTTGGGAAGATACCCTGACAATGCTTCGATAGATTCGATAGAAGCTTGCATACCTGTGGTGTTACCTCCATGATTGAAAATCCAAAAAGTATCAGGGTTTTGTTGAGACTATAAAGGGCGGAATTCGGGACGAGGGCGAAAGGTGCCGGATTTTCGGAACGGATGACGGGTACACCCCTCGGGAACTCCAGGTGCTTACAGCGATGATTTCGGGCAGATCAAACACCTGGTGTCTCAGGGGCTTGGACGGTTCTTCGGATTCATCGGGCGTCAAAGTTTTGCAGCATTTCTCACAGGTCCGGGGATAAATATTTAAAATGTGATCCATCTCGTCTTCCGGAAGAAGGGCGCGCTTCTTGCCTTTGTGCCCGATCTTGCCTCCCCGTTTTCGGCGGCTCAATCGTTTCTTCTCTTTTTTCACCCGGGGGCCGTCTGATGAGGGAGGTTTGGAGGAATTTGTGGAATCAGTGGAAAGAGCGGCAATCTTTGCTTTGAGAGTTTTGTTCTGCTGATCGAGTTCAAGGAGCTTCCCAACGGTGGGATCTTTCCAGGAATCATAGAGCCGCTCGGCTTCGGGCTCATCCATTGCACAGCCTTTCCCGAAACTGCCGGATAAGCGGGTAGCCATAGACATCCTTGATGGAGCGGTTTGGTTTACCGGTCTGATCCAATTTTCCTCTACCGGTGGTTTTCCCAAGGAATATCCAGTTGGAGGCTTGGTAGCAGGTCCCTTTAAATCGCTCGGTGTCCACAAAGGTTTCAGCCCAGTGGACTGGATGAGAATAGAGCGTTTCCCAGTCTTTTGAAAGCCGCCTCAAGCATCGGGCCAAAAGATGCGAGGCAAGATGCGCAGACCGGACCCATGGCGGAATCAAAAAGCGGGTATTGTAGGCAAGTAAATGGCGATTCTTTTCCCTGAGGTTTGGTGTCCAGCCGATGAAATGATCCCGTGGCCCAAGATGCCATGCCGCGGAGCAGAAGGCAAGGCATGCCACCACCCGGTCCCCGGAAAAAGCCATGTACTTGAGGTGCTCTCCAACGGGCTGAGAGTACCCCAGATAATGGTGCTCCTCGATAAGGCTGTTGAACAGCTTTTCCAGGGGGCTTCTTCTCACCTGGTGAATCGAAATGGGAAAAAGCTTGCGCAAAGGCTTCTCGATGGGACTGCGGTCGATCTCCATCCGCTCCGGCGGGCTTCTGTGAAGGAAAGGGTTCTTGAAAGGAATGAGTTTCCTTGGTGGAAGCTCGATGGCGCCCTTTCGTTCCAGATCCAGCAAGAGCCCTCGGCAGATCATGTCCTTGGGTTGGCCGTTTGGCTGGATCCAGTTCCATGCAAGACAAAGTCGCCTCGACAGGGCGCACCGCCCTTCCTCCGGGTGCTCGGCGATCATCTGCCGGACAAGAGCAATGTACGCCGTTGAAAAAGTTCGGTTTCTGAAAGTGAATGCGTTTTCCATGCATGATGGAACAGCTCATTTTGATCTCGAACGCAAGGAAAAAACTAATCGGAATTCAACCCCGGTGAACGATTACAAGAATTCGTAAGGCGCACAACCCATAATAGATGCCGTTACTTCTAACATGCCATCATGAATATCTCATCCTGGCACCTCGTCGGCTTCGATTAGACTTGATTGCGTCCTTTCACTTGCGTTTTTGATTCGTATATGGGAAGATTCCATGGGCCTGCAAGGTGTCCTGAGAGGTTTTTAGGTCGGTGGACGAACCCAAAATGCCCTTCGAGATTCGTTGGTAGTCAGGTTGATGCATTATTCGGAGACGATGGTTTTCAATCGGAAACAGAGATGATAAAAGTCGCACTCGTACAGAACGATCCAGCTTTCGGGGCAAAGCAGCAGAATGTGGAACAATGCCTGACCATGATGCAAGGAGTCAAGGCTGATTTGTACGTCTTACCGGAACTCTTCGCAACGGGATACAATTTTGTTGAAGCAAAAGAGGTGCGGGATTTGGCCGAACCTTTCCTGAGCGGATACACATATGAGCGGATTAAATCATTTACGTCGCAGGAACGATGCTTTGTAATCTATGGGTTTGTGGAAACGGCGGGCGATAACGTCTATAATTCTGCGGCCATGGTCGGGCACGATGGGTCGATCGGATCATACAGAAAAGTGCATTTGTATGACAGGGAGAAGTTGTTCTTCGTTCCAGGGGACCTGGGGTTCCATGTATTTGAGACAAGGCTCGGCAGGATCGGCATCATGATATGCTTCGACTGGTACTTCCCGGAAAGTGCGCGCACGCTTGCGCTCAAAGGAGCCCAGATCATAGCTCACCCTTCTAATCTCGTTCTTCCTAACTGCCCTGATTGCATGCTGACAAGGTGCCTCGAGAACAGGGTCTTCGCCGTCACTGCTAATCGCATCGGGACAGAAGACAGAGGGGGGCATTCTCTGCATTTTATCGGAAAAAGCCAGATAACATCGCCAAGAGGCGAAATACTTCACCGCGCTCCCCCTGACCAAGCTCAAATTGCTGTAGTGGAGGTAGAAGTCTCGCTGGCGGACGACAAGAATCTGAACACACATAATCATCTCCTGAAGGACAGGAGACCCGAGATATATCTGTGTTGAAATGATTGACGCGTAGCAGACAAAGATGGGTGCCGAAACGGGAATGGCCCCCTCTTAAAATTGACATGTTTCAATATATTGCTCGGTGTTAAAGAGCATCACTATATTTTCACCCCTATGCTGGCGGTATAGGCCATACCGGTGGATCTAATCCCCACGAATCTGCCACTCTGGGTTCCACGACAAAGGGGACCTCTGGGACAATCCGCTCCAATGCCTCTTCCATTGACTCTTTCACAATCGCCTGCACCTGGTCCGCTATCACGTCTCTGGCCTCGACTATTATCTCATCGTGCTGTGTTTGGACTATTCGAGCGTCAAGGCCGTTCAGTTTCTCGGAAATATTGATCAGAGCCAGTTTAAAACGATAAGCGGTACAAGCAAAGAAACTGCGAGACTAGAAAATCTTATTTTTTAAATTTCGCGACGGTCTTGGCTACGGCTTCCTCAAGGTTATGCTGGGCCTTTTCCGCCCGGCCCTTGAGAGAATCCCATTTTTCCGCGCCCGATTCCTTAAGTTCCTGGAGCTTCTGCCCGGCCTCCTGCTGCTTAGCGGTCAACTCGGCCGCTTTTTTATCGATCTCCCCTTTAGCTTCTCCACCGGCTTTGGCGGCTTTGGCCTTCAATTCCGCCACCTTGGCATGGAGTTGCTCCAACCGTTCCGCCATTTTCCGCAAGTAGGTCTTTTTTTCTTCCATAAACTCTCCTCGCGCCAATAGGCGCACATAGTTCAGCGGTGCTTAGACTTTCCGCCTTCGTGATATCTTAGATTTAAGGTCGGCTATTGCCATGTTAAGGCCCCAGCGCCTTGAGTCAAGGGAAGCTCAGATGCTGGTCAGATTGGAAAATTTTTTATCCCCGACCAAGCAAATTAACTGAGATTATGCGGCAGACTTGGCCACCTCAGTCCCAAAATGGTTTAGGGCCTATTTGCTTGCCCTGGGGAAATCCCCCAAAGTTTCTTCTGAGAAGAGGTGTGGAGCGTGTGGACATGAGTTTAAGGTATTTAGGAAATAGATGGACGGTTTATCCCGACTGACCTGCTTTGTCTACTTTTCTGCCCATGTCTCCCCAATCGTAACTTCCACCTCAATCGGAACTTTGGCAAGATAAGCTTTGCCTGCCTGAACCATGGTCTCCTTGAGAATTGCAGCAGCTTCCCCTGCCATCCTATCAGAAACTTCGAGAATGATTTCGTCATACACCGTTCCGATAATTCGAGCTCCGGTATTAGCCAATCTTTGTGGGAGTAAACCCAGTGCCCTTTTTGTGATGTCTGCTGCTGTCCCTTGAACAGGGGTGTTGCAAAGTGTGTCCTGAAACTGGCAAAACCGGCCTCATTCGCGTACCACTTGCATGGTTGATTGCGAGACTGTATGGTTTTGCGGGCTTTGGGGTTGTTTAAGATGTTTTTTTGGACAGAATCCAATCCCGAAATGCACATCGGGATTCGTTGGTGGTCAAGTTAAGGCATTATTCAGGCTAGGGGCTGCGCATGGAGGCAGCCCCATCATCAGTACTCATCAAGGAGAAGATTTTTATGCGCAGTCTCAAAGGAACCAAAACTGAACAGAATCTGTTGAAGTCGTTTGCCGGTGAAAGTCAGGCGCGTAACCGCTACACCTACTTTGCAGGTGTGGCGGGAAAAGAGGGATATGTGCAGATTGCCGATATCTTCGAGGAGACCTCCAACCAGGAGAAGGAGCATGCCGAGCGTTTTTTCAAGTTCCTTGAGGGTGGCGATTTAAAGATTATGGCCTCTTTTCCAGCGGGGAAAATCGGCACTACAGATGAAAACCTGCTTGCTGCCGCGATGGGAGGGCATGAGGAGCACAGCGACCTTTATCCCTGCTTCGCTGCCATTGGCAAAGAGGAGGGTTTTTCTCAGATCGCCGGGGTATGGGGTTTCATCTCCGTGGCCGAGAAGCAGCACGAAAAACGTTATCGCGACCTGTTGGCCAATCTGGAGAGTGGCAGGGTCTTCAAGCGTAACGAAGACAGCATCTGGCGCTGCCGCAACTGCGGCTATCTGCACTCACACAAAGAAGCCCCGCAGACGTGCCCGGCCTGTGGCCATCCACAGGCGTACTTCGAGCTGCCGGGCGAGAACTGGTAGAACAGCTTGCAAGAACAAGAAGGGGGCACTTCCCGATTAGAAGAACCGGAAAGTATCAAGTCTTTCCGAAAAAGAAAGCGCCCTAATCAGTTTGACCTGTTATCTGCACCCCGGGACTTTTATTTTAAGGGCCTGCTTGGGGTATGAACCGCAGGAGAGGCTCATGGCCAAACAGCGCTCAGTAAAACAATCTATCCTGATGGCGGGTGGCAATGTATTCTTCATGCAGGGAACACCTTTGTCAGATCCCTATTTGGCAACCTCCTCCGATCACTCGGTACGTAGTAGGTTAATACAGCCTATCCAGGCCTCGAAATACAGGCAACCCTACCAGGAATTTACTGTATCGACCGGATTGTATTTCCCTCGCAACTCTGCACTTTGTCGAAGATAATTATTCTAGAGGATGAGTTCATGACTTTATACCGGATCAGGCGCCGGGTCCGCCTTCACGAAAGGGCCGAGCGGCAGGCAAATGAATACAAGAGGTTATCAGGGAACCGGAGCGCACAGTCGAAATCGTTCTGGCATATGCGGAAAGCGGAGCAACTTTATTCTCAGGTTTTGCGCCTCATCAGGGATTTCACCCTGGATTATGCGTGAGCATGCCAAAGAATGATACTGCATTTGTCTCAACTATCTGATATTATGCCACAAATTCGTCAGAGAGAGGAAAAGCTGCACGCGCGCAGTTGGTGACAAACAGACAGGGACCATAGTATCAGGAACAATTAATAGATAGGAATTCACTTTGGCTTTCTGTTAACCAATGCAAAAAAAGGAGAAGAGAAAATGAAATTTGAGGTATCAAAGAGTCCTTACGGTCCAGATGACGAGATCGGACGTTTGAATGAAATTACGCCAGAGTCTCGCACACAGGCATTGACTGGGATAGACCCCTCTCGCGTGTTCGATCTCGGAGTGGAGTACTTCATTGGAATGCCTGCGTGGGACTTTGTAGGTGATCCGCCGTATCAGATATCTATGACTCACACTCCGGCGGGCATGGTGATCGACAATCCAATGGCCGTTCCCGACGAAGTCAATCGATACACTTCCTATTCCGGCGATTATCTCACGATTTACACACACACCGGCACACACATCGATGCGCTGAATCATTTTGGCATCGATGGAGTGATATGGAACGGCTACAAGGCATCAGAACATATAGGCTCTCGTAACTGGAATGTTTGTGGAGTTGATAAGCAACCGCCGATCATTGCCCGTGGCGTCATGTTAGACATCGCAAAATTAAAGGGGATTGAAGTATTGCCACCGTCGTATGGTATCGGGGCGAAAGACCTCCAAGATGCGTGTAAAGCACAGAACGTTGAATTAAGGAAAGGTGATGTGGTCCTTGTGAGAACAGGACGCATGCGACTATGGCCCGACCATGACAAATATCTAATAGATGAACCAGGTTTGAATCTTGAGGGTGTACGGTACTTGTGCGAAAAAGGCGAATGCATGGTCCTTGGTAGCGACAATGTGGCACTTGAGCAATTACCATCGGCGGACCCTGATAGCTATTTGCCTGTGCATTGTTACATGTTCAACGTAATGGGAGTCACGATGGTCGAGGTGGTGAACCTCGAAGAACTGGCGGAAGAAGAAGTGTATGAGTTTGCATTCTTCGGTGCGGGTCTCCGTTTCAAAGGAGGGACAGCCTCGATGATACGACCTTTTGCAATACCATACTTGAAGTAACGTATCCCTCACAGATTTTGTGAGATGTGTGGACGGCTCCATTATGTTGGAAGCCTTAGACCGAATGTTCCATAATAGCATCGACCTGCAGCAGAGGTATTGTTTGTATGGCTGGCCAAAGCGGCGAGAGTTGACAGCCCTGTTGCAGATCGTGGAAAACTCACTTCTGCTGGATATGCAGGGAATTCTATAAGTGTCTTGGCAGCAATTAAATAGTGCGGCCTAAATCCATTCGTCGCTCAGATCATTCGTGAATAATCCAGTAGAGGGGCCTCCTTCGCGGCAGGCCGCGGGGCATTCTGGTGAAGGAGAGTAATACGTTGTAGTAGTAGAGGGGATGTCCAGCCAGTTTAACACTATACAGATGGCGTTTTACGTCTTCCTCATCAGGAGTATAATCCTATGAATCAAATGGAAAGTAAGATCATTGAAACGGTCGATGGTTTGCAAGACGACCTGCTTGATTTTGCCTGTCAGCTCGTTCGAGAGCCCAGCACCGTGGGAAATGAATTGTCGGTCTTGCAGGTCATGGAGCAGGAACTGAAAAAGCTTGACTTTGACCCTGCAAAGATTCCCATCAATCCGGATAAACTGGAAAAGCACCCGGGATTTGCTCACGTCCCCTGGGGGTACGAGAATCGCTACAATCTTGTTGCCAAGCGCGAGAGCAGTGCCGAGGGGGGACGCAGTGCGCTTTTCAACGGTCACCTTGATGTGGTGAGCCCCGAACCTGTGAGCTTCTGGCGTGGGGATCCATTTCGCCCGGAGGTCCGGGATTGCTGGTTATATGGGCGGGGAGCCGGTGATATGAAGTCCGGTGTGGCGGCCATGACCTATGCGGTTCATGCGGTGGAAAAGGCTGGATTCGGGTTGCGGGCTCCCGTGACCATTGAAGGGGTCATTGAAGAAGAGTGTTGCGGAAATGGCGCTCTGGCCTGTGTGGTTGATGGCTACGATGCGGAGGCTATTCTCATCCCAGAGCCTTTCGGCCCCCTTATTCTCACAAACCAGGTGGGCGTTCTCTGGTTCAAAGTGGGGGTTTATGGTGCGCCCATTCACGTGCTGGAAGCCAAGTCGGGAACCAATGCTATTGAAAAATGCTACCTTCTCATCAAAGCACTGAGAGAATTGGAAACCAATTTAAACCGGGAAGATGTTCCCCAGGCTTATCAGGCGATGGAACATCCCCTAAATCTAAACATCGGGATTCTCAACGGAGGCGATTGGCCTTCCACAGTCCCGGCAACCGCAGAATTCCATGCAAGACTTTCCTATTTTCCCGGTGTTTCCTATGATCGTATCAGACAGAGAATCGTTGCAACGCTGGATACGGCTGCGGCCCAGGACGCTTGGCTGGCCGAAAATCGGCCTAAAGTCACGTTTTACGGATTTCGCTCTGAGGGGCATTCGCTCAGTAGAGATTTACCCGCGTTCATCACCTTAAACGACTGCCATAAGGCCCTTACCGGACAGGATGCCGAGGAGTACGTGGCAACCTGCACCACCGATCTTCGGGCATTCCATTTTTTCGGCAAGGGTCAACCGACTTGCTTTGGGCCTGTGGCGGAAAACATTCATGCCGCAAACGAGCGGGTCAATATTGAAAGCGTCCTGCACGTTGCGAGGACATACGCACTGTTTCTGTCCCGCTGGTGCGGGCTGGTTGATTAACAGAAATATTGGAGTCACCCTTCTTGTCGTTTTTTTCTTCGTTCAATTCTTTTGCATTTTCTGATCTATAAACTCTCAACGCTGGAGTTTTTGAGGATCTATGGTACGAATTTGTACCAGTGGGTTCCCCGCTCTGCGTCCATTCTCATGCCGTAAGCGTAGCGGAGTACGATCATCAAACCAGGAACATTATCATGAAAAATTTTGAAGATGCGAGTCTTAAGGATTTAAGGGACAAATTTGTACCCCGAGGTCCTGCCAGCTCGACTCCATTTTTTGCAAAAGGCGCCAAAGGCGCGCTCATCTACGATGTCGATGGTCGTGAGATTATCGACTTTTCCGGCGGTATCGGCGTGATGAACGTTGGGCACAGCCACCCGAAGGTCGTGGAGGCCATTAAAGAGCAGGCCGAAAAATTCACTCATACCTGCTTTATGGTTGTCATGTACGAAGGATATGGGCGACTTGCGGAAAAGCTCTGCCGAATGGTCCCGGGAGATTTCTCCAAAATGGCTATTTTCGCCTCCAGAGGGGCTGAGGCGGTCGAAAATGCGGTCAAGGTTGCCAGGCATTTCACCAAAAGGCACAGCGTCATCACCTTTGCCAATGCCTTCCATGGCGGACCTACCTCGCGATGACGCTTACCAGCAAGGTAATGCCGTACAAAGCTGGGTTCGGACCGTTTATGTCCGGCGTGTATAGGATGCCATACGCTTATTGCTATCGATGTCCCTTCGGCCTTAAGTATCCGGGCTGCGATACCTGTTGCGCCGACTACCTTAATGAATTTTTCATCGGCAATGTGGCGGCCGAGAGCACGGCCGCCCTGATAATCGAACCCATACAGGGTGAGGGCGGCTTTAATACGCCGCCCCCCGAATATTTTCCAAAGCTCCTCAAGATTTGCCGCGATAACGGCATAGTGTTCATTGCGGACGAAATTCAGACCGGGATGGGGCGGACCGGTAAAATGCTTGCTGTAGACCACTGGAACGTGGAACCCGATCTGGTGACCATCGCCAAGAGTCTTGGCGCCGGAATGCCCTTGAGCGCATTGGTTGGACGCAGCGAAATTATGAATTCGCCTCAGGTCGGCGGCTTGGGAGGAACTTACGGCGGCAACCCTGTTTGCTGCGCAGCTGCTCTTGCCGTCCTCGAGATATTCGAAGAAGAAAACTTGCTTCAACGAGCCGAGAGGCTGGGTACCAGAATCAGGGCTAGATTCGAGGATTTTCATAAGCGTTTTGAAATCGTCGGTGATGTGCGAGGCCTTGGGCCGATGCTTGCTGTCGAACTTGTAAAGGACCGCGAGACAAAGGAGCCGGCTGCCCCAGAAGCAAAAGCCCTGGTCAAATTCTGCTACGAGAGGGACCTTGTGATCCTTTCATGCGGAAATTACAGCAACGTTATACGGACACTAGTGCCCCTGGTCATAACGGACGAGCAACTTGAAAGAGGTCTCGCCATTATGGAGGAGGGCCTTGCCAGCCTTTCGAAGTGAAAAAACAAAAGGGCACCCTTGAATCGGCCACCTTCGAAAAGATAAAGCAGGGGCTGGACCCTGCCTTCAGCTATGTGATTTTCGAAAAGGACGGGCCGCTTGAGAAGAATGCCTGGATCGAGTTGTACGCCTCTTTGGGTGGCCTGAACCTGCCCATCCTGGAGCTGAAGCCCTTTGAGGATCCCGGCAGGGGAAAGATGTTGCTGGTCGCCAGGTTTGAAGCCGGACGCACGGACACGATCATTGAGGAGATTTTGGGCGCGAGGTTGCCCAAGGACGTAGTTTTGTACGTCTACGGCAGTCCCCATGTGCAGGCTGAGGGTCCCGGATCCGCTTTTCACGGGAAAGGACGGTCAGCTAAAGGATTCAGCTGAAACTTCAAAAAGAAAGGGGGTGCCAATGAGCAAAGATACACTGTCGCACTTAGCCTTGTACTCGTTTCGCTTACAAGGGATGTATCTCTTTTGTCTCCTGCCGCGGCAGCCGACAAGGTGGTAAGGGGTGGGCAACATTGAGCCGCTCCAAGGCGCTTGGCAGCCTGCGATCTGAAGACCGCAGTTTTTACTTCATGGAAGTAAACGCGAGGCTGCAGGTCGAACATCCTGTGTCGGAGTTCCTCACGGGGATAGATATTGTCGAAGAGCAGCTCAAAATCGCCTCGGGCGAAAAACTCGACATCAGACAGGAAGATGTTTCGTTGGAAGGCTATTCCATCTAGGCCAGGGTCTATGCGCAAGACCCCCTTTTCGTTCTGCCCGTAGCCGGGAACGATCGGCAGGCTGCAAATCCCGGCGGCTGATGCCAGGCACTTGAGGATCGATCACGCTATCGAAAAGGGTTGTACAGTTCCACCCTACTATGACCTTTGTATTCAACCGGCAATGGCAACTGCCTCTGAACGCCAATGCCGCGCAGCGCCAACTCTCGACATAAACACTCCTCGCAGGCCGACTCCATCAGTCCCGGCCCCAATACCTTATGCACTTCAATCGCCGCCCCAATGATCCGCTCTGTTATAGTATTCAAATCCAGCTTTGTGTCCTTTCCTTGACCGGACTACGCCCCGCCTCTGTGGTGAACGCTTGCGCTCAAAGCGGCGGTAAGTACTTGTTCGCTTCAAGGACTACCCGCAGGGTGGATGGCTAACTCGTCCGCCGGAATGACGACTCGACTCCCGCAAATGTCAAACCTTGGGAGTTGCCCGGCAGAGCCGGGGGTTTACCCATGATTAATTAGTTTGGCCCGACCCCATGGCACCTGAAGAATGTCCTTCGGGTGAAATCCGGGTTAAAAACGCAGCTTCGGCATTCGTTAGTGACTAACTTGAGGTATTATTAAGGGTGGCGTTGGGGTTTTCGAGGAGTTAACCGGAATTTATCTGCGATGGAAAGATGGAAATGGAAAATAAGATGACAAAGAAGAGCATATCGGCGCCCGATGAAGTGCGGACCTCTTCAAAAGGAAAACCAGAGTTGGTAAAAATCGGTGGAGTACTTTCAGGCAAAGCGACTCTTCTGCCTGGATGGAAGTGGTCGGAGAGCGTCAAACCGATGGTCGGGACCAAAAGCTGCATGGCCCCGCACACTCAGTACCACATCTCGGGCAGGCTGCATGTGGTGATGGATGATGGAAGCCAAGACGAATTCGGACCAGGAGATGTCGGCAACCTTCCCCACGGGCACGACGCCTGGGTTGTCGGAGATGAACCAGTGGTGGTGATCGATGTAACCGGAATGGCCCGTTACGCAAAAGAAGCGTCCGTTAAAGAGCGCGTCACGTAAATAGGAAAAGCAGGAAGTAAGAAAAATGAAGAGTTGGATGTTATAGACGGGACTATTGACGAATTGAACGAAAGGAAATTGTGATGAATATCGACCGACTGGTGTTGCGTTTTGCCGGAAGTTTTATCCTGATCAGTCTGCTGCTCTCTCAAATCCATTCCCCGAAATGGCTGTGGTTCACCGCCTTGGTTGGTGCAAACCTTACTCAATCGTCGTTCACAGGGTTCTGCCCGATGGCGAAAATCTTGAAACTATTCGGGTTCAAGGCCGGCGAAGCGTTCCGGTAAGGGTTGGAGGCCAAGCTCGGCCCAATACTCCCACTTCCACACTCTGGCCGGGGCATTCTCGAAATTGAGGAGCATGCCTTGGGTGCCACAGCAAGGTTGGGCGTATTCGGGCGGCGAGTATTCAGTTGCGATCGGTGGCAAGGGGTACTGCGGCGTATTCATCAAGACGGCCAAGGCCGATTTCAACCGGCTGTTACAGATGCTGGTCGGCAACCCGTAGGGCGAAAGATAATGTTGGGCGAGGGCGCGACGCCCCAGCGCAAATCAGTGCTCACCTAGCCTCGTGCTTCAGCGGACGCGTCTCACGCACCGCTGAGCACGGTCGTTCGGCTGGAAAAAGGGAAACTCTACGTACAGTGGCAGGCTTCCTGAAGTTTCATAAATATTTTTATCTAAGTTGTTGTTTTTGTCTGCGGTCTCTCTGCCTCTGTGGTTTTTTTTACTGCCATGTCCGAAAACGGCGAGAAGTCTGTTTCGCAAGCCGCTATACTTATATTCATGAAACTTGATCCGGACATATGCTATCAGGCTCTGCTTACCCGTGATGCGCGGTTCGACGGCTGCTTCTTTGCCGGCGTGGCGACGACCGGCATCTACTGCCGGCCCGTTTGCCCCGTGAAAACGCCGAGACGTCAGAGCTGCTCGTTTTTCGCGAGTGCGGCGGCGGCCGAATCGGCTGGTTTCAGGCCATGCCTCAGATGCCGCCCTGAGCTTGCACCGGGTAATTCAAGCATAGAGGCGAATGCTCGGCTTGCCCACCGGGCTGCGAGCCTCATCGAAGACGGCATCCAGGACGGATTGAGGCTCTCCGGATTGGCGGATCGGCTGGGTGTGACGGACCGGCATTTGCGGCGGGTCTTCCGGACTGAACTCGGGGCTTCACCCGTCAGGTTCGCTCAAACCCACCGGCTTCTTTTGGCAAAGCGGCTGCTCACCGACACAAGCCTTTCGATCACCGATGTGGCAATGGCGAGTGGCTTTTCGAGCCTCAGGCGATTCAACGCACTCATGAAGGAACATTACCGAATGTGTCCTACCGGCCTTCGTCGAAAAGCGGGCGACAGCGAAGGATCGGACGCAATCACGCTGCAGCTCGGCTACCGGCCTCCTTTGGCATGGGAAGAGCTGATCGCATTCCTGGGGACACGGGCCATCGAAGGAGTGGAGTCGATCACGGAAGGGCGCTATCGAAGAAGCGTGGGCGTGCAGGCTGGAGGGCGTCCCCACTGCGGCTGGATCGAGGTCTTCCGTAACCATCGTAGCCCCACCCTCGTGGTCCGTCTGGACGGGGCACTGGTTAGCGTGATCCCTCAAATCCTTGTGGGCGTAAAGCGCCTTTTTGACCTTTCCGCCCACCCGATTGAGATTGCCTCTGTGCTGGGAGGCCTTGCACAAGATAGGCCGGGTTTGAGAGTCCCAGGGGCCTTTGACGGTTTCGAGACCGCGGTGCGCGCGATCCTGGGGCAGCAGATTACGGTCAAGGCGGCGACTACCGTAGCCGGCCGCTTCGCCGAGGCTCTCGGAGAGCAGGTCCAAACCCCCTTTCAGGAGGTCCGCCGCCTCTTCCCGAGGCCGCGAACAATCGCTGAGTGCAGCGTCTCAAAGATCGCCGAACTGGGCATCGTCTCCCGAAGGGCGCAATCCCTCATAGCACTGGCCCGGGCGGTCGAGGACGGCGATCTCTGTCTTGAGCCCAGCGGTGACGTCGAGGAGACTCTGAGGGCTCTTATGAACCTTCCGGGCGTTGGAGTCTGGACCGCTCAATACGTGGCGATGCGCGCGCTCGCCTGGCCCGACGCTTTTCCCCACACGGATTACGGCGTGATGAAAGCCATGAATGAAACGAGTCCAGCCAGGGTGCTGGCAGCGGCAGAGAAGTGGAGGCCCTGGCGGGCCTATGCCGCAATGCACCTCTGGACAAGCCTTAAAGGATGATAAGATGAATAGATATACTACCTTCGATAGCCCCCTTGGACAGATCCTCCTCGTCTCGGACGGTTCTCACCTCACCGGAGCTTACTTCTCCGGCCAGAAGTATGAACCCGTGCCCACGCCCGGTCTCGGCTGGCGACCCGAGCCCGATTTGGGAATCTTCCAGGACGTCTGCCTTCAACTGCACGAATACTTCGCCGGCAGGCGCCGACAGTTCGTCATCCCGCTTCACCTCCAGGGCACCCCTTTTCAGATGAAGGTCTGGAACGCCCTCTTGGAGATCCCCCTCGGCAGTACGGTGAGCTACAGGGAACTGGCCGGCCGGATCAAGAGGAAAAACGCCGTGCGCGCAGTCGGGGCCGCGGTGGGGCGAAACGCTGTTTCGGTAATCGTGCCCTGTCATCGGGTGATCGGCAGTGGAGGAGCCCTGACCGGGTATGCGGGAGGGCTGGAGCGGAAGCGCGCCCTGCTGGATCTCGAAGAGGCGGCCATGGCCGGCACCGCTCATCCCCGGCGCTAGCACATCGTACTATCTGTTCAGCGCACCTGTCGCGATTTCAACCGAGAGGAAAAAGGGGGCCAGTAGTGGAACGTTGGAAAGGAGCCGGAAAGGGGTGGGTTGGGAAAGGGGTCGAGCCAAGGTAGTTGCAAGGACAGGGTCAAAGCTGTAATCTGGAACAGCGGATAATCCGTTATTCCTTTTACTGATTACTGACTTTAGCCGTAATTATCCCTTCCCGTTCGAGCGGATCACCGGTCCCAAGTGAAAAGAGAACTGGAAAAAAGCTTTCCTGCTCACTCATTCCTGCTCCCTGCACTCCTCCCTGCTCCCTGCGCCGGCATCCAGTCGGTTTATTGCGTAGACCAGTTGATTGAACCGATCTTTAATTTCTGCCTTAATAGTTTCTTTTTCCGCCTCTGAGAATGATTTCATGGCTGGTTCCCTTCCAACGGATTCTTATCGACTCCAACAACTTATCAGCTTGCCGCTTACGGTTTCCCGGAGAACTTTCGACTGTCCGGGTCTAGTGTCCTGAGTTAAAAGTTCGAGACATAATTCAAGCCTGAGAATGATTGCTGACACACACGTCACTCCGGCGAACCCCGGATCAGGTCCGGGGCAGGCCCCGGATCAGAGCCTGCCCCGGAAGCGGGCTTTATCCGGGGTCCGGAACAGGCGCCGGAGTCCAGTGCCTTTCTATTGATTTTACAATGAAAACCAAGAACGCTGGATTCCGGCTTCGGCCCATTGCCGTCAACCTAAGAGACTACAGGTTGGCAGGGACTTTTGGGGGTGGCACGGGATTTAAGTTTGTTGTCCACGCTCCGCGAGGTATGGCCCCGGAGATCAAAGACCTTCCGCTCCATTAGCACCTCCCTGTTTTCGGCAGCTTATCGCCAGACCTGCAGCGCCTCGCGCCCGGTAAAATCCCCCCTGCCCCCCTTTAGAAAAGGGGGGAAATAGGAGGCCCCCCTTTAGGAAAGGGGGGCATGATTATCCGGGCCACCCCGCCGGTAATACAGTGTGGCAAACCTCGGAAACCGAGGCCACTTAAGAACATCTGCCTTAAGTTGACGGCAATGGGCTTCCGCCGGAATGACGGCGCGTGGACTGGATTCCGGCCCCCGGATCAAAGCATTTCCGGGGCAGGGTTCGCCGGAATGACGGCGCGTGGACTGGATTCCGGCCCCCGGATCAAAGCATTTCCGGGGCAGGGTTCGCCGGAATGACGATCTTTTTTTACCGGAATGACGATCTTTTTTCCTTCAGTTGCTCATCTTTATTTAAGCGCTTATGGGGCACTTGTCCCCCCACTCTCCACGCTTTTTAACATCCTTTGGCACTCACTTGAGCGCACCTTCGTATGAGGCCCAGGAGCTAGTCGGGATAACGCTCCTGGACGCTTCAAGACGTTCTCAACAAGTCGTATCTGACGAGCACAGTTGTGTCGAGGCGCCTCATTGGTTATCATCCGCCCCTGAACCGTCCGTCGTTTTATTTGCTTTTTCATTTCTTCGGTGGGAACGGCTTTCATCCCCGGTCTGTGAAGAATTCCCTCGAGCTCTTTTACGTCCAGGGTGGCTGGCTCAAGGATGACTTTGCCCCTGTCGTCAACGACGAAATCGACCCTGTCTCCAGGCTGGAGGTGCAAATACTTTCGTATTTGCTTCGGGACGGTCGTTTGACCATCATAGGGAATGAGCAGGCAGATACGGTCGGGCGCCCGGGTCCGCGGGGCATTTTTACTTTCCCGTCTTATTTTGAAAGGCATGGACCGAATTACTCAGGCGACAGCGACCGGAACCGAACTCTTCCCCGATACGCAGAG
Source organism: uncultured delta proteobacterium (assembly GCA_963805125.1). Taxonomy (GTDB): domain Bacteria; phylum Desulfobacterota; class Syntrophobacteria; order Syntrophobacterales; family Syntrophobacteraceae; genus SbD1. Next base: position 334,992 of record CAWDTD010000009.1, on the reverse strand, counting down.
CACGGAACACAACAATACCGCGGCGCTCGCAAGGTGTATTTCCCTACCAGGGAAATACATCGTTTATTTGAGCAAATACATTGTTCACCCCATATAAATTTGTTCTCGGCCATTGTATTCATTCACCTAAATACCGCTCGTCTCATTAACTTTGCAACAGCGGGGGAGTGTATATGCGGACTCAAGGTTTTTCGGAGGTAAATATGCAAAACGCCTTGATTCAGACATTTATGAGCCAGTATGGCATCTCCATGCAGTTGATGAAGGTGAATGGGCCCAAATCCGGCCGCGCTCGTCCGAAGACGGATCTGGACCGCTATAGATGCCAGATCAGCCGGCCCGGCAAAGAAATAGACGTCTATGTAGCCGTCCCTCCCGAAGAAGGCGCTGTCACGCCCTCCGATGTTCTGTTCATGCTTATTTTGGATGCTTCCGGCTGTGAGATGTTCAAGGACTATTACGCCAGGCAGGATGAATTCAAGGAGATTTTTTCAGGTTCGGACCCAGGACCGGATGGGTTCGATGACTTTTGGCTGGAATACGAATCCAGGTGCCGGCAGAGTCGGAAGCTCAGGACTTTTCTGGGAAAACATCTCTACGAGAAGCTGATAGACAGGTTCGGCTTCGATAATTAGATCTTATCCGGGGTCTGCGGATGGGCGCCAGTCCGATCGGGAGACCCCGCCTATCACCACCATGGCCGCCTTCGGGCGGCTTTTTTATTTTCAGCCCGTATTCATGGAGTTTGCAGGTATTTTCACCTCGATGCGCCCTCCCTGCGGCAGAAAAACGGGCGAGTTTTCCGCAGATTTGCCGATTAACAAGCAAGAGAAAGTGGGATTACGCCCCCTCGGGGTGTCATATTACTTCGGAGTCGAGCAGGACGTGGGGAGAGACGCGGTGGCGATGGAGGCAAAAGCAACGCAGAGGGTACAGGGAATTGAACTGAGTCTTGGGAGCATCTTGCACAGTTTGGTCCTCGACGGGGTCGTTGCTCAGAGGGACGCGAAAAAAATCCTCGACAGGCCGACGCCGGAAGATTCGGCTGCCAGCGAGCATCCGCTGACAACGATAGCTGAGGCCGGACTGAACAGAGCCACCCCTCCTCATGAGCCGGTTTCGACTGAATTCCTCGTGGCCTGGCTGGCTAGAAAGACCGGTCTGAACTACCTGAGGATCGATCCTCTGAAGGTTGATGTGAGGGCCGTCACGGGGCTTGTCTCATATGCCTACGCATCGCGCTACAAAATCCTGCCCGTTGAAGTGACGGCCGATAAGATCGTCATTGCCACAGCCGATCCTTTCGATACCGAATGGGAAGAGGAACTGGAGCGTATGCTTCGGAAAAAGATTTGGAGAGTGCTTGCCAACCCGAATGACATAAGCCGATACCTCATTGAATTCTACGCGCTCACCGACTCCGTGAGGAGGGCTTTCGGAAAGGCGGCCGGCGCCGGGCTGGGCGCGAGCATGAATCTCGAACAGATGTTGGAACTCGGGCGAGCGGGAAAACTGGACGCAAATGACCGTTACGTGGTCAACATTGTTGACTGGCTGCTTCAGTATGCGTTCGAACAGAGGGCCAGCGATATTCACCTTGAACCGCGCCGGGACAACAGTGATGTGCGTTTCCGGATCGACGGGGTCCTTCACCCCGTCTATCAATTGCCAACGGTCGTAATGAGCGCGGTGATCAGCCGCTTGAAAGTGCTTGGCAGAATGGACCTTGCAGAGAAACGGCGTCCGCAGGACGGCCGGATCAAGACAAGGGGTCCCGCGGGATCAGAGATCGAACTGCGCCTTTCCACAATGCCCTCGGTTTTTGGTGAAAAGCTTGTCATGCGGGTTTTCGACCCGGAAGTAACCGTGAGGAGTTTCGAGGAACTGGGGTTTTCAGAGCGAGAACTTGTGCAATGGAAAAAGATGGTAAGCTCTGCTTACGGCATTGTGCTCGTTACCGGGCCGACCGGGTCCGGGAAGACGACCACACTTTACTCAACCTTGAAATACCTTGCCAAACCGGAAGTAAACGTTTGCACGGTCGAAGATCCGGTCGAGATGGTCGAGCCCAGATTCAACCAGATGCAAGTGCATAGCGCGATTGGGCTGGATTTTGCCAGCGGCCTCCGGACCTTTCTTCGGCAGGACCCCGACATTATAATGGTCGGTGAGGTACGGGACCTGGAAACAGCGGAAATGGCCATTCAGGCAGCCTTGACAGGTCACCTCGTTTTTTCGACGCTCCACACCAATGACGCTCCTTCAGCCGTCATCAGGCTGCTGGATATCGGGGTGCCGCACTATCTATTGAGGGCCACCCTGCTGGGGGTAGTCGCCCAAAGACTGGCCAGGACTCTTTGCCCCAACTGCCGAAAAGCAGGGACACTGGATGAGGAGCTTTGGCAGTCATTGATCAGTCCCTGGGAAATCAAACAAACCGGTCCCGTGTGTCGGCCGGTTGGCTGCCTGGAGTGTAGAGAAACCGGCTATCTCGGCAGAGTGGGCATATACGAGATGCTAACAATTACCCCGGCCGTTCGAAGCCTGATAAGGCCTGATTCCGATCTGTCAAAGATCAGGGAACAGGCCGTAAAAGAGGGAATGGCGCCGCTTCATATTGCAGGCGCGCTCAAAGTTTGCTCCGGACTGACCTCGATCGAGGAGATCTTTCGAGTTGCGGGACCGGTTGATTCAGTGTAAATCTGCCCGACATGACCAGATTCCTCATAGTTTTTTTCTCAATCTATTCGCTCCTGCATGCATTCGTCTATTCGCGCGTCAAGGTCCTGTTGCCTGAAAAGTGGCCTGTGCATCTTGTGCTGATTTTGTTCATGGCCTTCATGGTTTTTGCGCCAGTCGGGACCAGATTGCTCGAAAGAGGCGACCACCACTTGATGGCGCGGGCAAGCGCCCTTCTGGGATATAGCTGGCTGGGATTTATCTTTTATTGTTTCTGGGGTTTTTTGCTGACAGGGGTTGCCGGAATCATTTGCGGGTCGGGAAACCTTATCGCCGGATCTTCTTTGCCCACTTTCACGGGTTCGACCGCTGCGGTCTGCGTGCTTGGTGCAGCCTTTGTCATAAACATCTACGGATATTTTGAGGCACGGTCCGTGCGTGTGGAGAGAATCGTCGTAAAGACGGCCAAGCTCCCCGCAGGAACCGACCGTTTGCGAATAGCGCAAATCTCCGATGTGCATCTCGGGCTACTGGTTACAGAAGAGCGTATGGGCGATATCCTGCGCAAGGTTGAGGCGGAGAATCCGGATATTGTCGTAAGCACGGGCGATCTTGTCGATGGAGACATGAGAAGAATTGATGCTCTGCCGGCCCTGTTCGGGAAATTGCGGCCCCGGCTCGGCAAGTATGCCATAACGGGCAATCACGAGGTTTACGCCGGGCTGGCCGAGTCGCTTCAGGCTGAAAGAGCTTTCGGCTTCACCGTGCTTAGCGGCGAGGTGAAAACGGTGGACAATGTTTTGAACATTGTCGGGGTAGACGATCCGGCAACCGGTCTACAGGAGGATGAGAAGGCGATCCTTGGAAAGGCTCAAAACGGGCTCTTTACTCTTTTTTTAAAGCATCGGCCGGACCCGGCCGCCGGGACTGCGGGTCTTTTCGACCTGCAGCTCTCCGGGCATACGCATTACGGCCAGTTATTTCCGTTCCGATATATCTCCGGTTTATTCTACCCCTTTCAGAACGGACCCTATTATCTTCCGAAAGGGTCGATCCTTTACACAAGCAGAGGTTCCGGCACCTGGGGCCCGCCTATACGGGTCCTCGCCCCCCCCGAGGTTACAATTTTCGATATAGTGCGAGACTGAGAATACTAAAGATAGATCCGTGCAGATGGAATGATGCCTGCGAACCCTCAAGGCTATGCAAGCCTGCGGTCAGGATACTTTGTGGCGTTTTCGCAGGCGGTTCATCTCGCGGGTTTCTTCCTTTCTCTTGAGGCTTTCCCGCTTGTCGTATTCCTTTTTGCCCCTGGCAAGAGCGATTTCTACTTTTGCCCTTCCCTCTTTGAAATAAATTTTAAGAGGAACCAGTGAAAACCCCCGCTCCTGGGTTTTGCCCAGCAGTCTTTTTATTTCGGATCTGTGGAGGAGAAGCTTTTTTACCCGCTCGGGATCATGGTTGTCGAAGGAAGCGTGAGTATAGGGGCTTATGTGCAGGCCAAAGAGAAATACCTCGTTTCTCTTCACCCTGGCATAGCTGTCTTTCAGGTTGGCGCGTCCTTCGCGCAGAGATTTCACTTCGGTGCCGAGCAAAACGATACCGGCCTCGAACCTCTCACCTATTTCGAAGTCGTGAAAAGCTTTCTTGTTCTGGCCGACTATCTTGATTCTTTCTGCGGGGCTGTTGGCTTTGGACATATACCCGATTCACCGCACCTTATTTCTTTGTACCCGAAGGGTGTCTTGCGTGGACGGCTCCGCTCCAGAGCCAGTTCGGTTCGAATACCCGGAATTCTTCCGGGAACTTTCTCATAACCATTTTTCTCACTGACTGGTTTATCTCCTGTGCCGTTCTCATGTGGAGCAATTTATTGACAAACCGGCAGCATTCCTTCATCGAGGAGCGCCTTATAAGATTTTTGACACGCGGCAGGGACGCCGGGTTCATGCTGAAAGAATCGATTTTCAGGCCGAGCAAAATTGGAACGTACATCGGCTCACCGGCCATCTCTCCGCAGAGGGCGACCGAGATTCCGGCCTGATGACCGGCATCCACCGTCTGTTTTATGAACCTGAGGACGCCGGGATGGAGCGGTTCGTAGAGATAGGCGACGTGCTCGTTGGATCTGTCTATTCCAATGGTGTACTGGATGAGGTCATTGGTTCCGATGCTGAAAAAATCCACCTCGTGCGCCAGCAGATCGGCGAGGGCGACGGCGGACGGGACTTCTATCATTACTCCGAAGGGCATATTTTCATCGAAAGGGATTCGTTTTCTGGACAACTCCGCCTGGACCTCTCTTAAAATGCGCCTGGTCTGAAAAACTTCCCTCATCCCCGAGACCAGGGGCAACATGAGCCGGATGTTGCCGGCGATTGCGCTGGCACGCAGGATAGCCCGGAGCTGAGTCTTGAACAATTCCTTGTAGTGCAGGCAAAGGCGGATGGAGCGGAGTCCAAGCGCGGGGTTTGTTTCTTCAAGTATGGGGAACCATGGGGCGAGTTTCTCGGCGCCGAGATCCAGGGTTCGGATCGTGACCCGGCATGGCGCCATCAGCTCCGCCAGATCGCGGTAATCTCTGTATAGAGCTTCTTCATCGGGGAGTTCCACCCGGTTCATGAAAAAAAACTCCGTCCTGTACAACCCGATGGCTTCGGCGCCACTGTCTTTGGCGGCTACTACTTCTTCGAGTACTTCGATATTGGCCTCAGCGCCGACCCTGCAGGCGTCGCGGGTTTCAGCGGGCAAATGAGCATGCCGTCTGATCTGTTTGACATAAGCCTCCAATTCGTCCTGACGTTCGTAATAGAACTTTAAATCGCTTTCGCTCGGATTGATTATTATCGTTCCGCTCCCACCGTCGACGATGAGAATATCACCCGCAGAAATGAGGCGGGCGGCGTTTTCGGCCCCTACGACCGCCGGGATGTTGAGCGAGCGCGCAACGATCGAAGTATGGGAAGTACTTCCCCCGATTTCGGTAACCACGCCCAGCGTCCGTCCGGCCTGCAACTGCATGGCGTCGGCGGGTGAAAGATCGTGAGCGATAATTATGACCCGTTCGCGAATATCTTCCAGGTTGGTGTGGTTCTGCCCCGCCAGAATCCGAATCACCCGGTCTCCGGCCGCATTGACCTCGGCTATTCTACTCTTTGCGTACTCATCATTAAGACCGCTGAAAAGCTCTCTAGCTTTCCTGAGCGATTTTATGACGGCAAGCTGAGCGTTTGAACGCTCCTTTTCGATATAGCGCAGGGATTCGTCATAGATTGACGGGTCCCTCAGAATCATCTGCTGCACTTCGAGCAGTCGGGCATGTTCTTTGAATTCAGACCTGATACTCTTCTTGATTGCCTCCAGATCGGACTCGGCTTTGGCGACCGCTTCCTCGAACCGCCTGCATTCATCGGCTACGGCCTCATCGCCGAAGAGCCTGTAACGCGGAACGAGGACACGGCCCCGCTCCAGCAGGTATGCCTTCCCGATGGCGATTCCCGGCGCCGCGCCGATCCCCTTGATAGTCAATGAGGAGTCGTTGTCCATGAATAATCAGGTCTTTCTGAAAAAAGGACGAGCCCTAAATTCTCTTCTTATTAGTCCATTTTTTCGTCTGCAGGAAGAGTCTTCACGGTTCGCCGAACTTGGTCTGGAAAAGGGCGGCCAGGGCGTTGAGGGCTTCGGCTGCGTCCGGACCTTTTGCGGAGATTTGTATCCTGCTTGCATAGGGGCAAATGAGGGTCATCAGGTCCAGAATGCTTTTGCCGTTAACGGTAATCTCGCTCCTGGTCATGAGTATCTCCGATTTAAACCGGCCGGCAACTCTGGCTATTTGGGCGGCAACGCGCGCGTGGATTCCCAGTCTGTTGGCGACAACGAATTCCTGCACTATGGCAGGAAATTCTTCGGCACGCTGTTCCAAAGCGATTTCTCCCTCCGATAAAAAAATTCGCGAGTCTATTAGCATATGAGCGCCTGATAAGTCAACTTTTGGCTTGCAGGATTTCGATCACTTTTTTTGCGATGGATTTAGAGTATAGCATTGCTGTGTGGCTCAGTGGATCGGTTTGATAATAGACCCACCCCTGGTAGGGAACTTTCATGGCTTCAGAGGGAAGCACCATGTTATCGACTGGTGAAAAGAAGGCGACCCCGGTACACGGCAGCCGACCCGGCCCGGATTCAAGTTGGGTAAAAAGAGGTCCACGGTAGAGCAAACTTGAGGCGAGCTTGCCCAGACCAAAAGCTGCGAGCTTGGATCCCTGGTGCGGGGTCCCCATCGTTATCACGGCGGCGGGGACCGCTCCGCCCTTCGTGTTTTCCGCATACGCCCTCGATAGAAGCCCTCCAAGACTGTGGCCTACCAGGTAAACGGGCTGGTCCGGGACCGCCTGCATCGCATTGGCGACGAATTTTTCGAATTTTTTCATGGTTTTCTCAAAGGAGGTAAAAAAACTCCTATAATTCATGACAAAAATGTTTTTGAAGCCGGCCTTCCGCAAGCTGTTTCTAAAAAGCAGCCAGGCGCTTGCATTATGATACAGCCCGTGTGTGAGGATAATCACCGGTTCTGTGGCGCCGATCTCCTTCGGCTTCCAAAGGCGTGGAAACAGGCCAAGAGGATAGGAGACCATTATAAAGCTCACGCTGACAACGGAAGTAAGCAAACCTGCAAGGGCCGTCAACCTCAGTTTTGAGCCTCGATCCGGCGAAAGTCGAGCGTTCCATGCGTTTTCGTACCAGAAAAAAGAATAGGTTACCAGAGATGCCCAGATCGAAACGAGCAGCAAAAGGCCCACCAGGACAAATAGAGCGGTCACGGCGATTTGTCTCCGACAATTTCTTGTTTTTTTGCATCATTTTGATGCTGCAAATTCCATAAACCTGCTTCGAAAAGTTCTGTTCCGAAAAGCTCATCGCGCGCAAGGCGCGCTCCTACAGGTACAGCTTTTCATGGTTTCAGGGTGTCCCAAAGAGACGTGAAAAGCTGCTTTGAAAAGTTCATCGCGCGCAAGGCGCCGGGAGGGCAACGGGGTCTTAACACCACCATGTTGCCCCTGCTTCGAAAAGTTCAATCGTTCAACCTCAAAATCCCCCCTGCCCCCCTTTGCGAAAGGGGGGTGATCGGCACATTTTCTCATGGTCTCACGGTGTGACGAGGTAAGATGCAATTGCTTGAAATCTTGGCAAGCATATCACCCTAAGTTATCGTTTTCTGTGCGACCTCAGCGTCCTCGGCATAGTTTGGTTATTCATTTTACCGGCTTTTATATGAAAAAGGAAATTGCCATAAAATCAAAGCCCAGTAACATTTTAGGCCAGAAATTTTTTCATTGTCGGTTGTGGCCGTGAGGCCATGAAAGTTAGCCGGAAGCTCCGCGGTCGATCTTTTTTGGTTGCCTCTGCGCTGCGCCAAGGTCACTGCCGGTTCTCGCCGACTGCAGGATCGGGATGTATTGCGTCGGCCTTAAATCCGTTCTGCTTTCGCCTCAGGGACTCGGTTACGGTGGGGAAAAGCTCAACGTCCGTATGAGGCAGAAAGAGTGCAGCGATGAACTCGTTCATGAATTCGGGATGTACGCTCAATTCTATGTATGTCATGCGGTTTGCGATCTCTTCGGCCCTGTGAAAAGCATGAGTGGAGAGCAGAGCGAGCCTGGCCCCGGCAAGGGAGCTGTTTCCGATAAAGCGGACTCGGTCTTTGGGGATATCGGGCAGAAGACCGATGAAGATCGCCTTTTCGATATCGAGGTGAGCCCCAAAGCCTCCGGCGACATAGACCCTCTCGAGGTCCGCGAAATCCATCTCGAGGGTCTTGAGCAGCACCCGCACAGCCGCAAGTACGGCGCCCTTGCTTTTGATCAGATTGCTGATGTCATCTTCGGTGATTACGATCGGCTCTCCCGAGGCCGTTTCCCCGGCCCGGGCGACAACGAATTCGGGAATATCATCGACCACCTGTACGCCGGGATGATCCAGAAGAGTGAACCTTCCGCTTTGGTCTATTATGCCGGTGGAGAGGAGTTCGGCGATTCCGTCGATGATTGCGGAGCCGCAAACCCCGATGGGTTTTTGTCCCCCTATGGTTTCGTAATGAACGCGATCCCCATCTATAGCGATCTTCTCAATGGCTCCCAGAATAGCTTTGGTACCGCATTTGATCCCTCCGCCTTCAAATGCCGGACCCGCGGAAGACGAGCAGCACACAAGCCATTCGTTATTGCCGATTACTATTTCTCCGTTGGTTCCGACGTCGATAAGGGCGCTGATTTCATGATGATCGTGCATTCCGCAGGCGTAGACGCCTGCCGTGATATCGCCGCCGACGTAGCTGCTGACGCAGGGCATGCAATGCAAAAGGGCCTTGGGATTGGCCTTTAGTCCGACTTCGGCGGCCTGGAACTGGGGAAACCGTGTAGCCGAGGGAATATAGGGAGCGATACGGATGTTGCACGGCTCGAGGCCAAGAAGCAAATGGCTCATGACCGTATTTCCGGCGGCCACAATGGAGGTGATGTCACTGTGCTTGGAATTGTTCTTCCTGACCAGTGAGTCAATGAGTGCGTTGATCGTAAAAGTTACGGCCTCGGTCAGAGGCCCCAGACCGGCGTGGCCGCAGGCAAAAATCATTCGCGATATGACATCTTCTCCATAGCGCGCCTGAGAGTTATGGCTGGCCTGCGCGCCAAGGATCGCTCCGGTGTGCAGATCGATCAACTGGGCCACTATGGTGGTTGTTCCCACGTCGATTGCAACACCCATATTTTTCGATGTGGTATTGCCGCCTTCAATTTCACGGATCATCGGGCAGTCGGCGTCACGGAAATGAACAGTTGCCGTTATTTTCCATTTATTTTCGCGCAGCAGGCCGGCCAGACCCCACAAGCATGAAAAATGCGTGTTAATGTATGGAAATTCGGGGGTTTTTTTCCTCAGTGCCCGACAAAGACGATCCAAATCGGAGAGACTGTCGTCTATCGTCGGTGGGGGCAGTTCGAGATAATACTTCTCGCAAAGGGGCCTGATTATCGGCGCCGGTTCGTAATCAGGGCCGTGCACCGGAGTAGGTTCATCGAAGGCAACGATATAATCGGAAATCTGGATTTGAATGTCGGTTCGCGACTCAGGCGGAATCCAAACCTCGATATCATCTTCGAGGAGTTCCGCCTGGCAGGCAAGCGTAAAACCCTGTTCGATTTCTTTGCGGCTCAGCTTTCCTATGACACCTTTGGTCAGAGTTACCCGGCCTCGTTTAATCTGGACGCGGCATCTGCCGCAGACGCCCTGGCCTCCGCAAAGGTTACTGATGTCTATGCCGGCATAGGATGCGACATCGATCAGTTTATCGCCCGAATGCGCTTCGGTGCTAGTGGATTCGGGCTGGAAGGTTACTGTTATTTTACCCATCCGGGTCTCCGCACGGAGAAATTCGGCCTGTTTCGCGCACAATATTCGCAAGGAAAAAATAGAAAAAGGCGGCAGAGAGATCGAGGTGCGCGCCACCGAAATATAACGGGTTTGAGGCAAATCTACAAGACTTGCTGAAGAATCTGCCTCCCAAAACGGGTGTCGGTCACCGGCATGCCCATTTTATTTGAAACGTGCTATAAGACAGCTTTTTGATTAACGTTAACCGGAGAAGAAACGACAAGAATGTACCTGACTTCATTCATTCACCGGGAGGAGTTACTCCGCATTGCCGAGCGCTGGTTTTGCGGAAGGCCGGAACCTTTCGACGCCATGCTGCTTACGCGGATATTTATCTGCGACGGGTATGTGCTGGGCGAGACTCTTGAAACTGCGATCGGGGAGATTGTCGGCAAGCTCTATGCGGGTGAGTTTCGAAAGGTGCGCATCCGGTGCAAGGGAGAGCTGAGGGACGCGCTCTGTCACATTACCGGCGAGATCAGCCCCAGGATGGAATATCTGTTCGAGCGCTATGGGCAAAATCCTGAGTACTTCTATAAGCGAACCCCGATCAACGGGGTGCTTTGCATCGACGATAAGGGCCGGCTCATTGCTACATACAGAATCAAAAGGCCTCGAAGAATAGCCGAAAAAGCCAACAGGCGAATCGCCGAGTGGATTTTTCAGACCGTGCAGAATAAAGCCCGGACGATGGCGAGCGCCCGGGCTGAAAGGTCCGGTGTCCCGCTCGATGGGTTGATTACTCACCGGGAGGAGATGGACCGGGAATTTATCGAGGCTGAGCAAAGCATTGCCGACAGCTTCCAACAGGGCGCCATCCGATTTGACCGATCTTCGATCACTATAGACGATGTGGGAGGGGTAAAAATCCTGGGAACCGAGCAACAACTGGCAGAGATCGAAGCAGCCCTGAGGAGCGATCCTTCCATCGGTGTGGGACGGCGGGAGAGTTTTTACGGGAGCTATGAAGCTATGAGCGTCGTTCTTGACATTCCGTGGGACCCTGAGGAAGTTTGCAGAAAATACCGGGATTCGAAGGGCTGGGAAAAGTATATGAATCGCGGCATTTCGGCATCCGAACTCAAAAAGGGGATTGAGCCCTTCATGGAAAACGCGGAGGCGCGAATCAAAATCGAGCTGATACTGTCGACCCCGGGAGCAATGGTGGAATCCGAGCTGGGAAGCAGCATCCACGAAGAGAGGATAATCTCCCAGCGGGACTTCAAACCATACAAGGGACATATTCCCATAAATGTCGAATTTCTTCTCGAGTACCTGTTCGCCGTGGGGTTGGGCCCGGCGGCTCAGATCAGAGACGTTCCGGTAAAGCTGTGGGGAAGGTATCTGCCCGATACCCTCGCTATGTTCGTTCGGGAGCTCTTTGGAATTCCGGAATACGATCTTTTTTGCTGATAGTTGATCGGGGTGTGTAATTCAATGCTCGACAAATTTTTTTTTTTAAATATGATATGCCTCAAGGCATGTGAAAGTTTTTCCAATGTTGACGCTCTTATCCAACCTGTTGCCGCACAAGGAGTTAAAGATGCCCGAATTCAGCTACCAGGACCCTTTCCCCCTGGGGGAAGATGACACAAAGTACAAACTGCTGGCCAAAGGTTACGTTTCTATTGCAAACTTTGAAGGCAAACAGATTCTCAAGGTCGAGCCCGAAGGGCTCGCATACCTCGCCAATCAGGCAATGCGTGAGGTTTCCTTTCTGCTTCGCCCCAAACAGATCAAACAGTGGGCTGCAATCCTTGAAGATCCGGAATCCTCTCCGAACGACCGGGGCGTGGCCATAGCGCTGCTTCAGAATGCGGAGGTAGCCGCCAAGTTCGTTCTGCCGCTTTGCCAAGATACGGGGACCGCCACAATTGTGGCCAAAAAGGGCCAGCAGGTGTGGACGGGGGCAAAAGACGAGGAATATCTTTCCAGTGGCGTCTATAAGACCTACACGGAAGAAAACCTGCGTTACTCGCAAACCGTTGCTCTGAGCATGTACGAGGAAAAAAATTCAGGCTCCAATCTTCCCGCTCAGATCGACATCTACGCGACCGACGGGGCGGAGTATAAGTTCCTGTTCATAGCCAAGGGCGGAGGGTCGGCGAACAAGAATATGCTCTACCAGGAGACAAGGGCTTTTTTGAACCCGGAAAATCTCGAGAAAGCCCTGATCGACAAAATGATGACTCTTGGTACGGCCGCATGCCCTCCCTATCACGTTGCCTTCGTGATCGGCGGCACGTCGGTCGAGACCTGTCTCAAGACGGCAAAGCTCGCGACCACGGGTTATCTCGATAATTTGCCCACCACTGGAAACGATGGCGGCCGGGCGTTCCGGGATTTGGAAATGGAGGAAAAAGTCTTCAAGGGCGCCTGTAAGTCCGGGTACGGCGCGCAGTACGGCGGAAAGCACTTTGCCCTGGATGTAAGAATCATCCGACTGCCGCGCCACGGCGCTTCCTGTCCGGTCGCAATGGGGGTTTCATGTTCTGCGGACAGGAACATCAAGGCCAAAATCAACAAGGACGGCATCTGGATCGAGGAACTCGAGACGCATCCGGGAAAATACATACCCGCAAAGTACCGTGGGAAACATGAACACGGCGTTGTGAAGATCGATCTCAACAGGCCGATGAAAGAAATCCTGGCCGAGTTGTCGAAGTACCCGATCAAGACTCAACTCGCTTTGAGCGGAACGATAGTAGTGGGCAGGGATATCGCGCACGCCAAATTCAAGGACAGAATCGACAAGGGCGAGGGTCTGCCTCAGTATCTGAAAGATCATCCCATCTACTATGCGGGTCCTGCCAAGACCCCCAGGGGGATGCCTTCGGGTTCCTTCGGCCCTACAACAGCCGGCCGCATGGATTCCTATGTGGACCTGTTGCAGTCCCATGGCGGCTCGCTGGTCATGATCGCCAAGGGTAACCGTTCAAAACAGGTAACCGACGCCTGCAAGAAACACGGGGGGTTTTATCTTGGTTCAATCGGTGGGGCTGCCGCCATCCTGGCCCAGGACAACATCAAGAAAGTCGAGGTGCTGGAGTACCCCGAACTGGGTATGGAAGCCGTCTGGAAGATCGAAGTTGTGGACTTCCCCGCTTTTATCCTCGTAGATGACAAAGGCAACGACTTTTTCAGCCAGTTGGCCGGTTGTAAGTAAGACCTGCATTTGATCCTGGAGAGCCGGCGGGGTCTATAAGCGGGCGGGGTGTCGGGGGAGCGCAGCGAGGTGGTCTTGTCACAGCGCTGCGCCCCCCCGCCTTCCCCGTTCCTCCTGCTTCCCGGCGATTTCTTGTTTCACTGCATCCACTCTTCCACCACGGGATTGCTCAGGACCCCGATCTTCTCTATTTCGATTTCCACTACGTCTCCATGACGGATTCGTCCCACTCCGCCCGGAGTGCCGGTTGCGATGATGTCGCCCGGCATGAGGGTAAAATTCCTTGATATGAATGCTATCACCTCGTCCACCGGGAAAATCATCTCAGAGGTGCCGGCATCCTGAACGGTCCTGCCGTTCAACCGGCATTGAACGCGCAGGTCCTGAGGGTCGCCGATGTCTTCGTGGAGAACAATCTGCGGCCCGATGGGACCGAAGGTGTCCAGAGATTTTCCCCGAAACCATCCCGAACGGTCGCCGGTCTGAATATTGCGCTGGCTGACGTCGTTCATGCACGTATAGCCCAAAACATGCTCAAACGCCTGCCCGGGCGTTATGTTCCTGCACTTCTTCCCGATTATTACCGCCAGTTCGGCTTCGTAGTCGGTGCGAAGGTCCTCGAATCCGTACTCCAGCAGGAAAGCGGGTATCACGATAGGTTCGCCGGGCCCTACAAGCACGTTGGGGGTCTTCGGAAACAGGACGGGCTCTTTCGGGACATCCTCTGTAAACCCGCGGACCTTGACCGACTGGCTTTCCGCAACGTGGCTGCGGTAGTTGAGGCCAAGGGCGATTATTTTTGACGGGCTTGCCTGGTACGACTGCGATTTGCCCAAAACCGGTAAGAAGACCATATCCCTTATCTTTTACTCCTTTGGCGGAACTATCGGCGTAGACATCTTTTCGTAGCCCGCGGGCAGTTCGAAAAGCGAATCGTCAACCGGCGCCACCTTGATATTTTTGTACTCCATTACCATTTCCGGGTCTTCTATCCTGACCGGAAACGGAAATTGCTTGGAAATCCACAAAACAGTCTTTTCCCCATCTTCTATGATTTCGAATTTCTTGCAAGGCATGCTGGAAACGGTTTCCTCCCCCAGAAATTTCGCATTCTTTTCCTTTTCGGTCGTCCATTCTTCAAAGGTTTTGTCCGTAGACTGATACGGCATTTCCATGTATGTTTTTTCATCGGGCGTAATCATCCAGGTCACCTTCTTATCGGGCCGGATGATCATGATTTGAGTTTCGTCGTCATCGACGGTTTCCTGCCTGATTTTTTCGCCCTTTATAAAAATCTTGCCCATCATGGGCTCGTCGCCTTTGGGGACTATGGCCATGTCGGCTGAAAACTCCACTGTAGCGTGAGCGATCCCCGGAAACGCCAGTACAGCCAATGACACTGAAAAGATAACGGAAAAAGTCAGCATTCTTCTCATCGTATACCTCGCCCGCTGTTTGGTTTGAATGACTGACGGGGCACAATGCCCGGTCAGCACGGGAATTTCGGAAACCATGTTTTATTTTTGCATCGATCGTATTGACTCTGAGATATATATTCAACTCATCGGCGTGTCAATAACTGTGACGGGTTCCCGAAGGACCATTTCCGGACGGAAACCACAGAAACTGCAAGCGATTGGAATTTAGCGTGGCGGCGCGAGATTTTAGCTATTTATCGGAGAAAGCGGGAGAAACGTTTCTTTGCGCATACATTCAGCCAAGAGCCTCGAGGAATGAGATTTCGGGCACTTTCCGCGAAAGGCTGAAAATACGCATCAGCTCACCCCCCGTTGAAGGAGAAGCAAACCGGGAATGCATTGAATTTCTTGCCAAAACTCTTGGTGTTTCCAAATCCGAGATCAAGCTGCTCAAAGGTGGGCGGTCACGTGAGAAGACATTCGTTATTTCAAGGCCGATCGGGTTCGTCCGTGAGAAATTGAAGGAAGCGGACCCGGGCCGCGTTTAACAGCTCCTCACGGTTCACTGGATTATTCTTTTTGTCACAAGCAAACGGATGTGTTAAAAGGGACCGTGAAATATCTTAAGGTTCTTCCCAAGTGCGGGTCTGTTCCGCCCCTCCTTCCGTTAATCTGTTGAGGACTGTATTGCATCGGAAAAATGTTGTCGCTTCACTAATCATCAGGAGACTGCCATGCGAGAAGCCGTAATCGTCAGCGCCGTTCGGACCCCGCTGGGGAGCTTTAATGGATCGCTCGGTTCCATGGGGGCCACAAAGTTGGGTGGTATCGTAATCGAAGAAGCTGTCAAGCGAGCAGGAATAGGCAAAGATCAGGTAAACGAAGTCATAATGGGTCAGGTGCTCCCGTGCGGCTATGGTCAGAATCCGGCCAAACAGGCTGCAATTGCCGCCGGTATGCCATGGGAGGTGGAAGCCATTACGGTGAACAAGGTCTGCGGTTCGAGCCTGAAGGCGGTGATGCTTGCCGCTCAGGCCATCCAGGTGGGCGATGCTGATGTGGTGGTTGCAGGCGGCATGGAGAACATGAGCCTGGCGCCCTACTATCTGGAAAAAGCGCGAACCGGCTACCGGATGGGCGACGGCGCCCTGGTGGATTCCATGGTTCACGACGGTTTGTGGGACATAGTAAACGATTTCCACATGGGCATTTCAAACGAGCTTTGCTGCGAAAGATATGGTGTAACACGGGAAGATCAGGACCGTTATGCGCTCCAATCCTACACGAGGTCGCTCGCATCGATTTCCACCGGTAAATTCAAAGAAGAGATCGTCCCGGTGCAGTTGCCGACCCGCAAAGGCGAGCCGGTTATTTTCAGCCGGGATGAGTGCCCGAGGGAAACATCCTATGAGCAACTCGCGAAGATGAAGCCTGCATTCAAAGCAGGAGGTCTTACGACTGCCGGGAACGCCTCCGTGATAAGTGACGGCGGCGCGGCGGCCGTTGTCATGTCCAGGGAAAAGGCAATGGAATTGGGCTGCAAGGTGATGGGCACGATAGGCGCCCAGGCATCGTACGGCCTCGATATGAAGTACGTGCTGGTAGCTCCGATCTGGGCCATACCCAAATGCCTCAAAAAAGAGGGCATCGGTCTGGATGAGGTCGATATTTTCGAGATCAACGAAGCCTTCAGCGGATCGACCGTATGCGTGATGAAAGAGTTGAAACTGGATGCCTCCAAAGTAAACGTGGCCGGGGGAAGCGTCTCCCTGGGTCATCCCATAGGGGCGAGCGGCTGCCGTGTTCTGGTCACGCTGCTCCATGAAATGATACGTTCCGATAAAAAGACGGGAGTTGCCTGCCTGTGTCTTGGAGGGGGCGAAGCTGTGGCCATGGTGGTCAAGAGGTAGACATCTGGAAAGGGAGGAGACTCGAATGGAAATAAAGACCTTTGGAGTTGTGGGTGCAGGCCAGATGGGAAACGGAATCGCCCAGGTCGCCGCGATGAGCGGCCTTCAGGTGATCATGAATGACATCAAGGACGAATTCGTCGAGCGCGGTCTCAAGAATATCACGAATATACTGACCAGGAATGTCGAAAAGGGAAAGATGGCCCAAGAGGAAAAGGAGGCCGTCCTCGGGCGGATCAAAACCAGCACCAGCCTCAAAGACATGGCCCCTGTCGATTTCGCTGTCGAAGCCGCAACCGAGAACGAGCCGATCAAATTCGGGATATTCCGAGAACTGGACACGGTCTGCCGGCCGGAAATCATCCTTGCGAGCAATACCTCCTCTATTCCCATCGGCCGGATTGCCGCTCAAACAAAAAGGCCGGAAAAAGTCATCGGGATGCATTTTATGAACCCTGTTCCCGTGATGAAGCTGGTAGAGGTAATTCGAGGGATTGCCACCTCGGATGAGACTTTTCAGACGACATGGGACCTGTCGATCAAATTCGGCAAGACGCCGGCCCTTGCAAACGACTTTCCCGGTTTCATTTCCAACAGGGTCCTCATGCCCATGATCAACGAGGCGGTTTATGTGCTTTATCATGGAGTGGGAAAGGTTGAAGATATTGACACCGTGATGAGGCTTGGGATGAATCACCCGATGGGGCCTCTGGCGCTTGCCGATCTCATCGGCCTGGATACCTGTCTGGCGATTATGGAGGTGCTTTACAACGGGTTTTGCGATTCCAAATACCGGCCGTGTCCTCTGCTTCGCAAGTACGTGGAAGCGGGATGGCTGGGGAGAAAAGTCGGGCGTGGATTCTATACCTATTGATCGGGCGGGGTGGATAAAATGGATTTTGAACTGACGGAAAAGCAGAAAAAAATTCAGAAAGCCGCCGCAGAATTTGTCAAAAGCGAGCTCGAGCCCATAGCTGCCGAATTGGACCGGACCAAGAACCGCGAGAAGCTGCTGGCTGTTTTGAAAAAGCTTGCGCAACTGGGTTTCATGGGCATCACCATAGACCCCAAATACGGCGGCACGGGGGCGGAAACCATATCCTTCTCCCTGGTCATGACTGAAATCGGCCGTGGCTGCGCTTCAACGGGAGTGACCTCATCGGTCACCAACATGGTGGCCGAAGTGATCCAGGGTGTTGGGACTCAACAACAGAGAGACAAATATATCCCGCCTCTTTGCAGTGGTGAGTTTGCCGCAGGTGGTTTTGCTCTGACCGAGACCGTTGCCGGTTCGGACCCGGCAGCAATGCGCATGAGCGCAGTTCTCGACGGCGATCACTGGGTGCTTAACGGCCAAAAGATTTTCATTTCCAGTGCCGAATTCTCGGGTGTTTTTGTCGTATGGGCGGTAACTGACAAGGAAGCGCGGAAGGGCAAAGGCATCAGCGCTTTTCTGGTCGAACCGTCGTTTCCCGGCTTGCGGGTTGGCCAACTCGAAAAAAAGCTCGGGCAACTGGCCTCTCCGACCAATGAACTGATCTTTGACAACTGTCGTGTGCCCGGGGACAATCTTCTGGGTGTTCAGAACGACGGTTTCCGCATTGCCGCATCTGAATTGGCGGGCGGGCGGATCGGCATAGGTTCGATGGCGCTGGGCGTCGGGCTTGCGGCCATGGATTTTGCCGCAAAGTATGCCAAAGAGCAGGTGCAGGGCAAAGGGACCCTGGCCGACCGTGACGGTATACGATTGATGATAGCGGAGAACTACGCGCGGCTCTCAGGTGCGAGACTCCTGCTGCTGCGCGCAGCGTCGCTAAAGGACCGGAAGAAGTTCTACGCCAAGGAAGCCTCGATGGCCAAGGTCTTTGCTACCGAATCGGCGAACAGGGCTTGCCATGACGCCTTGCAAATCGTTGGCGACTATGGCTACACCCAGGGTTGTCCCGCGGAACGCTTTTACCGGGATGCGCGCGTCACCTCGATCTATGAAGGAACCAGCGAGATACAGCGCCTGATCATCGCCCGCGAACTGTTGCGGTAACCGGGAGCAATTGCGATGACATTTACTCCTTTATAATTCCAACAGTTCGTTACAAAAACAAACCGCAACGGGGGACGTCACCATGCATTTCGAATTGACGGAAGAACAGGAACTGGTCAAGGCCAATATAAAAGAGTTTTGCGAAAAGTTCGTTGAGCCCATCGCAGACCAAGTCGATCAGGAAGCGCGTTTCCCGGCCGAAAATATCAGCAGACTGGCCGAGCAGGACATGCTGGGCATCCCGTATCCGGAGGAGTACGGTGGGGCCGGGTCCGACTATTTAACCTACACCATGACCCTCGAGGAGCTTTCCCGTGCTTGTGCCGCCACGGGCCTTATCGTCGAGGCCAATACGTCGCTGGCATGCTGTCCGCTGTATAAGTACGGGTCCGAAGCCCAGAAGAAAAAATACCTTGTCCCTCTTTGCAAGGGGGATATGCTTGGTGCGTTCGCTCTAAGTGAAGAGGGAGCAGGCCGGAGCGGCGCTGCGGCAACCGCTGTTGCTGAGGGCAATGAATACGTGCTGAGCGGCGTCAAAACCTTCGTCTGGAATGCCCCGAATGCGGGGGTCTTCATCGTGTTCGCCGATAGCGGCAAGTCCACGGGCGCAGGCGGACTCAGCGCTTTTATAGTGCCTGCGGGTATCCCGGGAATTGAAGTGGGCAGCCACATCAGTAAGATGGGTGTGCGGGGCGCTCCCAGTGCTGAAGTTTTGCTCAAAGACTGCCGCATCCCTAAAGAGAACCTGTTGGGCCGGGAAGGGCAGGGGTCCGCTATCGCCGGGATGGCTCTTGAGGCAAGCAGGATAGGCGTCGCCGCTGTGGCATTGGGTATTGCTCAGGCCGCCATGGATGAGTCTATTCGTTATTCCAAGGAAAGAGTCCAGTTCGGCCAGCCGATTTGCAACTTCCAGGCAATCCAGTGGATGCTCGTCAATATGGCTACCGACATAGAGGTTTCCAGATATTTAACCTATCACGCCGCCTGGTGTTACGATCAAAATTTGCCCTTCGGCAGGGAAGCTGCGATGGCAAAGCTCATGGCTTCGGAGGCGGCGGTGAACCAGTCTGATACGGCGGTGCAGATTCACGGCGGTATCGGCACCATAAGGGGTCAGAAGGTCGAGCGCCTTTATCGCGATTCCAAGATAACCCAGATTCATGGAGGCAGATCGGAATTCACAAAGATGGTTATCGCCGACAGCGTGCTGAGCTAGTACCATGTAACGGTTAATATTTCGTTTTTCACTTCTGTGCGATATACTGGTGGTTACTCAATCAGGAGGCCACCATGTCACCACGGTATCGCGTTACACTGACCGGGCAGGAGCGTGATGATCTTGAGGCGTTAACAAAACGAGGGAAGACCCACGCCAGAAGATTTATCCATGCCCGTGCATTGTTACTTTGTGATGCTGGTCCGCATGGTCCAGCATGGACTGTTCCCGATGTGGCTGAAGCGCTGGGTATAACCAGCCGGAGAATTGAGCACCTCAAAAAGCGCTTTGTAGAGGATGGGCTCGAAGCCGCCTTGGAGCGCAAACCACGGGAAAAGCCACCAAGGGAGGTCATCTTTGACGGCGCATTTGAAGCACGACTGATCGCCTTGGCTTGTTCAGATGCGCCAGAGGGGTACCTGCGATGGACGGTCAGGCTTCTTGCCGATAAAGCTGTTGAACTCAACTTGGCGCCATCGGTGTCCCATATGACTGTACAGCGGGTTTTAAAAAAAACGAACTTAAGCCTCACATCAGCAAGTACTGGAAAATCCCGCCAGAAGGGAGCGCAGCGTTTGTAGCGGCGATGGAGGATGTTTTGGAGGTGTATCACATGCCCTACGACCCTGATTATCCGCTGGTGTGCATGGACGAGTCTTGTAAACAAATGATCGGCGAGGTTCGCGGACCGATACCATGCAAACCGGGACAACCTGAGCGCATTGACGATGAATACGTCAGAAATGGCGTAGCAGAAATTTTTATGGACGTGGAGCCGTTGGCGGCCAAACGACATGTGACTGTGACAGAACGCCGTACCAGAAAGGACTGGGCGCTGCAGATCAAGCGAATGCTTGATGAACGCTATCCTGACGCAATCAAAGTGCGGCTGGTCATGGATAATCTGAACACTCACAATGTTGCCTCACTCTATGAAACATTCGAGCCCGAAGAGGCCAGACGCTTGGCAGAACGGCTTGAAATCCATTACACGCCCAAGCATGGAAGCTGGCTCAACATGGCAGAAATAGAACTCAGTGCCCTCAAAGGGCAGTGCCTTGATCGCCGGATTCCCGATATGGCAACCATGCAGGCCGAGGTGGCCGCATGGGAAAGAAACCGTACCAACAGCGCAAGAAAAATTGTGTGGCAGTTTACGACAGCAGACGCTCGGATCAGGTTAAAGCGTCTTTACCCGAAAATATAGCTGTTACATGGTACTAGTTTGCGGATGGACACGAGCTAGTACTTGATTGCAAAAGTGAGCGTAACAAATTCGCGTTCGTCACCCCGGCAGAGTTTCTGAGCCGGGGTCCAGAGGTTTTCCTAAGATGGCAAGAGGCCTGGATTCCGGCTTAAGACATGCCGGAATGACGAAATTTGAGTGTCCCTGTAAACGGTACGCGCATTTACGCAAGTAAGTACTAGTGCAGCGATCTCAGCCTTCTCTGCGGCAGATCTTTTTGGTTGGCAGGCGACGCTCCTGGAAAGGGAAGGAAATGCTCAAGATTTTGACTTGTTTCAAGTGGGTGATTGACGAAGTGGACATAAAGGTCGATGCCGGTTCGCACAGGTTAATACTTGACCGGGTCAGTTACAAGATAAGCCCCTATGACCGCAACGCCGTCGAAGAAGCTATGCATCTTCAACAACTGCATGGCGCGGGCGTTGCCGCTGTGACCGTTGCTCCGCCCACGGCCAAAGCCTGTCTTAAAGATGTGCTGTCCCGGGGTCCGGATAAGGCATACTTCATAAACGATCCATCGTTTGCCGACCTCGAGCCTTTGCAGACGAGCGCCGTTTTGGCTGCGGCGATCCACGGGAATATCGAGTTCGATCTCATCATCTGCGGTGAGGGTTCGAGTGACCTCTATACTCAGCAGGTTGGGCCCGTTTTGGCGGAAAAACTCGGCATTGCGTGCGCCACTTATGTTAACAAGTTAACGTATGTCGAGAATGAAAACCGCATAGTGGCGGAGCGCAAACTCGATGATGGGATTGAAACGGTATCGGTTCCCCTGCCGGCCCTGATAACTGTTTTGCCCGATATCAACACCCCGAGGATACCTTCTTTGAAGCAGGTCCTGGGAGCGGCGAAAAAGCCTGTGGAAAATATCGGCCTTGATAAACTCGGTCAAAGTTTCAATCCACGCTTGCAGACAATCGGCGTTGTGCCAGCGACCATGGAGCGGCGGCGCCTCAAGTTTGGGACCCAGCCGGAGGAGATCGGTTCGCTCATAAGCGCTCTTTTGAAAGATGGCGTGATTAGCTGAGGAGAAATCATAAATGGCCGGAATTTTGGTTTTTGCGGAAACGCGCGAACATACTCTAGAACTCCTTAATGTGGGTATGAATCTTGCCCGGGATATGGGTGTGAAGCTGGTGTCATTCGCGCTGAAAAGTGAGTTTGCTCAGGAATACGTCAACCACGGGGCCGACGAGGTCCTCCTGCTGCATGCGGCGGCACAGGATCAGCCGCTGGAATCCTATGTGCCGGTTTTAGCGCAGGTGGCCCGTGACGAAGACCCCGACGTCTTCCTGGTCGGGGCGACTCAGAGGGGAAAGGAAATTGGCGCTCGCCTTGCCGCGCTGTTGAACGCGGGATTGTGCAGCGGCTGTATCGGCTTTGAGCTTGACAAAGAAAAGAAGCTCGTGCAGATGGAACGTTTGCTATACGGGGGTCTGGCCGTCCAGAAAGTCGTTTGCACCACCCGGCCCCAGATGGCCGCCATTTCCGCCCGGGTTTTCGACCCTGCGCCCCTGGTGGAGGGGAAAGAAGGCAAGGTCCGCGAAATTTCCGCCATGCCCAGTTCGGCTGTCACGGTCATCAGCCGGACTGCCAGGCAGCGGGAGGCTGTGGATATAACCGAAGCAAAGATAGTGGTCTGCGTTGGCCGCGGGTTCGAAAAAAAAGAAGATGTCAAGCTGGCTCGAGACCTGGCGGACGTGCTGGGGGGCGAGGTGGGTTGTTCCAGACCCATTGCCGAAGAACTGCGCTGGCTTCCCGAGGACCTATACCTGGGCATATCCGGAAAGAAGATCAAGCCGGACCTCTATGTCGGCGTCGGGGTTTCCGGACAGATTCAACATGTAACCGGCATTCGCGACAGCAAGGTTATCTTCGCCATCAACCGCGATGAGAATGCCCCCATTTTCGAAGCCGCCGACTACGGGATCGTGGGTGATCTCTATAAGGTCGTCCCAACGCTCATCGAAGAGCTGACAAAAGCTCTTAAGAGATAAGATTGCGTGGTGCTGGATATTATGGCAGAGGAAAAATTCACTGCGATTGTAGTAGGCGCCGGTCCCGCAGGCAGTACGGCCGCCTGGCTTTTGGCCAAGGAAGGCCACGACGTGGCGCTGGTCGAAAGAGGGACGTCGCCCGGCAGCAAGAACATGTATGGCGGCCGCATGTATAGCCACGCTCTTAACCGCATTATGCCGGGGTTTTGGGAAGAAGCCCCGGTTGAGCGGGCGATCTCCCGGGAGACGATTACCTTTCTCAGCGGCGATCAGAGCGTTTCGATCGTTTGCAATAATATGGGCTGGGCTGCCGACCCGTATCATTCCTTTACGCTCCTGAGGGCGGAATTCGATACCTGGCTCGCATCCAAGGCCGAGGAAGCAGGCGCGCTGCTCGCCTGCGGCATACGCGTCGATGATCTGCTGATCGACGGCGGGAGGGTCACAGGCATCCGGGCCGGCGATGAGGAAATGCTGGCGGATGTGGTGGTGGCGGCCGACGGCGTCAATTCGATACTGGCCCAAAAGGCGGGCTGGGCAAAGATGTTTGCCCCGAGCCAGGTGGCTACCGGAGTCAAGCAGATCATCGAGCTGCCGGCGGAAACCATCAACCAGCGGTTTCAGCTCGATGGCAATAACGGCGCGGCCCGGCTGTTCGTGGGCGACTGCTCGAACGGCATGCAGGGAGGCGGCTTTCTTTATACCAATAAGAGCAGCGTCTCTTTGGGGCTGGTTATCAATGCGGGTGAACTCCGGAAAAGTGAGGTAAAGCTCTGTGACCTCATGGAGGATTTCAAAAGCAATCCCCACATTGCCCCTTTGATCGAAGGGGGCCAGGTGGCTGAATATTCCGCTCACCTGGTGCCTGAGGCCGGCTTGGCCATGATGCCGCAGCTATACGGGGATGGGATGGTTGTGGTGGGCGATGCAGCGGGATTTGTCCTCAACCTCGGCTATACGGTGCGCGGAATGGATTTTGCCATCGCCTCCGGTGAAGCTGCCGCCAGGGCCATTATGGAGGCCAAAGCCCGCAATGATTTCTCGAGACGGGGACTCAGCCGCTACAAGGAGTTATTGGAGCAGAGCTTTGTTTTGAGAGACCTCGAGGCCTACCGGAAGGCGCCGGGGTTTTTGGAAAACGAACGCATGTTCAAGGCATATCCCAAGCTGGCTGCGGGCCTCGCAACCGGGCTGTTCACGGTGGACGGCGCTCCGCCTGTCCATCTTATGAAGATGGTTTTCGGCCGGATTAAGCAGAGCGGCATCAGCCTGGTCCAATTGGCCCGCGACGGCTGGAAGGGAGCGAGAAACCTTTGAAAAGGCTGACTATCGAGCAATTGCTGGGTGTAGACAAGTTTGTCGTAGACGATGAACAGGCGCATATCAAAGTAAACAAAGAAATATGCTCGAAGTGTCAACCCAAGCCATGTACTTTCGCATGCCCTGCAAGCCTGTTTTCCATAAAGAACGAAGAGCTGAGCTTCGACTATGCCGGGTGCCTGGAATGTGGAACATGCCGGGTAGTGTGTCCAAATGCGGGTGTTGCGATCGAATGGCAATATCCGCGTGGCGGTTTCGGTGTTCATTACCGGTACGGCTAGAAATCCAGCCGTCATCAGTTCTTATACAAAGTTGCGCTCAAAGAGGTAAAACCTCCATTCACAAAATCCCCCCTGCCCCCCTTTAGAAAAGGGGGGTTCCAATCGCCAATTCTTACCCGTATGGGCGCAACTTGATATTATTGGTCAGTTGCCGGCTTTGAGTGTTCATTCAGAGACACCCATCGGAATTGACGCTTAACATTACCGCACATCGTCATTCCGGCGCGGCACACGGCCCGATTCGCAGCCGGGAGCGCGCCAGATTGACGCTTAACATTACCGCACATCGTCATTCCCGCGGCGTCTTTGAGCCGGAATCCGGCAGTACGCTAACGTAGAATGTCAATACAGGTTTCCCGGGTGGGTGGGCTCCATAGCCGTCAACTTAAGGGGCCGCCCGCATCAGCCCGGCCTCGGGTGGTGAGGGCCGGGCGGGCCGTCAAGACCCTCAAGGCCCGCCTTTTGTGAGCTTCGTTCTCTTCACCCCGCCGGGCCCCTCCGACCTCCACTGTTAGCGCGGAAGGTCATGACGGTATTATCTCGACGCATTTTCTTTCTCTTCTTCGTGGCTCTTCGCGCCCTCCGTGGTGCTCCTGCCGGCGCGCCCCGACCGTTTAAAACAGGAAACACACGAAGAAGCCAAGGGGGCGCAGAGCTGGCTGAGGCGGATTCGAGACAGCGAAAGGGCTTGGCCCGGTTATTTAACTTTGGCAGACCCGGATTTAAATACTGAAGGAGTTCTACGATTAATTCATCGCTTTCCATACGTGTTCATCCACCCCGCTACGCTCCTCCATCCACCCCGCTGCGCTCCTCAAAGAAGTCTTTGGTTGTGGCTACGCTGCGCGGATGGCCTTTGCGGAAGTTAATCTTTATGCTGACGGTTGCCATGTTCATGGTCACGGCGCATCGATCGTGGGCGGCGCAGGAAGTTGCGGGTCTGGCCGGCATTGTCGCCGGAACGGTAACCGTCGAAAGGGCCGGGATGCAGGAGACGCTCAAGGCGGGCGATCCCGTGTTCGTTAAAGACAGGATACTCACAGGCGCCGGTAGTTCGGCAGAGATCGCGCTTGTCGATCGGAGCCGGATGGAACTCGCCGCAGACACCAGTCTGGAAATTACCCAATACCTGTATAATCCCGCCGCAAAAATCAGGTACGGACTCATTTCACTGAGCTTTGGGAAAGCCAGGTTTTCTGTCCAGGACCCCGAGGAATTCAATGACAGGCGATTTCGCGTTCTTACCGGGACAGCCGTCGTAGGGAGCCTCGATACCGACTTCGTCGTTGCTTACGATCGGGAACTGCCCAGGGACGAAGTTTGCCGGGAGGGACTGGCAAACGCGCTGTGCCTTGAGAATTCCATCCTTGTTTTCAGCCTTGAATTCCAGGATAAACCCGCGCTCCTTACCGCCAATATGATAAGCCAGGTTTGCGGACCGAATCTGCCTACCCCGCCCCGGTTCGCCACCGGCGCGGAATTGGCCCGATTACTGTCCGGCCTCGACCGGATCGCAAACCCATAGATCGCGCCGCCCGGGATGACGGGAGACTTCGCGTCGTGCCTGCCGAAGGCTGGAAAATTCGACCCCTCGACGGATCGGATATACTAAAGGGTTGGGGAATATTATGAGAAGTAACTCATGTCCCTTGGCACACCCGGAAACCATGAAAAGACGTGCCAATCCTCCCCCTTTTCTAAACGCGATATTATACTGGACGTTCCCCGATAAGGGGGATAAAAGGAAGGCCAGTGGTGAGTTTATCACAAAAGTCAGGGGACAGGCAAATTGCGCAAACAGGCAAACAAAGGGGTCATGCCTTGAAAAAGGAAAAATGGTGGAGACGAGCCGTTATGAGAGACCCATGGAAAGAAATAGCAGCCCCCGGCTGAGAAATGGAATGCAGGGAAGTTTTTTGCCGCGTGTTAGTGGTGGGGGTGGATGCGCGCCGTGGAAAATTCAAAAATTCTCTTTTCAAGGCCTGACCCCCTTTTTGACCCTTGATGTCGTTACAATCAAACGGCTAAATGGATGACGTGACCCTGCCCTTTCCAGCTTCCTGGCGCCCACACCCCGGCTTTTGTGCTAAGATGGCGGACTCCCAGCTCATGGCGATCTTTCGAGCGCATCATTTTGAGTGACGTAGTGAACGGCTGCTGAAGCTGGCGTTCGGCCGCGCGATATTGTCAAAAAATTGAGTTTTCACGGATAGAAGGGAGTTCACAATGGCTGATCCAAACGAACTATTGAAAGAAGCATTGACGCTGAAGCCGGCTCAGAAAGCCGAGTTAATTGATAAACTGCTTTCCAGCCTGGATCAGCCGGATAAGGACATTGATGAGTTGTGGGCAAGAGAGGCGGAGAGTCGAATCGGTGCGTATGAGAAGGGCAAAATCAAGGCCGTGACTTTGGAGAATGTGCTCAAAAAATACAAGTAGGATGAGGCATGCGGATCCGCTTCTTAGAAATCGCCGAGATCGAAATGGATGAAGCAATCCAGTTTTACAACTATGAAGCAGCCGGACTCGGCGATGATTTTCTCACTGAACTCTTGGGGGCTCTGGATAGGATTGCGAAGTTTCCAGAAGCATGGCATCCTTGCTCAAAGAGAACAAGAAGGTGTCAAATACGACGCTTTCCATACGGGATCATCTACCAGGTCCGAAGAGAGGAGATTCTCGTTATCGCGATTGCTAACCTGCACAGAGAGCCAAACTACTGGGAAGATCGACTGTAGGGAAACAAAGGGGTCATGCCTTGAAAAAGGAAAAATGGTGGAGACGAGCCGTTATGAGAGACCCATGGAAAGAAATAGCAGCCCCCGGCTGAGAAATGGAATGCAGGGAAGTTTTTTGCCGCGTGTTAGTGGTGAGGGTGGATGCGCGCCGTGGAAAATTCAAAAATTCTCTTTTCAAGACCTGACTCCTTTTTTTCTTCAGTTTTTCAAACGCAATAAGAATTGGAGAACTTTTTCACTCCACCTTTGTCAATATCAGTCAAGCGGCAGGTCATCTGCCGCCCGCCGTGCTTCCGATTGTGCCCCCGGGGTCCAGTAGCTGGCGGGCCCCAAAATGTGGGTGCATGTCGTGCTCGCGCCTTTCACGCAACCGGGCGTATCGATGCGGCCGATGACTTTTGCTAACGAGGAGGAAGAACATGAAACGGATCGCCGGCCTTACGATTTTGCTACTGTTCTTGTTCTCCAATTCCGCATTTGCGACGCACTGGGTCCCACTCCAATATGAGAATGAGTCATACTGGATTGATGAAGACACTGCCATCAAACAAGGTAGCACTCTGATTTTTTGGCTATTGATGGATGACTTGGATCCGGGGACGCTTAAACACGGCATACTGACTGCCAAACAAGAATTCAAGTTCGAGGTCGATTTGCGCACGCCGGAAAAAATCAGGTCCACCATGGCTATTTGGTTCGATTTTAACGACCGGCGGATTAGAGCTCCTTATCCTGCTCTTCGTCCCTGGGGGCCTTTGCATGCTGACGAACGGCCGATGATTGACCTGGCGCTTTCTTTGGCAAAAGAAGGTCTGGACACCGGGGTTATACCGTCTTCAGTTTCAGATCACTAAACTGCGGTCATTAAGGGTGAGGTTAAAGATGAAAAGAATAATCATAATAACTCTACTATGTCTATCCACATTACTGGGAACGACAGCTTGCATTCACTTTAACCAGAATCGTGCACAGAGTGGAGAAAGCAGAGCAACGGTCGTTATTTGAGAGGCTGTGAAGATTCAAACGGGCAACGATATTGTGAGGAACTCTATGGTAATAATGTTTCCAGGGTGAGGTCAAGAAGGAAGAGCCAACCGGTCCAAGCGGCAGGGCCTGGCGCCAGGCGATCGAGCTTCCCGCCGACGTGGATAAGCACCGCGCGATCCGCCTCGGGGTCCTGCCGCCGATGCGCACGTGCGCGGGCTTTTCTCCCACAAGGGGAGGTTGACAACATGGAATGGCTGATTGCTGCAATTGCTGTGACGGCCCTTATCGTCATTTGGTATATCAAGGGAAAGAAACATGTCAAAAGCTACGGGACCCTCGGGACAACCGAAGGAACCTATGAAGGCGACCTCGTCAACGGCAAACCGCATGGCAAGGGAGTATTATCCTTTAATGACGGCGGCAGGTACGAGGGATCCTTTGTCAAGGGTATGATTACCGGCAAGGGGATTATGATTTACACGGTCCCTTCATCCGGTTACCGTTATGAAGGCGATTTTGTGAATGGCAATCGCCATGGCAGGGGGGTCTATGCGTTTCCGAGCGGGAACCGCTATGAAGGCGAATTTGCCGTTAATGAGATCCACGGGTATGGAACGATGTATTCCCCTGACGGTTCGGTAAGTCAGAAAGGACGTTGGGCGCACTACCGGTTTATAGGAAATGGTTAAACGAGCGGAAAGAGAACAGGGTGGGATTTTTTATGGAATCCGAGCCTGATGCATTAGCCTATAGGAACATGGGTGATGCGCTGAGGGCAAAGGGCATGAGGCGTGAGGCCGATGAGGCTTACAAGAAAGCAGGGGTATTGACTCCCCGCAGAGTCAGGGAACCCTGGCGCTATTGACGCCGCCGGGGGTCGAGGCCGCACCGGGCCAACCACCTGACGAAAGCGGGGGTCTTCCGGCAAATGCGTGATCGGACAGTTTGCACGCGAAGCCGGATCATAACCGGGTCCCTTTCGCCTAAAGGCGATAATCCGGTCACACCTTTCTTGCTCAACCATCAATGAAGACCCCCCGGAGCCTTGCGCCCCGGAGGGTCTGTCCGGTTTGCCTCACTTTCGAGAGGGGCTGTCGCTACTCCCAGGAACCCATGGTGTGCGGTGCCTGATAAACGCCATGGGCGCTCAGTGCCGGACAGCTTCCGGGTGCACCGATCCAGTCAGTATAAGCAGACTGGCAGCAGATGGGTGTGATAGTGTTCGGGGTTGCAGCCAACGAGCCGGTCAGCCCAATGTAGCCGACCAGTGCCAAAACCAGCAACAGGGTTGTGATCATTGTTTTCATGACTTTTTCCTTTCATTGTGTGAGTCTCCAGGACTCGGTTTTTTGTTCCTCACTTAAGATTGCTGCGCTTGCCTATCAGACTGAGCAATATCGGGGCCAGGAGAGGAATATTCTCGTTGATTTTCTATATAGCTGAAATCCATGAATAATTTCGATTTGGGACTGTGACTCGATCTTGCCGGGAATCTCGAATTGAAAGAATCTTTCAATTGATATTGAAACAAAATTGCCAACGGACCGAAAATCCATCTGATACCAAGTTGCGCTCAAAGAGGTAAAACCTCCATTCACAAAATCCCCCCTGCCCCCCTTTAGAAAAGGGGGGTTCCAATCGCCAATTCTTACCCGTATGGGCGCAACTTGGTATGAGTCTATGTGATATGAGAGGTGGCATTCCAAAGAGGCGTTATGAGGAAATCATGTTTGTTCGAAACACTAGCTCCCTCCACCCTTGAGTGGGTCCTCGATGAACTCCTTGAGGCCATAGTCGCCGATCTTCTTGCGAAGAGTGGGCCTGCTTATGCCCAGGATCTTACAAGCTTCGCCGAAATTTCCTCCGGTATACCTGAGAGTTTTCAAAATCTGTTCTTTCTCGATGTCCTCGAGGCTTCTAAGTCCCTCGTCTTCAGGCTCGCCGGCGGATTGTCCCGAGGGCGCTCCCCCCTTTCGCAGCAGACAGGTATCCATCTCGAGAATCTCACCCCGTGAAAGGATCATCGACCTCCTGAGCACGTTTTCGAGCTCTCTGACGTTTCCGGGCCACTCATAGGATTTCATCGCCTCGATATATTCCAGGGGGATCCGCTTAATATTTCTATTAAATTCCGCGTTCATGCTGGAAACAAGATATTCCGCAAGAAGCACAATATCTTCAGGCCGCTCCCGAAGAGGCGGAATTCGGATCACGTAGACTTTAAGCCGAAAGTAAAGATCCTCTCGAAAGGTTCCCCTTGCGACCATTTTTCCCAAATCGCGGTTGGTAGCGGCAAGGAGTCGTGCATTGAAGGGAATGTCTTTAATACCTCCGACCCGCTGAAATTCCCGCTCCTGAAGCACTCGAAGAAACTTGGCCTGGATTTCAAGCGGAAGCTCTCCGATCTCATCGAGAAAGACAGTTCCTGAACCAGCTATTTCGAGTTTTCCGGGTTTCCTTTGGTGGGCTCCGGTAAATGCGCCCTTTTCATGCCCGAACAGCTCACTTTCCAATAAACTGCCTACCACAGCGGCACAGTTGATGGCCACGAAAGGTTCTTCCGGGGCAGACTGCTGGTGAATTGTCCGGGCAACAAGCTCTTTGCCGGTCCCGGTCTCACCTTCGATAAGAACGGTTACCGGGGTCTGCGCCACGCGTGCAATATCCTTGAGAACATCGAGTGTAGCGGCGCTTTTGCCGATTATCTGGTTAGGCTTGAAGCTATCTGCAATGACGTGGGCCAGTCGCTTGATTTTCCGGCGTTCCTTTCGCCTTATGAGGATTTTTTCGAGGAGTACGTCGAGGGAACCGAGGTCGAGCGGCTTGTAAAGATAATCAACAGCGCCAGCCTGGATAGCGGCAAGGGTTGCTTCCATGTCCTGGAATGCGGTGATCATGACGACATCGCCGGCGAGCTCTTCCTCTTTTGCTTTTGTAAGGGCCTGGGGTCCATCCAGACCTGGTAGCTGGACATCGAGCAGGATCAGATCGGGATCGTTTTCACGCCACAGATTAAGACCTTCACGCGCATCGGGCGCGACCAAAACAAAATACCCCTTGGTTCGAAAATAGAGCTCCAGGGTGCGGGCAAGCGAATTATCATCGTCTATTATTAAAATTTTTTTCATATCATGCGCCCTGCAAATGCAAACTCACCACGGTACCGGCCCCTTCCCTGCTTGAAACCGAGATGCCGTACCCATGGGCATCCATGATTTTCTTCACTATCGACAGGCCCAATCCTGTTCCCTTCCTTTTGGTCGTAAAAAATGGTTGGAAAATACGCTTTAAATCCTGCTGCGAAATACCTGGCCCATTGTCCCTTATTTCAAGGATCAACTCTTTTCTTTCGGCGATATTGAGCGTTCCGGCGCATATCTGTATCTGTGCGTCCGGTCCCGTTGCTTCTATCGCATTCTTTACCACATTTACAATTACCTGTTGTATTTTCTCGGCGTCTCCGAAAACAGGCGGAAGGGCGTCGTCAATGCCACGCAACTCGATCATGCCCTCTGCGCAATGAGGCGCAAGTTGGCAAATACTCTTTGCGATTACGGCATCGATTTTAAATGGCGCCATTTCCAGGGTGATTGGTTTGCTGTAGTCGAGCAGGCTCGAAAACATCCCTTCGAGCTGAGCAATCTGGTCGAGGCCGATATTGTAGTGCTCGTGCAGGGCGCCCTCTTCATCAAGATCCCGCCCGATTATCTGGAAATTGAGCTTCACGGAGGAAAGTGGATTGCGCATTTCGTGCACCACACTCGTAACAAGCTCGCCTATAGCAGCCATCTTCTCAGATTGGACAAGCCTTTCCTGGGCAAGAAGAAGTTCGTCGTAAGCCTTTTTAAGCGAGACCTCTTTTTGCCTCAATGAGTCTATTAAGCTCGAGAGCTTTTCCGCCATGGAGTTAAAGCTCTCCGATAGCGTTGCGACCTCATCCTGGCCCAAATAGGAGATGCGTTCGTCGAGTTCACCGGAGGAAAACTTCCGCGAAGCCTCCGCTATTTGAATAATGGGACGTGAAATTTGCCTGCTCAGCATCAGGGAAACCAGAATACAGACCAGACTCACTGTTCCGGCGGTGGCCAAAACAGCCACTTTGATACTTTTTAGAGGGGAAAGAATTTCATCTTTTTCCATTTCGACCAGGA
The DNA here is from genome assembly GCA_963805125.1 of uncultured delta proteobacterium. Taxonomy (GTDB): domain Bacteria; phylum Desulfobacterota; class Syntrophobacteria; order Syntrophobacterales; family Syntrophobacteraceae; genus SbD1. The sequence goes on along the minus strand of CAWDTD010000009.1, from coordinate 302,414 downwards.
GAGCGGCATGAAAGCGTGGAAGCCACATATAGGAGCCAACCACCTCCTTGCCCAGGTAGTTATGATAGACTGAAATCCCATTTTTTCGAGCAAGCGCCGAAATTATCCCGGCAGTATTATATCTATTCCGGCTGGTGTGCTCCTGTGCGAGATACCTCGAATTGGTGACTATCTTGCCTTCCTCATTGACGAGATAGGCTTCTCCCGTGTTTCCCAGGCCCGACCTGTCGGCAAGAAGAGGATCGATTGTCCCGCGCGCATCGAGAATTGCCATGATAGCCGCGCTTATTTTCCCGTCTTCAGAGTAGATCGGGACCGTTAGATGAATGTACCACTGCCCGTTCGAATGCTGGTGCAAAGGGCTTAAAACAGGCCCCTCAGCATTCATCATACTCTTTAAATCTTCCATGTACTTTTTTGAAAGAAGCATTTCCGAATTTGCATCGGTGGAAGCCAGTATTGCCCCGGAAGGTGTCAGAACACTGATGCTTTGATAATCCGGGGACTTGCCGCTGGTGAGCGCAAGAGAGTTTTCAACCAGTCCGGAGTTCGCTGTTTTTTTACTGTTTGAATCACAGCCACACGCAGCGGAGCAAAGGTCGCGAATACTCGATAATCCCGAAAGCACCTTGATGTCACTCAACCTTTCCCCATACCAGGTATCCAGTCTGTTCGCATCGCTCTGTGCGATTGTCTGTATGTGCATGTAGGCGGAATTGATCAAAGTTTTCTCTGCCGCCCTGTACATCCCGAACCCCATGATTGAAATGGGAATAACGGCAACCAGAAAGAGTGCGGAAAGTAATTTGTGCGATATTTTTTTTCGTAAATGAAACATAGTCTACGTTCCTGGTGGATTTCACGTCCCGTGTGCTCGACCGGGTACTCCAAGCAAGGTTCAACATCAGGAGCAGGTCGGCTAAAATTATATCATCCAGCAAGAGGGTAGATCATGGCCTATTTTTTGTGCAGCCCCTGTCCAGCCCATTTGAGAAACCGCACGATCAACCCGGAGGGGGCAGGGGAGGCCGATCCCGGCGCAAGGCCGGGCGTCCATTGCTTGATTTGAGCAATGACGGCCTGGCACTGTCTGAAATCGGCCTGGACCCGGGCCGACTCCGGCGCATCGAAATTATCGTTTAGCCATTGAACGAAGAGGTCGGATGCCTCCTGCCACCTGTTCATGTAAAAAGAACAACAGGCAAGGCCAATAACGCTTTGCTCCGCAGTTTTCTTATCCCTGGAGAGAACGAGCGCCCGGTAAATGTTGTAGGCCTCGAGGTATCTGCCGGATGCAAAAAGCTCCTTGGCCGTATCGAGGAGGGCGTCTGCCCCGATCATTTCCGCCAGGCGCAATCCCGCTTGATTTGTCGCGTTGCTTTCGGGCCAGGAAAAGAGCGCTTGTCGAAAGAACCTTTCCGCATCCTCTTTCCGGTCCATGTTGAGGGAGGCTTCCCCCATCCATGTAAGGCCGTCCGCATAGATGCGGCTGTCCGGGTTGTTCTTCAGAAACTTCTCGAACATCGCACGCAAATCACCCCACATTTTCCGGTCGCTCATTATCGAGCCCTTGTTCAACATGCAATGATCGAGCACCACGGAAGGGCCGAATTTTGCGATACATTCATCCAGCAGGTCAATGTCCGGCCAGGCTTGACGGTGCGCCGAACCAGGCGAATGTTGAGACGCCGGCTCGCCGGGAGGGGATTTGTCGTGATAGTTTTGTTCGAATTTGCCGGCTGCAAGTTCGTAGAGAAGAACCGGGTGACGGTGATTTCTCGTCGCTATTGCTCCCAGGATAAAAGCGGCTATAAGCGCGAATGCGGCAAAAAAGGCTGCGTTTATTCCGATTCTTGCGGGCCGGGTGAGCGGGGATTCGGTCCGGTCGGGGTGTATGCCGCTATGGTCCCTTCGGCCCTTTAAAGTCCGGGGCGGCCGCCCTTTGGAAAATGGAGGCAAACGGATGCCGCGCGCCAGAAGGGTTTTGATTATGAATACCAGTATGGTGAGAAAAAACAGGATCTTCCCCCAGAGATAAATTCCGGCGCCGGTGTCGAACGTGAGGACTACCCTGGAGGTCCGGGGTACGAGGAGCATAAAAGCCGGAGAGGCAAGGTAGAGTTCCCCCGCCCCTTCGGTTATTCGCCAGTCCGGATGATACGAGACTTTTATCCAGAGCGGGCGGCCGGGCTTCGAGGTATTGATTGTGATCTTCCGATCACCCAGGGTGGCCTGCACTCGAATTGGTTCATCCGGCGCATGGTCAGTTCGGGTTCCAGGAGTCGGGGCTTCAGGGGTTTGTAGAATCGGGACCTCGGGAATGCGCTCGGGATTTCCGTCATAGGTCTGCAAGTTTTTCCAGAAATCGCCGGGCGAATCTTTCGAGGCCACGACAAGGGGCACCTCCAGTGAGGATTTACGGAGCCAGTCGAACTGAACCTTTCTCCAGTTTTGAGGGGGTATTCGCAAAGGTCTGAACCTGAGCGGCTCCACGTAGGAATCACGGCAACGTTTGAGCCGATAGATCCTGTAGGGCGGGAAGATTATGGCAAGCTCATAATCAGGCGAAGAGTCCAGTGCATTGGCGATATTGTCGGAGGTCGCGATGACCTGGCTGACGTTGAACAGACGCAGGTGAGCGGCCGCGCGGCCGGGATTGGGCCGTGAATAGTAATACTGCGTAAAGGGGGAGAAGGGGTTCTGAGTCAACTCCGATTGAATGTAGTATACGAACGGTGAATTCAAGCTCGATTGCAGGTAGAGCCCTTCGAGGGTCGATCTTCCCGAATAGTACGGGAGCAACTCGAAACCCCTGTCGCTCCCGGTGTTGTTTGTCGTTGTTGAATTGTACTCGCAAGCCACCCTGGGGCTGTTTTCATCCCCTCTCAGGTATTCATTGACCAATCGGTAAGTGTTCCAGAGAGGCTTGGACTCCATGCCGGAATAGTTCCACCGGATCCATGAATCGATGGCCGTCGCCCTGGTCAGGGCAAGGGCGACAACCCCGGCACAGAATCCGGCCAGCCACAGATTGGGGCGTGGAAGACGCGATAAGAGCCTTCCCCATCCGATTGCGCCTAACAGCACGAGCATTATCTGTGCGAAAGGCAAAAACCGGACATCCACAAGTCCCAGGAAGGGGGCCATGCAGAAGGCGAACAGCGCCATTGCAAATTGCCAGAACAGATAAAGTTCCGGACAGTCGATTGATTCTTTGAAAATGGCGGATAGTTTCCTCCCCGGCCCGAAGAGGTTGCGGACGGACGAGCAGGCGACTATCAATGTGCCGGCAAATGAAGGCCACAGGAGTGGCGGCGCTATTTGGGCCCAGCTTTGGAAATGCCAGGAAAATCCACAGGGCGTATTCCAGGGGATGCGCCACAGGAGCGGGAGCAGCCAGAATGCGGCAAATCCGGCCGCGGCGGCATGCAACTGGAGCACGTATCGCAGGTTCCTGCCCCAGAGAATGAAATAGGATGTCCCCATTACGGACTGGAGAAGGGGATATCCGTTGCTCAAGGCTATCAAGGCTTCAAGGGCGGAACTGCCAAGTGGGGATTTGCGCCCGGTAATGTCGGCATATAGTTTTCCCGTGAAGATGATGTAGAGAATGAACGAGATCCCGTAGGCGAACTCGCCGGAAAGGGTGCTGTAAATGTTTGCTCCCCACATCGTATTTTCAGTCATGAAAAGAAAAGGCAGTGCCAGCACGGCGCCGATTGCAGGGGTATTTTGTCCATAGCCCAGGTATCGAAGGCACAGGTAAACGGCGGCCGGCAGCGGGATAATCGCCAGCAGCGTAACGAGCTTGAAGGCGATCTGGAGGGAAACCGCCTTCGAGATAAGCGCCATTAGCGCAAAGGGCAGCGGAAAGTATTGGAGGAAGAGCGGAAAGCCTGCAAAGGCGCCGTGAAACCAGGTGACCGGCGAAAAGAGAGCGAGCGGCCCTCGGCTCATGGCAATGGCTGAGATGAAATGAGACGGCGTGTCGCCTCCGGCGGTCAAGGTCGATTCAAAGATAAGGGAGCCGGGGAAAAGAAGAATGAGAAGGACTTCGGATATCAGTAAAAGCAGGATTGATGGTGTGGTTCTTCGAAATATACTCATCGGATGCCGCCGGCATGAGCTTTTCTGTTGTGTTTAGGTCCCAGCCGGGATCGGCGCTCAGCAAACTCATCCGGAGTTTACGGATGAGACACTGACAGTTTCCGAGCCGGAAAGGAGGCGGTTTTCGTCCCGGCAAGGAGATCGAGGGTTTGCGCGGAGGCGTACATCGGTATGCCGCACAAGCAAACCCGAAGATTGACACCGCCAGGGCGGAAAACGGCCCTTTCCGGACGGAAACTCGCTAGACTTTGAAGGACTTGCCCTCCTCGAGCAGTTCCAGGCACACACCGGGGATGCGCGCCAGTTCGGCCTCAATCTGGGGCCTGAATGGGGGCTTCAGGTGTGAAATATAAATTCTTTCCGGCCTGCTGGGCATCTTGAGGAGTTCTGCTTCCAAAAGTGATGGTGACAGATGGCCGGTGGCCAGAGCACGGGACCTCAGCTCATTGGGAAATGAAACCTCCACGATGAGAGCTCTTACATCATGGCCGCGCATCCTTTTCCAGATCGCCTCGGTGGGACCGGTATCGCCGGTATAAAGCAAAGCTCCGTCCGAGGCATGTTCGACCATATATCCGTAAGCCGGGACCGTGTGATTGACTCTCGTGGCCAGGATTCTATAGTCTCCAATCACTACCGGGTTGCGTGTCGAGATTATCTGATAGCGCATTACGGGATTTTGAGCATTGGGAATCATGCTGAAATCGGGCCAAATCCTGTTGTTGAATATGTGCTTCCTGATATCGGAAATCACCTCTTTGCCGCTGAGAACCAGAATCTGGCAGGTCGGATTCAGGGCATTGAGATTGTCCAGGAGGAAGGGTATGCCCTTTAAATGGTCCAAATGGGCATGAGTAAGGAATACGTGAGTTATGCGGCATTGAGCGATCTTGTCCAGACTGAGCGAAACAGTGCCCGCATCGAGCAAAAGGAAGTTGTCGATGAGGAAAGCCGGGGAATTGAGCCCCGGGGCTTCAGAGCCTGCCGATCCAAGAATGCTGACTTCCATAGAGACCTTCACCCGGAGAAATTTATTCATCAAAGGTCTGTGATTTTAGAGGTTTTTTCGAATATTACAATTGAAAACACCTACAGCAGTGTACGCAGGTGGTAGACGATCTGGTCTTTGGGCAGAGCGCCCAGGAGGCGATTTACAAGCCGGCCGTTTTTGAACTCCAGCATTGTGGGGACGCTCTGGACCTGATATTGTGAAGCGAGCCCCGGGTTCTTGTCCAGGTCGATTTTTGCGAATTTTATGAACCCCGCGTACTCCGAGGCAAGTTCGTCCACAACCGGCAGCAGGATTCGGCAATGGCCGCACCAGGGCGCCCAGAAGAGCACCAGCGCGGGACCTGGAAACCTGAGGACTTCGGCGTCGAATGTACGTTCGTCCAGGTCCACGGTGTATTCGGGATAGGCTGCGGTTAAATGGAGAGGCGTGCGGCACTTGCCGCAGACAGCCCTTTCTGTGGCCCGTGAGCTCGGGATGCGATTTTTTGCCCCACACCGGCTGCATCGGGTTATAAAATTATTTTGCACCATTGATCTGAGCACTCCATTTAATTTAAAATGGCAATTCCGGATTCGGTGGAGATGAACCAACGGATAATCACGATATTTTTCCATGCAAGCGACAACGGATCTGCCACGCTCACGCTCCTTCTTTCTCTCACTGCGGCCACGCCGATCCGAACAGAAGATTAGATACCCCCGGGTCTCGAGATGCCGGGTTTGTCCTTTAGCGGGTGGGAGGAAGTTGAGTGGCTCGGGTAGACGATTACAAAGAATCATTCCGTCTGGCTTCGGTCGAACTCAAAAAAAGGGATGCGGCCACGCTTGCCAAAGCCGCCGGGGCCGAGTTTTCCCCGGCGGAAGGTCTGGTAGTTCCCTTTCTCGGTGCTAAGTATAGAGTTGAAATCCATCCTGAAACGGACATTCGCAAGGCCAACTCGAGCGAAGAAGTTCCGTTTCCGGACAAAATTCTGATCGCGCATTATTTGCTGGGCGCTGTCGGGAAGATATCCACCGGGAAACTCATTACTTTTCGCCAGATACCGGACGGCCATTTTTACTACGAAGCATTTCAGAGGCGTGCCAGAGACCCGTTCGCAAGTTTTTTCGGCAATAACGGGCGGCTTTTTGTAAGATGCGCCGAAACTATGGGAGCGGAGCCGGTGGGGAATGGGGATTACGGCATGGAGTTTCGCGTTTTTCCCCGTATTTGCATTCAATTGGTGCTGTGGTTGGGGGATGAAGAGTTTCCTCCCGATGCTACGATTCTTTTCGATGAGAGTATCCAGCGGATTCTTCCAGTCGAAGATATTGCGGTGATGAGCGGGAGCCTGGTCTATCGGCTTATCGGCCTGGGAAGAAAAATCCAGACGGGCGCCTGATTAACGATATTATTGGAGGGATTATTTTGAAAATAGCCGTGACAGGGAAGGGCGGAGTCGGAAAAACCACCTTGAGCGCTTTCCTTGTAAGGTGGTTTGCCGAGCAGGGGAGAAGTGTTCTTGCCATCGACGCGGACCCGGATGCCAACCTCGCTCACGCCCTGGGGATACAAAACGCCTCCGAAATCACCCCTGTCTCGCAAATGCGGGAATTGGTCGCCGAGCGGACCGAGTCGGTTCCGGGCACTTATGGCGGCTTTTTCAAGCTCAATCCGAGGGTTGACGATCTGCCCGAAAAACTTTCGGTCCGTCAGGGAGAAAACATACGGCTCATGGTCATGGGCGGGATAAAAAAAGGCGGAACGGGCTGCGTATGTCCTGAGAGCATTTTAATCAAGAACCTGGTCCAGCACTTGATATTGAGGCGTGATGAAGTAGTGATAATGGATATGGAGGCCGGTATCGAACACCTGGGTCGGGGGACCTCGAAGGCCGTGGACTGGTTGATCACGGTCGTCGAACCCGGCCAGCGCAGCGTTGAGACAGCCTCCCGGATACGCGAACTGGGCAGGGATATCGGACTTACCAGGATCGGCCTGATCGGCAACAAGGTTCGCAACGAGAGGGATCGTTCGTTTCTGAGAAAAGTGCTGAGCGGGCAACTCATTCTTGGTTTCATTCCTTATGATGACCTCATAATCGAAGCAGACCTGCATTCGCAATTTGCGGAAAAAGTCAGCAGCCAAACCAGGGCCGGTCTCGAAAGGATAGTAAAAAACCTGGTAGAGGCGGCGGCAGTTGCCGGGCTCCAGGTACGGGGTGATCCCTCATGATCGATGTCCAGAATCAGGCCGACCACAGGAACATCAGTATCGATAAGGTTGGCGTAAAGGATATCCGCTACCCGGTCACCGTAATGGACAAAAACAATGGGGTCCAGCATACGGTCGCCTCCATAAACATGTACGTCAATGTGCCGCGTGAGTTCAAGGGCACTCACATGAGCCGTTTCATTGAAATTCTCAATGAATTTCACGGCCACCTCGATATCCGGGAGTTTTCCTCTGTTCTGGGAGCTCTTCAGGAGCATCTCCATGCGGAATCGGCCCATATGGAAATAAACTTTCCATATTTTATTCGAAAGCTCTCACCTGTTACCGAGAGCGCGGGCTTGATGGAATACCGCTGCCGTATAGCCGGCTCTCTGGACAGGGAGAAAGGCTATGATCTGGTCGTCGAGGTAAATGTTCCCATTACGACTGTGTGTCCATGTTCCAAGGAAGTCAGCGATCATGGCGCCCATAACCAGAGGGGCGCGGTGCGCCTCGCCGTTCGCTTCAAGCATTTTATCTGGATCGAGGACCTTATCGATCTCGTGGAAAGAGCCGCTTCCTGCGACGTCTACTCGGTACTCAAAAGACCCGATGAAAAATACGTTACCGAGTACGCCTACGAAAATCCCAAATTTGTCGAAGATGTCGTTCGGGACATAGCTTACGAGTTGAAAGACGATTCGAATGTCTGCTGGTTTTTGGTGGACGTCGAGAATTTCGAGTCCATCCACAACCACAGCGCTTACGCCTTTATCGAAAGGCAGAAGTAATACCAAGTTGCGCTCAAAGAGGTAAAACCTCCATTCACAAAATCCCCCCTGCCCCCCTTTAGAAAAGGGGGCCAGTGAGGTCTCGGGCCGAATTGTTCAGCGTGCGTTTTTTTGCCTGCCTTTTCCCAATAATTTACACCGGTACTTATATTTATGTTCTTTAATTCCCATTGGAGCAATCTCGCTGTGAGCGATCTGGAAACATTTGAACAGGTATGCCGGGCCATGGCCCGTCCGGCCTTCTATCCTCATCGGGTCTCAAGTCTGGAAAGGCGCGACACCCACATATCGGTCGTCTTTCTGACGGGCGATCTCGTCTATAAACTGAAGAAGCCTATCGATTTCGGCTTTCTTGATTACACCGGCCTGAAGACCAGGCGGAGGATGTGCGAACTTGAAGTTAATCTCAACGAGCGGCTGTCCAGGGGCATATATTTCGGCGTGGTTCCATTGAGCAGGGAAGACGGCGAATTTCATTTCGGGGACAGCGGCGAGGTGGTGGAATACGCCGTTAAGATGAAGCAGCTTCCCGATGAGGCTTCTCTTTCCAGTCTGATCGTGAGTGGAAAAGTCACTCAGGATGAGATGCTGCGACTTGGCGGGCGTTTGGCCGAGTTTTACGGCACAGCCGAGCGCAGTGTGCAAATCGACCGGTATGGAGGCTCCAAGGTCATTGAATTCAACACCGAGGAGAATTTCCGCCAATTGGCGCCGTTCGTGGGGAACCTGCCGGGCAGGGAGCGCTTCGATTTTGTAATGGAGTCGAGCCGCGGATTTTTCAGGGATCGAAGCCATCTTTTCCAGCGCAGGGTTGCCGAAGGCAGAATCTGTGACGGTCATGGAGACCTCAGGGCCGAACATGTCTATTTCCTCGACCGGATTCAGATAATCGACTGCGTTGAATTCAACGAACGCTTCCGATACGGGGATAGGGCCGTTGACATCGCCTTTCTTCACATGGACGTCGAGCGGCTCGGCAGACCGGATTTGAGCCTGGCGATATTGTGCGGCTATACCGAATCGAGCCGCGATTACGGCATATACACGCTGCTGGATTTCTACTCGTGCTATCGCGCGGTCGTGAAAATGAAAATATCCTGTTTAAGCAGCGCCGAATTGGGGGAAGGCCCCAGGAAGCGCGAAATGCAAAAGCGCGCCGTTCAATATCTCGATCTCGCCTTTAGATACGCCGTGCAGTTTGCCAGGCCGACACTCCATGTCCTGTGCGGATTGCCCGGGACCGGCAAGTCAACCTATGCGAAAAGACTCCATGATATATTCGACATTGCTCTGTTCAGGTCCGACAAGGCCCGGAAGGGACTCCCGGAATACGGAGCACACAGAGGCCCTGTGCCCTTCGGCACCGAGATATACAGGCCCGAGATGCGCGGGCGGGTCTATTCCCGGCTGCTCTCGATGGCTCAGGACGAACTAAGAAAGGGGCGCTCGGCGATCCTGGATGCCACCTTTTCAAGGCGAAAATGGCGCGAAGAGGCCGTAAGGCTGGCTGAAGACCTGGACGCCAACATTTTATTCCTGGAATGTGCGAGTTCGCAGGACACTATCGTGGAAAGGCTGGGCCGCCGCAGGGAGGGCGAGGACGGCCAATCGGATGCAAGACCCGAACACCTGCCGGGACTTGTCGATGAATTTGAGAGTATGGACGAACTGGCTCCCGAGCGGCACACCGGAATAAACACGGAAACCGGGATCGAGGCAAACCTGAGGACAATTCTATCCAGCGTCTATTCGAAGAAACGCGCGCAGGTGGAGCGGATAATAGCGGGGCTCTGAGGTTTATGGTTTTCGGCTACTTCTCCATCGCAAGCTCGATCAACCGGTCCAAAAGGTTGGGGAATTCAATGCCCGCTTTTGCTGCGGCCTGCGGGAAAAGGCTTGTGGCGGTCATTCCTGGTATGGTGTTCGTCTCCAGTATGTAGAGATCGTCCCCGGAGAGGATCATGTCGGTCCGGCTGTAGCCTCTGCAGTAAAGGGCGTTGTGGGCGCGCCTGGCGTATTGCTGCGCTTTTTCGGTCTGCTCCGGAGAAATCCGGGCGGGGCAGATCTCTTTTGTGGCCCCGGGCGTATATTTGGCCTCATAATCGAAGAATTCGTACCTCTCATCCGGACAGATTTCAATCACGGGAAGAGCCAGCAGATCTTCATTACCCAGAACTCCGGCGGTGATCTCAATTCCCCTTATGTATTTTTCAACGACACAGCGCCTGTCGAAGCTCCACGCTTTTTCGAATGCGCCGTGGAGCTCTGCCTGCTCTCTTGCGATTGTCAAACCTATGCTGGAGCCTTCGTGTTCGGGCTTGATGACAACCGGCAGTCCGAGTTTTTCGATAACGGCCGATACTTGAGGCGGGTTTGACCTGTCCGCAACGATGCAGGGGGAAGTGGTTAGTCCTGCCAGCACATAAAGCTGCTTGCTCAGGATCTTATTCATGGCTATGGCGCTCCCGAGTACGCCACTGCCCTGATAGGGTATTTCCAAAGAGTCCAGCAATCCCTGGATGGTTCCATCTTCGCCCATTCGCCCGTGGAGAATGATGAGCGCAACGTCTATCCCTTTGGCTTCCTTTGCGAGCAACGGCAGGTCCGTTGCCGGATCGTACCTCGCAATTTCGTAGCGCGATTTATCGAGCGCGCCAAAAACCTGTTCACCACTCGCCAGGGAAACCTCGCGTTCAGCCGATTTCCCCCCCGCCAGCAAGGCCACTCTCAGCTTTTTGGTTTCCATAATGTCGGGTCACGCTCCTTTGATGCGGTCAATTGTGATCCCCATAATTTCAGAGCCATGAGGCGCAATGGTGAGGTGAGAAAAAATTGTCCGTTCAAGGGCATAGTAAAGATCGAGTTTATGGCGGAAAAATTTAACTTGCGGGAGAGTTTTGGCATAGCGCTCGATCAGGTCGTCATAGCGTTCGTCGATCGAGACGACCCGGTCGTGTCTCACTCTTTTGTCGGAGTAGTTGACGATCAGCGATTCGGTAGGAGGACCCGCAGCTTGAGAAGAGTCGAGAGATATGTGCTCGCCAACAATGCGGGCAACGGCCGGGGCGACAATCCCCTCGAGCATTTGAGCTCCGAGAGCGGCATGGTTCTCACCCGTCTCGAGGCTGGACATTTTTCCAACATCGTGCAGAAGGGCCCCCGCTTCTATCAGCCGCAGATCGAGCGTGGAGCTGTTTTGGTTCAACCGGGCCGCAAGAAACAGCGCCACTTCGGCGACGAGAAGGCTGTGCCTGCGTATATGTTGAGGCATATCGAATTGTCGAAGCAATTCCATGCATTCGGTACGGGACGCAATGAGCATTCTTGTCTATTCTATACCTTTCTGTAAAATTTGGTCCAGGGCTGACGTTCGGTTTCCCTGAGGTCGAGAAGAGCAGTGCGCAGCGTTTGGACGGCCAATTCAGCGCAGTGTCTTTCCGCCTTCGGCAAGGTCTCCAGAAAGTCGGCAATATGCTGAGCTGAAACGGCCCAGGCCTGCTCGATCGGTTTGCCCTCGATCATGTGAACCAGAGCGTTGGCGCAGGCGACCGTGTATATGCAGCCGTCCGTGTAAAAAGAGGCCGAACGTATCCCGCCGTTGCGCGACATCAGGTATATTTCGAGGGTATCTCCGCACGGGCGGCTGCACTTTCCGTATCCGTCGGGATGCTGTTTCCTTTCACGCCTGCCGGTCTCGATCGCCATTGAAAGGAAATTGGCCGAGTGCTGCCGCCTGAATTCAAGAAGTTTTTGATCCATCCGGTTTTTCTCCACACAAACGAAGCCTACACTATTTGTACCCTAATTCGCTCATTTTTTAAACACCGCTCATCGGGTCAAGGAATAATTTTAGGAAACCGGTGCAGGCCGCCGGATTTCAATTCACGGCTTGTTCGATTACTTTGATGTCGAGCCGGTGGATACGTGTCATGAGGATTTCAAAGAGATTATCGACCGGGATCTTCCGGCTGGGTCTGCCGGGACTCAGGGTCGCGGCGTAAATTCCGCAGATGTGAATTTCTATTTCGAATTTGGGTGGTCTATACTCAAATGAAGCGCAATCGTCTCCTTCCGAGTAAAAGAACTCGAGGTAGACAGGGTTGCCCTTATCGGTAGTGAAAAATCCCTGCCCCTCTTTCACGAATGACATTTTTGGGGCTTGCAGTTTTAGCTGATGTTCCGCGGCAACATCGAATTGCAGGTCGATCATGGTATGCGGGGAACCAAGGCCGAGCCGGTATTGGGCGAAACACCGCAAAGACTTTGCGATAGGCGGTTTGATCCGCACCCCGAAGCGCTCGGCGACGTCCGGATAAATCCTTAGAATATTTTCAAAATCGGTCTGCAGATTGGGTGGCAGTTGGAGCATAAGCTCATAGAAGTTGGACAGAAGCGGTTCGAGAACCCGCTGCACCGTCTCCGCCGGGGTCCTGCCCAGGAGCATCCGGTTCCTGAAGCTCGAAAAAAGAAGCTTGGGAAACCTCGCGAATAGTTCGTCGGGATTCACTTTGAATTGCACCGGTTCAATTTTTCTTGTTGCGAGTCCCACCAATTTGCTTTCTAATTAACATGTCAACGTGCACAGTCCATTTGTCACAATGGGGACACTTTGTCAATGGCAAATGTTATGGATGGGACATTATCTGAAAGATTATTGTGGCTGATATCCGAGCAGACCAAAGGCAAGCCTACGGTATTTGCTAAAAAGGCAGGAATTCCGCACAGTACGCTTTATAATTACGTTGAAGGCAGGCAGCCGGCGGCCGAGCATTTGATCCGCATTCGTGACACCTACGGAGTGAACCTGGACTGGCTTCTAACCGGGAAAGGCGAGCCGTACCTAAAAAGTTTGGAAGAGGGCGTGGCCCTGGAGAGCGATTTTCAATACAATCTGCCGGACCCTGATTTAGAAGCGCCGCCGGATCAGTCTGAGTCAAGGCTCGATGAAGTGCTCGCCTTGGCCCGGAAGGTGCTCGCGAGCGATAATCACCAGGCCGCTGAGGCTTTGGAAAAAAATATCCGCTATTTTGCTCATGCTGCAGCAGTGGAAGAGAGACTGGCCTCTATGGAGGAGAGGCTCGGGGCGGTTGAGGAGCTATTGGAGAAGAAGCCACCCTGAACCCCGGGCGCCGGGTATTTACGCCCATAGACCCACCAGCCTTAGAACAACAAATCCCAGAACATTTGCGTATATTCCCGCCAGGACATCGTCGAGCATTATCGCGGCCCCTCCGGTCAGGTTTCTCTCAACCGAGCGGATCGGCCACGGCTTCCAGATATCAAACAGGCGGAAGAGCAAAAAACCGGTCAGAATTGATGAAAAGCTTACAGCGTGACCCGTCATTGCCACGAGATACCCGCATAGTTCGTCGATTACTACCTCTCCCGGGTCTGTTCGGCCCAGTTCCCGTTCCGTCTTCCCGGAAATATACCATCCGATCCAGAATAGAGCGCCGGCAAAAGCCAACTGCATTTGCCAGGCAAAGCGCCCGGCAGCGAGAAAGCAGGGAACTCCGGCAATCAGCGTCGCCACTGTGCCGGGAGCCACCGGCGCTTTGCCGAGCCCGAAAAGGGAGGCCAGCCGGAAATGAATAGAGTGATCTTTTTGCATTCAGAATTTAAGCGACTTACCCAGCCTGCGGCGCCTCGTGTTCGATTACTTTGATTTTCACTCCCTGGACGCATTTCATAAGGATTTCAAAAAGGTTATCGACCGGGATCTTCTGCCTGGGTCTGCTGGAACTCAGAGTCGCGGCGTAAATTCCGCAGATGTGAATTTCTATTTCGAATTTGGGTGGTTTATACTCAAATGAAGCGCAATCGTCGCCTTCCGAGTAAAAGAACTCGAGGTAAACAGAGTTGCCCTTATCGGTAGTGAAAAATCCCTGCCCCTCTTTCACGAATGACATTTTTGGAGCTTGCAGTTTTTGCTGATGTTCCGCGGCAACATCGAATTGCAGGTCGATCATGGTATCCGGGGACTCAAGGCTGAGCCGGTATTGGGCGAAGCACCGCAAAGACTCGAGGATAGGCGGTTTGATCCACACCCCGAAGCGCTCGGCGACGTCCGGATAAATCCTTAGAATATTTTCAAAATCGGTCTGCAGATCGGGTGGGAGTTGGAGCATAAGTTCATAGAAGTTGGACAGGAGCGGTTCGAGAACTCGCTGCACCGTCTCTGCCGGGGTCCTGCCCAGGAGCAGTTGGTTCCTGAAGCTCGAAAAAAGAAGATTTGGAAACCTCTCGAATAGTTCGTCCGGATTCACTTTACTCTCCGAAAAAGCGTAATAATCGGCACCCGGCGTCAAATCGAAAGGGTTAGACTTCAAATACATTAGTGTAACTCCTCTGGTCCGGGCCCCGAAGCTTCCGACTCGACGCTGACTTTGAACTTGGCTAGATCCTTGGGAAAAGTGCCTGACAATGCAATGGGCCCAGAAACGATTGAAATTACACTGAACTTATGGAGTGCAAAACGCTTGCCATGCCGTCCGGGCGAAAATTACAAGGTTTTGCCAGGCTGCGCTGGCACTATTCGCAAAACAAAGTCAGTATCTGCTCGAGTATACACTTCCTGTGCTCGGCGAGAAGGCACCTGTTGGCATGCTCGATCCTGTTCTCCATGTTGAACTGCCGTTTGAGTTTTTCAGCGAATTGCTTTCGGTCTTCGCCCTGGAGCCAGCCGAAAAGAGTTCTCTCCCACCTGCCCCCTTCGAACCCGGGGAGTCTGGATTCTTCGTTTATGATGGTCCCCTCGATGGTACGATCAAGCAGTTCTCTGAATTTGTTCCTGAAGTATTCCAACCCCTTCAGGCAGACGGTCCGCTCGACTTTTATAATTTCGATCGCCAGGTAAATGAACCAGATCATTGACCTGATACGCATCGTCCTGTCCAGGTCCGCAGGATATTTTTCCTTCTCACCCGAGAAGAGGTGGAGAAAACATAACATGTCCTTTTGGTCCGTTGGTTTTACTCTACGAAAGAGGCATTGCACAAGGATTTTCAGCGCCTCTTTTTGATAAGGGAGCAAAATTTCGTCCCGTTCGTCCTCGTACATGAACCCATATGAGTCTTCCAGAACAACCTGGACGGTTTCCGCATCCCGGAAAATCGTGAAATGCTCCGAAGTGATTCTGCCGGTGATACGCTCGAGCGCGTAGCCGAGAAGGAACAGCCGCACCGCATCGCGCCCATCCTGGCCTTTGGGAATCCCACGAGCGGTCAGGGCCAGAAGCTTTTTTACGAGTATGTCCCGGTCATTTTGGATAATCCGGGCGAGCGGAGCAAGAGATGGAATGGAGGACCAGACATGGATGTGGTGGTTGATTGTAGCATTGATCCGGTTTATGCGGTCGGACATAAACATTCTCGGGTTCTCCGCTTCGGAACACGAAAATGAAACCGGAATGGTTTTGCGCCCAAAGTGGAAAGTGCACGCACACGGAACGGGAAGCGCTCAAGCGCATATTTCTCATATTATTATATAGTAATCGGGAATGTGAGGCAAGCACAAAAATCGGCCCCTGGTGCCCGCCCAGTTGGAGTGAAGCCCCTGAACGGGTCCGAGCAAGACTATGAGGCGTCGGGCAACCGCTGTTCGGCAAGCGCCCCCTTCTATCCAGATTTCAGTACGCCGTGGATGATACTTTCAAGCAGATGCAAATCGTGCCGCGATAAAGCCGAGAAATTGGCCGGCTTCTCACCGGTTTCAGGCGCAGGGTCCATGGGGTCATAAAGCAGCACAAAAGGGGTCCCTGGTGAAATCTCCTCGGCGATTCCAAAAAGACAGAGATCCTCAGCGCCCGACCCTGCCGTATCGGCCCGTCCATCCGCTATGATAAGGGCGAATTTTGCCTTAACAAGAGCCGACACATATTCCGCGTGTGTCTTCACGAGCTTCGCTTCAAAATCGACCCCCGTCGCGGCAAGTCCGCGAATAAGTCTCTCGGCGTCCCCGGGATCGGACCAGAAGTGCAGGATTGAAAGTTTATCTTTCAAGGCGCCCCGCAAATGCCCCGTCTCGCGCGCGCGAGACGGGCGGGCTGTCGAGAATGAGCGGGCGCCTTCCGCGCTCCGCGAAGTACCTTTCCGCCTGAAGGCGGTAAATTGAATGACCGGATCATCGCTTAAGGGGCGCCCACCGCCGCCAGTCTCTATCGCGAAGTGTTGTTTATAAGTCTGTGTTACGAAAACCGGTTCTTTCCTCTTCCGGGGCAGACCGGCCAACGGCTTCCGGAGCCGGTTTATAGAACTGCGCCAGGCCGAGCGCCTCCGCCACGGGCTTGAAGGTAATATAGCCTTTGTACATATTCAGACCGTTCATCAACGCCGATTCGTTCAGACAGGCGGTTTCCACTCCCTGGTCAGCCAGCCGGAGGCCGTATTTTCCCGTACGGTTGTTGAGGGCGAAAGTCGAGGTCCGGGCGTAAGCGCCCGGCATGTTAGCGACGCAATAGTGAATTACGCCGTCCACCCTGTATACAGGATCGCTGTGGGTTGTGGGCCGGGAGGTTTCCGCGCAGCCTCCCTGGTCTATTGCGACGTCGACAATAACCGATCCCGGCTTCATTATGCGCAGGTGCTCGCGCTTTATTATCTTAGGGGCTTTAGCGCCGGTTACCAGAACGGCCCCGATCACGATGTCAGCGTCTCGGAGGCCCCTGTCGATCGTGTAGGCGTCCGCGTAAATTGGAGAAACATTTGAGGGCATGACATTTCCGAGGTGCTCGAGGGTATCCAGATTTATATCGAGCAGAGTCACCCTGGCGCCAAGGCCCGCAGCAACCTTGGCGGCGTTGCTTCCAACTGTGCCGCCCCCGATTATTAGTACGCAGGCGGGGGCAACTCCCGGAACCCCGGTAGGCAACAGCCCCCTGCCTTCATACATCTTGCTGATGTAGAAAGATCCCATAAGGGGGGCCATTCTTCCGGCCACTTCGCTCATGGGTTTGAGCAGAGGCAGCGAGCCGTCAGGTTTTTGCACGGTTTCATAGGCGAGGGCCACTATCTTCTTTTCCAGGCACGCCAAGGTGAGCTTCTCATCGGCCGCGAAGTGGAAAAAAGTGTAGATGAGCTGCCCGGGCTGCATGAAATCATATTCCTCGGCAAGGGGCTCCTTGACCTTGACGATCATATCCGAGGTTTCCCAAACCTGCTGAGCCATGAGGCACAAGCGTGCTCCTGCCCGCTCGTATTGCTGGTCCGTTATGCCCGACCCGATGCCGGCGCTTTTTTCGACGCATACCTGGTGCCCACCATCCACATACGCCTTGACCGCAGCGGGGATAAGTCCCACCCGGAACTCCTGGCTCTTGATCTCTTTAGGGCAGCCGATTTTCATGGAAAAGCCTCCTCTGGCATGTGTTCAGGGTCAATCCTGACATGCATGTCATTATGTTATTATATATCTTATTGCCTAAAAACGTTCGAATTATTGGTATATTTAATGACTGCAAAGGAATTGGAACAGTGTCCATCCGCAGAAAGGGGGTGGGAATTGAGCCGCCCCTCGCCGCCGGGGAGGCATCCGGGTGGAGGCAAACGCTTTTCTTGACCGGAGGCGACAAAGGTGTTATACATTACAATTGTATTTAACCGAACTCCTTGCTCCTTCCAGCGTGAGGGGGCTATTTAACCCGAAAGGAGATCCAATGCGGAAGTACGAGACTTTTTTCATTATCGACCCGGACCTGCCTGACGAAACAAACGCGGCCCTTGACAACAAAGTCCAGTCTATCGTTACCTCGAATGAAGGAGAGGTCCTCACCTATGTTCCATGGGGCAAGCGGAAGCTGGCCTACGCAATCCGCAAGCGCACACGCGGACTCTACGTGCTGATGGAATACGCCGGCGGACCCCGGCTTGTGGCTGAACTGGAACGAAACCTGCGAATAGATGAACGTATTCTCAAGTTCATCACCGTTATGCTTGAAGAGCGCTTCGACCCCGAAAGGGAAAAGCAGCGCGGAGCGGCACAGGCGGCCCTGGTTCCCTTCATTGAGGATGAAGAATCAGCGGGGGCCCGTTTGGGCGGACAGGAAGAAGAAGAGGAGATGCCGGAGGAATTCGAAGTTGAAGGTCTAAAGGACGAAGACGAAGAAGAGGACTAAAAGAGCCGAAAATTCTCAAGGATATGGAAAGAGGGCGGAAATATGATGACTGTCAGGCGTAAGAGGCGCACATTTGCACGGCGCAAAATCTGCCGTTTCTGTGTGGATTCCGATCTGCGCATTGATTACAAAGACTCGAAAACGCTCCGCTACTTTGTGACGGAACGTGGTAAAATAGTTCCAAGAAGAATATCGGGCAACTGCGCAAAGCATCAGCGCGAACTCACGCTTGCGATAAAGAGGGCGCGCCAGATCGCACTTCTGCCATATACCGCTACGCACATGCTCTAGCAGGGTGAACCCCTGAAATAAATGAATGCGCCCCATGGAGATTTGCCGGTTTTGCGGCCAGGTTCTGCGGGAAAAGAGTTCTTGTTCCAGATCGTACTGACGGTTGGTCTTTTCCTCTCGATCACGTTCGTACCGCTGGTCGGTTTCTTTTCCGGCGTGTTGACTCCTGCACCGACGGCTCTTGCGGTTATCAGATGGGGGTTTCCCAATGCCTGGCTGGTACCGGGCTGCTCGGCAGTCATTGGTTCACTGATCCTGTACCTGCTGAGCCTATCTGACAGCATTCCTTACCTTCTGGCCCTGATTGGCCTGGGCGCTCTCATGGGATACGGTTTCAGATGTCAATGGTCCACGGAGAAGATAGTCGGGCTGGCGAGTCTCTTTGTAATCGGGCTGGCCGGGCTGTTTACGATCCTGGCACTCACCGAGACAAAGGGGGAGATGGTTACGCTGATCGAGCGGGACCTTCGGGGCGCAATCTCGGCTACCCTGAAACAGATCGGGAGTTCTTCGCCGGAGACCCAAGAGTTGGAGAGCAGACTCCTTGAGACCGTTCCGCTGATAGTGAGAATCATTCCAGGGGTACTTATATCCTGTACTCTGGGAATCTGCTGGCTCAATTTGCTCATCTGCCGCAGATATTGCCGGGCGGCTGCCATTGAGTCCTGCGTCCGTGAGAAATTGAACTTGTGGAAAAACCCGGAATTTATCGTATGGTTCGTAATCGCAGGCGGCCTGATGCTGCTTTTGCCTGTGGGCGGGTTGAAACTGCCGGGGATCAATTTGCTTATCGTTATGGGGACTCTCTATTTTTTTCAGGGTCTTGCAATCGTGGCTTTCTATTTTGAAACATGGAAATTGCCCTTTTACGTGAAGGGCCCGGTTTACGCGGTGATATTTCTGCAGCAGTTCGCATCGTTGGCCACCTCAATCCTGGGGCTGTTCGATGTGTGGTTCGATTTTCGAAAGCTTGCAAAAAAGCCGGCCTGAGGCCATGCTCAGGAGGTTGGGCAATCGACTTGCTTCCATACTCGGTTATGATGTATTGTGGTTCGGGTATCGGGTATCGGATATCAGGTGTCGGGTATCGAAAAATCCGACATCCGTAAAGGAGTCTCGAATGAAAGTGATATTAACCGAAACCGTCGAATCGATCGGGCAAATTGGTGACGTGGTGAACGTGGCCCCGGGGTATGCCCGTAATTTTCTTTTCCCCCAAAAACTGGCGATGGAAGCCACCGGCAGGAATGAGCGCGAGTTGGAACATAAGAAGCGCCTCCTTGCGCAAAAACGTGAAAAACTGCGCCAGGAGATGCTCTCTTATGCCGAGAAGCTGAACTCGGTCAGCCTTTTCATGCGCCGCAAAGTTTCCGAAGATAATAAACTATATGGTTCGGTGAGCCCGGCGGACATCGTCAAGGCGCTCGGCAAGCAGGGGTTCGAGATCGAGAGGAAGGATATAGTTCTCGAACAGCCGATCAAACAGGTCGGAGAATTCAGCGTTGCTGTCAGGGTCGGTGGCCAGGTTAGCGCAACTATTCGCGTGGTGATTGAAAAAGAAGAGTAGTCTATGGAGGACCTCTCGGCGGAACTCCGGAAAATTCCACCCCAGCAGATCGAGGCTGAACAATCGCTGCTGGGGGGAGTCATGGTAGACAGCTCCGGCCTGCCATCAGCCCTCGAGATATTGAAGGGCGACGAGTTTTACAAAGAATCCCACCGTACAATCTTCACGGCAATTCAGGACCTTTTCGAACGCAACGAACCGGTTGACCTGCTGACCGTTACCAACCTGCTCGAGGAGCGCAGGCAACTGGAAAGCGTGGGCGGGGCATCATACATAGCTGCCCTCACGGATGCGATGCTTACATCGTCCAACGTTGCCACATATGCAAAGATCATCGGCGAAAAAGCGGTTATGCGCCGGCTTATCCAGTCTGCAAACGAAATCATATCGTTTGCCTATGGCGGAGGAAAAAGCACCGAAGAAGTCCTGGACAGCGCCGAAGCCGCCATTTTCAGGATAGCCGAACGCAGAATCCGCAGTTCATATTTCCCGTTAAAGGAAGTCATCAAGAAGAACATAGAGGCAATCGAACGCTTCCAGGAATACCGGGAAACCGTGACGGGGGTCCCAAGCGGCTACAAGGACCTTGACAAGCTGACCGCAGGGTTCCAAAAGTCCGACCTAATCATAATCGCGGCCAGGCCGAGCATGGGGAAAACCGCCCTGGGTCTGTGCATCGCCAGTAATGTTGCAATGGAGAGCGGGATTCCGGTGGGCTTCTTTTCACTGGAAATGAGCAAGGAACAGCTTGCGATGAGGCTCCTGTGCTCGGAAGCCCGGGTGGATTCTCACAAAATCCGTTCCGGCTTCCTCAGCACGCCGGAATGCGGCAAGCTCCTCCAGGCTGCCGGGCGTTTTATGGATGTGCCGATGTATATAGACGACACCCCCGCTATTTCTCCCCTGGAACTGAGGGCTAAAGCGCGCAGAATGATGGCCGACCAGGGGCTTGGGCTCGTTGTGGTCGATTACCTGCAGCTTATGAGGGGCCGGGAGACTGTGGAACGCAGAGAGCAGGAAATATCGGAGATATCGCGTTCGCTCAAAGGGTTGGCAAAAGAATTGGATATCCCGGTGATCGCCATCGCTCAGTTGAACCGAAAAGTCGAGGAGCGCGCCGACAAAAAGCCCCTTCTGAGCGACCTTCGCGAGTCCGGCGCCATAGAGCAGGACGCGGACGTGATCTTATTTATCTATCGTGACGAAGTTTACGCCAAACAAGCCTGCAAAGAACCGGGGGTTGCGGAGATCACGATTGGAAAGCAGAGAAACGGCCCTTCGGGCGAAACTATTAAACTGGCGTTTATGAGCACATATACGCGTTTTGAAAACCTGGCCCTCAGTCAATGATACTTTGAGGATCGATTTGATCCGGGATTTGAAAAGAGTTTAAATTAACAGCATGAGATACGATGCCGAATACTGGGATAAACCCGCTGAGACCCTAACCAGGGAGGGCATTGAGAAGCTTCAGGCCGGCCTGCTGAAATCGAGTCTCGGGCGGGCGGCCCGCTCCAGGTTCTACGGCGAAAAGTTTAGAGAAATCGGCTTCGATCCAGGCTCGGTGTCCAGCCTTGACGATGTTGGCCGTATTCCCTTTACGGAGAAGGGGGACCTGAGGGGAAGCTACCCTTACGGGTTTCTGTGCGAGCCGAAGGAGCGGCTCCTCCGGATGCACATCTCTTCGGGGACAACCGGCCAGGCCGTAGCCGTTTTTTACACGAAAGCGGACCTCGAACTCTGGGCTGATTTGCTTGCGCGCTGCATGTACATGGCGGGGGCCCGCCCCGGCGATACTTTTCAGAACCTGAGCGGGTACGGCCTTTTTACGGGCGGTCTCGGCTTTCAGTACGGGGCCGAACGGCTCGGCATGCTGACTATTCCTTCGGGTGCAGGCAACAGCAAGCGCCAGATTCAGATAATGCGCGATTTTTCGACCAGCGTCATCCACGTCATCCCCAGTTTTCTGCTCCTTCTCATGGATGTTCTAAAAGAAATGAAGGTCGATCCGCAAAAAGAGCTTTCGCTCAGGATTGCGTTCGTGGGGGCCGAACCTTACTCGGAGGAGGTCAGGAGGCGGCTCGAGGACTTTTACGGCGTAAAGGTATATAACAGTTATGGTCTCTCGGAGATGAACGGGCCCGGCGTTGCGTTCGAATGTCCCTGCCAGAACGGGATGCATGTCTGGGAGGATGCATACATTGTCGAAATTATCGATCCGGATACGCTGGAACCCGCACCGGACGGACAATACGGCGAGCTTGTAATGACAACGCTCAAACGGGAGGCCATGCCCATACTGCGATACAGGACCAGGGACCTCACGCGGATATTGCCGGGTAAGTGCGGCTGCGGACGTGTTCACAAACGGATCGACCGCATCCAGGGCCGCACGGACGACATGTTCATCGTAAAGGGAGTAAATATTTTCCCCATGCAGGTCGAGCAGGTCCTGATGAACGTCCCGGAAGTCGGCAATAATTACGTGATCGTCCTCAGCCGTGAGAACAGCGTCGATGATATGGTCGTTCGGGTCGAAGTGACCGACTCGGTATTTGTGGAGGACATGCGCGCGTTGGAGCGCATTCGGAAAAGAATAGCTCACGATTTGAAGAGCGAACTTCTTGTCACCCCGAAGGTGGAACTGGTCGAACCCAACGGCCTGCCGAGAAGCGAAGGAAAGGCATTGCGCCTTATCGATGAGCGGGTGATTTGATGAAAGGGAGCGTCCAGAGCTCGAGAGTATTGTTTTTTTGCTAACAGGAGGCGCCGTACGAGAATTATTGGTAATGCAACCGGACTTAAGCCCGGTGTTCGCCGGCGCCTGGAGAGCCTTGGCCGGCGAAAAGTCCCCGCATACCAGGTGATTTCACCCGAACTCTCCCGTGACGTGGCACACCTGTCATTTGAATCCGGACGTCAGATAGGATTGCTGATCGGCCGCGGCGGCGGCGTTGAAACGGTGCTCGTTGGGGGACCCCGCTCTCTCTATATACCCGATCTGCCCAAGAGCCGCGGCGGCAGGTGGCGTCTTCGCGGGCTGCGCCTGGTGCATACTCATTTGCACTCGGAACCGCTTTCGCAGGATGACCTCATGGACCTGGTGTTCCTGCGGCTCGACTGTGTTGGGGCGGTTTATGTGGACCGGCACGGCGGGGCCACTCAGCTCGAAGTCGCACACATACTGCCCGGTGCTGCAAACGGTTTAAGAGGCTGGGAGGTCCTGGCGCCGATGCCGTGCTATGACCCCGGCCTCGATTTTCAGGCTCTTGTCCGCTCACTCGAAGACGAACTGGAACGCAATCGGCTGGCCATTCCCGCTGCCGCCCATGGAGAAGACCGGGCTATTCTGGTCGGCGTAACCGATTCCGACAGGGAAAGCGCCGAAAGGTCAATGGACGAACTGGTCGAACTTGCCCGCACGGGAGGAATTATTGCAGCCGACACCGTTATCCAGAGGCAGCGCCAAAGAAATCCAAAGTACTTCATCGGCAAAGGCAAGTTGAGCGAAATCGTCCTGAGGGCGCTTCAGTGCGGGGTGGATTTGCTTATATTCGACCAGGAACTAAATCCCTCACAGGTGCGGGCGATAACCGATACGACGGAATTGCGGGTGGTGGACAGGACCCAGCTCATCCTGGATATCTTCGCTCAACGGGCGCAGAGCAGGGAGGGCAAGGTCCAGGTCGAGATGGCGCAACTGAAGTACCTGCTCCCGAGACTGGGAGTAAAAGATGACGCGCTCTCGAGGCTGACCGGCGGCATCGGGACCAGGGGGCCGGGAGAGACCACCCTGGAGATCAACCGGCGCCGTGTGAAAGACCGCATAGCCCAACTCGAGGATGACCTGCGCGGCCTTAGAAATAGAAGAAATCTCAGGAGGACAAAAAGGACCAGAAAACAGATGCCCACTATTTCCATCGTGGGATACACGAACGCCGGCAAGTCCACCCTGCTCAATTCTTTGACCCACAGCTCGGTTTTCGTCGAAGACAAGCTGTTTGCCACGCTTGATCCAATCAGCCGCAGGCTCCGGTTTCCAAGAGACTTCGAGGTCATAATAACCGATACCGTCGGGTTCATACGGGATTTGCCAAGTGACCTGATGGAAGCTTTTTCGGCCACCCTGGAGGAATTGCAGGACGCCGACCTGCTGCTTCATGTAATCGATATCGGCAACGAGCAGTTTGAAGAGCAGATGGTCGCCGTGGAAAGGACCCTGAGAAAGCTGGAACTGCACACAAAGCCGGCTATAAAGGTATTCAACAAAATTGACCTTGTAGGCGCCGATTTTGTCGAGCGCAAGGCGAGAAAACACGGGGGCATAGGCATATCGGCCGTCAATCCGCGCACCTTGGAGCCGCTCATTGCGGCCATGCAGGAGCATGTATCGGATCTAATGGAAAGGGCGGTTGGAAACTACGCGCCTTGCAGTGTCGAGACCCCGGCCGGCCCGGCCCTGCGCTCCCGGGGCCCTGCCAGCGATGAACAGCCGAGCCTGTAGGACCCGGGCGCCCGGCCACGCCCGCGATGAACTGTCACTGAGATTTGCGGGCCTTCATTTCAGCAAGGGTCTTTTTCGCCGTGTCCACGTCCTTTTTGATCTGCGCGGTTAGTTCGCCGGGGCTGGAAAAGCGCAGTTCATCGCGAAGCCGGTCTATGAACCTGACAGTGATGGGCTTGCCGTAGATATCCCCGTCGAAATCGAATAGATGCGCCTCAAGCGACAGGTCGACATCCCCGAAGGTAGGATTGTATCCGAGATTGGCCGCGCCTCCGTATGTTGTGCCCTCCACTTCTGCCTCGACCACATAGACGCCCGTTCGGGGCGAGGTCAGCGCGGGCATTCGGATGTTGGCGGTCGGAAAGCCGAGGCTGACCCCTCTTTTTCGGCCGGGAATTACGGTGCCGCTTACCTCGAAGAATCGTCCCAGCAGCTTTTTGGCCTCCTTGACATTGCCGTCTACAATCATCCGCCGGATGGCCGTGCTGCTGACGACCGTATCGTCCACCCTGATTCCGGTGATGGTTTCGACCTTAAAACCGTGCTGGTCGCCCAACTGCTTGAGAAAGGCGATGTTGCCCTCGCGCCTTCGCCCAAACCGGTAATCATGGCCGACAACGACCGCCTTGACGCCGATCTTTTCAACGAGGACGATCTCGACAAATTCGCGGGCGGACATCTTTGAGAACTCGTGATCGAAGGGGATCACTATCGTGGCGTCGATCTCGCAGCTTGCGATAAGGTCGAGTTTCTGCCGGTGGGAAGTGATGAACGAAGGGACTTTTTTCGGGAAAAGCACCTCGAGGGGATGCGGGTCGAACGTGACGACAACCGATTCGCCGTCAAGTTGCCGGGCCCATTGCTTTACTCGTTGGAAGAGCGCCTGGTGTCCCTTATGGACCCCATCGAAGTTGCCGATTGTGATTGCCGGGTTCTTGAGTTTGCGCCCGACGGCTTCGATTCCGTGAAACACCTGCATACTGTTGAGACACCCTCCGCAAAGTATTTGAAACGCCTTGACAGGCAAAGACTTTTAGAATACGATATTTGCATTGTTTTTTCAAGTAATTTGCCGAAGTGGCGGAACTGGTAGACGCGCCAGGTTCAGGGTCTGGTGAGAGTACTCTCGTCGGGGTTCGAGTCCCCGCTTCGGCAGACCCGCAAAACAAATCTTAAAGATTCTAAATATTTTAGCATCGGTTCCTCCCATTGTGTACCACACAGGTACACAGGGGAGGTACACCGATGATTACTTCCCGCCAATCGAAGAATCCTTCTTATCTGCTTCATACCCCCTACGGCTACTATTTTCGGCTGCGTATCCCTTCCGATTTGGCTAGGATATTGCACGAAACTCACCTGAAAATTTCGTTATTGACAGGTAGGAAGCAGGAGGCAAGGCAGAGAGCCATAAGGCTTGTTGCCTGCGCGTTTGATCTTTTTAGGTCGATACGGCGGGGAAAATCCATGGACATGGTGGCTATCAGGGAATTTTTACGGCGAGACTTGTGGAATCAACTCGTTGGTAGGTCGGTTGAAGAAGCTATGAACCCTGCCACCGATGTAGAGGTTCTTACGCGCCATCTCGAAGCACAGACCGAGCATTTTAAAAAACAATTGGCGGATAATCAATTCTCGGAGGAGGTTCTAGAATCGGCTCGGCAAATTATAGAATCTGAAGACTTGCCCACCAGAGAAGGCTCCGTCAGTTTTAAGGTGCTATGCCGGGAACTACTCAAGTACAACATAATTTATCACGAGATCCTCATCAGACGCGCTCACCACGACCACCTCTACGAGGGTGCCGTCCTCAAATCGCTTTCTTATGAGGGGGATTATGTCCTGCCGACAGCGGATATATTGGTCCCGGTGACCCCTGAACCAAAGGCTCAGAATGAAGTCCCATCCAAGAAGATATCCGAACTACTCCCGAAATTTATCGATGATTTAAAACTCCGCCGCAAAAGTGAATCGTATCGCATCGACTGCAACATCGTTATTGGAAAAGTTGTGGTACAGGTGCTTGGTGACATTCCTGTTTCGACCATCCAAACGAAGGATGTGGACAAATTTATCGGAATTATGAGGAAAATGCCGCAAAATTTTACGAAGAAGAAAGAATATCGTGACATTCATCCTCTTAAATTGGCGGAGATGAAGCATGAATCCCTTTTGGGGCAGAGCAGAGTCAGAACGATAACATTCATTCTATCCTCATTCTTCCAGTTCTGTATCCGTAAAGGCGAGATGAAATTCAATCCAGTGGTGAAAGGGATGGCTGGACCAAAGCCAAAGAAGAAGGGAAGTTCATGGACCCCCGAAGACTTGAACAAAATATTCTGCTCCAGCGAATACTTGAATGATACCTTCGAAGATCCTTATCAGTTCTGGATTCCGGTTCTAGGGCTTTTCTCAGGTGCCAGACATAAGGAGTTGGCACAACTGTACGTTGAAGACGTGGTTTTTAGAGATGGAATATGGGGAA
The DNA here is from genome assembly GCA_963805125.1 of uncultured delta proteobacterium. Classification (GTDB taxonomy): domain Bacteria; phylum Desulfobacterota; class Syntrophobacteria; order Syntrophobacterales; family Syntrophobacteraceae; genus SbD1. Next base: position 275,353 of record CAWDTD010000009.1, on the reverse strand, counting down.
TCACCATCGAGGAAGACCCTGAAGATTCAGATAAAAGCGTAAAAACCGAAAACAGTAAGCGTTTCATCCCCCTTCACGACTTTCTGGTCAAGGACTTGGGATTTGTCAGATATGTTGATGAGGTAAAGCGTTTGAATCAAAAGAGGGTCTTCTATGCCCTAAAGAAATGGAAGGCGAAAGGTTATAGGGGGCAATCAAGTAAGTGGTTCGGTGAGTGGACTGATTTACTTGGGGTTAAGGCTGGAGGTAAGAATTTCCATTCATTCAGGCATTGGTTCCGTACATATATGGAAAATTACGCTAAATTGAACGTGTATGACATTGCGCCATTGCTTGGACACTCGGACCAAAAGTTGATGACATTAAATTATGGTGAGGTTATGACGGCTACTTTGCGTGATAGAATTATGAGAATTGATTACAAGAAGGACATTATGCTCGATCTATCACACCTGAAGACATCCAAATTTGCACGACCAACTTGACTCCATTATACTTGAGTCGATCAAGGTATATCGTCGTGGCTTTTGCTGGAACCGTCTTATGCCTTGTGTGGTATACGGGAAGCATCGCGGTAAATCGCCTATTCGGGAAACATGGATATTGCGGTATATCAATCAATCTACATTATTTTGCTTCATGTAACTGATTTTCCATGTAATTATGCCATTTCCACTCAGTTGACTGCCACATCTCATCGTGATTCCTTGCAAACCTGCGCCCCATAAGCATCTGCATCAACTTTTATCCCATGCTTACCTAATTTCGATCAAAGAAAAATCCTTGTAATTCCGGCTCAATTGTCTCATAAAATATGTATTTTTTCAGCCGGGACATGGTCGGCGCTGCATATAAGGCGATATTTATCGACAAAGGATAGGTGGATGGCATCCAATTCAGTCCCCTTCTCCAACTATTTAGCGTGTAGTTCCTCTAGCGCCACCCTTTGCTGCATTCTTCTGATCCAACTCGTAGAAGGTTTTTCGTAGTTTAGTTAGTTCGTCTTCGATGCTCTTTCTTGATTCTCCCTTCATTTCCATTGAGATAACTTTTAGGGCAAAAGGAACGGGAATCTGAACATTTCTGTAGTCATCGTAGAATTGATCGATTGCCATTTTTATATGATTTAAGCTTTCCTGCGGATCTTGATTGGACTTTGGTTGTATTTCAACTCCATGAATCTTATTACCTGAAAAAACTAACCCATCAAGTAATCCTTGAATATAAAGCCACTTCTCAAACCCTTGCAGTTTCTTCCAAACTTCGCCCCTAGTGCCCCAAACCGGAATTTCAGTTCTTGCCATTTGACTTGAAAACATAATCAGTGTGACAGCAAGCAATATCTGATAGAAATGTTTAGGTTTCATCGTTTCCCCCTATCAACGAATGTAAAAATGGGATTAGATTTGGAATTATTGTTATCACAGATTAGTTCCTCTAAGTGTTTAAGCCCACCTATGATATCAAAGATATAAGAGCAAATAGCCATCGCTTTGGACAGCACAATCAGCATGATTAAATAATCCGTGGAATGTAGTAAATCTGTTACTCCACGGTTCGATTGATGGTCTTATCTATTCTACCTTGAAGATATTAATTCGCCTAACTGACTGAGGTTTCCTAAAATCATATATCTGACTCCAAATCACTGGATGCGCATTATGATCCGATACGATTTCGACTTGCACAAGAATATCATCGTTTTTCACTTCAATCACAGTAGCCTCGACGCAGTACTTCATGTGTGCGTCTGTTAGACTGAGCGTCACCCTATGACCTGCTTTGATGTTTGGAAGTTCTTGCCATGCTTTATTGGTGTCCCAATTCATAGTGAAGTTCCCTCATTTTAGAAAAATGATCCGAAAAAGTGGTTTCAGAATGATGCCCATAAGGAGTCCTAACCTTGCTCTCTGCGGTATGGTGAGTGATACCCTTTTTCTCTCGGCTTAATTATCTGGTAAAGAAGCGACCAAAAGGGAGTCAGTAGAAATCCAATCAACGACCACACAGGAATTGAAATTAGGCTTGCACCAAAAGCGACACCAATTAAAGCTTCAATTTTCAATCCGGCAGGTTCTACAACTTGGTTCATATATCCATTGACACAAACCATTATCAGACACAACGAGATAAATACAGTCTTTTGGATCAGGAACGTGAATTTCCCTCCTTCGACGTGCCCCATTTCTCATCTCCTTTCGGTCAGAAAGGTCTTCCATGCTTGCAGTCCGATAGAATTTGGTGAAGACACATCAAAGTCTGTGCAACGCTTGCTGCTGCTTGTGCATTCTCCAAGGTAAATCCATCATTACGGGTAATGATGTTAGATGCCATGTGTAGGAATTGTTTTTCAAATTTTTCATAATCTTCGACTGCCTCTTTAAATTCATCATCTGACAATTTCATCGGTCTTCCTCCTTTTTTGAATGTCTTACGCAATCTCCGACTTGCTTTGTGTCACCATCCTACCACCAAAACACAGAACGCCAAAATGGAATTTTGGGGTCTGTTCCGGTATGGATTGAGGGGAGATCGTTGATTGTGGGGGATTTTAGAGGGATCGGTGCAGATCATGTAATTTGACGCTATGTGCCGGAACAAAATTCACCAAAACACTCCCCACAATGACACCGCGAATATTCCCGGCAGTCATTCGATTTTATCTCGCAGGAGAAGATACTCGATAGCAACCCAATGGCTTGTGTCCTCATTCAAAAATAAACGCGCCAGAATGGCGTTATTTTCGATTTTAACGGGTTATGTCACCGGCGATCTTGAACTGCACTAAAGGTGGCGGACTGAAAGTGCTGCCTCGTCCCTTGTATTTTCTTCCCCAAAATTCCGCATAAAGTCTTCTTCCCATTGCTTTTTCTTCCTTGATTCTTTTTCTTCGGCGATTGTTCCATTGACCTGCGGAGGTTAGCGGTCAATGGCAAAACGAACGAGAAAACGCAAATGCCCGTGCTGCGGGGTCTTCTTCAATCCCGACCATCGAAACCGGCGGCGGCAGAGATATTGTTCCAAGCCTGAATGCCGCAAGGCCGCTAAAGCGGCAAGCCAAAAGCGTTGGCTCAATAAACCGGACAACCGCGACTACTTCCGCGGGCCGCACAATGTGCATCGCGTTCAAGAGTGGCGCAAGGCCCATCCGGGATATTACCGGAAAAAGACCGAAGCGTTACAAGATCACTTGTCCGGGAAAGGCGCGGAAAATCCAACGGTTAACACCGCTTTTGCCCAGCTCCGGACCTCTTTTGCCCGTGCGTTACAAGATGTCTTGACCGCACAACCAACCGTTTTAATTGGATTAATCTCTCACTTAACCGGCTCTGCGTTACAAGATGACATAGCTTTCACCGCCCGCCGCCTGCAAAAATTGGGAAGCGATATTTTAAATGGCCCAATTCAAAACACAGGAGGCATTTATGATCAAAAAGCGTCTCATCTACCCCCGGCGCATGCGCCGGATACCCGGCCAGTTCAGTTGGGTGGACCACCGCCTGGTCCGTGACCGCCACATTGAATCCTGCTCGCACCCAGCGCTCGCGCTCTACTTGTTTTTAGTGACCGTGGCCGATCAGGAGGGGATTAGCTATTACTCCGATCCAACTCTAATGAGCAGACTCGGCATGGATGTGCAAACCCTGGATTCGGCCCGGCAAAACCTTATCCAGGCTGGTCTTGTCGCCTATGAGGACCCTGTCTACCAGGTACTCTCGCTTGAGCCCTCGATTCCCGGACCACGATCCATGGAGAGCGGCCCGAAAGTCCCTGGCAGGACGCAGGTGGACGGCCCTGTTGCCATTGGCCGGCTATTTAAACAAATTCTAGGAGAAAGCTCATGATCGACTTCGACCTGTTTACAAGAATTAAAAACTACCACGAGCAAAAGGGTTTGAGTGCGAACCAGATCGCCGAAGAGCTCCATCTTGATCCGCGCACCGTCTCCAAGTGGTTAAAAGAAAACCGGTTCCGGCAAAGAGCGCGAGTTTTGCGTACAAGCAAGCTCGATCCCTTTAAGGGATCGATCGTCCGGATGCTTGAAGCCCATCCTTACAGCGCCGCTCAAATCCTTCAGAAAGTCCGCGAGGAAGGCTTTGATGGCGGGTATACCATCGTCAAAGACTACGTCCGTAAAGTCCGCCCTCGGAAGAGCCCGGCATTTTTAAAACTCTCGTTTGCTCCCGGCGAGTGCGCCCAAGTCGATTGGGGCTCCTTTGGGAAGGTCCGGGTGGGACAGAGCAGCAGAAGACTCAGCTTCTTTGTCATGGTCCTTTGCTACAGCCGGATGATGTATCTCGAGTTCACCGTCTCACAGACTATGGAACATTGGCTTTCCTGCCACCAGAATGCGTTTGCCGCCTTTGACGCGGTCCCCAAAAAGATTATGATCGACAACCTTAAATCGGCCGTACTCAAACGGATCATAGGTCAAGCCCCGGTATTCAACCCGAAATACCTCGACTTCGCCAATCACTTTGGTTTCACTATAGCCCCGTGTGGCGTAGGAAAAGGTAATGAAAAGGGGCGCGTGGAAAACGGGATAGGTTATGTTAAAAAAAATCTTCTCGCCGGACTTGATCTCCCCCAATTCGACGCCATGGCGAACATGTGTCGGCAGTGGCTGGATACAATCGCCAATGTCCGAATCCATGGGGAAACCAGAAGAAAGCCCGTCGAGATGTTTTACGAAGAAAAAGCATCTCTATCGCCTCTTCCACCTCACCCTTACGATATCGGCTCGATCACGCAGGTGCGTGCTTCCACGCAGTTCCGGGTAAGTATTGACTCAAACCACTATTCTGTTCCCGCCGAGTATGCCGGGGCAAGCCTGAGTCTTAAAACATATCCGGAAAGGATCTGCATCTACCACGGTGACAAACTCATTGCCCGTCATACAAGGTCCTATGACAGAAATGAAGACATTGAAGACCCGGACCATCCCAAGGTGTTGATCGCTCAAAGGAAAAAAGCGCGCGACCAAAAGATTTTCATGCGCTTTCTCGGCCTTTGCACCAAAGCTTCCGACTACTACCGCGAACTCGAGAAACGCCGAATGAACCCGCGCCATCACGTACAAAAGATCGTGGCATTAAGTGAAATCTACGGTGTGGACCCTGTTGCAAGGGCCATGGAGGACGCATTCTTTTTCAAGGCATTCTCCTGTGAATACGTTGCAAACCTTTGCGAACAGCGCGCACGGCACTTGCCCGAGCCCGGAGCGCTGCATCTTACCCGAAGATCCGACCTCCTGGACCTCGAAGTCCAGCAGCCGGACTTATCAATCTACCAAAAAGAATCCCGGAAGGATTGAATCGATGGGGAAAAACAAAATTACAGACGAAACCCCAATCAAGACAGGTCTGCCAGCTCATCTGGAGTTCCTTGGCCTTCCCTTCATGCGAGACAACTACGATATGCTGGCCAACCAGGCCGCACAAAAAGGCTTGTGCCATGTGGATTATCTTGCCGCCCTTGCCGATGGAGAGGCGGGTCTGCGCCGACAACGCTCCATCAAAAGGCGAATCAAGCTTGCACGCTTCCCGGTGGTCAAAACCCTTGAGCAGTTCCGCTGGAGCTGGCCAAGTGCAATCAACCGAGCGGCCGTCCAGAATCTTTTCCGCCTTAAGTTCATCGATGATAAGACAAACGTTATCATGCTTGGCGGGGTTGGCCTCGGCAAGACTCATCTTGCTACCGCCCTCGGCTATGCCGCCTGTCTGGAGGGCAGGTCCGTCCTCTTCACTACGGCTGTTGATGCTATCAACATCTTGTCGGCGGCTCAGGCGGCAAATCGCTTGAAATCGGAACTTAAAAGATACCTCGCTCCATCCTTGCTCTGTTTGGACGAACTTGGTTTTCTTCCTATCGACAAACACGGCGCCGATTTGCTCTTCCAGATCATCAGCCTGCGTTATGAACAGGGCTCTATGGTGATCACTTCGAACAGAGCATACAAAGACTGGCCGGGTATCTTCAACAACGATTCAACTCTTACCTCGGCAATTCTTGACCGGCTCCTTCACCATGCAGAGACCGTCGTCATTGAGGGCAAAAGTTATCGCATGAAGGGCGAGATTGAATCCTGATCCCACGGCCATGCCACTGCCGCCGGTATCGGTAATCCTCTTCCAACTGGCGGCATCCATGCCTATCCATACATCCATTTTTAAACCGCTATTTTTGCAACACTTTCACGCCGCCGCTAACAGGTTAAGACGATGTTGACACACACCATGGTCCGAAAGGGGCTGGAAAGCACCAAATGTTGCTTCAAGTTCTCGGTAGATAATGTCGCAATGATCACCTTGTCTTTGATATCTGTTTCTGCTTCGCTTTTTCTATTCTGGAAAGGATGCGCCTTCCAATTGACATACTTACAGCATCGGGAAATTTCGCAAAATAATGCCTTGCTTCCTTAGCAGCCTCATCGACTCTTCCAAGTCTGATAAGACACATGCTAAGTCGATCAAGAATTTCAGGTTCTCCTTTCTTTGGTCTCTCGTAAAGTTCGCCAATTAGCCCTTTTTCGTATACGATGGATTGATATTCATCTATAGCCTCTATCGCTTGTTTATACCTTGCTATGGCTTGAGTTTGTTCAGTCTTTTCAATGAGATATGTTTTTCCTACGGACCTGAGATTGTGGTCACGAAGAACATGATACGAATTCAGCAAGTCAAAGTCGGTCTGTCTTTGCATATTTACCCAATTAACCAGATTAGATCCATATTCATTGATGAGATCATTTTCGAGATGCAATGCCTCATCCTCGGTTAGACCGTCCTTGTGTATCTCCACAGAAAACTTGCCGCAAAGCCGCTCATTGACATAATTGGTCCAAACCTGATGACGGTCCATAGACCATGCACGTTCACCGGTTCCTTTGCCAACATAAAATATGTTTCCATCAGAATCTTTATGAAAATATACGTAATAGTTTTTTACCATTTGTATTCTCGCTACAAATCTACGCTCTATTTGGCTTTTACAGGTATGTATTGGTGCCATTCTTGTATATGTTTTTTGCTGCCCCATTACTGTTCCACGTAAGATATAATATCATCGAAATTGATAACACTCCTAATAATACCTGCAAGTTCCTGTGAGCACTGAATAAGGTCAGAGACAACTGCATCCTGTTCTACAACTCGATCACAAATGGAAAGGGTCTTGTGAGTTGTAGGCATTAATGATGCACTATTTACATCAGCAGTCCAGTTAATAAGCGATAAATCAGAATCATAGTATGGTAGTTTCTCACGATATTCATCATAATTATAGTTGTCAAATTCCATTGCTATATGATCGATAGCCGTGCCTTTTCCTACCAAGATGCCTTCAAGGGATATGCGTGTCGTCGGAGAAAATATATCTATAAGTTGCTTGAACGTAGCACCTCTAATTAAAGTACCTAACATTTCAAGTCTGTCGCGTTGCATATTTAGAAAGAACAGAAATATATTTATATTTTCTTTTGTTATACTATTCCTACTATCAATCCCCTTAACAATAGAAAGCAATGAATTGGCATTATCTATGATATCCACCAATAATAAATGAATTTCGAGAATGCTTCTTTGGGCATCTTTCCGTATCTCGACCTTAGCAACAGTGGATGCATACTTTATCCCGCTATTAACAAGTTTTATAAAGGATACTAATGGCTTTAGATATTCAATCATGCCGATCCTCCATGAATAGCACTTCAAACTCAATATTGTTTACCATCTTACCATTAAGGCTCAAAATCAGGGTAACCGGCCCTGAACAAGAGTCCGTCCAACCCCGGTTAACCATCACCACACAGCGTAGAATGGTCGTGACGGATGATATCTTACGCCGGTGCATTATCCCACACCTGTCGGTTTTTCGAAAACAAAAACCCCCGATCCAGACATTGGCAGGAAGGACATCGTCCATTGTGGGGCATTCTGGAGGGGTCAGATTTATCATCATTGGCTTTGATCCGAAGCACCTGAACGAAATTTGGTAAGATACTCGCTCATAAGCTCATCAAGCAAATCCCCGGCAGTCTTGCCTTGGGATAGCCATGGTATGAAACTCCCTTGATTCGCTTCAAATTCCTGTCCCGGTCAGATGCACGAAAACATGATTTTTCGTGCAAGTTGCTTTACATTGTCACCCATTTGAGCCTTTTTCCCTTGCAAATTGGCAGTATTTTTGATATAATTTGCGCGTTAATTTTCGGGATAAACGTGCAAAGGAGAACAGATGAATTTAGTCCCGGTAAAGACATCTTCGTTGGTCCCAACAGGCACAGCTCATATTCAGTATTTGACTGAACTCCAGATCAACGCATTGACCGGCGTTTATCAAAAATTTTTCGACGCGGCTCCATCGCCCCGGCAATATGCAAAGCGGGGCAAGCACTGGCTCATATTTTTGGTCCTTCGCTACACTGGAGCCAGATTGTCGGAAGTCTTGAGCCTGAATCCCGATACCGATATCGATTACCGCAATGGGGAACTCCGGCTTGTCACGCTTAAACAGCATACACCGAAGGGACGAAATGGGAAAAAACGCGCCCCAACCCGAATTATCCCTGTCCCGGCTAATGTTATATCCGAGATTTCGAATTTTAGGTTGCAGGTTTCACAGTATGTCGCCAAAGGGGATATTTCGAATAACGATGGAAATCCGTTTCAACTGGACCCCGCGACTATCAGGAAGACTTTCTATAAATTGGCAGCAGAGGCAGGGATACCCAAGGATGCAGGTCACCCGCACATTTTGAGACATTCCCGTAGCATCGAACTTCTTCGCGCCGGGGTACCGGTGACAGCGGTGCAAGACCTACTCGGTCACAGCAGTTTGAACACGACTGCGATTTATCTCAGAATTTCGGGTCATGAAACGAAGCAGATTTTGAGGGACCGTGGGCTGATATGACCCCTCTGAAATTTGGATTCCTCGAAAAACAAGGATGTTCAAAATGGATGTGCGCGTTTCCATATTGGTAGTATTCTTTGCTCTCGCCATTTCTTTAATGGCAGCAGCCCTATCAAATCTCATGGAGAATAGTAACCTTCTATTCCGCTAATTTGAATTTAGTCCGAACTCCCGGCTCATTAAAACTTTCTTCCAGTGCGATTCTCTGCTCAAAATATATTCGTCGGATGCACGTGAGTCCGCAATTTCTAGAATTGAGTACTGGAAATAATTCTTGTGAGAATCTCCATTCTTTTGAAGAAGATTTCGAAGTTCTTTGTTGCCGCCATGTCCATTCTTCGTGTAGTGTGAGAACCTTTGCCATAAGCCTACATCCCCATATGCACTTCCAACGTAATGGTTTCCGGTACTGGTATCGGTAATAAGATAAACTCCTTTAATATTTGATAATGCACCGTACCACGACTGAATATTTTGACTAATGATAGTGTTTAAATTCCTAAATGATAATAGTACTGAATTATAACCGGGAAAATCCCCTATTAACATTGGCTGTTCTCTAATTTCAGATATATAAAAGTCACCACCATTGGGTAGACCAAAAGGGTATGACTGCCTCCACTTCTTCTCGTGTGTGACAATAAGTCTACCAATTAGGTTAATTTGACCATCTAAAAGAATACTAGAATATCTATATCGTCGCTCATGTATTTTTACACAACCTAGCACTTTATAAACACCTACGAAAAGCCATTTGTGACGGTGTAGATATGGCAAATGAATCAACGAAACAACCATTTCACACTTATGTGAAAAGTTCTTCTTTGTTTGAATTTCTTGCCATTCTTTGAATTGCCCATCAAAATAGGCTTCAAGAGGGTCTGGAGACTCATCAGGGGTAGCATTGGATCTAGTTGCAAGGTGAATTTTATAGCACAACCTATTTACTTTGACATTACATAAATCGAGAAAATCTATTAGTCGCACCATTTTCCTTATCCTCCCAAACAGAATACCATGTTTGCACACAGCCTGAACCATCTGTCTGATAGGAAGAGATCGGTTCATGCTCATTTCATTTTGCTCTGTACCACAAAGCAGATTTTGCTATAATATTCTGGTACACAACAGTTGTACACGACAAAATGTGAATGCTGATTGTGCTGTGAATTCAGGAGGATAGAAATGTCAGGACTTGATTCCCCGCTTCGGCACCAAATGTCTGTAGGATGGCGTAGACTGTATGTCTGCGCCATTTGTTTTTGGGCTGGTTGCGGCTGGGTTGCGGATTGGCGGGAATCGAGCCGATTTATCGCCCCCCGGTTGCTGCTTGGAATCAGGTGTCCATAGATGTCAACGGTCATCTGGATGCTGGTGTGACCCAACTGCTCTTTCACGTAGACCGGACTGGCTCCGTCGCTTAAAAGCAGGCTTGCCGTGGTGTGACGAATATCGTGGACCACTTTGACCCAGCCCGTCTTGTCCTTTGATAACCGAAAAGCAAAGCTGAGCGTTGCGATGGGGTATCCGTTTTGGGAATAACGGATATCCGGGTCAGCCCCAAGGTTTCCCGTTAAAATGCATTGGTTCATTTGTCCTCCTCTTTTTCGGAATCAGCCATCCCGAGACATTTTTTGATTTTTTCAAGCAGGGGTTCATCATGGAGGCGCATGATCATGACCATGCGGGAGACCACGGCCCCCACGATCATGACCATCCTCTCCAGGAGTCGGAGAAGCATCCGCATGCGCATTAAGAGCTAAGTCAGAACCCGCAATGTTCAACACATGAAAAAAGGAGGCGAACGGTTTTTGTCTGAACCAGCTCGCCTCTTTTGTTTTCACCCGCCAAATTCCAAAGAAATGAGAATCGTGCTTTCTACATGAAGGGATTTTGCTCTTCTTAGAGCACTCCAAAATTCTTAGGCCTGGCCATGTTCATGCCGTTCTGTTCAAAAGTGTGGCAGAAAGCCAGGGTCAACTCAAGATTAGGATTATCCCCCTGCATCAACATGGATTTTTCCGGCTGGATCACACCGAAGTGAGCCCTGCAGACACTCACCAGGCCGATTGTGAGCGCAAGGCATACGAATGATGCAAAGCAACGTTTCATGATTTTCCTTTTGAACTGTGATTGTTTGCAGGCATTGCCTGGGGCCATATTAAGCAACCCTCATCATTTTCTTGCACGAACCTGCCTTTTACTTGTTCTTAAAAAGCATAGTTCATTGACAAGAGCGGCGTTATCGCGGCATCCGTGTTCTTCCCGATTAGGTCGATACTTAAGCCCAAGGCCAGTGAAAAATGTTCTGTGGCCATATACTCAATCCCCGGAATGATCGAAACGCGGGATTCATTTGGTAGTGTGGTTGTAGGTCCGAATAGACGCCCGCCACCCCAAGAGCTGCTCAACTCCAGTAAAGTCACCCACTTCTCGGTTATCGGGTATTCTGCGGCCAGATTAACGGTAACAAAATCTCCAGGATACTGTTTTCCATCGTCATCGGTAAAAGAGGTGGGCATCGAGTACCAGAGATTGAAATAAAAAATAAAGGGCTTGATATACTTCGAAACGTTGAAACCCGTCGTAAAAATATAGGAGCCGCTGCCGATGACATCCGTACCCAGGGCGCTGGGATTGAGGCTTTCAAACTTACCGGTAGGAAAGCCCGTGGTAAACAAAGCGGTTACCGTGGGGAGGCTTGGTGTCTCTTCCACCAGGCGATATTTCAGGGTCAGGTTGATATCCCCCAAGCCCCCCGAAACCGCAGAGGTCTCGCCATTCGGACCTGGTTCGTCGACGCTTCTGGTCCAGTTGTGGGTATAGGGGAGTACTAAAAAAACTTCCATATTTTCAATAGGTCCGTAGGTCAATTTATAATTCATGGAAAAGGATTGGAAATCGCCACCGGCAGAAACTCGATTCCAGTGATTGTTAAAAGTATCGGTGATGAAACTGTAACCAAAAGTTGGCTGAATGGCGACCTTGCCTTTTTCAATAGGAATGGCCGTATCTGTCACGATAGGCCCATAGGTGGAAGGGATTTCCACTTTTTCCTCTCCTTTTATATCCAGCAGGTACGGTTTTCTTCCAACTCCAGGCGCCTCCAGTTCTTTCGACTCTGGCGGTGGAGCGGTATGCCCGGCACCTGCAATGCCCACCTTAGTGGGTACAGATCCTTGTCCTGGGTCATCACCCGCCTGAGCCATGCCTCCCAAATTAATAAGAAGTCTCATTGCAGCCAATAAGAGTATCCTTCTCACCAACATCTCCTCCCTCCTGATTGAAAACGAAATGAGTATCCTTCTATAACTGCCCACCACATGACAAAAAAAGCCACGAAAGCCAGTGACCCTTCGGGGTCTCGAAGCCTTCGTGGCTCTAAATTCTCTTTCTTGTAAACAGAGATACCGAGTCGATAACTGGCAACTGCAGCATTCTTGCTGCGCTGTTTGTCTCTCGCCTTTGTTCAGACCGAGTCGGGCAATGGAACCTTATCCGGCCAATTGGCCTTCACTACTTGACTTTTTCCTGCAGTGTCATAATCTCACGGCAGCAGGCATTCTTTAGAGTGTAGTCAAGGCCATTGACTGAGATGAGGTGTTCGTCTTGTAAAAAAGCAGAAGTCGAATAATCGCGGATCAGTCTTCCCTGGTGCATCACCACAATTCTTTCACAGAGCAGGGATATGATATCCATGTCATGGCTGATCAGAATCTTGGTCACGGAAAGTTGCCGCAGTATATCGCAAAAGAGCTCCTCGTTCTGCGGGTCCAAATTAGCGGTAGGCTCATCGAGGATAAGCACCCTAGGCCGCATGCTGAGAACCGACGCGAGAGCAAGCCGTTTGCGTTCACCGGCGCTGAGGTTGTGCGGCACGCGGTCCTCGAAACCTGTCAGACGGACCAACGCGAGGGCTTCTTCAACCCGCGCATCGACCTCTGAATTAGTGAGCCTTAGCTGCTTTGGACCGAAAGCAACCTCTTCCCTGCATGATGGACAAAAGAGTTGATCTGCCGGGTCCTGAAAAACTATTCCCATGTGCTTCCAGAGTTCCTTGCGACCTTTTTCTGAAACTGTTTTCCCATCGAATAAATATTCTCCTTCCCCCTCGATTATGCCCGTCATACAGGACACCAGAGTCGACTTACCGGCCCCGTTTTCTCCCAAGACCGCAACGCCTTCCCCCTCGCGGATCGTGAACCCAGCACCTCGGATTCCCCACGTACCGTCAGGGTACCGGTAACGATAGTCGTGCATTCGGATCAGGACAGGTGAAGGCGCTTCCTCCGCTGTTGTCCGATCAGAGGCCTGGTTTTCGTGTGTAATCGACATCGTGGGAAAATGATGGTGAAATTCATCGTGGTTTGTTTCAGCATTGCGGCAGCAGCTAAGCCGGAATGTAAAATCCAGGCCATGTTCCCGCAGGTATTTCCTGTGTGAAACCAGTTCTTGGAAGGAAAAATCGTGGTGGACTTTTCCATTCTCCAGCACCACGGCCCTGGAGCAAAGACCGTACAGGAGAGGAAGGTCGTGACTGATGCAGATGAGGGTCCCGGTAAACTGGCGGAGCAGTTCAGCAAACAGGTTTTCCTGTTTAGGGTCGAGATTGGCCGTGGGCTCGTCCAGGATTAGGACCTTAGGATTCATTGCAAGAATGGTGGCCAGGGCTGCACGTTTTTTTTGACCGTAGCTGAGCCGGTGGGGCGCTTTGAAACGAAACTCCTCCAAACCGACTCTTCTTAAAGAGTCCGTAACGCGGTTCTCCACTTCCAGACTTCCCAGTTCCTGATTTTGCGGTCCGAATGCCACGTCCTCATCGAGGGTGTTACAAAACAGTTGATCGTCCGGGTCCTGAAAGAGCATTCCTATTTCCAGTCGTGCTTGCCTCAGGTGGTTGCCCTCAAGCGGCAACCCATCATAGAGAATTGACCCGTTTCGGGGGCGAAAAAGACCGTTTAGGTGTTGAGCCAGGGTGGTCTTCCCGGCACCGTTTTGTCCGACCAGTGCAATCCTGTCCCCCCGCTGAATGGTTAAATCTATCCCGTTTAGGGCTGCATGACCATCAGGATACAGGTATACAAGAGAGCGTATCTCGAAAAGGGGATGGGCAGCCTCACTATCGGTGGCAGACAGAATATCTGAAGTCCAATTTGCCGTTTTTGCCTTATCGTGCAATCACCGTTCTCCGCAATTCGATTTCCATTGTATGTAAGAAGATAGTCAACCCCTGTCCTCATTAAACGCACGCCAAATTGTGACGGTAAAAACAAAAAAAGCCAACAAAGACGGTAAACTCCTAAGAGTTTCACAAGCCTTCGTGGCTTAGCGTTCCAGGGATGATTCCCTTCATTTTTGCAATTCCGCCCCGGATCTGAAACCATGTGCGGCATTCTTGCCGTAGTTTTCTCAGGGCGCTATTTTTGTTCAACTTCAAGCATTTCAGAAAGGCTTACCCAGCAAATTAAAATCGTTACCCTTCGCTTGGGTTGTGCCAGTGTCCAAAAAACCATGGAGAGGCCGGATTGTCAAGAATAATTAATTTCCGATTTGACTTTCCCCGTTTTTTGTTCTAGAGGTTTTAGCAACCGGGAAGCTGTAGCTTCCTCTCCCCCTTAAGGGGTGCATCCGAAAGTTTGCTTTAGGTTGTGTAATTCATTCAAGATGGTCACGAAGGCCAGCAGCTGTGCTGGCCTTTTTTATCGTGCGCCCGGCAGGGCGCACTCACTTGGAGGTGCAAGTCCTCTACAGGCCCGACAGGGGGAACTGTTAGCCGGACGGCAAGGGTGTCCATCGTGAGGTGGAATCTGAAGGAAGCCGCAGGCAAAGCGCTGGCTCGACGAACAGAAATCGCATACGAGGCGGTCATGCCGGATGAGAAGGCGAATATCTTCAAAGTCCAATACCTGTACGGGAGGCATGGACGTATATGCGGCGGGCATAAGCGTGAAGGTGGGTGCGCATTACCCGGGGAGATCTGTCGATCTGCCAAGTGCTACCACTGTCGAGAGGCGGCGGGATGGGTCGGCAGAAGTCAGCAGAGGGCATACTAAGGTTCCATCGACCGGACCCGAAGGCCCGAACTTGAAGTGTGTGGCAGGAGCTTGAATTTCGATGAGGAATGGAGACGCAGGAAATCGGGCTGGGATGCCCGGTTACTCTTCGGGGAGTAGCGGACGGAATCCGCAAGGACCCGTCGCTGGCGCGTCAAGCCTCACGGCAAAGAAAGATGTCTCCCGCCAGAAGACTCAAAAGTTGATGGAAGCGGTGGTCGAACGCGAGAACATGCTTAAAGCGCTGCACCAAGTGGAAGCGAACAAAGGATCGGCAGGGGTGGATGGAGTAAGTGTTTTTGCCCTCAGAGCCACGCTTCGCGAACACTGGCCGCGCATCAGGGAAGAGCTGCTTGATGGCAGGTATCAGCCGCAGCCCGTTCGCAAGGTAGAGATACCCAAACCGGGCGGGAAGGGAATGCGACAATTGGGCATTCCCACGGTGATGGACCGGCTAATACAGCAGGGGCTAAATCAGGTAATGCAACCCATCTTCGATCCGGACTTTTCCGAGTCAAGCTATGGATTCCGCCCCGGCCGCAATGCGCATCATGCTGTGCTTAAAGCACGGGAATATGCGGCAGACGGCAGGCGGTGGGTCGTGGACATGGATTTGGAGAAGTTCTTTGACCGTGTCAATCATGACATATTGATGGCGCGGCTTGCGCGTAGGATAGGGGACAAACGGGTTCTAAGACTCGTACGTCGCTATCTTCAGGCGGGGCTTATGGTCGGAGGTATCGTATCGCCCCGAATGGAAGGGACGCCTCAAGGAGGCCCACTTTCGCCTTTGCTTTCCAATATTTTGCTCGATGATTTGGACAAGGAGTTGGAGAGAAGGGGGCATGCGTTTTGCCGGTACGCAGATGACTGTAACATATATGTAAAGTCAAGGCGCGCCGGGCAAAGGGTGCTGGAAAATCTTACCCGGTATCTTGCAGGCAAATTAAAACTCAAGGTCAACTCGGAAAAGAGCGCGGTTGCGCGCCCTTGGGATCGCAAGTTCCTCGGCTACAGCATGACCTTCCATAAACGGCCAAGGCTCAAAGTGGCTTCAGCCGTGGTGGATCGCATCAAGAACAGGCTCAGGGAAATGTTTCGAGCGGGCCGAGGCCGCAATATCCGTACTCAGATCGAAGAGATGACACCTGTCTTGCGGGGTTGGGTAAATTACTTCCGGTTGTCCGAGGTAAAGGGTGTTTTCGAGGAACTGGACGGATGGATACGGCGGAAACTTCGGTGCATCCTCTGGCGCCAGTGGAAGAGGCCCAAAACTCGTGCAAAGAACCTGATGAAGTATGGGATAGGGGAGGAGAGGGCCTGGAGGTCAGCCACGAACGGGCGAGGCCCCTGGTGGAACTCCGGGGCCTCTCATATGAATCAGTGCCTCCCTAAAAGCTTCTTTGATCGACTTGGACTTGTGTCACTGCTAAATCAATTGCGAAGACTTCAATGCACTTCATGAACCGCCGTGTACGGAACCGTACGCACGGTGGTGTGGGAGGACGGGGAAGGCGACTTCCCCTCCTACCCGATGGCCAGATTGTTGGATTATGGGCAACATTTGACCTGAACTACTTTTGGAGGAGGAGAAGATGTCTCGATCCCGTTTATTAAGCGTTTTGACCCTGTTGGCTCTGCTTACCCTGTCCCCCACGGCGTGGGCTCATTTTGGTACTATTATTCCTTCGAACGATATCGTCACTCAAGAAACCCCTAAGACAATTACTCTGGAAATCAAGTTTATTCATCCCATGGAAATGCATTACATGGATATGGAAAAACCGAAACGCTTCGGGGTCATGTTCAAAGGCAAGAAAGAGGACCTGATCAAAACCCTGGAGACCGCCCAAGGCAAAGGGCCGGACCAGGACCGCACATTTGCCTATTGGAAAGCGAACATGGCCTTCAAGAACCCCGGCGACTACACATTTTTCGTTGAACCCGCTCCCTACTGGGAACCTTCTGAGAATAAGTTCATCGTTCATTACAGCAAAGTTTGTGTTGATGTCCTGGGATTGCAGGAAGGTTGGGACGATCCCGTGGGGCTGGAAATGGAAATAATTCCTTTGACTCGCCCCTACGGTTTCTGGACAGGCAATGTGTTTACAGGCAAGGTTCTCATGAAAGGGAAACCTGTACCGAATGCCGAAGTGGAAGTGGAGTATCTCAATGAATCTCCGGGCAACAAGAATATAGTGAAGGCACCTTCCGATCCATACGTTACCCAGGTGGTGAAGGCCGATTCGAACGGAGTTTTCACATACGCCATGCCCAGGGCCGGTTGGTGGGGATTTGCCTCTCTGAAAGACGCTCCATTTAAGCTGAAGAAGGACGGGCAGGACAAGAAAGTGGAGATCGGCGGGATATATTGGGTTCACACAATCGACATGAAATAGGGGCCTGCTGCGTTTGATCGTGCCGGAATTCGAATTTCTTTGCTGGCGACTGGCGGGGGACTTTATTTGATCCCTCTGATTTACCCCCGTCAGATCTTCAACATCACAGGAGAGAAGGACCATGTCTCTAAATTTTTTGAAATTTCTGGTGATAACGACTTTGTTGAGTTGTTTTTTCCTCGCTGCTCCCGCTTATGCTCATAAGGTCAATATTTTCGCTTACGTTGAAAACGGGAAGATTTTCACCGAGAGCTATTTCCCGGACGGCAAAAAGGTCGAGGGCGGGACCATCCAGATTTTCGACAGCCAGAATCAAAAAGTCGCCGAAGGTAAGACAGACAAGGAAGGAAAATTTTCCTTGCCTATCCCCAAAAAAGACGATCTCACAATTGTGATCGATGCGTCAATGGGCCACAAGAATACGTTTCTCCTTAAAAAGAGCGAACTCGGAGAATAGACAATGTCGAAGGGACTGAAAGCCAAAACAGGATACATTTTCATCCTCATTGCATTGTTTGCTGGCTGCATCTTCAGTTTTGCCGACAGAGGCCTTGCGGCTGAAGATCAGCCTACGGCTCCCTCGGTACAGAGTACCATTCAGGGACCAGTGGGCGGGACTCCGACGGACTGCCAGCAGCTCGTGGACCAGATTCAGCAGCAGAAGAACCTGATTTCAAGAGAAGCGGGCCAGCTCAAACGGGAAATCGCGGCATTAAGGGAGGATGTCCTCAGGCCCGGAATCAAAGAAATATTCGCCGGGATCGGGTACATTTTCGGTCTGGCTGGGATCGGTATTTACGTGAATTACCGGAGGCGTGCATAGACGCGAACTCGATACTGTGGTTCGTGTTTTAAGGATCACTAACCCAAGAATGAAAGAGCTATCCATGCATATCTCGGATGGCGTACTCCCCACTCCGGTTGCGATTGGAGGGTATGCAGTCAGTCTGGCGGTTATCGCCTGGAGTGCCCGCAAAACCAAAGCGGAAGATTTTCCCAAGATAGCCGTAATGACATCGGCCTTCTTCGTGGCATCGCTTATTCATGTCCCCATTGGCCCTACGAGCGTTCACCTGTTGATTCCCGGTCTCGTTGGCATCCTTTTGGGAGACAGTGCCTTCATCTCAATCGCTTTGGGACTCCTGCTCCAAAGCATCCTCTTTCAGTTTGGCGGAATCACGGCCCTGGGGGCGAACGCTCTCATGATGGGCATTCCTGCTCTGGTTGCCGGTTGGGTGTTTCGCAAATTCAAAGGGGGGTCTCTATCCCGGTACGTTTTTGCCGGAGCCTTTGCAGGCGGGGCAGGAGTCGTGCTGGCCGTGTTTTTTCTTGCCGCATTGCTGCTTACCGGAGGAGAAGACTTTTGGGGTGTGGCAAAGTTGGCGATGTATGCACATTTGCCGGTAATTCTGATCGAAACGTGCGTTTCTGCTTTTGCGGTTTCATTCCTGTATAAAGTGAAACCTGAATTGCTGGGAGTTGCCCCTTCGAACTCATTGTTGAGTTGATGATTATATGACGCCCTCGGTCAATATCGTTTCGCTGCCCCTGGAGTTAATGTTCCTGCCTGCTGGAGCTTTAACTATGGTTTGGCTGCTCTTCTTTTGGCTATCGCGGCCCTCGCTGTCACGCAGCGATAGTGCAGAGGCGGCAGAAGAAAAAAACTGGGGTATTCCCGCCATCGATTCTCAGGCACATCTCAATTCACATTTCCACAACTGGGACCCAAGGATCAAAATAGTCTCGCTTGTTGTTCTCATTTTCTGCGTTGCGTCCATTTCCCAGGTACTCTTTGCGGGTCTTGCCCTGGTCTTTGCTGTTATGGCGGCAGGTGCCGCACGCATTCCTTTTCGCCGTCCGCTCCGACGGATCAGGGCAATGAGCTTTTTTCTCGGAATGCTTCTTCTTGTGATGCCCTTAACGGTGCCTGTCAATAACGAGGATACTCTGTACGTTTTTAACCATCTTCAATTTATTCAGTTCAATGCCAGGGGATTTGTGCTGGCCTTGACTATTTCGTTGAAGGCTTTAGCCATTGCGCTAATGACTGAGCCGCTTTTGGCTACATCAAAATTTTCTGTCACTATCCAGGCCTTTGCAAGCCTGAAAGTCCCTCAGATGGCTTGCCAGATGATCCTTTTGGCCCACCGGTACATCTTCGTTTTTCAGAATGAATCTGTTCGGATGAAAACCGGGATGAAGGCGCGGGGTTTTCATGGCAGGACCGATGTGGAGACACTTCGAACAATCGGAAATTTTCTCGGAATGCTTCTGGTAAGAAGTTTTGCGCGGACGCAGAAGGTCTACGATGCCATGCTTGCGCGTGGTTATACGGGCAGGTTGCCGAGCGAGGCAGAATTCACTACCCAGCGAGAGGACTGGGCCAAAGGAGTCTTTTGGACCCTTGTGGGTGTTGGGCTTTTCATAATCGACAGGTTTTGGAAAGTGCCATGAGTCTAATTGCCTGCTGAATACATGCTCATGAAAGGGGAACGGAAAATGTGCGAAGCTAACGCGCTTATTTTGAAAGACGGCAAAGAAGAACTCGTGATGGCAAGTGTGGATGTTCTCAGGCCGGAGGGCGAAAAGATCTTCATCCAGGATATTTTTGGCGAACAGCGATGGGTAAAAGCACGCATCAAGGAGATGAACCTTGTCCATCTATTGATGGCGGCGAGAAAGTTGACCATTTCTGCCGGTGAGAAAGTGAGCCAGTCTGCGCCGGTGAAAAAGTTGACCGCCATGCTTTTTCTTCCCATTTTGCGCGCGCAAAATCCTTCTACTTCCTGTTTTTCTTCTTTCTTTACTTCCCCGATGTAGGCATTTGGTTTTTTATGCTTCACTCCTGTTTGGGAGCGAAGCCATGAAGATCAGATGTTTCCATTGCCGCAGCCTCTTTGATTCCAATCCTCGGATAAAAAACCAGAAGTATTGCAGCAAAAAGGAATGCCAACGCGCCAGAAAACGTGAATGGCAAAGGCAGAAGCTCGCAACCGATCCAGACTATATGGCCAATCAGCGCCATTGCCAGAAAGAGTGGCACAAGCAACGTCCAGGGTATTACCGGGACTATCGGAGAAATCACCCTGAATCGGCCAGGCGAAACAGACTTCTCCAAAAATACAGGGATACCAGGAGGCGCCCACCTCGGCTGCTTGCAAAAATGGACGCATTAAAACCCGCATCGATCAAGGCGCCAGGAGCCTACTACCTGATTCCGATGCTTGCAAAAATGGACGCGTCAGTCCAGAAAGTTGTCCTTATTCCGCGATGTTAAATCCTGTTCCGCTGCTTGCAAAAGATGACTCGATGGCCAGCCCCTCTGCTTGCGTGTTAGCGTCCTTTGCGGAAAGGAGAAAAGAGATGATCGAAAAAAAGCCTCTTGTGCCTGAGCGGATTCGCGGGATTGAGGGAAGCTTTGCTTTCATTGAGCATCGTTTTCTTCGGGACGGTTTTCTGCGGCGTCTTAGCCACCATGAACTCCTGGTCTACTTTTTCCTTGTCCTTGCGTGTGATCGCCAGGGCATGTCTTATTACGGCTACGAAAAAATCTGTTCCCAGTTAAAGCTCTTGCTCGATGACTACATACACGCCAGAGACGCCCTTATCCGGAGGGACCTGATTGCCTTTGACGGGAGGCTCTTTCAGGTGCTTTCGCTTCCTCAAGCCCCTGCTCCTCAGGGAAAAGCCGCCAAAGCCCCTCCTGGACCACAACCTTCCGAGCAGATTGGCAATATCCTCTCCCGCTTCCTTGGAGGCAGTTAATGTTAGATCAGCGAATGATCTTTGAGATACACAGGCTTTCTCACGAAGGGATCTCTTTAAGAAGGATCTCCGCCATCCTTGGCCTGAGTCGGCAGGTGGTTACTAAATACCTCGTTGATCCCGCTCCCGCCAGAGCCGTCGTTCAAAGGCCAAGCAAACTCGACCCCTTCCGATCCCAGATTGCGCGGTTCCTTGAGATCGACCCCGAAGTCAGCGGCCAAGTTATCCTGCAGCGCATCAGGGATCTCGGATTTGATGGTGGATATACGATTGTAAAAGATTACGTCCGCAAACTTCGCGCTCCTCGGCAAAAAGAAGCGTTCATACGGTTCGAGTCAGCTCCGGGAGAGCAGTGCCAGATCGATTGGGGCCACTTTGGATCCATTCCTTACGACAACACAACAAGGAACCTCTCTTGCATGGCGGTCATCGAGAGCCACAGCCGCATGCTCTACCTTGAGTTTACCCACTCGCAGAGCCAGGAGACCCTGCACCGCTGTTTGCTAAATGCATTCCGTTTTTTTGGCGGAAGCCCGAAGAAGCTCGTCCACGATAATATGAAAAGCGCTGTCATTGAGCGTGAAGGCCCCCTCATCCGCTTCAATGAGGCTTTCCTCTCCTTCCTGCGTCCTTTTAGGGTTGTTCCCATTGCTTGCAATCCCGGAAAGGCACACGAGAAAGGGAAAGTGGAAAAAGGCGCTATTCACTACATCCGACATAACTTCTTCCCGTTAAGATCCTTTAGAAACCTCAATGACCTGCAGGTTCAGGCCAACCATTGGCGAGATGAGATTGCCAACAGGCGGGTTCACAGCACCACCGGAGAGCGCCCTTGTGATCGATTTAGAAAAGAAGCCCTGATCCCCCTGCCCGAGTTTCTGCCGGATTGCCGCGACGCAGCGCAGCTTAGAGTCTATGATGATTTCGCAGTTCACTTTGATGGCAACTGGTATACCGTGCCGCCCTGGGCAATCGGCAAGAAGGTTGCCGTCAAAGCCGACAACCAGACTCTAACCGTCTACTTCAAAGACCGGCCGATTGCCACCCACAACAGATCCTGGCTGCGCAAGCAACGGATTGAATTGCCGGAGCACAGCGAGGCCGCCAGAAAGCATAAAGAGAAATATTGGCTCTCTCGGGAAGCTGCCGCTCTCCTGAGCCTGGGTGAAGAGACAAAAGTCTATCTCGAAGAGCTTGCAACAACCGGTCAATCTTTAAAAAGGAGTATGAAAAAGCTTCTTGCCCTGGAATCGGACTACGGCGCACAAGCTCTCGTTGAAGCCATCCGTTATGCAACCGCCCACCGTGCATTCGGCGCCGACTATATCGAAAATATCCTCATCCAGAAAATGGCTCCGAAAAGAGAGCACCCGCCTGTGACACTCAGCCGGGAACCCCTCAATCACATCCGTTTGATCGAACCGTCGCTGGCTGAATACGACGCCTTTGTCATAAAGAGAAGAAAGGGAGATCAGTGATATGGACTCACTGCGAGAAAAGCTCTCAAAGCTTCATTTAAAAACTATTGCTCAGAATCTTGAGCAGGTATTGGAAGAGGCAAAAAATAAAAACCTGAGCATTCTGGCAGTTCTTAGCCGCCTGGCCGATCTTGAACTTGAATACCGCCGGCAGGCAGCGGTAAAGCTTCGGTTCACCCAATCAAGGCTCCCCGACAGGCTTACCATCGACCAGTTTGACTTCAATCATCACAAATCGCGAAAGGAGCAGAAGGAGAGAATCCTTTCTCTTATGGACCTAGAGTTTGTCAGGGAAAAGACGGATGTCATCCTGATCGGAAATCCCGGCACCGGCAAAACCTTCATTGCTCAATCTGTCGGCTTTGCCGCATGCAGTGCCAACCAGAGAGTTCTTTTTACCAGCGCCATGGACATGATCAACCACCTGGCCGCCGCTGAAGCGGATCGCTCCCTGCTACGCAAACTCCATCATTACCGGTCACCGGATCTTCTGATTGTTGACGAGCTTGGTTATCTGGCGCTTGGCCAGCAGGGATCAAATCTTTTCTTCCAGATCATCAGTGCAAGGCATCAAAAAAAGTCCACAATCGTGACGACTAATTTGCCTTTTGCCGACTGGGGGAAAGTCTTTGACTCAACTACTGTGGCCACAGCGATTGCTGACCGGCTCGTCTATCGTTCAGAAGTCCTCATTCTGGAGGGGAAAAGCTATCGGCGAAAAGAAAAGTAGAAGGACATCCCACCATGATAAAAGCTGGAGACCTCTGCTATCCTCGGCATTGGCCTCAATGCAAACTCTCGCGCATCACTGGGCAGCGAGGACGCATTGGTTCGTTTCCGACCGCCACTGGTAAAGTTCCAAACCACCAGTTTTGGTAAACTTCCTGCCCGCCGTCAATACTGATCATGCAGCGGCTTGAAATCGTACCGGAAAGGGTCATGCCTGAGTGCGTAAAGAGCTTCGATGATGCGCTCCCTCTCCTGTCTGGGCATCCTTTCCAACCTCTTTTCAGCTTGGGGAAGGATAATGACATGCCAGATTTTCATCAATCATCGCGTCTTTCAAGCTGTTCGGCCATGACCTGTTCGATGCTTTTGGCTTTACCGGGTTGCTTGAGGTTTTCTTCCCACTCCGCGTTTGCCTCGACAATCTCTTCGGGGGTCACGTCGGAAGCATATCCAATGTGAGCCTGTAAATTCTCCCACTCTTCGATGGGAACCACGACTGCGGTGCGCCGCCCCTGGTCGTCGGTCAGGTATGTAAAGGTTCACCACGGAGGCACAGAGGGCACAGAGGAAAACCAAGAGTAAACCATGGATCGGCTCTGGGGGGTGCGGGGGATCTTTAAAGTGAAAAATCATTTCCCCGCTCTTTTTAGGGTCTGTTTTCCGTTTCCACTGCGTTTGCCTCTGTGCCCTCTCCTTGACCGGACTACGCCCCGTCTCTGTTGTGAATGCTTGCGCGGGGTCATAGAATTGTCCACGGATTGTTCGACGAGAAGGTCAAGGCGGTAACCGCAATCCAACCTGACACCTTTGTATTCAACCGGCAATGGCAACTCCCTCTGAACGCCGACGCCGCGCAGCGCCAATTCTCGACATGAACACTCCTCGCAGGCCGACTCCATCAGTCGCGGCCCCAATACCTTATGCGCTTCAATGGCCACCCCAATGATCCGCGCTTTTATAGTATTTAATCCACCTTTGTGTTCTCTCCTTGACCGGACTACGCCCCGTCTCTGTGGTGAACGCTTGCCAAAATTGCATCGTCAAAATTGATATTTTTTGTTGGATTTGGAAAAGTCCATGTCGGTGAGTCCAACGTTGAGCTTCACATCGGTAAAATAGTACCTTTCGAATAACACGTCCTTTTCGTCATAAAAAGCGTTGCCGACAGGAAGCTGCAACTCCCTGTCGATGTGAATGACCATGCGGGAAGCGTAGTACTTTCTGCCCTCGC
This sequence comes from uncultured delta proteobacterium, assembly GCA_963805125.1. Classification (GTDB taxonomy): domain Bacteria; phylum Desulfobacterota; class Syntrophobacteria; order Syntrophobacterales; family Syntrophobacteraceae; genus SbD1. The sequence continues at coordinate 250,785 of CAWDTD010000009.1, read as the reverse complement.
GCGGCGCAAACCTGGCCTCGACAACCGTAGCGGGCCTTCCCTTGAAAGCCTCTTCGCACATCCGAACGATTTGGAATTCCCCGTGCGGAAGCGCCTTGTCCAGGTCGCACTTCAATTGCTCGATTATGAAACCGAAACCCACGCTGGTGATCGGATGGCGGTTGCCTTCCATTGCCGTGGGACCTTTGGGGTCGAGCGACAATGTAAACATCCCGAGAAATCCGCCCCGGTGGGCAATGAGCTTGTTGTCGTTCATCCCCTGCACGTACAGGGCCTCTGTCCCCTTGAGCGGTTGACCGATCCAACCCATGTAGATTTTCAGCGGCTTGCGGAATTTCAACAGGATCGTCTCTTCTGGCAGCAGCTTTCCTTCCACCCGCTCCTGTTTGTGAAAGATGGCCTGATAATCGTTAACCTGCGCATAGCTCGATTGCATTTGTTCGAGGAGGCCGAGTATGGCGTCGTCCGGATCGGCCGCCGCCCCGACAGAGGGGATAACAAGGGCCGCACCGAGGATCAGCGGCAGCAGAACACACTGCCGGAACCGGGTGGCTGTTTTGGTGTGCGGCCTATCACGTCTCATGGGAGCCTCCGGCGCGCAGTCTGCCTTCAATGAGGGAGGATATTGTTTTCGCATGCAACCGGAAAGACGGTATGGACCTCGAGCCCTTTGGCGGCATGGATCGGAGACTGGCGGACCCCTTGATCTTTGGATTCATCGTCATCTTCTTTCTCAGTACTCAGGGTGAAACAACCCCGGTCAGCATTGTCCCGGATTCGATTCTAGCACCCTGCCAAATTATTTCCACCATCGTGTTCAAAGATGTATGATGGAGACCGACGGACTTTTGCAAGAGGCTCAGGTGAGGAGGAATAAAATGATCAAGCCGCTTTGTCCAAAAATTCTGCTCCTAATTACCTTCCTGGCGCTTACGCTCATGTTATCATCGGTTTATCTCTACGCCGGACCCGGTGATACGCCAGGCGTTTTTCCAACTTCGACATCCAACCTTAAACAGATTGATACCGCAGGCTTATATCAGCCGGAAACCCCCGGTCTGCTGGCACAGGCAGAGGCGCAGGCGGGGGAGCATCGTTGCGTCCGTAAGTGCCGTCGCCACTATGAGGAACGTTTAAGAGAATGTGAGGAACGGGGTCACCCACACCACCACCGTTGCAAAAAATGGGCTCGGGAACGTGAACGCGAATGCCTCGATAAGTGTTATCGGGAATACCCGAGGTAGAGATGTGAGGTAGAGAAAGGCCGGCCGTTCGCCTTTTTGGCATAAATGAGCCTCTTGCAAAAGTCCGTTGAGGCGGCGATGCAAACATGGCGACCACCTGAGCACAATTCTCCTGCCAAGGCAAAGCCTCTGCCGTAGCCGAAAGATCGCCCGAACAGAAAATTATCGGTATCAGGTGAGATGTGGTTCTGCCCGACAGCATGGGCCATCGATGACATTGGGCGCAGGCAGGAGGCCGGCATTATTCAACCTTTTAGCCTCTGTCCTGAGCTCCAGGCGTCTCCAACGTGCTCACCAACAGCCCAGTAACGGTTGTCCGGCATTGTGAGCACAAAGGGGTCCACCTTCTTAATATCAGGTTTCCCATCCGTCATGAAACGCTCTTCACAGTAGGCGCCTGCAATCTCGCCTATGAAAAGATAATTGGACGGCAGTTCAACGGTTTGGACAAGCTTGCATTCCATGTTCAACGGACAGTTACCGATCATGGGCGCTGTCGGGATTGTCCCATAGAAAAGCTCGAAAATTTCCGACTTATCGATCTTTTTCCCGGATACCAGCCCACAATAGTCAGTCACCTCCACCATCGACCGGCCCGGGATATTGATGCTGAAGGACCTGTTTTCCTGAATTCCTTTTGCAGTGTAATGGGACTTGTTAATGCTGATGGCGATCATTGGAGGCTTGAAATTCACACGACTGACCCAGGCAGCCGTCATAAAATTAGCTTTCCCTTCCATCACGGTTCCAACGAGAACTATCGGCATTGGAAAAAAGCAGGCATTACTGTCGATCTCTAATTTTCGCATACTACCCTCCCTGGTGGCAGCCTCATCGGCTTCCCGGTCTGGGGATTCCTTCCCATACGCGCGTGCTTCCCTTTCACTGAAAATTTCCCGAACCCGCCGATGACAACATCCCGGCCGTTTTGAAGAGATTGCTTTATCAGCTCGAAGAGGGTGTCGGTGATTTGGGCTGATCGAGTACCGGTGAAGACGTTTCGGGCGAAAAGTCCTTCTACAATATGGGCTTTGATCAGGGTCATGGACTGCTCCAGAGCTTCAAAATGAGCAGCTTTCGGGATAGGATGAACAATGATGCCGCACTTGTTGCCTGGAAGGGAGGAAAAAGCGATCGGTTAACTTGGCAATAGGCCGTCTTCACCGCTTTTTTCTCCGATTTTTGGACCCTTGGGCCACAGTTGCATGTGTGTTACGGCCCCTTCACTATATCGCCATTGATTAATGTGATCGAAGAAAGCCAGGCATTGCATTTCCGGGAACCAAGGTTTGTGTCGAATTTTGCCTCCCGAACGTAATTGATTTGCCAGCCCCGCCTGAAGCTTTCTCGAATCTGGGCCCGGGTTACCCTTCTAGGTCCCCAGGAGCCGGGTTCGTGTTCGCTAAAGCACATTACGAAGTACGTTCCCCCGGGATTGAGCACCGAAGCAAGACCCTTTACAAAGACGGGACTCTTTTTATCCGGCAGAACATGAAAAAACCCCGAGTCGATAATGGTATTGAACCTTCTTTGCAGGTGTTGAAGATCTAGAGCATCCCAAACCAGGAATGTGGGAGCCGAAGAGCGTGCCTTTGCTTTGCTGAGAGCTTTTTCAATAGCGGTTGGTATAATATCGATTCCCACGACTTCAAAACCAATCTCCGCCAGATAGAGGGCATTTTCGCCTGTTCCACAGCCGACATCGAGCACTGCCGAGCTTATCTCACCATGTTCAGCGAGATGCACAATCTCGCTCTGAGGCCCATCTATTTCCCAGGGAGGCACTCCCTTGTACATTTCCTCGAACACCTTCGTTCCCATTCAAGTCCTCTTTGTTAAAAAACCCGCAGCCTCCAATTGGTGGATAGTCTACCCTGTTTCCAGCTAGAGGGCAAGTTTCAGGCACCTGTACTGGAATTATAGGATTATGCTCTTATTCCTGTTTTTTGTGCGGTTACTGCTCACGGGGCGATGCTGCCGGGATGACGAAAGCGGGAGAAGCCCACATTCTCATACGCCCTCCTGCCCGGCTTGCGCCGGGTCCTGTTGAAAATAGAGCTTCAGCTCCTCATAGAGCTCCGGGTGTTTCCTTTGCAACCGGACGGGCATTTCGAAGAAACACTCGGTGGCAACGGCAAAAAATTCCGCCGGGTCTGTAGCGCCGTATTCATCCAACACTGTGGAGCGGCCCTGTTCTGCGTCCTTCTGCAACTTTGCGTAGTCCTTTTCCAGTATCCGAGCCCAGGCCACATACATCGATCGATGGGGCAGGGGTGGAGCCCCGTTTGCATGGCCGTCTTCGGTGTCCAGTTGATGAGCGAATTCGTGCAGCACCACATTGTGGCCGTCATGAACGTCAGCGGCATTGGCTCGGACATGATCCCAGGATAAAATCAGCGCTCCACGCTTCCAGGACTCACCGAGATGTACTTGCTCTATTTCGGCATAATGACCAGGGGCAAATTCCACGTGTCCCGGCGCTATGAACGCGCCGGGATAGACAAGAATCGAGTAGAGTCCGGGATAATAATCGGTTTCCCTGTGCAGCAGGAGGATACATGCCTGGGCGGCTATCGTGACTTTGATCTCATCGGTCACCTCCAGCCCTCCGCAACCCTCAAAATTCTTTTCGGTGAGGAAAACAAGGATATGCCCCTGGAGCTCTTTTTGGTCCGCCCCGGACAGCCGGTGGTAGATGGGCACATTCATTTCGATTATTTCGAGCCAGGCAGGCGGGAAAGGCTGGTTTCTAAGTTTTTCCCGCCGCCGCTTTTTGGAGCCAAACATTACCTGAAACCTCCGCTGTTATGATCTCAGCATTAAAATTAGTTTCCCTTATAGGATAAGTATAATACGGAATATGCAACCAGGCCGGTGTCTTTCCGCCGTTATTTTTGCCGTCTGCCAGCAGATAAAGCTGAATGAAACGAGTCGCCGGAATGGCGATTTCAGTTCAGAGTCAAAAAACCCTGCCCGATGATCGCGGCAATGAAAAAACTCCTCCATATCGATATGCCTGACACAATGAAGAAGAACGATGCCCCCGGCAGCTTGCCCACAAGCCATAAAATCACCAGGCAGCCGATGCCGGTTATGCTGAGTCCAGGCGTACTCAGCAAGAATTTAAGAAGTTGGCTTACTTCCACTTTTTCTCCAGGATTAATTTGTGGCCATTTTCCGATATCATTGCAGTTTTCACCGATTAGGCTTAAATCTACCTGGTACGTGTCGAGGACTTGCACCTCGAAGGGAATGCGCCCTGCCGGACGCACAATGCAAGAGGAACTGACCAGACAGCCAGGGCCTATTGTGCATTCTTGCTCCCATATTTTGAGATAGGTTGTGTGTCACGGTGATTTTTCGGTATAAACCGATGATGCGGCCCTCCATAATGTAGGCTGAAAGGCCGCTCAAAAATGATTGATACGGAGGTGCGTTAAAGATTGTAGCAGCGCAGAGGAGCGGGGGAATGATTCCCCCGGAGCCCCCCGGGGTTTCGGCCTCACGCGCAAGCGCCACCGTGAGCCGGATGGGGGCCCGGACATGGAGAGCGGCGATGGGGGTGTGGGGGTTGGGGGGACAGCATCTCACCGCGTTTTTAAACGCTTTTAATACTCTTTTGAACCCAACTTCGTATTAATCGGAGGGACCGGGTCCTGTTCGATCACAGAGTGTGGGAGGCCCTTGAAATCTTGGGAGCAGCGACCGAAAGGAGACAGGGATTATGGAGTGGAAAGAGCAATACAATAGAAAGATCATCTCATTCGAAGAGGCTGCCCGGCAGATTCGTTCCGGAGATTTCGTCGGTGTAGGGTTGGCCATAGGCGCCTGCTCGGCCGCGATGTATGATGCCATATTGGACCGCCGGCAAGAATTGACCAACGTGACCATCAGCGATTCGGTTCCTGTACGTGCGTCAAGGCTCTACGACTTCGAGTTCATGTTAAACCTGGATGGCCGCATCAATTATCACCCTTCCTTCGGCATGCCGCTGACAAGAAAGATAACGAATCCAGATTAACCGACTTCTATCCGGAGCAGAGTCACGATCTGGGAGATCGATACGCGCGTTGGTCGGATGTCTACATCGCCATGGTTGGTCCTCCAAATGAAAAAGGTTTTCTCAACCTGGGTTTAACCAATTTCTACACCATGGAGGCGATTCGTCTTGGGAAAAAGCTGGGGAAACTACGGGTTGCCATCGCGGAAGTCAATGATCAGATGCCTGTTATCTTTGGGAACAACTGGATGCACATTTCAGAGTTCGACTTCTTCGTGGAGAATTCGACAAAAATCCCCGCTGTCGGAAGGGCCGCCCCCGGGGAGAAAGAGAAAATAATCGGCGAACATGTTCTGGAATTGATCAATGACGGGGATACCCTGCAGATGGGTGTAGGCGCTATTCCGGAAGCTGTTATTGCAGGACTGGAAGGCAAACATGACCTCGGAGTTCACACGGAGATGTTCCCCATTGGTCTTCCCCAACTCGTTGAAAAAGGGATCGTGACCAATGACAGAAAGCCACTGCATCCCGGCGTGACCATAGCGACATTCTGCATTGGCGATGAAGGCATGTACCATTACGTTCATCAAAACCCCACATGCCGATTCTATCCTGCAGCCTACACCAACAGTCCCGCCCTTATTGCCCAGCATCCCAACGTCGTTGCCATGAATATGGGCCTGATGGTCGACCTCTCAGGACAAATTGCCTCGGAAGGACTTGGACACAGGATGATAAGCGGTTCAGGGGGGCAACTGGATTTCATGATTGGCGCGTATCATTCCAAGGGGGGAAGGGGCATCACCCTGATTTATTCCGCGAGGCAGTTGAAGGATGGGCGCCTTGTGTCGTCGATTGTCCCGGAAATGCCCATCGGCACACCAATTACCGTCCCCAGGACTTACGCCCACTACGTAGTGACAGAATACGGGGTCGCCGATTTGAGATACAAATCAAGGAGACAGCGGGCCGAAGCCCTGATCAACATCGCGCATCCGGACTTGAGAGGGGAACTAAGAGACAGTGTCAAAAAGAATTTCTATCTCAGCGGCGATTTCGCACGGCCAGACGCGCATCCCGCATAACCTCGAATCCTTCACCGTGGGATCTGCCGGTGAAAGCGCTTAGGGAAAGGTATAAGACTTATGCGTCCAAGTGATTGTGTTGCCGTCGTGACAGGTGGTGCATCGGGATTAGGGGAGGCTTGTGTCCTGCATTTGTTGAACAGCGGAGGCAAAGCGGCGATTTTCGACATCGACAAGGTCCGGGGTGAGAAACTGGCAATGGCGCACAGCCCGGAGGCTATTTTCTGCCATACTGACGTCACAAACGAGGAAAGTGTGCAGGTGGCCATCACTAAGACGTTACAAGCTTTCAATAAGGTGAACCTGGTAATCAACTGCGCCGGTGTGGCCAACCCCGGAAAAGCCATGAGCAAAAGAGGCCCCTTACCCCTGGCAAGTTTCAACCATGTGATACAGATCAATCTGGTCGGAACGTTCAACGTTATTCGACTGTGTCTCGAGCGGATGCTGGAGAACAACCCCAATGAGGATGGCGAAAGGGGCGTAATTATCAATACGTCCTCGGCTGCTGCTTTTGACGGCCAGATAGGGCAGCCCGCCTACAGTGCCTCCAAGGCCGGGGTCGCCGGGATGACCCTTCCTCTTGCCCGCGAATGCGCCGAATATGGCATTCGGGTCATGGCGATCGCACCCGGACTCTTCAATACTCCCATGATGGCCGGATTACCTGAGGCGGCCCGCGAAGCCTTGAGCAAGATAGCGCCTTTCCCGAAGCGGTTGGGAAATCCAGTGGAATTTGCCGAACTTGTCGGGCAGATAATCGAAAACCCCATGCTTAACGGCGAGGTCATCCGCCTCGACGGGGCCCTGAGAATGCCGGCCAGATAAGGACTTATACGAAGGTGCGTTCAAGATTGCAGTAACGCAAAAGAGCGGGGGAATGATTCCCGGCCTGTTGCCCAAATACTTCCCCCGCAGCTCTAATTTAGTGATAGAAAAGCGATTAAGTTGTTGTAAGTGTTAGTCATTGTGGTAAATTGGCCCATCATTTTAACTAGGAGTCGGTTGCCATGATGGGTCGCCAAGCCAGAGGCCAACAAGTCAAACTGTTCTACCACGGATTTTGCCTTGACAAGAGGGTGCGCTCGGATCACCCCCTGCGCAAAATCAAGGACCTAATCGACTTTGATTTCACCTACAAAGAGGTCGCGGAGAGCTACGGGGTAAACGGCAATGTCTCGGTTCCCCCTCCGGTTATCCTCAAATTGATGCTCCTGCTGATTCTCTATAACGTCCGATCTGAGCGTGAGCTGATGGCCACTATCCCCGAGAGGATCGACTGGGCTTGGTTTCTTGGTTGGGACCTTGACGAGCCGGTCCCCGACCATAGTGTGCTAAGCAAGGCCAGAGCCCGATGGGGAAGCGCCGCCTTTAAGAGCTTCTTTGAAAGAATCGTCTGGCAATGCATTGAGGCGGGCCTTATCGATGGATCGAAGATCTTCCTGGATGCAAGCCTCATCCAGGCCGATGCCTCAAGAAACTCCATAGTTAAGACCAAAGGCCTGAGGCGACGCGTCAGGCACAGTTTTCGCGAACTCGAGACCCGGCTCGACGATGACTGCCAAGGGGGTGAGGATCGCAGACTGGTCAACAGTACCCGTATGTCCACAACCGATCCCGATGCCGCGATTGTCCGCCACAAAAGGGGGCCTGCCAAGCCTTCCTACAAGGTCCACCGGGCAGTTGATGTCAAATCTGAAGTCATAACCGCTGCCGAAGTTACCCCCGGAGATGTCAACGAGGGCCATATGCTCTCCGAGCTCATTGATGAACACGGCCAAAACACTCGGAGACAGGCCCGGGTGGTGGTCGCAGACTCTCAGTATGGAACTGCCCAAAACTATCTTGAGTGCCATGATCGGTGCATAGAGGCTCACATCCCTTCACTTAATACCACCCACAAGAAAAAGGGCATCTTCTCTGATGAGTTGTTTAGCTACAATCCGCAGGATGACACCTACCTGTGTCCTGCGGGAAACCTGCTAAGTTGTAGAAAATACAGCAAAAAAAATACCGCCTTCGAATACCGGTGTTTAACGAAGGTCTGCAAAGCATGCTCGCTTCGCCATCGGTGCACCACAGCCTCCAGGAAGGGCAGAACCATACAGCGCCATCTCAGATATGACGAAATTGAGTATATGCGCGAAAAGGCACTGAAGCCCGCGTCCAGAAGGGACATAAGGACTCGCAAGCACCTTATGGAAAGAAGCTTTGCCAGGGCCGTGCCACTGGGGTTCAAACGAGCCCGCTGGAGAAGGCTGTGGAGAGTACAGATCCAGGAGTACCTCACAGCCGCCATTCAGAACATTCTGATTCTTGTTCGATATGTCAAAGAGCCAGGCATTGCCAAGGCAGTGGCAATGGCAATGCCAAAAAGGGGGCAACCCCCTTATGGGGCGGCACGCACAGTCGCCTTGATTACTCGGGTGGGGTCATTTTCCCGGCTATTATGTTTCTTTTACAAACCCCTTCAGGCCATATCGCCTGGTTGGAGATATTTGGCTGTTTCAAAAACCTTTTAGGCAACAGGCCGTTCCCCCGCATACCCCCCACGGGATTTCGGCCGCACGCGCAAGCGCGCGTGGCCGAGCGCCGGCACCTCGCGGGGCGTCGAGATCGGCCGAAGGCCGCCGCCGCAGCGCCCCACCGTGAGCCGGATCGTGGTCCGGACATGGAGAGCGGCGATGGGGGTGTGGGGGTTGGGGGGACAGCATCTCGCCGCGTTTTTAAACGCTTTTAATACTCTCTTGAACCCAACTTCGTATTAGCTGGCGGCAGGGGTTCGCATAAGCAGCTAAAGTAAGGAGCATGAGCAATGGGTTCATCACCAAGAATGAGCTGCTTATGCCAACAGCAGGTTTCTTGAAGAGTCCGATGGCTGAATCGCTCAATTCAGCGACGAGCTTTTTCTAATCACTCAGGTACGAGGAAATGGAGATGCGCAAAGTCGGGCGTGGGTTTTATACTTATTGATCGGGCGGGGTGGATAAAATGGATTTTGAACTGACTGAAAAGCAGAAAAGAATTCAGAAAACCGCCGCAGAATTTGTCAAAAGCGAGCTCGAGGCCATAGCTGCCGAATTGGACCGGACCAAGAACCGCGAGAAGCTGCTGACTGTTTTGAAAAAGCTTGCGCAACTGGGTTTCATGGGCATCACCATAGACCCCAAATACGGCGGCACCGGGGCGGAAACTGTGTCCTTCTCCCTGGTTTTGACTGAAATCGGCCGTGGCTGCGCTTCAACGGGAGCTACCACATCGGTCACCAACCTGGTGGCCGAAGTGATCCAGGGTGTTGGGACTCAACAACAGAGAGACAAATATATCCCGCCTCTTTGCAGTGGTGAGTTTGCCGCGGGTGGTTTTGCGCTGACCGAGACCGTTGCCGGTTCGGACCCGGCGGCAATGCGCGTGAGCGCAGTTTTCGACGGCGATCACTGGGTGCTTAACGGCCAAAAGATTTTCATTACCAGTGCCGAATTTGCGGGGGTTTTTGTCGTATGGGCGGTAACTGACAAGGAAGCGCGGAAGGGCAAAGGCATAAGCGCTTTTCTGGTCGAACCGTCGTTTCCCGGCTTGCGGGTTGGCCAACTCGAAAAAAAGCTCGGGCAACTGGCCTCTCCGACCAATGAACTTATCTTTGACAACTGTCGTGTGCCCGGGGACAATCTTCTGGGTGTTCAGAACGACGGTTTCCGCATTGCCGCATCTGAATTGGCGGGCGGGCGGATCGGGGTAGGTTCGTTGGCGCTGGGCGTCGGGCTTGCGGCCATGGATTTTGCCGCAAGGTATGCCAAAGAGCAGGCGCAGGGCAAAGGGACCCTGGCCGACCGTGACGGTATTCGATTGATGATAGCGGAGAACTACGCGCGGCTCTCAGGTGCGAGACTCCTGCTGCTGCGCGCAGCGTCGCTAAAGGACCGGAAGAAGTTCTACGCCAAGGAAGCCTCGATGGCCAAGGTCTTTGCTACCGAATCGGCGAACAGGGCTTGCCATGACGCCTTGCAAATCGTTGGCGACTATGGCTACACCCGGGGTTGTCCCGCGGAACGCTTTTACCGGGATGCGCGCGTCACCTCGATCTATGAAGGAACCAGCGAGATACAGCGCCTGATCATCGCCCGCGAACTGTTGCGGTAGCCGGGAGCAATTGCGATTGGATTTACCCGTTTATAATTCCAAGAGTTCGTCACAAAAACAAACCGCAACGGGGGACGTCACCATGCATTCCGAAGTCCCTCTTTAAATATTCTTCACGCGGAGCCGGATCATCCGTCCGGACGCCGGGAGCTTCCGGCTAAAGCCGGTAAGTGGAATGACCGGGTTAGTAATCGCTGCTGTCCCCTCAGCTTCTCGCTAACGCATTTAACATCGTGTAAAAAACGGTTGCAGCCATGCCGGGCATCGAAGATTAATTTCTTATAGAGATTTACAGGATTTGAATTAAAATTTTATAATCCGCTGTATTCCAGTCCTGTCGATCTTAACTGAAGTATTGCCCGAAAGGAGGAAGGGGAAATGCAGGTTCGTGTCAATGATGTGGTGATCCATTATGAGATAGAAGGCCATGGAGATGCGCCGGTCGTCACTTTGAGCCACTCTCTGGCCGCGACTCTCGAGATGTGGGACATGCAGCTTCCGGTGCTTCGCGGCGCGTATCGAATCTTGCGCTTCGATACGCACGGCCACGGCAGTTCATCTGTTCCTCCGGGACCCTGTACGATAGAGACGATGGCTGCCGATGTCATCGGATTGCTAGATATCCTCGAGATCCGGCGGACCCATTTTGTGGGCATTTCCATGGGGGGAATGATCGGACAGGTCCTGGCCTGCCGGTATCCGGACCGGCTCGAAAAACTCGTGCTGTCCAATACGACCTGCCGCGTTCCACCCGAGATGACTCCAATCTGGGAAGAACGCATTCGGACAGCGGAAACCGAGGGCATGAAGGCCATGGCCCAGGAGACCCTGGAGCGTTGGCTGAGTGAGGAATTTCGCCGGAGCAATCCGGAAATCACCGGGCGGATTCGCAACATGATCCTTCTCACGCCCGTTCCCGGTTATGTTTGCTGTTCGCGGGCCATCAGCGCCTTTGACGTCTCAGACGAACTCCCAAAGGCAGCGGCGCCAACCTTGATCGTCACCGGGGAAAAGGATGAGAGTACACCTGTGGCCGCCGCCAGGGCGATCCAGGATCAGATCGAGGGATCGGAGCTGGTCATCATGCCGGGCGCCCGGCATCTCAGCAATGTCGAGACCTCCGACCTTTTCAACCGGAGGCTGGTGAACTTTTTGGCCGCATGACTCCGGTCGAAAAGAAAGTTTAGCTGTATAGGTGCAAAACGTCTTATAGCGAAATGGAGGGACCTCAGAATGGGGGAGAACCAGCGGAAATATCTTGAACCGACGTCGCTCATCGACAGTGACCACCCGGCAGTAAAAGATCTGGCAAAAAGGATTGCCGGCGGAGCAAAAGATAGTGTCGAACTGGCTGTAAAGCTCTATCTTGCCGTGCGTGACGGTATCCGCTACGACCCTTATTCCCCCTTTTACCTGCCGGAGCATTACCGGGCAAGTTACGTCATCGGGAGAGGGCGAAGCTTTTGCATTCCAAAGGCTTCGCTGCTTTGCGCGCTTGGCAGGGCGTGCGGCATACCATCTCGAGTCGGGTTCGCAACGGTGCGCAATCACCTGGCGACCAAACAGCTCCTCGAATACCTGGGCAGCGACCTGTTCGTCTACCATGGATTTGTGGAGTTTCACCTGGAAGGCAAATGGGTTAAGTGCACCCCGGCTTTCAATCGCGAACTTTGCGAAAGGCATGGCGTTTTGCCGCTCGACTTCGACGGCCGGACCGACTCCCTCTTTCAGGAATATAACTCTGAAAACAGAAGGTACATGGAATATGTGGAGCTTCTGGGCACCTTTGCCGATATTCCCGTCCCGGAAATACTGGATGCCTGGAAGAAGGTTTACGGTGAAGAATTTTTCCAAAAATCAAAAAGGCTCATGATTGAGCGGGGAAATGCCCGACCCCTGGATTTCGAAAACGAGGATGTCTGGAAAGCATGATGCGCTCAATGCATTTCGCGACCATTCGTCTGATCGTTCTTACGCTTGTGGTAATTTCACAGATATATCTGTTTGTCAGTATCCGGCGGGCCATAAAGTCCCTGCACGTATCCGACCTATCCAGGTCCGGCGCCATCGTTGCGTTGGGCATAACGATTCTGCTGCTTTTTATCACGAAGAGATACATAATGTTGAACCCGATCACCTGGCCGCACCCGCCGGCAGCGGCACGGCTCTTCGTTTTTTATCTTCCGGCCGTGTGGAGTCTGGGGTCGATTTTGGTTGCACTGGCGCTCTTTTCCATCGATTTTGCCGGAGGGCTTGGCCGGGTGATTTTTCGAATATTTCGCAGCTCCGGCCGAAAGGAAGTCAGCCCCATCAATCCGGGCCGCCGCAGCTTTGTTCAAGCCGGATTGGGCGGATTGGCCGCAGCGCCCATCGTACTTTGCGGCTACGGCGCAGTCTATGGCAGCAAGGCATTCGAAGTGAGGGAACTCGCCTTGTCGTTCGGACAATCTCTGCGGGTTGTCCAACTGAGCGATATCCATTTAAATGGTTCCCAGTTGTACGTGAGCCGTGGAATCGGCACCACATTCACCCCCGTGCGGCTTAATGTCCCGCCGGAGATCACCCTGCTCGACTTGAGCTCGTATCAAACTTGACAAGATTACCGGGAGACCGCACAAAGATTGGCCGGGAATTACCGGAATGAAGATACTCCAAAGGAGGCGGGAGAATGAATAGAGAACTGTTTGAGAAAGGGGTTCGTATTCGCCGCGAGGTATTGGGGGCGGAATATGTCGACAAATCCTTATCCGAGGCTGACGACTTTAGCCGGCCCCTGCAGGAACTGGTGACCGAATATTGCTGGGGGGCAACCTGGTCCAGGCCGGGCTTGAGTCGAAAGATGCGCAGCCTTATCAATCTGGCTATGCTGACGGCATTGAACAGGCCCCACGAAGTCAAGCTGCACCTGAAGGGAGCTGTCAACAACGGCTGCAGCAAGGAAGAAATCATGGAAGTTCTGCTCCAGACAGCCATCTACTGTGGGGTTCCGGCGGCTGTAGACAGCTTCCGGTCGGCTCGCGAAGTTTTCGCCGAAATTGCGGGTGGACTTTCAGGTCCCGGTGCTGCCTGACCGGGAAACCGTCCTCGTAAGATAGACTTATTAACAATCCAAAAGTATTTTTTTTGGCTCGAAAAAAACGCCACGCCGATGAGGCGGTGCGTGGCCCCTCGGCGCAGCCATGCGAGGATGCCTGCGCAGCGGGAGACCTCGCCGGCAAACCGTTATTTGCTCCGGGGACCTTAGCGAACCAGGAGAGTATGCGATGAAAAAAATGCTGATCCTTTTCAGCTTATGGTTCATCGGGGCGCCAAACGCTCATGCCCGTACATTCGACAGCTTTGAGCAGGCGTTCGCAAATCCAGCGGAAGTGACGACCCTGTCCATAACGCACGCTGACCGCGGGATGAAACATCTTCCCCATCGATTGGGGACATTGGTCAATTTGAAGGTACTGGAGATTGCCTGTCTGGAGGAACTTGAAGATCTTCCCAAGGAAATCGGGAAGCTGGTTAAGTTGGAGAAACTGATCCTCGATAATGGAAACGGCTGCCGAATGAATGTTTCAATTCCGGAAGAGATCGGTCGTTTGAAAAGATTGAAAGTTCTCAATTTATATGGCGCGTTGGATTTTCGCGGGCCGGGTTCCAAGAAGGTTTTACCGGTGAAGACCTTGCCGAACGCAATCGGGCGGCTTCAGAGTTTGGAGGAATTAGAACTGGGTCGAAATGGTCTTAAGGCCGTTCCACCGCAGGTAGCCCAGCTTTTGAAACTTAAGAAATTAGGGCCGGATTATAACGACATCCACGAGATTCCTTCATTTATCGGCAATCTGAAGAACCTGAGGGAACTCTCGGTGCGTTCAAACGGCGGTGTCAAGCTGCCGCCATCATTAGCCAATTTGAAAGGGCTGAAAATATCGATGGGCAATAATTATCTAAGGCTGAAGGATCAGAAAAATTTGATCGGCCAGTTCCCCGGCATTGTTTTTTCTTTTAAGAACGAATGGGACGATGCATCGGCAAACGAAAAGGGACCAAGAAATTAACGCCGGCGACAGGGCCGCAGGCCCGTTACCGAAGCGAATGAACGGGGCGATCCGCCCGGCTGCACGGCGTCGTTTGCCGTCCCGTTGGAATTTTTGGCCGCTCTGGAATTTTTGTTTAAGTTTAAAACCCGTTCTTCCGATTATCTTAACGGAGATGAGTTAAACACAATTAATCTACCTCTCAGAAAGAGCCAGGAGAAAGGTCCACCCCCCTCCGACTCCTGGCTCAATTCTTTCTTGCCGCGATGCCCTGAAACCAATCGAGGTTGTGGTAGAAATTCGACTATACTATCGGCCGCACCGGGATCGGTGAGTCGATTCCGATGATATGGATCAAGGCCATAGACATTATCTATTTGATGGATAGATTTATTTAAATTACATAGTTCCATCAAAATAATACTTCAAACGGAGGTCTTATTGTTAATCCATGGATTGGCCGACAATTGCCATCTGCAATTTCATCCGTGATACCGCCGCACTGAGGAGGACCGCTGCGGAGCACGGCTTTTCCGGAGTTGACTGGACATTCAAGCTCGAGGACCTTCCTCGAAACAAGGTTGAAGAATCGAGGCTCATGAGCGATATTTCGAAGCTCGACGGTCTGGAGGTCCGGTACCATTGCGCTTTCAATGGTGTTGACGTTGGCGATGAAGATGACCGCAAGGCCGACGCAGCCAGGGAAGTATTTGAGAAGGTCTGCCGGATCGTGTCCAGGGTGGAGGGCAGGTTTATGACCGTTCACCTCGGACTGGGAAGAAAATCGCCCGAGGGTCTCTCATGGGAACGCACGATAGGCACACTGGCCGATCTTGTCAGCTACGCCGAAGGCATTGGAGTGCGCCTTTGCCTTGAGAACCTTGCTTCCGGCTGGTCGAGCAGACCTCAGCTTTTTGAAAAACTGATCAGGAAAACGGGCGCCGGAATCACGCTTGATATCGGCCATGCCCGCGTTTGCCAGTCCGTGCAGTGCCGGGAATTCGATCTCGAAGATTTCGTTCTGCCCCACCATGACCGTGTTTTCAATGCACATATTTACCATGAGGAAGTCGATGGCAGGCATGTTGCGCCCATGTGTCTGGATGATATCCGGGGCCGTCTGGACCTTCTCTCATCGCTTGGCTGCAACTGGTGGGTCCTGGAACTTCGAGAGAAGGCCCCTCTTTTGGCGACCTTCAAAGTAGTTCGCAAATATCTTGAGAGCCGGGCGGCAGGGCCGGAGGCGGCGCCGGGGGCTTAGGTGGAGCACAATCCAGTGAATCGGTCGGTCGGGACAAATGGAAAGCCGGAGCAGGCGATGAGCGACTGGAAAACCAAGCCCTCCGACAGATTTATACTCAAGTGGATCAAGATCAATCTTTCCGCGCGCATTACCCCGAACCTTGTCACCCTTCAATGGCTCCGTCCGTGGATGATTACACTGTTTTCGACAACCGTTGGCATTTTCGCCGGCGTTATTTTCGCTGCCGGCTGGGGATTGACCGCAGGAACTCTTGCGGCTTTCGCCCAGGTGGCGGACGGTGTCGACGGGCAGTTTTCCAGACTTACAGGCATGCAGAGCAAGGGAGGAGCTTTTCTCGATTCCGTGCTTGACCGCTACGTCGATGCAGCTTTGATAATCGGGCTGCTCATCTACCTGATAAGACCGCCTGCCGGTTATCCCCTCTGGCTGTTGCTCGCAACAGGGTTTTTTGCGCTCTGCGGGAGCAGTCTCGTAAGCTACACGACTGCTCGGGCTGAAAGTCTGGGAATCCCCATGGGAAAACCAACGCTGGCAAGCAAAGGGACCAGGACGAGCATCATCGTGCTTTGCGGATGGGCAAGCGCGTTATGGCCGCCGGCGCCGCTTCTTGCGCTGGGCTATCTTGCCGTGCATCCGAATATCGTTATCGTAAGGCGCATCTTCCTCGCCTATGGCCACTTATGGCGGTAGCGAGAAGCAGAACGGGCAGCGGGTATCGGAAAGACCGGAACAGGTATCGGGTATCGGGTGTCAGCTATCGGGAAGACCATCCGACATCCGGCACCTGACACCCGACATCCGATATCCGACATTCGCAAGGGGAGCCATGACAGAAACTGGTGTCGTTCACGGCCGTTTTCAGCCTTTCCATCTCGATCATCTAAAGTATGTCCTGGCAGCCAAGAAGAGGTGCAGCCGCCTGGTGGTGGGAATCACAAACCCTGACCCCACCCTGACAAAAGCCGATGCGGCAGATCCGTTCCGGAGCTCATCCGAAGCTAATCCTCTCACATATTTCGAGCGGTACAGCATTATTCGAGCGGTCTTGCCGGAGGCAGGGATTGACCATGCGGAGTTTTCCATAGTTCCCTTTCCGATAAATTTCCCGGAACTCTATGGTTATTATGTTCCGCTCGATGCCGTTTTTTACCTCACCATTTACGATGATTGGGGAAAGCGCAAGCTCAACTTGTTTCAATCGTTGGGGCTGCGAGTCGAAGTGCTTTGGGAAAAATCTCCTGAACAAAAGGGCATAAGCGCAAAAGAAGTGAGAAAACGCATCGCCGAAGCGGAGGCATGGGAACACTTCGTACCGCCCGCCGCCGCCTCCGTGATCAAAGAAATGGGGATCGCCGCCCGACTGGACCGTTCAAAACCGTAAAACCCGGTGCGACCGGGATCGTTTTGTTTTTCCCGGGCTTGATTCACAACGAACTGCTCGTGTTTATATTAATAAATATGAAAATATGACTTATAGTCCAGATTTGGAGGCACCCATGACATTTACAAGAAATTCCCCGATCGTGTGGGGTTTGATGGTGGCTGTTTTTTCAGCCGGTCTGTTTTTCGCGGTGGTCGGAACGAGTTTCGCCAGTTCTTCCGACTATTGCGATGATTACGCCAGAAACTACGCCGACAGCTACGCCAACCCGGGCGGCAACGTCCTGGGCAGCGCACTGGGAGGGGCCGCTACGGGGGCGCTTCTCGGCGGGATCATCGGCGGCGGCAGAGGCGCCGGCACAGGGGCTGCGATTGGCGGTGGAATCGGCGCGCTGGGTGGCGGGGTCGCTTCGGCTAATGATTGGAATTATCGCTACAATCGCGCTTATGACAGGTGCATGAACGAAGACTGATTCAATAAGAATGTGCGACGAGACTGAGAAGAAATTCCCCGATCGTGCGGGGTTTGAATTCTCTCTATAATCGCGCTTATGACCGTTGTATGAGCGGAGAATGACTGGTCCGGAGCGGCGGATAGGCCGTTTGTCCGCCTGCCGCCCTCCGTGCTCCGCCTTCCGCCCAATCAGTCGAAGCTCTCTTCTTTTGGTTTCGCATGTCGAATACGTTCGCCCAGGCGCTCGAGCAGCACATAGAACACCGGTACAAAAGGGATAGCCAGGAGGGTAGAAGAAATCATACCGCCGAAAACCACCGTGCCGAGGGCGCGCTGGCTGGCGGACCCTGCTCCGAAGGCAACCACAAGGGGCAGCACCCCCAGGATGAATGCGAAGGAGGTCATCACTATGGGGCGAAACCGCCTGCGGGTGGCTTCGGTCGCGGCCTGCTCGACGGACATGCCGCCGCGGCGCAGGTCGCGCGCGAACTCCACGATAAGTATGGCGTTCTTGCTTGCCAGGGCGATCATGAGGATGAGTCCGATCTGGGTGTAGAGATTGCTGTCGTATCCGCGGATTGTGAGTGCAAGGAGCACCCCGACAAGGGCCACCGGCACGACAAGGATAACTGCGCCGGGTGAGAACCAACTTTCGTATAAGGCCGCAAGCACCATATAGACCAGGAAGATGGAAAGGGCATAGATAAAGTAGACCTGGTAGCCCAGCTTCTTTTCCTGGTAGCTCGTAGAGGTCCAGTTGTAGGATATGCCGCGAGGCAGCGTATTTGCCGCAAGTTGTTCCATTTGGGCCAGGGCCTGGCCGGAGCTGAACCCTGGAGCTGCCGAACCAAAGATGGGCGCGGCAGGATAGAGATTATAGCGGGTGATCAACTCCGAGCCTTGTGTGCGCTGAACATTCAGGATTGTGCCTAACGGGACCATACCCCCCGCCTGGTTGCGGACATAAAGGTTCCTGATGTCACTGGTATTGACCCGGTAACTGCTGTCAGCCTGAATATAGACTTGAAATACCTGGTTGAACTTGTTGAAAAGATTTACGAACGACGACCCCAGGAAGCCCTGGAGCGTATTGAAAACATTTATCAGCGGGACCTGCAGCGCTTCGGCCTTCGTCCGGTCGATGTTCAAATAGAGTTGCGGACTGTTCATGCTGAATGTCGTTGTCAGGCCTCGCAGGTCGGGTTGAGAATTCCCCGCCTGCACGAGCCCGTATGTAGCCTGCTGGAGTTCTTGCAGTCCGAGACTTTCGCGGTCTTCGACCATCATCTGAAAGCCCCCCGTTTGGCCCAGTCCCCGGATGGGGGGCGGAACGACTATAAATGCCTGGGCTTCCTCGAGTCCAGCCAGTTCCCGGTTGATATTGGGTATTATCACGTCCTGGTTGAGGGCTTCTCCGCGTTTCTTCCAATCCTCGTATGTCACAAATGTGGATGAGATACTGGGGTTATTTGCCCCGTCAAGGAAAGAATAGCCTCCTATTGTAACCCAGGCCGAGACGCCGGGAATTCGTTTGAGGATAGCGTTTATTTTGTCCGCCACCTCACGATTGCGGGGCAGTGATGAGCCTTCCGGCAGGCGGCAGAACAAAACTCCGAATCCCTGGTCCTCGGTTGGAAGAAATCCCGTCGGACGGCTGAGGAATTGCCAGAAGGAGATGGCGATGATTATGGCGAAAACGATTAGCATCATCAGCGGCCGCTTCACCATGTTGGAAACCAGAATCATGTAGAGGTCGGACATCCATTGAAAAACCTTGTTGAATCCGCGGTAGAACCAGTTGGGCTGCTTATTGCCGCGCGGCTTCAACCAGAAGGCGCACTGGACGGGTTTGAGGGTAAGGGCGTTGATGGCGCTTATTACGGCGGTTGCGGCGATCACGAGCGCAAATTGTCGGAATATCTGCCCGGTTATGCCAGGGAAAAAGGCGGCTGGCAGGAAAACCGAGACCAGGGCAAGCGTGATTCCCATGATAGGGCCGGTCAGTTCGCTCATTGCCCTGATCGTGGCTTCCCTGGGCGTCATACCTTTTTCAATGTGGTAGGAGGCGCCCTCAACGACGACAATTGCGTCGTCGACTACTATGCCGATAGCGAGAATAAGAGCGAAAAGCGTCATCAGATTGACGCTAAAACCGAGCGCGGCCATCGCTATGAAAGAGCCGATAATGGTGACCGGCACGGTTGTAGCGGGAACCAGCATAGCCCGGAAGCTCTGAAGGAAACAAAGCACCACGATCAGCACCAGGATAGCGGCTATGGTGAGAGTTTCATACACCTTCGAGATGGCTTCGCGGACAAAAAGGGTCGTGTCATACCGCACTGCATATTTAAGGCCATCGGGGAAATTTTTGCTCATCTCGGCCATCGCCTTATAGACGCTGTCGGCGACAGTGATGGCGTTTGCGTCCGGAAGCGGGAAAATCGGTATGAGGGCCGTTTTGAGGCCGTTAAAATAGGCGAAATTAGTGAAGTTCTGCTGGCTCAGTTCCACTCGGGCCACATCGCGCAGGCGCACGATCTGCGGCGCTTGGCCGGTTGCCGTCTTGACTATTATATTTTCAAACTGGCCGACGTCGGAAAGACGGCCGAGCGTATTGATCGTAAGTTGGAATGGTTGCCCCGGGGGTACGGGGGGGGCGCCAAGCTGACCTGAAGTGACCTGAACGTTTTGTCCATGGATGGCGGCCATTACTTGATCAGTTGTAAGTCCGTACGAGTCGAGTTTGAATGGATCCAGCCACACTCTCATGCTGTAAGGGCCGGAGCCGAAAACTCTGGTCTGGGCCACGCCCGGTAGCCGGGCGAGCGGATTCAGAAGGTTTATGATAGCGTAGTTTGAAAGGAAAATCTCATCGAAGCGGTTATCGTCCGAATACAGGCTCACCACCAGCAGGATGTTGGGAGAAACTTTCTTTATGGTAACACCCTGTTGCTGAGCGCCGCTCGGAAGTTGGGCAAGCGAAGTGTTTACCAGGTTCTGGACAAGGGCGAGGGAGGCGTTGAGATCGGTGCCGACGTCGAAGGTGATGGTGAGTGTATAAGTGCCGTCGCTGCCGCTGGTGGACGACATGTACATGGAACGTTCGACCCCGTTGACGGCTTGCTCGATGGGAACGCCGATGGTTTCTGCAACGACCTGGGCGCTTGCCCCCGGGTATTTGGTCGAAACCTGTATAGTGGGCGGAACGATCTGTGGATATTGGGCGACGGGGAGACTGAATAAAGCGACAAGGCCGATTATGATTGTTACGATAGCGATCACATTTGCGAAAATAGGTCTGTCAACGTAAAACTCTGCAATACTCATTTGGCTGTCCCTTGAGCAGGTTTTTGCGCCGGTGCCTGTGCAGGAGCGCGTTCGGGAGTCACCGGCCTGCCGGGGACTGCCCGAAGCAGACCGTTTGTAACGACCCACTCATCCCCTGAAAGGCCCTCCTCGATCACATAGGAATAATCTTTTTGAGCGCCGGTCTTTACGTTGCGGCGTTCGACCGTGTTATTCCCATTTACGATCAGCACATAGTTGCCCAATTGGTCGTATAGCACCGCAGCCTGCGGAACTAAAATGGCGGACCTTTCTTTTCCCACCGGCAGTCTGACCCTGGCAAACTGGCCGGGAAAAATTTTTCCGTCCGGGTTTGGAAAAACTCCTCTTAAGAGCAGTGTCCCTGTTGAGGTGTTTACCGTGCTCGATGAGAAATCCAGATATCCTTCGTGCGGATAGCCTTCTTCATTGGCCAGGCTCATGAAAACGGGCAATCTTTCGAGCTTCCGGGTCGAGCCGGAGGATTTGAGCGAGGCAGCCCTTGCATCCAGTATGTAAATCGGAATATCGGTTTCGGCGATATTGAAATAGACGTATAGCGGGTCGACCTGGGTCAGTTCGGCCAAAACGGTATTGTTTCCGGCGGAGCCCACGAGGTTTCCGGGATCGACAAGCCTTCTGTCCATACGTCCCAGGAAGGGGGCGACTACCCAGGTATATCCGAGATTGAGCTTTGCAAGGTCGCGCTGCGCTTCGGCCGAGAGCAGACCGGCCTGTGCCGTGTCGCGCTGATAACGCCAGTTTTCGACGTCTGTTTCAGCCGCCGCTTTCTGCTCATAGAGTTTCGTGTAACGAGCGAACTCCGTTTTTGCGTGCTCGAGCAGGGCCTTCTGGTTTTGAACGCTGCCTTCGGCCTGCTGCAACGATGCAAAATATGTGTTTTGCTGGATTAGAAAAAGCAACTGATCTTTCCTGACGATGTCCCCATCCTTGAAGTATACGCCGTTCAGGTAGCCTTCCACGCGCGCCTGAAGCTGGACGGTGTTGATGGCCTGCGTATTGCCGCTAAATTCCAGGTAGTCGACAATTTCCTCACGCACGGGCTGGCTTACGGTGACCTTGGGGGGAGGGGGCGGAGCAGATTTCGGCTTTTGTTTGCAGCCGGCGGGCAAAAACAGGATCAAGCCGACTAATGCGGCGGCGGCAACTCCACGCCCCGCGGGGTGGGCCCTGCACGCGATGAAAACTTTCCGAACCAGCAGTTTTATGGAGTTAACGGCCCAGATCATGATTTCTCCAGATACTATATCTGTTTTTCGGGATTCAGCCGCCGGTCTTTACCAGTCCGGACTGCGAATGTCTGAACGATTGCCGGCAGAAGGCATGTAAGAAGACGGGGCAAGCAGATCGCCCCAGTTAGTGCGCTTTGCCATCATTTCTTTTATTTGAGGTGGGAGGATGTCCTCTCCCTGCCTGATTTCCCACCCGCCGCCGAGCGCCCTGTAGACCCCCACCAGGTTGACGCAGATATTGCTCATCGAGGTCGCAAGACTGTCCTGGGCAGTGAGAAGCGCCTGCTGGGCGCTGAGCACAGTAGTAAAATCAGTGCTGCCCCGGCTGTACTGGATGAAAGCCAGGTCCAGCGAGTGCTTTGCAGCCGATGCGCTCAGAGCAAGGCTTTGCGCGTTTTCCTGGTATCGCAGAAACCCCGCCAGAAAATCTTCGACTTCCTGTTGCGCCTTGAGCACCGTGTTTTGATAGGTTAGCAAAAGCTCCTGGAAACGCGCATCCTGCATGCGCACATTGTTGGTGATCCTTCCGTAGTTGAGGGGGTTCCATTGGATAGAGGGGCCTGCGGTAAGGATCGCCGATTGTGGGCTGAATATATCGGAGAGTTTGGCAGGTGCGAAATCTGTGGACAGAAAGCCAAAAGAGCCCGTAAGTGAAAACGCCGGGAAAAGGTCTGCCTTGGCAACTCCGATTTGCGCGGACTGCGCTGCCGCCTGCAACTCGGCGCTGCGAACGTCCGGACGGCGCCTGAGCAGGTCGGCGGGAATACCGACGGCAACCCGGGGCGGGGGGGTCGGAATGCCCGAGGAGAGGCTGAGGACATCCGAAAGGTCATCGGGCGGGATGCCGATCAGCACGCTGAGGGCGTCTTTGTTCTGTCTTAGCTGCGCTTCCAGGACCGGAATGGTCGCCTTGGTGTTGTAGAGAATCGTTCTTGCCTGTTCGACGTCGCGCTCCGAGGTTGAGCCGCCGTGAAAGCGAACTTCAGCTATCTTGAGACTCTCTGTTTGGGTCTCCAGGTTTTCCCGCGCGATCTGGAGCCGCTTTTCCAGGGTCCTTATCTGGATGTAAGAGTTGGCCGCGTCGGCAGTAAGAGTCACCAGCGCACTGTCATAATCGGCAACGGTCCCACGCAGGGCCGCATCGGCCGATTCGACCGCCCGTCTGTATTTGCCCCAAAAATCGAGCTCCCAGGCGACGTTTAAATTACCCTGGTCCTGCCAGTAATTGTATGCCTGGCCCAGCGATGCATAGGCGTTTCCACTTACCCTGTTGTCCAGGAGTGATCCGCTCAACTGCTGAGTTTGAGGGTAAAGCCCTCCCACCGCAATGCCGAGCCGGGCCCGGGCCTCGACAACTCTGACAGCGGCAATTCTTAGCGACACATTTCCACGATAGGCCCTGTCGATTATGCGGTTAAGACCCGGATCGTCAAAACTTTCCCACCAGGCGCTGTAGTTTGCCGGCTCGTTTTTGAGGTGTTTATCAGCCGCCTGGAGCCAGTTTGATGAAACTGAAACCGCCGGAGTTTTGAAATCCGGTCCAACTTTGAGGCAGCCCTCGAGTAAAAAGGAAACCGCAACCAGCACAAACGGCAGCAAAATGGTTCGCCTCGAAGATGCCATGACTGTGGACCCTGAATCCGAATCGATCTGTGTCAACGATACAAAACGCGCGGCGGGACCGCAGGCGGCAAAAATCGCCGTAGCAGGGATCGCCCCTAAACCCCGGGTACACGCCTGGCGGCGGCAAAGCCGAGGATCTTGCGACTTTTTTGCGCCGCTTCCGTCTCACGCCCTACCGGAGTTTATTTCAGGCGGCAATGTTACAGATAATTCGATGGAGAACAAGTTAAAAAAGATAATCACATCAATTTTTCAATACGGATCATCGTCCGGGCATCATGAGACGCCAGTACGTGAAGAGAGAAAAAGCAGATGAAGGTCCGTTCACCGCATGCGCAACGCCGGCCCTCTTCACATCTCGTAAGATAGACTTATTAACGGTGCAAAAGTATTTTTTCAGCTCTAAAAAAACGCCACGCTGATGAGGGCGGTGTGTGGCCTCTCGGCGCAGCCATGCGGGGTGTCCTGCGCGTGGTGTGCGGCGTTTGAAAGCATCCGGTCGGCGGCCCCTTTACAAAGTGAAGCAGCTCACGGTCAACGTGCCGCTCCGCGCGCATCGATGCACTTCAAAAGTTGAAGTGCCTTTTGCGGGCCTCCCTTGAACGATGTACCTCGCGGAGCGCGGAAGGCCGACCGCTCATTCTCGACGCCCCGCGAGACGGGGCGGCAGCGGGAGCCCTTATCCTTTCTGCCCGCTCTTGCTTCATGGTATATTCTGTAATACGTTTAGAAATACTACAGAAGGTAAAATATGGGCAAGGTATTGAATATCATTTCGATCGGTGACTTGAGGCAGGATGCGGCCAGGGTTCTCAAGCTGGTCAGAGACTTAAAAGAACCTCTGGTGATTACGCAGAGGGGACGAGCGGCTGCCGTAATGCTCAGCGTCGAAGCATATGAGCGCTCGGAGCGTGACATGGAACTTCTATGTCTTTTGGCTAAAGGGGAAAAGGAAATAGAGGCAGGCGGGGGGTATGCCCCGGGTTCCGTCCTTGCCGAGGCCAATGCACTCCCTGCGAAAAAGTCATCATGAGGGCCCGCTTTACCCCTTCCGCCAGGGTCCGGTTTTTCTCCGCACTCGACTGCATCTAATTACCTGGTGTTGCGTATTCGAGTTGCGTCACTTGCGTTAAACACCAATCAGGGCTGGAAAAATATCCGGTGAGAGGCGGTTTGGCAAAAACAAGTCCGAGCACGGCATCAAAGGATTTCTGTGACGGGGGTTCGTGGCGCTCGATCAGACTGCTCAAGCCTTACTTCAGGGGTCATCTTTTGAGGCTTGCGGGCGGTTTTTCGGCCCTGCTGCTGGTTGACCTGCTTCAGCTTTTTATTCCCCGGATTATCAAGCATGCGGTGGATTCGCTTCAAAAGGGCGTCGCCACCCCGCGCGGCCTGTCGAAATACGGCTTGTATATCGTCCTGATCGCGATTGCCATTGCAGGGTTTCGATTTATTTGGCGCCAGCTTATCTTTGGATTTTCACGCATTATTGAAATCGACCTGAGAAACCGCCTGTTCTCCCATCTGCTTACCCTCGATAAGGTTTTCTTCCAGGAAACCACGACGGGCGAGGTGATGGCCCTTGCAACCAACGACCTTTCTGCGGTGCAGCTTGCAACAGGGATGGGGGGCGTCGCCCTGGTGGATGCAGTTTTCATGGGGCTGGCCGCGTTTGGTTTCATGCTCTACATTGACCCGCTTCTGACCTTTATAGCCCTGGCGCCGATGCCGATACTCGCTTTTCTGACAAGGATACTGTCATCGCGCCTGCATGGAAGGTTCAAGAAGGTCCAGGAACAGTTTTCCGTTCTAACCGAATTTGTCCGCTCGACGCTTTCTTCCATTCGTCTGGTAAAAGCATACAACCAGGAGGAGCACCAGGCCCGTCGCTTCGATCAAATGGGTGAAACTTACGTAAGAAACAACCTCAAGCTGGCGTTTGTCTACGGGACGCTTTACCCGGTCTCAGGCTTCATCGGGAACTCCAGTATGCTGCTGGTGCTGGTTTTCGGGGGACGTCTGGCGATATCCGGGACTATTACGGTGGGGGATTTTGTAGCCTTCATCAGCTACCTTTTCATAATGACCTGGCCCATGATGGCCATGGGCTGGGTGGCGGATCTGTTTCAACGCGGAATTACATCGCTTTCTCGAATAGAGGCGCTTATGAACGCGGGGCCTACTGTTGCCGAACGTGACGATGCGCCTTCCGTGCCGATTAGCCGAGGCGAGATCGGGGTGAGAAATCTGTCCTTCAGATACCCCGGGCAAGCCGGGCTGAGCCTAAAGGGCATAGACCTCGAGGTTCCGGAGGCAATGTTCCTCGGGATCGTGGGCCGAACGGGGGCAGGGAAAACTACCTTGTGCAATCTGCTGGCGCGGCTTTTTGCGGTTCCCGGCGGGCGCCTTTTTTTCGATGGTTTCGACGTAAATTCCATTTCGATTGATTCGGTGAGAAGCGCAATTGCATATGTGCCTCAGGATGTAGTGCTGTTTTCGGATACCATAGCCTTCAATATCGCCTTCGGTAGACCGGAAGCCTCCGCAGCGGAGATCGAAAAAGTCGCCAGGGCCGCCGCCATTCATGACGAGATAGCTGCCATGCCACAGGGGTATGAGACGAGAATAGGGGAGAAAGGAATAAAACTTTCCGGCGGCCAGCGGCAGAGAATTGCGATAGCGCGGGCCCTTCTTCTGGACAGGCCGATAATCATGATAGACGATGGTCTTTCCGCAGTGGACATGGAAACCGAGCATGCGATAATCCGCTCCATTGCTTCCTACCTCGAGGGGCGGACCTGTATCATAGTGTCCCACCGGATAGCGCCCCTGGCCGATGCGGACGAAATCGTGGTAATGGAAAACGGGCGAGTGGTGGATCGGGGGCCGCATCGGGAATTAATCGCTCGAAACGCTTTCTATTCGAGCATTTACAGGCATCAGACTGGGAGTGGGCACGCTGAGGACAGTGGCACCGGCGGTGGACAATGAATCAGGATGAGGAAATTTTCGCGGACGAACAAAAGCGCTACCTGGGCGACTTCAAACTTTGGGGGCGACTGCTCAAATTCATAGTTCCCCAGTGGAAGCAGGTCCTTGCGGCCGTTGGTCTCGCCTTTATCATTACCGGCGCAAGTCTCGTGTGGCCGAGACTCCTCCAGGTGGCCATCGACAAGTATATCCTCAACAATTCCCTGCCCGTCGACGAGCGGATCGATGGGCTAACCCGGATCGCGTTCCTTTTCCTGGCCGTTATCGTGGTCGGGTTTGTGGCGAATTTTCTCCAGGTTATCGCTCTCGAATGGACCGGCCAAAGAATCATGCATTCTCTGCGCCAGCGTCTGCTAAAGCACGTGATCCGTTTGAACCTTTCGTTTTTCAGCGCCAACCGGGTAGGCAGGCTGGTTACCCGGCACACAAACGATATACAGAACATGTACGAGATGTTCACATCGGTGATCATCACTCTTTTCAACGAAGGAATAAGGCTGGTGGGCATCCTTATCGTCCTGTCGTGGATGGAGTGGAGACTTGCGGTCGTCCTTGCTCTCACTTTTCCGCTGATGATCCTTATAACGCTGACTTTCGGCAAGCTGAGCCGGCGGGCTTTCCGAAGAATACGCTCTCATCTTGCCGGCATTAACGCTTTTTTGCAGGAAGCGGTCTCGGGCATGTCGGTTATCCAGCTTTTTCTGCGCGAAAAGGACGCGCGGGACCGTTTCGCCCAATTGAACAGAAAATATTTTGATGCGGCGATGTACCAGATCCGGGTGTTCGGTATTTTTGTGCCCCTGATCGAAGTCATGAGTTCGGTTGCGCTCGCAGTGATAATATGGTACGGCGGAGGCCGGGTCGTGAGAAACTACACGACTATAGGAGTTCTCACCGCCTTCATTTCCTATATGCGGCTCTTTTTCCAGCCCATCAGGGAGTTTTCCCAGAAATACACGATAGTGCAATCCGCGATGGCCTCGGCGGAGAGGATTTTTCAACTGCTCGAAGAAAAAGACTATGCCCCGCAGGTAATCGATCCGGTAAGAATCGACGGAATCAAGGGGCACATCGAATTTGGCGATGTAGCGTTTTCTTATGAGCCGGGCCGGCCGGTCCTGAGCAACATCTCCTTCGAAGTAAAACCGGGCCATACCCTTGCCCTTATCGGGGCAACCGGGTCGGGAAAGACCACGATCATAAATCTGCTGGAAAGATTTTACGACCCGCAGCATGGGAGCATACTTTTGGACGGGGTAGACCTGCGCAGGTTCGAGCCACACTGGTTGCGGGAGCACATTGGGCTTGTCATGCAGGATATTTTCATAGTGCCCGGATCGATCAGGGACAATATTCTTCTTGACCGCGAGTTGCCCCAATCCGAGATCGAGCGAATCGTGGGCCTGTCACAGTTGGAAAGACTGGTGCAAAGCCTTCCGGGGGGACTCGACACAAGAATAGGGGAGGGGGGCATGGACCTCTCAGCGGGTCAGAAACAACTGCTGGCGTTTGCAAGAGTCCTCGCTCGAGACCCGAAAATTCTCATTCTGGATGAGGCGACCTCAAACGTGGATACGGAAACGGAAATGCTGATCGAGCAGGCAATCAGGGCGGTCATGGCAAACCGGACGAGCATCATAATCGCACATCGGCTATCCACGATCAGGCGGGCAAATCGGATCATTATTATCGAAGGGGGGCGCATAGTCGAGCAGGGGACCCACGAAGACCTCATGGAGAAGGCCGGCCTTTACCATCACCTCCAGATGCTGCAGAACGGCGTCTCGGCAACGGAAGTCGGATATCGGGTGTCGGATGTCTGATGCCGGATTTCCGATACCTGCTACCCGACCTCTGTGATTATTGCCAACTGACAATGTCGGCGTTTTCCCCTTCCCCGCCTTCCTGTCCGTCGGCTCCCAGGGACACGAGATCATAGTCGCCGTGCTGGCCGGGACAGTTGTAAATATAGGGCCTTCCCCAAGGGTCCAGGGGTACTTCCTTTCGAAGATAGGGGCCGTCCCAGGCATCAATGCCCGGGTTCTTGCGAAGGGCTTCCAGACCTTCGGCGGTCGTCGGATACCTTCCCACGCTAAGCCTGAATGAATCCAGCGCAGAGCCGAACATTTCAATCTGGGCCCTTGCGGCCTTCTGCTTGGAAGCGCCGACATGCTTGAAGACGTTCATTCCAACGAGGCCGACAAGGAGGCCGAGAATAACCATGACCACCAGCAGCTCTATAAGGGTGAATCCTTTTTGTGAGTAAATGTGTTTTTTCTTATTAGGGTTTCTATCTGCGCGAAGAAACATAAAATTTCCACTCCGTTGTGAGGGCGGGCCACCTGCGATGGGCCGGCTGCGGGCGGCGTGTCGAATCAGTCCGCGTTGTCGGACTCCTGTTCAGGTTGGGCCACCGCAAGAGAGTTGACAGTAAAACCAGTCGATTCGCCCCGCAGAAAAAGGGCCCCCTCAGCGCCGACCGAAAGGGGTGCTCTATACGGTCTTTTGAATTCCAGGATGAACTTTTCCTCGATCAGCCTGGCAATAACCTTTTCACCGTTTGGGAGGCAATACGTCTGACCGTCAACGAGGCTCACGAAAAACTCCTCTTTAGAGAAAATGAAAATCAGCCGAATTTCCGGTTGTGCCCTGCGTGACAGGATACAACTATTTGCTTGTCGGGCAAAGTGAAATGATAATGTGCCCTGTAGGAGAATCAGGAGAATATTAAAGTAGATAGCGATAAGTCACGGTTTATGTAGTAAACGAAGATGATTATCTTTACTGAAAATATTGTCGAACAGATCAGGGGAGTACGACGCTTTGGGGAGGCAAAGACGATGAACGATGTCGAAACCAACATTGGTAGCCAGAGAGTAAGACCTTTCGATGAGAATGTCGAGGTCCCCGGGAAGCCGGTTGAATCCTCTGCGGTCGAACAGAGTCAAACGGCGGTCAAGACTGGGGAACAGCAGGAAGCAGTTCAAAAGCAAGGGGATGAAAAGCTCGATCTCTGGATGGAGAACGTAAAGGAATTCATTCGAAATATAGACGTGAAATCACTTTAGAGGGTAGGAGCGGGACCTGCCCGCGATTCGTTTTGTGACATGACACAAAAGCTCAATCAGCCGGCGTGGCGCCGGAGTCCTTCTAAAATCCCCTTTTTGCATTCGATCTTTGTGAAAGGGGTTTTTTTGTGCCCTTCGGCGTGCCTATTGTGTATAAACTGGAAGCTCGGGCGGCAGGGGTAATTATCCCGACATCCCACGGTCGCGATTGATAACACTGCGGACTTTGGATATAAATGAGGGCTTCAGGCCGTTGAAACCTGAAAATTGACCGGTCTTGGGGAAAGTTTCTCTGATGAAAATGAAGTCCCTCAAGTTTCTTGCAGTTAGTCTGGTGAGCGTGGTCTTTGTCTTTAACTGTCCGGGGTTTCCCGCACAGGCTTTCGAGGAGTTGCAACAGCCAAAGGACAGGGTCTTTGGCGACTGGCGGGTCACCGATCTCAGTGCAGAACCTTCAACCCTGAATCCTATCACGGCGACCGACGCCTATGCGGGAACCATCGACGGCTATATTTATGAACCGCTCATAAAAAGGGACGAAAAGTCCCTGGAAGAAGTGCCGGTTCTTGCCGAGAAATGGGAAATTTCGCCGGATCATCTCATGTACACGTTTCACCTGAAGAGGAACATAAAGTGGAGCGACGGGCATTCGTTCACGGCAAAAGACATTCTTTATTCATTCAATCGGATACGGGATCCCAAGGTGGATGCCGCCCCCCTGCGCAACTACTACCAGGACATCGAAAAAGTTGAGGCTCTGGACGACTATACGGTCCGCTTTCATTACAGGATACCCTATTTCAAGGCCCTTGAGTTCTGTGGGGGTATCCCCATCGTTCCTGCGCACCTGTTCAAAGAAGGGGAAGATTTCAATCAGCACCCGATCGGACGCAAACCGGTCGGCACGGGACCATACAAGCTGCTTCATTGGGATACGGGAAAAGAAATCGTTCTGGTTAGAAACGATGATTACTGGGGTGAAAAACCGGCCATCGACCGGATTGTTTTCAAAATTATCACCAGTGAGACCGTCGCCCTTCAGGTACTGAAGCAGGGCGGCCTGGATGAGATGGGCCTCAGACCGATTCAATGGGAGAAGCAGACCCAGAGCAAGCGGTTTGAAGAAAATTTCCAAAAGATTGCTTATTATGAGCCGTTCTATAGATATATCGGATGGAACGCCCGGCGGTCGATTTTTTCGGACAAAAGGGTTCGACGGGCCATGACCATGCTTGTCGACCGGGAACTCATCGTTAAGAAAATCCTCTTCGGGCTTGCGATTATCGTTATTGGTCCTTTTTATGTGAACAGCCCCGAGTACAACAAGGATATCAAGCCTTATCCTTATGACCCGAAAGCCGCCGTGGCGCTGCTCAAATCGGCCGGATGGAACTATCGTCCGGGCGAGGAGGCGCTGCAAAAAGATGGAAAATCGTTTGAATTCGAATTCCTGATCCCCGCAGGGAGAAAACTTGCAGAGCAACTTGCGACGATGCTCCAGGAAAATCTCAAAGAGATTGGCATCAGAATGTCGATACGCAAATTAGAGTGGGCAGTTTTTATTCAGAAGATCGAGAATCATGATTTCGACGCCTGTACGCTGGGCTGGGCGGGCGGATGGGAGAGCGATCC
Source organism: uncultured delta proteobacterium (assembly GCA_963805125.1). Lineage (GTDB taxonomy): Bacteria > Desulfobacterota > Syntrophobacteria > Syntrophobacterales > Syntrophobacteraceae > SbD1. The sequence goes on along the minus strand of CAWDTD010000009.1, from coordinate 219,299 downwards.
TTATCAGGTTTGGCATTCTTCCCAGGCTGTTGAAAAAGGCTCAAATTTCGTGGGGTTCAAGAATGCGGAGGCGGACAGATTGATCGAGGAGGCGCGCATGGAATTCGACCGGGAAAAAAGGCGTCAGATGTATTATCGCCTCCAGCAAATAATTCATGATGAGCAGCCCTACACATTTCTTTTTACGGACGAAGCGCTCGTGGCTGTGTCCAGGAGGTTTCAAAACGTCGAGGTTTACCCCATGGGGCTTGCGCCGGTGTACTGGTGGGTGCCGAAAGGGGCTCAGAAATACAAGAATCAGTAGCGGGCAGCGGGGAGCGGGAGGCAAAAGGCGGGCCTTGCTCCCCGCTTCCATGATTGATGCAGGCGTACTCGTGACGGATAATTTCCAAAGATCCTCGAAAAACATGTTCGTGGCACAGGGTCTGGACCGTGCGCACAATAGGCGCAAAGACCCGGAGTGGATCGCCCGGCGGATGCGCGACCCCGGATCGTTTTTCGTGCCCGTGCGGCAGTCGAAGATACTTGTTACCGAAGGTGAGGCCCCGGTGCCGGTTCTGCTGAAGTGGACCCGGTTGGAAGGGAGCGCCCCGGAAGATGCTGCTTTTTTTCTCGGTGAGAAAGACGGCCACTCTTATTTTGCCGTGGACGTAGACGAAAAAGCGCCCGGAGCTTTCGAGGCTTCGGGGCGGTTTCGGGATCTGCGAGCCGTTGCGCCCCTGCTTTCGCGGGATGACGGAGCGCTGCTTGCCTACGCCAAAACTCTTGCGTACTGGCATGGGCGAAATCGTTTTTGCGGCGTCTGCGGAGGCCGCAACGAAATCAGGGAAGGCGGGCACTGCCGCGCCTGTGTCAATCCGCAGTGCGGAGCTCTACATTTTCCGCGCACCGACCCGGCCATAATCGTTCTGATAAGGTCGGGCGAAAAGTGCCTGCTGGGGAGGCAGCGCATCTGGCCTGAGCGTATGTACTCCGTTGTGGCGGGATTCGTGGAGCCGGGCGAGAGCGCAGAAGGGGCCGTTGCGCGGGAGGTCTTCGAGGAAGTCGGCCTAAGGGTCACAAACATCCGTTATCACTCGTCGCAGCCATGGCCTTTCCCCTGCTCGCTGATGCTGGGATTTACGGCCGATACCGGAGATGAGCGGATAACCCTTGGCGACAGGGAACTGGAGAACGCGCGCTGGTTTGGGCGCGGCGAACTGCATGAAGCCATTGAAAACGGCGCAGTAAAGATCTCGACGCCGATTTCGATTTCCTATAGGCTGATCGAGGACTGGTTTGACGCGAAAAGCCCGTTCCGTCTGCGCGAGTTTGCGGGCCGGGGGTTTGCGGTTCGAAAAGAAGAATAAATAAGGATGACATTGCCCTAGATGAAAGCCTATCTGATCAAGAGGCTTCTCCAGATCATTCCAACCCTTCTGGGGATAACTTTTATCACCTTTGTCATTATTCAACTGGCGCCCGGAAATCCCGCCATGCTCAAACTCCAGATGGGCAGGCAGGGGGGGACGCTCGGCGAGAAGGCTTTTTCCGAGCAGATAATCCAACAGACGAAAAAACTCTACGGGCTGGACAAACCCTTGTACGTCCAGTACGCCCTGTGGGTAAAACGCATCTTTACCCTCGATTTCGGCTTCTCCTATAAAGACCACCGGAAGGTGTGGGACAAGATTTCCGAACGGCTGCCGATAACGCTTCAACTCAACATAATCTCGATCTTTCTGGTCTATCTGATCGCAATACCCTTCGGCATCTATTCCTCGACTCACGCGGGTTCGTTTGTGGACAACATTTTGACTGTCGGATTTTTCATCCTCTACTCGCTTCCGAGTTTCTGGGTCGCCGTGCTGCTCATAATGCTTTTAGGAGGGGGGGATTTCTGGGACATCTTTCCAGTCTACGGCATATCGACCATAGGAAGCGGGTCATGGAGTCTGCTGCCCTGGCTGGCGGACCGGATGTGGCACCTGGTTCTTCCAATCATCTGCCTCACCTACGGCGGGCTGGCTTACCTTTCGAGATTGACGCGGGCGGGTATGCTCGAAGTTATCCGGGAGGATTATGTGAGAACAGCCAGGGCGAAGGGTCTGAGCGAACGTGTGGTGATCCTCAAGCATGCGTTTCGCAATGCCCTGCTTCCGCTTATAACGCTTTTTGCTTTTCTTTTACCTTCCATGTTCGGTGGAAGCGTAATCATAGAAAGCATCTTCTCCGTCCCCGGAATGGGGCAGCTTGGCTTCGAGTCGGTCCTGAGCCGCGACTATCCCGTTATAATGGCGATTACCGCGATCTCTGCGCTTCTCACGCTGATCGGACTGCTCATCTCCGATGTCCTGTATGCAGCGCTCGATCCGCGCATTAAACTTGAATAATTAGGGCATTCCGGCTCAAAAACGCCGCCGCAATGACGTGGTTTGGAACAATGACCGATCGGGCAAAAACTCTGGATTTTCAAATTCTGGAAACACGATCAGGGCAAAGAGGCGAGGTCCCCAATACCTACTGGAAAATGGTCAGCTATCATTTCAAAAAGAGAAAGTTGGCCGTCTTCGGGATGTGGATAACAATCTTTCTGTTTTTTGTCGCCATTTTTGCCGGTTTGCTTGCAAACGATAAGCCCATCCTGTTCTATCACCAGGGCAAGGTCTACTTTCCTGTCTTTTCCGGCGCGGAGAAGATTGGCTCCTTTGTCTTTAAAGAGCTCAAGGAAAATGCTCCCTTCATCTACCAGCACATTGGGGGAAAAGAAGGGGCTATAGCCGTATGGCCCCTGGTGAAGTATTCCCCTACCGAATACAACCTGCTGGAGTACCTCTCTGCCCCGGATGCCAGGCACTGGTTCGGCACCGATGACAGCGGACGCGACGTGCTGAGCAGAATGATCTACGGCGCGCGGATTTCTCTTTCGGTGGGTTTCGTTGCCGTGGGAATAGCTATGGTAATAGGGGTCCTGCTGGGAGCGCTGGCGGGTTACTTTGGAGGATGGGCCGATATAGTGATCAGCCGCGCAATCGAGATCATGCTCACGATTCCCACATTTTTCCTGATCATCGCAATAATTGCTTTCCTGCCTCCAAGCATATACAACATCATGGTGGTAATCGGTCTGACCGGCTGGACGGGCGCTGCGCGGTTCGTGCGCGCAGAATTCCTCAAGCTCAAACAGCTCGACTTCATAATGGCGCTGCGCGCTCTTGGCGCCTCCCACAGGCGTATAATATTTCTACACATGCTGCCAAATGCGATGGCCCCGGTCCTGGTCTCGGCGGTATTCGGAATTGCCGGAGCCATCCTTACGGAGTCGAGCTTGAGTTTCCTCGGGTTCGGGGTGCCCCCTCCAACTCCGAGTTGGGGCGACATTCTTTCGCAGAGCCGCGATTATATCGAATTTGCATGGTGGCTGACCGTGTTCCCCGGTTTTGCGATATTTTTGAGCATCACCGCTTACAACCTGGTCGGTGAAGGACTTCGGGACGCGATGGACCCGAAATTGTTCCGGTAGGTTGGGGTCAAAATATGCTCCAGGTGCACATTGAAGACGAGAGCGGGATACTTACCGTCAGCAAGCTTAACCAGCAGGTAAAGGCGCTGCTGGAGGAGAAGTTCCCGTTTGTCTGGGTAAAAGGTGAGATTTCGAATTTTCGGGTCCCGGCTTCGGGACATTTTTATTTTACGCTCAAGGATGCGCAGAGCCAGATCAATGCAGTCTTTTTTCGAGCACAGAACCGCTTTCTCAGGTTTCTTCCCGAATCGGGAATGCAGGTCATCTGCCAGGCCCGCTTGAGCGTCTATGAACCCAGGGGCGAATACCAGTTGATCGTGGAGGTGATGGAGCCCCTCGGGGTTGGTCAGTTGCAGCTCGCTTTTGAGGCCCTGAAGAGGAAACTCGAGGCCGAAGGTCTGTTCGACCCGGCCCGAAAGAAAGTCCTTCCGCTTTGCCCTCAGAATATCTGTCTGATTACTTCGAAGAGCGGCGCTGCAATCAGGGACATGCTCAAAGTGTTCGAAAGAAGCCCTTATCCCGTCTCGGTCACACTTTTCCCGGTGACGGTGCAGGGCCCCGAAGCCCGGCTCGAAATCGCCGTAGCTATTGGATCGGCGAACATGCTCGCGTGGCGGCATGAGTGGGATGTTGTGATTGTCGCACGCGGAGGAGGGAGCATCGAAGACCTGTGGGCATTTAACGAAGAGGTTGTCGCGCGGGCGATTTCGGGTTCTTCGATTCCGGTAATCTCAGCGGTCGGCCATGAGATTGATTTTACAATAGCGGATATGGCCGCTGACCTCCGAATGCCCACACCGACCGCTGCTGCCGAGTGGGTGGTAAAGAGGATCGAGCGGTTCCATCGTGACCTGCACGGCGGCAGGGATCGGTTGATCAAGGTCATAGAGGCAAAACTCGAGCTTGTTGGCTTGAGGCTCAAGTACCTCGAGAATCGGATAACCCATCCCAAAAGACGGATCGAGGACCTGCGGCTCACTGTCGATGATCGCCTGGAACGCATCACTCTTGCCATCGAGAGGCGTGTTGAGAGGGTGCGCGATTCGTATAGTCATCTTCGCGGCAGGCTGCTTTATCTGAATCCCGAGGCCCGCATCCAGAGATGTCAGGCGGAGCTGAACCGCCTGAGCAAAGAACTTATGCTCCATCATCACCGGATTTTAGACGGATACCGGCTAAGATATGAGCATAACGTCTCGCGTCTGGAGGCGCTCAGCCCGCTTTCCGTCCTTTTGCGCGGGTACTCGATTACATATAGGATTGCGAACGGCAAAGTAATCAGGAGCTACACGGAGACCGGGCCTGGAGACCGGGTTCTCGTGCGGCTTGCCGACGGCAGGCTGGAGTGCCTGGTCGATAAGGCCGAAGACGTTCAGACCGAAAAGGAAGGGTGACCCCGTGGCTAAGAAAAAAAGCGACCTGTTTGAGGAAGCTCTCAAAAAGCTTCAGGATCTCGTGGAAAAGCTGGAAAAGGGGGACTTGCCCCTTGAGCAAGCCATGGAATGCTTCTCCGAGGGGATTCGAACTGCACAGTTTTGCCACAAGAAACTCGAGGAGGCGGAAAGCAGGGTGCAGATGCTTCTCAAAGACCAGCAGGGCGAGTGGAAATCCGCGCCTTTCGAGCCCGTTCAGCCGAACTCGGCAGAGCAGGGGTAGCTCCGGGACCTCGGCGGGTTGCGACGGGTGTGGAACAAGCTTATTGTAGATGGAAGTTCAAAGTTGCCCATGTTATATCCGTTCTCCTGCGTTTCTTTGACATGTTAATCCCTTACCTTGCGAACAGAATCGGGACGCCCATGGGTGAATTCGATCTCAAAACTTATTTGAGCAGGCGAAAGCAGCTTATTGAGGCCGAACTGGAGAAGATTTTTCCCGTGGCCTCCGGGCTTCAAAAAAAAGTGATCGAAGCTGCCCGCTATAGCCTTTTTGCAGGCGGAAAGAGGCTGCGTCCGATCCTGTGCCTGGCGGCGGCGGAAGTGGTGGGCGGCGATATCGAGCCGGTCCTTCCGGCTGCTTGCGCCCTCGAGATGATTCACACCTATTCGCTCATCCATGACGACCTGCCCGCCATGGACAATGACGATTTCAGGCGGGGGGTTCCGACCAATCACAAAGTATTCGGGGAAGCGGTCGCCATTCTGGCCGGTGACGCTCTTTTGACGGAAGCTTTTGAATATTTCACGCACAGCGCAGACGACCGTGTGAGTCCGCACAAGGTGGTGGAAGTGATCCGTGTTGCCGTCAGGGCTGCCGGCTACAGGGGAATGATAGGAGGACAGGTAATCGACCTGGAGTGCGAAAACCAACGGGTGGGTCTTGCAACGGTGGAGTACATGCACATTCATAAAACGGGAGCTTTGCTTTCGGCCTCACTGGAGATTGGAGCCATTCTTGGCGGCGGGGATGAAGTGCAGATAAAAGCGCTGGAGACTTACGGCCATCACATCGGGCTTGCCTTTCAGATTACGGACGATCTTCTGGATGTTGAGGGAGACCCGGCGCTGATGGGTAAAACACCCGGATCGGACGCCTCCAAAAACAAAATGACCTATCCCGCCCTGCTGGGTATCGCCCAATCCAGGAATGCGGCAAGGGAGCATGTGGAGGGGGCGCTTGAAGCTGTGGCGAGTTTCGGCGCAGCGGCTGAACCATTGCGTGCCATCGCCCGGTACCTGCTGGTGCGCAGAGGATAACCCGGATAAAATATCTTGACTTATATCCGGGTTATCATTAATTGACGAGTACCGGCGGGGCAAGAAATCTAATGAAAGGGATTAAATTGGAAAACAAAACGATTGGTAAAGGGCTCCTTTCCCGTATCGAAATCCCCTATCAGCTAAAAGGCCTGTCTTATCAGGAGCTTTGCGAGTTGGCCGAGGAAATCCGCGCTCACATCATAGGCACTGTCGCCGAAACCGGCGGCCACCTTGCCCCCAATCTGGGTGTAGTGGAACTGACAATAGCTCTTCATTACGTATTCGATGCCGCATATGACCGTTTCATCTGGGACGTTGGCCATCAGGCCTATACTCACAAGCTTTTGACCGGGCGCAAAAAGGAATTTGCTTCCCTGCGTCAGTACGGCGGAATCAGTGGTTTTCCGAAGCGCTCCGAGAGCAGGTATGACGCTTTCGGAACAGGCCACTCCAGCACCTCTATTTCCGCCGCCCTGGGTATTTCGGTAGCCAATCATCTCAAGGGAAGCCAGGCTCGGGCGATCGCCGTAATTGGCGACGGCAGCATGACCGGGGGAATGGCTTTCGAGGGACTCAACAACGCCGGGGACCTCGCCAGAAACCTCATTGTGGTTCTAAATGACAATGAGATGTCGATTTCTCCCAATGTTGGCGCGCTTTCTTCATTTCTGAGCCGCAAGCTTTCCGGAACAACCTTGATGTACCTGAAGCGGGAGATGGAGGATTTTCTCAAATCGATCCGCGGGATCGGCCCGAATATTCTCCAGGTGTTGAGACGCAGCGTCGATTCGCTGATTAGCTTTTTCACCCCCGGAATGCTGTTCCAGGCCCTCGAGATTCATTATATCGGGCCCATAAACGGGCATCGCATCGACAGGTTGATTGACACGTTCGAAATAGCGCGCAATGTGGACGGTCCTGTTCTGATTCATGTGCTGACCAAGAAAGGAAAGGGCTACGAGCTTGCCGAGAAGGACCCCACGAGCTTTCACGGGGTAGGGGCATTTGATATAACAACCGGCAGGAGCGGCGCCGCAAAATGCCTCTCCTACACCACAGTCTTCGGAACGGCTATGAAGAAGCTGGCCGACTCCAACCCCAAATTGATCGGCATTACGGCCGCAATGCTCCAGGGTACGGGACTCGACTGCTTCGCCCAGACCTATGCCGACCGGTTTTTCGACGTCGGTATCGCCGAGCAGCACGCCGTGACATTCGCGGCCGGCCTTGCCACGGAGGGTTTCAAACCGGTGGTGGCCGTTTACTCGACTTTTCTTCAGCGCGCTTTTGACCAGGTGCTGCACGATGTCTGCCTTCAGAACCTTCCGGTGGTCTTCTCGCTGGACCGCGCCGGTATAGTGGGCGAAGACGGACCGACGCACCACGGGCTGTTCGACCTGTCCTACCTTCGCTCCTTGCCTAACATGGTCATTATGGCCCCAAAGGATGAAAACGAGCTTCAACACATGTTGAAGACGGCGGTCGATCACAACGGTCCGGCTGCCGTGCGCTACCCGAGAGGAGACGTCATCGGCGTAAAGCTCGATGATGAACTCAGATCGCTCGATATCGGCAAGGGCGAGTTGCTGCGGGGCGGGGAGGATTTGGTCATAGTGGCCATCGGCTCCACGGTGCACAGTGCGATGGAAGCCGCTGAGCGGCTCGATTCGGAAGGCATCGAAGCGGCGGTCATAAATGCCCGGTTTGTAAAGCCTCTGGACCGTGATTTGATCCTGACCTGGACGAAAAAGACAGGCAGGATTATCACAGTTGAAGAGAATATGCTCCAGGGTGGCTTTGGGAGCGCGGTCCTTGAGATGTTCGAGGAAGAATCGTTTTCCCCGAAAGCAATAAAGCGTTTGGGAGTTGCTGATTTCTTTGTTCCCCATGGAAGCCAGGCAATATTGAGAAACCTCTGCGGTATCGACACCGATGCCATTGAGAGAGCTGCCCTTAAATTGTTAGATTACAGTCATGGCCAAGTCCTCCGAGCGATTGGACAAACTGCTTGTCGCTAAAGGTTTTGCCCCTACCCGCGAACGCGCTCAGTCCCTCCTGCTGGCTGCAAAAGTCCTCGTTAACGGCCGTATCCTGACCAAGGCCGGGCAAAAAGTCCCCGAAGACTCGGAGATCCGCATTATCGGGGACGCGATTCCGTACGTCAGCCGGGGAGGTCTGAAGCTCGAACATGCGATCCGAACGTTTTCAATCGAGGTTTCCGGTCGGGTCGCCATGGATGTCGGCGCATCAACGGGAGGTTTTACCGATTGCCTGCTCTCATTCGGAGCGCGCCGGGTCTATGCTGTTGACGTGGGATACGGCCAACTTGCGCTTAAATTAAGGAACGACCCCCGTGTGATCGTGCTCGAGAGAAAAAACATCCGCTACCTGCCTGCCGAACTCGTGCCCGAGCCTGTTCGGATAGCAACCATCGATACATCTTTTATCTCCCTCAAGCTGGTGATTCCATCTGTGCTCAATTTCCTGGAAGCCGAAGCGGTCCTCGTCGCACTCATAAAACCGCAGTTCGAAGCAGGCCGTGATCGGGTCTCAAAGGGCGCAGGGGTCATTCGGGACGCCCACACACACGAAGAGGTGTGCAATGCGCTGGCCGAGTATACAGCGGGGCTTGGATTCGAGTTGATCGGAATAATTCCATCCCCCTTACTGGGGCCGAAGGGAAACCGGGAGTTCCTGATGGCGGCGGTTGCGAGACAGTTATTCATGTCCCCGCGGGACACCCGGAAACACAAAAGAGCTGGGGAATGATCTCCCCGCATCCCCCGTGAGCCGCGAAGCGCGGGGCTGATCACTGACGACTGGCGACTGACGACTGACCACTGTCCCAGGGGGGATTTCGGGTAAGAACGGCATGCGCATTCATCTGGTATTCGTCGGCAAGACGGCGTTCGGCGACATTGAATCGGCTATTGGTCGTTACGTGGAAAGACTTGGGCACTACTGTCCGGTGGAGACTCACTACATAAGGGCGGAGAAGATCACAGCGGCTGTTGGGGACGAACTCGTCCGCGAGCGTGAAAGCGAGCGCATCCTGAGGCTGGCGGGACGCCGGGGGCGACTGATCGTGTTGGACCAAAGAGGGCGCGGCCTCGATTCCCCGGGACTGTCGAAACTGATAGAAAAACTGATGGCCTCGGCAATATCGGACCTCTGGATGGCGGTGGGCGGACCGGTCGGGGTATCCCCCCGATTACTCGAGAGCGCCCACGACGTGCTCTCTTTGTCGAAGATGACCTTCCCCCACGACCTTGCCCGTCTGATGCTCGTCGAGCAGCTCTATCGAGCTTTAACGATTATGAAAGGTGAGCCTTACAATAAGTGACAGAAAATCCGACACCCGTATCCGACACCCGACACCCGATACCCGACACCCGTATCCGGCGCCCGTCAAACGGCGACAACTTCGGTGACCTCGGGGATTTCCTGCTTGATAATCCGTTCGATACCCGATTTCAAAGTCATCTGGCTCATTGGGCAGCCCCGGCAGGCCCCGGTCAGCCGAACTTTGACTACAGAATCCGCCACCTCTATCAACTCGACACTCCCGCCGTCTTTCTCCAGCATGGGTCTTATCTTGGCAAGAGCTTGCTCGACTTTCTCACGCATCTGTTTCCTCCAGTCAGGATCATTGTCAGCATCGAATCTTGTGGGCGCAAAATAACATATAAGAGAGGAAGGGAAAACAAAATCCTGTTCGTAAAGCGGCTGCTATATTCTGAGCGACGCGATTTCGAATCGAATTGAAATTCCGTATTGCTTTCAGTAGAATGCAACATCGTCGAAAGAGAGGGGTATTTTCAACCTGGTTCAGAGGCGGACTCTATGGGCAATTATCAACTCTCGGAGCGCTTTTCATCCGGGGAGATCAGCCGGTGTGTCGATCTCCTGGCGGAGCGGATAAACCGTGACTATAAGGGCAAAAACCTTGTCCTGATCGGCATTCTGAATGGGGCCTTTATCTTTATGGCCGATCTGGCAAGACGCCTCGATCTTGCCGTCAAGGTGGACTTCGTGCGGTTGGCCAGCTACGGGGACAAAACCAGCACTTCTGGAAATGTCAGGATTACGAAGGACGTAGAGCTTGCTCTACAGGGATACCACGTGCTGATCGTCGAGGATATAGTCGACTCGGGTGTCACTCTCAGGTGGCTGCTTGATCATGTCTCGAACCTCCGCCCCGAATCCGTAAAAATATGCGCTCTGATCGATAAGCGGGAGCGCCGCGAGGTCGAAGTTCCCGTCGATTATGTTGGAATAACGGTGGACAGTGGTTTTCTGGTCGGCTATGGACTGGATTTCTCCGAAAATCACAGGAACCTGCCCGCCATCTATGAAGTTGTGTTCGATAAGACCCTCTCCGGACAATATTCGTCTGCGGAAGGAAAGTGATACATGTCCATAATGGTGATAACCTGTGAATTTTGTGGAACAAGGTTCAGACTTGATTCCGATAAACTCGATAAGCCTCGCAACAAAGTGAGGTGTTCCAAGTGTAAAAACGTATTCATAATCGAACAGCCCGATGAAAACGGCCTGATTCATATCGAAATCTCCGATGAGGAAAGCGCTTTCATTCCCGGGTCCATCCCCGGGGAGATTGACAGCGCCGCCGTATTCGACAAAAGGAAAAGGTGGTCTTTAAGCAAAAAAATATTGCTTGCCGGAGCTGCCGCTGTTCTGATACTCGCCATTCTTGCTCTGGTGTTCAGGCCGGGCAGTTGGCTTCTGACTTCCACGGGCAAAAGCCATCCCGCAGCGCCTCGCAAACCTGTCGTAACGATCGTTGACAGCGTTCACGCCTACTACCTGGAAAACGTGCACTCCGGGCAGGTGCTCGTAATCGAGGGCGAAGTGCTAAACGAATCAAGCCGGCCCGTCAGTTTCGTGATGATCGAAGGAAAACTGTTCAAAAGCAATGATACGGTCGCGCAAATTCAGCGCTGTTATGTCGGCAATTCTTTCACGCGCAAGGACATAACGAACCTCAAGCTCACTGAAATTGAGGGAAAAATGATGAACCGGGAAGGCAAAAACCTTAAAGACGTCCGGATTCCCCCGGCCGGAAAGGCGCCTTTCATGCTCGTTTTCCATAGTCTTCCTGAAATTAGTAGCCTCAGTAACTACAGTATCAATGTTGTCAGTTCGAAATTTGACTAGTCCGGCTCGCCTTCAGAGTCCTTTCTTGTTTCTAAGCCAACTTATTGAAGTAACGAAAAGAATTGACAAACGCCCTGTTTGAGGGTAAAAAGGTCCGTGTCCAAGCTCTTGAAAAAATAGGTAATATCCACATCCGGAAACTCCGGATGAGATGCTCCCGTGAGGCCCAAATCATGCTGGATGTGAAATTCGTCCGAGAAAACATCGAACTAGTGCGCCAGATGCTGAACAACCGCCACTCTGAGCTGGATATCGAGCCCCTTCTGGAACTCGATGAAACAAGGCGGCGCATTTTGGTCGATGTCGAGGAGAAGAAACACCGGCGAAATGTTGCCTCCGAGGAAATATCCAGACTCAAGAAAGAGAAAAAAGACGCCTTGAGTCTCGTTGAGGAAATGAAGGAACTGGGCGGGGAAATCAAAGTTCTCGATCAGCAGTTGGCCGAAGTGGATCAGAAGTTCAGGGACTTTCTTCTGGTCGTTCCTAATGTGCCGGACAGCTCGGTGCCTGTTGGCAGGGATGAGAAAGACAACAGGGTAGTCCATACCTGGGGAGAAAAACCGGCTTTAGGTTTCAAACCACGGCCTCACTGGGAAATCGGGGAGGGGCTTGGAATTCTTGATTTCGAGCGCGGAGCAAAAATTACCGGGGCGCGCTTCACTCTCTATTGGGGCGCCGCCTCTGCGTTGGAGCGCGCTCTGATCTGCTTCATGCTCGACATTCACACAAAGCGTCACGGCTATACCGAAGTCCTTCCGCCATTCATGGTGAACAGCGCGAGCATGAGAGGCACGGGGCAGCTCCCCAAGTTCAAGGAGGACCTGTTCAAGCTCGAGGGATGGGATTACTGGCTGGTTCCAACCGCAGAAGTGCCCGTTACCAATATTCACAGCGGTGAGATTCTCGATGAGTCCGTTCTGCCCCGCCATTATACGGCATATACTCCCTGCTTTCGCTCCGAAGCAGGTTCTCACGGGAAAGACACCCGAGGACTGATCCGGCAGCATCAGTTCAACAAGGTTGAGCTCGTCAAATTCACCAGGCCCGAGGATTCGTATACCGAGCTTGAAAGTCTTCTCAAAAACGCCGAAACGATCCTTCAGGAACTGGGAATCCACTATCGGGTCATAGTGCTTTGCACCGGCGACATGGGGTTTTCCGCATCCAAGACATACGACATCGAGGTGTGGCTTCCCGGCCAGGATACTTACCGGGAAATATCGTCTTGCAGCAACTTTGAGGATTTTCAGGCAAGGCGCGCCAACATCCGGTTCCGCCGAAAAGGGCGAAACCGTACGGACCTGGTTCATACGCTCAACGGGTCGGGGCTCGCAGTTGGGCGAACTCTCGTGGCGATTCTCGAAAACTTCCAGCAGGAGGACGGAACTGTCGTCATTCCGGAAGTTTTGCGACCCTATATGGGAAATATGAAGGTGATCGGAAAGCTGGACTGATTTATTTTCCAAGGAGCCGCTATCATGACCAAGAGTGAGTTGATCGAGGCATTGGCCAAGGCTGAGGGGATTACCCTGAAAGCTGCGGAAACCGCTGTCAACGTAGCGTTTCAGAGTATGGAGCAGGCGCTCGTGAGCTCGGACCGTCTGGAAATCCGCGGGTTCGGCAGCTTCAAGGTGAAAGACTACGAGGGATACAAAGGCAGAAACCCGAAAACCGGCGCACTGATCGAAGTCTTGTCCAAGAAATTGCCCTTCTTCAAAGTCGGCAAGGAACTGAAGGAAAGAGTCAACGGGGCCGCAGTTGCCGATGCCCCGGCCGCAGTGAAGTGAATGGGATTTTCATTGCCTGATAAAAATCAAATAAAGATTCAATCCAACAAGGACGACGGCCCCTGACAGAAAAGTCAGCAAATCCTCTAAAGACAAAGTTGCGCCTGCGGACGCCAGGGTCTTTTGCATCAGCACCAGGAATAGAAAGAACGAAGCGATGGCGGTGACTGTTTTATATTTTTTGGTCCAGAGCAGGTAAGTCAGAATCGGCACGATGATAAACCATGCATAAGGGCTTTTCGCCACCTGGCTCCATTCAAGCTTGCGGATAGCCTCGAGAAGGGTGGGGAAGTCATGGGATCTCAGAAAATCATAGATTTGATTCAGAACTTCTTTCACCGCTTTCCCTCTCAGTGTGTGACCATAAGTCTGTCAAAATCACCGGTATAGACTTCATCGAGAACCTCGACCCGGTGGACCCGGCCCAATGGACTTCCCTCGTAACACCACTCTATCATCCTTTCGACCTTGTCCGCTTCTCCCTCGAAGACGGCTTCCACTCTGCCGTCAGGCAGGTTTCGAACCCAGCCCGTAACTCCGATCAGTTGCGCGGCGTCACGGGTATATGCCCGGAAGAAAACGCCCTGCACTCTTCCCGTGATCCAAACGTGCGCCCGACGTTTTTTCACTCAGGACCTCCGCCGGAGCAGTTTACTCATCGAGCATCCCGATGAATTCATCCTCGTTCATTATCCTTACTTCCAGTTTCTCAGCCTTGGCCAGTTTGGCGCCGGGGTCAGCGCCGGCAACGACCACATCGGTTTTCCTGCTGATGCTGTCGGTAACCCGTGCGCCTTTTGCCGCGACTTTCTCCCCCGCCTCCTGCCGGCTCATCGAGGTAAGCGCCCCCGTGAAGACAACTGTCTTCCCCGGCCAGAAACCGCTCTGAACGGGGCGGACAGGCTGCGGATTTTCAATTACAACTCCGATATTGAGCAGATCGTCTACCAGCCTGCTGTTCTCCGGGTTTGAAAAATAAGTCGCCACGGCAGTTGCAACTTTTTCCCCGATTCCCTGAATCTGCTGCAATTCCCCGGCCTGCGCCGAACGGAGCTTCCCGATGGAGCCCAAACCGTCGGCGAGAAGGTCGGCCACAAATGTCCCCACGTGGCTCATGCCCAGGGAGTACACAAACCTGGAAAGCGTTGTAAGTTTACTCCCCTCGATTGCATCAAGCAAATTTCGGGCCGATTTGCTCCCGAAACCGGGTAGAGTTTCCAGGTCTTCTGCCCGGAGCCTGTAGAGGTCCGAAACCGTTCGAATGATCCCTTCGTCGATGAACCGCGACACTATCCGCTCTCCAAGCCCGTTTATGTTCATGGCGTCGCGGCTTGCGAAATGCACGATCGCACCCTTGATCTGAGCGGGGCAGTTGCGGTTGACGCACCTGTGGAAGGCCTCATCGGGCAGCCGCACTACCCGGGCGCCGCAGGCGGGGCACTGCTCCGGCATCCGGAAAGGTTCTTCGTTTCCCGTTCTTTTGGATTTGATTACTTCGATCACCTCGGGGATTACCTCACCAGCCCTGTGAACGAGAACGGCGTCGCCTTTTCGGACGTCCTTCCTTTCGATTTCATCGATATTGTGGAGGGTTGCGCGCTTGACCGTAACGCCGCCCACCATGACGGGATTGAGAAAAGCCACCGGAGTAACGATCCCGGTCCTGCCGACGTTTACGCCGATATCCAGCACGTGGGTCTGGACCTCGTCGGGACTGAATTTCAGGGCAACCGCCCAGCGAGGGCTGCGGGATTTGTCCCCGAGCTGCCTTTGCCAGGCCAGCTCGTTCACCTTTATTACCACCCCGTCAATCTCGTAGGGGAGGTATTCACGCTCTTCGGCCAGTTTTTCATAATAACTCACGGCTTCCCCGATGCCATGACACAGACGCGACCGGGGATTTACCGGAAGTCCCCAGCGCTGAAGCTGGTTTAGCATCTCCCACTGTGTCTCGAACCCCTGTTCGCCCTGGAACGCGCCGATTCCGTAAAAGAAGGCGCGAAGCGGCCGGCCGGCGGTAATGGATGGGTCCAGCTGCCGCAGAGACCCTGCGGCGGCGTTTCGCGGGTTGGCGAAAAGAGGCTCGCCCCGTTTGCCCCGCTCTTCGTTTAGCTTTTCGAAATCGCCTTTTTCTATAAAGACTTCGCCGCGGACGGCAAGTTTGGCCGGAAGCGCTCCTTCTGCCTGAAAAAGCCGCCACGGCGCCGAGCGAATCGTTTTGACATTCTGTGAGACGTCTTCGCCCGTAAATCCGTCTCCCCGAGTGCCTGCGCCGGCAAGAGAGCCGTTTTCATAAACGAGTTCTACGGCCAGTCCGTCCATTTTCTGTTCTGCAACGTAGTCGATGTTCCGGTTGGTCCCCAGGAGCTTTTGGACCCTGCGGTCAAAATCGAGCGCCTCTTCGGTGTTCATCGCGTTTTCAAGGCTTAGCAGCGGCGCCTCGTGCCGAAAGGGCAAAAATTTCTCGATCGGCGCGAACCCGACGCGCTGGGTCGGCGAATCGGGCGTTATGAGTTCGGGGTGGGTGTTTTCGAGATCGACCAGTTCGCGGAAGAGATTATCGTAGTCGGCGTCGCTTATTTCCGGCCGGTCGAGGGCGTAGTAGCGATAATTGTGGTAATCGATAAGTCTGCGAAGCTCTTCGATCCTTGCGAAAACATCTTCTTTGTCGATCATCCGGCAATTCCTAAATTCCTGAATCCCTCAATCCCTAAATCCCTGAATTCCCAAATCCCTTCAGTATTGATTTTACAACTCTTTTTCGTGATTCGTGGAATGCGGGGTCCCTAAACCCGTGCACCCATTTCAGGCCCGAAAGATCGTCGGAGACGACCAGAACTACGGCAAGATCGACCCCCCGAAACCGCGAGACGGAAAAAAGCGCGGAGGTTTCCATATCGACCGACAGAACGC
The DNA here is from genome assembly GCA_963805125.1 of uncultured delta proteobacterium. Taxonomy (GTDB): domain Bacteria; phylum Desulfobacterota; class Syntrophobacteria; order Syntrophobacterales; family Syntrophobacteraceae; genus SbD1. Next base: position 203,223 of record CAWDTD010000009.1, on the reverse strand, counting down.
CCTGCGACTGGAAGGTTTTAATCTTGGCGCAGGTCTCGCGAAACGGCGCATCCGTCGTCCAGACGGTCCCCTCATGGATGATTGCCCGGCCCGTTGAGGTAAGGGCTGATTTAAGTGCATTGAACAACTCCCACGAGGGAGCACACTGGGCGCCGGGATAGTGACCGGAGGTCCCTTCCTCGGAAATTGCCGCTGAAGGAAGGACAATGTCGCCGATTCGCACGTCGCTGCGCAAAGAGCCGCACCAGCCCGCCGCGATAAATTTGCTTGCCCCCAGGGCGATCATCTTCTCGAGAACCAGGATCGTCTGCGGAGCGCCCAGCATGGGACCGGCAAGAGCGATGGGCGCGCCTCCGCAGCTTCCGGTGAAAACCCTGGAAAGATAAAGCGTGTGCGAGTGCCTTGGAGGTTGCGGGAAGCAGGCCGAAAATGAAGCCAGGTCTTCCGGACTGAAAACCAGGATTGCAAAGCCGGGCAGGCTTTCTTCACGCCTGCCCCGCCTTGGCTCTATCACGCATGAGTTTTCTTCGGAAGACATATGAGAGACCGTCCGGACTCGTGACTCGTAATTCGTGACTCGTAATTTGTGATTCGTGAGTGGATGGCACCTTTTTCCATTCACGATTCACCGGCAGGCATTTTACTGCGGCTTGCCAAGGATTTCCAGCGGGATCGATACCGGCACGCGGAGGCGCGGAGGCGCGAAGAAATAGCAGAGGGAGGTCCAGCATAAGCTCAGGGTACTAAGTGAAAGGGGGACCTTATTTAGTTTCCGTCCGGAAAGGGCCCTTTTCCGCCCCCGGATCAGAGCCCGCCCCGGAAGTGGGCTTTATCCGGGGTCCGGGGCAGGCTCTGGCTGTGTCAATCTTCGGATCTCGCGGGAGCGTCGAGATTTTTTGTACGCCTCCGCGCAATCCCCCCTGCGGCAGGCTCAGGGCAAGCTCTTTCCTTGCCAGGACGAAAATTGCCTTCTTTCCGAATCGGAAACTGTCAGTGTCTCATCCGGAGTTTCCGGATGGACACTATTTAGTTTTCAAAGAACCGGAAGGGTCTGGCATAACTAATTGATTTTATTGATATATAGGGCTTCCACCTGCAAATGCAGGCGAAATGCAGGCGCCGATCCCCAACCTGTTGATATTATTGACAGTTGGAATCGCATTTTCTGTAATAACAGGGGAAAGCAGGGAGCAATATATCGCTGGCCGCTACCCGCTTCCTGTTTCAATCGGGAGCCATCCGGCTCTTTTGCCGTTCACTTTTCACCGTTCACTTCTTTCAGGCTGGACGCCCAGGGCTAATCCGGGGAATATTATACTTCATCAGGTGATGTAAAGTCAAGCACTAAGTGAAGTATACTATGAATTCCCGAAGCGGGTATATTAAGCAATGGCAGCGGTACTTTTTCTGAAGCTGTTTTCGCAGCCTTCCAGGAGCATCCCGTCATTTATTCCTTGTTTTGTGCACATTTGTACATATAACTTTTTTCCTATCATCTCGGCGCGAGAAACTCTCTTTTCAAAGAACGGTGGAAGCCCATGTGAACGGCCAGGCGATAAAAGGGCTTACGGCCCCAACGCCTGAGCAGCTTAATTTCTATAAAGCCCCGGGGGCTGCAAAGTCACGATACCAGGACATGAACGCCGTGTAGTGACGACACAAAAAATCATGTGCTTGAATTTACAACGTTTTTTGCCTTGAACTGATAATGACCGGGGGCAAGGAAGTTGGTGTGCTCCGGGGCTGGTATGTCGGGCCGGACGGTCAGGTGGAAGGGCAGGAGTATGGAAAATGCTTATGAAACTGAGCTGGCTGTCACATATTATGGTTTGTTGTAGAGGCATCCTTGCCCGATCTCTTGCACTCCGCGCCCGGATAACGAGCGAGTCATACTGAGTTGCGTCCAAGATTGAAGCAATGGAAAAGAGCGGGGGAATGATTCCCCCGCACCCCCCATGTTTTGGCCTCGCGCGCAGGCGCGCAAGGCCAAGCGCTCGGCACATGCGATGGTTGCCCAGCCCCGCGCTGGGCACCACCGCAGCGCCATCCAAATTAGCCGCGTAGCAGCCAGGGGAGTGCGGGGACACTGTTGCACATGCTTTTTAAGATCATGTAGTACCTTCTTGAACGCGAATTAGTATCAGATACCTCCGGCCAAGCCGGAGGCCTGCAAAGACTTCGGCCGCTCAAAGCGGCTATAAGTACTTGTTCGCTTCAAGGGCTACCCGCAGTGTGGATGGCTAACTCGCCCGTCATTCCGGCGGCGTTTTTGAGCCGGAATCCAGCGGCTCTCCGGAAGTTACGATACAACAGCTTGACCCGGTTAATTCAAATTGCCAAAAAAACATCCTGACAAACCCAGCGAACTCCAAAACCTGGATTCCAGCTCAAAAACGCCGCCGGAATGACGACTCGACTCCCGCAAATGTCAAACTTTGGGAGTCGCCCGGCACAGCCGGGGGTTTACCCATGATTAATTATGTCGGGCGAAAAGGTTGACTGCTCACGGGAAGAGTAGTTCCGATAGGCTAAGGGATTGGGATTCTGTTTTTCACCGCTCACCGTGAATTCATCCCGAAAAATGAGGGACTATTCATTGCATTTTGCCTCCCCCGAAAAGGCCGCTTTAATAATAATCCACCGCAGAGGCGGGGCGTGGTCCGGACATCAGGAGAACGCAGAGATTTTTCACGCGAAGCCGGCGATTGAGGAATTTTATGTTCTATGTTTCATCTTCCAGAACGAGGGCTTGCAAAAACGCAGCAGGGTTCACGATGCATATTCCACGGAACTCTTTTAAGTTGGTGAGGCGGCGGTCGCCGGAAACAATAAAGTCGCCTGGCCCTCCAACGCACAAGCCAGGTGGATGTTGTCCGAGGGGTCCTCTTTGACCGCCTGAACCATTAAGTCTCCGGCCGTAATGATGGCCTGGTCCGAAAGCTCCTTTAAAAATCTCTCGATCCACCGGGGGCTCTTCTTGTGCAGTTTCTTTAACTTGGGATAGGATAAGGCGGTCTTGACTTCGGAAAGGATATCAGGAGAGAAAAAAAGTTTCAGCCGTTTTCCTTTCGCCAACTCAATAATCCGGCCTGGATTGCCGGCTGGATTTAAAACAGCGCTCCCAAAGATGTGGCGTCCAAAACGACTTTAATCATCATTTTGTAGCCTTGAGCTTCCGGCCGGTGGCCTTCCTGGCCGTAGCCACCACTTCGGCAACGGCTTCTTCAAGCTCCTTTGGGTCCGGATCTTTGACCGCTTCGCGAATTTCATCGACCATTTTAAAAAACCGGTCCCCGGCCAGCTCTTTATCAATGGCGACTTTGGGTTTTATGGTGATTCCGGCATTGTCGAGCTTCACTTCCAGGAGGTCCCCTTCTTCAATGCCAAGCTTGTTTCTTAATTGCTTAGGCAGGGTGATTTGGCCGTTGCGAATAACTTTCACCAAGGGCATTGGAGTTTCCTTTGTGTTTCTCATATATATAATTTACATAATTTCATTATAGCAAAGACGCCGGAATTGTCAAATTATGTCGGGCGAAAAGGTTGACTGCTCAAGCAAAGAGTAATTCCGATACCAGGTTGCGTTCAAGATTGTAATAACGTAAAAGAGCGGGGGGATGTTTGCCCTCAATCTCCGGGCTCCGCCAGGCGCACACGCGCAAGCGCGCGAGGCCGAGGGCCCGGCGCATGCGGCGACCGGCCCACGCGTTGCGCGGCGCCTCCGGAGCCCGCCGCCGAAGGTTTGTGTGGGCAACTTGGCCGGCGGCCCCGCCGCCCCGCGCAACGGCGAAGGGGGTGTGGGCGGCGCTGCTCCCCACGCGTCTTAACATCCTTTGGTACTCACTTGAGCGCAGCTTCGTATAAATGCTCATCGCCTCTTTGTTCCGAGAGCCGTAAGCGGGCTGCTTCTTTGGCATGACACCTGGTGGCAAGTGCACTTGCAGCATGGAAGGATGATTTGCCATGATATTTCTTGAAGATCCCTTTTTCTGGGCTTTTATCAGCATGTCCGCATTAGTGGGAGCATCTCAAGTAGTGAGCGGCAGTAATCTGGGGAGGTACCCGTTATTCGGTTCGATCGTCGTGGCCATCTTCGACCTGGGACGATTTGTCCTTGTCCTGCCTTTTCTGCCTCAACCACATTTCGCGAGCGGCGGATGGCATTGGTTTGTCGGTGGCGTTATCGTTGCCCTTGGTTTGATCTTCGCCGTTCCGGCTCTTACGATAAAACCATTCACCGGGCCGGATGAGAAAGTCGAACTCAAAACCTCCGGCTTCTACGGTATCGTCAGGAATCCAATTTATCTTGGCGAGGTTCTGTGGTGCCTGGGTTGGTCCATCATGTTCCGATCCGTTATAGGTGTTGCTCTTGTTCCGTTCTGGTGGGCCGGCCTTTTGTGTCATATCATGATCGAGGAACAGAGCCTGGAGCGTGAACTGGGCCAGCCGTATTTGGAGTATAAGCAGAAGGTGCGGGGCCGCATCATCCCGGGATTGCCAATCTAGGCCCGCGAGTAGCAACGGGGCAAAAATAGGACATAAAGTGTAACCGATAATTTCAATATGTTCGAAGTAAGGCACTCTAAATTCAGCGGCGGGTCCGGGGCCGGGTTTCGACCCTCGAGCACAGACTAAATACTTATCGTCGGTCGGATCGTTTTTGACGACCTCTATTAGTTTTTCGATCTGGTTTTTTGGGTTTCCGCCTTTTTGGCCACCAAGACCGCTTCCGCCAGGGCTTCATCCATAACTTTTGCGGGAACATCTTTTGCGCCGGCTTGGAAAGCTTTTACTTCCCTGTAGAATTCGTCGAGATCCTTTTGAAATTTCAGGCTCATACATTCAGTGTACTCCGGGAAGCCGGCTTCTCAAGTGACATTCGAAGCCAACCGGCGTGGGGTTTGGGAAATTGGGCATGTCGAGAAAGGCGGGGTAATTTTTTCGCTGGAAGCAACGTATTGACTCCGCGCGGCGCGGCGCCTGTCAATTATTTCCTTTCCGCTTGTCCTCTTTTTCCTTATTATTTTATAAAAAGGATATCGAACAAATGAAATGGCCGGCTCATGCCGATGGTAACTGGTGCTTTTGATACCTCGACGGGTTGGAGTAAAATGCCGGCGAGGGTTGCCAGCGGGGAGGGTCCGGAGCAGCCAGACCACAGCGGGGTGTTCACAGTCAATTGCGTCAATTCGTGGACCGATTGATTTTGACCTCCGTTGACTCACGGGATAGTAGTGGGCAGTCGTTTTTCCCGGCAGAGACTGACAATGGCGGATTTGTTTGCCGAAGTTGTTATAATAGGGACGGCTCTCAGTAAGGGTCTTCACTACTCGATTCCCGACCGCCTTGCCGAAAAAGTGCAGCCCGGGAGCAGGGTTTCGGTCGAACTGGGCAGGAGGAAAGCGGCGGGGATCGTCCTTTGCGTGGGGACCTCTCTTCCCGAGTTGCCGGAGACGATAAGGATCCGTCCGATTCGGGACACGATCGATGAACTGCCGACCATCCCGGCCGACCTCCTCAAGTTGTGCCTCTGGGTATCCAACTATTATTTTTATCCCCCCGGTGAAGTATTCGATCTGGTAATTCCGTTCGGCAGATCCGAGCCGATGGGGTTGGCGCCGAATGCCAAAGCGGGGACTGTGAGTCCCCCCCTGTCCAAAAGGGAGCGGGGGGAGTTTTCGAAACCCTGTGTCCTGGAGTTGACCGGGGATCAGAGCGCCGCCCTCGATGAAACGGCCCCTTTCATGGACAATCCCTGTTTCCAGCCTTTCGTCCTCTATGGAGTGACCGGCAGCGGGAAAACCGAAATCTACCTCCGCCTGGTTGAAAAGGCGGCCCGTTCTGGTGGCGGGTCCCTTATACTGGTGCCCGAGATCGGGATCAGCGCGCAAATGGAGTCGATTTTTCGACAGTGGTTCGGCGACCGGCTTGCCGTGTGGCACAGCGCTCTGCCCGAGAGCGAGCGCAGGCAGGCATGGGCGGACATTCGGTCGGGAAGAAGGAAAATAGTGCTGGGGGCAAGGTCGGCGGTGTTCACGCCGGTCCGGGACCTCAGGCTGATCATAGTGGACGAGGAGCACGACACATCCTACAAGCAGGAGGACCGCCTGCGCTACAATGCCAGGGACGTGGCCCTCATGAGGGGAAAGATCGCGGGCGCGCCCGTGATCATGGGGTCGGCAACCCCGTCGATTCAAACGCTTCATAGATGCACGGAAAAACGGTATCGCTCGATACCGCTGCCGAGCAGGGTGATGAACAAGCCCCGGCCGGAATTCGAAATTGTGGATATGAAACGGGAGGGAGGGCGGCACGGAATTTTTTCGTTCAAGCTTCGGGAGGCAATCGGCGAGACGATCCGCAGCGGCCGGCAGGCACTCCTGTTTTTGAACAGAAGGGGCTACGCCAAGTACTATCTGTGCAACGCATGCGGGCATGCGCTCCAGTGCGTCTCGTGCAGCGTAACTCTTACCTACCACAGCAAAGATAACCGCCTGCGCTGCCATTACTGCGGATGGGAAACGGTTCTGCCCGAGAGGTGTCCGGTTTGCGCCCATGCCGCGCTTTTCCCGCATGGATTCGGGACCGAAAAAGTGGAAAAGGAGGTAAAAAGACTTTTTCCCGAGGCCCGAGTGGTGAGAATGGACCGGGATACCATGAAGGGCCGCGACCGGCTGGTAAGCGCCCTGGATGCCGTGCGCTCGGGCAAAGCCGATGTTTTGCTCGGCACTCAGATGGTGGCAAAGGGCCATGATTTTCCCAATATAACGCTTGTAGGCATAATCAACGCCGATGCCGGTCTGCAGGCGCCGGACTTCCGGGCCGGGGAGGTCCTGGTTCAGCTTCTCATACAGGTTGCCGGGCGCGCCGGACGCGGAGAAGACCCTGGCCGGGTCATCCTGCAAACCTACAATCCATCGCATTTTACCATCGAATCGGCGCTAAGGCTCGACTATGACGGTTTTTGCGGCGAAGAGCTCAAGTCGAGGGAAAACCTTCAGTATCCGCCCTTCACTCGCCTCCTCAAGATGCTCGTCACCTCGGTAAGCGAGGAATCCGCCCGGGCCGGGGCCCGTCTTCTTGCCGTAATCTGCCGTGAGAGGGCGGAGTGCTTCAGGAATACGGGAAAAAGCGTCGCCGTGCTGGGTCCGTCGCCCGCAGCTCACGTGAAGCTCAGGAACAGGTTCAGGTGGCAACTTTTCATAAAGACCTGGACGAGTTCGGATATGCAGAGTTTCACCGGGTGCGTGCTCGAATCCATTAAAGGCGACGCCGCCTTCCGGTCCGTGCAGATTACCGTAGACCGCGATCCGGCGACCGAGATATGAACCGTTCATGCCCGATATAATTCTCATTCAGCCCCCCATCTGCGATTTTTATTTAACTGCGAAAAGGACAATCCCTTACGGGCTTGCCTGTATCGCTGCGCCGCTCCTGGTGAAAGGCTACTCGGTCGAAATCCTGGACGCGCTTGCTTCAAGCAGGTCGAAAAAGGTGGGGCTTCCGCCCGAAATGTCGTTTTTGCGAGATTTTTATTCCGGGCCCGATATTTCCCCCTTCTCCATGTTTCATGATTTCAGGCGCTTCGGACTCGCTCCGGAGGCCATTGGCGAGAGGCTCGAAAACTGCGGCGCATTCCTGGTGGGAATTTCGTCTCTTTTTACAGCATACAGCGCCGAGGCTGTGCGGATCGCAGAAGCAGTGAAGCGCCTGCTCCCGGAAGCCGCGGTCGTGCTTGGGGGCCATCATCCGACCGAGATGCCCGAAGAGGTATTGAGCCACGATTGTGTAGACTTCATTATCCGGGGCGAGGGCGAGGCTGCCATGGTTCTTCTGGCCGGGGCAATTCGCGGTGAGACCCCGCTCGAATCCGTGCCGGGCATAGGGTTCAAAGCCGCTGGCGGAAAGCTTTTTATCAGGCCTCCGGCCGTTTTGGCAAACCTTGACGATGTTGCTCTTCCGGCAATCGAGCTGATCGACAACAGCTTCTACCAGCGCAGGAAAAAGCCGGGCGCGGTGATTACCGCCGGCAGAGGCTGCCCGCTCGGCTGCAGCTACTGCTCGATCGGATGCTCCTCGTGGTGCGGTTTCCGCATGAAGAGCGTGCGCCGGGTCATCGAAGAGATGAAACGCTCGGTCTTCGGCATCGGGGCGCGTTTCATAGATTTCGAAGATGAAAACATTTCCTTCGATAAACAATGGTTTCTCGATCTCTTAAATGAAATAGCGTTACAGTTCCGGGGCTGTGGCCTGGAATTGAGGGCCATGAACGGCCTTTTTCCCCCGACCCTGGACGACGAAGTGATTTGCGCGATGAAGGCTGCCGGTTTTACCGCTCTTAATCTTTCGCTCTGTACGACCTGCGGCGAACAACTGGAAAAGTTCAGACGCCCCGACGTGCGCCGGGAGTTTGAAGCCTCTGTTCTATGCGCCGAAAAATACGGGCTCCAGGCGGTTGCCTACATTATCGCGGGCGCGCCGGGGCAGGACCCGCGAGATTCTGTGGCGGACCTGCTCTACCTGGCCGCAAAAACCGCGATTGCGGGGGTGTCCGTATTCTATCCGGCCCCGGGCAGCGCCGATTTCGAAAAATGCGCCGCCCAAAACCTGCTGCCTCCTGCGCTCTCTCAATTGCGCTCAACGGCCCTGCCGATATCCGATACGACTACAAGGCAAGATTCGATCACACTTCTGAGGCTGGGGAGAATCCTCAATTTTTTTAAATCCCTCGAGGCTGCGGACAGGCAGCAAGTCCTGAACCTTGCCAAAGAGCATTCGGCGGAAAGTGTTCCGGACAGGACAGCGGTATCGGAGGCGGCCTGTGGTGTCGATGCTCATGCCGCTAAAAGACGTGCGATCGGCAAAACACTTTTGGGTATTTTCCTGCGCGATGGAGTTATTTATGGTGTAGGTCCGGAAGGGCATCTATTTCGCCACCGGGCATCCGATGCCCTTTGCCTGGAATTCGGAAGCGGCCTGCTGAGGCTTTTTCGTTGAGTCTTCATTGGCTCAGCCATTCAAGCGTCCTGCAAACAATTTGTTCATAAATTTCAGTTGGATCTGTTGCGTAAGATTTTGGAGTGTGAAATGAGTGATCGCCGCCTTCAAAAACTTCCAATTCCCACGGCGCATTCAGCTTTGAGAGCACCTGCCTCAAAAGCTCCAGATCGCAAAGCTGGTCCCTCGTTCCGGCGAAAAAGAGCATCGGGACTGCAATCTTATAGAGATGAGCGTCTCGGAGCCGGTCCGTCCTTCCAGGCGCATGAAGCGGATATCCAAGAAAGATCAGGCCTTCGACGGCAAGCATCCCTCCAGCCGCCAACTGCGATGCGATCCTTCCTCCCAAAGATTTTCCCGCCGCCAGGATATGCTTTGGCCCATATTCGGGATGTTCGGCGAGAAACCGATATGCGCCCTGCCATGCCAGGTACAGGAGGTCCTGATCGTCCGGGCTCTTCTTTCCCATCTCCCGGTAGAGGAAGTTGAAACGCAGTGCGGGATACCCCGCATTGGCAAGACCTTCAGCCAATGACGCGAGCATGGGGTGTCTCATGTCGTTTCCGGCGCCATGGGCGATGATGACCCCGGTATCCTTCGGGCCGGCCTTCGGAATGGAGAGAATCCCCGAAACTTTCGCGTTCTGCGAGACGGGAATTTCTACAAGCTCGTCTTTCATCGTGTAAACCTCTTCGTTTCGTTGTCGCACGCATGTGTTTTACTGGCATTTAGCCGCCATCGGTCATATTCTAATACAGAGGTCGGAAGTCCGTTGCCGGAAGACGGATAAAAGGTGATATTTCATGCAAAAGATCCTGATAATCGCTGGCGCTGTTATTCTGGCTATCGGTCTGCTATGGCCCTGGCTTGGGAAATTGCCTTTAGGCCGGCTTCCCGGAGATATAGTGATCAGCAGGCCGCATCTTAAGATCTATATTCCGATTGCAACCATGATTCTTATCAGCCTGGTGATTTCAATACTGCTCCGAATCTTTCGGAAATAGTCAAAGCCTTCCGGTACGATGATTCATGCTCACATGCAGGCCGCCGGAATGCTTTCTTACACCAAGTTGCGTTCAAGATTGAAGTAACGTAAAAGAGCGGGGGAATGATTCCCTTCGATCTCCAGGCTCCGCCGGGCGCCCGGCGCATGCGGCGGCGCCGGCTATCCTTTCGAGTTCAGCCAAGGTCCGCTCCGATTGCTCCAGGAGAAATCCCGCTGCGCCAGCCGCTCGGAATGCCTTGATAAGGCGGCGGAATAATGCATCAAGTTGTGGGCTATGCATCCGAGGTGCATGCCGGGATAAGATTTTTGGCCGGAAAAACTTCTGGAACAACCCCGAAGTCCACAAAACTGTGCCATTTCAGATCGAACATGCAAGAGGTATGTCAATGAGGGCCGAAAGGAGGGGTCCTCATCGAAAATCCGTACTTCCCCTTGTATTCCTTCGGGCTCATGCCGTGAGATGACAAATGCCTCTGCGTGCCCCGCCTCATCTCAGCACCGCCTTCGAGACTGATTACCTTGTTTTCCCGGATGGAATTTTCGGGTGTGCGTGCTTGGGCCGGGGCCGATTCTTGTACTTTGGGCAACTCGATCTCCCCGGACTCGGCCCTTTGCATTTCCTGAAGAGTGCTAAATACAAGAGGCATTACAGGAATGGACAACGGGAATTCAATGCTTATTTATAAATCCGAGGAAAGACTCACAGCAAAGGAAAATTATGCCGGAGCGACCAAATGCAGTTACCATGCGAGGTAATCCGCTCACATTGGTTGGGGATGAGATTAAAGTGGGCGGGAAGGCCCCCGATTTTGAAGTGGTGGACACCAGCTTGTCTCAGGTAAAGTTATCTTCCTATACCGGCAAAATAGTTGTTATTGTATCGGTACCCTCCCTGGACACTCCGGTTTGCGACCTGGAAACCCGCAAATTCAATAAAGAGGCCGCACAGTTAAGTGAACAGGTCATTGTGCTCGCCATCAGCATGGACCTCCCCTTTGCCCAAAAGAGGTGGTGCGGCGCAGCAGGAGTTTCGCACGTAACGACCCTTTCCGATCATCGGGAAGCGAGTTTTGGTTTAGCGTACGGCCTGTTGATCAAAGAACTCCGTCTATTGGCGAGAGCGGTCATCGTGGTCGATCGGCTTGGAATAATCCGGTACCTGGAACTGGTAAAAGAAATCGCCGATGAGCCAAACTATGAGGCCGTACTGAAGGCAGTGAACCAGTGCCTTGCCGGATAATGAGCGAAGTGGCTTTTTCCGAATTAAATGTCCAGGCGCATTCAGATACATGCCATCAAGGGCACGCCCCCCGGGGACCTTGCATGACAATCATCGATTGATTACGCTCATTCCTTTCAATCCCCAAGTGCGGTGCAAGGTTACGAAGCCGTTGGAGTTGCCCGGCAATATTGCAGCCCGTCGGGCAAGATTGACAACTGCATCCTTGCAGATTCCATCTACGGCAACAGCGCCGATTTCATTGATGCCGCCCGGCAGATGACAGGGATAACCAGCGATGCTCCCGACAGCACGCGGTTGAACCGCTTTGTTTGGCTTAGCGGATTGCGCCGGGCCGTCGAACAATGCTTTGAAGAAACAAAGACCGAATCGGGGCCGGACCATTACGAGGTCAGAAAATTCCGTGGATGGCGTCAACAGATGCCGACCTGCATCCCGGACCACTTTTTGCTGTTTCGCAAAAGGGATATGGAGACCATGCTCCAACTGATCAAGTGGATTGAGCGGAAAAATGATTCGGCCTGTTGCTCCGATCGCAAAAAGAGAGTTAGCCGCCTTTAACCGTTTGTTGATTGAGATTCGAAATGCAATAGTCGAAACTCAGGATAATATTGAAATTTAAGGAAGGAATTCTCTTTTTATCGGTTGTGTGAAAATGAGCATCCATAATCTGGAAAAAATGTTCGAACCCGCAGCCATCGCAGCTATTGGAGGATGTTCACGCAGCGATAGCATGATCAACATCCTGATTAGCAATCTCAGGAAAGGAGGATTTGCCGGAAAGATATTTCCTGTGACGACGCATCGCGACGAATTTTTCAGCCTTCCCGCATACCCTGCGCTCGCGCGCGTCCTCGAGCCGGTTGACCTGGCCTTGATCGCGTCGCCTCTTCAAGCCGTACCCGCCGCACTCCGGGAATGTTCCGAGGCGGGGATCGCGAGCGCGGTAATCTTCGCAGACGGCAACGGATTGACAGCCGGGGACAGGGCCGGCCTTGGCAATCAAATCAAAGAGGCCGCTTATCGAGGTTCCGTACGGATCATCGGTCCGGGTTCTTCAGGCATTTCGCACACCGCTGCAAGACTGAGTGCAATCCATGCTATGAACCTGCCCTTACCCGGCGGACTTGCCTTTATTTCTCAGAGCAGGGCCATTTCCCACGCCATTCTGGACCTGTCCGTAAAGGAGCAAATAGGTTTCAGGACCTTTATCAGCATCGGTGGGATGCTGGATGTGGATTTCGCTGACCTCATCAACTTCCTCGGTAATGATTACCGCGTCAGCAGCATTGCCCTGTGCCTGGAGAAGGTGACCAATTACCGCAAATTCATGAGTGCGGCCCGCGCGGTTTCGCGCGTCAAACCTATCATCGCTTTGAAATTCGGAAGAACCGGCCGCGGCGAGCGCCTTGGACCGGCGGGACAAGCTGAGATCATAGGTGCGGATGATATCTATGGCGCCGCTTTCAAACGTGCCGGTATCGAACGCGTCAACACCTTCGCAGAGCTTTTCGATTGCGCTCAAGTGTTGGCCAAACAGCCGCGTCCTTCCGCCTTCAGGCTGGTGATCGTCACCAATGGGCGCGGGCCGGCCATGATGGCCGCAGATGCCCTTGCCGATCATGGAGTGGAACCGACATCGCTCGACCCTGAGGTCATAAAGAGCCTGAGCGGCGTCCTTGGCGCCTCCTGGACCGAAGGGAATCCGGTGGACGTGGGCGCGGACGCATCGCCGCAAAGATACGCAAGAGTGGTCGAAATCTGCCTTGCGGCGCCTGAGATCGAGGCCCTCTTGATTATTTTGGTTCCCTATGCCACAACCGATGCCGCCGCCGTCGCTGAATCGCTGGTCGAAATTTTGCGCGGCAGGAGGATTCCGGTTTACGCGGTGTGCCTGGGGGCGGCGGAGGCGGAGCGGGGCCGGGAGATTCTGAACCGGTCGGGCCTTTCCACTTTCGAAACCCCTGAACGCGCGATCAAGGCCTTCCTGCACATGGGATCCTATGCCCACAATCTGAAAATGATCCAGGAGATTCCGGAAAAACTTCCCCGGGGTCTGGAATTCGATGTGAACGCTGCGCGGACGATTATTCAAAGGGCCATTCACGGCGGGGAGAGATTGCTCGATGACGAGAATTCCAAAGCCTTGCTGAGCGCCTATGGGATTCCGGCCGGGGGGGCGGCAACGGGAACTCCGGGTTGCGAACTGATGCTTGGCGTCAGAAAAGACCCCGGTTTTGGCCCGGTTCTTCTGTGCGGCGCCGGGGGTGTCGCGGGGGAAATCTTCAGAGACTGCGCTCTGGCTCTGCCCCCCCTTAACCGCGTGCTGGCCCGGCAGCTTATTGAGGCGAGCCGGGCATACCAGCTCCTTAAGAAAAACCAGGATCAGCTCCCCGCGCTCCTGCTGCTGCTCGAGGAGATACTCATCCGTCTCTCACAACTCGCCACCGACTTGCCGGAGGTCGTTGAGCTCGAGATCAATCCGTTGGTCCTGCATGCGCATGCCGCCGCCGCCATGAGCGCCAGGGTGAGGCTTGAACCGGGCGACGTTGCCGCTCCGAATCATCTTGTAATCAGCTCGTATCCCGCCCAATACGAAATGAAAACCGTCACGAAGGGAGGAATCGAGATTTTCCTCCGCCCCATCAAGCCGGAGGATGCTCCGCTTCTGGTGGAGTTTTTTCATTCGCTGTCTCGAACCAGCGTATACTTTCGGTTCCTTAGCCCGATCCCGGAACTTCACCCCGCCATGCTCACAAGGTTCACGCAGATCGATTACGACCGGGATATCGTTGTGGTGGCAAGCAAACAAATCTCGGGTGGGGAAAAGATCCTGGGAGTGGGCCGGCTTATGAGCGACCCGGATGTCACCAGTGCCGAATTCGCCATTGCCGTTGCTGATGCGTGGCATAAAAAAGGTGTCGGGGCTGCTTTGCTTGAGCGCTCTGTCCATATTGCCAGAGAGCGGGGCCTGCAGTCCATTTGGGGCATAGTCTCGCCGGACAACAGAGGCATGCTGGCTTTTGCCCGCAGTTATGGCTTTACGGTCAAGAGGGTTAGCGGCAGCGAAGAATACGGGATAAGAATCGATCTGATGCCGAATGTCCCAAGCGGTGCTTGTTCCAGGCCTTTTTGATGTCTCGGATTATTTGACAGGCCGGATCATCGGCCGTTCTCGCGGGACGGTCGTCCGATTGCAAAAGAAGTTTGGCGAACTCGTACCCGTTCACCGCAGAGGCGGGTCATCGTCCGGGCATTAAGAGAACACAGAGGGGAGAAACGCCATAGAATTGTCCGACGTATGCCGTCCTTCAATGCCGGCACATCGAAGTTGATGAGCAGGCCGGGCTTCCAGCCTCCCGGTTTCAGGCAGGTCAGAAGTTGCGCTTCATGAATCGGTTCGATAGAGGACAGGGATTTGATTTCGACTACGACAGATCGTTCGACGAGAAGGTCAAGGCGGTAACCGGAGTCCAACCTGACACCTTTGTATTCAACCGGCAATGGCAACTCCCTCTGAACGCCGACGCCGCGCAGCGCCAACTCTCGACATAAACACTCCTCGCAGGCCGACTCCATCAGTCCCGGCCCCAATACCTTATGCACTTCAATTGCCGCCCCAATGATCCGCTCTGTTATAGTATTTAAATCCACCTTTGTGTCCTTTCCTTGACCGGACTACGCCCCGCCTCTGTGGTGAACGCTTGCAATCGAAAACGGAGAGCACGCCGGCGCAAAACCGGGCGGGGTCCTCTGGGGGCGGGGGAAGCTTAGGTAGTGATTCACTTCCTTGTTGATAGAACTTAAACCCACCCTGCCGATTATTCGTGTGAACGTTGCTCCACAGTGGCGACAGAAGGGTTTGTCGCACCGCTCTGAGGTAAGTCCTGAATCCCCTGATCCGCAAATCTTGACAGTAGAAAGAAAACAGGGCAATTCACATATTGGACAGATAACTTAACTTCGGCAGATCACTCTGTACAGCGAACAGATAGTAGATTGACAACGAGTCCGGGGCAGGCTCTGATCCGTGGATTTACGGGAGTAAAAGAAAAGGCCAAGACCTGGGTTTTCACTTTTTACACTTCACTTTTCACCCTTCTTTACCGCGCGGGTGCCACCGACAACTTGTTGTTAGAACGCGGAGCGCAAGATTCAAGTTCAAGGCCGATGCTGCTGACAGCAACACAAGGCCAAAGAAGCGAATTGATAACAAGTCCAATAAACTGCTCGATACTTCAAAACAGGTTGTAGGGCAGACGATGCTGGTAACAAGAACAGTTCGGTACCTTCATCGGCACAAACGGACTGCATATCAACAACTCCAATCCCTCAATTTCTGAATTTTTCAGGTCCTAAGTTAGAGTGTCGTTATGTCTTATTTAACATAGCGATAGGAAAAGTTCCTGCTACCTTTCAGGTAACTATTTAACTCAATCGAAAGTTTCAACATGAGACAAGTTTTTTGTTGACAAAATGAAGAATTTTTCTCATACTGATATGAAAAGTTACATGTGCTGGAACAAAAAAAACGCCATACCACTTTTCCACGAGCGCGCTCCACCTGCAATGATCGCAAACCGTCCCTGCGATTCCGACTCCAAACTCGGGGTATGGGACCCGCTGGCTTTAAAAGCTCTACCTGCCATCGTGCAGGACCGCAGGCTTGACGTCACGCGTGCCCTTAACAGAGTATTTGGCCGCAGACGGGGACGTTCTTCCGGGCTAATTCGGACCGAAAGCAAGTCTCTATGAAACAAGGCTCTACCCCCCAGACAGAAAGGATCTTCGAAATGAACAAAGGCTATTGTGGAAAAATTTTGCGGGTTGATCTCACTCAGAAAAAGGTGTGGAATGAATCTTTGCCGGATGAGGAGGTGCTGAAGAAATACATAGGCTGTTATCCTCTGGGATTATGGTATCTCAACCGGATGGTTAAGCCAGGGACACATCCGCTTGATCCCCAAAACCCAATGATTTTTTTGACCGGGCCTCTTACCGGAACATCAGTACCGTCAGCTACGAACACGACCGTGGTGACGTTGAATGCCAGCACAAAGAGAACTGTTGGCCGTTCCCATACGCATGGGTTTTTTGGCGTTTATTTAAAGTTTTGCGGCTATGACGGGGTTATTGTGGAAGGGGCCTCTGAGGACAAGGTATATCTGTATATAGATGAACATGGAGGCGAGTTGAGAGATGCCTCTAAATTTTGGGGCCTGGATACACACGAGACCGAGACAGCGATCAAAGAAGCAATTGGCGACAAAAAGATGAGTGTTGCCGCTATCGGACCTGCCGGAGAGAACCTATGCTTTGGTGCACTCATTGAAAACGATCTTCACGCTTCCTTTTCCCATTCAGGGGTTGGGACGATCATGGGTTCAAAAAAGCTAAAGGCCATAGCGGTTAAAGGGAAGGAAAACGGGAAGATAAATGTTGCCGACAGCGCGAAAATGAATAAGACAGCTAAAGCCTGGAGAGAGGCTCTGCAAACCAGCGAAGTGACCACTTTTCTGGGTAAAGCCGGAATCCCGCGAGATGAATACGTAGGCGTTAAAGAAGTGCTTGAGGTTTTGACTGCCAAGAATATGACGACGACGATTCTTCCCGAATTCGGACGTGGCATGGCTTCGCACAAGATTACGCCCTGGTGTTGCTGGAGATGCCCCACTTGTTGCAAGTATGATGTGGAGATGACCTCGGGTCCTCACAAGGGATTTACTGCGTCATTGGCTGGAGGCGGAGAGGACACGGAGGGAGCCGCATCCATCGTTGGAGTTACAGATTCGGGGACCATATTCTACCTTACCGATCTGAATGACAGGCTTGGTTTTGATACCGCTGCATCAGGAACCTCCATGGGTGTTGCGTTCGAGGCATTCGAAAAGGGGCTTATCACTACTAAGGACACGGATGGCTTGGAGCTTACCTGGGGTAATGCAGAGGCCGTGGAGGCTCTTCTACGCAAGATGGCCAAACGGGAAGGCTTCGGCAACGTCCTTGCTGATGGACCTTTGCGCACTGCAATGAGGCTGGGTATTCCCGAAGCTGCGATTCACATAAAGGGAGCGGCCATGAACCTCCATGACTGGAGAACACACTGGGGAGTGCTGCTTGGTCAAATTGTAGGCAGCGGCGCCGGCTGGCCTGGTCCTGGCGAAGACTGTTGGGCAACGGAGGCGGATATTGGTTATCCGGAATTTACGAACCCGCTCACTGCTAAAGGTAAGCCAAAAGAAGTTTACGATTCTTCTATTCTAAAGTTCGGCTACGGTGACACGCTCGGCTGCTGTTGGTTCGCAGTTTGGGGGGTCACCGGGGTTACCAAGTTTGGTGCTGATGCCCTTTGTGCTGCAACGGGATGGAACATTACAAAGGATGATGTGCTGTCGGGCGGTGAAAGGGCAATGAATTTGGAGCGGATATTCAACTTACGCATGGGAATCACTGCCGAAGACGATATTGACGTGTCGCCACGGATTGTTTCAGCACCGGACGCCGGGAAAGCAAAGGGTATAGCTATGGCTCCCTATGTGGAAGGTCTTGTGCGTGATTACTACGATGCGTGCGGCTGGGATATCGAGCACGGTAAGCCGTACAGGCGTACGCTTGAAAGATTGGGGCTTTCTGAGTACGTTGATGAACTTTGGGAGGCCAAGTAATCTCCATCTGACGGTCTAGATAAATTCCCCCGGGAAGGAGATCTATTCTTCACCGGGGGGACATAAAAAGTTAAGGCAGAGTTAAACTCCGAGCAGCATTAAAAATACACAGACGTTGATGTAAGCTGCTTTGCCACAGTGAGTAAATAAACCTGTCCAATCCTCCAAAATGGGCTGAGTACCATTGTAATAAGTAAAGGTTGGATCTTACGACTGAAGAGATTAGCTTATCCGTACCGCGTGTGATTGTGACAGCAGGGAATATCTTCGTTATGCGGATTGATTCCCCCAATTTTCATTCGCGAAAAATCTGCAATCCCAAATCCGTCGTGAAGTCAACCCTACAGCAAGAAGTGGAAGTCCTGGAAGTTGGCCGGTCGGTCGATCTTTGGACTACTCGATAAGTTTTCCTCGTGAGAATCTGTATTGTCTTGCTCAGCAACCGGAAGGACAAATGATGGGCACCAAGGCGACAAAATTTGTGACCGCTGAGCAGGCTGTCCAGCAAATCCGCTCTGGAGATGAAATCGTCCTGGCCAACTTTTGCGCCGAGCCACGTTATCTTCCCGAAGCTGTGATGGACCGGGCACATGAACTCAACGGCTGCCGGATGTTCCATCTTACCCCTTTTGGGCCTTTCCAGGAGAAGTACCTGGAACCGGGAATGGAAAAACATATTCGTTGTGCCATTCCTTTCTGCGGCCGGCGCAAGACCGTAAGGCAGTTGCTAAAGGAAGGAAGAGCGGATTTCTACCCGCTTTCTTTCGCCAACTATCCGGAGCTTCTCAGGACGGGTGATTTCAAGACCGATGTTTTCATGCTGGCCATTTCACCCCCGGACAAGCAGGGCTACTGCAGCCTGGGTGTCTCCGTGGACTACGCCTGGGCTTGTTTCGAGCGGCCTGCGCGCCTTGTTATGGCCGAGATTAATCCTAACATGCCGGTGACATACGGGAGGTCCTTTATCCATATGTCGGATATCGACTACGCTGTGGAGATTGATCACCCCCTCTTTGAGCTCGAGCAGTTCGAGATAACCGATGTGGAAAAGCGCATCGGTGAGAATGTCGCGGGCATCGTGGAAGACGGATCAACCATACAGATCGGCATCGGAGCCGTCAGTGAGGCGGCGATCAATTTCCTCCATGAGAAAAAAGATCTGGGCATCCATTCGGAAATGGTTCCTGAAGGTTTGAGAGCGCTAGTTGAAAGTGGGGTGATCAACAACTCCAAAAAAAGCATTCACAAGGGGAAGATAGTGTGCACTTTCCACGGGGGGACCAAGAAACTCTACGACTGGCTCGATCACAATCCTCTCATAGAGATGCAACCCGTTGATTACGTGAATAATCCGAAGGTTATCGCTCAGAATTGTAAAATGGTCGCCATAAACGCTGCTCTGCAGGTGGATCTTTTCGGCAATATTTACTCGGACGTGCTGGGTCTCGAAGACCAATACAGCGGCTCGGGAGGACAGCTCGATTTTGTCCTGGGGTGTGCTATTTCTCCGGACGCCAAGCTCGTGACAACCTTGCCTTCAACGACAGGCGGCGGCAAGTATTCGCGCATCGTGGCCCATCCCACACTCACCGACAACCCCCTGGCCCCGCAGATGCCGTTGGTAACACGCTACAATGCAGACCACGTGGTAACCGAATTCGGGGTGGCTAGGCTCCGTGGCCGCTCAAACATTGAAAGAGCGAGTTCGCTGATGAGGATAGCGCATCCGGACTTCAGGGGGCAGCTTGAAGTCCAGGCCAAGAAATTGGGCCTCCTGTGATCCGCGGAGCGACGCATATTGCCGTTCGTGCCAGACAGCAGATATCCAGGGACCCGCGGAACGCTGCACCGGTTTATTTTTCGGCCCATGATTTCATGTTCAAACTGGAGGAGGAGCCTGTGGATTTTGAACTGAATGAAGAGATGAAAATCATCCAGGAGACAGCCCGCCGTTTTGCCGAACGGGAAATCCTGCCGAGGATGCAGGAAGAGGGATTCAAGCGGGATTTGGTGGCGCGGATGGGGGAGTTGGGGTTTTTCGGCTCTGCTTTCCCTCCTCGATTCGGAGGATCGGATTTGGGCTTTCTCGCCCATTCGGTCGTTTGTGAAGAGGTGTCGCGGGCCGACTCGGGACTGCGCGCCCTCTTTAATCTTCAGGGCATGACGGTGCCCTACACTATCATGGAATGGGGCAAGCCCCAGGTGCGCGAGAGATATGTCAGAGATCTCGTACTGGGGAAAAAGATCGGGTGCACGTGCTTTTCCGAACCGGACGCAGGATCGGACCTTTCTGCCATATCGACCCGCATTGATGACCGAGGCGATTACCTGGAAATCAACGGCGCCAAGACATGGATCTCGAACGGCACCGTGGCCGAGACGGCCGTTGTCTATGGAACCTATGACCGCAGCCTTAAACACCGAGGGCTTTGCGCCGTGGTGGTGGAAACCGGCCAAGCGGGTTGGACCGCTCGGGAGACGGCCAAGCTGGGGGATAAATCTTCGCCTATTGCCGAGATTCACATGGAAAACGTCCGCGCCCCCAAAGAGAATCTTCTTGGAGAAATGGGTCAGGGTTTTACGGTAGCGATGACCGCCCTGGACCGGGGCCGGATCAGCGTGGCAAGCGGTGCGGTCGGGCTCGCCCAGGCTTGCCTGGACGCCTCGGTGACATATGCCAACCAGAGGGTCCAATTTGGCCACCTGATCCGGGAATATCAACTGGTGAAAGGGCTTGTGGCGGAGATGGTTTCGCAGATCGAGGCGGCTCGGCTGCTGGTTCGCCGGGCGGCTTGGCTGAACGACCAGGACCGCCCTTTTACCCGGGAGGTTGCCATAGCCAAGTATTTTGCCGGAGAGGCCGTTGTCCGGGCCGCGGGAATCGCGATGGAGATCCATGGGGGGATGGGCTATTCCCTGGAATTGCCGGTGGAGAGGTATTATCGCGATTCCAAATTGTACCAGGTGGGCGAAGGGACGGTCAACATCATGCGCCTGCTGATTGGAAACGATGCCCTTGGCATAAAGAAAGCCAATCGCCCCAGAATCCACGTACCAAGCAGTTTCAGGGATTTGGAATAATAATCTTTTGTACTCGGGGGAGAAGGAATTCCTCCTTTTTTCACGACCCTGCCTGAACACTCAACCCCATCTTGATGGCCTTGGACAGATACATTCGCGTCAACCGAACAGGGGCTTGGTGTGAGCCCCTTATCGGCTACGGTTATGGGTTACACGAAGTTGCGTTCAAGAGGGTATTAAAAGCGTTTAAAAACGTGGGGAGCTCTGCCCCCCACGCCCCCATCGCCGCTTCGCGGCTCACGATGGTGTTGCGGCGGCGGCCTTCGGCCAGTCGCCGCAAGCGCCGAGTGCTCGACCACACGCGCAAGCGCGTGTGGTCGAAATCCCCGGATTGGGTCCCCCGGATCTGGTCCGGGGCAGGCTTGGCAAGCTGTGGCGGGTGCGCGGGAATCATTCCCCAGCTCTTTTCCATTACTTCAATCTTGAACGCAACTCGGTATTACAAGGATGCTGAAGGATATCTGCCCGGGAATCTTTTAACGGAGGCTTTACTAATAAAAGACGAAGATCGGAGTATTTCAAACTCTGCTCCACCCTTCATACACAAAGGTACCCATACGTGGGTATTTTAGAGTGAAAGGGATGGTTAGGCAAAGATGTATACGGCCACTTCCGCCACTGATTCAAGTGCGGAAGGGAGGACAGGGAGCCATGTATCCAGGTCTTTGAGAGGGCGTGTTTTCAGATATGGATTGACCTGACAAAGTGGCTTGCAGGTCTATCCCGGCGCTTCCCGCTGTGGGAATTGAGCAAGCTGGTATCCTGGAACTTTTCAGGCCGCCGGAGGTGGCGAAATTGATCCTGGTGCTTCCCCTGTGCTTCCCAGGCAAAAAAAGATCAGAGCCTAATGACTGTAACCACTTGATTTTTAAAGAGCCGGCGAAGGGAGTCGAACCCTTCGCCACATGGACCCCGTATGGGTTTGCAGGTGAGAGGGACAACAGAGGGACACCGGGAAAAGAATAGCCGGAATCTGTCTGCCAGCTTTTCAACCTCGCGCACGGTGATGTGTTTGCGGTCGTTCGTCATTTTGTCCAGTTTTCAGGGTCTTTCATAGGGCGCAAACCCGCGCCAATCCTCATGGGTGTTTTGGGAATATGGACAGAATACGCTCAATTGTCCATATATCTCTTTATTTGTGACGAATACCATATTGTGCATTAAAGGACTTAGTAGGGTCAGGAAGAAAAACGAAAACACTCTCTAGCTTAGGATCAAAAGGTGGTTTCAATTTGATTTTCACAATATTTCTCTTGGGCGTTCCTATCTGAAGAAAAGACTTCTCCAGACCAAGCATTGTTTCACCTATTATATCAACGACACTTCCAATCCCATATTTACTTAGCAGTTGCGCTATAACTTTCATCCTTACTAAAGCTATATCCTGATTAGCATAGTGAAACATAGCCCATGGGCTCATGGTGTACGGTTTGGTACCCACCATTGGATATATGCCTAGCTCATAGGTCGGTTTAAATTGGTAGAGCTGAATCTCTTTTCTGATCAACATTCTTCGGATAACTCCGCACTTCACAAGACTTAGTGCGTAGGATTCAGATCCATATGACGGATATTCCGTATAACCCATGATATCTCCATCAATAGGCACAAAAAAATGGGATTTTTCTAAATCCTGCCGACGACGCGCCAAGGAGATACAAGGCAATCATTGGTGGCTTAGTCATCGAGAAATACGCATCCGTGGAAAACAAGTGCTCCACTTTTTTTTGCCCCAGTCAATTAATTCACTCCCGACTCTCTTTTTGATCGGGAAAGGATTCCCCATCTTTAATGCCCTTCTTGCGGCTCGCTTCCAGTTAGCCCATTTTTTCAACGCTTCCTTTCTTGGTGGTGGTTTGTGTTTCCCGGCAAACATTATTATGTCAGTGTGCAGACGGACAACTTCATTTAGTGCATTTTGAAGTATGAAGAATCTATTCACATTTTGATCAGTCAAGATTTGTGGCAATAATTGCATCTGGCTATTCCATGCTCCATAACTCCATATAGGGATAGCTTCGGATAACAAGTTCTTTACATAACTGTGATATTCCTTATTATTCGCATTCATCATTTTTATAATATCAATTTCCTTATCAGTATTGGCTAGCCCATAGATATTACATACTCTATTGTATATATCTTGTAGCTTTTGTATATTATAATTTGTCTCCACCCTAATCAGATTATAGGCTTTCCATGCCTTTCGCCTTTCATAGTACAACATTACAGCCGCACCTATAATGCCACCAAGTATTATTTTTAATAGGTCAAAAAATACCATAACGTCTCAATATGATCACTTAATTTAAATGAATAGCAATACGAAATTAATGCAAGTGGTCTATGCCACTAACTGGACAGAACGTTCAATTGTCCAGTTTGTTTTTCAGCTTATGAGCGTTACAAGAAGCTATTTCGTCGGGAACAACTGAGTAATTAATCCAATCAAAGTAATAATCGCACTAGTCATACATCCTACAACATACATCACACCCTTATCATGTTCCAATGCTCTTAAAATAAAGGTGTTCGCCATTTTATACAAATACTTGTGAAAAGGCGACAAAACTAATCCTATTCCAATAAATCCAGACAATACAATGAGTGGAGAGATCACAACTATAACCATATCTCCCAACCATGCTGGTTTAGCCAGTAACGCAAAAATACTCAACAAAGGTAACACTATACTAAATGCAATTAGTGGCATTTTCACTAATAATATAATCTCCATAAATATAATTGGCATATATTGTGGATAATATATTGGCATAATTGTTACATACATTATCATATAGAATACTGGTATACATAATATACTTAATATACATACACCGAATAACGATGTTACGTTAGGCCATTTAATAGCCTGCTCTAACAGTATTCTTGATAATATAAGTGATAGATAATATACTAATGATCCTATTAACAATACAATTGGAATTACACATATTGTAAATATAATTTTCGCTATTGCTGAGTCGTGGCCAACTATCCACTGTGCCACCTTAACTAGTCGTTCTACGGTGGTTTTTGATTTGATGCTTTCTAAAAGGGCAACCAATTGCTGAGTCGAACGCTTCTGATTATCATCTTGAACATTTGGGTTTGGATTAAGAGGATCTGCGACTATAACGTTAGTTCCTATCATTTCCCATGGACATTGTTTACATGCAAAAGGTATAGATGCTTTAATACCGTCCACTGTTAGTATCAGTACTATCAGAAATATGCCCAGACCTACAGCTCTAATACATCCTTTTTTTAAAAAATAATTAGTGCCAAAAATAAAATTATAGCCAGCCTCCAGTAAGTACAGCGGACCTCGAACCACGATTTGGAAACCAGCATTATCCAACTTTAGCCAAATTTCCTCAAGTTTGTCGGATACCTGTTTCTTTTGGTTTTTGGATAAAAAAACATCGAGTACATTGGCTATGATAAAAGTGATACCGCAGAAAAATGCTAACGTAACCGCCAAAAACTTCATTGTGGATTAAGCTCCTTTCCTGGACGACTAAGGGCTTTACAATGTATGTTTTTCACTCCTTATAACTGGACAATTTACGCTCTTTTGTCCAGTTTGCAGTGAATATGGTTAAAACAGTTTTGACATGATGGCATGTACCTGAGTCCAAACAGTCGGGTTAGTTGATGCTGCCACAATCAAGCCCGCGATTACTTTCTCAGTGATGCTCCACAAAGTACTGCCAGCCTGCTTCACTATCACCGGATCAGGTGTATCCTCAAGTTGCGCCTTTATGGTGGCAACTTGCGCTATAACCCTTCGTTTTGCCTTCGCATCAAGACCCAGGTCATCAATATGCTTTTGAAATACCTCAACTAAACGCTGCAGATTATCTGAGTCTTCTTGGGTGTAGTTCACCGATTGAGTCATCGTGGCGTGCGCGCCGCCCTGCTGAATTGTCGCGTTGCTTATCGTGCCCGCATTCACTGTATTTTGAGTAGATGAATCCACGCTGTTGGTGTTAACCCGAACATTCGTCCCGGATACGTTGTACGTGATATTCACAGGAGCTTGAGGTGCGGAAGACGGTATAGGCTGAATCATAGTTTGTTGACGGGCAACCGTTAGCCGCAACTGCAAGTCCCAAACTGCCTTTTCTTCAGACGAAAAGAGATCGTAGTCTTCCCCTGCGCTGCTCTTTCCCGAATTGTGGATGGGCAGAACAAGCGCCGCATCTTCCGGTCTAAGCGCGAACTTGACAAATAGATAACTCTGCCACGTTTCGACGTTCTGAGGAGTTGCGGGGAGTGATGGGTGATCATTGTAAGGGAACGCCTTGGGGTCGAACCCTGACGGAATGCCAGATAGCTTGTCGCGCAAGACAACAATAAAATGCGAATCACCAATGAGGTAAGACTCAAAGTCGAACGTTTGCAGGAGCGGCCAACGTCTAAGCTCGCTTGGGAATGATTTACGCACTACGTTTTCGATTGCGCCCTTGACACCGAAGGCCCAGTCAGCGCCAAAGTTATTTCTCATGATTGTTTGGCCTCCATGCGAACGCTACTTTTGCGTCTTGATAACAAACCTTGTAATGAAAACGGAAAACAGCCCCACAATGAAGAGAATGATGCCGGGAGGCGCATCTGAGATCTTGCTCTCCCCGCCAATGAACTTTGCGGTCCAACTGGTGGAACCCGTCACACCATGGGAAAAAAGAACAATACCGCCCAATATGCAGACAAAGCCGAATGCCAAGCCAGCCAGGGAATAAATGAGGTGGTAGCGGGCGAATTGCTGATAGGTGTCTGGGTCTTTTAAGGATGGAGGGACAGTCATGTGATCGTAGGTAAAAACACCCTTGGGGGGTTCTGCTTGACGCTGAGCTAAGGTAGCATGTGCCCCACCCTGCTGAATTGTCGCGTTGCTTATCGTGCCCGCAAACACAGTGTTTTGTGTGACTGCCGGAGGAGGATTAACGCTCTTTTCCACGCGGCGGCATCCGGCGAGGGTGAGGAATGCAACCATCTTATTCAACTTGATTAGATTGTCATGTTTGAGTGCCTGGACAGTTTTAGAGAAGGTGTCGTCATCCCACTGTAAATCAATTCTCGCTTCTGGCAAAAAGACGCCTTTCTGCTGGCTGCAACCCCTGCGGTACAGAACTTCAAGTAAATCATCCTTATTTTGTTCTGTGACCATTTATTGATCCTTTTTTTGCGTCGGTGATTGAGTCATAACGGCTTGCGCGCCGCCCTGCTGAATTGCTGACTTATCCATATCGCCAACAACAATAGTCGTATTATCTCCAAACATGGCGTTATGAAACATCGACGCCGGATCAACAGATTGAGATTTATTTTTCGCCTCCTCGTCTGTCATTTCGCCAACGAATTCGTCGCTCAATTGAAGCATAAAGTCGAGCAATCTCGATCTCACTTCTACGAGCGTTTGAATTAAACTTGTCTTACCTACTTCGCACCATGCAGATGAAATTCTGAAATTGTTGCCCAGTCCTTCACTAAGCAAGGAGTTCCATTCCATCGGTATCCTAGTAATTATGTCTCCTTTGGAATTCGCTAAGTCCTCCAGAACGCCTATTGACTGGTAAAACTTTGTTTGCTCAAGGCGCGCCCTAAGTTTTTTGTCGATATGTACGATAGGGATTGGATGACTTGAAACTCGCCAGGCTATGTTTGAGGCGTTCGCAAGAACTGTGCATGGTAAGATTCGATATGGCGGTAGATCATCATCATCTTTGTACCCGTTCAACTCACTGTTAACCCACCCAATAAGGCCTTTTTGCCCTAAACGATGAAGCAATACCTTTGTCTTAATCAAAGCGTTCGTAAGATTAGGTTTATCAGAACTTAATATTTCGATGATTTCAGAAATTAATTTCATGAGAGGAATCCTTATCGGATCTCAAATGGTGAACGGTTCCAGGCTCTTCTTAAAGCACCAAACGGAACCTGGACAAAATGCGGGGTTTTGTCTATTTATCGAGGTCTCAACCCCTCCCGAACCCGCCCAAGCTCGGAGACCGTTTACACTTTCTGGACAGAATACAACACTGTACGTAACAAGGGCGAGTTTTTCTAGTGACGGTAGTGTGTTAGCGAGAGTCTGCTTCTAAGTATTGGCTTCTTCCTATCTATCTGATTTTCCATCTCGGCAGACTCCTCTATCTTTTCTCAGCTTTCAGTATATCTGATCGGAATCTTTCTGTGCTAGAATTATTTTTGCCCGCCCGGAAGATAGGGCAACGCTGGGGAGCGACCCGAGCGCCGAGGCGGGAGAAGCGTAGCCACCCTTTTAGGCCGGTGCGATTTCTTTGGCTCTCTGTTAATATTCGTTGACCGGATGGTTAAAATGCGGATAGATATCAGTTACGAGGGAACTAAAAATGAAGACAGTCAAAATTGTTTACTGGCAGGAAACGGATGGCATGTGGGTGGGCCACCTGGAATCTTATCCGGATTATATGACCCAGGGTCAAACCCTCGATGAGTTAAAAGAAAATCTCAAAGACATCCTCGGCGATCTGGAGAGCAAGGAGATTCCACTCGTGCGGACCCATGAAGACATGGCGGTCTGATGAAACGAAAAGACCTCGTTAGAACTCTCGAAGAGCGGGGTTGCACACTGATTCGCCATGGAAGCAGACACGATTGGTATCAGAACGCGGCAACCCTTATGTGCCAACCAATACCCCGCCATCGAGAAATTAATGAGCGTCTCGCAAAACACATAATGAAAATGCTCTCGGATTAAGATGCCCCCGGACTATATTTGACTCCGGAACTAACGTGGCCTGCCCGGTGAAGGGACTGCGCCTTCAGAGAGCAGTTCTTTTCAAGTGGAGCCGTTTCCAATCGCCGCCCCTGTGTTCCCACGTTGGGACGAGTACGTAGAGGCCCTTTGTGCATAGCTCCTGATAAGTCCCAACCCTTGCCGCCGATGCCGGAGGGGCGGCACTCCGAAGAAAAATTCGGCGTGAGCAAACAGAAAAAATCCTCAAAGATTAAGACATCACCGGAAAGCTCGAAGCCAGCACGGAAAGTGCGCCATGTAAGCACTCACGCACGCCGGGTTTTTCGGCGCACGTCGAGGGTGGAGGAAACCTGCAATCCGAGTACGTAATGCGTACGTAAAGCAAAATGGGAAACGATGAATACTCGTAACCATTTGATTTTCTTGAAGCTGGCGAAGGGAGTCGAACCCTTCGCCAACTAGACTCAGTAAGGGTTTGCGGGTGAGAGGGACAACGGAGGGACACCGGTTACATGGGCGGCAGAGGATTTGAACCTCCGACTTCGCCCGCAAACATAGACGGGACAAGGGCCGTTTTGAACCTGCACCGAAGTTGCACCAAAATGGAAATCATGGAAAGGCGAATCGTTCGTCATTTTGTCCAGTTTTCAGGTCTTTTCGCAGGGCGCAAACCCGCGCCAATGCTCAAGGGTGTTTTTGAAATACGGACAATATACGCTCAATTGTCCAGTTATTTCATGAAGGGGGCACCTCAAGAAAGGGGAAAAACGCACGTTAAGCCCGGTGACGGCGATTTAGTTTATTTATCAATCCACTCGGAAAGTCTGATTTCAGGATTGTGGCACCGCCGCGTTTCGCACTGAATGAGCGCACCAAAGCTATACTGGAGTTTCGCATGGAAGGCCCGCACACGCTTGCGAGCGCAGCCAGAGCGATCCCGATTTGACGTTTTCTTCAGCTCAAGCACGAGAATATTGGGGCCATCGGGACCGCGCTGGTGGACAATGACATCCGGCACCACTAATGCCTGCCCGTCTTTATTCCGGTAGTTGGCGCATTCCTCTGGCAGCTCCAGCCTTTTCGGCTCAAACCCATCCCGGTTGTATTCGACGTCAACGCTATGCTCGGGAAACTCCTGTTGAAGATACATGGCCAAGCGTGAGGCAATGCAGCGCTCACTTAGGTCGTTTTTGAGCAAATACTTATCGTTCTCTGCGAGCGTCCGTAATGCTTTTTCAACGTGCTTCCTGACCTCTTCAGGCTCCATCAATGCCTCCCCCTGAATGTCGGGCTTGGTCATGCTCTCCCCTCCAAGATTTTTTCATCCTGTTGTTAGCCATTTGATTTCAGCGTTTTATTGTCCGAATGGCTGCAGCTCGCTTCTTTAGCGCCTCTGCTTCCTCTTCTCTGTCAGTTTTTGTATAGAGCGCTGCCATATTCTCAAGACTCGTGGCCACATCGGGATGATCCGGGCCGAGGGCCTTCTCCCTGATTGCGAGCGAGCGCTTGTAGAGCGGCTCGGCCTGCGCGTACTGGCCTTGATCGTAGTACAGGGCCGCCAGATTGTTCAGGCTTGCGGCCACATCGGGATGATCCGGGCCGAGGGCTTTCTCCAAAATTGCGAGCGAGCGCTTATAGAGCGGCTCGGCCTGCAAGTACTGACCTTGGTGGCGGTACAACTCGGCCAGATTGTTCAGGCTAGCGGCCACATCGGGATGATCCGGGTCGAGGACCTTCTCCCTGATCGCGAGCGAGCGCCTGTAGAGCGGCTCGGCCTGCGCGTACCGGCCTTGGGCGGCGTACAGCAGCGCCAGGTTGTTCAGGCTCCCGGCCACGTCGGGATGATCCGGGCCGAGGGCCTTCTCCTTTATTGTGAGCGAGCGTTTGTAGAGCGGCTCGGCTTGCGAGTACCAGCCTTGGGCGTAGTACAGCATCGCCAGGTTGTTGAGGCTCGTGGCCACATCGGGATGATCCGGGCCGAGGGCTTTCTCCTTGATTGCGAGTGAGCGCTTGTAGAGCGACTCAGCCTGCGCGTACCGGCCTTGGGCGTAGTACAGCATCGCCAGGTTGTTCAGGCTCATGGCCACATCGGGGTGATCCGGGCCGAGGGCCTTCTCCTTTATTGCGAGCGAGCGTTTGTAGAGTGGCTCGGCCTGCGCGTACTGGCCTTGGGCGCGGTAAAGCACCGCCAGATTCTCAAGGCTCGTGGCCACATCGGGGTGATCCGGGCCGAGGGCCTTCTCCTTTATTGCGAGTGAGCGCTTGTAGAGTGGCTCGGCCAGCGCGTACTGGCCTTGGGCGTAGTATAGGGTCGCCAGGTTGTTCAGAATCATGGCCACATGGGGATGATCCGGGCCGAGGGCCTTCTCCTTTATTGCGAGCGAGCGCTTGTAGAGCGGCTCGGCCTGCGCGTAATGGCCTTGGTGGCGGTAAAACTCTGCCAGGTTGTTTAGGCTCTCGGCCACATCGGGATGATCAGGGCCGAGGGCCTTCTCCTTGATTGCGAGCGAGCGCTTGTAGAGCGGCTCGGCCTGCGCGTACTGGCCTTGCTCGTAGTACAGGGTCGCCAGATTGTTCAGGCTTGCGGCCACATCGGGATGATCCGGGCCGAGGGCTTTCTCCAAAATTGCGAGCGAGCGCTTGTAGAGCGGCTCGGCCTGCGCGTACTGGCCTTGGCGGCGGTAAAGTATCGCCAGGTTGTTCAGGCTTGCGGCCACATCGGGATGATCCGCGCCGAGGGCCTTCTCCTTGATTGCGAGTGAGCGCCTGTAGAGCGGCTCGGCCTGCGCGTACTGGCCTTGGACGTCGTACAGCACCGCCAGGAGGTTCAGACTGTAGGCCACATCGAGATGATCGGGGCCGACCGCTTGTTCGGAAACCTGCAACGCCTTTTTTGCCACCGCTACAGCGCGATCATATCTGCCTTGCCTGTACAGTGATATGACCTCGTCGTTCAGGGTCTTCCATTCGGTCCCTTGCGCATGGGCGGACATGCCTGTGCAGAGAATAAGCAGAAGCGCCACTAATCCCGACATTGTTCTTTTCATACTTTCTCCGCTGTGTTTCAACGTCCGTGGAGAGAAGATCCAAAAATTAACAAATGGTCTGTTTCAGCAAGTGGACAATACGAGATTGTGCGAAGCGCGTTTTGTACACTCTTCATGCAGCCAGAGTTCAAATGTAATCCGCTTTTTTGCGGCACACCTCTGCACCCTCGTGGCCGCGTCGGCGGCACCGTCCCCATAGATGAGATAGATTGCCCGCCGGTAGCTTCGATTGAGGAAAAACGAGAGAGTTTCAAGGTCTTTGTTTATGTGTTCCGGTCTGGGTGTCGCTCTCTGACGTATGCATTTTCGGGAGGACTTCACTTCGATGACTGCGTAATTCTTAGGCTCGCCGGGGTGGTGGACGAGTAAATCCGGCTTGGGCTGGCGGCCCCCCTGCGGATCTGGGGACCCCCTCTTGTCTAGCTCGCCGTTAAGCAGGTAAGGACAATCATTGGGCCACTGCTGTCTCATCTGATGGTAAAGCTCATAACAATACACGCGCTCCCGATACACCGGGTCTTTCTCGTGCCTGGGCAAAATGAAATATTCCTCTTTGATTGCCTCCGTAGCTTTCTCAAGAATATGTGTGAAAGCGTCATCAATCTGTGTGAGCTTTTGCATGACGAACCTCGATGGATGAATGTAGTTTTGACATCCGAAACAATCTTCCTACTTGGAGAGTACACTATTCTGTCCAGTTAATGCAAAAGGTATTGCAGAATTCAATGCCGCAACCCAGCCCTTAGATTCTAAGCGGGTCCCCTCCGTCCAAATTCGTTGCGGAGCGTTCAAGGATAATGACGGGTGCCTGTTACGTGCGTTGTGGGGTGTAATTCGTCCAGGCGCCCGGCATGTCCTTGATTGCGGAGCTACCTTTAAAAAAGCTTTTGGGGGGGCCGTTCCTTCTGTGCTCCCTTCCCCTGAGTTCCTCGCGAATCCCCTCTCACTTGATTTTGAGGGGTTCGAGGGGAACTCAAGCGGTAGGGTGCATTGGTCGGATCGGTTCTCGTGCTGATAAAATGGCTTTGCATACCGTTCTCGGCTGACCGCTCTAAAATTTTTGGCAGTATCATTTTTGTTGTTGACAAGTCCTACCCGCATAGGGTAGAGTTGACCCAATCGCCAATAGGAGGCTTTATGACTCAAACTAAAAAGAAAAATCTGACTGTATGGGTTGATCCCGAACTTCTCGAAGTTGCTGATCGTTTGGCAGAGAGAGCTGGAATAACTCGGGCCAAGTTACTTGAAAACATTCTTGATGTTGGAATTCGGGAATTGATGGGGTTTGAAAAGTGGGGAGTTTTCACCTTCGCACTTGTAATTCGGAACGTCAAAGACAAGCTTAAGGCGTTCGTTAAGGAGATGAATGACGACCCAACACAGCTTATAGATGGGGATAAAAAAAGCCGGAGCTAGTCTACTTCGCGGGTAGGGGTAGCTCCGACTTAATGCGCACCGGTCCCGGAGAGGGGGACAGGAGCAACATCACTAATTGTAATATGAGTGTGCTCCTGGGTCAAATGTTAAGGCAGGTTCAGTGACTGGGAATTTGCCTTGAGAATTAGCCCCTCGGGATCGGCTTAGGACGATTCTGGAGGGGTTTTTTATGACCTACTTAATGGAGCCAGGGGCGAGCGCGGGCGGCGTCCCACCGGCAAAGCCCAGCGCGCAGCCCCCCCTGTGTGAAGCGGTCGCCTCTCTTGGTAAATACCACGAAATTGCTTCACCCCTTGATGACGTATATCTGCTTCTCAGGCGTCTTTGGCGTTATCGCATGCAGTCGCATGTTCGTGAGATCATGCGTGGGATCAAACGTACAAACGGATACGAAGAAAGGGTAGTGTACTGCATGCGGATTGTGATTCCCGGTATGGCCGGGAGTCGAGATTACGGTGGGCCGGAACTATGGGTGAAGGGATCGACAGCTCAGTATGTTGGGCTGGTTGTGTGTGGATCGGTCTGGCTGTGTCCGGTTTGCGCTGCTCGGGTATCCGAGCAGAGGCGCAATGAGCTGGTTCTTGGTGTGGGTAGGTGGATTGATCGAGGGGGAGAGGTTGTTCTTCTGAGTCAAACAGCTCCTCATCATCGAGATGATAGTTTGCAGGGTCTTCTGGATCGCTTCGTAAAGGCTCGGGTTTTGATGCATCATCGAAAGCCTTGGAATCGTTGGAAGGATCGCACTCATCTTGCCGGGTCGGTTCGTGCCTTGGAGGTAACCTACGGATTCAAAAACGGTTTTCATGTGAATGTTCACGAAATTCTATTCTTCGAGGATCAATTTCAGACTGATGATTCTGGCGAACTGGTCGAGCGGGATCTCCATCAGGTGCATGTTGCTCTCTTTTACATGTGGAGAGACGCCTGTGCTTCTGTGGGCCTGGGGGAGCCGAATTTTAGACGCGGCATTCACGTTCAAGATGGGCGTTTAGCCGCTGGGTATGCTTCCAAGTGGGGGATTGAGTCTGAGTTGACGAAAAGCCACTTGAAGCATGCCAGAGGGGGTAATTTTGGGCCATTTGACATGGTGGAGGAGTACAGCAAGGGACGGCTGGCGTTTGGGCCACTCTTTCGGGAGTATGCGGCAGCTTTCAAAAATAGGAAGCAACTTCACTGGTCGGATGGGATGCGAAGTCTGGTGGATCTGGGCGAAGAGGGTGCTGACGGTGAACTGGCGAAAAAGGTTGAGGACGGGTCTGAGTTTTTGGGGACTTTGACTCGAGAACAGTGGGCTCGGGTGGTGGCAGCGGAAAAGAGAGGCGAACTCCTAGAGGTTGCATGGGCCGAGGGATGGCGGGGAGTTCTTGACTTCATTGGAGGGCTCCTCTGAAATGCTGATTCTTCAAAAGCATTTCCCCTGGTTGGAATTGGCCGAGTCAGAAAAGCAGTTCGATTATATGCTTCGAACGCTTTCGTGTTCCGTCTGTGAGGACAAAATGAAAGGTCTTTGTGCCGGCGCAAACTTGAAGGGGATAGAACTCAGGAAGTGCCGGCTGGCGATCTCCTTGGAGTGGGAACCCATAACAGAAACCATGCTTTAAGGTGGTGGCGCAGTGGACGATTGCTTGCCAACGTATTCATGCAGTAATATGCCTCCATTCCATACAACAGAAGGAGGAATCTGCATGCTTGGAAGAATTGTTACAGAGGAAAAGTGTCCGGTTTGCAATGCGTCCATGGTGGACAATGGTTTTACCGCCGTTGCCTGTAAAGAACATCCCGATCAAATCGCCCGTAAATTGCGGGTCCGCTTCAAACTTCGGGGTAATTGCACTCAGAAAAAATTTGCCAGGGAGTCGGGCCTCCAAAGCTATATTGAGGCCAGAAGATTCCTTGACGGTATTCGGTTTAAGACTCAGGAAGGGACTTTCGATTACAGGGACTACCGTGCCGATAATCCCCTTGGGTTTGCCAACCTGGTCCAGCAATGGCTTGAAATTAAAAAGCAGGAAGTGAAGCCGGATTCATTCCGGCCGTTAAAGCGTTATGCAGGCTATGCTATCGGGGTATGGGGCAACCGGAACGTAAAGACCATTGACTATGCTGCGATCGAGGATTTCCTAAAAATAACTCTCAAGTCCCTGTCGAGCAAAACCCGTGACAATGCTAAGTCTGCTCTTCATTCCTTCTTCCAATGGCTGAGGAAGCGGAAGATGATCGCCTTCGATCAGGTTCCGGAATTTCCGGAGCTTGGGAAAGTGGAGATGGCTTTTCGGCAAGTGGTCGACAAGGATTCTCAGGCTGCCATTTTGGACAAGCTGAGGGAAATGACGTGGAACATTAACCCTCGTATCTGGATTGCTGTGAAATGGCTGTCCACCTATTTTTCGATTCGTCCTGGGGAAATGCTCAGTTTGAAAGAAAAGCATATCGATTCCAAGATTGGGGTAATTTTCGTTGAGCATCCAAAGGAAAAGCGGGGGAAGATTATAGAACTGCTACTCGAAGATGTTGCGCTTATCCGGTCCTTGCCGCGCGGATTTCCGGATATGTATTTCTTCAGGCATCTTGCGGAACACAAGGGTCCAACGAATACAAAGCCGGGTGATCGCTTTCACCATAACTTGATTTATCGGTCATGGCTGCGGGCATGCGCAGAAGTGGGCATTGAGGGCGTGCCGCTTTATTCCGGCACAAAGCATAGCTCAGTGATTGCCCTGGGGAAAGAGTTCACTCCGGAACAAATTAAGACAGCCTCGAAGATCTCCACAAATAAGGCTTTCGAAAGATACTATCGGCCTAATCCAGAGTTGGTCAAATCGATATACGCCTCGGCGCGAGGGGGGACACTTTCCGCACAAGGGGGACACCAAAGGGACACCGTAAAATCCTCGTCCAAATCTCGTAAACCTGCGTAAATAAACGATTTTGGGAAAGCTGGCGAAGGGAGTCGAACCCCCAACCTGCTGATTACAAATCAGCTGCTCTGCCATTGAGCTACGCCAGCCCGTTTTTGCGAACCCTTATATCACAAGGGTTTGAGGGAAACAAGAGGTTATCCGGAGGGGTTATCGAAGGGGGCACAGATGGGAATAATTGCGGCATAAAAGGGCTTGACATGGAAATTCAATCCCCGGACCCCGCCAGCGCACCTCGACCCTTGAAGCTCCGATTTGCCGGGTGCCCGATCTTTCCGATACCCGCCACCCGATACCGGCCACCCGATACCGGTTTTAGCGGGCGGGCGGTTCCGGTCAGCAGCCCGGCGGTGCAAGCCCGGCCTTGGACAGGGCCTTTATTTTCGTGATAAAAATCTTATATTCATAAGAAATATTCGATGAGTATGTCCGGAAGGAGGACAAACCATGAACAGTAATAAAGTTCTTACGCACGTTCTGATCTGGGTCCTCGTCATGCTGTTGGCGGCCCCGGTCGTAGTGTTCGCACAGAGCAACGAACCGCAGGAAACGTTCAGCCGGGCAGAGTTGGACCAGATGCTTGCACCGATTGCGCTTTATCCCGATTCACTACTCGCGCAAGTCCTCATAGCGGCGACGTACCCCGAGCAGGTTGTGGAAGCCGACCGCTGGGTACAGCAGAACCCGGACTTAAAAGGAGATGAGCTCAATGCGGCATTGGACAACATGAATTGGGACCTGAGCGTGAAGGCGCTGGTGCCTTTTCCGCAGGTGCTCGCCATGATGGACGATCATTTGGATTGGACGACGAGACTGGGCGAGGCTTTCATGGACCAGCAGGCGGAGGTGATGGCCTCCGTTCAGGGATTACGGCATAAGGCGTACGCCCAGGGCAATCTCAAGTCCACCGATCAGCAGAATGTAACTGTTGCGGGAGACGATATAGAGATCGAGCCTGTCGAACCAGATGTTGTCTATGTGCCCTATTATGACCCATCGGTGATTTACGGCGCCTGGTGGTGGCCTGATTATCCTCCATTCGCCTATTATCCTTACGGAGAGCCGTTTATTACTGTCGGCCTTTTCGGATGGCTGGCGGCAGTGGGCGTTGGACCGTACTGGGGCTGGGGTTGGGGCTACTGGAACTGGGCCGGCGGTAACTGCTATCTAAATGTCAACCGACATGTCAATATCAATGACCGGCATCTCCATATGAGTCGAGGCCATATGAGGACCGCCAGTTTCCATTCGATGGCGAGGACCGGGAGGATCGGCAACATGGGGATGGCCCGATTCGGCCACGGCCGGACCGGTGCATGGAATCGCCCCTCGGCGGCTTCGGTCGAAAGGGGGTTTAGACACGGCGGTACGGAATTTTCGCGAGGCGGCTATTCCCACTTTGGCGGCACCGGGCATTCCTTTGGCCATAGCTTTACCGGACCAAGAGGCTTTTCCCACTTTGGCGGCGCCGGGCATTCGGCCGGCCACAGCTTTACCGGACCAAGAGGCTTTTCCAACTTTGGCGGCAATCGGAATTCGGTTGGCCATAGCTTTACCGGACCAAGAGGCTTTTCCAACTTTGGCGGCAATCGGAATTCGGTTGGCCATAGCTTTACCGGACCAAGAGGCTTTTCCAACTTTGGCGGCGGCGGCTCTTCCCACTTTGGCGGCGGCACTCCCCACTTTAGCGGCGGCGGCGGGGGCTTCTCCCACTTTAGCGGCGGCTCTCCCCACTTTGCCGGCGGCGGCGGGGGCTTCTCCCACTTTGGCGGCGGCGGGGGCCACTTCGGGGGCGGCGGAGGCCACTTCGGAGGCGGGCGCCGTTAAGCTCACCCTCGCATAGCGTGGGATATACACGGAGGCGCACTACCCGGTTACGGTAGATGCGCCTTTTCTTTGTGACTTATCGGCAGAGTTTTTTTTTAAGACCGCATCAATTTTTTGCCAGTACCGGGCAATGCGGTCTTTGCCTGTAGTAGCATAGCGAAGTCATAAGATGGTCCAGTTGTTTGACGAAAGAGTGCGCTTGCTCCAGACGACCCTGAAAAGTTTTCCGGCCAGAGGAATTGGCGGCAAAGAACCAGCTTCTTTTTACGAGGTTTTAACGGGTCGTCCGGGCTTGTTCTGCCTTCATCGGGTCCCTCGAAGTTGATGGCAGCGATTCATGCGGGGGAGAATGGCACGATGAACACCAGTAAACACCGGAGGCTTGTCCACGTCCCGATCGTCCACACCGAAGCCGACCTGGGCGGCCTTGGCCGGCCGGTGCAGCGGGCTCGACTCCGGCTGCTTGGCACAAGGGCGTGGCGGAGCAGGTTGAAGGCCATAGACGCAATGTGGTCCGAAATCGAACGGGCCATCGAGCAGTTGGGGCTTTCCTACGAAAGGGTCCGCCTTTACCAGGACGGGCTGCCGGCTTGCGGGCGGGAACCGGAGATCGTTGCCGAGCTTGCCGGCAAGGGCAGCCTGAATCATCGCCTCCTCCAGCGATTGATCGAAAAGGGTGCATCCCTTATGGGGACCGAATCCGGTGAACTGCTCATCGAGGAATACGAGCGAGCCAAAGAGGCTGCTGGGTCCCCGGCCGCGAGTCATGGGCGGCTGGGCGGGGGTCTTCGACCTCCTGCCGGAGACCGTGAAGGTCATCCTGGAGATTCTTTGCTCGCGAGGCGCGACAGTTTTATCGCCGGCCGGATCAACAGCACCTTGCGCGAGGGCGAAACGGGGATTCTTTTCCTGGGAATGCTTCACTCGTTGGACAATCTTCTTGCCGAAGACATCCAGGTTGTGTGCGTGGCCCCCCCGGCAGCCCTCCAATCGTAAAGGGAAAAGCGAAAATGAGCGATTCGGGCGCCAAAATCCTCATTGCCGATGACGAGCCGGCCCACTGCTCGATTCTCTCACGGCTTATGAGGAGCGAAGGTTTTGAGGTCTTGACGGTCAATGACGGAACCGCGGCCCTCGATTCAATTGCCTCGCAGGGGCCGGATGTGCTTCTTCTGGACTTCATGATGCCCGGCATGAACGGGATGCAGGTCCTTGAGTTTGTGAGGGAAAAGGACCTGGATATTCCCGCCATCATGATTACCGGCTACGCGGATATTCCCGGGGCCGTGGAGGCGATGAGGGCCGGGGCATACGACTACCTGGCCAAACCCTTCAATCACCATGAAATGGTTAGAGTTGTGCGCCGGGCGCTGGCCGAACGCAGGCTCAAAGAACGATGCAGGTATCTTTCCTCACATGAGTCGGACTCCTGCTGCTTGAGGGAGGCGATGGGACCCGGCGACGCGGTGGCCCGCCTCATCCTCGAGGTGAACCTGGTGGCCGGATCGGATTTCAGTGTGGTCATTCTCGGCGAAACGGGATCGGGCAAGGAGCTTGTGGCCCGCGCCATCGAGCAGCGCAGTTCCAGAAGCGGTCCCTTCGTCCCCATCGATTGCGGGTCGATACCGGAAACCCTTCTGGAAAGCGAATTATTCGGTCACGAAAAAGGGGCTTTTACGGGCGCCATTGCGCGTAAGCCGGGGAAGTTCGAATTGGCCAAAGGCGGGACCCTGTTTCTGGACGAAATTTCAAATATGCCCCTGTCTTCGCAGGCCAAACTTCTTCGGGCGCTCCAGGAGAAAAAAACCTATTCGGTGGGGGCCAGGGAACCGATAAGCGTGGATGTCCGCATTCTGGCGGCTTCGAACATGGACCTGCTGGAGTTGACCAATACCGGCGCCTTCCGGCTCGACCTTTTCTATCGGCTGAACGAGTTTTGCATCACCGTTCCGCCTTTACGCCAGCGCAAGGAAGACATTCCCTATCTTGCAGAAGTTTTCCTCAACTCTACGAACCGCGAACTGAATAAAAACGTCAGGGAGTTTTCCGCGTGCGCCATCGAAAAATTGCTGGCGCACGACTGGCCCGGCAATGTCAGGCAGTTGCGTTCGGTTATTCGCCGCGCGGTACTGATAGCAGACCGGGTCATTACCGGGGCGCACCTGGAGATTACCGACGCGGGCCCGCCAATTCCTGAACTCCCAACAGAGGTGGCCGCCGCCGGATGGAAGGAAATGCCGCTAAAAGAGCTGTTGCGAAACGGCGCAGAGGTGATTGAACGGCAGGTTCTGGCCCAGGCGCTGAAGTATACGGGAGGAAATAAGGCAAAAGCGGCCCGGATGCTCAAGGTGGACTACAAGACAGTGATTTCGAAGGTGAAACGATACGCAATCCACGCAGATGGAGAATCACATGGCGCAGGAGAAAAAGACTGACAAGGGTGCACAGGCCGGCGGGGCAATCGGGGGGATCCTCCGGGGCTTTGGCGAACTTGTAGAAAAACTGGCCGATCTCGCCCAAAAGGGCGAACAACTTTCGCGTGAAGGCGAGATGCAATGGGAAGATAAGGGGAAGGACCTCAAAGCCATTTTCGGCTTATCTGTGAAGACGGGCCTGGGGGGCAGGGAAATCAAGGTGGAACCCTTTGGCAACGTCAGCACCGACAAAGCGACCGGCAGATCGACGGTCCACGAGGTGCGAGAACCGTTAACGGACCTTTTCGAGGAAGAAGACCACGTATTGATAGTGGCGGAGATGCCGGGAATAGAGGTCGAGGATATTAAGATCGAGATCCGGGACGATATCCTGACCCTGTCCGCGCAAAAGGGGAAAAAGAAATACCGCAAGGAACTGCTTCTGCCCGGAAGCTTTAGAGAAGACAAAGTAGAGGTCTCCGGCAAGCACGGAATTGTGGAGATCAAGTGCCATAAAAAACATTAAGCGGGGAACAGGTAGCAGGAAGCGGAAAATCTTTTTGCTCCTCGCTTCTTGCTTCTTGCTGCTTGCTTCACTCAGAGAACTGAACTGACGCAAAGGCGGCTCTATGGCAGATGACAAAAGACCCACATTCAAACTCAAGGTAACCGAAGCCCTCACCAAGGACGTTGGACGCGCCTTTGCGCGGATGGGTCCCGAGGACATGGAGATGCTGCAGGTATCGACCGGGGATACCCTGGAAATTGCCGGGAAACGCAAGACCGTGTGCAAGGCGATGCCCGCATACAAGGAGATGCGCGGCCAGTCGCGGGTTCAATTGGATGGTATTGCCAGGGAAAATGTGGGCGCCGGGATAGACGAGTTTGTTACCCTCGGCAGGATCTCCTGCAGGCAAGCTGAACGGGTCGCCGTCGCTCCGATCAATATCACGCCTTCGCAGCGGGATTTGGGCTACATTGGCAGCCTGCTCGACGGCTTGCCTGTGCTCGAAGGGGACCGCATACGGGCGACCCTTTTCGGGAGCCGCTCAGCCGACTTCATGGTAGAGAGCACCATTCCCCGGGGACCGGTGATGATTAACGCGGCCACGGTGCTCGTGATCGGAAAGCCGCAGCAGGAGCAAACGGGGCGGGCTATCTCCTACGAGGATATCGGGGGACTCAGGCCGCAGCTCCAGCGGATACGGGAAATGATCGAACTTCCCCTGCGCTACCCGGAAGTATTCCAGCGGCTGGGAATCGATGCCCCCAAAGGGGTGTTGCTTCACGGCCCGCCGGGGTGCGGCAAAACCCTCATCGCACGGGCCATTGCCCGCGAAACCGATGCCAATTTCTTTTCGGTGAGCGGCCCGGAGGTCATACACAAATTCTACGGCGAGAGCGAAGCCCACTTGCGCAAGATCTTCGAGGAGGCGGGCCGCAAAGGCCCCAGCATAATTTTTCTGGACGAGATCGACGCCATAGCCCCCAAGAGAGAACGGGTGGTGGGAGATGTGGAAAAACGGGTCGTGGCGCAACTTCTCGCACTCATGGACGGATTGGCCAGGCGGGGAAACCTCATCGTCATCGCCGCCACCAATCTTCCCCATCTTCTTGACCAGGCGCTCAGGCGCCCCGGGCGTTTCGACAGGGAAATAACCATTCCTATCCCGGACCGCAACGGCCGGCTCGAGATAATGGAAATACACAGCAGAGGAATGCCCCTTGCCGAGGATGTGGACATGCCTCATCTGGCCGAGATTACTCACGGATTTGTTGGGGCCGACCTGGAAGCTCTTTGCCGGGAAGCGGCAATGGGGTCTCTGCGGCGTGTCATGCCCGATATCGATTTTTCCCTGGCCAGCATTCCAGATGCCCAGATCGCCCACCTCGAGGTGCGTATGTCCGACTTTTTCTCCGCCTTGCGCGAGGTCGAACCCTCGGCCATTCGCGAGGTGTTCGTCGAGGTGCCCAATGTGAGCTGGCAGGACGTCGGTGGCCTTTCGCGAGTAAAAGAGCGCCTGGTGGAAGCGGTCGAATGGCCCCTGCAATATGCTCATCTCTTCGAGCAGGCCGGGACCAAGCCGCCCAAGGGCATCCTGCTTTCGGGTCCTCCGGGTTGTGGCAAGACCCTGCTGGCCAAAGCGATCGCCACCGAAAGCAGGGTGAATTTCATTTCGGTCAAAGGACCCGCCCTTTTGTCCATGTACGTGGGAGAATCGGAAAGGGGGGTGCGCGAGGTTTTTCAAAAGGCGAGGCAAGCCTCGCCCTGTATTGTCTTCTTCGATGAGATAGACGCCCTGGTTCCCCTGCGCGCCGGCGGCTCGACCAGTTCAAACGTCGCCGAACGGGTGCTCAGCCAGTTCCTCACCGAACTCGATGGAGTAGAGGAATTGAAAGGCGTGCTGGTGCTTGGGGCGACCAACCGGCCGGACATGCTCGACCCGGCTGTGATCAGGCCTGGAAGGTTTGACGAAGTCATCGAAATTTCCATGCCGGACTTAAAAGAGCGCGAGGAAATCTTCAAGGTGTATCTTCAAAAAAAACCCCTGGCGCAAAAGATCGACCCTAAAGAACTGGCCCGCAAATCAGAGCGGCTCAGCGGGGCCGAAATCGAGTCGGTATGCAACCTGGCCGGCCTCAGGGCGGTCAGACGGGCAGTGGAACTTATGAAGGCGAATCCGGCCGCCGGGGTGAGGCCCCTTGTCGAAGAGCAGGATATAGAGGAGAGTTTGCTGGAGGTGAGCGGGCTCGGCCAATGACGAAAAAGGCCGCGCCTTCCTTGTGGGGCTTGTTGTGAGCCGCTCATGCTCTGCAAGACCAATGAAGGATTGAGTGCAGGAGAGTCTTGAAATGCCGGGGTAAGTGTGGATTCCAGACAGATTTACCTCTATTGTTTCGCCAGTTCCGCGCTTCTTTCTGCTATCGAGGCAGGGGGCGTAGATGGAAAAAATCCCGTTTTCCTGCAGCCCTGCACAGATGTTGTCGCTGTTGTGAGTTTTGTTTCAGCGGAAGAATTCAGCGGGCTTTCGGACGAAAACGGGACGGCGGAGCTTGCGCGGGTGGGGCTGCTCGCCTGCCGGCACGAAGAGGTCGTCGAGCGGGCGATGCTTCATTCACCCGTTTTGCCGATGCGGTTCGGGACGATTTTCGACTCTCAAAAGAGCCTGCAATCGCGGTTGGAAAAGTGCCATGAGGGCATAAAGATTTTTCTTCACACGGTATCGGGCATGGAGGAATGGGCGGTCAAGGCGTTCTTGAACCGCGCCGTGGCCTGCGGGCAATACCTGGAAGAGACTCTCGCCGCTCAGGGCCGGGAGATGCCTCTATCCCGGGGCGCCCTCTATCTAAAGGAGCGCCGGATGCGGGCCTTCTGCCAGGATGCCGTCAGCCGCCTGGTGGAAGAAATCTGCAAGAGCGCCGGTGAGCAACTGGCCCGTATCGCCGGCGATCTCCGCGTGCGTAAACCGCTTGCCTGCGAGCCGCCGGAGGGCGGCAGGGATATGATCATTAACTGGGCCTTTCTGGTTTCGCGGGATAAGGTGAGTGATTTTTGCGCCGGCGTTCGCGGGGCCAACGAGCAGTGTGCGGTTCCGGGCCTGGTCTTTGAAGTCTCGGGGCCATGGCCTCCCTACAGCTTTTGTCCCCGCCTGGAAGAGGAGGCGCGGCCGTGAGTTTGCTGCTCTACTGCATTTTGCGGAGCTTGCCCGGAAGCCAACCTCCCGGGTTGATCGGGATAAACGACGGGCATATGCTGTTCGTCACGGCCGGGGAGTTGAGCGGCGCGGTGTCGCGCGTCGCTGCTTCGCAACTGGCGTTGAACCCTTCCCGAATCCTTGCCTATGAAAGGGTCGTCGCACGGCTGCATTTCCTCTATACGGTGATCCCGATGCGTTACGGATGCGTGCTGGATGAAGAATACAGGGTTGTGCGGCTGATCGAGGAGCGCCGTGACCGGTTCTCGGCTCTTCTCGAGGAACTGGCCGGTTGTGTGGAGATGGGGGTGCGCGTTTTGCCCGATCTAAGCGAGGCGCAAGCATGCGAAGCACAAGATGGTGCCGGATGCC
Source organism: uncultured delta proteobacterium (assembly GCA_963805125.1). GTDB lineage: Bacteria > Desulfobacterota > Syntrophobacteria > Syntrophobacterales > Syntrophobacteraceae > SbD1. Next base: position 159,779 of record CAWDTD010000009.1, on the reverse strand, counting down.
AAAGCCTGCCGGGGGCAGGTGGGCGGGCCCTGCCCCGGAGGGACGCAGGGCTGGCCGGCGGGCCGGGGGCGATCCGGGGGCGGAAGCCTGGCTCCGAAATCGGATCTGCGATACCCGATAGCCGATACCCGATTTCCGTGGCAAGCCCCGGTTCCGATTACCTGGCTGCTCAAAGATTGCGTTATGCGCAAAACGACGGATTGACGGCAGCGCGCAGGGCGTCTGTCGAGAAAGTGTTCGCTGCTTTTTCCGGACTTTTCGTCAAATGGAAGGAGGAATGCAGCACTCCCGGCTTGGGGCAGTCCGTACCGCCGGCCCCCCTATTTTCTCTTTATTTTCTGGTGCCTGCCGAATCGGTGGAAGCGTTTTGCAAAAGGTTCCATGAAATAAATAACGAAAGGGCGGGGCTTCTGCTGACCGGCCCTTGGGCCCCCTATAACTTTGTGAGTTGCTAAGGGTCTCATGCCGTATGCCGGGACATATCCGATATCCGGCAAATTAGGGGTAGAGAATGGACAGTGACGATTTCAGGTCTTCACGCCAGGGTTTATTGAATCGGCATGAAAAGCTCTACAGCATGCTTCTGGACGCCATTCCAAGTTCGGTTCTTCTTATCAACCGGGATATGCGCATCATCAGCGCAAACCGAAACTTTCTTGAAAAGAGCAAGCGTTCCAGATCCAATACCATCGGCCATCCGCTGGAAATAGTATTTCCTTCCACGATCCTCGAACGAATGGACATCGCGCGCCGCATCGGGCAGGTGTTCCAGGAGAACCGGCCCACACGCGGGGAGCGCCTTACTTACAGGGCGCCCGGTCTGCCGATGCGGGTCTATTATTACATCATCCTCCCCTTTACATGGGATGGTGTAGTTGAGAGCGCAATGCTTTTGATGGAGGATGTCACCGAGCAGATACGGCTCAGCGAAGACGTGCGCCGATTGGAACGCCACCTGGCAAGCGTTGTCGAATGCGCAAACGATCTAATAATCTCGACCGACCCAAACGGGAGGATGCTCACATGGAACAGGGCGGCCGAGACGATCTCGGGTTACTGTTTCGAAGAGACAAAGGGGAAATCCTTCCTCGAGTACTGCACCGAAGACCGGAGGGAAGAAGTCAAAAGGGTCCTGGCCGAGATGCACACCCAGCAGAACTCTATCATGGTCGAATGGGATATCACTACAAAACAGGGGAATCTCATCCCCGTCTATTGGGTCCTGTCGCCCTTAAGGGATGAGATGTCGCAATCGGTGGGCCTTGTCATGGTGGGAAGAGATCTAACCGAACGGCGAAAACTGGAAATGCAGCTCCTCCAGTCTCAGAAGCTTGCCGCATTGGGGGTGATGGCGGGTGGAATAGCCCACGAAATCCGAAATCCATTGGCGATTTGCTCCTCGTGCGCCCAGTTTCTGATGCAGGGCGATATCGATGCGGAGTTTAGACAGGAATGCGCCGAAAAGATTCACGCCGGCATCCAGAGGGCGTCGGTCACGATAGAGAACCTGTTGAAGTTTGCCCATCCATCGGCCAAGACCGACGTGGTATTGGTGAACCTGTGCTCGCTGATAGAGGAGACTCTTTGCCTGGTCGCCAGCCAGGCAAAAATACAGAAGATCGAGGTCGCCTGCACGTTCTCGAAGGAAACTGTCATGATCAGCGGGGTTGGAAGCCTCCTGCAGCAGGTTTTCCTCAACCTTTTTTTGAACGCCTTAAACTCGATGCCTGATGGAGGGTCTTTGAGCATCTCGGTGGTAACCAGGGGAAAGGAGGCCCTGGTTCGAATCGCCGATACGGGATGCGGCATCGACAGGGCCGAAATGGACAAGATATTCGACCCGTTTTACACTACTTCACCTGTTGGAAAAGGAAGCGGATTGGGGCTTTCGATATGCTACTCGATACTCAGGCATCACTTTGGTTCGATCGAAGTGGAGAGCAGCGAGGGGAAAGGAAGCACCTTTACAGTGAGGCTGCCGGCGCTCTAAGCAAGCATGGGGTGTGGCATGACAATCCCGAAGTTTCTCATTATAGATGATGAGCCGGACATGTGCTGGGCGCTGCATCATGTATTGGAGAAAAACGGGTTTGCCGCCGTGGTGGGGTTCACGGCCCAGGAGGCCCTTGCGCAGATGGCCTCGAGCACCTTTCTGATGGCATTTCTGGACGCCAAGCTGCCGGACATGGACGGACTCGAACTGGCCAGACGCATCCGCCTGATGGACCCCGATGTGCGCATCGTAATGATATCGGGATATTTCTACAGGGACGACGCGGGTGTGCAGAAAGCCCTTGAAGACGGCCTGATCAGCGATTTCATCAGCAAACCCTTCCAAAACCACGAGATCATAGCAATCATCAAAATCATGGATCCTGCCTGATTCCATCTGCGGTGGAGAAAACCCGTCCGCGTTTCCCTAAAGTATGTAACCTTCTCCATAGAGTTGGTTCCCGAACGGCAGTTCCTTTAAGGCATGTGTTAGAGATCGTTTGCTTATTTCACAATAAAATCAGTGCATTACAAAATCACAAAATGCTTCGTCGAGTTGGCACGCTTTTAGCGATGTCCATTCGCAGGCGGCTTCCGATTCGGCAAAGGACCCTTTGCTGGAGGAAGCCTGCCAGGATGCAATTCGGGCCCGTTCAGCGGGCGTTTGGGAAGTGAAGTAGTGACATAAACCGTTGATCTAAAAGGAGGTTAAGCATGGCGAAGGTTCAGAAATCAACTGATTCATCGAGTTTGGCCGAAGTAGTGGACCGCATTTTGGACAAAGGCATCGTGATCGATGCATGGGCCAAGGTGTCTCTGGTGGGGATCGAACTCCTGTCCATCGAGGCCCGTGTGGTGATCGCCTCTGTAGAAACGTACCTCAAATACGCCGAAGCCATCGGGCTTACGGCCAGTGCCGCAGCGCCCGCCTGAAGACGTGCGTCTGTCTCAACCCAGGGGTTCCCCCCGGGAGCGCTGGTAGGCTAAACTCCCGGGAAGGACTCTCATCTAGCTGACGAGAGAAAAGGATTCTATCATGGCAAAAGTTCAGAAATCAACCGATTCATCGAGTCTGGCTGAAGTAGTCGACCGCATTTTGGACAAAGGTATCGTTATAGATGTCTGGGCCAAGGTGTCCCTTGTCGGTATCGAATTGCTCTCTATCGAAGCGCGCGTGGTGATCGCTTCGGTCGAAACCTATCTGAAGTACGCCGAAGCTATAGGTCTTACGGCCAGTGCCGCAGCGCCCGCCTGATGCCGAACTTCGAAGGGTCCTGGACGTCGGGCGTTCCTTGCCCGGCGCTGGACCCGAACTAAAAACTCTGAAAGGAGAAAGACTATGGGTATGGCGCCTCAGGACATGGCCCGGTTGCGCGGCGAGATAACAGGTTTGAGGGGCGCGCGCAGGGAACTTTTGAACAATATGGTTCGGGATGCAGGGGAGCGCCGGAATGCCGTGGCGGCGATGGGAAAGCACTTCCACGACGCGCATGCGGAAATGGCCCGGACGATGAGCAAAGAGCGGAGGGCATTTTTGACGGGTATCAAGGCGGATGTCTATTCGATGCAGGCAGATATTCACAATGACCTTGGGGATATCCACGATGCGAATGTCCGAAGGGCCCGCCAGACCAGACAGGAATGCGCTTCATTCGTCTCTGGTTTGAAAACCGAAGTGAACGGCTTGCGGGCTGGTTTTGTCAGTGCTCATTCCCAGATGGCGCGGAAAGCCAAAATGGAGCGTCTTGCCTTCATCGCCGATCAAAAGAACAGCGTCTCGAGCATGCGGGCGGACTTCCGCCATGATCACAACGAGATGGCGGCAAGCGGCAGGAACATCCGCACGCGATTCCTCTCGGGGTTGAAGGCGAATTTATCCGATATGCGAGCGGGCTTTCACAGAGAACTTGCCGATTGCCGCCGCTCATTCCGGATGGCGGTCAAAAAGGCAGGGGCGGAGCGATCGGCCTTCGTGAGGGGGCTCAAACAGGTGGTTTTCGGCATGCGGCAGCAATTCGCATCGGAAATAACCGCCTCCCGTCTCGGCTGGCTTGGCGTAACGGAACCCGATAGCCGGTCGGGTATGAGGATCGCTCAGAGCAAGCAGGTTCAATGGAAGAGGGAGCACCAGGAGGCCAAACCGGCGCCGGGAGAACCTGTAGAGTTTAATTCCCCGGTGGCCGTACCGAAGCCTGTTGACCTGAAAGCCGGGCGGGAAGATACGAGCTTTATCGAGGCTGCAAAGCCGCCCGGCAGGGAAGACAAGAGGATGCCCAAGAAGGACAAACGTCACCAGTGAGGCCGGCGCAAAGAGTCCAACAGGGCGCAACACTCACGGAGACGAGTGATTTGTGAGCGGAAGGGATATGAGGCCGTGTTCCCCGGTCCAACCAGGCAGTGCCCGTAGTGCGCGGGCGCAGGCGACGACCGCTCCGCCCCGGCGATGGCGTGTCCGGGGCGCCGCGGCCGGGGACCGATATCGATTTGTGTCCCCACTCCGCGCGGGGTCGCCCGCACCAGAAAGCCGCCCCAACGGATTGAAGCTGCCGAACTCGAAACCCGTAAATGGAGTAACTCAAAGATGCGCAACGAAAATCTTGGTGTCCTGTCAGACACGGTGAGAGTCCAACCGGCGGGAGACAACATTGTGCCCGAGCCGGGCGACGGGTTTGTTTCGACTCCCTACGTGGAGGAGGTGACCGAGCGGGCCCTTTGCTATATCCAGGCCGGCTACCCGATTCACTTTTCCGGACCGGCCGGCACGGGGAAGACTACCCTTGCATTTCATGTTGCCGCCAGGCTGGGGCGACCGGTTACGCTCATCCACGGCGACGACGAGTTCGCAGGTTCCGACCTTGTCGGCCGGGATGCCGGGTACCGAAAGTCCAAATTGATCGACAACTTCATTCACTCGGTCCTCAAAACCGAAGAGGAAATGAAAAGTTTTTGGGTTGACAACCGGCTCACCACGGCCTGCCAGAACGGAGACACCCTGATCTACGATGAGTTCAATCGTTCAAGACCGGAGGCCAACAACGCTTTTCTGAGCGTTTTGTCCGAACGTATCCTAAATTTGCCCAGGCTGCGCAGGTCCGGGGAGGGCTACCTCGAAGTGCATCGGAATTTCACAGCCATCTTTACCTCGAATCCGGAAGAGTACGCAGGGGTTCACAAGACCCAGGACGCGCTTCTGGACAGGCTTATAACGGTGCATCTCGACCACTATGACCGACTGACCGAGATCGAGATCACGGTGGCCAAATCGGGCATCTCCGGAACGGATGCCTCGACCATCGTGGATATAGTAAGAGAGCTGCGCGGCGTGGGGGTGGATAATCATCGGCCTACTATCCGCGCCTGTATAGCGATCGCCAGGGTCCTTTCGATGCAGGGCTGCAGCGCCCGGGTTGACGACCCTGTGTTCCGGCGGGTCTGTCGTGATGTGCTGGCAATGGATACGGCAAAAGTCAAGCGCGGAGGCCATCCGGTTATAATGCAAAAGATGGATGAAATAATCGAAATGGTCTGCCGTGAAAACAACGGAGGCTTCGGTCGAGTTTGAGGGCGGAGAGGGGGCCGAAAGTTGGAAAAGGCCGCTGGAATCCAGCCCCCTCGCACGGCGTCGAAAACAACGTCTCGATTCGTGGCCTTCGTTCTCCTGGTGTCCGGCCGGGGAGCGCAGCGTGGCGGGGACCGGGCGGGCTGGTGTTTCATCTGCCCGGAAGCTCACGATTATCTTACGAGGAGGCAGGGGTATGGCAATTCTTTCCAGGACCATCAAAGGTTTGCAGGACATTCGCTCCCACTCGGGAAGGGCAAGGGAAGGGGCGATACCGCACAAAGCCTATATGCGGCTGAGTTGCCTGGAGATGGAGAAATTCCGGCGCGCCACGGAAAGGGAGAGCGCGATGGTCCGGGTAAGAAATATCGATGCGCGCTGCCGGGAAATCGACTCCGAAGAGGCCATGATTTTGCGCGCCATGAAGGAGGAGGGCGGACACCCTCCCGCCGGCGCCCCGGGAGAAGGCGAAGGGCATAATTGCCCGGGGGCGAAAAATACCGGGGGCTTTAAGCTCAAATATTGAAGGACAGGGTTTTAAGTGCTCGCGCTGAATAGGGTTCATCGGCAAACTACCCATCGCGCTGAGCGAATGAATCCCATGATAAGGGGGAAACGGAATGAAAATCAATTGTCTATGCTGCGGCTTCAAGGTGGAACTCGATGATGATGCTTACGCCGACTACAAAGGGCAGACAAAGTGCTATATATGCGGTCGGCTGCTGGAGATAAGGACAATCGACGGCAAACTCAAGTCCGTTCAGTTGGTGGAGGACATGGGAACCCAACCCGGCCAAAGGACCAAAAGGTACGCCAACGCAGGGACGGTTTGAAAGGATTGGTCGCATGGGCAAAGAAACGGCAAACTCGGTGGGAAGGTATATATATGCCGTCATTGCGGGGCGCGACGAGCGGACGTACGGCCCGCTGGGGATTGACGGAGGCGATGTCTACAGCCTCTCGGACGGCCATGTTCAGGCCGTGGTCAGCGATGTTCGAAACTCGAGGATACGTCCGGAGCGCCGCAACCTCGCAGCCCATCAGGAAGTCATCAGCCGGCTCATGGAGGAAACCACGCCTTTGCCCATGAGCTTCGGCATTATTGCCGAGGGTCCCAAAGCTGTTCGGAAAATCCTCTCCCTCAATCGCAGAGCCTTTCTCGGACAGCTCGCAAGGGTGGTCGGCAGGGCGGAAATGGGGTTGCGCGTCACCTGGGATGTGCCCAATATCATCGAATATTTTGTCCTCACCCATCCGGAACTGCGCGCCGCTCGCGACAGGTTTCTTGCAAGCCGCCGCGATCCTTCTCAGGGAGACAAAATCGATCTCGGCCGTACTTTTGAGCGCATCCTCGACGAAGACCGTGATGACTACGCGGAAAAAGTCGAAGAGGTCTTATCGGAGTGCTGCGCCGAAATCAAGAGGAACAAGCCGCGAAACGAGCGGGAGGCGCTCAACCTGGCCTGCCTGGTGAGGCGGGGGGAAACATCGGAGTTTGAAAGCGCCGTATTCAAGGCGGCCAAGCTCTTCGACAACAATTTCGCCTTCGACTACAACGGCCCCTGGGCGCCGCACAACTTTGTCCAAATCGATCTCAAGATGTGAGACACTACGGCCTGGCCGCCTCGAATGGGGCGCCGATGCCTTGAGATATCCATACCCGGCAGGAGAAGCGACATGCTGATCATTGACAACATCCTGTGGCTTCCAATCTCAGGTATACTGTCGATTGTCCGCGAAGTCCACAATGCCGCGCAGCAGGAACTGGACGCAGAGACCGAGACGATCACCTCCGAGTTGAGGGATCTCTATATGCTCCTCGAGACGGGGAAGATCACGAGCGCGGCGTTCGACGCGCGGGAAAAAGAGTTGCTCGACCGGCTCGAGGAAATCGAAGACCTCGGATGATGCCGCCTTGCCTGGTTTTTGTAAAAGAAGGAATGAGCCATGCCTGATTTTTCACCCGCCGATGCCCGCCATATATCGCTTTGCGAGGCGCTCGACCGTATTCTGAACAAGGGCGCCGTGATAGTCGGGGAAGTGAGAATTTCGGTGGCAAACATCGATCTTATTTACCTGGGTCTCCAGATTGTGCTCTCCTCGGTTAAAACCTTGCGTGAGGGGATGTGCGGCGAGGAAATCAGTATAATTGAGGCATTGAGGGATTGAGGGATTAATTTTTGAATTCATCAATTCCTGAATTCTAACCATGGAGCCGCCGATGGATTGGGTGGATCGAAATAGGGTGGAGTCGAGCAACTTGAATGATTTTGCGAGGATAATGGGCGCGGAAGCCACTTCCCCCTCCAGCGTACCCGGAATAAATCTTGACGGCGAAAATGTCAAGAATGGGCTTGGAAGGCTGGTTCTGACCCTGGTCAAGCTCCTTCATGAACTGCTCGAAAAGCAGGCGATAAAGCAGGTCGATGCGGGTTATCTCAGCGATGCTGAAATAGAGAGGGTTGGATTGACCCTGATGAGGCAAGCCCTGGAAATCGACAGGCTGCGAAAGGAGTTCCACCTCGAGGAGCGAGACCTCAATCTCGATCTCGGACCTCTCGGAAGACTGCTGTAAGGCCCCCCGCTGCAAGCCCCGCCTCGCGTTGGGAACAGTTGGGGACCGGTGTTGGGACAGGGCTGTCGAGAATGAACGGTGGGTTTTCGGCGCTTTTGGGTTGTTAATAAGTCTATCGTACGAGGAGGGCGTTCAAGTGGCAATTCAGAGGACTGCGCATCATTCCATCGAAAGCACCAACCTGGCCGACCTGCTCGAGCGCGTGTTGGACAAGGGCATTGTCATTGCCGGAGACATAAAGATCAAGCTGGTGGACGTCGAGTTGTTGACCCTGCAGATTCGCCTGGTCATCTGCTCGGTGGACAAGGCCAGGGAAATTGGCATAGATTGGTGGGCAAAGACTCCGGGCTCCGAGGTCCAAGGGGAACTCTCACCTGGTTGCCTAACACAAATCGAGGAAAGGCTGGCAAAAATAGAATCCCGCCTCCCGGGTTGACTGTAATCCCGGCCCGCAGTTACCGGAACCAATGCTGGAAGAGCATGTAAAAACCGGGCGGTTCCCATTCGATCGGGTGCACGTATCGGTGTCTTTTTTGGTTGCGGCTACCCTAGTACTTACTTGCGTAAATGCGCGTACAGTTTACAGGGACACTCAAATTTCGTCATTCCGGCATGTCTTAATACCAAGTTGCGCCCATACGGGTAAGAATTGGCGATTGGAACCCCCCTTTTCTAAAGGGGGGCAGGGGGGATTTTGTGAATGGAGGTTTTACCTCTTTGAGCGCAACTTGGTCTTAAGCCGGAATCCAGGCCTCTTGCCATCTCAGGAAAACCTCTGGATCCCGGCTCAGAAACTCTGCCGGGGTGACGAACGCGAATTTGTTACGCTCACTTTTGCAATCAAGTACTATGCCAGGCACTCTGCCCCTGCGCGTCGGAATCTGGAGACATTCACCGGCCAATCGTCACGGTGATCGCTATCTTTTTTTTATCGCGCTCGACGAGAATCTCGTGATGGGGTCCGCCCCTTGCCAGCGCCTGCTGAACTTCCTCGACGCTTTTTACCGGCGAGCCGTCGATTGAGACAATTATGTCTCCTTTGCGCAAAAGGGCTGCGGCTGCAGGGGAGTCCGGCAAAACTCCGAGAATTTCGACTCCCGTCCCCGAAGCCTCAGGCTGGATTGTAACGCCGAGTCGGGGCCGGTGGAACGGTTCGGATTTGTCGGTTATGACAACGTAGTCCGCCAGGTTCGGGTCGAACGTAGAGGACGGATAATCTATGGGGACCGGGGCTACCGTCCTGTACTCGTGCGGGATTCGCAGACGGGTGAGATAAGGGACTCCGAGGCGCCCGTTTATGTGGCCCTCTCCGATGGCGACCACAATTTTACATTTCGCCTTCATCTTCTCGAGATGCTCGGCAAGGGTTTGAGCCATTGTCTCCTCCCAGGCAAGCTGTGCCTCGAAGAAAGATTCGAAGTCTTTGATCCCCTCCTTCTCGTGCGAAGTGTGCTCTTTGCGGACCCTGAGGCGATTGCGTGGATCGTCGAGATGAAATTCGCGGGCCACCTGGGATCGCTCCTCGGGCGTGAGTGAACCCAGGCCGCTGTGGGCTATCTTTCTCACCACCTTATACGGGGCGTTCAGGCCGAGAACGGGCATGCGCTTCTGTTTCTGCCAGTTGATAAGGTCCCGGTAGAGAGAATAGGGAAATCCCCAGACCTCCTCCCATCCGACCTCTTTAAGGAACTCCTCCTCGGACATTTGTCCATTGATATATCGGTCCAGGACAGGTTGCGCCGCCACCGGAAACATTTCCATTCCCAGTTGGACGCATCGCCCGCCCTGCGAGAGTTTCTCGAGGATCTCGAGCTGGACCTTGTGATCTTCCGGGCTCGTATGCATTTCCCCGACGTAAACGACCGACACATTGGAAAGCTTGCCAATAAGCTCGTCCATGCCGATCACATTGCCTGTGGCGGTCTCGACTACGGCGCCCACCTGAAGTCCCACCGGATTGGACTGCGCAGGGGGCGGCTGAGGCAATCCGCCTGTTGAAGAGCAGGCAGCCGTCAGTAAAAGCGCAGCCCAGATCGGGCTCAGCGCCGCAATCGAGCGCCGGGCGAGATTTGACGTTTGACGAAGCTGAGTATAAATAGAAGGCGATGAATTCATAGCAAAACCCTTTATGAGATCAAAAGGAATTTTTTCCTTGCAGACAGACCCCTGACGTGTTCATCGGTCTCCGGCCGTGTCCATTCGTGCGTCCCTGTCGCGCCGGGTTGCATGCCCGGCTTCCGGAATCCACTCTGGACAATAAGGCTTCGAGAGAATAAAATCACCTGGAATTCGCAGCGATTAAATAAACCTCATGGAAAGCCGGAGCAAGCGTGATTGCTTTCAATCCGGCGGGAAACTTATAGAAAACCTGCATATAGAGGCATTATGAGCCCGGAACAAATGAAAGACAAAGCGATCGATCTTTTCATGAAGCGATTCCATTGAAGCAGGGCGGTCCTTGCAGTTGGGCAGGAAAAGCTTGGGATTGTCAATCAAGAAGTAATCAAGGCCCGGGGGGCGTTTGGCGGAGGGATCGCCACGACGTGCAGCGAGTGCGGCGCGCTGACCGGAGGCGTTGCCGTAATCTCGAGCGTTTTCAGCAGGGGAAATCGCGAAAGCAAAGAAGACCCCAGGATGTATTCGGTGAGCCATAAGTTCATCAGGGAATTCGAAACGCTGACCCGGGAATACGGCGGTACGGATTGCCGCGACATTGCCAGAATTGATTGGCGGAACAGGGAGATGGTAAAGGGTTATTACAGCAATCCGGAAAGCCGAAGGAAAATCTGCATGCAGTTGGTAGGCGACGTAGCTTTTATGCTCGGAAAGCTGCTCGAAGCCGAAGGGCTTGCGTAATGGGGACGCAGCGCGAAAGCTTAAAGCATGAAGCGGGAAAGACAGGAGCGGGAAGCGGGGAGCGGGAAGCTAAATGCCTTTTGCTCCCCGCTCTGCTGCTTCGAGTAATTGCCGCCTGCTCCCCGGGGAATATTTCTTCTTTGAAATCCTCGCCTTATAAATGATATAAGTATCCGTTGAAAAAGGCGGCGCGCAGGGGTGTATCCCCTTTTTGTTGAGCCATAGATGCCGGCGGTGCGCGCCGTGGCCTTCGTTCTCTTCGTGTCCGGCAAATGGGGTATGCACCCCGTTCGCGACGCAAAATATGGAGGGGGGAAAGGCATGATTGTTTACAGGAAGATTCCCTTTCAACTCGGCTCGGAAATCCTGCTCCGCTCGCCATCCAACCCCATGCACAAAGCAAAAAGCAGAATTATCGGAGTGCTCGAAGAAGAATTTATACTGATCGAGGACCCTGTGTTTGCGATAAGCGACAATATCACGGCAATTGTTGAAGGTGATTTCTTTGTGGCCTATTTATATAACGAATATTTATTCACGTTCAAAAGTCGATTTAACAGGAAGCTTATAAGGAATATTATTTGTATCGATTATCCCGAAAATTTCGAAGTAGAGCAACTGAGCAACCAGTCGAAAGTAAAGGTTAGTCTTGAAGCGACGTTGGATATAAGCAGCATGAAGCTTTCAGGAAATGTCAAAGAACTCAGCGAGACCGGCTGTTTATTTGAATTGCCGAAGATCATCTCGCTATTCAAAGGTCTTGGGCTTATCGCAACGTTCACGCTTCCGAACGATCAATTGATAAAAGATTTTGAATGCACGATAACATCCGTGAAATATAACCAGATTCACAAGAAAACAGAGATTGGCGCCAGATTTTTGGGCCCGGACGAAGCGATTTCCAAAATACGGGAACTCGTTCAGTTCTGTATGCGCTTCAAAGTTTAGCTGCGGGTTGAGCCATGAAACCGATAGAAGATCTCAGGGCTGAGCATGAGGCAATTCTTCTTATGCTCGATATACTCGAAACAATGTCGGAGAGGATCGTGGCGGGTGAAAGCGTCCCAACCGATCATCTGAAGCAGGTTTTGGATTTTTTGCAGGTCTTTGCCGATAAATGTCATCACGGCAAAGAGGAGCGGCTCCTTTTTGCGGCAATGCAGGAGGCTGGGGTCCCCAGAGAGGGTGGACCGCTCGGGGTGATGCTCTCGGAGCACGACAGGGGCCGGCAATTCATAGAAGAGATGAAGAATCTTCTAAACTTTTGGGAGAAAGGGGAATCGGCTTTTCTGGCGCTGTTCACAACCCCGGCGTTCCAGTACGTAGACCTGCTAAGGAGCCATATATGGAAAGAAAACAATATGCTGTTCCCGATGGCCGAAAAAACGGTTCCACCCGATAAGCTGAACCTGATGGGAGAGCAATTCGACCGTTTCGAAAGAGAAGAGATAGGGCAGGGGACCCATGAAGCTTTTCACGAGATGATTGATAGACTTTCGAAGATCTATCTTAAAGCTAATTGAGGAATTGAGGAATTTAGGAGTAAACGACCACCGACGAAGGTGGTCGTTTACTTGCCGACTTCTTTGCCCGGTCTCCCAACATTTAAAAACTTCCCGAATAACCCCGGGGTGCGCAAAACCATACGATTTAACAATTGAAGATGCAAGTGAAGTGTCAATGAGAAAAATGTTGCAGTGGAATTTTCGGCCGAAAATGGCTAAAGTAATCGGCAAGCAGATCGATTTTCGATTATAGCCGCCATGACTTGCGCTTGTTGAGGGCGAGAGGCACAGGAGCAGGCAAGTGTTTTTGAGAATAATCCTTTCGGTTTTCTTGTTTCTGGCGTGGGGCGTCTCGTTCAACTCCATTTGCGCGGCTGCCCCCCTGATGGTTGAAAAAAACCTGTTTGCAATGGACCGCAAGCCGCCTCCATCTGAGTCCGCAGATGCATCTGCCGAAACTGCCAAACCGGCAGTGGAGATCGGAAACATTCAACTCGATGGGGTAATAATCGAGAGCAATGCAAAGAGGGCGATATTGCGAATGAAGAACCGGCCGGTCGGCGCGCACGGCAGCAAAGTGCAGCCCCCCTCTCCTTTCGTCACGGTTCGGGAAGGCCAAATGGTGAGCGATTACCGTGTGTCGAAAATCGAATCCAAAAGCATCTCGTTCGAAAAAGACGGTCAAACGTTTACAGTAGGTCTTTTTGCCGAAAATAAACTGTCCACTCCACCATCGCCCGCCCCTGCTCCTCCTCCTGTACAGCAGCCGACGGCTCCGCCCGGAGTTGCGCCGCAGCAAGCAGGCGTCAATCAGCTTCCGGGCGTTCAGCTTCAGCCCGGCTTAAGCACGCAAAACCAGCCGCAGCAGCTACTCCCGGGCCAAGCGGCGCCCCCACCCGGCCCCGGTGACGGCCGATTCCCCGCTGTCGGTGGAAACATTCAGCAGAATGTGTATCCGCCGGTAGTAAACCCGGACCCGAATCAGCCCGCCGAAGTTATCGAGCAACAGGAATGACCGGAGGTCGGGCATCGGTTGTCGGAGGTCGGGTATCACAGGTTTTGCTGATGCCCGATCCCCGATACCCGACTGCCGCCCTCCGACACCTGACACCAGATTTCCGTATCTTTCCGTCTTTATCGACCGTCATTAAACCAAAGGCCGGATCGAGCGACCGCTTCACAATTTTTCTGAATGCCGGTCTCCAACAAGATAGGATTTGCCCGGGCAGGCCGAAGAGCGCACCCTTTCCGGACGCAAACGCACACAGCGTTGGAACAATTTCTCTTGAAAAAGACTCCGCGATCTGTTCACATAATTGACTTGATTGCTTCTTGCGAACCGCATTCTCGTCTGATTTTCCGCCAGTCTTGCTCCTCATCGCAGGTCGTTTCGATTCGTTTCAAAATAAAAACAATCGGATACTTTTTATTGCAGAACGTGTGCAGAAGCGGGAACAAACAGGACGAGGGGCGTCGTTTTTTGTCTTTTCCGCCACGCTGGAATATGATACCTGGCGCATGGATTTGACATAACTTAGTGAATATGCGTACAAATTAGATTTGTATCCGATCTATCCTTATCATGGGGGCAGCGCATGAACGAGCTGTATGAATTGCTCACCGGGCCGGCTCTCTGGGCCGCGTTTATAGTATTTATCGGGGGCCTCATTGTGCGGCTGACCTACCTTTATTCATTGAGCAAGGAACGCGACAGGCCTTTACACAACCACGTGGATCTGAAATGGGGGTTTCGTTCGATCATTCACTGGCTGATCCCGCTTGGTAGTGTAGGGTTGCGCTCACAACCAGTTTTCGGTATAGCCGTTTTCCTGTTCCATGTCTGTCTGCTGGGCGTTCCTCTCTTTTTGCTTGCCCACAATATGCTCTGGGACGAAGCTTTCGGCCTTAGCCTTCCTTCGCTGCCCGATTCTATCGCCGACGTGCTCACGGTGATCTTTGTCGTGGCCGCTTTGGTCCTGCTGGCCAGAAGAATAATCCGCGCGGAAGTGCGCTTTTTGTCCACGGCCTGGGATTATTCTCTGCTCATGCTGACCAGTGCCCCCTTCGTTACCGGTTTTCTCGCCTATCACCAGATCGGCCCCTATAAACCTATGCTGATTCTGCATATTCTTTTCGCCGAAATACTGCTGATCATCATTCCATTCAGCAAGCTCGCCCATATTGTCCTTTTCTTTTTTTCGCGCGCTTCTTTTGGATTCGAGATGGGAAGACGAGGGGCGCGGACCTGGTAGCATGCACCTTCAAAACCAGTTTGAACGGGTTTGGATATATTCGGGAGGAGAACCGGAAAAATGAATGCGGCGCTTCAAAAGCCGATCGATACGAAGGTGATAAAAGAGCTTTTGGACATGAACGATGGCGCCAGGATCAGGATATGGCTGAGCATCTGTGCGCGCTGCGGTCTCTGCGCCGAGAGCTGTTTGTTCTATCTCGCAAAGGGTAAGGACCCCGGGCTGAGCCCGGCCTATAAGGTCAGGGCAACGCTGGGCGAACTCTATCGCAGAAAAGGAAAGGCGGACCGCGAGTTCCTGGAGAAATGCTACAACATTATTTGGGGCGAATGCACAATTTGCAGGCGATGTTCGCTCTTCTGTCCCTTCGGTATCGATATATCGGTAATGATCGCCACGGTGCGCGGGATTTGCAACTCCCAGGGGATCGCCCCGGAGGGCCTGCTCAAGACCTGTGATAACTACCGCGCCAGCGGCAATCAGGTGGGTATGAGTACAGAGGACTTCGTCGGTACCTGCCAATGGATGGCCGTGGAAACGGCCGAAGAGATAAAAGGTCTCGATATCCCCATCGACAAGCCGGGCGCCAGGATAATGTACACCGTAAATGCCCGCGAACCTGTGTACTATCCGCAGGATATTGCGATGGCGGCCAAGATATTTACTGTGGCCGAGGAAGATTGGACAATGCCCAGCACCGGCTGGGACTCGACCAATCTGGCTATGTTTGCCGGTGACAAGGCACTGGGAGGCCAGATTGTAAAAAATATGTACACGAAAGCCGTGGAACTCGGGGTCCAGGCGATCGCCATTACGGAATGCGGGCATTCGTACAGGTCGGCTCTTTTCGAAGGCCCATACATGTTGGGCCTCCGCAGCGGCAAACCTCCCGTTCCGGTCATCCACTCTGTGCGCCTGTTTTATGAATACCTGAGAGACGGCCGGATCAAGATCGATCCGGACAAGATGCTAAAGGGACCCGTAACTTACCAGGACCCCTGCAATATTTCCAGAAACGGCGGACTGTGGGCTGAGGGCCGGGCAATTATGAAGCACATCGCCGAGGATTTCCGCGATATGACGCCCAACTCCATCTACAATCACTGCTGTGGGGGCGGGGGTGGTTTTATTCACATGGGACCCGAGTTCAAAAAAAGAAGGATGGAGTCCGGACGGATAAAAGCCGAGCAGATAAAGGCGACCGGCGCAAAGATTCTTATCGCTCCCTGCCACAACTGTTTGGATCAGATCAGGGACCTCGACAAGGAATATAATCTCGGCATAAAGGTGGTTTCATTCAAGGAGGTCATCACCGGGGCGATGATCGTTCCGGAGAAGTTCAGACCCGTTGACACCGATGATGAGGAAGACCAGGATTAACCCGACCGGAGAAAGTTTTCGAAAAAAGAGTTGGAATGAAGCCCACCCGCAGTAATGCGCTCTAAGTTCATCTTACGAGGGAATTCTGATGACATACATAAAAGTTTTGCTGGTTGTCCTGGTTCTTGGCGCTTTCATCCCGCCGGCTCATTCCCAGGATGATACCTTCCTGCTCGATCATAAAGTTATAGGCAAGCACCAGAGACCCCTGGTCGTGTTCAATCACAAACTACACGCGGAAAACAAGCTGGACTGCTCCCGGTGCCATCACGATTTCGACGCATACCTCAATAACCGGGGCACAGAGGGGCAGACCTGCGATTCCTGCCACAATAAGCAAGCCGATGGGGCGCAGCCTCCGCTTAAGGATGCCTTCCACTCGCAGTGCAAAAGCTGCCATGAGACTATGCAAACCGGGCCCCTTGCCTGCGGCGAATGCCACGTCAGGAGGTAGGGTCGAGACCCCGGCCCACCCGCCCAGCCCTGTGCTCCCGGGGCCTTGCCCGCGATTGACTTTTCATGGCAATCGCCAGTAGCTCTATGGGGTGAACAACCTGGATCGAGTCCTCTTCCAGGTTGCCGTGGATTTGCAAGCGGCATCCGGGACATCCTGCAGCAACCAGATTTGCGCCCGTTTACATGATTGCTTGAATCTTGCCCTTCCTGATCTCCGCTGCCACATCGGGATGCTCGAACTGAAAAGCGCCTCCTCCCCCGCAACAGACGTCAGCCCCCGCCATTTCCACGAATTCCAGGTCCGGGATGCGCTTAAGCAGGCTGCGGGGCTCCTCCTTTACACCCTGGGTGCGCAGCAGGTGGCACGGGTCATGATAGGTCACTCGACCCTGAACCGGCCGGAGGTATTTCTCCAGCTCGAAGCTCGAAAAGTATTGAGAAATATAGAGCACCTTTCGCCCTTACTCGCGGGCGGCTTCAGCATCCTCTCCCATTTCTTCCAAAACATGGATGTTCCCGATCTGTTGTTCAAGGCGCCCCGCGAATGCCCCGTCTCGCGTTGGAAACCGGTGGGACCGGTTGGGACAGGGCTGTCAAGAATGAGCGGGCGCCTTCGGCGCTCCGCGAAGCACCTTTCCGCCTGAAGGCGATAATTTGGTCATACCTTTTAGCGGGCTTTAGCCGCAGAAATTGAATGACCGGATTATCGCTCAGGGGCGCCCGCCGCCGCCCGTCTCTATCGCGGAGTGTTGTTTATAAGTCTGTCTTAGGAAGTAAAATACCTCCGGATGAATTCCGGCGATTTATATATAATCTTATGACAGGAAGAAAGGACTTTGACTTTCATTGACATGTGAGCGGTGCTCCTCTATTATTGCGTCACGCTCAATTTTCCGGTCTCCACGCTCCTCTTCGATTTCGCGCCTTGGCTGCCGAATCCCGTGTGCTCCTGTCGTGTCCGTTTTGCGACAAAATAGGGTGCTGAGACATTCCGAAGACTCACCGGCTTACGGGAACGTTAAGAAAAGTCTTTCATTGACTGACGGAAAGGAGGTCTGCAAGCGCGCAAGCACAAGTTTAGTCCCAACCGGATTGCCCAATGGCAGCGGGCAATTTCGGATTAGGAGAAACGTCCCGTCTGATTAAAACATCTCAGGTTTACAGGTAAAAATTTTTCGCAATCCGTATGCTTAGCAAAGAATTCTTTTGTGCGATCCCTCGTGTTTGAAGGTGGCCTACCTGTTTTTTAACAGCCTAGTTGCATTCAAGGAGGCGTTTTATGTCGGGGTCATTCCAGAATTATGTAAAGAATAAGATCAAAAAGCCCGGCCCGCTGAAAGGAATCCGAGTCCTTGAGGTCTGTACGCTCCTGTTCGGGCCGGCGGGTCCGTCCTTTCTGGGTCAAATGGGGGCCGAGGTTATCAAGGTCGAGCTTCCTCCACTGGGCGATGTGACGCGATCACTCACTCCTTTCGGCTGGTTCTTCAAAGAGCAGAGCCCCGCTTTTTTTCATATCAATCCAAACAAGCTCTACCTTGCCCTGGATTTGCACATCGACAAGGGCCAGCAAATCTTTAAAGATCTCGCGGCAAAGGCGGACATCATAGAATTCAATATGCGCCCTGGAGTTACACAACGCTGGAACGTGGACTATGAGCAGATCAAGGAGATTAATCCAGGCATTATCTACATCGAGAAAAACGGCTTCGGACAATGGGGCGCCTACGCGGAAGAAAACCGGCCCTCCAACGATGGCGCCGCCCAGGCGTTGGCGGGTTTTGCCTGGATTTCAAGCTTTCCTGGCCGCCCCCCGTTAAAGCAGTCCATCTGGGTATGCGACGTGTTCGGAGCATTGATGGGTGAAGTCGCCGTCCTGTCAGCCCTCCATCACAGAAAGAGGACCGGCCGCGGGCAGTACATAGAAATGTCTCAAAGCGAGAATATAATGAGGGCGATGGGATGGGTATGGCCCTACCAGCAATTTGCCGGCAAAGGCGCTGAACCATCTGGAAACAGGGACCAGTGCATCTGTCCTGCGGATACCTTTTTGTGCAGGGATGACAACTTCGCTGCCCTTGCCGCTCCGGCGCCTGACGAGTTCAAGGGCCTGTGCGAAGCGATGAAAAGGCCGGAACTGGCCGAGGACCCAAGGTTCAGGGACCACTCCGACCGGCTTGAAAACGAGAACGCCATGGCCATTCTCAAGATCATTTCAGATTGGGCGATAACAAAAACCGCTGACGAAATTGGATCTTTGGGAAAGCAGTACGGATTTGCGGCCGTTCGTCTTCATAATGCCCGGGATATGAACGAGGACCCCCATAGAATAGCCAGGGGTTTTGTGAAGCAGATTGACGATCCCATGTACGGCCTATACGTGGACCATGAATTTCCGGTGATGATGTCCAAAACGCCTCCCAAGACCAAATGGGGGCCACGGGCGGTGGGTTTTGACAATGATTTCATTATGGCGAAAATTCTCGGAAAGAGCCAGTCGGAGATCGACGATCTCTACCGGAGCGGGGCCCTTGGCACGTGGAAAGATCAGCAGGGCCGCAGGCCGCCTCCGGATTGGGACAAAAAATCCGGCGCCATTTTGAGGAGGTGATGAAGATGAACGAGCGAAAAAAACCAAGCTGGGCCGATTGGGCCGACCGGATAAGGTGCTTGGACGATCCCGCCACCGCCTTCGCAAAGCCGGAGGCGCTGGATGATCTGGTCATTCTGGACCTGAGCTCCCGCAGCATGGCGGGCTGCTTTTGTTCGTCAGTGCTGGCGGAGTTGGGTGCAAACACCATTAGAATCGAGCCTCCGGGCGGCGACCTGGTGAGGACCTACTCACCCGGCGGAATCAAACACCAGGGCACCGGTCTTGCCTACCTTCAGGAGGGGAGAAACAAATTTCACATCACCCTTAACCTCGAGACGGAAGAGGGCAGGGAAATCCTTAAAGCGCTTGCGGGTCAGGCCGACATAATAATCGAGACCTATCCGGCGGGTACAATGGATGCCTGGGGCATTGGCTATCGGGAGTTAAGCGCGGACAATCCCCGCCTGATCTTTGCCTCAATTACGGCGTTCGGCCAATTCGGACCTGAAAGTGGCAACAGGCAGTACGATTATGATAACGTAAGTCAGGCCCGGTCCGGAATTCAGTACCAGACGGGCGAAGTGCTGCCCGAAGGTTACAGTTGCGCCCAGATGCCGCATGCAGTTCCGACCAAAGCCGGCCCCTGGATGGCGTGGGCTACATCCGGAACATTTGCCGCCGCGGGGATCCTCGCGGCCCTCTATCACCGGGATATGACGGGAGAGGGACAGGCAATCGATGTGGCGACGCCCGAAGCCTACGAAAGATTGAATGACTATGCCCTTCTCTGGTATGCGGACCGGCAGGTTGTCAACGAACGATTCGGCAACCTCGATGCCTCCCTGTGGCTCTATGGGTTTTACCCCACCAAGGATGGGGGTGTCTTTCTGGGAGGACTCCGCCTGGAAATGTGGCAGGCTCTTGTGGATATTCTCGGAAAATGGGATGAATGGGGGGCCGGCACTTGGGCTTCACTTGCTCCTTTTACCCAGAGGGACTGGCAGCTTAGGTACCAGTCCATGATCGACCCGCTCACCGCGCAGTACTCAAGCGAAGAGTTGACCAACAAGTCAATCGAGTACTCCAAAAACGGGCGCCTGGCTCCGATTACTCCGGTTGTGGCCGAGATTGTCTCACCCTGGAAAACGATGCACGATGAAAACTGGAAGGATAGGGGAGTTTTCACCCCTGTGGATGACCCCGTCTACGGCCCCGTTACCTGTGCCCAGGCTCAATGGAAGGCCACTGAAACGCCGCCGAGAATAAAATGGATCTGTCGCCCCGTGGGCTATGACAACGGATATATCTATCTGACATATCTAGGCTATGGGCCTGAGGCTCTAAAAGACCTGGAAGCCAAAGGCATCATCTGAACCGACATCCTCAAAGTCCCGGCCTATTTGGTCCCCGCCGCAGGCCGGGACTCAGAGTGCCTGCACCCCGCATGTCGATCAATTCTTCGATGATCCTGCAATATCTCCGCCCGGCCGGGACTAATCCAACTCCTTGATCTCCTCTTCATACCGGATAAGCATCCGAGTAAGATAACTCGGTTCTTGTTTTATGGCTCCATTGCTAATAAAATTAGGCCTTAAGTTCGGTAAAAAACGAGGATGCGACTTGGAACCACGCTTAAGAGCCAGAAAAATAACCTGCCACTATAAAACCCTGGGTATATCGGTTCGGGCTTCCCAGGACGAAATACGCAGCGCTTTTCGTTATCTGGCCATGAAACTGCATCCGGACCGAAATCCGGGCAATCCGGTGGCGGCCGAACGTTTCAGGGAAGTCCGAAAAGCGTATGAAACACTGAAAGATCCCGCCTCGCGCGGAAAATACGATAGGATTCGCGGCTATCGGAAGTCAAGGGAGCACTACTGCCGCTCATCCTGGACAGATATTCACAGCGAAGGCGGCGAGGTTTCTTCATTCGACGAAATATTTCAGGACTTGTTCGGGATAGGCAAGCGCCAGGTCCGGACGACCCATGGCTGCGACCTCAGGTTCGACTTGCAGATTTCGAGAAGCTCTCTTGGAAACGGAGGCTTTCACGAAGAAATCAATTATGTGAGAACGATTGGTTGCCGACAATGTAACAATGGGATCAGGAGGTCCGGATGCCAGTTGTGCGGTGGTATTGGAGAGCGTGAAGAGGCATGCTTGCTGCGAGTTTGGATTCCGGCGGAAATCGAAAACGGAACAAGGATTCGGGTCGCAGGCGCAGGTGATGTGCTCTTGCCTGCGGCAGCGCCCGGGGACCTGATTCTGCTCGTGCAGATCATAGAAGGGCTTTGAGGCAAAGAGATGTCAAATGGCGAACCGACTCATATCGACTCGCGGGGCCGCCTGAGGATGGTTGACGTAAGCGAGAAGGAGCGGTCCTGGCGGGAAGCCCGGGCGGAGGCCTTTGTCAGCCTTTCGGGTGAGACTCTGCGGCGCATCTGTTCCGGCGACATCTATAAAGGCAATGTCTTCGAGGCCGCGAGACTTGCCGGAATAATGGCCGCCAAAAAGACCTGGGAGCTTATTCCGCTTTGCCATCAGCTTCAGTTGACGGGGGTCGAGGTGGATTTCTTTCCCGATGAGTCGAAAAGCGAGATCAGGATCAGTTCGCGTGTCAAAGCCAACGACAGGACCGGCGTCGAGATGGAAGCACTTGTTGCGGTCACCAATGCGGCCCTGACCATCTACGATATGTGCAAGTCTATTGACCGTGGAATGACGATCCGCGATACTCGCCTGACTTTCAAAACTGGTGGAAAGAGCGGGCTGTTCGAGCGTGGCTGAGCGAAATTAATACGATTCCCCTTTACTCTCGATGTCGATTATGCTACTCGATAGCGTTCAAATCTGGCAGCGGAGTTTGGACATGGATAAGGAAACCCAGCAATATTTCAAGCAAGTCCTCCTGAAAAGATTGGATGAGCTTTATTCTGAAGCCGAAAAAACAGTGGCCGGGATGACCGATAACGAAGAAAATTTCCCCGATCCTACCGACCGTGCCACCCTTGAATCGGACAGAAACTTCATGCTCCGCATCCGTGACCGTGAACGAAAGCTGATCATAAAGATACGCGAGGCGCTCCAAAGGATCGAGGAAGGCCATTTCGGGCAATGCGACGAATGTGGTGAGGATATCGGAATCGAACGCCTTAACGCCAGGCCGGTCACGACTTTGTGCATAGAGTGCAAGCGCAAGCAGGAAGCCGTGGAGCGCGCCAGAGGAGCATAGTTTTAAGACAGTTATTCATCTCACTCATGGGACACCCTGAGACCGTCAATTCGAGATCGATGGCAAACTTCAGGCCGCGCCTTCAACGCGCGAGACATCGCCTGCCCAGACAATTTCCTGTGATCCATCTTCTCTAAGCAGCAGCAGCGCTCCCTCGGGGGTAAGCCCCTGCGCTTTCCCTGTGATTTCACGCTCTCCAATCACCACCGTTATGATCCTGCCCAGGATCCCCGAGTGTGCCTCGATCTCGGGAATCAGGACCGAAAGCCCCTTTCGGAGGAAGTGGTCGTAGTTCCGCTCGAATTGGCTGAGAAACTGTAGAAGTACCCTCTGTCTCTTGACGGCAAACCCCACTTCTATGGCTATCGAGGTCGCAGGGTACCGAAAATGCCCCGCCATCTCCTCCCTGCTGTTATTCACATTGATTCCTATTCCCATTACGCTGAATCGTGAGAAGTCCTGATCTGACTGCGTCTCGGTCAGAATCCCGGCGGCTTTGCGCCCATTTATCAATACGTCGTTTGGCCACTTGATTGTGGCAGGCAGCCCGAATTCTTCGCGCAGCATCTTCACGAGAGCAAGCGATCCGATATGGGTTGACTGGGGCGCTATGCGGATCGGCAGAGGGTTTCTGAGCAGTATCGAGAGATAAATCCCACGGTTGGGATAGGATATCCATTGCCGCCGGAGGCGACCGCGTCCTTCCGTCTGTTCCTCTGCGAC
Organism: uncultured delta proteobacterium; assembly: GCA_963805125.1. Classification (GTDB taxonomy): domain Bacteria; phylum Desulfobacterota; class Syntrophobacteria; order Syntrophobacterales; family Syntrophobacteraceae; genus SbD1. The sequence continues at coordinate 136,659 of CAWDTD010000009.1, read as the reverse complement.
CACCAGGGTTCCGTGAGGGGCGCCCTCGGCGGCCAGGAGCAAAGCATAATCGTTTGTGGAGGCAACTGTCCTGAGGTAATGATACGAATGGGCGAGCCACTTGGTTCCCAGATTTGGGACTATCTCCTCATGGGCAAGCGAGTCCGGCACGGCTGTTAGCTTGTAGCCCAGCCTGGACTGGCTCCGGATTTCGTAGCCCATCCCCTTGAGCCTGTTTATATGCTTCCAGACCCCGGGCCGGCTGATTCCAAGTCTTTCGGCAAGGCCCACGCCCGATACAAAGCTTCCCTCGTTCTCCTTGAGGATTCTCAGAATCTCCGACTGTGTGGTCTTTGTCGATCCCATCCCGCCTGGTTCCTCATGGGGTCCTCGTCACTTCAGGCGCAAAGGCAATCCCGCTGTAACCAGGAAAACCGAAGCGCAAACCCGGGCAAGCCTCTGGTTCGTTATTCCGGAAAGGTCCCGGAACTTCCGTGCGAGCGGGTTGTCCGGCACAATTCCTCCGCCCGTCTCATTGGAAACTATCACCAGGGGATAGTCCACAGCCCCCATCGCCTCGCATACTCCATCAACGGCCGATTCGACCTCGGTCGATGCCGAACAGAGCAGATTGCTGAGCCAGAGCGTTATACAATCCACCAGGACCGGCTTCCGCAGGCCTTTGAGGCTTTTGAGCGCGCCCGAAAGATCGATCGGCGATTCGATCGTCTCCCACAAGTCTTTGCGGCGTTCCCTGTGTAGTTGTATCCTCAGCTTCATCTCTTCGTCGAGAGCCTGGGCGGTTGCAACATAGACGTATGGGGGAGAAAAGCGGTTCACAACCGATTCGGCCCAGGAGCTTTTTCCGCTCCTGGCGCCGCCCAGTACGAGCAAAGGTGTTCTGATATCCCCGTCGGATGTCGCCATTAGTTTTCGCCTGGAGGGACCACATACTGCGACAGGTGTTCGCAGATAAGCCGGTCAACCATGTGAGGCAGGGGTTCCCTGACGGTTCCCACGACCACAATGGGCTCCTGGGTAATAGGCAGGATTAGCTTTGCGGCTTTCGACTCGCCTATCGCCCGTACCATCGAGGGAGTCATTTCACCCATCATGGCATTTGCAAGCAAGATGGCAATGGGCCCGATTATTACATCCACCTGCGCAGCGCTGTGGCGGATCGCGTTTTCACCCGTCGCGCCCCGATTCGCTCCGGCTTTCATCATTTGCGCCGTCGCAATGGCGTTTGTTCCCAGCGCCCATACCTCGGTGCGCTCGCCAAAAACTTCTTTTATCCTCTTTATTATGGTGGTCCCGATACCGCCACCCTGTCCATCTATGACAGCAATTCGGATCAAGGAACTTTCCTCCATCAATTAGCAAGCGTTTCCCCCCGGCTCACACCCGGATGCTCCATGCTCGGAAAAACTCGTGATACCTGATCAAAAAAATCTCAGCCGACCGGGTTTTCACCCGGAAATAGAGCAGGGGCATGCGGGTGGAATCAATTCCCCCTTCGTACCACCTGTCGATAACCTGTTCGACATGGTGCTCTTCGCCCCGCCATACAAAAGAGACAGGTTCCTGGGCTCCCTTGTATTCGTCGCGACTCGAAACCTCGATACTTTCGAATTCCATTTCCCAGCCCCGCGCACCCCAAAGGATACTACTTCTTTCGCTCGTTTTTTTCAATGAGACTGGCAAAACTGTGAAATTATAAGAAGAAGATGACTTGGTTTAAACTTTCCCCTGCAGGCACCGTTTGATTAGCTGGTGTCCATCCGGAAACTTTGGATGAGACACTGACAGTTTCCGGTTCGGAAAGGAGGCATTTTCCCGTCCCGGCAAGGAAAGAGCTTGCCCTGAGCCTGCCGCAGGGAGGGATTGCGCGGAGGCGTACAAAAAATTCTCGACACTCTGCGAGGTCCGAAGATCGACACCGCCAAAGCCTGCCCCGGACCCCGGATAAAGCCCACTTGCGGGGCAGGCTCTGATCCGGGGGCGGAAAAGGGCCCTTGCCGGACGGAAACTGGCTGTAGGGCCGAGTGCGGGACCTTACCCGCGCGATTTTATCGTAGTTGATTTTTATCCCCGGATCGGGTCCACGGCAGGCCCTAATACGAAGTTGCGTTAAAGAGAGTATTAAAAGCGTCTAAAAACGTGGGGGCTGGGGGGACATGCTGTCCCCCCAACCCCCATGCCCCCATCGCCGCTCTCCATGTCCGGGCCACGATCCGGCTCACGATGGCGCTGCGGCGGCGGCCTTCGGCCGATCTCCACGCCCCGCGAGGCGCCGGGCGCTCGGCCACACGCGCTTGCGCGCGCGACCGAAACCCCGGGGAGAATGCGGGGAAATCATTTCCCCGCTCTTTTGCGTTACTACAATCTTGAACGCACCTCCGTATGAATCCCTCAATTCCTGAATCCCTCAATTCCTGAATCCCTCAATTCCTGAATCCCTTTTTCTCCGCATTGATGCCAAAAAGCTCTGAACGCAGTCCGGGCAGAGCTGGGTCCCTTTGACATCTTCGATGATTGCGAGCGCATCTTCACTGGAAAACCCTTTGCGATATGGGCGGTCGCTCGTTAGCGCGTCATAGGTGTCAGCCACGGCAACCATTCGGGCCAAAAGAGGGATTTTGCTGCCCTTCAGCCCATCAGGGTAACCTTTACCATCAATTCTCTCGTGATGGCTTGAGAGCGCCGGCATTATATCGGCCAGGCTCTGAATGGGCGCCAGGATTTCAGCCCCTATGACCGGGTGCTGCTTCAGGATTTCCCATTCCTCTTTGTTAAGCGGGGCCGGTTTGAGCAGAATGTCGTCACGAATGCCTATCTTGCCAAGGTCGTGCAATTTGCCGGCGATTTTTATCCTCTCGATCCGCTCATCGTCCAGGGACATCTCCCGGGCGATATCCACCAAAAAAGCGGCCACCGATTCCGAATGGCCGCGTGTGTACTGATCGCGTGCTTCCAGAGCCAGGACCAAACTGGTTATGCTCCCAATCAAAAATTGCCGCTCGGATTCCAGGCGCTCTCTTTCCTTTAGAATCCGGCTGAAATGATCCGAGAGAAATCTCTCGGCGGTCACCACCAATTGGTCGATATTAAATGGTTTAACAAGGTAGGCCGAGGCCCCGTACTGAAGAGACTGCCGCATCTTGGCTCGATCGCCGTCCGCGCTCATGATAATGAATGGGACCTGGCATAAATCCTTGTTTGCATGGACGTTCCTGCATAGGCTCAAACCATCGAGTTCCGGCATGTGCAAGTCACTCAGGATCATATCCGGAGTGCTTCGGCCAAGCAAATCGAGAGCTTCTCGGCCGTTCTCCGCACAAATTACATTAAATCCTGCTTTTGTCAGGGCTTTGTCTATCAGATTTCGAATAGATGGTGAGTCGTCTACGACAAGGACCGTTCTTCCTCTCAGCAGTGAATGTCTATCCAGTATCTCCTTGACGCGCACACGCAAGTCATTCCTGGCACTCGATTTTGTAATATAACTGGCGGCGCCCGCCTTAAAACCGAGTTCGATGTCTTCTTCCTTTTCCTTTGAACTCAAAATGACAACCGGAATTGAATTTTTGGTGGGATGCCCTTTAAGTTTGCTGCAGAAGGTAAATCCGTCCATCCGCGGCATTTCGACATCTGTTATAATTAAGTCAAAATCTTGAGAGTTGACAATGTCCAGACCTTCACTGCCGTCCGAGGCTTCGGTCACGATTGCCCCCATTTGCCTCAGGTCCCTCTTCAAGCTGAATCGGATTGTCGGGCTGTCGTCTACGATCAAAATCCTTGGAGGGGACGCCTTCAAAGGATCCGACAGACGGGGTTGCCCATTCTTGCTCATCTGCTGCATATTATCGAATTTGACGTTCAATTTTGTGACTTTCCGATAAGGTGGCGTGTGGAAATTCAATCCGACAAAATTAGATCGGAAATGCTTTAACGCAGCTTTAATTTTTCTGATCCGATCCTTAAGTTCCTGGTTAAATAGGAAGATATAATTAAAGTGTCATCGATTGCGGTTTTGTCCGGAAAGACTCCGGCTGCAGTGGTTGGATGGGAGGAATGGAAATGGCGCGAAGGGTTCTTTTGGTCATTGACATGTTAAATGATTTCATCGACCCGACCGGCGCCCTCTATTGCGGCGAAGAGGCCAGGAAGATAATTCCCGTAATCAGGTCGCTCATTGACCAGTTTACCACCGGGGGAGAACCGGTCATTTTTTTGAGAGACGCCCACGCTCGAAACGACAAAGAATTCGAGCTCTTCCCGCGGCACGCGATAAAGGGGAGCTGGGGGTCCGAGGTAATTGCCGAGCTTGCTCCGGGTCCGAAGAGTTCTATAGTGGACAAAACGCGGTTCTCTGCCCTGTTTGGAAACAGGCTTGCCGATATGCTCATCGATATCGGGCCCGATGAGGTGTGGGTTACCGGAGTTCTGACCTCCATTTGCGTTATGGATACCACCGGCGCTCTGCGGGACCGGGATTATGCGGCGGTGATCCCCGTAAACGCCGTTGCAGACATTGATCTGGTCTGGCATCAGTTCGCTCTGGAGCGCATGAAAAAGGTCTATGGCGCCCGGCTGATAACTGCCGGCGCCCGGGGTCAGCAAATCTCAACGGCAGCGTAAAGGAGGGAATATGAATCCCTGGGAGCGGTACGCGCCGGAACTGGTCACCGACCTTTATGAACTCACGATGGCTGAGAGTTATCTTGGGGAAGGGATGACCGGCGAAGCAACCTTCAGCCTTTTCATAAGGGATTATCCGGCGGCTCGCTCCTACTTCGTTGCGGCCGGACTTGAGAGCCTCATCCAGATTCTGCCCGCTTTCCGCTTCAGCGATGAATCGCTCCGATACCTTGTTTCCCTCGGAAAATTTTCCGCACGGCTCATAGACTACCTTCGTGATTTCCGTTTTTCCGGAAGCATACGGGCTATCCCGGAAGGGCGCATCTTTTTCGCTGAGGAGCCGATCCTGGAGGTAACAGCTCCGATCATAGAAGCACAGGTCATCGAGACTCTGGTTCTAAACGTGATCCAGCTTGAGACTATGCTGGCCAGTAAAGCGGCCAGGGTTTTCGCTGCTGCTTCAGGCAAAGGACTAATAGACTTCGGGATGAGGCGCGCCCACGGTATAGACGCTTCGCTAAAAGCTGCACGAGCGAGCTATCTGGTTGGTTTTATGGGTACGAGCAATCTGCTCGCAGGCAAAATATACGGTATCCCCGTATTCGGCACCATGGCACATTCCTATATCAGCAGTTTCCCCTGCGAACTTGACGCCTTCCACGCCTTTGCGCACGCATTTCCTGACAATTCAGTCCTCTTGATTGATACCTATGACAGCATCGCCGGCGCGCTCAAGGCGGTCGAAGTGGCTGCGGCCTTGCGGGAAAAGGGAAACAAACTGCTGGGGGTCCGACTCGACAGCGGAGATCTGGCCGACTTGAGCAGGAAAGTGCGGCTCATTTTGGATCAAGCGGGTTTCCCCGATGTGAAAATAATGGCCAGTGGAAACCTGGATGAATACCAGGTTGAAAGGCTCCTCAGCGGTGGGGCTCAAATCGATTTCTACGCCGTAGGCACCCGGATGGGCGTCTCCGCTGACGCCCCTTACCTCGATATTGCCTACAAGCTGGTCGAATATGAAGGCAGGCCGATACTCAAGCTCTCCACCGGCAAGAAGACCTGGATCGGCAAAAAGCAGGTCTACCGGTTCTACGGCGCCCACGGGAAGATGAATTTTGACCGCGTGTGCCTGCTCGACTCCGCAAGGCAGGAAGGGGAACCTCTGATGGAGTTGGTCGTCAAGGGAGGGCAGAGCGTCAGGGCACCCGAGTCTCTGCTGGAAATCAGGGCCCGCTTCTCCAACGAGTGGCGCAGGCTTCCGGAAAAACTCCAGGCGATTCACCCGGGGCAGGTTTATCCTGTTGAAGTTTGCCAATCGCTTAAGGAGTTGGACAGCAAAACCGCTCTGCTCAAAAGGCGTGAAGAGGTTGAGGAGAGCCTTGGGAAGCGTCTGGTTGCAAAAAGATAAATGGGGATCGAGCAATTAATTCCTCAATTGCTCAATTCTTTGATTCGCTTCCTCCATAACCAAACCGCTCTCCGCCGCTCCATGCAGGGGAGCAAATAATTAAGATCGCCCTGAAATTCCATATCCGGATAATTCCTCTTAGCCGTCTCGAAATCTCCACAGCCCACCCACCCACCCGCGAACCGCTTCCCGTTTCCCATCCCCCACCACGCCAAAACGCCACCGGGAGCCAGCACCAGCGGGGCAAGGCGGGTGAGGTGTTCCACTTCAAGCCTCAATGCGCGCATGGTGATCAGTTCGAATTTATTAAGGTGCCCTTCAGCCTTCACAAGGTCCTGCCACCTTCCGTGCAAAGCCCGTATCCCCTTGAGCCCCAGGGCAGCGGCCGCAGCGCTCAGAAAGCTGACCTTTTTCCTGCTGGAGTCCAGTAGAACCATTTGAAGACCGGGATAAAGAATCTTCAAAGGAATCCCGGGAAATCCCGCGCCGGCGCCAACATCCAGCGCATACCCCGATGAGGGAAGAAATTTCGCGGGCACAATTGAATCAAGCAGATGTTTGACTATTATTTCTTCCGACTCCGTTATCCGGGTGAGATTTACGCGGAGGTTCCACTCGAGCATGATTTGGATATGCCGGCTCAAGAGCTGGGCCTGTTTTTCAGTAATTGCGATACCCGCTTTGCCGGAGAATTTCAGGATAAGATCGCTGAATTCATTCACGGAGCTATTTCCCGACGCAAAACTGAAGGAATATTCTATCGAGCAATTCGCTGTCGTTTCCCCAGCCGAGAATGGCCTCAAGCTGCCTTCGCGCTCCTTCGAGCTCAAAGCTGACCAGTTCGCCATAGGCGTTGGAGCGCAAAAGTTCTTCGGCCCTTAGAAGTGCGCTCATCGTGTTTTCGAGACATTCTTTCTGCCTCAGGTTCGGCACGATTTCCGATCTGCAACTCTCCAGTGGGCGCATGATGAACGTCTCGGCAATAAAGGTCTTGAACCGCTCGATGTCTGAGGGATTCTTTACGGACAACCTGAAAACGGGGCCGGGGCCGGGAAAGCGTTGCTGGACTCCTTCGATCGGGAACGCCGGCGGAAGGTCGCTTTTATTGAGCAGCACGATGCACCGCGACCCGCCAACGGCCTCGTAGACCTTCCGGTCCTCGCTCGTAAGGGGCCTGCTGTTGTCGATGAGCCAGAGCGCCACGTCGGCTTCGGATACGGAGCGAATCGTCATTTCGATCCCGCACGATTCGATTTCATCGGGCTGATTGCGAATTCCGGCCGTATCCAGAATCCGAACCTGTACCCCTTTGAGGACAAATGTGTCTTCGATAACGTCTCTGGTCGTGCCGGGGGCCGCTGTGACGATGGCGCGGTCCTTGCCGAGAAGAGCGTTGAGCATCGAGGATTTGCCGACGTTTGGCTTTCCCACCAGCACCAGTGTGAGTCCCTCACGCAGCAAGCGTCCTTCTTCGTACTTGTTCAGGGTGGTCCTGAGGGGCCTTGTGACTCCCTCGATCACCTCCTCCAGAAGCGATTCATACGCAGGAGCTTCCTGTTCGGTTTCTTCGGCAAGGTCTTCGGAAAAGTCGATAAAGGCTTCCAGACGCGTTTGTGCCTGGATCAGCGTTTCCCGCCATTTTTCAACGAGTTGCCTGAAATCCCCCCGAAGATGGCGGTTTGCCAGCAGCATTCCCTGTTCGGAGCGGGAACGGATTATCTCTATAACTGCTTCAGCCTGTGAGAGGTCGATTCGTCCGTTTAAAAAGGCGCGGCGCGTAAACTCTCCAGGTTGGGCGAGCCGGGCGCCGGTTGCCAGAACGAGCTCGAGGATGCGGTTGAGCACAGCATATCCGCTGTGGCAGTTAATTTCGATGATGTCCTCACGGGTATACGTCTTGGGCGCAGCCATGAAGCTCAGCAACACCTCGTCCACCAGTTCGCCTGAAACAGGGTCCTTGATCCAGCCGTATTGGAGGACGTGGGACCTTAAACTTCGACCGGGATCTTTGGGCCTGAAAATCTTGCCGGCCATCTTGAGCGCTTGCGGCCCGCTCAATCTGATCAGACCGATGCCTGCTTCGCCAATGGGGGTGGCTATGGCGCAAATGGTATCTTGGAGCAGTCTGAAGTCCATGATGAAGGCTGGACGGTTGCTAATCCGTCTTTTCCGCGGTTTTCATGGAGGTCTTTGCCTTTTTAACAGGGTAAATTACAACGCGCCGGAGGTTCCCCTCCCCCTTGCTCTTGGTCCTGACCTCGTGGTCCTCCTTCAGCGCCAGGTGAATGACCCGGCGGTCCTGAGCGCTCATCGGACCGGTTGTAAGCGAACGGTGGGATTTCTTGACCTTGTCGCTGAGTTGGCGCGCCAGTTCATTGAGGCTTAACTCACGCTTGGAACGGTAGTTTTCGGTGTCTACTGCGATGGAAACGTTTTCTCCGGTCTGCCTGCTGACTATCTTGGATACCAGGAACTGCAGCGCATTGAGCGTCTTGCCCCGTTTGCCGATAAGCAACCCCGAACCGTTGCTGATGATGTTCAGGTAGTAGTATCCCTCTTTTGCCTCGCATTCGACGACCATCGGCAAATCAATATGCTTGAGTATCTCGTCTAAAACTTCCTTCGCCTTCTCGGCCGTAAGTCCGATAGGAGAAACTTTCGTGGTTACGCGGATTTTAGCCCTTCTGGTTCCCACAATCCCGAAAATTCCCGAAGAACCCTTCGAAATAACCTCGATTTCGAGCTTCTCGCGTGGAAGCTTCAATTGCCTGCATGCGAGGTCTATTGCGTCCTCGACTGATTTTTCTTCGAATTCAAGTGTGGACATGCTCTCCTCCGTCATTCACGGGAAAAGTATAAGATGGTTTGCGGAGAGACAACAACCTAAGCGCTGGCATGACGATTTATCCAGTATTGCTGCGCAATAGAGAGAAGATTGTTTACCAACCAGTATAGCACAAGACCTGCCGGGAAGTTGATAAAGAAAAAGGTAAAGATGATCGGCATCAGGAGCATTATCTTTTCCTGGCGGGGATCTCCTGAAGTGGGCGTCATTTTTTGCTGTAGGAACATCGTTATGCCCATAAGGATTGTCAAAACCGGCAGCCCGTCTAAATTGCCAATCATCGACCCCAGAATTGGCACGCCGCTGAAATTGATTGAAAACCCCATCTTCAGCCGGTCGGGAGCGGTGAGATCCTGAATCCAGAGCATGAACGGCTGATGCCGGAGCTCGACCGCCGAGTTCAACATGCGATAGAGAGCGAAAAAAACCGGTATTTGTAGCGCCATCGGCAGGCATCCGCCCATCGGATTCACTTTATGGGTCTTGTAGACCTGCATCAGCTCCTGGTTGAGCTTCTCACGATCATCCTTGTATTTTTCCCGGATTTGCGAAATCTTGGGCTGAACCTTTTTCATCTTCTGCATCGAAGTGTAGCTTTTCTGCGTCAGAGGCCAGAAAATTATCTTGATGATGATTGTCAGAAGAATAATGGCAACCCCGTAATTATGCGTGTATGAATAAAACCACCGGAGCACTACCATGAGTGGTTTTGCCAGAAAAGTAAACCAGCCGTAATCAACTGCGGCGGAAAGGTCATGGCCGGCCAGTTTCAGTGTGGCTATTTCCTTGGGGCCGTTGTAGAGCCTGAGCTTGAACGACTTGGACTCGTTGGGCTCGATATCGAACTTGTCTGTCAGGTAAACCACCCTGGTGATTTCACTCTTTTGGGTCTCATCGGTCACTTCACTGGGGATTACCTGGTAGCCGCCCTGTGTCAGCGGGATCAATGCCTGGATGAAAAAGTTATCCTGATATCCCACCCAGTCGTAAGGAGGCTTGGGAATTGCCTCGGGCTTTGCAAAGTCTTTGGGCTGAAGATCATGATTGGACCCGTTGGCCGAGAAAGTCAGCTTCGATCGGTTGTAGGCCGTGTGCGCAAGTTCAAAATATGGCTTGAAATAAAAGTTGATCCCCATCTGGTCGGAAAGTCTTTCTGCCGAAAGGTTCTGAATCTGAATTTCCAGATCCATGGCGTAGGAATCGGGTCTCACCGTGAAAATCTTTGTCACGCGAACTTTTCCCGGAATCTCGGTTTGAAACGGGATGCTTCTGGGAGGCTCTCCCGGAGCAACCTTCAGTTCGGTGGGCGCATCGCTCGAAAAAGGCCGCCTGCTGAGATCCCAATTCATATGAGAAAGCAGTTCAACATCCAGTGGAAGGTAGTATCCGATATCACGAATCATTTGCATCGGAGGAGAATCGGGGTTGAGAGTCTCCCTGAACTGAAGGAGTTCGAAAGAACTCTCGCGCGCTCCCTGGGCAATGATCTTCATCCTGTAGAGCGAATCCATGATCGACCAGGTTTTCTGGGCCGAAAGATCCACCTTCGGCGGGGGTGCCTGTGGAAGGGGCGCGGCCGGGGCCGGCGGCGGCGTTTGGGGCTGAGTCGGAGTGGTGGCGGCCTGCTCTTGCCGGGGTGCGGGAGTCTGGGTGGGACCGAAATAAAAATGCCAAACCAGAAAAAGCAGAAATGATAATACTATTGCCAAAAGAGCTTTTGAATCCATTCAGGAAGTCTCCACTAAAAAATGAAAAGTAAAAAAGTAAAAAGTAAAAACCTTTACCCTTTACCCTTTTGCCCTTTGCCTTTTTACTTTTGCCTTCCCCGGCACAGGGTCATAGCCCCCCGGGTTGAAAGGATGACAGCGCAGAATGCGTCTGAGCCCCAGGTAAATTCCCTTCCAAATGCCGTGCATCCTGATTGCATCGTGGGCATACTGTGAACAGTTCGGCGAAAAGCGGCAGGCCCGGGGAAACAGCGGCGAGATCAAAAATTGATATGATCGAATCAGACCCAGAAATATCGACCGGATCATCAGTTATTTTCCTGTTTATCGAAAACCGTTGAGAACTCCCCAAGGAGGTCTTTCGGTGCGAGTTTTTCCGCTCCAGGGCGGGCAATTACGACGATGTCTTTTCCCGGTTGTGGAATTCGGTCCTTGTTCAGCCTGAACCACTCACGAATGACCCTCTTGATGCGGTTGCGCCTTGCCGCAGGCCAGAACCGCTTTTGCACAATAAGGCCCAATCGATGATATGCAAGACCGTTTGGAATGAAATTTAGACCGAAATGGGGGGTTTTCGCGCGTTTTCCCGCTCTTTTGACGCGCTGGAAACCGGCGGAGCAACGAATTCTTTCATGAGGCCGTAAACTGTAATTGCCCCTCAAAGATTCCTCATCCGAAGATTCCGGAAGCCCATCCCGTCTCAAACCGACAGGCGTTTTCTCCCCTTTGCGCGCCGCCGCTTCAGTACATCGCGTCCAGCCTTGGTCGCCATTCTCTCAAGGAAGCCGTGAGTGCGTTTTCTCTTCAGGTTGCTTGGTTGAAATGTTCTCTTGGACATAAAAACTTCCCCGTAAGATAGAAGTGAAGTGGGCCGGGAGGAACATGCCGCTCGGCGCGCATCGAGGCGCTTCAAAAATTGAGGCGCCTTTCGCGGGCCTCCCTTTAACCATGTGCCTCGCGGAGCGCGGAGGCCGACCGCTCATTGTCGACAGCCCTGTCCCAACCGGTTCCCCGGAAACTCCGGATGAGACACTGACGGTTTCCGATTCGGAAAGGAGGCTTAATTTGGTCATTCCTCTTACCGGCTTTAGCCGGAAGATTTTCGTCCCGGCAAGCAAAGAGCTTGCCCTGAGCCTGCCGCAGGGAGGGTTTGCGCGGAGGCGTACACCGGTACGCCGCACAAAGCAGACCCGAAGATTGACACCGCCAGAGCCTGCCAAGCCTGCCCCGGACCCCGGATAAAGCCCACTTCCGGGGCAGGCTCTGATCCGGGGGCGGGAAAGGGCCCTTTCCGGACGGAAACTAACTATATTCCCCCGCGCCCGATCAAAGCAGGAAGTGCGCGCAAAGCCCTCTGAAGCGATCCGGCATATACAAAAGTTTAAATTTAATCGAAATCTTCCACCTCTGTCAATGATCAAAAAACCCCGTTCCCGGAAAAGCCGCCCACTCCATGAGCTGCATCAATCGGAGATTTGAGAATTTTCAGGCTTTTGCTCCCCGTTTGGGCTAATTATCCCCGTGCGCCCCATTCCTTGCTGTTTGCCATTGCGGATAGCAGATTCACATGTTATTAAGAGAAACCTTCAAAATTGCATCGAATCGAAAGGAGAAATATAAGGGATGTTCCTCAACAGAATACTGGGTCTTTTCTCGAATGATCTCGCAATAGACCTCGGGACTGCCAATACGCTTGTTTACGTGCGGGGTAAGGGCATAGTGCTGACCGAACCATCGGTCGTTGCGGTTCGAAGGGATGAGCGCGGCGCCAACAAGGTCGTGGCTGTGGGAAAAGACGCCAAGATGATGCTCGGCAAGACCCCCGGCAATATCACTGCGATCAGGCCCATGAAAGATGGCGTTATTGCGGATTTTGAAGTAGCCGAGGCAATGCTGAGGTACTTCATACGCAAAGTGCACAACAGGCGCGCCCTTATAAGGCCAAGAGTCATAATCTGTATCCCCTCGGGTGTGACGCAGGTCGAAAAAAGAGCTGTCCGCGAGTCGGCGCAATCCGCGGGCGCCCATGAGGTATACCTGATAGAAGAGCCTATGGCGGCCGCAATCGGGGCTGGACTCCCCATAACCGAGCCGGTTTGCAATATGGTCGTGGACATAGGTGGAGGAACAACCGAAGTCGCTATCATCTCGCTTGCGGGCATAGTTTACAGCCGGTCGGTGCGCGTTGGCGGTGACAAGATGGATCAGGACATTCTCCAGCACATTAAACGCAAGTATAATCTGCTCATAGGTGAAAGAACCGCCGAACTTATAAAGACCACCATCGGGAATGCTTATCCTCTTGGTGAAACCGAAACTATGATGATAAAGGGCCGTGACCTCGTAACGGGGATTCCCAAAACTGTTGAGGTCAATTCGGATGAAATCCGGGAATCGATCCAGGAACAAATCGATTCCATCCTCGAGACCATAAAAGTTGCTCTCGAACAGACGCCTCCCGAATTGGCAGGCGACATCGTGGACCGCGGGATCGTCTTGACCGGTGGAGGAGCGCTTCTCAAAAACCTCGATCACTTCCTCATACTTCAGACGGGATTGCCGATAATGCTCACAGAGGACCCCCTCTCTACTGTTGTGCTCGGTTCCGGTAAGGCTTTGGACGATATTGCAATCTTAAAGGACGTGCTATCCTGATAAACAAAGCCCGGCTCAGCGCATCGGGCCAGGCTTTCATTCTTCAACATCGAAGTGCCGGATATGGAATTCCTCAATACGAGCGTTTGGCTTCGCCGGTTGCGTGGCGCACTCCTGATTCTCGTGTTTATCAGTGCCTTTTTGTATATTTTTTCCCTGAATTTCCGAACTTCCAGTGAAATGGATGTCTTGCAGCGATCCGTCACGGAAACGGTGAGCCCTCCGATCCGGTTGTTCGGCAGAGTGTTTTCCGCTTCTGAAGACTTCTTTAAAAATTACATCTGGTTTAAAAATCTGCGCGGTGAAAATGAATCGCTGAAAAAAGAAATTGTCGGCCTGCAAGGCAAGGTAGCCTCTTACCAGGAGGCTTATATTGAAAACCAGCGGCTCAGACGGCTGCTCGATTTCAAAACGTCCACAATGGTTGAAACGATCCCCGCACAGGTCATAGTGCACGACCTGACCGGCTGGTTTCAAACACTGATGGTCGATAAGGGATTCCGGGACGGAGTAGCTCCCGATATGCCTGTCGTAAACGACGAAGGGGTGATTGGACGAGTTCTGGACGTATCTGACCGCCATTGCCGGGTCTTGCTGATAACCGATCAGGGCAGCGCCGTTGACGCCATCGACCAGCGCAATCGTGTGCGAGGTATTCTCTGCGGCAAAGACGCTAACGGATGCCTCTTGAAATATATTCGCGGCAACCTCGATATAAAGGAAGGCGACCTCGTGATCACTTCCGGCAAAGACGGCATTTATCCCAAGGGGCTGCGGCTGGGCGTCGTGCATGCCGCCTATAAAGATCCGGTCGATCTTTTTCAGAAAATAGATGTCAAACCGCTTGTTAGGTTGAGCGTGCTCGAGGAGGTGCTCATAATAAAGCACAGCGCAGTTGGGCCCGATGTCGATGAACAGGACCGGCCTGCTGCCGCGCAGCCTGAGGCCCCACCTCAGACTCCGACAAGGCCTTCGGTGTACCCTCAGGCAGGTCCTGCAACAAAGCCTGTGGCCAAACCCCTGGCCAAGCCTTTGGCAAAGCCGCCTGCCCTGATTACTTCCAAGGCAAAAACTCATATCAAGCCTCCTCAGACCAATGCCAAATCGAAGCCTCAAGGGCAGACTAAGCCCCGGAACAGGCCGCCTGAAAAATCTCAAACCGAGCCTCAGGGCCTGGCGGAACCCAGGGTGGATTGAAAATGATTGCCTCCGGCCCCCTTACCCACGGCATTCCTGGTGGAAAGATTATCAAGTTCACGCTTTACGGCTTCTTTATGCTCGGACTCCAGGCCCATCTCATCCAGCGGCTGCCCTATCCCGCTCTGCGGGTCGATCTGCTTCTCCCGCTCATGTTCGCGTTCGCGGTTGAATGGTCTCCCCTGGTCGGCCTGCTCTGGGCCGGCTTATGGGGATTCGTAGTGGATAATTTTTCAGGGGAGTTCTGGGGCCTGCATGTTGGCTCCTTTATGGTCACCGTCTGCCTGGTCAACATGGCATCGGAGAGGTTCGACTGGCGCAATCCTGCCTATCAGATGGGTTTGGTCGGACTCTGTGCCCTTGGCCAGTCCGTTGCGCTTGGGTTCTATTTATCCTACTCATCTACCGACGTGTCTGTGCTCACTTCGATGTGGATCGGCCTGGGCGTTCGAACGATTCTTTCGGCTGCGGCCGCGCCCTTTTTAATTTATCCGATGCTGAACCCGCGAAATGAGTTTTAGCGGCTTGATCCTCCGGACATCAAAACAGATGGAAACCAAAGGCGACAAACTTGACGGACTCAAGCTCATAAACTGGGAAAGCTCGGAAGCGGTCTCTGTCCAGAAACAGTACATACTGTTCTGCGCCGTGGTGGTGCTGATAACGATGATCTATCTGGTTCAGCTTTGGCATCTTCAGGTGATCCTGGGCCAATCCTACAGGTTTCAATCCGAGAACAACAGGATCAGGGTTGAGGAAATCGCCGCGCCGCGCGGAATAATATTCGACCGCAACGGGGTGCCGATTGTCGAGAACCGCCCGGCGTACCATCTTGTGATCATCCGGGAGGACATCTCTGACCTGGAGGGGACGATAAATGAGCTGGCCCGCCTGTGCGAGCGCAATCCCGATGAGTTTTTCTCGATTATCGAAGCCAACAAGACGACCCCGAAATTCGTTCCCTTGCGCCTGGCTTCAGACCTTGACAGAGATTGCCTTGCCAGGATCGAGGCCCAGCGTATCAGGCTTCCGGGCGTGTTTATTCAGCTCGAACCCAAGCGGGAATACAAATGGAACGGAATGGCCGCGCACCTGGTCGGGTATCTGAGCGAGATCACCGAAGCCGAACTCAGGAGCGAAAAATATCAGGGATATTACCCCGGGGAGGACATTGGCAAAGTCGGAATCGAAAGCGCATTCGAAGAGTACCTCCACGGGAGCAGGGGAGGGCGGCAGCTCGAAGTCGATGCCGCCGGCAGAAGAGTCCGCCTGCTCGAAGAAGATCTGCCCATTGCGGGCCGGAACTTGTGGCTCACGCTGGATATGGACCTCCAGAAAACAGCCGAGTCCATGCTCGAGGGCAAAACCGGCGCAATCGTGGCTGTAGACCCCACTGACGGAGCGGTCCTGGCTTTCGCCTGCAGCCCTTCTTTCGATCAGGAAAAGTTCATCAGGGGATTGACCAAGGATGAATGGCTTGCGCTGAGAAACGATCCGAGTCATCCTCTGCTGAACCGGGGCAGCGGGGCTGCTTATCCGCCCGGGTCCACCTACAAGCCCTTCGTAGCTCTTGCGGCGCTCAATGAAGGTGTCATTAACCCGACCTCCACCTTCAATTGTCCCGGTTACCTTCAGTTCGCCGATCGCAGGTACCGTTGCTGGAAGGAGCACGGTCACGGCTCCGTTGCGGTGGAAAGGGCCATAATTGAAAGCTGCGACGTCTTCTTTTACCAGACAGGCCTCAAATTGGGCGTCGATCGATTAGCTCAGTATGTGACAATGTTCGGGCTTGGGGAAAGGACCGGCATAGGACTCCAGGGCGAGCACCCGGGGCTCGTCCCTACCTCCTGGTGGAAAAAACAGACCACCGGCATCCCATGGCAGAGGGGTGAAACTATCTCCATATCCATTGGGCAGGGATTTGACCTGGCCACTCCACTCCAGATGGCTATGGGTTACGCTGCGATCGCCAACGACGGGAAACTCTGGGTGCCCTACGTCGTGAAAAGAATAGAGGGCAGCTCCGCAAATGAAATAGACGAAATCAAACCCCGGTTGAAGCGCAATATCCCAATCGAGCAACGCTGGTTCGATCTGGTGAAGAAGGCTTTGGCGGGCGTTGTAGAAGACCCGAGGGGAACAGGGCATCTGATAATGGACCCGCTCATTCATATTGCGGGCAAAACCGGTACCGCACAGGTCGTCCACGTGGCCCAGGGGGCCAATAGGAAACTGCTCGAAAAGCTGACCAAGTCCAAAGACAGGGACCACGCATGGTTCGTTGGCTATGCGCCCACTTCGGACCCCAGGATATGCGTCGCAGTAATCGTCGAACACGGCGGCCACGGGGCTTCGGTTGCAGCCCCTCTGGCTCAGAAGGTCATTCAGGCTTATTTGAAAAACACGGAGAAATAAATCATTCGTTATGATGGACAGGCGCCTGATCGAAAATTTTGATTGGTCCATAATCTGGGCTTTGCTGGCGATTATGTGCATAGGATTGCTCAGCATCTACAGCGCCCTCTATCCTCAGATTCAAGCCCGGCCCACGAACAACCTGTTCATAAGGCAGCTCGTATGGCTCGCCATTGGTTTTGCTGTCATGGGCGCCTCTCTTTTTGTCAATTATCAGCGGCTCAGGACCCTCGAGCCCCTGGCTCTATGGTTTGGCTCTGCTTATTCTTGTAATGGTCCTCGCGATGGGAAAGGAGGTGCATGGCTCGAAACGGTGGTTGGAAATCGCGGGCTTTCAGTTCCAGCCCTCCGAATTTATGAAGGTGATTATAGTGATCCAGTTGGCCCACTATTTTTCATCACAGGAAGTAACCAGCTTCCCGGGCATAAAAAAATTGATCCCTCCCGTGGCCTATGTCGTCTTACCGGTCATGCTGGTTCTTGCCGAACCCGATCTTGGCACTGCAATCTCCCTGATGGCCATTGCAACCACGATGATCCTTTTTGTGGGCCTCCGCTGGAAATACCTCGCCGTTTTGACCTTGACCGTCATACCCCTCATCGTGCCCGTGTGGGAACATGTCCTTAAACCTTATCAGAAACGGCGCATCCTCATTCTCCTCAGGCCCGATCTCGATCCCCTTGGCGCCGGATACCATATCAGGCAATCAAAAATAGCCATAGGTTCAGG
This sequence comes from uncultured delta proteobacterium, assembly GCA_963805125.1. GTDB lineage: Bacteria > Desulfobacterota > Syntrophobacteria > Syntrophobacterales > Syntrophobacteraceae > SbD1. Next base: position 119,062 of record CAWDTD010000009.1, on the reverse strand, counting down.
AATGCTCTGGGGAAAAGGCTTCCTTAACGGGACCCAAACCAAGCTCCATTTCTTGCCGGAAAAACATACTGATTTCATCTTTTCAGTCTGGGCCGAAGAATGGGGTTTTGTGGGGTGCGCCGCTCTCATTCTTTTGTTCTGCCTGCTTATCTTTCTTACACTCAGGGTTGCCACAAGATCGCGGGACAGGTTTGGTTCCCTGGTTGTGATCGGAATGAGTGCGCTCATCCTCTGGCAGTCGTTCATCAACATCGGCATGGTGATCGGACTGCTTCCCGTGGTGGGAATTACCCTTCCTTTCGTAAGTTATGGCGGCTCGTCGCTCATTACCCTGTGCCTGGCCATAGGACTCATAGAAAATGTGAGCATGCGTCGCTACGTGTTCCAAACGCCCTAAAAACCGCACCAATTGTGAAGGTGTTCGCAATCTCGCTCCGCTCTTAATTCCAATTCCCCTTGCTTTTCGCTTGCCAATGTGCTTGACCTGTGCTACTAAGCTCGCCCATGCTCTAACTCCGGTATCGGTTTGAAACGTCAGTGTTGACCTTTTGAGCTATCTGTGTTTCAGAGCAGGCATGCCCAAAATGTGCTTGTGATTTTTTGTTTTTGCAGGCAGTCAACTTGGAGGGTGCATTTAAATGATCGAGATTAATATCACGCTTTTTATCCAGATGGTCAATTTCCTGGTCTTTCTCGTTCTGATGAACTTTGTTCTATACCGCCCGATTCGGCGGATAGTGGCGCAGAGAAAGAAGCTGATTTTGGACAGCCAGAAAGGTATCGAGAGCCTGGAAGCACAGGCCCGGGCCGCGCTTGTCGAATATGACCGAGGGCTCCAGGATGCCAGGAGAACCGGGGCTCAGAGGATTCAGGAACTCAAGGTCGCGGGCTATGAACAGGAAAAAGAACTGTTGCGCGAGATTTCGGAGCAGACGGCCTCAAAGCTCCGGGAACTGCGCGAAAAGATTCAAGACGATATAGCGGCGGCTCGAAAAGAGCTCAAGCAGCAGGTGAAGACCTTTTCTGTCGATCTGGCGCAGAAGATTCTGGGGAGGAAGATTTAAATGCATGCGAGTCTAAGAGCAAAGATGATGAGATCCAGGCACTTTGCGCCTCTTTTTGGGATAGCGCTCAATTTTGCGTGGCTGAGCAACGCTTTGGCCTCGGAGGCCGAAGGTGGGGGCCACCACCTGAACTGGACCGACTTTGCATACCGCACGGTTGCCATTGTTATCGTGGTTGGGATCCTGGTAAAACTTCTCAGAAAGCCTGTCGCCAACTTCCTCAACTCGCGCAGGGAAGAAATTCAACGTTTGCTTGCAGAACTGGAGGCCAAGACCGCTGAGGCCAAATCCGAACATGCGCGGGTACAGACCAGGCTCGCCTCGCTGGAAGAGGAAACGAGAAGAATTGTTGATGGACTCATTGCTGAAGGCGAAGCCGAAAAGAAAAAAATCATTGAGGCTGCCCACCGGGAGGCCGACTACATTCAGCAGCAGTCTCAGATCGCCATTCAGCAAGATCTCCAGGCTGCTCGCGACAGTCTTAAGGACGAAGTCGCCGAGCTGTCCGTAGCCGCCGCACAGGATCTTATCCGGAAGAAAATAAAGGCTGAAGATCAGCAACGGCTTCTTAGTGAATTCATGACCAAGGTGGTGGAGGCGAAGTGAAAAATCAAGTTATTGCAAAACGTTATTCGAGGGCCCTGTTCAATCTCGCCCGGGAAGAAAAGGCGATCGAACGGTATGGAACTGAGCTGGACGGCTTTAATCAAGTCCTCAAAGATTTCCCTGATCTCGGTAACGCTCTGCGGAACCCTCTTTATCCGGAAGGCGTAAAAAAGACTCTGTTTCAGAGGGTGGCCGCCCAGTTGGAACTCTCGCCGATCATGACCAGCTTTCTCAATCTTCTGGTCGACAAAAAGCGCATACAGCACCTGCCCGAAATTGTTGACTACTACCACAGGTTAATAGACGAATATTCCGGCATCTCGAGGGCGAAGGTCAAAGCGGCCGTCAAGTTGGATGGCGCCCAGATCGAAGAGATTGCTGCGGCTTTGGAGAAAAAAATCGGACACAGGATTGTCGTCGAATTTGAGCAGGACGCCTCGCTGCTTGGGGGAGTTTTTGCCCAGATAGGCGATCTTGTCTTAGATGGCAGCGTAAAGCGTCAGTTGACAAATTTTAAAGAATCTTTGAAGAGGGGTGCGGCAGGATAAATGGAAATCAGAGCGGAAGAAATCAGCCAAATCATCAGAGAGCAGATCAAGGATTACGAGAAGAAGGTCGATCTCAGCGAGACCGGACGGGTGCTCTCCGTAGGCGATGGTATCGCCCGCGTTTACGGGGTCGAAAAATGCATGTCCATGGAATTGCTTGAGTTCCCTACGGCGCACGGAAACATCTTCGGGCTGGCTCTCAACCTTGAAGAGGACAATGTGGGCGTGGCCATCATGGGCGAAGATTTCCACATAAAAGAGGGCGACGAGGTGAGGCGGACCGGTCGTATCGCTGAAGTTCCGGTTGGCGATGCGGTGCTGGGCCGGGTCATAGACTCTGTTGGAAACCCTCTGGATGGTAAAGGCCCCATCGCGGCAACCGAATTCCGCAGAATCGAGGTCATCGCCCCGGGCGTTATCGCAAGGCAGTCCGTTAACGAGCCGATGTACACCGGCCTCAAGGCAATCGACGCAATGACTCCGATTGGCCGCGGTCAGCGCGAACTTATCATCGGTGACCGGCAGATCGGCAAGACCGCTATCGCGGTCGACGCTATAATCAATCAGAAAGATAGCGGGATAATCTGTATCTACGTTGCGATCGGCCAGAAAAAATCCACCGTCGCCCAGGTTGTCGAAACGCTTCGCAAGCACGGCGCGATGGATTATACGATCGTTGTCACCGCCTGTGCCAGCGACCCGGCCGCGCTGCAATTCATCGCACCGTATGCCGGAACGGCTATGGGTGAGTACTATCGGGACAGAGGCGGACATGCCCTCATCATCTACGATGATCTGTCCAAACAGGCTACCGCTTACCGGCAGGTTTCCCTGCTGTTGCGCCGTCCGCCTGCCCGCGAAGCATATCCCGGCGATATTTTCTACAACCACTCGAGACTTCTCGAGCGCTCCTCCAAGCTCAATAAGGAACTCGGAGGCGGCTCGCTCACGGGCTTGCCCGTCATCGAGACCCAGGCCGGCGACGTTTCCGCCTATATCCCGACGAACGTCATTTCGATTACCGACGGCCAGATTTATCTCGAACCCGGTCTTTTCTTCGCCGGTGTGCGCCCGGCCATTAACGTCGGCCTCTCTGTCTCGCGCGTCGGCGGCGCCGCTCAGACAAAGGCGATGAAGCAGGTAGCCGGAAAGCTGCGCCTCGAACTGGCCCAGTACCGTGAACTCGAGGCCTTCGCCAAGTTCGGAAGCGACCTCGACAAATCCACCCAGGCCCAGTTGAACAGGGGTATGCGCCTTGTCGAACTGCTCAAGCAGCCCCAGTATCAGCCCATGCCCGCGCAAAAAGAAGTCATGTCGCTCTATTCGGGCACCAGGGGTTTCCTTGATTCGATCCCGGTTGAAAAAGTCGGCCAGTACGAGCAGCAGATGTTGGCTTTCATAGAGCGGAAATACCCGGAGATTTTGGCCGAAATCAAAGAGAAGAACATCATCGGCGATTCTCTTGACGAGAAAATGAGTGCGGCCCTGAAGGAATTTGCGGGTGTTTTCCAGGCTTGATGGCCTCGGAATCAACCGGAGGACAGATGAAACATGGCAACTCTAAGAGACATAAAGAGAAAGATTGAAGCCGTCAGGAAGACCTCGCAGATCACCAAGGCTATGAATATGGTAGCCGCGTCCAAACTTCGCGGCGCTCAGCAGAACATGGAAAAATTCCACCCCTATGCGCTCAAGTTCAGGGAGTTCATCGGACGGCTTGCGGCGGGGGTGGAGGATACCAGTGAATACGCGCTTCTGACGCCCAAAGAGGAAGTGAAAACCGTCGAGCTTCTGCTGGTTACCGCAGATCGGGGTCTTTGCGGCAGTTTCAATACCAACCTGACAGTGGCGGCCGAAAGGTTTATCAAGGCCAGGAATGCCGAAGGCATCGCGGTCAGTCTCATAAACGCGGGCAGAAAGGCCAGGGATTACTTCAGGCGGCGGCCCGTTAAAGTCCGGGGAAGCTATATCGGATTGCTCAATAAGGTCGCCTACGAGGATGCCCGCCGATTGGGCAGCGAGCTGATCGAGCTGTTTGAAACGGGCGAAGCCGACGAGGTTTACATACTTTACAGCCACTTCATCAACATTGGCAAGCAGCGGCCTTCGCTGGTCAGGCTCCTTCCCATCTCCGCCGACGGGCGGCAGGAGGGGGAAAAAGCCTTCGAGTACCTGTTTGAGCCTTCTCATCAGGCACTGCTGACCGATCTGCTGCCAAATTATATCTATGTCCAGGTTTTGGAGAGTTTGTACCAGACATCCGTGGGTGAACACGCCGCGCGTATGGCTGCCATGGAGAATGCGACCAGCAACTGTAAGGAACTGGTCAGAACTCTCACTCTTACCTACAACAAGGCGAGGCAGGCGGGCATTACCAAGGAATTGATGGATATAGTCGGAGGCGCCGAGGCCCTCAGGAAATAAAGGAGGATAGAGACCCATGAATGTGGGCAAAATCGTACAGGTTATCGGAAACGTTGTGGACGTCGAATTTGAAGAGGGAAAGCTCCCCGCGCTCTTGACGGCCCTGTTGGTCACCAACCCGGGAATAAGTTCCGAGGAAGACAATCTCGTGCTCGAAGTGGCCCAGCACCTGGGTGACAATGTTGTGCGCACCATAGGGATGGATTTGACCGACGGCCTCGTGCGCGGCATGACGGTAAAAGATTCCGGAAAACAAATCATGATGCCGGTTGGAAAACCGGTCCTCGGTCGGGTTATTAACGTCGTGGGAAAGACCGTGGATGGGCTCGGTCCGATCGAAACCGATACATACATGCCTATTCACCGCTCTGCGCCGGCTTTTACCGAGCAGGATACCTCGGTCAAAGTCCTCGAAACCGGCGTAAAGGTTATCGACCTGCTCGTTCCGTTTCCCCGCGGCGGCAAAATGGGCATGTTCGGAGGCGCAGGCGTCGGCAAAACCGTCGTTATGATGGAGATGATCCACAACATAGCCATGCAGCACGGCGGTATCTCGGTTTTTGCCGGCGTTGGCGAGCGGACCCGTGAAGGAAACGACCTGTATCACGAAATGAAGGATTCCGGCGTTCTTCCTCGCGCAGGGTCTGGTTTACGGGCAGATGACCGAGCCTCCGGGGGCCCGCGCGCGCGTCGCGCTCTCCGGGCTTACGGTCGCCGAATATTTCCGCGACGTCGAAGGCCAGGACGTTCTTTTGTTCATTGACAACATTTTCCGGTTCACCCAGGCGGGCGCCGAAGTTTCCGCTCTGCTCGGCCGCATGCCTTCCGCCGTTGGCTATCAGCCGACCCTGGGTACCGACCTCGGTGAATTGCAGGAACGAATCACTTCGACCAACAAGGGATCGATCACCTCGGTACAGTGCGTGTACGTGCCGGCTGACGACCTCACGGACCCGGCGCCTGCCACGACCTTCGCCCACCTTGACGGTACGGTCGTTTTGTCCCGACAGATCGCCGAACTCGGAATTTACCCGGCGGTGGACCCGCTTGACTCCACCTCCCGTATTCTCGACCCCAATGTTCTCGGCACGGATCACTACTTCACGGCGCGCGAAGTACAGCAGATTCTCCAGAAGTACAAGGACCTGCAGGATATCATCGCCATTCTCGGTATGGACGAGCTTTCCGATGAGGACAAACTCACCGTCGCAAGGGCCAGAAAAATGCAGCGCTTCCTCTCACAGCCCTTCAACGTCGCCGAAACCTTCACCGGCGTTGCCGGCAAGTACGTGAAGATGGAAGATACCATCAGGGGGTTCAAGGAAATCTGCGAAGGTAAGCATGACGATATTCCGGAGCAGGCTTTCTATATGGTCGGCTCTATCGAGGAAGCGGTTGAGAAGGCCAAACAGATGGCCGCAGCAGCCTAGCGGGATTTTAGATCCCTGCCACCTTTTCTAAAGAGGGGTAGGGGGGATTTTAGGTGACTATATGGCCGAAAAAATTTTGCTGGAAATCGTTACACCTGAGCAAAAAGTTGTAAGCGAAACGGTCGACATTGTCGTGGCCCCTGGAGAGCTGGGCGAATTTGGCGTCCTCCCCGGTCACATCCCATTCCTTTGCAAGCTCAAGATCGGAGAGCTTCGGTTCCGTGTCGGCGCCGCTTCCCGGCATGTCGCAATAATGGGAGGCTACGCTGAGGTCTTGAACAATCGGGTTACCATTCTTGCCACAGCGGCCGAGGCGGCGACGGACATAGATGTTGTCCGCGCAAAGGCCGCCCGGGAAAGGGCTGCACGGCGGATTGGCGACGCAAAAGACAAGTTCGAGTTTACGCGCGCCCAGGCTGCATTGCAGAGAGCAATAGCGCGCCTTAAGGTCGCTGAAAGACAGTAGCGTATTGGAACCTCAACGTGAAAGCCCCTCGTTCCGGGGGGCTTTTTTGTTTTAAGGCTTTTTCCCAAGGCTTTTTTTTCGTCTTCCGCCTAAATACCGGAGAATTCATCTCTCTCTTGACTGTCAATGCACTTTTTGACTAAAATACTTTCAGGCGCTGATGTTGACGCTTTGCCGGCCATTGATGCTCCCCCCTTTCCTGAAGGGGGTTGGGGAACAGGGGGAGATTTTGAGCCGGAAACGCGATGTAGGGCCGCAGGAAGAAAACGAGAGCATGCGGCCGTTAAGGTGTTTAGCCATAAACTGGCGAGCGTGGAGGAAAACGCTTCGGACCGTTTGAAACTGGAAGAGGTGAGAGCGGCTTAACCGGTCATTCATTACCGGATTATTCGACAAAGATACCACAAATTTTTGACTCCGGCTTGATTGCCGCAATATAATCGGGGTGTGCGGCATTGAAGAGCCGAAAGAATAAATCGGACTGATGGAATTTTTGCGCTGTGCCCCTGCTGTGCTCGTGATTGGCAGAATGTTTCTGAGCCAACATACATTGAACGGGAGCCCTGCCTGGCTCCGGTGTGCAGGTCAGCTTCGGCTGAAAGCCTAAAGGAGTCATAGGGCGCCCACTTGAACCTTATGGTTCGAGACCACCTGCCAACACGGCACAAAGCGGGGGCTGTGCCCCTCTTGTCTTCTCTCCTCTTTCCGGCTGCAAGACGGCCTTCGGCGGTCCGGAGTTCCTCCTGCCTTCATCCCTGACCCATTATCTATGATTGGTGAAATAATGAGCTATATCTACTTGGCATTGTTATGCATTGTTGTACTTATTGCAGGCGGGGTCTTGGGGTACCTTCTCAGGTTCTTCTGGCTGGAAAAAAAGCGCCGGAAATTTGAAAGCGATGCCCGAAACATGGTCGCCGAGGCAAAGAAAGAGGCTGAAACAATCAAAAAAGAGGCTATCCTTCAAGCAAAAGACAGCCTTTTCCAAATGAAAGTGGAGTTCGAGAAGGAGTCCAAAGAAGGCAGGAAAGAATTCCAGAATCTCGAGAAGCGAATCCTGCAAAAAGAAGAAAACCTCGATCGTAAGGTCGAAACACTCGACAAGAAGGAAGCCGCCCTGGGTAAGCGTGAAAAGCAGGCGGCTCAGCAGGAAAAGGATCTGATGGGCCGTGAAAAGGATTTGGAGACAGTACTCAGGGAGCAAAGAAGAAGGCTTGAAGGCATCTGCGGAATGTCTGCACAGGAAGCCAAGGAGATGTTGCTGCGCTCCGTTGAGAACGAAGCCCGTCACGATGCCGCCCTGCTTGTCAAAAAGATCGAAAACGAAGCGCGTGAAATGGGGGACAGAAAGGCCAAAGACATTATATCGCTGGCGATCCAAAGATACTCCGGCGACTACGTGGCTGAAAAGACGGTCTCCGTGGTAAACCTTCCTAACGAAGAAATGAAGGGACGCATCATAGGAAGGGAGGGTAGAAACATCCGTGCCATCGAGGCCTCGACCGGTGTGGACCTGATCATCGACGATACCCCCGAAGCGGTCATACTGTCGGGTTTTAACCCCGTGCGGCGCGAAGTGGCAAGGGTTTCACTGGAAAGACTCATATCCGACGGCAGGATTCATCCGGCGCGGATCGAAGAAATCGTGGAGAAGGTGAATGTCGAAATAGAGACCTCGATCCGCGAGGCCGGCGAGCAGGCGGCTTTCGATGTGGGTGTTCATGCCATTAATCCGGAACTCATAAAGCTGATCGGCAAGTTGAAATTCCGCACGAGCTATGCGCAGAACGTGCTCCAACATTCGAGGGAGGTCTCTTTTCTATGCGGGATAATGGCCGCCGAACTCGGCCTCAACGAAAAACACGCCAAGCGGGCGGGCCTTCTGCATGATATCGGAAAGGCTGTGGACCACGAGATGGAAGGCCCTCACGCTGCAATAGGGGCCGATCTTGCCAGAAGATACGGAGAGAGCCCTGCAATCGTACACGCCATAGCGGCTCACCATGAGGATGTTCCGGCCGATGACGTCCTCGCCGTTCTCGTCCAGGCCTCCGACGCCCTCTCGGGGGCTCGACCGGGCGCTCGAAAAGAACTCCTGGAAACATATGTCAGGCGCCTCGAAGACCTGGAGCGCATTGCGGCTTCTTTCACCGGGATCAGCAAAGCTTATGCGATTCAGGCCGGCAGGGAACTGCGAATTATCGTCGAAAGCAATGTCGTTGGCGACGCCGATGTCGTCTTGCTCAGCCGCGACATCGCCAAGAAAATAGAGAGCGAGCTCACCTATCCCGGACAGATCAAAGTTACGGTCATTCGGGAAACGAGGGCCGTGGATTACGCGAAGTAGGGTCATGAACGTATTCGACATCCTGAACGAACGCGGCTTTGTGGCTCAGGCCACAGACGTTGACGAACTCAAGCGGTATTTGTCCAAACCTTCTTCGTGCTATATCGGGTTCGACCCGACCGCAGACAGCCTGCACGTCGGAAGCCTCGTTCCCATTATGGCTCTTGCCCATATGCAGCGCCAGGGCCATCGCCCGATAGTTCTTGTCGGGGGCGGCACGGGTCTTGTGGGCGACCCGAGCGGCAAGACCGAAATGCGGCAGCTTCTGATGCTGGAGCAGATCCAGTTGAATGTTGCCGCCCTCAAAAAACAACTGTCGCGCTTTCTGGATTTCGGCGACGATAAGGCCCTGCTCCTAAACAATGCCGACTGGCTTGTCGATCTTCGCTACATCGAGTTTTTGCGTGATATCGGCAGGCACTTCAGCGTAAACCGGATGCTCGCCGCCGAAAGCTATAAGGCCCGGCTCGAAACCGGCCTCAATTTTATCGAATTCAATTATATGCTGCTCCAGGCATACGATTTCTATTATCTGGCGCAAAAATGCGACTGCTGTCTGCAGATGGGCGGCGACGACCAGTGGGGAAATATCGTCGCTGGAATAGAACTTATACGCAGAAAGCTCCGCAAAAGCGCCCATGCCCTTACTTTTCCGCTCCTTGCCACAGCGGCGGGCGCCAAGATGGGGAAAACGGCCGCCGGCGCCGTATGGCTAAGCCCCGAGAAAACCGCTCCCTTCGATTTCTACCAGTACTGGATAAATACGGACGACCGTGACGTGGAGCGTTTCCTCAAGCTCTATACGTTTCTTCCGATAAATGAAATCGAGGCTGTGAGCGCCCTCGAGGGTCAGGACCTCAATGTTTGCAAATCCATCCTGGCTTTTGAGGTTACAAAGCTTGTCCACGGCGGGGAAGCTGCGCGGTCGGCGCTCGAGGCCGCATCCTCGGTCTTTGGAGAAAGACGGCGCCCGCCCGGTCTGCTCCCTTCAAGCGACATCCCCGGGGTATCGCGCGAAAAGGCCGATGCCGTCCCTACCACCATTGTCCAAAAGCAACGCCTTGAAGATGGAATCCCCGCCTTTGAACTACTTGCCGAAATCGAGCTTTGCGACTCCAGGAGCGCCGCGCGCCGCCTGATCAGGCAGGGCGGCGCATATGTCAACGAAGACCGCATAAACGATATGGACTTCCGCATCGGCACCGTGCATCTAAAAGATGGCGGCATCCTGCTCAAAGCCGGCAAGAAAAAAGTCCACCGAATAAAGGTTGATTGATTCTTCTCAAGTTCAGCCGCAGAGGCGCAGCGATCTGGATTAACTCAAACTTCCGGTTCTCTCCCATCTGTTCAATTGCTCCCCTCGGCGGTCTCCCGCGGAATCCACGCTCTCCTCTCCCTCAGGACTTATGTAGCGAATCTTTAACTCAGGACACTCTGTACTCGTAGGTTTATTTTGCCTCCACTGACCGCCGCTTCATTCCCGACATAAGGGACAAAATGCTGAGACAAAAATGTATTGACTTGGAAACAAATTTCAGTAAAGATATCAGCAAAGATTAATCAGGGTGCAGCTCGAGTTGCCCCGACGTTGACCCAACCACCTCTCATGCGGATCCGCTGCCCTGGTTAGCTCTCAGGATATCTTGCACCTGTCCTTTGAGTGACCCCGGGGATCGGTGCCGTCGACGGGATTGTCTGCATAGATATTCGTGCGTGACATCAGGGGCAAGAGCGTACTCAACGACTCATAACGGCCGCAATGTCAGCGTAAGTGTCTCGGACGCTTCGGGCAGGTGGCTTCCCTCCGTCGTCCGGTTATCAGCCTGCCGATTTTTTTGCGCTGACCGTCTATTCCTGCAAAATTCAAATTATTCAGTGGGCTCTTCTCATAGGGGATGTAATTATGGGTTGCCCGATTCACCTTTTGGACCTGGTCAGCAGAGAGAAACTGGAGCGAATTCTCCAGGTTTTCACGGAGGTGGCCGGGGTGGCCTCGATCATTAGTTACCCGGACGGCCATCCAATCACTGTGCCCCACCATTTCACGCCATTTTGCCTTCATTACTGTCGCGCTACCCCCGGAGGCAGGACTAAATGCTTTGAAAGTGACCGGTATGGAGGTTTTGAATCAGCCCGCCGTCAAGCGCCTTTTAGCTATCAATGCCTGAACAGCGGCCTGAGCGATTGCGCAGCCCCGGTGATCGTAAACGGGCATCACCTGGCTACGGTTCTTTGCGGCCAGGTCCTGGAGAAGCAGATCGATACGGAAGTGGCCATCCAGCGGGCCAAAGAGATCGAAATCGAAGACATCGAGGGTTATCTGCGCGAACTTGCCAAGGTTCCCCTGATGAGCCGCGAGAGACTTCTAAACATCGCCAATCTGATGTCCGAGATCACCGTTACGATAAGTGAACTGGCGATCCAGAAGCATACCGCACAGCAGAACTCACAGCGCTACCTTTGCAGGCTTATCAACAGTGTTTCCGATTGCATCATCTCGACTGACGCAGACAATACGGTGAGCATGGTCAATCAAGCAGGCGCCGCTATGTTTGGATATCAAATGAACCAAATTATCGGTCAGCCCGTCCATAAGCTCCTGGCCGACGAACGGTCTCGATCCACTTACCTCAAGAACGCTGTGTCAAATTCAGGTAGTAATTGGCGAGCCGATTTAACGGCAATTAAGGCGGACTGCTCGATATTTCCGGTGCAGGTATCCTTTTCGGGGCTTCATGACGAGCACGAACACAGGGCAGGTTACGTGGGGGTTATCCGGGACATTTCCGAGGAGAAAAAACTCGAGCGGATGAAAGAAGACCTGATCGGCATGATCACCCACGACTTGAGAAATCCTGTCCTGTCTTTGGAGAGAGCCCTGCAACTCGTTGTAAGCGGGACGCTCGGATCGCTCAACCTGGATCAGAAGAATATCATGGAGTTGGCACTGGTAACCTGTCATCAGTTATTCGGTATGGTGAGCGACATTCTCGATATTTACCGCAATGAAAACGGGAAGTTGATGTTGCGGTGCACTGAGGTGGATATCCAACGGGTGGTGGAGGAGAGCCTGAAGCAGATGGAATTACTTACCAGGGAAAAACGCATCCCTGTGCATGTTGAGGCTTCCTCGGCTCCGCTCGTGGTAACTGTTGATCAGGGTCGGATTTACAGAACATTCGTCAACCTGCTGGATAACGCCATCAAGTACAGCCCCGAGGGTGGCCAAATTGCCATCCGGATTCAGGGGCAAAGGAATGGCGATGACAGTTCGGACCGGACTTCGACTGTCCCGCCGCAAGACGCTCCGTTTATACATGCCGGGCAGCAGGGCCGGGTCCTGGTGAGCGTTGAAGATGAAGGCGTCGGAATACCCGAAGCGTATCATCAGGCTATTTTCGACAAGTACTTTACCCTCAAAACCAGTGGAGTGACATCCAGAGAAGGAGTGGGACTTGGCCTCGCCTTCTGCAGGTTAGCCATCGAGGCCCACGGCGGTCAGATATGGGTCGAGTCCCCTGTGATGGATAGCGCGAGAGGTGTTCAGAACGGATGCCGATTCTGGTTTACACTGCCTTTCAATGGCAGCAAGTCGGCCGATTGATCTGTCGAGTATCGGCGCCTGTCGGATTTCATGGAATTGCACGAGTACGGTCCCGGTGGCCTCCATTTACAGCCCCTGGATGGCTGCTGGAAGCCTTCGATGTGTCATGACGGGAAAAGGTGAAAGGTTATGAACATTTTCCTTGCCGACGACCACCCGCTGTTTCGAATTGGTTTGAGAATTGCCCTGGATCGGGAAGATGGGCTCAAGGTCATCGGAGAGGCAAGCGATGGTTTTAGTGCGGTTGAAAAGATCCAGGGCAATCCTCCCGATTTATCTTTGATTGATGTGGACATGCCTGGAATTTCAGGCATCCGCGCTATTCGCATTCTGCGCAAAGCCATACCCGAGATGAAAATACTCGTGCTGTCAACCTATGACGACGAAAAATACATAAATGAAGCCATGTCAGCAGGGGCCGACGGTTACCTGCTCAAGTGTGTTGAGGTTGCAGACCTGGTGAGAATCATCCGGTCGGTATTTGAAGGAAAGCAAATAGTGTCCCCGTTCCTGGTAAACCTGGCCATGGAGGGCGAAACCGGCGCCGATGCAGAAGTACCTGTTGAGCCGATAGCGCTGACTAACCGGGAAAAAGACATACTGAAAGCGATCATCGACGGTCGAAGCAATAAGGAAATATCCGATGCTCTTTTCATCAGCATCGAAACCGTGAAGAGTCACATCAAAAGCATTTATCAGAAGCTGCAAGTGAAAAACCGGGTTGAGGCCACTCTGATTGCCATGAGGAAGAAACTGCTTTCATAGCCTTCCGTCCCTGTTTTGTGCAGCCATGTTCGCTTGTTTTGCGCCTTTGTTCGGTTCTGCTGGTCTGTTCTCGGTGGAATGCCTGCCGGACACCTTCTCTTCGATAGCCCCATGTTAAAAATCCCCCCTTTGAGGGATCGGTTTTCCCTCTGTTGGGGGATTTACTCTTGAAACTACCTCCTGTTTAATGGTTCGGTGGATTAAAAGGCTGTTCTTCCATGTAAGAGCTTGAAAAGCATTCTAAATGCAGACTCAGCTAACGTGCTCACTGCGGTTGTTTGCTCACTCCTCCCGCCTTTCCCTGAGAAGCTCTGGTAATACTTGCACATTTGCACCGCGAAGGAGGTTTCATCATCGTGGATGTCGCTCATAGGATGATAAACCGGGGAAAAGTGCGCAATTCACCTGCGTTTATCTTTATTTTCACAACCCGATCACAAGGGAGGATTCCAATGAGTCGGATTTTGATCGCGCCAAGTCGTTATGTTCAGGGAGAGGGAGCTATCAACGAGATCGGTGTGAATTCGGCCAGGCTTGGAACCAAGGCCCTGTTCACGGGAGGGAAAAGGGCCTTGTCGGCGGTCGGCTCTGCAGTTGAGGCAAGCCTTACCGAGAAGGGAGTTACATTTCATCGGGAGCACTTCAACGGCGAATGCTCGACCAACGAGATCAACCGTCTGGTGGGAGTCGCACAAAAGGCAGGATGTGATCTGGTTATCGCGGCCGGCGGCGGCAAGGTCATCGATACCGGCAAGGCTGTAGCCCACTACATGAAAATACCCGTCGTCGTCGTCCCCACGATAGCCGCAACCGATGCCCCGTGCTCAGCACTCGCAGTGGTTTACACCGATGACGGTGTCTTCGAGCGCTATCTCGTTCTGCCGAAAAATCCCGATTGCGTATTGGTGGATACGGGCATTGTTGCTCAAGCTCCGGTCGAATTCCTGGTGTCCGGCATGGGAGATGCTCTCGCCACTTTCTGGGAAGCCGATACCTGCTTCAAGAGCTGTAAGCCCAATGTGCTCACCGGCGGATGCCCTCCATTCCGCTCGGCTCACACACTTGCCCGGCTGTGCTACGACACTTTGCTCGAATTCGGTTTGCAGGCAAAACTGGCCGTTGAAAAGAACATGGTGACTCCGGCCGTGGAAGCCATTGTGGAAGCCAACACGCTGCTGAGCGGCCTGGGGTTTGAGAGCGGAGGCCTTGCAGGAGCCCATTCCGTTCACAACGGGTTTACAGTTCTGGAAGCATCCCATCACAAACTCCACGGCCAGAAAGTGGCTTTCGGGACCCTCACCCAGATGGTCATGGAGGGTCGTCCGTCGAATGAAGTCGAAGAAGTACTGGATTTCTGCGTGAAGGTAGGATTGCCTATCTGCCTGGATGATCTTGGGATTCACAATCCGTCGCGGGAGGAAATCCGCAAGGTCGCCGAGGCCACAACTGCTCCTGGCGAAACTATTCATGCCACATGTTTCGACGTGACTGCAGGCATGGTCGAGGCTGCCATCTGGACGGCTGACGCCCTGGCCAAAGAATACAAAAAGGGAACATGATCGTGGCGCTGCTGCCTGTATCCTCAGTATCGGTGTGCTCTGCGGCTTGTGGTTTTTAGTCACGACCCGGATCGCCTGGCTCGTTGCCTGGGGAGGTTACGCCGCATGGGCCGGCTTTTACTATGCCGGAGGCAATAAGGATGCGCTACTCAAATCATATGCGGCCAATGTTGCCGGTAGGTCCAGGGTGCGCTTTTCTTCCGGTCATGGAAAGAGCTTGGAGGAGGCAATACTCTGCTTTAAAAGTCCCGGAATGGTTCAAGCCAAAGGAACAGGTTGCCACAAAGAGTACTTGACCGATGGCCCCTGGGGGCGGTCTCCCGCATCCGCCCCCGGGCTCACTACTTAAGACGCATTGAATATGGAGACAGGAGGATTTTCAATGACCAAGGAAGCATTAGGACTGATCGAAACAAGAGGACTCGTCGCCATGATCGAAGCTTCGGACGCCATGGTCAAGGCGGCTAATGTCCAATTGGTGGGCTATGTCAAGATAGGAGCGGGTCTTGTGACCACCATGGTGAGAGGAGATGTAGGCGCCGTAAAGGCCGCCACGGATGCAGGGGCCGCCGCTGCGCAGAAGGTTGGTGAAGTAGTTTCGGTCCATGTGATTCCAAGGCCTCACCAGGACGTTGAGAAGATCTTACCCCAACTGCCGGTAACTGAATGAACCGCTCAATAGCGTTCGTCCTTAATCGGACGGAACCGGGAGGTGATATCCGATGCAAGAGGAACTTATCAACAAAGTCATGCAGGAAGTTATGAAGAGGGTGGGATCTGCTCCTGCTGGAAATCCGAAGGAGTCCCGGGAAAGCAGCCAAACACTGATGACCTCTCGTGCCGACCTTGTCCAGGTGACGGAATATGTAGGCGTGGGTTTGGGAGATACGCAGGGGATAGTACTGGCAAATCTTGATCCGGCCATTCACAAGTTGATGGGCATAGAAGACAGGTATCGTTCAATTGGTGTTATAGGAGGCCGTGTCGGAGCGGGGCCGCAGATCATGGCCGCCGATGAAGCCGTGAAAGCGACCAACACGGATATCCTGTCCGTGCAAATGCCCAGGGATTGCAAGGGCGGAGCCGGACACGGGAATCTGATTATCTTCGGCGCAGAGGATGTCTCGGATGCACGCCGCGCCGTGGAAGTCACTCTGGAGGTGCTGCCCAAGTACTTCGGTGACGTCTACGCAAACGACCAGGGCCACCTTGAACTCCAGTACACGGCGCGCGCCAGCAGGTGTTTGACCCACGTATTCAACACACCTGAAGGCAAGGCTTTCGGACTTATTCTGGGGGCCCCGGCCGTCATCGGTGTTCTCATGATCGATACGGCGGTCAAGGCGGCCGATGTGGAAGTGGTGGGCTATGCTTCCCCCGCCAAGGGGACGAGCCTCACCAACGAGGTCATGATCTGGGTAACCGGCGATTCGGGCGCGGTCCGACAGGCTGTTGTCTCCGGACGGGAAGTGGGCATCAAACTGCTTTCGGCATGGGGCCAGGAAGCCAAGCCTGTCACTCAACCTTACATCTGATGAGGGAGGGCTGCAATGAGCAGAAAACAAAAACGCTTTCAGGTGCTGGCCCAACGTCCGGTGAACAAGGACGGCTTCATCAAGGAATGGGTCGAGGTGGGCCTGGTGGCTATGGAAAGCCCCAGTGACCCGACACCTGGAGTCGAGATACAGAACGGCAAAGTGGTTGCACTCGATGGAAAACCTCGCAGTGATTTCGATATGATCGACACGTGGATCGCTGATCACTGTATCGATCCCTCGGTTGCCCGGGAAGCTATGGCCCTGGATTCTCTCAAGTTCGCCCGGATGCTTGTGGACATCAATGTGCCGCGCTCCGAGATCGTTCGCCTTTCGGTTGGAATGACCCCGGCCAAGATCCTGGACGTGCTCAAAAAGCTTAACGTGGTAGAGTTGATGATGGCGATGCAGAAACTGCGGCCGCGGCGCACACCGTCCAACCAGGCCCACGTGACCAACTTGAAGGACCACCCGGCACTGCTGGCCGCAGATGCCGCAGAAGCGGCCTTCCGCGGATTCAGCGAACTGGAAACTACCGTCGGGGTCGTACGCTACGCCCCGATGAATGCGCTGTGCATTCTGGTGGGCTCCCAAACCGGTCGGCCCGGCGTAATCACCCAGTGCGCCGTCGAGGAAGCCCTGGAACTGAGTATGGGCATGCGTGGCCTCACAGCATATGCCGAGACGGTTTCCGTATATGGAACCGAGCAGGTCTTCGTTGATGGCGACGATACGCCCTGGTCGAAAGCCTTTTTGGCTTCAGCCTATGCATCGCGGGGACTCAAGATGCGCTTTACCTCCGGCACCGGTTCCGAGGTACAGATGGGATATGCCGAAGGCAAGTCGATGCTCTACCTGGAAATCCGCTGCGTGATGGTAGCCAAGGGCGTAGGCGTTCAGGGTCTTCAGAACGGCTCTATCAGTTGTATCGGAGTTCCAGGCGCAGTGCCATCCGGTATTCGCGCCGTTCTTGCGGAAAACGTGGCCACTGTGTTGATGGACCTCGAAGTGGCTTCAGGAAACGATCAGACCTTCACGCATTCGCCCATTCGCAACACGGCGCGCATGCTCATGCAGTTTCTGCCCGGTACGGACCTCATCTTCTCCGGCTACAGTGCTGTGCCCAACTACGACAACATGTTCGCCGGTTCCACCCATGATTGTGACGACTATGACGACTACCTGGTGCTGCAGCGCGATCTCCAGACAGACGGGGGTTGCATCCCGGTTAAGGAAGACGACGTTGTCATGATCAGAAACAAGGCCGCCAGAGCTATTCAGGCTGTCTTCAAGGAGTTGGGCCTGCCGCCCGTAACCGACGAGGAAGTCGAAGAGGTAACCTATGCGCATGGCTCTAAAGATGTCCCTGACCGCAACGTTACCGAAGACCTGAGCGCCATTGATGCATTCATGAAGCGGGGCGGCAATGGTATTGACGTTGTGCGCGCTCTTGCCAAACACGGTTTTCGCGATGTTGCCGAGGCGGTCCTGGGCATCCTCAAACAAAAGGTTACCGGCGACTATCTCCATACCTCCGCGATTCTTGAAGGTAATTTCGATGTGTTGAGCGCCGTCAACGATCCCAACGACTACCAGGGACCGGGTACGGGATACCGTCTCGAAGGCAGGCGATGGGAAATCTTGAAAGACATTCCGCAGGCCATCAGCCCTGAAGATATTTAGGCTTGATGCAAGGAGGCTACGCAGATGAAAGTCACTGAAGAAATGATCAGAGAGATCATCCTTGAGGTTCTGCGGGATATGGAAGGTGATGGACGCTCGGCCAGTGCAGACGGTGAAGGTTCGATGCCGCTTGAATTTAAGCTCATCGGGCCTGCGAAGCAGGGCATGGACAAAAATGAAGTCGTGGTGGCCATGCCGCCTGCGTTTGGCACAGCGATGACCAAGACCATCATCGGTATTCCGCACCGGCAGGTCCTCAGGGAAATTATGGCCGGGATCGAGGAAGAGGGATTAAAGGCCCGGCTTATCAAAGTTCACCGCACGGCCGACGTCGCATTCATGTCCCACGAGGCGGCCAAACTGAGCGGTTCGGGCATCGGAATCGGCATACAGTCCAGGGGGACTTCGGTCATCCATCAAAAGGATCTAAAACCTCTGCAAAACCTCGAGCTTTTTTCCCAGTCCCCGCTGTTGGACCTGGAAACCTTTCGCGCCATGGGACGCAATGCCGCCAGGTACGCAAAAGGACAAAGCCCGCAGCCGGTACCGATCCGAAACGATCCCATGGCAAGGCCTCGCTACCAGGGACTGGCCGCACTGCTCTACAACAAGGAGGTTCAATTCGTGAATCCCGATATGCCGTCCGAGGAGGTCAAAGTCCAGCTCTAGATCGCCTGAGGCTTCAGCGGGTTAAGAAATTGTGGCTGTTACATGCCGGCTGCACGACTCCGAATCCTGGATCTTTTGTTCTCAGATTAACAGCCGGCCGCTAATGGCTGATCGTTTGAATCACCATTGAGCAACCATTTGTCAGGAAAGGCGCACCATGAGCGATGACCAAATATCCAAACTGGTAGAGCGAATGGCTCGGAGCAAAGGCGTCGAAGCTTCATCCGATTTGATCGAAGAGGCCGTCAAGCGGGTCATGGCTGTTTTGAGCGCAGATACCGCGCAATCTGCGGCGTCTTCACGCAAAGGGCTTGACCCCGGGACCGATTATCCGCTTGCCCAAAAAAGGCCCGATCTGGTCCGGACAGCCACGGGGCTCAGTCTTGAAGAGATCTCTCTGGATAAAGCGGAAACCGGAAAGATCAGCTTCAACGACATCAAGATTCGCCCCGAAACTCTTGAATATCAGGCGCAAATTGCCGAAGCTGTCGGGAGGCCGCAGCTTGCGGGCAATATCCGCAGGTCTGCGGAAATGACTCGGATTTCTGACGAACGGATCCTGGAAATCTACGAGGCTTT
The DNA here is from genome assembly GCA_963805125.1 of uncultured delta proteobacterium. Classification (GTDB taxonomy): domain Bacteria; phylum Desulfobacterota; class Syntrophobacteria; order Syntrophobacterales; family Syntrophobacteraceae; genus SbD1. The sequence goes on along the minus strand of CAWDTD010000009.1, from coordinate 99,783 downwards.
GCGGCCTTACCGCTCCACCAAGAAAGAGTTGCTCGACATTGCCGGCGAACTCGAAACACAATACCAGGCGCGCGCTTGTGCGGCTCTGGTTCGCGAGGCGGCGGAAGTGTATGAAAAGCGGCGCCGGTTGAAACGCGATTAGCATTTGTTCCATGGGCAACGATTTGAGACCAAACCCATGAGGGCAGACGTTTTGCCGCGAGCTGGCTTTTAAAAGCAACCGCATTTGAGGGAGCCGTCGGTCCATGGTCTATATCGCCGGGGTGGATGTCGGTAACAATACGACGGAGGTCGCTATCGCAGCGGTCAGCCCGGAGGGGAAAGCAAATTTCCTCTCCAGTGCCACGGTAAGAACCATCGGCATCAAAGGCACCATCCAAAACTCCATGGGAGTGATCGAATGCCTCGATACGGCTCTGAAACCTCTTCGCCTGAGACGCAACGATATGTCCCTTATCCTGCTCAACGAAGCAACACCAGTGATTGGCGATGTAGCCATGGAGACCATCACTGAAACGGTCATCACCGAATCGGCCATGATCGGCCACAACCCCGGAACGCCGGGAGGAGAGGGACTTGGCACGGGGGTTACGGTCTCATTGGAATCTCTCAAGTCGAAGGGGGCCGGGGCCCCATGCATCGTTGTTGTGCCCGGCAATCTGGATTTCCAGCAAGTGGCTGCACAGCTCAACCGCGCTATGGCGGGTGGTGCGCAGATCGCCGGGGCCATCCTGCAAAATGACGATGGCGTCCTGGTTGCCAACCGCCTCGCGACGCGTATCCCAATTGTTGATGAAGTCGAGTTCATTGACATGGTTCCCCTTGGGATGCCCGGGGCAGTAGAAGTTGCTGCGCCAGGCAGGACGATCGACAAGCTTTCCAACCCCTTTGATATTGCTACCCTCTTTGACCTCGACCCTGAAGAAACGCGTAGAATCGTCCCCATTGCCCGTGCCCTCATGGGAATTCGCAGCGCGGTAGTTATCAAGACCCCAAAGGGGGACATCCAGGAGCGCAGCATCCCGGCCGGCAAGCTGGTACTGATTGGCCGGCATCGCCGGGTGGAGGTTCAGGTGGAAGAAGGCGCAGAGGCCATCATGGAAAAGGCCCGGGAGATTTCTCCTCTGGTGGAGATTCAGGGGGAACCCGGCACCAATGTTGGCGGAATGTTTGAGCAGGTGCGAAAGGTCATGGCTGAACTCACGGATCAGCCGGTTCATGTCATAACGGTGCGGGACATCCTCGCTGTCGATACCTTCAAGCCGCAGAAAGTTCTCGGAAGCCTTGCAGGAGAGTACGCACTCGGCAATGCGGTTGGACTGGCCGCCATGGTGGAAACGCACAAGCTTCCCATGATGCGCCTGGCGGCTAAAATAGAAGAAGAGGTCATGGTTCCGTGCTGCGTGGGGGGCGTTGAGGCGGAAATGGCTATCGTCGGCGCCCTGACGACTCCGGGTACGAGGGTGCCAATGGCTGTCCTGGACCTTGGGGGAGGCTCAACCGATGCCGCCCTGATCGGCCAGGAAGGCGCCATCCAGTCTATCCATCTGGCCGGAGCGGGCGAAATGGTCACTCTCCTCATAGACACCGAACTGGGACTGGAGGACAGGGAACTGGCTGAGGACATCAAGCGGCATCCGCTGGGCAAGGTGGAAAGTCTTTTCCATATCCGGCATGAGGACGGGTCCGTGCAGTTCTTCGAACAACCGCTGAATCCCAGGCTCTTTGGACGGGTTGCGGTCCTTGCCGATGACGGGCCAAAGCCTCTGGATACCCGTGCGCCGCTGGAAAAGATTGTCTCGGTGCGCAGACAGGCCAAGCACAAAGTCTTTGTCACCAATGCCATGCGCGCTTTGCAAAGAGTTGCGCCAGGCGGCAATATCCGGCTTATCCATTTCCTTGTCCTGGTTGGCGGCTCGGCGCTGGATTTTGAAATTCCAAAAATGATTTCTGACGCGCTGTTCGAGTTCGGCGTCGTTACGGGCCGTGCCAACGTCCGGGGGACCGAGGGACCACGGAACGCTGTCGCCACAGGCTTGATTCTGGCTCAAGTCGACCGAGGTAAAAAACCCGGATGAACACCAGACCTGCCGTTTTGATATTAAAGGCCCAATCCGTTCAGACGAACAGGATCGAACCCGTCTTATGGGGCATCGAAGAAGAGGGGGTCCCTTATGAGATTCGAGGCGTTGTCCCGGCTGAGCCTGCAACCGAGTTGGCCAAAAAGGCTGCTCAAAATTCAGCCTTAAACGTCGGAATTGCCATGAACGAGGTGGGGGAGATCGTCCTTCATCACCGGGATCTTCCCGTGGGAATGCCCCTGTTTGCTTTTTCAGCCGGGGCTCTTGCAACCACGTCAGTTGCGCCGGTTGGGAACCAATGCGGGTCGTTTGGCCAAAGGGCAGCCACTGGTTCTGGATGATAAGGACAAAAAATAAGGATGCTCGATGCAGAATCGAAGCCTCGGACTGATTGAAACATGGGGATATACGGCCGCGGTAGAAGCTGTGGATGCGGCTTGCAAAGCGGCCAAGGTGTTGTTTGTGGGCCATGATCGTATAGGAACGGGTTTCATTACGGTGAAGTTCTCAGGCGACGTGGCGGCTGTCCAGGCGGCAGTCACTGCAGGGGCGGCAGCGGCGCAAAGAGTGGGACGCGTTATTTCGGTTCATGTGATCCCGCGCCCTCACGGGCAACTTGGCGCGCTTGGACCCGATTTCCCTGGTATCCCCGGGAAAGGGACGGAACCGGGCTTTGCGGGCGGCTTGCCGGCCGCAGGGGACCTCCCGTTGGAAAGCACGGATATGGGCGGCGTTAGCGAGCCTGTGCTTCCTGTCCAACCTGGCGTGGAGCGGGATAAGCCGGCAGAGGATGAGCATCCGCGGCGGCGGGTAAAAGCGAAAAGAGCCGGGGCGCGTGAAGCTTCCGGGACAAAGGATTCGAAGACCGCCGGAAGACCGAAGAAACCGGAAAAGTAAGTGATGTGCAAGTAAACCTGACAACCGGAAGGTCGCAATTGAGCATGGGAATGCACGAGGCATGATCTAAAGGGGATGCTTGGGGCATCCTCATCAAACCTCGAAAGGAGTCCTCTATGCTGGAACTCCGTGCCTACGTTTATCTCGACCGGATGCAGCCTCAGTTCACTGCCTACATGGGAGCCAATGCACGGGGCTACCTGCCTGTCGTCGGCATGGCTGCGATTCTAGTGGAAATTGCCCCCGGGGTGCTCATCAACCAGGTTGCCGACACAGCCCTCAAGTCCGCCAATGTGCGCCCTGGTCTGATGGTGGTGGAACGCCACTTCGGAGTTCTGGAATTTCATTCGAAGGCTCAGGCCGAGGTGAAACACGCCGGTGATGCGGCGCTCAAATCTCTTGGAGTAACCATGGCCGACCGGCTGAAGCCCAAGATATTGAACTCTCAGATCATCCACAAGATGAATGACTACCACACACAAATGGTAAACGTCTCCAGATTGTGTTCGATGATTCTGCCGGGGCAGGATATGTACATACTCGAGGTTGTCCCGGCGGGTTACATCATGCTTGCAGCCAACGAAGCCGAGAAAAACGCCCCGATTACCCTCGTGGATTGCCGGGCGTTCGGAGCTGTTGGGAGACTTTACATCGGGGGGAAGGAGTCGGAGGTCGGCCGCGCAAAAGACGCTGCTGAAACGGCCATATCAAGGGTTTCAGGTAAAGAATGACGGGAAGCTTGCCATGATCTCGGATGCAGCGAATCAGTTACTGTTGGATTTTGAAACTGCTCTGACGCTGAACGGTAGATTTTCCCGCACTCAGCCGTTGTATGCCGGAGTCGATCTGGGCACGGCCTACACGGTCACTGCGGTTGTCAACGCGGAGGGAGCACCGGTAGCCGGGGCTATTACCCGCAGCCATACTGCCATCAGGGACGGACTCGTTCTTGATTACGTGGCAGCCGTGAGAATCCTGCGCCGACAGGTACAGGTGCTCCGGGAGGCCGGTTTCGACATCCGGGTGGCCTCGGCGGCATATCCTCCGGGAGTCGGGAGCCGCAATGCCAGAATCTTTGCCAATGTGCTGAATTCGGCGCGCATCGAGGTGTCAGGACTCGTGGAGGAACCAACCGCCGCCGCCATGGCGCTCAACATTGCCGATGGGGCCGTGGTGGATATCGGTGGCGGCACCACCGGGATCGCAGTTCTTCGAGGTGGTGAGGTGGTTTATGCGGCCGATGAAGCCACCGGCGGCATCCATGCAGATTTGGTGATTGCGGGCCATTTCAAGATCGACACCGTTGAAGCCGAACGGATCAAGACCGATCCCGCGCGTCAAGCGGAGATATTCCTCATCATAAAGCCTGTTTTCGAAAAGATGGCAAGCATTGTGAAGCATCACCTGAAGGACCATCCGGTCGAGACCATTTATCTTGTTGGGGGGACAAGCAGTTTTCCAGGGATCGGGCAGGTTGTGGAATCCGAAGCTGGTCTGCCGGTGCAAATACCGGTCAGACCCTTGCTGGTGACCCCTCTGGGAATAGCCTTGAGCTGTCGCGATACTGAAAACGGGTAAGACAGCCGGAATGAAATAGACGGGGGCCTCATGATGACGGATGAACAATTCCACTTCGTTGTTGAGGAAGTCATTCGCAGGTTGGCCGGGCGTATGGGCGAGCCGAGGCGCAACGAAAGTCTCATCGTCGTTTTCACCGGCGCGACGGTTGGACTCGTCGAGAGTGTCGGGCAGGTTCGATCCCTCCTTCTGGATGGGTTTCAGGTCAAATTGGTCTTTTCCAGGGCGGCCGGGCATCTTTTTGCCGAGATGGTCCAAAAGCAGTTGAATGATTTTCCGAATCAGGGCCTTCTGTCACCTGAAAAATGGCTTTCTTCTCTGAAGGAAGCGCACGCTGTGGCGGTTCCCCTGTTGAGCCTCAACACGGCTTCCAAACTCTCTTTGCTTATCGCCGATGACCTGGTGGGCAACATTCTGCTGCACGCCCTTCTTATGGGAAAACCGCTTGTAATGGCTAAAGATGGTGCGGACCCGGATAGTAAAGGCCGCCGGGCCTTGGGCTTTCACAAAGAAAATGCTGCGCTCAAAGACGCTATGAGGCAGCGTCTGCAATCTTTACAAGATTTCGGCTGCATCCTCACCAGCGTCGACAATGTCGCAAACTCGGTGCGTTCCGTTGTCCAACATGATGGTCTGAGGCAAAACGAGCAATACCCCTCATTGGCGCGTCCATCGATGGTCATCTCCGGGCAGGTCGCCACTGCCGGAGATGTTTTGAGTGCTCACCAGGCAGGAGCCGACCTGAACCTTGGACCGGCAGGGCGGGTGACGCCAATGGCGCGCGATCTGGCCAGACAGTTGGGAGTTGCCCTGATAACGACTTAAAACCGCAGATTCCATAACAGGAGACAAACAGATCATGCTGATTGCCAAAGTGATCGGTACCCTGGTCGCCACCAGAAAACATGAGCGATTGGTAGGGAGCAAGATCCAAATCGTCCAGCCCCTGGACCATGAAGGCGCAGCACCCAAAGGAGATCCATTTGTTGCAATAGATGCGGTGGGCGCCGGGGTAGGTGAACGTGTTTTCGTGGTGCAAGGCAGTGGCGCGCGCAGAGGGGTCGATGACCATGCTTGTCCGGTAGATGCCGCGATCGTAGGGATCATAGACCGTATCGACATTGAAGAGTCGATTTGAGCTGCAACTTCTGGGACATGAGGCAGATGGCCGACAAAGTGCAAAGAATCTACACCCGCTTTGGCGATCAGGGGCGCACGAAGCTTCTCAGCGGTGAAACCGTAGCGAAGGATGACTTGCGTGTCGACACCTACGGGACCCTCGATGAACTCCAGTCGCACTTGGGGATGGCGCGCACTTTGGTGCGCCGGGAAATCTTGAAGTCCATGATCTGTGACCTTCAAGAGGAACTTTTTGTGGCCGGAGCGGAGCTGGCGTCGACTGGGCCCTCACTGCCACAACTCAAGCGGCGTATCACCAAACTGGACGCATCGGCCCTGGAAGCGAAGATCGACCGGCTGACCGACTCATTTGGGATTGCACGCTCTTTCGTGATTCCCGGTACGTCGCCTGATAGCGCCGCACTCCATGTGGCCCGGTCCGTCTGCCGGCGCGTGGAGCGCCTGGTGGTTCGCTTGAATCGGACTACCAACAGTTACCGGGATCTTATCGTCTACTTCAATCGGTTGAGTGATTTGCTCTTTGTTATGGCGTGGTCGGCTACGGTGAGCGCTGTAATAGAAAATGTTCTGGATGGGCTGGTGTCCGGAACAAACCAGACGCAAAGCCTTACTCTATGAGTATTCCATATCGAGTGTCACTGCTGTTGGGATCAGTTGCAGAAGCCGCGGCCGCTGATCTGGGTGTTATGATGGCCATCGCTCTTACGGACGAGGAGGGAAGCCTGCAGTTTTTTGTCAGGATGGACAGAGCACTCCCGGCCAGTACGGAAATCGCCATATCCAAGGCTTATACCGCTGCGGCCTTGCGTATGCCAACCCGGGAAGTCGGAAGGCTGGCGCTCCCCGGCGAGGCGCTCTACGGAATTCAGCATACTCACAGCGGGAAGATAATTCTCTTTGGCGGCGGCATTCCGCTTAGTGTGGGTGGTCAGGTGGTGGGAGGGATCGGCGTCAGCGGCGGAACGGTGCAAGAGGACGAGCTCGTGGCGGAGGCCGCCGTGAAAGCTTTTGGAGAAATGGCGGAGTGGGCTGAAAAAATCAGGCCCTGCCTGGCGAAGGTACTGAAAAATCAGGAGCCGCCGGCGTCCCTGGAAAAGCGACTATGGAAAGCTTTTCAGGCCGATGTTTTCCCGTTGCCCGTGGAGATATCGCGGCTGTTGGCCGGATCCTTGCTCCTGGCTGTGCGGGGACTTCCACCGGTTCCAGCGGCAGCTTCTACCGGCAGGGACCTGTCGACGTAGATAACCGGCAAATGAACAAGAAGCCGGATTGCGGAAAATGGCCGAATATATCGCAGGTATTGACGCGAGGAGACTTGTCGATGGAAACCAATTTTGAGAGCATCTCGGCAGCGGTTAAAAAGGTACTTGAGGAGTTGGTGGAGCAAAGAGCATCTCAGAGCAGCGGTCCTTCGGGAATTTTTGAAACCATCGATGAGGCCGTGGAAACCGCGGTTGTAGCTCAGAAGCGATTGCAGGAGGTTTCCCTGGAGAGGCGCAAGGAGATCATCGCGGCTATCCGCCAGGCTGCTCTCGATGAGAACGAAAGGCTCTCGGCACTGGCCGTCAAAGAAACGGGGCTGGGGCGTTATGAGGACAAAGTCCGGGAAAACATCCTGTGCGCTACCAAGTCTACGGGACCGGAGGATATCGAACCACGTGCCTACAGCGGCGACCATGGATTGACCCTGGTTGAATACGCTCCACGTGGAGTTATCGGATCATTGACTCCCATCACCAATCCCACAGGCACTCTGATCCACAACTCCATCTGCATGATATCGGCAGGCAATGCCGTTGTGTTCAACGCCCACCCGAACGCCAGAGAAACCAGTGTTGAAGCCATCAAAGCTATCCACAGGGCTATCCTGGAGGCCGGAGGTCCCCCCGGACTGGTCGGCTCTGTCCTGAAACCTACCTTGGATACGGCCAAAGAGCTTATTGAACATCCGAAAGTAAACATGTTGGTTGCCACCGGAGGAAGACCGGTGGTGAACGTAGTACTGCGTTCCGGGAAAAAGGCCATCGGCGCCGGGGCAGGCAACCCTCCAGTTGTAGTCGATGAGACGGCCAATATTCGTAGGGCCGCTGCCTGCATCATCAATGGGGCGAGTATCAACAACAATATCTTCTGTACCAGCGAAAAAGAGGTGATTGTGGTTGATGCAGTGGCCGACGCACTCATTAAGTTCATGCAGGAGACCGGAAGGGCTTACCTGCTTACCCCCGAACAGGCCCTGCAGATAACCGGGATCGTCGTTACGCCCGAACGAAGGATCAACGGCCGTTTCATCGGCAAAAATGTGCAGGTGATCCTAAAGGAGATAGGCCTGTCGATTGGAGAAGAATATCGGATCGCCATTTTTGAAGCCCCCAGGACCCATCCGCTCGTGTGGCTGGAGCAGATGATGCCGGTCCTTCCAATCGTACGAGTGGCAAATGTCTCCGAAGCAATCAGCTTCGGTGTGGAAGTTGAGCAGGGCAACCGCCACACGGCTGTCATGCATTCCAACCATATAGAGCATATGACCGCTTTTGCGCGCGCGGTGGAAACGACTGTTTTCGTCAAGAATGGACCATCTTACGCCGGAATCGGCCTCGGCGGCGAAGGGCATACCGCCTTCACCATTGCGGGACCTACTGGAGAAGGTCTGACGTCTGCCAGAACATTTACTCGAGTCCGCCGCTGCACGCTGGTTGATTCATTCAGGATCATTTAGCCGGCCGGTGCAGTCCCGCGTAGCACGGGGTCGGTAAAGGCGATAGACGTTTCGAAGGAGGAATCAAATGCAGATGACCCTGGACTTGGCTCTGCGACTGATTGAGGCGGCGCGCGAAAAGGCGCGTGAGATTGGCGTTCCTATGGTCATCGCCGTAGTGGATGCAGGCGGTAATCCGGTGGCCCAGCAGAGAATGGACAATGCTCTGCTCGTGAGTATCAGTATTTCTCTGAATAAGGCGTACACAGCCGTGGCTTTGCGGTTGCCAACTCATGAGTTGACGCCTGTGGCCCAACCGCAGCAACCTCTATTTGGGATACACAATGCCGATGGTGGCCGTATCGTGATCTTTGGGGGCGGGTTCCCGTTGAAAGCCGATGGGGTGATCATTGGAGGAATCGGAGTCAGTGGCGGAAGCGTCGAACAGGATATGGACTGCGCAGTTGCCGCCTTGAAGCTTCTGGAGCAAATGTAAGCAGCTTGATCCAAGCTTTTGAGGTTACAAAGCTTGTCCACGGCCGGGAAGCTGCGCTGTCGGCGCTCGAAGCCGCATCCCCGGTCTTTGGAGAAAGACGCCTCCCGTCCGGTCTGCTTGCTTCAAGCGACATCCCGAGGGTATCGGCGGAAAAGGCCGATGCCGTCCCTGCCACCATTGTCGAAAAACAACGCCTTGAAGATGGAATCCCCGCCTTCGAACTATTTGCCGAAATCGACCTTTGCGACTCCGGGAGCGCCGCGCGCCGCCTTATCAGGCAGGGCGGCGCTTATGTCAACGAAGACCGTATAAACGATATGGACTTCCGCATCTGCGCCGTGCATCTTGAAGACGGCGGCATCCTGCTCGAAGCCGGCAAGAAAAAAGTCCACCGGATAAAGGTTGATCGATCGATTCCGCCTTGCCGCAAGGCGGATCGCATTTATTGCGGAGCTCCTGTTGTCTGGCAAAGGCTTGCCGGCACAATGAACGGCGCCCCGACGGGAATTTGTGTGCAAACGCTGGCTTGACATTGGCCGGCCTGGACGGCGAACTCTTCTTTGTTAGGGTCGATGACTTGTTGCGCCGGGCAGTAACAATCGGCTACGATCACCCCGTTTATTTTCCTGACATTCTTGCATGAGTAGCTGAAGCACTGCCCGAAGAGGACCGGTTGGCCCGATATGGTGCTTGGACAGTTGTGCGGGAGCGCGAAAACGTTCTCATGCCACCTCCCCCTGACCTTTTGCGGAATGTCAAGATGGGGCCAAAAGAGCGACCATACGCCGATCTTGTTGGTTGCCGGGTCCACCGGAGGGGTGCAATCGCCCTGCATGTTCCCTCCAGTCACGTCTGCCAGGGCGGGGCCGGGGAGAACCGGGCATACGCATACCACCTCCGGGAAATCGGTCCCCGGAAATAATTGACCGGTCTTCGTACAGGTGGCCGCCGCGCATAGCGCGTAGGGCCCCTTGCACATTGTTAGCCCCGGGTCCGCAGGGTCCAGGAGCGACGACGACTGTGCGTTCACGGGACGCGCTGCCAGCAGCAGGGCTGCTGCCAGCAGGATGAAGCAAAAGCAACGAGCGAGTCCATTTCTTTCCAAATCGGTCTCCTTTCCGGTAGTGGTTTTGATTTGCTTTCTACGTCTCATGATTACACAATTTATGCGGTCTCCTTTCCGCTAGTGGTATTTGCCTTCTACGTCGCACGATTTCACAATTTATGCGGAATATAAGAATAGGGTCGGCCCCAAATCAAATGCTCTATATCACGGGGATAACGCCGTTAACGACATTGACGGACGCCTCAAGAACAAGTAGGAGCGCGCCTTGCGCGCAATGAGGTAGGAGCGCGCCTTGCGCGCGATAATGGGTTGAGACCGCGCTACGCTCCTGGGGTCTTGGCCGGACGGACGCCTCAAGAACAGGTAGGACCGTGCCCTGCGCGCGATGAGGTAGGAGCGCGCCTTGCGCGCGATAATGGGCTGAGACCGCGCTACGCTCCCGGGGTCTTGCCCGCGATCATGCCTTGCCCGCGTGTAGGACCGTGCCCTGCGCGCAATGAGGTAGGAGCGCGCCTTGCGCGCGATAATGTATTTCTCTTGACAACCCCCCTGTCAACCTTGTATTCGATAATGACCGGAGGTCAGTAAATGAGCGAAGGTCAGAAAAAGACCGTGATCCGAAAACGCAAAGAACAGGCCCAAAGGAGGAAAGCCATCCTCAATTCAGCCAGAGAGGCCTTTTTCGACAAAGGCTTCATGGCTGCCACCATGGATGGGATCGCCGATGGGTGCGATCTCGCCAAAGGGACAATCTATCTCTACTTCAGGAGCAAGGAAGAACTCTACATCTCCTTGATGGTAGAAGGCCTGGGGCTTCTTAAGAAGGATCTGGACAAGATCAGGGGCCTCCCTCTGCGCGCCGATAACCTTCTGGCCGAGATGCTGCAGATCTATCACACGTTCTACGAAAAGAATCGCAAGTACTTCAGGATCATGTTCCTGAGCAGTCAGCCCGACGTCAGGGAGCGGATCCAGGATGAGCTGCTCAGGGAGTGTCTGGATAGCGCCAGGGAGTGTATGCAGATCCTCAACGACGTCATCGAAAAGGGTATCGCTGACGGTGTTTTCAGAAAAGTGAATGCATGGGCCTTTGCCAATATCTTGTGGTCCACTGTCAACGGAATCATCATGCATTATGAGCAGGGACCCTTATACCGTGATGAGATTTTAAGGCTGCCGCTCCAGGAGATGCTCGAGGAGGGCCTCGACCTTGCTTTGAACGGACTGCGGGCTTCGGGTTTCTAGCTTCAGGTTGTACTGTGGAGGTCTCATTGGACATGAGCCTTTCCAGCAAAGCAGGAATTCACCATTAAAGAGTATAGAAACCCGGTGCCGGTCTCATGATTCGATGGGTGTTTCAAATGCGATCTCGCGTCAAGGGTTCGATTTATCTGGTTTTGGCTCTCCTGCTTTTCGTCGGCGCTTATTTTGTCTACACCCGCTACATTCATGAGGCTCCCTTGCCGGAGGGGCTTATTGAGGCCAACGGGCGTATCGAAGGCGACCATATTACGGTTTCGAGCAAATTTCCCGGACGTATTCATAAGCTGTTGGTGCAGGAGGGGGACCTCGTCCAGTCGGGACAGACCGTGATCGTGCTGGATGACACTCAAACGCGGACAAAGGTCACGCAGGCCCAAAAAGCCGCAGCGGCTCTAAAGGAGAGGGTGGAGGCTCTTCGAATGGACCTGGGTGTTCTGCGCAAAGAGGTCCCCCTGGCCATTGAGTCGGCTGAGGCGGAAGTGACCCACACGCAGGCCGTCTCGGCCAAGGCTGAAGCTGTCGAACGGCAGGCGCAAAGGGATGCCTTGCGCTTGCAGCGGCTGGTTTCTCAGGGCGCTGCGTCTCAACAGAGGGGAGAGCAGAGTGAGCTGGCTCTGACCGAGGCGCGCGATCAGCTTACGGCGTCTCGCACCGCTGTAACCCGCGCTCAAAAGCAGTTGGCGCAGGCTCGACTGGGATGGGACCGCATCAAGGCCAGGGAAAGCGATCTCAAGGCCCTCGATGCGCAGCTCGAACAGGCCTGGGCTGCCCTGGCTGAAACGGAGAGCGTTCTGTCGGATCTCGTCATCAGGGCGCCCTCCAACGGCGTCGTTCTCACCCGCATCGCAGACCTCGGGGAAGTGGTGACCCCGGGGGCGCCTCTCTTGGACCTGGTCAATCTGGATTACCTGTATCTGAAGGTCTACGTACCCGAAGTCCTGATCGGCAAAGTGCGCGTGGGGCTGCCGGCACGCATCTACACCGATTGCTTCCCCAATCGGCCCATCCCGGCCACCGTGCGCATGATATCCTCGCAAGCCGAATTCACCCCCAAGGAGGTCCAGACTCCGGACGAACGCACCAAGCTGGTCTACGCCGTCAAGCTCTACCTGGACGATAACCCCCATCACTCCATAACTCCGGGCATGCCCTGCGATACCGTCATACGATGGAAGGAGGACGTGCCCTGGGAGGTGCCGCGATGGTAGGGGAGAATATCGAACCGGCGGCGTCCGGGGCTGCAGACCCTGTGGTGAGGGTCCGGGGCTTTGCCAAGAACTACGGCAGGCAGGAGGCGGTGCGCGGGGTGGACCTCGAGGTTCGATCCGGGGAGATCTACGGCCTCATCGGACCGGACGGGGCCGGGAAGAGCAGCATCATGAAAGCGGTGGCGGGCGTAATGACCTTCGATGCTGGCTCGATCGATGTCTTCGGGATTCGCATCGATACGGAAAAAGCCGCTGAACGCATCAAGGACCGCATCGGCTTCATGCCTCAGGGACTCGGCCAGAACCTCTACCCTGAGCTTTCCGTCGAGGAAAACATCGATTTCTTTCTTCAATCGCGACTGGTCCCTCCGCAAAATGTTGAGGAACGCAAACGGCGCCTGCTCGATATGACTCGCCTTGCTCCTTTCCGGCGCCGCCCGATGAAGAACCTCTCGGGCGGCATGAAGCAAAAGCTTGGACTGATCTGCACCCTGATACACGAGCCGCGCCTCGTGATACTCGACGAACCGACGACGGGCGTCGATCCGGTTTCCCGGCGCGATTTCTGGGCGATCCTTTCACTGCTGCTGCGCGAACGAAATATCACGGCCCTTGTCTCTACAGCCTATATGGATGAAGCGTCCCGCTTCCACAGGTTGTCCCTTTTTTTTGAGGGGCGGGTCGTGGCGCAGGGGGACCCCGATCGAATTGCGGCCGCGGTTCCCGGCACGCTGGTGGCCCTGAAGGCTGAGCGCCAGGCGGAAGTGTTGGCCGGGCTGAAAGGGCGATTCTCGGACGTCGAGGCCCGTGGCTCCTGGCTGCGGGTGTTCGTGAGCGGCGCAGGGGAAGATGAAGCGGCTTGGAAGGTAAGGGAGGCCGTCCACTCGATCGGTGAGGATGCCTTCGAGCTGCGCGCGGGCGCGGCGGAGCTCGAAGATGTTTTCATCGCCCTGTTGCGGGAAAAGAATCTTTCCGGGCAAGACCCGCAGAGTGCGTCGCTTGTCGCCGGCAGTGCCGCTCCACCTCGCTGCAAGAACTCGCAGGAGGGGGATGTCGCCATCGAAGCGGAAAGCCTGATCAGGGATTTCGACGGCTTTCGGGCCGTAGACGGGGTGAGCTTCCGGGTTGGAGAGGGAGAGATATTCGGGCTTCTTGGCGCCAACGGTGCAGGCAAGACCACGGTCATCAAAATGCTTGTGGGACTTTTGCCGCCTACGGGCGGCACGGGCTATGTAGCCGGCCGGCGGATGCTTCACGCTTCCCGCGCCATCAAGGAGCGCATCGGGTACATGTCGCAGGTCTTTTCCCTTTACGCAGATCTGACCGTAGTCGAAAACATAAGGCTTTATGCCGGTATCTACGGACTCGACCGCAGGGAAGCCCGCACGAGGACGGAGTGGATCCTGGAAATGGGTGAGCTGGCAGGCCATGAGGATCAGCAGACGGGGGACCTTCCCGTGGGTGTTCGCCAGCGGCTGGCCCTGGGATGCGCTCTGGTGCACAGTCCACGAATTCTTTTCCTGGATGAGCCGACCTCGGGAGTCGATCCCATAGGGCGCAGGAGGTTCTGGGATATCCTGTTCCGGCTTTCACGGCATGAGCTTGTGACTATTTTGATCACCACTCACTACATGAGCGAGGCCGAGCACTGCGACCATCTGGCGCTGATGTACGCGGGCAAGATAGTTGCGGATGCCTCTCCGGGCGAGATGAAGCGGCGGCTCGAAGCGGAGGCGGGGCAGCTTCTGGAAGTGAGCACCGATAATCCCTTCGAGGCAATGGGTTTCCTGCAGGAGGCCGGTTTTGAAGGGGTCTCTCTTCATGGCAGGCAAATCCATCTGCTGGCCCCGGGTCGCCGGGCGGCGGAAGAGCGCATCGGTGAGGCTTTGGCCGGAAAGGGCATCAGGCTGCTGAGCATAGCGGAGCAGGCCTTATCGATGGAAGACGTGTTTGTTTATCGCGTGTTGGCTTTGGAAAAAGCCGGGAGGCCGGCCGCGTGAATTTGAGGCGGATTCTTGCCGTAGCATCCAGAGAGCGGCGCGGGGTCGTGCGCGACAGGCTGTTCTTTGCGATGGCTTTCATCGTGCCGCCGGTGCTTATTTTGACCTTCGGCTACGGCTTGTCGCTCGATGTGCAGAATACTCCCTTTGCCGTGGTGGACTATGATCGCACACCCATGAGCCGCGATTATCTCCACGGATTCAGTGACTCGCGTTCCTTCAGCTTGAAGGGCTGTCTTGACAACGAGCGGGATGTCTACCCGTTGCTTGCGGGCGGTAAAGTTCGGGCTGTCATCGTTATCCCCGAGCATTTTCAGGAAAGACTCCTTGGCGCCCATCCCGTTGCCGTGCAGACTCTGATCGACGGCACCTTCCCGTCTCGCGCTCAGACCGTCAAAGGCTACGTCATTGGTGTCAACAGGGAGTTCAACATGCGGGTGCTCTCCGATTACCTGGCTCGAACTACCGGGATGAGCCGGGGTAGGGCTCGATCCGTTCTCGAGCCGATCAGGACGGAAGTTCGCTGCCTTTACAATCAGAATCTCATGAGCGACTGGTCTCTTGCACCCAGGCTCATGATGATGGTTCTTATGATCTGCCCGCCCTTCCTGACCGTCATGGGGGTCGTTCGCGAAAAAGAGACCGGCGCCATCTATAACATCTATTCGTCCACCATCACCCGTGGGGAATACCTCCTTGGAAAGCTCGCCCCTTACGTCGTGATCTCCATCCTGAATGTCGCGGTGCTGTGGCTCAACACGATCAAGGTTTTCGGCGCTCCGTTCAAGGGAGGGCCTCTGTTTTTTTTCGCTGCTTCGATCCTGTACGTCATCTGCACCACCGGCATCGGGTTGATCGTTTCCGTGCTGGTTCGCACGCAGGTGGCTGCGGCCCTCATCACCTTTATCGTTACTGTGGTCCCCTCTGTCTTTTACTCGGGAATCTTCGTTCCCATCGGCTCGCTCAGCCGGGGAGCGCGAATTGTGGCTCGACTGCTGCCCGCCATGTACTACACCGACATCGTGAGCGGATGCTTCCTCAAGGGAGTTGGGCTCGAAGTGTTGTGGAGCGATGTGGTTGTGCTGGCATTATATGCTGCAGCTCTTTTTATAGTTGGCTATTCCATGTTCCACAAAAGGCCCCGATCATGAGCGGGAATCGGCGTGATAATCGTGCGGAGGACCTCTTCGACCGCGCAATGCCCCTGACCGGGCGGATCATTCTCTGGCAGCGGCGCCTGCTGGTGATGACCGTAAAGGAGTTTCTGCAATTCTCGCGGGACTGGGCGCTGATCCTTTTTATGGTTTACGCCTTTACGCTGGACATTTATCTGGCGGGCTCGGGGGTTAATCTCGAGCTGAGCAGGGCGGTCACGGTGGTGCACGACGATGACCGAAGCTACGCATCCAGAGAGCTGATCGGTCGATTTCGCCCGCCTTGCTTTGACGTTGAGGGGGAAATCAAGGGAGGCCCCGAAGGGATTCACCTGCTGGATCACGGTAAGGCGATGGTGGTGCTGGATATTCCGCCCCGTTTCGAGGAGTCGCTGCTCAGTGGCGCGCCCACTGCCGTTCAGGTGCAACTGGACGCATCCAATACGGTGCTCGGCATGTTCGCTTCAAGCTACATTACCCGGATTGTAAGCCGGTTCGGGCTCGAAGCCGGTTTGAAACGGTTGGGCCTGGACCCGAATCACTCGGGAAAAGTGCCGCAGGTCCTGGATGAATACCGGGTTTGGTTCAACCCGAATGAGGACAACAGATGGTTCATGTCCATCGCTGAATTGCTCGATATCGTTACGCTTTTTTCTATTCTGCTGCCGGCTTGCGCCATGGTGAGAGAAAAAGAAAGGGGAACGGTGGAACAGCTCCTGGTGACGCCCCTCACGCCCTTTCAGATCATGTTTCCCAAGATCATGGCCATGGCTGTGGTTATCCTTGCGGGAACCGGCCTGAGCCTTTTCGGGGTCTTGAAGTATTGCTTCGGAGTGCCGTTTAGAGGCAGTCTTGTCTTATATTTTGCCATCACCCTCCTTTACGTCTTCACAACCGCCGGTTTGGGCCTGTTAATCTCCACCATCGCCCGCAATCTCGGTCAGGCCGGCATGATGGCCATTATCACCTACGGCCCCATGATCTTTCTCTCCGGAGCATGGACCCCTCCCGAAGCGATGCCTCATTTCCTGCGATTGCTGATGCTCCTGTCTCCCCTCCACTACTACATCGACGCCAGCTTCGGCGTACTGCTCAAAGGCTCGGGCTTGCGCCTTCTTTGGGATTCCGTATTGGGCATGAGCATCTTGGGGGGGTCCCTTTTCGGACTTGGCATGTGGCGCCTGCGGCAGCAGTTTCAGTAAAGGAACTACTCTTTTATTTCTCATTTACGGAAGATCGATGCGATTACATGCAGAGGTTCACCACAGTAACTCATGTCCCTTTGGGACACCCTGAAACCATGAAAAGAACTCTACGCCCCGCGAGGTGGGCCATGCGCGCGATCAACTTTTCGTAACAGTTATTCATGTCCCCATGGGACACCCTGAAACCATGAAAAGACTCGCCCCAATCACCCCCCTTTCCTAAAGGGGGGCAAGGGGGATTTTGAGGTTCCAGGGTGGAACTTTTCGATACAGAGGCGGGGCGTAGTCCGGTCAAGAAGAGGGCAGGGAGGAAAACCGGCGGTTAAACTGCCGGTTTAGTCGTGATGGTGCTTGTTTTCGTGGCCCTTCATGTAGCTGCGCAGAATAGCGTTGATCCTTGTCTGATATCCGGGTTGCTGCCGAAGCCAGTCAAGCAGATCGGCATCGAGCCGTATTGTCACGACTTCCTTGCGGCGCGGCAAAATAACCTTGGCATCCTTCCAGAAATCTTCGTCCGTAGGACGTGCGTCAGGATCGGCTTTGACAGGGGCATGCACTTCAGCGTCGCTCTTGCCGCGCAACCGCTCCCAATCCGTACCCTTAGCAGCCTTCGATTTTTTCCCGGTAGGTGCGTCTTTCATGAGGTTCTGCCTTCCACGCTGATATGATGCGTCTTTCGTCATCGCCTCTGTCGGTACTTTTCTTGAGTCCAGGTATAACGGATTTGGTGTATTTACACAATATAAATACACCATGCAAGATTTCTTTTCCCCCCATTGCCTTGCCGGGAAAACTCGACCGGAGTCGTGCCATAAATCGGATTTTTCTACACCGTTCGAAAAAGCACCAATCCCCACCGACCCACGGGAAAGCCGCATCAGGACGGGCGAGAGGACAATCATAGCATCATGACATCATGAGACCATGACGCCATGACAAGGGAAGCGCCGCGCCGGAAGGGGGGTATTGAAAAGCTTGACACGAGGAACCCGTCACGTTATAGGTGATAGATGATCGTTCGTTTTCGACACAAGGGGCTGGAGCGACTGTTCACGAAGGGGGACACAAGCGGGGTCTCCGCACGGCATGTGCGAAAACTTCAGCAGATTCTCGCCTTTTTTGAACGTCAGCCGGGAACCGGCCGAGATGAATCTGCCGGGGTTTCGGCTTCATCCGTTGAAAGGCAAGCGCAAAGGACAATGGGCGGTGTCCGTAACGGGTAATCTGCGGATCGTGTTTGAATTCGAGGGCGAGAACGCCACAAACGTCGATCTTGTCGGTTACCACTGAACCGCCGGAAAGGAAGGAACCCATGAAGATGCACAACCCGCCGCACCCCGGTGAAATCATCCGCGAGCAGTGCATTGAGCCGCTTGGCCTGACGATTACGGCGGCGGCCAAGGGGCTCGGCGTCACGCGCAAGGCGCTGTCGGAGCTGGTGAACGGGCATAGCGGCGTATCGCCGGAAATGGCAATCCGCCTGGCCAAGGCCTTCGGGAGCAATCCGGAGACCTGGCTGCGTCTGCAACTGCAATATGATCTCTGGCACGCGGAGCGGCGCGCCGGCAACATCAAGGTAACGCGCTTCCCGGAACAGGCGCCGGCCTGAAACAAGGAGTTTTTCGAGTAGAAAGCATCAGTTTTGCCGAAGGACTCACGGATAAGGTTTACAGAGAAGGGCGTGCATGACAGACAGCAATGAAGCCTTCTCGCGCGTTGTGATCGACGCCCGGCTCGCCGATCAGGTGTGGAAATCATGGTTCCTGTCCCTCCATCAACTCCCAGGGCTTTACAGCCCGTATCCGTTCTTGGCAATGCCATAAGCCAACGGTTAAATATTCCTTACGTTGATCGTGTGATGAACTCAATCGCGACGCTGCTCTATGAGCAAGGCCGGGCATCCGATGTTTTCGCTTTGACGATAACACGGACGAGGAGTAACCGATGACAAAAGTCTTCATAGGCGGTTCACGGAGGGTTTTCCGTCTGGATGAACCGATCCGGATGCGGCTGGATCGGATCGTCGAAAAAGGATTATCCATCATTATAGGAGACGCAAACGGAGCCGATAAAGCCGTCCAGCAGTATCTGAACAGCAAAAACTACCTGAACGTGGAGGTTTTTTGCTCTGGGCACGTTTGCCGGAACAATATAGGAAATTGGAAAGAGCGGAAAGTATCATCAACTGCGCGCAACAAGACTTTCGATTTCTACGCCGCGAAAGACCGCACCATGGCTGATGACGCCACGGTTGGCTTCATGGTGTGGGACGGGAAAAGCAAGGGAACGATCCTCAATGTCTACAGGCTTCTGAAGCAACAAAAAAAAGCTGTTGTTTACAACGTCACAGAAAAACGCTTTTACGAGCTTGAAGCACTCGCGCACTGGGAAGAATTTATTTCTCATTGTACAGGCGAGCTTCGCAGTAAGGTAGAGCAACAGGCAGCCCGTGAGGACCAGGCACGTGGCTCCTCATCGCCTGAATCGCTCAAACCTCGCCGACCTGCCCGACGTGTAAATGACGGGGGAGTAAAGATCCCTGCTTCCTGGATTGCCTGCGCCGTATCTCTCATCGTTTAAACCTCGGCGTCTGCGATTCTTCGAACTCTTCCACTTCCTCAAGCTCTTCGGGATCATCCGCCAATGCAGGTAAAGTCAGCCTATACCCGTGGCTTTGCGGAAGCGCCTGTTCATCGAGCATCGGCGCGAAGACGGGAAGGCGGGGGACGGAGGGCGGAAGGAGAAGCGGCCGCACTGGAAGACGGCGCCCGAAGGGCAGGGCGCAAGATCGAGGGCGCGGCCGGAAGAGGGCAGGGGGCGACAAAGACGCGCCGGAAAAGCGGTCCTCTTTTCATGGAGATGGGCAAAAACTTGTACTATTGCCCAGGCGCCGTTATACTGATGAAAGTGAGGCAAATAAAGGAGTCCTTTTGGCAAAAGCCGAACAGGTTTTTGCCCGGGGTGTTTATAAAAGGATGAAACGATGATTTTCCACGTCACGATTGAAAAGGCCGAAGACGGTTGGCTGGTGGCGGAATGTCCGGCCCTTCCCGGATGCGTTTCGCAAGGGAAGGACGAACAGGAGGCGATCGAGAATATCAAAGAGGCCATAACCGCTTGGCTTTGGGCCGAAGATCAAAAGGCTGTCGAGGCTCTGTGAAGGCGTGCGGGTTAATCTTTCCATCCCTCAGCACAAAGAACTCTCGACCGGAACCCTGCGCAAGCTCGTCAGCCTTTCAGGCATGACCGTGGATGAGTTTTTGGAACTACTGAAATAAAGGGATATCCATAGGTTAAGCCCCTTATGAAACATTTCGGGGATTTGTGCTTAGAACCCCAAAATGTGTTTCTCTGAGCGAGTCGGCCCAAGAAGGCGGCTTCGCTATGGTCCTTGCTCTCGTTTCTTACCACACCCCGCTCTTTTTGCGTTTTTGCCGCTTCTGGTTGCCGTTTCTATTTCTGACCACTGACCACCGGCCACTGACCACTGCTCACTATTCACCATTCACTGCGAAGCCGCTCCTCCCCCAGTCCTCAGCACTCAGTCCTCAGCACTCAGTCCTCGCGCCTCGCGAAGCCGCTTCCTGCCAGGGAGTAAAGCATGACCATGCCGCCGAACGACCCGCTTAAGTCCGAACCCGAGTTTCCCGAGGATGGCATCCTGTGGCGAAGCTACGACGCCGCGATCGACCTTTTGAATGAGAGGACTCGCCCTGTCCTTGCGTTCGTTGTAGATCACGACGGAACACGCTGGCCGTTTCTTCGGGAGATACTCAGGGCGATGCCCAAAAACGAGAAGCTGCGGGGCCTTTTGAACGGCCCCTGTGTCGCCATGCTGCTCGAGGTTGACTCTATGCCGGAGTATATGGGCGATCTGGGTGCGGGCAGCGACTACCATATCGCCATTCTTTCGCCCGCAGGTTTGACCGCGATGAGAATCTTCAACTATGTTACCGGCGAGCCGGAAGCGCTTGTAGAAACGATAGCCGCCGCCTTGGAAGCCATTGCACCACTCTGGGCATAGCCGCTGAAGAACCGCGCCGGGCAAACGCAAAATCCTGCATGTGGGTGTTTCGCGGAGGTCCGCCGCAATTTTGTGAATCTGATCGATGCTCGCGGCAAAAGGCTGTGGGAGGCACTGCTCCCACGCTTTTTAACGTCTTTTGGTACTCACTTGAACCCAACTTGGTTTTTCACCGCTCACTACGTCGTCCCGGAAGGTTTTAATCCGGGATCACCCGTTCACCCCTTACCCATTACCCCTTACCTATCACCCATCACTTGTTTTTCTTCTTTTTACCGCTTTACCGTGAATTGCCGGCGAGGTCTACGCGTCCTATGGGTCCTATGCGTCCTAGTCGTTTTATTGCCAAAAAGCCATCGGCCATACCGGCGAAACGTGGACTATAAGCCGGTCCAGCTTATTGTAGGTCGGAGTTTGAATAACGCAATGTAAACGCGAAATGCGTATGGAAAGCTGGACTAAATCCTAAATTGTCCCTCTTCGGAAAACCGCCCACACACACAGACCGCCGTTGGGATTGATAGGACACTCCTAAACCTGGCGAGATTGATTATGAGGTGCCTGAGACTGCCGAGACTGATGTCCCGTTCGCAAACGGGTCCCCTGCCGCTGCTCCTTTCGGGGTTCTCTCTTCTACAGGTTTCCAAAGTGCTTCATGGCGAAATCTATGTCGAGCACGGTAACTTCGCTGTCACCGTCAATATCACCTGAATCAAGACAGGGCGTGCAACGGGCCAAGCATTGATAGACCGTCTTCAGATATTTCTTTTCGACGAGAGGATGAATGAGATCGTAGAACTTTTTTTCTGAAGGGAAACGCTTTTTGTAGAACGAGTAAAGGCCTTCTGTTCCCTTTTCAGAGTTACACCTCTTGCAAGCCCAGACTTTGTTGTGTATCGACTGGATCGTATCGCAGTGATGGCAATTTTGATTTATCTGCAGTGACTCAGGGACTATGTGCTCGTGAGCGAGATAATTCGTCCCACCACAGTAGGCGCATTCCTTGTTGGATTCCACAAGCTGCCAGTCTTCACGTTCTATTTGCGACCAGGTCTTCCTCCTGGAAGATAGATCCCTGAATGTATTCCTGATGAACCCATAGTGTTTTTTCTTCGCCTCTACACCGTTGGCACAGCCGAACGCGCTACAGGCGATGATCTTGGCGTACTGATAGTTCATGACATCTCGCAGCGTACTGACATCGCGATCCGGCACAGTTTGTACCTACCTTCCTCAAGTACCTCAGCATTAGCGATAACCGCCGCGCGTCCGGTTGACCCACTGGTTAGGACCACCAGACTGAATTGACATTTCTTTACAACCCCCATACTTCGATAGCTACCTTGGCTAATTCGCCCTGGCGTTGTTCAATCTCCTTGTCTCCCCATTAGCTAACCGATTGAAACATCTTGTTTATCGGAAGATTGGAAACGCTTCGGGCTTCGCTTTGCTTGACAGGAAAAGAAACATTACCAATATCGGGTTGATCCTATTTTCGAGTCTCGTTCTCAAACGATTTGCGAACGAAAACCTCGGCGTCGTGTAGGCGGTCCAGGCTGCTGACTGCAAGCTCAACATCGCCCACGCCCCAGTGCCCGATCTTCGAGACATCCCGCGCAAAGGATGCCGAGGCATCGAGTGTCTTTGGATCGATCTTCACCCAGACCCGGAGGCCGCCTCGTTGAAGGTGTGCGCAGCAGAATATGGCTTTGTCTAGCGACCAACTGATGTACTTGGCTCTGTTGGCGCGAGTCACTTTCCCCGGCGCAAGGTCTTGGCAGAACCTGTCTAGCGCTCGATAAAGTTCAATGACCTCGGTCGGTTTGCCTTCCGTGTGGTGATTCTCATTGTATTCGGTGGTCTGTCGGTCGGAGACCATCCCTTTTCCCCCACGAGGCTTCGGCTCCTCCGTTGTCCCGACGGCGGTTTGCTTACCGGTATCCCAAATCCGCCGGAGTGCTTGCTCAATCTGTGATGGCGTAACCGTGGAATCAGCCATTTGCTTCCGAACTAGACGGATGAATGGCGCAGGCGTCTCAGTGAAAAGGAGATCGAGCACTTTCCGAACCTTTCCGGTCGTGAAGATCTCGGTTCCCAGTTGGTCCAAGAGCCCCTTGGCCATGGACTCGCGAGACAAGCGGCTGAATTGCCGCGCCAGTTCCTCGACTGTCAGCCCATTCGAGTCGTTTGGGTCTATGCTCACCTCAAACAGGAGTTTGTCCGGTGCGCTGGCCTTTTCGGATGCTTTATAGACCTTGTACCTTACCCCGTTGGTGAGGACGCACCATTCGATCCCGTCGTTGGCGGCGTAGCCGACAACTTGTGTGATGGATTTGACATCATCAAGCGGGTCGGCGAGTTGCTTCGCTTCCAGATGGAGAACAACCTTCCGGTTGACTTTCATCGCGTAGTCCACAGCCTTCCCGTCCACCGTGGGATGCTCAAGTTCCACCTCGTCCGGATCACGAACGTCCCAACCCAGGGCGGCGAGAAGCGGGTCAATGAAGATCGTCCGAGTCGGGTACTCTTTGAGTCCCGTCTTGCGGTGCCGTTCCAGTTGGACGCGAAGACTTTCGATGCACTTCACGATATCCTTCATTCTGATCACCTTTTCTTACCACCCCAGCCCGGACCATGTTCAGATCCATATAAACGATGGGTCTGGTAAGATGCCCGCCAGTTTCAACGGCAGTTGCTGTTCTCCGCTGCATTCTTTTGTTAGGGATCTTTCCGTACAAAGTATACAGCGTAAGGTCGATGTTTTTCTCGCCCTTCTTCCGATGCAAAGTGTACTTGTTGCCCTTCCGATAAATCACCACGTGCCAATAGTAGCGATCATTTTTTGCGTGGTCATCGACATTCCCTCAAGCCATGACTCAAAATCGGAGAAGGGTATTTATCAGCAGGCGTTTACTGGTTCCGCCATTGACGAGAGAAGACCTATTCCATTAAAAACTCATTATCCAGCACTGCTTCCATCTCGGAAGTGGCCGACTTCATCCGGAACACAGGGATTTGAATCTCAATTACTGTCTCCTCGAATGGGAGTAACCAAAAAAGTGGGAAAAGCTAAAAATGTGAATTCCAGGATAATACAGGCAAAAATCAGACGCGCAAGGATTTTTCGAGGGGCCGTGTGTAAATGAGAGGTATTTCGGTACGGGTTGAGCGGAGATCGTTGACTGCAGGGCATTTGTAGAGGGGGCAACGGCAGATAGGGGGTTGTTCCCTGGACGGTTTAAAATGGGGTCGGGCCCAATGCCGCTAACTTAAGGCAAATAGCCGTTCTTTCGCATACTTACGTGTCCGAGTTTTACCACCTTCTGGTGCACTTATCTGGGCTATGTTGCTCCGGTCGAAGGGTTAGGTAAATGGAATGACACTAAAATCCCTTGTAATTCAGCAACTTGCTTAAGTTAGCGGCATTGGCTCGGGCTACGAGAACAGGCTAAAATTGTTCGAGCGATGCAAAATGACGGCCTTTTTAGCCCTTAAAGGCCTATTTTTGATATCAATAATGACCGTCTAAGCGCAACCCGGGGCCTTCTGGCATCCCCAAAGCCAAACGGCGCTTCCGGCCCGGACGCGCATGCCGCATTACCCGCCGGCGCCACAAGAAAGAATTTCTTCTCAAATTCGGTACCGCAGGTCGTCGTAAAACGGACTTAATAGCAACAATAATGAAAGGGCGCCACAAGCGTTGTATCGGCCACTCCGCGATGAGCCCCGCGTAGCGCGGCAGGCGCCCCGCACGATGTGACTGCCGGCCGCGAGCTCACTTATAAATCCCCTCACGAGGGCCGAAGGAAATAAGGTAGATTGCATTCTCATCTATTTTGTAAATTATTCGCCTCTCCCGCCCCTCTGCAAAATATCTCAAGCTCCTGAGGTCCTTAAATTCTCCCTTTAGCTTTTTCCCGCTCAACGGATCTTCGGCGACCGACCCTATGGCTTCTTTGAGAGATGTCTTTTCTGAAGCAGTTCGCAGTTTCTTCCTTTGCTTTTGGAACTTGGACGTCTCATAGATTTTCAATGTCCAGTTCCTCCACTATACCGGCATCGAGTTCAGCCTTGGCCTCAAGGATATCCTTTATTTCCTCCGCAGTCAGCTCCGGGTTTTCGATGGCAAGAAGTCCGATTCGCAGAGCATAGCGCAAGCTGCTGGAGAAATCACGGTCCTCCTTTTTGGAAATAAGCCCGACTCGCTTGACAATGTCTTCACTGAGCAGGATCGTTTTTCTGAGCATAATGCCTCCCGAGCATTCATTTTGAAACAAATCATACAATATCATATAATATCATATCGGTTGATTTCCAGTGTCCGAAAAACGACGAAATGGTTCGCGACTGGTGTTGAAATGGGGTTTGAGATGGGGTCGGGTCACGACAACAGGCTAAAATTGTTCGAGCCATGCAAAATGAAGGCTTTTTGAGTCCTTAAACGCCCATTTTTGATAGTGTCTAATCATTGCCCGTAAACGCTTTTCATAAATCCACGGCAGCAGCAGAAGGGCAATAGGGAAATGAATCAGGGCCGCGAGTGGCGCAGGAAGTCGGCGGCATCTTTTCCGGAGCCTGATTAAAGAGTTGACGCCCCGGCCTGGTCGAGATGGTGAACAATCACAGGCCAAACCTCCACCATCGCGAGAGAGACACTAATACCGAGGTCTCGTGCCTCCCCGGAGAGCCGTGAATAGGTCCAATTGTGGCGCCTTCCTTCTCGGCTCTCACCATATCGTTGGGTGGCACACTTGGAGACCGGCGACCAGTATCCCGAAACGGTTTTTATCCAGTATTCAGGGAGAGCGGGCCGACTTTATGCCTGCTCAAGACGCTTCTCCACAACGCAGTACACCCCTTCGCCCGCTCTTGCCGGTTCATAACAAAGATTATCCGAGACGCACTTTGCCTTACCGGTGTCTCCAGACTTCCAGCGCTTGACCAGATCGGGCTCCCGAATTAAAGGACGCGCCAGGGAAACGTAGTCTGTGATCCCTTCCTTTACGATTCGTTCCGCTACCTCATATGAGCGAATCCCGCCAACGAGCATTAGAGGGACCCTGACCCTTGCCTTGAATTTCCTGGCCGTTTCCAGGTAATAGACTTCCATGTTCTCAGTATCGCGCCTTCTCTTCCTGGCCCATATATAGTCGCCCGAATACCTGGTCCCGCCGCTTAGCTCAATGGCGTCGATACCGGCGCCCTCGAGAATCGAGGCGACTTGAAGCATCTCCTCCACGGTAAGTCCCCCTGTGACAAAGTCTTCCGAGTTCATCTTGACCATCACGGGAAACCTGTCCCCGACTTTATCCCTGATATCATGCACAACTTCCAGGAGGAGTCTTGCCCGATTTTCGACGCTTCCGCCATATTGATCATTTCTCCTGTTGTAAAACGGCGAGAGAAACTCACTCAGCAAAAAGCCGTGGGCAGCATGTATCTGGACTCCATCGAACCCTGCCTCTTGAGCTCGGGCGGCGGCCTTGCCGAAAGCTTCAACAACCATTCGAAAATCATCACCGGTCATCTCAAGGCAATTCGGCATGCCCTCACCCTTCATCCTCGACGGCCCCAGAGGCGTCTGCCCTGTGAGATCCGGGTCGGCATGGCATCCTCCATGAGCCAACTGGAGGGCGATCTTTCCACCTGCATTATGCACGGCATCGGCCATGGCGGCCAGCCCCGGGACAAGTTCGTCGCTGTAAATACCTAGCTGCCAACGGGAAGCCTGTCCTTCCCTGCTCACATATGTGTGGCTTGTAATGATCAGTCCCACTCCCCCCGTTGCAAGCCGGACCATGAAATCGATAAGCTTCCGTGGGCATGAGCCGTCTTCCTCCGCCATTCCCTCCCATGTGGCCGAACGGACGAATCGGTTAGTCAAGGACATGCTTTTTATCGTTGTACTTTCAAAGAGCATCGGCATAATCTTCCCTCCATAATGTAATCGGCGTCTTCAGTCGCCCTCCCCATTCATTGCAGCCCGCAGAACACCGGAACACTTGAATGTCACCACCTTCCCTGGCGGCTAAAACCCGGTCGGGCCGCGAGAACGGGCCAAAATTATTTGACAATGATACTGAATTATAGCTTTTTTATCCCTAAACGCCTATTTTTGATATCAATAATGACGGTCTAAGCGCAGGCTGGGTTCTTCTGCCATGCCCGGAGCCAAACGGCGCTTCCCGCCCGGATACGCATGGCGCATCACCCGCCGGTGTCACCTTTATCGGACGAATAGAAAAGGGATTTGATTTTCATTTTTCCTGTCCGCATTCCGGCAATCCGGCCCTATTTTGCCCTGGAATGGGAACTTTTTCAAGCTGTGACCATATGGTATCAAAATCGGCCCATTGGTACCCGTTCACCACAGAGGCACAGAGGAAAACCGGGAGTAAACCATGGATCGGCTCTGGGGGTGGGGGGGATCTTTAAAGTGAAAAATCATTTCCCCGCTCTTTTTAGGGTCTGTTTTCCGTTTCCACGGCGTTTCCCTATCCTTGACCGGACTACGCCCCGTTTCTGTGGTGAACGCTTGCGCCCATCGACGCTCACTCCCATTTTTTCAAGAATTTAAGACCGGATTTCGCATTATTGAATACCTTCTCTGAATTGGGGGCAAGAAGCAGTTTTATGGGCTCAATGCTTTGGGCGCCCATCGAGGTTGCATCCATCGAAGAAATCATGTATCTTAAACGATATCTGCGATCGAATGGGAATGGATACTATTTCTGCGGGTAATCTTGTCGCCTTTGCCATGGAGGCATCGGGCAGGGCCTCTCGCTAAATATGGATTGCGGACATTTAGATGCTATAGCTTTATTGTTAAAAAACATAATTTCATGCAATGAGGAGAATGCGATGATTAAATTTTCTGAATTGGCATTGGAGTTGGAAAGCCTGCTACGACTGAAGATTTCGCCTGTTGGGATCAAGTTGTTTCCAAAGATTGCTGATATACCCAAAGAATTTGAAGTAATGAAAACAACCTGCACTGTTTGCCAAGTTATAGCAAAGGCAAGATTCCATGAGACCGGCGTGGCCACTACCAGGGATGCGGTAACAGCTTGCGGTCTGGGGGGGGGCCGTACTGGGCTTTTACGATGTTGCCCCCGATGTTGCGGATGGGACCAGGAATGCGGGCGTCTGGGCAAAAACTGTGGAAGCGACCCGAAAATTAGCTCAGGATAGAACGATAATCAAAAAGGGAAGGTTTGAAGCCTTTGGCGTTGCGCCGCTCAAGGCGATGACGGTTGAGCCGGATATTGTACAGGTTTGGGGGACCCCCGTTCAGATGCTTCAGCTCGTTTATGCCCATACCTGGGATGGGGGCGATAATGTGGAATTAGGCACCAATGGTCACGGAGCAAGCTGTTATGAGACCCTGGTTGTCCCCTATGTTACCGGCAAGGTCAGGCTGGCTATTGCAGATATTGGCGACCGCAGGTTTGCATACGCTGCTGACAACGAGATGATCATGGGATTTCCCATTGCGGATCTTGAAAGGCTTACTGTCAATCTGCGGGAATCGTACTCCGGCGCCTATAAATATCCATATGCATATTACATCTTCCCCATATGGCAAGGCGCCCTCGACAGATGTAAAGCATGATCTGGGGTGAACGGCGGAAGAAAAATCTTTGAAAAACGTTGCAGCCACTGCGGACACGAATTTCAGGTCTTTCGAAAATGAGGTGTATCCATGATGTCCGAATGGATACAACTCTGCACAATGACTAAGAGTTTCTACATTGGCGGCCTGATCGGTTTTATCGCTCTAGTCATCATGATCCTAACCGGAATGACAAGCATTAGCGCTGTATCGGAACTTCTCAAGCTGTGATTGACACAGCCAGAGCCTGCCGAGCCTGCCCCGGACCTGATCCGGGGGACCTGATACGGGGGCGGAAAAGGGCACTTTCCGGATGGAAATTAGTACTTGATTGCAAAAGTGAGCGTAACGAATTCGCGTTCGTCACCCCGGCAGAGTTTCTGAGCCGGGGTCCAGAGGTTTTCCTGAGATGCCAAGAGGCCTGGATTCCGGCTTAAGACATGCCGGAATGGCGAAATTTGAGTGTCCCTGTAAACGGTACGCGCATTTACGCAAGTAAGTACTAGTACCATGTAACAGCTATATTTTCGGGTAAAGACGCTTTAACCTGATCCGAGCGTCTGCTGTCGTAAACTGCCACACAATTTTTCTTGCGCTGTTGGTACGGTTTCTTTCCCATGCGGCCACCTCGGCCTGCATGGTTGCCATATCGGGAATCCGGCGATCAAGGCACTGCCCTTTGAGGGCACTGAGTTCTATTTCTGCCATGTTGAGCCAGCTTCCATGCTTGGGCGTGTAATGGATTTCAAGCCGTTCTGCCAAGCGTCTGGCCTCTTCGGGCTCGAATGTTTCATAGAGTGAGGCAACATTGTGAGTGTTCAGATTATCCATGACCAGCCGCACTTTGATTGCGTCAGGATAGCGTTCATCAAGCATTCGCTTGATCTGCAGCGCCCAGTCCTTTCTGGTACGGCGTTCTGTCACAGTCACATGTCGTTTGGCCGCCAACGGCTCCACGTCCATAAAAATTTCTGCTACGCCATTTCTGACGTATTCATCGTCAATGCGCTCAGGTTGTCCCGGTTTGCATGGTATCGGTCCGCGAACCTCGCCGATCATTTGTTTACAAGACTCGTCCATGCACACCAGCGGATAATCAGGGTCGTAGGGCATGTGATACACCTCCAAAACATCCTCCATCGCCGCTACAAACGCTGCGCTCCCTTCTGGCGGGATTTTCCAGTACTTGCTGATGTGAGGCTTAAGTTCGTTTTTTTTAAAACCCGCTGTACAGTCATATGGGACACCGATGGCGCCAAGTTGAGTTCAACAGCTTTATCGGCAAGAAGCCTGACCGTCCATCGCAGGTACCCCTCTGGCGCATCTGAACAAGCCAAGGCGATCAGTCGTGCTTCAAATGCGCCGTCAAAGATGACCTCCCTTGGTGGCTTTTCCCGTGGTTTGCGCTCCAAGGCGGCTTCGAGCCCATCCTCTACAAAGCGCTTTTTGAGGTGCTCAATTCTCCGGCTGGTTATACCCAGCGCTTCAGCCACATCGGGAACAGTCCATGCTGGACCATGCGGACCAGCATCACAAAGTAACAATGCACGGGCATGGATAAATCTTCTGGCGTGGGTCTTCCCTCGTTTTGTTAACGCCTCAAGATCATCACGCTCCTGCCCGGTCAGTGTAACGCGATACCGTGGTGACATGGTGGCCTCCTGATTGAGTAACCACCAGTATATCGCACAGAAGTGAAAAACGAAATATTAACCGTTACATGGTACTAGCTAAAAGGCGAGGGAAAAATCTCTTACGAGGGTAGCTCGACCGGCACACCCTTTTGTTATAATTCGGTTTTTCTTTCAGATAGAGCCAGCAGCGCCTCGATTAGCCAAAAGATCGAAAGCGGAAAAGGAATCGATCGTTTCACAAAAAACTTCTTCAGGTTTTTGGTGGCGGCGGGGTT
Source organism: uncultured delta proteobacterium (assembly GCA_963805125.1). Lineage (GTDB taxonomy): Bacteria > Desulfobacterota > Syntrophobacteria > Syntrophobacterales > Syntrophobacteraceae > SbD1. Next base: position 69,452 of record CAWDTD010000009.1, on the reverse strand, counting down.
TTTCTATTTTGCTTTTGTGCCCTTAATCGGCGCCCCACACTTCTTGCACGATGTTGTCTTGAAAGGGTCAACCCAATTATCAGTTTTGCATTTTCCGCATGTTATTTTTTCTTGCGCCATAATTGCCTCCTTATTCTTGCGCGAATTGGTCACGAGATCTCCATGACTTCGTCTCCGCCCCAGACTTCTCTGGCACGGGCTACCGCCAGCATGTCTTCTATTCGAGACTGTATAGCGACCGGTATGTTGGCGAAATACTGGGGCAGGTGGTCGCAGGACCATTCGATGCCGCGCTGAAGATCGCTGATACTGATTTGATGCGGGCCTTTTGTTTCCTTCCTTACTTCGATATTTGCCGATATTTCCGGGTCTATAATGAACACTTCAGTTAGGTAGCCATATTTGTTGAGCAGCTGGACTTCGTCATCGGTTGTTTCCGCCAATACCTTTAGCGAGTAGACGTATTTCTTTCCACCAAGCAGTCCAGATTTTTCAGACTGATTTTTGAAGATCTTCAGTTTCATCACTCCTCCTTTGGTTGGGCTGTATATAGCCAATGGCTACGCGCTCCCGTTGCCAATTTCCTCAAACCCGTGTTCCGTCCTTTGCTTTTTCCCCGCCGCCAGTATCAAGAGTTTCTTCATTGCTTTTTTGTTTTTTAGCAGGTTGCAAGGATTTGTCCCGGAATAATGCACCAACTTCACTGTCAAGCATCACAACCGCTTCTTCGGGTGGGGTCTTTTCCCGAAAAAACTTCACTTGCGCGCCTGAGACCGGAAAAAGTATACAATTTCCGACCGGAATACGCAAGTTACACGTCGATGGGACCGGTTTTTCCGTTTCCCGGACACACCTCCATCTCCGGAGTTTTGTATAACCTGCTTCCCGCCTGTTCGGCTTGAAGGGTTCAGGCAAACAAAATTCGATAGTACCGGACAAGGGGATAAGCCGTAGCAACATGAACATGCCACCTCCTGCCATGGTAGACCACCCTGGCTCCCACCTTTACGAGACGCCTGATTATCGAGTCTATGGATGGCCTGATGCTTTGCCCCCAGAATGCGGTATCCCGGATCATGTGGAGCAGGTTATAGGCGAGACATCCGACGAGAAGCCTTGCTTGATTGGCAGCAAAGCGATGGCAACTCGTTTTATCCCATCTGAGCGTGTTCTTTCCTTCTTTTATCCGGTTCTCAATCTCAGCCCGACTATTATAGATCGTGATCACTTGTTCCGCTTCAAGATTCGAGTTGGTCACAATAAATCCGACACGGGGAAAGAGTTCGCCCACATGCCATTCTATCTTACAGACAACCCTTCGGGGCTTATTCCATTTCTCCGCTTGGTAATGAAACTCGATCACCTTCACCTGTACGCCGCTCTTTGGGGGGCGACCGGCAGGGCGCTTCAGGTGAGGCAGGATGAGCCTCTTGAGGCTGTTGTTGCCGGGAAGACGTATGAAGTAACCGATCCGCTTCTTTTCGCAAAACTCGTACAGGTCTGGGCCGGCAAAGGCCGCATCCCCCCGCAGCCAAAGCTGTTTGAACCAGGACCGGTAGCGCTCAACAAGAGGAGAGATAAGATCCAGGACGCCATCGGCTGAGTGGACGTTTCCTGGTCTCAATTTTGCGCTCAAAAGATCGCCTTTGTTGGTCAAACAAAACAGCGGGTGATAGCAGACTTGGTCGAAGTAACCGTTAAAGGCTGCACCCTCCTGGTTTCCGTGGACGGGATCTTCGGTGGAATCTACATCAACAATTAGCCGCCGTTTGTTTCTGCGCCGAAGCAGGCTGTCGACGGATCGGCTGATGGCATTTTCAAGGGCTTTCAAACCCTGGCGTGTTGCAAGAATGTTGTTCTCAAAGCGAGAGAGTGCGGATTGCCCCGCCCCAGTTTCATGCTCTTTGCCCAAGGCCAACCGGAGCGTAGGGTCTACCCTCAGGTGATCCGCGTCATTGCAATCCTGATAGCCTGCCGCAACCTGATAGACTCCCTGCCGCAGCAGTTCGAGCAAGGAATGATCCGTATGTCGAGGCGACCTAGGGTCATCGACTTGGGATGCCGGGCCACCGAGAATGTTGAAGCGTTGGTCAATTTCTCTCATGAGAAGAAAGCCGGTATCACTGGTGATCTTCGCGCCCTGAAAATCAATGCTGATGGATCTGTCGAAATCCGGCCTTATGGTTCCCCTCTGCTTGTCACCAACTGCGCGCATTCAGCTTCCCCTCCCTTTGACCGATTTGTGACACCATATCAGATAGTTCGAATGAACGGAGCATGAATTTCACGCATGGTCACGCATAATCCAGGATAAGATATGGTTTAACAAGGAGGTGCTGTCATGCGTGCTACCGTAACTCAAATTGGCAATTCAACCGGCGTTATCCTGCCGAAAGAGGCCGTCGCCCGCCTCAAGGTGAAGAAGGGCGACAGTGTCTTTTTAACGGAAACGCCTGACGGTTATGCCATCACGCCCTATGACCCGGACTTCGAAGCTCAAATGAAAGCGGCGCGGCGAGGCATGAGTAAGTATCGTAACGCTCTGCATGAGCTTGCCAAAAAATGACCTGGCCTGGCTTCTTTAACACGTTGTGAGAACCGGTGGTGGCTGTCCCAAGCACAGCCGGGTTCCCCCTGCAAGAAAAGCATTATGTGCAGCGGACCTGCCGCACTGGAAATTCTCTCGGCATTTTGCTAATCTGAGAAAACTGCGATCTCCCGAACTGAAATTCTCAGGTAGGCTTCTAAAAGCAAATCATATCTTGAAAAATCCAGAAGTTTACATATTGGCAAGGAACGTTAAGCATGCACCAGCCCGCATCCCGCTTGTTGTTCTTAATATGGCAAGCACCCAAGGAACCCATATGACCTTCATGGTAAAAATGCATCGAATGACGCATCTCCTGATTAGCGACATTCCAGTATGGTCTTATCGTCTTGGAATAGCGGACCGAATGGCATTTGCAGTCTCATCCATCGAATCCGCAGTCAACGCAGACCTTTTTATGCTAACCCGCATAATATTCCCTTCGAAGCAGACGACAAGCAGATGAGCAGCGCCCCTGCTGCAAATTAACCGGAAGCTCCTCGGTTTTCAGCATTCCGAGTTGGGAGTTCGGACGAAACGTCGTGAAGCAGGCGGGATTTTGAAGAGCTTGGACTGGAACCTGTTCCCCGTAGACGGTCATGCTGCCCTGTTCTTAACAGTAGATGCTCAGGTCGGGATAATCTTCAGCAAGCGGTCTTTGCGCATATTAACCCCGTGAGGCGCTGTCGCGAACATCAGATCCTCCCGTCGGGGATCGTGGTCATGTATCCGCACCATGCCGCCGCCTGACAGGAAATGGACGAATTCGTGCGCTAGCGTGACTTCCGGGTACATATTGGTAAGGGCGATGTTAAGCATCGTCATACTCACTCTGGTGATGCCGTTCGAGTGAGCGCCATCAATTCCCCAAACAAACATAACGTGATACTCGGCTTGCTCGTCCTTACCGCTCAGGGCATAGATATTGAATCTGCCAATATCGACACGGTCCCCCAGGTCGTCAGGTGTATTCAGATCGCGCAGAATCCCGGTACCGCTCTTGACCATCAATACACCGCATTGAAGGCCGACGATCTGGTTAACCCTCTCGATCAGAGTTCGCAGCGTGTCGTTTGAAACTTGAGAGCTGGAGGGATCCGCCCCCCGCCGTCCTCTGCCGTCGATCAGATTATAGAAACGCGTGATCACATTTCGCGAGGGTGCAGCCTTGATCGAAATCGAATCCAACTTCGTTCCGCCAGTGACGAGCCTCAGTTCGCAGTCTCCAGACCCCACTGCCTCGATGGTCACCCTCCCTCGTTCTTCAGGGGTCCGATACACCGACATATCCTGCTCCACAATTTTGCAGATGTCGGGAGGCTGGATTTCAAAACTCATCCCAGTAAGCGCCGTTCCCCCGTGATGCACTGTGAACTTCTTCTGAGTCCCAACGCCCATCCGCTGGAAGCGAGTTTCCGCGTCAAAACCGCAGTGATGGGCGAGGCTGATTCTGCCAGGCATCGGCGGCATCACAGGCCCTTGGACACGGACCTGCTCAAGATCAAAGTAGTCATAATTTGTGATCTTAGGGGTTGGCATAAGTTGCTCCTGTCGTCACGCTCCGCTTGGTTTTGCAGAGGCAACGCCCGAACCTGGTGATAGTGGATGGAGTGATAGGTGATAAGAAATCGCTTTTCGACGATTTTGCGTAGCAGGTCTGGTGGGGTGAGTCAAGGATATATTCGTGTCGATTCTTTCGCAAGAGCTATCAACATAGGCAGGCCCTCACGGACTTTCCCCGTCATACCACCGTGCATACGGGTCCGCACCGGGCGGTTTGCAGAATTCTACCCAACAAAAACCCGACAACCAGTCACCACCCCCATACTTTTACTGCCAATTCGGTCGCGTCATCCATCCTTCTT
>CAWDTD010000009.1:0-60000 GCA_963805125.1 uncultured delta proteobacterium | reverse complement strand
ATAATGAGTCAGCGAGTTACTCTCTGTGGCAAGGTTAAGCCGATGGAGGCGGAGCCGAAGCGAAAGCGAGTCTTAACAGGGCAACATAGTCGCAGGGAGTAGACCCGAAACCAGGTGATCTATCCATGGCCAGGGTGAAGGTAAGGTAACGCTTACTGGAGGCCCGAACCGAAGAGGGTTGAAAACCTCTCGGATGAGCTGTGGATAGGAGTGAAAGGCTAATCAAACCTGGAGATAGCTGGTTCTCCCCGAAATGCATTGAGGTGCAGCCTCGAAGTTAGAATGACGGAGGTAGAGCGCTGGATGGGCTAGGGGTCTTACCGGATTACCAAACCCAACCAAACTGCGAATGCCGTTATATCCTCTTCGGGAGTGAGACTGCGGGAGATAAGTTCCGCGGTCGAGAGGGAAAGAGCCCAGACCGTCGGCTAAGGTCCCCAAATAGGCGCTAAGTGGGAAAGGATGTGGGAATGCACAGACAACCAGGAGGTTGGCTTAGAAGCAGCCATCCTTTAAAGAAAGCGTAATAGCTCACTGGTCTAGTGTGCCTGCGCCGAAAATTTAACGGGGCTAAAGCGCCTTACCGAAGCCGCGGCAAGACCCTTTCGGGGGTCTTGGGTAGGGGAGCATTGCACCATCCTGCGAAGGCGTACCGCAAGGAGCGCTGGAGGTTGTGCAAGAGATTATGCTGACATGAGTAACGATAAAGCGGGTGAGAATCCCGCTCGCCGTAAGCCTAAGGTTTCCTGGGTAAAGGTCGTCTGCCCAGGGTTAGTCGGCCCCTAAGCCGAGGCAGAAATGCGTAGGTGATGGGAAACAGGTTAATATTCCTGTACCACCGGGGAAGCGTTAATAGCGATGGGGGGACGCAGTAGGGCAGGCCATCCGGGTGATGGACGTCCCGGTATAAGCCCGTAGGCGGGGATGATAGGCAAATCCGTCATCCCGCAAACGCCAAGAGGTGATGTGGAGGGAGCAATCCCGCAAACTGGCCGATCCCAGACTGCCAAGAAAAGCCTCTAGTGAGTTTTCCAGGTGACCGTACCGCAAACCGACACAGGTAGGCGAGGAGAGAATCCTAAGGCGCGTGAGAGAACCCTGTTTAAGGAACTCGGCAAAATGACACCGTAACCTAGGGAGAAGGTGTGCCCTCGCAAGGTGAAGGGACTTGCTCCCGGAGCCGAGGGGGGTTGCAGAGAAGAGGCGGTAGCGACTGTTTACTAAAAACACAGGACTCTGCAAAGTCGCAAGACGACGTATAGGGTCTGACGCCTGCCCGGTGCTGGAAGGTTAAGGGGAGATGTTATTGTGCCCCCGGGTATGAGAAGCATTGAACCGAAGCCCCAGTAAACGGCGGCCGTAACTATAACGGTCCTAAGGTAGCGAAATTCCTTGTCGGGTAAGTTCCGACCTGCACGAATGGCGTAACGACTTCCGCACTGTCTCAAACAGGGACTCAGTGAAATTGCAGTCTCGGTGCAGATACCGAGTACCCGCGGCTAGACGGAAAGACCCCGTGCACCTTTACTACAGCTTGGCATTGGATTTTGGGCGTGTATGTGTAGGATAGGTGGGAGGCGTGGAAGCGGGGGCGCCAGCCTTCGTGGAGCCAACCTTGAAATACCACCCTTATGCGTTTAGAGTTCTAACCCGAGGAAGTGAACCCTTCCTGGGGACAGTGCCTGGTGGGTAGTTTGACTGGGGCGGTCGCCTCCTAAAGGGTAACGGAGGCGCGCGAAGGTTCCCTCAGGCTGATTGGAAACCAGCCGTAGAGTGTAAAGGCAGAAGGGAGCCTGACTGTGAGACGGACATGTCGATCAGGGACGAAAGTCGGTCTTAGTGATCCGGTGGTTCTGAATGGAAGGGCCATCGCTCAACGGATAAAAGGTACGCCGGGGATAACAGGCTGATCTCCCCCAAGAGTTCACATCGACGGGGAGGTTTGGCACCTCGATGTCGGCTCATCGCATCCTGGGGCTGGAGCAGGTCCCAAGGGTTCGGCTGTTCGCCGATTAAAGCGGTACGTGAGCTGGGTTTAAAACGTCGTGAGACAGTTTGGTCCCTATCTACCGTGGGCGGAGGAATTTTGAGGGGATCTGTCCCTAGTACGAGAGGACCGGGATGGACGGACCTCTGGTGTACCAGTTGTCCCGCCAGGGGCAGCGCTGGGTAGCTACGTTCGGAAGGGATAACCGCTGAAAGCATCTAAGCGGGAAACCCACCCCAAGATGAGAATTCCCGCAGGTTTTACCTGCCTGAAGGCCCCTCGTAGACTACGAGGTTGATAGGCCGGGTGTGTAAGGGCAGCAATGTCTTTAGCTAACCGGTACTAATAGGCCGTGCGGCTTGACCATCCTCTTAGGTCCTGCAGGACAACGGGTTAAAACTCAGGAAAAACATAATACCCCTGTTCGGATATTGGTGCTGAGCCACGCAAACCGGGTATCGGCTCCGGGTTGTCTGCGATACCCCACATACGTCTTGGGGCGGTGGCTATGGCGAGGAGGCCACACCCGTACCCATCCCGAACACGGTCGTTAAGCTCCTCTGCGCCGATGGTACTGCGCGGGCAAACTGCGTGGGAGAGTAGGACGCCGCCGCCTCATCCCCCTTCTAAAAAATCCCCCCGCACTTTTGGGTGCGGGGGGATTTTTGTTTCGTGCGCCCGGCAGGGCGCACTCACTTGGAGGTGCAAGTCCTCTACAGGCCCGACAGGGGGAACTGTTAGCCGGACGGCAAGGGTGTCCATCGTGAGGTGGAATCTGAAGGAAGCCGCAGGCAAAGCGCTGGCTCGACGAACAGAAATCGCATACGAGGCGGTCATGCCGGATGAGAAGGCGAATATCTTCAAAGTCCAATACCTGTACGGGAGGCATGGACGTATATGCGGCGGGCATAAGCGTGAAGGTGGGTGCGCATTACCCGGGGAGATCTGTCGATCTGCCAAGTGCTACCACTGTCGAGAGGCGGCGGGATGGGTCGGCAGAAGTCAGCAGAGGGCATACTAAGGTTCCATCGACCGGACCCGAAGGCCCGAACTTGAAGTGTGTGGCAGGAGCTTGAATTTCGATGAGGAATGGAGACGCAGGAAATCGGGCTGGGATGCCCGGTTACTCTTCGGGGAGTAGCGGACGGAATCCGCAAGGACCCGTCGCTGGCGCGTCAAGCCTCACGGCAAAGAAAGATGTCTCCCGCCAGAAGACTCAAAAGTTGATGGAAGCGGTGGTCGAACGCGAGAACATGCTTAAAGCGCTGCACCAAGTGGAAGCGAACAAAGGATCGGCAGGGGTGGATGGAGTAAGTGTTTTTGCCCTCAGAGCCACGCTTCGCGAACACTGGCCGCGCATCAGGGAAGAGCTGCTTGATGGCAGGTATCAGCCGCAGCCCGTTCGCAAGGTAGAGATACCCAAACCGGGCGGGAAGGGAATGCGACAATTGGGCATTCCCACGGTGATGGACCGGCTAATACAGCAGGGGCTAAATCAGGTAATGCAACCCATCTTCGATCCGGACTTTTCCGAGTCAAGCTATGGATTCCGCCCCGGCCGCAATGCGCATCATGCTGTGCTTAAAGCACGGGAATATGCGGCAGACGGCAGGCGGTGGGTCGTGGACATGGATTTGGAGAAGTTCTTTGACCGTGTCAATCATGACATATTGATGGCGCGGCTTGCGCGTAGGATAGGGGACAAACGGGTTCTAAGACTCGTACGTCGCTATCTTCAGGCGGGGCTTATGGTCGGAGGTATCGTATCGCCCCGAATGGAAGGGACGCCTCAAGGAGGCCCACTTTCGCCTTTGCTTTCCAATATTTTGCTCGATGATTTGGACAAGGAGTTGGAGAGAAGGGGGCATGCGTTTTGCCGGTACGCAGATGACTGTAACATATATGTAAAGTCAAGGCGCGCCGGGCAAAGGGTGCTGGAAAATCTTACCCGGTATCTTGCAGGCAAATTAAAACTCAAGGTCAACTCGGAAAAGAGCGCGGTTGCGCGCCCTTGGGATCGCAAGTTCCTCGGCTACAGCATGACCTTCCATAAACGGCCAAGGCTCAAAGTGGCTTCAGCCGTGGTGGATCGCATCAAGAACAGGCTCAGGGAAATGTTTCGAGCGGGCCGAGGCCGCAATATCCGTACTCAGATCGAAGAGATGACACCTGTCTTGCGGGGTTGGGTAAATTACTTCCGGTTGTCCGAGGTAAAGGGTGTTTTCGAGGAACTGGACGGATGGATACGGCGGAAACTTCGGTGCATCCTCTGGCGCCAGTGGAAGAGGCCCAAAACTCGTGCAAAGAACCTGATGAAGTATGGGATAGGGGAGGAGAGGGCCTGGAGGTCAGCCACGAACGGGCGAGGCCCCTGGTGGAACTCCGGGGCCTCTCATATGAATCAGTGCCTCCCTAAAAGCTTCTTTGATCGACTTGGACTTGTGTCACTGCTAAATCAATTGCGAAGACTTCAATGCACTTCATGAACCGCCGTGTACGGAACCGTACGCACGGTGGTGTGGGAGGACGGGGAAGGCGACTTCCCCTCCTACCCGATTTACGGCATGTCGCCCGGCTGCGGCGCCCGGCGCGGGGCTGGGCAACCATCGCATGCGCCGAGCGCTTGGCCTTGCGCGCCTGCGCGCGAGGCCAAAACATGGGGGGTGCGGGGGAACGGCCTGTTGCCTAAAAGGTTTTTGAAACAGCCAAATCTCCAACCAGGCGATATGGCCTGAAGGGGTTTGTAAAAGAAACATAATAGCCGGGAAAATGACCCCACCCGAGTAATCAAGGCGATTGTGCGTGCCACCCCATAAGGGGGTTTCCCCCTTTTTGGCATTGCCATTGCCACTGCCTTGGCAATGCCTGGCTCTTTGACATATCGAACAAGAATCAGAATGTTCTGAATGGCGGCTGTGAGGTACTCCTGGATCTGTACTCTCCACAGCCTTCTCCAGCGGGCTCGTTTGAACCCCAGTGGCACGGCCCTGGCAAAGCTTCTTTCCATAAGGTGCTTGCGAGTCCTTATGTCCCTTCTGGACGCGGGCTTCAGTGCCTTTTCGCGCATATACTCAATTTCGTCATATCTGAGATGGCGCTGTATGGTTCTGCCCTTCCTGGAGGCTGTGGTGCACCGATGGCGAAGCGAGCATGCTTTGCAGACCTTCGTTAAACACCGGTATTCGAAGGCGGTATTTTTTTTGCTGTATTTTCTACAACTTAGCAGGTTTCCCGCAGGACACAGGTAGGTGTCATCCTGCGGATTGTAGCTAAACAACTCATCAGAGAAGATGCCCTTTTTCTTGTGGGTGGTATTAAGTGAAGGGATGTGAGCCTCTATGCACCGATCATGGCACTCAAGATAGTTTTGGGCAGTTCCATACTGAGAGTCTGCGACCACCACCCGGGCCTGTCTCCGAGTGTTTTGGCCGTGTTCATCAATGAGCTCGGAGAGCATATGGCCCTCGTTGACATCTCCGGGGGTAACTTCGGCAGCGGTTATGACTTCAGATTTGACATCAACTGCCCGGTGGACCTTGTAGGAAGGCTTGGCAGGCCCCCTTTTGTGGCGGACAATCGCGGCATCGGGATCGGTTGTGGACATACGGGTACTGTTGACCAGTCTGCGATCCTCACCCCCTTGGCAGTCATCGTCGAGCCGGGTCTCGAGTTCGCGAAAACTGTGCCTGACGCGTCGCCTCAGGCCTTTGGTCTTAACTATGGAGTTTCTTGAGGCATCGGCCTGGATGAGGCTTGCATCCAGGAAGATCTTCGATCCATCGATAAGGCCCGCCTCAATGCATTGCCAGACGATTCTTTCAAAGAAGCTCTTAAAGGCGGCGCTTCCCCATCGGGCTCTGGCCTTGCTTAGCACACTATGGTCGGGGACCGGCTCGTCAAGGTCCCAGCCAAGAAACCAAGCCCAGTCGATCCTCTCGGGGATAGTGGCCATCAGCTCACGCTCAGATCGGACGTTATAGAGAATCAGCAGGAGCATCAATTTGAGGATAACCGGAGGGGGAACCGAGACATTGCCGTTTACCCCGTAGCTCTCCGCGACCTCTTTGTAGGTGAAATCAAAGTCGATTAGGTCCTTGATTTTGCGCAGGGGGTGATCCGAGCGCACCCTCTTGTCAAGGCAAAATCCGTGGTAGAACAGTTTGACTTGTTGGCCTCTGGCTTGGCGACCCATCATGGCAACCGACTCCTAGTTAAAATGATGGGCCAATTTACCACAATGACTAACACTTACAACAACTTAATCGCTTTTCTATCACTAAATTAGAGCTGCGGGGGAAGTATTTGGGCAACAGGCCGGGAATCATTCCCCCGCTCTTTTCCATTGCTTCAATCTTGGACTCAGTATCAGGTACTATTTCAACGGCGGTACGTAGGGTATGAGTTGGGCGAAGAGCCAGCATAAAAAGAAAACCAGCGGAATGTGAATCATCAACTGCAAAACCGAATAGCCCACCAGGTCCCTTGCCTTTACATGCAGCAGGCCCAGTAGCGGCAGCATCCAGAAGGGATTCAGCAGATTGGGCAACGCTTCGGACGCATTATAGATCTGGGTGACCCATCCGAGGTTCACGTGGTGCAGGTTGGCCGCCTGAATGACATAGGGGGCCTCTACGACCCATTTCGATCCGCCCGATGGAACGAATACCCCGAGCACGGCCGAGTACATCGCGACGAGAAGCGGATAAGTGCCATGGGTAGTTACTTTGTAGAAAAGATCCGTCAGCCATCCATTTATGCCGGTGCCGATTATCATCCCGAAGATAACCGCATAGAAGGGAAACTGAATCAATACGCCGCCGGTGGCAGGCACCGACTGGGTAACAGCCTTAAGAAACCTTTTCGGCCGCCAGTGCAGGATCATGCCGACCGTGATAAAAATCAGGTTGTAGGTATTCAGATCGAGTGCCGCCAACGCTCCGGTAGGTGAAGTCCGGAACACGTGTATGAGGTAGTAGACAAGAATGGCCCCCACGAGGACAATCAGAGCGGGGTTGTATTCGAGCCATTCACCCGGTTTCTGTCTCGGTTCCACACTCATATCGAGCGGTTCGAAGGAAAGGCCGAAATCCTTTGCATTTTTAACCCGTTTGGGGTTTGGCGCCGAAAAGTAGGCGATTAGAATCGACACGACGATCAACGCCACTATGGTCCAGAAATTCCCCCAAATGAACAGCGTCTGGGTCAGAGGGATGAGGCCGCTGATTTCAAAGAGCTTGGGCGGAATCGAGCCCTTGGTGGCCATCATCAGGGCGGCCGATGAGGAAAGCCCCAAAGCCCACACTGCGCCCAGCCCCAGGTAGGCCGCGGCGCCGGCCGCCCGGTAGTCCATATCATCGAGGCGGCGCGTCATCTCACGGACTAAAAGGCCACTGAAAATAAGGCTGAGCCCCCAGGATATCAGCGACGTTATCACTGAGAAAAAAGCAATCCAGGCGACCGCCATTTTTCCGTTCTTTGGGATAAGTGCAACTTTGCGAATGAGCCAGTACACGGCCGGAGTCGAAGCAACCACATAGCCACCGATGATGATCATGGCCATCTGCATGGTAAATGGTATCAATACCCAGAACTGTTTGCCGCCGGCCAGGGCAAGGTTCTGCGGACTTTCTCCAATGACGATCCCGAAAAAGAAGACAAAAACAATCCCGAGCAGCGCGAATACCCACGCATCCGGGAACCATTTCTCGCTCCAGGCCGCCAGCCCCAGGCCGAACCTCTCAAGGACCGAATCCTTTTGGATTTTCAAATCCGGGTCTTTCTCATTTCCCATGGGACATCCTCCTCTCAAGAACTGTCACTTCCGAACATCGATATCCGCCATCTGAAATCCGACCTCCGACATCCCTAATCAGGCACCCGGCTTCGGTCCCGAAGTTCGAGTGCGTTATTTCATAAAAGTCCGGTGCTCAAGGACAGGTAAGGGCGCCTCCGGCAATTGCGGCTCCTGGATTCAAAATGTTCAACGTGGCGCAAACGGACAGCGTGTTGCTGCCCGCTTCGATCGATTGTCTTACCGGTAAGGAAGTATACGTTTCGATTCGGCTAAATTCTAAGCCCCAGCTCAGTATAGACAGCCAAAAAGTGTTGTCAAATCAAAAGTATTTGAATCCATCAGGGAGAAAGAAAGCGCCATATTTTTGAGCCCCTTCCGGCAATGCGGATCAATTCATCCACTCCGTTCACTCCAAGTCTGGATATTTCCGACAATTCAAATTGGAAGATCTGTGCTGTGAAGAAGGCATCGGCAAAAGCATTGTGTCTATAGTAGCTTTTCAGACCGTATTTTTTCATTACACTGTCGAGAGTCAAATCGGATAGGGGGCGTCCGCTCTTTTTTGCCAGCCACCCCTCTATCATGACAACGTCCACCGTTTGTCTCTTCAGCTTAATTCCAATCTTCCGAAAATGCTTCCTGAGGATTTCATAATCAAATCTGATCGAATGACCAACCAGGATGCCATCCGTCCTCTTTAGGATTTCCCGGGCAACTTCTTCGAACAGGGGGGTTTTATCGAGGTCGCGCTCGCTTATGCCGTGGTATTTCATTGACTCGATCCGATAGTTTTCGGATTTTATAAGAGTGTAGTAAGCCTCATGGACGATGATTTTCCCGCCCCTTATCGGCATGCAGGCAAAGGATATTATCTCGTCCTTATTGACGTTCAGCCCCGTCGTTTCTACATCGACAGAGCAGAACACAGCATCTTCAAGGTTCATCTATCTACCCTGACTACAGTTCGCGAAGCGCAAGCGGCTGGCCTAAATCAAATTTTTTCATAAGAAACTTACGGAAAGATGCCACTACTTTTAGGGATTCTTTCAAGATGAGCAAGTCCAGCCTGGAAATTTCCTTCGTATTGATCAGGTTGTCAATAGGGTCTCCGCGCAGCACCGACCCGGCATGATGCCTTAACCTTAAATCCTGAAGAAACCCATAGGATTCCACCAGATCGTGGCACATGGTCTCATCTATGATCCCTTCCCGGCAAAGTCTCTCCATGCGCTCCCGTGTATTGGTCAGTTCATAAAAGCCGCCATACAGGGCCAGTGCTCTGGCTCCGTTGATAATTGGATAGATGCCATACATTTTTATATCCAGCCCTTTACGAAGACCTCGAATACCAAATATCCCGAGAGGTATTTGCGTATCGACGACGTCGGAAACTAAAGACCTGACTGATTCCTCCGTGACGACATTCCCCATGGACTCGATTATCGCCTTATAGATGCTCGTATCTCCATATATGGGCCTCATGTCCAGAAAAACCGAAAGATACCGAGCATGAATAGGTATCGGATCTGTGAACCAGCTATTGAAGTAATCCTTCCAAACGAGCGCACTCTGATTCCACTTCTCATTGCTTGCCATATAATTTCCAAGGCACTTTGGAATGCCTATGGTGTCCAGTGACCTGCAGACCGCTTCTGCAAGATCCGATGGCCTGTTTTTCCTGTAGATCACCGCGTTGTCCTGGTCCGTTGCGATGATTTCTTCCTTCCTTCCCGAACTGCCCATGTTAACCCACGCAAATTCCTCATCAGGGCATCTATCTTTAAGAATTTCGATGACTTTGATAACGATTGCGTCATTGACGGAAGAAACCATTTTCGTTAGATCAAAGAAATCGGGACCTGCCAGTGCAATCTTTGCCACGGAGATTCTTATGCTGTCGAAAATGGTCTGCAACGCCTCGATGGATTTGGCGTTGATAACTTTCCTGTAGAGAGAAAAAATGGAAAAGGATGGTTCAAGGTGGATTTGAATGTCTTTGCGTGTAATCACGCCCAACAGATCGTTGCCCTTTAGCACGACAAGATGGTCGATTCCCAATTCCGTCAAATTGGCAAACGCTTCGAATATAGTGGCGCGGGAAGAAATCGTCTTGACGGGAGAGGACATGAATTCGGATACGCGACTAAATCCGCCGCCGCTCATAAAAACCTTTCTAAGGTCTTTATGAGTAAGTATTCCGACCGGCTTGAAATTGTCATCCACGACCACAACCGAGCTCACATTCTCGGCATCCATCTGCGCGACGGCATCCCCTATCGTAGTGTGGGGCCTGCACACAACCGGCCTTCTGTATATCACCCTGTCGATATCGATCACCAGGGCCGATTCCTGGAGTATCTTCTCGTCGGTCGGCGTGCCCTTGAGAGACCTGAATCGCTTTGTGATGATGGCAGTAAAGAAAGCTGAAAAACTCTCGTTGGCTGCCAATACCTCTTTATATCTGTCCACGGCTATCAGGTAGCAGACGGTATCCTCGATGGCCCTGGCCGACAACAGGAACTCGTTGCTGTCTGAAACAATCGGGCCGACCACCTCTCCTCTGGAGATGTAGTCGACAGCCTCCTCATCGAAGAGACATACGATCCCGGAATAAACAATGTAGATATTCTTTCGATCCTCCCCCCTGCTGAACATAATCCGGTCCTTCTTGAACAATTCCACTTCCAGGCCGGATATGAGGGTATCCAGTTCCTGTTCTTTCAAAAAGGAAAAAGGCCGGAGTTTCCGTATGAATTCTTTTGGTGGAATCATCCTTACCGCTCATATTTGCATAATTGTTTCTACCACGTTCCTTCCTCGAAAATCCGCCCGCCCCGTTTATTTAAAACGATCATTTCCCACCATACCGGATTCCACGCTTCCCTTCAATACCGTCCCCGGAGTATATGAGACTATATGTAGGACACCACAGGAGAAACGTTCAGCGCCGGGCAACAGCGGAAGTCTTTTCGGCGCGTGGGGCGAAAATTTTTCACGCGAGGTCTGCCTTCTGCACGGTCCTGTCGAGCTTCAGAGGAGTTTGATTTTAACGAGGTATTCCTGTCCCTTTCGGTCCAAACTGTATTCAGGCGACCAGTATGAACCCTGGACATACTCCTCGTTTTCCAGTTGAGCAAGGTGATAGCGGACCCGCGGAACTGACAAATCGAGGAGGGCTGAAAGCTGAGCGGCTTCTACCGGACTACACCCTTGAGCTTCGATCTGAGCAAGCGTTTGAAGTATCCTGATCTTTTCCTCCTCAAGCCGGCGCTCTCCAGGCGAACCTTTGAAGACGATCTTTGGCGGAAACTTATGCAGCGATTTGAATATCCGATCACCGTTTTCCCAAAAATCCCCGTATGATTTTCCGCCGTCCAGATAGACCCTGTGACTCCGTAGCCGTTTCAGTTCGGAAATCTGTTTATCGAAATCTTTGAGGAGGTCACGATCTACTCGATCGACGAGGCTGCTCCTGAAATCGACCAGGTCCGCAACCAATGCCTGTAAAGTGTAATTTGCCTTCTCTAAACCATGAGGTTCCATATCTCGCTCTGCGGCCCAATCCACCTCCGCGCGACTAAGTTGGCAGCGGAGTTGCGCCCGCATTCTTTCTGCTTCTCCGAGGGCCTCACCAAGGGGCGTGTGAACAAAATCCGGCTCTCGATAAACCTCTTTGACAACTCGGGTAAGATGGAACAGCAATTTCCCCCTGAGTTCCTGTATCGAACTGTAATCCTCTGTTAATCCATGTCGCCGGCAAGCTCTTTTGAAGGCCAAAAGGCTCTTGTATTGTTCGGGATCTATGCTGCCTGGCACTACAGGCGCCGCGGAAAAATACAGCAGAATCGGCTTTCCGGAGTTGCTGAATTCCTCTATTTCTTCTACAATTTTAAATTCAGCTCCGTCCATACGGGTACCGATCCGTGTCCAGAATGCACCGATGAGGACATCGCACGACTTGACAATCTGCTTATTGACAATGGCTTGCGGCGTGTCGGCCATAGCCGGCGCTGAATGGATTTCCCGCCTTACAGGCAGGAGAACCACACCAAGATTCTCAGAATGGGTGGAGTTCCAGACGCCGATTACTTCGGGTATTGCTTGCCTTTCTTTTTTCACATCATCGGGAAAGACGGTAAGAATACGATAGACCGTTGCTTGATAGGACATACGTGCTTCACAATCTCAACAATTGGAGTGCGATGGAAACGACCCGCTTCTTTTCCGCTAACATGATTTGTCGACCAGTACAAGGCAAAAACGCCCAAAGACCCGATTAATACGTGCCTGATTTTTGACCCCGCGACCTGAAGTTGAAGGTGGAAACCGAATACTGGAAAGTGAAAGAAGCTATTGCGAAGATCCTCTCGGAGGGGATTTGACCGGGCGGCCGGGTTCACACGCCCCATGGCTTACTATATTAAAGCATTGGTCGGATCGTTCGGCAAAACGGAGCGGGAAATGTACGAAGAAGAAAACAAAGATCAGAAGCTCAAAAGATTAGACACCGCTGCCATCCACAAAACTTCCATCCCCCAAAATCTTTCGCTCTTTCCCGGTTTACTTTTCAAAGTAAAGGCTTAACAAATAACCAGATAATACTGACTTTCGGAAAGGAGAGGTTAAATGAACTGGTCTCACATGCCGCACGAACCTCTGATAGCTTTGATCGCGGGCATTTTGATCCTGGTGATGCCAAGGCTCTTGAACTACGTGATCGCTCTCTACCTCATCATAATAGGAGTACTGGGATTGACACATGGCCTCTGGTACCCCTGATTTCGGGCATTTTGATCCTGGTTGACGCCAAGGCTTCTGAGCCAACACAGAAACAAATCGGTACGGAATTAATAATCGCGACCTTCAACAGTCAATTTAAAGTATGGATTTCGAGGATCGTTGCAAAATGCGAATGCTATCTTTTTAGTATCCCCATGACACGAGAGTGGGTAGAGCCGGATTGCTATTTTCCCCTCACCTCCAGGGGGGATGGACCGGTCAAAACCGGCCACCGTACTTCCTCACCCGGGCAGGATTTTCCTTATTTTCAAAACCCCCGTTCCTGTATTCCTGACCTTGAAAGCATGAACGTAGTCGTTTCCTTCACTTACTTTCCCGAAATCGAAGACAGTCTCTGAAAGTTCCACTGCCGGCGGCCCAGTTGTTTGTGCCGTAGCAACCTCCTGCGGCGTTCCATTTGTTTGTGCCGTAGCAATCTCCTGATGTTTAAGCATGCTGCCTGGACTATCGGGAGTATGTGCACAACCGAGGAGAACTAGAAAAAACCAGGCGGCAAGCCCAAAAGTCAACAAATTCTTCATCATAAGCTCCGTTTGCAAAAAAGGAATCACGCAGGCAGAGCCGCTCAAATAGACTCTGCCTTAAACCGTTTGAGAGGATGGCGCAGCTTAGAATACTTACCCGATTCAGTCAAGATAATGAGCGCAAACCGGATGAATAACGCGGAGGCAGCCTCTCAATGGCGTGTCCTGTTCAGCGACTTTAAGACTGAATTGCCGTTAAGGATAGAAACGGGTAAAGAATCTCAAACCCAATAATCAGTCAACCGGCTTCGCTTTTTTCAGGCTTTTATCATCTCGAGCACTACCACCCGGGAGACTGGGAAGCAAGGGGAGTTTGTGATTGTCAGTCTAAGAAGGTTTTCATAAGTCGCATGCCCAGCGTGATTACGGGTCCGCTTGCATGCCGATGTCAGGCAAAGCCTTGTTTCTCGATTTCCATGGCCCTCTGGGTGCGACAGCGTCATGTTCGGGGAGGGCGGATTGGCTAGCCCGCTCGGCCGGGAACCGCCCGCTGATCCATCCGGATTTTCAATACCTCGCAAGTACTCTTTGAAGCTGCCTGGCCCCTCTCGGCGCTTTGACCTGCCCTGACAGGATCTCACTCGGTGTGACAGCCCGGCCATAATACATGTCATTCGCCTCGTTTCTCGTCGCAATGACGGTCCCCTCAAGAGAAATGCCGCCGAAAAGGCCCTGACTCCGGCTATAGGTATAGACTGCGGCAACAGGGGTTACACCCGCCTCGACTGTACGCCCTACGGGACCGGCCGCCACGCTGACATCTGCCCCCAATTGCACGTTTCCTCCCTGAGAGAATGCCCTCACGGCGTCAGGGGTGTTGAGAACGAACACGAATTCAGTCACCTGAGCTCCGATCTGCAAGCCGAATCCCGCACCACCAGTCCCGATCGCCGAGGGCCCACTCCAGCCTTTGCGTGTACGCGCCACCACCACGCCAGTGCCGCCGCGGCCACTGACAATGAAGCCCGCCTTAATCACCGTTATGACAGCCAGTCCTTTGGCTTCTCTTAAAACCTCACGGGGGATGGATTTCTCAGGGATATCCTGGAAGCGCTGGATTATCGTCACTGCTTGATCGACGTCATCCTGCATCCCGGCAGCGACCGCCACTGACGAATAGAACATTGCGGCCAGCGTCATGAACGAGCAAAACAACAGAATCGGCTTCATCATTCATCTCCTTTGTATGCGTACTGGTTCGGGATCGTTTCTAAGGATCATACCCAAAATGACCTTGAACCTGGACACCAGGTGCCGCCATACTCACAATAAGTCGCGAACCTTCACTTGCAAGGCTGGATAACTCGATTTTTCCCTCGTAAGATAAACCTGTAAACAACACTCCGCGATAGAGCGGGGGCCCCGGTGGGCGCCCCTTAAGCGATGTGCTTCGCAGAGCGCGGAAGGCCGACCGCTCATTCTCGACAGCCCTGTCCCAACCGGTCCCCACCGGTTCCCAACGTTAGACTGGGGTCGCAGCGGGAGGCCTTGTCAGTGTGGACATGGAGGCTCGCCTTTTTAAAAGATGATCCGCTCATGCAGAGGAAAACCTCTCTCGGAGATGTCCGATGCGGAATTAATAGCAATTTGTGTGAAAAAGACGTGTTGTCCATCTCGGACGAGCATATGGAGCATGATTACGTCGTCCCCACTCTCTTTCCCGGTAAAATCCGAGGCATGAGGTAACATTGGAATCTGCAGCCGATGCCGGATCTGATGGCCGGATCTTTCCCGTCCGGACCTTGACCGCAGCCTCTTTCTTTTGCACGCGAAATAAAATCCTGAAATTTTAATTTAATAATAAGACGACCTCTACCGAAATAATAAATAGCAAAGCATTATGGAGGAGTCTTATGTTGAATCCCATGCCGGCCCAGACGGCAAATCGACCAAGTGAGGTAGAAAGACGGGTTTTTTGCTCCCGCTACTCCGAATGTCTTGAAATTTGTCTCTCGAAGGGATGGCCCGGCTTCTCCTGCTCCGAGTGTCAGGACTTTGACTTTGAGTGTCCCGATGATCCGGTTCATTGGGCCGAACAGGGCAAAAATTCAGAATGGCTGCTCATCAGTGCCGGGTATGTCCCCAGATGGATCGTTGATCGGGTAAGAAATCGAAACGAGCCTGAAAATTTTTTTTGCGATTCTAAAAAATGAAGCCCATGGTCAAAGGATCAGGTCATTCTGTTGGAACATCGGGTTGACCTGAACATGACAGCTCGCCTTGCTCACCCGAAACTGCTGCTCGATTCGATATCGATCCAGGCAGGCGCCCACAACCTCTTCAGTAGTCCACTCATGGTTGTCGGTGACAATGATGTTTTTGCCCATCATAGCCTCGATGGCGCTAATCCGCGCAGCCTCTTTTCGAAAGCTCATGGTCCCGTTTTCGAATGAGTAAAAAACGGCTCATCCGGACGACTGTTCGAGCCATGAAGGCCATCTATGCTGGATTCGCTGAAAATACAGGCCAAGTCAGATACCTCCGGCCAAGCCGGAGGCCTGAAAAAACTTGGGCCGCTCAAAGCGGCTGCAAGTACTTGTTCGCTTCAAGGACTACCCGCAGAGTGGATGGGTAACTCGCCCGGCAGAGCCGGGGGTTTACCCATGATTAATTGTCACATGTTCGCGCGTGAAATGAGGAAGAGAATCAATGGGAAAATTAGATCTGAAAACAAGAAAGGCAGCCAGGACAGTCTTTGTGAATTGATTGGAAAACAACTCGAAATGGGAAACGAATGAGCCTCTTGCAAAATGTCCGGGAACTGAGCGGACAGATTGATTCATCTGCCCGTGAACAGGCAACCGTAACGATAATCTTTATTTTCCAGTTCCCATTTTCCCTTTAAGGACAAGGGCGCCGAATTTTAGGCATAGTGATCCCGTTTGTGCTACTTTCTTCGTGTTCTTTGACAATCTGCTTAGGTCACCAGCCTGATTAACTGGTCTGCAATTCATGAATAGTTGTCCGGGTGAAGGGATGGCCATAGACTGCCTTTGCAACAAAACAGCGCGCTATTGCTCGACGTTCGCTGAGTTTCCTCCCCAACCACCGGCTCGAAGCACTCTTCGGAATATGTTTCTCGACCCGGACTATTTCCAGGATACTCACAAGCCGCTGTTCTTTCTCCGTCAAAGGCCTCCGCCAACATTCTTCAAGGTGAGGGAACAAACTCCGTTGCAAGTTTCCCATCAACTATGATACAGCTTGTCCGAGCTTTATTGGCGCCTCCGCGGTTGGTTTTGTCGACCAGCAACACTTTACAAGACCTCTGATGGAGCTCATTCTTTAGGCGAATTAACCCCCCATAATGGAGTTTTGCAAGAGGCTCGGGAGGATTAGATAATGCTTCTTAAAAAAGACAGGGAAAGGCAACGTGTGTTTGTCTTGGGGTTAGCCATTGGTGTAACGGTTTCCCTTATGTCGTTTTGGTTCTGCGGCAGCGCATCAGCGTTTAGGGGCGGCCCCTATATTTGGCCAAGTGACGCGGGCAAAAAAGTCGAGGGAGCCTACAGGTCTCCCGAAGGTGCGGTTAGGGCGCTTGTTGAGGCCCTGAGCGCAAATGACGAGAAGAAACTGTCGGCCATCCTCGGGTCTAAGGGGAAAGAACTCGTCTTTCCGGGCGCGGAAGTTGACAGCAGAGCCGCTCGCGAGCGTTTTCTCCAGGCATATCAGGAAAAGAACCGGATAATAAAGGTCAGTAGCAACAGGGCAGTTCTCGAAACAGGGAATGAAGGCCGGCCTTTTCCGATTCCAATTGAAAAGATTGGCGGGGACTGGCGCTTTTCTGCAAAACACGGCAAGGTTGAGCTTTTGGAACCGCCGGAGGGGAAAAAATGAGCTTAGCGCCATTGAGGTGCGCCCTGGTATACGTTGACGGCCCGTTCGAATATGGCTGAAGGGCCGAAACGGCGACGGAGTCCTGGAATACGAACAACAGTTTTTAAGTGAGCCGGATAAAAAGGACGGCCTTGCGTCCAAAATTCTTGCGCATCGGGATGAAAAACTGAACTGTTCGTCCCCGGATCGAGTCCGGGGCAGGCTTTGAGATATCGAAGCGCTAGCACCTGATTTTCGTCATTAGTTTCCCTTCAAAGTATTGCTAAGCATTGCTGTAATCATTATCAAAACAGTGCCGCTCCCCGAGAGCGATATCAGTGTGGCCATGATTCGGCGACAAGACCGGAAAAACTGAGAAAACAAGTATCGCCCGCCAAAGTGGAGAATCGGCATCAGGTTGCTCGCCCGATACCGCGAAGTCTTTGCGCCCGGGGACGGCCCTGCCTCTTCATTAATCTTAATCCAAGCAGAAGGACGACTGAAGCATGTGATGTGAGGTCTGTTCCTAGTAAGAGGGACTTAGGGTAATACAATATTGCAAAAGCGGCCTTACTACGTGTAGTTGCACAAGCATTTCAAAAGCCGAAGCGCACTCGCGGCGAAAGGAACAGCGCCGCTCGTTGCGCATAACCCTTGCCAGCCCGCGTTGGACCGCGTCTTTCAGACGCGGCGGGCTGGCCTGCGGGTGGCCTTGATTTCACTGCCCTTCCGACACCTTTTCATTGTGCGCAGAGGACCCGATGATTCATCTGAGGACCCGCATGTTCAAATGGCTGATTGTTTTGCCGGTTATCTTCTACGCATCGACCCTGTCTTTCTCATCCCGCCTTCCGGAAACAGGGTGCGAAGTTCTTGCGCAGACCACTACGGGGGCCCCGGCTGATGCAAGCGGCACAGACACAGGAGAGCCTCACTCCACCCCGCACGGCGACCCATTTACCCAGGTCTTCGGGGTCCTGGCACTGATCGTATGTTGTGCAGCCATCGGACGCTTTGGTGCGAGAAAACTGAAACAATCACCGGTACTGGGCGAATTGGCGGTAGGGATCATCGTTGGCGCCATTATTTATCAGCTTGGCGGCCTAACGGTCATCATCATCCGGCATTCCGACCTTATCCAGCAGACAGTGTCAAAAGCCCTCAGTGAAGGCAAAAACTGGGAGACGACAGTCCGATCCACGCTCGGGCAGGCCGGCCTGCCCGAAGAGGTTGCCGAAAAAGCCGAGGGGGCACTCCTGAGCAGGGACTTCCCGGCCTACCTTTTATTGGCCAGATCGATCCAGCTTTTCGCCAGCTTTGGAGTCGTAATGCTCCTCTTCATGGTCGGGTTGGAGGTCAGCCTGAGGGAGTTAAAGGCAATTGGGGGAAGCGCGTCCGCAGTTGCCCTGATCGGGGTCAGCTTGAGTTTCATTCTGAGCTATTTGACGATATGGCTTCTGCTGCCAAAAGCCTCCGGATTGATGCCTCCATTGTTCGTCGGCGCGGCGCTCTGCGCTTCCAGCATCGGTATTACGGCCAGAATTTTTAAGGACATGAACAGGATCGAGATGAACGAAGCCCAGACCGTGTTGGGTGCGGCTGTCATGGATGATGTTCTGGGGCTCATCGTTCTCGCAGTTGTAACGGCGATTGCTACCGGCGGTACCGTTGAGGCAGGGCATCTGTTTTGGATACTCATCAAGACGGCCTTGTTCCTCGGAGCCGTGGTAATCTTCGGGACCAGATTTCTTAAAAAAACAGTCCAATTCCTCGAAAGATTGGATCTGGGGAACATAAAGCTTCTGTACCCTTTTGCACTCCTGATGCTCCTGGCGTGGATCGCCGACAAAATCGGATTGGCCGCCATCATCGGGGCTTTCGCGGCCGGGGTGATCATTAAAGAGGAGTCCTTTTCCAGTAAGGGTGCCGGATCAGGTCCCGACCAAAGCGTCGAGTCGATCCTGGCGCCCCTCGAGGGACTTCTTGCTCCGATCTTCTTCGTTTTGATCGGTTTACAGGTGGACGTTACTACGCTTGCAAACGTTAAGGTCCTGCTGACGGGACTCGCCCTTACTGCCGTTGCGGTAGTCGGTAAGCTGGCGGCCTCACTGGGGGTGAGGGGCAGGGCTGACAGGCTGATCGTCGGGATAGGAATGTTCCCAAGAGTGGAAGTCGCGCTGATTGTCGCCAGCATGGGAAAATCGCTTGGCGTACTGGATGAAGCTCTCTATTCGGTCATTATAATCGTGGTGCTGCTCACGGTTGTCATGACCCCACCCCTGTTGAAATGGTCGATAGAAAGAAAACAGAATGAAGCGCCCAGCGCCGTCCGGAGCAATTAACCCATAAGACGGAACGCATAAATCACTGCCTGGGGAGGATAGGAGGATGACTTTGCGATACGCGCTCTTTTTCGGGCATGTGCCGGCAAGGCATCGGCGCTGCTTTTGGCGAGGGCTTTTATTCGCCTCGCTCGCGTCTTTTATGGTGATTGCCGCTTTCGGCTGTAAAAAGCACAAGGCGACACGCTCCGAAGGGGGGCAACTTCCGGTGGAGGTCACCGTGGTCACCGTTACGCCGAGGGACACGCCGGTCTCTTTCGAGTACGTCGCTCAGGTGCAAAGTTCCCGGCAGGTAAACATCCAGGCTCGGGTCAACGGGTTCTTGGATAAGCGCGTCTACACCGAGGGTGAAATTGTAAAGGCCGGGCAAACGCTTTTCCTGATGGACCAGAAGCCGTTTAAGGCGCAGCTCGACCAGGCCGAAGCGGCGCTTGCACGGCAGGAAGCAGCCCTTGAGGTGGCGCGCAAGAACCTGAATCGAGTCAAACCCCTTGCCGCTGCTAACGCGCTTTCCCAAAAGGAGCTCGACGACGCGACCGGCCAGTTCCAGTCCGCCGCCGCTGCGGTTGCCCAGGCGAAGGCTGTAGTCGAGCAGGCGAAGTTCAACCTTTCCTACACGGTAATCAAGTCGCCCGTGGACGGCATTACCAGTTATGCGCAGCAGGCGGACGGGACCTACCTTAATGTTAATCAGAGCAGCAGCCAACTCACTACGGTCGCCGTGATCTCGCCGAGCTATGTTAATTTCAGCCTCTCTGAGAACGACAGACTAAAATTGCGCGATCAGATCGCAAAAGGGCTGCTGCGCGAACCCAGGGACAAAAACTACAGAGCCGAGGTTGTTCTGGCCGACGGCTCGATCTTTCCATACACCGGGCAGGTGACTTTCGCCAACCCCATGTTCAACCCGCAGACGGGAACGTTTCTTATCCGTGCTACCGTTGATAATCCGGATAACTTACTGCGCCCCAACGAGTATGTGCGCGTGCGTGTGAAGGGGGCGGTTCGCCCGAATGCGATCCTTATCCCGCAGCGTGCAGTCCAGCAGGCGCCCAAGGGTCATTTCGTGTGGACGGTGGAAAAAGATAATAAAGTGGAGCCGCGTCCCGTAACGTTGGGCGAAGCGTACGAAAACGACTGGTTTATCTACGAGGGTTTGCGCGCAGGCGATCGGGTGGTGGTCGATGGAGCGCTCACGCTTCGTCCCGGCACTTTGGTAAAAGCCGAACCATCGATGGAGAAGACGGAGGCGCCGGAGGCCGGCGCTGCCAAGACCGATTGAGCAAGAAGCGGCAAATAGGCACAGGAGGCACGAGCCCATGTTCTCGAAGTTCTTCATCGAGCGGCCGATCTTCGCAACGGTCATCTCGCTCATCATCGTGATCGCAGGACTGGTGGCGATGAGAGTCTTGCCTGCAGCGCAGTACCCGACGATCACGCCGGTACAGGTCCAGGTGACGACCACATACCCGGGCGCCGACTCGAAGACGGTCGGCGACTCGGTAGCCGCACCCATCGAGGCGCAGATCAACGGCGTCGACAACCTGCTCTACATGACATCGACCAGTTCCAGCACCGGCCAGATGAGCCTGACGGTCTTCTTCACCTTGGATACCGATCCAGACATCGCCCAGGTGCAGGTGCAGAACCGGGTGAATCTCGCCATGCCGCAACTGCCCGCAGCGGTGGCGCAGTACGGCGTATCGGTGCAGAAAAAGTCGGCCAGCCCTTTGATGATCATTGCAGTCTACAACAAGGACGGCCGGTACAGCCCGGAGTATGTGACCAACTATACCAACGTCTACATTTTGGATGCGATCAAGCGAGTTAAAGGCGCCGGCCAGGCACAGATTTTCGGAGTGCCGGACCAGGCGATGCGCATCTGGATGAACCCGGACCGGATGGCCTCGCTCGGGATAACGACGAGCGACATCCAAAATGCAGTGTCAAAGCAGAACGCCCTGTGGGGGGCCGGCCAGGTAGGGCAGCAGCCCAGTGACGAGCAGGTGCAATTGACGTACCCGGTCGTGACCCAGGCCCCGTTTATCAAACCCTCGCAGTACGAGGACATTATCCTTCGTGCGAGCCAGGACGGCAGCGCCATTGTCCGGGTCAAAGACGTTGCCCGGGCCGAAGTCGGCCGCAGGCAGTACATCGACGACAACAGACTGAACGGGGCGCCGGCAACCCCGATCATCATCTACCAGCAGCCCGGCGCCAACGCGCTCGATGTCTCCAAGGGCGTCCGCAAGACCATGGAGGACTTGAAGCGGGCTATGCCCGACGGAATCGAGTACGTGATCGCCCTGGACACTACCGATTTCGTGCGGCTCTCCATCAAGGAGGTGATCCACACCCTGTTCGAAGCGATATTTCTGGTGGTGCTGGTCGTTTACCTCTTTTTACAGAGTTTCCGTTCAACGATTATTTGTACTGTGGCTATCTTCGTTTCCCTGATCGGCACGTTCTGCGGGATGCTCGCGCTGGGGTTCTCGGTCAACCTGCTGACGCTGTTCGGTATTGTGCTGGCCATCGGCATGGTGGTGGATGACGCAATCGTGGTTGTGGAAAACGTGGAGCGGAACATGGTGAAGTCCCACCTCCCCCCCAAGGAGGCCACCATCAAGGCTATGGGGGAGATCGGAACATCGCTGATAGCTGTAGTGCTGGTCATGGCGTCGGTTTTCATCCCGGCTGCCTTCCTTCCCGGCACCACGGGTCAGCTCTACAAGCAGTTCGCCATCACCATCGTCATCTCCGTGGCTCTATCCGGGTTTGTTGCGCTGACGCTGACGCCCGCGATGTGCGGGATCATGCTAAAGCACTCCAAGCCTCCCCAGAAAGGCCCTTTCGCCTGGTTCAACCGTCAGTTCGACCGCTTTACGCTGGCTTTCGGCGATGCAGTGGTGTTCATGATAAAGCGGATGACCGTGGCGTTCGTGCTCCTGGTGTTTATGATATGGGGGCTTGTGCACCTGTTCCGGACAACTCCCACGAGCTTCGTACCCAACGAGGACATGGGCTACCTGATGGCCCAGATCATTATGCCCGATGCCGCCAGCCTGAACCGCACTTCTCAGACTTCGAGCCTGGTGGACAAGTTATTCGCGAGTAATCCGGCGGTGGCCAACCGGACGGCCATAAACGGCTACAGCCTGATCGACGGCCAGTACAAGTCCAACGCGGCGACCTTTTTCGTAACTCTTAAAGACTTCAAAGAGCGCTACTCCTCAAGCGAGCGCGCCCGCAAGGAAAATGCCACAGCAGTGCTGATGGGGGTCGCCGCCGCAGCCCGGAAAATCAAGACCGGGGTGATGATCCCGATCCCGCCCCCGGCGATCCCCGGGATTGGCACGACGGGTGGTTTCGAGTTCTGGGTACAGGACAAGGGGGCTGGGGACCCGGCGCGTCTATACGAGATTACCCAGCAGTTTCTCGCCAAGGCTCGCACGCGTCCTCAACTTGCCGGTCTAAACAGCACTTTTCGCGCTTTCTCGCAACAGTTGCGGGCCGAGGTCGACCGCTCCAAGGCCGTGCTCCTGGGGGTCCCGATAGAGGATGTGTACAGCGCCCTTCAGGCCCAGTTCGGCTCGATCCAGGTCAGCCAGTTCAACCAGTACAGCCGCGTCTGGAATGTGGTCCTTCAGTCCGACGCCCCATACCGCCGGGACCCCGGCGACATCACCCGGTTGTACACAAGATCGGGCAACGGCAAGATGGTTCCGCTGTCGGCCATGGTTACCACCGATTACGTTACGGACCCGGACCTCGTATCGCATTTCAACGGCTTCCCTGCAGCCCAGATTATCGGCAGCGCCGCACCGGGATACAGCTCGGGCGACGCGCTAAAAGCGATGGAGGAGGTCGCAGACGAAGTGCTGCCCAGCGGATATGGGTATGCCTGGTCGGGCATGGCCTTCGAGGAAAAAAAATCCGGGGGGACGTCCGCATCGGCCTTCGTATTCGGCCTCCTAATAGTGTTCCTGGTCCTGGCCGCCCAGTTCGAGTCGTGGACCCTGCCCGGCTCCGTTATGACGGCCGTGCCCTTCGGCATCCTCGGGGCCCTGGCCTTTAACGCGATGCGCGGCCTGGAAAACGATGTCTACTTCCAGATCGGCCTGCTGGTGCTGATCGGCCTTGGG
Organism: uncultured delta proteobacterium; assembly: GCA_963805125.1. GTDB lineage: Bacteria > Desulfobacterota > Syntrophobacteria > Syntrophobacterales > Syntrophobacteraceae > SbD1. Next base: position 36,595 of record CAWDTD010000009.1, on the reverse strand, counting down.
GCAAAGAACGCCGTCCTGAGGGTCACCTTCGCGGTCGACCTGCGCAAGCAGGGGCTCTCGATCATGGACGCTACGATCCAGGCAGGCGAGGAACGGTTCAGGCCGATCATCATGACCTCACTCGCGTTCGTCTTCGGTGTGTTGCCCCTTGCACTCGCCACAGGCGCAGGAGCCAATGCGCGCCACTCGATCGGCACGGGCATTATGGGAGGCATGATCGGCGAAGCCACGCTGGCCATGATCTACGTACCGCTCTTCTTCTACATATTCGACAGGCTGAGCGAGCGCTCCCCGGCAAAGAAAGAGCCTGCGGCAGGCGGCGGAGGTCCGCCGGCCACTGCGCCACATCAGGACCTGGAGGGAGAGTGAGATGCGCCGGTTCACTTTGTTTGCAATCGCCGTTTTGCTGGCAGGCTGTATGGTCGGTCCCGATTATCGCCGCCCCGTTGTGGACACTCCGCAGTCCTTCCGGTTTGAGGAAAAGGAAGCACGCGATACCGCCAACGCAGATTGGTGGAGGCAGTTCGAGGACAGTGTACTCGACTCGCTGATTGCCGAGGCCCTGGCGAACAACAAGAGCGTCAAGATCGCCGCCGCCAACATCGAACAGGCCGCCGGCGTGCTCATGCAGACCCGCGCGCCGTTGTTTCCGCAGATCGGCTACAGCGGGAGCGCAGCGCGCGAGCGATTCAGCCAGCTTAATGCGACCCCGCTGCCGTCCAGTGTCCCGAACCCGCAGTCGTCTTTCCAACTGCTCGCAGGCGCCAACTGGGAGATCGATCTGTGGGGCCGCATCCGGCGGCTCACTGAGGCCGCTCAGGCGAACCTGTTCGCCACCGGGGAGGCCCGCCGCGGGGTTATCCTTTCCCTGGTGGCATCGGTGGCGAGCAGCTATATCGAGCTTCGCACCCTCGACGATCAGCTCGAAATAGCCGAGCGTTCGCTCGGTACTTACGGGGAGACGGTCAAGCAGTTCGAGCTGAAGTTCAAACACGGCCAAGTCTCCACGATGACCGTCGAGCAGGCGAGGTCTCAGTACGAAACAGCCGCGGCAGCGATCCCGCCGATCAAAGCCCAGATTGTACAGACCGAAAATGGCATATGCATCCTTCTCGGCCGCAATCCCGGCCCGATCGGGCGCGGCAAGGCGCTCTCCGGGCTTGCCCTCCCCGTCGTTCCATCCGGCCTGCCGTCGCAGTTGCTCGAGCGCAGACCCGACCTCGCCCAGGCCGAGCAGAACCTGATTGCCGCGAACGCCCAGATCGGCGCGGCCAAGGCGCTTTATTTCCCCACCATCTCGCTTACCGGCGCCCTGGGCTTAGCCAGCTCCGACCTGTCCAACCTCTTCAAGGGCCCTGCGAGGACGTGGAGTTATGCCGGGTCTTTTACCGGGCCGATTTTCACCGCAGGAGCGATTGCCGGCCAGGTAAAGCAGGCCGAAGCCACACAGAAGGCAGCGCTTTTGTCCTACGAGAATGCCATTCAAAGCGCCTTCAGCGACGTGGAAAATGCGCTTTCGTCCCACGCGGAATTGGTGGACCAGCTCAAGGCTCAGGAGAGGCTCGTCAACGCCTTGAGGCAATACGCCCACCTGGCCCGTATGCTGTACGACGGCGGCTACGCGGAGTATCTCACAGTGCTCTATGCCGAGGCGCAGCTTTTCCCCGCTGAGCTCAACTACGCACAGATCCACGGTTCGGTCCTGGCTTCGCTCGTAAGCATCTACCAGGCCATGGGAGGAGGATGGGTGAACGAGGCTGACAAACTCACTGAGGCTCTGCCGGCACACGGTGTTAAGCCCCCGGCGTCAAATACTTCCCTAACCAACAATACACAATAAAAGAAGGGAAAACCTGATGTTTAATTCATGTTTACACTCGAAGTGGTCAAGAAGATTATGGCCTACAGTCTTTTGTACCGCGACATTGTTTCTGTTCTCCGTCCCTCCATCGATTGCAGCAGCAGGCAAGTTTGAGATTCCCGGTGCTCAAAAGGCATCGGATATCCTTCCCCATGAATTGATTTCCGGACCACACTACAAGGTACGCGAAAACGTTGCCTTTTATGGTTACATGCATACCTATTTAGTTGATTCCGACTATGGTGTTTTTGAGGTAACCGGAGATTTTGCACTGCGCAAGCTGATCAGGGAAATTGGTGCGATCGCTGCGCTGCAGGACGTCAAAAAAGGCCAAGCATATCTTAGCGGTATCAAGAACGCAGCCTCCCAGCCTCTGGAGTTTGGAGCAAACCTCATAACGGAACCCGTGGATACTATCAGCGGAGTGCCCAAAGGGGTTGCCACGCTTTTCCAGAATCTGAAAACGGGACTTACCACGCCAGCCAGCAAGGGCCAAGACAGCAAAATAGCGCAGGCCCTGGCGGTTTCCGCCAATAAACGGGAACTGGCCAGTAAACTCGGGGTCGACGTCTATTCAACCAATAAAGTCCTGCAAAAGGAACTGAATAGTCTTGCCTGGGCCACATCGCTTGGATCTCTTACAGTCACGGCAGCGCTTGCGCCCGTTGGTGGGCCGGCAGTTGGGGCAGTTTCCCTTACCCGGGCAGGCCAGCAACTGAACGATCTGGTAGATCAGTATCCCCCCCAAAAGCTTCGCCAGATAAACGAGCAGAAGCTTCAGGCCATGGGGATGCCACCTGATGTAACCAGCCGATTTCTCGATCATCCCTCCTATACTCCGACTCAAACTACTGTCATCGTAGCCTCGTTAGAAACCCTGACCGGAGCCAAAGGGCGCGACGCATTCCTGCGGCAGGCACTGTCTGCCGGGGACGAGGAGTCAGCCAACTTCTTCCAGTACGCTGCAGAAATATTGCGTGGATACCAGGCGAAAGTCTCTCCTATTCAGGACATAAGAGTGTTCGGTCCTCTAGTGTTTGCCAAAGCCTCCAACGGGATGGTTATTGTTCCCCTTCCCCTCGATTACGCTATATGGACGGAGCGCGCCAGCGATCGAGTTCCAGATGCTATGAGGTCGTACAAAGCCATGAATCCCAATTCGAAAAAATATGAATTCTGGCTTACAGGAACAGCCAGCCAGATGGCGAAGGAAGAATCTGCAAAGCATGGAATCCGAATCGTAGAAAATGTCGGCAACCGGATAGAGTTCACTTATTAGCATGATGATGATCGGCTTACTACTCGGGAACTATCGAGGAAGTGCCTGGACGGGTTTTCGCGAATTATAAGCCAGGGGCAGAATGAAGAATGGAAAGCTGAAGCAGGTTTGCCATCCTATTCCGCAGACAGCTTTCAGCCCTATGATGTCAAGATCAAAGATATATCATTATAACATTGCGCAGTCGACGAGGTGAACCAAACACAACCAACACAACTAAAGGAGTCCTCAGTATGCGACTCAGATTGCCAACAGGGAAAGTATTTTCGGCTGTCGCGGTTCTTGCTGCGATTTGCATGTTCACAGGCTGTTCTACAACCACCGCACCTAAAGAGAATGCTGTCACGGGCCAGCAACCCCCGGTTTTCAAGTCGGGGTTCCTGGGCGACTACTCGCAGCTCAAGCCGGGTGGAAAAGATAAGGCATTGTTGGTCTATATCAATCCGGCTGCCAGGTGGGCCACGTATAAAAGCATTATAGTCGAACCTGTCCGGTGCTATAGTACGGCGGAGGTATCGATCCCCGCATCGGACCAGCAGGTGCTTGCCAGCTATTTCTACAATGCCCTGAGGGAAAACCTCGCTAAGGATTTCACACTCGTTGATAAGCCGGGTCCAGGTGTACTCAAACTGCAGACCGCGATCACGGACGCTACAGCATCAAAGCCTGTCCTGCGGACTGTTTCGGTGGTGATTCCCCAGGCGCGCGTGTTAAATGGGGCCCAGTCGCTTGCCACAGGTACCTATGCCTTTGCCGGGAATACGATGGTTGAAGGCCAGATAGTTGACTCTGTGACCGGGGAACGTCTTGCGGCGGCATTGGACAAGCGGGCCGGCGGCATGTCAGTAAAGGCGGCGGCTAAGTGGGAGTGGGGTGATACACAGCTTGCTTTCGATTATTGGGCCAAGAAAATATCACAGCGACTCGTAGACCTCAAAGAGGGCAAGCCGATCAATTGATTCGATCCCCTGCAAGAGGGCTGTTCGCACAAGAGCGGGTAGAGGCAACGAGTTTGATCACCAGTTTTGAAGTCCCATGTGAAGACGGCCCCCGAGGTGCCTATCCCTGCTATGTGGCTAAAAGCAGGATGGTTAGAGGATCGGTTTCGTAATTCACCTGTCCCACCTGAAAAGGGATTACGGAAAACAGGATTTCACAGTCAGGTATGGCAGGGGTCGTTTCGGAGGATATTTTCAGGAAAAAATCAGCAAGAAGCATTTTCAACGGTGCCGGTATCACAGAGAACGTTCGTGGTCATTCCAGCAGTTAGTCACATGAAGGATGTTGACTTTGCCTATCAAGACAATATTTGCGGCTTTTCTTATGCTGTTGTTCATTCCGCTCGGTTTTGCCAACACCCCGGAAGCTGCACAAGACACAGCCAGGCAGGAGATTGCACTTGCGCGCCCAGAAACTGGAACGCCCAGGATAGAGATTCCCGAGACGTTCTCTGGCTTCGGAGAGGTGAAGGAGGGCGACGATTACATTCACGCATTTACGGTCAGGAATTTGGGGCCGGGGGTGTTGGAAATCGAAGACATTCTTCCCGGCTGAGGCAGCTCGGTGGCCGGGTTCGATCTGTCCATTCCTCCGGGTCGCGAGGGGAAAATAGCAATCAGGCTTAACCCGCAAGCATGTCAAAGCGATGCGAAGAAAACAGCAATCGTCATCTGCAATGACCCTCAGGCGAAAACGTTCCAACTGATAGTCCAAGGTCGATTGCAATAGGAGCCTTTCGGCCGAAGTTTCCAGGATTAAGGGTTAACAGCTCCGGACAGGCAGGAAACATGGGTATCAGCTTTAGCAGGGAACCTAATAACACCCTTGTTGTCAGGCTTAGTGGCCGATGGAGTATTGCCGATGGTCTCCCCTCCACGGAGGAACTCCAAAGGCAAATTGCATCAGCTCCATCCCCCGAGCGGGTTGCATTCTACGGACGGAAGCTGGGAGACTGGGACAGCAGTTTGCTGACATTCCTGATCAAGATAACTGATTTCTGCAGACAAAAGTCCATCGCTATTTCCAAGGAAGGGCTGCCGGAAGGGGTGACACGACTTATCGATTTGGCTTCCGCAGTCCCGGAGAAAAAAGATGCGCGAAAAGAGAGCGGTCGGTTGCCGTTTTTTTCCAGAGTGGGAGAGGCCACTTTGGAGGCTGTTAAATCGGCAGGTGAAATGTTGTCGTTCATTGGCGAGGCATTCCTTGCGTTTATCAAGCTCCTGAGGGGTAAAGCCCGCTTCCGGCGCTCCGACCTGACGCTGCTGATCCAGGAGTGCGGCGCCCAGGCACTACCGATAGTGTCCCTCATCAGTGTCTTGGTGGGCCTGATCCTGGCCTTCGTCGGAGCCGCACAGTTGAAAATGTTCGGGGCACAGATTTATGTGGCAGACCTTGTCGGTATTGGGATGGCGCGCGAGATGGGCGCAATGATGACGGCAATCGTCATGGCCGGGCGCACCGGGGCCGCATTTGCCGCACAGCTTGGAACAATGGAGGTAAACGAGGAAACCGATGCATTAAAGACCCTGGGCATTTCACCCATGGAGTTTCTCGTTCTACCCCGGATGCTGGCACTGGTTCTCATGCTGCCCCTGTTGTGCCTGTATGCCGACCTTATGGGAATCCTGGGCGGCGGTATAATCGGTGTCGGAATGCTGAATATTTCGCCGGCTCAGTACTACCATGAAACTGTAGCGGCTATTAACCTGACGCAGTTTGTAGCAGGTTTGATCAAGGCGGGGGTCTTTGGCGTCGTGGTCGCACTCTCGGGATGCCTTCGCGGAATGCAGTGCGGCCGCAGCGCTTCGGCAGTTGGTGAGGCTACAACCTCGGCGGTTGTGACCGCAATCGTTTCCATCATAGTCTCGGATGCCATGCTGACAGTAATCTACGACATAATTGGCGTGTAGGTCACTTATGGAAAATCAAGCGAACAAGACAACTGCCCGCATCGAAGTGCGCGACCTCACCATGGCCTACGGAAGCTTTGTGATTCAGCGCGACCTCAGTTTCACTGTAAACAGCGGTGATATCTTCATAGTCATGGGTGGGAGCGGATGCGGCAAGAGCACACTTCTCAGGCACCTCGTCGGTCTAAAAGAACCTGCTAAGGGAAAGGTCTTTTACGATAACGTGAGTTTCTGGGATTCCGAGCCCGCTGGGCAAGAGGCCATCATGAGGCGCTTTGGGATCCTCTACCAGAGCGGGGCATTGTGGAGCTCCATGACACTGGCTGAAAATGTGGCGCTCCCTCTGAGTGAATATACTCGACTGAGTCCATCGCAGATAAATGAGCTGGTTTCCCTGAAACTCGCACTTGTCGGGCTCGCAGGATTTGGGGACTTCTACCCTTCCGAGATCAGCGGCGGGATGCGCAAACGTGCCGGCCTCGCTCGTGCCATGGCCCTCGATCCGGATATCCTCTTTTTCGACGAACCCTCGGCTGGACTGGACCCGATCAGCGCACGCCGCCTCGACGAACTCATCCTGGAACTCCGTGACAGCCTGGGGGCCACAGTCGTGGTCGTCACGCACGAACTGGCAAGCATATTTGCCATTGGCAACAACTCGGTCTTTCTCGATGCGGAAACCAGGACCATGACCGCGGTCGGGGATCCCAACAAACTCCTGGCGGAAAGCAATGACCCGCAAATCCGTAGCTTCCTGACCAGGGGTGAGCAATGAAAAGCACGATCATTCCGGGCGGCGGTCGCCTGGCAGTGCATTGCGGCAGGCAATAATCCTGAACCTTCCAGAAAAGGCTCGGAGAACGATGAGCAAACAGGCGAACACAAAGCTAATTGGTGGGTTTGTTGTAGGAGCGATAGTGCTGACCGTGGTCGGAATACTGCTTTTCGGGTCCGGCAAGTTCTTCAGCCATCAGATGAAATTTGTTCTCTTTTTTGAAGATTCCGTGAAAGGGCTCAACATTGGGGCGCCGGCGGATTTCAAAGGAGTCAAGGTCGGGACGGTGACTGACATCAAGATCGTTTTGAACCAAAAGGATCTTTCCCTGCTGATTCCAGTCTTTATAGAGATCGACCCGAATCGGATCAGCTCAGGCGGCACAGTGAGCGAGATAAGAAAACTTGTTGAAACAAGAGAAAGAAAAACGTTTCTTCAACTGCTGATCAACAAGGGATTGAAAGCGCAGTTGGCAATGCAGAGCCTGGTTACCGGCCAGCTAGGCATCCATCTGGATTTCTATCCGGACACACCCGTCAGGCTGGTCGGCGCCGAACCCGACATGATTGAGATTCCTACGACCGAGTCGAGCCTATCGGCGCTTTCCAAGACGCTGGGGAATATCCCTATCGGAGAAATTGCAGACAAGGTTGAAAAAACTCTGGACGGAATCGAGAAGCTGGTTAACTCCCCCGACCTCAAAGAGACGTTGGTCTCTGTTCATAAGACAGTCGATGACGTTCATGTATTTCTGAAAAATTTGGATAGCCAGGTAAAGCCATTGGCGACAAGCACGGAACTCACCCTGAGTGAAGCAAAAAAGTTGTTCAAAAATAGCGCGCAATTAGCCATCAACCTGGACTCGCGCATTCCAAAGCTTATAGCTAGTCTGAAAGATACCTCCGATGCAGCCGGCGCAACCATAAAAACGGCTGATAATGCTGTGGAAAGGTTTGCCGGGGCTAACTCTCCCTTGCGCCTTGAACTGATAAAGACCTTGAACGAGTTTTCCTCTGCGGCTCGTTCCTTCCGCGTTTTGGCTGAATACCTGGAAAATCACCCCGAAGCTCTCATCAAGGGCAAAGGTGAATGACAGAGCGGAAGAGGCGAGCGATTGCTCCAGGCAAATGAGAAAGGAAAACACATGGCTAAAGTTCTAAATTCCGGAATTGCGGGAATCTTCCTGCTTTCTTTACTGTTCCTTTGCGGGTGTGCCTCGAAATCGCCCAATTACTACGTCCTGCATTCGCTTCAAAGCGAGGTCCCTGGTGTAAAGATGGCGAGAGCAGAGAACGATCTAACCATAGGTGTGGGTCCCATCAAGATTCCCGCATATCTCGACCGGCCGCAGATGGCCACCCGCTCAGCCCCGGACAGCCTCCAATTTGCTGAGTTCGAAAAATGGGCTGAACCTCTGGAAAAAAACCTTACCCGCGTGCTTGCCGAAAACCTTGCAATACTGCTTTCGACAGATCGCGTCGGGGTTTTTCCCTGGCTAAACAGGGCGCAGGTTCAATACCAGGTGACCGTCGATATTACTCAGCTTGAACGTCTGCCGGATGGGAAAGTCATTCTGGCTGCACGCTGGAATGTACTGGGGGACCACGGAGACAAAGTGCTCCTGGTCAAGAGTTCGCGTTTCAGCATACCAGTCGAATCCGCGGGATATGAGGGAATAGCGTCCGCTGAAAGCCGGGCAATCGAGGCCCTGAGCCGTGAGATTGCATCTGAAGTCAATTCTTTGCCGCCGGTCCGTTAGATCGATGTAATACGTATTGTGCGGGTGCCTCAAACTGCGAGTCGCAGAAAGCAGCCAAGGCCGCGATAATTGCCAACCGGGATCATCAAAGTGAGGAGGAAAATCATGACGAAATTGCAGGCAGTGGTTTTGGCGGCAGTTCTGGTCGCAGTGTTCACCTGCGGTGAAATGGCCAGGATGCTGCGAGCGGTCCAAAAGTGGCAAAACCTGGCGCCATGCAAGTTAATCCGGACCTATAAGTCAGAAAGGAGGCAAAGCGTTTTTTTTACCTTTCTTCCCTATGTTTGAATAATCACTCAGTGAAGCGCCGAAATTTCCCGAATGCCGGAAAACTATCCTAAGGTTGAGTCAATGCGAATAATACGCAGAGGATTTCAAATGCCCGGTAAGTTAGGAAAATTCGCATACCATCTTTGGTCGCATGAAAGAGGGCCGTACGCACTGCTTTTCCTGCTGGTATTTACGTTGTTCATACTGGCCCCGCTCCTCTCGGCAAGGATAATAGTGCCGCTCATCCTCGAGATTGCTTTTTCCGCAATCATTATTTCGGGTGCGCTCATCGTTACTACACGGACGTCATTTCGGCTGTTCGCCATAGTTGTGGGCCTGTTGTCAGTCGCCATCCAGTTTGGGGGGGTGTTTTCAGGAAAAACCACTCAAACGGTGGAATCACTCCTCTCAGTTGGCGTGCTCGTAGCTTTTGCACTGTTGATGGCCAGGAATTTCCTCATCCAAGAACGTTCCCCGGCGCATCGAATAGCCGGAGCTGTTACCATCTACTTGGTGCTCGGTCTCATATGGATGCGACTATACCAACTCCTGGAGTCGGTAAGCCTTGGTTCTTTCCGCTTCCCGGCAGGCGAGGATTTGAATGCTGCCGCTTTGAGTTACTTCAGCTTTGTCACGCTGGCAACTCTCGGATACGGCGATATAACGCCCATCAGTCTAGTTGCACGCGATCTGGCTGTCCTCGAAGCTGTTATGGGCCAACTGTATCTGGTGATCCTTATTTCCTGGCTGGTATCCCAGGGAGTGGAAAAATCCGGGAAGAAACGAGGCTCATAGGTATGTGTCACGCGGAAGGGCGGGCATGATCCTTATTGCGGTCTTTGCGGTGGTCGTTATTCTGTACAGCTCGGGAATCCAAGAGGTTGGAGCATACCGTAATCACCGCGCCAATGGTTTTTGCCGCGTCGGGAATTCTGCTCATTTTCCCGCTGCCCGTACTACACGAGTTTGAGGCGGATCGGAAGTCTTTCCTTTTGCTTGCTCAAGTCGGCCTGGTTCTGACTAAGCTTTTAGCGGGAAGTTCAGCGTCCAAACTACACAGGGTACATGTTTGCCGGAAGGTCCTTTATTCGGCGAATTTATGGGGTGCAATTCCAGTATGATAGTTTGGAGTAAGTTGGCCCGATCCCGATCTTAAAGCTGTATTCGTCCTGCTCCCCGGGAGCATCCGCTGGTTTCAAAATCTCAGGCGGAATCCGTAATTTTGGACGAGAAGACCTGAGACCACAAAAACAAGTCCGGCTATTGTCGATCCCCGTATCGGCTCTCCCACGAAGAAATGTATGAGCACCAAGGAAATAAACGGAGAGGCGAAAATCAAGCCTGCGACCTTGGCCGTGTTTTCAGAACGCCTTAAAGCCAGGAGCCACATCACATAGGTTATGCTCATCTCGAATGTGCCGACATAGGCGGCACCGAGGATTCCACGAAACTCGGGCATGCGTACAGGATGGAAGAATAGATAATAGAGGATGGTCGGTGGCAGGCTGAAAGCAGAGCTCATAAAGAGGCACAGGACAGGTGACCTGGAGTCCCTGGTGCTGTAGATCCAGTAGAGCGCCCAGACCAAAGTACTGCAAAGAGCCAACGCAACCCCTGTAGGCTCCGGAATTTGAAAGCTCAGCAACTCGCCTCGAGTAGAAATGATAAAAACGCCGCAATAGCTCAGAAGCAGGCCCGCAAAATCCGCAGCGCCGATCCTCTGTCCCAGCAGAGGAACAGAGAGCAGCGAAATGGTAATGGCCCAGGTGTAGTTTAGCGGTTGAGCCTCCTGGGCCGGAAGAAGCTCATAGGCCCTGAAAAGGATCAGGTAATATAAGAACGGGTTTAGGATGCCGAGCAAAAATGAGCGAAGATACTCTTTCAGCGTGCACTGGAAGACCTGTGCGAATCCCCGGCTGGAAATGAGGACAACTGCCAAAATTACAACCGAAAAAGCCTCGGAAAAAACAAGAAGTTCAACGTAATCCAGGTATCGCAAGGCCAGCTTGAACGCCGATGCCACGGTAGACCACAATAAGACTGCCGATAGAGCATAAAGGTATGCCTGTTTTTGATTAACCATAGCCTCGAAGTCATCTCATAATCCGGTGCTGTGCCTCAAATTTTGATTTCATCATAAAAGGGCGGAGTTGAGAACTAATTTATCTTATTGGGCTTATCGGCAAATGAGTATTTTTCGGTTCATCCGGCTAATGAGCACCTCTGGGTATGGAGGCGGTAGAGGCGGAGTTTGAAATACTCCGGATCACGAAAGCCGCAAACGGCTTCCTTTAAGGGTTTGCCGCCCAAGCACATCGAGCTCTTTTGGGCAGCCTCGTCTCAACTCATCTATGGCCTGGTTCATGAGGGCCATGATGTGGAAACGGTCGAAGACAATATCCACGTGGGGCAGGGGACAGTGGTCAGTGGACAGTGGTCAGTTAACAGTGATCCCGGATTAAAACCTTCCGGGATGAGGTAGTGGATGGGCGGTCTCGCTGATAATACAGGCCAAATGCAATGAGGGCAGTGGTCAGTGGACAGTGGTCAGTGAACAGTGATCCCGGATTAAAACCTTCCGGGATGAGGTAGTGGATGGGCGGTCTCGCTGATAATACAGGGCCTAATGCAATGAGGGCAGTGGTCAGTGGACAGTGAACAGTGAATAGTGGTCAGTGAACAGTGGTCAGTGGTCGGAAATAGAAGCGGCAAAAAGCAGCAACCAAAAAAATTCACCGCAGGGCTGCGGCTAAAGCCTGCTAAAAGGAATGACCAGATTATCGCAGAAGAAAAAAGAGCGATTATCCCTATTTATTTTTCAAAGAACCTGGCGAAGCCGGGGCTGCGCGAGGCGCCAGGACTGAGTGCTGAGGAGTGAGGACTGAGGGGAGCGGCCTCGCAGTGAGTAGTGAAAAGCGAAATCCTCAATGCCAGAGACGGACGGGAGCGGTCCGTCATTTTTCGGGATGAAGTCACAGTTGAAAACATAAAATTCCTCAAAAACGCAACCAGTTGATTTTATTCTGAGAATTAGCTTCTCATTGCAAATTCAGGCGAATTTCAGTGACGATAGCCAACTCACTGATTTCATTAAGAGTTTTAATTTCATTTTCCGTGAAAACAATGGAAAATCTATCCGGCGGCAACAACGAGCATAGGACTGACAGGACGCATAGGACACATAAACCTCGCGAGCAATCCTCAACCTCTCTATTCCTTCCGTTCTCCGGATCAGGTCCGGGGACCTCATCGGGAAGCTTTGGAGTTTCAAATTTCTCATACGCTCCTGCAAATGCAGGGCAATTTCAGGTGCGATTTCAGGTTCACGGAACAAAATTAATCCGGGATGAATTATACTTCAGATTGTGATGCTTGTCAAGTAAAAAAATGAAGGGCGGTGGGGACCTGACAGCAGGTGAGCGGGACCGGACATTTTGAGACTCGAAGAAAGGCATTGTATCAACACGAAGAGCTTAGCGCAGCGGCGCCGCAAGCAAAAAGATTCACCGCAGAGGCCGCAGAGGGAACCACAATTTTAGCCTGTTGTCGTGACCCCATTATTCATTTTTGGTTTTGTTCGGTTCCGATGAGAAATTTTTGACGTTGGCGGTTACAAAAAAGCGACAGTGGTTTAATTGGCGAATCTATATTAAAAGGAGGGTTGGGATTTGTCTGCCAAAAACTGATAGCGGCTGCAAGGAGGTCTGGCCATGTTGAGGCACTTCACGCTGGAATATTGGATAGATGATGGCTGGTACGTCGGCAGGCTCAAAGAAATTCCCGGTATTTTCAGCCAAGGTGAGTCAATGGACGAGTTGGAGGAAAATATAAGGGACGCCTATCAGATGATGATGGCGGATGAAGAGGCGACACCTCGCCCGGACGCTCACACCAAAGAACTTGTGGTGGAAGTGTGAACCGGCAAACCTCTGCTTCCTGAAACGCCACGGAGGCGGCCACGACATATACATGAATCCGAAGACCGGCAAGAAAGCCCCGGTTCCGCGTCATTCTGAACTGAAGGACAGTCTCTGCGAATTGATTCGAAAACAGCTCGAAATCGGAAACGAATGACTAAAGAAAAGGCGGGGCAGGGGGCGCAGCCTCCAAAAAACCTCCGGCGACAGACCAGTTTGAATCTCCGGACAGGTTAGGCCGCGCCTAAGTAGCTGTTTAAACTCTGTGTATGTGAACTTTTGCCGTGGCATGGTCCGAACTTACTTCTAACGTAAACGGTGAACAGTGAAAACCCAATCCGTTTAATTGCTCAATTCTCAGATACGGATGAAGGAGCGTAGCGGGGTGGATGAAGAGCCCGCTGCCTGCGCTCCTCTCAAAATCTTGAATGTTGCTTATAACGCCTATTTGGGCTGTAAAAAGAGGTTCATCCGGCTAACGAGTACCTCTGCGTATGGAGGTGGTAGAGACGGAGTTTGAAATATTCCGGATCTCGAAACCCGTAAGCCTGCCGTTTGAGGGTCTTGATTTTGTTAATGAGGCCCTCCACGGCTCCACTGGTGATGCGGTGTTTGAAGTAGTTGAGCAGGCCAGTCCGGTACGCTCCAAGAGTCTTTCCGACTCTCATAAGCGCTTTGATTCCGGAGTTCATTGCGTCACGGCACCATACGGCAAGGAATTGCTCGGCCGCCTTGTAGTCATCCTTTTCCCAGAAGAGCCTCAACTGCTCTTTCATCGAATGGATTACAAACAGCGGGCCGTTTACCTCGATCAAAGCATCGAGCCTGGCCTTCCGATCAGGGGCCAGGGAGTCGTAATTGTGCAAGAGCAGAAAACGGCTTCCTTTGAGAGTCTGCTGCCCCAGTACATCGAGTTCTCTTTGTTGGTCTCGTCTCGATTCGTCTATTGCCTGATTCATAAGGGCCATGATGTGGAAGCGATCAAAGACGATATCCACGCCGCGCAATGTTTCAATGACTGCGGCAAAGTAGGCGCTGCTCATGTCCATTGCCACAGCCTGGAGTTTTTTCGCTTTCCCGGCGAGGATTTTGAGAAACGGCCGGATGTCCTCCTTGCCCTTTCCTTCAACCGCGTGCAGGACCCTGCCGGTATCGAGGTCGGTGACCACAGTCATATAGTGGTGGCCCTCTTTGAAGCTGAATTCATCAATTCCGATGGTGATCACCTCGTGCAGGGGGATTTTGCGATAGAGGAATTGGAGCCTTTCCTTATGGATGTTTTTGACCATGTCCCAACCAACTCCGAGATATTCGGCCACCGAGCGGATCGTGCTGAACCGGAGCATGTCCAAGACTGTCAGGGCAAAGGATCGAACAAAGCGGTGGGTCCCTACCATAAATGGCAGTGTGGGCCACCAAAGCATCGAGCACTCCCTGCACTTCAAACGGTGCAAAATGAGCTCCAGCATGCATTTCTTACGCCCTATCGGAGTCATATAGAACCACCTGCGCTTCTGGCCTTTGAAGGTCGTCTGCCGGCAGCCGCACTGCGGACACCGGACCCACTGATCGTTCATTTCGGCGCTGAAGATGATCCTGTCGGCAACAAAGTGGGTAGCTTTGTACTCGATACCCTTCAACCCAAAAGCATGGTGAAGTATCGACGTGGACATGGCTGGGATCTCCTCCGTATTGTTCGATTGGCGTCAAACAAAAACGGAACCCTGCCATGTCCTTTTTTATTTTTCAACTATCCGGGTACGCGTTTGCCGGAATACCCTAAAAAGAGGGGTCTAAGCCATGAAAACGGTCTTTATTCCGCTAATTTATGGTGCGATTTCAGTATGATAGGTTCGAGTAGGTTGGCCCGACCCAATTTGACAATTTGCCGGAGTCAAAAATCTATTTTGTTACGTACAGAGGAGAGATATCTGAAATTGACGGATTGCAGTACAGGCAAAGTGATACGAAGCAGTTAGATTCGATGAGCATGTTTAGACCTGCAGATCTGTGGGACTTGGAGAGCTCTCTTCTAGGCTTCTCCGTTCATGTACGTTCCCACCCTATCTCATACATTTGATCCTCCTGCAATTCACTTCTTCGCAAGAGAATTTATATGTTTTATCCTCGGCCGATGTCCTGTATAATATAGTAAATTTTCTGAATGCGCTGCTTCGTTTGTGTTGGAGTTCTACTTCTACTTTGCCGCAACCCTGATGACATCATGCTGAGAGATGTTCATACAAGGAGGTAACGTCTTTGGCAGAGTGAAAGATTCCACCCTTTAGCTTCCATTATCACACGCTCCAGTACCACGGTGTTAAGCCTGGATTATGCGTGAGCATGCCTGAGAATTGTACTGCGTTTGTCCCAACTATCTGATATTATGTCGCAAATTAGTCAGAGGGAGGAAAGCTTCATGCGCGCGGTTGGTGACAAACAGAGAGGGGCCATCAGGCCCGAATTTGACCGCTCCATCAGCATTGATTTTCAGGGCGCAAAGATCAGGTCCGATACAGGTTTTCTCCTGATGAGAGAAATGGATCAGCGTTTCAACATGCTTGGCGGTGTAGAGTTTCTGATTGATGATCCAAGATCGCCTCGGCACACGGATCATTCGCTGCTTCAGCTTCTGCGCCAGAGGGTCTATCAGGTGGCGGCAGGCTATGAGGATTGCAATGATGCCGATTAATTGCTCCACATGATTCGGGATACCGCGTTCTGGGGCGAGAGCGTCAGACCATTTATAGACTCGGTAATAAGGCGGCTTGTAAAGGTTGGCGCAAGAGTGGTGTACACCTACCATGCCAGAAAGTGGTACGTCCATGTTGGGTCGGCTTTTCCTCTCGCCCGTTACTATCGCATCCTATTCGCCTGAGCACCTTCAACACGGACAGGCGGGAAGCGAGCTATCAACTGCGTGGATGGTGGTGCGTCCTGAAAGCGCACAGACCAGCGCCATTGGCATATTACTTGCGTGTTTGATTAAGGATATAGGATAATTGAATAGGCCTTCCGGCTGTTCCAAGAGGTTTTTCGGGTGGTCTGGGTCAAAAATGCTAGTCAGCATTCGTTGGTGATCAAGTTGACGCATTATTCAGTTTTAAAGACTTTCGCTACCTTCAACACACTTTTGCAAAAGGCTCATTCGTCATGGAATACGGCTCAACCAATCCAACCATCAACCGCATTGGGTTCATCGGCAACTACCTGCCGCGCCAGTGCGGCATCGCCACGTTCACCACCGACTTGTGTGAGGCTATCGCCACCGAATACGGAGGCACAAAATGCATTGCCCTGCCCGTCAACGACCTTGAGGCCGGCTACCCCTACCCGGCCCGCGTTCGATTTGAACTGACGGAGAAGGATATTGACTCGTACCTCCGCGCCGCCGACTTCCTGAATATCAATAGAGTAGACCTCATGTGCCTGCAACACGAATATGGCATCTTTGGTGGGCGGGCAGGCAGTCACATCCTGGCCCTCCTGCGTGAATTGCGCATGCCCATCGTCACAACCTTGCACACCATCCTGCGCGACCCCGACCCCGATCAGCAAAAAGTCCTGGAAGAAGTCGCGGCCCTGTCCGATCGGTTGGTCGTCATGAGTGAGCGCGGCGTGGAATTCTTGCAAGAAATCTATGGGGTGCTGTCTGAGAAGATTGATTTCATCCCACACGGCATCCCCGATTTGCCATTTGTGGACCCGAGTTTCCATAAAGACCTGTTTGGTGTCGAGGGCAAAATCGTCTTGCTCAGTTTTGGCTTGCTCTCGGCGAACAAAGGGATCGAAAATGTTATTGCCGCCCTGCCCGCCATTTTAGACAAGCATCCAAACGTGGTGTATATCATCCTTGGCGCGACCCATCCCCACGTCAGGAGGCGAGACGGCGAATCGTATCGGCTGTCTCTGCAATGGCTGGCCCAGGAGAAAGGTGTGGAAGGTCAGGTGATCTTCTACAACCGCTTTGTCAGTTTGGAAGAACTCGGCGAGTTCATCGGCGCGGCGGACATTTACATCACGCCTTATCTCGACGCGGCGCAGATCACCTCGGGTACACTGGCCTACGCCCTGGGAGCAGGCAAGGCCGTGATTTCGACACCATACTGGTATGCGGAAGAGATGCTGGCCAAAAAACGGGGAGCGTTAGTGCCGTTCCGTGATCCGGCGGCGTTGGCTGAGCAAGTGATTGACCTGTTGGACAACGAGTCCAAACGCCACGCCATGCGCAAGCGTGCTTATCTGTTTGGGCGGGCGATGATCTGGCCGCAAGTGGCGCGACGCTACATGGAGAGTTTTGAGCGCGCCCGGGCCGAACGTCGGCATTTCACCCCGCCGGGCTTCGCCGTCAAACCGCTCGACAAACGTCCGGGCGAACTCCGTCCCCTCAAACTCGATCACTTGCGCCACATGACGGACGACACCGGTATGTTGCAACACGCCCTTTTCACGGTGCCCAACTATCGGGAGGGTTACAGCATCGATGACAACGCCCGCGCTCTGGTCGTGAGCACTCTCCTGGAGGAACTGGGCAGCGGCGAGGCCTTGGAACTGGCTTCCCGGTATCTCGCCTTCATCTGGTATGCCTTCAATATGGAGACCGGGCGATTTCGCAACTTTATGGATTACCAGCGTAATTGGCTGGAAGAGAGCGGCTCAGACGACAGCCACGGCCGCGCCTTGTTGGCGTTGGGCACCGTGTTGGGTCGCTCTGACACGCCAGCCCTCCGGAGTGTGGCTGGCCGGGTGTTCGAGCAGGCTTTGCCCGCCATTCTCGACACGACCAGCCCACGGCCCTGGTCCTTCGCCCTCATCGGTATTTACGAGTATATCCAGCGGTTTGCGGGTGACCGCAAGGTAAGCCAAGTGCGGGGGGAATTGGCTGGACGGTTATTGAAGTTGTATCAAAGCCACCGCTTGGATGAATGGCGCTGGTACGAAGACGGGCTGACCTACTGCAATGCCGCCCTGCCGCACGCCTTGCTCATGTGCGGCCAATCAATCCCGAATAACGCCATGACCGAGGCCGGGCTGGAGTCGCTCAGTTGGCTGGTCCATTTGCAGCGCGCTGACGCGGGGCATTTCGTCCCCATCGGCTCCAATGGCTTTTATCAGCGCGGCGGTGAACGGGCCCGGTTCGATCAACAGCCGGTGGAGGCGCAGGCCATGGTCTCCGCCAGCCTCGAAGCCTACCGGATCACGGGCGACCAGCGTTGGCGCAAGGAAGCCCGACGCGCCTTTGAGTGGTTCCTTGGGCGCAACGACCTGAACCTGCCCGTCTACGACCCGTCGACCGGCGGTTGTCGAGACGGCCTGCATCCCGACCGCCCGAACGAGAATCAGGGCGCCGAGTCTACGCTAGCTTTTCTCCAGGCATTGCTGGAGCTGCGTATGGCTGAGAATGCCATTCAGTCAACCGGTTAGCGTAAAGGACTATCTATGCGTATTGCGATGCTCTCGCCGATTGCCTGGCGCACACCCCCGCGTCATTATGGTCCGTGGGAAAGCGTGGTTTCCCTTTTAACCGAGGGATTGGTATCACGAGGTTTTGATGTTACCCTTTTTGCAACCGGTGATTCACAAACAAGCGGCAAGCTGCATGCGGTTTGCGCGCGGGGTTATGAAGAAGACCGCTCCATTATGCCAAAAGTATGGGAGTGCCTGCATATTTCCGAACTCTTTGAGCATGCCGATAAGTTTGACATTATCCATAACAATTTTGACTTTCTGCCCTTGACCTATACCGGCCTTATCACCACCCCGGTCGTTACCACCATTCATGGCTTTTCATCGCCCGGGATTCTGCCGGTTTATAAAAAATACAACGGCAAAGTATTCTATGTTTCCATCAGCAATGCCGACCGTTCGCCGGATCTTGACTATGTCAAAACCATTCATCACGGCATAGATATAAAACTGTTTGATTTCGAGCCTGAACCGGACGATTATCTACTCTTTTTCGGACGTATTCACCATGACAAGGGTGCCAAAGAGGCCCTCGAAATTGCCAGGGCCTGCAATAAAAAGCTGATATTGGCAGGAATCATTCAGGATGAAGATTACTATCGCCAGCACATCGAACCGCACCTGGACAATGACAATGCGGTCTATGTCGGCAGCGCCGACCCGGTTCAGCGTAACCAGCTGCTTGGCAAGGCAGGCGTGCTTCTGCACCCCATACAGTTCAATGAGCCTTTTGGCCTGTCCGTTATAGAGTCCATGGCCTGCGGTACCCCCGTTATCGCCTTTAACAAGGGAAGCATGCCCGAACTTATCGAAAATGGCAAAAACGGTTTTCTCGTAAAAACAGTGAATGAGGCCATAGAGGCCACTGCACATATAAATGATATTGACCGGTCCGACTGCCGCCGCCATGTTGAAAAGTATTTCACGAGCGACCGCATGGTTGAGGAGTATATTCAGGTCTATAAAACGGTTCTTGAAAAAACGAAACGCGAAGAGCACCGCCCCTGGGGCTATTATAAAATCCTGGCGGATGACGATACTTACAAAAGCAAGGAAATAGTCGTTTTCCCCCACAAACGTCTGAGCCTGCAGCGGCACCGGCGCCGGTCCGAACACTGGTATATCATTGATGGCCCGGCACAGATAACTCTTGATGATGAAACGTTTGTGCTTGAACCGGGGCAGTCCGTAGACATCCCAAAAGGAGCCCTGCACAGAATCGCTAACACGGGTTCTGAAAATATACGCTTCATCGAAGTGCAAACCGGGGATTATTTCGGGGAGGATGATATTGAACGTTTTGAGGATGATTTCGGAAGAGGCTGAAGCTGCTGCTGAGCTACCTTGCAGCATAACCATAACAGGTTAAAGAAATATTTGGTGACATGAGATTATGACTACTCAAGATCATATTGTAAAACGTTATAAAAAAAACCCCATTCTCACCAAAGACGATGTCCCGTACCGTGTCGCCACGGTCCACAATGCCGGCATAGTCGCGCATGGCGGCCGCTACATTATGCTGTTCAGGTCGCACTGTTACAACGGACGCTCCATCATCGGCAGGGCCGACAGTGATGATGGTTTTTCCTTCACGGTTCATCCCAAACCCTTTCTCACACCGGCTACAAAAGGCATTTTTGCTGAATATGAGGAGTTCGGAGTCGAGGATCTGAGAATCTGCCCCGTAGAGGGCGACTACCTGCTTACCTACAGCGCGTACTCCCGTCATGGCGTTCGGATTGCCCTTGCTCGTACCAGGGATTTTAACAAAATTGAACGTATTGCGCTTATAACCCAGGCCGACCTTCGCAACGTCGTCATTTTTCCTGAAAAATTCGGTGGCCGGAATGCGCGTCTTGATCGGCCGCATTCTGAAATTTCACCCTGGTCTATCTGGATTTCCTATTCCCCGGACCTGGTTCACTGGGGCGATTCACGGGTCATAATGAAGCCCGCTGCCTATCACTGGGATGAAATGAAAATCGGGCCTGGCGCACCGCCCTTCAAAACCGAGATGGGCTGGCTGCATATTTACCATGGAGTCTTTAAGACCATGGCTGGGGCGGTCTATCGCCTTGGCGTGGCCCTACACGACCTTAATGATCCGGCAGAAATAATCGGGGTTTGTGATCAGTGGATACTGCAGCCCGAGGATCCATGGGAGGTGAGCGGCTATGTGCCCAATGTTGTTTTCAGCTGCGGCGCTGTTCCTGAAGACGACGGTACGGTAAAAATATATTGGGGCGGTGCTGATACGGTTATGTGTGCCGGTACGGCAATGATTGATGACCTTGTACAATTATGTCTTACAAATACCAGGCCGGCGCTGTAAAAAAGGTAAAGGGAGATTTTAAATCAGTTTATTTATCAAGGGACTTTATCTGATGACAGAAAAAATACTATCGCATCCAAAAATCAAACGCAGAAAGAAAAAAACCCTGGGTGACTCCTCGCGCGTCATTACCCGACTTCATCTGCCCGATGGCGAGCATCGCATACCCAAAATCATCCAACGCGTAGTGGACTTGCCTGACACAACGGCCGAAGATCTTCTTGCACAAATAATGCTTGACTTTTCCGAGCGGCACAGAGACATCAAACGCGTTTTTGGGCTTCACCTGAATAAGGTAAAAGATTATGTCCCTCGGAATGCCGTACTCAGCGATACCAAAAGGACTCTTATCGGGGCCTATTTTACCATGGAATACTCCATTGAATCGGCTGCCCTTTTTAACCCTTCAATCGTCCCACACCCTGATCAACGCCATCTGGACAAAGGCAGCTTGCGCTTTATCATGAGCCTGCGGGCAACCGGCGAAGGTCATGTTTCCTCTATTGTATTTCGCAGCGGCCTCCTTGACCAGGACAATACGATTCTCTTTGACCCGATCTCTGATTATGTAGAAACACCGGATCTCCAATTAGACCCGGTTTACGACCGGCATCTCTTCCAACTGAAGCTTAACGAAATGACGGCCGGCAATGATGTAACAGCTCATCTTCTTAACCAGCTGTCGGAAAATTTCACCTATAATGAATTAAAAGAAAAAGTTGGAGCGCTTACCTCACAACCCGTTTTCTCTGAGGCGCACCAAAACGAAACCTTCGAGATCATGTACTGGCTTGCCAATTCCAATTATGAGATGAGTTTCCGACCCGATCACCGAATTTCCGAACGAATTATCTTTCCCGTTTCGGAAAACGAAAGCAAAGGCATTGAAGACGCCCGGTTCGTGCAATTTTTTGATGACGACGGTGAAGTTACCTATTATGCGACCTATACGGCTTATAACGGCTTTAAAATCCTGCCGCAGCTGCTTGAAACAAAGGATTTTATCAAATTTAACATTTTAACCCTCAACGGCAGAGCGATACAAAACAAAGGTATGGCTCTTTTTCCGCGTAAAATCGACGGCAGCTACATTATGCTCTCGCGCCAGGACGGTGAAAACAATCGCATCATGTTTTCAGACAATATCCATTTCTGGCAGGAGTCCGAAATCATACAGGAGCCCACACGTCCCTGGGAATTTATTCAGATCGGCAACTGCGGCTCACCCCTGGAAACCGATAAAGGATGGATTGTACTCACCCACGGTGTCGGACCCATGCGTCAGTATTGCATTGGCGCCATGCTGCTTGATCTTGAAAACCCGGCAAAAATCATCGCCCGCCTGGAAGAACCGTTACTTACCCCGTATGAGGAAGAGCGGGATGGGTATGTCCCCAATGTCGTTTATACCTGCGGCGCGATTATCCATAATAACGAGATGGTCATTCCCTACGCCATATCTGATACTATGTCTGGTGTAGCAACCGTTGGAGTAAGTGAATTAATTAACTGCATGCACCCGCTAGCGTAATGATTTTGGGGAATGGCGCTCATAAGCCTACGTGATAGTAATTGTTAAAATCAATAAGCTCTTTATATAACAGGTGAGGTGATAAGAAATCGCTTTTTGAGGTTTTTTGGATAGCACATGTCATGGATGTTGTCAAGAACATTTACGAGCAGATATCTTGGCAAGTGATGACAAAAATCATCAGTGCGTGTGTCATTGTATCGCCGGGAATGATAAACAGCCAAGATTGGATGTCCTACAATAACCACTCGCCACTTTAGAGGTCAAATCTAACCGAATAACCGATGAGATTAACTCGGGCCGTTTGACGTATAATCCAGGCCTAGAATCCTGCCCAGCCAGGAAACAAGAGTCGTGAGCAACCACTTCGTCTCAATATTCTCGCTTCCACATTCTGGACTCATCTTTAACAGTATCAAAAAAGAGTTATAACAAGTTCAGCAACATAGACTAGCATTTGACTTTCTTGGCACTACAAAACAGGGTTCTTTGAAAAATTCAGAGTTCGCGAACGGCAGGGGGTACTGCTACGCCGACAGACTGGAACACCTTGCCGCAAACACCGACGCATTGGCTGCGGACCGCAAGGCTTTTGTCCTGCTCCTCGATGGTAGTCTCCTGAAGCGCCTCAAGGTCTCGCCTTATGTCTTCCCATTCAAAGTGATGCCCGGCAGTTTCCAGCCGGCTGTAGAGGTCTTTTTTCAGCAACAGAGCAAGGAAGCTGCAAAACACATGGCCACGGATCGCCTCATCGAGGCGGTGGTAGACCGGCCGGGTTTCCAGAATGGATTTCATGTCACGAAAGACATGCTCGACTTGCCATAGTTCCTTGTATTTGAGGGCCACTTTGCTTGCAGGCAGGTCTGTGTTGGTTCGAAGAACCCATTTGCCGTCAAAGCGGGCTTCCTTCTCAGCCTTTTTCCAGTCGATGCTTGCGCTGTCTTTGTCGAACTGAACATACCTGCGATACCCGCGGTTTCCGACAAGGCTCTTTGGGCCATTTTTGAGCTGTTTCTGCAAGGCGGTAAGGATAGCTTCGCGATCTGCCACATCCTTTCGAGCCTGCCTGGGATTGAGGCAAACTACATACCGGTTGCCGTTAACCCGGACTTCCTTCACCTTCAGAGGGGACGGATCCTTGGATTTTGCGCCCTCAGGGACCACCTCCTGGTAGCGGCCGGCGCGTGAGAGAACATCCTGTTCGACTTCCCTTACTTTACGCATTCTGGCGCCCAGTATATATGGGATTTTGCTTGCCGGGTTTTCCAGAGTTTTGAGAGTTTCTGGCCGATCATTCCACGGTCGGCCACGATGCAGAACCGGCCCACATGAAAACGGGTGCGGATACGCTCCACAACCGGGAGGAGGACCCTTACATCAGTTGTGTTTCCCGGCCACATCTCGCAGCAAAGAGGCCTGCCTTGCTCGTTAAGAACCACTCCAACAACCACTTGATTAAGATCAGGATGGGTGATCCTTGCTGAACCCCTTCTCACCAAGTGTATCACCACCATTTCCTTGAGGTGGTATCCAGGAAGACCAGGTCCAGGGCAGAGAAAAGGTTCCGGTTGAGAGTAAAGAGTCCCTCTTCAACGCGGTCCTTGGTGCATCGAGGAGCGAAGGGGGTTGCATGTGCCTGGTCCTCAATCTCTTCTCCGGGAAAGGCCATGGCCCGATAGAGATGATGAAGGCACAGATCCGAAGTGTTCTCAACCGCATTGTCCCGGCACCACTCAAAGCCTGCTGAGCCGATTCATTTTGCCTCCGTCGATTTCTTTTGCCATGATATGATCTTATTTTGATCCGATGAACAGATTGATCGGTGAAAAAGGAGCCCAGTCTGTCCGGTCCAAGAGGGAGCCATAAGCTTTTCTTCGTAATCTTTTCTTGCCCTTTTCGCGCGAGCGAAATCGCTTTACTTAATTGGTGTTACTTCTTATACTTCTGCTAACTCATTTGGCCGTTGGGATTTTGAGCCCTACGTCGCCCGGCGAGAGGGTTTCCTGGTCTCCAGGTGTGAAATTATTCCGATCTGCACCGGCTTCACACAGGTCCAAGGTCTCAATTAACCTTAACGAGGAGGTGTATAGATTAGCTTTATCCCTCACTGATCACATCTTCTTACCTCACCCGGCAATCGCTCAAGCGAAGACGCGGAGTGTGCCTATAATCCACCCTGGCCCACTTTCCAACCGGCCATTTTGGATGCTTTTTTGACCGGTGCCAATAAACCACAGCTCCCTTGAGACTGGCGAAAGCGGACCAGCTTGAAAACGACCCCGTGGGGATATAATCCCGGAAATGGTTGGTCTTTGGATCCCCAAAAGGAGGTTTTTAATGAACGAGAACGTGCCGGAGGATTTTTCTCCTAAAGATTGTACAAGTAAAATATTTGAGATGGGCGGCGTGAAGTTCGAACCGGACACGGCTTCGGACTTGTGGCCCAAAATATTGCAGCATAAATGGCTTTTGTCGGAAAAACTCGGCAGAGACGTTGGCAATCGCACCGCATGCGTGGATTTTTTGGAGAACATGGAGCAGGCGTGTGACGAGTATGTGTCATACAAGAGGAGAGACATCTTAAATGAAATGGGGGCACAGACCATTGGAAGAGAGTTCTGGGACACTATCTCCGACTCTCAGCCCCCCAAGCAGCTGGTCCAACGCAGAATCATTCTTCCACTGACCGAGGAAGACCTTTCCAGAAAGCACGGCGTAAGTCCTCCGAAGACAATCATTTTCTTCGGACCTCCGGGAACGGGGAAGACCCACTTCGTGAAAGCGATAGCGGCAGTTCTGTCCTGGTGGTACATCGAGATAGCTCCCAGCATGCTCATGGAGGACGGCACGGAAAAAATCGGGGCCAATCTGCGCAGGATTATGGAGAAGGTCAGACAACTCCAGGACGCTGTTGTCTTCATAGATGAATTTGAAGAACTGGCGCCTTGCCGCGATAATGCGGATCGTCTGGACAAGTCCATAACGAACGAATTTCTGAAGCAGGTTCCGCTATTCAGGAATGAAGCCAGCAAAGTCCTTCTCATCTGTGCCACCAACTACATCCGGCAGTTGGATCCCGCCTTGCTCCGCCCCGGCAGGTTCGACTGCATAATCCCGGTGGGCAGTTTAAATGCCGATGAGCGAAGAACCATTCTGGATTTCTACCTGTCTCATCTCCACACCGGCCCGATTGACTGTGAGCGTCTGGTCAGAGATACGGCAAGATTCACCCCGGCTGACATCCAGTACCTTTTTGAGCAAGTCGCGCAGTTTGCCTTCGAACAGGAAATCTCTCAGAAAGAAGACTTCAAGGTGACGACTGAGGGTATTTTGCAGATCATGGAAAAGATGCGGCCCTCTTTGACTGATGAGATTGTCGAGGAGTTTAAAAAAGATAGTCTGGCATATGCGAGGGTCTAATACATGATTTCGGCTGATGGGTGGCCCAGGTGGATTGTTCCAGTGTGGCAACATCCTAACATCAGTTTGGGTGATTATCTTGGTAATTCATGAGAGGTCCATGGCTATTTTTAACTCAGGACTCAGAAAGGAGTGGTTATGGAAGAAAAAGAAGGAAATTTCGATGAGCGATACCACGCCTCCTATGCTTGTAAATTGAAGACCATTCCACTGGAGAAGATTGAGACTGCAATAGCGAAGGCCATAGGGGAATTAACCCACGACAGGGTAGAGTGCACGGTAATAAATTTCAATGCCAAGAGCCAATTGACGGAGATTGTCATTTCACTCGACACAGGAACAGACAAACGATATTGCAAGTGAAATTATTATTGGGTACTCCCCAACAGAGCAAGACGTAAGTTTCGACTTGGCTAAGCCCTACAGACTGACTCGGCCTTAACTCCCTCTCCACAAGAACGGGGAAGTTCATACTCACGCCGTTGCACTCCACAGTTTTCGGCAAATTGACAAGGGCCTGAAGCCGAGAAGAGGCCTGGCAGGAGGACAGACGCGTGAATACTTACAAGGCACCGCAAATTTAATGATCTTTTCAAGAGAGTGGAGCAAAGACCAGAATCTGAAACGGCAGCTCTGGAAGAAGCACTCAGGCTAGCTAAATCATGGAGGTAATCGAAATGAGAAAAAGCAGCTCTTTTGCAACATTGATCTTCTTCGTAATTCTTGGCATTGGCGGAGGATTAGCATTGGCCATGAATAGAGCCAACATGGAAAACGCATGGATTGGAGTCATTACCTTTGTTATCGCCCTCGTTGTTTCTCTCGCAATTAAGGTTGCGGACCAGTGGGAAAGGGTGGTGATATTGCGGTTAGGTAAGTTCCGCTCCCTCAAGGGACCGGGACTGTTTTTCATTATCCCAATCATCGACGCGATACCTTACTGGATTGACACCCGCGTGATCACCGGTTCTTTCAAGGCTGAAAAGACTCTTACAAAAGATACGGTGCCGGTGGATGTAGATGCAGTGCTATTTTGGAAAGTTGTGGACCCCAAGAAGGCTTCCCTGGATGTAGCGGACTATCAAAGCGCTATAAGTTGGGCCTCTCAAACGGCTCTGCGTGATGTCATCGGCAAGACCATGCTTTCGGACATGCTGGAAGGCAGGGAGAAGATTAGTGACGAGCTGCAGAAGATCATTGATGATCGCACCGAGCCATGGGGCATTAATGTTATTTCGGTGGAAGTCAAGGATGTACTTATTCCCTCGGCCCTGGAGGATGCGATGTCGATGCAGGCCCAAGCTGAAAGAGAACGTCAGGCCCGGGTAATTCTGGGAGATTCGGAGCGACAGGTGGCGGAAAAGTTTGAAGAAGCGGCCAGGACCTATACCAACAATCCTACCGCTCTTCATTTGAGGGCTATGAACATGCTTTATGAGGGTTTGAAGGACAACGCCACGATCGTAATTGTACCCAGCACGGTCGTTGAAACCATGCAACTAGGGAGTATTGCCGGGCTGACAGCCTTGACCATGGGATTGGGCCAGGAGCGCTCAAACAAAGAGAAGGAAAGCGAGGTTAGAAAACAAGAATGACTTCAGATTTATTATGTTTTCTCATGCGTACTCAGTATTTCGTTGGGCTACGGTTATCAGACTTGGGCCGCTAGCTCAAAAAGCGCAAATTAACATGGGGTCGGACTCGGATCGAAGCTGGTCCGGCGGACTGATCGTGTGACCCCAAAATTCGGTCCAGCGTCCTTTGAGTCAAGGTGATACATTGGCTTGGAAAGAAGAAGGGGGTTGAGTTATGCCGAAGATCCTTGTTGTCGATGATGAGAAACCCATCAGGCTCCTATATTCGGAGGAACTGCAGGAAGCTGGATACGAGGTCATCACGGCGGAGGGCGGTTACAAGCTTCTCGAGACAATTGAGGAGGAAAAACCGGACTTGGTCATCCTGGACATAAAGATGGTCGACTACAACGGCCTGGACATCCTCCAGGACATCCGAAACAATTTCTATGATCTGCCGGTTATCCTCTCGACTGCATACGATAGCTTCAAAGAAGATATGAAATCGATTGCGGCCGACTTCTATGTCGTAAAGAGCTTTGATTTGACCGAATTAAAGAAAAAAATTGCCATGGCGCTCGAAATAAAGTTCCCCTGTTGACAACCCCGTCCTGCACAGCCTGCCTGGTTTGTCGAAATGACGATAATCGGCTGCTTTAGATTCCGTATTCCAGAAAAGACGCTTCTTTATAAAAATCTGAACTGAAACTGCTCAAACCGGCCTCATTGGGCTTATCGCTTGCGTGTTCGATTAAGATATAGGATAATTAAATGGGCTTTCTGAGCATGCCCGTTGTTGTGAGTTTGAGTGAAAAAATGGAGGAGAGAAACATGGGACGCAAGGTTGTTTATTGATGAGGAATGCTGTACTGGGTGCGTCAGTTGTGTCGCACTCTGCCCTGATGTCTTTGAAATGGACGAAGAGGCGGAAAAGGCGCGCGTTATTCTACCTGAAGGAGGGAACGAGGAGAGTATTGAAGAAGCTATCTCGACCTGCCCGGATGAATGCATTTCATGGGAGGAATAAATGAGCACCGTCCGACCGGGAAGCTGATTGAAAAGTCTTGGGAGGCAAGGCCAATTTTCGTAAAAATCCCCTTTTGGAATCTGCTTCTGGTTCCTGACATTCTCGTCATCCCGATCAGTTATTCACAAATCACAAAAAGTGATCTTCAGTCTCAAGCTGATGTGTGTTGAAGATCACCTGTTTCAGTATAGACTTGTATCAACTGAAGTAATCACCGACACTGAAGTCATTTCTCTACCTTTTTTAGTATGAGGAAATGATATATAAATAAAGGTGGATTTAGACTTCAGTTACTTCAGTACTTCAGTGATTTTTCATCTCAACTAATTGCTCGACTGATTCCTCACCTGATTTCTCAAATTCTTACCCAGATTCCGTGCCACTCAAATCCGCCATTCTTCGAGCTGCGTTTCTTCACAAATCCTTTCTCCATAAGCCTCTACGAGAAAAGTCTTTGATTCATCTGGAACTCACTATATTGCCCACAATAATGTTTGTACGACTCGTAAAGGACTCCAGGTTCTGTTCTCGAGGGTGAGTAGAACTCAGACATTGGGCGCTGGGGCTTACGTGAAAAAACCCTATATACTGGAGAAACTGGAATTGGCTGTCAGGAAGGAGCTTGACCAGCCGGCATGACCTGTAACTCACAAAAGTATGAACTGAGACTGGTGATATGTGCCTTGTATCGCGTGGTGAGGGCTGCAACCGGCTGATTTCAGATATCTCTCCTGAACATTGACTTCACAAATGAACGATCAACGTTTCCATGTCCGTCACATTTGTGAACCTGCATGGGCTGTCCATCCGGATCTCACTCATCCGATCCGTTTTATAGTCTTCTGTCAATGATTTCACCATGGTCAGCGCCAACGTAAATTCAAAGCTGATCCTTTTCTCGCAGACTCAGGGGACCAGACATCTTCCGGCCGATGAAATGATGATGAGGAAAAAACGTGCATGTCCCCATATTGCAGGGGATGAAGGAGCACCCATTTACCATCGTACTTTGACGCCTGCTGGATGGCCTCACGGTCGATTCGGATGCGGCGCTGTTTATCGATTGTAAGGTAGCCAGTGAATGAGTAGAGTTTGCAAGTGCCAAAAAAAGTACGGATGTAGAAAACGATTTTGGACATTCTGATTGCTGCTTGAAAGCACCTGCTAAGGCCGGATCTGATCTCTCACCAAGACTCAAAAAGGAGGGGCAGGATGAAGAGATTCATCTTTTCATCAGTTCTACTGACCGTGTTTTCTGTTTTGAGTTGGTCCGTCAACGCCGCTACCGTCGACTTAGCTCCTTACATGGCGCTGACGCCCGGAAAGTGGTCTATCATGCAGAGGATCTGAATACCGGCACTCTGCATGGTTCTGTTACTCTTAAAGGGACAAATGGGCAGATAATTTGCACATATTACATTAATAATGGGAGCGGGTGGACTTTTGATACTTCAACCGTGTTAAAAATCACTCCCACCGCTATTCTCATGATCGGCTCATACGACGGCACCGACCTTTGGGCTACCCTGCCCACTGTAACCATTCCAAGACACGTCACCCTCAATCAGCCCTATTACTACAATGGAATCATGAAGAATCAGAGGACGCATGTGACCAAGCCTTTCACACAGATCGTGCGTGTTACAAAAACCGGCTTGACAGTGCATACGTCGGGGGGAACATTTACAAATTGCATTATGTTTCAGAATTACGAGTACAGTCCTGGGAGCTCCGACATTGTCACCATCTTGTATGCTCAGGGAAGAGCAGAGGTGGAGAGATGGGGGTGCGCGATCCAAGACACATCGAACCCTCAGCAAAACACCCAAACTGCATGGAACGACGAGATAATTCGGTTCGGGGACTCCAATCCCCCGTTGTTTCAATGATGCGATTCACGGTTGATTTTTTAAATTGGCCCTGTGGTGTTTCGTTTCCCTGAGAGCCTGCTGGAGAAATGGCACCGGAAGCCATTTTGTGGTAATATGCCCCCACTATGGAAAAGACATTCAAAAATCATGCGACCGATGTTGCGTTGACAGACATCCGGTGCGATGCCAATCTCTATGCCGAAAGGTGAATGTCCGTATGTTTTTTAGCGCCGTGTGGGCATGAGTTTCAGATATTTCGGAAGTAGCTCGCAGATTCTGGTCAAATCCCGTGTCACTGTGTCCCTCAGTGCTGTCCTACCCCTTATTGCAAAGCGTACTCATTGAAATCATGAAGATTGGCCTTGGGACCTTGACTCTGAATCATTTCCGTCTCGGGTACTCTGAGTGCAACCCTGATTTTGGCCTGAGCCCCAGACCAACACGATGGTACGAAAACGTGGCTATCAACTGCGTGGATGGTGGTGCGTCCTGAAAGCGCACAGACCAGCGCCATTGGCATATTACTTGCGTGTTTGATTAAGGATATAGGATAATTGAATAGGCCTTCCGGCTGTTCCAAGAGGTTTTTCGGGTGGTCTGGGTCAAAAATGCTAGTCAGCATTCGTTGGTGATCAAGTTGACGCATTATTCAGTTTTAAAGACTTTCGCTACCTTCAACACACTTTTGCAAAAGGCTCATTCGTCATGGAATACGGCTCAACCAATCCAACCATCAACCGCATTGGGTTCATCGGCAACTACCTGCCGCGCCAGTGCGGCATCGCCACGTTCACCACCGACTTGTGTGAGGCTATCGCCACCGAATACGGAGGCACAAAATGCATTGCCCTGCCCGTCAACGACCTTGAGGCCGGCTACCCCTACCCGGCCCGCGTTCGATTTGAACTGACGGAGAAGGATATTGACTCGTACCTCCGCGCCGCCGACTTCCTGAATATCAATAGAGTAGACCTCATGTGCCTGCAACACGAATATGGCATCTTTGGTGGGCGGGCAGGCAGTCACATCCTGGCCCTCCTGCGTGAATTGCGCATGCCCATCGTCACAACCTTGCACACCATCCTGCGCGACCCCGACCCCGATCAGCAAAAAGTCCTGGAAGAAGTCGCGGCCCTGTCCGATCGGTTGGTCGTCATGAGTGAGCGCGGCGTGGAATTCTTGCAAGAAATCTATGGGGTGCTGTCTGAGAAGATTGATTTCATCCCACACGGCATCCCCGATTTGCCATTTGTGGACCCGAGTTTCCATAAAGACCTGTTTGGTGTCGAGGGCAAAATCGTCTTGCTCAGTTTTGGCTTGCTCTCGGCGAACAAAGGGATCGAAAATGTTATTGCCGCCCTGCCCGCCATTTTAGACAAGCATCCAAACGTGGTGTATATCATCCTTGGCGCGACCCATCCCCACGTCAGGAGGCGAGACGGCGAATCGTATCGGCTGTCTCTGCAATGGCTGGCCCAGGAGAAAGGTGTGGAAGGTCAGGTGATCTTCTACAACCGCTTTGTCAGTTTGGAAGAACTCGGCGAGTTCATCGGCGCGGCGGACATTTACATCACGCCTTATCTCGACGCGGCGCAGATCACCTCGGGTACACTGGCCTACGCCCTGGGAGCAGGCAAGGCCGTGATTTCGACACCATACTGGTATGCGGAAGAGATGCTGGCCAAAAAACGGGGAGCGTTAGTGCCGTTCCGTGATCCGGCGGCGTTGGCTGAGCAAGTGATTGACCTGTTGGACAACGAGTCCAAACGCCACGCCATGCGCAAGCGTGCTTATCTGTTTGGGCGGGCGATGATCTGGCCGCAAGTGGCGCGACGCTACATGGAGAGTTTTGAGCGCGCCCGGGCCGAACGTCGGCATTTCACCCCGCCGGGCTTCGCCGTCAAACCGCTCGACAAACGTCCGGGCGAACTCCGTCCCCTCAAACTCGATCACTTGCGCCACATGACGGACGACACCGGTATGTTGCAACACGCCCTTTTCACGGTGCCCAACTATCGGGAGGGTTACAGCATCGATGACAACGCCCGCGCTCTGGTCGTGAGCACTCTCCTGGAGGAACTGGGCAGCGGCGAGGCCTTGGAACTGGCTTCCCGGTATCTCGCCTTCATCTGGTATGCCTTCAATATGGAGACCGGGCGATTTCGCAACTTTATGGATTACCAGCGTAATTGGCTGGAAGAGAGCGGCTCAGACGACAGCCACGGCCGCGCCTTGTTGGCGTTGGGCACCGTGTTGGGTCGCTCTGACACGCCAGCCCTCCGGAGTGTGGCTGGCCGGGTGTTCGAGCAGGCTTTGCCCGCCATTCTCGACACGACCAGCCCACGGCCCTGGTCCTTCGCCCTCATCGGTATTTACGAGTATATCCAGCGGTTTGCGGGTGACCGCAAGGTAAGCCAAGTGCGGGGGGAATTGGCTGGACGGTTATTGAAGTTGTATCAAAGCCACCGCTTGGATGAATGGCGCTGGTACGAAGACGGGCTGACCTACTGCAATGCCGCCCTGCCGCACGCCTTGCTCATGTGCGGCCAATCAATCCCGAATAACGCCATGACCGAGGCCGGGCTGGAGTCGCTCAGTTGGCTGGTCCATTTGCAGCGCGCTGACGCGGGGCATTTCGTCCCCATCGGCTCCAATGGCTTTTATCAGCGCGGCGGTGAACGGGCCCGGTTCGATCAACAGCCGGTGGAGGCGCAGGCCATGGTCTCCGCCAGCCTCGAAGCCTACCGGATCACGGGCGACCAGCGTTGGCGCAAGGAAGCCCGACGCGCCTTTGAGTGGTTCCTTGGGCGCAACGACCTGAACCTGCCCGTCTACGACCCGTCGACCGGCGGTTGTCGAGACGGCCTGCATCCCGACCGCCCGAACGAGAATCAGGGCGCCGAGTCTACGCTAGCTTTTCTCCAGGCATTGCTGGAGCTGCGTATGGCTGAGAATGCCATTCAGTCAACCGGTTAGCGTAAAGGACTATCTATGCGTATTGCGATGCTCTCGCCGATTGCCTGGCGCACACCCCCGCGTCATTATGGTCCGTGGGAAAGCGTGGTTTCCCTTTTAACCGAGGGATTGGTATCACGAGGTTTTGATGTTACCCTTTTTGCAACCGGTGATTCACAAACAAGCGGCAAGCTGCATGCGGTTTGCGCGCGGGGTTATGAAGAAGACCGCTCCATTATGCCAAAAGTATGGGAGTGCCTGCATATTTCCGAACTCTTTGAGCATGCCGATAAGTTTGACATTATCCATAACAATTTTGACTTTCTGCCCTTGACCTATACCGGCCTTATCACCACCCCGGTCGTTACCACCATTCATGGCTTTTCATCGCCCGGGATTCTGCCGGTTTATAAAAAATACAACGGCAAAGTATTCTATGTTTCCATCAGCAATGCCGACCGTTCGCCGGATCTTGACTATGTCAAAACCATTCATCACGGCATAGATATAAAACTGTTTGATTTCGAGCCTGAACCGGACGATTATCTACTCTTTTTCGGACGTATTCACCATGACAAGGGTGCCAAAGAGGCCCTCGAAATTGCCAGGGCCTGCAATAAAAAGCTGATATTGGCAGGAATCATTCAGGATGAAGATTACTATCGCCAGCACATCGAACCGCACCTGGACAATGACAATGCGGTCTATGTCGGCAGCGCCGACCCGGTTCAGCGTAACCAGCTGCTTGGCAAGGCAGGCGTGCTTCTGCACCCCATACAGTTCAATGAGCCTTTTGGCCTGTCCGTTATAGAGTCCATGGCCTGCGGTACCCCCGTTATCGCCTTTAACAAGGGAAGCATGCCCGAACTTATCGAAAATGGCAAAAACGGTTTTCTCGTAAAAACAGTGAATGAGGCCATAGAGGCCACTGCACATATAAATGATATTGACCGGTCCGACTGCCGCCGCCATGTTGAAAAGTATTTCACGAGCGACCGCATGGTTGAGGAGTATATTCAGGTCTATAAAACGGTTCTTGAAAAAACGAAACGCGAAGAGCACCGCCCCTGGGGCTATTATAAAATCCTGGCGGATGACGATACTTACAAAAGCAAGGAAATAGTCGTTTTCCCCCACAAACGTCTGAGCCTGCAGCGGCACCGGCGCCGGTCCGAACACTGGTATATCATTGATGGCCCGGCACAGATAACTCTTGATGATGAAACGTTTGTGCTTGAACCGGGGCAGTCCGTAGACATCCCAAAAGGAGCCCTGCACAGAATCGCTAACACGGGTTCTGAAAATATACGCTTCATCGAAGTGCAAACCGGGGATTATTTCGGGGAGGATGATATTGAACGTTTTGAGGATGATTTCGGAAGAGGCTGAAGCTGCTGCTGAGCTACCTTGCAGCATAACCATAACAGGTTAAAGAAATATTTGGTGACATGAGATTATGACTACTCAAGATCATATTGTAAAACGTTATAAAAAAAACCCCATTCTCACCAAAGACGATGTCCCGTACCGTGTCGCCACGGTCCACAATGCCGGCATAGTCGCGCATGGCGGCCGCTACATTATGCTGTTCAGGTCGCACTGTTACAACGGACGCTCCATCATCGGCAGGGCCGACAGTGATGATGGTTTTTCCTTCACGGTTCATCCCAAACCCTTTCTCACACCGGCTACAAAAGGCATTTTTGCTGAATATGAGGAGTTCGGAGTCGAGGATCTGAGAATCTGCCCCGTAGAGGGCGACTACCTGCTTACCTACAGCGCGTACTCCCGTCATGGCGTTCGGATTGCCCTTGCTCGTACCAGGGATTTTAACAAAATTGAACGTATTGCGCTTATAACCCAGGCCGACCTTCGCAACGTCGTCATTTTTCCTGAAAAATTCGGTGGCCGGAATGCGCGTCTTGATCGGCCGCATTCTGAAATTTCACCCTGGTCTATCTGGATTTCCTATTCCCCGGACCTGGTTCACTGGGGCGATTCACGGGTCATAATGAAGCCCGCTGCCTATCACTGGGATGAAATGAAAATCGGGCCTGGCGCACCGCCCTTCAAAACCGAGATGGGCTGGCTGCATATTTACCATGGAGTCTTTAAGACCATGGCTGGGGCGGTCTATCGCCTTGGCGTGGCCCTACACGACCTTAATGATCCGGCAGAAATAATCGGGGTTTGTGATCAGTGGATACTGCAGCCCGAGGATCCATGGGAGGTGAGCGGCTATGTGCCCAATGTTGTTTTCAGCTGCGGCGCTGTTCCTGAAGACGACGGTACGGTAAAAATATATTGGGGCGGTGCTGATACGGTTATGTGTGCCGGTACGGCAATGATTGATGACCTTGTACAATTATGTCTTACAAATACCAGGCCGGCGCTGTAAAAAAGGTAAAGGGAGATTTTAAATCAGTTTATTTATCAAGGGACTTTATCTGATGACAGAAAAAATACTATCGCATCCAAAAATCAAACGCAGAAAGAAAAAAACCCTGGGTGACTCCTCGCGCGTCATTACCCGACTTCATCTGCCCGATGGCGAGCATCGCATACCCAAAATCATCCAACGCGTAGTGGACTTGCCTGACACAACGGCCGAAGATCTTCTTGCACAAATAATGCTTGACTTTTCCGAGCGGCACAGAGACATCAAACGCGTTTTTGGGCTTCACCTGAATAAGGTAAAAGATTATGTCCCTCGGAATGCCGTACTCAGCGATACCAAAAGGACTCTTATCGGGGCCTATTTTACCATGGAATACTCCATTGAATCGGCTGCCCTTTTTAACCCTTCAATCGTCCCACACCCTGATCAACGCCATCTGGACAAAGGCAGCTTGCGCTTTATCATGAGCCTGCGGGCAACCGGCGAAGGTCATGTTTCCTCTATTGTATTTCGCAGCGGCCTCCTTGACCAGGACAATACGATTCTCTTTGACCCGATCTCTGATTATGTAGAAACACCGGATCTCCAATTAGACCCGGTTTACGACCGGCATCTCTTCCAACTGAAGCTTAACGAAATGACGGCCGGCAATGATGTAACAGCTCATCTTCTTAACCAGCTGTCGGAAAATTTCACCTATAATGAATTAAAAGAAAAAGTTGGAGCGCTTACCTCACAACCCGTTTTCTCTGAGGCGCACCAAAACGAAACCTTCGAGATCATGTACTGGCTTGCCAATTCCAATTATGAGATGAGTTTCCGACCCGATCACCGAATTTCCGAACGAATTATCTTTCCCGTTTCGGAAAACGAAAGCAAAGGCATTGAAGACGCCCGGTTCGTGCAATTTTTTGATGACGACGGTGAAGTTACCTATTATGCGACCTATACGGCTTATAACGGCTTTAAAATCCTGCCGCAGCTGCTTGAAACAAAGGATTTTATCAAATTTAACATTTTAACCCTCAACGGCAGAGCGATACAAAACAAAGGTATGGCTCTTTTTCCGCGTAAAATCGACGGCAGCTACATTATGCTCTCGCGCCAGGACGGTGAAAACAATCGCATCATGTTTTCAGACAATATCCATTTCTGGCAGGAGTCCGAAATCATACAGGAGCCCACACGTCCCTGGGAATTTATTCAGATCGGCAACTGCGGCTCACCCCTGGAAACTGATAAAGGATT
>CAWDTD010000008.1:0-84581 GCA_963805125.1 uncultured delta proteobacterium | reverse complement strand
TATGGAAATGGAAAAGGGGACCACTTTCACGGGGTAGCGGAAACGGAAAAGGGACCCACCGTGACAGCTCCTTTGGTTACAAACTATCGAACAGATATTTGCAGCCAAGGGGGTCGAGGAGATGATCACAGTGGAGTTGAAGGAGATAATTCGCAAAGAGTACTTTTTAAAGCGTAAGTCCATCCGGCAACTTGCAAGGGAGTTGCACCACAGCCGGAGGACCATTCGCAAGGCCCTCAATGATCCTGGAGTTCCGGTCTACACCAGAACGAAGTCCCCAACAAAGCAAGCAATCGGTCCCTTTGCCGAGGTCATTCGGCAATGGTTGGAAGAGGACAAGCGCCGTCCTGTCAAACAGCGTCACACAGCCAGGCGCATTTTTGATCGACTTCGAGACGAGCATGCCTACATGGGAACAGACCGGACAGTGCGCCGAGAAGTGAGCCTCCTTAGAGCAAAGCTGCCGGAGAGCCATGTACCCCAGACTTACACAGCGGCTGAAGGAGCAACATTCGATTACGGCGAGGCCCGGGTTATTTTCGCAGGCAAGGAGAAAACAGTCCATCTGGCCTGTATGCGTTTGGATTTTTCCAGCAAGTTCTTTGTCTGCGCCCTTCCAACCGAAAGAAGAGAATCGCTTTTTGAAAGCCATCTAAGAGGATTTTCCTACCTGGGCGGCGTTCCCCTGAGAGTCCGGTACGATAATCTCAAGCCAGCGGTATACAAAATTTTGAGGGGGCGAAACAGAGAAGAACAATCGCTCTGGGTCGGTTTCCGCTCCAACTTTCTCTTCGAGGCCCATTACTGTACGCCTGGCAAAGGGCAGGAGAAAGGCGGGGTTGAAAACCTCGTCGGCTATGCTCGCAGAAACTTCTTCGTGCCGCTGCCAGAGGTCGAGAGCTTCGATGAGCTAAACGAATATCTGCGTGATTGCTGTGATCGGGATGCCATCTCCAGGGAGCGTTTTGGAAAGCCAGTGGAGGAACTTTGGAATGAGGAACTGGAAAAGCTTCAGCCCCTTCCAAAGAGACTGCCGAAAGCCTGTGTAGTGCTCACTTTAAAGGTCAATCGGCGCCAGATGGTACGCCTTTCTGGAAACTGGTATTCCGTGCCTCCCCAATATGTGGGTCAAGCCGTAACGGTGCAGGCTTTCGTGTTTCAGGTGATCATCTCTTTTAAGGAAAAGACCATAGCTGTCCACGAGCGGAGCTACATGGGTGATGATCAAGTTCTCGATCCGCAGCATTATCTGCCGGTTCTCCTGCAAAAACCGGGAGCCTTTGATCGGGCGACTCCGGTGGTCAAATGGTCGCTTCCCGCCGTTTTCTCCCGTTATCACATGCATTTAAAGGACCGATTGGGGCATTCCGGTGGGACCAAGGAATACATTCGGATTCTCATGCTCCTTAAAGACAGCCCGGTGGAAGAAGTGACTGAGGCCGTTAAACGGGCCACAGGATTGGGGATATACAGCTTTGATGGAGTAAAGAACCTTCTCTACCAACTGCTGGAGCCTGCAAAGAAATGCGGCCTCTTTGAGGTCCGGTCCCCGGAAGTCTGGCCAAACCAGGTCAACCACTTTGACCGTCTTCTTCAAGGAGGTGTATCATGAAAGGAAAGATGCTCCTTGAAGCCCTGCTCAAAAGGTTAAAGCTTCCGGCTGTGCTTAAATTTTACCAGGAACTTGCCAGACAAGCCATTGAAGCCGATCAAACCTATGAGGGGTATCTGCTCGCCTTGGTCGAAGCTGAAGTACAGCAGCGAGATGAGAATGCCCATAAAAAACGGATCAAAACTGCCCGGTTCCCGGTTTTAAAGACACTGGATCAATTCGACTTCTCGGTCATTTCCACGCTAAACAAGGCTAAAGTAATCGATCTTGCCCAAGGAGACTACATCGATAAAAAAGAGAATCTGATTCTCATGGGCAACAGTGGAACCGGGAAAACGCACTTGGCGGTCGCCCTTGGGATATGCGCCTGCCAGGGTGGGAAAAACGTTCGGTTCTATACCGCAGCCGGCCTAACACTACTACGTTAAATAATTACGGAGAACGTGATAGATGCCCATAATTTATCTTTCTATTGCAGATCGGGCATGTTCCTAACCAGCAGGCTATCAGGCGCTGCATCTCCCGTCTCACTTTCGGGAGGGTCCACCCAGAAGTTTTTTTTACTGCGTAAGGTTTCAAGTAGGAGGAACCCATACGCAAGCATGGTCATTGTGACATGGTGATGCCATCCCAAATAGCCCCTACCTTCATAGTGATCGAGCCCCAGTTCTTCTTTGAGTTGCTGGTAGCTTTGCTCGATCCGCCACCTCACCTTGGCAAAAAAGACAAGCCGGCTAAGCCCTGCCTGGGGGGGCAGATTGGAGAGCCAGTATTTCGTGGGTTCCGGCTCCGCTTTGGGCCATTCGATAAGCAACCACTGCCTGGGGGGACGCTTTTTGACATTAGCCGGTCGGTGAGCCGGAAGTACCCGGACGGCAGCAAAACGAGAAACCAGTCTACGCTTAGTTCCTTCGCGCCATTTAATCGTCTTCCACATCGGGGCGTGGAGCTTGAGAGCAAAGTCTTTAACCGAGAGGACACTCGCTTTGCCCGTCTGGTTACCGGGAGCCGGGTCGCCTACTCGGCCCCTTGTTTTCTTCGGTTCATCGAAGACAATGGTCTTGGCTTCGATTTCGGCTACATAGAAAAGCTCTCGATCAATCAGGCCCTGCCGAAATGGGTTGCCGTTCCCGTAAGAGCAGTCACAGACTACGACACCCTTTGGGATGTCCCGGGAAAGCGCTTGGCCGATCAGATCCAAAGCGATCTGCCATTTGGCCTTAAAGCAGTATCCGTCCGGAACACCAGCTCGTTTCAACCTCAACGGGTCCTCCGCCCAAGCTTTCGGAAGGTAGAGCTCAAAATCGACCGGCATGCAGGCCTCGGCTGTAGCCAGATTGAGCGATACCGCAATCTGGCAGTTTCCCACTTTGCCCAGAGTGCCCGAATACTGACGGGCAACCCCTACAGAGTGCTTTCCCTGTTTGGGAAACCCGGTATCATCAACAATCCAGGCAACCGCAGGAACCATTGCCTCGACCATCCGTTCGGCCAGCTTTTTTCGAACGGGGCTGTGGTCCCAAGGACTTTGACCTACAAACTGCTGCATCGCCTGGACATTGCCATCAGGCAACCGAGCAGCCATAGGCTCGATGGACTTTCGTTCGCCATCCATAAGCAGTCCACGAACGTAAGCGTTACCCCATCGGCGCCTTTCCAGACGCCCTATAGGCTCAAGAAGCTCCGCAAGGTATGCTTCGAGCCTGCTTCGACACGATTGTAGTTCCTTGCTGTCCATAGGTATCCCTCCCGGTACCCATATACGACAGCAAGAGGCAAAATGTCAATAACTTAACGTAGTAGTGCTAATTAACCAGCTCATGGAAGCCCAGGCAGCATTGAGGCTCTCTTACCTTGAGAGATCACTTTCCAGAATGGATCTGCTGATTATTGACGAGGTGGGCTATGTCCCCTTTTCCGAAAAAGGGGCTCAACTGTTCTTCCAGATGGTTGCGGCAAGCTATGAGCGCCAGTCCCTGATAATGACCACCAACCTTGAGTTCTCAAAATGGCCGGAAGTCTTTGGGAGTGAACAGCTCACTGGTGCGCTTCTTGATAGACTGACGCACCATGCCGAAATCCTTTCCATGAACGCGGAAAGTTATCGTTTCAAAGAAAGCGTATCCAAAAGGAAGGAAACATGAAAAGGGCCGTTCGGCTTCCTAACAGTAGCATGGCCAGAACCGGCATCAAGGCCAAGCCCTTCGGGTGCTTCCTATCGGTCGCAGCCTTGACCCCGATTCTTCAGCCATGCTCACCAGAAATTAGGCCGACGGCGAGGGAATGACCTTTTTTAACCTCTGGCTCAGGAATGAGATGGAAACCCCAGAAAGGGAAGAGCAACTGATTTTTTAACCAAGGTGGGTCCCTTTTGCTTGTCCGTTAGTGGGTCCGTATTGCATTTCCGCTCACAAAGGATGGATTGTACTCACCCACGGTGTCGGACCCATGCGTCAGTATTGCATTGGCGCCATGCTGCTTGATCTTGAAAACCCGGCAAAAATCATCGCCCGCCTGGAAGAACCGTTACTTACCCCGTATGAGGAAGAGCGGGATGGGTATGTCCCCAATGTCGTTTATACCTGCGGCGCGATTATCCATAATAACGAGATGGTCATTCCCTACTCCATGTCTGATACTATGTCTGGTATAGCAACCGTTGGAGTAAGTGAATTAATTAACTGCATGCACCCGCTGGCGTAATGATTTTGGGGAATGGCGCTCATAAGCCTACGTGATAGTAATTGTTAAAATCAATAAGCTCTTTATATAACAGGTGAGGTGATAAAAAATCGGTAACTCCTCTAGACTCAGAGAAAGGGTGAAAGCCGGGCTTCTAACCTTGTATTATGTGGTTTTGATCAGTAATGGTCGCGAATTGATTACAGTATGGACACCTCCATGAGAACGGCATTTTCCCCTCCAGGGTTTTGTATGTTTAGTCCATCATACACCAGAAGGTTATTCAAGTAAATCCCATAATTGGAATTTTGGTCGGCGCTGCCGACATGGTAAAAGTAAAATTATTTTACTTCCCAGGTTGTGCGCCGCTGGGCAGGGCGCAGCGGCCAGGCGCGCAAGAGCGCCCTCGTGCCGCAAGCGGCACACCACCAGCGACGGAAGAACGGTGGGAAAGAGGTAAAGGGGCGTATCTACCGCCAGTGCTTCCTTGGCTTTACTCTTCTTTATCAGCTCGTTTTGTCCCGAGTATGCTGCTCGTGATAACCAGTTGGTAAGTGTTGCCGTCTGCAGTGTCCTCGATATACACTGGTGTGCAGCTGCTAACTTCCTTTGTCTCGAGTCTGCCGTTCATGATAACCAGCTGGTAAGTGTTGCCGTCTGCAGTGTCCTCGACACACACTTGTTGTGGTGTGCAGCTGCTAACTTCCCCTATCCCCCATACCCCATTCGTTACAACGAATTCATACACCTTGGTGGAGGTGGTGTCCTGGACGCAAGGGGGAGAAGAGGTGCCAGCTGTTACATAACTACACAGGCTTACTGCTAAAAGCATTGCAAAAACGATTGCGATAAACTTTTTCATACTTTCCTCCTGGTAATGTACACTAATTGTGATGGATGGGTTCTAGAGTTACAAGCAGTAAGTAATCATCCTGAATAATGCCTCAACTTGCCCCCCAACTGGAGCCGAACCGTATTTCCGGGTCGGATGCCACCCGAAACATCGCTTGGCATGCCGAACGTCCATAAATCATACGATATCCCAATCAAAACGGCAAGAAAGATTCCAATCAGACCAATTTGGGCAGTTTCAGGACGCACCTCCATCCCCGGAGTTTTATAGCCCGCTTTCCGCTTGCCCGAGTTGAGGGGTTCAGGCGAAAATGATGCGATAGTAACGGGTTAGTGGAAAAGCTGATTTCGATACTCTGAATTGGCCCACTTTGATATTTTCATTTGGCCCACCTTGAACAACCAAAAAGAAGTACCTTCATCCGGGCTGACATCAGGCTGGAATGGAGGTACGGTTGAAAAGGAGGCGAAAGGTGGAGCTATTCGAGCAGATCCGCAGGGAGTATGAACATGGGGTGGGGACAATCAAGGGGATTGCGAGCAAGTTGGGGGTGCACCGGCGAATGGTTCGGGAAGCCATAGCCAGTGCAGTTCCGGGAGAACGCAAAATAGCGGTCCGGGAGAAACCCAAACCGGGGCCGGCAATCCCATTCATCAACACTATTCTTGAAGCCGATCAGAAATCACCGCGCAAGCAGCGACATACGGCCCATCGCATCTGGGGGCGTCTGTGCGAGGAAAAGCCCGATCTGAAAGTCTCGGAACCAACAGTTCGCAAGTTTGTTCGCGAGCGGAAACATGAGATGGGACTGATCGGACGCGAGGTCTTCATTCCCCAATCATACAGGTTCGGGGAAGAAGCCCGGGGCGACTGGTACGAGGCCTATGCCGACTTAGATGGGGGGCGGCAAAAACTCTATATCTTCTGTATGCGAAGTATGGCCAGTGGCGGGGCTTTTCACCGTGCATATCCCCACGCAAGCCGGCAAGCGTTCCTGGAAGCCCACGAGTTTGCCTTTCACCACTTCGGTGGGGTCTTTGCCGCTGTGCGCTATGACAATCCGGCCTCTGCAGTAAAAAAGATCCTGCGAGGTTATCAGAGGGAGCAAACGGAGCGATTCATCGCTTTCAGGTCACATTGGGGATTCCAGTCGGACTTCTGTAATCCGGGGCGGGGAAATGAGAAAGGCGGCGTGGAGGGTGAAGGAGGATATTTTCGCCGTAACCATCTGATAGCGGTTCCAAAGGCCAGGAATCTCGAGGATCTGAACCGGCAGATGTTGGAGGCCTCACGGGAAGATGAGCGCAGGGTAATCAGCGGCAAAGACAGAAGCGTAGGTGAGGCTATGCATCTTGAGCGCGAGCACTTGTTGCCGTTAGCGAAGGAAGGCTTCCAGTTGGCAGGGGTTCATTTTCCGTCGGTAAATACGCACGGAACGGTAAAAGTGCCGACTAACTTCTATTCAGCGCCGCTGCCGGCAGGAGTGGAAGTTCAAGCCAAGGTTTATCCGGCCAATGTAGAGATCTGGCACCGGGGCAATTGTGTGGCCAGGCATGAGCGTTCATTCGGGCGGTCCGAAAAGGTGCTCGATCTTGAACACTATCTGGAAGTGCTGCTTAAAAAGCCCGGGGCCCTGGCGGGCAGCACACCGCTTGAGCAGTGGCGGGCCAGGGGGCGCAGCCTCCAAAAAAACCTCCGGCGACGGACCCGTTTGAATCTCCGGACAGGTTAGGCCGCGTCTAAGTACCTGTTTAAACTCTGTGTCCGTGAACTTTTGCCGTGGCATGGTCCGAACTTACTCCTAACGTAAACGGTGAACAGTGAAAACCCAATCCGTTTAATTCCTCAGTTCCCGGATCCGGATGAAGGAGCGTAGCGGGGTGGATGAAGAGCCCGCTGCCTGCGCTCCTCTCAGAATCTTGAACGTTGCTTATAACGCCTATTTGGGCTGTAAAAAGAGGGGGCAAGCCATGAAAACGGTCTTTATTCCGCGAATTTAAGGTGCAATTCCGGTATGATAGTTTCGAGCAGGTTGGCCCGACCCAATGCCGCTAACTTAAGCAAGTTGCTGAATTACAAGGGATTTTAGTGTCATTCCATTTACCTAACCCTTCGACCGGAGCAACATAGCCCAGATAAGTGCACCAGAAGGTGTTAAAACTCGGACACGTAAGTATGCGAAAGAACGGCTATTTGCCTTAAGTTAGCGGCATTGGGCCCGACCCCAATCTTCAATCTATGAGGGCATTACCAAGGAAGATCATCAGGATATTGGGACTGCACTTCGGGACTTAATTCCAGAACGCTTGGATAGAGCGGGGCGGGACAGGAAACCCGAAGAAAAGGACTCTGATGGTGGTGACTGATTTTCTCATCCTGCAATGATTTGGATGATCTTCTGAAGCACTTCCTGCAATTTCCCGTCCGTGATGACTCCAGCACGATACTCCACAATTCGCCCATCAGCAGTGAACAGCCGGTTTGGACGGATGTTACTGGGATGCTTAAGACCGCCGCCTCTGAAATCGGCTGTATCAAGGGGTATCCCGTATCTATCAGAAATGCTTTGGCTGGTGATCTGGCATAGGATAACGTCATCGCCGTCGAGACAGGCGGCTACCAAGGCTGGTCTTTTCTTACTGGCGCTCAGGTCGGAATAGGGAAACGGAATAACAACGACATCTCCCTTTACAAATCTGCCCATGCAGCATCCTCTTCCGGTCGATCCCAGTCACGGCGAAGCATTTGTTCCGAAGCAAGCATGGTTTGAAACGAGTCGGAGTCGGTTGTTCCAAGAAGTTCCGCTCCATCCCGGTCTAGCAAGAAAGAAATGAAATCGTATACCACTCTTAATTTCTCAGGAGGCAATCGCCGCAATCGATCTTCGATTTGGCTGATAGTCACCGGACGCTCCATCTGAGTCCCTCCACGGAAAGAAACTTGCGCCAATCCGAACCTGCCCGACCAGAACAATGATACCATAATCATTCCCGCTTTGTAAGCGTTGGGCAAAGGCCATCTTCTCAGAAGATTTTTGCCACGGCAAGATCTGAAGTCACGGGAAACCTCAGACAGGCGGGTCGACTGTGCAGAAACTATACGCCAGCCATAAACTTTAAGAGATGCTGGGCGCTCAGATTCTGGGGGAGCAGGGATTTATAGTCCTCCTCGGTTTGGGCGCGGGGGATTTTTTCAAACACAAACCGCAGATACTGGTAAGGATCAAGTCCGCAGGCCTTTACCGTTTC
Organism: uncultured delta proteobacterium; assembly: GCA_963805125.1. Classification (GTDB taxonomy): domain Bacteria; phylum Desulfobacterota; class Syntrophobacteria; order Syntrophobacterales; family Syntrophobacteraceae; genus SbD1. The sequence goes on along the minus strand of CAWDTD010000008.1, from coordinate 76,186 downwards.
AATGAGGCTGTAGAGAGTGGCTGCGGAATAGGCCCCGTTGGGATGCGCGGCGAACAGAAAGTTCTTGCATCCGACCACGAAGGGACGAATGGCGTTTTCTGCGGCATTATTGTCTGGTGTTATATGTCCGTTCTCCAGATAACGGATTAGCCTGGGCCACCGGGTAAGGGCATAGCTCAAGGCTTGGCCGAGCAGTCCCTTGGGCGGTGTCTGGTTTATGCGCTGATCCATCCAGGCTTTAAATTCCTCCAGGATCGGTGCGGCTTGTTCTCTGCGAAGCGATACGATCTCGGTCGGGCAACAGTTGCCTTTCCCGTGCAACTTTTTCGATCTTGTAGAGGCGGCCGATGTAGTCCAAGGCAACCTCGGGGCTGCCGGGCTTATTCTTTACCGCCTTCCCCCGGGCATCGATTATTTTCACAAAATTTCGGCGCACGTGGGCAAAGCAGCCGACAAGAATGATACCCGGGTTTGCAACCTCAAGGGCATCGTAGCCCGAGAAGGCATCGGTCTGGCAAAAGCCGCAGTAGCCTGCCAGGACTTCACGGGGGACCTCACCGGAGCGCGTTTGTGAATACCGGAACAAAACTACCGGCTTATCGGGAGGCCCGCCACGGAATACCCACATATATGATTTGGTGGTGTTTGCCCTTCCCGGTTCGTTTAAAACCTGGAGCGGCGTTTCATCCACATTTACCAGCGGGCCGGAATGAAGCTCTTTGTAGAGAAGCTCCATCAAGGGGTTGCAGTGCTGGGCCGCTTTTACCATCCAGCCGGCCATTGTGGAGCGGTTAAGCTCGATCCCGTAGCGTGGAGAAGATCTTTTCCTGCCGATAGAGCGGGAGGGCATCGACATACTTTTATACGGCGATATGGGCAACAAGGCCCGCAGTTGCAATCCCTTTGGCAATGATTTGAGCAGGAGACGGGGCAATCTTTACCGTCGGACCATCTGATTCCACCCCTTCGCAGTTCTTGCATGCGTACTTGGAGCGAATGTGGCGGATCACCCGGATTTTGGCAGGGATGATGTCGAGCTTTTCGCAGACTTCCTCGTCCGATCCGGGAAAGCTCGGCGCCGCACTGACAGAGCTTCTCAGATTCGTCTATGTCGCGGATCACCTCGACACGAGGAAGGTCTTCGGGCAGTGGTTTTCGCTTCGGTTTTTGGCAGGTGTGCTCGGCAATTACCAGCTTCTTTCGGGCTTCCTGTTCGACGAGCACTTCTGCTTCATTAAACAAATGGAGCTGACGGGATACTTCCTCATCTACTGAACGCTTTTCACTCTTGCGGCCGAAAATTGCCTTCTTGAGAACACGAATCTGCTCTTCAAGAATGGTTATATGCTCATCCTTACTAAGGATGATTGCCTTAAGTTCTTCCGGATTATCGGGTAATTTATCATTTATCGGCTGTATGGAAGCAAACTAGCACATATTTGCCATGATTGCATCTATTTTTTTCAATTATCTAAAAAACTATTATTAAATCACCGTTGAATACTTCAATGAACCATGAGGGTGAATGGAGCTGATATCCAAACCTTCAAGAATAAAGCTCAGCTCCCTGGCCCCGATCTCCATTACCTCATCTCTATTCTGCGGCCAATCGAACCGGTGCTTCTCAAGTCTTTTTTGCCAAAGGCAAAACCCGTTTCGGTCCCAGTACAAGATTTTGAGGATCGTTCGCCCCCGGTTACAGAATACAAAAAGGTGGCCGGAAAAGGGATCGAGACGCAGGCCAGCCTCCACCAGGATCGACAGGCTGTCGATCGCCTTGCGCATATCCGTGCTTCCAGGGGCAAGAAAGACTCGCATATGGGCCGGCAAAAATATCATAGGCGCCCCAGCATGCGGACGACTCGCTCAAGGTCATCGGAGTCGAATCCTTTGCCGATCTCGATTCGGTAGCGGTCAACTACAAGGCAAAGCTGCGGACAGGATGGTGAAAGGGGAACCGATAAAGTTTTAGGCAGCGGCAGTTCTACAAGGACGGGCGGAGTATCGCTGCCTTTGGATTTTCTTCTCCAATATTGGAAGCTCTTTAAACTGATCTTGTTTACCCGACAGTACTCCACCTGGCTCAGCCCGGTTGCCCTCCACCCGGAGACGTGCTTTTCCCGGAACCGCTGTCGGCCGGATCTGCTGAGGTTGCTCATCATGCCCGACCTCCTGGTATGTTTTCAGAAGATCATGGCAGACTTCAAATTCAGTTACAAGGTGGGGTTCCCCGACCGCTTACGTTGAAAACGGATCCCTTCTCTCCAGGTGGCAATGCTGTTGACTTTGTCATCACCACGAAGACGACGAAGAGCACGAAGGGAAAGGCTTCCTGTTCAAGAAAACGAAATGGTTGACAACTGCACGATGAAAACCGATCCGGGTAATGGTTTGGCGGCGTTCCCGATTAGTGTGCGGGTGACTCACGAAGAGAGCGGAGACCACGAAGAGCGCCGTCCCTGGACTGCGAGAGAGGTCCCGGTCGATGACAGGCCAAGGCATTTGCAATTTTCCTTAAATCAACGGCATTGTCTCCAGGTGGGGGGTGGGTGATTTTTCGGTTGTCATTACGACACTTAGCTATTGCGTCAGGCTGCAGCAGACTTTCTCTCATTCTGAATTACTATTTTGGGGTCGGGATTCACTGGAAAAACCGACAGCCCTATTTCTTGAACGTTGCTTATAACGCCTATTTTAGCTGTAAAAAGACGAGTCTAAGCCATGAAAACGGCCTTTGTTCTGCGAATTTATGGTGCAATTCCGGTATGATAGTTTCGAGTAGATTGGCCCGACCCAATGCCGCTAACTTAGATAATTCGAGCTTGACGCCACTGATCTATAGCCATATCCTAGCTGTGCAAGAGCATCTGGGCCATAATGACATCAAGACCACCATGATCTACACTCATGTGCTGAACAGGGGACCCGCAGGCGTAAACAGTCCGCTGGACGGACTTTGAGGTGATGAGGGGAAATTATTATGCCGATCCGCATAACACTCCCTGATAAGTCTCTAGGTAGACTAAAACAATAGATAAACCAGCGGCTTGGATGGTATCGGCCACCGGTTCTCTGGCTTCTTATATGGGCTGAAATCCGCGAATTGGCGTCTTACACGGATCAGTCGAAACATAGTTATGCGCGCCGAAGGAGATGAATCAGGTGAATCTTTCCTATGATCCAGGGGTGGTACCCAACAAACGATCGCCATCACCAGGCGATACGTTCACTATTGAGGTTGAAGGACTGCCGCCATACAAGGATACTTCGAGGTCAATAAGGAATATTCATCATCCCCGGTATGATGCGTTCATCACTTTGCGCAGGGCTGCCATAGGAGCCATGGATGGTCGTGCTTGTTACACTGGTGCAGTGGCACTTGATTTGACTGTTTATGCTCCAGACCTCCACAAGAATCGGAACATAGCCGACTATGCTGCAGGTATTGAAGATACAATTGATGGAAGTAGCGGTGTCACATTCACGTACCTGCCAATCATAATACAAGACGATTGTCAGGTTGTGAATTGGACCATGCGATATATCAAGGCAGCAGAAGCTCGATACTGCCTGATCGTCACATTTCTTTGAAGACCGGTATATCGCATAACGAGCAGTTCGAGCCAGACACCCGACCACGCGGCACACATGCGGTGGTGTATTCCAAAGTCTCTTGACCGCGTGGTCGGGTGCCGCTCAACCGCAGTATTATCCGCGAGGTGACATCCCATTAGTTTAGTGTGAGGTACAATGCCCTTCACACCAATGACCGGTCTCGAATTGCCCGATGACGCTGCAACTGTGTGGCGTTACATGGACCTCTGGAAGTTCCAGAAGATACTCGAAACTTCGGCGCTTTACTTTGTCCGATCGGATCGCTTTTCCGACCCGTGGGACTCAGTCCTGCCTCCGAAATGGCGAGAAAAAATGCAACGGTTGATGTGTCATCGTCCCGACGGCGGGAAATACACAGAAGCCGCCTGGTACCAAGAAAGAGAAATCCCCACTAACCCGATCTACTGCTGGAATTGTGACGAAAACGAGAGTGAGAGGATGTGGCGTGAGTACACGAGCGGCACTGACGCTTTGGTTATCCGTTCAACCGTCGGCCGTTTCAAAGAATGCTTTTCTTCGACGTCAGCTCAAGTACGAATTGGCCGCGTGAATTACGGTTACCACGACGATTTGGGCGACCCACAATTTGTTGTTACATGGTGGGGCGATGACGCCCCTGCCGCAGGACTTAACCCGTGGTACGTGCCCCGATATTTGAAACGCTTGGACTTCGCCTATGAAAAAGAAATTCGAGCAACGATTCACGTCAATCGCGAGGACCAGCCGATCGATCCGGGCTATAATCTTACGATTGGATCGCGTGGTATCTGCACGTTGATCGAGTTAATTCATGTGCACCCAAATGCAACCACCGACCAACAAAAGCAGTTAAAGTTCCTACTTAATCGGTTTGGGTTCTGCGATATTCCTTTACAATCTTCAACCTTGAGGTGACGAAGCGGATAACTTTGGCAGGTAGAGTCAAATAAATTGTGTAAATTCTTTACCGCTCCAAAATCTTCCAAAAAGGCAGGTTTTTCCGCACCTTTCCAATGGGGTTTGACCTCCAGTGCAGTTCCATTTTTAGAGCAATAAAGGCGAGGAGGGTATAACAGGACCTCTCCCCGGCCACGATCTCCATAGGCTTTGTTCTTCGTTTGAATTCCTTGTTAAGTCTTTCGATGATGTTTGTGGTCCTGAGCGAGATCCATTCATCTTCCGGAAAATTGAAGAAAGTGAGGCAGGCATCAAGAGATTTTTCCAGGCACCTGAGCGCCGAAGGGACCTGAGATTCCCATTTAGCCTTGAATTCAGCGAAAAACTCTCTGGCCTTGTCCCTGGAAGATGCATAGAAAATGGAGCGCATCCCGTCAGCAACGCCCTCTTTCAATTTCTGTGGCACCTTGGCCAAAACATTGCGGGCAACGTGAACCTGGCAGCGCTGCACTTTTGCTCCCGGAAACTCCTCACCAAAGACCTTCTCTAGACCGGGGAGGCCGTCCATGACCCCCATGGTGACCTTTGCGCTATCCAGACCCCTTGTTTTCAAGTCTTTAAAGAACTCTCTCCAACTGGATGCGGATTCTTTATCGCCGGCCTGCAGTCCGACCACGAGCCGTTGGCCGGATTCAGTAACTCCTATTGCGACCAGAACAGGTGTTTTCTCGATGGAGTCTCCGATGCGCATGTCGAAATTAACCCCATCTACAAAGAGATATTTTATATGCTCCTGAGACAAATCCCGATTTCTCCATCTTTCCACAGAATCAACCAGTTCCCTGTTCGCCTGGCTGATCTCAGTGTGAGAGATTTTTCGGCCGATCAGGCGGCTGGACATAACGGCCAAGGTTCGGGTGCTCACGCCGCCAAGAAACATCAAACAAAGGTCACGACGAATTTCGTCTTCATATTGTTTGCTCCGGGGGAGCACCCGGGTCTCATATTCACCTTTGCGGTCACGCGGCACTTTGACCGAAACCTCTCCGATTCCCTTTACTGTAAAGCTTCTTCCGTAGGAGCCGTTCCGGTAATTGGTCTCATCTTCCTTTCTTTCGTAGGGTTTTCTTCCCAGAAAATGTGTCAGTTCTGCATTCATCATTTCGCTGAGATATTTTCCCACCATATCCCGGACATCAAGCCGGATCATTTCGAAGACCTTTTCCGGCTGTGTCTGAATCTCTTTGAAAACGGAGACAACCTCGGGTACACTGATCTCAATCTTCATTGGCGCTTCTCCCTTCTTTGGTCTGTTTTGGCAAACTCCCAATTAATGGAAAAGCGCCTTTTTTTCTACCTTTTTGAAGTTTTGGAATTTACACAAAAGATCTTACACCACCCCCCGCGACAAGCATAGCAACAACCCAGATTATCGAAATTAAAGTAAAACCAATGGTAGCCAGCGGTTTCAAGCATACAATGCATGTTGTGGTTCTAAACATTCGAACGAACTCCCACACGATAACTGACAGCCAGAGAAATATGGTGTAGTCGCTCAGTGCAATGGCGAGCTTGCTTACAGAAAACTTCCGTGCTCGAAGCCAACAATTCTTGTTCTGGATTTTCTCCTGTTTGGAAAACATAGACCATATAACTGAGAACTTAATATCATCGACTTCGGTTTTCCATAACTCTTCCCAGCACTTCATAATTTCTTCCACTTTGGTTTCCCATGATTCTTGCCAGTACTTGCTGCCGCGATTACCGAAAGACCAAGCTACAGAGCAAACAAGGCCAAAACAAGCTATTACAAGCGAAATATCGGAACTAAAGCGGCGAAGCCAGGCATATGCAATGAATGCTGACGCGATGAACCCCCAAAAGAAAAGAGAGCGATTCCAGAATAGCTGAATTTCGAGTTTTCGCGTTTCGACGGCCGTTTCAAACGCCTTGATGAGAAATTGCAAAACATGTTCGTTCAGATTTTTCATTGTTAGTGACTCCCGGTTTTTGTTCACATTGATTGGACACTTTGCTTCAAATTGTCAAGTGTTCAGGGAGTCGGTCGGCCCGCAACGCCAGGCGCGGGGCAGGAAAGCTGCCCCGCACTTTTCTTAGCTCTTAAATGGGGTTATCGCCAGCGAGTTCAAAAGCGGCTGCCTCTATTGCGCGGACTGGGGTAAGCCGGTAACTATCAATATATAACCGCTTTAAACGCTCTTGGTATGCTTGAATGAATGCTTCGTAGAACTTGTAAAACGTGCATGCTTGTCGAGTCTCATGAACTTGCTGGGCATAAGAAGCGTAATTCTCCGTTTGTTGCATGTGATGTTCTGAGGGATTGGTACCACGGCGAAGCCGAAACCGTTCCACATTTCTATCCCAAATAGGGAAGACCTCGGGATTGGCGAAGTGCAATAACTTGGATGCTCCGACAACCGAGTGCAGGCACGCGCCGACATTGTCCACAAGCTCGAAATTCGACGCATCCTGATGAGTTGCCCGAGCTTGTCGGAAGGCGTCGATGGCTTCGTCAAGGTGCTCTGGGTCGAGCCGCATGATCCGTGGCATCCAGCCATATACTACCGTGGCGAGCTGAAGGAACCTCGTTGTGTCATCTCCGCCTACTTCGCAACGTGCCAAGGCAACCAGAGCTGGATATGTTCGTAAATAAGTAGCCGCTCGGGAATCAGTTGCGGGTGTGTAATTTCGAACCCTGTCGATGGCGTTGTGAAGCCGCTCCACCTCCATTTTCCCTCTGCCTCCTGATGTGAGTGGGCTGTTTCATTAACTAAAGAAAATACAACAAAGTGTCCCGTGTTTCACTTGTTTTCCCGCTGATTTTTGCTCGCTGGCAATTGTGCCGCTTGCGGCACGAGGCCCAGAGGGCCGTTGAGACCCTGAAAGAGTTTGCAGCCATCGCCGGAGAGAGCGCAAGCATAGCCGACATTGCCCAAGCTGAAAAGAGTATTGCACCAAGATTTAGCTATCGTCAAGAGGTCATTCATCGCCGCTTTAACCGCGTGAGCCACTTGAGCGCCCCCATTTCGAAGAGTTCATCGGCCATCATTTCAGCGTCGATCAGTCTGGTCCGCAGCCGGTCAAAGGTTTTTTTGCGGGTACCTTCAGGTTTCTTCCACGATTTTTCCCACCAAAAATCGAAAAGGGCTACGGCTAACTTACCGTAACCCCTTCGAATATCTGGTGGCGAGGCTCAGAATCGAACTGAGGACACGAGGATTTTCAGTCCTCTTGCTAACATTCCCAAGACTTCCCTCAAGTTCCCCAATCAAGTCATATCAAGCATATAGCATTTTGCTGTTTTCCCTCAAACTCCCCCAAAAACCCTTGACTTCCCCCCAAAAGTTGTCCTATAGTTGTCCTGGAATAGAGCCCAAAACCCTTCCGGGACAAGAGTGTTAAGATCCACATCACAAAAAAAGGCCGTCCTGGATCCAATCATACTCGCGCAGGAGAAAGATCATGAGTGAATGGAAAAAGGCCGCTCCCGGGATCCGTTACAAAGAGCACCCTTCCAGAAAGGTTTCCGGCAAGCCGGATCGTTACTGGTTGATCTACTTCCGGCGTGACGGGAAATTGCAGCAGGAAGGGCTTGGCTACTCAAGCGAAGGCTTTAATCTGGCCAAGGCTCAAGCAAAATTGCTCGAGTACAAGGTTAACGCCAAATCAGGCGAAGGACCTACCAATTCGAAAGAGAAGCGCGCGGCCGCGGCGGCCAGGAAGAAGGCAGAGCTTGCAATTCAGGAAGCCGAAAGGGCGCGGGTCGAGCTAGCCAACAAAGAAAACGTCCTTTTCGACGATCTGGTTGACAAGTACCTTATTTGGATCCAGACGAATAAACGATCGCACCGCATGGACGAGAGTCGCTGCAGAGTGCATATTAAACCTGCCCTAGGCCACTACCGAGCGCGAGACATAGATATAGCTGTGCTAGCTGAATTCAAGGAAGTACTCGCGAGCAGGCCGGTAGCTCTTAAGGAACGAAAGAGCAAAAAAGCTCTTGCCAAGGTGCCCGCAGAGAGCAAGAATCTTTCTGCCGCAACAGTTAAGCATTGCTTCGTCCTTATCCGGCAGATTTTTAATCACAGTCTCTCGATGGGTTACTTCGCCGGAATAAATCCTATCTCGAAGGGGAATATTCCCAAGTCACTTAGAGAGAAGCTGGTTCCAAATAAGCTCGACAATCAACGGCTTCGCTTTCTCTCTCACGATCAAGCCGACGTGCTACTGGAAAACCTCAGGAAACGCAGTCTGAAAACACACGACATTGCATTATTCTCTTTGCGAACCGGCGCAAGATTTGAAGAGCTCGCTTCTCTCGAATGGCAGAACGTGGACCTCTTCAACGGCCGCATCCATTTAAAGGGGAAAAACGGGCAGACCAGGCCAGCGTTCATAACTCCTGATGTGAAACATGCGCTCCTGGGCCGAGGACCCGGTAGGCCTGATGAACTGGTTTTCAAGTCGACCAAAGGCGGCCAGATCAAGCAAATTTCATGGGCGTTCTGGCGTGCACTCGAAGAGTTGAGATTCAATGAGCACGTTTCCGATCCGAAACAGAAAATAACATTTCACAGTCTCAGACACACTTTCGCAAGTTGGCTGGCGCAGCAGGGGACAAGCCTCTTCGTTATCAAGGAGCTGTTGGGACACGAGAAAATAGAAATGACTATGCGCTACGCCCACCTGCTGCCAGATACTAAGCGGGAAGCGGTTATGACGATGTTCAACCGACACACTTCCGGCAACATGATCCGGCTGACAGATCGTAAGTGAAAGGTTTCCAGGGATAGGGTCTGCAGCCTGACAAGGCCGGTATCCTGGCCGGTCTTCCCTAGATTTCCACCAGGAGCGCGACAGGAGACGCGGAAATGATATGGGTTAAAACTGGACAGCACGAAATCCCCGGATGCGCCCCAATTCCCTACGGTGAATGGAGATTTTCACCCAAAGAGATCGAGCTCCTAAAAAGTGAATTGAAACGCTTTCATTCTCCCAAATTGCCTGATCCTGCCAAACTATTTGATCCTGCCAAAGCTGATGATACCATGAAAGCTTTCATATCTAATCTTCAATTTTACCGTCAAGAGATGGAGCAATTACTTCTAAGACAGCGGAAAGATATGACAACGGTATCAAATTCACTCATGGAAGCCAAGCAATATGACGATTTTATATCCGATCTTCAATTTTGCTGCCAAGACATGAAACAATTATTTCTAAGACAACCCAAAAAGTCAGAGCATGTTGAACAGATGAAAAAGGTATTGAATTCCCTCCGGCGGGCTTTTAACTATCTCGATGATATTCGCAAAGGTAAATTGTATATTGGTACTTTTCTGGAACATTTAAACGAGTTATGGTCAGCCCGCATGAATGTTAGGCAGCGGGGAGCATCAGACCCTATGACGTTAGCAGCTTGTGAATGTATCAGGATAGCGCCTGAAGTACAGAACTCTTTGCAAACAATTATTGATACGATAGACAAAACTATTAGCTCTATTAACCTAGTTGAAGGTAGACCAAAGGCGGACCATTTTAAATTCGTCAAGTTGGTGGCTCAGATTTTCAATTACCATCTTGAGAAACCTACTGCTTATCGGGAAGGTCTCTTTGTTCGCGTGATTCGGATATTATATGAAGCGTTGGCGACGGATGGTAAGATTGGTCCTATTGAATATCCGGACAGGGCGATCACATCCGCACTTAAGGAGTTGACCGACAAAACGATTTAATTTTTTTTCTTTTCGCCTTTTTACAGTCTGATCCTACCCTTTGTATCCTACGGGAAACTTCAAACGGAAGGAGTTTCCCGCATGACAAATCTACACTTTGATTTAAAGAACCTGCCGCCGGTATTCGGCCGCAATGAGGTGCAACGGCTCTTCCCTGGGGTAATTTCACCCAAGTCCTTGGCGAATCTGGCCAATAAGGGGAAGGGGCCGAAGTTTTTAAAGAATGGCCGGCTTGCGGTCTATATGACCGCCGACTTTGTGGACTGGCTGAAAGACCGCGCAAAGCCTGTGAGCACTTCGGACCAGAAGTGGGAAAGCGAGAGCTGACCATGATCGGGGCATTGATCGAATTAGAGCCGAAAAACCGGCCGGGTAAAAACGGCCTACCTCATTGCGGATTCGGACTGCGAACAGGCAGTTTGTGAAATGGCTAATGTCAATATCGAGAATATCCCTGGCGAACTCAAGGATCGGCCGCAATGGGTAGGCTGGAAGTACGAGACTCGGGACAGCAAGCTGACCAAAATCCCAATTAACCCGAAGACCGGCAGGAATGCAGAGAGCAACAATCCCGAGACTTGGGGCAGCGTCCATGAGGCGCTAATCGCTACAGAGAAATATGGACTTCCAGGAATAGGTTTTGTCTTCTGGGAACAGGACTCCTACTGCGGAATTGACCTTGATTCATGCCGAAACCCTGAAACGGGTGAGATAGAACCATGGGCGAAACAGTGTATCGATCGATTCGATTCCTATACGGAGATAACACCGAGCGGGAAAGGTTTTCATATCATAGTCAAAGGTTCACTTCCACCTGGCGGCAGGCGAAAGGGGAAGATCGAGCACTATGACAAGGCACGCTACTTCACCTTTACGGGCAACGTGCTGAACGACTCTTTGGCTATCGCGGAGAAACAGGCAGAGCTTGAGGCATTCCACCAGGAAGTATTCGGAGCACAGGATGATAAAAGGGCGGCAGGCAATCATACCCCGATGCCTTTTGAACCCCTGGGCCTGGATGATGAAGCTTTGTTGCGCCTTGCACAGAATGTCGATGACGGTGGCAAGTTCTCAAGGTTGTGGGCCGGGGACTCGACCGGGTATACCTCACAGTCGGAGGCGGATCAAGCACTATGCAACAAGCTGGCTTTCTGGACCGGACGCGACCGCGAGCGCATGAACCGCTTTTTCCGGCGATCGGGTCTTTATCGGAAAAAATGGGACCGGACCGACTACTCGAGCGCGACTCTGGACAGGGCAATCACCCTTTGCGATAAGGTTTATAACCCTCCAAGGCCTAAAACCGAACCCTGCAGCGGCGAGCGTCCGCCCGCAGAAAGGCGGGAAGGTTTTACCCCTGAACCCCCCCAAATAAACAGTTACGGGCTAGCCAAATCAAACCTGCTCAATCTCCCCCCGATGCCTAAGACTTTCACGGCTTTCGAATTGGAAGGCAGGACGTTTAAAGAGCCGGATTGGATAGTCGAAGGGGTACTCCCTGAAGGCACGACCATTTTAGGCGGCAGACCGAAACTCGGTAAGAGCTTTCTGGTTACAAACGTGGGCCTTGCTTGCGCCTGTGGCGGGAAGGCTTTAGGCAAAATCCAAGTCAGCAAACGGGGAGTGCTCTATTTGGCTCTTGAGGATAGACCGAGCCGATTACAAAACAGACTGGCGGCACTGTACCGGGGCGATTGTTGGCCGGAAAACCTGCATTTCGTAACCGAATGGCCGCGAATAGATGAAGGCGGCATTCCCCTTTTGCAGCAATGGCTCGATCAGCACCGGGACGTGTCATTGGCAATTGTGGATACCTTAGCGAAGGTGAAGTCGAAGAAGGCAAGTAATAAGCAACTCTATGACCAGGATTACCAGACTGTATCAGCTTTCAAGAGCCTTGCTGACATGATGGATGTTTCAGTCATTCTTGTTCACCACGTCAGAAAAATGGATGCGGAAGACCCCTTGGATTGCCTCAGTGGAACCACAGGCCTGATCGGGGCAGCGGACACAGGGGTAATCCTCCAAAAGAGATCAGGTAAGGTTGTCTTGTACGTCCGGGGCCGGGATATCGAGGAGCAGGAGCTTGCCCTGGGACGCGAACAGACAGGGGATTGGACGCTCCTGGGGGATGCAGACAAGGTGATTATGACCGAAGACCGGGCGACAGTCCTGAAAGTCTTCCAAGACCACAATGAAGCCTTGTCTATCAAGTTTATCTGCGAGGCTACAGGGAAGAAGAAGCAGAACGTGTATCACCATATTACAAAGCTCGTAGAGACAGGCTTTCTTAGAAGAGTAGCAGAAGGGTTGTATATCACTTTACCTACTTTACCCACTGTACCTACTTTACGCACTGTACGCACTGTACGTGAAGGGGATGGACAAGACAGACCGGAACGGTAAAGCGGGTAAAGTGCGGTACAGTGGGGGCACTTTACGCTTAAAGCGGCTTCCAGTATAGGTTTAATGGCAGGGTACAGTGGGTACAGTGGGTACAGTACAAAGCGTAAATGTAGAGAGGTGCAGATAGGATATGAGCAAATCGAGCCGAAAAGATAAGCGGAAGTATCAGAAACAAGCCGAACAAGAGTTCTATCGTGATCGGCTGCGAACCAAAGAAGCAGGAAAGAAAAGCGCAACAACAAAGGGCAGCTAAGAATATATTGAATTATATCGTATAGATAGCATGGTGCCTTAAAATTTCCACCAGCTTGGCGCCGGAACCGTGTGCTGAGCTAAGTTTCCTTGGCCGCGAAATTCGCACAGGGGGTCAAACGCTCTCCCGAGTTGATCGAAAAGGCCAAGGTCCGGTTCGGCAGCTAGGCGGGAAACTTAATTCGGTGGAGAAAGACTTACTTTGGCGGGGGGATTTTTAAGCGATGGGGATTTGTCTTGTAGTTTTTAAGCAATGCCGGGGGCCATGTGGCGAATGGAAAGAAATCTCGGAATTCTACAAAGGCAGCAATGGGTGTTGGTGCAAGCGTTGTCACATAATGCGTTCAACGATTCACTATCTTAAACACAAGACGGACCGCATCGAAAAGCGTTGTGTGGGTTGTGGGAAAATCAAGAAAATGGAAGATTTCGAGAGGACCGGGACCGTGACAAAATACGGATCTCCTTGTCGTTTAGTGCATTGTAAAGACTGTCGGCCGGCGCACCTTAAAAGACTGCGAAAAATAAAGATGCGGTGGCGCGAGAATAACCGTGAAAACGTAAGAGCCGCGAACCGGAAAGCGGAAGAAAAACAAAGAGGGGAACTTACCGATACCTACATCAAGGGCAGGATTCACCGTATGACCGGTCTTGTGAATGCCGAAATTGCTCCCGAAATGGTTGCCTTAAAACGCGAACTATTAAAAGATATAAGAGAAAAGTGCCTAATAAAGGAGGAACTCAATGGGCTTATACGATCAGGAAATCAGGGAATTGAGGCAGGAACTGAAAAGGCTCGAATCTTGGGATATGGACAAGGTGGAGAAATTGAGAATGAAGTTGGCGATTTATTCGCAGACGACTAAAAAAGGCAACTTAATCCTCAACGCCATGGTTATCGCCCAGAAAGAAGGCAAAATATTCAGAAAGCAGATTTTCCAGACTGGCCTTATCAGTGATTCGTCTGTTATCGAAAACGACCCCGATCAATTCGGGAAAGAGCCCGTGGTTTGCGAAGACCAGAATGGCAGGATTATAACTCGAAAAGAATGCCTTGAACGATCTCAGTCCGCTCCGCATTTTGAGCAATGCAGGCAATGTACTGTTGACAAAGGGACTAGGGGTTTACTGATCTACGATCTCAAAACCACCGCAAAATGATGCGGATCGAGGACTCGTAAGTAACAGGCCCATGCACTAAGAGGGCATTGTCAATGACAGTACGGTATACCGGTGCGTATTGTCATTGCCCCGAAAAGGAGAATTTGAACCATGGAAACGCAATGTTCGGACGGCTCGTCGGTTCGGATCGAGTGCGCCCATGACGTGCTGCTTGAAATGGAAAAGGTTATCCCGAACCCGCGAAACCCGAATAAGCATCCCAAGCGACAGGTCGAGTTGCTCGCCAAGATTATTCAGGCCCGGGGCTGGCGTCATCCGATTACGATAAGCACCCGATCCGGCTTTATAGTCGCCGGAGCCGGCAGGCGGGAGGCCGCCTCATTGCTTGGCTGCCTCACTGTGCCTGTCGATTACCAGGACTATGAAAGCGAAGCCGAGGAATGGGCCGATATGATTGGCGATAACATCATCGCCGAGCTCGCCGAAACCGACAAAAAGCTCATGGGAACCTTGCTTGCCGAATTAAAGGATATGGCAGTCGACCTTGAGCTCACGGGCTATAAGCCGCAAAAGGCAGAAGATCTCATCGCGGCGCTTAAGAGGGCCGGCCAGGGACCGCAGCCTTCAGCGATCCTAAAGGCGGCGAGTCTTGAACAGCTCAAACCCACTCCGGAAGAATACGAAATCCTGAAAGACCGAACGTTCCTGGTCGAATTTTCCGGCGGAAAGGATTCGAGCGCCGCCACCGCCTGGCTCAAGACCTTTTTCCCCAAAAACCCGGTCGAGCTCATGTTTGTCGATCTGGGGGCCGATTTCATCGGTTTCCATCTCTTCCTTGCCCGCTTTGCCGAGCATGTCGGATACGACCTCAAGGTGCTTCGCTCCGAGCGCACGGTCTTTGACGCCTTCCTGGCCAAGGGCGACTGGCCGATTTTCATGGGGCCATACTGCCACGACCTGCTTCACAAGCCCTTGGACGATTACGTTCGCTCTCACGATCCCGACAAGGTTTGCGCCGTTCGTGGAGGCCGGCTGGCAGAAAAGGCCAAGCACGGCGTCGTGCATCAATCCCGGTTCCGGGTAATCGATCGGATGGAAAAGTACCTGTTCTTCGAGCCGATCTATTTCGGGGCAAAAGAGGTTAGCGAATCTATCCTCAAGGAAACCGGGGTGCCGGTGTGGGAGGGCTATTCCTACGGCAACCAAAGGACGGCCTGCCGCATCTGCCCGGGGCAAAAGCCGCTTGGATACGCCGCGATCCGGGCGAATTATCCCGATGTCTGGGCCGAACTGATCGACCTCGAAAAACGCTTCGGCCCCGGAGCCTGGCAACGGCGCGAAGACGGAAGCGCGAAGACCTTCGAGGACCTGGCCGAGCTGGGCCGGGAAGCTTTTGAGGCCGGTGGCTACCGGCACCGGTCCCCCTAAGACCCCGAAATTCCGCCAAAATCCCCAAAATCCGCCCAAAAGTCCGACATTTGGCTGGAAGTGGCGGATTTTTCACCGTTTTTTCTTATTCGAACTCCTGTTTTACTTCTATTTATCCTCCGAATAGACGTTCGCAAAGTCGCTAAGGTACTGATTAGGCTCACCTTTTGTACATTCTCCCCGTCGAATTGTTTCCCGCCGACCAGGGGGCCGGCGGCGCCCCGGCGGGGGCGGTCCCGCCGAACCGGCCGAAGAGGAGTCCCGAAAATGAGGAGCGCGCTGCAACACCGGTTGAACACCTTGCACGTGTACTGTCGTTTGCGCGCGGTCATGCCCGACCGACTCGCGCGGCGCCTCGCCCGAATTTGGGAGGGGTCCGCCGGTTACCGGCTCCTCTACCCGCGGCCGGCTACCAATAACGTTTTCGCCAGATAGGAGATGCAAAATGAACCGCTGCAAAGCAAAGGGAAGCAAAAACGCCGGTCGCCGGTACTTTTGGGAGCTGGCGGAAGTTGGCAACGACCTGGACAGCACCCTGGGCGTCGTTGGGACGCTCGCGCAAGCCGACCGTTATTGCGAAACAAACCGTTGCCGGGTTGTGGCCCGATACCGTTTTGCGGCTGTTGACCTGGATAACCCGTTTATTCGGGCACTTTAACCCGCCGGCGGGGGGGTTCCCCCCCCGGTCAAACCCAGAGGAGATGCAAAATGGCTAAGAGCAAGAAAACCCAAAAAAGTGGCCCACCGGAATCGGCAATCAAGGCCGATTTCCTGGCAACCGAAGCGGTCGCGAGCGTACCGGCGACTGCCGAAGCCCCGGCCCTGGCTGGCGGCTTGTCCCTCGAAGAGGCTTTCGAGGCCGCCCGGCAGCCCGAAGCGGCCCCCACCGATCCGGCCCCGGCCCCTTTAAAGGAAGAAAAAGAATCCGCGCGCGAGACGGTCCCGGCCCCGGAAACCCCGGCGGGAAAGACCCGGAAAACCGGGAAGCCCCCGGCCGAAGCCCCGAAGCCGGTAAACCGCATCGAACGGGAAGGCGCCGACTTCCGGCTTTTCATCGCTGGCGAAAAGCGCGGGTCCTATGCCTTTTACGCGACCGCTTCCCATGCCTTCGAAGAGGCGGTCGGCCGGCCGCCGGTGAAGGGCGAATACCCGAACGGGGACCGGAAACCGGAAACCCCGCCCGCGGTCGTAAACGGCTGCCGGATCCGGGCCGCAGTCGACGGAAACGGCTTCGACGTATTTTTCGATGGCAAGTTCCGCGGCTGGAAAAAGGACCTGGGCGAGGCCGAAACGTACCTGGCCCGGCTCAAAACCGAAGCGGCCGCGAAGTTGACGGCCGCCCTGGCGCCGCCCCCCGCCGCAGCGGTCCCTTCCGAAGTCCCCGTCCAGGCGGAAAAGTCCCCAAAACCGGCCAAAACCGAGTCCAAAACGGTCGATCCGGTCCCGGGCCCCGGGGCGATCTCCCCGGAACTGGCGGCTCATTGCGCTGAAACGGTCCGGCAGGCGGGAATCGAGGCCGAAACCGAGCGGGTCCGCCAGTCCCTTCTCACCCTGAAAGCCCTGGCGGCCGATGTCGGCGCCGGGAATGCCGAAGCCCTGGCGGCCTTGCTGGCGGCAGTCCCTGAGGACCTCTTTCGGGCGGAAGCCGAACGGCGGGGTCTTTTGAAGGCCGCCGCGAAGCGGACCGGCGTCGACCGACGGGACCCCGCCCTTAAGGCGGAGCATGCGGAACTGACCAGAAAGGCGTGGGTCCGCGCGCGCGAGCTGGCGAAGGAAAAAGGCGGGGCCCCTCAGTCGCACATGAAAGAAGCCTGGGCCGGCCTGGTCCGGGACTGACCGGGGGGCGCGGGGGCGTGGAGGACCACATGGAAGACCTTTTGCACGAAACCTACCGAGTTTTTAACCGGGTCCGCAAGGCCGGGGTTTCCCCGGCTTCCATCCGGGCCGTTATGGGCAGCCGGGAAGCCGTTCAACGGCTTGCCAGACGGATGCCCGGGGCGGTCCGCAAGAGCGGACTCCCCCTCGACGGGCTTGCAACGGAATTCGGGGAGATCGACGGCGTAACCCTTTTCCAGCAACTACTCGACTGCCCCCGCCGCCCGGACCTTATCAGGCGCTGCACCGAAGAGTTTAACGAGTTTTGGGGGTCCCCGGAAGAATCCGGGGCCTTCTTTGAAGCTACCGGGACCGAGCCGCTATTGGCGGCCTGCCCCTTTTAAGAGGAGTCCAAAAAATGAAGCCTTCCGAAGTTCGCAAAGCACTTGAAACGCTGATCCCCATCCAGCAGCCCGCTTTTATCTGGGGCGCCTCCGGGGTCGGAAAGTCCGATATGATGCGCCAGGTAACCGCGGCGCTGAGTCGGCGGCTGATCGACCTGCGAGCCGTCCTTCTCGATCCGGTCGACCTGAGGGGTCTTCCTTCCATTAACGGGGATTCCCGGGCCCATTGGTGCCCGCCGGCTTTCCTTCCAATCAATGGCGAGGGGGTCCTCTTCCTCGATGAATTGAATGCGGCGCCGCCCCTTACCCAGGCGGCCTGTTACCAACTGGTCCTCGACAGGGCTCTTGGCGAATACCGGCTTCCCGATGGCTGGACCGTGATTGCCGCCGGGAACCGGGAAACCGATAAAGCGGTAACCCATCGGATGCCGAGCCCTCTCGCGAACAGGTTCGTACACCTGGAATTCGAAGTCGACCACGACGATTGGGTTGCATGGGCGCTCAAGGCCGGGATCAAGACCGAAGTGATCGCTTTCCTGCGGTTCCGGCCGGGTCTTCTCCACAACTTCGATCCCAAGCGAAACGACAAGAGCTTCCCGACCCCTCGGTCGTGGGAGTTCGTCTCAAGGATTCTCAAGGCGGGTCCGGCTCCCGAACTCGAATTTCCCTTGATCGCCGGCGCCGTTGGTGAAGGTCCCGCTGCCGAAATCGTCGGGTTCCTTCGGATCTGCCGGAACCTGCCCAATCCCGACCTGGTGCTCATGAATCCCGAGACAGCCCCGGTCCCCACAGGTCCCGCCGAACTTTACGCCCTGGCGGGTGCTCTGGCCAGGAAAGCTACCGACCAGACGATGGAGCGGCTCGTTCGGTATGCGAACCGGATGCCGGCCGAGTTTTCAGTTCTTCTTATGACCGATGCGATGACCCGGAACCCCGATATAACGAGCACCCGGGCTTGGATTGAATGGGCTTCCGCCCACAAAGACGTTTTGGTTTAAAGGAGGTATTCCGATGAGACAGATGCTTTCCGAAAAGGCGATGCTGGTGGCGCTCGAAGTCCACACCTGGAGTGCCAGGTGCCAGGACAAAGAGGTCAACAAGGAAACGGCCGAGCGGTACGGCGCCGATCCCGAAGTGCTTTCAACCACAAAGAAGCTTGCTCCCAAGGAAGCTCTCGCTGCAATTCGCGAGCTCCGGGGCGAAGTAAAGCGCTTCCATGAGACGAACACCCTTCCCTGGGACGACCGGTTCCATCGGATTCTTCTTTCGAAGAACTTCGATGCCTATTCCACAAAGATGCGGGATTTCCGGTCCCGATTCGAACCACTGGTTCGGGATTTTGTTGCGGGCTATCCCGCACTGATTGAAGACGCCATGTCCCGGTTAAACGGCCTCTTCAAAGTAGACGACTACCCGGAGCCTTGGAAGATCGCCGGCTGGTTCGACATTCGGATGCAGGTTTCCCCGCTTCCCGAAGCGACCGATTTCCGGGTGCAGCTCCAAAATGAAGAAGTCGAACGCATCCGATCAGAAATACAAGCACGCCAGAACGACCGGGTCAAGGACGCCATGGCGGACATTTGGAACCGGCTTTATTCCCAGGTCCACAGGATGGCCGAACGGTTCAAAAACCCCGACGAGCCGATCAGGTGGGATTATGTGACCGACCTTAAAGCCCTGATCGATCTTCTCCCGCGGCTTAACCTGACCGACGATCCCCGCCTGGAGAAGATGCGGATCGACGCCGAGCTGACTCTTTGCGGCCGACCGACCGAAGACCTCAGGAAGGACAAGGACGCCCGGGCCGAGACGGCTGCAGCCGCCGAAAAGATGATGGAAATGATGGCGGGCTATATGGGAGACAACCAATGAAACCGATAGAGAAGATTTCCAAGGCGAGGGCCGGCTTGATTTTGGATCAGCCCTTTTTTGGAAGCCTGGCCCTCCGGCTCGAATTAAAAGAAGACCCGACCTGTGAAACCGTTTGGACAAACGGCCGGGTCCTCGGGTACAACCCGGACTTTATCGGCGGGCTGACCCTGGACGAAACCAAAGGGGTCATCGCCCATGACGTCATGCACCTGGCGAACTGCCACCATACCCGGCGCAAGGGCCGGGACCCGAACCTTTGGAACAAATCCGGCGATTACGCGATCAATTCGATTCTCGAGGAATCGAAAATGGTCCTTCCCTCTTGCCGGCTTCGGGACTCGGGTCTTGATGGGAAAAGCACCGAAGAAATTTATGGCGTGCTTTCGAATCAGCCTGACGATGAAGGCGAACCGCAAGAAGGTGGCGGCGGTCCGGGACCTGAAAACGCCCCGGCCGGCGGCCAGTCCGACCAGCAAGACCCCGGAAATCAGGGATCGGACTTGGGACAAAGCGGGTCCCCTGATTCGAAGCCAGGCCAAGGCGATCCGGGCGGCTGTGGTGAGATTCGCGATTTCCCCGGTGAAGACGGGGGGCCCGCCAGATCTTCCGAACTTGCACAGCAAGAGCAAGAACAAAAGATTGCGGCAGTCCAGGCCGCAACACAGGCAAAGGCCCGGGGCATTCTTCCCGCGGGAATAGCCCGGATGGTGCAAGAGATTGCGAACCCGAAGCTCGACTGGAGAACGATTCTTCGGCGCTTCATCGAAATGAGCGCCAAAAATGATTACACCTGGAGCCCGCCGAACCGCCGATTCGTTCACCTGGGGCTCTTCCTTCCTTCTCTTCGATCCGAAGAGCTTAAAGAAATCGTGATTGCGGTTGATACCTCTTGCTCCATCGGGCAGGCTGAACTCGATCAGTTCGCAGCCGAGGTGAACGGCATCCTCGAAGAATTTGAAACGGTCGCAACGGTCATTTACTGCGACTCCAAAATAGCGGGAATCGAGGTTTTTGACCGTGAAACCCTGCCCGTAAAGCTCCAATTGGTTGGCGGGGGCGGAACCGATTTCCGACCGCCCTTCGAATGGCTCGAAGAAAACGGGGTTACGCCGACCTGTCTGGTGTACCTGACCGACCTGGAATGCTCGCGGTTCCCGGCGGAGCCGGCCTTCCCGGTCCTTTGGGTTTCGACGGGGGACTCCAGCCGGGTCCCGCCCTTTGGCGAGGTTGCCGAGCTCGCCGCTTGACCCGGCGGGGATAGGAAGAGGACGGGGTCGCTAGGGTTGAACACCCTCCCTCCTCTCCTACCCCAAAACGGGCACAAAAGGACTCAAAACGGGCGATTCCGGCCCGGCCACCGGCGGAGGGGTCCGCCAGAAAGGGGAAATCGATGGTTTTAATGCCGCCAAGGATCGGAGGAAAACGGCAAATCGACAAGAACGGTCAGCGCCAGATGTTTTTTAAAGCAACCGGCGATTGTCGCAAGTGCGACTTCTGGAAGCCGATGAATTCGAAAACAGAGGGCACTCGCATTCCAGGAGGTTTTGGCAAATGTACCCGGTCCCGGGGTCATTGCAATCCGGAGAAGCCCGCTCGAGGAATAGGCGGAGTCGAGGCAACCTGGCAACCGAAAGGAGGGAAATAAAATGAACCAATTAGCATCAATCAACGCCAGCGTAATTAGGAAAAGAGAAAATGCGCCCGAAATCAGCCAGGAAGCGGCCCGGAAGGGCAAGGAGGCGACAATGTTTTACATGATGTTTCGAGATTGGTTTGATTTGAGCTTTTCGGACATTGGACGATTCAGCCGGGCAACATGGGTAATCTGGAATAATGAGCGTGATTTATATGAGTACAACAAACCGACCGGCTGGACAAGATTTTACAGCATTTAGTTCCCCACTAACCCACAGCGCCGGAAGGCGGAAGGAGACATAAGCCAATGCTAAAGCAAATAGACAATGAGATCCTGAACATCTTAGACGGAGCAAAAGTCGAGGGGCATCTAGTTACACTCAACTGCCGGCAGCTTGATCGGAAGACCTATGTTGAAGTGAACAAGGTCCTTGAGGCGCTCGGCGGTAAGTGGAATAGAAAGGCGAAAGGTCATATTTTCGATAACGATCCGGCGGTTGACCTGGAGGCTGCAATCCTTACCGGCGGATATACCAACCGGAAGGATGATTTCGGGTTCTTCGAAACGCCCTACCCTCTTGCCAAGCGGCTTTGCGAAATGGCCGATATCTTTGTCGACATGCGGGTCCTGGAACCTTCAGCCGGAAGAGGGGCGATTTTGGACGTGCTGACAGACCATGTAGCGAAGAATAGAATCTATGCGGTGGAAGTTTTGCCAATGAATGCCACCTATTTACAAGAGAAAGGTTTTTACGCCATGCTTGGCGATTTCCTTTCTTTAAAGCCCGATGAAGATTTGCCTTTGGCGGATCGCATCGTCATGAATCCGCCCTTCGCGAAGCAGGCCGACATCGATCATGTCCGCCATGCCTTTACATTTTTGGAACCTGGCGGTCGACTGGTTTCTGTTATGAGTGCAGGCGTTAAATTTCGGGAGAATCGGAAGACGCTCGAATTCCGTGAATTCGTGGACGGCCATGGAATAATGCTCGACAACCCGCCTGATGCTTTCAAATCCTCCGGCACAGCGGTCAATACGGTAACTGTCGCACTGGATAGACTGATAGATCTGGCGACTTAGCCCTACAATCAGGAGGTCAGGGCCATGAGTGAATATGTTTTCGTCAACACGGAGCCAGGGCATTTTAAGATGTGGGGATATGACTCGTTCCGGTCTGAATCCGGCGAGTCTGAAGTCATTTTCTATTGGGGCAGGATCGGCACTCCGATGCACAAGCTCCAAAAGAAACGCAAATACTTCAAGAGCTGGGGGGATGCCTATTACTTTGTAAGAAACAAGGTCGATGAGAAAACCCGCAACGGCTACCGGATGATGAAGAACCACAAGTATTTCGGGCTACTGGACGGAAAACCACTTTCGACGCTTCTGAAGGCTATCGAAAGCCTTCCGGGGCCTGAATAAGGGAAGGAGATCATATCATGTTTGGTTC
This sequence comes from uncultured delta proteobacterium, assembly GCA_963805125.1. Lineage (GTDB taxonomy): Bacteria > Desulfobacterota > Syntrophobacteria > Syntrophobacterales > Syntrophobacteraceae > SbD1. The sequence continues at coordinate 53,554 of CAWDTD010000008.1, read as the reverse complement.
AACTGAGGTTATGCCCAGGTCAACCGTTGTCGCCATGATTGCCGAAATAAAGACGGCGCAAGGCGAAGTGAAACAAGCTTTTGAACTTTTTACCACTGCCAAGGAACGGCTGAAGCGCGTCCTTGGAGAGTATCACGATCATCTTTGGGAAGAGCGAATCTCCGATCGCAGTTTTGACTATGAGGCTAAAGCGTCGGCGGCACTGATTGAGCGAAACGCCTGGAAATCCATCGTCACCCGCCTCCAGGTCCGCGACATTATCTCCGTCAAGAAACGAGATGAACTCGATGAACAGCTTAACAAGGGCACTCTGCCGCCTCTTACCGAGCAAAACGTGTTCGCCTTTATGGAACAACTCTTCAACGATATGGATTCGCTGCTAGAGGATTCGGCTCGCGAGGTCTTTGATTGGCTGCGCCCGACGAGTAATTGGCAACGGCTCAAAACTAATGACAAAAACACTTTCGGGCTTACCAACAAGGTCATAGTCACATGGGGCATGGATGATAATTGGAACCGGATGCCCCGCCGGGTGAGCTATCACAAAGAAAAGTACCTCAAGGCGCTGGACAACGTTTTCCATCTTCTCGACGGCAAGGGGATCGCCAAATACCCGCAAGATATGTGTACCCTCATCAGCGAAGCGGCAGAGAAGGGCGAATCGCAGTGCAGCACCCCGTATTTTCATCTGAAATGGTTCAAGAACCGGAACCTCCATATCGAATTCAGGCGCATGGATTTAGTCACGGAACTTAACAAGCTGGCGGGCTCGGATAAGGTTGCCGCCTAACCCCAGAGGAGAGTAAGGATGAAAACACATGACCACTTAGCAACGGCCCTCGAGGAAATCAGGGACGCGCTGAGGGATGCCAGAAAGAATTACGGCCACAGTTCCGAGTTTTGCAACGGGACCTGTCATTTCTGCGCAAACATCCGGAGGGCAGAGGCCGCTCTTGTCAGGGTCGATAGGGCCGAGTCGTCGGGTTCGGCAACTCCGACCCTTTATTCCGTCCTGGCGCGGGCCAAAAATATCCACATGCAACAACACAATCTTTTGAGTACGGCAACCGATCAGGAGCGCCGGGATACCATTGCGCGGCTTATCAATTGGTGGAATAATGAAGCCCTGCCGGCGGTTAGGCTGGTGGATCCCGAGGTGTGGCCATGAGCCAAAAAGAAAATGGAGGGGAAATGGAGAAGGTCGTTGTGGCATCCGCTTGTCTTTGCGGCATTATCTGCCGCTGGCATGGGAAGAAAGCACATAAACCTAAAATAATCCGTCAATTGGAGGCGGCCGGCGTCGAAGTGATTCCAGTTTGTCCGGAAACCCTCGCCGGCCTGCCGACGCCGAGACCTCCGGTAAAGACAAAGAAGGGCCGGGTCTATGAAACAGATCTGGGAAAGACTATGTTCGGTGCCGACCTGACCGAGAAGTTCAAGGCAGGAGCACGCAACGCCCTCGAGATCGCGCAGGCCGCTGGCGCCCGCCAGGCATACTTCTTCAAAACCTCTCCCTCCTGTGCCGTTTCCGGCATCGCGGGGAAGATGTTTGTTGAGGCCGGAATCGAGGTAATTTCTCTTTGGTAACCATCATTGGCTATATTTGGCGTTGCAGCTCGGATTTGGAGAATCTTATCAGAAACAGACCTACTAAGCCCCTGAAACAGATTCAGTGGTTCAAAGACTGCAAAGAATATTACATGAAAGAGGCATTCTCTGAAATCCCAAGAGAAGAGTTGGCGGAGATGTTCTCCGAACTGGGGAAAGTGGCCAAGAAAAAGATTTACGCTGTGATCGCAACCACGAAGGCGAGCTGAACAAGGAGGGAGGGACCGGCCAAATCGCTGGCTCTGGAGCTGGCAAAAACGGCACTCTGCCAATACGCACCTGGCAGGGGTGAGACACGAATAGGGGCCACATTTCCAAACCAGGAGCCTGGTAACATATGCTCAGCAAACGTTGAACGTGGCTGCGGAAGTTCGGATTCAACACAGAGGAGAGATAGGTGAACTTTCGCCGAGCCTGAACTGGCGGCTGCTTAAAGGATTTGTTACGTACAGCGCAAGTTAATGGAGAAAGATGCCCAAGTGGAGATGTATGAATCAGGATTTGCTAAACTGCGGCCAGGGAGACCCTGAAGCGGTTCGTTTCGCTCTCAAGCCGGCTTTATAAGCAAGAGCTATGAAATGGACTACTTATTCGTGGTCTATTCTTTTGATAAATCCCGTCATTTCAACGAAAGTATCGCCTTAAGGGCCTCTACGGCTTTTTCGTAATCAGGGCCTCTACTGTTTCCCTGAACGTAAAAGATAATGCCCGTCCCCTCTTCAGAATCTTGGTTTATGGACACAAAAATCAAGCCTGGAACAATTTTGTCTGCAAGATGAGTCACGTTACTTTTATCCCCCAGTTTTTTATAACTGTTTATCTGAAATACGTTTCTCTGTTTTATTACCCAGGCAAAAACGCCCATCTTCCCTTTCAGATTTGTGTCAGCCTTCTTCAGGCTATATCTTTCGTAAGATTTAGACTTGTGGCAGAAGCATCCTACCCTTTCTTTCAATCTTAGAACGAACTCCCCGAGTGTTTCCATGTATTTTTCCTTTACGGCGAGTAACGATTTAATTGGAGATCTCGAAGTCGAGAATCCTGAAGTCGACCTTTGTTCGCAGACTCATAGACCCCATTTCAGTAGTCAACCTCTGAACGCTACCATCCACCCTGCTGGTAACTCGCTTGGCCAAGCCCGCGGGAATGACACTTTGATAGTTCACGACATCAACGTCAATCGGATTCCCTTGCGCGTCGAAGAAGATCACGAGGCAATAGACGTTCTTGACATTCTCGCGAAGTTGATTCCGCAGGGAGAAAGCGTATTCGCCGCTTTGAGACGACGTCCATTGCCAGGTCAGTTGGCCACCAACCACGCCCTCGGAGCTACGACCTCCAAGGTCTGCCAGAATGGAACGCTGGGCCTTGACCGGTTTCACTTGTGCCAGTGGCTTTACAGGCCCGGCCTTTCCAAGCAATGTCGCCAGATAGTTTGAAGGGATTGCGAAGTTCAGGTTCTGTCCACCTCTGAAGGTCGCGACGGAAACGCCGATTACCTCGCCCTTAGAGTTCAGAACCGGGCCACCGCTACTGCCTGGTGAGATAGGGGCGGTAATTTGCAGAAGCTTGTCGGTTCCAACTTCTCGGATGCTGCTGACAATGCCCTGAGAGAACGTGCCTTCCAATCCCTGAGGATTTCCAACGGCATAGACGGTTTCCCCAACCTGAACAGCGTCAATGTTGGCAAGGCCAAGTGTTGATGCACGAGCACCTGAAATCTTGAGAACCACAAGATCGCGTTCGTGGTCAACAGCGGTGATGCCCTCGATGTCGTACTTTGTCTTCTGACCGACTATCTTCGCGTATCCCCTTGCGGCACCTTCGACCACATGAAGATTGCTGGCGATCTCGCTATCGCGAACGAAGAAGCCGCTGCCGAGTGAGAGGGGCTGGCCGTTGGCGTCTTCCATGACCAACAGCACGGTAGACGCGAAGGCCCTCTTGGCGATCTCCTGGGCATTCTGGGCTTGTGCGACACTCGTTCCGAGCAACACGAGAACTGCCGCCCATAAAAGCTCGATCCGTCTTATAGTCGGTCTTGTCATCGCTCGATCCTGTATTGTCGCCGAATGTTTTCGTAGGTTGATTGGCTGGTTACATTGTCATTTCTTCAACTCTTCCCATGTTTCTATTAAGAATATGGCACAGGCACCGGCTAAGTTGACGGCCAATTCAGCATGACGGGCCTCCGGCTTTGCGCAAACCTTTCCTTTTCCATGAGCATCTCCGAGCGCGTTACGCATGGACCCTATCCCCTCCACAACTGCTGTACATCCCCCGAGGACTTGCTTCAATATGGGTTCCGTGTGTTGGCTTGGTGCCAACTGAAGGGCTTCGGCTGTCATTCTATATAGCTTGGGCAGAGTAAAACCGTCTTCGTACTCCACCATCATGTCGTCGAGGACATGTTTACATACAGTTTCGAGAAGGGTGCGCGCCGAGGTTATTGCTCCGTCGGGGTCATCTAACCTGCGCACCGAAGCGTCCCGCCAGGCTTCATGAACGTGGTCGGAACTGAGTGCCGTCAGAGTCTCAGCGACTGAAGCACCGTGGGGAATGCATTGGCTCGTCGAGAGAAGCGGTTTGAATTGTTCCGACAAGTAGTCTCGCCGACCCTGATAAGTAGCAGATTGCTGTTTTATGAAAGCCCAGAACTGTTTAAAATCACTGCACGTTCTGACGAAACGAGGGAGCTTGGCGCTCAAAGATAGGTCATTCATTAACTCATTTCGGAGTTCCCGGTATTCTTGCTCACTAACGTGTCCACCCGTCGCATAGGACATAAGAATATTTCGGAGAGCCTCGATCTTCTCTGACAAATCCTGATATGATCCCATTCGTGCCACCCCGAATGTCTGTCATTCTTTCAATGTAACAATGTTTATCAGTCTGTATAAAACAGCAAACACCGGCTATCTCTTTTTTGAAGTGAAGTAGATAGCCATGTCCTGATCCATGAGTGTGAATTGGTACCAGCAGGATACGCCCGTATCGAGACGGCGTCAATTCGGGATGCCTTCTTTGATACATTTTTGTGGTGGTGATGAGGATTTCGGGGTACTTGCCGGAAGGAAAGAACAAGCCGGAACCACTACGTAATAGTCTTCAATGGATCTTGCCAAATAATTGAACGCCGGAGCCAGTTCGGATTCTTGCAGAGTTGAAAAGGATATCTTACCTTCCGCTCGTAGTCCCCATCGGTTTGTACCCACCCACAACCAAAACAGGAGGCAAGCCATGAAACTCGACCAGGCGGTCCAAGTTTATCGAGAGTACCACAGGATGAATTCAGGAAAAAAATACGATTGAGTCCTACGGCGCTACGCTGACCAAACTTTGCGACTACTTTGGCAAAGACTGCGATCTTGGCGCCATCACATCCGAGGAGATTCTTTCGTTTCTGAACATGATCACGAAGGGCGGAAAGCAGCAAACCAAGCATGGTCGTTACTCCCACCTCAAAGCCTTCTTTAATTTCATCAGGACCAATCTCGATCCTTTCATTCAAAACCCGTGTGATGCTCCGATGCTGAGGAAAATCTACCGGCCAGCCAAACCCATCCACTGGGAGGTTGTCGAAAAAGAGACAATCGATGAAATCATTTTCAGGACGACGAAGTTGAGAAACCGACTTATCCTGGAACTAATGGCCAGGGGAGGCATGAGGGTCGGCGAAGTCCTGAAGCTCACCCCGAAAGATGTAGGCGATCATAAGCTGACGATCCAAAGTCCAAAGAGCGGCAAGGACGCTGAGGTTGTCTTCATTCCTCGAAAGGTGGTGGAGCGTTTGCGTGCTTACATCAAGGAACGAGCGCTTGAGACGGAGCAACGGATTTTTCCGATCACGTATGCGGCTACCAGGGTTGTCGTCAAGAAGGCAGGAAAGCTCGCCGGCGTCGAATTGAGGCCGCACGATCTCAGGAGGCATGCGGCCACTTATGCATCGAGATCCGGTGTACCAATCGAAATCGTGAGCAAGGTGATTCTCCGGCATGCTAATCTCTCAACCACTCAGAGATACCTCGGGAAAATCAGCGATACCGAGGCGACAAGGTGGATTGAAAACCTGTATGGATGATTCGGAGCAAGAAGATGGGGAGTGAAAAGCTCCCCGTCGGGAACGCTTTATCAAAATCAATATACGATCCGGACGTGGCAAATTTTCTGGGCGTCAAGATTTCAAGGGCCGGGAGAGCTATCCTGACTTTCTGATGGAGTGTCTGGACTACTAATAAAAGTAGCTACCGGATAGGTCAGGGGCTTACGGCCGTTTCCACCCTCCTCGGAATGATGCGCAGCGAAGAGTAAAAAGCCGCCGAGTTGCCTTATGGGATACTATCGCGACAGTCCAACGCAAGCTCTGGAGGAGGGGGGCACTGGATTTCGAAGGGTAATCCGGTTGCCGGATGACTAAAACAAAGACGTTCGGCATGCAATAGATAGCCGGTATCTCCGGGCAGCGTCTCCAGATCATTGATGTTTCCTCCCGCTGCGTAGAGACGATCTCCCACCAGCGGATACCCTGCAAATGAGAGGTGAATGCGAATCTGATGAGGCCTTCCCGTATCAATCGCGATCTCCAACAATGACGCACCGCCCCTCCGCTCGAGGACTCTTACCCTGCTCAAAGCAAATTTTCCGCCCGGGCAGGCGGCATTGACAGTTCCGATCTTTGGATGTGGAACAGGTCCGATCGGCGTCTCAATGATAAAATTATCCTCAGCGGGGTAGCCGGTGGCCAACCCCCGGTAGATTTTGCTCACCTCTTTTCGCCGCCAGGCCGCACACATACTCGATCGGGCTCGTGCGGTGCTTGCGAACAGAACGACCCCGGAAGTTCCCCGTCCCAAGCGGTGCAAGGGGTTGGCTTCAGGGTGGTTTTTGCGCACTAGTGTCAGAAGTGTGTGTTCAAGAAAGCCGCCGCCAGGGAGCGTCGGAAGTCCACAAGGCTTGGCCACGGCAAGCAGGTCTTCATCTTCGTGGAGGATGGAATAAGCAAGCGCCACATCCGGCTCATCCCAGGGCGGGCGACGCCACAGAAGCAACTGTCCCTGTTTCAGAATGGCGTCTGATCCGGTCCGCCGGTCATTAATAAATATCTGGCCGGCCTCTAGACGGCCCTGCCAATCGGCCACCGATGAATGGCGATGATTCCGGGTCAGGTAGGCCAGAACATTAAAGCCGTTGCCCCGATTATCTATTTGCTCCCGATACTCGAATCCATTATTTAAAGCCAGTTTTTTTGCCTCTTCCACGAGTCATATAGGTACGGCTACGAAGTTTTTTGCCGGCCAGGGTTTTTTCTACCCCGGCACGGAGCGGGGGGCAAGTTATAATCCCAAACGAGCCTGAAATAAAGTGAGTGCGAAAGAGGCAGCCCCGATTGAAGCGGCTTTTTAACACACGGCTGAAAGGAAGACATGAACGAACACCACATAGACACCATATCCCGCGAAATCAATGTTCAGCCGCACCAGGTCCAGGCAACAGCCAAGCTGTTGGAGGAGGGTGCGACTGTCCCCTTCATTGCCCGATACCGCAAGGAAGTCACCGGTTCCTTGGATGAGACACTTATTGCGGGTGTTCGCGACCGATTGGCGCAGCTCGAAATTCTCGATAAGCGCAGGACCGCTGTTTTAAAGTCCCTTAAAGATCAGGGAAAGCTTACCGGCGAGTTGGAAAACCTGATACTCCGGGCTGAAACACTGGCCGTAATTGAAGATATCTACCTTCCATTTCGACCGAAACGCCGAACCAGGGCTGAAATGGCAAGACAAAGAGGACTGGAGCCGCTGGCTTTTCTGCTCTTCGAGCAAGACCCGGCCATCGATCCTTTTGCGGAAGCCGGGAGTTTTATCAACCTGGAAAATAACACTTCTTCCGCGGAAGACGCTCTTGCAGGGGCTCGGGATATAATTGCCGAATGGGTAAACGAAAACACCGATGCCCGCGCAAAGCTCCGGACTTTGTTTGTCAACAGAGGACTCCTCCGGTCCAGGGTTGCATCCGGCAAAGAGGCGGAAGGCGCTAAGTACCGCGATTACTATGACAGGGAAGAATGGGTAACGGGAGCGCCGTCGCACAGGATACTGGCAGTGCGCCGAGGTGAGAAGGAGGGCTTCCTGACAGTTCACATAAGGCCTCCTGAAGATGAAGCTATGTCCTTGCTTGAATCCATTTTTGTAAAGAATGAGTCGGATGCCTCTCAGCAGGTCAGGGCCGCTGTTCGTGACAGCTATGGAAGGCTCCTCGCACCATCGCTTGAGACGGAAATCAAGCACGAATCCGAACTCCGCGCAGCCAGGGAAGCTATCAGGATATTTTCCGACAATCTACGCCACCTTCTGATGGAGCCTCCTCTGGGCTTCAAAAGGGTCATGGCGATAGACCCGGGCTTCCGCACCGGGTGCAAGCTGGTCTGTCTGGACCCTCATGGAAAGCTCATCCACAACGAGACCATTTACCCGCATTCGGGAGCGCAGTCTTCGGCGAAGGCTTCAGAGCGCATCCGCTCCCTTGCCGCTGAGTTCGCCACGGAGGCCATCGCCATAGGAAACGGCACCGCCGGAAGGGAAACTGAATCGTTCATCCGAGGTCTCGGTCTACCGGAAGAAATCAAGATAGTTATGGTCGATGAAAGCGGTACATCTATCTACTCGGCTTCCAGCGCGGCTCGTGAGGAGTTCCCGGATCATGACCTGACCGTCCGGGGGGCGGTCTCGATAGGAAGGCGTCTTATCGATCCTCTCGCGGAACTGGTCAAAATCGACCCGAAATCAATCGGTGTCGGCCAGTATCAGCACGATGTCGATCAGACCGAGTTGAGGAAGGGCCTGGACGATGTGGTGGTAAGTTGTGTAAACGCGGTCGGTGTTGAAGTCAATTCGTCAAGCCCTCAACTCCTTGCTTATGTCTCCGGGCTCGGGGCTCAACTTGCCGGAAACATTGTCTCGTACCGGGAGGATAAAGGGCCGTTTTGCTCAAGGGAGGCGTTGAAGAAAGTTCCCCGCCTCGGCCCGCGGGCATTCCAGCAGTCGGCGGGTTTCTTGCGGATATCTGGTGGAGAAAACCCACTGGATGCCAGTGCTGTCCATCCGGAATCCTACCACATTGTGGAAACAATGGCCGGGGACCTGGGGTGTTCTCCGGCCGATCTGATGCGCGACGCATCTTTTCGGGATAAAATCGACCCAGCGTTGTATGTAACAGAGCAAGCAGGCATTCCGACCCTGCTTGACATACTGCTGGAACTTGCTAAACCCGGCAGAGACCCTCGCAAGACTTTTGAATCATTTTCCTTTGCACCAGGGATTGAGAAATTGGCCGATCTCGAGGTCGGCATGAAACTGGCCGGAATCGTGACGAATGTTACGGCTTTCGGCGCTTTTGTCGATATCGGGGTTCACAGGGACGGTCTGGTCCATGTGAGCGAACTCTCGGACAAGTTCGTGAAAGATCCGCGGCAGGTGGTTCAAGTGCATCAAAAAGTTACGGTGACCGTTGTCGGTGTTGATCTGGAAAGGGACCGCGTCTCGCTTTCAATGAAATTGTCTCAAGGGATCGAGACCTCGAAACCGGGCAAGGGAGATCCCCCTCCTGAGAGGGTGAAACACGACAAGGGACCCCGTGCTGAAAAAAAGGGCGCGTTCAACAATCCTTTTGAAATAGCCTTTAGGAAGCCTTGATTGCAGGGTTACTTTCAGGAACTCTGCTTTTCATTCGTGCGCCCGGCAGGGCGCACTCACTTGGAGGTGCAAGTCCTCTACAGGCCCGACAGGGGGAACTGTTAGCCGGACGGCAAGGGTGTCCATCGTGAGGTGGAATCTGAAGGAAGCCGCAGGCAAAGCGCTGGCTCGACGAACAGAAATCGCATACGAGGCGGTCATGCCGGATGAGAAGGCGAATATCTTCAAAGTCCAATACCTGTACGGGAGGCATGGACGTATATGCGGCGGGCATAAGCGTGAAGGTGGGTGCGCATTACCCGGGGAGATCTGTCGATCTGCCAAGTGCTACCACTGTCGAGAGGCGGCGGGATGGGTCGGCAGAAGTCAGCAGAGGGCATACTAAGGTTCCATCGACCGGACCCGAAGGCCCGAACTTGAAGTGTGTGGCAGGAGCTTGAATTTCGATGAGGAATGGAGACGCAGGAAATCGGGCTGGGATGCCCGGTTACTCTTCGGGGAGTAGCGGACGGAATCCGCAAGGACCCGTCGCTGGCGCGTCAAGCCTCACGGCAAAGAAAGATGTCTCCCGCCAGAAGACTCAAAAGTTGATGGAAGCGGTGGTCGAACGCGAGAACATGCTTAAAGCGCTGCACCAAGTGGAAGCGAACAAAGGATCGGCAGGGGTGGATGGAGTAAGTGTTTTTGCCCTCAGAGCCACGCTTCGCGAACACTGGCCGCGCATCAGGGAAGAGCTGCTTGATGGCAGGTATCAGCCGCAGCCCGTTCGCAAGGTAGAGATACCCAAACCGGGCGGGAAGGGAATGCGACAATTGGGCATTCCCACGGTGATGGACCGGCTAATACAGCAGGGGCTAAATCAGGTAATGCAACCCATCTTCGATCCGGACTTTTCCGAGTCAAGCTATGGATTCCGCCCCGGCCGCAATGCGCATCATGCTGTGCTTAAAGCACGGGAATATGCGGCAGACGGCAGGCGGTGGGTCGTGGACATGGATTTGGAGAAGTTCTTTGACCGTGTCAATCATGACATATTGATGGCGCGGCTTGCGCGTAGGATAGGGGACAAACGGGTTCTAAGACTCGTACGTCGCTATCTTCAGGCGGGGCTTATGGTCGGAGGTATCGTATCGCCCCGAATGGAAGGGACGCCTCAAGGAGGCCCACTTTCGCCTTTGCTTTCCAATATTTTGCTCGATGATTTGGACAAGGAGTTGGAGAGAAGGGGGCATGCGTTTTGCCGGTACGCAGATGACTGTAACATATATGTAAAGTCAAGGCGCGCCGGGCAAAGGGTGCTGGAAAATCTTACCCGGTATCTTGCAGGCAAATTAAAACTCAAGGTCAACTCGGAAAAGAGCGCGGTTGCGCGCCCTTGGGATCGCAAGTTCCTCGGCTACAGCATGACCTTCCATAAACGGCCAAGGCTCAAAGTGGCTTCAGCCGTGGTGGATCGCATCAAGAACAGGCTCAGGGAAATGTTTCGAGCGGGCCGAGGCCGCAATATCCGTACTCAGATCGAAGAGATGACACCTGTCTTGCGGGGTTGGGTAAATTACTTCCGGTTGTCCGAGGTAAAGGGTGTTTTCGAGGAACTGGACGGATGGATACGGCGGAAACTTCGGTGCATCCTCTGGCGCCAGTGGAAGAGGCCCAAAACTCGTGCAAAGAACCTGATGAAGTATGGGATAGGGGAGGAGAGGGCCTGGAGGTCAGCCACGAACGGGCGAGGCCCCTGGTGGAACTCCGGGGCCTCTCATATGAATCAGTGCCTCCCTAAAAGCTTCTTTGATCGACTTGGACTTGTGTCACTGCTAAATCAATTGCGAAGACTTCAATGCACTTCATGAACCGCCGTGTACGGAACCGTACGCACGGTGGTGTGGGAGGACGGGGAAGGCGACTTCCCCTCCTACCCGATATGATGCGAACGCCCGCAGGGATGTTGACGGTCAGCATGGAGCGACCCGCCGGCGAAACAGTTCTGGCCTGTCACGCTTTATGACGCGGACGCGCGCGCCATCATCCATAACCGTGAGCAGATCGACGATCGCAATTCGTGCCAGCCCGACCTCGTGAAGAACGCCGACGGCTCGGTGGACCTCTACTTGGCTCCGGACGCACCGAAAGGCTTCGAGAAAAACTGGATTCCGACTATGCCCGGCAAAGCGTGGTTAGCACATTTTCGCTTCTACTCGCCGCTGGAGGCCTACTTCGATAAGAGCTGGGCGTTGCCTGACATTGAGCAGGTGAAATGAACAGGAAAGGAAGAACACCAGCAAATATCCCCGCCCAAAGGGTGGGACTTTACTTTTGGCTTCCATAGCATGCCATCACCCGTCGCCGCGTGTTTTTATTCTCCGTACGGAAAGCCAGAGTTGTAGTCGTTGATGACTTCAAGGACACTCAGAATTATGCCCCATTAGATTATATTGAGATGGTGTCTATAAGGAGATGGCTGATGCGATAAAGAACACCACAACTAGACTGCAACTGTTTTTAAGGGACCTTGCCAGAACCGAAAATTCCCTCTCCCCTGCCGCAGCTCACACAATGATTCCAAAATGGCAAGGATTTCGACCCACCATTTCTCAACGCCCAGGAGAGCTATCCTGTTAATCCTGTCTAAAATCTTTTCATTCTGACCATCCACTCAGGACTTCAATCAGCATGATGAAATCTTGCTCGGCTGCATTAACATAAGGAAAAAGGAGTTTTCGGTGATTCAAAATGCTGCGATGCCAATCGGTGCCATACCCACCAGAACATTCGGAAAGACCGGCGTGGAAGTTACCGTCACGGGATTGGGCGGTGAAGGGATCTTGAGAACTTACGGGCAGGAAGACGAGTCCTCGAAGGTGATCCTGGAAGCCGTCGTTCAGGGGATTACCTACTTCGATTGTGCACGGGCCTATGCAGGTAGTGAGTCGTATTACGGACAGGTCTGGTCGAATCATCCGGAGGACCGGGCCGGGATTTTTCAAGCGGGCAAGTCAGCGGAGAGAAGCAAGAACAGGGCACTTGCCGATCTCGATCAAACGCTCAGGAATATGAGCATCGATCACCTGGACCTGTGGCAAATCCATGACGTAAGGACCGAGGAAGACCTTGAACGAATCTCCCGTCCCGGTGGGGCGATGGAGGGGTTCCTGGAAGCCAAAGCCAATGGAAAAACACGCTTTATAGGAGTTACCGGGCACCATGATCCGAAAATCCTTGAGAAAGCCATACGGGAATGGCCGGTCGATTCCGTTATGATGCCTGTCAATCCCGTCGAAGCGGCACTAGGCGGATTCATGGATTCGGCGTTGCCCGCTGCACTGGAAAAAGGCATTGCCGTGATAGGAATGAAGGTGCTTGGCGCCGCCCACTATATATTGCCGGACGCTGGCATCACACCGGAAATGCTGACCCGATTCGCATTGTCACAGCCCATCACCGTTGCCATCGTCGGTTGCTCCAACGGTTCTCATGTTCGAACGCTTGCAGAAACAGGCCGAAGCTTTAGCCCTCTCAGCCCTGAGGAACAGCAAGCTATTGTGGGAATATTCCATCCCTATGCCAAGAGACTGGCCTTCTATCGGGGAGCCCTTTAACTTTTGTCCTAATGCAAACCGCCGCTCGATGAGTTTGTGTTTGCTTGCCAAAGGTGGAATCTGACCGGAGGGACCTCGCATAAAAAGTATGAACCGGATGTGCTGAACTCTTTAGTCCTCAGGAATTCAAGGGCCAGGAGAGAAACATGAATTTTTTCCCATGTGAAAATGGCTCAGTTGAGCTTTGTTCTCGATAATCATTTCACGTAGAGCTTCAAAACCAATGGGATTCGATTTTTCGTTCTTTCTCATTGAAATGGCCAATCCTTCCTTGTTTCTCGATTTCACGCCTGATCCAGAGGAACCAGGAGCATCGCTCCGGTTTTGCGCAACGACTCGTCCGCCTCCTTGAAGCATCTTTCCTTTACGGACCTGAGAAGCCGCCCCGCCGCCGTCTCCTGCCAAAACCACCGGCTGAGTTCCGTGCCGTTTGGCGAAGCCGAACCGGGCCGGGCTGTCGCCGCCTCGAAATAGAATGCTTTGAGATCCTGGCCGGCAAGCCTGAGGGCCGTGGCGAGTGAGAAGTCCTTCTCAGTGATGTCCGGCATCTCTCCCGCCGCAAAACCGCTGAGCAGTTCCAACGCCGCGTCAGGGTCAAATACCGCTACTGAGGTGCGGCTACGGCGCTCCAAGCTCAGATCGTACCACGGACGCAGCTCCGCAACCTCACGTTTGAAGGCCGACAGAAGTTTCTCGAGATCAGTCTCCTGCTTGATCTCGGCCGTCAGCTTCACCGGGCACGCCCGCCCTCCAGGGCTTCTCCGGTCGTGACTTCCGGCGCTTCGTCGGGAAAGTCTTCGAGTACAGGTCCCTTTACAGCATTGAGGAGATTGAGTGCCGCAAGGAGCACGCGACGTTGGAACACCGGGTCTTCAGGGGCTCCCAGGGGGCGGCCGAGCTCAAAAGGAACCCAGAGCGCCCTTGGAGGGTGAATCTTCTCGGTATGCTCGCGAATCAGACTGATCTGCGTGGTAGGGATTCCCTTATCTTCCAGGTAATGCGCCAGCGCACCCACGGCACGCGTGCAAAACGGTCAGACAGGCACCAGCAGAGCGGCATCGACCCGGTCTCCTTTCAAAAGGGCAGCCAGATTTTGGGCTGCCGGCTTCATTTCGTCCGGGTCGGCGGCGCCCATGAAAGAGTAGTGATAGTCGGCAATGCTTCCGATGGTTCCCTCCCTGGCCAATTCCCGGAGCAGGTCCAGAGGGAAGACCACATTCCAGTCCCGCTGGAAACCGCTTCGGTCGAAATTGGTGGAGATGTGGGTCATCACCAGATCTCCGGCCTTTATACTCCCGGGGATTACTCGATAGTCCCCCGACATTCCCTCAAAGGGTCGATCTTCCCGGCGGTGAAGCCCCGCCGTTGAGATCAAGGCCACTCTCCGGGCGGTAAGCGCAGGCCCTGAGACCCAGGGATGATTTTCGAAGGAAGGGCACGTAAGTTTGGCCAAGTGGGAGTGCATGGGCTCCGGCATTTGGTCGAGTCGGGCCATGGGAAAACTCCTTTCAGGATAAAAAGTTCGCCGGACAGGGACGAATCGAAAGCATTGATTGACCGCCGCATGTCCTTCCGGAAATGATGAAGCCACTAATGTCCTGGTTATCTCCGACCTCTATGTTAATGCACTTTATTATAAATTGCTGTACATTTCTCATTGTCGATACTCCAAAGGTCAAGACAGCAAGCACGCTATCCTTGCGCAGAGTGAACGGAACTGAGTCGTGAGCTTGCCACTGTACGTAACAAATCCCTAGACTCTCGATCAGCCAGTCCAATAGAAAGTTGCTGTGTCTTGCCAAAGGTGAAAATCCTGATCAGGCGAGCGAGCAGAACGGAAATGATCCGGATGTGTTGAACTTTTGAGAGCCTTCAAATTAATCCGAGTCAGCAAAAATCAGACTAGCGAAAGGGAGCAATTGAAAAAGGGGTTTCGATGAGCCGGAACGTCGCGCCGTCTATCGTTGTCACACTGGCAGAGAAATTGGAGAGACCGTTTTGGAGTTTCTGTTACATGGGGCGATGAACGGCCTTAAGACCTGGGAACGAAGGCAAAAAAATGGACTAAACAGGGGCGCAATTCTGGTCTAAAGCATCAGGTATCCATCGGGAGCCAGACTGGTGGCGAGCATGACTGTATTGATGTCATAATGGTCAGTGAAAGTGGGTTCCTCTCTATTGGCGGGCTTAAGCCAGAAGGCCTCGATGGTTTCCGCCATAGAGATATAACGTTTCAGACTTTCGACTTGCCCTCTTAATGATCGTTGCTTCTCAAAAATTTCGGGCCTTTCTTGAAAGAGCTGGTTCAGTCTCTTAAGAGCATGCAGCCCGATGGAAAGTCCCAGTTCGCGAAATGGAAGCCGATAGTGTGCGGGAGCTTTTAGCAAGCCTGTCCTCGCATAAGCCTGCAGCCCGATTCGGGACGCTTCCAGTAGAGCCGGTAAAAGATCGACCTGTGGAGAAGCTTCCCTCGCCATCAACTGTGAAACTCTGAAAATATCTGATAAAAGGCCACCAAGACCGAGGGGATCATCGGTGGTCCAGTCTTTTCCTCTGCACATGGTAGCGAACCCCTCGATTTCCCCAATGAGATCCAAAGCACATTCGGAATCTGCTGCCTGTTTTGCCTGGAGCTCGTGACAGGTAATTAGACCATCGAGAGGATCGTGATGCCCCATAGACGCGACGAGAGGATACGAGAGATCGATGCTCATCTTCCAGTACATCATCCTCTGCCCAGGATAAGAGCCATACGTGAACTTGGCGTAAGCCGTCTTTGCAAGTTCTATGGCCCACCGGATGTAGTCCGGATTCCCAGTGATCGAGCTTGCTCGGCTAAGGGCATGCATCCATTTGGTAAGATAGTGAAAATACTGCCCGTCACGATCCCATTCGAGCCGGTCATCAATTGGATCATTGGGACCACGCTCGTTAATTTCCTTGCCGATCCTCAGTCCCCCAATTGTCGGGTGCAATGCTCCTTCCTGCTCATCCTGGCCACTGATCCAGCCCTTGCGCCTGTCGTCGTCACGATGGCGTCCAAGAATCCGGTGGACCTGATCTATAAGCAAAAGCGATAGCCTTTTGAAAGTTTCATCATTCGTTTTCTGATACAAACCCAGGAAATTGCACACCGCAAAAACATCGGTCCACAGATAGCGCCGTTGCACGCCACCGGCCTGTGAAAGTCCAGTCATCTCAGCAAATTTACTCATTAACCTTGCAGCTGTGGGAAATCCTGGATTCGGGTTCATTTGCCTTTGCCCTTCGAATTCTCGTTAAGGGGACAAATCAAGAGGTTTCCACTCCAAAAAGGTATGATCTTTTGTAATGGAGATAGTGTTCTGAAAGGAAGTTCAGAGGTTTTTTCGCAACATTGAAGTACTCATGAAGTAAACTAAAAACTTCGGAAAGACCTGTGGTTCTTGCTCCGGAATGTTCTGCTGCCGACTCATAGAACTTCTTACCTTCCTTTTCATATTCTTCCATACTTCGCCCAATCTGCCCCGGAAATTTCGGCCTTGGCTCTCCGCTCGCTGGATAGCGCTGCGAGAACTGGGCATACTCAGGGAATATCCCTGCAATGAAGAGGCAAACATCGCCAATCCTCTTATAGATAGCAAGCCTTTGTTCCTCGTCCACCCATTCGACGTATTTCTTGAGACTGTCGATATCGAGGTCACTATACCTGATCGTCCGCCAAATCCCTTTCCGTACAGGATAAGAGATGCTGTAGCTCTCTATCTTAGTGAAAGAGGCCAGCATGTCGGAAAGGTAGGTCAGTACCGAGTTTTGAGAGAGAAGATCATTCACCTCTTTCAGGTCGAAGATTGGCACCATTTCTCTTCCGCTTCTCTCGATTGTGTAGCCTGCCTCTTTGAGTTGCCGGTGAGTCTTTCGCAAAAGAACTTCAAAGTAGAGCTGTGGCGAAATTCGCAGAAAAGATTCTTCATCGTTTATTACCTTGGAAAAAATCCTCTCATCGCCAATGATAGCATTAAGAAGAGCCTCATCCTTTCTCACAAGCTGCTTTAGCATGGCTTTCTCATCACTTTCAGCGCCGATAGCATCCAGGAGGAATTTTAGATCGGTTTCGGATAGCCTGATATATTCACTTTTCATTGATTTCCGCTCCGGGGATTTAATGAGTCCATTATTTCGGCCAATAGACCGCATCGAGTAAAGAGATTCACTATCACTTCAATTCCTGCCGGCTGGCCATAGAAATCAAATTTACCTAGCCCTCGAAACCTTCAGGCCGAGTCCGCAATATTATAACCCATACAATACCAATTGCATTGCATCCTCATTCTCGCCATTAAGAATGCCCTCGAGGCTCGCCTACTGACGTAATCGCAACCGCAGGAAACGGCGAGGCGACCGTCAGCTTCAATCCTCCGAAATCAGACGGCGGGAGCCCCATAATCCGCTATACTGTAACATCGCACCCTGACAACATCACGGCCTCGGGCAAGCAAAGCCCCATAACACTGAAAGGGCTGACCAACGGAATAACCTATACTTTTACGGTAACGGCGAGCAATTCCGTTGGGACCAGACTCGGCTCGAAATCATGCAACAGCGTGACCCCAAAGGCTGAATGAGAAACGGAGGCTCATCTGTTTAGTTCAGTTGGGCCATTGCCGACTTTAGTGAAAACACGGTTCCGGAGCGACCCCCCAAATCTTTTGTCAGCTTCCCCACACGCATTAACGGATTCCGGATGCATTCAGATTGGCAAGGCTCTCTCGGGGGCGCTTTGAACTGGATCAGCGATTGGTTTCGCTCACTCCTTTTAGCCTCAAGTTAACCGCCGGCTTGCTCTATCCTTCCGTCTGGACAGCAGGTGTGGTATCATCCCCCATCTCTTATTTGCCCATTTTCAACTTTTTGGAGCAATCAATGACTCTCACCAAAGCCCAAATCGTCGAAGCATTCTTTGCCAAAAACATTTTCACAAGGACCGAATCAGCCCAGATCATCGACACCCTTTTCAAGCTGATAAAACAGTCCCTGGAAAACGGCGAAGATGTACTCACCAGCGGATTCGGGAAATTTTCAGTGAAAGAAAAGCAGGCGCGTAGCGGCAGGAATCCGCAGACTGGAGAGCCGACTATGCTGCCGCCGAGGAGGGTGGTAACATTTAAATGCTCCGGCGTTCTGCGGGCGAGAATGAATGTGGAGGATGAGTGAGGCCGTCGATTACATTGTGGAGAGGACATTGATTTTTGTCGGTACCAAATCGGAGTAGTTCACATGAAGATCTGGATCTTTTCTGTTTTGCTTTCAGTGCTTCTGAGCTATTCGGCTGTATGGGCTGCGGCCATCAATACCCCAGATTTTGGCAAAGGCACCTCGATTGATCTCCAGCTTTTTAAATTTCCGATTGGAGCAAACCCTGATTCCAACGCTGTCAAGGAGAAGAAAGGGGAAGGAGAGCCAGCAAACGACGAAAATAAGGAGAAAAAGGTTCTAGATAAAAAAGTCGATGATGCCATCAAGAAGGCGTTGGAAGGCAAATAGGGAAAGAACCTTTTCCCCAACATGGCGTTCTTCTGGTCCCAATGTGATTCAGATCTACAGCCATAGCAAGCTGAACACCACGATCCTTGAAGGAAGACCATCCCGGTAATGAGCCGGGGTTATGCGGAATGAGAAAAAGAAAGAGCCAAGAGAAGGATGGATCGCCTTGCTCTTGGCTCAGGTTGGGAAAGGAGGATTACCGCTCATTAATGTATACGGAACAACGAAAATTTTTCTAAAGAGATAAGTAACCAATAATGAGCGCGAAATGATGAAATCACAAACCGCCCTGTTTCGACCAGGCCACACGGGATTAATAACTTGAAGACTCTTGATTTCATATCACAAGCATGGATGGTAATCTTCGGATGCGCCGCGATCTGGCTGCTTGGCCGGCGCGAAGACAGGAGAAGATGGGGCTATGTTGCCGGTCTGGTCAGTCAACCCGCATGGTTCTTTTCAGGCTTTTATCATAACCAGTGGGGACTGGTCCTGGTAAGTTGCTGGTACACGTATTCCTGGGTTCAGGGCGTATGGAATTTCTGGATAAGACCGAAAATGGGGTGAAGGCGACCCAATCCTGCTCGGCGGAAATCAGTCCTGATCCCGATGATTTTCTGTACGCGGGAATGTAAAAAATTCATCTCTCCTAATCAGGGCTTGATATAAGCGTTCAGCCCGATGGTCACCGGTTTTCCGTTTACCTCGGCAGTAGTAACGGTATTCCCTCGCGTGCTGGCTACGACGAGGGTCTTGCCGGATGAAGAGGGTGTGGGTTCTTCCAAGTCGATCTCTATGTAGAGTTTCTTGTCTTTGATTTCGACTTTCATAGCCATGAATGGTTCTCCTTTGGATTTACTTACGGATCAGCCCGACCGAAAATCGGATCGGATTTCTTTGGGTCAAAAACAGAATGGCCGGGAATTGCTTCTCCAGCCCTTGGGATTACTGATGAGAGCCGTTCGGTTAGAGCTTCTTTACCTTGACTGCCGATGGTCCTTTGGCGCCCTGCTCGATTTCGAAACTGACAAGATCGCCTTCCACAAGGCTTTTGAAGCCGGATCCCTCGATGGCACTATAGTGAACAAAGACATCTTTTCCGTCTTCAGCCGTGATAAATCCGTAACCCTTCTTATCGTTGAACCACTTTACAGTACCTTGAGGCATAACTCTTTGAATCCTTTCATATTGTTGATTTGGACCCTTATAAACACACGCAACATAATGTCAAATCGTGGTGGAGGCAAGAAATAAAGCAGGAACGCCTGGTATCAGAAAAACTGAGCAATGGTTGCCAAAAGCTCCTCCCTGGACTTCACAACCCAATCACACGAACACTCTATCATGGCATTAAGTACAGCGCCTTCACTCTCACCTCCCCGGCGGAAATCAGTTCTGATCCCGATAATTTTCTGTTCGGGTGATTTCTTCGCGTAAAAATACCCGATCTCCCATGCAGTACCATCGTCTACCTGGGGACCATCCAGCAGGGCGATTAGGAGGTCGGTATCATCGAGATGGGATTGCAGCGGGAGAAGATTTCCTGTTTGGCCTTTGCGCCAAGGGAATTAATTTCGGATTGAGTGATGAGATCGTAGGGCCAGATTACGTTGACCTGGTTGCCTTGTGATTCAGCCATGACTTCGATTTCCTCCTTTACCTTCCGAATCCAGTCTCGTTCAGCTTCGGAAAATAGTGGTCCTGCGAAGTAGATTTTCACCTTTTCTTCCCAAATTCCTTCCTTGAGTTACGCTGCCTCTTCGCTACTTGCTGCCGCTCATGTTCAATCTTTTGCTGTGCCTTCCAAGCCGGGCACCATTTACCATGCCATGCCATGATCCTTCCCGTTATAGTTTCAGGGTTCTCTCTAGCGTATTGACATAGAAGGCATCCATCGCAAGCCTTACCCAGGAATCGTTCGATTCCGGTCATCATTATCTCCAGGATAGACAGAAGTCTGTGAAGCGATTGAGGCGAACTAAAACGCCTGCCGAAAATGTCAGTCATCAATCCAGCACCAGAGTAGCTTCAGATAGTTAGGGCGCCGCGGATCTGCTAAAGGGACTTCCTCCGACTACAGCAAATCAAACCGACACCTTCTTCTTCCTAACACTACTACGTTAAATAATTACGGAGAACGTGATAGATGCCCATAATTTATCTTTCTATTGCAGATCGGGCATGTTCCTAACCAGCAGGCTATCAGGCGCTGCATCTCCCGTCTCACTTTCGGGAGGGTCCACCCAGAAGTTTTTTTTACTGCGTAAGGTTTCAAGTAGGAGGAACCCATACGCAAGCATGGTCATTGTGACATGGTGATGCCATCCCAAATAGCCCCTACCTTCATAGTGATCGAGCCCCAGTTCTTCTTTGAGTTGCTGGTAGCTTTGCTCGATCCGCCACCTCACCTTGGCAAAAAAGACAAGCCGGCTAAGCCCTGCCTGGGGGGCCAGATTGGAGAGCCAGTATTTCGTGGGTTCCGGCTCCGCTTTGGGCCATTCGATAAGCAACCACTGCCTGGGGGGACGCTTTTTGACATTAGCCGGTCGGTGAGCCGGAAGTACCCGGACGGCAGCAAAACGAGAAACCAGTCTACGCTTAGTTCCTTCGCGCCATTTAATCGTCTTCCACATCGGGGCGTGGAGCTTGAGAGCAAAGTCTTTAACCGAGAGGACACTCGCTTTGCCCGTCTGGTTACCGGGAGCCGGGTCGCCTACTCGGCCCCTTGTTTTCTTCGGTTCATCGAAGACAATGGTCTTGGCTTCGATTTCGGCTACATAGAAAAGCTCTCGATCAATCAGGCCCTGCCGAAATGGGTTGCCGTTCCCGTAAGAGCAGTCACAGACTACGACACCCTTTGGGATGTCCCGGGAAAGCGCTTGGCCGATCAGATCCAAAGCGATCTGCCATTTGGCCTTAAAGCAGTATCCGTCCGGAACACCAGCTCGTTTCAACCTCAACGGGTCCTCCGCCCAAGCTTTCGGAAGGTAGAGCTCAAAATCGACCGGCATGCAGGCCTCGGCTGTAGCCAGATTGAGCGATACCGCAATCTGGCAGTTTCCCACTTTGCCCAGAGTGCCCGAATACTGACGGGCAACCCCTACAGAGTGCTTTCCCTGTTTGGGAAACCCGGTATCATCAACAATCCAGGCAACCGCAGGAACCATTGCCTCGACCATCCGTTCGGCCAGCTTTTTTCGAACGGGGCTGTGGTCCCAAGGACTTTGACCTACAAACTGCTGCATCGCCTGGACATTGCCATCAGGCAACCGAGCAGCCATAGGCTCGATGGACTTTCGTTCGCCATCCATAAGCAGTCCACGAACGTAAGCGTTACCCCATCGGCGCCTTTCCAGACGCCCTATAGGCTCAAGAAGCTCCGCAAGGTATGCTTCGAGCCTGCTTCGACACGATTGTAGTTCCTTGCTGTCCATAGGTATCCCTCCCGGTACCCATATACGACAGCAAGAGGCAAAATGTCAATAACTTAACGTAGTAGTGCTAATTCTCGTCCGTTTCGGTTTGCTGGTATCCACTTTCTCAGTTGCCGCTTTAGGAGCCGATGCTTTGGCTGCCAGCTTGGCCTTTGCCTGCCTTCTCGCCTCAATGTATTTCTTCAGCTTCTCAGGCAGTCCCCTCTTTTTTGCGGCTTTCTGTCTGGCCTTGGTCACAGACTTCGCCGCCAATGGGGTCCTCATCGAAAACCCGTATTTCTTTCTATACTCTTTCGCGTTCGTACCATGGGAGACCAGGTGCTTCGACGTGAGCTGTCTCATCTCAGCACCGCATTCGAGACAGATTACTCTTTCGTTCTGGATGGAATCCTGTGGTGTGAGCGCTTTGGCCGGCGCCGGTTCTTGTGTTTTGGGCAGCTCGATCTCCCCAGACTCAGCCCTTTGCATTTGCTGAAGTGTGCTGAAGACCTGCCGGAGAGAGGACGCAATGTCGGCGGTCGTCATGGAGGTATTGGATACTTGGGTCTGGACAATTTCTGATGCGATTTCGATGAGTTTTTTGGGCATCGGCAAATCCTTGGTCAGAAAGGTAAACGGAAAACTTCATGATTCAGAGCAAGGGCATGAGACCCCATGATCTCCCCATGAAAGTATGGCGCGGGGCCAAGATTCCCGCGAAGTTACTCCAGTGGAAACCCACTCGAGAAATTTGTTAGTACGTGTAAGATGCTCAGATCTTTGTCGAACCTAAAAGTGGGGTCCTTCCGGTAATAAACTCGAAACTTTTTCATATGCTTCCCTTTCCGCTGAAGTTTTCCGACCCGCTGACAATGGACTCGAAGTACAATCGCCGAACCCATCATGAGGGGGTCGGAACCCCCTCTCGCGCCGCAAAATCCTCTGATTGCCTACCACTCTGGGATGCGATCCTTTACCTCATAAGGCACCTCCTTTTTTTGGTTACCGGAAATAAGCCGCGCCGAAGACGAGCATGCTGCCCAAAAGGACCAGAATGCCGATCACTCCAAAGACAATGCGCCGACGACAGTCATGGCGGGCCTTGGGACCTCTATCTTGTCCCTGCCCATCTTTTTGAAGCCCTCTACGATCGCAGTAGCTGCGGCTTCTGTTTCTGTCCGCGCGGTCTTGTCGGCAAAGAATTTGAATATTATAGTAAGCGCATTAAATAAGTTGACACAGTTTTCTGATTCTAACGGGTTTCCATCTTTGTGACCGAGAGAATACCGCTACCTCAAGGTGCAACATAGTTTCATAGTATGTGTCGGTTGTCTCCTCGTAGCGAAGCATACGCCAGAGTCGCTCCTGGTAGTTGAGCTTCGGGTTGTAGGGCGGCATATAGTGAATGCTCAAGTTTGGATGCTCGGCAAGAAAACATTTCACTCGGGGTCCTTTATGCCAGGAAGCATTGTCGGTCCAGAGGTCAATGGTCAGCCCCTTGAAACGCAATACAATTTTGATGAGCATGTTCAGGAAACCGTCTGTGTTTCCACGCACCCATTTCATAATACCATGGAAGCCGTTGAGAGGATCGACCCAGCCAAAAAGATTAAGCCGCTTTTGGTGCTGGCTTTTGGTATAAATGTAAGTCTTCGTCCCCTTCTTTCCCCAGATTCGGCCCAGCTTCGGATGAAGAGAAAAGCCGGTTTCATCCTCAAAAACCACCACCCGGTCACCGTCGCTTTCTCGGGCCTCGAGGAGTTTTTTTTAACTCATCTTGAAATTCAGCAACCCCCTCGTCCGTGGCCTGAACGTATCGGTAAAGCGGGCGGCGCAAAGAATAGCCCAGTTTCTTTATCATACTCTGGGCGTGCCGCACCCGAACCTTTACATAGTGGAATCTTTTCAAATACTCGACAACCACGACGCCGTCCCAGCGATTCCTGGATAAACCGAAGTCCTGAGGCGACTTTGACAGCGCATCATCAAGATCCTTCAGTACCTTCTCGTCGAATTGAGACGGCCTGCCAGGACGTGGATGGTCTTCAACCGCATCAAGCCCCTCCCGATTGGCCTTGTGAATCAATTTTATGGTACCCCATCGACTCAATCCGAAGAGGTTGGCGATTTGAGTGGAATTCCACCCCCCCAACATTAGCAGAAGAGCAGCGATCCGGATGCCAACCCATGCCCCAGGTATCTCTTCGGCCTTACGCAGAAGAGCTTCCCGGGTCAACTCGTGATGCGATAACGTCAATGCTTTCATTGTCTCCCCCTGTGAATTGGTTGGGAGACATAGTGGAGAAAGTTGCTAATTAAGTCAACTTATTTAATGCGTTTACTATAGCCTCAGCGCAGAAGGCTTTCCAGTTCAAGCCAGGGGTGAACGTGGCCCCGCATTCACTGGCCTTGGGCGCCGAGTCAGGTTCCCTCAAATAGAAAGCGCTGGGAAATAAATTCGGTTCATTGGGGCGAAAGGAGCACAAGGAAGACCCAAGAAGGGCTTGCATTGGTGCTCGCCGGGTAGAGCGTATCGGGGGCCGGTCTGAAAGGGAGCCAATTTTGATCGGTGAAAAAGCAGACCGGCCTCTCCGGTCCAAAAGGGAGCCATGAGATTGCTCGTTATCTTTTGTTACCTTTTTCGCGCGAGCGAAATCCTTTTGTTTCACTTTGACTCTGCTTCTTTTTCATGCCACTACATGTACTACTTCAGAGCAATGACAATACGCACTAGCATACCGTAATGTCATTATGGGTAACCTTTTTCGCACGCTTATGACAATGCCCACTGGTATACCGTACTGTCATTGACAATGCCTCTTGGGAAGGCCAAGTATGGAGACAAACTACAACCAATGGAGGAACTAATGCAAGCAGCCGAAGTTCGTTACCTGGATGAAGTTGAAGTTGCCCGGATCACCGGTCGTAAAATCCAAAGCTTGAGAAATGACAGGTTCAAAGGCAAGGGCATGCCTTACGTCAAGCTCGGTCGAAGCGTGCGGTATTCTCTCTCAGACGTCGTGGCCTACATGGAAGCGCGAAAAATCCGGCCGTAGGCGATTTAGATGCGCGCCCTTCTGGTTCAGTTTTCGGCTGAGGGCCGAGTGGCGGAGATGATGATTCTGGCGGATAATGATGCAGATCAACGGATGGTCGAGGATGCCTCGGATCTATTGCACAGGGGGGATCTCTGCGCGTGCCTGAGGTCCTAACCAACCGGGCTTTTATGTGGGTTTGCCGTGCGCGATTGATTCCTCGCCACATTTTGCAAAGAGTTTGCGATTCTCTACGTCTAAAGGCAATGTTATGGTCAATCCCTGGCGGAAATTCTCTTCCGTGAATCCGCAGCGAGAACAAGGGCATAGAGAGATCAGTAACAAAGTGCTTCAGGCTCTCATCGAGGCTGATTTCACCGCAGCGGAATACAAGGTGAGTCTATTCATAATTGATAGAACCTGGGGCTTTGGTAAACAGACGGATTCAATAGCCATAGCGCAATTTGCCGGAGCAACAAAGCTGGCGGATCGGACAATTCAAAGAACCCTAGCCAACCTGAAGAAAAAGCGAGTGGTTTGCTATGCTCCATCAAGAAAAAAAGGGGTGACACGCGGGTCACCCTTACACGAGTTTCTCTTTAATAAACACTATGATACGTGGATCGGAAAGGGTGACAAATCAGGTAAGGGTGACAAACCGTGTAAAACAAGGGTGACACGTATGTCACCCACAAAAGAAAGTGTTACAAAAGAAAGAAAGAACATTCCGCCTTCGAGTTCCTCGAATGGCGGGTCTTCCCCTCTGATTCCTGAGCCAAGATTCGAAGAACTGCTTTCCAGATATTCAGAATCAGAACAGACCGCAATCCAGGAATGTTTCAAGGCAGTAGCCATGACTAGGGCAGCCGGGAAGGTGAAGGACAGTGTACTGCTCGCAGAATTAAAGTACTGGTCAAACTTCGAGCCATGGAAGGTAATCAGCGCGATCCGCACGTATCTCGACGGAGAGCACCACCTCACGGGCAAAAACGAAAAATACCTCCGAGGGATAATCCGAAATTCCAGACGGGCAGACCGACCGCGAGGTTCAGTCACGGGCCAACCGAAAACAGGTTCAATGCTCGATTTCATAAATCCGGAGGAATGCTGTGCAGCCGACTGAATATGTCCGCGCTAAAAATTGGGAACACAAGATCCGTGGTGATCAAATTAACGTGAAGGTTTGTCCCCGGTGTTCAGATGGTGGCTGGCATTTCTACATGTCCAAACAGGAGGGCGGGGCCTGGGATTGTAAGAAATGTCAGGCTACGGGCAACCTTTTCACTCTGATGAAGCAGTTGGGGGATATCGAGGAAGCGGTTCACCCGGCGGCAAGAAGGACCGCCTGGGCAAAGCCAAAACCCGCAGACATCGAGGCCTATCATTCGGCGCTGTTCAAGGATTACGAGGCGCAGCGGTACCTTAATTCGCGCAGGATCTCCATGGACAGCATCCGGAGATTCAAGCTCGGGGTGAGAACCAAAGACGGTAAACGCTGGCTTTCGATACCCCTTTTGAGCGGTGGTGAGTGGGCAAACGTCAAATATCGGTCCCTTCCGCCAGCAGAAAAAGCCTTCGAGCGGGAATATGGTTGCAGGTCCGTCCTATTTAACGGGAATGCCGTAGTGAAACATGATGAAGTCATAATCACCGAAGGTGAGATCGACGCAATTACTCTTATCCAGAACGGTTTTGAAAACGCGATCGGTACGACTGCCGGCGCTGGGTCCTTTGATCCTGCATGGGTGACCGATCTTGAAAAGTGCAAGAAAATCTACCTTTGCTATGACTCTGACGAGGCCGGCCAAAACGGGGCCCGGGCGAGTGCCAGGCGTCTTGGATATAATCGATGCTGGAATGTGGTGCTCCCGACCAAGGACCCCAACGATTTCTTTCTGAAGCACGGCGTCGAGGATTTCAAAAGGTATCTCCGCAGTGCCGTTCAATTCTCATTGCCGGGTATCGTAACTGCACAGGGCGCCCTCGACCTTCTGCATGGTGAGATTGAATCCGGTCAGGATCGCGGGGGCATACTCACCCCATGGGAGAACGTGAATCGGATTATTTCCGGTTGGAGGCCGGGGGACTTGATCGTTGTCACGGCTCTACCGAAGACCGGAAAAACTACTTTCTGCCTCGAAATAACGCGGAGTCTGATTCTCAGAGGAATTCCGGCTCTTTTCTACTGCCTTGAGATGCGCCCTGAAAGACTGATCCGGAAGATCATACAAGCGCAATATCGGATAGAAAACCCCACGCTGCGCGACATTCAGAACGCGCGCGTCCTGCTTGAGAACACGCCTCTTTACTTCGGATACGCCTACAAATTCCAGAAAGCCGAAGAGATGCAGACCGCAATAGCAGAGGCGATCAACCGCTATGGCATTCGGTTCATGGTTTTCGATAACTTACACCTGCTCTGCAGGTCCGATAAGGTCAACGAGGCTTTGTCACAGGCGATTCTCGGCTTTAAACTACTGGCGGAAGAGGTCGAAATCCCGATTGTCGTCATTGCACAGCCGCGCAAGCGCGATAACAGTTCGACCGAGATTATGAGCGCTGAAGACGTGAGGTATTCGAGCGCGATCCACTCCGACTGCGATCAAATGATCATCCTCCATAGGAACCGAAGGGCCAGCAAGCCAAAAGAAATCAACCAGAACACATTTGAGGGGAAGCAGGAAGTCATGGACCCGGTAACCCTGGTGAGAGTCGAGGCCAACAGGTACGGTCCAGGCGGGGAAACGCTGCTTTATTACAAGGGCGCCGAGAGCCGCTTCACTTTGGTGGAGACCAGGGACAGCATGCGATTGGCCGGGGAAGACCGGGCTCATGCAGATTAGGAGTGTGGGTGTGGGCCGGGAAACAGCCCCTGTTCTGCATTCTTAATAATTTTTTTTGCGATCCGACAATCGCGGCTACACTGCCAGCTAATATTTAATACTTTTTTACCTTTGTTCACTTCAAAGATGACCTCGTCCCATATATATCTCGGGGTCCTTTTGAAAGGCAGGCAATCCATTTTTGCTTTCCAGCACTTAAATACATCAAGGTATCTTTTAATCGGGTCCTCACGAAAATCCTTCGGAATCCTGACATAGCCCATGGTTGCAAAATTTAAATCCGGATCTAGACTTATTTGACGTTCCCGTTCTAGTATCACCTCTTTCTTGACTGTATCGATTATTTCTTCGTAATCATCAGCGGCACTTATATTGAGCCGTAAATAATTGGTTACGAGATTGTTATCGCATCTAAAATACAACAAAAATGCATCTCTGAATTGTTCAAGGGTCGGCTCCGGATCATGGTCATGCCAAGAATGCCGTTTTCTCAAGCTATCAAGAACAAAATCCATGCACTGGCGTAAATATTTCTGGTAACTTATCGAGTCGTCAAGTTTGATCCTGCCTCTCTCCAGCACATTACCCGATGGACGCAATCTCTGCCAGAAAACCTCGAAATCGTATTTATGGATGTCATCAAAATTTATGTAGGTTTTCACAATCGGAGAAAGGATTGACGATGGCGGATCGGGTTGAAATTTCGCCGGCAATGAGTCAATAAGCGGAATAATCTTACATCGATCAGGTACACGAAAATCCTGTGGCGGAATGTTTGACGCCACAAAATCACAGAGTTCTCGATAGTTATCACTTTGCTCCAAATACTCCCACCACAACCGGTAAACTCCTTTGAGTCGTTCTTGATCCATTCGCGCCTCCTGGTGAACGCTCCTGGTGGTTTTCCAGGGGAAACCAGTCCAGGAATACCGGCCTGTCGTGTGCCCCCTATCCCCTGGAAGCTGTTTTATTTTTTGACAAGTTTGACCGCTGCCCTCGGCGCCTGTTCAATAATATTTTCCACCAGGGCAGAGGCCCTCTTGAGCGCTTCATCCCTCAAGTGCGCGTATCGCTGCGTCATTTTCGGGTCTTTGTGAGTGAGCAATTTCTGGAGTGTATACATATCGACTTCGCCGCTGGACGCAAGCATTGAAGCGTAGGTATGCCGCAACCCATGCAGCGGCCGGAAATCTTTAGGAAGCTCCGCCTTTTCTTTGATCCGGTTGGCAAGCTTGCGGACAGTCGTTCTCTGTTTTCCTCCCCTGCCGGGAAAAACAAAAGGGCTTTTTCTTCCGGCCCGTGGGTGATCCTCAAGGATCTTTCGCGCAGACTCGTTTAAAGGTATTTTTTGGTCGGGGCCGCCCTTCGGATCCCGAAGCGAAATAAATCCGCGTTCAAAATCAATGTCATCCCATTTGAGCTTGAAGAGCTCACCGCGCCTCATCCCGGTAAAGAGCGCCAACCGCACGAGGTTTGCCGCCTGGATATTTGTTTCGCTGTCTATTGCATCGAGAAGCTTCCCGAGCTGCGCCGGGCTAAGGTCTTCAGTCTTTTCATTATGAACTTCGGGCATCTGTACAATGAAGTCCAGGGGAGCGCATAGATGTTTTTTTTGCCCGAAGTTTAAGAGACGGCGCAGGAGCTCAAGGACATTCGATACCGTTTTGGGTTTAGCCCCCTCCTTCTGCAGCTTTATTCTTGCCCGGTCCACGTCGAGTGGTACGAGATCGCCAGGAAGTCTTGCACCAAAATCGGCTTTGAGGAATTTGCTGTAGCGGTATTGATCGATTTTAAGGCCTTTGAGCTGAGTATTGCCGAATTTGTATTCTTCCCAAATCCGGTCGACTGTCCATTTAATTTCTTCGGCTTTCCGGCGCTCGTCTTCCAGCTCAGCCTCGATGCGCTCCCGTTGTTCTTTACGAGAGATTCGCCTTCCCTCGACTCGCTCGGCTCTTATGCCGGCAGCCTTGGCCTCGGTCATGTTGTCCTTGTATTGACGGCCGGCTTTTTCCTCTATGAGCTTGCCATCTTGTTTAAAAATTATGTAGAAGACCTTCTCAATTCCGGGTCCTCCGATCCTCTCCGCTTCCCTGTAAAAAACTCCAGGGTATTTTGTCTTTTGCCTTTTCATCGTTTCCCCAGTGCTCTAAATTGGAAACCCAGCGGTCCCAAATTCCAACCCTATTTCCAACCTACACAGCCATAGTAAGGGTATATCAGCACAAGTCAACAAAAAAGTGTTGCCCGTAGAACGGCTTTGCACAACGAGTTTTAATAGTGGAGGTAAATTGGAGTAATAGAATGTAGCTGGGTTGTGGCCCCAGAGGCTGCCGGTTCGAGCCCGGTCACTCACCCTCTGGTAAGTTAAGATGGAAAGCCGATTTGCGGAAAGTGCGGATCGGCTTTTTCCATGTTCATCACCTCGTAAGATAGACTTATTAATAACCCCGAAGTATTCTTTTTTTAGCTCCGAAAAAATACCACGCCGATGCGGCGGTGTGTGGCCTCTCGGCGCAGCCATGCGAGGATGGCTGCGCGGCGTGTGGTGCGGTTGAATGTCCTGCGACCGGGCCTGCGCTTCAAGAAAGTGAAGTGGGCCGCGAAGAACAAGCCGCTCCGCGCGCATCGATGCACTTCAAAAAACGAAGTGCCTCTCGCAGGCATCCCTTGAGCGATGTGCCTCGCGGAGCGCGGAAGGCCGACCGCTCGATCTCGACAGCCCTGTCCCAACCGGTCCCCACCGGTTCCCAACGCTAGACTGGGCGGCAGCGGGAGGCTTTCTGCTTGCAGTTTTCGGCTCAGGCATGAAGGTGCTGGGGAACATTCACGAGGACTTTGAATAGTCTTTTTCGGCGGCAAACGCGGGCAAGGCCGCGAATAAACAGACCGGCATCGGAACCTACATCAGTATGTTAAGCTTTTTCCAGGTACCGGAGGGGGAAACAACGGGGGCGTTAAACGGTATTTTTGAGCAAAAACCGGATCATGACGGCGAGAGGCCTGTCGGCGGGTCTTCACGATGTCCCTTTCCACACAACGACCTGTTTCAAAAGGACGCCCGCTCGCCACCCTCCAAGTGATTATCGTGAAGAGCCGGTTTGTATGGATCGCAGACCGGCTTTTCCATTTACTCCTGTTGAGCCGCTGTTCCGAAAAACTTCTCCAGGATGGAATAGCCGTTGTCGATGGCGCTCTTCAAGTTCTCGCAGGCCTTCTTGTTTATGTCCACCCATTGCCTGAACGCCTTCCTGCCTTCTTCCGGAAACCAGGCAGCCGCTTCGAGAACCGTGCCCGTTTGGTCCCACATCATGATCAAACTGCTGATCATCCCATCACAGGAAACCTTTTGCATATCGATCATTTGCTTCACCATTTTGAACTGCGGGTTCATAATTTTTCCTCCTTGGCATTTTTGAGCGTGTGCGGATTACGGGCCGTTAACAAACGTCGTTCGCGCCTGCGTGAGGCGATACGAACAGGAGTGTGGACAAAAATGATCCCTGAAATGAGCTTTCGACTTGACGAAAAACTAATTCCCCATCCTTATGGAATCAAGCTCTGCCGAAAATAATTCAAGGGACTGTCAACGCTCCGGGTCGGTAAGCACTTTTTCGTTGCCGATTTCGTCGTGCTGCCGTTGCCATGGTCCACTTGCAGGCTCCGGGAATACAAGCAGGCGCCGACCGGCAAAATTCAATACCAGTCCAACCAGTGTTGCTGTCGATTTTGCCATCCATGGGGCGAAGTCGGCTGCCAGCAAAAATTTGGTGAGCTCAACATCCAGGATTCCCAGCACGCATACAACGAACAGGTAAATCGCCAGTTCCTTTGGTGTGGACCACTTCGCCTTGTGCCGGAACAACAGCAGGATACACATGACATAATTCAGGGCCGCCGCCAGCACAAAAGCGGACAGCGCGGAGACGGTGGCCGAGTATCCCGATGAAAAAGCGCCAAGGAAAACGGTGAGGTTCACAATAGCCGAAACACCGCCTATGAAAACATATGCAATGAACTGTACCGGAAGCGGCGCCCGATGCAGATTATAGCGCATGATGCAGTAGATGGCTCTCAACCCGTCCATGGGACGGATTTTTTTGCCCTCCCCATATGTTCGCCCGTAGTAGGAAATCCCGGTTTCATAAATGCGAAGACGCATGTGAGCTATTTTTGCGACTATTTCAGGTTCGAAACCAAACCGGTCCTCCTCGATCGTGATTTTCTGGAGGATGTCTCTGCGAAAGATTTTGTAGCCGGTTTCCATGTCGGTGAGATTCAAGTCTGTAAACATGTTGGATATGAGGGTCAGGAGCCTGTTCCCAAGGTAGTGCCAGAAATAGAGTACCCGGTGCTCCCCTATGGATAGGAACCGAGACCCCAGTACCACGTCGGCGTTTCCGGATATGAGCGGCTTCAAAAGCCTCTTCAGATCCGCCGGGTCGTATTCCAGGTCCGCATCCTGAACGCAGACGAAATCACCGGTCGCCTTGGCAAACCCCGTTCGCAGAGCCGCCCCTTTCCCCAGGTTTTTTTTATGCCCGAGCACGGTCACCTGCTCGGGATATTTCTCTGCCAGTTCGAGCGCAATCGCATGACTGCCATCCGTCGAGCAGTCATCGACTATGATTATCTCCAGTGAGAGATCTGAATCATTTATGGATACGACCCTGTCCAGGCACTCCCGGAGGGTGTTGCGTTCATTGAAGCATGGAATCACGACACTCAGGCATGTTTTGCAGTGTTTTCCAGCAACCGTTTTCATGATTTCCTTTCAAAGCGCGGAAGCGAGGTGTTGCCTGTCGGGCGCCCGACTTGCTCCGTGGTTTTCAGTCCGTCGGCAAGGTCAGTAATCCTAGCAGGTACCGTTGCCATTCACAAGAGTGCAGGCCGTGGGGCCAGGCAACTGATGCCCGACGAGACCGGAATAAGCTGTGTTCCGATAATCGCCGGCGAATTATCCCTTGAAGCCTGAAGGGGGCGAACTGGGCCGCGTTGAGAAAACGAGCCAACGGCGAAATCGGGCAACTTGGTCGGCTTCATGTAAAAAAGGCTTAAAATGCCCGCGCACAATATCGCTGCGATAACCGCGACACCCAGTCTCCAGTCGAGCACACCTGCGGGATCGGGAGCGCCCGTTTTCCAGAAAAGCATTACGGGGAAAAAGATGTAGTAAATCAACCTGTCCGGAACGCTATAGTACAAAAAGGTTTTAAGAATATGAAGCTTCCGGGCTGAAGGCAAACGGTTTTCAGCCGATAAATGCTTGTTTATGCAAGGCGCCCGTAAGACTCCAGCCAGCATTTGACAAATCTCGCTGCCTTGCTATATTTGAACAGCCTCCATAAGGCCAACGCGGATTCCCTCGTAATCGGCAATAGGAAATACTCCCTTTGGACGCATGAGATGCAAATCGAGTCGATCACACACCAGGGGCTTCTTAGAAAGAATAACGAGGACCGGCACCTGGTCAATGTCCTGGATAAAGAGTGCGCCCTGCTGGTCATTGCCGATGGAATGGGCGGGCACGCGGCGGGCGAGGTCGCCGCGGAACTTGCCCTGGAGAGTTTCGAAGCCTATAGACCCGGCGGCCCTGATATCGGCGCCGAGCTCCTCGATCAAATAGAGGAAGCTCAGAAAAGCGTCATCGAACGCTCCCGCGCAGTTCCTTCCTTTAGAGGCATGGGCACGACGCTGACTGCCCTGTTTGTCACCGGCGGGTCGGCCTTCTGGGTCCACGTGGGCGACACGCGAATATATCACCTCCACGAAGGTTCATTGATTCGGATCACCGAGGACCATACGATCGCAGGCATGCTCTTAAAAAAAGGCGAGATCACCAGGGAACAGGCCAGGCTTCATCCTTACGGAAGCGTTTTGACAAGGTGCGTAGGATGCGAGCGGCATGAGCCGGATGCAGGCGCCTTTGGTCTGACGGAGGGCGATTTTGTGCTGCTTTCCTCCGATGGACTCCATGACCTTATGACAGACGAGCAAATCGCGGCTGTTCTATCTGCACGCATCCCCATGACGGAAAAACTTGACCGGATGCTTTCCGCATGCCTGAAAGCCGGGGGCAGGGACAACATTACGGCCGTCATAGCCGGGATTTAAAGCGATTCACTTCAGGCTGTGAGCCTGGAATAAGCGAAGAGTCATTGGTGAAGGGATCGTTGCGGCCTATTCGCTTTCTGCCGTCGAGGAAAACAACGCCGCCTTCTCGCCGGCTGTAACTTCGTCGGGCATGAACACAGGGGCTGGTTCCTCCACGCATATCCGGTCTCTGCCCAAGTTTTTGGCCTCGTACAAAAGCCGGTCGGCCCTGTTCAGAAATGCGCCCACCGTACACTCATCGGTGAAACGGAAAACCGCTATGCCGAAACTGGCGGTAATACTCACGGTCTGAGTACCAAAAGTGACCGGGTTGGAGCGGGTGATTTCCCGCAGCCGCTCCGCGATCCCTATCGACTGTCTGAGGGAGGCGCCGGGCAAAATAAGGGCAAACTCTTCGCCCCCGTAGCGGCAGGGCACGTCGATCAAGCGAACGCCGTCTTTGAGGATTTTGCCAAACCAGGTAAGAGCGGCGTTGCCGCATTCATGTCCATAGAGACTGTTCACATTTTTGAAATGATCCAGGTCGATCATGACAAGGCCGGTCGGGAGCTTTGATCGCCGGGTCCTTTCCATCTCCATTTCGAGAGATCTTTGCATATATCGGAAGTTATAGAGGCCGGTGAGCCCATCGACGAATGATAGCTCCTCGAGTTTGCGGCACCGCTCACGCAGGAGTGCAATTTCTTCCACCAGTGAGCACTGTTTTGCATTCGGGCACCCGTTTGCCGTGCATCCCTGTTCGACGTTGACTTTACTCAAAGCCCCCTCCCAAACAACGACAGTGGCCATCTGGAGACTTACTTACATCAATGCCCCGCAGAATTCAAGAAACTCCGTCTCCGCCCCTGCCCCAATTTTATTCGAGACCCTCACCGCCTGAAACGGGAAGACCGGGAAATCGACGCAGAACCTGATCCACTTGTTCGCATGGGCCTGTGCGAGGCGATTGCCGTTGATGTCTTCGAATGAATCGAGGAAATGAAAAGCACTGGAGCCGTCAGGATAAAGAAACTCAAGCCTCTGACCGGGGACCAGCCTGGACCTGGCCTCGAAGAATATTTTCCCATCGGCCCTCAGGTCTGCGGACAGCGAATCGCGGTTTGGGCAAGGGCGTACCAGACCTGCCAGGGTATGAGTCTGGATATATGAAATCCTCGTTTCGACATTGGATTTGCCCGCTTGGGCACTCTCGAACAGATTGCCTTTTGTGTACGGGCGGTGACTTACCCCTTGCAGGTCTTCAATCCAGTTCGGTTCTGCTCTGTAAGCTGTGCGCCGCTCCGCGCATTGGTCGATCGCCTGCCTGTAGGCCCGCGTTACGCTCGCCACGTAGAGCGCTCCCTTCATGCGGCCCTCGATTTTGAGCGAGTCTATTGCCAGGGGCGCCAGGGCGCCGATCTCCTCCAACAGGCAGAGGTCCTTTGAATTGAAGATATAAGTGCCGCGCGAATCTTGCTCCACCGGAAAAAACTCGCCTGGCCGCTTTTCTTCGACCAGCCCCCACGACCACCGGCATGGCTGCGTGCAAAAGCCGCTGTTGGCGCTCCGGTTCACCCCTTTTTGCAAAGGGGGTTGGCGGGACAGGGGGGGATTTAAAAAGGCGCTCATCAGGCAGCGGCCCGAATATGACATGCACATCGCACCGTGGACGAATATTTCGATTTCGACCCTGGATTTCCTCATGATCTCCGCTATTTCTCGAAAGCTCAATTCACGGGCCAGATTTATCCGGCGCACCCCCTGCTCCCGCCAGAATTCAACGCTCAGAGAATTCGTCGTGTTTGCCTGGGTGCTGAGATGAATGGGGATTTCCGGGGCGTATTTGCGGGCAAGCAGCAGCACGCCCGGGTCAGAGATTATAAGAGCGTCGACCTTCAGTTCATGGAGATATTCGAGGTAGGGGGGAATTTTTTCCAGGTCCGCCTGTCGCGCAAAAATATTGACGGTTACATAGATTTTCTTGCCGAGCCGATGAGCGATAAGGCTTGCCGCCGCCAGTTCTTCGGTGTCAAGATTATGAGCAAAACCGCGAAGCCCGAAATCTTTTCCGGAAGCATAGACCGCGTCGGCGCCATACAAAAAGGCAATCCGCAGCTTCTCCAGGCTGCCGCCCGGCGAAAGCAGTTCGGGCTTTAAGGCTCTTGTTCGCGGCGCTCGATCCATTATTGCGCAATCTTTCATGGACTTCGGGTATAGTTTTTCCGCCGCTCCTATTTTAAGCTGATCGTGATTATTTGACAAATTCGGCGTGGCCATATACTTATCCTGAGCGTTCGACCGGAGCTCCATAATTGACTCTCGGCTCTCGGCGCCCGGTTTGACGCCCTTCGGTATCGCGCCCTGGCCGAAGCGGGCTCGGCTCGAACGGATTATGGCCGCCAAAAATACTTTTGACAGGAGTGAATCGATCCAGGACAGAAGCAATTCTCATTCCATTTCTTCAGATCGGGAGCGCAACCGGGTCGCCTGGCTCAGTCTCAAGCTTGTGCCAGGTCTTGGAAACAAGTCCATCCTGCGCCTCCTCGAGGTCTTCGGCTCTGCCGAAGGGGTCCTTGCCGCCGGACTCAGGGACTTATGCCAAACCGGCCTGGCCCGGGACAAGCCGCTCCATGCGCTTGCATCGAAGCAGTTTCTCAGGGACCCGGAGACGGAGTGGGCCTACCTCAAAAGCAGGAATTTTCGCTTGATATGTATCGGTGACGACGATTATCCGGCAAATCTCGTCGAAATCCCGGACCCTCCCGCCGTTTTGTTCTCCTCGGGTCCGCTCCTGCCCCGAGACCTGGTATCCATTGCCGTGGTCGGCTCGCGTTACGCCTCCCCTGCGGGAATTATATTTGCCGAAAAATTGAGCTCGGATCTGGCCTTGAGCGGTCTCACCGTCGTAAGCGGCCTTGCGCTCGGCATAGACTCCGCCGCGCACCGTGGAGCGCTCAAAGCTCAGGGGAGGACATTGGCCGTTCTAGGCTGCGGGCTGGATGTGAATTATCCGTCTCTCAACGCCGATCTCAGGCAGCAAATAGCCCGGGCCGGGGCCTTGCTGACTGAATTTCTGCCCGGCGTCCCTCCCTCTTCCGGCAATTTCCCATCCAGAAACCGTATAATCAGCGGTCTTTCACTCGGCGTTGTCGTAGTGGAAGCCGCCGAAAGAAGCGGTTCGCTCATAACGGCCCGTTACGCCCTCGAGCAGGGCCGGGAAGTTTTCGCCGTCCCGGGCATCGCACAGAGTACTCGCAGCAGGGGCGCGCACCGGCTTATCAAGCAGGGCGCCAAGCTGGTTGAAGGCATAGAAGACGTTCTGGAAGAAATCCGGCCCCTTATCCGTCCGGCACAACCCTTTAGACCTCCTCCGCCGGCCTCTTCTACAGGAGAGGAAGGGGAACTCGGTAGGAGAGGGCCTGGCCCCGGATGCATAGATCTCGACGCCCCGCGAGGTGGGCCCTGCCCGCGAGTGATGGAAAAGCCGAAGAGCCCGGCGGAAACAATTCTTTTGAGAATTTTGGATAAAGTTCCGAAACATATTGATGAAATAGCTCGGGAGGCAAACATGCCCGTCCAGCGCACCTCCGCGATACTGCTCGAACTGGAGCTGAGGGGGCTTGTCTGCCAGTTGCCGGGAAAGTATTTTATTTCTGAATTATTATAATAAAACTTAACGAGGTAATCTTTCGATGTCTAAATCACTCCTGATAGTTGAATCTCCCACTAAGGCGAGGACCCTTGAGCGCTACCTGGGCAAGGACTTTATCGTCAAAGCCAGCGTGGGCCACGTCAAGGACCTTCCCGGCAATAAGCTGGGGATCAACCTAGATGGGGAATTCAAACCGCAATACCAGGTGCTGCGCGGGAAGAAAAAAATAATAGAGGACCTGAGAAAGGCCGCCTCGAGGGCCGATGCGATCTACCTGGGTCCGGACCCGGACAGGGAAGGAGAAGCAATCGCCTGGCATATCGCCGAAGAGATCGGCGCCACGGGAAAACCGGTTCGCAGAGTTCTTTTTTACGAGCTTACGCGCAAGGCAATCAGGGAGGCCCTCGAAAAGCCGAGCGAACTTAACCGGAAGCTTTATGAGGCCCAGCAGGCAAGGCGAATCCTCGACCGGCTCGTCGGGTATATGATCTCGCCTCTTTTGTGGGAAAAAGTGAGAGCGGGTCTAAGCGCAGGAAGGGTGCAGTCCGTTGCCCTGAGGCTGATCTGCGAGCGCGAAGAACAAATCCACGCTTTCGAAAAGCAGGAATACTGGACAATCGAGGCCCGGTTAAGCCCTCTTTCCGATTCTTCTACCGGTCCAATGCCCTTTTCGGCCCAGCTCATCCGGTGCAAAAATAAAAAGTGCGTTATCGGCTCGCAGGCCGAAGCCGACCGGCACGTGCAGGCGATGGGTTCCGCCGCCTATCGCGTGAGCGCGGTCGAAAAGAAGCAGCGCCGGAAAGCCTCGTCCCCTCCCTTTATAACCAGCACTCTCCAGCAGGACGCCGCCCGGAAATTTCATTACTCTGCCAGGCAGACGATGAGCATAGCACAGAGGCTCTATGAAGGAATCGAAATCGGGCAGGATGGCGCTGTGGGCCTCATCACCTATATGCGTACCGATTCGACCCGGCTTTCCCGGGATGCCGTGCAGGGGGCACGAGAGTTTATCTCGAACAGGTGGGGAGACAAATATCTGCCTCCAAAACCGATCTTCTACAAATCCAGGCAGACGGCGCAGGGCGCCCACGAAGCGATTCGGCCCACCGATGTCGGCCGGACTCCCGAAAGCGTGTCGAAGTACCTCACCAAAGAACAGTTGAACCTCTATGCCCTTATCTGGAAAAGGTTCGTAGCCTGCCAGATGGCCCCTGCCCTGATAGATCAGACTACGGTGGACGTTTCCGCGGGCGACTATGCCCTTCGAGCGATCGGCTCGGTGATCGTGTTCCAGGGGTTCTTGGCCCTCTACGAGGAGGGAAAAGATGATCCGGAAAACGGGGACTCCGACGAGAGACTGCCTGAGCTCTCCCGGAATCAGCCACTCGACCTTCTCGGAATCGAACCGAAGCAGCATTTTACGCAGCCTCCCCCGAGATACACGGAAGCTGCCCTGATAAAGACCCTGGAAGAACTCGGAATCGGAAGGCCAAGCACTTATGCGGCGATAATATCCACGGTCATGGATAGGGAGTATGTTTCGCGCGACAAACAGCGGCTGCTTCCGACCGAACTGGGAATGATAATCAACCGCCTTGTTTCGGCGAATTTCCCGAACATAGTGGACGTGAAGTTTACCGCCAATATGGAAAAAGATCTCGACGAAATAGAACATGGCGGGCGCCGTCCCCAGCATCTTTTGAGCGATTTCTACGAACCTTTTTCAAAGACCCTCGCGTCCGCCCGCAAAGGGATGGCAAACCTCAAGAGCGCAGGGTGGCCCACGGACCTCGACTGTCCGCTCTGCGGCAACCCGCTCGCCATCCGTTTGAGCCGCGCCAACGGTCCGTTTCTGGCCTGCAGCGCATACCCGAAATGTTCGTACACCTCGGATTACGAAAGGGATGAAAAGGGGCGCATTCATCGCGTCGAACCCAAACAACCCGCCATTACCGGGGAGGTCTGCGAAAAATGCGGTAAACCCATGGCGCTCAAGCGCGGCCGCTACGGAGCTTTCCTGGCCTGCACGGGATATCCCGGATGCCGGAACACGCGGCCCGTTTCCACCGGCATCCGCTGTCCGCGCGAAGGGTGCGGTGGCGAACTGGTGGAACGCACGGGCAGGCGGGGGCGCTTCTACGGGTGCAATAAATATCCGGCATGTAAAATGCTCTTTCAGGGCGAGCCGGTTCGGCAAAGCTGTCCATCGTGCAATGCGCCGGTTCTTTTCCGCAGACAGGGGAAAACGGGAAACGGGACCCTTTTTTGCATAAATCCCTCCTGTAAATTCAAGAGGAAAGAAGAACCGGAACAGGAACTGGCGAAGAATGGGTGAACTCCTTATTGAATCGGTCCCGCTAATTGGCGGCCGGATTATTGCCTTCGTGGTCGGCTGCATCTTTGGCAGTTTTTACAATGTGGTGATTTATCGGTTACCATTAGGTCAGTCGATTGTGCGGCCGGCCTCCAAATGTCCTGCTTGCGGACATGCGATTGCGGCCTACGATAATATACCGCTGGTAAGCTACCTTTTGTTGGGCGGAAGGTGCCGCCACTGCAAGGCAGCGATATCTCTTAGGTATCCGCTCGTCGAAGGGCTCAGCGGCCTCCTGGCGCTCCTCCTTTTCCGCCGTTATGGGCTTCACCCTCAACTGGCGATCGAGTTCATCTTCTGTTCGCTCCTGCTCATAATTACCATGATCGACCTCGATACCATGGAAATTCCCAATATTCTGTCATTGCCCGGCATCGTGCTGGGTCTGGCGCTCTCCTTGTTTACCCCCGGGCTTTCCTGGTGGGAGTCGCTTCTGGGAATAATGGCGGGAGGGGGAATTTTTTTCCTGATCGCGGCGGTGTTTGCGCTCGTGAGGCGTAAAGAGGGGCTTGGTATGGGCGATATAAAGCTTCTCGCAATGATAGGGGCTTTCATCGGGTGGAAGGGAGTCGTATTTACCATCCTGGTATCGTCGGTTTCGGGCATGATTATTGCTTTGCCTTTAATGTGGCGATCCGGAAAAGGCCTCGGTTTAGCTGTGCCCTACGGCCCCTTTCTCGCTTTTGGCGCAGTGTCATACATCTTCTGGGGCGGGCT
This sequence comes from uncultured delta proteobacterium, assembly GCA_963805125.1. Taxonomy (GTDB): domain Bacteria; phylum Desulfobacterota; class Syntrophobacteria; order Syntrophobacterales; family Syntrophobacteraceae; genus SbD1. Next base: position 13,015 of record CAWDTD010000008.1, on the reverse strand, counting down.
TTTCTACCACTGGTACTTTTCCGATCTGTTAGGAATGTAGGAAAAATGACGCGCAGATGCTTCTTCGTGCCGGAGGTCGCCTCTAACACGCGGATCTTCGACCTCCCGGCGCCTCTTTCGCGCCAGTTGGAAGGCGTGTTGCGCGCAAGAATAGGAGAATCGATAGAATTGCTCGACGGCCGTGGCTCGGCCTGGGAGTGCCTGATCACTGGAATTCGCCGGGGAATTGTCAGCGTCTCCCTGGTAGGGAAGCTGGACCGCCCGGCGTGCGAATCGCCGCTGGGCGTGACACTTGGCGTCGGAATCGCCCGCTCGGACACGATGGACCTTGTTGTGAGACAGGCTGCCGAAATGGGTGTTTCGCGCCTGGCTGTCTTCCGGGCTGCGAGAAGCCAGTACGGTCTTAGCGGTAAACCGGCCGAAAAGAAAAAACAGCGCTGGTCCAAAATAGCGAGTGAGGCTATTTGCCAATGCGGCCGGACAAGAGCGCTTGGAATTGATATTTTTGAGGACCTGGGCCATTTTTTAACCTCTTTTGAACGTGAAGAAAGCTCGACGGCGCGCACCCTGAAGATATTTGCGCTGGAGCGCGAGTCCGGCAACGCCTTGAAGAATTTACGGAGCGAAACCGGGCCCGGTATTCACCGGGTTTTGGCCGTTGTTGGCCCCGAAGGCGGGTGGGATAAGTTGGAAAGTTCTGCGTTGATCGCCGCAGGGTTCAGGCCGGTGAGCCTTGGGCCAAGGACATTGCGCCTCGAGACGGCTGCTGTCGCTCTTATTTGCTCCATCCAGCTTTTGTGGGGCGATATGAACGCCGGGGATTGAGAAATCGAGGCTCGTCATTCCGGCGGGGAGCCTGGCGCGGTGTCATCCCGGCAGGGCCTTTGAGCCGGAATCCGGGAATTTAGGGATTCACGTTTTGCCTTTCTAAGGTAAGGGGGTACTTGCAATGAAATGCTCTAAATGCGGCTTTATCAGTTTCGATTACCTGTCCGAATGTAAAAAATGTCGAGCCAGCCTGACGGCCGCCAGAGACGGTTTCGGCCTTCTTGCCGCAAAACCGGCGGTGCCGTTCCTGCTTGCGTCTCTTCTGAGCAACTATGAACCTCCCGCGCAGTCGGGGGACACTCTCGTTGAGGCCGAAAAGCTTACAACGTTCGGCTTCGCAGAGGGGGCCGGCAACGGGTTCCGGCAGGATAAGCCCGAAATCGGAGCCGAAGAAGCCGCTTCGGCAATCGCGGGCCCCGATGGGTCGGAGGAGGATTTCAGCCTGATTGACCTCTCCGACGATGAACTTGAGCTGCTTGTCGACAAAGAATACCTCGGAAGCGGCGGGATGGATGCGGTCCTGGAGGAAGCGGAAAAGGATACGAACGGCACGGGCAAGCCCTCTTCCGGACCTCTTTCGGCCGGCGAACCTGTGGCCTCGGCCCTTGAAATTTCACCGCCTGATGGCCAAACGCCCTCAGCGGCTGGACCGGTGCCGGGCGAAGCGATCCCGAACCTTGATGATTTCCCCCGGGGATTCGAGAGCGAACCGGAATCCGCCCCTACCCTCGAGCAGGTACCTGAATCCATTGGTGATCCGGTGGGACTTAACGAAAGTCCCGAAGCCCCTGCCCAGTTCAAACCCGAATCTCGACAAGCCCGGCCCCAGCCCGGCGATTCCGCGGATGATTTTGTAATCGAACTTTCCGAAAACGATCTTGAAAGCCTCCTGGAGGAACTGGGCAGCACTCCAAAAGGCAAAGCTTAAACGCGATTCCGCCGCAGCAATTCATGTCCCTTCGGGACACCCCGAAACCATGAAAAGACTCGCCCCAATCACCCCCCTTTCCGAAAGGGGGGCAGGGGGGATTTTGAGTGTAGGAGCGCGCTCTGCGCGCGATAGGCCCGAGACCGCGCTACGCCCCCGGGGCCTTGCCCGCGAAAAACTTTTCGTAACACAATTTTCGTAACACACGGGTCGTAATCATCCGTCATGCATTTTGGCAGGCTGTAGCCGAAGCTCTGCGGTGAATCCCTTCGAGCAAAAAACATTGACACTCGATGCCAATTCCACTACAAATCCTTGTTCGTGGCGAGGTAGCTCAGTCGGTAGAGCAGTGGACTGAAAATCCTCGTGTCCTCAGTTCGATTCTGAGCCTCGCCACCAGAGAAATAAAGGGGTTAGCCAGAAATGGATAGCCCCTTTTTCTTTGTGCGCCCGGCAGGGCGCACTCACTTGGAGGTGCAAGTCCTCTACAGGCCCGACAGGGGGAACTGTTAGCCGGACGGCAAGGGTGTCCATCGTGAGGTGGAATCTGAAGGAAGCCGCAGGCAAAGCGCTGGCTCGACGAACAGAAATCGCATACGAGGCGGTCATGCCGGATGAGAAGGCGAATATCTTCAAAGTCCAATACCTGTACGGGAGGCATGGACGTATATGCGGCGGGCATAAGCGTGAAGGTGGGTGCGCATTACCCGGGGAGATCTGTCGATCTGCCAAGTGCTACCACTGTCGAGAGGCGGCGGGATGGGTCGGCAGAAGTCAGCAGAGGGCATACTAAGGTTCCATCGACCGGACCCGAAGGCCCGAACTTGAAGTGTGTGGCAGGAGCTTGAATTTCGATGAGGAATGGAGACGCAGGAAATCGGGCTGGGATGCCCGGTTACTCTTCGGGGAGTAGCGGACGGAATCCGCAAGGACCCGTCGCTGGCGCGTCAAGCCTCACGGCAAAGAAAGATGTCTCCCGCCAGAAGACTCAAAAGTTGATGGAAGCGGTGGTCGAACGCGAGAACATGCTTAAAGCGCTGCACCAAGTGGAAGCGAACAAAGGATCGGCAGGGGTGGATGGAGTAAGTGTTTTTGCCCTCAGAGCCACGCTTCGCGAACACTGGCCGCGCATCAGGGAAGAGCTGCTTGATGGCAGGTATCAGCCGCAGCCCGTTCGCAAGGTAGAGATACCCAAACCGGGCGGGAAGGGAATGCGACAATTGGGCATTCCCACGGTGATGGACCGGCTAATACAGCAGGGGCTAAATCAGGTAATGCAACCCATCTTCGATCCGGACTTTTCCGAGTCAAGCTATGGATTCCGCCCCGGCCGCAATGCGCATCATGCTGTGCTTAAAGCACGGGAATATGCGGCAGACGGCAGGCGGTGGGTCGTGGACATGGATTTGGAGAAGTTCTTTGACCGTGTCAATCATGACATATTGATGGCGCGGCTTGCGCGTAGGATAGGGGACAAACGGGTTCTAAGACTCGTACGTCGCTATCTTCAGGCGGGGCTTATGGTCGGAGGTATCGTATCGCCCCGAATGGAAGGGACGCCTCAAGGAGGCCCACTTTCGCCTTTGCTTTCCAATATTTTGCTCGATGATTTGGACAAGGAGTTGGAGAGAAGGGGGCATGCGTTTTGCCGGTACGCAGATGACTGTAACATATATGTAAAGTCAAGGCGCGCCGGGCAAAGGGTGCTGGAAAATCTTACCCGGTATCTTGCAGGCAAATTAAAACTCAAGGTCAACTCGGAAAAGAGCGCGGTTGCGCGCCCTTGGGATCGCAAGTTCCTCGGCTACAGCATGACCTTCCATAAACGGCCAAGGCTCAAAGTGGCTTCAGCCGTGGTGGATCGCATCAAGAACAGGCTCAGGGAAATGTTTCGAGCGGGCCGAGGCCGCAATATCCGTACTCAGATCGAAGAGATGACACCTGTCTTGCGGGGTTGGGTAAATTACTTCCGGTTGTCCGAGGTAAAGGGTGTTTTCGAGGAACTGGACGGATGGATACGGCGGAAACTTCGGTGCATCCTCTGGCGCCAGTGGAAGAGGCCCAAAACTCGTGCAAAGAACCTGATGAAGTATGGGATAGGGGAGGAGAGGGCCTGGAGGTCAGCCACGAACGGGCGAGGCCCCTGGTGGAACTCCGGGGCCTCTCATATGAATCAGTGCCTCCCTAAAAGCTTCTTTGATCGACTTGGACTTGTGTCACTGCTAAATCAATTGCGAAGACTTCAATGCACTTCATGAACCGCCGTGTACGGAACCGTACGCACGGTGGTGTGGGAGGACGGGGAAGGCGACTTCCCCTCCTACCCGATGCTATGGTGATTTTGGGTCCGCCCGGACAACTCTGGGACAACTTTTGGGAACGCATTGCCCCTAATTGAGTTTCCCCGCTCTCAGCAAAACTCTTCTCCGCCGTCAGGATCAAACAGCCAGGAGCTGTTGCCCAATTTAAGCGCGGCCGCGACCAGAGCCCCCAAGCCGGCATCAGGGTCGAACCTTCTGGCCGGAATGCCAGAGGCTGTCGGTTCGAGCCCGATCACTCACCCTCTAATAAATCAAGGACTTAGGAAGAATCCCGAGTCCTTTTTTTATGTCTATAAATCTCGTCCCCCATTATATCCCCCACACTCCTACAAATAGCAGCGCCACCGTGATATCCCACCAATAAAAACGTGATATTATACTTGACGTTACCAATCCGGGTGTGGACATCATTTTCTACGACCTTACCTCGTGCTATTTCGAGGGAGAAGGGCCGGAGTTGGCGCACTACGGCTACTCGCGTGACCACAGGCCGGTCAGAAAGCAACTGGTTTTGACATTGGTAGTGACTCGGGAGGGTCTGCCCATCTATCATGAAGTGATGGCCGGCAATACTTCCGATGTGGCCACCCTGGAGGGTGTGGCCAGAGTCCTTTCATCAAGATTTAACATCCGCAAGGTAGTTTTTGTCTGTGACCGGGGCATGATCAGCCGGGAGAACTTGGAAAAGCTAGAAGAACTGGAGTTCCCCTATATCATCGGGCTTCGACTCCGAAATAACCAGGAAGCCAGATCCCTTTACCAGAAAAACCTCTCTGGGTTCAAACCGGATGAATCCCTTAACGGGCTCATGATCAAGGAAAAACAAAAAGGGGACTATCGCTTTATCCAGTGGCACAATCCGGTGGTGGTGGAAGAGAAAAAGGCCAATCGTGAAAAGCGCCTGAAAAAGGTGGAGGACCGGATAAAGTCACTGGAAAGGCTTTTCGAGAGAAAACAGATCAGCGCCGAAGACCTCTACCACAAGGTGGCCTCTCTTTTGGAAGAACAGCGCTTATCCAAATTTTTCAGACCCAAGATCCAATCCGAAAAGATCATCCTCTACATGGATACAGAGGTTTTGCGGGAAGAGTCTTACCTCGACGGGAAGTTCTTTCCAAAAAACCAACGTCAAGGCGGAGGTCCTTCCCGCCGCCGAGGTGGTCAAATCCTACAAGCAGCTTCAAGAGGTCGAAAGGTCTTTCCGCGAGTTGAAGGACTTCCTGAAGATCAGGCCGATTGAATCCCTTGGTATCTATTATGCGAGCAATCCACCGTCGGCTGCGAGGATCTGTCCCGTTACATAGTCCGAGTCGCTCGAGGCGAAGAAAACGAAGGTCGGCACGAGCACATCGGGTGGAGCAAGGTTTTGGAGCCTCACTGCAGCTTCTTCCCCGAACTGACCCACATAGTAGGCCACGAGTGCTTCCGTCATGCGGCTCTCAGCGACGGGAAGCACCGCGTTCACCTGGATATTCAAAGGGATGAACTCGCGGGCGGCGTTCCTGGTGAAGGCAATGATGCCTCCCTTTGCGGAGGCGTAGTCGGCCACGCCATAGGATCCCCGAACGGCTGCCGGTGCGGTGACGTTTATCACCTTCCCGGAGCGCCTCGGCTTCATGAATCGGTTGACCATTTCGAGTGTGCAGTGAAAAGTGCCGTGCAGGTGCGTGCGTACCGTGCGCTCCCACTGGGCCGGAGTGATATCGAGAAGAGGCGTGGGCTTGATGATTCCCGCATTGTTTACGAGAATGTCCACCGTGCCGAAGCGCTTTTCAACAGCATCGGCAAGCCGACATACCTCCTCATAGCTCCCGATATCGAAGAGCCCGCCTTCCACGGTGCTATGGGCGCTCCTGCACTCGGAAACGGCTTCCTCAAGCGCCCTTTCATCCGTGTGGCCGACCAGGAAGAGCTTCGCCCCTTCCCGTGCAAACCCAACAGCCACTGCCCTGCCAATGCCTCTGCTCGCCCCGGTAATCAGGGCGATCCTGTCTTTGAGCCTCATGGTCTCCTCCGCTGCGGTCCAGATCCTTTGCAGCATGCGGGCTGGACGGTCAAAATGGAAATCTGGATTGTCATCGCAAAGGTGAAAACTGTATTACGATAACACAAGAAGACTACTGATAAAATCTTCAGATTGGATCGGGATTTCGCTCCACAGTATGGACAAGCCTTAGCGGTCAGCGCAACCTCTTTATCGGGCGTATTGAAAAACTCAAACAAACATACGATCTCGAAGTCAAGTGGATTGCCTTTCCCTTGCATCCGGAAATTACGCGCGCGAAATAAAATCCTGAAATTTTAGCTTGAGAACGAGACGACCTTTGCCGAAATAATAATTAGCAGTGCATTCTGGAGGTGTCTTATGTTGAATCCTATGCCGGCTCAGGCAGTAAATCGACCAAGTGAGGTTGAAAGACGGGTTTTGTGCTCGCGCTACTCGGAATGCCTTGAAATTTGTCTCTCGAAAGGATGGCAGGGGTTTTCTTGTTCCGAGTGTCAGGACTTTGAGTTTGAGTGTCCAAATGATACTGCTCATTGGGCCGAACAGGGCAAAAATTCTGGATGGCTGCTCATCAGTGCTGGGTATTTGCCCAGGCGGATCGTTGATCGGATGAGCAATCGAAATTAGCAATAAGATTTTTCTTGCGATTCTAAAAAATAAAGCCCCAGGTTTTCCCCAGAAGCCTTGGGTGGCAAATCATCGATTGATTTTCCCCAAGTTAACCGACAGCCTGCTCTGTCCTTGCCTCCGGAGATCCAGTGCGGTATCATCCGTCATCCCCCATTTGCCCATATTCAAGCGTTGGAGCAATGAATGACTCTCACCAAAGCCAATATCGTGGAAGCACTTTTCGCCAAAAACATTTTCACCAAGACTGAGTCGGCCCAGATCATCGACACCCTTTTCGAACTGATTAAACAGTCCTTGGAAAACGGTGAAGAGGTGCTCGTCAGCGGATTCGGGAAATTTTCGGTGAAAGAGAAGCATGGACGTAGAGGCAGAAATCCCCAGACTGGGAAGCCGATTACTCTGCCGCCGAGGAAAGTGGTGACATTCAAGTGCTCCAACGTTCTGCGGGCTGCAATGAATGAGCAGGGTGAATGAAGATGGCGATTACATTCGCCTCAGGCGGTGCTAATCCGAGCCGTCCGGAAGCGAACCTTGGTCGGAAAATGACATACTGATGCCCGCGCGGTGGGTTACTGATATTAATAATCCTCCGTTTGCATCACAAAAAAAAGCATGCCACCGGATTCAGAGGGCGAACACCGATTCTATTTGGAGCCGGCAGGGCCAGCGGGGCCTTGCTCACCCTGAGGTCCAGGCGGCCCAGCGGGGCCTTGCTCACCTTTTGCCCCAAGTGGTCCGGCAGGTCCCTGCTCACCCGGAGGCCCTGTCTGATTCCATGACAGTGGATCTTCGGCGCGTTTGCATTTACCAGGTTGACTGACGATGCGCACAGCACCTGTTTTCTTGTTAACGCAGGCATTGATAACGTTTTCGGCCGCAGCGGGAATGACTGTGGATGCAAAAAAAGCTGTGATCAAAACGACTACGAGAGCGAACCTGATCATAATCCCCTCCTCCTCACATTATCTTTGTGGTCAAGCATTGCTATTCTGAAGTATGAAACAAAAGGGCTCTGCTGTCCATCGGGAAATTCGCGATTCTTGCAGTTAATGAAGAAGGGGTTTTCACCAAGACCGAGTCAGCACAGATCATCGAGACCCTTTTCGAGTTGATTAAAGAGTCCCTTCAAAACGGCGAAGACGTTCTCATCAGCGGGTTCGGAAAATTTTCAGTGAAGGAAAGACATCAGCGTAAAGGGATGAATCCACAGACGGGTAAGGCGATGACTCTGCCGGCGAGGAAAGTGGTAACATTTAAATGCTCCGACGTTTTGCGGGCTGAAATGAATGGGGAAGTTGACTGAGGAGTGCGCATTCCGAACCCGTCTCAACCGAAGAAAAATCAAACCGATCAAAGGTAGGCAAATTCCGGCCAATCAGCGTAGACAAAAGTTCCAAGCCATACGTCTTTGGCGGTAGAGAGGGCAATTTAGCGCCTGAACCGGGTGAGCAGTTCCCGCCACGGAGTTTAAACCTCACAGGGGCCAAGCGCCCGACGCAGGCGGTATTGAATAGACGTTGAGATGATAGGGGCAACTTTGGGGGACTTTCCTCTCGGTCCTTTTGCCGTGCTTGTCCCGAACCGTGAGGCGTTTATGCTCGAATGCCGAAAAACGGCCAGTTTCAAGGAGAAAAGCCATGAAGCGCTTATTTAAGGTCTTTTCGGTGGTCCTGGTGGTAGTTGCTGCCCTGATGTTTGCATCGCCCTGTTATTCGTACAGAGGTGGCCACAGGCATTACGGGGGCCACAGGCATTACGGTGGTCACGGGTATTATGGCGGCCGCGGGTATTATGGCGGTCATGGCTGGCGCCCCTACTGGGGCTACCCGTATTACGGGGGGTACTCCCCTTATTATTATGGAGGATATTATCCTTACGCGCCGTATTATAATGGCGGTTACGGTCCCTATTATTATTGATTAAAGGGCCTGACTAAAGGGCCACTGTCGCTGTCAGTTTCTCACGGTTTCAGGTCTAAACCTCTGCTTCCGCCTCTGGCAGCGGCCCAAAGGTGAAGTGTGCGCGGCATGAAGGATTTGAGGCGATCTCCGAAGAGTATGAGAAGAAAGATCGTAATGGTTCACCGCTGAGATTGTGGAGGATCTTTTACTGAGGATCGAAGTAATGGAGAGGAACGAACGAGTTCTTTCATTATTTCCACGCTCCGCGAGGTGGTTCGACCTGCACTGCGGTGAGCGTTTACAGGAATGCGGAGACAAAATGGATGCAAAAAATAGCGCTGCCAGTCCCTGCAATTTGGACAGGCGGAGCTTTCTGAACGGTTGTTTCCGTTGCGCCCTGCTATGCGCAGGGTCGCAGGTCTTTTCATTGAGCGCTCTGGCCTCCCGGTCCGACGCCCAGGAAATCAGGAAAGGGCTGCTCGGGCGGAGGCTCTCACCCTACTTTACTCCGCTTGCTGATAAACGCGTGCGTTGCGAGCTTTGCCCGCGACAGTGCGAGACCGGGGACGGAGAGCGCGGATATTGCCGGGTCAGGGAAAATAGGGACGGGAAGTATTATTCCCTTGTTTTTGGAAATCCCTGCGCAGTGCACGTTGACCCGGTGGAAAAGAAGCCCTTTTACCACGTGCTGCCATCCACTCGGTCGTTTTCCATTGCTACAGCCGGGTGCAACTTCGACTGCAAATACTGTCAAAATTGGGAAATTTCGCAGGCCAGCCCGGACGACACCCTGAACTACGAGCTGTCTCCCGAGCAGGTGGTCAGCAGCGCCTCCCGTTTTGAATGCGCCTCGATAGCCTCCACTTACGTCGAGCCCACCGTTTTCATGGAATACATGATTGAAGTCGGAAAGCTGGCCAGGAAAAACAAAATCCTGAATGTCATGCACTCAAACGGCTATGTAAACCCGAAGCCGCTCGAGGACCTCAGTGGCTGCCTGGATGCGGCCTGTATCGATCTGAAGAGTTTTACCGAAACATTTTACAGGGAAATTACCGAGGGGACTCTCGGACCCGTTCTGGAGACACTCAAATACCTGAAGCTCCGGGGAATCCACACCGAAATAGTGAATCTGCTGATTCCCGGCAAAAATGACGATACTGATCAAATCGGGGCAATGAGCAGGTGGATCAGGGATGAACTGGAACCGGATGTGCCCCTCCACTTCACACGGTTCTATCCTCTGTACAAACTCAAAATTATCGAACCTACTCCCCTATCTACCCTGGAGGCGGCCTGGAAGAAGGCCAAAGACGAGGGCCTCAACTCCGTATATATCGGTAATATTCCCGGCCACCCGGCGGAGAATACAGTCTGCCCGGGGTGCAAAAAGCCGGTAATCACCCGTAAAGGATTCAGCGTAACTTCCATTTCTCTCAAAGAGGGCAAATGCGCCGGGTGCGGCAGAGAAATACCCGGAATCTGGCGTGCCGCCTGATCAGCTTGTCCGATTTTTCAAAAGTGTGGCGCTGATCGCCAGGCAGCCATAAATCAGAAGAGATCAGAAATCACTTCCAATAGCTCCTCCCTGCTCCGCACAATCCTATCACACGAACACTCGATCATCGGATTCACTACGGCGCCTTCACTCTCTTCCGCTCTGTGGAAATCAGTGCGAACCCCGATGATTCGCTGTTCGGGTGATTTTTTGGCGTAAAAATACCCGATCTCCCATGCGGTACCATCATCCACCTGAGAGCCATAGAGAAGGGCGATTAGGAGGTCGGTATCATCGAGATGGGATTGCAGCGGGAGAAGATTTCCTGTTTGGCCTTTGCGCCAAGGGAATTAATTTCGGATTGGGTGATGAGATCGTAGGGCCAGATTACGTTGACCTGGTTGCCTTGTGATTCAGCCATGACTTCGATTTCCTCCTTTACCTTCCGAATCCAGTCTCGTTCAGCTTCGGAAAATAGTGGTCCTGCGAAGTAGATTTTCACCTTTTCTTCCCAAATTCCTTCCTTGAGTTACGCTGCCTCTTCGCTACTTGCTGCCGCTCATGTTCAATCTTTTGCTGTGCCTTCCAAGCCGGGCACCATTTACCATGCCATGCCATGATCCTTCCCGTTATAGTTTCAGGGTTCTCTCTAGCGTATTGACATAGAAGGCATCCATCGCAAGCCTTACCCAGGAATTCCTCGAGCCGATTCATTTGCAATCTCCAGTTCAGCAGAAAGCTTACGGAGAGTCGCCTCTCTTATTTCCTTATTTCGGTCTACGCCAGAACTGGCCGGTTTTACCTATTTCGACGAGCGTTGCGACCAATTCCTTCCTGTATTCTCGACTTCGGGACACCCAATCTGGGTCGAGACGTTTGCGGAAATAAGTCACTGAGAAGAGTTTCAACAAATTTTGAAGAGGTATTATCCCTTCCTCAGTACCTTCTTTGAATTGCGCCCAATTGCGGATATGATCTTCCGACCGGAAGAGATTCATTGTGCTTCAGGCATACGGGAGGTTGTCCCACCATTGGTAAAAAGGAACCGCCACATAGGCGGTAATGCCTTCCGGATCGGCATGAAGTATGCTCCCATCTCGAATTTCTATACTAATGGGGAGTGCACAGTCGAGACAAGGGCAATCGACACGAACCGTCTTACCTGGAAAAAGCCAGCAGACCGCCAGCGATTCAAAACCTCACTGGCCGAACCACTTCTGCCGGCCATCCACGCTAATCCTGTACTGAGTGGGCAGGTTGTTGAACGGGGCGAAAGAGGTAATCAAACTTGTATTGGGAAATAGCCATCCTGGAATACCTGCTGCAAACAGGTCGTGTACGGCCTTTCGGCCCTCTTCCATGCTAAGGCCTAACTCGCTGGCAATTTCGGTGTAGTGAGGAGCCAGACCAGTGTCCACCATTCGTTTCATTATGATTTGAAAGGTCTTGTCTAACATGTTCTGTTCACTCATGGCATTTGCCTCCTTGAGTTGACAGTTGAGCCGGAATAGTAATCAAGTTGTTCGGCATGTATCAAAGCAGCATTTTGGCGCCGGATTCTGCATGAAAACATTTCTGGAGCAACCCAATTGCCCGCAAAACTGTACCGTCTCCCAGTGAACATTGAACTTATATGTCAATGAGACCGCTTTTGCGTTTCGGCCATGATTATGCGACCTTCTTCTTCCGAAGTTTCGTCTGATTCGGCTTGGTGTTTGCCGCTTTTTCAGTTACCGCTTGGGTAGTGGCTTCAGCCTTTGCCTGTCTTCTCTTCTCCTGATATTCCTTGAGCTTCTCCGGCAACCCTCTCTTCCCCGCAGCTTCCTGTCTGGCCAGGATCAAAGACTTTGCGGCCAGCGGTGTTTGCATCGAGAAACCATATTTCTTCCTGTATGCTTTCTGATCCATGCCATGGGAGACCAGGTGCTTTTGCGTAAGCTGTTTGAATTCGGCGCCGCATTCCAGACAGATTACCTTCTCATTTTGAATTGAATTCTCCGGTGTCAGTGCGGCTTTTTCCCTTTGGAGTCCTTTTTGAATTGCTTTGGCAGCCACGGGTTTGCTGGCCGTAACTGTCTCTGTGACCGCCGGTTTTGACGCTTCGGCTTTCTCCTGCCTTCTTGCCTCCATATACTTTTGCAGATTTTCCGGCAGTCCTCTCTTTTTTGCGGCTTTCTGTCTGGCCTTGGTCACAGATTTCGCCGACAGAGGAGTCCGCATTGTGAAACCGTACTTCTTCTTGTACTCTTTGCGATCCATGCCGTGGCCCGCCAGATGTTTCTGTGTGATCTGCTTCATCTCAGCGCCGCATTCGAGACAGATTACTTTGTCTTTTTGGATGGAATCCTGTGGTGTGAGTGCTTTGGCCGGCGCCGGTTCTTGTGTTTTGGGTAGCTCGATCTCCCCGGCCTCGAGCCCTTTGCAGTTCATGGAGAGTGCTGAAGACCTGCCGAAGAGATGAGCTGATATCGGCGGTGGTCATTGGGGTGCGGGAAACCTGTGTCTGGACGATTTCTGATGCGATCTCGATGAGTTTTTTAGGCATTGGGGAGCTCCTTCATTATCGTTTTATTGGCAAAAAGGCATCGACCATGCGGGCGAAGCGTGGATTATAAGCCAGTCCGGGTTATTATAGGTGGGTGTTTGAATAACAGGTGTTTGAACGAACGAAAATTTCGTATGACGATCCGGCTTATTCGCATGAGAAACACCTCTTTGTGTGCAAATTTGCCTATCTGTGCTGAGACCAAAACAACGCCAGCAGCATACGACTTCACCATGGCAACGTCAATCCAGAATATCCGTCCAGAATGCCTGTGCAGGGAGTCGGCTAGGCCCGGATCGCAAGCGTCGTCTTTGCCATGAGGAGCTTTCTGACTTACTGCCGGGATTTTCTGGAGCTTC
>CAWDTD010000007.1:0-658200 GCA_963805125.1 uncultured delta proteobacterium | reverse complement strand
CATGGTGGGCATCCGCGGCAAAGGCGAAAGTATATGGTTGGGATTTTTTCTTTATGAAGTGCTCATGCAATTCACTAAGGTTGCCCGCACGCGCGGTGACATATTTTTCGCCGAACGTTGCGAAACAGAGGCGGCCGAACTGCGCCGCAATATCGAAAAGCATGGCTGGGACGGCGAGTGGTATCGCCGCGCTTACTTCGACGACGGGTCGCCGCTTGGATCGTCAGTTAACCCCGAATGCCAGATTGATTCGATTTCGCAAAGCTGGTCTGTTCTATCCGGTGGGGGGACGCCAAACGTTCGCGCATGGCCATGGAAGCATTGGATCAGCGCCTAGTTCGCCGCGAGCATGGATTGATCCAACTCCTGGATCCGCCCTTCGACAAGTCGGAGTTGAATCCCGGCTATATTAAAGGGTATGTCCCCGGCGTGAGAGAAAACGGCGGGCAGTACACGCATGCAGCCATTTGGGCGGCAATGGCTTTCGCTAGCTTGCGGGACAACCGGCGCGCGTGGGAGATCTTTAACATGATCAACCCTGTGAACCATGCAAGATCGACCGAGGAGACCGCCACCTACAAAGTGGAGCCCTACGTCGTAGCGGCCGATGTCTATGCAGTACCACCGCATACCGGCCGAGGCGGATGGACGTGGTACACGGGGTCTGCCGGCTGGATGTACCGGCTGATCGTGGAATCACTCCTGGGGCTCAGACTTGAAATCGATAAACTGCGTTTTACGCCGTGCCTTCCTGCGGATTGGGCGGGGTTCAAGATGCACTACCGGTATCGCGAGACGGTCTACCACATTGCTGTTCTACAAACGCAGACAGGTAGTGATGAAATGGGTGTAACAGTTGATGGCGTCGAGCAACACGACAAGGCTGTTCCCCTTGTTGACGACCATCGGGAACACTCGGTAGAGGTGAGAATAAACTCTGCGGGAAGCACTTTGCAGAGTCTATAGAGTGACCGCCCCCAAAAGGTTGCTGTGGCGACTAACGCTGAATTCGCACGGTGAGGTTTAACCTGCCGGATTTCATTACCGCTTAATTCGTACAGCTTGCCAACTCTTTGAGCCTGAGCAGGCCAGAGATTAACAGAACATATGATACGAATGCGCTGGGTTTTTCGGGGCCTCATCTCACATGGATCAGGAGGGCTGGCTTGAGCTAAAATCCTCGAATCGAGTGAGTTGGATAAGATGAGGGGTTACTGACGACCAGCCAGGTTTTGCTGCCATCCCGGATAAGAGCCTGCCCCGGAAGTGGGCTTTATCAGGGGTTCGGACCGGGTCCCGGACCCGGCCCGGGGCCAATGCTGTTGACTTTAGGGAAATCCTCGATGTGCTGCGCCATCCCCCCGAGGAAAGAGGCTGTGTCGCAATTCAGAAATGGTCGGGCACAAGCGATGGGGCCAGATTGTGCTTGCCCCTCTTCTAAAGAGGGATGGACCGGGATTTTAATGACTTATATACGGTCGGATAATCAAAATCCCCCCAGCCCCCCTTTGGAAAAGGGGGGAGGAGTAACGGCCTGTTGCCCAAATACTTCCCCCGCAGCTCTAATTTAGTGATAGAAAAGCGATTAAGTTGTTGTAAGTGTTAGTCATTGTGGTAAATTGGCCCATCATTTTAACTAGGAGTCGGTTGCCATGATGGGTCGCCAAGCCAGAGGCCAACAAGTCAAACTGTTCTACCACGGATTTTGCCTTGACAAGAGGGTGCGCTCGGATCACCCCCTGCGCAAAATCAAGGACCTAATCGACTTTGATTTCACCTACAAAGAGGTCGCGGAGAGCTACGGGGTAAACGGCAATGTCTCGGTTCCCCCTCCGGTTATCCTCAAATTGATGCTCCTGCTGATTCTCTATAACGTCCGATCTGAGCGTGAGCTGATGGCCACTATCCCCGAGAGGATCGACTGGGCTTGGTTTCTTGGTTGGGACCTTGACGAGCCGGTCCCCGACCATAGTGTGCTAAGCAAGGCCAGAGCCCGATGGGGAAGCGCCGCCTTTAAGAGCTTCTTTGAAAGAATCGTCTGGCAATGCATTGAGGCGGGCCTTATCGATGGATCGAAGATCTTCCTGGATGCAAGCCTCATCCAGGCCGATGCCTCAAGAAACTCCATAGTTAAGACCAAAGGCCTGAGGCGACGCGTCAGGCACAGTTTTCGCGAACTCGAGACCCGGCTCGACGATGACTGCCAAGGGGGTGAGGATCGCAGACTGGTCAACAGTACCCGTATGTCCACAACCGATCCCGATGCCGCGATTGTCCGCCACAAAAGGGGGCCTGCCAAGCCTTCCTACAAGGTCCACCGGGCAGTTG
This sequence comes from uncultured delta proteobacterium, assembly GCA_963805125.1. GTDB lineage: Bacteria > Desulfobacterota > Syntrophobacteria > Syntrophobacterales > Syntrophobacteraceae > SbD1. Next base: position 655,872 of record CAWDTD010000007.1, on the reverse strand, counting down.
ATGTCAAATCTGAAGTCATAACCGCTGCCGAAGTTACCCCCGGAGATGTCAACGAGGGCCATATGCTCTCCGAGCTCATTGATGAACACGGCCAAAACACTCGGAGACAGGCCCGGGTGGTGGTCGCAGACTCTCAGTATGGAACTGCCCAAAACTATCTTGAGTGCCATGATCGGTGCATAGAGGCTCACATCCCTTCACTTAATACCACCCACAAGAAAAAGGGCATCTTCTCTGATGAGTTGTTTAGCTACAATCCGCAGGATGACACCTACCTGTGTCCTGCGGGAAACCTGCTAAGTTGTAGAAAATACAGCAAAAAAAATACCGCCTTCGAATACCGGTGTTTAACGAAGGTCTGCAAAGCATGCTCGCTTCGCCATCGGTGCACCACAGCCTCCAGGAAGGGCAGAACCATACAGCGCCATCTCAGATATGACGAAATTGAGTATATGCGCGAAAAGGCACGGAAGCCCGCGTCCAGAAGGGACATAAGGACTCGCAAGCACCTTATGGAAAGAAGCTTTGCCAGGGCCGTGCCACTGGGGTTCAAACGAGCCCGCTGGAGAAGGCTGTGGAGAGTACAGATCCAGGAGTACCTCACAGCCGCCATTCAGAACATTCTGATTCTTGTTCGATATGTCAAAGAGCCAGGCATTGCCAAGGCAGTGGCAATGGCAATGCCAAAAAGGGGGAAACCCCCTTATGGGGTGGCACGCACAATCGCTTTGATTACTCGGGTGGGGTCATTTTCCCGGCTATTATGTTTCTTTTACAAACCCCTTCAGGCCATATCGCCTGGTTGGAGATATTTGGCTGTTTCAAAAACCTTTTAGGCAACAGGCCGGTAAAATCCCCCCCCCCGGCCCCCTCCCGGATTGTAGTCGGGGACAGGCGCCAGGAAAGGGGGGGAAATACGAAACATATCGCGTTTAGGACGCAGCCTCGAAAACCGGGGGCCAGAAGCACTTGAAAAAACCCTGGATTTCGGCTGGATCCCGGCTCTGGATCCCGGCTCAAAGACGTTGCCGGGATGACGTACTGCGGGGATGACACCGCGCTACGCTCCCTGCCGGGATGACGAACACTGCTTCGAAAAGTTGATCGCGCGCAAGGCGCGCTCCTACAGTTCTTCATCGCGGGCAAGGCCCCGGGAGCGTAGCGCGGTCTCGGCCCTACAGGCACGGTTTTTCATGGTTTCCGGGTGTCCCAAAGGGACATGAAGAACTGGCTCGGCATTATGGCTTTATGCGAACAGTGAAACAAGGGTCAGGCCTTGAAAAAGGAATTTGCATAAAACGAGGGGTCATAAAACGAGTGTGAAACAATAAAACGAGCAATAAAACGAGGTGTCAGGCCTTGAAAAAGGGATTTGTAAATTTTTCAAGCTGCTTGACCGGCCTTCACTCAAGATGGCAAGGACCTCTGGACTGTTGGCAGGCGAGACGCTCGCCATCATTTCACTCAGGAGTTTCATGACGATCCACCTCCCCAATTTTTCCTTTTTCAAGGCCTGACCCTATTCTTTCACAAAAGCCTCGAAACCTCTCTAACGTGTCAGAGCTTCGATCATCTCCTTTGGCCGCTCCATATCCACTCTCCTGCCGGCTTCAACGCCTGAGTGTATCTTTACGAAGGTCGGCGCGGCCCTGACCTTCTCGCGCGCGTTTAGCCAGTTCATGACTTCGGGATTCTTCTCCCATTCGATAGTAATGAAGCGCATCGAGGGATTTTGTTTCTGCGCTTCAAAAAAGTGCGGCCGGGCGGCCTTGCAGTCGCCGCATCCTTCGATCCTGACCATGAGAAGCGTGTCACCGGCTCGCGTGAGCACTTCTCTGAAAAACTGCTCATCTGTAACGTCAGGATATATGAATTCTTCCTCTTTTTTTTGCCTTGTGAGGATTTTTTCTCTTAAACTTGGACTTCCTTCGGCACATTCCTCACACGGACTTACGGAAGGCAGTGATTCAACGTATCCGATGGCGCTCAGTGCTGCTGTTATCCCTTGTCCGGTAGCAACGCCGATCTGCTTGAACGGAATGTTGGTTACGTCTCCTACTGCCCAAACTCCGTTGGCAGAAGTTTCACCGAGCACTCCCACCGTAATTTCACCATACTTGTTGGTTTCAACCAAATCGGTGAACGGTTGTGAATTGACCGTGGCGCCTATGCTTGGGAATACGCCCTCAACACTTTGTTCCCATTCCCTGCCGATTTTCAGGTCCCTGAGCTTGATTCCTGTAACCGTCGCGTTGCCGATGACTTCGAGCACTTCCGTGTTTCTGATAATCTTCACATTGGGAAGCTTCGTAATTCGCTCTATGAGATCCGGGTTGCCTGTAAAATCATTGGTAACGATCACGGCGATCACTTCTTTGGCATATTTTGTGAGCGTAAGAATGTTCTCCAATGCCGTATTCCCACCGCCGATCACGGCGACTCGATCGTCTTTGAAGAATGGAGCATCGCATGTTCCGCAAAACGCGATACCCTTGCCTTTCAGCTCTTTCGCGCCAGGGACGGGCAAATTCTTGCGCGTCGCGCCAGTTGCAATGATGAGCGCCCTTGAGAAAAACACTATGCCCCCATCGATGGTCTGCGCCGTGACTTTGTACATATTCCCCGCTGCTTCCGCCGTCGAGATGACGGAACCCGTCAGTCTAGTGAGGTATTCAGGAAATTTTCTTTCCAGGTTTTCAAAGAATGCCAGCATTTCTTTCTGGAACGCTTCTCCCGATACGGCAGGAATAAACGGCCAATTGGTGATCTCGGGAGTATCGTTTATCTGACCTCCAACTTCGGGACCAACGGCAATCACATCAAGATGGGCTTCGAGCAAATACACCAGTGCGGACAATCCTGCCGGTCCCACCCCGATGACCGCAACGTCGTACATTTTTTTCCTTGTCATATTTTCCATTCCGTACCCCTCTCTACACTTCAAAAATCCGCCTGAGGTATATGGCCACGGGGCGTGTTGAGGGGCAAGGGGCCATCATGCCCATGTAAGTCATAAGGCCCCTTCACCAAGTGCCTTAGTCCTCCGCCATCTCGGGTTTCCAGCATTGCCACACCATGCCCACCAAATCCGGACCCGGCTTGAGGGTCGGCTTGCCTGGCTTCCAGCCCGAAGGAGTCGCCTCCTCAGTTTCTCTGACGTGCTGAAAGGCTTTGATCTGCCGCATAAGTTCGGCCACGTGACGCCCCACCGGGGGCGTAAGTATCTCCATGGCCTGAATGACTCCGTCCGGGTCAATCAGGAAGCGGCCTCGAAAATCCACGCCGGCACCTTCGTCGTAGACGCCGTACACCTTGCCGATGGCGCCTCCGGGGTCGGAGAGCATCGGGTAGGGCACTCCTTTGGGCACCATTTTCGTCAGTTCCTCGGCCTGCCATATCTTGTGAGAGAAGCGGCTGTCGGTGCTAATCGAGAGGATCTCGACGCCCATTTTTTGAAGTTCGGGGTACTTGACGGCAACTGCCGTCAGCTCTGTGGGTCAGACAAAAGTGAAGTCGCCGGGGTAGAAGCACAAGACTACCCACTTGCCTCGATAATCCGAGAGCTTGACATTCTTAAAGCCTCCGTCCACGAATGCCGAAGCTTCGAAATCCGGGGCGGGCCGGCCAACCCTGGCGCTTATGACGCCCGGAATTGTGACATTTCCGACAGCCGGGGCCGTCTCCGAAGCGCCGGTCAGGGGGCCTTTTGCGGGTTCCACACAACCACTGCCTGTTTTTTCGCTCATAACGCCTTATTCTCCTTTCATCTGTGCGCAGGGGCAAGGGAGCACCACCGGGCGCCGCCCTTGCCTGAGTTCATTCCAATCGGACAATCACCTCGGGTTCATAATCACGCTGAAAAGCAGACTGACATCTTTTTGCCTCGCTCAGATCTAAAAGAAGTCCGGGGAGATTTTTCATTAGTTGCCTCTGTCTTGGGCCTTACAGCCTTTTCAGCCTCGTTACCGGAATTTGCGTTCACCCCGGCCCAAAGTAAATTCAGATGAATAGCGATGATATGGCGAGCAGACGAATCATTAGTGGTTTTCCCTGGATCATTAGGCGGTGGGGACTCAGATGTCCGTTCTGGCCCGCCAGCGCCTTGAATGGCGGGCCAGCAAGGACTTCGGAGCGATCAGCCGCCTTTCACGCCCTTGGCGATACGGTCGCCGATTTTCTTGTCGATGTTGCGCCAGTATTCGAACGCACGCTGCAGCACGGGCTCGGACACGCCGTTCTTGAGGTGTCCGACGACGTTGGACACCAGCCGGTCGCGCTGCGCATCGTCCATGACCTTGCGCACCAAGGTGCCGGCCTGGCCGAAGTCGTCGTCGTCCTTGCGCAGGGTGTAGGCGGCGCGGATGAACTCGCCGCTGGCCTTCCAGATCGCTACCTCGGGATAGCGCTTACCGTCAGCCTGCGGGCCGCCCTTCGAGTTCGGTGCGTACACGGGGTCGGACACGTTCTGGACCCGCATCGCCCCGTCCTTGCTGTAGCTGTGCACCGGCGCCTTTGGCCGGTTGACCGGGATCTGCTTGTAGTTGACCCCCAGGCGGGCACGGTGGGCGTCGGCGTAGGAGAAGAGGCGGGCGAGCAACATCTTGTCCGGGCTGACACCGATCCCCGGCACGAGGTTGTTCGGTTCGAACGCCGCCTGCTCGATCTCGGTGTGGAAGTCGGTCGGGTTGCGGTCCAGCGTCAGCCGGCCGACCTCGTGCAGCGGATAGTCACCATGCGGCCACACCTTGGTCAGGTCGAAGGGGTTGAACCGGTAGGTCTCGGCTTCCTTGAAGGGCATGATCTGCATCTTCAGCGTCCAACTGGGGTAATCCCCCCGCTTGATCGCCTCGAACAGGTCGCGCCGGTGGTAGTCGGAGTCAGCGCCGGCCAGCCGGTCGGCCTCCTCCTGCGTGAGGAAGTCGATGCCCTGATCGGTCTTGAAGTGGTACTTCACCCAGAAGCGCTCGTCCGTCGGCGTTGACCCACATGTAAGTGTGGCTCGAGTAGCCGTTCATGTGCCGCCAGTTCTTCGGGATCCCGCGGTCACCCATCAGCCACGTGACCTGGTGGGCCGACTCGGGCGACAGGGTCCAGAAGTCCCACTGCATGTCGTTGTCGCGCAGGCCGTTGTCCGCACGGCGCTTCTGGGAGCGGATGAAGTGCTGGAACTTCATGGGGTCACGTACGAAGAACACCGGAGTGTTGTTCCCCACCATGTCGTAGTTGCCTTCGCTGGTGTAGAACTTCAGCGCGAAGCCACGCGGGTCACGCCAGGTGTCGGGGCTGCCGCGCTCGCCGGCCACCGTGGAGAACCGGATCAACGTGTCCGTCCTGGTGCCCGGCTGGAACACCGCAGCCTTGGTGTAGGCGCTGACATCTTTGGTCACCTCGAAGTGTCCGAAGGCCCCGGCACCCTTCGCGTGGGGCTGGCGCTCCGGAATCCGCTCCCGGTTGAAGTTGGCCATCTGCTCGATGAGGTAGTGGTCCTGCAGCAGGATGGGTCCATCGGGCCCCACGGTGAGCGAGTACTCGTCGCTGGGTACGGGGATCCCAGCATCGGTTGTTGTGGGTTTGCGGTCGTCTTTTTTCATGGTAATAGCCCTTTTGTATTCCTGGTTCGAACTGACTGATGCGTCAATGATTATACAGTCTGTCTAAAACGGAAAACACAGACTGTATATACCGGGTAACAATCCATCGACCGGACTTCTTCGCCGGTGGCCTCCCTTTTTCAATACATAAGTTTAGATCATGGTCGTGCTGACGTCTTTATGCCCAAGGAGTTCCTGGATAGTACGGATACCGTAGCCCGCCTCAAGCAAATGCGCGGCAAAGGAATTCCGGAAGGTATGGCAGCCGACGTGCCTGACCACCTCGGCCTAGCGCACGGCTTCCTTCACTGCCCGTTGAAGAATCGTCTCATGTGTATGGTGCCGTCCTCCCTCGCCGGTCTTCGTGTTCTTCCACCGGTTTTCCTGCGGGAAGACCCATTGCCAGCGCCAGTCATTCGGAGCGTTGGGGTATTTGCGATCCAGGGCGCTCGGCAGTTGAATGCGGCCCCAGCCGTCGGCCAAGTCGCGCTCGTGGATTGCTTTCACATTCCTGAGGTGGTCCTGAAGCGGGGCCTTGAGCGACTCGGGCAGCATGGTTTGTCTGTGCACCGATTGTCATTGGTTCGTTCCCTTCGGAAAAGATGCAGATGAGGCAGACCAACCTGCGCTTGTGGAACTTGCAAATGCATACCTTGATGCGAAAACACGAACTAATGTAAAATAAGATTGGATCGTAGCAGAGTCAATCAAGAAGCACCTGGTTCGATGCGTCCTTATCTGGCGGCGCTATGGGTTCCGGCAATACCTGTGGGAGCAGTATGACAAGGTGGAAGAGGATCGCCGACGCCTCAGCCTTCCTTGCCAAATCCTTGAGCCTGAGCAGGCCAGACATTAACAGAACGTATGATACGAATGCGCCGGGTTTTTCGGAGCCTCATTTCACATGGATCAGGAGGGTTGGCTCGGGCTAAGATCCTCGAACCGAGTGAGTTGGATAAGATGAGAGGTTGCTGACGACCAGTCGGGTTTTGCTGCCATCCCGGATCATGTTCGGCCCAAGTCGGGCCCGGCCCGGGGCCAATGCTGTTGACTTTAGGGGAATCCTCGATGTGCTGCACGGCCTCTCCGGCGCCGGGCTCCGGAAAAGCATGAAAAACCCTGGATCCCGGCTGGATCCCGGCTCAAAAACACTGCCGGGATGACGTACTGCCGGGATGACACCGCGCTACGCTCCCTGCGGGGATGACGAACACTGGCTCCTCAATCCCTCGATTCCTAAATCCTTCAATTCGTTTTAATAAAGGTTCGCAATGAAATGACTGTAGAAAGGTCGATCATGCCCTTGTGATGTCGATGTTCAGGAGAGAAGCGGAGAATTCCGCTACTTGACTTTTTCGCTGAGAGTCTTGCCGGTTTTGAACTTGAGAGCTTTTGACGCTGGAATCTTGATCTTTTCGCCGGTCCGGGCAAAGCGAGCTTTGTGGAAATGGGACGGGCGATTTAGAGGTGCAAAAGAAAAGGACCTTGGCTTCGAACCAAAGTCCTCTTGTACGGTTACCTTACAGCAGTGGCAAACTCGACAGACTTATAACCCAAAGTTAGAGAGCCAACTTGCAACCCATTCTCCATTCCTGCAAACCATGCACCTCACAGCATCGCATAATTCAGACCCATCCGAATGCTCTTTACCCTCAAAAATGCACATGTTTTTCTCCATCTCACACCTCCCACACAACTCACGATTTGTTCATGGAACTTTTCTCACTATATGTAATCTAAGTGCAACCGCGCTTTTATGCCACTTCGACGAGTTTGGGCCGGACTCAAAACAGCCCTGGGGCAGGCTCTCCCGAGGCCTTTCGGCGGCTCGGGCCAGACCTCGCGGGGCCGCCTTGCGGAGGGTCGAGATCCCGGCTGCGGTCCCACCGCCGGTCCCAGCGCCACTATTTTTTCAGTTCGACTTCCAGTTGAATCGGCTTATAGAGGTAGACGAGGCGTCCCTGATCGGTGGTGTCGCCCAAAGTGAGCAGCACAGAGACGTTGTCGCTGTCCCATATAAGTTTGGAAGGGGTATTGTCGGGGTTGGCCGGTTGACCGAGTTGGCGGGTCACCATTTCCTCGATTCTTTTGAAATCCACGGCCGGGAAATAGACCATCCCCATATAGAAGCGGCCCTTGTAGAAACCGTATATTACCTGTTGGAGCGTGACTTCCCCCATTTGGAGCCGATCGTCGCGCTTTTCGTACAAAAGGAGGTTGCCGTCAGCGGCAATTTGGCTGAGACCGGAAACCGAAGAGACATCGGCCCCCCACTTGATGCCGCGGAAGCCGTCGGGTTCGCCGGCGGCCGGCGAGCCGCAGCCAAAAACAGTACACACCAAAACAGCGGCCAGTAAGAGGCCGAGAACTCCGAATCGTCGTATGCGGGGCAGTTTCATATCTTTTTGTCTTTTCGGGCCGATTGAATGGCCTGGCTGGTTCAAGCGTTTATACGGGTTGAGCGGAACCACTCGCGTCGGTTCTACCCGGCCGCGTCCTGGTCTGCGGTTTCCTTTTCCACCAGCTTCGCTTTTGCCGGAGATGAGCGCGCGTCAGCCTCCAGTAGTGTTTTGAGACCCTTCTTATACCATTTTATTCCCGATTTGGTAGCTATCATCTGCTCTTCGACGTCCGCGGGAAGGCGGTCCTCCGAGCACCTTGCCAGGATATGCAGTTTGCTGTCGGAATCGAGGGCCGAATGGCCAGCGACAAGGCGCACGAATGCAGCCCACTCAGCCGGGGTCGGCCCGCTCCATTTTCGCATCGTATGAAACAGGCGATAGCACACGAGCGCAGCGTCCCGGTCTTCCTCATGCTGGAAGCGTTTTCCACTGTAGAGTCGTATGGCTTCTTTGCCAATCTCGCTTGTGAAGGTCAGGTAAAACCATCTCAGAACGAGGAAATAGCCCTCGCGCGTAAGCTCCCGCCCGGCCCAGTAAAGCGGATTGGCGACGTTTTTTACACTCAGGGCGAACCTGGCCGCCTTATAGATATGCGGGTTTTTCCTGAAAAGCCTCAAGACCGGGTTTTCGTTAATCTTGAGATAAACCTGGTAGTAGCGTTGAAAATCGCTCAGTTTGCGGTCCCCTATAAACTTTATCGGGACGGTGGAGGCGAGCCTGGCAAGTCGGCTGCTAACCCGCTTCACCAGTTCGAGGGTGTCCGAAAGCGAGGCTTCATACTCAGGCTGAGCGGCTTCCGGGTGATAGATGGCGCCGATCGTGCGCACGATATTCAGGGCGCGCTGATTGAAAACGTCAAATCCGAGCTGAAGCTCGCTTTCGGGAATCCCCCAAACCTGTTCCCGCATCCGGGCGATAAACTCGAGCGCCTGCTGTTCCAGAGCGCCCGGCGGCGGCAGAAGGTCCAGTTCGTGCTCTTCGGCAAACCGGTTTTCGAGCATTTCCCGCAATCGCCGCCTCACATACCAGCGAAGCGCGAAGACGACGCAGATGGTGGCCAGCGAGACGAGTATGAGAAAAGCGCTCAACCAATGTTCATGGATCACGTATGTGAGAGTGCCGTAGCCGATCTGGTCCATCAGTTACCCGGGTTGCGGGTTACGGGTTGCGGGTTGCGTCACTCCCCCTCTCCCTTTGGGAGAGGCAGGGGTGAGGGTGTGAGGTGACGGCCCTGTAAATCACCGCTAAAACAGAATCCATTTGCCCCAGGACCTCATTATTCCAAAATCTAACTAACCTTGAAACCCTGTGACTCAAGATATTCCGTGCGGCCCGTGTCCTCTTCAGCCTGCTTCGCATGCTGCCCGCCGTCAACCTCCACGATAAGACGCCGTTCAATACATACGAAATCTACGATGAACGGACCGATAGAATGTTGCCTTCGAAACTTGCAGCCTGCCATCCGATGGTCCCGCAAATAATACCAGAGTGCTCTCTCGGCGTCAGTTAGGTTCTTTCTAAGGCTTCTGGCTCTTTCCTTCACGCCCTCACCCCGGCCCTCTCCCGGAGGGAGAGGGGGACGCCCTCACCCCGGCCCTCTCCCAGCGGGAGAGGGGGACAGAGACTAACCCGCAACGCGCAACCCGCCAACCCGCAACTCATAACCCGCAACTCATAACCCGCAACCCGCGACCCGTGACCCGTGACCCGTGACCCGTGACCCGTGACCCGTGACCCGTGACCCGTGACCCGTGACCCGTTTTTTAACCCTCATCGATCCACTTTTGAAGTTGCGCAAGCGTGTCGGTCTCCCACCCCGGAGTCAGCCTTTCGGCAAGAAAGCGCATGTAGAGCGCGTCCAGGGCCGAGAACACTTCCTCGATAAAATACATCTTTTCGAGGAATCGGCCATCGGGGTCTTCGCGGCCGTAATCGGGGAGCTGTCTGGGGGTCTTGAACCCTTTTACGGCCCACAGTGAGCTGTCCAGGGTCAAAAGGTATTCATTTTCGCCGATAACAAGGAAAAGTTGAGCCTCATCGACCACCTTGCCCTGGCGCAGCCCGGTTCGGGCTTCGTGGAGAAAATTCGTCTGCGTGGTGCATATCACCCGTTCTTTCCTGTCGCCCGGCAGGACCAGCACCATGCGCTCCCCCAGGTGGATGTCGGCTATCTTATCGCCCGCCTGAATCGAGCCCCCCAGCCGCTCGATATAAAACCACACCCAGGTGAGGAACTCGGAGCCCAGAAACCGCCCGTCATTCAAAGCGGACGGGGATTTGAGCGAAACCAGGGAGCCCAGGACGTCCTTTTGGCCCGGGGCGAGCGGAAGCATGTTAAGCGCCCATGGAGCATGATAGAGGGCAACCGGATAGAGTTGGAGCTTTCGTTCGAAGTACTCCAGGAACGCCTCCATCATCCTGGCGCCCGCCGTGCCGAGGATCATCCAGTTGCGCGCAGGGTTCCAGACCACCTCGGATGCGCACGGCTGAGGGAAAGCGCGGCTCAGCAGGTACTCCTGCATGCTTTCCTGGATTTGCTGCCTTTCGGTCCGGTTCGGCCATTTGCCGTTGTGCTCGTCGCGGTATTTTTGCACGGATTGCCTCACGAACTGTTTGAGCACCATGCCGGGGACCTTTTTTTGGTCCAACCGGAAATTGAACGCTACGTACTCGCCCTTCCGGTAGGATCCGTAGGAGAAATTCGGATCGAAAAAATCCTCCCAGGATGAGAAGCCGGCAGCCTCGATCTGAGAATCGTCGGGTTCGGTAAAGGCTGCTCCCCGCAGCTTTTCATCCACAAAGCTCCAGAAATCGTCCACTTCGAGTTCGGGTACGAAAAAACGGGTAAAAGTGGCTGAAGAAGAAGTAATGGCCATAAGATATTTCCTTCCAGGTTGGCGAGAGGCTCAGAAGTTCATTTCCGAGTTTTTGGGTCTACCAGGCGTCAATCATCCAAAATAACAAAAGCCGGTCCGCACCGGCTTTTGTTGTTTCTGCAGCATCGTCAGGGTCGGAGCCCGAGCGGATGTCAGTGTCTATCCAAAACGACGCCGCAAGTCAAACAATAGTTTCGCACGTCTTATTGCGCCAGGCAAATCAAAACTTTACAGTCTTGACGATCATCTCGAATTCCTGGACTTCTTCGGGGGTCAGTTCGACGCGGAGCAGCTTCTTAAGGACCCAAATGGGGCACTTCTCGTGCAGGGCCAACGCCACGGCATCGCTCGGACGGGCATCGAAGACGAGCACCTCGCTGTTTATGCGAGCGTGTATTTTCGCGTAGAAAGTGTTCTCGCGCATATCTGAGATCACGATCTTTTCGAATACCACACCGGCGCGTCTCAACATTGTCAGGTAAATGTCGTGTGTGAGAGGCCGCTTTGGTTCGACCAGACCTTTTTCCTTCGCTATTGCAGTAATTTCGGCGTCGCCAACGAACATGAGAAAATAATGGCTGTCGTCTTCCGACCGCTTCAGGATGACCATATTTCCCTGAGTCCTGTCAGTTTTAATGAAGACTTCTCCGATCTCGACAAACTCGTTAGACTCCATCATAAGCCTCCAAATCCTACTCATTTAACATGTTAAGCAGCCGATCGGGCGATGTCATTATTGCGCGGCCCCACAGCGAGAATCCAAACAGAAATCGCCCCCGGGGCGGCAAAGCCGCAGCCCCAATGGGCGCATCCCTCGGGGGCGGACGCCGATCGCTTCACCACGTAAATCCCCACGCCCTGCGTGGTATACGCAAGCTGAACGCCTGCCATTTCGCACTTCCGATCCCGGACATTCACATTATAACTTTAAAAATGCTTTTCAAGGCCGGAAAAAGAGCGGCGACGAAAGAAAACAAGCATGAAGAGCGTGGTCGGGGAGCGGGGAGCGGTAGTGCTTCAGGCTGCGCTCCTTTTGCTTCACGCACGGCGGGCAGATTCACGATTGTCCGGCCGGGATGAATTTTCCCTGTCAATCTGGTAGAATTATCGGTAAATTAGGTGGAGGCTGGTCATTGGACCTGCGAACCTCATCGGGGAAGCGTCCCATGGCGCAAAAGACGATCAAGCTCAAAAGTGGACAAGATGGCTGAGACCGAACTTTACGAAAAACAGGGGTTAACGTTTCCGGTAATTGCCGCAGAGACGCACTTCTTCGATCTCGCCGAGTTTCGAGCCCGCATGTCCAAAAGCCTCGATCCCGCAAACGCCGATAACGCTCTTTTTTTCGAAGCCCTTGAGTTTGCCTCCGAACTGCACGCCGGTCAACGGAGAAAATCCGGGGCGCCCTACATAAGCCATCCGTGCGCGGTGGCCGAAATCCTGGCCAGGGAGATGCACTTCAAAGACCCGGCGCTGCTTGCGGCGGCCCTTTTGCACGATGTTGTGGAGGACGTCCCCTGGATGTCGCTCGAAGATGTCGAAAGCCGCTTCGGACCCACAGTCGCCGAACTGGTCGACGGGGTCACAAAGCTGGCCAGGTATCATCTGGACCGGGCTTCCCTCAAAGACCTCACGCACAGCAAGATATTCATCAGCGCCAGCCGCAGACTCGAGGTGCTGATCATAAAATTGGCTGACCGCCTTCATAATCTGAGGACGCTTCACTACCTTCCGCTGACCAAGCGGCAGCGCATAGCCCAGGAAACGATCGACGTGTATGCCCCAATTGCGGCACGCCTCAATCTGTATCCCCTGAAAAGGGAACTCTACCACCTGGCGCTCTCTTTTCTTTATCCAAAGAAGAGCAAGAAGATTCTGCATCTAATGCGGGATATGCGCAACTCGCCGGCCGTGGCAAGTCTTGAGGCCTCCCTTTCGAAAATCCTCGCCGACTCGGGGATCTCAGTGGATATCCGAACACGGGCCAAGGGCCTCGGGAGCTATTACAACCCGCTGAAACGGAGCCTGGACCCTGGCTATCCTGAAAATTTCGTCGACTTTGCCGTTATTCTCCACACCGGGGAAATCACCGAGTGTTACAAGGTGCTCGGTCTTGTGAACAACAATCTTGCGGGGATTCCCCGGAGTCTGCGGGATTTTATCGCCAATCCCAAGGCAAACGGGTATAGGAGCCTGCACACTCGAGTTCATCTCAGCGGAAACAATTACCTCGTCAAGATACGCACTGTCGAGATGGAAAATTGGACAATGGGGGGAATCCTTCGGGCGTGGGAGTCGCAAAAGGGGCTTACCGACGATCACTGGCAGGAAATAAGCGAACTGTTGCGCGATATAGGCGAATACGGGGGGGCCGCTGCACATCGAAAGGCCCTGATACGGCTCTCGGAAGCCGAAGAAATCTATACCTACAGCCCGGCCGGAGACATTTACTATCTTCCAAAGAGCAGCATCGTACTCGATTTTGCCTATCGCATCCACTCCGAACTGGGCGACAAGTGCGAGGGCGCGCTGGTGAACGCCACATGGACGCCGATCACCGGACGGTTGAAAGATGGGGATACGGTCGAGGTGCTCACCTCGCCGGAACCGCTTGATGTGGACACCGACCTGGAGGCGCTCTGCAAGACCCCGAAAGCCCGCACGGCCATCAACAGACGCCTGCATCAGAAACGGCTGAGGTTCGCGCAGCAGGCAGGCAAGGACATTCTACTCCAGGAAATCGTGAGGCATAAACTCTCCTCTTCCGTGCTGGAGGGAGAAAACATTCGGCTGATCCTGGAAATACTCAACCTCAAGGACCTTCAGGAATTATACCTGCATATAGGCCAGGACCTTGTTTCTCCGCATCTCGTTCTCTACTATCTCGAGGGTCAAAGGCCCGATGAGTCCAGGAAACAGGGCGAGGCGGAAGGTCTGGGGCAAAACACGCTTTCGGTTTCCGGCCTGGACAAGGCTGTTTTCAAATTCGCGCGCTGCTGCAATCCCCTGCCCGGACAGGACCATGTGCTCGCAACCCTCAGCGAGAGGGGAGTAACTTTCCACCACCGTGACTGCCATGACCTCCACGAAAGACACTCGCTCCTGGTGCAGCAGATGCTCGAGGTCCACTGGGACCTCGGTGCGCCCTGGCGCCATCCGCTTGCGTTCCAGGTCCAGGTACTCGACCGTGGCATACGAGACCTGCTCCCGGTGCTCTCCGGCATGCCGGAGGCAGTGCGGATACAGCGGATAACCAGCGGCCTGGATAAGCATGACAGGGAGTTCGTCTCACTCAGTGTCACGTTTCACAGTTTCGCTGAGGCAAGGAAATTTTTCAGCCAACTGCCGAGTGAAAAGACCCTGGTGGAGGATTTCGGGCGAGAAGGCGGCCCGAGGACTCACCAGCCGGGCAGCCTGTAGCTCAGCCCCGCTTCGCGGGCGGGTGGGCGGGCAAGAACGAAAAATCCCTTTTCCCCGGGTCAAAAAATCCGAATCGGAAAGCCGCCGGTAGGTGTGCGAGGCTGGAGTTCATTAGTTTCCATCCGGAAAGTGCCCTTTTCCGCGCCGGCTGTGTCAATTTTCGGACCTCGCAGAGCGTCGAGAATTTTTTGTACGCCTCCGCGCAAGCCCTCCCTGCGGCAGGCTCAGGGCAAGCTCTTTCCATGCCAGGACGAAAATCTTCCGGTTAAAGCCGGTAAGAGGAATGACCAGAGTAAGCCTGCTTTCCGAACCAGAAACTGTCAGTGTCTCATCAGAAGTTTCCGGATGGACACTTACGAGGATCAATGCAGCAGCCCGCTTTCCAGGCTTTCACCGAAAGCTTTGCGGGCCAGGAGTTTCAGCTTGTCTTTCTTTAGCCCCGCCACTTCGACCAGCAGGAACTGGATCCAAACGCCGCACAGAAAGCTGACCACGTTTTCATCGCTAACGAAAACCTCCTCGCTCAAATTCTCGTCGGACACCGCTTCCGCCGCAAGGATCATGACGCCGTTGCGCAGCTTATCCTCCCCGAGACACCGGATTCCTTTGCGGTAAAGCGTATCCATTTCCTGCGACTGGACAATGATGCCGCAAGCCTTGTCGCAAGCTTCGATCAGATTCATTCTTTTTGCCTTCATAAGCCCTTCTTCGCAGCTTGTTTTTTGATGAAGATTGATTTTCAATCCTGCCGGGTTAATGATTATTTTAGCATTTTCGAGCGAGGTCTGGAAACACAGAAACCAGCCTTAGCGGTCGGGGATGCAGCTTTTTTATTGACAAAGTATGGCACTATTATCTTATTATAGGGATTTTCAAGGCTTAGACAGTCTCAGAAAGGAGCTTTCATGCGAATTCGTAGGGGAAATCTTTCAGGCATCACAAGAATTGCGTGCTGTGTGGCCTTATTTTGGGCCGTTTTTCTTCTTTATGGTGCAAACGCTTACCCGGCGGTCCTCCAGCCGGCATCGTTCGCGGACCTCGTCGAGTCGGTCAAGGGCTCTGTGGTCAACATTTCGACCACCCAGACGCTCAAGGAAAATCCAATGCAGCCTTTCTTCGCGCCTAATTCGCCTTTCCACGAATTTTTCGGCGAACAGTGGAAGCACTTTTTCGGCGATATACCTCAGGGGCAGATGAAAACCCACGCCCTGGGATCGGGTTTCATAATCAGTGACGATGGGCTCATCCTCACCAACAACCATGTCGTGGAAAAAGCCGACGAGATCAAAATCAAAACCCTCGATGGGCGTGAACATGACGCCACGGTGGTCGGGCGTGACCCGAAGACGGACATTGCCCTGATCCAGATAAAAGTTAAGGGGAAATTGCCCAAACCGGCAAAACTTGGAGACTCGGAGGCGATTCGAGTCGGCGACTGGGTCATAGCCGTGGGGAACCCTTTCGGATTGGGCAACACCGTTACCGCCGGCATAATCAGCGCAAAAGGCCGTGTAATAGGGGCCGGCCAGTATGACGATTTTCTCCAGACCGATGCGGCGATCAACCCCGGCAACAGTGGGGGGCCGCTATTCAATATGAACGGCGAAGTGGTCGGCATCAATACGGCTATCGTCGCCCAAGGCCAGGGGATCGGGTTTGCCACGCCGATCGATATGGCAAAGGACATTCTCGGGCAGCTAAAAACCGGAAAGGTCATCCGGGGATGGCTCGGAATCATGATCCAGGACATCACGCCCGAGCTTGCAGAGTCTTTCGGCACCAAGGTGACAAAGGGCGTAATCATAGCAGACGTAGTTCCGGACAGCCCTGCCGAAAAGGGCGGTCTCAAAAGAGGCGACATCATTCAGACGCTTAACGGGAAAGAGGTCGAAAACGCCAACCAGCTTTCGCGCACCGTTGCGACAATGAAACCCGAGAGCACGGAGACCCTCGAGGTCATTCGGAACGGCAAGCCGCTCACTATCAAATTGACCATCGGGACCATGCCCGAAGAGACCGGGGTGGAAGGACGCGCCGTTGGGAAATCGGAACGCGCCTGGGGCATAACGGTTGAAAACCTCACACCGGATCTGGCCCGGAAATTCGGCCTCGATGAGAAAGAAACCGGGGTTGTTATAACCGAACTTGCCCCGGGGACCCCGGGAGCGGAAGCCAGGCTGCGCGCGGGAGACGTCATAAAGGAAGTGAACCGGCAGAAGGTTCAAAATGTCCGCGACTGGAAACAGACCACAGAAAAGATGAAAAAAGGCGAACCCCTGCTTCTGCTCGTAAAACGCGGCGCCAACACCTTCTATGTGGCCATCAAGTCGGTCAGGGAATAAGGAACGGGGCAGCAGGTTCAAGACCCCATGGAGACAGAACGGCAATCGTTCGTTGTATGCGTATCGCCCGAACAGCTCCAAAAGGAAAAAGGAAAAGCCAGGGAGCTTCGCAGGACGCAATGGTGGAAGCGCCAGGTCGCCAGAGGGGTATGCTATTATTGCCATAAGAGGGTACCCCCCGCCGAACTGACTATGGACCATATCGTTGCGCTCATACGCGGGGGGAAATCCACCCGCGGCAATAGCGTGCCGGCGTGCAAGGAGTGCAACAGCCGCAAGAAGTATCTGCTTCCCATCGAGTGGGACCAATATGTTCGGCGGATATCCGGTGAGACTGCCGCAGACAGCGGTTGTGAAGAAAATCGCGACCCTCGGGGGTCATGAGGATATCGAGAATGGAACGATGTAGAGAATGCGAACTGGCGATCTACTGCTTTTCCGATTCAAGTTCCTGGATTTTCAGAACCAGGCAGGAAATGGGGGAAAAGAAGGATGCGATTGCCAACTGTCCGGTCCACGACCAGTTGGAACAGGCGCAAGTGTCGCAAAAAAAACTCGAGGCTCTGCGGGGTGCGGGGGAATGATTGGTGGAATGGTTCCCCCGCGGTCCAGGGTTCTCAGAGACAGGGGTGCCGCCGGGCGCGTTACGTAAACATGTTGATATCGCTGTTGCGCGCGTGTTTCATGTATTCTTCGGCTGTCTGGATTTCGATGCCCTTGATGAAATCATCCTGCTTCAGGCCCATCATATCGATAGTCATTTTGCATGCGACGAGCCTGACTCCCTCCAGTTGAGCAACTTCCATCAGCTCGTCCAGAGCCGGAACACCCGCCGCATTGATTTTTTTTCGCATCATCCAGCTCGCAAAGGCAGACATACCGGGGATCGCGCCCATTGTTCCGCCGGGAACGAACTTGCACCTGGCGGTGCCGCCCTTGCGGATCACGTTGATTCCCATGAAAGTATAGAAGATGCTGGCATCCATTCCCAGCCTTCTGGAGTTTATCGCCAGTATGAGGGCGGGGTAAGCGCCGTCCAGCGTGTCGCGGCTGCAGATAAAGGTGCAGGATTGACGCTCGGGTGAAGGTTGGGGGCTGGAACCGATTTTTTCCTCCGGGGATGCTAAATTCGACATGGTTCTATCTCCTCTTGATTTCGTCATTAGCGGGCGATCCCGGGCGCACAGCCTTCCTGGTCCTGCCCGTGCCTGCGGACACACTGGATCACCTCGATCACGTTTTTATTGGCAACCGAGTAGAGAACCTGGCTGCCGTTTCTTCTCGACGAGAGAATTCCCTTTGCCTTCATCAGGCTCAGATGGTGTGAAATGCAGGGCTGGGAGGCGCCGAGCCACTTGCATATCCTGGTTACAGGCTGTTCTCCCGCTTCGAGCAAGTTAATTATTTCGAGCCTTGCGGGGTGTGCGACAGTTCTTAGAATGTCGGCCGCTCGCTGGAGCTGTTCTGAATCGGCAAGCAAGTGAGAAATGTTTTGTTCAGTCATGGTCTTAATTGATCAATCCGGTTTAGTGATCTCCCGTGGTGCTGCGGGACCGATTTATCGTAACATCTATATATGCAGATAATTACATATTGTCAACTAAAATCTTCTTCCCCCGAGTCCGGCGAACAGTGAACGGATGATTTCCGCTCACTGCCTGCTGTTCTGTAAAGTACCCGCCCCGTCACCTTTGCCACTCGGCTAATCCTGCCCGAATGAGGCGGGTCCGTGCCGCGGACCCGGTTGGGTTGATTTTGAAAAGCCCTTGTGGTACAAGCACTCCCAGTGGTGAGCCGGCGTAGCTCAGTGGCAGAGCAGCTGATTCGTAATCAGCAGGTCGCGGGTTCAAATCCCATCGCCGGCTCCAGGAAATCCTGGTTACCATTTTTCTTCCAAACAATCGTTCAAACGATGACGTAGAGCTATGTCCGCGACTGCACCTGGTCAACTTCCCGACCGAGGGTTCCGGCAAACTTCCTGACCGTCCTCAATACTTGTTGTCGTATGAGGCTGATTTCCTGGTGCGGCCTTGCCGGCTTCAAGCCAGGATTCTATGATTTTAAGATATGGCCTTGGTTCGGGATAAGGCTGAGCCCCCATTTGGGAACGATCCATTTTTTCAGCGTTTTTCGGGCTGCCGGTGAACATGCCCAATAATTTCCAGCGGGAACTGCAAGGCGTCGATCGGGGATGATTATCGATTCCCTGGTACATACCCTCAATCGTTACATGCCTTTTCCCTTACCGACCCCACTTTACTCACTCTCGCCTTTTGCCTTATGACCTTTCTTATGTTCCATCCTACGTTCCATCCTATGTTCCATCCACTTCTCTTGCATCTTCATCATGTGCTCGCGCATCTCTTTTCTCTGCGCGACCATTTCTTTTATTACAGACGCCATGGCTTCCACCTTTTTGTGACCCCTTGCGGCATCCATGGCGGCCACTTTTGCGTCAAGCCGGGCATCCATCTCCTTCCACATCTTTTCGTGTTCAGCCTTCATCTTCTCGTAGTGCGCCATCATCGGTCCGGAGCACATCATTGCGGGGCTCGGCGCTTCCTTCTTTGGCGCCTGCTTTTCCGCGGCCTCCTGCTGAGCAGCAGGCGCCTGAGTAGCAGCAGGCTGCTGAGTTTTTTCCTGCTGGGCAAACACGCCATAGGGCATCATTACAATCAAAGCGATCAAGAGCGTCACCACCGTTTTCATGGGTACCTCTGATTTTGATAACCTAAAATTCCCCCGCTTTGGATAAAAACGAGCGTCCAAAATTCCCCCACCCATCACAGAACTTCTGGTAACACGAAGCGATCTAAAAATCGCGAGTGTCGCTGGAGGGTTGGAGGGATGATCAGTATGGATCAATACGAGTATGTCCGTACGGCTCACCGGGTCTACGGAAAGAGCATTCGCACCATAGAGCGGGAAACCGGCCATGATCGCAAGACGATCCGCAAGGTCTTAAGGGGTGAGTACAGCGGATATAGCCAGAGAGAGGCTCAGCCCTATCCGAGGCTGGGGCCGTTGCTTGAGACCATCAACTCCTGGCTTGAGGCTGATAAGAGGGCCCCGAAGAATCAACGCCATACTGCAGCAAGGGTCTTTCAGAGGTTAGTTGCCGAGGAAGGGTTCAAAGGAAGCGAGTCCACAGTGCGGCGATATGTGAGAAAGGCCAAGGTTCACCTGGGAGTCAATGCTCCAAAAGCCTTCATCCCACTCGATCCCGATTGCGGCCAGGAAGGTGAGGTCGATTGGGGAGGAGCACTGGCCATTATCGCTGGACAACCGCTTCGCTTGAAGTTTTTCTCTATGCGTTCCAAGTCTTCGGGCAAGCACCTTGTCCGGTTTTATCCCTGTGAGAGACAGCAAGCTTTTTTTGATGCCCACATGCATGCCTTTGCGTTCTTCGGGGGTGTTTTCAAGACGCTGGTCTATGACAATCTGACCTCTGCGGTCCAGAAAGTGCTCCGTGGGAAAGGAAGGATCGAGCAGGAGAGCTTCCGCAAGTTTCATAGTTATTACAGCTTTCATGCTCGGTTCTGCAATGTGGCGAGCGCCCATGAAAAGGGGGGCGTTGAAGGCAACATCGGATATGTTCGGCGAAACTACCTGGTGCCGATCCCAAAGGCGCAAACCATCGAAGAATTAAACGAGCAAGTGCTCCGGGACTGCCTGGCTTATGGAGACCACCGGCTGCAGGGCCGTGATAGAACCGTTAATGAACTCTTTGAAGAAGAAAAAGAGCATCTTCTTGCCCTCCCGGATCACCCCTTCAGCAACATTCAGACCGTCGAGAGCCGGGTCAACTGGTTTCGTCAACTCGATTTGGCCCACTTTGATATTTTAATTTGGCCCACCCCTGTCCATTGATCTTTCCTCTGCTCTAATGACGGACTTCCTACAGACAGAGCCGTGAAGAGCCGCCGAGAATGGGTCCTCCCATGACTCGTCGGAGGCGGCTCAAAGCGGCGGTACGGTGAACTCTGCCAACGATCACTTCTTCACGCCCTTCCTCTTCTCAATCGTCCTTCTGAACCGGTACGATTCGTCTCCGGTCTCAATGATGTGCGCCTGGTCTGTCAGCCGATCCAATATCGCCTTGCAGAGCCTGGCATTTGGAAACATCGTGGTCCATTCCGAAAACGGCAGGTTTGTCGTGACGATCACAGCTGCCCGTTCCGCCCGCCCGGATATCACCTGAAAGAGCAACTCGGCTGCCGGTTCCGGTATTCCCACATAGCCCATCTCGTCAATGACAATCAGTTCATAACGAGTCCAGCGGTTGGTGATCCGACTCAGTTCGCTTTTGTTTTTTGCTTCCATAAGATCATTGACGAGCGCCGCAGCGGTGGTGAACCGAACCCGCTTTCTCTGCCGACACGCAGCCACAGCCAAGCCAATTGCCAAATGGCTCTTTCCTGTTCCTGTCTCACCCAGGAAGATGACGGGTTCGCTGCGTTTGATATAACCCCCGTCGGCAAGGTTTCGAATCAATGCCGCAGGCACGGCAGGCGCCTTTTCAAACTCAAACTCATCCAGGGTCTTCACCTTTGGAAAATGAGCATCCACAACACGCCGGGCAATGGCATTACGCGCCCTTTCCTCCACCTCGGCCTCAAGCAGGGCTTCAAGGTAGCTCAGGTGGCTTTGCCCCTGTCTGGCCGCCTCCTCGGCAAGGCGTGCAAACTGAGCGCAAACGGTTGGAAGATGCAGCTCTTTGGCATACCGGACAATCGTCGATTGCTGTAACTCCATGGACGGGATAGTCATTGCATTACCTCCGTCCCCGGCCACTCGCGCAGCAACCGGTCATACTCATTCATCTGTGGCTGGGGGCGGTCGTAGCGGCTAAGAATCCCTATTTCCAGTGCATAATCTGCCCTTAGCGCTTCATGGCCGTCATTTTCCAGCAACAATCGCAAGGCGCCCACATCGAAGCAGCCCAGTTCCAGCGCATGGCTCACAGCTTCTTCGAGTTTCCTCCACCCATGCTTTTGCCCAAGCATGAGGATCTCAACCATCACACGGGTCCCGTCCTGTTTGCCGTGCCGCTGCCGCAGTTCCTCCCAGAACCGGTCGTAGTCTGCCGGCCATCGTCCCTGTGTGCGCCATTGCTCAAGTGCCGTGCTGCCCGCTAAAGCCCCCGGCTTCTTCAACAACACCTCAAGGTAGTGTTCCAGATTCAGGACTTGGCTGTACCGGCCAAATGAGCGCTCGTGGCGGGCTATACACCTGCCCTGATGCCAGATCTCTACATGAGCCGGGTAGACTTTCGCGCACACCTCCACCCCTACCGCTGCCGGGACCGAGTAGAAGTTAGTGAGCACCTTTACCGTCCCCTTTGAATTAACCTGCGGGAAGTGAATCCCAGCAATCTGGAATCCTTCCCGCGCCAGAGGCAACAGGTGGTCGTGCTCCCTATTCATTGCCTCTCCGACACTGCCGCTGCGACCACTTATTATCCGTGCCTCATCCTCTCTCGAGCCTTCCAGCAACTGCCGATTTAAATCCTCAATATCCTTGGCTTCCGGAACAGGAACCAAGTGGTTGCGTCGAAAATAGCCTCCCTCACCTTCAACGCCGCCCTTCTCATGCCCACACCCGGGAGTGCAGAACTGCGATTCGAATCCCCAGTGAGATCGAAAGGCTATGAACCGCTCCGTCTCCTCTCTTTGATATCCCCGCAATATCTTCTTCACCGCAGAGGAGAGATTGTCGTAGCGCAGTACTTTGAATACTCCTCCAAAATATCCAAACCCCAGTTCATGTGCCTCCAGAAAGGCTTGCTGGCTCGCATGAGGATAGGCCCGATGGAAGGCTCCGCCACTGGCCATGCTGCGCATGCAGAAAAGATAGAACTTGCGTTCCTCACCATCCAACTCCACTTTGGCTTCATACCAGTCGATCTGCGCCTCTTCCCCCCAATCGTAGGACTGCTGGATGAACACCTCCCGGCCAAGCAGTCCCAACTCCTCTTTGCGCTCCCGTACGTACTTGCGAACCGTCGACTCCGATATCTCAAGATCCGGTGTCTCCTTTCGAAGCCGACACCAGATCCGATGTGCCGTATGCCGCTGCTTCCTATGCACACGCTTATCCGCTTCAAGGATCCCATCGATCAATGATTGGGCCTGACTGACTTTGGGCTTCCTACGGACAGCCCTCTTTCGTTCCGCAGGAATCGCATTGGATAGTGCTTCCCGCACCATACGGCGGTGCACTCCAAGCTTTTTCGACACCCCATTGATTGTCCCCACTCCATACTCGTACTCTCGTCGTATCTCCTCAAACAGCGCCACTTTCCCTTTCCTCCCCAAGTGTGCCTCCTTTCCAGTAGTAATTTCACTGGATTAGGATACACAACTTCTCTTTTTGGGGTGGGCCATTTCTGAGTATCAAAGTGGGCCAAATGAGAGTATCGAAATCAGTCAACCACTATTCAACGGTCATCCTGGACAAGAATCGCTACTCCGTTCCAACCGAATATGCAGGTTTCAAAGTGCGAGGGGTTCTTTTTGTTGACCGAGTGGAGATTTTCTATGAGGGGAAGCGGATTGGCGCCCACCGCAGACTTTTTGGAAACAACAAATGGCAGCTCGACCCTGACCACTACCTGGAACTGCTGCAAAAAAGACCGCTGGCATTCAGTTCCGCCAGGCCTATCCGGCAGTGGCGAAAGAGTTGGCCTCAATGCCTGGAGAGGCTTCTGGAAAGGTTCATCGCAAACCACGGTGAAACAGACGGAACTAGGGAGTTTATCGCCGTTCTTATGCTCTACCGCAATCAGAGCCAAGACCAGGTCAATGCGGCGGTGGAACGGGCGCTTGAGTGCGGCTTGAGTTCCAGCGCCGGGGTAAAGCATCTTGTCCAGAATTGCGAAAACGGCCATCAATTTGAACCTCTTTCGAACTGGTCAAAAACTGTGGTT
This sequence comes from uncultured delta proteobacterium, assembly GCA_963805125.1. Classification (GTDB taxonomy): domain Bacteria; phylum Desulfobacterota; class Syntrophobacteria; order Syntrophobacterales; family Syntrophobacteraceae; genus SbD1. Next base: position 632,313 of record CAWDTD010000007.1, on the reverse strand, counting down.
CCTGACATCTCCGCCTATGGCGAGCTTGGAGGTGTCCAATGAGGGCCGGCACGCAGATGCTTTTAAGGGAGAATCTAAAGGCTCTAAAGTTATCCCATATGCATGGGCATTTGGATGTCCTGCTTCGCCAAGCCAAAGAAAACGGGGTGAGCCACGAAGATTTTCTGCTCTCCCTGACCGAAGTCGAACTTCAAATGAGAGCGGAAAACCGCCTCCGGCGCATGATCGGGGAGGCCCGGTTTCCCCTGTTGAAAACCCTTGAGATGTTTGACTGTGAAGCTGCACCGGCCCTGGATAAGAGGCTTCTCAAAGAACTCGATGAGGGTGAGTACATCCGGGAAAAAAGAAACGTTATTTTCCTTGGAAAAAGCGGTACGGGGAAGACCCACCTGGCAACGGCACTCGGAGTTTCTGCATGCAGGCAGGGTATCGCGACCCGTTTTGTTAACGGCTGCGGTCTTGTAAATGAACTGATCGAGGCCCAGAGTGCAAAGGTCTTGACCCGTCTTATCCAGCGATACGCAAAATACGCACTGCTTGTCTTGGACGAACTCGGATACGTCCCCTTCTCAAAGCAAGGCGCCGAGCTTCTGTTCCAGGTCTTGGCAGAGCGTCACGAGCGGGGCTCGGTAATAATCACAACCAACCTTGGATTCGCGGACTGGACTCAGGTTTTTGGAGAACCGACCCTTACTGCGGCGTTGCTTGATCGGCTAACTCATAGAGCGCACATCATCAATTTTAACTGGGAGAGTTACCGTCTAAAGGAAACACTGAAGGGCAGGAAGACGAAGAAAGCAGATCGTGGAGAGCTTGAGTCCCCTCTTGCCGCCGGCTGACAATAGCACGAGCGCCAGAGCTGTAAAGGCCAAGCCCTGCCGGGTGCTCCCTTTGGTCGCAGCCTTGACAGCTCTGTCTTGCTCGTGCTGGTTTGGAATCAGCGACGGCGAAGGGAGCGCAACCAGTCGCTCCGGCTCAGAGAGCTGGATTTTTTATAACTGCGGGTGGGGGAATTTTACGTTATCGGGGTGGGTGATTTTTCGGTTGTCATTACGATACCTCCTTCATAATTGGAAACTTGTCGAAATTTGGATTCACTTTGAGGTTCATCATTCTATCCTAGAGATGATTTGCTGGAAGTCAAGCGCACCCACAGACCGTTTACAGAGAATGCCATCATCGAACCGTATTTCACCTGTTTGGAAAGCTCGGGTAAAAAACACTGAACGAATCGATTGGCCTAACCAAGTGCCGAGCAAATTAAAAAGCTCATGAGGCGAGGCGGGCCGGCGAGCCGTGGACAGTGCTGTTAACTTAACGAAATTCTCGATGTCCTACCGTCATCCCGGCGAAAGAGGCTGTGTCGCAATTCAGAAATGCTCGGGCACAAGCGATGGGGCCAGATTGTGCTTCCCCCTCTTCCAGAAGGGGATGGACTGGGATTTTAATGGCTTATATATGATCGGAGAATCACAATCCCCCCTACCCCCCTTTAGGAAAGGGGGGAAATAGGAAACATATCGCGTTTACGACAAGGCCCCGAAAGGCTGGGTTCAGAAAAGCTTGAACTCCCGCGAAGCGCGGGACTAGATTCGGGCTAGATCCCGGCTAGATCCCGGCTAGATCCCGGCTGGATCCCGGCTCAAAAACACTGCCGGGATGACGTACTGCCGGGATGACGTACTGCCGGGATGACGAACAGGGACCTGCCATTATAGCGTTCGCGCTAAAGTTAACAGCATTGGCCCCGGTACTCCGGACAGTGGAAAGGCAATGACCTTAGCGTCCAATACAGCTATTTCAAAGATCAGGGGCAAATGGATCTGTCGGGTAAGGTCCGGTTTTCCTATTCTCCGATCATGGGCTACACGGGCCAGCGGGACTTTCGCCTTGGCGCGATATTTCTGGACGAAAGCGGAAGGGTCCTGGAAGAAATCGGGTTGGCCACCAATCGCGACTCCTTTGATCCCATCCCTTTTAATCGCAGGATAAACCTGCCGCCCGATGCCGTTTTGATGGCTTTCAGCTACCAGGGCAAAGCTGTCGATGAGGGCCGAGGGGAGACTTCTTTCTGGTTCTACCCGATCCATTGACAATACCAGCTTAAAACTCTCCAAGTGCCTTTTGCATTCTGATGAAGCGAGGACACGATCCTGAAGAAGCAGTGATTCGAAAGGTCTGCGACAGGAACATTGCCTGAATACCGGAATCTTTCGATGATGAAAAACTCTGCGAACGGGCGAACCAGGTCAGGGACGCGGTGAGTGGCCTCTCGGCGGAGGAACCCGGGCAGAATGGAATCGAAGAGGCAATACCCGGTTTGTCGCAGTGGCGCCTAAAGCGGGACGCTACCAGGACGGTTTTTTGGTGGAAGTCACAAAAAATATCGCACTGAGGCGAAAATACTGAAGTGAGGTGTAACCCATCGAGTGATTTCCGCAACTTACGTACTGATAAGGAGTTCATGAAGCTCGGGGTTAGTGATTCGTAATCAGCAGGTTGCGGGTTCAAATCCCATCGCAGGCTCCAGTTACACGTTCATCTCCCGGCGCGACCGATATTTTGCGGCGCGTCCTTTATTTCCGCCACCTCCCAGATTATCTCCAGGAAGCGGTGAAGGGCAGAGTTTTCGTCGTCGGGGCGCCAGAGAACGGCCAATTCGGTAGTGGGCGCCGGCCCCTCCAGAGGCCTGTAGACGACGCCGGTTCGCTGCAGGCTCCGCAATGAGGCCGGGACGATGGAGACGCCCATGCCAACTGCGACGAGGCTAACGATAGTCTGGGTGGTGCGGGCCTCCTGAACGATCTGCGGGAGGAATCCGGCCTGGGCGCAAATGTTGAGGAACTGATCGTAGAATCCAGGCGCGACATGGCGGGGGACCTGAAGGAAAGGCTCCCCGGCAAGTGTTTCCAGCGCGATCTTTCTTCGTTTGGCCAACCGGTGCGTACTCGGCAAAACGACCACCAGGGGCTCTTGCCCGATCACCTGCATGACCAGCGATTCCGAGACAACTACCGGAGGCCGTATCAGGCCGATGTCAAGCCGATGCGCTTGTATCGCTTCTATCTGCTCCTCGGTGGTCAGGTCCTTGAGGACCAGCGAGATTTCCGGATATCGGGTCCGTACAAGACGGAAAATCGAAGGGACTTTGCCATAAACCGCGCCGCTGACAAATCCTACCTCGAGTTGCCCGATCTCACCGCGGGCAGCACGCTGTGCAACATGTACGGCTCGATCGGCATCGGCGAGGATCTTTCGGGCTTCGTGCACAAAGACAGTTCCGGCTGCGGTGAGTTCCACACGGCGTTTTGTTCGCAACAGCAACAGGACGCCTATTTGGTCTTCCAATGCCTTGATCTGCTTGCTCAGCGGCGGCTGGGCGATGCCTAATCTTTGGGCGGCGCGCCCAAAATGCAATTGTTCTGCGACCGTTACAAAGTATCTCAAATGTCTGAGTTCCATCGGCGGGTCTCCTGTGATATCTTTTAGATATCAAATCTTATATTATAATATATTTGTAATCTTAATATCTCAACGTTAATATCAAAGTGAACAGTGAACGGTGACACGGATAGGGCCTTCTCTTTTTCTGCTCACTGTTCATTGCCATGACCAGGAGGAATACCTTGACCGTTCCGGAGGCGCAATGCTCCACAATCCTGCCTGCCAAGGCCGCCCGAGCGGCCGCCCGCAGCCGGGTGACCACTCTGGCGGCCTTGTTCGTCACCGGGTTCGGCCCGTTTCTTAATCTTTATGCTCCTCAGCCGCTGCTGCCCCAATTTCGGCAGCTCTTCCGGGCATCGGAAGTGATGGTGAGCCTTACTATCACAGCACCGATACTGGCCGTGGCGCTGGCGGCCCCACTGGTGGGTCTTCTGGCTGATGCCGTGGGACGTAAGCGGGTTATCGTTGCCGCCATGCTGGGCCTCACGCTTCCGACGGCCTTGGCCGGGACAGCGGCCAATCTCGCTCAACTCATCGCCTGGCGTTTTCTGCAGGGGTTTTTCATTCCCGGCGTTATCGCCGTTGCCATTGCATATATCAACGAGGAATCGCCGGGCGAGTCGGTCGGTTCCACCATGTCAATCTATGTGACCGGTACGGTTGTCGGCGGTTTTTCGGGGCGCTTCATCACCGGTTTGCTCGAAAACCACTGGGGCTGGCGCACGGCTTTTTTTGTCCTTGGCTCGATCACCTTAGCCGCAGCGCTGACCACATGGCGCCTCCTGCCGCGTTCCACAAAATTCATACGTCAAAGTAATGGGGCCGCGGCCTTTGAGTCGATGCGCGCGCATCTGCGCAATCCTCAGCTTCTGGCGACTTACGCGGTGGGATTCAACGTTTTGTTTTGCATGGTCGGGGCCTTTACCTATGTAAACTTTTACCTGGCGGATAAGCCCTTTTTCCTTGGGCCAGCCGCTCTGGGGTCAATTTTTGGCGTCTACCTGATCGGCGCCGTGGTAACGCCGGTCGCAGGACGCATTCTCGACCGTATCGGTCACCGCCGTGCTCTGATGGGGGCTGTGGGAATATCGGCCGCGGGTATGCTGCTGACAATGATTCAGTATATTCCGGTCGTCATTGCAGGGCTGGCACTGGAGGCCTACGGAGTGTTCGTCTGCCAGTCGGCATCATCGAGCTATGTGGGTAAGGCTGCAAATGGGGGCCTGTGCACTGCTGCCGGCCTCTACGTGGCCCTCTACTACCTCGGCGGCTGCATGGGATCGATTCTTCCCGGTTTTGTCTGGAAGCAGGCCGGATGGGTTGGCTGCGTGGCAATCATCATCTGCATGCAGCTTGTGACTGTCCTGATCGCCGGCAAATTGTGGCAGGACTGATGGACCAAAGTCACCAGCCGGAGAGCGGAGCCGATCCGGGGCGGTGCTACCGGGAAAAATTGCCGATGCCCATGGCAGCGAATATCTGTATCGGATGTGTGCTTTCCTGCCCGACATTCCGAGACGATCCCCGACGACGTGATGCACGGAAAGACAGCATTCGCATTTTGCAACGATCCTCTGAGCGATGTACTTCGCGGAGCGCGGAAGGCCGACCGCTCGATGGGTCTATCATGCGCGGTGGGATCGTAGCGTGAGGCCTTGAATTGACAGATCAAGGGCGCTTCAGTTTTTCGAAATGTTCTGCCGCCGCCTGAAGATTGAGGGGAAACATTCCCCCGCTTTTTTGCGTTACTACAATCTTGAACGCACCTCCGTATAAGAACCCCGGAACAGTCAAAATCGCATGGACCTTGGAGACTGATTACAACCCGCAGGAAAAGTGCCGACCAAACCAATTCAGGCATCGCGTTGCAGTGACGACTGGCAAGATTCTTCTTGACAACATGGCCTGCGTCCTTCATGGAGTACGGCGACAAACGCCGCCCCCCGCCTTTGGCCGGGGCAGGGGCTGGTACGAATATAATTGCGACGGGACCATGAAGAAGAGGTCCGACTAGCGCCCAGAAGAGGCATGCTTATGGAAAATGTGGTGATCCTTTCCGGTGTGCGGACGCCTATCGGGGCCTTTGGCGGAAGCATGAAGGCGGTCCCGGTATATGAATTCGGCGCCCTGGTCCTCAACGAAGCTGTGAGGAGGGCCGGTCTTGAGCCGGACCAGGTTGACGAGGTCATTGTCGGGCAGTCGTACCAGAACGGCGAATGCGCGAATGCCGCCAGATTCGCCCTTCTGGCCGCTGGCTGGCCCGAATCAGTCCCGGCCGTAACCATTGACCGGCGCTGCTGCTCCGGAGTTGACAGCCTCATTTTCGGGGCACTCAAGATCCAGACCGGCTACGCCCGTGTGGTGGCGGCCGGTGGATTGGATTCCATGAGCCAGGCCGAGCTTTATTTGCCGGGAGATCTCAGGTGGGGGCTGGGCGGCCGGGTGGACAAAAAATGGGGATTCATGCCCCGCGGGCATGGTGCACTTTCAGTGTGGGGGATTCCCTTTTTTGACCGCATCCAGCGCGCCCGGGTAATGTCCCAGCCGATCGAGCGATATGGCGAGCTCAATTCGATGATGTCCTGGGCGGAGGCGGCGGCAAGGGCGGAAAAGATCACCAGGCAGGCGGCTGACGAGTGGGCGCTGAGAAGCCACCGGCTTGCCTGTGCGGCGATAAAAGAGGGTAGGTTCCGGGAAGAGATCGTCCCGGTGCCGGTCCCGATGGAAAAAGGCCCGCCGGCCTTGTTCAGTGAAGACGAGACCCCCCGGCCGGACACCAGCATCGAGAAACTGGCGCGGCTAAAGGCGGTATATCCGGACGGCATATGCACGGCGGGCAACTCTTCTTCGGAAAACGACGGGGGAGCAGTAATCGTTCTTGCAGCCGAGAGCTTCGCCCTGGAGATGGGACTTAAACCTCTTGCCCGCTTCGAGGCGGCTGCCAATGCGGCCTGCGACCCCACCCTGACCTACCCGGCTGTCAAAATGGCCGTCGATAAGGCCCTCCAGCGGGCTGGTCTGTCCATCGAAGATATCGGGCTGATCGAAATACAGGAAGCATTTGCCGCCCAGGTGCTGGCGGACGCCAGGATCATGGGGCTTTCCGAGCGGGATTGTGAGCTCAAGGTGAACGTGAACGGTTCGGGGATCTCACTTGGCCACCCCATTGGGGCCACCGGGACCATGCGCATGGTGACCCTTGTGAATGAAATGAGACGGCGCGGAACGCGCTTTGGGCTGGAGAGCGTCTGCGGAGGCGGAGGACAGGGGGTGGCAATCATTGTGCAGGGGATTTTCTGATCGGGCATACATCATGGGATGAGCTTAGGAAAAAATCCGGGAACAGGAGCCTTTATGGGCGACAAGAGCGACCGACGGACGATGTTTCCATTGCATCCGTTGGACCCTCACCGGGGGCGGTCGGGATTGGCGTCGATCGGCCCGGCGAGCGGTTTTCAATAATTGTGTCGATCTTCCGGGAAAAAATGTACGATCCGCGGAAGGCGGTATCTTTCGAGCCGGCACAGGTCCCCGCAGCCGAGCTGTCCCTTGAGAATGAAGAAAATATCCTTTTGATTTACCTTGAAATGTGACATGGCTATCAAATCTGCGGCGGCGGGCGGTGGATACGCATGCCGCACTCAACGTGGAAATTTTTCACAACAATCTTTCTTGTTTTGCGGGGTAGATGTTTCGCGCCAAGGCGCGAAAAGAAGAGAAGAAACACACGGATGCCGGCGCTTGCCCTCGAATCAAAAAGGGCTGAACGAGTCGGTGCCCTTCACGTTGTATTTGGTCTTCAGGAGCTTTTGGAAAGAGGAAATGACTTTGAGGGATTCTTTCAAAATGAGCAAGTCCACTTTCGAGAGGTCTTTTCCTTTGACAAGATTGTCGGGTTTGCTCTCGGTCAACAGGGACTTCGATTGATGTCTCAGTCTGAGGTCCTGGATAAAGCCGTAGGACTCGAGAAGATCGTGGCACATCTGTTTTCCGATTATCCGCCTGTCGCGCAGCGCCTCCAGCCTTTCTTTCGTATTTGTGATTTCCACCATGCCGTCATTTATTGCAAGGATCCTCACTCCGTTTACGATCGGGTAAATCCCGTGCCTCTTGAGGTTTAAGCCTTTGCTGAGCCCGATGATGCCGAAGATTCCCAGAGGCGGTTCGATCTCGACGGCATCCGTAGCCATAAGCTTCAATGCCTCGTCCGTCACGCTGCCTCTGATCGATTCGGCCAGTTCGGCGAAAATGGCCTCGTCTCCGCTGACCGGCCTCATATCCAAAAATACCGTGAGATACCTCACATGTTCGGGGACAGGGTCACTGAACCAGAGCCTGAAGTAATCCCGCCAGGCCCAAAGGCTTTGATTCCACTTCGGGTGAGACGCCATGTAATTACCCGTGCACTTTGGTATCCCTATCCGGCCAAGTCCCTCGACTACAGCCCGGGCAAATTCGAACAGTTGTCCTCCGCTGTGGATAAGGGCGTTGTCCTGATCGGTTGCAAGGACCTCTTCCTTTCGACCCAGACCGCCCATGTGCACCCATGCGAATCTTTCGGCGGGCAGATCTGCATTTACGAGGCCGATGACTTTGTTGACAATTGCATCGTGAATCGATGAGATCATCATGGTCAGACTATAGAAGTTCGGACCATTCATAGCGAGTTTTGCTATCGATACGCTTATCGTCCTGTAGACGGATTCGAGCTCTTCCATCGAAGTTGCCTTGTTTATTCTCCTGAACTGGGAAATTATGGAAGAGGATGGTTCAAAATGAATCTGCACGTCCTTCCTTGTTATTACCCCGCAGACCTTGTCTGCTTTGGTTATGACGAGATGATTCATGCCTGATTCGATCATCTCCATCAAAGCGTCTAATAGGGGCGCATTATGGGGCATGGTCTTTACCGGATGCGACATGAACCGGGAAACAGGGCTGGACTGAGCGCCCGCTATTACGGCCCGTCTAAGGTCCTTATGCGTAAATATTCCTATCGGTTTCACGGCGCCGTCCACTACTACGATAGAGCTCACCCCGTTGGCATCCATCACGGAAACGGCCTGCACCACATTCGTATCGGGCCTGCAAACGACCGGGTCTTTGTATAAGGCTCTTTCTATATGCGAGGTGAAGGCCGTCTCATCGAGGACCTCTCCCTGGGCGGCGATATCTTTGAACGAGCGGAAACGCCTGGCGATAAAAGCGAGGAAAAAAGATGAGAACCGGTCGTTGCGGTCAAAGACCTCCTCGAATTTTTCCGCTGAAAACAGATAGCACACCGTGTCCTGGACCGCCCTGGCCTCAAGAGCATAGGGGTTGCCGCCGGCGGCGATTCCGAACACCTCGCCCCTCGAGAGATAATCCACCGGCATTTCACTCTCGAACAGACCTACCAGCCCGGAGAATACGATGTAGACGTACTTGCGGGGATCGCCTTTTTCATAGATGGTTCGGCCCTTTGAGAACCGCTCGACCTTAAGACCCGACACAAGGATGCACAGCTCTTCCTCGGAGAGAAAAGAAAAGGGCCTGATCTTCCTAATGAATTCCTTGGGGGCGATCATGACGGGTATCGGGTGTTGGATGCCGGAACGGGTACCGGATGTCGGAGGTCAGGAAAAAATCCGATATCCGGTACTCGAACTCCGTTTATCCGGCCGCTATTTCCGGGGCCGGTGCGCCGGAGGCCGTCTCCTTGGAGAAGAGCTTGTCGATCAGCTCCCTGGAAGGCGGTTTCGAAATCAGGCTGCCTCCAAAGTAGAGGATACAACAGCCGCTGATAAGTATCCATTCCATTGTGCCCATGCCGAGCAGGGGTGGATTTCTTGCAAGCACCGCCCATCCGCCCCACAGGGTGGCCAGGGTGCCGTATATCACGCAAAGGGCCGCGCCCAGCCTTGTGGCGCTCTTCCAGTAGTAGGAGATAACGGTGACGAAGAAAAATATGGCGCCAAGGCCCATCGCGGCGAAACCCATGAAGATGGCGAGCAGGGCAGGCGGCCTCTCGAGGGTCCAGTAGAAGGGGAGAAACAGGAAAAGGGCGATCAAGAAGTAGCTGAGGTAGAGCATCGATTTGTCAGATGTGGCCGGCCGCCAGAGCTTTATGATATCCCTCGTAACATTGGCGCTCATGATGAACACCATTGCGGACAGCGTACCCAGGGCCGCCCCGACAAGGCCCGTAAGGTACAGGGAGAGCAACGCCGAGCCGCCTACTGCCCATGAGAGCATGGGAGCGGCCAAGTCGGCGCCCCATTGCTTGTTTGCAAGAAGATTGTTGCCGAAGATCATCCGGGTCACGAGGCCGTTGCTCGAACAATCGAGCATCACGGGGATTCCGGCTGTGAGCCAGACCACAAAACAAAGCAAAACGAACTCGTTTCTCGACAGTTTCTTCATGCCGAGAAACCGGGTTACGTTATGGGGAAAGCCGACGGACATGGTAAAGAAGATGACGGGCGTTGCAAGTATGCCCACATAGCTGGAAAAGAGCTGGGTTACCCCGATCTTTGGCAGGCTTGGGTTGATGAGGGCCATGTAGGTGGGCTTTTGAGCCATGAGATTATCGGATATCGCGCTGAACCCCCCGGCGTGGACGAGCGCCCATACGCCCAATAGAAGGCCCACGAATCCCAGAAAGCCGCCCTTTACAGCGATGAACCATTGGGACCCCATATAGCCGCCAAAGACCAGGAAGAGCCATGCGATCGCGATGGAGATAAGGAGACACCAGAAAGGCGGCAGGCCCGTAACCGCGTACCAAACCGCGCCCGCCGCTTTTAACTGACCGACGGAGTAGATGAAAAGAAAGAAAAGCATGCTCGCTGCAATGAGTGTCTGGAGGCCTTTTGATTCAAAGCGCCGTCCAATGGTTTCGGTGATTGTCGTTGCTCCGAGTTTGAATGCGAAATCTCGTGTCTTCGTTGCGGCAAGCCAGACGGTGGGAATGATGCCCACCAGGGTCCAGATGCCGGCAAACCACATGCCGGAAAAACCTACCTTGTAGACCACCGCCGTGCTTCCGCAGAAGGCCCAGCCCGAAATATAGGAGCCCGTGAGGGCAAGTCCGGTTACCCATGGGCCTATGTCTCTTTTGCCGACAAGGTATTCATCGAAGGATCTCCACTGCTTTTTGGCCAAAAACCCTAAAAGGACCGCCACACTAAGAAGACAGGCGACTCCTATGATGGCACCCACTATCATGCCGGCTGTTGGTGTTGGAATGTTCAGGAAGTTTGAGTTCATTTTCCCCACCTCCTTGCGATGAGCCACGTACCGACAACGGTCATCAAGAAGGTGCCGACGATCAACAGCCCCCAGACAATCCACGACGTCGTAGGATCAACAGTTACAGGCGGCATAAAATCTCCTTGTCTTTTGGAGTTGTCCCCGAGAATTTCTTGCATCCCCCATTTGCGCCATGCCGTACGGATCCCCGTATGGCCCTGCGCCCTTTGCCAAAGCTGCGACCCCCCACAGGGTCGGTTTTTAATTGTTAGTTGTTTGCTTCGAGTTAACTCAAAATTCGCATTTCGATCCTACCAGGTTACGCTCGATGGAAACCATTACGAATTCGAGTGACGAGGCGAGTGCAAGATAGTTGGAGCCGAGGTCGATGAATGATCGCTTAGGCGAAAGAGTATTTCGAACGAACTATGAGCATCGGCCGGCGTATCGTCTGATGGACGGAAGGCTCAGGTAGAATCCGGCAAAAAAGTTGGTTGAAAGGTCACCGAAACCGCCGCTGCCACGCTCAAAGCCAACGGCAACTCATACGGAGGTGCGTTGAAGATTGTAGTAACGCAAAAGAGCGGGGGAATGATTCCCCCGCATCCCCCAGAGCCTGCCCCGGACCCGATCCGGGGATTTCGGCCACACGGGCAAGCGCGTGTGGCCAAGCGCCGGCACCTCGCGGGGCGTGGAGATCGGCCAGAGGCCGCCGCCGCGCCACCGTGAGCCGCGAAGCGGAGATGGGGGTGTGGGGGGGCGCAGCTCCCCACGTTTTTAAACGCTTTTAATACTCTCTTAAACGCAACTTCGTATAACTTGTAGCTTCATTACAGCTATCTATAGTCAAAGAACAGAGCGATAGTCAATAAAAATCCTAAAGTTGAGCGATTCTGGCGAATGCGCAGGTAGGGCGCCGGGGGAGGGCAGCGGGGCAGTTTGACCGCCGCCTTGGGCTCGCCCGTCACCCCACCTGCGAAGGATAGACGCCAAACGAGAGCCACTTGAAATCATCCCGGAGGCGGTCGCTTATATTTTTTCCGATCCGGCACATGAAAAGATTGTCGGCATCAAGGCAAATATTGGGTTCATTGGTTTTACACTCGTTAAACTCGAAGGGTTGGAAAAGGCGGATCATTACCTTTCGATATTGCGACGCGGTCATTTTCGTCCCCTCCAAATCCCACGTCCAAGTGTATCCTACAAAATATATGATTTTTTTCTCCGCCCCGGGATCGGCGAGCATCCCGTTCACGAGAACGCTTCCGACCCCCATTCGCCTCCAATCGCGGGCAACCTCTATCGCCTTGACCTCCAGTATCGCTTTAGGTTCGAGTCTGGCCCACCGCTGACCGGGTTCCGGACAGGCGAGCACCCCGAAACCGATGATGTTCTCTTTATCGGTTACCGCAAGGACCACGTTTGCATCCTCTTGGGCTGCCCTTCTTTGGAGACTTTCACTCCTGGTGTAGAGCGACCGGAAACCGGTGTGCTCGCTGAACTGCTTGTCGAATAAGAGCCGCCTTATCTCATCGGGAGAAGCAAAGGTATACACGGACAACTTTCCCATAGGGGTATCCAGAGTGGTCTGTTGAGTCACGTGAATGATCCTCCCCTTTACCCGTCAACGGCCGCGAGAAATTTTGCCGCCCGGTCTACCGTCCCCGAACATCCTCTTTGCCGGCTGCCTTTGATCGCAGGTTATCATCAAAGTGCACCAAGGCAGAAATATTTTTGGTCGACAGTCAATTTTGCTTGACGATCATCCGAATCTTAGCTATTAAATAGCCACCTTATAGCTAAGTTCCTCCCCCCGATGTTAAGGGCTCTCATTGTCACGATTCCCGTATCTTAGAGCTGAAATAGCCGCTGAAAGGCGATCTTTAGCGAAAAAAACCTCGAAGTTTTCGAACTCGGCTTTGCAGCCGCCCAGACAGGAAGGAGTTGAGCAGATGGCGTGGAACGATCGGTTCGAGTGCATGCCGGTTGAGGAATTGCAAAAATTCCAGACGGCAAAGCTCAAGGAGACCGTGAGCTGGCTTTACGAGAGGGTTCCGTTTTACCGGAGGAAGCTGGACGAGCTGGGTGTCAGGGCAGATGATCTAAAGTCCGTGGAGGATATCAGAAAGATTCCTTTTACGGTGAAAAACGATCTGAGGGACAATTATCCCTTCGGGCTTTGCGCCGTCCCGATGAATGAGGTGGTTCGCATACACTGTTCCTCCGGAACGACCGGCAAGCCCATTACCGGACCTTATACCGCCGAAGACGTGGAGCAGTGGGCGGAGTGCGTGGCCAGGGCGCTCTGGGCGGCGACGGTGCGAAAGGAAGATATCGCCCAAATCTCTTATGGATATGGGCTTTTTACCGGCGGCCTCGGACTTCACCAGGGAGCAAGCCTCGTCGGATGCACAATCGTTCCAACCAGCTCCGGAATGACCGAAAGACAGATCATGCTGATGAAGGACTTCGGCACCACGGCCCTTTTCTGTACCCCGACGTACGCCCTGACCATTGCTGAGCGAGCCGAAGAGATGAAAATGCCGATCAGGGATTTGCCGCTGCGCGTGGGCGTTTTGGGCGCCGAACCCTGGACGGGCGCCATGCGCGATGAGATCGATGAGAGGATGGGAATCTCGGCAAGAGACATCTACGGACTCACCGAACTTGGCGGCCCCGGAATGGCGTATGACTGTGACGAGAGAAACGGGCTGCATATCAACGAGGACCATTTCATGGTGGAGACCATCGATCCGGTCACACTCGAGCCGGTCCCGCCGGGGCAAAGAGGCGAACTGATCCTGACCTCCATCCAGCGCCGCGCCATGCCCCTTCTGCGTTACCGCACCAAGGACATTACCACTCTTAGAAGGGAACCCTGTTCCTGCGGACGCACCTTCGTAAAGATGGACAGGATCACCGGACGCACCGACGACATGCTCATCATCAACGGCGTCAATGTCTTCCCGTCTCAAATCGAAGCGCTGCTGTCGGACCTCGATGAGATAGAACTTCAATACCTGCTGGTGGTGCGTAAGAAAAAGCGCCTCGATGAGCTCAACATCCGTGTGGAGGGCAAAAAGGAAGTGTTTGACGCCGGCCCCGGCAAGGTTGCGGAGGTCGAAAGAAAAGTCGTCGACCATATCAGGGGAATCCTGGGCATCCGTGTGGGCATGGAACTGGTCCAACCCAAGGCACTTAAACGAAGCGAAGGGAAAGCGGTGCGCGTTGTCGACGAAAGACCCAAATAGCAGTGAAAAGTGAAGAGTAAAAGAATTTCTTGTGTCATTCATAGGAGGAGGAGACAAATATGGGCGTCCGCAAGGTTGGCGTGGTAGGGGCGGGGGCAATGGGCACCGGGATCGCGCACGTCGCGGCCATGAATGGTTATGATGTGGTTTTGCGCGACATAGAAATGTCTTATGTAGAAAAATCCATCAAGAATATGGACAAGTTTATGGCGCGCTCGGTCGAGAAGGGGAAAATGAGCGAGGAGCAGCGGCAGGCTGCCCTGAATCGAGTCAAGGCAACGATCGTTCTTGAAGATCTCGCCGATGCGGATTTTGTCATAGAAGCCGTAATCGAAGATATCGACCTGAAGAAAGAGGTGTTTAGGGCGCTGGACAGAATTTGCCGGCCGGAAGTCGTTTTGGCTACCAATACCTCCTCGATGTCGATTACCGCGATTGCCGCCTCCACGGGCAGGGCCGACAAGGTTTGCGGGATGCATTTTTTCAATCCCGCTCAGATTATGCGCCTGGTGGAGGTGATAAGAGGGCTTCAGACATCCGATGAGACCGTTGCCGCGGCCAGGACACTGGCGGACTCTTTTGGCAAGAAGACAATAGAGGTCAAGAGGGATTCTCCCGGCTTCGTGGTCAACAGGATCCTGATCCCTCAGTTCGTGGAGGCGGCCCGGGTGCTGCAGGAAGGAGTCGCTTCGGTTGAGGATATCGATACGGCGGTCAAGCTCGGGTTGAACTACCCGATGGGTCCCTTCGAACTCATGGATTTCACCGGGATCGATATCGCCTACTTTGTCATGGAGTATTTCGCCGACGAGTTTCGCGACGGCCATTACGCCGCCCCCCAAATCATCAAGCAGATGGTGCGGGCCGGCAAATTAGGCAAGAAAACGGGAGGAGGATTCTATTAGCGCTAACTCACGTCCCCGGGCTAATGCACCTCGAGGGTGCGGGTTTTGCCGTCCCTTAGATTTACCAGGCCCTGCTCGCAGATTCTAAGGTAGGGAATCGCCGCACCCGTAAGGGTGGACAATGTAAGCACGGGATCCGCAAAGGGAATGCCAAGGCCGCGTGCTGCCCGCCTCACCGAGTCGAGTTTTTCGGCAAGCTGCTCCATGTCCAGATCCGACACAATCCCAAAAATTGGAAGCGGCAACTCGGCCATTATCTTCCCACCCCTACAGACGGTGACGCCGCCCTGCAATTGGCGGATTCGATTGACGGCGAGCGCCATATCCTCTTCATCGACGCCCACCACGATAATGTCTGAGGTGTCCCATGGGGCGCTGCATGCAATCGCGCCCATCTCAATGCGGAATCCCTTTATGAGGCCGGCAAATGAGCGGCCGGGATTGTTTCTGTAGTCAATCGCGGCTACTTTCACGATATCCCGCTGCAAGTCCGCCGCGATCTTTCCTCCGACGGGAAAAACATCGGCATGGAGTTCTTTAGTCACCAGATCGCTTGCCATCTCGATAATCCTGACCGTGACCGGAGCGTTGGAGGGGGCGTTAGCACAAATGTCAAAATCCGAAGATTTCATGGCTCTTTCGAGCCGGATGCTTTGCAGACAGCTATCGGAATATTTATGTCTTCGGGGCAAAGCCAGTAGCTTTCCGTCCTTGAAAACAATACGGCCGTTGCTGATGACGATCTCGGGTGCAATGGTTCTTACGTCGGGAAGCACCAGGATATCGGCGCACCTGCCGGGCGCAATACCGCCAATCGCGCTGTCCAGGCCGAAATGTTCGGCCACATTCAGAGTAGTCATCTGAATGGCGCTGACCGGATCAAACCCGCAGGCGATCGCCTTTTGCACGACAACTTCGAGATAGCCTTTGTCGACCAGTTCTTTGGGCTCGACAGAGTCGGTGACCAAAATGAGTCTTCTCAAGTCCACACCGGCATGCCTGATCTTCGAAATCTCTTCGAGATCTTTTCGGACGCTTCCCTCCCGCACCATCACGTAAAACCCGAGCCGCAACCGCTCTACGGCCTCCTCTACGGTGATCGGCTCATGGCAGGAGGAGATTCCGGCAGCGGCATAGGCCGCCAATTTCTTTCCCTTTGCCCCTGCCGAGTGTCCTTCCAGGCGCTTCCCGCGATCAAGGACACTCTGAAACAGCGGGACCATAGCGTCCGGCGATTGCAGCACCGCATGCCAGAAGGATTCTCCCAGCCCCACAATGTCATCTCTTTCGAGCAGCCTTTCCAGGACGCCCCGGGAAACGCCTCTTAAAGCTTTGCTGGTAGATATCATGGCCGGAGCAGTACCCAGGATTTTGATCGGCTGATCCTTCATGGAATCGAGGAACTCGGCAACCCCCTCGTAACCGGCCACCGGGAAGAATTCCATTGTTTCGGCAATAATGGTGGTGGTTCCTCCTTTTATGACATAGGGCAGGAGAGCTTCGATAGTTTGGAACCACATGTGAGTATGGCCGTCTATCAGACCCGGTGCAAGAGTTTTTCCCGCAGCATCCAGAACCAGCGTAGATTCACCGGCAGCCGATGCAGCATCGGGTCCCACTGCGGCAATCCACTTTCCTTTGATGCTGACCGGACAGTTTTCAACTATTTCGCCGGTGTACACATTGACCACCGAGCCGTTAAGGATCACCGTATCGGCGGATTCGACGCCAAGAGCCACCCTCATCAATGCTGCTCTCTCTTCGGCGTTGCACATGAATATTCGAGAAGGGGGATTTCCCATTTACTTTTCTCCTGTGGCGCCGCCCGGCCAGATATCGCGCGGGTTGCCCCCTTTTAAAAAGGGGATCGGCAAAGATTACCGGCTATAATGCGGCCATCATGTAACTTGGAGGGAAAACGGTGTCAATAGCTATTGACTAAGTTCGCAACTGAAGCTATGAAATAGCTATTAAATAGCTTGTCGTGCTGGGCGATATCATCGACGCCTCTACGGCCGAGAAGCTTGGTTTGATCAATTGGGTTTACCCGGCGGCTTCTCTTACGGATGAGGCTCACAGGCTGGCCTCCAAACCGGCAGCCAAGCCCGCCGTGGCGATGAAGATGGCCAAAAGGCTAAACCAATCACATGATAAAGATTATACGGAGGAAGCCCGGACCATGTTGACGAAAGCCTACATACCTTTCAGGGGCTATTACTCGACCCCGTTTTCGCGGTGGCAGGGCAGTATGGCGACACAGAATTCCGTAATCCTTGCTGCGGATACATCGAAAAGGTGGCTGGCTGAAAAGAGGTGGGACCCGAAAATGTTCGACTACCTCTTCCTTGGGATCACGATCGGGCAGCCCAAATGGTTCTATGGAAGTCCCTGGGCGGCCGCTCTCATGGGCGCTCCGGGCATTCCCGGGATGACGATCAGCCAAGCTTGCACTACGTCAGCCACGTGCATTTACCAGGCTGCCGTCGGCGTCGAGACGGGACTCTATCGGAATCCCTTCTGCCTGATGACGGACAGGTGCTCGAACGGACCCCACACAGTATGGCCCAATCCGCTGGGTCCGGGGGGCGAAGTCGAATCGGAGAACTGGGTGATGGACAACTTCGGTCATGATCCCTGGGCCAAAAATTCCATGATCGAGACTGCCGAGAATGTGGCAAGAGAGGCCGGACTTACGCGCGAGCAGGCCGATGAGGTGACCCTGCGGCGCTATGAGCAGTATTTGGCCGCCCTCGATGAGGGCCGGGATTTTCAAAAAAGGTACATGTTTCCGGTCGAGGTCAGGATTTCCAGGAATAAGACCATAACCGTGGAAATGGACGAGGGAATAATGCCGACCACCCGGGAAGGGTTGAAGGCCCTGAAGCCAGTGTTGCCCGGCGGCATTCATACGTTCGGTTCGCAAACTCATCCTGCGGACGGAAATTGCGCCGTGGTGGTAACTTCGAAAGAGAGAGCAGCGGAGCTGAGCGAGGACCCGTCGGTCGAGATTCGGGTGGTCTCATACGGCTTTTCGAGGACAAAAAAAGGCTTCATGGCGATGGCGGTCGTCCCGGCGGTCAAAATGGCCCTTGATAAAGCAGGCATAGGCGTCGCCGATCTAAAGGCCATGAAGACCCATAACCCCTTCGTTGCAAACGACCTCTATATGGCCGCACAACTGGGGATCGACGTAATGGGCTTCAACAATTACGGGTGTTCCCTCATTTTCGGGCATCCACAGGCGCCCACGGCGGGAAGGCTCATCATCGAAGGCATCGAGGAAACGGCGAAGTCGGGCGGCGGATATCTTCTGTGGGGAGGATGTGCGGCAGGGGACACGGCTGCCGCTCTGGTGATAAGAGTCGGTTAGGGCGGCGGAGGCGCCGGAGGATACCGAACTTGGACAGGATTAACAGGAGAAGATTTCGACAGGATTAAAGGAAAAAGACTAAAATCTTTGACAGGATTAACAGGATTATCAGCTCCTGAGGAGACGGAGAGGTTGTGGGAGGCAGTGCCCGGGCAGTGTCTCCCATCCCCCCACAGCTCAAGAAGCGCGGAGTTTGGGGGCGAACGGGTATGAGCCGAACCGGGAAGCCTTTCAGTAAGAGGCACGCAGTTGTTCGGGGGCGCTGACGCCAAGGTCCGCCGCAAGTTCTGTGGAACTGCAAACCCTCAATAAAGGAAAGAGGGGATTTCGGCGGTAGATGGCTGCGATCTGGCCGTGGGTTTCTTCCGACCAAGTGGCGGAACAGTCTTCCAGCAAGACGGCCTGGAAATCGCAGCAGATGGCGTCCATGACCGTGGCAAGGACGCAAAAGTTGGTGGCAATGCCCGCTACCGCGCAAAGTGTGACCTTATCTTTTTTCAGCCTCTGAGCCAGGTCGGTGCCAAAAAAGGCGGAAAACCTCGGTTTTGGCAGCCACAGGTCCTCCGGCCTCCTGTCAAGCTCCTCGATGACTTCGGCCCCTTCGGTTCCAGCCAGGGAGTGAGGCTTCATTCGACTCGTGAAAATGAAATCCTCTTTTTGAAATGCGTCCGTCGAGAAAACAACGGGCCACTTTTCCTTCCTGAAGACAGCGATCAGGTCGTTTATCGGGCCAACGATCCTTCGAGCGAAGGGGGTAATGGGAAGGTTTTTCCCGTCGTCGAAATTATCCCTGACCATGTCTATTATCAGGAGCGCAGGCCTTTGTCGGCTGTCCATCGTATGTCCTTTTTGAATTTCGACTTTGGAGTTAATAACTCAAAACCAGCGACTAACAACCGATCTTCCGTGTGTAGACGGTCATGAAACGGCCGGGACACGCCTTCATGCATTCGCTGCATGCCCGGCCGTCGTCGGGGACAAAAGGCTCGAGCCGGACATCGAACCCGATTTCGCCGTAGAGCCGGCACACTTCGGATAGTTTTGGCTCGTCGAAGGAGCCTTGCCGTTTCCACCCATCGAGGGCTGGTTCCTTGCCATGTTCCATCTTCCGATCCCCTTTTACCCCGGATTTAGACAGGATTTACAGGATCGAGGAATCCTGGCTTTTAATCCTGTCGATCCTGTCGATCCTGTCCAAAAAAGACCCTTCGTGCCACCGGCCCCGCAGCTTACTTGTTTTTCCAGAAGGGCTTTCGTTTTTCTTCAAAACTCCGTATTCCCTCCACGGTGTCTTCGGTCTTCATGAGCGAGTTGAGGAAATAGTCATTTGCTTTTCGGGCGGCTTCCCTGAATTCGCATCCTTTGGTCATCTTTACCGCGCGTTTGTTCATGCGGATAATCAACGGGCTGCCGCCGCAGATCTCCTCAACGAGGCCGTCGAGCGTCTGGCTGAAGTTTTCCTCGTCCGCAACCTTGCTGACGAAGCCCATGTCGAAGGCTTCCCGGGCGGTGTAAGTTCTGCCGGTAGTGCAGATTTCAATGGCCTTTGCGGTTCCAACAAGTTCCGGGAGCCGCACCACTGCATATGGCGGGAAAAAGCCCAGCTTGATTTCCGGCTGGCCGAACCTGGCGTTTGAAGAAGCCACCACGATGTCACAGGCTATGGCAAGCTCCATGCCCCCGCCCAGGCTGGCGCCGTGGACGGCGGCAATGGTCGGTATGTCCAACCCGGCGATCAGCTCAAAAATGCGGTCGAAAACGGCTATCATGCCGGGGGCCGTCTCCGGCTTGTGATCGCCTACTTCCACCCCGGCACACCAGCTCTTGCCCTCACCGAAGAGCACCAGGCACTTCAACTCATTGTCCGAGCCCAGCGCTTCGAGCAGAGAATTGAGTTCGTTCATCATATCCACGTTCATTACATTATGCTTTGGACGCGCCAGGGTAATCCGCGCCACGCCGTTTGCTTTTTCAAACTTGAGATACCTGAGTTCGGACATGTCCACACCCTTTAGGATTTAAGGATTGAGGGATTGAGGGATTGAGGGATTGAGGGATTAAAACCAATTCCTCAATTCGTTTTTAATCATATATATTGCCCGCCGTCGACCTTGATGACCTCACCCGTTATGTGGCGCGCCTTGTCCGAGGCAAGAAAGGCGATGAGGTTTGCCAGGTCCTCCGGCTGTCCCAACCGCTTGAGGACGATTTCCGCCAATGCCATTTGGGTCACCTTGTCCCGCATCGAGGATTCCCGCAGCATGGCGGTTTCGATTAAACCGGGAGCCACCGCGTTTACGTTGACGTTAAAGGCCCCCAGTTCCCTGGCCACAGCTTTTGTATAGCCTATTATCCCGGCTTTAGAGGCCGAATAGTTCGATTGACCGAACTTTCCGCGCAGACCGTTTATCGAGGTAATATTAATTATCTTCCCGTATTTTTGCTCCTTGAGCAGCGGGGCGACATGGCGGGTGAAATTGAAGTAGCCCTTCAAGTTGACTTCCAGGACCCTGTCCCACTGCTCTTCGCTCATTTTCCAAGATACGCTGTCCCAGTTCATCCCGGCGTTGTTGACAAGGATGTCGATACGGCCGAATGCCTCGACGGCCTGCTTTACGACCTGTTCGACTTCGGCAAATATCGAGATGTCGCACTTGAGCGCGAGCGCCCCGCGTCCCATCTCCCGGATCTCGCGGGCAAAGGACTGCGCCTCCTCCTCGTGCCTGCGGTATGTAAGACACACGTTGGCGCCTTCACGGGCAAGTTCGAGAGCGGTTGCGGCTCCGATGCCCTGTGACCCGCCTGTGACAATGGCGCTCTTTCCTTCCAGTAACATGGCTTCTCCCCGGAGGAGTTTTTAGTTTTTGGTTAATCAAAAACAACAACGATCAACTAAAAACTCCCGAGATTTTTTCGCTTGGTCCCCAAGGGGCTTAAGAGCTATAATACAGCTATAATGTATTTAGTCAAGATCAACTCAACTGAAAACTCAAAACTGAAAACTGGAAACTCAGTGGTGAGAATTGATTTGCATTGCCACAGCAGGTATTCCAACGACAACTTTCTCGATCCGGAGACCGTCATCCGCCAGGCGGTTCGTCAGGGACTCGACGGTGTCTGCTTCACGGAACACCATTCCTATGAGGCATCCCGGGCAGTTGTGGAGCTGGTTGCGCCGGACGGGTTCGTTGTCTTGAGGGGCATCGAGGTGGCGACCAATTCGGGGCATCTGCTGGTGTACGGCCTGCGGGACGATTCATGGAATATCTGGTCGAGGAATAATTACCTCGATCTCGAAGAGGTAATAAAAAAAGTTCATGACCTGGGAGGCATTTGTGTGCCGGCCCATCCTTATCGGGGGTGGGACTCCATTGGAAGCCGCATTTATGCGGTCGAGGGACTGGACGCCGTAGAAACCCACAACGGCATTAACACGCCGGAGGCCAACAGCCGGGCCGCCGAAGCCGCAGTGTACCAGGGTCTGCCCTCAATAGGCGGAAGCGACTGCCACCTGCCTGAACAGGTGGGGAGGGCTTACACTGTTTTCGACAAACCGGTAGGCAGCATGGAGGCACTCATAAGAGAGATCCGGCTTGGAAACTGCCATGGTGCGGGGCGGTAGAACCACCGGCCAAGATTGACAGCCCTCGCGCCCGCCCTCAATATGGTTAAATTCGAGGTCTTCGGCGAGGAGATGCTCGAAAAGCGGGTCAAACCCAGCGGCAACAGCGGCAGGGTCTACCTGCCTCCGGACTGGGTTGGCTGCCGGGTAAAGGTGATAAGAGTAGTATCATAATCCCGTACCGTGCCAGTGGGGGCCTGCGTGGAAGCCGAGGCAACCCTTCGCCCGACGTCCAGCCGCAATGTCTTGACCTTTTCCACAGGCTGATGGTACTTTTAGAGTTGTGCAGTGAATGACCTGCGTTGACGCAATTCCTGCTGCTTTAGGCCGCCGGAGGGTCTTGCTTGTGGGAGAACCTGCTACCAAGGCTGGTGAAAGTGCCGATGGAAAGAAATAGGACTGAAGAAGACACCCCGATCGAAACGACGCGCCGTTCGGAAAACATTCCCGAGGCTGCTCACAAGATGGTCAAGTTCGAAGTCTTCGGCGAAGAGATGCTCGAAAAACGGGTCAAGCTCAGCGGAAACAGCGGCAGGATTTACCTGCCCCCGGACTGGGTCGGCCATCGAGTGAAAGTAATACGCATAGATTGAAATCCGACGGGAAAAAGCATGGGGAAGATATGAATTCAGATGATAAAATCGCACTCATCAGGCAGATGAGATCGGAAGATTCCCGAGAAATAACAAGGGTTTACAGCGACATTACGAAAAAAACCGTCGAAGCCGATTTCGCCAGGCTAATTCAGGCACACGCCCAGGGTAAGGATTCCGCCTGCTTTGTGGCAGAACTGGACGGCAGGGTCGTCGGATTCATGATCAGCTATATTCTGACCCTGGGCTTCGGGATAGAAAAAAGCGCCTGGATCGCTACCATGGGCGTGCACCCAAGGTACATGGGCCAAGGCATCGGCGCGCGTTTGGCGGCTGAAATCTTTAAATCCTACGAAGCCCAGGGGATTACCCGCGTTTATACTTCCGTCAGATGGGATTCCACGGATTTGCTTTCCTTTTTCAGGACCCTGGATTTTGAGAGAAGCGATTTCATCAATCTGACAAAAAAGCTTGGTTAGCTCCGCCAGGCCTCGAACCGCAGCGTCCACTTCTTCAAGATACTGACGCAACGAATCATGCAACGTGGCGCAGATGATCTTCTATCTAAAAACCAATCTTCGCAATTACAAATGCATAGGATGGCTGCGAGCCGGCAATCCCTGTTAATCAAGCCCCGCGTGCAAGCTTTCTCAGCTCGAATCGTTTGAGCTTTCCCGTGGCGGTCTTGGGCAGCTCTTCCATAAATTGGATCCATCGCGGGAACTTATAATGGGCGAGTTGCTGCTTGACGTGTTTTTTCAGCTCCTCTTCCATTTGAGCATCCGGCGAATACCCCGGCTTGAGTACGACGAACGCTTTGGGTTTTATGAGTTCATCGTCGTCCGGGGCGCCCACGACCGCGCATTCGAAGACAGCGGGATGTCCGATAAGACAGGACTCAACCTCTATCGGAGAAACCCAGATGCCTCCCACCTTGAGCATGTCGTCGCTGCGTCCCACGTAGTAGTAGAACCCTTCTTCATCCTTGAAGTATTTGTCGTCGGTGTTTATCCATTCGCCGAGAATGGTGGTTTTTGTCTTCTCGTGCTTATTCCAGTAGGCTGCGCAGGTGCTGTCCCCCTTAATCAGCAGGGTGCCGATCTGCCCGTCGGGCACATCTTCGAATTTCTCATCGACGATCCTGGCTTCGTATCCCGGGACCACTTTCCCCGAGCTACCAGGCTTTATGCAGTCGGCGCAGTTTGAGATGAAAATGTGAGCGATTTCGGTGGAGCCTATCCCGTCGGCAATCTGGACGTGGTGACGTTCTACCCATCGCCTGAGTATGTCAGCGGGAAGCGCTTCGCCGGCGGATACGCAAAGCCTGACTCCATCGAGGCTGCCCTCCTCCTGCAGCATGGCGGCATACAGGGTTGGGACGCCGAAGAACAGCGTGGGCCTGTAGCGGCGGATGGTATCGTAGACAAAGGCCGGTGTGGGCCGCGCCGGCAGATACACAGCCGTCGCCCCTGCGCTGAACGGGAAATAGAGCGCATTGCCCAGTCCATAGGCGAAAAACAGCTTGGCGGCCGAGAAACAGACATCGTTTTCTCGAATCCCCAATACCTGTTTTCCATAGGTCTCAGCCGAGTAGACCATGTCGTGCTGCAGATGAACAGCTCCCTTGGGTTCACCCGTGGATCCCGAACTGTAGAGCCAGAAGCAGGCATCGTCGGGAGTAGTCGGCGCCGGATCCATCTTAGTCGGACGCCCTGCGATCAGTTGATCGATGGACATGGCCCATTCGGGCGCGGGTCCGTTTGTCACAACGATGTGTTCGAGGAATCGGAGATCTTCCCTTATCGGCTCAATGACACTGAGCAGAGCGGCATCGACAATCAGTATTCTTGTCCGGCTGTCGTTCAGGAAATACAAATAATCCCTGGGCCGCATCATCGTATTGAGGCAGACCGGCACGGCCCCCATCTTGATGGCGCCGAAAAATGCCTGCGGAAAGATCTCGGTATCGAGCAGCAGCAGCGCTACACGGTCCTCCATCCTTAGACCGAGACCCTGGAGTCCGTTGCCGATCCGGTTCATGCCGGCCTGCATCTGGGCATAGGTCAAAGATCGATCCTCACACAGGACGGCTTCTTTATTGCCGCGGCCTTCTCGAACATTTCGATCTACAAAATAATCGGCCGCATTAAATTGTCCTAGAAGTCTCAGTTCAAACCCCATCGCTGTTCTCCTTTTCGAATAGTCGTCTTTCAGCCGAGTATAAGAAAGCTTTGCTACAATCCAGGTGAAGTATAGGCCCTCGGGCGCAGGGGCGTCCGGAGCCCTGAGCCGGCCATGAGGCGGGACAACCAGTGGTGAAACGCGGTGGAGATAGATAGGAAAGCGATAGAGTCTTGTAATGAATGCGCGTTAGAGCTTTACTTTTGAG
The DNA here is from genome assembly GCA_963805125.1 of uncultured delta proteobacterium. Classification (GTDB taxonomy): domain Bacteria; phylum Desulfobacterota; class Syntrophobacteria; order Syntrophobacterales; family Syntrophobacteraceae; genus SbD1. The sequence goes on along the minus strand of CAWDTD010000007.1, from coordinate 607,509 downwards.
GTTCTGCCGCGGGCCGGTCCAGAGTTTTCTATAATTCCTCCAAATTTCGAACAAGCCACGTCATTTTCGCTAAAGAATTTATAAAATTCGTTTGCCGAATGACGGGGAGTAGCAGATTCTTGCCTTAAGAATATCCCGGCATTTACGGAAAGCAACTAAAATCACCGTCGGCATAGGTTTGATATTCTTTGGAAATCCTCTGCCCAGTGAGGGGTTTCCGGATGAACACCGGCTAGAAAAGATCGTCTTCATCGCCGCCGGGCATTTTCCCATGTTCCTGCAAGAAGCGCTGAATCAGCTCGCTTTCCCGCATCGAGTACATCTTGTTTTCTTCGAACTCAAACCATGCTGCGGCAGGGCCTTCGTCGAGCGCATCGAAAAGCGAAGCCCGCAGGTTTTGGCTTCCCTTGATGGCAACTACATTGTGTTCTTCGTCAAGTAACTGATAGACGCCCTCGGTGTCGGGGACCCCGGCAACGGAATTCCGGTTGAAAGGAAGCAGTCTTGCCGGCGGCGGGGGGTTTTGGCTAAGCTGCAATCGGGCGTCGCATTGCAGGCAGCGGGCGGCCTCCCTGCGCGCTTGTTCCGCCCCAAGCCCGAGGGCAACCTCATCGAAGGTCAGGCTTCGAGCGGCCGGGTCCAGCTTGGGCATTTCTCCGCGAAATCTGGGGAAAAAGCTTTCCTCTCTGCCAAAGCAGGGGTCAGGTGCGCCCGTTTCGAACAGGACCTTTTCGGTGTCTGCCCGGCCTCCAAGCTGCCTGTCGATTGCCGAAGCGGCTTTGCGCCCGGCGGCGATAGCTTCGATTACCGTCCCCGGGCCGGTCACGGCATCGCCTCCGGCAAAAATATCGGGGTCAGCGCTTTGCATCGTCTGGAGGTCGACCATCATGGTGCCCCAATCGCTCAATCGGCACGCACACTCCGGGGTGAGGCAGGCCCAGTCCGATTCCTGGCCGATTGCGGGTATCACGGCATCAACTTCGATGATGAACTCGGAGCCGCTAATCGGCTCGGGACGGCGCCTGCCCCCTTCCGACTCGCCAAGGCTCGTCTTGATGCATTCGATACCGCTAACTCTGCCGTTTTTTCCAAGAATGCGGACTGGGGCTGCGAGCATCAGGAACTCGACTCCTTCCGCCCGGCAATCCTCGATCTCTTCTCTGTCGGCGGGCATTTCAGCGAAACTGCGCCGGTAGATTACAACCGGTTTGCTCGCCCCCAGGCGGAGTGCGGTCCGCACTGAATCCACAGCCACGTTTCCGCCGCCTATTACGGCCACGCGATCACCCAGGTGAGGAGGCACCGGGGCCAATTTGCCCGCTGCCGTTGGCGGCGGGCGCCGCCGATCGCATCTGCTCACCTCCCGCAGGAACTTCACCCCGGGGTAGACTCCTTCGAGGTTTTCCCCTTCCATCTCGAGGAGCTTGCATTCCCTGGCCCCGATGGCAATAAAGAAAGCCACGTAGCCCTGCTCGCGCAGTCGAGCGATCGTGATGTCCTTGCCAACCTCGACGCCGAGCCTGAACTCCACGCCCATATCCCGGATCACCTGGATTTCAGCCTCCAGGATCTCTCGCGGGAGCCGGAAGGCCGGTATGCCGAAGCGCATCATCCCTCCCGGTTCGCTATCAGCCTCAAAGACCGTAACGGCATGACCAAGTCTGCGCAAATGGAAGGAAGCGGAAAGGCCGGCGGGACCGGACCCGATTATGGCGACTTTTTTTCCGGATTCCCTGCCGGGCCTTAGATCCCGTTTCCATACGGCTGTCTCCGAATCGGCCGCAAATCTTTTTAAGGCGCAGATGGCGACCGGCCCATCGAGATCGGCTCTCCGGCATGCCTGCTCACAGGGATGCATGCACACTCTGCCAAGGATGGAGGCGAACGGCGCCTTCTGCCGGATGAGCGCACCGGCCTCGTCGATGAGTCCCCGGGCAATCAGCCTCAGGTAGCCGGGAACATCGATATCGGCGGGGCATGCGCTCCTGCATGGGACTGTTTCTTTTTTCCCTTTGCCTTGCCGGCCCGTGTCGGTCAACGCGCCCGTTGGGCATACCTCGACACATGCCCCGCAAAACCGGCAGCCGGACTCTTCGAGCGAAGCGCAGATCATGCCGACTTGCGCCCGGCGGTTTTCATCGAAGACAAAGCCGAGCGCCCCTACACCTCTTAGCGCTCCGCACGCCCTGACGCACCGGGTGCATCCGATGCACAGACTGTAGTCCCTGTGAATAAGAGGACCGTCTTCAGTCGACAGGCCCGACGGGACCCACCCGGGAGTTGAATCCGAGATGCCGACGTAATTGACGATACTCTGGAACTCGCACTGACCGAATTTCGGGCAGCACCTTTCCTCTTCGGGGACGTTTGAAGAACAGTGGGTACGGCTGCAGCCCTCCTGCTGAGCGCACGTGAGGCAGGCGTGCCGGTGGCGGGCAAGGATCGGGACCAGGTTTTCCCTGCGCGCTTCACGAATCCTGTCATTTTCCGTTACGACCACCATGCCGTTTTTGACCGGAGTGCCGCAGGAGCCGACCAACCCCGCTTCGCCTTCGACTTCCACCAGGCAAATGCCGCACCCTTTTTCCGGGGCATCGGGCCGGCAGTTCTGGATCCTGCGGCCCCCCTGGTAAATCTCGGCAGCCCCTTTGCCCATCCCGGCCGCAGGCAGGTCGGGATGAGAGCACAGCACGGGGATGTAAATACCGGCCGATCTGGCGGCTTCAAGTATTGTTGCCCCGGCTTCGGATTCCACGTTCTGTGCGTTGATCGTCAGCTTTACTCGACTCATGGTTTAATAAAGGGGGGACTGGCAAAATCCCTCTTTCCCCCTTTAAGAAAGGGGGAAAAATTCCTTCGGGCCTCCCCGGGGCCTTACCAGGAATGCGAGATTGCGCCCCCCTCGCAGGAGACCACGCAGGGCAGCGGGTCCCGGGCGCTGGCAGGCTTGCAGGGATTGCACTCGTATTTGAGTTTTTTCTTCTTGTCCTGGACGACCAGTGCAACGGGTCCATCCCGGAGCGGGTCGTTGGGATCTTCATCCGCAACGGCGAACACGGCCGCCGGGCAGGCGGAAACACACCGAGCGCAGCCGTTGCACTTGTCCGTGTCTATGGTTATGAAAAAATCGCCTGATGCGTCCTTGTATCCATAATTGGCCAGCATGTGGATTCCTCATCTCTGCCGGAAGCAAGAAGCGAGGAGCGGGAATGTTTTTTCCGCTCGCCGCTCACTTTCTTTTCGCAGTGCCCTTCATGCAGAGTGTGTGGGCAAAAAGGGCCGCTCCGGCCGCTCCGGCAATCTGGGTGTCCCACCTGGTTTTCATCGGCTCCATGCCTACCATAGGCATGATCCGGTCCATGATGCCGCGGTTTTTGGCCATCCCGCCGGTAACGGCAAACCGGGGCTTCACGCCGATGCGTTCCAGCAAAGAAAATATCCGCTCCGCCATGGCCCTGCAGTAAGAGGCAAGGACTTCTTCCTTCGTCCAGCCCTTTCTCAGCAGTCCTGTGGCTTCGGATTTTGCGTAAACAACGCACGTGCTGGACACAGCGGGAGGCTCTTCTCCCTTGAAGTCAAACGAACGGTCGCCGACCTCGGTGATCGGCACTCCGAGCAGGTCGGCAAAAACTTCCATGCCCCGCCCGGTCCCGGCGGCGCATTTGTCGTTCATGAGGAAGTTGAGGACCTTGCCTTTTTCGTCGCACTGGATGACCTTGATGTCCTGGCCGCCGACATCCAGCACGGTTCTTGCCTCCGGACCGTATATGAAGTGTGCCCCGCGGGCGTGGCATGCAATCTCGGTGACGGTGCGATCCGCAAAGGGTACATTGACGCGGCCGTAGCCGGTACCGATACAGTAGTCGATACGGTCCTTGGGCAAACCCTCACCGACATCGAGCGCGAATTTCAGCGCATTGAGCGCGCTGCTGGGGCTGTCGGACCCGGTCCTCATGTTGCTGTAGACATATATCTCCCCGTCTGCCGCTATGACCGCCTGAGAACTGACGGAGCCCACATCGACGCCGGCGGTGATGTATTTCGCCTGCTTCCAATCTACGTCCGGGTTCTTCCAGTTGGATTCGGTCCAACGCCAGAATTCCTGTTTTTTGCCGTCGTCCATCGTATTCCTCCGCCCAACGGGTATAGGTCAAATAGGTCCCATAGAACTTATATTCCCTGCACGAAGCAAGATGCGGGGGGCGTGAAGCGAAGGTCGAGGTGCTGGAGATGGTTTTTTCGCTTCATGCTTCCTGATCCGTGCTCCCTGCTACAATTCCCCAAGTGTCCCACCGCTCCGGGGCCTGCCCCGGACCCCGGATCAAGCCCGGGGCAGGCCCTGATCCGGGGTAGCGACTCGCGGGTGGGTGGGCTGTCGAGATTGCGGCCGCCTCAATTCCGGCCGCGGCGCCCCTGCGCTTCAGCGGCCAGAATGGCGGCGCCGACCGAAGCACCGAATTCAGGTCCTTCGGGGATGTAGATCTTCTCGATCTTTAGCTCCCGCTTCATGGTTTCGACGAATCCCGGGTTGTAGCCCACCCCGCCGAGCAACACCACGTCCTCATTGACCCCGATGCGGCGGATCATCGAAACGATGCGGCTGGCTATGGAATCATGAATGGCCTTGCTGATGTCTTTTTTCTCCGTCTTGGCATGGATGAGCCCGACGACCTCGGATTCGGCGAAAATAGCGCACTGGGCGTTCATCGGAATTTCCCTGTCCGAAGTGAGGGCAAGCGGCCCAATCTGCTCCAACGGGATTTCCAGCGCCCTTGCCATGGCTTCGATAAAGGCCCCGGCGCCGGCCGCGCACTTCTCATTGATGGCAAAATCGAGCGCCATTCCGTTTTCGTCCAGCTTGGCCGCTCTGCCTTCTTCGGCCCCCACGTCCGCAACGGTCCTTGCGCTTGGAAAGTAGTAGTGAGCACCCTTGGCCATGGCCTTGACTTCATTTACCGTTTCGGTGGCGATCCCGATTGAATTCCTGCCGGAGCCTGTCCCATAAATGCTGCGGAGCTCTCCGCGCTTTACGCCGGCGTCCTTGAGGGCCGCCTCAAAGCAAGCCTCGACGGCCTTCTGCTGATCAAAGCCGGTCAGCGTGCTTGCCTTGCCGATGATCTTGCCCTCTTTGACGATTACGGTTTTGGTGGTCTTTGCGCCACAGTCGATACCTGCGGTTATCATGTCAAACCTCCTTAATCGGGATCAATCCTTCGGTTTCTCCAGTCCCAGGCTGTCAAGGAAGATGTCGATACGGTTGATCGTCGCAGTTTCATCGAACTCCTTCTCGTCTCCCATGTTGCCCTCGTAGGCCATTACCCTGTGGCCCCGGTCGAGCAGGCCGAGCCTGTTTTCCGCGATCCCCACCGTAAGCCCCTCGCAGCCCCGGTTGTAGTGCAGAACAATGCCGTCCACCTTCCATTTGCGGGCAATGGCGTCCATCAGCTTCGTCTTGTACTCAGGATGGTAGAAATGCTGATATTCGGGTTTGCACAGGTGCCAGTCGGCAAGCATCCTGCAGCATTCCTCACGGGTTTGCGGCTTTTTCGAAGGAAGGGGCCTGGGGGTCAGATCGTTTGCCTGCTCGTCATAGAGCCACATCCCCTCGAGGCCGAAGGTGTAGAGAGAGCCAATCGAGACGGCCCCCCACTTTTCCATGTACCGGTATATTTTAAGAAATCCCCACGGCGGCTGGGTGTCGGTGATCACCCTCGCGCTTTCATTGGGGACCGCGGCAATGCCCCGATCGACGCGGTCTTTTACTTCATCGTAGAGTTCATCGTAGAAGTCGGCAAAATCCTTGTTCGACTTCTGAAGCGTTGCAAAGACATAGAGCGAATAGATGCTCTTTTCATCGAGCGGGGCGGGCACCGCGCGGTTCAGCATGCAGATCTGCGCCCATTTGTTCGTGGATCGGAAATCGTTCCAGGCCGCCTCGAAGAATAACTCGTCATCGAATTTGCGGCCCGTGACATTTTCGAGCCATTCGATGCCGTCCATTAGCTGGCCCGCCACGTAATCGATCCGATGCGGGTACATCTGCGGTTCGAACGGCGGATAGGCGCCGGCCCCTACATCGATAATGAAAAGGGGCACATCGCCGCCTTCCAGCTCACAGGCGTTCTGATACCACTTGGCGTGGCTGCAGCATATATGCTGGGTCCAGGCGAAGTCGGCCTTCGGAAATGGACCGCCTAGAGCGTATTCGTTGCACAGGATCGATCCCCAGTAGTTTCTCATGTACGAGCAGAGGTCCCGGGCAAAACCGTAGTTCTCCGCTGCCTGGAGAAATTTCGCCGAAAGGGGCCTGTCAAAGGCGCAGGTGGCGCCGTAAGGCTCGCCGGTTATGCAGTAGACGTCTTTGCCCAAACCCATCGGCACTGCATCGAAGGCCCAGGCGCTTCCCATCCAGCGCAGCGCTCCCTTGTCTTTTGCCTGCGCGAAATTTCTGTAGAAGGTCTCCCTCAGTTCCTTGGCTTTTTTCCAGATCTTCAACGGCTCTGTGGGGTATTTGGCCATTGGTTGTTTCCTCCCGCGGCGAGGCGCCGCTGCCTCGTTAGAATAGGTCGTCTTCCGACTCCAGGGTCTCAAGGAACGCCTCCACTCGAATGGCGAAAGGTCCCACCGCCGTTGTGACGTCGAATTCCAGGAAATAGGTCGGAATCCCGTTGGCTTCCAGGCTCTTTCGAATAAAGGGGATGTCCGCCTCGTGCGGATCGCAGAATTTCTGCTGGATGACAATCGCCCCGTCCACCCTGAAGTCTTTTCCCAGATCGAGGATGCGCTGAAGCCGGGTGCGGCGCGGCCAGTCCTTGGTGGGGCAGGGGGTCCTGAGCACGTACCGGTCCGCGATCGCGCGCAGAGGGTCCCCGTCGTAGTCCTGGACTTCGTCCCAGAAATAACGGGTCGTGGTGCAGTGCTCCTCGACCACCACGGTGGCCCCGACCGACTCCCTTTCCCCAAGGGTTTCGACCATTCTTATGAACTCCAGGTCGTCGTTTTCGCTTCCGACGATAAGGAGCCGCTTTCCGGGGTCCCTGTCCAGGGTCCGGGTCTTGAGCTCCTCCTTCACCTCCCCGGCCACCGGCAGCCATTCCCGAGCGTCTGTAAAAAATTGCGAACAGGTCATGTACATGGATTCGACGCCCGTTATAGGGGGCCGATCCATCTTCCTGAATTCATAAATATCCTTCATCGTCCGCCGGACATCGTTCATCAACTCGATTCCGCGCTTCAAATCGCTGTCGGTAACCGTTTTTCCGGTAAGGTCCTCGAGCTTCTTGATCAGCAGTTCGTACTCCCCGACGAGAAAGGGCGTGGCCCGGGGGCTCTGAACATGATTGGGCATGGGAAGATAGTGGCTCCAACCGGGGTTCCTGTGGAGTTCCCACGATGTGTAGGACTGTCTCAGGTGTATGCAGGACTGGCCGATTGCAATCCCGTCCAGGTAGTCGTACCTGCCCTTCAAACCCTGGGCAAGAACGTCGCGGCAAAAGGGGCAGAACATCCCGAAAAGATGGGGTTCGGTTACGTCATGGATCTCATGGGACCCCATGATCCGAACCGGCAGGATGTCGAAGGCGTACAGGATTTCCTCCGGCTCATAAGTGCAGAAGTAACCGATCATTTTCTTGCCGGTCCGTTTCTTCCAGTCGGCCTGATAGGCGTGCCGGTTTTCGTACCATTGCTGAAACTTGTCGATAGCCATTTTGAATTCCTCCCCTTACGGATACCGGATGTCCGACCCCGTCGCGCTCCCCGGATTTTCTCTTTCCGATATCTGAAACCCGTCGGGCATTAACTATAATGTAGCTATTTTATAGTTATGGTATAGCTAGGTCAAGGGAAAAAACGGATTGCAGGAATTAAGGAATTTGTTTTTAATCCGCTTGGATATCTATACCTGGCCGAGGGCAGGCTGAAAATTACCTTCATTGACCTCGATTCGGGGGAGTCGTCAAACCTGGAGGTCCGGGCCGGAACGAGGATAACCATCCGGCCCTGCTGCGCCCATCGGTTTGACGCAATTGAAGACGCGCGGGTGATCGAATATTTCGATTCTGCCCACAATCCCGACGACGACCACAGGTATGAACCCCTGGCGGCTAACACTCATCTTACCACCCTGAAGCCGATAAAGAACTCCCGGCGGGCAGGGAGGTAAAAATTGCGGCAAGCCGACCGGCATTCAAGCAAGTCAAAATACCAGGCGCCGCCTCGGGCCACTTTACTTATGCCCGCTTCCGGTCCTGCCGGATCGGTCGCATCTTCCGGCGAATGCCTGTCATACCAGTCCCGGCACCATTCCCAGACATTGCCGTGCATGTCGTAGAGGCCCCATGCATTGGGAAGCTTTTGACCCACCGGGTGAGTCCGAAGGCCGGAGTTGGCGAGATGCCATCCGTAGTCATCGAGCAGGGCATCGTCGTCGCCAAAGCACCAGGCTGCCGTCGATCCCGCTCGACAGGCATATTCCCATTCGGCTTCAGTGGGAAGGCGGTAGCCGGATATCTGCTCCATTACGTTCAAACGGAAGATAAACTCATGGCAATCGCGCCAGGAAGCCTGTTCCACCGGGCAGGCCGGATCGTCTTTGAAATATGAAGGGTTATCACCCATCACCATGAACCATTGGGACTGGGTGACGGGGGTTGTCTGGATTTCGAAAGACTTGGTCAAGGTGACCAGACGCCGGGTCTCGTTGCAATCCCGTCCCTTTTCACCCGCAGGACTTCCGGCGAGGTAAGCGCCGGCCGGAAGCCGAACGAAACTCATGCCGATGGAATTGACGGTAGTTTGCAACTCCAAAATCAAAAAGTCTCCTTTACGCCCAGCAATCGGGCGGCATCGGCCCCGAGGATTTTTTCAGCCGCGCCGGGCGGCAGGGGCAATGCTGCAACAGCGTCAATATTGCGCTTGATGTGAGGCATCCCGGGCCAATCGCTGCCAAGGACAACTTTATCGCAATTTCGCCCAAGGTCCGGGAAATACTCGAGAAGCCTGGACGGAGGCAGTCCGGAAATTTCCATGTACACATTCTTATGGAGCCTCGACATGAAAAAGGCCCTGTCGTACCAAATCCCCCTTCCCGAATGGGCCATGACAAGCTTGAGATCGGGGAAATCCACCGCTGCGTCGTCCAGATGCAACGGGTCGCCGTATTTGAGGCGGGCGCCTGGGAAAATGGATGACCCGGTGTGAATCAAGACGGGAATTGCGAGGTGCTGGGCCGTCCGGTAAATGGGGTAGATTCGGGAGTCGTTGAGAAAGTATTGCTGATAGGTTGGATGAAGCTTGAGTCCCCGGAACCCATCTTCTTCGACCAGCCGCTTCAATTCGTCCGCCGGCCTGGCGAACAGGTATGGATTGACATCGCAAAATGGGATGAGCCGGGGGCGGCCCCTGCAAAAATCCCTCACCTGCTCGTTGGTGCAGGCCCCGGTTGTCATCTCGTTTAATTCGGCGAGCACACGGGCAAAGTCCACGCCCTCCCGGGCAAGGAGTTCCTCGAATCGGCCGGGGTCGGAGTACTTCTCGCAAAATACTTCGAAGCCGTTCGGACGGGAAAGCTTCATCCAGTCGATTACCCACGCATGCTCGAACTTGAAAAGAGAGGGACTCAGGTGGACGTAGAAATCTATGAACGGCGCGCGCCTTCTCCTCGCATGCGACAATTACACATGAACTACCGTCCGCATTGGCGCAGCAATCGCCGGCCCGGAGCGGGCGGGCCACGGGAGCGCCCAAAAAACTGCCGGGGTCCTGCAACTGGTCGAGCGTCACCGGTTTTCGATATACGGCATTTGGATTGAGCTGCCCGTAAGTGGCCGCCTCCACCCGGATAAGCGCGAGATCTTCCAGGGTCGTTCCGTATTTGGCCATGTGGGCGCGGGCGTGCATGGCGTAATAGGCGGGCATCATGGTTCCGAAAGGAGACTCCCACAGAATGTCAGCACCCCGGCCCATGCGCTCCTGGGACTCCGCCGATGTCAGTTGGGACATTATCTGAACCCCGATAACCATCACCACGTCGTTCAGACCGGATGCAACGAGCGAGTAGGCGAGCCTGAGGCCGGTGCTTCCCGATGAGCACAGGGTTTCGGCACAGAATGTGGGCTGCGGGTTCAGCCCCAGATATTAGGCTATCGCGCCCGCCGGGGATCGCTGCTTGTCGTATTCGGGTGCAGAGCAGACGATCGTAGCGTCGATGTCGCTCCTCCCGGTCCCGGCGTCCATCATGGCTTCCCGGAAGCCTTCGAACACCAGTTCGCGAATCGACCCGGGGTATGTGCGCACAAAAGCGCTTTGCCCGACGCCGATAATTCCAACTTTGCCCATATCTTTTTGCTCTGCTCACTACTGACTATTTGTCCGTTCACCAACCACTATTTTTTGGGCTTCTCCAGCACTTCGGCAAACATGTCCATATCCCAGGTCTTACACTCCGCCAGGTTCCGGCGGAACTTGATGAAGTCGATGACATCACTGCCTGTGATCTTTTTGGTATTGAAAGCGCCGAACCCGAGGAACGCTTCCCCGCCCATGTTCGCTGCCAGCCAGTGCCGGTTGGAGCTTTTGGTAATGTCCCAAAAATATTTCTTTTTCATTCGAACGCCGTCGATTGACTTGATCAGGCAGCCCGGGAAAAGGTTTGCAAACCGCCATACGATACTGTCGACCTCCTTGTCGAGCATTTCGAAATCGGCGTCGGGCTGGTGCTTTTTTACGAATTCCCGGGCTTGCTCCAACTCCTTGCCGGATTTGTACTCGCCAAAGACGATCTCCCCGTCTTCCACGTATTTGTCCGTAACGATCATGGGATTGCGCACCCATTTGCCGTCCACCTTGAGTACGGGCAGGCATTTGGTTATCAGGCCCTTCATCTTCATCTTGTATGCCGACCACATCTCGCAGGAAACGCAGTTCCACATCGCCTCTTCAATGGTCAGAAACCAGGGCAGAAAGTCCGTGGAGCCGCCGTCGGGCGCAGATCCGTGTCTGGGGCCGGCCTGACCGAATATTGCGAGGTCCGAGGACACCGAGATGTCACATGCCATCCCGATTTCCTGGCCGCCCGCCACCCTCATGCCGTTCACCCTGCACACCGTGGGCTTTTTGCACATCAGGATGGCGTCGACCATGTGATTGAACAAATCCATATACTGGCCGTACTCCTCGCACCTCAGGCTGTAATACTCGCTGTACTCCCTGGTGTTGCCGCCAGTACAAAAAGCGTAGGGGCCCGTGCCCGTAAAGACGACCGTAACCACACTCCTGTCCAGGGACGCATTTTCAAAGCCTGCTATAACGCCCTTGACAATTTCGGTCGTGTAGGAATTGAACTGCTTCGGATTGTTGAGTCGAATCCACGCCGTGTACAGACCTTCCACGATTTTTCCCGACGGGTCCGTGAGGGGGCGCTTTTCATACACCACGCAAGGGGCATCCGCATCGGTCCCCCAGTGGATATCCGAGTGGAGCAGGTGATCTTTGGGTCCGTTATCCCTTGGCATCCATTCCAGTGCCATCGCATTGGCTCCTTTCCATTCGCTGACTTTTAGACGGGATTTACGGGATTTTAAAAAAATTCCCATACACCCTGCGCTCTTACATCCTGTTAATCGTGTCTGAAGCACGGTTTCAAAAATCCGGAATTAGAATGATTCGCCGGTCCGGAGGCGTTCGGTGAGCCTCCTCGAAACACTCCCGGATCGTGCTCATCGGCCGGGTCTGAACGAAGGGTCCAATCGAGATCTTCCCGGTGACCACCATCTCCAGCACCTGCGGATAATACTCGGGCAAACACCCCCAGGTCCCGATGATCTCGGCGTCGAAGGCCATCAGACGGCTCAACTGGTATTCCACTTTGTGCATCCCGAAGCCGATGATGATCAGTTTGCCGATGAAACTTAGCAGATTGAGCGCCGTCTCCTGGCCGGCCCTGGTGCCGGTGGCCTCGAAAATCTTCCACCCGTAACCCGGCAGCCGCTGCTGTTCGCGGATTTTTTTGGCCTCGCCGGCCACCTCCACGGGCCCCTTGCCGGCGGCGTCGATGACGAAATCCGCTCCGTATTCGAGCATCTTCCGCAGACGAGCCTCAACAATGTCGACGGCTATCACCGTGCCCGCCCCTAGGGCCTTGGCGGTCTGGACCACATACTGTCCTACTCCCCCAGCCCCGATAACGATCACGTTGTCGCCCACCTCGAGGGCCGCTCTTTTTGCGGCCTGAAACGGAGTAGTTGCCGCATCGGCCACTACCGCCAGGTGCTCGAGCGGAATGTCCCCGCGATTTCTTATTTCGCACAGGTCGAGACAGGGAACCGGAATGTGGCTGGCAAAACCGCCATAGATGCCGATGCTGTTGCCCGGCATTTTCTGATTGAGGCACCGGTTTCCCCGCCTGGTCTTGCACAGGTGGCATTGCCGGCAGGGCATGACCGCCGGGATGAGCACTTCCTTGCCTATCCACTGTCGGTCACCGGCGACAACCGTCCCTGAAATCTCGTGCCCGAGAATCAAAGGCGGCTTGCAAACCGTGGGCACGCCATCGTAGAAGTAGCCAAGGTCCGTGTGGCATATGCCGCAGCCGGCGATCTCCACGAGGACCTCGCCCGCTTTCAGTTCGGGGACCGGTATTTCCGCCAACTCGAGCTTTCCAGGGATCGTTTCTCCCGTCTCTTTGTTCGTGGCGGCCGGTTGGACCATCTGCCAGGCCTTTAGCTTACCAGGTACTGACGACATTTCTCTCCTCCCGCAAAACTGGTGGAAATCGCGGCCGGGCGGCGGGGCCGCACCGGGAGCAGGCGCTGCCTTCGACGGCGGCCCGGACCGGCCTGGAGCTTTGCGCCGACGCCTGTTGGCGGCGGCGGGGCCGCAGCAATGGGTTCATGGGTACCAGCTATATTTCCGCTACAATGTAGCTTATAGGCAAAGGGGGTGTCAACAGGTTTTTGAACAGGTTCGGCAAATTAGCTGCGAAGCGGCGAGGCGTCAAGCATGGAAAAGAGTGGGGGAATGTTTCCCCTCAATCTCCAGGCTCCGCCAGGCGCACACGCGCAAGCGCGTGAGGCCGAGCGCTCGGCGCATGCGCCATCTAAAATAGCCGCGCAGCGGCGAAGAGGGTGTGGGAGGCACTGCTCCCCCGCGCTTTTTAACATCCTTTGGTACTCACTTGAGCGCAGCTTCGTATAAAAGGAATGACCGGATTATGCAAATCTTCCGGCTAACAGCGTGCGACGCTGTTCCGTCTAAAGACGGTAAGAAGAATGACCAAATTAATCGCTGCGCTCCCCGGTAATTTGAATGACCAGATTCTGCGAAGAAATCAAACTCCACGCTCTGCGAGGTGGAGGGGCGATGTCCGGTCTTTTCCAAGGATTGCAACAAAAAACAGGTAGCCGTGGCGAAGCGACAAAAGGGCCAGACCAATTGGCCCAACCCTTCGATTTTTCCGGCTCGTCGGGACGGACCAAACTGGGCACTGGGATGTGCGTGTCAGCCTTTATTAAGGATCAAGACGCCTGCCTTGCAGGTCGGGTCCGGTCACCAACACCGAGCAATAGGGCTCTGACGGATATATCTTCATCGAGATCGTCCCAATGGATTCCGCTGCCCCCACCGCTGATGATGAACCCCTCTCGTTGTAATTTGGTCGCGTTGAGAAGCCGAGGGAAGTAAGCCAGGGGGACCCCGAGTTGACGTCCATCCGCAAGCTCCACCCACATGTTATCCGCATCAAATGATACTTTCCTGGCACGCGGTTCAAAAGCCAAAGTGTTCATTCCAAAACCTCTCGATTAATCCCATGTTCTCTTCAGCCACCCGCATAAGTTCACGGAGTTCGGGGGCATTCATCCCATAGGATTCTGCAAGGCTGATTTGCGGTAACAGCCAAAACTTGGCTATGGCTTCGCCTCGTCGGACATGAATATGCAATGGCTCAGGTGGATCGCCCTCATTTGAGAAGAAGAAAAAGCGGTATCCCTTGTACCTGAAAACCACCGGCATATTCAGAATACCCACCTTTCCAAATTAGGAAAAGCCCCTGAAATTGAAAGATCGAGGTTCATTGGGAAATGCATTGCTCGATCCCCAAAGGGATTTATAGGGCATGAAAAAATCCAGGTCAAAGAAATAGTGTGGAGAACGGTTTCAAGGTAATGATTCGAGATGAGGGAAAAATGAGAAGCGCGGAGGCGGCTTAGCTAAAGAGGCAGGCCAAAGGGGCCGGCCTCTTGATAAAAGCTCCCCGGGACGGACTCGAACCGCCAACCTAGTGGTTAACAGCCACCCGCTCTGCCAGTTGAGCTACCGGGGAATGAAGAGATGCTTTCTTTAGCAGAGCGCCCCGGTTTTGTCAATAGACAGGACAGAGAAGGCCGCACGAGCGGGAGCGACATGGCCAGGTGCTTAAAAAGCGCGATGCGCCGGGCAAGGTGTGCGAATGATCCCCTCCGCTCGATCCTGCGATGAGCCCGGGCGCTTATGTACTAGAGGTTTCCTCCATCTCGATTTCATCCTGGATTTTGATGCAGCCGATGACACTTTGGGCCGCCGGACATTTGCTCAGATAGGACGCAAAAGCTTCCCGGACGGCTTCCTTCAGATCCGCCGCAACTTTGAGGTGGTATTTTACGCGGATCGTGGTGATCTTGAGAATGCCGTCGACGTTTTCAATGTCGCCTTCCACATCGGCGCGGTAAAGGTCTTCGGTAGTACGGATTTTTTTCCCGGCCAGCTCCACGGCCAGCGTACCCATCATTCAGCCGGCGGTGGCGGCGACGACATGGTCGAGAGTGGCCGCGTGCTCCTTTTCCGGTTCAACCTTGTAGAATTTCTTTATCCCGCCGTGAACGCCATAGTAAATCGGTTCGCCGAAGCCTTCGATCATTGCTCTCCTGGTTGGGCCACTTTCCCTGACGATCCTGACTCGAGACGTGTGGACTACTTCTCCCATAAGGTACTCCTTTCGTGTGCAACCGCTTCCTGACTCGAATATGCCTCAATTGGCTACAACTCTTCAATGTAATTGCCAAAACCTCAACCGCCAGATGCCGGGAAGAAAAAACAATCAAAGGCGAATTAAGGAATTGCTGATTGAGGGACTCAGCAATTAAAAACAAGTCCCTCAATTCCTCACTTCCTCGATACCGCCTGCCTCAGGTAATTCATCGGGAAGAACCTGCCGGGACATTCGGTCCTGGCCCCTGGAACCTCGTCGTGCGCCAGGATGTTTGCCGGAGGTATATGATAATAGTTGCAAAGGACCGAAAGAAGGAAAGAAAGAGATTGCAACTGGTTCGGGGTTGGTCGCTCGTAATTGAAGTTTCCCACCAGGGCGATACCAATCGCTTTTTCGTTCATGTCATCGGCTTTACAGTGGGCGCCGTCTTGCTGCCTGATCCACCGTGGAGACATTTCGATTTGCCCGTCCCCTTTCCACAGAGTTCCATTATCGATCAAGAAATGATACCCGAGGCCATTCCAGAAACCGCGCTTCCAGTGCGAGCGCTGTATCGTTCTGGCATTTCCCTTTCCGGTGGCTGTGTGGTGCAGGACGATGTACCTCCACTTGGGGTTCCGGTAGAGGTTTATGACGTGACGTATCATTCTGGCGTTGGGGATGATGAGTTTGCGGCCAACCAGCAAAGGATCGCCGGGTTTGAGCCCGTTTGCCGAATATATTGATTCGGGCGAGACGCCATAGAGCCTGGAGATCCGCCAGATCGTTTCCATCGGCCCGATCTCATGAAAAATGGTCCTTGGTTCGCCCAGATAGGCAATGCTCTTTTCGACAACTTCGGCGGGTCCAGCGGCCGAGGATCCAGGGTATACCGCACAAGAGGGAGGGGCGGGGTAGGGTGGGGCTACAATCGTCTGTTCGCAGCCGGATACAAGAGATGCAAGAAGCAAAATCAGAGGGAGCAGGCAGAAGGAAGCGGGAAGCGGGAAGCGGGGAGCGGGAAGCGGGAAGCGGGGCGGGGAGCCGGAGAAAAAACAGGCGCGGGGACGCGGAGACGCGATGACGCGGTGACAAACTCGTCTCCCCCCCATCTCGTTGCCCCCCTGTCTTTTTCTCTAACCACCTGAATTGGGGGATTACGTCTTCATCTCCGCGTCATTCCGGCGAAAGCCCAATCCAGAAACTCTCAGTTATGAAAAATGCGCGATGGTCTCATTTCACTGTTCACTGCTCTTATTAGTTATATTCTTTCGATTTGCAAGCGCGTTCTGATCATCGGCCTGAGAGGGCTTCCGATATTTTGGCGGCCTTTTTGACCTCCATTAGAGAAAGAATCGCCGCAGCCTCATCGGGGGTCATTATGGCGATTATCCCCATGACGAGCTTATCGTCGAGGTTTTCCATCAGCTTTGCAGCTTCTTTCGGCTTCATTGTCCCGTAAATCTTGGCAAGGCCCCGGACCTTGGTGCTCTGGGTTTCCTGCCTCTCACTTCGAACGGATTGAACTTCCTTTTGAAGCGCCAGCAGGTCTTTGACCTTCTGCTCGATTTCCTTTTCCAATTTGCCCAGCCGTTCTTCTTTGTCCTTAAGCCGTTCCTCTCTTTTGCGGATTTCGATCTCTTTTTGCTGCAAGGCGCTCAGGGAATCCGCCGTCGAGAGCCGGGACCCGGTTTTGCCAACTGTCTGGACCGGTGCCGCGGTTTCGGCTTCAGCTTTGGGCTTTTCGTCTTTAGCCATCGCTTCGGCTACCTCACCGGTCGCCCCCGGCCCGGAGTGGAGCGCACCGATAACAGTAACGGCCAGCTTTATGACCAGGACAGTTATAAGGGCGCAAAGCGCAAATGAAAGCAAGCTGGAACCAGTTTTACCCCCTTTCATGATTCTCCTTCTCCGCCGCCAGGTTCCGGTAAACGGCCCGCCCGCCCGCCCTGAAGACCGCTACATCGTCCAGTTTCTTCTGTTCCTTGCGGGACTGAACCGATCTGTACAATTCCTTGTCCCTCGTTTCGATGCTTTCGAGTGTCTTGACCGACTTATCGCATTCGATCGCAGCCTGCTTGCGCGTTTCAACCTCTTTTGAGGCCTTTTCCAGTTCTTTGTATGACAGAAGCAATTCACGTTCCAGAAAACTCAGATGGTCTTTGAAATAAAGATACCTGGCCGCTTCGATTCCATTTTCCTGCTCCTGTTCGAACTGCTCGGTTTCCAGACGGATGATTTCACCAAGCCGCTCGATGTCGGACTCTATTCGCATTCTGACGGACACCGCGACCCCAAGCGCCGCCTGCGCTTCGCGAAATATGAATTCCCGGTGTTTCATCAGCGATTTGAGGCGAAATTTGAATGCCATTTTTGAGTTCTTAGTTAACCCGTTTGATTTTTTTGGATTTTGGTTGACTCAAAACTAACTGCTATCATCCAATAAGTTCTCCAGTGCCGCGAGGGATTCTTCTATGGAACAGCTTTCGACAACCGGCTGCCTGAGAAATTCGTTTGCTTTTTCAATCATTTCGATTGCGTAATCAGTTTCCTTGTGAGAGCCGCGGACGTAGGCGCCTATGCGGATCATGTCCTCGTTGTTCTTATAGTCGGCAAGTATGCGAACAAGCCGGGAAGCCAGGCTTTTGTATCTGTCGGAAAGGAGCCGCTCAGTCAAACGGCTGACGCTTTTGAGCACGTCGATTGCCGGGAAATGCCTTTTTTGAGCCAGCCCCCTGTCCAGGACAATGTGGCCGTCCAGGATCGAGCGCAGGGTGTCGGCCACCGGGTCTTCCAGATCGTCGCTTTCGACCAGGACGGTATAAATGCCGGTTATGGATGCGTTGTCGAACTTGCCCGACCTCTCGAAAAGCCTCGGAAGCAGACTGAATACGCTCGGAGTGTATCCCTTGGTAGTCGGGGGCTCGCCTGCCGCCAGCCCTATCTCGCGCGCAGCCATGGCGAGACGGGTTGCCGAATCCATCATGAAGAGGACGTCTTTGCCCAGGTCCCTGAAGAATTCGGATATGACGCAGGCAAGATAGGCCCCGCGTATACGAACGGTCGCAGGCTGGTCCGAAGTGGCCACTATGACCACCGAGCGCTTGATCCCCTCCGGGCCGAGGTCATTTTCCAGAAATTCGTTAACCTCTCTGCCGCGCTCGCCAATCAGGGCGATCACGTTGACGTCGGCGCCCGTGTATCTGGCCATCATACCCATAAGGATGCTCTTGCCGACCCCGGATCCCGCAAAAATGCCGATCCTCTGCCCCTTGCCTATGGGAAGAAGCGAGTTTATGCACCGCACCCCCAGGTCGAGTTGTTCTTCGATCAGAGGGCGCTGCAGGGGATTGGAGACTTTTCCCGCAAGCGGATAAGCTATGCCGGATGAAATAGGCATGCCATTGTCCAACGGCTGTCCAAGACCATCGAGCACTCGTCCCAGCATGGCCTCCGACACCATGACGCAACTCGAGGCTTTGTGAACCTGCACCAGGCACCCCTGACGGACGCCGTTCAGATGAGACAGGGGACTCAGTTTGATTCTACTGGCTTCAAAACCGATCACCTCAGCCAGGATAGGATGAGGGGATTCGGAATGGACAATTCTGCAGATATCTCCCGTAGCCGCGTCGATGCCTTCGGCCTCGAGAAGGTTCCCGGTAAGTTGAACGATCTTGCCGTACTTTTTGTGGAGATTGCAACTGTTGAGGTCGGCAAATCCGAGACTCATCAGGTTCAGATAGTCGTCGGCGTTATCTCCCGCAAATTGGTCCAAATTCGGCGGTTCGTGCGGAGGTATCGAAGCACGGATGCCCGCACCCTGTTCGCCCTCCGATATCCCGCCCCGGGGTGCGCCGACTGTTTGAGGACTATCCGGTTTCATTGGGCACAAAGCTGCTCTCCGCCCTTCGTCATCGGTCCTCCGTCCTCCGTCATCGGACCTCCGTCCAGAAGTTTCTTTTCCAGGTTTTCGAACATGCTGGCAATAGAAGCGTCCAGAAGCTGGACCGCGCTCTCGATCCGGCAGCCCCCTCGCTCCAGGTCCCTGTCGGCTTTCAGTGTGAAGTGTTTTCCGTTAGCCCCCTGAAACAGGTCGGCCCTTTTCTCCACGATCTCCATGTCGTTTGGGTTGAGATATACGGTAAGGGCGCCGTGCTCCCCGGCTTCCTCGATAAGGGCCCTTACCGATATCGGCCACTATCTCAGGGGAGGTTTGGACTTCCCTGTTCACGATCTGCCTGGCTATCCCGATGCTTGTCCGGATCAGCCAATCCCGATAATCCTGAAGTATCTTTGCAGGCAGGGCTTCCATATTTTGCGCAATGCGCTCAAGCTGAGATTTGACCACCTGAACGGATTTTTGCCCGTAGTCAAATCCGTCCTTTTCTCCCTGTGCAAATCCCTGGCTGTAAGCGTCTCTTTCGATCTCCTGGGTGCGGCGTTCGATCTCGAGGAGTTTTCTGCGGTATAGTTCTTCGGGATTCATCTGCGGTGTCATGGAGTTGTTCTTCCCGGCCGGTCAAGTCCGTTGTTGCGCCGCTGTGATACTTTTGGATATGGGGAAAACCAAAAGCGGCTATCCCCGGGTCCATGTTTTTTTTCAGCAAATTAGACAAATGCCTCTCCGCCATCCTTGCCTGCCAGAAGCAGTTTTCCATCTTTTTCGAGGCTGCGCGCTACAGAGAGAATAGACTGCTGTGCGGCCTCCACTTCGCTCAGGCGGGCCGGTCCCATCATCGAAATATCTTCCTGCAGCATCTGGGCGGCGCGCTGGGACAGGTTTTTGAATATCTTTGCCTTGAGATCTTCGGAAGCCGTTTTAAGCGCCATGGTGAGTTCTTCATTGCGGATTTCCTTGAGCAGTTCCCGGATGCCTGCGTCGTTCACATGCAGGAGGTCTTCGAAGACGAACATCAGCTTTCTTACTTTCTCTGCCAGGTCCGTGTCCGTTTCATCGAGGAACTGCAATATGCCGTCTCCGGTCCTGCGGTCGCAGTGGTTGAGGATTTCAGCGACCACCGAGACGCCCCCGATCTGCTGACCCCTGGTTCCGATTGAGGTCAGCTCTTTTTCGAGCACTTCGTCCACTTCCTGGATCAGGTCGGGGGGCACGGACTCCAGGTTTGCAATTCTTGCGACAATTTCAAACTGAAGCTGCTCGGGAAGACATGCCAGTACCTGGCTGGCCTTCTGATGTCCCAGATGGGAAATGATGATGGCAATGGTCTGCGGGTGCTCACCCCTTATAAAGCCCGCAAGCAGTTTGGGATCGATGTCCCTGAGGTGTCTGAAAGGAATTCTGTGCTTTTCTTCCTCTATTTTGGAAATGACCTCTTTTGCCTGCTCGCTCTGCATCACGGAGGGCAGCAGATTGCGAATGAACTGGTCCCCGTCCACATTGATTCCGCCTTCCGCCCGGAAAAGCGTGGTAAACTCCTGAAGCAGTTCATCGGAGGTTTCCTTTTTTACCCCCGCTATGCTTGACATGTACAGACTTAATTCTTTGATCTCCTCGGTCGAGAGCTTCTTGAGGATTAGAGCGGATGCCTCTTCACCCATAGCCAGAAGGGCGATTGCCGCTTTTTTGGGACCGTTCAGCTTGGTTGAGACTACTTGGTCTGGCCATGCTCCTAACCCTCGTCCTTCAGCCATTGTCTTATTATTTCCGTTGCCTTGTCGGGATCGTGCTTTACCAGGGCGGTCGACTTCTTTCGGACCGAGATTTGGTCCATTGGCTTATCGAGAAGCAGAGCGGATATTTGTTCCTCAATAGAGGGGCCGGAGAGGCGGAGCCGGGAGCTTTCTGATTTCGTCTGCGACCTGGCGGAATTTGCGCATGAAGGGCCTTATCACGAAGATCAGCACCAGTGCCGCCAGCCCGATATTGAAAAGCAGCCTTTGCCAGGTTTTGAAAAGCTGAAGATATTTGTTTTCGGCCTTCACCATTTCCGAGCCGCCCGTATCCGAGACGAACGGAATATTGGAAACCGTTATCTGGTCTCCCCGCGTCTCGTTGTACCCAACCGCTTTTTTGACCAGTTCCTCCAGGGATTTCATCTCCTCGGGCGACCTTGCCGAGTATATCTGCCTGGGTTTCCCGTCGGCGCCCGGTTTGGTTTCATATTTCCCGTCCACGATTACGGCCACGGAAAGTTTCTTGATGTTGCCGGGCATCTGGACGATTTGCCTGCTGGTTTTGTTTATTTCGTAGTTTATTACTTCACGCTGGCGGTTCAACTGCTTTTCAGTCTTTGGAGCCTCAGCCTTGGGAGAATTCTGCAGGAGTTTTCCTTCGACGTTGATGGAGACGTCCGGGTTGCCTTTGGCGCTCCCCGCTTCCTTTCCTTCCGAGGTTTCCGTGGTCCTCTGCTGGCTCCTGACGACCGCGCTGTCCGGGTTGTATGTCTCCTCGGCGATCTGGACCTGGTTCAAATCCAGGTCGAGCGCAACCCTGGCGAGCACCCGGTTGGGACCCAGCACCTGCTCGAGCATACTCTGAATCTTCTCGCGCATATCGTCTTCCATGCGCTGCTTGCGTTCGATCTGTGTGATGCTCAACTGTGTTGGCGAGTCTTCCCGTCCTTTTTTGTACAAGACCTGACAGTCGGTGCTCATTACGGTAATTCGATTTTCTTCGAGGCCCCTTACGGTAGCCGCGACCAGGTGAACTATTCCCTGCAGTTCCTTTTCGGCCATTCTGGCCCCGGGACGGAGCTTCAGGACCACGGCGGCGCTGGGTGGCTTCTGGTCTTCCTTGAACAGGCTGTCTTCGGGCAGCACCAGGTGGACCCTGCTCTCGAGCACTTCGCTCATACCATTGATCGTCCTGGCCAACTCACCCTGGAGCGCTCTCTGGTAGTTGATTTTCTGGACGAATTCCGTGCTGCCCAGCTTCTGCTGGTCGAAAATCTCGAACCCCATGCCCGATCCTTTGGGGATTCCATCAGAAGCCAGGGAGAGCCTGATTTCATAGATCTGCTCCCTGGGCACTTCGATGCTGCCCTCCGTAACACGGAATGGAGTTTTCCTGGCTTTGAGGGCCTGGGCTATTTCTCCCATGTCGCTCTGAGACAGCCCGGAATAAAGCGCGGCATAGTCGGTCCGGTTGTTCAGATAGACAAGAAAAGCAAGGGTGCCGGCAAGAACGAGGACCGCTCCGGCATAGGAAATCTTTTGCGCAATAGTGAGGGTCTTGGCATACTGGTGAAGTCTTCGCAGATACTGCAACACAATATTCATGTCTGCCACCTAGAACTGCATGCGCATCATTTCGTGATAGGCATCAAGAGCTTTGTTGCGGATTTTGGCCAACAGGAGCAGTCCCATATTAGCTTCTTCCAGGCGGATCATGGTTTCATGGATATTTGAAGCCCCCTTGACCGAGGCTGCCGCCATTGCGGCGTCGGCTTCGTTTTGGAGCTGGTTTACCTCGCCGATTTTCGATTTCAACTGGTCGGCAAAGGAAGTCGCCGACTCTGCCGCTCCCGCACCATTGGACATCGTCGAGCCGGGTGCTCCTTCACACAGGTTTTTCATGATCGGATCGATGCGCATGGACCCCTCCTGACTATTTTGCGCCAATGTCAATTGATTTGAGGGCCAACTGCCTGGTGGTTTGAAGCGCGGCGAGGTTTGCTTCATACGATCTGCTGGCGTTTAGCAGGTTCGCCATTTCCTCGACCGGGTTGATATTGGGCATGAGTACGATGCCTTTTTCGTCTGCGTCCGGATGGCCCGGGTCATAGACCTGTTTGAAATCCCGCTTGTCCTCGACAATGCCGGCTACCTCCACTTTATCCACTTCCTCGCCCATCGCGGCGTTCAACTCGCCTGAAAAGCCGTCGGCGGGCACCGTTTCGTAGACCACCGTCTTCCGCGTGTAGGGCACGCCATTGGCGGTCTTGGTGGTATTTACGTTCGCAAGGTTCGAAGAAAGCACGTTTATCCAGGTGCGATTGGCCCTAAGCCCGGATGCGCTTATTTGTATCGCTGACTCAAAGTCCATTACATACCTCCTTCGGTTATCGCCGTTTTGAGCATCGTGAATTTCTTGTTCAGCATGCCGACCATGTGTTGATATTCAATACTGTTCCTGGTCAGGTTCACCATTTCGGTGTCCAGGTCCACCGGGCCGCTGTCAACTATTTCCGGTTTTTCCATCGCCTGCAGCGGATCATCCGGGGCCAAATGGCGGTCGTTGGAACGAACCATTTGAAGCACCTGGTCCTCGAGCGACTGCCGCAGGGCGTTTTCAAAGGAGAGCTCCTTGGCCCTGTAGCCCGGGGTGTCGATGTTGGCCAGATTGCCCGAGATCAGTTTCTGATTCATGCAATTCAGGCTCAGCCGGTCCTCGATCATCTTTACAGTTTTATCGAAAACAATACCGTTGCTCATAACCAGACTCCTTTGCTGTTTGGCCCTGTTGATGAGCAAATCTCGTACCACAGTGAAAAGTGAAGGGCGAAGGGTGAAGGGTGAAAAGTGAGAAGTGACCAGACTGTTTGTGCAGAATGTACTGATGCTGCTTTCGCAAGCTCAATCACCTGTTTCCATTCCTTCGGATCTTAATGGTCCGCCACTGCCCGCCCTTTGTTGACCCTTCACTCGTCAATGCTTTGACGGTATTCGGCGAGCTTGTTACGGAGTGTCCTGACGCTGATGCCGAGTATTTCGGCGGCCCTGGTCCGATTGCCCTCAACAGTAGAAAGGGCCTTGTGGATCATGATCTTTTCCACTTCGCAAAGCGGCATGAGGCATAATCCGGAAGGCTGTGCGGCGTCTTGTTCGAATTCCGGGTCAAGGATAACGCAGTCCCGGCCTACCACATGCGAGTCCGAAATCAGCACCGCACGCTGGACCACGTTTTGAAGTTCCCGGACGTTGCCCGGCCATGAATAGTCTGCAAGCCTTCTGAGCGCTTCGGGGGCAAAGGAGCTGATCTTCGAGCCGTTTTCGGCGCTGTATCTGGCAAGGAAAGATTGCGCCAACGGGACGATGTCGCCCGGCCGCTCTCTTAGAGGAGGGATTCTGAGCGGAATTACGTTGAGGCGGTAGTAGAGGTCTTTTCGGAATTTAGCTTCCTTTACCTGGTCTTCGATTCTGATATTGGTGGTGGCAATGACCCTGACGTCAATCGGAACGGGATATTTGCCGCCCAGCCGGTCCACTTCGCTTTCCTGGAGTACCCGCAGCAACTTTGCCTGGAGATGAAGAGGGATATCGGTAACTTCATCGAGAAGAAGCGTCCCGGTGTGCGCCAGCTCGAACTTGCCCTCCCTGTTCCTGATCGCCCCTGTAAAGGCCCCTTTTTCGTACCCGAACAGTTCGCTCTCCAGAAGGGTTTCCGGAAGGGCGGCACAGTTTAGCGCGACGAAAGGCTTATCTTTTCTGCCGCTTTGATTGTGAATGTAGCGGGCAAACAGTTCTTTGCCGGTCCCGCTTTCCCCCTGAATGAAGACGGTCGCGTTGCTCGGGGCGATTTTCCTGGCAAGCGCCTTGATCGAGCACAAAACCGGGTCCCGTGAGATTATCGGATCGTCTTTGGCCTCGAGCGTTGATTGTTGACTGGTCCGTTGTCTTGCCGTCTCAATCAGTTCGATCGCTTTTGTCAGGCGCTCCGGCTCAAAAGGTTTGGTCCAGAAATCGTAGGCCCCGTTTTTGACACTCTCGACGGCGTCGTCGAGTTTTGGTCTCCTGGTGAGCACGATCACCGGTACCGGCGGCTCCAGGTTCCGCGCAGCCTCGAGAAAATCCTGCGTCTGGGCCGCGTTGCCGTTGAAATGAAGAAGCACGAGTCCGGGAGATTCCTTCTTGAGCAGGTTTTTTGCCGACCTGGCCGAGTCGGTCAGAAAACACAA
Organism: uncultured delta proteobacterium; assembly: GCA_963805125.1. Taxonomy (GTDB): domain Bacteria; phylum Desulfobacterota; class Syntrophobacteria; order Syntrophobacterales; family Syntrophobacteraceae; genus SbD1. Next base: position 582,705 of record CAWDTD010000007.1, on the reverse strand, counting down.
ATGCCCCCGATCCTTCAGAAAAGAGGAAAGTTTTCGGGCATCGTTGGAATCTGTTTCAATCAGCAGTACGTTCATTGCTCACTGTTCACTGTTTAGCCTGGCCCATATCAATTGTATTGAGCTGCTGCTGGGCCACCGCGCTCCAGAAAGGATGCTCGGTGGCCTTAATCCGGTTGAGGCTTTGTATAGCTTTGTCCGTCTGGCCCGCTGCAATATAGAGCTTTGAAATTTCATACATGAGCTCGTTTTTCTGATCTTCGCCGGAAAGTCCGATTGCCATCTCCATGGTTTCCGCCGCTTCCTGGAATTGCTTCTGTTCGATGAAACACTTGCCAAGCGTTACCATAATCGAACGCCGGGCATAGGTATCGTCTGCTTTTGCCCGCAGCATTGCCTTCTGGAGGGCGGGAATGGCTTCGTCAAACTTCCTGGCCTGGTAAAGGGAAAAGCCGAAGACCTCATAAGAATCCGGTTCCTCCATCTCGAATTCCTTTCCCTTCTGGAGGACTTTTTCAAAAGATTTCACGGCATCACCGTATTTCTGGTCGCGGTAGAGAATGTGTCCGAGTATCTCGGATTTCTTCAGGTCCAGGGCATCGCTTTGAGCCTGTTTGCAAAACTGCAAAGACCTGCCGTTATCGTTGAGGCGAAGCGCATAAAGGGCGCACCGCAGCAGCAGGTCGTCTCCCTTTTTCCGGCCCTTTGCAATCAGCTTGTCGTAGATTTGAAGCGCGTTGGAGTAAAAGTTGAGCGAAGCGTAGCTTTGTGCAACCTGATCGAGGATATCCGGCGATTGGATCGAGTCGAAAACGCGTCGGTATTTGTCATGCAACTGAACTACCTTGATGAATTCCTTGTCGGAAAAGTATTGCCTGACAAGGTCGCAGAGGATTCTTTCCCTGAGGGCCGCTGTCCCCGGGGGCGATGAGCCGTCGTTTTTGACCGGAAAGGCTTCATCCATCAGGTCCAGACTGTGCGCAAGATCGCATCTTTTCAGGTTGAGCGCCGCGAGCTTCATCAAAACGATCCTTCGCAGGCTTGGGGACAGATCTTTTCCGCGAAGATCGTCATAAATCTTTATAGCTTGCTCCAGGTCGTCTTTTTCGATCAACTCTCCCTTGCGTATCCTGCAGATCAGGTCTCCTTCGGAATCGGCGTAATATTTCTCTATAAAAGCATACATCTTCTTTGCAGCGTCCACCTCCCCCTGGATCAGAAAAATCTCGGCGATCTTGGCCAAAACGATGTCCTGGTCGGGAGCGCTTTGCTGGTAGTTAACGTATCTGAGCAGGTGTTCCTTTGCCTTTTCGATGTTGCCGAGGGCAAAATGCGCCTCCCCGATGAAGCGGAAAACATCGGGTTTTTTCGTGTAATAGTCGGGTTCCTGGCCGATACAATTTTCGAGCATCTCCAGGGCTTCTTTGTTCACCCCCAGAATCAGGTACACCTTGCCGAGTTCATAGTAAGCGGCCGCCTTGTCGCCGCTTTCCTCGGCGCCGCGCAGGGCCCAGCGAAACGCCTCCATCGCCTCCAGGTACGACTGCTTGCGATTGTAGATATCTCCTATGCCGATCCAGCAGCGGCTTGCGACGGGATGGTCCGGCCATCTCGAGGTTACCTGCCTGAACAGTTTGTCCGCTTTTTCATAGTTTCCCATGATCGATTGGGCAAGGGCAGATCTGTAAACGGCCAATGGGGCCTGTGAGGACAGGGGGCCTGCTTTCAACGCCTCACCGTATGCTTCGATTATATCAGGGGCGCAAAATACGAGGTTTCGCGAACAGTTTTCGAACATCTCATTTGCGCTCGCGTATAGGGCAAGCGCATTTTCGTCAGGTTCGGCAAAGGCCGTGGGCTTCGAGACCGAGGCCGCGGGGCGTGGAGACTCGCCCTCTTTTGCCTGCTGTACGTTGGTGAGGGCGTTTCTGACCTGCTGTGAGACTCTGGATGCGAATAGCTCCGAGGTCTCGACCTTTTTTACTTCAATTTGCGGTGTCTTTTCCCCGGCCTTTTCGGTGGAGTCCGATGCCTGCCTTGCTGAGGCCTGGTCTTGCGCGGTCTTTGCCGAAGGGGTCAGCTCCAGCTTCAGGGTGTATTTCCCGTTTTTCCCCGGTTGCACCTTGGAAGAGACCGAGGTGTTGTTGTCGCGGAACAGGACTTCAAAAAAGCCGCTCTCCCGCCTGAATTTGACCTCCCTTGCCGCGATTTTCCTGTCTTTGAATACTTTGTCGGGAAGTTTTGCGCTGATCTGCGAAAAGAAAACAGAGATCCCTTCGGCGGATGCTGGACCGATCTGTTTTGGCCTGGCGCCTTCGGCGTCAAAAATCAGACACGTGCGATTCCCTTTAACCGAAATACGCAGTTTCTTTATCCTGGTTTGCGGGTTGTCCTTCCCAGCCGCGCCACACCAGGGCTGGACAGGGCCTGCGATTATCCAGACGGCAAATAGGAGGCCAAGCAGGGTTTTGAGTTTACTCATCCCGATGCAGCCGTTATGCGATTTGTCCGAAGATGGTGCATTCCGCGCAACTGTCTACCGCAAAGACTCCGGGAATGCAGGCGCAACGTCGTTCCGGCGAAGCTTGCCCGGGACACCGGATCAAGTCCAGGGCAGGCTCTGATCCGGGCGCGGGAATCCAGGAAAGCGTATGCGTGCGCGACTCTGCCGTGAGCTGCCCTTCAGCGCGGAAAGGATGAGCAAGGGATGTGCCAATCCTTATATTTTGTCTAAAGAGCTGAGCGGCGAGTCCGCAAGTCTCGCTAAGGCTCACCGGTCCAGACCCTTCCCTCCGGAAACCCTGCCGGAACATGGATTACAGACAGCAGACGATAGGGCCGAGCTGTTCACAAAAATTTCCTTGACAACACGGCGAAGAAAATGTAGTTTTAGCTCTATAATGAATGATGGTTCATTCATTATAGAGGCGAATTCAGGGAAACATCGGCGCCCCGCCCAACTCCAAACGACCCGCTCCCGTCTGCCGCTCAAAGCTCAGTGGTCTTTGAAATAATTGCGATGGTCTGTTTGCATCTAACTGAATTGCCAAAACCGAAAGAATCTTGAAACCGCGCCATTTCGTGCCATTTCAAGCCATTCCCCCGCCCGTCGGCAACGCACCGGGTGCAAGGCTGCGGGAAACATCCGGGATGGGCGATGGGCTGGCGCCCGGAGGATTTGCCATGCGCTTCAAAACACCCGATAAACGCCGCCGGATCCTCGACTCAGCCGTCAAGGTATTTGCCAAAGAGGGCTTCTTCAAGGCCAGGGTCTCCCAAATAGCCGAAGACGCCGGGCTCGCGCCCGGAACGGTGTACCTGTACTTCAAGAATAAGGAAGACGTTCTCATTTCGATTTTCGAGGTGAGGATGGAAGATATCATCTCAAAATTTCGCCCGGCCATCATGGAAAAGGAAGATGCCCGCTCGCGCCTCGAATGCCTTGTACGGATGCACTTGATGGGGTTCCAGGGGGACCCGGACCTGGCCGCCTGCTTTCAGGTCGAGCTGCGGCAGAGCAATCGTTTCATGCGTGAGAGCGTCAAAGGCGGACTGCAGCAATACCTGGATTTGATCGGGGAAATCGTAGAGCACGGCCGGCGTGATGGGTCGTTCCAAAAGGAGCTTCCCATAAGGCTTGTTACACATCTTATTTTCGGGACCCTCGACGAGGTGGTTTCAACGTGGGTGATGTCAGGCATGAAATATAACCTGGTCTCCCTTACGGACCCGTTGATCGGCCTGTTTACGAAAGGCATCGGGCAGGGTGCTGCACTACAGGGCGGCAAGTAGCGAGGAGCAGGGAGCAAAGGCGGGAGTAAGGAGCAGAAAGCGTTTCGCTTGCAGCTTCCTGCTTGCGGCTGCCGCTTCAAAAGGAGATATGGATGAAACTGCTTGTTGATGAAAGGGATGTGAAGTTTGTCCTCTATGAACAGTTGCGAATGGAGGAGCTGTGCAAGTCTCCTCTGTACGCCGATTTTTCCCAGGAAACATTCGATATGGTCCTGGAGGAGGCTGTAAAACTGGGCGAGCGGGCTTTCTATCCGTCGAACAGATTGGGGGACGCGCAGGGCTGCCGCTTCGAGAACGGGCAGGTCAAGGTTCCCGAATCGTTCCACGAACCCTACCGGCTCTATAGGGAGGGGGGGTGGCTGGCAATGGCCGACGCGCCCGAAGTGGGCGGCCAGGGTTTGCCGGTTGTACTGGCCCATGCCTGCATCGAAATACTTGGCGCGGCCAACTGGTCGCTCCTTATGTACCCGGGGCTTACCCACGGGGCTGCGCGGCTTCTTCAGAAATACGGCACACCCGAGCTTCAGGAAATTTACATGCTAAATCTTTTCTCCGGCAATTGGTCAGGGACGATGTGCCTGACCGAGCCGGGCGCCGGGAGCGATGTGGGAAATCTCAGGACCAGGGCGCAACGGCAGCCGGACGGAACTTTCAAGATCAGCGGCCAGAAGATATTCATCTCCTCCGGGATGCACGATCTCACCGAAAACATCGTCCATATGGTGCTCGCCCGGATTGAAGGAGCACCCAGTGGCATCAGAGGGATTTCCATTTTTCTCGTACCAAGGCTGCGCCAGAACGAGAGCGGTGAACTGGTCGATAACGAGGTGGCCTGCGCCGGGATCGAGCACAAGATGGGCATTCACGGATCGGCCACCTGCGTGCTCAACTTCGGCGAAAACGATGGATGCACAGGTTACCTGATGGGCGTAGAGAACAAGGGCATGCAAATCATGTTCGACATGATGAACGAGGCGCGGCTCTTCGTCGGAATGCAGGGGCTGGGCCACGCCAGCAGCGCCTACCTGCACGGGCTGCAGTACGCCAAGGAGCGCGTCCAGGGCGCCCCGGTCGAAAAGATGAAAGACCCCGAGGCGCCCCGGGTGCCCATTATTCAGCACCCGGATGTAAGACGTATGCTAATGTTCATGAAGAGCAGCACGGAGGGCATGCGGGCGCTCCTCTACCTTACCGCCTACTGTGTCGACAGGGTGCGGATCGCCGAAACGGAGGAGGAGAAGGAGCTTTTCCAGGGGTATGTGGACCTGATGATCCCGATTTGCAAATCGGTTGGCAGCGATTTGGGATTCAGGGTGTGCGAGACGGCCATCCAGGTCTACGGCGGTTATGGATACATCCGGGACTACCCGGTCGAACAGTTGATGCGGGACTGCAAGATCGCATCGCTCTACGAGGGAACGAACGGGATTCAGGCGCTTGACCTTGTGGGCCGAAAACTCACCATCAAACAGGGGCGGTTGCTGAAGAACGCCTCGAAGGCCGCCGGGGAAATTCTGTCGAGGGTAAGGAAGAATTTTCGCCTTCGCGAACTTGTCCAGATCTACGACGAAGCGCAGGAGAGTCTGACCCAGCTTACGAAATTCTTCGGACTAAAGAGCATCACCGACGAGGTTGACGTCCCGATTCTGTACGCCAAACCCTACCTGGACCTTTTCGGGGATGTGGTCATGGGATTTTTGCTCCTGTGGCAGGCATACCTCGCCGACCGGCGGCTCCAGGAGATATACCAGGACCACGGGGCAAAGGACGAAGAATCCCGGAGCAGGCTTCTGCGTGAAAACCGCAGTGCAGCCTTCTATTTCGGGAAAATCGCCTCGGCCCGATTTTTCACCAACCAGGTTCTAACCCAGGCTGCCGGTAAGGCGCGGGGAATAATGAACAATGACAAATCCCCCCTCGAGATCCCGGAGGAAGGATTCGTGCTGAACTAATAGAAAGGGAGAACGAGCTGATGAAAGCCAGAGACGTTGTGGTGGTGGATGGAGTCAGGACAGCCTTCGGACGCGCCGGAGACAAAGGCTATTTCTGGCACACCCGGGCCGACGACATGGTGGTGAAGGTGATTCGGGAGCTGCTCCGCCGTAATGCGAAGGTGCGGCCCGAGATGGTCGAAGAAAATATCTGGGGCGCAACGACCCAGGAAGGCGACCAGGGAATGACCCTTGGGCGCACGAGCGCAATCCTTGCCGGTTTGCCGGAAAGCTGTGCGGGATTTTCCGTGGACAGGATGTGCGCAGGAGGATTGACCGCTGTTACTACGGCCGCCTCCGAAATTGCCCTCGGGGCATGCGACGCAGCCATTGCGGGGGGCGTCGAGCACATGGGACACCATCCCATAGGGGCGACCATGGACCCCAACCCCCGGTTTCTCACCGAACGGCTCGTCTCCGAAGACGCCATGGTGATGGGCAAGACAGCGGAAAACCTGCACGACATGTATCCTGAGATCACGAGGCAGATGGCCGACACGTACGCCCTCTTTTCGCAGATCAAAACCGCCAGGGCTTATGCGGAAGGCAAGATTCAGAAAATGATAGTCCCCATGGTCGTCTATACCAGGGAAGGCTGGATGGTTGCCGACCGCGACCAGCAGCCTCGCCCGGACACGAGCATGGAGGGGCTTGGGGGCCTCAAGACGCCGTTTCGGGTTCTGGGGAAGGTGACGCCGGGGAATGCTTCGGGACTCAACGACGGCGCCGCCGGAGTTCTTCTCATGAGCGCCGATAAGGCCGCCGAAATTGGAGTGGTCCCCCGCATGCGCCTCAAGAGTTACGCCTATTCGGGTGTAAAGCCCGAAATCATGGGCTACGGGCCTGTTCCCTCTACCCGAAAGGCCCTGGCAAAAACCGGGCTCACCATGGACGATATCGGGGTAGTAGAGCTAAACGAGGCTTTCGCTGTCCAGTGCATCGTATTTATGAAGGAATTCGGGTTGAAGTTTCCCGATGACGAACGGCTTAATCCGCTGGGAGGAGCGATCGCCTTCGGCCATCCTCTTGCGGCCTCGGGACCCCGGCTGCTCATGCATCTTCTGAGCACATTTTCCGAGCGCCCGGACGTGCGCTACGGCATTACGAGCCTTTGTGTCGGCCTTGGGCAGGGAGCGACGGCCATCTGGGAAAATATGAATCCAGTGAGATAGTGATTAGTCACTAATCACTAATCACTAATCACTAGTCACTAACCACGGAGTTACTATCATGGCCGAACCGATTACCATTTTTCATACGCGATTCTACGATTCACCGGTAGGAAAGATCGCCATCCTGACGATGGACAACGGTCACGACTACAGGAAACCCAATACGTTCAGCGATGCCTCGATGGCCTCTCTTAATGAGGCGCTGGATCGTGTAGGGGCACAAGAGGGGATAAAGGGCCTGATGTTGACCGGAAAACCCCACGTTTTTGCGGCCGGAGCCGATCTTAGCGCTGTGCCCTTCATCACTAACTTCGAACAGGGATACGCCGTCGGCAAGGCAGGCCATGCTGCAATGAAGCGGATCATGGACCTGGAGTTTCCGACTCTAGCCGCCGTCAACGGGGCGGCGATCGGGGGAGGACTGGAAATTTCGCTCTACTGCAAGTACCGCACGGTTGCCCGGAGCGTGACCGCCATCGGGTTTCCCGAGTGCTTTCTCGGGCTTGTGCCCGGCTGGGGAGGCTGCACGCTGACCACAAAGCTGATCGGACCGGAAAAGGCCATGCAGCTCATAATATTCAACGCCTTGAACCAAAATCGGATGATCGGCGGTCAGGAGGCTTTCGAGCTGGGGCTTGCGGACCGGCTGTTCGACGGAGCCGAGTTCCTGGACGAATCCCTGAGCTTGCTCACAGCCATCGTGGCGGGCGAGGCTAAGATAGAGCGGGCGCCCGTTTCGACCGGCGAACTCGGCGGCCTCATCAGCCAGGCGCGGGCTTTTGTGGATTCGAAAGTACACGGGGCCGCCCCGGCGCCGTACCGCGCTTTGGAACTGATCCAGGGCGCCTGTGCCCGGGATGTCGAGCGCGGTTTTGAAGAAGAAAACAAGGCGCTCGGCGATCTGATAAAAACCCGTCAATGCAAGGCTTCTATCTACTCTTTCGACCTCGTGAACCGCCACGCGAAAAAGCCCGGAGGAGTTCCGGAAGTGGAGCCCCGGCCCATCGGCAAGGTGGGCGTGATCGGGGCGGGCCTTATGGCTTCCCAGCTCGCGCATTTTTTTATTCATCGCCTTGGCTTGCCGGTCGTAATGAAGGATGTGCGGCAGGAGTTCGTGGACAAGGGAGTTGCCTACGTTCGCGAACAATTCGACAAAAGCGCGCAAAAAGGCAGGCTCTCGAAAACCCGCGCAAGTTATCTGGGCGGATTGGTTCAAGGAACGCTCGACACAAAGGATTTTGCCGACTGCGATTTTCTAATCGAGGCGGTCTTCGAAGAGATGGCGGTCAAGAAAAAGGTCTTTGCCGAAGCGGAGTCCGTAGTATCGGCCAACGCCCTTCTTGCCACCAACACCTCATCGCTGAGCGTGACCGAAATGGCCTCGGAGCTGAAAAATCCGGAGCGCGTCGTTGGATTTCACTTTTTCAATCCGGTTGCGCTCATGCCCCTGGTTGAAATCATAAAGGCGAAGGAAACGGGAGACCTTGCCCTGGCCACCGCCTTCGATCTGGCAAAAAAGCTGAGGAAGACGGCTCTTTTGGTGAAGGATTCCCCGGGTTTTTTGGTCAATCGCATCCTTGTGCGCAACCTTTGCGACTGCATCGCCCTGGTGGACCAGGGGGCCGGCTTCCAGCAGGTGGATCAAGCGCTGGTTGAATTGGGATTGCCGATGGCGCCGTTCGAATTGCTGGACATGGTCGGCCTGCCGGTCGCCTTTCACGTAAACCAGACCCTGAGTCGTGCTTTTGGGCCAGAGCGGTTTCCGCTGAGCCGGAATTTCAAGAGGTTGATCGAAGCCGGACAACCGAGAATCTACGCGCAGGGCGGCAGGAGCAGGAGGGTCGAACAAGAGGTGGAAAGGCTTTGGGTAAAGGAGCAGAACAAGACCTTCCACCCGGAGGAAATTCGTGAGCTTGTGCTAAGCAGCCTTGCACGGGAAACCGACCTCATTTTAAAGGAAAAGATTGTGGCGGGGCCGAAGGATGTGGATCTTGCCATGATCACGGGAGCCGGCTGGCCATTTTTCATGGGAGGGCTCACATTGTACCTGGACCTGACGGGCGTAGCCCCGAAAACGCTCCAGAAGGTCTTTTTCGGTTCGTAGGCGGCAGGGGTTACCCCCATAAGCGCTTAAATAAGCGCGTAAGTCATTGAATTTATTAATAGGCTTTATTCGCATTGTGGTTGCCCCGGCGAACCCCGGGGCAGGTGCCGGGGGACAGTGCCTTTCTATTGATTTTACAATGAAAACCAAGAGCGCTGGTTTCCGGCGTTCGCCCATTGCCGTCAACTTAAGAGACTACAGGTTGGCAGGGACTTTTGGGGGTGGCACGGGATTTAAGTTTGTTGTCCACGCTCCGCGAGGTATGGCCCCGGAGATCAAAGACCTTCCGCTCCATTAGCACCTCCCTGTTTTCGGCAGCTTATCGCCAGACCTGCTACGCCTGGCGCCCGGTAAAATCCCCCCTGCCCCCCTTTAGAAAAGGGGGGAAATACGAGGTCCCCCTTTAGAAAAGGGGGGAAATACGAAGCCCCCCTTCTGAAAAGGGGGGCATGATTATCCGGGCCACCCCGCCAGTAATACAGTGTGGCAATCCTCGGAAACGGAGGTCACTTAAGAACATCTGCCTTAAGTTGACGGCAATGGGCGTTCGCCGGAATGACGATCTTTTTTCCTTTCGAGCACATTTTGCACGCCCCCCCTGGATGCGCTCCCGGGCCGGAAATTGTTTACAAAAAACATCGGCCGGGCATTAAGTCGGCCTTGCGCAAAATCGCTCAAGGTGGTATGCAGGTGCTCACCCGGAAAAACAAGAAACGAAAAATTTGCAGGGGCACCGCCTTTGGCGCCGGTTGCGCTTTGCGCCTTCCAGGCTCAGTTTCCAATCCTGCCTTCCTGAACTCGTCATCCAACGGCTGATCGAACAGCCGGTTGCTAATGGTGTCTGTGTTTTTGACACGGAATATTTATGGCGTCGAATGGTTGGCCTCGAACATTGTAACAATGGATGGGGGAGACCAGCCCTGCTCGTGGGGGCAGGGCGTCTCTTTGGAGGAGGGGTGAGCAGAAACGGACCGGCAAGGAGGAGGAGAGGAAATGAGAGGAAGGGCATGGCTGCTTGGATGCGCTTTGGGGATTGTGGTTTCATTTCTGGTGTCCGCGCAATGTTTCGGCGCGGGATTCGCCCTATGGGAGGGCAGCGCCCGCGGTGACGCTCTTGGCCAAACCATGGTCGGGCGGGCTGACGATCCTTCGGCCCTTTTTTACAATCCGGCCGGGATCACTCAACTGCCGGGTCTTCAGGTGATGGGGGGCGGGACCGCGATATTGCTGAGCACCGAAGTGAAGAACCCGACATTGGGAAGTCAACGGACCCTGGACAAGTGGGGGTTTCCCCCGCATTTCTACGCTACCTACCAGTGTAACAGCCGTCTCTATTTCGGCCTGGGCGTTTTTACGCCGTTCGGGCTGGCAACCCAGTTCCCCAGGAACTGGTTCGGGGCTTTCAACAGCTACGATGCCGAGGTCGAGTCCTTTACCATAAACCCTAACGTCGCATTCAAGCTCACCGATCAGCTCTCGGTCGCGGCGGGGTTTGAGGCGATGTATTTCGGTCTCACCCTTCAACAGTTACTTCCAAACATCTTGGCGCCGAACCCGTTTAACCCGTTGACAGCGCCTTCGCTCAAGCTCGACGGCAGCACATGGGGCTACGGCTTCAATCTCGCCGCCCACTACAAGCCCTGTGAATTCTTTTCGATGGGTGTGTCTTACCGCAGCCAGGTCAAACAGGAGGGGGGCGTGAACGCCGATGTGTTTGCTCCCGCCGGCACCTCTCTTCAACACACAACCGCGCAAACGAGCGTGACCCTTCCGGATTCGGTCGCCTTAGGCCTTACGTTTTATCCAACGAAGCACCTGAGCTGGGAAATCGGAGGGGTTTGGACCAGGTGGAGCGATTTCAATGCGCTGCAATTCGCCTTCGGTCAGCCCCTCCTGGGGGCGATCAGCCAGGCCACGAGTGTAAAGAACTGGCGTGACACGTGGCGGTTTCAGACAGGTGTCGAGTACAAAGTGTGCCCCTGGCTGGACCTCCGGGCGGGATACATCTACGACGAGGAAGCGATCCAGGACCCATGGGCGGATTATTTGCTTCCGTCCAACGACCGCCATTACTTTTCCGTGGGTCCCGGTTTCCACTGGGGAAAATGGTCGCTGGACCTCTCATACACCTATGTTCTGGTCGTAGACCGTAACGTTACGAATTCGCAAACGCCGGGCTACCAAAATCCAAGTTACCTGACAGACGGCCATGCGCACTTAATCGGGGCGAGTCTGGGATACAAATTCTAGTGCTGTCTTCAATTAAAAAGGAAGGTCTTGATTTGAGCCGGAGTACAGGCCAAAACGATCCGTTCCCCTACACCGTTTCCCATTTCAAGGAAATAGCCCGGCAGAATCTTTTCGCAGAGAACGATAAAATTGCGCACGACCAGGGCAGGTGCGCGGTCTGCAATCCCAAGGTCGCGGGCCGTGACCCCTTTTCGGTCTACCTGGAGGTGATCGTCGAGTCGGTGCTTGTAAGGCGTCCGAGACTGGATGAAGCACTGGTTGCCGAAATTAACTCGGACCGGGCAATGGCCGGTCTCAAAACGAAGGTGACGTTCGATCGGCTGCTCGAAGGAGGCCCGGATGCACTCGATTCCTGGGCCGCATGGGTTCGCGAGGCGCTGGCTGCCGGGCTGGGGCTTCTTTCGATTCACAGCCCCTCAAGCCTCGATTTTGATTTAGACGAGCAGGAAACAATAGGACATGGCCCGCTGATCGAGTCCAAGATTCGACACATAATCGATCATCAGAAGAAAGTGGCTGCAGGGTTACGGCGGAAATAAAGCGCCGCAGAAGCATGAAGCAAGAAGTGAGGGTGGAGGTGCGGGAGATGGTTTTTTCGCTCCCTGCCGCCCTGCCCTGTGCTACACGCCGGTCCTGCCCCCCGAGCCCCAGAGAAACGTTACAATAAAGGCGATCAGGAGTAGAAAAAAGAACACCTGCGCTATCCATGTCGCTGTTCCGGCGATTCCGGCAAACCCGAGAATCCCGGCTATGATTCCCAGGATCAGAAAAGCAACAGCCCACATCCAACCCACCATTTTCCATCACCTCTTTCATCGGCGAAATCGGACAAAAACTTTCATTCTCAAAGGGTTAATTAAGTAATATCTATAACTTGTCAATGGTATGGAGAGCGGGGCGGGAAGTGTTCCACGAGAGAAACATACGAGGCAGCCAGCCGGAGTTCGGAGTCCGTCACGAGATTCCGAATGACAAGCCGGCAATCTTTTCTCTTCGCGTTTTCGCGTGAAAAATTCTCTCTTCAAGTTCAAACCGGCCGGCGGAATCAGACTTTGATCGCCTCGTAAGTTCTAAGAGGCGGGATATTGGCCAGTTCGTATTTTGAATGCACGATCGGAAAGTATTGCTGGAGGTGGACCTTGAGGTGATTGTTAGTCTGAAAACAGGTCTGGTATACGAGGAATTTCCCGCCTTTTTTCAGTGCTCGATGAGTATTGTAGAGGATCCTGTGCTTCAATTCCTGGTCGAGGAAGGAAAAGGGGATCCCGGAGATTATGTAATCGGCCTCCGATTCCTTGCACATTCTCAGCGTTTCGAGCACGTTTTGAGCATCATCGTGTACCAGAACCACCCTGGGGTCGATGATGTTTCTCTTGAGAATGGAATTGAAATTCCGGTTTCTCTCGATAAGAATCAGCCGGGAGTCTTCTCCCATTTGCTGGAGCAGGTACTTTGAAAAAACGCCCGTTCCAGGGCCATATTCCACAATCAGGCTGTTTTGGCTGAAATCTATCTTGTTGCAGACCTTCTTTACACCGACCGAGGAAGTGGGCGTAACCGAAGCGACATTCTTATCCTTGATAAAATTCATTATGTAAACGAGGGTATCCATCTGGCACCTCCTAAGTGTCTATTTTAACTGGCAAAGCGCTAAAAAGGGGAATCTTGGCAGGTCAAAAAGAAGAAGTCTCTTCATTTTTCTCCTTTAAGTCCGCGACTTTAATCCCCTCCTCCGGAATCAGCAAAAGTCATTTGGGTCTGTATTTTGCCGGATAATGTCTGTTTTTCCAGTATTTGGGCCTGTATTCCATCGTTCGAATATTATCTTCGCGATATGGGCTCCGGCGGCACTTATAGCAGTAATCCCACGATTATGAAACCTAATTAATGCATCAACCTGAATTTTGATTCATAGTCGGCGATTCGCCGTGCTCGACCCAGATCCTTAAGGATGGTATAAGTGGCCGAAAAAATCGATCCGGCCTTTACTCCACTAACGGATGGATAACTCATAAAGTAAGAAGGCGGTGGGCAAAAAGTACATAAACCCACCTCGTAGATTTCGAAAACCCTGTGCAGAGGCCGATATGGGACAGGATCGCCTCCCCCGTCCGCGCTGGAAGATCCTGAACGAGCGCTCACCGGCAACGGTTGCGGATGTTATAGACATCATTCTGCAAAACCGCAACCTCGATCCCAGCGCTATTGCCGGAGAACTCAAGGACCTGTCCGAACACCTGTGCATCCGCGGCATGACCGAGGGCGCCCGTTTGCTGGCAAAGCACATGGCGAATCGAAACAAAATAGTAGTGATTGCCGACTACGATTGCGACGGAATCACATCTGCCGCGCAGGTCGGTCTTTTTTTCCAGGAGAGCGGCTATCAGAATTTCAGGGTTGTAATTCCGTCCCGGACCGAAGGATACGGCATACCCGAGCGCGCCATATCCGAGAACCCGGATGCAAAAATTTTTATCGCGCTCGATTGCGGCACGCTGGATCTGAAACCCATCCGGTTGGCGTGTTCCATGGGCGCCGACTCAGTAGTGATCGATCATCATGAATTGCCGGCGGGCGTTTCCGGGTCGGATGCGGGGCAGGCGCTGGCGCCGGCTTCGGTGCTCATAAATCCCAAGCACCCCGAATGCGGCTCGTGTTTCAAGGAGTTCTGCGCATCGGGGTTGACCTTCCTTTTTCTGGCCAGCCTGAGGCGCACCTTGCGGAGCGTAGAGACCGGCCTGTCCCTTCCTGCGCTCGGTGGAAAATACCTTGCACTTGCGGCGACCGGAACGGTCGCCGACCTCGTCCCGCTGGTTTCTGCAAACCGGATTCTTGCCCGAAGCGGCCTGCGCAATCTCAACGCAAACGGCTTCGCGCCGCTTTCACGCCTGGCAGCCACCGCCGGCTTGGCCGGGAAGACCTTGACAGCGGGCCACATCGGCTTCTATTTGGGCCCGCGTATAAATGCCGCAGGTCGTATCTCCGAGGGGCAAATCGCATACGATCTGCTGACCTCGGACCAACCGTCCAGGTTGGTCCGGCTGGCGCTGGAGCTGGAGAAGCTGAATGCGCAAAGGCAGGCGCAGGAGCAAAAAATAGTGAAGGAGATCGGCGCCCGGCTGGCAGAACGTCCTCGCACGGGCAGGACGCTCGTCATGGGAAGCACTAAGTGGCAGCAGGGGGTCGTGGGCATTGCGGCTTCAAGGGTCCAGCAGGACCTCTATTATGCCCCTGTAGTGATACTCTCGATAGACGAGGGCAAGGGGATTGCGAGAGGTTCAGCCAGGAGCATTCCGGGCTTCGACGTACACCGTGCGCTTTCGATGTGTGCCGAGTTGCTTATTAAATGGGGAGGGCACAAAGCGGCGGCCGGTCTGACAATCGCTGCAGATCGGATCGAAGAGTTCGCAAACCGCTTCGAGGGGATAGCCCGGCAGTATCCAGCGGAAATTTTCGTCCAGCTCGGCAAAGTTGATTTGGAATTACCTTTGAGCCTTGTGGGACCCGAACTGGTCCAGGCGCTGGAAGAACTGGAGCCGCACGGGATGGGCAACCCGGCCCCGGTTTTTGCCCTGCGCCGAGCGCGGTTCAGCTCTGTGAGAATCTTCGGAAAAGAACAAAACCACCTGAAACTCGAGTTTGATAACGGGCTGGAAGGAATCTGGTGGCGGGGCGCGCAACGTTTCCCCGGAATCTGGGAGGGCAAAAAGAGCCGCCCTGGATCTTGTCCGGGGCAGGTTGCGGATATGGTTTTCCACGTGGGTTGGAATGGCTTCCATAAAAAGACGATGCTCGAGATCGTAGATATCGGAAGCCTCTTTTGAGAAAAAGGGAGAGCCAGGCAAGGAGGAGGGGAACCTGACTCTCCCAAGGAGGAAAGAGCTATCTTTCCAAAGAATTGTAACCCGCCGGTCAATAGTTGTCCAGTTTCAGTCCCGAAAGCGGAAGACCACTCCTTCACTCTTCACTGCTCTTTGTCCCTTTGACCCGTTGGACAATTCCTGTGGTGCTCAGGTTTTCTACCAAGGGGGTGAGAACGACCCTGCCTCCCCATCCTTCCACAAGCTCATGGCCCACTACGGCCTCACGGGCGTAATCGGCTCCTTTCACCAGGACATCGGGCCTCAGCGCTCTTATGAGGGACAGAGGAGTATCCTCTTCGAAGATGACCACCATGTCCACGCAACCCAGCGCAGCGAGCAGGGCGGCCCTGTCCTGCTGAGGCAATATGGGGCGATGCATCCCTTTGATGCGTCTTACCGAACTGTCCGAGTTCAGGCCGACGACAAGCCGCTGTCCTTCGTCGGCGGCGGCATGGAGCAGCCTTATATGACCGGCATGAAGAATATCGAAACATCCGTTGGTAAAGACAATGCTGTTTCCACCGGCCCTCCATGCATCGATCGTTAATGTGGCTGAAGCCGGATCGCAGATTTTCCTCAGTGTCCCGTTGTGTCCCTGCCTGAGGACCATGGCAAGCTCTTCGGACCGGACGGGATTTGTCCCTACCTTCCCAACGACAATCCCTGCGGCGATATTGGCTAATTCCGCAGCATGAGGCCAACTAATCCCGGCTGCTATTCCCGCAGCCACAGTGGCTATTACGGTATCGCCGGCCCCGGATACATCGAAGACGTCGCGGGCCTGGGTTGGAATGAGCAGGGGTGGCTCATTGCGCGCAAAAAGCGCCATTCCTTTAGGGCCGCGGGTCACCAGAAGCCGGTCGACCTGCAGGACTTTGAGCATCTCCTGTCCGGCATCCATAAGAGTTTGTTCGTGATTAAGCTTTTTGCCGGTGATTAGTTCAAACTCCGCCGTGTTCGGGGTAATGCAGGTTGCACCGTTGTATCTGATCCAGTTTTTGCCTTTCGGATCTACCAGGGTCGGCAGGAGCCTGTCCCGGGCGCTCCCGATGATCGCGGAGCAGGAAGCGTCGTCCAGGGTCCCTTTGCCATAGTCAGAGAGGATAAGCACACCAGCGTCCGCAATGAGTTGCTGGACACGGTTGAGCAAGGATTTTGATTCAGCCGGCTCGATCGTCGCGGTTTCTTCCTCGTCGAGCCTCAAGAGTTGCTGTCTCTGCGACATAATCCGCGTTTTGACAATAGTGGGGCGTGGCGGAGCGAGAGTAAGGAGATGATCTTGGATGCCGTTTTCCGCCAGGAGCCGCGAGAGGCGTTCCCCGGGGCCATCGGCTCCTTTAGTCCCCAGAAGGCTTACCCGGCAGCCCAGGGCGGCCAGGTTGGCCGCTACGTTGGCGGCCCCCCCCAAGCGGTATGTCCGGTTCTCGACTTTTACCACCGGAACGGGAGCTTCGGGAGATATTCTGCTGACCCGTCCCCACAGGTAGAGATCGAGCATTACGTCGCCTATTACGAGTGCGTTGACTTTTTTGAAATCGGAAAGATCGAAAGGTATCATCGGTGTCCTGCCTCAGATAAACCCGCTAATACTCAAATGGTTGAAAAGGTCAGCCGCCCGCCAGGGCCCCCTTTGTCGATACTTCCTTTTTACCTGTGAGCAATACTACAGTATAACCACGGCGTAAACCCGGGGCCGGATTTGCGTCGCAAATCAACGGTTGGCTCGCAGCCGGACGCAAGAGCGGTGGCGCATTGCGGGCACAGTATATCTTAGGAAGTTTAAATCCGCCAATTCACTCTTTGAGTCGAACCCGTTGCAGAAGTATTTGCGGCTCCTGCACCGACGCAACTTGTCAAGAGAGTAGGTTTGACCCCTGAAAAATGCACGATATTTTTGATTGCAGTTTCCGGCCACGTGACGTTTATGTGACGAATACTTAAACTGCTTGTAAGAGGGTGGCGTTATGGGTAAGATCATCACCTCGCTTACTTTCCAGTTATGCCCTTCTTCGAAGCGTGATCGTGGAGTGAAGATTATGAGCGAGATTGAAGGAGCGTCTTGCGCGGTTCTCAGGCAGGGAGGCAGTGCTTCCCCCGGGGAAATGGCGGACTGCATCACCCTGAGGGTGAGAGAAAAAAAGGAAAGCTACAGACGCTACAACTTCGAGCGTTCGCAGGAAGAGGCATTTGCAACCTTCTTCGATCTGGCCCAGGAATTCACCACGATCGACAGCCTTTACCAAATTTGTACAACCGTGCCCAAAGAGTTCTTCAGCCTGGACAGCAAAATCTACATCATCGAGCCAAAACGCTCGACACTCGAGCTGGTCTGCACCAGCAGGCTGGGCCTGATCCCGCCCCATGAGCGGGGGAATCATGGGGCGGTAGTGGTCGAAAATCCTGTGGAGACCGAAGAGTCGTGGTTTTTCCCCATTCGGGGCAACGAGGCCCTTTGGGATGCGCTGCCGTTTTTCGGCAGCGGCTCTATTCTGGGTCTCTTTGAGGTTTTTCCGAAAGAAGGGGTCAATGAGCCCAAACTGTTTTTCCTGGAAAAATTCACCAACCGGATCGGATACAACCTCCACCAGAAGCTTCTGGTCCAGCAGAATATGAATCATATCAAGTTCATAAATCAACTGGTATCCGATATCGAACACAACGTCATCACACCGAATCTATACTACAAGCTGTTCCTGATCCGGCTCAAGAAGATGATCGAAAACTACAAGAATATCGAAGATTTGACCAGAAAGATGGTCGAAGATTCATCAGTGTGCGAAGCCGTGGCCCAGTCTCTGCAGAGTGCCGCCGAAATCCTGCGTGAAACCAACAGTGCCCTCCAGACCGAGTATTCCGCTCTTTTCAAACATTACGAGCACACCAGTCTGTTTCTTGAGACCCTTTTCCGCAGGGACCACTTTCAGAAAGGGACCTACGTGCTCAGGAAGCAGTCATGTAATTTCCGCACCGAGATAATTAAGCCTCTTATCGACCGGTACGCCGGCCAGTTCCAAAGGAAAGCGATAACGATTGACGACCGGATCGAAAACGTTCCTGACGAACAGGTGACGCTCTTTGTCGATAAGGGACTGATATCCCAGGTGTTTGACAACTTTTTCTCGAATGCGCTCAAATACACCGGGGAAGCAAAATGCGAGTCGGGGCAACCCATAAGGACTTTCTCTTTAAACCGCCAGATCATACAGGGCGCTTTCGGAGAAGATAAACCGGGCGTGCGATTTAATTTCTCTACGACGGGCAAGCCTCTGAGCCGCGAAGAATGCGATCGAGTCTTCGAGGAAGGTTTCCGCGCAGGCAGCAGTTCTGAAAGGGGCAGGGGGCATGGCCTTCATTTTGTAAAAAACGTTGTCGAAATTCATGGCGGAATGGTTGGCTGCGAGCCGCAACCCGACGGCAATTTGCTCTATCTTATCCTGCCGTTCAAGAAATAGGCCGCAACCAAAAAAGAAAATGCTTCAGACACTACCTCGTGTCCCCATGGGCCCCCGCACCTCGACCCGGCCAAACGCATCCCCGGCATCCTCATTGCTCACTACCCCATTGACCTTTGCTCCCGATCAGGTTACCTCTTTGCCCCTGAGAGGGATCATTTGCTCTGCGTGTTCCGGAATGGCGGGTGATTGAGCCAGATGGCCGTAAACCTTACAGAGCGTAATTTGAAGTAGCTTAATTCTGTTCCGGAGGTTATAATATCGCAGTATGCCGTTCTTGGAGCAAAATATGGTTTACAATAACGGGGATCAACCCGATATTGTTTTTAAGAAGTAAGTGTCATCCGAGAAAGGTGCGCGCTAAGGAGGGATCTTGATGGTAAGGAAACGTGACGACCGCGGTGGCGAGCTCAGATGTTCCTTTTGCGGAAAAAGCCAGGATGAAGTCAAAAAACTGATTGCCGGTCCTACGGTCTATATCTGCGACGAATGCGTGGAACTCTGCAATGACATCATCGCCGAAGAATACGAAAGAGAAGGAGCGGCACGGGCCACGCAGATTCCCAAGCCCGCCGGAATCAAGCAGGTTCTGGACCAGTACGTGATTGGCCAGGAGAGGGCGAAAAAGGTCCTCTCGGTGGCTGTTCACAATCATTACAAGCGCATTGAGCTAAAAGTCGACAAAAACGACGTCGAACTCCAGAAGTCCAACATCCTGATGATCGGTCCGACCGGTTCGGGCAAGACTCTTCTTGCGCAGACCCTTGCCCGCATCCTCA
This sequence comes from uncultured delta proteobacterium, assembly GCA_963805125.1. Taxonomy (GTDB): domain Bacteria; phylum Desulfobacterota; class Syntrophobacteria; order Syntrophobacterales; family Syntrophobacteraceae; genus SbD1. The sequence continues at coordinate 563,305 of CAWDTD010000007.1, read as the reverse complement.
ACGTGCCCTTTACGATAGCAGATGCCACCACGCTCACTGAGGCGGGTTATGTTGGCGAAGACGTTGAAAATATACTGGTGAGCCTGATCCAGGCGGCCGACTACGATATCGAGAAGGCCTCCAGGGGGATAGTCTACATCGATGAAATAGACAAGATTGCAAAAAAATCCGACAGTCCCTCGATCACTCGCGATGTCTCGGGGGAGGGCGTGCAGCAGGCGCTGCTCAAGATCCTCGAAGGCACCGTGGCAAACGTGCCCCCGAAGGGCGGTCGGAAACATCCGCAGCAGGAGTTCATAAAAATCGACACCACGAACATTCTCTTCATCTGCGGGGGGGCTTTCAACTACCTGGAGAGCATCATTCGGGCCCGAATCGGGGTGAAGAGCATGGGATTTGGCGCCGAAATCCGGAGCAGGGAAGAAAAGAGCATCGGTGAGGTGTTGCGGCATGTGCAGCCCGAAGACCTGCTCAGGTTCGGGATGATTCCGGAGTTCGTCGGCCGCCTGCCGGTTATCGCGACCCTGAGCGAACTCACGGAAGACGAGTTGGTGAGTATTCTCACCGAGCCCAAGAACGCCCTCGTCAAGCAGTACAAGAAACTGTTCGAGCTGGAAAACGTGCGGTTGCGCTTCAACGACGGAGTCCTGAGGTCGATCTCCAAGGAGGCGATAAGACGCAAGTCCGGGGCCCGTGGTCTCAGGTCCATCATGGAAAATATCATGCTGGACGTCATGTACGATCTTCCGTCCCACCCGGAGATTCAGGAGTGCATCATAAACGATGACGTGCTCACCAAGAGCGCTCAGCCTTTGCTCGTCTACCGCGGTCAGGACCAGGAGTCGGCCTGATCCTTTTAATGGAGGTTGGCTGATTTGAAATTCGAGCAAAGCAGGAGAATTACTGGCAAAATGTTCAAATTAACGCGCACAAAAGACGGTCAGCAGCACAATGTTTTCATTATGCCTCTTCTGCCGCTCAGAGACATCGTGGTATTTCCGTCGATGGTGGTTCCCCTTTTCGTGGGGCGTGACAAGTCAGTGAACGCCCTTGAAAAGGCCATGGGATCCGACAAGAAGGTTTTTCTCGCAGCACAGACAAAGGCCAAAACGGACACGCCCGGCGAAGGCGACATTTACCGCATGGGCACGGTGGCAAATATTTTGCAAATACTTCGGCTGCCCGACGGGACCGTCAAGGTATTGGTGGAAGGCGATTACCGCGCCAGGATAATCAGTTTTGTTCCTCATGCCGACCACTTCATGGTGCAACTCGAAGCGCTCGAAGAAACGGAGGAAAAATCCGTCGAAATCGAAGCTCTCATGCGAGGGGTCAGATCCTCCTTCGAGGCTTACTCGAAGCACAACAAGAAGATCACTCAGGAAGTGCTGGACACGGTCGCCACGGTCGACTCCGGTTCCCGGCTGGCCGATACCGTTTCCTCCTACATGCCTTTCAAGCTGGAGACCAAGCAGAAGCTGCTCGAGACCTTCAACATTTTGCAGCGGCTCGAGAAACTCTTCGGGCACATAAGGTCGGAAATCGAGATTATCGAGACAGAGGAGCGCATCAAGGGGCGGGTCAAAAAGCAGATGGAAAAGACCCAGCGCGAGTACTACCTCAACGAGCAGATGCGCGCCATACAAAAGGAGATGGGTGAAAAGGACGATTTCAAGTCCGAACTCGAAGAGATAGAAAGACGCATAAAGAGAAAGAGACTTTCCCAGGAAGCGGCTGCAAAGGTCCGGGGCGAATTCAAAAAGCTCAAGCTGATGTCTCCGATGAGTGCCGAGGCGACGGTGGTGCGCAACTACATCGACTGGATACTTTCGCTTCCCTGGTATGAAAAAACAAGGGACAAGATCGATATAGACGAAGCCACCCGGATACTGGACGAAGACCATTACGGACTGGAGAAACCCAAAGAGCGCATTATCGAGTACCTCGCCGTGCAGGCGCTCGTCAAGAAGATCAAAGGCCCCATCCTTTGCTTCGTCGGGCCTCCGGGTGTCGGCAAAACTTCGCTCGCGCGCTCGATTGCAAGGTCGATGAATCGCAACTTCATCCGGCTATCGCTCGGCGGAGTGCGAGATGAGGCTGAAATCCGCGGCCACAGGCGAACTTACATCGGCGCGTTGCCGGGCAAGATCATCCAGTGCCTGAAGAAGGTCAAGAGCAATAATCCCGTGTTCTGCCTCGATGAAATCGACAAGATGAGCATGGATTTCCGTGGCGACCCCTCGGCGGCGTTGCTCGAAGTGCTCGACCCCGAGCAGAATTTTGCATTCAACGACCATTATCTCGATCTGGACTATGATCTCTCGGAGGTTCTTTTCATCACGACGGCCAATACTCTGCACTCCATTCCCCCCCCGCTTCGTGACAGGATGGAAGTTATCCAGCTTGCAGGCTACACTGAATTCGACAAGCTCAACATCGCCAGGAACTTCCTGATCAAAAAGCAGTCGAAGGCAAATGGCATAAGCGCGGACAATATCGCCTTCAGCGATGAGATCTTGCTCCACATTACCCGTCATTATACAAAGGAAGCCGGAGTGCGGAACCTGGAGCGCGAAATCGGCTCCGTGTGCCGCAAGGTGGCCAAGGAAGTGGTGCGCAACGGTCCTGAAACCAGGGTAGAGCTTACTGAAAACCATATCCAGGACTTTCTCGGGATTCCGAAATTCCACTACGGACGCGCCGAGGAAGAAGACGAGATCGGCCTTGCGATGGGGCTCGCCTGGACGGAATTCGGGGGCGACATTCTCGGGATCGAGACCGCCATCATGCCTGGCAAGGGCAAGGTGATGATCACCGGAAAACTTGGTGAGGTCATGCAGGAGTCGGCGCAGGCGGCGCTAAGCTATGTAAGGTCGCGCGCAAAACAGCTCGGGCTCGACTCCGATTTCCACCAAAACCTCGATATCCACGTTCATGTCCCGGAAGGGGCCATCCCGAAAGACGGCCCGTCCGCCGGCATTACGATGGCGACCTCGATTGTGTCCGCTCTCAGTAGAATCCCTGTTAGAAGGGACGTCGCCATGACGGGCGAAATCACTCTCCGGGGCCGTGTCCTTCCCATCGGCGGGCTGAAAGAAAAAATCCTTGCCGCGCACCGGGCGCTCATCACGACCATCTTGATTCCGAAGGAAAACGCCAAGGACCTTAAAGAGATTCCGGCAAAGGTTCTCGAAGAGGTGAATATCGAACTGCTGACGCACATGGACGACGTGCTGAGACTGGCGCTGGTGCCCGATGAAGACCGAAAGCTGTTCAAGGAGCCCGAGGTGGAAACCCCGGTCATACTGCCGAAGGAACCCGCCGCAGACGAGATTCGCGCGCACTGACGAAGGACGGAACGATTATCTCTATACGTCGCAGGGCGTGGAGATGTGTGACCCCTGATATCCGAAGTCCCGCTTTTGTAAATAGAGTCCCCCCTCCCACTTTTTTTAAGGGTGGGTGGGGGATTTATTTTCGTGCGCCCGGCAGGGCGCACTCACTTGGAGGTGCAAGTCCTCTACAGGCCCGACAGGGGGAACTGTTAGCCGGACGGCAAGGGTGTCCATCGTGAGGTGGAATCTGAAGGAAGCCGCAGGCAAAGCGCTGGCTCGACGAACAGAAATCGCATACGAGGCGGTCATGCCGGATGAGAAGGCGAATATCTTCAAAGTCCAATACCTGTACGGGAGGCATGGACGTATATGCGGCGGGCATAAGCGTGAAGGTGGGTGCGCATTACCCGGGGAGATCTGTCGATCTGCCAAGTGCTACCACTGTCGAGAGGCGGCGGGATGGGTCGGCAGAAGTCAGCAGAGGGCATACTAAGGTTCCATCGACCGGACCCGAAGGCCCGAACTTGAAGTGTGTGGCAGGAGCTTGAATTTCGATGAGGAATGGAGACGCAGGAAATCGGGCTGGGATGCCCGGTTACTCTTCGGGGAGTAGCGGACGGAATCCGCAAGGACCCGTCGCTGGCGCGTCAAGCCTCACGGCAAAGAAAGATGTCTCCCGCCAGAAGACTCAAAAGTTGATGGAAGCGGTGGTCGAACGCGAGAACATGCTTAAAGCGCTGCACCAAGTGGAAGCGAACAAAGGATCGGCAGGGGTGGATGGAGTAAGTGTTTTTGCCCTCAGAGCCACGCTTCGCGAACACTGGCCGCGCATCAGGGAAGAGCTGCTTGATGGCAGGTATCAGCCGCAGCCCGTTCGCAAGGTAGAGATACCCAAACCGGGCGGGAAGGGAATGCGACAATTGGGCATTCCCACGGTGATGGACCGGCTAATACAGCAGGGGCTAAATCAGGTAATGCAACCCATCTTCGATCCGGACTTTTCCGAGTCAAGCTATGGATTCCGCCCCGGCCGCAATGCGCATCATGCTGTGCTTAAAGCACGGGAATATGCGGCAGACGGCAGGCGGTGGGTCGTGGACATGGATTTGGAGAAGTTCTTTGACCGTGTCAATCATGACATATTGATGGCGCGGCTTGCGCGTAGGATAGGGGACAAACGGGTTCTAAGACTCGTACGTCGCTATCTTCAGGCGGGGCTTATGGTCGGAGGTATCGTATCGCCCCGAATGGAAGGGACGCCTCAAGGAGGCCCACTTTCGCCTTTGCTTTCCAATATTTTGCTCGATGATTTGGACAAGGAGTTGGAGAGAAGGGGGCATGCGTTTTGCCGGTACGCAGATGACTGTAACATATATGTAAAGTCAAGGCGCGCCGGGCAAAGGGTGCTGGAAAATCTTACCCGGTATCTTGCAGGCAAATTAAAACTCAAGGTCAACTCGGAAAAGAGCGCGGTTGCGCGCCCTTGGGATCGCAAGTTCCTCGGCTACAGCATGACCTTCCATAAACGGCCAAGGCTCAAAGTGGCTTCAGCCGTGGTGGATCGCATCAAGAACAGGCTCAGGGAAATGTTTCGAGCGGGCCGAGGCCGCAATATCCGTACTCAGATCGAAGAGATGACACCTGTCTTGCGGGGTTGGGTAAATTACTTCCGGTTGTCCGAGGTAAAGGGTGTTTTCGAGGAACTGGACGGATGGATACGGCGGAAACTTCGGTGCATCCTCTGGCGCCAGTGGAAGAGGCCCAAAACTCGTGCAAAGAACCTGATGAAGTATGGGATAGGGGAGGAGAGGGCCTGGAGGTCAGCCACGAACGGGCGAGGCCCCTGGTGGAACTCCGGGGCCTCTCATATGAATCAGTGCCTCCCTAAAAGCTTCTTTGATCGACTTGGACTTGTGTCACTGCTAAATCAATTGCGAAGACTTCAATGCACTTCATGAACCGCCGTGTACGGAACCGTACGCACGGTGGTGTGGGAGGACGGGGAAGGCGACTTCCCCTCCTACCCGATTCCCTCCTCCTCCAAGGGGCCGCTCATCTCCCCCTTTTCTAAAGGGGGACGGGGGGATTTTCCCGAAAGCTCCAGGCAAGGCGCCGCCGCCAAGCTCCGGCAAGGCGCAGGAGGCGCCGCCGAAGTGATTGAGAAGGTGTAGGGTGGGCACAGTTTCATCGTGCCCACCGCACCGCCGCTCCCGGCGTGCGGTCCCGCCGCCTCGCCGCCGAAACCGCTTGACATTTACGGTCAATTTCATGGATAATAATGGCTCCCGTGACGTAAGGGGCATAGAGCCTGGGGTGAGTTGTCAGTTGTCAGTTTTGAGTTAATAAAAACTCAAAACTATTGAGGGCGGGTAGCTCAGTTGGGAGAGCATCGGCCTTACAAGCCGGGGGTCACAGGTTCGAGCCCTGTTCCGCCTATTGAACTACAGGGGTGGTAGTTAAGTTGGTTATAACGCCGGCCTGTCACGCCGGAGGCCGAGGGTTCAAGTCCCTTCCACCCCGCCAGAGAATTCAGGCACTTAGCGATTTAAGCCAAGTCCTTGATATAATATGCTGTGGGGCTTTGCCCCCTGGAAGTACCCGAAGAATGGGCCGATCAGAAGCCTTGGATGGAATTGATCGGCCCTTTTCATTTGCGACTATCGCAGTTTTTGGCTGCGGTCTTCGGAATGCCTGGTCAAGGGCAACCCTCATGCCCCTGAGTTTGTGAAGGTACTTAGCGGTGGTATTGGCGTTCTTGTGACGCAGGATGCCCTGAATGATCGTAACTGGAATTCAGGAGCAACAAATGAGTCGGGTTGCCTTTGTTAAGACTACAGAGAGATCGCAGGGAGTAACAGCTTCAATAGCCGGCTTGGGAAACAATCCGGTTAAAGGCAAGGATGTCTTGATCAAGCCCAACTTCAATACGGCGGACCCATGTCCGGGCTCAACGCACAACGATACATTGGTTGCCTTGGTCGAAGAGCTTTGGAAGATGGGCTCAAAATCAATCAGTTTGGGCGAGCGGAGCTACCCGCCAACCATCCAAGTCATGAGGGAAAAGGGAATCGTTACGCTGATGCAGGAAAGAGACGTTCGGATCATCAACTTCGATGATCTTGAAAGGTCCCACTGGATTGAATTCAGGCCGAAGGATAGTCACTGGCCCAATGGATTCCGAATAGCCCGCCCAGTCCTTGAAAGCGAGTGCCTGGTTTCGACATGCTGCTTAAAAACTCACCAGTACGGCGGGGTCTTCACCATGTCTCTCAAACTGCACGTCGGGGTTGTCCCGACTTCCCGGCATGGATTCGGTTACATGAATGAGCTCCATGGCTCTCCGTATCAGCGAGAGATGATCGCCGAGATCAACGCGCCGTTTCAGCCGAAGCTCGTCGTCCTGGATGGGATAGATGCTTTCGTGGACGGTGGGCCTATGAGCGGGAAGCGCGCCAGAGGTGAAGTTTTCCTCGCCTCGATGGACCGGGTGGCAATTGACGCGGTCGGAGTGGCGATACTCAAGGTGCTTGGCAGTAATCCTGATATTATGAAGCGGCGGATATTCGACCAAGAGCAGATTGCGCGAGCCGTCGAGCTTGGTTTGGGGGCTGCATCGCCTCCGGAAATCGATCTCTCACCGGTTGATGAGGAAAGTCGACAGTACTGTGCGGCTGTTCGAAACACGCTTCAGGGGGATTGATACCAAGTTGCGCTCAAAGAGGTAAAACATCCATTCACAAAATCCCCCCTGCCCCCCTTTAGAAAAGGGGGGTTCCAATCGCCAATTCTTACCCGTATGGGCGCAACTTGGTATGAGGCTGCCTGAGAGAGTAACACACTTCCTCTACTGCGAAGATCGCGTCAAGAGCATGCCTGTCCCTGTTGTCAAAAGGCATGGAGTGTTGGTTGAGAATCCGTTTCCGCAATGGTTGATAGAAGGAGTCGATCGATGAAAGTCCCATCTGTTATCCCGCACAACACAAGAGATTTCGATCAAATCTGTAATACCAAGTTGCGTTCAAGATTGATGTAATGGAAAAGAGCGGGGAATGTTTCCCCCGCACCCCCGGGATTTCGGCCACACGCGCAAGCGCGTGAGGCCGAGCGCTCGGCGCTTGCGGCGGGCACTGCTCCCCACGCTTCTTAACATCCTTTGGTACTCACTTGAGCGCAGCTTCGTATTAGACGATTGCAGCCTCAACCAGCGCTGTGAACTACGATCCGGCAATCCACACACCAGCACCCGTCGGCATTGGCCAGAACCGGGTTCAGATCCAGTTCGGCCACCTCCGGATGCTCCATTGCAAGTCTCCCCAGAGCAAGGGCTGTTTCCGACAGAGCAGGCCAGCATACCCCGGCTTGGCCGCGAGTCCCCTCCAAGAGTGGGTAGATCCGCAGAGACCTGAACATCTCTTCCACATCTTGAAGCTGTACAGGGAGAAGACTGCGGGCCGTATCCCGGAAAATTTCCGTATAGATGCCTCCCATGCCCAGGACTAAAATCGGCCCAAACTGCTGATCCCTTTTGATCCCCATGAGCAGTTCGGTCCCCTGAATCTGTTGCTGCACCAGAATACCATCGAGTCTGCCATCGGGCGTGTGCGACACAAACAACCCGGTTAGCTCTGCATAAGCTTGCCGCAATTCACGGTCATTGGAAACATTGAGGCGGATACCACCCCGGTCGGACTTGTGCAACCATTGCGGGGATATGATCTTCAGCACCACCGGATAACCGATTTTGCCGGCAGCAATAACGGCCCCTGCCGCATCTGCGCTGAGCTCTTCCGGGGCCGTGGGAATGTGGTAATGTCGCAGAACCTCAAAGGCCGATTTGCCAACGTGGACGCCTTCAGCCAGGCTGGGCGCCGCCGGCCGAGCGACCTCGGGCTCTTGCGGGTAGCGTTGCGCGCCTGAATCCGGCTTCTTCCGCAACCACTGGTAATAGCGCCGGCAGGCACTGAGTCCGATGATCGCTTCATCGATGCTGCCGAAACACGCGACGTGTTCGGTTTCCCCCAGGGCGGCGGCGACCCGGGCCTGATCGCCACCATACAACCAGAAGGCCACCGGTTTACGCCAGTGGTTGGCGGCGCTGATTTCCCGCCCCACGGCAGCCATATCCAGGTCCTGGTGCAGCGGTGAACGCAACACCGGAGCGATGCCCAACACAGCGTCCACCCGGTCATCGGCAAGCAGGAGGCACACCGTCCGCTTGAAGATATCGGTAAATGAGCCCGACACCATGCCCAAAGGCCATATGTCGGCTGGATTACTCAAGCGATGCCAACCGATATGCGGGTTTTTCAATGCCTCTCGAACCGGTTCGGGAAGCGGGGCAAATTCCAGACCATAGTCTTCGCAGGCATCCGCCGTCACGATGCCCAGCGCCCCACTTGCCGTCACCACGGCCAGTTTTGGTCCTGACATGGAACGGAAATGCAGAAACGCCTGGCAAACTGCACGCAGTTCAATGATATTCCGCACGCGAATCATACCGGCCCGGGCAAAAGCGGCATCAAACGCAGCATCTTCGCCCACCATGGAGCCCGTATGGGACAGTGCGGCCCGGGCTCCGGCTGCGCTGCGGCCGGTTTTCAGGACGATGACCGGTTTGTGCCTGGCCACTCGGCCAGCCGTGCGCAAAAATTCACGGCCCCGCCGCATCCCTTCAACATGCAGCACAATGATTTGGGTTTGCGGATCATGTTCAAGAAATTCCAACACATCGACGAAATCCACATCGCTGGTATTGCCGATATCGATCCCCTTGCCAAGTCTCCCGGTGAAAGACTCCAAACCAACCTGGAAGACTCCCGACTGTACTACAATGGTGAGGGGCGGGGGTGAGGGATCACGAGGAATATCAATAAAGGCGGTGGTGAACCCATTGAAGGCATTGACGATGCCCAAGGTGTTAGGTCCCACCACCCGCACCTTCCCGGCCTGCGCCAATGCCTGCAATTCTGTCTGCATCTGCCGACCGCGCCGGTCGGCGTCGGCGAATCCCTGGCTGATCACGACCACATGCCGGATGCCGTGTTCCACGCAGGCGGCAAAAACCGGCAGAACATTTTCTCGACCCACGGAAATGACCGCCAGATCCGGCACCTCCGGAAGGTCACCGACTTGAGAATAGGTCTTATGGCCGAGGATTTCGGCAACTTCGGGATGGACGACATAAATCCGCCCCTGATACCCGTAGCGGAGCATCATCTCCAGGTTGTTGTATGCGCCCGCACCACTCGCACGGGTTACTCCAACCAATACTACCGAACGAGGCTCAAAAAAATATTGCATCGGGAAACTCCTCTGCGAATATGCTACGTTTCCCGGGACAGGAAACAGATCACTCGTTCACGGCATCATGCCAGACTGCCCGGCACTCCTGCAGCACACCTCCGGCAGCTCAACGATACGAAGACCATCGTGGCCGAACGGACGAACCGGTTAGTCAAGGACATGCTTTTTATCGTTGTAGTTTCAAAAAGCATCGGCATATCCTCCCTCCACAATGTAATCGCTGTCCTCAGTCATCCCGCTCATTCATGGCAGCCCGCAAGACACCGGAGCACTTGAAAGTGACTACCTTCCCGGGTGGCAGCCTCATGGGCTTCCCAGTCTGGGGATTTCTGCCCCTACGCGCCTGTTTTTCTTTCACTGAAAATTTCCCGAACCCGCTGATGAGAACATCTTCGCCGTTTTGAAGGGACTGTTTTATCAGCTCGAAAAGGGTGTCGACGATCTGGGCTGATTGGGTCTTGGTGAAGATGTTTTGGGCGAAAAGTTCTTCCATGATATGGGCTTTGGTGAGAGTCACGGATCGCTCCAAAAAGTTGAAAATGGACAGCTTGTGGGTGGGGGATGATACTGCACCGGCTGTAAGGACGCAAGGATAGAGCAAGCTGTCAGTTAACGTGGGGGTTGAATGGAGTGCGCGAAATCAATCGCGATGATCCGGCTCAATCGCCTTAAACTTAATAACATCAAGCTAAAAGAGGGTGGATTAAGTATCTTATCCGCTCTGTCACGCCGGAGGCCGAGGGTTCAAGTCCCTTCCACCCCGCCAGAAAATTCGAGGGGGTCAGCCGATGACATTGGCTCCCTTTTTGTTTACCCCCGGCTGCCGTTCATAATATACTGTCCAAAGACGAGCGGAGGTTATGGCCGCACGGGGATTAGCCCGGTGCCTTACCATGATGGATTTACACTCACGAGGAGAGAGCAAATGATCGCCTTCGACGATCTCATGGACGCTTTCTTTTTTGTGAGTTCGGAACGATATGGAGTGCACACCGCGATCTTCTGCAAGGAAACGGGGCAGATATATTATCGTGGGGAACCCGGGGGCATCGACGAGACAGGTGATGATGACCTGGAGCAATATAGCTGGCTGGAGGTCCCCCACAAAAACGATCTGGACCTGGGCCAGGAGCTTGTCTTCGAGTTTGTCGAAACCCATCTGCCCGGTGATTATGACCGCGTGTGGCAGATGTTCAAAAGACGCGGTGCATATCGGCGGTTCAAGGATTTTCTCGAGTCGAGGGGTTTGCTGGAGAACTGGTACGAATTCGAGAACCAGCGCGAGGAAATGGCTATGCGGCATTGGTGCGCTGAAAACGAGATAGAGATTTCCGAAAATACCTGAAGGACAATACCCCGGATCGAGACACTATTTATAGGATTTATTGAATTGGAAAGCAGCGCGTTCACTGAACGGTGGATATCCGATCACTCTTCACTATTCCTGCGGCTAAAGCCTGCCAAAAGGAATGAGCAAATTACCGCTCACTGGTTACGCCGCCTGCTCTCATTGGCTGTGGCCCTTTGCATCATCTTTTTCCCATGGTCCGGTGACTGGCCGTTCCAGACCGTGAGAACGCTTCTGAGACCCCTTCCGCCCCGCCCGCCGGCAAGGGACGGGAGCCTGCCCTACGATGCTTTAAGCAATGCGGTCCAGTTCCTGAGGGCGCATCGGTCCCAATTCAGCAACAGGCGCTTCATAACCATCATAGACTATACGAAGCCCTCCACCAGCAGGAGGCTCTTTCTCATCGACATGGAATCGGGAGAGGTGCAAAGGTTTTTGGTATCTCACGGGAAGAACTCAGGATGGCTCTACGCGAGGAGGTTTTCCAACCGGCCGGAATCCTATGAAAGCCCGGTCGGTTTTTTTCGGACCGGCCGCGAATACTACGGCGGCCATGGCCCCAGCCTTGAACTCCACGGGCTGCAAACGGGCGTGAACGACAACACGACCTGCCGCGGAATCGTGATTCACGGCGCTCGTTACGCCGGTTGGGGGGCGCTTGCCGCCAATCGCTGGAGACTCGGGCGCAGCCTCGGGTGCCCGGCCATTCCCATGGAAGTTGCCGAAGCCGTGATCGACAGGATCAAGGGCGGAAGCCTGCTCTATATCTATGCAGATACCATTTCAAGATTTAGGAATTGAAGGATTGATCCTGTCAAGAAAGGTTTTCTAATCTTCCGCCCCCCGTCTTACTCCACCGTTACGCTCTTGGCCAGGTTTCTCGGCTGATCGACGTCGGTTCCGCGAAGCACCGCCACATGATAGGCCAACAGTTGCAGCGGGAGGCTGAATAGCACAGGCGAGAGCCACTCGGATGAAGGATGGATGACGAACTGGTTTTCGGCCGGCCCGATGATCTCGCTCGGTTCACCTTCGATCAAGGCAAGGATTATGCCGTCTCTGGCCTTGACCTCCTGGATGTTGGAGATCATTTTTTCGAAAAGCGGCCCGTGCTTAAGCAAGACCATGACCGGCATTTCGGCGTCGATAAGCGCTATGGGGCCGTGTTTCATCTCGCCCGCCGCATAACCTTCGGCATGGATGTAGGAGATTTCCTTGAGCTTGAGCGCGCCTTCCAGGGCGATTGGGTAGAGCGGGCCGCGGGCAAGATAGAGGAAATCTTTGAAGTCTTTGTATTTTCTGGCCCAGGCGCTGATCCTGGTCGTATCGGAGAGAATTTTTTCCATCTTGCCCGGAAGTTCGATAAGGTCCTGAATATATTGCTCGATTGATTCCCTGGGCAGTCTGCCGGTTTCGGCGGCCCAGTAGATCGCGAAAAGATAGAGGGCGACCAGTTGAGTGGTGAATGCCTTGGTTGAAGCCACTCCGATTTCGGGTCCGGCATGGGTATAGATCACCCCCCGGGCCATCCGGGCTATGCTGCTTCCGACCACGTTCACGATTGCCCGGCAATGAGCGCCCTTATCCAGCCCTTCCTTCAGGGCGGCCCTGGTATCGGCGGTTTCCCCGGACTGGCTTATAACCAGCAGGAGGACTTTGTCGTCGAGAATCGGGTCCCTGGAGCGGAATTCCGATGCAAGGTCCACCTCGACCGGGATTCGGCACAGGCCCTCGATCATGTACTTGGCCACCAGCGCGGCATGGTAGGAGGTGCCGCACGCAACGAGGAAGACTCGTTCGATTTTGTTCAGCAGCGCCTTGTCCAGGTTGAGTTCGGGGAAATCGATCTCCTTGCGCTCGAGGTCGACCACGCTGCGGAAAGTATCGATGACGGCCCGCGGCTGTTCATAGATTTCCTTCAGCATGAAATGCTTGTAGCCGGCCTTTTCGGCCATTATCGGGTTCCAGTCCACCTGGTGAGGCTTTGGACTGCGCTGGGTTCCATCCGGCAAGCGACTCGATTCGGTAGTCTTTGCCTGGAAATGAAGACGACCTCCTCGTCATTCAAGTAAACCACCTGGCGTGTATAGGGCAGTATGGCCGGAACGTCGGATGCCAGAAAGAAGGCGGTCTCGGTGATCCCCAGAATGAGCGGGCTTTCCTTTTTAGCGGCAACCAGGCTGTCGGGTTCCAGTTCGTTTACGATCACCAGCGCATAAGAGCCTTTCAGCTTCTTGAGGGTATTGCGCACCGCCTGCTGATATTCATTTACTCTGTGCCACTCGCGGTCGAAGGAGCACCACTATTACTTCGGTATCCGTCTGGGAGGCAAAGCGGTGCCCTTCTGCTTCGAGTTCTTCCTTGAGAGCGGCGTAATTTTCGATTATCCCGTTGTGAACCAGGGCAAAAGGACCGCAGCGATGAGGGTGAGCGTTTTCCTCCGAGGGTCTGCCATGGGTTGCCCACCGGGTATGCGCCACGCCGACCGTACCGCTTACCGGGTGCTCGTTGAGCTTGCGCTCGCAGTCCACTGAGCTTTGCCTTCGCATCGACGATCTGAAGCCGGCAATCGGGCCCGACCATTGCGATTCCTGCGCTGTCGTAGCCTCTGTATTCCAGCCTCGCAAGCCCGTTGATCAGGATGTCCCGACCTTCATCGGGGCCGATGTATCCCACTATTCCGCACATAGGTTTTATTCCTGCCTTGTTGGTTTGGAAAAGAATCTGTCCAGTTTAAAAGGTGGTCTGTAAACGAACTGGGTTGAATCTTAATCTTATTGCCGCCCGCCAGCAAGGTTAAAATTGGCGGCGGCGCGCCCGCTGAGCCTCAAAGCGGCGCTTCACTTCCTGAAACATTTCTGCAACTGCGTACAAGTCCGCTATTTCAATAATGTATTACCCTAAGTCTATCTTAGCGTGAAAATGCGAAATGGGTTTTTTGCTGCAGTGCCGATAACTTATAAAAAAATCGACCGCATTTTCGTCTTCGGGAGTGAACTGATACCGTCTTCATGGATGTTGCGGGGAATTCAAATCCGTATTTTTGTCAAAGACTCCTTCGTGCAAGTGACCTCTGAAAAGGGCGATTTGCCTCATGATGCCCTTAATTTTGGAGTGGAGCTTAAGCACTTTGCGATTGTGAAAGGATGCTTTGGCTGAGTTTCCAGGCACCTGGATCAGCCTCAGATATTCGGTAGAGTGAACCTTTGCCTGCTCTTCCAGGTCGATCAGTTTTGAAATCAGTTCTTGTTGCCGCATCTTCAGGGACCTTTCGAAAGGCAGAGTGTAGAGAGTGGAGCAGGAAGAGTGAAACTGGAGCGGCATTTTTCACCCTTCACCCTTCTTTTGCGAACTTCAACCGACTGTAGGCTAAAGCCATATTCATGCCATATTCCAGGAATCGGCTTGTTGTTGTAATACTTAAATTTTTTTTGGAAAGTGCGCAGCATGGAGACATTAAAATACAAGAAGGAGACCGGAAGACAGAGGGCTCGATTTTGCGGGAACGAGTCCGTGGAATGTGTTAGGATTGAATAGTTGTTACTGGATGCCGGATGCTGGATCAAACACGGGTGGCCCGGATAAGGTCATCTTACTCCAAGTCCATCTTACGAGGAGAAAACCCCCGAATGTCTTTTGTCCATCTGCATGTCCATACCCAGTACAGCCTTCTTGACGGCGCAATCCGGCTAAAGGACCTGTTTGAAACCGCCAGGGCCTACAGGATGCCCGCAGCGGCCATCACCGATCATGGCAACATGTTCGGCGCTCTGGAATTCTACGAACTGGCAAAAAAATACGGGATCAGGCCAATAATCGGGTGCGAGGCCTACATTGCGCCCAAGAGCCGTCATGATCGGGGCTCGAAGGCTGAAGGGGAGGCAAACGGGGATGAGGACCGAAGTTTTCACCTGACGCTTCTGGCCCGCAACCGGACCGGTTATCAGAACCTTTTGAAGCTGGTCTCACTCGGCTACACGGAAGGGTTCTATTACAAGCCGCGCATGGACAAGGAAATCCTCAGGCGGCACAGCGAGGGGCTCGATAGCCCTTTCGGGCTGCCTCAAGGGGGAAATTTCCTCGCTTTTGATCAGAAATCAGCATGAGAGTGCAAAAAGGACGGCTCAGGAGTATGCGCAAATATTTGAGCCGGGTAATTTTTACCTGGAAATCCAGGCAAACGGGATCCCGGAACAGGCTGTAGCAAATGAGGGGCTTGTGCGCCTGGCCCGGGAGCTCTCGCTTCCGCTGGTGGCCACAAACGACTGCCACTATCTGCGCAAAAGCGACGCCCGCGCTCATGAGATCCTGCTGTGCATTCAGACGGGCAAAACGATTTTGGACGAAAAAAGGCTAAAGTTCCAGACCGATCAGCTCTACTTCAAATCCCCCGAAGAGATGGCAAAAGAGTTCGCCTATGTTCCCGAGGCGCTCGAAAATACGCTTGCGATCGCCGAGAAATGCGATCTGGAACTGGAGCTGGGCAATTATCACTTCCCGGTATTTCCGCTCGAGGAAGGCGAGAGCCTGGACGAGCGGTTCGAGCGCGAGGTACGGGAAGGCTTCGAGCAGCGGATCGAGGCTATACGGCGCAAGCGCCCGTCCTTTGGCGAGGAGCAGCTCCGGGAATATCGCCAAAGGCTTGACTACGAGACTCGGCGTTATAAAGCAGATGGGATTTGCCGCCTACTTTTTAATCGTGGCGGACTTCATAAACTATGCGAAAAGCAGCGGGATTCCGGTCGGTCCGGGCCGGGGGTCCGCAGCCGGCAGCCTTATAGCATATGTTATGCGCATAACCGACCTGGACCCGATCGAGCACGGGCTTATTTTCGAGCGTTTCCTCAACCTCGAACGCATCAGCATGCCGGATATCGACGTGGACTTTTGCGTCAACGGCCGCGACAGGGTCCTGGAATACGTCACCAATAAATACGGCAAGGACCGGGTCGCACAGATCGCCACATTCGGCACGATGCAGGCGCGCGCGGTCATCCGCGACGTCGGCCGGGCGCTCGCCATGCCTTACAACGACGTGGACCGTATCGCCAAGCTGATCCCGCCCACCCTTGGAATCGACCTGAACAGGGCCATGGCCGTCGAGCCCCGCCTCACCGAGATGCAGTTGGAAAACCCGCAGATAAAGGAGCTGTTCGAAGTCGCCCTGGCCCTTGAGGGACTCACCCGCCATGCATCCACTCACGCAGCCGGAGTGGTGATATCCGACAGGCCCATTGTCGAATACATGCCCCTGTGCGTTGGTCAGGAAGGTGAAATCGTTACGCAGTATCCCATGAAATACGTCGAAAAGGCAGGACTCATAAAGTTCGACTTCCTGGGCCTGAGAAACCTTACTGTAATCAGCGACGCGGTCAATCTCATAGCGGAAAATCATGGAACGCAAATAACTATCGAAGACCTCCCTCTCGACGATCCGGACACCTACGCCCTGCTGGCCCGCGCCGACACCACCGGGGTGTTCCAGCTCGAAAGTTCCGGAATGCGGGACATAATGGTAAGGCTGCGTCCGGAAAATTTCGCCGACATAGTGGCCCTGGTCGCACTCTACCGCCCGGGCCCGCTGGAAAGCGGCATGGTGGAACACTACATCCAGGGCAAACACGGGGGGCAGGTCGTCTACGATCTCGACATCCTCAAGCCGATACTGGAATCGACCTACGGGGTTATCCTCTACCAGGAGCAGGTGATGAAAATTGCCAGCGCCCTGGCCAACTACTCGCTGGGGGAAGCCGATATTCTGCGCAGGGCCATGGGGAAAAAGATCGGCGCGCTGATGAACGCACAGAGGGACCGGTTCGTTAAAGGCGCCGTGGAAAACGGCATCGATTCAGCAAAAGCCAACCACATTTTCGACCTCATGGCCAAATTCGCCGAGTACGGCTTCAACAAGTCTCACAGCGCTGCCTACGCTCTGATCGCATACCAGACCGCCTGGCTCAAATCTCATTATCCGGTCGAGTTCATGGCGGCCCTCATGAACAGCTTCCTTGGCAGCTCCGATCAGATCGTAAAGCTGATAAACCAGTGCGCCCAGATGGACATCCGCATTCTGCCGCCCGATGTAAACGAGAGCGGCAGGGCCTTCCAGGTCGTGGGGCGCATGATACGGTTCGGGCTCGGGGCGGTGAAAAACGTCGGTGAGGCGGCCGTAGAGGTTATTTTGCAGGGCCGCCGGGAGCAGGGGCCGTATACGACGATCCATGACTTCTGCGACCGGATCGATTCACAGAAAGTAAACCGGCGCGTGGTCGAACAGCTCATTCGATGCGGCGCTTTCGACTCCCTGCATCCCAATCGCGCCCAGCTCATGGCGGGCCTTGACGAGGTGGTCGAGCGGGCCTCAGCCGCCCAGAGAGACCGCCAGTCCGGGCAGATGAACTTGTTCGAAATGTTGCGTTCGCAAAAAAAGATAAAGGCCCCCCTGCTTCCCGATATTCCGGACTGGGACAGCCGAATTCGGCTCCAGTTCGAAAAGGAGTCCCTCGGGTTCTATATCTCCGGCCATCCTCTCGATTTTTACTCTGAACAGATCCGTTCGGTGTGCACCGGCGACACTCAATCGGTAAAAGAGAAACGGGAAGGCGCCGAGGTGGTGCTCTGCGGCATTTTCTCGATCATAAAGGAAATCACCACAAAGCGCGGCGACCGGATGGCGTTCCTTAACCTCGAAGACAGGCAGGGCACGATCGAAGTAGTGGCGTTCGCCGAGCCTTTCACTCAGGCCCGGGAGCTGATCGCCGGCGATGAACCGCTTGGGCTGTGGGCCAAGGTTCAGCATGATGAAAAATCGACAAAGCTGGTCGCCAACCGCATCCTGAGCATGGAAGAGGCTGGACTGCAGGCGGTGGACTCGGTGCATATAACGCTGGATGCAGCCAGGATGGACACGGACTCTTTCGGCCGCCTGAGACACCTGCTGATGAGCCACCCCGGCGATTGCCGCGCCGTCCTGCACCTGGCGGTGCATGACAAAGGGGAAGCCGTGCTCGATTTGAGCAAGCTGCCGGTCAACCCGACCCAATCGTTCTTCGAGGAGATGCGGCTCTATTTCGGCCCCGACTGCGCTGAGCCGGTATATAAGCAATGAGGTTCATATGGCTGATATAGGTCACTACCGGTTCGGCGAAATAGAGGTGGACGGCAAAAGGTACACCGGCGATATAAAAATTATCGACGGTTCGGTGGTCTCGAACTGGTGGCGCGCGGAAGCACATGAGCTCGCCGGTTCGGACATAGAGGACATACTGTCCGAAGCGCCGGAAATTCTTGTCGTGGGGATGGGTCTGCCTGGTTATATGAAGGTAAGGGATGAATTGCGCGAACGCCTGGCGGCAAGCGGGATTTCCCTGATCGATGAGCCTACGCCCGACGCGGTCGCAACGTTCAACAGGCTTAATAACTCAGGCAAGAAGGTGGCCGGGGCTTTTCACCTTACCTGCTGAATCGACGCGATGTCCACTTGCTCGCGATGGCCGGAAGCGGGCCGGGCTGAGCGGCGCGGTGCTTTAAGCCCAAAATCTGTTGTCCGCCAAGTGTCGGTGTGCTATTTTGGCCGGTGGGCGTCAAACCAATTCGTCGATCTGGAAAAGTGAGGCCGACTCCGGGCCATGAGGCATTGGCCAAAGTTCTTGAGCGGCCCGCCAAGTGAAGCACCATGAAGATAAAACCTATAGGCATCATATACTCGCCGCACTTGAGTAAAGAGAGTTGTCCCATTCAACCGGTTTATTCGTCTGAATCGGTGGGTCGCGTAGAAGTGTTCGAGGAATTTGAACCAGGACTGAAAGATATTGAAGCCTTTTCGCATATTTATCTGCTTTATTTTTTTGACCGGGCTGGCAGGATCGAGCTGATGCGAGCGCCGTTTCTGGATGATGAACCCCATGGGGTCTTTGCGACGAGGCATCCGTGCAGACCAAACGGAATCGGCATGTCCATCGTGAAATTATTAGGTCGTGAGAAAAACGTTCTCACGGTGGGCGGGATCGATGTATTAAATAACACTCCCCTTTTGGACATAAAACCGTACATACCGAAATTCGATATCATCCATAGCGCATCGGAAGGGTGGACCGCCGGGAAAAAGTGGCGTCCTAAACCAGGTGGCCGAGAATAACGGGTACCTGAGCAGATTCCCACATTTTGAAGGCTCTCTGCTGCTGGAAAAATCGCCTTTAGCTCATTTCGCACAACTCACGCGGCCCGGTGCGTTTCCAACTGGACCTGGAAGAAGCTGATCGGGGGCCGGCTCAGTAATCCCGAATCAACACCAGGAACACAGCGCAGCATAGCCGCAACCAAAAAGATTCACCGAAGAGGCGCAGAGTACACACAGAGATGTGAATTAACTTAAACTTTTTGTTTTTCTTATTTGTTCAATTGTTTCCCTCTGTGCCTCTGCGGTGGAATTTAATTGGACTCACCGGGGGTCACGCAGTTTGAAGGAGGTGAGTCCAACCCTGTCCCCACGGAATTGCTGGCCGTTACAGTAAAAGTGTAGGCTTTCCCGTTGGTCAGCCCTTTTACGGTTATAGGGCTGCTCTCGCCTTTGACCGTGATGCCCCTGGGATGCGATGTAACCGTATAGTAAGTTACCGGGCTCCCGCCGTCTGATCTCGGGGGCTTGAAGCTGACGGTCGCCATGCCGTCGCCTGCCGTTGCCGTTACATCTCTGGGCGGATGCGGCATGAGAAGATCCACGGGGACGCCGACGCCGACCCCGCCTCCTCCTCCTGCGCCAAAGGCCCACGCTGCCGTTGCCATGAAAAAGATCGCCAGAACTGCTAATACCATAGATTTGCCGGTCATGAGACTACCTCCGGTTCGATACGTTTCTATCCAATGTTTTTCAGGCCCTCGCCTTAAGTAATTATAACACATTGATGAGGATTGCGAAAGTTTGGACAGTTACTAATTTTCCGGTGGGACAGCCTTATGAATTTATCCGTGTCGATCCACCCTGCTGCGCTCCTCTGTCAACCGAGAAAGATCTCCAGGGCCGCGGCGACCTCCGTCGGCCTTTCCCAGTGGACCGCGTGGCCGGCATCGAATTCCTTTAACCTCGAACCTGCTATCTGTGAAAGAAGCGCCTCCTGGTCCGGCCGCGTAAACGTCCGGTCCTGGTTTCCCCAGACGATCAGCGTCGGAGCGGAGATGTCGCGCAGAATCGGTGTGTGGTCCACCCGGAGCAGTTCCGAAAATGCCGACCGCCAAACGTGGGCCGGGACTTTCATGGTCTCGGAAACGATCATTTCCATGAAATCGCCGGAGACGGGATTGGAGGGCGCCTGGAATTCGACTGCGAAGTTCCGGTCTATGGGGTCCCCAAGCCCATCGATAAGTGGCTTGATCTCCCGAAGCACAGCGTTTCCAGCCCCGGAGGGCGCCGAACTGATCAGGATAAGCCGCTCGACCCGGCCGGGAAAGCGGGCGGCAAACGACTGAGCAATGAAGCTTCCCATGGAATGCCCCACCAGGTTCGCCCTATCCAGCCCAAGGGCATCCATGAAAAGGAGCAGGTCCCGGGTGAAATCCTCCATAGTGTAACAGCATTCGGGCTTGTCCGAATCCCCGTGGCCCCTTAGATCGAGCGCCACAGCGCGGCGCACCGGTAGAAGAGCTTCGATCACCCGGACAAAAGAACGCCACGAATCGACGTAACCGTGCAGGAAAACGACAGGGGTCCCGGCTTTTTCGCCTCCTTCGGCGTAATGGAGCGTTACGCCGGTTCCAAGCGGTATGCGGCCGAAGCGGAGCTTATCGGCCCCTGGCGACACGGAGCTTGTCTTTCTTGACACGATCCATTCCTCACTTGGAGTAACATAGTGATTCAGTTACATATACAGTGATTATAACAGTCCTGCAAGCGGTTTCCTGTAATAAAATATCCATTTGCAAGAATATTCCCTGGTTCAGAATTCCTCTATTGGCGTTAGTGTTTGCAATTAATATCTGTTTAATATACGATGCCTCCGACGTGTCGAAATGCTCAACAGTTTCCGGCTCCGAACTGCCTGTCGAGCAGCGCCGCTCTAATATACAGTGTTATGGATTACATCAGATATATGTGCAATACCCGGCTATTACTGAGAATCTATTTCGTGGAGACCACGGTGGCAGAGCAAAGAGAGCTTCTTTGCCGCTGGACCGAGCGGTTCTACATGGAGAAAAAGCGGGTCCGCATCCTAGTCGATTCGATGGCTGCCGCCCAATTTATCGACCAGTTGTTGTGGACATTTTCACAGTCTAGCTTCATTCCACACACTATCTTCAACCCCGGTGTGACGACCTCCGCCGAACCCGTTCTAATCACCCCCGGAGACTTCCAGGCAGCCGGGTTTGAGGCGGTTATATGTGACTGTCAGGCCGATGTCGAATTTATGAGCAGGTTCGAAACCGCCGTCCATTTCATCCTGAGAGACGACCCGGAACGCAGGCAGCAAAGCCGCATTCTGTGGCAGAAAGCACGCGAGTCGGGGCTAAATCCGGTCCATGTTCCATACGGGGGCCAGGCCTGAATCTTTTTGACAGGATTAACAGGATTAACCTGTAAATCCTGTCTAAATCCGGTGTTAACCCCGTGTGCGAATTTGGCAGCCGCCGTCCTTGTTTTTTCCCGTCGGGTCACTGGGAAAAATATTAGCAAAAAATTCAAATCTGGTTTAGAAACTGACGAATATGCCAAACCAGTTTCAAAGTACGGCCTTGAGAATCGAGCGCGTATTTTCGGGAATGCATTGCGCAAGTTGTGGGGGCCGGCATGTGAATATTTGGACGAAATGCCTTGACATAACACTGCAAGCGGCTAGAATGGTCGGGCTGTTGCCAAGTGGAAGCGAACCTGGGGTTCTATTCAAAGTTGACATGGAGGAGTAGCTGATATGGGAGTAGTTGCGGAAAAACTCAAAGAACTTCGTGACAAAGAAGCCAAGATCAGGGAAATGGGCGGTCCCAAGGCTGTGGCTCAGCAGCTTGAACGCGGGAAGATGACTGCCCGTGATCGTTTGAACCATTTCTTTGACCCCGGCAGCTTCCGTGAACTTGACATGTTCATGAAACACCGGGGAACTCTTTTCGGAATCGATAAAGTTGACGTGCCCGCCGACGGAGTGATCAGCGGTTTCGGAAACGTAAACGGACGCGAGGTTTTCGCGTTTGCGCAGGATTTCACTTCCCGCGCTGGCAGCCTCGGTGAAATGCACGCCAAAAAGATCTGCAAGGTGCAGGACCTCTCGCTTCGGGCCGGCAAGCCATGCGTGGGCTTCTGCGATTCGGGCGGCGCGCGTATCCAGGAAGGGGTTGATTCGCTCTCCGGCTACGGCCAGATATTCTATCGCAATGCAATCGCCTCGGGGGTCGTTCCCCAAATTTCGGCCATAATGGGTCCATGCGCCGGTGGGGCCGTCTATTCGCCCGCGATGACCGACTTCATTTTCATGGTCAAGAGGACGGGCCTGATGTTCATCACCGGTCCTGACGTCATCAAGTCTGTGCTGGGCGAAGTCATTACCCAGGAAGAACTTGGCGGGGCCATGACCCACAACTCGAGAAGCGGTGTGGCCCAGTTCGCGGCCGAAAACGACGCCGACTGTATCGACCAGATCAAGCGGCTGCTCTCCTTTTTCCCCGATAACAACATGGACGATGCTCCCTACATCGATACCGGGGACGATCCCAACCGGTTGTGCCCGGAACTCGACACCATCATTCCGGAAGCTTCGATGGGCGCATACGATATGAAGGACGTGATCCGCTCGATTGTTGATAACGGGGATTTCCTCGAGGTTCACCAGTATTTCGCTCAGAATATGATCGTCGGTTACGCCCGGCTGGATGGAAAGTCGATCGGCATCATCGCCAACCAGCCCAAGGTGCTGGCCGGATGCCTCGATGTCGACTCATCCGACAAGGCGACCCGTTTCATCCGGTGTTGCGATTGCTTCAATATCCCGATGCTGACCATCGCCGATGTTCCCGGCTACCTGCCCGGCAAGCAGCAGGAATGGGGCGGCATCATTCGCCATGGCGCAAAGCTGCTCTGGTGCTACTCGGAAGCCACCGTTCCCAAAATTACCCTTACCACCCGCAAGGATTACGGGGGATCGTACCTGGCAATGTGTTCGAGCGACCTTAGGGCCGACTTCAGCTTTGCGTGGCCCACGGCCGAGATCGCGGTCATGGGCGCCGAGGGCGCGGCAAACGTCATTTTCCGCCGCGAGATCCAGGAAAGCGCCGATCCGGTGGCCAAGCGCAAGGAGGTGATCGACAACTACCGCAAGGCGCTCTATAACCCCTATATCGCAGCCTCGCGCGGCTATATCGACGGCGTGATTATGCCCTCAGAGACCAGATCGCGCCTGATCGAGGCCTTCAGGGTGATCAGCAACAAGCGCACGGCTCTTCCGCCCAAGAAGCACGGCAACATTCCTCAATAAGGCAGTCGATAGTCAATAGTGAGCAGTGAATGGAGAGAGGGGTCTATCCGTTCACTGCTCACGCCTTCTTCCCACCAGCTCGTAGGTCGTCTGTCCCTCGCTTTTTCCCTTGACGGCGATGACGCCAAGCGGCCTGAACAGGAACTTTGCGGATGCCGCCTCATAAGTCTTTGCAGAAACAATGATTTGCGTGCCATATAATTTATTCGCCCCTTCCAGGCGGCTGGCCACGTTGACATTGTCGCCCATAACCGTATAGTTCATCCGTTCGGTCGACCCGACATTGCCGACCACGGTCGGGCCGGTGCTTATGCCGATTCGGGTGACCAGGGCGCTCCTGCCTTCTTTTATCCATCTTCGATTGAGTTCGGCGATTTTTTCCTGGCAGGCAAGGCTGGCGTCACAGGCGTGCAGTGCATGATCCTCGTCTTGGATCGGGGCTCCCCAGAAAGCCATGATGGCATCTCCGATATACTTGTCTACCGTCCCTCTATGGCGGGTGATGATTTTTGTGAGTTCGTCGAAGTATTCGGACAGGTGCTGCATGAGTTGTTCGGAGGGCATGAGTTCAGCGATGGATGTGAAGCCCGTGATATCGGTAAACAGTACGGTCAGTTCTCTTTTTCGCCCGCCCAACTGTGCCCCTTCTCCAGTGCTTATGAGTTGACGCACCAGTTCGGAGGGCACATACTTCCTGAAGGCATGGAGTCCGCTCTGCATCGAGGACACGGCGTCTCTCATCAATTGGATTTCTTTCATGCGGGAGGGGATGTCGATTTTTTCGTCCAGGTTGAAGCTCTTTATTTTCGCGGTTGCTTCGGCTATGAGCCGAACGGGACCGGTAATGCTTCCCGAGACCAAAAACGCCAGGAAAATGGCAAGCGCCAGCACGACCACAGAGATGAGCAGCATTATTATCATCGACTGCCTGGCCGCGCCCACAAAATCGTTTTCAGGAACCAGGACCGCAATTTTCCATCGCACGGGAAAAGGCTCGGGAAATTCCGTAAATGAGGCGAGATATCTTATCCCTTTGCACTCGACGACGGCCCTGGTCTTTCCGGTACTCACATGTTGCCGGTAGGCGGCGCTAAGGGGCTCCAGCCCGAGTTCTTCAACCTTGACCGGCCGCAAGGCCCCGTCTTCTTCCCTTGTGATCAGTGAAGGTTCCGGGTAGGCGACAACGTCGCCCTTTTCATTGATGATCAGCTCAATGCCGCTTTTGCCTATTTTCTGTGTTTTCAGGAAATTGGATATCTCATCGAGTTCGATGTCCATTGCCCATACGCCCGCAAATTTTCCATCGGGGCCAAAAAGAGCGTGGGAAGAGGTAATTGCCGGTTTCTTGTTTCTAAACAGCACGTACACATCAGTCCAAAAGTTTGTCCCTGTCTTTTTAGATCCAACATACCAGGGACGCACCCTCGGATCGTAATCGATCTTGTGGGACTCCTGAACATCGGTGACTTTCAACGTCTGGTCCCGATATATGAAAGAATCCGTAGGTACGGAAGCGGCCGCTTTGATGATCCGGCTTTCCGTATTTCCATTGGGCAGTCTCCACGCTCGTACATAGTTGCCCTGCTCATCTGCCATATAAAACATCGATATCTGCGGATAGGATTTCAGGACCCCAAGAGTGTACATTTCGGTCTGCTTGAAATCACTGAATGAAACTACCCCCAGTTCGGTCAGCCTTGAACTCATTTCGACAGCAATGGATGCGGGCAAAAAATAATTGGCCGTTTTTTCGATTACCGTTTTGGAAGTTTGCTCTATTAAGTCGTTGCCGAGGTCGGAAATGATAATCTTGCTTTCATAGTAGCCAAAAAGGATGATAGGCAGAGCTGCCGTCGCGAGCAAACAGACAAAAGCGACAACCATGGTCACGTGAAAACTCACGCTTTTTAAATTAAACGGCCGTTGGGCCGATTGCTCTGCGAGTGCCGGCATTGACGCCCCTTTCCAGAACAGATGATCGGAATTCCCCCGTACAACCTTGAATCCCAAACACGTGGGGAACGAAGACACGGAGGCGGGGAGAAGCGTGGACGCGGGGACACGCGGAGAGGGAACACAGGTGGCCCCGATGGCCTTGCCCCGGCAAGGCGGATGGTGGGCTCGGGGTCGTTATCCGAGCGCTGGTGGGCGGGCCGCAAGAAGTTCGGCGTCAAGGTGGCCGAAAACAGCGGGATTCCAAGGGGGCCGCCGCCCCCGGCGTACGCCGGGGCAGCGGCGTCTCCGCGTCAACAATCCTGGCGGGCGGTCCCACCGCCTCACGTATGGACATCAGCTTGTTCAACCCTGGGGAAATTTCTCTTTCCGGGCCATGCTACCGCCTTTTCGACCGGTTTTCCCTCTGTTTAACGCCGAAGCTATGCATTGGCTGTTTTTGAAGTCTTCTTTGGCCACTTCGTATTTTGCGGGGTCCATTCCGATCAGTTGCCGGACTTCCTCATCCGCGCTGCACTCTGAGTCCTTGGATTCACAGAGCAAATCGGCCACGATTATTCTGAACGAGTCATCCGGTATGTCAAGGGACTGGCAATCGACAATGAGTTCGAGCAGCGTGAAAAAGAAATCAGAATCATATTCGGCTTCCTGGACCTCCCTCGAGTAATTCTGCACCTCGGCAAAAACCCTGCTTTTGAATTCGCTCCTTGCACTTAGAGGAGGGCAGGCCAGCAGTATTTGCCTGATCTTGTCCCTGAAGGGATCATTGGTCCGTGGGCTCGTTTTCATCGTTCCTCCATAGCGCCTTTTGCACGCAACGGCTCGAAGCTCCGGATGCAGTTGCGCGATCTGCCTCAAAGCTTCCTTGAAATGGAAAGTCCGCTGCAAGGACGGCAGTCAGATATCGGGAGTTTCAAGCTCCGCCCCCGACATCTTGGACAGCGCCGATTTAGATGAAAATAATGGTCGTGCGGATTGATGTCTATGGGACGAAGCTGCCGAAATAACGGATACATACCCGAAGGTGATTTTTCTATTGTATGAGAAGCTTTCTCGATCCTCACAAGAGTTGTGAGCAAGACACAGGTTCAGGCGGCTGTTGAAGTCGTTGCGGCGGCTCTGCCGCCAGTCAAATCTTTCTTGACGAGATTGTTTGCAAACACCATCGTTTGCCAACGATTTTGTTTATCTTCGGTGGCGTGCAATAAAGGGCGCAGATGAACCCGGTGGGAGCTTAAGGAGGTGCTGCAAGGAATCAGAGATGACAAAGAGTACGAACAGACCGAAGCCATGATCTCAAAGCTCATATTCCTTTCCATGAGCCGGAACACCTTCCTGCCGGGATCAAATATCTACCGAACGCTGCGCTCACGGGGGACCATCATAAGGAATTCAATCGATTGTATGACAGCCGCTGTATGCATCGAGCACAATGCCGATCTGCTGCATAATGACACAGATTTTGACCATATCGGCAAAGCGTTTGACCTTCGGATCGCACCCGAAGAATTGTCCACCAGGTGTGAGTTTAGAGTTCTTAGTTGACTGAAAACCAACAACCGGCAACTAAAAACTGCTAGCAGGCTGCTGCACCAGCAGGGCGATTTCCGGCTCTGCGGAGCCCAGCAGCCACTCTTGCAGGGTAGGCGGTTGAACGAGCGACTGCGGCAGGGGCTTCCAGTCGGGTGCAGCGTTAAGGTCTACTCCCCTGTGTATTACCGAAACAGGCCGGTCGGCCGAAACGACGACTACGATCAGGTCCTCGTGGTCTGCAGTAAACCTGAGGGCCGAGTTGAACCGTGCTCCCCGCGCACGATTCTCACCTTGGATCGACCTTCCGTCGAGCAGGCAGGCGAAGCCGTGCAGGTGCAGGTCTGCCCCGATATGGAGCGCCCCGTCCACCTTCGAGAGGGATTTGGCCAGATCGAGCAACGTCTCGTTGCCTAGATCGACGGGAGATGCAAGCTGCTGACCCGAGATCGTAATAGGAGCGGGGTTAAGGTCGATTACCAGCGTGGCGCCGTGCCGCTGCTCGCCCGCCCTGTCCACGATGCTCGAGACGATCTTGAAAAGAGAGTCCCGTTTGGACTCTTCAAGAGGCGATTCCAGAAGGAGTTCTTCAAGATGCACCAGGTTGGGCCTGCGGTCAGATGAATGAAAGCTTCCGTCCGAAAAGCTGCAGACCAGGTTGCCCGAAAAACGCAGGAACCCGTGTCCGCCTCGGAAATCGGCGGTTATGCGGCAATCGGGCAAAATTCCCCGCGCCACTCCAATTATTGTGCGCCCATCGGAGACAAGCCTTCTGTCCGAATTTTCAACTGCGAGGACAAGCTTTCGCACGTGCTTGAAGTTGGTCAGTCTGAGCTTTTCCGGGTGAGGGAATGTCGCGAGGAAAGGCACCGCTTCAATCATGGCGGGATCGACGAATACCAGGGTCCCACGTGGCCAGGCGCCTTCCTCCCTCGTTTTGGAAATGCCCAGTACCGCGTCAAGAATCGGGTAGACTTCAATGCGGCTGTCCGGGCCGAATTTAATGTCAAGCCGGTCCCGGATGAAGTCCCTGACGGCATGGGTCGCATATTCCCGGACAACGTAGGATGAGTTTCGCGTATAGAACCATTCCTCATTGGCCCAGTCATGCGCAAGGAGGCTGGCGGCGTGCTCGAGCCACCTCTCGGTGGGGCCGGTCGAACACATGGTCGGATGCTGTTCGGTAAACCACATCTGATAGAACACGGACTTGGCCCTGCCACCCCTGGATACGAGTCCCGCAAGGTCAAGCCCCTTTTCAGGCTGGATCTGCCCGAAAAGTCCCGGCTGCATAATATTGGGATTATACTCCCGCCACGCGCCTGATCTCAGGTAGATTTTCTCGATAAGCGGTTCCCAGCCCTCCAGTAGACCTTGAGGATCGTAGAGGCGCGGCAGGTCGTGCGGCTTCTCGGCGTAAATCAGCGCCGCGCGGCTCGGACCGGAAAAGTGACTCAAGCCGTCGCTAAGCCCGTCATGAATACGGAAAATGCTTTCGAATTGAGATGAAATGTCCATATTCTTTATAAAGAGCAGGAGGTTAGCGCCAACTAAGAAACCATCATGGATGGATAAATACAATTTCCGGCCGATTATTTCAAGCATCAATGCAGGGAATCTTTCAAATAGAAGAAATTTGGAGAAAAACGAATGCATTAGAGACGGCAGTGTTTATCTAATAAAAGCGGGTGGCCGGGACATTCGCGAATATCGAGTTGTCGGATAGGCTCGGGGGGGAGGATTTTTCCCCGCGTCTCCGTGTCCCCATGTCAGTCTTGTATCACCGCCTCGGAGGACTCCATGAACTCAGGGCATGTCGACTATTATTTCTGTGAGGACCTTCTTTCAGACGATGAAAAGCAAATCCGCGATGAAGTGAGAACCTGGGTTGACAGGCGATACCTTCCCGGGGCGGCCGATTATTTCGAGCAAGGGATTTTTCCGGTCGAGCTGATTCCAGAGATGGCGCAAATGGGCCTGTTCGGATTAAAGCTCAACGCATACGGCGGGCGGAGCAAAAACAACGTCGCCTACGGCCTGGTTTGCCAGGAGTTGGAACGGGGAGATTCCGGCCTGCGATCTTTTCTATCGGTCACGAACGCCCTGGTGATATACCCGATCTATTCTTTCGGCGACCTGGGACAGAAGGAGCGCTGGCTGCCGGAGTTGGTGAGCGGGAAGAAAATCGGCTGCTTCGGCCTCACCGAGCCCGAAGCCGGTTCTGACCCGCAGAGCATGCGGACGACCGCTGTAAAAAACCGGGGGGGCTTTGTTCTTAATGGGCGCAAGATGTGGATAACAAACGGGTCCATCGCCGACGTGGCGGTAGTGTGGGCGAAAACGCAGGACGGGCAAATCCGGGGCTTTCTGGTCGAAAAAGGCACACCCGGATTTTCGGCCCGCCCGATCGAGCGCAAGTTCTCGCTGCGCGCTTCGGTCACCTCCGTTCTCAACTTCGATAATGTGGCCGTCCCCGAGGAAAATCTTCTGCCGGGCACACAGGGTCTTAAATCCGCCCTGATGTGCCTCAACGAAGCTCGCTATGGCATAGCCTGGGGCAGCGTCGGCGCCGCCATCGCCTGCTATGAGACCGCCCTGAACTACGCAAAGTCCAGAATACAGTTTCAAGCCCCGATTGCATCGTTCCAACTGGTGCAGCGAAAGCTCGCACGGATGTTGACGGAGATCACCAAGGCCCAGCTTCTGTGCATTCGCCTCGGAAGGCTCAAGGACGAGGGCCGTGCGCGCCACACGCACATCTCCATGGCTAAAATGAACAACGCCTCCGAAGCCCTCAAGATCGCCAGGAGCGCCAGGGACATGCTGGGGGCAAACGGAATCAGCCTCGGATATCCGCCGATCCGCCACATGCTGAATCTGGAAACCGTAAACACTTACGAGGGAACCGAGGACATCCACATTCTTGCAATAGGGCGTGACATCACCGGCATGGACGCCTTCAGTTGCGAACCAAGGGCCTAGTTGTATTATTGTGAGTAAATATCGACCATTGCCATAAGATGGTGGAAGGAGGCGACAAGATGACACGTCTCATACATGCATTGTCGCTTGTATTCCCGGTTGGGTTGTTTGCCAATACTATTACAACCCCTACTACGATTACCCGGACGCCTACTATTACTACTATGAACCAGGGTTTTCAATTGGCGTACCGTTCTTCTCCTTTCGCATCGGATAACTCGTGACTCCGATCGTCGAACTACCGTGACTGAATCGAAAGATAAACCAATCAATTCAGGGAATGCAACTGTATAGACAGCCAGTGCCCATACCCGGTACATCCCCGGGGGAAGGGGCGGCGTGTCGAGATCCTGGCTGCGGCCCCGTCGCTGAGCAGGGGCGGGATTTTTTTGTATAACCCCGCCCTTCCGGACACCTTGAGGGCGATCCCTCAATCCCTCAGATGGCTTTTATACGAAGTTGCGTTCAAGAGAGTATTAAAAGCGTTTAAAAACGTGGGGAGCTCGCCCCCCTCACCCCCATCGCCGCTCTCCATGTCCGGGCCACGATCCGGCTCACGGTGGCGCTGCGGCGGCGGCCTTCGGCCGATCTCCACGCCCCGCGAGGTGCCGGCGCTCGGCCACACGCGCTTGCGCGTGTGCGCCTGGCGGAGCCTGGAGATTGAGGGGAATCATTCCCCCGCTCTTTTGCGTTACTACAATCTTGAACGCACCTCCGTATTAGCCCGTATCCGGATATTCCACGCTTCGCGAGGCATCCGGCGTCAAACAACCAGCCCCTGCGTCGCAATCGGTCTGCCGACGACCGTGATATGCGCCTTCTCCTCAACAAAGGGATTGACAACCATCAGGGGCACGGGCGAAGTCCGCGCAATTTGTTCCGCGATATCTCCGAAAATTGCGCGCTCGAGCCGGGGCGGATCATGGCTGGCCACAATGACCATGTCGATCCCCTCGGACTCTATATATTTTCGGATTTGTTCAACGGGATTTCCGTGCAACACGACCAGTTTAACCTTTGGACGATCTTCGAAATACTTTTCTGCAAATGCTCCGAGATGCCGTTTTGCGAGCGCCATACCCTCCATCTCCATCAGGTCCAGCGACCGATGGGGAACGAAAAAAGTACTGTATCCCTCAAGAGTCTCCAACACATAGACGAGATGCAGCTCGGCGTCGAATTGGTCGACGACGGAGCGTACCCGGGGGGCTATCCTGTACGATGAACCGGCCAGATCGACCGGGAAAACAACCTTCCTGACTTCCATTTTCATTCCTCCCGCTAAATGATTACATAAACAGGCAAAGGCAGCGCGGTTGAACAGGCTGTAGCTGTTTATCAAAGTAATCAGAGAACGGTGAAGAGTGAACAGTGAGCAGTGAACGCAATGCCGGCTTCCCGCCCCGCCGCCAATAAAAAACAGTGATTTGTAAACTAATTCCGGGCCTCATCCGTTATTTCAGATGGAAAGCCCGTTAACCTGGATTTGGCTGTTTGATAACCCGCCGAAAGTGGATCATAATGAATAGAATGCAGGAGGGATAAGATCTCATACGCGACAGGGTGTGTTCTATTCAGGATGAATCCTACGGAAGATATTGAACTGAGAGTCTCCTCGACGCAGGGCGCCAAGCTTTCCGCGCTTGTGGAACGGGCCAGGGAGGGTGACAGGGATGCCTTCGAAAAGCTTATGGCGCTCCATCAGGATGAGATTTTCCGTCTCATATTCTTTCGCACCCGCTCCAGGTTGGATTCCGAGGACTTGATACAGGACATCTTCCTGTCGGCGTTCAAATATCTGCCCCAGCTCAAGGATTCGGACAGGTTCCGAGCCTGGCTTTACAAAATAGCGCTAAACCGGGTGTACGACTTTCACCGGAGAAACAAGTTACTGGCTTTTCTGGGAATAACCGAGCACAGGGAGGAAACCGATGTGGCCGACGTTGAGCCGCACCTCAATGCGGGGGCGCTCGACACGGTGATTCGGAAGGAATTCTGGTCGCACGTGAAGCAGTTGTCAAAACGGTTTTCCCGGATGGAGAAGGAGATTTTTTTCCTGAGGTTCGTCGATGATCTCAATCTTAAAGAAATAGCACAGACGCTCGGAAAGAGCGAGAGCGCGGTCAAGACGCACCTCTACCGCGCAATCAGGAAATTCAAAGAGGATTCGGCTCTGAGCGATTTTCTACAGGGAGAATGGCACGGTGAAAAAGATCACCCATCTTGACGATACACAGATTATCGAGGCCGTGATAGACGAAAGGGTCCTGGATGGAGCATTGCGCCGCCATTTGATCGAGTGCCCCGCCTGCCGCGCACAAAAGCAAGCGCTGCAAGGCAGGCTTGCACGGTTCGGACAAATTTCACGCGGCGAGGCGCCTGAAAATTTCAGGAAACCAATGGTGCCCGAAAAGAGTGCCGGCGTACTCAGACCGGTTTGGAAAATCCGCCTGGCACTACTCGGGTTGGGCGTTGCTTTCGCATCGATTCTAGCCCTTCTTCTGAGTCCCCTGACGCTTGAAAGGGACAGGGTCTATACGCAGGATGTCGTCTACCGTGAGATGCTCCAGGATCAAAAGTTCATGACCGAAATTGAAAAACTCGAGGAAAACCCTCTGCCCCGCTTCCATGTGGATATTGGCGATCCGGGTGACAACGAAAGGAACATCCAGAGCCCCGGCGCTACGAAGGACGATGGTCTGACCCAGGATGGTGGATCACGAAATGCTTAGCAAGTCACTGTTAGCGCTGGCCGCGATCATGCTGCTTGTTTTCCCGGAGATTTGCCGCGCAAATGAGATTCCACCTGGAAGGTGGTGGCATATCTTCTACTTTGCGGATCAGTTAAGTATTACCGATCACGAAAAAGATGAGCTGGACGAGTTCTTCGATTACAGCCGGAACAGACTTGCCGAACTTAAAAAACAGATGGAAGAGGAGAGAAACGAACTCTTAAAGGCAATCGACCAGGAAGATCTAAACGAAACATCCGCAATCACCAAGATGAAAAAACTGGAAAGCACCCGGACCCTTCTGGCCGCAACCCGGTTCAGCTACTCGCTGGAAGTGAGAAAGCTGCTCGGATACGAACGGTTCCAGCGGCTGAAAACACTCTATAGAAACTGGCCCGGGCTCCAGCCACAGCAGCAGTGATTAGTGGACAGTGATTGGTGATTTAACGGCAGGTGAGCAGCTATTCACTGCTCACTATTCACTAATTTGACGCACATCTCGCCCACCCCTCGCCGCATCTCCGCTTCGGACTGCCTGAGCCGAAGCCACTGGAGGACCTTTTCGAACTCGTCTCTAAGTTCGCGCAACGCGAGTCCTCTATGGGAGACGCTTAACTTCTGCTCGATGCTCATTTCCGCGAAAGTCTTACCCATCGGGGGATAGAGGAAAAGCGGATCGTAGCCGAATCCGTTATGGCCTCGAGGTGAGTCCAGAATCACCCCTTCACAGAAGGCTTCATAGGTCAGGGCGGCGCCGGAAGGCACAGCCAGGGACAGAACGCAACAAAACCGGGCTTTGCGGTTTGCTTTGCCCGAGAGTGCTTTGAGGAGTTTTGCGTTATTGTCGAGATCGGTTGCTCCAGGCCCCGCATAACGGGCGGAATGGACACCGGGGACGCCGGCCAGCGCCTCCACCTCGATCCCGGAATCGTCGGCCAGGGCAGGCAGACCGAGGACCTTGGCCGTAAAGCTCGCCTTCTTGTAAGCGTTTTCTTCGAACGTCTCACCGTCTTCGACCGGCTCGGGAATCGGACCGAAATCGTTCAAGTCCTTGACAAGAATCGGAAAATCCTTGAGCACGCCTTGAATCTCCGCAGATTTTCCTCTGTTCTTTGTGGCTATTACCAGAATCTGCTCGACTGTTTTGTTTCTCGGGTCAGGACTCAAAACTCAAAACTCTCCAGTCGCTGGTTTTAACTAAAAATTCAAAACTAAAAACTCTCAGGCTTCTTCAGCCGCTTTAAAGGGTTTTGCCCCAAAGAAGTGGACGATCCACACGCTCGCCTCATAAAGAATCAGCAGCGGTACCGCCATTAAGAGCTGAGATACGATGTCGGGGCTGGGGGTGAGCACCGCAGCGCCAATAAAAACGAGCACTATGGCCCATTTGCGCTTGCGTTTCAAAAAGTCTGCGCCGAGCACGCCCATCTTCGCAAGAAAGAAGGCGAACACGGGCATTTGAAATGCAACACCGAAGCACAAGAGCATTTTATTGGCAAACGCCAGATACTCCGTGGTGCGCAACATGGGGGTTATGTATTGAGATGCGAAGGAGGCAAAGAATTTGAAGGCTACCGGGATGACCACGAAATACCCGAACAGAACGCCGCCAACAAAGCAAAGGCCCGAACAGAAAATAACCGGCAGCATATACTTTTTTTCGTTTTCATACAGGCCGGGGGCTACAAATTTCCATATCTGCCACAGTATTACCGGAGCGGAAAGAATCGTCCCCGAGATAAAGGACACCTTCATATAGACGAAAAAAGCCTCATGGGGCGCAGTGTAGATGAGCTTGACGGGCTGCCCTGGCGGCATAGCGTTGATCCAGGGCTTCATGAGCATCTCGAAAATCCTGTTGCTGAAAAAATAGGAAACGACAAACCCTATCCCTACGGCCAGGGCGCAAATCAACAACCTGGTTCGCAGTTCCTCCAGATGCTGAAACAGGGGCATCTTGGTTTCTTCGTCCGACATTGTCTATTCCAGTTGACAAAAAATGCGTCTTAACGGGTCTTATACGCTTTAAAAGACCTATGATTCTTTCGTGCTGATTTCGCCGGTCCCGGGCGAAGGGGTTTGAGCGGCTGCACGTTCCGGCTCGCCGGGCTCGGCTGCAGGGGGGGCAGCGCTTACTGCAGGCGGTGGGGCTTCAGCGCTTCCTGCAGCCAGGGTGGCTTCGAATGCTTGCTTTGGCTCGTCATAGACCGACGCTTTGATTGCGGTCCCCTCATCCATGATGAGATTTCGAGCGAAATGTTTTCTCAGATTCACCTCGCGCTGGGCCGAGCGGAATTCCTCTCTTAGCCCCCGGACCGTATCGTCCTGGTCCATGGTATTCTTCAAATCGTCCATCGTTCGTTTGAACTCGGCGTACCCGCGCCCGAGCGCTCTGGCCACACCGGGCAGCTTGTCCGGTCCGACCACCAGCAGAACGACGATCATAATGACAAGGAGGTGTTCAAAACCTATTCCAAACATGGATTACTCCCTGATATGCTTCCTTGAACCCGGGATCTTTTATTTAACAGGCTCACCCGGCTTCGTGTCCGCAGACTTGGTTTCGTCTTCCTTGATCTGCTTTGGTTCTTCTTCCGGTTTGTCGGCGCCTATGGCTTTTTTGAATTCGCTGATTCCTTTGCCCAGACCGCTTCCCAGTTCGGGCAGCTTCTTGCCGCCCACCAGGATGACAACACCCAGAAGCAAAAGCAGCATTTCGGTCATATTCAGCATGGGACCCTCCACAGTTTTTCGTTATCTTGCATAGCTATGCAACCCGCTCAAAAGGAAGTTTACCCCAAAATAAGTAAATAGAACACACCCAAAACCGATGATTGACAGCCAGGCCACTCTTTCTCCCTTCCAGCCCTGCAGATTGCGCGCGTGCAGCAGGGCAGCGTATATGAACCAGGTTATCAGGGACCAGGTTTCCTTGGGGTCCCAACTCCAGTAGGTGCCCCAGGCCGAGTTGGCCCAGACGGACCCGGTTATTATTCCGACTGAAAGCCATAAAAACCCGAACAGCACCATCTGGTAATTGAACCACTCGAGCTGGGAAGCACTGGGCAAGAAGGCCAGGACGGCACCCTGTGGATGCGGATTTCCGGGATACTTTTTTCTTAGCAGGTAGAGAATACTAAGCCCGAAGGATACCGCAAATGCGGCATAGCCGAGAAAACAGGTCATTACGTGAGCAATGAGCCAGTTGCTCTTGAGAGCGGGAACGAGCGGCTGAATCTTTGAGTCGACGTCCTTCGAAAAAGAGGCGTAGGCCATAGCCAGAAAAGAAAATAGTGCTGGAAATACCCCGAGAGTCCGTTGCCTGACGCGCCATTCGAATACGAGGTAGATAATCATTATGGCCCAGGATGCAAAAACGAGCGATTCGTACATGTTGGAAAGCGGGACATGCCCATAGCCCATCCGGTAGGATTCCACCCAGCGCAGTCCGATGCCCGCCGTCTGCATCAGCAGGGCCGCCACGCCCGAAATCGCGCCGGCGGCAAGCAGAGGCTTGAAGCGAAAGATCGTTCCCGACAGGTACAGCACCGTACACAGAAGGTAGACGAAAGTAGTCAGGCTGAGAAGAAGGGAACTGGTCATTGTGAGTTTTCAGTTTTTCCTTTTCGGTTGTTGGTTTCTTCGTCAGTTTGAGTTCTTAGTTTTTAGTCCTGAGTTAATTCATTAAAAACTAAAAACTCAAAACTTAAAAGTCTTTCAGTCGGTTTTCGATCGTCGCGCGCAGCGCCTCGAACTTTTCCTCGAAAGCCTGCGAATTGCGGCTCGTCCTTCCGGCAAGAGTAACAATCGTTTTTTTCCTCTTTTTATCGGGTTCGATGCAAACCCAAAGTTTCCTGTGGCTCGAATAGAACGTCAGGCCTATGGCTAACGTCATCAGTGTGAAACCCGCCCACACCAGCCAGATACCGGGGTCTTTCTTGACCTCGAGTCCTGTAAATCTTGCTTTATCGGTTTGAGTGACCCGGACCAGGTAGTTTTCGATTCTGTTGCCGTGATAAGGCCGGTCAACCAGAATCCACCGGGCGGAAGCTTGCTGCCCCTCTTTTGCATACACGAGTTCGATGGCCTGCCCGACCCGCATCAGGTTCTCCTGATAGTCGGCTATCATG
The DNA here is from genome assembly GCA_963805125.1 of uncultured delta proteobacterium. GTDB lineage: Bacteria > Desulfobacterota > Syntrophobacteria > Syntrophobacterales > Syntrophobacteraceae > SbD1. The sequence continues at coordinate 526,537 of CAWDTD010000007.1, read as the reverse complement.
AGCTGATCGCTGGTGCCGGGAATGGTCACAACCTGCCGGAACGGCAGGCTCATCGCGATCTTTTTGCCAGAGGCGGGGTCGCTGAGCTCGATATCGGCCTCCTTTAGAGTGGTCCCATAGGAAGCCTGGTAAAAAGTGATCCCTTCGTAGGCCAGGGGGTCGTTTACAACAACGGGCTGCTTCAAGACTTCCCTGTCGTTTTCGATTATGGCCAGATCGCTCTTAAACTCCTTTGGTGCGCCCGTATCGTAGAAAGAAACCTCGAATTTGTCGCACCGCACAGCGAACGGAAGCTCTCGAATTCTTTCGCCTCCTGCGAGCATGACTTCATCGGAAGTTTGGCCCTCAACGAGGTTCATGGTCCCCTTGAACCCCAGGTACGACCCTGCCAGGGCGCCAACCAGGACTATCAGCACGCTCAGGTGGACCACGTAGACCATAAGCCTGCTCCATCGCCCCGTTTCACTTACGGCGCAAAAGGGACCCTCCGATTCTACCCGGCACATCCGGCCGAAAGTTTGGCTCACAGCGCTTTCAACGACAGATTGCGTCCGCTCGAGGGGGAGCCCTGCAGCAATCGAGCTGCTGAGGCCAAACTTGGACAGTTTCTGCGAATCGAAGGCGGCTTCGAATCTTCGAAGGAGGCGGATCGTTTTCGGGAGCCTGTCTATCGTGCAGGCGGCAAGATTTGTGCACAGCAGCAGGAGCAAAATCCTGAACCAGATGGAATGGTAGAGGTTGTTGAGCGACAGGAAGTCTATTAAAGAGGCCGTTGCGGGACCAAAATGATCTTTGAGCTCGGGAAGGCTTATCCCCTGGGGCAGAAGCGTCCCTATTACAGATGCGGCCGCCAGCACAAAGAAGAGGACGAGCGTAAGTTTCAGGGACGAGAACAAGTCGAGTACGGCGCCGGGGGCGTTTTTTTCTTTAGGCATTCTATATTTTGTCCTTGGGTTTTATCGACATACGAAATTATAAGACGATAACCTCCACACGTCTATTAGACAATAGGATATCGGCAGTAATCCTGGGAATTTAGCGCCTTATGAAGCGGGAACACATTCGCTCGGTCTCCCGGTCCCTCGCCGGGATGACGCTCGGCCCCCAACAGATAAGCACCCGGTTGAGTGTGCGCTAGAAATCGGGAAACTCCGAAAGCCTTTCCAGAAATGGAATCAGGAGACGATCTGCTTTGGTGAAATCCATCTGTTTCAGTTCGGGTAAGTTCGCCCACATGAACGCAACATGCTCGATGAGGCGAAACGTTCCCCCGCAGATTTCGCACCAGTATGCGTGGAGGTCGATTTCGAAGTCCGGCTCTTGCTGATAGATGTTCTTGAACAGGCCGTGCACGCGTATATCGAGGCACAATTCTTCCTTTATTTCACGAACGAGCGACTCTTCGAGACCCTCTCCGGGTTCCACCTTGCCTCCCGGAAATTCCCACAGAAGCCCGAATTTTTTCCAGGGCGGCCGCTGCGCGACAAGCAGCCGTTCCTGCGAGGTTATCAGGGCCGCAGTTACTCTCATAGAACTTGAAGTCTCCTTGCCAAAGACTCCCGAGCGCCTTAACACGCAAGCAAGACTTGGGGAGCTTATGAGCCGCCCCGCTTGAACCTGCTGTTATCTGATATTAAAATACATCAGCCGGACGGGATAGGGCAATCGGCAAAAGCGCCTGAAAAAAGCAGTGAACGATGACGAAGTTACAGTATTTAGCTGTCCGGAACATATTTTAATCCTGCAATCCTGTCAAAAAATAAGAGGAGAATGGATGGAGACCGAATTTGACGTTGTAATTCTGGGAAGCGGCCCCGCCGGGTTGCAGGCGGCCGTGCATGCCGCAAGGACCAGAGCAAGGGTGGCCGTTTTGGGAAGGGTGCAGAGTAGCGCCTTATATAAGGCCCGCGTCGAAAACTACTGCTGCATAAATGAAAGGGTTTCAGGCGAGGCGATCCTTAACGAAGGAAGGAATCAGGCGAAAAAGTTCGGGGCCGTCCTCCTGGATGAGGACGTCCTTCACCTTGAACAGACGGAGAGCGACCGATTCGGGGTCAGACTCGAATCGGGAGATTCCCTGCTCACCTGGACCATAATTCTAGCCATGGGGGTGTCCCGCAACCGTCTGAACGTGCCGGGCGAAAAGGAACTGCTCGGCAAAGGGGTGAGTTACTGCGTCGATTGCGATGCCAATTTTTACCGAAATCAGGTGGTCACTCTCATCGGCAATGGCAGTGCGGCCGTTTCCGGCGCCCTGAAGATGCTGCTCATCGCCGGCGAGACTCATCTGGTTTCCGAGGCCATCGAGATATCGGAGCATCTTCGCTATCAGCTCGAGAGCAGCAGAGTGGAAGTCCACACGGGGCGCTGGGTGACCCGCATTCTTGGAGACAGCGAAGTCCGGGCCGTTTTGCTCGACAACGGGGAAAAAATAGAAACCAGCGGAGTTTTCATAGAACTGGGGGCCAAGGGCGCCATAGAGCTTGCCTCAGGTCTTGGGGTTGCACTCGACAGCGATTCGATGTGCTTCGTGGCGACCAATAAGAAGCAGGAAACCAATATGCCGGGCCTTTATGCTGCGGGAGACATCTGCGGTCCTCCCTGGCAGATAGCCAAGGCTGTGGGCGAGGGGTGCGTAGCCGGGCTGGAGGCGGCCACATATGCACGCCATGCGCGCACCAGGGCCGCCCAGGGCTAAATACGCATACGCAAGTCGGAAAACGGAGAACGGAAGGCGAAAGAGGCAGAATATCTGTTCACTGTTCAGCCTTCACCTATTCCTCGATCTCCTCGACTGATTTCGAATCGATCGTATCGCCTTTGTCGCTTTCACTTATCGTTCCGGTGATTTCGACCATTTTGCCTTCCATTTTGGACAGGTTTTTACCCTTAACGATGTAATCGCCTTCGTCGGTTTCGAGTACGAATACCTTCCCGTGCTTGACCAGGGTACCAACGATCGTCTCTTCCTGAGCTGATGAAGCGGTTCTGGTGGGCGCCAACGGTGAAAGGGCAAAGACCAGGAAAAGAGCTGAAAGCAGAATAATGAAACGTCTGGGCATAAATCCTCCTGGTATCAGCCGTGGGACGCAGCGTCTGCATCCGTTCCCGGCTATATGGTTTTCCATCTTGGTCTTTAACGAAAGCTGAAATTTCAGTCTTATGCGTCAAAAAATCCGAATCGGAATCCCGCCTGCGGCCGAACTCATCCGGGGCTTCCGAATCAACGCTGTCGATCCATTCCGGGGGTCTTCAATACCAGAATCATTCCCCAAAGTACATCAAAAATGCTCCACGTTCCGCGCAGGTCCGAAGATTGACAGCGCGTGAGCCTTCTCCGCACCCCATATGATCCGGGGCGGAAAGGGCGGCCCCCTTTCCGGATGGACACGAATCAATGAAGCTGGAAATCCTTCACTTCCTCAATTCATTTCAGGCCGGGTTTTATTTTTTAGTGATTATTAAGAATTGTGTTGAATCCGCTCATTTTTTGAGATTAGAATCCAAACCAATCCGAAAGTCATTGATTCCGAAGCCTGCGACTTGGCATGTGGGCTGCCTAAAGACAGGTGAGCCTTCCGGTTCAAGAGACACGAGTCAGGGGTCAAAAGCTGGAGACCCGCAGCCCCAGGGACCCACGACCCTCAAACGGGGTGAAGGGGCGCCAGGAGTTTTTACAGATGGAAGACAAATTCCACTCCGATCTCGAACAGCTCAAAATGTCAATCCTAAAGATGGCGACCCTGGCCGAAAAAGCCCTGGAAAGATCTATTAAGGCCCTGGTGGAAAGGGACGACGACCTGGCCAGGGAAGTAGTACTCGAGGATAGGGAAATAGATCTGCTGGAAGTGGAAGTGGACCGCCACGCGCTTAGACTTCTCGCCCTTGACCAGCCTATGGCGCGGGATTTGCGATTCATAGTCGGCAGCTTGCGGATCGCGGTAGAGCTGGAGCGCATAGGCGATCAGGCCGTAAACATCTCTCAGAGGGCTCTAATCCTGAACAGCCGCCCTCCTCTTCCCCGCAATAACGCCCTGGAGGAACTGGCCGATACCGCTCTTGACATGCTGCGCACTGTAATATCTTCTTTTGTGAATCAGAATCCTGACAGTGCCACGGACGTCTGCAAAATGGACGATGTTGCCGATGAACTCAATTACCGCATTCTCAAGGATGCCGTAGCCTATATGGCCAACGAGGCGCCCGTCGTGGAAAGGTCGGTCCAGACCATTATAGCCGCTCGATGTCTCGAACGCGCCGCCGACCAGACAACCAATATTGCAGAAAGCGTGATCTTTATGGTCAAGGGAGTCAATATCAAGCACCATTGTCAGGCAATAAAAGAGGGTGAAGGTGAATGAACCAACGGGAAAAACCGGTTCACTTCTCACAGGCCGATCCACCTAAGTTTTTGGAGTCTTGGATGAAAAAAGCACCTGCTCTCATAGTTCTCTTCCTGCTTTTGATGGGCCTTGTCTCCGTCAGCCTGGCCGACGGGGTCACCCTCAAGGCATCAGGCGAAGGCAAATGGGCTATCCTCGATTCGGGGGGGCAAGAAATCGGGACGCTTGGAAAGATAGAGGAAGGGGCCTACAGCATACTGCCAGCAGGGGGGCAGTACCTGGGAATAGTCAAGAGTGACGGCGAGTTGCAGTTGACAGGCCGCCATCCGATTATCACTCCCTCGCAAGCCCGGCTTTACCTGGATGTGGTCGAGGCGGTAAAGACGCTCAAATAGGGCGGATACCCCGGCAAAACGGCTGCCACACTAAAGTGGCGAACTCATGGCTCTCCAGGTCTTCCCATTGACCTTTTTTGCAAATAAAGCAGCGCAGGAGCCTGCATATTTCAGAGCCGGCCGCATAGGTCCTGTCTTCGAACGTACAGTCTTGGACCATTTGCAAGACTTCCATTTTTTTCTCTTTTCACATAGAAAAAAATATAATTCTTATTAAAAATTAAACATTCAGGGCCTATACCGCGAATGGTCGGTTCAAGTCCGGAGAGAGCCCTTTTGCGCCCCCGAATCAGACGGATGCCCGGACTCCGGATTCAAACCGGATTTACAGGATTGAAAAATAGCTTGTTCAGCATGGAAAAAGCCTCTCAAAAGAACAGGACCCCGAACAGGGTCTGTCACGGGAAGGTTTCGCAGATGAAAACCGCATAGCGGGGGTCGCCGCGGGCTATGGTATGCGGCCTGCTGCCATAAGGCACAGCGGCAAGAAGAGAGCGCGGCAGACGGAGGAAATCTTTGCCGAAGCGCTTTTGGGGGAAAAGGGCAAAACTGAGCCGATTCCAGGCATAGGTCGTCTCGATGATGTCACCGCAGTTGCAAATACGCTGAAAACCAGCGATAATCTCATGGTTGTGGGGCATTTGCCTTTCATGGAGCGGCTGGCCGGATTTCTTATGACCGGGTCGGCCGAAGGGCTTGTTTTCAAGTTCCAGAACGGGGGCATCGTCTGCCCGGGCAAGAGTCCGGACGCCCAATGGTGGTTCATAAAATGGACGCTGATGCCCAGCATCGAATGATTCTCACCAGAGTTGTTCATGACCCTGCGGGACACTTTGCAAGGGTTCGAACACGTCTTCATCACCGGGGGTAAGCTGATTCCCCCGTTCAACAATATCAGGTCAAGAATCCGAACCGGAACCCGCCGGTGTTTTGTCCGGTATTTCTGGATGGACAGCGGATTGGTTTCTCTTGGGGCACTTGCTGCAGGTAATTGAAAAAGGGGAAAAGCAGACATGAGCGCCGAAAAAATCCGGGAGTCGGTAATTGCCGGGACCTGGTACCCGGCCGATCCTGCGCTGTTGAAAAAGGAGATTGTCATGTATCTTGACCGGGCGCGCCCACCCGGTCTGGAGGGAGAACTCATCGGACTTGTCGTGCCGCACGCGGGATATATGTATTCGGGAGGCGTAGCCGCCTCGTCTTACAAGCTCCTTTTGAAGAACCGATTTGACCGGGTGCTCATACTTGCTCCCAGCCACAGGGTGAGTTTCGCCGGAGCGAGCATATACAATCTGGGCGGATACCGCACCCCCCTGGGCATTGTTTCTCTGGACGGCGAGCTGATTGATGAGCTCTATAAACATGCCGCCCTCATACGCTTCAACCCGCAAGCCGACTCAGAGGAGCATTCTCTTGAAATCCAACTCCCGTTCCTCCAGGTTGCGTTGGAGACCTTCAGGTTGACGCCGGTCATAATGGGGACACAGCGCTACGATTTTTGCCTGAAGCTGGCCGAGGCAATTGCGGAGGCCTGCAAGGGGAAGCGGGTATTGATTATCGCGAGCAGCGATCTGTCGCACTACTATCCCTACGAAAAAGCAGCGCTGCTGGATGGGGTCTGTCTGGAGCGGCTGAATGCTTTCGATCCGGAGGGACTTGCCGAGGATGTGGAAAATCAGAGGACCCAGGCTTGCGGGGCGGGACCGTTAATTACTATTATGCTTGCAGCTAAAAGTCTTGGTGCGGACCGAAGCAAAGTGCTCAACTACGCCAATTCGGGCGATGTGACTGGTGACAGGTCAGGTGTTGTCGGGTATGCCGCGGCCGCAATTTACCGGAGCAATTTAAACGATGGAGACACACAAGAGCTCTAAGTCCCGAAAAGCGGGGGTGGATCTGGGATTGAGCGCCGAAGAAAAGGAAAAGCTTCGCGAAGTGGCCTTTCAGGCGATCCGCTGCCGCTGCCTTGGTGAAGCCATGCCCGACATTGCGGTGGATGCCCCCAGACTCAAAGAGCCGGGGGCGGCCTTCGTCTGCATCCACAAGGGCAAGAACCTGCGCGGGTGCATCGGAATAATCGAAGCTCGCGCGCCTCTTTGGGAGACCATCAGGGGCATGGCGGTCGAGGCCGCTTTCCGGGACCCCCGATTTTGCGCCCTCGCCGCCAATGAACTTGACAAGATCGACATAGAAATATCGGTTCTGACCCCGATGCGGCGGATCAGCGACCCTTCGGAAATCGAAATCGGAAAACATGGCCTCCTCATCCGCAGAGGAATCTGCTCCGGCCTTCTTCTGCCTCAGGTTGCCACCGAGCACGACTGGGACCGGGAGCAGTTTCTCGAGTGGACCTGCCACAAGGCCGGACTCCCGGAAAAAGCCTGGAAAGACAAAGACGTCGAGCTATACATATTTTCGGCGGATGTCTTTTGAATCGGTTCGAGGTTTAAATGGGCAGGTTACTCTACATCGTCGAATGCAAGCGGCGCATTGCCGCCAAGAAAGGGTTCAACCCCTGGGGCCGCCGTTTCGGGATTTCGTTTGACGAGAATACGTCCATCCGCCGACTTGATAATCAGATTATCAAATACCTGGTCAGGGGGAACGAGGATTCATCCGCGGCGCTCTACGAGTTGATCATGGGAATAAAGGGACTTGGCCATGCGTCCCGGTTCCACTACCTCGACAGTGAATCTAAAATGGGTGTGACCGACATTACGCTCTTCCTGCTGGACCTCGTTCGCTTTGAGGCAATGTACCGGCTGGGCTGGCTCGATGATTATCCCTTCCTGAAGCTCCCCCTGGTCGACATCATCCAGACTTTCCCGGATCAGTTTTCGGCAGCCCGGCATAGCACTCCCGCCCTTTCCAGCGGCCACCCGCTCTACGAACAATACGTAGCCGAGTTTGAAGGTGACCGCCATTCATTCATTCGAAAGCTCATTCCCGAAGCGATAAAAGCTTTCTGCGGCATGGAAGATGACGCAGGGACGTAGATAGTTTCCGTCCGGAAAGGGCCCTTTTCCGCCCCCCCGGATCAGAGCCTGCCCCGGAAGTGGGCTTTATCCGGGGTCCGGGGCAGGCTCTGGCGGTGTCAATCTTCGGATCTCGCGGGAGCGTCGAGATTTTTTGTACGCCTCAGCGCAAACCCTCCCTGCGGCAGGCTCAGGGCAAGCTCTTTCCTTGCCAGGACGAAAAATGGCTCCTTTCCGAATCGGAAACTGTCAGTGTCTCATCCGGAGTTTCCGGACGGACACCAGACAGGCCAATGGAAGCTCAGAATCTCTGGCCCGATCACCTGCTAAGTCTTAACATTACAGCGGGAGTTATGAACAATGCCCAAAGAGCGTCTCCATATCTACCTGGCCGATGAGCTTCTCAAAAGATGCGCAGGCAGCCTGCCGCCAAATGAAATCCACAGCCCGCCCACTCATCCAGAAACCGACACGAAGAGGGGGAGACGCGGAGAGGGGGAGACAAAGCCCCCCCCTTTTTTAAAGAGGGGCAGGGGTGTATCCGGTGTCTCATTCCTCTTTCCCCCCTTTTCTAAAGGGGGGCAGGGGGGATTTCCCCTCGCCTCTCCGCGTACCCACCCGCTTGGCTACTCCCGGCGTCGCTTTTATATCGGGGCTATTTCACCGGACATATTCTTCTACGATTTGCCTTCCTTTTCTTTGTCGCCTCTGGGCAACGCGCTGCATGATCTCATGGACCGGGAAGGAATTTCCATCGTCTGCGACTGGATTGCCCAAACCTCTTCGCCGCTCGAATCCGTCCGCGCGGGGATGGTCCCATGGGGCTTTGGCTTCGCCTGCCATTTTCTGGCCGACGCGGCCTGGCATCCGGTAATAAACGAGCTGAGCGGGTCGATGGATTATTGTGCGGGAAAAAGGCTCTCCGAAATCGAATGCCACCGGTTGCTCGAATCCGAGCTCGAAGCCCTATGGCTGGCCGGATCGCCCACGCCTAGAAGGTACGATGAACTTCTGGAGGACTTCAAAAGAGACCGTGGCCTGCTTCTTGAGATCGCCTCATATTATCGCGGGTTCCTGGAGTTTGCCGGCGTTTCATCGCGGGCAAGGCCCGCTCCTGCAGACGCCGAGGTTTTCGAGAGGCGGATTGTCAAATGCTTCCTGTGGCAGAATTTTCTTCTCCGGCTGTTTGCAAACAGGATGCTGGGCAGGCAAAGGGACCGGCTGCTGTCCTTCCGGCCAACCCGCTTTCTTGGAGCGCTCGTTACGCCTGTGCGGCCCGTCCTGCCGGCTTTGTTCTCACGCACTTTGCCTGGAGATCGAAATCCGTTCAGCGACTTCTTCATGGAACAGGCGATGACTTCTTTGGAATCCCGTTTGTGCGCGTTTGCAAAACAGCTCACGGAAGGCACACGCGGGGACGCGGGAAGGCAAAATTAGTTCGAGTCAAGGCAAACGAAGGTTTGGTCACTTTTGATCGGGAGCATTCCAAGTCAGCGACCCTGCAAAACGGCTTTAACGATTCCTTCCCGGTTGATCCCCTCCGAGCTGTAGAGTTCTTCGGGTTTTCCGGAAAAACCGTATTTTTTTACTCCAAGCCGCACGAGCCTGCACGGCAGGGCATTTTCGGCAAGAACTGCGGCGACAAGAGATCCAAGACCGGTATCGATATGATGGTCCTCGACGGTCACAATGAGGCCCGTTTTGGCGGCCCTGGCGATTGCTTCGGCGTCGAGCGGCCTGATCGAGGCGAAGTTGAGCACGGCCGCATGGACACCATGATTTTTGGCCAGATCCTCTGCCGCCTTCACCGCTTCGTGAACCAGCGTACCGCAGGCGAGTATGGCGGCCTGGTCGCCATGCCGGAGTGAGTCGGCCCTGCCGGGGGAAAACCGGTAATCACCGGCAAACGCAGGCCGGCCCGATTCGTCCAGGATCGCGGGGAGCTTCGATCTGCCCATGCCGACAAAGAAGTTGCCGGGCAGCCCGGCAATATACCTGATGATCCTGTCGGTCTGGTTCGGATCGGCCGGAATGAATATGGAAAAGCCGAACAGGTTTCGGAGCAACCCTATATAGTCGATGCACTGGTGTGTCTGGCCGTCTTCTCCGACGTCCAGTCCAAGGTGCGTGCATACCAGCTTGAGGTTCGTAGTGTTGATGTCGTTCAACCTGATCTGGTTGAATACTTCCGTTACCCCGAAGATCCCGAAAGTACTGAAGAAGGTGGCGAAGCCCTCCCTGCTGACCGCGCCCGAAGCGGTTGCGGTGTGGTGTTCCTGGATGCCGGATTCAAAGAAGGCGTTGTCTGAGACCCTGTGAAACCCCTCCATTTTAACCGAGCCTTCCAGGTCACAGCTAAAGCCGACAACCCTGGGGACTGTCCCGGAGTTGTTGAGTTTGGCCAGGTCCTCAAGGGCGGTCCCGTAAGCGGACCTGTTGTCGGTGATCGTTTCGGGGCCGTAGGTCCTGGGGGTGCCGGTGTCGATGTCGGGATGAACGGGCTGCCTCGAGAAATGTTTCCTAAACACAAGGCTGGCGTGCCGCCTTTGCTTCAGTTCGGCTATGGGGTTATCGAGACCAAGCTCATCTAAGGCTTTTGCCGCATCTGATTCATTCAAAGCCGAACCGTGGTACTTTGCCTTGTTTTCCATGAACGAGACGCCCTTACCCATTATGGTCCGCGCGATGATCGCCGACGGAAAGCGCGGGTCCCCCGCTTCGTAGAGGTAAACTTTTCGCAGCGCGTGAAAAATCTGTTCGAAATCATGGCCGTCTTCGACATAGACCACGTTCCAGTGAGCAGCGGCGTAGTCGGCCCTGATGTCCTGGGGCATTACCGTGTTGGTGCTTCCACCGATCTGGAGGTAGTTGCGGTCGATGAGGACTCCGATGTTGTTGAGGCCGTATTTGGCGGCGAATCGGCGCGCTTCCGATATCTGGCCTTTCTGCTGTTCGCCGTCTCCCATGAGCACGAAGACCCTGTTTTTCTTCCCCTGGAGTTTCAGGGCAAGCGCCATTCCGGTCCCGGCGGAAAGACCCTGTCCCAGGTTGCCGGTATTCCATTCGATGCCCGGAACGCAGGATTCGACATGCCCGGCAAAGGCGGACCCGGCGCGCCGGTACTCAATCGAAAAATCGTCTTCGTTCAGATAGCCGAACTCGCTCAGCACGCTGTAGACACCCGGACTGATGTGGCCCATGCTGACGATCAGCCGGTCACGCTCCTGCCAGCACGGGTCGCAGGGATCGTGCGAGATGGTGCTGTAGAGCATCAGAAGAAGATGAAGAGAGGACATCGAACCGCCGGGATGGCCGCTCCCGGCAAGTGTTGTGCTCACGATGATGCGGCGCATGCAGCGCAGCCACATCTCAGCGAGCGTTCTCTTCTGCTGCTCGCTCAAAGAAGCCTGGTCCAGCGAAATCTTAAACATTTTCACTCCGCATAGGGTGAATCGGTGAACAAATTTCAGACACCATTAACAGGAAAAGACCATACAACTGCTTTTCGGTCATCCGGTGACCGTTTCACCCAACTTTATTAAAACTGATTGGATGAGTTCCCCGACCGCCCGCACAAAGGGCGTATTTGTGCCCCCATTGAGCACCGGCCTTCCACGGTCTCCGCCTTCGACCACTCCCGGATCGAAGGGCAATTCCCCAAGAAACTCCACTTTCATCGTATCGGAAGTCCTTCGGCCGCCGCCCGTCCGGAAAATGGGAATAAACCGGTCGCAATGCGGGCAGAAAAGTCCGGACATGTTTTCGACAAGCCCCAGAATCGCCATCCCTACCTTGCGACAAAAGTTTATGGACTTTCTGACGTCGGCAAGCGCTATTTCCTGGGGGGTGGTAACAATCAGGGCCTTTGCGTCGGGAATGAGCTTGGAAATGCTGAGGGCCTCGTCCCCTGTGCCCGGCGGCGAATCGATTACCAGAAAATCGAGATCGTCCCACCTGCAATCGGCCAAAAACTGCTGTATTACACCGTGTTTTAAAGGACCCCGCCAGATTATTGCCGAATCGGTGTCCTCCAGCATGGATTCGATGGAGACTATTTTCAGATTGGGTCTGTATTCGTGCGGGAGGATCTCCCGTTCGGCTGTGATGTTCAGGCGCCCGTTGAGCCCAAACATCTTTGGAATGGAAGGCCCGTGCAGGTCGATGTCCAGAAGTCCGACCCGGTATCCCTTTGGGTCCATAGCCAGCCCGAGCGCAAGGTAGCTTGCGATGGTGCTTTTCCCTACTCCGCCCTTGCCGCTCATTACCAACACTTTGTTCCTGATGCGCGAGAGCCTGCACTCTATGAGATCCTCTTTAGACCTTTTTTGCGCCGCGCTCGGACAGCCCGCGCACGATTTCTGATCACATTTCATATACCGGCCACCCCGATTTGCGTAAAGTCAAAGTCTGCCACATTAGAAGTTATTTTCCACGAAGTCAACTCCGGGGTATGGATACTGCAAAAGACCCTTCTTGCCCCGGACGATGATTAATTTTAACCGAAAAATGCCCGGAACAACCGGCGTTTCGCTGGGGTCGTTTACTTTTTCGGTAGATGTTGCTAACATCCGCATGCCCCGGCGGCAGTGAATTTATTACGTGAAATAAGGGTATCCAATGGAAGAACGAATTTGTCTTCTGGAGGCGTTTCAGCAGGAATTCAATCTGGCGGAAGATCAGAAACGGCATCTTCAGCACTCCTTTTTCGTCGAACGCCTACCGTTGATGGATGCATTCGAAAGCGTCGCGATTACCGATGAAGGCCGTATTCTTCGCGTCTTGGCGAAGCATCTGGGTCTTCCGATGCTCGAGCGCGAAGATTATCCGGAAAAGCCCGTGCTTTTGGAAGGCGTTTCGATGTTTTTTCTGCGCAAGCACGCCGTTCTACCCATTCAAGTGGAAAGCGGCCGGGTACGGGTCGTGGTGAACAATCCTCTGAACCTGCCGATTCTCAATATTGTGTCGAGCTATTTCGGCGGAATGGAGCTGAGCCTTTACCTGGGGCAGCGCGAGGAAATCCGCACGGCTATCGACCGGCTTTACGGAACGGCGGCCCGCGAGGCCGAAGAACAGTCCAGGGATGGAATTACCATTGGTGCGGACGGCTTCGAGGAAGACCTCGAACACCTCAAGGGGTTGGCCCAGGAGGCGCCTATTGTGCGCCTTGTAAACGTGCTGATATCCAGAGCGCTCGATATGCGGGCCTCGGACATCCATTTCGAGCCTTTCGAGCGCTCCTTTCACGTACGATCCCGGGTGGACGGCGTGCTTTTCGATCTCGACCAGCCTCAGAAGACCATGCAGGCAGCCATCGTGAGCAGGCTGAAGCTCATGGCCAACCTCAACATAGCCGAACGCCGCCTGCCCCAGGACGGCAAGATCAAGATACGGTTTGGAAATCGCGAGGTGGACATTCGCGTGTCGACCGTGCCGACCATCTACGGGGAGAGTGTGGTCCTGAGGCTCCTTGCCCAGGAAAGCGTAGAATACGATCTTAGCAACCTGGGCATGGATCACAAGGACCTTGACTATGTCGCGAATCTGATCGAGCGCCCCTACGGGATGATCCTGGTCACCGGACCGACCGGATCGGGCAAGACAACCACTCTGTACGGCCTTCTGAAAAAGCTCAATACTATTACGCGCAAGATCATCACGGTCGAAGATCCGGTCGAATACCAGGTAGACGGAATAAACCAGGTCCAGGTAAAACCGCAGATCGGCCTCACCTTCGCAAGTGCGCTCCGCTCTCTGGTTCGACAGGACCCTGACGTTTTGCTGATAGGCGAAATTCGCGACAAGGAGACCGCCGATATAGCCATCGAATCGGCTCTGACCGGGCATCTTGTCCTGTCGACCCTGCACACCAACGATGCCCCGGGGGCAATCACTCGCCTTCGAGACATCGGCATCGAGTCTTTCCTCATGGCCGATTCGCTTCTCTCCATCATGGCGCAGCGTCTTATCCGCGTGCTGTGCCCTCACTGCAAAACGCAATATACGACCCGTGAAGAGGACAGGAACCGAATCGGCGAAATATTGCCCGGTCTGCCCCCCAGCCTTAGCCTCTTCCGGAGCAAGGGGTGCGACAGATGCGGATACACCGGCTATAGGGGCAGGCAGGGAATTTTCGAGGTTCTCCCGGTGAACGAGGCCATAAGATCGGCCATCGTTGCGGCCAAAGACGCCGGAAGCATTGCCCACACGGCGTTTGAACTCGGCTATCGGCCGCTGGCCCACCACGGGTTTCGAAAAGTGGTCGAAGGAATAACGAGCCTTTCCGAGGTCCTGAGAGTCACAAGCCTGTCGGTTTGACATGGATTTAGACAGGATTCACAGGATTAGCAGGGAAAGAAAAAATTAGACAGCATTCCAGAAAAAGACAAAAACATTTGACAGTATTAACAGAGCCTGCCCCGGAGTTGATCCGGGGATTTACAGGATTGAAAAATAGCTTTTTCCGTGAAGAGTGAAGAGTGACCAGAGCATTTTTTGTTCACTGCTCAGGGAGCTTTTATGAGTTTTTTCCAATACCAGGCAAGGGATGCAAGCGGGGCGATACACCGAGGAGTGATGGAAGCGGTCTCGGAACTGGACGCCGCCAGGAAGATTAAGTCGAGCAGGCTTTTTCCGGTAAAGATCAAGGCCGTAAAAAGCCAGAAAAAGCGGCGGGTCCCCGAGGAGCATATCATCCGTTTTTTTTTCGATCTCTCGGACCTTCTTGTTGCAGGCCTGCCGCTTGACCGCGCCCTTAGTCTTATAAGCAGCAATCAGACTCACAAACGCTTTCAGCGCATGGTGCAGGAGTTGTTCGAAAGCGTCCAGGCCGGAAACGACCTGTCGGGCGCGCTGAGTCAATATCGAGACGTATTCGGCACCCTCTCGGATCACATGGTAAGGGCCGGCGAAGCAAGCGGCACGCTCGGGCCTATCCTCAAGCGCCTGGCCCAGTACCTCGATGAGCGGCGATCATTTCGACAGTCCATGATCTCGTCGATGATCTACCCTGTCATCCTGCTGGCGACCTCTCTGGTTTCGATGGTAGTCCTGCTGGTATATGTCATTCCCAAATTCGCGCAGGTCTTTCACGACCTGAATCAGAAAGTCCCTTTCATCACACAGGTTATGGTCGATATCGGCGCATGGCTGAAAGAGTTCGGATATATAGTTCCGATTGCCCTCGCAGTGGGCTTCTGGGGCGGCAAATACCTTGTTCGCCAGCCGGCGGTAAGAAAATTTCTGGATAAGTGTCTGTACCGGTTCCCGTTTTCGCGTTATTTGATCCTGCATAGCGAGCTGACCCGTTTTTGCCGAACGCTTGGGACCATGCTCGAGTCGGGGGTCCCCCTTCTGAGGGCCCTCAGCCTCGGTCAGGAACTGATAATGAATGTCGTTCTCAAGGAGTCGATAGCCCCCCTGCACCAGGAAATAAAAATCGGGCGGTCGATGAGCAATTTTTTCCGCAGCCAGTCCACTTTTCCGGCGCGAATGGGAACAATGCTGCGCATATCCGAAGAGCAGGGCAACATCGGAGCGGGCCTGCTCTCTCTTTCGGAATACTTTGAAAAAGAACTTCAGAGGACGCTTCAGAGGATCATGACCCTCATGGAGCCCGTGGTAATCCTGTGCACCGGCGGACTGATCGCCCTGATGGTCGTCAGCATGTTTTCGGCTATTTTTGGGATCAACGACATTAAGTTCTAGAACGGAACACTGATGACGGCAGACGGAAGATGGATAACAGATGCCGACAGAAGACGGAAGTGGGAAGACGGATGACGGACGCCGGTGATTTCCCGATCTCCGATCTTAGATCTCCGACCTGTGTCCTCCGACCTCTGTCCTCCGGCCTCCGACCTCTGTCTACCGACCTCTGCCCTGCGTCAGCCGTGCTCGGTTTTACGCTTGTCGAACTGATCGTCGTGCTGCTGATCATTTCAGTGACTATCGCCGTGGTTGCCCCCAGAGTCGGCTCCAACTGGAAACAGATCGAAGACAGTGACTTTCTTCAGCAATTCACAGAGACAATACAAAGGAGCCGCCTGTTCGCCATGAACTGCGGACAACCGGTCGCTTTCAGATTGAACGGGGCCACGCGGGTCTACGGTTTTCAAAATCCACCCAGGCAACCCATACCTCTGAACGCCGAGATATTTTCCGAGCATCTGCAAAAGGAGCCGGAAACCGGTGATTTCCTTATCATTTTTTATCCCGACGGCAGCCTTGTCGGAAACGACTTTGAAGTTATCTTCGACCAGCAGCGCACTTACCACATCTATATACATCCACTGTTTGGAACGGTGAGTCTTGAGAGGATTAAGTGACGGACGGAACACGGATGACGGATGAGGGAAGACCGAAGACGGAGAAGGGAAAGCGGATGACGGATCACGGAGAATATCAGTCCTGCGTTCTCCGCGCTCCGACCCCCGTTCGTGGTTTCACTCTCCTGGAGATGCTGATCGGCCTGGCGATCGGCACTTTGATTATCGGCTCGGTGATGGGGATTATCTCCGAGGCCCTGCGCTACAAGGTCAACTTGAAGGATAAGGCATATATTCAGCCCGTATTGGAGTCCGCCGCACAGGTCATACTGGCCGATCCGGTAAAGGCGATGCAGGGGTCTGTGCGCCTTGGCGAGTTGGAGGGATCTCCCGAGGTGGGTGTTCGCCTGATGCCGGTCCCCCTTAACGACCAACGGGGGGACGCCGGCAAATCCGGCCAGCTATACCGAGTGATGCTGAACTACAGGTCCGCAAGTCTGGAACTAAGCATAATAATTCCCAACAGCGATTTGAAACAGTGAGCAGTGAACAGTGAGCGGTGAACAAAGGGATAATCCGACCTCACGCCCCGGCCTCTCTACAGGTGGGAAAGCCAGGCCATTAGTGCTGCCCCCCTTTTCTAAAGTGGGGCGGGGGGACAAGGGGGGATTTTTATCCTCGCAATCACCCCCCTCTATAAAAGGGGGGTGGAGAGAAAATACCCCCCGGCAGGCGGGTGACAGGAGTAATAGGACTTACTGTTCACTGTTCACTGCCCGCTGGTCACTGTCAGGCTTCACACCTCGCGGAGCGTGGAGTTCTTATCCGGTCACTGACCGCAAAGGCTTCACACTCATCGAGCTGATCCTTGCTACAGCACTATCCGCGCTCGTGATCGGCATTCTGTCGGTTTGTTTTTCGTTTGCGATGCGCGCATGGCTGAGCACCCAGAATCAAAAGCCGGACGAGACTTTCCAGTTGGCCGATCTGCTCAAACGCCAACTTTCCGAATGCGATCCAACGCCTGTCAGGTTCACGGATAACAGCGTGCATCCCCTGTTTTCGGGGCAGACGAACTCGATTGTCTTTGTGACAGCTCATTCCGTGAAGGCGATCTCACAGGGCGTTCCGGTTGTCGCTCATTACATGTATGATCCAAACTCAAGGGTGCTCTCCTACTCGGAACTCCTACTGAACCCCTATCATCCGGCAGCCATCGAGAATTTTCTTGCCGCCCGGTCTTCCGGCAAAAAAGGAACCAATATCAATTCTTACGGCGTTGATTTTCCGGAATTCGTGCTGGCCTATGCAGGCAAGGAATCAAAGGAGTTTTCGCAATCCTGGGATTCTACGAACGAATTACCGGTGGAAGTGCTTCTGAGGTGGAAAGGCAATGATTCCGTGATTCATGCCCAAATCTGTATGTTGAACGCTCCGTTCTCGATCGCGGTTCCAAAGATATTGGCACCGGCCGCCGGAGGTGGCTTAAACCGATGAGCGATATTGCCCGAAGCTTTGCCGCAGGACGGAAGACCCAAGACGGGCGCGCAGGGGGGGAGACGCGGAGGTCCCCCTTTTTCGAAGGGGGTTGGGGGGACAAGGGGGGATTTTTCCCCTGGAGACCGGACCACGACCCGTCTCGGCGTCTGTCGTCTGTCCTCAGTCAAAAGGGCGTAGTGCTTATCGCCGTTTTGTGGAGTTGCGCCCTCATCATGTGGTTTGCATTCCAGATAAGTGCCCAAACCCGCCTGATGGGAGAGGACCGGATTCACGCGATACGAGAATCCCATGCCCTCTATCTTGCCGTCGGGGGATGCTATGAAGCCCTGGCGCGGATGGGCCAGCCGCCTCCCCTGCGGATTGACCAGCCCCTCAATCTGAACTGGCAGCCGGATGGACGGCCCCGCATAGTCGAATATAACAGCGGCATTGCTGCTGTGATTATCGAACCCGAAGATCTGAAGGTAAACGTCAACATGGTCAAGGAGGTTCAACTCAGGCAGGTGCTTCAAAGAGCCGGCGCCGATGAATTGACCTCGGAGGACCTGGCGGACCGGATACTCGATTTTATCGATGCCGACGATATTCCCCGGCTCCACGGAATGGAAAAGGACGCCTATATCAAGGCGGGCCTCAACTACATTCCGTTCAACGGTCCACTGACAAGCATGGATCAGTTGCTGCTCGTCCCGGGCCTCAGCCATCAGCTTTTTTACGGCTACGATCGGGGAATGGATGAAAGAATGCGCGAGTCCCCCGAGATTTTTAAGGGTATTGTAATTCCGGCCAAGAATTCCCTTTTCAGCCTATTGACGATATACGGCAACAATGTAAACTTGCCTCAAGAGCTTGACGAGCAACAGGAATCCATGCTCAAACTGATGTCGTGGAGACCCGGAGGCATCTATCGCATTCTTTCGTTTGGAAAAAGCGCGAGCGGACCTCCAAGTGTGGGTATCTGGCTCACGGTGCGCTTTGCGGGCGGCGGCGACAAACCGTACCAGGTATTGAGCAGGAAAGTGATGTGAGGGGTAAGAGTGATTAGTGAATGGTGAAGACCACTTGCCAATCACTAATCACTATCGACTGCTCATCGGGGGAACAACTATGCTAAAAAGCATAATCAAATACAGACCGACCAACCTGTGCACGGTCTACCTGGAACCTCAGAGGATAGAGGTTCTCCAGGCGCACAGGCACTGGAGATCGTGGGAAATCGGGGTGGCCGAACAATTCAGCGTCCCACAGGGTGAATCGGTTTTCGATCATCTCCAATATCTGAACCTGAAGCCGAAAGCGAGGAAAGGAAGCGCCCTGCTGGCCATCGTGGCGAGCGTTTTCTATTCCGTCCACAGCGAACACTATCCCCTTTCGATAAAGGACCACCTCGATGATGCGATCAACTTCGACTGGCAGGAAAACATTTTTCAGGAGCACGACAGGACCCTGTATTTTTCCGGGCCGCCGGTCGCGTTGAATCAGCATGTTTCAGTCCCCATTTTCTCGATTCAACGGGAGGTTTACGACAAACTGAATCAGGCGCTCAATGGAGGGCTTTTCCACACCTTCGCCGTGGTGCCGAGCGCGCTGTCATTTTCAGCTCTGCTGCCCCTGATCGGTGATGCGGAAGAGGAGTCCGAGATCATTGCCCGCGGTCTGGATGATGACAATCTTGAGGTACACCACTTTTACCAGGGTACCTTCCTGGACTCCGCGGTGGTCGGTAAGTCTTCCCAGAGCCTGAAACTGTTTGCAGAGAACCTCAAATGCCTCCGCAACGAGGAGTTCGAGCCGCACATCCATCTTGTCTGCTCGCCCGGGGAGTGCAAATCTGCCCAGAGTCCGGCCGCAGCCTGGGGGCAGGAGGGGCTCCCGCTCAAGGTGCAGGAGATCCCAGAGTCTTTTGTCACCAGTTGGCTCCGACGCCTGCTGAAACAGGACACCATTCACACTTTCGATTCCGAAATCCTGTTGAAGCCATGGCAGGTTCCTCGCATTGCGGCGCCTCTGGCTGCGCTCATTTTAATTTTCGCGCTCTATGGCATCTATCAGTCGCACTCGGCCGAGAGCATGGCTCAGGCCAGCAAGCGCCTCAAAGTTCAGATCAACCAGCTCGAAACCCGGTGGAAACCCATCGAGCAGCAGCGGACCCGTATTACGAAATTTCAGGAAGACCAGAAAACGCTCTCGGAGTTCAACCGCGAAGACTATCAGCTCCTGGATCTTCTGAGCTTGATTACCATGCTCACCCCTGATGACACTTGGCTTAATTACCTCTCACTTCGCAAAGGACAGCTAATTCTGAGGGGTGAAAGCAAATCCGCGCTCAAATATCTCGCCGCGCTGTCGAAAACCGAGGGGCTTACCGACGTCAAATTCGCCTCTCCCGTAACCCGGGACCCCGGGACCGACCTGGAGAGGTTTAACGTTCAGCTCCAGTTGGATATGGAGAAGCTGAAGAAAAGTTTCGAAGCGTTGCCCGCAGAAACGCCCGGTGAGGTCTCGATCGAGGGTCGGACCCTCAAGGCGCCCGCCACCGAAGAAGGAGCCCTTGAAGGTACGGCCTCCACGCCTGAGGAGGAGATCCATGTGACGCCTGAAGAACCCGAAACAGTCGACGAGAAGGCCCCCGAGGAGAGCCCGCAATGAAACTCACAAGACCGAATATAAGAATTGAGGATATCGGGAAACACCGGTGGTCGATAGTGGCTTCAGTTATCGTGGTGGCGGTCCTGGCGGCAGCCCACTTTATCCTGATCGCGCCGATAATGGCTCACAAAGAGACGCTTGACTCGAGGATAAGGCAGCAGCAGGAACTCATCGCCAAATACGAACAAAAGCTCAAGCAGGGCCAAAGCATTCAGGAAAACCTCGCAAGGTACGAGGGAGAGCTCAAAGACATGCAAAAAAAGCTGTTCCAGGGGACCGACCCATACCAACTCGCCGCTTCTCTGGGTGACCTGCTTTCATCGAAGGGCGGGGCCGGCGGGCAGAAACTGGACATCAAAACCTACCAGGTGCTTGCCAGCCAGGAACACGGTCTTTATCAGGAAGTGCATCTAAGATTCAATCTCATGACAAACGTCGATGGGCTTCACTATTTTCTTACCAGGGTCAAGAACTCTGAATTTGCAATCCTGGTGCAGGAAATCAATATACAAAAAATACAAAGAAATAAAGGACCTGACCTTGTAGTAAACGTAATTCTTGCAGCGCTCATGGAAAAAGGAGAAAAATCCTAGCCAAAGATTCCACCGGCTGTTTTGCTGATTGGATATCTATCTTCGTTTCCTTCCCGACAATGGCTTCTTATGCTGTTGACTATTTGCCGATTGTGATATAGTGCCGCTCGATTCGAGAGTGCTAGCTCGCAAGTTCTCCGCCAGGGAGGGGGGCCTTAAATGAGAACATGCCAGTCTATCTTTGCGATATCACTAGTGATTGCCTTTGTCTCATGTCAATCCGCGCCGCAAAGCCCGGTTGGCCGGATGGGGCAGTCAAAACCCGTACAGCCGGGCCTCGCGCCAACGGCTCCGGCGCCTGAGGGCCCCACTGCTTCCATACCGGACACAACCAATCGGTCCGAAGCTGCCGCCGGTGATAAATTCTCCACACAGGCGAAGGAGGACCAGGCGGGGGTTTCGAAAACAGTTTCCATCGGAGGCCGAGAGCAGCCGAAAAAAAAAGTACCCCCGATCAAGCCCGTGATCGCCCCCGTTCAGACGGGACTCTTAAGCCCCCCGACCCAGGAAATCCCCGCAGGGTCGCTTGCGCCTCCTCAGAAAGAAAAGCAGCGAATCGTCCTCAATTTCGAAAAAGCCGATATTGCCGAGGTAACCAGCCAGATATTCGGCGATCAGTTGAAGCTCAATTACGTGATGGACCAGACCCTTCAGGGCCGGATCAGCATGTATATCGACGGTGATTTCGACAACGATGAACTGCTTCAGATGGTGACAAGGGCCTATGCGGCAAATGGGATCACCATCATCCCCAAGAAGGGGTTTTATTTCATACAGCTTTCCCAGAAAACGGGAGGCGCCGGTCTCCCTATGGCCACTGCGCAACTGCTGGGAGACGAAAAGGGGACAAGGCCGCTCATAGTAATCTACCGGCTCCGATTCATGGACATCAAGCAGGCGGTCAACCTGATCACCCCCTTTCTGACCCCCGGCAGGAAGGTCTTAACCGACCCGTTTACCAACACCCTTATCTTTGTCGAGGAGGGCGATAACGCCCGGATCCTTGTCAATCTTATCAAAACGATTGACATAAATGTTCTCAAGGAAATCAGCATGGAGATCGTCCCCGTTTATTCGGTAGCTCCTCAGGACGCCATTCAGGGGATGGAATCTCTGATGAACAAGCTTGGGGGGTTCAAGGAGAGCGCCATAAAGAACAGCCTCGCGTTTATGCCCCTGAATAATTTTGGGGGCGTGCTGGTCATGGCTCAGAACCCCGAACTCCTGAAATCGGCCCGTCAATGGATACAGGCTCTGGATGTGCGCGGGGTGGGGAACCAGCAGGAAATCTATGTGTACTTCGTCCAAAACGGCCTGGCGCGCGATATTGCTTCTATCGTGAGCGCGGTGCTGGGGATTCAAGGCGCCGGCGGAATGGGACAGCAGATTGTGCCGTCCGGGCGCACCGCAACCCGTAGCACCTTCGGCGGAGGCGGCTTCGGTGGGGGCGGCTTCGGCGGGGGGGGCTTCGGCGGAGCCGGCCTTGGCGGCAGCGCCTTCGGGGGCGGCTATCCCGGCACTGCTTCCGGCTTGGGTACCGGGTCAACCATGGGCGGCAGGGGCGCGGTTGCCGGAAGCTCATATGGAAGCACAACTTCCAGGGCCGCGGGCACCGGCGCCGCGGCAGGAGTCGTGGGGGGGGCCGGTAGTAGAGGAGCAGGCGAGGAGATGAAGCCCGGCGGCATCTTCACCGGTGAGGTTATGATTATTCCCGACGAGGTGAACAACGCAATAGTCGTCCGGGCAAACGCCGTCGATTATGGAAAAGTAAAAAAGGCCATCGAGACCCTGGATATTCTTCCCAGGGCAGTGCTGGTGGAAGTCACGATTGCAGAAGTGGACCTGACGAAAGATTTCAGCTACGGGCTGCAATATTTCTTTCAGACCCATCCCCAGTCTCAAACCGGATTTGGCCTTTCTTTAGGCGGACTCGCCAATGCCCCTCATTCCACATCGACCACCACCACTTCTACCGGAAACTACATTCCTGTTGACCTGGGCGCTGCTGCGGGCCAGGGCGTAGCCTTTTCCTGGCTCGCTTCGGCAAAGGACCTGGGGCTGCTTTTGACCGCTCTTGCCTCGAAGACCAACGTGACGGTCCTTGCCACCCCCACGCTGCTGGCCACCGACAACACCCAGGCAAGCATCTCCGTGGGCGGACAACAGCCGATTCCGACGGGTACGGTCAGCGGCACAACCCTGGGGGCCGACCTCTACAGCACAATCCAGTACGAGCCAACCGGCGTCATCCTGAATATAACCCCGCATATAAACGCCGGCGGTCTCGTCCGGATCGAGCTGCAGCAACAGGTTGTAGAACTGGGGCCCAATGCCACGGTCGGGTCCGGCAATATCGCTCCAACATTTACCCAAAGGGAGATAAATACCACTCTTCTTGCACAGGATGGACGCACGGTTATAATCGGCGGAATAATCCAGTCGTACAACCAGGTCCAGAAAACCGGAATTCCCTGGCTCCAGAACATACCCCTGCTGTCGCCTCTTTTCGCCGCCCGGTCGTCAAGTTTGACCCGGACCGAACTCCTGGTGGCCATTACTCCGCACGTGATCGACCAAAGAAGTTCCCAGTCGCCCGCCGAACTTCTCCAGAAGCTTAAAAACCTGAGGCAGAGAATCGGGGAATGACAACGACGCGGAAACGCGGGGCGCACGGACGTCTCCGCGTCAGTCTTTAGGCCACCGGCGCGCAAGCTCGAAAAGGGTCCTTACGCCGAACCCGGTTGCCCCCTTTGGAGAAAATCCGGTGTCTTTGTCCGTCCATGCGGTGCCGGCAATATCCAGGTGCGCCCAGGGGATTTCCTTCGGGACAAACTGTTTGAGAAACATTGCCCCCACGATCGCCCCGGCGCTGCGGTCCCCAACGTTTTTCATGTCGGCCACCTCGCTTTTCAAAGCGTCGAAATAAGAGTCCCACATAGGCAGCGGCCAGAATCTTTCCCCAACTGAGGCGCCGATCTGCCGAATGAAGCTGACCAACTCCTCCCGGTTGCCCATAATTGCGGCCACATCCCTGCCAAGAGCGATGATGCTTGCCCCGGTAAGGGTGGCGATATCGACCATGAGCGCCGGCTTGAAGCGATCGACGGCATAGGCCAGCGCATCACAGAGCACGAGCCTGCCTTCGGCGTCGGTGCTGATTATTTCGACCGTCTGCCCCGAATAGGAGCGAAAGACGTCTCCGGGCTTATACGCTCGGCCGCCGGGCATGTTTTCCGTACAGGGAAGTATACCGGCCATCCGCCTCGCAAGACCGGTGCGGCCGACCGCCTCGAAGACGCCAAGCACGGATGCGGCCCCTGCCATGTCCTGTTTCATTTCTTCGAGTTTATCCCTCGGTTTGAGCGAAATGCCCCCCGTATCGAAAGTAATGCCCTTGCCTATGAAAACGATTGGAGGATCGTTTTGGGTCCCGGGCGGCACATGTTCGAGGACGATGACAAATGCGGGTTCGGTGCTGCCTTTGGCAACTGCGGCAAAGGCCCCCATGCCCATGGATGCGGCCGAATCCAGGTCGATTATTTCGATTTTGAACCCAAACCTTGCAGCAATTCCGGATGCAGTCTCGGCGATAAATCCCGGAGTAGCCCGGTTGGCCGGAGATATCGTCAGGTCTCTGGCAAGCACGATCCCGGCGACTTCAGACTGGGCCAGGGCCGCAATTTCCCGCAGAACGGGTCCGGGATCCTCTTCGCAAAGAAGCAGGATGGACTCGGGGCTTCCCGGGACGTCCAGGTCTTTGGTCTTCATTTCACGGAAACGATGAAGCCCGGCCATCGCGCCGGTAAGACTCTCGCGCAGCAGGCTCTCCACTGCGCATGAAGACGACTCGCATGGAAACCCTTCAAACGCCGATATTGGAATCCCCGGCCGATGAATGCCGGAGTCGGGGCATTTTCTAAGAGCGAACGCTGCGGCGTTTTTCAGCTTTTCGGTTTCGAATCCTTCTGCAGGACCTAGACCCGCAAGTATGATGCGCTGGACCGGCCCCTGACCGGCAGGCGCATAAAGCAGGGCCACCTCGGAGGGCTTGCCTTGAAAATCGAGCAGCGCTGCGGAGTCGGCGAGCCACTTTCCGGCATCTTCAAGAAATCCCCTCAGGCCGGGAAGATATTCGCGCGGCTTCTCGAAAACAAAGAAGATGAGGGCATCCGCCCGCCACTCATCACGGGGAGCAATTTGCCATTCGATCTGCATTTAAATCCTCTAGTTGAAATTTTTCACGCGAAGACGCGAAGACGCGAAGAGAAAAAGGGGGGGGCCTCTTTGGTTCAAGGTCCATCCAGCCCTCAGGAGCTTAGGACCCAGGCTGAATCTCCCCATTGCTTAAATTTTCTTCGGGTCTCATGATGCCCGGACGATGATCCGTGCAAGGCGCTTCTAAATAATAATAATTCGAGAAAGGAATTGACAAAAAAAATGCAGGGGTGTTTCCTGCTTGGCCCAGCCCGGATAATTTATTATGTGGGCTCAAGAGGTCCGAAGACAGGGCCGGTGGAAAAAGGCGGGATGGCCGGCGCCCCCGAAATCCCCCCTTTTTTTGAAAGAGGGGCAGAGCCCCGGACTCGATCCGGGGGGGGATTTTAAGTTTGCCGCCGCCGCAGGCGAATGCCGGGGTCTGCGGCGCTCCGGGATGGCAATCCTGGCCGTGGCGCCTCGCCGCCCGATTTGAGCGATACAGGAGAAAGAACGCATGACCAAACGAGTTTTCAACTTCAATCCGGGACCGGCTGCCCTGCCCCTGACTGTGCTGGAGCAGGTGAAGATGGAGATGCTCGATTTTAACGGCTCGGGCATGTCCGTGCTCGAGATAAGCCACCGGTCCAAGAGTTTTGAAACCGTCATTGACAGCGCCGTTCAGCGGGTCCGGCGCCTGCTGGGACTCGACGACAGCTATCAGGTGCTGTTCATTCAGGGAGGGGCAAGCCTTCAATTCTCCATGGTACCGATGAACCTTTCTATTGCAGGCAGGCCCGTCGATTACGTGAATACCGGCTCCTGGGCGACCAGGGCAATAAAGGAAGCCCGTACACTGGGCAAAGAGGTCCGTGTGGTCGCAACCTCCGAGGACAAGGAGTTTACATACATCCCGGAGAAGGTGCCTCTTAACCCGGATGCCGCCTATCTCCACATAACCTCGAATAATACTATCCGTGGCACCCAGTGGAGGAGCTTCCCGGAGCCGGGCGCCGTTGCTCTGATAAGCGACATGTCCTCGGATATATTGAGCCGCAGGTTCGATCCGCGCCCTTTCGAACTGATTTACGCCGGGGCGCAGAAAAACCTCGGTCCGGCGGGGGTGACCCTGGTCATCGTTCGCAAAGACATGCTGGAAAGAGTTCCCAAAGAACTTCCGACGATGCTCAAATACACAACCTATTCTGAAAATAAATCGCTCTACAACACACCGCCCTGCTTTTCCATCTACGTGTGCGAACTGGTGCTCAAGTGGATCGAAGAGACCGTTGGGGGACTGGACCGGATGGAGCGGATAAACGATGAGAAGGCCCGGATTCTCTACGATTTCATTGACAGCCAGGACTTTTACCGTGGAACGGCCAGGCCGGATTCACGCTCCCGCATGAACGTCACCTTCCTGCTGCCTGGCGCCGAGCTGGAAAAAGAATTCCTCGCCGGGGCGGCTGAAGCCGGATTGGCCGGGTTGAAAGGACACCGGTCGGTTGGCGGCCTGAGGGCGTCCATCTACAATGCGGTAACCCTGGAGGCGGTCAGGGCGCTTGTCGATTACATGAAACATTTTGCCGCTACGCATGGGTAGTTGGGCGGCGAGGAGCGCCGCCTCGATAATGACACAAGGAAAAACCCCGCGGCGCATCGAGATCGCTGTCTCGGTTGCAGCCTCGCAGCTTCCGGAGGGTTGAGTGGCGATCCGGGATGACAATCCTGGTTGGCGGCCCCGCCGCCCGCTGGTTCATTTGAAGCTGGTGCTTACGGCTGTGTTCTGGGGCGGGACCTTTGTCGCCGGACGCATAGCGTCCCGAGAGGCCGGCCCCTTTTCGGCCGCCTTCCTCAGATTTGTCGTCGCATCCGTTTTTCTTCTCATTTTCGTGATGAAATCAAACGGCAGGGTGGACTCAAAGGCACTGTTGGCGCCAGGCAAATTGTTTCTGCTGCTTCTGCTGGGTCTTACGGGTGTTTTCGCCTATAATGTCTTTTTTTTCTCCGGCCTCAAGACGGTCACCGCCGGCCGCGCCTCCATCATTATCGCGGCAAACCCCGCTTTCATCGCGCTTTTTTCTGCGCTG
Source organism: uncultured delta proteobacterium (assembly GCA_963805125.1). Lineage (GTDB taxonomy): Bacteria > Desulfobacterota > Syntrophobacteria > Syntrophobacterales > Syntrophobacteraceae > SbD1. The sequence goes on along the minus strand of CAWDTD010000007.1, from coordinate 499,534 downwards.
CTGTTCAAAGAAAAACTTGGTTTGGTCAGAACGGCGGGGATTCTAATATCTTTTGCCGGAGCGGCCGTGGTCATTTCGAAAGGCTCTTTCTCAGCCTTATTGCAGGGCAACCTGGGGGTGGGCGAGCTTTATATCCTGGGTTGTGTTGCAAGCTGGGTGTCCTATACCCTGCTGGGCAAAAAGACCATGCGGGATGTATCGCCCCTGGTGGCCGTGACCAGCTCCTGCGTAATAGGTGCGGTATGTCTCCTTGCGCCCGCCCTTTCCGAAGGGCTTCTTTCCGAAATCCCGGCCCTTTCCTCCTCCGTTTGGCTGGCAATCTTCTTCCTCGGCTTCTTCGGGTCCTCCTTGGGATTCACCTGGTATTACGAGGGGATACTCGCCATAGGCCCTTCCAGGGCAGGGGTCTTTATCAATATCGTTCCAATCAGTTCGGTGTTTCTGGCCTTTCTGATCCTGCACGAGACCATAGAAGCTTCAATGGTCCTGGGAGCAGTGTTGACTCTCACCGGGGTCTACATTACGAATTACGAATTCGGAGGCAGCACCCTCAGGCCGGTCCGGCAAAGCATGGAACGCATCGAGCAGCGCAGCGGGATCGACGTGCACATACAAAAAGAGCCGGGCCTACGGGAGAACAGCCCGGCTCCTCCTCGGAAGAAAGGTATACTACTCTGAAAACGCCCTTATGCACACAGAGGTTTCACAAGGGTTACAGAATACAACTGCAACCCTGATGAGCAAAAAGAGAATAACCTCCTGATCCTGGCAACTCTTTTCGCTCCTGCGCCCCGGTCCCTGCCTCAGACTCTCAGGAAGTTTTTTTCTTCGACCCGATAGGCTCGGGTTTGTGTTTATTCGGGTCGAAAGGCTCTTTTTCCCTGTGCTTCAAGCCTTCGTGACCCATATCCAAATCGATGATCCCGACACCGGGTTCTTCGGCAGAGTCAGAAAAACCGAGCGCCACACACCCACCGTCGATGGAGCCTCGATTTCGGCGAGACCCGGCCAGCATCCCATACAGAATCAGGCCGAATCCGGTCAAAGAGGCAGCCGAAAACACCAGGGTAAGACAGAATCTGGTCATACGAAACTCCTCGGCGTGATGTTCCACCGGTTGTTCGGATAGATTTTTATCTCGATCACATAGTAGCCCCGATCGGGCCGGTATATGACCGGGCGCTCGAACGAACACACCGTCTCCAGCTTTAAAACCGCGCCCCGCGGTGAATTGAGACTCTTTGAAAAAGTGAAGTAAACCCTGCGGTCCACCTGTCCGACCCTCCGCACTTTCACCCTTATTTTGTCACCCAGATGCACCCGCGCCACATCGAGCCGGCGATTCTGCGCCGGATAGAAATTGAACCTGATCACAACGGGCTGCACGGTGCGAGCCGAAGGCGCGTTGCGGGCATAGCGTTTCGCTTCGGATTTGCGGGTGTAATGTGTCGATTCGGGTTTAAGGAGGGCCTGGAACCGCTTCTCGTCGAATTTCCGCTTTTGGGCGGCCGCCTCCGGCGGCGCAGTGGAGGGTTGGGGTTGCGCAAGTTGATCTTGCCTCGGATAATAGCGCTCGCCCTTTTCTGCCTGCGGGACCGGGACCGGTTTTTCGGACGGTGGGCCTCCAGATGGTGGTTGCTGCTCGACTTGAGCCGAAGTCTGCCCCGGACCACTATCCGGGGGTCCCCCCGCAGGTGCGGGTGGCTGCGCAGTTTGGTTCACCGGACCCTGGGACCCTTGGTCGCTTCCCGCAGCCTGCTCGGGCGGGTTGACTTCGGGCAGGCTGACTGACTCGGTCGATGCCGAAGGATAAATCACCCCGGTCTGCAAAAGGCCCAGACCCGCAAGGCCAATGACCAGTAAAACCGTTCCAATGCCTATAATAGCCGCGCGCTTTATCACGTTAGTCCTTCCCCCATTTCATGACACGGGGACGCGGGACTCGGGGCTAGACGCGGGGACAAAAGCCTGCCTGCCCTCTCCGCGTCAGTTATTGCGTCCCTCCCCATCTCCGCGTCCACCAGTCAGTTTTTCGGCGGCGTCAGGCCCACCGGCAATTCTTCGATGAACACAGTATTTGTTTACTTGAAAAGCTTAGACGTTTGCTGCGTGATTTTAGTCGACAAAAAGATACGCGGGAAGCGGGAAACGAAAAAAGAGCAGCCGGAAAGGGGAATGTTTTGGGAGAAAACGGGGCTTTTCACATTCTCTTGACCCCGCAAGCAGCGCCTTTTGTTGAAAAGGCGCGAACGCTTCTCGATCATGCCGACATCATGACATCTTGTCCAGTTATGTATTTAGGGATGGGAGAAGGCCATGCACTTTGCTGAGTGCGTCTTCAGTCGAACGCCTCAATAATTATGGTCGGCAAACCCTGTAAATCCTGTTTAATTTGGTCATTCCTCTTCTGCGGCTAAAGCCTGCTAAAAGGTATGATCAAATTATCGCCATTAGGCGGAAGACCTGTCTGAGATTTTCTGCCCCTCGCTCCTCGCTTTACGCTTCCCGCTTCTGCTTCTCTATTTCGCTCCCGCTCTTTGGAGGAGTTTCCTTACCTCGCGGTGGCCGCCCCGGGAAGCAAGCATCAGGGCGGTCTGGCCGTTTTTGTCTTTCGCATTGACCTCGGCCTTTTTGGCGAGCAGCATCTGCACGACTTCGCGGTAGCCGTCCTTCGAGGCAAGCATCAGGGCCGTTTGGCCGTCGTTGTCCCTGGCATTGACGTCGGCCTTCTTGGCGAGCAGCAGCCGCACGACCCCCTTGTGGCCATACCGCGAGGCATGCTGTAATGCGATTGCGCCATCCTTGTCTTTAGCGTTGATCTGCGCCCCTCTGTCAAGCAGTTCCTCTACGACTTCCAGGCGGCCGTTTCGGGAGGCAAGCATCAGGGCCGTAACGCCTTTGTCGTCCCTGACATTTACTTGCGCTCCTCTGGCGAGCAGCACATCCACCACTCCCTTGTGGCCGTCCTGTGCGGCAAGCATCAGGGGGGTTGCGCCGTCCTGCTTGGCGGCATTGACCTCAGCGCCCCTTTCGAGCAGCACCTGCACGACATCACGGTTGCCAAGCATGGAAGCAACTAGAAGCGCGGTAAAGCCTTCATTCATCCTGGTATGAATCTTTGCGCCCCTGTCGAGCAGCGTCTGCACGACCTGAAGGTTGCCGCTGCCGGAGGCAACCATGAGCGCCGTTTCGCCGTCATTGGCCCTGGCATTGACCTCGGCCCCCCTTTCAAGCAGCGAGGTGACGATCTCCCGGTCATCGTTCCAGGAAGCGGCCATCAAAGCGGTCCGGTCGTCGTTCCTTTTGGCATTGACATCGGCCCCCTTGTCGAGCAGCGCCCGCACGACGTCCTGGTGATCATTCTGGGAAGCGAGCATCAGCGCGGTTACGCCATCTTTGTCCCCGGCATTGACTTCGGCCCCCCTTTCGAGCAGTGCTTCGACGACCTCGAGTTGGCCGTCCTGGGCGGCAATCATCAGGGAGGTGTAGCCATCCTTGTTAGCTGCCCCCACCTTGGCGCCTTTATCGAGGAGCGCCCGTGCGACCTCCGGGCTGCTGTTCTGAGAGGCCGCCATGAGGGCGGTTTCGCCGTCATCGGCCCCGGCATTGACATCGGCGCCGCCGGCGAGCAGCGCTTCTACAACCTTGCCATAGCTCCTCATGGAGGCAAAAATCAACGGGGTTGCGCCGTTATTGGCCTTCGAATTGACCTCGGCCCCCGCGTCCAGAAGCGCCTGCACGGTTTCAAGGTGGCCGTAGCGGGAGGAAAAGGTCAAAGCGCTCAAGCCATTGTTGTCCCGAGCGTTGACATCGACCTGCCCGCCTGCCACCAGCGCCTTCACAACGTCGCGGTGGCCGTACCTGGAGGCGAGCGTCAACGGGGTTGATCCCTCCTTGTCTTTGGCGTTGACATCAGCCCCATTGGCGATCAGGGACTGCACGACCCCGGCGTGGCCCCTCAGGGAAGCGGCCATCAACTCGGTTTCGCCGTCCTTGTCTTTGAAATTGACGTTGGCCCCGCCTGCGATCAGCGCCTCCACCACCTCTCTATAGCCGTTCCAGGATGCAGTCACCAACGCGGTCCAGCCGTCCTTGTTGGTTGCATTGACCTCAGCCCCCTTGCCGAGCAGGACTTTGACTATCTCGCTGTGCCCATTCTGGGAGGCGATCATCAATGCGGTTATGCCACTCAAACTGTTAGCGGCATTGACGTCGGCGCCCTCATCCGTCAGCACCTTCACCACCTCCAGTTTGCCGCCCTGGGAGGCAAGCATCAAGGCGGTCCAGCCGAACTTGTCTTTGGCATCGACCCTGGCTCCCTTGGCGATCAATCTCTTGACCGCAGCCGCATCGCCGCCCATTGCCGCTGCGGCTAAATCCTCATTGACCCGGGCCGTGCCGGCGGCGAAAGCGCAGGTCGCCCACAGCGCCGCGACAGCCATCACTGTTGCCGTAATTCTCGCCCTGAGTGCCCCGGGCCGCATCCTCTTCCTCCTCGGTAAGGGGGATCAAAACCGGATTCCTGAATTCCCATTTCCTTCAGTTCGCTTTAATCTGGCAAGAGTATACCATGAATTGGTTCAGCCTTGCAAAACGGCACCTGGAAGCCGCAGATAAATACGGACGCGGGGAAAAGGAGCCGGTATGATCCCGGGACAAATGCAACTAAGCATGAGCTTATATTTGAGGTGTTCCTGGTCAGCCGCGGTAAGAGAGTTCTCATTATACCAGGCTGGGCTGCAACCCGGGTTTTTGGCAGGGTGGACACAATCCGGGGCAGCCACACTCGCGGGAGAACAGGCTGCCCCGGATTGTGCGTGATAACGACTCGCAGCAGATCGGAGGGGCAAAGCGAGCCCGGGGCCGTGATAGACATGTCAAGCATCATCGCACCGGCACTAATCGCATGTCATGCACATGCCTGCGTGCTATTTTACTCGATGCCGGCACTGACCGCTGCTTCGACACCGGGCTTCTTACGGGTGAACATGCTCAAGGCAAGAAGAACGCCTGCGCTAACCACAAGTCCCGGGTACAGCGGGTCCAATCCTTTCGGGTAAAGGAAATGCCATACGACGTCGGTCAATGGCCCCAATATCGCAGCCGATATACCTGCAATCGGGGTAACAAAGCGTTTGATGAACATCGCTCCCAGCAATGGGAACAGAGCGCTGCAACCTCGCAGTCCCATGGAAAGGAAGGAGAATCCGAGGATCAAACCGCCTGCATTGCTGCTGACCGCTACGATAGTGATGGCGCAAAGGCAAAGTATCAACACCCTTTGTACGAGCAGCGCCTTTTTATCGTCGGCTTTCCTGTCGATATACTGTTTGTAGATATCACGGGTAAGCATGGTGGAAATCCCGAGGTTCAAGCCGGCCCAGGTTCCCACCACAGCGACGATCAAGGTGGCCGGGATCACACCGCCGAACAGCGGCGGCATGAAGTGCAGAATGACGACCGGTAAAACATCGCCGGATTTCAACCCCGGGAAGCTGGCTAAATGCGATCTCATATAGAGGCCGACCAGTATGCCGCCAATACCGACCGGTGGAATAAAAAATGCCGAAATCAATGCGCCCGTGCGGGCATGACGGAAACTCCCGGCCGATAGAACAGCTTGAATGTAAGTCTGAGTAGAGAGCACGCCGACCACCAGCGAGAACCCGGCGGCAAGATCCCGTGAAACGCCGCGGCCAAACATAGAAAACCAGGGGAAGTGCTCAGGAATGCCTGGTATACGCCGTTTATTCCGCCAAACTTAAGGTCCCCAAAAACAGGCAGGCGATCCCCGCTCCAGCGTAAACCACCAGGCGTCCAGACCGTATCGGAATGCCAACTGTGCAGTACCTATGGTGGATGCTCCACCTACCAGGGTCCCCATGATAGTTCCTGCAACTACTGCCGACCCGGCTTTACGTGCGGCCCCCGAAAAGTCTTTTTCGTCTTTGACTTTCGTTCCGGCATAGATGCCTGAACCGACAACGACCAATAATGTGACAACCATTCCAATAAAATGGCCCGTCGTCATCGCTGTCATAAATTGCCTCCTGTGAGATCCATAACAATTTGAGTGCATCTTGGACCACTCGCCGGAGTCGGCTTGGGCTGAACACTAACTTTTTAGAACCATTCTATCGGGATCGCACTGTGTTCGAAGAATGTGCAGTTCATGTTCGGTTGGAGGTTTCGCTTCGGTTGCCCGGCTCAAATCGATCTTGAAACCGATTTCCTCCTGGATAGCTTGCGGAGTAAAGCCCGGATAGCAGCAATCGAGGTACATTTTCTTGCTCGTTTCATCAAAACGGAAACAAGCTTTGTTGGTTATGACCAGTGTAGGGCCGCCGCCGGGCAATCCGACCTTTTCACGCGCTCCTGCTCCATCCAGGAAACCGGGAGTGGTTAAATAATCAACCTTTTCTACGAACCTCTGTTTCCCTAATTCCATGAAGACCCAGAATTGACCGGCCAGAGACCCTATGTCACATGCTCCGCCGCTCCCGCTGAAACGCACCGTCGGTTTCCGGAAATCTCCTATGGCCGTGGAATTCAAATTTCCATAGATGTCAATCTGGGCAGCGCCGAGGATGCTTACGACGTTGCGCCCGGTAGTTCGATTCTGGATAATGTTAAAGGACTCGGCCAACCCCGCCAGGCGTATCGCCCTCTGCATCACTCTTGGATCGGCCAGACTCAAAGGTGTTTGCGCAAACTGAACGTCTACGGCTCCCGTTTCGAAAAAAATCGACACATCCGGAGCAGTAATTTTCTTGGCGGCTATAGCGGCGATCATAGCTATTCCCGTACCGCACAGAACAATGTCGGAGTTCTTGACCTCTCTTGCCGCCATAATTGCCATCATCTCTTGAAGGCCGTACTGAGCCATTATCCTCACCTCCGGTTTAAACTTAAATTGTATCCGGCTTCCTTATCGGCCCGTAAAGTCTGAAGCCTGTCCATGCCGATCAATTCCAAAAACTCCTGTCTATCTTTGGTCCCGTAGACGTATTTATCGAGATAGCCCTGCCATTCGGAGTCGTTCTTCGCCACCTTTTGATACAGGTCGCGCAAGAACCAGGGATCGTAGTCATAGTATCCAAACAAGGCACAAGGGTAGGCGCCCCAGGGAATTTCAACCACGGCGCTCACCTGGAAACTGAGTATATGATTCTTTTCAGGGTCTTTTCTAAGCTCTTCGGTTTCGACGATTTCTTCGCAGGTTACTATCAGGTTTTTTGAAGCTTTGGCCTGTTCGATGTCCGCAAAGTAGAGGCCCATTAATTGAACGTTGCCCCGGATATCGGCTTTTTGAGCGTGGATAATGCTGACATCCGGCTGCAGAGCAGGCACGAGCACCAACTGATCTACCTTGCCGGTGGTGTTGAACGGGTTATCAAGGATGATAATTTTCTTTGGAGCCAGCCTGGGATTTTCGAGTCTGTCTCCTTCGCTGTATCTCCACTTTTTAATGATGTCCGTTCCCAGGGAACTATAGGTTGGAAGAAAAGGAACACCCATCGCGCCGGCCAAGAACCTCAGGGTCATTTGGTAATTCGAGTAATCCTCTACCTTGATTTCGCCTCGTTCGGCAGCTTTTCTGAAGCGAATGCAGGTCGAAGCAAACCTGCCGTTGCCGCCGTAGGCTATTTCAATGCCCTCGACACAGCCGCCGCCGACTAATTCATCAACGGCCTGACCATTGGAAGCCGCCACGACATGAAGGTTCTTGATCCTGCGGCGAATGATTTCGTGAACTGCTGCCATCGGGCATTGGGTAGCGGAAAATCCGCCAAATGAGATCAAGGCCCCATCGTGTACATATCGCTCGATGGCCTCCGATAAACTCAGTACTTTGCCTCTACGGTCCATACATTACCCCCTTTCGGACTGCTCCGACCCATACACTACGAGCTTGCTCGGGAAGCCGATCATCGGCAGGAAGACGGTTTGTCATTCTCTCAGAGAAAGGCCGGGACCCGGAACGGATGGAGGAGACCGGACCCCGGCCGGTATCTGTCAGAAAGTCCAGCAGAGGCACACAGCCCCACTGGATCAAGCCGCCCGAACCGCTTGCCGGGCTATCTGCCCTCGAACCCGGGCGTGCGTTTCTCCGGCCGGTTGACGGTCAGAAGAGCAATTGCGCCCTCATATTAGAGTTTGACGTTTTCAAACATCATTTCCCATCTTCGTATGTGTAGAAACCCTTGCCCACTTTCTTGCCCAGGCGGCCTTCGACAATCATCCGGTCGATGAGTTGGGGGTGTTTGTATCGGGGATCGTTCAAAACGGTGGTCAGGGTTTGCATTTTTGCCCGATGCACATCGAGGCCGATAAGATCGATCAGCTCGAACGGCCCCATCGGATGATTGGCCCCGAGCTTCATGGCTTTATCGACGTCTTCGGGCGCCGCCACCCCGGATGCCACCAGCCACGTGGCTTCGTTGAGCATTTGTCCGAGGACCCGGCTGACAATCCCTGCGGGGGCTTCATTTCTGCAGACCACCGGGTCCTTGCCGAGCTGTTTTGCCAGCGCTTCGGCTGCAGTCAGGGTCCCCGAAGAGGTTTTCACGCCTGGCATGATCTCGACCAGCTTCATTATCGTGGGTGGATTGAAAAAATGCATCTGGACCACTTTGTCGGGTCGCTTTGTGGCCTCGGCCATCGCACTGATAGAGAGCGAAGTCGTGTTGGTGGCGAGGATGACATGCGGCTGGGCAAGCTTGTCCAACTCCGCAAAGACTTTCCTCTTTATTTGGATGTCTTCCAGGACGCACTCGATTACGAAATCGCATTCCCGGGCGGGGCTTAGATCACCCGCAGTCGAGATGCGTGAAATAATGGATTTTTTTTGATCTTCGGCCAGCTTCCCCTGCTCGACCCTTTTCTGCAGGCCCTTGTCTATGCGGGCTTTGGCCTTCATGGAAAGATCCAGGCTGATATCGGTAATCACCGCTTCGAAACCCTGCTGTGCACAGAGCTGCGCAATCCCTGCTCCCATGTTTCCAGATCCGACGACGAGAATTTTTTTTACAGCCATATTTAAATCTCCTGAATTCACAAGTTAGTTCAGTCGCTCGACAACCGCAGCCACACCATTGCCTCCGCCGATGCACATGCTCACGGTCCCCAGGGCCGCATTGCGCTGCTTCATCGCATAGAGCAACGTGGTGAGCAGCTTCGTGCCCGTAGCGGCAACCGGATGCCCCAGGGCAATGGCCCCTCCATGGACATTGACTTTGTAGCGGTCGAGGCCGAGGTCCCGCTCGCAGGCAATATACTGGGCGGCGAATGCCTCGTTTAGTTCGATCAGGTCGATATCGCCGAGCTTGAGGCCGGCTTTTTCGAGCGCCGCCGGGATGGCTTTCACGGGCGATATGCCGAAGCGCCCGGGGTCGACCCCCACAAACGAATAGCCGCGCAGCAGCGCCATGGGTTTCAGCCCCATGGACTGCGCCTTCGCTCTGTCCATAAGCACCACGGCGGATGCCGCATCGCACAGTGCGCATGCGTTGCCAGCCGTTATGGTCCCACCCTTTTTGAAAACCGGCGGCAATTTGCTCAAACTCTCGGCGGTGATTCCTTTGCGGTAAATTTCTTCGTCGGCGACACTGATGAGCTCGCCCTTTTTCCCCCTGATTTCAATCGGGACGATTTCTTCGAGGAATTTTCCCGCCTTGACAGCGGCCTCGGCCTTGTTGTGAGATTCGGCGGCAAAAGCATCCTGCTCCTGTCTGGAAATGCCTCTTTCCTCGGCGAGCCGTTCGGTGATTTCACCCATGAGACCGCCGCCGAGCGGGCATCGGAACCCGTCCTTGTGCATCAGGTCGATTAACTGGCCGTCGCCCATGCGGTAGCCCCAGCGGGCCCGTGGTAGTCCGTAAGGTATCTGGCTCGAGCTCTCGGTGCCGCCCACCAGGACGGTATCGACGTCCCCCGCCTTGATTGCCTGAGCACCGAAAATCAAAGCTTGAATGCTCGAACCGCAGCGGACGTTGACCGTGACCGCAGGGACCTCGACAGGGACACCGCCCATGACCGAACTGAGCCTTGCCGCATTGGGTCCTACCCCCGCCTGCCAGGCGTTCCCGAAGACGGTTTGATCGATAACCTCAGGTGTGATTCCGGAACGTTTCACAGCTTCCCTGACCGCGACGGCGCCAAGCTCCGGGGCGGTGAGATTTTGCAACGATCCTCCGAATTGGCCGCCAATAGTCCTGGTTGCCCCCAGTATGACCACCTCTCTCATATGCTGCTCCAATTTTTCACAGGTTAATCTTCTGCTTCGAAAAGTTCTTTAGGCCGCACTTTCGAGCGGCACGAGATTTACCTCGTAGCCCATGTTTTTTAGCCGGTTTACGAGGTAGGGCACGAGTCGTTTTGAGTTTAGTTTGTCAAAATAGTCCTGACCAAGGTCTTTGTATTCAACATGGTCCCTGAGCACATAATAGATGACAGTGAGGAGAGAATGAGCAACAGCGATCACCGCTCGCTTTTTCCCTCTTCGGCCAGCCAGGCGGCCGTACTGGGCGTGGAAGTAGGAGTTCTTCTTCCTCGACGCGGCCCAGGCTGCCTGGGCAAGAGTGGCGCGGAGCCATTTGCTTCCCTTGGTCGTTTTGCCGCTCTTTCTTTTGCCGGCGCTTTCGTTGCTTCCCGGACAGATCCCAGCCCACGAACTGAGGTGATTGTCCGAGGGAAACTGGTCCATATTGCAACCGATCTCTGCTATCGTGTTCTCAGCAGCACGCTTTTCAAAACCGGGAAGGCGCGCCACCTCTTCAATGGCCTCCGCGAAAGGGCGGCTCACCTCCTCGATCCTTTGACTGAACTCATCGATCTGCCTGTCCAGATAATCAAGCTGGTCCATCAACTTGTCCAGCATGAACCGATGGTGGTCGGTGACATGCCCTTCGAGAGCAAGGCGAAGCTGTGGGATTTTCCCCCTGAGTTGCCTTCTAGCCAACTCGGCAATCTCAACGCTATCGTTTTCGCCTCGAATAAGAGCCCGAATCATGTCTTTTCCAGATTTGCCCATGATGTCTGTTGCAACAGCCCCGAGCTTTATGTTGGCATCCTCCAGAACCTTGTGAACCCGATTTACCACAGAGGCCCTCTGGTCAACCAACTTGGAACGGTGACGAGTCAGGTCCCGAAGCTCCCTCTGGGCCCTATCGGGAATAAAGCTGCCCTTAAGAAGCCCACATTGGAGAAGCTGCGCAATCCACTGGCAGTCTTTAACATCGGTCTTTCTTCCGGGGACATTCTTGATATGCCTTGCGTTTACCAGCAAGATGTTGAATCTGCCCTCAAGAATGTTGTAGATGGGCTTCCAGTAGACACCGGTAGATTCCATAGCTACGTGGGTGACCTCCTCTTGGGAAAGCCAATCGGCAAGAGCAAGGATATCCTGTGTCATCGTACCGAACGGACGGATCTCCTGTTGGATTTTCCCATCCTTACCGATGCGACGCACACATGCCTGAATGCTCTTCTTGTGCACGTCAAGACCGCAACAACTCGTGTAGATCGGCTCCATACTGTGCTCCCTTTTTGTTGTGATACTAAACGCTGGAGGACATCGGAACAAAATCATTCTGCTTCGCGTGCTCATCCCGAATGGGATGGCAACAGTTTCGGGTTCGAAGCGATGTCCGGGCCATGCTGCTACGCGAGCTCATGGCATCACAGAGAGACGGCCTGCTTCCATCATTTAGCTAAAGGGCAAAATAGCATATCTATAGAACCTTTTCATGGTTTCAGGGTGTCCCGAAGGGACGTGAAAAGCTGCTTCGAAAAGTTCCACCCTGGAACCTCAAAATCCCCCCTGCCCCCCTTTAGGAAAGGAGGGTGATTGGCGTGTCTTTTCATGGTTTCAGGGTGTCCCAAAGGGACATGAATAACTGTTTCGAAAAGTGCTGGTGGGCTGCGCTTCGCTTAGCGAGGCTCCCCACCTGCGATCTGCTCCCAATATTTCTATCTGGAAACACCGGATGAAGCACAGCGGCGGTTTCTGACCAGGATTCGCTTAAATATCTCGAAAAGGGGTTTTTCGTCAAGGCAGGCAAATCGACGGGTTGCGCGGGGGAGTGAGAAAAATCACGCTCCGCGAGATCCTATGATCGTTACCGCCAGGGTCTGCCCCGGACCCCATTTGATCCGGGCCGGAAAAAGACCCTTTGGGCTCCGAACGGAAACCAGCCAGGATGGACCTGTGCCCCGGCCTTATCTGTTGGCCTTTTTCAACCCCAGCGCATCCGCCGCGATGATCATCTTCATGATGTTCGTGGCCCCTTCGAGAATCTTGTATACCTTTCCGTCACGAAGGATTCGCGCTATCGGATATTCATTGGAATACCCGTATGCGCTCAAGACCTCCAGGCCCAGGTTTGGGACTTCATCGGCGGCCCGGGATGCATAAAATTTGGCCAGCACGGTCTCTCTCATATTATTGGTCATACCGCTGTCTTTCTGAATAGCGCATCTCCAGGTGAGCGCTCTTGCGGCCTCAGTTTCAACGACCATCCTGGAAATAACTTCCTGCACCATTTGGAATTCCGCGATCGGGCGGCCGAACTGCTTCCTTTCATTGGCGTACTTGACCGCCTCGTCCAGGGCCGCCTGACAGGTTCCAACGGCCCCAGCGGCGGCGGAAAGCCGCGTGCTGATGAGTTCCTGCATGAGGTAGACAAAGCCCTGTCCTTCCTCACCAAGGAGGTTGCCCACCGGGACTTTGACGTCCTCCATGATTATTTCACCGGTCGGGCAGGCCCAGAGGCCGAGTTTATCCTGGATCGTAACAGTGGACACGCCCGGCGAATGCATATCTACGACGAAGGCGCTCATCCCCTTATGTTTTGCGGGCTTGTTCGTCATCGCGAATATGATCGACATGTCGGCAACAGGCGCCCAGGTGATCCACATCTTTCGGCCGTTGAGGATGTAGCTGTCTCCATCCCTTACCGCAGTGGCGGCCATGGATGCGGTATCGGAACCCGTATCCGGCTCGGTCATTGCAAAGCAGCCCAGCATCCTGGCGGACATGAGTTCCGGAATGTATTTCTTTTTGAGTTCGTCGCTGCCCCATTTGAGGATGGACATGGCTGTCCCCATGGTCTGCATGTTGAAAGCGACTCTGAGGGATCCCGACACTCTGCCGATCTCTTCGGTTACTATGGCGTGGGCTAGGTAGCCCATGTCGTTCCCGCCGTATTGCTCCGGGATCGGGCAGCCGAAAAGATTGAGTTCCGCCATCTTCTCGATGAGTTCCCGCTGGAAACGATGCTCTTTTTCATCCTGATCGACAAATGGTGCTATTTCCTTGTCTGCGAATTTGCGAACCATGTCTCGAAGAATAATATGGTCCTGGGTCAACTCGACATCATACTGATCGCTCATGAACCTGACTCCTTTGAAGAGGTTCCGCAGTTGGAAAAGGTAGGGTCCGGAAATTGCGCCTTACAACTGGCTGTTTTCGCTCGAATGGTTCTCTGCTCGTCTCGACCCGCACATAGTCTTTTCCGCAATAGGGGTGCGCAGCCCATTCGGAAACGCAGATCTCGCCGAGTTCGGGCTATTATAACGGTGCATCCGAAGGTCACCGTCCGGGCACTGTCCTAAGGGTCTTTTTCTATAAAATCGATTCCTTTTCGTCAAATGAAATTCATAGTTGTTCGAAAGTTGTTATTCTGCCTTCGCGGGCACCCATAGAAAGCGATTTCAGAAAATTAGGATATTCTCCGTGCTACTATCCGGCATTTTCTTGTTTGTTCTATTGGTTGCCTCTGCGGTGAATCTTTTTGGTTGCGGCTATGCGCTGTGATCTTCCCGGTTGATTTCCATACGTATATGCTGATAGAAGGTCTGTGATCGCCGCTGAGGCCGCAGGTCCGTTGCTCTTGGCGGGAGCAAGGGCGATCATCATCCGGCAGTCGGGCAGCAGTCTGCCTTGTAGCGCCCGGTAGGGTGTTTCGGTTTCCATCGGCCAGGAGGGGAGATACACATGGAGAAAAGGTGGAGAATATTGGCGTTGGCGGTTGCGTGTACACTTTGCATTCTTTTTGACGGCTGTCGGGCTTTCGCGGTCGAGGTTCCGGAAAAACTCAGGGACATGCCCCTTTATCAAGGTTCTACAGTCCGGCAGGCGATCGATATGACCAATCATGCCATGCTCGTCGCCACCGTCAAGGCCGGCGGCGACGCCATCGCCGATTTTTACAAGAAAGCCATGGCGGCAAAAGGCTGGAAGCTCGCTTTTCAGGCAGAGCAGGAAGATATAAAGCTCATCAATTTCCAGAAGGATAAAATGGTTTTCCAGGTGACCATCCAGCTCGAAAAGGGAGCGGAAGAGACAACATATAACCTGTTGTGGACTTCCCGGGAGTGAAAAAAGGCGCAAAAGGCGAGGTGAACGTCATGAGCAAGAGCATGGATACCAAAAAAGATGGGAAGAAGAAACCGTCGAAGACCATGAAGGAAAAGAAGGCCGAAAAGAAGGCAAAAAAGGAGTCCAGGATTAAATGACATTTTTATTGCTTCGAATGCGGGACGCGACGGGCCGGAAAACCTGCTGAGCGCAATCAGTTGGGTTACTGCGTGCGGCACATTTTCCGAGGGTGGCCCGCCTGCCGCCGCGGGTGAGTGGGCGGGCTGAACGAGGCCCACCGACAGGGGTGCCGAAAACAGGCGGAATGCCGTGGGAGCGCAACGGAGTCGTGACCCTGTGCCCAGCACGCCGCCTATATTAAGAACCCCCCAAATCCCGCTTTATAAAAAGGGGGACCGGGAGCCGATTGCTCCAGAGGTTCTGCCGGGTTTCCGGACGGACACTGGCTCGCCGAGCGGATTCCGATCCCGCCCCACCACAACGACGAACTGGGCTCGCCATCGTTGCCACAGGACTTACACCACAACATTGGGGCTCGCCGCCGCCCCCGGCACATGCCCAGGCTGCGGCGTTCCAGGCTTGGCCATCCCGGCTGGCGGTCCCACCGCACGCCGCCTAATCGGGAAACTTCAAGACAACTTCTTCTTCCGCGCCGTTGCGGTCGAGCTTCATGTCAAGCTCTATGCTGCTGTCGCGAATGCCGATCGCAACGGGCACCTGCCCTTTATCTCCATCGATATGGGTAATTTCCTTTACCACATCGAAAACTTTCCGCCCGATCGGCAACGGGGGGATGGGCAGTTCGGATTTGCGGTACTCTGCGATTACCGAGACCCCTCCGTCGGCATTGCGGCGAAGAGAGATTTTTTCAGCGTTTCTGTCAATTCCATGCAAAACGGCCAGGGCAATCCATTTGATGGCGCCCTCTTCGGGATCCTGCTCCTTGACCAGACCGGCCATTTCACTTAGCGGGTCGGTGGTGGCGAAGCAATCGGCCTGTTCCTGTACTTTCATATGCAGTGAGCGTTTATCCAGCATTACGAACCCCTTCTGAAAGAGATCGGAAATACGACATCTTAAAAGACAGCGGAAAGAAAATTGTCATAGGCGAGCTGTTCTCCGCTGCCTAACATTCGTAAAACTAAGTACTCCCGATCTTAAGTCCAGTCAGGGCGTTTGGATTTTGCGAAAATCCGCAATGCGGGCAAAAAGGTCCCGGGTCCGGGTGAGCAGCGAAAGCCGGTTTCGCCGAACCGAGTCGTCCTTGTCCATAACGAGCACGGAATCGAAGAAGGAATCGATCATGGGTTTAAGACCGGCCATGGACCCCAGGGCTCCGGCAAAATCCGACCGGGCCAGTCGGCTGCCTACCGCGTCTTCGGCTTTTGCCAGTTCATCCAGGAGAAGCCGTTCTGCCGGGTTTTTGAGAAGAGAGATATCAACGGGGGCAGTCTCAGGTTCCCTGATGATGTTGGCCACCCGCTTGAAGGCGGTCGCCAGGACGCCGAAGTCGGGTCTTGCGGTGAAGCGGGCAAGCGCTTTGGTCCTTTCGACAGCTTCGAGCAGATCGTCTATCCCGACTGAAAGAGCCGCCTCGATCACGTCGGGGCTGAACCCCTCGTCGAGAGTTGCCAGGTAATGGTGGAGGCGTCCTTCGAAAAAGGCCGTTATGTCGCGTTTCACATTTTCGGCCGGCTGGATGAGTTTAGTCGAAAGCAGTGCGAGCGCCCTGTCCAGGATCTGGCTGAGCGAAATTCTAAGAGGAGTTTCCAGTACGATTCGAATGATTCCAAGCGTCTGCCGCCTCAGGGCAAACGGATCGGCTGTACCGGTGGGAAGCAGTCCGACCCCGAAGCAGGCGGCAATGGTGTCGATTTTGTCGGCGATGCTTATGAGCGAGCCTTCGATTCGTGAAGGGATCGGTCCGCCCGACCGATTGGGCAGGTAGTGCTCGTAGATGGCCTCTGCAACCGCTTCCGGTTCGCCCTGGAGCCGCGCGTAAGTTCTTCCCATTATCCCCTGAAGTTCGGGAAATTCACTTACCACGCCCGACACGAGATCGGCCTTGCAAAGCCATGCAGCGCGTCGAACCTCGGGCGCGCACTCCGGTGCAACCCGCTCAGCCAGCATCAGGGCCAGTTCGCTGAAGCGTTCCATTTTTTCATAGCTTGTTCCGATCTTCGAATGAAAAACTACCCCCTTGAGCTGCTCGACCCGGTCGTCGAGGCGCACCTTCTGATCTTCACTGTAATAGAAGCGGGCATCTTCGAGCCGCGCCCTCACCACTCTTGCGTTGCCCGCTTCCACCAGTGCGAAATCCCTGGGAACGGTATTGGAGATGGTTACAAAATACGGGAGCAGCGCGCCGGCGTCGTCCGTTACGGCAAAGTAGCGCTGGTGCTTCTTTATGACTGTGATCAGCAGTTCGGGCGGCAGTTCGAGGTATTTGTCTTCAAAATGCCCGACGAGAGCCTGAGGGAACTCGACCAGTTGTGTGACTTCATCGAGAAGCTCATCGTCTGCGAGCACCTTGGCGCCGACCCCCGCGGCAGCCGCATCCGCCCCCTGCCAAATTAGTTCGCGTCTTTCGGCTATGTCGAGGATGACGCAGTTCTTCCTGAGATTTTCGCGATGGTTCTCGAGGTCATCTACCTCGATCCACACGGGGCTCATGAACCGGTGGCCCATGGAATCTTTGCCGCTTCTCACGTGGGCGTATTCGCACTGCATGACCTCTTGTCCAAACAGGGCCACGATCCATTGAACCGGCCTGGCAAAAGTAACATTATAGCTCGACCAGTGCATGGACTTGGGAAAGGGAATTTTGGCAATGAAGTCCGGGAGCATTCTCTCGAGGAGTTCCCGGGCCGAAAGACCCGCCTCCTCCCGAAAGACGCACAAGTATTCACCCTTCGGCGTCTGCTTTATCGTGAGGTCCCCGACGCTTACTCCCTGTCCTTTTGCAAAGCCCTCGGCGGCCCTGGTGGGCTTACCAAGAGCATCGTATGCGGCGCTTTTGGGCGGCCCGATGACCTCGGTCTTGACTGCCTGCTGGGACTCGGCCACTCCCGGCACATTCAACACCAGCCGGCGAGGCGTGCCGGCGACCGTGGGTTCACTGTGCGCTATTCGGTTTTCATCCAGAAACCGGGCCATCCGCACCGACATCCATTCCAGTGCGGGTACTATGTAGCCGGCCGGTATTTCTTCGGTTCCAATCTCTACATATAGAGTCTTCGCCATCTATCACCTTTGTAGAGCTTTTAGTTGTTAGTCGTATCTCAAAACTCAAAACTTATTCAGGAGCGGAAATCCCATCTTCTCGCGCTGGGCGTAATAGGCGTGCGCCACATTGCGCGCCATGTTTCTCACCCTGGCGATATAGTTGGTTCTCTCGGTTACGCTGATCGCCCCGCGCGCGTCGAGCAGATTGAACACGTGGGAGCATTTTAGCGTGTAGTCATAGCTCGGCAGGACCAGTCCGCGCTCGTTCATGCGCAGCGCTTCAGCCTCGTACATGCCGAAGAGCTCGAGCAGCATGGCCACGTTCGCCTCTTCGAAATTATAATGGGACCATTCCACCTCGCCCTGGTGGTGCACGTCGCCATAGGTTACGTTACCGCTCCAGATGAGCTCATAGACGGAGTTGACACCCTGCAGGTACATGGCGATTCTCTCCAGGCCGTAAGTCAGCTCGAGGCTGACCGGGCTGAGGGTGATGCCTCCGACCTGCTGAAAGTAAGTGAATTGGGTTATTTCCATCCCATCCAGCCAGACCTCCCAGCCCAGGCCCGAGGCCCCCAGGGTGGGCGATTCCCAGTCATCCTCGACAAAGCGGATATCATGGTCCAGGGGGTCGACGCCAAAGCCCTTGAGACTCTCCAGGTAGACTCCCTGCGAATCGGCGGGAGAAGGCTTCAAGATCACCTGGTACTGATAATAATGCTGGAGCCGGTTCGGGTTCTCCCCGTACCGGCCGTCGGTAGGCCGCCGGGACGGTTCGACATAAGCCACATTATACGGCTCCGGTCCGAGCACCCTCAGGAAGGTGGCCGGATTGAACGTGCCCGCACCGACTTCGAGGTCATAGGGCTGCTGGATCAGGCACCCCCTGTCGGCCCAGAACTTGTCAAGGGAAAGAATAAGTTCCTGGAATGTCATTTTTGCTCTCCGCAAGGGAAATATGGATATAGGGCTTATAAATCCTATAAGATATATGGTTCAGGGCAAGGCGCGCATGGTTCATTCGCCGCCCTGCTCGTCGATCAGATCGATGCGCCTCTTATGACGGCCGCCCTCGAAAGGCTCCTTTATCCATTCGCGCACTATTTCGAGTGCCAGGTCAACGCCGATAAAACGGGACCCGAGGCACAAAATGTTGCTATCATTGTGACGCCGGCTCATGCGCGCCTCGAACGGCTCGCGTCCATTGACGGCCCGCACCCCGGCGACCCTGTTGGCCGCTATGCACATTCCGATTCCGCTGCCGCACACCAGGATACCCCGATCTGCCAGACCACCCCGTACCGCGCGTGCGACTCGAAAGGCATAGACCGGGTAATCGACCGATTCGGGACCGTTGGTACCAACGTCCACTACCTCGATATCCGACTCTTTCAGAGAGGAGGCGACAAGCTCCTTCAATGGAAAACCGGCGTGATCCGCTCCGATGTAAACTTTCATAAAAACACCCGTCTTGATTGCGCCCGAACTCTATATGAAAACCGATGGCGCGAAAACCAAAAAATGCAGTAAACGGTAATCTGGTTATCTATGTCTTTATATCTTCGGACCTTTCTATTTGGACTATTTCCCACCCCGAATCAAGTTTTTCCATTCCCACCGGTAAACTTTTGAAATTCTGCGGGTCTCCCAGCCATTAATCTCATGACGCCGGGACGCGGGGACAAACCATCTCCCCATCGGTCTTTGAACGGCCTGAGTGATCGGCGCCGCGAAAGCGGGGCGTTCGGCGGAAAGACGGATCCAATGGCGAAACAGGGGCCTGCCGCAGCGTGAAACCGCAAGGGCCAAAGCCACACAGATAACAATCAGTTTTACCCGCCTGCTGATTCGCATAGCCGGACCCTATGTGGAGACTCGAAGCAGCTTTGGGCCAAAGCCGAATCCCCCACTTGCTGCAGGGCGGCAGAGGCTCTTCGGGAAAACAGGCCAAATCTGTCCCTGGTTTTTTCGGTCATCCTCACGATTATATCATTTTGTTCATGAAGGGCGGAGGCGCTTAAATTTTTTGAAGCGCCCGTTGTCTTGATGGAATCTGAAGGTAGAATTTTTTTGATTAGCTGGTATTATTCCAGCTTTCCGGACCGGAAACTGTGAGTGTCTCATCGGCTGTGTTTACAATGAAAATGGGTCTGACATTCCTGTCTTGAACTGTCTTCCGGGGAGGAAATATTATGACAAGAAAATCACTTTTTGCAGTCCTGCTTTGTTTCGCTGTGTCTTCGGTACCTTACGCCAAGACGCAGACATTCGGGGCGGATGCCGACGTGAAGGCCGATTATTCCCATTTTACCGACAGTCTCATTAGACGCTTCGATTCAGATGGTAGAGTGCATGCCGACGCGGAAGCCAATAAACAGTTGCTGCTCCCCGACCTTTACTTTGACATTGGGGCAGGTTGGAAGGGCACGTCCGAAAGTGTTTCAGGCCGCTCCTTTAATTTTGCCCCCGGAGGGGGAGGTTCTTTAAACTGTTTTCCCTTCAGCCCGGATGTTGCCCCCGGAGGGGTCGCCCGGTATCTTGGCGGCAGCGACTCGGTCCGGGAAGGGCAGATTTTTGGCGAGTTGAATTATAAGGTCAACAACTGGTTCATCGACGTTGACTCCAGGCGCCAGGGGACTCAGGACTTGAACTCCCTTGGCGTTGACACACAGGCAGACGCCGAAAGATTCAGAGCGGGCGGGCTCATAGGCTTTTCGTTCTAGCACTTGATTGTGCTCTTCCTCTCTGTGAGCATCGGGTTCCATCGATACTCCTCAGCCGGAATTCCTCTCACGACACCTACCCCCTTTATCCTGAATATTATCTGGAAAAGGTTTGACAGCGGGCGGCCCGAATTTCCAGGGCTAATGGTCTATTGGTCTTTGGTATTTTCCAGACTTTTTCGGCGCCTCCTTGCCACGAACCAGACGTAATAGAAGAGCAGAAACGGGAAAGTTGCATAGGCCCCTTCAAAGTCGCCCCGAAAAAGGCATACTGTGCCGTAAACGATGATACCGCCAACAATTGCGATCTGAATGATGCTGAGGGCCTTTTTCACACATGCTCCACAAAAGATAAAGCCCGCTTTTGGCGGGCTGTGAGAAAAACCTGTTCGGGGTCCGGGTAAGGCCCTCGAAAAGATCTTTGAGTGTGCAGCGCTAAAAGCCGAATGAGTCTTAAACCGGCATTATGCTGCAACCAGCCGGATAGATAAACCATGGCGCAGGGACAGTCAAGAACAATTCTGTGAAAATTCCTTCTTTTGTCTGACGGGTATTGTATTTTGTCCGCTGGTTGGAGTTCATCCTGAAACTACCCCGTCGCTGAGGGCAGGCCTGCCCCGGACCCCGGAGCCAGTCCGGAGACCCCATCTGATCCGGGACGACAAATGTCTCCTTCACGAATTGGAAAACTGTTTGCGTCCCGCAGGGAGTTTCCGGATGGACAGAAGTTAGCTGGGATGTACGGCGAATCGGCACAAACACTGAAGAAGTTGAGGAAAATTTGGAATAAAACGAATTGAGGGATTGAAAGCGCCTATCCCGCCTGCGGCGCCGCCGCCAGGATGCTCCCGCCTCACGTGAACCCGGAGCCGGCGGTGCAGGCATAACAATGGTTGTCAACCGCTATGGGCGCCCCTTCCGGGGGCAGTTCGGCAAGCTCCGAGATGTGTTTCCTGCTTCCGGATAGGTGAAGTCCGGCCGCCAGATTGAAATCGCAGTCGTAGAGAAAGCCCTGCCAGTCGACCGATACGGTAGTTCGGCACATCAGGTGCGGGATGGTGCAGGGATTGAAGCTGTCTTCGAGCTTTTTGAGGTAGGCGGAAAGATTTCCGGAACCCTCCAGCCAGGCGCGGAAACGCCCGAGTGGCACATTGGCAAAGGTGAACAGGTTGGTGAAGGCTATGTCATGTTTGCGCCCAAGGTCGTGCCTGAACTTGCGTTCCGCCTGTGCCTGATTGGCGGGGAGGAAGGCCCCGGTGGGATTGGCCACCAGATCGAGAGTCAGTCCCGAGCCATGCCTGCCGTAGCCAAGTGCGTTCAGCAGCTTGAGCGCGGAGATGCTTTTCTCCCAGACTCCCGCGCCTCGCTGCGCATCGGTCTGCATAGGGCTGGTCGAAGGCAGGGAGGCCGTTATCGACACATGGTGCCGCCTGTAGAGTTCCATCAGATCGGCAAATTCGGGGCGTGCAGCGGCGACCAGATTGGTCCGCACGATCAGCTTGGGCGCCAGAGGGGCCAGTTCGGCAATAAGCCCGGAAAGATCGGGCAGCAACTCCGGCGCACCGCCCGTGATATCGATTGTCCCAAAAGACAGGCGGCGGGCGCAGGTGACGACTGCCTCGATTGTCCGGGCGTTCATCAGTTCCCGCCGGTTGGGCCCGGCCTCGAGGTGACAATGGCGGCAGGCGAGATTGCACCTGGACCCCACGTTTATTTGCAATACAGCGGCCTGTCCCCGCCGCAACTCGAGTACGTGATTTTCAAGTTTTTCTCTGAAAGTCATAGCTGGAATCGCTCGGTCCCGCCGCCCGCCGCCGAAGGTTTGAGTGGGATTAAGTCAGGCCGGCGGTCCCGGTTCCCAAGCCCTACATCGAGAGCTTCTCGGCAATTTTACGCATCTGCACGCCGTGCACAAGTGATGCGCCGCCGCGTATGGCGTTTGCCACGTGGACCGCCTCGGTCATCTCATCGAGATTGGACCCCTTCTCCAGGCAAGCCACAGTGTAAGCATCGATACAGTAAGGACACTGAACGGCATGCGCCACTGCCAGGGCGATCAGCGCCTTTTCGCGCTCAGTCAGCGCCCCTTCGGCGAAGACCGCACCATAATAATCGAAAAATTTCTTAGCCAGTTCCGGCGAATTTTTGCCGATTTCTTCGAATTTTGCGAGATCCTGCGGGTCGTAGTATGTTTTCACTCGTCCATTCTCCCTTGTAAGATAGACTTATAAACAACACTGCGCGATAGAGAAGGGCGGCGGCGGGCAGCCCTGAGCGATGTACTTCGCGGAGCACGGAAGGCGCCCGCTCATTCTCGCCGTTTCTCCATGTCCCCGCCGGGTCGCTGCATCTGCTAAGAGTCCATTAGAGCGGCCTCTTAGGCGGGCATATTTTAATCACAAATTCCACACCCGGCGAGGGGTGATTTCTTTCTGTGGGGGTGTGACTTTGTTTCTTGCAGTCAACGCTATTAAAGAGTTCTTGGAAGCTAATGAATGGCACATACAGAAGATAAAGGACGCGGTCCAGGATGCTGATGAGCCAGGCGCAAAATTTATATAACACGATGACATTGCCGAATGGCTCGACAGTTGGGGCTCAAGCCAAGAGAAGGAACCGCCCAAATGCGGGTGAGATGGTTGGACAAGGCTGTTCTGGATCTTATCGGGATACGAGAATATATTGCGGCCAACAATCCCCGTGCTGCCAGTCAAGTCCCGACGCACATTAGAAACCCTGTAGACAGCCTCGCCAAACATCCAGGAATCGGTAGACTGGCAAGGCTCGCGGGAACTTGCGAACTTATCATTGTAGATTTTCCCTGCATCATTCCTTACCGTGTGAAAAACAATGTCATTGAAGTCCTGAGAGTGCTGCACGCAGCCAGACAGTGGCCGAAGCAGTTTTGAGAACTGCAAACCGCTACGGGTTCCCAAAACGAAGAAGCCCGCGCCGGACGGCACAGGCTTTCCTGTTGTCTTAAGCCGATCTATGTTGTCAACGGGCCAACCTGTTCATCGCCTGTCCCCCCTTGAGGGGGACAGGGGGGGTCACGCTCCGACCTCTTCTTTGACCGAAATGGCGATCTTGTAAAGCACGGTCAGAACGAAGAAACCGGTTGCCCAGATCCCGAGCGCGATCATCATCTCCGGGATGGTCGGCGCGTATTCGCGAACCTGGTCGAAGGGGTTTGGAATGAAACCGGCCACAACAAGACCCAAGCCTTTTTCAATATACATGGAAAAGAAAACGCAGGCGGCTGCGGCAAGGAGCATCTTTTCGTTCTTGCGAACATCGGGGTGCAGAAGCAGCACAACCCCGGCTACGGCCAGTATCGCAAAAAGCCACATGAACGGGACCAGCCTGTGGTGACCTTGGAGGCCGACGAAGAGGTACTTGAGCGAGTCCATTTCGCCGGGAATATTGCTGTAAAACGCCGTAAAGAACTCAAGTCCCACGAAGAAAACGCTTATCAGCATGGCGTAGGTCATGATCATCGACAGCTTGTCTATGGCTTCCTTCCCCGGATCGAATCTGGTGTATTTTTTCACCACGTAGGCAAGCATGATCAGAAGCGCAGGACCCGAGCAGAAAGCCGAGGCAAGAAAGCGGGCGGCCATGATGGCGGTCAGCCAGTAGTGCCTTGCGGGAAGACCCGCGTAGAGGAAGGCCGTGACCGTGTGAATGCTGACTGCCCAGGGGATCGAAATGTAGATGAGCGGCTTTACCCAGTTGGGGTAATGGGTCCCCTTGCGTTCGGCCTCGAGGACGTTCCAGCCGATGAACAGGTTCAGAAGCAGGTAGCAGTTCAAAACGATCATGTCCCAGAACAGGACCGAATTGGGCGTCGGATAGAGCACAATGTTTAACAGGCGCATCGGCTTGCCAAGATCGACCATGACAAACAGAAGGCACATGGTGACCGAAGCTACGGCAAGGAATTCGCCCAGAATGGTGATTTTTCCGAACGTCTTCACGTTGTGCAGATAGTAAGGAAGCACGACCATTACCGCCGAGGCGGCGACGCCGACCAGGAAAGTAAACTGGGCGATGTAGATTCCCCAGGAAACGTCCCTGCCCATTCCGGTGATCGTAAGACCCCGGTTCCACTGAGTCAGGTAAGCCGCAAAGCCAAGCCCCATGAAGACCAGCAGGACCCCAAGCAGCTTATAGTATCTTGTGCTTCCGGAAAGTGCTCTTTCAAGCATATCAGTCTCCTTCGGAGAAGTCTTCAGGCGTCAGTCTTCAGTGGTCAGAAAAGGGCCTTTCACCGACGACTGACCACCGACCACTGACGACTACGCTCAAATGATGTAATAAACGCCGGGTTCTGTACCCAGCTCGGGTTTGCGCCTTATTGAAAACTTTGAGGCAAGGGCTTTCCTGACATCTGAGTTCGGGTCTTCGAGATCTCCGAAGGAAAGGGCCTTGCACTTGCACGCTTCGACACACGCCGGGAGTTTTCCGACCGCGAGCCGCTCATCGCAGAAGCTGCACTTTTCGACAACGCCCCGGTCCCTGGTCGGGAAAGCGGGGTTGAGTTCCGTCTTGATATACGGGCGCGGGTCCCTGAAGTTGAAGCTCCTGGCGCCGAAAGGGCAACCGGCCATGCAATACCGGCAGCCGATGCAGCGGTGGTAGTCCATCATCGTGATTCCATCGGCCCTCTTGAAGGTGGCCTGGGTCGGGCAAACCCGCGTGCAGGGGGCATACTTGCAGTGATTGCACAACACCATGAAGGGCTTGTCCCTTATCGCTTCGGGTTCCATACCGCTTTCCTGACCGGGGAAGGTGTTCTCGTACTTTTCTTCCCAGATCCACTTGATCTCTTCTTTCTTGGTCCCGATGTCCGGAACATTATGGGTCGAGTGGCAGGCCAGAACGCAGTCCTGGCAGCCCGGAGGCCCTTTTTCCCAGCACTTCCTCATATCGATCGCCATGGCCCACCTTTTGGCGGTCAGCGCCTGCGGATTCGCAATGTATTTAGGGGTAGCTTCCGTTTTGCCAAACGCTTCGACTATGCGCAAACACCCCAGCCCAAGACCGCAAATGCCGCCGATCCTCAGAAAGTTCCTTCTGCTAGTTTCCATTACTTATTCTCCTTCGGGGCAATGTGGCAATTCCAGCAGTAGGGATCGGAGTCCTTCTGTAGCCCGGCGTAGTTATGGCACTGGTCGCAGAACTGAGACTTGTTCGAGTGACACCTCATGCACTCGTTCTGAAGACTCATTTCATAGGTCTTGCCGTCGGCTGCCACATACATTGTTTTGCCGTCCCGGACGACCTCCGTCCTCCAGTCGTTTAGAAGCTTCATATGGGTGGTGATCATTTCTTCCTTGGGAAGAACGCACTGCTTGTGGATCATCTGCTTGATGACCGGCGTATCGAGCTTGGGCTCGGGCGGCGGAGCGGCCCTGCCATGATTGAACCATACCGGGAAGGTTGCCAGCACGATGAAAACGATCAGGCCGGCAAGGATATATTTTCCATCATACATCTTCATTATCGCTATCCTCCTCCATTCCGGGCAGAGGCTCGCCGCGCAGGTCGGTGGTCCTCTCGGTTTCGCCTTCCATCACGAGGGCGTTGCCTACCAGTTCGTGAACTCCGTACACGGTTACATCCGGCACCCAGTAATTCATCAGGGTGGTAATCGCCGCGCGGTCGATGGCGCAGATGCACGAAAGCGCGTTCACGCCGAACTTTTCGTTTACGTAGCGTACCGCGTTGGCGCGGGGCAGCCCGCCCCGCATTCTCATCTCCATGAACTCGTCGTTGTTCAAACCCGACCCCGACCCGCAGCAGAAAGTCTGCTCCCGGATGGTATTGGGCGGCATCTCGTGGAAATTATTGCACACGTTTTTGATCACGTAGCGCGGCTCTTCGAAAAAGCCCATGCCGCGCGCCGTGTTGCAGGAATCATGGAAGGTCATGATCAGGTTGTCGTTGCGGCTCGGGTCGAGCTTCAGCTTGCCGTTGTTGATCAGGTCTGCGGTAAACTCGACTATGTGTACCATCCTGGTGGACTCGGCGTTGTCGAACCTGGTGCCCGTAATGGGGGACACGGGCACCTCCAGAAAGTCGGCCGGACCGTTCATCGTGTCCATGTACTGGTTTACGACGCGCCACATGTGGCCGCATTCGCCGCCGATGATATATTTTACGCCGAGCCTTTTGGCCTCCGCATACATCTTGGCGTTCAGGCGCTTCATCATTTCGTGGGAGGTGAACAACCCGAAGTTTCCGCCCTCGGAGGCGTAGGTGCTCCACGTGTAGTCGAGCCCGATCTCGTGGAAGAGCATCAGGTAGCCCATGAGTGTATAGGTGCCGGGGTCTGCGAAAACGTTGCCCGAAGGAGTGATAAAGAGGATCTCGGCCCCCTTGCGGTTGAAAGTCGGCTCGCACCGGATTCCGTTTACCGCCTCGATTTCATCGACGAAAAACTCGAGCATGTCCTTGAAGGCGTGGGGCTGAATCCCGAGGTGGTTGCCGGTTTGGTAGCAATTGGCCACGGGGCCCAGGACCCAGTCGATGTTGAGGCCTATCAGGTTCAAAAGTTCACGGCCGATAATCGTAATCTCCGCCGTATCGATCCCGTAGGGACAGAAAAGAGAGCAGCGCCGGCATTCCGTGCACTGGAAAAAATACATGAACCATTCTTTTACGACGTCCTCGGTAAGTTCGCGGGCGCCCACCATTTTGCCCATGAGCTTTCCGGCAAGAGAGAAATCCTTGCGGTAGACCGACCTCAGGAGTTCGGCCCGAAGGACCGGCATGTTCTTCGGGTTGCCCGAGCCCAGATAAAAATGGCACTTATCGGCACAGGCGCCGCAGCGCACGCATATATCCATGAATATCTTGAGCGTGCGGTATTTGTCCAGCCGTTCCCGGATGCCTTCCAGGATGATCTGTTTCCAGTTCGAGGGCAGTTTCCAGTCTTCATCTAGCGGAGACCATTCCCTGGGGTTTGGAAATCCGACAACTTCCAGGTTTTTAGCCTTTCCGGGGTAGCTGAAGTTTCCAGGCCTGAAAACGGCCGGGGTGTCCATCCATCCCGTTTGGGGAAGCACGTGCTCTACTGCCAGTTCGTTTGCTTTAGGGACCTTAGCCATTTTGCGTATAACTCCTTAGGTCGGGTCAGCGGGGGACTTGGGAATTTGTTTCTAATCCCTTAAATTCCTACAATCCCTGAATTGCTCAATTCGCTTTCAATGGTTTGCTGTAGCCGGGGCTTCGTCCAGTTCTTTTTCAACAGGCAGTCCTGCCTCGACCATCTTTTCCCTGAAATGGTCTTCATACTCCGCGTAAGTGTGGACTTTTACCGGGTAGTTCCAAGGATTTACGTGACGCCTGATGCGGTTGTCGTTGGGAAGATTGCGCGTAGGGCTAAGAAAAATGCCGCCCGCGTGCATCAGCTTGCTGAAAGGAAAGTATGCAAACAGGACGCTCACCAGGAAAAGATGGATGAAGAAAATGACCCCGATCCCTTCAGGGACGACCGGCTTGAAGGCAATGATTCCCATGACGAGCTGCTTGACCTTGATCAGGTCGACCTTGATGAAATAGCGGGTAAGAATGCCCGTTGTTCCGATTGCGAAGAGCAGAAAAAGGGGAAAGTAATCCTGCGGAAGAGATATGTAGCGCACCTGCGGAATGATCAGCCTCCTGATCAAAATGTAGGTGACCGCCAGCATGAAAATCAGATCGGTTATGTAAATGCCGGGAAGCCCCACCTGCAAAATGCCGTCAAGTCTTTCGATATCATGGACGAAAAAGGGTACCGGCTCGGTGAAAAAGCGCAGATGCCTTATCAGGAGGACCAGGAAACTGTAGTGGAAGGCAAGCCCTGCGAGCCAAAGCCATTTTTCCCACTGGTAGTAGAATTTGGGCCCTTTTTGCATCTCGAATTTGGTGTTTCTGAAAAGGGAGCGGAAAAGAAGCACCTCCAGGATCATCCTGCCCACGACCTGCCTTTTGGTGGAAGGATTGTCAAGCCTGCTGTGCTTTATCCAGGACAGGGACTTCTGCTGGCCGGCCGTGGTCGGAATCCCGAAGGGAACGGGCGCGCGCGCCCACCAGAGGACTCTGTAAACGACGCCGCCCAAAAAAAGCAAAATAGCCAGGTACGGCATGGTTACGCCGAACAAGTGCGTGAGCCCGGCCGCCCTGACCCCGAAAAAAGCAGCCAGAATGAGCGCAACGACTGCAGCTAGGGAAAACCTTATGCCCATTTACGAAACCTCCTCTACCAGAGTGAACGGTAATCTGGTCATAATCTGGTCCCTCCTCTTACCGGGGGCTGGGGGACAGCAACGATTAATAATTTGGTCATTCCACTTACCGGCTTTAGCTGGAAGTCGGTCATTGTTCTTCTGCGGCTAAAGCCTGCTAAAATGTATGATCAAATTACCGCCTTCAGGCGGCAGAGCGTTGCGCGCTGTTAGCCGAAAGGAGCGGTGAACAGTAAAAAAACTCACTGCCAACCGGAGTTCATCCGCAAACTAAACAGTGAACGGTGAGCAGTGATGAGTGAACACACAGGCATTCTCTTCTTCTGCTCACTGCTCACTGCTCACTGCTCAGTGCTCACTGCGAAGCCGGCCTTTTTGAGAAGCCTGTTGGTCATGTTTTTGAATTCGGTCATCCTTGCTTGGAAAAGATTTTCACGGCATCGTGCATATACGTCGAACGCAAGCAGGGCCAGAGCGTCCACTTTCCGGTCGAAATCGGACAACTCCTCCCGGCTCACAGCGGCCGACTCCTGTTCGAGCACCCCCCTGGCTATCGTTTTCAAATCGAAAATGAATGCCAGAGAACTCGATGGGGAAAAATCCTGCACCGCCCTGATCCTGATCACCTTGTCGAGCAGCGGCCCCATGACCTCCGCGCTGTTTTGACCGAAAAATTCATCCAGTATCTCGTCGATCGCCGTCTGAAAAGTGCGTCCAACCGGATTGGCGAACTGGTTGGTTTCCTTTCTGAGCAATCGGACCGTTTGAAGAGGATATGTGCCGGCCAGCAGATCGAACCATTGCCTGGCAAGTCTTTTCTTGTTCTGAATAAGGTGTTGTTCAATGACCATGTTTTACCTGAGGCTTCCCGCATCGGCGGGATACTGCACTTTGCCAATAACCCCCCTTTTCTAAAGCCTGTCCCGGACTCGATCCTGGAGGGGGCAGGGGGGATTTTGAAATTGGCCGTCCTGGCCGGCGGTCCGGGTTCCCAAAACCCGCGTTTCGTTTCGGCAGAGCGAAGACTTAGCTCGCCCGTCCCGAAAGGTCAACGAAAACGCAAATCATTTTATTAGGATAGCCGATAGTGTATGCCGGAAGAGGAGCGGCGGGGAATTTCAATATATTCCCGGAATTGAGAAGACCAGCACTGAGCAACTTGAAAACTATTGAACAGCCGACACCCTGGACAGCAATTACACGGAGTCCTCAAATACCATGAACAAAAAGGGATTTCAACAGCTAATCGAGCTTTTAAGTGTGCATATTTTCTTGCACAATCCGACCGGTGTCGGTCCATTCTCACCGGTCACCCACACCGAACCCGGCGTGGAAATTTTGCACGCGAAACCTGTGGTAGACCCCGCTGCACTCCCGGCACCTTGCGCGATGAACTCCATATGTCGCAAAAATGCTGCAAAGTTGAGGTTTTTCCCCGTGTGTGTTACCACTTTGCCTGATGAACCGGTTTCCGTCCGGAAAGCTCGTACAGCTAAAAGGGGGAATTCAGCCTGGTCCCTCGGCAGGGGGGGTCCTGACCATGAACTACCGGAGTTTCCAGCGAAAAGGTTAAAGCCATGTTGCGGCTGAAAGGCATTCACCACCTGGCTATGGCCACCAGGGACATGGAGGGCACCATCCGCTTCTGGCGCGATCTGCTCGGCATGAGGCTGGTGGGGGGACTCGGGAAAAAGGGATACAAGTTCTATTTCTTCGAAATCTGCCCGCAAAATTATGTCGTCTTTTTCGAATGGCCCAATGTCGAGCCTGTGCCGGAAAAAGATCACGGCACTCCCGTCTCAGGCCCCATGGTCTTTGACCATGTATCTTTCGCGGTCGAAGACGACGAATCGCTGTGCGCGCTGCGGCAGACCCTCGATGCGGCGGGTTTCTGGGTCTCCGACGTGATCGATCACGGCATTATCCACTCGATCTACTCCTTTGACCCGAACGGCATTCCAATAGAGTTCAGCGCCCCGGTGGAGGGAGTCGATCTGGGCGCTGGTCCAAGGCTGGTCGATACGGCGCCGGTCCCGGCCGCCCTCGACGGCCCGGAGCCCGTGGCGGGAATCTGGCCCAAACCGGGGGAGCAACGCGCCGGGGCCGGCTTTGATCCCGAATGCTCGATTTTTTCCGGCGAAGGAGAAGAGTTGGTCAGCGGCACTAAAAAGAACTGGTTCAGGTCATAGCAGTCAGCGGCAGGAAGTGGAACCGGTTTGCCTGAGGCCGCATGCAGGGCACCCGTATTCAAGGCAGCAACGCAGGTTGTAATCATGGGACGTGTTTCCGTAATGTGTCTGCCAGTCCGGGTCGTATCGAGGGTCCCGGTTGCCCTGCCACCTGTAGTCGTTGGGGTAGTTTAACGACTGCACTACTGACAGGTTGTCCATCCATGAGCACTGAGCAGCAGCAATATCGGTCCGCAGCGCCGGGATAAGGACCGATGCCGTAAAAATAAAAATAAGGGCTAAAAAGCCAAATTTTTTGCCGGGCATGGAAATAACTCCTTAAGAAAGCATCCGCCATCCGAGCCCCGACATCAAGAAGCTTGAATTCTACAGCGTCGAAGTCTTGAAGCGCTGTGTCGTGGCGGCAGTGGGTGTAGCGGTCCTTCGAGACTAGGTAACTGAGCCTCGAAACTCTTCACGGGCCTTCTGTGCGCATGCAGGGCAAATACCATGGCTGAAATCGGCCTCGGAATGATCGCGAATGTATCCCTCGATTTGCTGCCAATAGCCCTGATCGTCACGTATTTTCTTGCACCAGGCGCAAATAGGCAGCAAGCCTTTCAAGGTCTTGACCTTGGCAAGTGCTTCCTGGAGTTCTATGATAAGCTTCCCGCGCTCCTTGAGCACTCGCTCCCGCTCGGTGATGTCTCTTGCAATGGTCGATGCGCCAATTATCGCACCGGAGTCATCCTTGACAGGAGATATCGTTAACGAAACATTTATGTCGTCGCCATTCTTCCTTCGACGTATGGTTTCATAGTGGACAATATGTTCACCACGACGTATTTTTGCAATCAGAACCGGTATTTCATGAAGAAGTTCGGGCGGCATATGTATCGATATGGGTTGCCCGATTGCCTCTGCGGCGGTATAGCCGTAAATGTTTTCGGCGGTCTTGTTCCAACTCGTGATTATGCCGGAAAGCGTCAATGATAAAATTGCGTCATCGGAGCCTTCCACAATGGACGCCAATTGTCTGCTTGCCTTCTCCGCTTTGAGACGCACATCGATTTCGATCTGAAGCTTACTGTTGGCTTCTTCCAGTTCCCTGGTGCGTTCCTGTACAAGCTGTTCCAAATAGTCTCGATATCTTCTCAATTCAAGGTCTGCATGTTTTTGCACTATCGAGTAGCGCATGGAGCGTTCCAGCAGATCGGGAGTGATTTGTGCCTTGACCAGGTAGTCGGATGCACCGGCCTCCATGGCTTCTATGTCTACATCGTATCCTCCTTGGCCGGTAAGCAGGATAATCGGCATCCCGCACCCGCGTGCGGTTGCTTCGCGCAAAAGCTCCAAGCCGTCTTTTTCGCCCAGACGATAATCAAGCAGACAAACGTCGTGCTCGGCGCGACAAATCCCCTCCACACCTGCGTCATACGTATTTACCCATTGCAGGTAAAATGTTGTCGAACCGATCTCCGAGAGCATGCTTCGCAAAATTGTGCAGTCATCATCATCGTCCTCGATGAGGAGCACTCTGAGATAGCGTTTTCCCATCCTGGTTTACCACCGTTCGAATGTCGAGGTTTACATGCGGAGCCCCGGCCGCTGTTTTCGCCTCTCACTGCTCACATCCGGATGATAATAAGTTATGAACGGTTAACAAGAAAGAGCGATCGAAAATAAAAAAACCTTTTGTGAAACGGAGGGCGGATTTTCACCTCACACCATGACCATGGCCGTATGCGGGAAAATGATTCGGATCGGAGGCAACACTTCATATTTTTGACCATGACTTTTATTGCTGAAGCGCCTTTAGAACCTCCGATTTGGTCGAGTACCTGTCGCAAAGCTTCCTGAATTCATCTCTATTCAGAATATTTTTCACGTAAATCTCGGCAAAAACAGGGTACCAGAGGGAGCCTGTCTGGCTGTTGTAGTGAACATCGAGCCTTGTGTCGTCAATCCGTTTCCCTTTACTGTCGAACACCTTGACTTGCGGTCTCGACTTGAATCCCGCTTGGAAGGTTTTCACCTCGTATCCCAAAACTACCCACACTTTTGTCATCTGCCTCTGGATATCATAAAAGACGGGCACCATCATTCTGTTATCCGTCGAAACATCCGGATCCTCGGAAAGATGGTTCATCCACTGCCTGGCAAACTGGATGTCCTTTTCCCTGCCGTTGCCCGATCCGTCGCCGTCGGTTACCTCTAAAGCGCAGCCGGTTTCATTCGCAACGCTTAAGGCCGCCCCGAAAAAGAGAGCCTCCATTTCCTTCAGTTCCGAAGAAAGGTCCTTCCCGACAGGTCCCGATGCCGTAAGGCGATGCATCTTTGAGAGATTCTGTTTTCCGAGCGCTTCTTTAAGAACGCTGTGGATGAAATTATAAGAGCGGGCCCTTCTCAGATAGTAAGTTGCCAGCGGCTCCAAAGTGAGGTCCGGGGAAATATCTATACGTATCAAGTGCCGATCCGCGCCGCCGTTCGCGTTTGCACGGCGGGCTCCGATCCTTGCAATTTCCAGTTGCTTGACGTGGGTTTCCCTTGTAAGCGCAAGAAGGGATTTAAACAACTCCTCCAACTCTTCCCTGTAGCTTAGGGCAAACCACAGTTTTTCGCCCTCGGGGAATTTTTCGGGAAGAATCAGACTCTCCAGGGAATACGTCTGGTAATCATACCAGCCGGAGTCTTGCCTCGGGGTCAAATTGATGCTCCCTGCCTTAATTTCGGCGATCAATTTTTCAGCAAGATTGAAATTCTCGGGAATGGGTTTTAGGCTGTAGAGCTTTTTTACAAGGTCTGTTTCATAAGATCTCGATGGTGGGAAAAGTGCGGCAGTCTTTTGGCTTCCCTCTCCACGAGTCATAGCAGGATTTTCGATGAAGGGCCTTAAATCTGTAAAATCCGGTGGGAACGGGTTGGTCATTTTTTCGATGAGTCCCAGATACTTGAAATAAAAAGCTTTTGTCTGCTCGGCCTTTTCCCTGATGGCCAGGGCAAGTGGGGCGGGGGTCTCGAGCCTGGTTTGCAACAGGCGGTCCTGTTGGAATATCTTGCCGAGTTCGCTGTTCCATGTGTAAAAGCCTGTCTGTTTCGAGCGAACGGGGTCGTTCAGAAACTCGTTCTTTATTTTTTGGCTTAACTCTGCAACCTTCGCATCGTCGCTCAGGTCGTGCCCTCCCAGCGAGGATGCCTACGACGATCAAAACTATTATGCGACCCATGTGTTGCTCGCGCTCGTTCATTACGGCCGGCGGCCGCTCATCCCCTCGGCTGCGGGCGACAAGGTTTTCTTTTACCTTGCAGGTCAGTATGACCGGGTGCGAAACCACGTAAACGATTTGGACCTGTTATGTGAATATCTTTATTGTTTCCGGAAATTTGGGCAGGTATCGGCCGGGCTTGTGAGGGAAGGAGAGCGCCACATACTGTCTCTTCAGCGGGCGGACGGCTCCTGGGGCACAGCCGAGGACTTTGCGGGCAACCCTTACGATCAGCTTCATCCGACATGGACGGCGATCACTCTGCTGGTTCAGGATTAATTAATCCGCAAGAGTAGGCCGTATGGTTCTCTTCAGTGCCACATTCCTGAAAAGCAGCGCCAGGGGGACTCCAATGAGGGAAAAGTAGCCAAGCAGCCTGAAGTTGTCGATAAACCCCCAGAGACTGCTCTGGACAACAAGGGTATCGTAGATGGACAGGTAAGCTTTGCTCATGGCCGCAGCCGGGTCTCCCTGAACGGCGAAAAGCTCCGTGAGTCTGTGGAATGATTCCCGAAACGCCGGATCATACGGCGTAAGATGAGACACCATCAGCGACTGGTGCAGTTGACCGTGGCGGGAGATCAATGTGGTGACTGCCGCAATGCCGATGCTGCCGCCCATACCCCGCATCAGATTATAGAGCCCGGTCCCGGTCCCTATCATTTCATTGGGCAGCATCCCCATTGCGATAGTGGTCAGGGGGACGAAGATCATTCCGACCGCAAATCCCAGGATAATGTTGGGCCAGATGATACTGCCGATGGAAATCTGAAGATCGACTTCACCCAGAAGAAAGCTGGCAGTAGCAAGAATGATAAAGCCGGAAACGATCATGATGCGGCCGTCGATCCTCCTTACAAGCCAGCCTGCAAAAGCTGTTGAAACGAGCGCGCCCATTCCGCGTGGAGTAATCGCCAGTCCGCTGTCCAGCGCGGTGTAGCCCATCAGGTTTTGCAGAAAAAGGGGCAGCATGACCAGCGTCCCGTACAGGGTGATCCCGTAGACCATGGCCAGAATGATCCCAACGGCAAAGTTGCGATCGGACAGAACGTGCAGGTCGACTATCGGCTCTTTGACATTTAGCTCCCAGATTAGGAAACCCAGCAGGCAGACCCCCGAGGCGATTATGGCAGCCCACACCCAGCCGGAAGCAAACCAGTCGGCCCTTTCCCCCCTGTCGAGAACGACCTGCACCGCCCCGAGGCCGACGGCCATCAGGGCGAAGCCAATGTAATCGACCGATTTTGGGGCCAGGCCCCTGATATATGGAGGGTCCTCGATAAGCAGCCTGGTCAGCAGAATGGCCAGCAGGCAGACCGGTACGTTGATATAAAAAACCCATCGCCACGAGTAATTATCGGTAATCCAGCCGCCGAGCGTGGGGCCGACAACGGGGGCCACGACGACGCCGAAGGTGTAGACCGCCATGGCCTCTCCTCTTTTTGCCCGGGGAAAGCTCTCGAGCAGGACGGCCTGGGAAACC
Organism: uncultured delta proteobacterium; assembly: GCA_963805125.1. Lineage (GTDB taxonomy): Bacteria > Desulfobacterota > Syntrophobacteria > Syntrophobacterales > Syntrophobacteraceae > SbD1. Next base: position 464,058 of record CAWDTD010000007.1, on the reverse strand, counting down.
GGGAGCAAAGCGCCCCCGCTCGCCCCCTGGATTACACGCGCGATTATGGCCATATCCAGGGTGACGGCGGCCCCGCACGCAATAGATGAGATGGTGAAGGCGATCATACTCATTATAAGAAAGCGGCTGCGGCCCACAACCTGGGTGATCCAGCCCGAAATGGGCAGCACGATGGCGTTGGCGACAAGGTAGCTGGTGAGCACCCACGTGGCTTCGTCGGTGCTGGCCGACAGGCCTCCGGCAATATGGGGCAGTGCGACATTGGCGACCGATGTATCCAACGCCACCATGAAGGTCGGTAGGACCATGGTGGCCGCAATGAACCAGGGATTGACTTTCGGACGCCAATCATCGGCATTCGCCATAAAATGGCTCCCCCGCTGCCTCAATAGCTTCGCCGCCTGTGTCGTCGAGCCCCTGAGAAATGACGACAGCGCACTCTACAATATTTTCGGGGGACTGCAAAGCAGGATACGACTGCTGAAAATGAAGGGTGTTTGCGATTTTGACTTCGAAGGAACACCGACCCGGGGGGGATTTTGTCGATTAGTGCCGGAGCAGCGCGGTCTTACGCTTTGACAGGACACAGGGCCTCTCGGGACGCCCTTCTATCTCCGGCCTCCAAAGGCTACCCAAACGCTCCATCGACCCATTCGATGGATTTCGAATACATCTGCGACATCTCCCGCTGATCCATCCCAAGTTGAGAGGCCAGTTCGGGAACCGATGTCCAGTCTGCCCTCTCATATGAGACTACAAGGTCGAAGACCCCTTTATACCGGTTGGGCTCTCCCAGCAAGGCCGCCTTAGCCTCTGCTGCAATAGGAATATCCTCGAGGATTTCCCCCATCGGTCTTCCCAGCAGAACGTCCATGCACGAAAGCAATCCCATGAGGAAGAATGTGGACTTCCGGTGGTCAAAATCAAGCGCGCCGGCGAGCATTTCAGACAAGCGGGCTCTCAGCAAAGAGAGCCTGAGGAGTTCTTTTGATTGGTCCCTCCCTATTTCCATGATAACGGCAATCGATGCCCACCTTCTGATCTCATTTTCGCCAAGGAGTTCCAATGCCTGTCTTATGGATGTTACCTCACGACGCAGACCAAAGAAGGCGGAATTGATATATTTCAAAAGCTTATAAGTAAGAGGGGGATCGTGCGCGATAAGATTCTGGATAGATTTGTAATCCGGAGATTCGACGCCGAGTTCCTTTAGAATGCGCACATAGTTTATCTTATACCCCGGGATGTCCCGTCCGGCTATGATAACGGGCTTACAGAAAAAGTAGCCCTGAAAAAGAGAGTAACCCATCCCGATGGCCTGCTTGAATTCCTCCCGGGTCTCCGTCTTCTCGGCCAGAAGCTTTATCCCGCTTCCCGGTGGAAACCGCATCGCGATAGCTTTCCTCTCCCGCTCATCGGTTTGCCGGAAATCCACTTTGATAATGTCTGCGATCTCAAGGAAAGGATTTTTCTCATTTCCCCGCAGAATGAAATCATCGAGGGCCAGAAGATAGCCCTGAGAGCTGATGGACCGGAGAACCTCGATCAATTTCGGGTCGGGCTCCACATCCTCGAGGATCTCCACGACCCCTATCTTTTTTGGAAGAAACGAGGCGGACCCACCGAGAAGAAGGTTCTTCGTGAAATTCACGAAAGCCTTCCTGCCTCCGGAGATCTTCTCTGCCCCGATGACGAGAAGCACATTCCTTATAACGGAAAGGGAGGCTTCATCACCGTTCATCCCTGTATAGACGTTCTTGTCGCTAGACCGGTAAAGGAGTTCATATCCATAAACCTGCTGCTTCACATTGAAAATGGGCTGTCTGGCGACAAAAAATTCCATCGGCGAACTCCAGAAAAAAGTGCCCGGATCAGAAGATGCTTTCATAAAGATCGGTTTCGCCGAGACTTTTCTAAAAGTAATTTTTACCTATGGATCGCCTGCGCCCCGTGCGGCGTCGGCGCGTTTCCTGATTAAGTAGATGCCGTCGCGGATGGTAAGGAAGAGCTTTTCGGCCCGGTGGTCCGCTTTCACCAGTTCGTTGAACTCAGCCATTGCCCGGCTTTCGTCGTCTTTGGGGTCGAAAATCCTGCCGTACCACAGGGCGTTATCGGCAAGCACAAGACCGCCGCTTCGCAAAATCCTCATCGATTCCCGGTAATATGCGCCGTAGTTTTGTTTGTCGGCGTCGATGAAGACGAGGTCCGTCTTTGCATCCGGCAGGGTCTTCAATATTTCCAGCCCCTCGCCCGTGCGCAGCGTGATCTTGCGGCTGCTTGGGCTCCGGTCGAAGAAATCCCGGGCGATCTTTGCATGGCGGGGATTGTGTTCGATGGTCAGGATTTGCCCGTCGTGGGGCAGGGCCTCGGCCATTGCAAGGGCCGAGTAGCCGGTAAAGGTGCCGATTTCGACGATGTGCCGCGCGCCGGACAGTTGAGCGATTAGCTGCAAAAACCGGCCTTCGACCCGTCCGGTGAGCATGCTGGGGTAGGGTGTCTGTGTGAGGGTAAAGCGTTCGATCTCCTCGAGGAGCTCTGACATGGGCGTTGTATGATCGGCGGCATACGCTTCCGCCTCCCTGGCTACGACATCCATGAAACAGTAGATGCCGGCCGGGCTGTGCGCCTGTGTGCCGGAGCCTTGCGCATCCTTTGGGCTCATAGGGTCCCCCTTGCTTGATTCCGCCTATAGTAAGAATAGCTTCCATGTTACGCAATAAAAGTTCCCTTGGATACCGATGCTCTTACAGCAGAGAAGGCCTCCCGCTGCCGCCCCGCCTCGCCTTGGGAACCGGTGGGGACCGGGCGGGCTGTCGAGAATGAGCGGTCGGCCTTCCGCGCTCCGCGATGTACATCGATTAAGGGAGGCCCGCGAAAGGCACCTCATGTTGTGAGGTGTCTTGATGAGCGCGGGGCGGCGGCGGAAAATCTACATCTGATCGATTCTTAGTTGTCTGCTGCACGTGTTATACGGAATGCCCAGGTGTTCGTATGCGAGGCGGGTGGCCAGGCGGCCGCGGGGTGTTTTGTTTATGAAGCCTTGCTGGATGAGAAAGGGCTCATAGACGTCCTCCAAAGTATCTTTTTCCTCTGAAACCGATGCAGCCAGAGTCTCGATCCCCACCGGCCCTCCATCGTATTTTTCGATGATGGTGCTCAGGATTTTACGGTCCATGCCGTCAAACCCCTTGAGGTCCACGTCGAGCATCTTCAAGGCGGAGTCGGCGACCTGGAGTGAAATTTCCCCATTAGCGCGCACCTCCGCGTAGTCGCGGACCCGCCGCAGAAGCCGGTTGGCCACCCTTGGGGTCCCGCGCGAGCGCCTGGCGATTTCGAATGCTCCTTCCTGATCGACTGTGATGCCAAGTATTCTTGCCGAACGCAGAACGATGCTCTTTAGCTCGAAGGGGCTGTAGAATTCAAGCCTGAGTGAAACGCCGAACCGGTCGCGCAGGGGGGGTGAGAGCAGCCCCGCACGGGTGGTGGCGCCGATGAGGGTGAATGGCGGGAGGTCCAGTTTTATCGTGCGCGCCGAAGGGCCCTGGCCGATGATGATGTCGAGCTTGAAATCCTCCATGGCCGGATAGAGGATTTCTTCGACAACGTGATTCAGCCGGTGGATTTCGTCGATGAAAAGAACGTCGCCCGGTTCAAGATTTGTCAGGATGGCGGCCAGGTCTCCCGGCCTCTCGATTACCGGTCCGGAGGTGCTTCGCAGGTTGACCCTTAATTCGTTGCTGATTACAGCGGCGAGCGATGTTTTGCCCAAGCCGGGAAAGCCGTGGAAAAGCACGTGGTCCAGAGGCTCCGAGCGCCCCCTGGCTGCGGCTATGAAAACCTCGAGGTTTTCCTTGACCTTCTCCTGCCCGATGTATTCAACGAGGGTGCGGGGCCGCAGGCTGCCCTCGATCGGGAGGTCCTCTTCTTTTCTCTGCGGTGTGATTACCCGGTCTGTCATTTATCGTCCTCACGCCAACGCTTTGAGGGCTCCCCTCAGAAGATCTTCAATCGACGGATTTTCTCCCAGAGCTTCCTGCACGCTTTTAAGCGCCTTTTCCGCCTCGGCTGGACGATAGCCCAGATTCACCAGGGCTGAAAAGGCGTCCGGAAAGGCATTTGCACCTTCCACGAAGGGCTGGGCCGGTCCGGTCTTTTCCTTCGTCTTGCCTTGTACTTTGTCCCGCAGTTCCAGCATGACCCGGTCGGCGATTTTTTTGCCCACACCGGGGATGTTTTTCAGCCGCAGATAATCCTGCCGGATAACCACCTGTCTCAGCTCATCCGGGCTGATGCCCGAAAGTATCCCTACAGCGAGTTTTGGCCCCACTCCGTTTACGCCGGTCAGCAGCAGGAACATTTCCTTTTCGGCAATCGTGCGAAAGCCGTAGAGCTGAATGGCGTCCTCGCGCACGTAGGTATGGATGTTGAGTCCCACGGGCTGCCCGAGTTCCGGCAAGTCGTAGAACGTGCTCAAGGAGACCTGCACATGATAGCCGACCCCATGGACATCGACAATAACGTATTCAGGGCTCTTCGCCCGCAGCTTTCCTTCAAGGAAACCTATCATGACCTGTCCGGAATCTTCCATCTGAGGTTGGAGGAATGAGTGCTTATATGGCAGATCGCCACTGCAAGGGCATCGGCGGCATTGGCTTCGATTCGGCCGTCAATGCGCAACAGTCGCTGGACCATTCCGGCAACCTGCTCTTTGTCCGCCCTCCCGTATCCGGCTACAGACTGTTTTATTCTCAACGCGCTATACTCGTGAATAGAAAGTCCCGAGCTTACTCCGGCCAGGATTACAGCCCCGCGGGCCTGCCCGAGGCTCAGTGCGCTCTTTACGTTCTTTGCGAAAAAAACCTCTTCGACCGCCATGAATTCCGGACCGTATTGCCGGATCGAAGCCCCGATTTCCTCGAAGATGATCTTGAGGCGCTCGGGAAGCGGGCGGCCAGCCGGAAGCCTTAAGGTCCCATGGTGGATATGCTTCAGTTGGAAGCCATCCCCCTCCACGATTCCGTATCCGGTATAGCGAGACCCTGGATCTACCCCGATTGTTCTGATCATTTCTCATTCCAGCGCCAGCCGCCCGCCTCGCGGAGCGTCGAGATCCCCGCAGGCGGTCCCGGGTCCCACGGCCTTATTCCAGCGACTCGATGATCTGGTCCGGAATATCGAAGTTTGCGTAAACATGCTGAACATCGTCGGCGTCCTCGAGGGCATCCATAAGTCTGAGGAGTTGTTGAGCGGTTTTGGGATCTTCAATTCGAACGTTGGTTTGCGGGGACATTGTGATTTCGGCCAGTTCGTATTCAAGGCCCTTGTCGTCGAAAGCCGCCTTCAGGTTTGTGAAATCTTCGGGCGATGTGATGACCTCGAATTGGTCCTCCTGGTCTTTCACATCTTCTGCTCCGGCTTCGAGCGCCAGTTCGATGAGTTCCTCCTCCGGTATGGCTTTCCTGTCGAAAACGATGCTGCCCTTTTTATTGAACATCCAGGCCACGCAGCCCGCCTCTCCAAGGTTTCCGCCGTTTCTGCTGAAAATGTGCCGGACTTCGCTTGCAGCCCTGTTTCTGTTGTCGGTCATGATTTCAACTAAAACGGCCACCCCGCCGGGTCCGTATCCCTCGTACATAATTTCTTCGTAGTTTACACCCTCGAGCTCGCCCGTGCCCTTCTTTATGGCCCGGTCGATGTTGTCTTTGGGCATGTTCACGGCCTTTGCGGCCAAAACTGCGGCCCGCAGACGCGGATTGCCTTCAGGGTTTCCACCTCCCATCCGGGCCGCCACAATTAACTCCTTTATCAATTTCGTAAAAATCTTTCCGCGCCTGGCATCAGCCGCCCCTTTTTTGTGGCGGATGGTTGCCCATTTCGAATGACCTGACATGAAAGCCTCCTGCTAAGTCCTTTTCAGATTCATGGCGAGTATATAAATTTCCCTGCTCTGTTTTCTGGTAGCCTCCGGTCTTATGGCCCTGGTCCGGCCGAATTGTTTCTTGACCTCCGCGAGCAACTGGTGAAAGTCCGACCCATGAAACATCTTGGCTAAAAAAGTCCCTCCGGGTCGCAACGCCCAGCGGGCTATTTCGAATGCCCGCTCAAAAAGAAGCGCCGAGCGGGCGCTGTCGGCCGCCTTTATACCGGAGGTGGCCGGGGCCATATCGCTGAGCACGACGTCGAACGGAAGATGGTCGCGCAGGGCGGCTTCAACGAATTCTGAATCGAAAATATCGCCCTGCAGAGTCAGCACGTGGTTTGGAAACCCATGTTCGATCGGCTTCAGGTCGATCCCCACAACAAGGCCGGATTGTCCGGCAATCCCGCTTGCGAGTTGAATCCATGAGCCCGGCGCCGCCCCCAGGTCAAGGACGCGGTCTCCCGCCTTCAATATCTTATACTTTTTTTGAATCTCTTCGAGTTTATATATAGCTCTCGCTAGATAATGCTGCTTCTTTGCCTTGTGAAAATAGTGATCCTGGACCGTAAAAGCCATCCCGTCCGCCTAAGGATATGAATTATTTCCTGAAATAGCTCCTATATCGGAAAATCGGCGGTTTGTAAACCGGACATCGTTAAAAGATCACAAACAAATGAGATGGCCGGTGTGAGCCTGTGCGGTCTTTTCTTTGCTTATGCTCATATATTATGATACGCTGTAGTAAAGGAGTAAAAGCCCTATGAGGATCACGGTTAACATCCCTGATAACTTGAATGATAACCTGAGGCGAGAGGCGCACAATCGAGGGATCTCGGTCTCGCGCCTGGTCAGTGAGGCTTTGAGCCACCACCTTCTCGATTCGAGAAGAAAAGCCTTCGGGAGAAAAGTACTGGAACTTGCCGGAAGGGTGAGGGTATCTGAGGAGGCCGATGCGATCCTCGATGAAGGAAGGCACGATGATAGGGCTTGATACTGGCTTTTTCGTCGAACTTCTGCGCGGCAGCCGCCGAGCCGTAGCCCTCTGGGAGCGCCTCATAGAGGGCGAACAGGAGGCGCTCGTCTCCTGTCTTACACTTTTCGAAATCGAACGGCTCGCCTCGAAGGGAGCCATATCAGGGGCAGAGGTCCTGTACGAAGGCATCCAAGCGGTCTGCGGGGTCCTTTGGATAGAAACATCCGAATTGACTTCCCAGGCTGCTCGCATAAGCCATGGGTTCGGGATTCCCGCCTTTGACTCGCTCATCCTTGCCGCCTTTCTCGCCGAGAATGTCTCCGCAGTATATACGACCGACTCCCATCTTGAATCATACCGAAAAAAGGGGATGGAAATCGTCAGGCTTTAGGTCTTTGCCGTTATGATTGCGTCTTTTTGTTTGCCACAGTCCGTCTAAACATAGGAGGAGACATATGGAAAGAATAATCGGCGGCAGAAAACTGACTCTTGTCCAGGGCGATCTTACGGAACTGGCTGTTGATGCAATCGTCAACGCCGCTAACTCAGGGCTTCAGTTAGGGGGCGGTGTTGCCGGGGCGATCAGGACCAAGGGGGGACCCAGCATCCAGGAAGAGTGCAACCGGACAGGCCCGATCCCGGTGGGCGAGGCCGCGGTTACCGGAGGCGGAAATCTTAAGGCGTCCTACGTGATTCACGCCGTTGGCCCGATGTACGGCGAGGGGGACGAGGACGAAAAGCTGCGGAACGCAACCCTCAACAGCCTCAGGCGCGCAACCGAAAAGGGAATGAAATCGATTGCATTTCCTGCCATCAGTACCGGTATTTTCGGCTTTCCCAAGCACAGGTGCGCCCAAATCATGCTGAAAACCGTTTCAGAATTTCTGGAAAGCCGGGAAACCAGTCTGGAAAGCGTTATCCTGTGTCTATGGTCCAGAGCCGATCTCGAGTTGTTCGAGAAAACTCTCGCCGAAGCGAGCTGAGCCGGGCAAGGCCGACTGCGACGGCGTGCCCGAATAGACTGGTATGTAAATGAGCTTATGAAAGGAAATTACACTTTTTCAAGGAATCCGGAATAATGCCGGAAGTATTGCGGCCGTATGCAATTCTTGAATCAGTTGCACCGCTCCATAAACCCATAAGAAATAACTGGCGTCCAGGAGCGCTCTTCTCAGTTCCTTCGTTTTGACCAGGTAAGTGGCTGGTTCCGAATAGAGGGACACCTTCGGGAAAAATCTGGGCACCCGTTCCATGTACGATTGAAATTCGGGGCCGTGCAGTTGCTTCATGCCCTTTTCCTCCCGCCGGATTATGAAAGGGTAATAGAGCCCGAATGAGAGCGTGAGCAAAGCGAGAATCAGAAGACTCCCGGTAGCCAGACCGATCCCGGCGATGCCGATCAAGCTGAACAGGTAGAGAGGATTTCGTGTTGCCGAGTAAGGACCGAATTCCACAAGGGTGCTTGTCTTGTGGCCGGAAATATAGATAGAGCTCCAGACCCTGCCAAAAGCGCAGAGTATCACGCAGGCGAGGCCTGCGAAATTAATGAGGCCCTGCCGGAGACCGCTCTCGATTCTGTTTGCGCTTACCATCAGCAGCAGAAAGACCAACAGGGCTAACAGCCGCGTGTGGATGATTCGCGTCTTGGAATCTGAACCTGCGCCCAAAAAGACCATTTCTTCAATCCCATGAGGCCATAGACCATTTTTTTGGAAGTCCGAAACTTGGTATTTATGACAGGATGACTGCATATAGAAAAGAAGAGAGGAAAACAAGCAAATTTCTTCAGATTTTGATTTTGCGTACCCGCTCTCTTGGGGTGAGCAGCGAGCAGTAAGCAGCGAGCCGATTTTTCCGTTCACCGTTCACTGTTGAGTCTAACGCCTTTTCGGCCCTGCCGCGCTTGCCTCGGATTCAGTGTCCCCGCCGCAGGAAATGCCGGAGGAAAAAGGTTGACATTTTCCTGCAATCCATTTATGAAACATTGGTTCCATTGCCCGAGAAGGTGAATGAAGAAATATTTTCTCGCGGATTTTTGTTCTTCTTCCCGTTCATACGCTTCATTTTGCCCGATTTCATTTCACTTGGGCATTTCCTCGTGTTGAATCTGTCAAATGCATCCTCGGGGGAACCGAGCATTAACCATGAGAGCTTTTCAGGCAACCCCGAAGGAAAGCGCTTTCGGTCCGGCAGGAAAGAATCCCAAGGTTTTGGCTCAAAACAGTAATGCCTTTTCGGATGTGTGTTCCGCTGATTCAGGTTAAGCGCAGCGCTCGGAAGCTTAATCAGCTCGCGGACTAGCGTGAAATCGACTTTCAAGAAGGAGGCTGACCTTGACATTTCAACCATCAAAGCAGGTGTACTCGGGAAAGATCAGGGAGGTAACCCTGGGAAGCGGAGACAAGGCGGTTACGATTGGCGGGAAAGGGGTCTATTCCTTCCATTCATTCGAGGGATCCGTCGCCAATGCTCCCAGGATCGCAATGGAGGTCTGGGACAAAGACCCGAGCGAGGAGTGGGCCGAGGCGGCCAAAGCGCCCTTTAGCGGCGTGCTGGGCGATCCGGCGGCCTGGGCGCGCAAATGCGTGCAGGACTATGGGGCCGACATCATCGTGGTCCAGACCAAAAGCGCCGACCCGAACGGGGACAACCGGCCGGCTGCCGAGGTAGCCGCAAAGGTTAAGAAGGTAGTGGACGCCGTTGATGTGCCCGTAATCATATGGGGGGTTGCCAATCACGACAAGGACATCGAGGTTATGAGGCTGGTCGCCGAAAGTTGCTCGGGCCGAAGAGTCTCACTCTGTCCGGTGGAAGAAGGCGACTACAAGCAGATCGGGGCTGCATGCCTGGGCTACAAACACGTGACTGTCGCTTCTTCCCCCATTGACGTGAACCTGGCCAAACAGCTCAACATTCTGCTTGGAAACCTCGGGATAAGTACGGACGATCTGCTAATCGACCCGACTACTGGCGGGCTCGGCTACGGACTCGAATACACCTATTCGGTCATGGAGCGCATCGAACAGGCTGCGCTCACCCAGGAAGACGAAAAGCTCCAGCAGCCCATTATCGTCAATGTGGCGAACGAAACATGGAAGTGCAAGGAGTCGAACCTGAGCACCGAAGAAGCTCCTGAACTCGGAGATGCCGCCAAACGCGGCATTTTGATGGAAGCAATCACAGCCGTTGACCTTTTGGTCGCCGGGGCCGACGTGGTGATTATGCGCCACCCCGAAGCGGTAAAACTGGTGAGAAACTATATAGCCAAAATGATGTAATCTTGCGAAAAATCGAATGTGCAAGTGATTTATTGGTAAAACGAACCTCCCCAGGAAGGGGAAAAGAGGTGCTACATGTCTGAAGAGAAGAAACCAGTTTCGATCGCAGAAGAAAAGAAGGCGAAAAAAGTAGATTTTCGAGAGATGACCAGTTGCCCGACCACCCTCCAGATGCTCAAAAGACTGGAGGCCGATGGGCAGGATTCGTGTTTCACCCGCGCGGCGGAAATGAGACCCTGTCCCATCGGCGCCGAGTCGGCCTGCTGCAAGCACTGCTTCATGGGGCCCTGCCGCCTTAACTCCAAGGACCCCTATGCCCGGGTAGGAGTCTGTGGGGCGACCATCGACACCATCGCCGCCCGGAACTTCGCGCGCAATGTGGCCTCCGGCGCCGCCGCGCATACCGACCACGGCATGTCCATGCTGGATGTTTTCCGGGAGGTGGTGAACGGGAGAGTCTCTCATTTCAAGATTCAGGACGAAAAGAAACTCAAAAACGTCGCCGAGAGCATCGGCATCACTACCGAGGGAAGGTCGGTCAAGGACATAGCCAACGACCTCTATGCGGAACTCGAACGAACGTATACGCAGGTTGAGGGCGAAATTCCCTTCGCCAAGCGCGTTCCCCCCAAGACCCTGGAGTCGTGGCGCAAAGCCGGGATAGTTCCACGCGGGGCGATGCGCGAGATCATGGAATTGATGCACCGCACCCATATGGGTGTTGACCAGGAATACAACAACATCGTAACACAGTGCTCCCGCACGGCCCTCGCCGATGGATGGGGCGGTTCCATGGTTGCAACTGAAATCTCAGATATTCTCTTCGGCACTCCCACGCCCAGGGTGGCCGGTGTAAATATGGGATTTATAAAGGAAGACCAGGTAAACATTGTGATTCACGGCCATGAGCCCCTTCTCTTCGAAGGTATGATCGCCGCTTCCAATGAGCCTGCCAATCTGGAGAAGGCCAAAGCCGCAGGAGCAAAGGGAATCAACCTGCTCGGCATGTGCTGCTCGGGTGCCGAAGTGCTTGGACGGCACGGTATTCCCCATGCCGGAAATTTCGTTTCCGCCGAGCCCATTATCGCCACAGGCGCAATCGATGCAATTGGTGTGGACGTTCAGTGCATTATGCAGGCCCTGCCCAAGGTGGCCCAATGCTACGGGACGAAGGTCTTTACGACCAACCCGAGGGCAAAGATCGAAGGGGCCATCCACATCGAATTCCACGAAAACGACCCGTTGGGCGCGCCCAATCAGATCATCGCATTGGCAGTCGAGCGCTTCGCCAGCCGGAGCGTCAAGATCGTCATCCCGCAGCGGCAGGACTGGGGCGTGCACGGCTTCTCGCATGAGTACGTCAACTATATGCTGGGTGGAGAGTACCGCGAGTCCTATGTTCCGTTGAACGCCAACATCATCAACGGCAAGATTCGGGGCGTAGCGGGCGTTGTCGGCTGCACCAACCCGCGCGTCAAGCAGGACTACCTGCATGTGGAACTTGTTAAGGAACTTATCAAGAACAACGTTCTGGTGGTCCAGACCGGATGTTCGCAGATCGCTCTGGCCAAGGCCGGTCTTATGAAGCCGGATGCGGCGGTGCTTGCCGGCGAGGGTCTTCAGGAAGTATGCGAAACCGTCGGCATCCCGCCTGTCTTAAGCCTTGGGTCCTGCGTCGACAACAGCCGCATTCTTATTGCCTGCGCTGAAATGGTCCGGGTGGGCGGACTCGGCGACAGGATTGCCGACCTGCCGGTGGCTGGCGCCGCCCCCGAGTATATGAGCGAGAAAGCCATCAGCATAGGGCACTACTTTGTGGCTTCGGGTGTCTACACCATTTTCGGAGTGACGTTCCCAACGGTTGAGGGCACGAAGTTCCACGATCTGCTCTTTAGAGGCCTCGAGGAGCAGGGCTTCGGCAAATGGGGATTTTCGAACGATCCGATAGAAATGGCCTATTTGATGATTGACCATATCGACAAGAAGAGGGCCGCGCTTGGCCTTTTCGAGCAACGCGAACGGAAACTGTTCAGCATGGAAGACCGCAGAGCGGCTGAAGCTTAATGCGGGAGCGGTCCTGTAAAGTCGATCCGCATCTTAATTCCGGCTTGAAGCCGGTTGCGTTGCAAGGAAAAACAGAAAAAGGAGTTCAGTTATGTCCAGGTTAGTCGCTTTTGCAGCGATCCAGGGAGCTTACAATATAGTTTCCAAGGCTGAGGGCAAATTCAAACAGGCCATGGATAAGTATGGGCCGAACCAGCCAATAGGGTTTCCGAATACGGCCTACTATCTTCCCATCATTTACTCCATCCTCGGCACCAAAATTGAGAAACTCGCAGACGCCGAGCCTGTAATGAAAAAGTGCCGGGAGCTTCTGCCCCGCCACATCAAACCCGAGCACAACATTCACCTTCCTTACCTGGGAGGTACGCTTGATTCCGGAATGGCCGCCATTCTGGCTGAAGAAGTGGTCGAAGCGATCCGATATGTGGAAGATCCGGATTTTTATCTTCCGAGGGAAGAATGCGATGTGGAAAACGGAAAAATCTGGCTTGGCGCCGCCGACGATACCATCATGAGAAAGAGAGGTATCGAGTTCGTTGACGGCAGCGCTCCCGGTTTTGCCGCTATAGTGGGGGCGGCCCCAAATCCGGAAATCGCAAAAATGATCGCCGAAGACTATCAGAAAAAGAACCTCTATGTCTTCATGTGCGCTCATCAAACGGGCACAACGTTTTCCCAGCAACTGGTCGAGGCAGGCGTGGAAATCGGATGGAACACGCGCCTCGTGCCGTTTGGTCCCGATATCTCGGCCGCCGTATTTGCGCTCGGTTTCGCAAACAGGGCCGCCATGGCCTTTGGCGGGGTTAAACCCGGAGATTACAAAACCGTTTTGAAATATAACAAGGACCGTATTTTCGCTTTTGTTAACGCTTTTGGGGAAGTCAACGCCGAGTGGGCCGCCAACGCAGCCGGCGCGATCAACTGGGGCTTCCCGACCATTTCGGACACCGATATTCCCGAAATTCGCCCCTTTGGTGTGTGCACCTACGAACACGTTGTTTCCAGCGTCCCTTACGAACAGATCACGGCAAAATCGATCGAAGTCCGCGGACTCAAGGTGACCATTACCGAAATACCGGTCCCCGTTTCCTACGGGCCGGCATTCGAGGGCGAGCGCGTGCGCAAGGACGACGTCTATCTCGAATGCGGCGGCGGAAGGACTTCCTGCTGCGAACTGGTCCGGATTGCCGACATGGGCGCGGTCGAGGACGGCAGAGTGGAGGTTATCGGGTCCGATATCAAGGATGTAGGCGCAGGTACGCATTTGCCCATGGCGGTGGTGGTCGAAGTTGCCGGCCGCAAGATGCAGGAAGACTATGAGCCTATCCTGGAGCGCCAGATCCACCACCTGGTAAACTACGCCCAGGGCATCATGCATATCGGCCAGCGCGATATAGCCTGGTATAGAATATCCAAGCAGGCGGTCGATAAGGGATTTACCCTCGAACACATCGGGAAAATCCTGCATGCCAAATACCATCAGGATTTCGGCGCTATTTTTGACAAGTGCCAGGTCAAGATCTATACCGACGAGGCCAAAGTCAAGGAAATCCTGCCTCTCGCACAGGCAGCGTATAGAACACGCGACGAGCGCATCGAGGGCATGACGGACGAGGGTACCGAAACATATTACTCCTGTACGCTCTGCCAGTCTTTTGCCCCGACACACGTTTGCGTGATAAGCCCCGAGCGCACGGGCCTTTGCGGCGCCTATAACTGGCTCGACTGCAAGGCCTCTAATGAAATCAACCCGACGGGGCCAAACCAGCCCGTTCAGAAGGGTGATACCCTGGATCCCAAGCTGGGCAACTGGAAGGGAGTAAACGACTTCGTCTTTAAGGCATCCAGGCAGTCGATTTCCAGCTACAATTTCTACAGCCTGGTATACGACCCGATGACCACCTGCGGGTGTTGCGAGTGTATCGCAGCGGTCCTGCCCATGTGCAATGGAATAATGACGGTAAACCGCGACTTCCCTGGCATGACTCCCAGCGGCATGAAATTCACAACCCTTGCCGGCACGATCGGCGGCGGACTCGTTACGCCGGGGTTTGTGGGCCACAGCAAGTATAACGTCACTCAGCGCAAGTTCATTTTGGGCGACGGCGGCCTCATGCGGCTCGTATGGATGCCGAAGATGCTCAAAGAGGAAATCAGGGACAGGCTTGTCAAGCGCGGCGAGGAGATGGGCATTGCCAATTTCGCCGATATGATAGCAACCGAGGAAAACGGCACTACCGAAGACGAGATTTATCCCTTCCTTGAACAGGTGGGACATCCCGCCCTGACAATGGAAAGCATTCTCGGCTGATAGGCTATCCGGGCGCAGATATTGCGGGTCTGCGCCCGGTCTCATATGAGGAATTGAACTCTTATCAGGAGAAAACACACATGGGCCTTACCGGGATTCAAATCTTTAAGTTGCTGCCCAAGACCAATTGTGGAGAGTGTGGGGTTCCAACCTGCCTGGCTTTTGCGATGAACCTTGCATCGGGCAAGGCAGAACTGGAAAAGTGCCCCTACGTGTCGGAAGAGGCCAAGGAAAAACTTGCCTCAGAATCGGCCCCTCCCATTCGGCCGGTTACAATCGGGTCCGGCGAATACGTTGTAAAGGTCGGCGGCGAAACAGTGCTTTTCAGACATGAGAAAACCTTTGTGAATCCGCCGGGCTTTGCCGTTTTGGTCTCGACTGATGAAGACGGGGCCTCGGTTGCCGGAAAGATCGACCGGTTCAAGAAATCACAATATGACCGGGTCGGACTTAAACTTCGGGCCGAGATGTTTGCCATCAAGGACGCCAACGGAGACGCAGCCAAATTTTGCGCCCTGGCTAAGAAAATTTCCGGCGAGGCCGGGGCCACGATGATCTTCATGTCCGATTCGGTGGATGTGCTCACCGCGGCCGCTGATTCATTCAAAGACAAGAAGCCGCTGCTTTATGCGGCAACGCCGGCGAACGCCGAACCGCTTGGAAATCTCGCCAAGGCGGCCGGGTGCCCGCTAGCGGTCCGGGGAGACGGCTCTCTGGAGAGCGTTATCGGCCTTAGCGAAAAGCTCTCCTCGATGGGGCTCAAGGACATAGTTATCGACACGGGGACTCGAGACCTCAAGAAGGCCTTCGAAGAACAGATACTGATCCGCCGGGCCGCCCTGAAAGACAGGTTTCGGCCGCTCGGGTTCCCCACGATCATCATGGCCGATCAAATGGGTGAGGGGATCATGGAGGAGGCCCTTGTGGCAGCCACTTTCGTGGCCAAATACGGGGCGATAATAGTTATGAGCGACCTGCAGCCGCACGTGATTTTCCCCCTCCTTCTCGAGCGGCTAAATATCTACACCGACCCGCAACGGCCGATGACAGCCGAGCAGGGAATCTATCCGATCAACAACCCGGACGAGAACTCGCCGGTGCTCGTGACGTGCAACTTCTCGCTGACCTACTTTATAGTATCCGGTGAGATCGAGTCCAGTAGAGTGCCGTCGTGGCTCTGCGTTCAGGACACCGAGGGACTTTCGGTCATGACCGCATGGGCCGCCGGGAAGTTCTCGGGCGAAAGCGTCGGCACCTTCATCAACAAGTGTGGGATCAAGGACAAGGTAAAACACCGAAACCTTATCATCCCGGGGTATGCGGCCGGCATAAGCGGCGAGTTGGAGGAAGAACTCGGCGCGGGCTGGACCATCTCGGTCGGCCCCAGGGAAGCCAGCCAGATTCCAAAATACCTCAAAAGCGTGAAGGCATAGACGGGAGATGAAGGAATGAAGCTGATAGGTGAAAACCTCAACATAATGAGCAAAAAATATGGGGCGGCGCTGAAGGCGCGGGAAGCCAAACCGCTTCAGGAGCTTGCCCTCGAGCAGACCAAAGCCGGAATGGACTATATAGACCTCAATATCGGTCCGGCCGGAAAAACCGGCGAGGAGTTAATGACCTGGCTCGTCCCGGTTATCGAGGAAGTCGCGGATATTCCACTGGCTCTGGATACTTCCAACGTCAAGGCGATAGAAGCCGGCCTCAAAGCGTGCAAGAAGAACCGGCCGCTCATCAATTCGATTATGGTCCGGCCCGAGAGAATGGAAGCCCTCCTTCCGCTCGCCGCCAAGTATGACGCCGAATTTGTCGGTCTGCTCTGGGGACCCGAAGGAATGCCCAGGGACGAAAACGAACGCGGAGCGCTTTGCGCCGAACTGGTGTTTAAGGCCACGGGAGAATTCGGCATACAGCCGGAACGTATCTATGTCGATCCCATCCAGACGCCGGTCAATGTGCAGCAGATTCAGATCATGAGCGTTCTGGAGTTCATGAAAATGTTCGAAGATATCGCTCCGGGGTGCAGAAGCACCATCGGGCTTTCAAACGTGTCCAACGGCCCACCCGATCACCTGCGCCCGATCCTGAACCAGGTCATGCTGATCATTTACAAACGGCATGGACTGCATTCGGCAATCGTGGACAGCTTTGACACCAAACTCCACGAAATTGCCCGAGGCAAACATCCGGAGCTCGAAGCTGTTGTCCATAAGGTCGAAGATGGACAGCCGGTTGACATGAAGTCCCTCTCAGACGAGGGGCGCAGTTTCGTAAAGACGGCCAAAGTAATCCTGGGTCAGACACTCTATTCGGATTCATGGCTCGAAATCTGATCTTCGAAAGCTGAAGCAGGAAGCGAGGAGCGGGAAGCAAGAAGCCTGAAGGGATGGTGGTTTTTTTGCCTCCTGCTACCTCGCACCTCGACCCTTGCCCCTCTGCCCAACCTACCCCGCACCTCCATCCGCGTTGCCTGATGGCGTATCCCATGGCGGGCACGATAAAGCTACCTGCGCCCAGCTTGTGCATCAGGTTGCCCCTTGTTCCCCGCCGTCATGGAGGCATGAAACAAGAAACGGGGAGCGCGAAGCGAGAAGCATGAAGGGAAGGTGGTTTTTTTGCTTCTGGCTACCGCACACCTCGTCCCCGGCTGCCCGCTGCCGGTTTTTTTGCTTCCGGCCCCCCGCTGGCTCCCTATTTAGGCTATTGCAGTACCTGCGAAGTTGTGCTTAACTGAAGGGCTATTCGATCGGACTTGCCTGACATCCTGATCCTGTGGAAAGTTCAACTTAAGGGGTGCTTATGCCAAAGTTTGTTTATTTCTTCGAAAACGGAAAAGCCGATGGCGACGCCAAAATGAAGGCTCTGCTGGGCGGAAAGGGCGCCAACCTGGCGGAAATGGCCCAACTGGGCATCCCCGTGCCTCCTGGTTTTACTATTACTACCGATGTGTGCGCATATTATTATCAGCATGGCGGCGAGTATCCGGCCGAACTGAAGGGCCAGGTCGAAGATGCCTTGCACAGGCTCGAAGAGCTTATGGGGCGCAAATTCGGCAACACCGAGAATCCCCTGCTTGTTTCGGTGCGTTCCGGAGCCGCCCTTAGCATGCCCGGAATGATGGATACCGTCCTGAATCTTGGACTCAATGATCATACAGTGCAGGGTCTGATTAAGCAGAGTGGAGACGAACGGTTCGCATATGATTGCTATCGCCGCTTGATCGCAATGTATGGGGACGTGGTGCTCGGTTTGAAGCCCCAGTCAAAAGACGAGCACGATCCCTTTGAAGAGTTGATCGAGGAAATGAGAAAAAAACAGGGCGTTGAGTCGGACAATCAGCTTCCCGCCTGCGACCTCAAGGAATTGATCGAGCGCTACAAAGGGTTGATCCGCGAGCGTAAAAAGGTGGAATTCAGGCATGATCCCTGGGATCAGCTCTGGGGGTCCATCACGGCTGTTTTCGGATCGTGGCACAATCCCCGTGCGATCGCTTATCGCGAGATCAACAACATTCCGGATTCTATTGGTACGGCCGTAAACGTGCAATCGATGGTGTTCGGTAACCTGGGTGATGACTGCTGTACGGGTGTGGCCTTCACACGCAACCCGGCAACCGGCGAGAACGTGTTTTATGGCGAGTACCTGAGCAATGCCCAGGGCGAGGATGTCGTTGCAGGCGTCAGGACCCCCCAGCCTATCAACAGGCGCCAGAAAGGCGAATGCGGTGGTCTGTCCCTCGAGGAGAGTATGCCCGAGATTTATTGGGAGCTCGAGGGCGTTCGCAGCAAGCTTGATCGCCATTACCGTGACATGCAGGATATCGAGTTCACTATCGAAAAGAATAAACTCTGGATGTTGCAGACCAGGACCGGCAAGCGAACGGGTTTCGCCTCTTTCAAAATTGCGGTAGATATGGTCCGGGAAGGAATTATAAGCAAGCGGGAAGCACTGATGCGGGTGGAACCCGACCAGTTCAACCAGCTTTTGTTGCCCACATTCGACCCCAAGGCTAAAATCGACGCGGTCAAGGATGGCAATTTGTTGGCCAGAGGTCTCAACGCGGGGCCGGGGGCCGCCACGGGCCGGGTGGTTTTTAATGCTCACGATGCCGAGGAATGGGCGATGAGAGGCGAGATAGTTATCCTGGTTCGTCTCGAGACCTCTCCGGATGACATTCGCGGTATGCACGCCTCGCGCGGAATTCTGACCGCGCGTGGCGGAATGACCTCACATGCGGCCCTTGTTGCCCGCCAGATGGGAAAGGTCTGCGTGGTCGGCTGCTCCGATCTGGAAATCGATTACCGCAACCGGAGGATGACTATTGGCGACCGCGTAATTAGGGAAGGGCAGTACCTTTCGCTCGACGGGACTTCCGGGGAGGTTTTTGCGGGCCAGATTCCGACACGGCCTTCGGAAGTGCTCCGGGTCATCATTGACAAAAGCCTTGCCCCTCAAAGGTCTCAGATATACCAGGATTACGTGGCCATGATGGGCTGGGCCGACGAGTTCCGCCGCCTCGAGATCTGGACCAACGCCGATCAGCCCAACCAGGCCGAGGAAGCCATAGCGTTCGGGGCTGAGGGGATAGGGCTCACCCGCACCGAGCACATGTTCTTTGAAGGTAATCGGATCGATGCCGTTCGCGAAATGATTCTTGCCGAGAACTCCCAGGGGCGCGAACGGGCTCTTGCGAAGCTGCTGCCGATGCAAAAAGAAGATTTCAAAGGCCTGTTCAAGGTCATGAGAGAAAAACCTGTGACTATTCGAACACTTGACCCTCCCCTTCACGAATTTCTGCCCACCGATGAAAAGGACATGCAAAAGCTTGCAACCAAGATGGGCATCCCTTTTGAGCAGCTTTACGCCAAAGTGGTCAGTCTGCATGAGGCCAACCCGATGCTCGGCCACCGCGGATGCCGCCTTGGGGTGACCTACCCGGAAATCACGCGGATGCAGGTAAGGGCGATTATGGAAGCCGCCTGCGAGGTTGCCAGGGAAGGAATGGACGTGCGCCCGGAGATAATGATCCCTCTGGTCGGCAACGCTGGTGAGTTCAAAGACCAGAGGGATGTCGTGGAAGCCGTTGCCCGCGAGGCTATGGAGGAGTATGGAGTCAACATCGAATACCACATCGGGACTATGATCGAGGTCCCGCGCGCGGCCATGACCGCCGATGAAATCGCCCGGTACGCCGAGTTTTTCTCGTTTGGCACCAACGATCTGACTCAGACTGTATTCGGTATAAGCCGTGATGATGCGGGCAAGTTTCTTCCGGCCTATGTGACAAAAAAAATATGGGAGCACGATCCCTTCGCCATGCTTGATCAGAAGGGGGTGGGCGGGCTTATGGAGATCGCCGTTCAAAAAGGACGTTCCGTCCGGCCTGATATCAAGATCGGCATTTGCGGCGAGCATGGAGGCGATCCCAGTTCCGTGGAGTTCTGCCACAGAATAGGGCTCGATTACGTCAGTTGCTCACCGTACAGAATCCCGATTGCCACTCTTGCCGCCGCCCAGGCCGCCATAAAGGAGGAACGCGCAAAGAACAATTCCGAATACACCCCTGCTTCAACGGTTATGCTCAAAATGTGAGGCTGATAAGCAACCCTGCTCTGGAATGTTTAAGGGGCAGGGTTGCTGAACTTTGACGATAAGTAACTGCATAATCCCTGATTCTCGACGCTCCGCCTTCCATATGTGATGGAGATCTCATGAAAAACGCAATTCGCCTTCGCCGCTCCATAATCTCGGTTCCCGCAAACCGCGAAAAAATGGTCAATAAAGCCTTCAATCTGAATGCTGACATTATCATGCTCGACCTCGAAGATTCCGTGCCGGTCAACGAAAAGGAGGAGGCCCGCAAACGGGCTGTCTCCACCTTCAGGGAACAGGATTGGAGAGGAAAGGTCAGGTCGTGTCGCATCAACGCGATGGATACGCCCTTTGCTTACCGTGACATAATTGATATAGTTGAAGAGGCGGGCGAATACATCGATACGATAGTTGTTCCAAAAGTCAATGACCCGGCGGAAATAAAAGCGGTCGACTATCTTCTGAGCCAGATAGAGATGCGGATGGGCTTCAAAAGACCGATCGGGCTTGAGCCTTCGATAGAAACGGCATCAGGAATGCTCAGGGCGGGGGAAATCGCATTGAGCTCGCCGCGGGTTGAAACGCTCGTATTTGGGGTTGCTGACTACAGCGCCTCCCTGACCATGTTGAGTAAGGGGGTCAGCGGTCATGGCGAGAAGGAGGATTTCTACCCCGGTCACCGGTTCCATTTCCCGCTAAGCCGGATGGCAATGGCGGCGAAGGCCGCTGGTCTGGCTGCGATCGACGCCCCTTACGGAGACTACAAAGACCCCGAAGGTCTGAGGCGTTCATGTCTGATGAGCGCCGCCCTGGGATTTGACGGTAAATGGGTGATTCACCCGGATCAGATTGCGATAGTCAATGAAGTCTATTCTCCTTCTGAAGAGGATTTCCAGCGATCCGAAAGGATTCTGGATGCCTATGAACAGGCCCGGGCGGCCGGAGCGGGATCGCTCGCCCTGGATGGGAAAATGGTCGATGCCGCGTCTATACGCGTTGCACGGGTAATTCATGCTCAATGGGTAGCAATTAACAGAGGTTTGGCCAGGACCTGATCCCGTATTATCAATCATCCGGCGGAATTGTTATTGAAAATGAAGCCCAGGAAGTCAAATACGATTGGCGCCAAGTCGGTCGAGCGTCGCCAGAAAGATTTGACCGGGCATCTTGAACTTCAGATACTCTACGATATCTTTTCGGCCCTCTACAGTTCACCCCATCTTCAGGATGTTCTAAGGCGCGCCCTGTCCAATATCCTCGAGACCCTTAAGTTCAAGATGGGCGCCCTCTACCTCGTCAAGGAATCACTGGGTGAAAAGTGGCTCCTCGAGCTTGCGGCACATCATGGATTCTCGTCCATCCTGCTCAACTGCATCCAGTACCTCACAATGCCCTCGGAGATGATGGGCAGGTATAAAGAGAAGGACCCGATCCGGTGGTTTCCAATCTCAAAGCTTACTTTTGCCGCCCTGCGCGAGCGCATGAAAGAGGAGGGAGTCGATGAAATCATATGCATCCCCCTTATGTCGCACAACAATGTCGTAGGGCTGCTCTATGTCACCAATGACGGAGCATATAAGCTGGGAGGGGAGCAAAGCGAACTTCTCAGAGCCATCGGAAACCAGCTTGGGGTTTCCATCCAGAATGCAATGCTCTTCGACTCGGTGGAGCGTGCGAAATGCGAACTCGAGATTAGCTTCGACGCCATCCAGGACGCCATTTTCCTGGTTGATAACAAGATGCGGATTTATCGGGTGAACCGTACCAGCGAGATGGTTTACGGGCCCAACCTGGTCGGGCAAAAATACCCTCAGGTGATCTACGGGTCGGAGCAGCCCCACATCGAGTGCCCCATTTGGGCATGCCTGTGGGGCGCTCAGCCAATTCGAAGGGAGGGCCCCCACCCTCGCTGGGGGGGATACTACCACTATCACGCCTTTCCTGTCTTCAATGTGGCCGGAGACCTCGAACGTGTGATCTATTATGAGAAGGATGCCACCGAAGCCAGGAAGCTCGAACAGCGCCTCCAACAGTCCGAGCGGCTCAAGGCTCTGGGGACGCTGGCCGCAGGGATCGCTCATGAAATTCGAAATCCGCTGGCTACCATCAACTTCAATACCCAGATGCTTCGGCGCGAGCTGGAACTGAAACCGGCCCACCAGGAGATGTTCGAAGACGTATTCGAGCAGATACGGAAGATGGACCGTATCATCCAGCAGGTGCTCCATTTCGCCCGGCCCCGCGACCCTCAGTTCGTGCCCTATAGCCTCAATGAAGTCGTGCGCCACTGCCTGGATATGTCGAAGATGTACCTTATAAAGGCCCGTGTTGAAGTTTCGGTGGATCTGTGGCCGGACCTGCCCCCTATAGTCATGGATTTCAACCAGATATGCCAGGTATTCATGAACCTGATAATCAATTCCATTGAGGCAATGCCCGGGGGCGGGAAATTGGGAATAAGCACCTGTTTGCACCAGGAGCAGGGGCAAATCTTTGAGATTCACGATTCGGGGACCGGCATTCTGGAAGAGGACAAAGGCCGTATCTTCGACCCGTTCTTTACGCGAAAACCCGAGGGGACCGGGATGGGCCTCAGCATATCGAGGCAGATAATCGAAAAACATGGCGCTCTTATGGAACTGGATTCCACTGCGGGGGAAGGGACCACCTTCCGGTTGATTTTCCCCCTGGGGATAAATCCGCCTCCCGTGGTTGCGAACCAGCCGCCGGAGCCTTCAGTCGAAGCGGTTCAGAGCCTGGAGGCGAAAAAGAAGAAAAAGAAAAAATAGATTTGATTCCGGGCCGTCAGCAAAAATTTTAGGGTTTAGGGTCAACAGTGGCGTTTAATGAAAGTTGCCGTCATCTCCGATATTCACGGAAACCTTGAGGCCCTCACCGAGGTACTGGCCGATATTGATCGAGCCGGGGCCGATTCCATTATTTGCCTCGGGGACATAATTGGCTATGGCCCCGATCCCGAAGATGTCGTCCGGCTCCTGCGCTCTCGTTCAATTCCATCTGTAATGGGTAATCACGAACTGGCGCTCGCCAAGGCTGATTTTCTGGACTGGTTCAATGAGACTGCCAGACAATCCCTGGTGCTGTCTGAGGGCCTGATCTCCGCCGATACACGCGACTGGCTCAGTGGGCTGGATGCGACATTGGTCTTCGAGGAGGCTCTTTTCGTTCACGGCTGCCCGCCGGATTCCATCACGGAATATATCTTCGAATTGGACGATGAAGCCCTTGCAATCATTTTCAGTAAAATGGAGAAGCAGATTTGTTTCGTCGGCCACACTCATACCTTGGAAGCCATTTCGTTCGCCGATTCCACCGTAAGGCGCCATGCTCTAAAAGAGGGGATGTTCAAGCTTGGCTGTCAGGCCAAATACATCGTTAGCGTCGGGAGTGTCGGACAACCAAGGGACGGTTGCAACAACAACGCTAAGTACACCCTGTGGAACACAAGGCAGAGGCGCCTTGAAATTCGTTTCGTCCCTTATGAGGTGTCCAGGACGGCAGAAAAAATTATCAGCCTCGGCTTTCCTCGAATTAACGCCGCCCGGCTTTGGTAATGCCCTGGCGCGGCTCCGCAATATGGTCCAGTAGAGCAGCCTTATTTCTGACTGTAGGGGACGTAGCCTTACTTGCTCAGCGAGATTGCAGGAGAGCTTTGCTTGGGATTTCAGACCCTGCGGTTGGGTCTTGAGCAACTCTTTTAACTTCGCTTGAACTTCTGAACTATGTCTTTCGAACTTTATTCCGCAGCGCCGTACTTTTGGAATGCTCCACGATTCTTCAGCTATTTCCAAATCATAGATCACCGTGGATTCCATTTTCTCCATATGAGGCGAATTCAAGCCGAATAACTTGATACTGGCTGGTCCTGTTTCGAGTTTGCTGGCCGAGAGATACTGGACCCCCGCCCCCCCCCGACTCATGTCCAGAACTTTGCCCACAATGATCGGTTCGTTTGGCATTACGAATGCCGCAAAAACCTCGACCTGGGTCTGGAATCGCTTGTGCTTTCTTTGGTCTGCGCTCATAATGAATCCCTTTGAACTTTCACACCGGTCAAAAATCCGGGAGCCCGCATCCCATCTTCATAGTTCCGAAAACGTGATAAAGGGTATGCAATTTTCATGCATTCTCTCTAACTTTAGGATAAGCAGCCGATTTCATTCTGGATTTATTAACCAGGCGGGTGATGCCGCCTGATCATAAGTGTAAATAATTCTTACAGCAACAACTCAAAAAACTCAGCAAACCGGTCCTGCATGCCATTTTCGCCACTGTAAACATTTCCGACACTTCAAAGCACGAGTAGCAGATAACGGTCACGGAGCAGGTCGATCCCCACCCGACTAATATGAAATCGCTCGGATTTCTTTCATGCATTCGGTGGGTCCAGCGAAAAAATCACGCCCCCTATGTCTCTCATCGCAGGAAGAGAGTGCGGCCGCAATAACTGTCGTTGTAGGGTGGATAACGGGACGGAATCAGAAATTTCCAACTGGAAGCAACTTTCTTGCCAGTTTTATTTAAGTAATTGTAACCTTT
Source organism: uncultured delta proteobacterium (assembly GCA_963805125.1). Lineage (GTDB taxonomy): Bacteria > Desulfobacterota > Syntrophobacteria > Syntrophobacterales > Syntrophobacteraceae > SbD1. The sequence continues at coordinate 439,360 of CAWDTD010000007.1, read as the reverse complement.
ATAGTTTTTTTAATATTATGGGTAATGTTTGTACCCAACTCCTCCCCTTCTAAATCACCGTTGATCTTCCTTTCAAAGTGTGTAAAATGCCCGTTAAATTAACGTTTTATGTGTTTGCCAGGGTCGATCCGCTTTAACAAACAAATTTCTAAAGAGAAAAAGAATGGAAAGAATCAAAAGATTTTTCAGGGATGAGGCACGATATTTGCCTAAAAATCCACGCTGACTGTAGCGTGCGAACAGCGAAGCGTTTCCGGCTTGGTGGGACAAGATCCGGGTGCCGAAGCCGACTTTTGCACGGTAAGCTCATCCGACAGAGGGGGCAATCTACTAATTCTTCAGGAAAAACTGCCCCAAGAAGAATCTCTTGCTCATTTGGCATAACCTGCATGGATTTTCATGTGTTGGGATTATGGAATGACGGGACCCTGTTGAGTATATTTTCAGTTTGCGTGCAATAATATAATCGGTTTTGATAAAACTCTCTGTTCCACTGGGCGGGAAGAGAATGCGTGCAGCGTTGGTTCTTTGTCTAATTTTGATCTTTTCATCATCCGGTGTGGTTTTTGCGGTCCCCATTGAATCGGTTCCCGATCCGCAGATCCAGGGAGGCGATCAAATTGCCGTGGCTACCGTACCGGGTCCACCGGCAGTCAAAATTCCCGATAGACCCGTTCATATGTATATAAGGCAAGGAACCGACAGCCGATTCGAGGTATTCTTCATAGACGTTAGATACGGGTATGACCTTGTAGATTTCGAGTACTATAAGGCATGGTGTCTGCAGAGAAATAAGCCGATCCGCAGAAATGCAATGCATAAGGTCATACTTTACAACAGCTATGATCCTGATCTGCCCCCTCCATTCAGAAGCTTTGAATGGAACCAGATTAACTACATCATCAATCATAAAAAGGGAACCATGGAAGCCATCCAGCAGGCAATCTGGCATTTCACCAATCCTGAGAAGCCGCAAACACTGAGTGCGGAAGCAGCTCAACTTGTCGAAGAGGCTAACCTCGATGGAAAAGATTACAGACCGGGGGAAGGTGAACTTCTAGCCGTCATTTGCAAGCCTCAGGATAAAAAACAGGTGGTGTTCGTAGTGGTCAAGATCCCGGAAGCCGTCACTTTCGAGGTAGCTCCAGCCACTTTCGTCCCACCGGTGCCCCCGCTAGCAGTTACCCCTCCCTTTATTCCTATTATCCCTATTATCCCAATCATTCCGACAACACCACCTTCTACTCCACCTCCTGATCCACCTCCTGGTCCTCCCTCCACTCCCGAGCCTTCCAGTTTGCTTCTGTTGGCAAGCGGGGTGGCCTGCATCCTGATATCCTGGAGGGTCAGAAAACTTAGAAAAAAACCGTGACGCTAACCGCAAAAATGGTCTTGGCCTGAAGCCAACCAAGTTTTTTTAACCTTCTTCGTAAGATAGACCTATTAACAACCCAAAAGTATTTTTCTTAGCTCCAAAAAAATACCACGGTGGTGCGGCTCTGTTTCGCCCCACGGCGCAGCCATGCGAAGGGGCCTGCGCGGTGTCCGGCGCGTTTGAATACATCAGGGCGGGGGGCCGCTTGAAAAAGTGAAGTAACACACGGCCAAGACGCCGCTTCGCGCGCATCGAGGCACTTCACAACATGGAGTGCCTCTCGTGGGTCTCCCTTAATCGATAATCTGGTCATTCAATTTACCGCCTTTAGGCGGAAAGGTGCTTCGCGGAGCGCGGAAGGCCGACCGCTCATTCTCGACAGCCCGCCCAGCCGGTTCCCAACGCGAGACGGGGCGACAGCCGGAGGCCTTGAGCTGTTCCCCTGGCGCGGGAGGCTTCCCGCTTACTGCTTGTAATCTTCGCTTCTGCGGCCACCATAGTATTGCTCGTACCAAGCTATGAAACACGATATCCCTTGGCGCAGGGGCGTCTCGGGGTGGAAGCCGAAATCGCGGGCAATGTTCCGAGTATCCGCACAGGTGGTTGGAACATCGCCCGGCTGCATGGGAAGAAATTCCTTCCGGGCCTTCATTTGAAGGCAATCCTCGATTACCGATACAAATTCGAGAAGCTCGACGGGCTTGTTGTTTCCGACATTATAGACCCTGTACGGAGCGAAACTGGTGCCGGGGTCCGGCCTGAGTCTATCCCATTTCGGGTCTGCAACAGGGGGATGATCTATGAGCCGCAGCATTGCTTCCACAACATCGTCGATATATGTAAAATCGCGGCTCATAAGACCGTTATTGAATATCTTGATCGGTTCCCCGGCCAGTATTGCGCGTGTAAAAAGAAAAAGAGCCATGTCCGGACGTCCCCACGGACCGTAAACGGTAAAAAAGCGCAGACCTGTAGATGGGACCCCGTATAGGTGGGCGTACGTGTGAGCCATCAGCTCGTTTGCTTTCTTAGTGGCCGCGTAAAGGGAGACAGGGTGGTCTACATTATCGTGCACGGAGAAAGGGATTTTTTCGTTTGCTCCATAGACGGAACTCGATGAGGCAAAAATCAGATGCTTAACTCCGCAGTGCCTGCAACCCTCGAGGACGTTTAAAAACCCGTCGATATTGGATTGAATATAAGCGCGCGGGTTGATCAATGAATAGCGAACTCCGGCCTGAGCGGCCAAGTGTATCACTATATCGAATGAATACTTTTTGAAAAGGTCTTCAATCGAAGAATGGTCCTCCAAATTGAGTCTGAAAGAAGTGAAGCCGCGATATTTGCCAAGTAAAGAAAGCCGGTCTTCTTTGAGCCTTACGTCATAATAGTCGTTGATATTGTCCAGACCTGCTACAATCCGGCCTGCTTCAAGCATCTTCAGGGCTGTGTGAAAACCGATGAAACCGGCTGCGCCTGTTACTAGAATTGGTTTTTGAAGATCCATTGGAATTTCCCCTCGCATTCTCGGCTATTATTAAACCGTATTTTAAGAGAGAATGTAACTCGGAATCGAGCCTTCCCAGCCGAAGTTCCAGCATTGGAACCGCGAAGTCCATATTCCGGTCAAACCCCTACTGCATGGGCTCTTAGGGCGATTTGCCCGAAGTAGATGAGTAGTTGGCATCCTATTTGCTCTGACAAATCCGCGAAGTAGTTGGCACCATACCACAAAGGCAAACTGCGTGAAAGCGCAGGACGCAAAGTCACTGGCCTAAGTCTCGGGATGCCGGGATATGGTCGCAGGACCGCTGGGCGGATGCAGCACCTCCTTCAGGACGCTGAATTTGCCTGCAGTCGAGCTGATAGGAGGTCAAGATGCGTGGGCACCTTGGATACATGCTGAAAAGCGTGGCGGTTTCGCTTTTTCTCCTATTTTATTTTTCTCCTGACACCTCTGCTGCGCAAGCCCAACTGGCGTGGGATCCGGACGCAGGTCAGGTGGCGGGCTACGAGGTGTATCACGGTCCATCGTCTGGAAACTACACCAACACCTTGGACGCCGGCAACAACACAACATATACGCTGCAAAATCTGTCTGCTTCGACCTACTATGTTGCCGTTGCGGCCTACGACAGCAACAATAACCAGAGTGGCTTCTCGCCGGAGTTGGCCATTGATTCCTTAACGGCATCTGCCGGAGCAGGGGGGTCGATAGCCCCGAGCGGCACTTTCTTCCAGAGCCAGGGTTCAAGCCAAACCTTTACCATCACTCCGGCAGCAGGCTACGCGGTCGCCGATGTGCAGGTCGACGGCGCCTCGGTTGGAGCCGTATCAAGCTATACATTCAATAAGGTAACGGCTAACCATACCATCGCAGCCACTTTCGCGCCCATCCCCACCTACACCATAACGGCAACCGTCCAGGGCAGCGGATTGATTTCCCCCTCAGGTGCGGTAAGACTACCTTCAGGAACAAAAGAGACGTTCACGATAACCCCGGCCCACTATTACCAACTTGCGTATGTGCTGGTCGACGGAGAATCATATGGCGTGGTGTCCGGCGGGACAACGTCCGGCACTTCCGGCGGGACAACGACCGGCCCGGCGACTTATACTTTTACGAACGTATCCTCTAATCATACAATTCAAGCCGTCTTCTTAAAGGTTGCTCCGCCGGTTGCGGATGCTGGACCGGACCAGGACGTAAAAAGCGGATCCATAGTAGAACTGAACGGTTCCAATTCGACTGATTCTGTGAGTGGAATTGCTTCCTACAAGTGGACTCAGACGCTTGGGTCTAAGGTGAGACTGTCAAACCCCTCTGCGCGTGAATGTACTTTTACGGCCCCCAATATTGCGAGTGCGAAAGTTCTTGCGTTTAACCTGGCGGTTACCAACAAAGCAGGTCTTGTAACAAAGGCTTCCTGCATCGTAAATGTGAGTTCAACCGATCAAACCCCCTCAGCCAATGCCGGCGCGAATCAGACGGTTTACCCCTAAGCCATTGTCACCCTGGATGGATCAGGATCCTCTGACCCGGATGGCACAATAGCTTCATATGGATGGGTTCAAATTAGTGGGCCGCCCGTTACAATCTTTAATGCCAATACAGTTCAAGCTTCATTTGTGGCTCCGAATCCCGGCTCTCTTGGCGCCTCCCTGATCTTCGGCCTGCAGGTGAGCGATAATTTCGGATTGACAACAAGAGACCAGTGCACGGTAAGTGTGGTAAATGCGGATCAGCCGCCCGTTGCCAGCGCAGGCCCCGACCAGACTGCCGTGGCATTGTCCCCTGTCACTCTTGATGGCTCTGGGTCCTATGATCCAGTGAATTCGACCGATTCGTATCGATGGAAGCAAATCCGAGGGATCCCGGTCACTTTTTCCGATCCCACGGCAAAAACCCCGTCTTTTACCGTGCCTGCAGATACGGGCGCTCAAAGCGCTGACCTCTTATTCGTGCTCACCGTGACGGGCGCTCAGGACCAGCTAAGCGCTTCAGCCAAATGTGTTGTAACGGTTGCACTTCAATAAAGCCGGGTTGCCGGGCGAATCTCGAAGGAATTCTGAATGAATCAGACTCGTACTCAACGGTGGAGTTTTTCAACTCCCCTCTTTGGGTTGTGGAGATCATGAGAGCGGGTCTTAGCCCGGATTCGAGTCATTAAGATTTTCGGAATGGGGCATCGATTATCGTCGAAGTTCTTTACATATTCGCAATGTCACTCAAAGCATTATGGTTAGAGGTTTTCAAGATATACGTCCCTTGATGTATGTCGGAAAAGTTTACACGTTTTAACCTCCTTCCAACCCAATATAAATCCCTAAGTATCTGATGAAACGCAATAAAAGTATCTTGCACGATATTTGCGCCGCCAAAGGGTACAACGAAGCGTTCAAACAAACGATGGATCTGAGGATTGGTGGGACAAAATCCGGGCGCCGAATTGAGCTTTTGAATCTGCTCTGCCCAGGCTCACGCTTTATTCCGGAACAAATATGTCAACACCTTTTCCCAATTCGCCGGTTGTCTGACCGAAGGTTACAGGGGGGGTCCGGGCATTGAGTTCACCCTTATCTGATTTATCGGAAGGAATTACCGTGAAATCATGTTTTTGTGCCGCGGCACTCCAGTTCATATGTGTGTTTTTGTTGACCGCATCGGCCCAATCATCGGATATCGTACTTCTGAATTCCGACGGTGTTGGGTGCTCCGGAGTGAGACAGATCAATCGCTCGCTGGAGCTTCGCGGCGAGCAAGAGGCCGCCGAAGGCAGGGTGAGTGGGGGGGCTGCCGAATCCGGCCAATGGCAGGCGGGTTACACGTAATTCGCGAGATCGAATCCTCGCGTACATTTTCTGATCATGGGCTCGGGATGCTGCTGTCCGAGGAAAGTAAGATAATCGCCCCGCTAAACCTGGAAAGAGCTACCGAGGGACTGCCGATCCTTGAATACAACGATAGACTCGCGGCAACGGGGCGAGGTCATGCCCTTGATATGGCCCTGCATGATTATAGCAGCCATGACCGGCGTGACGGGCGCAAATTTTATGAGTGTGTCTTCGGCAACGGATACCCGGTCTCGAAGTGCGGTGAAAATATCGCGGTCGGGCTCGCTACTGCTGAGGAGGCATTCGAATGTCTCATCAGCAGTCCCGGACACCGGGCCAATATCATAGACTCTGACTTCACGCAAATAGGGGTGGGCCACGCCATTAACCAGACCAGCAGATTTCACCACTTCTGGGCGCAGGACTTTGGCGCAGGTTTAAGCAAACGTCAATGGTCTTCGGGTCTGGATCTCGATGCTGCACCTTCACTCATGCGATTATTCGCCTCGGTCGCCAAGGAGTTTTTGATCGATGACACTCCGGGTATTGTCGCGCCGTGGCGCGGGGGGAGATGAACTCCCTTCATAGGTTCCTGTTTCGAGGTCAACATGCGTGTTTCGTAATTATTATCTGGTGATGTTCAGAAGAAAATGCTCCGGCAAGGAGCTTTTTTGTCTGAATCTCCATCTTTGGCCAGCCACTGCATAATGGTTTTATATCATTACCTTTTTCTCTATAATTAGGCACTCGAAATACCCTATTCCTACCATCCTAATTCACCCTTTACCTTCCATAATCATTCTCTTACAGTAATCGAAAATTATTTCCGGTATAGTTTTTCCCCAACCTAGCCGATTATGTCATGAGTGCCGAATGTAATCGAGTTAGCGGAGCTGTATCCAGACCCTCCCACCCTCCGGATGAGCATGACTGCGAATACACCGTGTAAGCACAAGAGCGCAGCTATCCTTTTCGCATCAATTGTGGCCGGTTTGCTGTTTCTCCCTGCTTGCTGGGCCTATTCCGGGATAGTTGTGGACGTTCTCCAAGGAGATGAATTGATGGTTTCCGCGGCCGGTTCTGTGCAAAAAGTTCGTCTCTACGGCATTGCCTGCCCGGTCATGGGACAGCCGTTTCACGAAAAGGCGCGATTTTTGGCGAATCACCTGTCGCTTCAGAGAAACGTCGAGATTACCCCTGTCTTCAAGGATGCAGACGGGATCGAGAATGCTCTGGTGCGGATCGAAGGGGTTGCGGACTATCTGAACAACCAGCTCGTCGGGTATGGGCTCGCCTGGGTCAAGCCATGCGACCGCAGGTCGCGGCTATGCGAAGAATGGAAAAAGCAGGAGGAATTCGCCCAAATGAACTTCATCGGACTTTGGGCTCAACCGCCTGCAATTCCGCCATGGGAGTGGAAGAAGGCTGAGCGGATGCAAATATACGAGCGAAGCTTGGAGTCATCGAAGCCGCAGAAATAGGCCGTATGTTCAACTCATCATCAGCTGGCCTGCTTTTATTTGTTTGAAGAATATGCACATTACTCTATAATTGTGCAGCTTCTCCGGAAGCGATCTGAACAACGATTGCTCAGAACGGGCAGGTGAAAATGAAACCAAGGGCATTTATCCTTTTTGTCCTCTCATTTGCGCTCTGTTGCTGTGGACCTTACAGCAGGAACGCGGTAAAGGTCGGGGCGCCCGGGACGCTTGCGCCGCCCTCGCCGCAGGAATACCGGATCGCTATCGGCGACAAGATTAACGTAAGGCTGTTTTATAATCCTGACCTCAACCAGGAGGTGACAGTACGGCCGGACGGGAAAATTTCCTTGATGCTCGTACACGAGATCAATGCGGCCGGCCTTACTCCGTCCGAACTGACACAGCAACTCACCGAGAGTTACAGCAAAGAGCTTCAGCAACCTGAGGTTGCCGTAATAGTGAACTCGTTTGCAGGCCAGAGAGTGTTCGTGGGAGGCGAAGTCGGCGCGCCCGGAGTCAAGGACTTCGTTGGTCCCACAACTGTTTTGCAGGCTGTTGCAATGGCCGGCGGCTTCAAGGATACCGCCCGGACCGATGAGGTGATAGTCATTCGGAAGGGTGAAGACAACAAACCTTTCACAATTGCCCTGAATGCCCTTAAAGCAATGAAGGGGGAAGATTTGCAACAGGATATTTATCTGCAGCCTTACGATATAGTGGTCGTGCCCAGGAGCAATATTGCGAATGTAGACCGTTGGGTCCAGCAGTACGTTTCAGGTACGATAGGAGGCATTGGGGGGCAATTTGCGTATTATTACTCTCTTACGAAATAAAGATTTATGTTAAGGACAAGAAAATGAGTAACATCGATTTTCCGGATCAGAACGTTCCCGTGCCTTCCCATGCGGCGGGATCTCCGGCATTGCAGTCCGAACGCATGCTCCTCGTGAGACAGGCAAGTCCAACGAACAACCTTCGAGACTACCTGTCCATATTTTTCAAGCACAAGACAAGTATCATTGTCGCTTTCGTGGTGATAAGCATCATCGGTATTGCTCTGGCGTTCGTATACAAAAAATGGATTTACGAGCCCAAATTTGAGGCAAGATCATCTCTTTTGGTCAAAACCGGCTGGGAAAATTATTCCCCCGATCTGTCGCTTGAGAAGCGTCAAGGTTCTCCTGTAAATCAGGCTGACGTCCTCGGGTCGGAAATCAGTATCCTCCAGAGCAGAGAACTAAAGGAGAAGGTCATTAGTTCCTTGAAACCGGGAAACATTTTTCCCCAACTGGCTAAGGCGCCTTATGAGGGTCACAGCAACAACGACGCGGCACTGGCGCTCATGGAGAAGCATCTTGTTGTGAGTCCCGAGAAAAGGGGTAATATCATCGACGTCGTCTTTGACGGAAATGATCCTTCAAGATTGGCTCCTGTGGTCAATCTACTGGTGAGCTACTATATAGATAAGCGCACTGACATCTACAAGGACCCCAAAGCTGTGCTTTTTCTCGAAAAGAAAGCCGACGAATACAGGCAAAAACTGCTGGAATCGGAGGACAGGCTGAAGGCCTTTCGCCAGGAGACGAAGATTGTTTCGTTTGATGAAGAGCGTGACATGCTCCTCAAAAGACGTTCGGACTTGGCTGGTACTTTGACCGCCACGGCAAATGGAATAAAAGAGATCGAGGAGAAGATTGCCGAATTCGAAAAGCAGTTGGCTTCAATCCCGAAGACGGCAACGACCGCAACCGCTTATGATATGACCAAAGATGCAGGAGGCAAGCTGCTCAATCTTCAACTTCAGGAACAGGAGCTGGTCGCCAAATACAAGGAGGACAATCGCCTGATCGCCAATATCCGTGCTCAGATAGCAATGGTGAAAGAATATCTCGAAAAGAACTCCGCCAATGCGAAGCCCGGTGCTGCTCCTGCTGACCCGGTGTATCAGGATGTTCAGAAACAGATTTTAAGTAACAAAGTTGAACTGGGCGCGTCGAAGATTAGATATGCCGCCTTAGAGAAGGAGCTTGGCGAACTCAATGCTCAAATTCAGGCTTTTGAAGCCCTCGGGAATCGATACAAGGAACTTACAAGAGACTTATCGGCTAATGAGGAAAATTACCGCGGTTACCGGCAGAAACTCGAAGAAGCCAGGATATATGACGAGCTTGACCGCCAGAAAATGACAAGTGTAAGTGTGCTCGAACCGGCAGGGGTGCCGATTGCCCCGGTAAACCCGCCGAAGCCTTTCATCCTTTTGATTGCTGCGGCTATCGGGGCGGCTATCCTTGGAAGCTTCGGGATCGCCTATATGCGGGAACTTGCCAAGCAGGTGATGAGTACGGCTATGGAGGTCGAGAGAAAATTAGACCTACCGGTACTGATTACCATTCCGATCAGAAACTAAGAGGTCAGGATGTACCTCGACTTCTTCAAATTCAGAAAGAATCCTTTCCACATCACTCCTGACCCGGATTTTCTCTTTCTGAGTCCGAGTCACAAGGAAGCCTCCGCCTCGATCTTCTACGGTATCGAAGAGCGGAAGGGATTCGTTGCCATTACCGGGGAGGTAGGGGTAGGGAAAACGACAATTCTGAGGTCATATCTGGAGGGAACCGACCCGGAAAAAATCAGGATCGTATATATATTCAATGCGGCGCTTTCATTCGAGAAGCTGTTGAAGCAAATTGTTTCGGAGCTTGGTATTACGGCTGTTGATGAGGACCCCTCGGAACTCGTTGACGCCCTCTTCCATTATCTGATCGATGAATACAAAAATGACCGCAATGTTGTGCTGATAATAGATGAGGCCCAGAACATGCCTGTGGAGACCCTCGAGCGGCTCCGGATGCTGTCAAATCTGGAGACCTCGCGGGATAAACTGCTCCAGATAATACTCGTCGGCCAACCGGAGTTCGAGAACAGGCTGAATCTGCCTGAATTGAGACAGCTCAAGCAGCGAATAGCGATCCGGTGTCGCATTGATGCCCTGCAGCCTGACGAGAGTTTTGCTTATATCCAGCACAGGCTGATGAAGGCATCCTTATTCCATAACCCGGTTTTTACGAAAGACGCGCTGAAGCGTATTGTCAAAGAGGCTAATGGAATCCCCCGGATAATTAATGTCCTGTGCGACAATGCGCTTGTCACTGCCTTTGGGTATCAGCGCAAGCCCGTGGACGGCAAAATCATCAAAGAGGTGATCAAAGATTTTCAAGGTGGTCAATCGAGATTTTCCTTTAATTGGAAAATCGTGTGGGTTTCGTCCCTGGTTGTGTTCCTTGGACTGATCGCTCTGGCTTCGCGGGGCCTTTTGCCGCCTAAAGAAATTCCGGCCCCCAAAACGGAAATTCTCACTGCAAAAGTTCCCGAACCCCAGCCTGCGGCTGAGATGGTGAAAAAACCAGAGGAGATTAAGCCCCCTGTTGAGAGCGCGCCCGGGGTGGAGCCGGAGCCATCCGTTCCTGAGGCCCCGGCAATCGGCACAGACAAAAATGTTTCCGGAATAGTGCCCGAAAACGAAATAGCTCCGGCTCAGCCTTCCGTGCAGCCCCAAGTGGCGCCTCCGGTCAAGGGCGATGCGCCGCAAAAGGCTTTGCAGCCTCAAGTGGCGCCTCCGGTCAAGGCCGATGCGCCGCAAAAGGCTTTGCAGCCCCAAGTGGCGCCTCCGGTCAAGGACGAGGCGCCGAAAAAAACTTTACCGGCGCGGGTAGTCAAGAGAGGGGACAGTGTGAGTAAGCTTCTGATGGATGCTTACGGCAGGGTTGACGACGGCCTGCTTAGGATCTTTAAAGACCTGAATCCCCGGATCACGGACATCGATAAAATCAGGGAAGGCGAAAAGATTGTTCTTCCCAAATTGCAGCAGAGAAATTAAAGTCTGCTTATAAGTAATCCCGACCTGCAAAGCCCTGCACCCTTTAGGAAAAGAATACCGCCATGAGCAAAATCTACGAAGCGTTGCAAAATGTCCATCGCCAGAAGAAAGGCAATGAGGAGTCGGCGGCGGTGCCCGTTCCTTTCGCCCCGCCGGAGCCGGCCGGATTTGGGCTGGAAGATGAGATGCTGAGTCTCTACAAGATTGTTGATACGCTTCTACCGCACGGCCAATTAAGGGTAGTTCAGTTCATTGGCGCAAGAGAGGGGGAGGGGACCTCCACGATTGTCCGGGAGTTTGCGAGAGTGTCCTCTGACCTGATCGGGCATTCCGTGCTGTTGCTGGATGCCGATCGGCATCAGCCGAGCCAGGCTCATTTCTTTGGCATTCAAAAAGACTTCGGCTGGCTGGATGCTCTAAGGAACGATGGGCATACCGGGGAAGCGTTTTACCGCGTCGGGCAGTCCAAATTGTTCTTTAGCCCTTCCTGCAACTCCGCTGTCTCCACGCCTGAAATCTTTAACGACAAGTTCGATTGTATGTGTCAAAACTTCAGAAAAGATTTTGACCTGGTCCTGATCGATTCGGCGCCCCTCACGGTTTCTCCTGACGGCCTGGCCATCGCCTCGAAGGTGGACGGAGTCATACTGGTTGTTGAGGCTGAAAAAACGAGGTGGCAAACCGTAAGAACGGTTAGAGACAGTATTTCCAGGGTTGGCGGGAATATACTGGGAGTCGTTCTAAACAAGAGGCGCTACTATATTCCCCAATCTATCTACAAATACCTCTAATCTCTGCCGATATATTTTTCGCTCATGGCGAGTAAATTTGGTAACCATTTCAAGCCGCCGTATTCATTAGTAGTTATTCGTAGATTGGGCATCTGAATTACCCTATTCATCCCCCTGAAAACAACCCTTTACTAAACAATTCACCTCCAGTATTCAGACACTTAACATAACATTGCCAACAATACATATTGTGCCGGTTCGGATATTTGTTTTGCATGATTTCTGGGAGGCGGAAAGTTAAGCGGTCATGAAAGAGACATCTACAACGACGGTTCCGGATTTGGCATCAACAGGCGAAGGCATTTCCTCTGAGGGCCAGACCGAAATTGATGCTTTACCATCACTGCGGGCAGGCGCCGCCGAAGGCGGGGTGGGTGGGGGGGCTGCCGAATCCGGCTGCGGTCCCGCCGTAGAATATGATGAGGATGCTTTCAATAGAATTCTCGCTCTGGAACGCAAAAGGTCTGAAAGGTCGAAAAGACCTTTCATGTTGATGCTCTTGTCCCTTGACAGGGTCCCTGCGGGCGAAATCGGCAACAACCCGCGAGGCAAAATAGTTTCGTGCCTTGCATCCTGCAAAAGAGACATAGACATCCTCGGGTGGTACAGGTCCGGTTCGGTTATCGGAATTATTTTTACCGAGATTTGCGACTCGATCAACGGAACCGTATCCGAGTGCATCACGGAGAGAATCAAGGCAAGTCTGGCTTCGAATCTTGAGCCGGGTGAAATCGAAAAAATTGACATATCCTTCCATCTTTTCCCTGAAAAGCTCGGGCCTGATGGTTCATCAACTCAACTGACGCTCTACCCGGATATCAAGCGGAACCGGAATTCACAAAAGAAGGCCCTGTTTCTCAAAAGAGTCATCGATATCGTAGGGAGTCTTACCGCCATCGTACTGTCGGCGCCCCTTTTTGTCGTTATCTCCGCATTGATCAAGCTTACCTCGGAAGGCCCTGTTTTTTTTCGCCAGAAGCGCGTGGGGCAATATGGAAAGACCTTCACATTCCTGAAGTTCAGGTCCATGTTTGTAAATAATGATCCGTCGATTCACAGGGAGTATGTAAAGGACCTGATCTGCGCCGATGATAATGGCTCCCGCAACGGCTGCTCACAGAAAAAAGAAGTCTTTAAGATCCAAAACGACCCCCGCGTCACGCCGGTAGGGAGATTCCTCAGGAGAACGAGCCTCGATGAGCTGCCTCAGTTTATAAATGTGCTCGTGGGCGATATGTCGCTTGTCGGGCCGCGTCCTCCCATCCCGTATGAGCTTGAGAATTATGATCTCTGGCACAGGAGACGTTTGCTCGATATGAAACCCGGCATAACGGGCATGTGGCAGGTTGAGGGAAGGAGCATAACGACTTTTAACGAGATGGTGCGCCTCGATATTTACTACATGACAAACTGGTCTATCTGGTTGGACCTGAAACTGCTGCTCAAGACCCCGCTGGCCGTCCTGACCAGCAAGGGCGCCTATTGATCCCTGAGAGATTTTTGGACAGGCCCTGTTAATCCTGTCAAAGGGGTTTTTTCCAAGGGAGGAGGAAATGATCCGGGTCGGCATAGTGGGATTTGGATACTGGGGACCGAATGTTGCCCGCAATTTCAATGGCACTGAAGGATGCCGGGTTGTCAGGATTTGCGACGGGAACGAAGGTGCTCTTAATCGTGCACGAAGGGCCTTTCCGGGCGTAGAGACAACCCCTGACCTGCATGCCCTTGTTGCGGCTCCGGATATAGATGCCGTTGCCGTCGTGACGCCTGTTTCCACTCATTTTGACTTGGCAAGAAAGGCTTTGGAAAACGGCAAACACATATTTGTCGAAAAGCCCTTCACTGCCACCACCGCCCAGGCCCGGGAGTTGATCGAGCTTGCCGAGCGCAAAAACCTGAAGATAATGGTCGATCACACCTTCCTTTTTACCGGCGCGGTTCGAAAAATCAAAAAGCTCGTAGATGATGGCGAAATGGGCCGGATTTATTATTACGATTCCACCAGGGTCAATCTCGGCCTGTTCCAGCATGATGTCAATGTCATCTGGGACCTTGCTCCGCACGATATTTCGATAATGGATCATGTGATAGCGGAAAAGCCCGAGGCGGTTGTTGCGACAGGCCAGAATCACTTCAACGAGCATGAATATGTGGCCTACGTCACTATCTATTTTTCGAACGGTGTGATCGCGCACCTGAACGTCAACTGGCTCTCTCCGGTGAAGGTCAGGACCACTCTGCTCGGCGGCGAGAAAAGAATGCTCGTCTGGAACGACCTGGAAGCCGATGAGAAGATCAAGGTCTACGACAAAGGCGTAAAGATCGAAAATGGCGAGGGCGTTTACGACCTGCTGGTGAGCTATCGCTCCGGTGATATGTGGTCGCCCAGGGTGGAGCAGACCGAAGCCCTCAAGCTCGAAACACAGCATTTTATTGATTGCATCGTAAACGATCGAAAGCCCCTGAGCGATGGCTACGCCGGCTGCCGGGTGGTCAATATGCTCGAGGCCGCCGATAAGTCGATTAAAAAGAGAGGGGAACTCGTTTACCTGTGAGCTTTGTTTGTGTTGCAGATGACGTAGAGCTTGGAGAAAACGTCAGGCTTTCGAAATTTGTAAATCTTTATGGCTGCCGGATCGGGGACAACACCAGGATCGGCGCTTTTGTCGAAATCCAGAAAAACGCCACCATAGGGAAAAACTGCAAGATCTCCAGTCATACTTTTATCTGTGAAGGTGTTACTGTCGAAGATAACGTCTTTATCGGCCATGGAGTGATTTTCACCAACGATACGTATCCGCGGGCAACGAATCCTGCCGGAGAACTCCAAACCGAAGCCGACTGGAAGGTCGAACCGACCCTGGTGAAAAGGGGCGCATCCATTGGCTCAGGCGTCACAATCCTGCCAAATATCACAATTGGCGAGAACGCCATAGTCGGCGCAGGCGCCGTTGTCACTAAGGACGTTCCTCCCAATTCCATGGTCGCAGGAAATCCCGCCCGACTGCTGAGGTCCCTCGATAAACGATGATTCGCCGTGAAAAAACCACTCACCGCAGAGCCGCAGAGACGATTGAGAGATTGAGGGATTAATAACGAATTGAGGGATTGAGGGATTGAATTCTCAAATTCCTAAATTCCTAAATTTTCTGTCTCGAAAAGTTCTTTAGGCCGCACTTTCGAGCGGTACCAGATTTACCTCGTAGCCCATGTTTTTTAGCCGGTTTACGAGGTAGGGGACGAGTCGTTTTGAGTTTAGTTTGTCAAAATAGTCCTGACCAAGGTCTTTGTATTCAACATGGTCCCTGAGCACATAATAGATGACAGTGAGGAGAGAATGAGCAACAGCGATCACCGCTCGCTTTTTCCCTCTTCGGCCAGCCAGGCGGCCGTATTGGGCGTGGAAGTAGGAGTTTTTCTTCCTCGATGCGGCCCAGGCTGCCTGGGCAAGAGTGGAGCGGAGCCATTTGCTTCCCTTGGTAGTTTTGCCACTCTTCCTTTTGCCGGCGCTCTCATTACTGCCCGGACAGATCCCGGCCCACGAAGAGAGGTGGTCTGCCGAAGGAAACTGGTCCATATTGCAACCGATCTCTGCTATCACGTTCTCAGCCGCGCGGTTTTCAAGGCCGGGCAGACGCGCCACCTCCTTAATCGCTTCCGCAAAAGGGTGGCTCACCTCTTGGATCCTTTGACTGAAACGTTCGATCTGCCCGTCCAGACAATCAAGCTGATCCATCAACTCGCCCAGCATAAACCGATGGTGGTCGGTAACATGCCCCTCGAGAGCAAGGCGAAGCTGTGGGATTTTTCCTCTAAGTTGCCTTCTGGCAAGCTCGGCCATCTGGGTGCCGTCCTGTCGACCTTCAATAAGCGCCCGAATCATGTCTTTTCCCGATTTGCCCATGATGTCGGTTGCAACAGCCCCGAGCTTTATGTTGGCATCTTCCAGGACCTTGTGAACCCGATTTACCACAGAGGCTCTCTGGTCAACCAACTTGGTACGGTGGCGAGTCAGGTCCCGAAGCTCCCTCTGGGTTCTATCGGGAATAAAGCTTCCTTTGAGAAGCCCACTTTGGAGCAGATGCGCAATCCACTGGCAGTCTTTAACATCAGTCTTTCTTCCAGGGACATTCTTGATATGCCTTGCATTTACAAGCAGGATGTTGAATCTGCCCTCAAGAATGTTGTAGATGGGCTTCCAGTAGACCCCGGTAGATTCCATGGCTACGTGGGTGACCTCCTCTTGGGAAAGCCAGTCGGCAAGATGCCGAATATCCTGTGTCATCGTGCCGAACAGACGAACCTCATGTTGGACTTTCCCATTTTTGCCAATGCGCCGCACACATGCCTGGATGCTTTTTTTGTGTACGTCAAGACCGCAACAACTCGTGTAGATCGGCTCCATGCTCTGCTCCCCTTTAATTTTGATGCTAAACGCTGGAGGACATCGGGACAGAATCAGTCTGTCTCGCGTGCTCATCCGGGATGGGATCGCAACAGTTTCGGGTTCGAAGCGATGTCCGGGCCATGCTGCTACGCGAGCTCATGGCATCACAGAGAGACGGCCTGCTTCCATCATTTAGCTAAAGGGCAAAATAGCATATCTATAGAACCTTTTCATGGTTTCAGGGTGTCCCGAAGGGACGTGAAAAGCTGCTTCGAAAAGTTCATCGCGCGCATGGCCCCGGGAGCGTAGCGCGGTCTCGGCCCTACAGTCCCGCGCTTCGCGGGATTTCATGGTTTCCGGGTGTCCCGCAGGGACATGAATTGCTGCGGTGAATATTTCTTAAGGTTTTTCGATGACCAACCCAACTGATGCACCCATCCCTTTTCTCGACCTGGTGACCCCTCACCTGGAACTCGAAGAGGAACTGGTGTCAGTTTTTCGATCCGCCGTGAAAACGGCCGGCTTCATCGGCGGCCACATGGTGGAGGGATTCGAAAACGACTTTGCCCGGTTCTGCGGGACAAAATATTGCATCGGTGTTGGAAGCGGAACGGATGCTCTTCGCTTCGCATTGATTGCCGCCGGCATTGAGCCGGGCGACATTGTGACAACGGTCCCGAACACTTTCATCGCCACGACCGAAGCCATCTCACAGGCCGGCGCAATTCCGGATTTCGTCGACGTGCTCGAATCAACCTGCAACATGGACCCTGAAAAGCTTCGCGAATACATTGAAACCCGGTGCGTTGCCGGCGGGCGCGGCAGGTTGATGCATCGTGAAAAGGGGCGGCCGCTAACCGCTGTGGTTCCCGTGCACCTTTACGGTCAGCCAGCCGACATGGACCCGATCCTGGAGCTGGCTGAAAAATACAACCTGGTGGTTATCGAAGATGCCTGCCAGGCCCACGGGGCCGAGTACTATTCCGATCGTGAAAAAACGTGGAAAAAGGCCGGGTCGATGGGCGCAACCGCCGCATTCAGCTTTTACCCCGGGAAAAACCTGGGCGCCTGTGGTGAAGCTGGCGCGGTCACTACCAACGATGGCGCCCTGGCAGACCGGGTCCGCATGATCCGCGATCACGGCCAGGCGAAAAAATACTACCATGAACTGGAAGGATGGAACGGCCGGCTCGATGCTATTCAGGCCGGCATCCTCCGGGTGAAGCTGAAGCACCTGCCCGGATGGAATGAAAAACGACGTGAATGCGCGGCCTGCTACAACGAGTTGCTAAGCGAGGCGCGGGGCGTAGCTGTTCCCCCTGCAAACCACGGAACCAGGCCGGCCTGGCATTTGTATGTGATCCAAGCCGATAAAAGAGATGCTCTTCAGAAGTATCTGGCCGAAAGCGGGGTGGCGACCGGCCTGCATTACCCGGTGCCGCTGCATTTGCAGAAAAGCTACCGGACAATGAATCTGGCTGCCGGCACTTTCCCCGTAACCGAGGCGGCCGCTTCGCGCATACTCTCGTTGCCCATGGGACCCACTCTTACCAAATCGCAGATCGAGAGGGTCTCGGGCCTCATCTGCCGCTTCATGGCGAAAACTGCGTAAAGATTCACCGGAGGGCTGCGGCTAAAGCCTGCTAAAAGGGTTAATTCGGTCATTGAACGTATCGCCTTCAGGCGAAAGGGACCGGATTACGGCCCGCCTCTGCGGTGGATATTTACGAAACTATTATGGACCTTCAAATCATAAATCCTTTGGATTTCCCGGGCTGGGACGATCTTGTTCTTACCGCTGACAACTACTCCTTTTTTCATTCTTCAGCCTGGACAAGAGTGCTTTGTGAGTCATACGGATACAGTCCTTCATTTTTCGCCCTGCCACGGAATGGCAAGCTTTCGATAGTGATTCCCCTGCTCGAGGTGAACAGTTTTTTCACAGGGCGCAGGGCCGTATCTCTGCCGTTTAGCGATTACTGCGAACCCATCGTTTTCGACAAATCCTGCCTCCTGGGTATTCCCGGGGGCTTGATCGATGCCGCAAAAAAAGCCGGATGGAAGTATCTGGATTTCAGGGGGCATAATATTTTCCCACCCGAGGTACCAACCTGGTCCAGATATGTATGCCACCGTCTCAAACTCTCAAATGCAAAAGATCTCCTCTCAAAACTTCATACGAATACGGCCCGCAACCTTAAAAAGGCAAAGGCCTCCGGAGTGCGTATCAGCGTTTCCAATTCTTTTGAGGCAGTACGGGAATATTACAGGCTGCACTGTCTGACCAGAAAAAGGCAGGCCGTACCGCCTCAGCCGTTCTCTTTTTTCAGAAAGATATTCGAACACATCTGCTCAAAAGATCGAGGTCGGGTAATCCTGGCACATCATCGGGACAAATCCGTTGCGGGCGCTGTCTTTTTCCATTTCGGGCGCAAAGCGATCTACAAATACGGGGCTTCGGATATGAACTACGGCAGGACGGGGGCAAATGCCGCAGTCATGTGGGAAGCCATAAGCCGGTATGCGAGTGAAGGGTATCACGCCTTGTGTTTCGGACGCACGGACCTTGACAACGAAGGTCTCAGGCGCTTCAAGCTCGGGTTCGGCCCGGATGAATATTTTCTCGATTACTACCGTTTTGATGTTTCGAGGAATGCTTTCGTTGAAAATAATTCAAGAAATCAACTCCGTTTTTCCTTCCTCATCAAACACATTCCGATCTCCGGACTGAAAGCCATCGGGCTCACATACAGGCATTTCGGGTAAAGTCAGGACGCTTACAGTGCCTATCTCCAACCTTCTAAATCTCGTCTATTACACTATCCGGCCTGCCGTACCCCGCCGGGTCCAGATTGGTCTTAGAAGAATGGTCGCCTCAGCCAAGCTGAGACGAAATAGCGTTCTGTGGCCCGTATATCCCGGCTCGGAAATTGCGCCTCCCGGATGGTCGGGGTGGCCGCAGGGCAAAAAATTCGCCCTCGTTCTGACCCACGATGTCGAGACCATGAAAGGCCAGTCCAGGTGTTTGGATTTATTTCGGCTGGAAAAGGACATGAATTTCCGATCGGCCTTCAATTTCGTCGCGGAGAGATATCCGGTCTCAGCGGAACTGCGAGAGTTCCTGACGTCCAGCGGCTTCGAGGTGGGGCTGCACGGCCTTTATCATGACGGCAAGAAATTCAGGTCGCGAAAGACTTTCAACAAACGCGCGCCCCGAATGAATCACTATCTGCGGGAATGGAACGCGGTCGGCTTTCGCTCCCCGTCCATGTACTGCAACCTTGACTGGCTCCACGATCTCAATATCGAATATGACTGCTCGACATTCGATACGGACCCCTTCGAACCCCTGGCAACGGGGACCGGCGCCATTTTCCCGTTTTTTGTCGGCGGCCGGCCGGGCGCCAGGGGTTATATCGAGCTTCCATATACTTTGCCTCAGGATTTAACCCTGTTTGTGATCTTGAAAGAGAAGAATATAGATATATGGAAGCACAAGCTCGACTGGATTGCCGAAAACGGCGGAATGGCTCTCATGCTGACCCATCCCGATTATATGAGTTTCCAGGGGGATAGGGTTAACATAGATGAATATCCTGCCGGCTTTTACGAGCAGTTTCTGGACTACGTTAAAGCAAAGTACGAGGGCCGGTATTGGAATCCTCTGCCCAAAGAAATCTCCCGATTCTGGCGTCAGACACAAGTTACCGGAAGACATGCCTCTGTGTCGCCGGAACGTAAACCCTTAAGGGTTTGCATGCCGGTCTACTCGTTTTACGATACCGACAACCGGGTCTTAAGATACGCCGAGACACTGGCAAGGCGAGGCGATCATGTGGATGTCATATCCCTTAAGAAAGGGGAGCAGCCATACTGCGAGAGGATCGATGGCGTCAATGTATACAGAATCCAGGAGAGGATAAAAAATGAGAAAGCAAAGCTCGATTACCTGGCAAGGTTGATAAAATTCTTTTTAAAATCGGGCTGGCTGATGACCAGGATGCATTTTAAAGACCCTTATGATCTTATCCACGTTCATTCAGTGCCGGACTTTGAAGTGTTTGCCGCTGTCGTTCCAAAGTTGACGGGCGCCAAAGTGATTCTGGACATCCATGACATTGTCCCCGAATTTTATCGGAGCAAGTTCAAAACGAAAAAAAAGGATATCCTGTTCAGGGCGCTGTTGTTAATGGAAAAGCTCTCTTCCGCCTTTTCCGACCACGTAGTCATATCGAACCACTTATGGGGAAAGGAGCTTGTTTCCCGCTCGGTTCGCAGGGAGAAGTGTTCCGTCATAATGAACTATCCCGATCCCCGCCTTTTCTACAAGCGGGAAAGGGTCAAAAACGACGGAAAGATAATCCTTCTTTATCCCGGAAGCCTGAACTGGCATCAGGGGCTTGATATTGCGATAAACGCTGTTGCCAGGCTGAGGGACCGGTTTCCTTCTCTCGAACTGCATATTTACGGCGAAGGGGAATTGAAGGACGCCCTCAGACAACTCGTCCATGAGTTAGGCCTCAATGGTCGTGTAAAGCTGCACGATGCCAGGCCAATCCATCAGATGGCGTCGATAATGGCGCAATGCGATATCGGCATCGTTCCCAAAAGAAATGATTCATTTGGAAGCGAAGCTTTCAGCACAAAAACGCTCGAGTTTATGGCCCTGGGAGTACCCATCGTTATTTCAGCGACCAAAATTGACCGCTATTATTTTGGGGATGATATCGTAAAGTTTTTCGAACCCGATGACGTGGACAGTCTGGCCGAATCGATAGAATACATGGTCCTCAATCCAGATAAAAGGAAGGCATTTGCCGAAAACGGCCTCCGTTTCGCGGGCGAGTGCAACTGGGAAAACAATAAGTCGCTATACTTCGGAATTGTGGATCGACTGCTGGGACCGGAGACGGAATACATGGCCCCATACGTTGTGCGGAGCTGATTTTCCGTGTCATCCACTCCAGCCCACCCGTCCAGCCCGCGCCCCATCCGTGTCAAATGGGTCCCTCAAACGGGGTATGCGCCCCGATGAATTTCCGGTTTGACCGATTCGCAAGCCTCTATTTTTTTCATCCGCTGCTGCGTTTCGTAAATCGCAGGAACGCGAGGATCGCAATTCTGATGTACCATAGCATTTCGGACGGAGTTCAAAACGTCCATCCATATTACCGGACGCTCACCGCCCCCTCTGTCTTTGCCGATCAAATGAGGTTTCTCCACGAAAACGCTTACCAGGTAATCGATCTCATGACGCTGGTGGAAAACATGAATGCGGGCAGGGGACCGGCCCCGCGATCGGTGGTGCTGACTTTTGACGACGGTCTCCACGATTTCTATACGAATGCCTTCCCGGTGCTCCAGGAGTATCGATTTCCGGCGACCGTTTTCCTGGTGACAGGGCTCATTGACCAGGGAACCGACTTTCAGGGCCGAAGATGCCTCTCCTGGGACCATGTGCGC
This sequence comes from uncultured delta proteobacterium, assembly GCA_963805125.1. Lineage (GTDB taxonomy): Bacteria > Desulfobacterota > Syntrophobacteria > Syntrophobacterales > Syntrophobacteraceae > SbD1. The sequence goes on along the minus strand of CAWDTD010000007.1, from coordinate 417,651 downwards.
GAGCTCGGAAAGCATGGCGTGTCTTTCGGCTCTCACACCGTCTCCCACCCGGTTTTGAGCCAAATTTCGCAAAATCAGCTTCTGCTTGAAATAGTCCGGTCCAAAGAGAGGATCGAGTCCGAACTCGGCCGGAATGTTGATGCTTTCTCCTACCCTTTTGCTTTGCCCGAACACGACCGCGCTCACCTCAAGAAGCTCGTGACCATGCTCTCCCTCAGCGGATACAGATGCGGGGTCAGCACCAGGATCGGGACTACTTCAAAGGCACACAACATCTTTTGCCTGAGAAGGCTTCCCGTGAATTCACTGGACGACAATCGGCTTCTGAAGGCGAAGATTGACGGTGCATACAATTGGTTGCATACATACCAGATTTTGTATAAGCACTTGAGTCATTGAAGGTCTTTTCTGCCAGGGTGATCCTTTTCAACTGGCTTAACGGGTATGGTGAAGAAAATTTACGAGTACACCCTGAACGGCCCCACATACTTTAAGACTGGTACCCTCCGCATGAACAACAGTGACTCGACCTGCGACACAAAATACCTGATCATCTCACCCGTGAGAGATGAGAGCGCATACATCGAACGAACCTTGGAAAGCGTCGTTGCACAGACTGCACGCCCGGTAAGTTGGGTCCTTGTTGACGATGCTTCCAAAGATAACACTCCTGAAATTATCGAAAACTATAGAAAGCAGCATCCATGGATCCAATTGGTCTCGATATCGAGACCAGGCCCTCGTCTTCCAGGCAGCGGTGTCATAGATGCCTTTAATCAGGGTTATAAGCTCGTAAGCGCGATGCACCATCAATATGTCGTTAAACTGGACTGCGACATCTCCTTCTCACCTGATTACTTCGATAGGCTGCTCCATGAATTCACCGGTAATGGGAAGCTCGGAATAGCCTCAGGGGTATACCTGGAACGACAAAATGGCCAATGGCGCCCGATAAGCATGCCGCGGTATCATGCGGCCGGCGCCTCCAAGATACTGAGAAAAGCATGCTTTGACCAAATTGGCGGGTTTATTCCCATGTGTGGCTGGGACACCGTCGACGAGATCAAGGCGCAGTTTGCCGGATGGGAAACATGTCACTTTAAAAACATACAGTTCCTTCATCACAAGACCGAGGGCTCCGGCATTGGGGCTCTCGAGACCAGCAGCATGCACGGCGACATATTTTATCTCACGGGAGGAAGCTTCCCCTTCTTCGTTTTTAAATGCATTCACAGAATGCTCATGGGCAAGCCGCCCGTGCTGGCAGGGGCATCCATGCTTGTCGGATATGTGTGTTCGCTGGCCTTGAGGAAGCCCAAGCTCGTGAGTCAAGAAGAGGAGCAATATTACAAAAAAATTCTAAATTCGAGAATCAGAGAATGCCTGTTCGCTTCAAAGGGGTTTTTCTAATGTGTGGGATCTGCGGGGTCATGTCGGTAGATGGCGCACCGGTGGAGGAAGCACTTGTCAGCGCCATGATGCATGTGATGAAACATCGCGGCCCGGACGGCTCGGGCATTCATACCTCGGGGAATATAGCCCTGGGGCACCGGCGCCTCAGCATTATTGACCTCGGCGGGGGTGGCCAGCCGATGTCCAATGAAGATGACACCATCTGGATAACCTTCAACGGCGAGATTTATAATTTCATTGAGCTCCGCAAGGAACTGGAGGCTTTTGGGCATTTATTCAAGACGCGCTCCGATACCGAGGTAATACTACATGCCTATGAGCAGTGGGGCCGCAAATGTGTTCAGCGTTTCAACGGAATGTTCGCCTTTGCCCTGTGGGATTCACAGCGGCGCGAGCTCTTCTTAGCCAGAGACCATCTGGGGATAAAGCCATTATACTACGTCCAGGTGGGCCGCTGTGTCCTGTTTGCATCGGAAATCAAGGCCCTCCTGCAGGACCTAACCTGCCCGCGAGACGTAGACGTCGAAGCATTGGCCGAACTGTTCACATTTCGCTATGTGCCTTCTCCCAAGACACTTTTCAAGGGGGTCCGGAAGCTGCCGCCGGGGCATTGGATGGTCTTGTCACAAAGGGGCATCGAAGTGGAGCGATTCTGGAACTGGGTCCCTCGGATACGCGATAATACCGATGAAAATGACCTGATCGAGGAGTACCGCCTCCTGCTCGAAGACGCGGTGCAGCTCCAGCTCCGCAGCGATGTCCCCCTGGGCCTTTTCCTGAGTTCGGGCATCGACTCCGGCGTTCTGCTGGCCATCATGAGCAAGTATTCCAGCGGACCGGTTAGGACCTTCACCATTGGGTTCGAGGGTGGAGAGAAGACAAACGAAGTCGAGGGAGCGAAAGAGCTGGCCGGGATGTTCGGCGCAACTCACAATTTCATGACCGTTGCCCCGAAGGACTATCTGGAATACTATGAGAACTATATCTGGGACATTGAAGAGCCCCTGGGAAATGAAACCGCTGCAGCATTCTACTTTGTCAGCAAGATTGCCAGCCAACAGGTCAAAGTAGCGCTGGCCGGGCAGGGCGCAGACGAGCCTTGGGTCTGGCTACGATCGCTATCTTGGGGTGAAGCTTTCAACCTTTTACAGCCGAGTGCCTGAGGCAGCCACACGCATGGCCGCCGCTCTTCTCGCACGAGCGCCAGGGCGACTCGAACGCCTTAAGCGCGGCCTTGTCTCCCTCGGCGAGCCCGATATCCTTACGCGATTTACAAAAATATATTCATTTTTCAGCGCGGATATGAAGCGGCATCTTTTCAAGGGGCCATTGAGGGAACAGATCGCAGGCGACGAGTACCGATCCAGGGAGGCTCTTCGTCACCTCCAAGCCGACGTGCAGCACCTCGACCCGGTCACTCAGATGCTCTATATCGATACGCGAGCCAGCCTGCCGGACGATCTGCTCATGGTGGGTGACAAAACCTCTATGGCGAACTCCCTCGAAGTTAGGGTTCCATTTCTCGACTACAGGCTGATCGAGTTCATTGAGAGTCTCCCTCAGGCGCTCAAACTGAAAGCACTGACGGGGAAATATCTTCACAAAAGGGCCGTCGAGAAATGGCTGCCTAGGAAGATGGTCTATAGAAAGAAGAAGGGATTTGCGAATCCCATTGAAACCTGGTTCAGGACCTCCATGAAGCGGTTTGTCGAGGAATGCCTTTTATCCCCCGATTCCGGGGTAGGACTTTTCTTCGATCAAAAATATATTCGTCATATGCTGCAGGTGGATCGCGAAGGGAAAGAGCAGTTGAGGCGCCATATTTATCTGTTGGTTTCCTTCGAGCTGTGGTACCGCGCGTTCATGCGGAATTGAGGGAATCAAGGGTAGCGATTTATGGACCTATCGATTATCATCGTAAATTGGAACTCCAGAGATTATCTTCGGAAGTGCGTCACCTCGATCCTGGCTACCACTTCTGAAATTGAATTCGAAATTGTGGTCATTGACTCGGCATCATTCGATGGGTGCAGCGAAATGCTCGCCGGTGAATATCCCGATGTGGTCTTTGTTCAAAGCTATCAAAATCTTGGCTTCGCCCGCGCAAACAACCTCGGCGCAGAGCGCGCCCGAGGGAACGCATTGCTCTTCCTGAACCCTGATACTGAGGTAAGGGACAGGGCCATCGAGCGCCTTTATGCGGCTTTCCGCGACCTCCAAAGCCCCGGCGCTGTCGGCTGTCGTCTTCTGAACACGGATGGAACTCTGCAGACGAGCTGTGTTCAGTCTTTCCCTACGGTGCTAAACCAACTGCTCGATGCCGACGTCCTCAGGCGGTGGTCTCCAAATCTCCGCTTCTGGGGAACGGCGGCGCTCAACGGGAACAGGTCGGCGCCTGCTGAAGTGGAAGCGGTCTCAGGAGCATGCGTGATGCTCCGGCGCCAGGTATTCGAAGAGGTTGGCGGGTTCGATCCCGATTTCTTCATGTACGGGGAAGACCTTCACCTTTGTTTCAAAACTCGACAGGCCGGCTTCCATAACTATCATGTCGGGGCTGCTGAAATCGTTCATCATGGTGGGGCAAGCTCGCAAAGGGGACGGAGCAGCTTTTCCATAATTATGATGCGCGAGTCTGTTAGCCGATTGCTCCTTAAGTCACGTGGAAAATTCTACAGCCAATGCTATCGGTTCGCCTTGACCGGCACTGCCCTGTGCCGCCTGGTGCTGCTTACCGCCCTTTTCCCGGTCTGGTCGATGCGGGCAAAGAACTCCCAATGGAGGTCATCCTTCGGGAAGTGGGCAGCAGTCCTGCGCTGGGGGCTCGGGTTGGAGAAATGGGTCGGCCGGTACGGGCAGCCTTTTTAAAAGTCCACCGCAGAGGTGCAGAGTGCGCAGGGAGGTGAGGGGCGCGAGTCACGGATCCTCGCGATTCCTGGCCCGAGACCCGCAACTTTCTGTCCGCCGCTTGCTGTTTCCCCCCTGCGTCTTCCGTGCCCCTGCGGTGGATCTCGTGATCGATTGCGGATAAAACAATGTGCGGTATATGCGGAAAACTGAATTTTGACCGCCTCGAACAGGTAGACCCCGGTCTGCTCCGCCGGATGACGGAGACGCTTTTACACAGAGGTCCCGACGGAGGTGGTCAATTTGTCTCCGGTCCGGTCGGCCTTGGGCACCGTCGCCTGAGCATCATAGATCTCAATACCGGCGGGCAGCCGATGTCCAACGAAGACGACACGATATGGGTTGTCTACAACGGCGAGGTCTATAACTTCCAGGAACTGAAGGCCGATCTGGAAGCGCGCGGCCACAAGTTCAAATCCGCGACCGACACCGAGGTCATAGTCCACCTCTACGAGGAGCTTGGCCCCGAATCGGTGTCAAAACTGCAAGGGATGTTCGCCTTCGCCCTCTGGGATGATCGCAAACAGCTTCTCCTATTGGCCCGCGACCGCGTCGGCATAAAGCCGCTCTACTACACGAATACCGGCAAATCGTTGGTGTTCGGCTCGGAAATCAAGTCGCTGCTGCCCGACCCGGGCGTTTCCCGAAACATAAACCCTCGGGCCATCGACCGCTTTTTCACCTACGGCTACCTGCCGGGAAGCGAAACACTGCTCGAAGACGTCTTTAAGTTGGACCCCGGACATTATCTCACCGCCCGTGACGGCCAAATCGAAGTCCGGCAGTACTGGGACCTGCGCTTTGAAGCCTCTCCACACCGGACGAACTTCGGCGATACGGTCGAAGAACTCCGCGAACTGCTGAGCCGGACAGTGAAGGCCCACATGATAAGCGACGTGCCGGTCGGCGTTTTGCTGAGCGGTGGAGTGGATTCGACGGCGACGCTGCGCTATGCCGTCGAACAGACCAATAAGCCCATCCACACCTTTACCGTTGGTTTTTCGGGAGAGCAATTCGCAGATGAAAGGCCGTACGCCCGCCTGGCTGCGCAGAGGTTCGGTACCGAGCACCACGAAATAACGATGACGGCGGAAAACTTCCTGGATTTTCTTCCCCGGTATGCGTGGCACATGGAGGAGCCCGTCTTCGAGCCGCCCGCCGTTGCCCTTTATTTCGTGTCGCGCCTGGCCCGCGAATCCGGCGTGAAGGTGCTGCTGTCCGGGGAAGGCGGTGATGAAGCGTTCGGGGGCTACCAGACCTACCGAAATCTGCTCCTGTTCGAGCGGCTAAAAGCTCTGTTTGGCCCTGCGAAAGGGCTGCTCCGTCTAGGGTTGCGGGCGCTGGGGAAGACCGGGTGGAAGCGCGTCGGCAAATACAGCGGGCTTGTCGATCTGCCGATGTCCGAATACTATCTCAGCCGCACCGCAACGCCGGATTCAGCCATGATGAGGCTAAAAAGCAGCCTTTATACGGAGGAGTTTGCCGAATCTCTTCGCGGGGAAAAGTCAGACCTGCCGACTCGCAGCCTGTTCGCGCGGCTCGACGGCGGGTCGCCTCTCGACAGCATGCTCTACGTGGATACAAAAACCTGGCTCCCCGACGACCTGCTCGTCAAGGCCGACAAAATGACAATGGCGACTTCGGTCGAACTTCGTGTGCCGCTCCTGGACTTCCAGGTGCTCGAATTCGCGGCCTCGCTGCCCTCTGCTTTCAAAGTTCGAGGGTGGACGACCAAGCGTATTCTTAAGGCCGCCCTGGAAGATTCGGTGCCACATGAGATTATCGGGCGCAAGAAAACCGGCTTCCCGGTTCCTTATGCCAGGTGGCTGCGTGACAATATGCGGGGCTTTGTCGGTGACACGCTGCACGACCAAAATGTGGCGATAGGCTCTTACTTCTCTAAAACCAAAATAAACGAACTGCTTCAGCAGCACCAGCGAGGCAACGGGCGCTCCAAAGAAGTCTTTTGCCTCCTCGTGCTCGAACTTTTGCTCAAACAGCTTGCGTCCGCTTCGCCTGAAGCCGTTCAGGCCCAGGCTGCCGGGGGAGCGGCAAATGTCGAAAGGGTCGGTCTTGGCGGCAAGTGAAAAGAAAATCCGTGTCCTTCACAGTTTCCCCCATCGGTTGGGAATGGGCAGGATATGCACGACCGCCTGGTACGAGATCGACGGTGCGACGGCGGCCGGGGCCGAAATGCTGGTAATGGCCGGTGATTCCGTCAGGCCGTTCCCACGCCCCGTTCATGTCAAGACCACCCTTTCCCGAGGCCGGCTGCGAATCCCCTATCGGCTCCTTGGCACGCGCAATGCCTGCGCCTTGCATGACTGGCTGGTAGCCCGCAAGCTTCCCTCGCTGGAGGGCCGGGTCGATGTCATTCATGCCTGGCCGCTGGGCGCTCTCGAAACGACCAAAGTCGCCAGGCGTCTCGGCATCCCGGTAGCGTTGGAGCGCTGCAATGCCCACACCCGGTTTGCATACGAGGTGGTTCAGAAGGAATGCGACCGCCTGGGGGTGCCCTTGCCCGCCGATCATGAACACGCGTTCAACGCCGAAATCCTGCGTCGAGAGGAGGAAGAATACGCTTTGGCCGATGCCATCCTCTGCCCGTCGGACTTCGTGGTAAAGACTTTCCTGGACCAAGGCTTCCCGAAAGAAAAGCTCGTTCGCTTTTTCTACGGCGTCGATGAAAAACAGTTTTATCCCGACCTGACCCGGCGCGTGCCGGATCGTGGGATTACGATGATTTTCGTAGGCGTATGTGCTGTACGCAAGGGCCTGCATTACGCCTTGGAAGCATGGCTTAAATCGCCTGCAAGCAAGGACGGCACGTTCTCAATAGCAGGGGATTTTTTGCCCGCATACAAAGAGAAGCTCGCCCCCTTGTTGGCCCATCCCAGCATTCGCGTGCTCGGTCATCGCAACGATGTCCCTGAGCTGATGCGCCAGAGCGATTTATTCGTACTGCCAACCATTGAAGAAGGCTTCGGGCTTGTTTGCACCGAGGCGATGGCCAGCGGATGCGTGCCGCTGGTATCGGACGCCTGCACCGATCTGTGCGTACATATGCAAAATGCGCTGGTTCACAGGGTTGGGGATAGCGCGACTCTCCGAAAACATATAACGCTGCTCCACGAAGACCGGTTACTCCTGGTGAGGTTGCGCGACGGAGGATTGCGCTCCGCGCCGAACATGACGTGGTCGAAAGCGGGGACAGGCCTCCTAGAGGCCTACCGCCAAACCATAGGGGCCAATCAACATGATAAACTTAAGCTATCCTGACGAGAAGGGCGCTTACTATAATGACCCCAAGACTTTTCTGTCGGAACTAGTTCCCCAGGGTCCAAATGTGGTCATGGACCTGGGATGCGCCTCCGGACGCCTGGGGCGGAGCCTGCTGGAGCTTAATAAAGCATATCGCCTTGTGGGCGTTGAACTGTTCGAACCGGCGGCAAAGGAGGCGATGAAATACTACGATGCAGTTCACGTCGGCGACATCGAGGTTCTGGGGCTGGATTACGAGAAGTATTTCGATGTCGTGATCTGCAGCGATATACTGGAACACTTGAAAGAACCACTCAAAACCCTTGCACAGATTCATCAATGGTTGAAGGACGAAGGGCAGTTGATTTGCTGTGTACCCAATATTCGTTACTGGAAGGTCCTGAGAGACTTGGCATTCAGGGGCGAATGGAAATATACGGGCTGGGGAATACTGGATCATACGCACTTGCGATTCTTTACCACACGCTCATTGAAAGAAATGTTCACCGATGCCCGTTTCAAGGTAGTTCATGAGGACATGCGGTATTTAGAAGCGCCAAGACAACAAGCCTTTAATCGAATGACGCTGGGGCTCTTCAAGGAGTTCCTCGGGTTTCAAATATTGATTTCTGCCCGGAAAGCATACTCCTAAGTGACTGTCCCCCTATGGTTATTACCACGTAGCTGCAGGTGGCTCGACGCACCTCCTTTTCAGCGGTGATAAGGACTTCCCCTGTGCCCTGCCCGACTGGACCATGACATGACCATACAGATCAGCGTAGTCATACCAACCTATAATTCTTCAGGCACCATCCGAGCCACGCTAAACTCGGTAATGAACCAGACAGTCCGTCCCGATGAAATACTTGTTTTGGACGATGGGAGCACCGATGATACCGTTTCTATTCTGAATTGCTACGGCCAAAGCGTTCAACTATTCCAGCAAAAGAATCAAGGTGTTGCATCAGCTAGAAACGCTCTATGCGCCCTAGCCCAAGGGGATCTCATAGCATTCTTGGACCACGACGATATTTGGCACCCGCGTTACCTCGAAGCCCAGCGTGCCGTTTTCGCGGCCCACCCCAATGCAGTCGCACTTTTCACAGGCCACCTGAACTTCTACGGCCATGCAGATCACGAGTGGGACGACCCGCACAAGAGTCGTCTCGCCCCCTACGTCGCCCCAAAGGTTCTGAGCCCAATCAACTTTATGCGCGCTTACACGTATCAGACCGGGTTGTTCGCATCAATGAGTTTTTGCTGTATGCCTAAGATTGTCCTGACCTCAATCGGCAGCGAGCCGTTCTGCACTGAGGTAAGCGGAGCGGACGACCTGTGCCTCTTCAACCGCCTTCCGCTCGTTGGGACCGTTGTTTATACCCCCGCGCCGCTTGTCGCATACCGAATTACCGAAACTGCCCAGTCCCACAACCGCCTCAAGAGTGTCGATCTCGCCGTAAGAGCATTCGAACACCTCTCAGAGGATTACAGGCACCAGGCGGGCTCGGAACTCAGCAGACTTTTCGGACAGGCATTTGCCACCAAAAGACGCCACTATGCCAAGCTTCTGATGGGCGCTAGCTACAAACGTGAGGCTCAAAGACAACTTTTGCACTCACTTAGGGCATGCCGCTGCCCCCTGTCGGTGCTAAAATCGTTGGCATTGCTCCTACTGACTTGCGCACCGCGCCCGATTCAACCCGACTGGATACCCGCCAATCGACCCGCAATATTTAGTGCTCAAGCTAAAGGACGTACCACTCAAAAGGGCGCGAATTACTCAACCACTCTGAAGAACCGCACCTAATGAACAGTTTGAGTGCTTCAATCCTTCTGTCCCTCATTGTCGTGGTCCTGTCTACATCACGCCGATGGGCGCTGTTGGGGATGGCGGCCGGAGTGCTCTATCTTACGCAGGCTGCGGCAATCGACGTGCTTGGATTCAACATGTTCGCGGTGAGATTTCTCGAGCTGGCGGGTTTCATCCGCGTTATGGCGCGCCGCGAATTCAGTTTCTCTAATCTGAATGAGCTGGATCGCCTGTTTCTGTTTCTTTACGCCTACACTACCATTGTCTTTCTGCTGCGCTCGAACGAAGGGCAGGTCTATGCGATAGGCGTGGCTGTTGATGCCGCGCTTTGCTACTTTATTTTTCGCGGCCTAGTTGCAGACATAGACGATTTTCGCTGGTTCCTCGGCGCCCTTATTGTCCTGCTCATACCGTATGTCTACCTTCTGTTCATCGAAATGCGGACCGCCCAAAATCCCTTTTCTTTGCTGGGGGGCCCGGTCATAGTAGAGCAACTCCGCAAAGGAAGGGTTCGCTGCCACGGCAGTTTCAGGAATTCGGATCTGTTAGGCACCCTTGGTGCTAGCTTTCTGCCACTATACCTTGCGCTCACCATGGGGAGAAAGGACCGGAAGTGGGGCCTTATAGGGATCGCCCTTTGCTTGGCGATTGTCTTCTTCTCCAACTCAGGGGGGCCGATCGCTGCAGCGGCCGTCGCGGTGGCAGGCTGGCTCCTCTGGCCGATGCGCAAAAAAATGCGCGTCTTCCGGCGCGGCTTGGTGTCCATGCTCGTCGCGCTCGCGCTCGTAATGAAGGCCCCGATCTGGTTCCTGCCCGGAAAGATCAGCGACTTCACCGGGGGCGACGGCTACCACCGCTCGAAGCTGATTGACATGGCGATCAAGACCTTGAGGGAATGGTGGCTCTGGGGCATGTCCATTGCCCAGACCGCCGACTGGTTTCCGTACATCAACAAAGGTACCGGCGCAGCGGACATTACAAACCAGTACGTCGCCTTCGGTTTGACCGGCGGCCTGATGGCAATGGTCCTCTTCATTTGGCTGCTCGTAAAATGTTACGAAAATCTGGGCAAGGCCCTCAACATAGTGCGCGCAAATTCCACGGCACCGGCAGAGACGGAGTTTTTGCTGTGGGGGCTGGGAGTCATGCTTGCCGTCCACATCGCAAATTGGTTTGGCATCACCTATTTTGACCAGACATATGTTTTATGGTTCATGCAATTGGCGGCTATTGTGAATATTTCACACATTTGCTGCGAGTCCTACTCACCGAGCGTGGGGAAAGCCACTCATTTTCAGCATGCAGCCCCGCAGCAGACCCAGTCAGGGTAATATCGTGAGGCATACTCGCCCGATTTCTAGCTGCTGGCATTCGAAAATTACCAAATCGTATCTGGCCGAAATAATCAATGAACGTGCGCTCTCCGCTCTTTAGCCCTGCTACTGTACTTGGGGCGGGGGGGCCGCTTTTGGCCGACCCATATGCGCGGGCAGGTTGGATTGCTGCCATTTGCGATTGTAATGCGAGAGGAAGGACGGGTTAGAGATATGCATGAGCAGCGTCCCAGGATAGCCCTCCTTGGTGTTACCCGCAACACTGACAATTACGGCGTGCGCGTGCTGCTGAGCTCGGCAATCGAGAGGCTCTCAGCCGCCGAGCCGGCATCGGAGATATTTCTGCTCGATTACGGGCGGCAGCCGGAGAAGTGGACGGAGGGAACAAGCGATGCCTGGCGGGAAAATAGGCTCGTCAATCTTCGGTTCAGTTGGCGGCTCTACCTGCCGAACAATATTTTCCGCCTTGTCGCTTTGGCCCTCCTCTCCCGGCTCATTCCAGGCAAAAGTCGTCAGTTCCGGTTTCTGGGCCGCAATCCCTGGCTGAGCGAGGTGCTTGGAACGGCGGCCTGCTATTCCATCTCGGGGGGCGATAGCTTCAGCGACATCTACGGGTTGATGCGGTTTCTCTACGTGGCGCTGCCGCAGGTTCTGGTCCTGCTGACGGGCCGGCCCTTGGTTTTGTTGCCGCAGACCTTCGGTCCTTTCAATGGACGGGTAGTGCGGTTCATGGCGCGGTGGATTGTACGCCGGGCGCGAACAGTCATCTCGCGAGATGCGAGGGGGGTGGAAACGGTCCGCCGCTTGGTGGGAAAGAATGACCCGAGAGTGCAATTTGCCCCTGACTTGGGCTTCTGCATGTCAGCGGAGATGTTACCGGCCTCAGTCATCGGCCGCATCGTAGAGCTCCGAGGAGCGGGACCGATTGTGGGGCTGAATGTGAGCAGCTTGCTTTATATGGGAGGATACAGCGGAGACAATATGTTTAAACTGCGCGAATCCTACACCGAGCTTGTGGCTTCGCTGGTGAATCACGTTGTACAGGACCTCAACGCCCGCGTCCTGCTGGTGCCCCACGTCTGTGGAGGCGCATCGAGCCAGGAGGACGAGACGCGCTTATGTGGACGTCTCCAGGCTGAGCTAAGCCACCGTCATGGTGACCGGGTCTGCTACCTCGATTGCAGCCTCAACCACAGGCAAATGAAGGCCGTGATCGGACAGTGCGATCTTTTCGTCGGCGCGCGCATGCATGCATGCATTGCTGCCCTGTCCCAGGGCGTACCTGCCGTGGGGCTTGCATACAGCCAGAAATTTCAAGGGGTTTTTGCGTCGATCGGGATGGAAGAATATGTCGCTGATCTACGCGCACTCGACATCGCCGGGGTTATCGAAATCGTGGACGGGGCATACGAGCGCCGTGGTGAGCTTCAATCTCTACTCGGTGAGAAGATGCCCGCTGTTCGCGCGCAAGTCCTGGATTTATTCAAACTCCTTTCCGCCTGAATCGGCGTATGGGCATATGCGCAAATTTTCTTGCCGTTCCTGTTTGCAGGACCGCGCGGGACGCGACGTGTACTGGCGCGGCTAACAAAGGCCCGTAGCCGGGAGTGGAGGCTGATACTTTCAGCGTGTATGCTCCGGCATACACACCGATTTCCAAAGCGGTCCCGGGCCCCGATAGCTGAGCAAACGCAGTACGTGGTCCAAATCCCTTTGAGTTCAACCGTTGCTGTGACCCCGAAAGGGCCGCCGCTCAAGTCCCGCTTACAGGGTACCGTGTTTCATTCCCGTTTTAGCCGTTACATACTTGTAATAGCCTTTTCGAAGTCTTGGAAAGGTACGGTCTTGACACTGCCTGAGTTCCCGCTTGGCTTGCGTCGGGAGGTCAAAACATCATGGCATCAGTATTGCAAGCTCCCTCACCTGCGTGCTACCCTCTGAAGCCGGGGTAGAACTTAATTCCAATTAAGCGAGGAGATGCAGATGGAATCATTGGAAGAAATTGTAGTGCTTTTACTGATGTTTGCCTCGCTTCCACTGATCCCAATGCCCGCTACGATATACCATATCGAGGAGCCGGAAATGCTTAAAGAAAGGATACACAAACAGATTAAACGCTCCATTTTCATTTTCGCCTTACTGGTCTTATTTTTTCCCAATCGTGTTCAAGCTGCTGCCTACTATGTTGATTATGCGGGAGGTTCAGATACTGCGGCAGGCACTTCCACGTCTACTGCGTGGCAGCACTGCCCCGGCGACGCAAACGCCACCGGCACTCCCGCAAGTAAGACGTTCTCTGCGGGCGATATTGTCTATTTCAAGGGCGGAGTTACCTATGCCGGGCATTTCCAAACCAACCATTCCGGTTCTCTGCTCCTAACCGGCACAGCGGGAAGCATCACCACGGCAGGCGTATTTACGGACTCCACCGTAAACTTCACGACCGCTGGCGTCGCGCCCGGCGATCTTGTCTATGTCTACAACTCGTCCACGACCGGAGCGTACATCCGGGCCTGCGAACTCTACTCGGTCAAATCAGTGGACAGTGCTACGCAACTCACATTCAACGAGACTTCCGCCGTCACCTACTCCGGCGGTGACATGACATATCGAGTCATAAGGCCAATTACTTACACGTCGTTGGCTTCCTGGGGCACTGGTGCTGCCGTTATCTCCGACCCAACCTCTCAGTATCAAATTCGGCTCTACAATAACTATATTAGAATATCAGGATTGACATTCCAGAATAACCTCCTCCCGGTTGGTTTTACGAATTACACCACCGGTAGCTCGTCTTGCACTGGAACGTTGAATCAAGGTGCCATATTCTCCAACAACGAACCGGCAGGACTCATTGTAGATAATTGCACCTTCAGTAATTTGTGGGGCGGCGTTTATGACGGAGGTGGGCTTAGTTATTCAGTGCTCAAAAATAACACCGCGACCTATGTGTATTCCATAGTATTTATGGGAGGGGATTACTGCCTTATAGAAGGAAATACAACACAATATACCTCAAGCACTCTTCGAGGGCCGGGTCAATATTCTATCATCAGGAACAATAACATAAAGGATGCCGCATGCTCGTCAAGTGTATGTTGCGGTGCTCATGCAGACGGGATAGGGCCGCTTTTCAGACCCCTCGGCTGCTGTTGGAGATAATAAATACGGTTGGATTTATGGGAATACAATAGAAAACACAGTTGAATATATATTCCTGGAATTTAATAACGGAGGGACTTCGCATTGGACCATTATGAACAATGTGCTGATTGGGGCATACGGAGATGGAGACGGAAGCGGCGATACCGCGATTGCCCTTGATTGTGCTCCATACAGCAAAGTGTATAACAACACTCTTATTGGGAGAAACGGGTCGCAAGGGTTTACAAACTTCACTGGAGCAACCGAAAGAGGTCCGCTCTATTCTGGAAGCACGTCTCAGGCAGGGACGCCAACCGTGATGACGAATAGTGCGGCCTCGTTTCAGGCTAATACTCTCATTGGCATGACGGTTGCCGATACCACCGACAGTAGTTCGTGCATCATAACATCAAACACCAGTACCACTATCACTTGTTCCGCTGGCCTTGCCGGGGGCGCCAACAATACATGGAATAATGGTGATGCGTATGCAGTTCACACTTATTCCCATGACGTTGAGATGAAGAATAACATCCTTTATTCTACAAGCGTGAATGCAGGCGGAATAGGTATAGCGCAGGTTCAAGACCAGCCAGGATTTGTCGCGGCGAACAATCTTTATTATATCCCCAATAGGCTTAAACCTTTTTCCTGGAATTATCCGACGCTGTGCGATTTTACAACTTGGGCAGCGGGCAGCGGCGACAACTCCCTTTGTTCTACGACCCCGGATACGAACTGCGGAAGTTACAATCCTCTGCTCACTTCTACCGCAGACCCCATAAATGCTCGGTTGCAGGCCGGTTCTCCGGCAATAGGCGCAGGGATCAACCTCGGCGCACCTTACAACTTCGACATGAATGGCAATACTCGCCCTGCAAGCGGCGCCTGGGACATCGGGGCGTATCAGTCAGCCACAAGCGACACAGGCCTAGCCCCGCCCACAGGTCTTCGTCTCCGTAATTAGGGTAGAGGCATCTCAGGAAATGGTTTAACCGAAGCCGGGCTGCCGCCGGGGCCATCCCCGCGCGCGCCAGCCGGGCCGGTTGATTCGTATGACATCGCCGCCGGGCGGCAGCGCGTTTTCTCAAGTCGAACGATTTTGCAGACCTGGCCCGATCTCATACCACTAGAAATGTAAAAAAACGGAATGACGACCAGTAAAGCAGACGGCTCCCGCCCGGGCATGCTGAGCGCTGTAAAATGGACAACGGCCTCGAATATCACCGGCGAGCTGTTAGCAGGGTCGGTAACGTTCGTACTGGCGGCCCTCCTTAGCCCAAGGCAGTTCGGGACGGTGGCGATCGCCTATATTTACGTTACCTTCGTTGACATGATTGTAGGCTTTGGGTTCGGTACTGCCCTCATACAGCGGACGGGGCTGCGAAAGATCCACCTCGACTCGGTGTTCTGGTGCAATCTGGCTTTGGGGGTGGGGATCTCCGTTGCGGCGGTCCTGTGCAGCGGCTGGTGGGCGAGGGCCTACCAGTTGCCAGACCTGAAATCCATAATCATAGTCCTCTCCTCCATTATCCCCATTCGCTGCCTGGGGCAGGTTCAGACTGCCTACCTGCAGAAAAACATGGACTTCAAGAGCCTGGCGATTCGCGACAACGTGGCCGCGGGGCTGGGCGGCGTAGTCGGCATAGTGCTCGCCGTGGCCGGCTTTGGAGCATGGGCGCTCGTCTGGCAGCATATAGCGCGGGAGTCCATCGGCGCGACGCTCCTTTGGCGACTCAGCGAATGGCGGCCGAGGGCACACTTCAGTTGGGCAGCCGTCCGGGACCTGTTTGACTACGCCTGGAAAGTATTTGCCGGTCGGGTCGCAAACTTCGCTCAGAGCGAGACGGACAGTCTTCTGATTGGGCTGCTGCTGGGGCCGGCGGCTTTGGGGCTTTACAGGATAGCGAATCGGCTCGTCGAAATGAACCTCAGATTTTTGCCACGGGCCGTCCAGGTGGTGTCGGTTCCACATTTTGCCGGTCTCCAGAATGACCTGCCGGAGCTGAACCGAACTTTTATCAAGTGTTCGCACCTGAACGCAATGGTAACATTTCCAGGGATGGCCTTTTTGGCAGGCGCGAGCCCCATAATTTTGGCGGCGATTGGGCCGAAATGGCTGGATGCGGCGATGGTCCTTCGTATCCTGGCAATTATAGGGGTTTCGAAGGCGATGATCCTGCTTGTCGGCCCTCTTCTGCAGGCCCTGTCAAGGCCTGGAATCAATTCAATAAATACGTGGGTGCTCGCTGTTGCGAATTCGGCGGCCGTATGCGCTACAGCATGGGGTTTCTCTCATTCAACAGAGGTACAGCAGATATCACTTGTCGCAGCCATGCGTGCTTTCGTGTTCGTAGTCGTCTTCACGCCCCTGCTGCTGTGGCAGGCCCGCCGGGCCAGCGGACTTTCCCTGGCGGCGCTGCTTAAAGCCATGTTTCCGGCCGCGATTACAAGCCTGATCGTGGGGGGGAGCCAGGTATTACTGAGCCAATCTGGAATCGGGGCATTTATGGCCAATCGGTTCGCAACTTTATTCTTTAGCGCAATGTTAGCCTTTTTGACCTGGGTCGCCTGCCTGCGCGTGCTCGATCGCGTGGCGTGGCAATACGCCGGCGCAGCGCTGCGCAAGGGCGGATATGACCTCCGCCGGGCTCTGTTCGCAAGCAGATAAGGTTGCCTAACTCTAAGCCCAACATCATGTGGGGAGGGGACCCCACGAAGCGCTTAGCCTGTTCTAGCCCTAGAATTAAGCGACAAAAGGCGGAGATAATGAAAAAGTTCCTCAGACCTATTGCCATTTTCTTTGCACGTTGCCTGCACCCGCTTTTTTGCGGTAGATTCTTAAAAAGATTCCTGCTACGAGTGTACGCATTTGTGCTCTATCCGGGTAAGCAACTGACGCTAAACGGCTGGCCCGCCCTTCTTAGAGTGGATCACATCGAAATTGGTAGAGGGTGCTCGATTAATGAGGGAGTATTTATCCAGGGGCGAGAAAAAGTTGTACTCGGGAACAATGTCACGTTATCTCCTTATGCAATGCTGCTTGACGGTGGCCTGGAGCACGATGACGTGGCTGGCGGGAAACCCAGTAAAGAGCACTATTCAGCCCCCATCGTCATAGAGGATCACGTGTGGGTCGGGGCAGGAGCGATAATATTGGCTGGGGTACGAGTGGGGGCACGAAGCATAGTGGCTGCGGGCTCAGTGGTGACGAAAGATGTCCCCCCTGGATGTGTCGTTGCCGGCGTGCCAGCGAGGATAATAAGGATGCCGTCATGACGGCGACCCAAAGGCGCTAAAACCCGCGTCGATTTCATGAGAGCGGAGGGTTATAACCCAACGGCAGCGAAAAGTGGGTGGACAGCTGGGCCGCTCACCATCAGCCACAGACTTGCGCTTTCCCGGAACGGGGCCTCAAAAGAATGAGAATATTCAGGTCAATCTGCGTAGAAAGGATCAATCGCTCATCACAGGTCCCCCGGTATTTTTCGAACCGTGAATTGGCCAGGCTTTCAGACTTGGTGCAGGGCGCTGTTGTCAATGTCTCCGGCTGGCGGGATGAGGATAAGCAGGGAAACCATTACAAGGATTACTTCCCTAAGGCGACGTCTTACACCATAACGAATTATTCTGGTGAGTCGGGCTATCAGGGTACAGAAGGCGAGATACCCCTGGATCTAAGGGAACCGCTCCCTCCCGAATTGAAGCTACGATTCGACGCAGCCCTTTGCCATACCGTCTTGGAACATATCTTTGATGTCAAGATGGCATTCGCCAACCTTGCTTCTATCACTCGCGACCTTCTCATTGTTATTGTACCGTTTTGCCAGAACCAACACGAACTGGCGTCGTTCGCCGATTATTGGCGATTTACGCCGAGTTGTTTGAGGAGCTTATACTCGCAGAACGGTATGACCGTTATTTTCGAGAGCAGCAATGAAGACTTCGCCTCGGCGAACTATCTCTTCTTCGTTGGCACTCATCATCTGGAAAGGTATAGTGATCTTCTCAGGGCCTATGGGCCATTGGGGCCACAAGGCAGGTGGATCGGCAACTCATGGTGGCAGAAGGCCCTCCCCAAGCTCTGGGTGGGGCGCTGGTCTTGGGGATGCCCGCGCAACTCGGCAGGATTCGACAATCTACACAACCCCGAATAGTAACGCGAAAGCGAAGCCTACTTCTTGCTGGTAAAGGAGACAGACAGTGAAGACATGCCTGGTTCTGGTGACTCATAATCGCTTAAATTACACGGTAAAGTGCCTGGAGCGTATACTCAACGACGTGGAATCGGAATATGACCTGCACATCTGGGATAACGCCTCCTCGGACAACACGCCAGCATATCTTAGGTCCCTTAGGGACAACCGCATCAAGGAGATTGTCCTGTCGGAGAAGAACGCTGGCCAAACAGTGGCAATGAACCGAATATGGAGCGCGACCTGCGCGGAGTTCGTCGCGAAACTAGACAACGACTGTCTTATAACACCCGGTTGGCTTAAGCAGTTGACAGAGGTTCATCGCGACTGCGATAAGCTGGGAGCGATAGCTTGTTGGCACTTTAGAGCCGAGGACTTCCATGTGAACGCGGCCACCAGACACAAAATTCGCGAGTGCAACGGCCACAATATCTTCCAGCATCCCTGGGTATGCGGTTCAGGCTTTGTTATGAAGCGTCGAACCTACCTCGAAATGGGGCCCTGGAAAGAGGGGTCACCCGATATTGGCACCACTGACTATTTCCTCAAGATGGCTCTGCGGGGATATACGAATGGTTGGTTGTCGCCGCTCATTCTGCAGCATCATATGGATGATCTCTTCTCACCCTACCGTCGTTACCAGGATGACAAATCGTTACAGGACGGGAAAGCCATCACTTTTTCATTGAGAAATAATAACATCAACACCATCGAAGATCTTGCACACCGCCGCGAGTCTGTGCTGAGTGTCCTGCTGTGCGGCTCACCGCATGCGCGGGACTACGTTGGGTGGCGCGGGCGGCTTAAACGTCACTTGCCGCTTCTAGACCGGTGGCGCCGAACTCTCCTCGATTTTGTACCGAGGCCATCAAGACACTGACCGCATCACGATCCCATGTACAAAGTGGGGCCACTTGATGCGTCATCAACATCTTCACCGGGCAATGCAGAGTGAAAAAACATAATCACAAGTCGGTAGTCTCAATCATTATGCACAAGATCTGCTGTGGCTGTGGTGCATGCTCTGTTATATGCCCCACTTCCTGCATCAGTATTGTTTACGGTCAACGATTTAACTTTCCGATATTGGACCTGAATGAATGCACGGACTGCGGCAAATGCTTAAAAGCCTGCCCAAGCAGCTTTCTGCTGGAGGGGACCGATCCCGGCTTTGCCGTCGGACCGCCCGAGGCATCAGCGCCGGATTGCTTCCTTATTCATTCCAAGGACGACGAAATTCGCGTCGACGCCTCATCCGGTGGTTTCATAACCGGGATCATTTTGCACCTTATGGAGAAACGACTTGCAGACGCAGGAATCGTGGTCAAGACTGAAGGCAGGACTCCACTCGTAGCGGAGTCGTTCATTGCTGCCGACAGAACGTCTCTTTTAAGCGGGCGGGCCTCAAAATATGCACCTGTCTCTAATTGTACTGTGCTAAAGCAGGTAATGGAACGTCCTGGGCGCTATGTCTTTGTAGGCACTCCATGCATGGTCGAAGGGCTCATAAGGCTTCAAGAATTGTTGCCTGCATTGAAAAGGCGAATCGTGCTTACCATCGGATTGGCCTGCGCCGGAATGGCATCGCGTCTTGCGACCAAGCGGTACATCGAAAAGGATGGTGGCGTCAAAATGGAGGACGTCCGCAGGATTTGTTACCGCGGAAGCGGCTGGCCGGGCCGTTTTAGGGTGTTCGGCGAGAGTGGCAAACCCCTGATGGATCGTCCGCTCATTGGCGGATCTCTAACACATGTGGTTGGACGTGATCATTACCTTCGGTGCCACAATTGCCTCGACCATTGGGCGAGGTTCGCGGATATCGTGGTTTCCGATCCGTGGACTGAAAGGATGATCGAGACTGAAACAAAAGGGCGGTCTGCAATCATGGTGAGAACAGAAAGAGGCCGAGAAGCTGTAAGCTCGGCAATCGAGAGCGCCGACATGATGGCCGAGCCCATCTCGGTGCAAGATATGCTTGGATTCAATAAACACTTGGTTATCGATTCCAAACACGAGCGGCACTCGTGGATGGCTCTTTATCAGTTGCTATTCTTTGGTCGCTTAAGGTACTTGGCCACTATTGCGCGTTGCTTGCTGCGCAGTGAGCTTGTAGGACTTCGAACCACCATGAAGGCACGACTGGACAAAAACTACTATTACTAGCGGCAAGCTACCCAGTGGCCGAGAGAACATCGATAAGATCATGTCCTGAGGAACGGAAAATAGGCAAGCTCGGCCAGATTAATTAACGGAATTTGCTGCTTCGTGTAAGAGGCTGCACAAAATAATGTACGTTTGTCCTAACTGCAAATCGGATCTCAGCGCCTATCACTGCAATAGCTGCGGGTTTGAGGCCCAATCTGTTGACGGCCTGCCGTCCTTTTTTACGGGTACCGCAATCTCTAACCGCTACAAGCAGATAGGAGAGTTCTACGACAATTTATACGGGACAACGGAGGACGTGTGGGACAAGGTGGCCGGGCGCGGCCCCGAATTCCTCAAATTTGTTTCATCCATTGTGATCCAAAAACATCGTGCCCGATACCTCGATATAGGCTGTGGGGAAGGCTATCTCCTGGCGGCGGTGACCGCTCCGGAGAAGCACGGCCTGGATATCTCCAGCAAAGCCCTCAAAGCAGCAGCAAGCCGTTCGCGAGCGGCTCTGTGTATCGGCTTCGGGGAACAGCTCCCATATCCGGACGGGTACTTCGATGCAATTACCAGCATCGGCGTAATGACTCACTTGATCGATGATCTCGCCGCCACGAGGGAGATATACAGGGTCCTGTCCCTTGAAGGCCGTTACGTCGCCGGGGTATACCTGCAGCCACGCTTAACGGAAAGTATTGCGGCAAAGATTTTAGAGTATGCTTATCCCCGGCCGAGACCTCTGGCTTTCCTCAACTGGGCTGTCCAAAAAGTAACTCGAACCGCTCCCTGCAGGTTTGAACGGCACGACAGACCCCAAGCCGAACAGCCCATCGGGAGGCTTTACACAGCCGAGCAACTGGAACGGGTGTTCGAACAAGCCGGCCTTGTTCTCGAAGAGTTGATCACTAAAATAAAAAGGCCGACTGCTCCTTTGCCGGGGCAGCACTTCCGTATATACGTGCTGCGGAAAATATGATTGATTGCGCCTTTGGCCACGATTTGTGCGGATGGTGTGGCCCTTTCACCATCAGTGAGATTCATTCATCTGTATATTGCCTCAATATTTCGGCGAGTTTGGTAAGGCCGTTTCCATCCAGGTGGATACCATCAATCGTGCAATCATCTCTAAGTTCGCCATTATGTGTTAGGCTCGATAGATCAATATACCTTGCCCGTGGATGTTTAAGTGCAAGGCTTTTGAGGGCGTTGTTCAATATTTCAACATCTTCATTTCTTGGTATCTCATCGGTTCTCTGAGACATAATATACTGGTTGAATTTGATATTATGAATTGGTAACACCGATGCTAGATAAATATCGGCCATCGGTAGACAGATTGACAATTCAGATATTATAGATTCATAGTTATTAATGATGGAGTAAATAGGTACACCTCTCAGTAGATCGTTAATGCCTATCATTAATAAAACTTTGCGCGGTGATCCGTTCGTAATAGTATCTATACGGGTCAGTATTCCGGCTGTGGTTTCTCCTGATATGCTGCGGTTTTTGACATGGGGGCCAATCAGTTCAGACCATTCTGCGAAAGACGTCGTGGACTGACCGATGAAATATATGTCATCTTTGCTTGTCCCAAGATGCCTGAAGATGCTAACGCGAGTTTCATAAGTATAGTTAATTGGCCGCTGCCTTGAAATCTTGTGCTGGATGTATCTGACGCCCCCTCTTTGCCAGACGAAATAACCGAATAGGGAGGCGAAGAAAATATTAACAACCAAAGATATAGCCAGGACCATCTCTGCTTTCATTTTGCACCCCTTAATAAAGGAAAAGTCTCTAATCCAGTGGATTGACTGAAGAAAAGACAGTATTTCATTTGGGCTGTGATGTCAATGCTTCAGACTCCGAAGTCCGAGATACCTGAAAGCAGGTTACGCTTTTAGTATTGCCGGCGTACGAAAACTGCCCCTGAAGAACGCCCTATGAAAAGAAAGGCCATCTGGTGGCGAAGCGTGAAGCGAGGCGCGGAGATTGCTCCCTTGAAACTGGTCAAGAAAAAGGAGTGTTTGGTCCCCACCTGCTGGGGATGGCTGTTCATAGTCTTCGCTGCATTTACAATTGGAGCGGGCTACATGAGATATATTCACTCGTTCCTCAGCCTCTCCAGGCCTGTCCCGGCTCAAATCCTGGCCGTAGAAGAATGGCTGCCCCCTCGCGCACTCGAAAGCGCCGCCTCCGAGTTCGAACATCACGGCTATTCTCTGTTGGTAGTGCTTGGCGATGAAAAGCGGTGGGTCGTTCCAATATTGGAAAAGGCAGGCGTTGACAAAACGCAGATAGTGACAATCCCTTTGGAGCGGGTGAGGAAAGACCGCACCTTTGCGTCGGCGGTTGCCCTTGGAAACTGGCTTCTGTCTTCGGGAATGTCCGGCAAACCCGTCAATATATTTACCCTGGGGGTCCATGCGCGAAGAAGCTGGGTGCTCTTCCGTAAAGCCTTGGGGTCCGGTTCTGCGGTTGGAATCATTTCATGCGAGAACCCGTACTATGACCCCGGTAGATGGTGGAGATCGAGCGAGGGCTTCAAAGCGGTCCTCGATGAGACCCTTGCCTACCTCTACACCGAGCTTTTCTTCCTCCCGGCCAGGGGCCCTGAAATGATCTGATCTTCCACGCGAAGCCGCGAGGAATACTCTCAATACGAATCGAGGAACTCCACCGATTTGGGGATTTGGGTTCTTAACCCTTCACCCATTAACCTGTTCACCCATTTTTTCATTTTGCCGCTTCTGGTTGCCGTTTTGCAGCCCAAAATTAACCCTGCTATAATATTGCCTGATTAATTATGAAACGAATTCCAGGAAGTGGGGGCCGAGGAATCTGGTTGCTACTATTCACCAATCACTATTCACTGTTCACTGCGAAGCCGTTGCCGCTTCTGGTTGCCGTTTTGCGTGGCCGAATAGTCCTATGGTATAATATTCCGTGAGACGGGGAGCACACAGCAATTGATGATCACCTGAACCTGAGATGCGTTATGACAAGACAGAGAGCGGTTGAGATTCTCTCCCGCAACAGGGCGCAGTTAAATGACTTTCATGTGAGGGCGTTGTACCTTTTCGGATCGGTGGCCCGCGATGAGGCCGGAGCAGGGAGCGATGTCGATATCCTTGTAGAATTCAACAAAGGGGCCAGGGTGGGTTTGTTCGAGCTGGCAAGGCTTCAAATGTTCCTCTCCGAGGCCCCTCGGCTGCAACGCGGATGTGGTGACGCCGGATGCGCTGCATCCCCTGCTAAAGGACGAGATCATGGGTGAAGCTATCCGTGCCGCGTAGAGACTGGAAAATACGCATACACGATATGCTCATGGCCATTGAGGCCGTCCGGGGTTATACCGCCGGGATGGATTTCAAAGACTTCGCCGCCGATCGGAAGACCGTGGACGCGGTCGTTCGTAATCTTATTATCATCGGGGAAGCGGCCTCTCGTGTGCCGGATGAAGTCTGCCTGGGCCACCCCGGGATTCCGTGCCATTTCGGTTTACGCGAAGCCACGAAGCTGGTTTTTCACCAGAAGGAATCACACTGCATACAGATTGCGATCTTTCCATGAACTCGCTGAATGGTTCAAAGTGCATGTCCATTAGGAACACCATCTCAGCTTATGTTCAGCTTGCAAGGCCGCACCAGTATGTGAAGAATGCTTTCGTCTGGCTTCCACTCTTTTTTGGCTACAAGCTGGCCGATCCCATTGCTCTACTGAATACCCTCCTGGCGTTCTTCGCATTCTGCCTTACAGCCAGCGCAGTTTATGTACTTAATGACTATAAGGATATCAATGAAGATCGCGAACATCCAAAGAAAAAGGACAGGCCCCTTGCAAGCGGAAGATTGACTACACTGAATGCGGTTGTGTTCCTGTTCCTTCTATTTTTCGTCTCTGTCTCTGTCTCTTTAGCATTACTTCCTAAAGCTTTTCTGTTCGTCTTAATAGCCTACTTCCTTCTCAACGTTGGCTATTCATTTTACTTAAAACATATTGCCATTCTTGATGTGGTGTGTATAGCTGTCGGGTTTGTTTTCAGGGTGCTTGCAGGCGGTATAGCTTCAGCAGTTCCCGTTAGCCACTGGATAATTATTATGACTTTCCTTCTCGCTATCTTCCTCGCTTTAGGGAAAAGAAGAGACGATCTCCTGCTTTCAGCCAATGGGTGCAACATAAGGAAATGTTTGAACGGGTACAGCCTGGAATTCGTGTCCATGAGCATGGTCATTATGACCTCGGTTGTCATAGTGGCCTATATCCTCTATTGTGTGTCCCCTGAAGTTGTTCAAAAGCATGGGACACATAACCTCTATTTCACCGGCGTTTGGGTTATTATTGGCCTTTTGCGGTATCTCCAGATAACCTTTGTGAAGGGTATGAGCGGTTCACCTACTCTGATTTTACTCAAAGATTACTTTCTCTGGGCCGTACTCGGAGGCTGGATTGCAACCTTCTACTGGTTGATCTACGGCCCTGGTCATTAAGTACAGTTGTTTTGCCGTGATGGCCGTTCTTGCGAATGTTCTCCGTCAGGATGCTGTGAACCGGCTGTACCAGGGTGAATTCGAACTATATGCTTCGATGCCGGCAGGCACGGTTGCCGGTCTTGCGGTGAAGTATCTTTTGGACAAGAGGTGCATCTTTACTGTTTCGCAGCAAGAATCTCATGCATCATGGTCAAAAATTCGTTCTCTACTCACTCATGGGAGTTGCTACTACGTGTGCGTTCCGGGGTGTGGAAATGACATTCGATTCCGCTCTTCACACCCTCATCATGCGATACACGGGCGAAGTGATCGGGCTGAGCGCCGGATACTTCTTAAAGTACCGGTTAGATAAGCGGTTGTGTTTGTGGAAAATCTATGAAAATCTCCGGCTGGGGAAGATTCCCATGTGTTGAGTCGGAAGGACTTTATTTCGAGACTCGGAACCAGCTTCTCGACAGCTTGGAAGGACACGGGGAGTGCATTGTTTATGCCCGTGGTCGAAGCTATGGGGACAGCGCTTTAAACGATAGGGTCGTCTTTACTGGTCGTTTCGACAAGGCCCTTGCGTTTAATTCCGCTGAAGGGATTTTAACCTGTGAAAGTGGAATTACACTCGCCGAAATCCTTGAATCATTCCTGCCGCGGGGCTGGTTTTTGCAGATAACCCCGGGAACCAGGTTCATCAGCATCGGCGGTGCGATTGCAAG
This sequence comes from uncultured delta proteobacterium, assembly GCA_963805125.1. GTDB lineage: Bacteria > Desulfobacterota > Syntrophobacteria > Syntrophobacterales > Syntrophobacteraceae > SbD1. The sequence continues at coordinate 392,238 of CAWDTD010000007.1, read as the reverse complement.
TGATGTGCACGGTAAGAATCATCACAAGGTGGGCTGCTTCAGTGAGTGTGTCATTTCATTTAATTTGTTGCTGCCCGGTGGCGATATTGTCAGGTGCAGCAGAGAAGAAAATCCGGAACTGTTTCGCGCAACTTGTGGAGGCATGGGTCTTACCGGAATCATCCTGGAGGCGACGATCAGGCTTCAACCGGTAAGGAGTGCATACATTCGTGAGAAAGTGATCCGATGCAGGAACCTTGAAGAAGTCTTCCGCCGGTTCGAGCAAAACAATAATACTACTTATTCGGTAGCCTGGATAGATTGTCTGGCAAAGGGGGATGACCAGGGAAGATCGGTGCTCATGCTTGGTGAACACGCGGATTCAGGCAAATTGGAGCCGCTTTTGGAAAAAACGATCTCCATGCCCTTTAATGCGCCCTCATTTTTTCTCAATAAGTTCTCGGTATCCTTATTCAACCGCATTTATTACGCAAAACAACCGGCCTTTGTGGACGGTAGACTCACACCCCTCGACGCATTCTTTTATCCTTTGGATAAAATCGCCCACTGGAACCGCATGTATGGCTCAAAGGGTTTCACCCAGTACCAACTGGTTATGCCGAAGCAGGCAAGCAGAGAAGGGTTGAGCACAGTACTGGATAAGGTTTCCGGCGCCGGCCTGGGTTCTTTTCTTGCTGTCCTGAAACTTTTGGGTCCTGAAAACGCAAACTACCTGTCTTTTCCTCAGGAGGGCTACACTCTGGCCCTGGACTTCAAGATACAGAAGCAACTTTTTTCTCTCCTTGATGAATTGGATCGGGTCGTTCTGGATCATGGAGGGAGGGTGTACCTTACCAAGGATGCCCGTATGCCCGCTCAAGTATTCAGAGGCGGATATCCCGAATGGGAAAGGTTTTCTGAAATAAGAGAAAGATATCGAGCAAATCGGAAGTTCAACTCACTTCAATCGAAGAGGTTGGGGGTTTAGATATGCATCTTCTCATATTGGGCGCCAATTCAGATGTGGCTCAAGCTGTTGCAAGGAAGTTTGCCAAGGAGGAGAAAGCAAATCTCTATCTTGCATCCCGTGATATGGAAGTCCTTCGGAAAAGGGCGCAGGACATTACCGTCAGATACGAAGTGGAAGCCAGGGCGCTACACTTTGATGCGACCGACTACGCTTCACACGCCGGTTTCTATGAGAGCCTGAATCCAAAGCCCGACGGAGTTGTGCTCGCCTTTGGCTACCTCGGAGATCAAAAGCGAGCACAGGGCGATTTCGATGAAGCGAGAAAGATTATCGAGACGAATTATCTTGGCGCTGTCAGTATCCTTGAAATCATTGCAGCAGATTTTGAGACACGTGGTCACGGCTTCATTATCGGGATAAGCTCTGTTGCCGGTGAGAGAGGAAGGCAGAGCAACTACATCTATGGATCGGCTAAAGGGGCATTCACAGTTTACCTCGGCGGTTTACGAAGCAGGCTGCACAGGCAAGGCGTAGGCGTTACCACAGTTCTTCCAGGATTTGTCAGGACTAAAATGACTAGTGACCTGACGCTCCCTGATATTCTCACCGCCAGCCCAAGTCAAGTAGCCAATGATATTCATTCGGGTCTTCGTCGATCAAAAGCTATACTGTACTCAAAAGGATTTTGGAAGTGGATAATGTTGGTCGTCAAGATAATCCCGGAGAGAGTATTTATTAAATTATCTCTTTAAGATGCGACCAATGGCAGTCCACAATTCTGTACAGGCTCACCTTAAGGGAATGCGAGACCTGCAAATATGCTTCTGAAACAAAAGTCTTGCACAAAAATATTGTTTTTTGCACTTCCACTAAATAGATGCAAAAATGAAAGCTACTAACATTGTATGGCACCAGACGCAGGTCTTGCAAGCTCAACGCGAGGCTTTACCAAGTCAGCATGGCGGGACTATCCGGTTAACCGGCCTGCCTTCTTCGGGGAAGAGCACCACAGCTTACGTCCTCGAACACGAGCTGTTTGAACGCGGCATTCCGGCTCATGTTCCTGACGGTGACAGTGTCCGGCATAGACGATCCTTACGAAGCACCGGTTGCCCCCGAAGTTGTATGCAAGACAGCGGATCACTCACCCCGGGAGATCGTATCCCAGCTCATGAACCTCCTTGTGGAAGCGGGTTTGTAATCGTTCACCGGGATTTCATTCCGGTTAGCTTTTTTCCTTGCGTTCGAAAACAGAATGAGCTATTCCATCATGCATGGAAAACACCTTCACTTTCAGAAATCGGACCTTTTCACCGGCGGACATTGCTCTTGTCCGGCAGATGATCGCCGAGCACCCGGAGGAAGGGCGGTGTGCCCTGTCAAGGCGGCTGTGCCTCGCGTGGAACTGGACCCAGAAAAACGGACAACCCAAGGACATGATCTGCCGGGGAGTCCTGTTGGATTTGGAACGCAAGGGCGCCATCCGTCTTCCCCCAAGGAAAAAGATTCCTTTCAATCCTTTTCTGCAACGAAGTTCTCCGGAAAGGATCGAGATCGACCGAAGCCCTATCGAGACGCCTTTGCAGGAGCTTTTTCCCATTTCGATTCACCAGGTGCGAAGAAGCCCCCTGGAAAAGCTCTTCAACAGCCTGATCGAGGAGCACCATTACCTGGGATACACCCAACCCGTGGGGGAGCACCTCAAGTACATGGCTTTTTCCAGGGACCGGGCGGTGGCCTGTCTTGCCTTCTGCTCTGCCGCATGGCATCTGGGGCCACGGGATCATTTCATCGGGTGGACTGCAGCGCTCAGGGAAAAGAATCGCCACTTACTTGCTTACAATACTCGCTTTTTGATTCCGCCCTGGGTCCGGTCTCCTCATCTTGCCTCGCATATTTTGGCCCGATGCTTGAGGCGGCTTTCCAAGGACTGGGAAACGCTCTATCATCATCCGGTCCACTGGGTTGAAACCTTCGTTGACGGTGAGCGGTTCAAAGGGACCTGCTACCTGGCCGCCAACTGGATTTTCCTCGGAAAAACCACCGGTAGAGGAAAATTCGATCAGGCTCGAAAGCCAAACCGCTCCGTTAAGGATGTCTATGGCTACCCGCTTGTCCGGCAGTTCCGGGAAAGGCTGTGCAATGGATAAGCCGGAAGCCGAGCGGCTCTATGATTCCGGGAAAGACCCCACCGTTGGGAAACTCCTCGAACTCGATCAGGAATGCAAAACCCTCAAAGCAAAAATCGCCGCTATTTCCACTGATTCCACAAATTCCTCAAAACCTCCCTCATCAGACGGCCCCGGAGTGAAGAAAAAGAGCAAAAAGCCAGGCCGCCGGAAACGAGGAGGCCAGATCGGGCACAAAGGCAAAAAGCGAGTTCTTCTTCCTGAAGCTGAGATGGACCATATCCAAAACATCTATCCGCAAACCTGCGAGGAATGTGGCAAGACCTTGGCGCCGCATCAATTTGAAGAACCATCCAGGCCCCTGAGACACCAAGTGTTCGATCTGCCGGAAATCCATCCGATCAAGACCGAATACCGATGCCGCGAGCTGGCCTGTTCCTGCGGCCATGTGACCCGCGCCGCATTACCTCCGGAGGTGGAGATAAGCAACTTCGGCCCGGGTGTTCATGCGGCAGTGGCCTACCTGGCTTCGGTCCACAGGGGAACCAGAAGAGGCATCGCGGAGATCATGCGCACCATCTTTAATCTGGATATCTCACTGGGCGCCATTTGCCGGATTCTTGAACGGGTATCTCTTGCCTGCGCACCCGAAACCGAACATATCAGAGAAGACATTGCCGGGGCTCAATCCCTCAATATAGACGAAACAGGGTGGAAGTCCTCTGGCGACCCCCGCTGGTTGTGGGTTTTTGTCTCCTCAGTGGCCGTATTCTTCCGCGTTGCTTCAAGCAGGGCATCGAAGGTCCTGCAATCCGTTCTGGGTGAATCCTTCTCTGGAGTCATCACGAGCGACGACCACTCCGCCTACAGCAAATATCATAAATCCAAGGTCCGCCAGCTTTGTTGGGCGCACCTTATCCGCAAACTAAAAGGCATCAAGGATGGGCGAGCAAGTCCTGATGCTTATCTTTTTGCCCGGCATATGCTAAAGGAAGCCGGAACGCTCTTCAGCTATTGGCATGCTTTCAAGGAAGCCGGTTGTACCCGCGAAGAGCTGTGGCAGGCGACCGCTCTTATCCGGGGCCGCATGAAATGCTCCTGCCTGCGCTACCGGGACAGTTCCGACAAAGGAGTGAGGTTACGCGCCGCCGGTTTTCTCAAAAACTGGGACATTCTTTTCACCTTTTTGCGCGTCGAGGGAATCGAGCCAACCAACAATGTGGCCGAGCGGGCAATCCGGCCCGCCGTTCAATGGCGCAAGATTTGCTTCGGTAATCAGTCTTGCGACGGAGAGCGATTCACCGAAAGAATCCTCACCGTTACCCGAACTTGCCAGATGCAGCAGAAGAATGCTTTTCGGTTTCTCACTCACCTCATGACCGCGTTCTTCCGGCAGGAGTCACTGCCTTCACTTATCCGCTGACACACTCCGGTGAACGGTTACGCGGGTTTTCTGCCAACCGGGTCTCATCGTATGTTCTGCGGCCAGGGGCCTGCTGCAGTCAGAAAATAAGGGGACCTCACTTATGACCAGGACAATTCTCGTTACAGGCGGCGCTGGGTTCATCGGAAGCAATTTCGTGCTCTGTGAAAGGTCGCGGAATACCCGGGTTGTAAACCTGGATCTTCTCACTTACGCCGGGAACCTCCTGAACCTGGAACAGCTCGACGACGACCCCGACCACATCTTCATCCATGGAAACATACGCGACCGGGAACTCGTGCGCAAACTCCTCAAAGGATACCGCCCGGATGCCGTCGTAAATTTTGCCGCGGAATCCCACGTCGATAGATCTATCGACAGCCCGGACATCTTCATTCAAACCAATATTGTCGGGACTTATCATCTCCTGGAGGAGGCAAGGCAGTACTGGAAAAGACTTCCGGCGGAGCGCCGCGAACGTTTCCGTTTTCTTCATGTCTCGACCGACGAGGTCTACGGCTCCCTCGGGCCGCGGGACCCCGCGTTTACCGAAAATACCCCCTATGCTCCCAACAGCCCCTATTCGGCAAGCAAAGCCGCAAGCGATCACCTGGTGCGCTCATATTTCCATACCTTCGGGGTCCCAACGCTCATTACGAATAGCTCGAACAATTACGGCCCGAGGCAGTTTCCGGAAAAGCTCGCGCCGCTCATGGTGCTCAATGCGATCGAAGGAAAACCGCTGCCGATATACGGCGACGGCCTGAACGTGCGCGACTGGCTCTACGTCGACGACCACTGCGACGCGCTGCATGTGGTCCTCCAGAAGGGTAAGCCCGGGGAGACATACAATATCGGCGGATGCTGCGAAAAGACCAACCTCGAAATCGTACATACCCTGTGCGCCCTTCTCGATGAGATGGTCCCGGAGTCCGGGCATGTGCCGCATTGCAGCCTGACTGCGTTTGTCAAGGACCGCCCCGGACACGACCGGCGCTATGCCATCGACTGTTCCCGGATAAGCGGGGAGCTGGGCTGGCGCCCGAAAGAGACCTTCGAGTCGGGTTTAAAGAAAACGATTCGGTGGTACCTGGATAACCCCGGGTGGGTCGATTCGATAAAGACCGGGGCCTACCGGGACTGGATCCTGAAGCAGTACGGTGAAGTCGGTTTTTCAACGGTTAGACGCAGAGGACTCTGAGAAAGCGAAAATTTTCCACGCGAGGCCCGCTCCGGACCCGCTCCGGGGCCTCTGCGGTGAATGCCCGCTCAAAAAAGGCATGGAAATGAATGGCGACCTGAAGGGAATAATTCTTGCCGGGGGATCGGGTACGCGCCTCTACCCGATAACGAAGGTGGTCAGCAAGCAGCTTCTTCCGGTTTACGACAAGCCGATGATTTACTATCCGCTCTCGGTCCTTATGCTTGCCGGGATCCGGGACATTCTGATTATCTCCACCCCGGAGGACTTGCCCAGGTTCGAGGCGCTGCTCGAAGACGGGTCTCAATGGGGGCTGCGCTTCTCTTACATCCGGCAGGATTATCCGGCGGGTCTTGCCCATGCGTTTATCCTCGGCAGGGAGTTCATCGGCGCGTGCAGGGTTTGCCTCATACTCGGCGACAACATCTTTTACGGACACGGGTTCCAGGAGATCGTGCGGCGAGCGGCCGCCTTCGAGTCCGGCGGACTTGTGTTCGGCTATTATGTGCGGGACCCCGAACGGTACGGGGTAGTCGAATTCGATGGATCGGGCAAAGTTGTCGGGATCGAGGAAAAACCGGTTCGGCCCAAGTCCAGCTACGCTGTGCCGGGGCTTTATTTCTTCGATAACAGGGTGGTGGAAATAGCTTCGGACCTTAAGCCTTCGGCGCGCGGAGAGCTCGAGATAACCGATGTCATAAACACTTACCTGAAAATGGGCGAGCTTCGGGTGGAACTGCTCGGAAGGGGATTTGCCTGGCTCGATACGGGTACGCACGAATCCCTGATGGAGGCCTGCACATTCGTCGAGACGATCGAAAAACGACAGGGCCTCAAGATCGCCTGTGTCGAGGAAATAGCCTACCGCCTGGGATATATTGATGGCGCCCGGTTGCGAAGACTGGCCGAGCTGCTGATAAAGAACGGATACGGACAGTATCTGCTCAAGTTGTTGGACTAAAGGATTTTCCAATGATGCAGGAGAATAAAGGCACGACGCTGTTGGACGCTTTCCGCGTCGCTTTTCGAATCGAAGGCCGTGTCAACGATCGCTCCAGGCGGTTCGCATACTATTTTGCAGCCCTTTTCCTGGGCATTTGTATTTTCGCCTTTCCACTCGAAAAGCTCATGGCGATGTCGCTGCACTCCGAGCTCTATTCATTCATACCTCTTATGTTCGCCACGAGTTGCTATCTTCTGGTAAGCGGCCGAAAAGAGATCTTCGACGACCCGGCCTGGTCTTTGGGTTATGGTGCGCCGGTTCTGGCTTTGAGCCTGGCTGCCGGCGTGGCCGGACTGAAGAATGCAGCATGGCTCGGGCCAAATGACTACCTGTGCGTCATGGCTTTTTCCTTCTGGCTCTTTCTTACAGGGACTTTCATAATCTTTTTCGGCAGACGGACTTTCATGAAGGCGATTTTCCCTATGGGTCTGCTCCTGTTTACGATTCCACTTCCGAATTTGCTTTTGGACAAGATCGTCGGCTTCCTCCAGTCGGCATCGTTTAGCTCGGCGCGTTTGACTTTCAATGCCCTGGGGTTCTTCCCGCTCGAGCAGGGGTTCGTGTTCAGGTTTCCGGAAATGAGCATCGAAGTGGCCAGGCAGTGCAGCGGGATTCGTTCGAGCACGGCGCTCGTTATCCTGAGTCTTTTGTGCGGCCATCTCTTCTTGCGGTCGAGCCTCAATAGAATTCTTCTGGTCATTTTCGCAGTTCCGATCGCCATCTTCAAAAACGGGGTCAGGATTGTCGGCCTGACCCTGGGCGCCATCTACGTGGACCCAAGGATCCTGCAAAGCGAATTGCACAAGAGCGGAGGGATCCCGGTTTTCATCCTGGCTTTCGTCATGCTCTCGCTGGTTGTTCTGGCGATGAGAAAGTTGGAAAAAAGGAGGCGAGGCACAACATGACAGCTTCTCTTAGGTTTAATTTAATCGTCTTTTTGCTTTTGATCGCCCTGGCGGCATGCGGCGCATCGCCGCAGGTGAGAAAAGCCAGGTACCTTGAAAGCGGCGACAAGTTTTTCGCCATGAAAGAGTACAAAGAAGCCGTCATGGCATACAGCAGAGCCCTGAGGGTGGATGCAAACGACAAAAACATCTACGTGAAACTCGCAGCGGTTTTTTTTGAAGTTGGAGACATCAACCAGTCCTTGACCATGCTTCGGAAAGCCGGCGACATCGATCCCGACGACCTCGACATCAGGTTCAAAATGGCCCGGGATTTCGCTCTTGTCCGCAAGACGGACGAGAGCCGCCGGGAGTTGGACTTCATCCTTGATAAGGACTCTGAGAACCTGGATGCGCTGTTGCTTTCCTCCGGCCTTGCGGCAAAGCCTGATGAGATCGAGGATGCGATCTCACGGCTCAAAGCCTTGCAGCCCGATCCGTCGGACCTGCCCCGGGTCAAGCTGGCTCTTGGCAGGCTGTATGCCAAAAAAGGGGACCTTTCGAAGGCGGAAAACTATTTTCTCGATGCCCTCAAGTTAGCCAATCTCCCCGAGGCCCACGTTGCACTGGGGGATGTGGCAGTCGCCAGGAAAGACTTTGCTCAGGCGGAGCAGGAATACACGGCCGCTGCCGAGCTGGTCCCGGAAGTCTCCCCCGTGCGTCTGAGGCTGGCCGATTTCTTTATTATGAGAAAGAATTCCGACAAAGCCGGACAGGTCCTTGAAAAAATGTTGGAAAAATCCCCCGATTTCCCGCCGGCTCTACACCGGCTGGCCACGATTGCGCTCCAAAACCAGCAGTTCGACCAGTGCGAAAAATTTCTGCAGACAGCTTTGCAAAAGAACCCATCGGATCTTGAGGCTCGCACGATCCACGCCCAGCTTCTCCTAGCCCGGAATGAAAGCGCCAAGGCCCAGAAGGAACTCGAAGAAATCGTAAACGCCGCGCCGGATGCTGCTTTGCCGAAGTTTTTGCTGGGCCTTGCCTATATGAAAAACGGCGATCTATTCAGGGCAAAAACGTCTCTTCAGAAAGCGGTCGACCTTCAGCCAAACTTCATGCCTGCGGTTCTGCTCCTGGCGGAAGCCAATTTGCGCACCGGCGCCTTCCGGTCCGCAAGCGACAGCCTGTTCAGGGTGATCGAGAAGGACCCAGGCAATATCGAAGCCTACATTCTTTTGCCTGAGGCGGCGAGAACTTCCGATGACATTGAAAGGACCGAAAAGCTCCTGGAAAGAGGGCTGCCCTTCTTTAAAGATAACCCCAGGTATCACCTGGCTCTGTGTTCCATCTACCTTAAGAAGGGCGATCTTGCCAAAGCCGAAGCCTCCGTAAAGGAAGCACTGGCCATGGAGCCTGATTCCATGCCTGCGCATGTGCTCATGGGGGATTGTTTGCTCAGGAAAAAAGAGCATCAGCGGGCCGAACAGGAATACAGGAAGGCAGTCGAACTTTCTCCTGCAGCTTCCGTGGCGCATGTAAAACTGGCCGAATTCTACCTGATCGAAAACAACCTCGCGGAAGCAAAAAAAATACTTTCCGAAGCCGCCGCAAAATCACCCGAATTTCTGCCCGTTTCTTTCTATCTGGCCAGGATAGCGTTTGCGGAAAAGGACTATGACCGGTCGATCGAGCTGCTCGACGCGATCCTGAAAAAAAATCCCAACTACATCGATGCCCGGATACTGAGGGGGCAGGTAAATTTCACCCTGAAAAAAACCGATGAAGTTCTCGATGACTTGCGGGATGCCCTGAGAATCAACCCCGGTTCCGTGCAGGCGCTGCGCCTGATGGGGCTTGCCTATCTCCAGGAGTCGGATATAACCGATGCCAGGTCTTCCTTCAGGGAGATACTCCGCCTGGATCCCGATCTCTACGATCCAAGAGTTCGACTGGCCGATCTCGACGTGCGCTCCGGCGACTTCCAGTCCGCAATCGATAACCTGGAAGCTATGGTCGGAAAGGGTGTGCAGCAGCCCGTTCTTTATTTGCTGCTTGGTTCGGCGTACCTCGGTAAGAAAGATCCAGTCAAAGCGGAAACGGCCCTTCAGAAATACTTGGAGAAAAGCCCGGGAGATCCTCGTGGAAAGTATCTGTTCGGCCTGGCGCTCCGCGCTCAGGGAAAACAGGCGGAAGCGGTCGGTTATTTCGAAGAGGCTCTCGCTGATTCCCACCTGATGACGAACTCTCTGGCACAGCTCGTCTCGATCGATCTGGCCGAAAAGAAACTGGATTCCGCCCTGCAACGCGTCGCCAAACAAATAGAGGTCTACCCGGCCAATGCCGAATTGTATGAACTCCAGGGCCGGGTTTACATCGTGCGAAAAGATATGGACCAGGCGGAGGCGGCCTTTCTCAAGGCGATAGAAATCAATCCCGGGCTTGTCCGGGCCTATATGGACCTTGCCCAGGTCTACGCCGTTACGAAGAAGTTCGACAAAGCGATGGTCAAACTGGATGAAGTCATCAAAATGGACCCGAAGAACATCGGCGCCCTGATGCTCTCCGGAATTTTATACCAGCAAAAGGGTGATATAGCCAGGGCGCGGGAGGACTATGAAAAGATTGTGGCCATCAATCCCGGTTTTGCGCCTGCGGCAAATAACCTCGCCTATATCTACTGCGAGTACGCGGGCGATACCGATAAAGCTTTGAAGCTGGCAAAAACTGCAAGGGACGCAGCACCCGACAATCCCAATGTGGCCGATACGCTCGGGTGGGTCCTCTACAAGCAGGGCAACTTCGAATGGGCATTGACATATTTGCAGGAAAGCGCCGCGAAGCTGCCGGACAATGCCGAAGTGCTGTTTCACCTGGGAATGGCGCAATATCAGCTCGGCAATTATGACGAGGCGCAGAAGGCCTTGAATCAAGCGCTGGAAAAGGGGGGCGAATTCAGGGGAGCCTCGGAGGCGAAGCGCACCCTGACTGAAATGGCGAAGTGACAGTGAGCGGTGAACGGTGAGTGCGCCGGAAATGTTGGCGAAAGGGCGGTATTTTTGAATCATAGAGACCTTGAGGTAACGCTGATAAGGAATTCATATACTTACTCCACTAATGCAGTTTATGGACCTTAATATTTTCAATATGTACTTCATAATCTCGCTGTCGGCGGCCATCCTCAGTGCCGCAACGGGTTCCCTTGCGCTCGCGCGGGATGTCCGCTCGCCCGCCTATCGCGCTTTTGCCCTTGGCATGGCGGCCCTGGCGGCAGAAACGATCCTGTCTTATCTAAGCCTTGATGCCGTCCTGCCGGGCGAGGCCCTCAGGTGGTCCAAATGGCGCCTGAATGCCGCAGCCTTCATCCCCGGAAGCTGGCTTCTTTTCAGCCTGACCTATGCGCGCCGGAACTACGATGAATTCGGCAGGACATGGAAATGGGCGCTCATTGGCTTCTTTGCCGTCCCTGTCGGGTTGGCGTCCCTGGGCCGGAACTATTTATTCAGCGGATACGCGAGGGCTTCCGCAGACGGCAACTGGATAATTCCCATCGGCTGGGCGGGCTACGGCTTCTATATCAGTCTGCTGCTCTGTTCGGTCCTGATCCTTGCCAACCTTGAAAAGACGTTGAGGACTTCATACGGCGCCACAAGGTGGCAGATCAAATTTTCCATCCTGGGCGCAGGCGTTCTTTTTGCCGCCCGCGTCTACACGTCGGCCCAGGTCCTGCTGTTTTCGGCCGTAAGCACCGAGGTATTCATCTTCAACAGCATCATCCTGGTTGTCGGCAATATACTCCTCATATTTTCCGCGATCCGCAACAGGCTGCGGGATGTTAAAATTTATGTTTCCCAGGACGTCTTACGCGGCTCTCTGACCTTCCTGGTGATCGGCATTTACCTCCTCGGGGTTGGTGTATTCGCCAAGGTGGCCGTATATCTCGGGATAGGCAAGGTATTGTTTCAAAACGCTCTCATCGTTTTTGCGGCCCTCCTGGGCATGACAGTGCTGCTGCTTTCCGAGAAGATGCGCTACTGGATACGGAGATCCATTCACCGCCATTTCAAGAGGCCCTATTACGACTACCAAAAAATATGGACCGACTTCACCGGGAAAACCGCATTGCTGGTGGACATAAGTCATGTGTGCTCCGCTGTAGTCAAGGCCGTCTCTGAAACGTTTTCCTCATCACGCGTAAGCATCTGGCTCATCGATGAGGACCTGCACAAACCCGCAATCGCCGCTTCTACCGCTTTGTCGCCTTCCGAATACGAAGAGATCGAGGAACTTGCAGCTCCGCTGCTCGATGGGATGCGCGATGGACCTGCGCCCCTCGACCTTGACAATTCCGAAGGGAGGCCAATCGCAGGAATTTCCACGGAACTCCTCCAGAAGGCCGGGATACGATACTGCGCTCCCCTTGTGGCAGGCGGCGAGTTCATCGGTATGTTGACCCTGAACAGCCGGACCGGACCGGAGTTTTCCATCGAGGATTTCGATCTTTTGAAAACTTTCGCGAACCAGGCTGCCGGGCTGATATTGAATCACAAGCTTTTCGAAAGTCTGGGGCGCGCCAGGGAAATGGAGGCTTTCCAGGCCGTGTCCGCCTTTTTCGCCCATGACCTCAAAAACGTCGCATCGACCCTGTCGCTCACCCTGACCAACCTCCCGGTCCATTATGAAAACCCGGAATTCAGGGCCGACGCGCTCAAAATGATGTCGAAAAGCGTGGATAAAATCCAGAATATGTGCAGCCGGCTATCAGCGCTCGACCAGAAATTCGAACTGCGCAGATGCGAATGCGATCTAAACGAACTGGTTTCCAACACCATATCGAACCTGGACCTGGGCTGTGCGCTCGTGACCGATCTTGGCCCCGTGCCCAAAGCCTCCCTTGACCCGGAGCAGGTCCAGAAGGTGATACTCAATTTGGTGCTCAATGCCAACGAATCGGCTCCCGGCGGGAGTGAGATTCGGATTGCCACCTGCCACAAAGGGGACAGCCTGCTCCTTTCCGTTGCCGATCAGGGTTGCGGCATGTCCAGGAAGTTCATAAAAGAGAGTCTTTTCCATCCCTTCAAGACCACCAAGGAACGCGGATCGGGCATCGGGCTTTACCAGAGCAGGATGATAGCCGAAGCGCACGGGGGCAGGATCGAAGTCCAAAGCCGCGAGGGACACGGGAGCACTTTTAGCGTCATCTTGCCGCTCACGTGACTTTGGAAAAAGGGCCCCTTCCAGGAAAAAAATTATGCCCCCAACCGTTTTTTCCCTTAGCGTCTCCGCGCCTCCGCGTGAAAAACTTGCGAAAACCGCTTTTGTGTCGGGAAAATTTACAGATTCCGAAAAGTGGGATAACAAGTTGATTTATCTGGTTTTATCGTCCATCCAACCCCCTTTTCCCCCAATGAGCGTCGGAATAGTTTACACATTCGGGATGCCGGTTCGACCTCCGTTTCTCTCCTTATGCCTTCATTTAACATGTAAAAACAACGGCTTATGATCCGATGCCCCAAGGTCGGCACGCTTCTTGCTCATCGTATAGTCGCAAACTGGCGATTCGGGTCCAGCAGAATCCAGGGTGAGGGGTTTCGCACATAATATTAGATTGGCGGGAGGTGAGATCATGAAGAGGTTTGTAATTATATTTGGCATGGTTGTCGCGTTGGTGGGGTTCATGGCGGTGGCAAATGCCGGTGCTACGGCGATTGATTTTACCGTTGCAGCGGCTAACAGTGGAACAATCAGCTATGCAACTTTGAACGGTGACCTTACGGGGGTCAATATCACAGTGAACGAGGTCCAAGAAATTACTCCACTCGGCGCGTCATACCCCGTCACGAATGGCGTTCTGTCCTTCACTACCGGCGTTCTCACGAGTACAACTGATAACTCATGGATCTTTGACGGTGGTACAATTACTTTAACTGGTACCGTTGATGGCGTAACCGGTACGTTGCTGACCGGGGACATCAGCAGTGTCACGGTCTATGACGTTGGTGGCACTTTTAGAATTGCTGGCGCCGTTTTCTTCGATACAAAAAACGAGGCCTTTTTGAAATTGTGGGATCTTGGTGAACTTGCCGGACTGACTTGGGACGGAAACTTTAATATCTCATTTTATGCTACAGGTGGTTTGCCGCCGTCCACATTTGAATCGACGAGTGTCTTCAGCGGTGACGTTATCAACAATATCCCCGAGCCTGCAACCCTGCTCCTTCTTGGCGTCGGGATGCTGGGGCTGGGTTTCGTTTCTCGCAGGAAGAAAGTCTAGCGCAAGTTTTTTCTTTCGCACTTGATCGATAAGCGCAAAAGGGGAGTGAGGTGAATTTCGCTTCCCTTTTTGTTTAGCCGGCGCGTGAAGCAGTCACGCAGGCGGCGCCCCGGAAAGGAGCACGGATCGGGCATCGGGCTCTATCAGTGCAGGATGATAGTCGGAGCACACGGGGGTAGGATCGAAGTCCAAAGCCGCGAAAGATGCGGGAGTACTTTTAGCGTCGTCTTGCCGCTTATATGACCTAAACATTGTCGCGAGTCACGGGTCGCGGGTCGGCCTTCGGGGTCTTGGGTCACGGGTCATGAGTTCCCCCACTTTCCTGAAGGGAGGCAGGGGGGATTTTTTGGGTTTTAAGTGTTTTTCCGTTCACTGTTCACTGTTCACTGCATCTAACACATGTAACCGGCTAATCCAACTGCTTTTTTTCCCTTAGCGTCTCCGCGTGAAAAACCTCCGAAAACCGCTTTTGTGTCGGGAAAATTTACAGATTCCGAAAAGTGTGATAACACATTGATTTATCTGGTTTTATCGTCCAACCGACCCCCTTTCCCCCAATGAGCGTCGGAATAGTTTACACATTCGGGATGCCGGTTCGACCGTCAGTTAGTCATCATGCATCTCAATTTAATATGTAAAAACAATAGCTTGTGACCAGATGACCAAGCTCGGCTTCAGGTCGGCATGGTTCTTGCTCACCAACAGTTCAATGGTGATGGCAGCTCACGAGCATACCGAATTCGAATCTTTACGCTATCTGATGCCGTGAGCAAAATAGCCGCCAAAAATAGAATCGAACATGCTTGGACCAATTTGTAGGGTCAGCGGATAAAAGATAAGGAGACGAAAAGTGAGAACAAAGCTTGCAATCTTTTCGATGGTTCTTTTGGCCGGTTGCCTTCTTGCGGCCTCAACCGCACATGCGATTCCGACAGGCGAGGCGACTAGTTTCGCACTGACTGGAAATTATAACGGCACTATAACCGGTACCCTGACTGGACCCTCTGGAACCCCCAATGGAACCTTTGAGTCCGGCTACAGCTTCGTATATAGCACCGATGGTACAACGTATAATACCGAACTGAATAGTCTCTGTGTCGATCCAGTATACTACGTGTCAGGCTCTACGTACTATATCGAAACCCTTTCAAGTGCTATCAAAGATTCCCCAACCCCAACTGAGTACGAGGAGGTGGCATGGCTGTTGAATCAGGCCGTGCTGGGTAACGTGAATGCAGTAGATGCTCAGGCCGCGGCCTGGGCAATAATGTTCAATATCTCACCTTACAAGTATGTTTACAGCAGTGATCATATTAACGCCACAAACAGTAGCGGCGATAATCCAGCCGCTATTGCTAACTTGGTATCTGCGGCTGAGGCGAACTATGCCAGTATCATTCCCTATCTAGACGACTTTTACATGGCCACCAGTCCTACCGATACCGTAAGCGGATCGTTTGGCTTTAAATCTCAGGATTTCCTCTTCGAAATCGGAAATGGAGTGCCAGTGCCCGAGCCTGCAACCTTGCTCCTTCTTGGCGCCGGGATCATAGGATTGGGAGTGTGTACCAGTCGCAGGAAGAAAGCCTAGCACAAGTTTTTCTCTTGTATTCGATTCGATAGACGCCACAAAGGGGAGTGAGGTAAATCTCGCTCCCCTTTTTATTTGTGCGCCCGGCAGGGCGCACTCACTTGGAGGTGCAAGTCCTCTACAGGCCCGACAGGGGGAACTGTTAGCCGGACGGCAAGGGTGTCCATCGTGAGGTGGAATCTGAAGGAAGCCGCAGGCAAAGCGCTGGCTCGACGAACAGAAATCGCATACGAGGCGGTCATGCCGGATGAGAAGGCGAATATCTTCAAAGTCCAATACCTGTACGGGAGGCATGGACGTATATGCGGCGGGCATAAGCGTGAAGGTGGGTGCGCATTACCCGGGGAGATCTGTCGATCTGCCAAGTGCTACCACTGTCGAGAGGCGGCGGGATGGGTCGGCAGAAGTCAGCAGAGGGCATACTAAGGTTCCATCGACCGGACCCGAAGGCCCGAACTTGAAGTGTGTGGCAGGAGCTTGAATTTCGATGAGGAATGGAGACGCAGGAAATCGGGCTGGGATGCCCGGTTACTCTTCGGGGAGTAGCGGACGGAATCCGCAAGGACCCGTCGCTGGCGCGTCAAGCCTCACGGCAAAGAAAGATGTCTCCCGCCAGAAGACTCAAAAGTTGATGGAAGCGGTGGTCGAACGCGAGAACATGCTTAAAGCGCTGCACCAAGTGGAAGCGAACAAAGGATCGGCAGGGGTGGATGGAGTAAGTGTTTTTGCCCTCAGAGCCACGCTTCGCGAACACTGGCCGCGCATCAGGGAAGAGCTGCTTGATGGCAGGTATCAGCCGCAGCCCGTTCGCAAGGTAGAGATACCCAAACCGGGCGGGAAGGGAATGCGACAATTGGGCATTCCCACGGTGATGGACCGGCTAATACAGCAGGGGCTAAATCAGGTAATGCAACCCATCTTCGATCCGGACTTTTCCGAGTCAAGCTATGGATTCCGCCCCGGCCGCAATGCGCATCATGCTGTGCTTAAAGCACGGGAATATGCGGCAGACGGCAGGCGGTGGGTCGTGGACATGGATTTGGAGAAGTTCTTTGACCGTGTCAATCATGACATATTGATGGCGCGGCTTGCGCGTAGGATAGGGGACAAACGGGTTCTAAGACTCGTACGTCGCTATCTTCAGGCGGGGCTTATGGTCGGAGGTATCGTATCGCCCCGAATGGAAGGGACGCCTCAAGGAGGCCCACTTTCGCCTTTGCTTTCCAATATTTTGCTCGATGATTTGGACAAGGAGTTGGAGAGAAGGGGGCATGCGTTTTGCCGGTACGCAGATGACTGTAACATATATGTAAAGTCAAGGCGCGCCGGGCAAAGGGTGCTGGAAAATCTTACCCGGTATCTTGCAGGCAAATTAAAACTCAAGGTCAACTCGGAAAAGAGCGCGGTTGCGCGCCCTTGGGATCGCAAGTTCCTCGGCTACAGCATGACCTTCCATAAACGGCCAAGGCTCAAAGTGGCTTCAGCCGTGGTGGATCGCATCAAGAACAGGCTCAGGGAAATGTTTCGAGCGGGCCGAGGCCGCAATATCCGTACTCAGATCGAAGAGATGGTTTCGTCAACTCGATTTGGCCCACTTTGATATTTTAATTTGGCCCACCCCTGTCCATTGATCTTTCCTCTGCTCTAATGACGGACTTCCTACAGACAGAGCCGTGAAGAGCCGCCGAGAATGGGTCCTCCCATGACTCGTCGGAGGCGGCTAAAAGCGGCGGTACGGTGAACTCTGCGAACCATCACTTCTTCACGCCCTTCCTCTTCTCAATCGTCCTTCTGAACCGGTACGATTCGTCTCCGGTCTCAATGATGTGCGCCTGGTCTGTCAGCCGATCCAATATCGCCTTGCAGAGCCTGGCATTTGGAAACATCGTGGTCCATTCCGAAAACGGCAGGTTTGTCGTGACGATCACAGCTGCCCGTTCCGCCCGCCCGGATATCACCTGAAAGAGCAACTCGGCTGCCGGTTCCGGTATTCCCACATAGCCCATCTCGTCAATGACAATCAGTTCATAACGAGTCCAGCGGTTGGTGATCCGACTCAGTTCGCTTTTGTTTTTTGCTTCCATAAGATCATTGACGAGCGCCGCAGCGGTGGTGAACCGAACCCGCTTTCTCTGCCGACACGCAGCCACAGCCAAGCCAATTGCCAAATGGCTCTTTCCTGTTCCTGTCTCACCCAGGAAGATGACGGGTTCGCTGCGTTTGATATAACCCCCGTCGGCAAGGTTTCGAATCAATGCCGCAGGCACGGCAGGCGCCTTTTCAAACTCAAACTCATCCAGGGTCTTCACCTTTGGAAAATGAGCATCCACAACACGCCGGGCAATGGCATTACGCGCCCTTTCCTCCACCTCGGCCTCAAGCAGGGCTTCAAGGTAGCTCAGGTGGCTTTGCCCCTGTCTGGCCGCCTCCTCGGCAAGGCGTGCAAATTGAGCGCAAACGGTTGGAAGATGCAGCTCTTTGGCATACCGGACAATCGTCGATTGCTGTAACTCCATGGACGGGATAATCATTGCATTACCTCCGTCCCCGGCCACTCGCGCAGCAACCGGTCATACTCATTCATCTGTGGCTGGGGGCGGTCGTAGCGGCTAAGAATCCCTATTTCCAGTGCATAATCTGCCCTTAGCGCTTCATGGCCGTCATTTTCCAGCAACAATCGCAAGGCGCTCACATCGAAGCAGCCCAGTTCCAGCGCATGGCTCACAGCTTCTTCGAGTTTCCTCCACCCATGCTTTTGCCCAAGCATGAGGATCTCAACCATCACACGGGTCCCGTCCTGTTTGCCGTGCCGCTGCCGCAGTTCCTCCCAGAACCGGTCGTAGTCTGCCGGCCATCGTCCCTGTGTGCGCCATTGCTCAAGTGCCGTGCTGCCCGCTAAAGCCCCCGGCTTCTTCAACAACACCTCAAGGTAGTGTTCCAGATTCAGGACTTGGCTGTACCGGCCAAATGAGCGCTCGTGGCGGGCTATACACCTGCCCTGATGCCAGATCTCTACATGAGCCGGGTAGACTTTCGCGCACACCTCCACCCCTACGGCTGCCGGGACCGAGTAGAAGTTAGTGAGCACCTTTACCGTCCCCTTTGAATTAACCTGCGGGAAGTGAATCCCAGCAATCTGGAATCCTTCCCGCGCCAGAGGCAACAGGTGGTCGTGCTCCCTATTCATTGCCTCTCCGACACTGCCGCTGCGACCACTTATTATCCGTGCCTCATCCTCTCTCGAGCCTTCCAGCAACTGCCGATTTAAATCCTCAATATCCTTGGCTTCCGGAACAGGAACCAAGTGGTTGCGTCGAAAATAGCCTCCCTCACCTTCAACGCCGCCCTTCTCATGCCCACACCCGGGAGTGCAGAACTGCGATTCGAATCCCCAGTGAGATCGAAAGGCTATGAACCGCTCCGTCTCCTCTCTTTGATATCCCCGCAATATCTTCTTCACCGCAGAGGAGAGATTGTCGTAGCGCAGTACTTTGAATACTCCTCCAAAATATCCAAACCCCAGTTCATGTGCCTCCAGAAAGGCTTGCTGGCTCGCATGAGGATAGGCCCGATGGAAGGCTCCGCCACTGGCCATGCTGCGCATGCAGAAAAGATAGAACTTGCGTTCCTCACCATCCAACTCCACTTTGGCTTCATACCAGTCGATCTGCGCCTCTTCCCCCCAATCGTAGGACTGCTGGATGAACACCTCCCGGCCAAGCAGTCCCAACTCCTCTTTGCGCTCCCGTACGTACTTGCGAACCGTCGACTCCGATATCTCAAGATCCGGTGTCTCCTTTCGAAGCCGACACCAGATCCGATGTGCCGTATGCCGCTGCTTCCTATGCACACGCTTATCCGCTTCAAGGATCCCATCGATCAATGATTGGGCCTGACTGACTTTGGGCTTCCTACGGACAGCCCTCTTTCGTTCCGCAGGAATCGCATTGGATAGTGCTTCCCGCACCATACGGCGGTGCACTCCAAGCTTTTTCGACACCCCATTGATTGTCCCCACTCCATACTCGTACTCTCGTCGTATCTCCTCAAACAGCGCCACTTTCCCTTTCCTCCCCAAGTGTGCCTCCTTTCCAGTAGTAATTTCACTGGATTAGGATACACAACTTCTCTTTTTGGGGTGGGCCATTTCTGAGTATCAAAGTGGGCCAAATGAGAGTATCGAAATCAAGAGATGACACCTGTCTTGCGGGGTTGGGTAAATTACTTCCGGTTGTCCGAGGTAAAGGGTGTTTTCGAGGAACTGGACGGATGGATACGGCGGAAACTTCGGTGCATCCTCTGGCGCCAGTGGAAGAGGCCCAAAACTCGTGCAAAGAACCTGATGAAGTATGGGATAGGGGAGGAGAGGGCCTGGAGGTCAGCCACGAACGGGCGAGGCCCCTGGTGGAACTCCGGGGCCTCTCATATGAATCAGTGCCTCCCTAAAAGCTTCTTTGATCGACTTGGACTTGTGTCACTGCTAAATCAATTGCGAAGACTTCAATGCACTTCATGAACCGCCGTGTACGGAACCGTACGCACGGTGGTGTGGGAGGACGGGGAAGGCGACTTCCCCTCCTACCCGATAGCCGGCGTATGAAGCAGTGACGCAGGCGCCCCCCGGATCGGGTCCGCCGCAGGCCCGGCATGGGGTCCGGCAGTACCTGGACTGGGGGCCCCTCCATTCGGTGAAAGCCGGGGCTGCCTCGCCTTGAGGGATGCATCTTTTCCATCTCTTCTTTTCCTGCCTGCCCCTTTTCTGCACGCCAGGGTCTGTCCAAATCGCTCATCGGCCCGGTGTGGCGGCGTTTCGATACGTATCCACGAAAGACGCACCTTCGCTTTTTCTTCCAAAAACTCTCTGAAAGTTCTATTATTCGCCCGGGCTGGAATAGTCGCGGGTGGCGGGTTACGAGTAACGGGTCACGAGTCGCGGGTCAGCCCCTTCGGGGAGTCACGAGTCAGTGAGTCGCGGGTTACGGGTCGAAAAGACCCGGGACCCGAGACCCCCAGAGCCCGAACGGAAGCGAGGCATATGGCGAAGATCGAAAGATTCGAGGATATAGAGGCCTGGCGGAAGGCCAGGGAGCTGACAGGCGCGGTCTATGCCGCGTCGAGCGAAGGTCCGTTCTCTCGTGATTTCGGACTTCTCGACCAGATACGCCGTGCCGCTGTCTCCGTGATGTCCAATGTCGCGGAAGGATTCGAACGGGGCGGTGATGTTGAGTTTCGGCGCTTTCTTTCCATCGCCGAAGGACCGGCTGGTGAAGTAAAGGCCCAACTCTACGTGGCTCTCGACGCCGGGCTGATCGACAAGGTGCAATTCGACTCGCTTTACAAGATGGCAACCGAAGCAGGCAACCTCATCGGAGGCTTCATGCGGTATCTGACCAAGGGGTCACGAGTAGCGGGTCACGAGTCGCGGGTCGCGGGTCAGCCCCTTCGGGGAGTCACGAGTCAGTGAGTCGCGGGTTACGGGTCGAAAAGACCCAGGACCCCTCGACCCGAGACACTTGATCCATAGCTTTCCTGAATGGAGACAGGAAATGGATAAACCTAAGCTGCTCATAGTGGACGACGATGAAAGCGTTCTGCTGTCCATGAAGTGGGCGTTTGCCCAGGACTACGAGGTTTTCCTCGCGAGCGGCAGGCAGGAGGCCCTCGAAATATTCGGCCGGGAAAACCCGCCGCTCGTGACCCTGGACCTCGGGCTTCCGCCCGACCCGCAGGGAGTCGAAGAGGGGTTTCTTACCCTTGCCGGCCTGATCGAAGGAGACCCCTATGTCAAGGTGATCATCGTCTCAGGCCAGGCTGAAAGGCAGAATGCACTTAACGCCATCGGGCAGGGGGCCTACGATTTTTTCTGCAAACCGATCCAGGTGGAAGAAGTAAGCGTGATCCTGCGGCGTGCGATCAGGCTGCACCAACTCGAGACCGAACACCGTCTGCTCCAGGCCGCTCAGGTAAAGGATTCCTTTGATGAGCTGCTTGGGACGAGCCCCCAGATGCAGCAGGTTTTTTCGACCATCGAAAAGGTGGCCGCAACCGAGGCGCCGATTCTAATATACGGAGAAAGCGGTACCGGGAAGGAACTGGTTGCAATGGCGCTCCATCGAAGAAGCCGGAGGAAGGCCGGGCCATTCGTCCCGATCAACTGCTCCGCCATCCCGGAGACTCTGCTCGAAAGTGAGTTGTTCGGCCACGAGAAGGGGGCGTTCACGGGCGCTCACACCCAAAGAAAAGGCCGCATCGAACTGGCCGACAACGGCACCCTGTTTTTGGACGAAATCGGCGAGCTGCCTCTCGCGCTTCAGGTCAAGCTGCTGCGCTTTCTCCAGGAACACAAGATCGAGCGCGTCGGGGGCAGAAAGGAAATCATCATCGACACCAGAGTGATTGCCGCAACCAATACGGACCTCGACCAGGCTATTCGCAAAGGCCGTTTTAGAGAGGACCTCTATTACCGGTTGGGCGTGGTGAGGATGCAAATTCCCCCCCTGCGGGACAGGGAAGGAGATATCGAAGTTCTGGCCATGAGTTTCCTCCACAAATACTGCGTCGAACACAAGAAGAAAGTGCCCGGGTTCACCCAAAGGGGGTTCAATGCGCTCAAGAACCACAAATGGCCGGGAAATGTAAGGGAACTGGAAAACCGGATGCGAAGGGCCGTAATCATGGTCCAGGGCCGCAAGATCTCCCATGTGGACCTGGAGCTGGAAACCAGTGCGAAATCCGGCAGTATGACGTTGAGGGAAGCCCGTGAAAAAACGGACCGGGAAGTCGTGCTTCGAGTTCTTGAAGAGAATAATTTTAATCTCGCAAGGTCTGCCGCCAGCCTGGGGATCAGTCGCCCCAATCTCTATGAGCTGATGGAAAAGCTTGGGATCAGAAAAGGAGCAAAAAACGGCGGACTTGCATAAGTGTACCTGAATCGGTCTAAGCCCGTGTATTTTTTTGAGCTTGCCCTGCGGATCTTACCTGGTCTTTGATGCGCTTGACATTTCCGCGTCCCAGGCCCTTCACTTCACATCCCAGCTCAAAATAGCGTTTGATTTCGCTGTCTGTAAGAATCCCAAAGCAATCTATCACTGCAACCGGCTTTCCGGTCATCTGCAACAAATCGTCGGCTGAAAGACGCAGGTAATGTTCGTGCCGCACCGCAAGGACCACGGCATCGGCCCCGTGGACGGCTTCCGTCATGTCTTTGCTGATGGTGAGTTGCTTGAGGTTTTCCTGGTTTCGGAAGAACCTCGACCATGAATGGCCGGGGGCGGGGTATGTGTCCTGTTTCTCAAATTCCCACCAGTGTTTGACATAAGGATCGTGGACAGAAATATCCGCCCCCATTTCCGCAAGCTTTCGAACAAGCAGTTCCGAACCGCTGTAGCGCGTGTCTCCAACGTCTTCCCGGTAGGATGCGCCGAAGATGGCGATTTTGCAGGCGGCGACGATCTTACCCATATTTCGGAGAGCATCACGGACCAGGCGGGCGACATGAAGCGCTCTCGTATCGTTTATGTCGATAGCCTGGGGCGTTATTTTGAAGATATCGTCTTCGAACCCGAGAAGGGTCTGGTAAGCCCAGATCCCCAGTCCTCCGTCCTTTGGCAGGCAGTAGCCCCCTATCCCGGGTCCTGGAAATATGATGTTCGAATGCGTCGGCCTGACCCTTATCGCTTCTATGACCTTTATCAGGTCCACGCCGTTTCGCTCGGCAAAAACGCTCCATTCATGAAGAAAAGCCAAAATAGTGGCGCGGTAGGAATTCTCGACCACCTTGCAGGTTTCACTCTCGATAGGCATTTCCAGGACGGTCAGCGGATATTTTTCCACGTTTAAAACTTCGGACAAAAAAGTCTGCACCCTCTGCTTGGATGCCTCGTTGACGCCGCTGCACACTCTCCAGAAGTCTCGAATGGAAGACACGTAGTTCTTACCCGGCATAACCCTCTCGAAGGAATGGGCCAGCAGAGGCTCCGCTTCTATGCCGCGACTTTGGAAAGCCTTCTTAATTATCGGATATGCAACATACTGGGTCGTGCCGGGCGGTACGGTGGTTTCAATGAGGACCAGGCATTCGGGATCGATCTTCTCACCGATTACCTTTAAACAATCTTCCAGCGCCGCAATATCGGCGCGACCCTGGCGAACGTTTCCAAGCGTCTCTTTCTGATAATCGCACTGCACGTCAACCACCACCACGTCGGCGAGTGAAAGAACTTCGTAGGTATACGTTGCAATGAGTGTCTTTTTTTCTTTGACGCACCGGTGGATAAGAGGCTCGACTTCCGGATCTTCGGCTTCAACCGGCGCGATTCCCCGATTGAGATACTGGGTCTTCCAGAACGACCTTATGGATGGCCGCTGCATGGCAATCACAAACTTGCACGGCTCCCCCGTAGCTTTGTTCACCGAATCTGCCACGACTCCGGCCATTACAGCGCCCACGAACCCGACACCCATCACTACTACGATCTCTCGCCCCAGGCTGCGCTGCTCGTCTGCAATTTTGCTGATGCTCGCAAACTCCGCTTCATAATCGGGTGGCTTTGGAACCGGGAAAACCTCACCAGCCGGGCATGTTGAATAGAGGTCGTTGTGAGATTCCTTCTGTTGATATGCTTTGTTTTGCATTTCCGCGATCCTTTCCTGATAAACAAAAATCGGGTCAAAAGATTGATCCGATGAGTACGAAATATTGGCATCGAGCGAAAGCTCTTACAGAGAGCGCGCCGTATCTATATCCTTTGGGAGGGATTTGCCGGAACCGGCAGCAAAGGCAGACGGCCCATGAGATCGGAGATCAGTCTATACGAGGCCGTCGGGTTGTTCAATGAGATTCAAACAGCCCCGGGAAAACTCTGTCGGATCCAGCCCGATAAGGCAAGACAGGTTCCTATGAAAAACATGGAGAGTATACGAAGACAAAAATCCGGTTTCACCAGAAGGGGAAAAAACGCCCGATAAGAGACGTTTTCTTTTCGAGCGGAATAGCTGGCGCCACTTCCGGAACCTGCCCGTGCAAGACCTCGACCGGATATTCACAGAAGATCCTGTGCGCCTCTTCGGCGCCGATAACGGCTTCGGTGATTGCGCGCGCCTTCGAGAGCAGCGGCCTCCTGGTGGCGGGACCGTGAGAGTCGGACGCCACCAGATGAACCATCCGCTGCCGGAGCAGTTTCAGGGAGAAGTCCCGGGGCTCTTCCCCGTAATAACCTCTGAGGCTGGCGCCGGTGATCTGAACCATGACCCCCGCCTGGATCCAATCCAACAGCGCGGACGGATTCTTCATGAGGTAGTAGTTTCTTTCGGGGTGCGCCAAAACAGGGGTAAAGCCTTTTAGCTGCATCATCCAGAAAAACCTGTCGAGGTTGGGCGGAATGAGTTTGGACGGCATTTCAAGCAGGACGATCTTCCGGTTGTCGTTGATGGTCAGCAGCTCTCCCGATTCGATTCTTTCCGGCAGATTCGGGTCGATGGCCAACTCGCAGCCGGGATAGAGTTCGAGCGGGATTTTCGCCTGCCGGAGTCTCGTTCGGAGTTCTTCGACCGAAGCCATGACCGCATTGCGGTGGTTTCCGGGAAAGGCAGGCGAATAATGGGGAGTGCATACGATCCCCGAGATACCGTCCTTGGCCGCAATTCGCGCCATCTGGAGACTCTGCCCCCAGTCTTCCGCCCCGTCGTCCAGACCCGGAAGTATATGACAATGAAGGTCGATCACTTCCAAACCTTTCATCTGGTCGCATAAATCCTTCACCGGGGAACACGTATACCACTTGCCCGTGCGCTTTTCACTTAATTTCGCGCCTGCGGCCCGGAAATGGGGATCGAAGGGGATTGTGGGATGCTGCCCGATTGCCGCGGGGTGTAATGAGAGGAGGATTGGGAAGCCTTCGAGGAGGCACAATTTTTGCGGCTTCTCTCTGTAACGATATGTGGTTATGTTACGAATCATTCTTAAGGCGTAATCACATTTTATCGATAAGCTTATACACATTTGGCTATTGATTTTTTCTTCCTTTTATTGGAGGATGGCGCGCGCGCTAATCTTGAGTTAATCAGTCAGCGTTCGTTCACCTGGGGGGGTGAATTCTTAATCATGATCGTTTTGGCTTGCGGTGAGTGGGGGCGCCGGCGAGCCTCCCCATTCTGCCTGAGCCCTGAAAATTATCGAGTTCGCAAAACTGAATCGGGGAGAGGGCCTGTCTGCCGTGCCCCGTGGCAGGCAGCGCCCCACACCTTGTTTGAGGACAGCCGCCGCCGCGGAAAAACCAACTCGGGCACACTCTCGTGTCATCGAGTTGGCGGAGCTGTGCAATCTGTCGAATTTCCTGTCCGGATGGACTCATTTGGGCTATCCTATACTAATGTCCAAATCGATCGATCCGGGAATATATCTATATCGAGGGAGGTTAGCCGGTGCAAAAAGAGTCGGAAAAATTGGATTTGACGATCCTGCCTTCTCCTGTCCGCAAAGATGATTTTCATCCGCCGTCGTCGTACGTAAACGAGCCGATCCCGGAGTTCGACGATTCGGCTGAGATCCGCGACTACCTGGAAGTCATACTTCGGCGCAAGTGGCTTATACTGACGATACTGGCGGTCTCAATTATTACGACCCTTGTCGTAAGCCTGGCGATGAAGCCCCAATACAGGGCCAACGGCAAAATCGAGCTGACGATCCAGTCACCTCATGTCACCAAGTTCGAAGACATGACGATGCTGGGCGCCCAGATCCAGACACGCGAATTCATGCAGACAAACCTCAAGTTGTTGAAGAGCCTGACCCTCGCAGACCGCGTTATCGATAAGCTCGGGCTCGAGCATAACCCTGCATTCAATCCTCCGCCGGAGGAGCCCTGGGCAATCGCGGAACTCATAAGCTCGGCAAAATCCGGCGTAAGGGACTTTCTTGCAAGGTTGTTTCCTCGCACCGGTTCAACCGGCACAGGGGCAGGCGACCCTAAGCTGCCGGAATTGAAACTGCAGAAAAAAATCGAGGATAAATTTGCCAAAAGCTTCGACGTGCAGCTCGAACGCGATACTACAATTTTCTCACTTGCGTTTACCTCCCTTAGTCCGGCAGTCTCCCGCGATGTGATCAATACTCTCATTGGGGAATATATGTCGTGGCAGGTGGACAAGAAAATCGATGCGACCGTTGCCGCCAGGCAGCGGTTGGAAAAGCAGGTCGAGCTTGCCAGGATTCAGCTCGAAAAAGCGGAAACGAAGCTGAATAATTTTTCCCGCAAGGCAGGGATCGTGTCCCTCGATGCCAACCTGAACCTCGTTTATTCGCAGCTCGAGGACGCAAACAAAGCCTACTCCGCCATCCAGGTGGATCGGATGAGCAAAGAGGCGCTCTACAACCAGGCCCGGCAGAGCGGCAACGCATTTCCTGCGATACTTGAAAGCCCGCTGATCCAAAAGCTCCGCGAGGATTACGTGACGGCCGCCTCCCAATATGAAGAGGGAAGCGCCACCTTCAAAGACGACTACCCGACCATGCAAAACCTGAAGGCAAAGATGCTGGATCTGGGAAAAAAGATAAAGGTCGAGGAGAACCGCATCCTGGAGTCTATCAAGAATGACTATCTTTCGGCGGCCAAAAAAGAAGAGGCGCTTAAAAAAGACATGGAGGCGAAGAAGGCCCTTGCAATGGCGCTAAACGACAAGTCGACCCAGTACAAGATCCTGGCCCGCGAGGTCGAGACGAGCAAGCAGATTCACCAGAGTCTTTTGGAAAGAGGAAAGGAAATCGACGCCAAGGTCGGGACCGAGCTTGGGAACATCCAGGTGGTGGATTATGCCAAGCTCCCGTTAAAGCCGTATTCACCCAAAATTCCACGAAACATTTTTTTTGCCGCCCTGGCCGGGATGACGCTCGGGCTCGGGCTGGCTTTTTTCCTGGAGTACCTGGACAACACGATCAAGAGGATCGAGGAGCTTTCAGACCGTTTTCACCTGCCTGTCCTGGGAGTCCTTCCCATGGTCGATCCCGAGGAAGCCGTCAAAATCGCCGGCCTTGTCCGGCTGAAGCCGACGGCCGGCTTCTCCGAGTCCATAAGGACCGCAAAAGTTTCCATTCAACTCTCCAGCTCGATGGACCGGCCGCCGAAGTTGCTTTTTCTTACAAGTACGGCCTCCGGGGAAGGAAAGACCACCATTGCACTGAACCTTGCGCAGGCGTTTGCATCCGATGAAAAGGTGCTCATAATCGATGCCGACCTTCGCAAGCCGACCCTCCATAAAGTTTTCTCCACCAACGGCGGCGGCGTTTCAATCAATAGAAGACTGGGCCTCTCCAATTACCTGACCGGCATGAGCACGGGCGTTGTCCAGGAAACCGGCATCCCCAATCTGAGTGTGGTCTATGCGGGCCCGATCCCGCCCAACCCCTCCGAGCTGCTTTCATCGAACCGCATGCGGCAGTTCCTTGCGGAAGTCTATGAACGCTATGACCGCATCATAATAGACGGCCCGCCTGCCATGGGGTTTGCCGACAGCCTGATCCTGGGCCATTATGCGGATGGAGTGATCCTTGTGGGTGTGCTGGGCCAGGCACATCGCGAGGCCCTGCGGATTTTCCGGAGGAGTTTAGAGAGCGTCGGGGGCCGAATGATCGGCGCAATCGTAAATAAGCTGAACCAGGGCAGCCATTATGGCTACTACTACAAGTATTACCGGTATTACAGCTACCATACGGCTTACTACAACCATGCCAAGACCCCGAGCCTGCCTTCGGGCAACGGCCGGCCTGAGGGTGAGAGCGATAGCGATCGCCACTCGGTCTAGTTTGCGGCAAAGGCAGCAAGGGTTGCACCGCAGAGACGCCGAGTGCGCTGAGATAAGCTAAGATTGGCGCTGCGGCGACAGCCCAGGGCCTGCCGCCGTTGCGCCGAGCGCTTCGCCTCGCACGTTTGCGTGCGTGGCCAAACCATCTCCGCGTCTGAGGTGAACGCTTACACACCCGCGCACAAGGCGTCACGTGAGCACATTCGAGCGTATCAAGGCCGAACTCGGCAAAGATCCTAAGAAGTGGCTGGTGACGGGAGTTGCCGGGTTTATCGGCTCCAACCTGCTCGAGGCGCTGCTCGAACTCGATCAGTCCGTGGTGGGGATGGACAATTTCATCACCGGCTATCCGCATAACCTCGAAGATGTCAAAAGCACTGTCGGCCCTGAAAGGTGGGGCAAATTCGAATTCATCCAGGGGGATGTCCGCAGTCCTGATGACTGCCGCAGGGCGTGCTCGGGAGTCGATTACGTGCTTCATCAGGCCGCCCTTGGCAGCGTGCCTCGATCCATAGACGATCCGATCGAAACCAACTCGTGCAATGTTGACGGGTTCCTGCAAATGCTCGTTGCGGCGATGGAAGCGCGTGTGAAGCGGTTCGTCTTCGCAAGTTCGTCCTCCGTCTATGGCGACAGCGAAAAGCTGCCCAAGGTGGAAGACGAGATTGGAGCGGTACTCTCCCCCTATGCCGCTTCAAAACTCGCGAACGAGATTTACGCCGGAGCTTTTTCAAAAGTATACGATCATTTAAGATGGATCGGGCTGAGATACTTCAATGTATTCGGGAAACGGCAGGACCCGAACGGCGCCTACGCTGCCGTTATCCCCCGCTGGATCGATGCCCTGATCGGTCGCAAAACCCCCGTGATCAATGGTGACGGCGAAACCAGCCGTGATTTCTGCTACGTTAAGGACGTGATACAGGGAAATATCCTGGCCGCCCTGTGCAACTCTGCCGAAGCCCTCGGCAGGGTGTACAACATTGCCTGCGGCAGTCGCACGACCCTAAGCGAGCTGCTGGGGCTTATCAGGGACTCCCTTTCCCCTCATATGCCCGGCGTGGACGGCATAGAGCCCGAATACGGGCCTTTTCGCAAAGGGGACGTCCGGCACTCTCTTGCCGATATTTCACGGGCCGGGGAGGTGCTTGGCTACGAACCGCAGTACAGCGTGGCCGCGGGCATCGCGGAATCTGTTCCATGGTACGTTCAAACGGCGGGCGGGGGGTACCGTGGTGACCGACATCCGGTTTAGTGTTCGGGAAGGTGTAGGTAATGGATAGCGACAGCAAGATATATGTCGCCGGCCACAGCGGACTGGTAGGCTCGGCAATCGTGCGGAAGCTCCGCGCTGAAGGCTGCGGCAAGTTGGTGCTCCGCAGCCATGCCGCCCTTGACCTTACAGTTCAGGCCTCCGTTAATGCTTTCTTCGAACAGGAACGGCCGGAATATGTGTTCCTGGCAGCCGGCCGCGTGGGTGGAATCCTTGCCAACGATACATATCCGGCTGACTTCATTCGAGACAATCTGCTCATCCAGTCCAATATAATCGACGCCGCCTGGCGATCGGGCGTGCGAAAGCTGCTTTCCCTGGGGTCCTCGTGCATTTATCCAAAATTGGCCCCACAGCCTATGAGGGAGGAGCATCTGCTTACCGGTCCCCTGGAGGAAACCAACCAGTGGTATGCGGTGGCGAAAATCGCCGGGATCAAGATATGTCAGGCTTACCGAAAACAGTATGGCTTCAATGCAATTTCAGCCATGCCGACAAATCTCTACGGACCCGGGGATAATTTTGACCTTAACAGGAGCCATGTGCTGCCGGCCTTGATCCGCAAATTCCATCTTGCCGGTCTTGCTTTGCGAGGCGACGTGGTGGGGATCGAAGCCGATGAATCGGTTTTCGGCCCTATTCCCGAACCCCTACGTGCCAGCCTGATTACTGGCCACTGTCCAATGGTTTGTCTATGGGGTACTGGAATAGCGCGCCGGGAGTTTTTGCATGTGGATGATCTGGCCGACGCATGCCTTTTTCTTATGCAGAACTACGATTACGATGAGATTGTCAATGTGGGGGTCGGAGAGGACTTGAGCATAAAGGAACTGGCCGAGATTGTGAGGGAGGCGGTCGGCTTTGAGGGGGGCATTGAATTCGACCCGGCAAAGCCGGACGGCACACCGCGCAAGCTGCTTGATGTTTCACGAATGAAATCCCTTGGCTGGCGACCGTGCATCGAGCTTCGCCAGGGTATTCGGCGAACATATGAATGGTATAAAAAAGTCGGGTCAGGGGTAATGGGTAAGGGGTAAGAGGTAAACCCTATCGGGCTGGTGCGGGGTCATAGGTTCGAGGTAATAGGTAAGAGGTAAAACCCATCACCCCATTACCCCTTACCCTCCACCTGCGCATCGCGTTCCCGTCACCCAGAAGCAATTACCTCGGACCCGACGCGTCGAAGGGAAATTAAATGCAGAAGGTCGCGCTCATAACCGGCGTCACCGGTCAGGATGGAGCTTATCTGGCAGAGCTTCTCCTGGAAAAGGGATACACGGTTCACGGGATAAAGCGGCGGGCATCTCTTTTAAATACCCAGAGAGTCGATCACATCTATGAAGACCCTCACGTGGATAACCATAGGTTTACTCTCCATTACGGGGACTTAACCGACTCCACAAACCTTATCCGCATCATCCAGGAAACCCAGCCTGACGAGATTTACAACCTGGCCGCACAAAGCCATGTGAAAGTCTCCTTCGAGTCACCCGAATACACTGCCGATGTCGACGCCCTCGGGACGCTTCGCCTGCTCGAAGCCATTCGTATTCTCGGGCTGAGTCAGAAAACTCGCTTTTATCAAGCCTCGACTTCGGAACTTTATGGGAAAGTGCAGGAAGTTCCGCAAATGGAACGTACCCCTTTTTATCCCCGTTCCCCGTATGCTGTGGCGAAGCTCTATGCTTACTGGATTACGGTAAATTACCGTGAGGCATACAATTTTTTCGCCTGCAACGGTATACTCTTCAACCATGAATCGCCCTTGCGTGGAGAGACTTTCGTCACCAGAAAAATTACCCGCGCCGCTGCCCGAATTGCTCTGGGACTTCAGGAAAAACTCTATCTCGGAAACCTCGACGCCCGTCGTGACTGGGGACATGCCAGAGATTATGTCCGCGCCCAATGGCTTATCCTCCAACAGAGTGAGCCGGACGATTACGTAATTGCGACGGGTGAACAATATTCGGTGAGACAGTTATGCGAGCTGGCCTTTAGAGAAGTAGGGATCGAGCTGGAATGGAAGGGAGAAGGCATTTCGGAGCAAGGGATCGTGAGCAGTTGGAACCACGCCCCCCTGCTTGAAAAAGTCGCATCCCACTGCAACGGAGGGCCTCTTCTGCCCGGTACGGCGCTCATACAGATCGATCGGCGATACTTCCGGCCAACAGAGGTCGAGACCCTGCTAGGGGACTCGACCAAAGCCCGTGAAAAACTCGGCTGGCGACCCGAAATATCATTCAGTGAGCTTGTCACGGAAATGGTCGCTCATGATCTGAATGATGCGACCAGGGAATCCATTTGCCGGAAGAACGGCTTGCATTTTGGACATTTTGTTGGGGCGCAAGCCTGATCGATTTTGGGACTTTTCAGGTCCGCTGCATCCTACAGGTAAAATAACGATTATTATGGCGAGGATCACCGGCATTGGAGTCAAACAGGCACTTCACGGGACATCCGCGATGAATTCCAGGCTCATGAGTTGGGGAATACTTTTGTTGGTATTAAGTCTTTGTGTTCAGCCGCTGTTATCGTATGCTCAAGGTGAGGCTGGCTCTGGAGGGGTAGGACTGATAATCGAGAATGCACATGTTAAGTATGTTGTAGGGTCTAACGGTAAGAATCTTCAATTTATTGATAAGCAAACAGGGATAGACTACTGCCAAAAGGATCCAGTTCAAAGCTTCGGGCGAGTAAAAATCCGCGGCAAGGAATGCGAAGCGACAAGAGTACAAAACCGTGATGGTAATGTGCGGATTGAGTTTGGCGAATCCGGCGCGGTCGCGGTTCTTAAAACCCATATTTTTCAAAACTATTTTACCGTCGAAGTCCTATCTGTCACCGGAAATAATATTGAAGAACTACAAATATTAAACATTCCACTTTCCTTGAAAGGGTCACTGGAGGAACCATTTTCCTCCTGTGTGCTGGCGCTGAACTTGCTGACCAATGTGCCTGATCTTCCCGGCCCAATGACTCACTTGCGCGCCTATTGTTATCCCAGGTTCGGTTTTGCGGGCGCCGAAGTTGCCGTGATTGGATCTCCTGTTTCCGAATTGCGAAGCATAATGAAGGAAGTCGTCAGCTCGGCGAAAGACCTGCCTCACTCACCTGTCGGGGGGCCATGGGCGCTAGACTCTGAGTCGAATAGAGGCTCATACTTGTTCATTACGCCGACCGAATCTAATGTGGAGGAAGTTATAAAATCCGTTCGGGACTTGGGGTTCGATCAAGTAGAACTTCATGGCGGCCGTGCATTTCGCTTTGGAGATTGCAAACTCGATCTTCAATACTACCCGAATGATATCGCCGGCCTGAAAGCGACGATTGAAAAGCTCCACTCCGCTGGGATCAAGGTCATAATGCATTCCTACGCATTTTTTATAGACAAGCACGCCCCTTGGGTCACACCCATACCCGATCCCCGGCTTGCAAAGGACGCTACATTCACACTGGCGGACAGCATAGATCCGGACAACAAAACTGTGCCGGTTATTGAATCAACCAATGGTATGTCCAGTATAACTGGTTTTTTTATGCGCAATAGTGTCACCCTGCAGATTGACGATGAACTCATCACCTATAGGGGTATTTCCAAGGTACCGCCCTATGCGTTCACCGAATGCAAGCGCGGAGTGCTTGGGACGCAAGCCGCGGCCCATAATAGCGGAGCCAGGGTGCACCACTTGAAAGAGTGCTTCGGCCTGTTTGTGCCTGACCCTGATTCGACATTGTTTGAGGAAGTGGCGGCCAAGAATGCTGAACTATTCAATGCTGCCGATTTCGATGGGATTTATCTCGATGCATTGGACGGTGAGGATGTACTAGCCGGGCCTGAAAACGGCTGGCACTATGGCTCTAAATTCGTTTTCGAGCTTTGGAAACGCCTGAATAAACCTGCAATGATGGAAATGAGCACTTTCCATCATCACCTGTGGTACGTTCGCTCCCGTATGGGCGCATCGGATTCTCCGACCAGGAATCATAAGAAATTTATAGATATGTACATTGCCTCAACTAAAAAAGACAGACGTCTACTCCTACCCAGCAACATGGGGTGGTTTGCTTTTCGCGCATGGTCCGATCAGCAAACCGAACCTACCTATCCGGATGATATTGAGTACCTGTGTGCAAAAGCTCTAGGGACTTGTTCCGGTCTTTCAATTAATACGTATGATCCAACGATCCCATTACATCAACGACTGGCGGCAATAGTTCGGCGCTATGAAAATTTGCGCCATGAAAATTATTTCTCTGAATCGATCAAAAAAAGACTCAGAGTTCCGGGGGATGAATTTACTCTGCAGCAAGACTTCAATGGAACATGGCGCTTCCGGCCAACTGATTATGCAAGACATAAGGTGACGCGTGTTGATGGAGAGAGCAACATTTGGAAAGTTCGGAACCGGTATGCCCCCCAGCCCTTAGTTGTGCGCATCGAAGCACTAATGTCAGCAGGTGACTACTATGCAGAAGGAAATATCACGTTAGCCGATTTCAGCAAACCGGACGATTTTGCCGCGCACGACAGCAAGCATGGAACTACCGTCGGCTTGAAATCGATGTCTTCCAATGCGGAGCATCAGGACACTCTCGGATATTTTAGCGGTTATAATTCGACGGGAAGCCGTGTTGGATCGTGGGCCAAGGTGCAGAAGGAGTTTTCTCCACCGATCAACCTGAGCAATCACCAGGGACTTGGTATTTGGGTGAACGGTGATGGGAAAGGTGAGGTCATGAATGTTCAGTTGCGAAGTCCTGCTCACGTTTCACGTGC
The DNA here is from genome assembly GCA_963805125.1 of uncultured delta proteobacterium. GTDB lineage: Bacteria > Desulfobacterota > Syntrophobacteria > Syntrophobacterales > Syntrophobacteraceae > SbD1. The sequence continues at coordinate 357,936 of CAWDTD010000007.1, read as the reverse complement.
GTATGGCGAACATTATATTCTTATCAACTTCACGGGATGGCGCTATTTTGAATTGATCGAGCCTGATACGCAGCACTACACAGATTGTGCCTGGCCATATGGGGGTGCGTACGAGCTATATCGGGAGTCACTGAATTATTCAGCCGTAGAGTCGCTTGCCTTATGGTATAATAATCTGCCGCCCGGCAAAGTTGTTGCATGTCAATTGCGACCTATCAAGGCTATACCTCTTTCGAAGTCAAAAATTGTCAATCCTACATTAATAGTTAATGGGAAATCCATCTCACTTCTTACAGAAATTGAGAGTGGCTGCTATCTTGAATTCCGATCATTGTCAAATTGCAAATTGTACGGTACACAGGGACAACTCCTGCGGGACGTGAAGATAGCGGGCGAGATACCTCTCGTACAGGAGGGCGATAATAGCATTGAATTCACCTGCAAAACGCCGACCTGCGTTAAATCACGGGCCTACATAACCGTAACCACTCAGGGCGAACCCCTCCTCGATACCGTGATGGACTGAGCCTCGTGCTTGCCATCGGGAGACTGGAGGTGACTAACAATATGGGTGGACACTGGAGCCGTCGTAATAATCTGGGAATACGCGCAATACTACTAATAGTTGTTATACGGCAAACTGCCCACGAGGAAGAAAACATGATAGACGTAAAGGATAGCATTTCACACATAGTTCCAGAAAAGTTAAAAGCCATTATCCGACTATGTTATCAAATAACATCCCGAGCATTTGCATTACGAGAGCGTTATAGACCGTCGATGCTAGCTATGGGTTCTTTTGGCGGATTTGAAATCGCGTATAGGAAGAATACTTCAGATGAAGCAGTTATTGCGCACAGCTTTGAGAACGACATTTTCTTCTCAGGACTTCCAGAGTATCAATCCGACGAGGGTCATGTGATCATCGATATAGGGGCTCACATCGGCACATTCTCCCTTCTATCATCGTCTAAGGTAGGATGTGGCAAGGTTTACGCTGTTGAAGCTGCTGAAGATTCATTCACCCTCTTGCGAATTAACGTGGCTCTAAATCGATGCTCAAATATTTCAGTTCATCACTTAGCTATGGCTGATAAAAAAGGTACATGCACACTTTATCATGATAGCGACAACTGGGGACACTCTACTGTTTCAAAGCTTACCGGGTCTAGTGAAACTGTGGAATCTTGCACGTTGTCCACTTTTTTGGAAAGAAATCGGATTAATAAATGCCATTTCATGAAATTGAATTGTGAAGGAGCGGAATTTCCCATTTTGCTGAGCACCCCAGGAACTATTTTGCGGAGAATAGGTACCATTTTAGCCCTTTATCATTCTGATTTATGGACAAACAATACAGAAGCTGAATTGATTTCTCATCTGGAATCGAGTGGTTTCGATTGTGTCATCCGGAATCGATCAGAAAAGCGTGGTTGGATCATTGCTACAAATAGTCGGCAAGTGAACGATCACAAGAAGTAAGTCGCAACCGTCTAGATCAAAATCCGAGTTTTTGAAAAGGGTAGCATTGAATGTCCGCCCGCGCAACGAGCCGTACAGATCGCGCCGTCAGTGGGGCTTTGGTAAGCTTTCTTCAGTACGGCGTGCAAATACTCCTTCAGGTAGGCCTCGTACCCTTTGTGCTGCGCATCGCGGGCCAAGAGGTCCTGGGGGCCTACGCATTGTTGATGCAAGTCATAGGTTACCTTACCATGTTGGATCTGGGCTTCTCGGCGTCACTGAACCGTTACCTGGCCCAGGCGAGCGGTTACGATGACGGCGGAAAGCGTTTTGACGACGTCTTGACTACTGCCCGCACGTTCATGCTTGGGAGTAATGTTGTTTTCGCGTTCGCTGTGCTATTGCTGAGCACCAAGGTCGGTGTCCTTTTTTCTTTGACATCACAGGCGGCAACCCAGGCTCGTTGCGGTCTGTACATGCTAGCCGTCTGGGGAGTGCTTAGAACCCCCTGGGTCATATTTAACAGTTGTTTGAGTGCAACACAACATCTGGCAATCGCGGGTTTCATAGGGATGATAAGTAATGTGAGCAGGCTCCTCTTGTCCTTGGTATCTGTGTTCTGTGGGATGGGCTTGGTGGGCTTACTGCTTGCCAATGTTCTTGCCGAGGCACTGTCGACCGGCCTGTCCGCACTACGTTTTCGCCACTTGTATCCCGATCGTCGGCTGGCTTGGGGGATACCCGACTGGGGCGTGCTTCGAGAAATGTTCGCCTTCGGGTTGTACGCAATGCTGATCAACATAGGCTGGCGCCTGGTATATTACACCGACAATATAGTCGTAGGATACCTGTATAATGCTGCTGCGGTAAGCATTTATTACACAACGCAAATGCCTACCACGATAGGGTTCAATATAGTTAACCGTATTTCGGACAACGCTTCCCCTGCCATTAACGAGCTGTACGCGCGAAGAGATGAACCTGCATTGCGTCGAGCATTCCTGCGGTTGCACCGTTACAACATGCTGCTCGCTCTCCCGCTTGCTGGAGGTATTCTCTTACTGAACGATCGAATGATTGGACTCTGGGTCGGGTCGGGGCAATACGCTGGACAAGCCATGACAATGGCGCTGGCCGCGTTTACAGTCCTGATTACTTCAGGTCACGTGAGCAGCACTTTTGTTATGGCGTCAGGTCAAATTGGAACGTTTAGCCGTATAGTCCTCTTTGAGGGCGTTACGAATCTAGGGCTATCCATATGGCTTGGTCATGCCGTAGGTCTGCCTGGTGTCATGATAGCCACAGTTATGGCGAACATACCAACGACGGTATATGTTTTGTTATTCAGTATGCGCAATCTAGGTGTCGGCGTTATGGAATATCTGCGCACATGTGTATTGCCCTTATTGTTCCCGAGTGTAATTGCGTGCGCCTTTTGCCATCTGTCGAGTAGGTTTCTTGTACAAGAAGGATGGATATCATTTATTATAGAAGAAACAATCCTAATCGTTGTCTATTGCAGCATAGCCTACACCGTGACCTTGAGTCGGACCGAGCGAGAATGGTTCCGAATTCGTTTGTTGCGGCTCGTAAATAAAGCAGCATAACCCGTTCTTTGCAGAAAGTTTAAAGAAGGGCAGAATAATGACAGCGGACATAGAAGTGGTTATCCCTACCTTTGGGCGTGCGCACGCAATTAACCAGACTTTGCACATGTTGCTGGGCCAGGACGTTCCGCCCAAGAGAGTGATTGTCGTTAACCAGACGCCGGGTGTCACGGATGCCGACCCGAGTGTGCGGAGGGCGTACAGCGATGCCTGCCTGGAACTGCTCTGGATCAATCGGGAGGCGCCTAGTCTAACTGGCGCAAGGAACGATGCACTGCGTGCCGCAAAGGCAGAGATCTGTCTTTTCCTCGACGACGACGTTCTGATTCCGCCGGACCTTGTGTGGAAACACTGGATGAAATACCAGGACGGTTCTAAATGGGAGGCTGTGGGCGGCCAGGTGTGGCATAGACTTGACCGCGTTCCGGTTGCGGACATTTCATTGGACAGGCCACATGCGGGAACGACTTCGGCGGTTCCAGTTGCTGAATTAATTCCAGAAGGACCACTGTTTGGTGGGCATTTTTCCGTTCGGCGGGAAACGGCGCTCGCCCTGGGGGGCTGGGATGAAGCTTTGGTCGGCAGCGCAAACTATGAAGAGAGTGATTTCATCGACCGTCTGAAAGCTAATGGGATTTTGTTCGTTTGGGACCCAGCTCCCTGGATTATTCATCTGAGACTCCCTTTTGGGGGATGCCGCATTCCAGGGAATAACGCATTCCCCGAGTGGACAAAATCGATGAATTTTTTCTTGTATAAGTACCGCCACCCAAGGGCGAGCCGCTGGAGCCATGTCTTGTGGTCTAGTCTGCGAGCGGGGCCGTTGCGCAGAGAAATAGTTGTCAACCCTTGGCGATGGCCAACTGCGTGGCGCGGTCTTTTTGAGGGATGGCGAGAGGGCCGCAAAAGGGCGCGTAATCCGATCCTGCCGTTCATTCAGAATAGAAGTGGGGTCGATAGATAGCACATGCTCGGAAAAGGGCTGACAACCCCGCTCATCCTTTGTCCTCTAACAATCCAGGGAAGAATATTTTCACTTTCCCGTCTACTCATGCGCAAGTCCGTTTCTGGACGGTGGAAATCTCAACCACCCAGCACCATCGGGCTGATACACCTTTGAACCGTAACTTTACCCAGACGTTAGAGGTGTTTTGCAGCTGCTGCTATCACGCCTTTATGGCGGCTGGTCAGATGAGTGAAGTGACGCAGAGGATGGTGGAAGAGGTTGGCGCCGGCAAACGTAATTTAACGACCCACAATTTCTTGTTCAGATGGCCATTCAAATGAATATCGCACATGTTTTACACACTGAAGCTGCGGTGCAGCAGAAGCCGATTACGCCAAGCGGACATAAGAGGCCCACGCCAACTTTCCTGTCTAGGGTGCTTGCCGCACCGGTGGGTATCGGCTTCCGGCGAACCGGCCAAAGTCGAATATTCAGAACCCCCAGTCAGTTTTAAAGCTGTAAGGGGTGTGAAATTCGGAACCGAGTCATGCATTGATTTCCAGAACCTATAAGTGGACAGTACTGATTGGAGGTATGGCTGCGATGCTTGAACTTTTGGGATTTGTGCTTGCACTGGTATGGGGCAGTACATTTTTTGTTTTGTACCGCATGCTGAAGGACATATCGGTTTCAGGTTTCCTTTCCATTTCATTAATTGTGTATTTTTTCATACTGCATATTATGCCTACATCGCTTAGACTATTAGGAGTTGAAGGAGGCGTAGCTCAATTCCTTGTGGACGGGGAATTATTCATTAAATATGAGCTCATGGAGAGCGCAGCGTTTCTCGCCACGGTCGGCTTATTTAGTATGAGTAAATCAAAAGTGAAAACAGTGCATATAACTAGTGTTATCAATAGGCGAACCAACGCAATACTTATATCAACAGTAATTATAGTTGGCTTTATCGCTTTCATTATTAATACTATACAGCATATCCCTTTCAGTTATGTTGAGCTTAACAATATCTCAATAAGTGATGGCATTGCTAGTCAGACCCATGGTATGTATACATCGCTTATGTTCATATCTGCCATTGGATATTCTATGTGTATTTTAATACTGGCTGAACTTCCGCGTGAAAAAAACAAAAGATTGTATCTATGGGTCTTGCCGATCATTGTTGTTGGTGTCGTGTCATTAGTCAGTTTGTGTGAAGGGTCTCGTATCCATTTATTAACACCGTTCCTTATATGTTTCTTTTACTATGGTTCACATCATAGAATGTCCATTCGGATAGCTCTGCGCAGTATTATTCTATTACTTGTAGCAGTAGTCATTTGTGGAAGAGTTGCGTATGTGGTCGGGGTCTTGAGAAGTGAAGGCCAATTCGGCTTACATGACATTACAACATCGGACTACTATATTAATATCAATGATATTGCAAACACTCTTCTAGTAAAATTCGACACTATATCCATGGGGGCGCTACTGGTTCATTATTCAGGCTCTGGTGAAGCTGGACTTATGCCATACATTGGGGCGGCGCTAGCTCCTATTCCCAGGTTCATTTTACCTTCAAAGCCAACCCCAGGGAGCATCGATGGGAGTATGTTAGGGACGCCGGCGTATCTAGTTCCGCAATTAATAGGATTTCGTGGTGGTACCCAGAATGTTGGCGTCAGTCCGGTTTCAATTGCTGTCTGGCAGCTAGGAGCCATAGGACTCGGAGTTTTTGTTCTGTTCAATTGGCTAAACCTCTTTATAATCAACACACTTCTTTCTACTCGTTTTATTCTAATAAGAACAATGGGTATCTACTTGCTGGGGTTGCCTTCACTGGTGCTTATTACTTCGCCTGACCAGATATTAATGGCTCAGATTCGCGTTGCTTTTATTGTCGCTGGTATTTATTTAGTCCAGTATTTCATCCGTCAACTTAGCCGCAAGTGGGCGCGCTCAACTCCCGAGTGTCCCTCTCGGTCAAAATTTGAGACATTGCGAACGAGCCGCATAGCTTGAGGTGCCGGGATATTCACCCTGGGGTTCGCGATGTCCTGCAAGAATCCCGTGGAGGAGAGAGTCGTGCGATGCAGCCGGAGCGTTACACTTCCCATTAGGCATCCAACCTACAAGCGAGATCGTGTAATACTACCTTGCGTTCAAGTTGATATCAACAATCCAGTGGAAACCGGTCATGCTTGCCACTGATGTGGGGTCCTTTTCCAGGGTTGCAAGGGAGCGCATCAGTTGATCCTCTACTGCCTCAATGCTGTTGAATACTTCATTGCGGAAATCGTTTTCCCGGATGCTATCCCAAATGTGCTCCACTGGGTTGAGCTCAGGACTGTAAGGGGGAAGGAAGATCAGTGCCACGTTGTAGGGCACACTGAGCGCCTTTGCCTTATGCCATCCAGCGCCGTCCATGATCATCAAAATGAACTCATCTGGATGTCGGTCGCTCACTTCCCGCAAGAAAATGGACATGGCCTTCTCGCTGACCGCGGGCATGATCAAGGAATCCATTGCGCCATCATGAGGAGATACCGCAACGTATGCATAGGTATACTCGCGCACGATCTGACTGGGCACATTCGGGCGCATTCCGCGAGGCGCCCAGCAGCGCCGAGGATTGCTGATTCTTCCAAAACGGCCTTCGTCTTGAAACATCAATCGCAGGGGCACTCCAACAGAAGCAAGTTCCTTGGCGCATTTAGCCACTGTTTTCGGGAGTTTTTTTAAAGCCCTCCCGGGCTTCGGTGCTGCTCTTGGGATGACGGGGTCTTGGGATGATTGTTCGCCAGTCATGCCGGTCCAGCATCCGGTAGATGGTGGTTTGGGCAACCCTGTGCCCTACCATGGCTTCAAAGGCGCGCTGTATCTGGTTCACGACCAAAATACCCGCGCTTGAGGCCTGATCAATGAACTTCGAAAGGAATTGACGTTCTTGCTCGATAGTCATGTAGCCGTAGCGGCGACCACCCCAGTTTCGCTCTTGAGGTTCCCGCCCCGCGCAAAGTTCGCGAAACTTCTTCCGCAATCGGACGACTGTTGCACGGGAACGGCCAATGATCTGCCCTGTTGTGCGGTCGGAAACATCAGAAATGGTTGGGACTATTACTGTTTGCGCCATTCGAAGCAAATCCGGCTCCTTGGCTTTCTGAGCCGTCTCCAGAGCCAATTGAACAACTGTCGTCGACAAATACGCTTTCCTTGGCATGAGCACCCTCCCCTGAGTAGAGGGCCTCAATTTACATTAGTTTTATCTTGAACGCAAGTTGGTATAACAGATCCCGGGCAATAGCTCCGTCCTCAAGAACGTGTACCGGAGGTCTCACCGGCACCATGAGGTTGTAGAACTTCTCTTGCGCCCGCAAAGCCTGAAAATAAAACATTGAGGGTATGCAGTGATAAGGATCATTCCCCGCGTTTTCGGCGGCATCGGTAATCAGCTTTTTTGCTATGCGGCCGCGCGCCGTCTCGCACTGGTGAACAACGCGGAGTTAGTCATCGACAATGTCAGCGGGTTTGTGCGTGATGTTGACTACCAACGTCAGTATCAACTGGACCACTTCAGCATTCCGTGTCGCAAGGCCACCCCTGCCGAGCGCTTAGAGCCGTTTTCCCGGATTCGTCGCAAGTTGCTGCGTGAAATCGATCTGCGTCGCCCCTTTATGAAGAGGCGATACATTCAACAGGAAGGCATGGATTTCGATGCCCGTTTACTCGAGTACAAGCCGAAGGGTACCGCTCGTTTGGAAGGCTATTGGCAGAGCGAGCGCTACTTCAAGGACGTTGAAGATGTGATTCGCCAAGACCTGCGGATCAAGCACCCGACCGACGCCGCGAACCTGGAGATGGTAAAACGTATCCGGGGTTGCCTCGCAGTAGCGCTACATGTGCGTTTTTTCGATACACAAGGTGAACGGTGCATCAACAACCCACCTGGCGATTACTATGCCCGCGCGGTCGGGCAGATGGAAACCTTCGCCCCTCAGGCGCATTACTTCGTATTTTCCGATCGGCCGGATGCCGCTCGGGCCCGCATCCCCCTGCCGGATGCGCGGATAACCTGCGTGTCAAACAACCGGGGCGATTCAAACGCCTATGCTGACCTTTGGCTGATGACCCTGTGCCGGCACTATATCATTGCCAACAGCACATTCAGTTGGTGGGCGGCTTGGCTGGGAAGTAGCGATGGGAAGATAGTTATAGCACCTCTCAAGAATTTAACTGGCAACTCCGCCTGGGGTTTTGAAGGTGTGATCCCTGCTTCCTGGTATTCAATATAAGAGGGCGCTTAGGTATGGAGGTTGCTTCTCCTATGTCACCACAAATATCTGTACTCACATCCTGTTACAATGCATCGAAATACATCCGTGAAGCAGTTGAGAGTATTCTCAATCAGACCTTCCGAGATTTCGAGTTCATCCTAATAGATGATGGATCGACCGATAACACTTTGGAAATCCTCCACGAATATGCAAGAATGGACCGAAGGATTGTCTTAGTCGAGAAAGAGAATACGGGCCTGACGGATTCTCTGAATATCGGGTTGAAAATAGCGCGTGGCGAATGGATTGCCAGAATGGATGCGGATGATATATCCATGCCAACGCGGCTTGAAAAACAAATCTGCTATGTCAGAAAGCATTCAAATGTAATACTTCTTGGAGCTGGGTGCAGAACCATCGATGAGCATGGGATGGAAATGAGAAACTTTTCTTATCCAACCAATCATGATCGGCTCGTGAATCATCTTGAAAGAGGTAAATCTCCTTTCCCGCACAGTTCAGCAATTTTTAAAAAAACAATTGTGCAGTCGTTGTGCGGATATAGAAATAGGTTAAACGGAGCTGAAGACTACGATCTCTGGCTCAGAATGAGCAAATTAGGGAAGATTCATTGTTTAAGAGATCAGCTAATCTTGCTAAGAAAACACTCGGGATCGATAACAGCCAATAACAATAAGCTGGTTATAATTGCATGTGCTGCGCGGGTGTCTCATTTTCTTCGGCAATATGGTTACTCAGACCCGGCTTTATCCGATGATAGAAGCTGGAGGTTATTCCTAGAAAATATCAGCAGAACGATTGATCTAGAACGTTACAATAAGAACTCTCTAACTAAAAGCGAAATAGAAGACATTTTATGGTCGCGATCAAAACGCACCTTATCAAAGTTGGCACGATTAGCCGGATCTGTGATTAGCAACCCAAGCGCTCTGCTAGTTGTCGGGCAACCCAACATTCGCAAAGGCAAAGTACAGCAAATTGTTAATCAATGGAAGGCATTACATCCTGCAGGGCAAAAAGGATATACATATTCCGAGCGGGTGCGTTGTACACTGGCTCCGGCAAACCGCACCACTGCACTGCCTCAATTAATCGTTTCAATCCTCCAGGACCCAGCTCTTCAGTATCCAAAAGGAGATGACTTTTTCTCGCCGAGCACCCCCTACCCAGAATATTCCCACGGCCACCTGTCAAACCGTCCAAACCGTGTCTATGATGCTGTGCGACGGGTCTTTGCACAGGCTGGCCTTGACCAGTCCCGCTATGGCACACGTGGCTGGAATCCGCTGAGAGAATTTATCCAGCCAGGCCAGCAAGTCTTTGTCCTCTGCAATTTTGTTTATCAGCGCCGCCCGCACGAAGGCTACCGTGATTTTCTGGGTAAATGTACCCACGGGTCAGTTATTCGCGCCGTCTTGGATTATATCCTCCTTGCCGTTGGGCATGAAGGCAAGGTCCTCTTCGGTAACGCGCCACTTCAATCTTGCCGTTGGTCCTCCGTTGTATCAGATACCGGTGCCAATCGAGTGGCGTTGTTTTATAAAAATCGGGATCTCCCAGTTGGAGCCTGTGATCTGCGGCTGCTGGTGGCGGAGCATGATTGGTTGGGGAAAGGCTCGCGTGTAGAGCGAGGAGACGAACAATACGGCACACCCATCGATCTCGGTGGAGAAAGCCTTCTGGCAGAACTGGGCAAGTGCGGATCGAGATTTCGTGTTACAGACTATAATCCGAAACGTATCGAGGTTTTTCACGGTTCAGGCGGGCACATTTATGTCATAAACCGTCAGGTGCTGGAGTCAGACGTCATCTTCAGTATTCCGAAGCTTAAGACGCACGAGAAAGTGGGTATAACCTGCGCTATTAAAGGTTGCGTCGGTTCCGTGGCCCACAAGGATTGTCTGGCTCACCATCGGTTTGGGCCGCCGAGCACCGGGGGAGACGAATATCCATCTGACAGGTTCGGAACCAAGCGGGTGCTCTCCCAATTCCATGATGCTATTCAGCAGGTCCCGCTCGACACGAAGCCCGGTGTCTGGCTGCGACTTTTCGATCGTGCGCTCCGTCATTCTATTCGGCCGTGGGCAGTTGATTCGGCGGGGGCATGGTCCGGAAATGACACCTGTTGGCGAATGGCTGTCGATCTGGCGCGGGTGCTCTCTTATGCAGACATCGACGGCGGAATGAATGGATCTCCCGTTCGCCCCCACCTGGCGCTGATCGATGGGATTATTGGAGGTGAAGGGCAGGGGCCTCTAAACCCGAAGGCGGTCGACACCGGGGCTTTGATCTTCGGAGACAACATTGTGGCTGTTGATTACTGCGCGGCAATCCTGATGGGGTACGATCCACGGGCTTTGCCGATCGTCTCGAGGGCTGCGGGAATCGACAAATTCAGACTGCTGATGCATCCCGTGAACCGGGAATCCTTAGTTTTAAATGGGGTTCCCAGCAGTCTTGATGAATTGAGAGGCTCGGTTAACTATCGCTATAGACCTCCCATGGGATGGGTAGGGAGACTTGAACCGCGAATGGATTCTGGCGATGATCAGGCATCTTCGGGCAATACGCCTCGGGACCGAAGCGGATAAACGCGAGCGCCTATACGCTCAGGCGATGACGCAGGAGGGGCGGTTGAGCGCTCAGTTGGCGCTGTTCAATCAGTGCTGGTCCCGGATACGTTTAAATGTCGCTTTTTACCGGGAGCTGGCTCGCAGTGCGAACCTTCCGGAGACGTTCAGGTGCTGGGAAGAGATACTGGGCACATTTCCCATTATAGACCGCACGGCGGTCCAGGAGCATCATCAAAATCTCATCGACAAGACCCGCCCCCCGGAATGGCATCGGACAACCGGCGGCTCCACGGCGCAGCCTGTCCAACTTCCCGCCTGGAGTTTGGAAAACGGTCATACATCGCCCGATATCTGGCTTGCGCGTTCCTGGTATGGAATTCGTCCTGCGGACCGCCTGTTTATGATTTGGGGCCACTCTCATCTTCTTGGAACAGGCTGGCGAGGTCGATACAACCGGCGTCTGCGCGAAATAAAAGACCGGATGCTCGGCTATTATCGCTTTTCCGCATACAATATGAATAGCGCAAGCATGCGAGCGGCTGCGGACGCCATGATTCGTTTTCACCCTGACTATGTGATCGGATACAGCATGGCCCTTGATGCCTTTGCTCGTTCTAATATAGGTCGGGCCACGTCATTGCGGCAACTGGGTCTGAAAGCGGTTGTTGGTGCTGCGGAAGCTTTTCCCGCGCCGGACAGTGTTGACCTGGTCCGAGAGATGTTCGGTGCGCCTGTTGCTATGGAGTACGGTTCCGTTGAGACCGGTCTTATCGGCCACACCCACCCGACAGGGGGATACCGCACATTCTGGAGGACCTACTTTATCGAGGCGCTGGAAAACGGGTTAAGCGGTGGCAGGAAGGTTCGGGTTACCAGTCTTTTTTCTCGCTGCTTTCCGCTCATTCGTTACGAAATGGGTGATGAAATCGAGTTGCCCAATGGTGAAGCGGGCCTGGGTGTGACGCGATTTGTTCGGGTCATGGGCCGATGCAACGATTATCTTCTTCTTGCCGACGGCAGCCGGGTGCATTCGGAACTTGTTACCCATGCCGTGCGGTTGTGTAGTGAAGTGTCCACCTACCAGGCAATCCAGCAAGGAACTGACATCAGGCTCCTGATCATCTCTCCGTCTGATATTTCGTCCGAACTAATTCACGGAATTCAGCACCGCCTGGGTAAAATCCATCCTGAATTAAAGAAAATCCATATAGAGCGAGTAGCAGTTTTGCGCCAGACCATAGCTGGAAAAACACCCATGGTGATCAGGGACATCCCGCCGGTTTGAAGCTTTTTTTGCTCTCCGGCTTGCACCAGTTCTCGGATGCATTGCTCCCTGGCACATCCTCATGTGTAGGATGATTTCATTGGATATGGAAATCGCAATTGTGAATTTGACTGGTGGTGGTTTAAGCGGCGGGTACCGCAAGTACCTTCAGAGACTGGTACCGCTGCTGAGAGCAAATGCTAAAGTAAGGGCGTTACGTACGTTCGTGCCGCCGCAAGCCGTCAACATCCTCGGAATAAAGGAACCCTCTTGCATAGGATGGCCGGTTAATGACCATCGTCACGGATTTCGGTGGTTGAAGTCAGAGATCAGGCGCCTGGCGCCGGACGTCGTCTTTATTCCAACCGCCCGATGGCTTAACTGCGGAGGAATCCCAGTCGTCGTTATGGTAAGGAACATGGAACCGCTCGTTCTGCCTTTTGGCGGCAATCCCTGGCCTGAAGCGCTGCGGAACCTCGGCAGAATTTATGCTGCTGTGAAGTCTTGCCGGCGAGCGGAACGCGTCATTGCAGTGTCGGAATACGTAAGGGACTTCATATGTTCGAAATGGGGCATTCAATCCAGGAAAGTGGGGGCTGTATATCACGGCATAGAGCCGCCGCCCCCGGCTGATTTCCTCACTAAACCGGCTTCGATGACAGAATGCGGTGAGCATGAGCGATTTCTGTTTACTGCCGGCTCGATTCGTCCTGCACGGGGACTTGAAGATGTCATCAATGCACTCGGTTATCTTTCTCAAAACGGGTTTCACCATAAACTAGTCATCGCGGGGTGGGTCGATCCCATAATGGAAGGATATAAGCGAAGGCTTGAAGCACTTGCCTTTAAGTTGGGGGTGGAATCCCGGATACACTGGGCGGGACCTCTTTCAGCAAGGGAGATGTCCTGGTGCTACATTCATTGCGACTTTTTCATTATGACCAGCCGTGCGGAAGCTTGCCCAAACATAGCGCTGGAAGCAATGAGCCACGGCTGCGGATCTGTTTCGGCAAGAACTGCTCCAATGCCGGAAATTTTCGATAACACCGCCCTTTACTATAAGCCAAGCAACGGGGAAGCCCTGGCCGATGTCATCCGGTCCGCTATTTCTTTGGATAAGGACCGGCGAGGAGATCTTTCGGAGCGTGCGAAAGCTAGAGCAGCCGATTTTTCGTGGGAAAAATGCGCCGAGCTGACAGTCGCGGAGCTTCTCAAGGCCGTTGATGCTCAGAAGGTCTCTGCTCTCAGGAAGACTCAATGAAGCCTGTCGTTTTTGTCGGCAAGCTTGCCGGAGGGTCCCGGACAATTCAACGGCTCCTTCCTGATGCTGTCTCTGGCTGAAGATTTCAAGGGATAAATAAAATTGAGTATAGACTACACGACTCAAAATCTGGTTTTCAATATCAAGAAGACTTTACGCTATGTTCAACTCTACGGTATTCGCCGGACGTTGACCAAGGTCAAAGGCCAATATCACATGAAAAAACACTATGCGACCCTTCCAGTTTCTTCGCCGTTGGAGGGAGGGGGGCATGTGGGGCTGATCGGCTGCGGGAATTTCGCGTTCAGTAATATAGCCTTCTACCTAAAAAAGAACTACGGACGTGTAATCCGGGGTGCAATGGATATCGACATTCATAGAGCTGCGTCGATTTTTGAGGAATACGACTTGCGCTATTATACCGACGACGCTAATAGGATCCTGTCCGATCCCGCCATCGATCTGGTTTATATTGCATCAAACCACGCGTCACATGCAGAGTATGCGATTCAGGCACTTAATTCGGGAAAGAATGTCCATATCGAAAAACCGCATGTTGTAAGTGAAGAACAGTTAGATCGGTTGTGTAAAGCGATGTGTCAATCAAAGCTCAAGGTCAGGCTTGGATTTAATCGCCCGATGAGCCGGGTTGGCCAGACAATAAAGAGATACCTGGACTCCCAGACTGGCCCTGCTGTGTTTAACTGGTTTATCGCCGGCCATGAGATTGACCCTCAGCACTGGTATTTCAAAGTTGAAGAGGGAGGGCGCATACTAGGCAATCTTTGTCACTGGACCGATTTCGTTCTGCGGCTCATCGCTCCAGAGAACCGGTACCCAATCACGATCAACCCTACCCGTGGAGAAAAGTCAGATTGTGATATTGCCGTTACGTATATTTTCGGGGATGAGAGTATAGCAGCCATCACCTTTTCAGCCAAGGGGCATACTTTTGAGGGCGTTCGGGAGCGATTTGCAGCTCACCGTGGGAACGTTTTAATTAGTATGGACGATTTTCGAGATATGACGATAGAAGTCGTGGAGAAAAAACACCGTTTCACTTCAATGTTCCGGGACCATGGCCATGAACTGAGCATTAAACTCAGTTATGAAATGGTGTGTCCTGAGATCGGCGTCGCTCCGTCTCTAAGTTCGGTTGAATATGTTTGGGAAACAGGTAATCTCTTTCTAAAAACTCGTGAGGCACTAGAACAAAACGTCCAAATCACAATAGATCGGCCTGATTTCCGAATCTTGCAAATGTATAATTCAATTTGAACTGTCGAGAAGGTCCTGAGATTGAAACAAGTTCTCCAAAATCTTTCCTCCGGCCATACCGAGCTCGCAGAGGTACCCTACCCCGCATTAAAACCAGGGCATATGCTCGTCAGAACCTCAGCCAGCCTGATATCCACCGGCACTGAGCGCATGCTGGTGGAATTCGGCAGGGCCAATGTGATCAATAAGGCCCGGCAGCAGCCTGAAAGGGTGCGAATGGTGCTCGACAAGATCCGGACCGACGGATTGGCGGCAACCATTGATGCCGTACGAAGCAAGCTCGATCGACCGTTGCCGCTAGGATATTGCAATGTGGGCACTGCCGTGCAGGTAAGGGGTGATGGGTCAGGGGTAATGGGTGATGGATGCGCCTCGGGTGCGGGTAATGTGTCAGAGGAAATGGGTTTCAGGGAAGGCGACAAAGTCGTTAGCAATGGGCCACATGCGGAGGTGGTGTGCGTGCCCAAGAACTTGTGCGCCAGGGTCCCGGACAATGTGAGCGATGAGGAAGCCGCTTTCGCCATCCCGGGAGCGATTGCACTCCAGGGTATCCGCCTTGCAAATCCAACACTTGGTGAATCGTTTGCAGTAACGGGCCTGGGGCTTATCGGGCTTATAGCCGTTCAGTTGCTTCGGGCAAACGGCTGTAGGATTCTCGGCATTGATTACGATTCTTCACGTTTGGAGCTTGCCCGCCGGTTTGGAGCGGAGACAATCGATCTATCCAAGGGGGAAGATCCTATTGCCGTCAGCCAGGTGTTTTCCCGTGGTAACGGGGTCGATGGCGTTCTCATCACTGCTGCTACAAAAAGCAGCGAGCCTGTTCATCAAGCGGCGCTGATGTGCCGCAAACGAGGAAGAATTGTCCTGGTAGGGGTAACCGGACTCGAACTGTCCAGGGATGATTTCTACAAGAAAGAGCTTTCCTTCCAGGTTTCATGCTCGTATGGGCCTGGCAGGTACGATCCCGAATATGAAGAAAAAGGCCACGATTACCCTTTAGCTTACGTCCGCTGGACCGAGCAGCGAAATTTCGAGGCGGTGCTGGATTTGATGGCGTCAGGGGCGCTCGACGTAAAGCCGCTCATATCTCATAGATTTCCAATCGAGCGGGCGCCCGAAGCATATGAACTGCTAACCGGGAAGGAACCTTATCTCGGCATACTCCTGACCTACGGGACCGGGTGCGCAGAAGCGCCTGAGACTCCGCACACCGTTCGTTTTCTGCCCGGCGTCCATTCGACTCCCATCGTCCCCGGCGCCCCTGTTGCGGGGTTCATTGGCGCCGGCAACTATGCCGGAAGAATTTTGATCCCGGCCTTCAAAAAGGCCGGGGCCATGCTTTACTCTCTTGCCAGCCAGGGTGGAGTAAGCGGGGTCCATTACGGGAAAAAGTTCGGGTTTTCAGAGACGACCACGGACATCAATCATCTGCTCGAAAACGAAAATATCAATACCGTTGTAATTGCAACCAGGCATGATTCACACGCCGATTTTGTAATGCGTTCACTTGAAGCAGGTAAGAATGTCTTTGTCGAAAAGCCGCTTTGTGTAAATTTGGATGAGCTTAAAGCGATCGAAAATCTATACTCTGGAATACAGAGCCGGGGAAAGGCGCCGCTGTTGATGGTTGGCTTCAACCGGCGTTTTGCTCCGCAGGTTCAAAAAATTAAAGACCATCTGGCTGGAGCGAAACAGCCAAAATCATTCGTCATGACTGTTAATGCGGGCTTCATTCCATCAGACCACTGGACCCAGGACCCCGCATCGGGAGGCGGCAGAATTATTGGTGAAGTGTGTCACTTCATCGACCTGGTCCGGTTTTTAGCCGGGGGTCCTATAGTCGAGTATCGAGCCGTTTATTTGCAGCAGAATGGCCCCAGAGATAATGCCATTATAACCCTTAGCTTCTCGGACGGCTCTATTGGTTCGATTCACTATCTTTGCAATGGCCATAAATCACTGCCCAAGGAGCGGCTGGAAGTATTCTGCGGCGGACGAGTGCTAAAACTCGACAACTTCCGGAAACTCAAAGGGTATGGCTGGCCTGGTTTCAGAAAGATGAATCTCTGGCGGCAGGACAAGGGTGTTCAGCGTTGTGTAGGTGCTTTCTTAAATTCAATTCAAAAGGGAATTGCCTCACCTATATCTTTGGAGGAACTCATTGAGGTATCGCGAATATCCATCGAGCTGTCGCAGTGCTTTAGGGGAATCAAGTAGATGGCTTTAGTAAGAGAATGGATGGATCGAACATTTTACAGCGATTTTCAGAACAATTGGGATGACCATCTGTTTAGAAAAGAAATCCTGCGAGCTTTGAAACCAGATATGCGTCTTTTAGACCTGGGTGCAGGGGCCGGAATTCTAAAGCAGATGAATTTTCGAGGAATAGCCGCGAGCGTCAGCGGGCTCGATCCTGATCCGCGCGTAATTGATAATCCTTACCTGGATGATTCCGAAATCGGCATCGCCGAGGAGTTACCGTATCCAAACAGATCTTTTGACCTTGTCTTCGCGAATAATCTCATGGAGCATGTCTCCCAGCCCGAGAGAGTCTTCTTCGAAGTGGCGCGTGTTCTGAGACCCGGCGGAATGTTTCTTTTCAAGACCCCTAATGCTTCACATTATGTACCTGTCCTGGCCCGACTCACACCCGAATGGTTCCATAAGATTTTCAACAAAAAACGAGGCCGTATGGAAGCTGATACTTTTCCTACACTGTATCGTGTCAATACAGCAGATAGGGTTCATCACCTGGCAATGCTTGCCGGTTTGGAAGTGCCAAGAATTATGCTAATTGAAGGTCGTCCGGAATATCTTCGATTTAATCCAATAACCTATTTATTAGGATTTTTATACGAGCGCTTGGTTAACAACCTAAACTGCTTAGCCCGATTCAGGGTTCTAATCCTTGCCATTTTACGAAAGCCCGATTGCCAGCAAACAAATCTTGAACCACTCCGTTCTGAGCGATGAATTGATTGAAAATCAAACTTCTCTTATTGCTAACTATTTGCATACAGTTCGATATCTAAAACCTGTTCAGATCTACGGCCGCCTGTGGTTTGGAATCCACAAGCCCAGGCCTGACTTGCGGCCTGCCCCTCCATTGCGCGAAAGGGCCGGGGAATGGACTGAAGGACCAGGGAAAAGGCAAAGCATGTTCGGGCCTGCTCTTTTCCGGTTTTTGAACGAAGAACATCAGGTACTCGGGCCATCCGGCTGGAATAATCCGGAGTGGGACAAGCTGTGGTTGTACAACCTTCATTACTTTGATGACCTGAATGCCGAAGCGGCGGAAGGCCGAAAGAACCGGCACCTGGAAATAATGCGGCGCTGGGTTTTGGAAAATCCGCCCGGCGAGGGGAACGGCTGGGAGCCTTACCCGATCTCCCTGAGGGTTGTGAACTGGATCAAGTGGGCCTTGCGCGGAAACTCATTAGATGATGACTTGCGTCAGAGCCTGGCCGTCCAGGTGCGTTATTTAAGAAATCGGCTTGAACACCACCTGCTGGGCAATCATCTTTTTGCCAATGCGAAGGCGCTTGTATTCGCCGGTGCTTTTTTTTCAGGCCGGGAGGCGGATGGGTGGATTGAGAAGGGCGTGCAGATTCTTGACAGGCAAATCCCGGAACAGGTCCTGGAGGACGGCGGACATTTCGAAAGAAGCCCGATGTATCATGCTATCGTCCTCGAAGACTTAATGGATCTATTGAGTATCATGGGAGCGTTTGACACTGCTTTGCCGCAGGGCCGGCGCACGTTGCCCGGGACTTTGGCCGAAACCGCCCGGAAGATGATCTTCTGGCTCGGAGTTATGTCTCACCCCGATGGAGGGATTGCCCTTTTTAACGACGCAGCTTTGGGCGCCGCGCCCTCTTTTGCTTCATTGCAAAGATATGCCGAGCGGCTGGGAATAGCCTGTTCGGTCGAACCGGCTGAAGATCTGATTCACCTGCGCGACAGCGGCTATGTCCGGGTTCGGAAGGGGGACGCCACCGTTTTGATTGACGCCGCCCCTGTGGGTCCGGATTACATTCCCGGCCATGCCCATGCGGATACGCTCAGCTTCGAGTTCTCGCTCGGCAGGCAGCGGGTGATAGTGGATTCGGGAACATTCGGTTACGGCAACGGAGCTGAAAGACAAAGGCAACGATCGACGGCTGCCCATAACACCGTTACGATCAACGAAGAAGACTCCTCGGAAGTTTGGGGTGGATTTCGAGTGGCGCGCCGCGCTCGCCCTTTCGGACTTGAAATTCGGAATATCGAAGATATGGTTTTCGTCAACTGTTCTCATGACGGCTATCGACGCCTGCCCGGAAGCCCTGTTCACCAGCGCAGGTGGTTTTTCCGGGAGGATGGATTGACCGTCAAAGACCTCATCCACGGAGGCTTTAGGGAAGCGGCCGGAAGATTCTACATCCACCCCGAAGTCAAAACGGAAATCCAGAATAATGGCGAGGGCGTTATACAGCTTCCGAATGGAGAGCGGATAAAATGGAGAGTGACGGGCGGTGAGCCTGTCCTGAAGCCCTCAACATATCATCCCGAGTTTGGGTACTCGATTCCTAACCAATGCCTGGAGATCCGCTTCAGAGGTCCCGAGGTCACTACTACTTTTGCATGGAAGTAAGAGCCTCCCGAAACCAATTCTCAACCGGTATGCATATACTTTTTTTAACAGATAATTTCCCGCCAGAGGTGAACGCTCCTGCGAGCCGGACCTTCGAACACTGCAGAGAGTGGGTTAACGCCGGCCATCAGGTAACGGTTGTCACATGTGCTCCTAACTTCCCGCGCGGTAAAGTCTATCAAGGGTACAAGAATCCGGCCTGGCAAACCGAAGTGATGGACGGCATTCGGGTGATCAGGGTCTGGTCCTATATTACCGCAAACGAAGGATTTCTCCGGCGCATTCTCGATTACGCAAGTTTCATGGTATCGGCTGTCCTGGCTTCCTTTTTCATCAAGGCCCCGGATATTGTAATCGGCACTTCACCTCAGTTCTTCACGGCCTGTGCCGCCTACGTGGTCAGCAGGCTTAAGCGGATACCCTTCGTCTTCGAACTGAGAGATCTCTGGCCGGAATCCATAAGGGCGGTCGGCGCCATGGGCGATTCGGCGGTGATTCGCTTATTTGAGCGTATAGAGCTTTCTCTCTACCGCAAGGCCTCGTTGATCGTCTCTGTTACAGCCTCTTTCAAACGGACCCTGGTCAAAAGGGGCGTCGATCCCAACAAAATCCGGGTCATAACCAACGGCGTCGACATATCCCGGTTCAGGCCCAGGCCCAAAGACCCGGAACTGGAGGACCTGTACGGTCTGAAGGATAAATTCGTCTCCGGCTACGTCGGTACGCACGGAATGGCGCATGCCCTGGAGACAATCCTGGATGCGGCAAAAATTGTGCAGGACAATGGCGGCCCGGGTTGCCTCTTTCTCCTGCTGGGTGACGGAGCGCAGAAGAAGAGGCTTAAAGAGCTTTCAAATGACATGAAATTAAACAACGTGATCTTTATAGATTCGGTTCCCAAGGACCAGGTCGTCCGATATTGGTCATTGCTTGACGCCTCCATTATTCACTTGAAGAAAACCGACCTTTTCACTACCGTTATCCCGTCCAAGCTCTTCGAATGCATGGGTATGGGGATTCCGATTCTGCATGGTGTCGCCGGTGAATCGGCGGAGATCGTGAGGCGGGAGCGGGTCGGAGTTACATTTGAACCGGAGAATGCCCGGGACCTCACGGATGCTTTGATAAAGCTGAAAAAAGATACGATCCTCCGTCAGAAGCTGAAATCGAATTGCCTTAATGCAGCGAGAAAGTATGACAGGTCTAAGTTGGCCATCCAAATGCTCTCGCTTCTGGAACAATTGAAACCATGAGAATCCCTTCGGATCGCAACGCATCTTTGCGCGTCATAAATGTCGTGGGCGCTCGGCCAAACTTTATGAAAATGGCCCCTATTATCGAAGCAATGAACCGGTATCCTGACCGTATCTGCCATACCCTGGTGCACACAGGCCAGCATTATGACCCAAAAATGAGCAGAACCTTTTTTGAAGATTTGGCAATGCCCAAGCCGGATATAGACCTGGGAATTGGATCCGGCAGCCATGCCGAACAGACTGCGCTAATCATGGTGGAGTTTGAAAAGATCTGCATTGCAATCAAACCCGACCTGGTGATCGTGGTGGGTGATGTCAATTCCACAATGGCGTGCACCATCACGGCAAAAAAACTGGGAATCAAGGTGGCTCATGTCGAGGCAGGTCTTAGAAGCGGGGATATGACAATGCCCGAAGAGATCAACCGGCTCTGCACCGACGTGCTTTGCGATTTTCTTTTCACCACGGACCACTTCGCCAATGAAAATCTCAGGACCGAAGGAATCGCGGATGACAAGATCTTTTTTGTCGGCAACGTGATGATAGACACCCTGCTGAAGCATCGTGCCATGGCAAACAAGCTCAGTGTTACCAGGGAACTGGGGCTGGAACCGCAAAATTATGCGACTATGACTCTACACCGCCCATCCAATGTCGATGATAAAACTACACTGCTGGGAATCCTCGACGCTCTCAGTGTAATCAGCTGTAGACTTCCAATCGTTTTTCCCATACACCCACGGACCCGCAAAATGGTCGACCGTTTCGGGCTGGGCCGCTATTTTGCCAATGGGGGCAGGGCCGGAGGAATCCGATGTACAGGGCCGCTTGGCTACCTGGAGTTTCTGCATTTGAACATGCACGCCAGAATGGTCTTTACCGATAGCGGTGGTCTTCAGGAAGAAACAACGGTTCTTGGAGTACCCTGCATAACGATCAGGGAAAATACCGAACGGCCGATAACCTGCGAAGAAGGAACCAATACTGTCGTCGGCAACAGCAGGGAAAAGATATTGGCCGCAGCAATGAATGTAATCGATGGAATATCAATACCCCGGAAGATCCCTGAGAAATGGGACGGGAAAGCTGCCCTGCGGATAGTGAATGTGCTGCTCTCTCGCATGGTTGTGCGAGAAGAAGCCCGCGGCGTGTCTCCGCGGATGCCTTGAAGCGCCTTCGTTGCGTCCCCTAAATGATAACGGACGTGCAGTATCGGTGGGCATAAAATGAAAACGATCCTGACAATTTTTTTTGCCAGCCTTGTTTTTGCTCTGCTGTTAACCCCAATCATCGCCAAAACAGCCAAGCGGTTCAACCTGGTGGACAGGCCGATGAAGCGGAAGGTCCACACCGGGCCGATCCCGCGTATTGGAGGGGTTGCCATAATTCTTGCCTTCTTAGCTCCTTTTCTGGGTACCCTTTTCTACTCAAACGATCTTATCGACCGGATTCAGTCGGAACCACATCTGGCTATGATCTGCTTCGGGGCGGCAATCATTTTTCTATTGGGACTTGCCGATGATTTTTTCCGGTTGCATCCGATGGTTAAATTCGGTGTCCAGACTATTGCCGCTCTTGTTGCTTATGCCGGTGGAATCTGTATCTCCCAACTGCAGCTTCCGTTCGCGCCCCTGTGGACTCTGGGGTGGTTCTCACTGCCCGTCACGGTCTTCTGGTTTCTGCTTGTGACCAATGCCCTTAATCTGATTGACGGCCTTGACGGCCTGGCGGCCGGGGTCTGCTTTTTTGCTTCTTTGACTCTTCTTATCCTGAGCATTTTGGGGGAAAGATATCTCGTGGCCGCAGGTTTTGCGGCCCTCGCGGGCTCATGCCTGGGTTTTCTGCGCTATAACTTTAACCCCGCATCTGTATTCATGGGGGACAGCGGAAGCTACTTCCTCGGCTACATGCTTGCATCCCTCGGAATTCTCGGTTCGAAAAGCCAGACGACGGTGGCCATCCTCATCCCGATCGTTGCGCTCGGCTTGCCGCTGATGGATACGATGCTTTCTCCCGTCCGCAGATTTATTATCGGAGAAGACCCGTTCCAGCCCGATAAAAGCCACATTCATCATAAACTGATCGGAATGGGCTTTTCTCAGCGCAAAGCTGTTTTATTGATGTACGGGGCCACGATCATTCTGGGAATTCTTGCCCTGCTGCTCGTAAATGCTCAGGATCAAAAGGTCGCTTTAACTTTACTACTGCTTGGTATCTGTGCTGTTCTTGCGATTCGGAAGCTGGGCTATCTTGAATACCTGGCTGTCGATAAGGTGATGGGCTACCTGCATGATGTCACGGATGAGATTGGCCTCAAGAAAGATCGCCGGACCTTTCTCAATCATCAGATGGCAATTGACGGTGCAGCCGATACGGACGAACTGTGGGAACAAGTCATCGGTGCAGTGGAATTGCTTCGAATCGATATGGCGCAGATCAGTTTTAATGGAGTCTCTTTCAGTGTGCCGGAGGATGGTCAATGCAGGTGGTGCAGTCGCGAAATCGACGAGGTTCCGGTGGGTCGCTCTGACAGTGTGATGTCGCTCGACCTGCCGCTCCTCGATGATCAGAGAAATTACGGCATGTTGTCTCTTAAGAAAGATATCCTTTCCGATCCGATGGATCGCTACACCCTGGGGCGAATCGAACATCTCAGGCGAAGCATAGTGCGCAAGCTGAAAGCATTTGAGAAAGAGGCAAAGTTAAAACAGTGAGCAGGAAGAGTGATAGGTAAGGGGTTATGGAACTGATTCCGAAGGAAGAATTCCTGCTTGCCACCGAGCGCATGTTTCAGGAAAGCATCCGGGCAAAACAGGCGCTGTGCAGCACGGCAAAAGAAACCATTATCGAGATGGGCGGGCTGATCAGCCGGGCTTTCCTTGCGAAACATCGGCTTTTTCTTTTCGGAAACGGCGGCAGCGCCGCAGATGCCCAACACCTGGCGGCCGAGTTCGTAAACCGCTTTCCCCGTAAGCGTTCACCACAGAGACACAGAGGGCACAGAGGCAAACGCAGTGGAAACGGAAAACAGACCCTAAAAAGAGCCGGGGAATGATTTTTCACTTTAAAGATCCCCGCAAGCCGCAGAGCCGATCCATGGTTTACTCTTGGTTTTCCTCTGTGCCTCTGTGGTTAACCTTCACAAATATTTCATTCCGAAAATAGTTCTTGAAACACTATTCAAGGTTGACTACTGTTTCAATATCAACTGAACCGCCATGAAGTACTTGGTATCCGAGGAGGTGTAGATGAACACCGAGATTATTTTCATTGTTGAAGAATCAATCGATGGCGGATTTGAGGCCAGGTCGCTGGCCCATTCCATTTACACGGAAGGCGACACCCTTGAGGATATCAGGTCCATGGTGAAGGATGCCGTCCAGTGCCATTTTGGCGCAAGAGACCGGCCCGGGATTATTCGCCTCCACATCGTGAAAGACGAGGTCATCGCGGCGTGAGAATCCCACGCGAGATAAGCGGTGAGGAACTTATTGGGCATTTAGACTAACTTGGCTATAAGCCAACCAGGCAAACCGGAAGTCATGTCAGATTGACCCGCACTTCAGACAAAGGCGAGCACCACATTACCATCCCTCGCCATAAAAATCTTCGCATTGGGACTCTCAACAATATATTGGCAGATGTGGCATCGCATCCAGAGAAGAAAAAGGACGACCTCGTTGAAGAACTGTTCTGACTTCGCGGCCTTAATATGCGGACGATGATCCGACTTCACGTCCAACATTCCAAATGGTGGTGAACGAAATATGCACCCTCTTCGGAAGGAAGAACTCCTGTTCGCCACAGAGCGCATGTTTCAGGAGAGCATCCAGGCAAAACAGGCGCTGTGCAGCACGGCGAAAGAAACCATTGTCGAGATGGCCGGGCTGATAGGCAGGGCTTTCCTTGCGAAACATCGACTTTTTCTTTTCGGAAACGGTGGCAGCGCCGCTGATGCCCAACACCTGGCGGCCGAGTTCGTAAACCGCTTTCAAATGGAACGGCCCCCCTTGCCGGCGATGGCGCTCACGGTCGACACATCGATTCTAACGGCCATAGCAAACGACTACGACTTCGAAGACGTTTTCGCAAAGCAACTGCGCGCTTTAGCCCAACCGGGGGACGTCGCCCTGGGGATAAGCACGAGCGGCAGGTCCCGGAATGTGACCGGGGCGCTCAATTGGGCGCGGGAGAACGGAGTTGTCACAATCGGCCTGGGCGGTGCTTCCGAGACGGAGATGGACCTGTATTGCGACATTATCCTTCACGTTCCGTCGCCGGTTACGGCCAGGGTGCAGGAGTGCCATATCACCGTCGGGCATATAATCTGCGCTCATGTGGAAGAGATGGTTTTCGGGCGAAACAATCTCACCGCAGAGGCATGAAAATAAAACCACTATTCACCACGAAGAGCACCCTTCGGCGGGCTCAGGGCAAGCTCAGGCACGAAGGAGTTCTTCCTGTCCCTGCGGGACAGAAAGAACTGTTCGCTCCCGGCCCATGCCTGGGATATTTCATGTTCCAATAGAAACCCTTCTCCTTTGTCAGGACAAATCTCCTCCGCGCCTCTGCGGTGGATTTTTCGAAAGCTGCTTAAATGAATAATCAGAAGATACAAGGGGCCGCCGCTGCCCGCCAGGGGAGGCCATGTCCGGCCTGTCAAGACGGAGATTTGAGACGCATAAAACGCGAGGGGTGGATAGCCCTGGTCCCGTTTTCCAAATACTATAGTTGTTCAAAATGCAAGGCCCATTTCCTTCGCCTCTTCGACTCTATCCAATTGAAAATAGAAAGAGTGGGCAACAAATCACGGGACAGGAAGAGAGAATTTACCATAGTGGCTTTTGCGATAATTATGGCTGTCTACGTTTGCTATCGAATTGTCATCTGGCTGTATGAGATCGATCTGCAACCATAGAGGCTAGGGTTAAGAGGTTAGAGGTAATAGGCAGTGGGCAATACGAAAAGAACGGGTGCTGGATCACAGGTCCGGGGCCACCTATCACCCATAACCCCTTACCCCGTACCCGCGCGCAGCGCCGCCCTCACCCGTTTTCTGGTCTATTGGCCGATCCTGGCGCTGCCACTGGTTCTGGGTAGCGCCAGGGCCTTTTTGTGGAGTTTCATAGCATCCGTCTTCCTTGCGGGATTCGCTCTGCTTGTCCTGACCTCCCGGGAGGGATTGAGCCGATTGTTTTTGCTCCCCGCTTCCCTGTCCCCCCAACCCCGGTTCCCGGCTGCCAGCTACCTGGTCCTTGCGATTATTGCCTATCCTTTCTTGCAAATAATTCCCCTGCCCTTGCCGCTCATATCGGTTCTCAGCCCGCAGCGTGCGCTATGGCTGCACAGGTCCATGGAGGCGACCGGCGTGTCACACTGGTGGGCGAGCCTCTCATATGTGCCAGTCGATACATTCATGACCGGGTTGTGGATTCTGACGCTTGCCCTTTTCGCCCTCGTTCTCCACCGTTCGATGCGCGAGGGGATAATAAGGCCGGGCAAGCTCCTGGTCGCTCTTTTCGTAGTCGCGGGCCTCGAAGCGTTCTATGGTATTCTCCAGGTATTGGTCCCTTCGATGAGGTTCGGATTTGGCGACAACGCCCACGGGACTTTTGCAAACCACGATCACTACGCGGCTTTTCTCGGCATGATCTGGCCCTTGCAGCTCGTCTGGCTGTTGAGGCCGGCCGATAAACAGAAGAAGAATCCGGGGTCTTACGAGGAAAAAGAGAGCCGGCGTAAAACCAGGGAAAAACGGATTTTTTTTATTTTTCTCACCGGGCTCGTCCTTTTGGGTCTTATTTTCTCCGGTTCGCGGGGCGGGATAATCAGCCTGGCCATAGGGACGACGGTCCTGGCTTATCTCGGGGGGAAAAGCAGCAGGTCTGTAGTCCCCTTTCTTATCGGCTGCTGGATAGTAATTCTAGCCTACGGTTCCATTATCGGCTTCGAAGGCATCATCAAACGTTTTGCGGAAATGGAACAGGATGCCCCCGGCAGGTTCAAACTCTGGCAATTCACCTGGAGAGCCATTTGCGACCATTGGTTAACGGGGACAGGCGCCGGGACATATTCGCCGGTTGTCTTTCTTTACCAGGTATTCGATACCGATCTGGTCCAGGTAGGCCACGCACATAGCGATTATCTTGAAATTGCCTCGGAATGGGGTTTGCCGTTCAGCCTAGCCATCTTTTCTCTGGTTTGGGGCTACTGGCTGCTGACAGCAAGGCGTGTGGCAAAGAAGGACCCGGGGGTAGAGAGGGCGATGGAAACGGAGGAAAAGCTCATTCGGGTTGGGGCACTGGCCGGCAGCGCCGCTTTTCTCTCGCATATATGGGTGGAGTTCAACTGGCAAATTCCGGCAAACCAGCTCTATTTTGTAATACTCTTAGTCCTGATGCGCTACAGTCATCTCCACAGAGTCGAGCCAAAAGTCGCCTGAAATCTTGTTGTCCAGCTTAAGGCTCTCATTCCTGCGGACCCTCAACACAATGGCTTCACATCCGGCCGGCGCAGTAAATTCGATTTTTTCCTCCTTCCAGGGGGAATCGCCCAATACCTGTTCGCTTTTAATGTTAGGTCCCCCTTCCCTGTACCCGTTTACCGCCAGGAATACGCCCCGGTCGGTGGTCAGATTGCTGCTTTTCCTAACAAAGCGCAGGCAGTAGGAGGTTTCGGGTTCTACCGGTACGATCTGCCAGGCAAAGTCACAGTTAAAGTTGCCGGACCCTTTGAAATGGATATGCAAACAGGAATTTCCGGAGCAGGGCGAACCGGTTGCGCGCTCTACGAGCACATCCGGATCATTTTTAAATCGCCAGCCGAAAGCCCTGTTAAGAGGTGCTGTCTCAAACCGCCCGTCATGGATGAGGGGAGTGTCCTTTTTTCTCCATAGCCGCCAAACGGTTTTGGCTTCTTTGAGCCGATTGTTCGAGATGAGGAAATCGCAGAATCGAAGTTGGTCCTTTTCCTGCAACTGTGGGCCGTCATTTTCGATAACTTTGAACAGGGCGACGGCAGCATCCGCCTGTTGCCCATCGATGAGCACGCTTAGATACACCGGGCGGTTCCAGGAGAAAACATGAGGAACGACTTCCTGCCACCCTCCCCAAAACTGCGAGGCGAGCAGACTCGCGTCCTTTACACGATTTGGAAGATATGAGAGAATATAATTATAGCTTTGCTCAAAATAGGGATCATCGTGAAGATCGTAAGCAAGCACCAATTCATCCCATTTCCAGGAACTGATCGAAGCAAGAGCGGGGGAAATAATGTTGAGGGTCTTGCGGGCTTCGTCGTTTTGTCCATTTGCGATCCGGGCGCGTGCCAGACCGATCCATGCGTCTATATAGGAAGGTCCCTCAAAGATGGCCTTCTTGTAGGATTCTGCAGCCCCGGCGGGGTCGAGCGCGAGGTACCTGGAGTGGCCGTCTAAAATCCGGGCTTCCGGGAAGAAGCGGGCGGAAAAATCTCCGAGGCGGTTTTCTCCGGAAAGCTTATAAGTACAGATTGAATACCAAAGGAGGCAGCCTGACAGGGCCAATAATGCAATTGCAAGTGCTTTTCTCGAAAGCGAAACCAATTTGAATCCTATATACGGAACGTCATAAATAAATTAAACTGAGACTCGCGATTTAAACTAACCGAAGTCCCGTTCTTGGAAAAGGTAAATTTTATTTCGAAGATTGCGGTTTTTTTCCCCGGAGTTGGCCGTTGTGTGTTTGAACCGTTCAGAGAAGGAAGGAAAAACGATGAAGAGAAATCGACTCGTGGCGCAGATTTTATTGACGGTTTTTTTGGCCTCCCTGCCCGGTATTGTCGCAGCGGCAGGTACCGTAACTCCGATTAAGCGCGCCAAGTACACCGTAACCGGAGACAATGAAATGACCATCGAATCCGGCAGGGTGAACTATTCTTTGCAAAATGGAACAACTTATACATTCAAGTATAAAGGTAAAGAGTATAAAGTGACTGCCTGCGGCGACAGCCCTGTGACATCAGGCTACGCGACCGTCGAGGGCGATCAACTCGTGTTCTATAATGAAGTTGGCCAGTTATGCGTGACTTCCCCGACAGTTGCGGCGGGAGGCACCCCAATGAACTGGCTTATTCCTGCGGGCGTCGCAGTAGCAGTTGGCGCCGGTGTGGGCCTCGGGCTGGGACTTTCAGGCCACAAGGATACGACCAGCGGGCAATAGTTTTATGGACATGCAGTAAGCTGGGGCGGCGGCGCCTTCAGGGCAAAGACGCCGTCTTCCCTGTTCAGGGAGACGAGAATGAAAGCGCGTTCCAGGTATCTTTATTTCTGTTGCGCAGTTGTTTTTTTTGCCGGCTTAACGGTTGGGTGCGTCAGTGGACCCAAGCCCAATGCAAATGTCGAAGATCTGCTGGCCCAGGACAGCGGGTCAAAACAGGAAATAAAGGCGATAAACGAGAGGCTTTTTGCTTCCGTAAAAAGCACTCCCACTCTCAAGGACTATGTGCTTGGCGAAGGGGACCTTATCGCCGTCTCCGTCTTTGAAGCCCAGGAACTCAAGACCGAAGCAAGGGTCGGCGCTCGTGGCTTCATATCTCTTCCCCTCATCGGCTCCGTTGAAGTCAAAGGTCTTACGACGCGGGAGGCTGAACAAAAAGTAGAGGATCTTTACAGAGCCAAGTATCTGCGGAACCCTCATGTGAGTATTTTCGTGAAAGAACAGGTATCCGGCAAAATCACGCTCATGGGCGCATTCAAAAAGACGGGGACTTTCTCTTATCTCGCCCGCCAGAACCTGTTCGAAGTCATGGCTCTCGGGGAGGGTCTTGCAGATAACGCCGGCAAAATGGTCCAGGTCCGCAGGGGATCCAGGGATTCCAATGAGCCTTCTACTTCCATCATAGATCTCGATGAGTTGACCAGGGGAGGCGGAGAACAGCTTGACATCCCAATCAAAAGCGGGGACGTGATTTATGTACCCGAAGCCGGAACGGTCTACGTGGACGGCGCGGTGCGAAAGCCCGGAAATTATCCAATAAAGAACAAGATGAATATCCCCGAAGCTATTATCGCAGCAGGCGGTCTCAAGATGGCAGCAGATGAGGGCGCCATCACGCTGGTGAGGACTAAGCAAGGCGGGAAGCCCGACGTCGTCAGATTTAGCTTAAATGACCTTCAGGAAAACCCCAGCCACAATATCGACGTCAAAGACAGAGACATAATATTTGTTGGATCGCACAAGGCATTAGCGGTTCTTACCGGTCTGACTTTATATGGACCTTTTGGCGGCGTTGGAATAAACCAGCAGGGCCAATAGCCAGCAGCGCTGTCTGGAAACCACGGCCTGCAAGCAACCGGACTCGGTGGGATCGTTGGAGCTAACTACCGGCATCGTGCTGCGCAGCAGCATTCGAGGCTGAAAGCCCCACGTGCACCGCACCGAACGTTATCCGGCCCATTTTGCGCTCCCGTCAAACGTTGAAGGGGGCAAGGGCCGGTTTTTTTTTCATGGCTCGGCAAAAGCCTTGAAAAAGGTGTAGCAAAAGACGCCGTCAGGTTCTGTCGTCCTGTACAGGTCGCGTATTCCTCTGTCGAAGGATTCCCGATCGATGATCCCCGCTGCCACGGCTTTTTCCCTGATGCCCTCGATCATGGCGGTGAAGGTGTTTTTGGTAAAGCCTTCAACGAAATGAGGCCTGCTGAAATCGACGTACACCATGCGGGGCGAAACACGGCAATTCCTGAAACCGGCCTTTGTGAGAAGGGGATAAAGTTCGCGGCCGATCAGCGCATTGCCGCCCGCGCGGGCCTGAAGAGCGATCTGGGAGTTTATGGCCCTGCGAGCGTCCAGGCTTTCGGGATGGAAATAAACCGAGCCGTGATCCCCTTCGATAACGGTGATCGTTCCGCCGGGTTTTAGGATGTTTTTCAGACATTTCAATGCCTCGACAGGATTTGCCAGATGTTCGAGCACAAAGCAGACAAAGACGTGGTCGAAGGATGCCGGTTCAAAAGGCAGGTTGAAGATGTTGCCCTGCTTGAGCGTCACATTGGCTATCCCGTCTGAATTCAGCTTCTTTTGAGCTTCGGCCAGGGATGCTTCGGAGACGTCGATTGCTATTATTTCGGCGCCTTGACTGTTTCGGGCAATCGTCAGCGTTTGCGCCCCCACCCCGCACCCGGCTTCCAGAACCCGGCTCCCGGCCGGAAAAGATGTGTCCGAATGAAGCAGGTCGGCCAAGGTCGAAGCCTGGTCCTGGAGCCGAATGCTTTCCCGCGAACTATACCCGTGTATGTATGCTTTTTTCACTCTCAGCCCTGAAGCCCCGCGTAGAGCCTTTGCGCCGCCTCCAGCGATTCGGGAGTATCCACCCCTATCACCTCATCTTCGGGCGCAGGCGCCATTCCCACCAGCAAGCCGTCCTCATTCATCATTTCAGCCAGGTCCGTCAGGAAGTATTCCTTTATGGTAAGCCACTGGCCGTTCTGCTGCTTTCTCACCTCGTGGGGCCTTTTTTCCATCCGGTCCATGTACCTGAGCAGAGTGGTCTTACCGGCGGCATAGACTCCGGCGTTGCAGTACCTGAGCCTGCTCCGTCTTTCCAAAGGAAAATTTTTCCAGTATTTCCATTCAACGATCCCGGTTATCTGTTCACCTTCCATCTCGATCATGCCGTACTGGGCTCTGTCCTTGCATTCGAACGCCAGGAGCGCCAGTTGACAGCGTCCCAGCAGGTCGACAAGTCTGTGATAAGTAGCCGACCTGATGAGGGGGACATCCCCCATTGTAATTATCACGCGGTCCGCGTCGGCGAAGTCGAGAAAGGAGCGCGCCGCAAGGAGGGCCCCGCCCGTGCCGTTCGTAACCAGCTGGTAAATGAAAGATATCCCCCGGCCCTCCGCGACACGGCGCACCTCTTCTGCGTGGTAATTGACCACGATTCCCCTGGGCCCGGCAGGAAGGTTATCGAGGACTTCGCGGATAAGGGGGCGGGAGCCTTCATAGCGGGATTTTTCCGGAATCAGCGGCAGCAGTGTCTTGTTGCCGGCATACCCTTTCATGCGGGTCCCCCGTCCTGCAGCAAATATGATGCTCGCAACCGCGCTCATTTCATCCAATTCAACCTTTCGGGTTTAAGGACTGTTGGTTTTAACTCCATCGGCCTGCGGGTTGGGTTCAGGCCCAGCCGGGCCCTCGCGGGGCGCCGTTTCCACCGGGGAGTCAATTGAGGGGTTTTTGTCTGCGGCCGCCTTTTTCTTTAGCTCGTAATAATGGTAAACGGCGTTGCGGTGTTCCTCGGGGGTAACCGAAAAGTGGTGAGTGCCATCATTGTTGCTTACAAAATACAGGTATGGAACCTTTTCAGGATAAAAGGCCGCCCTGATGGATTTCGCCCCCGGGTTGCAGATCGGTCCGGGCGGAAGACCCTTGATGCGGTATGTATTATAGGGACTTTGTCTCGTCAGTTGAGCGGCGGTAACCGGTCCTGAAAAGCCCGGGATGTCGTAAACCGCAGTCGGGTCGCTCTGAAGCGGCATGTTGATCTTGAGCCGGTTATAGAAGACCCCCGCAATGACCTGACGTTCGGAATCGACCACTGCCTCCTTTTCTATAATGGAAGCCAGGGTTACGATTTCATGCAGGGACAGCCCGAGTTCTTTCCGGCGGCCCCGCCAATCCTGGGGCAATCGCTGCCAGAACCGCTTGACCATTGTCGTTTCGATCGATGCGCTCGAGACAGGCTTCTTGAACTGGTAGGTGTCCGGAAAAAGATAACCTTCCAGGCCATTTGCCTTAACTCCGAGCGACCTCGCGAATTGGGCGTTCGCGGCAATCTCGATAATTTCACTCTGCGGTGCAAGGTCTTTCTGATCGAGAATCCTGGCTACATCCCACACGGTGGACCCTTCGGGCAGGGTAACGGTATGGATCACCACCCTTCCATTGACCATCTGGTCGAGGACCTGTTCCGGGGTGTCGAGCGTCGAAAAAGAGTATTCGCCGGCCTCCATGCGGTGTAGAGAATTCTTCAACCAGCCCAGCAGATAAAACGCGCGCGCATCCCGGATGACCCCCTGAGATTCGAGGAGCCTGGCAACTCCATAGGCACTGGTTTTTGGCGGAATGAAAAACTGCTTCTTCTCCAAAGCAGGTTTTGCCGGGAGGCGCAAGAAGAGCCAGAAATGGAAAGAACCCAGTATTGCCGCAACCGTCGTAAGACAGGAAAGGACCAGAAAGAATCCGAAAACCGCTATGCAGACTTTCTTCACCAGGGACATCCCAACCTCCGGCGTTGGATTTCCTTTAACATAGGAGTTCGGGTTTTGGCAATGTTGACCGATTCGGGGTGAAAAAGATCAAGCAGAGACGGGTCGCAGTCCGGGCATCAAGAGATCGCAGGGGCAGGAGTTTTTCACGCGAAGCGTCCGGCTAAAGCCGGTAAGTGGAATGACCAAATTATTAATCGCTGCTGTTCCCTCAGCTCCCCGGTAATTTGAATGACCGGATTATTATGCGGAGACGCTGGGACAAGGCGGACACGGAGGGGAGCGAAGCGGGGTGGGGGCGGGTGGTGGTGGTCCGGGCATTGAGAGACGCGGTGACA
Source organism: uncultured delta proteobacterium (assembly GCA_963805125.1). GTDB lineage: Bacteria > Desulfobacterota > Syntrophobacteria > Syntrophobacterales > Syntrophobacteraceae > SbD1. The sequence goes on along the minus strand of CAWDTD010000007.1, from coordinate 324,777 downwards.
AGAATCGTCTGCCCATAAGACAGGCCCGGAGACCCTAAGGCGCGGTGGCGCAAACCAAAAATTTCCCGAACGCGTAGAGCACGAAGGAAAGTGCAATTACCTTTATGGTTTTCTGAAGAGTGAGCAGTGAACGGTGAGTGCGCCAAAACCATTTCTCCGCGCTTTCGCGTGAAACATCCCGTTGTAAAAAGCGGGGGGCATGATTATACTACGCAATCTATTGGAATGTCCCCTTGGCCCGTACTAAATTATTCCCTGATCTTTCGAACCGTCTGAGCAGCAGATGGACCGGACGGGAATTGTACCCCCAATTGTTCGAAAAGGTTTGCATTCTAATGCCTGGAGATCTGTACAGGGAAGCTGGAGTTGACCTCGACAAGGCAAATGAACTTGTCCGGCGCATCAGGCCGATAGTTCGTTCCACCTATCGCAGCGGGGTCATCACCGATATTGGCGGTTTTGGAGGGTTATTTTCCCTGAATCTCCAGGATGTGAAAAACCCCGTGTTGGTTTCTTCCACCGATGGAGTCGGGACCAAGCTGAAAATAGCGTTCATGGCCAACAGGCACGATACGGTCGGAATAGACCTGGTGGCCATGTGTGTCAACGACATCGTGGTTCAGGGCGCGAGGCCTCTTTTTTTCCTGGACTACCTTGCCCTGGGACGCATAGACCTCGGTGTGGTAGAACAGCTTGTTGCCGGGATCGCTGCCGGATGCAGGAAGGCGGGCTGTTCGCTGATCGGAGGAGAAACGGCGGAAATGCCCGATTTTTATGAAGAAAATGAATACGACATGGCCGGTTTCGCGGTCGGTCTGGTCGACAAGTCTCAGATCATAGACGGCTCGACCATCCGGGTTGGGCATCGGATTATCGGGCTGGCCTCGAGCGGTTTGCACTCAAACGGGTACAGCCTCGTGCGGCGGATCGTGTTCGGCAAACTGGGCTTAAAGCCCGAAAGCTTCGTTTCCGAGCTTAACCGAACCGTTGGCGAGGAACTCTTAGAGCCCACCACCATCTATGTCGATCCGGTTCTGCATCTTCTGCGCAAGTACCGTGTTCATGGGATGGCTCACATAACCGGGGGCGGTTTCTATGACAATGTCGAAAGGATTCTTCCCCGCGCCTGCAAGGCGCTCATACGGGAGGAGTCCTGGAGCGCGCCTCCCATCTTCGATTTCATTCGCGAAAAGGGCAATGTGTCGTCGGAAGAAATGAATCATGTTTTCAATAACGGGATTGGTTTTGTAGTGGTCGTAGAGCCTTCCGAAGCCGAAGACATAGTGGCTTTTCTTGGCGCCATGGTCCACGGTGTTCATATCATCGGAGACATTGTGTCCAGGGAGCCCGGCGCCGATGCTGTAGCGATAGCGGGTCGATAAGGCAGAATATCCTTTGTTATTCGAAGGACATTCTGCTATTATATAGTCTTGGCCGATCAAGAGCGGGGTGTGCCAGCCCTGTGTGAAAGGAATGCGCGATCATGAGCAGAGTATGTGAATTCTGCGGCAAGACGCCTCATGTAGGCAACAACGTCAGCCATGCAAATAACAAGACCAAACGTATCTGGTACCCCAATCTTCAGCAGGTGAGGCATGTGGGCCGGGACGGCAGCGTCAGACGGGTGCGGGCCTGTACGCGATGTATCCGATCCGGAGTCGTTGTAAAGCCCGCCTAATAACGCGGTAGCGAGTAGCGGGAAGCGGGGCGAAAACCGTAATCCGGTCATTCCGCTTACCGGCTTTAGCCGGAAGTTGCCTGCTCCTTGCTCTCTCGCCCCTCGGCCGCCGCTCCTTGCTTGAGACGATTCGCACCGAAATCCCTGCGGTTTCAAAATGTCCCGATCATTTACCACCGATCCCGAAAAGACCACCCATTTCGGATATTTTACAATTCCCGAAAAGGAAAAGGTGGAATGGGTCCGCCGGCATTTCAACAGCGTTGCCCGAAAATACGATTTCATGAACACCCTGCTCAGTCTGGGCATCCATCACCAGTGGAAGCGGATCGCCGTGAGGATGATGTGTCTGCGAAGCGGGGACCGTGTGCTCGATGCATGTGGCGGGACCGGCGACCTTTCGCGGATGGCGGCCGAGCGGGTGGCGCCTTCTGGCAGCGTGGTGCTCTATGATATCAACTGGGAGATGATGGCTGCGGGGAGGCCAAAAACCTCAGCTTCGCCTCACTGCGCCCTGGTTTGCTCCGTGCAGGGCGATGCCGAAAAAATAGCCTTTCCGGACAAGAGCTTCGATGCTGCGATGGTTGGCTTCGGGATAAGAAATCTCACTCATTTTGAAGAAGGCTTCAGGGAGATGCACCGCGTTCTGAAAACAGGCGGTGTCTTTATGTGCCTCGAATTTTCCGAACCGGTAACACCCTGGTTTCGCCGCCTCTACGATTTTTATTCATTTCATGTGATGCCCTTCATAGGAAAGGTCCTGGCCAACTGCCAGCCGGCCTACACCTACCTTCCGGAATCAATCCGGCTCTTCCCCAACCCCGACGAACTGAAATCGATTCTCGAGCAGATAGGGTTCAGGAATGTTAGATATCGGAGGCTGACCAACGGGATTGCGGCCGTGCATCTCGGCAGAAAAGCGGACTGAGGCGATGAAGCTCAACTGGGCGGAGCTGCTGGTAGTGAATAACCCCTCCAGGGTTTTCCAGCAGAAACTTGAAATTGGCTGGATGAAAAAACATGCGCAGCTTTCTCCCGATGCGTCTTTTCTTGAAATAGGATGCGGGCGGGGAGCGGGAGCATCGATAATTCGGAGGCAATTTTCTCCGGGCTTCCTCTGCGCCATGGATATCGATGCTTTGATGATCCGGCGGGCTTTTCACTATCTCAGGCCGCAAGATCGGCAAAACATCTCTTTTTGCGTGGCTGACGCACTCAATTTGCCACATCCGGACGGGGCCTTTGACGCGGTGTTCGGTTTTGGAGTGCTCCACCATGTTCCCGACTGGCAGGGCGCGCTTGCCGAGGTAGGGCGCGTGCTCAAACCACACGGGATTTACTTCCTCGAAGAGCTGTATCCCTCGCTTTATCAGAACCTCATAACCAGGCACATCCTGCTGCACCCCACGGAAAATCGCTTTGGGGGGCAGGAGCTCAAAAAAGCGCTGGACATGGCGGATTTTTCGGTGCAGGCTTCATTCGAACTGAAGTTCGCCGGAATTCTGGCCGTTCTTAAAAAATCAAGTTGATTCGAACCATTAACACAAATCTCACGGGAGGATTCTTTGATGAGGATAGCGAGGCTGATTTTCGTACTGTGTTTTGCCCTGGCCCTTGCAAATTGCCCGCCTGCGTTTGCTCAGGGTCCTGCTGGAAGCGGACCTGGTCTGGCGACCCCAAGCGGACCTCTGGCAGAGGTTCCGGAGAGGTTCTATGATTTTGGCGATCTGGCCGAGGGGGGCGTATACGTTCACAGTTTCGTCGTCAAGAATATCGGAACCGCCCCCCTCGAGATAAAAAAAGTGATAAAGATCTGAGGGACCGAAGTTGGTCAGTTCGACCACACAATACCCCCCGGCGGCGAGACCAAGATTCCCGTAAGCCTCAGTCCGTCAGCCTGTATAGGCGGCGCCAAAAAATCGGTGCTCGTCCTGACAAATGACAAGAATTCCTATTTCGTAGTAAGCGTAAGCGGACGCTCCAGGTGAGTGAAGAGTGAGATGAATAGTCTGCGTGCGGGATGGATAGGTAAATAGGACATACAGGACGTAAGGGACATATATCAAGGGCGCCCGGGAGTTTTGTGCCGGGCGGGATGGGGCGAATATAGGTAGACTGAACTGTGCCTTCAATATTGAAAGATTATCGCGGCATTGCCGTTGTCTTGGCTTTTGGGCTCATCATTCTTACCCTTCTGTCCTGCCTTCCATACGATCCTCAGGGTCCGTTCGATGCCAGAGACTACACTCGTTTGGCGGGAATCAGGGTTGAGCAGCATCCCCTGGAAGCGTTCTTCGAGCCGCTTGCCGCCCCGTTCCTGATCCTGGCGGGAGCGCCGGATTTCCTCGTTGCGTGCGTTTCTGTGCTGATCTGGGTGTTATTGGGCATAACAGCGTGGGGTATGTTAGCTGAATTTCGTGCTCAAGGGGTGAAAAAGCCTTTTGCGATTTTGCTTAAAGGAATCCGGGGGGCTCTTGTCGCGTTTTCAACATTGACACTCATCATCTTTTTGTTTGTGGTAGCCCGCATTCCGGGCTGGCGGCTGGTTGTTGACGACCCCGATCTGATTGTGGCCGATCTTCACAGCCACACCACAAAATCTCATGACGCCGTGGTGTCATTGAAAACAAACCTCGAGTGGCATGCGTCCTGCGGTTACAACCTGGTGGCGCTCACCGAACATGATGAGCTCTTTGCGCATGAAGATCAGGCGCAGGCAGATTCATCTTTCGACCGGCTGCCTGCATTCATCTCCGGCGTTGAGGCCCATACAGGACAAGGAGCGGTGGTCCTGGGCCTTTGCCGTGACCCCCACCATATTCAACTTGGGAAGCAGGGAATTGATGAGTGGCCGGACCGCACGGCCTGGTTTTGCAGAAAGATTCATGAGGATTGCGGAGGGGCCGTAATTGCTCTCACCCTGAAGAGACTGAGAAGCGGCGACATTGCCCGGCTGGCCGATGACGGCGTGGACGGATTTGAGATGGTCAATTCCGGCCACCCGGAAATGCGGCCGGACCTCCGGCGAGAGGTGCTCGATGTCTGCCGTTCCCGGGGACTTGCCCTTGTTGCCTCCACTGACTGGCATGGCTGGACTGGACTGGCGAGGACATGGACAGTCATAAGGGCGCCCGGGGCGTCCGCCCTTTCGCGTTCGCAACGGGCAGATTTCGTAATTCGCAAACTCAGGGAACACGACAGTGCGGACGTCATTCCCGTGGTTGCCGGATACATGGGTGACCCCTCGCTTGCTCGCGCGATTTTTTCTCCGATTGCCGAGACCATAAGATATGCTCAGGAGCTTTCGACCGCTCGAGTGATTTCATGGTGGATCTGGGTCTGGGCTGTCTTTGTCCTTTGGGCGTTCCTCAGCAGGATTGGCCTAAGTTCGGGCGGTATCCTGCTTGCTTCGCTTGTTTGCGTTACGGGCCTTGGCCTGATTTTTTCCGGCATTTCGCTAATTAGACAAGGAACGGGAAGCGCCGCATCATACCCGATCCATATCGGCCTTATCTCTGTTGCCATCGGGGCAATCGCTTTCGGGTATTCAGCGCTCCGTGGGATGGTGCTTTTAGTGCGGCGCAAGCATCAACTCGGGGAGTGTGGCGACTAATATCAAATGGACTGGAACAAACGTTTTTTTCTCCTGCTTGCTCTTGTCACCGTATTTCGGCTTGCTTATCTGTTTGTGGCCCCATTGGACCTCGCTGCTGATGAAGCCTACTACTGGGACTGGTCCCGCCAACTGGACTGGGGTTATTTCAGCAAACCCCCCATGGTGGCCTGGATCATTGCTCTTTTCTCCCGGACGATCGGGTCTACACCAGCAGTCGTGCGGCTGCCAGCGGTGCTGCTGGAGGCGGTTTCGGCACTGGCGCTTTTCCTGCTTGCAAGACGCATGTATGACTCACGCACGGCTTTCTGGACGGCTGCGGCTGCGATGGCCTCACCCGGCGCGTCCGCTCTGGGCTATATCATGACCATCGATGCGCCCCTGCTTTGCTTCTGGTCCATTGCCCTGTACATGTTCTGGGCGGTATTGGAGAAAAAGGAAGGCGGTTCCTGGGAGTGGTTCGGCCTGGCGGCAGCCATTGGTCTCGGATTGCTCAGCAAGCAGGTGATGGGTGCGTTCATTGCTCTCATATTTGTCTTTGCCATGGTCAGCAGAGATGACAGGCGCCTCATGAAATCCCACCGTCCCTATTTATTTTCACTCTTAGGGCTGACTGCCTTGATCCCGGCAATCCTGTGGAACGCTCGTCACGGTTGGATTACGCTCTATCACACCGCCAGCCACTTTGAAAGAGGCCCGTCTAATTTCATCGCCACTTTACCTGAATTCATAGGCGCACAGATTCTGGTTATTTCGCCTCTAACCTGGATACTGTTTGCGCTGCTGTCCGCCTTGCTGCTCTTCCGTTTCAAGTCCCTGGATCGTCGCGTGCTCTATCTGCTATGCTTCAGTTTCGTGCCGCTGCTCGGTGTCGCTGCGCTGAGCCTGCGGCAGAGAATCGAACCCAACTGGCCCGCCCCGGTATATGCGGCCGGAATGATCCTTCTGGCGGCCTGGGGTTGTGGAAACATCTCGGCCGGTTCCAGACTGGATTCCTGGAGACCTTACTTCAAAAAAGGAGTTATCGTTGGGGTTGTCATGGCGCTGCTCACCTATGCTTTCCCGTTTTGGGCCGGTGCTGCCCCCGGTCCCTGGGCAGACAGGCTGGTTGCCAGGCTGCAAGGCTGGCGGCAGCTCGGCGTTGAAGCAGGTAGAGTAGTTGGAGGAGTACCCCGCCCTAAGAGCACCTTTATACTGACCTTCAATCGCCAGCTTACCTCAGAGCTTGCCTTCTATGTGCCCGGGCAGCCAAGGGTATACACTTGGTGTAATCCCGAAAGTGTACCTCAAAGTCAATACGATATGTGGGATGGGCCGAAAATTGGATGGGACGCTCTAATCGTTTTCCCTGAAACCGATTCCCGGGGCCCTGCTGCCGTGTCCGGGTACTTCCAGAGAGTCGAGCGAATTGACAACACATCATTGGACGGAACAGGGCGCCGCCGCTACAGCCTGTACCTTGGGAGCTCCCTGAAAAAGTGGCCCGTTAAAAAGCACTGAGTCATACAGGTTTTATTGGACCTCCATCGCTGAGAGGGCTGCCGGGTTGGATATCAGGGAGAAGTTGACACGGAACAGGGTGACAATATCAATTTATCTGGCGGTTTGCCTCATCTATATGCTTGCCGTTATTCGACGCGGAATCAGTCTTCACGAATTCATGCCCCCCCCTTTGACTTTTGTTCCCTCCGTGCCTTCCGGTAAGAATGTCCAACCGTTGTTTTTCGAAGAGATTCTCTCTTCGGACGGCGTTAATATGGCGCACGTTGCTTCTATCTGCGAACTGCCGGACGGCGCACTTCTAGCCGTGTGGTATGCAGGCTCCCGGGAATTGGCTGAGGATGTTGCGGTTTACTGCAGTACTCGTGCGCCGGGAGAAAATGGATGGAGTGCGCCACGGAGAATTGTTGACAGCATCTCTGCTTCCTGTGAATTGAAGCGCTTTGTTAAAAAAGTGGGCAATCCCGTTGTCTGGCCGGATGGCGGCAATCGGCTTTACCTGCTTTATGTATCGGCCATTGGCGGCTGGTCGAGCAGTTCACTCAACCTGAAGACCTCTGCGGATGGCGGGCGGACCTGGGAGCCGAGTGTGCGCCTTACCCTGAGTCCCTTTTGCAACCTGAGCGAACTGGTCAGGAACCGACCCATACCCCTGCAGGGAGGTGGCTTTATGGTTCCTATCTACCACGAGTCCATAGGAACATTCCCGGAACTTCTTTGGCTCCTGCCTGATTCGTCGAGTTGCGGCGGCTTTGCGGCCAGGAAAACCCGAATCAATCATTCACGGGGGTTCCTACAGCCGTCCGTGGTTACGCGGGATTCACATTCGGCAATGGCTTTTCTCAGGAGTGCATCCAAGCCCAGAATTGGGTTATCGACTTCAAAGGATTCAGGTCTAACCTGGCGAGCGCCGGAATACCTCGAGCTGCCCAACCCCCATTCAGGGATTTGCGCTATCCGGATTTCCGGAGGACGTCTGCTAATGGTCTTCAACGACAGTGAGGCCGGTCCGGGAGGGCGGGAAAACCTCCGGCTTGCGGTGTCCGGACTACATGGGCGAAACTGGACGCGAATTGCGACCCTGGAAGATACTGCTCATGGCTCCTATGCCTATCCATATGCGATCCAGACCCGGGATGGACTGTTCCATATTGTGTACAGCTACGACGCAAAGAAGATAAAACATCTGGTGTTCAATGAGGCATGGATTGATGACCACATCAGGAAGGCCGGGCTGTTCTCCCGGGCCGAATAACCGGGAATAAAATGGCAGCGTATTTGTTTTCTTTTGTCGTGCCCTATCTGCTGGCTGCAATTGCGGTTGGGTTTCTGCTGCGCGTGGCGGGCATGATGATATCGAAACGGCCGGGTAGGCTTTTTGTCATTTGCGTGCCGTTGATCCTGATCCTTGTTCCTGTGAAACAAGTCCCCGCGGCTCGTTTTTTGATCGGACTGAATGCTAATTTCAGCATTACTCTCACCGCTGTCCTTTTCAGCTTCTTTTTGCAAAACATCCTGGGCGTCCGCCTGCTCGACCGCACAGCCCTTCGAACGATCAGCGTTTCAGGACTGGTCCTGGGGCTTTTTCTCTATCCTTCCGCCTTGAATCTTGTTCCCTTCGACCTATACTCGCTGGGGTGGGGATCGAGTCTGCTGCTTGCTGTGCTCTTTCTTCTGACCGTCTTCCTGATACTTACAGGGAACCGAACCGGATATGTCCTTGCGGCGTGTGTTGCAGCCTATGCTCTGAGACTCCTTGAATCAGACAATCTGTGGGACTATCTCGCAGACCCCTTTCTGTTAGCCTGGTGTTTGATCACCGCCATAGTTGAATTCGTACGCGTCCATCGAAGAGGAGCGCATGCGCCGGGCCTTCAAAAACCGTCGGCATAGTCAGCGGCAGGTCAGCCCTGTTTGGGTCCGGGTATCAGGGTCCGCAGAATATCTCCCTTGCCGATGATTCCCACCAGTTTCCCGCCTTCCATAACGGGAATTGTATGAATACCCTTGTTGACCATTATAGAGGCAATTTCATCTATGCCCGCTTCCGGATCCACTGTAACCGGGTCGGGTGTCATTGCTTCAGAGGCCTTTATTGCCGCGATTTTTTGCATTTCTTTTGCGTTTTTGCCCGGTGGATAAATGGGGATAAAAGCATCCAGGATTGTGAAAACCGAAGGAATCGGGAGTTTCTTTTGCTCGGCGATCAGATCGCTCTGGCATATTATGCCAAGCAGATCGCCGTTCCGGTTAACGACGGGCAAACCGTTAAAATGCTTTTCGAGCAGCAGCCCGGCAATTTTCGTCACCTTTGTTTCCGGGGTAACGGTGATAACGTCTCGGGTCATTACGTCTTTGGCCTTGAGCATCGGAAGTACTCCACGGTTCATGAGAACCAAAAGGTGTTCAACTACAGTAATCTAAGTACATTATTTCAAGTTTCGACCGCCCAAAGCTCAGCAATACACGTTTAGTCATACAGACCCTTGAAGTTTCTCCACTTGATGTGGAGAAGGTCCCCAAACATGGCAAGCGACATGGAGAGCAAACGCCATCCTTTCTTGTATTCATGCTCTCCACTTGCGTACACTTCGAACTCGTCAATCCAGAAGCCGCATTTGCGGGCAAGAAAAAGAATCTCCGCATCGAAGCTGAACCCGCTTACGTTGCTCTTTTGCAACAGATATTTTATGGCCTCCCGGCGAAAGCCTTTCAGGCCCGCCTGTGTGTCCCGAAAAGGCAGACCCAGAGCAGACGTCACCATCCAGTTGAACGATGTTCCCAGAAGCGCCCTCATTGTCTCCATATATCCCAACAGGCGAGCGCACAAGGTGCGAGACCCGATCACTATATCTGCCGCTTCAAGTTTTTCCTTTATGACTTTCAAATAGTCCGTGGAATAAGCCATGTCGGCATCCATGAAGCAATAGGCGTCGGCCTCCATCATCTCGAAGCCGGTCCTGATCGCGTATCCTTTCCCCTTATTGGATTCATAACCGGCAAAGGAGACGTTGCCTGTCTCGCGTCCATCGAGGGATGTCTTCAGCACCTCGATGGTGCCGTCAGTGGAACCGTCATCTACGAACAAGAAATGGTAGTTCGGATTGCGCACTGAAAACTCGATTGCCGATTCGACAGCTCGTCCAATGAACTCTCTCTCATTAAAGGCAGGCAAAATAACTGCCACCTTCTCGATGTTGATTTGAGACGGCCTTGGCATGGGTGTTTCAGATACAAAAGGCACAAGAGCAGTCTGTCTGATCGCTATGAGGATCGCTGCCCAAAGTGTTAAAGTACTGAACAAAACGAGCCCGAAATCACGAAAATACAGAAACGGCCACCTGTCTATCGATGACAAAAGATGGCTCACTGCAATGAACCAGAACACGGCCTTCCACCGCGTAGGGATATGCCCGTATGAATACCTCTCCCAAAGTATGACAATGAGCACCATCACCAGCGGGATAGCTATCGCAGCGTAATGAGGATGAAATACGGGGCTTCCAACGAACATTAACGGGATAAGGGCACACATGAAAGAAACGTCTGCTACGGTTGCATCCACTTTCCCCGAATTCCATCGGCCCTTCCACCCCGAAGCAAGCAGGGTAATCGCCAGCAAGATAAAAGCTATCGCCCAATGCGCACCGCGGACGCCTGGAGAGGCCACCTTCGGTCGGCTCATTCTGTCTGGATGCACGATATTATGCAGCACGGCCATCAGAGAGTTGCTGTCTGTACTGACAATGCCGGTGAGCTCTTTCCCGCGGCTGCCTTTAATATCACCCGTGAGTCCCGGGACAAGAGTTTCCTGATAGAATGATTTGTACGAGGCTGCTGTCCTCTCCGGACCCAGCACAATGACGGGCAACAGGATGATCCCTGCCAGGAGTCCAATTGCGCTTCCGGAGAGCATGCGCCAATCCCGCCGCCACAAGGGAAAGGCCAACAGAGCGGCTGGGATCACTTTCACGCAAATTGCAGCGGAAAGCCAGAGGCCGGCGCGAAGCCTCCTGCCTCTGAGAATCGAGGTGGCGGCGCAGCACAGCAGAAATACGACAAGCAGGCCCACCTGTCCACGCATCTGGCATCGCCCGATCGCCGGAAGAAGGATCAACAGGGGAACGACCCGCAATGCCCACCAGCGCTGTGAAAAGCGACGTCCCCTGCCTGCCGCCAGATTCCTGAACGGATCTTCCACGGCCCTGGCAAGTATTGCTATGCCGGCGGCCCCAAGAGCCATGGTAATGATATACCAAATCCCCACGCTTGCTGCGTAAGGGAGGTATCCCGTGCGATCTTCTCCATGGGGAGGGTCCGCCAGAGGAGTCATGAGGATGGCGAACGTCGGTGGGTAAACGAAATGCCAGCGGTGGTCATCGGTTATTTTGTAGATATCCCCGCCGGTGCGGACCGCCCACGCAGCTCTCAGATAAGGGCCAATGTCGGTCATGCGCACTTTAGTCAGTGCTCCGCGAAATTCTACCATTGCGCCGAAAACAATGACCACGACGAGAAGCAAGCTCAGCCCGGTTACATGGAGCTTCGAAAGAGGCTCTGAAGTCTTCCGAACGAGTATAGAAGATGGTTTATTTTCCACAGCGAACATCCCGTTAAACATAAAAGCAAAAGCCAGGAAGCTAAAAATGCGGTAGCGGGAAGCTGGAAGAAAACCGTTTTGCTTGCTTCCTGCTCCTTGCTACCGCCCTTTGCTCCCCTGCTTCCGGCTACTGTATAACACATATTGAATTTGATTGAGTGTGCGAATGTTATGCATTATGCGGCGTCAGTGGATTTTACGAGATATCTCAAGCCCCATCTGCTTTGCCTCGGAAAGGACTTCGGCCTCATCCACCGTTAGCACCTGCCCATCCTTTACGACCTGCCGGCCGTCCACCCACACGAATCTTACGTCACTGCCCCGCGCCGCATAGACGATGTGGCTGACCGGGTCGTACATGGGCGTCAGATGAGGTTGATTGAGGCTGAGGGCAATAAGGTCCGCCTTTTTGCCTGGTTGGATGCTGCCGATCTCATTTTCCAGCCCAAGCGCTGAGGCGCCTCCTAATGTAGCCATCCGGAGCGCCTGCTCGGCGGGGCAGGCCAGGGGATCTTTGTTGAAAACCTTATGGATTTTGGCTGCAAAACCGATTTCGGAAAAAAGGTCCAGGTCGTTGTTGCTGGCGCATCCGTCAGTTCCGAGGCCCACCCCCACCCCGCAGGAGACCATATCCGAAATTGGCGCGACCCCGGAGCCCAGCTTCATTGCGCTCTCCGGGCAGTGGGAAATCGCGGCCCCACTTTTTGCAATTGACAGGATTTCGTCTTTCGAGAGCCAGATTCCGTGAGCGCACAGCGTCAACTTATCCAGGACCCCGAGCGCAGCGAGATGCATTGCCGGTCTTTGGCCGTACCTTTTTACGATTTCATCGACCTCTCCGGCGGTTTCGGAAAGATGGGTCTGAAAGAGGATTCCATGACTGCGGCAAAGCTCCTTTATGCGCTTGAGAGTTTCCGGGCCGCATGTGTAGGGAGCGTGGCAGAAAAGGGATGGGCGAACCCGGTCGCTCTGAGCGGGGAAGTCCGACAGAAAAGCCTCTGCGCGTGCCTGGAAATTCGCCGGATCCGGCAGGTCGGGAGTGGGGAAATCGAGAATCCCCTGGCCCATGACGCCGCGAATGCCCGCACGAAGGGCGGCGCGTGCGGCCGAGTGCTCGAAAAAATAGCCGTCGCAGAAGCTTGTCGTGCCGCTCTTTAGCATTTCAACCGCTGAAAGCAGGGTCCCCAGATATACGCTGTCGGGATTAACAAAAGCGTTCTCAAGAGGCAAGATGGTTTCATCGAGCCACTTCTTCAGAGGCAGATCGTCGCCGACTCCGCGAAAAAGGCTCATGGCGGCGTGGGTGTGCGTATTTATCAAACCCGCCATAAGCAGACAGCCCGAAAGGTCGGCTTCCCGACGTCCGCGGAAAAGATTTCGAAGCTCACCGGAAGGGCCGACCGCTGCTATTCGGTCACCCTCGATTGCGACGGTCCCCGAACGAAATCGGCTCATCGCGGGGTCGCACGCAACAAGCCAGTCGGCGTTGAGAAGCAGCCAATCGACTTCCCGGATGACCGGAAGCGGGGAGCCAGAGTGAGTGTGAAACGTGGAACTAGGAGCCGGCATGGTTTTTTGCTCCGTGCTTCTTGCTCACTGCTCCTGTTTTTTTGGCGAATTCCCGGACATGACCGAAGATTTCCTCGACATCCATTGTCAGCAGCGTTCGGTCCTTCATAACGAACCGCCCACCGATGACGCTGTGGCGGACGTCTGCGGCCCCGGCCGCATAGACCAGGTGACTTACCGGGTTGTAAACGGGCGTCAGGTGCGGTTTTCTAAAATCCACCACTATCAGGTCGGCAAGCATCGCCGGGGCGATTTGTCCGGTCAGCCCCTCCCATCCGAATGCTTTGGCGCCGGACCCGGTCGCCATTCGGAGAACCGTTTCTGCTGGAAGGACCGTTGGGTCGAATGTTGCGACCTTGTGGAGCTTGGCGCACGTATCCATTTCTCCGAACATATCCAGGTTGTTGTTGCTCGCGCAGCCGTCTGTGCCCAAGGCTACCGTCACGCCGGCTTCGATAAGGCGCGGCACAGGCGCGATGCCGGAAGCAAGCTTCATATTGCTTTCCGGATTATGGACCACTTTTACCTGGTTTTCGGCAAGGGCGCTGATATCGGTTTCATCCAGGGCCACGCAGTGATCGGCAACCAGGCGTCGACCGAGCATACCAAGGGCCTCGAGGTGCCCGACCGGACGCTTGCCGTACAGGTGCAGTATCTGTTTGACTTCGGCTTCATTTTCCGAGAGGTGCACTACAAGCGGCACTTCGTGCCGGGCCGATATCTGGTGACACTTCCTCAGAAGATCCGGCGAACAGGTATAGAGGGCGTGTGGTTCGACGGCGATGCTGACAAGAGAATCTCCCCGCCACCTCTCGATGAGCAGTTCGGTATGCCGCAGGCCGTTTTCGATCTTCCCGTAGGCGGGAGAAGGGAAATCGTAGAGCACCTCGCCAACGAGCGCTCGAATGCCTGCTCTTTTTGCCGCCTCTGCAACCTTGTGCTCAAAGAGGTACATATCGCAAAAAGCGGTCGTCCCTGACAGGATCATCTCTGCGCACGCGAGCATAGTTCCCCAATAGACCCACTCTTGGGTCAACTTCTTTTCAGCCTGGAAAATGTGACCCTGCAGCCAGTCCATAAGGGGAAGGTCATCGGCTAGACCGCGGAAAAGCGTCATAGCGGCGTGCGTGTGAGCGTTTATCAACCCGGGCAGGGCCACACATCCTGAAATATCCAAAGTTTCCGATGACTTAAAGGTCGATTGGATTTCATCCGAAGGTCCCGCTGAGTCGATCTTACCGCCCCGGATGGCGATCCCTCCGGGATTGAAAATGGTGGAGACCGAATCCAGGGTCAGCACGACCCCGTTCAGAAAGAGAATGTCAGCATTTTTTTTCTTTCCGCGGTTTTTTTGTGGATCGGCTTCCTGCAATTTGTTTCATCCATTCGAGTTTTAAGTTTTAAGTTTCAGTTTTTGAGTCTAAAATTAACCTGTAAACGTAAAAGCATGTATCTAAGCTCTAAAGATTACAACTTAAACTAAAATCTTGAAACTTAAAAACTTATGAAAGTAACTGACGGCCTGCACGTCTTTCTCTGGACTTCGATGTCCGCAAACAACTGCAATACCTATCTTATCGACGGTCCGGCAAAGATTCTGATTGATCCGGGGCATTTCCACCTCTTCGATCATGTCGCCGTCCAATTGAGAGCGCTCGAGATCGAGATTTGCGATATAGACCTGGTCCTGGTGACGCACGCCCACCCGGATCACTTCGAAGCGGCGAAGCATTTCAAGAATCAGCCCGCCCTTCTCGCCATGAGCCCCGAAGACTGGCGCATGATCCAGGAGATAGGCAAATACATGGGGCCCGCGTTCGATCTGGACGCCTATACTCCCGATTTTTTCCTGGGACCGGGCAACCTGAATGCAAAAGGGGTCGAGCTGAAAGTAATCCCGTCACCGGGGCATGCGCCTGGATCGGTGGCGCTATACTGGCCGGCGCTCAAGGCGCTTTTTACCGGCGACGTGCTTTTCCGGGACGGCTTCGGACGCACCGATCTGCCCGGGGGAAACGGGGCCATTCTCAAACAGAGCATTAAAGAACTCGAGCCGCTCGATTCGGAATGGCTCCTGCCGGGGCATGGAGAAATCATCCAGGGAGGCGCCAAGGTTAGATCGAATTTCAAAAGGGTCGAAGAATTATGGTTCGACTACATCTGAGAGCGGTAGGTCTACCCTGCGAAAGCATTGCCGGATCAACAATTCCCGGC
Organism: uncultured delta proteobacterium; assembly: GCA_963805125.1. Classification (GTDB taxonomy): domain Bacteria; phylum Desulfobacterota; class Syntrophobacteria; order Syntrophobacterales; family Syntrophobacteraceae; genus SbD1. Next base: position 309,603 of record CAWDTD010000007.1, on the reverse strand, counting down.
TGCCCCGCTCTGCCGGCTGCGGGTCTCCTCCAGCAGGCTCAGCCGCTGTTCAAGGAGTTCCACCCTGGCTTTAAGGTCTACGAACTCCTTCTTGCGGACCACCTCCAGGTTTTCGGAAATCTTCTTGAAGGATGACTGAAACTTGGAGTTTATCTCCTCCCATTCCCGCTCGCCGCTCTTGACCAGGTCTTCTGTGAGTTTTTCCGCTTCGTCGCTCGACAATTTGCCCTCTTCCACGAGCATTCGGGTCGCTTGGCGGATTTTGTCACGAGTCAGCACAGCCGCGCCGATTCCCGCAAGCATACCTTTTTTCAGCAACTCAAGCATTGTCGCTCCTTTTTTTCTTATTTGCGCCCTCCTGCCTGAAGGCGCACAAAGAGATCGGAAAAATCCAAATTACCTATAAAATAGCAATATTTGGCCCAAGCGCAATAACGATGTTGAAACCGGAGCAGATATGAACACTATCAGGCAGAAGATCATATCCCTTTTGTCAGAGGGAGACCACGGGGCAAAATCCATTTCCAGGATTCTGAGCATCAGCGAAAAGGAGGTTTACGATCACCTTGAGCACATCGGCCGTTCAGTAAAATCGCACAACAGGAAGCTCAGGATAATTCCAGCCCTCTGCCTGGAATGCGGATTCATTTTCGAGGGCCGAAATCGTTTTACGCCGCCGGGAAAATGTCCGAAATGCAAAGGAGAACATATTCAGGATCCAGAATATGGCATCGAAAGCCCTTAGCTTTAGCGCTCAGGATAGTACTGCCCTCTGCCTTTGAATGCAGCTTCGTCTTCGATATGTCTACTATTATTTTCGCACACTTTTAGAACTGGCAGTTTGGTATTGCGCCTTTCTTGATTTATCACACCAATTCCCGCCATCCTGGAATTACCTTGGCGAACTCCTCCTGAAATGCCGGCCGGCGTAGATTGTCTCTCCTAACTTTACCGGCAAACGCTTTCCAGCGATTCCCGTCTTTTAAGATGTCCACCAGCATGTGCCTGACTTTGAGCATGACCTTAGCCCGTTCGGCATACTCTTTGCGGGTTGAATTGATGTTCAGGTTGCCAAGCCCGGAGACATAATAGGTGAGGATCTGATCGGGGAAGCGGGTCTCCAACTGCTTTGCGGTCCGCAGTTCATCGCCTGAGTCCCAGGTGCGGCTGGGGTATTTCTCTTTGAGCAGCACCGCTAACGCCTTTTCGAACTCTTTGCGGTGCATCAGGATCTTCAGGCGTTCCGATGTCCAGGCACCGTCGAGCCGCTCGATCAATTTAGGTTCATACTCGCTCCATTCTCCTGCAGTACATATCTTTTTGAACGCTTTGTAGCCAGCCAGAGTAAGATGATCGGCTGCCTGTTCAAGCTGAAGGGCCAGATATCGTTTCCGATCGCCATTTTCAAGGGCCCGGTCCGACAGGAACTTGCGCAGTTCATCCATGCGCCCCTGGTCCTTCTTCTCCCCTTCCTCGGCTACTGCAAGAGCTTTCTCGCGGTTTCCTTCGTCCCAATAGAACGAGGCCAAATCATGGTAATCCCCACCGTAAACCAGTTTTTTGCTGCGCAGTTCCAGATATTTCTCCCTGTCGCCCAGCTTGCGATAGATCCGCCGAGCATGATCGGTCGGCCATTCTTTGTTCATAGCTTCCAGCGCTACCGCCAGGCGGCGCCGGTCTTCATCGCAGTAGCAAGTAGCGTAGGCCAGATCATACAGTGAGTCATCCAGACCTGCGTTGCCGCTTTTGATGAACGGGATCACTTCATCGAGCAACTGCCGGCGAATCTCTTTATTGATCTTTTTCCCAGCAAGTTTTTCCTGAATGTCGTAAATGAGGCCGGCGACATGATCCACCGTCCGGTCGTCACCGCCTCCGTAAGAATCCAGTTCCTCTAGATCGGGGTACAACTCCCACCAGAGCGCCATTGCAATCTCACCTTCCGAGCTGATTTGCTGCCCGGCGGAGAGATTGACATGCCTCTTCAGGTAGTCAAAGCATTCGCGGCGCATATCAGGACGAGAATTGACAAGATGAGTAATCAATTCGATCAACGCCTCCGGCTTGGCCGCTTCCAACAAATCGTTCAGGGGATCAGCCGGTTTTTTCTTCCCGGCCATTTTTTACCTCACAGATGAAACTGGACAACATGATCAAGAAGGGGAAGTTTTCTTAAACGGAAATCACCATCATATCGCTTGGCGGAGTCGCGCTGAATCTCGGCCAGCCCCATGAAGGCGGCAAAGCTTTCAAGGCAGCGCAGCGAATAACAACTGCGCAGGATCTGTTCCGGCGAGTAGTAATCTCCAAAAGGCGAAATCTCCTGCAGCACCGTTGGGAATGCGCGCAGGAACCAGTCCTCGTAGAACCGGCTTGTTTGCCACTCCGTCCCATGTTTCTTAAGTAGAAAGAGGGTGAACAGAAAAGATTGCTGGATAAGGGGGATTGCACGTAAGCCGCCCCGATAGGCCCAGTTGTACCTGGTGGCAAATTCCCGTAAAAGCCGCGGATAAATGCCGGCCAGCCCATGTTTACTCATCAGTTTCCTGCACTCACTGCTAACGATGAACTTCCCCTTGTACTTTCTGACGAATCCGCTCAACCCGGACACCAACCGGGTGACATGCAGATCGAAGAATTCCGGTTCCGAGCGGAGTTCGCCATAACGGAAGGTTTCCCGGTACTTCTCCTCTCCCAGATATGCCATGGCAATGTCCCTGCATAACTTACGCGGGAATTTGCCAGTGGAGGTCGCCTTTACGCCCTCATCGCCGAGGACTTCAGCCAACAGGCTGAATAGGGTAAGGATCGGGGCTTCCGGGGCAACATCGAGACAGGACGGGAAACTGACCAGATGGGGCGACTCGAAAGGGAAATGCAGAAAACGGTGCATTTGTTCCGATGACAGGCCGTCGAAGTCATCTTTGGGCGCCTGGTTACGCTGTTGCATATGCTGGCTCAAGAAGGCGTTGGCCTCTTCCAGCGAGGCAAAGCTCCGACCTTCGAGCAGCGCTCTCATTTCGTCCATTACTGCACCAAGCCTGGCTCGCTGATCAACTTTCAGCTTATTGGCGCAGCAATCTTTGTATTTGATTCCGCTGCCGCAGATGCAGAGATCATTTTGTCCGATTTTCATGGATGACTTCTTTGTGGTTACCTTCCCCATTTCCCATACCATTGAATCGGGTCACATTCGGCGTCCTGAAATCAGCGTTTCAACTATTAGCTCCGATTTGATCGCAGAGTTGCAAGTTGGCAGCGATCACAGTCGGCAGCGATACGGAGTCGTACCAGGCCAAGTGTCACCTATCATCTGGAACTTCATTCGAACCGGCGGGCTGAGTGTGCTTTCTTGCTGGCAGCGGGGGTGTGTTTTTTCCATAAAAGTCCTCATTGTGCCTTCCAGAACGCCTATTTATCAGTGTAAAAGAGTTGGTATCGGCGTAGGGCGATTATGCAAAGGCCGCCCTATGCACACACCCGGAAAGCACACTAAGCCGCTTCACGCACGCCAACAACCAGTTTCTTGCCCAATGCCGCCAGGGCCGTTTCGATCTGCTCAATGCGGCTGGCATGGGTAAGGCTTAACAGGCGGTCTATTACCGTTGGGGAGAGGTTGAGCTTGCGGGCCAGGTCTGCTTTGCGAAGACCTGCATCAAGCATAGCGTTCCACAAAAGAATTTTTGCCGAAAGTCCTACGGGAAGGATCACTCCGGGTCGCCCTTTGAGGGGAGAGGGCATGGGGATACGCTGACGGTCGTCCATATAGGCTGAGAAGATGGCAGTGAGGGCGCCGACAGCGTGACCCCTGGCGTCGGCCTCATCATCTCCGAAGGTTACTGCCTCTGGAACATCGGGAAATGTGGCAAGTATCGTATCGTTGTCGTCGGGCTCAAGATGGACTGGATAGATCAACATGACAGGCCTCCTACTTCAATCCAAGCTGCTTTTTGATTTTCTCGACCAATCCCGTGCCGGGTTCCTTGTTGCCGCCGTGCATGGGCAAGTCCGCTTTCTTGTCACCCAGGCGGGCAATAATGTGACCGGTGCCCGCCTTCGTCTCGAATGTGCAACCTTGCTTCTTTAGCTATGCTTTGAATTGGTTCGAGTTCATAAATTTATATAAACGGATTTGCTTATGATGTCAAGAGATTTATAAACATTTGTGTTTATAAATGTCATTCACCGGAGGCGCAGGGACATAACACACGAACATATCAACCGCTCAACCATCAGGCTTGATGCTGTATGGCGGAGATTGTACCATTCTTCACAATGTGAGCAATCAGTAGTGCAGGAACCGGTTTACGTCGCCGGGAAAATGCCCACTATGCAAAGGAGAGCACATCCAGGATCCCGGATATGGCATTGAATGCCCGAACTCACGGAAGATATTCCTGAAAGGCTGCTCGGATGGAAATCGGTCGGGAAGGCCGACCGTAAAGAGTATAGGATGCAAACATGTCAAAACGACATTACCGGCACTCGATATCGGGACGCCGCATAAGTGTTAGTGAATATCCAACCACGTTTTTATTGAGAAGGCGAACCGATTCGTAGATAATAGGAACTTGAAGAGTCCCATTATGCCGTATTTCGAAAAGAGCTGAACGGGGGATATGAGAGTATGAAGGAGCGCATAAAGAAGGCTAACAAGACTTATTGTGACGGGCACGAACAGGAAGGTATAAAGGTCTGTTGCTGGGAAGAGATGCCGGGTTGGCAAAAGTTTTTGAAGGGCGAAATAACAGAGGCCCAGCTTTGCGACCAGGCCAAGGAGGAACTGGCAGAACTGGACCAGACGTTCGGCAAATACCTGCGCCACGACGAGGACGAGGATCGCCCGGAACCGCCGAAAGACGGTCCACTGGGCGAAAAAGTGAGGATTGCCAACAAGATTTACAGGAAGGCATGTGTGGATTCCGGCATGAGCTTATGCTTTTTTAAGAATTTCGCTACCTGGCAGCAGTTCGTACACGGCGAAATCGGAGAAAGCGAGTTCTACGAAAGGGCCCGTGAAGAAATCCGCAAAATCGGGGCCGAGCAGAAAAGCTATAATTGACAAGACTGGAAGCAGGGGGCAAGAAGAGGGAAGGCAGAGAACTGAAAAAGACCCCTAGCCCTCACTTGACTTTTCTCTTGCTCCCCGCTTTTCCCGTTCGTGCGGCGCGTTCTTGAACGGACGCTTCTTTTGCGTAATGCGCCATTCCGGTTACGCCGATCATCACCACCGGTTCATCTCCGACAACCTGGGCGTCGTGCCCTGGAGGAATACCGCTGACATCTCCCGGTCCGAATTCGTCTTTGCTTCCATGACCCATCACCACACGCAGCCGGCCCGAGACATGGTACTCAGTATGCGGGGCCATGCAGCTTCTGGTCCCGACGATCGGTTTGACGCACTCCGACCACTTCCACCCGGGCAGAAGGGTGGCTTTGGCGAAAAGAACCCCGCCGACTCTTACCAACTCCAGTTTTCCTTTCAAAAAGTCCGAACCTCATAGGCCGTCATAGATTCCCCCAAAAGCTTCAAATCTCTCAAAGGCCTCTTTGCAAACAGATTTGTTGGCAACAGGTTTGTTTTAGGTCTTGACAACCCGCAATTCAGGTTGTAATATCCCAACAAAACTGTTGGCAACAATATTGTTGGGAGGTCCCGGGATGGAAAAGAAGCTGAAGCTGGGCCATGGAAACTGGGTGGAAGGGGATAAATTTTGGGACAGAGAGCATGAGGTCGAAAAGCTCACCGAACTTCTGGACGAGGGGGCCCACGTTGTTATTGTTGCCCCGCGCAGGATCGGTAAGACCAGCCTCATGCGCGAAGTTGCGCGGAGGATCGGTGGGAAATACATATGCCTGCATGTAGATCTGGAAAAATCTTTCTCACCCGCTGATGCGGTGGTGGAGCTGAGTGTGGCCACCCAACCTCACAGGCGACTCTGGGAAAAGACATGGGAGATGTTTCGCAATGTCATCTGTTCGGCGAAAGACACTGTTGAGTCGCTAAAAATTGATGATCTTACGGTCACGCTCCGGAGCGGCCTGACATCAGGTGACTGGAAAGACAAAGGCGATAGATTATTGGATAACCTCGCCAATTCTGACCGGTCGGTCATTATTTTCTTCGATGAAGTAGCGATCCTGGTGAATCGCATGCTCAAAGGGAGCGATTACAAGATTACTCCTGAGAGAATTCGGGACGTAGATACCTTTATGTCCTGGCTTAGAGACAATAGCATTCGGCACAAAGGAAAACTCCGGATTGTCCTGACAGGGTCCATCGGGATAGGAACAATCCTTAGGCAAGCTAACTTGAGCGCCACCCTCAATACTTTTTCTCCATTCGAGCTTCCACCCTGGGAAACGGATACAACAGTCGAGTGCCTGCTTGCGCTCGCAAATCAATACGGGATCCGGTTTCAGGAAGGCGTATGCGAAAAGATTACAGGCAAGCTTGGGTGTTGCATTCCTCATCATGTTCAGACTTTTTTCGATGCGATCTACACGGATTGCAAGCATCAAAAACACAACGAGGTTTCTAGCGATCTCGTGGATGAGGTTTATCAAACCCGAATGCTGGGGGTGAGGGGCCACGCCGAATTAAGCCACCTGGAAGAGCGATTGAAAATGGTGCTCGGCGAAGAATTATACCCTCTAGCGCTGGAACTTCTTACGGAAACCGCCGTGGTAGGTGAGCTCACCGTGAACGCAGCGACCTATATTAGCCAGCAATACCCTCTCGAAAACCAGACTCCCGTGGAGGTTCTCAGACAAATTCTGGAGATCTTCGAGCACGACGGTTACCTGCGGAAGGTGGGCACGAGATATCAATTCGTTTCAAATTTACTGCGCGACTGGTGGAAAGCTCGTTTCGAGTCCTTCTACACACCCATCTCGGTAAGGAAGGACCCATGATGAACCAGCGCCTTATGAAGTACAACCCTGCTTTTCTAAGCCCGGATGAGCTGCTGGAATCCTTTGTGGTGCGCCATGCAGACCTGGAGCTAATCGTGGAAACCATCCGGTACAATACGGGTGAATCCAACAGCCATATCCTTGTTGTCGGCCCCAGAGGCGTGGGCAAGACTACCCTTGTCCTGCGTACTGTGGCGGAGGCCAGGCATGATGCGGAGCTTGCACAGCGGTGGCACCCGATCGTTTTCGGCGAAGACAGCTACGAGGTCTGTTCTCCCGGGGAATTCTGGCTTGAAGCGCTGTTTCATCTGGCGGAAGAGACAAAGCAGGACAGGTGGCGCCGAACTTATTTAGAACTGAGATCAGAGAATGACGAGGCTCGTTTGAGACAACGCGCCTTTGCTCAATTGATGGATTTTGCCGACGAGCAAGGCAAACGCATACTTCTCGTGGTTGAAAACCTAAACACGATCCTGGGAGAACAAATAGCAGGCGACGACGCATGGGTGCTGCGCCATGCACTTCTTAACGAACCCCGCCTCATGCTTCTTGGGACAGCGACCAGCCGGTTTGAAGAAATAGAGAACGCGGGAAAGGCGATGTACGATTTGTTTAGGATTCATGATCTCAAGCCCCTGAACACAAACGACTGTCGCACCATGTGGTCGGCAATAACCAAAGAAGATCTCTCTGAAGCCCGTGTCCGCCCAATTGAAATCCTTACCGGCGGCAACCCCCGGCTATTGTCGATCATTGCCAACTTTGCGGCCAAAACATCCTTTCGTGAACTGATGCTCGACCTTACACAGCTTGTGGACGATCACACGGAATACTTCAAAAGCCACCTGGATGGCCTTCCCGCCCTGGAGCGGAAGGTCTTTGTCGCTCTTGCCGACCTGTGGGACCCGGTTTCCGCCCGCGAGGCCGCAAAGGCCGCCAGGGTCGATGTGAACAAGACAAGCTCGCTCCTCAACCGCCTGATATCCCGCGGTGCTGTGGTCGCTTTTGAGGAAAACGGACGCAAAAAACGGTACCAGGTCGCGGAGCGCATGTACAACATCTACCACCTCATGCGACGGCGGGGCGGAGCTTCGGGCCGCATCTGGGCGGTGGTCAATTTCATGATCCAGTTTTACGAAAGAGAGGATCTCGTGAGAGCATGCGTCTCTATCGCGGAAGAAACATACAGGCTGGATGGCAACCTGCGAGAGGACCATTACCTGGCTTACGAGACACTTCTCCACAAGATCCCGTCGAAAGAGTTGAAAGATAAAATACTAATGATAACCCCCGAGCATTTTTTCCAAATGCCGGACATACCGACAACCTTAAAAGAATCCTTCGATTTGGTGAAATCGGCCTCGCTTGAAGAGGCTCAGGCGAGGACAGCGCCGAAAGTGAAAAGAAAGGCGCGGGGAATTGCCGGAAAGAAACCACGGGACGCAGCCTCCTGGGTCGCGCTTGGAAACGAACTGCGGCAAAGTGTAGGCCGTGTCCGGGAGGCAGAGAGAGCTTACCGGGAGGCTATTAAACTTGATGAAAAGAGTGCCGAGGCTTGGGGAGGCCTGGCCGGAGTGCTCCACGTAGAAAGCGGCCGACACCACGAAGCTGAGGCAGCTTATGGCAAAGCCATCGAACTGGAACCTAATGCAGCATGGTACCGGGTGATGCTTGGTCTACTGCTGCATGAAAAGCTGGAGAGGTACGAAGAAGCCGAAGCTGCCTACCGGAATGCCGTCGAACTAGACCCAAGTTTTGCGGCGAGCTGGATGATGCTTGGTCTACTGCTGCATGAAAAGCTTGGTAGGTATGAAGAAGCTGAGGGAGCTTACCGGAGGGCTCTCGAACTAGACCCAAGTGTTGCGCTGGGCTGGCGCGCGCTTGGCCTACTGCTGCATGAGAAACTGGGGAGGTATGAAGAAGCCGAAGCAGCTTACAGGAAGGGCATTCAGCTAGCCCCGAGTTTTGTGGCTGGTTGGGGGTTGGTTGGTGTACTGCTGCATGAAAAGCTTGGGAGGTATGAAGAAGCTGAGGGAGCTTACCGGAGGGCTCTCGAACTAGACCCAAGTGTTGCGGGGGGCTGGGGGAAGCTTGGCCTATTGCTGCATGTAAAGCTTGGCAGGTATGAAGAAGCCGAAGAAGCCTATAGGAAGGCCCTCGGACTGGACCCAAGTGTTGCAGGGGGCTGGGCTAAGCTCGGAGAGCTATTACATCAAAAGTTGGGGAGGTATAACGAAGCACAAGCTGCTTACCTGAAGGCACTTGAACTGGACGACACGAATAATCTTGTGTGGCAACATCTCATGAAACTGCAATTGGAAAACTTGGACGATCCTAATTCTGCGCTCAAAACCGCCCAGAAGTATATTGAAAGAGCAAATAGATCTCCAGCCAGCCTAATAGATGCTGCATGTGCTTTTGTCGATTCAGCTCCGCGCGAGTTCTATCCTCAAGTGGCAGCGTGGGTTAAAGGGGCGATAGAAAAAGGACCGGAAGAGTGGCATGAGCGTCTCACCATCGCTCGTCTATTAGCCTCTATCGGAAACTGGAAAGAAGCCCTGGATCTCATATCGCGGTTTCTGGCACGTACAGAAAACCTTGAGAGCGCTGTCGGCCACATAACCGACTTTTTCATATTTACCGCTGCCTCAGGCTACCCTGCGGAGGCCCTTAATGCGCTCAGAAAGAGTTCAAGCGCCTCCCTTATGGAACCGCTGGTCGCCGGGTTGCAAATATTTCTGGGAGAAGAACCCACTATCGCGAAGGAAATCCTCGAAGTGGGGCGAGATGTTGCGAAAAGAATTGAAGCCCAAAAGGAACAAATAATGGGGGCCGCACGTGATACCGAAGCTTAGCAATTCACACGATGAGCTCCTCGATTCTGTCGAGTAGTTCGTTCCTGCCCTGCCGGGTTTGTGCTGAAAAGACGATGAAATCGGCCGGACGATATTCCGAGAATCCGCCCGGCGGTTTGGGCGAGGGGGTTCCATTTTGTCCGGGAAAGTTTATCGGCCTTGGTCAGGATGGGGATTGCCCGCATTTTTTTCTCCTTCAGCCAGGACCAAAGGCTTATATCATCGGGGGTGGGCGGATGGCGCAAATCCATTATCTGGACGATCCCCCGGAGGTTTTGGCGCGAATCGAAATAGGTCTCGATCATCGGCCCCCAAGTTGCGCGCAGGCTTTGGGATACCTTTGCATATCCATATCCCGGCAGGTCCACGAACAGGAAAGAATCATTTATTTTGAAAAAGTTGATGAGTTGAGTGCGGCCCGGGGTGCGGCTTGTCCAGACCAATTTTTTCCGCTGGACCAGGCAATTGATGAGTGCTGATTTGCCCACGTTTGACCGGCCGGCGAACGCCACCTCGGGCAATTCATCCCGCGGGTACTGCTCGGGACGCACGGCGGATGTGATGAATTCGGCCGACGTTATGACCAAAGCATCCGGGAAGCGGAGGGCAGGGGCAACGGGCGGGGGCAGGGAGCTGGGAGCAGGGGCCAAAGAGCTCTTATTCCCGCTTCCCGCTTCCCGCTTCCCGCTTCCATTTTTCCGCTTTTCGCTTCCCGCTTCCTGCTTCTTCACTCCCGCTTCCCTGTCCCCCCAGCCCCCGCTCCTTGCTTCCTTGCATTCAGGTAGCGCTCGATTCTATCGAGTCCCTCCCTGATGTTGTCCAGCGAATTGGCATAGCTGAAGCGCACGTAGCCTTCGGCGTTCGATCCGAAATCCACTCCGGGTGTTATACCGACCTTTGCATTTTCGAGAACTTCGAAGGCGAAGGAATAAGAATCCTCAGTAAACCGGCGCGCATTGGCAAAGACGTAGAAGGCCCCCGTCGGCTCAACCGTTATCCCGAACCCGATCTCCCGCAGCCGGGCAACCATATATTGCCTGCGCTGATTGTATGTTTCGAGCATTTTCGCGACCTCTTCGGCCACGCTCGGGTCTGTGAGCGCCGTGTAGCCTGCGGCCTGGGCGACGGAATTTGCAGAGATAAAGAAATTCTGCACCATTTTCTGTATCGGGCGGATCATGTACCGGGGCGCTATCAGGTATCCGAGCCGCCATCCCGTCATAGCGAAAAGCTTGGAAAAGCCGTTGAAGACGATGCAGTTTTCGGTAAATTCCAGCACTGACCGCGCGCGGCCCTCATATACGAGACCATGATAAATTTCGTCGCTGAGGATCAGTCTGCCCATATCGGCGATTTCGGCCATCCGGTCTGCCTCGAGCAGGTTTCCGGTCGGGTTTGCGGGCGAATTTATAAGGATTGCCTTCGTTTGCGGAGTAAGCGCGGCCTTTATGGATTCGCGGCCTGTACTGAAAACCGTCTTCCTCATAGACCGGAATCATCTTAGGGACCGCTTCGAGGAAACGCACGAAATTCGGATGGCAGGCAGTAATGAGGATTGGACAGTATTACCTCTTCCCCGCACTCCAGAATGGCGCTCATTGCTACCAGGAAGGCAGGGGAGGTCCCGGATGTAACTATCACCCGGTTGGGATCGATGCTCCGAAGGCCGTACGTCTGCTCATAATAGTTGCAGATAGCCTCGCGCAGCGCGATGGTCCCGAGGCTGTGCGTATAATGGGTATCGCCCCTGGAAAGGGCCTCTATCGCCGAGTTTTTTACGGCTTCGGGAGTATTGAAATCAGGCTCGCCAACCTCCAGGTGAATCACGGATTCTCCGGCTCGCTCCATTTCCTGGGCGCGTTCCAGAACGTCCATGACAATGAATGAAGTCATTTGCTCCAGTCTTTTGCAGATCACGTAGGTCTCCTGTAGCCGGGAGCAGGGAGCGTTACGGATGTCAGCTTCCGGATGTCGGATTTCCGTAACCTGATGCCCGATTTCTGCTTTCCGCTGCCGTTCATCGCGATGGCACTTTAATGATCACCGGCTCGCCCTCGATTTCGCCACTGAGTTGGGTCATCAATGTGGTGGCTTTGGAAACGCTGTTGACCGGCTGGAGCTGAATGACGAAAACCTTTCCGAGCACCGGGTGTTTCAGGGTTTTAACGACTGCTCTGTAGCCTTTTGCCTCGAGGTGGGTTTTTGTCTCCTCGGCCTTCTGCCTGTCCACAAATGAGCCAAGCTGCACCATGTATCGATAGGATTGCGATACAGGACCCCTGGGGATGTTTGCCTGAGCCGGGGCGCCTCCATCGTTTGGGACGGGGGCTTCTTTGGCCGCAGGCCCCTCAGTTTCTCCGGCGATCTCTCCCTGGACCGGGGCGGGCGCAGATTTCACCATGTCATCCTGCGCTGAGGAAGGCGCCGGCTGCGCCGTGAGGGCGGGGTATGTCGTCGCCTTCGCCGGGAGTTCCTCTTTCATCTGCTTGTGTTTGAGGTCTTCGTTCGAGAGGACTTCGATTTCGCCGGGATGAACGTAGGATGAGGAATGGGAACGGGTCGTTCCTATCCGGGCGGCGGCATCGGCCTTTTCGAGGTACTTTCGGGCTTCATCGGCCATATCGGTATTGGGGGCAATTTTGCCAACCCGGCTAAGCGAGTGAAGGGCGGCTCCCAAATCTCCAGCCAGGTAGCTCAGAATGCCGAAGCGCAGATGGGCTTCGGCCAGATCGGGTGATGCGCGGACCGCATTCCCGTATGCGTGCCGGGCCTCATCGGCTCTTTGCAACTGTTCCAGAATCTGCCCCATCCGAAACCACGCCATCCCATAATTCTTATCGAACTTTACAGCCTGCTGGTACCAGGACAGGCCGCTTTCGATATCGCCTTTTTTTTCGTAAAGCCTCCCAAGGTTGTACGCGGCAAACTGGGGGGTCTTGTAAAAGGGATCGTCGAGCGCCTTCTGGAATGCTCCCCGGGCGAGTTCGAACTGCCCGCGTGTGGCGTAGATATAGCCTAATGTATTCAGTGCTTCGGGGTAGGCGGGTTTAATCTTCAATGCGTTCTGCAGATGTGAAAACGCTTTGTCCTCCAACCCGCGCTGGTTGTACGCAAGTGCGAGATCGTACTCTATGGTGGCGTCGTTGGGCTTTTTCTCCGCTGCTTCAGTGAGGTATTTCAGTGCCGTTCGCCGTCTCCCCGGCCGCCAGGCATTTCTCGCCCATATCCTGGAGATGGCCGGCCGAATGCGCTGGTTGCCGGGAGGTGGTGGCGCAGCCTGAGATCACCACAAAAAGAACGGCATACAAAAGCGCGAGTAGTCTCATCTCTAGATCACCTTGTTCAGGGTATATTCAATAATCCCTTCGGCGCCTCTTTTGATCAAATTGGGTATGAGTTCGCGGACCTGGCTCTTCGATACCACGGTCTCCACTGAAAGCCAGTCGGACTGGTACAGGTTGGCGATTGTCGGAGCATTCAAGCTTGGCAGAATCTCTATGACGCCCTCGATTTTTCCCTTTGGCACATTCATCTTGAGGGCTACCAGACCTTCGGCGCGCAACGCACCCTGGAGCAGCAGCGAGATGTGCTCGATCTTGTCGCGTTTCCAGGGATCCTGCCATGCATCGAGGTTGGCGATGAGCTGCGTATTGGACTGCATCAATTCGTCAACGATCCTGAGGCCGTTTGCGCGCATTGTCGAGCCTGTTTCAGTGACTTCCACAATAGCGTCGCAAAGGCCCGAAATGACTTTTGCCTCCGTGGCGCCCCAGGAAAACTCCACCTCTACCCTGATGCCCTTCGACTCGAAGTAGCGCCGGGTAAAGTTGACCAGTTCGGTGGCGATTTTTTTGCCCTCCAGGTCCTTTTCGCTTTGGACGGCGGAGTCCATCGGCACGGCCAGGACCCACCTGGCGGGCCGCTGGCTCACTTTCGAGTAGACCAGGTCGGCTACGACATGGATTTTCGAGTCATTTTCCATGATCCAGTCGCGGCCGGTGAGTCCGACGTCGAAAGTACCGTTCTCAACGTAGCGCGACATTTCCTGGGCGCGGCAGATCGAGCAACTGATGCACGGATCGTTGATCTCCGGGAAATAGTTTCTGTCGGAAAGCGATATTTTCCAGCCGGATTGCTGAAATAGCCTGAGGGTGGATTCCTGGAGACTTCCCTTCGGAATGCCAAGTATGAGCTGTTTCACTTCTTGTAAACCTCCCGGGGGTCAAAGACTCGAACTCCCCGCACTTCAAAACGGCCGTCCCTGAAAAATCGGTGAAAGCAACTTTCAAAACCGGTATGGCAAGCCGCTCCCCCTATCTGGTCAACCTTAAGCAGAATGGTATCGGAGTCGCAGTCGATCAAAATCTCGCGAACGAGCTGAATATTTCCCGATTCTTCGCCTTTCATCCAGAGCTTCTGCCTGGACCTGCTCCAATAGTGGGCTTTTCCGGTTTCGACAGTCTTGTTCCAGGCGAGTTCGTTCATGTACGCCAACATGAGCACCTTCCCGTTCTCGAAGCTCTGGACGATCACGGGGATCAAGCCGTTTTGTTTACTAAAATCAGGTCCCAAGCAAGTTCCGGCAAAAGCGGTGTTCCCGCCCTTCAACCTTCGGCCGGTTTTGCCGCAAGCTGGCCGCAGGCGGCGCTTATTTCATTTCCACGGCTTTTGCGGATTATCGCAGTTAGATTCGCTTTTCGCAAGACATCCTGAAACCCCAGGATTCTCTCCAGGGGTGGAGTCCGATAGGCAGACCCCGGATGCGGGTTGAAAGCGATAAGGTTTACCTTTGCCCGAACGCCCTCCAGAAGCCTGACGAGTTCCCTTGCCTGTTGGGGGCTGTCATTTACTCCGTCAAGCAGAATGTATTCGAAAGTGATCCGCTTTCTGGGCGGAAGCGGATACTCGCGGCAGGCTCGCATAAGCTCGGCAAGCGGATATGTCCTGTTTACCGGCATGAGTTCATCTCTTAGTTCATCATCCGCCGCATGAATGCTCACCGCAAGATTTACGGACGTTTCCATTCCCAGGCGCCGCATCTGGGGGATAAGCCCGACGGTCGACAGGGTCACCCGCCGGTGTGAGAACATCAGTCCGTTCGGGTCCGTTATGATGCGGATAGCCCGGACAACTTCGTCATAGTTTGCCAGCGGCTCTCCCATTCCCATGAATACCAGGCTGTTTATTCGTGACCCCAACTCCGGGTCTCGAAGCCCATGGCATACCTGGTCAACTATCTCGGCTGTCTCCAGATTGCGTTTGAACCCCATGCTTCCGGTCAGGCAAAACTTGCACCCGAGCGCGCACCCGACCTGGCTGGACACACAGAGCGTACACCTTGGCGGGTCGGCAATGAGCACGGACTCGATGAAATTGCCGTCATGAAGGCGAAACAGGTATTTGCGGGTCCCATCAGGGGCTTCATCGATCCGGGAAACGGCAAGAGCGTCAAGGGTCGAGACAAATTCAAGCTGTGCGCGAAACGCCCGGCTCAGGTCCGTGCATTGGCTCCAGGATGAGACATTTCGTGCATAAAGATGTCTGAAAAGCTGCCGGGCGCGAAAGGGTTTCTCGCCGAGAGTGTGCACCCACGCCTCAAGCTGCTCCAAAGTGAAATTCTTTATGAAAAGAGGTATCATGCTGAAAATGACTATTTTCTCGAAAAATATTGGTCGGAAGTCCGATCCTGGAGATAAATCCGATTATATCTCCTTATGTCGGTCGAGTCATATGTTTTGTAACCGGCTTCCCTGCATTCTTTGCAGGCTTTGCGCGGGATGTGCACGGCAAAGATTCTGCGGCCGCTGTCGGTTTGGGAGTCTATGGTGAGAAGACCGCTGCAATCCGGGCAGGCACGGATCGCTTCCTGCTGGATTTCGACTATCCGGTCCGTATCGTAGAATATCCGGCGATCCCGCTCGAACCCTTTGCCCTTGTTGCGGTTGTCTTCCCGAATACCGGGGCCCTGCTTCCAGATTTCGAGCGCTTCCTTTACCACTCTTTGGATGTGCCGCGTGATCTCCGGCCCCTGCCGCAGTCTGTCCGGGTCGTAATCGGGTTCGCGAATCCCGCTGTAATCGAGCCCGGCCAGTGCCAGGATGATCCCCACATTCACGTACGGCAGGGCGCTCTCTATCGAATATCCGCCTTCGAGAACGGCAATGTGAGGCTTGAGGCGGCTGGTTAGTTCGGCGTAGCCTTGCGCGGAGAAACTCATGTTAGTGATCGGGTCGGAATAGTGGTTGTCCTGGCCGGCGGAGTTCACGATCAGATCGGGTTTGAATTCTTCGCAGCATGGGCAGGATTGCGTTTTCGAGCACATAGAGAAACCCTTCTTCGGAGCTCTGGGGAGGCAGCGGCAAATTGATCGTTGTTCCGGCGGCGTTTGGGCCGCCAAACTCTGGTGGAAATCCGGAGCCGGGATACAGGGTGCGTCCGTCCTGATGCACGGATATGAAGAGCGTGTCAGGGTCGTGCCAGTAAATGTCCTGGGTGCCGTCACCATGGTGGCAGTCGGTATCCACTATCGCCACGCGATCTACGCCGTAAGTCTGGCGCAGGTATTCGATCATGATGGCTTCGATATTGATGTTGCAGAAGCCTCGAGCCCCGTGTACCACCCTCATCGCATGATGGCCGGGCGGACGAACCAGAGCAAAACCGCGAGCGATATTTTTTTCGAGAACCTCTATGCCGATTTTCTTGGCGCCCCCGGCGCTTATGAGGTGCGATTCGGTGATTACGCTCAGCTCGTCCGGAACGCAGAAGTGAACGCGTTGAATGTCTTCTATCGTGGCGATGTCAGGCTTGAATTCCACGATCCCCTCAATGTCGAGAATACCCTCCTCGAATACCTGGTCCTGTGTGTAGAGGAGGCGTTCCTCACGTTCGGGATGCGTCGGGTGAATCGCCCAGTCGAAAGCGGGAAAGAATACGAGGCCGGTTCTGGTCGTTGATGAGAGCATTTTCTCAGCCTTAAATTGTGGCCATCCGGAAACACCGGATGGAAACTAAATAGCCCCCGGGAGAGGACAATAGTTGAACATTGACTGCGCCAGTTCCTGATACTCCGGGATCAGCCCGGGCCTGGTCTGGACCTTTACGCGGATGTTTCGCCCTGCGGTATAAAAACCTCTTACCATGTTAAATTGAATGTCCTCGACTACCTCCAGATCGAGTTCGGATTCCGATGCGCCGGCTTTGACGCACTTTTTCCTAAGCAGCTCAAAGGCAAGCGAGATTGCGGCATCCCGGTCGAAATCCTTGCCGACCTGGCGGCTGAATTCTTCTTCGGGAGCCAGGGCCACGCCTCTTTCGGTATCGGCGAAAAGAGTTACTTCGCTCGTATTTTTGGCCATGGCCGCCCCCACGGCGTTGGCCACGTGCCACTGCGGCACTGCGCTGGTCTGAATTCGCGCAAGCTTTTCAATGTGGGTGGCAAAAAAAGGCGCGGGACCCCCGAGCGCCAGGATTTCAACGGGCTTGACCTTGTAGCCGGACAGCAGCTCTTTTACCGTATAGACCGGCTTGCAGTTGATGTCTTCGATCATCTTGCGGGCGGCGAGAATTATCTTTTCGCACGATAAATCCAGAACCCGGCCGGCGGCCTCTTCAAGCGTAATCCCAAGTCGATGGGCAATGGGATGCAAACCGCGCCGGGATGCATCGACGTCCCCGTTCAGCGCTCTTCCGAGGACGAAAAGAGCGTCGGTCGGCGTTGGAGATGGACCTCCGTAAGCCATCGCCGGGCCGTGGCGTTCGGGGCCGATCAGAAGCTCGCCGTCCACCACTCCTACGACGCTGTCACCCCCGAGTGCAATCGACCTGGTCTTTAGAGAGCGTATGAGTGTTCTGTGTCCTCCGATCTCGCCCCCAAGCGGTTCGAGCAGCGGAACCCGGCCGACGAGTACGGCCATGTCGGTCGTTGTGCCTCCGATATCGAGGACGAGAGTGTCTCCGGCGCTCGAAGCGAAGGGGAGGGCGCCCATTACGCTTGCCGCAGGGCCGGAGAGGATCGTTTGCCCCGGCACATCGATGGAGGCTTCGAATCTCATCGTTCCCCCGTCGGCCTTGAGCACGAAGATGGGTATTTCGAAACCTTTCTTTTTCAGCGAATCCCCGACCGCCTCGAAAAACAGCCTGTGAACGGGGTGAACAGCAGCGTTGAGCCATGCCGTGGCGATTCGGCGGGGGAAATTCAGGTTTGCGGAAATGCGGTGACCCTGAACTACATGGCCGCACGAACGGCGCAAAATCTCCGCCATCTTGAGTTCGTGCTTCGGATTTCGCACTGAAAACTTTGATATTACGGCAACCTGGCGGACATCTTCAGCAAGAAGTCTTCCGGCTATCTCTTCGATTTCCCGCTCATCCAGAGGCTGTATCTCTCGTCCGCGATGGTCGATCGATCCCGATACGCAATGATAATGACTGCCGATCCGGAAATCGGTCGGATCTATGCCGGGCCCTGCCGATACAACCACGCCGGTCTTTGCGAGCTTTCCTTCAGCAATGGCATTGGTGGTAAGAGTTGTACTCAGAACTGCGCGGCGGATCGCCTTCGGCGGCACATCTCCGGTTACTTTGTCCAGTGCGGTCCACACGCAGTCGAATAGATTGGAATGGTCCGTTGGGACCTTGGCCTGGCGCAAAATTCGGCCCTCTCCGATCAGCACAGCGTCCGTGTGAGTTCCCCCAACGTCGAGACCGATTATCATCTTGCCCCCTTATGAACCGTGAACAGTGAACAGACGAGATGATACCTGCGACATGTGAACTTGTCCAGAGTTTGCCTGGTGGCGGTCGATCTGCCGGCAATGTTTTATACCAAGTTGCGTTCGTATTGCGCGAAGCCGCGAAGAAGGCCTCCCGCTGCAAGCCCCGTCTCGCGTTGGGAACCAGCGGGGACCGTTGGGAACCGGGCTGTCGACAATGAGCGGTCGGCCTTCCGCGCTCCGCGCAGTACATCGTCCAAGGCATGGTCTATGGTTTTGATGGGTTAGGCGGGATTGGGAAAAAACGAGAGATCTGCCCGGCTAATAGCCGGCGAACAGCTCCACGCAGATGGCATCATAACAGCCGACTCCGAGATGGTTGAAGCGCCGGTCAAGGATGTTTGCCCGGTGGGTGGGGCTTTCCATGAGCATCCTGTGAATATTGGCCGGAGTATCAATGCCTTTTGTCAGGTTCTCGCCCGCCCGGATGTTGGACCTTCTGCTTTTGGCGGGAATACATGTGCGGATCGTCTTCCAGACCGGGTTTTTGCCCGTTTTCGGGTCCTCATGTTCAAAATAGTGCGCAGCCGCCAATTGCTTGGCCCGCTGGACAGCCTTCCTGGCAAGGCAACTGTCCCAACGAAGCACCCGGTTTTCTTTCCTTGCCAGTTCGTAGAGCTTCCTGGCCCTTTCACTCGCTGAGACGTCCGGCCGCGCCGGCTTGCTCTGGGGATACACCGGAAGAGGCCTGGTCTGCTGTGCAAAGCAGGGCGAAGCAAGCGGCCAGATCAAGAGAATCACCATGAGAGCAATTGTGTTTTTCATGCGCTCGCCAACGTTTTTCTCTTTCATCTATTTTCCGATTCATCCATGTTTTTATCACCGACATACAACCGCAAGAGCATAATCCGACCTTTTGAATAGTTGAACCCATAAAATGCGCCGGCCGGTTTTACGTTCAAACCGAGATTTTTTGTCTTCCTCTTGAACTCGTTATCTCCCCTGCGATCTATCAGGGCCATGGCCCCGGGATTGCTCCGGAGGAAAACGGCGGCCCCGTCCGGAGAGGTCAGCAGGGTCCGGGTTCCAAGCAGGAAAACGAGGCTGGGTTCATCGTAACCCGAAGAACAGAGCATGACGTTTTCCCCGGCGCGCTGCCTGGCTGCGTTGCTGACATTTCTGCTAAGCCAAAGCCAGTTAACATTGGGCAGTATCCACTGAAGTGAAGGCGCCAGGACGAGCGCAGTTGCAGCGATTGTGACAGCAGCGGCGTGCACGTAGCGGTGCTTGAAAAACTTCCAGGTGGAAAGCACCGCCCCCGCAATCGCGGCGGTCGCCGGGACCAGGCCTGCGGGTTCGAACCGATGGTCCAGGAACCAGGGGAGGGCAAGGGCTCCGAGGCCAAGCAGCAGAATTACCAGTTGGCATGAAACATAGCCGATCCTCACCAGTCTGGAGCCTAGTTCGGGGGCGTTGCCCTCTTCGCTGGAGATTATGGTGTGCGCGACCAGGAGGCATAAGGCCGGGTAGAGCGGCAAAACATAATGCGGGAGCTTCGTTGGGACCAGTTCGAACACAATCCATGCGGGGATTATCCACGCAAGACAAAACCTTACCGCTGGTGCGGACCGCGATTTCCATGCCCGGAAAACTGAGACTCCCGCCACCGCCGACGCAGGCCAGAGGGTCAACGGCAGGAGAAGCAGGTAGAAGCCCGGCGGAAATCCGTGCGATTCCTGACCCGATGCCACTTTGTTGAGCAGGTCGCCCACCAGCGCCTGCTGAAAGAAAGCGCCCTTTGTAGCCAGGGCAATGGCAATCATCCAGGGGCTTACAAGTATGGCCGTTATCGCCAGACCCGCAAGCGGCTTCATATTCTTCAGCCATCTTGCGTCCCTGTCCGCCGCTGCCAGGCAGCCAATGGTAAGCAGACTGATCATCGGCGTGACCGGGCCTTTCACGAGTATCCCGACGGCCTGCGCTGTCCAGAAGGTCAGAAAAGGTCCGAGGGTCTCAAAATCCCCCGTGCTCCGCTTTAAAAAAGGGAGCAAATGCAGCCTTGACCCGATTGCCAGGGACTTGTTTCCATTGCCGGGTATATAAAACCTGCTCAGAGCGCCCTGGGCGGCCATGATCGTTGCGAGCAGCACGGCGTCCGTTGTCGCAAGATGCGCCTCTATCACCAGCAGAACAGAGCCGGCGGCAAGAGCGGCCCCGAGCAGACCGGTCCTGTCACCGAACAGCCGCTTTCCAATGGTAAACGTGAGCAGGACGGAAAAAATCGCTCCAAGGAGCGATGGGATGCGATACGGCCAGATTTTTCGAAGTCCGCCCGTCCCGAAAAGCGCAGCACTCGCGGACTGGAGCCAGTAGATGCCGATAGGCTTCTTATTGCGGGGTTCGTCCTGGAAGTGAATCAGCACGAAATCGCGGGTCTCGAGCATCTGGCTCGTCGCCTGGGCAAACCTCGATTCGTCCCGGTCGACGGGCGGAATTGTGGAAAGCCCCGGAACGAAGAAAACGAGACAAATCAGGAGAAGAAAAAAATACTGCTGAAGCGGGGAGCGAGGAGCGGGAAGCTGGAAGCGGAAGCAGGAAGCAAGCAGCGAGAAGCGGAGATGGTCTTTTCTCCTCCTGCTACCCGCTTCCTGCTCCCTGCTGCCGAGTGAGTGCTCCCTGCTCTTCTCTATCTGCTTCATCCTCAGTCCAAGATTCAGGGATTCACCCCCTGCCCGAGTTTTTCCAAAGCCCTTTTGACGGCGTCGAATCCCTGCTCGATTTCCTCCATCGAGAGAGCATAGGAGAACCGGAGGCAATTGTCTTCGCCGAAAGCGTTTCCGGGGACCGCCGCCACGTGGGCCTCCTCCATCAGAAAGTCGGCAAGATCGAGGGAACCGTTTATCCTCCTTGCTCCGAATCTTTTCCCTATATAGGCGCTGAAATTGGGGAAGACGTAAAATGCGCCGTCAGGCTCGGGGCAGGTTACCCCCGGCAGGTCGGAAATCCGCTCGAGCACTCGCTTGCACCGTTTTTCGAAGGTTTGCGCCATGTCCACGGCAGGCTTCTGATCGCCGGTGAGCGCTTCGACGCTTGCCCACTGTGATATGGAGGTAGGATTGCTGGTAACCTGGCTCTGGAAATCCGTCGCCGCCCGTATAACCAGCGGGTCGCCTATGAGGTAGCCAATTCGCCACCCGGTCATGCAATAGCTCTTGCTGACGCCGTTTATTATGAAAAGGCGCTCACGCAACCCTTCATCGACCATGCCCAGGTTAACCCATTTACGGCCGCCGAAAATAATACGGTAATAGATATCATCGCTTGCGATCAACACGTTTTCATGGCGCAGAAGCACTTCGGCCAAAGCTTTGAGCTCATCGGGCCCATAATATTTCCCGGTTGGATTCGACGGACTGTTCAGGATCAGGAGCCGCGTGTTCGGGGTGATGGCCCTGTCGAGGTCTGCGGGCTGGAGTATGAATCCGTCTTTCTCAGCGCAGGCCACAGGTACAGGTTTGGCATTGGCCAGATCGATCATGTCCGGATAACTTACCCAGTAGGGCGAAGGTATGATGACCTCGTCTCCCGGGTCCAGCAGGGTCATGAACAGGTTGTAAAGGGCATGTTTTCCGCCGCACGAGATCAGAACGTTTTCCCGCCCGTAGGAGAGGCCATAGTCGGCTTTTATGGTGTTGCAGACAGCCTCCTTCAGTTCGTCTATACCCCCGACCGCCGTATATCGGGTCTGGCCCCTGCGGATGCTTTCCATCGCGGCGTTGCCGATATTCTGAGGGGTATCGAAATCGGGCTCCCCGATACCGAAATTGATTATGCTGACGCCGCTTCGGCTGAGCGCTTTGGCTTTGGCGTTGATTGACAGGGTAGCTGAGGGTTTGATCCTGCCGATTCTTCCGGATAATTTCATTTTATTCCCTCTGAATGAGATTATTTACCGCTCTGCTGGTAATTGACTGAAATCAGATACAGACCATGCCCCGGGGCGGTGATCCCGGCCTGCTTGCGGTCAGCGCTCCCGATAATGCGCGCAAAATCCGCGGTCGTCCACTTTCCCTTTCCGACCTCGACTATTGTGCCTGTCAAGTTCCTGACCATGTGCCTCAAGAAGCCGTTGGCTTCGTATGTGAACTTAAGCCGGTCGGGCCGCGGCCGCTCGAGTTCGGCCCTGAGCATGTTTCGCTCGGTCGAAGATGCCTGTGACCCCGAGGCCATGAAGGCACAGAAGTTATTCTGTCCGCAAATGCTTTTCAGGCACTCCTCCATCGGCCCCGCGGCAAGAGGCCGGCGGACGTGCCATGCGTAATTGCGCAAAAGCGCCGATGGTACAGGCCGGTTCAGTATGTGATATTCGTACACCTTGCTCACGGCTGAAAAGCGTGCATGAAAAGACTCGTCCACCTCCTCTGCGCTCAGCACAACAATGTCGCCCGGCAGAAGGCTGTTGAGCCCCCTCAGGATCTCATCAGGTCTTAGGCTTGTCCGTGTATGGAAATTAACCACCTGTCCCTTTGCGTGCACTCCGGCGTCGGTGCGGCCGGATGCGCGGAGTCCCACCCTTTTTCCAAGCATGACCCCCAGGCGCGACTCGATAACTTCCTGAATGGAGAGCGACCCAGCCTGGCGCTGCCATCCATGATACCCGGAGCCGTCGTATTCGAGGACGAGTTTTATGTTGCGCTCAATTTGAGGATCGTGCTCATTCATTGTCAGGTCGCCAAACAGCTCGCGGGCAAGACCCGGGAGCGCAGGACTTAGGCGGGCGGGCTCGGGTCTCAGCCCTGCCACTTGGGTTTTATGGCAGCCAGGGCGCCTCTTTGAGGCCGGTGTCCTCCGGCAGGCCGCACATTATATTCATATTGCAAACGGCTTGTCCGGATGCACCCCTGGTGAGATTATCAATAACGGAGATGACGATCAACCGCCGAGTCCGCTCATCGACCCGCCAGCCGAGGTCGCAGTAATTGCTGCCCCTGACCTGAAGAGAAACCGGCAGATGGTCCCGACTGCCGAGGCGGACGAAATGCTCATCCCTGTAATAGTTCTCGAATGCCTCCTCTACGTCTGCGGCCCCGACTCCCGGCTTCAAACTGGAGTAAACCGTGCTCAGGATACCGCGGCTCATCGGGACAAGATGCGGGGTGAAACTGACAGTCACCGGTCTTCCGGCGAGAACGCTCAGCTCCTGCTCGATTTCGGGCGTGTGCCGGTGCTCGGCCACCTTGTATGCTTTAAAGCCCTCGTTCACCTCGCAGAAGTGCACGCCCAGGGCCATTCCTCTCCCTGCCCCCGAGACCCCCGATTTGGAGTCTGCGATTATCGTTTCGGGATCAATCAGCCCGCGCCAAAGCAGCGGCGCCGTGGCCAGAATAACGCTTGTCGGGTAGCAGCCCGGATTTGCCACAAGCCGAGCGGTCCGGATTTTTTCCCGATAGAGCTCGGGAAGGCCGTAAACAGCCTCCTTGAGAAGTTCCGGGGTTCTGTGCGCCGTATACCACTTTCCGTAGACCTCAGGGTCTCTGAGCCGGTAATCAGCGCTCAGGTCTACAACTCTCACCCCCCGATCCAGCAGGCCCGGAATTATGTCCATGGATGCCTGGTGCGGCAGGGCTGTAAAGACCAGATCGGATGATGCGGCAAGCTTTTCCGGATCGGTGTCTTCAAAAACCAGATCGCAATGGCGCTTCAGGGCCGGGTAGAAATCGTCAATACGCTGCCCCTTTTGCTGCCTGGAGGTGATTATGGAGATTCTGACCGAGGGATGAGCGCAGAGTATGCGCAACAGCTCAAATCCGGTGTAGCCGGAAGCACCGGCAATGGCGACCCTAACCATAATATTCCCCCTTGCCTTGATATGATAAAATAAAGGGCGCCTGCACCCCCGTGCAGCGCCCCATATTCAATCCGAAAAATCGGTTTCGGTTGCCCGGATAAAAAAATCGACAAGCAGAAAGATTCAGGCCGCCATAGAGGCGGGATTTGAACCCCGATCTTAACGGGGTTAGCGCTTCGAATACTGGAACCGTGCTCTGGCGCTCTTGCGGCCATATTTTTTGCGTTCCTTGACGCGCGAGTCGCGGGTAAGGAAACCGGCCCGTTTCAGGACCTCCCTGTATTCAGGATTGAGTTCGAGGAGCGCTTTGGAAATTCCGTGCCGAATCGCTCCGGCCTGGCCGGAAATCCCTCCACCCAGCACATTGACGGAGACGTCCACTTTGCCGAACGTACCGGTGAGCACCAGCGGCTGAGCAATTACCATTTTACTCGTTTCCCTGTCCAGATACTCATCGGCCGGCTTTCTGTTTATAACGATCAGACCCGTCCCGGGTTGAAGCCAAACCCGCGCGATCGAGGTCTTTCTTTTGCCGGTGGCATAAAAGCGTTGTTCGGGCATTTAAAAACGTCTCCTAGCTGTATTTCTCGATAAGTTTAAAAGCCTCGGGCCGTTGCGCCTCGTGAGGATGGGCCGGGCCGGTGTAAACCTTGAGCTTCTTTATCAGCTTGCGGCCGAGCCGGTTTTTGGGCAGCATTCCCCAGACAGCCAGGCGGATCATCCGCTCAGGGTTTTGCTGGTTGAGCTTGCGGGCAGTTATCGCTTTAATTCCGCCAATATAGCCGCTGTAGCGGTAGTATGTTTTTTGGCTCCATTTATCACCGGTCAGCCTGACCTTGTCGGCGTTGACGACAACAACGAAGTCGCCCAGGTCCACGTGCGGAGTAAAAGTGGGCAAGTGTTTGCCCCGGATGCGGACGGCGATCTGGCTTGCCAGGCGGCCCAGGGCTTGGTTTTCAGCGTCAACAACTATCCATTTGCGCTTTTGCGGTTCGAACTTTGCGCTTTGCGTTTTCATTGTCGGGGACTCCAAAATCGAAAAAAAATCGACCTAAGCCCTAAAGAATAAACGTATGTGGCCGCCTTGTCAAATAAAAAAGGAGCCGGAAACGGCGAGCCGCAAGAGGAGCGGGGAGCCGGGGACATAAGGGATGCGCCGAGCAGGTCCCAACCCGGGCATGGCTCACGCGACTCGTAGTACCGCCCCGCCTCGGTTACCCCCGCGTCGGCGCAAGGATGCAATGTTGATTTTTCTTGCTCCCCGCTCGGTGAGCACGGCAGTGCTTGTGCCCACCCTTGCAAGGCTCCACCCTTGCTACCTGGCAACAATCCAACTCTCGGGATGCTGATATCCGGGAAGGGACTCGCCAAACAGCGGCTTGGCAAAAAACCCCGCTTGGCTCCCCAGACTTCCAATCCCCATTAGATCGACTGTGAAGACAAACCGGTTGTCGCTGCCCACCCGTTCGTATCCGGCGCCCACTCCCCAGCAGCCCCGGACGTACCTGACCCCGTATCCCTGCGTGAACATCAATCCACTTACCAGAGAGTAATCATGGTAGGTGTTAAGATAGAGGTCCTTGTATGCTTTAACGACCGCTGTGGCCGTAATTTCATTTACCGCGAGGGTCGGAATCTGCTCGTAATCGAGCCTCAAAATATAACCTGTGGTGCTGTCGAAAGTCATGAAAAGGTCCTGGGCCTTTCCCTGTCCAGTCGATGAAAGGTCCATATCCAGATCGTAGGAGACACTGAGGTATCGCTTCGGCATAATGTCCACCCTGAACCCTACGGGCGAAAATCCCTGCCTCATGACATTGTTTGTGTCGAACAATGGGTCCTCTACCGGAGGCGCTTCCACATTGAAGAACTGAAAAACGCGAAGCCGCACTATTTCTCTGTATATGGCCGAGAGTTGTCCGGAGGCGTCCGGGACCATCTCCTTTCCGGTCAGGAAGGTCGTGAAGCCGTAGCGAACGCCGTTTCTGGACTGGTCTGCGTCCAGTTGGTCAAGTTGGGGAACAGGGCCGCTCATGGACTGGTTCGCGTATTCGTATGAAACCTCCGGCCGGATGCTATTCTGCATGGCTGTAAAATTCCAGAAATTCACGGGAAATTCCCTGTTCAGGCGAGTGCTCATCTCGACACTGGCATCCGGTACGGCCCGCCCGGCTAAGTCGGACGAATTGCTATTCTCCCATTGAATCGTATAGGCGTTGGCGCGAAGACCAACTGAGGGCTCGATGTCGAGGTAATTACTCCAGTGCATGGGGTAGTAGGCTCGGGGATAGACGTCGAGTCGCTGTTCAGTATCGCCCTGGCTCCTCCAGTAGTTTACCGCCGAACTCTCAAGACTGTAGTAGAAGGGCGTGTCGTTAATCCCTTCAGGGAGCATGGTAAAAGATAAGGAGGGCAGCTTCTCGGTCGTTTCGGCCTCAACTGAAGGCTCCAGGTTCTGCCAGTATCGAATGTCCATGCTCAACAGTTGGGAGTTACTCTTCTTTTCGAGATAAACGGAGGATTCGCGTACCAGGGAGGTCGGGTCATACAGAAGCTCGCGGCCGAAAGCCCGGACAAACTCCGAACTGCTATGATAAAAGGAACTCGACCCCGATCCGAATTCCTGGAGAAAATTCCGGTCGCTCACGTAATCCAGGTCCACTTTCGCCGTTATGTTCCAGGGCAGCTCAATGTCTTGTTTGCCCCGCACCCAATACCGGTCCTGCGTCTGGAAGGGGTAGCCCTGGCCGGCCAAAAACGATTCGCTCGCATGGTCCTCCAGAAAATTGAACATCCAGATGCCCTTGCCAAATTCCTGATTGTTTATACGGTATTCTGCCCCACCCATAAACCCGCGATTTTGAAGGTATCCGGCATAAAAGGTGGCATCCATGTCTGGCCGAAAGGCCCAGTAATAAGGGATTTCAAACAGGAACCCGTTAAGGCTGGAATCACCCACCACAGGAAACAGAAACCCCGACTGGCGTTGCGTCTCAACCGGTACGCTGAGCCATGGCGAATAAACGACCGGCCAACTGCGAGCCCAAAAGGAAGTATCCCACGTCAAGGCGGTCCCTCCAACTGTGATCTTCATCTCATTGAACTGGATTTTCCAGTCAGGATCGGCCGGATTGCAACTGGTGATGAAACCCTCCTTTAGATCAAATTCGGTATCGCTGAGTTTGGATATCGATTTGCCCTGAACGAAAAAATTATTCTCGGCGAAATAGAGAACCCCGGAGTTCAGCCACCCGGTTTCGGTGTCCAGGTTCCAGATTATGTGTTCGCCTTTGACCCAGTTTCTCCCGTACTGAACGGTAACTTTGCCGTTGAGGTCGGCCTGCCGCGTTTGGTTGTTCACCGATGCATAATCGGCATTTATCATCCTGTCCTTGGAACTTATCCTTACATTTCCTTCGGCTTCGTATAGCTGTTTTTCCTGGTCATACATCAGCTTGTCGGCCTGGATTGTCCACGCGGCCTGGCCCGTTTGGGCAATCTTGACGCCGCCTGGAATCGACACCGAGCTGCCCGCCCGCGCATGGCTCACCGGGAAGGCAATCAAAGCCAGACAATAAAGGATCGGGCCAAGTCTTGAAACCGAATATCTTATAAAGATTTCCCTCACAGAGCAGGCTCCCCGAAGATTTGTTTCACCTCCCCGGCAAAATAGAGTGAGCCGGTAATACAGATAAGATCGTCCGGATCGGCCAAATGTCTTGCTTCCTGAATGGCGGATGCTGCGTCGGAGATTACGTAATATTTCTGTATGTAGGGTCTGGCCATCTTGCGAATATCATCGGGATTTGCGGCCCTGGCGTACTGGGGCCGGGTAAAGATAGCGGTCTCAGCCATGGGCAGCAAACGCCTCAGAATCCCCAGGATGTCTTTGTCAGCCATTATTCCCATAACCAGGTGAAGCTTTTTGTAAGTGAAACTTTCTTTGAGGGCATCGCGAAGGGATTCGGCGCCCTGCGGGTTGTGCGCTCCGTCCAGCACGATTGTCGGATTGGTTTCGAGAACTTCCAGCCGGGCCGGCCATCTCACTTCGCGCATTGCACGCTCGATCAACCCCGGCCAGAGTGAAATGAGGCGTTTTTGTTCGATAAGCTCGAGGGTCGCCAGCGCCAGCGCCGCGTTGCCCACCTGGTGCGGTCCCCTCAGATTGAGGCTCAGGGATGGCAACTGCCTCTTAATTCCCCGGTAATGAAAGGACCCATTGGAATTTCGCCTCACGCGGAAATCGGACTTGAACCGATACAGGGGCGCGGCTTTATTCATGCATGCAGTTTTTAGTATCCCCAGGGCCAGGGGGCTGGAGCGCACCCGTTACCACCGGGACACCCTGCTTGATAATCCCCGCCTTTTCGCGGGCAATTGAAGACAGAGTCCATCCGAGGAACTCCTGATGATCGAAACCCACATTTGTGATCACGCAGACCTCGGGCGTGATGACGTTTGTCGCGTCGAGGCGGCCTCCCAGGCCGGTTTCCGCAATGACAAAATCGGCTTGCTCCTCGGCGAAGTAAAGGAAAGCCATCGCGGTTACCATTTCAAAAAAAGTGGGAGGCTGGCTCTCATCCAGGGTCGCCCGGATTCTTTCAAAAACCCGCAGTATCCTGTCTGCCGAGACCTCCTTGTCATTGAGGCGGAAGCGTTCTGTAAAGCGCACGAGGTGGGGTGATGTGTAGAGGCCGCCCTTGACCCCATGGGTGCGAAGAATACTGGAAAGAATAGCCGCCGTAGACCCCTTGCCGTTGGTCCCGGCGATATGAATGAAACGGAGCTTGCGGTGCGGATCGCCGACCCGCGCAAGGAGATTTTCCGTGCAGTTCAGGCCGAACTTGATGCCGTACTTCTGAAGCCCGTAAAGGTAGTCCAGAGATTGCTGAAAATCTGACACCTGCCCCTCAGTTCTCGTTTAGCGGCCTGCCAAAGGTACAAACAAAGATAAAAAACCCCCATATCCGACTCTCTAATACCACACTTCGCAAGCATTAAAAATAATTGATTCCTGTCTGAATTGAGCAATTTTTTACCATATATCTTACAGCTCTCATAGAACCTATATTTTCCCGGCCCTTGCGAAATAGTGTGGCTCCTTGGGGAATACTTGACTTCACTCGGCAATCCCATTAAAGTCCTGAGCGTTTCATCTTGAAGAGGCCCGAAAAAGAAAGCCCGATGCGGATGGGGTGAAAGAAAAGATGCGCCCATTGGTCCTGATCACAAGGATCGGTCTCGGATTAGTGTTTGGTGTCCTGCTTTCACGGATATTTTTCCCGGCTTCGGGAGTTTGGGTGATCTTTCTTATTGCCGGCCTTCTGGTTGTCTTTGCTTACGTTTTCGAAGTCCTGCACAAAAAGGAGTTGTAGCGTAAATCTTTTTCGTGGAAGCCGCTGGCTTTCGCCGGAGGACAAATTATGGCTTGGGAAAGGCCGCCCGGAAGACGGGCACCCGAAAGAGGTGGTCCGCCGCAAAATCTCGAAGAGGTTTTGAGGTGGATTGCAGAACGATTCAGGTTCTCAAGTTCATCTTCCCACCGCCTGATTCTGATGATAGTCGCCTTCGTCGCTCTCATCGTGGTTGGGCTTGGTTCCTACTATACGGTCGAACCTCAGGAGACGGCGGTGGTCCAGAGGTTTGGCAAATATATAGAAACGGCCGCGGGCGGGCTCCATTTCAAAATCCCCTTCGGCATCGATTCGGTGACCAAGGTAGTAACCGGACGGGTGCTCCAGCGCGAATACGGCTACCGCACGATGGAGCCTGGAATACGTTCCCAATTCCAGAAAAAGGGCTATGAGAATGAATCCCTCATGCTCAGCGGCGATTTAAACGTCGTAGACGTCCTGTGGACGGTCCAGTACATGATAAAAGACCCCGTCCAGTATCTGTTCAAGATGAGCGGAGTAGAGGCCACACTGGATGACATGTCCGAGTCCGTAATGCGCCGGATTGTCGGGAACCACTATTTTGACGACGTATTGACCGTCGGCAGGGCTTCAATAGCCGAAAAGTGCAGGAAAGAAATCCAGGAAATCATGGACCGCTACCAGGTGGGCATCCAGATCGTAGCGGTAAAGCTCCAGGACGTAAATCCTCCGGACCCTGTTAAGCCTGCATTCAACGAGGTCAACGAAGCCAAGCAGCAAAAGGAGCGTACGATAAACGAGGCGCAGGAGGCCTATAACCAGAAGATTCCCAGGGCCTCCGGCGAAGCCAAGCAAACGGTTACGCAGGCCGAGGGCTATGCAACAGAGCGCGTGAACAAGGCCCAAGGCGAAGCGAAACGTTTCCTCGATATCCTTGCCGAGTATCAGAAAGCCCAGGACGTGACCCGCCGCAGAATGTACCTCGACTCCTTCGCGGCCCTCATGAGCAAAGCCGGGCATGTGTATGTGATTGACCAGGACCAGAAAAACATCCTGCCCCTGCTCGACCTGAACAAACTTCAGGGGCAAAGTGAAAAAACTCGGAACTCTCAGGAGCAGCCCAAAGGGCAGTGAACTCCGCACGCCAGGAAAGGATATAGTATGGTTCCTCGTGGGGCCAAAATAGGGATAGTGGCGATAGTCGTTCTGGCGATAGTGGCCGGAACTTGCTTTTTCGTGGTGAGCGAAACCCAGCAGGTGGTCATCACCCAGTTCGGCCGTCCGGTTGGGAGCCCGATCACCGAAGCAGGACTCCATTTCAAGCTCCCGTTCATCCAGACCGCGAACTTTTTCGAAAAACGCATAATGAAATGGGACGGGCGTCCCGACCAGATTGCGACCAGGGACAAAAAGTACATCTGGGTCGATACCACGGCTCGCTGGCTAGTCCGGGACCCGCTGCTCTTCCTGGAGAGGGTGGGAACCCTTGCGACCGCACAAAGCCGCCTCGATGGAATCATAGACTCGGTGGTCCGCGATCGTGTCTCCGACAACGACCTGGTGGAACTGGTCCGAAGCGAAGGCTGGGAGGAGGCAAAGCAGCGGTTCATCGAGACAGGCGCTCCCGAACCTCAGATAATCGGGCCCGGCTTTGAGAACGCCGAGCAGAACGAACCACTCAAGAAAGGCCGTGAACAAATCACGCGGGAGATGGTAGCCGATGCATCGAAGCTTATTTCCGAATTCGGGATGCAACTGCTCGACATTCGCATAACACGCATCAACTACGTTGAATCCGTTCAGCAGGAAGTTTTTAAACGGATGATATCCGAGCGCAAGCGTATTGCCGCCCAGTACCGGTCCGAGGGCGAGGGCGAGCGGGCCGCCATTTTGGGCCAGATGGAGCGCGAATTGGCGAAACTGACCTCGGAAGCCTACAGAAAATCCCAGGAAATACGAGGCAAAGCTGACGCGGAAGCTACCAAGATATTTGCGGACGCTTACGGCCAGGACACTGAATTTTTCTCTCTTTACAGGACCTTGGAATTGTATCGCAATTTCAATCATAACAGCTCTTTCTTGCTTGGAACCGATGCTGATGTTTTTAAATACTTGAAGGGTAGCGGCGCACCCTCCCGCAAATAGGGCGGAGTAGAGCGATGGCATTTTACGAGGAAAATCCGGAGCGAATTGCCGAGGCGGACGTAGTAGTGGGCATACCTACGGCAAATGAGGTGGAAAGTATAGCCCTGACCACCGCGCAGGTGGACAGAGGTCTCAGCGACTACTTCCCCGACATGCGGTGTGCCATCATCAATTGCGATAACCACTCCTCCGATGGTACGCGGGAAGCTTTCTTTTCAGCTCCCGGCAGGACGCCGAGGCTTTACATTTCTACTGAACCCGGAGTTGGCGGCAAGGGGAGAAATATCCGCAATTTTTTCGAAAAGGCCCGCCAGCTCGGCCCCAGGGCCCTCATAATCATAGAAGCCGACATAAAGAACATATCACCAGTGTGGGTTCGAAACCTGGGGGCGCCGATACTCAAAGGAGCAGGGTTCGTTTGTCCGCTTTATGTACGCCATAAATATGAAGCAACACTCACCAGTTCCATAATTTATCCGCTGTTCCGCTGTATGTATGGCCGACGGGTGCGGCAGTGCAACGTTGGGGACTATGGTTTCAGCCTAAAACTGCTTGACTCCTACCTCAATCCACCTTTTGGGGGCGAAATGCTCGAGAATTTCGGGGTGGATATCTGGATGGCCAACATAGCCCTCGCTTCCCGGCTTCCAATCGTTCAGGCCATCATGGGAGTTCCCAAGGTGCATCGGCTCAAGGACCGTTACGCGCACCTGCCGGTGCTCTTCCACGAAGCTGTCGGCACAATTTTCGACCTGATGCAGGTCTACGAGAATTTTTGGGAACAGGTAAAATGGAGCAAACCGACGGCGCTGTTTGGGACAGACTTTCAGGAAGTTGAAACTCCGCTTCCGGTGGACATCAACACAAAGCGCCTGCACGAGATGTTCCTTGAAGGCTTCGACAAATATTATGGATTGTGGGACCAGGTCTACGGTCCAATCGTGGTTCCCAAGCTCCAGGAAATAAGGTCGATCGGACTTCAGCATTTTTCGTTCCCGACCCAGACGTGGATGACCATTCTTTTCGATTCGGCGGTTGCCTATCGCAGGATGTCCCCCGTGGACAGGAAAAACTTACTTGATGGGCTGCTTCCGCTTTACCTCGGTAAAGTTCTTTCCTACGTGAAGAAAACCGAGAGGATGTCGCTGCAGCAGGCTGAAGAATACATTGAAAACGAGTGCATGATGTTCGAGGAAAATAAACCTTATATTATAAAGGTATGGACTAAAGGGGAAGGAGGCTGAACTATGCCGAAGATCCTTGTTGTCGATGATGAGGAACACATCAGACTTCTATATTCGGAGGAACTCAAGGAAGCCGGATACGAGGTCATTACGGCGGAGAACGGTTACAAGCTTCTCGAAAAAATTGAAGACGAAAAACCGGATTTGGTCATCCTGGACATAAAGATGGTTGACTACAACGGTCTGGACATCCTCCAGGACATCCGGAACCATTTTTATGACCTTCCCGTTATACTCTCGACCGCATACGACACCTTCAAAGAAGACATGAAATCGATTGCGGCCGACTTCTATGTCGTAAAGAGCTTTGATTTGACCGAACTAAAGAAAAAAATCGCCATGGCGCTCGAAACCAGGCTCCCCGGTTAACCCCTCCCCCCTCAGGGCCTGCCCGGTTCGTTTAAATGTCGATAATCGGGCTGTTTTGGATTCCGGATTCCCGCAAAAGGCGCTTCGTTATAAAATCTGAAAGCCGCTCGGGGCGCCGGGCGGCTTTCTTCTCTTTATTGTGCACAGCCTGATTTTACAATAAGGGAGCCTGCGTTACGGTAAGAGTCTTCCCGGCTATGGTCAATTTACCGGTTTGGCTGCTATTGGTATTATTTACACTTTCGTTGTACTTGACGGTCCCGTTGCCGGCGCCTTTGGCCCCGGAGACCACCGTTATCCACCCTGCGTTGCTGACGGCTGTCCAGGAGCATCCGGATTGCGAACTTAGGCTTTCGCCGGCATTTCCCCCGGGCCAGCCTGCGGTAATGGATTGCGAGGATATCGATGTTGCCCCCGGAACCGATGAACTGAAAAGAACAGAAGGAAAAGACTCGACAGCAGCTCAAAAAAATGCCGGCCTCTGACTTTTGCGGTAGACATGGCGTCATTCCCTTAATTCGGTAAAACCAAGGTCTTGCGAGCAGGGTTCCGATTCTCTCACGGATGGTGGCCCGGACGTGGAGAGCGGCGATGGGGGGGTGTGGGTTGGGGGGACAGCGGCTCCCCACGTTTTTAAACGCTTTTAATACTCTTTTGAACGCGACTTCGTATAAAGTACCGGTTACGACCTATCCGGCCCGGCAAAAACCAACGATCAGTCGAGCGAAGTAGATTGCGTGAGTCAATATTTTTCCGATTCTTTCACCGATCATATCTTGAAACCGATGGCGGTGGTGATATATATGCCTTTCTTAAGTCCGGTCCGGGAAGGATTTCAAACGCCATGGGCAACGTCCGTAACCGCCTCATATCCATGATAGCTGAGTCCGTGCAGTCTGTCATAGGGTACCGGGACATGAAGGCGGAAGTCAGCATTGAACTCGAAATGCCAAGAACCTCCGAGCACGGAGATTACGCCTCGAACATCGCGCTCGGTCTGACCAGGAATCTGAAGCGAAATCCCACACAGATCGCCTCCGAAATCGTCGCCAACCTCAATGATTCCGACTGCATACTCGAAAAAGTTGAAATAGCCGGGCCAGGATTCATCAATTTTTTCATCAAACCGGCGGGGTGGCATGGAATTATCCGTGAGATTCTGGACAATCCTCAAAAGTACGGAAGGCTCGAAATCGAAGGAGGCCCGAAGGTCCAGGTGGAATTTGTGAGCGCTAACCCGACCGGGCCGCTTCATATAGGCCACGGCCGGGGGGCAGCGATAGGCGATGTGCTCGCAAACATTCTCGATGCCCGCGGTTGCCGGGTGCAGCGCGAGTATTACATAAACGACGCCGGAAACCAGATGGATACTCTGGGCCGCAGCCTCTATTTCCGCTACAGGCAGGAGCTTGGCGAAAATATAGAGTTCCCCGATAACCACTATCGGGGTCAATACATGCGGCGGCTTGCGAGGGACTTCATGCGGGATCGGGGGGACAGTTTCCGCAGCACTCCTTTGGAGGACGCTCTGCCGGTTTTTACCGATTACGCCTCCAAACGCATACTCGATGGAATCAAAGAAGATCTGGACACTTTTGGGGTCCATTTCGACAACTGGTTCAGCGAGCGCGAGCTCCACAACAGGGATTCCATCGGAGAGGCGATCGAATACCTCAGAGGGCGCGGCTTTATCTATAAGAACGAAGGGGCGGTCTGGTTCAGGAGCACCGCATTCGGCGACGAAAAAGACCGGGTTGTGGTGCGGGCAAACGGCGTGAGCACCTATTTCGCCTCCGATCTGGCATACCACCTGGACAAATTCGAACGTGGTTTCGAATCGATAATAGATATATGGGGCGCGGATCACCACGGATATGTTGACAGAATGCTGGCCGGGGTGCAGGCGATCGGGCGGAGCAAAGATGACCTGCGGATCGTTCTCGTGCAACTGGTAAACCTGTTGCGCGGGGGCGTGCCCGTGGCAATGAGCACCCGGGGAGGTGAGTTCGTCACGTTGCGGGAAGTTGTCGATGAGGTCGGAAAAGACGCAACCCGCTTTATTTTTCTTACCCGCCGAACTGACAGCCCGCTGGATTTCGACCTCGAGGTTGCAAAAGCGCAGAGCAATGATAACCCTGTCTTTTACGTGCAATATGCCCACGCGCGCCTTTGCAGTGTCTTTGAAGTCGCGCGGGACCGTGGAGTTGAATTTGACCGGCGCTCGGTTGGCGATGAGACGCTCCAACTCTTGCAGCTTCGGCAGGAATTTGAAATAATTAAGCTGCTCGGGGAGTATCCGGAAGTAGTTTGCGAATGCGTCAGATCACTCGAGCCGCACTATATCCCATATTATTTGCACCAACTGGTGTCCCTTTTTCACAGCTATTACCACGACAACCGCATCCTGAGCGAGGATGCCGAACTGACCAAAGCACGGCTCTGCCTGGCTTTGGCGATAAAAGAAGTTATCGGAAACGCATTGGCGCTTCTCGGGGTCACGGCGCCTCAAAAAATGTAAAGACTGACGAGTTTTGAGTTTTTAGTTAATTAAGTCAAAACGAACAACTAACAACTAATACGAAGCTGCGCTCAAGTGAGTACCAAAGGATGTTAAGAAGCCCGGGGAGCAGTGCCCTCCACACCCCCTTTGCCGCTGCGCGGCTCATGTGGCGCCGGGCAACCGCCGCATGCGCCGGGCGCTCGGCCTCACGCGCTCGCGCGTGTGCGCCTGGCGGAGCCTGGAGATTGAGGGGAAACATTCCCCCGCTCTTTTCCATTACATCAATCTTGAACGCAACTTGGCACAAGAACAGATGAGGGGAAGAACTAAATGATTCGCCCGAAGCTTATAGTCGTCAACAATGGCCGGGACGAGCAGCCCCGCTCTTTTCGGGACGGCAGGGGATTCCGCTTCGAGGTGAGCGGGAATAAACTGATTTTCTATGCGCTGAGCTTTGTTTTGTCCCTTTGTTTTATGTTCACTCTGGGCATTTTCGTGGGCAGGGGAGTGCCCATGGTAGGGTCGGATGATTTTTCCATGAAGGGTCGATTTCTGCGGTTTCTGGGACTGGAAAAACAGACCGCCCAGCCGTCCCCGAAGGCTGCCGCTACCTGGGAAGACCCCATGAAGATGCTCGAATCGTTGAACTACTATGAAGACTTAACCCATAAAGGCGAGACGCCCCTGGCTGTAGCCCCGAAAGCAACCGACCACGCTCCTGCGATCCCTGCGCCTGAACCGGCAAAGGACGCAAAACGCGCACCCGCGCCACGGCAGCCGGCCGAAAAACCATCCGCACCCCAGCCTGACAAGCCGCAGATGGCGGGAACTGGCGGCGGGCATTACACGCTGCTCGTGGCCTCATTGAGAGAACCCGACGCACAGGTTCTGATCGAAAAATTGAGGGCCGGGGGATATTCGCCCCGCGTTGAATCGCTGGAACTCGGAGCCGTCAAATGGAGCCGCATCCTTCTTGGCTCCTTTCCCTCCCGCGAAGCCGCCATAGTATTCGCCGATGAGTTCAACAGGAAGGAAAAGCTGGAAGCACTGGTCATGAGCAGCTCGAACTAGCTCGTAGTATCAGAAAGCGGGGAGCGAGAAGGCAACTTCGGGAGCCAGGAGCGGGGGTGGCAAGGCAAATGGCGGAGATTAATCAACGAATGGCTTTTTCTTCCTGTTCCCCGCTCCTCGCTTCTCGCTCCATGGTACTTTGCTTCCCGCTTCTTTCCATGTGTTTTCTCATTTCAGGGTTTTCCTTGACTTCTATTGGCGGCTTCTTTAGAAATACTTGATTGTGCTGAAATTTTGATGGTTGTCAGGGAAAAAAGATGGAAAGTATTCAAGCCGTTAGAGGCATGAATGATATATTGCCGGACCAGGTCGGGTGGTGGCAGAGGGTTGAAAACGCGGCGCGGGAGGTGCTCGAAAGCTTCGGTTACCGCGAGATAAGAACTCCTGTGGCTGAGAAGCTGGAGCTTTTCGCGCGCAGTATCGGAGAAAACACCGATATAGTCGAAAAAGAGATGTACGCCTTTCAGGATCGCAACGGAGAATGGCTTGCCCTGCGTCCGGAGGCTACGGCTTCAATCGTGAGGTCCTATGTCCAGCATGCGCTCCACTCCGATTCGGTCGTTCAGAAGCTATATGAAATGGGTCCGATGTTCCGGCATGAACGTCCTCAGAAGGGTCGCTACCGGCAGTTTCATCAGATTGATGCCGAGGTTTTCGGCATAGACAGCCCCATAATCGATGCCGAAATGATGCATATGCTGAGCCTGTTGATTGGCCGGATCGGCATTTCCGGGGTCATCCTGAACATCAACACGCTGGGTTGCCCTCAGTGCAGGCAGACTTACAGGGAAATCCTGAAGGATTTCCTAACGGCAAAAGCAGACCAGTTCTGCCCCGACTGCCAGCGTCGCCGGGAAACCAACCCCTTGCGCGTCTTCGATTGTAAGGTCGAAAGGTGCCAGGCGCTGCTCGAAACCGCTCCCCTGCTGATCGATTACATCTGCGAAGATTGCCGGGCGCACTTCGACGCGGTAAAGGATTACCTGGAGAAGCTCGGGACGCGCTATGCGGTAAATCCCCGAATCGTTCGCGGCCTCGACTATTACATGCGGACAACTTTCGAGGTGATTTCAGACCGTCTCGGCGCCCAGAATGCAATGGGGGGCGGTGGCCGCTACAACGGTCTGGTGCGTGACCTCGGCGGCCCCGACGTTGCGGCGATCGGGTTTGCGATTGGTATGGAACGGCTTATCATGCTGCTTCAGCAGGAGCAGCGGCAAATGGTGCGCGCGCCGCGTTTTTTTATCGTCGGTTTGGGCGAGCAGCCTCGCGCGAGGGCTTTTTTGCTCGTGCAGCAGCTTCGCGGCCGTGGTCTGGAGACCGAAATGGATTACGAGGGGCGAAGTCTCAAGAGCCAGATGCGCCGCGCCGATAAATCCGGGGCAAGCTATGTCCTGATCCTTGGCGAAGATGAGCTTATCCGGCGCCAGGTCCTGTTGCGCGACATGCGGGCCAAAACTCAGAGGGTGCTGCCCCTGGACGATGTAGTCGAATCGATGCTCAAGATGCGGTAGCAGGAAGCAAGGAGCAAGGAGCCGCTTTCTTCCAGCTCCCCGCTTCTTCTTTTCGAGGGAGGAAGCTCTGGTGAATTTGTTTGAACCCGGGACCGGGACTGAATTTGCAGACATTCCGGAAGGCCCGGTCGCGCTTGACCGGCTTGGCGGATGGCGAAAGACGGCGGACTGCAACAGCCTGAGGGCGAAGCACGTCGGCCGGGAAGCCGTGCTGATGGGATGGGTGCAGAGATGGCGCGACCATGGTGGGCTGATATTTGTCGATTTGAGGGACCGGGAGGGAATCACCCAGGTCGTATTTGACCCGCAGATCAGCGAGGAGGCTCACGGACGCGCAGGCGGCCTGCGGAGCGAGTACGTCATAGCGGCCAAGGGGAAGACGCGCTTTCGCCCTGAGGGAATGGCCAATCCGAAGCTGCCTACGGGGGAAATCGAGGTTGCGGCTACGGAACTGCGGATACTAAACAGCTCTAAAACACCTCCTTTTCAAGTTGAAGACGACGTGGAGGCAAGCGAGAACATACGCCTCAAATACAGATATCTCGATTTGCGCCGCCCGAAGCTCTTTAACAACCTGCTTCTAAGGCACAAAGTCGCCCAGTTGACGCGCGGCTACTTCAACGAGTTGGGTTTTATCGAGGTTGAGACCCCGGTGCTCACGCGCAGCACTCCTGAAGGGGCTCGAGACTACCTGGTGCCGAGCCGGGTCAATACCGGAAAATTTTTCGCCCTGCCCCAGTCGCCCCAGCTTTTCAAGCAGATTCTCATGATTGCCGGATTCGAGAAGTATTATCAGATCGTCAAGTGCTTCCGCGATGAGGACCTGCGGGCGGACAGGCAACCCGAATTCACTCAGCTCGACATCGAGATGTCTTTCATACGAGAAGAAGATATTTTCGATATCATCGAGGGTTGGCTTGATCGAATATTCCGCGAGCTCAAAGGTTCTGCTTTGAATATCCCCTTCCGCCGTATGACTTACAGCGAAGCCATGGACAGCTACGGGACCGACCGGCCCGACATGCGCTTTGGCCTTCCGCTGACCGAAATAACCGACATTGTCGCCCAATCCGAGTTCCGGGTTTTCCGCCAGGCGATTGAGCGGGGCGGGATAGTCAAGACGCTCCGCGTTCCAGGCGGCAAGGATCTGACAAGAAAAGAACTGGATGATCTGATCGATTTTGTTAAAATCTTTGGAGCGCAGGGCATGGCCTGGATCAAGATTCAGCCCGAGGGCTGGCAGTCGCCGATAGCCAAGTTCCTGCCGCAGGGCGTGCAGCGGGCGCTGGAGCAGTGCCTGGGCATAGAAACTGGAGATGTCATACTTTTTGTGGCCGATCAGCCCAAAGTCGTAAACGATTCCCTTGGAAATCTGCGGGTTCGTCTCGGCCAGCAGTTGGGACTGATCGATCCGGATGAATTCAATTTTGTCTGGGTTACGGATTTTCCGCTCGTCGAATGGGACCACGAAGAAAAAAGGTACACATCCGTCCATCATCCATTCACCTCGCCGGTGGAGTCCGATATTGGCCTGATCGAGACCCACCCCGAAAAGGTGAAGAGCAGGGCATACGACCTTGTGCTGAACGGCATTGAGATCGGCGGCGGCAGTATTCGTATTCACCAGCAGGGGGTCCAGAGGCGGGTTTTTGATGCACTGGGCATTTCGGCTGAGGAGGCGGAGGAAAAATTCGGGTTTTTGCTGGAAGCGCTTCAGTTCGGCGCCCCTCCTCACGGGGGAGTTGCCTTTGGGCTCGATCGGCTGGTAATGCTTCTGTGCCGGTGCAGTTCGATACGCGACGTGATTGCATTCCCGAAGACGCAGAAGGCGACCTGCCTCATGACCAATGCGCCCTCCGAAGCCGATGTCAATCAGCTTCTGGAACTGTGTCTAAAGGTTGAATGCAGGAAGTAGGAGCGGGGGGCAGGGAGCACGGAGTGTGTAGCGGGAATGAAGACCCCGGCGCAATCCTTCATCGACCTGGATGTCTGGAACAACTCGCGTGCCTGCGTATTGGAGGTTTATTGGATGTGATCGCTCGACAACTGACTGCTTATATCAGCCGACTTCGGCGCCAAAGATCAAAAATGGGAGTGTAAAGGACCGCGAAGAGCAAAAAGTGTGAATGTATTCTTTCCTTTCCCGCTTCTGTCTGCTTGTTCCCTGCTGCCGATTTTCTTCCTGCTCCTCGCTCCTCGCTCCCAAAAGGAAGTAATTCAATGGCTCGTTGGAATCCCAGGAAACGGGTGCTCGACCACGAAAATACCGAGCTTCTGCGGCACAATGTTCAGGACGTGGACGAACCCAACCTGATGCGGGATATTTTCCCATACTATGAGGCGCCTCGCATCGACTTCGACCACAAGCTCCTGCCCATCGATCCGGCCGATGATATATTCATAACGGATACAACCTTTCGTGACGGCCAGCAGGCGCGGCCCCCCTATACGGTTAGGCAGATCGAGACGATATTCGAGATGCTTCACCGCCTCTCGGGACCAAACGGGGTCATTCGCCAGTCCGAGTTTTTCCTCTACACCGATAAAGACCGGCAGGCGCTGGACGCTTGTGTTGCCAGGGGATATGAGTATCCGCAGATAACCGGATGGATTCGGGCCGTCGAGGAGGACCTGGATCTGGTGGTCCAACTTGGATTGAAAGAGACCGGAATTCTGACCTC
The DNA here is from genome assembly GCA_963805125.1 of uncultured delta proteobacterium. Lineage (GTDB taxonomy): Bacteria > Desulfobacterota > Syntrophobacteria > Syntrophobacterales > Syntrophobacteraceae > SbD1. The sequence goes on along the minus strand of CAWDTD010000007.1, from coordinate 268,372 downwards.
GGTCTCCGATTACCATATCTTCCTGAAGCTCAAAATGAACCGTAAGGCGGCCCTCGAAAAATACCTGAAGATTGTCCGGGCCGCATTGGAAAAAGGTATTGTTCCAAGGTGTCATTTCGAGGACGTAACGCGTGCGGATATAGACGGCTTCTGTATCCCGTTTGCCGTTGAACTGATGCGCCTCAGGGAACAGAGCGGCATAGACGTCAAGATTCGTATCTGCGATACGCTCGGCTTCGGTGTAACCTACCCTGGAGCGGCCCTGCCCAGGAGCGTCCCAAAATTGGTGAGGGCGTTCATAGATGATGCCGGGGTCCCCGGGCGCCTCCTTGAGTGGCACGGTCACAACGACTTCCACAAGGTATTGGTAAACGCTGCAACTGCCTGGCTCTATGGGTGCGGCGGAGCAAACGGGACCCTGCTCGGCTTTGGCGAGCGCACCGGCAATGCCCCTATCGAGGGCCTCATTTTCGAATACATTGGGATCGAAGGCACTCCGAACGCAACGGATACAACCGCGATTACCGACATTGTCGAATACTTTCAGTCGGAACTCGGCTATACGGTGCCCTCGAATTATCCGTTTGCAGGTGAGGAGTTCAATGCAACCCGGGCGGGCATCCATGCCGACGGGCTGGTGAAAAACGAGGAAATCTACAACATTTTCGATACGCAGAAATTGTTGAAAAAGCCGATCAGCATCACCATCACGGACAAGTCCGGTGTTGCGGGCATAGCCTATTGGGTGAACCACCGCCTGCGGCTGGATGGAGATCGCCGCCTCGACAAGAGGCACCCCGGCATTCTCAAGATCTACAAGCGCGTGATGAGCGAGTACGAAAAGGGGCGCAATACCTCTGTATCCAATGATGAACTGGAGCGATGGTCGAGACGATACCTGCCCGAGTACTTCATCTCTGAATTCGACCAGCTCAAGCAGCGCGCTCACGCTCTTGCCGCTCACCTTGTAGAAGAGGTCGTTGAGAGCGAAATGATAAAAAGCCTCGACCCGGAGCGCCAGGAGCCTTTGCTTCAGACCCTTCTGGAACTCAACCCGTTCATTCAGTACATATATGTAACCGACAGGCAGGGACGCAAGATCACCCGCAATATCACCCACATAGTGGATAAATCGAAATACGAAAGCGCCAGGGTGGGAGAGGACCTCGCCGACCGGCCCTGGTTTATAGAGCCTATGAAGGATGGAAAGGTGCATGTAACCGACTTTTACTCTTCTCGCTACACTGGAGCGCTCTGCATAACGGTTTCAGCGCCGATCAGAGACGCAACCGAGGATATTGCGGGAATTCTCGGTATAGATATCCGCTTTGAAGACCTCGTCAAAATGGAGAAAAACGGCGAGCTCGGCAACTGACAGGTGTCGGGTATCGGGTGTCAGAAATCGGGAATCCGTTCTGCGATACCTGACATAATTTGGTCATTCCTCTTACCGGTTTTAGCCGGAAGCAGGCATCCGTAAGGTGGGGCGGTGGATAGCCGAAAAAAACTGCGGATTCTTGTCAGCTTGTCCCTTTTGTTGGCCGCCTGTGCGAAGAATTACGTCCCGCCTGCACAGATTTCTCCCGGACTCAAATCGCAAAGACCCTATCGGATAAACGGCATTTGGTATTATCCTCTTCCCAGCGCGCAGGGCTATGTGGAATACGGGCTGGCCAGTTGGTATGGAGCCGATTTTCATGGAAAACCCACCTCATGCGGGGAACCCTACGATATGTGGGCGGATACCGCGGCGCACAAGACGCTTCCCCTGGGAACTTACGTCAAGGTGACCAACCTTGACAACGGCAGATCGGCCATTTTGAGAGTAAACGACCGAGGGCCGTTTGTGGCGGGAAGGATAATCGATCTTTCCGCCAAAGGCGCTCAGGATCTTGGTTGTCGCAACAAAGGGCTGGCAAGGGTGAGGGTCGAGGCGGTCCAGTATGCTGCCGCGCAAGTCGTGGGCAATGCTACCTATTGGAAGGTGGACCCGGTTCCTTCGTTCCGCTACGGCACATTCGCCGTACAGATCGGGGCCTTTCGTGATCCGGCTAACGCTTACAGGCTGAAGGATAAAATGAGCAGGGAAAACAGCCAAATCAGGGTTTCGGATCGGCCTGAAAGAAACGGCTTGTGGTACAGGGTGCAGGTCGGTGCATATCAGGACCTGGTCTTTGCGAAGACGGAAGTGGGGCGGTTCAGGGCGAATGGCTTTCCGGATGCTTTTGTGATAGCTGTTGAGGGACAGTAAAGGTGATCGACATCATTACATATCCGTCGGATGAGGCGGAACGGAAGATTTGGGCAATCGCGGGGCGCAGGCCGGGGGCCGATCCCGTGCTGGAAGCAGCAGTTCTGGAGATAATCGGGGCGGTCAAGGCCGAAGGCGACGCCGCAGTGCTGCGCTATACACGCCGGTTTGACGCTCCCGGGCTGGAAGAAGGGCGGCTGTGCGTATCCGGTGAGGAGATAGACGCCGCATGCGGCGAGGTGGATTCGGATTTTGTGTCCATCATCCGGACGGCCATTCGCAATATCGAGGATTTCCACAAACAGCAGATGCGGCACTCTCATTTCATCACCAAACCGGACGGGACGTTCCTCGGGCAGATTGTAAGGCCGGTCAGGGCCGCAGGGGTTTATATCCCCGGCGGGCAGGGGGGTGAAACTCCCCTTATCTCCTCGGTCCTGATGAACGCAATACCCGCCCGCCTCGCCGGGGTGCGGGACATCGCGATGACTACTCCCCCTCGAAAGGACGGCGGCATAAACCCTTATCTTCTGGCCGCCGCGCGCGAGGCGGGGGTTAGCCGGATTTACCGGGCCGGCAGCGCATGGGGCATTGCCGCCCTTGCCTGCGGGACCAGGTCGATCCCCTCCGTCGATGTAATCGTTGGTCCCGGAAATATCTACGTGGCGCTCGCCAAAAAGCTCCTGTCCGGCGAGGTGGGTATAGATATGATTGCCGGTCCAAGTGAAATACTGGTCCTGGCGGACTCGAGCGCAAGGGCGGACTATATCGCGGCGGACCTGCTCAGCCAGGCCGAGCATGACAGCATGGCAAGCGCAATCTGCATAACCACTGAAGAAAGCCTTGCCGGTGATATTTCGCTTAGCTTATCGAAGCAGTTGACTTCGCTGCCCAGGGCCGGGACCGCAGCGGCCTCAATCGAGCGCTACGGGGCCGTTTTTGTAGTGCAGGGCCTGGATGCGGCTTTCGACCTTGCCAATCGGATAGCGCCCGAACATCTCGAACTGCACCTCGAAGATCCGCTTCCCTGGCTTGGCAGGATTGAAAATGCGGGGGCCGTCTTTATCGGGGACAATACTCCGGAGCCTGTCGGAGATTACTTTGCCGGCCCCAATCACGTGCTTCCGACCGCAGGCGCCGCCCGGTTTGCTTCTGCGCTCGGGGTGGATGATTTTTTGAAAAAGACCAGCGTCATCGCCTATTCGCAGGCCGCTTTCGACCGGGACGCCCGGTCGATCATCCGCCTCGCGGAACTCGAAGGGCTCACGGCGCATGCAGAGTCGGTGCGGATTCGGCTCGCGAAAGGGAGCAGGTAGCGGGAAGCGGGGAGCGGGAAGCGGGGAGCGGGCAGTGTATTTCATCATTCCGGCGGCGCTTTTGAGCCGGAATCCATTGTTTGTGGATGCCAGGACCGGATTGCCTCCCATGGCGAAGACTTCGAATTAATCGGCTCAATTTCTATTATCCCTATCCCTTAAGCCAAAGGCGACGACATGAAGGTCCTCTTTTGCGGTAAGGCCTTCCCCAAGGCTCCTGAATTGTTGAAAGCGCTCCTTCCCGATGAAGATGTTTTCAACTGCGCAGGAGAAGATGTGGTTAGGCTCGGCATGGCGGCTGACGTTCTCATTCCCGTGATGCACAGGTTGGAACCTGAATTGATCGCAGGCACCGCCGCGAAATTGATCCACCAATGGGGGGTGGGGCTCGAAGGCGTCGATATCGCTGCTGCAACTGCACGTGGCATAATGGTTTGCAACGTCCCCGGAGATACCACCGCCAATGCCGATTCTACAGCCGAACACGCTCTTTTCCTGATGCTTGCCGTTGCCAGACGCATTCACGAATGTTTCAGCGTTTTCCACCAGGGTCTCTGGGGGACTCCGTTGGGTCAGGCTTTGGGTGGCGGTACCGTTCTCATTGTGGGACTGGGAAGAGTGGGCAAGGCCCTGGCCCGGAAACTGGGGGCGCTCGGGATGAAAGTGCTGGCAGTGCGGCGTACTGCGGATATTGAAACGGAAGCGGCCATCGGCCTGTTCGGCGCCGGCGACATGTCCCGGCTCTACGAGATGGGGTCTTCCGCCGACTTCGTCATTTCCACCATTGCTCTGAGCGATGGCACAAGAGGCCTGTTCAACCGGGACCTGTTCCGCGCTATGAAACCTTCAGCTTTCGTAATCAATGTTTCACGGGGACCTGTGATCAATGAAGTGGATCTTGTAGAAGCCCTGCAGACCGGCCAGATTGCGGGTGCGGGGCTGGATGTGTACGAACGGGAACCGCTGGATCCAGGCAGTCCGCTTCTGACCCTGCCTAACGTCGTTGCAACACCACACGTCGCCGGAGCGACGGAACAGAATTACGACGGAATAGCGAGAATTCTTACCGGCAACATCTTGCGCGTAAAGGGTGGCCAGGTGCCCATGTATTGCGTAAATGAAATGGCATTGAAGGCTCGGAGGACCTTCTGAGGCCAACGGGCTAAAGGCGGTCCGGCAGCAGCAATTCCCGAAGCCCATTACCGGGGAGGGGGCGGCCGGCAGTGCATTTTGTCATTCCGGCGGGGAGCGTAGCGAGGTGTCATCCCGGCAGTGTTTTTAAGCCGGGATCCAGAGCCGGGATCCAGAGCCGGGATCCAGAGCCGGGATCCAGAGCCGGGATCCAGAGCCGGGATCCAGAGCCGGGATCCAGAGCCGGGATCCAGAGCCGGGATCCAGGGGGCGGCCGGGATCGAAATCCAGTGCACGCAGGAGGTCCGAACCGTGAGCGAAGCGGTACAATTAGCTCTAAGGACGAACGGTGAGGCTAACAAGCTCTCTTTCGAGGATAGATCGGTTCACGACTGGTACCGCTTCGTGCTCTCCTTTCCGCCCCATCTGGTGCGGGATTATCTCAAACGGTTCGGAATAACCGAAAGACAACGGATACTGGACCCATTCTGTGGAACCGGCACTACAATCGTTGAATGTAAAAAGCTCGGGATCGGTTCACTGGGGATAGAAGCAAATCCTATGACCGCTTTTGCGAGCAGAGTCAAATCCGATTGGTCCATCGACCCGGCCGGCCTTGGAAACCATGCCGGGAGAATCGCCGAAATAGCCGAAGAGAAGATCGGAAGCAGTAAAATTGACCTGGAATTATCTGCTGAGGCTGAAAAGATACTGCTGAGAGATTCAATCAGTCAAAAACCCTTGAAGAAGGTGCTTGCTCTTCTAGCGGCCATGAATGAAGCGGGGGACCCGGAGTTCAGGGACCATGAACTTCTTGCGCTGGCTAAAACACTGGTTTTTACTGCAAGCAATCTCAATTTCGGGCCAGAAGTCGGAGTAGGAAAAAAAAAGAAGGATGCTCCGGTGTTTCTGAGTTGGCTTGAGAACATTCGCATCATGCGTCAGGATATCTTAAAGCTAAAAGACTATGAGAGCATACTCAGCCAAATTCTTCAGGGTGATTCTCGGGAAATGATGAACGAAATCAAACCCAAATCGATAAACGCGGTGATAACATCCCCGCCCTATCCCAATGAAAAAGATTACACCCGCACGACGAGGCTCGAGTCGGTCATCCTGGGGTTCATCAATAGCAAAAAAGAGCTGCAGAACCTTAAACGGAAGCTCATACGATCAAATACCAGAAATATTTACAAAGGCGATGCAGATGATGCGCATATTGGCAATTTCCCGCAGATTTCGATACTTGCGGACCAAATTGAGGCCAGGCGGATCGAGCTCAATAAGACCAGTGGATTTGAACGGCTTTATGCCGGCGTCACGAAGCAATATTTTGGCGGAATGGCCCGCCACCTTGCAAATCTTCGGCAAGCGCTTGCGCCTGGAACATGCCTGGCCTACGTCGTGGGTGACCAGGCTTCTTTTTTTCGGATCATGATAAGGACAGGGGAACTGCTTTCCCAGATCGCGGTTTCCCTTGGCTACGAACTGATAGGCATAGATCTTTTTCGAACACGATTGGCAACCGCAACTCGGAGCCGGCTTCGTGAAGAAGTTGTCCTTTTGCGCTGGCCAGGCTGAATGGAATCCAGTTGAAAAGCCTGAAAAATCGTTACGTCCAAATAATTGAGCAGCTTTTCCTTTACCGCTCCCGTCTCCCGATGCCTGTCCCCTGAAAACGGTGGGCACAACAAGCTCTTGCCTGCCCCTGCCCGGCTACTTGCTTCCCGCTTCGGTTTCCGTGTTCACCCACTCAAGGTATTGCGGCAGTCCGCGGGCGACCGGAAAGCATATTATTTCCGGAACTTCGTAGCTGTGGAGTTCTTTGACCCTTTTTTGGACAGCCTCGAACTGTGACGTCCTGGTCTTGATGATTATAAGAGACTCCTGTTCGTCGTAAATTTTGCCTTGCCACCGGTAAATTGACCGGATGCGGGGCACTATGTTGGCGCAGGCCGCCAGATGTTCCTCGACCAGGGTTCGTCCGATCGTCGAAGCCTCCTGTTCGCTCCCTGCGGTCACCAGGACGATGGATATTTCGCTCATTGTGCGCACCTCCGGTGAAAAGGCCAATAATGGGGTCCGGTCCCAAAAACGATGAAATTCTTTCAAAACTGCCGGCCCGGTTCTACGAACGAATAGCCAGGGACATCCCCGCAACGGCCCGGGTCCGTATTCCGGCTTCGGATCCTATTGTAAACAAGGGGGTTTTGGAAGGTTTTTCCCTTCAGCCTGCAAAATTTTCCAGGATGCTCTACCAGCCTCCGATGATGGGCCGCCTTCGCCGGGAGCTTCAAACGAACAAAGTTTTTTTCGAACATGCGGGTGGAGGGGAAATCGTCGCCCGAATCAACCTTTTCGATCCAATCCCTGTCAATTTGCCTATAATCAATAAACTGCTTAAAGTGGCCGGAACTCTTTCGGAAATCCGTCTTGTCGGCGACCCAGCTCAGGTGGAGGAAGCCGTGCGGCGCAAAAGACGGCAGATCATGGAGCGGCTTTATTCTCAGTTTGAATCGGGAAGGGAAGAGCGGCCGCATGAGACCCGATTCAGGCACCTCGAGGATTTCATCGGCTCCGGCCAAAGCAGGCGATATGATCTGTTCGTTGACGGATACAACGTGATGCTCCGGGTGTACGGAGGAGACGAGCATTTTTCGCGCGTGGGCTTCACGCAATTTCGGGAACAGTTCATCGAGGCTGTTGCAGCCAAGAGCAGGTATTTTGCAAAAGTCTATCTGGTATTTGACGGGGTCGAGGATTCGACGGACGTTCGGGCCAATGCCCAAGTCATCTACACGGATAAAACCAAAAGCTCGGCCGATGCGGTTATAATAGAAAGAATCACTGCAACAATGGACAAAAAGGTCCTGCTCGTCACAGAAGATGAGGGAATCATTTCCTCCGTTGAGCACAGGATTTTCGCCCTGATCGATGTGGTTGATTTTTACACGTATCTATTCGAGTAGTGAATATGAAAAAAGCGGTAGTACTTGTTTCCGGAGGGGTCGATTCGACCACCTGCCTGGCGATCGCCAAAAAGGAGTGCTATGAGGCCTTCGCGCTCAGCTTCAATTACGGGCAGCGCCACAGGGCGGAACTCGAAGCGGCTAAGCGGGTCGCAAAGGCGCTTGACGCAAGGGATCATCTCATACTTCGCCTTCCCCTGGATGCGATAGGCGGTTCCGCCCTGACATCCGGAATCGAGGTGCCGAAGGATGTTCCGATCGAGGAGATGCAGAACCGCATCCCGGTCACCTACGTGCCTGCCAGGAATACGGTTTTCCTTTCGCTGGCTCTTGCATGGGCGGAAACGCTGGGGGCGCCCGACATTTTTGTGGGTGTAAATGCCCTGGATTATTCGGGATATCCCGATTGCAGGCCGGAATATATTGAAGCTTTCGAAAAAATGGCAAACCTCGCCCTGAAGGAATGCGTCGAGGGTAGAATGCGCATTCGCATTCATACGCCTCTCATTAAAATGACAAAGGCGCAGATCGTAAAGAAAGGGGTGGAACTCGGGGTAGATTTCTCGATGACCCACTCCTGCTACGATCCCGATTCGGTTGACAGAGCATGCGGGAGGTGCGACAGTTGTATCCTGCGCAGGAAAGGCTTTGCCGAAGCGGGCATAGCCGACCCGACGCTATACGCGCCGCCGTGAGCCGGATGGTGGTCCGGACATGGAGAGCGGCGATGGGGGTGTGGAGGTTGGGGGGACAGCATGTCCCCCCATCCCCCACGTTTTTAAACGCTTTTAATACTCTCTTGAACGCAACTCCGTATGAGTGGGCAACTTGGCCGCGGCGCCTCGCCGTTGAAATGGACTGAAAATGGCCCCTGATACCACCGAACTTACCCAGCTTGGAAAAAGAGCGAAAATAGCCGGGACCCCGCAAAAGGCGGTCCTGGAGACATTTCAGAACGCACATCCGGGCACCGACTATGTGGTTCGCCTGAGCGCCCCCGAGTTTACTACCCTTTGTCCAGTAACGGGCCAGCCCGACTTCGCAGCAATTGTGGTGGATTATGCCCCTTCCGATCGGCTGGTGGAAAGCAAATCGTTTAAGCTTTTTTTGGGGAGCTTCCGCAACTACGGTACTTTTCACGAAGATTGCACCGTCTACATCCATGATCGTCTGAAGGAAGCCATGTCTCCGAAGTTCATCCGTGTGATCGGAATCTGGAATGCGAGGGGCGGGATCGCCATAGATGTCGTGGTCGAGAGCGGTATTTTGCCTCCCTCGTGTGCTCTTTTGCCTGTGGGCAGGATAGACTACCGGGGGGGAAGGGAGTAGCTCTGAAACTCTCCTTCAGCACCAACGCATTCGTCAGGTTTTCCGTTTCCGAGGCGATCGAGATCATTGCCGGGGCCGGGTATTCGGGCGTGGAGATCCTCGCCGATGTCCCGCACCTCTATCCGTTCTCGACAACGGGCGCCGAGCTTGCCGAAGTAGTCTCTGCCCTTGAAAAAAACCATATCGAGCCTGCCAACATAAACGCCAACACCGCTGTCGGCTATTACGGGGCGAAGTTTTGGGAGCCTCTTTTCGAGCCCTCCCTTGCCAACCCCGATGAGGACGCGCGAAAATGGCGGGTCGAGTTCACAAAAAAGTGCATCGACATGGCGCGGTTTCTATCATGCCGAAACGTAAGCGTCACTTCCGGGAGAATGGTCCCGGGCGTTAAGCCCGAAAAATCTTTGGCTTTACTGAAGCAATCCATCTTGAAGATAGTCGAATATGCCGCCGGAAAAAATGTCCGGCTGGGCATGGAATATGAGCCGGGGCTTCTTGTGGAACGTGCGGAAGAGCTGGCGGATTTGATTTTGGAAATCGGCGCGGAAAACTTCGGTGCAAACCTCGATTTTGGCCATAGCCGGCTTGCCGGGGAGGCCCCGTCTGATGCGGCGCGGATGCTTGCTTCAAGGATATTTCATATTCACCTCGAGGATATAAGCAACCGGAAACATTACCATCTTATCCCCGGAGAGGGGGACATCGACTTCGAAGATATTTTCCGGGCGCTCGCCGCTATCGACTATGACGGGTTCGTAACGGTGGAACTTTATACCTTTCCGGAAAACCCCGGGCAGGCGGCGGGAAAGGCCTTCAATTTTCTTGAAAACATATTCTTGAACCGGACTGCAAAATGAAATTCGCCTTCAGCTCAAACGCATTTCTGCAATTCACTCTTTCGGAAACCATCTCCATTCTTGCGGGCATCGGCTACCAGGGAATCGAGATCATGGCCGACGTTCCTCATGCCTACCCGCTCTATTTCACCGATGAGCACATAAGGCAAACCAGGAAGCTCCTCGACGAAAAGCAAATGCAGATATCGAACCTGAATGCGTTTATGCACAACGCCGACGGAGACACATACCACCCTTCCTGGATAGAAAAAGACCCGGCCCAGAGGGCAAGAAGAATCGAATACACCATCAGGTGCATCGACCTGGCTGAGAAGCTGGGCGCGCCTCACATCTCGACGGAACCCGGCGGGCCCCTGGAGGGGATGTCCCGCGAAGAGGGGATATCGCATTTTCTGGATGGCCTGAGAGCGGTGGAGCAAAGGGCGCGCCGGAAGGCAATAAGGGTGCTGATCGAGCCGGAACCCGGGCTTCTTATCGAAAACAGCTCCGAGTTCCTGGAGATTTACAGGAAGCTCGACCCGGCGGTTTTCGGCCTGAACTTCGACATCGGCCACTTTTTCTGCACAGGTGAGGACCCGTCCGCCCTTGTATTGCAGCTAAAGGATTGCGCGCCTCATTTCCACCTCGAGGATATCGACTCTTCGCGAAGGCATCACCATCTTATGCTTGGCGAGGGGGCCATAGACATACCGGGCGTACTCGAAACAATAGAGAGGACGGGTTTTTCGGGTTTCGTCACGGTGGAACTCTACACCTACTCGGAAAATGCCCAAGAGGCCGCAAGGCGCGCCTTCCGATACCTGAGCCACTGGGGAGCGAAAAATGGCTGAAGAAAAAAAGGAACCGTGGCTCAATTATCTTGCCCTTGCAACGGTTATTCTGGCGGTATGCGCCACTCTTGCCACGTTCAAAGGCGGGGCCTATTCCACCCGCTCGGTTTTGGCCCAGTCGCATGCGGCCAACCAATGGGCTTACTACCAGTCGAAAAGCCTCAAGGGCTATCTCTATGAAATCCAGAAAGAGACGCTCGAATTCGACTTGCAGGAAAAGGGGGCAAGCATGTCTGCTCAAGGTTTGGAGGACCTGAAGGACAGAATCGCCTCATACGGCAAAAGAATCGAGAAATACGATTCCGGGAAGGCCGAAATTACGCGAGAGGCAAGAAAGTTCGAGCAAATCCGTGACGATGCTCAAAGGCATTCGAGGATTTTCGGGATAGCCGTTATCTTTCTTCAGATAGCGATTCTGTTGTCTTCGGTCGCCGCCCTGATGAAAAAGAAGCCGGTCTGGTACCTGGGATTGTTGGTCGGAGCAGTGGGGGTGTTTTACTTCATCGATGGTTTTCTGCTCTTTTTGGAATAAGGGGAAGGCGAATTGTGACGCTCAGATCAAGCCCTCTCCGTAGTGAGTCATCCCTGCACCGCCCGCTTCAAAGCGTCCACGGCCCATTGATTAAGGCTTTTCCCGGATACTTGCGCAGCAAATGAGGCCCTGGCGTGCAGTTCAGGTGGAATTCGCAGCATTAGCCTTCCAGAGTATGGCTTTTGAGGAGATCGTCCGATCTTCCTGCATGTTTCCAGATAATCTTCCACCGCCTCCTTAAAGGCGGCCCGGAGTTCGGCAACTGTGTCGCCATGAAAACCCACCACGTCTGAAATTCCGGCAATGTGCCCTACAAAACAGCCATCCTCATCGCTGTATTCAACACGTGCAACGTATCCCTTATATGTCATTGCGTTTTTCACTTCTTACTCCTGCCGCCCCCAGGAACGCCCGAGCATCCCGAACCTGGTAAGGTTTTGCCTACTTTGCCGGATGCGGTCGATGAAAGGTAGCGACGACGCCTCTCAATTCGAACCTGACTCGTGATCCTCTCCCCTCTATCACCCGTGCCCCAAGCGCGATGAAGAGAGCTTCCACGTTGATCCATTCGAGCGAGACCGGGACCAGTTCCTGGAAGATTGACGCTAAAGTTTTTCGATGTCTGCTATTCATCAATGTTAATGCTATCACTGGATGCTAGCATGTCAACCCAAATCTCTGCCCCTGTAGGAAATGTCAACGTCAATTCCAATTATTTGGTGAACATTTTCTTTGACATTGGATGATTAAGCGGTAATTTGGGAGCCAATCCCGTCATTCATGCCTCAAAGCAGCTTACATTATGAGGACTGATAAAATGCCGATTCCGGACTATCAGGCAATTATTCTACCGTTGCTGACCTTTGCCGGCGACGGCAAAGAGCGTTCACTCAGGGAGGCTATCGACACGCTTGCGGATACCCCCTCTCATTGAGTGAGGACGAACGCAAAGAACTTCTTCCAATGCTTTCAATGCGGTAAATGATTTCTTGATAGCCAATCGGTTTCAGCTCGGTAAAGCAACATAATGAAGATCACTTCAAGCCCTAACATCAAATGATGTCCCGAAAATCGTGGAGGTCAGATGCCTTATAGATCCGGAGATTTTGTGGCCCTTGATTTTGAGACTGCCGACCACGGGCGCGACAGTGCGTGTGCTATTGCTTTAGTCAGAGTGGAAAAAAATCGAATTGCTCAAAGAGTTCAACACCTCATCAAACCACCCCGCAACCAGTTCGTTTTTTCCTATCTGCATGGGATCACATGGTCCGATGTTGCCCGCCAACCCAGGTTTGTGGAATTATGGCCTGAGCTGTCCAGGATTATCAAAAATGTGTCCTTTCTGGCGGCTCACAACGCTCCCTTTGACCAATCGGTTCTTTATGCGTGCTGTGAAATGTCAGGCATAAAGCCACCGCGAATCCCATTCGTATGTACTGTGGATATTGCTCGAAAAGTTTGGGACATTTACCCGACCAAACTTCCCATCGTTTGCAGCAAATTAGGAATCTGTCTCGATCACCATAATGCCGCATCCGATGCGGAAGCTTGCGCTCAAATTGTTCTAGCCGCGCGAAGGCGAAGATAGGCTGACCGACAAGGTATTCGCATGCCGCAAAAAAATCCGAAAACCGCGCCAAAATAAACCATTTCATGCCATTTTTGGTGGCGGGTCACCTTTTTCGATCAGAGTCCCGGGAAACAATCGCCGGTACTACCAAGGGTGAATCGCGGCTCCCAAAAAGTAAGCTTTGATATCTTTTCAATAGGTCCATCGTCGGAATATACGAGTCGCCTTGGAGGAATTTACCTTCATGGACCAAATCCCTAAATCCCTAAATCCCTAAATTCCTCCCGTCACGTCTCTACAACCACCGCCGCCGTTGCGTACTCGCCTTCATCGGCCAGGCTCAGGTGCCAGGCGCGGATGCCTTTGTCGTTGCAGTATTGGAGGGCGCGGGGGGTGAGAGAAATCTCGGGTTTTCCGAGCGAGTTGGGCCTGATTTCGATATCCCGCCAGAGCACCGGCTTTCTCATCCCAAGCCCGAGGGCTTTTACGAAAGCTTCCTTTGCGGCGAACCTAAGCGCCAGGCAGGCGGTGCGGTTTTTTCTTCCGGAGCAGAATTGCCTTTCGAATTCGGTGAAAACGCGCGTCTCAAATCGCTCGCCCCAGCGACCGATGAGCTTTTCGAGCCGCTCGATCCGCACCAGGTCTATTCCGACCCCGTAAATCGGCATTCCGGTCAGCCCATTAATTCGAGCATTTCGCGAACGGCCCGATCCATGCCCACCAGGACGGCCCGCGCGATTATAGAGTGGCCGATGCTGTATTCCTCTATTTCAGTTATATTTCTAAGCCAGAGAATGTTCCGGTAATCAACCCCGTGTCCGGCATGAACTCCCAGCTCGAGTTTTTTTGCCAGCCTTGCAGCGGTAATGAGCCGTTCATACTCCTCCTGGCGGTTTGCAAAAGACCTGGCTTCCGAAAAAGCTCCGGTATGGAGTTCGATGTAATCGGCTTCGAGCCTTTCGGCTGCTTTAATGAATTTGGCATCCGGTTCTATAAAAAGGCTGACAGTGATTCCGCTGCCGTGAAGCGTTTCGATCACTTCCGCCAGAGACGTTTCGAAATGGACGACGTCGAGGCCCCCTTCGGTCGTCAGTTCCTGGCGCTTTTCAGGGACCAGGGTCGCGACGTCCGGCTTTATCTTCTGGGCGATTTCGACCATCTCCCTTGTTGAGGCCATCTCGAGGTTCATTTTGGTTTTGATGGTCTTTCGCAGGACGGCAACGTCCCTGTCCTGGATGTGACGGCGGTCTTCCCTTAAGTGAACCACTATCCCCTGCGCTCCGGCAAGCTCGGCGAACATTGCGGCGGCAACCGGGTCCGGTTCGGAGGCGAGACGGGCCTGCCGAATTGTGGCTACATGGTCAACATTTATGGCGAGTCGTGCCAATTCTCCTCCTCAAACCTCGTAAGCCGTGAAATCTGATTCGTTATTGACAACCCGGGGCGTCTTAGCGTCAACAAACTAATCCCCGTCGAAGAACCACTCGAATTCCTCCCCGCAATGGCCGAGCATCGCAAGGAGTTCTTCGGTTTTCAGTTTCATCTCTTTGGCTTCGACCGGTCCCGCCTCATGGTCGAGGCCGAGCAGGTGCAAAATACCATGAACGAGCAGCAGTTCCAGCACCGATTCGAGCGCAGTTCCAGTCTCCTCGCTGATTGCTTTGGCGGTTTGGGCGGAAATGACCACGTCCCCCAGCATTTCGGGAGCGATCTCGCCGAATTCGCCCTCGATCATCGGGAAGCAAAGCACGTCGGTGGTATGATCGATCCGGCGGTATTGCCGGTTAAGTCCTGCCATCTCAAGGTCATCGACCATCAGGACGCTCAGTTCCGATTCAGTGTATCCCAAGGCGTTTAAGATCCGTTTTGCCGCGTTCTTTACCGGCCCCGGATTTATCTTTGTCCTGCTTTGGTTCACGACCTGGATCAGGGGCATCCGTTTTTGCCTTTCCGTTTGCTGAAACGGGGTAGTCAATCCGCTTGTGGTGTATCGTCGCCAGGATCTGGTTGAAGTGCTTGGCTATCTGGTGGATGTCCTTGAGGGTAAGCTCGCATTCGTCAAGCTGCCCGTCACTGAATATGGCGTTTATCAGCCTGTTCACAAGACCCTGAATCCTGGCGGGAGTAGGCTCTGTAAGGGTACGGCAGGCCGCTTCCACTACGTCTGCAAGCAGTACCAGTCCGGCTTCTTTGGTCTGGGGTTTGGGACCGGGATAGCGGTAGTCGTCGGTGTCGATCGGAGGAAGTGGTGAAGCCTTGGCGTTCTGGGCTTTTTCGCGCGCTTCCATCGCCTTGTTGTAAAAGAAGGAAATAAAGCTCTTTCCGTGGTGCTGGCTGATAATGTTTATGATTTCCTTGCCCAGATGGTGCTGCCTGGCAAGTTCTATCCCATCCTTCACGTGGGAGATGAGAATGAGGCTGCTCATCGATGGGGCGAGCTTCTCATGCCGGTTTTCGCACTCGAACTGATTCTCGATGAAGTACAGAGGCTTCTTTATCTTGCCGATGTCATGGTAATAGGCCGCCACTTTGGCCAGAAGGGAATTTGCCCCGATCGACTTTGCCGCCGCCTCGACCATATTGCCCACTATGACGCTGTGATGGTAAGTCCCGGGGGCTTCCACCATAAGCTCCCGCAGCAGCGGCTGATCCATTGTTGCGAGTTCGAGCAGCTTGATGTCGGTCGTGTAGCCGAAAAGCATCTCGGCAAGGGGGGTCAGACCGGTTGCGAGAATCCCGGCGAAAATACCTCCGCAAAGCCCTAAAAATGAATCGCTTAGGACCTTCAAAAGTACCCACTGGTCCTGGAGGTAGGCGCTCAGCACGATCAAAATGACGTTCGTAGAGCCCACAAGCAGCCCGGTCTTTATGGGGACCATCCGGGTCCTGCACTGCGAAACGCCGTGCGCGGCAACGAAGGCGCCGATCATAAAATAAAAGAACATTGCGAACTCTTTGCCGAAAATCATCCCGGAAAAGAGTGTGACCATCAGTGAAAAAATGATCGAAACCGTAACTCCGAAAAAGATACAGGCTATCATCGCGCCGGCGCTAAGGGGCACAGCATATATAAGGGTCCTCGTGGAGATTATTCCCGAGCTGTCGCCAATGCTGTCTCCGACCCAAAGCCCCGTCCTGGACAGCACCAGCATGAAGACCAGAAGTATGCCAAGGAACAGGCAGTCGTGCATGTCCATTCGTATATTGGGAAGGCTTTGTTTTGCAACATGGAGCACAACGCCGATGGAGACCATGCTGAATGTGAAAATCGCCAGCAAGATAAAAAGCCAAAACTTATTCGATGAGTTCTTGAGATTGAACTTTAGCTTGAGCATATCCTCGTGGCCGATGCTTTGCCCCTCCCGCACCAGCATTTCGTTTCGAGCAATTTTAATGAAAACGGGTTTAACCGAAGCGTATGCTTCCTCCCGTTTTTTTTCGGTGGCCTCCAGGTTGTACTTAAGATTCGGTTGTAGAAGGGAGGATACAACCGAAGATATCAACATCAATTCTCTTACGTCCCGGCCTGGTTCCAGCGCCTTCATGACCATCATCTTGCGGGCTTCATCGATATCCGGATAGGGAAAAGGCGGTGGGACCAGGATCTCTTCGCCGGTATCGAGTTTGCGGACCAGGAGGTTTCCGCTATGCTCGTTGTGCCCCCACGCCTTGCGGGCAACAATGCCCCGGTCCATTGTAGTCTTTACGAGATTTTGAATCTTTTCCTGAACTTCCAGGCT
This sequence comes from uncultured delta proteobacterium, assembly GCA_963805125.1. Classification (GTDB taxonomy): domain Bacteria; phylum Desulfobacterota; class Syntrophobacteria; order Syntrophobacterales; family Syntrophobacteraceae; genus SbD1. The sequence goes on along the minus strand of CAWDTD010000007.1, from coordinate 251,847 downwards.
AAAGTGCTGATCGACCAGGCACTTGAAGATATCCCCGTTGAGCGTGCAGCCAAGAAACTCTTCGAAATCCTTTTTCTTCCCCCGGAGACGGTCCACATCATTGGGGACAAGGGAGGAAGCCTTTTCTGCATCTGGTACGGATCTGCCGGGTCGCTGGTCCGTTATCGATTTAGGCGGCTGCTGGTCTGGAGCCGCAGCCGGGGACTCCGACTCAAGGCTGGCCTGAGCCTCACGCATCGCCTTGAACGATGCTTCGAGTTTGTCTACAAGATTCCTGGTGATCTTCTCGTCAAAATCATAGACAAGAGGCGACTGGCGGATCGCCTCCTCACGTTTTTTTGATGTCGCCTCTTCATCTTCTATCAATAAATCATGTTTCGCCTTTATATTCCGATCCGCAATTTCGCCCAGCCGGTAGCGGGGATTCTCTACTATGAACGAAGGACTCACCAGGGCGGCTATGACAACACTCAAGCTCGCAAGCAGCAGCCACTTCCGGTAATAAATCTTTTGAAAATCACAGGGAATCAGCATGCCCAGGAGTTTATGCCTGGATTTGCCCCTGCCTTTTTCGGGCTCCCGCTTCTCCCTCTCCATATTCAGCTTCTCTCGGCGTCCCCGGCGCTCAGGCCTTTTCTTTTATCGGATCTCTCGTAGGCGTCGATTATGTCCTGTACGAGTTTGTGCCTGACCACGTCTTGTTTTGTGAAATACACCATTCGGATTCCCTGAACTCCCTGGAGCCGCTCGATTGCTTCGACCAGCCCCGAAGGTTTGTTCTCGGGCAGATCTATCTGGGTTATATCGCCGGTTATGACCGCCTTGGAACCAAGACCCAGCCGCGTCAGAAACATTTTCATCTGCTCGGCGGTCGTATTCTGGGCTTCGTCCAGTATTACGAAGGAATCGTTTAACGTGCGGCCCCGCATGAAGGCAAGAGGCGCCACCTCGATCACTCCTCTCTGGATCAAGTTGCTTGCCCGCTCGAAATCCATCATGTCGTGCAGGGCGTCGTAGAGCGGCCGCAGGTAAGGGTTCACTTTCTCGGCAAGGTCACCCGGAAGAAACCCCAGTTTTTCACCTGCTTCCACAGCGGGGCGGACAAGCACTATGCGCCGGGCAACATCCCTTGACAATGCGGCAACCCCCATCGCCATCGCAAGGTATGTCTTTCCGGTCCCGGCCGGCCCTATTCCGAACACGATATCATAGCTGCGAATAGCTTCTACGTATTCTTTCTGCTTGATACTCTTCGGGCTGATAGCCTTTTTATTGGACGCTATGAAAACCTGGTCGAGAAAAATATCTCGCAGACGGCGATTGATATTATCACTGAGGATCTGAATCGCAAACACGATATCGCTCTCAAACAGAGGGTAGCCGTCTCGAACCAGCCCCGCCAGTTCGTCAAGGAGGCGCTGGCCAACTTCCACATTGGCTCGCGCCCCGGAAACGGTAAGCTGATTGCCGCGCAAGTGAACCTGGACATCAAGCTGTCTTTCAATTATTTTGAGATGGGCGTTTCGTTCTCCTGCAAGCAACTGAAGTAATCTGTTATCGTCAAGAACAACCCGGATGGAGGTCCTCTCCGGTTCGTTTCTGCGGTTGTAGACTGCCTGAGCCAATATTGTTTCACCTCGGGCAAGGGATATGCATTTCGGTTACCCGGTCAATTGGGAACCAGTATTACTATCATGCAATTTTTGCCCTGACAACAAGCACTTTGTAAAAACCGGCATTTAGTGTTGCAACCGGGCAAGAATGCAGATAGAAAAGAAGCGGGGAGCGGGTCAACTATGAACGTACTCGACTGGGTCCTGATCTGTGTAGGGGCTTTCTGGGTGCTCAGAGGCCTCATGCGCGGAGCTGTCTCTCAGATATTCGGAGTCGCCGGCATTTTGATCGGTTTCCTCGTAGCCTCTCACCAGTATCAGGTGGTGAGCGCTTACATAGCCGGGCAATTTCCTTCGATTTCCATCACTGCCGCCCGGCCCCTCAGCTTCATCCTGTTATTTCTGCTGGCCTGGTTCAGTATCGGGGTGGCGGGCTTCTGGGTTGTCAGAGTAATACGCCGTGCCGGTATGGGGTCTCTTGACCGACTCTGGGGCGCGATGATCGGATTCTGCAAAGCATTGCTTTTTGCGATTGTGACGATCTCCATTTTGACGTTGTTTTCCCCCGGCGGCAACTCGCAGCTCATTGCCCAGTCAAAGCTTGCGCCCAAAATAATGGAGACCTCCCAGTTCCTCTTCAAATTGGCCCCTCCAAAAGTGCAGCAGGAGCTTTCCAACAAGCAGCAGGAAATGAAAAATCTGGTGTCCGAACGAACATCGGGCCTGCTGGATGCCTTTTTTGGTCACAGCACTGATTCAACTGATTCAAAGGGAAAAGGTGGAAGAAACAAAAAGTGATCGGTGTAATGCAATAGAGGAAATCCTGCGGATCATCGAGCGCCTGCGAAGTGAGACCGGTTGTCCCTGGGACCGAAAGCAGACCCCTGAAACAATTCAGACCTACCTCGTGGAAGAATCCCACGAAGCCGCCGCGGCAGTGCGGGCCCGAAAAGTGGAAGAGGCCGCCGAAGAACTCGGGGACGTCCTGTTTATGGCGTTGTTCCTCGTTTACTTGTACGAACAGCGGGGGGATTTCAGCCTTGAGGATGTTTGCCGGCGAATCAGCGAAAAAATGATACGCAGACATCCGCACGTTTTCGGGGAAACCAGCGTCAGTTCGGCCGAAGAGGTCAAGGATAACTGGGAAAAGATAAAGGCCGCAGAGAAGCACGCAAGCGGCAAAAGTCGAACCGAACCCGTCCCGGACTCGCTCCCGGCCCTTATGCGCGCATATAGAATCCTTTCGCGCCTCTCGCAAAAAGAAAATGTCGACTGGAGCGACATCCGGAAACAGGGGCGCGAATTCGCCAGGGAAAGCAGCGAACTGGCGAGCGGGATCGAACGCGGCCGGATCGAGTCTGCGGATTCTTTTGGCCGCCTCTTTGCTCGACTGGTGAATATCGCGCGCCTTCAAGGTTATCGCGCCGAGGACATCCTCCATAATTTTCTGCGAAAACTCCAATAGTCGGTGAACAGTCTGGATTGACAACTCAAAAAAAATACTTTTGGGTTGTTAATAAGTCTATCTTACGAGGTGGAGGAGATCTGCGTTCGGGCAAAAACGCGGGATGGGGAAAGAGTTTTCGGCTGCAGCGAGGTCGAGATCGGATACGAATCAATGTTGATGCGAAAACTTGAATACGTGTAGATTACTGTTGACAAAGTGCTCGGAATGAATTTTATTCTGTATCCGACAGGAGAGGATATGGACACAAGGTTTTATTATTACGTTTATTCTTACCCCATCGGAGGGGATGCTTCAGGTATGCTCGGGTATTGACAATTGGATTTGTCTGTTTTGAAGCCGTGAGCGCCTGGAGCGCTCACGGCTTTTTTTGTGCGATTGTTCCAATATCCGGGTTTTAGGTGGAAATCGCGCCTTATACCAAGTTGCGCCCATACGGGTAAGAATTGGCGATTGGAACCCCCCTTTTCTAAAGGGGGGCAGGGGGGATTTTGTGAATGGAGGTTTTACCTCTTTGAGCGCAACTTGGTATTAGTCGGAATCAGATACTGAAAAGAAATATGGGGAGAAATCGTCATGATCATTGTAATGCGCCCAGATCACCAGGAAGAAGACCTGCTCAGAATTGTCCGGCGTCTCGAGGACATGAGCCTTCGGGCCCATATTTCCAAAGGCGAGCACAGGACCATTGTAGGTGCTATCGGAGATGAACGGATTATAGCGGAAATCCCTATGGAGTCCTTTCCCGGGGTGGAGAAGGTACTGCCCATCTTGAAACCCTACAAGCTGGTCAGCAGGGAATTCAAGGCTGAAGACACCGTGGTGCAAATAAACGGCTTTGAGTTCGGCGGCCCTCGGATTCAGATTATCGCGGGACCCTGTGCAGTCGAGAGCCGGGAAGTCCTCGATGAAATCGCCGAGGCGATCGAGCCTGCCGGGATTCATTTTTTGCGCGGCGGCGCTTTCAAACCACGTACTTCACCCTATGCGTTCCAGGGCTGGGGCGAAAAAGGGTTGAAATTCCTTGCCGGAGTACGCGAAAAAACCGGTATGAAGATAGTAACCGAACTCATGGACCCAAGAGATACCGTGCTGGTTTGCAAGTATGCGGACATCGTCCAGATCGGCACCCGCAACATGCAGAATTTCAGGCTCCTCACAGAGGTTGGCAACATCGATAAACCGGTCATTCTGAAACGCGGCCTCTGCGCCACTATAAAGGAATTCCTCATGTCGGCCGAATACATCATGGCGCAGGGAAACGAGAGGGTAATTCTGTGCGAAAGGGGAATCCGCACCTTCGAAACCGAAACCCGAAATACCCTGGACATCAGCGCCGTACCGCTTCTAAAGCAACTCACGCACCTTCCGGTAATCGTCGACCCGAGTCACGCGGTGGGAAGAGCGGACCTTGTGCCCGCCGTATCGAGAGCAGCCGTTGCCGCCGGCGCCGACGGGCTCCTGGTTGAAGTGCACGTGCGTCCGGAGGAGGCGATGAGCGACGGTCCTCAATCTCTTCGGCCGAAGGCCTTTCTTTCGATGGTCGAGGAATGCCGTCGGGTCGCCGAAGCGATCGGCCGCTATATTTGAAAGAGACATGTCTAAAGGAACAAAATATGGATGCTGCTCACCTTTGCGGCCCACCCGGCTCGAGCCCCCGGTGGAATAAGAACTCCGTAGTCGGAATAATCGGAGGGCAGGGCGAAATGGGTCGGCTTTTTTCAAAGTTTTTCAGCTCGCATGGGTTTCACGTAAATGTTGCCGACCTGGACACGCCGCTTACGCCGGAGTGCGCCATGCGCGAATCCGATATAGTCATTTTTGCCGTGCCTCTTCACGAGACCGTCGAGATAATGAGCAGACTCGTTCCACATGCCCGGCGGGGACAGCTCCTGATGGATCTGACCAGCCTGAAGGCCGCCCCGGTCAGAGAGATGCTCAAGTCCGCCGCTTGTGTCGTCGGGCTTCACCCGATGTTCGGGGGCCGAATATCGAGCTTCTCCGGCCAGACTATGGCCGCCTGTCCGGTCCGCATCGGCCGGCCACAGTGGCGGTGGCTGCGCGGGCTTTTCACCGCAAGCGGCATCCGCGTCAAGGAATGCAGCCCGGATGAACACGACAGGATGATGAGCATCATCCAGGTGCTTTTTCATCTTACCACCATGCTCATCGGGAGAACCTTGAGAAAGCTCGATATAGACATAGACGAAACCATGAATTACACTAGCCCCAGCTACCGCATCGAAATGAACCTCCTCGGGAGGATTTTCGCCCAGAGCCCGGAACTCTATGGAGCCATTACCCAGATGAATCCGAATACCGCAGAGATTCTTTCCGCGTTGAAGGACGGCCTGGAGGTCTATGAACAATTCTACCGCTCGGGGAACCTCGAGGGATTTATGGACGATTTCGAGCAAAGCGCCCGGCACCTTGGGGATTTCTGCTCGAACGCATACCGCGAAAGTTCGGAAATCCTGGACTTTTCCGTTGAACTTGCTAATCATAAGGAGAACTCCGCCGGAGGCTCGCGGGGTTGAAGTTTTGTAGGTGAGCAAACAACCTGACTGCCAACAACAAGCCTTGGATCACACACATGTTTGAATCTATTCAGAATCTTCGCCTAAAATTAAAACCCGGCCAGGAGTCGAGGCTCCTTCCCATATTTCAGCTTGGGATCTGTCTGAGGACCCGGGCGGGATTGCCCCTCGCCGAGGTTTTGAGGGAGGCCGGTTTTTCAGGCCAATACCTCCAGGAGAAGGTGCAGACGGTTTTCCTCGACGGGAGCGCTGTTGACGACCTGGATCGTGCAATTGTCAAAGGCGGCTGCGTGATCGCTCTTTCTGCCGCAATGCCGGGGCTTGCAGGCGCAATTCTTCGCAAAGGAAGCCCCATTTCCGGGCTCCGCTCGAAGACTTCCGCAGCAACGGGCCTTCGCTCAAGCGTCGATGCGGTTGAAACGGTGCGGCTCAAGCTTTTCAACAGAGTTGCCGAAGAAATGGGGCCGGAACTTCTCCATCGGGGGATACTCCTCAAGAGATCGGACTTCGAAAACTTAGTGGCGAGCAGGCCTGGATTGCTTCAGGAGGCAATAGTGGAAGCCGAACTGGACAGCGCCCCGCTATCCCCCGCCGAACTGTTCGGCGGAAAATCGATTCGTTCGGACCATTTTGTTCTTACCGTAAGCGCCGCCTTTTCGCACTGACATGGCCCAATTTCCAGCCTTGTGCGGACACCTGCGGGACACGTTATTACAGAGGTCGGAATTCAGTTGCCGGAGGACGGATAAAAGCGGTTCGCACGCGCCGATACATGTCAACTTTGTTTTGACCGTTGCGATGGTCCTCCACCTTGAGGCGAGCGTGAAAGTACTCGATTGCATAGCCCATGGATAAGAAGTTGGCACAAATGCTAACACGCGTAAACGACTTACCACAAAGCTGACGAAGCACCTGCAGCCTCCAGCGGCTTTTCGCTCCTGGTACTGGATTGACAATCAGGAGCGCGACCACTGGATTCGAACCGGCGGTCGTCCTTTGCTCGGAACTATCCGGCAGGTGAGCATCATTTTGGTTTAAAGCCGGCATAGAGGCAACACCCGGATATGAGTGTCGAGAATGATAATCTAAGAGCTTCCCAATCGTCTTCTGCAACACTGCCGAACGGATCGGTGTATCGAACGGGCTTTCCACGCAGGGGATAACGCTGCTCTTTTTCTCCCGCGCAGGTGCGAGCGCGTATGATGACCTCGACCCTATCGCCAGCCTGGAAAGGCAGGTCCTTTACGGTAACCGATCCGTCCTTTGAGACCTGTGCTTCTACTCTGTAGTCATGCATATTTCGCCTCGCTTTAATTCATACTACCCATTCGGCAACGGGAGTCCAACATGCACTAAAGAGAAGTAATTGAATCTGGCACAGAGGTTATGTCAGGATCGCGGGCGATACGGTAGTTGCCGGATGCGCCGGCAAGTTTCATAATCTTGCCTTTGTCCTCGAGCGCTTTGATCTGAAAGATGGCAAGCCCATTATTCCACCTTACCTTAAAAGAAAAATCGAAGCTCCATTTTTGAAGTCCATCTGAGAGGAGATTCACATGAAACTTAGGTCGACATTGTTCGCGGCAATTTTGCTTGTCTTCATGCTCAACTGTTCTCTTTTGAGCTTCGCTGCCGGAACTGCGCTCATTCAGCTTCCCAATCCTCAAAGGGAAGGCGGAAAGCCTCTCATGTCCGCGTTGAATGACAGAATGACGGTGCGCACGTTCAGCGGGGAAAAACTCTCGATGCAGACCCTGTCGAACCTTCTTTGGGCCGCGTTTGGAATAAACCGTCCGAATGGCGGGCGAACCGCTCCCTCGGCGAAAAACTGGCAGGAAACAGACATCTATGTGGCAACCCCCGATGGGGTCTATCTCTACGATGCCAGGAAAAACGCCCTGGATACGGTTCTGACCAGGGACATCAGGGCGATGACAGGCACACAGGCATACGTAAAAGACGCAGCGGTCAATCTTATCTATGTGTCGGATTCTTCGAAGACCAACGACGGAGGGCTTGACAAACAGGTCCTGGTAGGGGCCGACACCGGGGTGATCGCTCAAAATGTCTATCTGTTCTGCGCCTCCGAAGGATTGGCGACAGTCGTGCGAGCGGGTATAGACAGGGATGCGCTGGCGAAAGAATTGAAGCTGAGGCCGGAGCAGAAGATCATCCTCGCCCAGTCAGTCGGATATCCGAAGAAATAGCACCGGTCAGTGGTCAATCCACTATTCGCGCTCTTCACAATTGACTGACCACTGACCACTGTCCGCTGAGCACTCAATAATCCACCCCCGGCTGCGGCTCTATGCCTTTGCGGTAGGCATGGGCGATCTCCCTGACCTCGCTCACCGTATCTGCCAGCGCGATCACCTCCGGGGCCGCGTCACGACCGGTCACAACGAGGTGCAGAAGGGGGGGCTTGCTGCGAATCAGATCGGTCACCTGTTCCAGGTCCACCAGCTTGAGATGGACGGCGTTATTGATCTCGTCCAGGACGATGAGGTCATATTTGCCTGAAGCGATCCGTTCTTTTGCCATAATGAGGGCGCGTTGGGCGGCTTCGCGGTGCTGGCCGTGAGAATAAGGGTTCCCCTGGATTCCGCAAAACCCCATGCCGGTCGTCACTATTTCCACGTCGCAGTCTATTTTCTTTATCGCTTCCCATTCCCCGGTGAAGATGTCGCCCTTCATGAACTGGAGCATGCAGACCTTCATGCCGTGGCCGCAGGCGCGGACGACCATCCCCAGGGCCGATGATGTCTTGCCTTTTCCATGCCCGGTGAGCACCACCACAAGGCCGACCCTTTTCTCCGGTTCGAGAGTGGTGATTGCAAGCTGGGGATTCAATCGGGTCAGTTTTCGCTCGTCATGCGGCATCAGGTCTTTTCCCTCTGTTCGGATATTGGGATAAGATCACTTATACGGAGGTGCGCTCAAGATTGTAGTAACGCAAAAGAGCGGGGGAATGATTCCCCTCAATCTCCAGGCTCCGCCAGGCGCACACGCGCTTGCGCGTGTGGCCGAGCGCTCGGCACCTCGCAAGGCGTATGCTGCGCCGTGCTCTTCGTAACCCTGCCGTCCGCCTTCATTTCGCGCTGCATTAGTCGTTGATCGAAAATTTGGGCCGTGGGAGATCATCTTGGGATCTGTCAGGATGGTCTCCCACTTTTGCTCATTCGCGCCTTGCTATTGCCTGGCCGGCTTCATTTCAGCCGTCCACCCTGGCACAGACCTCTATCAGCGGATGTTGCGGTCGGTCGGCAACAGGCGCTGTCAGTTACTCGCCGATCGACTCCAGGTAAGTTCCAACTGAACTGAAATCCTGACCCGGCTCAACTTCATCTCCGGACCTCATGTCATAAATGATTACCCGAACGGGATCGTCCAATGTTGTGGGAAACCCGTCGCCGTCTACGTTTGTTACACTGATATAGGCGCGCTTTCCCAGGTGTTTAACGAATTTGGTATACGCCGCCTTTCCGGAGCAACTCGCGGAAAGACGAAACCCATGCTTTGACATCTCCTCTTCGACGCTCATTGCTTCACACCTCTGGTCTCCAAAGTCGTGCAGCCTCGGTTTTCGGGCGAATTCCATGCAGGCTAACGCTCCTTCCATTCCGGTTGTTTCCTCTCCAAAAATGCCTGTACTCCGGCTTCAGCGTCCTCGGTGCAGCACAGAAACGCGAAAAGGGCGCTCAGCATATCGAGTCCCTTCTCGTATGGAATATCGGCCATGCCGTAGATTCCTTTTTTGCCGGCCTGTAAGGCCAGCGGGCTTTTTGCAACCAGCTTGCCGGCCAATTCCATGGTAGCTTCCTCGAGTTGCTCTTTGGGAACTATCTTGTTGACCAGTCCCAACCTCAGGGCCTCGGCCGCCGGGATCATTTCTCCCGTCAGAACCATTTCGAGGGTTTTCTTGCGTCCGACCAGTCGGGACAGCGGCGCCGCCGGCCCAAGGCAAATGAGCCCGACATTGATGGCAGTGGTCCCAAATCTGGCATCCTCGGCCGCCACGGTGAGATCACAGGAAAATGACAGACCCGCGCCATTCGCCAGGCAAAGACCCTTAACCGAGGCGATGACGGGTTTTTTCATATGGGCGATGGTGTGATTGTGCTCATCCATCTTTTGGATGAACTCCAGGTATTCCTTCGGGGTCTTGTTCTTGAATTCCGCAAGAGAAATGCCGGTGGAAAAATGCTTCCCGTTGGCTTTGATAACTACGACTCTCACTTCAGGATCGGCATCGAGCTGCAAAAGAGCGTCATTCAATTCCCTGGCGAAGGGGATGTTGAAAGTGTTCATATCCTGCGGGCGATTCAGGGTAATCAAGCCGATGTGGTCTTGCTTTTCGACAATGACATTGGGTTCGGACATATTGTCTCTCCTAATTGAAAACAGGTTTGAGTTTCAGCTCTCTGGAATCCAGAGCGCATGATAGTTTACCAGCCAGCCGGCACCTCGATTTTCGCAATGCTCTCGGCGAGACCTCCTTTCCTTATGGTGAAGGCAAAGCCGGGTGTCTTTTTCCCGGGGATCAAAGCACACTGTTTGGTAAAACGCGCCGCCGCTGAAAAGGAAAACGTTTACCGCGCCAACCGCTGTGCCGGCGAACCTCGGCTCGGCGGCCTCCCAGGCTCAGGCGAAATTGGAGACAAAAGCACCCCCCGTAAGCCCATACCGGAGATTGTCTCCAGGATACTCGCAAGCCGTTGTTCTCTCTCAGTTAAAGACCTCCGCCAACATTCTTCGAGGCAGGGGAACAAACTCCGTTGTAAGTTTCCCATCAACCATGGATACAGCTTGTCCGAGCTTCGTTGGCCCGTCCCGTGGTTAGTTTCGTTGAGCAGCAATACTTTACCACAAGACCGCTCATCAAGCTCATTCTTTAGGTTCATCCGGCAAACGAGCACCTCCAATATTCTTCACGGAAGCCGGATCATAATCTGGTCCCTTTCGCCTGAAGGCGATAAATTGGATGACCAGATTAACCGCTGCTGTCCCCCCAGCCCCCCGTAATTTGAATGACCAACTGCGGCTAAAGCCCGCTAAAATGTATGACCGGATTTTTATGCGAAGAAAGACAAGGACGAGAACAGCGGTGGCGAGCAGCAGAGAGCAGAGGGCAGCAGCAGGGAGCAGAGAGCGGGCGGCGGCTTTTTTCGTGCTTCGGCCCCCCGGTTCCCGCTGCTGCCGACCCTGCTTCTCGCCAATTGCATTTAACCTGCTTCTTCGTCGCCTCTTTTGCGTGAAAAACTTCAGCGCCTCTGCGCCTCACAGCCGGATGGGTTGTCGAGAAAAGCCAATCCTTTAATACGAAGTTGCGTTCAAGAGAGTATTGAAAGCGTTCAAAAACGTGGGGGATGGGGGGACATGCTGTCCCCCCGACCCCCACACCCCCATCGCCGCTCTCCATGTCCGGACCACGATCCGGCTCACGGCGGCGCTTGCGGCGGCGGCCCCCACGCCCCGCGAGGTGCCGAGCGCCCGGCCCACACGCGCCTGCGCGTGTGCGCCTGGCGGAGCCTGGAGATTGAGGGGAATCATTCCCCCGCTCTTTTGCGTTACTACAATCTTGAACGCACCTCCGTATTAATCCTGTTAATCCTGTCCAGGTACTGTCTTTCTTTGCGTCTTCGCGTGCAATCGCTATTAAAACCTGCCGTCGGAAATCCTGTGGGCAACCTCACATTGGCCCCCTCCGCAGCGCCAGGGAAGCTTGCCGCTCGCCGCATAACCCCCCGCGCCAGCCCACGCTGGAGCGCGCCTTTAAGACGCCCGGTGGGCCGGCTGCGGGTGGCCTGTTAACGTGTTGTCCAGACGGGCTGCCGCTTTTCCATGAAAGCAGATACCCCTTCCTTTGCGTCCTGCGTTGTGCAAAGGCGGGTAAAAACCTCGTTCATATGGCCGAATGCCTTGTGGTAGCCCATGTCCTCGGCCTCGTAGAAACCCGTCTTTGCGATCTGAACCGCTATGGGACTCTTCCGGGCCAGTTCGCTCGCCCATTCCAGGGCTTCTTTTTCCAGGTCCGCCGCCTGGACGACCCTGTTGATCAATCCTTTACCCAGTGCTTCCTGCGCCCCGATCAGGTTTCCGTAAAACAGCATCTCGAGTGCAATCTTTCTGCCCACTGACCGGGAGACTGGAATGACCGGGCCCACACAGTTTAGCCCCACGTTGATTGCCGTCAAACCCAGCCTTGCGTTATCCGCCGCAATCGCCAGGTCGCTTGCCGCGACCAGGCCCGCCCCGTTGGCGGCGGCCACCCCCTGAACCTGTGCAATTACCGGTTTAGCCATCCGGCTTATCGTGATCAGTGGCTCCTCCATGCACTGAATCCAGGTCCTCAATTCCATTGCGGTTTTGCCGGAAAGCTCGGAAACATCGATACCGGCGCAGAAGTTCTTTCCCGCTCCTTTAATGAGGATAACGCGCACTTGGGGGTCGGCATCGAGCGATTTGAGGGCCTGGTCCAGTTCCAGGGCCAGAGCAGTATTGAAGGTGTTGAAATTCTGGGGACGGTTGAGAGTAATCGATCCAATAAAACCATCTCCGATCTCTACTATAACAGTCTCGTGAGCCACAGTTTACCCTCCTTTAGTTCGATCCGGGCGAAAATCGTCAGCGCAACGGGTGAGCGGAGCTAATAAACCAAAGTGGCATTAGCGCTGAGGATATGCTGGTTTACATTGGCCGCCATGGTCGGGCTCGCCCCTTCGATGAGATCGCTTTCAGCGATCTTGCGCTGGCGAATTCAGGGAGTACAAACGAGGAGAGTCCCGCCTTCGCTGATGAAGGTATGGACCAGGCTCTTCAACAGCGGAAGTCCTGCTCCATGAACATGATCGAGATAACCTTTCTTGGCCAGAAAAACCCCCGAGCCTTGCAGCGTCACGACCGCTTCGACTTCCATCGCCTGTGCCGCTGTGGCAAACATAAAGGGAAAGGTTGCCCTTTCCGGGTCTTCTCCGCCGTGAGTAACGATGTAGACGATCTTTTCCTTTTCGGCCATCGAATCTCCTTTTCAATTTGACGGGTTAGTGAACATCAATAATGCGCCGAAGCCGACAGTGCGTCCAGGCAGGTACAAAAGCCTAGACGTATCTCGCGACAAAGGTCGAGAAGTCCTCGGCCGGCACCCCTGCTCGAAGAAGATTTCCTAAACAGATCGGGCACATGGCGATGACGGGCGCCCCGGCCGAGTTTAGCTCTTCGACTCTCCTTCCAAGCACCTCGCTGGTAAGTCTGGGGGATACGGATTCAGCCGGGCCGCCGCAGCAATTTGTGAATTCACCGGAGTTTCTCAGGCGCACGCAATCGATTCCCAGCTTTTCGAAAATTCTGTACGGTATGTCCGATAATCCGAGATACCTTCCATAGAAGCACGGGTCGTGGAGAGTCACCCGCCCGGATGCCTTTTGGTCCTTGATGTTTACGCGCTCGAACCAGGTCCGCACCTCGAAGCTTTCTCCCGTGACCTGCGGGTATAGGACTTTCATGGCATACGTAGTGTGAGGATCGATGGTTATGAGCTTTTTTACCCCGCTCTGCTTGAGGCGCCTGGCAACGAAAGCGGCGTGGCGCGCAAAGCCTTCCGAGTCCCCGAGGTCATGGAGCAGAATGCCGCTGTAGAAGTCCAGCTCAGGCCGGTAAAAGAAATCCGCATTAGATTTCTCAAGAACCTGTCGGACGGAATTAACGATGCCGTTGAATTTCTTTTTGTCTTCTCTCGACACCAGAAACCTGAACCCGAGACTTACGAGCAAGGCGGGAACCATCTTTGCATAGCGCAAATAACGTGTCAGGGATGTATCCTCATAGCGGGCAAGCCACGCGGTGGTCCTTTCGATGTAGGGGATAGACTGGTACATAAGGCCGGTAAAGAGCATAGAATCCCCCTGCCGGCTGAAAGGAACACCCTTCCACCATGTGTTGAGGATCGAATTGGAGACGCCAAACGGGTTTCGCGTTTTCCGCACATTTGATGCGATGAGTTCGGCTATGTCCTTTGGATCATACATTGGGCCACCTCCTCCAGTGGTCGAGGGCAAATCGCCTCAACCCGAGGATCAGCTCGCCGGGGTCGGCCTCCCTGGGGCAGGTGCGGGTGCAAAGGCCGCAGTGGAGGCAGCGCCAAAGGTCTTTAGCATCCCGAAGGATTTTGTCTTTTGCTCCCAGTTGGGCGTACCGGATCATCTTTCGCGGGAAATGCTCGTCTATGAGCGGACAAACCGCAACGCACGAACCGCAATTGAAGCATTCCAAAGCCGAGCTGACGCCGAAGCGCTCCAGCTTTTTGGAAAATTCAGGATCGATGAGGCCCATCTTCATCCTTTCCAGCCGCCGGCCCGCCGACCGCTGCTTCCCGGTTCCCCGCCAGTTCGTAGCGGAAATAGCCCCCTGCCTTTTCTCCCTCGACGACTTCGCCATACTTTTTTAAGGCCGCGATATACCACATGATCTCCGAAGGAGGCAGCCCAAGGGCGGATGCGATTTCAGGAACCGTCCTCGAGCTTTCCCCGAGCTGTTCTTTGATTCCTTTGATTATTTTCTTTTGCTCCTTCATCTTCCCGGACAGAGCCTCGATAGACTGCTTTCGAGCCTCGCGCAGACGCTTCAGCAATTCCTTTTTGCTCTCTTTGCGGTCGCACGCCTCATCCATTTGAGATATCCTCCCGGCATACTTCCAAGGATGGCATGGCGTCTTCGCCGGCCACGATGGCATCGACCATGGCCTCATACTGGTCGAGGGTCCACCCCCTGATATCGATGGCATTCTCCGGGCAGACCGCAACACAGGCCCCGCAGCCCATGCACCAGGCAGGATTTACCTGCGCCCTCAAGACCTTTTCCCCGTTGACATCCATCTGTGTCAGGCCCAACGCGCCTTCCCGCAAACACGCCTCGACGCAGGCACCGGTTCCCTTGCATTTTTCGAGGTCCACTTCAGCTATGAAAGGATCGAGTTCCACATAGTCGCGGGCAAAAATGGCTGATGCTTTTACGGCCGCGGCCGATCCGGCGGCGGACGCCTCTCCCGCGTCCATTGGCGCCTGGCAGCTCCCGGCAAGCATTATTCCCGCAACGGAGATCTCGACGGGGCGGAGCTTGGGGTGTACTTCGAGAAGGAACCGGTCGGCGCCCACCGGAAGTTTCATCATCTCCACCAGGTCCGAAACATCGGCCGGTTCCATGCCCACCGAGAGCACCACCAGGTCCGCAGGCACTTCGATTCTTTCTCCGAAAGTCAGGGTGTCATTGACACTTACTGTAAGGGGCGACACAGCGTCTCCGAGATTTTTTGCAACAACCGGCGGGCTGTCCGGCTCGAACCGCAGGAAAACCACTTTGTTGCGGGCTGCCTTCGAATAGAGATCTTCCTGAAAGCGGCCGTATGTGCGAATGTCCCGGAAGAATTCGAAAACGTGCGTTCCCGGGTATTTTTCGCGAACCAGTTGGGCAGCATGCAGTGTGGCCACGCAGCAGGTCCTGGAGCAGTATTCATTTAAAATGCCGCGTTCGTCTTCTTCGTGAATTCCCGGTATATGTCTGCTGCCGACGCAGTGGATCATTGCAATATTTTTGACGCTGTTTCCGTTAAAACTGAAGAGCCCGCCTTCGGAGCTGCTTTCGGCAAGCATTCTGATAAACTGGGGCAGTGTCACAACTTCTTCAAATTCTGAGAACCCGTATTCCCCCGGTCTGGGACTGTAAGGCTGAAACCCCGTGGCGATGACGATCACCCCCGTCTCCACGGTGAACTCTGTTTCCGACTGCGGAGGTCCTGCCGGCAGAATTCCCTTAAAGGGTACGAAGGCGCCTTGACTCAAAGCCGGTTCCGAAGCTCTGCCCGGCAGCCCGGAATCCATTTTCGACCCGGTGGATTGCTTTTTCACATGGAGCTTGAAATTGCCGATGAACCCCTCGAAGCCGCTTATCTCGGAGCAGTAGTGGACCGTGATGGACGGATGAGCCAAAACCTCGCGGGCCAGTCCGCTCAGGAGGTCGGCAGCTTTTTCGCCCGTGGGCGCCAGGGTGTCCAATCTTGCGGTCCAGCCCCCGAGAAAGGGCGATTTTTCCACAAGGACAACCTCGATCCCGCGCTCCGCCAGGTCCTTTGCGGCTTTTAGACCTGCAATGCCGCCGCCTATAACGGTGGCATGTCTTTTAGCTTCTACCCTGATTGGATCCAGCGGTCCCAGGAGCCTGGCTTTTGCGACCGCCGAGGCGATCAGGCGTACCGCCTTTTCGGTGGCCGCCGCCCCGTGGTGGACCCAGCTTACCTGTTCCCGGATATTGGCATGCTCATACAGGTACGGGTTGACCCCGGCCCTGGTGAGGGCATTTCGGAACGTGGTCTCATGCAGGCTGGGAGCACACGAGGCTACCACCACCCGATTCACTTCCCCCTTGTTCAGGTCCTCGATAATTGTCTCCTGTCCCGGATCGGAACACATGAATGTATTCGTTCGAGCGACGCTGACTCCTTGCATCCTTGCCGCTCTGTCGCACACAGCGTCCACATCCACCTGGTCGGAAATATTTCCTCCGCAGTGGCAGATATATACGCCGACCTTCGGCTCAGAGGGGGATTTGCTATCTGCCGCGCTCTCCATTATCATCTCCCGGTTCCGTCGCCGTTTACCCGGCTCACAAGATACTTCGAGGCCTCCATGGCCGCAGCTCCAGCTTCAATTATGGTATCGACGATGTCCTTTGGTCCCGAGGCTGCCCCGGCCACAAAAACCCCCTCCATATCGGTCAGGGCCGGCGCGCTCTTGGGCAGGACAGTCCTGATAAAACCGTCCGAAGCTGTCGAGACTCCACAGCGGCCATCGGGACTCCAGCCGGGAAGCAGCCCCAGAGACAGAACCACCAGATCGTGCTCCACCTCTCGTACGCCGCCGTTTTGATCCTGGGATTCGTAGCGCATCTTCACCTTTCCTTCATCGCCCTCGCTTAGAAAGGCCACCTTGCCTTTCACAAACTGAATCCCCATTGCCGCCGCATTCTGGAAAAACTGCTCGTAGCCCTTTCCAAATGCCCGGATGTCAATGTAGTAGACCGTTATGTCCGCAAGCGGGAGCGCCCCGGAAAGAAGCATGGCCTGCTTGATGGCGTACATGCAGCAGACGCGGGAACAGTAGGATATACCCATGCTCTTGTCCCTGGAGGCGGCGCACTGCACGTAGGCGACGGACTCGGGTTCCATGCCGTCAGAGGGCCGCAGCACGCGATTATACGGCCCGTGAGGAGCAAGGAGTCTCTCCATCTGGAGGGCCGTTATGACGTTAGTGATCTTTCCGTAACCGTACTGCTGTTTATTCTCAAGCGGGGTCATTTCAAAACCGGTTGCCAGGATTGCCGATCGCGATTCTATGAGAAAATCCTCGGGTTGCTGAAGAAAATCTATGGCCTGAGTAGGGCAGACCTTTTCACACTTTCCGCAGAGGAGGCAATTTTCCGGGTCGCGGAGAGCAATTTGCGGGATTGCATTGGAAAAAGGCACATAGACCGCCTTTCGGGCCGAAAACCCACCCTGGTCAGGGTCGGGCAGGTAGATCGGGCAGGCGTATTCGCATTTCCTGCACCCGATGCATTTGACCGGATCGACGAATCTTGGCTTTTGCCGAATCAGTGCACTCAATCCCCGCCCCCCATTTTGGTTAAGCGAGACAAGATCGCAATAGGTGAAAAGGGTGATGTTTTCGTGATGGGCGGCGGCAGCCATCTTGGGAGTGGTGATGCAGCTCGAGCAGTCAAGAGTGGGGAATACCTTCGAGAGCCGGATCATCTTGCCCCCGATGGTGGCGTCCTTCTCGACAACGGCCACTTTGAAGCCCTGATCGGCAAGGTCGAGCGATGCCTGAAGGCCTGCAATACCGCCTCCAAGGACAAGCGCATCGAATTGGAAAGACCGCATCGAGCTTACCTTTTTTTCATTCATCGCGCTCAACTCGCTTTGGCACTCTGCCTTTCCATTCCAGGGGGGCCGAGTCCTTTGATAACTTCATTCATCTGTCGGACCTCACTTAAAAAAGCCCTCGTGCAGACCGTGCAGATGGATGTGAGCCTAAACCTTCGGGGGTCGAGACCACGATCTCTCATCATCTCGAATACCCGATCGACCCTTTTGGCCAGAGCTTCATAGGCGCCTTCATAGGGGCATTCCACGCCGCAGGACATGATGATGATTCCCCAGAAGCCTTTCGCAAAGCAGTCGAGGTAGAAACTCTCGGGGAACATAACAGGGGCCCTCACCCTGAGAATGTACGTGTTTGCCGCATAGCTCGAATGCGCCTGTCCGACCGCGTTTGCTCCGGGGTAGGCGCAGCTTTCGGTAGCCAAAATCAGGATCTTTCCCGCTTCGTGCGCGGCTTCCATCGAATGCCCCTCGTTGCTGTGAAGGCGGTCCTACTTTTTCCTTATAATGAAAATCCTGTCGTAGCCGTCCACGCTGAGGTGTCCGAGATATTCGTGTCCAACCTTTGCAGCCCAGATCGGCAGATCCTTTCTCGTGCCCGAATCATTGGAAAGGACTTCCAGCACCTCCCCGACTTTGACTTTGCCGATGCCTTTCTTTGCTTCCAGAAGGGGTCCGGGGCAGGAGCTGCCTCGCGCATCAACTGAACTTGCAACCTTGATTGAATTAAGATCTACGTTCGACATCTTCTTCTCCTTTGTCTTTGGTGGTTCGAGCGGAGCATTTGCGAACGAACAATCGGAACCGGTCTGCCCGATGTTCACTCCCTAAAAGGATCTCTCCCGAACGTTCGAGTATGGTCAGGAGGTCTTTCATCGTATCCGGATCTCTGATGCAAATTTCGAGAATCTCACCCTGGCTCATCGAGGCAAGGGTTGCTTTGCACAAAAGGAAGCAGCAGGGATCGACGACACCGCAAAGGTCGAGTCTTTCGTCGGGTTTCATGGCAATTTCTGTGGCCGGCTCGGTTAAGTTCAAAGTCAGCATTCAATTAGGCAAATTCGATGCCACAGCAATGCGGCGAGGGCAAATTATAAAAGCCTAAGTATTCCAGCATGTTGCGTTCTTTGAAAAGGAATCGGCTTGTCATGAGGAGATTCTTGAGCTATTTAAACGTTTAAATGACGCTTAAACGAGTGAGGACTAAAATGAAAGAACAGGACATGAACCGGTATCTCAAAGAGATCATCAACACGATGAATGACGGGGTTGCCATAATTTCGCCCGACGGGACCATTGTTATGGTAAATCGCGCCATGGAACAGATCTCGGGATACTCCCGCGATGAACTGATGGGGCGTTCCTGTTCCATTTTTCACTGCGATGCCTGCGAAAAGGTCCGGGCTGACGCGGGGGGGCACTGGTGCAAGCTTTTCCACTTTGGCCATGCGCAAAAAAGATCCTGTTCGCTCCTGCGAAAGAACGGCTCATATGTCCACGTGCTCAAAAACGCATCTATTTTGAAGGATGTGCAAGGCACAGTTCTGGGAGCGGTCGAAACGCTCACGGATATCTCCGGTATCAGGGAGAGGGACGAAAAGATCGAACAGCTCTCGAGGCTTTTGGACGGCAGTTCCTCCTTCCATGGAATGGTTGGGATATCTCCGGGCATGCAAAGGGTCTTTGACATCATCGGAAAGGCTGCCCGGAGCGAAGCGCCGGTTATCATCTTCGGCGAAACCGGCACGGGCAAAGAACTCGCGGCACGTGCCATCCACGACATGGGGGTTCGACGCGATGGCCCCTACATTCAGCTAAACTGCGCCGTCCTGAACGAGTCTCTGCTTGAAAGCGAACTCTTCGGCCACGTCAAGGGAGCTTTTACCGGGGCCCACATTCACCGGAAAGGACGGTTCGAAGCCGCCAACGGCGGAGACATTTTTCTTGACGAGATCGGTGATATCTCCCTGTCCATGCAGGTAAAACTGCTGAGGATTTTAGAAACCAAAGAGTTCGAGCGCGTTGGAGACCACCGGCCCATAAAGGCGGACGTTCGCATTATTACTGCAACCAACAGGGACCTCGATCAATTGGTCTCACAGGGGAAATTCCGGCAGGATTTGTTGTTTCGCATAAATATCATTCCAATCCATTTGCCGCCGCTGAGGGAACGGGTTGATGACATTCCCCTGCTCGTGGAGCATTTCATTCGGCGACTGCGTGAAAGGAGCGGCAAGCAGATTTTGGGTCCGGATGCTCGGGCACTGGACCTCTTCATCAATTATCACTGGCCTGGAAATGTAAGGGAGCTGAGAGGCGCCCTGGAGTATGCCTTTGTTATTGCGGAAAAGGGCCTGATATCTCCCGATCACCTGCCGGTTCGAATGGTAAGCTCGACGGGGCGAAAACAAGAAAGCGCCCCTGACATCCCGGCGCCTCTGCCCTCAAATGAAAGGGCGGCTCTTGTCGACGCCCTTATCAAATGCCGCGGCAATCAGACCCGGGCGGCGGGATTGCTCGGCGTAAATCGGGTGACCGTCTGGCATCGCATAAAGAAGCATGGTATCGATATCCAGGGACTGCTCTCTTCCTCAACGGGTACTTATTGAAGATCCGATAAGGTGAGAGGTTCAGTCTTTATAAACGAACAGGATCACATCGCCCGGTTGGATGGATGCTCGATAGGCCGGGCTTCCAGGCTGTACACCGGCAACCGCGACGCCATGCTCATCCTTTCCTTTCATAAGGATTTCCAATGGCGAGCACCCAATCGCCTACCTTGATTTGGTCGGAGTCGCCGGTGGTTGCCGCCGGCAGATTTTCATCCGCGACAAGCTCCTGAAATGCGAATGGTTTGGTCAGATAGTCGTCAGCTAAAGCTGGATACCTTTTTTTCATCTTCCACAACAGGAAGCCGCATCGGTTTTCCCTGCAGAACAATGTTCAGTTCCGTTTCCTCTCGATGGACCATTTCAGCAGTGGAGGGGTCATAAGAACCGTTAGCGCCACCACGACGATAATGACCGAATATAGAGCATCATCGAATACGCCAAGCGATTTTCCCATGCTGGCCACTATCAGCGAGACCTCAACTCTCGGAAGCATGCCTATCCCGACGATCAGCCTGTCAGCTCCACCCCTCACACCCAGTGAGGACGCCAGTTTACCCGCTACCGCAGCGGCTGTGAGCAGCAGTCCTGCCAGCAGCGCCCCGGGGTTTGCAAGCGCAGTAACATCCACCTGTAAACCGATCAAGACGAAGAAAACAGGAGCAAGAATCCCCTCGAGGGACGCCAGGATCGACTCGACGCTCTGGTCGGGAACCAATCCCGGTCCAATACCGGAAAAGGACTCCTCCTTAATGATCACCCCCGCCGCGAAAGCCCCGATGATGGCGGCCAATCCGATTCTGTCGGCCAGCCACCCCAGGGCCATCATTAGTGCAAAAGGGTACAGAAGCTTTATGTTCCCCATGTCCAATCTTGCGAGGAATTGAACCGTTCTTTGAAGGAATTTGGTCCCGAAGATTACCACGGCTCCAAGAAACAGGGCCGTCTTCAGCAGGATCCAGAACAAATGCCCGGCTTCAACGGCGCCCTGAGTGGCAATCGCCGTCACCACCGCGAGCACTATGAGCCCCAGAACATCATCCAGGACTGCCGCACCAAGCACGGTTTGGGCTTCCTTCATCCCGAGCCGCTTCATGTCCTTGAAAATTCTGGCTGTAATCCCGATACTGGTAGCGCACAGGGCGGCGCCGGCAAACAATGGGGGCATAAATCCGGCGGTTTTCGGCAGTAGAAGCAATGTCGTCAAACAAGCCAGACTAAAAGTTATGGCGACTCCTGTAAGGGCAACGGCGGACGCGCTGGCTCCAATTTCCTTCAATTGTTTCAGGCTGACCTCCAACCCCACCATGAACAGAAGGATCGCGACTCCAAAGCCGGCGAAAAGCTGGATCGACCTGGCCAGTAGAAGGTAGGCTGAGAAGTCCCTCCTCAGGAGCACCCGCTCGACTTTTTTGACAACCTCCCCGGGAAGACCGGCTTGCCCCAGCGTGGATTGAACCGTGGTCTGCCAGTTTTTGCCTTCGCCCAGGGAGCTTTCCGCCGTCCGCTGAACCAGGTCGGAATGCCGGATGATAATGACCGTGGGGCTGCCGAGCTGGTAAAAAATGGCGCCAACGATAATCCCTATCGCCAATTCGCCCAGAACAGGTGATTGTTTCAGTTTTTTGGCTCCCAAACGTCCGATTGCCGCGCAGCCAACGAGCAATGCCAGCACCCCGAAAACCCGGGCGGATGGGTCACCGTAAGTGGTGGAGCGAAAATCTGCCGCGGCCGTTGCCCTTGCACCGGCCGGGGTTGCCGTGCCGGGCTGCGCAAAGGCTTCGCAGCCTGTTGCCGGGGGGACGAAAGAAGGAAACAGTCCAAACGCGCAATAGATAACCGAAACGGCCGTCAGCCACTTGATAATCAGGTGTTTCATTCGAATTCAGATTTCGATTGAAAGAATCCGGTAAAAACGGGCCCCGGAAGGCGTGTAAACGAGAACCTCCTCGCCTTCATGGCGTCCCATTACGCCCCGGCCGACCGGAGAATCTATCGAGAGCTTGCCGCTGGATACATCGGATTCCCACGGCCCAACCATCTGGAACCGGTTGACCTCACCGGATTCGAGGTTCCTGATAGTTATTACGGTCCCGAAACCCACCTGTTTGAAAAAGAACTTGCGGCCTACGACTATTTCGCAACCGGCGAGCTTTTCTTCCAGATCGTTTATCTTTTTTTGGAGGCTGGCGTGCCGCTCGCGCGCCAGCAGATATTGCTGATTCTCGATTTTTACCCCATAGCCCCTGGCCTCGCACAATTCATCCAGGACCTCCGGACGCACGACTCTCCTGAGGTGGGAAAGCTCCCTTAGCAGCCTTCGATGACCGTTTCGTGTAATTGGGACCTTGGGTTTCATCGCAGATCAAACAAAAAAATTATCCGGGATTTCTCCCCGTTCCATTTTGGCCCGGAAAAGAGCTACGCCGATGACCGTCTTGCCGTCACGAATCCTTCCTGACATGATCATATCATGAATCTGGTCGAGTTTTACCATCTCCACCCCGGATATTTCGTCCTTGTCCTCCTCGTCAGAAATCCTCTCCAGGCCCGAAGCTATAAAAATTCGAATGATTTCGTTGGCATATCCTATGGCAGGATAATAGCTGAAGATCTCGATCAGCCGCGATGCCCTTTGTCCGGTCTCCTCCATGAGCTCCCGGCCGGCACACACTTGCGCCGCTTCGCCCGGGTCCACCTTGCCTGCGGGTATCTCGACAGTTTCACCGCCGATCGCATATCGCCACTGACGGACCATAAGGATGTGATCCCTGTCTGGGAACGCCAGGATAGCCGCCGCTTCCGGGTGGTCTATCTTGATTCGCTCCGTCACTTTGCCGGTTTGGAGCCTCACGGCGTCGAGTCTCGCACTGAAATGCCTTGCCTTGAGAATGCCAAGCGTTCTGATCGTTTCTTCCATTGAGATTTCAGTCCCCTCTAAAATGTCGGTTTATTGCATCGATAGTCATAATTAACGTCCGCCCGGAAACACCGGATGAGACAAATTATACTTCAGAAAGTCGCAGATGTTATGCGGCAAAAAAGAAAACCATCGCCCTGGTGGCGCATGACAATAGAAAGGAAGACCTGCTCGAATCGGCATAAAGCAAGATTGGAGCGCCGGGATTTTGACGCTGACGGCAGGGGCGGGTTTATCCCAAGCGGGCCTTGAAAAAGGCTTCTCGCGAGGCGTGGAGACTGGGCAAATGGGTTACTGCCTCGAGATGGTGTCCCAGACCTCGTCGACCTGGCGCAAAGTGCGTTCGAGGCTGCCGCTGTTTTCGATTATGTAATGTGAGTGGGCCCTTTTGGAATCGATTGGGAATTGCATCGACAGCGTACGCTCGGCTTCGGACAGGGGTAATTTGTCCCTGTGTATAAGTCTTTGAATCTGGACTTCAGGAGTGGAATAAACCAGGATTACGATATCGAAATCTTTGTCAAATCCTCCCTCGAACAGCAGAGGAATGTCAAATACGATCACTGCCCCGGGATTGAGCTTTTTCTGTCTTTTCCACTCCGTCCGCATTGCCCTCATTATGTACGGATGAAGGATAGCGTTGATTTTTTCACGCAGGGTCGGTTCCCGAATTATTCTCCTGCGCAGATCTTCTCTTCTGAGGGTCGAGTCCGGATTGAAATGCTGATCTCCGATCAGATCCCGCAGGGCGGTATAAGAGGGGCTTCCCGGCTCTACGGCTCGCCGAGCGTATTCGTCCGCATCCAGGATTATTGCGCCGAGCTCACTGAACCTGTTTGCCACCGTTGTTTTCCCTGTGGCAATGCCCCCCGTTAGTGCGACCCTTTTGAGTCTAGAAATCAATGTCCCCGATCGGCCGGCAGAATGTGTACCAGTAAGGTTTCTGCAAAAGCTCCACGTTCACACGATCTTCGGAGTGTGAAGGTATGGACATTGGATAGGCGACGACGGCCTCTGCTGCGCCTACGGCCATTGAAACGAGTCCCAGCGGTCTTAGAATGAACGTGTCGACAATGATAAATTCTCCCCTGGGTTCAGCGGTAAGGCGTCCTGTCACGGTTGGATCGGGCGGCAGAACTTCCTCTGCCAGGACGGGTATTGCCGTCATGGAAAGCAGGGTTATGGTCAGGATCAGGATAATTCTTTTCATGCCGGCCTCCTTGGGTAATATTGCATGTTAAATTACGATTTTCGCACTCAATATCCGGACCACACAAAACTCGTACGCCAATCCGCGCGAGATCTTTCAAACCACGATCTGCGAGAGCACATTCCGTGCCATTTCCCAAATCAATACCAGGGCGTATCACCCCCGGTCAGGCTAAGGAAAACAGGCGTGCTGCACGGCTTTCATATTATGACGGATGAAATCAGAAAGCAAGCACGCTTGCAGGGTTGCTTGACTATATTAGAAGGCGGTCTGCGGGTTGCCATGGCAGTGACGGATCACGGTTCGACCGTATTCAAAGCGGCAACGGTGCGTTCGACTATGCTGCCAGGCAAAGGGAGGCAGCCCGGTTCCCCGCTATAGGCCCGCCCCGCATGAAGGCGCCAGCCGAAAGGGTCCCTCAGGGCTTCGGCCTTCTTCCGATCGTCATACCTGTCGTACAGGAGGATCCGGGTTAGCGTTACAATGGGGTATGATCCTGGTCCATCGGGGTCGGGCATAAAGAGCCGCAGGTTTTCCGGCAACGCAGCCGATGACATCGACGTCAATGCACTTTCCAGGCTCGGCACGATGTAGTTCCAGGCCTTATTCTCGATGGCCGCGATTCTAAGGCCCAGTTTCTGAGCAAAACCGGGGCCCATATAGCCTATGGACCCGACAGACCGGCGAACCAACCCGGCGCCTCTTCAAACAGCTTGGATTTCGCATGCGCAAACCTCGGCCTGAGATCGCCAACGCTGATCCCGAGGCCCGGGAGGAATATAAAAAAAACTGCACGACCTCGCCCGAGACGAGATGATTGATCTTTGGTCCATCGACGAGGTGTGCTGCCAACCACATGGTTCACGCTGCCGCATGCGGATTGCTCGCGAAGTTGCTCATGGGGGCCATTCTTCCTTTGAAGAACCACGACCTAAAGGCGTCACTGCATTTGGCTGAGGACATCTTGAAGCAAAACCATGCCTCATACCTCTCATACAGGAAAAAGCGCAGTTCTCGAACATAAATGTCGTTGTAGGGGTAAGCGGGCTGTAGGGGATGGGTACTTTGTGGAGGACTGTTATCTTAGGCGCATCATCATGACCCTTGAATGGGAATGGGACAACAGACCTCATGAAATTCTTTACGACTTCACGAAGTTGCTCGTTTCGAAAACTCCCCCTGAAAGTGCTTGTTTTTTGGGGAGCCGTCGAAGTTCTTGTGAGGTGGCATAATACCATAAATTCTAAGCTATTACAAATACTTAGATAAAGAAACACTAGAAAATTGATATTTATAAACTCACGGATTCAGGTGATAATATGTGGCAAATTCATCAGAAGGAGGGGAAGCTGCATGCGCGCGGTTGGTGACAAACAGAGAGGGACCATACGGCCTGGTTTCGACAGATCCATCAGCATTGATTTTCAGGGAGCAAAGATCACCTCCGACACCGGTTTCCTTCTCATGCGGGAAGTGGACGGGCGATTCAGGCTGCTTGAACGAGCCGTTTCCCAGATTGAAGATCCGAGATCGCCTAGACATACAGATCACTCCGTGCTTCAATTACTGCGCCAGAGGGTCTATCAGGTTGCGGCAGGCTACGAGGACTGCAATCACGCTGATCATCTGAAGGTTGACCCAGCACTTCGATTGGCCTTGGGTAAAAAGCATGACTGCGGAGCTGGTCAATCCGCCCTCTGCCGCTTTGAGAACAACATCCTCGCAACCCAGGAGGGTCTGAAAGCCCTCGAAGATGGGCTCAGCCAATCCGCCGACACCCTCCTTCGGCGCAGAAACAAACGGCGACTGATCATCGATGTTGATTCCACTGAAGACCCCGTCCACGGAAAGCAAGAAGGCGCCGCCTTCAACGGCTGCTTTGAACAGGTCTGCTACCATCCTCTGTTTTGCTTCACGAGCAAAGGGGACCTTTTGGGTGCAAAACTGAGACCAGGAAACGCGCATTCAGCCGATGGCGTCTTGGGTCTTATCTCTCCTCTGGTTGAGTGCTACAGGTCTTGGTTCAAGCAGTTCTAGCTCCGGGGGGGATGCAGCCTTTGCCGGTCCAGACCTATATGAATTTTGTGAAGGCCGTGGCATCACCTGCTTCATTCGGATTTCCAGCAACAGCAGCCTCAAGAGTCGCATAGGACCGCACTTGAAGCGGCCCGCCGGTCGTCCCCCAAGGAGCGGCGTACAGGTCAGGGTGATCGAGTTTCATTACCAGGCGGAGAAATGGAATAAGCCCCGAAGAGTCGTCTGTAAGATCGAATGGCATGTTGGTGAGCTCTTCCCTCGTGTCGGTTTTATTGTGACCAATTCGAATCTTGAAGCGCACAAGGTGATTACGATTTACAACGGTGGTTTCGTCAGTGATTTTGATAACCTAAAATTCCCCCGCTTTGGATAAAAACGAGCGTCCAAAATTCCCCCACCCATCACAGAACTTCTGGTAACACGAAGCGATCTAAAAATCGCGAGTGTCGCTGGAGGGTTGGAGGGATGATCAGTATGGATCAATACGAGTATGTCCGTACGGCTCACCGGGTCTACGGAAAGAGCATTCGCACCATAGAGCGGGAAACCGGCCATGATCGCAAGACGATCCGCAAGGTCTTAAGGGGTGAGTACAGCGGATATAGCCAGAGAGAGGCTCAGCCCTATCCGAGGCTGGGGCCGTTGCTTGAGACCATCAACTCCTGGCTTGAGGCTGATAAGAGGGCCCCGAAGAATCAACGCCATACTGCAGCAAGGGTCTTTCAGAGGTTAGTTGCCGAGGAAGGGTTCAAAGGAAGCGAGTCCACAGTGCGGCGATATGTGAGAAAGGCCAAGGTTCACCTGGGAGTCAATGCTCCAAAAGCCTTCATCCCACTCGATCCCGATTGCGGCCAGGAAGGTGAGGTCGATTGGGGAGGAGCACTGGCCATTATCGCTGGACAACCGCTTCGCTTGAAGTTTTTCTCTATGCGTTCCAAGTCTTCGGGCAAGCACCTTGTCCGGTTTTATCCCTGTGAGAGACAGCAAGCTTTTTTTGATGCCCACATGCATGCCTTTGCGTTCTTCGGGGGTGTTTTCAAGACGCTGGTCTATGACAATCTGACCTCTGCGGTCCAGAAAGTGCTCCGTGGGAAAGGAAGGATCGAGCAGGAGAGCTTCCGCAAGTTTCATAGTTATTACAGCTTTCATGCTCGGTTCTGCAATGTGGCGAGCGCCCATGAAAAGGGGGGCGTTGAAGGCAACATCGGATATGTTCGGCGAAACTACCTGGTGCCGATCCCAAAGGCGCAAACCATCGAAGAATTAAACGAGCAAGTGCTCCGGGACTGCCTGGCTTATGGAGACCACCGGCTGCAGGGCCGTGATAGAACCGTTAATGAACTCTTTGAAGAAGAAAAAGAGCATCTTCTTGCCCTCCCGGATCACCCCTTCAGCAACATTCAGACCGTCGAGAGCCGGGTCAACCACTATTCAACGGTCATCCTGGACAAGAATCGCTACTCCGTTCCAACCGAATATGCAGGTTTCAAAGTGCGAGGGGTTCTTTTTGTTGACCGAGTGGAGATTTTCTATGAGGGGAAGCGGATTGGCGCCCACCGCAGACTTTTTGGAAACAACAAATGGCAGCTCGACCCTGACCACTACCTGGAACTGCTGCAAAAAAGACCGCTGGCATTCAGTTCCGCCAGGCCTATCCGGCAGTGGCGAAAGAGTTGGCCTCAATGCCTGGAGAGGCTTCTGGAAAGGTTCATCGCAAACCACGGTGAAACAGACGGAACTAGGGAGTTTATCGCCGTTCTTATGCTCTACCGCAATCAGAGCCAAGACCAGGTCAATGCGGCGGTGGAACGGGCGCTTGAGTGCGGCTTGAGTTCCAGCGCCGGGGTAAAGCATCTTGTCCAGAATTGCGAAAACGGCCATCAATTTGAACCTCTTTCGAACTGGTCAAAAACTGTGGTTCCTGACATCTCCGCCTATGGCGAGCTTGGAGGTGTCCAATGAGGGCCGGCACGCAGATGCTTTTAAGGGAGAATCTAAAGGCTCTAAAGTTATCCCATATGCATGGGCATTTGGATGTCCTGCTTCGCCAAGCCAAAGAAAACGGGGTGAGCCACGAAGATTTTCTGCTCTCCCTGACCGAAGTCGAACTTCAAATGAGAGCGGAAAACCGCCTCCGGCGCATGATCGGGGAGGCCCGGTTTCCCCTGTTGAAAACCCTTGAGATGTTTGACTGTGAAGCTGCACCGGCCCTGGATAAGAGGCTTCTCAAAGAACTCGATGAGGGTGAGTACATCCGGGAAAAAAGAAACGTTATTTTCCTTGGAAAAAGCGGTACGGGGAAGACCCACCTGGCAACGGCACTCGGAGTTTCTGCATGCAGGCAGGGTATCGCGACCCGTTTTGTTAACGGCTGCGGTCTTGTAAATGAACTGATCGAGGCCCAGAGTGCAAAGGTCTTTACCCGTCTTATCCAGCGATACGCAAAATACGCACTGCTTGTCTTGGACGAACTCGGATACGTCCCCTTCTCAAAGCAAGGCGCCGAGCTTCTGTTCCAGGTCTTGGCAGAGCGTCACGAGCGGGGCTCGGTAATAATCACAACCAACCTTGGATTCGCGGACTGGACTCAGGTTTTTGGAGAACCGACCCTTACTGCGGCGTTGCTTGATCGGCTAACTCATAGAGCGCACATCATCAATTTTAACTGGGAGAGTTACCGTCTAAAGGAAACACTGAAGGGCAGGAAGACGAAGAAAGCAGATCGTGGAGAGCTTGAGTCCCCTCTTGCCGCCGGCTGACAATAGCACGAGCGCCAGAGCTGTAAAGGCCAAGCCCTGCCGGGTGCTCCCTTTGGTCGCAGCCTTGACAGCTCTGTCTTGCTCGTGCTGGTTTGGAATCAGCGACGGCGAAGGGAGCGCAACCAGTCGCTCCGGCTCAGAGAGCTGGATTTTTTATAACTGCGGGTGGGGGAATTTTACGTTATCGGGGTGGGTGATTTTTCGGTTGTCATTACGACGTCAACTCGATTTGGCCCACTTTGATATTTTAATTTGGCCCACCCCTGTCCATTGATCTTTCCTCTGCTCTAATGACGGACTTCCTACAGACAGAGCCGTGAAGAGCCGCCGAGAATGGGTCCTCCCATGACTCGTCGGAGGCGGCTCAAAGCGGCGGTACGGTGAACTCTGCGAACCATCACTTCTTCACGCCCTTCCTCTTCTCAATCGTCCTTCTGAACCGGTACGATTCGTCTCCGGTCTCAATGATGTGCGCCTGGTCTGTCAGCCGATCCAACATCGCCTTGCAGAGCCTGGCATTTGGAAACATCGTGGTCCATTCCGAAAACGGCAGGTTTGTCGTGACGATCACAGCTGCCCGTTCCACTCGCCCGGTATTATACCATCATTTTTGCCTGAACCCCTTAACTCTGACAGGCGGAAAGCGGGCTATAAAACTCCGGGGATGGAGGTGCGTCCTGAAATTGCAAAAACCGGTCTCATTGAGATACAACTTGCATGTTCGATCTGAAAATCGTATCGTTTTTACAGGTTTCAGGGTCGCAGCGGAAGTTTTTCGGGCAAAAATCCGATCCCTGCATGCAATTTGGATACATAGCACAGAAGTGATGCATTATTCCGGTGTAAAAAAAGACCGAGCTGTATTGGGTTCGGATGCACAGTGCAATAGGAAGTGGAATAGGACCTATAATTCCAATAACTTTTCATGCTGATCAAAAGGAGAACTAGCATGGGTTTGGATACGAAATCTAGCGATTGGCAAGTATGCGGAATTTTAAATGCAGCGGGAGCCGAGGTTTTGGCAGCGGGACTATATGTATTTGATTTTTTCAGTCAAGCAGCGAACACAACTGCACGCTTTGCCTTTAAAGGGGTTGGAATCGGGATTGGTGGTGACGCCAGTGGAGGAGTGCTTCCCGCAAACTTGGGTCCGTTTACTCCTTGGAGTTCAATTCACTGTGATAAGCCGTTCAGTGTCTGGGATCTTAATGGAGCTTGGGGGAGAGTAACAAATGCTGGGTATGGTATGGGCGTGACTTTCGGAATTATGTACATAACTGCAGCCCCTCCATGGAGTATGTTCGAAGCCTTTTTCCATTCCCAGCACGTTGGCGGATTCGGCGTTGGTGCTGGTGCAGCGGCTGTGGCCCTTGTTGGTAGCTGGAGATTCAAAAGAGTTTCACATAATATCCCAGCTCCGGACAGCAGTTTAGCGTGACCCACCATCTCTCATCATCTCTTTCTGACTAAACGCAATCATTCCTTGTATTCCGTTTTCTCAGGATCTTTGAAAACTCGTTCTCATGCTTGGGTGTTTGAAAAGTACGCAAGGGTGGTCTGCATGCCAGAAGATGGTTAGTCAGAATTGCGAGTATTACGTCAGCTTTTCCTCTGGCCCGTTACTGTCGCATGATTTTTGCCCGAGTTCCATCCGACATGCCGGGGGCGGGGGAACGAGACCATCAATTGTGGGGAAGGAGGTGTGTCCTCAAATTGCCCAAATTGGTCTGATCGGCATTTTTCCTTGCGGGTTTTGATTGCAATATCGTATGATTTACAGACATTTGGCATTCCAAGAGCTTTTTCGGATGTAATCCGATCCCGAAATGCGGTTTGGCTCCAGTTGGGGGGCAAGTTGACGCATTATTCAGCCTTAAACGATCCAAACCTTAATGTTCTTTAACAAATCCGATAACATATCGGTTCTATTAGTGAAAGTGGCCACCCATACAACTACTGATTTCTTGTTAACGTCAAATAATTGCACGTTCCATCCTGTTTCCCCCATTTCCCCTCGGTTTTCGCTTCAAAATCATCGATAATTCATTGGGAATCCTCGTTTTTAACCAGGTGCGGAGGCAGAAGGAAGCCCAGTGAAAGAAGGCGGCGCACAAGAGAACAAAAGTCAGGCGCAACGCCGGCTGGATCGACCCCCATAGAATCCGACATTTCCACCATGAGTTCGCGTAAAGTTCGGCTCCCGTCACACCTTGGAATAAAGTTCGCCATAGGGCCGTCGATACTGGCGGCGAATGCGAGGCCCCGCGACAGCGTCAACTCGAGAGCCTTATTCGACCATCCCTCCGGAGAGGGCACGCACAGCGCCTTCAAAGCAACATGGGGTGAGCTATGAACCCTCATATCCAGCAAAACGCCGTCGTTCTGCACCGTCTGCAAAAAATCGTAAAGTTCGAAACCCAACAGAACAGCATCTCCGCCTCCCTCCCCTTTGACCTCCGGGGCTCCGTTGGTTTGAAACCAGGCTTGATGTGCACTGGACCTGCGAACGTTGATAATGCCGCCGCCCACCGCTTCGATGCCCAATTGATCATAATATTTCATCCATTCTTCGAAGCGCCGCAAATGTTGTTGAGGGTTGTCTTTTTCTGTGTGCCCAATCCACATCGAGGCATAGGCCGCGGGATCCATTCCTTTGTTATGAAGCACCCACACGTCGCAACCGCTGCCCTCAAACCAACCCGCAACGCGCTCCCGCCAATCCCTGCCGGCATATTCCACCCAGTTGCACAACATTTGGAAATATCCGCCTTCGGCGAGAAATCCGGGCGCCTCCCTGGCGATCTTTTGGCAGACTTCATCGCCTGCCATATCACTGTCCCGGAATATGTAGCGCGTCTCGGGAGAGATCACAAACGGAGGGTTGGAAACGATCAGATCGAACGTGCACCCTTGAACCGGCTCGAAGAGATTTCCTGCACGGCACTCGACGTTGGATAATCCGTTGAGCCTGGCATTGAAAAAGGTCAGGCTTATCGCCCTCGGGTTCAGATCCACCGCGATGACTCTGTCGCTGTGGCCGGCCGCCATCAGTGCCTGCGTACCGCAGCCCGTCCCCAGATCGAGGGTTAGCCGGGAGCGGTTTCGCACCGTGTGGCTCGCCAGGGACAGTGAACTGGGGCCAAGGCCCATTACATAGCCCGCCCCATCTGCTGAGTGGAGCCGTCGAGACAGGTCGAACGCCCAAAGAAGGCCCTGGCAAGGGCGGATACTTACGGTCGCAAGTACGGAATCGCCTTTAATCTGAACTATGCCTGCCTCGATCAGGGTCTCCAAAGCCATGGGTCTCATGGCTTGGCGGGCTGCCTGGAGATCTACCGCCACTTCGAGGAGAAAGAGACGGATAAGAGTGTCCAGGTCGCGTCCGGCCCTTGTACGGTGCAGGAGCAAAGCGATATCGACAGATTGGAAGCCTTGGATCCCCACGGTGTCTTGGATGCCGGCTTCCGTAAAATTCGCCGAGTAGAGCACATCGCGAAAACGGAGATAGTCAGCCTCGTCAGGAAAGCTGAACAATCGGCTCTCTTGGTTATGCGAAGTCATATAGAGACCCTTTTGATCCAGGCCGTTATGATCCATCCCTAGGGTTGTCGAGGATCTTTAACGCTTATACTGCGCCAGGGGATTGTCGAAGTCGAATCCGAACAGCCTAGGGTTTTCCCCGATTACCGATGCAGAAACGATGTAGAAAACATAATCGTAAGTTTCCTGAGGGATCTTCGCCCTGTGCTGCGACAGGAGGCGCCAGAAATTCCTTTCTCTCGGATTTTCCGGCATACTGTTTATCAGTTGGATCACCCGGTTTTCACCCCAGTTGTAGGAAGCCATCACCAGGAGCCCGGAAGCCTGTGCCTGGGTATCGTATATGTACCTTATGTATTCCGCGGCCGCCCGGGTTGATTTAGAGAAATCATGGCGCTCGTCATCGGGGTCGAACTGCCGCGACTCCACAAGAGGACCGGTGCGAAGCCCGTAATTTCGGGCAGTGGTAGCAATGAACTGCCACATTCCTTTGGCTACCCCGAACCTGGTGGGCGGCCCGCACGCTCTCGCATCGAAGTTGCTCTCCACAAGGCCAAGGTAGAAGAACTGGGGCGGCATGCCGTTGGCTTGCATGGTTTCCGCGATCTTGGCTATATAGCCGTTCTTTTTGGCAAATTCGATGGCCCTGCCGAGCCTGGGCGACGATTTCCATTTTGCGATGTAATTCTGGACTTCCTTGATGAAAGGGTCGGGCATCGCCACTTCACATTCGCCAAAAGTGTGGGCGATAGAGAGGATCAAGCGTTCCTCTTCGCTCTTGCTTTTCCCGTAAACATCGAGCCCTTTCAAGAAATCATTATATTTGTCCTCCAGTTCCGAGCGCCTGGCCTGATATTTTTTTATGTTTTCGAGAGCCTGGGCATCCTTGCTCTGCCTGGCTGCGCGCAACATGTCGGCAAACTCGATATCCAACGATTTTATTGCATAGAAGATGTCTGCGGCCAGGGCCTTCTGTTTGTTGGACTCAAGATGCTTCAAGACTCCATAGGCGGCCAGGAAAACGACCAGACAGACAAGCGCCCCGATTATCAAAGAAAATCTTTTTTGCTGTTTCTTTTTGAGTTGGCCGTAGACAGCCCTGATCATCATGGTGTGAGCGCCCGCGCTCTCGTCGGGGCGCTCTTCGAAGTAGTGTTTCTGGAGCTGGGTAAGCGAGAGGTCGGCAGGCTCGGCTTTCTTGCCTTCCCCGGGCTGCTGGACCGAAAACGAGAGCACCGGCCCACCCCGGCCGAATTCGACCTTTGTGGACCCGGTCAATACTATACTGTCTTTACTTTCGCCATCTACATATGTGCCGTTGGTGCTTTTCAGATCGATCAACCACCACTTGCCCTGTGCGAATCGCACCTCTGCATGAAACCGGCTCACCTTGGAATCCGACAGCCGAACCTCGCACTCATCATCCCGGCCAATCTTAAAAGGGCCGCTGAAGGAATACTCGGTTTCCCCCGCTTTGCCTTTCTCGACTGAGATCAGGATTGCCGGAAGAGGGGTATTCACTTCCGCCTCATAAATGATTTCCGCAACAACGAATCTCAGGCCGCTGATGAAAGCGGGTCCGCGCTGCTGTTAAGGGAACATCCCATTTGGACTTATTTCACCCTTTTTCCGGTTGGCCAATTGCCGGGCCTTTCACCAAGTCATCTGAAGATGACGCCGTTTTGTTGGCCGCGCTCGTATCCGGGGCACCGGCGGTCGTATGACCGACAGGCGTGCAGGCATCTTCTGCGCTGCACGGGTTGACTGGGCTACTGCACCCACTCAGGGGCATGCTGCACTCTCCCTTCGAGTCCTTTCAGTGCGTTTTCAAGGTAAATACGAGTCTTGGAATAGAGCTGTTCTATTTTCCCGTCCGCGTCGCCAGGGACGTCTTTTTCCAGCGTGTTGGCTATCCATGGAAACTGAGGATCCGACAGGCAGCCGTGTCCGAATATGAACATAAGCCCTGCGAAAATCATGGCAGCCTTTGAAGACTTCGAATATGCCGCCGCGGAAGAAATCCCGCGCTGAACCAGGTCCTCCACGACTGAATCGCCAAGGTACTCACATTTCTGAGGGTAGATTTTGCTGAAAAACGCAGCAATACCTTTCGTATCATCTCCTGAAAACGTCAACGCGACAGGCGAGGGGGCGATTCTGTTCAAAGCCTGCCTTTCGTACTCCATCTCCTGGCCCGCCACCATTTCAATATAGCGCATCGCCCTTTGGTGAAGCTGATCGGCTCGAGTCATTTGACCGGCCGGATCTGAGCCGCATAGCACCTCCGCCGCCCAGGCATATTGGGGATCCGTGTCGAAGTCGCTGCCGAACATGAACATCAGTTCTATGTAGAATCGCACCGGGCCCCGATTGGTGAAACCATATTTCTCAGCGCGCTCTATGCCCAAGCTCACAATTTGGCGGATCGTCTTCTCTCCAAGAATTTCGAACTGCGTAGGGGCAAACCTGGAGATGTGCCGAACGGTTTCGGCCTCGAACCGCCTTTTGGCGTTTTGTACAAAAGCCTGCATCTGCTGGTCACGCATTACCAACATTTTTCAAAACTCCTCGAAGAAAGACTATCCTCCGATCAGCACAGTGGGGCAGCCCACCACGATGACACCTCCGTGAACGGTCGGATCACCGATGCGAGCGGCGGGCATACTGCCGATCATCACCGTTGTCGACCCCATGGCGATCGCATCGGGCGGGCCGACACAGGTAAGCATGTCACCCACCCTGGCGGCAGGCATGAACCCGATCAGGACCGTGGGGCAGCCAGGCGGCAGGATCGGCCCTCCCACGTGCGGGACCGGGGGAGTTCCCGGTGTCGCCATCGGGCATGTATGCATGTCTCCGACTCTAGCTGCCGGCGGCATAAATCAACTCCCCAGCCGAATTCATAAGCGCACCTTTCGCTCGACGAGCTTACCGTCCGCAAGAACGTAATGGATTAAATAATCGGGATCATCTGCTTCGACATAGAAGGAGTTGACCGGTCCAAAGACGAGCTTGAGCTCCGATTCATTGCACGTTGGCAGGTAAATACGGAAAACCCGGGGGTCATAATAGCGAAAGTACAACGGCTTTCCTTGAGGGTCATGAACCATTATGAAGCTTTGCAAATGCCGCCCAAGTTCCTTCAAGCCTGCCGCAGACTCGATCGTTATCCCCCAACTGTTCCCCCATCCGTAGGTGAAAAACCAGTCGATGAAACTATCCTCACGGTGAAGCGGGACAAGATAGGGAGCGACGCCGGCCAGTTCCCTGGCCCGGTCTCCGCGAAAAAGGGACACAGCTTCAGTCCCGGATTCAGCAAGCCGGGAATGGATTCGGGTATCCCTGGCGGCATCCAGGATCGCGTAAAGCTGAAGCGAAGGGTCGGCATCGGCGCTCTGCCGAATCTGGTCTACTATCTTTTCGATTTCCTGAGACATGGCCCTCGTCTCTTCTTGTTTTGGAGTTAACTAAAAACCCGAAACTCCTCACATGGGTTGGCAAAATGGAGCGCCGGTAATTGCCGCCGATTTGAATGCATGAGCCTGAGGAGACGGCGCGGTAGGCGCCGGGGGTACGGTCTCCTTCTGTACAGCCGACGCCTCGCCCGGTTCCCTGGGTGGTTTGGGCGATTGGGGCGAGCATCCCGAGCCGGATCCGGCTGCACCGCCGCTGTTTATCAGCACCGGTTTGCCCGATATTGTTACCCCAGTGGGGCCGACAACGATGAAACCCCCTCCGGCTTTCAGAGTGATGCTCATTCCCGCTTCCAGGACCAGGTTCATTCCGGCTTTCAGGTAGATTTCCATCCCGGCCTGGAGCGCGTGATTATTGCCCACCTTCTCCTGCATGTCCGTGCCGGCCACAAGGGAGATTGTGCCGTCCACCTTTTCGTTCAGGTCACCTTGGACCGCAACGTTTTTGTCGCCCTTTATCGCCTGAAACTGGTCGCTTTTTACGGTGAGATGGTCTTCATTGCCTACAAATCCCACACGGTCGTGTTTTACTCTGATTTCATGGTCTTTTTCAGCCTGTAGGAAAATCAGCTCATCACCCTTTTTGTCCTCGAAGCGCAGTTCGTTTATGTTAGTCGGACTCCCCCCTTTGGAACTTCGGCTCTTTATGCCGCTCTGGGTAGCATTGGCAGGAAGGTCGTAGGGAGGCATATTATCGTCATTGTACACACGTCCAGTGATAATCGGCCTGTCCGGGTCACCTTCGAGGAAATCGA
The DNA here is from genome assembly GCA_963805125.1 of uncultured delta proteobacterium. GTDB lineage: Bacteria > Desulfobacterota > Syntrophobacteria > Syntrophobacterales > Syntrophobacteraceae > SbD1. The sequence continues at coordinate 215,003 of CAWDTD010000007.1, read as the reverse complement.
CAATCACCTCCTGTCCGATACGGGGGATGTGGATCGCCCCCCACTTGGCGCCGGCCCACAGTTGCCCCACTCTTATCCAGCATGAGCTGTTTTCATCGGCCTTGTTGTACCGGTCCCAATGAAACTGGAGTTTCACCCTTCCATATTTGTCCGTATATATTTCGTTCCCGGCAGGTCCTACTACGATGGCGGTCTGTGGCCCTTGCACAATGGGTACGGGTGTAGTCCGGGCCGGACGGAAAGGCTGTTTGGAAGGTATGACGGTAAAGCTGCATGCATAGATGTCCGCCTCGCCGCCGCCCTCGCCGCTCGAGTAGACGTCTGAAACTATCTCGTGGGTTGCGGAGACGATGAGATACTCACGCTCCTGGTCCTTGCGCGCATATCCGCCGAGTTGGAAAAGGCTGCCCACTGAAAGACCTCGGGCATTTGCCTCGCCGTGCAGCAGTTCGTAGCCGGATTGGAGCTCCTCTACACGGACACGGGCGTATGTCTCGCCTTCATCGGTTTTCAGATAGCTCCCAGGGTAATCGTAGACTTCCATCCCGGCCATGACGTGGTTGTGTTTAATGGCCGATTTAACGTTCAGGTTGGCTTTTGGAGTCTTAAAATTGAAATCGTTCAAGGCGCAAATACCGGGTTGAATCTCCTGCGAGATTCGCCAGTCGTAGATATGGTCCCGCTCGGCGCGAAGAGTGCTGGTGCGATGATAGAAGGGCAATTTTTCGTAGCCGGGAAAGGGCTGGTGGGAACTCGCCGAATCGGACAGCACCAGCGTGTGTTTGTCGTTTTCATGCTTGAAGTAGTAATAAATTCCATCCCGCTCCATCAACCGGCTGACGAAGTTGAAATCACTCTCCCGGTATTGCACGCAATATTCCCTGGGTTGATAGTTCCCGCTGAGCGCCTCTTCGAAGTCGGTAAAGTTCTGGGCGCGGAAGACCTCCTTGATAATATCGGGGGTTTTCTTATCCTGAAAAATCCGGCAGTTCGCGGAGCGGGTCAGGAACCACAACCACGGGTGTGCAATCGCATGATAGGCAAAAAGGTCTCCGACGGTCCCGGATTGGCTAAAACTACTCACATGCCCGCTAAAGTACCGTCGCTTACCCTGCGCTAGTTCAAGCCGGACGGTAACCCTCTGTCCCAGGAGGTCCTCGAACTTGATGTTCGGGTTCTCGCTCAAAAGGTCAATCTGAAACTGAAAAAGCCGTCCCAGCGCCTCAGTGGCGGTCATGCGGTGGAACAACAATACATCCTTGCCCAGCGGCGTGGCTATCTCAATTGCTCTGGACGCTTGTGTCCTGTCCATGGTCTTCCTACTCTGCCTCAAGCGGCTTCTGGAGCGAAGAGTCCAGCGTCAGACTGTCTCCACCGGCTTTGACCTGCACCACTGTGGTCTCATGAGGTTGGACGCCCGCTGTTCCCCTCCACTGGGCCTTCTCATAATTCCTGAAGACGGCAAATACGCCTATGGCCCGTGTATCGTTGGAAGCCTCGATGCGCAGAGTCTTTCTTTCATTGGGCTGCAGAGTGAACTCATGCTTCCGGACCAGCTCGGCGCCAAGCACACCTTCGTCCTTTCTGTAAAGCGAGATGAAGTCGGCGCTGTTGAAGCCGGAAAGCGATTTCAGTTCATAGACCCGCAGTGCGAGGGGCGACGGGCGCCCTTCCGGATTCGGGTTAACTTCCGCGGAGGCCTCGATATCCATGATAACGATGGCAGGCTTGGGAGGAGGGGGAGTTTGCCCGCCGCATGAAACCAATATCGCCAGCACCAGCGCCAAAAAAATGAAAAACTGTTTTCTGCCTGTCATGTTCATCCCCAACAATAAGCAGCTTAATTAAAGCTGTATGTAAATTGGCCATCGGCAACACTAGCGTGGACCTGACTGATCGGGGCCCCTTCCATCAGGGACATCAGTATTTTCCGACTTACCTCAGGCAGCACCGTATTGGTCAAAATGGCGTCGATCATACGGCCGCCGCTCTCCAGTTCCGTGCAGCGGCTGACGATGTGCTGAACCGTCTCCGGATCGTAGGTGAATGGAATCCCGTGATTCTCGAGAATCCTTTTTGCGATTCGGCCAAGCTGCAGCCGCACTATATCCGCCAGCATGGAATCGTTTAACGGATAGTAGGGGACAATGACCAGCCGCCCCAAAAGAGCGGGCGGGAAAACCCCCAACAGAGGTTTTCTCAGTGCCTTGGTGAGGCCTTCCACATCCGGCGACAGCTCAGGGTCGGCGCACATATTCATGATGAGGTCCGTGCCGACGTTGGTCGTGAGTATAATCAGCGTGTTTTTGAAATCGATCGAGCGTCCCTCGCCATCTTCCATCCACCCTTTGTCAAAGACCTGGAAAAAGATCTCGTGCACGTCGGGGTGCGCTTTTTCGATTTCATCAAGCAGTATCACGCCAAAGGGTTTTCGGCGCACCGCCTCCGTCAGCCTGCCGCCCTCTCCGTAGCCTACGTAACCAGGAGGAGCCCCCTTGAGCGTGGACACCGTATGCGCTTCCTGAAATTCGCTCATATTTATGGTTATGATGTTCTGTTCTGCTCCATAGAGCGCTTCGGCCAGAGCGAGGGCCGTCTCAGTTTTACCGACGCCGGATGGTCCGGCCAGCATGAAGACGCCGATCGGTTTCTGAGGATTGTCCAGCTTCGCCCGGGAGGTATATATACGCTTGCTGATCATCTCCAGCGCATGGCGCTGTCCGATGATGCGCCGATTCATGATGTCGGCCAGGTTCAGGACGGTTTCGATCTCGTTTCTTACCATCCGGCCAACGGGAATCCCGGTCCAGTCGGCGACCACCGAAGCCACGGCCTGAGCGTCGGCGGTGGGCAGGATGAGAGGCCTTTCCCCTTGCAATTCCTTTAACCTGGCTTGCAGCGCATGATGATCCTGTTCCAATTGCTGAAATTCCCGGCCGTTGCTTTTCTCCTTTTCCTCGGCGGCGGTTTCCGCGCCGGCGCCGCTTTCCGGCACTGTGCCTGTCAGTTCCCGCAGGCGTGCGCGTTTCTCCAGTATTTGTCCGACCAGTTCCTGCTCCGATGTCCATCGCTCCTCGAGTTGCTGCAACCTTTGCCGCTCCGTCTCCAGCGCAGCCTTTACAACGGTGCTCCGTTCCACCGTATCCGCCATGATGGAGCGTTCCCGCTCGATGATCTCCAACTCCGTTTCCAGGCTGCTGATACGCCTGCGGCAATCATCGACTTCCGCAGGCACCGCATGCTGGCTGATAGCTACCCGAGCGCAGGCGGTGTCCAGCAGGCTGACCGCCTTGTCGGGCAACTGCCGGTCGGATATGTAACGCCGCGAGAGTTTAACAGCGGCATCCAAAGCCTCGTCGAGCAGCTGCACCCGATGATGCTTCTCCATAACCGAGGCAATGGCGCGCATCATCTGCAGCGCTTTTTCTTCACTCGGTTCAAGTACCTGCACTACTTGAAAACGGCGGGTCAGGGCCGGGTCTTTTTCGATATGCTTTTTGTACTCACCCCAGGTGGTGGCCGCAATGGTGCGCAGGGTGCCGCGAGCCAGGGCGGGCTTTAGCAGATTGGCGGCGTCCCCGGTGCCGGCCGAGCCCCCCGCGCCGATTAGCGTGTGCGCTTCATCGATGAAGAGAATTACGGGCTTTTCGGATGATTGGACCTCGTCGATTACCTGCCGCAGACGCTTTTCAAATTCACCCTTGAAGCTGGCGCCTGCCTGCAAGAGTCCCAAATCCAGAGCGCGCAGCACTACATTCTGAAGGGGCGGGGGCACGTCACCTGCCGCTATTCGCAGAGCGAACCCTTCCACTACGGCCGTCTTTCCCACACCGGCTTCTCCGGTGAGAATCGGATTGTTCTGCCGGCGGCGCATCAGAATATCCACTATTTTACGAATCTCTTCATCCCGCCCGACAGTTGGGTCGATTTCCCCTTTGCGGGCCTTCTCCGTAAGATCGACCGAATATTGGCGCAAAGCTTCCTGTTTGCCCGGAAGTCCCCGCCTTAACTCCCCTTCTGCTTCCGCAGGCTCCGCACCGCCCAGCTTTGTTCCGTCCGAAGCGGCCAGGCGGTCTTCCGGTGAGCCGCCCACTATGTCATGGAACTTGCCTGCAAGGGCGTCGAGGCTGATTTTCTTGAACTCCAGCGAAAGGCCTTCCAACGAATAGCGCAGACTCCGTGTCTTCAGAATGCCGAGGAGTATGTGGCCGGTGCGCACATGAGACTCGCCGAACATCAGGCTGCCGTAAACCCAGCCGCGCTCCACAGACTCCTCTACCTGAGAAGACAAATCCAGGCTGCTGGTCGATCCCCTTGGAAGATTATCAAGACCTGCAGTCAGGTCCTTTGCAAGCCTCGCCAGGTCGACTTGGAAAAAAGAAATGATGTGGTGCAAGTCGGAATCCTGCAGTTGCAACACCTGGCTGAGCCAGTGCACCAACTCGACATAGGGATTGCCGCGCATTTTGCAAAAAACGGTAGCACTTTCCATTGCACTGAACGCCAAACTGTTTAGCTTGCCAAAAAGGGCGCTGCGGCTAATTTCGCTCACGGGAAGTTTCCTCAATTATGAAGGGTTGTCAAAACAGGCGCATTAAATACAAGGTCGGCAGCATCCTCCGCCACAGACCTTTTCCCCAGCCAGGTGGTCCATCCCATGCGGAACCGTCCGTCAAGACTAAGTAGCGGCACTTCTTCACGCTTTAGAACCAAATTGACATCCCAGGCCCACTCATCGCCGGCATAGCTGCGGACCAGCGCAACCAGACGCCTGATCCGGGCCTCATCAGGCAGGAAACCCAGGTAATCGTCATATCCCATCGGACCCAGCACGATACGAAACTTGTGCTGGCAGCTCCAGACTTCCGCCCCGAGAATGATCGAGGTGCCCAGAGTCCCGCTGGACGGGTCCTGACCCAGGCGGAAAATGTCATTTTCAGGAAGGGCTAACCACTCTCCGGCAAATTCATTCAATGTTGCGGGAACCCCGAAATACTCTGTTAGAATTGCCTCCAACCCTTCAGGATGTTTGGTTTGGCATGCCAGGAGCCCGCAGAAACAGAGTTTGGTCCAGTCGGATATTTCATCCCGATTTCTAAGCGCCGGCATGCCGATCCCTTCGAGCGATCCGACGTAGACGGCAAACCGGTCCGACTCCGGCCTGTCAAAACTCACCGTCGGCTCGTTGTTGGCCCAGGCGCGGTAGAACAGAGACAGCAGCCGATGATGGAAAACGTCCAGAAACCGGATAAAAGTGGGATCTTTGTGCTTTTTCAACCGCTCATGTGCGTACTCCGTCAGATGCAGCGGCAGAGGACCGTTGGGGCCCAGCAGTCCAAAGAGGCGGACTGTCAACTTGTGCGGCTTGCCGCCCGTTTTTGGCTCGAACGCGGTCAGGCTGGCGGATTCAAAATTCATGAACGACTCCTGAGCCAATCGAACGTGGTCCTCACCTGGCCGCCGCGACATTCCCAGCCTCGGCGCATCCCGATAAAGGCACTCGATCAACCGCAGCGCCTGAAAAAACCCAAATGCATAGGGATCTTTTTCCAGTTTGCCAATCAGAGCCGCTAGATGCTGTGTCTGTTCCCGATCTTCACCGGCCATCGCATGATTTCCCCACGTCCGGGCGTCGCTATAACCGTTTCCGTGAACGAATTGATGGCGACATATTTGCAGAAAAACTGCTCCAATACAGCTCCCAGCAGAAATGCGCCGCTTCCACGAAATGCCGATTCGTCCAGTGATACCGTCAATTCAAGCCCCCTGCCGAAAGTAACAGGAATGGGAGTGTTTACGCCTTTGGGAACATCTATTCGTCTTACTACGGGTTTTGAGCTGATTGACAGCACCCCGCTCACCTGTTTGCGTACAACGGGGTCGCTGTTGTCCCCATAGAGCGACAGGATCTGCCTCAGGGCAACGGCGCCCTGTTCCTCATCATTGTCGGCAAGCGAAAGGTAATTCAGAGCCAAATGGCTGATCAACTCCCAGGCGACCTCCTTAAGGGCGTTTGAGGCCCTTGGCGGTGTCGGCCCGGCAAGACAGCGTATCGAATCGTAGGGTCCCCCCGATTGGAGTGTAAAATCCGAGGAATAGATACCAACCTGCATTCTCATCGGCAGGTGTCTGTTGGTGCAAAGGGCCTCGATACCCAGTTGTTTCAGTGTCCCGGACCAGGGGGCTTCCATGGCGTCGACCAGGGATATGAACGTTTCACTTCCCGTATAGCTGGAAAGACTTCCACGAAGCTGCCTGGCCGACAACCGCCGACGGTCTCGATAAAGGATGTAGAAAGCCTCGCCTCTCTGGTGGACGTGCCTGTCCAGGACATTGTAAAAAGGCAGGAATTCGACCTCGGGATCGGCACGGTCACCGAACCCCTGGACTTTGGTTACGCTGTGAACCTCGAAGTCCATCGCACGGGTGCGATCCGGCACGATGTGGTGTTCGGCTGTCCGGTTGGACAGATGGATACGGTCGCATCGCTTCGGAAACAGGTTGATGGCAGGAGTGCAGAAAAGGTTGAAATGGGAGACATCAACCACATTGAGAAGTTCGGGGTCGCTTCGATTGAAAAGAAAGACCAGGTCCAGCGTATCCTCTACGCATCGGCTGAGGGCGGATTGCAACTCAGTCAGTTCGACAAACAGGAAGCGCTCGGGAAAAGAAAAATACTCCTGCAGTAAGCGATAGCCCTGGAAGGAGCGCCTTGTGCGGGGAAGCAACGCCTGGTCGTCCTCAAAGCCCATGCGCCTGATTGCAGCCTTCGGCAGTGACTGCGCTTTCCATGCAAACGGCCGTGATACGGGCTGGACCACAATTTCAAGCAAATTTGCAAGCAACTGCTCATAGAGCTGAACGGCTGTCTCCCCTCCTCTCAGGAACAGGGGCAGCCGTTCCATGGGCAATTTTGCTATCTGCAGTCCCCCCGTGCAGCGCAAGCGCAAGCGCAGCCCTGCCTTAACTCCCTGCTTTTTGGAAATTCCCAGCCCTGCAACTTCACCGGGGCTCCCAAGGTATTGTGCCTCGGTGATTTCGAGCGGCCACAGGGTGAGGTCATGGGAAGTACGGTATTCGCAAGCGGTTTGCTCACCCTCGACAATGCCGCTGCGCAGTTGAGAGCCGCGGGGGATAGAGAAACCTTCTGCCAGAGACCCTTCATTAAGGTTGGGCAGCACCTGCACGACGGCCATTGACGGGATCGGCGGAAGATAAAGAGGATAGACCATTTCCAACAGATGCTGGGTAAAACGGGGGAACTCGGCGTCCACTTTTAGCTGCACGCGGGCAGCAAGGAAAGCGAAACCTTCAAGAAGCCGCTCGACATAGGGATCGGCGCACTCGAACGCATCCAGCCCGAGGCGCCCTGCAATCTTCGGGAACTCTGTGGCGAATTCGCCCCCCATTTCCCGTATGTACTGCAGTTCACGATCGTAGTATTCGAGCAGGCGCGGGTCCATAATGTGGCTATTCCTTAAGGTCTCTTTTGAATTTACCGAGATCGAGATCCAGTTTGGCTTTCAGGTAAAACCTTTCCGGAAGAGGCTGCCACCACAGGTCCCCCTGGATTTCGAAGGTTATTGTATTTTCGCTGGTTTCAGTCTCAACGATGGCAACGCCAACCTTGAGTGTTCCGGGAAGAATTCTCGGCTCGAAATCCTGAATAGCCTCCCGAATGTCCCGCTCAATTGACGCGCTGTCTTTGCCGCTGGCCGAAGCGCCCGATATCTCCGGAATTCCGTAATTGAGCACGGATTTCCTGACCTCGGGATAGCTGCCCAGTTCCCGCGAGGTTTCAAGGCAACTGGTATTGAGCAGCCACTCCAAGTCGCGGATGACCGATTCTCTAAGGCGCCGCAGGGACATAACCCGCTCTTCGAGCGTGTCCGTTTTGCCGGCTGGATTCAAATCAGTCAGCCGGTCCAGCAATGATGGCTGCAAGTGCTCCTTTGAAGTCAGATCTGCCATTGGAATTCATCAGTCTAGACGTATTTGCCGAATATCCAGCAGCGCATATTCACCCTGATCGGTTGCCAGCATCCTCTGGCCCAGACCCTGGTAGACTCCATCGGCCGGCGAGATCCAATCCGTCTTGCGCCCCAACTGAATCAGCGGGTCCTGGGAGTTCTCCGAACCCGCATAACGAGCCGGGATCAGCCCATGGGCCTGGCCGCCGTTGGTCCAGGTGAACTGCGCCGGCAACCAGACTTTGTCGCGCAGGTCCTTTGGCTCGGGTATGGTGACGGCACTTATCTGCTGAAAAGGCACCCAGTAGTACCGGGCGTTCAAAAGCACCTCGATCACCGGTCCCAGGCTGGAATCCGCATCCGCAATCCATTTGAAGGATTGCCCGTCGATGCTGCCCGAACTTTCGGGCGCCTGTTCAAAGGCCTGGCTGCGAAGGGTCAGGGCAAGATCATATCGTTTCTCTCCTAACAGCCGCATGGATTCCAGCAACATGGCCACCCACCCTGGAGGTTCGCCCAAAAGAAGAGGTTTTCGCCGGCCGGCAAAGATTTCCCGGCGCAGAGACTCGCACTGGATCGCCTCCTTGTATACGTGCAGCATAGGCAAGGCAGCCACCTCCAGGTCGCTCAAAACGTTCAATTGATTCAGGGCCCGTTCCCATTCGCCCAGGACGGCGAGCAACTGAAAGAGGAAGGCCCGGTAGCGGCTGTTGTCCGGTTGTTTGCGAACATGTTCTTTCAGATCCTGGAGCGCCTCCTGCAGTTTTCCTTCACGGACCAGATGTTCTGCGCGCATCGGACCCTCCTCTGGACTTTGAAATGACCAAAGAGTTCAGACCCAAACCACAATGGCGCCGGCCTCGATGACCTGGCAGACATCGAAGATCGGCCCCGAAACATGCACAAAGTGAAGCACCGAGGGAATGCTAAAAGGGCGCACGTGCCGCGCAATCATAGCCAAACTCTGCTTCCGCGCCCGCTTCTCCGGTATCTGTCTGGGTTGTAAATATCGACTTAATCTTACCGAAGTTCAGCCCGATAGTCTCGGTGATTATGTCACCCCCGCCCCCGCCGCCAGTGCTGTACGAGCTGATTAGTACAGGCGAAAGCTCGTATTTCATATATGGCACCGCTTTGTCGCCACCCGCCTTTTCAACCATCAGCGTTGCCTTATTGAAATGTTGGCCGGTGGCGCAGAATTTCATGATGAGGGAAGAGGATTTATCAACCGCCTTTGTAATGTGAATGTCATGGATGTCTGACTTTCCGCTGCCGCCTCCAGTCGCTGTGTGCATCGAGCCGGACTGGGTAATACCAAAGTTCCAGGAGTGAATATCAATTTCATCTTCGTGGCCCTTCACCCTTGAATCCCCCTTGTTGTCCGGTCCTTCGAACTTCAAAAACATGCTCATTGCCATTTTCTTCTCCTTTTCAGCTCAGTCATTAACGATGACAGCTTCCGTCAAGCTTCATTCCAGGCGTGTGGAAGCACCTGGAATCCTCACCTTACTCAACCTTTTCTTGCCGACGGCAGCTTGGATACCAGGCTCAACGAAACCTTGATTCCCTCGAGTTGGTAGTGGGGCCGAAGGTGAAACTTGGCGGTGTAGTAACCGGGGTTTCCCTCCACCTCTTCAACCACGACCTCGGCGCCCGCGAGCGGTTTGCGCGCCTTTGTCTCCTCGCTGGAATGCTCCGGGGCGCCGTCGACGTATTGGGTGATCCATCTCTGCAGCCACTTTTGTACGTCTTCGCGCTCCTTGAAAGAGCCGATTTTGTCTCTTACTATGCACTTCAGGTAATGGGCGAAACGGCAGCAGGCGAACAGGTATGGCAGGCGCGCGGAAAGGTTGGCGCTGGACGTGGCGTCCGGGTCGTCGTACTCGGCCGGCTTCTGCAAAGATTGGGCGCCCACAAATACGGCAAAGTCGGTGTTTTTCCAGTGACTGAGCGGCATAAAACCTACCTTTGCCAGTTCCGCCTCACGCCGGTCCCCGATGGCGATTTCGGTAGGGCATTTCATATCGACTCCGCCGTCGTCGGTAGGAAATGTATGAAGGGGCAGATTCTCTACAATACCTCCTGATTCGCGGCCCCTGATCCGAGAACACCAGCCATAGAACTTGTAGGCCTGATTGATGTTGACGGCCATTGCATAGGCCGAGTTCGCCCAACAGTATTTGCTGCTGTCCGCGCCCTCCGTGTCCTCTTCGTAATCGAACTCATCCACCGGTTCGGTCTTTGCCCCGTAAGGTCTGCGTGCCAGAAAACGGGGCATGGCCATTCCGATATACCGGGAGTCTTCGGCTTCACGAAGTGAGCGCCAGGCGGCATAATCCGGGGTGGTGAAAATCTTGGCCAGATCGGCTGGATCGCTGAGTTGGGACCATGATTCCATCTGCATAACGGCCGGCGCCGCGCCGGTGATGAAGGGCGAATGCGACGCAGCGGAAATCTTGGCTATTTCACCAAGCAACTCAACATCCGGGGGAGTATGGTCAAAGTAGAAGTCCCCCACCAGGCACCCATAAGGCTCGCCGCCGGGTTGATCGTATTCATCCCCGTATATCATCTTGAAAAGAGGGCTTTGATCCCAGCGCATGCCTTTGAATTTCTTAAGCGTTTTGCGAAGCTCGTCCTTGGTGACGTTGAGCACTCGAATCTTAAGCATGGAGTCTGTTTCAGTATTGCTCGCCAGATGATAAAGCCCCCGCCATGCCCCCTCCAACTTCTGAAAATCCGCATGGTGGAGAATGAGATCGACCTGAGCAGTCAGTTTCTGATCGATAGCTGCTTTGATGGCTTCGATCGTGCGCAGGGCGTCGGCAGAGACCAGCCCGACATCCTTGAGAACGTATTCGGCAAGGGTGCGGGTTGCGAGTTCAACCTCCTGCTGCATCCGGTCGGATTTTGGCTTGAACTCCTTTTGGAGCAGCTCTTGAAAATCGCTCAGCTCAAGAGCCTGCGTTTCCTTTTCCCTTTGTGTCCCGGTTTCAATTTCGGCCATAATTTACCCCTCCTTTTCTTCAGACTGGACCTTGGTGGAGGCTTCAGAAGCAGTCTGTTCAGCCGATTTGGCCGCCGTTGTCAGCGCCTCAAGCAGCGACGGGTCTGAAATCAACTGTGCAATGAGCTTTTCGGCTCCTGTTTTCCCGTCCATATACGTCAAGAGGTTGTCCAGTTGGGTGCGCGCCTCCAGCAGTTCCTTCAAGCCGCTCACCTTGCGCGCGACGGCGGCGGGCGAGAAATCGTCCATGCTCTCGAAAGTGATATCCACACTCAACTCGCCTTTGCCGGTGAGCATGTTGGGAACTCTGAAGGCGGCCCTGGGTTTCATGGATTTGAGTCTTTTATCAAAGTTCTCGGCGTCGATTTCCAGGAACTTGCGTTGAGTAAAAGGAACCGGGTCTTCGCCCTTCTGCGGCTTTCCGGCCAGATCAGCGAGCACCCCCATCACAAAAGGCAGCTCGATTTTTTTCTCGGCGCCATAAAGCTCTACATCGTATTCAATTTGGACTCGAGGAGCTCTGTTCCGTGCAATGAATTTTTGACTGCTTTTGGCCATTGTACACCTCCTTGTATAAAGGTTTTTTGCAAGTCTAAAGATAAACTTAATACAATGTGAATGACTCCTGTACAACCACCAGACATTCCAAAGACCATCTTATATTACGGTTTTGACTCCTTCGGCCCGCAGAGCATCACGACATGCGGAAGGCTGTCGGGCGCCATATCTTCAATTATTTCCATAAAGTTCTTCGTCACAAGCCGCATCGCCCGTCTGAGCAACAGAGGAACTGGACTTGCCGGTTCGAACAGTTCGTAATACGCGCAGATTTGCTCCAGGAGTTCGAGAACGTCTTCCCTGTTTTCAATCATGTCGAAGCTCCTGACATTTGTGGTAGTAGTCTGCTCATGCTTGTCCCGGTTGGCTGATTCTTTATTTGGCTTTTCCGCCTTGGGAGTTATTGAAGGAGCAGATCTGGAAAGATGTTCCTGCACCAAATTGTTTATTTCTCCAAGAACCTGGATAAGTTTTCTGAGATCGGGGGCTCTGTCGGACCCGACCTGTTCGTTCATTACCAATTCCAGGCGTTTGGCCACGGCAAGGGATTCGCTTGCGTCATGGAAAGTGGACTGGAGCTGTTCCAGGCCGCAATCCGTAAATACGGCTTCGATACTCGCAAGGTTGGGTGCAGCACTTGCTTCCTCAGCGCTCAGGGAGAGTTCGGAGGTCTTTCCGGAGGCAATTCGGTATTGCCTCAGACTTACGCTGCCCGCGGCTCTCGATGAGCAGAGCGACGCCTTCATCAGCGGCGCTATTACCAGGTGCCAGTCATTGAGCGCCTCCAGGACATTGACGCGCTCAGTTGGATCGTCATTATCATCCGGGTCGAGCCGAGGATAGACGGTGTCCCAAAACTGTTCCAGGTATCCGCAGATCAGGCTCAGGCCGTCATGAAGCCCCTCTAATCCCTCCGTGTGCAGCAGGGCGCGCGTGAGGTGGACCGCCACCCTCAGGTCGTGCGCCCTCCCCAGCAACTCCAGTGCTGTCTCCGCACATTTCAGCCAGTTGGGTTCCCTGGCCTCCTGAACGATCTTGCCACTTAACTCGACTGCAGGTGCGCCCTGCATATCCGCCTCCAGCTCCATGAAAGCAGGGTCGTGCTCGAGGTCGTATTCACCCGATGGATCGCTGGGCGAAATCTCCTTCAGAAGGTGTTCGAGTTGAATGGTGGACACGTTCTCACTCCTGATTAGGGATTTAGGAATTTAGTGATTAAAATCCCTCAATCCCCTAATCCTCCGCATATACCACTATGACGGTAACGTTATCCCTGGCTCCTCGGGCTATTGCGGCATCGACCAGGGCCTGGGTGCTTTGCTCGATATCGGTTCCGCTCAAAATATCTGCAATCTCAGCCTGCTCGACCTCCCGCACCAGACCGTCACTGCACAAAAGGAAGATGTCCTTCCCCCTGGCTTCCCAGGCCATTTTGTCAATTTGCAGGTTGCGTTCGGCCCCCAGTGCTCTTGTAATAACACTGCCGAGCCCGCCCTCCGCCAGTTCCTCATTGCTGCCCAGCCCCTTACGGGCCAGCTCGGAAATCAGGGAGTGATCCTGGGTCAACTGCTGCAGGCTTCCGTCGCGGTAACGATAGAGCCTGCTGTCACCGGCCCAGAGCGCGACGCAACGGTTGCCGTCAGCCACCATGGCCACTACCGTGCTGCCGACTATCACGCCCTGTCCGAATGCCTGCCCCATCTCAAGCAAGTCCGCATTCACCTTGTGAAGGCAGCTATACACGTTCTTAGTCAGTTCTTCAATGCTGCCGGCTTCCGGAATGGCATTTAAAGCGTCTACAATCGCTTTACTGGCTGCCTGCCCACCTTTGTGCCCGCCCATGCCGTCCGCAACCGCCCACAACCCGATTTCCGGACGATCGAGATATGCGTCCTCGTTTATTTTCCGGACATTGCCGACAATGCTGCGAGCATGCGAGCGCCATTTTACCGGCACGATTCTCGCTGTTGCGCCGCGTTCGGCATTTAATGCTTTGCAGTGCGTCCTGGTCACAGAGAGAGGTGGGACGTTATACTTCTGCGGTTCCATGTGCTGCATTTCCCCGGCAATAAACTCCACATAGGAGGACGGTGGCGGCAATCCGCTGTAGGCCGACACGGATGGCGTCACCCTTTCCGAGCCAATGGTGCACCACAGACTGTAGGCAGGCGAAAACCTGTCCAGCAGGCAGGCGCTCAGATCGATAAAAGCATCCCGAATCTGCGCAAGTTCACTGACCCCAATTCGGAAAAAGGTTCGGCAGCTTTCCCCGTCCAGCCCATCCGACTCAAAATGAGGTTCTTCATGCGGTAAAATCGGCTGCAACACCAGGTTCTGCAGTTCCCGATCAAAATCTTCAAAATTGAAATCATCTTCGAGTACGGACAAGGCCAACCCTTCAAGCTTACCAAACCATTCAGCCCCTTCAAGGAACAATCTGGGAAGCACTGTTTGCTGCTCAATCAGCACCGCCAGAGTCAGGGGGAAATAGCGGCCGACATTATCGACACTGGGCATCAGAATGCCCGCGCAGGGGTTATTTCCGCAAACCCCGGCACTCAGGGCAAACCGCCAGACAGGGCTTATCAGATATATCTCCAGCCATTCGGCGCCCAGCTTGTTTTGGCTCGTGGACAGGGCATCCTGGAGCCATGCGTCCCAGGGACGCACAAAAGAGGCCGGAAGCCGGCGGGATATGAAATCACCGACAATGGGTAGCTTGCCGTAAAATCCTGGAGACATAACACTGGAGTTCATAATGACCCCGGACAACGAAATTGCTGCAATTCCGGCAGATTAAATGGATTAAAAACGCTGTTCGCCCGCAATTCGTATTTAGCCGTGAAGCCCTCGATCTGGAAAGTAATCAAGAAGACGTCCCGCAGGCTCGTACGCTCGAGGTTGGATTTGTCAAGCACCTTGATCCACGCCCAGGGGCCTTCCTCCATTTGGCTGACCGTCCTTCCGTCCACCGCGATGAAACTCAGCACCACCCCAAGATTGGGGTGCGGCCCCGGCCACTGAAATTTGTCGGCAATAGCCGGGCCGTGAGCGTACTCGTCAGTCTGGCCCTCTATGTTGATTCGAAAACTGGCCACATTCGAATCCAGAGCCATCGGTTTGAGCTGAAACTGAACGTTGGGAGTTGACTCTCCCGGAGCAAAAAAAGCATCGCGTATTTTTGCCGCATTCTTGAGCTGGCTGAGCACGATTGCGGACAGATGAATCCCTTGATTGTCCATGGATACCTGGCGCCAGGTAGTGGTGTCGATAAACGATTTGAGATAAGTTTCGAAGAACCGGTCCATGATTCCCTTGGGTGCGAAGAAACGGCAGAAATCGGCCATTGTGGCGTCACCGCGGCTATTTCGAAACAGAGGATATCGTCCATCCAGACTCGCCGCATAATATTTTAGCACCTCGGCTTGCCACACATTGTTCAGCTCCGATCTTGCATTTTCCAGCGTGATTTCCCAGCCGGAGGTGGTGAGCAAGCTCAGCCATTGGTGAAGAGGTTCAGGCAGGCGCCCGAATTCCATACTGGCCTTCTTCATTACATCTTGCGCACCGAAACCGCCCATCCGCTCCTTCGCAAATCTCAGCGCCTGCTCTTCATTGTTCGCTCCGCTGGTGATCTGCATCATGAGGTCCCTTACCTCATTGACGCGCTTCAGCACTTCTTCCAGTGGAGGTGGGGCCTGACCTTTGGTTTGCACCAGCCGGTTCAGAGTCTGGAAACTGGACTCCAGTCTGCGAGCCGGACTGGAAGAGACTTCATCAAGCTTGCCCTGGGTTACCAGTGGTGAGCTCTTTTCGCCTGTTCCCGCTTGCTTCGAATCTGCCGAATCCACAAGGTTGGTGTTCTTTTCAACTGCTTGCAAAAGAGGCCGCAAGGGAGTATCCGGACCGGAAAGCTGATCGAGGATTCGGATCGTATCATATATGCCCTGTGGCTTTTTAATCTTCAAATTCGACAGCAAATTGCGCCAAAGCAGTTCATATTCCGCAAAATACTGCTTCTGCAAATCATCATACAATAAGGTCAAATTGCCCGACTGCTCGGAGTATTGATTCAGCACCCAATTTTCTTGCAGGGCCTGCTTTACCAGGTCCAGACCCTGCTTTCTGAAAAAGGCGTTGTAACCCTGCAGCGTATAGAATCCTGGAATTGCTACCGATTCCAAGCCCTTACCGTCTGCTGTCGTGAAAACGTCTTTGCTGAGCCGGGGGACTGCGTCCATGAGTCGAAAGTCGTTCGAGTGGTCGGCCAGCGCAACGCTTTTCAATTGATTGTATAGCTGTGTCCCCAGAGGAACCGACTTGAGTTTTCGCCGCACGCTCTCAACGAGCGTCTGGTCAATGGGCACGGGTTCATGGAGCATTTTCAAAAGAGCGTCCGAATGGACGCTGATCTGTTTTTGAAATTGCGGTTCCCTGGGATAAGCACGTTCCCAGCAGTTCCTGATCGAGGCCGAAGCGAGCCCGACATTCATTTTTTCGGGGAGCGCCAGCATCAGATATGTTCGGAGCAACTCGTAGAGGAACCCTGAATCGGCGTCATCACTTCGCACAAGGATTTCACTCATTTGCTGCCTCAGCCGCCTATTGATTTCAGGGAGAAGGTCGGCCATGAGTCTCTGCTCATACGCCTCATTCACCCCTGCTCTTACCTTCTCCCCCTGGTAAAGACCAAACCCCATATTCCACGAGCGTGTACTATACACTCGCTGTGCGGCAACGAGCGAATCGAGGCGCTTGATCATAATTCTCATGGCGTCATCGGGACTAGCCGGCTTTCCGGAGATTTTGCGATACTCGTTAAGCTGTTCTTCGACTTTGGCTATGGCTTGACTGTTTTTGAAGTAGCTGACCGACCACACAGCGAGCATGCCTATGCTCAAAATGAGAAGAGAGGCGTATGCCGCAAACCTGAACCAAGTCCGCCTGCGCTCGATCCGGGGATCCAGGCCTGCAAGCTCGGCCTCCGGAAAAATCACATCCTTGAGCAGCCTGCTGATGAAAAAGCTCTTGGGGCGGCCTCGGAAGGCGGGAAGTTCCTGGCGCTCCATGCCATAGACACTTGCCAGCACCGCCATGATCCTGTCAATGGGCGTGCCCTCCTGGGTGCCGCTTGTAAAATAAACCCCCCGCAGAAGAGGTTCTTTCTCGAAACGACTGGCGCCGAAGATATCGCGCAGGAAGGCCGACACAACCGGCTTAAGAAGCTCAAGCTGCTGCGGGAAGCAAAAGATACTACCTCGTCGGTTCGTGTCGCGCTCTTCCTGGATTCTTTTAAGAGTCCAGTGATTCAGCCTTCGGAGCACTTCACCGGAATTACCCTCCAGAAAGGCAATCAATTTTTCAATCTGCTGTTTCGAACCTTCATTGGGGAAAGTCTCTCCCCATACCTGGGCCCTGTCTTCCTGGGTCAATTCGGAGAAAAAATCACCGAAGCCGGCGATCAGGTCGCACTTTGTAAAAACCATGTAGATGGGAAAGCGACTGGACATAACCTCATAGAGCTCATTTACCCGCAGACGCAGTTCCCTGCCGCGTCTGCTCCGCTCCTCTTCGTTCAGCTCCATTAACTCGGACATGCTCATCGCCAGCAGAACACCGTTAATGGGGCGCCGGGGCCGGTATTTCTTGAGCAGCCCCAGGAAGGTGCTCCAGGCAGCCTTATCTACCTGCTGATAACTATCCTGCGTGGTATAACGGCCGGCGGTATCCAAAAAAATAGCTTCATCGGCGAAGAACCAGTCGCAGTTGCGCGTTCCACCCACTCCCCTGACGGGACGATCGCCAAGCTGCTCGGAGAGAGGGAACTTGAGCCCGGAATTGCGCAGCAGGGTTGTCTTGCCCGAACCGGGGCCGCCTATGATAACATACCAGGGAAGTTCATACAGAAAGGCGGTGTCTCGCCTGCCCTTTTGGCTGGTCTTTCTCAGCAACTGCAGCGCCTCTTCAAATCTATTGCGAAGGCTCGCTATTTCCTCGCTTTGCGCCTCCTCGATGGCCTCTCGCTCCGGACCCATCGCCGGGACCGAAAGATTGGTCATTAGTTTTTGACCTCTCTGGCTGGCGCGGGCCCGCTTAAACAGGTTGTAAGCCGCCCAGATCACAACAATAATCAGCATGGTCAAAAGGCGGTTGAATTCTGAATGCAGAGGCGTCCACTTTCCAAATGAGATCAGCGGGCCGACCAACCAGACCAATGCACAAAGGGCGACGACCCCTGCCAGCTCAAGGGGGAGTTTCTGTCTAAGAATATCTATGAGATAACCCATATATCACCTAATATAAATGTCAACGCGTCGGTTGAGCGCCCGGTTCGCCGGTGTATCATTAGGCGCAATTGGCTCCTTTTCAGCACGTCCCTTATAGGTGAGACGGTCTCCAAGCGCCCCTTGTGAGTCAAGCACCTCCGCAATCCTTTTCGCCCGAGCATTCGACAAATCCCAATTTGAAGGGAAACGAGCTGTGAAAATAGGCTTGTTGTCGGTGTGGCCGATCACTTCGACGCGACTTGTTTCATTCTTGAGCGCCTGCGCTATTTTGGACAACAATGGCATATATTCCTTCCGAATCTGGTCGCTGCCCGAATCGAAAGCATTGGTGAGGCGAAGTATCGGGCCGTTGAGCACAATCACCATTTTCCTGGCAACTTCATCGGCCAACAGATTGTCGAACCGGGGAAGCCGGGATGGTGCGGGCGGCACAGAAACGGGTGCAACTGGAGGAGGTTGCGGTATCCTTGCCTCTTCGCTCGCAATGGTCATCCAATCGCCGTAAATTCGGTTGGATGCCATGTTGATCTTATATGAAAACCCAAGATAGGCGACCAGAAGCACTAAACCTGCACCAACCCAGAGAACCCACATTGGAACATAGCGCGTCAGTGGACTGCGCAAATCACGCAGTCCCTGCCAGTTGATGGAAAGGCAGAGTCCGGAGTCGCCTCTAAGTCTTTGGATTTCCCCATATATTTCCAATCGCAACTCTTCCAGAACACGATTACCGTCAGGTGATAACCGGTATTTTCCCTCAAACCCGAGGCTCAGACACATATAAGCAAATTCAAGCAGGTCCAGGTGCTCGGTGGGCCGGCGCATGAGACGTTCGACGGTGGGGAAGAACTCTTCCCCACCTATTGTTTCGCGGTGAAATTTGACCAGAAGGGTATCGTGTCCCCAGAAGGATTCACTTCCCCAGGGAGTATTGAGCACCGTCTCGTCGATCAACGAGCAAAGCAGATAGCTGGCGGTCCTAACCTGCTCTTCCGAATAGCCTTGCTGTAACGATCGATTCTGGAATGTTCCTATTTCGGCAACAAGTCGCTCCTGCAGGTCCTTGACGGATAGATGGAATGCAATTTTCCTCAGTTTCGGAACAACCATGAGCAAAGGCAAGGCGTTCGCCGTGAGTTGATTGGCGCTTGCCATGAATTCTGGTCCGCCTTGGCGGTCCATCTGCGGACTTCTCGGTCTGGGCATGGCTGCAGGCTCGCCCACCACCGGCGTCTGCCGCCTGCGCCCACCTGGCGTGGGGCGAACAACTGTCTTGCCCCCGCTCCCATATCCTGAAAAGGGATCATTCTGGCCCATAGCCAATTAACCTTCTCTGATAGCCCAAAACTCCATATTGAGTTCAGGAAAGTCTCCGCCAATCCAGATAGCAAAGCCGCCCGAACTATGCATTTTTCTCCAGTGCTCACAATGCTTGTTAAGTTCGAAGTAGGTAAACCCGGTTCGGTATGGAATCTCCTTAGGCGCTACCGGCAGGGGCTCGGTAGGAATGCCGCGCAGGTGCGAGGCCACAAGTTGCCGAATTTCTTCAAAGGGGCCGATCTTGACCTGATCTGGAAAGTTGTTGCGCAGAATCTCCGAAGACACCTGCGCTTTGGCTGCAAGGACGAACACCGCACTGTCCAGTAAATTCACATCGGGCACCCGGGCCACGTAAACTCCGGCTTTGGGTTTGCTGAGCGGAATCTGAATGGCTCTCCTCAGCCTGTCTTTGACGAGCAGATCCCGCAGTTCCTCCATCAAAGGGAAAAAAGTGTTTTGAAGGTCGTCGTGATCATAAAGCTGAAAACCGATGGGTCGCGTCTCATCCCGGAAAAAAGTGGAAAGCTCGCCCACCAACTGGATGAGAACCCGGTAAAAATCCTCCGGGTGAAAGCCTGCCATGCCGGAGAGGTGCCTTAGCAGCGGCTGATAACGATTGATCAACTGAAGCACCAGAAAGTCACTGATTTCTCCCACCCCGCCCTGACCTGGAGTGATTAAATCCCTGGCAAGCATTTCACCGCGAGTGTTCAATATACCGTTCGCCTCTCGCAGAAATGCGCTTAGTACCGGCATTGCCTGGCAGTTCAGGTTGGATGGAATATATCTGGCATCCAATTCGACTTCTTTATTGGCGCCCATTTCCAGAACCCGACCCAGTCCAATGCAGGTAAAGCCCGACCTGTCATCGCGCTGCAGCAGGAAACGTGTCTTAAGGCTGCCGACCTGCAGAGGGACTCGCCCTTCGGCCCCATAGTTGCTGTCTCTGATATCACGCTCACGGATCCGAAACCTGGCAAGGCTATCAGGGATCTTTTCGCTGTCGGTGTCTGCTGCATCTACGCGCCTAACCGGCAAAGCCAGGAAAACCAGTTCATCCTGAATTCCTTCCGGAATGTCCAAAGGCAGGGGCAGTGAATCATCCTCGGGCAAATAGAAAGGCGTACCATCCGGAAAAATCCCCCTGCATTCCGTCAGTGCAAATTTACCTATTTTCAGCAGATGGTTATCTATCACTAGTGAATACAAACCCCAGAAATAGGGCCGCATTACATGGCAACGACCGTTAAGCATGTTTTCAATATAACGATCATGCTGCTGAAAGTGCTGAGGAAGAACGAACATCCCTTGTGACCAGACGACTCTGCTGCTGGAATTCATCTGCCGTTCCTTGTCGTGGTTTAGCTTCTAGCCTTTTTGGTGCGTAACTTCTCCAACTGCTCCTGATATGCTCGAACGAAGGCCTTCCCCAGTATCCCTTCCAATGCATCCTCCTTCAGCTCGGGATAAGCTTCGCAATAGGCCTGCCAAAATTTGCCTTTGGTGCGCAGTATCGAGCTATCCTTATTCTTCTCGGAAAAACGCTGGGGATCGAATTGATTGAGGGCATCCGCCAGCGACTCCTGGATGCCGGCATGGAGCGCCAACTGGTGGTTCATTATGTCATCAAAGCTTTCGCAGACGGCATCGATGGGTTCGAGAAAGCTGGGATGAGTTCTTTTCAGGAGGTTTTTAACAGCATCCTCAAGAGTTGGTGAAAACTTCAAGGGGTTATTAGAAGTGGGACGAACCATAGTCATCGCAATGCGAATTTCAGCCTTCATCTCCGCACGGCCCTTGAGAACCGTCCAAAGACCATTCACCAGTTCCCTGAAAACGGCGCCAAGACTTTCCATCAAATCCGGAATTTCCGTGTCAGTGAAAGACGAGGTCTCAAGGCCCGCTCCTTTCATGAATCGACCGAAAAGCTCCCTGTAAACCTCTCCGGGAGCTTGACGAATCTGCTCTGAAATCTTCGGGGTTTCTAAGGCAGGCTTCTCTTCCCGGTCTGCGTGACGGGATTCTGTTTCCGGCTGATACAGTGGACTTGATGCTTCATCGACTTTGGCTTCCCCCCCGGATGCGCCCTCACTCGATCCACCTGCGGCCTCGATGGGAGGCAAATCATCAATATCCTTGAAAAGTTCATCCAAATCGGTTGGGATCTCGTCTGTGCCGCGCCCTTTGGAGTAAGCTCCGGCTCCCTCCTTTTTGAAGGCCGGAAGGACTCCGCCGCTGGAGGCCCTCCTGTTTGGCTCAGCTTTCAAAGATTTGCCGGTATCTTCCTCATCAGTGTCCTTGAAAAAATCGTCTATACTAAGTTCTTTGACCAGGAGAGACGGCCTTTTGGATTGCTCCGCCGATCGGGCTTCAGCATGAGGATATTCGCCGATTTCCTCTTCGCCGGATGATACTGGGACCGAATTCCCGCGGAGTGGCGCAGGGGAGGGGTATCTCTCAGGAGCAGGACTTTCCGTGGCCGTAATACGCACTCTGAGTTCGTGGTCTCCTATTCGTAGAACGTCGCCGTCCAAAAGCTCCACCTTTTCACCGTGAACGAGTAAATCCCGATTATATATAAGCGTACCGTTCGAGCTTTGGTCTATCAGGCAATAGCGGCCTTCTTCAAAGCTGATTCGGGCATGCCTGCGTGAGACGGCTTCATCATGTAAAACAATAGAATTGTCCATCGCCCGTCCGATAGAGCCTCCGTCCTGGTCGATAACGACCGGAGACCGTATTGGGGCGGGTTGCCCTTGGTATTTGACAATATCAAATCTGAGGGGCATAATGAAAAATTCCTCTCTTACAGGCACGAACCTTCAGCCACATCTTACCAGACCGGCAAGCGGCCACGGCGCCGGTGTCCGCCACAAACCGCCTGAACGGAATAATCGCACCTGTTGCAAGCAGGATTGTCTCATATATTATTTCTCCTCGAACTCCACGCGCCGATTCTTGGCCCGGCCTTCTTCAGTATCATTGTCGTATATGGGCTTATCCATCCCAAAGCCTTGAACCTGCAACCGGGCAGGATCAACATTCCTGCTTGATAAATAATACTTGACGGATTTTGCCCGCGCCATAGATAATTGCTTGTTGTATTGACGCTCTCCCTTGTTGTCGGTATGCCCCTGAACGAGAAAGCGCCCCCCTGCGAGTTCTCCATTGAGCACCTCCGCAAATCCTGACAGAAGCTTTTTGCTCTCTGGGGTTAATTGTGAGCTGTCATAATCAAAATTGATTATCAGACCCACTTTTTCTGCTTTGGGACGCACCGCTTGCCGCGAAGGTGAATCAGGCTTGCTTGCCAGTTTCACTCGGCGCTCGGTTGTCTTTTTTGAAGGAGCAGACTTGTTTTCCCGTGCGCTTGCTATCATTATCCTTTCTTCTCCCGCATCCTGGGAAGGGGGTGATGCAACATCGGATGCTGAACCGGACATTGAGTGAGTCGTTCCCCCGATGCCCCTTTTGTAGGCAAGCAGTTCCTTTTCGTCTTTAATCAGGGCGGTTACCTTCGGACGGAGTTCCTGGAGCCTGGATATGATCTTGTTCTTGCCGGGCAGAAGTTTCAACGCTTCCTCATAACTGTCCTTAGCCTCATTCCATACTTTCTTGCCATAATAATAATCACCCAAAGCTTCCCAGACCTCGCCGCATTGAGGTGCTTTTTCAAGCAGCTTGCGCAACTCCGCCGGCTTATTTTTGTTAACCGCAATCTGATCGTACACGCCGGAACAATCCCCCGCTAAAAGCGAACTGGCAACAAATCCACATAAGATTAGAATCGTTGCTGTACAAGCTAAAATTCTCATGGTTTATCCTCCTGATTGGCAAGTCGAGTCGTGCATGATCATCGAATCATGCCATGTACACTTCTATCCGTGCCAAAACCAAATCATCCTGACATTGGCCAAATCTTGCTGGTTTAGCACTTCAATGAATTCCTTTGCAAGTTGCTTCGTACCGTTGGTATGTGCACCCATAAGCTCTTTGTAGATGTTCTCCAGCCGTTGGTTAGGACTCCTACATGCAATAACATATATATATTCTTTTCCGGTGCCTGCATCCAGGAAAAAATATTCCTTTTCTGGAAACCTGTAGTCTGAATGCGGCATCACTGGATTATTAGTAGAGCTGAATTGCCGGTTTGGAAATATAGGAGTAATCGATTCTGCTGAATCAACCTGCGCCATATATATATACAGTTCTTCACCCGGAGAAAACTCTATGTAGTAGCGATCATTTTGGTTAAGGGTATCGGCTTCCTTCACCTCCAAAGGAATTTTGCCCCCTTTAAGGCACATGGTCTTGAAAGAGGCGATCCTGACCGCCAGCGCAGGTTTTGGCAATTCCGCCTGTTTTTGTTCAATCTCCCGTGAAGTATCTGCGCCTTTCGCAAGGAGCGCGTCCTGGCGCCCGGATAAATGCTCCGTCTTATCGCGCTCACCGCCCCAGTGCACAAGGAGGGCGCCTATCGCGGCAAAACCGACCACTAGAATGACAGCCAGAAAGATGGCGCCGGGGCTAAGACGGCTGAAAACAGAATGCCTTGGCAGTTCTACGGGTTTGTATTGTTTCCTGGCGGCCGGACTCACTTTGCCCATGGGCGGCACGTCTTTCAGAATCGGTTGGACCCTGGTGGCTTCGGCATTCGAACTCAATGCCAGGCCAACCTCTTCCATTGTCTGGAATCGGTCGTCAGGATTTTTCTGTGTGGCTTTAAGAATTACTTCTTCAAGTGACTCCGGCAGATCCGGATTTATGGATCTTGGTGATGGCAGTTCAGAGTTGAGATGTCCTATCAGGATATTGTACTCCGAAGCGTTGGCATCCTGGAAGGGCGCTCTCCCTGTCGCCATCTCGAACATGGTGATTCCCAGGGAGTAAATGTCGGACCTGTGATCTACCTTCTGGTTTCTTATCTGCTCCGGCGACATGTATAAGGCAGATCCCACTGTGAAGCCGGCCTGGGTCATTTGAGGGCTGTCCATTGCCCTCGCGATCCCAAAATCCATAAGCTTAACTTCACCGGAAGTCGTTATCATGATGTTATTTGGCTTGATGTCCCTGTGGATGATTCCTTTACTGTGAGCGCATGCCAGACCGTCTATCACGCTACTGAAAATTTTAATCAGCGCAGCAAAAGGAATAGCTCCTTTTTCCTCCAGCAGTTCTTTCCCTGTCTGGCCTTCGAGTAATTCCATTACGAGAAATTGATTCTCTTCTTCCTCAAAAAAGTCGTACAAGGTCACAATCGATCGGTGATTACAACTTGCGGTAACAAGGGCCTCAACCTGAAACCTGGTTTTCAACATCTGATTTGAATGGGCAGGGTGCAGCATCTTGATCGCAACCGGCCTTTGAAGGGTTTTGTCCAGAGCTTTGTAAACTACACCCATCCCTCCTTCGCCAATTTTGGCAACAATTTCGTATCTGTCTTTAATAGTCTTTCCGATCATTGCTATTCACCGTCATCGTTGCCGTGTAATCACTTCTTCTTGCTTGATTTCAAGAATTTTGCCAGATCGAACGCCAGCATAAGCTTGTACTCATCTCCGGTCTTGAACGTGAATGTAAGGCCGGGGGCACCGGGACCGGTATTTCTTTGTTAAGCAACAGCTCAAAGGCTTCATTTCGCCCGGATTTTGAGCCGAGCATACCCGCTATGGCACCGGCGCCCATAACAACGGTCTCTCGCCTGAGGCTGACTCACACAGGCCGCGTCACACAGTCACGCCATGCTCTTTTTCTGTCGAAGGAAACACACTTTTTTTGTGCAAAATTGTTTGACAAAAAATCCACGATCTCAGGTTCAAACTACCTGTTCGCCCCTTTCTCCCCTCTCAGATCCTTGCCGCCGTCACCTACGAGGGACAAAGCGCCCCAGATCATGGGGTGTGACGTGCCCGGTTCCTTTATTAGGACCGTCTGCCCTTTACGCAGGGCTTCCGCAAATGAGATGTTTTCAGTCGCAAGGTCCTTGAACATCGTGGTGAGCAGTTCCACCGAAGGTTTGTCCAGCAGTTCCCATTGCGAGACTATCATCGAACGGGCGCCTGCATAAAAGAAGGAGCGGGCGAGTCCCGAGAGCGATTCTCCGCCGGTCTGCCCGGCGGGGCCACCTGAGTCGCACGCCGACAGGACCACCAGTTTGGCGTTCATCTTAAGCTGTGCAATTTCGCTTGATGTAAGCAGCCCGGTGCCTTTTGAAACCACAAGCGCAGGTTCAGCGAAACATTTCAACTTGCTTGGGAGCAATGCGTGTGTAGAGAAGTATACGACTTTATAATTATTTAGCTTTGCCTTCTCGACTTCCGCTGCCGTAAAGGAATCGCCCATCACGAGGGAACTCTGCGGCGCGCCGAGTTCCGCGGAAACCTCGCGCAATTCGGTTGCTGAGTTAGGCAGCTTGTTCCATGTGCCCTTGATGAACAGGTCTGCCTCGCCACGGCACGAATCAGGCATATTGAGGGCTTTGAGGAGTTTGTTCGGGTCTTCCCGTAGCGGGACGAAGTCTCCGAACCCGATAAAGGGTGACTGTGCCCCCGCGGGCCGCGCCGTGACCCTCAAATTCACAAACGACTGGACCGAAGGCGCCGTGGTAAGGGCTTTATGGAGGGCCATCCACTCAATTTCAGAGTAATACGTCCGGGTAAAATGGCCCGGCGGTTCGATCACCATCACTCCAAAAGGCAGGCTCAGCAGCGGACCGCTCGGCACGTATATGAGATGCTCCACCTTTGCCAGGCGGTCCTTGACCGGCCCAAAAAGCTTTTTGTAAAGGGTATAAGCATCTCCAACCGGAAACGTGAGCAGTTGCTCGGCGGGTTCAACAGCTTGGCGTATTTTTTGGACGAGTTCTTCCGTTTGCCGCTCAGTCAAGTCGGTTTCGTAGGCCGTAATGCCATCATGATCCACAAAGAATATAAACGATCCCTCTTTGCCGAGCAGAATCTGGCTGAGCGCCTCATTAGGCCGCAGGGCCGCGACCACCTCGTGCGCGGGGACTTTCCTGTCGAGGATTTGATTGTAATTTGGCGCGCAGGTCTGAACCCGGCGCTCCAAATCCTCGACCTTCCGATTGAGGTCCGCCCATTGCTTTTCAAGTTCGTCAAGCTGCACGGACAGCGTTTTCGGGTCGGCCTGTGCGAGCGTTAGCATTTCCC
Source organism: uncultured delta proteobacterium (assembly GCA_963805125.1). Lineage (GTDB taxonomy): Bacteria > Desulfobacterota > Syntrophobacteria > Syntrophobacterales > Syntrophobacteraceae > SbD1. The sequence continues at coordinate 188,692 of CAWDTD010000007.1, read as the reverse complement.
GCACCTTATCCCGCCCGTATCGCGCATCCTGCAAGTCCCGAATCGCCTTGCCTGCCTCGTCATCGCCGGTGGAGAGGCGCGCAAGGGTCATGGCCATGGTCTGAGCTACAATGCTTCCGCGGACCATCTGCGCCACTTCGAACATCTCCCCGAAGATTTTCTCCCGCTGTTCGGGAGAATTCTTCGCCTCCGCCAGACAGGCTCGGAAAAACGGGCTTGCTTCCTCAACGGAAACTGGCAACTGGGCCTTATTGACTATGTCGAACCCCTTGCGGAAAGCCTCGATGGCTTGCTTTGATCGGCCCTGCGCCTCATAAACCCGGCCAAGTTCCATGAGGGCCAATCCTTCATTGCGCGAATCGGTGTATAGAGAGTGCTGGATGTCGATGGCCGACAGGAGGAAGCCTTCGGCGCGCGGCCAGTTCCCGCGCAATTCGGCAATGCGCGCTTGCAGGATCCTAACCTGGCTCACCCAGCGTTTTGGCAGGCGCGACTCTTGATCCAGCACTTTCAAAGCCTCATCGATCACATGGTCAGCCTGGTCCGGCTGCTTAAGATCGATCTGCATGGCCGCTTCGAGAAGAAGGCTTTGGATCAGGTCGCCGAAGACCGACATGGCCTTTTCGCTGACAGGACCGCCAAGTCCGGCTTCCGAGATCTGTGTTTGCTCCTGGGACGAAGAGAACTGGGCGGATTTCGATCTCGAGTCACCCGAGCAGCCGTACTGAGCGGCCAGTTCACGGCGAAGCGCTGTGGCCTTGCGCGCCAGCTCAAGGGCCTCCTTCCTTTTTCCGCAATTGGCCAGGTGAATGGCACGGTAGCCGGTAAGCCGCGCCTCTTCGATCTCAGGCTCGCAGGACTTCCCGAGAAGCGACTGCGCCCGCTCGAACATCGCCTCGGCAAGGTTGAATCGCTGCTGATTGCTAAGCTCCAGCCCTATATGCATATATAGAAAACACTCGTCGCCCGCGCCGCCGGGTACAAGTTTATGCTCGAGTTCCATCGCGAGGACATATCTTTTTTCCGCCTCGGCGTAATTGCCCAGAAAATTATAATATTGCCCAATCCGTAACAATTTGCGGTAGGAGTCAAGGTCGCCGGCGCTGTACTTGGCATTGGCAAGAGTGGATTCCAGCCGCTTCATCTCGGCTGAAGCCGTGCCATGTTCAGCCGCCCCGGACCTCGCGAGTTTTCCGGATAGGACCCCGATGGCCCGTTCGACCACGGGATACGCGGCCGGTATGCTGTCGGCAAGATAGCTGTTGCCCTCTATTTTGACTGCCAGCGCCTGGTACGGCCACTCCCCCGGACGAAGTTTGCAGTCGATTGCTACCGCCTGAACACCGTCCAAAATACTGGTCGAGCAGGGCAGCCCACAACTGGCGAACGATTCCAGCCTGTTTCGCCACCAGCCTCGACTGACAAGGTCCATTATGGGACCCCCGCCCTTCACGACAAAGATTTTGGCGCTCGGCTTTTCCCACTTGCCGCAAAAGACATTGAACGACGTCTGAACACCGGAAACATCGGAGCCGCCCGGCAAGGCGACAACCCTGCAAGCTTCGCCAATTTGGTTTGTGCCGACATCGAAATTGAGACTGTCGGCACTTTTCAACGGTGCGAGCAATCCTTGACACGCCGCCAGCATGAAGATCCCAATGGCGCCAAGCACAAAATATCTCATCTGCCTAAAGCAGGAACGCCGAGTCCTTCCGCCTGCAAAGATTTCCATCGTGCGATCCTTCCTTGAGCCGTTTAAGTTCAAGATGTCTAGCGCCCATTACGGGCTTGAAGGGCTCCAAAGTTCCAGGTTGCCGTCGTTGACGAAAAGAAGCTCGGAGTCCTTGCCCACGTCCGGTGTTGCGGCAGCCGAGAGATACAGCACACTGCTTATATAAGGTGGTGGAGAGTTGGCATTAAAATCATTGACGGGCTGGGTAGTACGGAGAATTGGTCCCAGCGGTGATGGAGTAATGGTGAGAGTGCCGTCGACGTACTGTATCTGATAGTTCTCTGCCGTCGCCCCGAATGGGAGAATCTCATATTGGCCCGGTTGAGAATTGGGGCCTGCTATGGTCGAAAAGTTCAGGCCGGTGACAACGGAAGAATTATCGTTCGCTTGGAATCCGGAAAAGGATGCGCTGAAAATCGGGTTCGGTTCCCCGAATTCACGACTGGCATTATTGGCATCTATCACAAGAGGCGCCTGATTGATCGTGCCCATGGCGGAGTTGGGTGTGGTGACGGTATAATTGTGTCCGCTGTTTCCATCGTTGATCGTGTACCCGCTCACCAACATTGTCCAGGTGCCGGCATTCTGGGAATCGAACACCTCGCTGAGGCCGGTGATGGAGTCTCCCGGCATGAGGGCGCTATAAGTCGGTATAGCGCCCGGGGCCGCCGTCGTTGCATCGTAAGTCTTGATGTCGCTGACTGAGCTGATGGTTAACGGCGCCCGATTGATCGTGCCCTCGGCCGTGTTGTTTATGGTGAGGTTATAATTGTTTCCGCTGTTTCCGTCGTTGATAGTGTACCCGTTGTTAACCGACATTGTCCAGGTGCCGGCATTCTTGGAACCGAACACCTCGCTGAGACCGGTGATGGAGTCTCCCGGCATGAGGCCGCTATAAGTCGGTATAGCGCCCAGGGCCGCCGTCGTTGCATCGTAAGTCTTGGTGTCGCTGACTGAGCTGATGGTCAAGGGTGCAGTTGTAATAGTCCCGATATTTCCTGAAGCCGAACCGAGTTGATACCCATATACCGGTACTCCGCCATTTGTCGCTATTATATTAAATCCGGACAATGCAACTGAAACCAACTTTTCCGTTCCCACATTCTTGGTATCGTATGTGCCTGCAGTCGGATAATCCCCTGATAGAGTTACCGAGTCGCCAACATCCGTGAGTACCCCGGTGAGATCACCATAATTGCCCGGGACGAGAGTCGCCGCCCTCGTCCCGTCATACTGCTTGACCACCGTACCTGCCAAAGAGACATTGATCACGGGGGCGAGCGAATAGAGGAAACCGTCGCCGGCCGCTGCGGGAGCAGTAGGGCCGCTTGGTATATAATAGGGAGCATTGTATTGAATGAAAACGGGAATAAGGCCCCCGGGCGTATTATTGCGGGGGTCGGCTGAGTAGACAAGCCAAGTCCCCCCTGTCCCTATATCAAACGCGTCCGGTCCGCTGTTGTTGGTGAACGGCCCTGAGGTCGCCAGTGTAATCTCTCCACCCGCGTGTAAGCCGATCCATGATGTAATCGTGGAGCCTTTGTCCAACTGGATCCCAACCCCATTCGCGGTCGTTGGGGCCGATATCAGAACGCTGGTATCGCCCCGAACCGTGCTCTCGTTAAGGATAACCCCATTGGGGCCGGTTATCGTAAGAGCTCCGTGCGCATAGACCTCGGTACCAGAAGATCCATCGCTATTACCCTGAATCAAGATTGGACCGCCGGCGCCCGGGGAATCCGTGCTTGTCATCACAATGTCACCGCGAGCCTCGATCCAGGTGCCATCTGCAATGACGCCAGTATCATCGATTTTAATTGCACCAGCAGCTCCGCTGCCGGTCATCGTAATATTCTGGCCATAAACATAACTGGCATAAATATCTATCCCCACACTCTGAGCGGCCAAACCTGGTGTCTGCACTCCCTGCCCCATTAGCGTAATTGAGCCGGCCGGTGCCGCTGGTGTATATTCAGCGTTGATCGTTGCACTGGAAAGGTATATCCCGTAGGGGCTGGCTCCAGAGGCCGTTCCCAGAGCGTAACCGGTCGGCACCGGGTAGCCGTCTGGCGAGGCGCTGCTGGACCCGCCACCAAACGTAATGTTCCCGCCGTTACTTAAGATGTATGTACCCGGATTCATGACAATAGAGCCGCCGTTGTTGCTGAAATTACTCCACAGAACGACATTGAGCGGCGACGTGTTTCCGCCGTGTGTTGCATCGATGTGCGCGTCAGGGTCAAAGATGATGTCACGATAGGCTTGGAGAGTCAGCGTACGTGTGGCGCCGAGATCGCTGGTAGTGACGATGGAAGAAACAAGGGTGATATCGCCCTGGCCGTTGGTGCCGCCGCTGGTCGCGATAGTGACGTTGCCGGTAGCCAGCCCGGCGAGAATTGTGTCCGGCGTGATGGTGCTCGGATTGGATTCGCCGGGGCCGGGATTGAACACGCCTCCGATCAATGAGCCGCCGGGTAGTAGGCTTGCATCTATTGTGATGTTCGACGGGTCCAGAAGCCAGTCTCCCACCTTACCATACGGGGCGAGTGTATTCACTGAACCCGAGGCATCCAGCACGTTGTGGCTGGAGGTTTCCACCTGCCCGCCGTTTCCTCCCTGGGGCCCTCCCTGGGCCGAAATTGCCCCCTGGAAATTGGTGTAGTTCTGCGACCAGAGAACCACGTTTCCACCGTTGCCGTTCCCGGTCGCGTCGGCGGAAATACTTGCCTTCGGGTCCATGTATACCGCATTGGCATTCTGGATGTTCGGGTCAGCTCCGTGCTCGCCACCCCCGATATTGACCTGCCCCCCTCCCGCATTGCCGGATGCATCGATAACACTGCCCGCTAATAGCCCCACATTTTCACCGGTGACAGTCACCTTGCCGCCTGTTTGTCCTGCGCCGACGCCCGACGCATCGAGGGTCCCCGTGACGCTGACCGTGCCGCTGTCGCCGCCGTCGAGAACTATGGCCCCGTTTTTCATGGAGACGCTTTGTGCTTCAACCACGCCCCCCACGTTTATGGCTTCATTCACCACTCCCGCCGCCGCCCTGGCGGTGACCAGCACCGCGCCCCCGTCGGCCTTGATGCTGCCGGTGTTCGTTACAAGAGCATTATTGGGGTCGCTCTGCAGGACCTGGGAGGTGGCTTGAAACTGGATAAGGCCGTCTCCGTTGAAATCCAGGGTGAAAGTTGGCGCGCCCCCTAACACGACCTCGCCAAGGCGCGCTTGAATGATACCGTCATTGCGAACGTGCGGCGCAACCAGCCCCGCAAGGCCGCAGTCTCTTATCGAGATGGTCCCCTGGTTGACCACGGACGCCGAGGGATTGGGCGAGGGAATGGAGAACTTATATTTGCCCGCCATGAAATCATTATTTGCAATATCGGCTGTAGTGGCAAGAATTCCTTGTACATCCACTTTCGCGTTCGGGCCGAAAAAAACCCCGTTCGGATTGACCAGCCATACCTGCCCGTTAGCCGACAACTGCCCGTTTATAACGGAGGGATCGTTGAGGATTACCCGATTGAGTGTAATGGAGCTGCTGTTGGGCTGATTGAATTGTGTCAGTTCGCCCTTGGCAATGCTGAAACTGTTCCAGTTTATGATCGCGTCCTGGGTGCTCTGATTGATCGTGGTGACACCGAGCTTCGGGCTGGTGATGGTCGCAGAGCCGGCCGTGACGTTGCCGCCCGCCGGGTTGGCCCACAACGGCGGCGAAGCGGCAAAAACGAAGATGCAGACTGCAGGCATGCCAACCAAAAGAAAGCGGCATGTAAAAAGCACCAGGCGCCCGAGAAGAGCGGCAACCCGGGAAAGTCCCGATTTCTCTCGTGCACTCATTCCATCCTCCTCCGTCTGGTAAGGGACATACCCGACCCAAGATTTTTCAAAAAGTTGCTATAGCTTGAAACAAGACCTGTGTATCCCTCGTGTTGCCGGCGCGCTGGCTTACAATGCCAAGCGGCTGCGCTGCCGTAAGTTCTGTCGAAAAACAGCGGGTAAACCAGGTGCGCACGCCGGCGCCGGCTGAAGAAAGAGAAGCGCTGTCTCCCGTCCTGTGGTCCCACACTTCGCCGAAATCGCAGAAGCCGAATATTTGATAACGATCCAGGTACCTGAAATTGGTCGGCCGCGTGTACTGCAGCTCGGCGGTAAATCCGACGCCATTGTCCTCGCTCAGTTCATTGGGGTTGTAACCACGACCGAAATTGAAACTTCCGACGCCGAATTCCTCGTCGATCAGCACCTCACTAAAGGCATATTGCCCGGCGGCTTTAAGCAGCAGGGAGAAAGGGCCTGAGATGTGCTGCAGCCTGGATAATTTCATGTTGATTGACGTGAAATCACCGCTTGCGCCCTCGCGGGAAAGGAGAAGGTCGCCGGATTCACTTGCGCCAAAAATGGGCAGTCCCTGCCGCAGGCCGAGGCTCGCGAAGCTGGCGCCGCCCCACTCGTCCCGGACGTCTCCGAAAGCGGTCAGATACAGGACCCGCAATTTATCCCGTGCGAATGCCACGTTGTTGAAGATATCGGTGTTGCTGTCTATGAAATCGAAACCCATCTCTACAAAAAGATTGCAATCCCGGGTTCTGATTATTGGATAACCTACGGCCGGCCTAATCCACAGCTTGGTATCCACAGCGTCCAATTGGGCGATGTCGCCGCCCGGGTTGGATTGCCCGTAAGAGGCGGTCATCTTGAAGTAGAAACCGCTCGCCCAGGGGTGGATCGAACCCTGCAACCCTGCGACCCTTTGATTTCTCGAATTGAAATCAAAAGGCTCGCTTAAAAGCCCGCTTGCAGTCAAACCCTCTCCAAGTTGCGTGAAAGAATTCGCAGACAGATTAACTGCTGCTTCCCACTCTCCGGTATAAGAGCTGCCTAAATTGTCCATGGAGAACACGGCATTGAAGGGATGCCGCTCCACGGTAACGATCAATTCGGCTGCACCGACCTTATCAGGCGACGGCCGCAACACTCCTTTGGCAACCACGCCCGGGATGTCGTTGGTGAGCAGCAGATACCGTTCGAGGCTTTTCAGTTTCAGCGGGCGATCGCCGGGCAGATTTTTAAGATATCTTTTGACGAGCTCTATGACGGGGCCGGCATCTCCCTCGACCCGAACATCGCTGATATAGCCTTCGAACACCAGTATTCTCAGCCGACCTTCAGATGAAGTTTGGGCAGGGATAATCGTTCGGGCAAGAAAATAGCCGTCCTTGCGGTAACGGCGCTGTATCTGATCTGCAATGTCATAAATTTGTGCCAGTGATACCTCAGTGCCGATGAGCTTCGCGTAAATTCCTTCAATTACCTTCAGCGGGTAAGCTGTTACCCCTTCAATGTCCAGACCTTTGAGGACGAAACGCACATTTTCGGCGCCGGGAGGTGCGCGCATAGGCGCCAACTCGGGTACGTTCACCTCCGGGACCGGCTGCGGCGGCTGTATTGGCTCAAATTGCGGCGGCCTCAGTTCAGGCTGTGCCGAGCGCGGCAAACTGAGTCCCCCCTGCGCATGAACCGGGGCAGGCAAAGCCAACCCCCATACAATACTTACCAAAACACAGAACCATTTCAAGTTTTTCAATTCCCCCCCCAGCTAAATTATAGACACGCCCCTTCAAGACACAAAACATCTCAAGTTTGCCAATGTCCAACCTCACACTCCTTGAAACTGAGTAGTCGAACTGTTGGAGCAGATCAGTAGTCAATCAAAGACCTATTTACTATTAAAAAACTCAAGTATGCGAAATGGTCTGTTCGTTTGTCACTTTAAAATATTTCAGTTGGTTAAAGCGAACTAGATGCTGAGGATCGTTTTTGCACCGCGTTGAAAACAGGCGATCCAATCAACTGGGTCAGGCCGAAGAGAAAGCAAACTATAGAACCAGTAGGCGAATAGGAAACATATAAATAATAATTCTCATACGTCAATGGTTCTTATTGCCCGTCTAATAGAGGCATAGGTTATTTTTTCTTCCATTTCTTGTCAATAAAATTATATCCCGGCAGCTCATCGTGAATAAAAATAGCCAGCCGTAATCGTTCACCGGGGTTGAATTCCCAACACGCTTTTTGATTCCACCCCGGGTCCGTGTCCCGCATCCTGCCCCGCATCTTTTGGCCCGATGCTTGAGGCGGCTTTCAAAAGACCGGGAAACGCTCTATTCTCATCCAGTCCACTGGGCTGAAACCTTTGTGGACACCGAGCGGTTCAAAGGGACCTGCTACCAGGCCGCCAACTGGATCTTTCTTGGAAAAACCACCGGTAGAGGAAAATTCGATCAGACCGGTAAACCAAACCACGCCATCAAGGGGGGCTGGTCCATCAACGGCGGTATTGAGTCCAAGGTCGTCCTCTACATGCTCGGAATGTTCGCAGAAATCGAGCGCGACCTTATCAGCCTCAGGACGAAAGAAAGGTTGGCCGCCCGGAGGAAGGCCGGTGTACGATTAGGGCGTAAACCTGGGACAGGGAAAAGCCGATCAGATAGATACCGGCCGGAGATAGAGGCCCTGTTGAAGAATGGCTCCAGGAAGAACTTCATCGCCCGCTCGCTACGGAGTGACGGAACCCACCTTGTATAATTTTATACAAAAGAATAAGATTGCTGCGACACCCCGAATAGAAAGGCAGACAGCATGAAGGCCGCAGGGTATGTGAGGGTTTCCACTACAAGCCAGGCTGAAGAAGGTGAATCACTGGCTACCCGGCGCAGACAAATCGAGCCTTACTGCTCCTCTCGCCAATGGGAACTCGTCAACGTCTACCCCGACGAAGGTTTTTCAGGTGCAAAAGATGACCGGCCGGGGCTACAGGGATTACTACAGGCAGCGTCACAAAATGAAATTGATGCTGTAGTTGTTTGTGACATCAGCCGGTTCGGGAGATGCGGCGGAAGGGAAATGCTCTGATGAATCTCGGTCTCTTACTCGAAGGCGACTTCATTGATCTCAAAACCTGCGCACAGAAACAAGCTGCATTCAAAACAGCGTTTGGGGAAATCAAACGGCGGGTGTCAGAAGAAACTGCCGAACTGGACCATGTGACCAGGCTCCGAGACGACGAAAAGCGATTCACTGAGTTCGCTTCCAAAATAGACCTCATTTGAGAGTTACATTTTACGGTCATAGATCTACCGTTTGCAGAGAAACGGCGCCTTCTCCCGGGGCTTCTTGATGGAGACATCGTTGTTACTCCACCAGATGGAGATACAACGATTGACCCTGAACATGGTATGTTTGCTTTGGCCGGCTGGGTCAATGAGATACAATTCCGATATAACAATGCGATATTACGAGATATTCCTGGAGGGAGAGATTGGAAAAATGGTTGTACAAGCAAAAGCCTGCGCAGCTTGCGCGGGAACTGATGAGCCTTCCGGCAAAGAGGCGGCTGGAGCTGATTGTTGAAAGGCCCGATGCGCAATCGGTGGTAACCCTATTGGATGCAAACGACTTTTTCCACACCGTGCAGGAAATCGGCGCCGACGATTCTTTGCCGCTTCTTGCCCTGGCCAGCTTCGAGCAAATCAATCATCTTTTCGACATCGAATGGTGGCGCAAGGACATCCTGGAACCCGCAAAGGCCCTGATCTGGATCGAGCGGCTCCGGAGAGCCGGCGGGTCCAGGCTGGCCGAGTGGCTCTCCAATGTCGATTTCGAGCTGCTGGTAGCTCTTTTTAAGCAATGGATCACCGTCGATGTTGCTCCCGAGGATATCGATCTGGTCGAGGCGCTTGAAAAACTGCCTCCTAACACGCTCGATGACCTTTATTACTGGGAATCGAGATATCCGCAGTACGATGACCTTGTAACCCATCTGCTCACTATTGTTTTCGAAACAAACTACGGTTTTTTCAAGGCACTGATGGACAGCGTCATTTATGCGTCCACCGCGGAAGTGGAGGAAAGCGCCTGCCATTTTCATCGCGCCAGGCTGCACGATCATGCCATTCCCGACTTTTATGATGCGCTGGAAATCTACAGGTCAATCGGGCCGGACGAATTTGCGGTGAAAGCGGCGTCTGGAAAAGCAGGTGAGGATCAGCCCGTTCCTTCTTTTGCTCTGGCTCTTCTGTCCGAGGGCGACCTGCTCGCCGGGGTCCTTAGCCGGATCGAAGATCCGGGGCTGGTTGAAACCCTCCAGGTCGAGACGGCCGCTCTTTCGAACAAAGTGATCGTTGCCGACCAGCTTGCTCCGGATAACTCCGAAGCCCTTCGGCGGGCGGTCGAAAAGACGCTGGCCTACGTCAATCTGGGGCTTGAGCTGCTGTCGGGCGCCAATATCGAAAAGGCTGCGGAAATTGTCCGCCGCAGCTTCCTGGAGCATCTCTTCAGACTCGCACAGGCCGAGGTCGCAAAGATCAGGGGACGGCTTCAGGCGATAGTTCAAAAGGGCTGGCTGAGGCAATGCCCCGCAGGCGTAAAGTGTCTGGACGGGGAGTGGTTGGATGCGGCTGAGGAGCTTTTGGCCAGGACCCCAAGGATACTCAAGGGCAGACCCGGCGGGAGTGCTTCGCGTGTACTGCCTGCATACGATTTTTTCAGGACCCCTCAAGACCTCGCGAGAGCCGCTCATATCGTCGACGTCATCACCTGCGCCGGGGACCTCCATCAGTTGTTGAGCGCACACGCAAAGGAGTTCGGACAAAAACTCTGGACCGGGGGGCAAGTGCGGGCGCCGGTGGATATCACCCTTGGGGTGATGGTCCTCACGGCGGCGGCGAACTCCGTGATTTCCGGCAGATGGAGGGCCGAGCCTCTTTCCCGTTCGGCCTGGCCGGAAGTATTCCCGCTTCTTCAGCCTCCCGCCATCGACAGGGCGGTCATGGACTGGGTCAACCGATCCGTTGCCGACAAACAGAGAAAATCTCTTGCGGAGGCTTATCTGATCACCATTTTACGCGACTACGATTTTGAAATGCGCCCGTTTTCAGGGCAAAACCCGCAGGAGGCCCACCTGGTAAGATTCTTCATGTTCAGCGGATAGGGGGTTTTCATGTGACTAAACCGGCGTCCCTTCGAGATCTTCGCCCCTGAAACCGGTTGCCTCCACCCGGATCGGTTTTCCCTGGCAACTGTCTTGCTCAGCAGGGAAAAACACCCTTATATAGTTGTCCGAAAGCCCCTGCCACAAACCTGGTTGAACGTCGGATTCGATAAGGACCTCAAGGCGTTGCCCGATGAATTTTTCCCGGAAGGTGCGCTTTTTCCTCCTGCTGAGATCCCGCAAAACGGCTGCGCGGCGCTTTAGCTCGCTTCCCCCTATGCGGCCGGAAAACCCGGCAGCCGGAACGCCCGGACGCGGCGAAAACGGAAACACATGAAGGTAGCTAAAAGGCAGGGCCTCGATAAACTTGAGCGTGTTTTCAAACTGTTTTTCGCTTTCCCCCGGAAATCCCGTCAGCACATCGGCGCCGATTGCCGCATCGGGAAAAGCGGCATGGATTTGGGCGACAAGTTCCCCGTAATGTTGGGGACTATACGGGCGGCGCATTCGGGCCAGGATTTCGGAGTCTGCGCTTTGCAGGGGAATATGAAAGTGGCGGCAAATCCATGGAGATGAGGAAATCACGCCGAGCAGTGCGGAGTCGAATTCCTCAGGTTCCACCGAACTGAGCCGAAGGCGCGCCGGGGGGCGGCTCGATCCGATCTTTTCAAGTAAAAGCGACAGGCTGAGTTCCGGCACGAGGTCTTTGCCCCACTTTCCCAGATGGATGCCGGTAAGTACGATTTCCTGGTATCCCGCACCGATCAGTTGCTCCATCTGGACCTGGACCAGGCCGGCCGGGAGGCTGCGGCTCCTCCCCCGCACGTGCGGCACCACACAGTAGGAGCACAACGAATCGCACCCGTCCTGAATTTTCAGCATAGCCCTGGTTCGGCCCCTATGCATACGCGATACCGGGAGAATTTCAAATTCGGAGCAGGAACGGGGCGTTCGTTCAACTGCAAGGCACGGCCTCTCGAAGCTGCCGGGCTGGTTCAGCCACTCTAAAAGTTTGAATTTTCCGGGATTTCCAAGAATGTGGGTCGCCAGCCCCTTGTCCGCTATCCGATCCCCCTCCAGTTGAGCGTAGCATCCAGCGGCCACGACCATGGCGTCCGGATTGGCGCGCCGAGCCCTTCTTAGCAACTGCCGCGTCTGGAACCCCGCTTTGGCTGTCACCGCGCAACTGTGGACGATATAAACGTCGGCACGTTCTCGAAAAGGCACAAGCCTGTAGCCGGCCTGCTTAAAAACTTCGAGAAAATATGAGGTTTCATACTGGTTCACCTTGCACCCCAGTGTTTCAATGGCAATGGTTCTCATATGTAAAAAGCCATACTTGCGAAGGTCACAAACGAACCGTGTTCGTCCACAATCGCATGAGATTGGTGCAGGGTGCTTCCATGGACGCGCCCTTCAAAAGCCTTTGCCATCGTATAAAGAGGCGCCACCCCGCATATCTTTCTGCTGTTTGCGTCCCGGTTGATCTGGTGGATGAAATCGTCGGCGCGGCATTGTGCGAGCAATTTCAAAAGAAAAGCGTCCGAAGAAAGATTCTCCCCGATCGTTCCCTGGTGCGGCTTGCGCCTGTCGCCGTAGCGCGGGCCAACGTGTGCGAGATCGACACTTGCAATGAGCCCGACCGAATGCTTCCCGCCGAAAACAAGCTCGGCCAGACTTTGGGCGAAATCATCGGCGAGGTCTTTGCACGAGCTCCATTCCTCGTGTCCAAAAGAGCACAGAATCGGAACTATGCGCGCTCGGGGCTGGAGGTAAGAAAGAAATACAGCCTGGAATTCTATCGTATGCTCTGTGCGGTGATTATATTCGCCGGCCAGGATGTCAAACGGCGCACGGCGCACCAGTTCATCGCAGATCCCGGTATCGCAGGGGACCACACCGAGCGGCGTTTCGAAATCCTTGATTGTCAGTGCGAAGCAGTTGTCGACAAAATCGTGTCCCGTTCCAAGCACTATCCAGGTTTCCGGGGCCAACGCTTCGGCAGCCGACTTGTAGGCGTAGGCAAAGCAGGCGCCACCCGCGTTAAGATCTATATGCGGCGCCACAAGGCCAACGATCTTCCCTGAGCGTGCGCCTGAGGTATCGGCAAAGCCCGGTCCACCGTTTTCGGGCCTGAAGAAGGAATCGAGTCTTGTTCGCAGCTCTTCCGGATTTGTCGGGTAGCTAACCCCGGCATGACGCATCTTTCGTAAGGGGCTGCCAAGAAATTCGGAAACCTCTCTGGCCGCAAGACCTCGAAATCGGTCATTGTCCAGGAAGAAATGTTCATCGAGGGTTTCCACCAGATTTTGCAACTCCTCCATATAGAGCAACTGGCCCGTTTGCCTCATGAAATCGGCCTGCAGGTCTCTTAGAGAATTGTTGCCGTTCATGTTGGCCAAAATTGAGACAACGGGAGGAGAAAAGACCAGACTTTCCTGCGCATAGCCGATCCGGTCCCGAAGAAGAAACATTTTTTTCCCTGAATGTTCGACTGGATGCGCTTCGAGTCCATTGCGGAGCTTGGGATGTTCATTTTGCGTCATGCTTGAAAATTCCTGAAAGAGATGTTCAAACCAATACGCTCTTCCCCCGGGTTAAAAAGGGGAATTCATTGACCGAAAAACGATGATCGTGTTAAGCTGAAAAACTATACTCTAACTCTTTTTTCCCGCGCGCTGCAATAGGAGGTTTACTATCTTAAATGACTTATGTGAGTTTGCTCTTCTGTCTCTTATTTTTCATTTCCGGTTGCGCTCAATCGCTAACCAAGCCAGGTCCGCTCGGCCCTGCCCCCCCGGGTGCCGGGGGAGTGCGGGCCGGAGTCTATTATGATTACCTGGCCGCCCAGAGATATGTTGGCGAAAAGCAGTTCGACAAGGCAATAGAAGCTTACGAGAAGGCTTTGCAGATCGACCCTCAGTCGCCGATACTGCTGACTGAACTCGCCCTGATTTACCTGCGCGAAGCCAAAATCGACTCCGCGCTAAAACTTGCCGAACAAGCCGTGAAGTACGCCCCTGATTATGCGCCCTCATACCTGCTGCTGGGTCAGCTCTACGCCAGCAAAGGGCAGATCGGGCCGGCCGTTGAGGCATACAGGCGCGTCATCAAGATCAACCCTTTGGAGGAGGACGCCTATCTGCTGCTCGGCTCCCTTTATGCCCAGGAAAAACGTTTCGATGAGGCCGTCGAGGTTTTCGATCAGCTCAAAGAGGTGGCCCCCGACAATCTACTGTCCCTATATTACAAGGCGCGGATTTTCCTGGACATGAAATACTACGGGCAGGCGGAGCAGATATACAGGGAACTGCTTGCCGCAGAACCTGGTTTTGAGAATGGGCTGCTCGACCTGGCCTATATTTTCGAAGTGACAGACCGTCCGCAGGAGGCCGAAAAGACCTATCTCAGGATTATTTCGGCCAATCCGGCAAACGTGCAGGCCCGTACCAGGCTCGGCAACCTTTACATGCGGGAGGACAGGGCCGACGACGCAATTCGCCAGTTTGACCAGTTGCTTAAGATTAACCGTAAGGACCTGGAGAGCGGGCTTAAAATCGGCATCATCCGCCTCCAGCAGAAAAACTACGAAGACGCCATAAACGAGTTTACGCATCTGCTGAAGGAGGATCCCAAATACGATCAGGCCCTCTATTACCTGGCGGCCGCATACGAAGAAAAGCTCGATTATGAACAAGCTATACGGAACTTCCGCCTGATTCCCCAGACCAGCTCCATGTGGGATGCAGCACAGTTGCGTCTGGCCATGGTTTTCGCAAAAATGAAAGATTTTGCGGGCGGCGCAAAGGTCCTGAACGAGGCCATAGCCAAGAGCCCTGAAGTAAGTGAGCTCTATCTGTACCTGGCAATCATGTACGAAGACGCCAAACAGTACGATGAGGCATTGAAAGCCCTGGATCGCGGCCTGGGAAAGCAGCCCAATGATACCGAATTGCTTTTCCGCAAAGGGGTCGTCTTGGATAAGGCAGGCAGGAAAGAAGAAGCTGTCGAGACGATGCGCAAAATCCTGGCCGTTGACCCGAAAAATGCCAATGCTCTCAACTACATCGGCTACAGCTACGCTGAAATGGGAACAAACCTTGTCAGCGCCAGGGAAATGATAATTCAAGCCCTCGATGCATCCCCTGATGATGGGTATATCATGGACAGCCTGGGCTGGGTCTATTTCAAGATGGGTCAGCACAAAAAGGCCCTGGACACGCTGCTCGAGGCAATAAAGCGGGTGCCGGATGATCCGGTCATTCAGGAGCATCTCGGAGACGTCTACCTGGAGCTTGGCAAGAAGGCGAAGGCCACCGAAGCTTACCGGAAAGCGATCCAGTTCAATCACTCGGAACCCGAAAAAATTAAGGCAAAGCTCGACGCCATAAAGCAGCCATAAGACAAAGGGATCAAACGGATTGTCAACAACCACTCAGATTTCGCGTCTTCGCGTCTTCGAGTGCACCAAGTGCCGACGGGGAATGCGGGGGGGATTTTTATCTAACGCGTTCCGGTCTTTCGTGCCCTTTTGCCTTCTGCTCCTTTTTGTCATTTCAGCGGGTTGCGCCCGGCCCTTCATTCCTGCCGAAAAACTTCCCGCCGTTTTGGAAAAACCTCCTGTCCCATCTTTCGAAATCGCCAAACTGAAAGAAAGATCGGATTTCTGGCGCGACTACCAATGCAAATTCCGGCTCAGGGTTGACAGCAAAACCTCGAAATTCAGCTCGCGCGCCATCATTTTCGTGAAAGGGCGGAATTTCGTCAGGTTCGAAACGTTCACCCCGTTCGGACAGACGGCCGCACTTTATGTTTCCAACGAAACCGGGCCGGCTCTGCTGATTCCTTCTGAAAAGGCGATCTTCACAGCCCGCCGCCCTGAAACACTTGTTCGCCAGTTTCTGGGGGTCAGTCTGCCGGTCGATCTCTTTCGCTGCGTGCTTGCCGCTTCCGTCCCGCCGGAGCGGCTCGCCCGGGTCGAGAGCCGCTCTGATGCCGGTGGTGCGTGGCGCTTTATATCAAACACCGGGGGAAGTTATTTCGAATGGCAAATCACTGCCGGCCCACCCGCTCTTGAAGCACTATTCGTTCGTAGCGCTGAGTTCGAGGGCCGGGTTTCCTATGATCCGCCCGTCGAGCTCACAAGGGAAGCTGTGCCCGGCAAAATTCGAATATCCGCAAGTGAATGGAACATGGAAATCCTTGTGGAAGAGCTAAGGCCCGCCCCCCAATTCCAGCCTTCTTTGTTTTACATGCCCGACCTGCCCGATGTGCGAAAGGTGGACCTGGACAAGATAAAATGAGCAGAGCGGAATATCCGCGAAAGCGCTTCGCAGTGGACATAATGCTGGGCAAGCTTGCAAAATGGCTTCGGGTGCTTGGATTCGACTCTCGATCGATGCCGCTCGGCAGGTCCCGGATTGATTGCCTGCTTTCCGAAGGATTCATTCCGGTCACCCGCAGAGAGAAATTCCGGAATGTTGATGGCGTCCTCTTCATTCGCGGCGATCATCAGTTCGAGCAGTTGAAAGAGTTGATATCCTCGCTGAGAATAGGTATCGACGAACTGCGGCCGTTTTCAAGATGCAGTCTCTGTAATGCGGAGTTGCTTCAGGTACCCAGGGAGGCGGCCTTCGGCGCTGTTCCGGACTATGTTTTCGAGACAGCTTCGGATTTCCGCAAGTGTCCGGAATGCGCGAAAGTGTACTGGCCCGGAAGCCACAGGCAAAAAATGATTGACAAATTGAAGAATTTAGGGATTGAGGGATTTAGAGATTTAGGAATAAGGGCGGGTGAGTAGCTGTTCACTGCTCGCTGGCTTTAGGAATTGGGGGGAACATGGAGGCGAGTGACATCGTAGAGCAAGTATCGCGCCTGATTTTTAAATGGGTCAGGCTCGCCTGGGTGTTGGTAGGCAAGTTCGTAAGGATCAGAATTCACAAATTCGGGCTCCGTAAAGCCCAAAAAAACCTGGATCGGAGAATGTCGCGACTTGGCGCCGAATTCTATTCGCTTCACAGGCAAGGCGAAACGGAATTTCTCAAATCGCTCGTTATCCTCCAGCAACTGAAAATCGTCGAAGAAGCCGAATCACGGGTATTTGCCGTCCACGACCGCATCGAAGCCGTTGAAAAGAAATATCGCGGCAGGAAAGAGGCCATTGCGGGAAGGGCGGCCCGACACTGATAAGCCTGAAGGAGAATGCCATGAAAAAACCGGGCGCAACGATCGAGGACCTTGTACAGTCGTGGCTGAGCGAGTACGGAAAAAACGAGGCAAACACAGCTTATCTTCTCTGTGACCGGCATGCCCGTATTCCGGATCGAGTTGCTCTTTTCTCTGATAACACTCGAGGTGAGAGCGCCAAATGGACTTTTAGGGAATTGCAGGAAGTCTCATGCAAACTCGCGGGTTTTTTGAAAAGCATCGGGATTCGGAAAGGAGACCGGGTCGGGGTGATGCTGCCCAAGGTGCCGGAACTGGTGGTTTCTTCTCTGGCAATCTGGCGGATCGGCGCGGCCTATGTGCCCCTGTTTACCGCCTTCGGCCCGGATGCAATGGACTACCGGCTTCTCGACAGCGACACTCGAGTCGTGGTGACCAATGCGGCCAACCGGCCCAAAGTCAACGCCACGTCTGCTTATAAACAAGGCAAGCTGGAGGTTGTGACCCTTTCGGGTTCCCATGGAGAAGGTCTTGAGAAGGGAGACTTCAGTTTTTGGCATGAACTGAAAAGAGCAGATCCCCTATATAGTCCGGAGCCGATTTCACCCGAGGACATGATCGTAATGCTCTACACTTCCGGAACTACCGGCGATCCGAAGGGGGTGGACATACCTCTTAAAGCTCTGGCCTCCTTTGAAGCTTACATGCGGCTGGGTCTGGACTTGCGGGAAGACGACATGTTCTGGAATATGGCGGACCCCGGTTGGGCATACGGGCTTTACTACAACCTGATGGGCCCGCTGCTTCTCGGTAAAGCGACGCTGTTTTTCGATGCTCCGTTCAACCCGGCGGAATTCCTGAGAATCATGAGTAAATACCGGGTAACCAATTTTGCCTCTTCTCCCACGGCTTACCGCGCCTTCAAAGCCGCCGGCGACAGCGTGGCCGGGCAGTTCCCCTGCTTTTTGCGCGTGGCCTCAAGTGCCGGGGAGCCATTGAATCCGGAGGTCATCGAATGGAGCAGGAAAGTTTGGGGCATTCCCATTCACGATCAGTTCGGGCAGACCGAACTCGGCATGGTTGCGAACAATCACCACATCGATGCGCTCCAAAGACCTTTGAAAATGGGTTCCATGGGGCACTCGATGCCGGGGTTCAGAATGACCGTCCTCAATGATAAGGCAGAGGAAGCCCAAACCGGTGAAGAGGGGCAGTTTGCGGTCGACATGGCCAATTCGCCGCTGAACTGGTTCCGGGGGTACTGGAAGGACCCGGGGCGCACGGAGGAAAAAATAGTGGGCGCCGGCAGATATTATCTGGCCGGCGATACCGTTAAGGTCGATGAAGAGGGCTACCTTTTCTTCAGCGGAAGGTCGGATGATATCATATTGAGTGCAGGATACCGAATCGGGCCGTTCGAGGTGGAAAGCGCGCTGATGAAACATCCCGCCGTGGCTGAAGCCGCAGTGGTCGGAAAACCCGACGAGCTCAGGGGCGAAGCCGTGAAGGCCTTCGTCACGTTAGTCCCCGGGGCGCTGCCGAGTGAAGACCTTGCCGAACAACTCAAGAGTTTTGTAAAAGAACATCTTTCCGCCCACGAATATCCCCGGGAAGTTGAGTTTATCGATCAGTTGCCGAAAACTCCGAGCGGCAAGATCCAGAGGTTCCTGCTAAAAGAACGGGAGATTGAATAGAAAGTGGTTCTCTCGGAGAACGGCCAGGATTGTCAACCCTGTGCGCAGTCCGAGGTGTCTCCCTGTATTTTGTCCAGCGCGTGAGGCAGGGCCGGGAGGATCGCTTCGAGGTTTTCGAGGGCCCCTTTCGGGCTTCCCGGAAGATTGACGATAAGAGTTTTGCCGCGGATGCCTGCGACGGCTCTCGAGATCATCGCATGCGGGGTCTTTTGCAGGCTGGCGGCCCGCATGGCCTCGGCCAATCCGGGGACCGCCCTTTCGATGACTGAAAGAGTGGCCTCGGGAGTAACGTCGCGCGGCGCAACCCCGGTGCCGCCGGTGGTAAGAATAAGGGCTGCTGTTTCGCGGTCCGCCAGGTGGGCCAGCACTTTTCGGATCTCCTCAAATTCGTCGGCGATAACTGTCTTAAAGCATACTTCGAACCCTTCGGCGCCGAGCCTCTCCACCAGGACCTGCCCGGACCGGTCCTCGCGCTCCCCACGAAAGCCCCGGTCGCTGACCGTCACAATTGCAGTTTTTCTGGAAAACATATATTCAGTCTTCAGTCGTCAGTCTTCAGTAGCCGGAGAAAGCCTCTTCTGACCACCGGCCACTACTGTCCACTATTCAGTCCTCTAAATCCAGCCCTCAAGTTTTTTTGCTTATAAGCCGCTTTGCCGTTGCGCGGACCACGGATGGAACGGACGTGCTCGCAGCTATCCGCTTCCAGTCCTGAAGTCCGAGCGTCTCTACAAGTTTGCAGGCAATCGGAATAGGGCATTTCGGATTGTTGACGAGCGCCGTTCTAACTTGGCGAAGCCGCATCCATTCCCTGTCGGCGGCAATCCTTCGAAGCACTTCCTCATCCGTGGACTTGGACGAGGCGATAAGAACGACCTCGAATTCGCTGAGCTTCGGGTTTTCTATAACCGCGAGTTGAACCATCCTGTTGCTGTCCCGCGCAAGTATCATTCTGGCTTCCTTTTGTCCCCCGAGCGCCAGGCGTATTCTTTCGGTGACCCTCATCCTCTGAATTTGCTGCAAAAAGTTCGTAATGCTGCCCCCCTGAACTCCACCCCGATTCTCATCCCGATGCCGCTTCGCCTCGACCAGAAGCTCATCCCAGGGACGTTCGATGGTGACGGGCTCGTCTCCCTCCGGACGGGCGGACTCGAATGTTCCCCCTGCCGCCAGCGCCATTTGGCTGAATGCGCTCTCACCCCTGTTTGCGCCGTATTCGGCATGGCAGACTCCACGTTCATTGAAAATTATCACGCCGCCATGCCCTTCCGCTTTCACCCTCAACACTCTGTCCGCCTTTGACAGACAGGCAAGTTCGACGAGTTCCAAAAGCTCCATCCCCTCTATCTGGCCGGAGAAACTGCTTTCGTCGCCCGTTGAACCCGGGTCCGCTTTGAGCCGATGGAGAATCGATTCGACCAGGAGTTGTTCCCAGGACTTCCTTATGCTTTGCCGGATTTCGCTCTGTTCGGGTTTGAACTCGAAGGACCCGCCAGGCCAGGAAAAAATCCGGTGCAATGCTTCCTCGCCGGAAATGGGACCGGTTTCGCAATGGCCGATCCGCCCGGACCTGATGTTTATCAGACCGCCGCCCATTGCCGAATAGATTTCAAGGTCGGCGCTAATCTCCCCAATGGAGGCGACTTGAACAAGGTCCATCAACCGGACGCGATCCAGTACCCCCGAGAATCCTCTGGTTTGCTTTCCGGGCATCCTGAAAACTGCTTATTTCTCGTCTTTTTCCTTCTTGGCAAGCTCGATTATTTTCTCCTGGAGCGGCCCGGGAACTTCTTCATAGTGGGAGAATTTCATGGTGAACATCCCGCGGCCCGCCGTCATCGAGCGAAGGTCCGGAGCGTATTTGAGCACCTCGGAAACAGGCGCCTGGGCTTTTACGATCTGCTTGTTTCCCTTGGTTTCCATCCCGAGCACTCTGCCGCGCCTCGAGTTGAGGTCGCCGATGATGTCGCCCATCGCGTCGTCGGGAACAGTGATTTCCATTTCCATAATGGGTTCGAGCAGGGTGGGCCTGGCATCCGTCATCGCTTTTTTGAAAGCCATCGACCCGGCGATCTTGAAGGCCATTTCCGATGAATCCACCGTGTGGTATGAGCCGTCAACCAGGTCGACCTTGAAGTCCACGACCGGATATCCGGCCAGTGTGCCTTCCTGGAGAGCTTCGGCGATTCCCTTTTCCACCGCCGGAATGTACTGCCTCGGGATCACACCGCCCACAATCTTGTCATAGAACTGGAACCCCTCGCCCCTGGGCAGCGATTCCATTTCGATCCAGCAATCGCCGTACTGTCCGCGCCCCCCGGACTGCTTCTTGTACTTGCCCTGGACACGGGCCTTGCCCTTGATCGTCTCTTTGTACGAAACCTTGGGCAGCTTGAGGTTCACTTCGACCCCGAACTTGCGTCTGAGCTTGTCAACTGTGGCCTCTATATGGATTTCGCCCATTCCTGAAAGAATCATCTCGCGGGTTTCGTCGTTTCTCTCCAGCTTGAGCGTCAGGTCTTCTTCCATGAGGCGGGAAAGCGAGGAGAAAATCTTTTCCTCGTCCCCCTTGCTCTTGGGTTCGACCGCCAGCGAGTAGATGGCGGGAGGAAGCTCAACGGACGGAAAGACTATCGGGTCGCGCTCCGGGCAGAGTGTATCCTGTGTGACAGTCTCTTTGAGTTTGGCTACGGCAACGATGTCTCCGGGCCCGGCCGTCTGTATCGGTTCCTGATTTTTTCCCTTGATCCTGAGAAGCTGGCCGAAGCGCTCCTTTGCGCCTTTATTGGCGTTTAGCACCGTTGAATCGGGGGAAAGAGTCCCGGAAAATATACGCAAAATGGAGAGCCTGCCGGCGTAGGGGTCACTCACCGTCTTGATTACAAGGGAGCTGAACAGACCCCCGCTATCCGGATTCCTTGTTAGCTCCGCATCTCCCTTTACGGCCCGGCCCTTGACCGGGCCGCGGTCGAGCGGAGAGGGCAGGCACTCGGCAATGAGGTCAAGCAGAGGCTGAACGCCAATATTTTCGCTGCCCGAGCCGCAGACGACCGGAATGAGTTTGCCGGCTATCACGGAAGCCCGGAGGGCGCCTTTTATCTCTTCAGGGGAAAGCTCACCGGTATCGAGGTATTTTTCCAGAAGTTCATCGCTTGATTCGGCCACATGCTCGACAATGGCTTCCCTGTATCGGGCGGCCAGCTCGGCAAGCTCGGCCGGCATTTCCTTTATGTCGAATTTTCCGCTCTCTCCCTGTCCATATAGATACGCCTTGCCGCTCAGGATATCGACAACCCCTTTGAAGCTCTCAGCCGCGCCGATCGGGACCTGAAGAGGAACGCAGGCTTTGCCGAAATTGTTTTGAATATCCTGGACCGTTTTGGCGAAATCGGCCCGCTCGCGGTCCATCTTGCTGATGAAGATAATTCTCGGCTGGCCGAATTCACTGGCAAATTCCCACACTTTTTCCGTCTGAACGCGGACGCCGTCAACCGCGTCAGCAAGTACCACAACGGAGTCGCCGCCTTGCATCGAAGTCTTTGTCTCAGCAATGAAGTTGAAGTCGCCGGGCGTATCGATGAGCGTGAATGGTTGCTTTTTCCAGGTGAAAGAATAAATCGAACTGCTGATGGTAATCTTGCGCTTGACCTCTTCAGGCTCGAAGTCCAGGACCGAGCTGTTCTCATCCACCTTGCCCAGCCGGGTCGTGGCGCCCGCGTCGAAAAGCATGGCTTCGGCCAGGGAGGTCTTGCCCGCGCCGCCGTGAGAGATTATTGCGAAAGTGCGAACTTTTGCGACGTCCTCTTTCATGTTTTGTCCTTTCTCCTTAAATTGAACCCGGGGAAGGGACGGTTTTCCCCGGGATTAAGTGCGGTTGCCAAATCACTTCGGGCATCTTTTAAATAAATCGTAACAGGATCTCTTCCGGGGTGGAAACGGGAGAGCCATGTGAATAAAGCTTAAAGCTATTTCCATTATTTCAATTATACTGGAAAGTCAATACACTGGAAAAACAATCGCGCCCCCGCTCTCGAATCCTCTATTATTTTTTCACGGCCTGTGCTAACTGAGCCGTGAATTGTGTGATTCCTCCCGCCTCCAAAGGAGAATCCGGCATGGAGAGCCTTTCCTGGAACGGCGCACAGGCGCTTTTCTTCCAGTATCTGCGCCACGAGCGAAACCTTAGCGAAGAGACGCTCAGGGCTTACGCAAACGATTTGCGCCAGTTTGCCGGATATGTCTCCACCCTTGTCGGGGCCTCTGCTGTTGAGTTGACGATGATTAGCCAGGACACCATCCGGGGATACCTGGCATCGGTTCACAGGTCGCTTGAAAAAACGAGCCGCGCCCGTAAACTCTCCGCCCTGCGCTCCTTTTACCGTTATCTGAACAGTGCGGGCATCTTCGCCGAAAATCCCGCCGATTTGGTCGCCCATCCCAGGATAAAGCAAAAAATAGTTTCCTTCCTCCCGGTGGACGCTGTCTTCCACTTTCTCGACGCCCTGTCCCGCGCCGCGCTCCGGCAAGGCAGTTCATGGAGAAAGGCCCGCAACTGGGCATTGTTCGAATCGCTCTACTCGACGGGCATCCGTGTGAGCGAACTGGTCAAGCTCAATCTTGGCGGGGTGGCTTTCGATGAGGCTATTGTTCGCGTGAGCGGCAAAGGCCGCAAGGAGCGTATAATCCCGATCGGAACAAAAGCGCTTGACGCCCTGAAGTATTATCTTTCAGCCCTGGAGTTTCAGTTTCCGAAGCGGAGGGCGGCCTCGCAGGCCCTTTTTCTCAATTCGAGGGCAGGGCGGCTTACGGCGCGATCCGTCGACAGGATACTCAAAGCGGAGTTGATCGCATGCGGGCTCTGGCAACGCCTGAGTCCCCACGGGCTAAGACACACTTTTGCCACCCATCTTCTGAATGCGGGCGCCGACCTGAGGGCCATTCAGGAGATGCTCGGGCACGAGAGTCTGTCGACGACCCAGAGATATACACACGTCAATGTGGACCAGTTGATGAAAGTCTACGACGCCTGTCATCCGAGGAGCAGAAAAAAATAGGGGCCGGCGCTCTGATTGTATTGAATAATGTCTAATCATTATGATAACTTGACAACTTGTGTTCTCAGTGGCCACTCCCGCGCTTTGCCGGATTTTCCTGACCACTGAAGACTGGCCACTGGATAATGCCTATGCCGAATTCTATCGTGCGCGGTACAACCGTAATCGTCATACGGAAGGGCGACCAGGTCGTAATGGCTGGAGACGGGCAGGTCACCGTGGGTGATACCATCGTAAAGCAGCAGGCCAAAAAGATCCGCAGGCTCTACCATGATAAGATCCTTACCGGTTTTGCGGGCTCCACCGCCGATGCGTTTACGCTGTTCGAGAGGCTGGAAGCCAAGCTCGAACAGTTCAACGGCAATCTTAAACGCGCTGCCGTCGAACTGGCGAAGGACTGGCGAACGGACCGCGCGTTGCGCAGGCTCGAAGCGCTGCTTCTTGCCGCCGACGCGAAGGATTCTTTCATTCTGAGCGGGACCGGGGATGTTATCGAACCCGACGACGGCTTCGCGGCGGTTGGTTCCGGAGCGCCCTACGCGCTTGCGGCCGCCCGCGCCCTGGACCGCCATACGGACCTGTCGGCGCGCCAGATCGCCGAGGAGGCCATGAAAATCGCCGCGTCGATCTGTGTCTACACGAACAGGGAATTCGTGATCGAGGAGCTGTGATTGATGCAACAAACCCTTACACCCGCTGAAATCGTACGAGAACTGGATAAATATATAATCGGCCAGAAAGACGCCAAACGCATGGTCGCCATAGCTCTGCGCAACAGGTGGAGAAGACAGCAGGTGCCCGAACACCTGCGCGATGAAATAGCGCCGAAGAATATTATAATGATCGGACCTACCGGCGTTGGTAAAACCGAGATAGCGCGCCGTCTGGCCCGTTTAGCCCAGTCGCCCTTCCTCAAGATCGAAGCCAGCAAGTTTACCGAAGTCGGGTATGTGGGCCGCGACGTGGAGTCCATGATCCGCGACATCACCGAACTGGCGGTCAGCATGGTCCGCAACGAAGAGATGGAAGTGGTGAAAATAAGGGCCGAAGAAATTGCGGAGGAAAAACTGCTCGATATCCTGCTGCCCCCCAAGACGGCGGTCCCGGAGGTGCGGGAGCACCCTTTCCCGGATGAGGCCAACGCGCTGGTCGTAGCAAAGCAGGAGGCCGAACAGGCCGATTCGACCAGGGAGAAGCTCAGGAAACTGCTCCGCAAAGGGGCGCTCGACGACCGCTACGTCGAACTGGACGTGCCGGACCGCAATTTGCCCATGATCGAAATCTTTGCCGGGGCAGGCATGGAGGAAATGGACTTCAACCTCAGGGAAATGCTCGGGTCCATGCTCCCCAGGCGCACCAAGCGCCGGAAGGTCAAGATCCCCGAAGCGCGCGAAATCCTCATCACGGAGGAATCCCAGCGCCTCATCGACATGGATCGCGTTATAAAGTCGGCAATCGAGCGGACCGAACACTCGGGAATCATCTTTTTGGATGAAATCGACAAGATCGCCGGAAGGGAGAGCGGCGGCAGAGGCCCGGACGTATCGCGCGAGGGCGTTCAGCGCGACCTGCTGCCAATAGTCGAAGGCTCGACCGTTACCACCAAGTACGGGATGGTGAAGACCGACCACATCCTCTTCATCGCCTCGGGCGCCTTTCACATCGCAAAGCCCTCCGACCTCATTCCGGAACTTCAGGGACGCTTCCCCATCCGGGTGGAGCTTACCTCTCTGTCCAGGGATGATTTCGTGCGCATCCTCAAGGAGCCTGAAAACGCCCTGGTAGCCCAGTACAGGGCGCTGCTCGAAACCGAGGAGGTCGAACTGATCTTTGATTCCGAGGCGGTCGACGAACTGGCCGAAATCGCATACCAGGTAAATTCGCGGACCGAAAACATCGGCGCCAGGAGGCTGCACACGGTCATGGAAAAGCTGCTCTCCGACGTTTCCTTCAACGCACCCGACATGAAGGGACAGACCGTCCACATAAACCGCGAATATGTTCGCAATATTCTCAGTGAAATCATAAAAGACGAAGATTTGAGCAGATATATTCTCTGAGGAATCGAGAAATTCAGGAATTGAGGGGCCGACAAATTTCCGAATCTGCTCGCTCTTCCGGTTGGAAGTCGATGCTGTGACGCAGCCCATGCTGGTGCGAGAGGGTCAAGATACCTTTATCTCTTATCGACCTGGCGGCTCGCCTGCCGGGAATTTGAGGAGCGGGCGTCTCGTCAACGGCCTCCACGCGGCTCCAGGACCGACCTGGTGGAATATGCCCTGCAAAACATTGTGGGAACCTCCGCTATTGCCGGCGTGGAACGGCTTTGCCCCAATGTAAGCCGCGACACCATCCGCCTGGTCATGAACCGCTGGCGGAAAAAGGCAAAGTTGGAAATCCCGGTTAAAGGTCGTGACGCGAAGTGGCGGCGCATGGACCAATAGGGGAAATACCACGGATCGTCGAAGAAATTCTGAGGGTTGAATAAAATGCAGTTCGGATGTATCAGAACTGATTTAATGCATTATTGCCGATTGTGATTTTCGTCAGGATTCGATTCAAACCCACATCGAAGGATTATCAATGGGCAGACATTTCCCGGGTCTTTCGGGGAAAGTAACTTACAAGCAAAGACGACCCGGGGGGGCTCTCCGGATATGCGTTGCCAGCCCTGATATCGTCGGGATGACCAGGAATGGGGGGATCGGCTCAACATATGGCGATCTGGCGCTTACTCTTGCCGCTGCAAGTCATGAGGTCACCATTCTCTACCTGGCGCCGGCCTGTGAGGCTGGAGTAAACGGGGAGTCAGTTGTAGATTCTTATAAGAAGCAAGGGGTCCAACTGCTTCGCTTGCCGAGGAAAGGACCGCCGATCAGGGCCACAGATCCTGCATGCATATCCTATATGGCTTATCGGTGGTTGAAGGAACGGGATTTTGACGTGATCCATTTCCCCGAATGGACGGGGCTGGGCTATTACAGCCTTGTCGCGAAGCGCCTGGGATTGGCTTTCCTGGACTCTACCATAGTTATCGGGCTTCATGGTCCTACCGCCTACCTGTATTTCTCCGGGAGTGTTGAAAGTGCCGATACTTTGGAACGTGAGTTCATGGAACGCAAAAGCGTCGCCTATGCGGATGTCGTCTTCAGCCCAACTCAGTACATGATCTCCTGGGTGGCTGACCAGGGCTGGGAACTGCCGAAGCGGGCTTGTGTGCAACCCCATATATTGCGTGACCGGTTCATTCAGGGGGGCAACCAGCAAGCCGTCAAAATCGAAGAACTGGTTTTTTTCGGCAGGCTGCAAGAACGAAAGGGCCTTTTTCTGTTCTGCGACGCCCTGGACCTCATTGCGAAAAATAGCAAGCTCACGCCCGTACCGGTGACATTCCTGGGAAAGCAGGTAATGTTGGATTGGCGCTCCAGCGGGGAATACATCCGTGAACGGTCGCGGCTATGGCCCTTCCCGGTCCGCATCCTAAGCGATTTTGGCCGTGATGAGGCCCTGGCATACCTCAAGGAGGGCGGAAGACTGGCACTCATTCCCTCACTTATTGAGAACTTTGGGCGTACCGTGCATGAATGCTGCGCAATGGGAATTCCTTTCCTGGCCAGCGCGGTGGGCGGAATTCCGGAGTCCATCGCCCCTGAAGACCAAGCGAGGGTCTGTTTCGTTCCCCGTGCGAGGAATCTGGCCGAGCGGCTCGTTAGCGCATTGGAAAAAGGAGTCGCCCCAACACCGCCGGCCCATGATTTCGAAGCAAACAGAAAGGCATGGACAAACTGGTATGAACCTCCGGAAAAAGACGAGTCCATACCCGACGTGAAGGAAAACGGCACTGGCGATAAGCCTTTAAGCTATCCCTTGGTCAGCGTCTGCCTCCCCACTTTTAACCGGCCCCGGCTGTTGGCACAGGCCTTAGAGTCCCTGCGCTCCCAGGACTACCCCAACTTCGAGGTGCTGCTCGTCGATGACGGAAGCGACGAACCCGAGGCGTTGGCTTTTCTGGACCGGCTCGGACCGGAATTCAAGACCAGAGGGTGGCGGATCATCCGGCAGGAAAACAGGTATGGCGGCGCAGCCCGCAATAACGGGGCAAGGCATGCACGCGGGGAGTACCTGCTGTTCATGGACGATGACAACTATGCCGAACCACATGAGATTTCCACATTCGTAAGGGCCGCCGTCTATTCCGGGGCCGACATCCTGACCTGCGCGCTGAAGAATTTCACCGGCAGCGCCCGGCCCTCGTCCCATCTTCACGCCCCGGAGAGCGTCTTTTTGCCGTTGGGCGCAGCCGCAGACGTTGGAACGGTAAGAAATTGCTTCGGAGATACCAATGCGCTGGTGAGACGATCGACTTTCGAGCAGTTGGGCGGGTTCGATGAAGATTACGGCGTTGGGGCCGTAGACTACGAGTTCTTTGCTCGAGCTGTTCTGCGGGGCGCGCGCCTCGATGTTGTGCCCGAAGAGCTCGCCTGGTACAGGGTCCAACCCGGCAGTGTGGGTCGAACTACTCCGGGAGACGCCAATGCCGATCGCGCTCTGCGCCCCTACCTGGAAGCGCTGGGACCCGATTTGCGCGGCATCATTCGCCTCTTCCGGGGGTACCATTATGCAGGGATAGATCAGGTCCTGGCGACTCGCCAGCAATCCCTCCATCAGTTCGAAACCCTGTGGAATTCATGGTCCTGGCGCTCGTTAAGACCGGTTCGCAATTTTATACGGCGCTGCCGTCGGCTGCCGCCCGAACGCAAACCCCGGATCGATTCTATTTATGACGTTCAGCAGGCGATCAGATCGATCAAGAGATCGGCGACATGGCAAGTGACGAGACCCTTGCGCGCGCTGAGAAAATTGATGAAGAGATGGCTTACATCCTGAAATTGTTTTTGCGGGTAAACGGAAAAACGCACAGACAACGCCTTCATCCACCGGGTTAAAGTCAGCTTTTATGATTTGATTCAAGCTCCGAGATGCTTATCAGTCGTCTATTTACTCTTGCAGTGGCTAATTCGCTTCAGTACCGTCGAGATCTCAGGACACGTTGTATTCTGCCTCCATCAACACAAGCCACCCATTTTTTGGAGTCCAACTGAACTACGTCTATGTTGTGCATTTTATGTGCATTCCATCCGGAACCGGAACCACGGAGAATCGGATTATGTGCACACTCGTTCTCCGTGTAATTATCGATGGTCATTGTAGTTATTTGAAAAGCCCTGACGGATGAGCCATATATGGTATGGCAATCTTGCGCATATCTTATGACCTGATTTTCATACATCAATACTCTTCCAGCGGGCCGTGCATTATGCAAGTTAGCGCCGACTATTGGACTTTTCGGATGCTCGGTCCAGGGTCCAGCCAGTTTTTTAGATACATACAGACTAAGTTTAGAGCTGTCGGGAGTTGGACAGGTGAATAGCCAGAATGAATCATCCTTGTAAAGGATAGAGGAATCCCTGAACGGGCCCCTCATCAAAACCCGGTCCAATGTCCACTCTGAAGGGAAATGGACCGCCTTGTATAATCGAATCGAGTAGTCCTGTGCTGTTTCGGGAATCATGAAATAATGCTGGTGCCACTTGAAAACATAGGGATAGGACAGGTGAAAGTCTTCCTTGAGAATGATCTGCTCATAATCCCACTTACAACCATCCATGCTGGTTGCAAGGCCAATTTCACCTCTGCGGCATTTTTTATTATATACCTCGAAAAACATGTACCATCGGTCGTCCTCGCATAACATGAAAGGATCGGCGACAAAGAGGGCGTCCACATCCCGCACATGTCTCGCCGTGAGTACCGGATTTTTGACTTTATCGGCCGGAGACAACTCTAGAGGCGATTGTCCGGTATAGATCGCTATCGACCAAATTGTTTGTTGAGCAGTTATTCTTTCAAGGAAGATATCCCTGAGGCGCCCCAACCAACTCATCCGACCCAAATCGCTCCGTTTGATTCTAATCTGAATAATGCGTCAACTTGATCGCCAACGGATGCTGACGAGCCTTTTACACCCGGGCTTCACCCGAAAGAGCTCCTGGAACGCTCCAAACAGCCATTCAATTATCCCATATCGCTATCATGCACGCAAGTAGTTTCCAGTGAAGGCCGGTTCCGGCAGTTTCAAAACACACTACTGTCAGGCTGAAATGATGCGATAGTAGCGTGTTAGTGGAAAAGTTCGCAATGCCTCGGATGACCGGACTCAATCCTTAACTCGAATTCGCTGTATTTACGGCAAATGAAATTCCAACTCTCAATGAAAGATTTAACAGGGTTGAGCATCAGCACCTGAATTTGGCCTGTATTTGCAGATAGAGGAAATTGGATGTGTTCGGGGCGGGGACATGGCCTGGTTTTTGACCCCATTTGCCTTTCTTCATTCTTCGCGCCTCATGATGCCCCGACTATTATCCGCCTTGGCGTGAGGCCAAAAAATCCGAAAACCGTGCCATTTTATGCCATTTCACGCCACCAGCTATCTTTAAATCCAGTAAATCCTGTCTAAGTACTGTCTTTCTCCGCTTCCCGCTATCAGCTTCCGGGATCGGGGGATTCAGGAACTAAGCTCGTCATTCCGGCATCGTTTTTGAGCAGGAATCCAGAGTTTTCTCCGTGCCCATCCACCCCGCTTCGCTCCTCAGGGATCGAGGAACCGGGGGATTTTGCGTTGATCCCTAAGTCCCTCAATCGGAATTCCTTAATTCGCTTTTGCTACACCCCTCTGGCCTCGGGTCCCCAGATGATCTTGTGAAGCTGGAGGTTGAGCCGAACGGGAAGGCGGTCTTCGAGAATCCACTCGGCAAGAGTCCGGGGAGCCAGCATGCCGAATACCGGAGAAAAGTTGATCCTTCGCCGCGCAGGCGGCAGGATGGACAGAAGGCCCCGTGCGAATTCGTAATCTTCGCGGCTTCCGATGACCAGTTTCAATTCGTCCCGCGCTCTTAGCTTCTTGAGGTTGCGCAAATCATTTTTCCCGCTCATCCCGCTGGACGGGCACTTTATATCGACGATCCTGACGCACCTCGGGTCCACCACGCCTATGTCCATGCTTCCGTTTGTTTCGAGCAGGACCGTATGGCCGGCATCGAGCAACCTGCCGATAAGCGGCGGGGTCTCCGCCTGGATGAGCGGTTCGCCTCCGGTCACTTCCACCAGGTCGCACCGCAACCCCCGAACCCGATCGACAATTTCGGGAATTTCCATAAGCCGGCCCTGCTCGTATGCATAGCTCGTATCGCAGTAAGCGCACCTTAGGTTGCATCCCGTGAGCCTTATAAAAACGCACGGCTGTCCGGACCGGGAGGACTCTCCCTGGATGCTGTGGAAAATTTCGCTTACCTTGAGGGCCATTTATTCTTCCCAGTAAAAAGCCCCGGCTCCGGGGGTCTCGCTCACCTTGACCCTGGAAATGTGAATTTCGCGCGTGTTGAGCTTGCGGGAAAGTTCTTTATAAAGAAATCTGGCAATGTTTTCAGAGCTCGGATTTTGATCCGCGAACAGAGGCAGATCGTTTAAATCGCGATGGTCTAGCCCGACCAGGACTTCTGTCACAGCCGCCTTGATGTCGCGAAAATCTATACCTATCCCCAACTCGTCCAGTTGCGCGCACCTGACGAATACCTCGACCATCCAGTTGTGCCCGTGGACCCTCGCGCAGTCGCCGGGGTATCCCCTCAGGCTGTGAGCAGCCGAAAAGTGGCTCTTTACGTAAACTTCAAAAACTCCCGGCACTACGAGCCCTCCACACCCCCGCATGACCCCTGACCTGTTGTCTCCGCATCCTCCGCGCCTCCGCGTGACAGTTTCTCACCGCAATATAGCCCGACTTTCCACAAATGAAAACTGCCTATGCGGAAGGCGGAAGGCCGGAATATCGCTGATCTAAAGAAATTCTCGATGACCTGCGCCATCACCCCGGCGGCAAGCGTTCACCACAGAGGCACAGAGGACACAAAGGTGGATTTAAATACTATAACAGAGCGGATCATTGGGGCGGCGATTGAAGTGCATAAGGTATTGGGGCCGGGACTGATGGAGTCGGCCTGCGAGGAGTGTTTATGTCGAGAGTTGGCGCTGCGCGGCATTGGCGTTCAGAGGCAGTTGCCATTGCCGGTTGAATACAAAGGTGTCAGGTTGGACTCCGGTTACCGCCTTGACCTTCTCGTCGAGCGATCTGTCGTAGTCGAAATCAAATCCCTGTCCTCCATCGAACCGATTCATGACGCGCAACTTCTGACCTACCTGAAACTGGGAGGCTGGAAGCTCGGCCTGCTCATCAACTTCAATGTGCCGGCATTAAAGGACGGCATACGTCGGAGAATTCTATGACCTTTTCTCCGCTCCGTGTTCTCTTAATGCCCGGACGATGACCCGCCTCTGTGGTGAACGGGTACCCCCGGCGGGACGGGTGGTTGGGACAGGGATTGGGGTCCGGAAAACTTGGAAAGAGACATTTTTCATCGGTGAAATTGACTTTCCCTATTGACTCATTATCCCCAAAGGTTATGGACCACGAAGTTTAAAGGGTTGCCCGCCAGGTTGCGGCATTCAGGATTACCCTTATGTTGGTGGGACTGAGTATTTCCAGAGACTCGAAAAAGCGGAGCTTTCATGCACCGTAAACCGTCGTTTCGGGCAAAATGCCCCTGGGTGACCATGTCAATCCTGTTTGTCTGTATTGCGGCGGTGTATTCGAACGCCTCGGCCCTTACCGCGGAGGAAATCACTACCATTGAGGCCTACGAAAAGGTCGCGCCGTCCGTGGTAAACATCACGACGCAGGTATGCGAGAGCGAGTTTTTCTTCTGCGCGACCCCGTACTTGACGGGTTCCGCTTCGGGAGTCGTGCTCAGGGAGGACGGACTGATCATCACCAACAGCCACGTTGTCTTCGGAGCACAGAGTATCCGGGTCTCGCTCTC
This sequence comes from uncultured delta proteobacterium, assembly GCA_963805125.1. Taxonomy (GTDB): domain Bacteria; phylum Desulfobacterota; class Syntrophobacteria; order Syntrophobacterales; family Syntrophobacteraceae; genus SbD1. The sequence goes on along the minus strand of CAWDTD010000007.1, from coordinate 156,113 downwards.
CGACGGCAGGCGACTCGAAGCCGAAATTACTGCTATCGACCCGTACGATGACTTGGCCGTAATAAAAGTGGACGCGGGGGACAAGCCCCTCAAGGCTATCGTGTTCGGGGATTCGGGCGCCCTCAAAGTCGGACAAAGGGTCCTGGCCGTGGGAAACCCTTTCGGATTGGGGCAGACCCTTACCTCGGGCGTTGTCAGCATGATCGGCCGGACCATCAGGGACCAGGGCAATATCCTCAAAGACCTGATTCAAACCGATGCGCCCATAAATCCAGGCAATTCCGGAGGGGCGCTCATAAACCTGGACGGTGAACTGGTGGGGATCTGCACGGCGATTCTAAGTCCCACCGGTTCGAGCATACGTATCGGATTCGCTCTGCCGGCAGCCCGCATCAAAGCCGTAGCCCCGGAACTTATGCATCCCTGGCACCGGATCACCGGGTGGGTTCTTGGGATACTGCTGGTGGCGTGGCTTCTCAGACGGATTTACAGAAAGCGGAGCCGGCAGTATGATATGGAGTAATCTGTTTTTGACCGGTCCGTGGCGGCGAGGGAGAGAAAATGCGTTTCATTAGAATACTCAGTCTGGCGCTTTTGGTGTTTTTCCTGGCTTATACCCCCCTGGCGGTCGCCCTGACCGCGGAAGAAAGAAACAATATCGACCTGTACCAGAGCCTTGCACCGGGAGTGGTGAACATCACCAGCACCGTTATCGAGCACGATTTCTTTCTGAACGTAATTCCACACAAGGGGACCGGATCGGGCTCGATTATCGATTCGCGCGGCTACATTCTGACGAACAAGCATGTGACCGGGGATGGAAAACTTGAAGTCACTCTGGCCAACGGCAAGAGGTACGCGGCCAGGCTTATAGGCTCCGATCCGGACACCGATCTTGCGGTTCTAAAGATAGACGCTCCCAAAGAAAGTCTGACCGTTATTCCGATGGGCGATTCGGCCGATCTCAAAGTCGGCCAGAAAGCCATGGCTATCGGGAACCCGTATGGGCTGGGCCAGACCCTTACGACGGGGGTGGTCAGCTCGGTGGGGCGCACGATGAGGGCGGAAAACGGCACCCTGGTCGAAGACATCATCCAGACGGACGCTTCGATCAATCCGGGTAACTCCGGGGGACCGCTGATCGATTCCTCCGGCAAACTGATCGGCATCACCACCGCTATTTTCAGTCCGACCGGGTCAAGCATCGGGATCGGCTTCGCCATTCCGGTCGACACGGCCAAAAGGATAGTGAAGGATTTGATGGCGAAGGGGTATTACGAGCATCCGTTTTTGGGCGCGACCATGATGAACCTTTTTCCGGACATCGCCCAGGCGCTGAGGCTTCCGGTCAAGGCGGGCGCAATGGTGGTCGAAACCACCCCGGGCGGGCCCGCCGACAAAGCCGGATTAAAGGGAGGAAATCGCAGAGCTCAGATCGGCAACAACATTGTAATTGTCGGCGGAGACGTGATCGTGAATCTGAACGGGGTCCCGGTGCAGGACGCGGATACCGTGATCCGGGAAATTCGCAAGCTTCGTCCGGGCGATCGAATCCGTCTGGGGATTGTCCGCTGGGACGGCACATCGGAAACCCTGACCGTGACCCTGGGCGAAAAACCCCGAGGGGTCAGAGCGCGGCAGCCGTGAAACTTGGAGAGGTTTGAGTTTTAAGTTAAATCAAAACAAACAACCACTAGCTAAAAACTGCCCCTTTATAGGGCAGGCGCACTCAAGACAGACTTGATCCATCCTTGGGATTATGCATATAGTTACCATATCCTAAGTATGTACCTTTGACATTGAGTTGACCTTGTCGGAATCCACTATCGTGCATATGGACTCACATTTCGATTTGATATCCGGCCATGCGGACTTGAAGGTAGAAGGCTTCAGATATCATTCCTGACTTGGAGTATGAAAAGCATGGTGAATTTGCTTACACACCGCAGCCCGCGCCCGGTTACGATTGCGATCATGGACGGTATCGGATACCGCGCGGATCCGCTGGGCAACGCAGTTGCAAGCGCCTGCACTCCCAATCTGGACTGGCTGCTCGCCAACTGCCCTTATCGGCTGCTCCGCGCGCATGGAACGGCGGTCGGCCTTCCTTCAGATCACGATATGGGCAACTCCGAGGTTGGGCATAATGCTCTGGGCGCCGGCCGCCTCTATCCCCAGGGGGCAAGACTGGTCAGCGAAGCTATCGAATCCGGCAGACTTTTCGAAGGCCGCGCCTGGCGCCGGCTTGTCAACTACTGCTTCGAGCACCAGGGGTCGATGCACTTCATCGGCCTGCTCTCGGACGGAGATATTCACAGCCATATCAAGCACCTGCAGGCAATGCTCGAACACCTTGCCTTCAAGGACAAACTGCCGCGGGCACGTGTGCACATTCTGCTCGATGGGCGGGATGTGGCGGAGACTTCCGCACTCGAATACGTCAGCAGATTGGAGGCCCTTCTGCAAAAGCTCCGGGAGCAGGCTCGCGTCGATTACCGCATTGCAAGCGGCGGCGGGCGGATGAAGATCACCATGGATCGCTACGGGGCAGACTGGGGCATGGTCGAGCTGGGGTGGAAGACCCATGTCGCCGGGGAGGCAGGGAAGTTTCCTTCCGCCGAAGCAGCCATTAAGACTTACCGGCAGGAAAACCCGGGCATCATAGACCAGGACCTCCCGCCGTTCGTAATTGCCGATGAATCCGGAAATCCTGTGGGTCCGATCCGGGATGGCGGCTCGGTAGTGTTCTTCAACTTTCGCGGAGACAGGGCAATCGAGATAAGCCGGGCTTTTGAAGATGAGAATTTTCCTTATTTCGAACGGGTCCCGTTTCCAAAGATAGCATATGCCGGAATGATGGAATATGACACCGAACTGCACATTCCCGGGAATTACCTGGTTGAACCGCCACACATCGACCACACTGTCGGCGAGTACCTGTGCATTTATGACAAGCGGCAAATGGCCATCAGCGAGACTCAAAAGTTCGGGCATGTCACATATTTCTGGAATGGGAACAAGTCCGGGAAAATAGACGCAAGACTCGAAGAATATATCGAGATTGCTTCCGACAGGGTGCCGTTCGAGCAGAGGCCCTGGATGAAGGCGGCTGAAATTACGGACAAAACGGTAGAGGCAATACTTTTGGGACGCTGTGATCTGATCAGGCTCAACTACCCCAACGGTGATATGGTCGGGCATACGGGAGTCTACCAGGCGGCCCGGATAGCGGTCGAAGCCGTCGATCTGTGCCTGGGAAGGCTTATGGAAGCCACCCGGAAGGCCGGGGGAATCCTGATCGTAACGGCGGACCACGGCAACGCCGAGGAAATGTTCGAAATCGATAAAAAAACCAAAACGCCCAAACTCTATCCGGACGGCAAGATCAGGGCAAAAACCGCTCATACGTTGAATCCCGTCTGGTTCATCGTCTATGACCCGACGGGAGACGGCTGCATCGTCTTCAACCCGGAAATCAAAGAACCCGGCCTGACAAACGTGGCCTCGACCCTCATGCAACTGCTCGGCCTGAAGCCGCCGGAGATCTACGATCCGCCCCTGCTTCTGTTCAGGGAGCAATGAAGGTAGAAAAGGAGCCTTGTATAAAAGATGCCCGCGTGGGATGCCGAGCTTTATTTGAGGTTTTCCGGCGAACGGACCCGGCCCTCTGTGGATTTGGCCGCGCACATAGCGATTGCCGATCCTGGACGGATCATCGACCTGGGTTGCGGGCCCGGAAACAGCACTGCCGTTCTCGAGCAGCGCTGGCCAAAAGCCCATATCACGGCCCTGGACAGCTCATCGGACATGATTGCCGCTGCTTCCCGGTCTTACCCCCATCATGAATGGCTTATTGGAGATATTGCGGCCTGGAGCGCCGCGGTTCCCTTCGACGTGGTTTTTTCCAACGCCGCCTTGCAGTGGGTGCCGAAGCATTCCGTTCTTATTCCTCACCTTTTCGCTCAAGTGGCCTCCGGGGGCGCCCTGGCGGTCCAGATGCCCGCGCACTTCAACTCCCCCCTGCATCGGGAGATTCTCGAAACAGCCGACGATCCGTCCTGGCGTCACCTCATGGGGCCGGCGCTCAACGCGATGACCAAAAAACCCCCATCCTTCTACTATAATCTGCTCCGGCCGCTGGCGGCGCGCCTGGATATCTGGGAGACCGAGTACTACCACGTCGTTGACAGCCCTCAATCCATTATCGAATGGTTTCGAGGGACCGGTCTGCGTCCGTTTCTGGCGGCGCTCGACAATGAAGCGCAAAGGAAAAGATTTGAAGAACTGCTGCTGGAAAGATACACACTGGCCTATCTTCCACAAAACGACGGCCGAATCCTGTTTCCGTTCCGCAGGCTCTTTATTGTCGTCTATCGGGCATAAGATATTGGAATTAATTGAGGGATTGGGTTTATCACTCTTCACTCTTCATCCCTCACTCTTCACTGCCGTCACCATACATGCGGGATGAAACGATATTTCACCCGTGCCATATAAGCGTCGTAGCCTTTGAGCTTTTCCCTCAGCATACGTTCCTCCAGTACCGCTCTCACGGCAATCATGCCAACGAATACAGGTTCGAAAAGCACCCCGTACCAGGACCCAAGCAAAAGGGCCGTCCCCAGAAAGTAAAGAAAGCCTCCCGTATACATTGGATGACGCACATACCGGTACGGTCCGGTTGATACCACCCGTTGTCCCCGATCTTCCTGGATGCGAACGGCCGCCGACAGGTATGGGTTTTCACGAAAGGTGAGATAAAACAGATAAAACGAGATGGACAGGACTATAGCTCCCACGGCTTGGAGCCATGCGGGCATCCGGGACCAGTGGAATCGAACGGCGTCCAGCGGCATCAGGACCAGCCAGGCAAGAAATACGATGTTCAGCGCAATGATAAAAATCTTGTCCCAGGTTTTTTGATTGGCTTTGAACCCAATGCGCTCTTCGAGCAAGCCGGGGTTGTTCCTGAGCAGCCACAGAGTGACGGCAATGCTGAACAGGGCGAAAAGCACCAGGTAGACCCATCCGGCAAACCAGGCGCCGGTGCCGGCCGGAACGAACAGGGCCAGGGCCATGACCGGAAACGTGATTATTTGCCACAAAAAAGCTTTCGCTTTTATATTCATAACGCCGCTTTCTTTCCATGACCTGCAATTCAGCGCCGGAACGAGGCATGGACATCAAAGGGTGACATGCGCCTGTTACTCCGGCTTCGACTGATCTGCTGATTGACAATTATATCCCCGGATGGCATCTACGCGGTTGACCGTGGTTACGTGGACTTCACCTCGTTATGGTCCATCCACTGAGCAGATGCGTTTTTTTATAACAAGGCCGAAGAAATCCATCAAATGGAGCCGCGTCATCTCGCACCCAGTCCATAAGTCCCTTGGTTTGCGCTGCGATCGGGAAATCCTGCTGTCCACAAAACGCTTACAGGAGTTTTACCCCATCCGGCTAAGGCGAGCCAGCTTCCGTGATGAGACTCAGGAACGCACCCTGGTGTTTCTCATAAAGCAAAGTCTGTCCCAATTATTACACTTTTCGGAGGTCAATCTTTTTGAACAAAAGCCTCTGACTTCAATTTTCAAGGCCAATGCTCGGTCTTCCCAACACAGGCGAGAGCCATGCCATAAGCAACTGACATTATTAGATCTTTGACCGGATTATCCCGGCAATCTGGATGCTGGGATCGCGTAAAAAATAGCTCACTTTTTTTGCTATAGTTACACGTTGGGGCCATATTATTTTAGCAAACGCCTGGAATCATTAAACAGTTAACCGGACAGCAGTGGAAGAGATTAAAGAGTCGTCCGATGCCATCTACTATTATGAGATGGCTGTCAAACTCATGCGCGACGACCAGGAATTACAAGATAAACTTGCAAAGGTTCTAAAGCGCAAATATTCTAAGTAACTGCTCACGTTGTCTGATACCCAAATTATGGCTCCCATAGCCATGTTCCACGCTCAAAAGAGTCTCCTGTCCAAAGACCTGTATTGAATCGCTTCGAGCAGGTGAACGGAGCTGATGTTCTCCGTTGCTTCCAGGTCTGCTATGGTCCTGGCGACCTTGAGAATTCGATGATATGCACGGGCGCTCAGACCCAGTTGCCTGACCGCCTTGTCGAATCCTGACTTAGTATTCTTGCCATTCAGGAAATCCCCTAGAACTTCTTGGAAAATCGTTTGGTTAAACCGAAATGTAGGATAACCCAACATCCCGCCCGCGCTGCGTCCCGACATCACAATCTTCCAGTTCCGCCCGTAAATTTTGAATAATTCCCGGTTGTCATAATCTTCACTGTTTTCGAACGGGTAAGTTCCAGGAGGACCTGCAATTACAAATATGAGGTTCAACATCCCTTTGAGCAGTTTCTGTTTTGCAGAAAGCGGCAGATTTTGCAGGACCGCTTGTATTTCCCAAAGGAGGCTTTGATTGTCAGTGGCGAATTTCCGGAATTCAGCATCAGTTTCACGCTGATGACAAATTTCATCCAGCTCAGTCTGGGCTTCAGATAGTTCGACCTCATACTGGCGTTGTTCATCCGTGAGGGATTTTCGTCTTGATTTATACTCGACCTCGTCAAAAACCTCTCCCCTCAACGACAGATCAAGACGCTCTAAGGCTCTTTTGACACCCTTGATCTCCTTTTCAAGGTTTTCGATTTTCAGAGTCAGTTCGCGTTGACGTGCCGTAATTTGGGCATCGTTGGTTACAGCTTCAACAGTTTCGTTTTCACGCGCAACAAGGCGCTTCATAAAGGAATCCCAAATGTATTGTTCAATTTGATCGGCCTCGATCCGGCCTTGGGGGCAACGTGTGTGGCCTTTGACGGCCAGTTGCGTCTCTGACATCCTGTGCCAGTCGCAACTGTACACTCTTTGGGAAGAGCCGTCCTGACGTTTCTTGCCGTACAGCCCCTGAAGCCGGGAACCGCAATATCCGCACCTGAGAGCACCATAGAGCATGAATGTGTCAGACATTTTCGAAGGGCGACCAGAACGAGTTCTTTTATTTGCGATCCGCTCCTGAATTTCGTCCCATACGGATTTTCTAATGAAGGGTTCGCAAGGATAGGGTTTTCCATCACCATTGTCGTTTACTTCGCCTGACCAGTACGTAGGGTTTTTGAGGATTTCACCGACGACAACTGGGGACCACTTCTTTTTCGTCCTAGTCGGAATGTGCTCCTCCATCAGTTTCTGGCAAATCTTCACGAACGATAAATGGTTCCCAAGATACATCCTGACGATTCTTTCATAAACCTCTTTCTCCTCTTTCACCGTTTCAACTTTTTTCAATTGCTTATCCCAGCGGTAACCGTAGGGTGCCCACCCAATAAAAATTTCCTGCTTTTGTCTTAAAGCGTTGCGGTTTTCAGAAGTTCTGATCCTTATGGTTTCCCTTTCGAGTTCGGCTATGCTGGCAAGAATTTGAAGGTTAAAACGCCCGTGAGGAGTGGAGTCGTCAATATTTTCCCGAATCGAAGCGAATTTTACTCCGTGGTCGTGAAGGAGCTTTACGTTTCTCAGAAGGTCAAGGGTATTTCGTCCAAACCTGGTGAGGTCGGCTACGACGACAACGTCGAATTCCTTTTTGCAGGCATCAGCCAATAGCTTTTTTAATTGAGGACGGTCTGTCGTCGCTCCGGATATAGCTCTGGGTTCTTCATAAATCGGAAGGATGAGTTCCCAGCGTTTAATGACGCGACAATAGGAGTCGATTTGATCTTTTTGAGTTTCAGGAGATTGACCGTCCGCTGACTTTTCACTGGAAACTCGGACGTATCCGGCTGCTTTCATGCTGTCAACCTCTCGACCCGTGGAGTAGCGTCGATCTGATTTTTTGCCAACCAGTTGTAAAGCGTCGGTTCTGTCACCCCGTAGCGCCTGGCAATGAAATTCTTTCGTGAACCGTTCTTCAACAGGGCCTCGATTTCCGGACGGTATCTATCTAATCGGCTTTTCCCGGCCCCAGGTTTACGGCCAAGTCGCACACTGGCGGCTCTAGGGGTGGCCTTTATGCTCTTTAGTTTTTCCAGGTAGTCCCCCCCCTTATGGCCTCTTCCAAAAGTTCGGCCAAGGTGGCTTCATGCCGACCTCGCAATAATCGGAGCAGCATCGATCTGATTTTTGCTGAGCCAATTCCACAAGGTAGGTTCGCTCACCTGGTAACGCTTCGCCACAAAGGACTTCGGCGAACCGTTTCTCAAGAGAGCGGTGATCTCCGGCCGGAAAGGATCCAGCCTACTCTTGCCCGGGCCTTTCGGTCTACCTAATTTTATCCCAGCTTGCCGGCGAGCAGCAAGTGCCTCTTTAGTCCTGAGGCTGATGAGATCGCGCTCGATTTCGCTCACGAGGCCCAAAATGACCATGCACACCTTTGAATTAAGGCTGTCGTCGATTGTCCATGCTCCTTTTATGGCGTGCAGGGTTATATGGTGTAGCTTGCAATACTCCACTACCTCGATAATCTGCCGGAGAGATCTGGCAAATCTGCTGAGTTCGGCGGTAATCACAACATCACCAGGACTGAGCTGCCGGAGTACCTTTCCCAGCTCCCTTTGTTTCCAATCGACGGTACCACTCACAGTTTCTTCAATCCAGGTCACGCTGCCAAGGCGCTTCTCGTTGGCAAAGTGGAGAATTTGGTTCTTGCAATTCGACAAATCCTGATCAGTGCTGGAAACCCTGAGATAGCCGATTACTTGCATTTAATACTCCTCTTCCTTGTATGTACCTGTGAATAATAAGTAAACCCTAATCTGTTAATTTATATATAGGATATCTCAGTCTATTTAACAAGCAATTCCTTATACTTGAGCTAAAAATAATATACGTTCGTATTTATCTAAGACAGGACGGTGCAACTCGATGCACGTAGCGGCTCCGCTTCTCCCTCGTCGGCAGGTCTAAGCCTGACAGCCACTTGTTCCGGTTTCCACCTTCTCCTCTTCAAGCCCTCCAGGATTCCGCTTTTCCCCAACGTTACACAATGAATAGCATCAAGGTGATTCCCCCCAAAATTCTATGAAAGTCTCCTTCAAACCCAAAACATGCCGATCATATGTTGTGCCGCAGAATGCACCACCAGACCTCACAAACTGGCAAGATACAGAAACTTTTAAACCACCGATCAGATACAAATTTTCTGGGATTGTTACGTACAGTGGAAAGGAATCTTCAGTTTTAATTTCCTTTGTAATGTCAATTACTTTCCATGCCAAAAAACCAATCCAGCACGCCTTTTTTTATCTCTTTTTCTCCGTACGTACTGGTGTCAAGACCGATTGAACATTCTTTGACCATTCCATGCTTCTCGAACGCGGCCGTCGTCGCTTTCTGCGCCTCCAGCATCATTTTTACGCCATGTTTGACCATTTCCTTGCCTTCCGCCATCGTGCCGCCGGTCATCATGCTTTGGCCTTTGGTCACCATGTTGTAGCCGTCTGTCATCATCTTTTCGGCCGCCGTCAAATCGGCGTCTTTCACGCCTTTCTTGGCCATAATATCGATTATCATTTTGTTTCCAGCCATCATCTTCTTGGCGCCTTCCATTATCGCTAGGTCTGCCTTGTTGTGTTCGTGTGAAGGATTATCATTTGGGATTGGTATATTGGCCCGATTTGTCAAACATCACGTTAATTCCCCCCCTCCAAAATCATCTTAATTCCCCCCTTTTGCCGAAGTGGGCATGAGTGATTGGTTGATTTGTCCCCCCGAATCGCCCAACCTGTGGATCATAATTTCCCCCCAACTTGTCTTCCCGGGGGGTGATTTTTTTGGGGGTTGGGGGGGGGAAACGGAGGGAGCCCGTAGGGCGACCGGAGTTTCCCCCTCCCCCACCAAAGAGTTTTCGCTACGAGGGCATATATAGTCTTACCAGCTCCCGTGCTATCTTTCTGCTGTATTCGATGTTGGCTCTCGATTTGCCCCCGATCCAAACCGGATATTCACATCCGGCCTTACTGATCAAAATGCCGCCGTCCAAGTCCGTTATTTTGTGTATATCGGACCCCTTGGTGCACCTGTCAAACCATGTCGTGTTTTCTTCGGTAAACTCCACGTCCAGTGTTGTCATGCGCTGCTTGTCAGAGTTCCAGGCTAAAATTTCCATGGCTCTTATCCATTCTTCGTGTTGAGCGTTGACATGATTGTTCAGCCCACCGTCTGTGAACCGAGCAAGGGCATCACTGTTTTGCCCTGCCGGGACTCAGCTTCTTCCTGTATGACTCACCGCTGTCGATCATGATGTGGTGGGCGTTATGAGCCAGTCTGTCCAAAGCCGAGTTTGCTACGACCGGGTCCGGAAACAGGGACACCCAATCCTGTGGCGGTCGATTGCTGGTGATTATGATGGAGGATTTGAGGTGTCGCTCGGCAATAAGCTCGTATATGTCCTCGGTTTGGGTGGCCGTAAAAGGCGAAAGGCCAAAGTCGTCCAGGATCAACACATCGGGCTTGATATATCTTCTGATGCGCTTTTCCCAGGAATGATCCGCACGCGAAGCAAGAAGGCCTCGCAGGATTTTGGTGGTTTTTGCATAGAGCACCTCATAGCCTTTGCGACAGGCATGGTGCCCCAGCGCCTCGGCGATATGAGTTTTTCCAACGCCCGCCGGGCCATAGATCAATACATGTTCTTTCTTTTCTACAAACAGGCAGGTCGAAAGCTCCGTGATGTGCGATTTTCTAATCCTGGGGTTGAACGAAAAGTCAAAGCCTTCGAGCGTCTTTTCTTCCTCGAAGCAAGCGTTCCGGATCCTGTTGGCAAGCTTTTTGGCCTCTCGCCTCTCTATCTCATCCTGGACCATTCGTTGTAAAAACTCAACATGGGGGATCTCTTCCTCTCTGGCCTGCTCCAGCCGTACATCCAGAGTCTCGAGAAACCCGCCGAGTTTCAGAATCCTAAGCTGGGCAGCCAGTTGGTGTTGTGTGTTCATGAGCGATCCTCCCCGGAAAAGTAGTTTGAGTCGCGAAGGAAGCTTTGTCCCAGATCGGAGAGATTCGCTGTCGCTGCGGGAGCTTCAGTGGACAAGAGACCCTTTTCCAGCATGGACCTTATGCTGCGGTACTCGGTGCTTCCATAGGCAAGGGCTTTTTCCGATGCCCTCTCCAGGTCGGCCCCCCATTTCAAACCCAGCCTCAGGACCGCCTGCGCCTTTCTCATTGCGCGGTGGCCGCCCGCTTTGAGGATCTGTTTAATCAACGTTTGCGTTTGAGGTCCGTATTGGGCGGCTGTGGCCATGCAGCTTGCCGGCGTGCTCATGAGATAGGCGAGTTTTTCGGGCGGATAATCGGTGTGATCGGTTATCCACTTCCCCGGCTCCATTGATCGCGAATGGGTCTTGATCAGTTGATGATCCAGGAAAACCTGAACCGCTTTGCTCGTGCCCCGTACCCAGACTTTTTCCCCGATATAGCGTGTTGGCAACGAGTAGAAGGAGTTGTCAAAGACGATATGGTGATCGGGGTGTACCGTGCATTCCTTCCAGATGGGAATCTCAAAAGGCGCCTTCGGCAGCGGCTTTAAGTGCTCCTTTTCTTCTGAGATAAAGACGGCGTAAGGTTTACGCTTGGTGGTTCCGTGAATCTGGCTTCCAATCTCAAACCGGCACCATGCGAGGGCCCTTTCGTTGGCATCCCGGATATCGGTAAACTTGCGGCCGGCAAGTAGATGCTTTCGAACTACGGGAACCGATCTTTCAACTTTTCCTTTGTGTTTTGCCCTCCTTACACCCGCCGGGTCCGCCGCGAAACCATAATGCCTTTCCAAGTCAGCATATGCGTGGTGAATCCTTGGATCATAAAGATCAGGCTTGATAACGCCAGGCTTGAGATTATCCAAAATCACCCACTTCACCACACCGTGAAAAAATTCGAAGGCCCGGATATGGCAGTCGATCCACGTCGGTGAATCCTGGCGAAAAACAAACCGTACAAATCTATGCCGGCTGTGGGAAAGCGTCATTATGAAACACCAGGTCTTTCGATCCTTTCCCGACTCGGGGTCCCGCATGCGCCCGACATATCCAAAGTCCACCTGCGCCTCGTCTCCAGGCGCGGTTTCCAGATGAACCGTAGCTTCAGGTTTGCCCAAATTGAATTCATCGCCAACGTAGCGCAGAACACTGGCATAGCTCACTTTCAAGGCGTGCCGTTCTACAAGCAGCCGCATGACCTGTTTGGCCGTCATCTCCTTTTCCGTCAAAAGATTGGCAATCTCATCCCGGTAGCGGCCAAGTATCTGTTGGGCAGGCGCCCGTCGAACCAGGACCGACCTGTCCAGAACTGCCTTGAGTTTGCCAAGCATTTGCTGCTCATCGGGGAAAGGCTCCTCCCGCTTAAGTCCGGCGTCAAGGCCCGCATGGACGTAGCGTCGCACGGTCTTTCGGTCATATCCCAAAGACCTTGTTATCCCCTTGATGCTGGCTCCCTGGTGCCACTGATACAAAATCTCCATAACTTCGTTCATGTGGATTTGCCTCCTCGCCATGTTCCCTCCTCTCAGAAGCTTCTGCCATCAGATCCCGAGAGTACAGGACTTGTTCACTCAATTACACCTCGGCGAGGGGGGGAATTAAGCTGCAACTGGGGGGGGGAATTCACATGATCACGGGGGGGGGGGGATTTGTCGTGATCACAACCCCCTCAAAAGGGGGGAATTATCATGATGCTCGACAATACGGCCAGACGTTCTTCCGGAGTAGCGTGCGTTTGCGGGAATCCGGGGTGGAAGATGTCGGCCAAACTGTTAATCGGTCTATTACTCCATCGTCCCCCTTCATCTATTCTTGCAAGCTCGAATAAGGTGTTTACGGCACATCCAAAATATTCGGAACTCCATGCTATGCCCTCAAGTGCCCAAAGCAGGCCAGAATATCTGCATTCACCAAACAGTCCGCCATCATCCTTCATGAGTTCCGTGAAAAGAGGTGCATCTCTTTGGATGTTCTGCTCCACAACCTCCATGAAGCTATCCGGAGCGGCCTCTGCCAGCAGCGGAGTTACATCCTTTACCGATGACCATTCTTCCCATTTATCTGCAGATGCGAATACTTCCTTTACCACGTGATCAACAAACGCCTGCGTGGACGCAATGTGAGGAGACCGATTACCATAAACGGCAATAAGTACGAGTGATTCAACAAGACCGGTCCGAAGCCATTCAGAATAGGGACTTGATTTGCCGTACAGGGCAGCAGCCCATCGTTTCTCAGGCTCCAAATCATATTTGGGGTCAGTTTTGGTTAAGACTGCCAATACCGCCTTTTCCAAAAGCTTCAATGCCCCGCCCGTCAGATGCCGCGAAAGAAGAAACCATGCATCCAACGGTGATTTCAGCATCCAGACACTTCCAATTTTTCGAATCGGAGAATCATCGGCGGACAACAACGGAGTGAGCGCGTTGACAAAAGACTCATAGCTCATCCCGGAGAGCATCTCTATCACCTGCTGGTCGCCCTCTTTATTCTCATCCCAAGCTCCGGCAAAAAGTAACGGAATGAGGATTCGCGCTGATTCAGCGTTAGCCCATGTGGGGGCGCTGACCGCGGCTGATCGGAATAGTTGACGACGAAGCACTGGCATACTACGGCCGGAATCCCGTGCGATCTTTTGAGCGTCCGCTTCCGAAAGCCCTCCATCGATCAAGCTTTTCTCCACAACACTCCGCTGTGGTCTTGCCAATCTTAGGACATCCCGGATGCCTATCGTCTTTGCATCCATGCTTACAAAAACGTGCTGACCTTTGCTTTTCGCGAGAGGAGCGGCCTCAATACATTCGCCTGGCACCGCAATAATGAGGGGATAGTCTTTATACGCCTGCATGAGTTGTCGGAACTCGGAAATATTTTGGACAACAACGCAACACGCCAAGGCTTGTACACGTTTTTCTTCGGGGAGAGTAGAAATTGCTGCATAGAGGAACGCGAACGCCTCATCCGGGCTGTCACCCTGCACTTCCAATATATCTGCTCCCTTGCCAAGCCACTGATGGATTGCTTCTGTATCCTCTGTACGACCGCTTACTACCAGCTCGGGTAACATTTTGGGCTCGGTACCTTCCGACCATTCCTCCCAAACAGCCTCCAAATCTCTAATATCAGCAGAAGGTACTTTTCCAATTTGCCGCGTCAACCACAAAGCAACGGCTGGTGCCGAAGCGAGCCACAATTCCAGATCATCCGCCGCAATTACTCGGACGCCTTTCCACTTCTTTTCAGCGTCCTTTCCCTTTTCCCATTTACCCCGGCCAGGCCAAACACGTGGTGTTACGAAAACAAAAGTGGACTCACTGTTTACTAGCCCTAACAGATCATCCGTCCGCTTTTTATAATCCCCTTCCGCCTTAGTTCCAGCTGATGCTTCCGCGCCTATTTCCCAGCCAGAGACACCCTGTGGAAAGAACGGGGACGAAGAAGTCGTTTCCAAGGTGCCGTCCCATCCGCCGGTCGTTACACTATCCCCGCAAGGAAAATCGATTCTTTCAACCGAGGTTGCTGTGGCTAAAATAAGCCGGCTCAGTAATTCGGGCATAGTTTCTTGGCAATGACGACTTTTGGTAGAAACCCAGTTTTTGATGTCTGCAGATGTGATCCATTTCATTTTACTGAATCCAAGGATAAGCAATCATTTAAATGTTTGCTGGATTACTTCTCTCTTCTTCACTACTCCGTTTCCACTCAGATGATACAGAGGGGCAAAGTCGTTGTCAATCAATGCAACTTTGATTATGCGAAATTCCAAACAGCTTGCCAACTCATTGAATTCAAAGAACAGGCCTCCTGCATAACGCCTTATGATCTGCATATAGAAAGATTGTGGATGGTCCACCGCATAACGCCATAGAGGAGAGCTGTACTTGAGTTCCTCTCTCGAATAACATTTCTCGCGACTTGGCACTGTAGGCTTTCAGGGAAAGACATTGTTCAACCTCAGCAACGCTAACTCTATCTGCCGATCCTTAGCGAGGCGGTTGCGCGCATCTGTAATAAACCCCAATAGTTCTTTTCTCTGCTCTGGCGTAAGGGTTTCTCCAAGCTCAAGATAGCGGGCTGCACCTGTGAATAAGGAGAAATACGGAAGAACTGTAATCCTTAACGCTCTTTTTTCTGACGTAATTGCTGCTGAGAGGTTCTCAAAAGCTTCGCCAAAGGCACGCTGACGTTCATCAACATGGGCTTCCATTACCATTAGAAGGATTTTTCCAAGTGTTGTCAGAGGAAAAGGATGAAGCTCAATGGCAACAGCATGCCGAGCATATTGAAGGGCGATATCCAGATCGGAATCAGCCGCCAATAATGCGCGCTGTTCCCAATATCGAGAATTCCATTCCCATTTCTTCTGGGTGTCAATATAGAATTGCTCTGCTGCACTGCCAAGGAAGGGTTTCACGATCTTGTCGGCATCGAACAGGCGTCCTGCTAATCGGGCCTCTGGAGAACGAAACATTATTGCTTTGCGATTAACGTGAGGAGCGAGCTCCGCTGCTAATCGAACGAAAGCTTCTCTCAAAACATTTTTCATATGTTCGACAGCTCTGAGGAGGACTTGCTCTCCAATGGTCTTATTGATGGGAACCACAAAATCGCTATCATTGGGATTACGAGTAAGCCTCAAAGGCACTATGTCGAACATTATTGAAATTGGATTGCTTAGGCCGGCAATTGCTTGCAGCGAACTGTACCGTACCCCTGCCGAATAGCAGTGTTGTGCCAAAGCTACGCATAAATAGGGCAAGTGATGCTCGGGAGCCGCTGCCGTAATAAGTGACTCAATTATTTTATCTAAAGGACGAAAGTCGTTCAGTATGCGGCAAATAGCAATGGCTACTGGGTCTTTATAGATGCGATGTGCAAATTTCTGAGGTTCTTTGATCGCCTGTGGGGTTCCGACGAGACCGAACTGCCGATACCGCTCAATGAGCTGCTCGCACTCATTGAACGTTAGATGCAATAAATTCAGTTGGTTCCATTGAGATTCTCCGAGAACTACATCTAGATACTGCTTACGGTAAGATCGCTCAACACCAAGCACCACAACTTTTGAAAATACGGAATGGTGAGCAAGCAACTCCGCAACTTGTTCTATGTGATCGGCAATCCCGTCGACAAGGAGCAGCACTTGTGAGGAAAGGCGCGATAGACAATCAATGGCAATATGAGTGTCTATACGCGATAAAGTCTGTAACGCCAGAACGGGTTTGCCCATTCTTGCCCGGGCGTGAGCTATTCGTTTAATGATCGTTGTTTTCCCTGTCCCTGGTTCATCAAGTATAATGAGGATTGTGGGGTCCGTGATCTCAGTGGAGGTCAAGCATTGGTCAACTATAGCAGTCAATCGGGCGGTATCCTGCCGTTCGATATCAAAATGTCGGTTGATGTCATCCCATGCTGGTGCCCTGCCATACATAAACGAACTGGGCGTACTAGGAAGAGGCAACTCATCAGCAGTGACGAGTTTGAAGTCGGAGAAAAAGCGAAGGAGTTGTGGTTTGGTTGGCTGCTCGGAAAAGAGTGTTGATTCGTCTGGAATCGTGAGGTCATATATGCTGGGTGGAGATGGAAATGTGGCTCTCAGCCAATCCATGAATTGCCCAAAAGTCGCAGGAACAAGTATTAAACCGTAGCGGTCGCAATCTGATTTAGTCACAACATCCGGGTAGGGTTCAATCAGAAGCGACGGCCCTCGATCACGGCGCGGTGTGGCGTTATTCCGAAAACTGAGATAATATTCGAGGTCCATTTCATTTAATGATGTGCCAGCAATAATGAAGGGTTCGGTGGCAATTATTTCCGCAAGCAAATGCATCCATGGATTCATGGTGCGCATTGAACGGGCGTACTCGGGGGCGGAGAATACGAATCCGCTACCTGGCGAACGTACCCAGCCGTGAAGGTGGACCGCAGTGAGTTCCCCCTTTACCGGTGTGGGTTCGAATGCTGAATCGAAGTTGAGGGGGATAAGACTCTGCTTGCTCTGAGGTGAAGTCACATAAATATTTTCCAACACGTCGTCAATGTTGAAGGAGAAAGCTCGACGCCATAGAAAGCGCGGAACATTACTAACGGATGCCCCAGGTTGGCATTTTGAGAATCTCTCGACGAGTTCCTCATTCCGCTGAGAATCTCTGGTAACCGTTCACCGGAGTGTGTCAGCGGATAAGTGAAGGCAGTGACTCCTGCCGGAAGAACGCGGTCATGAGGTGAGTGAGAAACCGAAAAGCATTCTTCTGCTGCATCTGGCAAGTTCGGGTAACGGTGAGGATTCTTTCGGTGAATCGCTCTCCGTCGCAAGACTGATTACCGAAGCAAATCTTGCGCCATTGAACGGCGGGCCGGATTGCCCGCTCGGCCACATTGTTGGTTGGCTCGATTCCCTCGACGCGCAAAAAGGTGAAAAGAATGTCCCAGTTTTTGAGAAAACCGGCGGCGCGTAACCTCACTCCTTTGTCGGAACTGTCCCGGTAGCGCAGGCAGGAGCATTTCATGCGGCCCCGGATAAGAGCGGTCGCCTGCCACAGCTCTTCGCGGGTACAACCGGCTTCCTTGAAAGCATGCCAATAGCTGAAGAGCGTTCCGGCTTCCTTTAGCATATGCCGGGCAAAAAGATAAGCATCAGGACTTGCTCGCCCATCCTTGATGCCTTTTAGTTTGCGGATAAGGTGCGCCCAACAAAGCTGGCGGACCTTGGATTTATGATATTTGCTGTAGGCGGAGTGGTCGTCGCTCGTGATGACTCCAGAGAAGGATTCACCCAGAACGGATTGCAGGACCTTCGATGCCCTGCTTGAAGCAACGCGGAAGAATACGGCCACTGAGGAGACAAAAACCCACAACCAGCGGGGGTCGCCAGAGGACTTCCACCCTGTTTCGTCTATATTGAGGGATTGAGCCCCGGCAATGTCTTCTCTGATATGTTCGGTTTCGGGTGCGCAGGCAAGAGATACCCGTTCAAGAATCCGGCAAATGGCGCCCAGTGAGATATCCAGATTAAAGATGGTGCGCATGATCTCCGCGATGCCTCTTCTGGTTCCCCTGTGGACCGAAGCCAGGTAGGCCACTGCCGCATGAACACCCGGGCCGAAGTTGCTTATCTCCACCTCCGGAGGTAATGCGGCGCGGGTCACATGGCCGCAGGAACAGGCCAGCTCGCGGCATCGGTATTCGGTCTTGATCGGATGGATTTCCGGCAGATCGAACACTTGGTGTCTCAGGGGCCTGGATGGTTCTTCAAATTGATGCGGCGCCAAGGTCTTGCCACATTCCTCGCAGGTTTGCGGATAGATGTTTTGGATATGGTCCATCTCAGCTTCAGGAAGAAGAACTCGCTTTTTGCCTTTGTGCCCGATCTGGCCTCCTCGTTTCCGGCGGCCTGGCTTTTTGCTCTTTTTCTTCACTCCGGGGCCGTCTGATGAGGGAGGTTTTGAGGAATTTGTGGAATCAGTGGAAATAGCGGCGATTTTTGCTTTGAGGGTTTTGCATTCCTGATCGAGTTCGAGGAGTTTCCCAACGGTGGGGTCTTTCCCGGAATCATAGAGCCGCTCGGCTTCCGGCTTATCCATTGCACAGCCTTTCCCGGAACTGCCGGACAAGCGGGTAGCCATAGACATCCTTAACGGAGCGGTTTGGCTTTCGAGCCTGATCGAATTTTCCTCTACCGGTGGTTTTTCCGAGGAAAATCCAGTTGGCGGCCAGGTAGCAGGTCCCTTTGAACCGCTCACCGTCAACGAAGGTTTCAACCCAGTGGACCGGATGATGATAGAGCGTTTCCCAGTCCTTGGAAAGCCGCCTCAAGCATCGGGCCAAAATATGCGAGGCAAGATGAGGAGACCGGACCCAGGGCGGAATCAAAAAGCGAGTATTGTAAGCAAGTAAGTGGCGATTCTTTTCCCTGAGCGCTGCAGTCCACCCGATGAAATGATCCCGTGGCCCCAGATGCCATGCGGCAGAGCAGAAGGCAAGACAGGCCACCGCCCGGTCCCTGGAAAAAGCCATGTACTTGAGGTGCTCCCCCACGGGTTGGGTGTATCCCAGGTAATGGTGCTCCTCGATCAGGCTGTTGAAGAGCTTTTCCAGGGGGCTTCTTCGCACCTGGTGAATCGAAATGGGAAAAAGCTCCTGCAAAGGCGTCTCGATAGGGCTTCGGTCGATCTCGATCCTTTCCGGAGAACTTCGTTGCAGAAAAGGATTGAAAGGAATCTTTTTCCTTGGGGGAAGACGGATGGCGCCCTTGCGTTCCAAATCCAACAGGACTCCCCGGCAGATCATGTCCTTGGGTTGTCCGTTTTTCTGGGTCCAGTTCCACGCGAGGCACAGCCGCCTTGACAGGGCACACCGCCCTTCCTCCGGGTGCTCGGCGATCATCTGCCGGACAAGAGCAATGTCCGCCGGTGAAAAGGTCCGATTTCTGAAAGTGAAGGTGTTTTCCATGCATGATGGAATAGCTCATTCTGTTTTCGAACGCAAGGAAAAAAGCTAACCGGAATGAAATCCCGGTGAACGATTACAATCTCTGAGCAAGGAATACACGCGCTGGAGCGAGGTTTTATCGGGTGCACCTGTAATCTTACACAGGTCCAGGCGTAATTGTTCGCTGCTACGCAGCAACTCCCCGTGCCCATTCTTACTATCAAGGGAAACTCCAGAACCCAGGAGTAAGTTGTAGCTGCCAGTGAGCAGCGTTTCTCGGAAAGCTGGCATTAGATCACTTTTTATCACGCTGTGCTCTCCTTAGGCTGTTCAGAGAATACAGCCTCTCTGATATGCAGATCCCTGGCAAAATTCGGGAAGTGCCGAAAGCACGAATTGAAATTCATCCTACACTATTTTGCCTTCTTTGAGTTAGCATTTCTTGCCAGGATGTTGAATCGAAGATGATGGCGGGAGCATAACGCATAACGTTTGGACATGTTGACTTCTGGCGTCGGCTTTGCTGTGCAGGCCGCCTATTCAAATCTGTAAGGTCTCGGCTGACATTGTTCCAATCCGGGCTGAAGAGGGGTATTTAATAGCTTAGGTATTCGTGCAAAAGATGCATCTCTCGGACGAACAATGCGGACCTATCGACAAGGAGAGCAAAAATGACTGCTGAATACCCCAAAGACCTTCAGCAAACCATCCAGTTTCACGGACATATGTGCCCCGGCCTGGCAATCGGATATCGCGCTGCTAAAACCGCTCAAGCCCATCTCGAAATCGAGCGCGCGGAAGATGAGGAACTCGTAGCCATTGTCGAATCCGACGGCTGCGGAATCGATGCCTTCCAAGTGCTGCTAAGCTGCACTCTGGGAAAGGGAAATCTTATTTATCGGGACCACGGAAAACAAGTGTACACCGTCTTCGCACGCAAAGGGGGCCCAGGAATTCGCGTAGCCATGAAAGCCGGTCCGTTTCGCAGAACACCCGAACAGGATACGATTTTCCAAAAAGTCATAAGCGGCAATGCCTCCGAAGACGAGATGAAAACCTTCCGGGCATTCCAGGATCAACGGGTGGATCAGATCCTGGCTGAAGATGAGAACACCCTTTTCAAAATCGAACAAGTCTCTCCGGAACCTCCTGAAAAAGCACGCATTTTCAAGTCGGTGACTTGCGAATTCTGCGGTGAATCCGTCATGGAACCTCGGGCGCGGATTCGGGACGGCAAGATCTCCTGCATTCCCTGTTCCGAGACCTATAACCGGGGGTGGTGATGGAGGAAGCTCGCTGATGGGAGAAGCCGAGTTTCATGGGTTTGAATCCAGTTTAGTTGTGCCTCAATGTGATCTCAGGGTCGTTCGCTGTCCAACATCGCCATTTGTTCGGTCATGTAGCGTTCGTCGGCGACAGCCGCGGGAGGGATTAAGGCTTCCATCTTCGAGAAATCCTCTGCCGTAAGAACCAGATCAAGGGTTCCCAAGGCTTCTTGCAGGTTGTCCCGTCTGCGGGCGCCGACCAGAGGTACGATATCTTGGCCCCTTGACAGCACCCAAGCGATTGCAAGCTGTACGACACTGAGGGCCTTCGACGCGGCAAAAGCCGCCAGTGTTTCCACAAGAGCCAGGTTATTATTGAGATTTTGGCCCTGAAATCGCGGCAGGTGAGATCGAAACCCGGATTGCGATTGGCCCCTTAGAGCTCCTGCACTGATCAGCCCGCGCGATAGTACGCCATAGGCCGTCAGACCGATACCCAGTTCACGCAAGGTTGGCAGGATATTGGTCTCCACCGAGCGGCTCATGAGGGAATATTCCATCTGAAGGTCAACGACCGGATGAACAGCATGAGCGCGCCGTACTGTTGAGGATGAAGCTTCACTCAAGCCGAGCCAGCGGACATAGCCGGCCTGGATGAGATCAGCGATAGCTCCCACCGTCTCCTCGATAGGGACATTGGGGTCGACTCGTGCCGGGCGATAAATGTCCATATGGTCTGTCCCGAGGCGTTTAAGACTATAGGCAGCGAAATTTTTGACCGCCGCAGGCCGTCCGTCATATCCGAGGAAGCTCCCGTCAGGACTGCGAAGGGCACCGAATTTTACACTGAGAAGGATCTGGTCTCTGTTTCTACCTTTCAGTGCCTTGCGAATAAGCAGTTCATTATGGCCGGCGCCGTAAAAGTCGCCGGTGTCGAGCAAGGTCATTCCCGCCTCAATGGCAGAGTGAATCGTTGCCAGGCTCTCATCCTCATTGGCCGGTCCATAGAAATCAGACATGCCCATACAGCCGAGGCCTATTGCAGAAACCTCCGGACCAACGGTCCCCAAGCGACGTACTTTCATACTCATCTCCTTCCAAAGTCCCTCGCCGTACTTTTCACCATGCAGAACCAAACAGGGAGCAATCCTTCCAGACTTATCCCCAAGAACGGTCTCAGTGGCTGGACTATAACATAAGACTCACAACGTACAGATTGCCATCCTTCTTTTCGCCATCGTGGTAGGCTGGCCCGCTGGCTGTTCAGTGAAGCCCTTCCCTTGTATCAATGAATGTGGTCACAAACACCAAGGGCACAGCTTGATGATCCCCCATTTGGCAAGAATTGTGAGTTTGGAGGTATTTATCATGGGCTGCATTGCCGAAAAACGGGACAGGAAAAATGAAAAGGACTGTCCGCCAATTCATTCTGGCGAGCAGTCCCTTCAGGATCACCTTATTTCAATATGAGGCTATTTGACCTTTTCGCTGAGGGTCTTGCCTGCTTTGAACTTGACAACTTTTGACGCCGGAATCTTGATCTTCTCTCCGGTCCGTGGGTTGTGGCCTTCACGCTGAGCCCTTTCTCCTACGCTGAAAGTCCCGAAACCTACCAGCGTAAACTTATCACCGCTTACCAGGGCGTCGGAAACAGCCGAAACAAATCCATCCACTGCTTTCTCGGCCTGCGATTTGGTAATCCCACCGTCACTCGCGATTTTTCCAATCAATTCAGCTTTTGTCATTTCCCTTCCTCCTCAAAAATGAATTATGAAATCGTTGACTCTTAGTATATGTTTTCTGGCCAGCATGCCAGCCCAATCTATTCCCAACTATCAGAAGAACTCAACCTGGAAGCCTTTTGCCTGCCAGTTGTGGCCGGTCTTTTGATCTTAACGCACCGCTTGAGAAAACTTGGACCCCATTTCGAAAGGCGCAAAGCTCGCCCGGCCCGATGGATACCCATAACTTATCGCCGGTAACAGGCATGGTCGCAAGGACGCAAATGGATTCCTCATCATTATCCTTGATCTGTGAACACGCTGACAGCTTCCGTCCACCGACCAGAACTTCACCACTGCCCCGTAGCATCAGCCTGTAAAGCCCTCCTATCCCGTAAAGATCAGTGTAGGCAATGAGCGTCTCGCCGTCTGAGAGCAGCAGGTTGAGCTTATTGGGTTTTTCCTGGTCCTTCGTGGGCCTGCGGTTGATCGAGATAAGAAATTTCCAAAACTCGAGAAGGTCCTCCTCAGTCCAGCCGCATATGCCCCTTTGCTCGATAAAGCTGAGAAGGAAGCAGAATAGACGCTCGGAGTCGGTTTTCCCAACCGGTTTATGTCGGCCAAGTGGTAACCTTCGGATACTGCGAATGGTTCCGTTATGAGCAAATGCGTAATCTTTTCCCCTGACCTCTCGGGAGAATGGGTGAGTGTTGCTGTAGGTCACAACTCCCCGGCTTGCCTTCCGGACGTGGACAACGAAAATCTTTGAACACAAGTGCTCGTAGTTGGAGAGAAATTCCGAGAGTCGGCTCGATGCCGCCGGGATAGCCTCCTTGATTACCTGCACTGCTCTCCCGTCTGGATAAAGCGCTATTCCCCAACCATCCGGATTTCCCTCTCCTTCAGGAAGCTCTTGCCCCCTCTGTCGAAAGACTTTGAAATAGCGGCCAGGTCTTACTTTCGTGCTGGAAGATATACCCAAGAGCTCACACACAGCGATTTCTCCTTCGGGGTGAACTCTTTTGAAGGAAGTCCCCAGACTCAATGAGATCTCCCTGGGCTGCATCATAGAAGTAAATCCATGCCGTCAGCTCCGTTCCGTTTTGCAGGACAACCTCCGCCTGCTCCCGCTTGTACATGTCGGGATGGCCTTCGAGTTGATCAAGCCTCTTGAAAGTGGCATCATCTACGGAATAGACCTCCCCGGTCACCTGTGAGATAGAACCAGCTCGTGACAGGAAAGGCACTCCGCTTCCGTAGAGTGCATAGTGTTTCTTGGTTTTGGCCATTCCAAGGAATTTGGATCGGTCGAGCAGATAATGATTCCACTGTCCTTTCCGGAGAGTTCCATATACGAAGACTAGACGCGTGCTGGTTGACGTTATAATGTCACTAGGCTCTTGCTTCTCTTTATTCATATTTCTATGCCATCCTCGTTTAACATTGTTCGATAACCCAAACAGTAACATTATATGATCCTTCATATTGTACATAAAGCAAAGACTTGGCTGGCAGGCAAAATAATATTTAACTTATGATTACGGGTAGTAGTAGTGGACAAAATTAGGGATAAGCCTATAACAACGATATTCATCAATATGTATCGAATTGATTATGTAGGTTTTGGCAATGAAGACGATCAAAAGAAGTGAATTTGAGCTTAGGCATTCGGAACGATAAAAGCGGGTATCGCCAGGCTTCTATTCAAACCGTGTCCAAACCCGTGGCCAATAGGAAAGTCCTGAGAGAACACAATCTCGCTTGTTTATGACGGTGTTTGAAAGCTTGGGCGGGCAATAATGCGTCCGGGAGGTGTTATTGAGGTTATGCAGAAAAAGCTTTGTCATTTTCATCCCCCGGTTAATCACGATCTATCCATTGAGTGTTGCACTTTTGACATCGAGAGGGTTCAGAGGCACCCAGTTTATGGCGGGCTGAGGTTGTGGTGAGGTTGGATGGGGAACTTTTAAATCAGTGGCCCTTGCTGCCAGGCTAATTTCGTTGGGTCATGCACGTTTGTTCAACGATTCTTCCCTTGCGGCGCCCCGATAATGGAAAACTGCGAAGAAGAGAGAGGTGGCAATTCTGTGGTCCCAAAGGAATAGCCTGCGGCTCCATTCAAAGAAGTGATCTTTTCCTTTCGACTGTCATTTTATTTACACCGCGACCAACGCGACGCTTTTGAAGACCATGGTTAGCTGACATGGAAGGTGAGGGGGCACTGCTTCAGCCGAAAAAGACCGAGAGCAAATAGTGAAGATAGTGGAATGATTAGTCCAGGCCAGGAAACAATCCCCGGCTGGCTTGCGTGAGAACGGTATTGGCACCGGTCAAAAAGGGAGCCAAAATGACCGGTGGAAATTAGGCCAAATCAGGTTGACGAGACCAGGTGTGCGTCAATGTTTTCTGAGCAAAGAATAGTGGGGCCTGGGCGGCGGCCTCAGAGCGTTGCAGCGCCACCCGGCAAGTTCGATCTGATCCTTGGGTTTTCTTTTCCTACCTTCTATAGCTTGTTCTCTCCAGTCGCTGACTTCGGTTCAGCCATTTACTTGTTTAATTAGTGAGTCCAATCCCTTCTGCTCCACGAATGCGAGCAATTGGTGTTTTGAGGGACCGAAGCCGCTTTGCAGATCCAAACCAAGAAGCTGTAAAGAGCTGCTGAACTCCTCCCATTTCACTCGTTCGGGATGCTCCATAGGTACATACCGTTCCTTAAAATATAGCACTTCCTGCCGCGTAGCTGACCGATGGTCGAATACTTCGACGGTCTGGAGCCTCAAGTTTACTTTTATCCTTTCCTGGAGTTCCGGGAGCGTTTTGCCATAAAAGTCATCATACTTCAGCAGGGATACTTTGCCGGTCTGTTTATGGATCTTGATTATGTCGATATCGTTCAGGTCCCCGTAGAGCACTTCAGCGCACCCGACATAGATTCGCAACACAGGGTGGAGTTCCTGAATACGATCTCTGTGGACGAAGAGTGCCTGGTGGTCCAAGAATCCGAAAGTCGTATCGTCGCAAAGATTGGCGATAATTTCGGGGCTTCCGATGGAGAATAGCAAACTCAGGCTTTGTTCTAACGCCTGTTTATAATCGCCCAGAAAGGTCTTAATATCCTTGCGGATGCTATTGGGGAGGTGCCGGAAAGGGACTTGCTTTCTGAAATTCGAAAGTGCCAGGTAAACCTGCAGATCGCTCCGCCTGAGTTCAAAAGCCTTTGCCAGGGTTTCGTCGCCGAATTTTCGTACAAACAAGTCCCTGGCATTGTTGGGGGACCCGACTGCCCTGCGGATCTCGTCATAGTGACAGAACTCATCCTTCAGAGGTATTCTGCCAAGATCCAACATTGTTGACCAGAAGGCATCCAGCAATTCCTTGTTGCTCTCGTAAAGATCCAGTCCCTGTAATCTCGGTCTCTCTTCTCTCATGGGACGGATTTTCCGACTGAACTCCACCCAGTTTATGGTTCGCTTCGTGCGGTTGGAAAGGAATTGTTGCTGGTCTGCAGGAGAGCGAAAGACATAAAAAATGCCGAGTCCGACGGCAACTGCGGAGGTGTCCAGAACGTCTTCGATGTAGCGTTCCAACTCCTCCTGGCGGAAATATTTCTGGAAAGTATTGCGGCTTGTGAGGATTCCGTCTTTATATGGGCGCCCCATCATTGGAGTCGAGGAACTTGCTACGAGGGTAGAAACCACAAGGAGCTTCTTACTCAGCTCATAGGCCTCGTGCAAAACTCCCGTGCGCTCCAGCGGGATCTTCTATAACATTCAGCACAAAGCCAAGGTTGACGATATTCGCCGGCATCTTGGAGCCGTCGGAGGGGTGGATGGGGTCCCAGCCATAGGCATTATGGCCGAGGGCCTTGAGCTGTTTCACGTCGTCGCCCTTCCCGCAGCCGTAATCGAGCAGCGACTGTCCTTGATTCAGCAGGCCGTACTCGAGAACAGTCTGAATCGGCCTCGAGAAGCCGTAGCGTTTTATGGCGGTTTTATGGCGGTGAACTTCTGGAGCTTGTTTGATAAGGACTGGATCTTTTTCCGGTCCAGTCCTTATCAGCTGGTGCCCATCATATGCGAGCCGTTTTTTTGACAACAGCGAATCCCAATTGGCCTTGAATCCTATCGTTTCCGGATTTTCGTAAAGCCCTGCAGATTCCTCCTCTTCGGTCATCGCCTTCCATGAAGGATACGATACATGTCTCGGCCCTACCAGGGTTTCCTTGCGGTGCAAAATCGGTGGATTTTTAGAGTTGGCATAATAACGCCGGCCGACCTTGTCCCTGGCCAAGTCTATCGTCATCGACTCCACAAGCCTGGGGTGAGGGGCGGTGAAAAAATCGGCGTACTCCAGGAAGGAGATCCTGAGACCGCCGCCGCCAGCTTTCAGGACATTGAAGTGGGACCCGATGGAGTAGCGGCGCCGTAGTTTCTCCACAACCAATGCTAAATCGGTGTCGTAGATCGCTATGCATTCCAGATGGATATAGAGTGAGTTTCTCACCCTCTTGCCCGCTGGGAAACTCTTAATCCTGCGCGCCAGATCGTCCTGTGCCATGCTCGCGATCACCCAGTTGGAACGGCTTTTCTCCGCATTCGAATACCTGCCCTATAAGGCCCGTGAGTAGCAACCGTGCAAATTTACGTCATAAGGTATAACGCTGTAGTTTCAACAGCTTTGCTGCTCAAAAGATTTGTCATGGAAGTAACCCTTTAGCGCCACTTGTGCCGCCTGTCAAAACGCCGCAGAGAAAGAATATATTGGCACTTTGGTTGTGTCATGTCTTTTTGCCTTACAGATTCGCCAGCTTCCAGCCAATTACATATGTGTTATGGGATTGTGCCACAAACCTCGGTTTATGGCGCAATTATATCTTACGACGTATTTTTACCCCGTTGCTACTCACGGGCCGTTTTTAACTATCTTTTCGTAAGCATCACACACAGCCGTAACTACCTTACCGACTTCATCTGCACAGTTGTATTTACCGTAAGATATGCGAATCGCCGACTTTGCTTGCTGTTCGGTAAGCCCCAAAGCAAGAAGCACGTGCGACGGCTCGTCTTTACCCGAAGTGCAAGCCGAACTCGTGGACAAGCAAACACCTTTCAGGTCAAGCAGATGCATAAGGGATTCACCTGAAATGCCGTGAAAACGAAGATTGACCGTGCCGGGCAGACGGCACTCGCTGTCCCCATTAACCCTCACGGAGGGTATTTTTTCTTTTATGCCATTCACGGTACCTTCGACCATTGCCTTCAGTCGCTTTGCCGTATCAGCCATTTCGCTGACACTTTCCTCAATGGCGTAACCCGCCGCCACGATTCCGGCGACATTCTCCGTTCCGGCGCGAAGACCGTGTTCTTGTTCGCCGCCGAACACCAACGGCAATAATTCTAAGGCAGACCGTTTATATAAAATTCCCGTGCCTTTCGCCCCGTTGAACTTGTGTGCGGAGGCAGTCAAGAAGTCAACTTGCAGCTCATTTACGTCGACAGGGATATGCCCGACGGCTTGCACGGCATCGGTATGGAACAGGATGCCTTCGCCTTTCAATAATCGCCCTATCTCCGCAATCGGCTGAACCGTGCCGATTTCGTTATTGGCAAGCATAATTGACACCAGTCTGGTGTGGGACTTGGTTGCCGCCTTAACATTCCCGGTCGAAACTTGCCCCGATGCATCAACACGCAGATATGTAACCTCAACGCCCCTCTGTTCAAGTGAATGGCAAGCATTCAGGACAGAATGGTGTTCGATCGGCAGAGGTAATAATGTGCATCGGGCCATTGCGGTAAGTTTCCGCGACACATCTGAGCACCCAACTGTTCGCTTCCGAACCGCCGGAGGTGAAGGTGATTTCTGACGGCTCTGCGCCAATGGCAACCGCGACTTGTTTCCGAGCAAGTTCAACGGCGCGTTTGGCTTTTGCCCCAAGCGAATACTGGCTGGAGGCGTTGCCGTATTGCTCGCGCAGAAACGGAAGCATCTTCTCAAAGACGCTGTCGGATATTTTCGTTGTCGCGGCGTTGTCAACGTAAATCACGGTCTCACCTTCTCAGAATAGTTTGCAGCCTTGCTCTTTGAACTCCTCGACCTTGCCGAGCAGGAACTCAGTATCGACTTCCAAATACTCGGCAAGGCAATCAAGGCAATAGAACCGCTTTGAATCCTTGTCGAGCAGTTTCTTGGTCAGCCCGATTTCGTTTTTACTTAGGGCTTCTTTTCCGCAGATATAGCAGCATTTTTTCTCCACACAATTACCCCACTTCTTCAGGGTCGGGTCTGACGCTGAACGAAGGGATGTCTTTCCCGCGATACTCCACATCAAGCATTCCCAACTGGTACTTAATCGTATCCCTCATCTTTCGCGCCCTATCGAGGCAATAGCGCTTGAACTCGCGGGCCGTCATGTCGTTTGCGTTTCGAACCTGCGGAAACAGCAGTTTCAGGTAAGCCGTGGCAATACGTTTGACCGCCTCGGTGTCACGGGTATCTGCCGCTTCGGGGACTTCGATGAGTTCATCCACAATGGCGCGGTAACTCATATCATCGCGCAGTTCGTGCATAATAGCGCAGAAGTATTCCGAGTTTAACGCCCAACCCGCAATCTTGAGGTCGTCGTTCATTCTGGGGATATTCCACCCTTTGATGAAACCGTGGAAACGCTCAATCAAAGCCGATTCGTGGAACACGGACGGCAGCTCCTCAAACATATTACCAAAGCCGTCCTCGTCCATCGTTTCCTTCTTGATGTTGCCGCAGAGGATAACGCCCGCTTCTGCGGTTCCCTCGTAGTTGCCGACGGTGAAGATTCCAAATTCAAGGTAGCCCTTCAATGCGGCGCGCATTTCGTTCACATCGGTAAATGAAATGGTCTGCACTTCGTCAAGAGTGATGAAGTCGTTGCCGGACACCAATCCCTCGACACGCTTGTTCTGGTCATAGAACATCTTTGCGCGGCTCATAACGCCGCCGCTCGAAAGCCAACCGAAGCGGCTGACGCGGCCGAACAGATATGACTTGCCGGTTCCTTTCGGGGCAAGTTCAATAAGGTTCAGCCGTTTTTCAACGAACGGAAGTAGACGGGTGAGCATCGTGAGTTTCTTTTCCTCATTGCCAAGGTAGCCGCTCGCGTTGTAGTCAACCGCACCAAGCAGGACATCGAGCCACTCCGTCGTGGTGAACTCACGCCGCGCCTCTTTGTAGTAGTCAATATCAATCGTGTAAGGGCAGAAAGTCTTAAAAGCCGTCAGCTTGATTTTGCCACGGTTCGCACCCTTTGCCTTGTTCTTGGTAAACTCCATATCGTAGTCGTCGGGTGCACGATAGCCGATTTCAACCATTCCCCAAGTCTCACGCCCGCGCACCAAGTCGTCCTTGCAGTTTTGCCACACGGAATCCTCGATGATTGTGTCCTTGCTCGTCAGCCCAAAGTCAGGCAACGCAAACGACACCTCGCCCGTCCTGATGTCGATATCGACCGACACCTTGGCAAGGAACTTCACCCGCTCGTGTTGGACTACCACCTGATTCTTAATAGCTGTCCAGTCGTCCTTGCGCGGCAGGTAAGTCCGCACAAAGCGAACCAACTCGTCGGAGTCGAAGTGACCGTTCTCGTCCTCGAATTTCTTTAAGAGCCAGTCACGCATAAAGGAAGGCAGGCTCAGAGCGGAGAAGAAGTTGCTCTTCTTGAGGTCTTTATACACAACCATCTCGTCAAAGCAATTTCTGAGTTTCTCAATCATCAATCGCATCTCCTAAAACAAGCCATCGAAAGCGTCATTGACTTTGCCGCTCTTGCCTTGCGCCTTCATCATAATCTTGCCAATCAGGTTGTCACCCGCGTAAACGTCCGCCGAATAGTCGCCTGCCCGTTTTGTGTCGGGCAACTTCACGGAGTAGTGGTTAGCGTCTATCTGCGAAGCCGAGTAGCGTTTCCCATTCAGGACAACGGAAACATCCTGCACCGGCGAGTTAAAGAATAGCTTAATCTCCGTGCCGGTTCGGAAGTCTACGGTCACGGTCTCGTCGACCAGCTTAACCGTTACGCTTCCGTCTTTCAGAGACAGTTCAATAACGGGAACGACGACCTCTTCTAACGACGCCCCGCCGTGAACCTCGACATTCGCTGCCCGGCTGCCCTTGAAGCGTCCGTAATCGGCAAGTACGAGGTATCCGTTCTCCTCTGCGGCGAACGGGAGTTCATAGGGTTGAAACAGCTTACAGCAACGCCCCGAATGCTCGCCTGTGGTATCGGTGCCGTACTTTTCCTCTTTGCGCCGCAGGACAGCAAGCCGCGATGCGCCGTGGTCGCTTACAATCAAGAGGCGTTTGCAATGCCTTAGCGCAAGTTCCGTAGCCGCCTTGTCTATCATCGCCGTGATGATGTCCAGTTCTTTCGCAAGGTGGACGGGCAATTCATTATTAGTGAAGCTGTAACCACCCGCTTCCTTGTGCTTGGTATCATCAAGTTCACGGTTTTTCTCTTTGCGACCTTGCCACGCATCAAAGAAGTCTCGGTTGATGGCCGTTATCGTCGGAAGTTCCGCACGGGCGATGTTGACCCGAACCGACAGACCGCGTTTTTGTACTAAGGCTTCGATTAAACCTAAATATTCGACACCGAGGGCATCAAGCCAGTACAGGAAGGTGTCGCTCTTATCCACGCTATCCATAATTTCATTCCGCGTCGGCAGTCTGTTGAATTTCCGCGAAAGAGCAAGTTCATCAACCTTTTCTAAGAATTCACGTTCAAGTTCATTAGACAGCTTTTGCCGTTTATACGCCTCGAAATACTCGGTCAGCAAATCCGCGAGTTCAGGGCATTTGAAAACATATTTTTTCAGGTAAGCCGTCAACACGGGATAAATACCATCAAGCTGCGGAACCATATCGTTTTTCGAGAGCCAAGCGATAATCTCTTCACGTTCCGCCCTTGTTCCGTCCGTCAGCTTATAAATGCTTTCGGACACCACTTGCCGACTATTCACTACGAAGTCTGCGATATCCGACTCAGGGAACTTCTCGACCAGAGCCTTACGCTCACGATAGAACGAGGGAAACCGCTTATCCATGTGCGGGATATCGATTATCCCGTTCAGGACATTCCCGGCAAAGTCCTCAAAACGGCTCGTCGTGTCCAGTACGAACCGAAGGTATCCGTTCTGCAGTGTGTCTGCTTTGCTCTTCAGGCAGATGAAATAGAGCCAGTTGCGGTAGTCGCTCCCAGCAATGCGGGCGTAAAAATCCGACTCCAGATTATTGCCAAGATCGTGCTTTTCGAAGACCTCGTCGAGCGAGCCGTTGCTCTGGTTGAGTTCTGTCAGCAACTCTGCCCAGGGAGCGTCGCTTCCGCAGGAACGCGCCAAGGCAAAGCCCCTTGTTAAGAACTTAATGCCCTCGTAGGCGTTGCTGATTTGGTGTACCGTGAATATCGCCTTATCGAGATTGACAGCCGTGTTCACGACAACACTACCACACCGCCCATTTTCGAGTTCCGCAAGCATCGCTTTGAATCCCGATAAAGCCGACAATCCGACAGACGGGGCGGCAAGGGTAAACGATACGTCGCACTCCGCCTTGTCGACGACACTGAACCGACGGCTGTCAAAGCGTGGGTCGTTCTGCAGCCCGGCAATCAGCGAGGCAAGCCCTCGCAGAAGCAACACGACTTTTGCACCGCCGACATTATGGTCTTTCAGCCGCGACAGGGTGCGTGTTGCCTCATCCCTTCCGCGGAGCGCAAGAAACTCGCCAAGCCCCGTTACAACGAACTTTTTCCCCTTTGCATTTACATCGGCAGCCTTGATATAGGTGAGGAGTCCATCGATGTCAGGCATTTTGTCGTCGTTGTTGCAGAAACGGCTCATCGGGACGAAATCAAGCCCCAAGACCGACAACTCATCCATTGCGGTCGCGTACTGCCCGTCGCTGATGAACAGGAAATATGGCGTTTTGACGGAGGATGTCAGGTATTTCTTTACCGAGTCAATTTGCATTCTATTTTCCCGTCTCCTTTCGCCAGTATTTCAATTCCGACTGTTATGCTGTCCTTGACGAGCCGTTTGAGGTACTGCTTCAACTGGGCGTCGTCCATCTCGTCGATTTTCATGAGAACCTTGTCGCTGCCGCCGGCGTTGTACTCTGCTTCGGCGAGTTGCTTCACCTTGCCCTTGACGCTCGGATTGTCGCGCCAATCGTAAGTGTCTACGGAAAGGTGGTCGAGTGTATCCCTGACCTTATCGAGGTCGGGAAGCAAGATGCTGTATTCGCCGACAATATCCCGCTTGAATGCCGCGTTCCGCTTCTCTTCATCCGCAAGGATGCCGAACAGCGTGGTGGATTCAAGGAATGCTATAGCAGCTTTGATTTCGGAATCCGTTCCCCAGTTTCGGTTGAGGGTTTCAAATGCTTTCTTTGCTTTTTCGTATTCAGCCTCGGAGACACAACATAGAATAGGCGTCCTGTAGCGGCTCGACCACTCACGCGGGTTTTTCGTTCCCGCCTTGCCTTTCCACAAGCGGAAGAGCTGCGATTTCAACTGCTTCTTGCGGAACTCCTCGGCAGCTTCTTTTACCTTGACGTTACAGTCAGTTTTCGGTAACTCAAACAAGCCTGTCTGGAGTTTGCTCTTCACATCGGCGATGTCGTTATCGCTCAGGTCCTCAAGGTACGGCTCATAGACCTCGGCAAAAGTACGTCTGTCGTTGTTCAGCAATTCTCGGATTTCCGCGCCGTGCGCCACCAACTCCGTATGGAACGCTTTCAACTGTTCGGGCAGGATATCTTCTTGCTTACAGATTTTCAGGAGCGTGTCGAGGACTTTGGCCAAGGCGGGATACTTTGCCTGCAGAGCCTCGCACGAGATGCCGATGAACTTCAGACGCTCGCGCCACTCTTTGTACGCCTCGGTCAGGGAATGCGCGGCAGCATTCAGAATTGTATTGCTCTCTTTGACCACGCCGTACTCGGTCAGCAGCTTGCGTATTTCGTCCTCGCCTGTCTGCTTATCCCAAAGGCACGAGTGCTTCACTCCGAACAAGCGGCGAATGTCGGCAAGCACATTGTTTTCAGCACCGATTGCCGTTGCAAGTTCCATAACTTTGCCGCCCTCAAAGGAGCGGAGATACTCGCGCATACCTTTCTGGCAGTTCTCGCTTGTGAGCAAGGTGAACAAGCTGTCGGCGATCGAGGGCTTTGCGGACGCAATTTTTCCGATTTCAACCGCCTTCTTGTGAGCCTCGTTGCCTTCCTTTTGAACAAGTTCAATGTATTTCTGAACCACATCAAAGACGCCGACTGTGTCCACTTCTTCAAGGCACCATACCGGCAGGTTCAGACCGCGCATTTTCGTAGACACGGCCATGGCAGCCTGTCCAGCGGAAGAACACGAATTTGCGGGTATCCTCCACGCCTTTTCGGTAAGTTCATAAAACGCCATTTCGTCGGCGGTCATCTTCACGATATAGGTCGGTTTCGGAGACTTGCCGATGTAGTTTCCGAGCATCTCCGCAAGTTTGTCCTGCGTCATCTGCTCGTGACCGCCGGATGAGTCGCTGTAGCGGAACGGCTCACTGCCGTACTCTTTCAACAGGAAACCGGCAATAAACGACGAGAGGTTGCACGGTGCAAAGCCATAGGTTTCCTCAAGGAAGTCGTAGATTTCGCCGATTGAAATCTGCCCATCGCGGGCAAACGCGACCTCGATGCGCTTGTCTACTTCGACTTTGATTTTCGAGATAGGCAAAGACGCTGTCGTGGGGTTTTCCCAATACCTATCAATCTTCCAAAGGGTCGGAAGAACGTGTTTCTCGACACCGACAACAACACCGCTCGTGGCCTGCGATATGCCGGACTTTGCCGATTGCTTCATCGCAGGAGTTATCTTCAGTTGGCTCTCTGTAAGGCTCTTGGCGAAATCGAACACATACGGGAATTTGGTCGTCACTATGGTCTGGAGGACGCTCGCCACGCCTTGCCCGTTGCCGAGTTTCTCGCCCTCTTGATTTGCGTAGTTGTATACGACAAACTGACCGTTGTAGATACGGTTTTTCCAGTCTTGGTCTAAGACACGCTTTGCTTTATCCGAACTTTCCCGCGACGACGTGTTGTTGCTACCTTGGTAGTACATCGCCATAGCGGAGAAGTCCACGTACTGCTCAAAGGCCTCTGAGCCCAGCGGTGTAGAGAGCGCGTCGATGAATACGATGTTTTCATACTGCTTATCCGCAACCGCAGTTCTGAGGGTCTTGCGGAAGATTGCCGCTTCCGCATCGTCCTTGGCAAAGGCGACAACGGCGTGGAAATTCCACCCCGTGGCTTTGTCGCGCAGAATATTGATTGTGCGTGTGAAGTCGGCGGTGGTTACGGGCGTGATTTTGCCAGTACCCGGCTCGGACTCAAACCTCAGGCGTAGGGCAGGCGAAAGCGACAAAACGGTAGAAAGCCCACCATCTGTCACCAGTTTCGAGGTTGTGCTGTTTTGCCGTATATCTTTCTTGTGGTTGTCGATTTTGGCTTGATCTCCCGCAAGCACGGCAGCCGCATAGGCATACCGCCCACCGCTTATCGGGTTTGAAACGAGGATGCCTTTTCTCTTAAGTCCTTTCGCCAGATTGGCGGACTTCGTTCCCTCTAAGTCTGGGATGCCCTCAAAGACATAGCTGAGGTTCTGTTCGGTAGCTTTGAACAGGTCGATCGTGCCGCCCAACCGCTGATCAATCGCCTGCATACTGAGGATGGCTTTCAGGACAGCTTTTTCATCCTCACGCAAATTCTGCTGCTGCGGGAAGGTGTCCAGTATCAGGCGAATGTCTGATGTGAGGTTATTCCTGCCTTTCTCGTAGAAAAAGTTCCATAGCATATCCACCGTGAGAAGCGGGTGGTCGTCAAAGGGACCCGTATTCTCAATGAACCATTGGAACGCCTTCACATCGTCCGTGTTAGACGATTTGATGAAGTCGAACATACTCCGCTGGTTGGACTTGAACGCAGAGGCTATGTTTTTGAGGAGCAGAGCCGCCATCGGGTGAAGCGGCATAATGTCCTTCATCACCTGTGGGTTGTCAATCTTCGCAACCGCCATCACCTTGGAGCGGGAATTCTTCACTCGGTCGTTCAGGTCGTCGGCGAGAATGTCCCACTGCGGCCTGGCGGCAGGCTTCACGTTGAAAGCGTGACCGATGAGGTTGAACGCAATGTTATCTGGCAGAGCAATCTCCACAGGAATAAATCGGTCGCGCACCTTTGTCCAAGTCGTGTCGGCGGTCGTGAACAACTGTCCCGATTCGTGCGTGACGACGATGAAATAGAACGGCTTCAGGTTCACCAACTCGGCGAGTTTCTGGAATTCCGAAAGGCTCTCCCGGTTGTTCTTGAAGTAATCGGAGAACTCGTCCCAAATAAAGACAACCTTTACATTGTTGCGGTCGATAATGTCCGTCAGCCAAGCGATGAGCCTGTCAGCGTCAATATTCAGCGCGGTGATGCCCTCTTTGTCGGCAAGACGGAAGATGTTATCCATCAGCGTCTTGACCTCACCGCCCTTACGGAGGGCGTTCAGCACCTCATCGGCGGAGGACTGGCTGAACAGAGCCGCCCACTCCGGCTTTTTCAAGAGCGCGTCAAAGAACAGCTTGTGCGACGGCTCATCAATCCAAGCGATGACGCTTTCTTTCAGGGTGTTCTCGCCTGCGTAAAGGTTTGCCGCTACCAGTGAAGCCTTTAGTGTTTCTTGAACAGCGAGGAAGAGGTCGCGTGGCGAGTTAATCATACCCGAAGCGTATCGGTAGGCGGTCATGATGCCCTTTTGTTTGTGACCGATTAGCTTTTCGAGCAGGTCAGTTTTCTTTTTCAGCGGCTCGTATCTGTCCCAGTAGGCGCTGAGCTCTTCTTCCGGCACTTCGAGAATCTTTTTCAGCGCATAGGCGCACTGCGACTTGCCCGTGCCGTACGCGCCCTCAATCCAGAGGGAACGCTTCTCCTGCCGTGCCAATACCCGCTCCATGTTGTTCAGCATTTCGATGAACGTGTAGTGCGGGTATGTGCGCGTCCAGAAGTCCGGGCTGGCGGCGGCGATGGCAGAGTCGTTGACTTGAGGGAAATACTCCTCGTCAATGTCAAAATATTCGCGGTATTTGTTGTTATTAGCCATTTGCTGCATCCCCCTTGAACAAGTCGAGTACATCTTGGGACGATTTATCCTCTGCCAGCGCTATCTTTTCAAGGTCGTGCGTGAACGATGCAGTGATGAATTCCGGATACTTTGCCGACAGTCCCAACAGGAGTGGCGTCATATCGTCGCGGTCAAGCCCGAAGATGCGGGTGGGGCTGATGCCGTCGCGATCGATGCTTTCATTCATGAGCGTGGCAAGTGTGAACTCCTTATAGTCGTTGCACTTCTCCGCAAACTTGAACAGACCGTACAACACCACGCGCGGGTCGCTCACCGAGCATTTCGTGCGGACGAGGTCGCCCTCGTCGGTAACGAAGCCCCAATGGAGGCTTGCACCGAGTGGTGTCTCGACAAGACGCTTGTAGGATTTGGCGATTGACTTAGCGTCTTTCGGTTTGACGTCAACAGCGATCAGCATATCCTCGACTGTCTGACGAGCATAAGTTCTGCCGACATCGAAATTGTTTACATACCACTCCATCTGCGGGTTTTCGGCAACAAGATTGATAAGAATCAGTCCTTGCGCCGTATCTGTTTCCCAACCAATCTGCGAGATTAACTCGGCAAACGACGTGAAGTGGCTCTTTTCATTTAGGGAAGCATCCTTAAGGAAACGCCTAAACATATCGAACATCATTGGACCCAGTGTATGCTCCGAAAAGAAAGTCTCCTTCAGTTCAAAGAATGAGCGCAACCATTCCGACTTTGGAGCGTGGTCGGCGAATGAGTTTAGGCTTTTCATTGAGTTACCGCCTCCTTGTGGGTGACGTAGCGAGTGGAACAACAGACAGCCGCTGTCGATTGCGTGACACTCGTGACACCTGACACAGTTACTTATTTTGACTTTCCCGTCAGCAAAACTGATACAACCGTTTCGACAGTTCGTTCCGCAAACTCGGCAACCTTTGCAATACGAGGCTTTTCTGAATACCTGGCGGAACATCTTCCCGAATGCGGGTCGCTCTTTCAGCACAACTTCCGGGATTGTTACGATGTAGCCGTTCTTTGTCGCCTTAACGGAAAACCGTATGTATTCGCCGTCAAATTGAACGGAGTAGTCACCGTTGCCGCCGCGTAAGTCTCCGAGCGTTTTTATCCATTCCAACCAGTCGGAATCAGGATCAGTAATGATTATCGTCAAAATTCCGTTTGTAATCTTTTCAGTGCAGCGGAAAGTATTGTTCGATAACTCGCGCCCATTCTTTCTAGCGTTCCAACCGCCGTTTAGGACATACGATTCGGTGTTGCTCTTCTTGCGCTTGTCCCCATAGTAGGTATTCTTAATCGAATCGATATAGCTATCAATCTCTGCTGGATAACTTGTTCGGCGTAAGTAGTCGCTTGTGCCGCCCGACATAGGGCAAAACAAACATCCGGCACGACCATTGCCTTTCTTATAGGTTTCGTTAATCAGCACATCGTTCGCGTATATATAAAGCCATATCTCAGCAGACGTCCATTCGAGGATTGAGTTATGGCTGAACTGTCCCTTTTGTTTTGCGCCATAGTTCTCGTACTTGTAGGTGCTTCGGGCAACGCTCTCCTGGGCCCGAACTCCAACAAAGTCAAGACCGATAAAATCGTTCTTGCCAGTTACTTCTCTCAACTTCAACGTCTGCGGAGTGCTTTTATGCACCGAGCAACACCAGCGGAGCACACGCGACGGGGGGCCGAATAACTCCCACGATTCCTTTGGGTTGAGGTGCGACTCGGCAGTGTAGAACGGTATCTCGTCCTCGGCACATTGCTCTTTGGTCTTTTTGATGGCCTCGTAGGTGTCTGGGAACTCCATGCCCGTGTCGCCGAATACCACCACGAAGCTGCCCTTGGGCAGGGCTTTCTTAACGAGGTCGAGCAGGACACAACTGTCCTTGCCGCCCGAAAACGCCACGTGGAAGCAGTCGAGCCTGCCCTTGTACTTGGCGTAGATAGCCAGTATTTTCTTGACCGTGCTCTGCTCGATGATTTCAAGCATTTCACGGTTTGCTTCAACGATAGCCCCTATGTCAACGGGGCGAAGCGATATGCCTTTAGTAGGTTCCGGCATTATCGGTTTGCCGTCCTCGCCGTTCGGAATGATAATCTGAGGGGCGGTGTAGATATTGCCGCCTTTCAGCTTTGCGACGAGCGTCCCGCGATAGTAGTAGCTGTTCGCCTCCGCCCACATATAGGGGCAGTCGGTCTGCTTATCGTACTTCCAATATTCATCAAAGCCTAGCATGTCCAATTCGGGCGCGTAAACAGGGCGGGGTTCTTTCGAGAACCCGGTCGGCGAGGAATTAAGAAGTATCCCGCCCGTTTTCTTGTCATAGGTATACGAGTACATTTTCAATCCCTCCTTTCTCGTATGGCCTTCGCCTTATCGATAATTTCGTTAACTTTTGCGGTTGTGCTTCTGCCCGTGTAGCCGCTCTCATACAGGAACTTGCCCACGGCGGTGTCCTTTAAGGGAACGTCGGCATTCGCCACGGCATCGGTCAAAATCTCTGTGTAGTCCATGCCACAGCTTTTGCGGATGACCGCTCCGGCGTTCCGCGAGTTAACCGATGGGGTATCAAACCGAAACTTCCGACTAAAGCGGCGGCAGTAACTTTCAAGCAAAAACAAATTCCACGTCTGACCGCAGTCGGCGAACGCCCCGAATGTGGTGAAAGACTTAAGCGGAAGATAATCTCCCTTAACAAACAGCCCGATTGCTTCGTCAATTATGTCGGCGTTGAAGTGAACATATCTGTCCGCCACATATGCGTTTTCATCAATACGAACCAGAACGGTGTTGCCCGTTTCCATCGGAATCCAACGGTGAACTTCACCTGTTAGTTCTTTCTCGTAGGTCAGCAGGTCGTCAAGCGAGCATTTGTCGATGGTTCGGCAGTATTTCTTCATTATGGTCAACGCATCAAAGACGTCTCCTTTGCGCGCGACGATTTTGCCTTTTTTATCGAACTTGTCCGACAGGCAGATGCGGTAAA
The DNA here is from genome assembly GCA_963805125.1 of uncultured delta proteobacterium. Taxonomy (GTDB): domain Bacteria; phylum Desulfobacterota; class Syntrophobacteria; order Syntrophobacterales; family Syntrophobacteraceae; genus SbD1. The sequence goes on along the minus strand of CAWDTD010000007.1, from coordinate 116,561 downwards.
CTGCATTATGTGTGTATGGAAATGGAAAAGGGGACCACTTTCACGGGGTAGCGGAAACGGAAAAGGGACCCACCGTGACAGCTCCTTTGGTTACAAACTATCGAACAGATATTTGCAGCCAAGGGGGTCGAGGAGATGATCACAGTGGAGTTGAAGGAGATAATTCGCAAAGAGTACTTTTTAAAGCGTAAGTCCATCCGGCAACTTGCAAGGGAGTTGCACCACAGCCGGAGGACCATTCGCAAGGCCCTCAATGATCCTGGAGTTCCGGTCTACACCAGAACGAAGTCCCCAACAAAGCAAGCAATCGGTCCCTTTGCCGAGGTCATTCGGCAATGGTTGGAAGAGGACAAGCGCCGTCCTGTCAAACAGCGTCACACAGCCAGGCGCATTTTTGATCGACTTCGAGACGAGCATGCCTACATGGGAACAGACCGGACAGTGCGCCGAGAAGTGAGCCTCCTTAGAGCAAAGCTGCCGGAGAGCCATGTACCCCAGACTTACACAGCGGCTGAAGGAGCAACATTCGATTACGGCGAGGCCCGGGTTATTTTCGCAGGCAAGGAGAAAACAGTCCATCTGGCCTGTATGCGTTTGGATTTTTCCAGCAAGTTCTTTGTCTGCGCCCTTCCAACCGAAAGAAGAGAATCGCTTTTTGAAAGCCATCTAAGAGGATTTTCCTACCTGGGCGGCGTTCCCCTGAGAGTCCGGTACGATAATCTCAAGCCAGCGGTATACAAAATTTTGAGGGGGCGAAACAGAGAAGAACAATCGCTCTGGGTCGGTTTCCGCTCCAACTTTCTCTTCGAGGCCCATTACTGTACGCCTGGCAAAGGGCAGGAGAAAGGCGGGGTTGAAAACCTCGTCGGCTATGCTCGCAGAAACTTCTTCGTGCCGCTGCCAGAGGTCGAGAGCTTCGATGAGCTAAACGAATATCTGCGTGATTGCTGTGATCGGGATGCCATCTCCAGGGAGCGTTTTGGAAAGCCAGTGGAGGAACTTTGGAATGAGGAACTGGAAAAGCTTCAGCCCCTTCCAAAGAGACTGCCGAAAGCCTGTGTAGTGCTCACTTTAAAGGTCAATCGGCGCCAGATGGTACGCCTTTCTGGAAACTGGTATTCCGTGCCTCCCCAATATGTGGGTCAAGCCGTAACGGTGCAGGCTTTCGTGTTTCAGGTGATCATCTCTTTTAAGGAAAAGACCATAGCTGTCCACGAGCGGAGCTACATGGGTGATGATCAAGTTCTCGATCCGCAGCATTATCTGCCGGTTCTCCTGCAAAAACCGGGAGCCTTTGATCGGGCGACTCCGGTGGTCAAATGGTCGCTTCCCGCCGTTTTCTCCCGTTATCACATGCATTTAAAGGACCGATTGGGGCATTCCGGTGGGACCAAGGAATACATTCGGATTCTCATGCTCCTTAAAGACAGCCCGGTGGAAGAAGTGACTGAGGCCGTTAAACGGGCCACAGGATTGGGGATATACAGCTTTGATGGAGTAAAGAACCTTCTCTACCAACTGCTGGAGCCTGCAAAGAAATGCGGCCTCTTTGAGGTCCGGTCCCCGGAAGTCTGGCCAAACCAGGTCAACCACTTTGACCGTCTTCTTCAAGGAGGTGTATCATGAAAGGAAAGATGCTCCTTGAAGCCCTGCTCAAAAGGTTAAAGCTTCCGGCTGTGCTTAAATTTTACCAGGAACTTGCCAGACAAGCCATTGAAGCCGATCAAACCTATGAGGGGTATCTGCTCGCCTTGGTCGAAGCTGAAGTACAGCAGCGAGATGAGAATGCCCATAAAAAACGGATCAAAACTGCCCGGTTCCCGGTTTTAAAGACACTGGATCAATTCGACTTCTCGGTCATTTCCACGCTAAACAAGGCTAAAGTAATCGATCTTGCCCAAGGAGACTACATCGATAAAAAAGAGAATCTGATTCTCATGGGCAACAGTGGAACCGGGAAAACGCACTTGGCGGTCGCCCTTGGGATATGCGCCTGCCAGGGTGGGAAAAACGTTCGGTTCTATACCGCAGCCGGCCTAATTAACCAGCTCATGGAAGCCCAGGCAGCATTGAGGCTCTCTTACCTTGAGAGATCACTTTCCAGAATGGATCTGCTGATTATTGACGAGGTGGGCTATGTCCCCTTTTCCGAAAAAGGGGCTCAACTGTTCTTCCAGATGGTTGCGGCAAGCTATGAGCGCCAGTCCCTGATAATGACCACCAACCTTGAGTTCTCAAAATGGCCGGAAGTCTTTGGGAGTGAACAGCTCACTGGTGCGCTTCTTGATAGACTGACGCACCATGCCGAAATCCTTTCCATGAACGCGGAAAGTTATCGTTTCAAAGAAAGCGTATCCAAAAGGAAGGAAACATGAAAAGGGCCGTTCGGCTTCCTAACAGTAGCATGGCCAGAACCGGCATCAAGGCCAAGCCCTTCGGGTGCTTCCTATCGGTCGCAGCCTTGACCCCGATTCTTCAGCCATGCTCACCAGAAATTAGGCCGACGGCGAGGGAATGACCTTTTTTAACCTCTGGCTCAGGAATGAGATGGAAACCCCAGAAAGGGAAGAGCAACTGATTTTTTAACCAAGGTGGGTCCCTTTTGCTTGTCCGTTAGTGGGTCCGTATTGCATTTCCGCTCACATTATGAACCGCCGTGATGGAAACTTCGTAGTTGCGTTCCTCGATTTCACCGAAGGGCAAGTCTGTAATCGAGGCATAGCCGCGAGCGTTGCATTCCTGCACGGCGGCTTCGCGGATTACTTGCCGCTCTTCATCGGTGATTTCAATTCGGCTGACGTGTGAGAAGGTCTCCACGCTGCTCCAAATGAAGTCGCCGTTTTGACCGAGGAGGGACTTAATCCTTTCAAGGGGTATGTACCGCAACCGCTCGGCAAGTTGGCCGTAGGTCAGCAGCACATCATCACCCCACACGCGTAGGATTTCGCCCTCCAGAGCGGCAAAGACGGAAGCGTCCGTGTAGCCGAAATAGGTCTGTGTGAACGACAGCTTCGGGAACAGCCTACGGAGAATGTCGATGAGCATATCCTCGGAGACCACGCTTGCTTCGAACAGCCAGTTCTCGTTCTTGGCGTAGAATTCGGCAAAGAAGATAGCTTGGGCTCCGTCGGAGAAGTATTCATCTACCAATTCTTTGATTCGCTCTTTAGTCTCTGCCGACACAGCATATACCTTACCGTCATAGGTAGTTCCGCAAGCCGAAATGTACCTTTTCAGTTCCTCGTGAGGCAGCTCGATTTCCTCGCCAAAATCCTCTGCGGCAAAAGACCTAAAACGCGCCAACTCAATAGGGGAATTCAGCCTGTATCCATTGGCGAAATGCGTCGAAAGAACATCAGTCAGCTTTTCAATGACCTCAGGGTCAAGCGCAGGTTTAGCCGGTGCGGCGGGGACAACATAATTATGGATATATTGCTTCACAGTCGAAACCGTGAGCCCGCTCTCTTGTGCAATAGTCTGCTCGCTTTCCCCCTCCGCCACACGTAGGGCCCACTCAGCGACACGCGGATTGGTACCGGCACTTCTGAACAACCGCCAGGTCGATGGCGATAACGACCGCCCCTCCAAGCCGATGATTCCGCCTTTCGGAATCCTGGCAGAGCGAGAAGAAAAAGGGATGCCGGTCCAATGTCCCCCGAAATAAGTGACATTGCCAGGGGCCTTATGCTTGGCTTTCTCCTCAGAATAGCCTGTGAATTTCATCATCAACTGCTTCAAACCATCAGCCACTTCTTTTCTGATTGCCGAATTTTGATCGGCAATGCTGCCAGTGACATCCAGCATATCTTTGGCGTCTGCGCTCATGTCGGGAGAAAAACCTTCCGGCATGTTGGCGAAGATTGCAGCCCGAAGCCACGTCATCATCTTGACTTCCCCGGCAAGGGCTTTCTCCAAAGGAATCATAACAGGTTTCGCCTCCTGTGCTTCAGCGGGCGGCGGCATCTCCTCTGCCTGGTATTCGTCCTGTTTGCCCGCACGCTCCAGCCTCGAACGCCGTTCCCACAATGTTTCTCCCTCGTAGCTAAAATGACAAAAACCATTTGCAGATGACACCCCCAACAAATGCATCGCCAAGGCCGAAATCGCCCATGCCTTTCCGTTATATTCCACTTGATTGGAGGCATCCAGCACAACACAAGAGATATGGCGGCCCTTTGTGAAAATCAGTTCCGCGCCAACCGGCACACCAAGTTTACTGAAGCGCGTATTCGGACTACGCACACGACTGCCCGGAACGACGGTTTGCCCCTTGATGGTACAAGTCAGCGGGCGGGTTTGGGCGCAGAGTTCTGGGAGAGTAAAGTCAACGCGCTGTGCCGAATTCGTGATACCTTTCCGGTCGGTATAGACGGGCTGGGCTTCTTCCGACTCTTCGGACTTTTGCCCGCTTACCGTTTCTGAAGATTTATACCACCAAGCATCTCTGTAATCGCTGCTTCGCCCACCGCCAATCTTGAAAGTAAAAGGAAAACCAGAGTCCCGGAGTTTCAGCATTGTGTGCGAAAGTTCTCTACCGCCAATCACCCATAATGCGCCGCCAGAATCCCGCTCGTCTACATGCTCCAAATTGTGACGTTCAATCAACCGAACAACATCTGGCTTTTCCACGTCGAGTTCATCTGATAGATGTTGCAGATATCTCATGTAGCAGCCCATACCAGCAGAGAACATACCTGAAGTGCTGCTGTTCACTTGCTTATAGTTTGGCGCAGCTCTGAAAATGTCCCAATAGGCATTCAGTTCATCAGGTGTATGGCAAGTGAAAACGCTCCTGACATCAAATACGACAGGGATTTGCAGTTTCGCGGGTGCGGCACGGAGCGCGCCCATATACTGCCGCACCACATTTTCCAAATATAAAGTGCCATTGGCGTTCGGCTGCGTAACCAGCCAATCGATTACATCTTCAGGGTCAATGGCGCTATTTGACGTATGTTCAAATTCAATAGCCGATTCCACCCCTTTCAATTGGACCTTGGGGTGGATGGGGGTCTTCAGAACGTCGCCCAGCAAAGACTTGATCTTGTCGACGATCTTCATTCGTCCGAACCCTTTTTGTTGCGGTCTGCCGCACCACCAGCCTTCACCCAACCGTCAACCTCATCTTTTTTGAACTTCCAGAGACGACCCATGCGGTGGCCAGGCATAGCGTGCTTGTCGATCCATCGATACACTGTGTCATTGCTGACCCCTAGGTGCTTTGATATTTCATCCACCGAAAACCACCGGTCTTCCATCTCGGCCATTCTTAAGCTCCTCACGCTCTTCAACAAGTTATGGGCACGCTCGTCCCATCAAAAATTATATTACGCTAAATCATTCCGATTGTAAACCGCAGTTCACCGCAGCTTTACGGTTTAGGATGAAAATCTCTGCATACGGAAATGACTTGGCATCAAGTGGCGTGTTAAGGCACAGAAGAGCTTGGGCAAGCCCTGAGGAAAGGCGATTGAAGAATGATGCGAACACATGTGAAGAAAATCCGAAAGGAACCGACACCGCTGGTTCTCCACGGTCTTTAATGTAAGCCCAGTGCGGTGTTGGTGCGCAGGTTCAACTCCAGCCAGTTTTTCGATTTAGCGGCCAAACCCGTTTCACGCCTGTTCTTCAGTTCTCATAACCAGCCGATTTACCCGATTACACGACTTCGACAGGGCATGCTACCTTGAATCTACTACCTCTCAGCCGATTTCTCGGCCCCACCCCATACCAAACCCGGCTCCTCAGAGCACCCGTTTGAAGCCAGGATCGCGGCTTTTTAGAAATGCGATGGAAAACCGAAGAATGGAAAAGGGATTAGTACTTGTTCAAAAGTATATGATTTGTCTTGCCAAAATGCTCCCACTGCTCATAATTAAGCCACATAGCCAATACGACTACGAAAATGGAGGGTTCTAGCATGACCAAAAAACTGCTCGAAATCGCCGCCGAAATCGTACAAACCCAAGCAGCGTCAGCTTCAATGACGACAATGGAGATTGCATCTTCTCTTCGGGAGGTATTCCAAACTCTCCAAGCGATGCAAAAGGCTGAAGGCGAAGGAACCGTCCTCGCCCCGCAAATGATGCCTGAAGAAGCTCCCAAAGCCATTGCTCCTCAAGACTCCATTCAAGATGACAAAGTGATTTGCCTTGAATGCGGGGCAGAGATGCGCCAGTTAACCACCAAGCATCTTGTCAGTCACGGCATGAACCAGAAGGAGTACAGGAAAAAATACGGTTTTTCGATGAGGACCCCATTGGCGGCAAAGTCATTGACCAAAGCCCGAAGCAAAGCAGCGAAAAAGAGGGGGTTGCCGGAGAAGCTGAAGAAGGCGATTGAGGCGAGAAGGCAGGCGAAGGCCGCAGCGTCCACTAAAGCGGCTACTAAGACTGAGACTGGTGCAGCCAGTAAACCCAAACGGACGAGACTTCGGAAGAAGAAGGTGGCAGTTTGATTTTCTGTAGTCGGAGAAAGTCCCTGTGGAGAAGGTTACAGACAAAGGATTAGCTGAGCAGGGAGAAGAAACCTATGACCAAAAAACTGTTCGAAATCGCCGTTGAAATCGTCCAGACCCTTACATCATCAGCTTCGATGACCGCTGCCAGATGTTCCAGACGCTGCGCCGCCCGCCCAGTTCCCGCTGCGCGTCGGAGCCTTCCCTGATGTGCCGATATTTACGGCCGACAAGAACGGGCCGACGCTTCGCGTAACCACCTCACTTGACAGCCAGCGAGGCCACAGGACCCAATGAATCCTGCCGGCGCAACTCCTGATACCAACAAGTGGATCATAGCCGTCACGGTCATGTGCGGGGCATTCATGGCGGTCATGGACATCAGCGTCGTCAATGTGGCCATGCCCCACATGATGGGGACCTTCAGCGAGGACCTGTCATCGATCACCTGGGTAGCCACCGCTTACAGCATTGCCGAAATCATCATGGTGACAATGGCCGGTTGGTTGAGCACCCTCATCGGCCGAAAGAGGCTATATCTGTGGTCGTTCGGACTGTTTACCCTGGGTTCCGTCCTGTGCGGTACGGCCGTGACATTTCATCAGATGCTCTTCTACAGGGTCCTGCAGGGACTGGGGGGAGGCCCACTGATCCCCGTTTCACAAGCCATTCTGAGGGAGTCTTTCCCCGAGGAAGAACAAGGCATGGCCATGGCCATTTTCGGCATGGGCGTGGTGCTGGCGCCGGCCACAGGCCCCATCGTGGGCGGGTGGCTAACGGATAACTACGGGTGGCCTTGGATTTTTTTCATCAACGTACCTGTCAGTTTGGCAGGCATTTTCGCGGTAAGCTCATTTGTCCGCGACCCGGAATATCTCCGTCGCGGTGTCAAGAAAATCGACTGGGGCGGGATCGTCCTACTGACCGTTGCACTGAGCAGCTTACAGCTCGTTCTGGAGCGGGGAGAGCGCGTAAACTGGTTTGATTCCTCAATGGTGATCGCGGGAAGCGTTATCTGTGTTATGGCGCTTATGTGCCTGCTCTACTGGGAGCTGAAGACCCCGGAGCCGGTGATCAATCTTCGCCTCCTGCGAAACACTCCGCTGGCCCTCGGCTCTTTGATGGGACTCATCTTCGGGATAGCACTTTTCGGGACCACCTTCATCCTGCCGCAATTCACCCAAGGCCTGTTGGGTTATTCGGCTCTTCAGTCAGGGCTGGTACTCGCGCCGCGAGCCATCACGCTGATACTTTTTATGCCCATCGCCGGCTGGCTTTACAACCACGTAGATGCACGGGTGCTCGTGACGGTCGGTATCGTGATCATCTTCTGTTCTTATTACGATCTCGCAAAGCTGTCCCTCGATGCTGGATTTTTCAATCTCGTCCCGGCCCTGCTAATTATGGGCATCGGCATGCCGTTGAATTTCGTGACCCTCAGTACCGTCTCTCTGGGCACCATGCCGCGCCCCGATATGACCCACGCAACGAGCCTCTATACACTGGCGCGCCGAATCGGTGGCAATATCGGCTATGCCCTGACGGCCACCTTGGTGGATCGCGGCCTGCAGATCCATCGCGCCCACCTTGTCGACCACATCAATCCATTCGACCCGGCCTTTGCCCAATTCAGCGGTGCCGCTGTGAGGATGCTGGCACAAGCCGGCCTGAACCCCCAGGATTTGCACCGTGCCGTTTATGCAGTCACAGACAGGATCATAAACAGGCAGGCGACCATGATGGCGTATAATGATGTCTCGTGGATATTCGGCCTTCTATTCCTCTGCACCCTGCCTTTGGTTTTGCTGTTGCCGGGTATATCGACAGTCCGTGCGTCCAGGGAAAAACCGGAGAGCGAGATCATCCCCATGGAGTGAATTGAGCACAATGATATTTTTGGCGCTCTAAAAACTAAAAGGCACATACCCGTTAACCTCAGAGGCCCCTAGCGGGGTGGATGGGCAGGAGGAACCGCATTGCGAACCAGTTTCTGTTATTCCACCAACCACTACCGACCTCATGATTGCTCTTCTGGATGGCACTCAGGTCGATGACGGTATAGCTTGGGGAATTGGGTATTTTTACGCCAGCAAATCACCCGAACAGAAAATTATCGGGATCAGAACTGATTTCCGGCGAGCAGGAGAGAGCGAAGGCGCCGTAGTGAAGGACTATGCTTCATACTGCACCTCTTTGGCACGATCGGGTATAAACCCGGTAAACGGTTGTCTTTCCCACAGTTTTTTGCCTTGGCACTTTAATGGTCTATCGGTTCCGGGTGGCTCGAAGAGATATTCTTTCCTGTCGTTACAGGCGAATCCCCGAACAAGGCCCCGTTTCCGCCATGCATTGACCGTGGCGGTGCATACTCCCAGTAAGCTCGCCATCTCGTTGACGTTCAGCAGCCCTCTCTCGCGAAGGCGATCATAGCGACTTTTGAGGCGGTAACTTCTGCGAATACCTTCAAGGATATTCAAGTTGAACGCTGCTCCCTTCCCGGATCGCAATCCCCCTTCATTTAAGATCGAGGCTATCTGCCCGTCGGTGTAATCGTCGAGAAGCCGGTCCACCTCAGCTACCACCCCCGGCGACGTTTGACAGATCTTATAATACGGCTTCGGTGCAGGTACAATAATCGTCGTGGTTGTGCCGCCTTTGAATCGGACATGCGCCGTGATGGTCTCCTTTCTTACCAATGTGACGTCTTCAATGAGCAGACGAGCCATGCGTTTGCGATCTCGATCACATGTACCGGGGTCCTTCCACAGTCGGGGGAAATCGGTGGCAAGGGCAATTATACGTTCCCGCTCTTTTTCATCAATATGAAACCGGTTTGTCCGTCGTTGCTTCTCAAAGTCTTCCTGCGCCAACTCCAAGATCCGCAGCTTTTCGTTCCATTCCGCCTCTAGCACATCGGCTACGAGTCGGTTGTTCGGATCTACTTGCATATAGCGCAGCCGGGCCAGATCCGCCTCATACCGCATACGTTCTACTTGTTTCTCACGTAGCCGGTCCTCCTCCTCGACTCTTTGGAACAGTTCGTTTTGAACTGCCAATGCCACTTCGAGAGCCATGGGCGCAACCATATCCAGCAATAGCTCCGAGATTGCTTGGTCCACGTTCGCACCGGGTATCGTCTGGCAAGGGGCGCGACTGTGCTCTATCCCGTCACGTCGACAGATGTAGACGGGACCAATCCCGCGACGACCTCGTTCAAGATAGCGAACGGCCATGCGTAGTCCGCACAAACCGCAGATCACCATGCCCTGGAGAAGAGCAGGCCCCTCTCGCGGTGGGCTCTTGGCGCGCTCCAGTCCTTGGGCTTGGGCGCCCTGGATGAGCCTGCGCTGATTGTCTTCAAACTCTTCCAGGGATATGTACCCTTCATGGACGTCCGGGATGAAGGAAAGCCATTCCTCGCGAGGCCGTTTCCTCCAGACGGTTGCGCCGTTCACGCCTTTGCGGGTTTGATAGCGTCCAAAGAAGAAAACCCCTGCATAGCGAGGGTTGTGGAGGACCTGGAGCGCACGGGAACTGCAAAGCTCACCCCAGACAAGCTCGCCTTTGTGCAGCCCGGTCTGCAGCCGGCGAGGGAAAAGCAACCCCTCGTCCCTGAAATGCTTTACGGTTGCATAGGCCGAGTTGGTGCGCCGATAGGTTCGAAAAAACAAACCGATGGCTTCACGCACCTGGGAATCGGGATCGAGTCGCACCTTTCCCCGTTCGTCATAAACGAAGCCTACAGGCAGACGACAGGCCAGTTCCCCCCTTTTGGCCTTGTTCATCTTTCCTCCCTGAAGGCGGGCGCGCAAGAAGTGCAGTTCCGCTTCGCTCATGGTGCCCTTCAACCCCAGCAGCAGGCGGTCGTTGAACTCGTTGGGATCGTAAATGCCGTCCTCGTCCAGAATCAACGTATCGGCGAAAGCGCACAGCTCCAACAAGTGGTGCCAGTCTTTGTTGTTGCGCGCCAGTCGCGACACTTCCAATCCAAGCACGACCCCCACCCGCCCGAGGCCCACCTCCGTGATCAACTGTTTGAATCCCTCCCGGTCCGCCGCCGAAACCCCGGAGTGTCCGAGATCGCTATCGATCACGTGCACCCGCTCAACTGGCCAGCCCAGCGCCACAGCCCGCTGCCGAAGCGCATACTGCCTTTTCGTGCTCTCGGTGTTCTCGAACACCTGTCTCACGGTTGACTGTCGCACGTAAAGCCAGGCGTCTCTTTTTAAGTGCACGGCCCTCACCTTTGAATGCTCCACGCTCATCACGATTTTGCTCCTTTCCGCATACCGCCAGCATGCCCGCGAGTACCATGATGATGTCCTTCCCAGTCTGCACGGAAGTTTGCCCGGCTACGTGCCCCTCGGCTGTGGTCGGATTGTCCCCGGGCGGAGCGTAGTTTCCCCAGGCCTTTGTCCATGCAGCCATACCTCGATACATAAACAACTCTCGTTCTGCTCTTCCCGGCAGATAACCCAAAGACTGGCTGCGCAACACTTCATAGCGATCCTTCAATTCTCTGTGGCAAGCGCCTGGGGACAAGAGGCTACTTCCGCCGTTTTTTTTGATGTCGTACCAGAGCCCTCTCGATGCTTCGGGGGTGGACTGAAACATCGTAGCGAGATCTGACGAGCTGTGCGAGATCCCGTGAACGAAGGGCGGGATTCTCGGCCAGGGATGTTTCCACAAAGGCCATAAGCTCTTCTGAGAGCTTGTGGGCTCTCTTCGGTCCGCGCAGCTTCGGGAGGAGTCCGACCACACCGTATTCTTGGAACCGTTTCAAAATTTGGTAGAAGGCAACCCGCGAAAAGCCAAAAACGTTCGCCGCCGTCGTGATTGCCGATCCCTCTACCAGATGGCGGCGCAGCATCTCGTATTTGACCTGCACCAGATCGCGCGGGTCGAAGAATTCGTTCTCCTGGAACAGTGGATCTTTGACGTCTTCCGGACTGGGATTGAGCGTTCCCTGCTCGCGCAGCGCCTCCAGTTTGGGATCGCAAGGTGACGGATTTGACATAATGGCCTCCCGGAGAAGGATGGCAGTTGGTGTTAATACAATTACGTCGCCAGCCCATTAGTGTCAACTCCTTTTTGTCTCATTCAAAACAAATGTTGCCGAGATATCACGGTAATTTACGGTCAATGGGTCTAAAAAGGCATATTTTCCTTTACACTCTAGGCATAATTTACTTTACACTTCTCCACCCCCTTCTTTTTGGCCCTGGCATGAGGATCTGGAGGAAATCCCTTCAACCAGACGTGCCAATTCCAGAAGATCATCGACTCTGAAAGGGGAGCGTCCGGCGGCGACAGCGACAAAAGGATCTTCGTCGAAAACACTGGTCCACCTGGCCGGAACCGAGCGCAACCTCCCGGTTTCGTCATGGTAGTAAACCCTATCTTGTCCCCAGTTATGCTTGTATGTAACGAGGGAGTACGTTTTCCCATGGAGGGGGTGAAAAGGATGGGTGATTTGGAAAGTTTGTGCCTCACGCTTGCTCAGGCGAGCATTTGACGTTACAGACCAATGCCATGATGGAGTGTTCGTGTGATTGGGTTGTGAGGTCGAAAGAGGAGCTTTTGGAAATGATTTCTCAGTTTTTCTAATGTGATTAATTCCTGTTTGGGATTTTGCATCACATTCCTGATTGCCTGACTCTTGAACCGTGATAAAAGCTGCTTTGATATTGTGTTTCAGGTGAAACTACCGCACCATGCTTTGTCAAGAGGTTCTTTTCGGTTGCTTGTCCGCCTTCTTTTTGTCCTTCTGATGTTGTTTTTCGGTGTTCTGTTTCTGACCCTTTTCCTTATCCTTCTTGCCCTTATCTCCCATCGTGTTCCTCTCTTCCCGTTATCCCTCGGCTTCTTGCGGTGAGGGTTGCGGGCATCTCTGCGTCGTAGGTTCAATCTTTGGCTGGTTTCATAAATACTCGTATCAAGCCAACAATTGCGACAACGGGATGCTGGCCATGGGCTTGACGCAGTATCTCACCCAACTCCGCCGTCCATATCATTGGGTATTCGGCCATTACTAACGATAAGCACTCACACCGATATTGGGGAGGTTGAGGCTCTTTTCAGGACTGAAAAACAACCTTGCTGATTTGAGGCCGCGCGCCAGCTCTGCTTTTGCTCGAATGTTCAAAAGGCTACGGGTCAGCAACACGAACTCCGCCGTATATTGGAAAGCTGAGGCGCGCCAAGGAAGCTGATGAACTTGGGGCATGGCGATCTGCTTCCCTGCATGTTGATGAGCCTTGTCCGGCAATTCATTTGTCGCCTTATCCTCTCTCCAACGCGAATGGCAAACATGTCGCTCGTTCCTATTGGGCCTGGGTTTCCTGAGCGCGTGTCGGCTTAGACGGGTTTGAAAACCAGTTTCAGCTCACTTCCTATGGCTGTAGAAGCGAGTTCCCGTTAATATCTTCGATGCATTGGTCCAGTGTAAGATCCTGAAAGATCTCCCACCACTGGCCAGTGTGCCGCATGTATGCCATATTGAATTTGTCATCTCCGGCATATTCCAACCACGCAAACCTCAGATCAAAGCACTCTGAAATCGCATTGAGACTTGGGGAACGCCATTCTGAGTGAAAATATAAGTACCTCTGATATCAGACGCTCCTGCTTTATTTCTTGCCTCCACCGCGATTTGACATTAATGTTGCGTGTGTTTAGAAGGGTCCAAACCAACAATATGAAAGGATTTGAAGAGTTATGCCTCAAGGTACCGTAAAGTGGTTCAACGATCAGAAGGGTTACGGATTTATCTCGGTTGAGGACGGAAAAGATGTCTTTGTTCACCATAGCGCCATTGAGGGCTCCGGCTTCAAAAGCCTTCAGGAAGGTGATCGTGTCAGCTTCGAAATTGAACAGGGCGCCAAGGGACCATCGGCAGTCAAAGTAAAGAAGCTCTAGCTGCTCATCCAGAAAGGAATTCCACCGCTCATTGCAGCTCCCAAAATCCAGAGCCATCTGCGCCTGGGCTGACGAAAATCGGTAATGCACGACCTTTGCTCTGTCGATAACAGAGACGGGTGAACGTCTTTTTTCTGTTCAAGGTGGAGGACATAATGCTGGCAGATTTAGTTCTGAAAAATCGTAGCCATAGGCGATTTTATCAGAAACACAGTGTGGATCTCAAGACCCTGAAAGATCTCGTGGACTTGGCTAGGTTATCAGCCTCTGGCGGCAATGTTCAGCCGCTCAAATACATTCTCTCTTGCGATCCGCAAAAGAATGCCTTGATCTTTCCCCATCTCACCTGGGCTGCTTTTCTAAAAGATTGGGCAGGACCGGATGATGGGGAGAGGCCTTCGGCTTACATCATCATCTTGGGAGACAGGGAGATAAGCCAATCATTTGGCTGTGATCACGGGATAGCCGCTCAATCCATACTTCTAGGCGCCACTGAAACAGGTCTTGGGGGGTGCATCATCGGCACAATACAGAGAGAAAATTTAAGAACAGCTTTGGAAATACCTCTCCGCTTCGATATCTTGCTTGTTTTGGCCCTGGGCAAGCCGAAGGAGAGAGTAATGGTCGAAAGGGTTGATGCTTCGGGCAATACCAAGTATTGGCGTGATAATGAAGGGGTACATCACGTCCCTAAGCGGTCGTTGGAGGACATCATTCTTGGTTAACCTCAAGTATCTCCTTGCATCCCTCACTCACTCTCCCCATTCATTCCCGCCCGCAAAACGTTTGAGCACTTGAATGTCACCACCTTCCTGGGTGGTAGCGTCATCGGTTCCCCTGTTTGTGGGTTTCTGCCTCTACGCGCCTGATGTTCCTTCACTGAAAATTTCCCGAATCTGCTGATGAGAACGTCTTCGCCATTTTGTAGGGACTGTTTTATCAGCTCGAAAAGGGTGTCTATTATCTGGGCTGACTCGGTCTTGGTGAAAATGTTCTTGGCGAAGAATACTTCCACGATTTGGGCTTTGGTGAGAGTCATTGCTTGCTCCTCAAAAATGAACATAAAATCCTGATGAATCTGAGCAAATTTAATGGGAGTTTTGTGGGGTAAGGAAGATATACTGCACTGGATATCCGGAGGCAAGGATAGAGCAGTCAGGGATGGAGTGACTGCCTCCATGCAAATCTCCCGGGGGTCTTGCTCGATGAGTGCCCAGATTTTCGAGTGAGTGAATGCGCTGTTAGTGGAACTTCGGCGCGTTTGTCCTGGCTGGAATAATACTGGATAATGGCCAGCCTTCTGAGATCCTCCGGCGTCACCACGACACATATTTCAACGTCAGCGTTGAAGGCGAGATGCCCACTATCAGCCTCACCGTACGATGAGCACAGGAAACTTTGTCTCGTTATGAATGACTCCATAGGCAACGCTGCCAAGTACTGAGGCTGCGAAAGCACTTCTACCATGGGAACCCATAACAATGAGATCTACTTTTGACTTTTTAGCCTCTTTCACAATATCCCCAACAGGGTGCCCTGTCGTTATAACAGTCTCTGATTGGACGCCACTTTCATCACACAGCTTCTCTATCTCTCCAGCATACCCTTTGGCAGCCTCACGCAGATAATCCTCGATAGGCTCTATTACATGCCTTGGAGTATCCACGGCAGAAACTGTCTGGGCTATAAACGAGCGATTATCAATAACGCTCAGGACAATTACCGAGGCATTTAACTGTTTTGCAAGGTCAACCGCATACCTGACTGCCTTTCGAGCTGTCTTTGAACCATCTGTCGGCACAAGAATCTTTGAAACCATAAATCCTCCTTTAATATTCTTCACATTTAATCTGAAAATAATTTGACTCGTGGTCGCACGCAGGACATTTTTCAGGTGGAGCATTCTCAGTCATTCTCTGAGCAGGACCATCTTTTAACGGAGCGATATCTTATCAAAAATCCATGATGCTTGCGGCGACATGATCCCAATAGGTAACCAGACCTTCTTTCAATTTGACGAAGCGCACCAGCCGATCTTGAGAGATTACGATAGCAATTGCCTCATGCACGGCATTGCAGAAACGGAACACAGACCGGTGCCGTGCACCGAAGCTTCCGGAGTGCACCTGTTCTCTCCTAAGCCCCTCTATATCTAATGCGCGAGCCACTTTTTTCACCCCTTTCAGTCCCACGGATATCATAGCCCCAAACCCCAACAACTCGAACGCTTCGGTGAATACTACCGCACCATCCACCGCGGTCAAATCTGCAAAAAGATGCGCGAGATCAAAAACAGCCTCATCCAGCAGAGCAAGGGATTCCTCGTTGCTAGCCACATACTCACCCCATCCAACGGGCTCGCCTTTGTTTGCCTTCTGGCCATGCATCTCAGCAAGTGTGTTCATAAGGTTCACAAGCAACGTCTGAAATCTTTTTCGTGTGGCCTCATCAGTCACCCTGTATTCAATGCTTAAGTATGGGTTTTCCTCGAATACTTGCTCAACCATTTCCGGAGGAATCATGATGATTGTACCACCGTGTCCGGAATTTCTGACAGAACTGATGATACGCCTAACTACTTGTTGGGCAATTGTCTTCACAATACTGGGATTGAGATCCGCCCAGGGCTTTTTGGCTGCATCCCTTGCCGCTATGTGTAACTCCCACAGCCTGGAGCGAACTGAGGCAAAACTGGCGGGAAGCCAGGTTGAGTCAAAGACTTCGTGTGCAGGGGAAATGATCTGACCACGATTTAATGTTGCAATCGTCAAAGGACCTTTGCAGACGGTTATTCGACCAGGATCACTCACGCAAACAACCAACGAGAGAGGCAGAGTGGGTGCGATCACCCTTCCGCCGTACACATTTTGGACCCATCGAGACCCGGAGTGGACAATGCCCCAGATCTGCAGACCCTCTTGAGTGCCATGTCTTACTCCAATCAGAGATCGATAAAAATCGGTCGCAGGGGATAGCCTCTGTAGTTCGAACTCACCAAAAGGTTGCGGCTCGCTAAACAGAAGTCGATGCAAACCCGTAGGTGGCCCATCCTCACTGTCGAAACAACTGGGCTCTCTCAAAATGAGACGGAAGCGCACTGGCCTGTCTTCCTCCCTCATAAGGCTTGCCTGGTAACAACATGAGATGAGATAATCGAGAGTGTTCTGATCAGGGAGAGAATCCCCAGGGCCACAATCGATTACGCTGCTCAATTCGGATAATCGTGTATCGCCCCAGTGGTCAGTAACATACGAGACGAGATCCCGTTCATTTGCATGCCACATATCTATTCCTCACAATTTTAGCTCATCGGCCGGAGGACACCTTAACCCGGTTTACGGTTAGAGGGCAAGTTCCACATAACTGTATTGAATAGTTCAGGTTCCCTTGCCGGTTGCAGAATCAACAGCTTATTTCTGATCGGAGATTCTTCCCGGAACCAGCGGAGCAAAGGAGAATCCCCACCCATTAGCCGGTCAAAACCTTCTCTTTCTCTGTTCTGTGATATATATCCTGCACTACGGGAATGGATTTTTCGAAAGAGGATAGCATGCTCGCAGAGCTACAAGGACAGATCGAAAGGATCACCTACACCAACGAAGAAAATGGCTTCACCATTGCAAAGGTGAAGGTTCCAGGTCGGCAGGACCTTGTCTGTGCGGTCGGAAACCTTATGGCTCCCATGCCCGGTGAAGTCATCAAAATGCAGGGGGAGTGGACAAACCATCCCAAATTCGGTGAGCAGTTCAGGATAGTCTTTTATAAGTCGATGGTTCCAGCCTCAGTTAATGGCATTCAAAAATATCTGGGTTCTGGTCTCATAAAAGGGATCGGCCCCGTTATGGCAAAGAGGATCGTAGAAAAATTCGGGAAAGACACACTCGATGTCATAGAAGCCGATCTCGAAAAGCTCTCAACGGTCGAAGGAATTGGCGCCAAGCGCATCGAGATGATCAAAAAGGCCTGGGCGGACCAGAAGGAAATCCGTGAAGTGATGATTTTCCTGCAAAGCCATGGCGTCAGTTCCGGATATGCAACTAAGATTTTCAAGCAGTATGGGAACGAAGCAATCAAAGTGGTAACGGAGAATCCCTACCGACTTGCAACGGACATCTTCGGGATCGGCTTCATCACTGCTGATAGAATTGCAGAAAAACTTGGATTTGGGAAGGATTCTGAACTTCGGGCACAAGCGGGTATCCTCTACGTTCTCCACGAGCTTTCCGATGAAGGTCATGTCTATTACCCTTACGAACCGCTCATTGAGAAATGCGAAGAGATTCTCCAGACAGACCGGGAAATCATCGTAAAAGCAATTGGAACCATAGCTCTGGAGAAAATGATCGTACTCGAAGACCTGTGCGATAACCTGGAAAACACCCGGGAAAACAACAAGGCTGTCTACCTTGAGAAATTTCACCTCTCCGAAACAAATATCGCCAGACGACTGAAGACCCTCATAAACAAACCAAAATCCATCAGAGAGATTGGCGCCGATAAGGCAGTCCAGTGGGTCCAGGAAAAACTCGACATCACCTTGGCTGATAAGCAGATAGAGGCGGTGAAGAGAGCCTGCCGATCTAAAGTCATGGTGCTGACTGGACAGCCCGGCACTGGGAAGACAACCATCATCAACTCCATCCTCAAAATTTTCAAAGCCCTCGGGGTCGATATTCTCCTGGCTGCGCCAACTGGGAGAGCGGCAAAGCGAATGAGTGAAGCCACAGGGTATGAGGCAAAGACCATCCATAGGCTCCTTGAGTACAGCCCGAAGAAAGCTGGTTTTCAAAAAAATGATGAATATCCGCTGGACTGCGATTTGCTCATAGTAGATGAATTTTCGATGGTGGATTGCGTTCTGATGCACCACCTGCTTAAAGCCATCCCTTCCCATGCGACCTTCATCATGGTCGGAGATGTCAACCAGCTTCCCTCTGTCGGCGCCGGCAATGTCCTAAATGATGTAATTTCATCTGGAGCCGTTCCCGTGGTGGAATTAAATGAGATTTTCCGTCAGGCTCAGCAAAGCTCCATCATCGTGAATGCCCATAAGATCAATGCAGGCATCGTTCCTTCTTTCAAACCCGCGGGCGGGGAGCTTGACGATTTCTATTTCATCCAGCGTGAACAACCCGAAGAGGTTTTGCAGGTTATTGTGGAACTGTTGAAGGATCGGATTCCAAATCGGTTCGGCTTTGACCCAATAGATGACATTCAGGTCTTAACGCCGATGCACAAAGGGACAGTGGGCGCCGGAAACCTCAATGCCGAATTGCAAAATGAACTCAACCCGTCAGGAGATGATGTGACCAGATGGGGCCGGAGTTTCCGTGTTCGTGATAAGGTCATGCAAATCAAAAACAACTACGACAAAGAGGTCTTTAACGGGGATATCGGACGAGTCACAAAGGTCGACCAGGAAGCTCAGGAACTGACCATCTCATTTGATGGCCGGGAGGTGGACTACGACTTTGCCGATCTCGATGAAGTCGTGTTGGCTTATGCCGTTTCAGTCCACAAGGCACAAGGGTCCCAGTATCCGGTGGTGGTCATTCCCGTTCATACTCAGCATTATGCACTTCTCCAGAGGAATTTGATCTATACGGGAATCACTCGTGGGCGGAAACTGGTGGTGATGGTCGGGACCAAAAGGGCTCTGTCCATTGCCGTTAAGAACAACAAAACCCAGAAACGCTATACCCGCTTAACCCAGAGATTAATCGGATCTCGCGCAAAGCCCAAATAACGCAGAGCCGCAGTAGCATGGGAAAAATGACGGCAGTCAAGCGCCGCCCAATGTCTGCAAGCAGAAGGAAGGAAGAATGGCCTCGAAACGAAAAAGTGGGGACAAAAACCTCGACCCTTACCTCACAGCACGTCCGGATCTCGGCCTCAGTTTTCATCCGGCGCCCGGCCATCAGAGGGCATTGCCGGACTACTCGATACCCCCCAAAGCGGAAGGGGCCGGCGCGTTCCTGCGCAAATGGCGCAAAACCTTATCCGATGGACCATGAGCCCGACCGCCGCCGCATCTTCGGGGTCTCCATGTTGGTCCTTACAAGTCTGCAAGTATTAGCCCAGTGCGGTGGTGTACTGGTTCAACTCTCGCCAGCACATTTCACCGGTACCGTGTACTTCCTTAAATATTTGTGTCAAAGTACAACTTCATACGGTCTCGTCATCCCCGTAATTCGAATTGGCGATGATCATACTGATCCACACTGAACGGGAGGGGCGTTATTGCTTTTTCAATTGTTCGAACAAGACCATGCAATCAGGCGTTCTTTTCACCTTATCCATCGCTGAAGCCAGAATTTCAGGTACCTTTGCACTTGTTATGGATAATGCCTCTGCTATCTCCACGTCCGTCATTTCACCATAATGGTTGAGAGACTCGAATTTTGCCACAAAAACCTTGGATTCCAGTTCTGAAAGATGTTGGGATAAAACGATCTTGGCTGCTTCTGCCCATTCCCATGTAGCGCTTTCCTCTTCAGGATCCGGGATAGGTGTAGAAATACTGCAGGAATTATCCAAGCATTCAATCAGTGGTGCTCCCTCCTCATCCGATCCGTATACAACATCCAAGGACATCGGGAACGCTGCACAAGCGCCAAGCATAACGAGCCTTTCATCGGCATTTTCATCACGTGCAGCGAGAGTACAGGCTTCACGGGTTTTTTCATCCACAGACATCTCGAAAGCAGCACGATCTACAGCACTGCGCATGTACTTCAGTATCCACGGACGAGCATAAGTGGAGAACTTTACAAGGTCTTCACTCTCACTACTTTTTCGTTCAAAATCGTACCTGTGCGCTGCCTTCGTCAATCCGTGTCTACCTTCAGCCATTAGGTCTTCCTTCGAAACCTTTCCGGGCTTTACCTCTTTCAGCAATAGAGGCACTAATTTGGTAGCACTTTTAACGAGTTTATCGATAATTCCATCATACTCAGCCGCCAGATTTCTGTATTCGTCAGGTACCTCGACAGATTGTGCTTCCAACCCACCGATCTCGCGTTTTAGGACTTGGAAAAGGAACCATCTTTTCGCCATAAGCGGCGACAAAGTACGTTTCAGCTTAGCGTAAGGAACGAAAGGCTCCGAAAGGAAGGACACCTTAGCACCGGCGTGAAGCCAGTTCAGCCTCGTCTGTATTTCGGCACTGGCTTGCGGTGTGATTTCCCGCTTGAAATTTTGCCAGGTATCTCGTGTGGACGATAATATTTCGACTGCGAGATCGTACACAGTGTGCGTCCCTGCAAGAGCATCAAAAGCTCTCTTGGTCCAATCTTTAGCTTGCTCTCTCAGGTCTTCCCAGTTGATATTTTTGTCGTAATACAGGTCTAACTGGTTCAAACACCCATCGCCTTCCATGGTCATCCTTACTTTTCTTGGTTGAATTACAGCTCCATCAGCATTAAATTGGCTATTTCTGCTGCTGACTTCACAATCACTCCGAATCTGTTTCAATAGTCCACGAAATTGTTCAGCGTCAAGAACGACTATTTCTTTTTCCAGACTTTCTCGTTTCAAGAAAAGCAACCATGGCTTACCGGTAGCGCGAAGTTTGGTGACCCACTCTTGCACACTCCATTTATCTTGATCTTTGTAAAGAGTTATCCAGCTGCTGACTTCACAATCACTCCGAATCTGTTTCAATAGTCCACGAAATTGTTCAGCGTCAAGAACGACTATTTCTTTTTCCAGACTTTCCCGTTTCAAGAAAAGCAACCATGGCTTACCGGTAGCGCGAAGTTTGGTGACCCACTCTTGTACGCTCCATTTGTCTTGATCTTTGTGAAGAGTTATCCAGTCCATGTTGCCTAAGCTATTGTATTCCCAACCACCGTTGAGTACCGTTTCGAAGAACCGCCCTTTCCCATGCAGTATAATACCCCATTCTGCTTCATCTCGTTCTGCACGGGCCAGCGCTACACGCCAATCCGCGTCCGTCATGTCGCGTTTCAGACTGTAACGTCTCGCTATGGTGGCAAGTGTATACCTGTGAGACTCGTAATAATCCCCGGCGTCCCAGTGCCCGTACTGCCGGCTTGGCCACTTGGGGAAATGCAGACCAGGCATTTCCGATTTTCCCAACTCTGTCAGCCCTACACCGAACCCTATGTAGCCCTCGCGCCACAGCTTCGTGGCCACCTCGTCCTCTGTGAGGTTATGGGCAGTGGCCAAGTCCGCCAAGGTGTGGGGCTTCGAAGTATCGAATTCTAAATTCATTCGGGGTCTTCCTTTCTTTTTTTCAAATTATATCGGGCCCGTCCCAGAAAATCTTAACGACAAATCAAGACAAATCTCGGATTGAGGCCCAGAGCGGATCGGCTTGAAGCGGCGAAAAAGTATATTGGATTACAAACGCAACAAAACAGAGTGTTCGGAATGGGACAGTCGAAAAAGGGCATAGATAATTATATCAGCAGGGCCATGAAAATTCCTAGCGGCGAAATAAAAAGGTTGGGGATTGAGAGGGATTGAGGCCCAGAGCGGATCGGCCTGAAGCAGCGAAAAAGTATATTGGATTACAAACGCAACAAAACAGAGTGGACGGTGGTGTTCGGAATGAGACATTCGAAAAAAGGCATAGATATTTATATCAGCACGGCCGGGAAAATTCCTAGCGGCGAATTGGGGAGCGCGAAATCGATTCCTTTATCTGGGCGAGGAAGGGCTGCCGGTGGTGGTCGGCGGCCCTATTGCGAGCCGATTGTGAATGCGCCGAGATAGGACAATAGCGTGAGAGAGAAACAGAAGATGAGAAACCGTGACGTTATGACGGAGGCCTGGAGGATCAGAAGAAAGGCGGCGGTCCAGTACGCCTGCCCCCTCATGCTGATCGACTTTTCCGCGTGCATGAAAATGGCTTGGCAGTTGATCAAGGTAACGGAGGAGCCTCTCAATATCTGGAAGTTCATCAATTGCAAGCGTCGTGCATCACGGGCTGTTATGCAAAGCAAAATCAGGGCAGCTTTGAACGAGTGGCACCCGGATAGGTTCTATGGGGCCACCAACCGAGTTCAGGAGTTTTCAAATAGGATCACCAGGGAGCTTATCGACCTCAAGAACGCGGCATGACACTGAGGTCGCTAGTGCCGGCGACGAACGTCCCGATTTGGTTCAGGCCCTGGGTAAGCCGAAGCAGGGCAGAGTGATGAGGTTAACCACTTAAAACGCAAGGCAAAAGTGGCACCTTCCTGGACAAAGGTAGAGTCGATGGTATCGTGACAATCCATCCATCGCAATCCGCTAAGGCGGTGTGACTACAGTCTCGAAAACTAGATTCTCGGTAAGGCCGCGAAATCGGAGTGGGACTTAGGTGGAGGGGTGACTACAGCTTCAAAACGTACATTACCCCCGATCCCCAGAGAAAGAACGTGGCCACGGGAGAATCTAACCAGTCCCCGAAGAGAAAGGAGCGGGCGAGCCAGGCGTAGATGAATGGCAATGAACCTTTAAAAGAATAGGAATTTTTATGCGCAAAGTACCTGCTGCAAAACAGGCAATCAGAACGGCGGTATCTATACACGGCCGACTAACAAAGCTAGAGGGGGAAGTTTCAATCCGCGACCCCTGGAACCGGGTGTGGTGGGAGATGATGGTCACTGCTCTGGAACAGGAATTAACAGAAATCAAAGACAAGCTTCAATCAGAGGCTCAACCGCCGGTTCGCTTGGTGGAGAACCCTGTCGCAATCCCAGATCATTTTCAACGCACAAAATATGAAAGGTAAGTTATGAACTTTATTACATTTTATCAATTTGGTGAAAAGATAGGTGCCGACCTGATGTACGACGGCAGGCAATGTATCCGGGTCAAAATGGCGGATGGGCAAGAACTTACAATCTATATGGACGGCTCGATCCGCGTCGGTGACGACTTGATGGAATCGATTCCTTCCGTTCTCCACGATATGAATGCTGATTTGAAATACGTCGATAAGCACAAGGGAAAAAACGATAGTGACCTCGAAGGGCTCCTCGCCGGTTTACAACGTATCGAAAAAAGGGCACGAGTCCAAATCGAAGAGATTGAGTTTGCCTTGAAGAGCGGGAAATTGCTGCCCAAAACGAGGCCTCGGGGCTAGAGATTTTAGCCGTTTTGAGGGATGCCTCGGAGCCATTGAGCACCGAAGAGATTTGCGACCGCGTCAACGTCCGCCGCCAGCAGGCAGACTAAAACCCCTTGTAAGAAGTTAAACTTTAATCGCTGGTGACATGCTCTGTTCCCCCGGGCAAATTTCATGGAGAAAAAAGTCATGAGTAAGCACCTTTTATTGGCAATTACAGAGGATACGAAAGAAAAGGGCAGACTGATTTTTGAAGTGGGTTGCCCCGAAGATTACGACGTCCTCGATTATGGGGCCTTCGTTGGCGATTTAATTGGGACTGTTGCTCGCTCGTTCGACGTGTCGATTGAGGTAATGGCCGAGCTGGTCAATCTCCGGCTAAAATTTAATCAGACTCCACGGGAAGAGATTGAGCGTAAGCTTGCATCAGTAACCCACTAACCTAACCGGGCAGGGTGGTGCTTTGTACCCCGGCCGCGTTCTTAAAAGAAAGGCTGATTTATCGTGTTAATAAAATATGAACTGCCAGAAAAACCAACGCGTGTAGAAGCCCAAGCCGCCGTCGATGCCTTCAGCAAGACGGACATCGCGGACCTCGCCTGGCTCATCCACACCTATCTAATCGGGCGATGCTTGGATATCCCAGCGCGTTTTGCTCCAGAGGTTGCTCAATTTATGGAGATTTGGGATGATGATTATGATTGTCTGGTTGATGAATTTTCTCGGGAAGAGCAGCTGGCGCGCATTAGTGTTGTTTTCAACTTGACCAAGCGCGAAATCGAACGGGAAATCCGCCGGCAGCACGAAACGGACGTTGCAATAATGGTCAAATTGAGAAATCTCATGATAGCTGGGCTCTCCAGTTGGGAGGTGCAATCGTGAGTAATCAATTTGAGTTAGAAGACCATCTGTACATGTTGCATGACCTTATTCGCGACGCCGGGATGACCGGTGAATATGCTCACCCGTGGGATCAAGAGGATATTGAACACCTACGGACAAGATATTCGTTGCCACCAGCAGCTGAGACGTACAAAATCAAGCCCATGGTGACCGCCGCAAAGAAGTTGATGGGCCTGTGCCTCGACTTCATCGCAAATACCCCGGAAGATTAAGGAGGTTTAGTCGTGAGCTATACTGAGCAAGAAATTTTAGAAGTTTTACGAAGTGCCTGTCACCCGCAGGAAGTGCCGCTGTCGCCGGAGCAAATTGCTACGCGGATTGAACGTCACCGGAAATTCCTCCTGGAAGAAACTGATATTAGCCTTTTTACAAGAGACATTGACGAGCATATAAGAGGCTACGAAGAGATGCAGGCCTCTAGAATTAGATGGACTGCCATACTCATGTTCCTGGAGAAAACGGTTCAGGATGTGAAGGAAATCATGGCTGATCAGTTTCCTGCTTAAGCTCCTTGTAATAACTCTCACCTGTAACAAAAAACACTGTCAGGTAATGTTAGCACGTTGTGAGACCCTGCCGCTGCCCTCCATGCCTCGCTTCGCGTGCTCCTGGCCCTTGACGTCTTCGAAATCCAGCTCATCGGGCGCCCCGGCGTTCCATATCGAATCCAGGTCGGTCTTGAAAACGGGCAGGTCGGAACGGCCGTGCAGGAACTCGACGGCTTCTGAGAGGTGATTTACCGGGCTCACCGAGACCGTGTTAAATACAGCGGCCTCCTGGCACATTAGACCCTGAATAAAATCGGCTTCACTCTGGCCCGCTCAATAGTGCCTTCAACACCGGACCGGCGTTGCTTTTCCCTCTCTCCCCCTCCAAGCCCGCTGAAGGTCCTCTTCGACCTTGAAGGCGGAGACGAGGCGCACGGTTGTATTGGGGTTACAGGCAAAAAAGGGTGTATAAGTAATGTGGATGAAACATAATGTTGGCCTTCCCCGTGCTGGAGAAAATTACTGGTCATTATTGGCGCGTTTAAAGAACGAAACAACGAAAGCCGCGCCACGTAAGGAAAGAAATGCTCTAAAACGGGCTCTTAGGAGTGTCCATTCATGATTAAAAGTATCGACATTGTCGAGACGACTCAGCGTTTGGTGCGCGCTCAAAGCATCAACCCCGCAGGGGACACCCGCGTGGTGGCGCAGGTTTTGGCCGGGGCGCTCGAACCCGCCGGGTCCCGGTTGTCCTGGAAGGAAACTCCAGGCAAGGGGGTCAACCTGGTGGCCGTGTTGCAGGGTGAGGACGACAGGCGTCCCCTGTGTTTTACGGGTCATATGAACACGGTGCCGTTGGGTGAGCTTCCGTGGACAGTCGACCCATTCGGGGGAGAAATCCGTGACGGTAAGCTTTACGGCCGAGGCGCCAGCGACATGAAATCCGGCCTTGCGGCAATAACCGCGGCCGGAATCGATCTCTCCTCGTTACCCTGCCGCGCTTCTGACTTGGTCCTGATTTTCACTTCGGGGGAGGAAACGGGGTGCGAAGGTGCAAGAGATCTGGCCGAGTCGGGGCTGTTGCCCTCTAGCGCAGGTGCTCTGGTGGTCGGCGAACCTACGGACTGCCGGCCGCTTTTAGGCCACAAGGGGGCGTTGTGGCTGAGGGCGGACTTCTTCGGCCGGAGCGCCCACGGCTCCATGCCCGAGGCCGGGGACAATGCCATTTATAAGGCCGCAAGAGCTGCCCTGGCTCTTGAAAACTTCCTGGCGACTTACCCGCCTCATCCTCAGTTAGGCAATCCGACTGTCAATGTGGGCACAATCGGCGGCGGCGGAAAGGTGAATATGGTGCCCGATGCCGCTTTCCTAGAAATTGATCTGCGCACCGTCCCCGGACTTGACCACGATAGCCTGGAAAACTCGGTTCAGGAGGTCCTGGGGTCGGCGGCCAAGCTGACCCGCCTGCTGGATGTCCCTTCAGTGTTAACACCTCAGGATGACCCCTGGTTCGCTTCTGTTCTCGATGTCCTGAAACGACTGCGAGGAAGCCCCCAGACGCCGGGCACCGTCAGTTACTTCACTGACGCATCCATCCTTTACACCGCTTTGGGCAGTCCCCCGACTCTCATCTATGGTCCCGGCACAGCCAGCCAGGCGCATCAGACCGATGAGTATTGCCACATCCCGGCAATCCTCGAAGCCCGCGAAGCTTATGCGGCAATCGCAAGACAATGGCTTTCAAGTTGATGCAGGTTGGCATTTTGAAGACATAGCATACAGCAAGTTCGGATCGGGGGTATCCTATGCTGCAATGGGCTGGACTTTCTCACCTGGCGTCGGCACTTGAAAGAAGTCGATTTCCTTCTACGGTCCTCGGTAGCGTCCATCATAGGACTGGGCCTGCTTTTCCTTGTTGCTTTTGAAGGCGCCAGAGAGGCTGGAATGTCAATTCAATTCACTGTATGTTATGGTGGCAGCCTTGAGAAATTCGCGTGACATCCATTCCATCCTCCCCATCCCGAAAACCACGGCCTGCCGGCGAAAGCCTGTGAAGGACACAAATTTTGAATTTTTTCAAATTTTGTGTTTTCGCGTCCCGGGTGGGTCAGTCTGGTGCTGCACCCTCCAGCTGATTTCACCTTTTCGGGGGGTTGGGCATAAATAGCCAGATAGAAAAATATTCGGGCCCAAAGTCGTGCAAACAGCTAAACAGATTTCATTCAAGCTGGGCACCGATGTGAGAGGGCTTTTACCGTAACAACAATTCCGGCATGAAAAACAAGGAGATATACATGGTTGACGACCCAATTGCAGGTGATGACCCACGGAATGCATCCAAATGGATGATCCTGGGGTCGGTGATGATGGGTGTGATCATGGGGCCTATCGACGGCAGTATCGTCAATGTGGTTCTGCCGTCCATTGCCGCGTACTTCCGGACGGATTATGCCGTGGCCCAGTGGGTGCCGACCATTTATCTCTTGGCCATCTGCTCTTTCATTCTGGTCTATGGGCGCCTGGGAGATATGCTGGGCTACAAGAAGATATTTCTTACCGGACTGGCGTGTTTTGCCGCCGCTTCTCTCCTGTGCGGATTTTCCCAAAGCATCTGGATGTTGATTGCTTTCAGGACCCTTCAGGGACTGACGGTGGGGATGGAGATGGCCCTGGGCCTGGCCATTGTTACGTCGGCCTTTCATCCAAAGGAACGGGGCAAGGCCATCGGAATCTATGCGACCGCCATTGCTCTCGGATTGATGATGGGTCCTGTCCTCGGCGGGGTAATCGCTCAATATTTAAGCTGGCGGTTTGTGTTTTTCATTAATGTTCCCATTGCCTGCATTTCTCTGCTCTGGGGGTATTGGGTCATCCCGGCGGGGAAAAGGAAAACAGGACAACAGCTCGATTTTTTGGGCGCTGTATTGGCATTCATTTTTCTTTTCAGCATGCTGCTTTATGCCAACCGGGGCGAGAAGTGGGGGTGGTTTTCGCTATGGGGCATTATTTTACTGCTCAGTGCGGTGGTGTTCGGCGGGCTGTTTTTTCAAGTGGAGCGAAAGTCGGCGCAACCGATGCTCAATCTCGCGATTTTTAAAAGCCGCCGCTTCAGCTTCGCCTGCCTGAGTTCATTATTGAACTTCATGGCCGTCTATTCCGTTGTCTTTCTGACCCCCTGGTACCTCGCCGATGCCCTGCACCACAATGTATTCACGGTAGGCATGGTCATGATGGCCTTTGCACTGTTGACTTTTTTCGTCGGTCCCATAAGCGGGAGCTTTTCAGACCGCATCGGTTCACGGGGGCTAGCCTTTTGCGGGATGGTTGTCCTCGCTACCGGATTGGTCCTTCTCAGTACGCTGGGTTCCACCGCCAGCGATCTGGATGTGGCCTGGCGGCTTGCGGTATGCGGTCTGGGGGCCGGCATGTTCCAGAGTCCGATCAACAGCGCGGCCATGGGCAGCGCGCCGCCGCAGTTCCGGGGCGTTGCTTCCAGCATTCTGGCTGTAATGCGCAACACCGGCATGGCATTTGGTATCGCTGTGGCCGGCGCAATAATGTACAGCCTGGCTCCCTTCACGACCAGGGGGCATGCCGGCGCCTTCAGCGGCCAGGAGTTGAATGCTTTTCTGCATGGTTTGCACTGGGCTTATCTGGCCGGTACCGCCCTGTCACTACTTGCGGCTTTTGCCGCACTATTCGCCAAGGTGGAAACACCACACAATGGGGTATTTTTGCCTAACCCCCCGAAAAGGTAAAAATAGAGCATCGCGGAGATCTCAAGAGATTGACAACTCGGTTGCCGGTGGCGTTCCTATGGCGCTTGAATTGGCATAGTTGGCCAAATCCGGCTGAAATGGTACTTCGATCCCGAGAGATATAGTCTATGATGAATGTGAGATGTTAGCTTCTTGCTCCTGCAGCTGTCGGAAGCAGACCCGGGGCTGCACCCTCCATCTGATTTTACCTTTTCAGTTATCCAATTCAAAGACCGCGGCCGGTCATTCCCCATCTCTGCTTATCTGAAGGAGACGTTGATATCGGAAAACGCAAATTTTGCGTTTTCTCAAATTTTGCGTTTTTGCATCCAGTGTGGAACAGTCATCGCTCGTTTCCAAAAGCCTTTCAGATCAGGTGAGGCATAAGGGGCAGCAATGTTTAAGATCGGACTGCGTCTGGTTCTCCATCTCTTCCCTCCAAACCGTTTGAAGGTCCTGTTCGACTTTGAAGGCGCAGGCGAGTTGCATGGTGGCCGTAAGTGTATGTTGGTTGCAAGGAAACAAGCCGGAGCGAAAAAAGTGTGGGTTGGAACAAGAAAGTAATGGGCACTAATCGCCAAAGGACCAGCATAGGATCAGGCACCTATCGTTTGACTCCCTCGGAATGTCAGCGTATCCTGCCAGCACTATTTCGAGCTTCCAAACTAACCGGCCCGTTGTTGGGGAACGCGGAGAGATGGCAACAGGACGAAGCAGCAAACTGGTCGGACAAACCGGCGAGTACCTCATTGCAGCGGAACTCTCCCGCCGCGGGTTGATCGCTACCACTTTCACCGGGAACGTCCCCCACTACGACATCATCGCATCTGATGAGGCCGGTCGGCATGTCTCCGTCCAGGTGAAAGCAAGTCGCGGATCCTCGTGGCAGTTTGGCAACATCACCCAGTATTGCGATATCACGTTTGACGGCAAGCGGCAGGTTGTCGGCGACTTTAAGCCTTGTCCGGTACTCCGACTCATTGTGACCTTCGTGAAGATTGTGGATGAAGGGAATGACCGATTCTACATCCTCCCGTGGGAACGCCTACGAGACTTGTTGGTCGCTCACCATAAAGCGTTCCTCGCAAGGCACGACGGGATTCGTCCCAAGAAGTGGGACTCCCTGCACTGTGCTATCGAGGAGGATACTTTGCGCCCATACCAAAACAAATGGGACACAATCGAGAATAACCTGAAATGAACGGGGAGGCCCCAACAAAAACCTGCACGAACCGGAACGTTCAAGGTTTCATTATCTCTCCGTGTCCTCGAAATCTCGACGTCCCGAAAATTTACCACGTTCAGATCATACATTCACCAAATCGAGGCAGGCTGCGGGTTCAACCTTCTGGCAAGATCCTTTGAATAGCTACACTGGTAGATGATTCTAGCTTGACGCCCCTGCTTCATGAGCATATCCTGACCGCGTAAGGGATTTTAAGTGTAACGGACGTCAAGACGGTGATCTATACCCATATCCTCAACGAGACCCGCAGGCGTAAACTGTCAGCTGAACGGACTTTGAGGTGAGGAGGGACGATTATTCCGATCCGCATAACACGCCCCTGATAAGTCTCTAGGTAGACTAAGACAATAGCTAAACCAGAGACTTGGATGACATCGGCTACCGGTTCTATGGTTTCTTATATGGGCTGAAGTCCGCGAATTGGCGTCTTACAAGGATCAGTCGAAACATAGTTAGCTTGTGAGGAACACTGTGGATATAGACTCTTATCTGGAAGATACGCCCATTGAGTTGGGAGCGATCTATCACGAAATGGCAGCGAAGATCCAAGCTCCGATGTGTGTTGACGTTGGTGGGTATAGGGCGTGGCACTATCTAAATTTATCCGAAGCATTGGCATGTTTTCTAAAAGGTGTAAAAGTAGTGAGCACACTCAACGCTTCTGAAGCATACTGATCAGTACTTTCCAAAAGCTCATTGGCCGCGTGGTCTCGCGCCGGTT
Source organism: uncultured delta proteobacterium (assembly GCA_963805125.1). GTDB lineage: Bacteria > Desulfobacterota > Syntrophobacteria > Syntrophobacterales > Syntrophobacteraceae > SbD1. The sequence continues at coordinate 85,992 of CAWDTD010000007.1, read as the reverse complement.
AGGCCTGTTGTTGGGCGAATAATTATATCAATCAGGAGTACTGAATGGCTCAAAGTGTGATCGTCAAAAAGGAAGAGAAAATACCGAAAGTCGTATCGTTATTACAGGCTGGATTTACGGACGACCAGTTTGTTGACGCATTCATTGAAGAATTCCCGAAGGAATGGGAGAGAATTCAGAATGTCTATAGAGATCACGAACGAAGGACAAAGCCGGGGAAAAGTCATCCGATGCCTGAACCTAGGAAATATCTAATCAACGCGCTAAAGAACTGGAAAAGAAAGAATGCTGATTAGGTACAGAGAGACACCTCCAGAAGCATTTTTACAGTGATTTGCGCACAATCGCTGCCTAACAACGCTTGCAGCCCAAAAAGCCGCGCGGGGCAATACCGTGGCGTTAGCTCTAGTTCATTGGCCGAGTGGGTTTACACCGCTTAGGCCTGTTAATGAATCTTGGAAGGAAGGGTAATGGCTGAACCCGGCGACAGAAATCGTAACGAGCAAGAGCTTATCCGCAAAACAAAGAAGCGCGGCAACGGCAGTAACCAGTATGTATGGGTTCTTCGTTGCCATGCCGATTGCGCTGGTACTGCGCCTGATTATGGAGCGAATGGGTGCGACTTCCACGAGCGAAAATGTCCAGAATGCCAGGGAGGGGCGAAAGGTCTTCCTATCGATTGACTGTCGTCGAAGGGGATCGTGTGGGTTCGATACGTACAGTGGCAAGCTCTTTTCTCCTATTGAGGCGCATCTATCAATCGTCTAATTCCGCTGGGTGGCGAATCTCCCGGTTGACTCCATTCCTATATATGACGTATATTAGCCAAGTGCTTGAGAGAATCACGACAACTTCTTATACAGAAGCATGCAGCCTGTAAGAAATGGAGGAATGATATGGCGATTTTCGGTGTGGGCTCGAACTGGAACGGCGAAGAACTGAGAGAGCGATTCTTTTCTGAATCGCGGTATATTTTGGGTTGGAACGAAGTGAACGCACGGGACCTATATGCATTCATGGCATCGCTAAAGGTTGGAGACATTCTTTACATAAAAGCGAACCAGCCCGGATCACGGACCATTAGAGTAAAAGGTGTTGGGATCGTCACGCGTAACCTCATAGGCTGTATTACGTCCGGCGAGCTTCACGGTAACGTTTCTGATTGGGAGACTCTCTTTGTACACGTTGCCTGGATTGACCAACAAGAGTTCCTGGTCACAGTCCCGGAAGACGAAGGGAAACTTACGAACATCAGAGCCGCGACCATGTACGAAGAGCATTTACCGTTTGTACAGGAAGCGGTGATTTCGCGCATCGTCGCAGCCCAACAACGCCATGTAGTCGACGTGCAAAACGCACGCGCCTGATAGCGAGCATTAGCGGTACAGAAGGGGCAGAATCGTGATGACGAAAGAGAAGATACTCGATGCCTTGAATACATTGCATGAGCACAAAATGGCTAAAGACATATTCATTCCGATACTGAAGAAGATGGGCCTGAAAGGGGTTCGTTTTACTGGCGGAGTCGACGAACTTGGCATTGATGTGGAATACTATGAACATACAGAGCCAGAGAAAAACAAGAGCTATGTTGGTATCCAATTTAAGAAGGGAGATTTGGTTTATAGTAGTTCTGGTAGCAAGGGTTCGGTAAAGGAGGTCAAAAATCAAGCGGAAGAGGCTTTCGAAAAGGAAATCCATGATCTAGATGGTCGTGGCGTTCACTACATTTCTCGTTTCATCGTAGCGACTACCGGGGACATTAACGATAAAGCGCGGCAATATATAGCGAAAGCTCGCCTAAAGGGCAGCGACAGAAGAATAGATTATTGGACCGGAGATCGTTTGGCTGAGTATGTTCAAGACCATTGGATGGAAGAGTTCAAAGCATATTTTAAAGTACCTGATGAAACGGTCGAAGATGAATCTCTTTCGGTTGTAGATGCTGAGTACATTGAAGAAAACTACGAAAAGCTCATTGAGAAGTGCAGAAGGGTGAGATCAACTGTAAACTCCTCGGAATGGGAGATAATCGAGACAATTTTCCTATTTCGGGTAGAGAACAACGAAGATCCCACGATGGCGGATCTGCTGATGGAATTGGGGAACACTGAGGACTTCTTTGATACTGAGTTTCGGCACCTTTCGCGGTTGGGATATCTTGAAGGTGAAGAAGGGCAGTTGTACTTGACAGGATACGCACACGCTCTTGTAGAGCTCTATGACAGCATCGTTCAGGAGCTGGAGGACGCTGATGAAGATCCCTCTTTAGCAATGGACATTTACAATGTTGTCATGAGTTAGCCTCTCTGCCAACAAAGCTATAAAGTCGCATTACCTGCGTCGTATGCCTTTCGGTGGTCACTGATGGTCACGTTGGCGTGACCGTGTCCGAATAGCATGGCGAGGTCAATAAGGGAATCCCATGCAATTCTTCGATTTCCTACAGAAGTTTCTGCCTTTGGAACTTGCACTGATCGCGGGAAGGGACAAGGGGTCAAACCTTGACACGTGAATGCTGCATCGGCTCACTCTCAACAGTTTAACTATCTCTCCTGGACCTTGAGAAATGTAGCGCCAAAATCTTTGCCGTTTTCGAATCATTTGTTTACTGAATTGCTGCAGACTGGACTCTTTCGAAATTGGCAAGAAACAGAGTTCTCGCGCCTTCTACGAGCATCTTCGAGTTCCTGTTCAACGACGAGTGCGTACACCAGGCCCATGGTGTCTGCAAGTGCATTTGGGGGATCACCGGAAAATGAAAGAAATGTGAATGAAAGATGGCCTGGTTATTTATGTAAATAGTTGAAAGTACGATTAATTATGCGCACGTAGCAATTGACCGAATTCCGGGTGTTCATCTTAAGCAGCAAAGTTAAAAATATGTTCAAAATACTTAGTCAGGTGGAGTGCTCGCGGTCGCCCGGCGGCATAGCGTATGTGCACGGTTTCATTACGATAACTAGCATGAACTGGGCGGGGGAGTGAGGAATATGATGGCACTCCCCGCCGACTCATCTGTTGGCGCGATCACCGGGCGGCAGTTTTCTCTGAACTGAAGCTTACGGCTGGCCGTCCTCAATCCAAATCAAATTCCCTCGCCATTTTCCAAACTGAGAAATGGCGATCTCCCATGCCCCCCTTACCCATATGGAAACCAGGGCCAGGCAGAAAAATCCTCACAGAATGGTTTCTCAAGGGCTCAATTAGGGCTTCACGTCTGCCCTTTGTGGCTTGTCAGTTAAGGTTCCATAAGCAATTCATGTTGAAAAATCGCAAAATTCACCTGTTGGCAAGGAATGTGAACTTTCGCTGAGCCAGAGTTGGCGGCTACTCGAAAGATTAATTACATACAGCGGCAAGGAATGGAAGAAGGCTCCCATTCACCCTGGACTTTTCGGATATTTATCTAAATACAGTTCATTTCTGAACGGGTGTCCTCTTAGAATCACCCCAAAGGCTACATTCCAGGAGAAGAATGTTGGCTTATCGCCGATATCTTCGATGCAGCACATGAGGGAGGAAGAACACCTCAAAAACATGAACACCACGTATTCTCGATAGACCTGCACTTCCCCTTGTAAAAATTGAACATGCATGATAGTTCTTCTTATGTAAATATCTAGATATGTTAGTAAATGTTTGGCGTCCTCATCCGTTGTGGATCACTGGTATTAGAGGTCATTATGACATCAAATCTCGGCCCAAGACCTCCACGCGGAAGATTTCTCCAGAGTATCCAGGGCAGACTAATCTTACTCGTTTGCACTCTGCTCATTCCCACTCTTCTCATACAAACCTACATTTACTACGACAGATTCCAGACTCGCCGCGCGGAAGAGCTCCAGTCCAACCTCGAAATGGGGCGTGCAGTAGCATCGGCTTTTGAGACATTCACTATGGACATTGTCCATAGTGAGTTGGTTATGGGGCGGGCATTGATTATCCCGTCCCTTACCGATGCGGACCGTACTAATATCCTCACTGAATTCAGGGCTGATAATCCGGCAATTCGAGTCGCTTTCTGGATGAATCCGCACGGATTGGTCATCGCTTCCGATCAAAGCGAGTACATCGGCTACGACCTCAGCGACCGCTCGTACTGCATCGAGATTTTTTCCGGCCGCCCCTGGTTCCTAAGTGAACTCCACATGGGAAGGCAGAGTAAGAAGCCTGCTTTCACCATTACTCGCGGAATTCGGAACGCTCAGGGTGAATTGCTTGGAATAATTGCAGCAGGCATGGAGCCTGAAAGCCTGACGGAGGTATTGAAGATTGAGAGGTCAAAGGGGGCAGCCATCAGCCTCCTGGACAGCAGAGGCATGCTGGTCTACCGTTTTCCTCATATTCAGGCAAGCTGGGAGGAACGCAATTGGGCGATAAGAGCTAAACCATTCCGTGAAGCACTTGAGGGAAGAGAGAGCGCCGAATGGGTTTTTTCTGCGGCATCTGACGGCAAAGGCCGCTTCATCGCGGCAACTCAAATTCACCCGTTTGGCTGGATCGCCGACGGGGAATTACGGTTGGGGACAGTTGCCATATACATACACTCGACAATGACATAATAATCCTATTGGGACAATAATAAAATGCATAATAAAATGCTATTTACATGCCTACATAATAGGCCTCAAAACCACTCAACTTGCTTATTTCAATGGCCTTATCCCAATTGGGGCCGGGGAAGATCCGTCGGAAGTATAAAGCCGTAGCAGCAAGCGGCGTCCTTTAGAGTAAGTGAACCCGCTGATCGTGTCGATCAAACGCGCTGATCCATGGAGTTCGTCCATCTTGCGCTGAAATACGGCGTCCATCCGATCACTTGTCAGCACCAGACCATGGGGATTCTCGTAAAGGTATAATGCTGCCTCCTCGGGTTCAACTAATTTGGTTTGCGTCCCGAGCATGAAGACTAAGCTGGGTTCGTGAAAATCGCAGGATGCAACCACAGCCGGTGGCCCATTCAGCTGCTGGTTGTGATGCGCAACCGCTTGGGCCACGCTGCGACTTAGCCACAGTCCATTAAGCCGGGGGAGGACTACCTGAATCGTTGGAGCAAACACGAGTACCGAACCAAGCACACTTATAATAGTCGCTGCAACCAGACGACCACGGAAGACATGCCAAACAGCAAGTACTGTAAGAGCCACTGCTGCTGCTGCCGGCCAGAGGGCAAGCGGATCGAAGCGCTTATCGACCATCCATGGCAAAACCACAACCGCTACTGCCAAGAACAATCCAATCAGCGACCATCCGATCAGGAGCGCTCGTGTCCAGGCCGAATGTAAACCAGGAAGTGCACTGTTTTTGGCGTTAGAGATTACTTGCGCCGTGAGCAACGCCAAAGCTGGGTAGGTCGGCAATACATAATGGGGGAGCTTGGTGGGGATGAGCTCAAAAACGAGCCATGTGGGAACAATCCATGCCAGGCAGAATCTCTCAGCCGTCGAAGAACGACAAGTCCATGCCCGCAATAGTCCCAGCCCTGCAAGCATAGAGGTCGGCCAGAACGTCACTGGCATCAGGAGTAGGTAATAGCCTGGCATAAAACCATGGGATTGTTGACCGGAAATCAATTTTGGCAATACACTCGTAAGAAACATATTTTGCAGGAATGCGCCCTTGGTGGCTATACTTATGCTGATTAACCATGGGCAGACAATCACGGCAACAAGCACGACCCCTAACCCGAAACGCAGTCCTTTTAGCCAACGGAGATTTCGATCCGCCGCACCAAGAGCAGCTATGGTCAGGATACTGACAAGCGGTGCCACCGGCCCCTTAATCAAGATGCCAATGCCCTGGGCTGCCCAAAATGTCAGCGCGGTCCCGACTCCCGTGGGTTGCGCCCGCTGCGCCTGGATATACAGCCTCCCCAGGGCTCCCTGGGCTGCCACGATGGTTGCGAGAAGCATTGCATCGGTTTTTGCAAGGTGTGCTTCAACCACAAGCAGCAGGCAGCTGGCAGTGAGGATGGCGCCCCATTGGGCGGTCCGCTGGTCGAATAGGCTCTTCCCAAAGGCAAAAGTCAACAATACCGCGAGAGTCGCACCGACCAGGGAAGGAATGCGATATGGCCAAATCTGGTTTGTCTCCGCCATGCCGGTCATGGCCACGGCCGCAGCTTGTAACCAATAAATGCCAATAGGCTGGAGGTGACGAGGCGTATCTTGAAAGTAAATATTCACAAAATCGCGGTGTTCCAGCATCTGGCGGGTGGCCTGTGCATAGCGCGCCTCGTCCCGATCGACCGGTGGCAGTGTCATCTGCCCCGGGACGTACAGTGCAGCACATAAAAGGATGAGCAACGCGTAAGATTTCAAACCGCCGCACCGCAGTGTCACTTTAGGTCCCTCCGATCAAGGATAAACAAAGGCTGATGGGCTCCATTCTCATTTAGCCATTGTGGAGCGAAACCAGCGGCCAGAGAGGCGTATGAGGGAGATTCTGCCATCGGCCTAACGGGCTGACATTTATACGCACTTGACACCGGGGGGAGACGCGGGATGGGGAGAATGACGACTTAGCGTGTCTTCTCAGCCATAACTATGCAACCGTAGTGGCTTTTCCCTGGTCAGATAGCTGCTGGTCAAATTTCCTGCCTGTGACAACCATGCAGTAGACCCTTCGATAGTCGCCAATCCGCACAGTATTTGGTCACTCCAGGCGCCGCCCGACATGGTTGTCTTCACTCCGGGTGAAGTAAACTATCAATTCCGCGATCAGGCCGGTGCTGGCCACCTGGACCCCGACGACGATGAGCAGGATGCCCAGACTGAGCAGTGGGCGGGTTTCTATGGTATAGCCCTGGACCCTCAATGCCGCCAGATAGGTATTGATGCCGGCACCGACCAGAAACATCAGTAGGCCTATCATGCCGAACATGTGCAGAGGCTTCTTCAGATAGCGCGTCAGAAAGAGTACTGTGAGCAGATCGAAAAAGCCTCGCAACAAGCGCTCAATGCCGTATTTAGACTTGCCAAATGCGCGGGGATGGTGTTTGACGGGTAGCTCTGTCACCTTGTAGCCCTGGTTGTAGGCGAGCACGGGGATAAAACGATGCAGTTCGCCATAAAGCCGGACATTCTTTACAACCTCCTGGCGGTACGCCTTGAAACCGCAGTTGAAGTCGTGCAGCTTCAGGCCCGTTGTGCGCACGACCACCCAGTTAAACAGTCGCGACAGCAAAGTCTTCGAAAGCGGGTCCTCGCGTTTCTGCTTCCAGCCTGAAACCACATCAAAACCCTGGCGCAGGCGACTAACCAGATGGGGTATCTCATCCGGATCGTCCTGCAAGTCGGAATCTATCGTGATGACAATGTCGCTTTTGGCAAGTGTAAAGGCAGCAGCCAGCGCTGCCGCCTTTCCAAAGTTGCGGCGGAGTTGAATCACCTTAACACAAGAGTCCTTTCGCCACAGATCCTCCATAATCTCTGCGGAACTATCCGTTGAGCCGTCGTCCACGAAGATGATCTCGTAATCGCCGGTAAGCGCTGACAATACAGACGTCAACTGCTTGTGCAGCGGGTACAGAGTCTGCTCTTCGTTGTGGACGGGGGTAACGAGGGAGATCGATTCCAGATTCACTTGCCCTAAGGCTTTTTCGCGATCGCGTTGAATCATGATTTGTTTCAGCCCATAGAATAATAAGCAATTGTCGTCCGGCGAGCCTTCGATAGCATCGATAGCATACGCCTCGGAGGCTGTCAAGCCTGGATTTTTGCCGGGTAGGCAAACACAGTCATAAAAAGGCTATAAATCTAGTGACTTGCGCCAGGAGGACGATTTTGGCGTGTGCCTACGTGTGAGAGGGTGTTTATTTGATGTCCAGGACGGCCTTAGGCATTGGAATCTCAAGGGATTTTAGTGTCCGGATAAGCTCGGCAGAGGATTCGTTGCGCTGAAAGAATTGATTTTTTGGGGGTTGAAACTCGGTTACCGGGAGCGTGGAAAGCGTCCTTCGGATATGCAGCCAGGGCTGCTTGCATTTGAGTTCGACGACCCTTTCGATGAGAAGTGAGAAGACGCAGAGCTTCACGTGGGCTTCGATGCGTTTGGGCAACCAGTGACACATCGGCTCCATCTTGATCCGGGTGCTCTTGAGTGTGCGGAAGGCGCGCTCGATCAAAAGGAGCCCTTTATAGCTGGCAGCAGCGTCTTCGACAGTGATGGTGTCATCGTTAGTCCGGAGCACCCATTGGCCATCGTACTTCGATGTCTGGCCGATGGCTTCGCGGTCTAGCCGGACACGGCCCTGCTTATCGATTGTAAGGTAGCGCTTGTACCTGCCGGAGGCCAGAAGATCGATTGCCCACCTGGCTAGTCGCTGATGATCTTGATGGCTTGCGAGTTCTGCTTCAAGCTCTTTGACAACTTGCTCCCTATGCTGTCCTTCCCTTTTCGCCTCGCGAGATTGAAGCACAGGATATACAGGGGCCGGAGTACGCCATCACCAACACTCACTTCCTTTGCCTGGAGGTTTTCGGCAATCTTTCTAAACCGTCCGGGCCTGGTAAGTACGTCTTCCTTTATCTCCGAGATGCTGTCCACTCGGGTTGCCAGAAGGTATTTGCCGCAGGCTTTGGCCAACTCCTCCCGGTTTGTGCTGGAATTCATGCCGGAATCGGCAACGAAGAGCGCCCGGCTACGAGACCATCCTGCTCGTGGAGGATGAGCGCGTAATCCTTAATATGACCACTGCGATGCTCAAGCAACAGGGTTACACAGTGTTGGCTGCGGGGACACCTGGCGAGGCCATCCGCCTGGCCGAAGCGCATCCTGACGAGATTCACTTGCTCATCACCGACGTGGTCATGCCAGAGATGAATGGCCGGGACCTGGCCAAGAATATCCTGGCCCTTTACCCGAACATTAAGCGCCTGTTCATGTCCTGATACACGGCCGACGTCATCGCCCACCACGGGGTACTGGATGCGGGCGTCAACTTCATCCATAAGCCGTTCACGAAGAAGGAGTTGGCAACCAAACTCCGGAACGCGTTTGAGGGGGAATCATGAGTGGGAGCCTAATACGGACCCAAGCTCTTTGAGTCAAGCGGCGCCAGGGAAGGTGCGCGACCAAGAATGCCAGACATCTCTCCTGGACCTTGAGAAATGTAGCGCCAAAATCTTTGCCGTTTTCGAATCATTTGTTTACTGAATTGCTGCAGACTGGACTCTTTCGAAATTGGCCGGGATGGCCACTTACAAATCCCCCACTTGTGGCCGGGTACTTTTCCCCCACCCTAAAATCAACTTAGGCCGTTTGGGGATAATATAGGGCTATGATCTTACGTACTATTTCCTTTTTCATCCCCGACTTTTCGATTTCAAGGGTGGGGGATTTTGAGGTGGCCATAAGTGGGGGAATCGAGGTGGCCGTCAGGGTTGGCAAGAAACAGAGTTCTCGCGCCTTCTACGAGCATCTTCGAGTTCCTGTTCAACGACGAGTGCGTACACCAGGCCCATGGTGTCTGCAAGTGCATTTGGGGGATCACCGGAAAATGAAAGAAATGTGAATGAAAGATGGCCTGGTTATTTATGTAAATAGTTGAAAGTACGATTAATTATGCGCACGTAGCAATTGACCGAATTCCGGGTGTTCATCTTAAGCAGCAAAGTTAAAAACATGTTCAAAATACTTAGTCAGGTGGAGGATGGACTGACAAGCGGCATCCAGTTGGCAGAATTTTTTGAGATGCTTCGGCTTCATCTGGGAATTTGAGTAGATCCCCTCGCCGGGAAGCCGCTTTAGTTGAATCTGTCTTGCCAGCGATACCCGTTCGCGCACGGCCGCAGACTTTTCCAATTCTCCTTCCGCGCGCAACCGCTCGTATTTTACCGAAGGGACCTCGATGTGCAAGTCGATCCGGTCGAGGATCGGTCCCGAAATCCTGCTCCGGTATTTCATCACGGCCCTTGGCGAGCAGGTGCACGGCCTCACCGGGTCGCCCGAATAGCCGCACGGGCACGGGTTCATAGCGCCGACGAGCATGAACCTGGCCGGGTAGGTCAGGGCGATTGCGGCCCTGGCGATTGTCACTCGCCCGTCTTCGAGCGGCTGGCGCAGAAGATCGAGCACGTTTCGCCGGAACTCCGGGAATTCGTCCAGAAAGAGAACACCGTTGTGGGCGAGGCTGACTTCCCCGGGCCTCGGCATGTGGCCGCCGCCGACAAGCCCGGCGTCGGATATGCTGTGATGAGGCGAGCGGAACTGGCGCTTGACGATGAGCGGGCTGTTGTTGAGCATTCCGGCGACGCTGAACACCTTGGAGGTCTCCAGCGCCTCATCGAAACTGAGCGGCGGAAGGATCCCGGAGAGGCGCTGGGCAAGCATTGTCTTGCCGGAGCCGGGCGGCCCGATCATGAGTACGTTATATATGGTTATAAAGGACAACATGATAGAATGAGTATACCACACGGGAAGAGTTCAGAAAGGAATTAGGTTCAGAGGATCATGAAGCGCGAGCGTGGAGTTGTCGGACAGAGCTTTGCCATTTCCACACCTGGCTGTCAACTGCTTTTATTGCCCGACATTGCGGGCCCCATCCAGCAACCCATTGAAAACCATTTGCCCAACCATCGGGCAATCACGGAAAGATCCTCACTGCCGAGAGCGCTGTCAGCGGCATTTTCGGGCCAAAATCATAACAGATCATGAAAGACTTATAATGGACACTATTGATTTCCTATATAGGAAGTATATGATTGACATACAATGCCAGCAGGTCCAGTCGGCTGGCAACAAGGGACTTTGATTGAGACAGGAGGCTTCCTTATGGCTGTTAAGAAAAAGCAAATTGGTGTGGCGATGAACCCCGACCTCTGGTCGAGACTACAGGAGCAGGCCGCTGACGAGGACATTTCTGCAAGCGCTCTGTTGGCAAAGACGGTCGAGTCCTATCTGGCCAAGACCGCCGACGAGAAGGCTTCGATTACTCGCCGGATAGAGCAGGCAAGGGCCACCCTCAATGCCTTCAAGAAATCGTCAGAAGCAGCTCCGGGAACGGCCATACACGATCTTGCCTGGGAGATGTTGGCCCTCGCGGAAGCCATGCTTCCTGGGATCTCGAAAATGCCCCAGCTTTCCGACGAGAACAGCGAGGATTGAGTTTTGAAAAGGGCGAGATTAGACCAACCACCACCCTCACAGAGTCTGACAGAACCTGACACCACAGGGCTAGCGGACAGGCAGCAAAGGGCAATCCCCCTGATCTTGGGGGCGAAAGATATCCTGGCTGGCTGCAAGAAGGTTGGGATTACCCGCACAACTTGGTACTTGTGGATGAAGGACCCGACCTTCCTGGAAAAGTACAGACAGGCCAGAAGGCAGAACTTTGACGATGCCATGTCCCGCCTGCAGATGATCGCGGGTGTGGCCGTTGAAACCTTGCGGGAAGTTGCGACTGATAAGAATGCGCCTGCCAGTAGCCGTGTGACCGCTTCGAGAGGCATCCTCGACACCATCATCAAGGTGGTCGAGGTCGAGGAGCTTGGCGAACGCATTTCGACGTTGGAAAAACTGGCAAATGTTAAAGGAGATTGGAGGTAGCATGGAAATGGACGATGATGGTTTTAGGAAATTAAAAGCCCTGGCGGACAAAACCACAAGGCTTGTGGCGCTCCTGGACGACGAGGACAAGCTTACGCAGCTCAAGGCAGCCGAGTCAATCTTGAGGGATTTCCACAAACTCGATGACGAGTGCATTTGGCGCCGCCTGAAGCGGCTTGAGACACTGGTGGCGGAGGACCCCGACCCGGAATCAGTCACTGAGATCAAAGAGAGCGTCGATTTGCTGAAGGCGCTTATGCTCATGAGGCACAAAGAGGACTGAACGGACAACACTTCCGCCTCGGCGCCGAAGAGAACAAACATCAAACGAAAGGAATAAAAAAGGAATGTGGAGACCAAAGGTATCAAGGAAGTTGCTTCTGGCTATAGGTCTCAAGAGCTTTGCAAGGGACACCTCACCGGAAGTGTTGTATGAAACCTTCAAAATGGTGAAAGAGGTTGAGGACCAAGCCGAAAGGGAAGAGAGATTAGATTATCTGGTTACTTTGACCGACAGGCTGATCTGGTCCCTGGGTGTCGTTTTCGGGCGTTTGGCCCAATCCCAGAGAGGCATGACAACTGATTCAATGTCTTTCAAGCAAAAAGTGAACGAAATCAGACGAGAACTAAGGAGCTGAAAACAATGCCAAATTTAGAAAGCAACCAGCATTTGATAAATACCCTGCGGAAAAGCGGGATGTCCAACACAGAACTCGTGGAGGAATGCGGCAAATGCGGGCACTCGATCTCATTGAGCGATTTGAGCCAATTTCTCTCAGGCTGGAAGCAGCCCACCGCTGACCAGAAGCGGGTGATCAACCTTGCCCTCCAGCGTTGGCATCAGCAGAACCAGCCGAAGGGCGCGATGGATGAGGACCGACTGCGGGAAACAGAAATGAAGCGACAAATGCCCGGCATTCTTCGCGAGCTTCGCGCCAAGGGCTACAGCTTCACCGACATCGCGGAGATGATGGGCACCTCTGAGGCTGTTGCGCCTATCTTGGCAAACTGCGCCAAAGGTGAGCAGATTGACCAAGAATTGGTCCACCGCTTTTGGCACTGGTACAGCATTTGGTCGCTACATCAGGAATGACAGCAAATGGGCAGGTCCGCGAAGCAGGGCAGCGAAGTTTCTTTCCTCACTTTCTTGGCTTCGCACCCTGGGGCCTGCCCACACATTTAAAAGGAGCATCAAAGTTGCTGGTAGGGAAATGAAATGAGCGAAACCCGTGCTGCACCGCAAATCGACGATTTTTCCAAGATCGAGACCGTCACCGAAGTCTGTCCCCATTGCGAAAAACCCTTTCGAAAGAGGTCTCTTGATTTTCGGGTCTTTTGCGAATCATGTTACGGGATTCTTGTAAGCGGTGAAGTGGCTCAGGAATTGGCCCACCTCCGAAGCGAAAACAGCTTTCTAAGGCGCAGGGTTTCGCATCTTGAGGCGAGCAGGGCGGTTTCATTGCAGGCATAGCATAATCCAGTTTGGGGATAGGGTAGCTCCCGACAAGGTGTACCCATAAAGCCGCCGCACTCCCGGCTTTATGGTCTCACTTTCCCCAAAACAAAACACTTTCAAGGAGTGCGCACTACTTAAAGGAGTGCAAAAGTGGAAGACCCTCAAATTGTTAGAAAACTAATGATAGGAACCATAACGGATAGTGACCTCCTGCGCGGGCTGCGTGACGTGTGGTGTCCCGAACTCGTGGGCAGCGCATGGCTCTGGCTGGCAAGCACGTCTTTCAAGTTCCTCGACCAGTTCGGCACGGCCCCAGGCAGGAACATCGAGGCGCTCTGGGCGAAGGCGAACCTTGAGCCCGAGACGAAGAATGAGCTGGGCAGGCTGTTCAGGAGCCTGAGCGAGCAGTGGGAGAATGAGACTGACAGGCCAACGACTGATTTCCTGCTTTCAGAGGCGAGGTGTTACTTCTCCCAGGAGCTTTACAAGAGAAAGGTCCTAGAGATTGAAGCCGCAGTCGAGGCGGGGAAATTGGACCGTGCGGACGAGATAAGGCGTGAACTGAATGAAGGCATTGAAAAGATTGCCACCGCCTCAGTCAAGCTTTTGAAGCTGATAACAGCAAAGGAGCTTCAGGAAATGGATATACCTGAACCGCAATGGGTCGTGCGAGGAATCATCCCGACTGGGCTTACGCTCTTGGCCGGAAAGCCGAAATCCGGGAAGTCCTACCTTATGATAAACCTGGCGGCGCAACTGGCGGTGGGCGGCAAGGTGTTCGGGGTGGTAGAGACCGAGCCAACCGAGATTCTTTATCTCGGGCTGGAAGACCCAGTTTCGAGGATTAAACAGCGCATGGAGGAGGTCTTAGGTCCGGACAAGCTATGGCCCGATAATCTGCACTTCGCTTCAAGCGGCCAGTGGCCTAAGCTCCACAAGGGGGGCAAGGAAAGGCTGCAACAATGGATGCAGGAACACCCGGACACCAAGCTTGTTATAATTGACACCCTCCAGAAGGTGAGGCGGCCGAGCAAGGCTAAGGGAAACGTGTACACCGAGGACTACCAGGCCATGGAGCCATTCCAGGGCCTCGCGAGCAAGCATAACATCGGCGTGATCGTTGTCCACCACACGAAAAAAGGCAAGGAGCAAGAGGTATTTGACGAGATAAGCGGGAGCACTGGCCTCACGGGGGCAACCGACACGAACATAGTCTTCCGAAAGGTTCCGGGGCCGGAACAGAATACCCGGCACCTCCATTACCAGGGCAGGGAAATGGGCCAAGGAATGCTTGAACTCGCCTTCGAGAACCACCGCTTCCGGTTGGATAAAGTGCCTGAGACCGAAGGGCACATAAAGTGGGTTTCACCGCAACGGGAGCTGATCCTGTATCTCCTGGAAACTCTGGGCCTCCAAACCGAGGACCCACCCCATTGCCAAGTGTCCAGGACGGACCTGATCGCTGCGCTCGGTGAGAATGTCGGGAGCGGGGTCGATGTCATACTGAGCAGCATGGTCGAGAATGGAGAGATTCTGAGGCCGAGGCGCGGCTTCTACCTACACCCTGACCACGCGATCCGTCTGAGGGCTATTGAGCTTGGGGAGAAAATCCAAAAGAAGAGGGAAGCCCAAAGGGAGGTGGAAGCCAAAGAGGATCGGATGCCTTGAGAAGGATTTGTTTCGAAATTGAGTTAATTGGTCTAATTAATTAACTCACTTAATTAGGTTAATTAGGATAACTCATATAGAAGTATAAATTCCCCTTCCTCAATTTATACTTTTATACGAGTTTCCTCAATTTATATGCAAGCGCTTTTCCCCGTATAAATTCATTTTCCGTAACGATTACTGACGGTTACAGCTCAATTTATACTTCTATACGAGTTATATGAGTTAATTGAGTTTTTTAGATATCCTCGATTTCGGCTTGATTATGTCTTGCCACAAGTCCAACACGTCCTGGAAGGCCTTTTCAGGCAGGCCCAGAATATTCATCCGGTATGTAGAATTGGTTATCCACAGTAACATACTTTATTTCCTTCGGGTACTGCACAAGACGCTGCATAGCCTCCACACGCTCTTTGATGGTGGCATGGATTCCCTCTGGGTACTGGAGGTAGACCCGTTTCAGGTTGGGTAGAGCATCGAAAATCTTTTTGTCTATGTCCCGGTTAAAATACGGGAATGAGTAGCCAATGATTACAGTGATGGTTGACTCCTTGAGGTTTGGAAGAACATAGCGCTCCAAGGGAGTTTTGGTAAAAGTTTCCCATGCAAACCGGATGTCGGCTTCAGGGGTGTTATGCTCTGCGAGGTAGTCAAGGAATAGCCCGATACCGTGGCGCATGGCCGTGGAATCGTCAGGGGACTCCCAGACGCTGTTAAAATCAGGCCCCCAATGACCGTCAGGTGTCTTGCCGCAGTAGCCGTTTATCCGCTGAATCCTATCGTTATTTGATATCTTGGCGTAAACTTCGTCGTTGTTTTCAACGAAGCCATAGAACGCCTTTTCGAGCTGTGTGTCGTAGTTCCAGGTCAAAATTCGTATGTTCGGTGGTATCTGTAACTCCCTGCGCCCGTCACGATAGAGCACCGACGCAAAAAAGCTGTCGTACCTTTTGTCAACAGGTTTCCTTGCTTGCACGACGACGAGGAAGGCAGACAAAACAGCCTTGAGTTTCTTCAGACTAGGCTGATCCCCCCTGAGAAAAAACTTCTTGGCCAGGGTGTCAACCGAGGCATGGTGACCCGCTTCTTTTGCCAACCACCTAAGTGCTTCAACAAATTTCTGACGACCCTCTCCCGCAATAAGCTTTTCGACTGGGTTAAGCTCCTCATGGTCAAAGAGGGGAAACTTAGGAGAACCAGAATAAACAGCGACCGGCCGAGAATTTTTAGTAGGTGGCACAGCCTCCAACTCTTGTGCAAACTCAGCAAGTCGATCTGGAAAATCTTTCACCAGGGGCACAGCCTCACAGCTTGCGCCCGCACCCAGGATGTACAGAAAGTTGTCAGCCATGTCTCGCCCTCCTGCCAGTGAAGTGAAATTCAAAAGGTTCCCGGACTCGCCAGCGAGACGAGCTTACCACATTGTGCCCGGCGAGTCCCGTGCCAGTCGAAGAGTGTGTTTTTAAAATATGGACAGTTTATGCTCAATTGTCCAGTTATAACCCCATACAGGTTATAAAAGCCTTGTGCGATCAGCGCGTCAGCTTGGCTTATCGCGGCAGAACCTTCCTCTGGGATATTAGTCATCAGGGGAGGGGGGGGATTGAAGTTTAAGGATTGGCCCTCCTTCCATTTTTGGGAATACAAGCTGCGGCGTAATTGTCTGCAAGGCTTGGAACGCTTCGGCCTCAGCAGTTGCTTGAGTGTCCCCTTCCTGCGGGGCCTTCGGCACTGACAACAAGAACCGAACTTCAACAATCATGCCCCGCTCAACATGAGCTAAAATAGATTCCAAGGCCCACCTAAGATCAGTACGTTGTTCTTTCACACGACCAGGCTTTAAATCGTCTTTGGCAAGTTCGTCAACCTTGGCTTGGATAGCAGCATCAATCTTTTCGGTAATCTTTTTGTCAAAAACGTCGCTTGCTTCCTTCTCAGAAAGAACCTCAGATTTTAGTGTTTCTGCCCTCACTTTGCGAATCTTCGCAACCTGCTCCCATGTATTAAGCGCCCATGTAACTGCCTTACCAAGGGCTGCGATAACTTGAGCGTCAAGACGAAAGAAAAATAAAGGGTCGGAAGTCGATATTTGTCGTACTTCAACTTCTTCGACTCTGCCGATGGCAGCTTCAGAAAACGCTCGGATAATACGATTGATGTCGCGCAATTCTTTGATTAGCTGGTCAAGCCGATTATTAAATAAGCCCCGTGGCAAAAGGAAGCCTATCTCTGCTTCGCCCTCTTGCAAAGAGCTTGCTTCAATATTAAGCGCTAGTAGATTATCGCGAAGCTGCGTGATTCGCTGAATATAATTCTCTCGCTCACTAAAAAACTGATTAAGCTTTTGCTGTGTAACCGCTGGACTAATTGGATTGTCTCTTATTGAAGCACTGATCTCAGCCGGAAAATCATGAACAAAGTATTTGTCCGCACCTATCTCTTGCAATAAGGGAATCTGTGCTGGTTCAATGCTAGCTCGCAACGAACCGCTTGCATCGTGAATCTTCTCCAGCGCCTGAGAAAATACATTTTGAAACTGCGGATTCTGGGGTTGCGATATTAATTCGGCAAGCCTTTGGTTCAATTCTCGAAAGCTCTCCTGAACCCGAAACTTCCCTTCTCTCTCCAAAAGCAAATCGACAATTTCTCTCAGCCGTGATGCGTTCATAATCTGCCCCCTATTCTCCGCTCCCTAATCATTGCCCGCCCCTTTCTCTGTTCATAGAAATACGGGGCAGTTTACAACATTCAGCCCGGTTGTGGAACAAACTTTTTCCGTAGCTTTCCCCCTGTCCCTTCCCCTGGCCCTCGACCCAATCACAGCAAAAAAGTGGCTTATAGCACGTTAGGCGGGGGGTTCCAGGGCGGCCCCCACTCCAGTTTCCCACCCGCCTTGTAGCCGAAAACGATCATTTAAAGAGACCCTATATATTATAAGAAAATGCTTGACTTTTGTCTTATAGTGTCCTATAAATGACATTGATATTATGGGTTTTCATCTAAGACGGAGGACACCATGAAAAGGGAAAGAAGAGACAAGCCTGTTGGGGGACCGAAGCCCCCCCGGATCGTCGGGTATCTGCGGGTGAGCACAACCGACCAGGACCTGGAAAAGAACAAGGCCGACATCCTCAGCTTCGCCAACGAGCGGAAGCTGGTGCCTGTGTCATGGGTGGAGGAGAAAGTAAGCGGCATGAAGTCCTGGAGAAACCGGGAAATAGCCAAAGCCGTCGAATCCCTTAGCTCCGGGGACTGGCTTATCGTGCCTGAGCTTTCCCGGCTGGGCCGGTCCACCCTCGACATCCTGGAAATCATTTCCGAGCTGAAAAAGAAAAGCGTCAATGTCGCCGCCGTAAAAGGTTCATGGGTCTTGAATGGCAGTATCGAGAGCAAGGTTTTCCTGACCCTGATGGGCCTGTTTTCCGAGATCGAGCGGGACCTCATTTCCCAGAGGACGACGGAGGCCCTGAAGGCCTTGAAGGCCAAAGGCGTGAAGCTCGGAAGGCCAAAAGGACCTGGCAAGAGCAGGCTGGACCCGTTCAGGCCGGAAATAGAGGCCCTGCTGAAAAATGGTTCACCGAAATCTTTCATAGCGAAAAGGTACTCGATCTCCGAGCCGACCCTGTTCAACTGGCTGAAGAAAAACAAGATCGAGATAGAGGCAACGCCATAGGCAGATCGCGCCAGGATGCTCTACAATCGACTTTCTCGACCAGGCCCATATCAGACTACGTTTCAAAAAAGGGGGAATACTGTGCTCGTGGTGATAGTCGTGTTGCTGCTATTGACTGTAATTGGGCACGTATCCAGTTATGCCGTAACTTGGCGTAAAGTAAGTAGTATTCCCGGATGTTGTTGCCGATGAAACGCCGGTTTGACCCCAAACGGGCCATGCGTAAGAATACTGGTGCGTTTGCGGCTCTCCGATGCCGTATGACAAGAAAATCGCTATCTCCGCGTCTCTAGGGGGAGACGCCTTTATGGGGGTTAATGCTTTGGGAATGTGCTAGGGAGGCTCGCCTTTATCCCGCTAATGAAACCGCAAACGCAACCGGCGTGCTTACGGGGCATTTCATGGCCTATGGTACGGGGCATGGTGAAGTAGAAATTACGATGCCAGACGGGGAATTGCTTAAAGGCGAATATTCAATAGTTAGGGGCGGCGTAGTTGGCTTTGGCAGCATTTTCGGTGCTGTTTATGGAAGAGGGGGTAGCGCGATGGTAACCGGCACTTCTACATCTTACGCAGTTCCGGGCGGCAGCCCCGGCATGGCGTCTGCTTTTGGCGATAAGGGCACGTCAGTGCAATGTGAGTTCTATAATCGCAAATTCCGCTTAAACTCAGTCTTCGTCATGGCATCTCTCCCATCGTGGGTTTTGGGTGTTTTGTCCAAACAACCCGTATGCCATGACCATTTTTTAAGTCATTCTCTTTCCCCCAACTTTCTGCACATTACCCATTTTTTTAATTTTCGCAAAGGCTTTACGGTTTTGTAGAACGGATATAGAAGAAAGAATGAACGAACACCGTATTGATCACCGATTATTTCCAGTGCTTCATGCCTTCCTATATGTTTTTTCTTGTATTCCTTCCATACTTGATAGGCGGCATCATACATAATGATGGCGCTCGACCCCCGTTTTATGCAATCAACGGCAAAGTTGCGAAACCGACACTGTAACCTTGGGTTATCGAATTGGAAGGACGACAAATACGCGCGTTGATCCGTCCAACTTGCTTTATAGTTTTCGTCACCTCTAAGATAGTCAAACACTGTGAGCTTCCTTGCAATTGCATCTTCGGCACATTTCAGCAGGAGGACCTTCCCAGGGGAGAAATGCTCGAATTCGTTCTCGTAGGCCGGCATATAATGATAGAAACGGTCCCTGTATGTAAAGCCCAAGTGCCACGCTACGGTTCGACCGTTGAGGCGAAGGGCCGAGAAATGGAGTACGCCCGAGGCCAAGCCCTGGAACACAATGTTCTCATGGAAGTGAGGCGCTTTGTAGGCCCCAGGCCACCTTCGACGGTGGGCGGTGAGAAATGGCGTAAGCTCCTGCAAAGCCTCTTGAACCATCACGGAAGAAAACACAACAAATGTAAGCTCGCCTGTTTCCTTCATGCGCCGCTGCCGCCGCCTCAGGTCCCAACGCAGTTTTTTTTTGAGCGAGGGAAGGTATTCTTCAGGCCTCTGGAAGGCCTTTAAATCGGCCCATGGACAATATTCGCGGGATTTCCATTCCTTGCCGCCCCAGGCAAATTCGCCGCGAATCCCATCCATCAAAAGCCGGTCGAAACGCACCGGCGCCGCCCCCTGCGCTTCCTGCCCGAATTGATCCCAGAACGAACTCCAGTCAAATGCCTCTTTTGAACCAATTACAATGGGGTCATGGTAGTCGTAATTCCAATAGCCTGCAGGAACCAAAATGCGCTGAAACGCGTTTTTCCAGTTGCGCCGCCAGAGAACAAGAGGCAAGAACACTGTATGGTCTACAGATTCAGCGATCAGGAAGCACGGACGGAGATTTCGGAGCGGCAGGTATGTATCGACCCAGGCCCGCACCAGGGCAGGATGAAAGAAGACATGGGCGGAAAAGCTCGAATCCAGCCACCGCTTCCACTGCAAGATGAATCCCTCATCCCAGATTTCATCCCATCGCATCAACCAATGGAACTTCCAGGTCTTATTGCTCTGGCTTACAGTCATTCCATCACCTGTGGCAGGTTTTAACCTTACTCTCCATCGCAGAGACACAAAGAACTTGCTCTGTCCGTTCGCCGCGAATAGTGAGAGGTTCCGGACGAAATCTGCGCCAAACTCCCCCGGGGGGAAACCAGGGAGCGTTGCACCGCCTGCAGGCGGGAGCCCGCTCAATGCCCGTTGGCAGCCTGATACGAGCCGGTCTCTACATTGTGTAGAGATTCTCGCCCCTTATGATCCGTACATTGTTGTCCTTTAGACCGGAATAATGCATCAACTTCTGCGCTCGGCATCCAAACTGCAGTTGGGATCGGATTTTTGCCTGAAAAACCTCCGCTGCGCTCCTGAAGCCCCCAAAACCATACGATTTCCCAATAGAATATGCAACTGAAACGTCAATGAGAGCGGTTTTTGCAATTTCAGGACACACCTCCTCCCCGCAGTTGATGAACTCGTTCCGACGTGCCACCGGGTGGCAGGTTCAGGCAAATAATATGCTATAATACCGGGCTAGTGGAAAAGCCGACGCAACGTGAACATACCATTTCCTGGCATGGTAGACCACCTTGGCCCCAACCTTCACAAGCCTTCTGATGATCGAGTCAATGGACGGCTTGACGCTCTCGCCCCAAAACGCACTGTCCCGGATCATGTGGAGCAGATTGTAGGCAATCCGGCCTTATGGTTTCCTTCCGCTTGTCACCAACTGCGCGCATGTAGATTTCCCTCCCTCTGGCGAATTTGCGGAATAATATCAGATCGTTGGAGGGAATGCAGTATAATTCTTAGGCATGTTCACGCATAATCCAGGTATAAACCGGTTTTGGGCGTAAATCATGGTGGTGTTTAGGTCTTTGTGCCTGATGGACGGGAACTCGCTTTTTCTGTAGAAAAATATCGAGATTGGCTTGTATGCGCGGCAGTTCCATTCTCTGGCCCCCTTCGATAGTCTGGTCGACAGGGGCAGACTACCCTGCGTTTTTGAAGTGAGGCAAACAATCAAATCTTGATCCGTGGGTATGAATTAACGTTAGTAGATTACGCCCATATCGAGATGGCGTCAACTCGGGATATCTGGTTCGAGATATCTGGTTCGACGCATTTTGTGATGGTGGTGAGGATGCCAGAGTGCAAGAACAAGCTGGACATGTACTACAGCAACTACACCATTTTTGCCACTGTACCCAACAATTCATTGAAGTGGCCATCAGCTCAGGCTCGGCAAAAGTTCACCCTCCTTGCCAATGTGGGAAATCCCGATGTGGCCGGAGTGCATAACGACTATGATTTTAATATGTTAACTCGCGTTGCTGAAAGAACAGGGCCTGGAACGGCTGGAGGAGAACAAGGGCCGTCTGAAAGACGAGCCGGAGATGATCTTCGAAGAGTTCCTGTAGCGCAAGTCCTGCCCAACACGCAACCCCGTTGGAAGTCCTGTTCAATTAAAGCCAACCTCTTGGAACCATTCGTCATTTCACACAAAAGGGCGCTGTAAAAAATCTTTTAAGCAGGGGCTTGACTTAAAGACTATATAAATATATAATGTTTAATGACGGCTCAAGGAGGGCCAGAGTGATGGAGGACAAAGAGTTTTCGGAACGGATGGGGGCAATCGAAGGTCGCCTGAAGGTCGTTCGGGAGAAGGTGAAAAAGCAGGTCGGGGTGCAACTCCCCGTTAACCTCTGGTGGCAGTTTCGCGAAGAGGCAATGCGTGAACGCATTTCCGCCAGTTCGCTCTTGCAGCGGATTGTGGCTGATTATTTGCGGTCCAAAGGGCAGGAACCGGAGCTATGACACCGACACTAAAGGCCTATTCTTACATCAGGTTTTCCACCCCCGACCAACTTAAGGGTGACTCTCTGCGCCGCCAAACCGAAGCCGCCGAATCATGGGCCAAGGATCATGGCCTGGCACTGGATAATACCCTCAAGCTTCAGGACTTGGGGCTTTCCGCCTTCGATGGCAACCACCGCGACAAGGGGGCATTGGGCGCGTTCCTGAAGCTGGTCGAAGGAGGCCAGATTCCAGAGGGAAGCGTGCTTCTCGTGGAGTCCCTGGACCGGCTTTCGCGTGAGGAAATCACCGAGGCCCTTGAGCAGTTCTTGGCTATTATCCGCAGCGGCATCAAAATCGTTACATTATCGGATAACAATAGGGAATATACCAAGGAAACGATTAACGCCAATGTCGGGGATCTGATCGTCAGCCTTACCATCATGAGCCGGGCGCATGAAGAGTCGAAGATGAAGTCCATCCGTATGAAGGCCGCACGGGCGGGGGAGCGTGATCAGGCCAGGAACGGGGGTGCAAAGCACGGTTCGAAATGCCCCGGATGGCTGAGGCCGATCAGGGATGAGACCGAAATTGTTTCTGCTACCACCCGGCAGCGGCCCAAAATCTTAGAGTACGAAAAGATTCCCGAACGGGCAGCGGTGATTGAGCGCATTTTCGAAATGAAATTGGTCGACGGTTGGGGCTCGAACCGGATCGCCAGTGAGCTTAACAAGACTCCGAACATCTGGAAGCCGAACAGGAAAGACCCACGCCGCAAAGGTGATGGTTGGCGAGGCAGCTACGTTCGGAAAATTCTTACCAATCCTGAAACCTATGGCGAGTTTCAGCAGTATAAAATTATCAGCGTAAATGGTGACAAAAAGAAAAAGGTCCGCGTGGCAGAAGGCGAGCCGATACCGAATTACTATCCCGCCGTTATCCTGGAGAAGACGTTCTTCCATGTGCAGGCATTATTCAAACAGAACCAAGGCACAGGCGGCGAAACGGGCATGGCGCGGAATATCTTTCAGGGCCTCCTGAGATGCGGTTACTGCAAGGGCGCAGTACACTACATCGACAAGGGGGCACCTCCGAAAGGCGGCACATATCTCGTCTGTGACCGCACCCGGCGCGCTGTAGAGGGTAGTTGCGGCTGCAAATCCGGCGTCCGATATGACGAATTCCAGGAGCTTGTGCTGGACTACTGCAAGGGCTTGGGTGGTGAGCAGATCGAGGAACTTTTGGGGGAAGTGGACCACAGACAAAAATCCGAACTTCTCATTGTCCAAACAGACCTATCGGCAAAGCGCGCGAAGCTTGATGATGTCGCTCTGCGGATCAAAAACCTCCTCGATCAGTCAGAAACTGCCAAGACTCCGGAAAACCGCATGCTTCTCGATGAGCGCCTGGACAAGAGGCGAATGGAAATGGACTCCCTGAAAGAAGAGATAGACAAGTTGGAGCGCAAATGCACCGAGCTTTCCAGCAAGTCTGAGTCGTTCCGTTCATCGGTTGATTCCGTCCAGAGTCTCCACAGGTTGCTAAGCAAGGCAAATCAGCCTGACGCCAAGGCGCGGGACATCCGGCTCCGGCTCCGGCAGACGCTCAAGGGGCTGATTGAGAAAGTTGTGGTCTACCCGGAGGGGTGGCCCCGCTATTCCCCCGAGGTTGCCCAAAGGGCGCTTGATGATTTGTCGATACTCTTCCCGAAGGGAACCGATGAACATGGATGGCTTCGGGATTACTTGCGCCTACGCCTGGAGTACCCAAAAGGGTACCGCTTTTACTCTATCTGTTTCGTCGGCGGCAGCATCAGGATGCTCCGACCTTGCTTCCCGCAACGCCAACTGGCCGCCGAATGGGACGCGGAAAAACAGGAAACTTGGGCATGGGAAGCCAAAGTGCCGGATGAGGAGCTACAGAAGAGAATGAAGCATTTCGATACCTCGCTGCAAATGTGGGAGGTGATTTATGACAACGGCGCTGGCGAGAAGGTCCTGGACGAAATGAGGGCCAGACACTTAGAGAGAGTTCGAGAGGCCAAGCAGGAGTTGCAGGATTTCAAGTCCAACATAGAAACATATAGGCGGGCTTACGCGGCGGGAGACAAGAAAACCATGGATGAAATGATGGCTGAACACTTGGCGGTGATTAAGGCGCATGAGTAGAAATATAACTATATATAACATGAGCACATTGTGAGAACCGGCGGCGGCGACCTCGAGCCCCCGCTTCGCGTGCTCCTGGCCCTTCACGTCTTCAAAGTCCAGCTCATCGGGGGAGGCGGCGTTCCATATCGAATCCAGGTCGGCCTTGACAGCGGGCAACTCCGATCGGCCGTTTAGAAATTCAACAGCCTCGGATAAGTGATTTACCGGGCGCACCGATACCGCGTTCAGTACGGCGGCCTCCTGTGCGTTTGCCGCCGGAAGGATGATGTCGCCATACCCGCAGTCCCGGGCCCGGACAGCCATGGGCAGGCATCCGGCAACCGGCTTTACCCTGCCGTCGAGCGAAAGCTCCCCGCAAAAGATCATTTTGGCGGCTCTATCCGCACTTGCGATCCCGAGTGCTGCGAGTATCCCGACCGCAATCGGCAGATCGAACCCGGCGCCTTCCTTCTTCAGGGCTGCAGGCGCAAGGTTTACGGTGATCCGTTCGAACGGGAAGGGATATCCGCTGTTCTGGATCGCGGCTTTCACCCTGTCCTTGCTTTCCTTGACGATGTTGTCGGGAAGCCCTACCGTCGCAAAGCCGGGAAAGCCGGAAGCCAGGTCCACTTCGACTTCGACGAGAATGGCGTCGATGCCGAGAAGGCTGCAAGTGTAGGTTTTGGCGATCATGAGAGCAGTTCCCCCGGCTTGCTATTCCAGTACCCATTCTCCGTTCTCTTTAACTTCGCGGTACATAGCGTCAGGAGCAACGTCAATCTCACCTGGCCAAGTCACCACTCCGAGCTCAAGATGCGCCTTCGCGAACAATGTTGCGTCACGCAAGAGGGCAAAAACGCCGGCCTTGTCCGAAAAAATGAGGTGGGACATATCAATCGATCCTTCCATGGCGTCAAGAAAACGGACTCGAAGCTGATAGCCGGGAAGCACGGTAACTTCTGCAACCCGCCATGATGCTGTTGGGATTATTCCAGCGGAGCGATCTTCCGCGGTATTTGTTTTGCTGCACATAATTCCCAATCCTCCATGAGTTCCGCACGATGCTGTGCCGCCCATTCCAGAACGAGGGCCAATGCTCTGCGAGGCAATTTGCCTTGATAGATTTCCAGGGTCTGAATGTTAATAAGCGCCTCGAATTCGGAATATAATGCATGAAAGTGCGGCGGTGCATGATCCGCTGAATTATTATCCCATAAAATGCGCTAATTGTTGGCATTTTCTTACTCCTCGGCTTCACACGCAATGTTTACCGATTCAGCTCGAACGGGAAATTGATATATCGAGAGTTCCGGAAACATTATTGGCATGAATTTAGAATAATGGCAACGCCGAGTTTTCCTGCGTCTAAAGCCTGTTATGGGTTAATCATCGCTATAACCGGCTTGAGGTTCGCGGAGCGTGGCTTCGTCAGCCGTTCCGAAAACCCTGTGTCGCTTTGCTCTCACTCTGAGTTTGCTCTTGATAGTCTCAACAAAACTTCTGCTTCCGACTGCAACGCTCTCAGTCCACTTACTTTCCCGGACCTGTTCGGCCCTGGCAAGGGCCTCCTCCACCCAGGTTCTATGCGTCCGCTGGAGGGCATCGATGGAAGCTATGCCCAGCAAATCTATTAATGCTCGATGGTCAATGATGGAGTATCTTTCCCGAGGTTTCTGGATTTCCGGGTATCCGCAAGATGCCCACTGTGATGGGTGGGCCACCGACCCGGCACGCACCATGTTCAGGTCAATGTATGTCAGACAACTAATAAGATGATGGTTCGTTTCCACTGCGGTGGCATGATAGCGATCTTCCCAGAAGGCCCTCTTTCTCTATTTTCTTTGGTTGAACTCCTGAGCTGTCCGGCCTGCAATCAGTTGCATCGACTCTGGAATGATATCGCGTGTCCCGCTGTCGAACACGAGCAAATGTATGTGGTTCGAGGTGGCCATATAGTTGAGGACCCGCAGATGGTAGCGCTTTTTGGCCTATTTAAGAGAGCCAGCTTATCCAGGATCCGCGGTCTCTCGCGAATTTGAGAAGAAATTCTTTCTTGTGGCACCGGTGGGTAATGTGCCACGCGTATCCGGGGAGAAAGTACCTATTGGCTCTGGGCATAGTAGATGCGCCTCGCCTTTGCTTAGATGGCTATTTTTGGCATGATAAATAGCCTTTTAAGGCGGATAATAGGCATGTTTTTACATTAATGTCCAGCGGATTAAGTCTGTTGATCTGGTCCGACCCGATTTACAGCGATTTACAAGGATATATGCAGCGTGACCACATGGTCCCGATCCCAAAGGCGTGGATGCTTGAATCCTGATTGCCAGAAGGTTGGAAGCATGGGCAGGCACTAGGAGCTATGCACGTGGTGGCTCCGCTTCTACCTCGTCGGGCAGCTCTAAGCCTGACAGCCACTTGTTCCGGTTTCTACCTTCTCCACTTCAAGTCCTCCGGGGTTCTGCTTTTTTGTGGGGTTCCGCGCGATAAACCGACTGGACAAAAGGAATCATCTCATCTATCCTTTGACGGTGAGGGCAGCCCAGTCGTACCTGATAGAGTTATCCAATACCTTTTCACTAATTGAGCGGTTTCTGAGGAGAATTCTTATTCCTTCAGGCAGAAAGGGGTAAAAGGAGATGGTTTCCAGAACATGCTGGCCGGCAGTCTGTAAGTCCAGAATGATCGTGTTGTTGATGGCGGCCGTAGCGCTTTGGGCGACTGCTGCGATCGCTGGAGTGAATGAGGATTTGTGGCAAGCAGCAGAGCGTGGCGATCTACCTGAGGTCAAAAGTTTCATCGCCAAGGGGGCCGAGGTCAATGCCAAGGACAATAAGGGCGTAACCGCGTTGATGGTCGCCTCCCTGAATGGCTACGGGGAGATCGTGCAGGCGCTGCTTAGTAAGGGTGCGGAGGTCAATGCCAAAAGCAATAAGGGCGGAACCGCGTTGATGGTCGCCTCCCTGAATGGCTACGGGGAGATCGTGCAGGCGCTGCTTAGTAAGGGTGCGGAGGTCAATGCCAAAAACAATGACGGCAAAACCGCGTTGATGGCTGCCTCCCATGAGGGCCATCGGGAGATCGTGCAGGCGCTGCTTAGTAAGGGTGCCGAGGTCAATGCCAAGGACAATAACGGCAAAACCGCGTTGATGGCTGCCTCTGAGAATGGCCACCAGGACGTGAAAGAACTACTTATCAAGGCCGGGGCAAAGTAATGTAGGCGATATTAGACAAAATGGCTGACGGCCGAAGATGGGGAAGGGGTATCAGAACAGGTCCGATACCCCTTTTTCGCGTCATGTATTCCACTTGTGTTCCAGTACCTGTCCGGACAGTTGCTGGTGAAGGACGACCGCTGGTTTGAATCCAGTCGTCCTGAGCCGGTCATAAAATCCTACCTATCCTGAGAAATCAAAACTGTGGTGCAGCCGCTAAAGTGAATGCATCCTTAGCCTTTAGGGATTTCTTAACGAGATATAAAGAGCGACAAAGTTTGGACTGGCCTTAGTTTGAGTGTGATCGGACATTGCAGAATTCAAAGTCTGGCCCCGGATTTTAACGACCGCCCTTGAATGGCAGATACGCCAATCGGCGCATCTGAGGTGTCTCGTTATCAGTCATCCACCTCAGGCCAAATTGATCTAAAATCCATAGCCCAATAGCTATACTCCCCTTCACCGGGTTTGCCACAGACTGAGTAAGGGCCACTGTTCCGCCATTGATCCATTCCGCGTTTCATCGCCTCTGGTCCCACATGGCAACGATTACCATCTCCAGCTTCGATGATTCTAGATGCATAGTTAATAGGTGGTCCGATCAGTAACGTCTGTTTACCAAGGAATTTGCTGTATATAGAGGAGATGTCGAGCCAGCCGAACTCTATACCAATTTTCAAGCTGGCTCCACCTCGGGCGTATCCCCAAGCATCTGAAGAATCCCGTTGAGCTTCGGATATGTACTCGTATTGGTTTTTCAGGTCTTTGGCTATGCCGATACAAGCCAAATAAACAGATTCCACATCATCTAAAACGGAAAAAAAAGCATCGCCCATGAACCCAACAACAATTCCACCCTGCTTCTCAATAGATTCGATACCACCAGCGAGAACGTCCCGAACGAACTGTGCAATGCTATCGTTGTTGTACACTGACCGCGACACCATCGGAGTAAACCGGTTGACGTCAACAATCATAGCGAAGGCTTCAACCCCATTTGACAGAACAAGTAATTTTAGCTGGTTGACATGGCCCGACCCAATGCCGCTAACTTAAGCAAGTTGCTGAATTACAAGGGCTTTTGGTGTCATTCCATTTACCTAACCCTTCGACCGGAGCAAGATAGCCCAGATAAGTGCGCCAGAAGGTGTTCAAACTCGGACACGTAAGTATGCGAAAGAACGGCTATTTGCCTTAAGTTAGCGGCATTGGGCCCGACCCCCGGACACCGAAATGAAATGTCTCCTGCTATCTTTGCCGCAGGCCGGAGATTTTGACCGCTCCCCGGTGATATCCGGACGGAAACAGCCTCTCCAAATCCTCCAACTGTAAACCGTTTTCCTCGCATGTCTCGTACACGGTCGGGATTCTACCCGTGTCCACAAATTGTTTCCGCAGAAACTTGAGGACTTGCCAGTGCTCTTGCGTAAGCTCCTGAATGCCCATTTCCCTGGCTTTGAAGACGGCGTACTCCTCATCCCAGTCCTCGGGATATAAGAGGAATCCTCTGTAATTTACCCGATAGACCCTTTCGGGCAATGGAATTTTGACAGCGGTCATTCTCACCGCCGGCAACCAGGATGAATGAACCCCCTCTTCGCTGTATGTAAGACCAGCAAGCTTGCAGGCCCCCCTCAGGTAGCCGGTAGGGAAGAGTCTTTTCAGAGTCGCCAGTCGAAGCCCGCAATTCTTTCCCATCTCATGGACCATTGGGCATTGACGCGTCTTCATGTACTGGTTTCGGATGTATGTGATGACGCACCAGTGGTCATCGGTCAAGCCGCCGACGATCCCAAGCTCGGGCGCCATTGCCCGGGCAAAATCCGCTTCCCACTTTTGCGGATCCACTAAAAAACCCTGCTCATCGATCTCGAATGTCTTAGTTTCTGTCTCAAGGGTGGGCATGGTATTCGCTCCTTTCATCGCCGACGTCATGGAATCGAATTCGTAATGGAGAAGGTCTATGAAATCCCTATCCACCGGCAACAAGTCAATCTAATTCGACCTATACTGCAGGAAAGAGGGGCAATCGCACTGGATTCACAATACTGCCCACCGAAAATCGCGCATTAACCTGTGATAGTGGCATTTTGCTCTTTGGCAGACGTATTGTCAAGTGAAAGCTCGGCTTGTGCCGGTTGTTAACGCAACGAACCGCGAATTGGAGAGGGCGCACATTACAGTGGTCAGCAGACAAGGCGGTGACTGAGTTTTGGCATCCCCTCGTTTGTTCATGCCGCAATCGACTGTGTGAATTCCTCAGCCCATAGTTTACCATCCCTTGATGATATCTTGAGACTTGATCCCGGCACCTTGATTTTGTACCCGATTTTCTTTTGCGCAATGAGAATTCAATTGAGCGGGGATGTCGGGGGCAGGGCGGGCTGCATAAAATGGAATCGGCAATTTGCTGCGAGACCTTGATCTTAGTAGATCTAATACGGACGTGCGTTCAAGATTGTAGTAACGCAAAAGAGCGGGGGAATGATTTCCCTCAATCTCCAGGCTCCGCCAGGCGCACACGCGCAAGCGCGTGTGGCCGAGCGCCGGCACCTCGCGGGGCGTGGAGATCGGCCGAAGGCCGCCGCCGCAGCGCCACCGTGAGCCGGATCGTGGTCCGGACATGGAGAGCGGCGATGGGGGTGTGGGGGGCCGGCCTGTTGCCCAAATACTTCCCCCGCAGCTCTAATTTAGTGATAGAAAAGCGATTAAGTTGTTGTAAGTGTTAGTCATTGTGGTAAATTGGCCCATCATTTCAACTAGGAGTCGGTTGCCATGATGGGTCGCCAAGCCAGAGGCCAACAAGTCAAACTGTTCTACCACGGATTTTGCCTTGACAAGAGGGTGCGCTCGGATCACCCCCTGCGCAAAATCAAGGACCTAATCGACTTTGATTTCACCTACAAAGAGGTCGCGGAGAGCTACGGGGTAAACGGCAATGTCTCGGTTCCCCCTCCGGTTATCCTCAAATTGATGCTCCTGCTGATTCTCTATAACGTCCGATCTGAGCGTGAGCTGATGGCCACTATCCCCGAGAGGATCGACTGGGCTTGGTTTCTTGGCTGGGACCTTGACGAGCCGGTCCCCGACCATAGTGTGCTAAGCAAGGCCAGAGCCCGATGGGGAAGCGCCGCCTTTAAGAGCTTCTTTGAAAGAATCGTCTGGCAATGCATTGAGGCGGGCCTTATCGATGGATCGAAGATCTTCCTGGATGCAAGCCTCATCCAGGCCGATGCCTCAAGAAACTCCATAGTTAAGACCAAAGGCCTGAGGCGACGCGTCAGGCACAGTTTTCGCGAACTCGAGACCCGGCTCGACGATGACTGCCAAGGGGGTGAGGATCGCAGACTGGTCAACAGTACCCGTATGTCCACAACCGATCCCGATGCCGCGATTGTCCGCCACAAAAGGGGGCCTGCCAAGCCTTCCTACAAGGTCCACCGGGCAGTTGATGTCAAATCTGAAGTCATAACCGCTGCCGAAGTTACCCCCGGAGATGTCAACGAGGGCCATATGCTCTCCGAGCTCATTGATGAACACGGCCAAAACACTCGGAGACAGGCCCGGGTGGTGGTCGCAGACTCTCAGTATGGAACTGCCCAAAACTATCTTGAGTGCCATGATCGGTGCATAGAGGCTCACATCCCTTCACTTAATACCACCCACAAGAAAAAGGGCATCTTCTCTGATGAGTTGTTTAGCTACAATCCGCAGGATGACACCTACCTGTGTCCTGCGGGAAACCTGCTAAGTTGTAGAAAATACAGCAAAAAAAATACCGCCTTCGAATACCGGTGTTTAACGAAGGTCTGCAAAGCATGCTCGCTTCGCCATCGGTGCACCACAGCCTCCAGGAAGGGCAGAACCATACAGCGCCATCTCAGATATGACGAAATTGAGTATATGCGCGAAAAGGCACTGAAGCCCGCGTCCAGAAGGGACATAAGGACTCGCAAGCACCTTATGGAAAGAAGCTTTGCCAGGGCCGTGCCACTGGGGTTCAAACGAGCCCGCTGGAGAAGGCTGTGGAGAGTACAGATCCAGGAGTACCTCACAGCCGCCATTCAGAACATTCTGATTCTTGTTCGATATGTCAAAGAGCCAGGCATTGCCAAGGCAGTGGCAATGGCAATGCCAAAAAGGGGGAAACCCCCTTATGGGGTGGCACGCACAATCGCTTTGATTACTCGGGTGGGGTCATTTTCCCGGCTATTATGTTTCTTTTACAAACCCCTTCAGGCCATATCGCCTGGTTGGAGATATTTGGCTGTTTCAAAAACCTTTTAGGCAACAGGCCGGGGCACAGCTCCCCACGTTTTTAAACGCTTTTAATACTCTGTTGAACGCAACTTCGTATAAATACCTTATAACCTTAGCACATTCTGACAACCGGCGGCGGCGACCTCGAGCGCTCGCTTCGCGTGCTCCCGGCCCTTTTCAAAATCCAGCTCATCGGGAGAGGCGGCATTCCGTATCGAATCCAGGTCGGCCTTGCTGGCCGGCAACTCCGATCGGCCGTTTAGACATTCGACGGCCTCCGAAAGATGATTTACCGGGCGCACCGCTACCGCGTTTAGTACGGCGGCCTATCGATTCCCGGACCACGACACGCGTTTACCGCCGGAAGGATGATGTCTCTGTAGCCGCAGTCCCACGCCCGGATAGCCATCGGCAGGCATCCGGCAACAGGCTTTACCCTGCCGTCGAGCGAAAGCTCCCCGCAAAAGATCATCTTGGCGGCTTTATCCGAGTTCACGACCCCAAGTGCTGCGAGGATTCCAACCGCAATCTATTGATTTCTCTTAAACCCGGTTGGGATTTTATTTTCTGTGAAAACAGCAAAAAGTGCAGCGAATTCACCGCAGAGTCGCAGAGAACGCGAGCTGGCAAGGGTTGCGCGCGGCGGGTGGGCTGCCGCTGCTCCTCGCACCGCGAACGCGCTTCAGTTTTCGAAATGTTCGTGCCGCCACCTTAATTAAGTTCGTTTCTTAATTAATATATTACTCTTAGTCCATCTTACGAGGCATAAAATGAATCGCTCAATCACTTTTGGAAGCGGGGAACGGGAAGCCCGATTTCCGAAGCGGATGAGAGATACGTCCTCAGCGAATCGCGGCTGCTTAGAGCAATGGTAACACACGTGTCCAATTGACTTACCCATCGGCATCAGGTATGATTCATTAAAAAAGGTAGGAAAAAGGGGGCAAGTGCTATGGAATCCCATATTACAGTCAAGGGACAGATTGTGATCCCTGCGTCCCTGCGGCGAAAGTACGGCATCAAACCGGGCACTAAAATTCAAATTTACGATGATGGAGAACGCATCATTCTCAAACCTGTCACAGAGGCGCTTTACGGTAAACTCCGTGGTTCGCTTAAAAGAAAAACAGCACTGAAAGTCTTGATGGCTGATCGCGCCGTGGAAAAGGAGAAGTAACATGGGCGATCTAAAAGTCCTCGATAGTTATGCTCTCATCGCGTTCTTCGAGGATGAGCCGGGAGCCGACCGGGTATATGAGCTGCTGGTTCAGGCTGAGAAGAGTGGAGAGAAACTCCTGATGTCCGTTATCAACTTGGGAGAGGTTTGGTACAGCATCGCCCGCGGTTATTCAGAGGAGACTGCAGAAGAGAAGCTGCGCGAGATTCGTGAGATGTCTATCGCAATCGTGGACGCAGACTGGGACCTCACTCGCCGGGCCGCTTCGTTCAAGGCTAAAGGGAAGATTGCATATGCCGATTGTTTTGCCGCGGCGCTTGCAAGCGAGAGAAAAGCCCAACTCGTAACGGGCAACCCGGAGTTTAAGCCGTTAGAGGATGAGGTGAATATCCTTTGGATCGGGTGACAGCGCACTGAGGGCTTCGACTCTCATCTCAGAAATTAACGATCTGAAATATCAAGGCATTATTGACACAGATGTAAATCGAAGGCAATGGATAGCTGAACCTATGCGAAGCGTACTTTCAGGGGTCTGAATTGGGGATTTGGACGGCGCGCCAAATTGACTTGGCACAGATAGCCGCCCGAAAATTCGAAAGACCCATTCCGACGGAAGATGCTCTTCGGTTCATGCAATTCATGTCCGCCATGGATGTTGTGGTCGCCGATCTCGATATGGTCATAGCCGCCGTCCACCTCCATCGTAAATACTCTCTTTCCTTCTGGGACGCCCTGATACTGCAGGCGGCAAAATCCGCCGGCTGCTCGACTGTGCTTTCTGAAGACCTTCAGAATGCGTTTCGGCTTGACGGTTTGGTTGTAAAAAACCCCTTTTTGGTCTGAGAGCTTTCTTGCAGTTTTTGCAAGGGCCATGCGTTATCCGGAATTCGAAGAGGCCGTTCTCACCTGTTGTCGGGGTCTGGACCCTGCAACGCTGTTACCGGGCCGCGAGGAGGCGGAAAGCAATATCCGTTTGCTTCGGGGCCGGTTGAGCATCACGCATAACCGTTGACCGCAGAGGAAGCGCTCTCGGGGTCCATGGCAAAATTAAAGATATCAGCAGCTTCTTGATGGAGCCACTTAAACTGTAGCCATTCTCCGCGCCCTCTGCGTCTCTGCGGTAAACGCGCACCGTTGGTTGAGAGACAAGCTGAAGGCCGCCCTTCATGAAAAGGAAAGCTTGGATAAGAAATCGGACCGGTTGAAACGGGAACTGGAATCGGCCTCACGCGCAACTGAGGGCGCCCGCGAGCGTCTGGAATCCCTTTCCCAATAGAGTAGCGACATTGACATAGCTGCGGAGGGAATATTTGTTGCGACCGATCCTACAGACAGTAGGCCGGAGCGTAATCTTTGAATATTTCGAGCTGATCGTTAGAAAGCGGTGGGCCTTTGGGCGCTCAGGGTGGTGGGCCGCAATAAGGACCCGCCTGATCGCCCTCACCGCGTTCCAAAGCCTGCAGGACCGACACTCGGGGAACCGGATATCGCACCAAATCTGGCCTGAAAGTCACCTTGAACAGAGTCCAGCGCTCCTCCGCCGTCTGCCGGGGATCTTTACCGGACAGCAGCACTGAGCAGGTCCCCAGTTCCCGGGCGATGAAATGCCGCTCGTAGTAGTGGCCTATTACATAGACCTCCGAGTCTTTGATGCGCTGGTCTCGCAAAAAGGTCACATTGTGCAGGAGCACCGCATTTTTGCGTGAATAGTACTGGTTGCGGAAGAAGTCCAGGGAGCCTGAGGCCACGATCATCAGCGGCTTATCGAGAGGCGCGAGTTCATTTGCCTTGCGGATAAATTCCACATTTTCGATGCCGCGCCCTGGTGCAGTCGCCAGAATACTTTGCCCCCAGGCCGCCACAATAACGATCCCGACAAGTATCGTGCCGAGAATAATGCTGCCGTTCTGCCATTGCCACCCGTAGCCGATTCCGGCGACCAATCCCAACCAGGTTAAGCCCAGACCGACGGTAGCCCATAGTGGACCGTGTATCTTACCGTGTATTGCCGCTACGCTCAAAGCAGCCGCCCCGGCCAGGGCTATCAACACCCCGGCAAGTATGGCGGAGGGAACCCTAAGCCGATGGCGGAACAGCCATGCCTTGATGTTCTTGATTCCACATGCGGCCATTGCGGCAAATGCCGGCAGCGCCGGCACCAGGTAGTGGTGATGCTTACGGGCAGGGATCGACAGGATCATGACCGGCGCAAGCCCCCAGCACCAAAGAAACCGGTATGGGCCGGTGCGATCTCTCCATGCTTCACGGGCGGTTTCGACAAACCCCACAAGCACTGCAATCGTCCATGGGGCAGTAGTCCAAAGCACCGCATACAGATAATACCACCAGGGCTCCCTGCCAAACGGCCCATGGTAGTCATAGATCCAGTTATCCAGGACGCTGGGATAGGCCCGGTACGCAACCACCGGCCAAGCCACGGTTAATGCGATAAATAATATCCATCCCCAGGACCACACATATCGCATAATCCGTTCGCGTTTGCGGCCCAGAATCAGGAACAACCCGACCGTGCTCACTACCTGCACGGCGCCCACCAGCGGGCCCTTTGCCAGGTTGGTCATTCCGAGGACTGCAAAAAAGCCCCATACCGTCAATGGTCGATTCCCCAAAAAATGGAGGCGATGGTCAGGCTCTTTGTCCCGCGAAGGAAATTCCGTTGCTGTAAATAGCGCAAAGCAGGTCGCCACCAGTGCTGCGAGGAAAATATCGTCTTCCGCCTGCCCGGAATAAAAATAAAATTCATACATGGTGGCAAGCAGGAGCGCGCTTAGCAAACCGGTCTCACGCCCCAGAAGTCGCGTCGTCATCCATGCCGTTAGCATCAGGATCAGGGTGCCCATAAATACCGACGGTATTCGTACAATCCATTCCCGATCCAGACGCCCGAATACGTGCCCGACAGCAATCACAAACCAATGAGGAAAAGGAGGCCTTTCCAACCATGGCCGCCCACCACTGTGAGGCAGCAGCCATTCGCCCGAGGCCATCATCTCGATTGAGGTTTGAGGCAGGCGCGCTTCATGCATTGTCAGCGGCTTGCCGCTCACCAGGCAGTAACCAAACAGAAAAAATGCCAACAGCCCGATCAGCAGGTAATCGCGACCGTGCAGGCCCTTATCGGACTCACCGGGGGTGTGTGGAATAAGCCCTGGAACAACTAAATCTCTTGCACTCATGGTTAACCCGAATAATGCATCCGGTTGGACGGAATGCATCCGCAACCCCCCTTTTGGGGGTAGAGTTCTGCCGGAAAAAACTCCTGAAAAGCCCGGGAAGCCCCTCTAAACCGAAAATCCTCGGATGATTAAGAAAATACGATGAATTGACATCAAGGTCATTGCGCTAAAGCGGCAACCCATTGCCTTCGTGTCTTGACAAACATACCCTGTTCCCGCTCTAAGCGGGAATGACTGCTGGCCCTCATGACCTTTTCTGTATAGAAATATCTCCTTCTCAAAAACGCGCTGTTTATCCCATATTGCTGCTACAGGCACAAGTGAAAAACACAACGCGGGTGGGCGTGACAAAAACCCTAATTCCTATACAATCAAAAAATCTGTGGAAAAATGAGTATTTGCGTAATCTTCTTTATAGGCGCTCATTTTATCGCATGACCTCCTGCTTTGTTTTTCAGAAGATCATGGCAGGCTTGGATTTGACTTACAAGATGAGCTTCACCGGGCGCTTACAAACTTACCTGTCTCTTGCTTCCGGCATCCGTAACCCGACTTGCGTCAAATGCGCCTCGGCCGGTCCCGCCTCCTTTTCTGGCCCAAAGGTGAGCTGATAGGCAATATAGGAGTAAAAGTCGGTAGGGCCGATTATGTCTGTGCCGGCAGACAGGAGAATGTGGTGATTTTCAGTTATATTGATTATGGAGCCGATATTAAACCCAAAATGGCGCTCATCGTCAGTCTCGCGTGGAGTTTCGTAGAAAAGCTCCGCCCCGAGAGTAAAATACTTGTTTAAATCACGTTGAACCAGCCATCCAAAAAACCAAAAATCCTCGTGCCCATCGCCGGGATTTATCCAGTAGCCGCCTCCGCCATACGTCAGCCATGGCCCCCAACCTTTCTGAAGCCAGACGGGTAAGAACACTTGGACATAACCGTTGCCCAGCCCCCTTGATTCTGCGCCGGTTGGAACTTCGAGAAGAGGAAAGGTGCCGGCCATGAACCTGGCCTCTTCGTTTTCAAAAAAACGCCATTTGACCCCCAGCTCCGTATCGCTATAACCATAATGAGAGGGCACCCCGGCGGGTTTGACGTATTCCATGGGAGCGATGACATGAAGCTGAAAATTGGGGGCTATCCCGTAGTTGACTTCTACGTGCGGGGCCGTCATGCCCACTGCCCCATGCTCTTCCTCGGATTTGGGATGCAAGATATATTTCCCAGTGCTTGTATTCTACGGGTTCGGGATCGTCTGTAAGAAACGGAGGCCCGGCCAGAGCGGGTAAAAGGAAAAAGTGCAGAACAAAGAAGATTGCGGGGAGCACCACCGCGATACGGCGCATAGCTTCCCTCCGATTCTTCGATGAATTTCGCTGAGCAAATTCCTCGATGCACTTGCCATAAAAACTCTTTTTCTCGTCCCTGTTAACGGGCCTGTGCTTATCACCTATTCTACAGCATTCCGAAACGGACACAAACAGGGAGGTGGGGTCGAGCCCGCCCCGGACACGATCCGGGGCAAACTCTGGCGGGTGCGCGGGAAACATTCCCCCGTTCTTTTCCATTACTTCGATCTTGAACGCAACTCTGTATCAGACGTTGAGTTTCCCATTCGCCCTACTATGCTCCTTGGATTGGAAAATGGCCTTTTGGGGGCGGGAAATCCGCTCGATAACTTTTCGTTTGCTAACCGGACAGTGCCTGGTTACACTTTTCCCGCTGCATGTAATAGTTGTATCAAACGGGCATCAAGCATGATGGAAAAGACCTTGAAGATTGAGGAGGGATATGCCTGGCCCGGCGAACATCATGTTCATTTTGAACTCCCTTACGGTAGGTGGCGCTGAAAAGCTGGCAGTAACGCTCCTAAACGAGATCCATACATCCAGGTTTTCGCTCTCCCTCACCTACCTGCGCAAAAAGGAGGGGCTCCTTGGCGAACTGGAACAAAACAGGTTGAAATCTGTTTCCTGCTACGGCGGGACAAACGCTGTGTCATCGGGACTCCCTTTTTACCTCGCGCGCAATATAGAAAGGGACAAGATAGATGCAGTGGTCTGCATTAACCAGCGTCCGATGCTTTATGCGTTTCTGGCGCGAAAACTTGTTCGGCGCAAATTCCGGATCATCCAGGCGGTCCACGTGTCCACACCAGTCACCAGGTATCAGCGGCTGAAGAATTTCGTATTGTACAGACCACTCTTCAACCGCTGCGATCTGGTGATTTTTGTAAGCGAGGCACAACGGAAGAGCTGGCTTTCGGGTGGCTTGATGAAACCCGTAAAGTCCATATGTATCCACAACGGCATTGATGTCGATCATTATCTTGACCTGTATTCTCGCGAGTCGAAAATTGAATTTCGCCGCAAGCTTGGATTCGATGAAACGGCCTATGTGGTGGGTACGTGCGGCCGTCTTCACTTAGCAAAGAGACACACTGACCTGATCGCGGCCATCGGAAGGCTCAGGTCGGCAGGACTTGACGCCAAGGGGATCATAATCGGCGACGGACCTGAGAGGTCGGGTCTGGAAGCATGCATTCGATTCATGGCCCTGGAGAAAGATGTGATTATAACCGGCTTTCAGAAAGATATTCGCAGCTTCATGTCAATTTGCGACTGCATTGCGCTTACATCCGGAGCAGAGGCCTTCCCGCTCTCGATTATCGAGGCAATGGCAATGGGCAGACCGGTGGTCTCCTCCGAAGTGGGTGGGACACCCGAGCAGATTCAGCATGGAGTGAACGGTTTTTTGTATAAGTCCGGAGACATACGGAATTTGGCCAAATACCTGGAGATTTTAGCCGATCCGGTCCTCAGGGCCACGATGGGCGAGATGGCAAGGCAGGTCGCCTGTGACAGGTTTTCTCTTGAACGGATGATCGGGGAGTATACGCGTATTCTTTCCGAGACAGTAACCACGGATGCCGGACTACCGCAGTAACCCGCACAGATGAAGCATTTCTTCCGTGCCGAGCGCAGTCAACCACATTCGTGCACAACTTCCGGGTCTTGACTCGATTGAGGTAGCGTGAAACTAAGCGTCTGCATTATCGTCTACAACTGCGAAGACTTCATCGCCCAGACCCTGGATGGGGTTTTGGCCCAGCGGACGAATTTCGATTTCGAGGTGGTGGTCGGAGAGGACTGTTCGACGGATTCATCCGGACGAATAATTGCCGATTATCAGAAAAGATATCCCAACTTGATTCGGCCGATCTTTCGCGACAAAAACCTGGGGATGGTGAGGAATTTCGCGGAAACGGTCCGGGCCTGTCAAGGCCGCTATATTGCCATGCTCGATGGGGACGATTTCTGGAACTCCCCGCTTAAACTCCGGAAGCAGGCGGATTTTCTGGATTCTCACCCGGAATGCTCCGGCTGCTATCATAATGTGCATGTCCTGGATGAGGCGAACGGGCGAACCCGCCGCTACCATTCCAGAACGCCGAAGCCTTTTCTTTATTTGAAGGACCTGGTCGGGGCAAATCCGATCTGTTCCGGCTATGCTATAATGGCTTTAGGCATCAGTCTTTTGAGGAGTCAGTAAACGATGGGGTCTCCCGTAATCTGGTTCGATGCCACCATGATCAAGCGATGGCGCAACCAATCCCCGGTTGGTTTGTCCCGAGCCGAAGCGCACGTACTAAACGGGGCATTGAAGCTCGATGCGGAACGAGTCGGTTTCAGTTACTATAATCGCTATCAAAATGTCATGGAGAAGGTGGCAAGAGCCGATGTGGAGGCGCTGTTGGCAGACTACGGTCAATCCGGAGGGCGAGGTCACGGGGCGCGCCGACCACGAAAGAACCCGCCGCTTCGGGCTTTACGGGAGATCGAACGCCGAATTCGTGTCGGTTCACGGAGGACCCTGGGACATGCCAGACAGTGGCTCCCGTGGGATACCAAATTGGTCCGCTTTAACCCCGGGGATATCTTCGTGCTCAGTGGGGCAACGTGGGACATGGTGGATGCCACGGTCCTGGAGAAGATGATCAATCGGGCTGGAGTCCGCCTGGTAGTCCTGATCGCCGACATGATTCCCTGGCGTTTTCCCCATCAGTACCAAAGCGGGCAAGCCGTCTCTCGTTTTCTCCGTTTGGCCGAACTGGCTGCTCGGCGCGCTTCGCTGGTGCTGAGCATTTCGCGGAATACGAGTGAAGACTTCGCGGAGTTCGCCTCCGCGGTGGGAGTCAAACCCGACCGAATGGAAGTCATTCACCTCGGCGCCAACTCACCTGCACCCCGTGACCGACAGCCGGCCGGAATGCCCGAAGATCTCCTGTCACGCGGCTATGTGCTCAGCGTAAGCACTATACAAGTGCGTAAAAACCACCAGTTGCTCTACCAGCTTTGGCGTCGCTTTGCAGAAGAAGGAAGGGATAGTATTCCCCGGTTGGTGCTGGTCGGCTCGCAGGGCTGGCTCACCGACGACCTCCTGATTCAAATTCGCACGGACCCCAAGGTGCTGGATTCGATCATTGTTCTTGACAGTGTAGATGATGCGGAGCTTAGTTGGCTTTACGGGCACGCGAAATTCACGCTCTATCCTTCGTTGTACGAAGGCTGGGGGCTGCCGATAGTCGAAAGCTTGCAGCATAGCAAGCCTTGTCTGGCTTCGAACACGTCATCCATGCCGGAAGCCGGTCAGGGACTGGCAACACACCTGGACCCGCTCGATTTCATGACATGGCGCCGGGAGATTCTCCGGCGGTTCGAAGATCCGTCTGTCCTGGTCTCGGAATCGGAGTGGATTCGAACTCGTTTTCGCCCGCGGAGCTGGCAGGATTTCTCAAACGACTTTGCCGACCGAGTCTTGTCGCTGGCCAATTCGTCCTCGACCGGAGTCGGTGGAACTTGATGGAAAAGATGCAGACCCCGCCCAAAGTCAGCGTGTGTATACCCACCTATAATCACGCCGATTATCTTCCTTTTGCGATAGAGTCGGTGCTAAGTCAGAGTTTTACCGATTTTGAGCTGATCATTCTGGATGATTGCTCCAAGGATAATACGGTCGAGGTAGTCGAGAGATATCTTTCGGACCAGCGGCTGATTTTCGAGACAAACGAGTGTAACCTGGGCCAAACCGACAACTGTAACTGTTGCCTGTCAAAGGCGAGGGGAGAATACATCAAGTTCATTCATGCCGATGATATGCTCGCTTCGTCGGAGTGTCTTGGCAGAATGGTGTCAGTCCTGGACTGCGACCGATCGGTTTCCCTTGTCAGTTCGGCGCGAAATATTATCGATTCGCAATCCCGTCTTGTGCATGTCGTTTCTGAGTTTGGGAGAGGGTCCTTTACTGCCGATGGGCACAAGATTATCTCTTACTGCCTGTTAAGACTGAAAAACTATATCGGCGAGCCTTCGGCGGTCATGTTCAGAAGGGTGGATTCCGGTAGGGGATTCAGCCCAAGATATACCCACGCTCTTGATATAGAATTTTGGTTCCATCTTCTTGAGAAGGGCAGGTTCGCTTTTATTGATGAGACGCTCACATCGTATAGGGTTCACCCGCGGCAGATAACAAACGAGAATGTGGCAAACTTGATCGCTCTGCACGATAATGTGCTTTTGCTCCAGGATTATGTTTGGCGGCCCAACATCCTCGGATGGCGGGCTGTTAAACACTACCTCATTATCGATGCGGTGTATCAATTCTGGAGATTGGCGAAAAAAGGTAAGATAGATCGTAAGCGGGCCGTGGAGAAGATTGGGGCTTGTTTTTCGGTTCGCCGGTTTTTTTTGGCGTATCCGCTGTATAAATCAGTCAAGCCCTTTTTCAAGCTGTTCGTAAAAGCCACGGGCTGGCCGGCTGTGAGGTGAAATGCGGTTTGAGCATGTTGTCAAAGAGCCCGGCGGAGGGCAAAATGCAAAACCAGTGGATGGTGAATCGTGAATCGGGAAAACTATGTGACCCACCGCAAAATTGCTCAATTTCCCCAATCGCTTAATCCGGTGAATAATGGAGTGTTCGCTGAAAATACAGGCCAAATTGAGGGCCTAATTTAACTAAAATAGAACCTGAATCCGTGAGCCTAAAATGAGCGAAGCCTGTTGATACACAGCCCCGCAAGGGCGAGCCCCGAGTGAGAGGTATAGAATTCCTTTCCGACCCCCCGCCGAAAGGGCGTCGTGGAAAAACGAAGACCACATTTATCAATCCCGGATCAGTCGGCCAGCCTCGTAACCACAATCCAGCTTCTCAATATGCGGTGCTGGACCTCGAAACCGGTACCGTCCATTTTAATGCCGTGCCCTATGACATTGGGGCGGAAATAGCACAATACAAAGGTGAGGTACATCCATTTTATGCGGAACGTCTTAAAACCGGGATTTGATCTGAGTGCAACTCTTTTGGAGCAGCAGCGATCGCACCGCAGGTCCCCGGCTCATTCGACTGGTGCTGTCTTGCTGAGAGAAACCTCTTGAAGCCGTGAAGGCTTTCAGTATAATCGACTAAATTCAGTAAGCAGGAGCATTACCCCGGGAGTGGAGGCGACGTGAAACTAAGCGTCTGCATTATCGTCTACAACTGCGAAGGCTTCATCGCCCAGACCCTGGATGGGGTTTTGGCGCAGCGGACGAATTTCGACTTCGAGGTGGTGGTCGGGGAGGACTGTTCGACGGATTCATCCCGACTAATAATTGCCGATTATCAGAAAAGATATCCCAACCTGATTCGGCCGATCTTTCGCGACAAAAACCTGGGGATGGTGAGGAATTTCGCGGAAACGGTCCGGGCGTGTCAAGGCCGCTATATTGCCATGCTCGATGGGGACGATTTCTGGAACTCCCCGCTTAAACTCCGGAAGCAGGCGGATTTTCTCGATTCTCACCCGGAATGCTCCGGCTGCTATCATAATGTACATGTCCTGGATGAGGCAACCGGGCGAACGCGTCCCTATTATTCCAGGCCGCGAAAGCCCTTCCTTTATCTGAAGGACCTG
Source organism: uncultured delta proteobacterium (assembly GCA_963805125.1). Taxonomy (GTDB): domain Bacteria; phylum Desulfobacterota; class Syntrophobacteria; order Syntrophobacterales; family Syntrophobacteraceae; genus SbD1. The sequence goes on along the minus strand of CAWDTD010000007.1, from coordinate 42,898 downwards.
GTCAAGGGAAACTCGATCTGCGCTGGTTCGATGGTTTTTCGGGCTGGTCTGTTCGATGATTTTCCCGATTGGTACTATACGTTGCCGATGCAGGATTGGCCGCTCTATGTTTTGAACGCGCAATTCGGGCCGGCGGGCTATATCGATGAGGTCCTGTCCACCTACCGGGTTCACGACCGGGGCGATTGGCCCAGGTTGGACAGGATCGATGGTTTCAACAGGGCAATATTTGCCGCCCAAACGATGAATGCCGGCCTGGATTTCTCTTTGGACAGCGAAATACGCAAGGGAATTGCGAACTTGCGATATAAGATCGCGAAGCAGTTGCTCGCCCGAAAAGACTACGTAGGAGCGCGTCTGCATTCAAGGGAGGCCATGATGCAGTTGGGGGGGGTGCGATACTTCAAGGCGCTCAGAGTTTATCTGCAGTCCGGATTATCATCCCGCAAACAGCCGGCCAATTCATAATCAAACTGCATTTCACCTCACAGCCTCCCTGCGACTGAGCAGCCCTCTTTTGTTCGCTCTCCAGAACATACACAGGGCATCGATTTTCATATAGTACTTTGTGGATGCGTTGTCAGCTTCGCGGCGCGAGCGGGTGCGTCATCTCCTCGGGCCGTACCCATTCGTCGAACTGCTCGGCGCTCAGAAATCCCAGCCTCAGCGCGGCCTCGCGCAGTGTAAGATCCTCGCGATGCGCCTTGAGGGAGATCTGCGCCGCCTTCTCGTAGCCAATGTGCGGGTTGAGCGCCGTAACGAGCATGAGCGAGTTGTCGAGGTGCTCACGGATGCGTTTCTCGTTCGGCTCGATGCCTTCGGCGCAGCGATCGTTGAACGAGCGGGCGGCCTCGGCCAGCAGTTGGATCGACTCCAGGACGCTGTGCAGGATTACCGGCTTGTAAAAGTTGAGCTGGAAGTTTCCCTGGGAGCCGGCGAAGGCCACTGCGTGGTCGTTGCCGAACACCTGCACGGCCACCATGGTCAGTGCCTCGCACTGGGTCGGGTTGATCTTCCCGGGCATGAACGATGATCCCGGTTCGTTCTCCGGGATCTTCAGCTCTGCGAGGCCGGCCCGCGGGCCGCTGGCGTACCAGCGCACGTCGTTGGCGATCTTCATGAGGGCGCCGGCCAGGGTGCGCAGTGCGCCGCTCACGCTCACCATCGCGTCGTGTGCCGACAGGGCGGCGAACTTGTTCGCCGCCGAGACGAAAGCTTTTCCCGTTTCCTCGGCGATCTTGCCCGCCGTCACCTCGCCGAAGCGCGGGTCGGCGTTCAGCCCGGTGCCCACCGCCGTCCCGCCGATCGCCAGGGCGTACACGCCCCGCAAGCTCAGGGCGACCCCTTCCAGCGCCTGGTCGAGCTGCGCCACCCAGCCCGAAATCACCTGGCCCAGTGTCAAGGGTGTGGCGTCCTGGAGATGGGTCCGGCCCACCATCACTAGATGGGAAAACGCCCCGGCCTTGCCCTCCAGAGTATCCCGCAACTTGCGGACCGCAGGCGTCAGCAGGGCATCCACCTGCTCGACCGTGGCAATGTGCATCACGGTCGGGAAGGTATCATTGGATGAATGGCTGTGGTTGACATCGTCGTTGGGGTGGATCGGCTTCTTCGACCCCACGGCCCCGCCGGCGAGCTGGATGGCCCGATTGGCGATCACCTCGTTGGCGTTCATGTTGGTCTGGGTGCCCGACCCGGTCTGGAACACCACCAGCGGGAACTCGCCGTCCAGCTTCCCGTCGATCACCTCCTGCGCGGCCCGCACTATAAGGTCCACCTTCTCGCGCGGCAACTGGCCCAGCTCTCCGTTGGCCAGGGCCGCGCACTTCTTGAGGATGCCCAGGGCGCGGATCACGGGCCGGCCCCAGCGATAGCGCTCCACGCCGATCGGGAAGTTGCGGCGCGACCTCTCCGTCTGGGCGCCCCACAGGTGATCCGCCGGAACTTCGACGTTCCCCAGGGAGTCTTCTTCGACACGGAACTTGCCTTCTGTGCGATTGTTGGCTGTCATGCGTCTCTCCAAAGATATGTCCAATCACGTTGAATTTACGGGACGCGGCGCTGGACCATGCGGGAGGATGGCCAGCCGCCGCAGCAGTTGGTAGATGGTGAATGTGTAGGGCGCTTCGCGCTGCAATTGCCGCGATCGGGATAGGACCGCCCCGCAGATTTGTTCCAACTCCAATGGGCGGTGGTGCTCGAAATCCACCAGCATCGAGGTTTTTATCGGGTCGAAATGGCGGACCAACTCGAACATTTCCCGGCAGTCCGTTTCGGCCAGCGGCACCCCGTCGGCTGCTGCTGCGGCGGTGGCTTCGGCCATCAGTCCATAGACAATTTGAGACAGGCCGGGGTCGCGCATGAGCGTGCCGGTATCCAGGCGGGTAAGGGCGGATAAAGGGTTCACGCCGTTGTTGATGACCAGCTTGCGCCACAGTTCGAGTCGAATGTTGTCGGTCACTCGGGTGGGAATCCCGGCCTGGTTGAAAACAGCATCCAGTTGCTTGAGCAGTTCTGTCGATTCACAGGCCGCCGCAGCCGTCGGCCATTGGCCCATCATCACCTGCGCCGGCCCAACCGCGTCGATGACGCCCGGTGCGCTCAGGTGGGAGCCGATCCGCACGGCCAGCCCTCCCAGGACCCGCTCCACGCCCAGGTGTGTGGCCAGCGCGGCTTCGTTGTCCACTCCGTTTTGTAGCGACAGCACCCGGGTGGACAACTCCCCGAGCCGCTCTGCAAGCTGGCGGGCGATGGCCTCGGTGTCAAACGCTTTGACGCAGACAATGATCAGGTCCGCTTCGGGTGATAAGGAGCTTTGGAGAAATTGTTCCAGTGAGCAAGCTCTTACCGGGGCCTCGAATCGCCATTCGGGATGGTTAACGCGCAACCCTCGGTTTTGTAGCACTTGCAGGTGAGTTCCTCTGGCAATAAAGGTAACTCGCTGGCCATTGGCTTGTAGTCGCGCGCCATAGTAGCCGCCAATCCCTCCTGTGCCGATAACGACAAAATGCACGGTGATCGTTTCCTTTCCTTGCCGGCAGTCAATAAAACGCACCTGAAGCTGGTAGCCCAAATCCATATTACCAAATTTCCCGTAATCATGCACTATAAGCGGCACAGGGTCTGGCTGTCCACTGCTCCCTGTTCACTATTGTGCCCCGCCGGATTTATATCCGATCGAGGACAGCTTATTTTATGTAATGTGCAGGGTCCGCGTTCCGCGAGGTTGGACTAACGCAAAAGAGCGGGGCAATGATTCCGATTTAATACTCTCTTTAACGCAACTTCGTATGATGTGGGCGGGAGGCCGGTATCATGGCGGGAAACGAGGTTAAAACCGAGTCTGTGAAGCCGTCCTCGGGCGGCTTTGATGCCATCGTTTTGGGCGCAGGCATTATAGGGGTCACTACGGCCTATCTTCTGGCAAAAGAGGGCAGGAAGGTCCAGGTGATAGACCGCCGGTCGAATGCCGCTTTGGAAACCACTTACGCCAACGGCGGCCAGATCTCCGTATCGCATGCCGAACCGTGGGCGCACCCCGGCGCGCCCTTGCAGGTCCTCAAGTGGCTGGTCGCAAGGGAAAGTCCCCTCTACTTCATTCCCCGCCTGGACTGGAGGCAGTGGGTATGGCTTGCCGGGTGGCTTTGGCAATGCCGCAGATCGGCCGCTGACAGAAACACGATCGAGATCGTTGACATTGCTCTTCGCTCGCGCCAACTCTACCGGGAGGTGAGCGAAGCCGAAGGAATGGAATACGCGCGCAAATCCCTTGGGATCCTTAATTTTTACCGCGTCAGGGAGCAGTTCGACAATGCGTGCCGCGCGGCCGAGCTGATGACCAGGTACGGCTGCCTGCGCCGGCCCGTTACAAAGCAGGAGATCGGCGAAATCGAGCCTGCCCTCGCCGCCAATCGCAACATAATCGGCGGTACCTTCACGGAGGATGATGAATCCGGAGATGCGCGCCGTTTTACTCAGGCCCTGGCCAGGATCTGCGAGACAAAATACGGCGTTCGTTTTCTCTACGGTACGAACATAGACGATCTTGTTCCGGAGGGCAGTGAAGTAAAGGAAGTAAAGATTACGAGATTAAGTGATGGATCAAAAGGTTCGTCCCGCGCCCGGGATTTCATCTTGTGCATGGGATCGTATTCACCCCTCATGGCTCAAAGACTGGGCATCTTTCTTAATATCTATCCGGCCAAGGGCTACAGCATGAGTGTGCCTCTCGATGAGTCAAACGAAAAGCACGCACCGAAAGTTTCTCTAACAGACGATGAAAACAAGCTGGCATTCAGCAACCTGGAGACTCATTTTCGCATTGCCGGCACGGCTGAACTGGCCGGCTGGAACACATCGATTCCCTACCACCGCATAAAACCCATCGTTGAAAAATCGGCCGAGCTTTTCCCGGACCTTTTCTCGAAGATGAATTATCACGATCCAAACTGGGTTATGAGCCACCTCAATGCCTGGACGGGACTTCGTCCGGCCACTCCTTCAAACGTTCCCTATGTAGGCCGGGCGGGCGGGCGGGCTGCAAAGCTCCGCAACTTCTGGCTCAATACCGGCCATGGAACCCTTGGCTGGACCATGGGAATGGGTACCGCGGAAATGTTGGCCAAAATGATATTGGAATCGGCAAATAGGTGAACGGCTAATGCCTGGAGGTTGCCTTTACATTGCCTTGTACAGATGTCATCTTGCGTTATAATCCGGCGATCGGCCATGAGGAACTAAGTTTGGTATTGGTCATTGTTGCCCATCCCGATGACGGCAGTTTCAAGCACGCTATAGCACGCGCAGCGGTCGAGCGACTTGAGAGCAATGGACATGAGGTGTCTTTCCATGATTTGTACAAGGACAACTTCGATCCACTGCTGATCAAGGAGGAAATTCCTGAAAGCGCTCATGCGCCGGAGCCGATCATGAACCACTGCAGGCAAATCGCCGAAGCCCGGGGTATTGTTGTGGTTCATCCAAACTGGTGGGGCCAGCCCCCGGCCATGCTGAAAGGCTGGATCGACAGAGTGCTGCGTGCCGGCGTAGCATACGAGTTCCTTGAGGGCGATTCCGGCGAAGGGATACCGAAAGGTTTGCTGAAAGCCGAGACGGCGATCGTATTCAATACGTCCAACACCGAACCTGAAAGGGAGAAAAGTGTCTTTGGAGATCCTCTCGAGACAATTTGGCGCAACTGCATCTTTGGCCTTTGTGGCGTCACCGGCTTTTACCGTAGAACCTTCAGCGTCATGGTTACAAGTACGGCGGATCAACGGAGGCAATGGCTCGATGAGGTAAGGCGTTGTATTGATAAGTTCTTTCCAGGATGCGGCAGTATAGGATCCCCGCAGTGATCGGTTCAACGGGATGAGACCTGCCGGGATCGCCATCTTGACGGCCGCAATTTTACTTGACCCGGCGCCGCCGGATCATGTAAAATATTATTTTCTGGCTCACTTGCGGGTGTAGCTCAGTTGGTAGAGCACAAGCTTCCCAAGCTTGGGGTCGCGGGTTCGAATCCCGTTGCCCGCTCCAGGTCGAGAAGCTCCCTTCTTTTATTTGAGAAGAAGGTTTCCCTTTTTGAGGGGGCGTGCAAGTCCATGCCTGCTTCGATCAGTGGATGACAACTATTCTGGATTCTGAGTTAAAGCTAGTTCCTAACTGGAATTTGAACATTGTCGGTCTGCTGGAAGAAGTGGGTTCTGTGACCCGCTTTTTTTTTTCACAAAGACGTAGATTGGCTCAGCAGTTGAAAGAGCAAGACGAACTGATCGGTGAAATATGGAATCTTCTTGAGCCGGTGATCGCAGCCCGGGGCATGGAAATTCTCGGGATCGAATATCGCCGCGAATCAGCCGGGTGGGTGCTGCGCGTCTTTCTTGACAGCGATCGGGGAATATCTGTCGAGGATTGCGCTGAAATAAGTCGTGTTGCGGGTGATTTGCTCGATGTTGCCGACTTGATCCAGACCCCTTACAACCTGGAGGTTTCCTCGCCCGGTATCGACCGGCCGCTGCGAAGGCTCGAGCACTTTCAAAAGTACGTTGGCGATATAATTGAAGTCCGGACGATATCCCCGGTACAGAACCGCCGGAACTTCAAAGGCGAACTGAAGGATGCCTCCCGGGAGGCAGTGGTCCTCAAGTGCGACAACAGGAGCTATTCGATACCGATTCCCCTTATCGAGCGGGCTCGGCTCTTATATTTCGAATCCGTGGAGCGCAAATCGCATTGACCGGCGGCGTGGGAAAAGGATTATCTTGAACAGGGAGGTAGTTTGTACTTATGGCCAGTGAACTCAAGCGGTTGATCGAGCAGGTCAGCAGAGAAAAGGGCATTGACCGCCAGACCCTGATTCAGACTCTTGAAGAGGCCATCAAATCGGCCATCCGTAAGAAATACGGCTCCAAGCTGGATCTGGATGTCACCTTTAATGAGGAATACGGGGAGATCGAGGCCTTCCAGTTCAAGGAGGTCGTCGAAGAGGTGAGCGATCCGGACAAGCATGTGCTTCTCTCAGAGGCGTTGAAGCTGGACAGCGAGAGCGAGATCGGGGACGAACTGGGCATCAGGATGGATACGGAGACGCTGGGCCGGATTGCGGCGCAATCCGCCAAGCAGGTCATCATCCAGAAGATGAAGGATGCCGAGAGGGAAGTAGTCTATGACGAGTTCAAGAGTCGCAAGGGTGAGATTGTAAACGGCATTGTCCAAAGAGTGGACAAAGGCGCCATCCTTGTAAATGTCGGGCAGGCCGAAGCCATCCTGCCTCAAAAAGAGCAGATTCCAAGGGAGGTGTTTCGGCAGGGAGACCGCATAAGATCATATGTTCTGGATGTAAAAAAGATCAGCAAGGGCCCTCAGATCGTACTGAGCCGGACTCATCCGCACTTTTTGATACAGCTCTTTCATTCTGAGGTGCCAGAGATCAGCGAAGGTATCGTGAGCATCATCAGTGCGGCTCGTGAACCGGGGTCCAGGGCGAAAATCGCGGTCATCTCGAAAGATTCCGACGTCGATCCGGTCGGCGCCTGCGTCGGAATGAAGGGAACCCGGGTTCAGAACGTGGTCCAGGAACTCCGGGGCGAAAAAATAGACATTATTCCATGGAACATGGACCCTGCCAAATTCGTGGTAAATGGCCTCGCTCCCGCCATTATCTCCAAGGTCATTGTCGATCAGGCCAACCGGAGCATGGAAGTTATTGTGCCCGACGATCAGCTTTCGCTTGCCATCGGCAAAAGAGGACAGAACGTACGCCTTGCCTCAAAGCTTACCAACTGGCGAATCGACGTGAAGAGCGAGAGCCGGTACGAACGGCAGAAGCAGGCGGGATATCAGTCGCTTCTGCGAATTCCCGAGCTTTCCACCGAGATAGCCGATAAGCTGTATGAATCCGGGATCGGTTCTCTTGAAGAATTTCTGGAAACCTCGCTGGTCGAACTCGAGGACACGACCCGTCTATCCGCTTCGACCCTGGAAATAATGAGGGCCGAGGCCCGGAAACTGCTCCAGAAAGACGAGGACGAGGGCGTCGGGGAGGCTTCCGAAGAAAGCGCCGAAACTCAGCAGGAGATAGAGACCAATTCCGACCATGTTCAGGAAGGATAAACCGGATTGTCAAAGCGCGGCCACATACCTGTGCGCACATGTCTTGCGTGCATGCGCAAAAAGCCTAAAGGGGAACTGGTGCGCCTCGGCCTGGACCCGGAAAGCGGGCGCGTTTTGACGGACCCACGGGGAAGGATGAAAGGACGGGGTGGGTATGCCTGCCGGGAGTGTCTGCCCGATTTGCGCCTCCACAGGCGAATCCAGCGGGCCTTCCGCAACAGGGCCAAACAACTCTGTGTGGTGCTGGACACGCAATAACCGATCCATATCGGCTGGAAGGTGAAATGAATATCGAAGAAAGTGTTCCAAAGGGGGAAGGTTTCATGACGAAACTAAGGGTGCATGAACTCGCAAAAGAGTTGAATATTGACAATAAAGACCTGATTGACCGAATCGAGAAATTGGGCTTTCAGGTCAAAAATCACATGAGCACGCTGACCGACAGCGCCGTGCTCAAGATAAGGCAGCAGTTTTCGGAAGTAAGACCTGCGTCCGAAAAGGTGGAAGAGAAGCGCATCGGTCGGGAAGTAATCCGAAGACGCAAAAGAATTGATGTGCAGCCGGAGCCTGAAGCACCCCTGGCGCCAGCCGCTGAACAACTGCCGGCTCAAGCTGTCGTGGAAAGCCCGGAGAAACCACTGGTCAAGGTCCCGATCTCAGTTGAGACCCAGCCCGGCACTGCCGCCCAGCCTTCGGAAGCCCCTGCCGAGGTCGGTCTGCAGGGGACTGCACCACCGGAGCTCAAGGAAGTCCCCGGGAAAGTAAAACCGGGTCCGCACCCCGAACGGAAACGCGAGGCCGCAAGGATAATCAGACCGGCGCCCGCAAAGGAAGAACTCCAAGTCCCCGAGCCCACACCAAAAGAGGAGGCAAAACCCACCGCAGTGGTCGAGCCGCCTCAACCCGGGGTTAAACCTGTCGTCCCGCCGCCGGTTCAGCCCGTTGCCCTGGAGCCCAAAGGTCTCAGAGCTGCCTTGCCAAAGGGCGCCGCGATTGCCGAAGATGAGGAAGAAGAAGAAAGAGGGAGAAAAAGAGGTAAGAAAAGAAGACGCAAAAAAGCAAGAAAAGAGGAACCGGCAAGGATCATCAAGCTTCCCGAAATCATGGCCGAGGAAGCCGAAGAGGAGACGGAGCCGGACCTCACCGAACTGGCCGCTCGCTTTATGGCCAGAGGGACCGAAATTATCGATCCTGCTCTAAGGGACCAGAAGCGTCGCAAACCCGAAGAGGTGGAAAAGGCCAAAACCGGCCGCCGTAAGGAAGTCTTCCAGAAGGAGGACCTCTATACGAAAAAAGAGCTTGCCGCTCAGGATGACCGGGGCCGGGCCAGGGCGGGCAGACCGGCTTTAAGAGAGGTGATCAAACCCGAGCCTGTTGTCCAGAAGGTCGGCAAGAAGCGCATAAAGATAGATGAGGCCATTACAGTGGCAAGTCTTGCCAGGCAGATGGGCATAAAGGCCGGCGAGGTTATAAAGAAATTGATGCTCCTGGGGCTTCAGGTCAACATAAACCAGGCCCTCGACTTCGATACGGCGGCGCTCGTGGCCTCAGACTTCGAATGCGAAGTGGAAAAAACCGCTTTTGAAGAAGAAGAAGTGCTCCAGATCAAAGAGGACCGCGCTGAAGAACGGGTCGTGAGACCCCCGGTTGTCACCGTCATGGGCCATGTCGACCACGGCAAGACCTCACTGCTCGATGCGATTCGAGATACCAAGGTAATCGAAGGGGAGGCCGGAGGCATTACCCAGCACATAGGGGCTTACCACGTGAGCCTGGACAAGGGTGACATCGTATTCCTCGATACCCCGGGCCATGAAGCTTTTACATCGATGCGCGCAAGGGGCGCCAAGGTTACCGATACGGTCATCCTGGTGGTGGCGGCCGACGACGGCGTTATGCAGCAGACGGTCGAGGCCATAAATCACGCCAGGGCCGCCGAGGTCCCGATTATCGTTGCTATAAACAAGATCGACAAGCCCAACGCCAACGTCGAAAGAGTCAAACGTGAGCTCTCCGACCAGGGACTCGTCCCTGAACAGTGGGGTGGGGCCACCACCATGGTTGAAATATCTGCCAAAAAGCGGACCGGCATCGAGGAACTGCTCGAGATGGTGCTCCTGCAGGCCGAACTGCTTGAACTCAAGGCCAACCCGAACAAGAGGGCGCGGGGCAGGGTCATCGAGGCCAAGCTGGACAAGGGCAGGGGGCCGGTTGCCACGGTCCTGGTTCAGCAAGGAACGCTCAGGGCCGGTGACGTTTATGTCTGCGGAATTTATTCGGGACGGGTCCGCAATATGTTCGATGGACGCGGGAACAGAATAGATGCGGCCCCGCCGTCCATCCCGGTTGAAGTTCTCGGCTTTTCCGGTGTGCCTAACGCGGGTGACGATTTTATCGTTCTTGCCGATGAAAAGCAGGCCAGAGCAGTCGCCGAGCACAGGCTTCTCAAGCTGAGGGAAAAGGAGCTTTCCCGCTCGAGGCAAGATTACCCTCGAAAACCTGTTCAATCAGATCCAGGAAGGCGAAGTCAAGGAACTTAAACTCATTGTCAAAACCGACGTCCACGGTTCCCTGGAGGCAATCGTCGATTCGCTGGTCAAGCTTTCGACCTCCGAGGTCAAGGTCAACATCATTCACAGTGGTACCGGTGCGGTCACCGAAACCGACGTTATGCTCGCTTCGGCCTCCAATGCTATCGTGATCGGCTTCAATGTCCGCTCGGATACGAAGGTGCAGGAACTGACCGAGCAGGAAGCGGTGGACGTTCGTTACTACGATGTCATCTATCAGCTCATCGATGACATCAGGAGCGCCATAGTCGGCATGCTCAAGCCAATCTACAAAGAGAACGTGATTGGCAGGGCGGAAGTGAGACAAACTTTCCATGTTCCAAAAATTGGGATGATTGCAGGCTGCTCCGTGCTCGACGGCCGCGTGGAAAGAAACGCCAGGACAAGAGTTCTTCGTGACAATGTGATCGTCTATGACGGAAAGATCGGCTCCCTCAGACGGTTCAAAGACGATGTCAAGGAAGTCAAAGCCGGGTTCGAATGCGGTATCGGGATCGAAAACTTCAACGATGTCAAAGAAAAAGACATCCTTGAGGCCTACGAAATTCAGGAAATAAAACAGGTCTTTGAACCCGAGCAGGAGCGCAGGGCTGGTTCGTGAGGCGATCATGACCGTGGGTGTGGCTCTCGTGAGCTTCAGGCTTTATGAAATCCGCTCTCTCAAAGATAAGCGGAAGATAGTGAAAAGCCTGGTGGAAAAAAGCCGCAGCCGTTTCAACGTGACGGTTGCCGAAGTTGCCGACCAGGATATTCATCAGAAGGCCTCCATCGGTATCGCCGTCATCGGCAACGATGGGCGCGTGTTGAATTCGCTCCTGGACCGGATAATCGATTTCATGGATTCGCTTGGCCTGGCCGATCTGGTCAGCCGCGAAATAGAATTAATAAGCGTTTAATATGGAATATAAACGTTCCGACAGAGTAGCCGACCTGCTCCACAAGGAAATCGCGGAGCTTGTCTTCCGGCGCGTCAAAGACCCTCGCGCAGCCAACATTACTATAAGCGGGGTTGAGGTTTCCGGTGATCTCAAGCGCGCCAGGGTTTTTTTTTGCGTTATGGGGGGAAGCGCAGACGAAGATGCGAAAAGGAACGCAACATCCGGGCTTGACAAAGCAAAGGGTTTCATCCGCGTGGAACTCGGCCGGAGGTTGAGCTTGAGATATATTCCCCAACTCGAGTTCGAGTACGACTCTTCTTTCGAACACGGCGACAAAATAGAAAGACTACTGAAAGAACTGCATAAGGATGAGTGAGCAAAAAACCTCGAAAATTCGGGAATTAATTTCGGCCATTCGAAACAACGAACGATTTATGGTTTCCACCCACGTCCATCCGGACGGCGATGCGATAGGCGCCCTTCTCGGAATGAAATTCATCCTCCAGCGCCTCGGAAAGAAAGTCGACGTATATGCCCAGGACCGGTTTCCGCCGGAGTTCGAGTTCTTGCCGCAGGCACGGGAGGTCCCGAACAGACCGCTTGAATCAGCCGTCTATGAAGTGGCGATTCTTGTTGACTGCGGTGATTTCGAAAGAGTGGGCGAGGAGCTTTTGGGATTCATCAAGAGGGTGCCTTTCATAATAAATATCGATCATCATGTTCTCGGCAAGCCCTTTGCAAACATCAATTGGGTGGAGACTTCGGCGAGCAGCACCTGCGAGATGCTGTTCGATCTTTGCATGGGCCTGTCGCTTGCGCCTGACGCGGCCTTGTCATCGGTGCTCTATACGGGGATTCTGACCGACACCGGTTCGTTCAGGCATTCGAACACGAACAGGCGCGTTTTCGAGATAGTTTCAGTTCTGGTCGAAATGGGGGCCGATCCTGCCTATATAGCGACCCAGGTCTATGATTCAGCCACTCCCGAGAAGCTGAAATTGCTTGCTCAGGTGCTGGGGACCGTGGAGTTCCATGCCGGCTCGAAGATAGTGACCGCAGAGCTGACGCACGCCATGCTTTCAGGGTCCTCATCCTACTACATGGATAGCGAAGGATTCATAAACCACCTGCGCTCGGTCAAATCGGCCGATCTGGCGATCCTTTTCCGGGAAGTCAACGACGGATTGGTTCACGTCAGCTTGCGGTCCAGGGAAGGCATCGATGTAGCCAGGCTGGCGCAGCGGCACGGAGGGGGCGGACACAGGCAGGCGGCTGCATGCAGGATTCGCGGAACCCTCCATTCGGTCCGGTCGATGTTTATCGGCGAGGCCGTAAGCTACATAAACTGAGCCTGGTGAAATGGGAAGGATGAACGCGGTGGAAGAGCGCCTTGTGCGCCGTGTAAGTGGTAGGGCCAAGGCGCGGCGCCTTTGCGCGCGATGAACTTTTCGAGACAGTTGTTCATGTCCCTTTGGGACACCCTGAAACCATGAAAAGCCGTGCCAATCACCCCCCTTTCCTAAAGGGGGGCAGGGGGGATTTTGAGGTTCCAGGGTGGAACTTTTCGAAGCAGGGAGCATTGGTTTTGGACCGCCATACGATTGGAGGGGAGCAGGGCGGCGTTCTCATTTTGGACAAGCCCGAGGGGATAACTTCTGCCGGGGCGACCGCCAAAATAAAGAAGCTGCTCGCACCCCGCAAGATCGGCCATACGGGGACCCTCGACCCGTTTGCGACGGGCGTGCTCGTACTGTGTCTCAACGAGGCGACCCGGGCAGCCGACCAGATCACCGGGCTTGACAAGGTTTACCGATCGACCCTGTTTTTCGGGGTTGAAACGGATAGCCTGGACAGGACCGGAAAGGTGATCGGGCAAAGCGCGCTTACCTTTTCCGAGAAAGATTTGATCCAGGTGCTGCAAACTTTCTTAGGTGCGCGCGTACAAACAGTTCCCAGGTTTTCGGCCGTCAGGGTCGATGGACGCCGGCTCTATGAACTCAGCCGCAAGGGGATCGAAGTCGAGCTGCCCGAGCGCAGGATATGCATCCGCTCGATTGCGCTGCAATCTTTCAGGTGGCCGGAGGCGGTAATCGAGGTCTGCTGCTCGAAGGGCACTTATATCAGGCAGCTTGCCTCTGATATAGGACGGAAATTGGGAAGCGGAGCGCACCTGTCGGCCCTCAGACGCACGAGCGTAGGGCCTTTTACCCTTCAGCAGGCAATTCGAATGGATGAAGAAACTTCCGCTCTATCCGCAGCGGCGGGGATTATCGGCCTCAATGAAGCTCTTTCCCATTTGCCGGCGGCTTTGATGAGGGACCAAAAGTTCCTTGGCCGGCTGAGAAATGGACAGCTCGATCCGGCATGGGAAAAAGAACAGAAACAGTGCTTTTTCACCTGGTCTGACGCTGTGCGGATCGTGACGGGCACGGACCGGCTGGCTGCGTTGTGGTGGCCCAATTGGGCTCCGGGCGGATCACGCCGCCTGCGGGTGTTCCCGTTCTGAAGTTGTTTCAGGAATCGGGATCGATGCGTAATTATTTGAAACGTTCCGGAAAAGCAGACAAATTTCAGACTGGAGTTACAGGATGTGCGGAAAAATCTTAATCCTGTTAATCCTGTCAAAAAAACACCGGTTAAACATCAAGGAGGAAAACAGCCGTGGTAATGACCCCAGAGAAGAAGAAAGAAATTATTGACGATTTCAGAGTGCACCCCGCCGATACGGGCTCTCCCGAGGTACAGATCGCTCTTCTCAGTGAAAGAATCACTTATTTGACCGAGCACTTCAAAAGCCACAAAAAAGACCACCATTCGCGCAGAGGGCTCTTGAAACTGGTCGGGCAGCGAAGGCAGCTTCTTAACTATTTGAAGCGCAAAAATATCGAGCGCTACAACACCGTCATCGAACGGCTCGGATTGCGCAGGTAGCCTCGTGGTGCGGCTGTGCCGGATGCCCCCTTCTCAATTGAGTGCGGGGCAAATATCTTCTTGATAGAAGAAAAATAAAGGAAAATAGATGAAACATACAGTTGAAGTTGAGGTTGGCGGAAGACCCCTCAGATTTGAGGTCGGACAGGTTGCCAGGCAGGCCGGCGGCTCCGTTTTGATGAGATACGGCGATACCGTGGTGATCGTCGCTGCGACAATGGAGGACCGGGTAAGGGAAGGAATCGATTTTGTGCCGCTCTCGGTGGATTACCAGGAGATGAGCTACGCGGCGGGTCGCATTCCGGGAGGTTTTTTCAGGCGGGAAATCGGCCGCCCGAGTGAAAAGGAGACTTTGACCTCCCGTTTTATCGACCGCCCCATTCGCCCGCTTTTTCCAAAAAAATGGGCGTTTGAAACCCAGGTAATCGCTACCGTCATGTCAGTGGACATGGAAAATGAACCTGACGTGGTGGCCCTTACCGGCGCCTCGGCCGCCTTGCACGTGTCGTCCATCCCTTTTTGCGGGCCCGTTGCAGCGGTGCGCGTGGGCAGAGTAAACGGCCAATTCATAATAAATCCTTCAGCAGGCCAGCTTGCCGAAAGCGACATGAACATCGTTGTGGCCGGAACCCGCGAGGCTGTCGTAATGGTTGAAGGCGGGGCCGAATTCGTGCCCGAAGAAGACATTGCCGATGCCATCATGTTCGCTCACCAGGCCATAGTGCCTGTTGTCGACGCCCAGGACGAATTGCAGAAACTGGTAGGGAATACAAAACAGGCTCCCCCCGAGGTGGTGAGCGACCAGACCCTCATCGACAGAATTTCGGAACTGGCCCTGGCAGGGATGCGTGAAGTGATGAGCGTCGCGGAAAAGCAGTCCAGGCGGGACCGCAAAAAAGAGCTCAAAACTCGGGTCAGGGAAGAACTCGCCGCCGACTATGAAGGGAGGGGAAAGGAAATCGAGGCGGCCCTCGACGACCTTGAAAAGAAAGTGGTTCGCGCCATGATGGTCGAGCAGCGCCGCAGGATCGACGGGCGCGTTTTTGACCAGGTCCGCCCCATTTCCATCGAGGTGGGAAAACTGCCGCGCACCCACGGCTCGGCGCTTTTTACCCGGGGCGAGACGCAGGTGATTGCCATTGTTACTCTTGGCTCCTCTTCGGACGAGCAGAAAATCGAAGCCCTTGCGGGCGAGACTTTCAAGTCTTTTATGCTCCATTACAACTTTCCGCCGTTTTCGGTCGGTGAGGTTAGACCCCTCAGAGGACCGGGACGCCGGGAAATCGGTCATGGAGTACTCGCCGAACGGGCCATAAAGCCCTCCTTGCCTAAAAACGGCGAATTCCCTTACACCATCCGGGTGGTCTCCGAAGTGCTGGAATCAAACGGATCGAGCTCCATGGCTACGGTCTGCGGAGCCTCTCTTGCCCTCATGGACGCAGGAGTGCCGGTTACCGATGCGGTGGCGGGCATTGCCATGGGGCTGGTCAAACAAGGCGACGAGTTCATTGTTCTGTCTGACATTCTGGGAGACGAGGACCATCTGGGGGACATGGATTTCAAAGTGACAGGAAGCGACAGGGGCATCACCGCCTTCCAGATGGATGTGAAAATTTCCGGAGTCAACCGGGAAATATTGAAAAGAGCCCTCGACCAGGCCAGGGCCGCGCGGCTCCATATTCTCGGAAAAATGAAGGAAGCCATCGAGCAGCCCAGGTCTCAACTTTCGCCTTATGCCCCAAGAGTTGTGACCATTCAGATCAATCCCGATAAAATCCGCGAGGTTATCGGTCCGGGAGGCAAGGTGATCCGCGCTATCGTCGCTGAAACGGGAGCTAAAATCGACATTGACGACAGTGGTCGAGTCGTTGTAATGAGCCCTGATGCAGAAGCATGTGAGAAAGCAATCGAGAAGATCAGGAATATTACCGCTGAACCGGAAATCGGCCAGCTCTATATGGCCAAAATAGTTCGAGTGACGGACTTCGGCGCCTTTGCCGAAATCCTGCCCAATACGGAGGGCCTGATCCATATCTCGCAGCTCGAAAACAGGCGGGTTCGCAAGGTGACCGACGTTGTGAACGAAGGTGACGAAGTCCTGGTAAAGGTAATCGATATCGACAAGGACGGCCGGATTCGACTCAGCCGAAAAGCCGCCCTGCCCCCTGAACAGAAGGAGTCAAACTGATTTCGTGACCTGTTTCGAAATCCTGTGGCGAGAAGAAGCACTTCGCTAACGTCGGGTCGAGACCGCGCTGCGGTCCCCGGGGCCTTGCCCGCGATTAACCTTTCGAAGCAGCGGCGGGTTAAGCCCTGCAACTGTGCGCAAGGGGGGAAATTGTACCGGAAAACGGTTCTCCGCAATGGGATCAGAGTAGTAACGGAAACAATTCCATTCGCCCATTCGGTTTCTACCGGAATCTGGGTAAACGTAGGCTCTCGCGATGAAAATCCCCTTGAGCGCGGGATCACTCATTTCATCGAACATATGCTCTTCAAGGGCACAAAGCGCCGAAGCGCTCTTGACATCGCCAAGGAATTCGATTCCGTCGGCGGCTTTGCCAATGCCTTTACTTCCAAGGAGCATGTCTGTTTTCATGCCAAAGTCCTCGCCGCTCATCTTCCACTGCTGACCGATCTGCTGTCTGACCTTTTTCTCCAATCGATCTTTGACCCCGCAGAGATCGAACGCGAGCAAAGCGTCATCGTTCAGGAAATCCGGATGGTCGAGGACACGCCCGATGAGTTCATCCATGTGCTTTTCCAGGAAGATTTCTGGAAACAAAACCCGCTTGGGCTGCCTATCTATGGGACAGTTCAAACCGTTGAAAAGACCAGCCGCAAGGAGATACTCGACTTTATCGCCAATCGTTTCAACCCGGAAAGAATAGTCATATCAGCGGCCGGAAAACTCGAGCATCAACAGTTTGTCGATCTGGTCGCCGCCCCCATGGAAACGCTCAACCACACGAACCGGGTACCCGGGCGCCTGCCTCCGGACTGTCATTTCTTCAACAGGGTGGTAAAAAAAGACCTCGAACAGGCCCACCTCGTCATAGGCATGCGTGGGACTTCACAGACCGATGAAACACGCTTCGCCTCACATCTGCTCAACGTCATACTGGGAAGCAGCATGAGCAGCCGCCTCTTCCAGGAAATCAGGGAAAAACGCGGCCTGGCCTACTCCGTGTACTCTTTTTCCCACAGCCATGAAGATTCCGGAATGCTCGGCATCTACGCGGGCATTTCCCCGGAGAACATACAGGAAGTTGTGCAGCTCATAAACGAGCAGCTCTCCTTAATTGCCCAAAACCCCATTTCGGAGGCCGAACTCAATTCCGCCAAAGAATACATCAAGGGCAACATGTACATTAACGCCGAGAGCAACGATTATCGCATGAACCGGCTCGCTAAGAATGAGTTTCTGTTCGGTCGCTACGTTCCTTTGGAAGAAGTCGAAAAAAAAATAAACAGGGTCACCTCCGAAGATATACAGGCCTGGTTCAGCGGCATTTACAGCCCGGATAAGATGGCCGCAATGCTCTACGGGCCTGTGGAAATGGAATCGGAAACACCGGGAAACATTCTGGGGCGAGGATAGGGCCTGATGTCTCTGTTTTTCCAGGTGCTCGCAAGCGGCTCCCGGGGGAACGCAATCCTGGTTTGCAGCGCAAAGACACGGATCCTTGTCGATGCGGGAACCACCTGCAAAGAGCTCGTGGCCCGTCTTGCAAGGACGCCTGTGGAGGCAAAGAGCCTCGATGCGGTCCTCATAACCCATGAACACAGCGATCATGTCAGCGCGGTGGGAACGTTTAGCAGAAAGTTCAGCCTGCCGGTCTACATGACGGGAGGGACCCTGGAAAACCTGCCCTCCAATATTGGCCGGTGCGCTTCGGTTTCAGTCTTTGGGACCGGAAAATGTTTTGAAATCGGCGATCTGCTGATTCACCCGTTCGCCACCTCGCATGACGCTTGTGAACCGGCCGGGTTCATCATCGAAAACAATGGGCTGCGCCTTGGGATATGTACGGACCTCGGAATTGCCACCAACCTGGTCAAAGTGAAACTAAAGGGCTGTCACGGCCTCGTCCTGGAGGCCAACCACGACGTGGACAGGCTCCTCGATGGCCCATATCCATGGTTTCTCAAGCAGCGAATAAGAAGCGCCCACGGCCACCTGTCAAACGAAGAAGCCTGCAATCTGCTCGAAGCCGTGCATCATGAAGACCTCAGTTGCGTGACCCTTGCCCACCTGAGTGAGATCAACAATCACCCCGACCTGGTGCTCGAATGCTGCTGGAAACTCCGCCAGTCCCCGCATTGGGAATGCGTCCGTTTCGAACTGGGAAAACAGGACGATATAGCCCCCCCCATTGAATTGGGATAATTATCATAAAAAATAAAAGAGCCGGCTAAAATCCCGGCCCTCATGCTGGCTGTTTCTGTCAACGCCCCTGTGTGAAAGTCGATCCCGTTCGCCCCTCGGGGCGGCTTGCAAAAGAATTTGGTTAAACAAGTTTCTTGACGTTAACCGCCTGCGGTCCTTTTGGTCCACGTTCTACGTCGAAACTTACACGATCTCCCTCACTCAAAGAGCGAAATCCTTCGGACGCAATGGCACTGTAGTGGACGAAAACGTCTCCCTGATCCTTAGTTTCAATGAAACCATAGCCCTTTTTGTCGTTGAACCATTTCACGCGGCCTTCCGACATCTCTCCAATTCCTTTCCTTCTCCGGTACTGTTTCCATTGCTTGCAGTTTCGCTACTTCGAGCAATCCTTGCAAAACCCCGCCTCTTGCCGGGCCGATCCAGACCGCTTCCCGCAAGGATCGAACCAGACACTCCCTGATTGTCACTGCGTACAGTAGGAATTGAAGAATGTCAAGCGTTTAATGGCCCCAAAGGCTAATTCAAACCAAAACTAATCTGTATGTGCATATCTCTACCGAACCGGTATTATTTGTGCGTCCTGCAAACCTGCTTCGAAAATAAGGCGTTTGCTGCGAAAATGTTTGAAAATAAGGTGTTCAAACACTCAACGGTGAACAGTGAAGAGCGGGCAGACGAGAGGATAGCCTTCGGCTGGCGAAAATCGAGTATGGAAAAGCTCACTTGATCAGGTCTTCAAGCGCCTGCTGCAAGGTGGGAAACCTGAACGAAAAGCCTGCTTCCATCAATTTTCTTGGAATGACCCTTTGACCCTTAAGTACAACGTTTGCAAATTCGCCAAGCATGATGCTCAGCAGGAAAGCGGGTGCGGCGGGAAGCAGAATCGGCCTGCCCAGCGTTGTTGCCAGGATTTTCGCAAATTCCGCATTCCTCACGGGGTTTGGGGCCACACAGTTTACCGGACCTGAAATTTCACCCTCACTCAATAACAGTGAAAAAATGTTGAAAAGATCTTCCTGGTGAATCCATGACATCCACTGCCTGCCGCTGCCTATCGAGCTTCCAAGCATGTAGCGGAAGGCGCGCAGCATCATGGCAAGCGCTCCACCTCCCCTGCCCAGAACTATCCCAAACCGGCACAGAGCGACTCGAGCCCCGGACTGGGCCGCTTTTTTCGCCTCATCCTCCCATTGCACA
The DNA here is from genome assembly GCA_963805125.1 of uncultured delta proteobacterium. Classification (GTDB taxonomy): domain Bacteria; phylum Desulfobacterota; class Syntrophobacteria; order Syntrophobacterales; family Syntrophobacteraceae; genus SbD1. Next base: position 23,315 of record CAWDTD010000007.1, on the reverse strand, counting down.
CAAATCTCGGACATGAATTCGGCCCCGTGAGAAGCGTCTTCGTCCAAAATCTCGTCGTCCATGCGGCTTCCGTAATAGCCGACCGCCGAACCGTTGAGCAAAATCTTTTCTTTGCCGGAAGCTGCAAGTGCATCGACGAGATTGCGAGTGGCGAGAATCCGGCTGTCGACAATGGTCTTTCGAGCCGAATCGGTCCAGATGGTAAAAATAGAGCTTCCGGCGAGGTTGATCGCCGCATCGCTTTCCGCAACCCGCTGCTGCCATTCACCGGGCTCTTTGGGATCGCCTTCCACGATGGTTGCCCATGAGATAGACCCCTTTGCCCTCGCCGTGGAACGGGTGAGTATGAGCACCTCATGTCCCGACTCGGAAAGTCTCCTGGTCACGTATCTTCCCACAAAGCCGGTTCCACCGGTAACGAATATCTTCATGCGGTTTCCCTGTCGTTCTGGCTGAATCGTTCTTCACACACGACTCTTACTCACTTTTGCTCCTCGGGCTTCTTGGATTCCATCGAGCCGAAGACAAACCTTGAGATCAGGCTTTCGATATCGAGCGGAGGCTGAGTCTCCCGTATGGTTCCACCGTTTTTAAGGTAAGTCTCGGAGGCCCCCGGTGTGATCGACACATATTTATCCCCGATGATGCCCATGGTTTTTATGCTGGCGATCGAGTCTTCCTCGAGTTTCACGCTCCTGTTTATGCTCATTATGACCTTGGCTTGGTCGTCCTTGAGCTCGACTCTCTGGACCTCCCCTATCTGGACTCCTGCCATCGTTACATCGGCTTTGTTTTTCAATCCGGAGACCGTGGGAAATATGGCGATCACTTCATATCGGTCTTTGCCGATGCTGAAATGCCCCAGACTAAGAGAGAGGTACCCCAGGCAGAACAAACCGATTATCAGGAAAAGGCCAACGCCGAACTCCAACCGTTTTCGTTCCGGTCCCATTTTTGGATTTCCTTTTTTCCTCGTCTGTCAGAGCATGATCGAGGTAATTACATAATCGCTGATAAGCACGGCGATCGATGAAATCACTACGGCATCGGTGGTTGCCCGTCCCACCTGCTCCGGCCCGAAGCTGCCCTCGTCCACTCCGGCATAGAAGCCCTTGTATGTGCATACCCATGCTATAAGCACTGAAAAGCAGGCGGACTTGACAAGCCCCATGTAAAGATCGCTCCAGTCAACGCTGGAAATGAGTCCGTTCCAAAAAGCTCCCTCGTTTACTCCTAACAGGCCCACCCCTATGAGATAGCCGCCGAGGATTCCAACAGCGTCGCAAAACGATGTAAGGAGCGGAAGAGAGATTACGCTTGCAATTAATCTGGGGGTAGTCAGATAGGAAAAGGGGTCGATTGCCATGCACTCCAAAGCGTCTATCTGTTCTTCGATCCTCATTATCCCGATTTCGGCGGCGATTGCCGACCCCGCCCTGCCGGTCACCATGAGTGCGGTGAGGACGGGGCCAAGTTCTCGGACCAGCGACAGCCCGACGGCGGATCCCAACCAGCCTTCCGAGCCGAACTTGGTCAGCGTATGGTAGCCCTGGAGAGCCAGCACCATCCCCGTGAAAGCTGCGGTAAAGCCTATGACAAGAAACGACTTGGTGCCGATGAAGTGAATCTGCTTTACCGTGGGCCAGAATTTCCCCGGCGCTCGGATGATTCCACGAATCGTGTAGATAAAAAACAATCCCAGGCGGCCTGCCGAAAATACCTGCCTCAATGCGTAAGCCCCAAGGGACTGTATAGGATTTACCATTGGAGCGCTCCTGCGCGATATTTTCTCGAAAGAAATCGAGTTGGGCTCAGTGTCAAAATCATCTTCATGTCTCTTCGAGCAGATACTCGTAATAGGCGTTGCCGTGTACTTCGTGGGGGTCGGCCTCCCGGCTCAAAAACTGCCGCACACGCACATCTTTGCTGTCTCGAATTTCTTCGGGACGCCCTGCAGCCATGACCCTGCCATCGTCCATCACAACGATCCGATCTGCTATCTTGAAGGCGCTTTCAAGTTCGTGCGTGACTACTACAACGGTCATTCCACGGGCCTCGCGCAAATTCTGGATCAAGCGATCCAGGCCGGCGGCCGTAATGGGGTCCAGACCGGAAGAAGGCTCATCCACAAACAGTATCTCGGGGTCCATGATCAGCGCCCTTGCCAGCCCGGCCCTCTTTTTCATCCCTCCGCTGAGCTGGGAGGGCATAAAGTCGCAAAACTCGGCGAGCCCGACCATATTGGCCTTCATGACAGCCATGATCCGGATCGTTCTGTCTGCCAGCTTGGTATGGACCTTGAGCGGCATGGAGATATTTTCGCTCAGAGACAGGGAATTGAACAGAGCCCCGCTTTGAAACAGCACGCCGATTCTGCGCCTGTATTGCATAAGCATGGCCTCGGAAAACGCGCCCAGGTCTCGACCCTCCACGACGATCTGCCCGGCGCCGGTTCTCTTGAGGCCGGTAAGGTGACGGAAGAGCGTTGTCTTCCCGCACCCGCTCACGCCCATGATCACCGTGATTTGGTGTATCGGAATGGCAAAACTGATATCGAACAGTACCTGGCGACTACTGTAAAAACTGTTCAGGCCGCGTATCTCGATTATATTCTCGGTGGACATGCTCTATCCGGGTCTCGGTCTTTCTGTGTGATATTGCCGGGATGAAAAATCCCTCTTTCCATGGAAAAAATCCGAATCTGAAACTGCCTGCGCCTCGCGCCCCGTGCTTCCGAATGGACACGATCCGGAATCAAAGCTCGGCATTATATAAGACAACTTTGAAAATATAAATCTTAATCCGTCTCCCTCCAGGACTCTCCCTCTTAGAGCTGCTTTCAACAGGGGTCGAGAGGAAATTATTTCTTTTGTAGTGAGCCGATTCTGTGGGATACTTCGCTTTAAAAAACAGCACCAGGGACAATTCGATGAAAATTCCCGATTCACCCATAGTGAAGGCCATTTATGAAAGGCGCAGCATTCGTCACTTTGTGGATGCTCCGGTTTCTCGCGATTTGGTTATGGCTGCCCTCCAAGCCGCTTCCTGGGCGCCTTCGGGTTTGAACAACCAGCCCTGGCGCTTCGCGATCATCTGGGAGAAGGAGTCCAGGGAGGCGCTGGCCGCTCTCACCAGATACTCGGCAACTCTCAAATCGGCAGCCGTACTCATTGCGGCTTTCCTTGACAAAGAGGCCTCATACGACTACACGAAAGACTGCCAGGCAGTGGGGGCTTGCCTGCAAAACCTGCTCCTGTCGCTTCATTCATTGGATCTCGGGGCAGTTTGGATCGGCGAAATCCTCAAAAACAGGGACCGTGTCACCGAGGTCTTGAAACTTCCGGAGCGCCTCGAGCTCATGGCCATAGTGGCCGTCGGGCATCCGGCTCACCGCAACCAGAAATCGCACAGGCGGCCGATAGAAGAACTGATTTTGCTGGAAAAATAGCCGCCCGCAGATGGTGGATAGCCCGTTGCGTCGGCGCCGGTTTTGAAGACACCGGGGCGGTGTGGCCGAATAAATAATTTTATCGAGCGGATAAACCCCCGATGATTCTCGAGTGCATGACCGTTGGCATGCTCCAGACCAACTGTTACCTGCTCGCCGATCACGAGAGCGAAAAGGCGGTCGTGATAGATCCGGGGGCCGAAGGCAAGCGGATTTGCAGCAGGCTGGGGGAACTGGGGCTCGAGCTTTCGGCGATTCTTGTGACGCATGCCCATTTCGATCACACTATGGCCGCGTGGACTCTCAAGAAGCGGTGCGGCGGACAAATATACCTCAATTCAGAGGACAGCAATTCGCTGCTTGAGGTTATTTTCGGGCTTGCGGCACGTTTCTTCCCGGAAATCCGCCCGGTTTCACCCGATGAAGTGGACCGCACTTTGGCGCACGGCGATCGGTTGGAGTTCGGCCCAATCCGCATCGATGTCCTGTCCACCCCGGGCCATACTCCCGGGCACGTTTCGTTTTACCTTGGAGATCGGGGCATAGTTTTTTCCGGCGACCTTATCTTTGCCGGCTCTATCGGGAGGACCGACCTCGCCGGAGGTTCCTTCCAGCAACTCATGGACTCGGTTCGCGCGAAACTTTTCGCGCTCCCGGACGAAACTGTCATCTATCCCGGCCACGGTCCATCCACGACGGTTGGCAGGGAAAAGAAGCACAACCCGTTTTTCTCACCCAAAGGAGGGAGGCCGTGAGAATTAAGAAGTGGGACAAAAGATACTGGATAATGGTTCTGTGCATTTGTCTGGCGACTGCTTTCGGCTGCAGCCGTTCGAGCGCGCCGCCCCCCCCGAACCCGATCGGCCAGCCGCCGGCTCCTTCCGCCGGACCCGGACCTGCCGCCGTACCGCCTGCCGGGCCCCCTCCCGAGTCCCCTTCCTGGCCCAGGGCCAAATTCTACGTATTCGAGGATATCCCCGTTCCTAGTGAACTTAGCGTGCAACCGAAAAATTCCAATGTCTTCCAGTCCGGCCAGCTCAAGATGGGATTCTTGACATTGCGCGGCAGAGTGAATTCTAATTCCGTATTGAACTTTTTTGTGGCTGCGCTCCCGCGCGAAGGCTGGAGATTGAAAGGTCAGTTCAGGTACAACCGCTCGCTTTTAATCTTCGACAAGCCCGACAAGATCTGCGTGATCTTGATAAAGGAAGCCACATATTATACCTATGTTGAAATCTATGTGTCGCCTGTTTCGGGGGGTTAGTCTTTCGTTATGCTGAAAGCAAAATCGATCCTTCTGGGTGTGAGCGGCGGTATAGCCGTCTATAAGGCCGCTGAGCTGGTGAGGCTCCTGGTCAAAGAGGGCGCTTCGGTTCATGTGGTTATGAGCGCAAACGCACAGCAGTTCGTTACCCCTCTGACTTTCCAGGCCCTTTCGAACAATGCGGTAGGTACCGACCTGTTCAGCATGGAATCCGGGTCGCGGATAAGCCATATCGAAAAAGCCAGGCTTGCGGACCTCGTTGTGGTTGCCCCGGCTACAGCCAATCTGATGGCGAAAATGGCCGCCGGAATCGCCGACGACTACCTGACGACCATACTGCTCGCCACAACCGCTCCGGTACTGGTTTGTCCGGCGATGAACGTGAAGATGTGGGAGCATCCGGCCACACAACGAAATTTGAGGAGTCTGGCCGAACTCGGGTACCGGATTCAGCCGCCTGCCGTGGGTTTTCTTGCCTGCAATGAGCAAGGAACCGGCCGTCTGGCAGAGATTGGAGACATTCTGGAGAGAGCCGTTCGGATGCTGACGCCGCCAACTCTTGCAGGCAGGAGTGTTTTGGTCAGCGCCGGTCCGACCTGGGAGGCTTTCGATCCCGTCCGCTTCCTGACTAATCCATCGAGCGGCAAAATGGGCTATGCCCTGGCAAAGATTGCCGCTCGCAGGTCCGCCGAGGTCCGCCTGGTCTCCGGGCCATCTTTTCTCGATGCCCCCGCGGGCGTCGAACGAACATGCGTTACGAGCGCGCTGGAAATGCGGGATGTCATTCTGAGGCTTTCTCCTCAACTGGACGCCGTTGTAATGGCCGCCGCCGTGAGCGACTACCGGCCGTCGGAAAAAGCCCCTCAAAAGCTAAAGAAATCACCCGAGGGACTGACGGTCCTCCTCGAGCCAAACCCTGACATTCTCGCCGCTCTTGGAAAGGTTAAGCCGCCAGCTCAGGTGCTGGTCGGATTTGCCGCCGAGACGGAAAACCTTCTCGAAAACGCCAAAGACAAGCTGGTCCGAAAGAACCTCGACTTCATCGTGGCCAACGACCTTTCAAGGAAAGGCTCCGGGTTCGGCTGCGACACAAACGAGGTGAAAATAATCGAACGAAGCGGCGCAGTCAGCGACCTGGCGCTCATGACAAAGGAGCAGCTCGCCTCGACGATATGGGACAGGGTCGAGCACTTCCTTGCAGGTGGAAACAATTGATTCCGGACGATACGGGCCATAAGCTTGCGGATTGCTTGGAGCGGCTGCGCTGGACCTTTTGGGGCTACAGGGCCGCAGGCATTCGGGACTGGGAATATAGCCCCCCAAAATCCGTGCGGGAGGCGCAGGCGCCGGTGGCTGCTGAAACCTTTTCGGCACAACCCCCTGTGTGCCGCCTGCCAGCCGGGGAAGAGGCGCAGGCGCAAGCGGCCGCCGAAGCAGAGGAAAAACTCTGCCGGATAAGCAGTGAGCTGACCGGGTGCACAAGGTGCAGGCTGCATTCCGGGCGTACCAACCTGGTGTTCGGCGAAGGCTCGGCCAAAAGCGGCCTGGTCTTCGTCGGCGAAGGCCCCGGGTTCGATGAGGACCGCCAGGGACGCCCTTTCGTCGGTCGGGCCGGAAAGCTGCTTGATAAAATGATCCTGGCAATCGGCTTCGAGCGGAAAGAAGTATACATCTGCAACGTGGTAAAGTGCCGCCCGCCGGAGAACCGGGCGCCCCGGGCCGAAGAAGCGGATGCCTGCTCCCCTTTCCTGTTCAGGCAGATCGAAGCCCTTGCTCCCGGGGTCATTTGCGCCCTCGGCATGAGCGCGGCCCAGGCGCTTTTGGGAAACACGCGCGCGATCTCTCAGCTTCGCGGCAAGGTCCACTTCTGGCGGGGAATACCCCTGATATGCACATATCACCCGGCCTACCTCTTGAGAAGTCCTTCTCAAAAAGCGGCGGCATGGCAGGACCTCAAGGCGGTGGCCAAGTTCCTCAGGACTTGAGCTCGACATGACTACCAGGCAAATCATTTCGCTTACAGCGCTTTTCCTGTCCGGAGTGCTTGTCTTTGCGCCCTCGCAGGCCGAACCGCAACAGGCGCATATCAATATCGTTCAAATCCAGGACTCGATAAATCCCGGGGTTGAGGATTTCATGAAATACGCCGTCAATCGCTCGGCAAACGATAAGGCCGAATGCCTCATTATTCTTCTGGACACCCCGGGCGGGCTGATGACCTCGATGCGGGGAATCACTCAGGCGATTCTCAATTCCCCGGTTCCGATTGTCGTCTATGTCTATCCGAGCGGAGCGCAAGCCGCCTCCGCCGGTGTGTTCATTACGGCCGCGGCGGATATCGCGGCAATGGCCCCCGGCACCAACATCGGGGCCGCCCACCCGGTTACCGGCGGAGGAGGCGATGTGCCTTCCACCATGAGCGAAAAAATCCTCAACGACACGCTTGCATTCGCCAGAAGCATCGCGGCTCAGCGGGGCAGAAACGGGGAGTGGCTCGAGGATTCCGTCAGAAAATCCCTGTCGGTCACGGCCGAAGAAGCGTTCAAATTAAATGTCATAGACCTTGTCGCCGACAGTCTGCCCGATCTGATAACCAAGCTCGATGGCTGGCATATTCGGCGCATGGGGGCGACTGTCGTTCTCAAAACTCAGGGGGTAGAACAGCGCACCATTTCGCCCAGCCTCCAGCACAGCGTCCTGCGAATAATAAGCAATCCGAATCTTGCCTACATCCTTCTGATGATAGGACTTGCAGGGCTTTACTTCGAGCTGTCCAGTCCGGGTGCGGTGGTGCCCGGAGTCATCGGCGGGGTTTCACTGATACTGGCCCTCTACGCTCTCCAGACTCTTCCGGTAAATTACGCCGGGTTTCTGATAATTCTTCTGGCGGTAGTGTTTTTCATCCTCGAGATGAAAATCGCCTCGCACGGTCTGTTGAGCCTCGCCGGGGTGCTGTGCCTCATGCTGGGCTCGCTCATGCTCTTCCGCAGCCCGGAGGAGCCGAGGCAGATTGCGCTCTCGGTTTTTCTGCCAACTACGGCGGCCGTCTCTCTATTTTTTGCCGCCGTCGCGCGCCTTGCCTTCAGGGCCCAGATGACAAGGCCCCAGACCGGCCGGGACGCCCTGGTGGGGATGATCGGTGAAGTGCACCGGGAAATTGACCCCGAAGGCAAGGTATTCGTCAACGGCGAGTTGTGGAATGCGCAGGCCGACCAGCGAATCGAGCTGGGGGAAAAGGTAGAAGTGCTGGAAGTGCATAATTTAAAGTTGAAAGTAAAAAGGATCGGTGGTAGATAGTGAAAATTAGCTCTATCACGTTCCATGCCGATAAATGGATGCAGGGAGGCCTGAATGTTCTTTAACATGAGTCTTTCGCTCATCGCTGTAATCGTTTTCGCGATTCTTTTCCTCGCCAATGCGGTACGTATTCTAAACGAGTACGAGCGCGGCGTAATCTTCCGGCTTGGGCGAGTCATCCGTGCTAAGGGGCCCGGTATTATCCTCCTTATCCCGGTGATCGACCGCCTGCAGAGGGTGAGTCTTCGCGTCATTGTCCAGGAAGTCCCCACACAGGACGTTATCACGCGCGATAATGTCTCCGTAAAGGTGAGTGCCGTAATTTATTTCCGGGTAATCGATCCGGTCAAGGCGGTCGTTTCGGTCGAAAACTATCTTTATGCCACAAGCCAGCTCGCTCAGACTACGCTGCGCACGGTTTGCGGCCACGGCGAACTCGACACTCTGCTCTCTGAAAAAGACAAAATAAATGCACATATTCAGGAAATTCTCGACAGTCACACCGACCCGTGGGGAATAAAGGTCTCACTTGTCGAACTCAAGCAGATCGACCTGCCCCAGGAAATGCAGAGGGCAATGGCAAAGCAGGCTGAGGCCGAACGCGAGCGGCGGGCCAAGGTAATCGCCGCCGAAGGAGAATTCCAGGCCGCCGACCGCCTTGCTGCGGCTGCCGCTATTATTGAAAAAAGACCCACCGCCCTTCAGCTTCGATATTTACAGACCTTGCGCGAGATCGCCACGGAGAGAAACTCGACCACGCTCTTTCCGATCCCGATCGATTTGTTCAAGCCATTCCTCAGGATTGCTGAGTTGTTGGATAAGGAAAAGCAAAAGGAGTAGAAATAATGAGCAGGAAGGAAAAGGAAAAGAAAGAAAAACCGCTCGACAGGATGACCGCAAAAGAACTTCGCGAGCTGGCCCTGGCCACGGGTGATATTGTAGGCGTGCACGCTATGAACAAGGCCGAACTGATTGCCGCGATCAAGAACGTGCGCGGGATTGTGGATGAAAAGGGCAAGAAAAAAAGCATTGACCTCCGCGAGCTCAAGCTAAAAATCAGGCAGCTCAAAGACAAGCGGCAAAAGGCCCTCGAAGATGGGAAATCCAAGCTGGCCGATTCCTTCCGCCGCAGGATCAGCAATCTGAAGAAGAAGACCCGTCGGGCCGCATAAACAAAAGAGGACATCGATCTCATGCGGGCTGATTTCTCATATGCGAATGTGTGTAGGAACCCAATCTTGTTGCACTTGATGATGGAGGTTACCGATGAGCGTTGATCCAAAGGTGGTTGCGGCTATTTCGTCCGCTGTGGGATTTTATCTTCAGGCCGAGCAGGAGGCGTTGCTCGCGCAGCAGCAAGTGAGGCCCGTGCAGCCGCCGCCGGTGGTCATGAGAAGCCCGTTTGCGATCGCCGGAAGACAGGCTGCCATGGACATCAGGTGGACCTGGCAGATGCGCTTGCCCCGTTAAGTGTTGGACTCTTGACCCGGCGGGCATCGATTCGTGCAATGTCGAAGCCCCGAAGGTCAGATAAATATACCGGCAGTTTCGGGCTTGTTTCCTTGCGGATGACTTCTGGTGTTCAAAGTCTGGTTCTGATGTGAGCTGATGCTAAACTGAGTATTCCCTCGAACGGAAAAAGGAGACAGAAGGATGAAGAATTCACATTTGCACGGCACTTCACTAATTGCAAAACTGCTTGACGAGCCGCCGGTCAAGGTGGACAACCCCGTCAAGATAGGAGATTTGACTTTCCGCGATGGTCATCAGTCTCTTTTTGCCACCCGCGGAAGAACCGAGGACCTTCTGCCCATCGCCGAGGAAATGGAAAAGGTCGGGTATTGGTCAATGGAAGTGTGGGGCGGCGCAACATTCGATACCATGCACCGCTTCCTCAATGAAGACCCATGGGAAAGGCCCCGTAAACTCAGTAAGGTCATCAAGAAGACCAAGCTCATGATGCTGCTGCGCGGCCAGAACCTCGTCGGGTACCGCAATTACGCAGATGATATGGCCACGGCGTTTGTCGAACGGGCATGCGTAAACGGCATCGAGGTCTTCCGCACCTTTGACGCGCTCAATGACTTCCGCAACTTCGAAACGGTCATCAAACCGATCAAGAAGGCCGGTAAGCATTTCCAGGGGACCATCTGCTACTCGTTGACCGAACCCCGGATGGGCGGCCCGGTTTACAACCTGGACTATTACGTAAAGAAAGCCAAACAGCTCGAGGACATGGGTGCTGATACCGTGTGCATCAAGGACATGGCGGGTCTTATTGCTCCCTACGATGCCTACTACCTGGTAAAAGCCCTCAAAGAGAATGTAAAGGCCCCGATCCATCTGCACAGCCATTTCACTTCCGGCATGTCTGACCTGGCGCTGCTCAAAGCCATCGAAGCGGGCGTGGACATAGTCGACACATGTCTCGCCCCGTGGGCGTACCGCAGCTCCCACCCGGCGATCGAGCCCCTGGTAATGACTCTGAGACACACCAACAGAGACCCTGGTTTTGACCTCCATCAACTCGCCAGGTGCAGCGAGTGGTTCGAGAAGGTTTCGCCCAAGTATCGCCACCTGCTCGACGACCGCATGTCCACTATCGATATCGGCGTGCTGCTGCACCAGACGCCGGGCGGCATGCTCTCCAACCTTATCAACCAGCTCCGGGATATGGGCTCGCTCGACAGGCTCAACGATGTGTTCCACGCCCTGCCCGAGGTCCGCAAAGAGATGGGCCAGGTGCCTCTGGTAACGCCCACCAGCCAGATCGTGGGTATCCAGGCGGTGAACAATGTTCTGTTCGATACGCCCGAAGAACGCTATAAAATGATTTCCGCCCAGAGTAAGGACCTTTTCTTTGGCCTCTATGGTCATACCCCGGTCCCGGTCGACCCGGAAATCCAGAAGAAGGCCCTCAAAGGCTACCCCAGAGGTGAGACCCCCTTCGCAGGCCGTCCGGCTGAGATCATCGAACCCGAGATGCCCAGGAACTGGGAGGATACCAAGGGATTGGCCAGGGACATCGACGACGTCCTCATCTATGGTATGTACCCCATGACCGGAAAGCGTTTCCTCAACTGGAAGTACGGCAAGGAGCCGATTCCGCCCGAGGTTATGCCCAAGACCCTCGATGAGTGCGCCAAAGAAGCCGAGCTGATCAAAAAGGCCAAGGGCGGATTGCTCGTAGAGAAGCCAAAGAAGGAAGCGCCTCCTAAGGGCGAAGCGGTCCGTCAGTTCAGCGTGTTTGTCGACGGCGATTACTTCTCGGTGGAAGTGGAGGCAATCGGCGGCGCTCCGGTGATCACCGGAATCACCCCCGTGGCTGCTCCGGCCCCGAGGCCCGCTCCCGCGCCCGCTCCGAAGCCTGCGGCGGCACCCGCGCCGGCGCCTGCTGTCGCGGCGCCCAAGCCTGCCGCCCCCGTTGAAGGCGGCGCAAAGCTCGAAGCCCCAATGCCCGGTATGGTCATTCGCTACGAGGTAAAAGAGGGCGACTCGGTAAAAGAAGGTGACGTTGTAATGATCCTCGAGGCCATGAAGATGGAAAACTCCATTCTTGCCCCAGCCTCGGGAACGGTAAAACAGTTATGCTGCAAAGACGGCCAGAGTGTTCAGAAAGGCGATGTGCTCGCGGTAATCGGTTAATGAATTTCGTTCGAACTCAAGCTAGAGAGGAGCAATAAAATGGCCAAATCCCCTGTTCGTGTTACAGTCACCGGAGCCGCAGGCCAGATAGGCTACGCCATCTTGTTCCGTATTGCCAGCGGCGAGATGCTCGGTAAAGACCAGCCCGTCATCCTGCAGATGTTGGAGCTGCCTATAGAAAAGATCCAGCAGGCGCTCAATGGAGTTATGATGGAACTCGAAGACTGCGCGTTCCCGCTGCTGGCCGGAATGATCGGCACGGGCGACGCGAAGGTCGCCTTCAAAGACGCGGACTACGCCCTTCTGGTTGGCGCAAGACCGCGCGGCCCCGGCATGGAACGCAAGGACCTGCTGATGGAAAATGCAAAGATATTCATCGAGCAGGGCCGGGCGATGAATGAAGTGGCCTCGCGAGATATCCGCGTAATCGTGGTGGGAAACCCTGCCAACACCAATGCCTGGATGGCCATGAAATCGGCGCCGGACCTGCCGAAGAGCAATTTCACGGCCATGCTGCGCCTCGACCACAACCGCGCCAAATCCATGCTCGCCAACAAGGTCGCAAAGCCGGTCGACTCGGTCGAGAAGATGATCGTGTGGGGGAACCATTCGCCCACCATGTATCCCGACATCCGCTTCGCTACCATCGGAGGCGTGCCGGCGGCCAAGCTCGTTGACGAGAACTGGTACAAAAACGAATACATTCCCAGGGTCGGAAAGCGCGGCGCCGTGATCATCGAAGCCCGCGGCCTGTCCTCGGCAGGCTCCGCCGCCAACGCCGCCATTATGCACATGCATGACTGGGCGCTTGGCACCGGCGGCAAATGGGTGACCATGGGCCTTGTGTCTGACGGCTCCTACGGGATTCCCGAGGAGGTCATGTACGGCGTGCCGGTTACCACCACGCCCGGTAAGTACCAGAGAGTCAAGGGCCTCGAGATCGACGCTTTTTCGCGGGCAAAGATGGACTTCACCCTGAAGGAATTGCTCGAAGAACAGGCGGGCGTCAAGGACATGCTGGCGGCGGCTTCGGCCAGGGCCCGCTAGGTCTGCGGCCGGCCCGGGCGCAATGCTGTTCGCTTAAGGAAATCGATGGTTTGCGCGGATGCATACATCGGTGCCGCCTCGCGGAGCGTCGAAATAGGTGATTGACACCGTCAGGGCCTGCCCCGGACCCCGGATAAAGCCCACTTCCGGGGCAGGCTCTGATTTGGGGGCCGAAAAGGGCCCTTTCCGGACGGAAAACTGTGAAATCGGGAGGCGGCAAGCCGTTGCCGCCTCTCGCATTATGTACGAAATCCCCGCGTTTGCGCGGGGATTTTGCTTTGTGTGCGTCCTATCTGTCCTGTACGTTTATTCGCTGGATGATTAAACTTGTTAAAGCGGTTTTCCCTTGCAATATGCTATTGTTTCATGGTTTTCCGCAAACCGTGGTGAGAGCGAGCCGCCAACCGCTCAGTTTGTGTTTGCTCGTTTTACCGTCCACTGCTTTTCTGAATCTGGTGTCCATCGGGAAACTCCGGATGAGACACTGACAGTTTCCGATTAGGAGAGATCAATGGTCCACTGGAAACGATGGCTGGCTGCCTCCCTGGTGACGATTGCAGCTCTTGTCGGTGTCATAATGACGCTCGGCCCCTTTTTCGCCGACTTCTTGATCGATATCTGGTGGTTCGGTTCGCTCGGCTACGAAGCCTATTTCTGGCAGCGCACACTCTACAGGTATGCTGTTCTCGGGTCGGTCTCCATATTCTTCTTCCTGATATTTTTCCTGAATTTCTGGGTGGCCTCCCGCTTTCTTGGGGCTCCTTTGCCGGGGAAAACCTCAGCGGCCGTCTCGCCCAAATCATACCGGCGCCTGCTCCGGGGATTTCGGACCGGCTCGATGTGGGTCTACACGCCTCTGTCAATCTTACTTGCCGTGGTGATCGCCCTGCCGCTCTACGAGCGCTGGGAGGCTTTCCTGCTCTATCTTTTTTCTCCCCGGGCGAAGGTGGCCGACCCCGTTTACGGGAAGGACATCGCCTATTATCTTTTCGCCTACCCGATATACACGCTCATGCAGCACCGCCTGCTCATGGCTTTTGGCGTTCTGCTCGCCGCAGTGACGCTTCTCTACCTGGTGGAGAGGCGAATTCTCGCCAGGGAGGAAAAACGGCTCCCCGTCGGCGCCAGGGCGCACCTTAGCATACTTGTCCTGCTGGTGTTCCTGATCGAAATGTGGGATTTCGTTCTCCAGCGCTACGGCCTTCTGTATTCCAGGACCCATCTGCCCCTTTTTTTCGGCCCCGGCTGGGCCGAAATGAACATCACGCAGGTCCTGATCTGGATGTGTCTCATCTTGCTGGCAGGGGCCGCTCTGTCCCTCATTTACCTCATAAATACCCGTAGGGGCATGAAAACTTTCGCGGGCTTCGCCGTCCTGTTCGCCCTTGCGCTCTGCGCCAGGTACTCGGATTCCCTGCTCCAGACCGTCGAAAAATATATTGTCAAGCCAAACGAGAGTTCTACCGAGCGGCCCTACATCCTGGACAATATCAAATCGACTCTTTCGGCCTACCGGCTGGACGATGTGGAAGTCCGCGACTTCAGGCCCGAACGCATCCTTACCGACATAACGATACCCGATGTTCAGGCTATTCTAAGGAACACCCCCGTTTGGGACGGCGAACTGCTTGACGACGTCTTCAATCAACTCCAAAACCTGCGACCCTACTATGACTTCCCGAGCGTGGACGTTGACCGGTACACCGTAAACGGCCTCTATCAGCAGGTTTTCCTTTCGGCCCGCGAACTGAACCAGGCGCAAATCCCCGAAGGCGCCCGGAACTGGATAAACGAACACCTTTCCTACACTCATGGATATGGGGCCGTCATGACCCCGGCGGGGCAGGGCGGCGACGAACCGATGGCCTGGTTTTTGCGCGGAATTCCGCCCGAATCGGACTACGGGTTCAAAATCGAGCAGCCGGGTATCTATTTCGGGCAAATCGCAAATGACTATGTAATCGCCCCGAACAGCGCCGGAGAAATAGACTACCCCGGGGGATCGAGCAATGTCATGACTTCGTATGGCGGCAAGGGGGGCGTGCCCGTAGATTCGCTTCTCAAACGCTTCGTTTTTTCCGTCTACTTCAAGGACAGGAATATCTTTTTCACATCCAAGCTGGTTCCCAAATCCCGGATAATCTTCCGGCACAAGTTGACCGACCGTATTCGCACCCTTGCGCCCTACCTGGTTCTTGACGCCGATCCATACGTGGTTGTGACTCAAAAGAAATTCTACTGGATCCAGGACGCATACACATCTTCGGGCAACTACCCGTTCTCCATGCCCCTGGCCGCGAAAACCGGGGAAGTCAACTACATCCGCAATTCGGTCAAGATCGTAATGGATGCCTATGACGGCACAATCGACTTCTATCTTTTCGACCCGCAGGACCCCGTCATCGAGGCATATGCCAGGATCTATCCGGGCGTGTTCAAGGACGCGTCCCGGATGCCCGATGAGCTAAAACGGCACGTGCGCTACCCGAAAGCGATCTTTGAAATGCAGATGGCGATCTACGCCAAGTATCATCAGACCGACCCCGGCGTCTTCTACCAGCAGGAAGACGTCTGGGAGTCCGCAAAGACATACAGGGGCGCTCAGTCCGCTGAAATCAGGCCCTATTACCTGACGCTCGACCTGATAGAGCCCGGCAGATTCGACTTCCTGATGCTTTTGCCCATGAGCCCCAGGGGGCGTGATAATCTGCGGTCGCTCATGCTGGTTGGCTGCGACCCTCCCTACTACGGAAAGTTGATAGCCTACGATTTTCCGAAAGGAGAACTCATCTTCGGCCCTTCCCAGATTTACGCCCTCGTAAACCAGGACACCACCATATCTCAGCAGTTTACACTCTGGGACCAGGCGGGATCGCAGGTGGACAGGGGCAAGATGATAATTCTGCCGGTCGGAAAAGTCATACTCTATATTCAGCCCGTCTACCTCAAGTCCGCCACCCAGCTCAAAATCCCCGAACTTAAGCGCCTCATAGTAAGCCAGGGGCAAATCGTAATAATGGAAAGGTCCCTCGAGGAAGCCTACGCTAAACTCCAGCAGCGAATAAAAACCGAGGCCGAGCGCGTGGACAAACGCTTCGCCCCCATGCTGCAACAGCCGCAACAGCCGCCGCAGCCGCAACAGGAGCCGCAGCCACCGCCGCAATAACGGTTTCACGCACAAGACGCGCAGGCGCGCGCGCCCCCCCGGGCGCTCGGCGCTGCCTTCGGCGGCGCCCTATCAATCTTCAGGGGGGTGAAGCGATTGGCTGGGCGAAAAGCTATGAAGAAATGGGCAGGGCCCGTACACGTATCCTGTTGTGCTCGAAGACAGCGAGACTGCCCTTTTCCAATGCTTCGATCAAGTGGGGAAGATTCACGACTATGAGTTTAGACAGTGAAGATTATGCATTAACCATAATTCAAAACCTTACAAGTGTGACGAATATTAACAAAGTGATCGAAATTCCATGATCAACATACAGGAGAGCTGTACGTAACAAAGCCTGTTTTTCGGGTCTTCCGGCAAACGTGTACCCGGACAGTTGAAAAATAAAAAAGGACATGGCAGGGTTCCGTTTTTGTTTGACGCCAATCGAACAATACGGAGGAGATCCCAGCCATGTCCACGTCGATACTTTACCATGCTTTTGGGTTGAAGGGTATCGAGTACAAAGCTACCCACTTTGTTGCCGACAGAATCATCTTCAGCGCCGAGATGAACGATCAGTGGGTCCGGTGTCCGCAGTGCGGCTGCCGGCAGACGACCTTCAAAGGCCGGAAGCGCAGGTGGTTCTATATGACTCCGATAGGGCGTAAGAAATGCATGCTGGAGCTCATTTTGCACCGTTTGAAGTGCAGGGAGTGCTCGATGCTTTGGTGGCCCACACTGCCATTTATGGTAGGGACCCACCGCTTTGTTCGATCCTTTGCCCTGACAGTCTTGGACATGCTCCGGTTCAGCACGATCCGCTCGGTGGCCGAATATCTCGGAGTTGGTTGGGACATGGTCAAAAACATCCATAAGGAAAGGCTCCAATTCCTCTATCGCAAAATCCCCCTGCACGAGGTGATCACCATCGGAATTGATGAATTCAGCTTCAAAGAGGGCCACCACTATATGACTGTGGTCACCGACCTCGATACCGGCAGGGTCCTGCACGCGGTTGAAGGAAAGGGCAAGGAGGACATCCGGCCGTTTCTCAAAATCCTCGCCGGGAAAGCGAAAAAACTCCAGGCTGTGGCAATGGACATGAGCAGCGCCTACTTCGCCGCAGTCATTGAAACATTGCGCGGCGTGGATATCGTCTTTGATCGCTTCCACATCATGGCCCTTATGAATCAGGCAATAGACGAATCGAGACGAGACCAGCAAAGAGAACTCGATGTACTGGGGCAGCAAACTCTGAAAGGAAGCCGCTTTCTGCTTTTGCACAATTACGACTCCCTGGCCCCTGATCGGAAGGCAAGGCTCGATGCTTTGCTCGAGGTAAACGGCCCGCTGTTTGTAATCCATTCGATGAAAGAGCAGTTGAGGCTCTTCTGGGAAAAGGATGACTACAAGGCGGCCGAGCAATTCCTTGCCGTATGGTGCCGTGACGCAATGAACTCCGGAATCAAAGCGCTTATGAGAGTCGGAAAGACTCTTGGAGCGTACCGGACTGGCCTGCTCAACTACTTCAAACACCGCATTACCAGTGGAGCCGTGGAGGGCCTCATCAACAAAATCAAGACCCTCAAACGGCAGGCTTACGGGTTTCGAGATCCGGAATATTTCAAACTCCGTCTCTACCACCTCCATACGCAGAGGTACTCGTTAGCCGGATGAACCTGTTTTTCTGAGTGGTTTGAAGTTGTTACTGCAAATTTGCGCATCTGTATCCCTTTCCCTATATTTGCCTGTTTTTGTCAACTGAAAAATACCTGATACTAATTCGCGTTCAAGAAGGTACTACATGATCTTAATAAGCATGTGCAACAGTGCCCCCGCAGCTCTAATTTAGTGATAGAAAAGCGATTAAGTTGTTGTAAGTGTTAGTCATTGTGGTAAATTGGCCCATCATTTTAACTAGGAGTCGGTTGCCATGATGGGTCGCCAAGCCAGAGGCCAACAAGTCAAACTGTTCTACCACGGATTTTGCCTTGACAAGAGGGTGCGCTCGGATCACCCCCTGCGCAAAATCAAGGACCTAATCGACTTTGATTTCACCTACAAAGAGGTCGCGGAGAGCTACGGGGTAAACGGCAATGTCTCGGTTCCCCCTCCGGTTATCCTCAAATTGATGCTCCTGCTGATTCTCTATAACGTCCGTTCTGAGCGTGAACTGATGGCCACCATTCCCGAGAGGATCGACTGGGCTTGGTTTCTTGGCTGGGACCTTGACGAGCCGGTCCCCGACCATAGTGTGCTAAGCAAGGCCAGAGCCCGATGGGGAAGCGCCGCCTTTAAGAGCTTCTTTGAAAGAATCGTCTGGCAATGCATTGAGGCGGGCCTTATCGATGGATCGAAGATCTTCCTGGATGCAAGCCTCATCCAGGCCGATGCCTCAAGAAACTCCATAGTTAAGACCAAAGGCCTGAGGCGACGCGTCAGGCACAGTTTTCGCGAACTCGAGACCCGGCTCGACGATGACTGCCAAGGGGGTGAGGATCGCAGACTGGTCAACAGTACCCGTATGTCCACAACCGATCCCGATGCCGCGATTGTCCGCCACAAAAGGGGGCCTGCCAAGCCTTCCTACAAGGTCCACCGGGCAGTTGATGTCAAATCTGAAGTCATAACCGCTGCCGAAGTTACCCCCGGAGATGTCAACGAGGGCCATATGCTCTCCGAGCTCATTGATGAACACGGCCAAAACACTCGGAGACAGGCCCGGGTGGTGGTCGCAGACTCTCAGTATGGAACTGCCCAAAACTATCTTGAGTGCCATGATCGGTGCATAGAGGCTCACATCCCTTCACTTAATACCACCCACAAGAAAAAGGGCATCTTCTCTGATGAGTTGTTTAGCTACAATCCGCAGGATGACACCTACCTGTGTCCTGCGGGAAACCTGCTAAGTTGTAGAAAATACAGCAAAAAAAATACCGCCTTCGAATACCGGTGTTTAACGAAGGTCTGCAAAGCATGCTCGCTTCGCCATCGGTGCACCACAGCCTCCAGGAAGGGCAGAACCATACAGCGCCATCTCAGATATGACGAAATTGAGTATATGCGCGAAAAGGCACTGAAGCCCGCGTCCAGAAGGGACATAAGGACTCGCAAGCACCTTATGGAAAGAAGCTTTGCCAGGGCCGTGCCACTGGGGTTCAAACGAGCCCGCTGGAGAAGGCTGTGGAGAGTACAGATCCAGGAGTACCTCACAGCCGCCATTCAGAACATTCTGATTCTTGTTCGATATGTCAAAGAGCCAGGCATTGCCAAGGCAGTGGCAATGGCAATGCCAAAAAGGGGGAAACCCCCTTATGGGGTGGCACGCACAATCGCCTTGATTACTCGGGTGGGGTCATTTTCCCGGCTATTATGTTTCTTTTACAAACCCCTTCAGGCCATATCGCCTGGTTGGAGATATTTGGCTGTTTCAAAAACCTTTTAGGCAACAGGCCGGGAACCATTCCCCCGCTCTTTTCCATTGCTTCAATCTTGGACGCAACTCAGTATGAGATAGCTGCATTTCATGATATCAGATTAACCCTTAAATGCTAAAATGCCACTGCCCGCCCGAAGGGCAACGCTGGAGAGCGGCCTGAGCGCTGAGGCGGGGGAACGACGGAGGGGCAGGCCTTCTTTGGCTTGCCCTTTTTACCCTGTGGACGCTCTACCCAGATCTCGTTCAATGAGAATGCTCTTTTTGGCTGAGAAGAAGACAATGCCGTCAGGATTGTGGGTGCTGATTTCACAGGTACACGACGTGCCTCGCCATCTTTGACGAGGCATGTATACATGCCTCAGCTGCGGATCTGCAGCTAATCCCTTGACTTTTTTGCACACTTGCCTGTAATGATTTGTCCTCTGTCCTTCCCCCGAGGAATGCTCTTTGTGGATCTTGGCAGTTACTCCTAAAACGATTGTGGAGGTGCAATGAAGACCATCCAGTCCATGAGCTACAAGCCTGAGTCGATAAACGGAGGATACACGGACAGGATTCTCCGACTTGATGTGAGTTCATATGCGGTTTCGATTCAAGAACTCCCGCCCGAATTCAAGGAAAAATACATCGGTGGCCGAGGCTACGCCCTGAAGCTCATCTGGGATGAGACGACAAAGGATACACGATACGACAGCCCAGAAAACGTTCTGGTGATGGCCGGAGGCCCGCTGTGCTGCGAGCCGCGATTTCCAGGGACCGGCAAATTCATTATCGGCACCATATCCCCGCTCACGGACACCTTCATCGATTCCAACATCGGCGGCCACTTCTCGTCCCTGCTCAAGCTCTGCGGATTCGATGCCCTTGCCATTTCCGGGATTAGCGAAAAGGAAGTGGTGCTGATCGTGGACGGAGACAAGGGAACCATAGAGATCGCGGAAGCCCCTCCCTATGGCGAGACCGTGGACAGGGGCGCCCTGTCCTACGGCGAGGCGTTGATGCGTGAGTTCAATGGGGGTGCCTTCGATGAAAACGTTGCCCTCGTGACCACCGGAATCGGGGCGCTTCACGCGAGATTTGGGATCGTAAACAGCCTCTTCTATGACAAACGAAGGGAGAGGGTGAGATCCAAGCAGGCCGGGCGCGGCGGAACGGGCACCGTGATGCGCCGCAAAGGTGTTAGGGCCGTGATCGTTCGCTCGAGCTCCGAGCGGATCGGGGCCAACCACCCCATTGACGATGCGGGGTAAAGCAGGCGGGAAGCAGTCTCAAGAAGGTCGTAAGCCAGATGGACCGCCAGCAGCTGCGGCTTTCCAGCTGGGGGACACCGGTTTTGATCGAATACATGGACAAGTACCACCTGCTGCCCGTGAACAACTATCAGTATGGCTGCCATTCTGATGCCAGGGCTATCTTCGCCGATGTCTTCCTGAATCGCTATTTTGAGACAAAACTCCCGGACGGGTGCTACTTCGGGTGCAATCTCGCGTGCGCCAAGTCAGGCGAAAACGTGACCCTGCAGCACGGCTCGAGGGCGGGTGCGCGGGTAGGAGTGGACGGACCCGAGTATGAGACGGCCGGCGCCGTGACCTGCATGGGCATCTTCGATCCCCAGTTCATCATGGAGTTCAACTGGTATTGCGATGAGTATGGCCTGGATACCATCTCCATGGGAGTTTCGGCCTCCTTTTTGATGGAATGCGCCCAGCGGGGATATCTCACCAAGGAAGACACGGGCTATGAGCTGAAATGGGGAGATGTGGAGGCCGCCCACCGATTGATTGAGCAAACGGCCTTCGGCCGGGGAATCGGCAGGGTGTGCGGCGATGGCGTGCACCGTGCGAAAAAGTGGGTGGCCGAGCGTCATGCTGCCAGAACGGGCGAGCCGATCGAGGCAATTTGGGACGAGCTCGAGAAGTTTGCCATGGAAACCAAGGGGCTTGAGTTCTCCATGTACATCAGCAAAGAATCCCTGGCACAGCAGGGAGGCTACGGCTTTGCCCTCAAGGGGCCCCAGCATGACGAGGCCTGGCTCATCTTCATCGATCAGGTCCACAAGGAGCTTCCCACGTTCGAAGCCAAGGCCCAGGCTCTCAAGTGGTTTCCCATGATCCGTACCTGGTTCAACGCAGTGGGTCTGTGCAAGCTTCCCTGGATCGATGTGCGCCATCCCGAGGCCGCCAAGACCGACAAGCCCGCTCAGAACCAGCCGACCCTCGCCTATTACGTTCAGTATCTGAACGCTACCGTGGGCTCTAAAAAATCCCTCCAGGACGTCCTGAAGGACTCGGAGCGGCTCTACCTTCTGCAAAAGCTCATCAATTTGCGAAATGGCAAGGGAACGAGGAAAAGCGACCGCATTCCCCTAAGAGCCATGGGACCGGCTTTTCTCAACGAGTATGAGAGCAGGGCCGAATACTACTCCGATTGGCTCAAGGAGCGGCTCAACGGAGCGGAGCTTCCAGCCGATGCCAAAGAGAGGCACGATCTGCTCATCAAATTGCGCCAGGAAGCCTTCGAGAAGCTGTGCGACACGGTTTACAAGGAGAAGGGATTCACACCCGATGCGATTCCCCTGCCTGAGACAATCGCCAAGTTCGGCCTTCTGGACGAAAAGGTCAAGAGTCTGCTGGCCGCTTACGGCGTGATGGAAGAATAGAAAAGCAAACCAACGAGAGCACCGGAGGTCGAGAGATGAGTCCCCCTCTCTCGACCTCTTCGGGAAGGTTATCGTTCTTCGGGAGGATTATTGATAGATGGTAGTATCAGTTCAATTCCACGGGCTTCACCGCATGACGACAAGAACGAGCGAGATCCATATGCCGATATCCGAAAACACTCGAGTGAGGGATGTGATCACCTACGTTAGCGACCGTTACCCCGATCTGGAACTGAAAGACGGTAAGGTCTTCATTCTCGTCAACAACAAGCTCACGGCGATGGATCGCACCTTGAGCCCGAACGATAAGATCAGCTTCTTGCCGCCCGTGGGAGGAGGATGAAGGCCGCAGGCTGATCCGATCAAAACTGTCCATCGCCCGACACTGCGATGGAAGATCCGCAGTGGCAAGTCAAAAACCCTCAATCCGCTCTTTCAAAGAGCGAAATGTACAATTTAAGAGGGCTTACCCTGAAGTTGCAGCCACTTCATCATACGGGGTGACTCGCCGGGAGAGTCATCACAGCTTGCCAAAGGTGAAAATCCTGCTTGGGCGAGCCAGCAAAACGGAAATGATCCGGATGTGTTGAGCTCGCAACCTTTAAAGTGGTAACTTGAGGAATCCACTCACTCTTCAAGGTATTTCGTCGGTCCCTATCTTCTTGATAATTTTGATGAAAGCGGTCCAAATGTTACGGCAATTCTATTCGACACTTCTCAAGGTATTTTATTGGCTCCTATGCGCTTGATATTTTTATGAAAGCCCTTAAGCGGGGTGTTCGACTGCTTGGTAAACAGGGCGATTCCGAAGAGGTGTTTCGCATCCTATCGTGACGCGACCGGTTCCGGGTCTTTCAACCATCCACGTCCAAAATCAACTATGATCCACAGATAGAAAGGGTCAGGATGGCCCATAGCAGAACGCCATAGAGGAGAGTAACTATGATGCAATGAAGAGTCCCTCGCGGGAATCTGTTATCCTGGTTCCAAACCATGGAAAGGAGGTTTGGGATGAGGCGACAAGACATAGAGCTGCAACCTGGAGAGGCACTCTTCATTGGGGTGGATCTGCACAAGGCAAGATGGCACGTAACAATCAGGTCCACTGATGTGGAGCTTTGGAGCGGGAGCATTCCAGGCCGATGGGAATCCTTTCAATTGATTCTGCACCGCTATCGCCGGTGTACAATCCAGGTAGTCTACGAGGCGGGATGTTTCGGCTTCTGGCTGCACGATCGTTTGATCGAGCATGGTGTGGAATGCTTGGTCACTCCCCCGAGCCTTGTTCCCCAGGAATCTGGAAATCGCGTAAAAACAGACCGCAAGGATAGCCGCAAACTTGCGCATCTTCTTGCTAAGGGACTGCTG
>CAWDTD010000006.1:0-380861 GCA_963805125.1 uncultured delta proteobacterium | reverse complement strand
ACAGCCGCCCTCGCCCGTGCACATCCGCACGGGCATGCCGAGTTCTTCGTTGAGGTACGCCACCCCCATCTGAAGCCCTTCCCACATGTTCGGAGAAAGAGCGCCGAATGACATGCTGCCGATAATCAAAGGATAGATCTCCCGCACGGGGGGAATCCAGCCGTTCTCCCGGTAGAGCTTGAGGTTTTCCTCCGGGGGCAGGACACGGCCGAGCAGGGTCCGCAGCTCGAATTCGTGACGGCCCGCATCGAGCGCCGGGTCCGTGAGCATCGAGATTCGGATGAACTTTATCCGGTCGAGCGTCCCGAGATTGAGAGAATCGGGCGCATTTCTCCTGCCGCCGCGCCTTCTTGGCTGTCCACCACGGTTGATGTGGTAGCGCTGCTTATCGATTTCGTCCGACTTGAGCGGAATTATGGCGCCGTTGGGGCAAACCAGGTTGCACATCGCGCATCCGACGCATGCGTAGGCGGGATCGGTTTTCTGCCAAATCCCGTGATAGACCTGGTAGACATTTGACGAGGACGTCGATGGACCAATCTCGGCAAGGGAGGGAATCTGAACCGTCCTCTTTCTGTGCACGCCGAGCTCTATTGCCTGCACGGGGCACACAGAGCAGCACCGTCCGCACAGGGTGCATTTTTCTTTGTCCCATTGAACCTGCCAGAGCAGGTCCTTCACACTCAGTGAAGAAGGGGTAAGGGTTCCACTTGAGAGCATATCCGGACCTCCGAGCGGTCAGAAGGAATAATGACTGTATCAAGATGCATCGGCTGAAAATCTTTGCTTTTGTCCCGGTCGGGGATGGCGGCCTCAAGGCCGCACATTTCCGAAGAGAACGCGTAGATGCCCTTCTTGCCCCCCGTGACGGCCGGCCGGAGTTTCTTCCGGTCCTGGACAAGAAAGAGGGTGTTATCGGGCAGGCGTCCCATGACGCAGTTCGGACCGTCGATAATGAGCCTGCGGCACGAGTGCTTCAGTTGTTTGAGGAAACCTCCGTCCGGGTGAGATTCCAGGTCTTCGTCCTGGAGCGGAGTGATTACATGCTTGTATGCCTCGATCCCCAACCCCAGGCTGTTAACCATATAGTGGGCGATATGAGTGAAAACCTCCGAGTCGGACTGATACCCAATATAGCCGGGAAAGCCGCGCGACATCAGGTACTCGCGGATCGGCACGAACGCCGTGTTTTCCCCATTGGTCATCGAAGCTATGCCCTGGATGAAAAATGGATGGCAGGCGTAGAGGTTTATCGCATAGTTGGTATTCTGCCTGCCCTGGGCAAGAATGACCCTGGCCCTGAGTTCGTCGTTGTCGAGTTGGAGGTATTCGGTTACCTGGAGCGGGTCGCCGATTTCTTTTACCATGATCACATCCGGCCAGAAGCTGTAGATGATCATGTCCTCCTGCTCCTCGCCCATTTGTCTCAACTGGAGGCGCGTAAGCATGAGGCGATACTGAATCTCGTGCTGGTCGAGGTATTCCCAGGATTGCGGATACTCGTAGGCGCGGATTACATAAGCATCCCGCTTGGGAGTGCCCGGAGGCGGCGCTTTTTTCAGAGCCCGCATGGAGACCTTGTGCTTGGTCATGAACCCAAGGTTCATCATGAACTGGTCGAGGCGCTTCACACCTTCACCGGTGAATATGCCGGACAGAATCGGCAATCCTTTCAGTTCTTCGAACGGCCCGCCGAGGTCGCTCATAAAAAGGCCGACCCCCGAGCCGTCATGACCTTCCCGCATCACATCGAGGGCACGCATGGCCAGGATGGGTGACATGGGCTCGTCGCTCGTCAACGCAATCAAACGACACATTTGGCTCTTTTCTCCTGTCTGTCTCGATCCACGCCCCCGCGCGGGGGCCGGCTCGAATGCTCGCCCTTCCGGAACGAGATAATCATAGGTTACTTCGATCAGGGATACGATCTATGGAACCCGGGGAAAACTCTAGATGGTTCTACCTTGGCCTTCCAGGATGCCGGCCGCGCCGGATTCAGTTTCACTTCAAGGTTCCGCATCCGGTTTCAGATATGCTTGGCTGATGTCCTTCGCGAGATAGTTTCCGTCCGGAAACTGTCAGTGTCTCATCCGGAGTCTCCGGATGTACACTGGATAAGCCCGAAGGTCCGGGGACTAAAAATAAGCCTTTCCGGATGGAAACCAATTATTCAAACTAGACAGATTACCAAAATAATCCAGCTTTTAGCAAGGCAAATTTTAGCCACTCGCTGGAGAAACCGCCAAATCGCCGTCTATAGATAACATATTGGCCGAAAAAGTGTAGAGCGAGTTTTAGGGGCCAAACAAAAAGATCAACCGCAAAGATTAAACGGCTAAAGGCCGTTCAGGGCGCCTGACAGGGGCATGATGTACTGCTTGGTTTATTTCCCATTAAAATCAAGTTCAAGGGGCGACCGCAAAACTTCCCACACCCCTTTTTCCCGGATCACCCCGCGCGAGAACGTCAGGTAGCTGTATTTCCCGTAATGGGTGATCTTGCGGACCGCTGTGAGGACCGAGCCGGCGGACGCCCCTGGAGCGGGAAGAAAAAGCGCCGTGATTCCGCCTCCCCGATTCGGGTCGGCGAAAACCACAAAAAGGCAATCGGCCCCTGTGCCTTCCTCCGTCTTCCGCCCTCCGTCCTCTGTCATCAGACGTGTCACCTCCCCGGGAGCGGATGCGAAAAGATGTTTAAGCTTTTCAGAGCGCGGGAGGCCAAAAAACAGCAAGTCCTTATTTTCGCTAATTTTAGACTCAGCATCTTTTTCGCTCCTTATCGGAGCATCCGCCTGCTCAAGGCCCGCAAGCAAAAGCTCAAAGGCTCTACCGGACTCCGGAGGACTGCCGTCCCCAAGCACCGCCAACAGGTTTTGCGATCCCTTGACGCTGTTTACAGCAGCCGGGATTTCCCCGGGGTAAAGAAGGCGGAAGGTGTTTACGTCCGGGTCCACGATCAGCTTTCGGGGCGCAGCGGAGGACCGAATGGAAAAAGGAGCCGAGCCGTCCTTGATCCTGATTTTCGTATCGAGTCTTTGCTCCGGGGAAACTTGCAGCGCGACCGTTATATCCAAATCATACCATGGAGGGTCCTGGAGAAGAGATCCCGTTACCAGCCGGGAGGAAGCGTCGCTCCGGCCCGGGCGGGACTTCACGTCGCAAAGCTTCAAAACAGGGGCGCCGCTTCGCGCGACCCATTGATCGAAAAACAGTTTGGCCTCTCCGGCGTCCCAGCCTCCGGTGTTTACAAAGACATCACGGAAATCGTCCCATGAGGTCCTGACAAACAGCCGTTCTTTATAAATCCGGCGCAGACAATTCCAGAAAGCCCCATCTCCGAGCTTTTGCCGGATCATGTGAAAAACGAATGCCGCTTTCCCGTAGCCGACGGCCCTGGTGGCAGGGCTCGAGCGGCTCCCGAAGAGCCGGAGCGGGAAATCGCCCCCCGATGCGGCAAGCGTCGCCCAATCCTGTAGAATTTGCCGCCGGTAGAGCCTGCCCTCTGCGGCCGAGGAGATCTCCTGCGAGAGGTAATCGGCCACATAGGTGGTCAAGCCCTCGCACCAGTTCCCGGAAGCATAATCAACCAGCACGCCGTTGCCCCACCAGGAATGGGCGATTTCGTGCCTGAGACTGGTTTTGGGAATAAATGGAAGCCGCAGGACCGAGGCGCCCAGAAGAGTATAAGAAGGAAACCCGTATCCGGTGGGGAAGAAATTCTCGACTATGGCGAACTTGGGGAAAGGGTACGGCCCGAACAGATGTTCGTAAAATTCGATGTGCGAGGCGGCGGCATCGAGGTAGGTTTCCGAAAGCGGGTCGTTTTCCGAAGTGAAGTATGTATAAAGAGAGACCTTACCCTGCTTCTTCGACCGAACGATATACCGCCCCGCCGAGAGCGACAGGCCCTGTCCGATCGGCCCTGTTTTCCATCTCGATATGCTGACCGCATCCCGGTCCTCATGTCCGATCAACTCGCCGGCCGTGACTGCGTAGATGCCCCGCGGAGCGGTAACCTGGAGTTTGAAATCCTGGCTGCATCCCTCAAAGCTCGGATACCAGCCCGAATCGGCAAGCAGAAAAGTTCCCCGCTCGCCGACCGACCCCTTTACCCCGAATCCGGGATTCTCAAAGCCGGCAGGCTCGGAGACAACCGGATCGTTAAATACGGCGTCAAATGAAACCAGAACGCGAAGGGTCCCGTCCACGGCAGAGACGGCGGAAAGGGTCAGCTTGCCCGAACGGAAGGAATACTTCGAGGGTTTTCCATTGACCCGCACGGATTTGAGCTTGGCCTTATCCGAGAGCAGAAACGCGATGTCCCCGCCCTTCCACTCCGAGACTCCGATATTGTCCTGAACGAGCAGCCGGTGTGCTTCAGGCTGCAGTTCCACTTTCAGATCGTGATGGCAGACCCGGGCGCCCCATGCCGCGCTGAAGCCGGGTGAACTCATAATCAGGGCTGCGGCCACGCACAGAACTCCGACCCTGAAAAAGTCGGGATAAAGAATTTTCAATCCAGGCCTTTCGGGTAGCCCGAGATGAAGGCTTCGGGGAAAACAGGCAGAGCGGCGCCCTGAGCGGCCGCTTCGGAAATCAGTCTGCAAGCTTTATCCGTGCTGCCTTCGAGATCAAAGGGGAGCGACCCCGCTTGAACTACCGCCACTCAGGTACATGCCGTCATATTCCCGCTCCTGGGGTTTGCGAATGTCTTCCGGCGCAATGCGTCCGGACCTCCCGGTTCTTGCGGCTGAAAATGTCTTCGGCGCGACCCTCGCGTTAACATAATAGCATAGCTTCGCAGTGAACGGGCGGTGCCGCTGAAAATACAGGGCCAGATGCGAGTGTCGATCTGGTAACAAGTTGATATTATTATTAATTTCTGGATTTGATTTTTGCAATAACAGCGGATAACAGCGGGCACGAACTTGAAAAGTGAGGAGTGACCGGTAGATAGCGGATAGCAGATAGTGAATACTGAACAGCATTTTTTGTATCATGTTTCAAACATGCAAGGGTGAGAGACCAAGTTGACAAATCCCACAGATTCGGGCAATATTATACATCATAATCAGAAGTATGTCAAGCCAAAAAATGCAGTCGGCAATGAGCGGTCAGGGCTGGTATTTTTGGTCGAAGAAGAGCGTTTCTATTTCATATTTTCGTTTGATAGTGCATCATATTTTGAAGTAGTAAATAGATCGGGTGGGCAGGTGAGCGGGTTAAAGTTTTCCCCAGAAGGATCAAAACTCGAGATTCCAACGCGGGCGGGTTGTCAACCCGGCCACGGCCAGTCGCCGCCGCCCGCCTGCGGTGGAATTTAGGGCCTGTCCTTAATCAGGCAGCCCGGCGTCCATGGCGGCGAGCCGTGCGATGGCCGACCAGTCAAGTTTTTCTCCGCCCCGGGCAAGCAGCGCCAGGAACCGATCATGCAACAGGCTTGCCAGCGGCATGGGGACTCGAAGGGTTTCCGCCGCGGCAAGGGCCAGGCGCATATCTTTATGTCCCAGTGGCGCAGCGAACCCGGCAGGCTCGAACCGTCGCCCGGCGATCAGCCCGCCATAGGTCTTATAAACCGGTGCGGAGAAGAGCGTCGAGGTCAGAAAATCGACATAAAGGCCCGGATCGACGCCCGCCTTGCCGATGAGGGCCATGGCCTCGCCCAGCGCCTCGATCACCGAGGCTATCAGGAAATTGCCGCTGAGCTTGACCAGGTTCGCGGCCCCGGGATTATCGCCAAATGTAAAAGTCTTTTGCCCGATTGCGTCAAAAAGAGGCAGGCAGGCGTCAACGGCATCCGGCGCGCCGGCGGCGCAGATAAACAGTTTGGCGGCAGCCGCCGCTTCCGGCCGCCCGAAGACGGGCGCGGCGACGAAGCGCTGCCCGGCTTGCGTGTGCGCTGTGGTGAGTCTTTCCGATAACGCGACGCTGATCGTGCTCATGGAAATGTGGACTGCGCCTTTGCCAAGGTTGCCTATCACGCCTTCATCGCCAAAAGCTATGCTTTCAACAGCGAAGTCGTCGGCCAGCATCGTAATTACGGCCTCGCCCCGGCAGGCGTCCGCCACCCGAGCGGCCGGGTGCGCGCCCCGGTCTACCAGCGGTTGCATTTTGCCCGTCGTTCTATTGAAGACGGTGACCTCATGGCCTGCCTTAAGCAGGTTCGCCGCCATGCCGGACCCCATGTTCCCAAGCCCTATAAATCCGACTTTCATTACGTCCCCCATCGATGAATTAAGGTATGCGACGCCCCCAGTACATCTCGTATTTTCCGAGCCGCGCCGCCTGAGCGGTTTTGGCGAGAAGAGCTTCGACTTCGTCTGACTTCATGGGCCGAAAACTCCTTTTTGTTCGTGCCGGGTGAGTGCAAACTCCGCCAAAGAAGTTAAGTTATATGCCCCACGGATGCAAGATCGTTCAGATATTCATTGCGGCAGGCTATCTAATGTGTATTTTAGCGATTTTAAGCTCCAATTTCTCCGAAAGGCGCCGGATACATCTATGCAAAAACCTGATCAACTCAACTTCAGGGCAGCTTAACAACAGGATGTCACATGGATGGAGGGGTCTATGAACATGATCGAGAAAACCCTGGCGGAAGGCCGAACAACCCTGAGCGAGTACGAGTCCAAGCAGTTGCTCTCAAGCTTTGGAATCCCGGTAACAAGTGAGGTTATTGCCCGAAACGCTGCCGAAGCCGCTTCATCTGCCGCAAAAATCGGGTTTCCCGTTGTTCTGAAGGCATCGGGGGCGAGCCTGTCCCATAAGACCGAGCTGGGAGGGGTAGTGCTCAACCTGAGAACCGGGGAAGAGGTCAGAAATGAAAGTGAACGCCTTTTGAAGATCCCGGGGTGTGAAGCCCTGTTGGTTCAGGAGATGGTTAAAGGCGGCCGGGAAATCGCCTGCGGCCTGATGAGAGATCCTCAATTCGGCCCATGTGTAATGTTCGGGATCGGCGGCATTTTGACCGAGGTCCTCGAAGACATCGCGTTCAGGATGGCCCCTGTTTCCCTTTCGGATGCCCGGGACATGGTTGCCGAGATTCGCGGGAAAAAGATTGTCGAACCCTTCAGGGGAGAAGGGGCCGCCGACATGGATGGTTTGTGTCAAACCCTTGTGGCCCTGGGTCAAATCGGAATCAAATACGATGAGGTGCTCGAAATCGATATAAACCCGCTCAAGATTCGCCCGGACGGAAAACCCGTGGCGGCCGACGCTCTTGTCGTTCTCAAGGCGGCCGGGGACCGGCCTGATAGGAGCATCAAAAAGAGGGGGGAACTCGGTCCATTTTTCGAACCCGCGAGCGTGGCTATTATTGGGGCCTCGGCAACCGCCCACAAGGCGGGAAACGATGTGATAAAGAATATCCTGGCCAACGGCTATGCCGGCAGGCTCTTGCTTGTCAATCCAAGGGGCGGGGAAATTCTCGGCCTTCCCGTTCACACTTCTATCGCCGGTTTGCCTGAAGGAATCGACCTGGCTGTCATAATTCTTCCGGCAAAAGATACCCCCGGGGCACTTCGGGAATGCGCCGCAAAGGGAATCAGGCAGGTCGTGCTTTCCGCAGGAGGTTTTGCCGAGGTGGACGAATCGGGGGCCGGGATTCAGCACGATCTGTTGGAGATCATCAAGGAGACCGGGGTCCGGGTCATGGGGCCCAACACATCGGGTCATACTTCAACGCCGCACAGGTTTACTTCCACTTTTTTTCCACTGGGCATGATCCGACCCGGCAAAGTATCCTATGTTGCCCAGACAGGCAATTTTGCCACCCATACCATGAAGCACATCCTGACGGCCGAGCATTTCGGCGTCTCCCGGGTTTTCGGCCTGGGCAACAAGATCGATATCGACGAGAGCGACGCTCTGGAGTATCTGGCCGAAGATCCGCACACGAGCGCTATCATCATGTACCTTGAAAGCATCAAGCGGCCGGTACGCTTCCTGGAAGTTGCAAGAGAAGTCACCAGGCTCAAGCCCGTTATAGTGCTCAAGAGCGGCGCCACCGAGGCGGGAAGGCGCGCCGCTGTCGCTCATACCGCCGCTATGGCCGCCGAGGACCGTCTGATTGACGGCTTGCTTCGTCAGGCAGGCATTGTCCGGATATGGAATTATACGCACCTGATCCTTGCGGGAAAGGCCCTTTCGATGGCGCCTTTGCCGAAGGGAAAAAGAATCAGTTTCCTCGCCCCGTCCGGAGCGATGCTGGTTACTCTGGCGGACCTTTGCATCCGCCTGGGGCTCGAGGTGCCCGACCTCACACCGGAGGCCCGGGACAGGCTCCAGGAAATCAGCCCTGCTTTTATCCGGATGAGGAATCCCGTCGACATCTGGGCGGCCGCTTCGGTAAGCGGCGTCGAGTTCGGCTACCGGGAGGGCATGGAAGCGGTCCTCAGGGACCCGAACATCGATGCGGTCGTCCCGGTGCTCATGCTTACGGAGGACACGGGCATACCGTCGTTCGACTTTATAGTCGACCTGGCGAGGAAGCACCCTGAAAAACCGATTTTTGTCACCTTCAGCGGTGACAAACGCTTCGATGATGAGTGCAAGGCGTATGTCGAACCCCTCGGGGTCCCCACATTTCCCTATATCGAGCAGCCCTTCGAGGTGCTGTCCATTCTGTCGCGCTGCGTGCAGGCTATGAGCAGACCCGGGTGAGTACCATAACGGACGTCAGAGGCCGGTTGTCGGAGGACGGCAAAAGACATTTCACACGCCCGATCGACCACCGGGGCAGACGAAACTCGAACTGCCACAGGATGTTGGATGGCGATGAGCCCGGGTATGTCGAACTGATGAGGGCGCAGGGCAGGAAATCCTGAAAAAAATGCAGAAACTACTTGGTCTGATTGCGGGGGTTGTCGCCGGAGTGTTCGGCGGTTTGCTTGGAGTTGGAGGAGGGGTCGTAATGGTGCCCTTCCTGGTGGAAATCCTGAAATTCCCTCAACACCGGGCCCACGGCACCAGCATGGTCGCGGTGGTTTTCACGGGAATGGCAGGGGCGGCCGCATACGCCATCCATGGCTCAGTCGACCTGAGGGCCGCGGGTGTACTGGCTCTCACCGCAATCGCCACCGCCCATTTCGGTGCGCTCATTGCCGGCTATTTGCCGGGGTGGAAACTCAAGAGGACTTTTGGAATCTTCATCATACTTGCCGCTGTTTTGCTGTTCTCAAAGCCATATTTACACGTGCTCAGGATGGATATGCCCGGAGAGTGGTCCAGGCTGACGCTCCTGCTCGTGTCGGGGTCCGTTGCAGGACTTATCGCGGGGATGATGGGCGTAGGAGGAGGAATCGTCATGGTTCCGGTCCTGGTCCTGGTTCTGGGGTTCAACCAGCACCTGGCGCAGGGCACCTCTTTGCTTGTAATGGTTCCTGCGGCAGGGGCCGGCGCCTGGACCCACAAAAGGCTGGGAAATGTCGAAGCGAGGCTGCTTTTCTGGATTGTGCCCGGACTCTTCCTGGGGGCCTTCACGGGCGCGAGCGTCGCTCATCTGCTCAATGAAGGCTTGCTGAGGGGAGTTTTTGCCATAGTGCTGACCTGGCTCGGAATCCGCTTCGTGAGGGCGCGG
Source organism: uncultured delta proteobacterium (assembly GCA_963805125.1). Lineage (GTDB taxonomy): Bacteria > Desulfobacterota > Syntrophobacteria > Syntrophobacterales > Syntrophobacteraceae > SbD1. The sequence goes on along the minus strand of CAWDTD010000006.1, from coordinate 371,285 downwards.
TCTCCCCAGGGATCCATGGCTGAAAATCCATAGGGGTCATCCCGAAAAGCGTTCGGTTTTTCCTGTTCCCGCCTGAGCTAGTCCCCGGATCGGGTCCGGGGCAGGCCCCGGATCGGAGCCTGCCCAAGGGCGTTTTCGCGCAAAAAATTTCCACCTCCCGCAGATGAAAAAACATCCACTTGGCCAGGCTCTTTTTAATTGCCTTCGCATCACTTCCTTGAACTCATTGTAAAAAACGGGTTATGGGAATATGATTAGAGGGTTCAGGATTTGACACTCAAACGGCTTGAAATTTTCTGACATCCAAGCGGGGAACCGATCCGAGCCATGCGCAAGTCTCAGGAGCGAACGGAAGTATTCAGCCGATGCAGGCGTGTTCTGATCAAGGTAGGCAGCGCCGTTGTAACGGGGCCTAAAGGGCTCGACCGGGTAATGATTCACCGGCTAAGCGATCAGATTGCCGAACTTCGAGAACGCAGCGCACGCATAGACGTCCTGGTTGTGTCCTCCGGCGCGGTCGCATCCGGCACGCGCAAAATGGGTCTCACCGAGCACCCGCGCACTATTCCGCACAAGCAGGCGGCTGCGGCCGTCGGCCAGGGGGCGTTGATGGAGGCCTGGGAGGGCGCCTTCGACAAGTACGATCTGCTTGTGGCCCAGGTGCTTCTCACCAGTGAGGACCTCGCTCACCGCCACCGGTATCTCAATGCGCGCAATACGCTCGAAACGCTTCTGTCCTGGGGAATCACGCCGATTATCAACGAAAACGATACCGTTGTCGTCGAAGAGATAAAGTTCGGGGATAACGACCACCTTTCGGCGCTTATCGGCGGACTTGTCGGGGCGGACCTGGTTATAAACCTCACCGACACTGACGGACTCTACGACCGAGATCCCCGCCTTCATGCTTCCGCCACACTGATTCCAATAATTCACCGGGTGGACGCCAAAATCCTGGCTTGCGCCGCTCCGGAGCCGGGTTCGGTCGGCACGGGCGGCATGCTGAGCAAAGTGAACGCCGCCCGCAAATGCCTCGCTTCGGGCATTGCGATGATAATCGCTGCGGGGAAGCAAAGAGACGTTCTCCTGCGGCTTTTTGACGGCGAAGAACTGGGTACGATGTTTGTGCCCAGGGAGCGGGCTTACTCCGGCAAGAAAGTCTGGCTTGCCAATTTGCCCAAACCCGCCGGAGAGCTTACCCTGGACGATGGGGCCGTAACGGCCCTGATTAAGCGGGGCAGGTCCCTTCTGCCCATCGGGGTAAGGGAAGTCAGGGGCGTCTTCGGAGTCGGCGCTCCGGTGCGGTGCATCGACAAGGACGGAAATGTGATCGGCATAGGGCTCACAAATTATAAATCGACCGAGATCGAAAATATAAAAGGCCGCCACAGCGAGGAAATCGAAAAGCTTATCGGCTACAAGCACTCTGATGAAGTGATTCACAGGGACAATTTCGTTCTTACAGACGAGATCTTCTAAGGAGTTGGAAATCGAAATTAATTGAGGGATTCATGGATTCGGGAATTTATTTTTAATGCCTCAATCCTTCAATTTGGAATCCCTTAATTCGCTTTAGGAGGAATCCATGCAGGAGAAAATTTTGGAGATGGGGAAAAAAGCCCGCGAAGCCTCTCATCTCATGCCAATGGCGAAGAGCGATCAGAAACGGGAAGCTCTCGAGAAGATGGCTTCGTCCCTGGAACTCGAACGAGACTCAATTTGGGCCGCCAATCGCAAAGACGTCCAAGAGGCGGAGCGCAAGGGACTGGGAAAGGCAAAAATAGACCGGCTCATTGTAAGCGAGAAAGTCCTCGGGGAGATGATCGAGGGGCTTAAAGAGGTCTCGATGCTGCCCGATCCGGTTGGCGAGATAACCCGGATGTGGACAAGGCCCAACGGGCTCCGGGTCGGCAGGATGCGCATTCCTCTCGGCGTGATCGGAATCGTCTACGAGTCGCGCCCGAACGTCACGGTGGATGCAGCGGCGCTGTGCATAAAGGCCGGAAACGCTGTAATCCTGCGCGGGGGCTCTGAGGCTTTCCACTCGAACAGCCGCCTTGCCGGGATTTTAAGGGAATCGCTCAAGCAGGCCGGGCTTCCCGAAGACGCCGTCCAGTTTGTCGAAACCACCGACCGGCAGGCAGTGCTCGATCTGCTCGGCCTCGAGGAATATGTGGATGTCATGATTCCGCGCGGCGGAGAGGAGCTGATACGCTTTGTCGCCAAACACGCGAGGATGCCCGTCTTAAAGCATTACAAGGGCGTCTGCCATGTTTACGTGGATTCTGAGGTGGACCTGGAGATGGCCCGAAATATATGCTTCAACGCCAAAGTGCAGCGGCCTGCCACCTGCAACGCGATGGAAACATTGTTGGTTCACGAGGCCATTGCAGAAAGTTTCCTGCCGGCAATGGCCGAAGACTTTCGGCGCAGCGGCGTCGAGCTGCGCGGCTGCGAGAGGACCAGGGCGCTTGTGCCCGACTGCGCAGCCGCAACCGAGCAGGACTGGTACGCCGAGTACCTCGATCTCATTCTGGCGGTGCGCGTGGTGCCGGACATGAACGAAGCTATCCGCCACATCACCAGGTATGGTTCTCAGCACACCGAAGCCATTGTGACCACAAACTTCGAACGGGCGCACCAGTTTGTCCAGCAGGTACAGTCTTCGCTCGTACTGGTGAATGCTTCGACGCGCTTCAATGACGGCTTTCAGCTTGGCCTTGGGGCCGAGATCGGCATCTCCACCTCGCGCCTCCATGCCTTCGGCCCTATGAGTGTCGAAGAACTTACGACAACCAAATTCATTGCCTTCGGCAACGGGCAGTTGCGCGGCTGAGGGGCGAGCTTTCACAGACACGGATCGACACGGGGGGACACGGATAAGATGCCACTGCGGCTGGGCGTATTCGGGGGGACTTTCGATCCCGTTCATCTGGGCCATTTGAGAGCGGCCGAAGAAGCCCTGGATATACTCGGACTCGATGAGATGGTTTTCGTGCCGGTCGCCGTTCCTCCCCATAAACCGGGCAGAGAAATCCTCTCTTTCGAGAGCCGCTGGTGCATGCTCCAGCTTGCCGTTGCCGGCAACCCGCGCTTCCGGCTTTCGGACCTCGAGCGGCGCATGCCCGGAAAATCGTATACAGTGCATTCGCTCAGACTGCTCCACACAGAAAACTCCGGCTCCGAGCTTTTCTTCCTGGTCGGATGCGACGCTTTCTTTGAAATGCATACCTGGTACGATTTCAAGGAAATTTTCCGGCTGGTGGACATTGTCGTGCTCTGCAGACCCGGGTGCAGTGAAGATGAAATTTTGGAATTTGTGTCCACAAGAGTATCCGAGTTATATAGAGTCGTGCCGGGAAGCCGCCAAATCCGGCATCCGGTGCTCTGTTCGGTCTACAGCCTCCCCAATACCAGGATGGATATCTCGTCGACCAGGATCAGGGAGCTTGCCGCCGAAGGGCGATCCGTGCGATATCTGGTCCCGGATAACGTATGGAGTTATATTGGGGAAAATGAGTTATACCGAAAAAGCAATCGAGGGAGTGAGGGAGTGAGGGGTCAAGGGGTTGGTTTTTAATTCCTGAATTCCTCAATTGGCTTTTAAAGGAACAATGATGCCTGATTTGGGTATCTTGGGGGAAACCGAGCAAGAGGGCAAAGATTTCCCGACGGGGATGGAGAGCAAGCAAAAGGCCATCCTGTGCGCCAGAGAGGCGTTGCGTTTCAAAGCACTCGATCTGGTTGTTCTGGATGTCTCCCGCTTTTCCTCCTTTGCCGATTATTTTATCATTTGCAGCGGAAAATCCAGCAGGCAAGTCCAGGGGATTGCCGACAACCTTGAAGGCGAGCTCAAAATCAGGGGACTCAAACCAATCGGAACCGAGGGAAAACGAGAGGGTCACTGGGTCCTGATGGATTATGGAGATGTAATCATCCACGTCTTTTACGAGCCTGTGCGCTTTTTTTACGACCTTGAAAGCCTGTGGTCCGAGGCTTCCAGAGTCGAGTGGGAACAAGGGCCGAACGCAACCATCCCGGGAAAAGATTGATAAAGGCTTGTTTATGTTTTCTGCAGCGGTTTCCGGAAGGAAAGTAAGAAAGGGGCTGATCGCCCTCACTTTGTTTGTTTTCACGTTCGTAATCCTGTGCCCGCGCGGCAAAGTCGGCGCAATTACCCTGAGCGAAGAAAAAGATATGGGGAAAAAGATCGTCAGGTTTATCCGCAAGTCGGTGCCCCTTGTGGAAGACGGCGAAGTGCTCACTTATGTCAGAAACGTTGGTAACCGCGTGGCCAGGCAAGTTGGCATAACCACCTACCAGTTCCAATTCTTCGTGGTGGATCAACCAATTCCGAATGCCTTCGCGGTTCCCGGCGGCTATATATTCATTTACCGCGGATTGATCGAGATGATGTCATCCGAGGGCGAACTTGCAAGTATTCTGTCGCACGAACTGGCGCATATACAGGCGCGGCATCTTCAGAGGTCGATAGACGAGGCGAAGATTACGAGCGTTGGGATGATAGTCGGCATGATTGCGGGGATTCTTATAGGGGCTCCGGGGGTGGCGGCCGGAAGCATGGCAGCTTCCGAGAGTGCTACCTTAGGTTACAGCCGGGCCCATGAAATGGAAGCCGATCAGTACGGGTTCAGGTTTCTTTGCAAGGCAGGCTATGATCCTGCTGAAATGCCCTCTATCATGAAGAAGATAGAGAGTTGCACGTGGCTGCAAAATTCCGGGATTCCCAGCTATCTGTCCACCCACCCGGCCCTTGGTGAACGAGTACAGTACCTGACTGAAATGGCCAGAAAACAGAAGGCCTCATTCCCGAAAGCGGTGCGGCCCGCAAGCGGAGATTTCAAGATCATGCAGGCCACCCTGATAGCGGATTATGACGAGGAGCAAAAAGCTTTTGACCGTTTCCAGGCGGGGATAAAGAAGGGTGACGATGCCGCCGTATTCGGGCTGGGGCGTCTCTACCTGAGGCAGAACAGGTGGTCCGAAGCGATCGAGCAGCTCAGGCAGGCCGCTCGTCTGATGCCGTCCAGTCCTTTTGTGCTGAGCACGCTGGGAGATGCTTATCACAGGGTGGGCAAGCTGGCGGAGGCGCAAAGCACCCTGGAGTCAGCCCTGATGATCGACCCTTCCTCCTCGATTGCCCACTTGAGGCTGGCCCTGGTGTTGATGGATATGGGGAAAAGGGATGAGGCCCTTGACCATTTGATGCAAATAGAAGAACTTGCGCCCATGTTCCCCGAGATAGACTATCATCTCGGGGTGATCCTGGGACAGGCCAACAAGCTGGGGCTTGCGCACTTCTATCTTGGGCGCTATTACTTTTACAAAGACAACAAGGAACTGGCAATCTCGCACTTTAAAAAGGCAAAATCCCTTATCACGGACTCGCCCGCGAAAATGGATGAAATTAATGAGGACCTCAAAGAGTTGGAACCACCTAAGAAAGGATTTTTCTCAAAAGACTAATAATAACGGCTGAATCGAGCGTGGGCGGGGATGCGCCCGCACGCCCCGGCCGGCTGCTGAACTCCCCGGGCTTCCCGGTTCCAGGGAGTTTCCTGTCAATCGGATCCGGCTTGGGACTTTGTAACTAATGGAGACCGTGAATTTATGTACCCCCGACGAAAAACCCGAAAAATAGAAAACAGATCAGACAAACTGGAAATACCTCCACTTCCAGAGCGCAGGAAAACAGGCATCCTTTTGCTGCTCATTTCCCTGGCCGGGCTGATCATATCTGTGCTGAGCGGATTTCAGCAGAATATTCCATTCCTTAAATCTCTTTGCTCAATCGCCTGCCGAGATACAGTTGAAATTCATTTTCTCCGCATGCCTTTCTGGCTGTGGGGGGCCGTGTTTTATGCGGCCGCAGCGATGCTGGCTCTCTTGAGGGCGGAGATGGTCATCTGGATCGCAGGCCCCGCTGCCGGAGTGGAAGCCGCTCTCATCCTGGTCATGATTCAACTCAAAGCGCCCTGCGTCTTTTGCCTGGCTAACGCGGCGATCATTCTCCTTTTGCTCGCGGCTGCGTTTAGAAAAGAGATCTTCTGGCCGCAAACGACCCTGGCTCTTGTTTTCTTTGTGGGGTTCTTCTTCTGGGTACCTTTGGAGAACGGCCTTTCACATTCCGCGACAAGGAGTGCGGCGGGCCGCGCGGCGGAGGCTTTTGGCGGCGATGAATCCGGGATTGCCGCCACAGTGGGCGACGAGGTCATAACTAATCAGCGGCTCAATGTGCTCCTTGGATCAAAGCTTTTAGAGACTCGCAGAGACATCTACCGGATGAAGAGGGAAAGGCTGGACCAGTTGATATTTGAAATGATTCTCGACAAGGAGGCAAAACGGCAGGGAAAAACGATCGAGAGTCTCGTGGAGCAGATAGCCCCTGCCAGTTCGGCGCCGGTTGAAGAATCTGAAATCGACAAGTACATGCAGGCCAACCAGGAGCAGCTCCAGGCGTATCAGGGAAGCATTCCCGACCTGAGACAGCGGATAAGGGTGTTTTTGGAACAGCAGAAAAGGTCACAGGTCATCAAGGATTACGTTCACGGCCTCGAACCCAAATACGGTGTCCGTATTCTTGTGCCCGTGCCCAATCCGCCCAAAGTAAAGGTCGACACCCGGGGCGCCCCTACCCTGGGTCCTCCCGATGCTCCGGTAACCGTAGTCGAATTCTCCGACTACCAGTGCCCCGCCTGCCGTTCGACCCATGAGGTGATCAAGCAGGCCAGGGCCATTTACGGCGACAGGGTGCAGTGGATCTATAAGGACTATCCGCTGAGGCGCCACCCGGACGCTTTCAGGGCAGCGGAGGCTTCTCACTGCGCCGAGGACCAGGGGAAATTCTGGGAATATCAGGAAAAGCTGTTCACATCGCCGGACCTCTCGACCGCCGGCCTGGTCAATATTGCCGTTCAGCTCGGCATGTCACAGGAGAAGTTCTCCCGATGCCTTCAGGATTCGAGATACAAGGCCCTGGTGGAAAAGAACGTGCAGGACGCCGTTGGGGTGGGCATAGACAGGACCCCCTCGTTTATGATCAATGGGACGGTGCTTGTGGGCGGCCCTTCGTTGAATGCTCTCAGGGGCAGGATCGATGAGGAGTTGAATAAAGCGGGACCCAAGCCGCAAACCATTGGAAGGGTGCAGTGATTTGCTGCGCCCGGTCCAGTTCGGGAAAATGTGTTTCAGGAGGAATCAATGAAGATTCTTGTGAGCGACAACCTCTCCGAATCGGGAATCGAAAAACTTGCGAACGTTCCTGGGTTCGAGGTGCAAGTAAATACCACCCTCACCCCGGAAGAATTCAGGCAAGTCATAAAGGAGTTCGACGCGCTGGTTATCCGGAGCGGGACCAAGGTTAGCGCCGAAGTGCTGGAAAACGCCCATAACCTGAAGGTGATAGGCCGCGCCGGAATAGGGCTTGACAACGTCGATATTGAAGCAGCCAGCAAGCGCGGCATAGTGGTAATGAACACGCCGGAAGGCAACGTCATAACCACCGCCGAACACACCATAGCCATGATGCTTTCCCTTACCCGCAACATTCCGCAGGCTGCGTGCTCTCTGAAGAACGGCGCATGGGAGAAGAAACGCTTCAAGGGAAAAGAAGTCTTCAACAAGGTGCTTGGAATCATAGGAGTAGGCCGGATCGGACGCGTAGTGGCCGAACGCGCCCAGGGACTCAAGATGCAGGTAATCGGCTACGATCCTTACATCAATCCGGAAGTGATCGACTCTCTCGGCATCCGGGGCGTATCGTTCGATGAGCTGTTGGCGCAAGCCGACTACATTACGATTCATGCTCCCATGACTCCGGATACCCGCAACCTGCTCAATAGCGGCGCCTTCAGGAAAATGAAACCCGGTGTTTTCATCATCAACTGCGCGCGTGGAGGAATAGTAAACGAACAGGACCTCTATGAGGCAATCAAACAGGGGGTCGTGGCCGGAGCTGCGCTTGACGTGTTTGTTAAAGAGCCCCCCACGGGCAATCCCCTGCTTAGCCTGGATCAGGTGATAGCTACGCCCCACCTTGGGGCTTCCACCGCTGAGGCCCAGGAAAACGTCGCCATAGCCGTTGCCGACCAGATAACAGATTTCCTGATGCGCGGAACGATCCGCAACGCAATAAACGCACCTAATATCGACGGCACTGTCCTGTCCAAACTGCGTCCCTACCTGACTTTGGCCGAAAAGCTCGGATGCGTGCTGACCCAGATAACAAAGGGCGCCATACAGAAGGTATCCATAGAGTACGTTGGTGATGCATCTTCGCTGGAAACGCAGCCTCTGACCATTTCCATCCTCAAAGGCATGCTTAGCCCGATCCTTGGCGACATGGTCAACTTTGTCAATGTCCCCATCCACGTGAAGGAGCGCAACATCAGGGTGACCACGTCGGTCCGCAGCGAGGCCGAAGACTTCACCAACCTGATCAGCATTCATGTAAAGACTTCGCAGGCAGAGAACCTCGTTGCCGGGTCCATACTTGGCAAAAAAGACCCGCGCATGGTCCGCATCAATGACTTTGGCCTTGAAGCAGCCCTCGAAGGGCATCTGCTGCTGATCCACAATATCGATACGCCGGGCACTATAGGCGCCATCGGCACCTGCCTCGGACGCCACAACATAAATATTTCGCGAATGAATGTCGGGCAGGTGCTCGAACGCGGACAAAACATTATCTTTCTGCGTACCGATACGGCCGTTCCTCCGCATGTGATCGAGGAACTGCTTGCGATGGATAATGTGGACGTTGTCCAGGCAATTGAGCTTTGATCCACTCGATTGAACTATTGAGGAGGGAAAAGCGCCCATGGCACAGAAGGAAGAAGAAAAGGGATTTGTAATAAAGGACCGCCGCAGGTTCACGCAGGAAGCCGAAGCGGAAGAAAACAAGCAGGGACCGCAGCCTGAAGAAGCCGCTTCCGCCGCCGGCAAACAGGACAGTGCCCGCCCCCAGGAGGCTTCCGACGAGGAGGAACAGGCCCGTGGCCCTTTCCCGGAAGTTACGATGGCCACCTTCATTTTCTCCCTCAGCTCATCGGCTCTGGTGCATCTGGGAGAAATTCCGGAGCCGGAAACCAACCGGACGCAGGTTGATTTGCCCATAGCAAAGCAGATTATCGACACCCTGGGCATGCTCCAGGAGAAAACGAAGGGCAATCTCGACCAGGATGAGGAGAGGCTCCTAAGGTCCGTGCTCTATGATCTGCGGATGCGCTACGTTCAGAAATCAGGCCAATAGCACATGTGTGTCCGAAAACGCGCAATGGCCCTCAAACCAGCAGGGAGGGTCGGATTTTGATCCTCAAGACCAGCGCTCCCGCGAAGATAAACCTGTGGCTCGAGGTGATCCGAAAACGGGAAGACGGCTATCACGATTTATCGAGCCTCATGCTGCCCATTTCGGTTTTTGACAATATCTCGATCGACGTTCGGCCTGAGGGCGGGTCCATTTCAATCACCTGTGACTCGCCGGAGATACCCTCGGATGATCGAAACCTGGCTTGGCGCGCCGCCGATCTGTACATGAAAAGCAGCAGGAAAAAGGCCGGGATGAGCATACATCTTGAAAAGCACATTCCCTGGGGCGCCGGCCTTGGGGGTGGCAGCTCGGATGCGGGCGGCGTTCTCGTGGCCCTGAACTCACTTTTCGAAAACGCCGTGTCCGCCGGCGATCTTGAAAGACTGGCTCTCAGTCTTGGGGCCGATGTACCTTTCTTTTTGCACTCACGACCTGCCCTGGCGACCGGAATCGGTGAGAAGTTGCAATTTGCTGACCGGGCGCCGGATTATCCGCTGCTGTTGATAAAACCACCAGTGATCGTACCCACGGGCTGGGTGTATCAAAGTTTAAAATTGACAAAAGGTGCCCCTCAAATTAGACTTAATGGTTTAAACGAGCATCCCTGGCAATTGCGGGATCTCATTGAAAATGATCTCGAATCGGTTACCCTGCCCCGATATCCGGTCATAGCCGACCTTAAACGATGGTTGATCGGGCAGGGCGCCCTGGCGGCCTCCATGAGTGGAAGCGGGCCGACTGTATTTGGAATTTTCAGAACCGGGCAGGCAGCAGAAGATACTGCAATCGTTGCAAAAAGGGACTGGCCGGATTGCTGGGTTCGCAGTGCGCAAGTAATCGGCCATCAGAGGTATAGAGAGACGAATTCCACCACAGAGACACAGAGAGCACAGAGGAAAAATATTTAAAACCTGTGACAGGATTCAGGGGATTTACGGGGTTGAAAAATTTAGGGATTCAGGGGCTAATTGCTAAATTCCCCAATCCATAGCCATTTCTGTAAATCCTGTATAAATCTGTCTTTGATCTTGTTGAACTTTGCTTTTCTCTGCGCTCTGTGCGTCTCTATTACGAAAAGTTCCACCCTGGAACCTCAAAATCCCCCCTGCCCCCCTTTAGGAAAGGGGGGTGATTGGCGTGTCTTTTCATGGTTTCAGGGTGTCCCAAAGGGACATGAATAACTGTTACGAAAAGTTCTTCATCGGGGGCAAGGCCCACCTCGCGGAGCGTAGAGTTCTTTTCATGGTTTGCGGGTGTCCCGGGGGGAGATGAGTTGCTGCGGTGAATCGCTTTTAGTCTTTTGATTGCGTTGGGGCGTGGCCAAGCGGAAAGGCACGGGTCTTTGGAACCCGCATTCGGAGGTTCGAATCCTCCCGCCCCAGCCATTTTTTTCTTTGGTCCGGCCTGACCCTTTCCAGACGGAACCAGCGCAGGCACAGTGCAATTATGTGGAGCCGCCTCACTCTTTTTGCCGGAAATTCCAACGCCGCCCTTGCAGATAAAGTTTGCTCGCGTCTGGATATACGTCCGGGTAAAGCCCTCATCACCCGCTTCAGTGACGGAGAAGTCAGGGTGGAAATAGGCGAAAACGTCAGGGGCAAGGACATTTACGTGCTCCAGTCTACCTGCCCGCCTGTAAATGAAAATCTCATGGAGTTGCTGGTTATTATGGACGCCCTCAAAAGGGCCTCGGCGCGGCGGATTAACGCGATAATCCCTTACTACGGCTACGGCCGGCAGGACCAGAAAGAAAAGCCCAGGGTCCCGCTTTCCGCCAGGGTGGTTGCCGATCTTTTGAGCGTGGCGGGGGCTGACCGCGTGATTACCATTGACCTGCACGCCGACCAGATCCAGGGTTTCTTTGATATTCCGGTGGATCATCTGTTAGGCACGACGGTTTTGAGCGACGCTCTCAAAGACGGGATACGTGGAGACGAGATCGTTGTCGCCCCCGATTCCGGAGGGACCGAGCGCGCCAGGCTTTTCGCATCCCGGCTCAAGCTCGACCTGGCCCTGATGGACTATCGCGAGGAGAACGGCACCTACCCGAGGATCGTCGGAAACGTCAACGGGAAAAGGGTTATAATTCTTGACGATCTGGTCGATACGGGACGGACCATTTTGCGCACCACGAGCGCAGCCATGGCGGCCGGGGCCGGCACAGTAGAGGTGTGCGCCGTTCATCCGGTGCTCTCGGGAGCATCTGTGGAAGGCATAGAGTCTTCACCCATCACGATGCTGATGGTGACAGACACCATTCCTCTTTGCCAAAACGCCAGGGCGTGCAAAAAAATTCGTCCGGTAAGCATTGCGCCCATGCTGGCCGAAGTCATCAAGCGGGTGCATTTTGAGGAACCGGTAAGCTCGATATTCAACTAAATTTGAGAGGATAGACAATGAGTCCGGAACTTAACGCGGTAACTAGAGACGGGACCGGAAAAGGCGCCGCCCGAAGGGTGCGCCGGGACCTCAGGGTCCCGGCGGTGCTTTACGGACCAAAAACCGAGGCGACCTCACTTTCGGTTTCGGCCCTGCATCTGGAGAAGCTCCTCAGAGAGACCGGGGGCGAGAGTAAGCTCCTCAACCTCAAGATCGACGGCAGCCAATCCAGGCAGGTGCTCATTCGCGAAATTCAGACGCATCCTTACAGGAGGCGCTTTCTGCACGTCGATTTCTATGAAGTGCCCCTCGATCAGCCAATAACCGTGGAAGTGGTGGTGGAGTTGGTAGGCGATTCCATAGGGGTGCAGAAAGGCGGAGAGCTGAACCTCATTCAACGCACGCTCGCCGTGCGCTGCCTGCCGGACCAAATCCCGGAAAGCATCCGCATCGATGTGAGCAAGCTCGATTCGGGAGAGGTGCTCCACGTCGGGGACCTTGTAGCGGAATCTTCCTATGAATTCGACGTGGAGCCGACTGTAGGGGTCGTAAGCGTGTTGACCCCCGAGAGCTCGGAAAAGCCCACGGAGGAAGCTCCCGCCAAATAGTGGCTCCCGGCGGCGAGGCGCCGCGGCCAAACTTAATCCCGGCCCACCCACCCGGCCCTGCAAAATCGCCGCGGGCGAAAGGAATCTGAAAACGGCTCAGTTCCCATGGGTGACCTCTACCGCAACGAAGAACAAGTCCTTGCCATCATCGGCCTTGGCAATCCGGGAAAACAATACGAACACACGCGCCACAATGTGGGGTTCCAGGTAGTCGACCGGCTGATCGCGCACTATTTGCCCGCGATGATGGAACGCAAGTTCCGGGCCTCCTGGGGTTTTGCGACTGCGGAGGGGCGAAAAATCCTTTTTGCAAAACCGCTCACCTTCATGAACAGAAGCGGCGAAGCGGTCGGCGAGATCCTCAAGTACTTCGGAATCCCTCCGGACCGGATGCTTGTCATACATGACGACCTGGATCTTCTATTTGCCCGGATTCGAATTGCGCAAAGAGGCGGCTCGGGAGGGCACAAGGGCATCCAGTCCATAATCGACCACGTCGGCAGTTCCGATTTTCCACGCCTCAAAATGGGGATCGGCCGCCCGAAACACGGGGAAGCGGTCGAAACCTTTGTCCTTCAGCCCCCATATCCGGAAGACCGCGAAGAGTTCGAAAAAATGACGGCGCAGGCTGAAAAAGCGGCCCACGCCATCCTCGCCACATGCCTGTCCGATGCGATGAACGAGTTTAACCGGCGCGATTGACAAATGTGGGGAATCATTTCCCCGCGCTTTTATTAATGCTTTGATTGCGATGGCATACGAGGTGATGCAGGGGCTGCCTCATACCAAGTTGCGCTCAAAGAGGTAAAACCTCCATTCACAAAATCCCCCCTGCCCCCCTTTAGAAAAGGGGGGTTCCAATCGCCAATTCTTACCCGTATGGGCGCAACTTGGTATCAGCGCAGAAGGCCGCTTCTCGACAGAAGCTCCATCGGCCCCCAGTGGTTGCCGAAGCCCAGGATCGCTCCCAGTCCCCTTGCGGCCAGCAATACCCCCATTATCACGATGAAAACGGCAGCCGTTCGTTCCCCCAGCAGTCGCGTCCGCGCGGTTGCAAGCGAAGCCGTCATGCCTGCGGCAAGAAGGGCGGGAACAGTCCCCAGCCCGAAAGCGGCCATCGTTGCAAATCCCCCGGCGGGGCTGAGCCTGTTTGCCGCCACAACCAGCATGGCCCATGTAAGACCGCAGGGGAGCAGCCCCGCAAGAATGCCCAGCCCCATCTTGGAACCCGGACTCCCGGAGTCCGCCAGTCTCGCGAGCCTATGGCCGAAAACGGATGCCTGAGGCGAAAAAAGACGGATGACAAAGCGGGGCAGCGGCAAGGCGCCAAAAAACACCAGACCCAGACCGATGAGGGCTATTCCCGATGCGGCGGCAAAACCCGCCCTGTATTGCATGGAAAATCTTTGTACCTCCAGAGAACGAAAAAGACCGGCGACAACGGCGCCCAGAACGCCATAAGTGGTGATCCGTCCTGCATGGAAGGCGAGGTGATGCAAAAACACCCCCGAGAAAAGGAAAGATCCTCCATTGCCCGAGCCCGCCTGCGAGGCAGTCCTGTAGCGCAGGGACCACGCCATAACGAGCGGCCCGCACATCCCCAGGCAGTGGAGGCTTCCTGTCAGTCCCACAATGAAAGGAGCAAATGTTTCGAGCATATCGGGCAAGATTATAGCATGAGGGGTAACACATCGGAATCAGGATGCGCAGCCGCAGGCGATTGTTTTTCCGCCCCTTTTCCTGCCGGCTAACCAATCCAGGCTTCGAGCGCCCGTCACGGCCCGGCAATTTCGGCATGCGGCGGCGGGCCGCCTTCCCGGAGGCTCCTTACGTAACGCACAATGGCCCAGGTTTCATCGTCTGTCGCGGTGGCATAGAGTGGAGGATGCCTGTTGAAACCGAACCGGATTTCGTAGAAGATTTCGCCGTCGCTCTTGTCCTGGACCTGAGGGCTTGTCAGGTTTGCGGGAAGGGGGGCGAAACTTTGTCCGACCGTGCCGTTGCCGTCCAACTTGGGACCGTGACACTGTATGCAGTAGAAACGATACCTTTCCGACCCCCGGGCAACCATCCGGGGGTTGTCGGGAACCGGGTTTACAAGTTTCATGGGGTTTGCTTCGCGCTCGACCCATATGCCTCCGTCAACAGGGATGGTATTTTTCGGCATCTGGGGAAATTCCTGGTTGTAGGCTTGTACTGCTTCGTCGTCGCGCATCTCGGCATAATAGCATCCAGACAGGCCGAGGGAGGCAAAGGCGAACAGCGCGATGAGCGCTACGCGGCGCTTAAGCGGGTAAAATCCCCCCAACCCCACTTTAAAGAAGGGGCGAAATTCAGATGCGCTTCGGGCTTTTCTCATTTGGGCCTCTCCATCTCCTGCATTTCCGACACCGGCCCCGAAACGTGCTGGGGTTCCACGGGGATCGGTTCCGGCCCGGGAACGAGGCCGTGGGGTCTGATCGGATTATATGAAGAATAGGTCGACTGACCCGGGATGTCGGGGATAACGCTGAAATCCCAGCCCGGGGGCCCTTTATCCCCGATGACAAAATAGATCAGCAAACCCCAGGCGAGGAATCCTACCGCGATTGCGCCGAGGATCGACCAGGTCTTAACCCAGCTACGTTCTTCTTCTGCGGGCATTTCAGGATACTCCGGCAAATCCCTCTGCCCCCCTTTCAGAAAAAAGGGGGGGGAAACTAAAACCTGCTGCCGTTGGCCCATACGAAAATCAGATAGGCGACAGACCATGAAGCTATAAGCAGATAGGTGCATATAAGAAAAGGAGCTGTCGGGCTTTTTTCCAAATAACGGCCGCTGTCGCCTTCGCGGTATCTTCTTTCCTCCAGATCCTCCATAGTTCTTGCTGCGCGCCTTCCTGGGTAGCTCGCCCATGCGAGATAGACCATAATAAGAGATATCGCGCCCAGAAAGAGTGCGATCATTTCATACTGAAAATCGAGCCAGACAAAGAATCGCATGTTCGTATCCGTTCAGCGGTGATAGAGGCTTAACGCAAGTGCGGCCGCGAAAGCGATAAAAGCTATTGCCGCTATAACGCACAGGGAAACAGTGTACACTCGAGCTCTTGCGCGGCTGACGGCCGTAATCGGCTCCGACAGGAGGTCTTTTCCAAGAGGCAGGTAACGCGCGCGCTCCTGGTCCGAAAACTGCCCCGCGCGGAGCGCCCAGATGAACGCCGCTATGCTCGCGGCCAGACTGATTCCGACAAGAAAAAGCCATCCGGCGTAATAGATCATTTTGCCTTCACCACCGGTTCGTAGGAGGCGTCGATTCCCCTCGGCTGAGCGTGGGCATCGGTTTGTCCTATAAAGGTCACGGCCACATAGTTGCCCACGTCCCAGATCTTTTCGGAGTGGAGGTCCTTTTTGAAGTACGGCATCGCGGTGCCTGTAATGCCGTTCATTATCTGGTAATAGAGTATCCCTCCGGAGATCCCCCTGTCCCTGAGGATCGTAAAATTGAGGGGCGGGGGGTAAAGATAAGCCTCGGCCGGACCCATGCCGTCTCCCACCGGACCGTGGCAGCCGATGCAGAAGCTCTGATAAATCCGGTGTCCCCGCTCGAGGCCGGCCGCAGAGGTCGGGTAGGGGTTGGGCAGCTTTCTCCACCCTTCCGGGACATGGGAATGGAGCCATTGGATATTCTTTTCGGGCCCTGACTCGAAGGCTTTTATCGATTCGGCCTTCCAGTATTTTTGCCGCGCCATCCTGGCATCGGCCAGTTTAAATCCAAGGCTTTGCTTGTATGCTATGAGGGCCTTGATCTTCTCAGGGCCGAGAAACTCCCAGGACGGCATGAGGGACTCGGGCCGGGTGAACCTCGGGTTGGTGAAATGGGCAAGGTGCCAGTCATCGGGATGCTCGCCGCCTTCCTCAGAAAGGTCGGGGCCGGTGCGCTCGGTCCCTAAAAGGTGGGGCGAGTCCGAAACGTAGTCTCCGGCCTGGGCTACCCTTTCGGAGCCGATGTCCCAGTCGAAGTTGCGAACGAACTGCGTGTGGCAATAGGTGCAGCCGTTGTTCACATAAATTGAACGCCCTTCTTCCTCGAGCGCCGTGCGCGGTCTGAAGATGTCCGACCCCTGCTCGGTTATCGTAAGCCAGGGCAGGATGACATGCATGAAGAGCACGGGGGCGAAAATGAGCAGCCCGCCGAGCACCAGTACGGCCGGAGTCATCCTCATTGCGGTTCTCCCTGAAACGCCTCTTCGAATATGGGTTCGCCCAGGGCCTGCTCGCCCCGAATGGTTCTTATCACGTTATAGGCGCCGATGAACGCCGCCCCGATGAAAAACAACCCTATAGCCGCGCGCAATATAAAATAAATATGAATCATGGGCAGGGTGCGGTAGACGGTTTCTCCGTTAAGCCAACTGTTGCCCTGAATGAGGCCCCCGGCGGTGAGCACCATGAAGAACCCGGCCATGCCGAGAATCAGCAGCCAATATTGGACATCTGCAAGACGGCCGCTATAGAGCGGTTTGCCGGTAATCCTGGGTAGCGCGTAATATAGTCCTCCCAGTGCGATCATCCCGGAGAAGCCGAAAACCCCCATGTGAGAGTGAGCGATAACCCAGTTATTCAAATGGGTTACCCGCTGCACGACTGGCAGTGCCTGGATCGTTCCCTGGGTGCAGGTGAGGATATACCAGACCAGGCCGGCCATGACGAATTTGCCGCCGATGTCGGCGTGAAAAAGCCCGAGCCTGCCCCGCATAGTGAGCCACAGGTTCACGAGGACGGTAAAGACAGGAATGATCATGGCGATGCTTCCGGACACGGCCATGGTCTTCAGCCAGACCGGTACGGGAGCCTGAAGAATGTGATGCGTCCCGATATGCGTGTATATGACCAGGATGGTCCAGAAGCCCACAAGTGAGAGTGTGTGGCTGTAGACGGGACTGCGGGCCACCCTCGGAACGACGTAGTAGGCTACGGCAAGAGCCAGAGGGGTGAGGAACAGCCCCACGATGCCATGTCCGTAGAACCATGCCAGAATGGCGTCCGGCAAGCCGGTTATCGCGCCTTTGAAGTTAAAGACGGCGTGTCCGAAAAAGTAGATAAACCAGGTATATACGAGGGCGCCAAATATATACCAGGTCGACACGTACATTAGCTTTTCCTGCCGGCTGGCGGCGGTTTGCAGCAGATTTATGAACATGAGCGCCATGGCCAGCAGAATCCCTACGTTGGCCGGCCAAATCCATTCGGCGTACTCCCTGCCCTGTGAGTGCCCGAGATCGAGGGCCACGATACCCGTAAGAATGGCCAGGTTCCACACCCACAGGGAAACCTTCCCGAGCCTTTCGCTCCACAGCGAGGTCCGAAGCACTGTCGGCAGTATGTAATAGGCGCTGCCCAGAAGGGCTGTGCCGGCGAAACCGAAGATCATTGTGGTGGTGTGCATCGGGCGAACCCTGCTGAAAACCAGTCCGGCGATGCCTCCATAAAGGTCTGGAACCACCAGTTGGGTGGCGCACGTAAAACCCTCGAGGGTGCCGAGGGCAAACCAGAGGGCCGAGCTCAGGAAGAAAAGCTTTGCGGTCCCGTTTTCTTCAACTTTTAGAAGCTGCACCGGCTTATACCTATGTTTAAAAACAGTCTGGGGTGGCCAGTCTTCAGTCTTCAGAAAATACTTCCGGCGCCCGGCCACTGACGCCTGACCACTGTTTCAATGATGACAGCCCAAATAACAGTCAAGCTGCGCTTTTTTTTCCTTGTGGCACGTAATGCAGAAATTCATCTGGAAATCCACCCTGCGCAACCGGTCCATCGACGCAACGTCACCGTGGCACCTCAGGCAGTCGATTTTCGCAAGTATGTGCGGACGATGCCTGAACTTTACAAAATCGGGAACAAAGTAGATCCGAACCCAGGGGACCGGGATGTTTTTGTCCAGATGCTCCTTTTCTTTTAGAATCTGCGGGTGCATCGGAATTATGTACTTATGGCAAAAGAAGCACTTTTCGACTTCCGGCAGTCCCGCATGTTCTCCCCGTTCGACATAGGGATGGCAGAAGCGGCAGTTGATCTGTTTTACCCCGGCGTGTATCCGGTGGCTGAAATAGATCGGCTGCACGGGCCCGAGGTCCTGTTTCGGGAAAAGGTAATAGAAGTAGAGAAGGGTGACCAGAAGCAGAGCGGCTGCACAGAACCACCCTGTCCACCACATCGCTGCTTTTCTTTTCGCCTTGGCGCCTTCAGCCATTTTCTCCCAGTTCCGACTTGCGTCTGCGGGACCTCACGCCAGGTGTACCTTCGCCTCTTCCACTTCGAGCGCGGCCGGCAGTTTCGGGTCTGAAACCGCCAGGACCGGGTATTTCTGCAAAAAAGAACAGACACAGAAGGCAAAAAGCCCGAGCCATCCAATGGTAATCAGTACTTCAAATATCCCCAGAGGCAGCGACTTGCCCTTCACCAGCGAAGGAGTCACCAGCAGAAATTTTTCCAACCAGACCCCGATCAGGATCCAGATGGCTATTACCGTCAGAAGCACAGGCTTCATCTTTATTTTTCTTATCAGCAAAACCAGGAACGGTATTATGAAAAGAACCACCAGCACGGACCACGCAAGGGCTGCCCATGGGTCGTAAATAACGCGCCAGATCACGTATCGGGTCTCATCGGGCAGATTGCCATACCAGATGACCAGGAACTGAACATAGAAAAAATCCATACTGACCACGCAGAAGGCAAAAAGGAGCTTGCCGATATCGTGAAACTGCTTCTTTACGATGACTTTGCCCATACCCATTTTTTTGACGGCAAAAGTGGACAGAATGGCCAGCGCTGCAAGCCCGGCATAAAAGGAAACCACGAAGTAATAAGCCCCGAAAAGCGTGCTGAACCACTCCGAGTTGAGTGACATCATCATGTCGAACGCCACCAGCGTCATAATGAACGCATAGAGGATGATGTATATGACCGAGAGGGTGGACTGAGCGCTTTGGCGGTCCGCCGCGCTCGAAACCCCTTCCATATATTCCATGTCGCTCCTGACGGAATTGTAGGCCAGAAGGGCCGCTGTAAGAGCGAGCGCAAGCAACCCGATGCCCTCGCGGGCGAAGAAAAAGGGCGTATTGAGCCACGGCGCTTTTTGTGCCTCCGGATGAAGCACCCACCAGAAAGCATTCGCCCTTCCGAAGAAAAGAGGCCAAAGCAGAATGAAAGAGGCGGGGAGAAAAAAGACGACCGATTCCGACAGTCGCTTTACCGGCCTTCCCCATGTCGCGTTGGTGGAAACGAGAACCGGGGACAGCAGGAAAGTCCCGAACGCCAGGCCTGTCCAATAGACATAGTTGGTCAGGTAAGCGGACCAGGCCCTTTTGGCGTCACCCCCAAAGAGCTGGTAGAAAAAAGCCGCCGCTCCGATTAGAAAGAGGGCCAGGCTCAACACTTTGAGTGTGTTCCAGTTTAGAGACTTTTTTGCAAGCTCGATGTCCCGGTACATCTCATTCTTCAATTTGGCGGACCTCCTCGGCGCCCGCAGTTTTGAAAATGTTTGAAACACGCTCGAGATCTGCATCGGTGCAATAGACCAAAATTCCGAAACGGTCCTGGCTGAAGCGCTTGTCGTAGTGGGCGGGAAGATGCGTTCGCGGCATCCTGTTCAGGAAAAGCAGACCTCCCAGCGTAAAAATCACAGCTATCAGAATGAAAAACTCGAAAGCCGGGATAACTGCCGGCACTACCGGGATCGGGGGCTTGCCGCCAACTATGAACCGCCACTGGGCCTCCGTGTACCAGGCAAGAAAAATCCCGGTAAAAAGTCCGAGGATAGCTCCCGTCAGGGTAAAGAAGCGCCCGGGTCCCAGGACCGGTTCGCCCAGAGCTTCCCGGATTTGTTCGATGGGCATCGGGGAATAGACCGCCTCAACAGGGACCTTCTCCTTCTTGAGGCTTTCTACGGCCCAAACAACCTCGTTGAGGTATGCAAAAATCCCGACCACCGCCTGCTTTTTAGCCATTGAGTTTTCCTGTCCAATCACGGGCAAGGCCCCGGGGGCGCAGCGGGGTTTGGACCCTACTGTTTCCTGGCCGGAACCGGTATCGCCTCCTTTACCTCCGTAATGGAAATCGTGGGCAAAAACTTGGCGAAAAGGAGGAATAGGAAAAAGAAGAGGCTGAAAGAGCCGATTAGAATTCCCCATTCGGTTAAGGATGGGTACTTATAGATACCCCATGAATAGGGGTCGAATTCATGTGCTTCCGACCCCACGATAATTACCAGCCGTTCGAACCACATACCTATCAGCACCAGTACGCCTATGGAGAACAGGGCCGGTATGCTGGTCCTGACTTTCTTGAAGAACAGGGCTATTGGAACCACGGCATTACAGATGACCATCACCCAGAAGCACCAGGAATAGTAGCCGGTCATTCGCCACATGTACTGGGCTTCTTCGGCCCTGCCGCCACCGTACCAGGCGATGAAATGTTCGACCATGTAGGAGTAGCCTACGATAAGGCCGGTCAGGATTATGGTTTTGCCTATCTCTTCGAGCACTTTGATCGTTACCAGGTTTTCGAACCCAAAGATCTTTCTCATCGGAATGAGAAGCACGAGCACCATTGCAAGCCCGGAATGGATCGCGCCCGCAACGAAGTAGGGGGCGAATATCGTGCTGTGCCATCCCGGAACGACACCCAGGGCAAAATCCCAGGAAACCACACTGTGAACGGAAATCACGAGCGGGGTGGCAAGGGCCGCGAACAGCAGGTAGGCGGTCCCGTAATGTTTCCATGACTTGCTGGAGCCTCTCCAGCCAAGCGAGAAAAAGCCGTATATCCTGTTTTTTATACCGGCGGTGCGGTCCCTGATGGTCGCCAGGTCCGGGATCATACCCGTGTACCAGAAAAGAAAACTCACGGTGAGATAAGTCGAGATCGCAACCACATCGAAGACCAGGGGCGACTGGAAATTGGGCCACAGGTTCCGTTGGTTTGGATACGGAAGTATCCAGTACACTAACCACACGCGCCCCAGGTGGATGAGCGGAAACAGCCCGGCTATCATCACGGCGAAAACGGTCATCGCTTCGGAACTCCTGGAAATGGTCGTCCTCCAGGAGGCGCGAAATAGAAACAAGATGGCGGAAATAAGGGTGCCGGAATGGGCGATGCCGACCCAGAAGACAAAATTTACCAGGTAGGTGCCCCACATAGCGGGGTGCAGGATGTTTGCCTCCCCCAGTCCGGTTGCGATCTGCCACCCCCAGGAAAAAGCGCCGACAAGAACGCCCAGGCCGGTAATGGCTACACAAAACCAGTAAAAGCCGCCGGGAGTCCACATAGCCCCCAGTATCTGATCGTCCACCGCGCCGTAAGTGGTCAGATTCTGCGGTCCCGCCGCCTCGGTCACCCCATAGGAAACTCCCGTAAATCGAATTTATGAACCGGGGAATTCAGGAATTAATCCCTCAATCCCTTAATTCCTTAATTCCTTAATCCCTCAAACCCTCAAGCCCTCAATTCCTGAGTCACCCTTTTGAGGTAGATCACAGCAGGCTTGGTATTGAGGTGCGCGAGCACCTGGTAAGCCCTTACATCGTTAATCAGCTTCGATACCCGGCTGTCCGGGTCAAGCAGGCTGCCGAAGATCAGTGCCCCGGTCGGGCAGGTCTGGGCACAGGCAGTCGTAAAGTCGCCGTCGCGCACTTTTTCGCGGCCTTTGGCCCTGGCATCGAGTTTTGCCTCTATGATTCGCTGGACACAGAAGGAGCATTTTTCCATTACGCCTTTCTGTCTCACCGTAACGTCGGGATTGAGCTGCCACTTGAGCGGTTCCGGCCGGGTGAAGGTAAACCAGTTGAAGCGACGCACTTTGTATGGGTCATTTTGAGAGCAGAAACGCGTTCCGAAGCAGCGATTGTAAATCTGGTTATTGAGCCCTTCGTCGCTGTGCTGCGGAGCGTAAATCGGGCACACATACTCGCAGGGCGCATTGTCGCACTGCTGGCAAAGCATTATCAGCCATTTGGCGGATTTTCCGTCATCGTCGAAATATCTCTGGACCCGAATCCAGGACATCTCGCGGCCTTTAAGGACCTGCTCCCGTTTCACCACCGCAACGTTATTTTCCGAGTAGCATCCGACCACGCAGGCGCCGCAGCCGATGCAGCGATCGAGGTCCACGACCATGGCCCAGCGATATTCCTTATACATTTGACGCGGGTAGAAATCTTTGGACTTCTGATAGCCCTCCGGCAAAGGGTAATAGATTTGGGGCTTTTGTCCCGCCGCCGCCATTCTGTTTCGCTCCTCCAGGGTCATTGCCATCGCAAAGTCGCGGCCATGCTGGAAGTAGCTTCCATCGGTATTTGCAATATCGAAGCTGCCGCCTGTCTTTTCGATTTTCAGATATAGCCCGGGACGCAGGATGCCGCCGGAAACCGGGTCGAGATCGGGGGCCAGCAGCTCGAAGGGATTTGCCGGAAGCCCGTTTGCAAACCTCCCGAAGCTGGAGTGTCCCTGCCCCACCGGTATTGCGGCGACGCCCTCCGGCACCGTGTAGATGGGGAGGGCCGGAATTTCGATGGTCCCATAATCCGTTTTTACCCGGAGGAGGTTTCCCTTCTCGAGGTTCAATTTAGCTGCGGTCTCCGGATGAATCTCGAGCCATCCGCCCCAGGTCACCTGGGTCATAGGGTCGGGAATCTCCTGGACCCACAGGTGGTTGGCCATCCTGCCGTCATAAAACTGCACGGTTGGATATATGAGAAGGGGAAGACCTGTTCCCGCCTTTTGCTCCGGCTCGGGGAAATTAAATGAGGGCACGGGCAGGGAAAGGGCCGGGGGTGCTCCGGGATTCTCCGGCCAGTACCCGCCCCGCATGATCGAGTTCTGCCAGAAGGTGTCAAACGATTCGATCCCGGCCTCGGCAGATATTCGCGTCCAGTAGCCCTGGAGCGCCTCGTAGAAATCCTTGAATGGAAAGCTCTGTTCTCCCTTTACCTTTTTGCCCGTGGCGATAAGGATATCCCCGATGTGCTTCGTATTGAAAACCGGTCCCATCACGGGCTGCAAGAACCCGGTGACTCCCGGTCTTGGTGAATAATCGCCCCAGGACTCGAAGCTATAGTGGCTGGGAAGGACCAGGTGAGCCAGGGCCCCGGTCTCGTCAATGGCCGGAGAAAATCCCGCCACAAAGGGCACGGACTTCATCGCCCCGGCAAAATCCCAGGATTTGGGGAGCGAGAAAACGGGATTGACTCCCCGGAAAAGGAAGATGTCAATTTCTCCCGAGCGCATCCGGTCGGCAAGGGTTTTGATCGTATCGGCCCGAGCGACCAGGGTGTGCGAGGATTCCCGGTTGAAGTCGACGGCTGACAGGGTCGCCGGTTTGATCGTGCACAGCAGATTCGCGGCAACCGCCGTTTCGGTTGCATTGGGCAGACACTGAGAAAGGCCTTCGGCGATAGCGAGCGGGCGAGCCGCACCGGCAAACCTTTTGGCGACGACTTCAATGAGGCCCGGATCGCACCCGGCCGTTGCGGCCGCCTTGTCAAGGGGCCAGCCATGAACCATCGACGCAAGCGCCGCTCTGCGCTCTGCGGGCAGGTCGGGAGCGAGGTTTTTATCAAGGATTGTGCGAATGATTCCCAGCCCTACCGCGTACTCCGTTCCGGGGCGCGTCGCAATCCACAGATCCGCATTGTTTGCAGTCATCGAAAGACGCGGTCCAACGAAGACGAAGGTATTCTTCCTCTCACCCCCGATCGGATGAAAAGAGCCGTACTGGCGGGCAAATTCGAGATTGGATATCCAGGTTTCGAGAAATCCGGCGTTGAACGAGATGAGAAAATCGATTTCGTCCAACCGGTAGGTCGGAATGACATCTCGGCCGAAAACTGCCTGGTTGGCTTTTTTCAGAGGCTCATAGGACCAGGGTTCATACATTATGTGGCCGTATTGCTGCTGGCCCATCTCACTTAGCCACATCCCCGTCAGATCGTTTAACGACCCGGTGATCAGCTCGGTCATAATCACGATCCGGCCGCTCCCGCCCTTGCGGACCGCCTCGGACAATTCAGCGGCCAGAATCGCCTCGCCCTGATCCCAGGTGATGGGATCGAAGCCGCCGGCCGCATTTGCCTGCATCGGACCCGGGAACCGGTCGGGGTTGTAGAGGCCGTGCAGCGAAGCCTGTCCCCGCATGCAGAGCTTGCCTCCGCTGACCGGATGTGCAGGATTGCCTTCCACCTTTACGATACGACCCTCACGATTTTTGGCCAGCATGCCGCAGCCCGCTGGACACTCACGGCAGGTCGTAGCGTAATAGATTCCCTTTCCCGGAACGACGTCTTCAGGTGGATGAATGTAAGGGATCAGGTACCGCGTGGCCGGCTCGCCGCAGCCGCCCAGCACTGCTCCTGTTCCAGCTATTCCGAATAGTTTGAGAAAATCCCGACGGCACAGATCCGGCATTTGCGCAAGCCCCGCAGTCAGATAAGAAGCGCAAATATTTCGAAGAATAGCGAAAAAAAACTGGGGAGCCCCGCAAATGTGGCCTGCGGCGGGACTCTTTTTGCGAGAAAATAATGCTGCGAACTGCAATTACAATAGTTTGTGATGGCGTTTCTATTTGCCCGGGTCCAGAATTTCCTCCACGACCGGGACCAGTTTCCTCAACACATCCTCTCCCCGCGGGTCCTCCACCATGGCTACAAGGATGTATCGGCGCCAGCCTTCGTCCCAGACCAGCATCGAGTCCGAGTGCCACACGCTCCATTCTCCCGACTTCCGGTACAGCCGGTCCAGGGGGACCGTTTTTTCCATTACGCTGACGAACTTGTCGTGGAGACCGGGATTGGAAAAAATTTCCAGCATCTGCCGTGAGCGCTCCGGGCTGATCAGTTTTCCGTTTGCCAGCATGTAGTAGAATCGGCAGACCTGCGTCACGGTTGCTGCCTGGGACAGTCCATCGATCGGTTCGGGGATACGCTCCCCTCCTCTGCCATAGCGGGCCCCCACCCAGATTCCTCCACCTTTCTCCGGATCGTAGAAACGGTAATGCGGGCCCTTGATGACGGCCTGGATCCTGTGCAGGCCAATGCGGTCGATGATGCGGCTTGCCGCCTGATTGCTGGACAGGCGGACCATATCGGTCAACTCCTGGTGAATCTTGGGGGTCTCACGGAGGGCGCCGTCTTCAAACGACTGAAAAGCGGCAAGGCAGATGGCGATTTTGGGCAGGCTGGCGGCGTACATCATCGTTTTGCCGTTCACCCGGGCAAAGCGCGCAGCCTCAAGGTCCGAAAGGTCAACGACCCCTACCGCCATTTTCTTCTCTTCTATAAGGTGGCGCCAAAATTCATTCTGCTTAAGACTACTATCCAATTCTTCCTGAAGGTGCTTGTCCCATTGTCGTTCCAGCGGGCGCCATTGCCCGCTCGATGCACGCAAAGGAAGCTCAGGCAAACCTGTGTGACCGCTGCTCCGGCCGGGAAATTGCACTATCAGGACGGCAATCAAAAGCAAAATGGAAATTTTCATCTAGTGCCGTTCTTCTCCGGAAAAGCGAATTAAGGAATTTAGGAATTTTAGGAATTGAGTAATTGCTTTTAATCCCTTAATCCCTCAATTTGCAATACCTAAATTCGCCGTCATTTCTTCGTTGCGAGCAGCAGGTTGGCCGTGTCCACCTGGAAGTGATAGCCTATTCCGAAGGGCAGGGGTTTGATGTCCCTGCCGGTTTGGTATATCCGGGCCAGATCCGCCTGGTAGTCATGTTTGAAAATCGATATGGGCTCGCTGTAAGTGCCGTAAAATTGCAAAGCCCAGACTGAAGGGTCAAAGTACCTAAACGGAATTCCCGAATCTTCCTGCAGAACATAGCGGCTTTGATCGAGAACGAACTGCCTCGCGATCGAGACCTGTGGATCGAACATCACATAAGACGCCGATTTCATAAAGCTAATAAGCGGCCCAAAGCCTTTCAGAAAAGTTATAAAATGGCTGTTCCGCCGGAAGGTGGAATTATAAAGATTCAGCCGAAAATAATAGAGGGTCTGGGGCTTATTCCCCGGTGAGCCTGCGCTTTCAAAGAGAATCCGTACTCCTGGAATGGCGCCTGCCGCTCCGGGCTTGCCACTCTCAAAGCCAGGGACTTTCTGAATCGTTCCGTCCGGCTCCATGAACCAATACTCGACATCGAGGATACGGGTGTTTTCCCTCGCCATGAAGAATAGAAGAAAAGGGAGAACACCGTTGAGTTCTTTGCTTTCCATGGCTGTGAGCATGTGTGCGCTGATGAAATAGTCGATGTTCAGAAGATCATGAAGCGACTTCTGGATGTCCGCAAAAAAAGAATCGAAGTCCTTCTCGCTCATGGCCTGGAAACCAGGGATCTCGCCGATGGGTTCCAACGCCATCAGGATATAGGTCCCGGCATGAGGGAAAAGGGTATAGAGATTGACAAAATCCGGCCCGCTGAATGGATAAAATACGGTGAGCCCGGAAGACATTGGTTTGGCCAGTTCCCCGGCGGCCCACTCCCTCATGGGCGCCAACCGCATCTTGTCGTATTTGTCCCAGTTCTTGTCGAAGGACTTGGCGAATTCGGTCCAAACCGGTCTGCTTTCAAAAGGCGCCAGGATGCTCTGCGGAGTGCGAATGCCTGCAATAAGCGCGGCGTATTGTGCGTAAGAGGCATGGCGCCTTAGAAGCTCCTTACCCGGTGGTGTATTTCCACCGGTTTCGGACCCCGACCAGGAAAGGGTATATGAAGAAAAAAGAAAGCCGGAAAAAATAAGAAGAATCAGGCTTTGCGAAAAAAAATTCCTTTTGGGGATTCTCATTTGCAAACCTCCCTCTAAGAGGTGATATTTGCCGGTCTTGCCACTAGCCGATACAATAGCAGCGCAGACCCCACGGTCAAAAGACCAACTGCGGAAGGCAAAGGCCTTTGGATCAGGAGGTAGCAGAGCATCCAGCCGTTGAGCACCAGGAAAAATGCAGGCGTGACGGGATAGCCCCACATTCTGAAAGGTCTTTTGATGCGGGGCCTTTTCACACGCAGGACAAACACCCCCAACACGGTCAGGAAGGTGAACAGGCTCAGGGTAAAGCCCACGTAGGTCAATATGGCATTGAAAGCCGAAGCAAGGGCGAGAAACAGGGCAACCGATGACTGGAGGACAATGGCGTAGACAGGTGAGCCTCTTCTGTTCTTTTTGGCAAAAACTCTAAAAATGCCGATATCCTCGCCCATGGTCTGAGTCACCCGGGGTCCCGCCATGATCATGGCACTCAGAGTGGAGACCAGAGCCAAACAGATCAACAGGGTAACGATCCTGGCGCCGGTCCCGCCGAATACAGCCTCCGCCGACAGGTATGCGACATCGATTCTGCCGGTGAGTTCCCGGACCGGCACCGTATAAAGAAAGATGAAGTTGAGCAGCACGTAGCATACCGAAACGAAGAGAGTGCCCAAAAACAGGGAGATGGGGATGTTTCTCTCAGGTTTTTGAACTTCCCCGGCGACATAGGCCGATGCGTTCCAGCCGGAGTAGGCATAGGATACATAGACAAGCCCAACGGCAAATGCAGGGCTGAAGATCGTTTCAAGCTCGTTTCCGTGCCAAAGGACAATCTCTTGCGGGTGTGCGGTGAAAAAACCTGCGGCAATGAAAGCGGAAATGAGCAGAATTTTGCCCGCCGTAAAAACATTTTGAAATTGGCAGCCGAACCTTACATCCACCAGATGTATCAGCGTGAGGACGGCGATTGCGGAAACGCCCGCCGCCGTCTTATGGACGCCCGGGAAAACGGCTTGCATGTAATGGCCCAGGGCGATTGCCGCCAGTGCGATTGGGGCGCCGAAGCCCGCCACGATGGAGGCGCATCCTGAAAGAAAACCTGCGGCCGGATGGTAGATGTTGGTGAGATAGGTGTACTCTCCTCCTGATCTAGGCATCATGGCCGCCAGCTCTCCGTACGCCAGCGCCCCGCAAAAGGCGCTTGCGCCGCCCACGATCCACAGCAACAGCACGGAAGGAAGGGAGTCAATGCCGGCCAGTTGAAGACCAAGTGTCGTAAATACGCCGGTCCCGATCATGTTGGCAATAACCAGGAGCGTGGCGGAAAAAAGGGTGACGGGCTTCCTCAGATCCCTCGAGTCGTCCATAGTGTATCGAGCTTGTTTGGAAAGCCGTTACATGCCCTTTCCCTTACAGCCTCCACTTTCCTCGCTCTCGCCTTTTGCCTTATCACCTTCGCCTCATTTTATTTCCGCCTTCTTTAGATCGGCGACAATGACCAATACATTGTCGGGTTTGAGATACTTGTTCGCCACCCTGAGAATATCCTCCGAGGACACCGCGTTTATCAGCGCCCGGTACCTTTCGGGATAATCCGACCCCAGTCCGTAGAATTCAACCTGGGCCAGGAATTTTGCGAAATCCTGCTGGGCGGCGTATTTCAACGGGAAATTACCGATCAGAAACTTTTTTGCGGCCTCGAGTTCCGCCTCTGAAACCGGCTCGCGCTGGAGCCGCTCCAATTGCTTTCGAGCAAGCGCTATCGACTCTTTGGCAGACGCATCCTTGGTCTGGATGATAACCCGGAAAGAACCCGCATGTTTGCGGGCGGCCACATAGCTTTCGACCCCATAGGCGAGTCCCTTTTTGATCCGTATCTCAGCCATGAGCCGGCTCGACAAATCGCCTGAGCCCAGAATCTGGTTCATCAACTGAAAGGGGTAAAAGTCCTCGCTGGCTCTCTCCATGGCCGGGCAGCCGATTATGATCGTGGCCTGCGACACGGGTTTGTCAATGGTGACGTTTACAGCTCCTTCGGCGAATTGCTTTCGAAAAGGAGGTTCCGTGACCTCGGCGGCTTCCCACCCAATCAGTCTGGGAATTATCAGGGTCTTTACTTCCTGAGGGGTTATGTCCCCTCCGATCACAAGGACTGAGTCGTTCGGCCGGTAAAAGGAGGCGTAGAATTTCGAAAGCTGCTCCGGACCAATTGCGGCAACCGATTTCTCCGTACCCTCCACCGGACCTGCGTAAGGGGTGCCCTGGAAAAGCGCCCTGTCGAAGGCCATGTTAGCGACCTCGACCGGATCGTCCTCTTTTTCCCGCAGCATTCCTATGGTGTCATCTTTTTGTCCGTCCACATCGGCTGCGGGAAAAGAGGGATGGACGACAATGTCGGCAAAAAGGGCAATCACGGAACCAAGATCCTTTTTGAGCACCTGCATGCCGACCATGGCGAAGTCTTTGGAACAGTCCGCATCAAGAGCGGCCCCGAAGAAATCGAGCCTGTTATTTATCTCATCGAATGAGAAAAACCGGGATCCGAGCATAATAGACTTGGCGGTCAGGTTGGCGAGGCCCTTCATATCCGGCGGATCCAGCGACGAACCGGCTGGGACCAGCAATTCCAGCGTAACAGCCGGAATCGAATGCTCTTCGAATACGAGCACCTTCAGGTGATTGGGTAATTCGATCCTTTCGGCCTTCGGCATCGCCAGGCAACAAGCCCCGGTCAGCAGGGGCGCCAACACGGCCAGAATAAACACGATGCAGGTTTTCTTTCCATTCATGACAACGGCTCACACCCTACGGGATAACTCCCTTTCGAAGATCAGATGCTCGAACCTTTATGCTTCTGTCTTTTATACCGCCGCCTGCTCGCTTGGGAACGGCCCGAGAGGGCAGCTCAACGGGGGGTCCAGTGGATTTGAGAATCCCGACATTGCGGTTTTGGGCTGTGAAGTACTTGGCGGCAACGTGTTGAATTTCCTGCGCCGTAACGCTCCGGACCGAAGGAACGTATGCGCCGATAGATGACCAGTCAAGGGCTATTTCGTACTCGGCCAGCGTCTGGCCAAGGGAGAAGATGGATTCCTGTTCGAAGACGAAGTCGGCCTCCAGTTGGTTTTTCGCCTTTTCAAGTTCCCGAACTCCTACGGGAGTTGTTTTTAGAAGCTCCACTTCATCATAGATCGCCTGCTCTATTTCTTTAAAATCCTTCCCTGGAAGAACGGAGGCCATAATATAGAACAGGCTCGAGTCCTGGGTGGTCAGGTCGTAGTCTGCCGATGATTCGAGCACGAGCGCTCCGCGCACCATGCGGTCATAGAGCCTGGAACTTTTCCCCTCGGCAAGAATCGCCTTTATGACCTCCAGCACGTAACTGTCCTGGCTTCGCACATTGGGAACGTGCCATGCAACCACCAGGGCCCCGACTTGGGCCGGACGCTCGACAAGCACACGTCTTTCACCCGGTTGAGGAGGATCCTGGATGGAAAGCTGCTGCGCCGGCTTTCCGGCCGGGATTTTCCCGAACGCCTCTTCCATCTGGGCTAAGAGATCCTCCTTTTTGAAGTCGCCGGTTACGACGACAAAGGCGTTGGCCGGATTGTAGTAGCTCGTGTAAAAAGCCCTTACATCCTCGATTGTCAGCCTCTCAATATCATCGGCCCATCCAATGATAGGCCAGTGGTACGGTTGAGACTGGTATGCGGCTGCCTCCAGTTGCTCGATCAGAAAAGACTGTGGATTGTCATCGACCCGCATCCGCCGCTCTTCGAGAACGACCATCTTCTCCGTTCGGAAATCGCTTTCTCTAAGGGCCAGATTGCTCATGCGGTCCGATTCAAAATCGATTGGCACCCCTATTCGGTTCGAGGCAAGCGTTTCGAAATAACCTGCCCAGTCATGCGATGTGGATGCGTTTTGCTCCCCCCCCAGTTCGTAGATTGTCCTGATAAACTTCTCCCTGCTTACCTTGCTCGTCCCTTTGAACATCATGTGCTCGAGCATGTGCGCGAGTCCGGTTTTGCCCGTTCTTTCATTCCGCGCCCCAGCCCGGTACCAGATCTGGAAAGATACTATCGGAGATCTGTGGTTTTCGACCATGATGACTTTGAGACCGTTCGAGAGCCGAGCTTCTGAGGCGTCCTTCAATATCTCTCCCGAGCAAAGGGCGGGAGACAGGAAAAACATGACCGACATCACAAAAGCGCACGCCGCTTTCAAAGAAACGACCTCCCCGCGCCTTGAGGGCGCCGATAAACAAAGAATCTCCCGGACTCTTTTTTTGCGCTCGCCACGGTCCGGACCGTGAGGCGCGATAGAACTGCGCCTGCACGTCGCTGCTTTCAGTCAAGCAGATGCGGTAATCATCATACGTAATCCTCGTATCAAAAGCAATCGGAAGGAGACCCGGAATCTATGTCCGGCAGTAATTGTATTGAGCCGTTCAATTCTTATCTTCCGGGGGATTGAGGGATTGGGGGATTGGGGGATTGGGGGATTGAGGAATTGGTTTTTAATTCCTAAATTCCTCAATTCCTAAATTCGCTCCTAAAGGGGGATTTCGAAATGCCGGACATGGAACTCAGCGTGGAGGAACTTGCCCAAAAAGACGGCAAGGAGGGAAGACCGGTTTATATCGCCTATGAAGGCAAGATCTATGACGTAAGCCGGAGCGGTCTCTGGAAAACAGGCAGCCACATGAGGCGCCATTCTTCCGGAAAGGACCTCACTACCGATATGGGCGGCGCTCCTCACGGGCCGGAAGTCCTCGACAGATATCCGCAGGTGGGGATTATCAGGCGCAAGACAGTTCCCCAGATCGAGCAAATAACCTTTCTTGAACCACTCTTCAAGAAATTGCCCTTTCTTCGCAGGCACCCCCACCCGATGACGGTGCATTTTCCTATCGTATTCATGCTCTCGGCGGCCTTCTTCACTTTGCTATATCTCATAACCGGGGACCCTTCATACGATACGACCGCTTTCCATTGCCTCGCGGGAGGTGTAATCTTTACCCCGATCGTCATGCTGACCGGCTTTACATCCTGGTCGGTCAATTACCTGGCGCGACCACTTCGGTCGATCAATATAAAGTTGACCCTTTCCCTGCTCATGCTGGTCGTGTCTCTTGTCACCCTCGTCTGGCGTGAAATGACTCCCGACGTTTTGACAAGGTTAAGGGGCGCCGGCTTCATTTATTTATTGCTCATCCTTTCCCTCTGCCCTATGGTTTTGGTAATTGGGTGGCATGGGGCCAAGCTCACCTTCCCGATCGCGAAAGAATAGTGTTTGAAGGAAACTTGCCGGGAGAGTTCCGTGCCGGAGGAATAGGGATGGAAGGCACACTCAGTAAGGTGCTTATCGCCGTGGATGGCTCGGAACAAACCCGGGGGCTTGTCGATTATCTGAGTGGTATAGTTTCAGCCGGGCATACCGAACTGGTGCTTTTCCACCTAATGCCCAACGCACCGGAATCGTTATCGGACTGGGAAAAGGACCCCTTTAGTCTACCAAATGCGGAGCATCTCAGGAAATGGGTGATCGAGCGGGAAAAACAGATACGCGATCTCATGCGCGATTTTCGGCGCAGGCTCACGGGGATAGGAATACCCGAATATTCCATTATGATCAGCATCCGGAAAGTCAAAGAAGGCATTGCAAGAGACCTGCTGCTGGAAGCCCAGCGCGGCTATGACGCGGTATTGGTGGGCCGCAGCGGCTTTGGGGGCGCCGGCGTACAAGTGCTTGGAAGCGTGGCGGCTAAAATGGCGGCAAAATTGAGCGCCGCCAACCTGTGGCTGGTCGGAAAGAATGTCAAAACGGGGGGCGCGATCATAGCGATCGACTCCTCTGAGTCGGCCATGAGGGCCGTGTATCACGTATCGAAGATGATCAATCCCTCAAACAACGACATAAGACTCCTTCATGTGGTCCGTGGAATCACGGTCTCCTGGACCGGCCAGGAACGGATATTCCCGGAAGAATACCGGCAGCGGCTGATCGAGGAAGCTGAAAACCAGATGAAGCCGGCTTTCGATACTGCAACCCGCATTCTTGTCTCATCGGGAATCGGGCGGGAGAAAATCTCGATCAAAGTCATTTCCGGTGTGGCAAGCCGCGCCGGGGCGATTTTCGAGGAGGCCCTTCGGGAAGACTTCGGTACTGTAGTGGTGGGAAGAAAAGGGCTGTCCAGCGTGGAGCAATTCGACATGGGGCGCGTGACAGCCAAGCTTACCCAACTCGCGGAAGGTATTGCACTCTGGGTGG
Organism: uncultured delta proteobacterium; assembly: GCA_963805125.1. Lineage (GTDB taxonomy): Bacteria > Desulfobacterota > Syntrophobacteria > Syntrophobacterales > Syntrophobacteraceae > SbD1. The sequence goes on along the minus strand of CAWDTD010000006.1, from coordinate 337,915 downwards.
TTGCCTGAAGCGGTCCAAACATCCCGGGCGGCCCGGAAGGCCCTGCCGCGGCGGGGCGGGTTCGTGGCCGCTATCCGGGGGCATACCGGCTGCCGTCCCGCCGTTTTCCCCGAAATTTTCGAATTTCAGGAAATTAGTATAGAATATCCCCTCGTTTTCCGATAATTTATTTTGTGCTAAAGTCACCGTTTGTAGAGACTTCCGACTATCTATTTTAATGAAGTGGGTTGGAGGAAGAATGAAATCGCTTCAGCTTCTGTCGGAGGCCGTCATCGAGACCCTCAAGGAATTCTCGTCGGCAAGGAGTCCTCTGTCTGTGGACTCTCTGTTAGACGCTCTTTCGAGCAGAAAAGAGGTTTGCGCACTGCTCAAGGATGGGCCCGTAATTATCGAAGGTGGACAGGCTGAGGAGGTCTCGAAAAGGATCGGGCGTGTATCGCTAAGAAGTCCCAAACCGGCGTCGCAGCTTGATCTCGCCCAGACAACGCGGCAGGTCCTGGATAGCTTCGATATGATCCTGGCCACCATCGAACGAATCGCGCGCGAAGAACATCTCCAGCACTCGTCGCAATTGAGGCATCGCCTCCATAACTGCGAAACCGTGGAATCCCTGGTCCTGGAAAGCGGCGAGATCGTCAACACGGTCAACTCTGTTGTCAGCCGGGCTGTCGAACAGATCGACTTCGCAAACGAATTCCTCACCGAACTGGGCGAAAGCCTTTCGGCAATGGAAAAACAACTCTTCTCCTACCAGGATCATAACCGGGAAACATACATGTTGCACGACCAATTCTGCGACAACCTGCTGTCTCAGACCCGGGAGATGGACCAGGCTATCGTTGCCGTCAACGCCATCAAGGAGGCCCGCAGCATCATCTCTTCACGGCTCTCGATCATCGAGAAGGCAATCGAGATAAAGCGCCAGGAGGATGAAACACGGCTCGAGCAGGCAGATTCGAAAATTGCGGAGCTTCAACTGAGCGTGCGCAGTTACAATGAAGAGATAGACAAGGTGACCCAGCGGGCAAACGAGCTCGAAAAAGAAGTATTGCTCGACCCGCTGCTGCAAATAAACAACCGCCGCTTCTACGATTTGAAAATCCAGGAGAGCATAAGGGACTATCACCGTACCGGGCAATCTTTCAGCATTATCCTGATCGACGCTGACCACTTCAAGGACGTCAACGATCAGTTTGGGCACCGGGCAGGTGATAAATGCCTGCAGGAATTGGCTAAACTGGTGGCAAGTTGTGTGCGCAAGACCGACTTCCTGGCCCGCTACGGTGGGGAGGAACTGGTGGTCATTCTACCCGGGAGCCGCGCTGAAGACACGTGCAAGGTCGCCGAAAAAATCCGCGATTGCATTGACCGGACGCGGTTTTATTACCAGGACAGGGTAATTCGCCTCACGGTAAGCCTTGGGGTAACAGAAGCTCAGCCCACAGACACCGACGCCGAGGAGCTTTTTGTCAGGGTGGACAAGGCGATGTACCTCGCGAAAAGTGAGGGCCGGAACAAAGTTTCGGTTGTGTGAACCCTCCGGCCGGTCTGCTTTCAGGCCTGGGGGTCCCGGACCGGGCTGCCCAACCCCTCTTTAGTGCGTGGAGTACCAATCAAGCACCCGCCTGAGTTCCAGCGCAGCCGCAGGCGCCGCCATATTGCGGTTTCTCAAAATATCCATCGGCAACAGCCCCGGAACGTTATAGAAGGAGGCAGTCGCACCGTAGTCGACCCAAATTGCGGCCCCTTCAAGCGAAAGTCCGGCAAAAATGCCCCGGGTTCTCGAGTAGGACAGGATCTCCGCCCTGAGCAAAATGTCAGTTGCCGCTTCGGCTTGCCTGCCCACGGGCCCCACCGCTATCGAAGCGTCAGCCCCGAGGGTGAATTTGCCGCCGCATATTTTATCCAGACTGCGAATGGTGTTGAGCACGAGTATCACATCGGTGCATTGGACGCCGACCTGCCACCCGACGCTGCCTCCGCCCAGGCCTAAAAAGACGGGGTTGCCCCAGGACCCGTCAGCATTGCGGACAAGCAGCACCCCCCCTCCATAACGGGCTCCAAAAATAAATCCCGCCTTGAGCAGATCGGGGAAAATCGCGATCCCCTGCGCTCTGTGCAAAAGACTCGGGGGAATCGCACACTCAGGGATATCCATAATCTCTTTCATGACGGCGGTCGATGCCCCAACCTTGGCTTCCTCGCTCACTCCGGCGATTGATAACGCCGGTAGAAGCAGGCACGTACTCAAGGCCATGATGAAAACGGCTAAGGCGCTCCTTCGAACCATCTGATATCCCCCTTTCGCCTTGCAATCAGTTTTTGAAGATGCATTACTATCGCATAACCCGGGAGTATGTTGTCAAAGGAAAAAAGCGAAGCGTTCCCTGCAGCCGCGCCAGAATAGTCACACTATCACCAGCGGATGCTTCCACTCTCCGACCCTGCCTGGATGAATGGTCCCTTCGAGTGTGCGAAACCGGCGCAGCAGTATTTGTTTCGAAATTGTCGATGCGTTTTCCTCGAAGACTTTTCTCCCCGCGGCCACGCAATAGTCAAGGGATTTGAAGTCCGCCCAGAATATGTCGCCTATTTGGGGGACAATCAAAACGTCGGCGGCTGATTTGCGGTGTCTGGTCAGAAGAATGCGCGTGATCTCGTTGCAGCGAAACAGAATCTCCATTGCGGACCTCGGCTGCGTCCCGATTGCCGGAATATCGACAGTTGCATCCACGGCAAGAACGAAGTGAGCTCCCAGGGAGACCGCAGGGGCAGCGGGAACGTTATCCACCCAGCCCCCGTCAACCAGCATCCGTTCGTTTATCCGGACCGGCGGAAAGATTCCGGGAATCGAGCAACTTGCAGCGACGGCGCGTCTCAAAGCCCCTTTCGTAAGCACGATCTCTTCTCCCGTCAGCATGTCCATTGCAACTGCCGCAAACCGGACCGGCAGATCCTCTATATGCATGTCCGGAATCAGCATGGCCAACAGCTCGTCGAAGAGATCTTCCGCTACCAGCTCCGTTTGCAGCATCGTGCGGGTGTAGAAAACCCCCTGCCTGAACAGCCACATAAATCTGTTAAAAAAACCTTCAGGACCGAAAAAAACCGCATCCTCGTCCACAGCGTTCGAGGCGGCCTTGAGAAAAAGCTTACTCTCGAAAAGGTTTTTGAGGCTCTCTACAACCCTTGCCGAATCTCCAAAGCAGGCGTAGAGGGCGCCTATTACGGCCCCCATGCTCGTCCCGACTATCAGGTCGAGCTTCAGGTTTCTACGCTCGATTTCCTGGATCACCCCCAGGTGCGACAGCGCTCGTGCCGAGCCTCCACTAAGCGCAAGAGCGGATTTGAAACGAGACATTCAATATCCTTTGAATTCATTCCTCCGGCAAATATAATCAAGGAAATCGCGGCCGAAAAGGAGCCGAATATGGCTGAAGAGCCGATAAGGATTCCGATTGAGGGCGGCAGAATAACTCTGGAAGGATTCTTCGAGAGGGGGCGGATTGGCCGCAATTCTATCCTTTGCCATCCCCATCCGCTCTACGGAGGCAACATGGACAATAACGTGGTCCAGGCCGCGCGACAAACGTTCGCCGGCCTCGGGTGGGCAACTCTGCGCTTCAATTTCAGGGGAACAGGCGCAAGCGGCGGAAATCCGGCGCAGGGGCAAAAAGATGCCCTGGACCTCATCGCCGTCTCGGAATTCCTCAACGCTCGATCCCCCGGGCGCATTGATTTTGCCGCCTACTCCTATGGAGCATGGGCTGCGATGCAGGCAATCCCAATGGGCCTTTGTCCGGATTTGCTCATACTCATATCTCCGCCGCTGGACTTCATTTCTTTTGAGGGACTCAGACTGCCCGATGCGCCCGTGCTCGTCACCATCGGAAACCAGGATCATTTCTGCTCCGTAGAGTCCCTGAAAAAATGGCTCTCCGGCCAGCCAAATACCAACCTTTCCCTGGAAGTATTTCCCTGCGCGGATCATTTCTACTGGGGGGCGGAAAGGGAGCTTTCAGCGAAAATAGAAGCTTTCCTCAGGCTCAACTCGGGAATTTAGCAATCCCTCAATTCGGTGTACCGAGGTCTTTCCGATAAAAACGGTGAGCAGCCCGGTTGAGAAAATCCCGGCATTCGACATGCAAGGCATGCCCCGCTCCGGGTATTTCGATCAACTCGGCATTTGGAAGGTGCTCGGCAAGATAAGTTGAATTTGCCGGCGGAATCAGAATATCTTCCGTGCCGGTTACGACGAGCGCCGGGTTGCCGATTTCTCCCAGGGCGCCCGTACAGTCGAACAGATGGATTGCCATCAATTGAGCATTAAATGCGTACTCCGGCGGAAGCGGCGCCAGAAGCTGCATGCGGTAGTGTTCTTCTATCGCTTTGGAGTTCTCGGCCCGGAATCTCTCGCTGAAAAACAGGGGCGTTTGTTTCCAGAGAATTTCCTGGCGGCTGAGCCCTGCATTGTCCATAAGCAGCGAGACCGCTTCGGGCGATGGCGAAATACGGGGTCCGCCGCCAGCGTGGGTGCACCCCAGGAGCATGGCCCCAAGCCTCCGGGACGCAATCCTTGCCAGCTCAAGGGCGATCATTCCACCCATTGAAAGGGAGAATATAAGGGCCTTTTCGATCAGGAGGCGGTCCAGCAGACGGAGCGCGTCCTCGGCCATCTTCGCCATCGTATACGGCCCAAGGGGTTTCCCGGACAGCCCGGCCCCCCTGTTGTCGAAAACTATGCACCTGTAATGTTCTTTGAAAAAAGGGATTTGTCCTTCCCACGTCCAGGTACTTCCTGAAAGCCCGCTTATGAAAAGGAGGGGAAATCCCTCGCCGTGGACCTCATAATAGAGATCGATATCCCCGATGTTTATAAACGGCATATTGCGTTATTGAAATCCGTCGGCCTTCTCCGCCGCCTGCGGAGGCCCTTGTTCGGGTTGTCGCGTAATCGGGAGTCCTTTTTTCTCAAAACCCGCAGCAGTGAGTTCGGTGACAACTATTCCCAGGTAAGCCCCGAACATTACGTCGCTCGGGAAATGGGCTCCTACTATAACACGGCTGGCCATTACAGCCAAAGCAATACTGAGCAGGATATATTTGAAGCGGCCGGCCACCACGCCGACTCCGTAACACAGGGCGGCTATGGTATTGGCGTGGCCCGATGGAAACGAGCCATAACAATATTGATCCGTAAAGGGTTTGAACCCGTAAATGCCCTTGGAAAACAGCAGTTCGGGCCTGGTTCTGCCAACCAGTACCTTTATCAGATCGTTGGCAAGTCCGGAGAGGGCGACGGCCGCGAACAGGAAAGCGGCCGCGTTTGCAAGGATTTCGTTCTTTTTGACGAATCTCAGGTAGATAAATCCAGCGAGCGCAGCCACCAGGTAGGGCGCGGATAACCCCAGCCGGGTTATCAGATCGAAGATGTCCTTGATCCTGTAGTCAACCGTGGCGCAATAGCGCGCGGCCGGCACGTCCAAAACTTCATAACTTATTATGCAGGCTGCAATAGTGACAAAAAAAAGCAAGACAGCCTGCACTGGTTTCATCCGGGGTCTCGTCTGATGAGTCATGAATGGAGCAATGGCCCGTCGGCCCGCAAGGCGATGCAGCGTTTCCGCCCGGAAATGGCGCCGCCTGTAATCCTTTGATCTACGTTAAGAACGATCGGCACATTTTACTCCAGATGAGAGAGCATCGCCGGAAAAGGGCAATCAAGAGCGGACTGGGGCAACCTGGCATTGCTTTTATACCAGTTTGCCCAATTTTAGAAAAGTAACATATCAGGCTGGAAAATCATGAAGCAAGGGAACCCTGCTGGAAAAGCCCTGCGTGATTTCGCATCACCTTATGCAAGTAAGGAATGGGGGATTGAAATCGAACCCCTGATGGTATAAGGTAACGGCTGGTCAAATAACGATGACGATCTTACGATCGCCAATGCAACGCAAAGGCTGTCATTATGCCCCGGAAAACAAAGCCGCTTTTTACCCGTTCCAAGATATGGATCGAGGATGAGGAAGGCAACGTGGTGTTCGGCATGGGCCGGTTGCGAATACTAAAAGCCATAAAGCGCCATGGGTCCATTCATGCCGCGGCAAAAGAGCTTAAGATCGGATATCGCGCGGCATGGGGCCGCATCAATGCCTCAGAATCCCGCCTGGGCGAAAAACTGCTGGAAAAAACCAAAGGAGGAACCACCGGCGGCGGATCGCAATTGACGCCGCTGGCTGAATCCATTATCGAGCAGTTTGACATGGTGCAACAACGGATCGAAAAGAAAACCGATACACTTTTCAACCGTTCACTGGGGGGGCAACTCAACCTGAACAGGGAATCCGAATAAGCAGCCCCCCGGGTTTTCCCCGTTTTACATGAAATATGCGCCGGCTGGTGCCATCCCCCGGCGTTGCCCCCGCCGCCTCCCACCCTATTGAGCGTAGCGGTACACGAATAAAATCTCCGCATACTCGCCGGACCCCGGCGTCTGGGCGCGTGTTAGGACCGTGTAATAGTAGCAGCCGTTCTGGCATGGAGCGGCGCCGGTGCCTTGCGTCAGATAGTTATCGATCACTTTGACGTAAACGTTGTAGGGAATGGCGCCGTTGGTCAGCGTAAGTGTTACGTCGGTACCGACGGTGGGGTCGGTGCTTGTCGCATTAGCCTGGGATGGACATCCGGGCCATGCCGCATTTGTGGTCCAATTCGATGTCGAGTTGCACATCTTGACATTGAGACACTTACCGGCAAGATAGCTCGTGCCGAAAGGCGTGTTCGCTCCCAAACCGCCGGGCACGGGTGGATTGGGCGTCGCGTTTTGCACCATGTAAATGAACAGGTCGGCCCCGGACTTTGCCGCGTCGAGTGCGGCTGTGTAGCCTTGCTCGAGACGGGCCAGCTTCGTCTCCTGGGTAGCGAGCCGGAACAGAATCGCCACCACCCCGAATCCAAGTACGACCAGCAACAGAGTGGCAACGAGGGCTATTCCTTTTTGGTTTCGGATCGGGTTCATCATTTGCTCGGTTCAATTTCATCGAGTTGTCAGGTTCAGCAGGTTCATCGGTTTGACGGCAATTTCAATGATCTTCCAACGGTACTGAAGGTCTTTGCCCGTGGGTGTGAAGCTGCTCAGTTGAGGGTTACCCGTAAGGGCTGAAGGGCTCAACTGCTGAAATGTGTTCGCTGGATAATTCCCCGAATCGAGGCTGTTGGCGATGTCCTGGTCGCCAAGATTCAAGGTGCCTGAAAATCGGAAACTTGGCGACGTGCTTGTGTCGCCGAGCCCTTCCTGGTAGAGCACAAATACTCTCAGTTCGCGCAGTTGCTGCTGAATTTGCGCTGCGGTCATTCCGGCCAGGTTGTTCTGCCACTGGATTGGTTGAGTGGTGTCCCCGCCGGGGTCGATCCCGAATGCTACTTGAAAATCCCTGACGCAATCGACCAGGGGAGTCTTGTTGAGCTGGCCGGTCGCCTGGGAGATCGTGCTTCGATACAGGGTGTAAGTGTTCGCGGCGCAACTGCTTGGGAAATCGGCTGTAATTTTGTCCAGGTAGTAATCCACCCGGTTAAACGGCATATTGTGCGCGCCGCCGCTGCTATCAAGGCCATAAATGTAGTAGACTTGCTGCGTGTTGGGATTGCCAATGGCGGAGGCGTCGGAATAATAACCGGTATTTGGCGATGACGCATTGAACGTGTAGCAGCCCCAATTCCCCGCTGCGGGCTGCAAGTTGCCGTTATTATCGAGAACGATGAACCTGTCGCCGGTTGTAAAGTCCATGACCGGGTCCAGGACCGTAACCCCCCATAATTTGACTATTGCATTGGCACCGGAAACATTAGTGATCATGGACCATTTCTTGCCCGCAGGATTGTTGAAGACATTGGCCGCGCTCGATTTTATGGTGAGCACATCGGAATTGTTCGCACCCGTGTTGTTTAAGTGTGCGAATGCGCGCGGAGGGTTACCGGGCGAATCGTTGAGATTCGATGGATTGTAGTAGGATACGGAATTATCCGAGGCTTCGCCGTAATTGGCGCCCGCCGCCAGGCCTGTGGGCAGCCCGAGCCCTGCCATCTCTATATCGTAGCGCAATATCTCCAGGCCGGTCAAATTGGCCATATAGCTCTCGGCCAGTCTGCCCTGGGTCTTGTAAGTCCTCAGAAGCTTCAGGTAGGCCGTGGCTGCCGTGCCGATGACAACCATGACAATCACCAGGCTGACCAACAGTTCCACCAGAGTCATGCCGCGCTGCCTGTTCATTTCGTCTGCCTTACTACTGTCTGCAAAACATAAGAATAGTTCTTGTTGTTATTCGTCACGCTGTTTTTATATTGCCAGTTAACGCTGAACTGCACCAGGGTCATTCCCTTGCCTGCGCCGCCCGGCGCAACTGCGGGGCTGCTGAAATTGACCGTATAACTGACCATCCTTTTTCTCACCTGCCTCGTTATTGTCTGTGTGGCAGGAATGGTTTGGATGTTGGCGTACGGTATGTTCCTGGCCGCTTCCTCCTGTTCCTGCGCTATTTTCATTGCATCGCTGCGCATCTCGCTAACCAGGCTGTAATCGAGCGCCGCCATGATGCCGATGACAGATGCCAGCAGGCCGAAGGCCAGCACCATCAGGGTGACCATGACCTCAATGAGCGTAAAGCCCCGTTCTGCGCAAGCGTTCGCGGGCAGCCCCCGGCGCAAAGCTCTCGGGACAGCCGCCCGAAGCCGAAGGCCTCGGGCAATCCGGCTGCCGGTCCCACCGGCCCAACTCCCCTTATTTTGCCGCACAATTTCCCGCATTCATTTTTCCCAGGATTATTCTGGTGCTCGAGACAGCCACGCAATCTATTGCAACCCCGGAGCTGGAAGCAACATAGAATGTAATCGGATTGGCTGGATCCTGACCGGGGGTATTCAGAAAACCCCTGCCGTCAAAGCTCACGCTGTTCTGGTTGTTAACCGATGGAGTAATGCCATACTTTGGGCTCACGGTTGCCCCGATCTGGGTGTCGACGTTGTCATCGATTACGCCATTTCCGTTCGCATCAGATCTTATCTGGTAAGAGGTGATGCTGGCGCCTCCTCCCCACCATACGCCCGATACGACTTTACTGCCGTAGGCGGTCATGCGCCCGAACTGGATGTCGCTGTAGAGCTGGACCATCTGGTTTTCGATATCGTGCTTCTTTTTCCAGCTCGAGTATGAAGGAATGCCCCACGTCAGCAGCAGCACGGTAATCGAGACTACCACCATCAGTTCAACGAGAGTGAATCCGCCTTCTTTTTTCATCTCTCAATCCACTGTATCAACTGTCCCGTTTTGCTCGCCGGCGTAGCCGGCTGAACGACCGGGGGAGAATTTTCCGGAGGCATGCCGACAAACCACGGGGTTGTCTTGTTGCCGGTGCTCGAATCGGTGAACGAACTGGCGGCGTTGATTTGGTATATTGCCCCGGTGGAGGTTTGCAGATACAGGGTGCCCGTCAGGTTCGTGATCGCAAATCCACCGCATGATGTATCAGTGATTGCGCCCCCGGTTGCGCAGTTAAGACCCCACACGCGGCTCTGGCCGCCATAGCTGCATGGATCGGAAGTGGGTTCGGAGCTGACCATATCTACCATGTTGTTGCCGGATGTAGTGGGGTCGGTGGTCAACCTTTCATTTAGAAAGGACCCGGAAGCTGCATTCAACGTGTTCTGCCAGGCAGCCTGACTAAGGTAACTCGACCCTTGCTGCAAACTGGCGCATGCGGTTGCACTGTTGTTCAGCAAGGTAACGCTGGTGCAACTGTTGTTGTATTGATCGCACGTAAAAGGCACTCCCATGAGATAATTAACACCGCTATTGGCGGTGCCGCCATAGTTGTCCTGCGGGAAAAAATACCTTCCCGTCCCGGCATACAGATACCATTTGCCGAAGCACTGCTCGGCCGCTATCTGTGCGGTTATGGGCAACTGGGCTATTCTATTGTAGGTTGTAACGTCATAAGTCCAGTTTTGAGGGATCAAGGCAGCGGTGGCATTGCTGTTGTTGGTGTTGATCTTGCCAATGCCTCCCTGCCAGCCGGTGGCGCTTCCGGTTGGCGAGTTTGAGTAGCCGAAGAAAATAAAGTCCGTGTAACCGTCCCCGTTCACATCCAGGCCGTTGGTGAAAAGCCTGCCGCCAAACCCGTTCGCCGTCGTGCTTCCCAAATCGTTATAGTACACGCTGCTGATTCCCAGGTTGGCGTTAAGGCTAAGGACGAAGGCCTTGACGTCCTGAACCGAGCTGCCATCCGATGGCCCTGTAGGACCGGACAGAAACGTTACGTAATATTGGTCGCCGGTGAGAGTAGACGGGTTTGACCACTTGTGGATGACCGCCGGACCTGAATAGGTGTAACCCAGAAATGGATGGCTGAATTCCCAGAGGAGTATGGGATTGTGTACGTCTGTGATATCGAGGGCGTAATACGAAGAAAGCCCGATGCAACTCGAAGGATTGTAGCAGGTAGCGGGATTGGAGCACGTCACGTAGCCGCCGGAACATGTGTCCGCTGGGACGTTTGTAGGATAAGCGGAGGAACAGCTCGAATTATAAGAGGCCGGGCAGTTTGAGACGCTTGAGCATGTCTGTCCATTGGATACCCCGGTATTGCTGAAACAGTAATTTGCTGGAGAAGATGCCTGCACGGACCCGCCCCCGAGTCTCATCCCGCCTATCAGGACCGTCTTTGACACCCCGTTTGAAACCATTGTCGTTATGTATGGGCTCAAATCGTTGTAATAGAGATGGCAACTGCTCGGCGGCGGAACGGCAAGGCACCTCAGGTAGGGAAGAGCGTTTTGGGGAATGAAGGCCCACAATTCCGTGCCCATGCTGGAGGTCGGAATTCCCGTCAAAGCTTCGACCTGGTGCTGTGCCGTGTTCATTCCCTGGGTAGTCAAGATCCCTGTCTGGAAAGCGTGCAACATTCCGTCGTTTGCGCCGACAAAGACAATGGATTCCTCCTTCTGGCATGTATTATAAGTCTGTGAAGTGCAATCGGAATCCTCAGAACATGCCTGGGAGCTGAAAGAGGTGCCGTTGGAGCAATATTTGTAATCGGTTTGAACCCGTGGTGTGGAATAGACGATGTCCCCCAGTTTCCAGACGTTATGAGTGCAGGTGTTGTAAGGCGAGGTCGTACAGTCGCTGCTCGACGCGCATGCAGTGTTGCTGAAAGAGGTCCCGTTCGAGCAGAGGCCCACCGTCCTGCTCCTGCAGTTGGGCAGATCGATCCCGCTTACATAGTTTATGAGATTTTGCAAAGTCGCGGTATTGCTCGATCCTTGCAGGCATGTGGCGAAGTTTGACGGCGAGCCCAATGGTGAAGACGTGGTTGAAGTGAGGGTCGTATTGGATGTATTAAAGCTGACCAGGCCGCTGGCGCCGCTCCCCGGAGTGTAGATCACCCTGCTGGACGCCGTTTGCTGGAAAAGCAGCTTTCCAGCTTCCCATAGGGGGATAAGAGAATCCAGCTCTTCGTTATTGACGAATACGCTCGGATTGCCGCTGCCGGTCGGGTCGGAGTAGCGGTCTACACTGAGGCCGTTCTGGGGGGCGAATTCGAAGGATATCCCGTAGTCCAGGTCGAGTTCGAGGATAAAGTCATGGTCGGTATCCTCTCTTACGTTGCTATATGTCTGGCTGTTATAGAACCAGTAGTCGTACAGATATCCCGGCCAGTTTATGGCTGTCGTCCCGAAGTATTTGCTGGGATAAAAGACACCCTGCAGCATGTTGGCGCCATTCTGGTTCTGGCCTTCGGAGAGAATCGAGATGGAACTGCCTGCTGCAACACGCTGGAGAAGGTTTGCGGCAATGGCATTCAGAGCACTGGTCAACTGGTCGGCGTCAGTGGCATAATAAGCCCGCCCGTTGACAGCCGTCCCACCCGCTACCGCCATACTGTCGAGGTTTGCGTTTGACAGCGCTTCGGAACCAATCCCCAGAACATATGTTTTAACGGAAAAGTTGTATGTCGTACCGTTAATTTTCTGGGTCACGTTCGTCCAGCCCTGGGGGAGCGGGCTGGGGGGAGTGTCAGCCAGCTCTTCCAGCACCGTCAGGACTTGAGGCATGACGGTCGAAGTGTTTATGGTTTGCGTGCCGTTCAGCAGGGTATCCGGCAGCCCGTCCGTAACGTAGATTACGAAATTGTGCTGGCACGACGAAGTGATAGGACTTGTAACGGAACAGTTCGGATATGATGAATTGCAGTTCGAGTTCCTTGTGCACGCCGTTCCGTTGGATACCCCCGAGCTGTTGAAGCAGAAACCGGTATAATTCCCGTTGTAGTAATTCAGGGCGGCCGTCAGCGTGCCGGCGGTCGGCGTATTGCCGGCGTTCACAATGTAAGAGCAGGCATTTTTGTTCGACGCCGTGCAGCTCATATAACCCGCGCTGTTATTGAGATTGGGGTTCAGTATGTTGTAGACATTGTTATACTGGGTCGAATTGCTCAGGGCGCCCGCCGCAACCTGAAGGTATCCCTGTGGAGAACCTGGCGCGCTGTTGCTGAACCAGGTCGGACCGACGTAATACCAGGGCATCCTCTGGCCCCAGTTGAAAAATCCTAAAGCCCAGTCCGAATCGGTCGGCGTAAAGGAGTAGCTGTTGTAATAGCTGCTATAGCCCTGGCCGGCATCGCTCGTTCCCGTTTTTGTAGAAAAGTATGCATACGTGTTCGTTGCCTGTTCCGCCGAACTGTAATTGTTTGCATGACCCGCGAGGTCACTTCCGCAATAGCCGAACCGAGTCCCAAGGGGCGAAGAGGCATACATGGGGTCGGGCACATTCCAATAAATGTAGTTGCCGTTCGGGTCGGTGGGGTTCAGCATCCTGGTTGTCTTGGGGTAAGCCAGCCCGCAATATCTGGCTCTTGTTCCCGTGGGTTCGTTGAATGCATAGGGGCCGACCGGCGGGGGCGAGAGTATGATATCGGGAAAGTTGGTTCCGGTGGCGAAGACGTGGGTCGTAAGACCGGGGCAGGCCGCCTCGCAGTTGCTTTTTGAGGTCGCATTGCCCGTCGTGCAATAGGTGACGCAGTCCGATGGCGGATTGGGGCAGTATGAGGCAGGATCGTATGAAGCAAAAGGCATGGCGTTATGTATGGAGTAAGAACTAACACCACTGGGCAGTGTGTATGTCATTATCCCGACATTGGCCGTACCCTGCAGCTCGCCAACCACCTGTTGCAGCGCCTGCCTTGCAACCACGGATTTGCTGACCGAGGAATAGGAACCTACTGCGTTGCCGTAAAAATCTTCGTCCATGCTGTTCGAGTTATCAAGGATTATGAGTATATTGGGTTTGACCCCGCTGGCGATGAAGGGAGGCAAGAGCGAATTGCTGCATGGGCTTGTGGCGCCCGAGACATCTCCGGCCAAAAAAACGAGCGGAAAAAAAGAAAGGGAAATTATCATCAAAATGGACCGCTTCAAGAACTGCTCCTTGTGTAAGAAATTTGGCATTCCAGGACTTGCGAATCAATCCCCTCAATCTCTAAATCTCTATTTCAGGATCACTTCCACCAGGTTGCCGTTTTCAAAAAACAGTTCGGCTGCTTTCGTCCTGGCTGCCTTGCGGCTGTTGTCGATAACCTTCGCGCCGCCGGTTTCGAACTTCCTCCCATCCTTGGAATAGATCGCGCCATCCTCGACCTTGTCGATAAATATGCTTTCAACTGAGCTTTGCACGGAGGGCGGTGATGAGGGGACTGGCAGCGTTTTAACAGATTTGCCTTTTTGCAAGGCATGTGCTCCGGAAATCGCCTCCATTGCGCTGCATGGAGAAAACAATGCCAAGTTCAATATGACGACACCCAAAATAATAAATCTGGCCATGGGTAATCCCTTCTGTCTCTGAACCTCTTCGTCCTCATTGAAATAACCACTGGAAAACGGAAAATTTCAGTGCGCTCGTGTTCTGAACGGTTGGCGAGGCGGTGGTTGAGCTGATTGTCAACACATCACTTTGCGCATAACTGTAAATTTTTCTCTGTGCAGTGATCTGGTAGTATTGCGTGTTGCCGGACGGCTTCCCCGACACGTTGAAGGTATAATAGTGCTCGGAGATAGTGGAACCGGCGCAGTTGCCGCAATTGCCCAGGCAGGACGTGTTTGCGCTGGCGTTAAAAGAGGGCAGGCACTGTATGGTGCTTGCGTACCGGCCGTTATCCGTATAAAACTCTTCCTGTTCCACCCGGGCAGTTAGAAGCATGCTGGCAGCCTCACCCTGTTTCGTCCGGTTCACGTAGTTGATGTAAGCCGGTGCTGCCACAGCAGCCAGGATAGCCACGATGGCGGTAACCACCATCACCTCGACCAGGGTGAAACCACCTTCGCCGCAGATGTGGAAATGACCCCTCTTCAATGTCCCTTGCAGCCTTTTTTCCATTTTTATCACGGCATAATCCTCCCCTTGCCCCTGGCAAAATATGCACGTTCTGTGCCTCTTGGTGAGCGAGCGAATTGAAGAATTCTTTCAACCGGCGAATCACTGAGGGTTTGTTGGCAAGCGGTTATAGGGCCTAACTTTTCTCGTGCGGCAAAATCAGCAAACTCGTGGCGAGCAGATCGAAAACTGCGATATCCTCAGGAGCGATGAAAATAGTCAATGTCTTGACTACCATTATAGTACCGGGATGGGAATTCGAGTCCTGATGAAATTCCCGAACAGACTTTCTCAGGCAGGCTATGTGCCGGTCTTTGGGTCCGCGACTTCAGCGCTCTGCGCGCGGTCGAAATCCGATTTCGTTTTGATCCTGTAGTCCAGGGCCCTCTTTTTCAGCCAGAATAACCCAAACATATCCAGCACAGAGACCCACAACCGGTTTCCGATGGAGTACTTGGATCGCCCTTTGACCCTGGGCCGGTGATTTACAGGCGCCTCCGCCAGAATAAAACCCTGCATGGCTGCCAGTGTGGGCAGAAAACGGTGCATTCCGGCAAATCGGGGGAGACACTGAACGCATTCTCTGCGGAAGACCCTGGTTGAGCATCCGGCGTCTCTCACAGTTTTGCCGGTCAACAGGGTTCTGAATCCGTTGCCAAGGATGGATGAGATTTTTCTATTGAGGCTGTCCTGCCTGCGGGCGCGATAGCCGTTGGCCATATCGGCGGCGCCCGATTCGACTGTTCGAAAGAGCGCAGGGATGTCCGCCGGATCATTCTGGCCGTCGCCGTCGATGGTAGCGATTATAGCGGCCCTGGTTTCCAGGAACCCGGCCCACAAAGCGGCCGATTGTCCCGCGTTTCGTTCGAAGGAGATATAGCTGTGGCGGTGATCTGCGCGTGCAAGTTCCCGAAGACGATCCAGACTCCCGTCGCTCGAGCCGTCATCGACCCAGATGCACTCCCACTCTGCAAATTCCCGCTCCATTATGGATTCCAATTCATTAGCCAGAGGAAGGATATTTTCCACTTCGTTTCTGACCGGAATCACTATCGAGATGTCGATTTTTTCTCCTTTCATCGATAAAGCCATCCCTGTTCGCTGCTCACTCATTTTCAGCACCGCTCTCCAGCGGCTCTCCCCGTTGGGCTGAAACCCTCTTTGCAACCGTGATAAACCCGGTGTGGGCCACCATCCTGTCGAAGGGACGGGCGCGAAGCTGGTCAACCTTCCAATCACGTCTCAGGAGCTCGAAATGGACTATGTCCCCAAACCCGTTTGTCTGAAGCTGCCTGTGGGTAAGCTGAACCTGGCCCACATTGGGACTAAGGCTTACCAGAAGCCCTCCCATTCGGAGCATTCCGGAAAGGTTTCCAACGGCGCGCCAGGGTTCGGGGAGGTCCACGAAAATCCGGTCCACCTCGCACGAAAGGCAGACGCTTTCTATATCGGCAACGATGATCTCGTGATTTTCAGGCTCGGCGCCGAAAAAGCGCCTGATATTGTCGCGGGCGTCCTCAGCGAATTCAGCCCTCTTCTCCACTGAAATAAGTTTTCCCCTGCCGCACATGGCGCGCAGCAAGGCAAGGGCAAGCGCGCCCGAGCCGATTCCGGTCTCCAGGATCACGCACCCGGCATAGACATCGCCGCAGAAGATCATGGCGCTGAGATCTTTAGGGTAAATGATCTGGGTGCGCCTTTTCATGCTGAAAATGTAGTCTTGCAGAGCGGGCCGGAAGAGCATCAGCTTTGCTCCTTTGCTGGTAACCAGCCAGTCGCCCTCCTCCTTGCCCGCTATATCCCCCAGGTGAATGCCGCCAAGATGGGACGAAAACGGCGCCTCCTCTACTTGAACAAGCCATTTTTTCCCTTTTTGAGAAGTCAGCAGCACCCACTCCCTCAACTGGAATTTACTCATCCGCCCCTGTCCCTCCAACCCCCTTTAGCCGCCGGCAAAGCTAACAAATCCCGCCAGCCCTGTCCCAACCGGTGCCCACCGGTTCCCAACGCGAGGCGGGTCCCGGTTCCCGGGCCCGGCCCCTTCATCCCTGTTTTTGCGACCAATGTCAACCCCAAGTTGCTTCTCAGGCGGTAGCGGGAAGCTGACAGCGGGAGGCGGAAACTGAAATTGAGTATCGGGTATCGGCAATCCGACATCTGACAACCGTAAGGCTCCCTGCTCCCTGCCACCGAGGTTAGCATGCAGGACTTAATATCGGCCCGCAAG
Organism: uncultured delta proteobacterium; assembly: GCA_963805125.1. GTDB lineage: Bacteria > Desulfobacterota > Syntrophobacteria > Syntrophobacterales > Syntrophobacteraceae > SbD1. The sequence goes on along the minus strand of CAWDTD010000006.1, from coordinate 321,269 downwards.
CTAAAAATTTACATTCCTGAATTCCGAAATAGTAATAAGGTCATAGCTCCTCATGTCCGGCCGGTCATAATCGCCGGAAGCAGGCGCCTGCCCTGCCGCAGCCTCACTGTCAACGTGCTCCGCCGCTATGGAGGCGAAAAGAGGGTTGAGCTGCGCCCGAAGCTCGTCTGAATTCGATTTGAAAGCTTTGCCGAAAGGAGTTCGCGCGGGAGATGCTGGAGAGGAGCAATTTTGTAAGAGTCCCGTTCAGTTCCGACGTTATTCCGAAAACACGGAATAGCCGGATCAAGGGAAGAATAGAAAATATGAAATGCCCTCTATCCAAAAAGCTAATACACACCCGAGTGCCGGGTTGACAGGCCACTTGAAAAAAAGTAGTCTGCTCTCTTGCAGATATTTGATTCTCAATCACAAAGTTCCCGGAGTCGGACATGTTCGTTATTTCATATTTTCTGCTGGCGCTCGCTACGGTTCTACACTATGTCCTCTACACATACATGCTGATCGTGATAGCCCGTGCGGTCCTGTCGTGGGTAAGTCCCGATCCTTACAACCCTATCGTGCGGTTCCTTTACAATGTAACCGAACCCGTCCTTTATCGCATTCGAAGGTATCTCCCGTTCGACACGGGCGGGATCGACTTTACCCCAATGATCCTGATCCTGCTGCTCGTGTTCGTGGATCGGTTCGTTGTGCCGACCCTTTCCAGAATCGCATACACGCTGGGTCTTTAGAGCTTTTTCAAATCTCGCCCTTTCGGGCAGGAGCCAATTGTATGGAAATAGGCGACCTCGAGGGGAAAAAATTTCGCAGACGCCTGATGGGACTTGATCCGGGCGATGTGGAAGCTTCCCTCCAGGAGGTGAACGAAGAGCTTCGGCGGCTTATGGACGAAAACGAAAACCTCAAAAGAGCTCTACAGACTCAGGAATCTGAAATAAAAGGACACAGGGAACGTGAGAAGACCATTCGGGCCGTGCTCATCAGCGCCCAAAAGAATGCGGAGCAGATCAGGGCAAACGCTGAGCGCGAGGCCAGGCTGGTTGTCTCGGAGGCCGAAGTCAAAGCCGAAGGGATCCTCAACGAGGCTAACAATCGCCTTATGAGGATGGAGCAGGAAATAATGGAGATGAGGCGGAATCGAATCCAGTTCGGGGCAAGGATGCGCTCGCTCCTTGACGCGTTCCGCCAGATGCTCGATGATGACGGGAAAGAGGCTCCCCGCAAATTCGGAGAAAACCAGGAGCCCCCCGAGCAAACCTGAAAGAATGGAGTCGGTCGGATGGCCATCAACAAAGAGCTTCTTGAAATCCTCAGGTGCCCTAAATGCAAAGGACCGATACATCCAAACTCCGATGAAACCGGGCTCATTTGCGAGCAGTGCAGGCTCATGTACGAAATCCGGGAAAATATCCCGATCATGTTGATCGAGGAAGCAAAACCCATTTAATGACGGCAGCGGGGAGCGGGGAGCAGGGAGCAGGAATGAAAGCTCCGGCAAGATCTTTTACCGACCTTGATGTCTGGAAGAACTCGCATGCCTGCGTACTGGAGGTTTATCGACTGACCGAGACGTTCCCGAACCATGAGCGGTACGGCCTCACCATCCAGTTGCGCCGCTCGGCCGTTTCTATACCGGCAAACATTGCGGAAGGTTTCAGAAAGTACACGCCCTCCGACAAGGCGCGATTCCTGAATACTGCCGAGGGATCCCTTGAGGAATGCAGATATTACTGCATTCTGGCTCAAGACCTGGGATATGGTGAAACAGCCAAGATACGTGAAGCGTTGGATGTAATCGCTGGACAATTGACCGCCTATATCAGGCGACTTCGGGAGCCAAGAGCAAAGGCGGGAGGTTAAATGACGGCAGCGGGGAGCGGGCGCGACAGGCAACCCTTGCTTCTCGCTTCTCACCTAAATGGCGGCAGTGAGTACCATGATGCGCGAGCAGGAGCATGAGGTGGAAGTGCGAAGCCAGGGGCGGAGATGGTTTTTTGCTTCCCCGCATCTCGACCCTTGCTGCTTTCTCCCCGCTTCCCGCTTCTTGCTTTATGCCATATGAGCCAGCCTACAGAACCCTGCCCAGCAAAGCTCATAATCCGGTTTTTGTTTGGCGATTGCGGAGCTCAACTACAAGCTCTCAATGCCCTTGTATCGGATTTCGGACCGATGGATTTTCTGTCCATGCCCGGTGCCTTTGCCTACACCACCTATTACGATAATGAAATGGGAAGCGGAATTCGCAGACAGACTGCCAGCTTTCTAAACCTGGTGGCCCAGGGGTCTTTGCCGGATATCAAACTTCGAACCAATGAAATTGAAACCAACCTTTTACGCGATGGAAAACGCCAGGTTAATATCGACCCGGGTCTTCTCAGCGCAGAGCGCTTCGTCCTGGCGACCGGAAAGAATTTTACGCACAGGGTTTATCTTCGGGACGGAATCTTTGCCGATCTCACTCTCGTTTATCAGAAAGGGGCGTACCGTCCCCTGCCCTGGACATATCCCGACTACCGTGAACCGGAGTTCCTGCATTACCTTGAGGTTCTGCGGAAGAAGCTGAGATTTCAGTTGGACGGGACCTTGCCGCGATGATTACAAGAAGGCCTCCCGCTGCCGCCCAATGCGGATGATAGACACATCCAACGGTATGCCTTGCGCGTTCCGCGAAGTATATCGCTTAAGGGAGGCCCGCCAGAGGCGCTTCGCTTCTTGAAGTGCCTCGATGCGCGCGGAGCGGCTTGTTCTTCGTGGCCCACTTCACTTTTTTGAAGTGCCGGCCCATTCGTAGGACATTCAACCGCACCACACGCTGCGCAGGCATCCTCGCATGGCTGCGCCGAGAGGCTACACGCCGCCGCACCACCGTGGTATTTTTTTTGGAGCAAAAAAATACTTTTGGGTTGTTGTTAATAAGTCTATCTTACGAGGTGGCAACGAAATGATCAGACCGGAACAGAAAAAGCTTTTCGCCGTCATCGGAAACCCTGTGCGCCACAGTCTGAGCCCCGTTATGATGAGCGCGTGCTTCAAGGCGCTCGATGTTCCTGCGCTCTATGCGGCTTTCTATGTCGATGAGATTGAAAGAGATCTCAAGCTCTTGCATGAAACCGGCTTTAGCGGACTGAGCGTAACCATTCCCTACAAGGAAATGGCATGCCGGCTGGCCGAACAAAATGACAAGACGGCTGAAGAGATCGGCGCCACGAACACCCTGCGCAGGACGAACCTGGGATGGGAAGGCCGCAATACCGACTGGATCGGCGCTTTGCGGGCCCTTTCGGCTGTTATCGAAGTCTCGGGCCGCAACGTCCTTATCCTGGGCGCCGGGGGGCAGCTCGAGCAGTGGCCTATGGCCTGAAAAGGGCCGGGGCCGCAGTTACGATCTCAAATCGGTGCGTCGAGCGGGGCAAGGTTCTGTCCGAACAACTCCACAGCAAATTCATTCCGCTGAACATCGTCGAAAAGGCTGCAAGGGATTTTGACATAGTCGTTCAGTGCACTTCGGCAGGGATGGAGGGCGCTCGAGTCTCCCCCGTCGTTTTAGACTCGTTTTTCAAACCCGGAATGACTGTAATGGACCTAATCTACAGCCCGCTGTGGACCGCCTTTTCCAAAGCCGCCCGAGACGCAGGATGCACCGTTGTATCCGGTCTGGACATGCTGCTGTACCAGGGGGCCGCTCAGCTCGAATGGTGGCTGGGATGTCCGGTCTTCGAAACCCCCGCCATCGTGGCGATGCGGCACGCACTGGAAGAAGCCGTAGATGAGAAATCTGTTTAAACGGATAAAACCCGTTTCGAAAATAAGCGCCCGGATTCGGTTACCGGGGTCCAAGTCAATAACCCATCGCGCACTAATTATGGCTGCTCTCTCAGAGGGGCCCGCGCAGATAGGCAACCCGCTGAGGGCCGATGATACGCTTCTTACCGCCCGGGCGCTGGAGGCGCTGGGCGCGATAATCGAATGGAGCGCCGATTCGGTCCGGGTGGTGCCACCGGCATATCGCTGGCGGCAGCCCGATGGACCGATTTTTCTGGGAAACAGCGGGACGAGCGCCCGCCTTCTGCTCGCCGTTCTCTCGGCGGGGACCGGAATCTTTTTACTGGATGGAACTCCGCGCCTTCGGCAGCGCCCGGTCGGTCCTGCCGCGCAAGCTCTCGAAAAGCTCGGGGCGCACATGCGCTGGATCGGCAGAACAGGGTTTCTTCCAGTGGAGATCAGCAGCAGGGGACTTGACGGCGGAAATGTTTTTGTAGATGCTTCCGAAAGCAGCCAGTTTCTATCCGGAATCCTCATTGCCGCCCCGAGCGCGCGCAGAGAGGTCGGGGTAGAATGGTCCGAGCCTGCCGCATCCTGGCCTTACGTGGACATAACCCTGGGGATGATGAAAGAAACGGGCATCCGGTTCGAACGGCAAGCCTCCAACAGGATCGCGATCCCGGCGCCACAGGTGTACGCGCCTCGCAGTTTCACGGTCGAAGGCGACTGTTCTTCAGCCTCATATTTCTGGGGCGCCGCAGCCCTGACCGGTGGAGAGGTATTGACCTCACCCGTTTCGCCTTACAGTCTCCAGGGGGATTGCCGTTTTTTGGGTGTTCTGGATAAAATGGGCTGCCGTATCGTGTGGAAAGAGCAAGGGGTTCGCGTAAAAGGGCCCGGGCAACTCCTGCCCGTTGATATCGACATGAATGAAATGCCGGATATGGTGCCCACATTGGGCGTCCTGAGCGCATTCGCAAGCGGAACTTCCCGCATCCGCAACGTGGCCCACCTGAGAATAAAGGAATCTGACCGGCTGAATGCGGTGGCGGCCGGCTTGAAGGTGCTCGGAGTTGAGGCCGAAGAACTGCCCGATGGGCTGATAGTCCACGGGGGCGCACCCCTCGGACCGCCCTCCGGCCCGATCTCGGCGTTCGACGATCACCGGATTGCCATGGCCTTTGCGCTTGCAGGTCTGCGCCTCGATGGGGTGGTCATAGAGGGAGCCGAATCCGTCAATAAATCCTTTCCGGAATTTTGGGATATTTTCGAAAGCCTGGGAAAGGCCCCCATGTAAGGGGTAAGGGTGATTTGCCAGTATCTCGTAAGCTCCGTGTGGTAAAGCCGGTTTATGAGGCACTGCCGGGTGGTGAAGGGAACTCTCGGATGAGTCGAAATTGTTATGAGAACGCTCCACTTAATATGTTGTATGTCTGTTTTGTTCGTGCACGCGGTCGTATTCGCCGCCGGGTCTCAAATTCAAGCTTCCGCTCGAAACCGGCCCCCGGCCATGAAGTATGAAGCCCGGAACACCGACGATTTTCAAGACGCCCTGGAGCGCGTCGACAGAGCTGCCGGAACCGCAGGCGTTCTGGTGGTCTCGCTTTCATCCGGCAAGGTTGTCTGCGAGTCCCGGTCAAAAGATGTGCTTGTTCCCGCTTCACTCATGAAGCTGCTGACCAGTTATGCAGCCCTGAAGAAGCTGGGCCCCTCTTTTCGCTTTACAACCAAAGTACTGGCGGCTGAGGCGCCCGTGGACGGGGTCATTTCGGGAGATATCTGGATAAAGGGAAGTGGCGATCCCTTTTTCTGCTCGGAGAATGCCTTGCAGTTGGCGAAAGCGGTCAGGGATAGGGGGATCAGGCAAATCCGGGGCAGTGTTTTTGTTGACAACAGCTTTTTTGAGCCGTTATCGGAGCGCATCTGCCTGGACAGTGACTGCGCGGGCGTATATAACCCGGTAGTCTCGGCAACGGCAATCAACTACAACACACTAACTGTGAAAATCACCCTGCCCGCGAAGGCCACAAAGGCGGCCGTCTCCGATTCGGGCCTGGCGGAAGGCTATGTCCGGGTGAGCGGACAGGCGGGTTCGGGGAAAAGGGGGCGGGACTCCCTGAGGCTCCGTTCTCTTGGCGCTGCCGGAAACGGCCAGGAACAATTCCAGCTCTCAGGGCGGGCGTCGGCGCGTGGAGGCCGCGTTCGAGAGTTTCGGTTCACCGCTGCCGATCCTGCCGGACTTTTTGCGCATGCCATGCGGACGGCCTTGGAGCGCTCGGGTGTCAGGGTGCTGGGGACCGGAGCCAAAGAGGGCAAAGCGCCCCCCGGCGCCGAAGTGATCGTGACTTACGAATCGCCTCGGCTTGCGGAATTGATATCCGGCTTAAACAGATACAGCAACAATTTCATGGCCGAGATGCTTCTGAAGTCGCTTGGGGGCAATGTGGAGGGTACACCCGGGGACTCCGGGAAGGGAATTGCCGTAGTCAGGACCATTCTCAGTGAAGCCGGCGTCCCGGATGAAATCGCAAACCTCGACTGCGGGTCGGGACTTAGCCGCTCTTGCAGGATAAGCCCCGAAACATTGTGCCGACTGCTTGCCGCCGCCTGGAATGATAATGGACTAAGAGAGGAATTCATATCCTCCCTGGCGGTCAACGGAGAGCAGGGCACCCTCAGGAGGAGGATGCACAAGCGGGGCCTCACGGTGAGGGGCAAAACGGGGACCCTTGACGATGTGATCGGATTTGCCGGCTATGTAACTGGCCCGTCCGGCAGGACCTGCGCGGCGGCGATCATTCTCAATGAGGTGCAGGACAGGTCCAAAGCCAGGCAGGCAGTGGACTCTCTGCTCGAGCAGGTGGCCTTTTCAGGCTCTTGACTTCTTTTTTGATTGGAGCAGGGTGAGATTATGCCGCTGGAACAGATATCGAAACAGTGGAGATTTGTGTGAAAATCCGCTATTATTTTTATGCTTTCGACCCTTGAGGTGCCTATAGTCGATATGCTTGGCTGTTTCTTTCCCCATTGCTTTCTTGGGCAGAATCTGCTGCCACTGCTTTGAAAAGCTGTGTTTTTCTGCAGGGTCGAGACCCCGCTGCGCTCCCGGCGCCCTGCTTTATCGCGAAGTGTTGTTTATCGGTCTATCTTACGAGGAGGAAAACTATGAAAAAGTACTTCAGATGTGTTCTTCTTTGTGCCTTGGCACTCTTTCTGCTCGGTGCGTGCGAACGGCAGCCCCAGAGCTTCAAAGTGGGAATTATTCTACCGGCAACAGGTGAGAAAGCAAAATTCGGGGAGATAGAGAAAAAATCCTTCCAGATGGCGCTCGAAGAGATCAATGCGGCTGGAGGAGTAAACGGCAAGAAGCTCGAGTTCCTGTACGAAGACGATACGGGCAGGCCCGATGTGGCCAGGAGTGCCGCAGAGAAGCTGATCACAAAGGATAAGGTCGTCATGCTCGGCGGTGGTTACGGCAGCTCGGAGACATTCGCCATCGCCGGCGTTGCTCAGCAAGACCGGATTCCCTTCCTGGTCAACACCGGTTCGGACAACAAGATCACCGAAATGAAGTGGGACTATGTATTTCGTCTCAACCAGCCGGTCAGCGACTATCCCAAGGCGCTCGAGTCTTTTATGACAGATGTGGTAAAACCGCAGTCGGTGGCAATTCTTTATGAGAATACGAACTTCGGCTCCTCGGGTTCCAGGGAATTCCAGCAGAGCTGCGAGAAGCTGAATCTCAAGGTGGTTATGAATGAAGGCTACCAGAGCGGCGGAGTGGATTTCACGCCCCTGCTGGTCAAGGTTAAGCAGGCGAACCCTGATGTCGTCTACATGATTTCTTACCTGATGGACGCTTCGCTTCTGATGAAGCAATCTATGGAATTGAAACTTTCCCCCAAGATTTTCGTTGGGGGAGGCGCAGGCTTTACCCTGCCCGAATTCGTCGACAATGCGGGTAAAGCGGCAAACATGGTCTATTCAGCGACCCTGTGGTATCAGACCCTGCCCTATCCCGGCGCTAAACAATATTATGACAAATTCGTGGCCCTCAATAAAATGCCCACCGAATACCACGGCGCCGAGGCTTACGCTGCGGCCCATGTTATCGCCGACGCCCTCAAAAGGGCAAAGTCTTTAGGTCCGGACGACGTTCGCGACTCGCTTGCCAAGACTGATATGATGACGGTTTTCGGACCGGTCAAATTCGTCGCATACGAAAATATGACCAATCAGAACAAGCTGCCGACCTACCTTGTGCAATGGATAGATGGAAAGCTCGAGCTGGTATGGCCCAAGGAAATGGCGTCGAAACCTTATGTATATCCCATAGACTGGGAAAAAGTCTGGAAGTAAGCAAGACCGGAGGGGCAGTACGGATGTCGGGTATCAGCTATCGGGTATCAGAAATCCGAGATCCGACATCCGTACCACCCCTCCTTTTTTTGCGGGCAAGAAGGCCTCCCGCTGCCGCCCCGTCTCGCGTCGGGAACCGGTGGACACCGGTTGGGACAGGGCTGTCGACAATGAGCGGTCGGCCTTGCGCGCTCCGCGAAGTACATCGCTCAAGGGAGGCCCGCGAGAGGCACTTCGTTTTTTGAAGTGCCTCGATGCGCGCAGAGCGGCTTGTTCCTCGTGGCCCACTTCACTTCGAGGACCGATTCATGGAAATGTTCATTCAGACGCTCGTTGCAGGGATTCTGATCGGCGGCGTCTATGCCCTGATCGGGCTCGGCATGACCCTGATAATGGGCGTCATGCGCATCATCAACCTGGCCCACGGCCAATTGATGATGGTCGCCATGTACATTACGTTAGTTTTATATGAGTTCCTTGGGCTCGATCCTTACTATGCGCTGCTCATTGCACCTCCGGCGCTGTTTCTGCTGGGAGCGGCAATCCAGAAATATCTTCTTAATCCGCTCCTCAAGATCGACTCGATAATCGCGCAAAATCAGATCCTGATGACTGTCGGCATCGGAATGGTGTTGACCGAGACGATACGGTTCATATTTCATTCCGATTACAAATCCGTGAAAACGTCTTACAGCTCGTCCACTTTCATGATCGGCTCCATTTCATGGAATGTTCCCATGGTCGTGGCGTTCGGGCTGGCGGTGCTGCTTACGGCCGGTCTTTTCTTTTTCCTCCTGAAGACAGATACCGGGAGATCCGTTCGTGCTACGGCGCAAAATAAAGACGCAGCCTTAATCATGGGCATCAACGCCGAATGGATCATGCAGCTCACATACGGACTTGGCGCAGCCATGGCCGCTGCCGCTGGAACGCTGCTTCTGCCGATCTATTATCTTTTTCCCGACGTCGGTGGGCCATTCACCCTCAAGGCATTCATAATAACCATCCTGGGCGGAATGGGCAGCACGGTAGGCGCCATCTTCGGCGGACTTGTCCTGGGAGTGGCCGAATCTCTGGGAGCCACCTATATTTCTATGGCGCTCAAAGACGCGGTGGGCATGGTCATTTTTGTCCTCGTGCTCGTATTTCTTCCCGGCGGGCTGAAGACTCTTACCAAGGTTTGACAAGTCATGAAAAACCGGCCGACATTAATCACATTGGCAGTGTTGACGCTTTTTGCGATCTTTCCGTTGGTGGTAAGCTCCGATTACTACCGCCACATTTTCATAATCGCCCTGATGTGGGTGGTCATAGGCTCCTGCTGGAACCTTCTGGCCGGATATACGGGGCAGATTTCTTTCGGTCATGCGATCTTTTTCGGCGTGGGGGCTTATTCGGCCGGCATCTGCACAACGAAGCTGGGAATCTCCGCCTGGTGGGGTATGCTTTTGGGCGGTCCTATGGCCATGCTCGCGGGACTGCTTCTCGGATGGATATGTTTCCGGCTGCGCGGTTCCTATTTCAACCTGGCTACCCTGGCAATTGGCGAAGTGTTTCGCCTGGTGGCGATTTTCTGGAGAGATTTCACGGAAGGTATGCAGGGAATCCTGATCATCACCACCTTCCGCTCCAAGGTACCCTACTATTTTCTGGCGTTGGCAATTGCGGCCCTGTGCGTGTTTTTGATAAGCCGGATCATGAAATCCAAATGGGGCTTTTATTTCATAGCCATCCGCGAGGACCAGGATGCTGCCGAGGCCCTGGGAATCAGCTCCTTCAGGTACAAAAGCCTCTCGCTCATGGTGAGTTCCTTCTTCACGGGTCTTGCCGGCGCCTTCTACATGAACTACATGGGTTTCATCGATCCGGAGGTGGTGTTCTCCCTTTATTTTATCTCTATCATGGCTATCCTGGTCGCTATCATCGGAGGGGCCGGAACTATCTGGGGGCCGCCGGTGGGCGCATTCGTAATGGTGCTGCTTCAGGAACTTTTCAGGAGTTCCTTCTTCGGATATGCCCCAAAATGGGTCAGCAGCGCTCATGCCCTGGCGTTCGGACTGCTCGTTATCCTGGTTATCCGCTTCATGGCCAATGGAGTGGTGGGAGATTTTCCAAGAATCTTCGATCTTTGGCACAGGAAAAAACTAATGCCTTCCGTTGCGGGTGGGAATTGAGATATGAGCTTTTTCGAAACCAAGCACCTGACCAAGGCTTTCGGGGGTCTGGTCGCCGTAAACAATCTCAGCTTCACGGTCGAGGAAGGTGAAATATACGGCCTCATTGGTCCCAACGGCTCCGGAAAAACGACCGTCTTCAATCTCGTTACCTCTTATTATCCGATTAGTTCCGGGACGATTCATTTCAGGGGCAAAGAAACAAACGGCCTGCCCACCTGGAGAATTTGCAGGGCGGGTATCGGCAGGACCTTTCAGATAGTGAAACCCCTTCGCCGAATGACGGTTCTGGAAAACGTCATGACTTCAGCCTTCTGCAGGACCTCCAGCTCCACGGTGGCCAGAGACAGGGCTGTCGAAGTGCTCCATTTTTGCGAAATGGGAAAAAAGTTCGACTACACGGCCGGGAGCCTCACCATCGGGGATCGAAAACGAATGGAAATCGCGCGTGCGTTGGCCACCGAACCCAAACTCCTTCTGCTTGACGAAACAATGGCCGGCCTTACGCCCCAGGAACAGGCCGAGGGCGTCCAACTCATCCGCAAAATCAGGAATTCGGGAGTCACGATCATCATCGTCGAGCACATCATGCAGGTAATTATGAGTATTTGTGACCGCATCCTCTGCATCAACCATGGCCAGGAAATAGCCAGGGGGACCCCATCCGAGGTCGCCAACAACCAGGCCGTCATCGAAGCCTATCTCGGAAAGGAATAGGTATGCTGCGGGTTGAGCATGTTGACGCGGGTTACGGGGACGTCCAGGTGCTCTGGGATGTGTCTTTCCATGTGGCCGAAAATGAATTCATGGTGCTCGTCGGCGCCAACGGCGCGGGCAAAAGCACCATAATGAGAACGATATCGAGCCTGGTTCCGGTCAGCAAGGGACAGATCTGGTTTGAGGACCGGCGGCTCGATCTTGTCCAGCCGTACAAGATTGTAGAACACGGTATAGCGCATGTCCCCGAAGCGCGACAGCTTTTCCCCGAAATGAGCGTGCTGGAAAATCTGGAACTCGGGTCTCTGTCGCCGCAAGCCAAAGCGAAGCGCCGGGAAACGCTGGAATGGGTCCTGGAACTTTTTCCCCGCCTTAAGGAACGCAGGAAACAGTTGGCAGGCACACTGTCGGGCGGAGAGCAACAGATGTGTGCGATTGCCCGAGGACTAATGTCAAGGCCGAAAATGATAATGTTCGACGAACCATCGCTGGGCCTGTCGCCCTTGCTCACCCAGGAAATCTTTCGGCTGGCCCTAAAGATTCACCTACAGGGGATCACCATCCTCATGGTGGAGCAGAACGTCAAACAGACCCTGGCAATTTGCGACCGGGCCTATGTTCTTGAAAACGGCAGGATCGTCCTCGCGGGGAAAGGAAGTGAACTGCTCGAAAACCAGAAGGTAAAGCAGGCATTCTTAGGGATTTGATCCGATTCGCACAACAAATCCCGCGGCCGAACCGGGTTCCCCGGACTCCGATCCCGGGATTTGAGCGGCGAGTCCTGCCGCGGCAATCCTTTGGCTGCGGCGCTTCGCCACCCACCTCAGCGGAAGCAGGTTTAGTATCGATCGCATGTAGGACCGGAACCCCCAAGGCGCCGAGCAAGACGAGCGTCAGTGATTTTCCGAACCTCCGGAATCCGTGCTTTCACTTCCCGCATCCTGTATCCGCTTAATCCCGTGAGAAGCTCCAGAATTCTGTCTGCTAACCGATCAAGTTTTTCATGCACATATTCCACTATATCCGGCATTCTTTTCCTCCTAATCGGACTCTAAGAAAGAAGATAACCATCCGGATCAGCTCCCGCATACCAAAAAGATATTTTCCCCCTTCGCCACAAGGTGCTGTTTTATAAAGGCAATCCTTAGTGGCGCCGTATTTGGGACAAAATACCCTGGTGAAAAAAAGGAGAAAGCCAGGGCGGGGGGTCCTGGCTTTCCGGGGCAAATAACTAAAAGATGCGGAGAACCAAAGCTTCAGTGGGGGGGGCATCTCTCTGAGTGTAGATAATAGCAGATTTTTTTCTTTTGCAAATCAGGTATAGAATGTATTTTCCATCGATCAACACAGTATAAAATGTAAGTCCATTTCTACCCAGCGAGTGAAAAACATGGTCAGAAAAAATTTTGTCTATTTTGCCGGATCGATTCTTTTGATTGCCGCCGTTACGGGATGCGCCGGCCTGCCGGGCAGGGGCGCCGTTTCCAGCGGCCCTTCCCGGGCCGAAGTCAAGCTGATGGAAGAAAACAAAGCACTCGACGCGGTAAACGAGCAGTCGTCCGACTTCTATGCCCAACTGAGTTCGCTGACCGAGCAAATTGGTGAATTGCGCAGTCGGCCTTACTGGAACGGGTTCGAGCTGATCCTGTTGGAGTATCCTTCCCTGAGAAACCCGGATAATGAGGTGGAGATAACGCCCGAGATGGAAAGCCGGCTTTCGCAGTGGAGCCGGAAGTGGAAGACTGCCTGGGAGCAAACTCTGGAAGACTACCTCCGCCTTGTAGACAAGTGCACTATACTGGAGGCAAAAAAACTGGCTGTGCGGGAAAGGCTGCTCGCGGTACAGGCCGGGTATCTGGCCGTGGTGATTATGGAAAGCTCGGCCGGCCGCGAAAAGCAGGGCAGGGAAATCTACTCGGTAGTCGAAGCGCTGGATAAAACGGGCGCGGAGCTGGAGTCCTACAAGCCGGACGACCTGGGACTCTATGCTTCGGGGCTCAGACGGTAAGCTTCGACAGCCGTTTGCCGCCACGCAGGGCGGGTGGTCCGGATGACATGTTATCGGGGGGCGCGGGTGGGTGTGCGGGCTGCAAGAACTCCTGCGATAATGCTGCCCGAAAATACCTCGCACGGCGTGTTGCCCAAGTCCATGTTTGTTGCCGCCCCCCACGGCGGATGCCGGGGTAGCGGTAATTCCCGCTGCCTCAATTCAGGCTTGGGTGCCTCGCCGCCTGGATATATTTCAGGCCCTTTTGAAGGCGCTCGAGCACGGTTTGTTTGCCCAGCAATTCTATGATTTCGAAAAGGCCGGGGCTTTTCGTTCCGCCCGTCAGGGCCACCCTGACCGGCTGAGCTATTTTGCCCAGCTTCATTCCCAAATCTTCCGCAATCTTCCTGAAAACGGGTTCCAGCCTCTTCTCGTCAAAAACGTCCAGTTCGTTCAATTCTGAGATAAGCCGCACAAAAGCCTCGCGCATCTCCACACTCAGGAACTTGCCTGCGGCATCGGGATCGAACTCGATTTCATCGACCATATAGAACCGCATGGCATCAGCCATTTCGACCAGCGTGCGCGAGCGGGCCTGAAGAGTGCGAACCGCCCCGGCTATATAGCCGTCGGGTTTATCAGGGTAATTTCGCAGAGCCAGAAAGGGCCTGAGCAGCGCAACGAGTTCTTCCGGACGTTTTCCCCTGATATAGTGTGCGTTCAGCCACAACAGTTTCTCCATCGTGAAGATGCTTGCTGATTTCCCGACGTTTTCCAGGGTGAACTTCCCTATCAGCTCGGGGCGCGAGAAAATCTCCTGATCCCCATAGGACCAGCCCAGCCGGACCAGACAATTCACCAAGGCTTCGGGCAGGAATCCCATGTTCTTATACTCCATGACCGAGGTGGCCCCGTGGCGCTTTGACAGGGGTGAGCGGTCCTCGCCATGGATCATGGGTACGTGGCCGAACTCGGGTAGCTTTGCGCCCAGCGCCTTGTAGATCAGAATCTGCCGAGGGGTGTTGTTCACGTGATCGTCCCCGCGGATCACATGCGTGACGCCCATGGTGATATCGTCCACGACGACGGCGAAATTGTAGGTGGCTATACCGTCGCTTCTCATAATCACGAGGTCGTCCAGTTCGGAGTTGTCGAACGCAATGGGGCCTTTTATGATGTCTTTTAAAAGAGTCGTGCCGGCGTCGGGAGTCCGAAACCTGAGCACCGTGTTCGGGCCCGGGCCGAGGCCTTTTGAGCGGCATGTTCCCCCGTACTTTGGCTTGCGCCCCTTGGCCATTGCAGCGCTTCGCTGAATCTCGAGCTCTTCGGGAGTACATTCGCACCAATACGCGTGGCCGGAATCGATCAGTTTTTCGGCGTATTCGCGATAGACATGCAGCCTTTCGGTCTGGAAATACGGGCCTTCATCCCAGGCCAGATCCAGCCATTCCAGTGCATCCAGGATGGCTTTCACGGACTCTTCGGTTGAACGCTCCACATCGGTGTCTTCGATCCGCAGGATGAATCTGCCGCCCAGGCTGCGTGCAAAAAGCCAGTTAAAAAGGGCGGTGCGCGCCCCTCCGATGTGCAACGATCCGGTTGGACTGGGGGGAAATCGGGTAATTACCGGTTCCATCTCAATAAAACTCCTGTCGGCGGGTGGGCGCGACCATAGCGAAGGAAGTGAGCTATCGTTTCCTCAAAAGACCCGCCTTTCGCTAGCTTCTCAATTTCACCAATGAATTTATCATTCGCGTGTCTGCTATCATCCACGCTTCCACTTCCTCAACAGCAAAATGGACTTCCACTTGATCGTGGAACTTCAAAAGGTGCCAGGAAAGATCCATCTTCAAAGGGAATTGCCGATCAATGTTGGCCACGGATGTTGAACTACGCCGTTTCTTGAATGTCTCCGGCAGACCCAATATGATCGCATAAGGCAAAAATTCAATCATTTCGAGCAGTTTGCTTTCCCCCGCACCATTAGCTCCGATAATCGCATTGAGATCCTCAACAGAGAGGGGAGCATCGAGATCAAGGTTGCTGTACGCTCCGGCTTGTATCGATTTTAACATTGCTAACCCCCCTGCGCCTTGGCCATGTCAGGTTGAAAGTCCTGCATGTCAAATTGAACCTTATCATACTAATATATCACAAAGATCACATGAGATGGGGTCCAATTGGACCAAAGTACCGGGAAACCGTAATCAGGAACTTGCGCATTTTACTCTACTCCGGCACTATCCGGCTCTTAAGCGAAAAGGCGGGGGCCATCTTTTTGATAATAATTTGCCCTTTGCGATATTTTCGTATAAATTCGCTGAAAATTCGACAGAGGGGTACATCTATGAACAGAAAAATCCGTTTTCTTGCACTCGTCTTCATAGCATTGTTCATGTTCGCATGTAACCGGAAAGGAGCGGGGGATATCCATGTGGCGGGCGACACGTACACGCCCAAGCCGGTTGTCATTTCGCCTTACAAAGTGAGGGTGGCGGACGTGTTCAACGATACCCACCAGGTCCATGACGTTGACGTTATCGGTCTTCTGTGGGGCGGAATCGAAGATGCGCTTAAAAAGAAGGGAATGCTCTGGACCCCGAAGACCGAGGGTGAGCCGTACGTCATGGAATGCCACATTTTGTATTTCAAGAAGGGAGAGCTGGCCGAGCGCTTCCTCCCGCGCCTCGGCGACACTGTGCTGGAGGTAAGAGTCGAACTCAGCCGGGGCGGCACACATCTGGCGACAATCGAATCCAAGCGCAGGATTGCCTTTGGCAAAGGTACAATTACACGTAATGCCCCGAAAAAGGTATTCAATGAAGTTGCGAAAGACGTGGTCGATCAGGCGGTCAAAAAGTTCTAGCGGCAGAGTCCGCAGACACCGGC
This sequence comes from uncultured delta proteobacterium, assembly GCA_963805125.1. Classification (GTDB taxonomy): domain Bacteria; phylum Desulfobacterota; class Syntrophobacteria; order Syntrophobacterales; family Syntrophobacteraceae; genus SbD1. The sequence continues at coordinate 305,378 of CAWDTD010000006.1, read as the reverse complement.
CTGCCCACGCGCCTGCCCGGGGTGAGCGGACCGCAGGTTCGAGTCCCCGCAGCCCCAACGGAGGACGGAGGGCGAAGGACAGATATCTTTCGCCTTCCGCCTGCCGCCCTTCAGTCCTGAAGACTGTGTAAGCACGCCAAATTCCCCAAAATTTATTGACAGCTCCGCAAATACATTTATACTTCAACATTTCTGCCCTCAGGGGGTGTTGCACATGCGCGTTCGCATCGACGAAATACCGGAATCAGGACGCACTCTCAGGTTCCACTGGGATGAAGACAGGCTGAGACAGTTCGTTCCGCCGGGCGATCCCTTCAACATCAAGCTTCTCCGCCCTGTGAACGTCGTTTTGAACTTCAACAGGCGGCCGGACCATACACGAATTACCGGAAAGATCGCAGGGTCCCTCGAGGTTAGCTGCCACCGCTGTCTAAGGCCGTTTCCGCTCCCTCTCAACGAACAGGTTGACATCTACCTGGTTGCAGACGAGCGGATGCCCGGGGGCGAAGAAAAGGAACTACAACGGGATGAACTACTGTATGAATTCTTTGACGGCGAAGTGATCGAAGTGGATCGGCTCGTGGCCGAGCAAATCTTTCTTGCGTTGCCGGTGAAGGTTCTGTGCAGCGACGATTGTAAGGGGATCTGCCCCGGGTGCGGGGCAAACCTCAATCATGAGCTCTGCAGTTGCAAGGCGGGCAGCGGGCAGTCTCCTTTTACAAAGCTCAAATTGATAAAAACGGGGTTGCGCCAATTGAGCGATTAGTTTCTCCCCTGTTGGCATGAAACGCACGCCTTTAGGGGCAGGTTCCAGATAGGAGTCAAAAGATGGGTGTACCGAAAAGAAAAACGTCCAAAGCCAGACGTGACAAACGGCGTGCCAACCACGGCCTTGCCACGCCGGCCCTGGCCCGCTGTCCTCAGTGCAATGAAATGCGCCTGGCGCACCGCGCTTGCCCTAACTGCGGGTACTACAAAGGCCGCCTGGTCCTGGAACTCGAAGAAGAGTAGAGCGGCGGTCGCGGCGTTAAACGAGTCTGCCAGATGAGAATTGCAATAGATGCCATGGGTGGGGACCATGCTCCCGGACCCGTGGTGGAAGGAACGCTTCTGGCCCGCTCAATGTGTCCGGCGGATCTGGTGCTGGTCGGCAACGAACCTGTTGTTCGGCAAGCGCTTGGAGGCGGATCGGGCCCTGTGCCGGAAGTGGTGCACGCTCCCCTTGCCATTTCGATGGAGGAATTTGGCCCGGTTGCCATCCGAAAGAAGCGTGAAGCATCGCTGAATGTGGCAATGCGGATGCTGGCCGAAAGCGAAGTCGATGCCGTGGTCAGCGCCGGAAATACCTCGGCCATTGTCGCTGCCGCCAAGCATTTCGTAGGGCTCCTGCCGGGTCTTAGAAGGCCCGCTCTTGCAGTTCCCTTCCCCACCCGGGACGGCAGGCCGGTCCTTCTGGACGCCGGAGCGCACACCCACTCAGGGGCCTTGCACCTGGCCCAGTCAGCAGCCCTTGCCCATATTTACCTTAAGGTCAGCCGGGGAATCGATCGCCCGGCCATCTGTCTTTTAAACATCGGCCGCGAACCGGCCAAGGGTACCAGGACAGTGCAACGCGCTTTCGCTCTAATTAAGCGCTCCGGCCTGAACTTTATCGGCAACCTGGAACCCAACGATCTTTTCGATGGCCAGGCCGATGCAGTCATTTGCGATGGCTTTGTCGGCAACATTGTCATGAAAATGTACGAAGGGTTCTCTAAGGGCCTGATCAGCGCGCTTGGCGCCAAGCTCGAACAGAGCGGGGCGAATAGCCGGGCCGAGTGGAAAGCGATATTCGAAAGCTTGCAGGAAACCTATGATTATCAGCACGTGGGCGGAGCACCGCTGCTCGGAGTAAAAAAGCCCGTTGTGGTGGCTCATGGACGTTCCGAAAACCGGGCTATCACCAGCGCGATCCAACTGGCCTGCAGGATCGCACAGGAGGAGACCTGCCGCAAAATGGCAGAATTTAAGTTTGAACAGGATAGTTCCCTGGCCGATTTCAAGTATTTCAACGCTCTGGTTATTCTTGAGAACCTTAAGGAAAAATGGGGATTTACGCCCAAGTAAGTTTAAGAAAACCTGGAACCGCCGCCCTCGATTCAGAACTCAATATTGGCTAAACTCATTTTTTTGTGTTAAGAAAGCAGGTTCTGAATTCTCCGCTCCGGCTTCTTTGCATTGCGGCCCGGGATGGCCGAAGCCATGGAGCCGGCAGAAGTTTTTGATCGGAGGAAACAACTTGAATTATTTTTTGACTGAAGAACAGCAAATGATACAGGAATTAGCAGCGCAGATCGCCAGGGAAAAAATCCGTCCGATCAGGGCCGAGTTGGACATAACCGAGCAATTCCCATGGGAGATCATGAAGATCCTCGCCCAGGCGGACCTCTTCGGCCTGTATATCCCTGAAGAATATGGCGGCATGGGTGGAGGAATATTCGAAAACTGCCTGGCTGTCGAAAAGATTGGGGAGGCTTGTATCGGAATCGCCACAAGCTTTGCCGCTAGCGGCCTCGGAGCTTACCCGATCCTGCTCTACGGCAGCGAGGAGCTGAAACGGAAATACCTGCCTCAGATCGCCAGCGGGAAAAAGCTCGCGGCCTTCGGCCTTACTGAACCCGGGGCCGGAAGCGATGTGTCCGGAATTCAGACCACGGCGGTCAGAGACGGAGACCATTACGTTATCAACGGGTCCAAGCAGTGGATCACCAACGGGGGCGAGGCGGAAATCTATTCGATACTGGCCATAACCGACCGCGCCAAGGGGCCGCGGGGCGCCAGTTTTTTCGTAGTCGAAAAGGGTGATCCGGGATTTCTCTTCGGAAGAAAGGAAAAAAAACTCGGCATCCGCGCATCCACCACCCGCGAGCTGATTTTCCAGGATTGTCGCATTCCAGCCGACAGGCTGATCGGCCGGGAGGGAATGGGTTTTATCGTTGCCATGAAGACGTTCGACAAATCCCGGCCCGGCATAGGTGCGCTGGGAGTCGGCCTCGCCCAGGGCGCGCTCGATATCGCGGTCGAATATGCCAGAAAGAGGCTTCAGTTCGACAAGCCGATCATAACCTTCCAGGCGATTCAGCACAAACTTGCGGACATGGCCATAAAAACCGAGGCGTCGCGCGCCCTTGTTTACAGCATTGCCCGCTACATGGACACCGAACCCCGCGACGTAAGCAGATATGCCGCAATGGCTAAGGTATTCGCCGGCGACGTGGCCATGGAGGTGGCGGCAAGCGCCGTGCAGGTGCTTGGAGGTTATGGATACATGCAGGATTATCCGGTCGAAAAGATGATGCGGGACGCAAAAATTTTGCAAATTTACGAGGGCACCAACGAAATCCAGCGAAACATCATCGGACAGGAACTAAATAAGGAATACAGCAGGCTGAAGGACACTTTTTTCTAAACTGCTCATTTCTCTCGTCTCCCTATCAATCGAGAATCCTCCACCCCCTTGGCCCTCGCGTGTCTCCCCATCCCGGGATCAAGGGGGATTTTGTTGGCAGGCCGACTGGATTGAAGAGCTTTATGAGCAGCAATTTCAACGGGGACTTTACTCAAGATCGAGACACGAGTTGTGGGCTGATATGCACATAGTCGCATGCATAAAGCAGGTGCCTGACACCAGGAACGTCAGAATCGATCCGGACACTCACACACTGGTGAGGCAGGGGGTCGAGAGTATAATAAATCCCTTCGATCTGTTCGCGGTGGAAGCCGCGCTCAAGATCAAGGACCAAAACGGCGCAAGAGTCACGGTTATTACGATGGGACCGCCCCAGGCTTCCGAGTCGCTAAGAGACACCCTCGGGCTCGGGGCCGATGACGCGGTGCTCCTCAGCGACCGTGCTTTCGCCGGTTCGGATACATGGGCCACTTCGACGACTCTTGCTGCGGCTATCCGCAAGATAGGTGAGGTGGATATCATTTTTTGCGGAAAACAGGCGATTGATGGCGATACTGCTCAGGTCGGGCCGGAAATGGCCGCGATGCTCGATATTCCTTACGCAACCTTCGTCAAGAAGATTGAAATGCCGCAGAGCGGTTCCTTGAGGGTGGTCCGGCAGACCGATGAGGGGACCGAGGTCTGGGAGCTTCCTTTGCCCGCTTTGCTGACGGTGATCAAGGAATTGGGCGAACCGAGGGTCCCTTCGCTCAGGCACAAGATGCGCGCCAGGAAGGCTGAAATCCCGGTCTGGGGGGTGGCCGATTTAGGCCTCGATCCGGACCACACCGGCCTGTGCGGGTCCTTTACACAGGTCGTGCGCGTTTTCAGCCCTCCGAGGCGAAGCAACCGCATTCAGCTTGAAGGGTCCATAGAAAATCAAGCCGAACAACTTTTCAAATACTTGAAGAACGCCAGAGTACCAGGTTTATGAAAGCCACTGTAGACAGAAAGAAATGCACGGTTTGCGGGGTCTGCTCGGACGCATGTCCTATGAGCGCCATTGTGCTTGGCGAAAACCAGATCGAAATCACGGATGACTGCTCGCTTTGCGGCATTTGCGTGGATACCTGCGAGTTTGGGGCAATATCTCTTCCGGAGGCAGGCAAAGGCCCCCATGAAGATCTGCGGAGCTACCGGGGGGTGTGGGTCTGCGCTGAATGGCGCGAAGGCAAAGTCCACAAGGTAAGCCACGAGCTTTTGAGCGTGGGCCGCGTCCTGGCTGACAAGCGGGGTGTCGAGCTGGGGAGCGTTTTACTTGGTTCGGGAATAGAGGATGAAGTTGCCCGGGAACTCATCTCCTACGGCGCAGAAGTGGTCTATGTGGTCGACCGCCCTGAATTGGCTCATTTCACCGACGAACGATATTCGAAATGCGTCGTCGAACTGGTCAGGCGCAAGCGCCCCGAAATCCTGCTCGCAGGGGCGACCAGCATGGGGCGCTCCTTCATTCCGCGTGTAGCGGCTTCACTTCGTACAGGACTCACCGCCGACTGCACGGAATTGGACATAAGCGACGAGGGGCTTTTGCTCCAGACACGGCCTGCTTTCGGCGGAAACATCATGGCGACTATCATATGCCCGAACCGGCGGCCTCAGATGGCCACCGTGCGGCCCAAAGTCATGAAGCCCGTCAGGAGGGAGGCCCAAAACGGCCGCATCGAGCGGATGGAACTCCCCGAGCAATGTTTCGAGGCGCGGGTGCAAGTCCTCGAAGTGATTGCAGAACAAGACCAGACCGCCAAACTCGCTGAAGCCGACGTTATCATCTCCGGCGGCCGGGGGCTGCGAAATGGTGAGAATTTCGACCTGATCGAAGGGCTTGCCACACTCTTGGGCGGGGCGGTGGGGGCTTCCCGTGGGGCGGTCGAGGAGGGGTGGATGGCGCCTTCTCACCAGGTCGGCCAGACGGGCCGCACCGTGGCGCCCACACTCTACATGGCTGTCGGAATTTCGGGCGCCATTCAGCACCTCGTTGGAATGCAGGGGTCGCAGGTTATCGTCGCCGTAAATAAGGACCCGCACGCTCCGATTTTTGACGTGGCCACTTACGGCGTCGTTGCAGACCTATTCGAATTCATACCTTCATTCGTCAAGCGAATAAAGCGCGAGCGGGGTGAAGTAGCATGTTAGAAACCCAACAACCCGCAACCCGTAACCCGCAACCCGCAACTTTTGTCTGGGAGATTGCAGATTGAGCGAGCAGCGCGTTATCGTGGTAACAGGAGCGAGCCGTGGGATTGGCCGGGCCATCGCCGTGGAGATGGCCGGTCCGAAAGCCCACATCATCGTCAATTACAACTCCCATCCGGAGGCCGCAAAGCAGACCGCTGTCCTCGTCGAGAGCAGGGGCGCAACATCAACCGCCATGCAATTCAGCGTGGCCGACCCCGACGCGGTCAAGGCTGCGTTCAAGCAAATCCTTGATGCGCATGGCCGAATCGATGTGCTGGTAAACAACGCCGGGATAGCCAGGGACAACCTGCTCGCCTTGATGAAGCTCACCGAATGGGACGATGTTATGGATACCAACCTCAAAGGCGCTTTCCTTTGCTCACAGGCGGTGATAAAACCCATGATACGCCAGCGCTGCGGGCGTATCGTCAATGTCACATCGGTGGTCGGCGTGATCGGAAATGCGGGGCAGTGCAATTATTCGGCCGCCAAGGCAGGCATCATCGGCTTTACGAGATCCCTTGCGCGCGAGATTATCTCCAGGAACATAACCGTAAACGCGGTCGCCCCGGGATTTATCGAAACCGATATGACGCTGGCAATTCCGCAAAAATCGCGGGATGCGCTGCTGGCGCAGATTCCAGCGGCAAGGTACGGCGCTCCGGAGGAGGTCGCGGCGGCGGTCGCCTTTCTTGCATCCGATGCGGCCGGATATATCACTGGACAGGTTATACACATCAACGGCGGCATGTTCATGGGTTAGACGGCCTAAAATCTCCGCCTTGCGCTAGGAGACAGCTCGATGGCATCAGTGAATAATCAGCGGCGTGTGGTTGTTACGGGAATCGGGTTGGTTTCTCCGATTGGTATCGGTATTGAACAGAATTGGTCCGGTTTGATTTCCGGAAAGTCAGGAATCGGGCCGATCACCCGCTTCGATTCTTCCGCATTTGCGACCCGTATCGCCGGAGAGGTCACCAACTTTCATCCGGAGGAGTTCATCAACAAAAAAGAGCTCCGGAAAATGGACCCCTTTCTCCAGTTTGCGCTGGGGGCCGCCCACTACGCGATGGAAGACGCCAAACTCAAGATAGAACCCGAAATCTCGTCTCGAGCCGGTGTCGTAATGGGCTGCGGCCTTGGCGGCCTGCAAACGATCGAAGAATCTCACAAACTGATCCTGGAAGTCGGTCCAAGGAGAGTGAGCCCCTTTTTCATTCCGATGATTATCAGCAATATGGCCCCCGGCCTTATCTCGATCTACCACGGCGCAAAAGGTCCCAACCTTTCTTTGCAGACCGCCTGCGCCGCTGGAACTCACGCCATAGGTCATGCTTATCATCTCATTCGGGAGGGGTTTTCCGATGTGATGATCACCGGGGGTGTCGAGTCGACGGTGACCACCCTGGCAATAGCCGGCTTTAACGCAATGCGCGCGCTCTCGACGCGAAACGACGACCCCGAACACGCTTCCAGGCCCTTTGACAAGGAAAGGGACGGCTTCATATTAAGTGAAGGCTCCGGCATACTGATCCTGGAAGATCTCAATTTCGCGCGCGCCCGGGGCGCTCGGATCTACGCCGAAATAATCGGGTTTGGCGCCTCGGGAGACGCCTATCACATGGCCGCTCCGGCGCCCGACGGCGAAGGGGCCGCCCGATGCATGCAGATGGCCGTCGACGACGCCGCGATAAAACCCTCCGATGTCCAGTACATCAACGCACACGGCACATCGACCGATCTCAACGACAAATATGAAACACAGGCGATAAAGACCGTTTTCGGCGATCACGCTTACAAAATGGCAATCAGTTCTACAAAGTCGATGACGGGGCACCTCCTCGGCGCGGCGGGCGGGGTGGAAGCCGCCTACACTGTCCTCACCATCCATAACCAGCTAATGCCTCCAACCATGAATTACGAATTCCCGGACCCGGACTGCGACCTGGACTACGTTCCCAATGTGGCCCGCAAGGCTCAAATCGAGGTGGCGCTGTCCAACTCGTTTGGCTTTGGCGGAACCAACGGGACCCTTGTTTTCAGGAGATGGCCCCCGGATTAACATGGTTTGTCACTTTAAGTGCTTGAATGACTTACGGGTAGGAACTAAGAACTCGATTCACGCCGTGGTTGACCGCGTACTCCAAACACATTGAACCCAGGGCGACAATGACTGTCGCCGCAGAGGCAAGAACCAGGAAAACCGCCAGACTATGGGGGACGAGCTTTTCGCCGAGATACATCATGTACGGCTGGTGAAAAAGATAGATGCTGTAGGAATACACTCCGGCCCGGGCAAGCCACCTGCCCAAACCCGGTATCGTATCGAAACGGTAACCTGCGTGAATCAATATCACCGATAAGCCCATCGCCGTAAGACCGTCCGAGAAGAAATTCAGAAAATTGGGCTGGTAGGCAAAACAGCCCAGCGTGTAAATAATTATCCCGGCAAAAAATCCCTTCCAGGAAAGCAGCCGGCCAAGAGTCCAATCAGGCGCCTCCGCTATGAGTTTTCCCAATGCCATTCCGGCCGCAAACTCCCATAGCCTGCACACAAAGAAAGCACCCATCTCATAATAGCCGTTTGCCTCCAATACGCTGAACAGAACGTATCTTGCCGCCACACTCAACAGGATGCAGATCCCCAGGTATTTCACCCACCCGACGCGCTGCATGAACTCGAACAGGAGGGGGTAAACGATGTAGAGTTCGATCAACAGTCCCAGGAACCACCAGGCGGGCACAAGATAGAAGAACATCTTGTCGACCGGATAGACCCTGTCGCCGAAAAAGCTCAACAGGAAGCGGTAATCGATGGGATCGTGCAGGACCGTGAAGGGGGAGACCAGGAAGACGAGGTGCGCCAGCCAGTAGACCGGGAAAAGCCTGGTTAGGCGCCGCCTGTACCACAGCGCCCAGGAAGTTTGAAACCCGCCTCGTTTTACGAGCGAGTAGGTGAGGCCGAATCCGCTGAAGAGGATGAAAACGCCGACCGCCTGCGGCCCTCGCTGGATAATTCCAGCAAGGATTGCCTCGACGCCGCAGGATAACTTGCCAAAGGCGGACCCCTGCGCGCACTGTTGGACAAAGTCGGAAAATGAACCAACCGCTATCGGCCACGGAAGGCTTCCGCTGCCATAGGCCAGCAGGCTATGGTAAAGGGCGATCCATAAGACGGCCATTCCCTTGACGCTGTCCAGCCATTGAAAGCGGCCGGTCGAAAAATACGCTGAAGCAGGATGCATTGCACCGTATAAGAGTAGTTTTTAGTTTTTGGTTGAAAAACTGGAAACTCACCCGAGGCCGGCCTCGGACATCAATTTGCCAAGCACCTTCTCCGCCGCAAAGTATTCTTGCGCAATTTCGCGCGCCGCCTTGCAGCTTCCCTCGTAATCGCTTTCTATAACGTCGACGGCCGCCAGAATTTCATCCATCGTCAAGAATCCGAAAAGCCCTTTTCCGGTCGGCAAAAATTTGCTGAACCCGGTTTCCTGGGTTATGACCGGCCGCCCGGCTGCAAGGAAGCTGGCGCTCCGGTCGCTGAACCAGCCGGTCCTTGGACGCACCACCTGGTCCTTTGTGACCGTGAACTCGCCCCTGGACCTCTGGATATACTCCCGGTACATATCGACATCCCGGGAGACGGGCAGGGAAGGCGCAATCCTCCAACCATTTTGGGTAAGATACCGATGCGTCTCATCGTCTACCTGCGTTGCAAGTTCAAAACCCACGGGTCTGCGCTTTGGCAGATCGATGATCTTTGCGAACTCCCGGTCCTTTGTCCAGTAGTATGTCTCGCCGCGGAAAACCAGGTCCTTGCCCTTGTTTTTCCAGGTCGTAATGGTCGTGTACACCGAATCCTTCGCGAGAGCAAAGGGGTTTTCCCAAAGGTCCATAAGCACCGGCTGCCTGGTCGGATGCCAACATACAAAATCGACCGGCAGATCGCAGTCGGGCTGCCCAAGGTTCTCTCCGAAAGAAAAATGGATGTGATGTCCGGCAAGGGCGTTCAAGGTCTTCGTGTCCCCTTCCAATACCTTTACCTGAACGTGGAAAGGATCGGACTCCACATAAACCCTTCTGGGGATGGACATATGCTCTTCGCGAAGCTCCTGGGAAGCGGTCACGTTGAGGAAGGCGTCAGCCTCCCTGTAGAGCCGCGCCAGCTCATCCTCACTCATCCCGTAGCATTTGCCGCCTTCGTAGCCGCCGCGAAAGACCCATTTTCCGGAAAATCCATATCTTTCCAACACGGGGGCCACCATATCGACGTTCGCGGACGCCTCGGGTGTTAACTCGAAGTCTCTTACGTCAAAGACCCACCGGCTCGAGTCCTCGACGTAATAAACGTCCCAGCCGAGCCGCCGAAGTCCGATCAGGTAATGCAGAAACTGGTAGGTCACCCCCGCGAGCGGGTACCAGAAGATGATTCCGGATACTATGAGTTTGCCTTTGCCATTTTTCCCGTTCACCATATCTGTTCCTTTATATTTGTCCTCTATGGCCTCGCCGGGCGATCTGTGTTTCCCCCCTCTTCCGGGATTTGTCAAGAGCGAATTCAGTGGACAGCGGCCGGTCGTCAGTCATAAGAGAAAAGCCTTTCTTTTTCTGACCGCTGAAGACTGAATTCTTGCTTTAACCTTAAATATATTGCCGATCATTCACTAATAGAAGACAATAAACCGCCCGCCCCCGGAAAAACCGTACGAGGGTCGAGACCCCAGCCCGCCCGGTCCCCGCCGCCCTGCGCTCCCGGGGTTTTGCCCGCGATGATTTTCGAATTATACAATTATAAAGGAGAACCCCGAATGCAGATCACCTGCCTTGGCGCCGCCCGTTGTGTGACCGGCTCCAGTTTTCTCATCGACACGGGCCGAAAATACCTGGTCGACTGCGGCCTCTTTCAGGGAGGCCACCGGATGGAAGCGTTAAATCGCGGCCCCTGGGGCTTCAACCCCGCCGATATCGAAGCTCTCTTTTTGACTCACGCCCACATCGACCATTCCGGCCGGATACCCGGGCTGGTAAAAGACGGTTTTCGAGGCAGAATCTATGCCACCGTGCCCACAGTCGAGCTTACCAAGATTTTGCTCCTGGATTCAGCTCACATCCAGGAAATGGAAGCCGAGTGGCAGACGAGAAAGAACGAGCGCCGGGGAGAGTCGCTCACCGAACCCCTCTATCGGCTCCCGGACGCCGAGGCGTGTTTTCCCCTTTTTGAGCCGGTCAAACAGGACGAAATTCTTCGCCCCGATCCGGACCTGAGCATCCGGTTCCGCAACTCCGGACATATTCTGGGGTCTTCACTTCTGGAAATCTTCGACGGACCTCCGCAGAGCGCCAAAAAAACCGTGTTTACCGGTGATCTTGGGCACAAGGGGCAGATGATTGTGCAAGACCCCGAAATCGTCTCCGAGGCGGACATCCTCTTTATCGAGTCCACTTACGGAAACCGCAACCACAAATCGATCGAAGAAAGCGAACGGGAACTGCTCAAGGCAATCGAGTACAGTTGGGGACACGGCGAAAAAGTCCTGATTCCGGCTTTTGCCGTTGAGCGTACACAGGAACTGCTGTTTATCCTCGGCAGATTTTTCCGGCAGAAGCTTATACCGCCGATGCCGGTCTATCTGGACAGCCCCCTTGCGATAGCCGCCACAACCATATTCCGCAACATGAAACAGTATTATGACGCGCAAACCAGGGCTGCGCTCGATTCGGGAGACGATCCCTTCAATTTCGATCAACTCGTGCTCACCCGTTCGGCCCTCGAGTCCATGGAAATAAACAGGCATCCGGGCCCGGCCGTCGTGATCGCGGGAAACGGGATGTGTACGGCGGGCAGAATCAGGCACCACCTCAAGCACAACCTGTGGCGGCCGGGATGTTCGCTGGTAATAGCAGGCTTTCAGGCGGCGGGCAGCCTGGGCAGAAGCATCGTGGAAGGTGCGCGGATGGTGAGAATACTGGGCGAAAGGGTGATCGTGCGGGCGAAAGTCTTCACCATCGGCGGCTTATCGGCGCACGCGGACCAAAATGGGCTCCTCGAGTGGCTTGGCAATTTCAAAAATCCGAAGATGCGGGTCTATGTGATACACGGCGAACCGGGCGTAAGCGACGAATTCGCAAACATCGTGAGACAGAAATTCGGCCTTGATGTGCAAGTGCCCTCGATCGGGGACCGGATAACGGATTATGTGGGGATGGAGCGGGCCGAAACGCCCGCCGGGATGGAAACCGAAGGGGGCCCCGAATGGGGCGGACATATTTCGGAGCTTGCCCAAAAAGCCGACGCGCTCGGGATCATCCTGGAAAACGCGGGCCGGGACCTCCCGCCGCATGTTCTCCAGAAAATCGAAGATGAAATGATCTCGGCCAAAGCCCACCTGGATGAAGCGCTGCAAAGCGCCCGGGGAGCGGGGAAGAGTGAGCGGTGAACAGGGGAGGGGCTAAGGGCTTGTCCGTAAATAAAACCTTTGCGCTCGCATCCGGCTTTTGGCCTGCTTCGGCCGCTCCTCAATCGCAAAATCCTCGACGTAGCCCAGCTACGCCTGCGGTTTTGCTCAATCCTCGCGACCAAATCAGTCTCAAAATCCGGCGCGATCCCTAAGAGGCTTATTTGCGGACAAGCCCTAAATTTCGCCTGGATGACCGGCCGTGAGGACGAGGCTCCGGACCCCACTGCTTGACAAAAGGGGGGTGCCTGGTGTTGAAAACCGCCCCCCGGCACAGGCGCAGGTTTGCGGGCCCAAAGGCCAAATGCTATACAGAAAGTACACGTGCAGTATGATACGGGAGGGTTGACGTTTTCCCGCGCTATATTGCCCAACGTCCAGGAGAGATATGTTAAGCATTTGGTTAATTCCAGAGTGTAAGGATCGGTTTTGACAGTTTCAGGACATACTCTATAATAGCCCGTATAAGGGACAGCCGCAGACATCACAAAGAAAGCACTGGGCCTGCTCCTACAAAGATTGGCTAATACCGGAGTCAGATTGTCGGAACGGTGCATGACGAAATCATTCTCGAAGTTCCTGAGAAGATGGCAAATTATGCAGCTGCGATTCTCAAGGAGACCATGATTCAGGCAGGCAAAGCATATCACGGTAAAGTTCCGATTGAGGTGGAAGTTACAGCTGAGGACACTTGGGCAGAGAAGTAGAAAAAGCTCAACCGGGATTAACTGTCCATCTATTTCCTATCGGAACAGCCAGAGGGTTCACACAGCCGAAACCATTTTCCGGCCCTCTCTTTTCGAGTTGTATATGGCCTAGTCCACCCTGACGAAAAGATTCCTGGCATCGGGGGCTGTCCCCGGCCATCGCCCTAGTAGGAGGCATATATTTTTGAGAGGTCAAGCTGCTCGACCACATCCAATATGAAATAGACGAGGTGTCCCTTCGGGAGCCAGTCCAGCAACGATGGCGGGAGCATCAACATTTGTTTTCGGTCACAATAAAATCGTATTTATCAAAAAATTTTTTCTTTTGATTCCTGCAGTGCAGGAAATTTTCTGTTAAAGTGAAATTTTTCTGTGCAGCATGAAAATCAGGTTATTCAAACTACCGGTGGGTTATGAAAATAGAGAGGAAACTATGGAGAAGAATCAGGAAGCACTTTGAAAGCGCCGGATCTGATTTAACCCCCGGAGGCCAGAGGCATAATTTCTACTTTATCGCCTTCGCTTAATACCTGATTAAAATCAACCGACGAATGGTTAACCAAAACGACTAGAGCTGTTTCCTGAGGGATGCCAACTTTTTTTAAAATATCACGGATATTGCTTGCCTCCTGCAATTCCATCTCTTTAAATGTAGCGAAAGCAGGACAGAGTCTTTGAAATACTGAATACAAGCGAACACTCACTCGCATTACCAAACTTCCTCATTATTCGTAGTGTTGGGGGCTTCCTTTACAAGGGAAGCCCCTGCTCATATTATTCGATCCTGCTTACTATCTTGTTTTCTTATACTTTGGCAAAATCCAGGCCGAGCTGTTGGAGCCTGGCTGCGGTGGGCACACCGGTTTTGATGTCCCATCCCATGGCTTCGTAGTAGCCGTCGAGCATATCTTCTATACTCTTAACCTTGTTTCCTTTGGAAGGACCGTCAAGAATTTCAGAATAGAGGCGCTTCGGCAACCTATCATCTTTCCTGGTAAAGCCTTCCCGGGCGTTAAAACACCGCTTCAGATTCAAAGAGCGTTCTGCGGCCGTTAGCAACTCCTCTGGACTCACATCCCAGCCGGTAAGGGCACTCAGCAGTTCGGAGTACAATGTAGGGGTGAGGCAGGTACCCTCGACTCCCAATGAATAGAATACACAGGTCCCCAAGATCTCGCTGACCTCGCCCTGCATGGCTACATAGCGATAGACTGTCCCTTTGAGCTTTGACTCATCGGGAACTTCAAGCGGCGGCCAAGGCAGCCCAAACGGGACCATACCGCAGTCCACCTGGAACTCCCAGGTACTGGGCCAAGTGGGATGTATGTGACAGGCCCCGCGGTCATTAACCGCATATTGCAAACCCAGTACCCTTGATTCGGAACGAGGTTCATGCCCAGGGACCTCCATCCCTTTGACGTGCACCGCCAACTCTTCGGCGGCAGGTCCTAATTGCTCGGCTGCCCTTTTGGTCCCTTTGGCCAGAAGCTTGCCTATCCCTTCCTGCTTGGCGATTTTATGGACGGTAGCAATCATCGCCTCAGCATTTCCAAACTTGAGTTCGATACCCTCGGTGTCCTGGCTGGTAAGAATGCCCTTCTCATAACATTCCATGGCAAAAGCAATGGTATTGCCCGTACTGATGGTATCCAAACCATAGGTGTTGCATAAATAATTGGCCCGAATCACGGGGCCCATGTGTCCGATACTGCACATGGCTCCAAACATGTCCGCAGTTTCATATTCCGGGCCATCCATCGGCGGAGTGGCAAAAGGCCCGCTTTTAACGGTAGAGTAGCGGCCGCAAGCAAAGCTGCAGCCAAAACAGGCCCGCCGTTTAATTTGGTAGTGACGATCCAACGTTTCTCCCGAAATCCCGTCGGACCCGTCAAAACTCCCCGTCTGGAAATTGCGGGTGGGTAACAAACCCCCGGCGCTAAACATGCCAAGCATGCCGATGATGCCGAGAGCCGGAATCGCTTCAAATGGAAATTTTTTGATATCCTGTTCCGCCTGCTCAATGGACTTTATAAAGGCATCCGGCTTGGCGGGCTTTATCCCCGCATGCCCATTCACCACAATGGCCTTGACCTGCTTTGCCCCCAAGACGGCGCCTAACCCGCCCCGCCCCGCGGCGCGGCCTCGGTCATTAATAAGACAGGCGTAAAGCACCCCGTTTTCGCCTGCTTGCCCGATGGCGGCCACGGAGGCTTGAGGATCGTCAATTTCTCGCTGCAGCTTGTCGGTCACCGCTTCCACATCCAGTCCCACCAGATGGGCGGCTTTTCTGATTTCCACCTGTCCATCACGGATGTATATGTAAACCCATTCTTCAGCCTTTCCCTCTAAAACCAGATAGTCAAATCCCGCAAATTTTAGTTTAGGGCCAAAGGTCCCTCCCGAACGAGTCTGACACCACGTTTCCGTGAGCGGGGCCCTATAGCAGACTTCATAGCTCCCTCCGCTGGGACAAAGCGTTCCTGTAAGCGCTCCCGTGGCAAACACCACCTTGGCTTCCGGCGATAGGGGATCAGTGCCCCCTTTCATCTCCTGAAAAAGGAGTTTGGCCGCATAGCCCGTCCCACCGATGTACTTGCGTACCTCGATCGGATCCAGATCCTCCACGCTGTATTTCTCTTCCGTCAGGTCTATCCGCAATAGTTTGCCCGTATATCCGTGCCATTCATGTTTTTCCATCTGACAATCTCCCTCATTGTAGGATCGATAATCCTCTATGTTTCAGACGTCCGATTTGTCGTCTCATTTGAATCAATGGACAGTTTATTCGCGCATAGCCAGACGAGACCTGACATGACTGGATTCCGCCTGTGCAGCCTCCTCACGGCGCCTTAAAGCTACCCGGCTCACGTTCTCGAACAATATCGCCCCGTGGGGACAGTGGCTGACACAGGCCGGTGCACCATTACATAAATCACATTTGTGAGCCACCGTCGTCTGAGGGTCTATCTTAATAACCCCATAAGGACAGGCCATCACACAAATACCACAGGCACTGCACAGCTGCGCTTCAACAACGACGGCCCCGGTGGAGGCCGTACGTGAAATGGCGCCAGTAGGGCAGGCGGGAATACACACTCCGCACTGGATACAAGTTACCGGCACGTCAACCGCCGGCTCCCTCCGCAGAACATACACATTGCTCCGGGATATGTTCATCTCCCCGAAGTGGGTCAATGAACACCACATCGCACATCGATCACAACTCGTGCATAGTTCAGGTTTACTCATCAGTCCCTTATACTCTTTTTCCATGATAACTCCCCTTTCCTTATCATGTTGGAATCATGCCCTTAGCTTTGGTGTTCTTCGACAACTTAAACCAGGTCTTGAATCGGCCTTCCGTTCACGGAATCAGGTATACTATAATGTATTAAAGATAGCTGTCTTCCAGAATGATGCGTCTACTTAATCATCGACGGATGCTGAAGCGCATTTTGCAGCCATATTTCACTCGGGAAACCTTTTGAAACATCCGGACGGCCCATTCAATTATCCTATATCCTCCTTGTGCCTACGTTGCGATTTAACTCCTTCCTTATAAGTGCCACCAGGACCTCTCCCAGGCAGGCAAGTATAAACATCTGGCCAAGGAGAATCGAACCCCATACGTCACCCACTCGCCCTCGAGCATATCGTGCCTTCATCATGCATCTTAGTACTAACTTGCATAAAGTCACGGTAGATCGTGGCTCTCACAAAATACTCTTACAGCCATTTTAGTAGCTTATTGTCGTTGCGCGCATTTACGCATGTTAGTACTAGTGTAGCATTTCTGAAATAGTTTGATATTATTCCTCTGCCGATGATGTTAACAGAAGCTAATTGGCGGCAATTTGAAATATCAATGCACTTACGAAATGCTACACTAGTTCGTCTCCTAAAATCCTGTGCTTTGAACTTGAACAGAAATCCTAAACCAGAGGGCTTGCGCACCTAGATTGCACAATGGCAGACCGGAGATGGCGTGCGATAACCTAACACTACTACGTTAAATAATTACGGAGAACGTGATAGATGCCCATAATTTATCTTTCTATTGCAGATCGGGCATGTTCCTAACCAGCAGGCTATCAGGCGCTGCATCTCCCGTCTCACTTTCGGGAGGGTCCACCCAGAAGTTTTTTTTACTGCGTAAGGTTTCAAGTAGGAGGAACCCATACGCAAGCATGGTCATTGTGACATGGTGATGCCATCCCAAATAGCCCCTACCTTCATAGTGATCGAGCCCCAGTTCTTCTTTGAGTTGCTGGTAGCTTTGCTCGATCCGCCACCTCACCTTGGCAAAAAAGACAAGCCGGCTAAGCCCTGCCTGGGGGGCCAGATTGGAGAGCCAGTATTTCGTGGGTTCCGGCTCCGCTTTGGGCCATTCGATAAGCAACCACTGCCTGGGGGGACGCTTTTTGACATTAGCCGGTCGGTGAGCCGGAAGTACCCGGACGGCAGCAAAACGAGAAACCAGTCTACGCTTAGTTCCTTCGCGCCATTTAATCGTCTTCCACATCGGGGCGTGGAGCTTGAGAGCAAAGTCTTTAACCGAGAGGACACTCGCTTTGCCCGTCTGGTTACCGGGAGCCGGGTCGCCTACTCGGCCCCTTGTTTTCTTCGGTTCATCGAAGACAATGGTCTTGGCTTCGATTTCGGCTACATAGAAAAGCTCTCGATCAATCAGGCCCTGCCGAAATGGGTTGCCGTTCCCGTAAGAGCAGTCACAGACTACGACACCCTTTGGGATGTCCCGGGAAAGCGCTTGGCCGATCAGATCCAAAGCGATCTGCCATTTGGCCTTAAAGCAGTATCCGTCCGGAACACCAGCTCGTTTCAACCTCAACGGGTCCTCCGCCCAAGCTTTCGGAAGGTAGAGCTCAAAATCGACCGGCATGCAGGCCTCGGCTGTAGCCAGATTGAGCGATACCGCAATCTGGCAGTTTCCCACTTTGCCCAGAGTGCCCGAATACTGACGGGCAACCCCTACAGAGTGCTTTCCCTGTTTGGGAAACCCGGTATCATCAACAATCCAGGCAACCGCAGGAACCATTGCCTCGACCATCCGTTCGGCCAGCTTTTTTCGAACGGGGCTGTGGTCCCAAGGACTTTGACCTACAAACTGCTGCATCGCCTGGACATTGCCATCAGGCAACCGAGCAGCCATAGGCTCGATGGACTTTCGTTCGCCATCCATAAGCAGTCCACGAACGTAAGCGTTACCCCATCGGCGCCTTTCCAGACGCCCTATAGGCTCAAGAAGCTCCGCAAGGTATGCTTCGAGCCTGCTTCGACACGATTGTAGTTCCTTGCTGTCCATAGGTATCCCTCCCGGTACCCATATACGACAGCAAGAGGCAAAATGTCAATAACTTAACGTAGTAGTGCTAATATGTGCTTGAGGAAATGGATTTTGGAAAAAGATCGGAGCTGAAGGCTACCTTGAACGATTTGCCCGTTGGAAGTCTGGTCAGTACTCAAGCACTCTAGAAACAGCTCTGTCGCTTTCATAGGCATTCCTTAACCATTAAAACTTATCTAGCACATTTTATGGTAAATGTCAAGAAATAACAGGCTACACCCTGACCTATTGCGAAAAAGATGAAAAATCCTGTACTTGCTTGGATCACTCTGCAGGCGAAGGTCCTCAAACACTGGACCATATTTACACTCACAGGATCACGGAACAATGTGCGAATGCTCATCTGCTTAGTTTAGAGACTGTCTACATCTTGCCAACTTCGAAAGAGTCCATTTGCAGCGATTCGGTAAACAAATGATTCGAAAATGGCAAAGATTTTGGCGCCCCATTTCTCAAGGCGGAAGAGAGTTCATTTTAATCTTTGCTTTCAGAGCAACCTCCCGTACTACGAATACGTAGCTGAATTTGCATTGCGGCGAAAGAGAAGTAATGAGATAATCAGGCTCAGCGGCTGAGCAGCCATTCTTGAGACACTCGATTCGCAATTACTGCAGCTGATTTTAAGAATTCCGATAGAGCTGGTAGAGAAAAGCCGGGAAGTTAGCACCACCTTACGTCATCGTTGCCGCCGCGAAATTAGAATCATCAAGGCTTTGTAGATAAAAACGCGCTGTTATACCAGGAAATACTCCAGGGACGGGGTGAATGAATACGTGAACGCTGACACGTCCTAGCCTGCAGAAGGTCAGACTATGCCCGATTTAACAGAACAAATTTCTCGACTTGAGGCTGCCATTGCGACTCTGGAAGCATCGCGCCCAACCCTGGGTGATGCCGTGGCTGATGTAGCGCTAGCCCCCTTGCGGGCACAACTGAGCGCTCTCCGTGATCTCCGCGGGCCCGGAGAAACCAAACCTCTGGATTACGACCTGCCTCATTCCTACACCCCCAAATATCTTGCCGACAAGATCCTGACCACGCGCAGTTCCATCGAGGGTGAACACAAAATCGTTACCGTTATGTTCGCGGATGTGGCGAATTCCACCGCTATGTTCGAGAAGCTCGATCCCGAGGCGGTTCATGAGATCATGGACAGGTGTTTCGGCCTCCTCATAGACGAGATCCATAGGTACGAGGGGACGATCAACCAGTTCCTGGGCGATGGTGTGATGGCTCTTTTCGGTGCGCCCATTGCCCACGAAGACCATGCACAGCGAGCCTGCCAAGCTGCGTTGGCCATTCGGAAAGCTCTGGAGCCATACGGCGAGAGTCTTAAGAACCGGTATGGGATTGATTTCAATATGCGCATCGGCCTTAACTCCGGTCCTGTTGTGGTCGGCTCCATCGGTGACGATCTGCGTATGGACTACACAGCCAAAGGAGATACGGTAAATACCGCCTCGCGGCTGGAGGGCGCATGTGAAGCAGGCCAGATCCTGGTCAGCCGTGATACTTACCGGCTGGCGCGTGAAGCGTTTACTTTTCTTGCCATGGAGCCGATCCGGGTCAAGGGCAAGCGTGATCCGTTGATGGTCTATGAGCTGCATCGCTCAAGGATTGCTCCGGGAAAGTCGCGCGGGTTGCGTGATCTATCTTATGCTTTTGTAGGCCGCGACCATGATATGGCCCAGCTTAAGGATATCTTTGCCGGACTGGAGGCCGGGCGAGGGCAAACGGTCATAGTAAGCGGAGAGGCCGGCATTGGCAAATCACGCCTTCTAAGCGAGTTGAAGCGCGAAATCACGAGCAGGGAAGAGGTGCATTGGCTTGAAGGACGTTGCCTGGCATATACCAGTTCAGTTTCTTACGGCCCTTTTCTTGACCTTATCCGAAACCATGCCGGTATCAGGGATGAACAGTCCGAAGACGCTGCCCGGCGGCGTCTTGACCTTTCCGTCAACCAATTTTTCCCCGGAGATGCCGAAGCAAAGGCGATTATCGCAAATATGATGTTGTTGAGGTTGTCTTCCGAGGAGATCGACCTGCTAAAAGGGATACAGGGCGAGCTGTTGCGTCAGCGCATATTCGGCCTGATGGTCTCGTTTTTCACAAAATTGGCTGAAGAACACCCCACAATGCTTGTTATTGAGGACAGCCACTGGGCCGACACAACCTCACTGGAGCTGATCGAGCATCTGGTTCCGCTGACAGAGCGAATGCCCCTGGCAATCATCTGTGTTTCCCGCACAGAGACTTCTGAGACTTCCGAAGCATGGGTGAGGCTTACAACAAGACTCCGCGAGCGCTGGTCCGATGGTTTTACGAATATCACTCTCAAGCCTCTCTCAGAGCTTGGCAGCCTTGAGATGGTCGCGCGCCTGTTATCGATCGACAGCCTCCCGCTTGCCCTTAAAGAACTTATTTCGGGCAGGGCGGAAGGCAACCCGTTTTTCGTTGAGGAACTTATCCGCACACTTATCGAGCGGGGGGCATTGGCTCAGTCCGGGGACGGCGGATGGGAAGCAACACGGCTTATCGAATCCGTTGCCGTGCCTGATACCCTTCAGGGCCTCCTGATGTCCCGGCTCGACCGGCTGCCGCCTGAGACAAAATGGCTCGCACAGCAGGCTTCCGTCATCGGAAGGATATTTTTCTACCGCGTTCTGCTCCACATGGCTGAAAGGAAAACGGGCGTTGACAATGACCTGAGTCGTATGGAGACAAATGAACTGATCCGCGAGCGGGCGCGTCATCCCGAATTGGAATATATGTTCCGTCATGCGCTGACCCAGGAGACCGCTTATGAGAGCTTGCTTGCCTCACGCCGAAAGGAACTGCACTGCAAAACAGCCCTGGCAATGGAGGAACTCTTTTCTGACCGGATTGCGGAGTTTTTCACCGTCATCGGCGAGCACTTTTTGCGGGGCGAAGCCTGGGAGCGGGCCTCCGAGTACCTGATACGGGCAGGCGATACTGCGACCCGGTTGTTTGCCTTAGCTGAAGCACGGTTGCATTATGCCCGCGCGCTTGGCGCACTGGCGCACCTGCCGTCTACGGAAAACAACCTTAGAAGCAAGGTTGATACACTCATCAAGCAAGTGCGCGCATGTTTTCTCGCTGACTCACCGGAGCAGACCATGGCCCGCATGACTGAGGCGGAGCGGCTTGTACAGGAATTACCCGGGCCCGACGGTACTCCCGGCAGCGACCAACTCCGCCTGGCGCGAGTGCGATATTGGATGGGCCGTATCCATATCGTGAGCAATGCAATGCCTGAAGCGATCGGGTATTTTCGTCAGGTGCTGGCGGTGGCGCACAAGTTGGGCGACCCTGAACTATTGGCTCTCCCCTCCTGGTCCATCGGAGCGGTATTATGCTTTCAAGGCCATTTCGGCAAAGCTGAAGCGCTGCTCCGTCAAGCGATTACGGCGTTTGAGCAATTGGGCAACTGGACAGAATGGATTCGGGCTGTGGTATTTCATGGCATCACCCTGGGAGCTACAGGCAGCTATGAAGAGGGGTTGGCGCAATGTCAACGTGCTATTGCCAGCGCCCGTGAGCTGAATTCTCTAGACGGGATCGCTTACAGTATTTTCTGCCTGTCCTGGATATACGCTGATGCCGGCAATCTTGCCTGCACCACAGAATTCACTCGACAAGGGATAGAAGCAGCCGGACAATCAGGTGACCGCGGCCTTGTCTATCTCTGCTATCATGTTCGATCCTATGCCGAGCTTTGCGCCGGACAGTTCGAGGCCGCCGCCGAAAGCATTGCAATGGCTCAGGCAATTGCACAGGAGCTTGGCGGGCAACTTTGGGCTGCTGACTCACTCGCCAGTAATATCGCCGAAGTGGCCCTTGGCAAAGGCCAGGTCGAACAAGCGTTATCCCTGGCTGAGCAAGCTGTCGCTATGGCCCAGAAGGTGGGCGGGATCAGGGGTGAAGGCATGGCGCGTCAGGTATTGGGAAGATCGCTTGCCGCGACGAGCCCGCCAAGGTGGGACGAAGCTGAAGCACAAATGGCTGAAAGCCTTCGCCTTTTTGAGCTGGGTGAAGCCCGGCTTTTTGCCGCACGCATACGGATGTACTGGGGGATCATCTGTCGTGACCGGGGAAAGACGGATACCGCCCGTGAGCATTTTGAAAAAGCCGCTGCCCAGTGGTCAGCCAGCAATATTCCGTGGGAACTGGAGCGGGTGAACAAACTCATTGCGGAGTTACCGAAGGCGTAAGGAATTGTTTTTGGAGGTTTTAGGCAATCAGGATGCGACGGCCCTTGCACGGTGAAAATGCTTTGACTGCAGAGTAGCCAACCATATTCGATAGTCACGCTTGCTTGCCAATCTCGAAAGAATCCAGTTTGCAGCGATTCGGTAAACAAATGATTCGAAAAGAGCGAAGATTTTGGCGCCTCATTTCTCAAGGGCCAGGAGAGTTATGTGAAATCGGGATTTGCTAAACTGCAGCCGAGACCCTGAAGCGGTTCGTTTCACCTGCAACCCCGCTTTATATCGGGTAGGAGGGGAAGTCGCCTTCCCCGTCCTCCCACACCACCGTGCGTACGGTTCCGTACACGGCGGTTCATGAAGTGCATTGAAGTCTTCGCAATTGATTTAGCAGTGACACAAGTCCAAGTCGATCAAAGAAGCTTTTAGGGAGGCACTGATTCATATGAGAGGCCCCGGAGTTCCACCAGGGGCCTCGCCCGTTCGTGGCTGACCTCCAGGCCCTCTCCTCCCCTATCCCATACTTCATCAGGTTCTTTGCACGAGTTTTGGGCCTCTTCCACTGGCGCCAGAGGATGCACCGAAGTTTCCGCCGTATCCATCCGTCCAGTTCCTCGAAAACACCCTTTACCTCGGACAACCGGAAGTAATTTACCCAACCCCGCAAGACAGGTGTCATCTCTTCGATCTGAGTACGGATATTGCGGCCTCGGCCCGCTCGAAACATTTCCCTGAGCCTGTTCTTGATGCGATCCACCACGGCTGAAGCCACTTTGAGCCTTGGCCGTTTATGGAAGGTCATGCTGTAGCCGAGGAACTTGCGATCCCAAGGGCGCGCAACCGCGCTCTTTTCCGAGTTGACCTTGAGTTTTAATTTGCCTGCAAGATACCGGGTAAGATTTTCCAGCACCCTTTGCCCGGCGCGCCTTGACTTTACATATATGTTACAGTCATCTGCGTACCGGCAAAACGCATGCCCCCTTCTCTCCAACTCCTTGTCCAAATCATCGAGCAAAATATTGGAAAGCAAAGGCGAAAGTGGGCCTCCTTGAGGCGTCCCTTCCATTCGGGGCGATACGATACCTCCGACCATAAGCCCCGCCTGAAGATAGCGACGTACGAGTCTTAGAACCCGTTTGTCCCCTATCCTACGCGCAAGCCGCGCCATCAATATGTCATGATTGACACGGTCAAAGAACTTCTCCAAATCCATGTCCACGACCCACCGCCTGCCGTCTGCCGCATATTCCCGTGCTTTAAGCACAGCATGATGCGCATTGCGGCCGGGGCGGAATCCATAGCTTGACTCGGAAAAGTCCGGATCGAAGATGGGTTGCATTACCTGATTTAGCCCCTGCTGTATTAGCCGGTCCATCACCGTGGGAATGCCCAATTGTCGCATTCCCTTCCCGCCCGGTTTGGGTATCTCTACCTTGCGAACGGGCTGCGGCTGATACCTGCCATCAAGCAGCTCTTCCCTGATGCGCGGCCAGTGTTCGCGAAGCGTGGCTCTGAGGGCAAAAACACTTACTCCATCCACCCCTGCCGATCCTTTGTTCGCTTCCACTTGGTGCAGCGCTTTAAGCATGTTCTCGCGTTCGACCACCGCTTCCATCAACTTTTGAGTCTTCTGGCGGGAGACATCTTTCTTTGCCGTGAGGCTTGACGCGCCAGCGACGGGTCCTTGCGGATTCCGTCCGCTACTCCCCGAAGAGTAACCGGGCATCCCAGCCCGATTTCCTGCGTCTCCATTCCTCATCGAAATTCAAGCTCCTGCCACACACTTCAAGTTCGGGCCTTCGGGTCCGGTCGATGGAACCTTAGTATGCCCTCTGCTGACTTCTGCCGACCCATCCCGCCGCCTCTCGACAGTGGTAGCACTTGGCAGATCGACAGATCTCCCCGGGTAATGCGCACCCACCTTCACGCTTATGCCCGCCGCATATACGTCCATGCCTCCCGTACAGGTATTGGACTTTGAAGATATTCGCCTTCTCATCCGGCATGACCGCCTCGTATGCGATTTCTGTTCGTCGAGCCAGCGCTTTGCCTGCGGCTTCCTTCAGATTCCACCTCACGATGGACACCCTTGCCGTCCGGCTAACAGTTCCCCCTGTCGGGCCTGTAGAGGACTTGCACCTCCAAGTGAGTGCGCCCTGCCGGGCGCACGAGCAAGAACCGGGGGAGCCTTACGACTCCTCCCGGCTTGGGTTGTACGTTAAATGTTGGATTCGGTGGCTATGGGCGGTTTAAGAGATTAGAAGATGCTCCCATGTCCACGGCTAAATGTGAAACGATCTAACTGATGGCCGGGCAGATAATTACGAAGCCAAGGCCTTAGACGGAACCCATCAACGTGTCGTGGAAGCTCCCTTCGATGAACCATCCCACTCCTTTGTTTACGATTGCCCAGTATCCTTGATCTGACATGAGTTGCGCGAGAATGCTCTCAACAGCGGCGAAATCCTTGTAGTCCCCATGCCAGTAGATAGTATGAAGGTCGCCAAGCATCTCAGCGTACACTTGAATTGAAACCGGTGAGTACTTGGTATTGATGTACTCACTGACTTCCTTAGCCCACTGGATTGCCTCAAGGAACTTATCGTTTTTCGCTCGTCCCACTCTTTGAAATCTGACCATTGAAATTCTCTCCTTTCCAACCGCAATAATGCGTAAACGTGACTACCGACAGCTCCCGAAGAGCCTTTCAGAATCAGGTTCCACCCGAAATGTCTGGTCCACTGATCCGGCAAAAATAGGATCAGAATAACCGAAGTTCCTCACCTTCTCGCTCTGATGAGGATTACTTCTTAGGTAACGTATAGACCCCGGTGACTTCGATGATCGTGTCACCTTTTGTTTCATCCTTGGTAAAGGGTGTGATGGTCTTGCCAGTGAAAGAGAAGGTCCCTTTTATTCCCTCCAACCGGCCTGTCCCTTTAACCCATTCACCCGTGCCCTTAATTGAGGGAAGCTTTTCTCCCGTACCTGTACCCTCGAATTTTGTCACCCATGTGGAACCGTCAGCAAAGCTTGTAGTGGTATACCCTTTAAAGGAGCTTCCTTGCCCGCTGATAGAGTCCAATGTAGACGATTGTTGGATGGCTGCTGTTTCGCCGTTCTCAAAGATAATAACACCCCTCCTTTCAGCCCAGCCACTGAAGTGCTTTTCGACATCAGGGACCGGAACAATATCCATCTTTGTTACATAGGTAATAACTTTAAACTTTGCGGTCTCCGCCTGGGCTTGTGCGACGAAAAACCCAACGGCAACCAATAGAACCAGCGCGACTATAGATGCTGCAATTGCTCTCTTCATGTCCGTCTCCTTTTTTTAGATTTGAAAATGCACACTCTCACTTAGAGAAAAGTTCTATGCAGCAAAAAGGCTATACGGCCCCCAAAGGGATATCCAAAATTCCCCTTGGAGGCTTCACATCGGTAGTTTCGGGCAGGTCCACTTCATGACTTACTCGATACAGAAGTCCTTTTAGAAATAGGTATGAAGGTATGACCGTACAGAATACGAAATGTTCAGCATGAGAGAAGAATGAAAGAGATAGTCCAAAGCTGTCCTTCTCATGCATTTTGTGCGCTTCATGGCATTCTCATTTGGATTCCGGCTTCCCGCCGAAATGACGGAAATCGCTAATTTCGCAATCCTTTATACAGATCGCGTCCGAAAGTAAATGCGGGGCGAAGAAATCAGGAGTAGAGTGCCGGGATCGGCGGGGCGCGAATGCACGGAGTGGGAATAATGATACTCCAGGGAAGGCCCACTGTGAGATGTGGGCAGGATTCGGGCAGGATTGCGATATGCCTCCAAATGATACAGGGACTCACATCGCCGTTAAGATCACATACCCCATCGATATCCAGGGGAGGGGCGCGGGCAGCAATGGCGCCATAGTCCAAATGGACCAGGCCGCGCATGTACCAGACCACAACGTCTCCGGTCGCGGAATTTTTCCAAAGGATGTCAGGTGATCCATCTCCATCGAAATCACTTATCTCAATGATATTCCAGGGAGGGGGGAGAGTTTCCAGAGTGTCCGCACCTAAACGGAGTTTCCCTTTCATGTACCGGACAATGGTCTCTCCGGTCGTTGAATTTCTCCAGACGATGTCCGGGCTTCCATCGCCGTTGAAATCTCCCACTCCCACAATGTTCCAAGGGCTGTCCATCCCGGCGACAGTATCATGACCTGTGACAACCAACCCGTTCAGGTACCAGATCCGCACGTCACCGGTTGACTTATTCCTCACTAGAATCTCAGGGCTTCCATCTTCATTGAAATCTCCCACCCCTACAACACCCCAGCCGGAATCAGGCGCAGTCTCAAGCTTCTGTTCAGCAACCAGGGTACTCCCGTGCATGTACCAGACCGGCGCTTCCCCGGTTGCCTGATTTCTCCAGAGAATATCCTGCCTACCATCCCCGTTGAAATCTCCGACCCCTGCGATGTCCCAGCCCGGACCGACTACGAGACCGGCAACGGCAAACGGAGTGAATATGACCGCCGTTATAAAAAAAACACAAAGAGTGATGAAGCTATACCTTTTCATGTTAGCCCCACCGTATGCGATGAAGATCCTTGAGGGCAAAAGCGTCGAGAGGTTGAGGGAATAATTTCCTGAACTGGCAAAACGTTACTGGGAAATGCACATCTGTGTTCGGGTTTATTTCGTAAGTAATGCCGGAATAGGTAGCGACATTGTCAGGAGGCGTTGCGCGGGTTTTGAAAGCCGCCGACAGTGTCGGTGCTAGTTTACTTATAAATATGTAGCTCACACAATCATGGAAATGTCAAGAACCAAAAACGGTGGATATTGGGTACAAATATAATCGATATACCAGCTATCGATGTAATTTTGATTATATGAGAATTATCAGACTCACATTCGCATTTTTAACCCATTATTGAATGGATCTTGCCAGAAGCTGAAACCTGATAAGGGGGACCTCCCATAAAAATTATGATCCGGATGTGCTGAACTTTTGAGTCCTCAGGAATTCAATGGTCGGGGGCAAGAAATAGTGAACTCAGCGGTATTGTAAATTATGGAACCGGATTGCCGGAATGGTCCCATAAAAATGAAAAGGACTGGCCGCCCTCAATACCCCTTCAACGAAGGGTTGTCTATCAGGACAGAGGTTATGCGTTTGCGGAACTCTTCTTCATTTTGGGGTACAGCCCGGAATTCAGAGATTTTTTAAGGGAACTAGTGGTCATATATGGCTACTTCATAGGCGCCGCCACAAATAATCAGGTTTTCGACTTTCTCGAAATACACGACTTTGGGAAGAACCTTTTTAGTCCTCGGATGGTACCATTTGTACTGCACGCAGCCGGAACCTTTTTCAACGGCGGTGTCAACGATTTCCTTTATAAAATGCTTACCTTCGAGATCCTTGATATCAATGAAGTCTAATCCTACAAATCTTTCATTGACTCCATGCGCAAGCATTATCCCTTTGAACTTTAAAGCAAAAATGTACAAGTCGCCTTCTGAAAACATGCCGCAAGGGTTCGTAAATTCGGCCAAAGCGATCCTTTTACCGACTCGCAGGTAAAAGGTTTTCGCCTCATCAACCCACCCCCTCGCTGACTCACAGGTCATCGGGTCCATTTTGCGTCTCCATTTGCTTAAAAGACTCTAACCTTGATAATGCTGTTTTTATCCAGTATCCCGAGACTCCCCTTAATAGTATGGACTTCGGGGGCCTCATTAACAACCCTTATTTTTAAACTCGTCGGCGCCTGCAGCTTGAACCGGAAGCTTGAATAGAGAGCGGTCGCTGGAATCGTCCGAGATGTCAATAAGCCTGCCGATCTTTGTCCTGACCCGTTT
Source organism: uncultured delta proteobacterium (assembly GCA_963805125.1). Taxonomy (GTDB): domain Bacteria; phylum Desulfobacterota; class Syntrophobacteria; order Syntrophobacterales; family Syntrophobacteraceae; genus SbD1. Next base: position 277,110 of record CAWDTD010000006.1, on the reverse strand, counting down.
TTTAGCTCTAGCCTCAGCAACAAATGCCTGCCTCCACTTGAATATGCCGGTGAACTTCGCGAAATAGGTGGCTACAAACGTCTCAATCCAAATCAAGGCTCACCACAAAACCCAGTTTGGTCAATTCCTGGTGGATTGAATGGGCCGACTGCCATTATTCAACCCAAGTACGATCAATCGAGGATTCGGGAATGTGGAGGCAAGCATGCTGTGATGTTTCCCCATTCATCTTCAGTAGCCATGCCTTGATCTGACAGGCCTTCGGCAAAAAGGGTTCGATTTCACCGGACAGGGACTTTGAGCAGGGGGGATTGAGGGAACGGCCCACGTGGACTTAAGGTCATATATGATTCGGAGATGAGAATACCTCGGACGGTACCTCTCCGATCGAGAAGGAGGAGAGAAATGTTAAGCCGCTACCAGAATCCGGGCACCTGTGCGCCTTTGACTGGTTCAATGGGTTATCGTTATAATTTAACTTGCGTATTTTGATTCGGACATAGGGTAATTGAATAAGCCTTCTGGGCTGTCCACGAGCTTTTTCGAGCAAGACCCGACCCCAAAATGCCGTTCCGATGAGTAGCGCACAACTTGACGCATTATTAAGGTTAAGGGGACATGTTCCCCTATATGCAAAAGCTCTCGCGATCCTTCCTCTTGATCTCTCCTTCTATTTTTTCATGAGGTCCAGGAACTTGTCGTGCTCGCCTTCGATCATTGGGTAACAGTGCTCTTCTCCCGGGAACCTTCCGGCACGGACATCATCGCAGTAGGCTTTCATGGCCTTGGTGACCATCCCGGCTACGTTGCAGTATCGTTTGACGAACTTGGGCGTGAAGGCCTGGAATTGCCCGATCAGATCGCTCACGATCAAGAGCTGCCCGTCGCAGTGCGGGCCGGCCCCGATGGAAAGAACGGGGATGGTGAGCTTTTCCACAATATAGCCGGTTACCTCCGGGGGCACGGCCTCCACCAGCAGCATCCTGGCTCCAGCCCCTTGAACGGCAAGGGCGTCTTCCACCAACAGTTTGGCGCTCTCAGCGGTGCGGCCCTGGGCCTTGTGCCCACCCAGTTGGCCAGAGCTCTGCGGAGTAAGCCCGATGTGTCCGATCACCACCATGCCCGCATCGGTAATAGCCTGGATCTGACTGGTTGCACGGATGCCGCCTTCTAGCTTGACTGCATCCATGGAAGCCTCCTTGAGAAAGCGCCCGGCGTTCAACACTGCCTCCCCGGCCGAAGTCTGGTAGCTGAGAAAGGGCATGTCCCCTACTATAAAGGTGTTCGGGGCGCCACGACGTACCGCCTCGCAGTGCACGATGCACTGATCCATCGTCACCGGCACGGTGCTCGAATACCCATAGACGCACATGCCCAAGGAGTCGCCGACCAGAATCATGTCCATGCCGGAGGCTTCTGCAAACTGGGCCGTGGGGTAGTCATAGGAGGTCAGCCAGCAGATCTTTTCCCCGGTTTCTTTCATACGGTAGAAATCGTGAATCATGAGCTTCTTTTTTCCCATTGCAACCCTCCCTGTTTCTCAGCGCTTCTCATTCCGTCAGGTGTATTCTGCAGTCCGATGCTCGATATTCAAGATACAGTTCTTTCAGCAGTCAGTATTTTATGATATGGATTACGGCAACGATTCGTGCGCTGCACTATACCAGCAACCTGAATCCTGAGTAACTAATTTGAGGCGCGGGAGCCAGTCACAACTCAACAGCACCGGCCAATCAGGACGCAGGTCTCCACCGCCATCAAGTACAAAACCTGTGCTGACTCCGTTGCGCCAACGAACGGCCTGCAACCTTAAACCGCATCTTTGCCTGTTTTCCGGCCGCCTGAAGTCAGACCCGAATGTTACTGCCCTTAGTCCACGTCTTCCCAAGTCCCCGGGGTTTTCTGTCCCACCCACAGGTAGGGTTTTTCGAAGCCGATACCGAAAAAGAGCGGAATGAAAAAGGACCATGCCACCCCCATGTACCCGTAAGTCAAGGCCGAGTTCATGTCGCTGAACACAGGACCTATCAGGCCCTTGAACACAAGGGTTAAGATGATACTAAGCACTGCGGTGCACGCACTCGCAAGAAGGCCGCCCCAGGGCATGGGAATCATTGTGAAAGGCCAGTTGTGTAAGGGTATCAGCACCCCATAAATGAAAGAACAGATAACGAAGAAGTGGAGCAGCCAAACGTTGGAGGCCCCGTAAGAACCGATGTTCCAGAATTTGGACGGGCCTTCCAGTTTGTAATCCCAAATTCCCAGTCGAGCTGAAATCGTCAAGTACGCAGCCACGGCAAGGAACATTAGCAGCCACATTGCGATTCCCTTCGTGGGTTGGCGCATTTTTCTGAACCAGTACGCAAACAAACCTGTGGCCAGACCCATCTGACAGAAGGGGAACCACCAGGGCGGAATCCAACGGATATAAGTCATTGTGAAGACCCAGGTGAGAGCTAGACAAATCAGGAGAAGTATGCCGAACTGCCGCGGAGCAACGAATCCCGAAACAAGCCAATTTTCCCCGGTATATGAAAAAAATACCAGCGCAAAGTACAGGCTGCCAACAATGGGAAAGGCCCACCCGGCGCCCAAACCAAGCCAGTATATGGCCTTGTACGAAAACCAACCCAAGATCCAGCATACTATTGTTGCAACAAGGCCCCGATAGAAGCGATTTTCAATCTTATGGAACGGCCACATTCCCACGGCGAAAAATAGAAAGCACCACCAAAGAGATAACACCATGTAAACTACGTTGTCGAACCAGTACCACTTCAACACGTCGTCTCCGGCCCACGGGCCTATAGGCGCCGCTTTCATCCACGCGTTAAGCAGGTAGTTGGTTATGATCGTCAATCCATAGATAATGACCAAGCCCTTGATGGCGACGCTCGGACGTAAAGGAGCAACCTCTATTTTCTCTGCCATGTCACGTTCCTCCTTTTTCCAAATGACCTCTTTTCGGGATTGGAACTATGCGGCGTTCTTGCCTTTTGAACGGCCTTCGAGCAAATGACCGGTCGGGGCATGGTTTCCCGGACCTCGAAAAATCCCGCGTACGATCCCCCACAAGGCCCGATAGAGACAAGACCGTCAGCATAATTCGGAAAGCTGTGGGGCGATTGTTCGTCCCACAGCCGGTCTTGTAAAGCTGGTGTGGCATAGGCATGAAGATTACTTCGGCGGGCTTTATGCCCGCCCGCTGCGCTTAGGTGGATTTGCATGAGTTTCCAGCCGGGCAAGGCGGCACCGCCCCGGCACCCCCGCGAAAGCGAGGGGTCCGAAAAAACCCGCAAAAGCCGACCATGAGGGCTTGGCCGGGGGGCCGCCTCACATCGGATCTCAAACAATTCAACTCTTAAATACTCCAGGAGCTCCCGGCACATTCATTCTCAATCTGTAGAGCGAAGTGGAGGCGGCGATGAAGAGCGTCTTCCAATCGGAACCGCCCCAGCCGATGTTGCCAACATTCTCCGGAACACTAATGGTCCCGAGATGTTTGCCCTGTGCACTGATCACCCAGATGCCGCCGGGGCCCGTTACATAGATATTGCCGAGTTCATCGATTTTCATGCCGTCTGGAATGCCCTCTTCCAGCACACCCCGACCGATATTTTCAAAAAACATCCGGCCATTCGCCAGTGTCCCGTCTTTTTGAACGTCGAAAACACGAATATGGGCCCGCGTGCTGTCATTGATAAACAATTTCGACCCATCCGGTGAGAAACACAGGCCGTTCGGGGTTTCAAAGTCCTTGACCATAAGCTCGACCTCTCCGCCACCCGGCGGGAGCCGAAATACGCCCTGAAAGTCCAGTTGGCGCTCGCGAGGCACGCCAAACACCGGGACACGCCCAAAAGGCGGATCTGAGAAGTAAATGGAGCCGTCTTTGCCGACCACAACATCGTTCGGGGAGTTCAGTTCTTTGCCCTGGTAATGAGAGGCAATGGTTTCGCGCTTGCCATCCGGGGTTTCCCGCACCAGCGTGCTAGTTGCATGCTCGCATACTATGAGGTTGCCCTGAGCGTCGTAGGTCAAGCCGTTGCATTTGTTGCTGGGCCGCATCACTTCCGTCACCCCCTCGGCTTCGCTCCAGCGCCGCCGCACATCCCCGGGCATGTCGCTGAACAAAAGGAATTGGCCTTTTTGGTTCCAAACCGGCCCTTCGGTAAACCAGAAACCCGAGCCGAGCTTTTCCAGGGAGTTGACCAGTTCATAAACCTTGGGGGACTGGGGATGCAGACCACCCAGAAAATCGCCCGTGCCAGCTTGCATCGCTTCGGCAATTTCCGAACAGGTTGCCACCGCGGCTATGTTTTTCAGCGCATAGTTGAGGGCGGCATGCTGCCACTCGTCGTCAATGGTGGAGGTCCCGTCGCTGGCGACCACAATCTGGTAACCGGCATCCGCGCCGTGCCGTGAGGAGTGTTCAACCGACATGTTGGTCCAGGCCCCGGTGATAATGATGGTCTCCGCACCAAGTCCGCGCAGAATATTGTCGAGATTTGTGCAATAAAAGCCATTCATGCGCGTTTTTTCGACCAGGAAGTCGCCTTTCTGGGGTTCGAGTCCCTCTACAGGTGCGGCTCCCCATGAGCCTCGCACTACCGCATTGGCGCCGCGCACACCCCAGAAAATGGGCGCGTTTTGTTTGAGTCCGGGGGCCCCCGGATCAACGATATAATGGACGTGAATGACTGGAACACCAGCTTTGCGTGCCGCCTCGGCCAGCATTTTTACATTGGCGACCACATTTTGTTTCTTGGCATGAGCCGGCGCACCGGAATCGGCCCAAGCGCCGCCCTCGGAGATCACATCATTTTGTAAATCCTGGATAATTAGAGCTGTCTTCTGCGCAACCAAAGTTTTCATACAAAACCTCCGAAGTATGTTTCAATTCGCAATAAGGGACAAAGATTTGGATTTACTTTTGTTGCACTCTGTTAGCGTTTCAGGTCAAAAGACTGCTCGCACCTCCTTTCTCTTGGCCCACAGGGAAGGCCTTTGCAAAAAAAACACAGTTCCCGGCATCCGCCGAGCCGCTCTCTCCGAGCACAAGCACCTCTGCTTCCAGAGATGGTAACAACAATCATGCGGTGAGAAATTGTTTGGTTCTGATCTCTCTCTGCAATGGCAGATGCCTGAACTTCACGCGCAGGGATAAAAGAGGAAGACCCCCAAAAGGAAACATAACAATCCCTTGGGGGCCTTATACCGGCATTTTAAGGAATCCGGCTCTCATGATCGACCTCTTAACGAAAGGACCGTTAGGTGGGGAGCGTTGGGTATGGTACGATAGGGCACTGTGCACCTAATTCTTTTAATTAAACACTGCTGCAACGGTTGTCAATCAGGAGATTCTTCCGAGATGCCGACAAGCAAGCAACCGGCCACATAAATGTTGCTTCCTGCCCCGTTCATGAATCTTAGTATATCTTGCCAATATGTGAACTTCCGGATTTTTTAACACATGATCTGTGTATCTCCGGTGTTGGCTCTATCCAATCCTGATTTTCCGCAGATTTCTGTAACGGGGCTGAAGACCTCGAAGGTAACTCATCCTCAGATTTTGGATATAGCCCGTGGAATGGAGCAAGACCTGTTTAAGGTGGGACAAAAACGAAATCACCATGCGAAGATTTAAGCGCCTTACTGCCCCTAATGTGATAGCGTGCAGCGTTTCGCCCGCCCTGGCGGCAGATTTCGGCATGGATTACTCTTAAATTCTTATCTTTGCTTGTTCGCTGCGGGCGCGGACATAATCGGCTATCGTGGGGCCTTTCCCAGGCGGCGAGTGCCGTGAGGCTTTTTCTACCTCGTCCTTTGCTTCCATTCCGTCACGGGATTCCAGGCCAGTCACGCTGGTACATTCGAAGGGTGATCTCAATATTGTCTCTATATTTCGTGGATATCCAGATCTTTTTTTCTGAATCCTTCCCGGCCGGCAGAAGCTGGACTTGGCGATGCCGGTCTATCTGGACAGCCCCCTTGCGATAGCCGCCACAACCATATTCCGCAACATGAAACAGTATTATGACGCGCAAACCAGGGCTGCGCTCGATTCGGGAGACGATCCCTTCAATTTCGATCAACTCGTGCTCACCCGTTCGGCCCTCGAGTCCATGGAAATAAACAGGCATCCAGGCCCGGCCGTCGTGATCGCGGGAAACGGGATGTGTACGGCGGGCAGAATCAGGCACCACCTCAAGCACAACCTGTGGCGGCCGGGATGTTCGCTGGTAATAGCAGGCTTTCAGGCGGCAGGCAGCCTGGGCAGAAGCATCGTGGAAGGTGCGCGGATGGTGAGAATACTGGGCGAAAGGGTGATCGTGCGGGCGAAAGTCTTCACCATCGGCGGCTTATCGGCGCACGCGGACCAAAATGGGCTCCTCGAGTGGCTTGGCAATTTCAAAAATCCGAAGATGCGGGTCTATGTGATACATGGCGAACCGGGCGTAAGCGACGAATTCGCAAACATCGTGAGACAGAAATTCGGCCTTGATGTGCAAGTGCCCTCGATCGGGGACCGGATAACGGATTATGTGGGGATGGAGCGGGCCGAAACGCCCGCCGGGATGGAAACCGAAGGGGGCCCCGAATGGGGCGGACATATTTCGGAGCTTGCCCAAAAAGCCGACGCGCTCGGGATCATCCTGGAAAACGCGGGCCGGGACCTCCAGCCGCATGTTCTCCAGAAAATCGAAGATGAAATGATCTCGGCCAAAGCCCACCTGGATGAAGCGCTGCAAAGCGCCCGGGGAGCGGGGAAAAGTGAGCGGTGAACAGGGGAGGGGCTAATACCAAGTTGCGCTCAAAGAGGTAAAACCTCCATTCACAAAATCCCCCCTGCCCCCCTTTAGAAAAGGGGGGTTCCAATCGCCAATTCTTACCCGTATGGGCGCAACTTGGTATAAGGGCTTGTCCGTAAATAAAACCTTTGCGCTCACATCCGGCTTTTGGCCTGCTTCGGCCGCTCCTCAATCGCAGAATCCTCGACGTAGCCCAGGCAGTATGATACGGGAGGGTTGACGTTTTCCCGCGCTATATTTCCCAACGTCCAGGAGAGATGACCTGATACTTCTCAAATTTGTGTCTCTCCAGCCGCCTTGTTCAGCATCGGCTGCTAATTTAGCCAAGTGGGAACAGCATTTTCTTCGATCAGGTTATTTCCCGTTTTGGTTATTGTGAAGCTATTACAAGGTTGTAGGTAGTTAATGCATCTTTCTCGTCAGCCTGGATGGTCACCTGAAGGATCTGTTTACCTTTTTGAAAATTCAAGACCTTCGCCTTATCCTGCTCCATCTGAAAAGTAAGTTTCCAGCCGCTTCTTTTCATGGCGTTTTTGTAGAACTCGGAAACTGCGTCAGCACTTGCCTTTACCGTCGCGCTGAGCATCGCGTTGTTTTCCATATCCATCGCGTGAACGATCTTGGACCCATCGTAAAGCGGTATGTCCTTAAACTTGGCGGGGACGTCGATCACCCCAAAAGCGGGTCCCAAGGCATAAAGTACACATGCGACAACTGCAACCGAAAGCACAAAAACTCTCATTCTCTTATCCATTGGAAATCTCCTCCTGTTCAATTAAGAAGCGATCACCCCAACTTTTGTGAGTTTATAATTACCTCAAAACGGAACGGGAGTACATGGAAATCAGTTTTTGCGCGCCCTCGCCCTTTGGTAACAAGTGACACGCCAAGATGCCCCGCAATTGATTTTCTCAGGTCAACCTGTAGTTGAAAAAAAGAGCACGTCCGAAATCTGAAGTGTCCCGACTATTCGGGCTTGCCCATGGGCCGGACAGTTACCAAGCACGTTCTCTCACACTGAAATCATCGAGGCCAACAAGTAGCTACTCGATAGTCGGGAACAGTGGGAAACAGCAATCTTTCTATCGAAGTGGGCCAATGAAAGAGTATCGAATTCAAATATTCCCTTTTCAATGCCGGACCCCATTTTTTCATGACCCTTTTTTTTAACAATTCGAGGTGAAGGCAACTTGCCAATTTCGAAAGGGTCCAATTTGCGGAGATTTGCTAAACAAATGATTAGAAAACGGCGAATATTTTAGCGTTCCATTTCTCAACAACGAGGAGAGGTATGTGACTATGATCGAGCTTCAGCTGTAGGTGTCATTTCGGAAGAAAGTCCAAGGATTTTGCGGGAATTTTTATATTTGACAGATGTACTATTTGTTGATAGTAATTATCGACAAGGATTCAGATTAGACTAGCTATGAGAGACTCTCAGGACCGCTTTAACACCATGCTCCAAAAGCTCAGGGAGGAGGCGAGGATATGCCTGCATGCGTAATAGGTCACATTAAGGTAAAAGATGAAGATAAATGGGCTGAATACCGCAGCAAAGTCCCCCAAACTCTCGTTCAATGGGGGGGCGAAGTGCTCTTTCGGGGCCAACGGGTGAAGGTCCTGAGCGGTGAACACTCGTACGTCGATGCTGTCGTTATTCGATTTCCTGACGCAAAGTCTGTGACAGGATGGTACAATTCTGCAGGTTACCAGGCACTCATTCCGATTCGCGAGCAAGCTGCGGACATAGTATTGGTCAGCTACGAATCATGACTGCAATGCCTTGATAGTTATTCGATTCAAAAGGGTGCCCTTAAAGTTCCAACGCATGAAGTAATGGCTCAAATACCCCCTGTGGCGTTGTCACCACCGTCATCGGCCTCGAAAAAAATGACAGTAATGACCCATTGGGCTCAAAATTCGGCTAATTATAAGATTCGGTTTGATTCCCCATGGACTGCGGTCATCGTAATACTTCAAAATGTGGACTGTCCCACTTGCGTAAGAGGTGCAAGGTGGTCAAGCTCCAAGTTCCCTTTGAAACAGCCGACCGGATTTGGCAGGGTGCTGAAAAAAGATTGAAATTCCCACTTTGTATTAAAAGCATCGTGAGACTATCACCCCGGCGAAAGCCGGGGTCCAGTGTTTTGCCTTAAACATCAGTAAGTTGGGAAAAGCCCTAGATCCCGGCTTTCGCCGGAATGACGAAATTGGTGCTCCGTTTGAGGCTCTTTTCCCATCAGCAGGTACTTTTTCAGCACCCTGTTAGACTGAAATCAATGGTTGCCTTCTGGTTCCATTTGGACTTGCACACACACAATTTGTTTTTAACATTGCTTGCCAAAAGCTGGAAACTGCACCCTGCCTTACTTGTGTAAATGAATGATCCGGAGATGGCAAATGTTGAAATTTCCTGGACCGAGAGAAACTTAGCCCAACTTCCGCAGTTGGAAGTTTTTTTGACGTGTTTTGACCCTCTTTCGCTGTCGGACTGTCGGTAAGTTGTTGTTATTGCGAGAGCGATTTTTTCTAAATGCCAAGAACCGAATGTAGTGACGACCTACCCCGTTGACTTGGTTTCCTGATTATCGATAATTTCCGCGTGTATATACGCAAATTGACACGTGCAAAAGATGGCAAACAGCACCATTACTGGGCATTGGTCGAGTCCTACCGGACCGAACGAGGACCGAGGCAACGGGTGGTGGCCTGGCTTGGTGAAATGGACGAGTCCGGCCGCCTGGGTGTTGAGAATGCTGCCGAAGGAGCTGCCGGCGTCCAGCGCAGATTGTTCGATGATGTCAAGCCTGAATGGGTAGAAGTCAATGTCAATGAGGTGCGGGTTGAGAAGATAAAGGACTTCGGTGGTCCATGGCTTGGCTTGGAGCTGATGCGCCGATTGGAAATTGATCGATTTTTCCGGGACCATATTCCACGAGGAAAAGAAGGGATTGGGTGGGCGGAAATGGCCAAGGTCTTGGTGCTTTGTAGATTCTGCCGGCCGTCGAGTGAACTGCACATCGCCGAACATTTTTATGAAAAAACTGCGCTGTCCGATTTGCTTGGTATTGCCCCGGACAGAGTCAACGATGATCGTCTATACCGCGCCCTCGACAAGCTTTTGCCGCATAAAGCCGATCTGGAAAGACATCTCAAAGACAAAGTCGGCGCTTTATTCAAAGTGGATTATGACTTGTATCTTTATGATGTTACGAGCACCTATTTTGAAGGACAAGCCAAAAGCAATCCTTCGGCCAAGCATGGTCACTCGCGGGACCAAAGGGGAGATTGTAAGCAGGTCTGTATCGGCCTGGTCGTGACGAGAGATGGCTTTCCCCTGGGCTATGAGATATTTGCGGGAAATCGCGCAGACGTGACAACCGTAGAGGAAATCATTGGCACCATGGAGGGCCGATACGGTAAAGCGAACCGCATCTGGGTGATGGACCGTGGAATGGCCAGCGAGACAAATTTTGATTTTTTGAACAAGCAAGGCCGCCGATATATTCTGGGCGCCAACCGTGGGCAATTGAAACTGTACGAGTCTGAGTTATTGAAAGAAGACTGGCGGGTGGTGCATCCCGGGCTGGAGGTAAAGCTGGTTGACGGGCCTGAGGGCAAGGAGGTCTTCATCCTTTGCAGAAGTAAGGATCGCGCCGAGAAAGAAAAGGCGATGCATGATCGTTTTGAGCAACGGATTGAAGACGCGTTGATGCAAATGGCCAAGGGGTGTGAAAAGCGAAAATATAAGGTGAAGGTAATTGAACGTCGTGTAGGAAAGTTGCTTGGGAAAAACAGCCGTGGTGCAGGATTGTTTGACGTTGAAGTATCGGAAAGTCCGAGCGGAGGGGCGCAGATTACCTGGACCAAAAAAGAGAAATGGCGGCAATGGTCTCAGTTGAGTGAAGGGTGCTATATGTTACGAAGCAATATACGAGACTGGTCGCCAGAAGAATTATGGAAAGCATACATTCAACTGACGGAGGCGGAGAATGCTTTTCGTATCCACAAGAGCGATCTTAGTGTTCGCCCGGTATGGCATCAAAAAGACGAACGTGTTCAGGCGCATATTTTGATTTGCTTCCTGGCCTATGTGCTTTGGAAAACCCTGGGTCGACTGTGTCATAAGGCAGGCCTCGGAGACGAGCCAAGGAAAGTGCTGTGGGAACTTGCCCAGCTCAAACTGACTGATGTGATTCTGCCGACCCGGAACGGTGCAGAGATCAGATTGCGTCGCGTAGAGACACCGGATACTCACCAGCGTATCCTCTTGCAGAGGCTAAGACTGAGTTTGCCGCGAAGATTTGAAAAACACAATTTGTAGTGACGACTTTTGACCTCAGATTGTGAAATATCAACAACTTAACTGTCCCAACTGCGGAAGTTGGGTTAGTCCATGCCTATGAGACTAACTACTCCCCGATAATCTTCACCAGCACTCTTTTCCTTCGCCTCCCGTCGAACTCACCGTAAAATATTTGCTCCCACGGTCCAAAATCCATATTCCCGTCGGTAACAGCTACCACAACTTCGCGGCCCATCACGGATCGTTTCAAATGGCCGTCGGCATTATCTTCACCCACATTATGCCGGTACTGTGAAACGGGTTCATGAGGAGCCAACTTTTCCAACCAGATATCAAAGTCATGGTGAAGACCCGGTTCGTCGTCGTTTATGAAGACGGAAGCTGTGATGTGCATCGCATTGCAGAGCAGGAGGCCATCCGTTATCCCGCTTTCCCTCAAACACTCTTCCACCTGTCCGGTGATGTTGATGTACGCCCGCCTCGTCGGGGCATTAAACCATAACTCTTTCCGGTAGCTTTTCACGGTCTCCTGCGCTTGTTTTTATATTTTAAGCCGCTATAGAACGCCGGCCATGATTACCCGATTCGGGGGTGCCGTCAATGGCTGGAAGGAAGTTTTTTAGGTGCTAAAGGCGACTCGCGCTCAGTCACCGGGGTATTTCATGATCATGTTCAGCACGGCCTGACGTCTTTCCACCCGAACTGCGTGCAAGGCTCTCTCCAGCGCCGGCTGCACTTCAGATGCCTTGTCCACTTGCTCGCCGTATCCATCGCAGGCGGAGACAATCCTTTCGTAGTCAGGAGAGGGAGATAGGTCGCTCAAAGGGTAGCTTTTTGTCTTTTTTGCCCAACCATCGGGATACATGGTCACATTAGCACGGCGCACCGCGTTCCAGCAGCAATTGTTGAAGATAACGGTAAGAGTGGGGACATCCAGTGCACGAGAGACGAAGTGGGAAGGCGTTGGGTTTCCAAACATGTAGCTGCCGTCCCCCAGAGCAGCTAATACCATTTTATGCGGCGCGGCAAGCTTGATGCCCAGAGAAGCCCCAAGCCCCCAGCCCAGGCCGCCGGAACTCGTGGAGCCGAAATAAGTGCCAGGCCTGGTAAGCTCCACCTGACTGAGTACCAGATCGTATTCATTGACAATGATGGTTTCCTCGTCCCTTATCGCATTGATGCAGTGCGAGACCCAAATGGGGTTCAAGGGCGAGCTGTTGCGTGCATTTTCCATCTCCTGCCGCCATGCAGCCCGCTGTGCATTATGGACGGCTTCGATGCGGGCAAACCTTTCTGCGACTTTCTGCTCCATATTCTTGCGATGCTCCGAGAGCGCCTCATCGAGCATGCGGATGGCCGTGGCCGGATCGGCACGGATTGCCAGATCACGGGGAAAACTGCGAATGGGGTACCTGCTGTACAATGGATCAACCCCGACGTGGATCACCTTGCAGTCGTCGGATGGCCGTTTGACGCTGGAATACCAGGGCACATCGCTTTCCACGACGAGGATCACGTCAGCCTCATCAAGGAACGGCGCGGGCGAGAAGCCGACGTGCATGGGGCTGGTTGTGGGAAAGCACACCGTGCGCTGATTGAATGTTACCGTTGGAATCGCAAAGCTCTCGGCGAAGGAGGTAAGGGCCTCGACGGCCTGCACCCTGCTTCCGGCCGAGGAAGTGATTATCAAAGGCGCCCTTGCGGCTGCAAGCATTTCGGCGGCGACTTCGATGTCCCGGGGGTCGGGATGGAGAAGCCCTCCCGTATGTCGTCTGGGCGAGGTCGATAGAGTGAATTCGTCATGCGGTTCGGCCAACACTTCCCTTGGAAGCGTCAGGTAGACTGGCCCTCTTGGCTCGGTCATCGCAATCTCCAGGGCCCGGTCCACCACTGCCTCCAATTGAGTGAAATTGCGCAACTCGTAGTCCCATTTCACATACTCGCGGATCATACCGCCCTGATCGAAAGACTCCTGCGCCCAGTGGATGTAGAGGTCTCGAGATCCGGGCAGTCCCCATTCCGTAATAGGAGTGCGCCCGGCCGTGAAAAGGATGGGAATGTGGTCGCGTGCTGCGTTGATGATTCCATTTACGGCGTTGCCGGTTCCTACGTTGACATGGACCATCACCACCTGTGGTTTTCCCGTGGCAAGATAATATCCGTGCGCCATGGCAACGGCCACATTCTCGTGGGGGACCGCGATTGGCTTCAGGGTAGTTCGGCCCTGGGCGGCAAAGTACGCGAAGGCATCAATGAGCGGAGCAAAATCAGTCCCGGCATTGGCGAACAGATACTCTATGCCCCGCTCACTCAACAATTGGAGGTACGCTTGCGCGGTAGTCTCGATTTTGAAGGTCTTGTGTCCCATCGGAGTGTCCTGCGTCTGAGCCCTGATGTCAGACCAAGCTAAGCACAAGGATGATAGCTGTAAATCGCCCCGAATTACGAAGTTGAAGGAAGGGTCTGCTGTTATTACTCTCGAGATGCACTCGGAGGCATCAAGGCGGCTCTCAAATAAACCCTTCAGCTAACTTCCAGGTATTCAAGAGCGAGACCATTTGATACTCAAAATATCGGACGTCGGCAGCCGGATTCGAATACCCTGCCTGCGAACGGTATCCTTTACAGTTGTTCACAGGTCCAAAGCTCAATACTTCTAGCCGGAATCGCAAATCCCCTGCTCTCCGCGAATTGCTTGCACAATGATTCGGAAATGGAAAGGATTTCGGCGTCTTATTTGTTAATGCCGAGGAGAGATATCTTCGGCTGAGCCCTTATTTAAGTTAAGCACCCATCCACGTCGCCCGCCTTTTAGACAGTTTGGGTCTCTTCTTATGAAGCGTATTGGCCGCTATGCCTGGGTCAATTCCTTGGTAAAGAGATGGAAGTAAAGGGTGCTGAAACCTGCGGCGCTGGGTACAAAGCGGATGGACAAGAAGGCAAGCGCGATCTCGTCGTCGAAACATCTGAGGCAATCATTTTATTAGAGGTTAAGAAGAAATCTCTTACTCGAAGAGCGCGTGCGGGTTCGGATATAGCTGTCCTCCTCGATCTCGCGGAAGTCTCCTGTTTGCCCAACTCGTTTTTTGCAATCAGGGGTGTGCTTCCAACGCTATCACTGATGGCCGTTGACGTTGCCTTTCGGAGTAACTACGATAAGGTATAGGCCAGATCAGATTGTTGACTGCAACCCCACTTGCGAATTCCTTTAACCAGCCGGAGATGAAGCATGGAAACCAGTATTCGTAATCATTTGAAAGGTAAGGTCAAAGACATCGTCCTTGGTGAAGTTGTTTCTGAAGTGGAAATCGAGACTCCTGCGGGAGTCGTCGCCTCTGTGATCACCACCCGTAGTGTCAAGCGCTTGAACCTCAAGGCGGGTGACGAGGTACACGCCGTCATAAAGGCCACCGCAGTGAGTGTCGAAAAGCCATGATGTTGCCTGCCGTGCGCCCTCTCCACATTCCTCAAAAGGACGGGCGGCCGGTTCTCCATGGACATTTTTCACAGGGTGATTTCACCCTCTTTGTTTAATATGATGAAGAGACCCGCGTTACAAGGGTGACGAAACCCTGAATTCCTGTTCAATTGCCTCCGGCGGCCCATTTCGCCATAAAACGCCATGGGAAACCGCGACGCTCTTGATAATGGCAAAAACCTGCTGTCCCACCCTCAAGTCCAGGACCCTCAAAGCCTGGGGGGTGATCCTTGCCAGCAGCGGACAGCCTATGTTCAGCCTGACGTCTACCAGTGATCCGTTCACGGTGGTAATTTCTTCAACCGTTCCGGGCAAAATATTCTGCACGCTGATTTGCTCCGGACAAACCAATGCGATGGCCACATTTCTCGCCTCTATGCGCACCCTCACCCTGGCCCGTACGTACGTATCCAACCGGGGCACCTTCAAAACGCCTCCCGTGAAACGCAGATACGTAAGACCGGCTGTTTCATGCTGTGATTCCACCACGGTCGATATCACCGCCCCGCAATCTGTGTAGCCCGTTAAACGCTGCAGATCGCGGCGGCTCATCAAGTCTTCAATGCTGCCCACCGCAACTGTGCGGCCGGAATCCAGAACCACCATTGCATCGGCAAGATTTAGAATTTCTTCGAGTGAATGGCTTACATACAGTATAGGAATGGAAAACTCGCCGGACAAACGAGCGATGAAAGGCAGGACCTCTGTTTTCCTGGCAATATCGAGGGAGGCAAGCGGTTCGTCCATGAGCAAGACAGATGGACTCGTGAGCAGCGCGCGACCGATGGCCACCCGTTGTTTTTCTCCGCCTGACAGTTTGGCCGGTCGACGATCGATCAGGTGTTCCATACCCAGCAAGTGCACAACCTGGTCGAAATCCACATAGCGCTCTGCCTTTGGGATGAGTCGCATGCCATAAGTCAGGTTGGAGCGCACGGAAAGATGAGGGAACAAACGCCCTTCCTGAAAAACACAGCCAACGCGCCGCTTTTCAGGGGGAAGGTCGACCGAAATTCCTGAATCGAATAAGCAGCGATCGTTTACGATAATGTGACCTTCGTCGGGACGAACGAGTCCCGCCACCATGTTGATGATGGACGTCTTGCCCGCCCCGGATCGGCCGAATAATGCAGTCACGCCCACTGCTTCGGACCGAAACATCGCGTTTATGACGAAAGCGCCCTGCCTGCGCTTGACTCGTACATCCAGCACAAATAAGCCCTCAACCTTCCATTCGAGCTGCAAAGCGCCTGGCCAGAAGCTCCGAAGCTACCAAAGCCGCCATTCCGAGGACTACCGCTATGACACAGAGCCGCATGGCTGCCCACTCTCCACCGGGGACCTGGGTGAGTGTGTAGAGAGCGAGGGGAAGAGTCTGCGTCTCCCCCTGGATATTGGAGACGAACGTGATGGTCGCGCCGAATTCACCCAGGCTGCGGGCAAAGGCCAAGATCGCCCCTGCTATGATCCCCGGCACAACAAGCGGCAGCGTCACCGTGAAAAACACTCTGATCGGCCCCGCCCCAAGTGTCCTGGCTGCGGACTCCAACCCTCGATCGACACCCTCCAGGGAGAGCCTGACCGCACGCACAAGCAGCGGGAAAGCCATGACCGCCGATGCCAATGCCGCTCCCTTCCAGGTGAAGGCAACTGTGATGCCCAGGGTCTTATAAAGCAAGGCGCCTATTATACCCCTGCGGCCGAATAGGACCAGCAGCAAATAGCCTAACACTACGGGCGGCAACACCAGCGGTAAATGGATCATACCGTCAACCACAGATTTGCCGGGGAACCTCAGCCGTGCCAAAACCCATGCTGCCATAATCCCGAGCGGAAGGCTGACGGCAACCGCCCAGCCGGAAACCCACAGACTCAGTCTCAGGGCCTCGATTTCGACAGGAGTTAGAGCAAATGGACTCATCAGTGCACGCAAAAGCCGTATTTTTCAAAAACGGCCATGGCTTGAGGTGTTTTCAGAAATTCAAGGAAATTCTTTGCAACCGGGGTCTCATTGCCCGTAACCAGCGCTGCCGGGTATACGATAGGGGAATGGCTCTCTTCGGGAAATATGCCGATCACCTTGACTTTTTTCGTAATGGCAGCGTCTGTGGCATAGACGATCCCAAGAGGCGCCTCGCCACGCTCAACCAAAGTCAAGGCGGCGCGCACATCACTCTGTCGTGCAACGCCGGCTCGAACGCTCTGCCAAACGCCCAGCCTTTCAAGGGCTTCTTTCCCATAGATACCCGCCGGCACATGGGCCGGGTCGCCCATTGCCAGCTTGCCGCCTGCCAGAAGCCCGGCAAGGTCAATATTGCGGGAGATGTTCAGATTGCCCAGCCTACTGTCGGCCGGGGCGATCAATACAAGTCGATTGCCAAGCAGATTAAAACGCGTGGAAGAATCAATCATCTTTTCCTTTGCTAAATAGTCCATCCACTTTTCATCTGCCGAAATGAAAACGTTGGCGCCCGCTCCATTTTCGATTTGTTTGGCAAGAGTCGAAGATGAGAGGAATGAGGCGGTGAATCCGCCCATCTTCTTCTCTTCAAACATTTTACCGATATCAGTTAGCGCGTTTGTCAGCGATGCGGCTGCAAATACGGTCACCGTCCCGGCCGCCCGTGTGCGAGCTTGCAAAACAAAGGGAAAAGTCAGGACGAATGCCACAAACACGACCAAACATCGAGGCGTCCGCTTCCCAATCATAATCGCCCTCCACAGATGGTGCCGGTTCTTGTCATATACGGGTAGACGCCCATCGGACCGGGGGCAGGGAACAGCCCTGCCCTAGATTGCGCCAGTGTGTCCGGAAAGAGACCTGCGCGGGCCGCCCGGCAACGTCACATAGATCTTGCGACTGAACCGATGAATTACAGGAGTCCCCGCGCCATGCCGTATGGCTTTCAAGACACCTTCCTTGTCCACGGCAATGGTCCCTGCCAGTATTTGGACCGGCAGATGGCTGAATGCTTCCGCAACCATTGGAGTGCTCGGTCCAAGCATCACGGCTTTAACGCCGGGGGCGACGTGTTCAAGTACTTCCTCGGTGCTTTTGTTTAAAATGGAAGCCGAGGTGAGCAACAAGACCTCCGCCCATCCTTCCAGTTTCCTGTAAAAGCTGCTTTGCTCTCCAACACCCTGGAGGTCATCCAGCACTTCCACCACGGCTCCCCGGTCCTGAAACAATCTCATAAGAGGTCGAAAAAATCCCACCATTGCCACGCGGGTTTCACAGCCGATTCCGAAAGAATCCATCCAAATGCTATCCGTTGAATCCTCCGGAAACTCGCAGGCCTCGTGATAGTTCAACGCATTGATGAGAGCCAGTCCCATGCTGCGATGCAGCGGCGCGGGACTTTTAATTTGTCCCAGGAGTTCGATCGCCCGTTCGCCTTCATAGTCCCGATAGTCTTTGTTCATCGAACAACAAGGGTTATCGCCTGCATAAGTGTAAGCAATCCCGATTCCGCCATCATCCGTGATGACGGCTGTGTAGCTCAGGCCGACGGACAGACGGGCCACTTTTGTCTCGTGCGCTTTTTCGTAGAAATGGTCGTACAGATTCCGTATCAATTGCATGGATTCAACCTCCCATTGCCATCAGCAATTCAGGCAACTCCACGTGTGCAGTAACCATACACGCATCACGAGCCTTGCGCTGCATACCATAAGATTTCCCGATGGACCAACCGCATACGTAAACCTTTCTTCCCCAATAGCTCCTTTATCCTTTCCGGCTTCGGCAGGCCACACCCTCGGGCGGGCACTGGCACCGAATAAAGTAATTTATAAAATACTAATTGACAATTATAACATACTATAATAGCGTCTAACCGGTACACTATGTCGTGTATAGACAATACTTACTCCTTCTCCGTTCTAAAATCAAGACGGGAAGTCCGGCTGCCGGCCCGGGTGGGCGGACAGCCGGTCGCCTCACGGGTGGGCGGGCTGAAGAAGTCTTGGCCGGCGGTCTTGCAGGCCGCTGATTGCGGATCGAAGAGGATTTCCCGGTATGTGTTCTACCCGCCGTGTACGTTCATCTAGCGTAGGAGGGGCGCAACTCTTGATATCAAAATGAACGGTTGAGGAGGAGATGGTATGGGTGGCTTTTTAAGGGGTGCAGGAGTGCTGGCGTTGGGAGTCTTGGTGTCTTTGGGGGGGATTGTTCCTTTAGTGCATGGTCAGGAGGACCAAACCCCATCGCAGGTCCAGGGTAATCCAGCCGGATCGCAGTCTCAAAGCGATCAAAGCGTGGCACAGACCCGGGGAGACCAGACCGAACAGGGTAAGGCCGAAAAAAACCGTGTATTCCAATTGGGTGAAGTCGAAGTGGTCAGAAAAGAGGAGGAAAACAAAAACACGACGGTAGAAAGGATTTATTTCGACGAAATGCATCTTTTCAACAGGGACAACGTGGCCGACGCCCTAAATCTTCTGCCTGGCGTGACTCTATATCAAATGGGGCCAAGAAACGAAGAGGATGTCTACATCCGAGGCTTCGACATTAAGCATGTGCCGATCTTCCTCGATGGGATTCCCATATATGTCCCTTATGACGGCTATCCGGACCTGGCACGCTTCAAGACGTTCGACCTTTCGGAAATTACGGTATCCAAGGGGTTTACTTCCGTTCTCTACGGACCCAACACAATGGGCGGCGCAATCAACATGATCACCCGAAGACCCGAGAGGGAATTCGAGGTGGACGCAGGCACGGGCTATGGTTCGGGAAATGCATACAACGCCTGGGGCAATTTCGGAAGCAACCAGGGGAAGTGGTACATCCAGGGTGGTGCTTCTTACGTTAGCAGCGACTACTTCGATCTGTCGGGTGGTTTCACGCCGACGAGGTTACAGGGTGCGGGAGAAAGGGACAATTCATATCAACGTGACTTGCAAGGCAATTTGAAACTCGGGCTGACGCCCAATGCTACTGACGAGTATGCCATATCGTTCATGGATCAGCATGCGGAGAAGGGGGTCCCGCCTTACACGGGAACCGATCCGAATGATATGGTCAGATATTGGAAATGGCCTTATTGGGACGTAGAGGGCGTTCACTTCAATTCAAACACATCAATCCGTGACAAAAGTTACGTGAAGACGACCGCATTTTACGACACCTTCGATAATGCAATCTACAGCTATGACAACGATACATACACCACAATAACGAAAAAATATGCATTCGAAAGCTTCTATGCCGACTCTACCTGGGGCGGATCCATAGAAGCCGGCACTAAGGAGTTGGACAACAATTTCATCAAGGCCGCATTCCACTTCAAAGACGACGTTCACACGCAGTGGGAGACCATACCGGTTCAGCCGATTCAGCGTTTCGAAGACCAGAACTTTTCGGTAGCGCTGGAGGATACAATCGACTTTACGAGCAGGATCTACTCGATCGTGGGAATAAGCTATGACAGGGTGGATACCGTTGAAGCCCAGAACCTGTCAAGCACTAACAAATTGGTCAGCTTTCCACTTGGCTCTGCCGATACCTGGAATCCGCAGGGCGGGATTTTCTATAAGCTTACTGATACGGGAACGCTCCATTTCACCGTAGCAGAAAAGTCAAGGCTTCCCGGAATAAAAGACAAGTTTTCCTACAGACTGAACCAAGCTTTGCCGAACCCGGACCTGAAACCCGAATATGCCACAAATTATGAATTTGGCTATAAGGACATTCTTTTCAAAAAAATAACTGTCGACGCGAATGCATTCTACAGTGACGTCAGCGATTACATACTTTTGGTAAATACAACGATCCCCGATCCATACTACCCCGGTAGGGTCTACCAGCAGAACCAGAACATCGGTAATGTAAATTTTTACGGTGTGGAGCTGGCTGTATCCGGACAAATACTGACATGCCTCAAAGGTGGCGTGAACTACACCCATCTCCAATACGAGAACGAGAGCAACAGCCTTCTATTGACGGATCTCCCGCATGACAAAGTCTTTGCCTATCTGCAGTACTTCCTGCCCATCAAGGGATTGAGCCTCCTGACCTCTGTGGAATACGACGGCGACCGGAACAGCGATGCGAACTATGCACCGTCTGTGGCGGAGGCATACACGTTAATTAACATCAAGGCCATTTACCAAGTTTATAGAGGCATTACGATTCAAGCCGGAATAAACAACTTAACAGATGAGAACTGGTCGCTGACGGAGGGGTTCCCCCTGGCAGGCCGGACCTATTTTGCGAACATGAGATACAAATTCTGACAAATTCCCGGCGGCAGACCCTCTCCCCCGGCCTGCTGCGACCGCCATCCGCAGCCGGAACGCTACGGCCGGCCTCTAGCGTGTTATCCTGCGGCCCGCCCGGTATGCGGACCCATAGCCCCGCTGCTGGACCGGCCCGGATAACAGGCTTCCGCATGGAGGCGGTAAAACCGCCAACCAAAATTGGCGCTTTTGATGGCAGCGCATCCGGAGGTTGCAATGAACGATGATTTTAAGAGGTTGTTGGATGAAGCGGTGAGGTTTCACGGACACCTCTGCGGCGGGCAGGTTCTTGGCGTAAAAATGGCCATGGCAGGCTTAAGGGAATTGGGGATCAGGGACTCAAGGGGAAACGAAGGCAGGGACCTGGTCATATTTGTCGAGACTGACCGGTGCGTTGTAGACGCCATAATTTCCGTAAGCGGGAGGACCCCCGGCAAGCGCAGCATCAAAATGATGGATTACGGCAAGACGGCTGCCACTTTCGTCGATACTCGGACCGCAAGGGCCGTGCGAATCAGTGTCAGGGCGGAATGCTTCGACAAGGTTCAACGGATCGCAAAAACCGGCGTTCACCAAAAAGATGAACAGCAGGCAAACCTGGCGGCAATGGTCGCCCTGCCTGAAGAAGAGCTTCTGGCCATTCAGAAGGTAAAAGTCGAAATAAGGCCGCAAGACCTGCCGGGAGAACTGAAGGAAACGGTCATATGCAGCAGATGCGGTGAGAAAGTGAACGACATGCGTCAGGTAAAGGTGAACGGAGACGTGCTCTGCAAACCATGCGCTCAAGGCGGCTGTTACTACACTTTTGCATAGGTGAAGCACAATGACAACGACGTTGGTTGACTGGAACGAGATATGGAGGAAGACACGAGCCGAAAAGCATGTCCCGGTGCACAAGCCAAAGTTCTGGGACATGCGTGCGCCCGAATTTACACGCCATGCATCGGCAAGCGATTACATCCGGCAGTTCATGGCTATCATGAAACCTCAACCGCATTGGAGCGTCCTGGACATCGGGTGCGCGGCCGGGACCCTCGCCGTGCCCATGGCTTCTTCGGTAAAATCCATCACGGCCCTCGACTCTTCGGATGTTATGCTTGCCCTTCTCGATGAACGCTGCCGAAATCAGGGCATCGGAAATATCAGGGCTGTAAAAGGAAGGTGGGAAGACGACTGGGACGAACTCGGCATCGGAGTCCACGATGTGGCTATCGCTTCGAGATCGCTCATTGTGGATGATCTGCGAGAGGCTGTGCTCAAGCTTCAAAGCCATGCGAACAAGCACGTGTATATCTCAACGCTTGTGGACGACGGCCCCTATGACCGCAAAATTCTTGAAGCTGTCGGCCGAAAGCTCTGCCTTGGGGCCGATTACATCGTTGTCTACAATCTGCTGCGCCAGATGGGCATCTATGCCAATGTCTCCCTCACGGTCAACAGGGAAGAAAAAAGCTACGGGGATGTCGAGGACGCGCTCAATTCCGTGCGATGGATGATTTATGAGATGACTCCGCAGGAAGAAGAAAGACTAAGGGACTATTTGAGGCGTTGCCTTGTCCGGGATGGCGGTCGTTGGAAGCTGCCCTACCGCGTGGTCGAGCGGTGGGCGGTCCTGTGGTGGGAGAAGGATTGAGCCAAAGGGAGGGAAGCAGCAAATGTTCACATCGTCGTTCAAACGGACAATTTTCTTTCTCATTCTCTTTGCGATCCTTGGCTTCGCACATGCCGAGGGACGGGAGATTGTCGACATGGCAGGGCGCACGGTGTCCGTGCCCGATACTATCACGAAAGTATACGGATCTTCACCTCCGGCTACCGACATGATCTATGCCGTAGACCCGGCCCTCATTGCCGGATTGAACTTTCCGCTCTGGCCGAGTGAGAAGCGGTTTCTTATCCCAACCGTGCAAAAGCTCCCCGTTATTGGAGGATGGTTCGGACAGGGACGGACGCCCAATCTGGAGACTCTCCTCGATGTTAAACCCGATGTAATGGTGGTTTGGATGTGGAAACGATCGGCCATGCTTGACACTATCGAACAAACTGCCGGGCGGCTGAATATACCCACGGTCTATGTCAAACTTGATCAATTGAGCGACTATCCCGAGGCCTTTCGCTTCATGGGAAAACTCCTGCATCGCGAAGAACGCGCCCAGGCGCTGAGTGAATACGCTTCGCGGGTTCTGGCAGAAACCGAATCGATATCTGCGACCATACCGGAGGCCCAAAAAGTCACAGCCTATTTTGCGGAAGCCCCTGACGGGCTTTGCACCGAGTGCGACAAATCGATGCATACGGAGCTGATCAACCTGGCGGGCGGAAAAAACATCTATCAGTGTGAACCCAAAGATGCTTTCGGCATGGAGCGGATTTCCATCGAACAGGTGACGGCGGCTGATCCGGAAGTAATCCTGGCCATGGAGAAAGAATTTGTCGACCACGTATATACCGACGCCAAATGGCAGTCCATTCGCGCGGTAAAGAACAAGAGGGTCCATCTTATCCCCAACGCCCCCTTCAACTGGTTCACCCGGCCCCCTTCCTACATGCGCCTCATTGGCATCAAATGGGTTGCAAGCCTTTTGTATCCGGACCGTTTTACTTTCGATGCGGCCAGAGAGACCAGGGAGTTCTACAGGCTGTTCCTCGGCATCCAGTTGGATGACATGGCCCTGCGCGAGGTTCTGCGGCAATGATAGACCGGCGCCTCCTTTTACCGACGCTGTTCGGCATGCTGGTCTTGAGCGTGCTCGTATCTCTTACCCTGGGCAGATTCCCGGTCAGCCTGAAAGAGATAATTCGTTTCGTGGCTCACGAACTTCCGGGGGCAAGCAGTATGGACCCGCAGAGTCTTGACAGGTTGAAGACGGTCCTGCTCCATATCAGGATGCCGCGGGTTATGGGCGCTTTACTCGTCGGGGCCTCTCTTTCCGTTTCCGGCGCCGTGCTCCAGGGGATCTTCATCAACCCCCTGATTTCCCCCGAATTGGTTGGAATCCTCGCAGGAGCATCCTTCGGAGCTGGTTTGGCCACAGTGCTCTCTTTTAGCTGGGTTGCAGTCCAGGTGAGCGCTTCGATTTCCGGTATTATGGCAGTTCTGGCAGCACTTGGCATCGCCGGACTCTATCGCGGGGACAGGATTCTTATGCTGGTCCTGGGCGGCATCATAAGCAGCGAAATCTTCAATTCGCTTGCCTATCTGACGAGGTACCTTGCGGACCCATACAGTCAGCTTCCGCTCATAAACTATTGGTTCATGGGAGGATTCGCCCTTGCGGACGCAAGGACCGTCATCGTTCTGTCGTTTCCCATCCTTTCCGGTGTCTTCCTGCTCGTGGCTCTGTCTCCCCGCCTCAATGTCCTGACAATGGGAGAGGAGGAAGCCCGCTCCCTGGGTATCAATACGTCTGCTCTTCGAACGATCTTCATTGTCGTCTCAGCCATCATGAGCAGCCTGACTGTCGCCGTGTGCGGCAAGTTGGGCTGGGTGGGACTGGTGACCCCTCATATGGCCCGGTTGCTCGTTGGACCGGATAACCGGCTTCTGCTGCCGGTTGCTGCCGTAATTGGCGCTATATTCATTCTCGTTGTGGACGATATATCAAGGGTCCTCTTCCAGGTGGAAATCCCCCTGGGAATCCTCATGTCGCTGGTGGGCGTTCCCGTATTTTGTTTGCTCCTGAGGGCTGCAAGGAAGGGATGGAGCCGATGGAGCTGATGCGGGCCGAGGGAGTCTATTTCAGTTACTCGGGATCACCAGTGCTGAAAGATATTTCCATCTCGGTTGAAAAAGGCCGTATCGTATCCCTGCTTGGCCCGAACGGGAGCGGTAAATCCACTTTGCTGAAAGTGCTCCTGGGCATTTGCCGACCCCAAAGAGGCTCAGTGCTCTTCGAGGGAAAACCCATATCACAGATGGCATCCAGGGAAATCGCCAAACGGATCGCCTATGTTCCACAGACGCACAGAATGGCCTTCTCGTACACCGTCCTCGACGTCGTTCTGATGGGAAGGACCCCCCATAAGTCTTTTTTTTCCAGGTACTCAAAAGAAGATGAGCGGATTGCCTTCCAGTGTCTGGACCGGCTTTCCATTGTGCATCTCAAGGATCGGAGCTACACCGAGGTGAGCGGAGGCGAGCGCCAATTGACCCTCATTGCCCGGGCGCTTGCGCAGGGGGCCGACACGCTGATCATGGACGAACCGGCAAACGGCCTCGATTTTGGAAATCAGATAAGGCTGCTCGACCAGATAGCAGGCCTTGCCAGCGACGGCTATACATTCATCCTGTCCACTCATTTTCCCGACCACGCTCTCTGGATAGCCGACCAGGTGATCCTGCTTCAAGGGGGGACCGTCGTGGCCGATGGGAGCCCCGGAGATGTCATGGACGAGGAAACCGTCTGCCGGCTCTACAATACGGATATCAGCATTATCAAGGTCAATGGGAGCTTGAAGACCTGTTTGCCCCGTTCCGTTTTGACCAACCGCCACGAGGTGGTGGAATGCGGTGGGACGGCCGCCCGGACAGACGCTCAAGCCACCGGATCTGAACGTGCCGCTGATTTGATTCGGGATCTCCGCCAGGTTTCGAAGACTCCTTTGTCTTCCCGGGATGCTGTCCGCCGAACCAAAAAACGACTGGATCGCAGGTGGCGGAGCAGGAGATGCGGCGGTGTGCCTGAATCCGGCTGAAATGCTCGAAACCTCTTTTGAAGAGGATCCCTCAGGGGCTGCAAATCCGATAGAAGATGTCGAGCTTTCGGAAGATGGTTTTGAAGGGCCACGGCTTAGCGGATCGCAGGGCCGGCAATTCTTTTTGGCATTTGTATTCTCATTGGGCGTTCACGCAGCGGTGCTCGCCCTGTGTGTGCTGGTAAGCTTTCCCTCCAGCCCTTCCATTCCCGAACCGCCATTCATAACGGTCAACATGGTCGCACTGGATCGCTCTGGAGGCGGCCCTGAAGGGGCGCGTGGAGGATCGGGGGGCGCCGGCTCGGATCCGGCACAACCGGCTTTGCCCGAGGCCGGTCAAGCTAAGGAAACGGTGAAGAAGAAAAGTGAAATCAGCCCGAAAATAAGATTCCAACGTAACACTAAACCGAAAAAGCCGCCTACGCTCCAGCGTCAGACGGCCGCCGCCCAAACGGCGCTTCCCGTTGAAACGCAGGCAAACTCAGCGGCTTATACCGGCAAGTCTTTATCAATGACTTCTTCCTCCGCGCCGGGAGGAGGCAGCGGTGGTCCGGATAAGCCCAACCTCGGTTCCGGCGGCTTGTCTTCAGGCCCGGGAACCGGTTTGGGGAATAGAGGTTCAGGTCGAGGGGGCGGGGGCTCGGGTGAATTTGGTTTGAAGCAGGTCGACACACCCCCGGTTCCGATACGAAAAGTCGAGCCGGAATTCCCATCGGAGGCGCTGCAAATGGGGATCTGCGGCAGAGTGGTTCTCCGGTTTCTCGTAAAGACCGATGGAAAGGTCGCCAAAGCGTCAGTTCTCGAAGCCGACCCTCCGGGGTTTTTCGAACAAAGCGCAATGGAAGCCCTTGACAAGTGGCGGTTCAAACCCGGCCGCTATAGGGGAAATGCGGTGGCCACATGGGTGGATCTGCCGATCCGGTTTCGGCTGACCAGGTAGAAAGACTTCAAATTTCGAAAGTATAAACAGGAGGTTTCAATGAAGCCTGAGATTCAAAGTCAGCAGGTTGACATGCGTGACCCTCCGGGGGCCGGCGCGCTCCGCGTAACCGGAAGAGTCAGGCAGCCTCTGGTGCTTTCCATGAAAGAACTGTGTTCGATGGATACCGAGGAGATAAAAGACATTCCCATAATTTGCGGGACCGGAATCCCCGAGGGTCGAATCGAAAGCTGCAGGGGAGTGCTTTTGGAAAACATAATCGGAAAGGCTGAAGTGATAAAGGAGGAGCACAATGATACGAAAAAGATGTTCGTTGTTGCCTCTGGCAGCGACGGCTACAAAGTGGTTTTTTCCTGGCAGGAGATATTCAATACCGCGGTGGGCGGGGGCATCATGGTGCTGATCGAAAGGGACGGCAAATCATTGCTCGCAGAACATGGCCGCCTGGAGCTCATCTCTGCAGAGGACTATTTTACCGGGTCGAGGTATGTGAAAGGATTGGAAAATATCGAACTGATTCTGGCCTGATAATTGTGATGGCAAAATTTGCGTTCTGCGGTTAAAGATTACATTATTGCAGCATTTCTCATTTCGCACCCGTCTAAAGCCGAGAGGAGAACTGCCATGAGAGTCATCAAAGAGCAAGTGGTCTGTAACCTCAGATCGATTCGCAAAGCCAAAGGGATTTCTCAAACCGAACTGGCCGCCAGTGTAGGGGTCAAGCGGCAGGCCGTCTATGACATGGAGACCGGGCGGTATGTGCCCAATACTGCCCTGGCGCTTCGGATCGCAAAAGAGTTGAACTGCAGGGTCGAAAACATCTTCGCCCTGAATGACTCCGAAGATGAAAGGCCCGTAACGCTGGTCGAAACGGCGGGCATGGTGAACACCAGGGTCTCGGTGGCTCGAGTGCGCGGGAGGCTTATCGCCTATCCTTTAGACGGTAAGTGGTTATTGAGTGAAGGGTTTCAGGCCGCCGACGGCTTGCTGTCGCCCGATTGCAGCCATATGCAACTCCTCGAAAGTGGTGATCAACTGGAGAAGAAAGTTATGCTGCTCGGTTGTGATCCCGCCTTTGCCATTCTGGGCGCACACGCATCCCGGTGTGCGGTTGGTGCAAGCGTCCACTGCCGATTTGCGTCAAGTCATCTCGCATTGGAAAGACTTGCGGCGGGCCATGCACATATTGCCGGGACTCATCTGCACAATCTCCCATCGGTTGAATCCAATTTAGCGCTTGCCAGGAAGGTTTTATCAGGCTCGAAGGCAATGGTAATCGCTTTCTCGTTCTTTGAGGAGGGATTGATGGTTGCGCCGGGAAATCCGCATCAAATCAGGACAGTCGCCGATCTTGCCAAAGAAGGGACCAGATTTGTAAACCGCGAACCCGGCGCCGCTCTGCGCATCCTGCTCGATGAGCGCCTGGCTCAAGCGGGTCTTACCGGCGAACGTATCAGAGGATACGATAATCAGGTTTCAACCCACAACCTGTGTGCTCAGACGGTTTCTTTCAACATGGCTGATGCGGCTCTGGGGCTTCGAGCCATTGCTGCCGCTTATGGGTTGGACTTTATCCCCATGGAGGCAGTGCGTTGCGATCTGGTCATCCCTAACGATTTTCTGGACCTTCCGGCCGTCAAGGTCATCCTCGATGTGCTGCAGACACGATCCCTGCGCGAGGAACTCTCATCTCTTCCCGGCTACGAATCGGGGTGCACAGGTACAGTTATCGGTCAGGTGTAAGATCTACCAATACGGGCAAGAATTCTCGACAGCACTGGTGATCACAATATCTGATCGTAAAGGGCTCAACCCTCTACGATGAGCTCTCCTATATATCGCACAAAGTAAAAACCATTCCCAGCCTCAGATATGCATTCCCCTTGATCTTGAAAATAGTTACCTGACAAAAAGGTTAAACTTTTTCTCTGCTGGATGGGGGACATGCTGCTCAGATTCAGTTCACACGACATAGTTACTCCCTTTTATGCGAGCAAGTTCTAAAAATGGCCCGCGGCACCCTTGCCATTTTCCTTGTCGCTGTACGTAACAAATTCGTTGAATGTGCCTTTAGCTAAGGATCGGAGACAGTCCACTTTGCTTGCCAATATGTGAACTTCCGGATTTTTTAACACATGATCTGTGTATCTCCGGTGTTGGCTCTATCCAATCCTGATTTTCCGCGGATTTCTGTAACGGGGCTGAAGACCTCGAATACCAAGTTGCGCCCATACGGGTAAGAATTGGCGATTGGAACCCCTCTTTTCTAAAGGAGGGCAGGGGGGATTTTGTGAATGGAGGTTTTACCTCTTTGAGCGCAACTTGGTAGAAGGTGACTCATCCTCAGATTTTGGATATAGCCCGTGGAATGGAGCAAGACCTGTTTAAGGTGGGACAAAAACGAAATCACCATGCGAAGATTCAAGCGCTTTACTGCCCCCAATGTGATGGCGGGCAGCGTTTCGCCCGCCCTGGCGGCAGATTTCGGCATGGATTACTCTTAAATTATTATCTTTGCTTGTTCGCTGCGGGCGCGGACAGATGGTTACAGCCGGCCGGCGCTTCTATGACAATATTGCCAATAGGCGCCTCGCCGGAGGAAACCTTTGCTGGGTGGAAGACTTGCCTTAAATGGCCGTTTTCACCCTCTAAAATATGGCTGTGAGGGTAAGGGACTCCTCCCTGGCGCAGGCGAGTTCATTATTCACTAATCACTATTGACTGCGAAGCTATCAGGGGGAACGAGGAACGACTCACGGAAGTAATGGCAGGCGACGAATTCGTATCCGCCCCGGCTGCACCGTTATGACTGCCCCTTGCTTCAAGTCTTCAGCACAGCGTGTGAGAACTGCCTGTATCTAGTCCGCCGCCTTTTCCCCGTATAACCCCTCTATACGGATACGAATACCGGAGGGGGTTGTTGCCCGTGACAGTGCAAGAAGAGCATGAAAGTCCGCATCTACAGTGACTACAATGCGCAGCTCGGCTCGTGCTTTCATGAGAATAGCGGCGTCATCGGCTGTGGAATAGCCGATTTCGCCGACGTGGACCGTATCTATTCCGGCGTCGTTCAGCAGTTTTGCCGCCGATCGTGGAAGTCCCTGATCAAGCGGCAGTTTCATGGCCTGGCCGGAGGTCGAGAACACGGTCATCGAGGTGTGCCGCGGCGTAGAGGAGAGCTTGCCGGATATCCTCATCTTCAAGCTCGGGATATTCGCGGCGCAATTCCTCACGGTCCGGGTAGAAGGCTGCCAACTCAACAATACGCCGCACAGTTAGACGCATGTTGCGCACACAGGGTTGGCCGTTCATACGAGCAGGATCAACAGTGATGCGATCAAATGTCACCTTCGATACCTCCCGTTCTTTTGTACCACACACCACCCCCTGAATCGAACAGGTCCGCGATTATTTTGTGGATATCCAGATCTTTTTTCCTGAATCCTTCCTGGCCGAAGACCATGTTCGCTTCCAGGACGCAGTACTTTCCGGCGTGCTCGCAGATATCGAGGCCCACTTCATCGAAGCCGCACCTGCGGGCCGCCGTCAGGGCAAAATCGAGCGCAGCGGCAGGAATGTCCTCAAACGAAACAGTCCCCCCCAGGGAGACATTGTTTCTGAAATCGCCCTCCCTGTGGATGCGCCAATAAGCGTGAACCAGCTTGCCGCCTATGATCACCACCCTCAAATCGCGCTCTATCGGAAGATACTCCTGAATGTATGCCGGATTGTGGGTCCTCAGATACCGGGAGAGTTCTTCCGGGCGGCGGATCAGGAAGACGCCCCTGCCCTGGGATGAGCCGGTGGGGGTTTTTGCAACGAAGGGATAGCTGAAATCGCTCTCTATCCGTTCGCACAGGTCACGTCCCCAATAGATTCGAGTCCTCGGATGGGGTATTTCGAGCAGATTGAAAAGGTCCGTCTGCGCTATCTTGGCGCCGAGAAAGTGGTAATAGTTTCGTGGAAAAACATCCAGTCCCGCTGCCTGGAAAATCTCGCAGTAAACCGGACCGGGGTAGCATATCTTTTCGGCAAGAAGGATTTCTCTTTGCAGCTCTTCCGGGTAGTCGCTCCAGTTCGGTTTCACGCCCACGCACCGAATCGAGCTTTTCCTAAGCCTTTTTCCGAGGGATATAAGGCGCGGCGGATATTTCTTCATGCTCATGATTTCTAACACCAAGTATTCGCGTAAGGCAGCCGGATGGACAATCGGCTTTTCGATCAGTATATTAAACGGATGACCAGCCCGGGGCCAAGCTGAATTTCCCCCGCCTTCCTGAATTTGATGAAGGTAAAGACCAATGGCCATTATAAGCAAGCTCCAAAGAATATCGGACACCGTTTGGGAGATTCCGGCAAGCTATAAGGAAGGAATGCGCGTTCCAGCCCGCATCTATGCCAGCGAAAAGCTGGTGGCGGAAATGGATGAGGGGGTTGTGGACCAGGTGACAAACGTCGCCACCTTGCCCGGCATACAAAAATACGCCCTCTGCATGCCGGACGGCCACTGGGGATACGGCTTTCCGATCGGAGGGGTCGCCGCAATGGACGAGCGCTCCGGGGTGATCTCGCCCGGCGGAATCGGGTTCGACGTAAACTGCGGCATGCGGCTCGTGCTGACCAGTCTTACCTACGATGAAATAAAAGAGCACATCAAAGAGCTGGTGGACCGTCTCTTTCAGCGGGTCCCGGCCGGGGTGGGCAGCAGCGGATTTCTCAAACTCTCGCATGACGAGTTCCGCACCCTGGTCGAAAAGGGCGCCCGGTGGTGCGTCCAAAACGGGTACGGCTGGGAGGAGGACCTCGAGCGTACCGAAGAATTTGGCATGATAAGCGGCGCGGACGCCTCCAGGGTAAGCCCGAAGGCGATCGAGCGCGGATACAAACAAATCGGAACTCTCGGCTCCGGCAACCATTATCTGGAAATCCAGGTAGCCCGGCGTGAAAATATCTTCGACCCCGAACTGGCGGAGGCTTTCGGACTGAGCATTCCCGACCAGGTGGTGATCATGTTTCATTGCGGGAGCCGCGGCTTCGGTCACCAGGTCGCAACCGACTATCTCCAGGTGTTTTTGAAGGTGATGGAGACAAAATACGGCATCAGGATACTCGACCGAGAACTCGCCTGCGCCCCTTTCCTTTCCCCCGAAGGACAGGACTATTTCGCCGCCATGAAGTGCGCGATCAACATGTCTTTCGCAAACCGGCAGGTAATTTTGCACAGGATTCGCGAGGTCTTCTCGGACGTGCTTCGAAGGGACCCCGCCGATTTGGGACTGCGCCAGGTATATGACGTCGCTCACAATACGGCCAAGCTCGAAACCCACACCGTCGACGGCCGGCAACAGCGCCTGCTGGTTCACCGCAAGGGGGCGACCAGGGCGTTCGGGCCGGGCGCCGAAGGGCTTCCGGCGCTATATCGCAAAAGCGGGCAGCCGGTGATTATCGGTGGAAGCATGGAGACCGGCTCTTACCTTCTTGCCGGGGTAGGTTCGGGAGACCAGACGTTTTTCAGCACCGCCCACGGGAGCGGCAGGACCATGAGCCGCCGCCAGGCAAAGAGAATGTTCCACGGCAAGACGCTCCAGCAGGATATGGAGCGCCGCGGCATCTACGTCAGGACGGCCTCCTGGTCCGGTTTGGCCGAGGAAGCCGGACCGGCGTACAAGAATATCGACGAGGTAGTCGAAGCCACCGAGGCGGCCGGCATCAGCAAGAGGGTGGCCCGGTTCGTGCCGGTGGGAAATGTCAAGGGATGAGACGACAGTGGCCAGTGGTCAGTCGTCGGAGAAAAGCTTTTTCCGACCACTGAAGACTGGCCGCTGACGCCTGAGTTTTAGCAATGGCCGATGCCCCAAAAACTCCGATCGTGCTCATTACCGGAAGTCTTGGCAGCGGCAAGACGACCCTGCTCAGGCGTATCCTCGAGTTTGCGCCCTTTCGCATCGCTGTGCTCATGAACGAGTTCGGCGAACTGGCGATCGACAGCAGGGTGGTCAGCGGGAAAAATATCGATATTATCGAGCTTGCCGGCGGGTGCGTCTGCTGCTCCATGACGGGGGAGTTCGAAGCTGCCGTAAGGGAGATAATCGAAACAATCGGGCCTGATTTAATCGTAGTGGAGGCCACGGGCGTAGCCGAGTCGGACGCCCTGGTCTTCGAAGTCGAGGACAACCTTCCGGAAGTCCGGCTCGACAGCGTCGTTTGCATCGTGGATGCGTATCTGGGGACCAGACACCCCCATGTCGGGTACACATCCAGGACTCAGATAGCCTCAGCCGACATAATCCTGATAAACAAAGTCGACCTCGTAACGCCGGCCGAGGCTGAAACCGTCGAGGCGCAGACCAGGAAGCACAATGAGCGCGCCGCATTCCTGAGGACCGTGAACTGCGGCGTGGACACAAGTATGCTCTTCGGGCAGAGCCCGCCCGGTCCCCAACGCCCTTCGGGCGGCGAGGCGGCCGCGCCGCCCCCGGTTCCACTTCATTCATTTGCCTGGACCACAGGGAAGACCCTCGATAGAGAAAAATTCGATTGCCTCGTTCGCGAACTTCCCGAGGAGATTATTCGCGCCAAAGGTTTCGTGCGCTTCGAAGATGGGGGCCGCCTCTTCAATTACGTCGTCGGGCGGGCCGATTTCGAGGAATTTAACGTGGACAGGACCGAACTGGTCTTCATCGGCCCCGATCTTGACAGGCGCCGCCGGGAAATAGAAAACAGGCTCCACGACTGTGAAGCCGGGTGACACAGATGCCTTTTGAATTTCTTGATGAAATCGCCATAGCCGATGTTGCCTTCCAAGCCTGGGGGGAAACACTCGAAGAGATGTTCATATCTGCGGCCGAAGCCACAATGAACGTGATGGTCGCAGATCTTGAAAAAATCGACCGCAGGCAAAGGCGCGATATCGAAATCAGCTCCGAGGCCATCGATATGCTCCTGTTCAATCTGCTTCAGGAAATCATCTTCTTTAAGGACGCCGAACAGCTCCTTCTTCGAATCGAGAATGCGAAAATCACACACGTCAATGGGCTTTACTCGGTAAAAGCAACCGGCTGGGGTGAGCAGATCGACCCCGGGCGGCACGAACTGATCGTTGACGTAAAAGCGGTGACCCTCCACAGGTTCAAAGTCGAGCACACCCCGCGCGGTTGGCAGACCTTCATTATTTTGGACATATGATCTGGAATCGGGAGCGGGGAGCAGGGAGCAAAACACTTTTCGCTCCTCGCTCATCGCTCATCGCTCCCCGCTTAACTAAAATCAGTGACAATTTTGTTCAAATTTGTTATTCCTGTTCCCGATCTCTCCTGACATAAAAATAAACAATCTCGATATCGGAAGCAGGTTAAAGATGCCCGACGATTATAGTTTGATTGAACTGAGAGCGTTGCACGAGATAGCCAGGGTCCTTTGCCGTTCGAGCGAGCTGAAGGACCAGTTGCACGAAACTCTCGACGTTCTCAGCACGCGCCTTGGAATGGAGCGCGGGATGATCTCCGTGCTGGATTTACAGACCGGTGAGGCATGGCTGGATGTTGCCCGCGGGGTCGATGTGGAAACCGGGCAAATCTGTTACCGGCCGGGCGAGGGAATCACCGGGAAGGTGGCTCAGACCGGACGTCCCATGGCAATAGCCAACCTGGGCAAGGAGACTCTTTTCCTGGACAGGACCGGAGCGCGCAAATCTTTGAACAGGGCCGAGCTGGCCTTTTTGTGCGTCCCCATCTTCTACCAGGGACGCTGCGTCGGCATTCTTTCTGCGGACAAGCTTGCTCACCAGGTCGAAGAGATCGGCGAGGAAGTCGCCATATTGAGCGCGGTTGCCGAATTGCTTGGCAAAGTGGTCCATTTCCGTGCAGTCGAGGAGGAGAACAGGCGTCTGAGGCGCATGCTCGCAGAGGCCAGGCGTCCCACGACCAACATAATCGGCCGCTCGAAGGTAATCCAGGAAGTTCTTCGCCTGATCGACCAGGTTGCCGACACGAACACCACTGTGCTGATAACCGGTGAAACCGGCACCGGAAAGGAACTGGTGGCCAAGGCGATACACGAGAACAGCCGCAGGGCCGGTGCGCCCATGGTTCAGGTGAATTGCGCGGCAATGCCTGACACGCTCCTCGAAAGCGAGCTGTTTGGCCACGAAAAGGGCGCATTCACCGGGGCTATAACACGGCGGCGCGGGCGATTCGAGGAGGCGCAGGGCGGGAGCATCTTCCTCGACGAAGTGGGAGAGCTTTCGCCGATTGCCCAGGCTAAGCTCCTTCGTGTTTTGCAGGAAAGGGAGTTCCAACCGCTTGGCTCCTCGAGGACCGTAAAAGTGGATGTCCGGGTTATAACGGCCTCCAACAAGGACCTCGATTTGGAGATCTCCCAGGGCGCTTTTCGCCAGGACCTCTTCTACAGGCTCAATGTGTTCCCCATCTATCTGCCGCCCCTTCGCGAGCGCGGACCCGATATCCTGCTGCTGGCCGACTATTTCGTTTTGAAGTACGCCCGCGAGTTCGCCAAAGACATAAAAAGAATCACCACGAGCGCCATAGACATGCTGATGTCCTACCACTGGCCCGGAAACGTTCGCGAACTGGAAAATTGTGTGGAACGCGCAGTTCTGCTGTCGCAGGAAAACGCGATCGATTCCTGGCACCTGCCTCCCACTCTCCAGATGAAACCCGAAGGTATGCAGAATGTCAGCCGTGGAAAACTCGAAGCGCTCACCAGCGCTTTCGAGCGCGACCTCATTACCGACGCCCTCAAGGACGTGCGCGGAAACCAGTCCCAGGCCGCCCGCCTGCTCGGTACGACCAAAAGGATCATTCAGTACAAGGTCGAAAAATACGGAATAGACCCCAGAAGATTTCGGGCAAAACAGTCGGCGTAATGAATTGAAGTAATGGAAAAGAGCGGGGGAATGTTTCCCCTCAATCTCCAGGCTCCGCCAGACGCACACGCGCAAGCGCGTGAGGCCGGGCGCTTGGCGCCTCGCGAGGGGTGGAGATCCGCCCCCGTGTTGCGCTGGACCTCTGGAGCCCGCCGCCAAAGGCTTGAGCGGGCAACTTGGCTGGCGGCCCCGCCGCCCCGCGCAGCGGCGAAGGGGGTGTGGGGGGCACTGCTCCACGCTTCTTAACATTCCGAGGACCTTTTTTTCAATTCTGTTTACAGTGACTGGACATAAATGCCGATATGAGTGATAATGTTGTGTTGGCGCCTCATCCTGAAGCGCTGGATGAAACTTGTTGGTTTTTCCGATTCGGATATCGTTAGACGGGTATCGGACCCGGCTGCCGCACCTCGACCCTCAGAAGTCTGATTTGCCCCCGGGCTTTTCCGATAGCCGATACCCGACATCTGTTAGGAGGCTTCCTAATTGAGTCCATTTTATAAGAATCTGGCTCTCTGGCTGGTAATCAGCCTGATGGTGATTCTTCTTTTCAATATGTTTCACCAGCCGCAGCACTCCAGCCTCGAGACCACTTACAGTCAATTCCTGGCTTCAGTCCAGAAAGGCGATGTTGCCCAGGTGACCATCCAGGGCGATCATGTGGTCGGCACTTTCACCGATGGGAAGACGTTCAAGACCTTTGTTCCACGTGATTCTGACATGATCAAGATTTTGAGGGACCATGGGGTCAACATTCAGGCCAAGCCCGAGGAAGAATCCCCCTGGTACATGAACGTTCTTGTCAGTTGGCTGCCGATGCTGCTTCTGGTAGGAGTGTGGATTTTCTTCATGCGCCAGATGCAAATCGGGGGCGGAAAGGCGATGAGCTTCGGCAAAAGCCGCGCGCGTCTGCTTAACGAAAGCTCCAAGAAGGTGCTTTTCAATGATGTGGCCGGAGTGGACGAGGCCAAGGAAGAATTGGAAGAAATAGTGGAGTTTCTGAGGGACCCGAAGAAATTCACCAAGCTCGGGGGTAGAATCCCAAAAGGCGTCCTGCTGGTGGGCGCCCCCGGTACGGGCAAGACTCTTCTTGCGCGGGCCATCGCGGGTGAAGCGGGAGTTCCGTTTTTTTCGATAAGCGGCTCGGATTTCGTTGAAATGTTCGTTGGCGTCGGCGCATCGCGTGTGCGCGACCTGTTCCTTCAGGGCAAAAAAAATGCTCCGTGTATCATTTTTATCGACGAGATCGACGCTGTGGGAAGGCATCGCGGCGCTGGTCTTGGCGGTGGGCATGATGAGCGCGAGCAGACTCTCAATCAGCTCCTGGTCGAAATGGACGGCTTTGAGTCCAACGAGGGCGTGATCCTGATCGCCGCGACCAACAGGCCAGACGTTCTCGACCC
Organism: uncultured delta proteobacterium; assembly: GCA_963805125.1. GTDB lineage: Bacteria > Desulfobacterota > Syntrophobacteria > Syntrophobacterales > Syntrophobacteraceae > SbD1. The sequence goes on along the minus strand of CAWDTD010000006.1, from coordinate 240,352 downwards.
GGCCCTGCTTCGTCCGGGCAGGTTCGACAGGCAGGTTGTGGTCCCGGTGCCCGATATCAGGGGCAGAGAAGGCATCCTCAAAGTCCATTGCGCCGCCAAACCGCTTGCTCCGGACGTGGACGTTCAGACCCTGGCAAAGGGTACGCCCGGATTTTCCGGGGCCGACCTGGAAAACCTGGTCAATGAGGCCGCTCTTCTGGCTGCCCGAAAAAATAGGGACCTTATCGCAATGTGCGACTTCGAAGAAGCCAAGGATAAGGTCATGATGGGACTCGAAAGAAAGAGCATGATCCTGAGCGACGAGCAAAAGCGCGTCACGGCATTCCATGAAGCGGGACACGCTCTGGTCGCAAGACTGCTTCCCCGTGCGGACCCGTTGCACAAGGTCACTATCATCCCGCGCGGACGTGCTCTCGGACTTACCCAGCAGTTGCCCCAGGATGACCGCCACACCTATCCCAAAGACTTCCTGCTGGACAGCATAGCCATTCTCATGGGAGGCCGCGTCGCCGAGGAGATTTCGTTCAATATGAATACCACCGGGGCCGCCAACGACATCGAACGGGCGACCCAGATCGCGCGGCGCATGGTTTGCGAATGGGGGATGAGCGAAAAGATGGGGCCGGTGAGTTTCGGCAGGCGCGAAGAAGCGCCTTTCCTTGGCCGCGAACTTGGCCACCAGAGGGATTTCAGTGAACAGACCGCACTCAACATAGACGAGGAAGTGCGGCGAATCGTCGATGAGAATTATCAGCGTGCCCGCCATATGCTGTCCGAACACCGCGATCTGCTCGAAAGGATCGCACACGCCCTGCTCGAGCGCGAGACACTGGACCTCAAAGATGTCGACGAGATCATAAAGGAAACTGAACCCGGCCTTCTGCCTTCTCTTCAGATCAAAAGCCCGACCTGCGAGACCATGGTCGCCGTGCGCGCGGTCCAAAGCCCGCCTGCGGCGCCGGCCGCAGACGGAGATGCTAAGGACGATGCCGGGACGCCCGTTATTTCGGCGCCGGACGCCGTTAAAGCGAATTAGCCGGCAAAATCCGGCCACCTGCTGCAAGAGGGTGGCCGGTTCTTTTTTGAATCAGGCCCGCCTTAACGGATTTCAACCCTCCGCCTGAAGGCGGACCTGTCCTGCTCTTCTCTATTCCTCGTAAGAAGTTGTCATGCCTGACTATCTCTATTCCTTTTTTTTCGTGACAGGTTTATAGGGCAATGGTTTGAGCCTCACGATTGTTTTCAGTTGCTCGAACTCCGGGTCTTTATGAACCAGGACGGCGTCCGCTGCAACAGCCGTTGCAGCAATCCAACTGTCACAGATAGAGAGACTTTTCGCGGCCCTTATCTCGATGGACTTTTCGAAGATCGCATCGGTGATGTTTATTCTCTTCAATGGAAGAAGATCAAGATATTTCGCGAACTCATCGGATTCCGCCCTGCCTCTGTTTTTCCATATCCGGTACCGGCTTTCCATACAGCTCATGAAGGAAACGCAAACATGTGCGCCCGAACGCAAAATATCTTCCACTAAATCAGCCCCTTCTTCATCATTCCACAGGGTCAACAACGCAGAGGTATCCAACACGTATAATTCAGTTGTTTTCATCTTTTTTATCTTCATCTTTTCTCTCTGCACGCCTCTCTTCGATCAGTTGCTCCGTGGAATATCTTCCGGAGCCGCGACCCCTGAATGCCGCAACCGGATCTTTGGGAAGGGGGACAACCTTTATAACACTGCCCTCCACAATCCATTCGACCCTTGATTCCGGCTCTATATTGAATTTTCTCCTTATTTCAGCCGGAATCGAAACCTGGCCCCGTGCTGTCACTTTTGCTTTCATACCGTAATTCTCCCTTCATGATATCTTCTGATCGACATGATATAAATCACGTATCTTGTCTAAATTGTCAAGTATTACTGGAGCCCGGAACCATTGGGACTGAGGCAGGAGGACCAAGGTATGAGGACTGAGGAAGCAGGACGCTGTTTTTCCGTTCAGTTCTCAGCGCTTCAGGGAGCGAAGGGCGGTTCAGCCCTGGGAAAGGCCCCCCGGATCAAATCCAGGAGCATTCCGTCGATCAGGTCGAAAAGCGTTCCGCACAGGCCGCCGGGGTTCATTCTATTGCCGAAGAGCGAACTGCGGAGAGGATCGACCTTTTCGTTCACTTTTCCAAGCTTGCTGACCGTTCCCGTCCCGGTGGCGATTTTTTCCTCAAAAAGCAACCGCTTTGCAAGAGCGCAGAATTCCAGGGTTTTTTCTTCCAGCCTCTTGCCCGTCTCCGGCCAGTTCGCGCCGAAGACCGCCGGGCCCGGCCTTGAATCGGATTGGTCCGCTAATTTTTGCTCGAGGTCCGCCATGTAGCAGAGCGCTACATATAGAGTGCCATACTCAAGACCCCGTATGCCCCGCCTCCAGTTGAGCAGCCACGGGTTTCTCCAGTTCCAGAGCAGGTTGGCTTCTCCAAAGGCGATGAGGTCCTCTGCGGCTTGCTTTGCCTTGGAAATCCCGGACGCCGGCGAACATCTGGAAGCGCCAATGGTTTTTTGCTCCACGCTTCTCGTTTCCTGCCCCCCGCCTAACCGGACGCCGCACGGCGCCGCGCTGCGCTTCCGGCGGGCGATGTTGCCGCTTTTTCCGCCGTTGGGGGTAACGGGGCAGGAGCGCGCAATCGTGGCAGGATCGAGACCCGGCTGCGCCCCCGGGGTCCTTGCCCGCGATGAGACTTCATTCAGGTAATTCAATATGTTCAAAAAAAGCCGGTTCCCCCAGCGGTCGCCGGGGGTCTCGAGATGGGCGTATGAGAGGACCAGCCGGCCCTTTCCCTTCTCAATTTCGATGATTGCCGGATGGCCCTTGATCCGTGCCGGGTCGAGGTTGATACCGTAAGTCTTCTCCAGTTCCCGCCAGCCCGCGTTTTGGTCTATATCGCATACTCGGAGGTCCGCGACCTGAAAGCCAACCCCGGGGTTAGCGTATGAAGCCAGGCAGGCGGCCCGGCAGGGCGGGGGGTCGGGACAGGGCTCGGGGTCCAGTTGGAACTGAGAGGGCCACCAGACGGAAACCGGGATCCGGGCAGGAATATTCTCCCAGGCGGGATGGGAAATCGTGCCGCAGACATAAATCTCGCCGCTCGCGCTCGGAAGGCGTTCGAACAGAGGCATTCTGCGAATCGGAGTAAGGTAGAGTGCCGGAGGGCTCGACAGGGCCAGCCCGGCGCCCCCGCAAAATCCGATATAAGAGCCGCCCTCCTCGATAAACCCGGCTATTTTCAGTCTGCCGGCTTCTCCGAGCGCGCGCACTTTATGAGCCGCCCACCCGCCCGGCACGATCAGAATGCGGAAATGTTCGAGGCAGTCCTCGCAGATCTCCGATGCGCTAAGCAGCCGAAAGGGAATCTCAAGCGTTGTGAGTGTATCTATACAAAGAAGTCCCCATACGAACGACTGGGTCCAAAGGACGGCCACGGGAGGGCCGTCCCAGCCGTGGGTCCTGGAACCGGTTTTCTTCATCTTTTCAGTCTCGTCACCATGTTTGCATGTGCCTGGATCGAGCTTGCCACGCCGCCCGCCCCGGCGAAAGCCGTGGAAGCGGCGAGTCCGGCCGCGTCAATCCCGGTCGGCGGTCTCGGTTCCCAAGTCGAGCGCCCCGGATTTTTTGAGCACGGCGACTCCGCCCTGAACGTTTACCGTATTGCCGATTCCCGCCCGATCCAGTTGGCGCATTGCTTCATAGGATCTGGCCCCCGAGTTGCACACCAGAAGAAGCCTTTTGTCCCTTGGGACCTCCTCCATTCTTCTATTCAGGCTCTCCTGGGGAATATTCAGCCAGCGGTCTCCGTAGCGTTCCACGAACGGGGCCGCGTTGGCCGGTCCTCTAACGTCCAGGCAGAGGCAGTCCGAACTTTCGTCCAGGAGAAAACACCTCTCGAACTCATCGGGTTCCATCGGCCGGTTTAGACCGTTCAGGATATTCTCCGCCGTGTTGCCTGCCGCGTTGACCACGTCCAGGGCCGCCGCAAAGGGAGGAGAGTAGGCTATTTCCAGGTTCGAGATGTCTTCGACCGTGGGTTTGAACGGAAGAATGGCGGCAATGGCGTTTACGCGGCCGATGACCGCATCGCCGCCCGAGCCCACGGCCTGTGCGCCCAGAACGCGCCGGGTCTTTCGGTCCACCGTTAGCTGAAAATAGATAAGCTCCTGGGTCGGATAGAAGTGTGCCCTGTCGGCCTGGACAACCAGCACCGGCTCGGCCTGGAAGCCGTTTTTCCGCGCCGATTGGGGTGTTATGCCCGCCGACGCGACGGCCAGATCGAAAATCTTTATCGCGAAACTCCCGACCGTACCTTCGAACTTTGCAGCCCCGCCGGCAAGGTTGGTCCCGATCACCCGCCCCTGCCGGTTTGCAAGAGAACCCTGGGGAAAGAAGATCGGCTTTCCGGTGATGAGGTGCGGAATTTCTATGCAATCGCCTCCCGCGTAGATTTCAGGGTCGGAAGTCTGAAGCATCCGGTTTACGACTATCGCCCCCGAGGGCGCCACGAGAAGGCCGGCGCTCCGGGCAAGCTCCGAGTTGGGGCGCACGCCTGCGGCAGTTATTACCAGTTCGGCCTGGATGCGCCCATCGGGCATTATCACTTCGTAGCCGCCGTCCTGACCATTTTCCTTGATTTCGATCACTTTGCGTTCGAGATGGAGGTGCACGCCTTTTTCTTCCAAATGGCTCCGGACGATGCCGGCAAGCGAGCGGTCGAGAATTCCCGGCAGCACCTGGTCCTCTATTTCTACCAGGTGAGTCTCGATCCCCCACAGATCGGCAATCGCCTCGGCCATTTCGCAGCCAATTGCCCCGGCGCCTACGATTACGGCTCTGTCCACCTTCCCGCTCGAAATTCTGTTCTTCACGGCGATTGCGGAGTGGAGGTTTGTAACCGAAGTCACTCCGGGCAGCTCGATGCCCGGGATCGGCGGCTTATTCGGTATGCTTCCGGTTGCTATCACCAGGCGGTCGTAGGGGAGGTCTTCCTCAACCCCCGTGGCCAGGTCCAGGACCTGCACTCTCCTGTTTGCCCGGTCGATTTGAAGCGCACGCGCGCGGGTCCTTACCCTGACGTCCTTTGCGTCCTGGAAAAACCCGGGGGTCCTCTGCATGTGAAAGCTCGTGCTCATCAGTTCCTCTACGCTGTCGATATCTCCCGAAATGAAATAAGGGATTCCGCACCCTCCGTATGAAATGTATTCGTCCTGATCGATTATGACCACATCGGCGTCCGGTTCGAGCCTTTTCAGGCGGCATGCCGCCTTCGGCCCAAGAGCGACGCCCCCGATTATCACCACACGTTTTCCACTCATAAGCGTTTTTTCCCAATCCTCAGGCGCCGCCGAAGGCAGGGCCTTGGGAACCGTGTTGTTTAAACCTTGGCTGCGGCCCCGCTTTCGCCTGCGGCGGCGATTTTGCAGGCAGGCAACCCGGCCGGCGGTCCCGGTTCCCAAGCCCCTGCCGGCGGTCCCGGTTCCCAAGCCTCAGTCGTTTCCGAAACCGCGGATGGCCCCGCAGTCCGGACATGTCCATTGAATTCCGTTACAGGTCATTCCCCAGAAATTTTCTTCCATGCAGTCCGAACAGATCATAAAGCCGCAGGGGCAGGTCCAGCAAAAACTCTGCTCCTTCGAGCAGGCGGTGCATATATACTTTTCCGGCCGCCGCCATCTTCCTTTGCGCCCGGATTTTTCCAGACCGCTCATTTTTTCCTTCCATTAAGTTAAGCATCTTTGCTACGAGCTTTTTATACTAAACCAGCAGTCCCGCCGAGCAAATATTTTTTGTCGCCCGCATTTTGCCGCTTCTATTGCCGCTTCTGGTTGCCGCTTCTATTGCCGCTTCTGGTTGCCGTTTTGCACGGCTGAATCGATCGGTGTAGCCTGGCGTCCACCTGGAAAAGAACGAAGCGAGAAGCGGGAAGCTAAAAATGCCGTAGCGGGCAGCGAGAAGGTGGAAGAAAAAAGCTTTTTGCTTCCTGCTTCCTGCTCCCTGCTTCCCTGTTGCGGAGGGGGATTTAAAATGAAGCACCAACATTGCGTCAAAGATTTCCAACCAATCGAGACCCTGGAGGGCAACCGTGGCGAGTTCGAGCTTTGGGGGGCGGTCCTGCTCCAGGCGGTTGAGGATTTTCACCGCAGGGGACCGAGCTTCGAGATCGTAATAAACGGGATCAGGTTGCGGGGACGCAAAGACAGCACCGAGATTCGCCGCAACAGGAATAACGCTGCGGCATGGTTTAGATCGTCTCGCGAAAATGTCGGCAGTTTTTTGTGGATCTGCTACTTGTTCGGACTGGATGCCGATCTGGTGCGGGCCGAAGTAAAGAAGAAAAACTTTAAGCTGACCCGATAACCAAGTCTGCATCCCCGCGCTGCGTTTTCTACTGTTATTACAGAAAATGAAACCGCGATTATCAATGAAATCAATGGGTTGCTGGATCAGCACCTGCATTTCGCCTGCATTTGCAGGTGAAGGCTCTATACTGTAATAAAATCAAGTTGTTGCTCCGACTTCCCCCGGCTCTTTGAGAAACCGAATAAAGGTTAGACATCCTGAATGTGCGCCGTTTCATACCATCAGCTATTTTTAAATCCTGCAAATCCTGTTAATCTTGTTTAAGAGTCCCCTCTGCGTCCTCCGCGTCTCCGCGTGAAACATCCCTTGCCCCTTCGCGTGAAACATTTCCATGTCCCCGCGTGCCGGCTCACGATGTCGAAGTCCCTCATGTCCATCGAGCGGATTGCAAAACAGCAATGGAATCACTACAGTATCGCTGATTTCCCATGACATCGAAGGTCGTCCGCGCAGGCTTGTTCCATCTGAGCATCGTGTAAGTTATCCAGCCCGGTCTCACCGCGCGGCATAAACATTCAGTGATTCGAGCAAAGGGGCTGCGACATGAAAGAAATCAGTGAATTAGCGACTCCGCACGACATTGGCTACACCAGGGACCATGAATGGGCAAGACTTGACGGGGAGACAGTTCGCATAGGCATTACCGATTATGCTCAGGATCAGCTCGGGGACATTGTCTTTGTGGAAGTACCGGATGTGGGTAATAAATTCAACAAAGGTGAGGAATGCGCGACATTGGAGTCAGTCAAGGCGGTGGCTGAGGTCTTCATGCCGGTCAGCGGGGAAATAATCGGCGTAAATACCGCGCTGGAAGGGTCGCCCGGCTTGGTCAATACGGCCCCGTACACGGATGGATGGATTGCCGACGTAAAGGCTTCCAACCCCTCCGAAATGGATGGTCTTATGACCCACGATGCTTATATCGAGATGCTCAAGGGGTTGAAAGAATGAGATATCTGCCTCACACCGAAGAAGACATCGCCGAGATGCTCAAAGTGACAGGAGCCTCAAGCCTGGATGATCTTTTCTCATCGATTCCGGAAAGCTGCCGTCGCAAAACGGACCTCGGGCTGCCCGAGCCCGTAACGGAGTGGGAATTGAACGACATGATGGCCGCTCTGGCGCAATCGATGGCTGTAGCTCCCACATATAAAGTGTTCCTTGGAGCGGGCAGCTACGAACATTACATTCCGGCGTCGGTCTCCTATCTTCTTGGCCGGTCGGAATTTTCCACATCCTATACTCCATACCAGCCGGAAATAAGCCAGGGGACCCTCCAGGCAATTTTTGAATACCAGACTTTCGTGGCTTCTCTTCTGGGCATGGACGTAGCCAACGCTTCCCTCTACGATGGAGCTTCAGCGTTGGCCGAAGCCCTGCTGATGGCGGCCCGCGTGAGCCGGTTGAAAAAGATGGCGGTATCGAGCCTCATTCATCCTCTCTATCGGCGTGTGATCCGCACCTATCTTGAACCGGCGGGGTTCGAAATCATCGAGTTGCCTTATTCGGCGGACGGCAGAACAGATCCGGACAAACTGGAAAGCATGGAAGGGTTGGCGGCCGTTGCCGTTCAGTCGCCCAATTTTTTTGGCTGCATAGAGGATCTGGCTGCCGTGAGCGACCTGACCCGAGGCACAAAGACCCTGTTTATTGTATCTTTTACGGAACCCCTCGCTTACGGTCTCTATAAGAGTCCCGGGTCGCAGGGCGCCGACATTTGCTGCGGGGAAGGTCAAAGCTTCGGTATTCCCCAGAGCTACGGCGGACCCGCGCTTGGAATGTTCGCCTGTCTCAGGCAGTACGTGCGGAGCATGCCGGGCCGCCTGGTGGGCAGGACTGAGGACAGGGACGGAAAACGGGGATTCGTCCTGACGCTCGCCACCCGGGAACAGCACATAAGGCGGGAAAAGGCTACGTCAAACATCTGCACCAACAGCGGTCTTTGCGCCGTAACCGCCGCCATGTACATGGCCTCGCTGGGCGGGAGCGGGGTCTGCGAACTGGCCCGGCTAAATTACGACAAGAGCGAGTACCTGAAGAAGGAACTGAGAAAGGCCGGATTCAAAATACCATTTGCCGCTCCCACATTTAATGAATTCGTTGTGGAATTTCCTCCCGGCTTCGAAGCGATTCATCAGCGTCTTCTCGGCGACAAGGTAGTGGCGGGCCTTCCCCTGGCGCCTTACTACCCCCGGGTCCCGAACCATTGCCTGCTGTGCGTTACGGAAACCAAAACGAAGAAGGATTTGGACGCCCTGGTAAGCAAATTGAAACGAGGTTGAATCATGAAAGAATTCGCAGGTTCCACCGGGTTGGTGCTAAATGAGCCCCTGCTCTTCGACAGGGGGAAAAAGGGAAGATCGGCGATTTCCCTGCCACGGCGGGATGTGGAGTTTTCCGAGTTGGATGAAAGCCTCACGGGTGGCGGCCCGAATTTCCCCGACCTTAGCGAAGTCGAAGTGGTGCGGCACTATACCCGGTTGTCCACGTGGAATTTTGGCGTAGATACGGGCATGTATCCCCTGGGGTCATGCACTATGAAGTATAATCCAAAAACCAATGAAAAACAGGCTGCCCTGCCCGGGTTTGCAGGGGCCCATCCCCTGCTGCCCGCAAGTTTGTCGCAGGGGGCGCTGAAAGTGATGTTTGAACTCGAACGTTTGCTGGCGGAAATTACCGGTATGGACGCGGTTTCTCTTCAGCCGGCAGCCGGGGCCCACGGCGAACTCGCGGGCATGCTCGTTTTCCATGCCTATCACAAGAGCAAAGGTTCACGCCGTTCCAAAATCATCGTCCCGGACACGGCCCATGGCACGAACCCGGCCAGCGCCGCCCTGTGCGGTTACAGTCCCGTCAATGTGAAATCCAATGACAAAGGGGTGCTTTCCGCCGATGCCATTGCGGCGGTTATGGATGATGAAACGGCCGGCATCATGGTCACCAACCCCAATACTCTGGGGTTTTTCGAAGACAATATCAGGGAGATTGCAGAAATTGTGCACGGCAAAGGTGGACTGGTGTATGCAGACGGCGCCAACATGAATGCCATGCTGGGGATCGTAGGCATGGGCGACTTGGGAATAGACCTCCTTCATCTGAACCTCCACAAGACTTTCTCGACACCCCACGGGGGCGGCGGACCCGGCGCCGGTCCGATATGCGTAAGGAAACGCCTGCAGCCCTTCCTCCCGGTACCCCGTATTCTCGAAGATAATGGAGAGTATCGTCTCTCCTACGATTTTCCGTCCTCTATAGGCAAGCTGCATGCTTTCTACGGCAACACGGGGATTATCATAAGGGCTTACAGCTATATCCTGAGTCTTGGACCGGAACTGAAAAAGGTCAGCCAACTGGCCGTGCTGAACGCCAATTACATAAAAGAAAAGCTCAAAGACACCCTGCACCTTGCCTACGACAGGCCCTGCATGCACGAATGCGTCTTTTCCGACAAACTCCAGGCGCCCCTGAAAATAACCACTCTGGACATGGTGAAAAGATTGATCGACTTTGGCTTTCATCCGCCAACCATATATTTTCCGCTGGTCGTTCACGGGGCCATCATGATCGAACCCACGGAGACAGAGTCTAAAGAAGAGCTGGACCTGTTCGTAGAAGCGTTCAAGGAAGTTGTGACAGAGGCGGGCGAAGATCCGGAGCGGCTCTATAACGCGCCCTATCGAACGAAAGTGCGGCGGCTCGATGAAACCGGCGCTGCGCGGAACCCCCGGCTGACGTGCAGAGACGGCGCCTGATGCAGGACGGAGAGGGGACCAGAATGGACAAGCATGCCGCTCTTTTACCCGCCGCGGTTTTGCAGGGCCGGGTGGTTGGGACGGGGCCGGGCGACCATGCCGGCGGTCCCGGTTCCCAAGCCCCAAAGGCGCCGCCGGAGGCAGCGCCGACCCCGGCTGCCGCTCCCGGCGGCCCTCGCCGCTGGCTTTGTGCGGACCTGGCCTTGTTGGATTACGAAGAGGCCCGTGACCTGCAACTGCGTCTTGTCTCCGCCAGGGAGCGCAGGATTACCGATTCGGATATTCTACTGCTTATGGAACATGCGCCGGTTTTCACGCTGGGCCGCAGGGGCGGACGGGAAAACCTCATGGTCTCCGAACTTTTCCTCAAGGAAGCCGGAGTTCCCGTAGTGCATGCGGAACGCGGCGGGGATATAACATTCCACGGTCCGGGCCAACTGGTCGGATACCCCATCCTGGACTTGCGTGCCGCCAGGCTCACGGTCACCGGCTACGTGGAAAGATTGGAAGAAATCATGATCCGAACGGCGGCCCACTGGGGTGTGCACGCCACCCGCAACCGGCTCAACCATGGGATTTGGGTCGGGGACCGCAAGCTGGGCAGCCTGGGGATCGCTATCCGCCGCGGGATTGCTTTCCATGGCTTTGCTCTCAATGTGAATGTGTCGTTGGAACCGTTTGGCTGGATCAACCCATGCGGGCTGCCCGGCGTCAGGATGACCTCTCTGGAGCGGGAGACGGCCTGCAAGGCGTCCATGAAAGAGGTTCGCGAGCAGATGAAATCCAGCATCGAAGAGGTCTTCGACGTGGGGCTGGACCCGGAGATTTCACCTTCTTGCGGCTTGTGGTGTTTGGGTCTGCTCGAGGACAGGGAAAGATGAACGAAGCTACTCCATCGCGCGAAGAGAAAAAATCGCGTATCCGAAAGCCCGACTGGCTGAGGGTGAAGCTTCCGGCGGGGCCGGATTACGAACTGGTCAGATCGCTGATCAGCAGCAGCGCACTTCATACGGTGTGTCAGGAAGCAAAGTGCCCCAACCAGTGGGAATGTTTTGCGAGGCAGACGGCAACTTTCCTGATTATGGGGCCCGGATGCACACGGAACTGCCGCTTTTGTGCAGTACAACACGGACCTTCGGGACCGCCTGATCCCTGGGAGCCTTTCAGAGTGGCCGAGGCCGCCCACAGTCTGGGATTGCGCTATGTCGTGGTCACTTCCGTCACCCGGGACGATCTGCCCGATGGCGGGGCCGCCATCTTTGCCGCCACCATAAGAGCGATTCGCAAAAAAATTCCCGATGTGCTGATCGAAGTGTTGATTCCAGATTTTCAGGGCTGCCAGGGGTCACTTCTCACGGTGGTCGAGGCCCGGCCGGATGTATTGAACCACAACATCGAAACCGTCGAGCGCCTGTACCCCTCGGTGCGGCCGGGAGCCGTATATGAGCGTTCCATGCAACTTCTCCGCAGGGCGAAAGGCTGCGATGCTTCACTTCCCATCAAGTCCGGTCTGATGCTCGGCCTGGGAGAGTCGCCCGAAGAGATTCACCAGACTCTTCGGGACCTCCTTGGCGCGGGTTGCACTCTGCTCACACTGGGCCAATACCTTCAGCCTTCGGCGGATCACATTCCGGTGGACCGGTTCGTTACTCCCGCAGAGTTTGACAACTGGAGAGAAACTGCGCTCGCAATGGGCTTTTCGCGGGTAGCGAGCGGTCCGCTCGTGAGAAGTTCCTATCACGCCAAGGACCTCTTCGGTGCTTGTCAGCTCGAGGCTGAAAACTGACCCGATGCCCTATTTCAAAACAGAATTTTGAGCATAAGCGCATGAGAGGGATTGCTGATGGAGCGAACCATTCTATACGACAGGCATAAAGCCCTGGGTGCACAGATGGTGGAATTCGGCGGTTGGGATATGCCGCTTCAATACCCCTCCGGGGTCGTGGAAGAACATTTGAACACGCGTAATGGCTCAGGAATTTTCGACGTATCCCACATGGGCCGATTTGTCATCCACGGCGCCAACGCGCTCCGGTTTGTCCAGCATGTCCTGACAAATAACGCCGAAGCGCTCGACCTGGCGCCGACGGGAGCACAGTACACGCTCATTTCCAGTGAAACGGGAGCGGCTGTGGACGACGCATTTCTCTATCGCTTCGTTGAAGGAGAGTATCTGCTGGTCGTCAACGCCGCCAACCGCCAAAAGGACTGGGCCCACCTCCAGCTTCATGTCAAACAGTTCGGCGGCGTCGAGCTCATCGATCGCACTTATGATATCGCCATGCTCGCTTTACAGGGGCCAAAATCCCGAGGGATCCTCGAGGCGGTGGTTGAGACCCCCGGCACAAAGGACCCGGATGAACCGCCCGAAGCCGAAGGCCTCGGGCAAATTGGCAGGCGGTCCCACCGCCCGCCCGGCAGACTTCCGGAGCCGTTCCGCAATGCCGTGGGCATTGTCGAGATTGCCGGGGCCCGGGTTATGGTCTCACGCACAGGTTACACCGGCGAACCGCTCTGTTTTGAACTTTTTGTTGACCGGTCAAACGCACTGATGCTTTGGGACCTCCTTTTGGAGAAAGGGGCCAGACCGGCCGGCCTCGCGGCCCGTGACACGCTGCGCCTGGAGTCCTCGCTTCCGCTCTACGGCCATGAGTTCGGAGAGGACCCGGATGGGAAAGAAATCCCCTGTTTCGCGGTCCCGATAGGCAAATGGGCCGTGAGCTTTTCACCGCTTAAGGGCGAATTTATCGGGCGGGCGGCCCTCGAAAAACAGTTTGCCGCCTACTCCAAAATTATTGCCCGCGACTATTCCGCCATTGCCGACCTGCCTCGGATGTTCAAATGTGTAGCCGTGGCAGGTCGGGGAATTGCCCGGGCCGGAGCCGGGGTCTTCAAGCAAGGCAAGCACGTCGGCTATATCTCAAGTGGCACGATGGTGCCCTACTGGGTGTTCGACGATAAAGGGCTCCTTTCCAGGCAAACCGGTGAGCGCAAGTTGCGCGCGATCTGCCTGGCTTACATCGACAGCGACATAATAGAGGATGATATGCTCGGCATCGATATCCGGGGGAAGCTCGTGGATGCCGTCGTTGTTGAATATCACCTCCGGTCCGAAGCGCCTCCATATGCCCACCCTATTATCTACGGCCATGAGCTTCCATCGAGAATGCCCGGGGCGCCCGCCTCGCGGAGCGTCGAGATCTCGGCTGGGGGTCCCGGTTCCCAAGCCCCTTCCTGCCCGCCGCCGAAGGCAGGGCGTTGGGAACCGGGCGGGCTGGGCGACTTGGCTGGCGGTCCCTCCGCCCTGCTGCAAAAAACAGTGGAAAATACCCGGTGGCGCCAGCAGGAGTGCATCAACCTGATACCCTCGGAGATGACGGCCTCACCGATGGTGCGCCTGCTCTCCGTAATGGATCCCGCCTTCAGGTACGCCGAGCATAAAGAGTCGAAGGCCTTTTACGATTCCGAGGTCTTTTATTATCAGGGGACTGACTTCATCGCCGAAGTGGAATGGCTGCTTGAAAGGGAATTGCGGCAATTCCTCGGCTGCACTGAAATCGATGCCCGCGTTATCAGCGGGCAGATGGCCAATACAACCGTGTTCAGCGCCATGATCGACTACATCAACCGCGCCGACCGCCGGAGCGAACCACGCCGTATTCGCCCGGTAATGAACAACCATATCGGCAAAGGGGGGCATCTCAGTGCACAGCCCATGGGTGCGCTACGGGACTTCGTTGCGCGGGACCCCCACACGGAGCGCCCGGCCGTAGTGAATTTCCCGGTGCTTGCTGAAAATCCTTATAAAATCGATGTCCCGGCAGCTCTCGAACTGATCGATGCCTGTCGGCCGGAGTTGATCATCTTTGGGAAAAGCATGGTTCTGCATAAAGAACCGGTGGCGGAAATACGCCGGTATCTGGATTGGGCGCACATCGATGCGGTGGTGATGTATGACACGGCGCACGTACTCGGGCTTATAGGCCCACATTTTCAGCAGCCTTTCGCCGAAGGGGCCGACCTGGTTACCGGATCTACGCACAAGACGTTTTTTGGCACGCAACGGGGCATAATAGCGAGCAGCCTCGATGAACACGAGGAACGATATGAGCTGTGGGAGGCCATCCGCCGGCGCGCTTTCCCCGGGGCAGTGTCGAACCATCATCTGGGAACCATGCTGGGGCTTCTCATGGCGGCCTATGAGATGAACTGTTTCAAGGACCAATATCAGCCTAAAGTAATCGCCAACGCTAAAGCGTTCGCCCTGGCCCTCAGGGATTGTGGCCTGGATGTGGCCGGTGACCCGGACATCGACTTTACCGAAACCCATCAAGTGATATTGAATGTCGGCTACGCCCGGGGACCGGAGGTTGCACAAAGACTGGAGGCCAACAATATCATTTGCAACTACCAGGCTACTCCCGAGGACGAGGGATTCACCGCCTCGAGGGGCATTCGCATGGGGGTATCGGAGATGACACGCTTCGGAATGGAGGGAGAAGATTTTCGCACCCTCGCATTCCTGATGAAAGAAATCATTATCGACGGTGCTGATTTGGTCGAACGGGTCAAAGCATTACGTGAACCATTCCGTGAATTGCGCTTCTGCTTCACCGGCGATCGGTATGCGGATTTCGTAGAGAATCTGCACAGGCTTATATAGTCACAACGCCCTTCCCCGCTCATGGCCGCTCGCATCGGCAGGAATGGGGACGTGGTTACGACGAAAATGTCGTTGCTTCGAACGCATCATTTGCTTCAGGAGGGGTGAATCTTGTCCTTCTTCTCCTGTTGCCGTTTCCGGGTGCGGCAGGGGCGGGCGCCCCCAAGGATTTTGAAGATTTCCGGGACCTTCCGGGCGCGCCCTTATTCATTTTCGACATCTTGGCCTTGTTTCCTATAAGCTTTGTGAGCTCGGCGACCGAATCATTCAAATTCCCGGCCTGTGAGCTCATCACTTCAGCGACGGAGGCCGATTCCTCGGCTGTGGAGGCGGTCTGCTGGACCACCTTGTCCATATCTTGAACGGCCCTGGTGATCTGATCGATCCCGTGGGACTGCTCTGTGGAAGCCGCCGCTATCTCGCCGACCAGTTCGCCGGATTTTCCAACGCTGGTCGCCACCTGACGAAATTCCCTGTCGGTTTTCTCGACCAGCCCCGATCCTTCCCCGACCGTCCTAACGGTGCTTTCGATGAGGCGAGCGGTATTCTTTGCGGCTTCAGCCGCCCTCATCGCCAGATTTCTCACCTCGTTGGCGACAACGGCGAAGCCTGCTCCGGCCTCGCCTGCACGGGCCGCCTCGACAGCCGCGTTGAGAGCAAGCAGGTTCGTTTGAAAGGCTATTTCGTCGATTGTCTTGATGATCTTGGAAGTCTCCTCACTCGCTCTGGAGATCTCATTCATCGAGGCAATCAGTTTCTCCATAGTACCGCTCGCCTGCGCGGCGGTCTCCCTGGTCTCCATCATCAGGCGGTTTGCCTGGTTTGCATTTTCCGCGTTAAGCCTGGTCATCGAAGACATCTGTTCAAGAGATGAGGATGTCTCCTCGATCGACGCAGCCTGCTCCGATCCTCCATCGGCAAGCTGCCTGCTGGCGGAGAAGACCTGGGCCGATGCGGCCGAGACCTGACCGGCCCCTTCCCTGAGCGTGTCAATGGATTTCGTCAGGGAAGCGTTAATGGAGCTCGAAGTGAAAAAACCAAGACCGCTGAGAAAAAGAATCATTCCCAGGGATACAGCCAGGTTGATCGTGTCGGCGGCCCTGTTGTTGCGCTCGATGATCGCATCGGAGCAATCACGTATGCTTTTCGCCTTTTCCTGAATCTGAGAGGCAGTCGCCTGGAGGGACTGTTTCAATTCGTTATTCTTGCCCCATTGATCGACAATTGTGTCTTCAAGGCGCGTTAATCCGGGCATCAATCCTTCCGCGGCCGTCCATGCCTGCTGAAAATCGCTCGCCTTCATCGTTTGAAGTAATACTTTGACGTTTTTCGCCTTCAGTGCGATCTTTTTCTCGATCGATTGCTGTCTTTCACGGTATTTTTCGCTGTCGCCGTGGATTAAGAGGCCCTGGACGTTCATTAGCCTGTCTGACCCAAGCAGCGAGATATCGTTCAACTCTTTTCGCAGTCCGTTCTTGTCGTTTCCAAGATATTCGCCCTGCATGAACAACATCGTCTCTTCCGCATCAATCGCGTCGATGATCTTCTTCAGTTGGGCATTCGCGGTACTGACGCCGGCGAAGAAATCATCCTTGGCCTTGTTGAGATCGCGGAGCCCCTTAGCCATGGCTTGAAAAATCCGGGCGTGCTCCTCTTCTGTCCGTGAGATTAACGCGGCGTCATTGCCTATCCCGACCCCCACATCAAACGACCTGATCTCGTCGAGAGCCGAACTGAGTCTTTTCCTGCTTTCACCCAGGCCCGAGAGTGCGGCCGGGTCCAGGGTATTTATGAACCTCTCCTCCATTGTCATTATTTGAAGTATCCCGGCTTCAGTGGCTTGGCTCTGCTTCAGCACCTTCATGTACTTGTTCTTTTGAAGCCCGGAATATTTCGCGCTCACGGCAATGCTACCGACACCGACCATTCCCAGAACGATCAGCATTAGTATCCTGGTGCGAATGCTTGATAATTTGAACCATCCGAGCATCGACATGATTTACTCCTTCACGGACCCCGCCTGACTTTCAATTGAGATGCCGCATCGCACCGGCGCCCGATTGGCGACCAGGAGCGCGGGCCCGGCATCCAGGGCGAAAGCTCCCGGTGAAATAGGAGAAACGCCATTAGAAAGTATTACTCGTATACACCGGCACAAACTATGAGCTGCTGACCGGGGACCTTGTATACGTATGTCAGTTTTTGCGAGGGTGTTTTCTCTTTTGGCTTTGGCCACATATAATCGACCCAGCCTTCACCCGTCGTGGAGGCAATCGCTATATACTCGTTGGCGAACATCTTGCCGTTAACGTCCTTGAGGCCGGTGATCGTCTTTCCAACCAGGTTCGGTGTGACGGGGTGAGCCAAAATTTTCCCATCCATATCCATCACGAATACGTAGGAATCTTTCCAGACAAACGGCCCTTTGGCATCCTGAATCTTGGCCACCGCGGCATCGACTCCGACCTCCTTGATCAGTGCAGCCGCTTCCTTGCATTTGGCCATGCACTCCTCTTTCGTGGCCTTTTCCTCGGCAATCGACAGGCTCACACAGAACACGGACAGCAAAGCAATACAGGTAAAAACAAATAATGTTCTTTTCATCTAATTTCTCCCTCCGGCTGTAAAGATTCAGGCGCCTCGACTCAAAAAGGCACCTCCCGGTCCTCCGACCATTGCAAAGTCCCTATTTCAAGCTAAATCGCCTAAATCAAACCGTTTTAAAAATAGCTATCGGCAGCTTTAAATTTTTTATTAATAAATAATAAATAGAAACAGGACCTGGAAGCATCTCGTCCAGGTCCTGAAATCCTACCGTCAAAGGAATTGGTACTTTGAGTTGAAACCGGGCTCCAAAGCCAAAAAAAGCCGGGGCATCTCAACCCCGGCTTCTTGCTTCCTGGTGGCGGAGAGAGAGGGATTCGAACCCTCGGTAGAGCTTTACACCCTACACTCGCTTAGCAGGCGAGCGCCTTCAGCCGACTCGGCCATCTCTCCCGAATATTTTCACTGGCGGAGGGAGTAGGATTCGAACCCACGGTTCCGCTGCTAACGGAACAACGGTTTTCAAGACCGCCGCCTTAAACCGCTCGGCCATCCCTCCAGGAGGGAAGGAAATCCCCAATTAGACTAATTACTTTAGCGTCCCGGCCCGGGACTGTCAAGACGGAGATCGGATGGCAGAGGAACGGAGGGCGCAGATAGGAGATCAACGGCAGGAGTGGAAAAACAGTATTGCGCTTTTCCGACATCCGGCATGCTACACCCAATTCGCTATTGACCTCAAACCCGCGAGGCAATTAGAATTTGCTTTGAGTTTAACAAAGAACCTGCTGCAACTCTCCCCCAGACCCAAAAGGTTTAAGTGGCATGAGTATCGCCTATTTTGACTGTTTCTCAGGCGTGAGCGGCGATATGGCGCTCGGGGCGCTGATCGACCTGGGAGTTCCACTCGAGGCGCTCACCTCCGAGATGGAACGACTAAAACCTCTAAGAAACTGGTCAATTGAGACACGGAGGGAACGCCGAGGATCGATCGAGGGGATGCGCGTCGTGATTTCCGCCGGCGAGCAGGCTCATCGAAGGTTCTCGGACATTCAGACCCTTTTCAACGAAAGCGGCCTCGACCCAAGGGTCCGGGCAAAGAGCCTGGCCATTTTCCAGCGTCTTGCCGATGCCGAAGGGCGGGTCCATGGGGTCCCCTCGCAGGATGTCCATTTTCATGAAGTCGGTGCGGTCGATTCCATCCTGGATATAGCCGGCGTCGCATTCTGCCTGGAATACCTCAAAGTGGAAAAAATTCATGCCTCTCCGGTTCCCCTTGGCAGGGGGTTTGTCAAAACGCAACACGGGACCATTCCGCTGCCCAGCCCCGCAACTTCGATTCTTCTCGCGGGGGTTCCCGTCTACGGGGTGCCCGTCGAGCGCGAGCTTGTCACCCCGACCGGCGCGGCTATCCTTGCGACCCTGGCCCAATCCTACGGTCCGATTCCTCCAATGACGCTCATCTCCACCGGCTACGGCATCGGGGCCAACCCCTCGAGCGATCCGCCGAACCTTTTGCGGGTGTGGCTGGGGCAGGAGAAGTCCCCCCTTATGGCGCGCGACCTTCTCGTGATCGAGACAAACATTGATGACATGAACCCGGAATTTTATAATTATGTATCCGGAAAGCTCTTTACGCTGGGCGCTCTGGACGTAAGCCTCGTTCCCGTCCAGATGAAGAAGAACCGGCCCGGCGTTTTGCTCCGGGCGCTTGTGGAACCCGCGATGGAAACGGCGGCGGCCGAGATTATCCTCTCGGAGACCACCACGCTCGGGGTTCGGGTGCTGGAGGTTAGAAGGATCGAGCTTCCGCGCGAAGAGAAGATGGTTTCAACGGTTTTCGGCCCGTGCAAAGTAAAGCGTGCCCTGCTCCCGAACGGCAGCGAGCGGCTGATTCCGGAATACGAGGAATGCAAGCGGATTGCCGAGGAAACGGGGACCCCCCTCCCCGACGTTTACAGACGAATAATCGAAAGCGCAAAATGATATCCCGTTTCCCCCGGGTTTTTTCCGGCGATGCTTGTATTGAAACCTGAGTGAAACCTTGAGATCGACTACGGCTGCGGCCCGGGGAGGCGGGTTTTGCGGATGGAAGGGGATTAGAATATGTCCGATAAGCCTTCTCATGTGACCGGAACCCTGCTCACAATCGGCGATGAAATCCTGCTCGGAGATATAGCGAACGAAAACGCCCACCATATTGCCATCGAGCTGCGTGCACGAGGCTTTCGCCTCGACAGGATGATTACAGTCGGGGACATCGAAGATGATATCGTCGAACATCTTGGCCAATGCCTGAGGAGGTCTCATTTTGTCATTGCGACGGGGGGCCTCGGCCCAACCGACGATGACAGGACATGCTCCGCCGTTTCCAGGGCCTTCGGAAGACCCCTGATTTACAATCGCGACCACGCCACCTGGCTTAAGGGTCGCCTCTCCGAATGGGGAGTGGAATGGTCCAGGGAGGTGGAAAAAATGGCCGAACTGCCCGAAGGGGCGGTAAAGCTCGGACTTAATATGGCAGGGTTCTTTGTGCTCCACAACAACATCCCGTGTTACTTCCTCCCCGGCGTGCCGAACGAAATGAGACACCTGCTGGCAAAAAACGTCATCCCCGATCTCGAATCCAGGTTTCCCGACAGATGCACGTATCTGAAGCACATCGTCAGGATTCAGGGACTGCTGGAGGCTCAAGTGAGTATGAAGCTGCGGTCCTTCGACCCCGCCCGTGAGGGTGTGGACATCGGCTATTATCCACAGGGGCGGGAAAACTGGGTATCCATATTCGCAGCCGCCCCAAACGAGGAGGAGTGCCGCACCCTGGTAAAGAGCGCGGAGAAGAAGATCATCGCTTTGATCGGCCCGCACCACATAAGCGGCCACAACGACGACTGCCTCGAAAAAGTGATCGGACGCCACCTGCGCGAGCGCGGCTGGAGGCTGGCTATTGCCGAATCTTGCACGGGCGGGCTTCTGTCGAGAAAGATAACGGCGGTTCCCGGGGCCTCGGATTACCTGGACCGGGCGTTTGTCACTTACAGCAATCGGGCGAAGACCGAACTTTTGAACATATCCCGGGAACTGCTGCGCGCCCACAGTGCTGTAAGCGAGCAGGTGGCGCTTGCAATGGCCGAGGGAGCGCTCAAAAGCGCCGCAGCCGAGGTCTCCGTCGGCATAACCGGTATTGCCGGCCCAGCCGGTGGCACCTCGGAAAAACCCGTCGGGACTGTCTTTATCGCTTGCGTTACTCTTAGCCAAAAAATAGTAGAGAAATACTCCTTCAGAGGAACGCGCGAACAAATCCAGGAAAGCTCAACCCAGGCGGCCCTGGTGATGCTGTGGAAGCTGTTGACAGGGGATGAGCGACTCGTGTGCGATGATTGATAAAAAGATCGCCCCCTCAGCCCCCGCAGGATCACTCGTAAGATGGACTCAGACCGGCGTAAAACCCTGTCCAGTTGTAGTTTCCGCCGGCAACATCGGCAGCCCCCCTGCCGAACCTCATGTGAAGAGCACAAGCAGCACGAGACCAGCGAGAACAAAGTTTTTCATGGCCCTCTCCGAATAGTTTGCAACCTCTTTCATAGATCCCTGACATCACCCGATGCCGTCCCGCAAACTCTGCCGCCAAAGCAATCTTTGTCAAGTCCCGCCTGCCTGATGTTATGGCCGATTGGCTAATATAGGCCATGTGGATAAAAATGTTAATGTGGAAGAAAATATATTAATATTATAAAAAATTCTCAGAACCTGAACAGAAGGCCGGTACATGATGCAATCACGCGAATCCGGAGAGTGGATCGAGTCGGTCATCAGGGAGTTCGTAGAAACCTCTACGGAAAACAGCCTCAAGAATTCGGCAAATGACAGGGCGTTCGATAGTCCGCTCGTCGGCTTTTCATCAGGCGACGATCGACTCTACCAAGATTTCAAGGTCCATGTCGGCCCGTTTCACTGGACGCCGAGGGAAGTATTTGCGCTGGCTTTCCCGAACCTGAAGGTTGGGGCTGAAGAGATCTCCGTCATAAGCTGGGTCCTTCCTCAGACTGAGGCTACCAGGAAAGAAAATCGCAGACAGGATATCTACCCGTCAGAGAGTTGGGCCAGGGCCAGGATTTTTGGTGAAGAGTTCAACGTCAAAGTGAGGAAACACCTGGTGGAAGAACTCATTGGACAGGGCCACGAAGCCGTTGCCCCCGTGTTTCTCCCGAATTGGAAGATCGAA
Organism: uncultured delta proteobacterium; assembly: GCA_963805125.1. GTDB lineage: Bacteria > Desulfobacterota > Syntrophobacteria > Syntrophobacterales > Syntrophobacteraceae > SbD1. The sequence goes on along the minus strand of CAWDTD010000006.1, from coordinate 218,770 downwards.
GAATCGGAGCGGTTTACTTTTGCCTCAACATGGTCCGAGCGCCATGCTGCGTACGCATCGGGACTTGGCACTTTCGGGCTGTGCGACGGACTGATTACCGCCAGGGGCAAGGCCATGCGTCTTGGTTCGGTGGCGGCCCGGATCAGGATTTCCCCCACTCAGCGCCCGTACAGCGATCACCATGAATATTGCCTTTTCTATTCGACGGGTTCGTGCGGGAAATGCATTGAACGCTGCCCGGTTCAGGCTGTCTCGGCCAACGGCCATGATAAACTGAAATGCCGTGGTCATGTTAAAATTGATGCGGCAAACCATCTCAAGTCGCACTATGGCTTTGACGGCTATGGATGCGGGCTGTGCCAGACCGGTGTGCCCTGTGAATCGAGGATACCGGCATTGTTGTAATTCGTTGACAGTGTAAATTCATGGAACGATCCATCCGCAGCTTTATTGCAATCGACTTGTGCGATCCGGCCCGCCGGCAGATCGAGGCGTTCGTCGAGGAGCTAAAGAACAGCGATGCCCGGGTTGGATGGGTTAGGATAGAAGGGATTCACCTCACGCTCAAATTCCTGGGAAATGTCGCGCCCGAGCTGATCGAGCAGATAAAGCCCGCACTTGTCCGGGTAGCCTCTCAAACCGGGCCGATTCGCATTGAACCGGCGGGATGCGGCGCCTTCCCTGCGATCAAATCGCCAAGAGTGATCTGGGTCGGGCTCGGCGGTCAAATCAGTTCGCTTGCTGAACTTGGGCGGAGGGTGGAAGCAGCGATGGTCCCGCTGGGTTTCAAGCCGGAAGACCGCCCGTTCAAACCTCACCTCACCGTTGGCCGCGTCAAGGGCAGGCTGCGGCTTGAGGCGCTCCAGCAGATTCTCCTTGCGCATCGGGACTTTAAGGCGGAACCCTTTGACGCTGCTGAAGTTGTATTGTATAAGAGCGACTTAAGGCCGGATGGCGCTAGATATAGCCCTTTATTCAAAGCGCCTCTCTCCGGACACTCCCGCCCCGGCCCAGCGGACGAATAAGTCATATTTGATCATCACTTTTTTCCCAATCGAAACAAGGAGGCCCGATCCATGGGACTTAACGACGATCGGCAAAGAGCTATCGAGGCGGCGGTTTCTCAGATAGAGCGCATGTGCGGGAAGGGCGCTATCATGCGCCTCGGCGAATGCGTCAACATGGAAGTGCCCGTCATATCCAGCGGCTCTTTGTCGCTGGATATCGCGCTGGGGATCGGCGGCATCGCGCGGGGCCGCATTATCGAGATATTCGGTCCCGAGTCTTCCGGGAAAACCACTCTGGCGCTCCACATGATCGCCGAGGCGCAGAAGCTCGGTGGTCTGGCAGCCTTCGTAGACGCCGAACACGCACTGGACATTCAGTATGCCCGAAAACTGGGGGTCGTAGTGGAAGACCTCCTGGTCAGTCAGCCCGACTACGGCGAACAGGCCCTGGAGATCGCCGAAGTGCTGGTCCGAAGCAACGCCATCGACGCCATAGTGATCGATTCGGTTGCGGCACTAGTCCCGAAAGCCGAAATCGAAGGCGAGATGGGCGATCCGCATGTAGGGCTACAGGCGCGCCTCATGAGCCAGGCCCTCCGCAAACTCGTATCCGCTATCAGCAAGTCGAAGACCTGCGTCATTTTCACCAACCAGATCCGAATGAAAATAGGGGTCATGTACGGCTCGCCCGAGACCACGACAGGAGGAAACGCGCTCAAGTTTTACGCCACCATGAGGCTCGACATCCGCCGGGTCGGCCCGATCAAGGAAGGTCAGGACATTGTCGGTAACCGTACAAGGGTAAAAGTGGTAAAGAACAAGATAGCGCCCCCGTTCCGCGAGGTTGAATTCGATATCATTTACGGACGCGGGATATCCAAGGAGGGCGAAATTCTGGACCTGGGGGTGGACTCGAACCTTATAGAGAAGTCCGGCACATGGTATTCGTATAATGGAGAAAGACTGGGACAGGGAAGGGAAAACGCGAAGAACTTCCTGAGGGACCATCCCGAACTGATCTCCGACGTCGAGATGAAAATTCGCCAGGCTTGCAATCTCAAACCGGTTGCCGGCGCTGCACCCGTGGCGGCTGACTAACGGAAGTCGCAGGACAGGGGACGGAAAAAAACATGTCCATTGTACTTCCGTCATCCGTTTTCAGTCTTCCGACATCCGTGAGGGCCTTCCCTTCTTTGGTATAATTAAGATACCTTAGAAAGTCAGGAGATTGTATTGATGAAAGCCAGCGAGATCCGAAAGGCATTCCTCGAGTTTTTCAATGACCGTGGACATGCGATTGTAAAAAGCTCTTCGGTAATTCCTCACGACGACCCCAGCCTCCTTTTCACCAACGCGGGCATGGTGCAGTTCAAGAGGACTTTCCTGGGCGAGGAAAAGCGTCCATATTCGCGTGCAACCACCAGCCAGAAATGCATGCGCGCGGGCGGCAAGCACAACGACCTCGAAAACGTCGGCCGCACGGCGCGGCACCATACTTTTTTCGAAATGCTCGGGAATTTTTCTTTCGGCGATTATTTCAAAGAGGATGCGGTAAAATTCGCCTGGGAGTTTCTGAGCGGGGATATGGGCCTGCCCGGGGATAAGCTCTATGCCACGATCCACGAAGGCGATGTCGAAATGAACCTGGGAGCGGACGAAGAAGCCCGCAAGTTCTGGGCGCGATATCTTCCAGAGGATCGGATTCTGGCATTTCCGACAAAGGATAATTTTTGGGCCATGGGCGATACCGGTCCCTGCGGGCCATGTTCGGAGATCATTATAGACCAGGGGCCGGCCATAGGATGCGGGCGGCCCGACTGCAAGCCGGGATGTGACTGCGACCGTTATCTGGAGCTGTGGAACCTTGTCTTCATGCAGTTTAACCGCTTGCAGGACGGTACCCTCGAGCCTCTTCCCAAACCCAGCATCGACACCGGTATGGGGCTTGAGAGAATAGCCGCCGTGATCCAGAAGGTCCCGTCAAATTACGATACGGACCTCTTCGCCCTGATGATGGCGAAGATCGAGCAGCTTACCGGATACAAATATGGAACCTCGGCGGACAAGGATGTCTCAGTCAAGGTCATTGCCGATCACAGCCGCGCAGCGGCTTTTCTGATCGGAGACGGTGCTTTGCCCAGCAATGAAGGGCGCGGCTATGTGTTAAGGCGGGTAATTCGGCGCGCTTTGAGACACGGGCGCTTTCTCGGGATGGACAGGCCGTTTATGTCCGAGGTCGCCGTGTCGGTCATGGAATCTATGCAGGACGCATATCCCGAGTTGCCGGAAAGCCGCAGCTTCATAACCCGTGTCATCCAGAACGAAGAAGAACGATTCAACGAAACCCTGGATAACGGACTGAGGCTCCTGCAGGCCGAGATGAAGCGTATGGCCGACGAAAAAGCTCGAACGATCCCCGGAGCGCTCATCTTCAAGCTCTATGATACCTATGGGTTCCCTATCGACATTGTTACCGACATGTCCAGGGAACTCGGTTTTCAAGTGGACGAGGCCGGTTTTCATGATCTTATGGAAAAGCAGCGCGATCAGTCCAGAGCGGCCTGGAAAGGGAGCGGCGAGCGCGAAATCCCTGAAGTCTACCGGCAGATTTGCTCAAGAGGCCTCACCACCACGTTTCTAGGCTATGAAGCGACGCAGGCCGATTCCGAGATTATCGCGATGATCAGCGGCGACGAAGAAATCGGCTCGGCCTCCGAAGCAATGGCTGTCGAGCTGATCACGGCCAGCACTCCATTTTATGGCGCCGCAGGCGGGCAGGTGGGCGACACGGGGGTGATAACCGGGCCGTCGGGAAAAATTGCCGTCTCCGATGCCGTGAAGCTTCCCGGAAACCTGATCGTTCATGTTGGCAAGGTTGAATCGGGATCTTTCCACATCGGCGATACCGTTCATCTGGCCGTTGACGCCCCGTTGCGCAAGGACACCGAAATCCACCACACCACTACTCATATCCTGCACGCGGTCCTGCGCAAAGTACTCGGGGATCACGTAAAGCAGGCCGGATCTCTTGTTGCGCCGGACCGGCTCCGGTTCGACTTCACCCATTTCGCCGCTGTGACCCCCGAAGAACTGGCTCGGATCGAGCGGCTGGTAAATGATGAAATCCGTCAAAACCAGCAGCTCAACGTTCGGGTAATGGGGATCGAGGAAGCCCTGAAAACCGGGGCTATGGCCCTTTTCGAAGAAAAATACGGAGAACGCGTCCGGCTGGTAGAAATCCCGGGCTTCAGCCGCGAGCTTTGCGGTGGTACGCACACGCACTGGACCGGAGATCTGGGGGTTTTCGTAATCGTGCAGGAAACGGGCATCGCCGCCGGGGTCCGCAGAATCGAGTCCCTTGCAGGCCGGCACGCGCTCGAATACTTAAACCGGCACAGGCAAGTCCTAAACCGCGCCGCGGCTGCGCTCAAAGCAGCTCCTTCAGAAGTGGCCGAACGTATTGAAAAGATACTTGCCCAACAGCGGCAAATGGAAAAAGAACTCGAAGCCCTTAAGGCCTCCGCTGCCGGCAGGCGCTCGTCCGATCTTTTCGATCAGACCGCAGAGATAGACGGTGTGAGGGTCCTGATCACTCAAATCGATGCCGATAACCCGAAGATTCTTCGGGAGATAAATGATAAATTCAGGGAGAAGTTTGCTAAAGGGGTAGCCGTCCTCGGAGCTGTCTCGGAGGGGAAGGTCTTCCTGCTCGCCGGAGTGACCCGGGAGCTGACTGCCAAGCTGCACGCCGGAAATCTAATAAAAGAGATCGTCAAGGAAGTGGGAGGCACCGGCGGTGGACGGCCCGATATGGCTCAGGCTGGAGGCAACAGACCCGATAAGCTCAAGGACGCTCTCCATCTCGCCGAAAAACTGATCCGCGAAAAACTGGGAGAGCTTTGAGTTCTTGACAACTAAAAACTCAAAACTCCCTCAGATCCGGTCCACGCGGCAATAAGAGATATCCTTTTCCAGTTCATCCGTGAGTTCTTCACGAAAATCCAGTATGTTATATATTGCGCCGCATTCACGGCAGCGCAGGTAAGCCCTGCGTCAGGTTTTTACTAATTCGAGCTCTTTGTTGCACTTTTTGCAAAGCAATTTCGGTTCTCCTCGATCGCAATGAGTTGAGATCCACAGCAAGATCGAGTCTATATCGAATCGGCGTTTGAATTCAAGCCCTAATGCAAAGCCTTCAAAAGGGGATAGGCGACAAGCACAGGGTTTCCCCGATGGAGGGAAAGGGACATGCCAGCCAATCTGCCTCCTCCTTACTTTGAAGCCGAAAAACACTACAGGGAAGGCAAAACTCCGGAGGAGAAAATAGAAGCCCTGGAAGAGATGCTTATGATAATGCCCAAGCATAAGGGCACGGATAAGCTCAGGGCCGATCTGCGCAAACGCATAGCAAAGCACAAATCCGATGCCCAGCAGAAGAAAGGTGCGGCAAAAGGTGTCACAGCCTACAGCATCGAAAGGGAGGGGGCGGCCCAGGTCATGATTGTCGGTGTTCCCAATGTCGGTAAATCCTCTATTGTAGCCGCATTGACAAACGCCAAACCCGAGGTGGCGGACTTCCCCCATTCCACCTGGAAGCCCACTCCAGGTATGGCCAATTTTGAAAATATCCAGTTCCAGCTCGTCGATACCCCGCCTGTTCCCACTGAATTCATCGACCCGGGACTGGCCGACCTGCTAAGACGCACAGACATAATTGTCGTGGTGGTCGATATTCGGGGCGATCCGCTCCAGCAGATCGAAGACGTCATGACTTTTCTGAACGGCCTCAGGATATATCCGCCGGGAGCACCCATTGCGGCGGACTTGAAGAAGGCCCCGTTCATAAAGAAGACCCTGCTGCTGGTAAACAAGGTCGATAATGAATTGGACGAAGAGGATTACCGCGCATTTCTGGAGCTTTGCGAACTTCGGCTGCCCACGATCCCCGTCTCGGTCCTTGCCGGATACAATCTGTCGGAGTTTCTCAGGAAAATCTATGAAATGGCCTCCGTTATCCGCGTCTATACGAAATCACCCGGCAAGGAGCCCGATCTCAGCTCTCCCTTCGTACTCCCTAAAGACAGCACGCTTGAAAATCTTGCCGAAGAAATCCATAAGGACTTCGTGACCAGGCTCAAGTTCGCAAAGGTGTGGGGCAGGTCGGTATTCGACGGGCAGATGGTCCAGCGGGACTACCTCCTGCAGGATGGCGATATCGTTGAAATTCATATTTAGGGCTTGTCCGCAAATAAGCCCTTAGCCTGGCAATGCTTTAGATCACTATTTACATCTCCCGGGGGACCCAACTGTAACATCCCATCTCTAAGCACCGGTTACTAAGTATTGACTAAACCTTCAAAATATCTTAGCTTGTATTGTATTGAAGTCATCCGGTCAGAGGTGTAACCTCCAGGCAAGGATGGCGGATATTTTACATATAGCCGGGGGAGCGGCAAACGCCGGCAGTTTTTAACCCGGCTGCGGCGAAGGAGAGCAGACATGAAATCTTACGGCCCTGAAAAGTGCCTTCCTTTAGATTATTACTTGACAAAACCCGATTCGGAGGATGATTTTGAAAACCTGCTCGAAGGGCGGGTCATAGAAGGCCGGTTTCACAACCCTGATTTGGATCTGGAACAAATCGACCGCGTCGATTCCGACGAGGAAACGGGTATTCGTGCGCTCTCCGAAATTGAACCCGAAGAAGAAGGGCCTGTCGAGACTGAAGCTGCTGCGGCGCCCGTAGAAGATTTTGAAGAAGATCACATCACCTGTTATCTCAAGGAAGTGTCCAGCTACCCTCTGCTCACCCAGGAGCGCGAAACCGAGCTTGCTCAGATAATAAGGCATGGGCAGGAGGATCTGGTGCAGATCGTTCAGGAACATGTGCCCGATGGCAGGATAATGGCGGAGCTTAACGAAAAGGTCAAAAAGCTTCTGGAGCACGAAAAGGCCTTTCCCGGCGTAAGGGACAAGGTGCTTAAAGTCGTTGTGCGCACGCTGGAGCGAGCCGCCGACGAGCACCCGGAAAAGCCGCTGTTCCTGGTCTTACTGACCAGGGTTGGGGCGATCATGAAGGCCGTGGACACGGCCAAGCAGGAGATGGTCAGGGCCAACCTGAGGCTGGTGCTGAGCATAGCCAAGCGGTACAGGGGCCGGGGCATGACTTTCGATGACCTGATCCAGGAAGGAAACCTCGGTCTGCTCAAAGCGGTCGGCCGGTTCGACCACACGAAGGGAAACCGGTTCAGCACCTATGCGACATGGTGGGTCCGGCAGAGTATCATTCGCGGGATTTACGACAAGACGAGGACAATCCGCCTGCCGGTGCATTTCATCGAGTTGAAGAACCTTTTCTTCAAAGTCTACTACGAACTGCTCAAGGAGCTGGGGCGCGAACCGACGGCTGCTGAAATTGCAGGACGCTCCAAGCTGCCGGTCGAAAAGGTGCAGATGGTCCTGACGCTTGCCGCTCAGCCTATCTCTCTTGAGACTCCCATAGGGGAAGACGAACAGAGGCTGGGAGACTTCATTGAAGACGAAAGGGCGCTTTCCCCGGTCGACGAGTGTTCGGACAGGGAGTTGGCCGAGATAACGCGAGCCTTGCTTTCGACCCTTCAGCCAAGGGAGGAAAAAATCCTGCGGCTGAGGTTCGGCCTCGATGGTCAACCGGCTGAGACCCTCGAGAAGATCGGCAAGATTTTCAACGTCTCCAAGGAAAGGATTCGCCAGATCGAGAAAAAGGCCCTTCGCAAGCTGAAAAATCCCAATAGGCAGGCATGCCTCAAGACCTTTATCGAGTAACCCCTTCCAGGTCATAATCATGCGCGGCGGTGATCCGCACGCGGCGGATTTGTCCCGCTTTAGCGCGACCCGCTGTGATTATTACGCCCCCATCCACCTCCGGGGCCTGGGTGGGCAGGCGTCCCGCAAGGAGCAGATCGGTTTCGGCGTGCGGACCTTCAATGAGGACAGGCAGGGTCCGTCCAACCAGGAGCTTGAGCTTTCGCCCGGAAATTTCTCTTTGGACTTCGAGAAGAGCCGCGCGCCTGCTTTCGGCGCTCTTTTTGCCGGGCCGGCCGGGGAGGCGCGCGGCCCTTGTGCCGGCTTCGGGCGAATAGACAAAGACCCCCGCATGGTCGAACTCGACCCGCTCCATAAAAGCGAGGAGCGACTTGAATTCGGCTCTCGTCTCACCAGGAAAGCCCACCATGATGGAAGTGCGAAGCGCAACCTCCGGAACGGTTGAGCGGATCTTATCGATGATCCGCTCAGCAGAGCCGGCGGGCCGGCCCATTGCCTCAAGGATGCGCGGGGCGCAATGCTGGATGGGGATGTCCAGGTAGGGCACAACCCTGGCTGAATTTGCCATTGTATCGAGCAACCGGCCGGTGATGCGATCGGGATATGAGTAAAGGAGCCGTATCCATTTCAGGCCCGGCGTCTTATCGAGCTTTTCAAGAAGCCTCGGCAGGGCTTCGGGATCGTTTCGGTCAAGCCCGAACGCGGTGGTATCCTGGGCAATCAGATTGATTTCTTTTATCCCTTCGGCGGCGAGCCGGGCCGCTTCGGCGAGAATGTCGGCTTCCTTTCCGCTCCTTAGCGGCCCCCGCAGATTGGGAATAATGCAGAAAGAGCATGAATTGCCGCAACCCTCGGCAATTTTGAGGTACGCGGAGTGAGGCCCGGTCGAAATTACCCGGGGGGTTTGGGCGCCCGGGGCCTGCGCTGGTCTTCCGATCCAAAGCCGCTTCGGGTTTCCCGCGAGCCTGGATTCCACTGCCGCCCCGAGCGCGTGGTAATGGGAGGCGCCCAAAAAGAGATCGACTTCGGGAAGCTCTCTCAGGAGCTTTTTCCCATACCTCTGCACCACGCATCCGGCGGCGACCAGCATGCGGCATTTCCCGGATACCTTGTGCTCCGCCGCTCCAAGGATCGCCTCTATCGCCTCTCGCACGGCGCTTTCCAGAAACCCGCACGTGTTAACCACGACGAGATCGGCCTCGGCGGCCTCTTCGGTCATTTGGTAGCCCATATCGAGCAACTGCCTTACCATTTGCTCGCTGTCCACGAGGTTTTTTGCGCATCCGAGGCTGATAAGAGAAGCGTATTTCATTCTATTTAAAAAATCCCGTTCGAGGTTGGCGGAAAGATCTATTGTAACATGAAAACGGTTCACGGGTCGCCTTCCGGAAATGGAGAGACGCGGAGAGGGGACGGGCCATGAAGGCAGTGAACAGTGATCCCGGATTAAAACCTTCCGGGATGACGTAGTGAACGGTGAAAAGCCAGCTTCCTCAATTGCCAGAGGAGCCCAGCGGGGGGAATGGAGACGGAACGGAGAACTCAGAACTGAGGACTGAGAACTGAGGACGAGAACCCGACAGTGAAGAAAGCAAATTGCTCATTTCGTGCAATTATCCTTCCTGTATTCGCTGAAAATACAGGTCGAATTAAGGGCCTAAATTGATTAACCAATTGATTTCATTATTAGTTTTGGATCTGGATTTGTTCAATAACAGCGGATAACAGCGGGCGAGACATGGAATAATGAGTGATGAACGGTGGATAGAGAATAGCTGCTAATGAATAGTAAGCTGAATACATTCGCCAACCCCAGAGTTGTTTTTCCGAGAACGAGATCAACCGTATTTAATTTTCAAAGAGCCGGGCGGAAGCCGGGGCTTCGCGGTGAACAGTGAATATTCGACACCGGATACTATACACCAAAAAGATAAGTCTGTCAAGTCATAAAATGAAGCATAGCGAAAAAAGTGTCTCCATGCTCATGGTTTTGCTTTTGGACCTTTCGTGAAAAATCCCGGTTGGCGCGCCATTATTTCTCTTGATTTAACTTCACTTTATGATGTAGAGTGTCTTCGCTTGTCCGGCCCAAGGGTCAGGATGCCGCAAGCGTGTTGACGACTTCCACTGTACATGCTATCCGAGATATTCGGGAGGAGATTCTTCATTGGGAGCCCGGCACCTTGCAACAGCCTGTCCCTAACAGATGAGGGAGAGTAAGTGGACTGAGAGCATTGCCGTCGGGAGCAGGGACTTGGTCGAGGTTATAAAGCGCGGACTGGGTGTGAAGGGAAAGGGGCGCCGGATTTCCGGAATGGATGACGAATCCACACTCCGCGAGCCTCAGGGCTGGCTTAGGGTTGTCATTTTGTGGCCAAAAAGGTGCTCCTAAGGACTAAGAAGGCATGTTTTTTTGACATTTACTTATGGAGATCGAATTATTACCTTGGCCCGACCACAAACGAACCGAACCAAAAGATTAGCCCAGGTAGATCGCTTATGAGTGACCATACTCTGAACAGTTCTGATGAATCACCACGCGCATTCTTGGATGCTGTTTATCGAAATCTCAGGTACGACGAAGGCGAACTGCTGGATGCGGCGCAGGCTCCTGCACCTGAAAGCAGTAGTCCTGAGGTATGGCTTGAAAAAGGAGATTGGCTTGCACTGGCGCAAAAAGTCAATGCGGAAAAGGTGTTCTTTGTTAGGAACGATCCTGTCATCGTATTCTGCAGGTTGGACAACGTTGATGAACTGGCCCTGTTAAACGCTTTCCGGCGGGTCTGGTGTATGGCGCGTCCTCAATGTGTGTTCATCGCCTGTCCGGGAGAGCTTAGAGTATATAGTCTTAACTCCTATCCGGCTCGAACAGTCGAGGAATGGAAAAAAGTCAGTCCGCTGGAAGTTGTTGCTAAGGTGGCTAAGATCGGCGAAAAATTACAGGCTTACCGTCGGGAGCAGGTTGAATCTGGACAGCTCTTCAGTGAAAAGAACTTTGGGGAACCGGAGCGACGGGCTGATAAACGTCTTATATTGGATCTCAAATCAGTCCGCCAAGAATTATTAAAAACCCAGCCTCAGATAAGTCCGAGGTATGTCCACGCCTTAATAGGACGCTCTATTTTTGTTCGCTATCTTGAAGACCGAGGGGTCCTTACCCCTGAGTATTTCGAAAGAGTGGCGGAGAACAGAGACCTCCCACAGTGGAATCCAAAGTGGCGTGCAATTCTGGAAACAATTGAAAGAAAAGATGTTTCGCCAGGGCGGGAAAGACGCCGCTACACTCGTGTGCTACATGATAAGGACTTCACGTATGCTCTGTTCAACCAGTTGGCGGAACACTTTAACGGCGACATGTTTCCACGTGACCAAGGAGAAGAAAATGCGGTCACCCAGGAACATTTAAATCTACTGCGCCGTCTCTTGGTTGGTGACACCGATCCCCACCAGCTTCCGTTGTTTCTCTGGGTATATGATTTTGAAGTCATTCCCATCGAATTGATCAGCAATATTTACGAAGAATTTTATCATCAATCCAGTGATAGGGATAAAGGCACTCATTACACACCCGCTGTTCTCGTAGAATTCGTTCTGTCCCAGGTTCTTAGCCCAGAGCGTCTGGCCACAAAGCCTAAAATTCTGGACTTGGCATGCGGTTCGGCCCTTTTCCTGGTGCAGGCGTTTCGTCGTATCGTTCGCTACCAGGAGTGCCTTGAACGGAAACCTTTAGAAGCCTGTGACTTGCGCCAAATCCTGCGTGAACAGATTACCGGGGTTGAAATCAATAAGGAATCTGTACATGTAGCTGCTTTCAGTCTCTATCTGGCCCTGCTGCATTATCAGGAGCCGAAAGACATTCTGGCTCAAATCGAAAAAGCTAACGGAGCAAACCCTTTACCTCACCTCATTTACAATCCTAATCATCCAACAGACGAGAACCATTACAGATCTCTCGTTTGCACCAATTCCTTCAGCCTGATGAAGGCCGAAAGAGGGCTCATCAAGAAACGCCTGGGAGAACACCCTCGTTTCGCTGGAAAAGCTGAAGTCGAGAGGTTGCTCGATTCTCACGAATGTTTGCCCTTTGAGCCGAACTCTTTTGACATAATAGTTGGTAATCCCCCTTGGGGATACATCAAAGTCAACGAAGGGACTCCAGAACTTCGCGCCGCACAGGAGCACGCCCTTCGATGGTGCAAGGTGTTCAACTGGCCAATCGGTGACTATGAGATGTCTCAGGCATTCATTGCACGCGCCTCCACTCTGCTCAAGCCCGATGGCCAGTGTGGTCTCTTGGTGTCGGAGGGGGTATTGCTTAAGCGGCATGAAAAGAGTGTGCAATTTCGGCAGCGGTGGCTCGCGGAGAGTGTCGTACAAAAGATAGTGAATTTCACTCACGTAAGGGACATTTTTTTCAGTAAATCCATAGCTCCATTCTGTTTCATTCAGTACAAACCAGGCGGAGCAGATTCTTCTCATCGTGTGCAATACTGGTCCGCAAAAAAAACAAAGATTGTCGATAAAGTGCGTTCAGTCTTTTTGAGCCTGCCGGATTTGCATCAAGTCAGGCAATCAGAGCTGAGCCACAATGATGTTCTGTGGAAAGTGTATTGGTGGGGAAATCATCGGGATGCGGCTTTTGTTCGTACGTTAAACATTCATGAAAATATAGGAGATTTGGTTCGAGATAGAAATTGGACAGCGGGACAAGGCTATACACCGGGTACAAAAAAAACTTATCGTTTAGATCAAGCATATAGAGAGCTACCTATAGAACATTTCAAACGGTATGGGCAAATTGAGGATAATCAGCTTCAACAGGCCCCTAAATCGGTACACAGAGAAGGAGTTGAGCATGTTTACTCTGGGCACCGGTTACTGGTAAAGAGGGGCATTACGCAGAAGCTTGGAACCAATGGTCATATTGAAGCGCGCTTGGAGCATAAGAGCTATTGCTTTCGAAATTCGATCCATGGGATTAGAATGGATAATGCTGAAAACTGGGAAAGGAAGATATTGACCGGAATTATCTGGTCATCTGTTACCAGGTATTATTTCTTTATGACCACCAGCTCTTGGGGAGGGTGGCACCACGAGATCCATTTGCTAGACGGTTTGCTAAACTTGCCTGTTCGTTTTCCTGATGATTCTGATCTACGGAACCGAATCGTGGAGATCGTTGATGAGCTGAGGAACTGGGACCCGGTTGAGTTTAGCTTATTTCATCCTGGTGGGCTTTTACCGCAACGAATTTCAAAGAGAAGGGAATCCCTAGAGCAGGATTTGGACGAGGCCATTTTCGATCTCTACGAATTAACTGAGCCCGAAAGGGACTTAGTGCTTGATACCTGCGATGTGGGGTTGGAGTTTTTTTACCGGGATATTAACAGCGAAGCTGTTTCAAGAGTTGGGGAACATCCTGCTCTGCAGGGAATTATGGCTGATTTGCCGGCTGACAGAACTAAGGAAAAAGGCCTTGAGGGTTACCTCTATGCGTTTCTCCGGATGTGGAATCGAGAGCTGGAGACTGTGGATGGAGAATTCCGCTGGCGCATCATTCGACCGCCGCGCTCTCCCATGTTGGCCGTTATCTTCACGATACAGAAAAGAGGTGCAACACTACCTAAACTGGAAAAGGATGATCAGTTTGAATGGCATAACTTGCTACAGCGTCTCAACCAAACCCTCCGGGAGCCTGTTAGCTCCCGAATTTACATTGACGGAATGGTTCGAGGGGGCACTGATACCGACGTCTTCATCATCAAAAGAAATGAACGCAGGCTCTGGACACGCAGCCTCGCCCGTGAAGATGCCGAAGCAACTTTGCTACGGGCCATGATCATGCAAAAATCTGTGAGCCAATAACAATCAATGAGCCAGCCACGTATTTCACAAGCAGTCAATTGGGGGAAGTACAGGAGCGACATATTCTTGGTCATCCAAGAAGCCTTGGTAATATTGCAAAGCCAACCTCACCTTCCATCTGTTGAAGCTGATCATAAAAAGCACAGCTTAAATCGAGAATTGTTCAATTGCTTCAGAAAGGCTGCTGTTAAGTGCAGGCTATCCCATCATCTTCCTATATACGAAGGGAAGAGCCCGCCTTCTGAATTTGACATAGAACCACATGAGCGAGAGACAAAAGTTCCGGATTTTTACTGGCACTTGGTCGATGATGTTGGTGGTAATGTGCGCCGTTTTGTTCTGGAATGCAAGAGATTGGGGTATCCGTCGAGCTCCACCTGGAAGCTGAACGAGAACTACGTCCGAAATGGTATCTGCCGTTTTATGTCATCACCGCACGAGTACGGGAAGGATGAGGACTCCGCAGGAATGATCGGATATGTACAAAGCATGGAGCTTGAGGATATTTTGCAGCAGGTGAACGGAATTGCAGATACCAATCCTGAGCCGGTTTCTCGGCTGCAGCTCTCGCCCGATGGTTGGCGGGAGAAGGGCGTTAGCGAATTAATGCATGATTTGGAACGGCCATTCCCTATTTCACCATTTCGCATGTATCATTTTTGGGTGGATATTCGTAAAAACCAATAGGTGCAAGCGAAGACAATGTTATTGAAGCGATTCGCACTGGTGAGCGAGAGCGGACACGCTCAGGACGAGCTATGTTTAGATTGAATATGGAGTTCAAACGTGAATGGGATGGAGTATACTATCACATTCAGCAGGTAGCTCCAGTGGTTGTGGAAGAAAATGAACGGATAGTGGTCATAACCGTCTACACATTCTATTTTTGAGAAGGCCCAAGTCAATGGAAATAACCTACGATAAAGAGGTGGATGCCCTTTATATCCGCTTATTGGAGGGAGAACACCAGTGTCGCGTAGTTCGCTTGACCGAGGATATCGCACTGGATTTCACTCAGGGGGAAAAGCTCGTGGGGATCGAGGTGCTTGGAGCGAGCCGACTCTTCAAGACACCCGACAAACCGGTGGTTGTCCTAAAGGACCTGTTGCCGCAGGTACTGGGCGAGGCGCACTTATCTGAACAAGTTCCCTGATAACGGCATCATCCCGGAAGGCTGTTCAAATGGAGGCAACGTTATGAGACTGCGCTCGGTCTGGCAACTGCCCGGCGGTCCAGCATCCTGGTCGTATGTAGAAGAGTTTCTAAAGTACGGAGTAGGCTTGATAGGTCCCGGTGATCCTGGTACATGGAAACCCGGACGGGAGGATGCAGAGTTCCAAGGTCATTTTGTACGCCATTTTGCCGAGGAAATGCTGGAAGGCGATGTAGTGGTCCTGCGCAAGGGCATACAGACGATTTACCGCCGCCTGAGAAGACCCTGGAGGGGAGACGCCTGATGGAACCCTGGTATAAAGTGGCAACACCACGCAAGGAAGTACGGGAGGGGCGTTCGTACAATCCGGATGAGTTTGCGATCCACCTCGAACAGGTTGTCGCCGGGACCGCCCCTGAAGATTATCGTGAGCCGGACAAATTTTTTGCGCGGACATGTTTCACTCGGGCATTGCGCGAACATACGGGAATGGTCCTTCGAAGGCTTTCGGGAGAAACAGCGAATACCGCTCCCGTAATGACTCTCATTACACAGTTTGGCGGGGGTAAGACTCACACACTCACCGCACTCTACCATCTTGCCTCGAATGGAGTTAAGGCCGGGGAGTATCCGGGAGTGAGCGATCTATTGAGAGAGGCGGGCTTGCTTGCAGTCCCACAGGCCAGGGTCGCCGCATTCGTGGGTAATGCATGGGACCCTCAAGACGGGAGACAAACGCCATGGATTGATATCGCGTGGCAATTGGCCGGAGATAACGGAGTGAAAGAGCTTGGTGCGGCGGCAAAGACCACACCGCCGGGCACGGACGGTCTGAACCGTGTCTTCAAGGCAGCGGGAGGACCGGTTCTTTTGCTTTTCGACGAGGTGCTGAACTTCCTTAATCGACACCGAGGGATGGCCGACCAGTTCTACGCCTTTATCCAGAACCTTACCGTTGCCACCACCGGCATAACGCAAGGCGCTGCGGTAATCAGTTTGCCTCGAAGCCAGGTTGAGATGACGGACTGGGATATGCAATGGCAGGACAGGATCACCAAGGTAGTCCCCCGGGTTGCCAAAGACCTGATTGCGAATGATGAAAAGGAGCGGAAAGCAGACCCGGAAGATCTGGCCCGCGCAAAAGCGTCTGCGAAAGGCGTTCCTTGAAGCAAAGAGGTCACAATGAAGGCATATGGCTGGTTCAAGGACTTATTAGAGGAGGCGGAAGGGACTTTCGAGTACAAACTCGAAGGTCTGGAACTGGAGGTTACCGAGCGAATCCTTCAGGTGATGGATGAGCAGGGTCTTACCCGAAGTGAACTTACCAGGCGGCTCAATGTGAGCAAAGCCGCCGTTTCGAAATTGCTCAACAACGGTTCCAACATGACACTCAAGCGATTGCTGGCCGTGGCCGAGGCACTCAACCTGGAGCTTCGGGTCGATCTTCGGCAAGCCGCTCACAGGACCGAAACAAACGAGATCGGGGACAAAACGACCAGTGAAGCCAAAGGCGCAAAATTCGATCCGGGGCTTTCAGAGGGGATTGACTGCCGGTAAAAAGCCATGCATGTGAGGTTGCAGCGAGATGTCAAAGAAGAAAAAATCGGCAGATCCAATGGTTGAGCTGCTCGCGGCTGCTACGCCGGAGACGCTGATCGGACTTGTCTGCGGCCTGGCGATCAAATTTCCCGAAGTGAGGCGGGAGTGCCTGGCGTATTTGAAAAAGAATGTTTCGCTTACGCCTGTTCAGTCTAAAAAGGCCGACGGGGAGCTTGTCCGGGCGCTTTGGTGGGAACTGCTGTCCGATCTGAAAGATCTGGATGCCTATGGCGGGGGTGACGATGACGTGCTGGACGAGGCAGGCTCTCTGCTCGGGCAGATTCGGGAAAAGCTCGATAAAGGAGGCATTGACGCCAAGGTGCGCTTGGAGCTTTTAGAGGAGGTCCTGCCGTTCATCAGGAGCAGTAATGCCGGTTTGGATGACCTCCTGTACGAAGTTGCATACGCCGCCTGCTATACCGATAAAGACTGGCGCAGGCTTGCGGAAGCCTTCGAAGGGATGCAAAGTGAGTGGCCGGTGTCCAGGGCCCGCGAGATTTATCGCAATATCGGCGATAAAGAGAAGTACCTGAAGCTGCGACTGCTGAGAATGACATACGGTGCGGATTACTACGATCTTGCGAGCTTCTACTGGGACGAAGGGGAGCATGAAAAGGCCCTGGAAGTTGCCGGACAGGGACTGGCGGAGGGGCAGGGGCGCATGGACGAGCTGCGGCAGTTCATGATAGAGCGCGCCCTGGAGGCGGGTAACCGTGAAGGATACCTGGCCCTGCAGCTTGCCCGGACGACTGACGGACTTACCCTGGCCAAATACAATGCTTTCAAGAAGATATGCAGTGCCGCGGAGTGGGAGATTTTCGAGCCCAGACTCCTTGATCGGTTGGGTGATGCATGGACCGCCGAACAGCTAAAAATTCGCATGGAGCGCCGGGAGTACGATCAAGCGCTGGCATTGCTGACTAGGAAAAAATACCAGGCTCACGATTGGGTCGAGAGCTTTGAGTGGAAGGCAGCACAGAAACTGGAAAGCCGTTTTCCCAATGAAATACTAAAATACTATATGTCAGGACTTGGCAACCTGAACGCCAATGCCACCCGCAGGGAGTATGCCCGCCAGGCGGCAGTGACGGCTAAGGTCCGGCACATGTACGTGGATATACTAAAATCAGAGGATCGCTGGATATCTTTCGGTCGAAAAGTGAAGCGGGATAATCTCCGAAGACCCGCTTTCCAGGAGGAATTCGCCAAGGCCGTTCCCGGATGGCGGGAGCTTGGCTGAAGCAGTGAACGGTGAGCGGTGAACAGTGAATAGTTTATAGGCACAACATAACCAAGTTTGACCATTGACAAGAGCTACGGCCTAGCAGTACATTTTACGAATGATGATGCGTTTGAATGGGACGAAATCAAGGCGGCTGAAAATTACGCCGCTCATGGCGTAAGATTTGAGACAGCCAGGGATGTGTTCAAAGACCCTTTTGCCGTTGAATGGCTTGATGATCGTGTGTCGTATGGCGAGGATCGGTTTGTCATCATCGGGATGGTGGAGGGCCGCCTTCTGTAGGTCGCCTATACCATGAGGGTGATCCGCATTATTTCGGCGAGAGGCGCCGAGCGATATGAAAAACGAAGATACGACGAAGAAAATTCCTGTTAAGCACGATTGGAAGCGGTTCGATGCGATGACCGAAGCGCAACGTCATGACGCCGCATCGAGGGATCCCGACGCGCAGCCTGTCACGGCCGACAATATAACGCGCTTGAAGCGCACACCGCAGGTTAAAGTCATTCGCCGTGCGCTTGGTTTCAGCCAACAAGAGTTTGCAGCACGTTTTCACATTCCGCTCGGTACGCTGCGCGATTGGGAGCAGAGCCGCAAAGAACCTGACGCAGCGGCGCGCGCCTATCTCACGGTGATTGCCAGCAATCCAAAGGCGGTGAGCGACGCCTTGCAGCAACCAACAGCGGCTAATTGATGACCAACGCAAAGCGCCTTATTTTCGCCGAAGACCTCCCAGTGCCTCGTGAACTAAATTCTAACAGGTGCAGAACGCCAATCCGTCATTCGGGCGAAGCTTGTCGCGGAGGTGTTGAATCCGAGAGTCGGAATCCAGGATCTTTTCGGCTGGTTAAAGGCTCCAGACCGCCACAGCAGAAAAATGGGCTGAATGAGGCCACCCGGCGCCGGCCCACCGCGACTGAAAGACGCTGTCCAATATGAGCCGGGGCCGGGTTCTGCGCCGACGAGCGACAAGTAACTTAGTCGCAAGCGGCGTTTGGAAGGATATGATGTCAAAGCCAGATGATTTTCACCAGGGATTCCACTCGCTTGAATTCCGGGTCCCCGGTGATGACCGTTGCGGTCATCTCCTGAGCCAGGGCCACGGCGAATGCATCGGCGTAGGAAATCGGGAACCTTCCCTTGATGTGTGCCGCTGATAAGACCCGCTCCATTGTGACTTCGGCTATCTCGACAGGTAATGTCAAGACATCTTGCAGTATCTCGCGAGAAGTGTCCTCACCCAGTTTACGTTCAACCGTGTAGACGATTTCTCCGAGGTTGATGAGACTGAGAAAAACCAGTGCGTCTTCATCCCGCGCCTGCTTGAGTGTCTCTTTGACTTTCAGAGAAGCCGGTTCGGCCTGCAAATATGCAAGAAGTGCAAAGCTATCGAACACGAAGCTCGGCTTCTTCACGTTCCAACTCCGCTGCCCTGTCGTCAAGCAAAGCCTTCGTCAGCGAAACGCGGCCCGCCAGCTTCCCGAACAACCCCTCGACGGGATCAGAATCTCTGGGGACGATAAGAATCTTTTCGCCTTCTTCCCGGAACTCAACCACCGTTCCAGGCTTCAAGCGATAACGCTTGCGCAGGGCGGCGGGAATAACAACCCAGCCTTTCGCGGACACCTTCGAGCGCATAACATTTGAAGAACCCATACGATCCATCCTGCCAGTGCGACGTTATACCTTTTTCTTAATTATGTATAACACGGATCACGATGCCGATCAATGCTCTCAAAGGCAGCTACTGCCAAATTGGAGATTTCATTCATCTTTGGTGGCGATGGCGCCAACCCGCTGACCTTCATCACGGCAGCAGTGATCAAGGAGCGGGGAGCACGAAAACGCAAAAACCATCTCCGCTTCCCGTTTCAGGCTTCCCGTTTCAGGCTTCCCGTTTCGGGCTTCCCGCTCACGGCCGCTGGCCGAAGGGGAGGAAGTCCTGAAAAGATATGACGGTGAAGTGGTCAATTCCCGCGAAAACGATGAGATCGAAGAGCAGCATAAATGCGGCCACGGCCACGTATATGCCGAGCGCGCGGGCCGGGGGATATTTCTCCCCGATCCTGGAGATCAGCAGAAAAAAGCCCGCAGTCATTGCATAGCATTCGACGGCAAAAGGCGGAAACCCCAGGAACCCGGGCAAAGGCATTTCAAAAACTTTGAGGGAGGCGATGTGGGGCACGGTGTATATCCATTTCGACCCGGCCCAAAAGTTCCATAACTCCCACAAAAGCCCGCAGACGGCGCCGGAAAGAAGCAGCAGATAAAAGTTCCCAAGCGATCCCTTTTCCCATTGCCGCAGAAGTGAGGGGGCGCCCGCCCTGTGATTGACCGGTTCCAGGAGGAATATGAAAGCGCCCCAGACCAGGGGGAAAAAGTAGTCCGGCCAAACGAGGGGCAAAATCAGAAAAAGCATTCCCGTGAGCGTGAAGGGCTTGTAAAGTTTTTGGGGGTTGGCGAGAGGGGTCGTTCTTGAATTTTTTAGAACTCCAATGAACTCCAGCAGCGCCCTTGTCGAAAAAATTCCCGGCAGAACCGTGGAATAGGCAACGAAGTATCCCGTCCATCTGAGCGGTGTGTCGGAAAGTATGTTTATGTAATGCCAGTCCGAGAGCCGGAAATTCAAGGCTTCGAAGACCAGCCACACGGTAGTTGACAGGGGAAGAAGAAGGAGGAATTTGCGGGGGTTTTCAAACAGGAGCGATCTTGCTCGCCGGCAATAGAGGAAAGATTCGATAAAGACAATGTAGCTCCACCAGGCAAATGAATAGTAGCCGGAATAAAAAGGTTCGAATTCGCACAGCATGGCGACAGTCGAGATCCCGAAGATCAGGCAGGCCGCGGCCATCAGAGAATAGGCCAGGGTACGTTTGTTTTCATCGTTCATTGGACTCTGCGTCTCGACAGCGAAAAGTTCCTCGCGGGCAAGGCCCCGGGAGCGTAGCGCGGTCTCGGCCCTTTTTTTATGGTTTCGGGTGTCCCCCCAGGGACATGAAGGACTGCGGTAATACCAAGTTGGGTTCAAGATTGAAGTAATGGAAAAGAGCGGGGGAATGTTTCCCCCTGTGCCCCCAACCCCGCCAGAGCCACCGTGAGCCGCACAGCGGCGAAGGGGGTGTGGGGGGCACTGCTCCATAAGCGCTCAAACAAGCGCGTAAGTCATTGAATTTACTAATAGGCTTTATTCGCATTGTCGTCGCCTCGGCGCCGGGGGCCAGTGCCTTTCTATTGATTGTACAATTAAAACCAAAAGCGCTGGTTTCCGGCGTTCGCCCATTGCCGTCAACTTAGGAGGCTACAGGTTGGGAGGGACCTTTGGGGGTGGCACGGGATTCAAGTTTGTTGTCCAGGCTCCGCGAGGTATGGCCCCGGAGATTAAAGACCTTCCGCTCCGCCAGCATCCTCCCTGTCTTCGTCAGCTTATCGCCAGACCTGCTGCGCTTCGCGCCCGGTAAAATCCCCCCTGCCCCCCTTTAGAAAAGGGGGGAAATACGAGGTCCCCCTTTAGCGGCCCCGTTCCTCCATAGAAGGAAAAACAAACTGTGTGACGGCCATTTCGGGCCGCCTCCGACGAGTCACGGCTGGACCCATTCTCGGCGGCCCTCATGGCCTCGGGTTACAACAATCCCTCTAATTGCCTGCAATATGAGGGGCAGAAAAAAGGTTGACTCTGTCACCCATATCAGAAAAGGGGGGAGCGTCAAATCCCCCCCGACCCCCCTTTAGAAAAGGGGGGAAATACGAGGTCCCCGTTTAGAAAGGGGGGGCATGATTATCCGGGCCACCCGGCCAGCAATACAGTGTAGCAAACCTCGGAAACCGAGGCCACTTATGAACATGTCCTTAAGTTGACGGCAATGGGCACAAGCCGGAATCCAGTGTCTCTTCGGCTCGTTAAAATCACTGGACCCCGGCTTTCGCCGGGGTGACAACCTCTGTTCCTTCAGTCGCTCATCTTTATTTATGCGCTTGGGGGGCGCAGTTCCCCACGCTTCTTAACATCCTTTGGTACTCACTTGAGTGCAGCTTCGTATAAGATCTCGAGCCCTTCGGCAGGGTGAAATTTTTCAAATTTTTCACGAGAGACAATAAATATTTGATTCTGCGACATCTATTTTTTAAACTAAAAGATTGCGACCTGGTCAAATTGTGAACATAAAAGATTATAATGCATTTGCCGCGGAATAGCTAAGTGCGAGATCCTGCGCACCGGAGTTAGCATTTTTTGTACGCCGAGCCGTTTGGGGCCGGAGGGTGTGAATCAGGA
Organism: uncultured delta proteobacterium; assembly: GCA_963805125.1. GTDB lineage: Bacteria > Desulfobacterota > Syntrophobacteria > Syntrophobacterales > Syntrophobacteraceae > SbD1. Next base: position 196,829 of record CAWDTD010000006.1, on the reverse strand, counting down.
GTTTATGCTCATGGCGAAGGAAAAAGGTTCTCGAGGACAGCTCGTTCAACCCGAGAAAGTGAATAAGGACGGTCCCTATCCTACGATGTGCAAGGAGGGCAAGGGGGTGCGCAATTTCGCCTGCCCGCATTACGACAACTGCCTGGATAAGGCCGCCAAGGGGATGTGGAGCGGCTTTACGTGCAGAGAGTGCTGTTCTTACGTTCAAAAAGAAGAAGATAATCAGAGCTAAGCGCCAATGCCGGCGGGGGCCCCGGACCAGATCCGGGGCCCCCGCCGCTATTTTCAGCTCGTCGAGCTTCCTTCCGCCTTCGCCGGAGCGGCGGCCTTTTTTCGGGATTTTTTGCCCTTCTTTTTGGCCTTCTGACCGCCGCCCTCGGTCATGAGTTCCAGCATGCACATGGGGGATGCGTCGCCCCGCCTGAATCCCACTTTTACAATCCGGGTATAGCCGCCCGGGCGGTTCTGGTATCTTTGGGCGAGTTCTTCGAACACCTTGTACACAACGCTTTTTTCGCGAATAACCGAAAGCGCCTGCCTTCGGGAATGCAGGTCGCCGTGTTTGCCCAGGGTGATCATCCATTCGGCCCACCGGCGCATTTCCTTGGCCTTGGGCACTGTTGTGTAAATGCGTTCGTGATTGAGAAGCGAGGTAACCATATTCCGGAACATGGCAAGCCGGTGGCTCGTCGTCCGGTTCAGTTTTCTGCCGGAAAGTCCGTGGCGCATGGATTATTCCTGTTCCTTTCTTCTCTGTTCGATTTCGTCGCGGCTGGGAAAGCTATCGAGCTTCATACCCAGAGAGAGTCCCATTTCGGCGAGGATCTCCTTTATCTCATTGAGCGACTTGCGGCCGAAATTCTTGGTCTTGAGCATCTCCTGCTCGGTTTTTTGAACCAGTTCGCCGATATGGCGGATATCGGCATTTTTAAGACAGTTTGCCGACCGCACCGAGAGTTCGAGTTCGTCAACGCTGCGGAAAAGGTTCTCGTTGTAGGCCGGTTCGGCCCGGACCTCTTCCTCCTGGTCCTCGGCTTCCTCTTCGAAATTGATGAAAATAGTGAGCTGGTCCTTGAGAATCTTGGCGGCGTAAGCAAGCGCATCCTCCGGCTTAACGCTTCCGTCAGACCAGATCTCCAGGGTCAGCTTGTCATAGTCCGTAATTTGGCCGACGCGGGCCTGGGTGACGGCATAGCTGACTTTGCGCACCGGCGAAAAGATAGCGTCGATGGGGATCGTTCCTATAGGCTGGTTTTCTTCGACATTTTTTTCAGCCGGAACGTATCCTTTTCCCTGCCTTATGGTGAGTTCCATTTTGAGCTTGGCGTCCTTGGCAAGGGTGCAGATATGCTGATCGCGATTGAGCACCTCGACCACCGGCCCGGTCTGGATGTCGCCCGCTGTGACCTGGCCTTCACCCTGCTTTTCGATCAGCAGACGCCGAAGATTTCCATCACCGCTCACCCTGAAGCGGACTTCCTTCAGGTTGAGTATCACATCGGTGACGTCTTCGAGCACGCCCGGAATGGCGGAGAATTCGTGCAAAACGCCGTCTACCTTAACGTTGGTTATGGCTGCGCCCTGAAGAGATGAGAGCAACACCCTCCTCAAGGCGTTTCCGAGGGTAATGCCAAAACCCCTCTCCAGGGGCTCGCATTCAAATTTGCCGTAGGTGTTCGGCTCTGTTGTCTCGATTTCCAAGCGCTTCGGTTTTATAAGTTCGCGCCAGTTCTTTTGCATGTTTTATCCTCATCAAAGAGACATCTCCACAGGTCCCCTCCGTTTGGAAACTCAAGCGGAGCCGCTTGGATCCGTTCATCGCGGGCAAAGCCCCGGGAGCGCAGCGGTGTCTCAACCTTGCAACGTTCGTTCCGTTTCATGAACCTCCAAAGGCCTTTTGGCGCCAGAATCCTCTAAATTGCCGCTCTTTCTCACTTCGAATAGAATTCAACCACCAATTGTTCCTGAACCGGCAGGTTCATCTCCTCCCGGGCAGGCAACACCTTGAAGGTACCCTCGTACTTCGATGTATCGAGGTCGAGCCACGCAGGAAGACCTCTGCGCGGCAGGGCTCCCATGGATTCGTTTATCATCTGCAGATTGCGGCTCCCCTCCGCCACGGCAACCGTATCGCCCGGCCTCAGCAGATAGGAGGGGATGTTTACTTTCCTGCCGTTGACCAGGAAATGACCATGCCTGACGAGCTGTCTGGCCTGGCTGCGGGAATTGGCAAAGCCAAGCCTGTAGACCGTATTGTCCAGCCTGCGTTCGAGCAGAACCAGGAAGTTCGTACCGGTAACTCCCTTCTGGCGATCTGCTTCTTCGAAATAGCTTTCGAACTGCTTTTCGACCAATCCGTATATCCTTTTGATTTTCTGCTTTTCCCGAAGCTGGATGCCGTAGTCGGAGAGCTTGCCCCTGTTCTGGCCGTGCTGCCCGGGGGGGTAGTTGCGGCGCTCGATTGCGCATTTGTCCGAATAGCAGCGGTCGCCTTTAAGATATAATTTCATCGTTTCACGACGACAAAGCCTGCATTGGGATTCGGTGTAGCGAGCCAAGGTGTTCCTCCTGAGTATATGAATACGATAGCGATGCTATTCGTTATACACGCCGCCTTTTGGGAGGGCGGCAGCCATTGTGCGGAATCGGCGTAACGTCCTTTATGAAAGTGATGTTGAATCCTGCGGCCTGGAGGGCCCGCAGAGCTGCTTCGCGGCCCGAACCGGGGCCTTTGACGAAGACTTCTATATTCTGGACTCCGTGCTCCTGAGCCTTTTTGGCCGCCATCTCGGCGGCCACCTGCGCGGCGAACGGAGTGCTTTTTCGGGACCCCTTGAACCCCTGGCTTCCCGCGCTCGACCATGAAATGGCGTTACCGCTCAGATCCGTGATGGTGATGATCGTGTTGTTAAAAGTCGAGCGGATATGGGCCACGCCGTTGAGGATATTTTTGCGCTCTTTTTTCTTGGTTCTGGGTGCAGCTTTCTCTTTTGCCATGTTTGCTCACCTACGCTTTCTTGCGCTTGCCCATAACGGAGCGGCGCGGACCTTTACGAGTGCGGGCATTGGTGTGAGTGCGCTGGCCGCGAACCGGAAGCCCCCGGCGGTGCCTCAATCCCCTGTAGCAACCCAGGTCCATGAGACGCTTGATGTTCATCGAGAGTTCGGACCTGAGATCGCCCTCCACCTTCAAATGGGAATCTATAATCTGCCTGATCGCATTCACCTGGATATCGCTCAGATCGTCACTTTTGGTATCCCTGTCGATTTTGGCCATTTCGAGAACTTTCCGGGCCGTCGGTCTGCCGATACCGTAAATATATGTCAGAGCGATTTCGATACGCTTGTTTCTCGGTAAATCGATGCCTGCAATGCGTGCCAACGTCTTACTCCTTCACGGAAAGGGTGCTCCTTTCCGAATCAGCCCTGGCGCTGTTTGTGCCTGGGATTCTCGCAAATCACGCGCACAGTACCGTGGCGGCGGATAATTTTGCACTTTCTGCAAATGCGCTTAACCGATGCTCGCACTTTCATTTCGGAAATTCCTTTCCACAGACCAGCGAACCTCGCGCAAGGCGCCGGGAGCGCAGCGCGGTCACGACCCTGCGCAACCTTAGGACTTGGACCTGTAGGTGATGCGGCCCCGGCTCAGATCGTAGGGAGACAGTTCCACTGTAACCTTATCGCCGGGCAGGATACGAATGAAATGCATGCGCATCTTTCCGGAGATATGGGCTAGAATCCGATGGCCGTTGGGCAGTTCGACGCGAAACATGGCATTGGGAAGGGTTTCTACGACCGTTCCTTCGACCTCTATAGCTTCCTCTTTAGCCATGCCTGGCGGCTCCCCGTAGTCAATTTACGAACTTTTTATTATAATTCATCCACCGGCATTTGTAAACCTGTTTTCACGCCGTGTAAGAATCTGAGGACCGTCCATGGTTACGGCTATGGTGTGTTCAAAATGAGCCGAGAGCTTCCTGTCCCGCGTCACCGCCGTCCATTGATCCGCCATTATCTCGACGTCAGGTCCGCCGGAGTTTATCATCGGCTCCACAGCCAGCACCATTCCCGGTTTAAGTCTGACGCCCTTGCCGGGCGGCCCGTAATTGGGAATCTGGGGACTTTCGTGCAACTGCTGCCCGATTCCGTGGCCGACAAATTCCCTCACCACCGAGTAGCCTCGTTTTTCCACGTAATCCTGTATTGCATGAGAGATATCGGAGAGGCGGTTTCCGGAAACCGCCTTCGAGATTCCCTCGTAGAGACACTGCTCGGTCACCGCGCACAACCGTGCGGCTTCTTCGGTGATCTTGCCCACCGGCGCCGTCACGGCCCCATCGCCGTAATAGCCATCCAAAACAACTCCGAAGTCCAGGCTTACGATATCGCCTTCTTTGAGACGGCGCTGTTTGGACGGCATTCCATGGACCACTTCTTCGTTAACCGAGGTGCAAAGGGCGAACGGAAAACCATGATAGCCTTTGAACGCCGGTCTTGCGTGCTTCCTTGAAGCAAGTTCCTCGCTTATCGCATTGAGTTCCCAGGTCGTGATCCCCGGCTTGATATGTTCGATCAGGCGATCGAGAATCTCGGCGACAATCAGGCATGAGGTTTTGATCTTCTCGATTTCAGCTCGGGACCTTAGGATTATCAACCAAGAACCTTCTGGATGCGCTGCAGGATATCATCCATTTTGCCCACGCCGTCTATTCGGCGGAGTTTGCCCTGTTTTTCGTAGTGGTCTATAAGCGGCTTTGTCTGCGCTTCATAAGTTTGGAGCCTGGACATCACTGTGGCTTCGTTGTCGTCGGATCTCTGGTAGAGTTCGCCGCCGCATTTGTCGCAGACGCCTTCTTTTTTTGGAGGATCGAACATCACATGGAACCCGGCCCCGCAGGCCCGGCAGGTCCGCCGGCCGGTGAGGCGGCCAAGCAACTCGGAGTTGGGGACCTCGACGCTGACCACGTGGTCGATTTTCTGGCTCATCCCGCCAAGGATATTATCCAGTTCCTGCGCCTGTGCAACCGTGCGCGGAAATCCGTCCAGCATGTAGCCACCCCTGGCGTCCGGCTTTTGAATACGCTCTTTAACCAACCCGATCACCACGCTGTCGGGAACCAGGCCGCCGGCATCCATATATTTTTTCGCCTCGAGCCCCAGGGGGGTCCCTTCCTTCAGGGCGGCGCGGAGCATGTCGCCCGTGGAGACCTGCGGAATATGATACTTTTCCACAAGACGTTTGGCCTGAGTACCTTTGCCGGCGCCCGGCGGTCCAAGCAAAATGATGTTCATCGTTTACCTCCTGTTAAAGACGGCAGCGGGGAGCGCGAAGCGAGGAGCAGGAATAAAAAACCATGTCCACTTTTCACTTGCTTCCTGCTTTGCTTCCTGCTCCTTGCTCCCTGATTCCTGCTTCCATGTATTTCTAGCGGCGGCCCTTTACGCGGCTGCTTTTGAGGAAACCCTCGTAATGGCGCGACAGCATATGAGCTTCGATCTGGGACAGGGTGTCCATTGCGACGCCGATGACGATCAGCAGGGCGGTCCCGCCGAAGTAGAAGGGCACGCCGAATCTTTGAATCAGAATGGTAGGAAGAACACAAACCGCTGAAACATAAAGAGCGCCACCGAGGGTAATGCGGCTCAAAACCTTGTCAAGATATTCCGCGGTGGGCTTTCCCGGGCGTATGCCGGGGATGAAGCCCCCGTATTTTTTCATGTTGTCCGCCACATCCACAGGGTTGAAGACGATAGCCGTATAGAAAAAGCAAAAAAAGATAATGAAACCAACGTAGAGCAAGACATAGGCCCAGTGTCCCGGGCCAAGCGCCTGTGAAACCGACTGGACCCAGGGAACTTTTATGAAATTGGCCACAGTAGCCGGAAACATGATTATCGACGATGCAAAAATCGGTGGAATAACCCCCGATGCATTTATCTTGAGCGGTATATGAGTATTTTGGCCGCCGTAGACCCGTCTTCCCACCACCCGCTTGGCATATTGGACGGGGACTCGTCTCTGTCCCCGTTCCATGAAGATAATGAAAGCGACCACTACCAGCATCATCAGAGCCAGCCCGGTCAGTATGAAGATGCTCATTTCGCCCGCCTGAACGAGCCTTGTCGTACTGATAAGGGCGTTGGGAATCCCGGCTACGATAGCGGCAAAAATGATGAGCGATATCCCGTTTCCGATGCCGCGCTCGGTTATCTGTTCGCCCAGCCACATGATGAAGGCAGTGCCCGCAGTCAAGGTCAGCACCGTTATCAGGCGAAATCCCCAACCGGACATCAGAACCAGCGGTATGTCACCCGGACCGTGCTGGCTTTCGAGCCCGACGGCTATTCCGAACCCCTGGATGGTACTGAGGATCACGGTTCCGTAGCGGGTGTACTGGGTGATCTTTTTGTGACCCGCCTCTCCTTCCTTGCTGAGTTTTTCGAGAGTGGGGATGACCACCGTTAGGAGCTGGAGAATAATCGAGGCGCTGATATAAGGCATGATTCCGAGGGCAAAAACGGAAAAGTGGCTCAAAGCGCCCCCGGAGAACATGTCAAAGAGGCCAAGAAGCGTTCCCTTGGCTGCGTTGAAGTAGGCTTCCAGTGCCCGGGTATTGATATAGGGGGTCGGAATGTGGACTCCGACGCGGTAGACACCCAGAAGCAGCAAAGTCGCCAGGATGCGCCGCTTGAGCTCTGGAATTCTCCCTATGGTCGCAAAGCCTCCAAGCACTTGTTATTTTCCTTCCTTGAGCGGAATCAATTCGACTCTACCGCCTGCCGCCTCGATTTTCCGAGTGGCTGAAGCGCTTGCCCTGTGTACGCGAACCGTAACAGGCTGAGTAATTTCGCCATTGGCCAACAGCTTGACTCCATAGCGGACTTTCTTGAGCAGCCCGGCGCCGATGAAATCGAGTGGGCCGACTTCAGCCCGCCCGTCCGCCCCGGCCGGAAAGCGGCTCAAATTTTCGATGTTGATGATCGAGAACTCCTTTTTGAATATATTGGTGAAGCCGCGTTTGGGAACTCTGCGCTGGAGGGGCATCTGGCCGCCTTCGAACCAGGGGGGCGTACCGCCGCCGGAGCGGGATTTTTGTCCCTTCGTGCCCCTTCCGGCGGTCATTCCCTGGCCGGAACCCGAACCCCGGCCGAGGCGCTTCGTATTCTTCTTTGCTCCGGGAGGCGGAGCCAGTTGTCCGAGTCTCATCTCAAAATCCCCGCTACCCCCCTTTAGAAAAAGGGGGCAAGATTATCTTTCCTCGATTTTAACCATGTGGATCACCTTCCTGAGAGCACCCAACACCTGGGGAGAGCTGTAGAGGTTCACGGGCCTGTGCATCCGCGTAAGCCCCAGCGCCTGCAAAACCCTGCGGTGCTTTTCGGGACGCCCTATCGGGCTTCGAACCAGTCTGACCTCAATTGGCTTTGCCATGTCTTTATGCCTCTTCCAGAATATTCTTCCCTCTGGTTTTGGAAACCTGTTCGATGCTGCGCAGCATCTTCAACCCCTCGACCGTAGCCTTGACTACGTTATGGGGATTTCTCGATCCGACGCACTTTGTCAAGATATCATGAATGCCGGCCGCTTCCATGATGGCTCGCACGGCCCCGCCGGCGATGACTCCGGTACCCGGGGAGGCCGGCTTCAAAATAACCGAGGAGGCCCCGAACCGGCCGAGCACCTCATGAGGAATCGTGGTTTCCTTGAGGGGCACGTCAATCATGTTTCGTTTTGCCGATTCCATTCCTTTGCGTATGGCCTCGGGAACTTCGTTCGCCTTGCCAAGGCTGTACCCAACCTTGCCGTTGCCGTCCCCGACCACTACTATCGCACTGAACGAAAAGCGGCGGCCGCCTTTAACGACTTTGGCCACCCGGCTTATATGGACTACCTTGTCAATCATCTGGAGCTGGCTGGATTCCACCGCTATCAATGTAACTGCCTCCGAACTAAAAAGTTAAAAATCAAGGCCCTTCTGGCGGGCCGCGTCAGCAAGGGCCTGAATGCGCCCGTGATAGATAAAACCGTTGCGATCGAATACGACCTTGGCGATACCTTTTTCGATGGCCTTGCGGGCGACGAGTTCCCCAACGCGTTTGGCGGCGCCCACTTTCCCCTTGATCGGCTCTGTCTCCCTGTACTCGGGGGAAAGGGTGGATGCGGACACCAGGGTCGCTCCGGTCTCGTCGTTGATTATCTGAGCATATATATGCTTATCGCTGCGGAAGACCGTGAGCCTGGGGCGGGCTTTGGTACCTTCCATTTTTCTTCTTATGCGCTTTTTGCGTTTGAGCCGAGCGGTATAGCGCAGATTTGTGCTGCCTGATGACATTTGAGCTTCCTCCGAATCTTGCGGGCAAGGCCCACCTCGCAGAGCGTGGAATTCTCGCGGGCAAGGCCCGCATCCTGACCCTATTTTTTGGAACCGGTCTTGCCGACTTTGCGGTGAACGCGCTCGCCGGAGTATCGAATACCCTTGCCCTTGTACGGTTCCACCGGCCTGAGCGCACGAATCCGGGCGGCGGTTTCGCCCAGCATTTCGATATCGATCCCCTCGAGCCGGACAACGTTAGTTCTGTCCACGCTGGCTTTTACTCCCTCGGGCAGCGCGAATCGAACGGGATGCGAATATCCCAGGCTCAGGTTCAGGTTGTTTCCCTGCACCTCGGCCCGGTAGCCGGTCCCCTGAATCTCGATTCCCTTGGTGAAACCTTCGCTCACGCCCCTGACCATGTTGTGCACCAGCGCACGGATCAGCCCATGGGTGGAACGGGCCTCCTTGGAATCGTCCCTGCGTTTGAACTCGAGGGCTTCCTTCCCGATCTCCACGTCGACACTTGCCGGAACAGACCTCTGCAATGTCCCCCTGGGGCCCGTGACCGTGAGGACCGAATCCTTCAAGGTGACTTCCACCCCTTTCGGTAAGGTTATGGGCATTTTACCCACCCGTGACATGCCAAAACTCCTTTATAAAGTTCCGAACGGAACAGGTGGCCGCGATAAGGCCACCCCGCTGTGCTCCCCTACAAAAATCAATGGGACGAAATTACCAGACGGAGCAAAGCATTTCGCCGCCCACGCCTTCCTTGCGGGCCTGCCTGTCGGTCATCACGCCCCTGGAGGTAGACAGGATGGAAATCCCCATTCCGTTCATTACCCGGGGGATCTGCTCATGGCCGACATAAGTGCGGCGGCCCGACCTGCTGATTCGCTTCGCTCCGGTCAGAGCGCCTTCCCGGCCTTCACCGTACTTGATGTGAACGCGGAGAATTCCCTGCTTGTCGTCCCTGATGAATTTATAGTTCTTTATGTATCCTTCTTCCTTGAGGATGCGGCACAGGTTCGCCTTCATGCGGGAAGCGGGTATATCCACCTTGTCAAACCGTGCTTTCTGCGCATTGCGGATACGGTTAAGGAAGTCGCCTATCGGGTCCGATACCATCATTTTTATCTCTCCTCCGGTCCTACCAGCTTGCCTTGACCACGCCGGGAAGTTCGCCCTTGAGCGCCATAGTGCGGAAGCAGATACGGCAGATTCCGAACTTGCGGATGTAGGCCCGAGGCCGGCCGCACATCGGACACCGGTTGTATGCGCGTGCTTTGAATTTGGGAGTCAGTTTTGCTTTTGCTATGAGAGACTTCTTCGCCAAAGGCGGCCTCCTTCTCAACGCTTGAACGGCATGCCCATGAGGGCGAGAAGCGTCCTTGCCTCATCGTCCGTCTTGGCCGTCGTAACTATTGTGATATTCATCCCCTTGATCTTATCGATCTTGTCGTAGTCTATTTCGGGGAAAATGATGTGTTCCTTTATTCCAAGGGTGTAATTGCCCCTGCCGTCCAGAGCTTTCGCAGAGACGCCCCGGAAGTCGCGAACGCGGGGCAGGGCGACGTTGACGAGCTTATCGTAGAACTCGTACATCCGGTTACCTCTCAGGGTAACCATGCACCCGATCGGCATGCCTTTCCTCAGCTTGAAGGCAGCGATGCTGCGGCGCGCCCGCGTGATAACCGGTTTTTGCCCGCTTATCTGGGCGAGTTCGGCCGCGGCGGAGTCCAGGATCTTCGCGTTCTGAATAGCTTCCCCGAGCCCCATATTGATAATAATCTTGGCAAGCCTGGGAATTTGCATCGGGCTTTTATACCGGTACTGCTCCCGGAGTTGGGGAACAATGTCCTGATAAAACCTGTCGCTCGGTACTGCCATTTTACCTCCACTGCCGCTTTTATACGGTGGACGTTCCCGGCGCTTAGTCGATGAGTTCCCCGCATTTCTTGCAATACCGGACTTTGCGGTCGTCATCGAGCACTCTATAGCCCACCCTGGTCGGGTCCGTGCACTTCGAACAAATCAACATGAGGTTGGAAATGTGAATTGGGGCTTCCCTTTCCAGAATGCCTCCCTGCCTCGCCTGCTGACTGGGTTTGAGATGGCGCTTGACAATGTTGAGTTTTTCCACGATCGCCCGCTCTTTTTTTGGAATTACCCGCAGCACCTTGCCGCTCTTTCCCTTGTCTTTGCCGACGACCACCTTCACCGTATCGTTTTTCTTTATATGATAACTCTGATGTTTCATCGCATGAGTCCTTTTCGCTAAAGAACTTCCGGAGCGAGCGATATAATCTTCATAAACTGTTTGGCGCGCAGTTCCCTGGCCACAGGTCCGAAGATGCGGGTGCCGATCGGTTCCCTGGCGGCGTTTATGAGGACCGCCGAGTTATCGTCGAATTTGATATAGGAACCATCGGGGCGACGGACTTCCTTCTTTGTGCGCACGACGACCGCCTTGAGCACATCACCCTTTTTCACTTTCGCGTTGGGAATGGCCTCCTGGACAGACACCACGATGATGTCGCCCACCGAAGCGTATCGCCTGCGGGTTCCGCCGAGCACCTTGATGCAGTAAAGCCGCTTGGCCCCGGAATTATCAGCGGCGTTCAATTGAGTTTCCGCTTGAATCATCTACTACTCCAATCGCGGGCAAGGCGTCGCAATCCCGGCCCTACCCCGTGTCTAACGCACACCAGTCGCGGCACCCTCAGAAGGCCGCCTTCTCCAGGATCTTGACAACCAGCCAGCGCTTTTCCTTGCTGATCGGCCTGCTTTCCTCGATAAGCACACGGTCTCCAACGGAGCATGCATTCTGTGGGTCGTGGGCCTTGAAGGTGTTCCTGCGCCGAACGAACTTGCGGTATTTAGTGTCCTGAATCAGCCGTTCGACCATGACCACCACGGTCTTGTCCATTTTGTTGCTTTTGATCGTGCCGACTCGAGTTTTCCTGGTAGATTTTTGTTCTTCCATGATACCTCTATGCCCCTATGTTCCGGCCCCGCTGTCCATCTCGGACAAAATCGTGAGGATCCGCGCAATGTCCTTTTTATTTTTCGGAAGCTGGGCGGTGTTGTCCAGTTGCCCGGTCGCATGTTGAAAGGTGAGATTAAACAGGGCTTCCCGGACCTCGCCGAGCTTCTGGATCAACTCATCTTTAGTCATTTCCCGCAGAGCGCTCGTTTTCATAGTATATCCTGCCTCGAAACGAACCGTGTGGGCACCGGAAGCTTATGGGCGGCCAGATTTAGCGCCTCGCGCGCAACGGCTTCATTTACGCCCTTTATTTCGTATAGAATCCGGCCCGGCCTGACGACGGCCATCCAGCCTTCGGGTGACCCCTTGCCTTTTCCCATCCGGGTTTCGGCGGGCTTCTTCGTGAAGGGTTTATCGGGGAAGATTCGAATCCAAACCTTGCCTCCACGCTTTACGTGGCGGGTAATGGCGACGCGGGCGGCCTCGATCTGCCTGGCTGTAACGTAGCCCGGCTCGAGGGCCTTTAGCGCAAAATCGCCAAAACTGACCTCACTTCCACGGAATGCAGCGCCCCTCATGCGGCCCTTCTGCACTTTTCTGAATTTGACTCTTTTTGGAGCTAACATTTCATTACTCCTGGCAGCGCTCACCGCGAGCAGGGCCCCGGGAGCGCAACGGGATCTGGACCCCTATTGACCGGACTCTTTCAGGGCAGCACTTCGCCCTTGAATATCCAGACCTTCACGCCAATGATGCCGTAGGTGGTCCTGGCAAGGGCCGTGCCGTAATCTATGTCGGCCCGAAGAGTGTGAAGGGGGACCCTGCCTTCGCGATACCATTCCCGCCGTGCCATTTCGGCTCCGCCAAGCCGCCCGGCGGAGGCAACCCTTATGCCCTTGGCCCCGAACTTGAGGGCGGAGCTGACGGCGCGTTTCATTGCGCGGCGGAATGCCACACGTCTTACAAGCTGAAGAGCTATATTTTCGGCAACCAGGGTGGCGTCGAGTTCGGGACGGCGTACTTCCTGGATATCGATAAGGACTTCCCGCTTGAAACGGCGCTCCAGATCGCGCCTGAGCACCTCGATTTCAGCGCCCTTCTTGCCGATAACGATGCCCGGCCGCGCCGTGTGTATCCGGATCTTTACCTTGTTGGCAGCGCGCTCGATCTCCACTTTGGAGATCCCGGCGTGGAACAGCCTCTCTTTTATATAATCACGGATCTGCCGGTCCTCGAAAACGAGCTTGGAATAGCCCCTGGTTGCAAACCATTTCGAATCCCAGGTCTTAAGAATGCCGAGCCGAAACCCTGTTGGATGAACTTTTTGTCCCAAACGTCACCTCCATATGGCATTTATTGCTTCTCATCCAAGACAACCGTTATATGGCTCGAGGGCTTGATTATTCTGTTCGCCCTGCCCATCGCCCTCGGACGAAACCTCTTGAGCCGCGGCCCCTGGTCGATCTTTATAGTTTTAATGTAGAGTTTCTCCAGGTCACCCGCTTTGGTATTTTCGGCGTTTGCCATGGCCGAGCGGAGCACCTTCGTTATGAGCAGCCCGCTTTTCTTGGGTGTAAACCTGAGCAGAATCAATGCCTCATCTACTTTTTTGCCGCGCACCATATCGGCGACCAGGCGAGTCTTCTGCGCGGAAACCCGCAGGTATTTGGCAACGGCTCTCACTTCCATTATTTTTTCCCTTTTACTTTGGACTTCTTATCTCCAGCATGGCCATAAAAGGTCCTGGTTGGAGAGAACTCGCCCAGTTTGTGTCCAACCATGTTCTCGCTGACGAAAACCGGAATGAACTTCTTGCCGTTGTGCACGGCGAGCGTGATTCCGACGAATTCGGGCAGGATGGTGGATCTGCGCGACCAGGTCTTGATAACTTTGCGGTCGCCCGTATCTTTGGCTCTCGTGATCTTTTCGATCAGGTGTTCGTCAACAAATGGCCCTTTTTTTAAAGACCGAGGCACTTTATCCTCCTGGGGAGTTTTCAGTCAGTTTTTAGTCAATTGCCCCTGCGAGCTCCTACTTGCGGCGATGGAGTATGAACTTATCGCTGTGTTTGGCCGTGCGAGTTCGATATCCCTTGGTGGGAACGCCCCACGGAGTACACGGATGGCGTCCTCCGGAGCTTCTTCCCTCGCCGCCGCCCATCGGGTGGTCCACCGGGTTCATCGCAACGCCGCGCACGTGAGGTCTTTTACCTGCCCAGCGCGAGCGCCCGGCTTTTCCAAGCGAAACATTCTCGTGATCGATATTGCCAACCTGGCCGACGGTAGCTTTGCACTCAACCGATATCATGCGCATTTCGCCCGAGGGCATGCGAAGCGTTGCGTACTTTCCTTCACGGGCGATGAGCTGAGCGCTCGAGCCTGCCGAACGGGCCAACTGGCCGCCCTTGCCCGGCCGCATTTCTATATTGTGTAAGACGGTGCCGAGGGGCAGGCTTGCGAGCTTGAGGCAATTGCCGGGTTTTATATCCGATTCAGGGCCGGTCATGACCTTATCGCCGATCTTGAGTCCCACGGGGGCAAGAATGTAGCGCTTTTCCCCGTCGGTATAATGGAGCAGGGCGATATGCGCCGAGCGGTTTGGATCGTACTCGACAGTGGCTACGCTGGCCGCAATGCCTTCCTTATCGCGCTTGAAGTCGATCAGGCGGTAGCGCCGCTTGTGGCCGCCCCCGCGCTGCCACGCCGTAATTCGGCCCGCATTGTTGCGGCCGCCGGACTTGCGCAAGGGTTGGACCAGGCTCTTCTGCGGCCTGTCGGTCGTTATTTCCTCGAAGGTGGCATATGTCTGAAACCGACGGCCGGCTGATGTCGGTTTCACTTTCCTGATTCCCATTCTACCTTTTCCTCTCCTGGCTAGACGCCTTCGAAAAACTCGATTCGCTGTCCGGGTTTGATGGTTACGACAGCCTTTTTCCAGTCAGGCGATTTCGTAAAATGTCGGCCAACCCTTTTCAGTTTCCCCTTCATGCTCAACGTGGCCACATCGAGGACGTTGACCTTGAAAATCTTTTCCACCGCCTCCTTGATTTCGATCTTGTTCGCCTTGCGGTCCACTTCGAAGGAGAGCTTGTTTCTCTGGTCCTTTTCGGTGGTGCTCTTCTCGGTTACCAGGGGGCGTTTGAGTATCCGGTATGCGTTCGAATTCATGCCAGCGCCTCCTCGATCCTGCTTACGCACTCCCTGCTCAGGATCACCGCATGATAGTCAAGCAGATCATAGACGTTTAGTCCTTCCGAACGCAGGATTTTAACGTTGGGAATGTTGCGAGCGGATTTTTCAATGATTTCGTCCGGTTCGGGCAGCACGACGAGGGTTTTGCCAAGTTCGAACCGGTCGAGCAGGTCTACGAAGTCTTTGGTCCGAATCCTGTCGAGCTTGAACGAGTCGATCACCTTGAAACTGTCATCGAGCACCTTCTGGCTCAGGGCCATCTTGAGCGCCAGGCGCCTGACCTTTTTGGGCACACGCATTTCGTAGTCCCTGGGCCGGGGGCCATGAATGGTGCCGCCTCCGCGCCAGATGGGGGAGCGGCCGGTTCCCGCCCGGGCGCGCCCGGTGCCCTTTTGGCGCCAGGGCTTTTTGCCTCCGCCCCTGACTTCGCTGCGACCTTTGGTTTTCGCGGTTCCGGCCCGGCGTTTAGCCAGTTGATAGACCACGACCTCATGGAGCACATGAGATTTGACAGGCACACCGAATATGGCATCACTGAGTTCGAGTTGGCCCGTCACTTCACTGTCCAGGTTATAAACATCCACAGTTGGCATGGTAATCCCCAAAAATTTCCCAAAATCCGTTTCGCGCCTACCGCAACCTCTATTTCACCCGGTTTGTCCTGCGAATGACCACGATCCCGTTCTTTGCGCCCGGAACGGCGCCGTGGATGAGCAGGAGGTTGTCTTCAGCACGAACGTCGACGACCTTGAGGTTCAAGACGGTCGTGCGCTTGTTGCCTTTCTGTCCGGCCATTTTCTTGCCCTTGATGACGCGGCCCGGGAAGGCCGCCATACCGGTCGAACCCGGCTCACGGACGTTCTTGGAGCCGTGGCCGCTGGGTCCCCGGCTGAACCTCCAGCGTTTGATCGTGCCGGCAAATCCCTTACCCTTGCTCTTGCCGATTATATCGACGTGATCGCCGATCTCGAAGATCCCGGCGAGCACCTGCTCGCCGGGGTTGTGTTCCGAGGGGCTTTGAGCAGGTATCTCCCGGAGAACCTCGAAATAGCCTTTTGCCACCTTGTCCAGGTGGCCCTTCATGGGACGGTTTACGCTTTTTGGCTTCTTTGTGCCAAAACCTATCTGCAGGGCGGAGTAGCCGTCCTTTTCAGGGGTCTTTACCTGGGTTATCGTGCACGGACCGGCCTGGACGAGCGTTACCGGATAGACGGTGCCGTCGTCTGCGAAAACCTGGGTCATGTCGAGCTTGCGTCCTATAATTGCCGTAATCATGAGCTGTTACTTTCTTTCGCTGAGACTGCCGCCTGAAACCAATCGCGCGGGCAAGGCCCCGGGAGCGAAGCGGTGTCTCGACCCTACTTAGGCCCTAGAGCTTGATTTCAACATCGACCCCGGCGGAGAGGTCAAGTTTCATAAGGGAATCGACCGTTTGTTGGGTCGGGTCCAGAATGTCGATCAGACGCTTGTGGACACGTATCTCAAACTGCTCTCGCGACTTTTTGTCGACGTGAGGAGAACGCAAGACGGTGTACCGGTTGATCTTTGTTGGAAGCGGTATGGGTCCAGCCACCCGCGCGCCGGTCTTTTTGGCCGTCATTACGATCTCATTGGTGGATTGATCGAGCAGCTTGTGATCGTAAGCCTTCAGTCGGATGCGAATTCTCTGATTCGTCACCATTTGCCTTCCTATCAAATAGACAACCGGAGCCAGGCTCCGGCTGTCCTGTTGCGAAATTAAACTAAGCGACTATCTCGGTAATGACACCCGCGCCCACGGTGCGGCCTCCTTCGCGAATAGCGAATCGCAACTCTTTTTCGAGTGCCACAGGAGTAATGAGCTGAACATCGCAACTGATATTGTCGCCGGGCATAACCATTTCGACCCCCTGGGGCAGGGTCATGACGCCGGTGACATCAGTCGTTCTGAAATAGAACTGCGGCCGGTAGCCGGGGAAAAAGGGCGTATGCCGCCCGCCTTCCTCTTTTTTCAGCACGTAGACTTCCGCCTTGAACCTGGTATGGGGCGTAATGGAGCCGGGTTTTGCAACAACCTGGCCGCGCTCGACCTCGTCGCGTTTGGTTCCGCGCAAAAGCACGCCTATATTGTCGCCCGCCTGCCCCGAATCCAGCGTCTTTCGGAACATTTCAACGCCCGTGCAAACTGTCTTGAACGTTGGTCGGAACCCGACTATTTCAACCTCGTCGCTCACTTTCACCACACCGCGCTCGACACGGCCCGTGACCACCGTTCCGCGGCCCGAGATGGAGAAAACATCTTCGATGGGCATCAGAAACGGCTTGTCGATATCGCGCACCGGGTCCGGAATATACTGGTCGATTGCCTCCATCAGTTCGAAGACGCACTTTGCGTCCTCGCTATTAACATCCTCTGTTTCGAGCGCCTTCAATGCCGAGCCTTTGATGATCGGGATATCGTCTCCGGGGAATTTGTACTTGGTGAGAAGCTCTCGAAGCTCGAGCTCGACAAGCTCGATCAGCTCGGGATCGTCCACCATGTCGACCTTGTTGAGGAAAACGACCACGTAGGGAACACCGACCTGGCGGGCAAGAAGAATGTGCTCGCGGGTCTGAGGCATCGGGCCGTCGTCGGCGGCAACCACCAGGATCGCCCCGTCCATCTGAGCGGCCCCCGTGATCATGTTCTTTATGTAGTCCGCATGGCCGGGACAATCCACATGCGCATAGTGGCGCTTGTCGGTCTCGTATTCGACATGCGCGGTTGCGATGGTGATGCCGCGTTCGCGCTCCTCGGGCGCCTTGTCGATCTGGTCAAACGGGACGAACTGGGCCTTGCCCTTCTTTGCAAGTTGCTTCGTAATGGCAGCGGTAAGGGTTGTTTTCCCGTGGTCGATGTGACCAATCGTCCCAACGTTTACATGTGGCTTCGTCCGCTCGAATTTCTTTTTAGCCATTAGGGGGTCCTCCTCACCAGGCTTTCAGACCATACCTCATATCTCTTAAATTTTTTTGCCGCAGTTAAAATCCAAAACTACCACCTGTAGTGGGCAAACGCCTTGTTGGCGTCAGCCATCCGATGGGTATCCTCGCGTTTCTTCACCGCGCCGCCCCGGTTCTGCGCCGCATCCATCAACTCGCCGGCGAGCTTCTGAGTCATGGTCTTTTCCGAACGCGACTTGGCGTAGCCTATGATCCACCTCATGGCCAGAGCATCTCTGCGCTCGGAGCGCACTTCCACGGGGACCTGGTAGGTTGCTCCGCCAACGCGCCTGGATTTGACCTCGACAACGGGCCTTACGTTTTCGAGAGCTTTATGGAACACGTCGAGCGGGTCCTGCTTGGAGCGCTGCTCTACCAGGGTAAGGGCCTGGTAGAAAATCTGCTCCGCAGTGCTCTTTTTGCCTCGGCGCATGACGTTGTTGATGAATTTTGCCGCAAGCCTGCTGTTGAACTTGGGGTCCGGCAGCACGTAGCGTTTTGGGACTTCTCTTCTCCTGGGCATCCCTTTTCCTTCGATCAATTTTCCGTGTTTTAAGGCAAAAGAGAGGCCATGGCGAAAAAGCAGGAGCCATGGCCCAGAACTTTTCGGATTCTGGTTACTTTGGCCTTTTGGTACCGTACTTGGAACGGCCCTGCTTGCGATCGGCAACTCCCAGCGCGTCAAGGGTGCCTCGAATGATGTGATACCGGACACCTGGAAGGTCCTTTACACGGCCGCCGCGAATGAGCACAACGGAGTGCTCCTGGAGATTGTGGCCGATCCCCGGGATATAGGAGGTGACTTCTATACCGTTTGTGAGGCGCACACGGGCGATTTTGCGCAGGGCCGAATTAGGCTTTTTGGGCGTCGTCGTATAAACGCGAACGCAAACCCCTCGTTTCTGAGGGCAGCTCTGAAGGGCGGGAGTGCTGGATTTTCTTCGCACTTCTTCCCTTCCTTTTCTGACCAACTGATTAATAGTGGGCATTGCTGTTTTAAACTCCGACAAATAAAATAAACAAGGTTGAGCTCAGGCAAAAGATTGCGGCTTTTCCGAGCTGGAAAATCCTTTCTTTTTAAAGGAACCGCGTTTCAATGTCAACACGGAAATCGGATATCGGGTTTCAGATGTCGGATTTTGTGGCTTCGGGGTCTTTGCCATATCCGATGCTCGAAACCCGATACCCGTTTCACTTCCTTATGTCCCGGTACTGCTTGAGTCCCGAGCCGGCGGGAATCAGCCTGCCCATTATCACGTTTTCTTTGAGTCCGAGCAGGTTGTCAACCTTTCCGGCCGTAGCAGCGTCGGTGAGCACCTTCGTAGTCTCCTGGAAGGAGGCCGCCGAAATGAAACTCTGCGTGCTCAAGGACGCCTTGGTTATGCCGAGCAGCAGAGGTTCTGCAACTGCGGGGCGCTGGCCCTGGGCGACAAGCTGTTCGTTGATTCCCTCGAAGACCGGCTTTTCCACATGCTCGCCCAGGAGGAACTCGGAGTCCCCGGGGTCTGTGATCCGGACGCGCTTGAGCATCTGTCTCACAATGACCTCGATATGCTTGTCATTTATCTTGACGCCCTGGAGCCGATAGACCTGCTGGACTTCATCGACGAGGTACTTGGCGACTTCTTTTTCGCCAAGGACCGTCAGAATGTCATGGGGATTGGGCGAGCCGTCCATAAGAGCCTCGCCCGCGCGCACATAATCGCCCTCGTGGACGCTGATATGTTTGCCCTTGGGGATCAGGTACTCACGCGGGTCTCCCACCTGGGGCGTAATTATAACTTTGCGTTTGCCCTTGGTGTCTTTTCCGAAGCTCACCAGGCCGTCGATTTCGGTAATCACGGCGTTTTCCTTGGGCTTTCGCACCTCGAAGAGTTCGGCGACCCTGGGCAGACCGCCGGTGATGTCCTTTGTCTTCGTGGTCTCGCGCGGGATTCTTGCAAGAACGTCCCCGGGGAAGACCTGATCGCCCTCGGTCACCATCAGGATGGCGCCGACCGGCATAAAGTAGCGCGCAGCACCGCCTTCGCCGACCTTGGCCGTTCTGCCTTTTTCGTCCTTGACCGAGATCCTGGGCCGCACGTCGGCTTCCCGGAATTCGACAACCACCTTGCTGGACTTGCCGGTAACCGGGTCCAGTTTTTCCTGCATGGTCTGGCCTTCGATGATATCGCCGAACTTTATGGCGCCTGAGACTTCGGTCAGAATCGGGGTAGTGAAGGGGTCCCATTCGGCGAGCAGAGCGTCGGGATCGACCCGCTGGCCTTCGGCAACCTTGAGCTTGGCGCCGTAGACGATGACGTATCGCTCGCGCTCGCGACCCGTTTCGCTGATGATGCTGATTTCACCGTTGCGGTTCATGGCTACCTGATCGCCCTCGCGGTTGCGGACGATATTGAGATTGATAAACTTGACCGTACCCGCGTAGCGATTGCTGATCGACGTTCGCTCGATGCTCTTGCTGGCCGTGCCGCCGATATGGAAGGTGCGCATGGTAAGCTGAGTTCCGGGCTCACCGATGGATTGGGCGGCTATGATGCCGATCGCCTCTCCTATTTCAGCCAGTTTTCCCTGAGCGAGGTCGCGACCGTAGCACATGGCGCAAACGCCCCTGGGAGACCGGCAGGTAAGCGCGGAGCGGATATTCACTTTTTCGATGCCTGCGTCCTCGATTTCAACGACCTTTTTCTCATCTATCTCGGCCCCCATCGGGACGATCACTTCGCCGGTAACCGGGTCTACTATGTCCTCCTGGGCCGTACGGCCAAGGATGCGGTCTCCGAGCCTTTGAATTATTTCACCGGCTTCCAGCAGCGCTTCCACCGCGATTCCGTCCATTGTGCCGCAATCGTTTTCCGCTATGATCACATCCTGAGACACGTCCACCAGGCGGCGTGTGAGATAGCCGGAGTTCGCGGTTTTGAGGGCGGTGTCGGCAAGACCTTTTCGCGCGCCGTGCGTCGAAATGAAGTACTGCAGAACCGTGAGGCCTTCACGGAAGTTGGCCGTGATCGGGGTCTCGATGATTTCGCCCGAAGGTTTTGCCATAAGGCCGCGCATTCCGGCCAACTGGCGCATCTGGTCCTTGCTGCCGCGCGCACCTGAGTCGGCCATCATGTAAATCGGATTGAAGGATTCGACGCGCGTCTTTTCACCTTTAGGCCCCAAGATATCCGTTGCTCCGATCTCTTTCATCATTTCGGCCGCTACGTCTTCGGTCGCCTTGGCCCAGATATCGACGGCCTTGTTGTATTTTTCACCCTCCGTTATCAAACCCTCGTTGTACTGGCGTTCGATTTCCTGCACCTGGTCGAAGGCAATTTGCAGGATTTCCGACTTGCGCTCCGGAATGGTCATGTCCTTGATCGAAATGGAGATTCCCGAGCGGGTGGCATAGTGGTAGCCGGTATCCTTGAGCCTGTCGGCCAGGATGACCGTGGCTTTGACCCCGGCGCTCCGGTAGCAGGTATCGATCAATTGGGCAAGGGCCTTTTTGTTCATCACCTTGTTTACGGCTGAGAAATCAACCCCCTCCGGCAGAATCTCTGACAGGATCACTCGCCCGACGGTCGTTCTGATGAATTCTTCTGCAAGAACCTGACCTTTGTGGACTTCATCTCCGGGCTGTACCATTATTTTGCGGGATATAAAGGCCCTGCCCTCGGTCAGCGCATAGGCCGGCCTTTTGCCGTCAGCTCTTAGCACGATTTCTTTTTCGTTTATGCTCTCTACGACTCCGTCCTGCTCTGCCGCCATGCGGAACCGAACGACGATGCCCGCATGCAGATCGGCCTCCTCGGCATCAAAAGCCGAGCGCACCTCTTCCGGACTGTTGTAGACCCGTATCTCGCCCCTAACGATTGACTGCTTCAGCTCCCGGGCGTCTGCGAACGGGGAGGTGGACCCTTTGGCGAAGGGCTTTTCGCGGGTCATGTAGTAAATCCCGAGCACTATGTCCTGGGAGGGCACGATGATCGGGTCGCCGTGCGCCGGACTGAGAATGTTGTTAGTGGACATCATCAGCACGCGCGCCTCGGCCTGCGCTTCGATTGAAAGCGGCACGTGAACGGCCATCTGGTCGCCGTCGAAGTCGGCGTTGAAGGCGGTGCAAACCAGCGGATGGAGCTGGATGGCCTTGCCTTCGATAAGTATCGGTTCGAATGCCTGGATGCCCAGCCGATGCAGGGTGGGAGCGCGGTTGAGCATTACCGGGAATTCCCGCACCACTTCATCCAGGGTGTCCCAGACCTCCGGTGTTTCTCGCTCGACCATTTTCTTGGCCGCTTTTATGGTGGTAACGTAGCCTTTTTCCTCGAGCTTGTTGTAGATGAAGGGTTTAAAGAGCTCGAGGGCCATTTTCTTGGGCAATCCGCACTGGTGCAGCCGGAGATTGGGGCCGATAACGATCACCGTACGCCCCGAGTAGTCAACCCGCTTACCCAGAAGGTTTTGCCGGAACCGGCCCTGTTTGCCCTTGAGCATGTCGCTCAGGGACTTGAGGGGGCGCTTGCTCGCCCCGGTTATGGTTTTACCGCGACGCCCATTATCGAACAGAACGTCAACGGCTTCCTGGAGCATGCGTTTCTCATTGCGGATAATGATGTCGGGGGCGTTGAGTTCCTGGAGGCGCTTGAGCCTGTTGTTCCGGTTGATTACGCGTCTGTAGAGATCGTTTAGGTCGCTGGTGGCAAACCTTCCGCCATCCAATGGAACAAGGGGCCTGAGGTCCGGCGGAAGAACGGGGATGACGTCCATGATCATCCATTCCGGGTGGTTTTCGGACTCGCGGAACGCATCGATGATCTTGAGCCGTTTTGCCAGTTTTTTGCGCTTTGCCACCGAGTTGGTCCTCACCATTTCTTCACGAAGCTCGGTGGCGAGCTTCTCGAGGTCGAGGCTGGCGAGCAACTGCTTGATCGCTTCGGCGCCGATGCCGGCGGTGAAACGTCCCCCATGTTCCTGCACCAGTTGGCGATAGCGCTCCTCGGTAAGCAGTTCTGCCTTTTCCAGGGTCGTTTCGCCGGGGTCCAGCAGTATGTAGGAATCGAAATAAAGTACTTTTTCGAGTTCCCGAAGCGTCAGGTCCAGCAGGTTTCCGATCTTGCTTGGCAGACTCCTCAAAAACCAGATGTGGGCTACCGGGGAAGCCAACTCGATGTGGCCCATCCGCTCGCGGCGAACCTTGGACTGAATGACCTCGACGCCGCATTTTTCGCACACCACGCCCCGGTGCTTCATCCGTTTGTATTTGCCGCAGTTGCATTCATAGTCCTTGATCGGACCGAATATTCTGGCGCAGAAAAGCCCGTCGCGCTCGGGCTTGAACGTGCGGTAATTTATTGTCTCCGGTTTTTTGACTTCTCCGTAAGACCATTCCCGGATTCTTTCGGGAGACGAAATCATGATTTTGACCGCGTTGAAGTTCAACGGATCTTTTGGTTTGGTAAAAAGAGAGTAAAGTTCTTTCAAAGGGACCTCCTTAGCGTGGTCAAATCAACGATTGCTGACCACTGCTCAATTGCCTTCCTCTTCTTCGAGGAGCCTGACGTCCAGAGCAAGCGCCTGCAGCTCCTTTACCAGAACATTGAAGGACTCCGGCAGTCCGGCCTCAAGGGTATTGTCGCCTTTCACAATCTTTTCGTACATTCGCGTGCGCCCGGCCACGTCGTCGGATTTGACCGTTAGAAATTCCTGGAGCGCATAAGCTGCACCGTAGGCTTCCATGGTCCAGACCTCCATTTCACCCAGGCGCTGACCTCCGAACTGAGCTTTTCCACCAAGCGGCTGCTGGGTGACCAGAGAGTAGGGGCCAATGGACCTTGCATGGATCTTGTCATCGACCAGGTGGTGGAGTTTGAGCATGTACATGACCCCAACGGTAACCGACTGATCGAAGGGCAAACCGGTGCGTCCGTCATAGAGCATCGACTGGCCCGTTTCGGGCACGCCGGCTTCCTTGAGAAAACCTCTGATCTCGGCCTCTTCGGCGCCGTCGAAAACAGGGGTGGCCACGTGTATGCCTTCTTTGAGATCGGGAATCAGCTCTTTCAATTCCCGTTCCGAGGCGTTTTCGAAAAACTCGGCGTACTCGAGATTGTTGTATATGCGCCGAAGCTTCTGACTGATCGTCTCGCGCTCCTTGACCGTGCGCAGATGCTCCTCGAGCATTACCGCGAGTTGCTGGCCAAGTCCTTTGGCCGCCCAGCCCAGATGTGTCTCGAGCACCTGCCCGACGTTCATACGGGAAGGGACGCCAAGCGGATTCAAAACGATGTCCATCGGTATCCCATCGGGAAAGTAGGGCATGTCTTCGACGGGAAGAATCCGGGAGACGACGCCCTTGTTTCCGTGCCGCCCGGCCATTTTGTCTCCAACCTGGAGTTTTCTTTTCACGGCGATATAGACTTTCACCATCTTGATGACGCCAGGGGGAAGCTCATCGCCTCTTTTCAGTTTGTTTATCTTTTCCTCGAAAAGATCCGTTACGGCCTGGACCTGCTGCCGGTAATTCGAAGCGATTGTCTCGGCTTCCATGGAAGCGGCCGGGGCCTTGGCGGCGCTTATCTGGTCCCAGATTCCGCTGGGAACCTGGAGGAGCGCCCCTTCGGAGAACGGATCTCCTTTTTTGATATAAATCTTTTTGCCGTCCTTAATGGAGGAGTCGCTGGACTTGCCCTGAAGCGCTTGAGCCATCTGCCTTACGGCAGTCTTTCTTATGATGTCGAGCTCATCGCGCTGGTCTTTCATAAGCCGCCTGATCTCCTGTTCCTCTATCTGGCGGGTCCGCTCATCTTTTTCGACACCCTTTCGGGAGAAAACCTTAGCGTCAATTATGATTCCCTCGACCCCCGGCGGAACGCGAAGCGAGGTGTCTTTCACATCGCTGGCTTTCTCCCCGAAGATCGCCCTGAGCAGTTTTTCTTCCGGGGTGAGCTGCGATTCGCCCTTCGGAGTGACCTTGCCCACCAGGATATCGTTGGGCTTGATATAGGCGCCGATCCGAATTATCCCGCTCTCGTCGAGGTTCTTGAGGGCTTCATCCCCTATATTGGGGATGTCTTTTGTGATCTCTTCCTTGCCGAGCTTGGTGTCTCTGGCCACCACTTCAAATTCCTCGATGTGGATCGAGGTGAAGACGTCCTCCTTGACTATGCGTTCACTCACCAGGATCGAGTCTTCGAAGTTGTAGCCTCCCCAGCTCATGAAGGCCACCATGACGTTGCGTCCGAGCGCGAGTTCTCCGTGGTCGGTGGAAGGCCCGTCTGCAAGTATCTGACCTTTCTTTACGAAGTCGCCCTGTTTTACCAGCGGCTTCTGATTGATGCAGGTATTCTGGTTGGAGCGCTGAAATTTGATCAGCTTGTAAATATCGACGCCGCGTCCGATGTCGATACTGTCGGTGGCGCGCACGACGATCCTGGTAGCGTCGACGTATTCGATCACGCCCTCGCGCCTGGCGATTATCGTGACGCCACTGTCCTGGGCTACTATGCGTTCGATTCCGGTCCCCACCAACGGGGCGCGGGTCTGGATAAGAGGCACGGCCTGACGCTGCATGTTGGAGCCCATGAGCGCGCGGTTTGCGTCGTCATGCTCCAGGAAAGGAATCAGCGAGGCAGAAACGCTCACCAACTGGTTTGGCGAAACATCCATGTAGCGGATTTCGGGGGGCGGGACCATGACGAATTCGCCCGCTTTTCGAGCGGAAATCTGTTCATCCCTGAAGCGGCCTTTTTCGTCCAGCAGCGCGTTGGCCTGTGCAATAGGGAAATCTTTCTCGTCCATGGCGGTGAGGTAGCTGACATCGGCGCGGGCCATCGAGGCTTCCACCTTGCGGTAGGGGGTTTCGATGAACCCGTAAGGATTTACGCGCGCATAGGTAGACAGAGACACGATCAGGCCGATATTGGGTCCTTCAGGGGTCTCGATCGGGCAGATCCTGCCGTAGTGGGTGGGGTGTACGTCGCGAACCTCGAAACCCGCCCGCTCCCGCGTAAGGCCCCCCGGCCCAAGCGCGCTCAGGCGCCGCTTGTGGGTGATTTCGGAAAGCGGATTCGTCTGGTCCATGAACTGGGAGAGCTGACTTGTGCCGAAGAATTCCTTTACCACCGCTGAAACCGGTTTCGCATTGATGAGGTCGTGAGGCATCAGCGCTTCAACTTCCTGAAGGGTCATTCTTTCCTTGATGGCCCTCTCCATGCGCACCAGGCCGATGCGGTACTGGTTTTCGAGAAGCTCGCCCACCGCACGCACCCTGCGGTTTCCGAGATTATCTATGTCATCGACGGGACCCTGTGAATCTTTGAGCTTTATCAACTGGCGCACGGCGGTGAGGATGTCTTCCTTTCGAAGCACCCTGTAGTCGAGCGGCACATCGAGGTCAAGCTGCAGGTTGAGCTTGAGCCGTCCGACCTCGGACAGGTCGTAGTGGTCCGAATTGAAAAACAGATTCTTGAAGAATTCGTTTGCCACCTCGAGGGTCGGCGGATTGCTCGGGCGCAGTCTCCGGTAGATTTCGATCAGAGCGTCTTCCCTGGTGTTCACCTTGTCCATGAGCAGGGTGTTTCTGAAAGAAGGGCTGATGTCCGGGCCTTCCAGGTGCAGCAGTTCGATTTCACTGATTCCCCTTTCTCTGAAATCGTTGAGCATCTCCTCGTTTATCGAATCGTTGCACTCGGCGATGATCTCGCCCGTGGCATAGTCGATCACGTCCTGGGCCAAAACCTGTCCGATAAGCTCCGAGGTCTTGACCGGAAGCCGGCTGATTCCGATTTCCTGAAGTTTTCTCAGCGCCTGCTTGCCCAGCTTTCTGTTTTTTCTGATCAGAACTTCACCTGTTTCCGGGTGCAGGATATCCTCCGAGGCGCGGCTTCCGAGAAGGATATCCGGGTTAAGTTCCTTTTCTATCTGTTTGTCAGCGGCAAGGAACACCTTCTCGCTGGGGTAGAAATAGTTAAGCAACTCTTCGGTCGAGTACCCGAGGCATTTTAAAAGCACTGTGACAGGGAATTTCCGCCTCCTGTCGATGCGAATGTAAAGAATGTCTTTCGGGTCGAATTCCAGGTCGAGCCAGGAGCCGCGAAGCGGAATGATGCGGGCCGAATAGAGTATCTTGCCGCTCGAGTGAGTTTTTCCACGGTCATGATCGAAGAAAATACCGGGCGAGCGGTGCAACTGGCTCACTATGACCCGCTCGGTCCCGTTGACAATGAATGTGCCGTTGTCGGTCATGAGCGGCAGAGTTCCGAAATAGATTTCCTGCTCTTTTATATCGCGAATGGAGCGCGTGTTTGCTTCCTTGTCGATGTCATAGACGACAAGGCGCACCACTATCTTGACCGGGGCCTCGTAGGTCATGCCCCTCGCAAGGCATTCGTCGACTTCGTACTTCACGTCGCCGAAGCTGTACTGAACGAACTCCAGTGAGGCCGTACCGCTGAAATCTTCGATGGGGAAAACGGATTTGAAGACCTCCTGGAGGCCTCTTTCCACCCTGGCCTCGGGGGGCACGTCCTTTTGCAGAAACAGCTCGTAGCTCTCCTTCTGCATCTGGATAAGGTTGGGTATTTCCACGATCTTGCGGATTTTTCCGAAATTCTTGCGAACCCTGTATTCATGGGTTAGTGCAGTAGGCATATTCTCTCCTGCAAATGAAATTATGACGAATGAGATGGCGCATACGGATCAGTTTTGCCTGCAATCCCTGTCCCTCCGTCACTTTCCGCTGGCATGCCGCTAAAAAGTAGAAAATCGGAAACCGGCCGGTCGAACCAGCACATGCAGCCGATTTCCGATGTTTTGCTAGTTTTGAGTTCTTTATTTGATCTCGACAGTTGCGCCCGCCTCTGTAAGCTGTTTGGCAATGGCTTCCGCCTCTGCCTTGGGAATGCCTTCCTTGACCGTTCCCGGAACTTTTTCCACCAGATCCTTGGCTTCTTTGAGGCCCAGGCTGGTGATCGCCCGAACTTCCTTGATTACATTGATCTTCTTGTCACCCACACCGGTAATGATGACCGAGAATTCGGTCTGTTCTTCGACCGGGGCCGCTTCAGCAGCAGCTCCGCCGGACATTGCGGCCACGGTGACCGGGGCGGCGGCGCTGACGCCGAAAGTTTGTTCGAGTTCCTTTACGAATTCGCTGAGTTCGAGAACTGTCATAGCCTTGATGAAATCAACAACTTCCTGTTTTGTAACAGCCATCTAAAATCCTCCACAATTGTCTTAAGCAGCAGCCTGTTCTTCTCTCTGGTGCTGGATAGCGGCCAACACGCCGACGAAAGCTCTTGGAACTCCACTAAGAACCGTAACCAGACCGGTGGGCACGGCGTTGAGCGTTCCCAGCATTTTGCCAAGAAGCTCTTCCCAGGGAGGCAGATCAGCCAGGGCCAAAATCTGATCGGGATTGATCAGGCGGTTTCCGAGCGCTCCAGCCTTGAGTTTCAGCTTTTCGTTGCTTTTGCCGAATTTTTTGATGATCTTGGCCGGAACGGCCGGGTCGCCGTAGGCTATTGCAACCGCGCAGGTGCCGGTGAGCAAAGGCTCGAGCACCGATACGTCCGTTTGCTTGCACGCTAGACGCATAAGGGTGTTTTTTACCACCTGATAATCAACTTTTTCGGTTGCAAGCAAATCGCGCAGACTGGTTATTTCGGCTACCGTCAGTCCTTTATAGTCGGTCAGAATGGCCGCTCTGGCGCGTCCCAGTTTCTTGTGAAGCTCCGCAATAACCTGTTCTTTCTTGGAGCGATCCAAAGTAAAATATGCCTCCTTTCGCTTCTGCCGGTGTGCTTTCTACCGATCCTTCCGGGTGCGCCGAATCGAAAACGGGAGGATTTTCTATCATGAGCCCTTGCGCCTGGTTGTCTCTCAGGAATCTGTGCGGGTCCCCCGATTCAGGGATTTAAACATCGGCGGATGTACCCGCGGTCTCCGATAACTGAAAACACCAAACGGCAGTTAAGTTGTTAAAAGCATCCGTGTTCTATGCAACAATCGACTTGACCGCCAGCGGATCGACCTGAATGCCCGGGCCCATGGTCGTCGATATGGCGATCCCTTTCATATATGTCCCCTTGGCAGCCGAAGGTTTGATCCGCATAAGCGTGTCGATGAAAGCCGAGATGTTCTGGAGAAGTTTTTCCTCTCCAAACGAAACCTTGCCCATCGGGGCGTGGACTATCCCGGTTTTTTCGACCCGGAAGTCCACCTTGCCGGTCTTGATCTCTTTGATGACCCGCGCCAGGTCGAAGGTAACAGTTCCCAGCTTGGCGTTGGGCATAAGCCCTCTTGGACCCAGGATCTTGCCGATCTTGCCCACCGAACCCATCATGTCCGGAGTGGCAACGGCTTTGTCGAATTCGAGCCATCCCTCGCGGACTTTTTCGATCATTTCGTCGCCACCCGCTTGATCGGCGCCGGCGTCAAGGGCCTCCCTGACCTTTTCGCCCTTGGCAAAAGCCAGAACCCTCACCGTTTTGCCCAATCCATTAGGCAGAACGACCGTACCTCTGACCATCTGGTCGGCATGGCGCGGGTCAACACCCAACCGAACGGCTATATCCAGCGTCTGGTCGAACTTGGCGAAAGACGTTTCGGCCGCCAAATGAACAGCTTCCTGGAAGGTATAACGTTTCGCCGGATCGATCTTGCCTCGGGCGGCAACATACTTTTTCCCATGCTTTGCCATTTTAACTCTCGAAACTCCCTTCCTCTCGTTTATTCAATTTCGATTCCCATGCTGCGCGCCGTTCCCGAAATGGTGGCCACCGCTGCCGCAAGGTCACGCGCGTTCAGGTCGGGCATCTTGAGCCTGGCGATCTCCTCGACCTGCGCCCTGCTGACCCTGGCGACCTTGTTGCGGTTGGGTTCACTGGATCCTTTGGCTATCTGGGCGGCCTTTTTCAGGAGAATAGCGGCCGGGGGCGTCTTGGTAATGAACGTAAAGGACCGGTCCGAAAAAACGGTGATGACCACCGGGATGATCATCCCTTCCTGCCCCTGGGTCTTCGCGTTGAACTGCTTGCAGAACTCCATGATGTTGACCCCGTGCTGACCGAGCGCAGGGCCGATGGGCGGAGAGGGGTTCGCCTGTGCGGCGGGAACCTGCAATTTGATGTTGGTTATGACTTTTTTTGCCATTCTCGAAAAGACTCCTTACAAGCAGAAGCGAGAAGCAGGAAGCGGGAAGCGGGGAGCCGGAAGCGAGCATGGGGTTTTCTCCCGGCTTCTTGCTCCTTGCTACTGCCCTTTGCTCCCGATGTCATGTTCGGTTTACCTGAACGAAATCGAGTTCCACCGGAGTGGAGCGGCCGAATATGCTTACCAGGACCCTGACTTTGCCTTTCTCGGGAATCACTTCGTCAATGGTTCCGTTAAAATTGGCAAACGGGCCGTCTATGACGCGGACCTCGTCTCCCTTTTCAAATTTGAATTTTGGACGAGGTTTCTGAGCGCCTTCCTGCATCTGCAAGATTATGGCTTCGGCTTCGGCATTGGACAGCGGGATGGGCTTTTCCTGGCTTCCGATAAAGCCGGTCACCTTGGGAGTGTGGCGAACAAGGTGCCAGGTGTCGTCGTTTAACTCCATCTGCACCAGGATATATCCGGGGTAGAATTTCCTCGAAGATGCCCTCCTCTGCCCCTTGACGAGTTCGATCACCTTTTCGGTGGGAACCAGCACCTGGCCGAAATAGGGTTGCCTGCCCTCGGCCCTGACACGCTCTTCGAGGGCCGATTTTACCTTGTGCTCAAACCCCGAATACGTGTGAACAATGTACCATTTCAGATCTGCCACACAATTACCCTTACAAAAGTCGAATTTCGGATTTCCGATACCCCATACCCGATACCGGATTTGTGTTTTTACCGGCTCTGGCTCAATGCACCAGAAGCCTCATAAGCCTGCTCAAAAAAAGGTCCACGATTCCCAGAAAAACAGCCGACAGGCCCACGATCACCAGCACTACCGCAGTCGATCCCAATGTTTCCTTGCGCGAGGGCCAGATTACCTTCTTGAGTTCGACGACGACCTCTCGCAAGTAGCTGCGAGTCGTATCCACCCAGGCTATAGACGTCTCACCGGGCTTCTTGACCGCTTTTTTCGGGGTATCCGCCTTCTTGGCCTTGGGCGGCTTGGCGACCGCCGGTTTGGCTGCCGCCGGTTTGGCTGCCGTCTTTTTTGCAGTCGCTATGCCGTGCAGTTTTTTATCCGAGCTTTGCTCTTTTTTCGCGAAAAGTTTCATGTATCACTCGAACGCTCGATCCGGGAGGTCGGCCGGAATTGTTTTCAGGCGCAAACAGCCTTATGCCGAAGCAGCCTACTTGGTTTCCTTGTGCTCCGTGTGCGCGTTGCAGAACCTGCAATACTTCCTCAAAGAAAGCTTCTCGGGAGTGGTGCGCTTGTTCTTGGTCGTGTTATAGTTGCGCTGCTTGCACTGGGAGCACGCCAAGGTAACTAGAACTCGCATTTGGAATCCCTTATTTACTATTTAATGATGTCTGTAATAACCCCGGCGCCCACCGTGCGGCCTCCTTCGCGAATAGCGAATCGGAGTTCCTTCTCAAGGGCCACGGGAGTGATGAGTTTCACGTCGCAACTGATATTGTCGCCGGGCATAACCATTTCGACCCCCTGGGGCAGGGTCATGACGCCGGTGACGTCAGTCGTTCTGAAATAGAACTGCGGCCGGTAGCCGGGGAAAAAGGGCGTATGCCGCCCGCCTTCCTCTTTTTTCAGCACGTAGACTTCCGCCTTGAAATCCGTGTGAGGCGTAATGGAGCCGGGTTTTGCAACAACCTGGCCGCGCTCGACCTCGTCGCGTTTGGTTCCGCGCAAAAGCACGCCTATATTGTCGCCCGCCTGCCCCGAATCCAGCGTCTTCCGGAACATTTCAACGCCCGTGCAAACTGTCTTGAACGTTGGTCGGAATCCGACTATTTCAACCTCGTCGCTCACTTTCACCACACCGCGCTCGACACGGCCCGTGACCACCGTTCCGCGGCCCGAGATGGAGAAAACATCTTCGATGGGCATCAGAAAGGGCTTGTCGATATCGCGCACCGGGTCCGGAATATACTGGTCGATTGCCTCCATCAGTTCGAAGACGCACTTTGCGTCCTCGCTATTAACATCCTCTGTTTCGAGCGCCTTCAATGCCGAGCCTTTGATGATCGGGATATCGTCTCCGGGGAATTTGTACTTGGTGAGAAGCTCTCGAAGCTCGAGCTCGACAAGCTCGATCAGCTCGGGATCGTCCACCATGTCGACCTTGTTGAGGAAAACGACCACGTAGGGAACACCGACCTGGCGG
Source organism: uncultured delta proteobacterium (assembly GCA_963805125.1). Taxonomy (GTDB): domain Bacteria; phylum Desulfobacterota; class Syntrophobacteria; order Syntrophobacterales; family Syntrophobacteraceae; genus SbD1. Next base: position 165,061 of record CAWDTD010000006.1, on the reverse strand, counting down.
GCAAGAAGAATGTGCTCGCGGGTCTGAGGCATCGGGCCGTCGTCGGCGGCAACCACCAGGATCGCCCCGTCCATCTGAGCGGCCCCCGTGATCATGTTCTTTATGTAGTCCGCATGGCCGGGACAATCCACATGCGCATAGTGGCGCTTGTCGGTCTCGTATTCGACATGCGCGGTTGCGATGGTGATGCCGCGTTCGCGCTCCTCGGGCGCCTTGTCGATCTGGTCAAACGGGACGAACTGGGCCTTGCCCTTCTTTGCAAGTTGCTTCGTAATGGCAGCGGTAAGGGTTGTTTTCCCGTGGTCGATGTGACCAATCGTCCCAACGTTTACATGCGGCTTCGTCCGCTCGAATTTCTTTTTAGCCATTGCCCCTTCTCCTGAAAGATTACGATAATATGAGCAAAAATGTTTTACAGGCTACGCTTTCCAGGGATTCACCGCACCGGTATTGTCAAACCCGCAAACCAACGTCAGATGGAGCCCACGACCGGGATCGAACCGGTGAACCTCTTCCTTACCAAGGAAGTGCTCTACCTGCTGAGCTACGTGGGCCTTCGAGATTGCAGCCAAACAAGAGGATTGGAGAAGGTCCATAACGTGAGGGAATACGGGACTATCTGGAGCCAAACGACGCCCCGGCCGGAATCTTTCCGGCACCCAGAACTCGACGTATGTAGTACCGACGACAATGACCCGCTGTATGGCCGCCACCATCTCCTACATGCCACATGTGGTGGTGAGGGGAGGATTCGAACCTCCGAAGGCTACGCCGGCAGATTTACAGTCTGCTCCCTTTGGCCGCTCGGGAACCTCACCCTGGAAAAGCCCGCTCTAAGAGCCATGAATTCCAAATAAGCTTTGTTAGATAGCATATGGGAAGATAAAAGGCAACCCTCTTTTTGAAAAAAATCCCGGGACCGCGTCCAGGCCATCAAGCCGCTATTTTAACGATGGTAACCGAGTCCGGGCATGCGGGGCAAGAGAGATTTCGGGAAAACGAATCGAGCAATTCCGGGCCGCAGCCGAAAAAGACAGTACTCTTTAGACAGTTGTTCGTATCCCCACGGGACACCCGGAAACTATGAAAAGAACTCCACAGCCCGCCCGGGCCTTGTCCGCAAAACGGATTTCATCTCCCTAAACGCGTGCTCAACAAACCATATTTAATGCCTCTGTAGATTCAAACTTCACAAATGCTTTCATCATGGACCGGCTGGTATTTGGCAGCCTCATCAATGGACTATCAGGTCATCGCAGAGGTTTCTATGCCGATCCGCACAACAGGGCACGATAAGATACCCAGTGGGGAGCAAGTGCATGATTTAAGAAGAGATATGGCCTCAGTCATTGCCACCTCAACGGCGTGTTACGCAGATCGATCTTTTATTGTTGGCGGCAGGGAGAAAATGGCCACAATCTATCCCGATTATAAAGTTATCATCATTTCAATTGAGGCAGCTCAGGATCGCTTTGGGGACATCCAGCATTTCTCTCAGCGGGACAAAAAAGCCTTTCCCGGCTCTGGCAATCCGCCTTGAGAGTTCCGGATTCCCGCCTGGCAGGCTGATGACGTGAAGTTTCGGAAATCTTGCGGCCGCCTCAATGGGATCATGGCCGACATTTTGCCAACCGTCTGTCAGAAGAATGCCGAATCGTTCATCTACGCCGGATTTCTGAATCTGTTGGAGACCAGTTGACAGGCCAAGGCTGATGTTGGTTCGCCCTTCGGGCAAGATGTCCAAGACTCCCACAATGACCTGATCAAGATGTTTCGGCTGATCTATCCCCTTGAATACATTCACCTTGTCCGAGAACAGGACAACGCCGTATTCGTCCCTATGGTCCAAGTTCGTTGCGAGGGCTGCCACAGCGACAGCCGCCATAGAAAGATTTGCCCCCTGCATGGAACCCGAGGCATCCATCATAAGAACCACAGCTTTCTTGCGCTTCTTCCGATCCAGCACAAAGATGTGCTCGTAGCATAGCGGTTGACCTTCGGCCATATGCTCAATGGTTTTGTCGAGGACAACTTCATCTCCCTTAAAGTTGAAAGGTGAGACTTTTATATCCCCTGTTTCAATGCCTTTGCTGACAAACTCGCTCTTTGACGCCCGATAAATCATCCTAATCATGAGGTGGATGAATTGCTTGCGAGTTGAAATATCCAGACGATTCCATGTCAAGGTCAAGAGCTTCCTGAGCAATTCCGGATTGGATTCTTCCCACTGTGCCAGTACGAGTCTGTAGTTGCCGAGCATGTCTCCTACACGTCGGGGATGGCTTTCAGCAAAATCCAGAAGCGGCTCTATTTCCCCACGCCGGATGATAGACTCTATCCGGTTATCCATGCGGGTATATTCCGACCTATCTCGCGGAATGCGATCCGTCGCAGTCCCTGAACCGGAAAGGACTGCAGGGACGGTTCTACTCATTTTTTTTTTAACTGCATGCGGTGGAATATCTCTTCGATGATTTGTTCCGGGGTTTTCTCGCAGGTTTCGTAGAGCCAGATCCTGTTTCTAAAGGCCATCATTGCCGACTTCAGGAGAAGCTCCTGCCCTGTGTAGTCCATCTCTTTCCCTGCAGAATTGTTCAAAATGTTTACTGCTTCCGAATAAATTTTGACCATGTCGATGCTGGCGCGGATCGAGGCGCCGAGTTTCAGATCCGGATACCGCCGGGTTTCCCTCGCCATGTCCACAGCGAGTTCGATTATTTCTTCCATGTCGTTTTTCGCGTGGTTTCTCAGGATTTCGATTTCCTCAGATCGTGATTGGTAATCCATTTTGAAGGAGCAGAAACGGTCCTTCAACGCTCTGGAGATGCGACTGATGCCAATATCGTCCAAAGGGTTCAACGCCGCGACAATACGAAAATTTGGATGCGATTCCACGGTGCCGAGTCTTGGCACGAACAACCGGTTTTCCGACATGACTGTAACAAAAACATTGGTGGTCTCGTCTGGCAGTCTGTTGAACTCCTCCACATACAAATACATGCCTTCTGTCATGGCCTGGACGAGAGGTCCGGCATTGAAGTATTCAGGCTTGTAACCCCGGGAAAGCGTTTGGGCCGGATCGAAATACCCGACAAGCTTTGAAGTCGTGAGGTCACTGTTTCCAGTAATGAGACAAAACGCACATCCCGCGGATTCAGAGATCGCGCGCAGGATGGTGGATTTGGACGTCCCTGGAGGTCCCTCCATGAAGAGATGTCTGCCGGCCTGGAGCGCCGAGATGATCATGAGGATTTCGCTTCTTCTTCCAATGACTTTTTCGTAGACTTCGTGAACCAGTCCCTGCATGTGTATTTTCCCTTTCATTGCGTCCGCTTGAAATCCGGTATTTCTTCTCTGCCGGCACCCATGACCGCCAGTAGGAGCCTGAAAAGCCCTTCGAGATCCCTTCGATCGATCATTTCCACCGGTGAATGCATGTAGCGGACAGGGATCGAGAGCATGAGGACCGGTACACCCCTGGCCAGGAAGTGGAGGCCATCCGTATACCCTCCCGTTGGTCCGAACTGCAGAGGAATACCCTTTCGCCGAGCCAAGTCGATGACCCACTTTGCAAGTCTGGGCGTTGAAATGGAGCGGTGGTCCATCGACCTGATAACAGGGCCTTTCCCCAGAGCACACGGACCATAATGCAGGGGAATGCCCGGGACATCGGCACTGGCAAACGAGTCAACCGCAAACACGATGTCCCATGCGCTCCTTGCGGAAAGGGCCTGTCCACCAACGGCTCCTATTTCCTCCTGGACCGTCCATGCGAAAGTGATCTGTCTGTCCAGGCCCATCTTTGAAACCTCTTCGAGCAGCCTGACCAGCAACGCGCAACCGAAACGGTCGTCAAGCCCTCGAGCGGCGTACCTGTTGCCATTGAGCACGATAAAGTCCTTCTTGAACACAATGGGATCGGTGACGGCAATGCCAAGGGCTTCGGTCTCTTCCCTCGAGGAAGTGCCGACATCGATGGCGATCTCGTCCCAGGTGGGGACGTGACGGAGCTTTTCATAGTCCTCAAGGGCCGTCATCAAGTGCGGGGGCCTTATTCCGATGACTCCCGGGATTGTGGTTGCGCGGGTCATGATCTCGACCGCGCGCCCGATGAGCAGTTTGTCATCCAGTAGACCGATTTTGCGGATCCTCAGAAATCCGTCGGGCTCGATGTAGCTCACCATCATTCCGATTTCGTCCATGTGTGAGGCGAAAAGCATTCTCGGAGCGCCCGATCCAACGGAGGCCGTCACATTCCCGATCGCGTCCACTTCTACCGTAGCATGGGGCTGGATCTTCCCGGCGATACATTCTGCCACGCGGGTTTCATGTCCGGAAAGGCCCGGAAGCAAAACGAGCTCTCTAAGCAACTCTTCCATGATCGGCTCCTCATGTTCAGCGATACTCCTGGGCGCGTCTCCCCTTTAACTATAGCCTGTCACCATCGAGGCGACAACCCCGGGACAGACCCAAGAGGATTCAGGGGCGAACGCCGCCCCCTTCCTTATAGAAGCTAAGGCTGTGGAAAATAGCGCCATGCCTCATTGCAGAGAGGTCTTCTCCACGAAGACCGGAACAGTTTTCACACAAGCGCGATAGAAAAAAGCGAGGACCAGACGTGCAGGCTATGGCAGACCGCATCAACGATCGATCCCATTGCTTCCATCGGTCCTCGCACAATCACCCTGAAGACTCTCGTCCGCCCGGCGTTCACAGCTTTGTAAATTCCGGCTCAGGCCATTCCTTGTCCACGTTGGCGTAGCCCTTGAGCGGATGAATCGCCCAATTGAGCGGTTTCATTTCCTTGACCACTTCTTCACCATAATACTCTGTGAAGCCCTTCATGAACTGACCGAGGTCCATCTTCTTTTCGCGCCTGGCTATGGCGGATTCGAGCTTCGCATCGTTGGTCACATCAGGCACAGTCCAGAATGCCACCGCGTCCGCCAACCACAGGTTGGGCACTGAGTAGACTTCATCCTTCACCGCCGGGTCCTGCCAGTAGTGGATCATGAGATTGTAGCCGGGACAGTTGTTCAGACGGTGCACCTTCTTGGCTCTCGCCAGCTTCTCATCGAATCCCGGCAGTTGGTGGGACGCTGCGGAGGCGCACATGCCGGACAGCCATACTTCATCGAAGTTGGCCAGGTCCTGTCCGATCATCGCGCGCGCACCCACCACAACCGCATATTTCTTGTCGGGGTCGACGTATGGCGGCAGGCTGTTGATCGTCCACTGGCATCCAGGGCACGCTCCACCCACAAATTCCATCACATTCGGATACCGATTGACGACTTGAGCCACAGGCCGCTGGTACGGATGTTTCACCTCTTCAATTGTCCTGCCCAGTATCTCGATTTCACGCAGGTCCGCGGTGCCTACCCCGTCCTTCATGGCAGCCTGATGGGCGGGAACTTCCATCGGGTGGAAGCCCATGATCGCACAGGTAACCGCGCCGAAGGCCACAACATCGGGTGAGGCCAGTACAATCCCCGGCCTCGTCACAAGACCCGCGTGCGGTCCGGAACCTTCCATACCCTCGATGCCGTCCAGGATGTTGAGCTTCAGGCGGGGGCCAAGGGCTTTGACGATGTCTACGGTGGTAAAGCCGTTATCAAGTTGATTTTTGTGGATAAACGTCCTCTGGCTGTTGTGAAGGGCGCCTATCCATGACTTGATTCCAAGAGTGACGACCTGCACGAGATTGGTTTTCATCTTGGGAACATTGATGATGACATCGGCTTCCACCAGGGATCGTGGAAGCTTCACCACCCCAAAGCACCTGGCATTGGGCACAGGGGTGTCCACGTAGTCGTCTTGGTCCCAGTTCACGACCCCGTCTGCCCCGCCCCGCATGGCGGCGTCATACATGCCGGTCACTTTGAAGGTCGTGAGCGGGTCGCCGTGCCACCCTGTCTGTTCACCGACCCTTACGTAGGCGCCCGTTTCCTTGAAAACCTTTACCACGGCTTCCACCATTGCCGGGTGAGTCACTTCCCCCTCTTCGGGCTTCGTTGCGGCGATCATGTTCGGCTTGATGATGACCTTGTCGGTGGGTTTGACAAACGCTTTCACGCCACCCAGCAACCTGACGGCTTCTCGAACCGCCTTTTCAGCCTGGCTGTAGTCAGCCGCCTTGACAATCGCGACCTTGCTTTTTTCCTTCGGTGATGGAGACTCGACGAGCCTCCGTTCGCTTGGTTTGTCCAAATACGTTTTCATGGCGCACCTCCTGATATTCAGTGAGATTCCTTTTCCCCAACCTCTGCGCACCCTCAGAAACGCAGCTCCGCATCCCGTCCTGCGGCCATGGGGATCCATGCCGTTCCGTTTCCTGGACAAAGCCCGGGTTTTGATTGCTCCCTCCCCGCGCAGGTTGAGATTTCATTCCGCCGCCGGCTAATGCGGGAAGAATGATGCCGTAGTTTTCCAGCGTTTTTTGCGCGTTTGCTATCCAAACCCCGGGTACGAATTCCTTCTGCTGGAAGTCAAACCCATCTGTTACTGCCCTTAGTCCACGTCTTCCCAGGTGCCGGGAGTTTTCTGTCCCACCCACAGATACGGTTTTTCGAAGCCGATACCGAAAAAGAGCGGGATGAAAAAGGACCATGCCACCCCCATGTACCCGTAAGTCAAGGCCGAGTTCATGTCGGCGAACACAGGACCTATCAGGTCCTTGAACACAATGGTCAAGATGATACTGAGCACTGCGGTGCACGCACTCGCAAGAAGGCCGCCCCAGGGCATGGGAATCATTGTGAAAGGCCAGTTGTGTAAGGGTATCAGCACCCCATAAATGAAAGAACAGATAACGAAGAAGTGGAGCAGCCAAACGTTGGAGGCCCCGTAAGAACCGATGTTCCAGAATTTGGACGGGCCTTCCAGTTTGTAATCCCAAATTCCCAGTCGAGCTGAAATCATCAAGTACGCAGCCACGGCAAGGAACATTAGCAGCCACATCGCGATTCCCTTCGTGGGTTGGCGCATTTTTCTGAACCAGTACGCAAACAAACCTGTGGCCAGACCCATCTGACAGAAGGGGAACCACCAGGGCGGAATCCAACGGATATAAGTCATTGTGAAGACCCAGGTGAGAGCTAGACAAATCAGGAGAAGTATGCCGAACTGCCGCGGAGCGACGAATCCCGAAACAAGCCAATTTTCCCCGGTATATGAAAAAAATACCAGCGCAAAGTACAGGCTGCCAACAATGGGAAAGGCCCACCCGGCGCCCAAACCAAGCCAGTATATGGCCTTGTACGAAAACCAGCCCAAGATCCAGCATACTATTGTTGCAACAAGGCCCCGATAGAAGCGATTTTCAATCTTATGGAACGGCCACATGCCCACGGCGAAAAATAAAAAGCACCACCAAAGAGATAAGACCATGTAAACTACGTTGTCGAACCAGTACCACTTCAACACGTCGTCTCCAACCCACGGGCCTATAGGCGCCGCTTTCATCCACGCGTTAAGCAGGTAGTTGGTTATGATCGTCAATCCATAGATAATGACCAAGCCCTTGATGGCGACGCTCGGACGTAAAGGAGCAACCTCTATTTTCTCTGCCATGTCACTCTCCTCCTTTTCCGGGTTTGGTCGGCTTACACCGAGTACCGGCAGAGCTGCTCACCACCATCAAGCTTGATCAGGTCCCCATGGATATAGCTCGATTCATCGGAAGCCAGAAAAACAGCCAAATCCGCAACGTCCTTGGCTTCTCCCCACCGGTGTAAGGGTATACTTTCGACAAACATCTTGTCGAAATCCTTATCATCGTAGAATGCTCTGGTCAGAGCGGTCTTGCAATAGGTGGGGCAAATGCCGTTGACGCGGATTTTGTCCTTACCGTACTCGATCGCCAGACACCGTGTGAGATTTGCAGCTGCACCTTTCGACGTATTGTACACCGATTGGTTCGGATGTCCTCCCAAACCTGCCGTCGAGACAAGATTGATAATATTCCCTCCCGTACCTTGTTTTAGAAACTGTTTGACTGCCTCCTGAGCACCAAAGAAGGTCCCCTTCACATTGACGTTGTAACAGACATCCAGCTCTTCTTCTGTAAACTCATGAAACAGCTTACCCCCCCTATAAATGCCCGCATTGTTCACCATGATCTCCAGACGCCCGAACTTATCCACCGCAGTTTGAACGAGAGCCTTCACATCATCGAGTTTGGTCACGTCACACTTGACGAAACAGGCGTCTCCCCCGGCGTTGCGGATGACATCGTCTGTAGGCACTTGCAGGTCTGCCTCAAAACCCTTAGTATCTGCTACCTTTTGAATGTCGGAGCACACGACCTTTGCACCCTCAGCGGCAAACGCAATCGCTATGGCACGGCCGAACCCTGAGCTGGAACCCGTTACAGCGGCTACTTTGCCTTTTAATCTGTTCATGATTCTTCCTCCTCGTTGTTAGCGTCTCTATTGCTTTTGTGGCAACAAGGGCGAATTCCCTTTTTCTCCCAGTGGGTATTGCTTTTTCGCTCCTTCCGGCCGTCTTCCCAAACCGACCCGTGATCCAGCGGCCCCAAGGCGATCAACTCTGTGTGACTGCTGCAGGAAACAACGAGAGCTTCAACGTTTTGAACACATGAGGCAGGGATTGCAATGACCACCTTCGAAGGAGCAGAGGACCTCTATCGTGCAATGTACCCACCATCGATTTGGAGCAGGTTTCCTGTAATATAGTCGGCATCATCTGATGCCAGGAATACAGCCAGTGCAGCGACTTCTTCCGCTCGCACCCATCGACCCAGTGGTGTAACATCCTCAACAAACTTCTTGACATCAGCGTCGTCATAGTAGGGCCTGCACATTGCCGTAGGCGCAAAGTTTGGGCAAATGCCGTTCACGGTAATGTTGTCCGGACCGTAGTCAATGGCCAACTGCCTGGTTAGATTTGCTGCGGCGCCCTTAGATGCGCAGTAAGCCGGTTCGTTTGCAAGTCCGACCAACCCTCCGATGGAAACAAGATTAATGACCTTACCCCCTGTGCCCTGCTTGAGCATTTGAGTAATGGCCTGTTTGCAGCCGTTCCAAACGCCTTTGGAATTGGCCCCCATGGTGAAGTCGTACTCTTCTTCCGTACATTCATGGATTTTTGCCATATGCGTGAACACGCCGGCGTTGTTCATGATGATGTCGACCCTCCCGTACTTTTGAACGGCAGCTTCAACAAGGGCTTTCACTTCGTCTTCTTTGGTCACGTCACATTTGACAAAAACTGCCTCGCCGCCTGCTTTCCGAATCGCTTCATCGGTGCTAAGCGCTATATCTTGTTCATATCCCTCAGGTCTGGCCTCTTTCCGAAGATCGGAACAGACGACCTGGGCGCCTTCGGCTGCAAACGCTTTGGCTATCGCGCGCCCAAAGCCCGAGCTCGAGCCCGTAACAATGGCAACTTTGGCCTGGAGTCTTTTCATTTTTTCCTCTCTTTCACATCCCGGGACAAAGCCCCGGGAGTTCGCCTTCCTCCGCATTTGGGCGGCCTGCTTGATCAGGTTCCCATGGAAATAACTCGATTCATCGGAAATCAGAAAAACAGCCAGGTCCGTCCTTCGCTCCTCCGCACCGATGCAATGGTATACTTTCGACAAACATCCTATCGAAATCCTTCTCAGCCATAGCCCAAGGAGGCGGGAGATATTCGCCCCGCCTCCAGGGCTCCGGCTCTCAGCTTGCAGCCGCTGCAGCCGTCAGCTTACCGCCGGGTTTCCTCATTCCCATCTTTTCCCTGAACTCCGCAGGCGAAATGATCTCGCGCCCCATGAGTCCGATAATCTGTTTGAACATGTTGAAATGATCGACATTTTTCTTGATCATGTCGTTGCGGTGCGGCCACATCCATACCGTGTCTTCCATTCCGATCCGAATGTTGAGGCCCAACAGGAGTGCAAAGATGGCCAGGTAACTGGAAGCTCTACCCGATGCGCAGACCACGATCTCGGAGTCTTTGTCGATTTCTTTGATCCGGTTGACATAATGCATGATCACCTCGACCATGGCCTTTGGATTCTGCATTGGAGATCCGCCGGGAAGCGTCGGGAGAATGATCCAGTAATAGGGTTTTTCCAGAAGCCCGGTCTTGATGAGGTATCGATCGGCGTTGTCGATGTCTCCGTCGCTGTACACGGCGACCTGGACTTTAACGCCAAGCTCCTGGCAGATGCGAGTCTTTTCGATCATCACGTGCGGAGGCTTTACAAAAAGGGTGTCGCCGCAATAAGCCGCCACGGTATTGATGGGGGTCTGATCGAAGAGACCGTCTTCCAGGCACTCGATCATCTTGGGCCATTCTCCGTCCTGGAAGGGAACCATGCATCCGCATACTATCCGATCCGGATACTCCTTTCTGATGGGATCAATCACAAAATGGAACAATTCGGGGTCCAGTACATTGTATCCCTGCTCGTCTCGCACATGAATGTGGATATTGGGGGCTCCGGCCTCGAGGCAGGCGAGAGCCTGGTCCCTGATCATTTCGGGTTTCACCGGGTGGTTCGGATTGCCTTTTGTGCTGTAGAATGCTCCGACGACGGTCTGTGAAATGAATACTTTCCGGGGTATGTCCCAGGCTGGCTGGACATCTACACCTAGCCCGTATTTTGTCCCATGTGGATCGACAATCTCCGGAAGTCCATAGGGAATCCAAATGCACTTGAACTCCTCTTTTCGTCCAAGTGGATTCACATCTTTCTTCCACTCCTCGACATATTTCCAATTAACCTTATCCGCCATAACGACCTCCTTTGTTAAGGGTTGAGGGAAACACACCCCCGAGTGTCACATAATCCCGGTGTCGTACGACCGCAGACATGTTGAAACGGAATTAAGGCAAAGTAAATACGAGAAAAATACTAGGAAAATAGCAGCAGGAATCTCATGCACGAACAGGGGATTTTGAGGCGACCGATTCCAATTGCCTATAAGGAAGGAAATAGAAGCGTGGTCACTATTGGACCATATATCACTGGAACAGGCCTCGGTGAAGTTGTTCCCCGAAGGGGCTTTCCATCGTCAGTAAAATGGGGATCATCCTCTCCTTACTTCAGAGGAGCGAGCGATCCTCGAGTCCTGGAACAGGGGCACAACCTTTCGCTGGGATCCAGCCCGGAAGCAGGGAGCATCATTCCCATGCCCGGGCGTAGAGCCGTACTCACCACCTATGATTATGTTCCCCCTAAGACAGGGAGCAGAGGTGAGTTCTCAGGTTCACCTTCTGTTTGTTTAAACCGAGCTTTTTCCGAAGATTATTTCTGTGAAAATCGACACATTCCTTGCATACCCCCAGCAGAGAGGCTATTTCCTTGCTGGTCTTCCCCAATTTCAGTAGCTGGACCACCTCCATTTCTCTGGCTGTTAGCTTCGAGATTCCCGGGGAGAAACTGCCTGCCAGGGACGAAGTGATGTTCGCCAGATTTGATTCGATGAGCTCGACGCAGATTTTTTGGTCGACATCCATTCGAGTTCTTTTTAATCTGTCTATCCAGGGGCAAATCGTCTGTTGCAAATTCGTGAGCAACTGTTGCTCCAGTTGCCATCTGTCTTCCTCCCTGAGTGCCAGCAAAACTCTGACGGCGGTGTTCATTTCCTCGACACTCGGCCTGCTATCGGCCAAGCTCGCCCCCTGTTTCACCAAGTCCCTCTTAATCGCCTTCCGTCCAGTGACGTCGAGGCAATACATGACGGTACCAGCCAACCTCCCGGTCTGGTCTGTGACCGGGCACAGATGGACATCCCAATGGCTCATCGCATAGCGTCCATCGTTCAAGATCCCTAACTCGAAGTCATAGCAGGTTTCTCCCCGACCTGAGTCTCTGACATACCTAAACCACGGGCCGGAGAATTTTTCGCACCCGGGCTTGTAATCGAAGTGACGCATTCCCACAGCTTTTTCCGCTGTGTAGGGTGTGTGGCGACGAATGAAATCTGCATAAGTCCGGTTACATTTGAGCAGCACAAAATCTTCATTGAATAATGCAAAACCGGCAGTCAATTCTTCTATGGGCGGTTCAGAAAGGAGTCGCTCCCAGACCACCTTCCGTTCTGTCTGTGTCGTATTCAAAACCCCTTTGTGAAGCTCAGTGACTCTTTGGCTTATATCTCTATGGGAAATCCTGGATTGCATCGGAGTCTCCTCTGCTACCTCCTGCGAAGGTGCCTATGAGGCGTGTGGAATACCGGCTCATCTATAGCGTATGGTCCTGCCAAACACTGTATGCCCTTTGGAAACGGGATCCTCTTTCAGGGGGAGTCCTTTCGAATGCGGAATTCCGGTGATGAGACAGAAGCGGAGGATGTAGGCGAAGCTTTGGGTCCAGGGCATTCATTTCTACGTGGGGAATCACCGCCGAAGAGAGTCTCGCATCGAAATCGGGAAATGAATCGATCTGACCCTATGCGAAAAACCTCCCCTTTATACATGAACCTTTTAGCACAAATCTCGAAAATTGCAAGATGAAAGTATCGGCCTTGCACTATCTGTTGACACCCGAAGATTATGGCAGGAACAAATCAGCTTCCATTCGCTTCGAACCGCATCGATACCGCGACGCATAAATCCATAGATGCCCACGGCAGCTTTGATTTGTCCAAAAACAGGCTCGATAGTCCGGCTCCTCAGTTTGTATTTGGCCTTGCCCCGTTTAGTTTTGAGTCTTCGTTCCATGCGCTTGCGGGGGCTCGCGTTCGCAGGGACTCTTCCCTGACAATGCTCTTCATCAAGGAATTGCTCTCGCTGCTTCCGATCTTTTTGGACCGCGATCAAAAGGGTTGGGCCGTCCGGTTCAATGGTTTCGACAGGCAAGTCATCCCGCCAGTACCCGGTATCAGCCGTGCAGGTGTCGATACCCTTCTCGATTCCCGCCCCTTCGAGATTTTCTTTGGTTTCCAGGATCATCGGCTCAAGCTGGTAGAGATCGTTTTCTTCCCGGGTAACCTCGGCCCCCAAAATGATTTGCTCCTTGGAAACAACCGCCTGTCCATTGTAGCGTTGTCAGTAAAAAAATACGGCCCTTAGCTCGAAAGTTTAGAATCTTCAACTTCCTCTATATCCGTAATTCAATCCAGTCCCGGATTCCGGCAAGTATATGATGCATCTGATTTATCCTCCGGCGAACTACACCAACTGCCAGTTTTCATATTGAACATATTGATGCTTATGAATCTTTACATGGCTGTTACACATCGTTACATGATTTTTTCCAACCTCGTCCGATTATTGTATTAGGCAACCATGAAACGAAATTTATGCATGATTAGCAATAATAAATTTGAAAGGATAGATACAAACATTGAGCGTGGGAACACATGTCCTGTTAACGCGTCACACATTTTCAAAACATTACAGTGAAAGGAGCAAGCCATGACAGTTTCAGCAGTCAACAGCACCGATTCTCTCTAGTACTTACTTGCGTAAATGCGCGTACAGTTTACAGGGACACTCAAATTTCGTCATTCCGGCATGTCTTAAGCCGGAATCCAGGCCTCTTGCCATCTCAGGAAAACCTCTGGACCCCGGCTCAGAAACTCTGCCGGGGTGACGAACGCGAATTTGTTACGCTCACTTTTGCAATCAAGTACTAGTCTGTTTTATCTACGGTGAATACCCGGGAAACCATGACAACGTGGGGATGCAGCAAGGCAGGACCGCAACCGGCGGGCTCACCCATGTCGATCCAGTAAATGTCGCCCTGATTTATCACCACTCGCCTTCCACAATCCTGCGGTGAAGAGGTCGCATGCCCTGGCTTAGCGTTTGCCGGGCTTGATCGGGTTCATTCCGGCAGGCTCTATTAATTTCCTGAAGCAGTTGTTCATTTTCATGGCGCCGGAGGAAATCCTCCAATGCCATGGCAAACAGTCGGCTTCGCGATGCCTTCATTTTGTGAGCATCTGTAATAGTTGCTCAATCTCCGGCTTTTACCCCGGCGAGTTGCTGGTCGATCAGGTCGGCGGGCGGATAATCGCCGGGCGCCTGTGAGGCGAGCCGATACATTTCGGCGGCCCGGGTAAAGTCCTTTTTGCCCTCGAGAATCCTGCCCAGGTTCCAATCGGCTTCCCGCTCCAGCTCCGGCATACCGAGTTGTTTCAGGCCGGTCCATACCCTGGCAGCCTCATCGGGCTTTCCGTCCGACTCATAGGCATAGCCAAGCTGATACATGATGAGAGGTCTCAGGCTGTGACCCGCAGGCGCAAGACTGAGGGCCTCTTCTCCGGTTTTGACCGCATCCCCGTAGCGCTTCGTCTCGAAGAAAGCCTTTGCAAGCTCTATCCTGGCGTCCAGGGCGGGCGCCGTATCATTGTGCTGCGCGATGAATTTCTGCAGATCCGGGATAAGCTTCTCCCAATCCGCCGAACTATCTTTGCCTTCCGCGGGGAACCCGGATGCAAGCAACCCGTAATCGGACTGCGCGAGGGCCTGCTTTGAGCGATCGTGAGCGCTCACCCCCCACACCGCTATAATGATAAACAGGATTGCGGCGCCTGCGCCAACGATGACCGTGTAATTTTTATCAGCCCATTTTTTGATTCTTTTAAAACCTGTATCCGGCGGCAGCACCGCTTTTTTCTGCATTTTCTTAAGGGGTTTTATCTTTTTTGCGCCCAAGGCGGACTCCTTTCTTTTGAAACGAATTCAGGAATTTAGGAATTGATTTTAACCTCAATTCGCAATTCCTTAATTCGCTTTACTCGATATTCTGCGCCTGCTCCTTGAGTTTTCCGATCTCTGTCTTCATCCGGACGACCGCCTGCACGGTATCCAGGTCATTGGTCTTGGAGCCGATCGTGCTCGCTTCGCGGTGAAGTTCCTGGATAAGGAAATCGAGTCTTCGCCCGTCCGCCTGTTTTGCGCCGGTCAGAAGGGACCGAACCTGTTCAAGGTGGCTTCCCAGCCGGACGATCTCCTCGTTTATGTCTGCACGGTCGATGATAAACGCCATCTCCTGCAGGAGCCTGTTCTCATCGGGATCGGCGCCGCCGAGCAGTTGTTTGATCCGCTCCTGGAGCCTGGCCCTATATTCTTCTATAACGGCCTCCCGGCGGCCAAGCACAACCGAGAGATCGTCTCTTAGCGCGGCCAGCCGGTCCATGAAGTCCCGGAGCAGCGATTTGCCCTCGATCGCGCGCATCCTGAGCACCTGGTCCAGCGCCTCGGACATGGCGGATGAAATAAGCTCCCCGACTGCTTCGGAGTCTATGACCGCCTCCGGGGTCTCATAGATATGCGGAATCCTCAACAGGTAATCGAGCGAGGGTTCTTCCGAATGTTCGATTTCGAGGTGAATCTCCTGGAGCTGCGACCAGTAGTATCGCGCAAGCTCGAGGCTGATATGCGGCGCCTTTTGCCTGATATCGGTACTCTCTATCTGAACGAAGGCATCGATCCGGCCTCTTCGGATTTTCTCCGCAATCAACTTCCTGCACAAGTCCTCGAACTCAAAGAAGTTTTTCGGAATGCGAACGGAAATGTCGAGCTGCTTGGCGTTAAGAGCGCGCATTTCGACGCTTACAGTGTAGCCCGCCCCTTCTTTGCGGCTGCGGCCAAATCCGGTCATACTGTGAATCAAGCTGGGCTCCTTCCAATAGAGCGTATCAGCGCGCGCATCTCGGAGACCGAAAGCTGCCCGGGCGCGGCCGCAGACTGGCCTTCGAACTGCGCATAAGTCCAGGGGCTGCCCAGAAATATGTTCACCAGCCTGCTCCACTTGCCGGCCGCTCCCATGCAGAACGCGATCAGGTCGATGCCCAACTCTTTTCCAGCCAGGGGAATCAGTTCGAGCACCCTCAGGTTGTCGTCCGCCCATTGGGCCAGGGTCGTTATTTTCAAGGCATCGGCCCCTGTTTTTCGCATGCTTTCCAGCTTTGCGCGTAAAATCGGCTTGGAGGGGGTCCCGGCAGGGCTGTGCCACGAAAGCAGCAGTTTCGCTCCGGCCTGCCTGAAGCGGGCGATATCGTCGGCACCTGCGTCCTGTTCGAGGTCAATCCAGTCGGCGCCCGATTTTGCCGCTTCTTCGAGCATGCCCAGCCGGAGGTCCTCGGGGCCGGCAAAGGCGCCCATTTCCCGGACCGGCCTGTTGGTTGCTATTACCGGAAGCCGCTGCTTTACCGACAGGGCGCTGAAAAAAGATTTCATCTCCTCCATCGAGTGGTTTTCGGCGAATTTATCCATTCGCCACTCGACCAGATCGACTTCCGCGTGGTTCAGCCAACTCGGGAACTCTTGAGGGGAGCATTCGAGAAGGCATCCGCAAATACAGCTCTTGCGGCCGCTCCCTGTCTCGAACGGTTTCCCGCGGGCAATGCCCCCGGAGCGCAGGGTGGCGGGGACCGGGCGGGCCGGGGTCTCGACCCTGCCAAGATTACCGCTCATGGCCGACCTCCGGAATAATCGCGGTCCATCATCATCTTTTCCTTCTCGACCCTGAAAGGCTGTGCGGGATCTCCTTTAGGGTAGGAGCCGAGAATCTTAAGGAAGGTCACGTTTTTCGCCAGGGCGTCCAGGGCCGCCCGGATGTTGCTGTCGTCCCGGTGGCCTTCTATATCCGCATAAAAGATGTACTGCGACGAAAAGAGCCTGTTGGGGCGCGACTCGATACGGGTCATATTGGTCGCCGAAAGGGCGCCGAGGGCGGCGAGCAATGCCCCGGGCCTGTCGGAAAGCGCAAAGAGCAGGGAAGTCTTGTCGTCTCCGGTCGGCGCATTGGAGTAGTTGCCCAGTGCCAGAAACCGGGCGGTATTTCCCGGAACGTCTTCGATCCGTTCTGCCAGAACGCCGAGTCCGTAGCGCTGGGCCGCGTAGAGGTTGCAAATTGCCGCCCCGTCGGGGTCTTTCTTTGCGAGCATTGCGGCGTGCGCGGTAGAAGGGCACTCGGTGTGTTCGGCATGACCGATATTTTCAACCAACCACCTGCGGCACTGGTCAATGGCGTGGGGGGGGCCGTAGACACGCTTTATCCCGCCCAGGTCCCGAGCGTTGCCGCAAAGATAGTACGCTATCTCCAGGTAGCATTCGCTGATTACCTGCACCTCGCGCTCATAGAGGAGGTCCATGCTGTGGCCGACCCCACCGTGAAGCGAGGTCTCGATCGGGATCACCGCCAAGTGCGCTTTCCCTTTTAGAAAGCTGTCGAATATCTCTTCGAGAGACGCGCAGGGCAGATAGGAGGCGGAATGGCCAAAAAGCGAGATCGAGGCCAAGTGGCAGCGTGTCCACTCCGGGCCGAGGAATGCGACCTGAAGCCTGTACTGGATAAGCCGGGAAGCGGCAAATACTTCGCGGTAGATCGAGCGCAGCGATTCCTCGGATAAAGGGCCGAGGTTCAGCTTCGAGAGGCGATGGGAAATAATCTGCTCGCGTTCCGGGTGAAACAGGGGCAGGCCCCTGGATGCTTTTATCCGCCCTATTTCGATGGCAAGCTCCATCCGCCTGTTAAGGAGCCGGAGCAGTTCAACGTCTATATCGTCGATTTCCTCTCTTATCTTATCAAGACCTTCATCCACTTTTGTTCAACCGACTCCTGACTATCAACCTTCGCGGATTGTTTCCTCTATTTTGATACCGAAATGGCGGCCGGCGGATTCAGCCGCTACCAGAACCGAATCGCCAATCTCGAGCCGGGCAACCGAAACGGCCTCTGCTCCCGACCCGGTCAGCCGGATCGTCTCGGCGTTTTGCACCAGAATCGAACCGCTGTGCCCTTCGCAGGAAGCTTCGACGAGCAGGAGCGGACGCCGCTCGATCTTGACGCGCCCTACCGTGGCCTCGTGGGCTTTGCCGTCCGGCCCGAACACGAGCACTCTTTCTCCCGCCGCGAGTTCGCTCAGGTAGCGCGTCGCCCCGCCCGGGACCCTTACGTAGGAGTGTACCGGTCCGGCGTTTACCCGGAAAGGCCTCGGCGCAACATAAGGGTTGAGTTCGGTTTCCGCCTGAACGAGAAAAAGGAAGCCGCTCGAGTTGCCCAGAAGCATTCCTTCTCCCGGGACCATCAAGGTGCAGGTATCCACGCAGACGCGGTCACCCATCCCGGCGCCGCTGATCCCATCCACGCGCGCCACCTTCAGGGATTGCGATTCGGCCGTCCTTTTCACCATGCTGACCAGGTTCCTCACCTCTGAGGGACTATCCGAGCAGATTACCACACCCGCCACCCCTTTTTCGAGAACTCCGAGGGCAAGTTCGATTTCACCCCCCGAGCCGGCTCGAAGCAGAAGCCGGCCCCTGCCGCACGCAAGAAGGTTCTCGACAGGGATTACCTCCCAGTTTCCGGCGATCACCACCGTTTGCCCCGCCAGGAGCAGATCCTTTATGAGAGCTTCATCCTCCGGGCCGCGCAGTGGCTCGAAGCACACATCCTTTCCCGGCTCCAGATCACCCCCTGGACTTACCACGCAAATTCGGCCCGGTGCTTTGACCTTCTCAAAGACCCCTTCGGGCAGGATCAGGGCGTCGGCCCCGCTCTCGATCGCCGCAGCGGCCAATTCGTCGGACCAGCTCTCCATGTGCACCCACGCCTGCTTCATTCAAACCTCCGGAAATCAACCGCCGATCGAAAACATTGGGCGCGAGATGCACTTGCGGAAAACCGGGCTGCTCAGTTGGTGTTTTTCCGGTTTTTTGTTTATGGCTGCGAGCATTACGGCGGCAATCTCCTCGTCTGAGGCGCCCTGCCGCAGCAGCCCCCGCAGATCGATCTCATCTGCGGAAAAGAGGCAGGTCCGGAGTTTTCCATCCGCTGTCACCCTAAGCCGGTTGCAGCTCGGGCAAAAATGGTCGGATACCGGGCTGATGATCCCGATTTTCCCCGGAGCGCCTTTAAACCTGTAATGTAGTGCCGGACCGTTGCCCTCGCCCGCGATCGTGGACTCCAGAGGCCCGACGCGACTCAACCGCTCCAGGATTTCAGAGGCCGGAATGAAAAGCCTCTCGTAATCGAGCTTCTGGAAAGGCATACACTCGATAAAGCGGACGTGAAATGGGAACCGGAAAGTCAGGCGGGCTAAATCTTCAATCTCATCGTCATTCACCCCGCACATGATTACCGCGTTCAACTTCACAGGCGAAATGCCCGCTTGCGCTGCGGCCATGATCCCTGCCCACACCCGGCTGAAAAGGTCCCTCCTGGTGATGGCCGTAAACCTCTCGGGCTTCAGGGTATCGAGGCTGACATTGATGCGCCTGATGCCCGCCCGGAGAAGTCCCACGGCGAAATCCGAGAGCAGAACGCCGTTGGTCGTAAGGCTCAGGCTCCTTAGTCCCGGGATCCTGGAGATGCTCTGGCACAAACCGAGCACGTCCCTTCTGACCAGGGGCTCGCCGCCCGTAATGCGAACCTTCGATATGCCCATCGAGATCGCGATGCCGGCAAGCCTTTCGATTTCCTCGTAGCGCAGTATTTTCGAATGGTCAAACTTGGGGACACCTCCCTCGGGCATGCAATACGAGCAGCGAAGATTGCACCTGTCCGTAATCGACAATCTGAGATAATCGATCTTCCTGTGGAAAGAATCGGTCGGCGGAGCGGGCATTCAAATTTTCCTGTTTCGAAAAGTCCAGTCCTGCAAGCTCAAAATCCCCCCTGCCCCCCTTTAGGAAAGGGGGTGATTGCCGTGTCTTTTCATGGTTTCAGGGTGTACCAAAGGGACATGAATAACTGTTTCGAAAAGTCCAGTCCTGCAAGCTCAAAATCCCCCCCTTGTCCCCCCGGCCACTTTTATTCAGCCAACGCCCCTCGGCAACGTGCAGCTTCCGGGTGGACGCCAGCCGCTTATTTCATAACATCCGGACAAGCTTTTATAAAACATAAAAAACCGCTATTCGGTTCCCGGTGTTGAGTTTTTAGTCACACAGCCAATGATAGCCAAAACCCTCTTGACTTTGATCTTGCGCTGTGCTTTATGACTGACCAGTCCGTATCGGACGGAATTCGGGTGTCGGGTGGTCTTTCCGATACCTGATACCCGACAGTTGACATCTGTGTAGGAGCCGCTTCGTTGCAAAAATATCCGGACCGGCACAATGTGTGGGCCGTTGTGAAGAAAATGGCCCAGGCCGGAAACAGGCAAGGCCTGATCGAGGCCATTTCCGAGGAGATCTCCGGCTCGTCGCCCGAGAGCCTGACCGATGAGATCTCGCGCTGGTTGCTCCACATGCGGGCAACGCTGCGGACCGGGACGCCTCAAAACAAAATCGGCCTTTCTGTTCTGATCGAGGCCCTCGGGGAAATCGCCCAGGAAAAAGGCATCCCGGCCTCGCGTTTTTTCCCGAACCTGTTGGAGAAAATCCTGATAGAGGAAGCTGCCCCGCTCCTGCCCAAACAGGGCGCCAAGGAGAGGATCCTCGAGGCGGCCCTGGAGGTTTTTTCTCATAAAGGCTTTCATCCGGCCACCATGGACGAGATCGCCGAGAAGGCCGGCGTTGGGAAAGGGACCCTTTACCGTTATTTCGAGACCAAGGAAAAGCTCTTTGCCGAACTGGTGCAACTCCGCCTGGAGGAACTCGGAAAGCGGGCCGGCTCCGTAATTGACGACCGCGACGACGTGCTTACGATGATTTCCAAGTACATCCGGATCTATTTCGAATTCTTCGACCGGAACCAGCGACTCTACAGGCTGATCGTCCAGGAGCAGCTCGATCTGGGCGAACACTCCCCGAACGAGCACTTCAGAAGGGTCAAGCGGGCGATTCCGAATCTCAAGAGGAAAGTCTACGAAGCGACCCAGCAGGGGATTCTCAAGGATGTGGATTTTCAGACGGTCTTTTACGGCACTATGGGCTTTGCACACGGAGTAATACAGAAATGGCTTGCCCGGGATTGTTCCTATCCGCTTGTAGACGAGCTTCCGGGCGTATTGGAAGTTTTGTTCCATGGATTTGTCAAAGATGACAAAAGGATTGAATGCAAAAACTGAATCGACCAGGAGGGTTCAATGAGCATGACGGCAGAAGAGACGAAAATCATCGGTATCATCGCAAACCAGCTCGGGGTTGACAAGGATATGGTAACTCCTGCCTCAAACATAGTCGACGACCTGGGGGCAGATTCTCTCGATGTCGTAGAACTCGTAATGGCACTCGAGGAAGCCTTCGACACGGAAATCCCCGACGAAGACGCAGAAAAGATTCGCACTGTTCAGGATATTTTTGAGTATGTGAAAAGAAAGGCTGCGGCCTAGAGACCATCAGGACTGAGTGCTGAGGACTGAGGACTGAGTGAAAAAACACTGTCCTGCATTCTCAGTGCTCAGTCCTCATGCCCCAGTCCCATGCTTGCCGTGCTGCTCGCTTCCTGCGTTACAGGATTTGGATTGAGCGACTTCAAGGTCCTTGCCTCGGTCGAGCGGGTGGTTGCTCAAAGCCGCTCGGTCATATTTCATCCGGACCGGATCGGCCCTGCGATATTGAAATGGGGACATACGGTCAATCCGTCTCCATCATGGGAACATCCCTGCCATTACTTTGACGATACAGAAGAGAGCGTCCACTGGATTTTTGCTCTCGACGTTTTGAACCACTGCTTCTGGCCCGACCCGGGCGAGCCGGTCTGGACGGTCATATACAAGGGTGAGCCTTATTCCGGGTACTGGGGTCTTGCCGCCAGTCTGAAGCGGGCGCAAGAGCAGGGTTTGCCCGTAACGGACCCTCATTTCCTGTCAGGCATCAGCGCAAGAGACCTTGCCGAAATCTTCTCCGGGCAGGGCACGATTCCAATGTTCGAACAGAGACTGAAAAACCTCCGGGAGGCGGGATCGATAATCCTGTCCGAACTTGGCGGCGACATAACGTCCCTGGTCGACGCCGCATCGGGCAGTGCCGTCGGGCTGGTCGGGCGGATTGTCTCCCATTTTCCGAGCTTTCGCGACGAGGCCCTTTACAGAGATCGAAGAGTTTATTTCTGGAAGAGGGCCCAGATTTTTGCCTCCGACCTTTTCACCGCGTTTGGCGGAAACAAATGGGGGAAATTCAACGACATCGAGCGGCTCACCGCCTTCGCCGACTATAAGCTTCCGCAGGTGCTCAGGGAGCTTGGAATTATTTCGTATCATCGGGGGCTGGCGGCCAGGGTTGAGGCTATGGAGCAGCTTCAACCGGGTTCCGAAGAGGAAGTCGAAATCAGGGCAATGACCGTATGGGCCGTCGAGGAATTGAGGAAGGGGTTCCAGGAGCACGGGCGCAAACTCACGAGCCCCCGGGTCGACAACTGGCTCTGGCAGTTGGGCCAGAGGGATGCTTTTCGCAAACGTCCATTCCACCGCTGCCGGACGATTTTTTACTGATGCTGTTTTGACAGGCAACCCGGTCCCGGCCCGCAGGCAATCAGGGCGGTATTTCCCGTATCAAGTCCAGGATTTCGTCGGCCTCGGGCGGCTTTTCTATATATGCAGCCGGTTCGGGCATTTTCACGCCCTCATATTCATCGACCACTTTTTGCGAGTGAAAGAAAGTCTTCTTGGAGAGCGCAGAAACCATGACCACCGGAATACCGCTCGGTTGAGGCTCCTTTTTGACTTCGCGATACATATAGATGCCACTTTCTTTCGGCGTCATAATGTCCATGATGATCAGAGCAGGCTTCAGCCGTCAGGCCATTTCGAGGCCTTCCCGGCCGTTTGTCGCCACAATGGGTTTGAAGCCGCTGGTTTCCAGAAGCGTGGTCATGAACACCCTTATACCAAGTTGCGCTCAAAGAGGTAAAACCTCCATTCACAAAATCCCCCCTGCCCCCCTTTATAAAAGGGGGGTTCCAATCGCCAATTCTTACCCGTATGGGCGCAACTTGGTATTACGTCCTGCTCGTCATCTACGATCAGGATTGGATTCGCCTTCATGCTCCACCTGAAACCGGGAATGTCATAATGAAGTTGGCTCCTTCATTTTCTTTTGTCTCGACCTCTATGGTCGCCTCATAATCCTGCAGGATACCATAGCTTATCGAAAGACCGAGCCCGGTGCCTCTGCCAACCCGCTTTGTGGTGAAGAAGGGCTCGAATATTTTTTCCAGCAGCGGTTTTGGAATCCCCGACCCGGTATCCGCCACTTCTACCCGGACTTTTCCCTGGCGAAGACGTGTCTTGAGGAAGATTTTCTTTTCGACGGCGCTGCCGAACTTTTCGCGTTTATCTTCGATGGCGTCCCTGGCGTTTATGAGAAGGTTGATAAACACCTGTTCCAGCCTGTTAGTGTTGGCGAGAACAGGGGGCAGGTTCTCCTGGAAATCCTTTTCCACTTCGATCTCTCTGAGCTTGAGCTGCTGCATGAAAATTGCCAGCGATCTTTCCACGGCGTCGTTGATATTGACCTTTTCCCTCTTCACCTCCGATTTGCGCCCAAATTCCCGGAGGTGGTTGATTATCATCGAGGCCCTGTCCACATGGCTGTCGATCTCTTCAGCCATTGTCCTGAGAGTTTCCTCCCTGATCGGCTCGCTCTTGCGGATCTTCTTTATTATGAAGCTGCTCGCCGTCTTCATCACCGAGAGCGGCTGATTGAGTTCATGGGCGATGGCAGTCGCCATCTCACCCAATGTGGCCATCTTGCTCGCCTGGATCAGTTGCTGTTCGGCCAAAAGTCTCTTGGTGATATCGCTCGTGGTTACAAGGAATGCTTCCTGTCCGAGATACTCGGAAGGGGAAATGCGGATGTTTACATATATGAGCCTGCCGTCCCTCGTGATATGGCGCGCCTGGTTCATTGCGTCCGCGTTTCGGATCTCCCGGGCGAAGTCGCGGTCTTCTTCCCGTTCGAAGAGGTCGGTAAATGGTTTGCGCAAAATATCCTCTTTACCGTATCCATAAACTGCGGAAACCATATCGTTGCAGTCGATGATTCTTAGTTCACTGTTCAAAACGAAGATAGGGTTGGGAATATTATTGAATATCTCCCGGTATTTCTTCTCGGATTTCCTGATCTCTTCTTCGAGCGCCTTTCGCTCGGTTACGTCAACACTCATTTCCATTACTGCGGTGATGTTTCCATCGGCATCCCTGATCGGTGAAGTGCGACAGATCCAGGTCGAAATCCTGCCGTCCCGGGTTATTCCCGTTTCCTCGCTCATGTGGGATTCTCCATCCTCAAACGTCATGAGAACCGGGCAGTATGGGCACGCTTCGCCCCGGCCCTTGTAGATTTCATAGCAATAACCGCCGGGGTATGGATCGAAGGTTTTTGCAAATTCCCTGTTATAGCGGATAACCCTGAGCCCCCTGTCCTGGACAGTGATGTAGCAGGGCACCTGCTCGTACAGCCCCTGGTATTCGTCTCTTTGTTTGTTCAGCTCTTCCTGCTTTTGGCCTATCTGGGCCGCCATAGAGTCTATAGCATGGGCCATCTGGCCGATCTCATCTTCCCAGTGCGCATTGATCGGGTGGCTATATTCCCCTTGCGCTATATGGCGGGTCCACGCGATCAACCTTTTTATGGGCCGGTTTACGAACACAAAGAGAAAAGTGACGATGATCGCTGAAGTCGCCAGGAAGCTGATGACCGCAAAGGCTATTATTCTTTTCTCATAGACCCTGATTGCTTTATCGGTCGCCTTTAGCGAGACTACTACGTCGAGTGCGCCCAGGACCTTTTTATTCCGGGGATGAACGTGACAGCTCCCGGAGATGCAACTGGGTTCATTATAGATGGGGCTGATGATGCCCAGGAGTCTGTAGCCCTCAGGGGACTTGAATGTCCGTGTTCGTGCCGCAACAGGCAGCGCATCGAGCGGAGGGTCCGTTCTGTGGCAGATGTCGCAGGCTTCGGCTTTTATGCTGGTTCTTGTATCGACTTCGCTTGAGAAGTTCGAGAATTTGATCTGCCCCTGTTTGTTATAAATTCGAATATTTTCGATACCTTCCTGCTTGCCGATGTTTTTGATTATCTCGTTGATATCGTCTCTCGAATTGAGCATCATTGCGTAATGGGCGCCCAGCTCGATGGTGTTGCCGAGCCGGTCGCATGATTCAATGATGTTCTGGAGCCTGTTTTCTTTCTGATAGTTTATGTTGAAGTATGCCCAGGTGAAAATGCAGACAAAAAGAGCCAGCCCCACCAGGACTATAAGCTTGGAGATAAGACTGCTGTAAATTCTGACTGCGCTCCCGAGCATGGTCGGCCCTGTTTCTTACACATGGGAGGTCCTGTTGGAATGGATCGGAACGGAGTTTCCCCTATTTCATTGCGTTAAAATTAGTATATATACGGTTCTGAAACGATTCGGTCAAAGCCAGATTGAGATCGAACCGCAGACCGTTTTCCGGCAGCCCCAGCCCGAGACCGATAAGCTGCGGCAGATATACGACCGAGATTTCCAAATCCTTTCCCCGCATTTTTGAAATCTTTTTCTGGCTG
Organism: uncultured delta proteobacterium; assembly: GCA_963805125.1. GTDB lineage: Bacteria > Desulfobacterota > Syntrophobacteria > Syntrophobacterales > Syntrophobacteraceae > SbD1. The sequence goes on along the minus strand of CAWDTD010000006.1, from coordinate 139,717 downwards.
GTCTCCAGGTTCATCTGGCACATCGGACAGACAGTCGCGATGCAATCCGCCCCTTTTGCCGCATCGAGAATGTCGGCAACCAGTCCCAGGGCCAGATCCTTCTTGGTTGTCATCAATCCGGCCCCACAGCATTTTGCCGCCATGGGCCAATCGCAGACGTCTGCGCCCGTTGCGCGGATAAGGGAATCCATGGAACGCGGCTGTTCGGGATGATCGAAAGCAACGAACGGCCGAAGGGCCTGGCATCCGTAGTAGGGGACAACGGACAATCCCGACAGGTTTCGCTTGACCCCTGCTGCAATCTTCTCCGGGCCTATATCATTTGCAAGCACATCCAGCAAGTGTCTCACCCGAATTCCTCCGGCATAGGAAAGCCTCTCAGCGTCAAGGACCTCGTTTACAAGGCCGGCCGTGCCGCTGTCATGGCTGATGAGATCGTCGGCCCTTCGCAGGTTCAGGTAGCAGGCGCTGCACGGGACAAGAAAATCGGCCCTGATCGACAACCTTTGGGCCAGGGCGAGGTTGCGGGCAGGAAGCGCAAGGGAAAGCAGCCGGCTCGAAGTGTCTGCGGCGCTTGCCCCGCAGCAGGTCCAGTCTTCCACCTCGATCAATTCCGATCCCAGAAGTCCCATCAGGGCCCGTACCGAAATGTCGTATTCTTTTGCCGAGTGTTCCAGCGAACAACCCGGGTAATAGAAATACTTCACTGCGCAGCCTCCAGTTCCATGACTTTCCGATAAAGGCCATCGAGTTTGCCGTGCCCGCCGAAGCCCGGCATTTGCCATGCTATCTTGCCTCTCCTCATGAGTTTCATCCCCAGTGGGACGAAACTGAAGGGAGCGATCGGGTCCCCGAGGGCAAGGAAGTATCTGCCCATCATCTCGGCTTCGCGCACCCGCCCGTACCTGCGCACGGTCTCGAGAAAAGCCCTGTAGAAGAGCGGGCTCTTTCGATCCGTGAAATACCCTCCGGCCACCGCCGCCCTTTTGAGGGCGGCCATCGTGTCGGTCAGCGGCAGTCCGCGCGGGCATCGGAGCGTACAAAAATAGCAGCTCGAACAGAGCCAAAAGGTCCGACTGTTGAACAACTCTTCCTTGAACCCTGCCTGCACCAGCCTCCAGACCTGCCTGGGCGTATAATCCATTTTCGAGGAACTGCCGCACGAACCCGTGCAGGTGCCGCACTGCATGCAGGCCCTCAGGGTTTTCGCTATTTCTTCGAACGGATCTGGTGCGGGTGTTTGAAAACTTGCCGCGGCATCATTTTGAGCCATACGTTTCCGCCTTTCGTACCTATTCCAGGGCCGCATCCAGCATGGCCATAACCTGCCGGTCGCCGTAGCCCCGGACAACCGAGGCGCTGTTGGGGCAGATGGCCGCACAGGACCCGCATCCCTGGCAAGCGAGTTCGTCGATCTCGATAATGTCTTCCTCTTCGCTCCGCCGCCGGGCATCGTAAGGGCATGCGGAAACGCATCTTTCGCAAAGGGAGCATAAACTATGGCGCACCTCGGCAACCGTGCTTCCGGCCTGTACCCGTTCCCGGTTCAGCATTACCAGCGCCCGCTGGGCCGCAGCCTGCGCCATGGCGATGGACTCGGGAATGGAGCGGGGAGAATGGGCCACGCCGCATATGAACACCCCGCGTTTCCGGGAGTTTACCGGCTGCCATTTGTACTCGGCTTCCCTGAAGAACCCGTCCTCGTTTACCTCGATCCTGAACAGGTCTGCGAGCTTCCGCTGGTCGTGGGGCACGATCCCCGTGCTGAGCACCACCAGGTCAGGCTCAAGGACGATATCTCCGCCCAGAATCGGGTCGCGCGCCCCAATCCTGATTTGCCCGCCGTCTGCGAGGGATACATCCGGCTTTGTGCCGGGCGTGTACGGGATAAAGACGATCCCCTCCCGCCTCGCCCGGGTGTAATAGGCCTCCAGGAAGCCGTAGGTCATGATATCCCGGTAATATATGTAGATATCGATTTGCGGGCTCTTTTGCTTCAGGTATAGAGCGTTTTTGAGGGCCGACGAACAGCAGACCCGGCTGCAGTAGTTTCTGCCCTCCTCGCGAGAGCCTACGCACTGAATCATGGCTACCGTCCGGAGCCGGGCGGGATCGAGGGCGCCGTTTCCGAGGCGTGCTTCCAGTTCGTGCTGGGTCAGGATCGATTCGCTCTTCCCGTAACAGTAAGCTTCGGCAGGCGCCTCTTTTCCACCGGTCGCCAATATCGCTATCCCGTGCTCCAGAAGTTGTCTGCCTCCGTCGCTCATTTCTATCGTGGTGAGGAAATTGAAACCTTCATGAGGCTGTGAGTCAATTACCGCAGCTCCTTTATGGACCGAAATGTTGGCATGGGCCTCGACCCTGGAGATCGATTTTTCGACCAGGTCCGCCGTCTCGATTCCATCGATGGTACGGTACAGGCGGCGAACCTGCCCGCCCAGGACGGTGTCTTTTTCCACCAGGTCCACCTTGAATCCATGGTCCGCTATGGCAAGTGCTGCGGTCATGCCTGCGATACCGCCTCCAACGATAAGCGCTTTGCGGATGATCCGCTGATATGAAGAGGGGGTGGGGTCCGCACCTCTCAGCCTTTCAAGCGACATCATCAGAGCGGATTCGATTTGCTTCGACACGCCGCCGGGGGCCGTGTTTCCGCCCGGAAAGGCCGCAGTACGGATATCGACTACATCCATAAGAGTTGGAGACAGCCCTGTTTGTTTCCCGAGCTCGGCCAGCATTCTTCCGTACAGACAGGGGATGCAGGCCCCGATGACAATCATGTTGGGGCCCCCTGCCTTTATCTTTTCAACAAGCGTATCCCGCCCCGTTTTCATGCACATCCTGTCGATCTGAAACAGCCGGATGGCCGGATCCCACCGGGCAAGGCTCGTTGCAAGCTCTTCCACGTCCAGGGTTCCGGTAAGAAAGCCCCCACATGTGCAAATGCCTACGGCGGGCCTTGGCAATTCCCTGGAAACATCCCGAAAAGCAGGCTCGGCCCGATCCGGAATTCTAAGACTTCCGCCTTTGGAGTGAATCAGCTTTGAGGCCTCCAGAGAAGCCGAACCTGCCTGGATGACCGACTCTGAAACGTCCTTCAGTCCGGAAAAGGACCCTCCGGCAAAAACGCCTTCCCTGGTGGTCCTGCTTGGAAAGAAATCTTCCGTGCGGCAAAACCCACCGGGGTTGAGTTCGATCCCGGTCAATTGCGCAAGGGCATCGGAGCCTTCAGGAGGTCTCTGCCCGGCAGCCAGAACCACCATGTCAAACATTTCATCATGTTCACGGCACTCGGCATCCACATAATGGAGCCGAAGAGACCCTTCCGCTTCCGGCTCGACCGAATGGACGCGGCTTCTTATGAAACGCACCCCGGATTGGTTTTCCGCTGAATCCCGGTAGCGCTGGAAATCCTTTCCGAAAGTCCGCATGTCCATGTAAAAGATGGCTGTATCGACCGCGCCCCCGGACCTCGATTTGGCGAGCAGGGCCTCCTTTATGGAAAACATGCAGCAAACCGACGAGCAGTAATCTGCTTTTTGCTGAAGGTTCCTGGACCCCACGCACTGGAGCCAGGCTATTTTTCGGGCGGGCTTGCCGTCACCGGGGCGAAGCAGCTTCCCGGCGTTCGGCCCCGCGCCGCTGACCAGCCGTTCGAACTCCAAGCTGGTGATAACATTTGGCAGATTGTATCCATAGGTGTCAGGAGCTTCAGACGGATCGCAAAACCCCGAACCGGCAGCCATGATAACCGCGCCCACCTCGACCACGCGCCCGGTTACAGTTACCGTACTTTCATACTGCTGGACCACTTTGGTAATCAGCCCCTCGATATCGAAAGGCTTCATGAGGTAGTCGCGCGCCCCGATTTTCATCGCTTCGACCGCCGTTTCCACAGTCGCATAGGCTGTCATCATCAAGACCGGCAGGTCCTCTCTCATTTCCTTTGCGATCTTCAGGACCTCCACCCCATCCATTCCGGGCATTTTTATGTCGAGAAGCATCAGCCCGTAGTCGTTTACAGCGAGCAACTCGATGGCTTCCGCGCCCGATTGGGCCATATCGACGCTAAAGCCTTCCACAAGGAGCCATTCCTTCAGCGAATCACGAACCACCAGTTCATCATCGACTACGAGGATCCTGAAAGCCCGCCGGGCATCCGATCTGAGGTCGATTGCCCCTGTCGGGCACACCTTCTCGCATTCCCCGCACCGGGTACAGGCGGCCATATCGATTACAAAACGGTTGGCAATATTGTGCGGAACAGGAAGATGGACGGCCTTGCGCATTGTGAGGCCCGCATTGAAATCGTCGGGAACCTCTACCGGGCATGCAGATGAACACTGCCCGCAGCCAATGCACTTTTCGGCGTCAATGAAAGAGGGGGCCGACATCAGAGTGGCGCGGAAATTTCCGGGTTCGCCTTCAAGGGCCGTCATTTCGGTCCCCAGCAGGATCTCGATATTTTCGTGGAACAGTCCCTTTCTGAGGCAGAACTGCGAGGAAGCGTCGCGACCGATTGTGGGGAGCATCTTGCACATGCCGCAATGATCGGTCGGGAATTGATAGTCCAACTGGCTGAGAATGCCGCCCAGGTGCGGCGATTTGTCTATCAGGAAAACCCGGTAATTCATTTCCGCCAGGTCCAGAGCCGACCGGATTCCGCTGATTCCGGCTCCTATTACCAGGGCCGAACCGGTTTTTGTTTCCATCAGATTACCTCTCTTACGGATGTCGGAGGTCGGGTGTCAGGTGTCGGCTGCCTGGTGTCGGATGGTCTTCCCGATACCCGACACCCGATACCCGTTTAGTCCTTTCCGCCCGTTACCTCTGAGAATTCCCGCTCTCGAAAAACCGAAAGAGGCGGGTCTTCCTCGAAACTGGCGCCCGCAGCATAGTCGAAAGCGCTCTGCGCAGCATGTGCAACCGTCCGGAACAGTTCCATCACCGGCACTCCGTTGGGGCAGGCGTTCGAGCATTGCCCGCAGCCGATGCACGCCGTACTCATGTGGGCCATGCGCGTCAGATGATAAAAAACGGTATCGGTGGGCATTTTGATGATGCCTCTGCGTTTTGCCCAGCGGAGATACTGAGCGGGTTCATGATCGAATACGTCGGTTGTGAAAACGCACTCCCGGCAGTAGCAAACCGGGCAGGCGACTCTGCAGTTGTAGCAATTGACGCAATTGCCCAGGTAGTTCATGAGCTTTTCGACGTCCGAGACGGCCGCGCCGGTGCTGTCGAACATCCGGTCCCGGTATGCAACGCGCTCGCTCACCACCGCTGCAATGGCGCTCTGTCTGCCGGCCGGCTCATCGGCATTCTCCGCCAGATCTAACTGCTGGAGGACCAGGTCGCCTTTTTCGGTGTTGGAGACAAGCAGCAGGGATTCTTCCATGTTCGTTCCAAACAGGCCAATCGTGATGTCGGCGTTCGGCGCTGCCGGGTGCTCGCAAGACCTGCATGCGGGAGAGATCTCCGCGCCTTCTGAGGCGGTCCCTTTTCCGGAAAGTACGTTCCGGTAGAAGGCAAGCGTCGATTCGGCGCCGTTCGAGGAGGCTGCGATCCGGGAGTAATCCGTGTTGCCGTATGCCCCGAAGCAGTCGATGCCTATCAGCAGGACATTGTCCGTGCTCCCCTGTTTAAGCTTGACCAGCTCGACAAACGCCCGGATTTCACAGGGGCGCATGACAGCGGCAATTGGCGTATCAAGCGGTTTACGGGTTAGACGGGACAGCACCCTTGCAGCATTCAAGGGGAATGCGGGCGCCAGAGGGTCAGCCCGGCCGAGCTTTTCGGGATCGGTCACCAGAGTTGGCATGACGGCGTTTTTCATCGGTAGCCGCTGCTGGACCAACAGGGCCTCAACAGGTCCCTTTTCCAGCAGCAGTTTCAGAAAATCCTGAAGCGAGGAGACCGGATCGCGGTCTTTTACGGTGATTTTCCCTGTGTTGGACATCGCTTTTCTCCAAGTCGCCGACGATTCTTTTTTACAAAATCATGCTGGTGCGCAGATCGTTTTGGCCGAGCGCCTTCACGTCGGCCACCATTTGTCTGACCGTCTCGGCGAAATCGATTCCCTCGCTGGCGCCGATCCAGGTCATCTTGAGCCGGCGCTCGTCAAAGCCGAACCTGGGGAGGATTTCCTTGAGGAGCTTCATCCGGCGCCGGGCCTTAAGATTGCCGTTTATGTAATGGCAGTCGCCCGGGTGGCAGCCGCTGACCAAAACGGCGTCAGCGCCCTCAAGAAGGGCCTTGATGATGTATTTCGGATCCACCATCCCCGTGCACATCATCCGGATCATCCGCACATTCGGAGGCTGAATGAGCCTCGAGGTCCCGGCAAGGTCCGCAGCGGTGTATGTGCACCAGTTACACACGAACGCGATGATCCTCGGTTCGTAATCCGACATATTTGCCTCCCTGTATTGGAAAATTGCGGCCCGGCCCCGGTATCTAACCGCGCATGCGGCGTGTCTGTCCATGGGGCCCCGCAATGCTCATCGCTCAGACCACCTCACCGAGAAGTCCTTCGATTTCCGCGAAAACCTGCCTGGGGGTAAAATGCTTTACGCGCGCCGCCCCGCTCGGGCAGAACCCTGCACAGCTTCCGCAGCCCTTGCAGACGGCTTCGTTAACCACGGACACCCCTCTGCGCTCGTTGAACTCGATGGCCGAATAGGCGCAGAGCTTGATGCAGGTCTGACAACCGGCACAGATATCCGGATCGATCCAGGAGGTTACCGGAGAAATATCGACCTTGCCCCGGGTTGCCAGGGCGAGCGACTGGGCGGCTGCCCCCGAAGCGTGCGAAACGGTGTCCGGAATGTCTTTGGGACTCTGGCAGGCGCCGGCGAGGAAAATGCCGTCGGTAGCGGTCGACATCGGTCCCAGCTTTGGATGTTCCTCCAGAAAGAATCCGTCTCCGCCAACGTTTACTCCGAAAATGCGGGCAACCTCCGGGGCATTCTTGCGGGCTTCCATCGCGGTGCAAAGCACTACCATATCGACTGGAATTCGCATCCGCTTCCCGATCAGAGTGTCCTCGCTGACTACGATCAACTTTTTTTCACCGGAACCCGACACTTCCTCGAGGATTTCTGCGGGCTTGCCCCGCACAAAATCGATTCCTTCCTCCTGGAGCCGCCTGTAGAACTCTTCATATCCTTTCCCGTAACAGCGCATATCGATGTAGAAGTTGTGGACCTTTGTGTCATGGCCGGCTTTTTCCTTGATCAGATGGCCGTATTTGAGAGCATACATGCAGCAAACGCGCGAGCAGTAAGGGTGGTGATTCGTATCGCGACTTCCCACGCAATGTATTATGGCCACACTCTCCGGCTTTTTACCGTTCCTCATCAGGATCTGCCCGCCTGTAGGCCCGACGGCATTGTTCAATCTTTCAAACTCGAGGCCGGTATATACTTCGTCAAAGCGGCCATATCCGTAATTTTTGAACCGGGTGGCGTCCATTGTGTCAAAGCCGGTGGCGAGGATGATCGAGCCTACCTGAATTTCGAAGTCTTCGGCACTCATCGAATGATCCACGGCGGAGCGCTCGCATGCCCGGACGCATTCCATGCATTCGGAACAGACCCCGCAATTAAGGCATCTTTGAGCCTCCGCCCTGGCGGCATCCTCGGAGATACCCGAGCTTACTTCGGAGAATGAACTCCTTGCCTCTTCCATCTCAATCCGGGTGACCGCAGCCCTGGGGAGGGGCTCAATCCCCGCTGGAATTTCACGCCAGCTTTCCGGTTTCTTTTCGGCCTCTGTTTTGTCGGAAGCAGGGACCTCGAGGTTTTCGCCCCGCAAATACAGATCGATTGTTTCCACGGCCCTGTGGGCGGCTGCAACCGCTTCTATGACCGTTGCCGGACCGCTTACCGCATCCCCGGCGGCGAAAACGTCGGGCGCCGAAGTTTGCATCGAGCGATCCGATGCTCTAATTCTGCCGCGCCGGCCCACTTCAAGCCCGGATTCGGTGCAGCACTCGGACTCGGGTTCCTGACCGATTGCCGGGATGATTGCGTCGCATCTAATGACGAACTCGGAACCCTCCACGGGGACGGGCCTCCTTCGGCCGCTCTCATCCGGAACTCCGAGCGACGTTTTGATGCAGCCCAACCCGGCGACTTTGCCTTCAGAACCGATCACCGCGACCGGCGCGGTAAGGTAGCTGATCCGGATGCCCTCACGGAGGGCGTCCTCGATTTCCTCCTCGTAGGCGGGCATCTCCTCCCTGCTCCTGCGGTAGACGATGGTTACCTCTTTGCTGCCGAGGCGCAGGGCCGTCCTGGCCGAATCTATCGCGACGTTGCCTCCGCCCACGATCACCACCTGGTCCCCCGGTGATTCGAGCCGGCCCAGACTGGTTTGCCGCAGCAAATCAGTCGCCTGGACGATCCCGCTGAAATCCTCTTCGCCGGCAATGTTTAGTTTGAGCGGCCCGTGTGCGCCGATTCCAACGAAGATCGCTTTAAATCCCCGTTGCCGCAGATCCTGGATGCTGAAATCCCTGCCGAGCCGCTTTCCCGTTTCTACAGAAATCCCCGCGCGCAGAATGTTGTTGATTTCCCTGTCCAGTACTTCCTGAGGCAGTCGATAATCGGGGATTCCAACTCTCAGCATTCCCCCGAGCACCGGGAGAGCTTCGAAAATAGTAACACCGTAGCCTTTCAATCTAAGATAATATGCAACCGTGAGCCCGGCCGGACCCGAGCCTATCACGGCCACTTGTTCCGGCCTGTCTTCGATACGGGGCAGGGGCAACTCTTCAAGATTTACCCTGTCGGCCGCAAAACGCTTCAGCTCTCTTATCGTGACCGCCGAATCGACATCAGACCTGCGGCAGCCGGATTCACAGAAATTGGGACAGACGCGGCCCAGCACACCCGGCAGAGGCAGCCGCTCCATTATGAGCTGGACCGCTTCCCGGTATTTGCCCTGCCCTATAAGTTGCACGTAGCCCTGAACGTTGATTCCGGCAGGGCATCCAATCCTGCACGGCGCCGGGTCTTTTTTGTCGATTGCAAAGGTGATCGGCACCGCCTGCGGGAAATACCTGTAAACGGCCTTACGGCTGCCAAGGCTTTCATCGAACTCATTGGGGACGGAAACAGGGCAGTTCTCGGCGCAAATGCCGCACCCGGTGCATCGCTCCTCGTCGATATAGCGCGGCTTTCGGTGCACGCGCACCTTGAAGTTTCCCACGAATCCCTTTACTTCAGCCACTTCGCTGTAGGTCAAGAGATTGATGTTCGGGCTCTGGCTTATCGCAACGGTCTTGGGTGTGGAAATACATGCGGCGCAGTCCAGGGTCGGGAAAGTCTTGTCGAACTGCACCATATGCCCGCCGATGGAGGGCTCCTTTTCGACAAGATGGACCTGGTAGCCCGCCCTGGCGATGTCCAAAGATGCCTGGATGCCGGCAATCCCCGCCCCTACGACCAATACGTCAGGATTGACACTGACTTCACGGCTGAAAAGAGTTTTGTGGAAATTGACCCGACTGATCGCAGCGGCTGCCAGGCCTTCGGCCTTTCGAGTCGCCGCAACCGGATCCTCGGTCACCCAGGAGCAATGTTCGCGAACACATGCCATCTGGAAATAATAGGGGTTGAGACCCGCCCGCTGACAGGCCGCCTGGAAAGTTCGTTCATGGAGTCTTGGAGAACACGATGCAACGACCACGCGGTTGAGGCCCAATTCCCTGATGTCCTTCTGGATCATCTCCTGGCCCGGATCCGAACACATGAACTTGTAGTCCCGGGCAACAGCCACGTTCCGCAGACCCCGGACAAATTCACACACCTCCCCCACCGCAACCTTGCCGGCAATGTTCGTCCCGCAGTGGCATATATAAAAGCCGATTTTGGCACTCATCACGCAACCTCGAAGGCATTGAGCATTGTTTTGACGAAAACGACCCTCATCACGTGAAGGTCTCCTTATCCCCGTTTTCCTGGTTCCATGCGATTTTCATGGCCTTGTCGAAGTGGCATTCGGCACAGTCATACTCGCGATCGCAAAGCTTGAAGTTAACAACTTTGGCTCTCATCCAAACGCATTCCTTTTCGCCTGAGTCAAAGGCAGACGAAACGATTCCCTTTTTCCGCCGATTTCGAGGTTTGTCCGCCATATAAAATTATCCTCTCCCCGTTATCGCCTAACGAGAGGGTTGCGAGCAAGGTCAAAGAGAATTGAAAGAGCGTGCGCGAGCCGCAAAAATGAGGCGCTTTGGTGTTGCGATCACCTATAGGCAAGAGATGTGCCACCTGCGAAGATTTGAACGGGCAACAGGCGCGGCCGCATGGCGAGCGCTTTTGCGCAGGGGAAAAGACCATTTTCAGCCGGCGTGCGGCAGGGATGTTTTGTCTATATTTGAACATGGTGTATAAAATTTAAACAGGGTGACTATAAAATCCCCCTAAATCCCCCTTTAAAAAAGGGGGACTTAAAGTCCATCCTCTCCCCGGCTTGCCGGGTTTCCGGACGGACTCCAGTCCGCCAGCGGTCGTTTTCCGGGCCGGACCGGGTCCCGGAGCGCATTGTCCGGGTGGAATACATACGCACCTGTTGCTTCCCGGCGGATTGTTGTGTATAAATATTTTACACTCCGGCTCATTTTCCGCGAACACCCTCTTATCGCTGAGCCAGTCCATAGGGTTTGCAGACCTTCTTTCATGCGGGCAGATTAAATGGAAAGGCAAATGAAAATCGCCATAATCGGAGGCGGCAGGAACTGCAAGGCATTCCTGGAGATGTTTGATGCCAGGCGGTTCCCACAGCTCGGAGCAGAGATCGTTGCGGTTGCCGATCCCGATCTGGATGCCCCCGGCATACGCCTGGCCCGCGAGAAAAAGATTTACGTTACCCGGGACTATAAAGACTTCTACAAGATGAAGAACTTGGATCTGGTTATCGAACTCACCGGCAAAGCCGATCTGCTGGAGGATTTTCTCAAGAACAAACCTTCGAGAGTGCGTGTCCTCGAAGCGGCGATATCGAGAATTTTCGGCGACGTTCTGCGACTCCGGGAAGAATACCAGTTCACCAAACGTCAGGTCAATCTCGCTGAAGGCATCATGGACAGCCTTTTCATCGGCCTGCGGGACTGGGTGCTTGTCATGCAGCCGGACTTCAAGCTGCTCGACGCCAACGAGGCATTCCTGGAAGCCGTCCGGATGAGCAAAGAGGATGTGATCGGGAAACATTGCCATGAGGCAGCTTACGGTTCGGCAGGGCGTTGCAGTGGGGATGGGTTTTATTGCCCGGTGGCACGCTGCCTGGAGACGGGAGATGTTGCCCACGCGATCCTGGAGGGGTCCGGCCGACCCGATCTGGGCCGGTATCGAGAGATCACCGCAGTTCCGTGGAAATCAGAGGGCGGGCGAATTGAACTGGTCGTCGAGATATTTCGCGATATCACCGATGAACTCGAAAAGATGGTCGAGCAGAAAATCTTGACCCTGAAAAAGGACCTCATGCGGCTTGTTTTTGAAGAGAAGATGATTTCTCTCGGCAAGCTGGCAGCCAGCGCCGTTCACGAGATAAATAACCCCCTGTCGGGGATAAACGCGCTTGCGCGCCTCGTGCGCCAGGAACTTGAATCCGGGCAAATCGACGCAGCGGCAAAAGAGAAGTTCATCTATTATCTCAGCCTCATAGATTCGGAATCCGCCCGATGCAGCGGGATCGTGAGCGACCTGCTCCATTTTTCCCGGCAGAGCAGGGGAATTCGCAGTGAGTTTCAGTTGAACGAGCTGATTGAAAAGGCGCTTCATTTTGTCCGTTTTCGCCTCGATTCACTGGCAATAGCGGCGCGAACGGAACTGGACCGGGACCTGCCCCTGATGGTGGCAGATCAAAGCCAGATACAGCAATGTCTTTTGAACCTCATTTTCAACGCCGCTGACGCCATGCCCGATGGAGGCGAACTCGTCCTGAGGACCTCCCGGGACCGGTCCGATTTGCCAATTCGCTTTGAGGTGGCCGACAACGGCACAGGCATCCCGAAAGAGATCATTCCCCTTATTTTCGAGCCTTTTTTTTCGACCAAGAGCCATGACAAGGGCGTGGGGCTCGGGCTTTCCGTGGTTTACGGCATAGTCAAGCAACATGGGGGATCGATATACGTCAAAAGCGAGGAAGGAGCCGGGGCGCGCTTCATTCTCAGGTTTCCCGTGGAGCGATGAGAGGGCCTCCGGCCGCCGCCCCGTCTCGCGGAGCGCAGACATCGAGCGGTCGGCCTCCCGCGCTCCACGAAATACACCGATCAAGGGGTGGGTTCATGCCCGAAAAGATTCAAATTCTGGTCGTCGATGACGAGTTGATCGTACGCGAGTCCCTGGTCGGATGGATGAAGCGGGCGGGGCACAACGTGGATGCGGCTTCCGGGGGCCACCTGGCGCTGGAGATGATCGGCCGCAATGAATACGATCTGGTTTTCCTCGACATAAGGATGCCCGACCTCAGCGGTCTGGACGTGTTAAAAGACATCAAAATGGTCTACCCCCATATTCTTGTGGTGATGATAACCGCATACGCCACGGTCGAGACTGCCATAGAAGCGATGAAAAGCGGGGCTGACGATTTCCTGATCAAGCCCTTCCAGCCTGAGCAGCTAAAGTTGCTGATAGAAAAACTCCTCAACCAAAAAAAACTGGTAGACGAAAACATCTCTCTTCGCAGCCAGATAAACCCCAACTCCCGCTATCAGGACCTCATAGGCGCTTCCAGTTGCATGAGGCGGCTTTTTTCTTTTATCGACCAGGTCGCAGAGGTGGATTCGCCTATCCTGCTTCAGGGGGAAACGGGCACGGGCAAGGAATTGGCGGCCAAAGCCATCCACGCTCGCAGCAATCGCAGATACGGACCGTTTATCGCCATAAACTGCGGAGCATTTACCGATACCCTGCTCGAAAGCGAGCTCTTCGGCCATGAGGCGGGCTCGTTCACCGGCGCGACCCGCACCCAGAAAGGCCGCCTGGAGATGGCCAAAGGCGGCACGCTGTTTCTGGACGAAATAGGCGAAATTCCTCTCAAGATGCAGGTCGATCTGCTCCGCGTGCTTCAGGAGAAAAGTTTTCACAGGGTGGGAGGAAACCGGGACATAAACGTCGACTTCCGGCTTATCTCGGCCACTCATCATGACCTGTTCAAAAAGGTGTCCAGGGAACAATTCCGCCAGGACTTCTATTTCCGGCTCAAGGTGATCGAGATCGAAATCCCGCCTCTTAGAAAGCGCAGAGAAGACATCCCCTCTCTGGCAGAGCATTTTCTGCAAAGATTCCGCCGCGAAACGAACAAGCAGGTCAAAGGCTTCAGAGATGAGGCGATGCTGCTGCTGCAATCTTATGACTGGCCCGGGAATGTCCGGGAACTGGAAAACACGGTCGAACGGGCCGTGGTGCTCTCGAAAAGCCCGTATCTCAAAAAGGAGGACTTCGCCTTTCTCTTCAGAACCCCCGAGGACAAGGGAGTATCCGTCTCGATGCGCGAGGTCGAAAGGCGCCATATCGAGCACATTCTCAAACTCTGCCGGTGGAATATTTCCAGGGCGGCGACCGTCCTGGAAATGAACCGCGTTACGCTGCATCACAAAATCAAGAAGTTTGATTTGAGGCCGGACGAGTAAGACTTACCGGCAACGCAATGTGGAACGCCGTGCCTTTTCCCGGTTCGCTCTCGACACGAATGGTTCCTTTATGCCGGTCGATAAGCCCGAAAGTTGTGGAGAGCCCGAGGCCCAATCCCTTTCCTTCTTTTTTAGTGGTAAAGAAAGGATCGAAAATATAGGGAAGGTCCTCCCTGGAAATCCCGCATCCCGAGTCCCTCACTAGAATATGGATAAGGCTCCTCGCAGAATCGAAGCTGCTCTCGAGGGTCAGCGCCCCGCCCTCCGGCATCGCATCGACGGCATTGAAAATGAGGTTTATTATGCACTGCTGGAGTTGGTTGAAGTCGCCCTGAATCATGGGGAGGTCCCGGGCAAGGTGCGTTTCGACCCCGATATTTTGAAGCAACAGTTTGTGCCCGCTCAAATTTATGCACTTGCTCAAAAGCTCGTTTATATCCACGGCGCTGAATTCGAGTTGCGATTTGCGCGAAAAGGCAAGCAGGTTGGATACAATCTTCGAACAGCGCTCCAGTTCGCTTTGCATCAGGGACAGATACCCCTGAAACTTTACAAGCGACTCCCCGGGAAGGCTGCCGCGCGAAAGAATCTTGCTCATCAGCCGGGCATAATTGAGAATACCGGCCAATGGATTATTTATTTCATGGACCACGCTTGCGGCAAGCTTTCCCAGTGAAATCATTTTGTCCTGGTGAAGCATCCTGGCCTGCTCCGCCACTTCCTGCGCAAGTTTTCTGATCTCCCGTTCATCACGGACGAAACAGACTGTCCCGACCTCCTCATCTTCCCGGGTCATCACGGCGGCCGAAAGCTGAACGGGGATTCTCGATCCGTCATTTCCCGCAAGACAGCTCTCGTACAGAAACAGCCGCCCCTTGCCTCCATGCTCGCCGGACGCGAGCGCGCTCTTGAACCTGTCGGCCTCTCCCGCCCAGAACAACCGGTCCATCATCTTCTCGCCGATCACCTCTGTTCTCGCATACCCGAGCATCCGCTCCATGCTTTTATTGAAAATCACTATACTGCCCGCTTTGTCGCCGGCAATTATTCCGTCTATCGAGCTTTCGATCAGAAGTTTCTGGGTTTGAAAGGTCCGGGCCAGTTCCTCGGATGTTTCCATCCACCGCTCCTCGATAAGAGCGGTGTAATCCCTCAGCTCCCTGCGCGTGGTGAATCTTTCCTGCGCCCGCTTGAGTGCGACCATCAGGGCCTGTTCGCTTATCGGTTTCATGATGAAGTCCGAAGCATCGAGCTGCAGAGCGAGGATGGCGTCATTGATATCACTGAAAGCCGTCGCCACGATGACTTCTTTGTCCGGGTCCATTTCCTTTATTCTTCTCAGGACTTCCATGCCGTCGATGCCCGGCATCCGGATGTCGGTAACCACCACATCGGGAGACTCTGCGGCGCACAAATCTATGCCGCTATTGCCGTCATGAGCGGAAACAACCGTGTGTCCCTCATCCTCCAGGGCGATCGTCATCACCCTGACAATGCCGGGGTCATCATCGATCAACAGGACTTTCAATCCTTTGCGACTACCCATCGCCCGCCTGTGCTCTCCGAGATGGAATTGATCCTCTACGCGGCCCGATTCGCGGAATTCGGGGAATAAGCTTATCTATTTCCCGCAATTTCTGCAAGGCGATATGGTCATTAGCGGAATCGAATTACAAAACCGAGTTCCGGCGTGCATAGCGCCGCGCGGTCTCCACAGCCCGGCCGGTCCCCACCGGTTCCCAACGCGAGGCGGGCGCTGCACTTGGCCAAAATCTTGACACATGGTGAATGTCTACGGTCCTTTGAATTCCACCGCAGCCCTTCATGTCTCCATGGGACACTCTTGAAACCGTGAAAAGACGTGCCAATCCCCCCCTTTTTCAAGGGGGGGAGGGATTTTGAGGTTGCAGGATTGAACCTTTAGAAACAGAGGCGCAGAGTGCTCCGAGGCCTCAATTAACTTAAACTTTCGTTTTGAGGACGAATCGAGGCTTATGAAAATCTTCTTGTAAATTTACACATAAAGTGTGATTAGATAAAAACAACGTCAAAACCGCTTCGTCCTTGCTGTAATGGAGTTCACACAGATTGAGACGGCCTGTGTTTTGCATCACGAATCTGATCCAACGCGCAGGTGAAAATGCTGAATCTTATGAACCAGTGAATCGGGAGGAAACAATATGAAAGAGAGCAAATGTGGAATTCTGATTTGCTCCCTGTGTTTGCTTCTGGCCTTTTCGGCCCCTGCACACGGGCAGCGAAAGCCGAAACCGGGAGATGTCATGTCAGAGGCTCAGATCAAGGCCCGGGCGGCTGCGGCCAGGCAGGAACAATTAAACCGGGAGTTATTTGTGTCCATCGACACGGAGGCCATTGGGGCTACTCTCAAGCTGCTGGCCGCTGGAGCTAACGTGAACGCCAGGGACCGCGATGCGATGACCCCGCTGATGCATGCGGCTCTCCTGGGCAGTTCCGAGTTGACCCAATTGCTGCTCGACAAGGACGCGGTGGTAAACCTCACGGACATTTTCGGAGTGACTGCGCTCATGCAGGCGGCCTGGGCAGGCCATACCGGTATAGTCGAGATGCTCATCGCAGGAGGGGCGGACCCAAACCTTCAGAGCATCCTGGAAACCCCCCGGCTCAAGAAGGCGGGAGTCAACGCCCTGATGGGCGCCAGCATGAACGGTAACCTCGAAGTGGTAAAATTCCTTCTTGCCCGGGACGTTCGCTTAAATGAGCAGGATGCTCAAGGACGGACTGCTCTTATGGACGCTTGCCAGGGAGGCTACCAGCAGATTGTCGGCCTTTTGATTTCCGGAGGCGCCAAGACGGAAATAAAGGACCAGTTCGGCAGAACGGCCCTTACGATTGCTACGATTTACGACCACTACGATGTGGTTCGCACTCTGGTTTCGGCCGGCGCAAACGTTCACACGATGGACATTCACAATATGAAGCCCATTGTTTACGCCTCGGCGCTGGACCGTGGCGATATATACAAATACCTTGAGGCGGCGATGGCGAGAAGACCCTCGGCCACCCGGGCGGTAGGGTTCAGGCGCGCTCCGTAAGAGGAAATTTGCAGATGGCCGATTTGAAGCTGGGTAAGGATAGAAGACTGGCAGCGCGATTCAGGGTCGGATGGTTTGGCACCCTTACCTGTCTTTTCCCGAACCATGAAGAAAATATCGAGGTCAGGGTGACGGAAGTCTCGGCAATCGGTGCGCGGCTGGAATTGAAGACGCTCAAAGTCGGCCCCTATAATATAGTGATTGGAAGCGAATCGAGCCGATTTACTCTGAAGGTCAGCCTGCCCGAGGCCGCCCTCTGGACACCGGTCAGAATTGTTTGGTACAGCACTGACCAGGACAAAGACTCGTTCAAATTGGGTGTGATGTTTCTGCAAACATCCCAGGAGCACCAGGCGACAATCGAGAGGCTCCTGGCGGATGTTGCGCTTGAAGCACCTCCTGTGTGAGAATCGGAAACAGGATTGAATCGCGCCGGAGATTTTCAGGCCATAATGATGGATCTTGACGGCACGCTCCTGGATACTCTCCAGGATCTCGCCGATTCAATGAACAGCACTCTGAGCCATTTCGGATTTCCCGTCCATAAGTTGGAAAAGTACAGGTATTTCGTCGGGGACGGCATGGAGAACCTTGTCAGGCGCTCCCTTCCGGATTCGGCGAAAACCGGCCCCCGGCTGATATCCCGATGCATCGAAATGATGCGGCAGACTTACGAGCGCAACTGGAATGTGAAAAGCCGGCCCTACCCCGGAATTCCGGAACTTCTTGACGCATTGACGGCGCGCGGTCTGAAGATGGCCGTGCTTTCAAACAAGCCCCACGAATTTACGCTAAAAGCGGTAGAGGGGCTTCTGGGGGCCTGGCGCTTCGAGGCCGTCATGGGCGAGCGCCCGCCCATCCCCCGCAAACCCGACCCTTCTTCGGCACTGGAAATTGCGAACCGGCTCCGGGTTGAGCCTGCCGACTTCCTCTACCTCGGCGATACAGCCACCGACATGAAAACCGCAAATGCGGCCGGGATGTACGCAGTCGGGGTGCTGTGGGGATTTCGAGACGCCGAAGAGCTTATCGCAGGCGGCGCCGGAAAGCTCATCGCAAAGCCCGCCGAACTGCTTGAAATGTTATAAAAATTCCCGGACACTGCCGACAAAAGGAAGGGAGTGGAGCAATTTCCCGGGCTGGAACAAGAGTGATTTCCCCCCGATTACAGGCTGTTGCGCCCGGCGCCGGCCGTCGCGCGGCCCGTTTTTGTGCTTGACGCGCGAGGATTTCGGTATCAAAAAGGACTTGATATCGAGTCCGAGAGTCTTTAATGTAAGGGGATTGATGCGAGACCGCTTAAAACCGCAGCATGTCGGGGAAAGACTATGAGATTGAAAAGGGTCGCGGGGCTTTCCTTATTTCTCACCCTTAGCCTTCTGTTCTGTTCCTTTGCCCTTGCTGAAGAAGAATTCACGGCGACCGTTCAAAGATTCCGATATCACATCCCGGACCTTACCGTGGTGGGATCTCCGAGCTGGTACAGTATCAAACCGAAGGACACGCTCCTGGACATAGCGAGGCGAAACGGCCTGGGCTACAACTCGGTTGACCTCCTTTTTCCAAAAATGGATGCCTGGATTCCGCCCAAGGGCAAAAGGATTTTTCTTCCCACTTTCTGGGTGCTTCCGCCCAGCTTGCATTATCAACTGGTAATAAATATCCCCGAGTTGAGGCTCTACTTTTTCGACCAGCGCAGTTCAACCGTTCAGACCTACCCGCTCGGGATAGGCGACGAGGGATGGGAAAGTCCGCTTGGGACCTATTTCATAAATGAGAAAAGACCCAATCCGGCCTGGTATGTTCCTGCCTCGCTCCAGGAAAAATATGGCATGGCGGTCATGCCGCCAGGACCCGAGAACCCGCTGGGGGAATTCGTCATGAAATTTTCGGCGGGCGCATACGGAGTTCACGGAACGTCCATGCCCTGGGGAGTGGGACGACTCGTGAGCCACGGCTGCATTCGTTGCTATCCCGAACACATACGTATCCTCTATCCTCAGGTGGCCCTCGGAACCAAGCTCGAGATCATCTACGAACCGCTCAAATTCGGCCAAAAAGACGGGCGCATATTTGTACAGGCTTTCCCGGATGTATATAAGAGAATTCCTGATTACGCCAAATATGCACTCGATAAACTGGCGCAGCAGCCCTTTGCAAAAGATGTGGATCAGAGGAAATTCATGGTCGCGATGAGCCTGCAAAACGGAGTCCCCACTGATGTGACGCGAAACCCCTATGAGGACGACTCCCTCAAGGTGTCTGAAATGACGCAGTAACGTGTCCGGCCGGAATCGCAGGTTTTTTCACGGACCATGGTCCGGACATGGAAAGACGCGAAGGGCGAATATCCCGTGAGAAACTTCCGCCCCGCCGGTGTATATGTGGCAATGATTGGAAGAAAAATTTCTTGATTTTGCAAAACAGGTGTCGTAGCATCAATCAGTTTTCCTTTGGGAAGGCAGCATCGGTGGTCTAAATAGACCGCAAGAGATCGATTGTGCGAATTTTGGACCCGAGAGGAGGTGGGAAAGTCGCAGATAGCCAGAGGAGGGTTTTGAAAATCACTCCGTAGTTAATCTCATCCGTTTCTAAGGAGGAAAGAGCATGAAGAGAATAGTGGCAGTATTGTTTTCGGTTGCATTGGCTTTTATGATGTTTTCAGGTTGCGCTTGCACGGACGATTGCAAGAAATGTACGGAACTTTGCCAGTCGGCTCTGGATAAGGCTCAGACGATCGAACAATCATGTACGACCAGCGCCAGAGCTGCCGAGGCTGCCGCGATGAGAGCCGAGAACGCCGCTCGCAGGGTCGAAGCCGCCGCTGACAAGTGCGAAGCGATGTTCAAGAAACATTTGAAGAAGTAATTGCCGCATTGCTCGTTTTTGAAGGAAAGGCCGGGGGGGCTTCCCACCGGCCTTTCCTTTTTTTCGCGTATCAGCGCTTATCCCGCGTGAGGGGCGGGCTCACTTTTTTCCTGATAAGAATTTCATTCCAGCCCGGCTTTATCAGCTCTTCCAGAATCGCCGTTTTCTCGAAACCGGCAGTGCTGTAGAATTTTTGCGCCCTCAGATTGAAAGAGGACACCGTAGCCCACAGGTTTGGCGATTCATATCGATCGCAGACCCAGTCAACGATCCGGCGCCCGATTCCTTTACCCCGAAATCCATCGAAGAGGGCCATGAGTTCGATGAACGGCCCGAAAAGCCAAGGATACCTCAACGACAAGACCCCGGCGACATCCGTGGAAATCATTACGGCATAATGGCTGAGCGCCGGGTCCGCGTGCAGCAGGTAAGACTCGAAAACCTCCGGCTTGTATTCCAGGGTCAGCCAGGGGTCCATCGAGCACAGTATCACGCTCATCACGCCCACATATTCAGGTCGAAGAGGCGAGAGAGAAAGCTGAAGTTTGCCGTCTATGACTTCCATTCACCGTTCACCGTTCCCCGTTCACCGGTTTATGATACCATTCCGGGGAAAAAAGAGGGTATGCTAAGTTGCGTCCAACCGGAAACTATCCATCGCTGAGGGGGCCGGGTGAATTGCGGGAACTTAAACCTAAAAACTCGAAATTCTTGATCGCCGCCGCCCTGGTGCTGGTTGGATTTGTTGCCCTCTTCGAGCAGGGCCGGGCGGTGAAAAAGTTCAGCGTGGCGATAGATATCGGCCATTTGCCTGAACAAAGCGGTGCTCTCAGCGCAAGAAACAGGCCCGAGTATGATTTTAACCGAAAGATGGCCCTCGAAGTCTACCGAAAGTTGAAAAGGGACCCCCGCCTGGATGTCGTCATAATGAATCCGGAAGGCAAAAAGATTTCACTGGAAACCAGGCTGGAAATGATCAACGCGGCCGGGCCCGACCTGCTCATTTCCATTCATCACGATTCCGTGCAGCCGATTTACCTTTCCGAATGGACCTGGAAAGGCGCCCCGGCACAGTTTTGCGATAGATTCAGGGGATATTCGATTTTCACCTCCGACAAAAACGTATGGCGGGATCGGAGCAGGTCTTTTGCTATTGCGCTCGGAAATGAACTGAGAAAATCGGGCCTGGTGCCCTCCGCTCATCATTCGGAGCCGATCTCGGGCGAGGGGAAAAAGCCGGTTGACCGGCGGGCGGGGGTCTACCGCTTCGATGAGCTTGCCGTGCTCGCCAAGGCGAGATGTCCCGCCGTTCTTTTGGAGTGCGGAATAATCAGGAACAGAAGCGAGGAGACCCTGCTTCGAAGCCCGGCATACCGGCGGCGCATCGCGGCGGCAGTCGCCTCGGCCGTGTCGGATTTTCTCACGCAAAGGCGGATCATAGTCCGGGCACCACGAGCCGCGAAGTAGAACCCCCCCGGGAAAGATTAAGGGCTTGTCCGTAAATAAGCCCTAAAGCGTCTGTCTGAGAGCGAAGGAAAGCAAACAATGCCCGTCAACCGTGAGGCACATTGCGAACAACGCGATGACACCCCATTGGTAAAAGAGCTGCTTGCGAACATTCAAAGGGATTTGAGCGACCTTGATGAACTCCTTAAAGAGTCTAATGGCACGTGGACATACGATGAGGGGGTTTATCGCTTCTACCATCAGAGCTTCAAAGTCTTCGGTCTCCAATCGTCGACTTTGAAAGTAGTCAAGGCGCTTCAGGCACTGCTGCCCACAATTCCCATGAATGCATGGTTCCTTGAGATCGTCCGGCAAGGCACAGGGAAAGAATTTAAGCCGGAAGACAACGAGAACTGGCTCGAGGTAACAAGACCTGTTCTTGAGGCATTCTTTCATGCGCGTTTCTTCCTGGAGATGGCAGTAAAGTACGGCAAGGAGCTGAAATTCCCGCCACGATCGTTACCGGGCGGCTGGGCTGCATTCTTGTACCTCTTCAACCTGAGGTGAGGACTCATCGATGCCATCGGGGCGGAGCGGTTAAGCCCCGGAAATCTCTCACGCGGAGGCGCGGAGGTCGCGGAGCAAATCGTGCTTCAATGGGGCCGGAACGGTTAAGGCCCGGAAATCCCCGGACCCATTACCTCTTACCTCGGACCCGGCGCAAGCCGTTTCAATCCACGCCCCCGCGCCGAAGGCGACCAAAGGTAGCGCCGCCTTCCACGGCGGCGAAGAAGTTTCAATCCACGCCCCCGCGCCGAAGGCGACCTCATTCCTCGGTCCTCTAAGGAGCCGGAGCGGTTAAGCCCCGGAAATCTCTCACGCGGAGGCGCGGAGGTCGCGGAGCAAATCGTGCTTCAATGGGGCCGGAACGGTTAAGGCCCGGAAATCCCCGGACCCATTACCTCTTACCTCGGACCCGGCGCAAGCCGTTTCAATCCACGCCCCCGCGCGGGGGGCGACTTCGTGGATTTTTTGCTTTATGGCGCGATCCTCGAGTTTCAATCCACGCCCCCGTGCCGAAGGCGACCAAAGGTAGCGCCGCCTTCCACGGCGGCGAAGAAGTTTCAATCCACGCCCCCGCGCGGCGGGCGACCTCATTCCTCGGTCCTCTAAGGAGCCGGAGCGGTCAAGCCCCGGAAATCCTAGCCGCCTCACGCCAAGTCTTTTGGTTCTCCACGGCGCTTCAATGAGGCCGGAGCGGTTAAGCCCCGGAAATCGACCCCCGCTTCCTTCAGTACCCCCTGGTAGTCATTGCTTCAATGAGGCCGGAGCGGTTAAGCCCCGGAAATCGGGGTCGACGGACGACCTGCTGACGCAGAAGAAGTTGCTTCAATGAGGCCGGAGCGGTTAAGCCCCGGAAATTCGAAAAGGCCGCCGGCGTAACGCCGGTCTTTGTCACGCTTCAATGAGGCCGGAGCGGTTATGGGCCACGCCTGTGGGGAGCACTCTTTCAGAGCCTTCAACTGCTCGGTTACAGCCGGTTCATCCCCACACCTGTGGGGAACACTCTCGTGCCAGCGCTCCAGGTAATGAGGCTCCAATCGCAGCTTTTCGCAGGTTGGAGTCGCGCGCATGTAGCTGTCAGCGTATTGAGGACGAGCGCTCGATTCAGTAGACCGGATCAGCTTTAAATCTATCCCCATGAATGGTGCTTCCAAAAATCCTTCTGGGACGCTTCAATCCTACTTCTATAAGAGGTAAATGTTCCATCAATCGGCACCAGGCCCCATTTCAGGATTGATTGCTTTGTGCGGAGCTGCAGAGGAACGAACCGGTTCTCAACGCAGCGACATACAGAGACCTGAAGAAACTATGTTTGGCGAATGCGGCGTCAATTCCAGCAAATGCTTCTGTGATGTTATGCCCAAACTCAGGTCGAAGTCTTATGAAATCTTTTTGAAAAGATCCACTTAACTTGCCTCATAGCTCTGCACTAAAAAAGGTTTGGCCTTCTCCAAAGCTTCATTTGAATCGATAGTAATCTCCAAATCCCCAGTGCCAAAATGGCCGATCTCCCGGACGTCTCGCAGGAACCCTTCTAGCGGTGTTGCAGCGTCCGGGTTGACCTTTACATAGACGAGCAGGGTACCGGCCTGGGGGCGGATTTCAACGCAGGCGAAGTTCTTAATCCGCTTAAAGGCGAAATAGAACTTTAGGGGTTTCATCTGCACGTCATCGCCGAGAGCCATAAGAAAGGCCTTCAGAGCCTCGAAGCGATCCCGTAGATCGTCATTGGCCTGAGCCAGGTATTCGGTGACCGTCTTATAGACTTTTGTGTCCACGATTTGCGCGGTAGTTGCGTTGATAAGCTCAAAGAGCAAAAGGGAGTCGCCATACCGTCGGTACCGGATTAACTCTATGTTTCGATTGATTTGCTGAACGGCATGTTCGTCGTAACGGGTGAAATCCCCGGCGATGCACATCAGGCGGGGGCTTGACCAATCGATGTTATCGGCAGCCTGTTGGCCATACCGCTTAAGTACCAACAAGGTAAACTCACCTTTATGATCCAAAAGCCAGTCAAGATAGAAAAGACCTTGATTTATTACATTTTCATTCAGTGCCCGTTTGTACTCGATAATAACCGGGCAGCGGTTTTCATCCAGACCAAGGGTGTCGATGCGCCCACCGTGTGTCTTTCCGGTAGGATGCTCCGAAGCGAGGAACCGAATTCCGAAAAAGGTTTCCAGATGCTTTTCAATAAGGGTCTGAAGGGATTTTTCCACAGCGACCGACCTGCCTGCCAATTCGCTCACCTGAGAGCCGGCGATCTGGAAAAGCTTAATGTCGCTCATGGTACCTCCCTCTTACATGGTAGATATCGGCCGTCTCCGAAAGAGGAGGCGCTTCACCCGGATGCATGGCCTCCCAGCGCCGCGGACATTGATTGCTAAAGCACACCGACGACGTGAGCTCTTGTTCGACGGCCCCACGACTCCGGTTCCTTCTTGCATAGCTTGCAGAATTTGCGCCCAAACCAGATCGGTAGAGTGACTCCCGTCACGAAACAGACCAGCCCTGTCAAACCCACGAGCCGTAGCGAGATCGGCTTCTCCTGTTCAATTGCCGTTACAGTCACGAACGCCAGGCCGACGAGAAAGGCCCCCCAGAACAACTTGATAATTTCCGGCGGTGTGCACCATGGGATCTTCGAAAGGAGTTGGTAACGCTTCAGGAAATCCTCCGGAGACCGAGGCCAGCCCACGAGCATGACATGTCTTACCCCCAAGAACGCTTCCAGCTTGGCCAATTGAAGTACGATGTACCGGTAATTGTAGCCCAGGGCCAAGGAGTAGAATGCGCCCAGGAGCAGCAGCAGTTGAACCCCGATCGTGCCTACGGTTAAGTGGATTTTTTGTGTGCTAGAATCCAATAGCCACACGAAACCGGCAAGAGCGGGGCCCAGAATGGCCAGATATCGGAAGATCTCCTGCTCTCGACAACGCAAGGCTTCTAGGAGTAGCTTATGCATGCCCTCAAGGGTTGTGTTGCGTTTTATGGGACTCGTGGCCCGATTCTCAGGTTCAGGCATGGCTATGTTCTCCCCCAAAGACGGCCGCTTAACCCGCCCTTCTTTGCATAAGATGGATACTTTTCATAAACGGTGGCAAGCAAAGCCTTGTGGTTCAGGTCGCCATAAGTATCAAGGATGGCATTGACGTCCTCTTGCAGCCCTTGGGGTAGCTCGGCCAGGGCCTCTGCGACTTTGGCGGGATCGGCCAAGGTGATCCGGGTCTTGTCCTCGTCGGTGTCGTTGTCCACTTTCACCAGGCCGTCTGCCTGTAGACGCCTCAGGTCGGCATAGAGTTCTTTGGCGAATGGGCCATAGTGGTAAGGAACAAACTGATAGAATCGGCGGTGCCCGTTGCCCCCCATTTGGAGAAGGAAGGTGTACTTCATAAGGGCGGTCACCAGAATGGCAGCCTGGGCGGATTTCTGGGGGCGCGCCGCGCGTTCCCGAATAAACGCTAACAGAAGCAGGCGCGGCAGACGTTTCTGCAGGTCAATCTGGGCCTCGATCCAATCCGAATTGGCTGCCTCCCACTCGGCAGTGAGTTCGCCAGTGAGCGCGCGTGAAAGGAGACTATTAAATGCATTATCCGCAATATCCAGTCCTTCCTTTACCCTGTGAGATGAAAGTGGTTTCGTCAACTCGATTTGGCCCACTTTGATATTTTAATTTGGCCCACCCCTGTCCATTGATCTTTCCTCTGCTCTAATGACGGACTTCCTACAGACAGAGCCGTGAAGAGCCGCCGAGAATGGGTCCTCCCATGACTCGTCGGAGGCGGCTAAAAGCGGCGGTACGGTGAACTCTGCGAACCATCACTTCTTCACGCCCTTCCTCTTCTCAATCGTCCTTCTGAACCGGTACGATTCGTCTCCGGTCTCAATGATGTGCGCCTGGTCTGTCAGCCGATCCAATATCGCCTTGCAGAGCCTGGCATTTGGAAACATCGTGGTCCATTCCGAAAACGGCAGGTTTGTCGTGACGATCACAGCTGCCCGTTCCGCCCGCCCGGATATCACCTGAAAGAGCAACTCGGCTGCCGGTTCCGGTATTCCCACATAGCCCATCTCGTCAATGACAATCAGTTCATAACGAGTCCAGCGGTTGGTGATCCGACTCAGTTCGCTTTTGTTTTTTGCTTCCATAAGATCATTGACGAGCGCCGCAGCGGTGGTGAACCGAACCCGCTTTCTCTGCCGACACGCAGCCACAGCCAAGCCAATTGCCAAATGGCTCTTTCCTGTTCCTGTCTCACCCAGGAAGATGACGGGTTCGCTGCGTTTGATATAACCCCCGTCGGCAAGGTTTCGAATCAATGCCGCAGGCACGGCAGGCGCCTTTTCAAACTCAAACTCATCCAGGGTCTTCACCTTTGGAAAATGAGCATCCACAACACGCCGGGCAATGGCATTACGCGCCCTTTCCTCCACCTCGGCCTCAAGCAGGGCTTCAAGGTAGCTCAGGTGGCTTTGCCCCTGTCTGGCCGCCTCCTCGGCAAGGCGTGCAAATTGAGCGCAAACGGTTGGAAGATGCAGCTCTTTGGCATACCGGACAATCGTCGATTGCTGTAACTCCATGGACGGGATAATCATTGCATTACCTCCGTCCCCGGCCACTCGCGCAGCAACCGGTCATACTCATTCATCTGTGGCTGGGGGCGGTCGTAGCGGCTAAGAATCCCTATTTCCAGTGCATAATCTGCCCTTAGCGCTTCATGGCCGTCATTTTCCAGCAACAATCGCAAGGCGCTCACATCGAAGCAGCCCAGTTCCAGCGCATGGCTCACAGCTTCTTCGAGTTTCCTCCACCCATGCTTTTGCCCAAGCATGAGGATCTCAACCATCACACGGGTCCCGTCCTGTTTGCCGTGCCGCTGCCGCAGTTCCTCCCAGAACCGGTCGTAGTCTGCCGGCCATCGTCCCTGTGTGCGCCATTGCTCAAGTGCCGTGCTGCCCGCTAAAGCCCCCGGCTTCTTCAACAACACCTCAAGGTAGTGTTCCAGATTCAGGACTTGGCTGTACCGGCCAAATGAGCGCTCGTGGCGGGCTATACACCTGCCCTGATGCCAGATCTCTACATGAGCCGGGTAGACTTTCGCGCACACCTCCACCCCTACGGCTGCCGGGACCGAGTAGAAGTTAGTGAGCACCTTTACCGTCCCCTTTGAATTAACCTGCGGGAAGTGAATCCCAGCAATCTGGAATCCTTCCCGCGCCAGAGGCAACAGGTGGTCGTGCTCCCTATTCATTGCCTCTCCGACACTGCCGCTGCGACCACTTATTATCCGTGCCTCATCCTCTCTCGAGCCTTCCAGCAACTGCCGATTTAAATCCTCAATATCCTTGGCTTCCGGAACAGGAACCAAGTGGTTGCGTCGAAAATAGCCTCCCTCACCTTCAACGCCGCCCTTCTCATGCCCACACCCGGGAGTGCAGAACTGCGATTCGAATCCCCAGTGAGATCGAAAGGCTATGAACCGCTCCGTCTCCTCTCTTTGATATCCCCGCAATATCTTCTTCACCGCAGAGGAGAGATTGTCGTAGCGCAGTACTTTGAATACTCCTCCAAAATATCCAAACCCCAGTTCATGTGCCTCCAGAAAGGCTTGCTGGCTCGCATGAGGATAGGCCCGATGGAAGGCTCCGCCACTGGCCATGCTGCGCATGCAGAAAAGATAGAACTTGCGTTCCTCACCATCCAACTCCACTTTGGCTTCATACCAGTCGATCTGCGCCTCTTCCCCCCAATCGTAGGACTGCTGGATGAACACCTCCCGGCCAAGCAGTCCCAACTCCTCTTTGCGCTCCCGTACGTACTTGCGAACCGTCGACTCCGATATCTCAAGATCCGGTGTCTCCTTTCGAAGCCGACACCAGATCCGATGTGCCGTATGCCGCTGCTTCCTATGCACACGCTTATCCGCTTCAAGGATCCCATCGATCAATGATTGGGCCTGACTGACTTTGGGCTTCCTACGGACAGCCCTCTTTCGTTCCGCAGGAATCGCATTGGATAGTGCTTCCCGCACCATACGGCGGTGCACTCCAAGCTTTTTCGACACCCCATTGATTGTCCCCACTCCATACTCGTACTCTCGTCGTATCTCCTCAAACAGCGCCACTTTCCCTTTCCTCCCCAAGTGTGCCTCCTTTCCAGTAGTAATTTCACTGGATTAGGATACACAACTTCTCTTTTTGGGGTGGGCCATTTCTGAGTATCAAAGTGGGCCAAATGAGAGTATCGAAATCAATGAGGCCAATAATTGATTAACTTGTGCGTAAAAGGACTTTTGTACTGGAATTGGAGGGATAATAATTTCCTCCTGTTTCAAAAGATCAGGTCCGAAGCGCGGCATTTTCGTTCCCTGGGATTTTTGAACCGCTCGGGATACGAAAAACGGCAATCGAAGGTATATTGCCAGGAATTCACGAAGCAATCTGGGGCCAGGGCGAAGGGGAACTAACTCAGTGCTACAAATGCCGTCATCCTCAGGCAGGATAACTTTATTCAAGTATGGCCGGAGCTTACAATAAAGCACATGCTGCTTTGTGAAGGGATGTTTAGAGCTTCCAAGATCTCTTCCGTCTATAGGATGAGGTCCGCTATAATTTCCAGTGTGCGATTCGATATGTTCCGGACCAATATAATTGTAAATGGTTCCGGCTTCCGGTTTGATCTGCGCCGTATCGAAATGAACCGCTTTTCCAATGGGCTCATTCGGCCACCCCTTCTTGTTTGTTGACGGGTCCCCGAACATCTCCAAGAACAGCGAAGGCAGAATCTTGTCCGCTAACGCCAGAGCATGTTTGCGCTTGCGCCGAATCTCGTCAGCCTTCAGCAAAATCTGGACAATCCGCTCCTGTACGGGAAGCGGTGGGACAGGAACTGTAAGCCTGTCCCAAAAGGTTGATGGAACTCTCTGCCTTCCAGATGTCCCTGAAAAACTGTCTACTGCCGCCTGGACCACGCTCTTTTGTCGGACGAAGAAAAATAGATATTCTGTCAGTACTTGAGACTTCGCCCGCAAAACATAGAACTCGGAAGAACCGAACCCGAGATCGCCTTCAATGCCTGAAGCAAGGGCGGACTTTCCGTTTTGGACGCAAGGTGTGATCTTGGCGAAGATCACATCACCATTTCGAAACTTTGTCCTGCCGCTCCTGCACGCGCCTAAAGGAACCATCGCAGGTTCACGCAAGGTGCCAGCATACTCATCAATAGCTGCCATTTCGTACAAAGGTACTTCATCGACCTGGCGGGGGGGCAGGGTTTCCCGTGGATTAATCTGAGCCGCTTCTGATACTGGCACTGTATGCCAAGCGCGCCTGACTACTTTCTTTTTCACCTTTCGTCCTTCCATCCGAGGACGTTCCTTGCCTGGTCCAAGAACCGGACCGTTGCCGTAACATCCAACACACGGGCCGCTCCATCCTCGCAAAGTAACCAGGTTGTTTGCGGCAGATCGAGACATGACCGGTAGATCCGCCAGAGTGATAGATATTCGTTCCAGGCATCCGTGGCCTTTTGATGATCGCTTTTAGAAGCGAAACGAGGTTGATTCTGTCGCGCTTTTTCTCGGGCCAAGGAAGCGAACACAAGCCCATGGATGCGGCTGCCGACGTTGGCAGCTGCTCCCGTCCTCTTGGAATAGCCCAAGTGGTAATTAATCCTTTTCATGAGCTTCCCTGACGGTCTTATTTCGGTCAGACTTTCGTGCCAGAACAGGACTTCACGAGTTTCAGTCTTTCGACCATTCTTCTCGGCGAGTATGAAGAATGCGCAAGGTTCGTTTACTACCGAAGCCACCATCTGGGCGTCCTTCAGGATACGTCTCCAGTTGGTCGATGGGTCGGGCTGAACACCCCCTAGCTCCAGGGAAACCGTCGAGAGGTCCACCGGAAGGCCCCTACCGCTCTTGGAAGGTGATATGGAGGTATCACCGTCAAAGCAGGGACCGGGGTATCTTTGAGCGAGCCAATGCAGAGCCAACTCGCGTAGATAAATGCAGTTCGATTCTGGTAGTGCACCAGCTAATCGGGCATCGTTGGTGATGAAAAGGGTGTGCCCGTTCACCAGACTGGTGGCACCGATCAGTGCGTCGGGTGTCTTCAGGGTGATCCTGTCTCCGGGAATGTAGTTTCCCCGAAGCCTGCCGGCCGCACGGGCTACTTCGCCGGTTACGTCCAGAATTTGAAAATGGCGGTAGATGATGGCCAGGAGGTCCAGTTCCGGGTCATAGCCTGCATTGTGCCGGTTGGCGAAATGGACGTGAGCGAGTAATTCGGACACGACAACCGTGCTCACGTAGAGCTCGATTTTTCCATCCACCGCCGCACGGAAGACCGTGTCCAGACAGTCCGCCCAAGGTTGTACTGGCGGATTGCTTATGTAATACTGAACGCAACAGGTATCCAAGGCGATCTTTGGTGTTACAGTCGCTAGGGCTTGGGTTAGTTCCTGAATTCGCTCAGCAGCTGTGGGCATCACTCTCTATTCCGCTGAAGATGTTTCAAACCGGACAGACCCTTTCAAGCCCTCGATGGAAGTCGGGACCGTCACCAGGGTGAGCAGGTCTTGAAGGTCGGTCTTGATTTCTTCTTCTAGATCAAGCAACCGGTTGATGAGGGCCTCAGGCTTTTCATGTTCGTCCGCCTCAGCCTGGTGCGGGCAGTAGCGCCCGGCAGTCAGGTTGTAATCGGTCTTGCGAATGTCTTCGATAGTAGCCCACCAGGAGCGCTCGCTTTCAAACTGCTTGAGGTCGTCTGCCCTCAGAATCGCCCGAACGCCGGTCTCCCTTTCGTGCCGCCAGATATAGGGCCAGAGGGAGACCATGTGATCCATATCGCCGTCCGTGTCGAAATCTGGTAGAGGCCGGCGGGTGGCCCCAAGATCGCGGCCATCGCTTTCCACCCGGTAGAACCAAACTTTTGAAGTGCGCACGTCATCGCGGCCAATGGGGCGGCGAATCACAATAATACTGGTTTTCGCCCCACTGTATGGGTTGAAGACACCATTGGGCAGGCTGAGTACTGCAAGAACCTCGAACTGCTCCACCATCCTGCGGCAGATTTTCCTAAGCATCTTCTTTGAATCAAAGAGAAGCCCTTCCTTCAAGACGACTGCCGCCCGGCCGCCTGGCCTGAGGCTGTTCATCATGTGCTGGATGAAGAGCGCTTCGTAGAGTTTGATATGGAATTCAAACTGGGCCAGGCGCTCCTGCTTGGTCGGCCCGAATGGGGGATTCGCAAGAATAACGTCGTACTTACCCTTGTGTAGGTCCTGGGCTTTGTTGGACAGGCTGTCGTCGTTTTGAAGTAGGGTCGATCCGTCCTTGTGGAGGATCATGTTCATCAGCGCCAATTTGAAAACGAGGGGAGAGTGCTCGACTCCGAAGAGCTGTTTCCCCTTGAGTCGGCGAATCAGGTGTTCCTTTTCATCCGCCGATATGCGTTTCCTTTCAATTTTATCGAGCACCCGCACGAAGGCCCGAACGATAAAGCCGCCTGTGCCGCAGGCTGGGTCATAGATTGTCTCGCCAATCGCAGGATCAAGAATTTGAACCATGTGATCCACTACATGACGGGGGGTGAAATACTCGGCAAATTCCTTATCTTGGCCAAATTGTTGGAGGAGCTGCTCGTAGGCTGTGCCGAATACGTCAAACCGCTCCCCAGGACCAATCTTTTTTGACATGACTTCAAGAACAGAAAAGTCCTTCAACTTTGAAGCCATGTTCCGTATCGTTGGTGCATATCGCAGGGGGAAAACGGTTTCCTTGAACAAGCATGCCACATCGCGTGCGGAAGGATGCTTTGAATGGTCCTCTCTTTCCGCCAAATCCAGGAACATTTGCTTGCAAAAGGGAATGGAGTCCGAGAATCCCAAAGATTTCGCATAACCGTCCGGGTCATCAGCCCATTTGTGAAATCGATATTTATCCGGGATCAGTTGTTCGTTTTCCTGGGGCCTTTTCTTGATAGCCTCTTCCTCAAGAAGCGCCGTTTCATCCCAGAGCTTCAAGAAGAGGAAAAGGCTAAAGATTTCAAGACGATCCGTGGCGTGGACGGCATCATCTCGCAGAATGTTAGCGATTTCCCAAAGATCTTTGCCGAATTGATTGAAATCTGACATCTTAGCCATGGTTCATCTCCGATTCCACGGGAGCGCCCACCGAAAGATTCAGTGCGTCTTTGGCCAAGTTCATGAGCTTGTCGAATCCGCCGAATAACACCTTGATGCGCATTATGCCACCGGCTTGGTCAAGCCACTGGCTGCGTAGAATTTGCTCCGGTAGAATATCAGGATTGGCCCGTTTGAAGTCGCAGACCATCAGGACCATTTCGCGCTGCTCCTTATTCAGATCCTTTCCCAGCGACCACTTCTCGAACTCCCGGCGACGCCGCAAAGTGTCGAAATCCGCCTCTCCGGTGGCCACTGAAATGAAATCCTCAAGAGTGGCCTCGGGCTCGCCAAAGAGATCGCGTAGAGCGGGCAGGTCAAAACCCAAGGTCCCCAGAAAGGCGTGGTCGGGCAAGGATGTACCTTTGAAGTAACGCCAGCAAAGTATGGTCTGAGAAAATCGTTGTTTAAGACCTTCACGTTCCAGGCCACCCTTGAGCTGGGCTTCCACCTGGCGGCGGAGCTCCTCAAGAATTGCTGGCGAAATGGTTTCCGAGAAGACAAGGCGCACAGGGACATCGGCAATCACCATCTCCTGTTCTGTGCCAGGCTCTTCACCCCCGTCATCGAAACCAATTCCGCCGCCTTCGAGGGCGCGCTCGCGATCGATGATTCCCTCTTCTTCCTGCTCAACAGGTTCGTCCTCGACGCCCGGCGTGTCGTTCGTGACAGCAGGCTCAAGGCGCGTGATGTCAACGAAGTCAACGAGTTTATAAATATCCTTGCCTGTCTCTTTGCATTTCCGGGTACCGCGACCCTTCATCTGGACGTACAGGACCTTGGATTTTGTGGGCCGCGCCATGAGGAGGACCTCAACATCCGGAGCGTCAATACCTGTATCAAGCATGCCGACGCCCACAAGGACGACAGGCCTCGGCGCCATATTGGGGTCCTTATGCGCCTGGTCGATGATAGCTCTGCGTTCGTCGGGACCGGTCACTTTCTGGAGATCCTCAATGAGTTCGCGAGCCCCGACCATCTCGTTGTGGACCGCGAGGATGAACTTCTCGGCGGCCGCATCGTTGGGCGGAAGGTTGTTCAGGCGGTTATACTCCTCAATCAAAGCGTAACGCAGGTTTTTGGCGTGGGCGATGCTGGCCGCGAAGACCATGGTCTTGACCGGCTGCCGGGTCCCAAGGATGTCGTCGAAGTATCTTTCCGCAATGAGTCGGTTGCGTTGGGGTACGTCCACCGCTCGGCCGAGTTGGTCCGGCTCGAAATCGAAACCCATGTCGTGGACGCCTTCGAGGTCCACGTTCGTGTGAAACTTGTGATGGATACAGGCGGCCAGGCGTTCCCATTCCGGGACCTCCGGATTGGTCTCGCCCTGGCGGATCGTGTAACGATAGATTGGGCCACGATACTGACCCGCATCGGTGAAAAACCGGTCGGTGTTCACCGTCTCCTTGTCGGCAGGAGTGGCTGTGAGGCCGAGAAGAATGGCCCCGCCCTTGGCGAAATAGTCAAGCACGCCGTACCAATCGCCATAATAGGACCGGTGGCACTCGTCAAGAATCACGAGGTTAAAGTGGTCCGCGGCATAATACTGGAACTTGTTGCGAACTGCCAAATGCTGGATCGTCGTGATCAGAATGTCGCGGTGTTTATCCTCCTTTCCACCGGTAGCGCGCTCGACGTTGAAGTTGTCACCCAAGTGGGTCTTGAACTTCTTCACCGTTTGGACAGCCAAGGCGTCGCGGTCCACAAGAAAGAGTGCCCTGCGGATCAGACCGACGGACCATAGCTTGGCGATGACACCAGCCGCCGTGATGGTCTTTCCCGTCCCTGTGGCCATCTGGAGATACATACGTCTACGCCCGGCCTGAGCTGCGCCAAGAACTTGGGAGACAGCGACGCGCTGGTAATCCCGGAGGGTGCCGTGCAGTTCCATCGCCTGGGGTCGGAAGAACTCTCCAAACTCTGCGGGGGTAGGGAAAGCAGATATCCGCTCGGGGAGGGTGTTGGCCTTCAAGTTCTGGCGAAGGTGGATCTCACCATCGCTTGCGAAAAGCAGGGGAACATCGCAGCCGGTGTTGCGCTTATAGGCGCGAGCATAACCCTTGGCTTGCTCCAACGCAGCCCACAGGTCTTTCCCCGGTTTCTTGGCCTCCAGTATGGCAACGACCTTGCCTTCGTCGAGAAAGACCCGGTCCGCCTCTTCTCCGTCGAGATCATCGCGCCAGCGTTTCCGCGTAACGGCAAAGTCGGTGATTTCCCATCCACGTTCGCGGAGGTGTTCCTCTATGATGATTTCTGCTTCGTCTTCATTGATATGCTTCACAGCGGCACCTCGTACTGCACTTTCGGGAAATGCTACTTCAGAAGATGAGAGTCGTTCTTGCCGATGTTGCGGAGCACTTGCTCGATCTTCTGCATGGCCAAGGGCGATGGCTTAGCGCCTCCATTTTCCCGGCGGTTGATAGTTGGGAAGGTAACACCGAGTTTGGCCGCAAATTTTTCTTGGGTGAGCCCCGTTCGTTCCCGAAGCTGGCGGCGCGATGGGGGTATCCGGAATAATGCATCAAGCAGTGTGCTATGCGTCCGAACGGCATTTTCGGGTCGGATCGAGGCCGAACTTGTGGAACAAAGCCCAAAGCCCGAAAAACAATACAGTTTCCCAATCGAAGATGCAAGTGCTAGGTGAGTGAGGCTGGTTTTTGTCACTTTCAGTACCCACCTCCTCCCCCGAGTTGAGGGTCTCGTTCCCCCGCCCCAGGGTGTTGGATGGCGCTTTGGCGAAAATGATGCAATAGTGACGGACGGACGCTGTCTATTGCCGTTGTTTACATAGAGACGGGATTCGCAGATATAAAGCTGAGACAACTGAATAGTGCGAAGGTCAATCTATCACTGCCGGGTCAGGAATTAAACCGAATGTTTGAAAAGAGCGTAAAGACTCGATTAGCCTTAGTCAGGTGGCTCGCCCCTCGCTTTGGCGCCTTCCCCCTGTTCCATGCTGGTCCGAAAGTGTTCGATGTCATCGAGAAACCCCGGGTAAGCCTTCAAAGTCTCATTAGCCCTCTCCAAGATGAGCTCCGGGATCGGGTTCGTATGGTATCTCCCCCTAAAGACGTGCCTGAAGCCTCTAAGGGTGTCTAGAGATCTAAATGTGTCCTCGGAGATAATGGCGGGGCGAACTCCCTCATTGGGGTATTTCGCACGGCGCAAAAGCTGGATGTGCCAATCATCGCCGGTCGGGAGCACACCGTCGATGCGGTCGATCAGGTCCCCGAGGATTTTTTCCATCCCGTTGTAGACACCGTGGATACACCCCGCGACGGCCCTTATGCGGGAGTCCTTATCCTATGGATCTTCGGCCGACTCGAACCTTTTGATCTTCCTCTGCATGACCTCGAACTCCCGGGTGATCTCCAGGATCTCATTGTGAACATCAAGAAAGATCGCAAGCATAATCCGGTCAATCCTCCCACCGGCTTTAGCCGGAATATCGTTTTCCTTTTTCTCTAATTCTCTTCTCCAAATATGCCGGAGCATTTTCCAGGTAGACGAGGTCAAAGCGCATCCCCCCCACGATCTCTTCTATTTTGGATTCCACCTTGTAGATGTGCTCGCGGGGAAGGCCCCAAACGGCCAGGTCTATGTCGGAGTGCTCCCGGAAATCTCCGGAAAGAAGCGATCCGAAGATGAAAGACTCTTTCGCCCCAAGGCGGCAGAGATACAGGCATGCTTCTTCAGCCCTTTTCAGGGCCAGGAGCCGCTTTGTTTGTATTCGCTCAATGTCTTGCCGTCGGAGTTCGAGATGCGGCATGGCGGATAATCTGTTCATTCCTTCCTCCGCCTTTAGGCGGAAGCTGTATCCTCCACTTGCTCATTTTTGATTTGAGACCGAATTCAAAGTGATTCACATACCCGTCAGGGCATTATTGAACAAGATTGCAAGATAAGCAAGAGCCGGACGCAGAGCCGGACGCAAGTATCTTATCGTGCAGTTACTCTTGTTCGTTGCCATGCGGCCCGGCAAATCGCGAGATCGAAATCACCTGACGCGCACTCCACATTTTTCCTTGGCTTCTCTTCATGAGCACCCCGAAATCGCGGTCGTCCCGAGACGGGGTCAGAAGCATTTCCGGGGTGGGGGCTCCGGCGGGGTTGGGGGCACAGGGGGAGACATTTCCCCCGCTCTTTTCCGTTACTTGAATCCTGAACGCAACCCGGCATCAGGCATTGCCCTCGACAACCCTTTCCAAATACTCCGCAAAAAGGTCCGGATTGGCCTGCTTCATCATTCTACGCACCTGGACCAGGTCGATTTTCCTGATAAACCTGAGGCTTTCCCGGTTATCGCAAAGGACCATGCCCCGGAAGAAAAGCTTTGCCGCAAGGCGGGGCGTGTTTTCTTTCGACCATGCCTTCTGCACGGCCAGGTAGTCATCCACCATTTCTTTGAGGCCGTCATTGAGGCGGACCACCCGGGGCTCGAAGAGGCCCTCGATGCGGGCATGGCAGGGCAGCCATTCCAGGGCCGATTCCGGGTCGAAGTCATAATAGAGCGAAATATCCTCTTTCAATTGCTTGAGGTCCGCGTCCTCGATGTGACGCCAGTCGATTCCGGCAGGATCGATAAAGCAGGCTTCCCGGTAGCACTGCCTTGCAACCGTGAGGTCCCCGCGAAGCAGGTATGCATCTCCAAGCCGGCCATAGAGGGCGGCGCTTCGGGGCATCTTCGCAATGCAGTCCTGAAGGCTGCGGATCGCTTCGTCATATCGCCCGGCTTGCAGCAGAACGCAGCCCAGGGGGATATCTTCCGGAAGCATTGTCGACCCGGCCAACCCCGCTCGTTCAACTTCCTCCATCACCCGGGCAAAGTATGCGGCTTTTGCTTTGGCAGCCAAAGCATCCCGGTCCATGCCTTCGGATTTTAGATAGTCTTCAAATAAATCCCAGAGCCGGCACATGTAACCGGGGCGCCCGGCGGGTTCAGGCGGCGCATCGAGCAAACCATCGAGCAGGAATTCGGCGGCTTTGAGCCTCGAGGAGACATCGTAGCCCTTCGGATAGAGGCTGCGGTGTTTTCGAAAAAGACCCAAGGCTTTCTCGAGTTCCAGGTTGCTGAAAGCCTGTATGCCCCGGTTGACCAAAGTCATATCGTTTCGGCCGAACAGGGGGAGCTGCCCTTGAGCCGGCGGCAAGCCGCCGCAGGCCGGGACGGTCTTGCCGGACTCAGCGGCCGGGCGCCGCAGGAGCCGGCGAACGAGGTCGTGCTCGACTCCGGTAAAAAGAGCCGCTTTCTTTGTGTCGCCAAAGCTTTCGGCCAGCCGGCCGATCCATTTTTCGAACGCCGGGGTCATGGGGGAATCGCGGTCCGCCCATGGAATGCGCGGATGCTGTTCGCCGTGTTCAGGACAGACCACCACCGGAAGCCCGGCGCGCAAAAAGGTCTTTTTCCCGCAAGTATCCAGGTGCCGCCAGGTTTTTGATGGCGACCGGCCGCATACCGGGCAGGGACTATCGCACAGGGGGCAGGGCAGCAGGGCCGCCTCCGCACATTCAAGGTATACGTCCACTCTTTCCGGTCCCTGTTTTGCCGCAACCGCTTTCACGGTCCAGGGCGAAGCCAGATCCAGCAGATGAGTGTAAAAGTCGCGGATTTCCACTACGGCCTCACTTGAAACTCAGGATATAGTCTGCGAGCGCTTCCTTATCCTTGTCGGGCAGGGCCTTTATCTTTTCGAGCTGGCCGCGCATCATCCCCCACTTTTCGCTCTCGATGAGCGGTTTTGCTTCTCCTTTGAAGAATTTGACGAGCTTGTCCTTATCCGAATAGGTCCGGACGATCTCTGCAAGTGATATGGACGCGGTCTTTTTGTCAGGTTTATGGCACATTGCGCAGTTAAGCCTCGCAAATACCTCCGCGCCGTTGGCCGCCCACGCTCCTGCTCCGGCCGCCAACGCATACACCAGGACCAGTATGGATAACATCAGCCGCATATGCTCTCCTTAGGAATTCAGGAATTGAGGAATTGAGGAATTTGGTCTTAATCCCTGAATCCCTCGATTCGCCTTTCGGGGTTCATCCCCGGCCTGCTTCCCGCTTTCCGCTTCCGCCCTGCGCAACTTATCTTTTCGGCACCTGGTCCAAATACCATTCCATCGGGTCGAGCAGTGTAAAACCGAGCTCACGCAGGTGGTTTTTTACATTTGAAATGTTGCTGGTGAGAAGATAGGGGAAAACAGCCCTTTTGCCTTCCTCCCACACCCGCGACACCAGGATGCTTCCGAACGAAACGCGCTGTTCGGTTATGGCGTCGACGATTCTTTTCATCTGGCCGAGTTTGTCTTCGACCACAATGCCCAGGAGGGCGCCGGGCTCCTCCAGCCCCAGCACGCTCACAAACGCCCGCATCAGGTCCCGCACGGATATTATTCCCTTTAGCCTTCCCTCCTGATCGACGACCGGGAACGCTCCTACATTCAGGTCCTGCATCATTAAGAGCGCGTCTTCCAGCGTCTGGGTCGGGGAGACGGTTACAGGGTTGCCGGTCATAATGTTTTTGACCTTCATGGTCGCCAGCCGTCTTTCCCCGGCGGCTTTCTCAGTTTCGGTAAGCACCGTCGAAGGCATGGCGCTTCTTATGTCACGGTCGGTAACGATCCCGACCAGGATGTCATCTTCCACAATGACAGGCAGGTGCCTGATCCTGTTCTGGGCCATAAGGGTCTGGGCAGCAAGTATTCCCGTCTCCGGACCGACCGTTACAACATTCCTGGTCATCGATTTGTCAATGAACATATGGCCCCCTTTCCGAATGAGTCTGAGTGCTCACAGGTCCAGAAGTATTTGAACATGATTTCTGATCAGTTCCGGAAGCACATCCAGTGAATATCCCCCTTCGAGGACGGAAATAAGACGGCCGCCGGCATACTGGTCCGCCATTCGAAAAATCTGTTTCATCATCCAGGAAAAACCCTCGGTCGAGAGCTTAATGTCAGACATGTCATCTGCGGCGTGCGCGTCAAAACCCGCAGAGACAAGGATAACTTCGGGCATGAATTTATCGAACGCCGGAACCAGGTCCCGCATTATCTTGCGCCTGTATTCATCATCTCCCTGTCCGGGAAGAACAGTGGAATTGAGAGTCGTTCCCAATCCGGGGCCGGAGCCCTTTTCGAATTCGCGGCCCGTGCCCGGATATGCGAATGATGGGTGTTCGTGAATCGAATAGTAGAAGACGTTCGGATCGTCCTCGAATATGTGCTGCGTTCCGTTGCCGTGATGGACGTCGAAATCGACGATGCCGACCCGCCAGACCTTCCACCGGATTTGCAGATAGCGGGCCGCTATCGCTACGTTGTTGAAAAAACAAAAGCCCAGGGCCTCCTTCATTTCAGCATGATGACCCGGGGGACGCACCGCGCAGAAGGCGTTATCGATCTTTCCCTCCATCAGCATATCGACCGAGTTGAGAATGCCGCCCACGGCGAGCAGGGCTGTCTCGTAGGTTTGAGAGCAGATCTGGTTGTCAGCGCTGTCCAGTTCGCCAAGATCGAGCATGCAGGCTTCCTCGAGCCTGTGTATGTACTTGGGCGAATGGACCTTCTCTATCCAATTTCATTTTGGCGGCAGTGGCCGGAACAGGGATGAGTTTAGGCAGAAGGTCCGCCTCCTCCAGGGCTCGCCTGATCACCGTGAGCCTTTCGGGAGCTTCCGGGTGCCCCGGCCCGGTTTTGTGCTCCAGGAATCTTTCGTCATAAAGAAACCCAGTCCTTCTCATCCTGTTTCCCTCATATCTGATACCGAAGCAAGACGCGCGAAGCGAAAAGCGGAAATCGGGCATCGGGTCTCAGGCATCGGAAATCCGACATCCGTAACGCTTCCCGCCACCACGCCCATCGACCCCTGCCGCCTGCTATAATATCAGCTCACGGAATCCGCAGTTTCTGTCCTGGACTCAGGGCATCCGATTTCAGCTTATTGGCGACTTTGAGCTCATGCGTGCTCAGGTTGTGACGCTGGGCAATAGTCGAGAGGCTATCCCCCTTCTTGACCGAGTAAATCTTCTGCCCGGTTTTCCGTTTCGCCTTCAAAGACCCTGCCTTCGCCGGCCGGACGCCGGTATGGGACGATGCGTGCGCCGATGCCCGGGTTACGGCCCGTGCGGCAGGAGCCGGCGAATCCTGCATTCGAGCCGTCGAGCTTTCTCGGTTTGGAGTCCCCGCAGAGGCGACGCTGGCGGTTCTGAAGTTCTGTTCGAATACCTTGGCTGTGCCCAGCGGGAGCTTGATTTCATGATTGCCCGCCGGGATGTCGTCCGAGCGGAAAATCGGGTTGAGACGCTTGATCTCGCGGTATGTCGTGCCGGCCGCGTTGGCTACCGTCTCAATCGGCACGGGCCTGGCCAGCGAGACGTTCACCCGGTCCAGCCTGAGTTCCTGGTACCCCCACCCCTGGGGCAGGTCGTACCCGTATTGATTCGGATTGCTCAGCACCGCCTTTACCGCGAGAATTCGAAACACGTAGCGCTCGGTTTCCAGGGGAAGCTTCAGATCGTAGTAGTTGCGAACCCCCTGGATGCGAGATTCGTCGAGGATGCGCCTGTCCCCGCAGTTATAAGACGCAATGGCCAGAGACCAGCTATGATATTTTTTGTAGAGGTCGCCTAACAAAAGGAACGCACTATCGGTAGAGTGTTCAAAGTCGTACCTTTTATCCACCGATCCTTTCTGCTCCAACCCGTAAGCCGTTCCCGTGCTCGGCATAAACTGCCATGGCCCGGCAGCTCCCTTTGGAGAGCACACATTCGGAAGCAGGTCGCTTTCCACAATGGCCACGTACTTCAAATCGTCAGGCAAATTGTAATAATGGAGCCTCTCCTCGATGATCGGAAAATAACGCTCCATCCTCTTCAACCAGAGATAGACCTGGGCGTGATTATAGACAACAAGCGTGAATTCCTTGTCGAAACGCTCGTATACGTCCTGCCTGTCAAGGGGGACCGGCTCGCCGCACAGGTCCATGCTGTTTGGCGGCGGTATGTAGGGAACCCTTACAAGCTCGGCGGGAACGTCGGCCGGCGCAGGCGCCGGGCGGCTTTGCTGCGCCTGGGCGGTGGCGGGCTGTGGCACTGCATTGTTAGTTTGCAATGAAGTGCAGCCGCAGACCCCAAAAAGAAGCCCCACTACAGCCGCAACGGCTACCAGTCTCTCTGTTCGATCCATGCCTCTCATCTACAAACTCCTTCTTGCGCCTTTCTTACGCCTCACTCTATTGCTGGATCTCCAGCTCGTTGAAGAAGAACTTTATTTCCTGAGCAGCCGTTTCAGGGCCGTCGGAACCATGGACGATGTTTTTTTCGACGTCGCTTGCAAAATCGCGCCTGATCGTACCCGGTAAGGCTTCTTTCGGATTGGTGGCCCCCATCAGCTCCCGGTTCTTCCGGATGACGTTTTCCCCTCGAGCACCATCGCAATGATGGGGCCCGACGTCATAAACTCTGTAAGCGGGCTGTAGAACGGCCGCTCCCTGTGGACCGCGTAAAACATCCCGGCCTGGTCCAGGGTGAGCCGTACCATCTTCATGGCACAAATCCTTATGCCGGCCTGCTCCATGCGCCTTATGACCTCTCCCGCCAGCCCCCTGCCGACTCCATCGGGCTTGATTATCGAAAGCGTTCTTTCCATTAAAGCTCCCTTTCCGCGCAGCGTGAATGGTTTACATCACAGCGGGCTCGTATGTCCAACGGAAACCCGGGGGGACAACCCCGTTGCGGGCGCCGATCAAAATC
Organism: uncultured delta proteobacterium; assembly: GCA_963805125.1. Taxonomy (GTDB): domain Bacteria; phylum Desulfobacterota; class Syntrophobacteria; order Syntrophobacterales; family Syntrophobacteraceae; genus SbD1. The sequence goes on along the minus strand of CAWDTD010000006.1, from coordinate 98,197 downwards.
CCCCTGCCCCCCTAAAAAGGGGCAGATTCACTGAAAAGGCGTTGAGCCGTTTCCTCGGTCAAGGTCGACAACTCCCGCCGGCCTTCTACTTCACCGGCCATACGCACCCCGCAAGCCCGAATGAGATGACTCCGATCAAACCCATGGAATTTAAAGAAGTATTCATACCTGGGGAATATATCGGCATAAGATTTCTCGTCCGGGTTCGCCTGGGCCAGAACAAAAATAAGGGTCTTGCCGGGCGCCAGGCGGCTTTTCTTCGGATTCGTAACGTAATCGGGAACAAGATAGGAAAAGGTACGGTCGATGAACCCCTTCAGTTGGCTCGATACTTCCCCGTAGTAGACCGGAGAAGCCATAACCAGGACATCGGTCTTGCGAACGGCTTCCAGAACTTCGGCCAGGTCATCTTCAAGGATGCACCTGTCGAGCTTCGTTTTACAGGCCATACATGCCTGGCAGCCGCGGTACTGAAGTTCGTTGAGGGCGAAGGTCCTGACTTCCGCACCAAGTCGTCCAGCCGCGTCGCAGAACTGTTTTGCAACAGTGGAACTGTTTCCCTGCATTCTTGGACTGCCGAGCAAACAGACGATCTTCATGTTCTTTCCTTTCTACGGAGAAAAAAGCGGCCCACCCGCCCCGCGAGGCGCAATGTCGTGGCTTTAAGCCCCATGGTTATGATGCCGGAGGGAGCTGTTCGCCCGGATAACTCCTTATCGGGGCCACTGCCGCAGATCGCCTGATCTTATTTTTCCGGTGTTTTTTCTCCCGCCGGCGGGGGGATCTCCAGGTCGGTTAACCGGGCGCTCACCACTGTGTCCTTAACGGTCCAGTAGACGCTCCGGAATTTCTCGTCGAAATTCGTGGGCGAGACGGTTCCCATTTCAATGAATTTTACCAGCAATTCCTTGGCCACCTTCAGGATTTTCTCATCATCCGCGTTCATGCGACTCCTCCCTTAAAGGAGGACGGAGGGCAGAGGACGGCGGACAGCAAGCAGATATTTTCCATCTTCCGTCATCGGACTTCCGTCTCAGGCTTCAGTTAAAAAAAGCCCCTGCTCGTGGAAGGAAGGCCACTTAGGTTCGAGCAGAGGCTTTCCCGGGCTGTGAAATACCCTCTTTAGGGGGGCATCCCGGCACCCGTGTGGAATCTAGCATAAATAGCGCGGTATAGCAAAGTCAGGAATTTAGGGATTTAGGGATTTAGGGATGCAGTTATCAATCCCTCGGCGGTTGAATAAATTTGTGTTGTTTTTGGACAAATTTTCGGTGAGCGTGCAAAAACTTCTTGACAACGCGCTTTTCGACCTATAGAGAGTGTCCTTAAGTGGAGAAATGTGGGCAAAAGGGGCAAGAAGTGGGAATCCTGGAATCTCCCAACTTTAGAGGACGCTCAGCCGCCAGGCTCGACGCCAAGGGGCGCCTCCGCATACCCGCGAAATTCAGGGAAATTTTGCAAAAGCATTACACCGACGTTCTCGTTGTTTCCAAACAACCGGACTATCTGGTGGCCTATCCGCCCGAGAAGTGGGATGAGATGGAAGGCAAAGCGAGGAATCTTTCCCAGTTCAATCCCCAACATCGATCCTTTGTGCGTCACTTCATTTCGGGCGCGGAGATATGCGAGTTCGACACTCAGGGGCGAATACTGATTCCGCCCCTGCTTCGTGAAGATGCTCACCTGGAACAGGATGTCATCCTTGTCGGAGCGCTTTCGAGCTTCGAAATCTGGGACAAGGCCGCCTATGATCGCCAGGTTGCGCAAGACAGTGAGAACGAACCAAACATAACGAAAATTGCTTCGGAATCCGGGCTTTAGTATGGAACAAAGCCCTGGTGAAGGTCAACACATTCCGGTCATGCTCGGACCGGTGATTGAACTTCTCAATTGCAAGCCGGGCGGTATTTACGTTGACGGCACGGTTGGCGGAGGGGGATATGCCCGGTCCATTCTCGAACAAAGCGCGGCGGACGGAGTCGTGCTCGGCATGGACTGGGATAGGGAAGCGATAGAGCGCGTAAGCGAAAGGCTCGGCGGCTATGGAGAAAGGCTCATCCTGGAGAAGGCTGACTTTGCCGATGTACGCCGGGTACTTCGCAAGCACGGCATCGGGGAGGTCGATGGGATCGTAATCGATCTCGGCGTCTCGAGTTTGCAGCTCGAGGACGCGCAACGGGGATTTAGCTTTTTGAGAGAAGGGCCACTGGACATGCGCATGGATCGCGATTTGCCTCAGACGGCGGCAGAGCTTGTCAATACGCTGCCGGAAAGGGAACTGGCCGACTTGATCTACCGGTACGGCGAGGAGAGGCTGTCGAGAAGGATCGCGCGCGCGATTGTTGCGGCAAGGCGAAAGAGCCGCATCGAAAACACCCGGGAACTGGCCGAACTGATACGGAAAACCGTCCCGGGTACGAGGGACTCTTTCCGGATTCACCCGGCCACCCGCACTTTTCAAGCCCTGCGGATAGCGGTCAACCGGGAGATCGATTCTGTGGAGCGTTTTTTGCCAGAAGCGCTGGACGTTCTCAAACCCGGCGGAAGGTTCTGTGCGGTCGCCTTCCATTCGCTGGAGGACCGGGTCTTGAAAGAGGCGTTCAGAAACTGGGCCCGGTCGTGCCGCTGTGGGCGCGAGCGCGCTGCGTGCGAGTGCGAAGGCAGACCGCTGGTTCGGCTGCTTACCAAAAAAGCTCTCCGGCCTTCGCCGGATGAAGTCGAGCGAAACCCGCGCGCACGCAGCGCAAGGCTCAGGGCCGTCGAGAAATTGTGAGGGATCGAGGGATCGAGGGATTACTTGTTCACTGTAGCGAGGAGCGAGGAGCGAGCGACTTCAGGCTAAAGCCGGTAAGATGAATGACCAGATTATGGTTTTCTTCCTGCTTCGCGCTTCCAGCTACCCGCTTCCGTGAGGATTTGCAGGCGCAACGGCTTTTTGCTCTCCGGGGTTTGAGGGGGCCCGGAGGGGATCTGGCCGGATTAAACCCTGAAAGGGGGATATAAGTTAGAGGTGGATTGAAACAGCACAGTCCGTGGCACTCGCACAGGGCTTGCTAGTCGTCCTCGGCGCCGGGGCGTGGACTGAACAAACGGGGAAAAGGGAGTGAAAGGGAGAAGGCTTTCCGGACGGCCGCGGGGGTGGCCGCCCGGAGACTTCTTTCCGCGAGAAAGGGGCCCGGGGAAAGGACGGACGCGCAGAGGCCGAGAAACTTGGACAGGATTGACAGGATTAACAAGATCAGGACTGAGGGGGAACAAAAATATAAACGAGGCTGGCTGCGGTGAGATCGCAGGCATCATTATCGGGAACACTTTGGTTGCCCCCCGTGCGGGGCATGGATTGAAACTAACAGGAAAGGGCGCAATCATGCAGGCAAAGATCTCAAAGAAAAGGTTTTCGAGAAGCGGCTGCCCTTCACCACATTTTCTTTTCAGGCGCGACCTGGCGGATTATTCCGAGCCTCGGAGTTCCAACCGGATGGCCAGGGCAGATATGTTCTGCAGGTCGAGCGGGCGCAGCTTTGCACTGGACTTCCATAACGCCTGTCATGGTCACAGGAGTTCGGAATGGGATATTTGCTAGCACTCTTCATTGGATTCGCGTTTGGCTGGATTTCGGCTGCGCTCCTTGTCTCCAGTTCGCGGGTGGGAACAGGACTCACCGGCAGACAGGATACGCGCGCGGCCGGGAGTTGACCCGATTTGTGAAAACTGCCAATTGATGGGCAAGGCATGAACAGAGCTAAGGGCAGCGCTCCGACTTTCAGCATCAAGCTGGAGAGCGATCCCGGCTTCCAGCAAAGGGCTCCAGAGCCTGTGCGCATGTGGGCCTGGCTTGCGTCGGCAATCCTTCTGGGCGCTGTTTTCGTCATCTGTGCGGTTTTTTACGTCTGGCTCTACGTCCAGCAGATCCAAAACGGCTATCGACTTTCAAAAATCTATGAGGAAAGCGAACTGCTCAGCACCGTTCAGCGCAAGCTGACTATTGAGTGGTCTCGATTTCGAGACCCGCAGCGTCTTGGAGAAATTGGCCGAAACCAGTTCAGCCTGGCGCCGCCCAGGCCCTATCAGAAAGTGGTGATACGCTAACAGGCCGGGCGGGGCCGCAGGCCGAGTTCGCCGCTGCTTTTGGCGGCGCATGGCCTTTCCAGGAGCTTTAAACTGATCCGGGCGAGCTGAATTCGGGAGGGAAGAATGGAAAGGGGCGAGCAGCGGAAATCTCTGAACTCCCGATACCGGTCATGCCGCGTGCTCTTCCACTTTGTTGTGATTGCGGGTTTGTGCGCCGTTGTAGTCAAAGCCTTCCGTCTTCAGGTGATCGAACACTCGTTCTGGGTGAGCCGCGCCAATGCCTGTTTGAACTCAAAGTTTACAGTCCGTGCGTATAGAGGCACCATCTATGACAGGCAGGGGCGAGTGTTGTCCTACTCGGTCTCGCAGCGCTCGCTTTATGCTTTTGGAAGCCAAATCGCAAACCCCGCAAAAACGGCGGCCCTTCTCAGTCCAATCCTGGAAGAGCCTGCCCCCTCGATTGAAAAGAAGCTCACCTCTTCGAGCCATTTCGTCTGGATAAAGCGCCAACTCACCGATCAGCAGGCAATCGATGTAGATAAGCTAAAAATTCCCGGCCTCAATCTCACGGACGAATACAAGCGGTTCTACCCGTACCGGCAGGTGGGCGGTCAGATTCTAGGGTTCGTCAACATCGACGGCGTGGGTATAGAGGGCATCGAAAAATCTTTCGATGATGTGCTGCGACGCAAGCCAATCCCCGTATATCAGTTCAGGGACGGCGGCCGCAAGCCCCTGTGGCTCAATTCGTCGGCGCCTCCCGAGCCTGCCGAGAGTTGCGGGATAAAGCTCACTCTGGACACCTTCATTCAATACGTTGCCGAGAGTGAACTGAAGAAGACAGTTCAGAAATACAGGGCCAGATCGGCGGAAGTGGTGGTCATGGACGTGGAGAGTCGCGAAGTGCTCGCCATGGCAAGCTGGCCCTTTTTCGATCCGAACATCATTCCAGGAAAAAGGGACTCAAAGGAGGGGCTTGGGCGGGACCACGCCATTTCGGACGCCTTCGAGCCCGGCTCGAGCTTTAAGGTGTTCCTGATGAGCGCGGCTCTCGATCAGAATCTGGTGCGGGAGAACGACCGAATATACTGCGAAGGCGGCATATGCAGGCTGGCGGGCCATTCCATAAGGGACGTTGAACGTCACGGCTGGCTAACCATGCAGGAGGTGATAAAATATTCGAGCAATATCGGGGCAGCCAAAATCGCACTCCATCTGGGCAGTGAAAAATTCGCCCGCTACATTCACGACTTCGGCTTCGGATCGCCCACCGGGATTGATTTACCGGGAGAATCCAAGGGCCTTGTGAGACCGCAAAAGAGGTGGAGACCGATTGACCTAGCCGTAACCGGCTTTGGACAAAGCATTGGAGTGACCAGCCTTCAGCTCACCAATGCCATTGCAGTGATAGCCTGCGGCGGGGAATACGGCTCGCCGATAATCGCCAGCGATGTTCTTGACGGTCAGGGAAGATCGATCAGGCAATTCCAATCGATCAAAACAAGAAGGGTCATTTCAAAGAGGACAGCCGACCAGGTTGGTGCTATGATGGAATTGGTAACTCAGGAAGGCGGCACAGCGGCCCGTGCGGCGCCTGAGGGTTACACGGTGGCAGGTAAGACTGGAACGGCTCAGGTAATGGACAAAGCAACGAAGCATTATGCTTCGAACAAGTATACCTCAGTTTTTACCGGGTATATCCCGGCCGAGCATCCCAAACTGGTAATCACCGTAGTTGTCCACGAACCCCAGGGGGCTATCTACGGGGGAGTAGTAGCGGCGCCGACATTTCGGGAGATTGCCGCAAAAGTCCTGCCCTACCTGGGAGTAATGCCTTCCGGACCAAATTCCGCACCCAGTCCCAACATCCGCACGGCTAAAGCCTCATCCGCCGATGTCAAACATGCCTCCGGCAGCAAAAAAGCCGCTGTCGAAAAACCCGGCGCCAAACCCGTTCAGAAAAGAGCTTTGAAAAAATCGGCTTCGGCAAAAAAATCGAGGGCCGTTCCGATTGCTGCGAACAAAACTCAGCCAACTGCGAAGGCGACCCTGCGCGAAGCGCCTGGAAAGTACTCGCTGAAGCTCGACGAGCAGGGAGCACGGGTTTATTAGCCAAGGCGGCGGGGCGCCCGGATCAGGTCCCGGGCAGGCTCCGCCGGGACCTCCACTCAAACCTTCGGCAGCGCCTGCCCTGCCTGGAGCTTTCGCCGAAATCCCCCCATACCCTTTAGAAAAGGAGGGTGAGGGGATAAATCTGCTCCTTTAGACGGCGATTTGGATAGAAGACCTCCTTTCAAAAGAGAATGATTCGATAAAAGCCGCCGTCCACAAAAGGGGTATCGGTTCTGAACGAAGTTTGCTAAATAGTAATCTAAATGAAGACGCTCAAACAGCTCATAGAAGGCCTGGAAATCATTGGCGCAAACGGCAGGCTGGATGTTCCCGTGTCTGGTGTATGCTATGACAGCAGGCAGGCGGAAAAAGGCAGCCTGTTTGTCTGCGTTCCGGGCGCGCATGCTGATGGGCATGATTTTATCGACGACGCCATATCGCGCGGCGCCGTTGCAATTGTTGCCCAAACCGAGATGCCCTCAGGCCTTCCGAGGGGCTTTGTGCGCGTCAAGGACTCCCGCGCGGCGCTTTCCGCAGTATCTGCGAATTTTTACGATCATCCGGCTTCCAGGCTCGATCTCATCGGAATAACGGGAACGAATGGAAAGACTACGACCTCACTGCTCATCGAGAGCATTCTGCGGAGCCGGGGATCGAGCCCGGGGGTCCTCGGCACCCTCGCTTACAGGTGGGCGGGAAAGCAAATTCCCGCTCCCATGACCACGCCTGAGTCCCTGGACCTTCAGAGACTCTTTTACCGAATGCTCCAGGACGGAGTTTCACACGTAGTCATGGAGGTTTCATCTCATGCGCTCGCGCTTGGCAGGATTGCCGGGTGCGAGTTCCGGACCGGGGTTTTTACCAATCTGTCACAGGACCATCTTGATTTTCATTCGAACATGGAGGAGTACTTCGCCGCCAAGAAGCTGCTTTTCTCATCCTATCTTGATCCGCATTCTTCTGTGGCGGTAGTCAACGAGGATGACGACTACGGCAGAAGAATAATTGAAAACGGGACCCGCGCCGCCAGAATGATTCGTTACTCCGGTATCATCGCGGGCAAGGCCCACCTCGCGGAGCGTGGCATTTTTGCGGGCAGGGCCGCAGAGAAGGGGTCGGATTCCGTTTTAGTCCAAGAAGCCCGGTTCAGTCCGCTGGGTATCAGCGCGAAAGTCCATACATCTGGAGGGCAAATCAGGGTCGATTCCCCGCTCATGGGCAGGCTGAATCTCTATAACATTCTGGCCGCGATATCCGCTGCGGTCTCGCTCGATGTTGCGCCAAAGGCCATCGAAGAGGGCATCCGGACGCTTTCGCACGTGGACGGACGGCTCGAGCGCGTTGCAATCCCGGACCGGTACGGTTTTCAGGTAGTTGTAGATTACGCGCACACACCCGACGCAATGGAAAAGGCGCTTGCCTGTCTTCGCGAAATGACTGAAAAGAGGCTTATAGCCGTATTCGGCTGTGGCGGCGACCGCGACAGGGGAAAGCGCCCGATAATGGGCAGGATCGCCGCAGGGCTGGCGGACCTGGTAATTATCACGAGCGACAATCCCCGGAGCGAGCCGCCGGACGATATCCTCGACCAAATCGAGGCAGGAGTGAAACAGACGGGGATCACGGCGTTGGGACCCGCCGGAGAACTCTCGGCCGGGAAGGGCTACATTCGGGAAGTTGACCGGCGAACGGCAATCGAAGTCGCGCTGGCGCTAGGTCGTCCCGGAGATATGATTTTCATCGGGGGCAAGGGGCACGAAACCTACCAGATCGTCGGAACCATCAGACATTCATTTGACGACAGGGTGGTGGTGAGGCAATACTTATGTTCAGGACTGTAGCGACACTGGCTGAGGCTGCGGGAGGGGAGATACTTTCCGGAGATCCCGGAGCGCAAGTCCGGGCGATTTCCACGGACACTCGGGAGCTGGCCCCGGGTGACTGTTTCGTTGCCCTTCCCGGAGAAAGCCACGACGGGCGCATCTTCGTTGCGGACGCCGTCAGGAAGGGCGCGAGCGCGGTAATCGTCTCGGAGCGCGTTGTGCTTCCCCGGGATACTTCAGTGGCCGTCATCAGGGTGGGCGACACCCTTTACGCGCTCGGCGAACTGGCGCGGCGCCACCGCATGAGCTTCAGCATCCCGGTAATCGCCGTTTCCGGCAGCAACGGCAAGACCAGCACGAAAGAGATGATAGCGGCCATTTTCAGTCGAACTCGCAAAGTGCTCAAAAACAAGGGCAATTTCAACAACCTCATCGGCCTTCCGCTCACACTGCTGGGCCTGAGCGAAGAGCACGGCGTCGCCGTGGTGGAAATGGGGATAAACGTTCCGGGAGAAATGGAGCGGCTGGCACAGATCGGCTCTCCCACTGTGGCAATCATTACTAATATACACCCGGCCCACCTTATGGGACTTGGATCGGTCGAGCGCATCCTGGAAGAAAAGGCAAGGCTCTGGAAATCCCTGGATTCGGACGGCGTTGCCGTGGTGAATCTGGATGACCCGATGCTTTCGCATTTTGCCGAACAGATCATGGCCCGCAAAATCACCTTCTCTCTAAGAAATGGAGCAGCCGATGTGTCCGTGTGCTCTCAGATCGTGGTTTCCGAAGGAAACACCTCATTTCGAATAAACGCAGGCGGCTTCGAGATACCCGTATCGCTTCCGGTCATGGGCGTGCACCATGCCCAAAATGCTCTCGCCGCAACTGCCGCTGCCCTGAGTGCGGGGGCTTCAGCCGGGGAGGTCGGGACCGGACTGGCCGGCTGCGCGCCCGTACCCCAGCGCATGAATTGCCTGAAGCTCCGCAACGGAGGGGTCCTGGTGGACGATACTTACAATGCCAATCCCCGCTCCATGATTGCCGCCGTGGAAGCGGTCCTTTCCGCAGGCTCGGGCAGGCCTTTTGTGGCGGTCCTTGGAGAGATGCGCGAACTTGGCCCGGACAGCCCCGCTCTTCACTTCGAGGTCGGCAGGAGAGTGGGCGCTGCAAAACCGAGCAGGCTGATCGCCCTAGGGGCATTGGGCATCGAGATACTCAGGGGAGCGCAGGCCGCCGGACTCGATGAGTCCCTCTGCTTTCACGCAGGCGATCATGCCGAAGCAGCGGATTTTTTGCGGCGAGTTGCGCCCGAAGGAGCATGGATCCTTGTTAAGGGCTCCCGCGGAATGACAATGGAAAAAGTCGTTGCGGCTATGGCTGAGGAATTGAGGGATTGAGGAATTGAGGAAACAAAGCTGTGAAAAGACGCTCGTGGTCGGGCTTGGCATATCAGGGCGGGCCGTATGCGCTTTACTGCGGAGCCGGGGCGCCAAGGTTACCGCGACGGACATACGCTCCCGATCTGAATTCAACGGCGCCCTGAATGGTATCGAGCAGGCCGGCTGCTTGCTGCGCCTGGGGTCCCACCGGCTCGAAGATTTTCTCGAGGCGGACCGGATAGTCGTCAGCCCCGGTATTCCACTGCATATCGAACCGCTCAAAGAAGCGCGCAGCCGGGGAATAGAGATGGTGGGTGAACTCGAGTGGGCCTGGCGGCAGGTCAGTCTCCCGGTGATCGCGGTAACCGGCACCAATGGGAAGACAACCACGACCGCCCTTATCGGTGAAATGCTCAGGCAGGCAGGCAGGCATCCATTCGTCGGCGGAAATATTGGAACACCCCTCAGCCAGTGGATACTTTCGGGCGAGCATGCTGACATTCTGGTGCTGGAGTTGAGCAGCTTCCAACTGGATACCGCTTCCACCTTCCGCCCGGACACAGGGGTATTGCTGAACGTAACGGAAGATCACCTGGACCGCTACGACAGCTTCAAAGATTACGCGGATTCCAAGCTCTCTGTTTTTCGGCGGCAAAACAGCGCAAATTTCGCCATAATCAACGGCGACGATCCGATTTGCATCGAGCGCACCGAGGAGATTCCGGGGAAGCTCCTGCGGTTCAGCGGTTCGGACCCAGCCGCAAACGCCCGGGTTGAAGGCGGCGCCGTCAAGGTGGCCGTCCCGGGCAAGGCGAAGTTTGAGATCGGCCTTGAAAAAACCAGACTGCTCGGCTCGCATAACCGTGAAAACATAATGGCCGCAGCCCTGGCCGCCATGTGCATGGAAGTTTCCGCCGGGCCGATTCAGGCGGCGGTTGACGGGTTCGCAGGCTTTGCCCACAGGGTCGAGTGGGTGCGCAACTGGAAGGGAATCGATTTCTACGACGACTCGAAGGCAACTAACGTGGGCGCGGTGGTCAAAGCACTGGAGGGGTTCGACCGGCCCGTGTTGCTCCTGCTTGGCGGAAGGGATAAACTCGGCTCCTACGAACCATTGCTCGCACCGCTCACCGCCAGGGGCAAGGGGGTTTTCGCCTTTGGGGAGGCCGGTCCCCGAATTTACGGCCAGTTGCGCGGGAAGGTCCCGGCCGGACTTTATCCGGATTTGGGATCGGCCTTCCGGGATGCCATCAGCGAGGCTTCGCCGGGAGACGTTGTTCTGCTCTCACCCGCGTGCGCTTCCTTTGACCAGTATGAGAGCTACGCGCACAGGGGGGATCATTTCAAAAGGCTGGCGGCGGAGCTGGGGGACCAGATACCGCAAGCGCGGTGAAGGCGGGCGATCTGTCATTGGAGGTCCCCGGCACAATCCGTCTCACCTGACCGAGGCAGTTGTCCGGCCTGGACGGGGGGAAAGTCCCGGCCGGAAGGGGCCATGAGGCAGCGGAAAGAGGGTAACTTTCAACATTACACCATTCTCAGGAGGGGAAAGAGAGGAGGATTCGCCTGCCCGCATCCTCCTCGCACCTCGCCGGCAAAAACAGGTGGGGTGGCGGGTGCCACAGGTTTAAGTCCGCCGCCGCCGCCCAAGGCAGCGGGTAATCCTGGCCGGCGGTCCCACCGCCCTGATCGGGGAATAGATTGTCTCGAACGATATTAGACGCACCTCGGGCTATAACAGCCGACTCGAAGGAGAATCAGCGCCTCACCTGGAAGCCTCTCCCCCTCGAGGTCCAGCTCTGGGTCGAAGTGTCCCTGCTGATTGCCTTCGGGTTAATAATGATCTACAGCGCCAGCTCGATTCCAGCCCTGACGAGGTTCTCCGACCCGAATCATTACCTCAAGCGCCAGCTTTTTTGCATCGGGTTGGGGGTCCCCATTATCCTCATAGTGAGCCGCACCTCTTACCGCTCGTACAAAAAATATTCCCGCCCAATGCTGCTCAGTATGCTTGCGTTGCTCGTTCTGGTCCTGATCCCGGGACTTGGAGTCAAATACAACAACGCCCGGCGCTGGTTTGGCGTCGGCGGCCTGCATATCCAGCCGGCCGAGTGCGCCAAAGTGGTCTGGGTTTTATTCCTGAGCTTCGCCCTGGTCAAGAAGCAGGACCGCATCAAGGAATCACGCGTGAGCTTCTGGCCCTTCATAGTCCTTTGCGCCGTATTCAGCGCCCTGCTGCTCAAGGAGCCCGACTTCGGCACTGCTTTCATGTTCGTGGTCCTTACTATGGTCATGCTTGCGACTGCAGGAGTCCCGTGCCGCTATTTTTTTTTGATCGCCCCTTTTGCCGCCTATGGACTCTATAAGTTCGTTTACCTCGTCCCGTACCGCCGCATTAGATGGGAGACTTTTCTCAATCCATGGGTCGATCCCCTTTCTTCGGGATACCAGCTCATTCAGGCATGGATAGCGGTGGGCTCGGGCGGTTTTTTCGGAAAGGGGCTGGGAGCGGGACAGCAAAAACTCCTCTATCTGCCTGAATCCTACACCGATTTCATTCTGGCTGTAATCGGAGAGGAACTGGGATTTGTCGGCATTGTGCTGACCTGTCTGCTTTTCTTTTTTCTTTTCCGCACCGGACTGCAAATCTCGCGAGAAGCTCCCGACCCGCTCGGAAACATACTTGGGCTCGGGCTTACGATGCTGCTCTCCCTCCAGGCTTTGCTCAATATGGGAGTCGTACTGGGGCTGGTGCCGACAAAGGGCATGCCGCTTCCTTTCATTTCCTACGGGGGCAGCGCATTTACCGCGAACTGCCTGACCGTTGGTCTTCTCATGAGCATAGCCAGGAGCTGTGAAAAACGAATGGACAAATATTCCGGCTAAACGTCTCGCGGAGCGCAGAGAATGAAGGATTATGTTTAAACGTTATCAACATATACATTTCATCGGGATTGGCGGGATAGGGATGAGCGGGATAGCCGAGCTTTTGCTCAACCTCGGCTACAAGGTGAGCGGCTCGGACCAGAAGCTCTCGGATTTGACGAAGCGCCTTGCGGGACTAGGCGCCACCATCTATTCAGGGCACGATCCCGATCAGGTCAGGGGCGCCGATGTCGTGGTGGTCTCATCGGCCATTGCCGAGGAAAATCCCGAGTTGCAGGCAGCGCAAAAGCGCCCCAAGGTCCCTCTGATCCGCCGCGCAGAGATGCTCGCCGAACTGATGCGCCTCAAATATTCCGTGCTGGTGGCCGGAGCGCACGGAAAAACCACAACTACTTCAATGGTCTCGACCGTGCTGGCGCGGGGTGGCCTCGATCCTACGGTAGTCATCGGCGGAAAGCTCAATGCCTGGGGCACCAATGCCAAACTGGGCAGCGGCGAGTTCATGGTGGCCGAAGCGGATGAGAGTGACGGCACCTTTTTGCTGCTGCCACCGACTATCGCCGTGGTAACCAATATTGACCTTGAACACCTGGACTACTACCGGGACATCGACCATATACGCGAAACCTTCCTTCAGTTCATAAACAAGATCCCTTTTTACGGGCAGGCGATCCTGTGCCTCGAGGACGAAAACATCCAGGCCATTTTGCCCCGCGTGGAGAAGCGGTTCGCAACCTACGGATTTTCTTCGCAGGCGGATTTCCAGGCCAGAGAGGTGAAGACCCGCGGTCTTTGCAGCTCATTCCGGGTCTTTCATGAGGGAGAGGAACTGGGTGAGATGGAAATCCAAATTCCAGGCCGCCATAACGTGCTAAATTCCCTCGCGGCGGTCGCAGTGGCCCGCGAACTGGAAATACCCTGGCCTGCGGTCCGGGCCGGCCTGCATGACATGACGGGCGTCCAGCGCCGGTTTCAAATAAAAGGAGAAGTCCGGGGCGTGCTGGTCCTGGACGACTACGGTCATCACCCGACTGAAATCAGGGCGGTCCTGGAAACCCTCGCGGGCTGTTATCCCGACCGTCGCCGGATAATAGCGTTCCAGCCACACCGCTATAGCCGGACACAGGCCCTGCTCGGGCATTTTTCGAGGTGTTTCTATCACTGTGATGCACTGCTCATATCCGAAATTTACGCCGCGAGCGAAAAGCCCATACCCGGCGTCACAGGGCGCAGGCTCGTCGAAGAAATCGCGGCCCACGGACACCACGATCTGCATTTCTGCCCGACCCTGGAAGAGATGCACGATAAACTGATCTCGATTGTGCAGCCCGGAGACGTCGTCATGACGCTTGGGGCCGGCAATATCTTGCAGGTCGGCGAATGGCTTCTCCAAAGCCTCGAACGGGGAGGTGCGCGTGAGTAAGGGGCAGGGCGGCGGGCAAGGCCCCGCTCATACAATGTGGTCGAGGTGGGGCGCCCCCGGATTGGGTCCGGGACGGGCTATGCGTGCGATCAACTCCATGCGTTGCGCTCTTGAATCGGTCCCGGATGTTGAATTTCGGCTCGATGAGCCGCTCGCCCGCCATACCACCTTCCGGGTGGGAGGGCCGGTGCGGCTGCTTGCCCGCCCTCGGAGCGAAAGGGCGCTTTTCACTCTTCTGGAGCTGATCCGGGAGTTGGAGATCCCGTTCATCGTCCTTGGCGAAGGGAGTAACGTGCTGGCCCCGGACGGACCCTTGCAGATGTGGGTCATTCAGCTTCACCTGGCCTGCAACAGCTTGCTCCGGCAGACGGCGGAAGGCCGGGAGCTTGTTTACACCGGGGCCGGAACGACGCTCCATCAGCTTATCGGATACTGTATCGAAAATGGCCTGGAAGGACTTGAATCGCTTGCCGGGATTCCCGCAACGGTGGGTGGAGCGCTCGTGATGAATGCATCAACATCCATGGGCGCCATTTCAGACTGCCTTGTCCACATCGATCTGCTGGACCCCGATGGTGGGAGGCGGTCAATCCGCAGGGAGCAACTTAGCCCCGGTTACCGGGCAATGGGTATTCCGGAAAACAGCATTGTCCTGGGCGCCTGCTTTGAGCTCAGACCTTGCTCAAGCGACATCGTGAAGGCGCGCGCAGAGGAGATTCTTCAAAATCGCAGGCAGACTCAGCCCCTGCGCTACCCCTCCGCCGGATCGATCTTCAAAAACCCTGCGGGCCAATTCGCCGGAGCACTCATAGAAAAGGCCGGGCTCAAAGGGTATCGAATAGGAGACGCCCAGGTTTCAAGAAAACACGCAAACTGGATCGTAAATCGAGGTAACGCCCTCGCCCGGGACATTATCGAGCTGATCGAGAAAATAGAAAATGAAATTTATGGAACTTTTGGCGTGCGTTTGGAGCGAGAAATTCGTATACTGAAACAAATCATTAGAAACCCGGCCCAATGGTAAAACCCAGGAAAAAGAGGAAAAATAAGTATCAGGAGAGCACGCTAGGGCGTCTCAAGGGGCGTTTTCGCACTTTTCGTGGTTTTTTCATCGTTGTTGCGGTACTTTGCTTTGTGGTGCTTCTCGGCGCCGGTCTTTCACAGCTCTATCACAAAATGAGCAACGCTTCCTGGTTCAAGCTGGAAGAAATCGAAATTGCCGGGATCAAAAAACTCGACCGGCTCGAGATTTTGAATGCGATGGGCCTGCAAAGAGGCCAATGCACCCTGGACATAAGTATCGAGCAGATTGCCGAACGTCTGAGGAAACTCCCGGGGGTCAGGGAAGCTTCCGTGAGGATCGAATCACACAGGCGCCTGGTGGCGGCGATAGTCGAGCGCGAGCCTGCGGCCCTTGTCAAGTGCGGCGGCCGGATTATGCAGATGGACCTCGACGGCATTCTGTTCTCTGATGCGACTCCGGATAAAAATGAGTCGCTCCCGTTGATAACCGGGCTTTGCGGCTCGAGTTTCAAGAAGGGAGATCCGGTTGCGGCGCGCAGCTTGGAAAAGATAAAGCAACTCCTGTCGGCCATCGATAATTCGAAAAGCTGGCTTTCGGGGACCGCCATAAACGAATGCCGATGGAGCGAAACCGGGTTCACGCTGGTTCTGGGCGAAAGGGCCGTTCCGGTCGATATCGGGAAGGACGCTTTCGAGCAAAAGATTACAAAGCTTAAGAAGGTAATAAATACCCTGAACGAGCGGGGTTGGACCGATCTTGTGACCGGAATCGATCTGGATTATCCGGGCAAGGCATACCTGGAGGGACGCTTTCCGGTCCCTCGGCCGCTTCGGGGGCCGGCAAGGCAGCCGGGCTGATCGGATATCGTGCATCCACATTGCGCGCTTTTCCCTCAAAGGCCCGGCTCAAAGGGAGTTTGAAAGGATCCCCATGGCAAAGAAAGAGGAACTGATCGTCGGCCTGGACCTTGGGACCACTAAAGTCTGCGCCGTGGTCGGAGAGGTCACCACGGAGGGGATAGATGTAGTGGGCGTGGGGACCTATCCATCAGCCGGCCTGAGGGGGGGAGTCGTAGTAAACATAGACCAGACGGTCAATTCCATAAAAAAAGCGGTCGAAGAAGCCGAGCTCATGGCCGGGTGCGATATTTCTTCGGTCTTCGCGGGTGTTGCCGGGACCCACGTCCAGAGCTTGAACAGCCACGGGGTGATCGCCATAAAGAGCCGCGAGGTAACACAGTCGGATGTAGCAAGAGTTCTGGACGCGGCAAAAACGATCGCCCTTCCCGTCGACAGGCAGATATTGCACATTCTGCCCCAGCAGTATATTGTCGATGACCAGGATGGCATTCTCCATCCGATCGGAATGGCGGGAGTTCGACTGGAAGCAAAGGTCCATATAATAACCGCGATGACAAGCGCGGTTCAAAACATTGTGAAATGCTGCGAGCGGGCTGGATTGCAGGTTCAGGACGTTGTTCTGGAGTCCCTGGCCTCGAGCGGGGCCGTATTGGACTCTGACGAAAAGCAACTTGGCGTCGCCCTGATAGACATCGGCGGAGGGACAAGCGAGATAGCGGTCTTCCTGAACAATGCAATCCGGTACTCAACTGTTGTCGGACTTGGTGGAAACCATATTACCTCGGACATCTCCGTGGGTCTGCGGTGTGCGATGGACGAGGCCGAGAAGATCAAAAAAAAGTATGGCTGCGCCCTGGTTGAGGCGGTCGACCAGCAGGAAGTCATCGAAGTCGGATCGGTTGGCGGCCAAAAGCCGCGCCAACTGGCGCAGTCGATTCTCACCCAGATTATCGAGGCGCGGGTCAAGGAGATTCTGGACATTATCGAATGGGAACTGGTCCGGTCGGGATTCATTGAATCGCTGCACGCCGGGGTGGTCCTCACGGGCGGCGTATCTCTTCTGCCGGGAATTCGCGAGCTTGCCGAGAGAGTGTTCGACATGCCGGTGAGAATCGGGGTTCCATGCAATTTCGGCGGTCTGGGCGATGTCGTTAAGAACCCGATCTACTCAACGGCCGCCGGGCTTCTGCTTTACGGAAAAGATCGAGGAGGCGGGATGCCGATGCGGGCTTCGCGCGGCAAAGTGGGATCTATCTGGGGAGCTCTCAAGCGGTGGTGGAGGGAATTTTGGTAAGAGGCGGCTTTGTCTGATGAAAGGACCAAGGGAAGGCAAAAGAAAAAATGTAGAATGTGGATTTTTGTACTATTGCCTTTTGCCTTTCTGGCAGGGAGTGAAGCGGCTGGCTGTTTTTGAATAGGGAGAGCTTTTCAGGCGGAGAGGTTCTGGTAAGAAAAGCGACCAAAGGGGGATGGGAACAATGGAACAGATGACGATGGAACAAGCCGGAGTCGGCAACAAGGCCAAGATTACCGTTTTGGGAATAGGGGGTGCGGGCGGCAATGCCATTAACAATATGATCTCGGCTGGGCTCGATGGAGTTCACTTTATTGCCGCCAATACCGACTGGCAGGTGCTCGAGAGAAATCTCGCACCGGCAAAAATTCAGCTTGGAACCACTTTGACCAAGGGCCTTGGCGCAGGTGGGCAGACCCGAAATGGGCGCCAAGGCGACCCAGGAGGAGATCGAAAAGATTCGTCAAGCAGTCACCGGAAGCGACATGGTTTTCATAACAGCCGGATTGGGCGGCGGCACCGGGACAGGCGGCGCCCCGATCGTGGCGCAGATTTGCAAGGAAAGTGGTGCGCTCACCGTGGCGGTTGTAACCAAGCCTTTCCAGGTTGAGGGAAAAGTCCGGCTCCGTCATGCCGAGGATGGTCTCAAATCCCTCCAGCAAACGGTGGACACTCTTATCACCATCCCTAACAACCGCCTCCTCTGCCTGGCGGACAAGCGTTCCACTTTCCTCGAAATGATAAAGCGGGCCGACGACGTGCTGCTGTATGCCGTAAAGGGCATATCGGATCTGATAATAAAGCAGGGCTATATTAACGTTGACTTCAACGACGTGAAAACAGTGATGGCCGAAATGGGTCTTGCCCTGATGGGCACCGGCGTCGGGCGCGGCGAGAACAGGGCCTCGCAGGCCGTCCAGCAGGCGATTTCAAGCCCGCTTCTCGAAGATATTTCGATTCACGGCGCGCGCGCAGCTCTGATCAACATTTCGGCCAGCCCCGATCTCGGCATGCATGAATTCGAAGAAGCCCTGTCGATCATTCAAAAAGAGGTTACTGAGGAAGCAAATATCATCCTGGGCATGGTTATCGACGATACTATGGAAGATGAAATCCGCGTCACAGTGATCGCTACGGGCATTGGAAAGATCGAGCAGAAAAAAACCGTCGAAGCTCCAGCGGTCCGGCCCCTGAGAAGAATGAGGCCCGAAGGGGTTGTGCCCGTAATCGATTACGACCTTCTCCAGGTGCCGCCGAGCGTGCGGCAAAGACTCCCTGTGAGCGAAGCGGCTCAGGCAATGGAACAGGTCGAACCCGAAGCCGAACCGCAACAACCGCAGCAGAAAAGAAGGACCCTCCTCCAGATGATCACCGGAGGCAGCCGCAGTCACGAAGAAGAAGATTTGAGCATTCCAACTTTTATCAGGAGGCAGGCTGATTAAAAATATCAGGCTTGCGTTGTGGTGCGGAACAAAAAGGTTGGATAATTCCAACAAAAATGGCCGGAGCTTTGCCGGCCATTTTTATTGGAACGTCATACCACCATCGGCATAATAAGGCTGAAATACCCCGGATCTTCGGGCGCCAGGAATATACCGCCGTGGAACTGGTCTACCCACTCGAACCTGATTGTCGGGCTTTCCATCACCGAAATGCTGTCCATGACGTACTTAACGTTAAAAGCCACGCTGAAATCCGCGCCCTCATATTCGATGTCGATAATGTCGTTGGCGTTACCCAGTTCCGGGTTTCCGGATTCGAGTTCAAGGGAGTTCTTGCTGATATTGAATTTGACGTGTCTGTAAGTGAAATCGGTTACGAGGGCAACCCGTTTAAGGGCAGGGTAGAGGACTTCGGTCGCCACCAAAATTGCAAAGGGCCTCTCGGCCGGAATAATCATCTCATATTCCGGGAATTCCGCATCGAGCAGAAGAGTGCTCAATAATGTGCTCGGGGTTCGCAGCACGAGCGATTTTTCATCCACTCCGATGGCCGCCTCGGTCTCTTTCTCAAGCAAGCGGTGTATTTCCTGGACCGCTTTTCGGGGCACTATTATTTCCCTTGTCATTTCAAGCCCGGGGAACGCTCCGGCAGGAGCCTCGTAATACGAAAGCCTGTGCCCGTCGGATGAAACGAACCGGAATTCGTTTTCATCGGTCAAATGCCACAGAAGTCCAGGCGTGGAAAATGTTTCCTCTTCCATTGGGATGCTGTAGAGTGTCTTTTGGAGCGCGCGCTTGAGAACATCAGTATCGCAGCCTGTGAGCGGTAAATCCTGGTAAAGATTTATGTTTGGAAAATCTTCGGCTGCAATGGTGGAAAGCTCGAATCGGGAGCGTCCGGCCTGGACGAGCAGCCTGCCTCGCGGAGCGTCAAGATCGAAAGATATCCTTTCCTGGGGGATTTCGCGGACTATTTCCAGAAGCTTTCGCGCCGAGGCCGTAGTTTTTCCCTCCGTATCTACGTGCGCCCCCGTTTTTGTCCACAGACTGATCTCCAGGTCGGTTGCCGAAAACTCGACGGTTCCATCCTCAGCCGCCTTTATCAGGCAGTTGTTCAGAATGGGCATTGTGGTTTTTTTTTCTGTAGCGCTCTGGATTCTTTGGAGGACTTGGACAAGGCTTGCCTTTTCCACCTGGAATTTCATGCTATCCCTCGATTCGATGTTTTTATTGTTTTTGTTTTTTTACGCATATAAAAGATTCATAATATTAGTAAGGGGTCTGAGGATTGTCAAAAAAATTGTTAACCGGTCGAAATTTAAGCAGATACGAGTTAACAATCCATTGACGATTTCTGTGAAGGGTGGGACGATGCCGTCCCGGGTGAATGGTTTCATACATTTTCTCAACAGTAGATGAACAGTAATTTACGAAAACTGACGGGGTTTTGAAGAACCGGCTTAAATCATGAAAGTCTCGAAAGAAAAAAGAAATATACTGTTAGACGATCTTTTACGCGCACGGATGGAAGGGGCCTTCGTGTCTCCATGCGGAACTGAAGGCGCTCTATGGGAAGGTTTTCCGGAGTGGCCCGAAGAATTTCCATATGACGCCTTTGGGGACGGGGGAGTGGAAAAGGGCGGCAAACAGGAGGAGAGTTGATCCCGTATTTTTATAGCTCCGTATACAATTTTTTTCTGAACACCATTGAATCCACGGTTATGGATTTCCTTTCACGCAAGTCACTGATGGACCTTGAATTCAAAAGAGGAAGACTCGGGTTCTACGATGGCTCGGCAATTGGCCCCGGAAGGCCGCGAATCTGGTGCCATGCCGTATCGGTCGGCGAGGTAACGGGTGCAATACCCACATTGGCAGGGCTCAAGACAAGATTGCCGAATGCGGCGGTTTCCGTGTCAGTGGGTACCCCTCAAGGCCTCAAGTTTGCCCGTGATCAACTCCCTGCGGGGATTCCCGTCTTTCCGTTTCCTGTGGATTTTTCCAATTGCGTATCAAGAGCGATAAGCACCATTGGGCCGGACCTTTTCATTAACTTCGAGACCGAATTCTGGCCTAATTTTTTCCACGAATTGAACAGCAGAAAAATCCCCGCCCTGCTGCTCAACGGCCGCATCTTGGAGTCTTCCCAGCGGTTCTACAGGCTTTTTTCGCCCCTTTTCCGACCGGTTTTCGATCAGTTTACATATATGGCCATGCACTCATGGGAAGATATGGAGAGGGCTGTGCTGCTGGGTGCTGAGCCCCGCAAAATCCTGACGCTTGGCAGTTCAAAATACGAGGCGCTGACCCGCAAAGCATGTCCGGACAGGGCAGATTATTGGAAAAAGATGCTGAGCATAGGAAATGGGCCGGTCCTCATCGGAGGCAGCCTTCGCGGGTCGGAATCAATCGAACTTTTGCGGGTGTTCCAGCGACTTAGCCATTTTTCAACCGGTCTTCTGGCGATCTTTGCTCCCCGGCATATGAAAAATATCCCGAAAATGTCCGAGTGGCTCGCGAGGGAAAACATCGCCTATGACTTGCTCACCCAAATCGAAGGGGGTTCGCGCGCGCGGACTGCTCCGGTGGTGCTCGTTGACCGCATAGGCGCGCTTTTTGACCTCTATTCGGCCGGGGACCTCATCTTCTGCGGCGGCACCTTCGAGCCTGTCGGGGGTCACAATATTTTAGAGCCGGCGGCATGGTCAAAGGCCGTTTTTTACGGTCCTCACTTGAAAAAAGTCCTGCATGAACATAGAATCCTGCGCGATTTCGGCGGGAGCTTTCAGGCGCTCGACCCGGTAGATCTTTTTTCCCAGTGGAAAAAGTGGCTGGGGGATATGGAGGGTCTCAGAAAAAGTGGCGAGGCCGCTTACAGAGCACTAAATTCATTTAAGGGCGTAGTTGGAAGGCAGGTTGAGCTGATTTTGGAATCTTTGCCGGAAGCACACTGATATGGAGAAAATAGAGGAAACTCTGCTGGCGTTCAAAGAGGGCGGCAGGACCATGGAGGAAGTGCTCGAATACCTCGAGAAGCTGCCCTTCGAAGATCTTTGTTTCGCCAAGGTGGATCACCATCGTCGTTTGCGCCGCGGATTTGCCGAGGTCATCTATGGAGAAGGTAAAACGGCGGAGCAGATCGCCGCGATCGCTCGATCCATGTTGGAATTTGGCAGCAATATACTGATTACGAGGGTGGACACACAGAAGGCCGAGGAAATCATTGCCCTGATCGGCCCGATGGACTATCACCCGCAGGCCCGGGCGCTCACCGTGAAACAGGAAACGTCCACCGGACCTGTTCCGGAAGGAACGATTCATGTAATCTGTGCCGGGTCCTCGGATATGGCGGTTGCTGAAGAGGCGGCGCTGACTGCCGAGTTCATGGGCAACATAGTCCGGCGCAACTACGACGTGGGAATTGCCGGCCTCCACCGGCTGCTTAGCGCGTGGGAGGAATTGCGCAAGGGCAGCGTTTACGTGGTGGTCGCCGGGATGGAAGGTGCGCTGCCGGGCGTTGTGGCGGGCCTGGTCAAGGGGCCTGTGATTGCGGTTCCGACCAGTGTGGGATACGGGGCGAGTTTTGGCGGTATCGCGGCCCTGCTGGGGATGCTTAATTCTTGTTCTCCGGGCGTCTGCGTTGTAAACATTGACAATGGCTTCGGGGCTGGATATCTGGCTGCGATAATCAACCGGCAGTCATATGGGCGTGAAGAGCCATAAGCGCGGTTCACAACAGGCAGGATGACAAATATCGAAAGGAAATGGCGTGGGAAGAGAATACAGGCCAAATGCAAGAGAATCCGCGGTGATATCAAAACTGGATCATCAGAAAGAGTCCCAGCGGTATCATGCCATGAATCAGCTTCGCAACAATATTGATGAACTGGCCGACAGGATCTCCATGAAGCTGATCGAAGAACGTCTGATCGAGACCATCAGCAAAGCAGACTTGCAGGATCAGATTCGGTTGGCCCTTCAAAAGATCCTGGACTTGGAGGAATTCGAAATCCAGTACCAGACGGCTAACCTTCGGACCCTGGTTCCTCGCCCCAATTTCGTCAGCCTGTTCGTTACGGCTTACGTTGTGGAAAAGCTTATCGACCATAAGTGCATCGTGGATATTTTCGGGACGGACGAGGAAATTTACGCCAGCGTCAACAGGCAGGTAAGCCGGTTCATTCAGATGGATTAAAGCAGGGTGCGACACCGAAAACTTTGCATCTCTCGCATTCTCTCCAATGATCATGGTTGGTTATAATTGGCTATATTCCTGCTGGGAGCTTATCTTTGTAGACCTCCAACCAGATCGGAGTCCAAGACATGCCCAACTCAGACGGAGAAAAATAAGATGAACGGCGTCGAAACGAAGGTCCCGCCAAATTTTATTCGCAACATAATTGTCGATGATGTGAAGAGAGGAAAACACGGGGGGAAAGTGCTGACCCGCTTTCCCCCCGAGCCCAACGGTTACCTGCACATCGGCCACGCGAAATCCATATGCCTCAATTTCGGGCTTGCAGCCGAATTCGGGGGGCTTTGCAATTTCCGGTTCGATGACACCAATCCCGGCAAGGAGGAAGTGGAGTACGTCGATTCCATCATGAATGACGTGCGGTGGCTCGGGTTCGACTGGGACGACCGGCTCTACCACGCATCCGACTATTTCGAGCAGCTCTACGAGTGGGCGATCGACATGATAAGGGCGGGCAGTGCCTACGTGGACAGCCTGAGCGCAGATGAAATACGGGATTACAGGGGGACTCTCACGGAGCCTGGAAAGGAAAGCCCGTTCAGGGACCGGCCGGTCGCTGAGAACCTGGACCTTTTTCAGCGTATGCGCGCGGGCGAGTTCGCCGACGGCGAGCTCGTGCTTCGGGCAAAAATCGATATGGCCTCTCCGAACCTCAACCTGCGAGACCCGGTGATGTACCGCATCCGCCATATGGCGCACTGGCGGACCGGAGATAAATGGTGCATCTACCCGATGTATGATTACGCGCACGGCCAGTCGGACGCCCTCGAGGGCATCACCCATTCCATCTGCACGATGGAGTACGAGGACCACAGGGCGCTCTATGACTGGTATCTGGATAACATAGAGGTTCCCAGCCGTCCTCAGCAGATTGAATTTGCGCGCCTGAACCTGAGCTACACGGTCATGAGCAAGCGAAAACTCCTGCAGCTTGTTCAGGAACACTATGTGGCAGGATGGGACGACCCGAGAATGCCCACGCTTGCGGGCATGAGGCGGCGCGGATACACGCCCGAGGCGATCCGAAACTTCTGCGAGCGGATCGGGGTAGGCAAGCGCGAGAGTCTGGTTGACCTTAGCCTGCTGGAATACTGCGTCCGGGAAGATTTGAACCTGAGGGCGCAACGTGTGATGGGAGTTCTGCGGCCGCTGAAGGTAGTTATCGAAAACTATCCCGAACACCAGGTCGAGCAGCTCGAGGCGATAAACAACCCCGAAGATGCTTCCGCCGGCGCCCGGAAGGTGCCCTTCTCCAGGGTTATCTATATCGAGCGCGATGATTTCATGGAAAATCCGCCCAAGCAGTTTTTCCGGCTCTCTCCGGGGCGTGAAGTGAGGCTCCGCTACGCCTATTTCATAAAATGCGTAGATGTGATTAAGGATCAGCGGGGCGAGGTAGTCGAGCTGCGCTGTACTTATGACCCCGCCACCCGGGGAGGAGATTCGCCGCCTGACGGCCGCAAAGTCAAAGCCACGCTCCACTGGGTTTCAGTCGCTCACGGGATAGACGCCCAAATCCGGCTCTACGACAAGCTGCTCAACCGGGCCGATCCCTCGGAAGAAAAGGACGGATCGACTTTTAAGGACTTTATCAACCCCGATTCCCTCGAAGTGATCGAAGCCGCCAAACTGGAGCCGGGCCTCGCCGGAGCGCCCGCAGGCAGCAGGTATCAGTTCGAGCGGCTTGGATATTTTTGCGTAGATCCCGATTCCACACCGGACAAAATGGTATTTAACCGCACGGTCACGCTCCGCGATACCTGGGCAAAGGTGGCCAAAGCTGAAGGGATAAAGCAGTAGCTCATGTACCCACTGCACACCCTGAGACCATGAAAAGGAGTGGTGGGCTAAGCGAAGCGCAGCCCACCCGAACTTTTCGAGACACGCATAAGGGACTGCCCTGGTCTTCGCAGGCTGAACGGGCTTTCACACTAAACTTGCGTCATATAACCTGGAAAATTCAAGAAATTCCCGTTGTGCTTTGACTCATTCATCCTATTGTTCTTCCACTCCCTTGTAGATACAGGTCTCTTGGGCGCCAAGTGTGCCTTAATCAGGGTGAGTACGTTCTGGTATGTTAGTTAAATCAATGATAATTACTTACCCCCTCTTTCTTCTCATTTGGGCAACAACAAGTAGTCTAGTTTTGCTAATAGGCAAAATACAACAAATTTTCCAGTTAATCAAAATTTATCCATGGTGCTTTTACTTACGAACGCATAACCAATTTCACCAGCCGCCTTGTAGCCGCGAATGCCTCCGCGAATGAAATCGTCTCCTCCGGTTTGGCAAAGGAGACCTGCAGCACGAAGGTTTCATACTCCGCCGCCCACAGCTTGTCATCGCGCAGGTGCTCAAGCATTGAGGCCAGGCGGTCCTTAGCGTTACCCGGTACTGCCTCCCCTGCCCTGCCGGTGTGGGCCTCCGCCGTTTGCCGCGCCAGCGCCGGGAATCCCGATGTTCCCGCGCGATATGGCTTTCGAGGGCCGCCAGGTCACGAAGGTGCCGGATGATGGTTGGGTCGTCGTTCGCGGCCCCTCTTTCCCGCGCGAACACGCGCCAGGCCAGCGTGCTCCACTTGTCGGAGGCGGTCTCGATAGGATCTACGCAGATCCGAGAGTCGCACGGCACGGTCTTTTCAGGCTGGTTTCCGGTATGAATTATTTGCTTTAAAGTAGATGAGTGATCCGGCCGATAGCTCTTCTAGAACCTTAACTTAGGAGCAGGCCATGAGGATCGTCATAGGCGAAACCGTTAAAATGGGTGCCGCGGCCCAATACAGGACGGAGGCCGAACCGCAGTCGGTGGAGGCGAGGCTTTTGGAAATCAGGGACAAAAGGGAAACCACCGATTCGGGCGGGGCGTCAAGCGGTCGCATCATCACGCTTCTCGTCCCGGAAGGGCAAAAAATTCCCCGTGGCGTCGAGTCCGGGGATTACCGCATCTACCTCAGGTTCGTACATCGCCGTCAGGCAAGATTCTAACCCGAGGTTGGCGATGACCGGTGATCCAGGAACCGCCGTGACCGAACCCAAATGTCGTTTTCCCGCCGAATATGGCTCTCGGCCCGGAATTGCCGCCCGGCCTTTTTGCCGCTCTCCTGTGAGCGTGCAGCGGGACTGTTTCCGGTCCTCCCGCTCGTCCAGCCTGACATAATCCCGGCTCCGTTCCTCCGCGCCACTCCCCTGTAAATGAATTTCTTGAATTTTCCTGATTAGAATGTATTGTGTGCGCGTGTGATGAGGCGCAAGACTAACCGGGTTCGGTCACCAAGTGGAGAGGCAGGGTCGCTTATGGCTGGGCAACGAATTGGCACCGTGTCAAGAAGCACCAAAGAAACTCAAATTTCCACAGAGATTGCCCTCGATGGAACCGGCGGGGCCGACCTCGATACGGGGGTCCCATTTCTTGACCACATGCTGACTCTTTTTGCGGTCCACGGGCTCTTCGACCTGAAGATCAAGGCAACCGGCGACCTGGAAGTCGACGCGCACCACACCGTCGAAGACATCGGCATCTGTCTCGGCCTGGCTCTTTCGAAAGCGCTGGGCGACCGAAAGGGTATTGTCCGCTACGGGCATTTCACGGTCCCGATGGATGAGGCGCTTGCCTCAGTCAGCCTGGATCTGTCAAACCGCCCGTTCCTGGTCTATAATAGCCCGCCGATGGCCGACCGGACCGGGGAATTTGAAACCCAACTTGCCCCTGAGTTCTTCAGGGCCTTTTGCCAGAACGGCGGAGTCACCCTGCATGTCCGAATATTGTACGGAAGCAACACTCATCACATGCTCGAGGCGGCCTTCAAGGCATTTGCCCGCGCGCTGAGCATGGCCGCATCGTTGGATCCCCGCCGCGGTGGAATACCTTCATCCAAAGGGGCGCTTTAGGCGGCGGGGCCGCAGCCGGGATCGGCAGCCCGCCCGGTCCCCAGGCCATGCCTTCGGCGCCGGCGGGGGGAGGAAATTATCCCCAACGAAAACCGGCGCAGGGCGTGTCCGGACCCCGGGGTCTGCTTTTCTGTCTCCATCTGGCAGGCGGCCCGGGCCGGGCAGGCCATTTCGATTCGCTCCTCCCGAAACCGGCTTATTTTACCAGTTACGAGCCCGGGCTCACCTTGATTACTTTCGTATCGTTCAAACCCTGAATTTTCATCTGTTCCAGGAGCGTGTATGCCTTACTCTCGGATCCCGGGCTTGTAGCAACAATATAGCCACGCCCGTCGGCAGCGGTGCGAGTCACCGCCTTGTAGCCCTTTTCCGCCAGGTCCTTGCGAACTCTTTCAGCCTGCGACCTCTCTTTGAAGATCGTTCCAACCTGAACCGCATAACCTCCCTTTTCCGTCGAAGGGGCCGGTTTTGCTGGAGGGGTCGGGGGGGCCGGTATTGCTGGAGGGGTCGGGGGGCCGGCTTTTGCTCCCGTTTTGGCCGACCCCGTCAGTGCTGCGGTCGCAGGTGCTTCGGGTGGAGCGTTCTTTTTGGGGAACAGGTCTTTTGGCGCAGGTTTGGCCGATTGGGTCGAAGGGGCGTTTTCGGGAGCAGTGGCATTGCCTTCCGATGGCGCTTCCGCTGTAGATGGTTTTTGAGGAGCAACCAGGCCCCATTCCGTCGGTTTGGGCCCAAGCTGGACCTCCATCGGCTTTATGGCCTCAGGCGTCATTGCCGGTTGGAGTGGTTTGGTCTCAGGAGGTCTGGCCTGTTCGGCGGGCTTCCCCAGTTCCGAAAGCTTCTCAGGCGCCGATCTCGCTGGCTGTTTTGGGATCTCTTTTGTAATCGCTCCCTTTTTGGGAACGGGCCTTTGGGGGACCCCTTTGCTCTTTCCTTTTATAAGGTAGGGCACTACGACCACCAGGATAGTGAGGCTCACTGCCGTGATCACCAAGTACTTAAGATACGGGGGCCCCACGCCTCCACCTTTGCGGAGATTTCTTTGAAAAATGAGCTTCTTTCGCATCCTTGCCCTCCTGAATGTCGTTCCTAGATACCTTTGGAACGCTTCAAGGCCCTTTCGAATCCCGGCAAGGCCCCTTCAATCGTCCAGTCATCGACGCAGTAAGCGATCCGGATGTGGCCAGGCCCTGCGAATCCGCTCCCGGGCACGCACAGGATGTTTTCTTCCTGCAGGAGTCGAACGAACTGGATGTCATCGGGAAGCGGGCTTCTGGGAAAAAGATAAAAAGCCCCCCGCGGGACCGCCAGTTCGTAGCCGAACCCCGTGAGAGCGTTAACGAGCCGGTCTCTTTTGGCCTTGTATATATCGACATCCACGCAGACTCCCTGGAGCTCCACTACGAGCCGCTGCATGAAAGCTGGCGCGTTCACGAAGCCAAGAATGCGGTTCGCCAGCGTGAGCGCATCGATGATTTTGCTTCCCTCCTCGGCGGAGGGACTCAGCGCTACAAAGCCTATGCGCTCGCCGGGCAAAGAAAGCTCCTTGGAGTATGAGCTTGTAATCAGCGAATTCGGGTAGTGCAAAAAGACGCACGGGACAGAGCAGTTGTCGTAAACGATCTTCCGGTAGGGCTCATCGGAGACCAGATAAATCACATGGCCGAACCGGCTGCTTTTTGCCAGGAGAATCTGCCCCAGCCGTGCGATGGACTCCTCCGGATACACCTGCCCGGTCGGGTTGTTCGGAGAATTGATGAGCACGATCTTGGTGCGCGGCCCGATCGCTTCTTCCATACGGTCCAGGTCGAGGTTGAAGTCCGGATCGAGTGTGGGCACGGTTTTGAGGACTCCGCCGTGATTGTCCGCGTAAAATGCGTATTCCACGAAATAGGGAGCGGGGCAGAGCACTTCGTCACCGGGATCGAGCAGCGCCTTGAAAATGATGTTGAGGCCGCCCGCAGCCCCGCACGTTACGATTACCTGCTCGTGCGCCAGCGAGATGCAAAACTCCTGGCAAAAATAGGCGGACATGGCCGAGCGGGTGGAAAAAAGGCCCGCGTTTGGCATATACGCATGCTTTCCGGGTTCTTCGCTTTTGGCCAGCTCGATCAGTTTCTCGCGAACTATGTCCGGAGGCGGAACGTTAGGGTTTCCCAAGCTGAAATCGAAGACTTTGTCCCCCCCGTGAATTTTTTTCAGGCGTGCCCCCTCCTCGAACATCCTGCGAATCCACGAGGATTTTTCCATAAACTGGCTCATTTTTGCGGCAACCGCCATATCGTATTCGAGGCCTCCCGCGAATGAAAAATAAAAGCAAGCCCGAAGATTGACACCGCCAGAGCCTGCCCCGGCCCTGATCCGGGGGCGGCAAAGGACCCTTTCCGGACGCAAACAAAGTGGTCTTCGGCACTATAAGAGACATTTGCGTTCCGATGCAAGCATTCTATCGGTTCTAGATGAGCTTTTTCAACAGCGTTCCTATTCCAATACGGAAGCCGGCCCTCCGGTTCGTCCACCCTGGCCATGGCGCCGCGCCTGCTGCGGGGCCCCTGAAGAAATCCCGACAGCTCGCCAACCCATCGTCTCGTCCGGACAACTCGTCATTAGCCCCACAAGCGCCCGCCTCGCGGAGCGTCGAGATCCTGGTCGGCGGTCCCGGTTCCCAAGCCCCGCCGCCCGAATATTTCGGATATTCCCCTTGCCTTCCATAACGATTTCATGTCACTATTAATACTCGAAAGCGGTACTGATTTCCAAGCCCTCGTTCTGTTCCAGGTTAGCTCTTCTTGACGAATCCTCCTGCCAGGGTTATGAATCAGCGCTTTTTTTTTGTTCAGGGACTCAGGCCGTCTGGAAGGTATTTCGATTCCAATCGGGTTCCACCCATCCGATTTGCAGCCTCCCTCAATTTGCATCAGGAGGAAGTATGACAGGCAAAGCGTCTGACAATGGTACGGTCGTCGGTTCGGTCCTGGTCGTCGGCGGCGGCATAGCCGGCATGCAGGCGGCGCTCGACCTTGCCAACAGCGGTTTTTATGTTTATCTGGTCGAAAAATCCTCCGCAATTGGCGGAGGCATGTCCCAACTGGACAAGACTTTCCCCACCAACGAATGCGCAATGTGAATTATCTCCCCCAAGCTGGTCGAGGTCGGCCGGCATCTCAATATCGAGCTTCTTACCCTGTCGGAAGTTGAGAAAGTTACCGGTGAGTCGGGAAATTTCACCATAGAGATTTTGCAGAAGCCCCGGTATGTGGATCCCTCCAAATGTACGGGTTGCGGCGAATGCGCGAAAGTCTGTCCCATCGAGCTTAAGAATGAGTACAACGAGGGTCTCGATCTTCGCCGGGCGGCATTTCGCAAGTACCCCCAGGCAGTGCCCGGAGCATTCGCCATTGAAAAACGCGGCACCTCCCCGTGCAAGGCAACCTGCCCGGCGCATATTTCGGTCCAGGGGTATGTGGCTTTGACTGCTCAGGGCAAATATCAGGAGGCCTTAAAGCTCATCAAGGAAGAAAACCCGCTGCCCGCCATATGCGGCCGCGTCTGCCACCATCCCTGCGAGAGCGCCTGCATGCGGGGCGAGCTTGACGAGCCGGTGGCGATCGATTCGATCAAGCGTTTTTTGGCTGACCTGGACCTGAGATCCGAGACCAGGTTCGTCCCGCAGATAAAAGAGAAACGGAACGAGAAGGTGGCGATCATCGGTTCGGGTCCGGCAGGCCTATCGTGCGCCTATTACCTGGCAATCGAAGGATACCGGGTAACGGTTTTTGAAAAACTCCCCGTGCTCGGAGGCATGCTGACCGTAGGCATTCCTTCCTACAGGCTCCCGAAAAACATAATCGAAGCCGAAATCCAGGTCATGCGGGACATGGGCGTAGAGTTCAAAACAGGGGTCGAGATCGGCAAAGACTTTACCATCTCTCAACTGAGAGAGCAGGAATATAAGGCATTCTTCATGGGTATAGGCGCCCAGGAATGCAAACCGCTCGGCATCCCCGGCGAAGAGATCGAAGGGGTGGTCCCCGGAGTTCAATACCTAAGAGACATAAATCTGGGCAAAAAGGTCCCCCTGGGCGATCGCGTGGCTGTCATAGGCGGGGGAAACGTTGCGATGGATACCGTGCGAACGGCCCTTCGAAACGGCTCGAGCAAGCCTTTTATTATCTATCGGCGAAGCGAGAAGGAAATGCCCGCCAACGATGAAGAAATCCACGAGTGCCGCGAGGAAGGCATCGGGATCATGACCCTCACCGACCCCAGGCGAATTATAGGGGAAAACGGGCGGGTAAAGGCCGTTGAATGCATAAGAATGCAGCTCGGGGAGCCGGATGCAAGCGGGCGAAGGCGACCTGTGGCCATTCCGGGGTCCGAGTTCATCATGGAAGTGGACGCGGTGGTTCCGGCCATCGGCCAGGAATCCGACTGGGCCTGCCTTACCGAAGAGTGCGCCTGCCGGCTTACCGATTGGGGCACGATGAGAATCGATCCGCTCACGCTGCAAACCCACGATCCTGACATTTTTGCGGGCGGCGATGCGGTAACCGGCCCCCGGACGGTAATCGAAGCAATTGCCGCGGGCAAGCAGGCGGCAATTTCGATGGGCCGATACATCCGCGGGGAAAATCTTGGCGAGGGGCGCGAAAAGGAATGGCAAGCCGTCGAGCAAGTCTCGACTGAAGGCTATGACAGAATTCCGCGCGCGCGTATGCCCGTTGTTTCTCCGGAAATCCGCACCGGCAATTTCGAAGAAGTGCAGTTGGGATTCACCGAAGAGCAGGTAAGGGCCGAAGCGGCGCGATGTCTCAGTTGCGGGATCTGTTCCGAATGCTACCAGTGTGTCGAGGCTTGTCTTGCAAAGGCTGTAAATCACGATGAGTCGCCCGGGAAACTGGAACTACACGTCGGCGCCATCATCGCCGCGCCGGGCTTTAAAGCTTTCGATCCCACCCGGTTCGATACTTACAGTTATGCCAACCATCCCAACATTGTAACTGCGCTCGAATTCGAACGGCTTCTCAGTGCGGGTGGTCCGACCATGGGGCACCTGGTAAGGCCCTCCGACTTGCAGCGCGAGGCGCAGATCGAGTCGGCGGAAAAAGAGCTGAAAAAGCTCGAAAGGCAGGCCCGGCCGGAAGATGCCGAAAAGATCGAAAATCTGCGTGCCGAAATCGCGGAAATGCAAAAGCTCCAAACACACGAACACCCAAAGCGGATCGCCTGGCTCCAATGTGTCGGCTCCCGCGACATGAACCGCTGCGACAACGGCTACTGCTCCGGCGTATGCTGCATGTACGCCATAAAAGAGGCCGTGATAGCCAAGGAACACGCCATGGGCGATCTCGATGCGGCAATCTTTTTCATGGACATGCGGACTTACGGCAAGGAGTTCGAGCAGTATTACACGCGGGCCCAAAACAACGGAATCAGGTTCTTGCGGTCCCGCGTTCACACGGTTGACCCGGTTGTCGGCTCCGATAATCTTCAGCTCAATTATGTGACCGAATCCGGAGAAATGATGACCGAGGAATTCGATATGGTCGTCCTTTCGGTCGGTCTTGAATCCTCCCCGGATGCGAGGGACCTCGCCGAAAAAATCGGCTTCGATTTGGACCACTACCGGTTCGCCAGCACGTCGAGCTTTGCCCCGGTGGCGACCACCAAGCCCGGGATCTACGTGTGCGGTGTACTGCAGGGCCCCAAGGACATCCCTCTTTCGGTTATGGAAGCCTCGGCTGCCGCAGGCGCTGCCGCGAGCAAACTTGCCGTGGCGCGAAACACGCTGGTGCGGGAAAAAACTTTCCCGCCTGAGCGCGATGTCAGCTCCGAGCCGCTCAGGATCGGCGTATTCGTCTGCAATTGCGGCGTAAACATAGGGAGTGTGGTCGCGGTTCCGGAAGTCGTAGAGTACGCAAAGACGCTTCCAAATGTCGTCTACGTCCAGGAGAACCTCTTCTCCTGTTCCCAGGACGCCCAGGCAAGGCTCGTACAAGTCATAAAAGAGCAGAACCTCAACCGCGTGGTCGTTGCCGCCTGCTCGCCGCGCACCCATGAGCCGCTCTTTCAGGAGACACTGCGTAACTCCGGCCTGAACAAGTACCTCTTCGAGCAGGCCAATATCCGCGATCAGTGTTCGTGGGTGCATGCGGCCGAACCCGCTGAGGCAACCGCAAAGGCCAAGGACCTGGTTCGGATGGGCGTATCCCGTGCCCAACTCATCGAACCGCTTCCCATGCCGTCGGTCCCTGTTACCCCGGCGGCGCTTGTGGTCGGAGGCGGAGTGGCCGGGATGGTGAGCGCCCTCACCCTGGCAAATCAGGGTTTCAAGGCTTACATCGTCGAGGCGAAGGATAAGCTTGGCGGGCATGCCCTGAAGCTTCGCAATACGTGGAAGGGCGAAGACGTATCCCAATATGTTAAAAAGCTGGTCAGCGAAGTCGACCGGAACGAAAATATCGAGGTTTATCTCAACTCTAACATCAAAGCGACCTCGGGCTACATCGGCAACTTCATGACCACGGTTGCCTCCAACGGCCAGGAAAGCGAGATCGCTCATGGCGCAACGATTCTTGCAACCGGCGCCAACGCGCTCGAACCCGAAGAGTACCTCTACGGCAAGAGCAGCCGCGTTTTCCGATGGCACGAACTCGAGGACGCCTGGGATACAGGTACGGTAAAGAATGCCCGGAGCGCCGTGTTCATCCAGTGCGTCGGCTCCCGTGAGCCGGAGCGGCCGCATTGCAGCAAAATATGCTGCACGTTCTCGGTTCAGAAGGCCGTAGAGCTGAAAAAACGCAGCCCCGAAATGGACGTCTACATCATTTACCGTGACATTCGCACATACGGGGAGCGCGAGGATTTATACCGGGAAGCGCGCGGGCTTGGGGTCATGTTCATCCGCTACGACCTGGAAAATAAACCCGTGGTAACGGAAACGCCGGACGGATCTCTCGAAATTAGCGTCATGGACCACGTGCTTCGCCGTCCGGTTGTCCTCATGCCGGATTTCATCACCCTGGCGACAGCCATCCACACGCAGGGGGCCGAGGAACTGGGGCAGCTTTTCAAAGTCCCGCTCAGCCAGGACGAGTTCTTCCTCGAGGTGCACATGAAGCTGCGCCCGGTGGACTTTGCAACTGACGGCATATTTGTGTGCGGGCTTGCGCACTACCCGAAGCCGATCGACGAGAGCATCGCCCAGGCCCAGGCCGCTGCGGCTCGCGCGGCAACCGTGCTTGCGCGCAAGAGCATCGAGGTCGAAGGGGTGGTGTCGAGCGTGGACGAGTCGCTGTGCCGAGGGTGCGGCAAATGCGTTGAGGTCTGTCCTTATGGAGCGCCGCAGTTGACGGAAAAAGCCGAAGGCGTACAGTTTTCCACCATCCAGGAGGCGCTCTGCAAAGGGTGCGGGGTCTGCGCGGTGGCATGCCCGACCGGCGCGGCCTCCATCAGGCATTTCAATGATGAAGAGGTGCTCACCATGATCGATGCGGCGCTGACCCAATAAATAAACACGAGGAAGATGAAATGAGTGCGGAGTTCAAGCCGAGAATAATCGCTTTTTGCTGCAACTGGTGTGCTTACGCCGGCGCGGATCTTGCCGGGGTGAGCCGTATCCAGTACCCGCCCAATGTCCGGATCGTCCGGGTGATGTGTTCGGGGCGGGTCTCCCCCGACTTCATCCTGAGGGCGTTCCAGAAGGGGGCTGACGGCGTCCTGGTGAGCGGCTGACACATCGGCGACTGCCGTTACCTGGATGGTAACAAAAAGGCTTCCCGCGTAATTGAGATGGTCCGCGAACTGCTCGATCTGCTCGGGATCGACCGTACACGGCTCGAACTCGAGTGGGTCTCCTCAGCCGAAGGCGCCCGCTTTGCCGAAGTGGTGACTATGTTTACAAACCACATTATAGAGCTCGGAAAATCGTCTTTTGGAGTGGCTGCATGAATATAGGCGAATCCGTAAAGCTGCACAGGGCTTATTACTGCCTCGACTGCGGCGTCTGCACCGGGAGTTGTCCGGTATCGCGGGTGCTGCCGACCTTTTCCCCGCGCCTGATCGTGGAAAAGGCCCTCCTTGAGATGGGAGACGAACTTCTCCAGGACAAGGACCTCTGGTCCTGCCTCACCTGCGGGCGTTGTTTCGAACGATGCCCCACCAGCATCAATTTCCCCGAATTCATGCGAAATCTCAGGGAAGAGGCGGCCAAACGTGGCTTGGCGCCCACTCTTACTCACCACGGAATGCTCCAGACGGTCATGGAACTCCAGGTCCAGGGAGTGAAGCAGAAAAAAACCGACTGGGCGAGGCAAGCAGGCAAAATCGCCGATGCGGGCGAAGTCTTTTACTTCGTGGGTTGCATGCCCTATTTCAACGTCATTTTTCGCGACCTCGGCGTGGACAGCCTCACGATCGGAAAGAACGTGATAAAAATACTGAATGCAGCGGGGATTACGCCGGTTGTCTCCGACGAAGAAGCCTGCTGCGGGCACGATATGCTCTGGAACGGCAAACCTGAAATGTTCAGGAAGCTAGGGGCCAAAAACATCGATCTCATCCGGAGCAGCGGCGCAAAGAAAGTGGTGTTCAGTTGTCCGGAAGGATATTACACTTTCAAGAATCACTACCCGCAATACTTTGGAGACCTCGGCTTCGAAGTGGTCCATTTCTACGACTACCTCGAGAAGATGATCGCCGACGGCGCACTTAAGCTGTCAAACGGGGCCAAAACATACACCTATCATGACCCCTGCCGCCTCGGACGCATGGCCAAGGTCTATGACGGCCCGCGCTCGATCATGAAAAGCCTCGTGGGCGGCGAATTCAAAGAGATGGAACGAAACCGGGAAAACGCTGTGTGCTGCGGCACCACCGGTTGGGCGAACTGTTCGAGTTGCTCCAAGCAAATCCAGGTCGAGCGTCTCAGGGAAGCCAAGGCCACCGGCGCGGAAACTCTGGTTACCGCCTGCCCGAAGTGCCAGATTCACTTGAGCTGCGCGCTCTTGAATCTGGAGCAGATGAAGCTTGAGATAAAGGACCTGACCACCCTGATTGCGGAAAGTATGGCCGCGCCCGGGGCGTAGCCCGTTAAACGAGGTGAATCGTGAGTAAAGACATACTGGTCATCGGCGGAGGGATCGCCGGAATTCAGGCCTCCCTGGACCTGGCGGAAATGGGAATCCAGGTGCACATGGTGGAAAGGCTTCCGAGCATTGGCGGCAGAATGGCTCAGCTCGACAAGACATTCCCGACCAATGACTGCGCCATCTGAATTCTATCGCCGAAGCTGCTGGATGTCGGTCGGCATCCCAAAATAAATCTTCTCGCCTACAGCGAAATCGAGGGAATCAGCGGTGAAGCGGGCAATTTCAAAATTACCGTAAGAAGGAAAGCCCGCTACGTGAACGAAGATCTGTGCACCGGGTGCGGGTCATGCGCCGAAAAATGCCCGACCATGGCCGTTGACGTGTTCAACGCCGGAATCGGACAGCGCAAGGCCATATACAAATATTTCGCGCAGGGCATCCCCTCGGTTTTCACTATTGACGCGCCCAACTGCCGCCAGTTGGGACAGGGCAAAAAGTGCGGCGTATGCGCAAAGACTTGCCAGGCCGGCGCCATTGATTTCGAGCAAAAGGACAGAATAGTCGAAATCGAAGCCGGGGCAATCGTAATGGCTTCCGGCTATGACGTTTTCGACCCGTCGGTCATTCCCGAATACGGCTACGGGCGGATCGACAACGTGGTCACGGCCCTGGAATTCGAACGGCTCCTGAGCGCCTCCGGCCCCACGGCAGGTCATCTGGACCGGCCGTCCGAACTTGCTCTGGAAAAAGAAATAGAGGATACCGGAAAAGAACTCAGGAAGCTTTCCGGGCGTGTAAAGCAGCTCGAGGAAAAACAGGGCAAAAATTCAGCGCAGGCAATCGAAGAAGTAAAGGCGGGCGCCTCCGATCCGGCGCTCGTCGAATGGGCGAAGCAGGCCGAGTCACTGGCGGGACTTCAAGTCCGGCTCGAGGCCATGAATCGCAAAAAAGCCGCTGCGACAACCGCCAGGAAGCTGGCTTTCATTCAATGCGTGGGGTCCCGGGATTTCCGGTTCAATAGGTTCTGCTCTTCCTACTGCTGCATGCACTCGGTAAAAGAGGCGATGATCGCCAACGAGCACGACCGGGAAGTTCATTCTTCGATCTTCTGTATGGACCTTCGCGCGGTTGGCCGCGGCTTTGAAGAATATAAGCTTCGAGGCGGGCTGCAGGCCAACATTGAATACGTCCGCGGCCGCGTGGCCGAAATCACGGAAGATGGAACGAAAAACCCGATCGTCTGGTATGAATCAACCACCGACCGGCAGGTGAGGAGCCAGGTCTTCGACATGGTCGTGCTCGCTTCTGCCTGCGTGCCGAGCGCCGGCGCCGCAAAGCTTGCCGAGCTTGCGGGAGTTGAGTTGAACTCAAACGGGTTTATCAAAACGGACCCGCTGGCGCCGCTTGCAACGACCAGGCCGGGAATTTTCGTGTGCGGGTGCGCCCAGGGGCCGATGGACATTCCCGAATCGGTCGCCCAGGCGAGCAGCGCTGCGGCTTGCGCCGCTGAGGTCGTTATAGGCTCGCCTGCGGCGTTAGAGGCAACGGCGTAACGTGGCAGCAAGGGTCGAGACCCCAGCCCGCCCGCCCGCCCTGTGCTGCCGGGGCCATGCGCGCGATGAAGTCCCCGCTTTAAGGGCTCAGGGGAACCCCGGCTCCGGGCGCCCGCCTCGCGGAGCGTCGATTTCTTGGTTGGCGGCCCTGCCGCCTGATGAGGTGCTCAATTGGCAGAAAAAATCCGAATAGGAGTTTTTGTTTGCAACTGTGGCAGCAACATCGCCGGCTACCTTGACGTCAAGTCGCTTGCCGAGTACGCGAAAACCCTGTCCAACGTTGTCTACGTAAAGGAAAACCTTTACACCTGCTCGGAAAACGGCATAAACGAAATCAAGGCCGCAATCAAGGAGCAGAACCTGAACCGGGTGGTGGTCGCCTCCTGTACCCCGCGCACTCACGAGCCGCTTTTCCGCGGGACTTGCGCGGAAGGTGGACTGAACCCGTACCTCTTCGAAATGGTGAACATTCGCGACCAGTGCTCGTGGGTCCACATGCATGAGAAGGAAAAAGGCACCGCCAAGGCCAGGGATCTCATTCGAATGGGTGTTGCCAAGGCAGCCTTGCTCAAGCCGCAGGAACCGATCCAGTCCGAAGTGGACCCGAGGGCCCTGGTAATAGGCGGCGGGATCGCCGGTATGACCTCGGCCCTTGCTCTTGCCAACCGCGGCTACGAAGTGACGTTGGTGGAAAAATCGGCCGAGCTTGGGGGCCTTCTGCTAAAGCTCGACAAGCTTGCGCCTTCCGGGGCCGATGCCGCCCAAATCGTGCAAAAACAAGCCGAGGCTGTCCGCAGGCATCCGAATATTCGCCTGCTTACCTCTACGGTTATAGATGAAGTAAAGGGATATATCGGCAACTTCAAGGTCTTCGCTTCGACAAACGGTTCGAGTACTCAATTCTCAGCAGGCGTAATCGTAGTGGCGACCGGGGCGCAGGTCTACAAGCCAGCCGGGTTGTACGGATATGACGGCAGTAAGGTCATCACCCAGCTCGAACTCGAAGCGGTCCTCAAATCTTCGACGTTTGCCGCCAAAAACGTCGTCATGATTCAATGCGTGGGCGCCCGCAACGATGAGCGCAAGTACTGCTCGCGCATATGCTGCATGATTGCCATAAAGAACGCCGTCGAAATCAAAGAGAGGGACCCCGAAGCGGGCGTGCGCATCCTCTACCGTGATATCCAGGCTTACGGGATCGAGAACGAAGCCCTCTTCCAGCATGCCAGGGAGCTTGGCGTAATCTTTATAAAATACGATCCCGCCCGCCCGCCCAAAGTCGAGCAGAAGAAGGTGATCGTATATCACGATCTGCTCGGGCGCGAAATCGCGCTGCCGCAGGACCTGGTGGTCCTTTCCACCCCGCTTGTGGCAGGCGAAGACAACGAAACGATATCCCGGTTGCTTCGGGTGTCGCTCGATGGGAACAGGTTCTTCCTGGAAGGACACGTAAAGCTCAAACCGCTCGACTTCGCTACCGACGGCATTTATCTGTGCGGAAACGCCCACTATCCGGCGACGGTTCGCGAGGCGGTATCGCAGGCGCTGGGAGCTGCGTCGCGCGCCTCCATTCCCCTGTCCAAGGCAGTGATGTCGGTCGAGCCGATCGTCTCCACGCTGGTCGATGAAGATGCGTGCCGGGGTTGCGGGCTTTGTGCCGCCCTTTGCCCCTATGGCGCCCTCGAGATCGTTCGGGGCGAGAAGGGGCGCAAGGTCAGGGTGATTCCGGTCGCCTGCAAGGGATGCGGGGTTTGCGCCGCCACCTGCTATCAGCACGCCCTGAGCGTCAATTCCTACACGGACGCTCAGATAGGAGAGCAGATAAAGGCGTTCCTGGAGGAATCGGCATAAGGAAACACGGTAGGGTCGAGACCCCGCTGTGCTCCCGGGGCCATGCCCGCGATGAACTGACAGAAGACTCGAGGAGGCTGATAAATGCCTGATTTTAGTCCCAAAATTCTGGTGATGTGCTGCACCTGGTGAGGCTACGCAGCGGCTGACTTCGCTGGAGTTTCCAGGATGCAATATACGACGGATGTGCGAATCATCCGCCTCATGTGTACGGGCCGGGTGGATCCGACCATGGTGGTCGACGCCTTCATCAAAGGGCTGGACGGAATCATGGTGGTCGGCTGTCACTTCGGAGAATGCCACTACATTTCCGGTAATTACCAGGCCAGAGTCAAGATCGGGCTGGCCTCGAGGACCCTCGGCTACGTGGGCCTCAATGCGGGGCGGGTTGCTTTCAACCAGTGCTCGTCGGCGGAGGGCGAGCGGTTTGTCAGCCAGGTTACCGCCTTCCAGAGCTGTATCCGCGAGTTGGGCCCCCTTGGTTCGGCGGAACAGATCCCGCTGTCGAAGTTGAAAGACAGGCTCGAAACCGCCAGGAGCGCCCTTGGCGGCGAGAAACTGCGCTGGGTGGTGGGTAAGTTCACGGAGTTCGAGAACACCGGCAACAAGTACGGCGAGAGGTTTACCGAACACGAAATGTGGCGGACCCTCGATACCATCGTAATTGATGAAATTGCCACTCACGGCATTTTGAAGGAAATGCAAAAAGGCGCGGTTTCGGTCAGGGATCTCTCCGAGAGGCTCGAGATAGCCCCTCCCGACGCTCTCAAGTACGTTCTGGCCCTGCAGAGGCGCGGGCTGGCGGGACTGACCGGCATAGACGGCGCCACGCCAAGCTATAAGCTTTTGGAACGGGGGGCGGAAGCCGCCGCCTGAGCGGATAACCTCAGGTTGTTGGGCGTCGCCCCCGCGCGGGGCGTGGATTGAAACAGACCCGGAGGACGCAAGTGTCAGATAAACAGGTGATCGTTTTCGGGGGCGACCCGGCAGGAGTTGCGGCTGCAATCGAACAGGCCGAAGCGGGCAGGCGCGTTGTACTGGTGGAGTCCTCCCCGGCCCTCGGTGCGGGACGCATTCCGCAAACACATCTTTTGAACGGGAACTCGATATGGGCCGACCCGAACTACGAAGCGGCGAAAAAGCACCCGAACATCCGCATAATCACAAACGCGCAAGTGGAAAAAGCCGCCGCTAAAGATGGGTCGTACACTTTTCGCATCCGGCGCAAGACCCCCCGGGTGGACCTCGAAAAATGCGACGGCTGCCGCGAGTGCATACGAGTATGCCCGATCAATATGTATGACGACTTCAACGAGGGCATAGGGTTCCGAACGGCGATCGACTTCTTCAACCCGCAGACAGGCGATTTCAACATATTCAGGGAAGATATGCCGGTTTGCCAGGCGACCTGCCCGGCGAACCTGGATATCCGCTCATACGTTGGGCTCATTGCGGACGGCGAATATGGCAAGTCGCTTGCCAAGATAAGGGAGCGGCTCCCCTTTGCGCTCTCGATCGGCCGAGTGTGCCCGCATCCCTGCGAGACCGCCTGCAACCGGGGATATATGGACGAACCGATCTCCATCTGCACTCTCAAACGCTATGTTGCCGACCATGAAATGAAGAACCGGCTCACAGCTCCGGTCGAAGTTCCCGATGAGTTCCACAAGGAAAAGGTCGCCATCATCGGTGCGGGGCCTGCCGGTCTTTCCTGCGCCTATTTTCTCGCCGGGGCCGGGTATCATTCCGTTGTTTTCGAAGCGCTGCCCGAGCCGGGAGGCATGCTCAGATACGGTATTCCCGAGTACAGGCTTCCGACCCCCACGCTTATGCACGAGATAAACTGGATTCTTGCGCACGGGGTGGAGTTGCGCTGCAATACCAGGATCGGCGCGGACATCTCTTTCGAAGATATAATGGACCAGTTCGATGCCGCTTTCATCGGCGTGGGCGCCCATAAGGGAATGAAGCTCCAGATCAGGGGCGAAGACATGGAAGGCGTGGTCGACGGGGTAGATTTCCTGCGCGAAGTGAACTCGGGCAAAAAGTGGCCCGCCAAAGGCAAGGTCATAATAATCGGCGGCGGAAACGTCGCGATGGACGCAGCTAGAGTTAGCTGGCGAGAAGGTTTCGATGAGGTCCACATCCTCTACCGCAGAACGAAAAAGGAAATGCCTGCCAGTCCGTGGGAAATCGAGGCGGCGGAACACGAAGGCGTGAAGATCCAGTACCTGGTTGCCCCTGTCGAGGTTATCGGCAAGGACGGCAGGATGAGCGCCCTCAAGTGCCTCAGGATGCGGCTCGGGGAGCCTGATGCCAGCGGAAGGCGCCGCCCGGTGCCGATCGAAGGCTCGGAATTCATCGTCGAAGGCGAGACCCTGATCCCTGCAATCGGCCAGCGGCCGGATTTGAGCTTCGTCCCC
This sequence comes from uncultured delta proteobacterium, assembly GCA_963805125.1. Classification (GTDB taxonomy): domain Bacteria; phylum Desulfobacterota; class Syntrophobacteria; order Syntrophobacterales; family Syntrophobacteraceae; genus SbD1. The sequence continues at coordinate 56,828 of CAWDTD010000006.1, read as the reverse complement.
GAGGGCAGCAAACTCAACATCACCAGGTGGGAAACCCTCGCGGTGGACAGGAGCACTTATATGACTAACGTCGAGGGGGTGTTCTCGGCGGGTGACGTCGAAACCGGGCCGGACATCGCGATTCGCGCCTGCGCGGGGGGCCGCAAGGCCGCAGAGGGTATAATACGGTACCTGGAGGCCAAACGATCTTAAAAGAGGAAGCTGATGCAATACGAAAACAAAGGCCGATTCGTAGTAAAATTCAGGGACATTCCATCCCCGCGCCAGCACCATATTGAAATCGGGGTGGAAGAGCGCCGGAACAACTACAGCGAGGTGGAACTGGGGTTCGATGAGCAGAGGGCCTTAAGGGAAGCGAAAAGATGCCTTAGCTGCCGCCGTTGCCTTGGGTGCGCCCTGTGCTGGGCCGAGTGCAAGCCCGAAGCCATCCGGTTCGATCTCGAGGATGAAATAATCGAGCTTGCGGCCGATTCGGTGATCATCTCGCCGGGAGTCGAACGCGCGCTCGACCGGATCGACCGCAGGTTCGGCCTGGCCAGGGATGCCAATGTAATAACGGACCTCCAGCTCGAACGGATGCTAAGCGAATCCGGCCCGAGCGCCGGGCTTGTCATCCGCCCCTATGACGGTGAAATCCCGGCAAGCGTCGCATTTGTCCAGGCATATGACGAGGCGGCCCCCGCCATGCATCAGACGGCCCTCACCTTCGCGGTAAATGAAGCTTCACTCCTCCGGCAAAAACTCCCGGGGGCTGAAGTCGCAATGTTTGCCGGAGGGCTGGATGATTTTCCGGAAGTTAGAAAGGCCCTCGATTCGGCAGGAATCGAAGTACTCGGCGCACCCGTTCAATCGGTTGCACCCAACGGCGGGTCCCCGGTCAAAGTGGCCTTTGGAGAAGGACAGGCAAAGGAGTTCGACCTGGTCGTTCTCATCACCCAGCCGCAGATGTCCAGGGACGCCCGCGACCTCGCCAGGGGCCTGGGCCTGGGCATCTCCTACGCGGACTTTCTGTCCGGCGAAGGAGGCGGTTTAATCAGGACCGACAAGCAGGAAGTCCAGTTGGCACGGCAGGGCTAATTCGAAAGATTGGTTTTTCCGGCTCACGTCGCCTCCCGAGCGGGGGCGTGAACATATGCAGTACTCCAGGGAATCTTCTCCGGCCGCAAAAGCCCCTTAACCGGGGCTTTTGCTTTTCTGAGACCTCCGCACGAAAATTACCCATTCATCTAATCTGGAAGCATGAGACTCGAAGGCAGAAATCTCGTCCCTCAAAACCGAAGGGCGTTTCGTCGCGCTTCTGCGATCTTGAGTGCAGTCCAGGCACTTTCCATCATCGGAAGCAAACGTGGTCGGCCCGCTCTAATCTCTTGGCTGAGCCGTTTTAATGAATTAGGTCCTTCTCGGAGGCTTGAAATCCGATTTTGCCTTATACTCTCAAGCTCTCGGTCTATTGCTATGATATCACGTCGATCAACCGGCTCGTTAGGGTTGAATCTGAAATTCCGTTCGTGTCCTTGCTTCCATTTCACCAACTCCGAAGTCAAGGTGCTGCCAAAACCTGGAATCCGCATGATCTTTTCCCGTTCGATATCTCCTGCAGTTTCAATACCATAGGACGCCAGCATCGCCGTTCTTCCAGAGGCTACCCCATGGATGTTGGCCCGGCCGATTCGAAATCTGTCGAGGTATCGCAAGCGCTGGCGTTTCTCACGTTCACCTTCAAGTTTGGCAAGCCGCCTCCGCCGCTCATTAGGTAAGTCTAAGACCTCTGCGCGCGCTTTTTCTAAAGCCTTCAACTCCCCAGTGAAAGCATCCCGCGATGCCTCCCTTTTCCAACGGCTCAATATTTTCTGCCATTCAGCTTTGGCTTCCGAATATGCCTGCTCGACAGCAGCCTTCTCCGCAGATGAAACCCTGGGCCATACAGCGGACGCAAGGAGGTAAGACAAAAGCGCCCAAAAAACCCCGCCATTTTTCGATAATACGGTGCACGCTGCCAGACCAGCGCATAGGACACCAGCACTCATTATAGCGCGGAGTACTCTAACAACCTTTCTTGGCATCTTAACCCCAGCGGGTGGAAACCAACGGCGTTCGGAAGGGAGGGTTGGGTCTTGTTCCGGTTCGGAAATAGCGGAAATCGCCCGCCAGAGCATGGCGACATCGGATACACCTACCTGGGTATGATCGGAAAGGCCCTGCCCAAACAGACGTACCCCGGTCTGTGCCTCAAGCCCACACCACGGACACGTAGGCAGTTCTCCAAGGTAATGATGCCAATTCGCTACCGGACAGGTTCGAAGACTGGATTTCAGTTTTTCCAATGCATCGAGCCAAACCTTCGCATCAGGACGTGCTTCATTGTTTCGGGTGTGCCCAAACGCCTGAGTGAAGAGCTGTGTTATTGCTGTGCCCATCGCCCCCAGTGGAATTGTGCCTGGTGGACGATCCATGCTATTATTAACACGATCCGGAGCGTAAGCGAACCTGTACTCTGCTATCGCTTTCTCAATGGGCATTTCGCCAGAACCAGAATATCTGCCGGCAAAGGGATGCCTGCCCATATAAAGGATATGAAATACAAGGACGGCGAGGCCGAACCGATCATGGTTGGCTGTCCGAATAAGTCTGGTAAATCTTAGCCCTTGAAGCTCCGGCGGCGTGAACAGCGACACACCTACGTCGCAGGTAAAAACATTGCCCGCACTTCGGATTTGGAATGAGTCACAATCGATGAACATCACGGTCCCGTCAGAACCTACCAGGAGGTTGCCATGGTTGATGTCCCCTATGACGTGTCCCTGCTCATGGACCACGGCGAAGGCTCGGGCGATGTTTGCCGCTACATGGATCAAAAACTGAAAATTCGCCTCGGGGAATGATTCTGAGCGGCTTTTAGGGCTATAAAGCTCATGAATATCTCGGCGCGCGTTTACGCGTGGCATCATAAATCCGCGCACAGTTCCCTTGCTGTCGCTAAGAAGATCAATGGGCCAGGCGGCGATCTTTAGGATGGAGCCGGTCGCTGCCTCTGCCATCGCCAGAAGTTTTTGTATTTTTATGCGCTCGGGTGGAATCGAATAGATTTTGGCGACCCGGTCCTTCTGCCCGTCAACAGCAAAGACCGCCCCTTCACCACCCCGGCCAAGCTCATTACCGAGACGGACGATTGCCCGCGTCTTAGAGAGGGTGAGTTGCATCACTACTGGTGCCCCTTTTGCCGGCAGGTAGCAAGGATCAGCGAAACGTCGTCACCTGTCCTGGATTGAACACGCTCAGACGAAAGGAAACGCTCCAGTGACGCTGATAGATGCACGATCTCGTTTGCCCCGTCTGCATTTAAAAGCGGCTGAAACATGCCGTCAAAGAACGGCCGATGGACTGATTTGCTGACATACTCCAAAGCGAGCAGCTCAAGTCCATCGCTCATCAACGCAATATCCGTTATTGGGCCAGAAAAGGGTTCAACCTGAAGGTGCTCCGCTGCATCATCGTCGGTGAGAAAGTACGTCGTGTTAGCATATTCACCATGTTGAGGCCAGAAAACCCAACACCAGCCATTCCCGCCTTCGCCCACAACGGTCACGCCATCGCCAATTTGCAGCGCGCCGCCTCCGCTCGGCCCGACTAATGAGACAAGGAGCGTGCATGCCAATTCACGCGGGTCCACTCCATGTTTTTGAGCCTCTGTGAGGACCTCCTGGCGGGCGATCACCGCGGCCTCACGCAACATCGCGCAATAATCCGAGCGCCCATCGTCAAGTGCGCGAGAAAGGCTACGGGTGGCCATCTCCACGGCTATTTCCGCCCCGCATTCTGCCATTGTTGCCGACCCCGCCCCATCGGCAACGGCAGCGATTAGAGTCAGGTTTTCATGGATTTTGCAAGCAAATCGATCCTGGCAGGGAAGGCCAGCCTTGATGTGGTACTTCCCCGTGGCCCGAGCTGAAGCAAACCGCCACATATTCAATTAATCCACAACAGCCCAGCCATTCGGGGCGGTCGGATTAATAAGGGGAACCGATTCATCGAGCTGCGAGCGTGAGATACTGCCTAAGGAATTCGAAAGCCATACAAACAGCTCCCTAAAGGACAGGCCCCGCAGTTTTAAAGGCTGACGAACCGAGATGTCGGCAAGACGGCTCATATCTGCCCCCTCGACACCAACAGCATGAAACATAAATGACTTTGCAGCTTCTCCTTCTCGAATCGCCGAAATGGCACTGCTAACGTTGTCTGTCGGGGCACCATCTGTGATCAGAAATATCCATGGGCGATAATGCATAATCCCGTTTGTCCTATAGACACCTTTACGTTCAGCTACAAGCCTAATCCCGGTTTGAATTGCCGCCCCCATAGGAGTATCTCCGCTGGCGATCAGCATAGGGGCCTGGAATCCGTCTGCCGTTACGAAGTGCTGAACCGTACTCACTGGCCCGAAGGTGACTATCGCAACCTCGACACGCTTGGCGGCCATACTGTCCGACTGAAGCTCTTCTGCGAATGTTCTTAAACCGGCGTTCAATTCATTCATTTTAGAACCGCTCATTGAGCCGGAAGTGTCCAAGAGTAGGACGCAAGGACACCGGGGCTCAGGATTATCGGCAAATTCAACCCCCGCGAACGGAACTTGTTCTAGGTCTGTCATCGCTTCAATATCCCTCCTTCTAGCGACTTTCCCGCCACAACGGATAGAAAAAGCAATCAAATTCTCCTTCTCAACCAGTTTGAAGCTCTTTGCCCAAGTCCAGATCGCTGCACTTTACCGGAGACATTCCTCTTTGAAGCAGGACTTGCCGAGAAGCTGCCGTATTTCATTATCTCTCAGATTAAGTTCGGGCAGGTGAATGCATTTTGTTCCGGTCGTTTCCATACGGGATCTCCGGACCGGCAATTTTTTTATTGCTCATCGGACCCCGTGGCCCTCTTTTCTATATTACGACTCTTTTCAATTTGTTCAATGTCGAATTTATTAATCTGTTATCGCGCCCGGGGGCACAGACGCACAGCCGGATCGAGCCGATCCCCTGTGGTGAATTGCAATGGCGGCAGGATACCTCCAGCGCCATGGTGGAGATCGCCCGCCGGGAAGGTCAAGAAATCAGTCTTGACGATCGGTGATGCCGGGCGGTGGCCCGGCCCGGCGGACGCATGGGTTTCGGCCATCCAGGCTGCACCGTTTCTCCGCCGGCCGGCCGATTCCAGGCTGGCTTGCCCCAGCTTCGCGTGAATAAAGGAAAGAAAGGTAAATCGATCTAAATTATCCGGGCTGCCGGGTAGAGCTTGACATGCTCCCCGGCTTCGCTTGTCTCTATTCAGGGGACAATGACGCACACCAACGCCTTGATCCCGACTCTTGGAGGACCGGCATATAACATTCTGCGTGCAATCGGGCGCTCGGACTTGTTTTCGGCCCAAAAATGGATCCCGAGAACCTGACAAGTAGCTTCGATCAGTTTGAGCTCACGGATTCAGGACGAAAATAAAATAAGATACGATCGGGCGTTCCGTATATTAGAATTCAACTTTAAGTATATGGAACAATTTTGCTTGACTACACGTCTCTGTATGTAAATATGTAAATAACATCTCATCTGCAGAGGGAAAACTTACCGTGAAATCGACCCTATCAAAATCCAAAATTCAGCCAAGTCCGGCAAATAGCTACCAGGTGACCTCACTTGAAAAAGCCCTTTCAATTCTGGAACTGGCGCTTGACGAGGGCCGAAATCTCTCCGTTACGGAGATCAGCCGGAAACTCGGGATGGCTAAAGGAACGGTTCATCGAATCCTCAGCACCCTTAAGGCACGGAGATTTTTCTATCAGGACAAGAGTACGAGACTCTACGGTCTTGGCGTGCGGACATTGGAAATCGGAATGGTCTCCAAAAGGGAAAAATACCTTCGCAACACGATGGCCCCCTTTGTTGTGGATCTCCACGAAAGGTGCAAGGAAACGGTTAACGTGGCCGTGTGGGAATATAATGAAATCCGCTACATCTACCGGTTGGAATCCGAAGAGATGCTTCGCATCTCAATATCGGCCGGCGCACGGTTTCCCGGTTACTGTGCCGCAACCGGCAAGATATTTCTTTCATACATGAGTGATGAGGACATCCGGCAGATTTACGGCCGAAAAAATGCGCTCAAGAAACGAACCGAGAGGTCTATCGATTCCGTAGACGCACTGATTCAAGAAATCGAAGAGGTCAGGGTCAAACTGGTGGCCGTCGATGATGAGGAAACCCTGGTGGGGGTCTACTGTGTTGCCGCACCGGTACTGGGCCCCAATGGAGAATGTGTGGCGGCCATCAGTATTTCAGCTCCGAAAAATCGGGCAGCCGTAAAAACCGGCGAAACGTTTGCAAAATTGGTATCAGAAACGGCCCGGAACATCTCAAGTTCGTTTCGCGAGCCGTAAAGACAACGGGCACCGTTCGCAGCGCAGGAGTAACTGAAATGGTTGGTATTCGGTTTCATGGAAGAGGAGGGCAGGGAGCTGTTGTCGCTTCAAAAATTCTAGCCAACGCCTACTTCAAACAGGGGCTCTACGTTCAGGCCTTTCCGTTTTTCGGTATGGAACGAAAAGGGGCGGCTGTTTCGGCGTTTGTCAGGTTGGATAAGGTTCCTATCGTCGAACGCGGAGAAATCAAACATCCCGAGGCAGTCATCGTGTTGGATTTTTCTCTGCTCCCCAAAGTGGATGTAGCTCAAGGCGCCAAGCCGGGGGCGCTGATCCTGTTCAATTGCAAAAATTCTGAAAACCGGATTCCCATGTCCATAGAAAGCTCCTTTCGAGTGGCCGGCGTGGATGCCGCTAAGATAGCGCTTCAATTTGGGTTGGGTTCAAAGACGGCCCCTGTCATAAATACCGTTATGATAGGCGCTTTTGCCAGGTTGGCCGGCAACCTGGCCCTTTCAAACCTTCTGGAAGCCATTGAAACAGGCGTGCCGGTAAATCCCAAACAGAACATGGCTGCCGCCGAGGCGGCATATCAGGCGGTATTCAAAATATCGGGAGATATTTATGGAGCCTGAGAAAAAAATCGAAAGTGTATCAGACCTTCCGATAATGCCGTCAACCATCGGCACAATGGCGTGGAACCAGACTGGCGACTGGCGTTATCTAACACCGATGGCCGCGAACAAGCTGGCACCGTGCAGTCAGAACTGTCCAGCCGCCGTTCCGATTACTGATTATCTTAATGCCCTGAGAAATGGGCACGTTCAAAGTGCTCTCACACTGCTGCTCGCCCATAACCCGTTGCCCCGTCTGACTGGCCGCTTGTGTTATCACCCCTGCCAGGCAAAATGTGTTCGGAGAAAAATCGATCGGGCCATATCCATCCAACAAATCGAGCGGTTTTTGGCGGATCTCGGTACGGATGTAACGATTGAGAAAAATAGCAAAACAGATAAAAAAGTGGCGGTCATCGGTTCCGGCCCCTTGGGGCTGTCCTGTGCATTCTATTTAGGCTGCTGGGGGTGCCAAGTCGTTGTTTTGGATCCGCGAGACCAGGCCGGGGGAGCCCTTGTTGATCTTTCACCGCAAAAAGTTGACCCGCAGCTCCTGGTGAATGAAATCGGACGTTTGATCCGTCTTGCCGATATCAAACTAGAAACCAGCGTTGCAGTCGATTTTGACAGACCCGGCGAAGTGGTGTCGAAGGCTGACCTTGTCATTTTAGATCCGACCGGTCTTTCAGAAGATTTTAGCGTGCCCGCCGGTGCAGTCGCGTTCAATCCGTTCGCCGATAAAACCGTAGATAGCGATATCATCGCAGCAAAACTACCGCAAAACCTCAAACCATTCAAAGCGCCCATGATTGCCCATCACATCGGCGCCGGGCGCCTGATGGCCCGGAAGGCATTTGATCGTCTTGTCATGCCCTCAGGACAACTGGGGCTCGCAGAGCCGAACCCGCACCTATCCCGGCAGATGGTGAACATGGAAGATATTAAGATTGAGCACTTTTTGTCGTCCGATCTTGCCGGACGGGCAAAAGCTAAACAGGGGACATGGGAGTGGGAGCGGGCCCTGCAGGAGGCGCAGTGCTGCCTGTCCTGCGGCACCTGTAACCTCTGTTTGCAATGTGTCTCGTTTTGTCCTGACGCCAGCATCCGGCTTGATGAAGATGAAACCGCAGTCACAGTCGACCTGGACCACTGCAAGGGATGCGGCATCTGTGCCTATGAATGTCCCAGGGGGGTAATTACGATGGAGACCATAAGCGCATGAAAAAAGTCATGATGGGGACCGAAGCCGCAGCCCTGGCCGCAAAGCTGGCCCGGGTTCAAGTGGTGTCGGGATACCCGATTACCCCTCAGACCGTTATTGTTGAGAATCTAGCCGACATGATCGGTCGGAGCGAACTGAAGGCCAAGTACATGCCGGTGGAGTCAGAGCACTCGGCCATGGCCAGTTGTATCGGCGCTTCCCTGACAGGTGCCAGGGCCTTTACGGCAACCTCCTCTCAGGGTCTGGTCTACATGCATGAAATGCTCCACTACGCTGCCGGGGCGCGGGTTCCGGTCGTGATGGTCAACGGCAACCGTGCCTTGGCCCCTCCGTGGAACCTTTATTGCGACCACACCGATTCGCTGGCGCAGCGCGACACCGGCTGGGGCCAGTATTATTGTGCCGATGCCCAGGATGTGCTTGACGCCATCTTGATCGCTTACAATGTTGCTGAACAGGCATTCCTGCCGGTTATGATTAATATGGACGCATTTTATTTGACTCACACCTCCGAGCTAGTGGACGTGCCGGACCAAAAGGTGGTGGATATTTTTCTTCCCTCTTATCAGCCTTCGAGCAAGCTTGATGTGGATGATCCCAAAACCTTCGGCAATGTGTGCGGGGCAGACCTGTTTACTTCTATCAAATACAGACGACATTGTGACACCCTTTCGCTGGAAAAGGTTTGGGACCGGGCGGCAACAAGATTTTGCGACCTTTTTAACCGCCTGCATCCAACGGTGGAAGCATATCAAACCGAAGATGCCGATGTGTGTGTTATCGGCATCGGTACTGCCAGCGGCGCCATGCGGCTGGCAGCCGACAGGTTGCGGCAAGAAGGCTTAAAGGTCGGCAGCCTGCGTCTTGCGATGATGCGGCCGTTCCCCCGTGAGGGGTTTGAAGAAGCGATAGCAAACGTCCGACATCTAATCGTTATTGATCGGGATGTTTCTTTCGGCGCTGAGGGCATTGTGGCCCAGGAGCTGAAAGCAACCCTGTTTGACCGCCATGGAGATGTAAAATTGACAGGCTTTATTGCCGGCGTCGGCGGAAAAGATATCTCCGTTGAGATAATTGTCTCTCTGGTGCAACAGGCAATTTCCGGGGCCGGAACCGCAGTCGAAGCGGGGACGACGCTCTGGGCGGATGTGCTGCCATGAACGAACATGCCCGGCGGAAAAGAAACCTGTTCACCCCCGGTCACTACGGATGCCCGGGTTGCGGGGCGACCCTGGGCATGCGCCAGACCCTGAGTGCCCTAGGCGAAGATACGATTGTGGTGATGCCAGCCGGATGCTGGTCCACCTTGATCGGTATCTACCCCTACACCTGTCTGAGCGTGCCGGTGGTCTCGGTCGCTTTTGCATCCACAGCGGCCGTCGCGGCCGGTGTCAAAGCCGGTTTGAGTATTCAGGGTAACGACCATACAACCGTCCTGGCCTGGGCGGGTGACGGCGGTACCTTTGATATTGGCTTGCAGGCCCTTTCCGGCGCGGCGGAACGAAACGACGACATCCTTTTTATCTGCTACGACAATGAAGCTTACATGAACACGGGTATCCAGCGCTCCTCGGCAACACCGGCCGGAGCGTGGACCTCCACCACACCGGACTCAGCCCTGAAGGAGCAGAAAAAGAAAAACATCGTAGAAATCATGGCGGCTCACCGTATCCCCTATGCAGCCACTGTCAACATCGGTGCACCGGAGGATCTAAACGACAAGCTTAAGAAAGCCAAGGACGTCAGGGGCTCACGATTTGTCCATTTGTTTGCTCCATGCCCGACCGGTTGGGGGCACGCGTCTGAATTGACTATTGAGGTTGCCAGACAGGCCGTCAAAAGCCGCGTATTTCCGCTTTATGAAGTGTTTGACGGCGAAATCTGGCAGTTAAGTCCCATGGCCGACAAGATAGGTGTGGATGCGTATTTAAAATATCAGCGCCGGTTCAAAAAAATGTTGCCTGAGGACTATCTGCACTTTCAAATGCAGGTGGACGAAGACTGGCAGCGCTTGTTGAATAAATGCCAGCCCAAAAACTCTACGGCACATAGGCAGGGTGGACATGCGGGATGATTCGGATACACCATGGAGATCTTCCAAATGCGTTGAAGTCCATAGAAGGGGGAAAGCGCCATGTCAGAAAATAGCGTCGGCATCAGCGTGCCTGTCGTCAGCAGTGAATCTGTTGAAAAGAGAGCCTACGCAAGGATTACCTGGCGTTTGATGCCCTTGCTGTTCATCGCCTACATCGTCTGCTACCTCGACCGCGTAAACGTCGGCTTTGCCAAACTTACCATGCTTCAGGATTTGAAGTTGACTAATACCGTCTACGGCCTCGCTGCAGGCCTCTTTTTCATCGGCTACTTCATCTTCGAAGTCCCCAGCAATATCATTCTTCACCGCGTCGGCGCCCGAAAATGGATTGCCCGTATCATGATCTCCTGGGGGATTATCTCTGCTGCGACGATGTTCGTGACTACGGCCCGGATGTTCTATTTCATGCGCTTTCTATTAGGCATCGCCGAAGCGGGCTTTTTTCCCGGTATCATCCTGTACCTTACCTACTGGTATCCTTCGTACTGGCGCGGAAGGATGGTCGCCTTGCTCATAGCTGCGAATCCGGTCTCCGGCGTCATTGGTGGACCGGCCTCCGGATGGATTATGCACTCGCTTGCCGGCACATACGGCTGGGCTGGATGGCAATGGTTATTCCTGTTGGAGGGGCTTCCATCTATCGTCATGGGCATTGTGGTGTACTTGTATCTCGACGACAGGATTCCCAATGCCGCTTGGTTGTCCGAAGAAGAGAAGCACGTTCTGGAGAAGAATATCGAGGCGGAATCACAGGCAAAACAGAGCCATTCCCTGCGTGAAGCTTTCAGCAGCGGCATGGTATGGCTGATGAGCTTCATATATTTTTGTCTCTTGATGGGGATGTACGGGGTGACGTTCTGGCTGCCCACGCTTATCAAGGCGACCGGCGTCAAGAGCGTGCTCAACGTTGGTTTGCTGACCGCCATTCCCTTTGCCGCAGGGCTGATTGGCATGATATTGGTCAGCCGCAGCTCGGACAAGCGTCAGGAACGGCGCTGGCATTGCGCGGTGCCCGCAGCAATCGGTTGCATCAGCCTTATTTTCGCCGCGATCTACGCGAAAAACACTATCCTTGTAGTAATGGCCCTCAGCCTGGCCATGGCCGGAAGCCTCTCCGCGTTGCCGGCATTCTGGATTCTTCCGACTGCCTTTCTGGGCGGCACAGCGGCAGCCGCCGGAATCGCCCTGGTCAACTCCATAGGCAACCTGTCCGGATTCTTGGGCAATTACCTGGTCGGATGGCTCACCGACGTGACGCACAGTACAAATAGTGGCGTGTACGTGCTGGCAGCCGCCGCATTAGTGGGTGCGGCATTAGTGATCGCACTCGTCCCGTCTAAGCTTGTCAACAAGTAGTCCCTGACAGTTGCGATTATGGGACGCTAAACTTTACTTTGAAGGAAAGGAAGTGAAATATGCACGTAACCGAAGATGTGATCGTCATTAATGAAAAAGACTCCGTTGCGGTGGCTGCCAGACAACTTGCGAAGGAGGAGGCCATTGATATTGGAGGAAGAAGTATTGTCGTGATGGACGATATCTCCGTTCCCCACAAGATTGCCTTAAAAGAAATCAAAAAAGACGAGGTCGTATATAAGTACGGTTATCCAATCGGTCTTGCGACACGGGATATCATGGAGGGGGAGTGGGTCCACGTTCATAACATAAGGTCAGCCCTCACGGAATCCGCATCCTATGAATACCATCCAGAACGCGCTCCTTCCACGAATCCAATAGTTTTGAGGGAATTAACGTTCAATGGCTACAAGCGTGATGATGGTAGCGTTGGGATTCGAAACTACATCTATATTATTCCCACCGTATTCTGTGTCAACGGCCCCATACAAAGACTGGCCGCCATGGCAAATGAGGAGATGCCCGCATCCGGTAATTTCGACGGTTTCATCCCGTTTACCCATGAATGCGGATGTGCCGAGGACGGTCTTAATCTATCGTATACCCGGTCAATCCTTGCCGGGATGTCGAAAAACCCCAATGCGGCCGGAGTTCTTTTTATTGGCCTGGGGTGCGAGATTAATGACCTGGAGTCCTTCAAACCCAGCCTTGGGGCCTTCGATCCGACACGCATCAAGTTTATCGTTTACCAGGACGTTGAAGACGAATTCGAAATGTCGCTGAAGCTATTGCGGGAACTGTACGCCCACGCGCTGACCTATCGAAGAGAATCCGTTCCGATATCTAAACTGGTTATCGGCACCAACTGCGCGGGATCGGACGGTTTCTCCGGTTTGACCGCAAATCCGCTGGTCGGGGAGATCACCGATATCCTGACCGCTCAGGGAGGTACATCGGTGATGACGGAAGTGCCGGAGATGTTTGGCGCCGAGCAGATTCTGATGGATCGAGCGGTCGATGAAAGAGTATTTAACGACATCGTCAACCTGATTGCCAACTTCAAAACCTATTATAAAAAATATGGCATCGGTGTAAGCAAGAATCCTACCACGGGAAATTACGCGGGCGGGCTTTCCACGCTGGAAGAAAAGTCCCTGGGATGTACGGAAAAAGGAGGCAAATCAAAGGTAGCCGGCGTCATTGCCTTTGGCGGGCGAATAGCAGTTCCCGGCCTGAATCTTCTAGAAGCGCCGGGGCATGACCTGGTGAGCATTACCGGTCAGGTCGCCGCAGGCTGCACGCTGATTCTCTTCACAACCGGACGGGGTACACCGGGAGGGTTTGCGGCGCCGTTGCTTCGGGTGACCACCAACAGCGACATCTACAAACGTAAACCGAAATGGAACGATTTCGACGCGGGCGTTCTTGTTAGTGGAACGAGTATGGAAAGGCTCACGGAAGATCTGCTCGACCTCATACTTAAGGTCGCTAACGGTGAGGTACGAACCAACACGGAAGTAAACAAGTACTTCGAGATGGGTATCTGGCGGGATGGCATTACAACGTGAAGAACGCTTGAGGGTGGGGTTTTGCAATAAATCGGTGCTCAACATCTAACCACAAAAGGAGGTAGTGCCATGGAAGAGATGAACCGGAGAGATTTCATAAAAACCACAGCGGTAGTTGCAGGGGCCGCAGCTTTGAGTGGGGTCCCGGGAGTACTCAAGGCTATGACAAAATCGGTCGTCGCCATTGTACAAAGCGACATGGATCTGGGGGCGGCCTGCAAGTTTGACATGTCAGTCTGGGGAGATGACACGGCAAAATCGAGGCAAAAATTGGGACTGATGGAGCTGACCTGGACACCTGAAAGCATGGCCGAGATCGAAAAAATGGTTAGAACCGCCTTCAAGCTTACCGGCGGACTTCCTGTAAAGAAAGGCGATACTGTTCTTGTCAAGCCCAACGTCGTGCAGACGCCTCATCTCGGGTTTTTCCTTTTGGATAATTATTCTACCGCGCGCGCCGCAGCAACGATAAGCGACCCCAGGGTTGTGATCGCCGCAGCGAAAATAGCGAGGGAACAGGGCGCCAAGTCAGTCATCATCGCAGAGAGCAATGCCAGTAACTGCCACAGTTTTTTCCAGGAAGCCGGTTTTGAGACAGGCGTCGCTGCGCTGAAGGACCCGGCCGTAAAGATCCTCTATTTGGACGGCACCCCTTACAAAATGATAAAGCCGCGCAAGGCGCAGGCGCTCCCCCAATACGCGATTTTCGATATTATTGACAAGGTGAATTGCCTGGTCAGCGTTGCCCCCATGAAGACCCACATGTGGGCCGGAACCACCATGACCATGAAAAACTTTATCGGCCTCCCGGCAAATAAAGTGTACGGAAGCTACAAGTCCGGGCTGCCCCATTCGAATATCGCGGATGTCATCGTTGACATGACATCGATTGCCAAGGAGCGGATCAGGTCCCATTACGGGATTGTGACCGGGATCTATGCCGGTGAGGGCTTGGGACCTCTTAAGGTGGATGCAAAACCGGTGAACGCCATCGTAGCAGGTCCGGATTATGTTGCTGTTGATACGGTGGGAACCACTATCATGGGATTTGACGCTGCCGCCATCGGTCATATCAGAAAGGCGCATGAAAAAGGCCTCGGAAGCATGAAGGGTATCGAAGTGGTTGGTACATCCATTGAGAAGGTGCAGTTTGCCGCCAAACCGGTCCCGGAGGCGGCCAGGCAGAAGGGAGGGGAAAACAGCAGTTGGGAAAGCCTGGTAGGGCGGAAACTGCCGGTTTAAACATACTCTAACAGAAATTCCAGGGAGGAACAGTTATGGAAACCAATAAACGAGGGGTCAAAGTTTTAATGGTTGTTCTAGCAGGAGTGTTCCTGGCAGTGTTCCTTATAGGAGTACACAATATTAGCACCTGCCGCGCTGGAGAGGGAACGGGCCTGATACCGGAAAAATGGTGGCCCAGCAAGTGGGGGGCTGATGATGAGAGAGGCGCCAATAATCTCATAACCCCGAACGTGGTCATGGCCGCCCTCAAGTTGGCCAAGACCGGGCAAATCTACAGGCTTACCAAACCCTATACCAGTCACATGCCGCTTCCGTGGGGACGCACCTATGCCCTGACTATCCCCGGATGCCCCACAGGAGGCCCGTACGGAAAGCAGGGAATCGTATGGAATGATGAATTTCTGGTCGGAGAAATTGCGCAGGTAGGGACTCAATTTGACGGTCTCGGCCATATTGGCTTAAGAGACAAGGATGGGGTTTACAGGTGGTACAACGGGCGTGCGTTTCACGAAAATTCTGCGGAGAATGCCCACGGACTGAAACACAACGGCCCGGAGCACCTGGTGCCCTATGTAACCAGGGGGATCCTGATAGACGCAGCAGGGTTAAAAGGCGTCAAAACCATGAACAAAGGCGAGGTAATTACGGTTGAGGATATTGAAACCTGT
Organism: uncultured delta proteobacterium; assembly: GCA_963805125.1. GTDB lineage: Bacteria > Desulfobacterota > Syntrophobacteria > Syntrophobacterales > Syntrophobacteraceae > SbD1. The sequence continues at coordinate 41,657 of CAWDTD010000006.1, read as the reverse complement.
ATCAAGAAAGCGGGGATTGCTCCCATTAAGAAAGGAGACGCGGTTTTATTCAATACCGGGTGGATCGAACTGTGGGAGGGGGATCCCAAAGTTTACAATGCAGGTGAACCTGGTGTGGGAATCAAGGCCATCAAATATCTTGCTTCAAAGGAGGTAAGCATCGTAGGAGCGGATACCTGGGGAGCGCTCGATGTCGTCCCGGGGGAAGACCCGGATTATCCTTTTCCGTCACATAGCTTTCTGGAAGCCGTCAATGGAATCGGGCAACTCCAGAACCTGGATTTGCGGGAACTTGCCAAAGATAAGGTCTATGAGTTCCTGTTTGTTTTTGCGCCTGTTCCTCTGGAGGGCGCAACCGGTTCACCGGTAAGCGCATTTGCTATTCGATAGGCCCTCTCCCTGGTGCGAAGGGCAGCCTTTGTCATGAATTACGCCATGAACGTCTTTCCCTGCTCGGACGTATCGGGCCGGGTGAGGGGGAAAACGCTCAGCGTCAACGGTGGCTGTTCGATAATAGGGCATAGGTTACACGGGTTAGAAGCAGTCAATACTCCCCCTCCTTGCCGTGGGCTCGTGGGGCCGGCGGGAGGGGAAGAGAGCTCATTCTTACCCGGGGCGCTGGAAGATTATCAGAAAAAAGGGTTGACCCCATTTAATCTCTTTGCCCAGGTCCGGATCGGCGTACTTTACCGGGGACATTCCTCTTTGAAGCAAGACTTGCCGAGAAGCTGCCGTATTTCATCATCTCTCAGATTAAGTTCGGGCAGGTGAACGCATTTTGTCCTGGTCGTTTCCATACGGGATCTCCGGACCGGCAATTTTTTTTATTGCTCATCGGACCCCGTGGCCTTCTTTTCTATATTTCGACTCTTTTCAATGTGTTCAATGTCGAATTTATTAATCTGTTATGGCGCCTGGCGGCACAGTCGGACAGCCGGATCGAGCCGATCCCCTGTGGTGAATTGCAATGGCGGGAGGATACTGCCAGCGCCATGGTAGAGATCGCCCGCCGGGAAGGTCAAGAAATCAGTCTTGACGATCGGTGATGCCGGGCGGTGGCCCGGCCCGGCGGACGCAGGGGCTTCGGCCATCCAGGCTGCACCATTTGTCCCCCTGCTGCCCCGCCGTGCTCCCCGCTTCCCGCTCCCCGATTCATGATATAATCGTCAAGCTTATCAACATGCCCCTTTCCGAGACAGAAGACCAAATAGGTTTGCTTACTTACGCCGGATTAATTAAACTTTATTTTTCGCTTTTCGGCGCTTTTCTAATGATTTAATATTAAAATTTGCCGTCATCGACGTTTGGAAGCCTGATGCACGCAAAAAGCAAAATTCACAGTCGTCAGGGGACAGTGGACAGAAAAAGCTCTGAGCACTGACGACTGACCACTGGAAACTCTATTTAAGCCAATGAAGATAAAATTTGGAATACTGGTCAAGCTTTTCGCCTGGTATCTTTTAGCCTGTCTTATTTTCTACGGGACCATCCTCACTCTTTTCGTCCACATTAAGGAACTCGGCAGAATGTCCGAGGATATCGTCAGCCGCAACTACCGGATTGCAACCGCGTCCAAGAAGATGATAGACACGCTCTGGTTGATGGCGGAGAATCAAAAAAAATACGACCTTCTGAAAAAAGAAGAGTATAAAGAATACTTTACGGAAGGCCAGAAAGAATACGAAGCCAACCTGTTCGAAATCCTGTGGCTCGGTTCGAGCGGCGGTGGTGAAAATCCCTGGGACCGTCTTTGGAAGGAATACCAGGAGCAGTTCGCATCCGGCAAGCAACAGGCCGACGCAGAACATTCGGACGTTCCCTGGCTCAAGGAAGAGCTGATAAACCAGTGGGTCGATAAGATACAGAAGGCCAGGACGGCCAACGAACAACAGATCGAGGAGATGGTCAAAAGCCTCAACACCCAGGGTCGAACAGCGGTCGAGTGGGGGGTTGTCGGCGTTTCGGTTTCTCTGCTGATCGGCCTGTTCGGAGTGATCGGTTTCAGCTTCGGGATGATCCGCCCGCTGCGCGAGCTCAGACGGGGGATAAAGTCTCTGTCTCCCTCGGGGCTCACTGCCCCCATCCGGATTTACTCGAACGACGAATTCGGCGAGCTTGCGGGTGCTTTCAACGACATGGCCGCCCGGCTCACAGAAGAAGAGCGCATGAGGTCGGATTTCATCTCGATGCTCAGCCACGAAATCCGAACGCCTCTGACCTCCATCCGCGAATCGGTCAATTTGATTGCCGAAGAGGTCATGGGAGGCATAAATGAAAAGCAGAGGCGGTTCCTGCTGATAGCCAGCCGTGAATTGGAGCGCATTACGACGCTGCTCAACCATCTCATGCAGATATCGCGTCTGGAGGCCGGAGCGGTCGAAATCCATCCGCGCGTGATCGATCTGGGCGAATTCGTCCAGGGCGCGATATCGCGACTGATTCCCGCTGCGGAGGCGAAGGATATCTCGATCTGTTCGGAAACGGCCTCTGGAATATCGGAATTTTGCTGTGATCCGGACAACTTGCAGCAGGTTTTGCTCAATCTGCTCGGGAATGCTATAAAGTTCTCGCCGCACAGGAGCACAGTTCTGGTTTCAGTAAGGCTGGATGACTCGGCAAAAGCCCCCCTTCTGGTATTCTCGGTCACAGACAGAGGGCCGGGGATTCCCGATTCTGAGCAAACGCTTGTCTTTCATAAATATTACAGGGCCTCAGGAGTTCGGGACGAGGTTGACGGGGTTGGCCTGGGGCTGAGCATTTCCAAGTACATAGTCGAGGCGCATGGAGGCGAAATTTGCGTTCGCAGCACACCGGGCGAGGGCAGCACCTTTAGCTTCACCCTTCCTCTATATCGGAAAGAATGAATGATGGTTCTGAAGATGCGGATTCAGTGCGGATTTTTTGTTCTTTGGCTCGTCATTTTCCTGTTGATTCCCGGGCCGCTGGCATTCTCGTGGGCCGCCGGCGAAAAATCGGCCACCGTTGAGTCCATTCGGCGTGATGTCGAGCGGGGAGCCCTGGAAGAGGCAATCAACGCCTTCAACGCGCGCGACTACGAGAAGGCGAAAATCGGATTCGAGATACTCAGCGAAAGCTCGCAGAGTCCCGAAATCGCCCGCCAGGCCCTCTTTGGGCTTGCATCGGCCAAGCTCGTGCTTGCCAATACTTCCAACGAATACGAGGATGCGATCTCAAGCTGGAAAAAATGGAGCGGGCAGGTTGATTCCTGGAAAGGGGGCGAGGACCCGAGAATGATAACCCCCTTCCTGCTGCGGCTCCAACCTTCGATTGAAAGTTCTGCCGGAAGCCTGTCGGGAACGAAGGGCCGCTGGTCCGCTAAGGACGTTGACTCCAAGGTGATTCTCCAGACCAAGGAGAGGGAGATGCAGACTCTTCGGGCAAAGCTTGAGATACGCGAGCATGAAATCAGGCGCCTGCGCCACCAGCTTGAATCTCTCGAGGAAATACATCGCAAATATCAGGAGAAAAAGCAGGAAGTCACCCAGTGAGTTCCTCTATCCAGGAGATGAAGTTGTCCACCAAACCAATAATTCTTGTAGTCGACGATGACATCAATATCCTGGCCGTTCTCGAGGCCAGGCTTTCCTCGATCGACTACCGGGTCCTGACAGCCTCCGGAGGCGAAGAAGCCCTGGAGCTGCTCAAGAACAAGCCCGTAGACCTGATGATAACTGACGTAAAGATGCCGGGTATGGGAGGTATGGACCTGTTTTCCGCCGCCCAGGCGATCCATCCGGGGATCCCTGTCATGTTCCTGACAGCCTACGGGACGATCCCGGATGCGGTAAAGGCTATGAAAGCGGGGGCCATTGATTACCTGACAAAGCCATTCAATGGACGCGATCTGATCTCGAAAGTCCAGGAGGTGCTCAGAAAAAGCGCGCCCAAACCCACGCTCGATACGCTCCCTCCATTGAGCGAGTCGCTGTGGGGCGGGAAAAGCCCGGCAATGCGCGAACTCTACGATCTGGTTGACCGTATTGCCAGAAGCGACGTAAACGTATTGATCCTTGGCGAGAGCGGGGTGGGCAAGGAGAGAATCGCGCGCCTGCTGCACCAGCGAGGTCACCGCCGCGACCAGCCCTTCATTGTTGTCGACTGCGGCTCCACTCCGAGCGGATTGCTCGAAAGTGAGCTTTTCGGGCACGTTCGTGGCGCCTTTACACACGCGATCAAAGATAAAAAAGGACTGATCGAGGCGGCCGACAAAGGCACCCTTTTTCTCGACGAGATCGGAAATATTTCCCATGACATGCAGGTGAGGCTCCTGAGGTTCCTGGAAGACAGAAAAATCAGGAGGATCGGCGACCTTAAGGAAATCCCCGTGAATTGCCGGGTAATTTCGGCAACCAATATCGACCTCCCTGAGGATGTCGCCGCAGGCAATTTTCGCGAAGACCTCTATTACCGGCTTCGCGTGGTGACCCTGAAGATTCCGCCTCTGCGGGAACGGCGCGAGGATATACCCGTGCTTGCGCAGCAGTTTGTGGAAAACTTCTGCAAAAACCAGCATCTGCCGCCGGTCAAGCTGCCTGCCGAAACTATCAGGTGGCTCAGCGACTATCGCTGGCCGGGCAATGTAAGGGAACTCAAAAATGCCTTGGAGGGCGGCGTGGTCCTGTGTCGCGATGGGGTCCTGCACAAAAGCGACCTCAGCCTTTCGGGGCTCCCCGATGCACCGCAGAAGTCTCTGGCTGCAACCGCGGCCGATACTTACCCGCTGTCGCTCGAGCAAAGCGAACGAAATGCGATTTTGCGAGCTCTGCAGCAGGCGGGTTTCATTCAGAAGGAAGCTGCTAATCTTCTGGGGATAAGCCGCAGGGCTATCAACTACAAGATCAAAAAGTACGGAATCGAATGCGGAAAGCGCTCCAGTAAAGGCGATGAGGGCGATTGACCCTCTTTCGGACCCCCGGCCGCAATACAAAAATATTGAAACACTTAGGACCTTATGCTAGAAGCAAACGAACGCTCTTTCACATCCTCTTTCACATCCTCATATCCGGAGAGATACTGATGAACTGGGCATGGCGTTTTGGAATGATAGTTCTTTCGGGAGTTCCGGCGATTATTGGCGGCGGGATTACTTATGGGTTTACGCAAAGCTGGATTGACGTTGCTGTCTGGGAAGCCATCCTCTTTTGCCTGCTCGTGGCGGCTCTCATAAAGGGCGGGAAAGGCGGCTCAAATCATCATCGAATTGTAACCCTCTGATGGAATGCAGGAAAGAACAAAACAGCGGCAAATGTGCGTGCACCTATGCGGGATGCCCGAGGACGGGTGTCTGCTGCGAGTGTATAGACTACCACCTGAAGAGCAGACAACTGCCCGGATGTTGCTTCCCCCCGGATGCCGAGAGGACCTATGATCGCTCATTCGAGCATTTCGCCCGGCTGGTCGCAGCAAAAAAGGTCTAGGGCTTGTCCGTAAATAAAACCTTTGCGCTCGCATCCGGCTTTTGGCCTGCTTCGGCCGCTCCTCAATCGCAAAATCCTCGACGTAGCCCAGCTACGCCTGCGGTTTTGCTCAATCCTCGCTACCAAATCAGTCTCAAAATCCGGCGCGATCCCTAATACTGAGTTGCGTCCAAGATTGAAGCAATGGAAAAGAGCGGGGGAATGATTCCCCCTGGTCCCCCCAACCCCCTCCATGTTTTGGCCCCGCGCGCAGGCGCGCAAGGCCAAGCGCTCGGCGCATGCGATGGTTGCCCAGCCCCGCGCCGGGCACCGCCGCAGCGCCATCTAAAATAGCCGCGTAGCAGCCAGGGGAGTGCGGGGGCACTGTTGCACATGCTTTTTAAGATCATGTAGTACCTTCTTGAACGCGAATTAGTATAAGAGGCTTATTTACGGACAAGCCTTAGTCTCCCGCTTGGAAAATGGTAAGGACTTGACTGGACTTTTCAACGGGATCCGCATCGGCAACCGCCCGTACATGAAATTGACAGGTAAAATCGGCAAATCCGGCAAATCCGAGTTCCATATGGACGTACCAGCCGCTTACGAACGTGCAGCGGTCGCAACTCCAGAGGGTCTTCTGTCTTGTGTCGAAGGCCGCAGGGAGGCAGTCCCCCATCCCGAAGCCCGGCCTGCGAAAAAGAGAAAGAAGTTCATCGACTGTCGGAAGTCTCCAACCCGATGTCCCGGCGAAAGCCTCCGTGTTCAATGATTCGCAATAGGCGTCGGCGCCCGGCCGGTCGAGGGCATCCTCGGACCCCGACCTTTGCCAGACCAATCCGTTGGCGTAATCGAACACCACATCTCTTTGAGCTGAAAGGCTCGAGCTGTCATCCCGGTAGGCGAGTGGCCGCATCAGCCTGTCACAGTCGAAGAGGGCCGAAGCCTCTTTTGGGCTTGCCTTGAGCGCGGCGCTCCTGAGTTTCTTGCCGGTATGTTTTAAGTACGAGCCTGGCCGCTCCGGCTGCGGGTCCCGGGAGAAAAATCGGCAGAGGTCCCGCTTTTTTTTCTCCCAAACCCCGCTAAGCTCATCGAGGGCCGCAAGCATCTCTTCGGGTGTGCCAAAACGGCGGTCCGGGTCATTTTCCAGGGCTTTCCGGACAAAGGCGTCCCAGCTTGAATCGGCCTCCGGGAGAAAGTCTCCGGGATTTCGGATTCCATCTTCAGGCAGAAAACCCGTCAGCATCCGGTGGATGATTACGCCCGCTGAATAGAGGTCGGCGCGATGATCGACTCCATCCGGGTCCCTTTCCTGCTCGGGAGCGGCATAAAAAGGCGATCCGACAATGAGGCTCGAAGGACTGCCGGGCCTTTCGCCACGCGGTCTGGAGAAACCGAAGTCGCATATCTTTATGCGGTCGTCATCGGTAATCATGAGGTTGGCGGGTTTTATGTCCCTGTGGACCACCCGGGCACGGCGGAGGCGTGCGAGCCCTGCAAGAAGTTGGCGGCAGTAATGAATTGTGTTGTCCAGGCCGAGGATTCGGCACGGCAGGTCCGCCCGGTATGTCTCCCCTATCAGGCGGCCCAGGTCGTGGTAATAGTATTCCATCGTAAAAAAAGGGTTTTCCCCATCGAAATCGAAATCAAGTACTTCGATGATGTTGGGATGGCGAAGTGAAGCTATTGTGACCGCTTCGGAAATGAATCTGGCCCTCAGGGCTTCCGGCCCGAGGAGACTGGTCAGGTTGGGATGAGCACGGAGCAGCTTCAGGGCAACGATCTTGTTCAAAACGGGCAGCCTGGCCTTGTAGACGGCGCTCATGCCGCCTTTGCCGAGCAGCCCGCAGATGATGTATTTCCCTACCTTCTTCACAGGAGGCAAACCTCCCCGTCCGGGGCCCGGCCGGTTAAATGAAGCCTTACGGTTTGCTTCGCACATGCAAACCCCGGGCAGCACGCATGTAACCTGCCGGGAGGGAAGTGTAAGAGCTGAAGGCGCCGGGCCGCAGGACCGGGCAGCAGAGTCGGGACAAGGCCACGTCGAATTGAGCGGGTACGCGGGCCCTTTCGAGTTCTGAGGCCCTACGGATTTTTCAAGTCTTTGGTTTTTTCGGACCTGTGCATCTTGTAGTTGATACTGTCCACGAGAGCCTGCCAGCTTGCTTCGATGATATCATGGGAGACGCCGACCGTACCCCATTGGTCCTGTCCGTCAGTGGATTCGATGAGCACGCGCACCTTTGCCCCGGTGCCGGCAGTGCCTGGCAGAACGCGCACTTTATAGTCAATGAGTTCCATGTTTTTCAGCTCGGGATAGAATTTTTCGAGAGACTTTCGCAAGGCTTTATCCAGGGCGTTCACCGGGCCGTTGCCAAGGGCGGCTGTATGTTCGAGCTGGCCTCCCACCCGGATCTGGATGGTCGCCTCTGCTACGGGGTCCTTATCTTCGCTCGGCTTTTGGTCGATTACCCGGAAGCTGACAAGTTCGAAATACTTCTTGCTCTTTCCCATCGTCCTGTTGAGAAGAAGCTCGAAACTCGCCTCCGCCGCCTCGAACTGGAATCCCTGGTGTTCAAGCTCCTTTAGCTCTTCGAGCACCTGCATTGCCACCGGGTCGCTCTTTGAAAGCTTCAGGCCGAATTCCCCGGCTTTTTGCTTTATTGTGGCGCGCCCGGAAAGATCCGAAACCAGGATTCTTCGTTTATTGCCAACCAGGCTGGGGTCGATATGCTCGTAAGTCTTCGGATTTTTTGTGACCGCGCTGATGTGAACGCCCCCTTTGTGCGCGAAGGCGCTTCGGCCTACAAAGGGCTGATAGCGGTTAGACGGAATGTTTGCCAGCTCCAGTATGAAACGGCTTACCTGCCGCAATTTTTTCAGGTTCTCCGGGGTAAGACAGACGTGTCCCATTTTCAGGCACAGGTTGGCTATTATGGAGCAAAGATCGGCGTTTCCGCATCTTTCGCCTACTCCGTTGATCGTTCCCTGGACCTGAACGGCGCCCATCTCGACGGCCGTAAGAGTATTTGCGACGGCAAGGTCCGAGTCATTGTGCGTGTGGATTCCGAATGTAATATCCGGGAACTTCTCCTTGACGATTTTAATGGCGTTCTGGATGTGACTCGGCAGGCTTCCTCCGTTTGTGTCGCATAGAATGATGCACTCGGCGCCGGCCTCCATCGCCTTTCCAATGGTGGCAAGAGCATATTGCGGATGGTCTTTGTATCCGTCAAAGAAATGTTCAGCGTCGTAGAAGACGGTTTTGCCCTGCTGGCGCAGAAAGCCGATGCTTTCGGAGATAAGCTGAAGGTTGCGCTCGAGGGTCGTGTGCAGGGCATCTTTTACGTGCACCGTCCAGCTTTTTCCGAATAAGGTGACCAAGTCGGTGTTTGCTTTGAGCAGGGCCTTGAGGTTGGGATCGGAGGCGGCACTCGAACTCGGATGGTGGGTTGCTCCAAAAGCCGCGATTCTGGCCTGCTTGAGGTGATAGTTGCGGATTTCCCGGAAAAAGCCCGCATCCTTCGGGTTTGATCCGGGCCAGCCTCCCTCGATGTAATGAATGCCTATATCGTCCAGCTTGAGGGCTATGCGGACCTTATCGTCCACCGAAAAGCAAAAATCCTCGGCCTGTGTGCCGTCACGGAGCGTGGTATCATAGATTTTCACATCCATCGCCGTATCTCCCCATTGATTTGCATGTTTTTACAATCCCCGTAATTTATTGCGGTCGTGAGACTGGAGGCGGCAGCAGGAGTTTTAGAACCGGGACTGCTCGAAGGGAATTGTTTCCGTAAAAGTTGAGCTATCTGCCGGGCATGAGACAGGGGCTTTGAACAGGTAAATTCCAGGCCTATTGCTTTTCTTCCTGAATCTGAATGTTTTCGCCTCTTTGCAATTCCCTGTCCAGCACGAAGGCCTCATGCAACACCCTCACCGCCAGTTCGGTATATTTGTCGTCGATTATGCAGGAGATCTTTATCTCGGAGGTGGCAATCATCTTGATATTGATGTTTTCTTTGGCGAGCGTTTCGAACATCTTGGTCGCCACTCCGCTGGTGCTCCTCATACCGATGCCGATGATGGAAACCTTCGAAATCCCGGGGTCACCCATCACCTGGCAGTCGCCAAACTCGGGCGCAATTGACTCCAGGATGCCAAGCGTCTGCTCGTAAGAGGACCTGGGAACCGTAAATGAAATATTTGCCCTTCCCGGAACACTGCTTGCGCCCTGGACAATGAGGTCAACGTTTATATTTGCAGCCGCGATAGACTGGAAAACCCTCGCGGCGACTCCCGGCTTATCGGGTACGTTGGTGATCGTGACTCGGCTTTCGCTTTTATTGTGGGTGATTCCGGAAACAACCACCTTTTCCATGTTTTCATCCTCCCGTGTAACAAGGGTGCCCGGGGCATCGGTGAACGAGGAAAGCACCATGATGGGCACATTGTACTTCATTCCGAATTCCACCGAACGACGATGGAGAACCTTGGCGCCCATGCTGGCCATCTCCAGCATTTCTTCGTAGCTTATTTTATCCAGCTTGCGTGCCTTGGAGCATATGTTGGGGTCTGCGGTGAACACACCTTCCACGTCCGTGTATATCTCGCATACGCTCGCATGAAGCGCCGCAGCAAGCGCTACCGCCGTAGTATCGGACCCTCCGCGGCCGAGCGTGGTGATGTTTCCATCGTCGTCATATCCCTGGAACCCGGCCACTACCGCGATTTTGCCCTCTTGCAGGCACTCGATGATGGGCTGGGTTTGTATCCAGCTTATGCGGGCCTGGCCGAATCGGCCGTCTGTCATGATCCCGGCCTGGTATCCGGTCATGGAAACAGCCTCGGCCCCCATGGCTTTTACAGCGATACAGAAAAGGGCTATAGTGGTCTGCTCGCCGGTGGCAAGCAGAACGTCCATCTCACGGGGGTCGGGACGGTCGGTGATCTCGCACCCCAGCTTTATAAGCCGGTCGGTTTCACCAGCGCGCGCCGAAAGGACGACCACTAACTGGTCACCCCCTTTCTTCCTCGCCAGGACTCGTCTGGCCACCGCATTGATCCGGTGCGAATCGGCCACCGAGGTCCCGCCGTACTTCTGCACAACAAGAGCCATCTGGTCAAGTTCCTCCATACTGCGGAAATGTCGAGTGCTGAAATTCCTTAGGCAAGTAACCAAAATGTGCGGAATTGTCCACAAAAAAGCAATAAATGGGCAAGTATAATCTGTGGACTCCGCGTATCTTTTGTTGACCTCAAAGAAGGCAGGCTATAAACTCCAAACTCATGAATTCAGTGTTGTCAATTTGCAGTTCCCCCTTGCAATGAAGGGCTTCAATGAGAATTCTTCTCGTATATCCACTGGTTTCGGAAACCTTCTGGAGCTTCAAGCACGCTCTGAGAGTAGTGCGAAAAAAAGCGGCCTTTCCGCCTCTCGGGGCCTTGACCGTAGCCGCAATGCTCCCGGCTTCCTGGGAAAAAAGACTGGTCGACCTCAACGTCAGGGCGCTCAGCGACGAGGACCTGCTCTGGGCCGATTATGTCTTTATCAGCGCCATGATCGCCCAGAAGGATTCAGCCCGGAAGGTTGCCGACCGTTGCCGCGCGCTTGGCGTCAAAATGGTTGCAGGCGGGCCTCTTTTCCGGGCATATCCGGACGATTTTGCCGATCTGGGCCACCTGGTCTTCGGGGAAGCCGAGTCGATAATGTCCGAACTCGTAGAGGACCTGGAGGCGCGGCGGCCCAAGAAGTTTTACCGGGCCTCAGGGTTCCCCGCCCTCGACGTTGTCCCCGTGCCCCTGTGGAACCTCATCAATATGAACGACTATGTATCGATGTCCATTCAGTATTCCAGGGGATGTCCGTTCAACTGCGAATTCTGCGACATAATCGTCATGAATGGGCGGGTGCCCAGGCTCAAGCGGAACGAACAGGTGCTGGCCGAGCTGGAGTCGCTCTATTCCCGCGGCTGGCGCGGGTCGGTCTTTATCGTCGATGACAATTTCATCGGCAACAAGGAGAAGGTGAAAAGCCTTCTTCGGGCCGTCATCTCGTGGCAGAAAGGCCTGCTGCGGCGCTTTAACTTCTTTACGGAAGCCTCCGTAAATCTCGCGGAAGATCCGGAATTGATGAACCTGATGGTGCAGGCCGGGTTCAACAAGGTGTTTCTCGGCATCGAGACGCCCGTCGAAGAGGGTTTAAAAGAATGCGGAAAGGCGCAGAACCTCAGGCGCAGCCTCTCCGAATCTGTCGCAACGATACATGATCACGGTCTGGCGGTCATGGGGGGGTTCATAATCGGCTTCGACAGCGATCCGTCCGACGTCTTCGAGAGGCAGGTGAACTTCATCCAGAAAAACGGGATCGTGACCGCCATGATCGGGTTGCTGACCGCGATCCCCGGAACCCGGCTTCATTCGCGACTGGAGAGCGAAGGAAGAATGCTCTTCAGTGCCTCAGGAGACAATACGGATGTGGGCGGATCTTTGAACTTCATCACCAGGATGGACCGGACAAAAATAATCGAGGGGTACCGCTGGGTCATGAACAGCGTTTATTCCCCGGAAATGTATTATAACCGGATACTTGCATTTCTTCGGGCCTACCGCCCGAGGGCCAGGACTTACTTCCACAACACTGACCTGCTGACCTTCGTGCGCTCGCTCTGGTACCTGGGGATTGTCGATCATAAATCCAGACACTATTACTGGAAGCTCCTGAGGAAGGCGACCTCCAATTACCACGACGCTTTCGGTGACATAGTCACCATGGCCATATACGGTTATCACTTCCGCAAGCTTTTCTGGTCCCCCAAACTTCCGCTGAAATTGGAAGAATGGCTGAGCAGGTTGGCCTCGTAGCGCGTTATACGCAGGTGCGTTCAAGATTGCAGTAACGCAAAAGAGCGGGGGAATGATTCCCCCGCATCCCCCCCAAGGTTTTAAGGCCCATTACTATTTCCGGGCGACCAGCCGATGGCGCCAAGAAATACCAGGTTCTCGCCGTACAAATCGCCATCGGGGAATCGAGGAAATGAAAGACAGCGCCAAATACGCAAAAATCGTTGAGTGGTCGGAAGAAGATAATTGCTACGTAGGCAGCGCTCCAGGGCTGCTATACGGCGGGACACACGGCAATGACGAAAAGGCCGTCTTCGATGAATTATGTCAGGTCGTAGAAGAGGCCATCGAGCTTTATCGCAAAGACGGCAAGCCACTTCCACCGGCAACATCGGGCCGCGACTTTGCCAACAAGATGCAACAGGTTGCCTGACCCTGCGGCCTGGCCATGCAGTGCCTGGATCACGCAGGGTTGTGTGCCCGTTCAGGCAAAACCTTTACCCTTATTGCGTCCGGTAACGCTAAGGAGCCAGCTCAGGGTGAAGATAGCAAACGAGTGCTGACCGTGTTCCGGGATTTCACGCCTGCCCAGTGTGCCGATGCCGTTGCCGGGATGAAGCTCTACCTTCAAGTTACAGCCCTTTCGCCTCAGACCGAGGATTTGTGTTCGAGTTGGTTTGCCGGTTCCGCTCCATAACTGACGCCAATATCGGCCTCTATGAGGATGGCAACACACATCGGGTACGCCGGGCATATAAGGAGATTCCCCCCAGGACCATCGAGCAGCTTGGAATTGAAGGAATTGCCTTTTCATCGCTCACTGCAAAGCCGGAGATCGGCACCTGAATTTGGCCTGTATTTACAGGAGACAAACTCGATGCGGCGGTGAAATCAAGTGGTTACGAAAGCCTCAATTCGATCCGCCTGAATTTGCCCTGCATTCGCATGGGGAAACACTATCTTATAACGAAAGATTTAGGGAGAGCCCCACTGGGGTCCCCGGACCAGTTCCGGGAGATATGATCCGGGGTGTGAAGCGAGGGTCGAGGTGCGGGAGATGGTTAGCCCTTGACTGAGCTTGCCGCGGGCTCCCTGCTGTCCGCTTCTTGCTGCTTGCTGCCCCCTCGGAAGCCTGCGGCTTACTGGCCCTGCTTCCGGGTTGCCTGTTCAAAATAAGCTTCCACCCTGCCAAAGTTTTCGTCCACGGCCTTCTTGAATTCCGAGTAGCCTTTCGTGAACATTGCAGCCATATCGGCAATGGCCTTTTTCCCCTCGCCGGGGATCCAGTCCGCCTGCTCAATCCACGTGTTCATCATTTTTTCCGACTGCTCCTGAAACACGCACATGGCGCCAAAGGTGTTGTCGAAGGCGCTCCGGTTGAAATCGAGCATCTGTTTTGCGAAAATAAACTGGTTCATCTGTGTCTCCTTTGTTTTTTAATGCGAGTCCAAACAGGCTGGAGCGAAGTATAATTACGCAAACGGGGGAGTCAAGAGAAAAATTGTGCGGTGCACAAATATTTTATGTCGCCAAATCCCTCACTATATGTTATTATAATCCATGAATTATTGTGCTTCGCAATAAAGCCCGGCTGGAGCAGGTATGGCTGAAAAAATCGTTCTCAAAAAATACGCGAACAGGCGGATCTACGACACCGAAAAGAGCGCCTATATAACCCTTGAACAGGTCGGCGAACTCATAAGGGCGGGCCGCCAGGTTTCGGTGATCGACGCCAGGACCTCGGAAGATGTCACTGCTTTCATTCTATCCCGGATCATCGTGGAGGAGGCAAAAAACAACAACATCCTTCTGCCCGTGCCTTTACTTCACCTGGTCATCCAGCACGGCGAAAATGTATTGCGGGAGTTTTTCGAAAAATACCTGGAACTCACCATCAAAAACTACCTGTTGTACAAAGCCGCCTTCGATGAGCAATTCAAAAGGTGGCTGGACGTTGGCATGGACTTCTCTACGATTGCCCGGAAAACCCTGCCCGCCGCGACGCCGTGGGAATCCTTGTTCGATCTGTTCTTCAGCGCTGAAAAGGCCGAGAACAAAGATTGATTAGAAATTTGCCGCGGCTCCAAGGTCAACTTCACCCATCACTTTGTCCACGTCCAGGATTATTTTGAGGCCGCTGTCCATTTTGGCCATCCCGAGGACGCAGTCGCAATTGAACTGAAGTATGAAGTCATGGACATCCTCGATGTCGGAGCCTTTTATGTGAAGGACCTCCGAAACCGAATCCACCATCATGCCGGCTAGAACGGTTGTTCCATTCCTTGCGGCCTCAAGCACGATAATGCAGTTGCGGTCCGTATATTCGGATTCCTCCATTCCCAGTTTAGTCCGAATGTCCGCCACCGGTATAATCTTGCCGCGAAGGTTTATAACGCCTTTCACGTATGGAGGCGCCTGGGGCACAGCCGTAATCGGCATTACTTCTATGATTTCCTTTACCTTCAGTATGGAAATTCCGTACTCTTCTTTCGCTACGGAAAAGGTCAGATATTTACCGGTTTTGCGCTCGCAACTTAACTGCAGCATCTCCTGGCGCTTCTCTTCGGTAATGTCCATGACAATGCCGGTAACGAATTCGATCTGGCCATTCTCATCGCAGACAATCTGGCTCCACTCCCTGATCCAGAGGATATCGCCATTTCCGGCCCGGACCCTGTACTCTCTCATGTAAGTTTTGTCGCCCTTGAGCGCGTGCGCGAAGACTTGCCTTATATGTGCCATGTCTTCTTCTATAACCAAATCCGTCCACTTGAGGGCTTTTGAATTAAAGTCCTGCCTGCTGTAACCTACCAGTCCCTCGATCTGGTCTCCCAGGAATTCGACGGAACCATCTCTGTAGCCTTTATAAGCGGCGTTCCGAACTTTGGCTGTTTTTCCAGGCGCCGCAACCGCCGGTTTTTCCATCGCTCCAAGCCTCCCTCTTTGCGCTAGGCTATCCTGATATATCGATCTCTTTGACCTTATACCTATTCGGCGGGGATTCCAAAAATCTTTAATCGGTGTCATCAGGCCACCCGCCCGCGACAGTATTGCCCCCAACTCTATCCCACCGGGTTTTCCCCACTCCCGGGTGACAGACCCCCTACTTGCCGATCCTTCCCGTAACGCTTACAATCATCGGTAGACTTTTGCGCAATTGGGATGTTGTTTCCGATCAGCAGGGCTGTTTCTGTTCATATTCCCAATCATGAATTGGCTCTGATTCGCCTTGCCGCGCAGCCTGTTTTTGTCCTTTCCCGGTTCGAGGGTAAGACCGATGGCTGACTCAGAACGAAAAGACAAATGTTTTGCCATTCTCATGATTGACGACGACGAGGAAGATTTTGTCCTGGTCAAGGAGGCCTTGGAATCGAAGCGGCGTAAAGTGGACCTCTACTGGGCCGAAGATGGCTCTGAGGGAATGAATTTTCTGTTCCGGCGCGGCGCATACAAGAACGCGCCAACTCCGGATTTAATCCTGCTCGATTTGAATATGCCCGGAAAAAATGGCTTCGAGGTGCTCAGGGATCTGAAAGCACACCAGGGATTTCGAAAAATTCCCGTCGTAATACTCACCTCTTCCCGGGACCAGAGAAACGTCTCTCGCGGATATAATATCGGGGCCAGTTCATTCATGCTAAAGCCCCTGTCCTTCGATGAAATGGCCAGTGCGATGCAGTCTTTGTGCGAATACTGGTTCGCCCTGGTGCAACTGCCGAAAGGTACCGCCGAACCCGCCCGCAAAACGGTGAAAAAGGTGCCCATCTCGCATGATTCACTCAGTTGCGAACCGCCCCAGCAGGACTTTTCCCCTAACTAAAAACTGTCACGGGCGGGATTTATCCCCGCCCGGCGGTTGAGCAACAGATCGATTAGTTTAGATCCTCTTGAATATGCAGGACGCATATGTCTTTTTGGCGCCATCATCGTGGCAGTAAGAGCAAGACTGCACGTTCCAGGATTCGCTCGACCTGCTGTTGAGGAAATTGGTGAATTCCCGGTCAAAAGAATTTGCATCCGCTTTGAACGTCTCGAATTTATAGTCTTCCATGGGGCAGCCTCCTTTCCGAATCCCAAACTGTCAGTGTCTCATCCGGAATTTCCGGATGGATACTATTTGGGATCTATCTTATCTTAAAATAAACATAAAATGCTGGAGGGAGATGTCAAGGAAAGGCGAAGGCGCGATTCGCCCTCAATTGTTCCCTTTTTGAAGTGTCTTTTGTCCCTGTTTGGGCAGGCACTCGGGATCGTGGGGCAGGCTGCCCCGGCTGGAGCGCAAAAACGCATACGGGGTTATGTGCAGGAAATTTGAAACGCGTGCGGTGTAGATGTCGGCATAGCGCTCGATCTGCCTTGCCAGATGGCTTTTGTCCATGCCGGTTCGCATGAGCAACCCCCAATTCTTGTTTAGAAGCTGCCCGGAAGCCTGTGCGAGTGGAGCGATCCTCGAATCGATTTCGACTATCCTGCCGTGCAGTCCGGACATTTGCCTCTGAAGGTCCTTGATTTTCGCGCCCTCATGCGGCCCGTATCCTTGCTGAGTGCGCTGGGCGGCGAGCCGGAGCGAGCAGTATTGCGACTCCATGCGCTCCTTGGTCTCCATCAGTGCGCTCAGTTCCGCCTGTTTCGGCAGAAACTCGTCGACTGCCGCGATCTCATCCTCAAGCTCTCGAACCACCAGGGCGGTTCGCCACCTTGAAATGCTCTTCGAAATATTTACGTCTGTAAATATGTGATCCCCGACATACATGAGCTCTTCACCTGAAAGGCCCAGGCTTTCCTCGACGAGCTGAGCATTCGATCCCAGGTAGATGTGGCCCGGACACAGCAGGCCGCGGTGCTCCCGAAGGAGACCTTCGGCATTGACCACCTCGAAGGCCGGCATCGGGAGCGTGAAAAAATCGGGCTTTCTCGCCCCGGCAATTATTATATCGAACAGGTCGCGCCACTTGAGGGATTTTGGCAAAAAAGGGCCGAAGGCGTAGCTCAGAATCGGTTCCACATAAGACCATTCGGAATTGGTTATCAGCAGGAGCTTCTTGCCGGACTTTTTTTGATCGAGAAGGGCCGGGGGTGTCTCTTCGTCAGGTTCGACGAACTGATCCGGGTTGGCGAGGATTTCCGACTTGAGCAGTCCCTCCATGTGAGCCTGGTCAGACGAATGGAGCACCCTCCTGAAGACCTCCTCGTAGCCCGGACAGCCGTGCAGTTCCCCGGAATCGAGCAAGTCCACAAGCTGCATGAAGATGCATGCCTCGGAGATGGAAAAAAGGGTGTTCAAAAAATGCCACCGGGCCTCGCTAAGGTCGACCAGCGTGCGCTGATAGACCCGGCGCAGCTCTTCGAAGTCAAGCGGTCTTGTCCCGTGGAATGCCCGTTTTATGTACCCGAACCGGTTTGCCTTGACGACGTTTCCCAGTTGCGTGTCGATCACGAGTCCGCGCGTCGCAAGTTCCGGGTCGAATACCAGGGCGTCCGGGTTCCATCCCGCCAGGCGGATTCCCTCCTTTATATAGTTGTAGGCGCGGTGCTCCCAGGAGCTCATACGGTAGTGGACGAGCGTGTAGTCCATATCGTAGCCGATTGCGCGGATTGCGTTCAGATTGAGCGTGCGGTTGCAGAAGACCCCGCGAGAGTTGAGATTGCAGTTCATTGGCTCGTCGGCTTGATTGGGTTGGTCGGCATTGATTTTGAGATCGATCTGACCCATTGATCTCTCGATAGCAGGATTTTGTCAACGTTGGCGATAACCTATGGTAACGCAAAGGGTTGCTGCGCTCAAGCATATTCCCGGCGTTCAATAATTGGGGGCGGCATTGGCCGGTCGCCGGTTGGGACATTGACCGGTTCTCCGTCCTCTGTCTGTCGTGCTCCGTCCCGTTGCAGTCATAAAATACGCAAACCACGCTGGAAAAGAGAAATTGCAAGCAGTAGAATTAAAGTTCATACTGAAAGAGCCCGGTGCCCGGGCATTGCCGGATGGTGTGCCTGAATTATTTATAACCGGAAACCAGGACTAGATGAAGAATCCATCTGAAAAAAAACACGTTTGCATTCACGCACATTTTTACCAACCTCCCCGCGAAAACCCCTGGATCGAGGAAATCGAGCGCGAGGATTCCGCGGCCCCTTATCATGACTGGAACGAACGCATCAACCTCGAATGCTATCGGGCCAACACGGCGGCGCGCCTCGTCGATAATCAGAATCGAATTCTCGGTCTGATGAACAATTACAGGTATCTCAGCTTCAATTTCGGCCCCACCCTGATACACTGGCTCGAGCGCTACGATCCCTGGGTTTACCAGGCTATTCTGGACGCCGACCGTCAGAGCCTGGAGGCGCTGGGGGGACACGGCAACGCCATAGCGCAGGTATATAACCACATCATAATGCCCCTGGCAAATCGGCGGGACAAGCTCACCCAGATCCGCTGGGGCATTGGCGATTTCGAACACCGCTTCGGCAGGCGTCCCGAGGGAATGTGGCTGGCCGAAACGGCCGTTGACCGGGCGACGCTTTTGCTCCTTGCGGAAGCCGGGATAGAATACACCGTGCTCTCTCCCCACCAGGCGGCGCGGTGGCGTTTTCGCAAGGGCGACACCCAGTGGAGGGATGCCGCCGGCGGTGCGATTCCCACCGGACGCGCCTATCGTTACTCCTGCGGCGAGGGGAAATATATCAACATATTTTTCTACGACCCGGCCCTGGCGCACGGCGTGGCCTTCGGCCGCATGCTCGAGCACAGCGCCAGGTTCCTGGAACAGATCGAGGCGACATGGTCCTTGCGCGACCCCCTCAGCATGGAACCCTGGCTGGTCAACGTGGCCACCGACGGAGAATCCTACGGCCATCACTTCAAGTTCGGGGACATGGCCCTTGCGGCCGCCTTAGAGGAACTTAAGCGCAACCCTTCGGCTGAAATAGTCAATTACGGGTGGTTTTTGTCTCGCTTCCCGGTCGTTGCCGAGGTTGAGATAATCGAACGAACGGCCTGGAGCTGTGCTCATGGTCTTGGGCGGTGGAGCAGCGACTGCGGCTGCCGCATGGGGGGCGAACCGGGCTGGACTCAAAAATGGAGAGCACCTCTGCGCAAAGCGCTCGAGTATGTTCGAGACAGCCTCGCAGTCCATTTCGAAACTCGGACGGCAAACCTGTGCGCAGACCCCTGGGACGCCAGAGACGAATATATCGATTTAATCCTGGACAGAAGGAATCACCTGTCCCGGTTTTTGGGAAAACACCTCAGGGATGGTCCGCACTCCTCCAACGTCTCGCGATTCCTGGAACTTCTCGAGATGCAGCGGTTTTCGCTGTTGATGTTCACATCCTGCGGCTGGTTTTTCGATGAAATCAGCCGGCTCGAGTCGGTTCTGCTCCTGAAGTACGCCGCCATGGCAATCCAGCTTGCCGAAAAGACGGGATCGGCCGAGCTTACCCCGGAGTTTCTCAGGTTGTTGGCGCTGGCGCCCAGCAACGTGCCCGAATATGGAAACGGAGCAAATGTTTTTCTCCAGGAGGTCGGGTCCAAGGGGTTCGGCAGGGCAAGGGTCGCTGCAAATTACGCCATACAGTCTCTTGCCAGGTCCGCTCAGCGAGAGTTCCAGATATACGCATACAGCATCCTGCCCCAAAAGGAGGAGGATTTGGGGGCGATCCCCGTCAAGAGCCTCTACGGCCTGGTTTCGGTTCAAGACGACAGAACGCTGGACAAAGAGGATTTCCTTTACGCCGTGATCCATTTCGGCGGGCTGGATTTCCGCTGTTCGGTGAAACCCTGTCTTGATGAGGGCGAATATGAGTCCATTCTTGCCGCGCTCCAGGATTCCATCGAAGAGCAAAATACGATCAAAATGGTGCGCGTGCTGGATGAAAAATTCGGAACCGATTACTTCGGACTCGAAGACGTTCTAAAAGACCTGAGGGCCGCGATTGCGTTGGACATAAGCCGCAAAGCGCTTGGCGCCTACACGGACCTTCAGCGGAACCTGTTCAATACGTACAAGCCGCTCCTGTTGTCACTCAGGCAATGGGGAATAGGGATCCCAAGCGATCTTCGGGTTTCAATCCGGCGCATCCTGAGCGAAGAGGTGGAGAGCCTTGTGGAACATATACTGGCGCACGAGGTGGAGCACGTCTCCCCGGATGCGCCCTGGGATTCGACTGATTTCTTTTTCCGGGTGCAGATGGCCAGGCTCGACTCCCTTCAGGAAGAGGCAAAATCATGGGGCGTCACGCTCCATCTGGTGGAAATCTCCGAAAAGCTGGGACGGTTCATGGTGAAGCTCCTCTCCGAGCTGCTCCGAACCTTCGAACTGAGCCATGCGGGGCGATTCCTCCGGTTGCTTGTGCTTTGCCGGGCAATGGCGATCTGGCCCGAGACCTGGAAGCTGCAGACCCTCTTTTTCCAGTTTGTAACCAAAGCAATTGAAAATCCCGCGCTCCTGTCAAAGATTGACCGGATCGAGGATCTTGTGGATGAACTCGACGGAATGCTGAATTGCCGGTTTGGCAAACTTGTGCGCCACGGCTCCCTGCCGCTTGCCGACGCGACGCGGCGGCCCTGAAGGAAGGGTGAAGGTGCATTTTTTCTCTTTTCTCTCCCACACTTCACTCTTCCAACGGTATTGAATATCGCGCCTAAACAGTATTAGTATTAAGGGGAAAGAAAAAAGAAAAAAGATTTTTTACTTTTGACTTGTACCGGATACAACTCATCAGGAGCTCAATGATGTGTGAAGCAAATGCCTACCTGGTAAGGGAAGGGAGAGAGGAACTCATCCTGGAGGCGGTTGACAAGGTTGAGAACGAGGGAGACCACATCAAGATCGAAAATATTTTCGGAGAACAAAAAGTGGTTCACGGGCGAATTCGCAGCATGTCCCTCGTCAATCACAGGATAGTGATAGAAGAGTAAGGAAAAAGGCAAAAGGAAAAAAGCGTACTGTTTTGCCTTCCACCTTTTTACTTTTGCCTTGTCCTGCTCCTTTTGGAACAGTACCAGTCGAGCTGCCTGCAAATGCCCCGAATCAGTTGCACATCACGCCCGCGGAGCTGCATTCTGCTGAAAAACCGCCTGGTGCTCTCCATCCAGTAGTCGGGATTTTCCGGGTTTATAAAATTAATCTTCGTCAGTGTATCTTTCAGGTGAACGTACATGGATTCGAGTTCGCCGCAGGTCGCAAGACGCGGCGTGAACCCTTCCTTTTTTTCCGATGCGGCGGTGAAAACCTCATAAACCAATATCATGACGGCCTGCGCCAGGTTTATGGAGCAAAATTCGGCTGTCGGTATGGTAACCAGGGCATCGCAGTACCTGATATGTTCATTGGCCAGTCCGCTTGCCTCGGGGCCGAACAGAAGCGCGACATGGTTTTTCTGGCTGATCGGTATAAGTTCCAGGGCAAGCTGCCGGGGATTTTTCACGAACTGGCGGTGGGAGCCCTTTCGCGCGGAACTCCCAACTACGTACTGAAAGGATTTAAGCGCCTCTTGGAGCCGGTCGTAGACTTCGATGCCCAAAACGAGGTCTTCCGCATGATGCGTGGCCATTCTTAAAATCCGCGTAAGGTCGCAGTCGGCCGGATTTACGACCATGAATCGCGAAATTCCCATATTCTTGGCCGCCCGAACCGCTGCGCCTATGTTTTCCGGATAATGAGGCTCATTGAGCACTACGGCTATGTGGTCGAGGTTTATTTTCATGCCGCCTGTTCTTTGATCTGGAAACTTCAACCTTTCTTTCGAGCTGGGCAATCCGCAGGGCCACTTCTTTCAACTCATCAGGATCGCCAAAAAGAGACTGCGATACGGCCCCGATAATTCTTCCGTCCGGTGCGCGCGCGGGGATTTAGCTCACGACAAGAGTCTTCCTGCCTCCCTTATAGTCGATATCGCATTTGTCACCCAATTCCATCCGGCCGGTCTGCATCACGATGTTCAGGCGGGAATCCGGTATAAAATCGGTTACGGGCCGTCCGATGATTTCCTTTCGACTTGCCCCAAGGTATTCCGCATAGGTTTTATTGATGAACCGAACCCTGCAATCGGTGTCGCAGTAAAGGATCCCTATAGGGATGTCGTTAAGGATGAATTCGAGTAACAAATCCGGGTTTTCGTCTTGCGCGCGGTGTCGGGTTTTTATGGGCAATCTTCCGGGCCGATTTGAATCGCTCTGGAGGGTGGAAGGCAGGCTGCACTCAGCTACCTGCCTTCCGCCACTTCTACTCTTCTTCCATGCCCATTAGCTTTTCGCCATCTTCTTTTTGGACTCAAAGTCGGTGAGGTGGTAGATCATTACGCGCTGGGTCTGGGGCGCTCCCGCTCCCTGCCAGGTGCCCGGGCCGTGCAGGCCGGCGGTCCGGTGCCGGAGGAATTTGGCTACCCTTAGCCGCTTGCCCGCAGGCGCCGCGCACCGCTGTATTCGGCCGCCAGGATAGTCCCGCCGATTACCAGGTCAACGAATCCCCCCTTGCAGGCCCCTCCGCAGTTCATCCGGTGAGACTGGGCGAATCTGGTGATCAGGCTTCCGCAGTACTTCGTTTCGCCGCAAAGAAAAACCCTGTCCCAGGGGATGAAAACATTGTCGAAAACCATGGTGGAGATCTCGCGCCGGCCGAATACCGGGTTCCCGATCTCCGATTCGTTTTCGACCATCTCCCTTTCGGCCCAGTATGCATTGTACCGGGACACGTAGGTGGGCCCGGCAGATCCGTTCGGGACGGCACAAAGGCGACCGCGAAGTCCTCCTCGCCCTCCTTGAGCGCTCCGCCGGCAACAACAGGGTTCACTCGGCAATGACGACTTTCTATTCTTTGCTTTTCTTCTGGTCCTTCTCTTTAAGGTTCAGGGTCTGCTTTACAAGGTTTTTCTCGTGATCATAATCCACAACACGTTCCAGCATGATCTTCTGGGCCATAACCGGACCGGCGCCATGCCAAGTGGCCACACCGTGCTGGCCGGCGGTCCAGTGCTGCAAGAGCTTGTGAACTTTCATGATGTTTTCCGTGGGTTCATCGGAGCCGAAGCTGTAGAATTCGGCTACATAATCCTTCACCTCGGGATTGTTCAATTCTTTGAGAGAGGGCATGGTGACAATCAGGCCTCCTCCTATGTCTCCAGCCAGAGCCATGACTCGCCAAAAAGCATTGCAGATGTTGAGCTTCGCCACGTTGCCCATCAGTTCGTCAGGCAGGTAAACTCCGGAACCCACAGGCTCTTCTGTGCCTCTATTGGCGGCTGCCAAACCGCAAGCCCGCCCCGTCTCTCTCAAGACTACCATTTCGGTCAGTTGGTCTTTGATGTGGGTCACTTTTTCGAGTCCCTTGTATTCTTGGATCAATTTTGCAGCACCGATGATCTGATTCATGAAACCCACTTTGCACGTGCCGCCGCAGGTCATCCGGTGGGTCCTGGCAAAACGGGTCACGAATTTCAAGGAGTATTTGTACTCGCCGCAGTGAAATACGCGATCCCAAGGAACGAACACGTTATCAAAGATCACCATGGACGTTTCCCTCTGTCCGAACCGAGGATTGCCCAGTTCTCCCAAATCATCGGCTGCATCTCTTTCGGCAGAATAGGGAGAGTACTGGCAGACATAGGTGATTCCTTGTACGTCTGTAGGGGTGGCAAATGCAACGGCGTAGTCCTCTTCGTCCTGGAAATGGGCGGCCTGTGGTAGAACCACCAATTCATGGCTGGCGAAAGCTCCGCTGATATTGATCTTGGCTCCTCGCACGAAGATACCGTCTTTGTTCTTGTCCACAATTTTCAAGGACAGGAAAGGGTCCGGCCAGTCCAGTGTTTTTTGATTACGCTTACCACGCGGCTCGGTGAGTGCTCCGGCAACGGAGAGGTCTTTGCGCTGAACCATCTTCAGATATTCAAGAAATCGGGGGTAATACTCGGTACCCAGGTCCCTGTCCATCTCCCAGCAGGTGCTGGCCAGGGAATGAAAGGCATCGTATCCCACACATCGGTAGATGCAGGTCCCGAGCATTTCCGCAGTGAACGTTCCGGCCTCGGCTTTCTTCACCAGGTCATCAGTGCTGGCGCTGACATAAGTGTACCGGTTTACTACGTCATCGATCAAAGGAGAATAGCATGTCATGATATCCTTGTAACGGGGATCCAGCGCCCATTCATAGCTGGCCTTGTTGGCCTCAACCACCGTGCGGGTGTTTCTGTTTTCAAGGATGCTCTCAACCTTTTTCCCGTTCATAAATACTCGGGGCTTGAGAGTTTTGAGGCTTTCTTCGAAGTGTTCGGGGGTCATCAGGGCCATGGTGTTTCTCCTTTCATGTCTGAGCGCTCTCTTCAAGAAGGTCTTGTGGCGGCCTGAACAACACGCACTCGCAACGAGTCAGTGTTCCAACTGCAGCCGTGGGTGACTACGGTCCTGATCGCTTCAAGTAGCCGAGCAGGGAGTTGATGGTTTTATCAGGTTTAGCTGAGGACTTATCCACACTGTAGATGACGGTAACGCCAAATCGTGATGGCTGTGCAGGCATTCCCGTGATTTCTTGAGAGGCATAAAGAGATTCTTTCGTTTGGGGGTGTGGGTCGTCGCTCGCACTCGCCACTTGTCACGAAGGATAGTAAACCATTTATCATGATTTATCATGCGGGAAAAGGAAAATTGTTGAGGTTCGGCTGCAAGAGCTTTCAGCGGTTTCGGCCTTTTCGGATGGCCGGTAAACATATAAACTATCGTGACGGGGTAGCGGCTGCATTGGGGGGCCAGGTTTACAAGGGAGGCAAATACATTTATGAACTTCCGCTTCTGTCCGTATTGCGGCGGCTCGCTAGTAAAAAAAGCAGCCGGAAAAGGCAAAAGGTCTTTGTGCCCCGACTGCGGCAGGGTTTTTTACCGCAACCCTACGGCGGGTGTCGCAGTTGTGCTGGTGGAAGGGGGAAAGATCCTTCTCGTCAGGCGCAAGGGCTCGTACCGCGGACAGTGGTGCATTCCGTGCGGCCACCTCGAGTGGGACGAGGAGGTGCGGGAAGCCGCCGGGCGTGAATTCTTCGAGGAAACAGGAATAACGGTCCGGGTCGGGCGGGTTTTTTCCGTTCACTCCAACTTCCACGATTCTGAATCGCAAACGGTCGGGATCTGGTTTTGGGGAACGCGGACGGAAGGAGAACTACGCCCGGGTTCGGACGCCGGCGAAGCAGCCTTCTTCAGCCTGGACGATTTGCCGGACCTGGCCTTTCCCACGGACAGAACCGTGTGCAGGGAGTTGGAGGAGTACTTCGAAAAGCAAAAGTAAAAAGCAAAAGTAATAAGGCAAAAAAGGATGTTAAGAAGCGTGGGGAGCACTGCCCCCCCCTTTGCCATTGCGCGGCTATTTTAGATGGCGCTGCGGCGGCGCCCAGCGTGGCGCCGGGCAACCGCCGCATGCGCCGGGCGCTCGGCCTCACGCGCAAGCGCGTGTGCGCCTGGCGGAGCCTGGGGATTGAGGGGAAACATTGCCCCGCCCTTTTCCATTACATCAATTTTGAACGCAACTTGATATCAGGACTCAACCTGGAAGGAGGTTGTCATGTCTGACAGCATTAGAGGTGTTCCCGCTGTTTCTCTTAAAACACCCATCGGATGGATCGGGACGGGAGTGATGGGGCTTTCCATGTGCGGACACATAATGGAAAGGGGCTACAGCACTACCGTTTTCAACCGCACGAAGCAAAAGGCGCTTCCACTCATCGAGAAGGGCGCAGTCTGGGTCGATTCCCCCGGGGAAGTCACGGAAAAGTCCGACGTCATCTTTACCATGCTGGGGTTCCCTGAAGACGTGCGGGAGGTTTATTTCGGGAAAGGAGGCATTCTGGAGGCGGTCCGCCCGGGTGTTATTCTCGTTGACATGACCACCACCGAACCGTCGCTCGCGGCGGAAATCTATCAAGCCGCCGACAAACGGGGGGCCTTCGCCGTGGATGCTCCCGTCTCGGGTGGCGACGTGGGGGCGCGCAACGCCACTCTTTCCATCATGGTCGGAGGAGACCGGGAAGTGGTGGAGGCCATTCGGCCTGTGCTGGAAACAATGGGAAAAAACCTCGTCCACCAGGGACCTGCGGGTTCCGGCCAGCATACCAAGATGTGCAACCAGATCGTCATTTCGGCAACGATGATCGGCGTGTGCGAAAGCCTTTTATACGGCTTCAAGGCGGGCCTGGATCTGCCCACGATGCTGAGTTCCATCCAGGGCGGAGCAGCGAAGTGCTGGAGCCTGGACAATCTGGCGCCACGCATCCTGCGAAGAGATTTCGCTCCCGGTTTTTTTGTCGAGCATTTTATCAAGGATATGGGCATTGCGCTCAAGGAGTCGGCGCGGATGGGCCTTTTTCTTCCCGGCCTTGCTCTGGTCCATCAGCTATACCTTGCGGTAAAAGCTCAGGGACACGGCAAGGCGGGCACCCAGGCGCTCATACTCGCCCTCGAACAGATGTCCCGGACCGTGGTTCAGGGGAAAGGCTGACCGGATGAATCGTTAAGGACCATGCCTTATCCGCTGCTGTGAGAGCATCGGCTACTTCGTGTCCATCCGCGAAAACTCCGGATGAGACACTGACAGTTTCCGATTCGGAAAGGAGGCATTTTTCGTCCTGGCAAGGAAATCGAGGGTTTGCGCGGAGGCGTACATCGCGGTACGCCGCACAAGCAAACCCGAAAATTGACACCGCCAGAGCGGAAAAGGGCCCTTTCCGGACGGAAACTACTTATAATAGTTTCGAAAATACTCCATCACCATCCTGTGGGTATTGAAGCGGGGGGTTATGTCGGAGATGGACCGCCTCATTATGGAGAGCCACTTTCTGGGGTTGGCGTAGTAGGTCGTGACCATGTCTTCAAGGTCCCGGTAGATGTCGGCGGTCGCCGCTTCGTCTTCCTGGTCTTCATCGTCTCCGATGGCCCATCCGTTGACCCGGTCTGCGCAGGCTTCCCGCCACCATCCGTCCAGAACGCTCATATTGACCCCGCCGTTAAAGCACACTTTCATGCCGCTGGTGCCGCTCGCCTCCCTGGGACGGCGGGGAGTATTGAGCCAGACGTCCGCCCCCGAAGTCATCAGGCCCGCCACCCAGATGTTGTAATTTGGGACAAAGACCAGCCGAAGCTGTTTTTCGTATTGCTTGCCGATATTGACTACCTGCCGGATCAGCTCCTTTCCCGCCTGGTCCTGCGGATGAGCTTTTCCAGCGAATACGAACTGCACCCGGTCATAGGAAAGATTGAAAAGAAATTCCAGGTCGCTGAAAATGAGGGTTGCGCGCTTATAGGCTGCTGCGCGCCGCGCAAAGCAGATCGTCAGCAGTTCGTCGGTAAACCCGGCGCCGGACAGGGAATTTATGTGCCTTATGAGCCGCTTTTTGGCCTTCCTTTTGGTCTCGACGATGTCGCTGTCCGGAATTATCGAGATGTCGCCGAGTTGTTGAGGGTCCCGCCGCCAGGTGGGGATATATTTGTCGTAGAGATCCTTGAATTCAGGGCCGGTCCAACTGAGGTGGTGCACGCCGTTTGTGATGTGGCCGATGTTGAAACCGGGAAACATCTGCCTGGATATTTCCCCGTGCAGTTGGCTCACCCCGTTTGCCGCGCGCGACAGATTGAGCGCCAGAATGGTGGTGTTAAGAACATCGTCGCCCGCAAGCTTCCTGATATTTGAGGGCATGTATTCCCCGAGCACCTGCGATGCGAGGCTGTAGTCGAATTTATCGTGGCCGGCGGGAACGGGCGTATGCGTGGTGAATAGGCACTTCGATCTTACCTGCTCCTCGTCTCCTCCAAAATCTTTGAGCATGGCCAAAGTGAGGAAAACCGCGTGCCCTTCGTTCATGTGATAGGTGGTGATGTTGGGCTCCAGGCGTTTGAACGCGAGATATCCGCCGATTCCCAGAATCGCTTCCTGCGCTATCCGGGTATGCTGGTCTCCGCCGTAGAGATACTGGGTTATGAGCCGGTCTTCGTGTGCGTTCCCCGGAAGATCGGTGTCGAGAAAATAGACCGGGACGCGTCCCGATCCGGTGTCGTTATGCATCCCGACCACGTTATGCTTCCAGACCCCCACCTGCACGTTGCGGCCTTCGAGCCTTACGGTTACCTTGAACGGAAGAGGTTCCATGAAGGCCCGCGGGTCGAAGTAGGGGTACAGCTCTTCCTGCTGTCCGAAAGGGTTTATATTCTGGATGAAATATCCGCGCTTGTATAGAAGCGTTACGGCAACCAACGGGATGTTCAGATCGGCGGCGGATTTGATGTGGTCCCCGGCAAGAATGCCAAGGCCTCCGCTGTAAGTCGGGATGCTTTCATTGAGCCCGATTTCCATGCAGAAATATGCTACCTTCATCAGGCGAGCCTCCGCTCCTGTAGTTAGTGTCCATCCGGAAACTCCGGATGAGACACTGACAGTTTCCGATTCGGAAAGGAGGCATTTTTCGTCCTGGCAAGGAAATCGAGGGTTTGCGCGGAGGCGTACATCGGTACGCCGCACAAGCAAACCCGAAAATTGACACCGCCAGGGCGGAAAAGGGCCCTTTCCGGATGGAAACTAGTCAGAATGAATTTGAACCGCACTTATATCATAGCGCCGGTAGTTTTCAAAAAAAACATGCCGCAGGGAACGTATGAATGTTACCATTAGTACCTGGAGAAACGAACCAGGGAGACAATTATGCGCACGCTCCTTATTGCAGCCAATACGGAACAACTCCAGATGCCTGTCCTGCCCATGGGCCTGGCCTGCGTCGCGGCGGCGGCCGAGCATGCCGGGCATGAAGTCAGGCTTTTGAACCTCATGACAAACGACGACCTCCGGGAACTAAAACTTGAAAACGCCGTTTCGGGTTTTGATCCCGAACTTGTCGGCATTTCGGTCAGAAACATCGACGATCAGTGCATGAAGTCCCCCAGGTTTCTTTTGGATGCCGTAAAAAATGTAGTGACCTCCTGCCGCAGCCTCACCCGGGCTCCTATCGTTCTGGGAGGAGCGGGATACAGCATTTATCCCAGGAGCGCGCTCGCCTGGCTTGGGGCCGACATGGGGATAAAGGGCGAGGGGGAAGCCGCTTTTGTGAAGCTGTTGGACGGACTTTCCCGGAAAGAGGACCTGTCGGGC
The DNA here is from genome assembly GCA_963805125.1 of uncultured delta proteobacterium. Taxonomy (GTDB): domain Bacteria; phylum Desulfobacterota; class Syntrophobacteria; order Syntrophobacterales; family Syntrophobacteraceae; genus SbD1. The sequence goes on along the minus strand of CAWDTD010000006.1, from coordinate 12,283 downwards.
GTTCCCAATCTGGTTTTGGCCCGCTCGGCCCGCGAAAATAAGACGCAGATCCTGAAAAGGCTCGACGACTCCCTGTTGCCTGCCCCCAACGGCCTGTTTTCGTTTCCCACGGAATTCAAAAATCAGAAAATCTGGCTCCCCTTCCAGACCCGGAGGGGCTGCCCGATGCAATGCAGTTACTGTTCGACCGCAACCATAGAGGGCCCGATTCTTCGAAAAAGGTCCCCTGAAATCGTTGTCGATTCGATTTCCAGGTTCGCTGAAGCTGGATTTAAGAATTTCTTCTTTGTCGACAACACTTTTAATTTTCCTCCCTCGTATGCCCGTGAACTTTGCGACGCGATGATCGGGAGGAATCCCGAAATCCAATGGCGCGCCATACTATATCCCTGGAAAGTTGATGAGGGCCTGATCGAAAGGATGGCCAGGGCAGGGTGCGTCGAAGTGAGCTTCGGATTCGAGAGCGGATCGAGGAAAGTATTGCGTTCGTTCAACAAGAGGTTTCAGCCTGAAGAAGTCCGCGGCATTTCAGAAATGCTCGACAGATACGAAATCGGGCGAATGGGGTTTCTTCTGCTCGGAGGGCCGGCAGAGACCAGGCAAACCGTCGAGGAGAGCCTGGAGTTTGCCGATTCTCTCGAATTGGAATCAATGAAGATCACCGCCGGAATCCGGATTTATCCATATACGGCACTGGCCGCGGCCGCCGAGGCCGAGGGAGTTATTTCACCCGGGGACGATCTGCTGCGCCCGGCGTTTTATATGGCGGCGGGGCTTGAAGGCTGGATAGAGGAAACGGTTTCCGATTGGATGAAGAGAAGACCGAACTGGTTTAGCTAGTTTCCGTCCGGAAATGGCCCTTTTCCGCCCTGGCGGCGTCAATTTTCGGGTTTGCTTGTGCGGCGTACCGATGTACGCCTCCGCGCAAACCCTCGATTTCCTTGCCAGGACGAAAAATGCCTCCTTTCCGAATCGGAAACTGTCAGTGTCTCATCCGGAGTTTCCGGATGGACATTACTTAGTTTCCGTCCGGAAATGGCCCTTTTCCGCCCCTGGATCAGGTCCGGGGCAAGCTCTGGCGGCGTCAATCTTCGGGATTCCCATCCGGATCCGAAACTATCATGGATAAATGGCCAATATTGGGACATGGCCAGGAATCAAAGGGAGAAGCATATGCCGAAAGTAATGATCCACCCTGCCGACTACCAAAGTGTCCGGGAAGCCGTTGACCGGGCGTTCGACCTTTTCCCGCTCGAGATCAGGGGCGCCAAGGTTTTGATAAAACCAAACGTCCTTCGGCTCTCGGAGGCAAAGGAAGGTATAGTCACTCATCCATCGGTGCTTCGCGCGGTCGTCGATAAGGTCCAAACGCTTGCCCCGGCTTCAATCGTCGTGGGTGACAATCCGGGACTTTTCAGCTACGGCGCAAACGAGGAGAGCTTTATAAAAACAGGCCTGATGGAAGCGGCCGGAGGTTACTACCTCAACATAGGGACCGATTCGCTCAAGGTCGATTTCAATCCCGATTTCGTGCCGGTGGTGAGCGTATCCCGTATAGTGATGGAAGCCGACGTCATAATCAGTCTTCCGAAGTTCAAGACCCATGGTTTGACCGTCGTTACGGGGGCGATCAAAAACAGCTACGGAATTTTGCCCGGCGCCCAGAAGGCGGTGCTCCACAAGGCGGCCGGAAGTCCCGAGCGGTTTCATGAAATGCTTGTCGATGTCTTCCGGCTCCGGGTCCCCGACCTTTTCCTCGTGGACGCCGTAGTCGGCATGGAGGGCAATGGACCGGCCTCGCCCGAGCTAAGAGACATAGGCCTGATTCTGGCTTCCGATAACGCCGTAGCTCTGGACACTGTGATAGCAACGATGATGGGCTGTGACCCGGCCCGGCTGCGGTTCCTGCAAAAATGCCGGGAACTTGGCCTGGGGGACTGCGATATCGAAGGGATCGAAATCATCGGGGAGCTGAAACCAATACCTGATTTCAAGCTTCCCCCGCTCGGAGGCGAAACGGTTATCAATAACGATGCCGTACAGGCGCTGATTCACAGCCGCACGGTCCTGCGCCCCCAGGCGGACCCGGACCTGTGTACGGCCTGCGGCACCTGTGTCGACCAATGTCCGGTTTCGGCCCTCTCCATGGGCGAACAGGTCCCAGTTGCAGACCCCGATATTTGCATCACATGTTTTTGTTGTCAGGAAATCTGCCCGGAGAAGGCTATGACGCTGAAATAGCATCTCACGCGGAGACGCGGAGGGCGCGGAGATATGGCTATGAACAAAAGCCTCCACAGAGTGGTCAACAACTATCAACCTTCTTCTCCTGCCCCTCCGCGTCTCTCCATGTCCGGACGATGACCCGTGAACAAAAAAGGAGGGTAAAAGTGAAAGGTCTCATGGTAAGGTGCCTGCTTCTCACGATCTCGATTATCCTCACCTCCTACCTGGTCGAGGGCATATATGTAAGGAGTTTCTTTTCCGCACTTGTCGCCGCGGCCGTCCTCGGTATTCTGAACGCTCTTTTCCGGCCGGTACTTATCATCATCACCCTTCCGATCAATATTCTCACTCTGGGCCTTTTTACATTCGTGATAAACGCCCTGCTCCTGAAGATGGTCTCGGGTATAGTTCCCGGCTTTTACGTCTATGGGTTCTGGTCGGCGGTTTTCGGCTCTCTCATAATAAGCCTCGTGAGTTGGATGCTCAGTTCTTTTGTAAATGAGAAGGGCAGAATCAGCTATATCGACCTGAAGAAAACAGACAGGGGTATCTGGCAATAGCGAATTCCATAAGCTTTCTGACACGATTTACAGGATGCAATGGAGGGCGAGATGCAGCGCCCGTGTGAATCATTTTATCCGTGGTCCCGGTGCATTTTCCATAAACGGAACTTTTATTGGGTGAAAACGCATTCATTGGCCCAATGAGGAGCGCTATGAACGATTCGACATCTACCACCCCGATCGAGGACCGCTGCCTTGAGGACTATGTAGTTGGTTCTGTGAGGGAGTTCGGTTCCATCGCCGTGGATGAGGCCCAGATCATTGACTTCGCGCGCCGTTTCGACCCGCAGGTCTTTCACACCGACCCCGAAGCTGCGAAAGGAACCATTTACGGAGGCTTGATCGCCAGCGGTTGGCATACAGCCGCCATGATGATGCGCCTTCTTGTGGAACATTATCTGCCATTGGCGAGGAGCCTGGGCTCTCCCGGTATCGACGAACTGCGCTGGATCGCGCCGGTGCGCCCCGGCGATGAACTTTCGGTCCGCGTGACCGTTTTGGAAGCCAACCGGTCACGTTCCAAACCGGATCGGGGCGTCCTCCGCTCATTGGTCGAGGTGCTCAACCAGAACCATGAGGTGGTGTTGACCGTGAAGGGGGTCAACTTCATGCTCTGCCGGGAGACGCCGCAACAGGGCTAATCAAAACATAGCTGCGATTCGGGGCGACAGTCTTCGGCAAGGCTTTTCCTCAGTGGGGGAAGGTTGCCGTTAAGGGGGCATTTTGCCGTCAAAAAGCATTTTATACCAATTCGCGTATAAGACGGGTGCTCGGAGTCGAGGAGCGGGGTCGGTTTTCCCCCTCTCCCTTTGGGAGAGGGTCGGGGTGAGGGTATATCCCCGTCCGGTCTTGAACGCAAATTGGTATTAAGACTATAAAACAGCCAATCTGAACCACTCTTTCCTTGGGCAGTCCCGCTTTAGCGTGGCCCGACCCGGAATGCAGGGTCAAATCGTTGAGACGGGAAACGATTCCTGGAGAATAAAACACAGGACGTAAAAGAAGTCCCGCCTTGGCCTGTCTTAAATAGCATGGCCAGAAGCGGCATCAAGGCCAAGCCCTGACGGGCGCTACGCGGCCTTGACCCCGCTTCTTTAGCCATGCTCATCGGGAATCAGGCTGACGGCGAGAGGATGGCCTCTTTTAACTCTGGCTCAAGGATGTGTTTGAACGAATTTACTTACAGGGGGTGGGTCAATTTTGGACGCCTAAAGCGGGTCAGTTTTCAATGCCGATTGACATTTAGGTATTTATATATGTAGGAGGTAGTTTTTAAAGCGGAGTCTGTCCTGTGGAAACCCCTGATGGCTCCGGTGGGATTCGGATATGTGGATCATGTACTGAGCGTTTCGATCCCTGGTCGATTTTCAACAAGTTGGCAAGGTATCGCAACATTCGATGGGATGAATGGACGAGTATTCCTGAGATTTGTTACGTACAGTGGTGAGATATCAACAGGATATCACCAAGAAACGACGTGCACTCGTAAGGATTGGATATTGTTAAGATATCGCCACCTTCGATTCTCCCCTCAATGGCGCGAGGAGGTCGGAGTTCAATCACCTCACCCCGAACGAATTTGATCTTGTAGTCACTTGTTTAAACGATCATAATGACACAGAAATCCTTTTCGCTCTGCTGGCAAACACACAGTTCGAAATGAAGATTCAGAATCTGGGCACCGTCGCCATCTGCAGGCTCAAGGTTAGACGAGGATTGTTACCTGTTGCGCTCCAGGAGGCCCGAAATGAGAGACGCAGACAAAACCAAGGACCAACTCATAAGTGACTTACGAGTATTGAGTCAGCGGGTCGATGAAGAGAAAAAGGAAAAGGTCGAACATAAGCTCGTCGAGGAGGCTCTTCGGAGAAGCGAGGAGAAGTTCCGCAACGTTTTTGAGAATGCTCCTGTCGGGATATTCCACACTTCGGTCGACGGTAAGTTAATCGACGTGAATCCTGAGTTTGCCCGAATGCTAGGTTATCAATCACCAGAGCAAATACTCTCCGTGGTAAACTGGACCTCGATTGCTGAGGCTTTGTATGCCGATCCGGAATCCAGGCAAGAGATCATAAAAAGGGCGATGCAGAGCCAAGGGGCATGGTGCGAGGCTGAAAGCCATTTCCGCCGCAAGGACGGTGAAACCATCGCCGTGCGCCTGTTCTATCGCACGATTCTCGATAAGTCGGGGGCCATTCTGGAAGGTTTCATGGAGGATATTACCGAGCGGGAGCGGGCGGAAAAGGCGCTGAGGACATCCGAAATCAGATACCGGATTGTTGCCGACAACACCTATGACTGGGAGTATTGGGTGGGTCCCGAAGGACGATACCTATACTCGTCGACTTCATGCGAGAGGATTACCGGCTACTCGCCGAGCGAATTTGAAAAGGACCCTGAGCTGCTTTGCCGCATCGTTCACCCTGATGATTTCGCCGAAGTTGGGGGGCATCTATTGCCGGACCCGAGCCCATACGGGCCATGTGAGATGGAATTTCGCATCATCCACCGCGATGGTGAGACGCGCTGGATCGGACATATTTGCCAACCAATAGTCGATGCCGAGGGGCGTTTTCTGGGCCGTCGCGGGAGCAACCGCGACATCACTCGTCGCAAGCGAGGCGAGGAGGCCCTGCAAAAAGCTCACGATGAACTCGAACGCCGGGTGGAAGAACGGACCGCGGAATTAAGGGTGGCCAAAGACGGACTCGATCAAGAAATCATCGAACGTAACCGCGCAGAGGTGCTGGTTCGGATCCAACATGATCTGGCACTGGCTCTTGGTTCGACAAGCTCTATCGCTGAAGCCCTGGAGCGGCTGTTGCAAGCCACGCTGCAAGTCGAGGGAATCGACTCGGGTAGAGTCTATCTCATCGATGCTGCAAGTGGAGACCTCCGACTCCTCTCCCACGCGGGTCTATCTTCCTCCTTTATCGATCAGGTGTCGTACTATTCTTCGGATACTCCTCAGGCGCAAGTCATTATGAAAGGTGAGCCCATCTACTGGGCGCATCCCTGGGCGGTTCTCGATATCGGAGATCTTCTGAAGCAGGAGGGAGTTACGTCTCTAGCCGTCATTCCGGTTAAGTTTAAAGAGCAGGTGGTCGCGGTACTAAGCTTGGCCTCCCACACGCAAAGTGAAATCCCCGAAAGCACCCGGAGTGCCCTTGAGACCATTGCCGCCAGAATCGGAGGGATTGTTTCCCGCGTCAGAGCAGAGGAGGCGCTAAAGATGGAGCAAGAGCATCTGTCGGAAGCGAATGCGGCTCTAAAAGCCCTCCTGCGGCAAAGGGAGGAGGATCGGAGAGAGATCGAAGAAGCGCTGCTTACCAATGTAAAGAACTTAGTCATGCCCTATGTTGAGAAACTTTCGAAAAGTCGATTGAATCCAGATCAGATGCTTTTTCTGAGCATTATTGAGTCCCATTTATGGGAGATCACTTCCCCCTTCCTTCGGAGTCTTTCCCGCCAATTTATGAAGCTCACCCCGACAGAGATTCGCGTAGCCGATCTCATACGAGAGGGGAGAACGACAAAAGAGATCGCTGGGATCCTGCGTGCCTCGGAGAATGCAGTCCTCTTTCACCGGCAAAATGTGCGGAGAAAGCTCGAGTTGAAAAGTAAGAAAGTGAACCTGAGATCCTACCTCTCCTCACTTCCATAATAATAGTGTTTACCTATCATTACCCTATCGAACTTTTATCATCATGGGTAACTCCTTATCGGCTACAATTCGGTGAGATTCTTGGGAATTTCATCACTCATACCGTTAGATGGAAGGAAAGGGGGTGATGTGGGGCAGAAAAGTGTTCTCTTGGCAAGTCGAAGGAGCAGGCTTCGCAAAGGTTATTGCAACACGGGACCATAGTGAAAGGAAGGAGGATGAAGGTTTCTCGGTGGCGAAGGGATGTGAGTAAATGCGTATGGGAGAATCAATAACAAAACCTTTTTCTTGGAAAGGAGAGAGGTCATGAAGAATTTGAAGGCTGTAGATGTAATGATAACACCCGTTATGTCCACAAGCAAAACCACTTCCGCCAAAGATGTGGCTTCATGCCTTCTCAGTGGTATTTACAGCGGGATGCCGATAACCGATGAGGACCGGAAGGTTATCGGCGTCATCACGGAAATCGATCTCCTGGAGGCCTTGATTGAGGGTAAAGATCTGGCGAAAACTACAGCCGAGGAAGTGATGACTAAAGAAGCGATTACCGCTGACATTGACACCCCTATCATGGACATCATGAGGACCATGAAGGAGAAAAACATCATTCGAATTCCCATTACTAAAGGCGGCAAGCTGGTAGGGATCGTTGCCAGGAGAGATATCCTGCAACGCAAGATTGCTCCTCTGCTGATTGTTGTGTAGGAGGTTCATTATGGCTGAAAGGACGAAATTGAAACAGGTTAAAGGTGAGAAGCCCAAACTGCCCAGTCAGATCCCGGTAGATGAGCTGCCGTACTACGCCACGGCGTCTCAATCTGTCGTTCCCAATGCCGCGAAAATAGCTGAGAAAAAAGGGGTGAAGCCAATCACCTACAAGTGGGATGCCCTTACCGAAGAGCAGAGAAGGGCTGTCGAGAAGGTATGGAAATTGGAGCAAATTACCCCGGAAGAAGAAAAAATCCTCCCTTACGAGGAATGGGCACGCTATATCTTTGATCCGAGGCGGCGGTTTAGGAAACCGGAGGCACTTGATGGTGTGAGAGTCTTGGAACTCTGCCGACCTGACTGGTGGTCGCTTGCTCTCCAGGTAGGTGTGTCCTTTCTGGCAGAACACGGCGCCGAGGTCATCAAGGTTGAGGACCCCGAGAGAGGCGATCCTCTCCGCTGGGTTGGTCCCTCAGAGGAAGAAGGGGGTGCCATAAAGGCTGCGGGCGAGAACTATCCTCCCCACGGATCGGCTCTTTTCGCCCTGGTTGAAACCCGCAATCGCCATTGCATCAGCGTGGATATTACCACAGCGAAAGGCCGCGAAATTGTTAAGATGCTGACCAGACGAGCAGATGTCGTTATGGAGAATTATGACCCCGGCTATCTTGATTCCCTGGGCATCGGCTATCGACAGTTAAGGAAGATCAATCCGAAACTGATTTATGCGGCCGTGACCGGTTTCGGTTCCTTTGGCGCCGACTCCTGGCGCAAGCCCTTTGAGTCGGGCCTCCAGGTTATGACCACGGTGCCATCCTTTGCCGGCCCGTTTGATATCACGAAACCCACCCAGCAAGAGGCTCAGGAGACAGGATACTTGCCCACCCGGGCCGGATGGCCCATGGGTTTCTATACCGGTGGAATCAGTGCCGCCGTGGGTGTCGCTGCTGCCCTGTATTATCGCGAAAAGACGGGGAAGGGACAGATGATTGATGTGGCGAGCTACGCTCACTGCCTGCGCTGGTGTGACTGCAGTTTCCCCTGGTACTCCATGACGGGGAACATCAGGCGGCAGTTCGGCAACTTTGACTTCGAAATCAACCCCTACGGACTGCACCGGGCAAAATCTGATGAATTCGGGGACAGATTCTCGGTGATCGCTGCGATCGGTCCGGTATGGCCACGACTGTGTGACTGCATCGGCACGGAAAATATGAAGAAATGGGAGAAGGAACTTCCCATGAATTCGGATCGAATAACCTGGAAGGCACAGGTGGAGATCAACAAGGAGATCGATGCGTGGACCGAGAAGCACACCCTGGGTGAGATCGATCAGGAAGGTATGAAATACGGCTATGCCGGAGCCGGCTGTAAGAACATCAAGGAAATCGCCAACGATCCCCATTTCCTGGACAGGGCCTCCGTGGAAGAAATAGAGGACCCCCTCTACGGGAGAATGCTTGTTCAGGGCTGCCGTCCCAACTTTCACTACACCCAGGCCAGGATCAAATGGCTCAACAAGCCCATGGGCTGGGACAATGAGGAGATACTGCGGAAATACTGTGGCCTGTACCGATCAGACTTGGAGCAACTGATCGCGGAAGGTGTAATTGGAAGGAAGGGAGGAGGGTATTAATATGGAACTATCCCCACGATCACGCTTCAAAAAGGACGTGCCTCCGGAGCAGATGGAGGCTGTATCGTATGATTTCGATCAGCTCAGTCCTGTAGAAAAAGCCTTGGTTATGAAGGCCAGGAGGGGTGAAGACCTGACCGAAGGGGTAGAGGATGCCCTTCCCTACGAGGAATTCTGCCGTTACACGTTCCATCGCAAAAGGGTGTATAAGAAGGACAAAATCCTCGATGGCGTGCGGGTGGTTGACTTTACCACTCTCATCTTAGGTCCTTCCCACTGCGCCATGCTGGCCGAGATGGGAGCGGAGGTGATTAAACTTGAACTTCCCGGCCGTGGTGACACCATGCGAGCCCTTGCTCCACCGAAGGATCAGGGTGGCTTTCCCATGTGGTCGGAGGAAAAGACCGGCAGCAAGGCGCCCGGCGTCCTTGGGAAGGGTGTTGTCGCTGAGACGGATGTCGCCATGGCGGGCGGTCTCGGCTGGACAGACTGTGCAAAAAACAAGTTGCATACCTGTATGGACATCCATCCCGGAGAAGGCGGGACCATCTTCAAAGAGCTGTGCAAGAGGGCGGATATCTTCGTCGAGAATGTCCGCGGCGGAACCCTGGACCGGTGGGACGAAGGTTACAAGCAGCTCAGAGAGATCAATCCGAAGCTCATTTACCTCACCTCCAACGGACCGGGGCAGTGGGGCCGAGAGGACCTCGTGCGGGCTTCCTACGATATTCTGGCCCAGTCCATGGGTGGGAGCGTCTTCATCAGCGGCCACGATCCCGGAGATCAGATGAAAGTCCCTATCTGGGTCGCCGACTATATGGGTGGCACCTTCGGTCTCTTTGCTACATTATTGGCATTGTATGCCCGGGAGAAGTATGGTGTGGGTCAGATGATCGAGAACTCCCAGGTGGAGAACATCACTCGCGCCCTCGGTCCGGGTGTTGTCTGGTACAGTCTGACGGGCCATGTTCAGACCCGTTGGGGCAACCGATTCCGCTGGATCTGTCCCGACTGCATTGTGAAAGCAAAGGACGGCTTTATTGCCATCGGTGCCGACGATGAGGCCTTTAAAGCCCTGTGTAATAACATCGGTGGTCAGGCGATCGCCTTTCCGGCAAAGTATTCCCACCAACATGGAACGGGTGAAGCTGGAGGCTCAGGAGGAGATCTACGAGGCCATCGAGAGCTGGGCGGCACAGCATACGGTCGCTGAGATTGACAACCTCGGCAAAAAGCACGGTTTCGGCGTCTGTCCCGTGATGAATGCTAAGGATGCCTGCGAGAGACCTCACTATCGGGAGAGGGGTGAGATTGAGTATATCGAAGATCCCTGGTATGGACCCATGGATATTCAGGGCTGCTTCCCCCTGTTCTCTGAGGCTCCGAGCTACACCGAGTTTGGCGGCAAGCCGATTGGATGGGATACGGAGTACGTGCTGCGCCGGTTCATGGGTTATGACACAGAAAAGATTCTGGAACTTGAGAGGCAGCACGAGATCGGCAAGATTGCGGGTGCTGAAGGGCGGCGTACAGCGTGGCCAGTCAAACCCAAGGAGTAACCATTGAAACTGAAAAAGGCGGCTCGATAAAGAGCCGCTTTTCTTTTGTGCGCCCGGCAGGGCGCACTCACTTGGAGGTGCAAGTCCTCTACAGGCCCGACAGGGGGAACTGTTAGCCGGACGGCAAGGGTGTCCATCGTGAGGTGGAATCTGAAGGAAGCCGCAGGCAAAGCGCTGGCTCGACGAACAGAAATCGCATACGAGGCGGTCATGCCGGATGAGAAGGCGAATATCTTCAAAGTCCAATACCTGTACGGGAGGCATGGACGTATATGCGGCGGGCATAAGCGTGAAGGTGGGTGCGCATTACCCGGGGAGATCTGTCGATCTGCCAAGTGCTACCACTGTCGAGAGGCGGCGGGATGGGTCGGCAGAAGTCAGCAGAGGGCATACTAAGGTTCCATCGACCGGACCCGAAGGCCCGAACTTGAAGTGTGTGGCAGGAGCTTGAATTTCGATGAGGAATGGAGACGCAGGAAATCGGGCTGGGATGCCCGGTTACTCTTCGGGGAGTAGCGGACGGAATCCGCAAGGACCCGTCGCTGGCGCGTCAAGCCTCACGGCAAAGAAAGATGTCTCCCGCCAGAAGACTCAAAAGTTGATGGAAGCGGTGGTCGAACGCGAGAACATGCTTAAAGCGCTGCACCAAGTGGAAGCGAACAAAGGATCGGCAGGGGTGGATGGAGTAAGTGTTTTTGCCCTCAGAGCCACGCTTCGCGAACACTGGCCGCGCATCAGGGAAGAGCTGCTTGATGGCAGGTATCAGCCGCAGCCCGTTCGCAAGGTAGAGATACCCAAACCGGGCGGGAAGGGAATGCGACAATTGGGCATTCCCACGGTGATGGACCGGCTAATACAGCAGGGGCTAAATCAGGTAATGCAACCCATCTTCGATCCGGACTTTTCCGAGTCAAGCTATGGATTCCGCCCCGGCCGCAATGCGCATCATGCTGTGCTTAAAGCACGGGAATATGCGGCAGACGGCAGGCGGTGGGTCGTGGACATGGATTTGGAGAAGTTCTTTGACCGTGTCAATCATGACATATTGATGGCGCGGCTTGCGCGTAGGATAGGGGACAAACGGGTTCTAAGACTCGTACGTCGCTATCTTCAGGCGGGGCTTATGGTCGGAGGTATCGTATCGCCCCGAATGGAAGGGACGCCTCAAGGAGGCCCACTTTCGCCTTTGCTTTCCAATATTTTGCTCGATGATTTGGACAAGGAGTTGGAGAGAAGGGGGCATGCGTTTTGCCGGTACGCAGATGACTGTAACATATATGTAAAGTCAAGGCGCGCCGGGCAAAGGGTGCTGGAAAATCTTACCCGGTATCTTGCAGGCAAATTAAAACTCAAGGTCAACTCGGAAAAGAGCGCGGTTGCGCGCCCTTGGGATCGCAAGTTCCTCGGCTACAGCATGACCTTCCATAAACGGCCAAGGCTCAAAGTGGCTTCAGCCGTGGTGGATCGCATCAAGAACAGGCTCAGGGAAATGTTTCGAGCGGGCCGAGGCCGCAATATCCGTACTCAGATCGAAGAGATGACACCTGTCTTGCGGGGTTGGGTAAATTACTTCCGGTTGTCCGAGGTAAAGGGTGTTTTCGAGGAACTGGACGGATGGATACGGCGGAAACTTCGGTGCATCCTCTGGCGCCAGTGGAAGAGGCCCAAAACTCGTGCAAAGAACCTGATGAAGTATGGGATAGGGGAGGAGAGGGCCTGGAGGTCAGCCACGAACGGGCGAGGCCCCTGGTGGAACTCCGGGGCCTCTCATATGAATCAGTGCCTCCCTAAAAGCTTCTTTGATCGACTTGGACTTGTGTCACTGCTAAATCAATTGCGAAGACTTCAATGCACTTCATGAACCGCCGTGTACGGAACCGTACGCACGGTGGTGTGGGAGGACGGGGAAGGCGACTTCCCCTCCTAC
>CAWDTD010000005.1:0-59749 GCA_963805125.1 uncultured delta proteobacterium | reverse complement strand
CTTCGAGCCGATCTAATCTCTGTGTCAAATTGGGTTGAAAGCGATAGTCCTTCAGAAAGGTTTTCAAATCACCCTTGAATTCCGCCGCTTTCAGAACTGATTTGGTGGACATTTGATAATCATCTCCTGCTTTCATGATTATGCATCGACCTTTTCTGCATGCCTCAGATTACCTCACTCCATCAGAATGCGCTCCAGCATGCCAGTACAACTAAATCTTCACCAAAGTTCCGTCGTCATTTCGCAACTCTATAATACTGTCTCTAGAGCGACTTACAAATTTTGGGATAAAGTCCAATACTATGCTCGCTCGTGAATTTGTGATTTGCTTACTTGAGGCAATCAGAGTCATGACCATTTTGGAAAAAGATGCATCAAGAAAAATATGCTTTAAAAATAGATTATCAATAAGTATATCACACTTTTCGAGTACCTGTAAGAAAACAATTTTAGATGACGTTAATACATCATCTTTGGTTGGATATCGAAAAGTACCCTCTTTTATATCATCGATTTCGAAAAGCATAGGAGTTGGATGTATGAACTTACATGAAAAGTCATAGTATTCCATAAGTGACTTGAGCGTGGCTTTAAGATCCTTGTCATCAGCCCACTGCGCTTGGTCAAAGTTATCAGCAACCCATTCAGCAGTTTGAATAAGGCGGCGGGTAGATGGTTTATATGATTGGTCAAAGTATTCTTTTTTGATGTCAAATGTCTTTCCTAAAAATTTTCCAAGTTTACGCAGTTGAGATTTTTCCCAAAATGTTAAACCAATTACGAAATCTTCCAGTTCCTTACAAACAACATAGCATGGTTTATCTGACGTCTTATCTAGTTCTCTTCGTATCACATTATATGCTGTTGATAGTACCCATTGACAAGCGATAGCATGGCAGGCAAGTTCAATTAGTTGACGTATTGTAAAAAAGGCTATAACGTAATCATCATCTAGTAGTAAAAATCTCAGAATAATTTCTCTTAAATGCTTTATCATCTTTATTCTGAAATAAAATATATATTGGTCAATTTCATTCCAATATATTGAACATCCCAACCTCACACTCTCAATGCATTGCTCTTTATATGCCTCCGGTGCCATTATTCGCGGGACAAACGGCTTAGGATCATTGAATAGGTATTTTTCACATCGTTTTCGCAATCGCAACAGGTAAATGTCATTAACTTTTGGAGATTTAGTTGTCAGGGAATTCTGAAAGAAGTCATCGAGCAAAACCCGCAAACTTTGATCTTTTGGTGCTGGTTCATATTCGATTTGGCTAGGCACTTCTTGCATTCCGGTCACAATAGGCCGACCATATAAAGCCATTGCTCTAAAATAGGGATCTTCTTTGCCTTTGACAGAAGGTCGCCTCTGCTTATTTAAGCAGCAGTTTTTATACTTCTTGCCAGATCCGCATTGGCACGAGTCATTTCGTCCTATTTTTCCCATATCCCACTCGAAATCGTAGCAAATTCTAGTTAGTCATTGGGTAGACCGGATACCACGTTTCTGAACAAAATCCACCAAGCAAGTGCGGCTCACCCTAAACTTCCGTGCAATCGCCGACTTCGAAACACGGTAACTCAGGAGTTCCCCGATCTCCCCCTCTTTTCCATCGAGTTTGTGCTTTCCAAGTCTCCCTAAAGGACGACCGAGTTTTTTCCCCTTCGCTTTGGCATTCGCCAATCCCATTTTCGTCCGCTCACTCAAAAGATCACGCTCGATCTCCGCGAAAAGCCCAAACATGGTAACCATGACCTTCGTTTGGATCTCGTTTCTGCCGTTTATGACCATCCCTTGCTTGACAGCGATGAAACGAATCTGCTTCTTGATAAGGCTGTCTACAATCTGAATGATCTCCCCCAAGGACCGCCCAAGGCGAGACAACTCGGAAACGATTAAGGTGTCGCCGGATTGGAGTCTGTCCAAGAGTTCCTCGATCCTACGCTCTTTCATTGTCCGCCGGGAAGAAATCTCGATGGCGATGAAGTCCTCCACAGTGATTTTCTCCTTATTGGCGTAACTGAGGATTTCGAGTTTTTGATTTTGAGTGTCCTGTTTGCTGCTGCTCACCCGAAGATACCCAAGTGCCTTCATCAGAATCCCTTCCCGTTGGAGTGACTATTAAAAGCATCTTTCTTATACCAAATTGAACAGTACCTGTCAAGAATAATCATATCGTTTAGTAGTCATATTCTGCAACGCGAAAGGAACGATTTTATATTGAAAAAACTGGTGTCCTTGAGGCATATTGCCGGGGAAGCAGAGTCCAAAATAGCCGGATACTCACGGAGCGGAAAAATGGAAAATGCGGATCTAGAAAAATTCAAAGAACGAATAAGAAAGGAAGCGAATCACTTCCACGCGAAGCCTTTTCTTCAGAAAGGTTTCGCAGATGGTGAACGTCAGGCACTGGACTGGGGTTACGCTTTTTTCATGAGGTACGAAAAGGCTTTCGATGTCAAAAAGAACATCGACAATTTTACCATTGAGCAAATCGAGGAATTACACTCTTCCTTGAAGTCTCGGCAAAATATTAGAGTGATCAGGGTTGATCGCATCGAGAGTGGGCAGGGCTTTGAGGGCGTTTACCGAATCAGTGAAGAGAAGGACGATGATCCTCTTGAGGATGCTTCTGAGGAAGAGAGATTGGAATACCTCAAGGGCTGGTTGAGAGGCATTCACAGCGTTTGGACAATTGCGATGAAAGCCATATGGCACAGGTAAATCTACACCCCTTGAAGAGAAATCACGGCAAACGACTCCCCACAAGTACTCCGCTGTCAAACATCACGTTAATTCCCCCCCTCCAAAATCATCTTAATTCCCCCCTTTTGCCGAAGTGGGCATGAGTGATTGGTTGATTTGTCCCCCCGAATCGCCCAACCTGTGGATCATAATTTCCCCCCAACTTGTCTTCCCGGGGGGTGATTTTTTTGGGGGTTGGGGGGAGGGGGAAACGGAGGGAGCCCGTAGGGCGACCGGAGTTTCCCCCTCCCCCACCAAAGAGTTTTCGCTACGAGGGCATATATAGTCTTACCAGCTCCCGTGCTATCTTTCTGCTGTATTCGATGTTGGCTCTCGATTTGCCCCCGATCCAAACCGGATATTCACATCCGGCCTTACTGATCAAAATGCCGCCGTCCAAGTCCGTTATTTTGTGTATATCGGACCCCTTGGTGCACCTGTCAAACCATGTCGTGTTTTCTTCGGTAAACTCCACGTCCAGTGTTGTCATGCGCTGCTTGTCAGAGTTCCAGGCTAAAATTTCCATGGCTCTTATCCATTCTTCGTGTTGAGCGTTGACATGATTGTTCAGCCCACCGTCTGTGAACCGAGCAAGGGCATCACTGTTTTGCCCTGCCGGGACTCAGCTTCTTCCTGTATGACTCACCGCTGTCGATCATGATGTGGTGGGCGTTATGAGCCAGTCTGTCCAAAGCCGAGTTTGCTACGACCGGGTCCGGAAACAGGGACACCCAATCCTGTGGCGGTCGATTGCTGGTGATTATGATGGAGGATTTGAGGTGTCGCTCGGCAATAAGCTCGTATATGTCCTCGGTTTGGGTGGCCGTAAAAGGCGAAAGGCCAAAGTCGTCCAGGATCAACACATCGGGCTTGATATATCTTCTGATGCGCTTTTCCCAGGAATGATCCGCACGCGAAGCAAGAAGGCCTCGCAGGATTTTGGTGGTTTTTGCATAGAGCACCTCATAGCCTTTGCGACAGGCATGGTGCCCCAGCGCCTCGGCGATATGAGTTTTTCCAACGCCCGCCGGGCCATAGATCAATACATGTTCTTTCTTTTCTACAAACAGGCAGGTCGAAAGCTCCGTGATGTGCGATTTTCTAATCCTGGGGTTGAACGAAAAGTCAAAGCCTTCGAGCGTCTTTTCTTCCTCGAAGCAAGCGTTCCGGATCCTGTTGGCAAGCTTTTTGGCCTCTCGCCTCTCTATCTCATCCTGGACCATTCGTTGTAAAAACTCAACATGGGGGATCTCTTCCTCTCTGGCCTGCTCCAGCCGTACATCCAGAGTCTCGAGAAACCCGCCGAGTTTCAGAATCCTAAGCTGGGCAGCCAGTTGGTGTTGTGTGTTCATGAGCGATCCTCCCCGGAAAAGTAGTTTGAGTCGCGAAGGAAGCTTTGTCCCAGATCGGAGAGATTCGCTGTCGCTGCGGGAGCTTCAGTGGACAAGAGACCCTTTTCCAGCATGGACCTTATGCTGCGGTACTCGGTGCTTCCATAGGCAAGGGCTTTTTCCGATGCCCTCTCCAGGTCGGCCCCCCATTTCAAACCCAGCCTCAGGACCGCCTGCGCCTTTCTCATTGCGCGGTGGCCGCCCGCTTTGAGGATCTGTTTAATCAACGTTTGCGTTTGAGGTCCGTATCGGGCGGCTGTGGCCATGCAGCTTGCCGGCGTGCTCATGAGATAGGCGAGTTTTTCGGGCGGATAATCGGTGTGATCGGTTATCCACTTCCCCGGCTCCATTGATCGCGAATGGGTCTTGATCAGTTGATGATCCAGGAAAACCTGAACCGCTTTGCTCGTGCCCCGTACCCAGACTTTTTCCCCGATATAGCGTGTTGGCAACGAGTAGAAGGAGTTGTCAAAGACGATATGGTGATCGGGGTGTACCGTGCATTCCTTCCAGATGGGAATCTCAAAAGGCGCCTTCGGCAGCGGCTTTAAGTGCTCCTTTTCTTCTGAGATAAAGACGGCGTAAGGTTTACGCTTGGTGGTTCCGTGAATCTGGCTTCCAATCTCAAACCGGCACCATGCGAGGGCCCTTTCGTTGGCATCCCGGATATCGGTAAACTTGCGGCCGGCAAGTAGATGCTTTCGAACTACGGGAACCGATCTTTCAACTTTTCCTTTGTGTTTTGCCCTCCTTACACCCGCCGGGTCCGCCGCGAAACCATAATGCCTTTCCAAGTCAGCATATGCGTGGTGAATCCTTGGATCATAAAGATCAGGCTTGATAACGCCAGGCTTGAGATTATCCAAAATCACCCACTTCACCACACCGTGAAAAAATTCGAAGGCCCGGATATGGCAGTCGATCCACGTCGGTGAATCCTGGCGAAAAACAAACCGTACAAATCTATGCCGGCTGTGGGAAAGCGTCATTATGAAACACCAGGTCTTTCGATCCTTTCCCGACTCGGGGTCCCGCATGCGCCCGACATATCCAAAGTCCACCTGCGCCTCGTCTCCAGGCGCGGTTTCCAGATGAACCGTAGCTTCAGGTTTGCCCAAATTGAATTCATCGCCAACGTAGCGCAGAACACTGGCATAGCTCACTTTCAAGGCGTGCCGTTCTACAAGCAGCCGCATGACCTGTTTGGCCGTCATCTCCTTTTCCGTCAAAAGATTGGCAATCTCATCCCGGTAGCGGCCAAGTATCTGTTGGGCAGGCGCCCGTCGAACCAGGACCGACCTGTCCAGAACTGCCTTGAGTTTGCCAAGCATTTGCTGCTCATCGGGGAAAGGCTCCTCCCGCTTAAGTCCGGCGTCAAGGCCCGCATGGACGTAGCGTCGCACGGTCTTTCGGTCATATCCCAAAGACCTTGTTATCCCCTTGATGCTGGCTCCCTGGTGCCACTGATACAAAATCTCCATAACTTCGTTCATGTGGATTTGCCTCCTCGCCATGTTCCCTCCTCTCAGAAGCTTCTGCCATCAGATCCCGAGAGTACAGGACTTGTTCACTCAATTACACCTCGGCGAGGGGGGGAATTAAGCTGCAACTGGGGGGGGGAATTCACATGATCACGGGGGGGGGGATTTGTCGTGATCACAACCCCCTCAAAAGGGGGGAATTATCATGATGCTCGACACTCCGCCACTTCCCGTGGTGACAGGAATTTCTCTTTTCCAGTTCCATAAATCGGCGTTCCAACAGGTTGCAGTTTCAATGTGGCTATTTGACAATTTACTCGAGTGGCCTGGGTAATGGATCATCAGGTAGTGGCGGGATTTCTGGTCACAGTTGGATATCTTATACTCCCGATGGAGGGCTCACAACTACTTACGGTACATGGGGAAATAATCCGTTGGGCTTGGGGAATGGCCTCCACGAGAACCTTGAATTAGGTAGACCGGGAGATGCTATGCGCATCACGTATCTCGATGATCAACAAGAAGCTGTTCTTTACGCATTGATTAACGCTTACAAGAAGAAGGGGGCACGCGCTTGGAGCTATTCATCACCATGCTCAAGCTTTGCCAGTGATGCATGGAATAGCACTACGGGAGAGATCCTGAACCCGTACGGGCCATATAGGAATCCTTCAACTCTCAAGAATTCCATACTCGATGCGAATCGCGGAATTTTCCCGCCTCAAATTGATCTAACGGTGGTTGGACCATGAAGAATTTATTCCTGTCATTAATCGTGTTCATATTGGCGACTGGCGTAGTGCATGGAGAAATCATGCTTCTTGAGTATAAAGACGTGCAGTTTTTCAAGGTGCGTGAGATGCAATCCTCTCCAAACGTTTCCCTACAGGTATCGGGCCTCGCATTTCATAGCTCTCTTGCGGTTGAGAGCATCGAGACCAAGGTAGATAACGGCTGCATGGTTGTCCTTGTTAATTTAGTGCCAGCACATGGTAAGCTCACTGGTAACTTCAATTACGACTTTGATGTTCCGAGAGAGGTTAACTCGGTCTGCTTTGGGCCAACCAAACATGTAATCTGGAAACGCGGGGTGGGTCCTGTCGAGTGAGTGGCTAGAGCCAACTTCAGGTATCCAGGATGAAAGGGAAGGGTGACCCTGAAAAGGGAAAGGGATAAAGGGTCTCCCGGAGCTTTCGATCTTTTTCCCTGCAGCTTTGGGACTCCGTTGCTCACCTAGGCGTGGAAGTCGCAACGCTTCGGCACGATCCGATAATGCGCATTATCGTACATGGCCGTCCGGTCACGGCGCTTGGCATTGAAGAGCAAGCGCTGCGCCCGGAAGCCTTCCCTCACTACACTAAACATAACTGGTTAGTTATGTTCCCTTCCCGCCCGGCTCCACTCCCACCATCCCCTGCGCCGCCTCGGTCGATTACCGGCAACTGCGGGGAAAATTGCAACAACGTTTCCGCAATCTTGTTCCAATCTTGAAAGAATTTGAAAACAATGTGCAATGAAATTGCATACAAGACAAAAACAAGATGCTTCCAAGGATTGCACAATCCTTAGCCTTGACGTATTCGACGTGTTTTAGAGGGCAGGATGTGTGAAGTAGGCCTACCCGCAAGAGCGGGCGTTCCTACTTCACCTCCCTTTATTCGCGCTTTCGCGCTCAACGGGCCTCATGCTCTCACGAGCCCGGACGGCTGCCGCCGCCTCTCGAACGCTATCCACAATTGCTACGCAACTTTTGACATGGTTTTTCGGGCTGCTGGCGCTCCCCGCAACATGCCTTCCGTGCTTAAATGCTCATCGATCTCCGGCCAATGGATGCCGAAGCCGCCGCCGCAAATCTGCCAGTTTTGACGCTGTTGCGGCGTGGCGTGCAATAAGCGGGGATACCAGGCCAGCGGCACAGTGATTGTGCGTCCGTCAACCATATCAACGCTTAAGGTGTCCTCGGTGAAGTGGACGTCTTTGACACGCTCACCGGGCTTAATCTCAGAAGTACTCATGCCAGGCCTCCAAAAGACGCTGTTCGTTTTTTATGACAAGCTTTTCCAGATCGCGAAGTTCCCTGGGACTGATACCAACTTGCGTTCAAGATAAAACTAATGTAAGATGAGGCCCTCTACTCAGGGGAGGGGGTGCTCATGCCAAGGAAAGCGTATTTGTCGACGACAGTTGTTCAATTGGCTCTGGAGACGGCTTAGAAAGCCAAGGAGCCGGATTTGCTTCGAATGGCGCAAACAGTAATAGTCCCAACCATTTTTGATGTTTCCGACCGCACAACAGGGCAGATCATTGGCCGTTCCCGTGCAACAGTCGTCCGATTGCGGAAGAAGTTTCGCGAACTTTGCGCGGGGCGGGAACCTCAAGAGCGAAACTGGGGTGGTCGCCGCTACGGCTACATGACTATCGAGCAAGAACGTCAATTCCTTTCGCAGTTCATTGATCAGGCCTCAAGCGCAGGTATTTTGGTCGTGAACCAGATACAGCGCGCCTTTGAAGCCATAGTAGGGCACAGGGTTGCCCAAACCACCATCTACCGGATGCTGGACCGGCATGACTGGCGAACAATCATCCCAAGACCCCGTCATCCCAAGAGCAGCACCGAAGCCCGGGAGGGCTTTAAAAAAACTCCCGAAAACAGTGGCTAAATGCGCCAAGGAACTTGCTTCTGTTGGAGTGCCCCTGCGATTGATGTTTCACGACGAAGGCCGTTTTGGAAGAATCAGCAATCCTCGGCGCTGCCGGGCGCCTCGCGGAATGCGCCCGAATGTGCCCAGTCAGATCGTGCGCGAGTATAGCTATGCATACGTTGCGGTATCTCCTCATGATGGCGCAATGGATTCCTTGATCATGCCCGAGGTCAGCGAGAAGGCCATGTCCATTTTCTTGCGGGAAGTGAGCGACGGACATCCAGATGAGTTCATTTTGATGATCATGGACGGCGCTGGATGGCATAAGGCAAAGGCGCTCAGTGTGCCCTACAACGTGGCACTGATCTTCCTTCCCCCTTACAGTCCTGAGCTCAACCCAGTGGAGCACATTTGGGATAGCATCCGGGAAAACGATTTCCGCAATGAAGTATTCAACAGCATTGAGGCGGTAGAGGATCAACTGATGCGCTCCCTGGCAACCCTGGAAAAGGACCCCACATCAGTGGCAAGCATGACCGGTTTCCACTGGATTGTTGGTATCAACTTTAACGCAAGGTAGTATCAGACATGCGATGAAAAACCGAAAAATGGAAAACGGATTAGTACTTGTTCAAAAGTATCTGATTTGTCTTGCCAAAATGCTCCCACTGCTCATAATTAAGCCACATAGCCAATACGACTACGAAAATGGAGGGTTCTACCATGACCAAAAAACTGCTCGAAATTGCCGCCGAAATCGTACAGACCCAAGTAGCATCGACTTCTATGACCACTGTGGAGATTGCATCTTCTCTTCGGCAGGTATTCAGTACTCTGCATGAACTACAGAGAGCCGAATCCGGGGAGATCGAGCTGCCCAAAACACAAGAACCGGCGCCGGCCCAAGCACTCACACCACAGGATTCCATCCAAAACGATAAAGTAATCTGCCTCGAATGCGGCGCTGAGATGAAGCAGCTCACGTCGAAGCATCTTGTCTCCCATGGCTTGACCGCGAAGGAGTATAGAAAGAAATATGGTTTCAAGATGCGGACACCGCTGGCGGCGAAATCTGTGACTAAGGCCAGACAGAAAGCCGCCAAAAAGAGAGGACTGCCCGAGAAGCTGCAGAAGTATGTGGAGGCGAAAAGGCATAGCAAAGCCGCAGCGTCAAAACCGGCGGTCACAGAGACAGTTGCGGCCGGCAAACCGGTGGCTGCAGAAGCACTTCAAAAAAGGCTCCAAAGGGAAAAAACCGCACTCACACCGGAGAATTCAATCCAAAATGACAAGGTAATCTGCCTTGAGTGCGGTGCTGATATGAAGTGGCTCACAAGTAAACATTTGGTGACACACGGCATGGATCAGAAGGAATACCGGAGAAAATATGGCTTCTCAATGAGAACCCCTCTGTCGGCAAAGTCATTGACCAAAGCCAGAAGCAAAGCAGCGAAGAAGAGAGGACTGCCCGAGAATCTGAAGAAGGCGATTGAGGCAAGAAGGCAGGCAAAGGCCAAAGCGCCCACTCAAGCGGCAACTGAGAAAGTTGAAGCCGGCAAATCGAAGCGGACGAGACTTCGGAAGAAGAAGGTGGCTTAATTCAGGCCAGGTTGCATGGGCGAGAGTCGACTTTATCTCTAATTTTTATGTACTGGATAGCAGGACAGAGCCAACTATGGTTTAATAAATATTTTCCCGGGAGGCGTTATGTCGATAGAAGAAATGAAAAAAACCCTCAGTATGCGCCCGATAACTCTGCTTGTCTGTTTCGTGTGCCTGATTGGGTTGTCTGCCTCAGTGACTTATTTGATTGTGCACGTTAAGTATCAACGGCAATTGGACAATAAAAATCAAGAGGTACAGACCATTCAGAAAAATAACAAAGCTTTGACAGATCAGAATATTGAGTTGAGGAATTCATTACGGAAATTGGAAGATGAATACGGCAAGCTGGATGCTCAATTGTCGGGAAAAGAAGCTCTGAAGGCCGACCGGCAGACCTTGGAGCAAAAATATAACGGCTTAAAGGAGATGCTGGTTCTTAAACCGACATGGGTCAGCTCTGGCGAAACGACGCTGGCCTTTAACGGCAACCTCCGCATCGTTCTTTATAAAGCCTCAGACAAGGACGAGTGCCAAAAAGATTCGGCAGCCGTCAGCTATCTCACCAGCGATACAGACAAAAAGAAACTGTGCCTCCGGACAGGCAAGCCGGAAGACTTTACATATCAAGGTAAAAACTATTCGTTCAACTTGTCTGGAATTGCAGCGACAGCGAGCGTATCTCGTTACTGTATTTCTATTTCATTAGAGCGGTAAACGAGAAATCTTCCAGAGGTTCACCCTAACAGAAAATTATCGGGATCAGAACTGGTTTCCGCCGAGTGGGATTGGGTTGCCGTCACCCCATTTTCGGCCTTATCCAAAAATTCCACACGCCTTGAACCCAGGAATACGTGTACCAGCAACTTACCAGGACCAGTCCCCACTGGTTATGATAAAAGCCTGAAAAGAACCATGCGGGTTGGCTGACCAGTCCGGCCTCAAGAAACTCGGTAAAGCCTTTTCGGCTGGCTTCAGGATTGCGGGAGTAAAAGACTCCCTCTTACACTTCAGCAAGTGAGATAATGCTTACTGCTAAACCTCCTTAACCGGCGCCGCACCGAGGAGGTAATGAATAATCCAGTCCGTATCGACCAAATAGGTGATCCTCATAGTGTTACCCCTGGCCGAGTGGAGATCGACCGGTCAGCGTAAATATTGCGGATTAACTCTTCCCCGTCGATAAGGCCTGCCCGGGAACCAGCACTTCTTTCAAAACCATCCTCTTCCCGTTCCGTTATTTTTCCCTTCGCCTTGCGCCGTTTGGCCCTAAGGCGTTCCGCCAATGATTCAAGGAGCTTTACATCTTCCTCCTCGAGGTCGCGCACGTTGATGACATTGGTAGGCATGGGCTTTCCTCCTCAAATCCTGCTCTTGCGGGACAATTGCACTGATGTGAACAATTACGGTTCAGGGCCGATCCCGGCCTGAAATCATATCTCGAAATATGAAACACCGTCAATCCGGAACGCGCTCTGCCCCGGATATGATCCAGGGGCAAGATCAGGGGGTTTCGCGGCCGATCTTTTGGAATTTGCTTCCTCGCTTCATTTATATCCTTGACATTACTTCTCATTGTGAAGTATAATGTTGACCGGAATAATCCGGAGCGTCCGCAAATCTGCCTGAATTCGGCCTGTATTTGCAGGTGAAACCTCAATCGGGTTCTTTGAAAAATGAATATTGGATCGGCCAATCCCGGAATCGAGGAACTTGACAATTGCGATCACTGCTGCTGCGGCAGGGAGGGAGTCCGAATTTGTCCCGAACCGCAGGGAGGGGGTCTTCCGCCGGCTCACTATTCACTATTCACTATTCACCATTCACTATATACTGTGAGTAGCGTAAAGCCGCGTGCGGGGACAGCGCCCTGCGGCCCCGCCTCGAGTTGGGAACCGGGTGAGCGGGCTGTCTGTAGCGACCATCCTGTTTTGGAGGTGCTGAAATGACCCTCAACGACCGTGTCGAAATCAACCCCGGCATCATGCTCGGCAAACCGGTGATTCGCGGCACTCGTATTACCGTTGAGCTGATTGTAAGGAAGCTTAGCGAAGGGGCGAAGGAAGAAGATCTTCTTGAAGCTTACCCTCATCTCAGCGTTGAGGACGTACGGGCTGCACTCGCTTATGCTGCTGACAGTCTGGCTCACGAAGAAGTGATCCTCTATAGAGCCGGTGCACCTGATGTCGAAGAAGGCGATTCAATTCCTGGCAGATGAAAGCTGTGATTTTGCGGTAGTTCGTGCATTGCGAGCCGCCGGTTATGACGTAAAAGCTATTGTCGAAGTCTGCCCTGGCGTCTCCGATGGTGAAGTCATGCAGATTGGCGCCGAAGAAGGGCGTGTTCTGCTCACGGAAGATAAGGATTTCGGATGGCTGGTTTTTGCCGGCACAGGCGGCAGCACAAGCGTCATCTTCATAAGGTTTCCTATGCGAGCAAGATCTATCCTTTCGGAAACCATTGTTGAATTTGTGAAACAGGCGGGAAACAAACTGATGGGATCCTTTGCGGTGATTGAGCCAGGCAGAATGCGATTAACCGTGATCCCAAAAGATAAGCCGAGAGCAGTGAACAGTGAGCGGTGAACGGTTGTAAGTTGTTAGGGGACGGAGGTCAGTGGACATAAGGAAGCAACTCATCCTTCCGTCCCCCGTCCGGCCTTATTCCGAACCGCAGGGAGGGAGTCTTCGCGCACCCCGGCGGTGGACTTTTTCGGTTGCTGCTTTTTGCCGCTTCTATTTCTGACCACCGACCACCGACCACTGTTCGCTGTTACCCGCTGTTATTACGGAAACCAAATTCACAAATCCAAATGAAATCAAACTGTTATGGAATACGGCCCTCAATTTGACCTGTATTATCAGCGAATACAGTAGAAAATCCGATACCCGAAACCCGATGTTCGGCGTTTTCTCTCCGTTCACCATTCACGATTCACCGCTCAATGAGTTATACTGACATAGATCATTACCGGAAACGAATCACACCCGCAGGGCGATCACCCCTGGGGCAAGGGGCCCGATTTGGACGAGATAAGAGAAAAAACATTGTGCGGCGAACAGGCCGGACCGGGGCCGCAGAAAAGTGCAGGCGATGTTTGCGCGGCGCCCATATCGCTTCAGGCCGGCACGCCTCCATGCTGACCGTCCAAGGCCGCAAAGGCCCGGCAGGGCCTTCCGGATCTCAATCAGCCCTTTGTTTCCGGTTCCATCGAAACTCCGGTTGGTAAGGCGCCCCGAGTCGAATCAAAGCTCAATTTCCGCGACAGGTTAGGTGCTTATAAAGTCCGCTGGGCCATCGGACGCATGCGCTACAGGGTCGACCCGGGCCTTTACGCATTGGGGGCCCCGGATGAGGATTCGCCCGTTCTGATATCGGCCAATTTTAAAATGAGCTTCGATCGCCTGCGGGAGGCGCTCAATCCGGGCACAAACGCCTGGATCCTGGTCCTGGATACCAATGGGATAAACGTCTGGTGCGCAGCGGGAAAGGGGACTTTCGGGACCGAAGAACTGGCGGGCAGGATCGAATCCAGCGGACTGGCCCGGGTAGTGAGGCATCGAAGGGTCATCGTCCCGCAGCTTGGCGCTCCGGGCATCTCAGCGCATGAGGTGCAAAAACTTTCCGGATTCAAAGTTGTTTACGGTCCGGTTCGGGCCGCAGACCTTCCCGATTTTATGGACTCCGGGATGAAAGCCGCACCCGGCATGCGAATGAAGACATTTACGACCGGTGAGCGGTTGTCGCTGGTTCCGGTCGAGATGGTGCACGCGTTCAAGACTTTTCTCATGGTAGTGCCGTTAGTGTTTTTGCTTGGCGGATTGAGCGGGCACGGCGGATTCTTTTCAGATGCCCTAAGGGTCGGCGGCTTCGCGGCCCTTGGCCTCATTATGGCGATAGCAGCCGGCTGCGTGCTTACGCCCCTGCTCCTGCCCTGGCTCCCGGGACGGGCTTTTTCGCTAAAAGGTATCTGGCCGGGGATTGCATGCGCCGCGCTTTTTGTGATACTGCGCAATACCGCTGGGGCTCCACCGGCGGCGGGCGCACTGGAGACTGCCGCCTGGACGCTGTTAATTCCCGCCATCTCGGCTTACCTGGCCATGAATTTTACCGGGTGCTCCACCTCTACATCCCTTTCCGGGGTAAAGAAAGAGATGAAGTGGGCGGTTCCGGCGCAAATTGCGGCGGTGGCGCTGGGGACCATTTTCTGGATAACTTCGCTTTTTCTTTGACGAGGGACTATGGGCAAGCTGGTTTATCTCAAAGACGTAGTGACCCTGCAGCTCGATAGCGCACTGTGCTCCGGGTGCGCCATGTGCGCGACCGTTTGCCCCCGGGGGGTGTTTGAAATATGGCGCAGCAAAGCCCGGGTTGCCGATAGGGATTCCTGCATCGAATGCGGAGCATGCGCCCGCAATTGCCCGGAGGGGGCCGTTTCCGTACGGGTGGGCGTGGGCTGCGCGTCAGCCCTGATAAATAGTATGCTGGGAATAAAGACCTCCGACTGCTGTTGTTCCATCGACCAGTACGAAGTGAATGAAAAAGCCCCCGTCAAAGAGGGCGGGTGCTGTTAGCCGTCTACTGATGAAGGGGGCGCACATGAAGTGAGCATCCCTCCGCCTGTATGAGATTTCAAAACCCTCTCATCCATTCGGGCTTCAGGGCTGTCTCTCCCCTCAAGGCATTGTCCAGCAACTCGATGGCATTCTGCTTGCCGGAAGGCATCCTGACCCTTAGCGGCAGGTAATTGGACGCGTGGTTGGCAAAGAAAAGACCGCGTGTCATGTTGGTGTGGGTGAGCAGTTCCCTCAGTTCTTCGAGCATTTCGCGGGGGGTGAGCAGTTCGAATTGGCCGTCCCTCACCTGATCGGCCAGCGCGGTGCCGGGGTGAATCATCAGCGTAAGGACCCCTACATAGTTGGGGTCGATTGTTGAAAGCGCCTTGCCCGTTGCGCGCGCATGTTCGAGCGATCTTTGTCGGCCGGCAAGCCCGAGAATGACCATTACCGACAGTTTCATTCCGGCAGCGCGGATTTTCCGGCCGGCCTCGATCATACGCTCCGGCGTGTGCCCTTTGCTCACCTCCTGCAATACCTGCGCATCCCCGCTCTCCAGGCCGAAATAAACGATCCCCAACCCAAGGTTGCGCAATATTGCGAGTTCCTCGTCGGTTTTGCGAAGAATCCCCCTGGCGTTGGCGTAGATTCCGACCCGCTGAATCCACGGCATCTTTTCCCTTATACGCGACAGTATCCTTACGAGCCTTTGCTGCGGGATAATCAGAGCGTCGCCGTCGATCAAAAAAACCCTTCGAAAAAAACGGAGGTTGCTGGAAGCGTAATCGATATCCGCATCGATTATGGCGTCGTCTTTTATCGTGAACCGCTTTCCCTTGTAGGTGCCGCAAAAGGTGCACTTGTTGTGCGAGCACCCGAGGGTAACCTGGAGCAACAGGCTGTCCGCTTCGCTGGGAGGCCGGATGATAAAGCCCTCATAGTGCATTTCTTCCATGTTCAGTCTCCGGATGACGGAATCTTACTTTTTCCCGTAATTTTCAGAATCAAATTCCACCCGATGCCCGGCATCTATAACTCATACGATATCCAAATCAAGACATGCAAGTGGAAAAGCCTCTCAGGCCCTCAGACCCGGTCGGACCGCTTTGGGCAGTTTAGGGCCATACCAGATTGAACTTTGTTTCTCATGAGTTTTGCTGTATAAAAGATGCGTTGAGCTAGGACTCACTATTACCTCAGTCTTAATCTCGACTGTTCGGTTTTCCCGGTGCTGTCGGTAAGGCCCTGTGCTACAAAACGTATTCAGCGAGAGAGGACTAGGAAGATGGGTTTCCAGGCTGCTGAAACCGCCAATACAGACCAGCGCCTCCCAACTGGAAACATCAACGGCCTGCCCGATTTGGAATTCTTCCGGGCCTGCTTCAGCCGTTTCCCCGATCCCGTCATAGTTACGGATACGCACTCGATCATCCTGTTTCTCAACGAGTCTGCGCAAACTCTTACAGGCTGCACGTTGAGCGGCGCAAACCGCCTGGTCTGTTCCGATCTCCTGCGCAGCGCTCAAACCGCACAGTTATCCCTGGTCGAGGAGTGTGTCAATCGGGGGGCCCTGAGTGAGTTTAGGGTCCATGTCAGGAATTACGCTGGCTATTGGCTGTCTTTTTTACTGTCCGCGCAGTTGGTAAGTGACAGCAATTGCAACCCGGCCGGATGTGTGTTCATACTGCGACCTGCCCCATCAGTTCTGCTGGGGTTGGGAAACCGGGAACAGGATCATATATTTGCCAGTGTAATCGACCATTTCCCGATGCCCTTTTTCATCGTGGATACGAACTTGACGATCACCTATATGAACGCCCACCTTGAGAAACTCACCGGCTACAGCAGCAGCGAGGTCGTCAACCTCATGAGTTGCGCCGAAGTGCTGCGATGTTCGGACTGCTATACGGATAATTGCTTGTTGAAGCAGGCGATGGAAAAGAGGACGCCTCTCGCAGGACTTCGGCGCACGGTTTTTGATCGCGAGGGAAGAGAGGTCCTTGTGGCGGTTCACTGTTCCATGATTACGGATTCGGCAAACAGGGTGATCGGGGGATTCAAGGCTATGCGAGACATAACCCCGCTCGCCCAGGCCGAACAAAAAATCAGGATGCTCGTGGAAATTACCCAGGAGGGCATCCTGATGGTGGATGAAAACGACCGGGTAATTTACGCCAATTCCAAGATGGCTGAAATCCTCGATAATCCTAAAGATGATCTGGTCGGCAAAGACGTCGGCGGACTCCTTCCGCTCCAGTTGCTGAGCATTACGCGCGATCTGGCCCTCAAAGTCGATAAGGATCATTACCAGGAGGTGCGCTTCTGCAGTATGATCCAGCCGGCCTCAAGCTCAAATTGGGGGGATCGCGTATATGAAACCTGCATAGTTGTCGCCAGGTTTGGCAAGGGCTTTATTACATGCATGTATTTCAGGGACCTCACCAAGCACATTCAGGTGGAACGGGAACTGTTCAGCGCCAACAATTTTCTGAACAGCATCATCAAGAGTTCGGCCGACGGCATCGTGGTAGCCGATCTCAAAGGCAACATCCTCATTTACAATGATTCTGCCCAGCGGATTCTGGGATACAGCGCCGATGAAGTGATAGGCGCCGGGGGTTTTCTGTTCAAGTTTGCCAACCGCGAGATCGCAAGGGAGAATATGCGGCGAATGCGCAGCGCGGAGTATGGCCCGCCCGGTAAGCTCACCTCCAACCGGGCAACTCTGGTCAGTAAAGATGGTGAAGAGATCCCGGTAAGTTTCTCTGCGGCAATCATAACTGAGGGCGGCCGTGAGATAGGGACCGTAGGCATATTTTCCGACCTCAGGGAACAGTTGCGGATGCGCAAAGAGTTGGAAGATACCCGGATGCAGTTGATGCAGGCCGAAAAGATCGCTTCGATCGGAAGGCTGGCGGCGGGTATAGCTCACGAAGTCAATAACCCTCTTGCAGGCATCCTTATATTTGCCGACATACTCAAGAAGGATTTGGCCCCCCACGATCCGCAGTGGGCTGAGGACCTTCAGGAAATCATCAATCAGACCATGCGCTGCAAGGAAATCGTGGCGCGCCTGCTCGAATTCAGCAGGCAGTCAGTGGATCGGAGATTGAACTACGATATAAACTCGGTCATTGAACGTTCGGCAGGACTGTTGACTCATCAGGCGCTTTTTCATGATGTCGGGTTCGTGTTCGATCTTCAGACCGATATCCCGGCGATGACCGGCGACCCGGGCCAGCTCCAGCAGGTCTTCATCAATTTCATAATCAATGCCGGGACGGCCATGAACGGCAGAGGCAAGATAAGTATTACAAGCAGGTTCGAGCAGGTTTCCGAGCAGGTGATCCTGGAATTCGCGGATACCGGCCCGGGTATTGCGCCTGAAATCATCAGCAAGGTGTTTGAGCCGTTTTTTACCACCAAGGCGCCCGGGGAGGGTACGGGACTCGGGCTTTCCGTCGCATACGGAATAATTCAGCAGCATGGAGGCAGTATATCAGTCAGGAACGCCCCTTCGGGCGGTGCCGTATTCACAGTCGTGTTGCCATTGGAATGTCCTGAAAAACCGATCGAGTTCGCCTGTTGAAGCTGAGGTCAGCCACTCAGAATCGGAGATCAGCAAGGTTGACGGCATGCAAACGATTTTGGTTGTCGATGATGAGAGGGTCATAAGAGAAGGCTGTCGCCGCCTTCTGTCGCCGGAAGGCTATCAGGTTCTGACCGCTGAAAACGGCAGGGAGGCGCTGGATTTACTTTTGACTGAATCGGCGGATGTGATTCTTTGCGATCTTCTGATGCCGGTAATGGGTGCCTTTGAGGTCATCGAGCAGGTCAGTGTCAAATATCCCGATCTGCCGCTTATAGTTATCACCGGCCATGGTACGGTGGCTACTGCTGTCGAGGCAATGAGGAAAGGCGCATACGATTTTATCACCAAGCCTTTCGCGGCCGACCACCTGATCCTGATAATAAAAAGAGCGCTGGAAAAACGGGAACTGGAGCGTCGTACCCGTAAATTACAGGAGACCCAGGTCCGAAACCTCTACGACCTGTCCGTGGAAAAAAGCCGAATCAGGACGATTACTAACTGTATGGCGGACGGAGTCCTTGTTACAAATCGCTATTTGGAGATAGTGCTTCACAACACTGCTTTAATGAGGCTGCTCGGGTTCCCGGCGTCTTTGCCGGAGCCCTCTGCTCTGCCGGAAGACATTGCTTCCGAGGGCCTGGAGAAAGATCTCAGAACCATTCTGGATTCGAGTTGCGAAGAGGCCGGGCAGATTTCTCGAGAATTTTGCAGAGACGGTAAATATATCCATGCAGTCTCCGCTCCCATCCCCGGATTGAACAACCAGGTCCTCGGCACGGTAACCCTGTTTAAGGACGTTACCATTTACAAACAGCTCAATGAAATGAAGTCCGATTTTGTGCAGTTGGTTTCTCACGAGCTGCGGTCCCCCCTGGCCTCGATGGAGCAACTTTTGTCGGTGGTGCTTGACGGCTTGGCAGGTGACCTGACGGATAAACAAAAAAATCTCCTGAGTCGTTCTCAACTGAAGATCAAGGATTTGCTCGACCTCATCGCTGACTTGCTGGATGTGACCAAAATCGAGAGCGCTCAAGGGTTGCAGCAACGGGCGCCTGTCAATCTGGCTGAAGTCCTCGGTCATACCATCGCACTGATGAACCCCAGGGCGGAGAGCCAGAATATCTTGTTGAGGCTGGAAATCCCGGTGGAGTTCCCTCTAATCGAGGCCGATCCCAGAAGCATGGAGGAACTTTTTTCCAACCTGATCAGCAATGCAATCAACTATTCCCCGGCCGGCGGGCAAGTGGTCGTATCGGCCGTTCCGGGCGCGAACTTCCTGGAGGTCCGCGTCAGCGATACCGGGATAGGTATCGACCCGGGAGAGGTTCCAAAGATTTTCGATAAGTTCTACCGGATCAAGGACCAGAGAACAAGGCACGTGAGAGGCAGTGGTCTGGGGCTTGCCATTGTGAAGGGAATTGTGGAATCACACCATGGATCGGTCGAAGTTGAGAGCAGGCCCGGTTTGGGAACCACTTTTCGTGTGCTGCTGCCCACAGCCGGGTAGTTTGAGTGAGTTTTCGCCCGGCAAAGGGTTGTTTTCCGACCAACTTTTAGTCCAACATAGCTTAGGAGGCTGGAAATGGGTAAGTATGTTTTGATAGTCGATGATGACCCGGATATGGTTGAGACCGTGGGCATGATGCTCGAGAGCAAAGGCTATGAGGTGGGCAAGGCTTACGACGGCATCGAGGGTGAGGAGTCCATCCGGAAGAGGCGGCCGGACGTCCTGGTGCTGGACGTGATGATGCCCCGCAAGAACGGGTACGTCCTTTGCGCGGAACTGAAAAAGAACAAGGAAACCATGGACATCCCCATAATT
Source organism: uncultured delta proteobacterium (assembly GCA_963805125.1). Classification (GTDB taxonomy): domain Bacteria; phylum Desulfobacterota; class Syntrophobacteria; order Syntrophobacterales; family Syntrophobacteraceae; genus SbD1. The sequence goes on along the minus strand of CAWDTD010000005.1, from coordinate 39,911 downwards.
CTGCTCACTGCCGTCGGGGAAGCTGTGCCTACCACTACCTACTCGCACGCCGACGGTAAGGCCACGGCGGCCGAAGATTATATTGCAAAGCCGGTCGATGCTCAGGTACTCGTCGAGAGCATAGAGAGGTTAGTTGACTAGCAATCAGAAGGCCCCGATGTCCAAGATCAGACTTGGAGGCATTAAAGTCGTCGAAAAGCGGGCCTACCTCTATTCATCATGCCGGAGAAGGGTAGACCCCCTGGGGAGCATTTGCTCGGTCCTGGCGGCCGGCCGGATAAATATGGGTCTGCTGACCCATGTAGCCGACAATGGGCTGGGGGAATCGATAACGGCTGCGAGTGCAAAAAGCGCAGTTTCTTTTTCGGGCTACATCCTTGAGGTGGCCGGTTCAGGTGAGTGTAAAACACCGGAAATAGAGAGCGACGTTTCCAGAATATCCATATTTCCGCATGGTCAAAGGCCCGAAGTAGCAGCTTCAGTGATCACGATCCTGGGTGCTGCGGCAATCAAGCCCTTCGGGTTTGGCAGCTCACCTTCCGCCGTTACCGTTGTCGTTTCGTCAGCGGATTTCGAAGTCGCGATGGGGATGTTTTTTGATTCGTTCGCTTTTCCTGCCTGCGGCTCTTATAGCCAATGGCAGGCTGTGTGCCGGATGGACGAACATCAGCTCAGTGAGGTCAAGTGCTCATACAGTGAACAGATAATCACCATTTATGGCTTTACCCGCCAAACAGGTTTGGATTTGTGGAACGTTTCTCTGCCGGTCGAGTCCTTGTGCGGTTTTGGGGCGTTGCTGTCAGAATTGGGTGAACTGGGCTTCAAGCTGCCTTTCCTGATTTCCAACTCTGCTCCAGGGGAAAAGGTCATTCACTTTTCGTTCGCTCTGGATGAAAATCAGCATAACAGGGCAGGGCAGGCTCTCGATAAACATCTGCCCGGCAGTGGCTGCCGGCGCCGCGGCCCGGTGTCGGTACTTTTTCTGCACGGTCCGCATTTTGGCGATCGCTATGGAATAGCTGATGCTTTCGTGACGGCCCTGAGAAAGGGAGGGGTCCCGCTGCTGGCGCTGAGCTGTGCGGTTTCTTCCATTTCCGCGGTCATTGCGGGCAGTGATCCCGATAAAGCTATAGAGGTTTTGAACTCTCGTTTTCAGACGCCTGGCGCAGGCAGGAGATGAGCAAATATACAAGCCGGCGTCCTCCCCTTGAGCTGTTTCTCGCGGGTCGCCGGCCTGTCGATCCGGTCCTTGCCCCTTGTCTCCCTCACACTTGCTTCTTGAGGTAAGTCGATACTCTGGCCAGCAAAGTAGGTGGATCGATCGGTTTTTCTACGTAGTCACTGACCCTTAGCTGTAAGCCGGTGCCCAGTTCGTATCTGCGACGGCCTGCACCTTCCCTCACCGATGTCAGTATGATTATGGGAATGTTGCTGAGTTTGGCCCATCTGGGGTCTTGAAGCTCCTCACATACCGCAAAACCGTCCATCCTGGGCATCATCAGATCGAGGATCATCAAGTCCGGCTTTTCCGACCTGAGCTTGGCCAGCCCTTCCTGGCCATCCCTGGCGGTAACAACGGTATACTCGTGCGCCATAAGCACCGCACTCATTGATTCAAGGATATCCGGGTCGTCATCGACGAGCAGTATCTTCGCTTTCCGCTCCATGTTATCCCCCATCTCTTAGACTTCAGGTCTGGGCAAAAGGCCCGCTTGCTCCACGATAATCGGTACTATATCTTCCCAGCCAACCGCCATTATATGGATTCCGTGAACCTCGGGGATCTCCATAATCTGCTCGATGATTTCCAGGCTTATCTTCAAGCCCTCCTGCTTAACGTCGGTGCTCTGCTCCAACCTGGTAACCACCTCATCAGGGACGGTAACCCCCGAAACGTAGTCTCTCATGTAGCGGGCCATACCTGCCGATTTCACCGGTATGATTCCAGCCAAAATATGTACCTGCTCGTCGAGACCATGCTCTTTGATCGACTTCATCCACTTCTCGAACTTGGCAACATCGAATACTGCCTGAGTCTGGATGAAATCGACCCCGGCCTTGACCTTTCTCGCCAGCCTGAGCACCCGGTATTCAAAAGGATCGGCGAAAGGGTTTTCGACTGCGCCGATATAGACAGGGAGCTCTCCGTTGACAGCCTCGCCGCAGATGAATTTTCGCTCGTCGCGCATTTTTTTCAATGTGTTGATGAGTTGTACCGAATCCAGGTCGTAGACCCCCTTGGCGGTAGGATGGTTTCCAAAGGACTGGTAATCCCCCGACAGGCACAAAATGTTGCCTATGCCCATCGCCACCGCTCCCAGAATATCGCTTTGTATGGCTATGCGGTTGCGGTCGCGGACAACCATCTGGAGCACCGGGTCGACTCCCACCCGCTTGAGCAGTGTGCATCCGGCTAAGCTGCACATCCTGACTATAGCGGTTTGATTGTCGGTTATATTTATGGCGTCGGTGAAATTCTTGAGGTTTTCGCCCTTCTTCAAAATTCCCGAAGTTCCCGCTCCCTTGGGAGGACCCACCTCGGCTGTAACAGCAAACCTCTTGCCTTCCAGCACTTTCTCGAGATTAGTTCCTGCTTTCATGGCTGGACATCTCCTCTTTGTTCCCAGTGTCGGGCTTGGCTGTCCCCTTGGGCAAAATAAAGGTAAACTTGGCGCCTTTTTCGGATTCAGGGTAGGGGCTTTCAGCCCATATGCGCCCACCATGAGCCTCTATAATCCGTTTGGCATTGGATAGCCCTACGCCGGCCCCTCCCATCGGGGAATCCTTTCCTCGATAGAAGTCGTCGAAGACCCTGTGAAGCTCCTCTCCAGGGATCCCCGGCCCGTTGTCCATAACCTCTACAACTATCTTTTGACCCTCATCGTCATCGGTAATTCTCAGGGTGACCCTGCCTCCACTCTGTGTGAACTTGATTGCGTTGCCGAGCAGGTGGCTCAGGGCCTGCTGCAGCCGAGTCCGCTCCCCGGGGATAGCCGCCGGCTCCATGTTCCAGTCAGCCACCAGCTCTATCTCCTTTCCGGCAGCCTGGGCTCTGGCGCTTTCAAGGGAGTTTTTCGCTATCTCTACGATGGAGACCGGCTCTCGCTGCGTGTAATCGGACTCGCTGCGGGAGATGTCGAAGATGTCATCGATCTGGGATACCATCCCCTTGATCCTGTCCTCGGCTCGGAGCAGCAATCTTTTTTGCTGCTCGCTTATTTCCCCGGCATAGCCGCCCAGAATCACCTGATGCAAGCTTTGTACGGCAGCCAGCGGCGCCTTGAGGTCATGGGAGGCCGTCGACAGCATATTGGCCAGTATATCGGTGGTGCGGCACAGCCTGGAACGCGCCACATGGACCAGCTTCTCCATCACGCGAAGCCCTGAAACAGGATTATCGGCGAAGAGAAGCTCGATAGCCCTTCGATCTACTGCCACCGCAGCGGTCTTTTCCACCGCATAGGCTGAAGCAAGATATTCGTGCGAACCGGTCCCCGCCGACCATCCCACGGACTCCCCCCGGCGCGCCGCCGCTATAACGGCGCAACGGCGCCTCTTGCGGCCCAGAAGTGCTACCTCCACCGCTACCGTTCCTCGAACTACGATATAAATATTGTCAGCCGGGTCGCCCTCGCGAAACAGGACATCGCCCGTCTCGAAGGTCATCTCGCGGCTGAATTGGGCTATCTCGTCCCTCTGTTTATCGCTCAGGTCCCCGAAAAGACCACATTCCCCAAGGGCTTCCCTGATAGTGGCAGTTGCCAATCCACGTCTCCCTTACTGCTTTTTTATCGGCAGAGTCGGAGGGCCGCCCGTAAGACTGACGCCCCAGTTTTTGGGAGGTACGATATCCGTGATCCGGTCCAGTCTGCCGATTTTGCTGAGCCGGTCTATGATCAGTTGCCATCCGCAGGGCAAGTCGCGTGAGACCTCGCACCTCCCATCCACCGACCCGCCGCACGGACCATGGAGAATCTGTTTGGCACACCTGGCGATGGGGCAGATGCCGCCGGTGTATTCCAGCATGCACTGGCCGCACTCCTGGCAGCGTTCCCCATCCCGCCATTCTCCATGACGACCGCCAAGGGAGACCGTATTGCAGCCGGGGTGGACCGCCTTATCCACTACCGAGGCCGCGGCCTGGACGCCGATGCCGCAGCAGAGCATCAACAGGGAGTCGGAGTCCACGATTCTGCCCTCGTGCGCCTGGAGGGTCATTCTGGTGAGTTGCTCGTTGCAGGCGAAATCGATAATGGAGACACCTGTAACCGTTTTGCCTTCGGCCTCCAGCGTCTGTTTCATGTCCATCACCTGCTGCTCACCGCCGCTTTGACATCCCTCCGCACAACCCTTACAGCCCACAATGAACACCTTTTCTTCGCCGTCGAGGTACGAGAGGATCTCTTCCATAGGTTTCTGTTCACTGATAAGCATGTCCATCCCTCATCTAGCCAGTTCCCTGGCCTGGAGTAACCTCTTTCAAAACTATCTTGACTACATCGGAGACGCGGTCCCGGAGTTCCTCCGATAGCTCGGTTCCCCATGCTATCTCCTTTGGCTCAACCCCGATGATGACGGTCTTCCCGGGCTTGCTGCCGGTAATCTCGCTTAGCTTGAGGCTATCGACGAAGCTAAGCTGGTGAGCTGAAGTCATCAGGCAGCTTTCGAACTCAACATCTTCCGGGCTGAACTTGTAGATAGCTCCAGGCTCACTGCCTCCGTAGACCGCATCGATCACCACCAGCCTGCTGACCGGCTCATCCCCCTGCCAGCAATCGGGGACGGTTCCAGCTTCGATGATTTCCACCGGGAAGGTGAAGCTCTGTCTGGCCAACTCCCGAGCTACGTGCACTCCAAACCCTTCATCCTTCAGCAGCTCGTTGCCCAATCCCAGAACCACCACCCTGTCTCTGCACCCTCTGCTCATTTGAGCTACCCCACGCGAAACCTGGTCAGGATTTTCCCCCTGGGCGCCATCACATGAATAGCGCACGCAAGGCACGGGTCGAATGACCTGACGATGCGCACCAGCTCGAAAGGATTAGCCTCATCCCTGACTTTGGTCCCGATAAGGGCCTGTTCCAGTGGCCCCGGCTGACCCTGATCGTCGCGAGGCGACATATTCCAGGTGCTGGGAACTACGCACTGATAGCGGCTGATTCGCTTGTCCTTGATCTCTATCCAATGGCCCAGGGCGCCCCGGGCGCCGTCAACCAAGCCCATCCCGCTTGACTCTTCGGGGATTTCGTAAGGCACATATACCGGCTCTCCCGGCTTGAGCTGGAGTAGCCAATCCCCCATGGAATCGGCCAATACCTTTGCGCACAGGGCGCGCGCCAGGTGCCGTCCAAGAACGGAGAACAATGCCCCGGGTTGGATTCCGGCAGCGGACAGAGCCGAATCCACCAGCGCTTTGACTGCAGGCTGGCCGGAAAGGTAGCTGGCCAGCACCCTGGCCAGGGGTCCGACCTCGTAGACCATGCCGTCGTATCGAGGCGCCTTGACCCATGAGTAGCCCTTAGCCCAATTGTCTGTGGGCACGGTCTTTCCCTGGGCCGGCTTGAGACCCGTGGTGGAATCCTCATACCAGGAATTGGCGACATACTCGGCGATCTTGCCCGGATCGACCGGCTGCAACCTCAGGTCGGCGGAAACCGTTCCCTGTTGCATCAGACGGTTTCTCCCGAGGTAGTCGGCGCTGGTTCCATCGAGGTCGTAGTTGCCGTAAGAGAGCAGGTTGCCGCAGCCGCGCCCTATTTCGAAGTAGTCGCCATAGGTCTTGGCGACGGTGAAGATGTCGGGTAGATAGACATTGTCGATGAAGTCCCTGATTTCGTTGAGCCGCCACATGAATGAAGCTATTTTGTCCACTGTGGGCACCTCGGTAACGCCGCCGGGGACCACCGCCGGGTTGTGTGGAATCCTGCCTCCGAAAATAGCCAACATCTCCTGGCCCTTGCGCCGGGCGGTGAGCGCCTGCACGTAGTGGCCGACCAATTCCTGATCTACGTCGGCAGCAAAGCGGTAGTCCCCCTCGTAACGGGGAACGAAAGGCCCGAGCTCTCCCCGGTCGATGAAGGCCTTTATGGAGTTCAGGGCGCTGTCTTTGCCGTCATAAGCGGCTACCTTGGTCACATCCACATAGTCCAAAGCGGCGAGGTGATAAAAATGAAGGATGTGATCCGAGAGGTGAGCTGCGCCCAGAATCAGATTGCGGAGAATCCTGCCGTTATCCGGTATCTTGTCGGCAATGCCGAAAGCACTGTCCAGGTTGAGGGTGGCGGCGATGGAATGGCTTGTCGGACATACTCCGCAAATACGTTGAGTTATGTGTTGGGCGTCGCGCGGGTCCCTTCCCTGCAGAATAAGCTCGATGCCCCGGAAAAGAGTCCCTGTGCTCTTAGCCTCCTTTACTGAGCCATTCTCCAGGTAAACTTCAACCTTGAGGTGTCCTTCTATACGGGTAATGGGGTCTAACAAAATGCGGCTCATTTGTCCAAACCTCCTCTACTTGCTGGCGCCAATGTTGGGCAGACTGACGTCCGGGACCTTCTCATATATAGGTGAGACCAGGTCGGGGAAGCCGGGGCTGCAACAGCCTATACACATTCCGCCGGACCCCACGCACCAGTTGGTCCCGCCGTTCCACAGCCTGGTGGGGCAGTCGGCGTGGGTCACCGGCCCTTTACAGCCTAACTCGTAAAGGCATCCCTCATCGCCCAGCTTCTTGGCGAACTTTTTCTCATCATAGTATGCGCGGCGCTGGCAACCCTCGTGGATCAGACTGCCATAGAACGCCTTGGGGCGTCCGAACTCGTCCAAATCCCCGGCTTTGGGCAAACCCATGAGTAAAATGCTTGCCACGGTCCCCATGAACCAGTCGGGATGAGGTGGACAGCCCGGGACGTTTATCAGGGGCGTATCGATCCCGGTCGAACCGAAGAGTTCCCCTACGCTGACCGATTGGGAAACATTGGGGGCTGCGGCGGCGATGCCGCCGTAAGCGGCGCAGGTTCCGAGGGCAATTACCGCCAGAGCGTCAGCACCAAGTTCGGCCACTCTGTCAGCCATCGGAACAAGAGCGCCGTTCCTCTCGCCGAGGCTGCAGTACCTGCCGTTGTCGCGAGTGGGTATCGCCCCTTCCGCCACCAGTATGTACCCACCCTTATGCTGCTTCCATGTGCTTTCCATGGCGGTGATGATTTGCTCCCCGCAGCCCGCCATCACGGTGGCATGGAATCTCAGGCTGACATGTTTGCCGGGCAGAATTTCATCGATGAGCAAATTCTTGATGGTGGGGCTTACCGAGTTGAGGACTGAAACGGGGCACCCCGTGCAGGTGGCCGCTTGCAGCCAAATGACCGGATATTCGAGGGTCTTCGCCATTACTGGTCTCCTTGTCTCGACTTCGGCAAACGATTGATAGTCCCTGGCCTCTGTCCAGGGCTTACATGAATCACAAGCGAGCTGACGAAAAAACCCCCGGCGAGGTAAAAGGGGGTCTTTTCGCAGTAACAGACTTTAGTAGTAGTTTTGCTCTTATTATTATGGATCTCTCTGACTGGCGGCCCGGCCGATTGAAAAGACCCTAAACGCCGGCTCCAACTTCCAGGGGCGGTTCCATGATGCTCACGCCTCGGCCGGCCGCCTGTCAGGGTTCCGTTGAGCGGGATAGCGATAGTGTTCAACGAGTAACTCCTTGAGGCGAGGCCCCCTGGAACTCCAGGCAAACTGCCGCCCAAAAAGGAGTCTGATACGAAGTAGTTGAAGTCAGTGAGCAGTGAATTGCCGGGAGGGCGTAAAGAGCAATTCGCGTGCCAGCGGGCTGGAATGGTGCAGGAAATATAATATAAATGATGTTGATGACTTACAAAATGACCTCGAACAAATCACGGTGTTTCCCCACTGCTACTGAAACTAAAATACGACAATCTGAAACAATAAGTGGACAGTAAAGCAAAGCTTCACGCCCTCGGAAAACCGAAAAACAAGAGTCGCCAATTCCCGTCAAGCCGGCCAATGGCAAAGACTCTTTCCGAAACAACTCATTTAATCGACTTTGGGCCGTGGATAAAGACCTGCACGCTCCACGATCTCGGGTACCCTTTCCTCCCATTCGATGGCCATAATGTGGAAGCCCCGAACTCCCGGACATTCCTTGAGTTCCTGGATCTGTTCGACGGCAATGTTTATTCCTTCCGCAGCCACTTTGTCCTTGGCCACTCCCTGGAGCCGCTTGATAATATCGTCGGGCACGTCCATGCCCGGGACCTTGCTCTTCATGTACCGGGCCATACCTACGGATTTCATTGGCGTGATTCCGGCCAGGATCGAGACTTTTTCATGAAGTCCGCGGTCCACGATCTGTTGCATCCATAGCTTGAATTTTTCCATGTTATATATGCACTGCGTCTGGATAAACTGGGCGCCGGCGGCCACTTTCTTGGCCAGACGCAGCACGCGGATTTCAAACGGGTCTGCGAATGGGTTTTCCGCCGCTCCGATGAACATTCGGGGTCGGACGTTCATCTCGTGGCCGCTCAAGAGCTTTCCTTCATCACGCATTTGTTTGACGGTCTGGATCAATTGAGTGGAATCGAGGTCAAAGACGTTGGTTGAGTTGGGGTGGTCACCGAATCTTTGATGATCGCCTGTCAAGCAGAGCACGTTATTTATGCCGAACGCGCCGGCTCCAAGGAGGTCGCTCTGCAGGCCGATACGGTTTCGATCCCGTGTCGTCATCTGGAGCACCGGCTCGAATCCAAGCTGTTTTATACGAATACAGGAAGCCAGGCTGCACATGCGCACAACTGCGGTCTGGTTGTCCGTGACGTTTATGACATCCACATACGGGCCAACCAGTCCGGCTTTCTCGTCCACTACCGTCCCTTCGGCGCTTCGAGGGGGACCGCATTCCGAGGTGACGGCGAAGTGTCCGGCTGCGAGAATTTTCTCCAATTTGCTCGCTGTTGTGAGGCTCATATCTGAGACAGCTCTTTTGTCAACTTACGGGGTCCCCCGTCCCTGCTTGTCAACCAATCTTTCACACTTGCAGGTTCCTCGAAGCGCTTGAGTTCTCCCAGCTCCTTGAGTCGCTCGTAGATCAGTTGCCATCCACAGGGAACTTCCTTGTCGATCTCGCATTTTCCGTTCGAAGAGCCGCCACACGGGCCATTGAGAATGCGCTTGGAACACCTGGCGACCGGGCAGATGCCGCCGGTGCTTGCGAGAATACATGCGCCGCATGCCTGGCATCGCTCGCTCCAGACCCCCTTTTCCTCGGTTACGCCGATAAAGCAGGTATCTACACCGGGGAAAACGCGCATCTTGTTGTACATCTCGGCCATGAACTGTACTCCGGCCCCGCAGGCTATGGAAACCACGGCATCATAGGCGCCGATGCTGTCCTTGAGTTCGGCGAGATACTCCTTATCGCACTGCCGGGTAAGACTGACTTCGCCGATTTCGATTTCTTTCTGCTGATTGGCGAAATACATGCGCAAAGCTGAAGCGAGGACCTCTACCTCTTTCAGACCGCCTGCCTCGCAAACCGCAACGCACCCATTGCAACCCGCTACCAGAATCTTGTCGAAATCCTTGATTTCGTCGATTATCTCCTGGATTGGTTTGGGTTTCGCCATTATCATGCAGCTTCCTTCTTTTTGTCCCCTCTAACCCTGACGGGGTTGGGGCCGAGTTGCCGGATCTTATCGGTCATCTCGCGGCTGATTTCGGCAAACCGGGGCCCTTCACCGGAGGACAGGTTATACATGGCGACCCGGTCGGGTTCCATGCCTATGCTTTCGAGCAACTGCCGGACGTAAGCCACCCGTTTTTTCGCTCTGAGATTGCCTTCCTGAAAATGGCAATCGCCTTCCAAGCATCCAGCCACAAAAACGCCGTCAGCCCCTCTCTCAATCGCTTTCATGAGGTGGATAACCGCCACTCTGCCGGTGCACGGCACTTTAACTATCCGGATGTTGCTGGGATACGTCAATCTCATCGAACCTGCCAGGTCCGCTGCAGAATACGCTCAATAGGTGCAGCAAAAGGCAACTATAACCGGTTCAAAGTTTTCCATCAGATCACTCCTTCCAGAAGGGCATCCACCTTGATCATGATTTGGTCGTCTGTATAATGGCCGAGCCGGATCGCTTTGGCTGGACACTCCGAAACGCAGATGCCGCACCCCTGGCAAAGCGCCTCGTTTATCTCCGATACGTCATTTTCGTTAATACGGGGAACTCCATAGGGGCAGTTTCGCACGCACGCCAGACAGGCTGCGCAAAGACGCGGTTCGACCTGGGCGACAACGCCTCCAACCATCACTTCCTTCGTACACAGGAAGGAAGCGGCCCTGGCCGCCGCCGCCATCGCCTGGGCTATGCTCTCCGATATCAGCTTCGGACCATGGGCGGTCCCGCACAGGTAGATACCCTCGGAGGCGAAATCGACCGGTCTCAGCTTGACATGCGCCTCGATGAAAAAGCCCTCGGGGTTTCGTGGAACTTTCAGAATGGTGGCAAGCTCCTCATTTTCTTCGGCCAGCGTCGCCGCGCTGAGGATCACCGCGTCGGCGCTCATTTTTACGGGCCTGCGCAGCACGTGGTCCATAAAGGAGACGCTCAACGGTCCCTCGCCGTCCCGGGTTACTTCAGGCGGGTTCTTTTCATCGAACCTCACGAAAAGAACGCCGTTCTGTCTGGCCTTGGTGAAATAGTCCTCGAGGACTCCGTAGGTGCGCATGTCCCGATAGAGGACGACGACGTCCATCTCCGGGTTCAACCGCTTTAGCTCCAGAGCATGCTTTACGGCGCCCTGGCAGCAGATCCTGCTGCAATTGGGGTTCTGGTCGTTGCGCGAGCCGACGCACTGAATCATGATTGCCCGGCTCCATTTCGAAACGTCACCGGGGTTATTTTTTACAAGCTGCCCCAGGTCGACTTGCGTCATGACCCGGTCGGTCTCGCCGTACAGGAATTCCTTTGGCTTGTATTCGCGAGCGCCGGTGGCCACTATTATGGCGCCGTGGCTTACTTGTGTTGGGCCTCCCGCCCCGTTTTCGATCCGGGATACGAAATTTCCCTTGTATCCCGAAAGCCCGGTCAGCCGGGCTCCGGTCATCACCTCGATCCTGCCGTTCTCCCGGACTTCAGAGATGAGCTTCTCGATGTACTCCGAAACGTTAAGACCGTCGATGGTATGCGCAATATTCCTGGCCATGCCGCCAAGCTCGAAGTTCTTTTCCACGATTACTGTTTCGAAACCCTGCCGGGCAAGGCAAAGGGCCGCATTCATGCCTGCAATGCCGCCGCCGACTATGAGGGCGCGCTGATTGACCGCAAGAGACTTCTCGACCAGAGGTTTGAGCAGAGAGGCGCGGGCCACCGCCATGCGAACCAGGTCTTTGGCCTTTTCTGTCGCAGGTCCCGGTTCTTTCTGGTGGACCCAGGAATCCTGGTCGCGGATATTGGCCATCTCGAACAGGTATTTATTGAGGCCGCAGTCCTTGAGAGTCTCCTGGAAGAGCGGCTCGTGGGTACGGGGCGAGCAGGCGGCGACGACGACCCGGTTGATCCCGTTCTCCTTTATGATCTCCTTCACCTTCTCCTGGCTGTCCTGCGAGCAGGTGAACAGATAGTCGGTGCTGTAGACCACATTGGGCAGGGTTGCCGCGTACTTGCTAACTTCCTCAACATTGACCACCGAGGCGATATTTATGCCGCAGTTGCAAACGAAAACGCCGATTCGCGGCGTCTCTTCAGAGATGTCCTTCTCGGGAGGGACTTCTTTTATCTTAACCTGCGAACCTCTTGCCGCAGCAAGGTCGATTGCAGCCGCGCAAGCCGCCGCACTTGCTTCCATAACTGATTCGGGGATGTCTTTGGGGCCCTGGAAAACACCGCAGACGTACATTCCCCGACGTGAGCCGCTTACCGGAGCAAACCCGTTGGTTAGCGCGAATTTGTGATCCGTTACATCGATTCCCAGCCGCTGTGCCAGTTCGACGGTCTCGGGCGTCGTTTCCACACCCACCGATAGGACTACCATGTCGAACTGTTCTGCAAACTGCTCTCCGGCCTCGTTGGAGTACTCAATCGACACGTTGTCGCTGCCGGCAACGGGGTCCACCGTGTGCACACGCGAGCGGATGAACCGCACCCCATACTTGTCCCGCGCCCTGTTGTAATACTTCTCGAAATCTTTTCCGTAGGTGCGCATATCCATATAGAAAATAGCGGTGTCGAGGCCGTCAGGACAATGCTCCTTGGCGACCATCGACTCCTTGATCGCGTACATGCAGCAAACGCCCGAGCAGTATGTATGGCATCCTTGCCGGCGATCTCTCGATCCCACGCATTGGATCCACGCTATCTTTTTGGGTTCCTCATGGTCTGAGGGCCGCACGAGGTGACCCTGAGTGGGTCCGGAGGGCGAAAGGATGCGTTCGAACTCCATCGAGGTCACCACATTGGGTAATCTCGCATATGCGTGGGTATCGAGCTTCGATGGATCGAAAGCTTTAAAGCCCGGCGCGGCGATGATGGCGCCGACGTTCAGTTCCAGTTTCCCGGGCGCCTCATTGTGATTGACGGCCTCTGCAAGACAGGCCTCGACACACTGGTAGCATTCGGAACAGATCCCGCAACTGAGACAGCGCGCCGCTTCAGCCCTTACCTGCTCTTCGGTGAGTCCCAACTGCACTTCCTCGAAATTGCCGGTGCGCATTTCCGGAGAAACAACGGGCATACGCGCACGCGGCATCCTGTCATAGCCTTCGGTCGAGACTTCCCGGACCGCTTGCCATTCCTTTTTACGCCCGGCGCTCAAATCTTCCCCTCGGATGAATCGGCCGATCGAAATTGCCGCCTGCTTGCCCGCGGCAATTGCTTCGACTACCGTCCCGGGGCCGGTCCTCGCGTCGCCGCCCGCAAAAATGTCGGGATCGTGGGTTTGCAGGGTTAGCGGGTCAACTATCATCGTGCCCCAATCGGTAAGCCGGCAGGCGCACTCTTCGGTAAGGCACGCCCAGTCCGACTCCTGGCCGATGGCCGGAACCACCGCGTCCACTTCCATCACGAACTCGGACCCGGCAATGGCCACCGGCCGCCTTCGCCCGCTTGCGTCCGGCTCCCCGAGCTCCATTCTCACGCATTCGACGGCCTTTACCCGGCCGTTTTCCCCGATAATTCGCCCGGGGTTGGTGAGGATCATGATCTCGATGCCTTCTTCGCGGCACTCCTGGATCTCTTCCGCGCTGGCTGGCATCTCCTTCTCGCTTCGCCGATAAATAATAAAAGGCTTGCTCGAGCCGTTTCGAAGGGCCGTTCGCACGGTATCCATCGCAACGTTTCCCCCGCCTATGACCGCGACGCGATCGCCCAGGGGGACCTTTTTGCCCAGATTCATGTCTCTTAAGTATTGAACTCCGGGGACCACCCCTTCGAGTTCTTCTCCGGGGATGCCCAGAGCCTTGCATTCCTGGGCGCCTATACCCATGAAGAAGGCCTTATATCCCTGCTCTCTCAGTTGAGAGACGGTAACGTCTTTGCCGATCTCGACCCCCGTTTTGAACTCCACGCCCATGTCCCGTATGACCTGGATTTCGGCTTCGATTATGTTTTTCGGGAGCCTGTAGGAAGGAATGCCAACGGTCAGCATGCCTCCGAGCACCGGCAGCTTTTCAAAAACCGTCACCCGGTATCCTTCGATTGCCAGGTAATAGGCGCACGATAGGCCTGCCGGACCCGAACCGATGATCGCCACCTTCTCGTTCCGTTTCTCTTTTATCTGCGGGACGAACCTGGTCTCGGAGCTCAGGTCCTGGTCAGCCAGAAAGCGCTTGATCGAATCGATCGCCACCGGCTCGTCAAATTTGCCCCGCATGCACTCAGTCTCGCAGGGATGGTGGCAGACCCGGCCGCAGATGGCGGGCAGGGGGTTTTCTTCCTTGATGAGCTTTAAGGCCTCCTGGTATTTGCCCTGAGCAGTCAAAGCCACATACCCCTGGACCGAGATGTGCGCCGGGCAGGTCGCCTTGCACGGGGAGGTGCCGCGCTTTTCAATGGCAAATGCTCCGGGCACTGCCTGGGGGTACTTGCGAAATGCCGCCCGGCGGGTATTTAGACTCTCGTTGTATTCATTGCCGCATTCGACGGGACAAACCCTGGCGCATTCGCCGCAGCCAGTGCACTTGGAGGGGTCCACATAGCGGGGCTTCTGCAAAAGCTCCACGGTGAAATTTCCAGGCTCGCCGCTAACCCGCTGAACTTCGGACAGGGTCAGGATCTCGATGTTGAGGTGCCGGCCGACCTCGACCAGCTTGGGGGAGATAACTCACATCGCGCAGTCGTTGGTGGGGAAGGTTTTGTCGAGTTGAGACATCACTCCGCCGATTGCGGAGGATTTTTCGACCAGGTAAACATAAAAACCGGTGTTGGCAAGGTCAAGCGCCGCCTGCATGCCGGCAATCCCGCCGCCTACGACCATAACCGAACCAACAGGTCCATTCTTCTTGGTCTTCATGAATCTACGCCTCTGAAATTTTTGATAATTTAGCAAAATAACGCTAAGCCGCCCCAAAGACAAACGAATACTCATCAGTCGACAACCTGGTGAGGATTGGAGCCATGGGAATCGGAGCGGGAATCAAAGAGTAGCGTGGAGACGATCCCGAGGTACTCCTTTTTGGGCGCGGTAATTAAATATAGTTCAAAACTATCGTGTCGGAAAGAGAAAAAAGGGATCTCATACCAAAATAGTCGACAATAGGAATGTTTGGTCAAATATGCCTCGCATCTTGACAGGTCTGTCCTTAGATGGGAAAAAGGAGAATCATTTACCGCTCCGCAATTTTATAAGCAAATTTCGGACAGATTTTTCAAGCAGGGATTGTAAAATGAGAGAGCCCGTTCGATTCATCGGTGCAGGTCCGGGGGACCCCGAGCTTATCACGGTAAAGGGGATGCGCCTTCTTCAGGAGGCCGACCGTGTGGTATATGCAGGCTCCCTGGTTCCCGAAACCCTGCTCAACTATTGCAGGAAAGACGTTGAGGCTTATGACAGCGCCTCTTTGACGCTCGCACAGACACACGCACTTCTCAAGGAGGGGTACGAGGCCGGAGAACGGGTCGTTCGGCTTCATACTGGAGACCCGAGCCTGTATGGGGCGATCCATGAACAAATAACTCTTCTGGACCGTGACGGGATTGCTCACGAGGTGGTGCCCGGAGTCTCGGCGGCGTTTGCTGCCGCTGCGGAAATGAACCAGGAACTCACTGTTCCGGAGATCTCTCAAACCGTGATCCTGACCAGGCTCGGCGGCAGGACCCCTGTGCCGGCAAAGGAGAAGTTGGCGGCCCTTGCTTCACATCGCGCCACTATGGTCATCTACCTTAGCGTTCAGCGCATTGAAGAGGTTGTTGGGCAACTCGAGGCGCATTATCCGTCTGATACCCCGGCTATAGTCGCCTACCGGGTAGGCTGGCCGGACCGGGAACTGATCCGGGGGACCATCGGGGATATAGCCGCGAAGGTTCGGGCCTCAAAAATCAAGCGCCAGGCGATCATCCTCGTTGGCGAGGTATTCAAGATAAAGGGCCTGGCCGGCGAAAAGATCAAGAGGTCAAAGCTCTATGACGAAACGTTCAGCCATCAATTCAGGGATGCTGCAAAACCAGAGTAAAGCGATGACGGCGATTTTCGCCCTCACCAGGAAGGGCGCTGAACTGGCGGCCCGGATAAGCGAGCACATCCCCGGCAGTGCTTGTCTTTGCAATTATCGCCACGCTTTGCCGGGGATGACTCTTTTTGGCCATATATCCGAGGTTTTCCCGTCAGCCTGGCGCGAGTGTGAGTCGATTGTCTGCATAATGGGTTGCGGAATTGCGGTCCGAATGGTTTCGCCTCTGCTTGAAGACAAGACGGTAGATCCGGCGGTTGTTGTTTTGGACCAGGATGGCCGCTTTGCTATAAGCCTGGTTTCGGGCCATGTCGGCGGCGCCAACGAACTGGCGAGAAAGGTTGCTTCGATCACCGGGGGCCAGGCCGTCATCACAACGGCTTCCGATCTCCAGGACAAGCCCGCCGTGGACATTGCCGCGAACAACGCGGGTCTGCTGGTCGAAAACAGCGGAATATTGAGCAGAATCCAAGCCGCCATCCTGGATGAGGAGCCTCTATGGATATTTGATCCCGATGGGCTTCTACTGCGGCATCTCCCGGCTCACCACGGTTTGCGGGTGATCGACGCCGGCGCAGACCCGGGCGGTTTTCGAACAAGTCTCGGGATATGGGTTTCGGAATTAGTCTCCCCTCGAGGCGTAAAATGCCTCAAGCTTCGGCCCGCCAACCTCGTGATCGGAATCGGCTGCAACAGGGGAACCTCCTCGGAGGAAATCGTCGGATTTGTCGGCAAAAAGCTTAAGGCAAACAAGCTTTCGCCTCTTTCGATAAGAAATTTCGTAAGCCTGGATATCAAGTCGGACGAGCGCGGGCTTCTGGATGCGGCAAGAGCATTCGACAGGCCGGTTCATTTTTGCGCCCGCCAACAGATAAAGGGCATTCCCGTTCCGAACCCGTCGGAAACGGTTGCCCGGCATGTAGGAGCCGAAAGCGTATGCGAAGCAGGCGCCCTTTGGAGTGCAGGGACGCGGGAGTTGCTCGTGCCCAAGCGGAAAGCGGCAAACTGCACTCTGGCGATTGCCAGGGTAAGCTCTCCATAATCAGTCTTGGGCCTGGATACAGGTCCTATACGGCCCGGGAAGCGCTCGATGCGCTCGAGTCGGCAGAAATCGTGCTGGGGTATAAGACCTACCTGGACCTCATTGCCGACCTGCTGCAGAACAAAACCGTCATTTCCAGCGGAATGCGAAAAGAGGTGGAACGTTGCCAGGCGGCGATAGATCATGCGCTGTCGGGCCGAAACGTCGCTCTGATCTCCAGCGGCGATGCCGGAATTTATGGCATGGCCGGGCTGGTTTTCGATATCTGTAGAAAGAGGCGGCTCGATGTTTTGGAATGGGATGGAGAGGATACGGGCGGGTCGCCGGGTTTTTTCCTGCGAGTAATTCCCGGGATTCCGGCTTTCAATGCGGCGGCTTCCCTTTTGGGCGCACCCCTCATGCACGACTTTGCCGCAGTGAGCCTTAGCGATCACCTGACTGCATGGGAGGTCATTGAAAAAAGACTCTCTGCGGCAGCCGGGGCGGATTTCGTTCTCGCTATCTACAATCCTCGGAGCAAGAGCAGGCCGGATTCGCTTGAAAAAGCCCGGCAGATAATCCTTCGCCACCGTTCAGCCGAAACTCCGGCGGCAATTGTACGCCGGGCCATGCGCGAAGGGCAGTGGAAATACCTGACTACGGTTGGGCGCCTTCCGGTTGACGAAGTGGACATGCAGTCCGTGGTAATCGTTGGAAACAGCCGTACCTATGTCTGGCATGGCTGGATGGTTACGCCCAGGGGCTACCTGGATAAATATTCCATAGCAGATTGAGAAATTGCGAATTTAGCGATTTAAGGATTTAGAAGCGAATTCCTCAATTCCTAAATTCCTCGCGAATCCTCCGCCTGGAGAGCCTCGCTTACCGTCAGGAGGATTTTTTCAATCGAGGCTGGGCCCAGTCCAAGCGCCTTGGCGTTTTCCGTGCCGGTAAGGTCCAGGTTGGGCTTTCGTGTGGGACCCACTACCAGTTTGTGGCAAATCGAGTTAGCCATGCCTACGATTTGAGTAAGCTTGCGGGCCGACCATGCCTGGTCGGGCTGGTGGTGGTTTGCGATGGCGTTTTCGATATCGTTGGTAAAGTGCCATCTATCGGCAATTATTCCGCCCACATCGGCGTGTGTGAAACCGAGCCTTCGCTGTTCGATATCGAGGAAGTCTGCGCCGTCGTTATAGACTTCCTGCATGATTTCCTGCATTACCACGGGGGCTCGCAAAAAAAGCGCCGTCTTCCCAATGTCGTGCATAAGCCCGGCGAGGTAAGCCTCCTCTCTGGGCTGGAAGCCGACCTCCTCTCCTACTTTTCGGGCCGCAAAGCCGCAGCCGACCGCATGTTCCCAGAGAAGCTTCTCTGAAAGACCCACATTCGAAAACATGCCTTTCATGACCGCAGCCGTAACGAGCGACCTGATCGAATCGAATCCCATGAAAAGAAGAGCGTCGCGCAGAGTGGCGATGGAGCGCGAAGCCCCGAAGTATGGTGAATTGGCCACCTTGAGAATCCGGGCAGCAAGTGCCTGGTCTCTTATAATAAGCTCCTGAATTTCCCTCGGTGCTGAGTCTTCATCCGAGAGCTTCTCCATTACTTGAGCGGCAATATGGGGCATTGGCGGCAGGTCTGCGATCGCCTTAACGATCCTGGCAGCCTTGGCGGATTCACATCGTGGGGACTCAGTTCTTTGTGCAGGCGTACCATGCGGCCCTGTCGTCATTTCAGGCTTCATCTTGACTCAGTAATCTCCAGGTGAGTATTTCTTCCGGATCAGGCATCAGTCCACTCTTAGTAATCGGCACCAGGGGGTATGAAATTCAATAAAAACGGCACGCCATGATTTTATTGACACACTTCCCAAAAAGAACCGGTTGCTTCTGCTCGAAACAACCGGCTCCTCAGCAGGAACGCCGAGCTCGGAAAGGTGAAAAATGCAGTTTTCGCTTCACTTTTCTTTTTCGCTCCCCTCTCCTTGATCCGTATGGGCGGAGGCCTCAGACACCTCGCCATGAGATTCGGCCCTGGCCAGCCTGAGAGCGAACTCCTCCTCGGCCTGTTTATTCTGCTGCCTTTCACGCTTGAGCAGGCGGCGAGTCTTGAAATAGGGCTTTAACAGCAGGGCTGCGCCGATAATAAACCCACCCAGAGCCGAATACAAAATGACCGAATACAGCTCAAGACTCGGCGGTTTGGCAGGATAGGTCTCAAAGAAGTAAAGATTGAGCTTGAAGCTGATAAGTTGCCTCCAGGTCTGCATGTTCTGATAGATGAAAATTGCAATCAGACTAAGTATTACCAGGGTTACAAGCAGCTTAAACAGCCTCATCAGCGCTCTCCTTCCTGAAGTGGGGTAAAAGTTTGGAGTATGATTGCTGTATGTGTTCGGGAATACTGCGTATTTCGGCGAGAGCGGCCATGAAATTGGTATCGCCCCGCCACCTGGGTACGATATGAAAATGCAGATGTTCCTCGTAGCCTGCCCCGGCTTCCCGGCCGAGATTCAGACCGATATTGAATCCATCAGGGCGCATTAGCTTTTTCAGTATGCTCGTGGATCTCTTGATCAAACTCCAGAGGTCCCGTTCCTCATCTGCGGTCAGTTCGTCCAGACCTGATATATGGCGCCGGGGAGAGATGAGCAGGTGCCCGTTATTGTAAGGGAACCTGTTCATCATCGCCATTACGAGGTTGCCCCTGTAAAGTATAAGACGTTGCTCGTCGGACTGACCGTGGCTTTCAGGACAGAAAATACAGCCCGGCTGCTTTTTGCCCGCAATATACTCAACACGCCATGGCGCCCAGAGATTGCGCACCCCGACCGCTCCTCTATCGGTTTCAGTCCGGAAAAGGCCCTTTCCCAGCGAAACTGCCGGATATGAAATACTTAAGCTTCGATTTCATCCCGTATTTTTATCGCGCCCGGCATCCGATCTTCGATGGTGTCCCGGGGTTGGCGCGCAATACGCCGGGAGCCCGGCGGGGTCTCGACCCTGCCCGGATGCGAAAGTGTCAATATAGCAACAGGCTCTGAAAAAACAACTATTTTCGACCCACCAAGGCGACGGAAGACTCCCTCCCTGCTGTTCGGGATAAAGTCGGACTCCCTCCCTGTGGATCGGGATAAAGTCGGACGGAGGCTCTTTCTCTCCGACATAATTAATCATGGGTAAACCCCCGGCTCTGCCGGGCAACTCCCAAAGTTTGACATTTGCGGGAGTCGAGTCGTCATTCCGGCGGCGTTTTTGAGCCGGAATCCAGGCTCTGGAGTTCGCTGGGTTTGTCAGGATGTTTTTTTGGCAATTTGAATTAACCGGGTCAAGCTGTTGTATCGTAACTTCCGGAGAGCCGCTGGATTCCGGCTCAAAAACGCCGCCGGAATGACGGGCGAGTCAGCCATCCACTCTGCGGGTAGTCCTTGAAGCGAACAAGTACTTACAGCCACTTTGAGCGGCCCAAGTTTTTTCAGGCCTCCGGCCTGGCCGGAGGTATCTGACCTGGTCATTTCCGCCACCGCCTTTAGCCGCATGAGCAGTGATCGCAATTGTCAAGTTCCTCGATTCCCGGATTCGCCGATCCAATATTCATTTTTCAAAGAACCGGGGGGGGTCTCGCTGCAAACAGAGCTTAAATGCAGCGGTCAATCCGGGGCTTCGCAGTGACCAGTGACCAGTGAGCAGTGAGCAGTGAAAATGCAAAATGCTTCAACCCCACAGCCTCCTGATTTCGCTTAACCCCAAGCTGAGGTTTCACCTGCAAATACAGGCCAAATTCAGGTGCTGGTACCGCAACACATTGATTTTATTGACAGTTATAATTGTATTTTCTGTATTAACAGGGAGCGCGAAGCGGATAATCCCGCTCTTCCTTTTTTCGTTCTCCGTCTTTTGACCTCCGTTTGGCATCCGACTCTTTTCATTGCAAATACAGGCCGAATTCAGGCGGCGGAGGAATGAGGACTGAGTGCTGAGGACTGAGTGCTGAGGACTGAGTGCGGAGGACTGAGTGCTGAGGACTGAGTGCTGAGGACTGAGGACTCCCTCCCTGCCGCAGGAGCAGTGATCGTGGTTGCTAAGTTCCTCGATTCCGGGATTGGCTGATCCAATATTCATTTTTCAAAGAACCCGATTGAGGTTTCACCTGCAAATACAGGCCGATTTCAGGCCCGATTTGCGGACGCTCCGGATTATGCCGGAGAATATTATACTTCACAATGAGAAGTAATGTCAAGGATAAAAATGCAGTGGGGAAGCAAATTCCAAAAGATCGGCCGCGAAAACCCTGGATCTTGCCCCTGGATCATATTCGGGGCAGAGCGCGTTCCGGATTGACAGTCTTTCATATTGTGAAGTATAATTTCCCGGGGTGTTCCAAGAGAATTAGGGCTTGTCCGTAAATAAGCCTCTTAGGGATCGCGCCGGATTTTGAGACTGATTTGGTCGCGAGGATTGAGCAAAACCGCAGGCGTAGCTGGGCTACGTCGAGGATTTTGCGATTGAGGAGCGGCCGAAGCAGGCCAAAAGCCGGATGCGAGTGCAAAGGTTTTATTTACGGACAAGCCCTTAGTCAGGGGGGCAATGAGACATTGGCATGGACGCAATCGACAAACTTCGAATGACCCTTCAGGCCATGAAGGACGACGGCAAAATCTCTGTTGCCGTCCTGTTCGGTTCGTTTGCAGGGGGATCGCCGCATGCGAGGTCGGATATCGATATCGCCGTCTACCTCGATGCAGCCAACCCGGAAGAGGAGATGGACCTGGTGGACCGGATTCTTATGTCGGTCGACAGGGACGTTTCCATCCTGCGGCTGGACGATGAGGATGAATCTCCCTTCGTTGTACAGGAAGCTCTAAAAGGGGTCCACCTGGTGGAGCCCGAGCGGGAAATATTACACAGCGTCAGCCGAAGGGTCCTGCACGAATCTGAAAGCATCCGATACAGAAGGGAGCACAGCTTTGGATAGGTCAGGGCGGCTTCTCGCTTTCATGAATGAAACTATCGGCTACTTTCCGACAAAGGTCGAGAACGCGGACAGGGACCGCTACACTGCGGACCGCGACACTCGCACCATTCTCGACAAGACCATAGACGACATCATCCTCTGCATGGTGGATATAGCCGAAGAATGCCTGAAAAAGGTAATAGTTCACCGCAGAGGCGGGTCATCGTCCGGGCATTAAGAGAACACTGAGGGGAGAAAGGTCATAGAATTCTCCGGCGTATGCCATCCTTCAGTGTAGGCACATTGAAATTGATTAGCAGGCCGAGTTTCCCCCCTCCCAGTTTGTACCCGTTCACCACAGAGGCGGGTCATCGTCCGGGCATTAAGAGAACACGGAGCGGAGAAAAGGTCATAGAATTCTCCGGCGTATGCCGTCCTTCAATGCCGGCACATCGAAGTCGATGAGCAGGCCGGGCTTCCAGCCTCCCGGTTTCAGGCAGGTCAGAAGTTGCGCTTCATGAATCGGTTCGATAGAGGACAGGGATTTGATTTCGACTACGACAGATCGTTCGACGAGAAGGTCAAGGCGGTAACCGGAGTCCAACCTGACAGCTTTGTATTCAACCGGCAATGGCAACTGCCTCTGAACGCCAATGCCGCGCAGCGCCAACTCTCGACATGAACACTCCCCGCAGGCCGACTCCCCATCAGTCCCGGCCCCAATACCGTATGCACTTCAATCGCCGCCCCAATGATCCGCTCTGTTATAGTATTTAAATCCCCCTTTGTGTTCTCTGTGCCTCTGTGGTGAACGCTTGCCTAAAAACTTCGCTATGTTCAGTTGCTCTGCGAGGCGCTTGCCGTCATTTCCACCTGGTCCCTCATGCCGGTCCGGTTCCGCCATTTTCACTTTTCAAGGCCTGGCCCTTCTCTTTCAAGGTTCAAATCCGGGTTTGACGTAATTTCCCGCGCGGCTATAATGTAATAAATTACATAGTTAATTAATGTGTTCTGGAGGAGCTTAATGCCCAAAAAACCTGTGACAAAACTTATCGACGCCCTTTCGGCGCGCACTCGCCTGGGCGAGGTCATGAAAGAGGCAGCGAAAGAGAATACTCGCTTTCTGGTCAGCCGGCGGGGAAGAGCCGCTGTGGTGATTTTAGGGGTGGAGGATTATTTGAGAAATATCGTCAAAAAAAGCGAACTGCTGGCAGAGATTCAGTTGGGAGCGAAGAAAGCCGGTTTGGACAAAATCGCCGCCAAGGAAATTTACTCGGAAATTCTTTCCTACCGCCGCTCTAAGAAAACAAGTAAAAAATGATCTGCGGTTTTTATGCTCGAAGTCGTTATTGGCACGAACGTTTTGGTGTCCGCCCTTCTTAAACCGGACAGCGTGCCGGAGCTTATTGTTTCCCTCATCCTGGAGGGCGAGATAGTTTTGTGTCTTTCCGAACCAATCGCCACTGAATACGAAGAGGTTTTGAGAAGGGAAAAATTTAAAAAGCTCGATCACCAGAAGGTAAGAGAGCTTCTTTCCCACCTTAAATCACAAGCCCGATGGGTAACGCCCAAGATGCCCCTCCAGGTGACCCAGGCTGACCCGGAAGATAACAAGTTTTTGGAATGCGCCTCTGAAGCCGTGGCTGATTTTCTCATCACCGGGAATATTAAGCATTTCCCTCCGGGAAAGTTCAAAGGGACAATCATTCTAAATGCCGCCGGGTTCCTCTCTGTTATGGCCAAGATGCTCGAATTGTAATTGCGGTCATCGTTTTTTACTCAGTGAAGCGAGGGGTAAGGCATTGAAGAGGAGATTTTCGAATTTTGCGTGGCACTCATCTGGCCTTCCTTACTAACACGCGGTTAAACTTCACTATGTTCATTTGCTCTGCGAGGCGCTTGCCGTCATTTCCACCTGGTCCCTCATGCCGGTCCGGTTCCGCCATTTTCCTTTTTCAATGCCTGACCCCTTTCTTTCATGCGAAGGGAAGACACAAACTTTCGGGAATACCTAAGATTCATCGGCGGCGATATCTTTGAGCTCTTTGATAACCTCTTCAGCCGGTCGAAAGGGCATTCCTTCGGTTTCTTCTTCCGCCTTCAATACACCCTCTTCAAATTCTTCCGTGAAGCCATTGTCGGTCAACCGGCGCACGGATACCAGCACCGAAGCGTCCTTTTCGATGTCCCCGCGCAACTGCGGAGGCAGATCGCCTGCCTTGATCGCTTTTTCGATGACGTCACTCATTTCGCCCCCCTTTCCGGGCAACTGACGAGTGCAGCTTGGCCACTCATCACCTTAATGGTGATATAATCACTATATCAGAAAACATGAAATAGATCATCTTTGATTGGCAAACCCGCCCGGGGCGGGCCGGGTCCTATTTGCCCCCTTTGACGAACTGTAAGTTTTCCTAACTGGACTCTCGCGCGTGCGCGTACCGGTTGGCGGCCTGGACATTGGCTTTTCTCAAGTGGGTTGTATCGGAATCCCTCGCTCGCGCGTGCGCGGCGTTGCACGTGTCCGCTAAACCCCCCGAATTTAGTTCTGTAAACCACATCGGCGAACAATCATCCCGAGACCCCGTCATCCCAAGGGTAATACCGAAGCCCGGGAGGGCTTGGAGAAAACTCCCGAAGACAGTGACTGGATGCGCTAAAGACTGGGCGAGCAGCTTGAAAAATTCACAAATTGCTTATTCAATGCCTGCCCCCCTCGTTTTTCGACTGGATTTGAAGCTCGATCGTGTGAGGCGGGTGACTGTCCGATCAGGCATTGAGATACAGGTGTAACGGCCCTCATCTCCTCTATTTCACAGTGTTCACATGAACGTACTCCAGGATTTTGTCATCGGATGTGATAAGCGGACAGTCGTACACCCTTGCTGTGGCCACTATGATCCGGTCCGTCGGGTCCCGGTGAAATTTGCCCGGCAAACGGGTGGACTGTATTGCGATCTCCGGGGTGAGTTCCATGCACACCCGGATATGACTATCGAGAATGATCATCTAAGAGCTTCCCAATCGTTTTCAGCAACACTGCCGAATGGATCGACGTATCGAACGGGCTTTCCACGGAGTGAATAACGCGGCCCCTTTTCTTTCGCCGAAGCGTGACCGCGAATGACGACCTCAACCCTGTCGCCGGCATGAAAAGGCAGGTCCTTTACAGTTTTCGAAATAAAGGAGCCTGATCGAGATGTCCTCTAAGGGAATATCACGGGGGAGCATTTCGGAGTGTATAAGCATTTGCGGAAACTTGTTCGGGTCGACTGGCTTCGAACCAGCGGTGGTTCTTTGCCGGGAACTGCCCGGACACACGGTGGAACACAACTGGAATACACGACATTTGGGGGGGTATCGGAATACATCCCAATATCCCTCTTACCACTGATGGAGGACAAACTATGAAAGGGGATATGCGCCCGATTCATCCGGGAGAGATCCTGCTTGAAGACTTCTTGAAACCGCTCCAGATAACGCAATACAGGCTCGCAAAGTCTATTGGGGTCACCCAGAGGCGAATTGGCGAGATTGTTGCCGGAAAAAGAGCCGTTACGGCCGATACAGCTCTGAGGCTCGCCAGGTTTTTTGGGACCGATGCTCACAGTTGGGTCAATCTCCAAGCCCATTATGATCTGGAGATCGCCAAAGAGCGATTGGAAGGCAGGTTGGAGAAAGAAGTCACTCCAATGACGGAGGTTGCTTGACTCACACCAGGCAGCAAACACGGCACTCATGTTAAACCCTGAACTGGTGGGTGAGGCTAAAGGGTTTCCCACTGTAAGCGGTCGGGGAACCCCGCCTTGTAACCGAATTTGAAGTCAGCCATGATCTTCTGAAAACATAACAGGAGGTCGGGCATGATGAGCAACCTCAGCAGATCCGGCAGACAGCGGTTCCGGGAAAAGCACATCACATGAATGAATGCCCTCTTCCGTTTGGTTCTACAAAATGAGGCACCCCGGACTGACCTGATGCTCTCTTTTCTGACCACTCGTGTTATAAATTCTTCTTAGAGCGATCATGAAGCGGTATACGGCAGAAAGAAATGAAAGGTGCTTCCCCGATCTGGTGCGCTATCCACACGAATAAGACCTTTATGGGCTTCCAAAATGGTTTTGACGATGGTGAGCCCAAGACCGGTACCGATGATGAATCTCGTTTTTTCGTTTTTCACCCTATAATAAGGGGAAAAGATTTTTTCCAGTTCCTTAGCCGCTATCCCGATGCCGTTGTCGCGCACGCTCACTTTGACGTATCCATTTTCAAAACCCGCAGAAACGACCACTTTTCCGCCCTCGGCGGTGTACTTGATCGCGTTACCGATGAGATTGGAGAGCACTTCTACCATATTGTCCCTGTTGACGACCACCAACGGTAGTGAAGGCAGCGGTTCCAGATCAAGAGCGATCTGTTTGGGTCGGGCCTCAGCGAGGTGGAACGCTACCTGGTCCTCGATGATCTCCGCCATGTCGATCTGTTCTCTTTCATGGTTCATCGAACCGGACTCGATTTTGGCGAGGTCAAGGAGTTCAGTGGTAAGATTCAAGACAGCGCCGATTTTTTCCGAAGCACGGCTAAGGATCTCCTTCTGCTCCTGATTCACCTGCCCGGCCAACCCACTCGTAACCACGTTCAGTTGGGCCATAACCGCATTCAAAGGGCCCCGAACCTCATGTGAGGTCATGGATACGAAGTAGGATTTGATCTGTTCCATCCTCTTCAAGGCGGTGATGTCATGGAGGACCGTGATGGCTCCAACATTCCGACCGCGTCTGTCCCTAAAAGGAACGCATCGTACACTGACAACACTTCCCAGAGAGGTTTCCCATTTCTCTCCGTTCAATTCCCCGGTCAACTCCGTAAATTCATCGGCCAGCATCGAGATCGCCTTCTCAATGAGTCCCTCGATCCGGCTGTTATTAAATATCTCGTTCACCGTGCAGCCGACAGCGTTTTCCCCTTGACAGCCCAACATCCGCAAAAAGGCTGGATTAGCGAGGACAACCCTTTTTTGCGTGTCCACCGCCATAACCCCGTCTCTAAGATGATCAATGAGCACCCGCATTCGCGTCTTCTCGTTGGCAATGTCCTGAAGGGCCTGGATGTATTCAATGGCCTTGGCGACAAGAACCCTCAGTTGCGCGGGGGTGAAAGGTTTGGGAACGAAATCGAAGGCACCTTTTTTCATAGCCTCTATTGAGTTTTCGATCGTGACGTAGCTGCTTATGACAATGATCACTGAGTCAGGATGAAGCGTTTTGACCCGCGCCAGCACGTCAAAGCCGGGAAGACTCGGCATCATCAGGTCCAGCAGGATGACGTCGTAGTAATTGTCTTCTATCATTTTGAGCCCAAGCTCACTGCTATCGGCGGTTGCCACCTCGTAGCCCTGTTCGCTCAACACCTTCCTGCAACCGTCCCGAATGCGCTTCTCATCGTCAATGACCAAAATCATAGGTCTGTCAGAGGTTTTGAGTCTTTCTTCATTTGTCATGACCTATGTATCTCCCATGGGAAAGTAACTGCGCGTTGCGCTAGAGATCCTCCGTTTGAGACGAATCCTCATGGACAGGAAGCTCTACGATGAACGTTGTTCCCTTTTCGCTTGTCTCTTTAACCTTGACCAGGCCTCCATTACTCTCGACGATTCCGTAAACGGTACTCAGACCAAGACCGGTGCCCTTTCCCGGCTCCTTGCTCGTAAAAAACGGATCGAATATCTTTAGAAGATTTTCTTTAAGAATACCGCATCCAGTATCTGAGACTTCCAGGCAGACCCTCGCATCGTCCGGTTTTCGAAAGGTCCGGAGTGTGAGAGTTCCAACCCTGTCCATGGCGTCTATGGCATTCATCACCAGGTTGATGATAACCTGGGTGAGCTGGTTTCTGTCTCCGCAGATCAACATCATCTCATCCGAGAGCTGTTTGACAACGCTCACCTGCATAAAAAGCCTCTGGTCGCGGATAAGACCCAGACTCCTGCATACCAGGTCGTTAAGCTCGAAAACGTCCGGATTGGGATTTGTCTGGCGACTATATGTGAGAAGACTCTTAACGATGTCCTTGCACCGTTGGGCATCCTCGATGATACAATGTATATCCTCGGCCAGGGGATTGCCGTCGTCGATGGCTTCAGACACCAAGTTTGCGTATAGAAAAATACCTGTGAGCGGATTATTGATCTCATGGGCCACACCGGCCGCCAGACGCCCCATGGAAGCCATTTTCTCAGCCTGAGCGACTTTTGACAGCATCTGCCGCATACGTTGTTCCTGGACAAGCTTTTCTCGGATGTCATTCAATATCCCCATCGTGCCCACTTCATGGCCATCTTCATATATAATGGCGGCTGACATTTCGACCGGGATCTCCTCTCCCCGGGCATCGATAAAGTTGACATAGCAGGGCAGCAACCTGCCTTTTCCGCCCAGATGGGGGTCCCTCAGCTTTTTCATTATCTCCCGTGCCTGTCCCGGGGGATGCATGTCTCTAATTGTAATCGTCTTCTGCGCCTGTTTTAGACTGTATCCGGTCAACTCTTCAGCCGTGGGATTCATGAGCAAAATATTGCCCTTCAGGTCGGCAGCGATTATCCCGCTCGTCGAACTCTGGACAACTTTCTCCAGAAGCCCCCTGACCTCATCGAGCTCTTTCTCGAGAGTCTTGACTCGGGTGACGTCGCGCATGTTCTCTATTACGTACCGAACCTCACCTTCGTCATCCAGGATAGGAGACAGAACTCGATCCTCCCACTTCTCTTCTCCGTTCTGCGTTTCCAAATGCCGCAGAACCCTTTTCCCTTTCTTTTTCGCCAGCACTTCGGCAAGCGGACAGCCGTTGGGAGAGCAAGGATTCTCGGAGTGATAAAATAAATCGTAACAGTTTTTGCCGCTGACCTGATCCTTTGTTGCTCCGTATTTCTTTACGAATGACTTGTTAACGGTCAGTATGGTCCTGTCCGGCGCCAGAATCAAAGCCGGCAGGGAAAGAGAGTCGAAAACCCTCGGCTTCCAGTCAAAACCCCCGCACTTCTTCCCGGCGGTTGTCTGCCGTGCATTTGCAGCCAATTCAGCCAATTTTCATTCCCCGCTTCGATAGATGTTTGGGTGATCCGCCGGCAGAAATTACGCCTTTCGATTGCCGCAAGGCGGCCGGCAGCAGCTTGCCGGCGCCATGTGCATGTGCGTTTACGTCCGGCAGCCAAAGGCACCAGTCACACCATTTCACTCTGCTCTTCTTAGAGTCTGAGGTTCTCCTTCACCATTTCCACGAGCTTATCCAGGTCGATGGGCTTGGGAATATAATCGTCAGCCAGAGTTGTCATGCCGCTCTGGTGAGTGTATTTTGTATCCCACACCTTTTCGGCTACCCCTGTTAGAAGGACGACTATGATGTCCTTGAACAGCGGGTCCTTCTTGAGCTCATCACATAGCTGATAGCCGTCTTTGTCGGGCATCATAACGTCCATGCGAAGTGTCAACTCCCTTGGGTGTATTCATCTCGGCCAGGATCGTAAAATCGCCTGACAACAGCCGTTTTTCAAAACCCATAGACCACCTTTTCTTTCCGATCGCTGATCCTTCGCTTTGAACCCAACAGTGAACCTGTCGTGAAACTTTTCTCTTTCTGGACTCCGGAATTGCTTTGAAAGTTCCATTCTGATCCTTTTACGTTGTTTAGTCAAGCCTTATATATCATACTTAGCCCAGCAATTTACTTCGGATTTTGCTCCCAGCTTGTGAAAACTTGCTTATATATTCCCGTGCGCCTTTTCCTCGCGCTTTTTTCCCGGCACCTCTACAGGGAGGGCCACAACACTACCGGAAAGCTTCTGGCAAACCGTCCGGCCGGCCCTGGACGCTAACAGGAACCCAACGCCTTACTTCCATGCCTCACGAGTGTTCATTTGCCCTTCACTTCGAGCTAATTGGCTTCCAGTACGCGCAATAATTCAAGCATTTTTCGTGCCAGGGTGATGCTGTAGATAAGTGTTTACAATTTCAGATGAATTTTGAGGGTGCAGAGTCGGGGGAAAAAGATTTGGGGATATATCACCCCAATTTCATTGGATATATCTCACAGCTATCTGAAATAACCAGAGAAATCCTACATGCTGTTTTGCCCTGTTTTGGGGTGATTTAGCCCCAATGCTTGCGCCCGATCGATTTGCACGCTGAGTTTTGCCTGCAAAAGTGGCTTCATCCGGCCTGATATCAGGCTGGAAAGGAGGTACTTCATTTTGGTTGTTCAGGGGGGGGCCAAATGAGAGTATCAAAGTGGGCCAATTCAGAGTATCGAAATCAGAAGGCGCCCGCTCATTGTCGACGCTCCTCGAGACGGTGCGTTTGCGGGGCGTCTTGCTGCCGCCCTTTGCCCCCTGCTGCTCGCAAACGCTGTTTTCCTCCTCCCCCTCTCTTTTCGCGCCTCATGATGCCCGGACGATGGTCCGGCTTCGCGTGAAGAATATTGGAGGCACTCGTTTGCCGGATGAACCTTTTTTCATTGTAAAACTGGTTTCAGCAAGCAAAAAAGGTTTTGCAAGACAGGTTGCAAATTATAGTTCATAGTGCTACAGTTTATAACGATAGAGGGGGCGCCGTGCGGATTTTCAAAACAAAATGGTTCGTGCGTTATGCGCGGCAAGAAGGGATCAAGGATTGCCGTTTACGTGATGCGATTGAACGCGCGGAACGTGGGCTTGTGGAGGCAGATTTAGGTGGGGGCATCATTAAGCAAAGGGTTGCACGGACAGGGCAGGGGCGCTCAGGCGGGTATCGGCTGCTTATTGCCTATCGCTCCGGAGGTCGCGCGGTGTTCCTCTACGGCTTTGCGAAGAACGAGCGGGACAACATCTCGGACGACGAACTTGAGACACTGAGAGAGATCGGAGCGGCATGGCTCGATGCGAAAGCCGAGCGCCTTGAACACGCAATCAAGGAGGGGTTTCTCCAGGAGGCAAGCTATGGCGACGAAAAACAAGAAACCTAGCCGGCTCACGCAGGCTATGCTCGAGACGGCCGAAGATATGCATAGCGCCGGGATTTTGGATGAGGCGGCTTATGCCAAGATCACCATGCGGCATCCCGGCGTAAAGGATGAAGCAGAGATCGAATCGTTGACAGGCGAGGACATTCGGGCGATGCGGGAGCAAGCCCACATGAGCCAGGCGGTATTCGCTCACTACCTGAATTTAACAGTTGGATACGTGTCGCAATTGGAGCGTGGCACGAAGCGGCCGACAGGTGCGGCACTTGCCCTATTGAACGTAATCCGCCGCAAGGGGATCGAGGCGATCCTCTAACCCCGAGCTGTGAAAGTGTCTGCTTTGTTACATTTGGCGGCCTGCAGTAAGAAGAAGCCAGAGGTCAGGCCTTGAAAAGGGAATTTTCGAATTTTTCGCGGCACTCATCTATCCTTCCCTGCTAACACGCGGCTAAAAACTTCACTATGTTCATTTGCTCTGCGAGGCGCTTGCCGTCATTTCCACCTGGTCCCTCATGCCGGTCCGGTTCCGCCATTTTCCTTTTTCAATGCCTGACCCCTTTCTTTCATGGTGGATATAGCCGAAGAATGCCTGAAAAAGGGGCAGAGGTTACGCCAACACAGGCCGTAAATCACGCGTAACTGGTATCGCTTGCGCTTAGACCGTCATTATTCATATCAAAAATAGGCGTTTAAGGCCTAAAAAAGCCATCGTTTTGCATCGTTGAGAAATAGTTTTAGTCTCTTGTCGTGGCCCGACCCCGACCCCGTCAAGCTATGTTCTCAAATACATTGCTCTCAAAGACGCAGAGGATCTGAAAGCAGCCTTGGCCATCACAAACTTCATAACAACACTTCCGTTGTTCCCTGAATTTAAAGGCGGAGGCGTTCCTATCTCCGAAAACTGATAGGTTTACATCGCGGGCAGCGCCCGAACCCACCTGTCTACCCGTGAGGCAGCCCTTTCTCGGGGACTTCTGCCTCCCTCCCATATCAAACCCACTGTTCTCGGAAACAGTCAAATAAGGGCAGTGTCTTAACAGCATCTGTTAGAACAGATTGGAGTCAGATATGATCCAAACATGGAAAGGTCCTGGATAACCCACTGCAAAACGCCATATAGGAGATGTCTAAAAACGAGTTTATTGAAATCGATATCGGCTGGCCTTCCCTCATGTCGATGCGGCAGAAAATGATAATAGTTTGGCAGTAATTGAGCATATGACACAATTAATCATCGCAGCACTAAATGGAGCTGTAAAAGACTCGATCATCAGGCGGCTTGTAAAGGTTGAGAACAAGGTGGTCTGCCATGCCAGAAGGTGGTACGTGCATGCTTCATTGGCTTTTCCTCTGCCCCCTTACTTTCGCATAATTTTCGCCTGAGTTCACACGAAGGCCCCGTGGGTAAAGATGGAAGACTGTGGAGTAGCCATTTATTCATCGATGATTAATTATGTAGGTGATGGCTTCTCCAGGAATCAATCACCCATTTAAAACGATTGGAGAGAAAAACGATGCTGAGAAAACCGGTCCTCGACTATTTCTTCAAGCCCGGGGCCATTGCGGTCATCGGGGCGAGTCCCAGGGAGGGATCCATTGGCTGCACGCTGCTGACTAATTTAAAAAAAGACGGCTTTCCCGGGCCGATCTACCCCATCAATCCAAAGCACGAGGAGATACTGGGACTCAAAGCCTACCCTTCTATCGCGGCAGTGGGCTCGCCCGTCGATCTGGCGCTTATCGCCGTCCCCATCCGGGAGGTGCCGGCAGTCATGAGGGAATGCGGCGAGGCCGGGGTGAAGGGGGCCATCATCATTTCGGCCGGTGGGAAAGAGGTGGGAGAAGAAGGGGCACGCATAGAAGAGGAAATCAGGTCCGAGGCGCAGCGCAGCGGAATACGCTACCTTGGGCCCAACTGCATGGGGATTCTCTCCCCCATCAATAACTTGAACGCCAGTTTTGCGGCCCACTCAGCCGAACCGGGAAGCCTGGCGCTGCTCTCTCAGAGCGGGGCCATCTGCAGCGCCATTCTGGACCTGGCGGCCGGCGAAAAGATCGGCTTTTCGCATTTTGTCAGCGTCGGCTCCATGGCCGATTTGGACTTCGCCGACAT
The DNA here is from genome assembly GCA_963805125.1 of uncultured delta proteobacterium. Classification (GTDB taxonomy): domain Bacteria; phylum Desulfobacterota; class Syntrophobacteria; order Syntrophobacterales; family Syntrophobacteraceae; genus SbD1. The sequence continues at coordinate 7,151 of CAWDTD010000005.1, read as the reverse complement.
GATCGATTACCTGGGCAACGACCCGCACGCCCGAAGCATCATCATTTACATGGAGAACATGACCCGGCATCACAAGTTCATGAGCGCCGCGCGCTCCGTTTCCCGGGTCAAGCCCATCATCGTGATCAAATCGGGCCGCAGCGAAGCGGCCGCCAAAGCCGCAGCCTCACACACCGGGTCACTCGCCGGACGCGATGATGCCTACAATGCGGCATTTCGCCGAGCGGGAATCATCCGGGTGGACACCATCAGTCAGCTCTTCAGTTGTGCGCAAGCACTGGGCAAGATGCAGCGGCCCACCGGAAACAAGCTGGCCATCGTCACCAACGCCGGCGGCCCCGGAGTAATGGCGGTGGATGCTTTCAGCAAGTGGCGCCTCGAACCTGCAACGCTCAGCCCTGAAACGCTTCAAAAGCTCGATGCGTTCCTGCCCCCCTTCTGGAGCCGGGGAAATCCCATCGATATTCTCGGCGATGCGCCGCCGGATCGGTATGTGCGCGCGGTGCACGTCTGCCTGGAAGCCCCTGAACTCTCCGGGTTGATCGTGATTCTAACCCCGCAGGCCATGACGGACCCTACGGGAGTGGCCAAGGCCCTGGCTGCCGGGATCGAGAAGCGGTCCAAGCCCTTCATGGCTGTATGGATGGGTGCACGGGATGTGGAAGCAGGCATAAGAATACTCAATGAGGCAGGCATTCCCACCTTTGCCACTCCCGAAGATGCGGTGGATACCTTCATGCACATGTACTCCTATTCCAGCAATCTTGAACTGCTGCAAGAGACGCCGCCAAGCCTGCCCCATGAAATTCAGGTCAATACGAAGCAGGCGCGCACCTTCATCGGCGAGTGTCTCAAGCGCGGCGAAAAAGTCCTCACGGAAATCGAATCCAAGGCCATCTTGTCCGCCTACGGCATTCCGGTCAACCGGACCGTTGCGGCATCCAGCCCGCAGGCAGCCGCAGAGGCCGCCAAAGCTATCGGCTTTCCAGTGGTGGTCAAGATCTATTCACCCGATATCACCCATAAATCCGATGTGGACGGCGTCAGGCTCAACTTGAGGAGCGAGCAGGAGGTTGCAGCGGCTTTCGAGGAGATCACCTCCCGGGTAAGAAGCGTAAACCCGGAAGCGAGGATTTCGGGGGTTACGGTGCAAAGCCAGGTGAAGAAATTCGACATAGAATTGATCGTTGGGAGCAAGCGCGATCCGCAGTTCGGTCCGCTCATCCTCTTTGGTATGGGCGGGGTCCTCACCGAAGTGCTCAAGGATTCGGCGGTGGACCTGCCTCCTCTGAACCTCCTTCTGGCCCGTCGTCTCATGGAGCGAACCCACGTCTATCGCCTGCTGAAGGGGTACCGCAATATTCCAGCAGCCAACGTGGACCTGGCAGCAGAGTTTCTCATTCGAATTTCGCAACTGGTGACCGATTTTCCGGAAATCGTCGAATTGGACCTCAACCCCGTGGTCATAAGCGACGGATGCCCAGTGGCCATCGATGCCCGAATAGTGGTCGAAGCCTCCGAGGTGGCTGCACCACGGCACCTGATCATCAGTCCTTATCCCAACCAGTATGAAAGTGACTGGATGCTTGAAGACGGCACCCCGGTGCTGATCCGTCCCATGAAGCCCGAAGATGAGTCTCTGGTAGCGGATCTGCTGGACAATTGCTCCGAGCGGACGATCTACTTTCGCTATTTTAGCGCGGTCAAGAGCTGGCCCCATGAGGCTTTGATACGCTTCACCCAAAACGACTACGACCGGGAAATCGGTATTGCCGCTATCGGGCTGCCGCCGGGTCCAACCGTTATGATGGGGGTTGGAAGACTGGTGATGATCCCGGAGCGGGATGCAGCCGAATTTGCCGTGATCGTGGCCGATCCTTGGCAGGGCAAAGGTCTTGGTCCGAAGCTCATGGAACGGGTCATAGAAATTGCAAAGGGAAATGGAGTGCGGACTCTATCCGGTGATGTGCTGGCCGAAAACCACCCCATGCTTGGTCTGGTAAAAAAGATGGGATTTAACGTCCTCAGGCCGGACGAGGGTACATGCCAAGTGGAGCTGGATCTAGCTTCCTGGACCGCGGCAGGTCATGAAGATGCCTAAAGAGGGGCTTCTTTAGCATCCCAGGGAGCGTTACCCTGGCTACTCTCTTCCCAGTTGCTCTTTTGCTGCCTCAACTACCCGTTTCGGCTCGAACCCTAACTTCCGCTGAAGTTCCTTGAGGGGGGCCGAGACCCCGAACGTCTTCATGCCGATGATGCGGCCCGAGCAACCTACGTAGCGCTCCCACCCGAAGGTTGAGGCCTCCTCCACCGCGACCCGGGCTGTCACGTTGGGCGGCAGCACGCTGTCCCGGTACTCCTGCGTCTGGTGCTCGAAGATGTCCCAGGATGGCATCGAGACTACCCGGGAGCGGATGCCCTCAGCCAGCAACTCCTCATGGGCCTCCACGGCCAGACATACTTCACTGCCCGTGGCAATGAGGATCACCTCCGGGTTTCCACCAGGAGCGTCCGCCAGCACGTAGGCGCCGCGGGCCACTGCAGCGGCTGGTGTGTATTTGCTCCGATCCAGGGTCGGCAAGGGTTGGCGTGACAGCACCAGCACGGCAGGCTGGCGCCGCAACTGCATGACGCAGCGGTAGGCCTCGACGGCTTCGTTTGACCGATGGCCATGCCGACGCTGGTGGCAATGCCCTGCCCGAGAGGGCCGGTGGTGGTCTCCACGCCCGAGGTCCAGTGGTATTCGGGATGCCCCGGGGCCTTGCTGTCGAGTTGGCGGAAACGGCGGATGTCGTCCAGGGTCACCGCAGGCTGTCCCAGTATCTCGTAATCGGCGTTCACCGCCTGCACCCCGGTGAGGTAAAGCAGAGACCAGAGCAGCATCGAGGCGTGACCGTTGGAGAGCACGAACCGGTCGCGATTGGGCCAGATGGGGTCCTCGGGATCGAAACGCATGACGCGGTTCCAAATCGTATAGACCAGGGGCGCAAGCGCCATGGGTGTGCCGGGGTGTCCCGACTTGGCCTGCTGGACCGCATCTATCGAAAGGGTGCGGATGGTGTTGATCGCCAATTGAACCATTTGGTCATCGGTCATGGGCTATTCCTTTCGGGTTGCGGAGCCTCTAGATTTGGCCCGCCGGTAAGAGAGTCCCAGGACGTTACGATCTCAAGATTTGGTATTCATTCATCAGGGCTCGTCAAAAGCGGTTCCGACCCCCTGCCGGTCGCGGTTCGGCTGCGCTTCCAGTAAAGCTACTTTGCCCAGGCGGCGCAGGTGCCGCTCGGCTTCACTGAACTCGGCGACCAGGAAGGTCTCGACCAGGTCCCAGGCTACCGCCGGTCCCACGGTCGGACCGCCCATGCAGATGATGTTCATGTGATCGTCCTCGACCCCCTGCCGGGCGGAAAAGTGGTCGTGAACCAAGCTTGCGCGGATGCCCGGAACCTTGTTGGCGCAGACCGCAGCGCCGACTCCGCTGCCGCAGATGGCTATCCCTCGTTCCACCTTCCCTGTGGCCACGGCCCGGGCCAGGGGAATGACGAAGTCGGGATAGTCGTCGGCAGGGTCCAGTCGATGAGCACCGAAATCGACCACCTCATGGCCTGCGGCGCGGAGCTGGGCTATCAGCTCTTCCTTTAAAGGAAAGCCGCCGTGATCGGTGGCGATTCCCACCCGCTTGGGCAAGCCGACAGTCATCGGAAGGCCTCCTTGAGCATCCGGTAGCGCCGGATCAGGGTGTTCGTTGAACTAGCATGGCCGAGCCAGGGTTCCTCCCGGCTCTCCAGTTCGGCGATGATGCCATTGTCACCGAGATACCCATCCAGGCGAGCGGCGCCGCGGCTCGCGGCCGGGAGGCTGCGCGGGCGGCTCATGCGGCAGCGACGCCGAAATAGGCCGCTCGATTGGCTCGGAGTCGTTCAGCGTCAATGGCTCTCCATGATGTATAAGCTGTAGCGTCCCTGTGCCCTGTGTCAGCCGGTAAGTGGCCGTGTGCGCGGTCACCTCCACGCGAAGGCAAAGCTTGCGACGCACGATGGAGAAGGACAGCGACGTGAGGCCATCTGGCAGCCGGGGCGCGAACGACAGCACGCCGGCGTGATCGCGCATGCCGCCAAAGCCATTCACCAAAGCAATCCATGTCCCTGCCAGCGACGCGATGTGCAGGCCATCGCGCACATTGTGCTCGAGATCCTGCAGGTCCATAAGCGCGGCCTCGGCGGCGTAGTCGAGCGCGAGACGGAGGTGCCCAACCTCGGCCGCAAGCACCGCCTGAGTGCACGCCGAAAGCGACGAGTCGCGTACGGTGATGCGCTCGTAGTAATCGAAGTTGCGCGCCTTTTGCTCGTCGGTGAATGCGTCGCAGCAGAGCTGCATGGCCAGGACGAGGTCGGGCTGCTTCACAACCTGCTTGCGGTAGAGATCGAAATAATGGAAATGTAGCATCAGCGGATACTGGTCGGGTTTCGTCTCGGCGAAGTTCCACATCTCGTGGTCGGTGAAGCCTTCAGCCTGCGGGTGTACGCCTAGCCGCTGATCGTAGGGAATGAAAATGCGATCGGCGGCGGCGCGCCAGTCGGCGATCTCCTCGGGCGTCACGCCAAGCTCGCGTGCCTTGTCCTGATGGCGCTCGCATACGTCCGCCGCGCCGACGAAGTTTCGCGCCGCCATCAGGTTGGTGTAGACGTTGTTGTCGGCTAGGGCGCTGTACTCGTCGGGTCCGGTCACGCCATCAATGCGGAAGCGGCCCTGCAGGTCGTGGTGGCCGAGAGAGCGCCAGAGTCGCGCGGTTTGCACTAGAATATCGACGCCTATATCACGCTCGAAGGTTTCGTCGCCAGTTGCGTCGACATGGCGAATCACGGCATCGGCGATGTCGGCGTTGACGTGAAAGGCAGCGGTTCCAGCGGGCCAGTAGCCTGAGCATTCCTCGCCGTGGATGGTGCGCCACGGAAAGGCGGCGCCGGCCAGGCCCAACTCGTGCGCGCGCTGCTGCGCAACGGAAATCGTCGAATGGCGCCAGCACAACGTGTCGGCCGCAGCAGTCGGTATTGTGTACGTCAGGACAGGCAGGACAAACATCTCTGCGTCCCAGAACGAGTGGCCGTCGTAACCTGTGCCCGTCAGTCCCTTGGCAGGAATGGCGCGCCTCTCGGCCCGCGCGCCGGCCTGGAGTAAGTGGAACAGCGCAAAGCGCACCGCTTGTTGCAACTCTGGATCGCCTCTGAGTTCGACATCGGCGCGTGCCCAAAAGTCTTCGAGGTATCGCCGCTGGTCGGCGAGCAGACCGTCCCATCCAGCCTGACGAGCCGCCGCGAGGGCGGCGGCAACCTGATCGCGCAGCGCTGGCACGGTGCGCTCGATGGACCAGCCGTAGGCCACCAGCTTAACCAGTCGCAAGCGCTGTCCGGGTTCGAGCGCGTCAGTGACGACGACGCGAGCTGAGTCGGGCGACGTCTCCGTCGCAATACGCACTTTAGAAGTGCCGCTGATGATGTGATCCATCGCCGCCGCCATGCGCAGGCCGCTGCGTCGGGTCCGATGGATCAGCACCGCCTCCGTCTCTCGTGACAGGTGTTCCTCGGACTGGAGGGGCGATTCGAGCGCGCTGGCGACGCGCGGGTCTCCGGCGACAGATGGCGGCTGCTCGTTGGCGACAAGCTCAGACTGCACGACGATGTTGGCGGGTCCGTCGAGCGGCTCCAGCTCATAGCTGATGCCGACGATCGATCTGTGCGTGAAGGAGACGAACCTTAGTGACGTCACGCGCACCGTGCGTCCAGCGGGAGAGGTCCATTCGGCCGTCCGCGTCAACGTCCCGGAGCGAAAATCGAGTAAGCGGTCGTGGCTCCTGAGCACGCCGTAACGGACGTCGAAGGGCTCATCGTCGATGAGCACGCGCATCAGCTTTCCATTGGTCACATTGACGAGTGTCTGGCTCGACTCTGGCGATCCGTATTGGGACTCAGCGTAGGGCAAAGGACGCAGCTCGTAGAATCCGTTCAAGTACGTGCCGGACAGCCCGCAGGGCTCACCCTCATCGAGGTTGGCCCGTAAACCTATGTGGCCATTCGACAGTGCGAAAAGCGACTCGCTCTGAGCCAAGAGGTCGAGGTGCAGTTCGGTCTCGTGAACGGCCCACGGCTCGACGCGAAAGGCTGGATGCAGGATCATGTCGCCTCCAGGAGCGCGGCTAAATCGGTAACTACGACGTCTGCGCCGTTACGGCGAAGCTCATCGGCCTGGCCCACGCGGTCTACGCCGACGACGAAGCCGAACCGGCCCGCATGACCCGCTGCGACACCGGCAAGGGCATCCTCGAAGACCGCCGCTTGGGCTGGAGTGACGACAAGAGCGCGGGCCGCCGCGAGAAAGGTATCCGGCGCCGGTTTGCCTGCGAGGCCCTGCTCGGCAGCGACGACGCCGTCGATGCGGACGTCGAACAGCTCCGCGATCCCGGCGGCAATGAGCACCTCGTGGCAGTTCTCGCTCGAGGACACCACGGCGGTGCGCAGGCCGGCGCTCTTGACGGCGCGCACATAGCGTACCGAACCCGAGTATGCTTCTACGCCCTGTTCTCGCATTAAGGCGAGCAAAATGCCGTTCTTGCGCTTGCCGAGCCCTTGGATGGTCTCTGCCGTTGCCGGATCGTCGCCTGTTCCTTCGGGAAGTTGAATGCCGCGCGAGGCGAGGAAGGAACGTGCTCCGTCGTCGCGTGGTTTGCCGTCGACGTATAGATCATAGTCGCGGACGACGTCGAACGGGACGAATAGCTGGCCGCTCGATCGAGCGCGAGCGGATAGAAAGCCATCGAACATTCGCTGCCATGCTTTGGCGTGGAGTGTCGCCGTCTCCGTGAGCACACCATCAAGGTCAAAGAGGCACGCGTGGATGCTGCTGGGCAATCCCAGCCTGGTCTCAGCCATGGTCAGGCCTCGCAGATGGGGCCGGGCGTGTGCCCGGAATGTACCGGTCAAAAGCGTTGGTTAAACCCTTGTACTCAATACCCGCAAAAGGTATTCCTGCCATTGCCATATCTCCTTGAGGAAACTCAAACATCGCTAAACTGCGCGGTCCCTGATCGTCCTCCGGGCCGTGGCTCCGGGGATTCGCTGGAGTCGCTGGTTTATGGCCTGTCCATAATCTGCAGC
>CAWDTD010000004.1:0-222031 GCA_963805125.1 uncultured delta proteobacterium | reverse complement strand
TGTCCATTGATCTTTCCTCTGCTCTAATGACGGGCTTCCTACAGACAGAGCCGTGAAGAGCCGCCGAGAATGGGTCCTCCCATGACTCGTCGGAGGCGGCTCAAAGCGGCGGTACGGTGAACTCTGCGAACCATCACTTCTTCACGCCCTTCCTCTTCTCAATCGTCCTTCTGAACCGGTACGATTCGTCTCCGGTCTCAATGATGTGCGCCTGGTCTGTCAGCCGATCCAATATCGCCTTGCAGAGCCTGGCATTTGGAAACATCGTGGTCCATTCCGAAAACGGCAGGTTTGTCGTGACGATCACAGCTGCCCGTTCCGCCCGCCCGGATATCACCTGAAAGAGCAACTCGGCTGCCGGTTCCGGTATTCCCACATAGCCCATCTCGTCAATGACAATCAGTTCATAACGAGTCCAGCGGTTGGTGATCCGACTCAGTTCGCTTTTGTTTTTTGCTTCCATAAGATCATTGACGAGCGCCGCAGCGGTGGTGAACCGAACCCGCTTTCTCTGCCGACACGCAGCCACAGCCAAGCCAATTGCCAAATGGCTCTTTCCTGTTCCTGTCTCACCCAGGAAGATGACGGGTTCGCTGCGTTTGATATAACCCCCGTCGGCAAGGTTTCGAATCAATGCCGCAGGCACGGCAGGCGCCTTTTCAAACTCAAACTCATCCAGGGTCTTCACCTTTGGAAAATGAGCATCCACAACACGCCTGGCGATGGCATTACGCGCCCTTTCCTCCACCTCGGCCTCAAGCAGGGCTTCAAGGTAGCTCAGGTGGCTTTGCCCCTGTCTGGCCGCCTCCTCGGCAAGGCGTGCAAACTGAGCGCAAACGGTTGGAAGATGCAGCTCTTTGGCATACCGGACAATCGTCGATTGCTGTAACTCCATGGACGGGATAGTCATTGCATTACCTCCGGCCCCGGCCACTCGCGCAGCAACCGGTCATACTCATTGATCTGTGGCTGGGGGCGGTCGTAGCGGCTAAGAATCCCTATTTCCAGTGCATAATCTGCCCTTAGCGCTTCATGGCCGTCATTTTCCAGCAACAATCGCAAGGCGCCCACATCGAAGCAGCCCAGTTCCAGCGCATGGCTCACAGCTTCTTCGAGTTTCCTCCACCCATGCTTTTGCCCAAGCATGAGGATCTCAACCATCACACGGGTCCCGTCCTGTTTGCCGTGCCGCTGCCGCAGTTCCTCCCAGAACCGGTCGTAGTCTGCCGGCCATCGTCCCTGTGTGCGCCATTGCTCAAGTGCCGTGCTGCCCGCTAAAGCCCCCGGCTTCTTCAACAACACCTCAAGGTAGTGTTCCAGATTCAGGACTTGGCTGTACCGGCCAAATGAGCGCTCGTGGCGGGCTATACACCTGCCCTGATGCCAGATCTCTACATGAGCCGGGTAGACTTTCGCGCACACCTCCACCCCTACCGCTGCCGGGACCGAGTAGAAGTTAGTGAGCACCTTTACCGTCCCCTTTGAATTAACCTGCGGGAAGTGAATCCCAGCAATCTGGAATCCTTCCCGCGCCAGAGGCAACAGGTGGTCGTGCTCCCTATTCATTGCCTCTCCGACACTGCCGCTGCGACCACTTATTATCCGTGCCTCATCCTCTCTCGAGCCTTCCAGCAACTGCCGATTTAAATCCTCAATATCCTTGGCTTCCGGAACAGGAACCAAGTGGTTGCGTCGAAAATAGCCTCCCTCACCTTCAACGCCGCCCTTCTCATGCCCACACCCGGGAGTGCAGAACTGCGATTCGAATCCCCAGTGAGATCGAAAGGCTATGAACCGCTTCGTCTCCTCTCTTTGATATCCCCGCAATATCTTCTTCACCGCAGAGGAGAGATTGTCGTAGCGCAGTACTTTGAATACTCCTCCAAAATATCCAAACCCCAGTTCATGTGCCTCCAGAAAGGCTTGCTGGCTCGCATGAGGATAGGCCCGATGGAAGGCTCCGCCACTGGCCATGCTGCGCATGCAGAAAAGATAGAACTTGCGTTCCTCACCATCCAACTCCACTTTGGCTTCATACCAGTCGATCTGCGCCTCTTCCCCCCAATCGTAGGACTGCTGGATGAACACCTCCCGGCCAAGCAGTCCCAACTCCTCTTTGCGCTCCCGTACGTACTTGCGAACCGTCGACTCCGATATCTCAAGATCCGGTGTCTCCTTTCGAAGCCGACACCAGATCCGATGTGCCGTATGCCGCTGCTTCCTATGCACACGCTTATCCGCTTCAAGGATCCCATCGATCAATGATTGGGCCTGACTGACTTTGGGCTTCCTACGGACAGCCCTCTTTCGTTCCGCAGGAATCGCATTGGATAGTGCTTCCCGCACCATACGGCGGTGCACTCCAAGCTTTTTCGACACCCCATTGATTGTCCCCACTCCATACTCGTACTCTCGTCGTATCTCCTCAAACAGCGCCACTTTCCCTTTCCTCCCCAAGTGTGCCTCCTTTCCAGTAGTAATTTCACTGGATTAGGATACACAACTTCTCTTTTTGGGGTGGGCCATTTCTGAGTATCAAAGTGGGCCAAATGAGAGTATCGAAATCATTGGTACGGTATTCTGTCTCAGCACAGGCTCCTAATGCCCTAAAGGCACCACTCCAGTCCCCCAAACGAATTTGTGCGCATGCAAGATTCCATAGTGTAGCGCCTGTATGTTGGACTCCAGACTGTTCAAGTTGGAGCAGGATGTCCCGAGCTGTCTCATTTCTCCCAGCAAAAAGTAGGGCTGCAGCAGTAGACGCTTCCAATAGAGGGACGCTGGGATATTTTTGCCGCAATTCATTCAATTCGTGTGCCGCCCCTTCGTAGTTGCCCTCGGCAAGTATTTCTAATGCACGCGTGTAGCGCTCCATTTCGTTATAGGTTAGATGAGCAGAGAGGGCTGGGGTTCGTTGTGGTCGTTTGGGTTCCGCGATCTGCAGCAATTGGCTTCGGACGGCAGGGGAAATGCTAGGAATTACTTTCCTGAATGGAACTTGTGGCGCAGTATCAAATATTATTGCAGTAAAATCCTCTTGTTCAATGCCCAGTTGACTTGCAACAAGGCCGACGTTCAGTTGAGCCGCCTTTAATAAATGCGCCAAGGCAGCATCTTTGTCCTTCAAGAGTATGTAGAGGCAGGCAATGATAAGTTCACATCTAGCCGTGCGAAACTTATTATCTGTAACATCGCGTGCAATCCAGTCCTCCAACCTTCTGATCGCCTCTTCCGTGCGACCATCCCGGTAGTAGGCAATTGCGAGGTTCCATAGAGGAATGCCATAGAGGCTGCCTGTTGCGTACATTGGAGAAAGCAATTCCACCACTCTGTGATTGTCTCCTACCATAATTGCACATGCAGCCTTGTTCCAAGCCAGTACACGTCTAAGTGGAGTTTGGCTAGTATCGAGTTCTGAGCTAAGGGTATCAAAGGCTTGCAATGCATTGGTAAAATTGCCAACGAAATAAAGGGAACTGGCATTCTCAATCTGTTCGCGAAGATCAGGGTTCACACTGAGCGCCGGACTGAGCTTGACCGGGGGCCCCGGCCTGAATAATCTTTGGAGCACTCTTTCCTCGTTTTCCAGCAGAATGGAGAAAATCTGATCTGCCTTGCTACTTGTCATGAGTATCCTCCTCTTCATGCAATCATTCGCGCAAATTGAGTTCGACGCGAAGGATTAGTCCGCTTGGGAGACGAATCGATGCGATTTCTTTATGTGATCACGGCCAGGAAGCTCTTGAAGAGTCAGAGTAGAGGGATGGCGCATTGATGTCAAGCTGTAGTTCGCCCTCAGTACATAGGTTCAACGGTTCTTGCCAACTTCTTGACTTCACAGAGAAGAAAACGACGGGGCAGGCCTTGAAAAAGGAATTTGTGAATTTTTCAAGCTGCTCGCCCACCCCGCACTTAACATCGCGAAGGATGTCTCTGAACTCTATGCCAATCGAGACGCTCGCCATCATTTCACTCAAGAGTTTCAGGACGTTCTACCTCACTCCTTTTTCCTTTTTCAAGGTCTGACCCCTTTATTTTTCGCCTCACCGAAAGCATCCTCACCGTTACCCGAACTTGCCATATGTGGCATAAGAAATGCTTCCCAGTCTCTCACCTCATGACCGCATTCATCCAGCGTGAGCCGTTGCCATCACTTGTCAGACGACACGTCCCGGTGAACGATTACAACGCTTCCTCTCGCCTGTAGTATTGATCATCCAGCAAGGGGCCAAGCCTCCCCCCTTCAACCGCTTCCTGTTCCGTGGCCCAGTGAGCAGAAAACAGTTGTCTCCGCCTGAACCCTTTGGGGAGGTCATGTACCCCAAGGGGATGAAAAAAAAGCTCCGGTCTCTCGCGACAAATGTTACTCACCGTATCAGTGACGAAAACCGCTCCTGGTCTAGAAATCGGCTCAATCCTAGCGGCCTCAGCGAATACGTTTCCGATGCCAACAACGCGCTCTTGGAAAGGATCAAATGGCCAATCCACTGAGCCGGTAGCAACAGCTGTCCTCAATAGAAGCGGGCGTGTGATTCCGATCGCCCTCCAGTCAAAATAGTGCAATGTGTCGCGTACTTCGAGAGCGAAGATCACGGCTTGTTGCGCTGAATTAAAAACAGTTACGAAACCATCCCCCCATGAGTTAGTATGAATAGCACCCTCTTGATTTAGTGAAATGCCTGTCAAATCAAATACCTTGGAAATATGTGTCAAACATCACGTTAATTCCCCCCCTCCAAAATCATCTTAATTCCCCCCTTTTGCCGAAGTGGGCATGAGTGATTGGTTGATTTGTCCCCCCGAATCGCCCAACCTGTGGAACATAATTTTCCCCCAACTTGTCTTCCCGGGGGGTGATTTTTTTGGGGGTTGGGGGGAGGGGGAAACGGAGGGAGCCCGTAGGGCGACCGGAGTTTCCCCCTCCCCCACCAAAGAGTTTTCGCTACGAGGGCATATATAGTCCTACCAGCTCCCGTGTTATCTTTCTGCTGTATTCGATGTTGGCTCTCGATTTGCCGCCGATCCAAACCGGATATTCATATCCGGCATTACTGATCAAAATGCCGCCGTCCAAGTCCGTTATTTTGTGTATATCGGACCCCTTGGTGCACCTGTCAAACCATGTCGTGTTTTCTTCGGTAAACTCCACGTCCAGTGTTGTCATGCGCTGCTTGTCAGAGTTCCAGGCTAAAATTTCCATGGCTCTTATCCATTCTTCGTGTTGAGCGTTGACATGATTGTTCAGCCCACCGTCTGTGAACCGAGCAAGGGCATCACTGTTTTGCCCTGCCGGGACTCAGCTTCTTCCTGTATGACTCACCGCTGTCGATCATGATGTGGTGGGCGTTATGAGCCAGTCTGTCCAAAGCCGAGTTTGCTACGACCGGGTCCGGAAACAGGGACACCCAATCCTGTGGCGGTCGATTGCTGGTGATTATGATGGAGGATTTGAGGTGTCGCTCGGCAATAAGCTCGTATATGTCCTCGGTTTGGGTGGCCGTAAAAGGCGAAAGGCCAAAGTCGTCCAGGATCAACACATCGGGCTTGATATATCTTCTGATGCGCTTTTCCCAGGAATGATCCGCACGCGAAGCAAGAAGGCCTCGCAGGATTTTGGTGGTTTTTGCATAGAGCACCTCATAGCCTTTGCGACAGGCATGGTGCCCCAGCGCCTCGGCGATATGAGTTTTTCCAACGCCCGCCGGGCCATAGATCAATACATGTTCTTTCTTTTCTACAAACAGGCAGGTCGAAAGCTCCGTGATGTGCGATTTTCTAATCCTGGGGTTGAACGAAAAGTCAAAGCCTTCGAGCGTCTTTTCTTCCTCGAAGCAAGCGTTCCGGATCCTGTTGGCAAGCTTTTTGGCCTCTCGCCTCTCTATCTCATCCTGGACCATTCGTTGTAAAAACTCAACATGGGGGATCTCTTCCTCTCTGGCCTGCTCCAGCCGTACATCCAGAGTCTCGAGAAACCCGCCGAGTTTCAGAATCCTAAGCTGGGCAGCCAGTTGGTGTTGTGTGTTCATGAGCGATCCTCCCCGGAAAAGTAGTTTGAGTCGCGAAGGAAGCTTTGTCCCAGATCGGAGAGATTCGCTGTCGCTGCGGGAGCTTCAGTGGACAAGAGACCCTTTTCCAGCATGGACCTTATGCTGCGGTACTCGGTGCTTCCATAGGCAAGGGCTTTTTCCGATGCCCTCTCCAGGTCGGCCCCCCATTTCAAACCCAGCCTCAGGACCGCCTGCGCCTTTCTCATTGCGCGGTGGCCGCCCGCTTTGAGGATCTGTTTAATCAACGTTTGCGTTTGAGGTCCGTATCGGGCGGCTGTGGCCATGCAGCTTGCCGGCGTGCTCATGAGATAGGCGAGTTTTTCGGGCGGATAATCGGTCTGATCGGTTATCCACTTCCCCGGCTCCATTGATCGCGAATGGGTCTTGATCAGTTGATGATCCAGGAAAACCTGAACCGCTTTGCTCGTGCCCCGTACCCAGACTTTTTCCCCGATATAGCGTGTTGGCAACGAGTAGAAGGAGTTGTCAAAGACGATATGGTGATCGGGGTGTACCGTGCATTCCTTCCAGATGGGAATCTCAAAAGGCGCCTTCGGCAGCGGCTTTAAGTGCTCCTTTTCTTCTGAGATAAAGACGGCGTAAGGTTTACGCTTGGTGGTTCCGTGAATCTGGCTTCCAATCTCAAACCGGCACCATGCGAGGGCCCTTTCGTTGGCATCCCGGATATCGGTAAACTTGCGGCCGGCAAGTAGATGCTTTCGAACTACGGGAACCGATCTTTCAACTTTTCCTTTGTGTTTTGCCCTCCTTACACCCGCCGGGTCCGCCGCGAAACCATAATGCCTTTCCAAGTCAGCATATGCGTGGTGAATCCTTGGATCATAAAGATCAGGCTTGATAACGCCAGGCTTGAGATTATCCAAAATCACCCACTTCACCACACCGTGAAAAAATTCGAAGGCCCGGATATGGCAGCCGATCCACGTCGGTGAATCCTGGCGAAAAACAAACCGTACAAATCTATGCCGGCTGTGGGAAAGCGTCATTATGAAACACCAGGTCTTTCGATCCTTTCCCGACTCGGGGTCCCGCATGCGCCCGACATATCCAAAGTCCACCTGCGCCTCGTCTCCAGGCGCGGTTTCCAGATGAACCGTAGCTTCAGGTTTGCCCAAATTGAATTCATCGCCAACGTAGCGCAGAACACTGGCATAGCTCACTTTCAAGGCGTGCCGTTCTACAAGCAGCCGCATGACCTGTTTGGCCGTCATCTCCTTTTCCGTCAAAAGATTGGCAATCTCATCCCGGTAGCGGCCAAGTATCTGTTGGGCAGGCGCCCGTCGAACCAGGACCGACCTGTCCAGAACTGCCTTGAGTTTGCCAAGCATTTGCTGCTCATCGGGGAAAGGCTCCTCCCGCTTAAGTCCGGCGTCAAGGCCCGCATGGACGTAGCGTCGCACGGTCTTTCGGTCATATCGCAAAGACCTTGTTATCCCCTTGATGCTGGCTCCCTGGTGCCACTGATACAAAATCTCCATAACTTCGTTCATGTGGATTTGCCTCCTCGCCATGTTCCCTCCTCTCAGAAGCTTCTGCCATCAGATCCCGAGAGTACAGGACTTGTTCACTCAATTACACCTCGGCGAGGGGGGGAATTAAGCTGCAACTGGGGGGGGAATTCACATGATCACGGGGGGGGGATTTGTCGTGATCACAACCCCCTCAAAAGGGGGGAATTATCATGATGCTCGACAATATGCTCAATGCCTGTAGACGAGGATTTTGCCACGTCTCCAAACACAACGGTCTTATCACCTATGGATTGAGAGATTCGTGAAATTTTAGTTCCTGTCATTTAATACCCTTAGCATCATTGTGGCCCAAGAATACCCCCAAAGCTGACTACGGCAGAGATACTATAAAGAACTAACAACTTCCCCGACAATAATGATATTTAGGGAATCTGAGTCCGATCGTGCCAAAACTGGTATAATCTGGGGTTAGGACTAACGTACATTTTCTCGTGACAAATGGAAGCATCGACAGAGCGATCAACTGGCTCAAAGAAGCACCGGAATGAGTGCGTCATATAAAGGTGAATATGTCAGCATTGAGTTCTATAGCCCCTTCTGGCGCTCACGTGAGCCCATCTTAAGCCGGAATAATGCGTCAAGTTGTGTGCTATGCATCCGAACCGCCCTTCGGCTTGAATTCTGCACGTAAAAACTTCTGTAACAACCCCAAAGCCCGGAAAACCATACAATTTCCCAATCGAACATGCAAGTGATATGTGAAATTGACGGATTTTCGGCACTTCCGAAACACACTACTATCCCTGCAGTTTGTAGCTCCTCTGCTCAATGCAGGCTCGAGTCGGCATGCGGGCTCAGTGAAACTCCACATTTTCTTGCCAGAAGATGGAACCTGCGTCCAGCCCCGATTTCGTGAATGTATGATCTGGACGTAGTAAATTTTCGGGACGTCGAGATTGCAAGGGCCGCGAGAGCCTGAAAGGCTGAAGGTGAGAAGTAAAATGCTCCTACCTGACCTCCAGTAAGAAATAGGCGAGCGCGTAGCCTAACGCTATCGCCAGTGCAAATGCGGCTCCTCCTTCAATGAAAGCAGCCTGCCTGCGATGGTTCATCGAAAATACTCTCGCTCCTATCGGCAGAATGGCCAGGAACATCAAAAATTCCCCGAAGGGAATGTACAGGGCACAGGAATCTCCAAACATCACATTGGCTTTCTCATACCTCCACAAGTTTGCTCTGTAGGCGAGGTATTCGTAGAATCCAACCGTTACCGAGGCGGCCAGTCCGGTCAGGAGTGAGGTGATGACCGCCGCTCGATTCGTGGTCATGGATGCTTTGAGCCATCTGAACAGGCGCATCGCCGGATAGCCAAGCTCCGCGATCACGCAGGCCCAGGCCACGGGCATCCACAGCGGCGAGGCAAGAAGAACGACGTCGTTGCCGGTAAGGTAAACCAAACGGCCATTGGTAATCCAGTGGATGAGTCCCCAGTCCACGAGAATCTCAAAAATGCCCGCCACGAGTCCAAGATTGAAAAGATCGGATAAAACCTCACCGCCGCAGCCCTCCAGAACTACCCCCGCCCTGAAGTAGAGGCTCGCGCGAATGCTAAGTCCGGCGTATGCCAAGATGTGTATGGAAATGGAAAAGGGGACCACTTTCACGGGGTAGCGGAAACGGAAAAGGGACCCACCGTGACAGCTCCTTTGGTTACAAACTATCGAACAGATATTTGCAGCCAAGGGGGTCGAGGAGATGATCACAGTGGAGTTGAAGGAGATAATTCGCAAAGAGTACTTTTTAAAGCGTAAGTCCATCCGGCAACTTGCAAGGGAGTTGCACCACAGCCGGAGGACCATTCGCAAGGCCCTCAATGATCCTGGAGTTCCGGTCTACACCAGAACGAAGTCCCCAACAAAGCAAGCAATCGGTCCCTTTGCCGAGGTCATTCGGCAATGGTTGGAAGAGGACAAGCGCCGTCCTGTCAAACAGCGTCACACAGCCAGGCGCATTTTTGATCGACTTCGAGACGAGCATGCCTACATGGGAACAGACCGGACAGTGCGCCGAGAAGTGAGCCTCCTTAGAGCAAAGCTGCCGGAGAGCCATGTACCCCAGACTTACACAGCGGCTGAAGGAGCAACATTCGATTACGGCGAGGCCCGGGTTATTTTCGCAGGCAAGGAGAAAACAGTCCATCTGGCCTGTATGCGTTTGGATTTTTCCAGCAAGTTCTTTGTCTGCGCCCTTCCAACCGAAAGAAGAGAATCGCTTTTTGAAAGCCATCTAAGAGGATTTTCCTACCTGGGCGGCGTTCCCCTGAGAGTCCGGTACGATAATCTCAAGCCAGCGGTATACAAAATTTTGAGGGGGCGAAACAGAGAAGAACAATCGCTCTGGGTCGGTTTCCGCTCCAACTTTCTCTTCGAGGCCCATTACTGTACGCCTGGCAAAGGGCAGGAGAAAGGCGGGGTTGAAAACCTCGTCGGCTATGCTCGCAGAAACTTCTTCGTGCCGCTGCCAGAGGTCGAGAGCTTCGATGAGCTAAACGAATATCTGCGTGATTGCTGTGATCGGGATGCCATCTCCAGGGAGCGTTTTGGAAAGCCAGTGGAGGAACTTTGGAATGAGGAACTGGAAAAGCTTCAGCCCCTTCCAAAGAGACTGCCGAAAGCCTGTGTAGTGCTCACTTTAAAGGTCAATCGGCGCCAGATGGTACGCCTTTCTGGAAACTGGTATTCCGTGCCTCCCCAATATGTGGGTCAAGCCGTAACGGTGCAGGCTTTCGTGTTTCAGGTGATCATCTCTTTTAAGGAAAAGACCATAGCTGTCCACGAGCGGAGCTACATGGGTGATGATCAAGTTCTCGATCCGCAGCATTATCTGCCGGTTCTCCTGCAAAAACCGGGAGCCTTTGATCGGGCGACTCCGGTGGTCAAATGGTCGCTTCCCGCCGTTTTCTCCCGTTATCACATGCATTTAAAGGACCGATTGGGGCATTCCGGTGGGACCAAGGAATACATTCGGATTCTCATGCTCCTTAAAGACAGACCCGGTGGAAGAAGTGACTGAGGCCGTTAAACGGGCCACAGGATTGGGGATATACAGCTTTGATGGAGTAAAGAACCTTCTCTACCAACTGCTGGAGCCTGCAAAGAAATGCGGCCTCTTTGAGGTCCGGTCCCCGGAAGTCTGGCCAAACCAGGTCAACCACTTTGACCGTCTTCTTCAAGGAGGTGTATCATGAAAGGAAAGATGCTCCTTGAAGCCCTGCTCAAAAGGTTAAAGCTTCCGGCTGTGCTTAAATTTTACCAGGAACTTGCCAGACAAGCCATTGAAGCCGATCAAACCTATGAGGGGTATCTGCTCGCCTTGGTCGAAGCTGAAGTACAGCAGCGAGATGAGAATGCCCATAAAAAACGGATCAAAACTGCCCGGTTCCCGGTTTTAAAGACACTGGATCAATTCGACTTCTCGGTCATTTCCACGCTAAACAAGGCTAAAGTAATCGATCTTGCCCAAGGAGACTACATCGATAAAAAAGAGAATCTGATTCTCATGGGCAACAGTGGAACCGGGAAAACGCACTTGGCGGTCGCCCTTGGGATATGCGCCTGCCAGGGTGGGAAAAACGTTCGGTTCTATACCGCAGCCGGCCTAATTAACCAGCTCATGGAAGCCCAGGCAGCATTGAGGCTCTCTTACCTTGAGAGATCACTTTCCAGAATGGATCTGCTGATTATTGACGAGGTGGGCTATGTCCCCTTTTCCGAAAAAGGGGCTCAACTGTTCTTCCAGATGGTTGCGGCAAGCTATGAGCGCCAGTCCCTGATAATGACCACCAACCTTGAGTTCTCAAAATGGCCGGAAGTCTTTGGGAGTGAACAGCTCACTGGTGCGCTTCTTGATAGACTGACGCACCATGCCGAAATCCTTTCCATGAACGCGGAAAGTTATCGTTTCAAAGAAAGCGTATCCAAAAGGAAGGAAACATGAAAAGGGCCGTTCGGCTTCCTAACAGTAGCATGGCCAGAACCGGCATCAAGGCCAAGCCCTTCGGGTGCTTCCTATCGGTCGCAGCCTTGACCCCGATTCTTCAGCCATGCTCACCAGAAATTAGGCCGACGGCGAGGGAATGACCTTTTTTAACCTCTGGCTCAGGAATGAGATGGAAACCCCAGAAAGGGAAGAGCAACTGATTTTTTAACCAAGGTGGGTCCCTTTTGCTTGTCCGTTAGTGGGTCCGTATTGCATTTCCGCTCACACCAAGAATTTCCCCGTCGGAGAGAAGGCAAAAAGGTAGGCGGCAATCAGCGTAAAACCGAGACCGACACTCAGGGCCGCAAGCCAAACACGGTCCGATTTTACCGAAAGCTCACTAATGCGGCGGAGAAACTCCGGGTCTTCAAGTCCGCCTTTGTGCTGGTAATGCAACATGGGCGATCCTTCGACAGGCTCCGGGGGCGCGAAAGGCAAAACCGCACCACGGATCGCACGGATTTCACGGATCGAATCTAATCCGCGAGGTCCGTGTAAGCCGTGCTTTGTTAAAGGCTTTGAGAAGACGCAAGAGCAAGCTCACAGGGACCGGTTTTGGGAATTTCAGGGTAGATAATGCGGATAGCCCCTCAAGACCGGAATTCTCTCAGACTCTGTCTCCAGGCATGTTTTTTAAAAGCCATGCGATGTTCTGACCAAGGTCCTTCATGGTCTGGATGCCTTCTTCGTCTTTTTCAACTTCTCCCCTTTCTCTCCCGATGCCGATGTTCCAGTAGCTCGAACCCGGTACAATCATCTGGGCACTTAGAAAGAGGTGGTTTATAGAGTCAAAAACATGGATTCCACCCGCTCTTCGGACGGCAACGATTGCAGCGCCCACCTTTCGTTTGAACAGGAAATCGTTCATTCTCGCCACGAAGCCAGAACGATCTATAAGGGCTTTCATTTCCGGTGTGACATCGCTAAAGTAAGTTGGGGAGCCGAGAATGATACCGTCAGCTTCGATCATCTTTTGGATGCATTCGTTCGCGATATCATCCTTTTGGGCACATTGTTTATCTTTGTTCTCCATGCATTTGTAGCATGCGCGACAGCCGTGGATTTTCTGTCCTGCGAGTTGCACGAGTTCTGTTTCGATACCTTCATTTCTGATTTCAGAAAGTGCATAGTTGATGAGAATCGCGGTATTGCCGTCCTTGCGGGCGCTTCCATTAAAGGCCACAACTTTCATTTGAATTCCTCCGGTTAGTAAACTTCGGTCTTCATGGCCAGACTTCCAACTGAGACAGACATAACTTTGCAAAAAAAGGATCTGAATTTGAATAATGCGTCAACCTTACCCCCGGCCGATGCCGAACTGCATTTCCGGTTCGAATTCCATTGGAAAAGCTCCTGGAATGCCAGATATCGGTGGATGATACGATATTCCAACCAAAACCCGCAAGAAAAAGTGCCGATCACACCAAATTAGGCAATTTGAGGACATACCACCATCCCCGCAGTCAATAGCTCGCTTTCTGCGCCTCATGGTGTTGGGGAGGCTCAGGCGAATAGAATGCGATAGTACCGGGAGATAGGAAAAGCCGACGCAACATGGACGTACCACCGTTTGGCATGATACAATATCGTGGCCCCAACCGTTACAAGCCGCCTGATGATCGAGCCCCCATGGATGCTCTAACGCTCTCGCCCCAGAGCGCAATATCGCACAACAATGCTTAAACATGGGAAAATCCGATACGATTTCAGAGAGAAGAAATCGTCTAATTATTGCGAGAGAGCTTCGTACAGAAAGTAAAAGTTGCTTGCCAATCCTTGAACTACGGAGCCAGTTCGGATTCTTGCAGAGTTGATAGGGATATCTTACTTTCCGTTTGTAGTCCCCATCGGTTTGAATCCACTCAAAACCAAGCCAGGAGGCAAGCCATGAAACTCGACCAGGCAGTCAAAGTTTATCGAGAGTACCACAGGATGAATTCAGGAAAAAAATACGATTGAGTCCTACGGCACAACGCTGACCAAACTTTGCGACCACTTTGGCAATGACCGCGATCTTGCCGCCATCACATCCGAGGAGATTCTCCCCTTTCTGGACATGATCACGAAGGGCGGAAAGCAGCAAACCAAGCACGGTCGTTACTCCCACCTCAAGGCCTTTTTCAATTTCATCAAGACCAATCTCGATCTTTCCATTCAAAACCCGTGCGATGCTCCGATGCTGAGGAAAATCTACCGGCCAGGTAAACCCATCCACTGGGAGGTTGTCGAAAAGGAAACGGTCGACGAAATCATCTTCAGGACAATGAAGTTGAGAAACCGACTTATTCTGGAGCTGATGGCCAGGGGAGGCATGAGGGTCGGCGAAGTCCTGAAGCTCACTCCGCAAGATGTAAGCGACCATAAGCTGACGATACAAAGTCCAAAGAGCGGCAAGGACGCTGAGGTTGGCTTCATCCCTCGAAAGGTGGTGGAGCGATTGCGTGCTTACATCAAAGAGCGAGCGATTGAGACGGAACAACGGATTTTTCCGATCACGTATGCGGCCGCCAGAATTGTCGTCAAGAAGGCAGGAAAGCTCGCCGGAATCACATTGAGGCCGCACGATCTCAGGAGGCATGCGGCCACTTATGCATCGAGATCCGGTGTACCAATCGAAATAGTGAGCAAGGTAATTCTCCGGCATGCCAATCTCTCAACCACTCAGAGATACCTCGGAAAAATCAGCGATACCGAGGCGACAAGGTGGATTGAGAACCTCTATGGATGATCCGGAGCAAGAAGATGGGGAGTGAAAAGCTCCCCGTCGGGAACGCTTTATCAAAATCAATATGATCCGGACGTGGCAAATTTTCTGGACGTTAAGATTTCAAGGGCCAGGAGAGTAACTATGATGCAATGAAGGGTCCCTCGCGGGGATTTGTTATCCTGGTTACAAACCGGTGAAAGGAGGTTTGGGATGAGGCGACAAGACACGGAACCGCAACCCGGAGAGGCACTCTTCATTGGGGTGGATCTACACAAGGAACGATGGCACCTAACAATCAGGTCTACTGATGTGGAGCTTTGGAGCGGGACTATTCCGCGCCGATGGGAATCCCTTTCGATTGCTTCTGCACCGCTATCGGCGGCTGACCATAAAGAGCGGGTTGCCAAGTGGGAAGCCTTGTTTCGAGCGCCATGGCGATTTTTTCCTTTAGTTTCGTCAAATCAAAGCTCTTCACAACATAGAAGTCGGCCGCGACCGACCTTATGTCTTCTTTGAAGATATCGTATGCAGTCGAGAGAATAACAGGCAGGTCATAAAAATCGTTTCGGATCTCTTGAAGGATATCCAGACCGTCATAGCCAGGCATCTTTATGTCCAGGATGACCAAATCCGGGTTTTCCTCGTCAATTTTCTCGAGAAGCTTGTAACCGCCCTCCGCCGTGGTGACTTCGTGTCCCGCTTCCTTCAATTCCTGAGAATATAGAAGTCTGATGTGTTCCTCATCATCGACAACAAGGATCTTAGACATAACCTAATCCCCTTTCTTCTTTTGGCCATGCCTTTACAATTCTAGTCTCCACGTTTGCGTATTTTCTTTTATTACAAACCCTGGTTCGTTTTTCGACGAGACTCGCATCGGCACAAATGGACTTTCCTTCTAACGGTCTGCTCAGAAGAAATCTATTCCCCTCTATGACATGACCGACGTTCTATCCGGCCAGCCATAGAATTGTGGAAGTTTATTGAAAAAAATGAGTGCAAGGTCGCCCCCCGTGGTTCGTCCAAGCACCCTGATGGGAATCACGATCCGTGTCTCCCACCCCTCACCACTTGGAATTTTCAAATTAACATCGGCAAACAGCGTGCCGAAGCTAGGAAGCTGAAATCATAACATTTCCGATTGCGTCCTGAAGGCTAAACCATGTGCATATGGCCTCATAGCAAATGTTCACCGGTTTGTCAAAGTTGATCTCCCCAATTTTGGTCGAGAAACACGAAACGAGATGAGAGGTAAAAAAGACCAAGGATGAGCGGATGTTAGCCAGAACGATCATCTAAGTAACTGAAACAAAAAGAGGATTTGAGAAAAACCTTTTCCTTGTAAAATCAAAAGAATCCGTCAATACTGTCAGGCATTCGTAAAATCCGGACAAGTTGAAATCCTTTTTTCTATCGTTTTCGCAAAATTTCGTTAAAAGCATCCTTTCCAAAATCGGCCCATAAGTTTGGACCGCCCCCTTCGAACCCGGTGCAGCGATTAACTTCTGTTAGCGATTCTTATCCGGAATAGTGCATCAACTTCTCCGCTATGTATCCAAGCTACATGTTGGGATCGGATTTTTGCCCGAAAAACTTCTGCTGCGAGGCTGAAACCCTCAAAACCATACGGTTTCCCAATCGAGCATTCAAGTGAATGTCACTATGCGCAATGAGATTTTCGAATCGCTATCTGTTCGAGCTCAACCAAAGTTAACCCTCCTTGCCAATGTGAGAAATCCCGATGTGGCCGGAGTGCATAACGAAAATGTTCTTGATATGTTAACTCAGCGTTGCTGAAAGAACAGTGACATGTTGAGATCGTGGTTGAGCAATCTCAACTCTGTGAACCGTTTCCGAAGGTGGCGAGGACCTTCCGTTTGCGTATCATACCCTCAGTTTAGTTGAAAACGCTCCCGTTCCCGGGCTTGGGGTTCGCGCAGGGTGAATTCGTCATTGCATTCCGGAAATGGTGCGTGCATTCGCCTTGCCCCCGAGACATCCATTGTCATGCAGCATCGACAGGGACAGCCGTTCATTTCCAGCCTTCAAAAATTCCGGAATCGATATCGAGAGGCACAGGGCCGCCGATTACCAGCTTCGGGAAGTCGGGATGGCCGGGATTAATCAGGAAATTGTGCTCATGCACCACGATGACGCCGGGGACCCGAAGAAGAACACTGGATGCCTTGTTTATCCAACTATCACCTATTTGCCGGGTCCGGGGCGGGGCGGGGAAATTCCGCCAATTTTTTGGCAACGAGCCGAGATTGACATCCTGGACCAGTTCTTCCGAGAACTCGACGGTGAACACCGCATAGCTTGCCGGACGTATTCGTACCACAAAGCTCGAAAGAATCCCTTCTATTTCGACTACGTCATCTATTCTCTCCATGTCCCGGTATTTGGAAATGACGGCAATCCGGCGGCGCAATTTTTCCGCAAATCGCCGGGAGTCGATTTTCGCGGCGCGTTTGAACATGTCGTATTCGCCATAACGGAGAGGTCAGACGACCAGGCGGGAATTAATCGCGCGCATGGCGCGCTCCTACCGTGCGGCGCGGGACCAGGCGGGGCTGTTTTGGCGCGGCGGGAAAATGTTGTTTTCAGAGTCGGAATAATATTTTGCGATTCCCATCCCATGGCTTTTTCTCATGGAAGGTCAGGCACTTCTTTTGGCCCGCTAACTACGCTGGGAATTGGATTGCATCTGTTGTACAATTTGTCATGGCAAAATCTCCTCTATATTTCGACTTAAGCTATCGAAATACCAGCACAAAGAGGATGATTTTGCCATTTCTTCATGAAATATCCGGGCCAACTACCGCCAACTTAGCGGGCTTGTGCAATAATTTCCCGATCATACCTCAGCGCCATCCATCCTTTCCTTGGGTTCTCCATGGCGCGGCACCACTTTCCTGCGCTGCGTTCCGCATCCTGAGGTTATCTGAAGCTGGTCCCGTCAGGACACATTGCGAAACCAACCGGTTTTCTTGTCAACCTGGATTTTTTCAACAAGGCAGCCATCCTTTGTCAATATCGCCGCCTCGAACATGTCCCCCTTATCCGAGATATCTCCGACCTTCAGATTTGGATTGTATTTATTGCTCACGTAGGTTTCCAGCATTTGTTTGGCTCTTTCCACAGTCACGGGCTGCCCCTGCGGATTGTATGCGGCTCCTTGTCCCCTAAAGCATCGTCCCATTCCTCTGCCACATTGCATACCTGCTCGCATCTGTCTCCAGGGGCAGTACCGACCCTGCGCAGGCAGGTTCGCTCCCTGCTGCTGGGCATAGAGATCCGGCATACCGAGAAGAAGTACGATCACCACAGCCAACGGACCGATCAAGCTCTTTTTCCTCATGGTCTTCCTCCGTCTTTCAGTTGCTTTTCAGTTAGCCGAAGGCAGCTTTTAAACAATGCCCTCCGGCTCCAACAAACTTTCCGCTATTGCTCAATCTGTTAGGCAAGGCTTATGCCATCATGTTCCCATATCCATAAGGCATGGAATATATGACCATTTTAGCGCCCAGGGAATATCGTGGCCCGTGTTTTTGTTCCGCTTGAATAGATTAATACTGGATAAAAAGTATCCAAAAGAGTAAATAAATGGGTAAATGTTAGCCGGTTCGAGGCAGTTTTTTTGGTTTTCCGCAAGTTCAAAGGAAGGATTTCCAAGCGGCCAAAAGGTTGGTTTCTTCATTGCATATATGTGAAAGGTTCCGGGCCGATCCGTGTTTTGGGGTGCATCTTGCGCTGAGGAGTAGTCGACAATGAGAACTACTGGCCCACGGCCAAGCCGGTGGGTGTGGTTTTCGCCGGTGATGATCATTGGTTCGGTGTGCATCTTGGCGGGAATTCTGTTCATCCTGGCTATTAAGAACGTCAATAGCGATAAGGAATTCATGAAGCGGGTCCTGCTTTCCCAGGCAAATGTCCTGATGCGCTCGGTTGAGGCCGGCAGCCGCACAGGAATGATGGGCAAGGGGTGGGGACGCCAGAGGCGTGAGACCTTAATTGAGGAGATGGCACAACAGTCGGAGGTCCTCTATCTTGCCCTCGTTGATCCGATGGGAAGAATCATTGCGCACAGCGACCCTGAACAGGTGGGGAAAACCTTGTCGTTGAGATTCCCGAAAGCCGGAGAGACCAGTTGTCGCTTCTCAGACAAAGAACCGGGGGCCTTTGAGGTCATGCGAATTTTTCAGCCCTGGTTTGGCCAAAGAGGCCGTGGTGCAATGAACAGGTTCGGGTGGGATTCCCCTGAGTCCCAGAGGGACCTCTTTATCATTGTGGGGCTCGACCCCGCGCCCTTTGAGGACGCAAGCAGGCAGGACCTGCACCAGACGATACTGCTCTTCGTAACAATGTTTCTGGTGGGTGTTGCCGGTTTCATTTCACTGGTTTGGGCGCAGAACTACCGCAGTGCAAAATATTCCCTCGGGCAAATGAAGGCTTTCACATCTACGATCATAAACCAAATGCCCATAGGTCTCGTCATGACCGACCCGGAAGGCCGGATCGAAAGAACCAATGAGGCGGCGCGCATTATCCTGCATTGCTCTGGCCAAGCCTATGAGCGGATAGACGATCTCCCATGTTTCCTTCCGATTGCTCGCGCGCTGAAAAAAGACGGCGCTGTTGTCGAGCAGCAAATCCTGTGCCGCGTTAGTGATGCGGTAACCGTTCCATTGCTCGTCAACGCTGCTATGATAAAGGCCGGAGAGCGGCAACCGGCGGGCCATGTCTTTCTTTTTTCCGATCTTACCAGGATAAAGCAACTGGAAGAGCAGGTCCGGCGGGGCGAGCGTCTTGCCGGATTGGGAAAGCTCGCAGCGGGGGTGGCCCATGAGATTCGAAACCCTTTAAGTTCTATCAAGGGGTTTGCGACCATTCTCGCAGGAAGAGTCAGAGAAGATCATCGCAGCCGCGACTTGGCGGAGGTGATGGTCCAGGAAGTGGGGAGATTGAACAGAGTAGTAACGGAACTCCTGGACTACGCCAAACCAACGGAAATTTGCAGGCAGTCCTTATCGTGCAGGGAGCTCATCGACACCTCGATAAGGCTCGTGGAAGGAGATGCCCTCCAGAAGGGTGTGAGAATCCATGCCCTTGTCGAACCGGAAAACCTCACGTTGGAGGTGGACCCCGACCGCTTCGCCCAAATTCTGCTCAATCTTTACCTCAACGCTATCCAGGCAATGACGGATGGAGGAACGCTCAGCGTCGAAGCCGTTTGCGGGGAGGGACATGTCATACTGAAAATCGCGGATACCGGTTCGGGGATTTCGCCTGAAGACCTGCCGCATATCTTCGATCCATATTTTACAACCAAACCCAAAGGGGTGGGGCTAGGCCTGGCCAATGTTCACAAGCTCGTAGAGGCTCACGGGGGCCGGATCGAGGCTCGAAGCATGCCGGGAAATGGAACCGTATTCACTATTTGCATTCCCGCCCGGGAAGAATATGTTGACTCTCATGTCATCGGAGCCATTGCAGAAGGGGTTTGAGGATATGAAAATCGCAAAACGGGATGCGCCGCTGCTCCTCATAGTAGATGATGATCGGTCGCACCGCCTGATGCTTACCACTCTGATGCAGGAGTGGGGATATCGGGTCATGGAGGCCGAGGACGGGCAGCAGGCTTTTCAAATCGTGCGGGATAAACCAGTGGATCTAGTTCTTATGGACATGAGAATGCCGAAGATGGACGGCATCGAGGCGACAAAGGCAGTCCACCGTCACAATCCAGCCATCCCGATAATCGTTATCACGGCCTACTCCTCCGTCCCGACCGCAGTCGAAGCGTTGAAGTCGGGCGCTCTCGACTACGTTACCAAGCCTATTGATTTCGGAGCTTTGAAAGTTGTCCTGGAGCGTGCGCTTGAGCATACACGTCTGAAGGAGGAAAACCAAAATCTTCGCAGCCTTTTGGCCAGGTTTCAAAGCGGGGACATAATTGGTCCGAGCGTCGCTATGCACAAAGTTCTCGAACTGGTGGCCCTGGTTGCCCCTACCGATGCAACCGTCCTCATTACCGGAGAGAGCGGAACGGGAAAGGGAGTTGTTGCAAGGGCAATTCATGCGAACAGCACAAGAAAAGAAAAAGCCCTTGTGGAAGTCAATTGCGCGGCCATTCCGGAAACTCTAATCGAATCGGAACTGTTCGGACATGAGAAAGGGTCGTTCACTGGAGCGGAAAAGCCGAGAAAAGGTCGATTTTCGATGGCCGATGGGGGGACGATTTTTTTGGATGAAATCGGAGAACTCTCGCTCTCAACGCAGGCAAAGCTTCTCCGGGTACTCCAGGCTGGCGAAATCCAGCGGATTGGAAGCGATACAGCCCTTCCAGTCGATGTGCGCGTACTAGCCGCGACTAACCGCGATATTTCGGCGATGGTTGCAGGTGGGACTTTGAGAGAAGATCTTTACTACAGGTTGAGTGTTTTTCCCGTAAACATTCCTCCCTTGAGAGAGCGAACTGAAGATATTCCTCCCCTGGCACAGCATTTCCTCGTGCGCCTTTCCTCAAAAAATCAAAAGAAAATAAAAGGAATAACGCCCCGGGCAATGGACCTTCTGCTCCGGTACTCCTGGCCCGGAAATATCCGTGAGCTTGAAAACGCAATGGAACGTTCGGTGATTCTGGCGCAGGAAGCATACATTTCCCCGGTCGAACTGCCTCCCGGCGTGCAGGGGGCGTGCGCCGGGGATGCTGAATGCACCATGCCGGATCTTAAGGTGAAGGAAGCCAGCCTTGCGAAGCTCGAAAAGCAAGCGATCCTTCAGATTCTTAAGGAGGTGGAGGGGAATAAGAGCGAAGCGGCGCGGCGTCTGGGGATAACGCGAAGAACACTGAAACTGAAGCTCAGGAAGTACATGGAAGAAAAGAGTCCGGGACAGACCATCCTTTAAACCTTCAACGAACAGGAACCCGAATGCCCGGCAAAAATCAAGGAGGGATACCCATGACAAGAAACACCCTGAAGTATTTAGTCAGCGCGTTGCTCTTCGTAGACTTGTGTTCGGTTGCCATCCTCGGGCTTCTATTGGGTTTTGTAATTCCATCCGGAAGCGCGTCCGGTGCAGGAAAGATCTTTCTCGGTTTGCGCCGCCACGAGTGGGCGGACATTCACCTTACTCTCGCCATTGTCATTCTTGTCTTGATTGCCCTACACGTTTGGCTGAACTGGGACTGGGTGACCGGAACCACGAAAAAATTCTTTGGCGAACAATGGCAAAAAGCAATTTGGATATTGTCGGGAGCTTGGCTGGCGGTGATCGTCGGGGCATGGATAATTGTGAAATTGCGTTAGAATGTGCAATAGATTGAGGAGTCGCAAAACGGCTGCATAAGAGCATAGCCGATTTAACAAGGACTAATCATGACATCAGCTATGCAGCACTGTACCCGTAACCGAAAATGGTTGTGAAGGTGGGGCAATTGCGGCCTTGAGACCGTCACCTGCCCATCTTCGAGCGGCTGGCGCAGTAGGTCGAGCACGTTTCCGCCTAAGCTCCGGGAATTCGTCGAGAAAGAGGACCCCGTTGTGGGCGGGGCTGACTTCGCCGGGTTTTGGCATGTGGTCGCCACCGACAAGGCCCGCGTCGGATATGCTGTGGTGATGCGCGCGGAACTGGCGCCTGGCGATGAGGGGGCTGTTGTCAAGCATTGCTGCTACGCTTTATACCTTCGGCGCCAGAGGCACCTAACCTTCGTTCGAGCCGACTGCAGGAAAGGCTGAGTTCTTCAAAAGAAAACCATTTTTACGAATAGCACTCTTTACCACATATTCGATCTGAATCTTTCTATGCTGGAGTCTCATTCGGAAATACCGGATGAGACACCAGCAGTTTCCGATTAGGAAAGGAGATATTTTTAGTCCTGGCCACGCAATCGAGGGGTTGCACAGAGGCGTACATAGGTACCGTCCTCGCGCGGAGCGTCGAGATTAGTGATTGACACCTACAGGGGGGGAAAGGACCCTTTCCGGACCATGTCGTATTCGCCATAACGGATTGGTCAAACGACCAGGCGGGAATTAGTCGCGCGCATGGCGCGCTCCTACCGTGCGGCGCGGGACCAGGCGGGGCTGTTTTGGCGCGGCGGGAAAATGTTGTTTTCAGAGTCGGAATAATATTTTGCGATTCCCATCCCATGGCTTCTTCTCACGGAAGATCAAGCACTTCTCTTGGCCCGACCCAATGCCGTTAACTTAAGCAAGTTGCAGAATTACAAGGGATTTTAGTGTCATTCCATTTACCTAACCCTTCGACCGGAGCAACATAGCCCAGATAAGTGCACCAGAAGGTGTTAAAACTCGGACACGTAAGTATGCGAAAGAACGGGTATTTGCCTTAAGTTAGCGGCATTGGCCCGATCTGGCCCCATTTGCATTCCATTTGCATTAAGAGGAGAGGAATCAATCAAGAAAAAAGGAAAGGAGAATTAAATCTTGTGCGGATGTTTTCGGAAGGAAGAAAATACAGGGGGAAAGACAGCACCTTGAGAGCGCCGCTTTTAATGCAGAGATCCAAGTTGGCTGTATCACAATGGAAAGGACCATAGGTAAGTCTGGACACCGGCCGGGAACAAAGACCGGGCGACTCGCAACTCGCCGGCCCGTGGACATCAAAGGCCGACCACAGTCCTTTCAGGCTGCGGATAGCGGGCCGGCGACAGGCAGGTATGCAGAATTCAGGCAAACCATTATCGACACGAGGAAGCAGGAGGCAGTTTTTCGATGGTATCATAAAATTCCTGCACGTTGCTCGTAATGGTGTCCAGGTCGAATTTGTGCCAGTCAAGTTTTGCGGCATGCAGGAGGACTTCAGCGTGGCCCAGGGCTTGTGCGGCATCGGTGCACTTCGGGGAATGATAAAGCTGCTCGTCGGCGGCGAGCAGGGCTTTGCTCTCCCGAAGCAGCAAGAGGACCATTTTGGCCTTCTGTGGCACATAAGGGAAAATGCCCATTCTTTCGTTGTGGCACCTTTCGCACACGGCGACGAGGTTATCAGGGGCTAAAACCTTCGTTACCATTGAACCGTGACAGGTCACGCAGTCGGGACCCTTGCCCGTCGATTCGAGCATTTTGTAATGCAGACCCTGGGTGAACTTGTAGAACTCGGCCCCGTGGCATTTGCCGCAGGTTGCGGGGATGTTTTTGAAATATACCGAACTGGGGGGATTGCTGGAGCCGAGCACGCCGATATGGGCTTGCTTTTCTTTCGCGGCCGTCGGGTTGCCGCCGTGACACTTGTCGCACGTGACGCCGTGCTGCTGGTGGATCGACCCAACCCAACTGTGGGATTTCACCTCGTAAAAGCTGCCGGCTGGTAGTTTGGAATGGCATTGGACGCAGGAATTCTCCTCCGGTTGATCGCCGGCGGATGGGGCGGAGTGAGTGAAAACCAATACGCCGCACAACACCAGGGAGCAGGCCAGGACATAATCAAGTTTTGACATGGTTGACGTTCTTTCTTTCTCGACTGTAGAGACGCAGCAGCAGGTAGGAGACCGCACAGGCTGCTATCGTCGCAAGACAGGTGTATATCGCCATCGATGTGGGGGTGATGTGAAGGACATCGATGTATCCGGCCAGGGTGGTCATGCAGAGAAACATCGCGCCGCCAATCCCCAAAGAGGTCATCAAGGGACGGTGCAGGGGATTTTCAAGGTAGTTCTGCGGCTCGCTCACCCGGTCAAGAAACGGAATGGCAACCAGGATCAGACCCAACAGACCGGGGAAAAGGACCCCCCCGATGGTTTCCGGGGTAATTTTTGCTCCGGCGATATAGAATGAGACATCGCCGGGGACCAGCTTCAGAAAACCGTAGATGGGGAGAAAATACCAGTCGGGCCGCATTACCGGAGTTCCCGGCGAGGGAGGGCCGAACATTTCGATAGGGTTTAACGGAATATAGGTCGCCATCAGGACCACCACGAACAGCAGAAAAAAGAACAGCGACAGGCTGATGAAGCTCTGTTCCGGCCAGACCGGGATGCCGATGAGCCTGTGCCCCTCCCGAGCGCCCTTGCGCTTCTTGTTGGCCGCCGGTTCGGTGTGCTTCTGCTTTACTACAACCAGCAGGTGCAGGCCAATCACGGCCACGAGCAAGGCCGGGACCACCATGACGTGCAGGAAAAAGAACCGGGGAACGGTTCCGGCGGCCGGGAATTCCCCTGCAAAAAGGAACCGTGATATCCAGTCCCCGGCCCAGGGGACTGATTTTGAGATGTAGTAGGCTATGGAGGTTGCCGTCACCGAAAATTGGCTGTAGGGCAGAAGATAGCCGGTAAAGGCTGCCCCCAAGGTTATCACCAGCAGGACGAGGCCAATCAGCCAGTTAATCTCCCGTGGTTTGCGGTAGGCCGAGGTAAAATAAATTCGCGCCAAGTGGGTCAGAATGGCAGCGATCATGATCATGGCCGACCAGTGATGGATGCGCCGGATGACCATACCCAAAGGGAGAAGATCGATTCTGACCACGCTGGCATAGCTGGCTGGAACCATGGCGCCGAATAACGACACCAGTTTGATCGAAGGCTCGTAAAGAAGGCCGAGAAAGATCCCTGTGATCACGAGGATGATGAACGAAAAAAGCGCTATCTCTCCAAAAAGAAACGAGGGATGGGTTGGAAAGGCTTTGGCCAGAAATTTTTCCTTGAATTTTTTTAGCTCCAGCCGTTCATCAAACCATTGAAAGATCATCGCCGATACCTCCGCGGTCAAACCTGCGGGCCGATGGGGCCGGTAAAGCCGCTGGTGAAGACAAGAATTCCATCCTTGGACACCTTGACCCCGATCTGGGCCAGCGGAATCGGGGCGGGCCCCCCGATGACCTTGGCCCCCCCCGCCGGGTCGAATATGCTGTTATGACAAAAACATTCGGTGTAAGAGGCGGCGGGGTCCTGCTGGCTTTTCACCCAGGAAACGATGCAGCCGAGATGGGTGCAGACGGCGCTGTAGGCCACAAACCCCTGATCGGTCAGCTCCCGGCGGGTCGGCGGCTTAAACTCCGTCTCCTGCAGGCGAATCAGTTGAACGATATTCGCCTGATTCTCGGTTTTGCCTTGAGGATAAGCGAGGACGGCATCACCGACCTTGAACGCTGAAGCCCTTAAAAAACTTCCCTCCCGGCTGCCCTTGGCGTACACCAATGGGTCCCCCGGGGCTACGGTGGCCACGTAGCCGCCGCCCTTCTTTTCGGGCGACAACAATTTGAGCACCGACAGGAGAGAGCCAAGGGAGCCCGCGACGGCGGCCAGGAGGATGCCAAGGGTAAACCGCCTGCGCGTGATCTTCGACTCCTCGGCCTGATGCTCGGAGCTTGCGTCTACCATAACAGCCTCTCCTCCCGGTCCTCGGCTACCTCTCTGAACTTGGAAAAACTTTTTGCATAAAGCACGATGATCACGCCGGCCACCAAAAACTCGAAAGCCAACAGGGTGCCCATCTCATAGTCGTTGCCCCGGCCCGACAGCAACAAACAGGCAAAAGCCACCGCCATGCCGAGAAGAGACGCCGAGAGCGCGATAATCACGATCATGGCGAGGGCGGAACAGGAAGGCTTCTTTTCCCGAAGGACCTCAAAGCTCATTTTTCATCTCCCTTCTCCAGAATCACATAAACCGTATAGCCGATCAGGAAAAGAAAAATCACCCCGCCAAATGCCAGCAACCCGATTTGATAGGAGTCCATTTCTCCCGGAAACCGGGGAGCCAGCGAGGGTCGGGCCCCCTGGGTTTTCTCCCCGGCCAGCCGGATGCGAATCCTTGAGAGCTGCGCCATGGTCGCATCCGTAACATTCATGGGGTCGATCTGCGCGAAACCGGTGGTATCTTTGTGGCACTTCGAACAGGTCTCGGGAACTGCAGGGATGACGTTGTGGTGGGCATGGTGGCAAGTGACGCAGGAAGGCCCTCCCTTGTTTTGAAGATATACCTTGCCCATGATGCTACCGGCATACATGTTCACCGAAGCGGAGTGGCACCGCGCGCACATGCTGAACATCGCCTGACCGGAAGGCTTGCCGACGAAGCCATGAGCTTTCGACATGGCGGCAGATTGTATGGCCCCAAACTCGGCGCCGGAGAGCTGCAACACGTTCCCCACCACGACCTCGGCATTGCCGCCGTGGCAGCGGTCGCAGGTAATATCGTGCTGATAATGAATGGATCCCTTCCACTCGGCAATCGGCTTGGCCAATGTCCCGCCCAGAGCTTCATGGCAAGTGATGCATGCAATGCGCGTCCGTTCGGCACGGGCCCCTGACGCATTCAGCACGATGAAAACCATCCAACATACGGCCCACACCCATCTTTTTTCGTTCACATCCCCGCCTCGAATCAAAAAATTCACGCCTGCGACGCTTTGCTTGGAGTTCGGTGTCAACATGCACCCTCGGCGGCCCGGCTGCCGCCGCTCATCGACCCGGCATCGTCCCCATCGGGAAATCGGGCAGGCCGCTTCAACGAGCGGCATATCGTATTTCTCTCATTATTTGAACGGAAAAATCAATTATTTTCCGCCGCTTGATGGACTTTAAATTGAGCAGGACCTGTTGACACGATGTCTTACAAGATTATTTTACATTCCGTTACACTTGCGTGACAATTTAATCCCTCAACTTTTTGCTTATATCGCGGCGTGCGGCAACGCGGCGCGTTGTGCAGCCAAGGAGGAGCCTGATGTTTAAGAAAGCGCTCGCACTTGCGGCGGTCCTTTGCTTTGGGGCGGCTTTCACGGGATTGGGCAATGCGCGGGCAGCGAACGAGGCGGAAGGCAAGCCGCTTTTCACCCGAAACTGCATGCTTTGCCACGGGGCCGGGGGCAACGGCAACGGGCCCGGAGCCGTTGCGTTTAGTCGCAAACCGGCAGATTTTACCAGCGGAAAGTTTTGGCAAACCCCGAACATCGATCGGGAAATTGCCGAAACTGTCAGCAAAGGAAAAGGCCAGATGCAGGCTTTTCCCGACCTGTCGCCCGATAATATTCAATCCATTATCCTGTACATGAAACAAGCTTTCAAGCCCAAATGAACCCCAAACCCTTTTAAAGGGCGGCATCCAATCCAGGCGCATTGCCTTAATGCGCAATGATTTTATAGCAACAGCTCTAATATATCATAAAAATGGTGCACTTCCATCTCCGGGAGTGAACCGATGCCCCGGTTCCTGAAGCCGGGGCGGGGTAAAGTTCTGCCTGGTTTCCCGGGACCCGCTGATCGTCCTGCCAAAGCATGATTTTCCTGGAGGAGGGGAGAGATGAGCGTAAAGCAACTGAATAAACTGATCTTTTGGTTGGCTGCGCTGTGCCTGATTATGGTCTTTGGGGCAACGGAGGCTGCGGCGGTGCCGAGTTTTGCACGCCAGACAGGCATGGGCTGTTCCGCATGCCATACCATATTCCCTGAACTGAAGCCGTTTGGACGAGCCTTCAAATTAACCGGCTACGTGTTGAACAATACAGGCGCGTCCTATCCGAGCGTGCCTCCTCTGACCGGCCTGGCCCAAATCTCCTACACCCACACCAATCGCTCACAGCCGCCCGGGAGTCTGCCGCCCGACAGGTGGTCTCTTCATGCTCTTTCTTCCGGAAACGATGTCGTCGGCTCGCCCCAGGCGGCGAGCGTGTTCTACGGGGGCCAGATATACGGGAAGGTGGGCGCCTTGATCCAGGCGACCTACTCAAACGACAATGACAGACTGGCCCTGGATCAATCGGATATCCGCTATGCGAACAGCCTCTCACTTTGCAGCAAGGACCTCATTTTCGGGATTACATTGAACAATAACCCAACCGCCGAAGATGTCTGGAACTCGACCCCCGCATGGGGCTTTCCTTATGCCGCATCGAACATCGCCCCAAGCCCTGCGGCCTCCACCCTGATAGACAACTCTCTGCTCGCTCTGGTCGGAGGCGCCGGCGTCTACGGTTACTGGAACAACACCCTCTACGCTACGGTCTCAGTCTACCGCACTTCGCTCAACGGGATCACTTCTCCATTCGGCGCGGGAAACCATCCGCTCGGCCTCTATGTCGACGGCGCCATCCCCTACTGGCGTATCGCGCTCACTCGCCAATACGGCCCTCATTCGTTCGAAATCGGCACTTACGGGTTATCATCGGACGTATTCGCATCCGGCTCCGGCGGACCCACGGACAATTTCCGGGATGTGGCCTTCGATGCGCAATATCAATATATCCTGGGTAAGCAGTCCTTTTCATTGGCGACCACCTGGATACACGAGGACGAGGACCGTTCCGGCAGCTTTGCCACCGGGGCTGCAGGCAACACGTCCGATCGGCTTGACACTTTCAGAATCAACGGCAATTATTACAGGACCACCAATTGTGGAATTATCGGCGGGTCGCTCTCTTATTTCTCGACAACCGGGAGCAACGACCCCTTGCTGTATGGAGGGAACCCAAACGGCAACCCTGACAGTGAGGGCGAAATTCTGGAACTGAATTACATGCCGCCATGGAAATACCTCTTCACCAAGTTCTCCGTGCAGTATGTCATCTACAACAAGTTCAATGGAACCAGCAGCGGCGCATCCGACAACAACACTCTTTATCTTCTTGCCTGGATTATGTTCTGATCCACTGCCGGCGCGGGGGGCAGAACATGTGCGACCGGGGTTGTATGAGCTTCTTTCCGGAATCGGCTACAATCAATCATCCACGTTACCCATGTTCGCCTTCACCGCTGCCGGCATCACGCCGGCAGCGCTTGTGCTTTCGCTCGTTGAGTGGATTTTTCGGCGCCGTCGCCAGGATATCGCCATGCAGGCCCATCACTGTGCCATTCCAGCTTTTCTATTTACCTTTGCGGCGATTTTCTTCGGATTTACCTACTGGCAATATCTATATCACAGGGCTTTGCTGAAATATCACCAGGTGCTGTGCTCGAAAGACAGGGCAGACCGCTTAATCCTTTGATATCACAAGTTCGAAACTACGGGTCCCTCGAAGATCGGCCCCTTGTCTTCCTCCGGTTTTACCTGTCTCGGGAATGTGAGGATAAATGCAGTTCCTCGCCCCGGCTCGGATTCGACCTGGATTTCCCCCCGGTGACTCAGCATGATGCCATAAACGACCGACAGACCCAGCCCCACGCTGTATCCGCCCTCCCTGGTCGTGAAAAACGGCTCGAATATGTTCGACCGGATCTCCGGAAGAATGCCCTTGCCGTTATCCGCCACGCTGACGCACAGGGCGTCCCGGTCGGCCACCTCCCAAGTCACGACGGTAAGCACGCCGCCTTGGGGCATGGCTTCCACGGCGTTCATGAACAGTGCGATCAGCACCTGCTCTATCTGATTTGAATTGCCGAAGAAGTTCGGGTCCTTCGCCTCCAGTTTCGTTATCGTGCCGATGTTATTTATCTGGAAATGGTGGTTGGTTATTAGAAGACTTTTGTCAATAACATTGTGTATGTCAACCTTTGGCACGGCCTCGGGGTCGGGCCGCGCTGATAGCGCTATTTCTAAAGGAAAATGTCAAAAACGCATCCATTATTAGCGCTCTTTGTGTCCTCTGTGCCTCTGTGGTGAACGCTTGCGCTTATCGCCAGACCTGCTGCGCCTCGCGCCCGGTAAAATCCCCCCTGCCCCCCTTTAGGTAAGGGGGGAAATACGAGGTCCCCGTTTAGAAAAGGGGTAAAGGTTGACCACAGAGGCACAGAGGGCACAGAGGAAAACCAAGAGTAAACCATGGATCGGCTCTGGCGGGGTTGGGGGCACAGGGGGAAACATTCCCCCGCTCTTTTCCATTACTTCAATCTTGAACGCAACTTGGGATAAAGTCCCGGGCGCCCGGCAGATCGGTTTTTGCATTCCCCGGGTTGTCATCAACAGATTAAGGCGCGCCGCTATGGCAGTCTTTGCACAGGATTCCCGGGGGGATTTCCCCTCCCGGGTGGTCGAATTTCAACCCCTGCAGGCTCACAGCCCCCGGTTTTGGCTGACTGCCCTGGGCGATGATGGTATGACAGGTGTTGCATGCATTGGCGATGGTCCGGCCTGTTTTGTCGGCATGGGAACCATCGTGGCAGCGAAAGCAACCCGGCCAAATATGATGCCCGATATTGTCGGGCCGCACTTTCCAGTCCGTTTTCATTTCCGGGAAGAAATTGTCTCGAAAGATCCTCTGCGTCTCGGAGATCGCCTGCCTGATTTTTGGCTGGTCCTGGTAATCGGAGTATTCTTTTGAGAGTTTTTGAGCAATCAGGTCAATCCCACGAGCCCGCGAACCGGCCCCGGCGCTTTCGACCAGCGCCTCGGCCGCCTTCACTTTTATGTCCGGAATGGATAAATCGATACGATCCAGCCACAGAGAAACATCCAGAGCATCGTAGGGGGAATGGAAAATGTGGGTGGGACGATTATGGCAGTCGATACAGTCGAGCACCCGCACGGGCTGAGTTTTCCGTTCGGGGGTCGATGGATTGTCTTGTGACTGGTAGAGGGTCACGGCGCCAGTCTCTCGATTCGTGAGTCGCACCCAGGCTATGGTTTGCCGGGTCTTGTCCGCGGGCATGTACTCGATGCGGTTGGCCACAATCATATGCCAGTGAATGCCTCCAACCGGCCCGTGAGTGGGATTTGCCCCTCCCACATGCAGCAGCATTCTTATGCTCCACGGGGTGTTTTGCTTGTCGGGCAGGAAGAGTTGGCGATACAGGTCCACGGACCCGTAAAATTTCTCCGGCCAGTGGCACTGTTCGCAGGTTTCCTGTGCGGGCCGCAGGCTTTGGACCGGCGTTGGAATGGGCCGTGGATATATGTCGGTAAGGACCGCATAGACCTGGTAGAGGCCGGTGATCTTGGAGCGGACAAACCAGGGGGCACCCGGGCCGATATGGCATTCCGTACATCGTACCCTTGCGTGGGAAGAGCTTTTGTATGCGGTGTATTCCGGCTTCATCACCGTGTGGCACAGAGCGCCGCAAAACCCGACCGATTCAGTTTCCTGAAACGCCCGGTAGCTTCCTATCGCGCTGAACATAAAAAAAATGAACCCGCCGCAAAGCGCCGCGATCAGGTTGCGCGTGCGCCTCCAGCCAACCGGCTCAACGCGGGCCCTGGCCGCTGCCGGTTTTTTGCGCCTGCGGCGTTGCAGCCATACTCCCACTGCCACCAAAATAAGGCCGGCCCAGATAAATGACGGGATAATCAGGTAGGTCAGGATGCCCGTGTACGGCTGCCTGAAACCGTGCAAAAAG
The DNA here is from genome assembly GCA_963805125.1 of uncultured delta proteobacterium. Taxonomy (GTDB): domain Bacteria; phylum Desulfobacterota; class Syntrophobacteria; order Syntrophobacterales; family Syntrophobacteraceae; genus SbD1. The sequence continues at coordinate 190,517 of CAWDTD010000004.1, read as the reverse complement.
TCAATCGCTATCAGGCAGAATACAGCAAACAGGCCGCACGAGGCCAGCGCAAGACCGAAGACGCCAACCCAGTTGCCGGCCAGAGGGGAAACCGATCGGGGACCCGAGTTCTTATGCTCGTTCATGAAGGGTTTCCAAATCGATGCGAAAAGAACGGATGCCGCCGGTTAGAACCATCATTTTTTCGCAACGGACCGAAGATATACGACAACGGCCTGCAGTTCTTCACCGGTTAACTTGAATGCCGGCATGCGAACCTGGGGTCCAACGGCTTTCTTTGGGTCCGTGATCGCCTCTTTGAGGAATGCGTCGGTATTTGTTCCGGCAAGCATTTCCAGGGGCTTGGCCAACCCGCCTTCCTTGTGGCACAGTGCGCAGTGTTTGCTCTCGACAAGCGTTTTTCCCTTTTCCGCCTGATCGCCCTGAGCGCCTGCCGACACCGCAATTGCCATTAACAGCAAAAAAAAGATCGTCACTGCAGATTTCATTTTTTCTCCTTATGTAATGGGAAATCAATCATAGAATACCTATTCGGCATCGGATTTACAAATAAAATCCCTATGTCATCTTCCTAATTGGTGAACTCACGCTAGAACTTGTACTGCACAAGGGCCTCGATCACATGCGCCGTGTAATCCCTGTAGAAGCCTTCCAGAGTGGCTAAAGTCTGGTTAGCCGTCGACGGAGTAGTACCATCAGCATTGATTGGTGTTGTGTAAAGCTGTTGGTACGCGTTGGTCATGTTGAACTGCTCGAATATGTATCCCACTTTGAAAGCCCAGCATTTGTCGAAGTGGTATGTTAGAAAGGTATCTATATGAAGGAACGATTCGTTCAGATTGGGGATGAGCGGGTTGTGGAAATTCGAGTCCGAATAAGAGTAGCTTCCCCTGGTCGTCAGGTTCAGCTTGTCGGGAACGAGCACAATGTCCGCGCGGGCGGTGACGGTGTCATACGAATCGGCGGTTAACAAAACAGGGCCCAGATCACCGATGGCCCCATTGGACGTATCAGTAACCCCCGTCAAAACAACATTGGCGAGTTCGTTAGTTTTCGCTTCTTCATGGACGTATCCAAGGGCCAATGAGAGACCTTTATACGGCGTCCAGTTCGCATCCGCTCCGGCCGACCAGCCGCTGTCGCTGAGCAATCCATAGCCCGAGTTATTGTACGAGTCATCGTAGAGGTTGAAATTGACTGAGAAGGTGACATTATTGAGAGGGAATGCCTCTGCAATGAAATTGACGACGTTTCGCCGGTCGTCCCCTGCGAAGAATCTATAAGTCAACGGAACGGGCGCTATTGACAGGAAATCATTTCCTTCCCGGTTTGAGTACGCATAGTTGACTATCAGGTTCAGCCAGTCATAAGGATACAGCCTGAGGCCCACTTTTGGCGTATTGTTCGTGGTTATGCCCAGGCCCTCATTGCGATCGGTTTCGTCGTAAGTGTATCCGACATCGACAGCCGCCTTGCTGTTGAATTTCCAGTCGGCGGCGACGTTGACAGCCTGCCGTAAATACGAATACTGTTCCTGCTTCAAAAGGGCATAGGTATTCGATGTTGTCGGTCCGAACAAGGACAGCAATAGAGGATTCATCAGGTTATTATCATTTTCAAAATCATAAACCCTGTAGGAAATCCTGACAGTCAACGGGTCGCAGGGACGGCTTATGGCTGAAAAATACCCGTCGGCAGTCGTGGCGTTGAGATCCGCATTGCCTACCGCAGCACCGTGCTCGTCGAAGACGGTGTCGTCCTGGGTCAGCCAGCCGTAGGAAAACGAGCCGCTAATCCTTGTCTTGGCAGGCAGATTCACTGCCCCCGAAGCGGTAACGTACTGGGCCATATTGCCGGGGGGCAGGGATGTGAAGGGATTGTTCGTGCCAAGGGGGGCTTGAACCAGTTGGTTAGCATCCTGAAAGAGCGCAAGATCATAACCCAGATGGAACTGATACATCGGCTTAGAGTAATCCGCTCCGACGCTCAGGTTGTTTTGCGAATAATCCACCGGTGCGAGGATGGAGGTAAAACCATAGGCGTTGGGGGGCCCCGCGTTATGCGCCTGTGGGAGTTCGCCGGTTTTTTTCAGGAAAGTGTAATCGGCAGAGACGTCGATTTCGGGTGTTGGCGTGTAGTCGCCGCTGAACCGCAATCTCTGCCAAAGGACCATGATTTCGTCTACAGTGGGATTTACCGTCGAGTAAAGATGCTGGAGCTGGTCGTACTCGAGTTCCAACTTGTAGACCCCGATTTTTCCCGCCTGGAGCAAGAAATCCTCATCTCTTTCTCCCGGCCTGCTCATAAAGAATTTGTAATAGTCTCTGCCGTCCTTATTCGTCAGCAATAAATTCAGTTGCTCCAGGAGAACCCCCGTGGGGTAGGGAATATACTCTTCAAAATATCCCCGGTCCTGGTGGCTGGGAGCATTGATGAAAAATCTTCCGCCCAATTCGATGTCGCCTCCCAACGTGTAATCACCCACGTTAATTTGAGCGAAGCCGCCTCCGGAGGTCAGAGGGAGAAACATGACCGCGAGAGAAATGATGAGGATTTCTTTTCGAATCTTCATGGCCCCCCTCCTTAGTGGAAAAATAGATTGCCGTTTCTACTATTGCTGCCGTGGATATTCTGGTGACAGTTAGTGCACCCCCCGCCCATCATTTGACTCAGTCTTGGTCCCTTGGGGGCCTGGAAATTGATAAGGTGGAAGTTAATGTGGCACTCCCGACACAACCTGATCGGAGGGGCTTTCAGCAGGCTGGGATATGCGCTGCCGTGGGGCTGATGGCAATTGAAGCAATCCTCCATAACGGGGGGGTGCTGAAAAATGAACGGACCTCGCTTCTCGGCGTGACACGTAAAGCAAAGCTCTCTGTTGGAAAGACCCCTTACGAGTTTGGGCGAAGCAGTCCCGTGCGGGTTGTGGCAACTCACGCAGGTCATTTTTCCCTCGCGCAGGGGATGATGCGAAAACCGCATCTCCTCGCCGACCTGCTTGTTATGACAGGGAGCGCACGTATCCGTCACGGTCAAGCGGGCGAGTTGAAAACGGGCCGCCACTCCCGGTCCATCGTGGACCGTGTGGCACCCCGTGCACGCCATGTCGTTGGTCTCATGAGCGCTTCCCTTCCAGAAGAGCCTCTCCTTCTTTTCATGGCACTTGAGACAGACATCGTTGCGCACTGAAACCGGCGTCGGCGTCCCCTTTGTAAACCGAATCATGTCCCCGAATTGCTTGCCCGCTGAATAGGAATGCTCCATTCCCGGTCCGTGGCACGTTTCACACCCGAGTTTTTCCGTAGCGTTACGGGGGTGATTCACAAACAATATGCCCATACGCGTCTTTGTGAGCACATCGTAGACTTGCTGGTGACAGAGTTTGCAGATTTCCACCCCTGTATACTCTTTTTTGGCCTCTTTGACCTTTTGGTCCCCCTCTGTTGCCGGTGATTTTGAGTAAGAGAGAAGAAAAACCAGGATTAGAAAGACAAGGGTCAGCCCGGATATAAGGATCCTCCGCATAGTCTTCCCTTCGATTAAAATTTTTGGATTATTGAGGTTTTGAAACCTGGCCGGTGATCAAATAACGTCAAAAAAACTAAAAAAATCTTAAACAACTGCCATCAGCCCGTCATTCCGGAGCAAGACAAGCGTCCGCAGGACAGGAACCCCTGGTCTTTCATGAGAAGTCGACAGCCCGGAAATAGAGAGAGTGGACTACGATAAACTCCGATCCCCGCATCTCTCGCCCCCGGGATGATGGAATCGCTGATTCTCAGCCCCTCATGCGTGTCAAAAACCCTTGCTGACCAACCGAGCAAGAGAAATCGTCAACGCCAAACTATTCTTTTGGGTATTTCCCGGTAAAACACTATATATCAAAAAAAGTGTGAATTCCAGTCAATTTTTTATGGATTGTGTAAATTCTTTGCTGCTCCAAAAGCCTCCAAAGAGGCAGGTTTTTCGCACCTTCCCTACGGGGTTTGCCCTCCAGTGCAATTCCATTTTAAGAGCAATGAAGGCGAGGAGGGTATGATACGAAGTTGCGTTCAAGAGAGTATTGAAAGCGTTTAAAAACGTGGGGAGCTATGCCCCCCACACCCCCATCGCCGCCCTCCATTTCCGGGCCACGATCCGGCTCACGATGGCGCTGCGGCGGCGGCCTTCGGCCGATCTCCACGCCCCGCGAGGCGCCGGCGCTCGGCCACACGCGCCTGCGCGTGTGCGCCTGGCGGAGCCTGAAGATTGAGGGGAAACATTCCCCCGCTCTTTTCCATTACTTCAATCTTGAACGCAACTCGGTATGACAAGATCTTTCCCCGGCCACGATCTGCATGCAGCTTGTCCAGAGCTTCCAGCGGTTCGGCGGGGGTCTCCACCCGGTAGCCCTCCGGGAGAAACCAGTGCTTGAGGAAATCGCGTACCGAGGGCTCATCGTCCACAATGAGAATTGACACCCGATCTGTAATCTCTTCTCAATCTGCGGCATGTTCCAAAGCGTTTTGCAGACTCGCCGCGGGAAACCTGCGATCACAAGTCCGAAACTACGGGTCCCTCGAAGATCGGCCCCTTGTCTTCCTCCGGTTTTACCTGTCTCGGGAATGTGAGGATAAATGCAGTTCCTTGCCCCGGCTCGGATTCGACCTGGATTTCCCCCCGGTGACTCAGCATGATGCCATAAACGACCGACAGACCCAGCCCCACGCTGTATCCGCCCTCCCTGGTCGTGAAAAACGGCTCGAATATGTTCGACCGGATCTCTGGAAGAATGCCCTTGCCGTTATCCGCCACGCTGACGCACAGGGCGTCCCGGTCGGCCACCTCCCAGGTCACGACGGTAAGCACGCCGCCTTGGGGCATGGCTTCCACGGCGTTCATGAACAGTGCGATCAGCACCTGCTCTATCTGATTTGAATTGCCGAAGAAGTTCGGGTCCTTCGCCTCCAGTTTCGTTATCGTGCCGATGTTATTTATCTGGAAATGGTGGTTGGTTATTAGAAGACTTTTGTCAATAACATTGTGTATGTCAACCTTTTCCATGACAGATTCTGAGCTTCGGGAAAAATGGAGCAGATTTTTGACGACATTCCCACAGCGCTTGATCTCGCCGATGGCGGCTTCAAGGTACTCCAGAGCCTCTTTTCTTTCTTCTTCCGTCATAGACGCTGCGCTGATTTTGCGGGAGACCAGCCTGGCGTAAGCGAGAACCCCGCCGAGGGGATTATTGATTTCATGAGCTACGGAGGCCGCGAGCTTACCCATGGAGGCCATTTTGGCAACGTGGACCATCTTGCGGGCCATCTCCGCGTTTTCAGCTTCCGCCCGTTTCAGGCTCACTACCATGCTGTTAAATGAACGCGCCAGATCGGCTATTTCGTCGTTGCCTTCGACCTGGACGCTGAAATCCAGGTTGCCTTTCCTGACCTCGCGCGGTCCCTCGGCGAGCTTGACCAGTCGCGTATGCACCTGCCGTACGATGAAAAGCCCTGCGAAAAGCTCGATTACGAGGATAGCGCCTATGGAGTAAAGAACCATCAGGTTGCGGCTGCTAAGAATATTCCGGCCCACTTGTGCGAGGTCGAACCGGGAGTCGAGCATGCCCAGTATTTTCTGTTTGGATGGAGGCGGGTGGCAGCCAGGTGCGGCGCAGGCGGGCTCATTGCGAATTGGCTCAAAAACCCCGAGGACCCGGTAGCCGTTCGGGGAGGCAAAAATTCGAGTCCGATCGGCTTCCGGAATATGTTCAAGCGGCATTTTACCGCTGTGGCATATAATGCACTGTTTAGCCTTGAGGTCCGCCTTTTGCCCTATTTCCAGGGTGTTTGTGCTGAAAACGACACTTCCATTTTTGTCGTAAATTCTTATGCCGTAAACTCCGGGTCCGCTGCCCAAGGTGTCGATAGTCTGCGCGACGTCTTCCAGGCGGTTGAGCAACATGCTCTGGCGCATGGACCGTAGAAGCAGTTCGTTGGTGCGTATGGCCTCCAGCATGACGTGCTGTTTATTTGCCCTGATAATGAACGTGGTCAGGGAAACGAACACAATTGCACTGACAAGCAGAAGCAGGCAGAGCAGTCTGAAGGCGAGTGAATTGGAAATATTGCGCACGGCTGTTTCCTCGTGCTTCCCTGTGCCGCTTGGCTTTGTACCGTCAGGGGCTATCCCTGCGGGAATTCCGGGTGATTCCAGGTTCTGAAAGAGAGATCGCAACAATTGGGAAGTTCGGCGTTCGCGAGGGCCTCATGGAACAATAGGCCCGTTCCAGGCGCACGATCTGCGGCAAGATTGCCCCTTATTTGGCCAATCACGATGGACGGTTCGTATTGTAAACTGAGACAATCTCAAATAAAATAAAAAGTTTACGAGGCTATAAAATCCGGCCGAAACAGTAAATTCCTGGTAAGGGTTTCCGTATTTCGAGGTGGGGATAGGGGGTATTAACCTACGTCGTCGACACCATTGGACTTGTGGGCAGGCAGGGGGGACAGTGTTCCAATGAGTTTGTCTTTTTCATCCCAGAGCTTATCGAGCCAATCCTTGAACCGTCGGCGGAATCCCCGGTCTGTAAGATAATCTCCGAGCAACTCCGGGGTGACGGGTATCTGTTTTACCCGCACCTTGATCTCCATGGAGTTGCTGCACAAAAATGTCCACAACCCCGGAATTTCTTCCGGATATACGATTGTCACATCCAGTATGGAGTGAAGTCGCCGGCCTAAAGTGCAAAGCACAACGGCCATGCCGCCGGGCTTAGGTTTCAGCAGGTGGGTAAAGGGCGAATTCTCGTTCTGCCGTTTTGCCGTAGTGAAACGCGTTCCTTCCACGAAGTTCATTATGGTTACAGGGAGCAATTCGAATTTGCCACAGGCGTTGCGGACAGTTTCCATGTCCTTGCGGGCCGAGGACGTTCGCTTCATAAAAGGAAAATCCAGAGTCCACCAAGCGATTCCAAGGAACGGCACCCAAATCAACTTTTTTTTGAGGAAGAATTTCATAAGTGGGATTTTGCGGTGGAAGATGCTCTGCAAGACGACAATATCGACCATTGACTGGTGATTGGCCACCAGCAGATACCATGCATCGCGCTGCAGCGCATCGATGCCCTGGACATCCCAGCGGATATTTTTGACCAGTTTCAAGGCTAGGTTGTTGAACCCCACCCAGCCCTGAGCGATTGCGTTGGCCAGTTTACCACAGACAATACGCCAACTGTGGATTGGAACAAGCAGCTTGACCAGCGCCACCAGGTAGAGCAGCAGCGAGCAGAAGATGGTATTGACGGCGAGTGCGATAAACAAGATAGAACCTTGGAGCGGGGCAGGCAAAAATTGCAGCATGGTCCTCAGTGCTTCCTTATATCCTCGTAAGAGAAACTTAAAGTAATACAATATTGAAAAAGCAAACTTACTACGTGTAGTTGCACAAGCATTTCAAAAGCCGAAGCGCGCTCGCGGCGAAAGGAACAGCACCGGCCCGCCTGCCCACCCGCCGCGCGCAAGCCTTGCCAGCCCGCGTTGATCCGCGTTTTTCAGACGCTGCGGGCTGGTTGCGGGTGGCCTCTTTGAATTTCCGAACACTACGGACAAAAGCTCTTAAAAGCGCCCCTTATCTCTCTTCTCAGGCGCAGGACGTCCTGCCAGGTTTCGATCGAGCCTCCCTCAAAATGAGGGGGCCAAAGCCCCAGCAAGACCATTGCCTCGAAGCGCTGCTCATCGAGCTTAGCGGCGCTGGAATTCGTGTGCAGCCTGACCCTGTGGTCCAGGGCGCGGAGTGCTCCAAACGCCGCGCTTATCTCCTCTGGGCCGATCCCGCCGGAACCGGGTCTTGAAAAGTCTTTCAAAAACTCTTGAACCAGCAGCCTGACAGACCGGGGAGACGTGGACCGGGCACCGGCGGATTCGGGACGCCGGCCCTCCGTCCCCGGATCGGAGTCCGGGGCAGGCCTCTGACATCCGCTTTCCGATACCCGTCCTGCGACCAGCAGTTGACCCTGCACCATAAATTCCATATCAGCCAGGCCGCCCATTCCCAGCTTCAAATCGATTTCCCTGTCGGTTTCCGCGGCACGCTCCTTTTCCATCCGGCTGCGCAGGTGGCAAATCCTCGGCCACACCGATTCCGGGGACCTTTTTCTCAAGCAGATTTCTGTCGCCTTACCCTCAATCCATTGCCCAAGCTCCGGGTCCCCTGCTATGTGCCGTATCCTTAGAAGCGCCTGGATTTCCCATATATCCGCCCGCTCCTCGTAATATTCGAGCCAGGATTTGTGCGTTACGACAAGCGGGCCATGAGTCCCCGTGGGTCTGAGCCGCACGTCCATCGGGTAGCCGGGGCCTTCCTGGAGCGGTGTATGGAGCATGTTCATAAAGCGCTGAATGAGCCGGATCACTTCGCCGGGAATCCGATTATCGCGCTCGTGGGCTGCCGGGGCATAAACAAAAACGAGGTCGAGGTCCGAAAGATAACTCATTTCCCCGCTGCCGAGCTTTCCCAGCCCGAGCACCGAGAGGGGCAGATCGGCCGGCAGTCCGAGATTGTGTCTCACCGCTGCCAGCGTCTTACGAATGACAAAATCGGCAAGAGAAGTTTGCTCCTCTTCCAGGGCGGCGAAATCGATCCGGCCGCCAAGATCGGCCAGCGCAAGCTGGATGATTCGCTCGTTTTTCAGCCTCCTTATCCGCTCGAGCTTTTCTCCATACTCCTCCGTGGTTTCCAGCAGCCCGATACCGGATTGCAGCCACTCAGGGGCCGGAATGAAAATCCCGGACATCAGGGCATGGCCTTCAACCAGTGAGGGATTATGCGAAAGAAGCACCGCAAGCAGCTCACTTGAGGCAATCGCCTGGCAAAAAGGCGCCAGCCAGGGCTTAACTGCTCCAAACAACCTTTTCAGCCCGGTTCTCCGAGCGACTCTCCCAAAGTAGGTATCCAACCTTAGCAGGATTTTTTCCGAAAGTTCCAGGTCACAAACGCGGGAGAATCTTTCCAGTGTTCCAAAAAGGATTTCGGACTTAACGGAAGCCGGGTAGGCCTTCAGAGTTTCCTGAAGCTTCTCGAAGGGTCCGGCGGGCAGCGAGCCGCTGTGGCCGGGCGGCGAGCCGCCGCGGCCAGGTTGCGCGCTTGCAGAATCGCCGCGCGCCAAAAGCGGCGTGTCGCTGCGGACACCCGCCGTGCCGTGCCGGGGCTTTTCACCCCCGAAGTCCTCCCACTCTTCGGGCTCTTCCCGAAAGAGCTCCTGAAACCTGGAGTGGACGATTGAACAATGCATCTCCAGCGCTTTTTGAAACGCGGTCTCATCGTCTGCGAAGCCCATTGCGAATACCAGGCGCATCCTTTCTTCTTCCGAGTGCGGCAACCTTTGCGTCTGCCGGTTCTGGTCGAGCTGGATATAATGTTCGATATTGCGCAGGAAAGTGTAGGAACCCTTCAGTTCGTCGGCGGTCTCCTGCGGCAGGATCCCAAGGCCGGAAAGCTTTTCCAGGCACTTCAGCGTGTTTGGTTCGTCAAGTTCCGGCTGGCGTCCGCCGTATATGAGCTGCAACGACTGAACGAGGAATTCGACCTCGCGAATCCCGCCGATCCCCAGCTTTACGTCGAAGTGCCTTGTGCCCGGCCGGGACCGCACGGCTTCGGTAAGAATCCGGTTTCTCATCTCTCTAAGCTCCGCAAGCGCCTGGAAATCGAGGAACCTGCGGAACACAAACGGTCGAAGCTCTTGAACAAAGGCGCTCCCTTCGGAGCGCTCCCCGGCGACGGGCCGGCACTTTAGAAGCATCTGGCGCTCCCACGTCCGGCCTCGAAGCAGATAGTGCTCGAGCGCGCCGCTCATCGAGGGCACCAGTATGCCCTCCTTCCCCTGGGGTCGCAGGCGGAAATCCACCTGAAAGACGCGGTCCCCCTCGAACCGGTCGGACAGAAGCCTCGACAGGCGGTGAGCGAGGCGGTTGAGCAGCATGATGAAATCTTCGCGGCGAGCCGCCGCAGCCAGACCTAATCCCAGCCCTGTCCCAACCACCCGCTCCTGCAAAATCGCCTCGGGCGAAGAGCGGCGAGCCGCCCCATCCTCTTCAGCATCCGAGCGCAGGAAGATCAGGTCAACGTCGGACACATAGTTAAGCTCGTGGCCGCCCAGCTTCCCGAGCCCCAGCGCAACGAGGGGGATTCTGCCCCCGAGCCGCCGCCAGACATCGAGTTCTTCATTCCAGGCCCACCAGTCAGGATGCGTCGAAAGGACGTCCAATCCAACCTGGAGGGCCACGGACGCCAAGTCGCTCAACTGCCCGGTTGTCTCGGAAAGGTCCGCATACCGGCAAAAGTCTCTTGCGCCTATTCTCAAAAAATGACGCTGCTTGAAACGGCGAAATATCCGAAGCAGGTCGTTGAAGGACCGGGCCTTTGCCGCTTCGAACCCAAGAGCGGAATAAATTCCGGTGAGAGGATATTTTCGTTTCAGGTTACCCTCGCTCAGAAGCCATTGTTCGTAGTCCGGGTTGTTGCGCAGAAGAATACTGAGATATTGAGAGCATTTACGGGTATATTCAATCTCGGTCATGACAACTTCACTCCGGGAGGCTTTTCGGTGAAAGTCTCTATTGCATCCGCTAATGAGTTTATCATAGTATGACTCGCGCCAGGAATGCCCCTTAAACACAGCCGCGCGTTTTCCAACCAGTTTTTTTTCAGATGGTGCCCGAAGCCGATTCGTGGCGATCAATCGGTATCTTTGTAATAATTATAAAGGTTTGCTATTTCGCGCTTACCCGTTACAATTGATTTGAGGATTTTCCCGGGGCGCGTTAAATTTGCGGTGATCGACCCGGCGGGGACGAAAAGACGAAGTTGTGTTCAAGTGAGTACCAAAAGATGTTAAAAAGCGTGGGGAGCAGTGCCCCCCACACCCCCGTCGCCGCTGCGCGGCTCATGTCTCGCATGCGGCGGGCGCTTGGCCTCACGCGTAAGCGCGTGGGGCCGAAATCCCCGGATCTGGTCCCCCGGATCAGGTCCCCCGGATCAGGTCCGGGGCAGGCTTGGCAGGCTTGGCAGGCTCCGGGAGGGTTGGGGGGACAGGGGAAACATTGCCCCGCTCTCTTCCATTATTTCAATCTTGAGCGCAACCTTGTATAAGACGGTGCCCGGCACCCCCGCCTACATTCAGAGGGGAGGGGACCAGGTTTGTCCGGTTGAAAATGCGAGGAAAACTTCATGAGCCTTCCGTGGAATCGTCCGAAGGCAATTCTTTTGCTCGAGGACGGGACCGTTTTTCGAGGATACACGTTTTGCGGCCATGGCCGAACGCTGGGAGAGGTGGTTTTCAATACCAGCATGACCGGGTACCAGGAAGTGCTGACCGATCCATCCTACAAAGGCCAGATCGTGGCGATGACCTATCCTCTGACCGGCACTTACGGAATCAACCCGGAGGACATGGAATCGGCGGCCGTACATGTTGAAGCGTTTATCGTAAAGGAGTACCAGGACTTTGCCAGCAACTGGCGAAGCAAGCGGTCTCTTTCCGATTTTTTGGACGAACACGGGAAGATCGGAATCGAAGGCATAGATACGCGCGCCCTTACCAGGCATCTGAGAGTTAGAGGGGCGATGCGCGGAATCATTGCGACCGACACCGACGACGTGCGCGAACTGATGGAGCAGGTCCAGGCGTATCCGGGACTGAACGGGATCGATCTGGTAAAATACGTAACATGCCAAAAGCCCTACAGATGGCGGGACGGCGAGAGGCACGAAATAGAGTCCCCCGAATGGCTGCCGGACATTTCCGGATTCCGGGTGGCTGCCCTTGACTGCGGGATAAAGTATAATATTCTTCGCAAACTGGAGAAGGCGGGGTGCCAGGTGCTGGTTTTCCCCGCCCATAGCGGCGCATCCGAGATTCTATCCGTCGATCCCGACGGCATTTTTCTTTCCAACGGACCCGGCGACCCGGCCGCTGTGCATTATGTTATCGAAACCGTTCGAGACCTGTTCGGGAAAAAGCCGATATTCGGCATCTGCCTCGGGCACCAGATGATGGGACTTGCGCTCGGAGGCAGCACTTTCAAACTCAAGTTCGGACACCGGGGCGCAAATCAACCGGTAAAGGACCTCACAACAGGCAGAATCGAGATCACTGCACAGAATCACGGCTACTGCGTCGATCCGGATTCGCTTTCGCACATGCCTGTGCGGCTTACGCATATAAACCTGAATGACAATACGCTGGAAGGCATGGCGCACCTGGAGATTCCCGCCTTCTGCGTCCAGTATCATCCGGAAGCCTCGCCCGGCCCCCATGACGCATCGTACCTTTTCAACCGGTTTATTCGCATGATGGAGAACAATGCGCCGGCCGTGAAGGCAGCCGTATAACGAGCGCCATTGAGAATCCGGATTCAAGGAAACCGAGTTCATGCCCAAACGCACAGACATAAAGAAAATACTGCTCATCGGTTCCGGGCCGATAATCATAAGCCAGGCGTGCGAGTTCGACTACTCCGGGACACAGGCCTGCAAGGCGCTGCGTGAAGACGGCTATGAAATAGTGCTGATAAACAGCAATCCGGCCACCATCATGACCGATCCCGAGATGGCGCAATACACCTATGTGGAGCCGATAACTCCCGAGGTGGTCGCAAAGATCATAAGGCGCGAGCGCCCCGACGCCCTGCTTCCCACGCTCGGGGGCCAAACGGCCCTCAATGTGGCTGTAAAAGTCGCCGAAATGGGCATCCTCGAAGAATTCGGCGTGGAGATGATAGGCGCCAAGGCCTCGGTCATCAAAAAGGCGGAGGACCGGCAGCTATTTCGGGACGCCATGGCAAACATAAATCTGAGGGTGCCCGATAGCCTTATAGTGAACAATCTTGCCGACGCGGAAGCCTTTGCGCAGCAAATCGGCTACCCGCTGATCGTGCGGCCTTCGTTCACCCTGGGGGGCACCGGGGGCGGGGTGGCCTACAACCGGGAAGAGCTTCTCGATCAGACCCAGAGGGGTTTGGACGCGAGCATGATCCGGTCGGTAATGATCGAGGAATCCGTTCTCGGATGGAAGGAATTCGAGCTCGAGGTGATGCGCGACTACATGGACAATGTGGTCATCATCTGCTCGATCGAAAATATGGACGCAATGGGCGTGCACACGGGAGATTCGATCACTGTCGCCCCCGCCCAGACGCTCACCGACCGCGAATACCAGATGATGCGCGACGCATCCATTGCCATACTGCGGGAGATAGGGGTAGAAACCGGGGGCTCCAACGTCCAGTTTGCGATCAATCCCCAAAACGGCGACATGGTCGTAATAGAGATGAATCCGCGCGTTTCGCGCTCGTCTGCGCTCGCTTCCAAGGCCACGGGATTTCCTATCGCCAAGATCGCCGCCAAGCTGGCCGTGGGATACTCGCTCGATGAGATCGCAAACGACATCACGCGCGAAACCAAGGCGTCCTTTGAACCTACCATAGATTATTGCGTGGTGAAGGTCCCGCGATTCACCTTCGAAAAATTTCCCCGCACCGACGACATACTTTCCACTTCGATGAAGTCGGTGGGGGAAACAATGGCCATCGGGCGCACATTCAAAGAAGCGATTCATAAGGCTATCCGCTCGCTTGAAATCGGCCGCTACGGATTTGGCGATCCACCCGCCCACGCAGATTCCGAGTATATCGAACAGTTGAAGCTAAGCCTGTCCAAGCCGAATTCTCAGAGGCTCTTTCAAATCGGCGAAGCTCTGAAGCTGGGTATATCGATAGAGGAGATTTACAGGCTTACCTTTATCGACCCGTGGTTTTTGAAGCACATCATGGAAATTGTGGAAGTAGAGAAGGCAATTGTCCAATCGGCATCCGGGGCTGCTTTTCTCGAAAATGAAGAACAGCTTCGAGCCGCCAAGGCCTGGGGATTTTCCGACAGGCGGCTTGCGCAGCTTACCGGCACCGACGAGGAAACCGTTCGCCAGAAACGGTTGCGGCACGGCATCAGGCCGGTTTACAAGCTGGTGGACACGTGCGCTGCCGAGTTTGAAGCCTACACGCCCTATTACTACTCGACCTATGAGACCGAAGATGAGGCAAGACCTTCGGCCAGGCCCAAAGTGGTAATTCTGGGTGGAGGTCCCAACAGAATCGGTCAGGGCATCGAGTTCGACTACTGCTGCGTTCACGCTTCGTTTTCTCTGCGGGAAGAGGACCACGAATCCATCATGGTGAACTCCAACCCGGAGACAGTGTCGACCGACTACGATACGTCCGACAAGCTCTACTTCGAGCCGCTGACCCGCGAGGACATTCTCCATATTCTGGAAAGTGAAAAACCCAAGGGGCTTATCGTGCAGTTTGGCGGCCAGACTCCTCTGAATCTGTCAGTCCCGCTCGAAAAAGCCGGCGCTCAAATTCTTGGCACATCCCCTGACGCAATCGACAGGGCCGAGGATCGAAAGCGGTTCCAGCAGCTTCTTCACAAGCTCGGTCTAAAGCAGCCGGAAAACGCAACCGGGTTCACCATCCGGGAAGCTTGCGAGGCGGCCGATGCGATAGGCTTTCCGGTGGTTGTGCGGCCCTCTTACGTCCTCGGCGGACGGGCCATGGAAATAGTCTATGATAAGAGCCGGCTGGAAGAATTCATGAAAACGGCGGTGCATGTTTCACCAGGCCACCCGATTCTGATAGACAAATTCGTCGAGGACGCGATCGAACTGGATGTGGACGCCATCAGCGACGGCCGGGTCACGGTTATCGGCGGCATAATGGAGCACATCGAGCAGGCGGGGATTCATTCCGGAGACTCCGCGTGCGTGCTTCCGCCCATCAGCGTCTCAAAGGAGATGCAGGAGGAGATCAAAAGACAGACGAGGCTTCTCGCCGAAGAGCTTGGCGTAATTGGCCTTATGAACATTCAGTTTGCAATCCAGAACGGGGAGGTTTTCATTCTCGAGGTGAATCCGAGGGCATCCCGGACGGTCCCCTTTGTCAGCAAGGCAATCGGGCGTCCGCTGGCCAAACTCGCCACCAAGGTCATGCTGGGCAAAAGTCTTAAGCAACTCGGGTTTGAAAGGGAGATCGAGCCGCGGCACATATCGGTGAAAGAGGCAGTTTTCCCGTTTTCGCGTTTTCCGAAAGTCGATACCCTGCTGGGACCCGAAATGAAGTCGACCGGCGAGGTCATGGGGATCGGCGAAAACTTCGGGATTGCGTTCGCAAAAGCCCAGGCGGCAGCAGGATACGAACTGCCGACGGGCGGAACGGTGTTCATAAGCGTGCACGACGAAGACAAAGTCAAGGCACTGCCGGCGGCGAAAAAATTTATCCAGTTGGGCTTCAAACTAATCGCGACCGCCGGCACCGCCAGGTTTTTAGAGCGGAGCGGCGTACCCGCCGATCGCGTATACAAATTGAAAGAAGGCCGCCCTCACGTGGTGGACAAGATCAAGAGCGGTGAGATACAATTGGTCGTAAATACCACCCTTGGCAAGAAGACCACTTCCGACTCTTATGAGATCAGGCGCACCACGCTGATCTACAATATTCCTTATGCCACCACGATTGCCGGGGCGCAGGCCATAGCCGAAGCCGTATCGGCCCTGCAAAAAGGCGACTGGGATGTAAGAACCCTTCAGGAATACCACCGGGAGATACAACCGTGATGGAAACCGGGCCAGTGCATGATCGAAAAATCATAATTCCCGCATACCCGGAGATTTTGGCCCCTTTTACTCCGAATAAGAAGGAAGAGTGCGGCATCTTTGGGGTTTTCGGCAATCAGGATTGCGCCAAACTGACTTATTTCGGCCTCTACGCCCTTCAGCACCGGGGTCAGGAGAGCGCCGGAATCGCCGTTGGAGACGGCACTCAGATCACAACCCATAAAAACATGGGCCTGGTCAATGACATATTCAGTGAAGAAACTCTTAAAGTCCTCAAGGGCTACCTTGCCATCGGGCATGTACGCTATTCGACCACCGGGTCGTCTCTTCTTGCAAACGCGCAGCCCTTTGCGGTTTTCCATGGAAACAACCACTATGCGATCGGACACAACGGAAATCTGGTAAACGCAATCGAACTGCGCCGGGAACTCGAGAGGAAGGGGGCGATTTTCCGTTCCACGGCGGATACCGAGATATTCATGCACCTGCTGGCCAGGAACCTGGTAAACGGCCTGGAGGAAGCCCTGGTGGAGGCGTTGAACAGGGTAAAGGGCGCCTATTCGCTGGTCATGTGCACCAAGGACACGCTGATCGGAGTGCGCGACCCGAACGGTTTCAGGCCTCTTTGTCTGGGTGAACTGAACGGCGCCTACGTGCTGGCTTCGGAAACCTGCGCCTTTGACCTGATAGAGGCAACCTACATCCGGGACCTGGAACCCGGCGAAATCCTGATTATAGACGAGGACGGGCTGCACTCGCTTTTTCCTTTCCCCAGGAGGCGCCACTCCCATTGCATATTCGAATTCATCTACTTCGCCAGGCCGGACAGCAATATTTTCAACCAGAATGTCTACATGTTCAGAAAAAGGCTGGGGCGCCTGATGGCCAAAGAGAACCCCTCTCTTTTCGCCGATCTGCTGATGCCCTTCCCCGATTCTGGAAATTACGCCGCCCTGGGACTTGCCCAGGCAAAGAACATCCCCCTGGAAATGGGGGTCATACGAAACCATTACGTGGGCCGCACCTTCATTCAACCCAGCCAGGCAATGCGCGATTTCGGGGTCCGGGTCAAATTGAATCCCGTGCGGGAGTTGCTCAGGGGCAAGAGCGTGCTGCTGGCTGAGGACTCGATAATTCGTGGGACCACGACCAGGACCAGGATCAATTCGTTGCGCCAGGCCGGCGCAAAAGAAGTGCACATGCTGGTCAGTTGTCCTCCGCACCGTTTCCCCTGCCCCTACGGAATCGACTTTTCCACCAAGGGCGAACTGATTGCGGCCTCGCACTCGATCGATGAGATACGAGACTTTATCGGCCTGGATTCGCTCAATTACCTGAGCATCGAAGGGCTGCTGGAGGCGGCCGGGGCCACAGTGGACGATCACCCGTTCTGCCTCGCGTGCTTTAACGGGGACTACCCGGTTAAATACGGCGATGAGGTCCGAAAGGACTGCTTCGAGGAGTGTTCAAGGTGAAGCGAGGAGCAGGAAGCGGGGAGCGGGAAGCGGGGAGCGGGGAGCGGGGAGCGGGAAGAAAACCTTTCAAAAGCCTGTTAGAAAAACAATAAAATGCCGGACTTTCGTGGCTTTCCGCTCGGAAAAAACCCAGCTACACTCCTGGTCGCAGGAGCGCAGCGGGGTCAACAAAACGAAGACTACGAAGAGCTTAGCCACGTAGATAACAATGGTGGGCAAAGACTTATCACCGCGCACCGCTTCCCGATCTGACATGCGGCATTCCCACCTTACCCCGAACCATCAGAAGGCTGCTGTGGACAGGCTGTTTAGTAGCGGAAGGGCTGCTGCGCAGGCTGGTGATCATCGGGTATCTCACAAGGGTTCCATCTACTTGAATGTTGGGCGGACCCTTTTTTTATGGTCCCCGATTGCGGCTAATACCAAGTTGCGTTCAAGATTGAAGTAATGGAAAAGAGCGGGGGAATGTTTCCCCTCAATCTCCAGGCTCCGCCAGGCGCACACGCGCAAGCACGTGAGGCCGGGCGCCGCCGCAGCGCCATCTAAAATAGCCGCCGCAGCGGCCAAGGGGGTGTGGCGGGCATTGCTCCCCACGCTTCTTAACATCCTTTGGTACTCACTTGAGCGCAGCTTCGTATAAGGCTGGCGATGTCATTGCGGCGGTGATAAGATTTTCCGCTTAAGGGCTTGACCTTAGCCATAGGTTGGCATTAGAAATGTCAACCGCCATAACTCCATGAGGTTTTTTGGAGAAAAAAGTTTTGTACAACCAACTCATCTATTTCATTGTCGTTTTGCTGCTGTTCAGCGTCCAGCGCCAGACAGGCAAACTGCCTGCCGCTTCCTGGCCGGACGCGCTCTATATTGCGGTTCTGTTCTGTTTTTTTATCTTCTACTGCCGCCGCACTTTTGGAAGGATCGTGAAGGCGGCTGATCGAGGCGCCCCTCTTTCCGCTCTTACCCGCGCCCATTACCGTGCTACCGCGCTTCTGTCCGTTACAGCCATTGGATTTCTCGCAGTATATCTTTATTGCTTCAACCTCGGCGCATACCTGCGCGTAATCCCCGGATACGACAAATTTATGACCGTATCGGGGATTGCCGGCCTGGTAATTTTCCTGGTCCACCTGGCAGTGATCTGGTTTTGGAGCCAAACGACCTACCAGATCGTATTAGGCGTCAAGGTTTCCCGGTCGGATTTCATAAAGGGTCAGCTTTCCTTCACTTCGGTCATACTGGTTCCGTGGTTTCTCATTTCCACTGTGAGCGACCTGCTCCAGTTCATAAAAACGCCCTCTTTCATGGTTTCGGATTTTGCGCAGATACTGCTCATATCGCTAACGCTCATCGGATTCGTACTGTTCGGGCCATGGCTGATCATTCGAATGTGGGGCTGCAGGCCGCTCCCGCAGGATCATGTAAAGGCAGAGCTGGAAAGGTTTTGCAGCGATCATGACTTCAGGACGGGCGGGCTTTTGCTCTGGCCGGTTTTCGGAGGGGAGATGCTGACCGCCGGGGTTGTCGGCATCCTTCCGGGCCTCCGCTACATTCTGATCACATCCGGTTTGCTGAGGACTCTCGACATCGGCGAACTCAAGGCCGTCGTAGCCCACGAGATGGGACACGTCCGCAAGAAACACCTTCTCCTGTTTGTGTTCCTGTTGATCCTGTTCATTCTGTTCACCTATGATCTGAGCGATACTTTAACTCTGCTCGCCCTCTCAAACAGGACCATATTCAACTGGTCAGTTGCTCCCGGAGATTTCGCCGCGTCATTGGTTTCCCTGCTTTCTTCCCTTCCGGTAATCGTGCTCATGGTCCTCTTTTTCCGGTTCGTATTCGGATATTTTCTGAGAAACAGCGAGCGGCAGGCAGACCTGTACGCCATGGAGCTTGTGGGGGACTCCCAGCCCCTGATTTCCTCGCTTGAGAAAATAGCGTTTCACAGCGGCAGGATAGAAGACATTCCAAGCTGGCATCATTACAGCATCAGGCAGAGAATAGAGTGCCTCGTCGAGGCTTCCAAGAACCGGAGCCTCATCCGCAGGCACAACCGGAAGCTCTACGGTTCGGCCCTCATCTTCACAGTGGCAATTTTGGGCCTTCTGTTCGTCAACTGGAAGGTCAACGAAGCAGGGCTGGCCAGGGAACTGCGCTCCGAGGTCCAGCTTCGGATACTGGAGCGGGGCATTTCCCAGGAACCCGGCAATGTGGAATACCTTGCTGCATACGGGGGGCTTCTGTACGAGAAAGGCAGATACTCCGAAGCCGAATCGGTCCTCAGGGCCGCCCTCATGCACGACCCGCGAAACGCATCCGTTTTGAACAATCTGGCATGGCTTTATGCGACCGGTCCTTCTCCTTTCCGCAACCCCGAGGACGCCCTCGATCTGGCGCTGAAAGCAGCCGCCCTGAGCCCGGCGCCCGATATTCTGGATACACTCGCGGAGGCGTATTACATAAACGGCCGGTACGCAGACGCGCTCTCGACGATCGAGGAAGCGATCTCAGAGGGCGGGCCTCAGCAGGATCATTTCCTTAAGCAGAAGGAAAAATTTGAAAAAGCGGTGACGGGCAAAATGCGAAGCTCGTGAGGCTTGGGAACCGGTGGGAACCGTTGGGAACCGGGCTGTCGAGATTGGCGCCCCGGGGTGCGCCCGGCCCGTGCCTGGAGCTTTGGGCCGATAGCCCGGAAAAGATTGTCAACGGACGGCAAAGGGATATAATGGCGCTGACCGGAGACACGGCCCGATGATCTTGGAATAATTACTCTTTTTCAGAAATTTTAAAAATTGTTGAAGGATGAAAATCATGCATCTTCGAAAAAGATGTGCAGTCACCGGCGGAGCCGGATTCCTGGGGTCTCATCTCTGCGAACGGCTTCTCAAAGATAATCAGGACGTACTCTGCATCGACAATCTCTACACGGGCAGCAAGAGGAATATCGTAGGTCTTCTGAGCAACCCTTATTTTGAACTCCTGAGACACGACATAACCTATCCTTTGTATGTCGAGGTTGACGAGATTTACAATCTTGCCTGCCCCGCCTCTCCGATCCACTATCAGAACGATCCGGTTCAGACTACGAAAGTCAACGTGCACGGGTCGATCAACATGCTCGGACTTGCCAAGCGCCTGAAGATAAAGATCATGCAGGCTTCCACCTCCGAGGTTTACGGCAACCCCTTCGAGCATCCGCAAAAGGAAACCTACTGGGGAAACGTAAACCCCATTGGGCCCCGGTCCTGCTACGACGAGGGCAAGCGTTGCGCGGAGACCCTTTTCTTCGACTACTACCGGCAGCACGGGCTGGACATCAAGGTGGCCAGGATCTTCAACACTTATGGGCCGAGGATGCACCCCAACGACGGCCGGGTGGTGTCGAACTTTATCGTCCAGGCGCTGACCGGACAGCCTATAACCATTTATGGAGACGGCAAACAGACCCGTTCTTTTTGCTATGTGGACGATCTGATAGAAGGCTTCATGAGGCTGATGAACACTCCCAGGGGCTTTACCGGCCCGGTCAATCTCGGAAATCCCGTCGAGTTCACCATCCTCGAACTTGCGGGTATGGTGATGGAGATGACCGCGTCAAAATCTGAACTGGTCCGAAAGCCTCTTCCGCAGGATGATCCCGCGATGCGAAGACCCGACATATCCGTGGCGCAGGAAAAACTCGGCTGGCAACCTGAAGTTCCGCTGAGAGAGGGATTGAGAAAGACCATCGATTACTTCGACGACCTGCTCCACACGGGTGGGGCCGCGATTGTTTCCGCAAACAGCGGCTGAACCGAGCCGGGAGCTGAAGATGGCCGAACACGGAACCGACACGGGCATCAAAGACCTTAGAGAAAAGCTGCGGGGGGCAAAACATGTAGCGGTATTGACCGGCGCCGGGATTTCAGCCGAATCGGGCGTTCCCACCTTCCGTGGTGAGGGCGGCCTCTGGAAACAGTTCCGGGCGGTTGACCTGGCCACCCCGGAAGCTTTCTTCCGGGACCCGAAACTGGTATGGGAATTCTATAACTGGCGAAGAGAACTGATCGCCCCGCTCAGTCCTAATCCGGGACACCTCGCTCTGGCCGAAATAGAACGGCGCGTCCCGCGCTTAACATTGATAACGCAAAACATCGACGGGCTGCATAAGAAGGCCGGGAGCAGCAACATTATCGAACTGCACGGCAACTTGTGGAAGGTGCGGTGCACCCGGTGCGAAACGATCGCCGAGGACCGCAGGATACCACTGCCCCAACTGCCGGCCTGTGAATCCTGCGGGTCTTTGCTGCGGCCTCACGTGGTCTGGTTTGGCGAGATGCTGGAAACACAGGTGCTCAATGCAGCCTATGAGGCGATCGCGAGGTGCGACCTCATGATGGTAATAGGGACCTCCGGGGTCGTGCAGCCAGCGGCGTCAATGGGAGTGCAGGCAAAACGAAACGGCGCCCCGGTCGCCGAAATCAACCTGGAGCCGACCCCCTACTCGGAAGTCTATAACATCTCGATCTCGGGCAAATCGGGGGAAATATTGCCGCAGTTGCTGTGACCGGAGAAGGAGGCGGCACGTTTGGCTTCGCCTGATTTGTGATAAACTAAAGAGCCTCTTGCAAAACTACTGCGGGCCAGGCCTGCGGTGTTGCCGCTCGCTCGCTTGCGCCTGGCATTCCAGTCTCCTCGTAACGTTTTGCAAGAGGCTCTGAAATTATGAAAACAGACGATCCCATCCTTAGCCAATTTCGCGCGGCGATCGAGAAGATTTACGGCGAGCGCATCGACCGCGTGGTGCTGTTTGGCTCTTGCGCGCGCGGGGATGCGCGCCCGGACTCCGACTACGATATTGCTGTCTTTTTCAAATCGCTCCCGGACAGATGGGCCGAGCTGGACAGACTGGCCGATCCGGGTGTCAGTTTCCTCGACGAGACCGGCGTTTTCTTCGACGCTAAGCCGTACCCGGCCGCTGCTTACCAGGAAAGAACGCCTCTCATGCACGAAATCAGGGAGGAAGGATTCGATCTGTGACACCCGAAGCCGCGCGTTTTCCGGGAAAGGCACGGACTCTTCTCGATCACGCCGACATCATGCTCAGCGTCAAACTTAACGATGAAGCCGGGCGTACGGCCTATCTTGCCGGGTTTCATGCCGCGCAAGCTTGATCTTCGAACACATTGGCAAAGCGCTCAAGACGCATAATACCAAGTTGCGCTCAAAGAGGTAAAACATCCATTCACAAAATCCCCCCTGCCCCCCTTTAGAAAAGGGGGGTTCCAATCGCCAATTCTTACCCGTATGGGCGCAACTTGGTATTAATGGCCCTCTGGCAGGAAATCGAGAAAATCGGCGACACGACCATTCATGCATTTTTGCAGATCGCTCAGGGGCGCCGACCGGGGCCCGTCTCTATCGCGGAGTGTTGTTCATAAGTCTATCTTATACCAAGTTGCGCTCAAAGAGGTAAAATCTCCATTCACAAAATCCCCCCTGCCCCCCTTTAGAAAAGGGGGGTTCCAATCGCCAATTCTTACCCGTATGGGCGCAACTTGGTATTACGAGGAAATCCGGGCAATCCGCGGGCATGCGCGAATGAGCCAAGCCGTGTTTGCCCGTTACCTGAATGTAGCGGCAGGGTATCTATGGCAACTGGAGCGCGACTCAAAACGTCCAAAAGGCCCGGCGCTTGTGCTTTTGGACGTCATCCGACGCAAGGGTATTGAGGCAATCCTTTGAAGATTTGTGCTCTACCCTTGTATTAGCGGAAGTGGCGCCCCGCAAGGCGTAATCCACCTTCGATCAGGCGAGATAAATCACGTACCGGCCGACTTCGCTATTTCTTCAATAGCCGCGGCGACCCGGTTCGAAGGCCCCATTCGCTGTTTGGCTTTCTCCAGGCAGGGAAGGGCTTCGGGGTTGTTGTGCCGCGCGAGGGCTTCACAGGCGCGGGCCGCGACATACGGGTTTTCATGCTCTGTAAATTTTGCCAGGATTTCAAACGATTGCCTGCACGGCACATTTCCGAGGACGTTCAGCAGCCCGGCTTTGAGTTCATCGAAGGCCGGGTTTTCCTCCATGACGGACGAGACGGCCGGTATCGCCCGTTCGCCTGTCTCCTCCAGGCAGGCGAGACATTTTTGCGAGAAATAGGGATAGCGAAACATGGAAAGCTCCGCCAGGAGGCGGACACACTCATCGGCGCCGCACGCGTGGAGCAGTCCTGGGACAAAGAGGCTTGCCCAGGTAAAGTTGCAGGTAAGCGGCAGAAGAAATGGAATCGCTTGCGGACCTTCCGACTGAAGCCTTTCCAGGACAGGGGCAAGGGCCAGTCTTCTTGCCTCGAACCCTTCTTCCTGCTTTACGGGAAAGCGCTTGAGATCGTTTGCCGCCTGGAGCTCTTCAACTACTTTGGCCATCGGCGATGCGTCGCGGCCAGGTTGCGCAGCCCGCCCGCCCGGTCCTGCAAAATCGCCGTGCGCGGAAAGCGGCGAGGCGTCGCGGCCGGGCTGAACCGGGTACTGTTCCCGCCATGTGCGCGCGCACCGGGCGATCCAGAATTTTTCGAGCCAGGTGGAGGGAGAGTAGAAATGAACGTGCCCTTGCCGGTCCACCCCCTCACGTTTGTGGTAGCCGTTTTCCTGGAAGAAGAGCTTTTCTTCGACCGCAGTCTGCCATCTTTTTCGCGCGATCCGGAATGCGGCGTCGTAGTCACCGAGGGCAAGGCAGGCGTTTAACAGGATATCGTGAAACCTGTCGTCTTCCGGGAAAGTCTCGATCTGTTTTCCCGCATACCGGCCGGCCCGTGCGTACTGCTGCGAAAATACAAGGTCAAAACCCTTCCGGACTTCCCTTTCGAGCCTGTCGCGGGCCCTGGTCTTCTCTGCCATTTGCTGCACCTGTTCCCCGGGTATCAGCTTGCGGGCTTCTTCATGCCCGGGCAGGCAGCACTTCTTATATTTTTTTCCGGAACCGCATGGACACGGATCATTCCGACGGGTTTTGGACGCGGTAAAGGCGCCGGCCACGGCGGCCCCGCGCCGCGAAGCCCGGTAGGCGCTCATCATTTTATCGAGCTGCGTTCTGCTGATGCCGTATTTTATGCAAACCAGGCCGGGATCGGCTCCCTGGATCAGCTCATGCACAGGTTGGAGGGGATTAAACAGGCCTTTTCCCGAGGCGGTGGGGTTATCTACCATCCAGGTTCCCTTTCAGTTTGGCGATGAGGATTCCAATTGGAGCGCCCGGCAGCGCAGCCGGCGTAGTCCGCGTAATCCTTAACAGTTTACGCCGGATAAGTCAAAAGCCCGATACAAAAAGAAGCGAGGAGCGGGGGAGGAGGGGCAAAGGGCGGTAGCAAGGAGCAGGGAGCAGGGAGCAAGGGGCAGGGGGGAAAAATTTTCCCGCTTCCGCATCCAACGCTTCCCGCTGCCGCGACATTTTAGATTGAAACCGGCCCGGGCGGCAACCGTGCGATTTGCTTGACGCAACGCGCAGGAATGAAGTAAGCTTTCTTAGGAGCTGCTGTGATTTGAAGACTTTGGATTGAGCGGAGAGGATAAAATGCTCTGTGGCGATAACATCGACGGGCTATCCGCCAGCCTGGAAGACTATCTTGAAGTGATCTTCCATCTCGAGCAGTCCAACCGTGTTGCCAGGGCAAAGGATATCGCCGATCAGATGAACGTACAGCGCGCCTCGGTGACGGGCGCCCTCAAGGCCCTCGCGGCACGGGGTCTTATCAATTACAGCCCCTACAGTTTTATCACTCTTACACCTTCGGGCCGGGACATAGCGCGGGGGGTGATCCGCCGTCACAAAGTGCTTAAGGAGTTTTTTGTCAATACCCTGCAACTCGATCCTGAAGACGCCGAAGCCAATGCGTGCCGCATCGAACACGCCATCGATCCGACTGCTATCGAGCGCCTGGTGCGATTCCTTGAATTCATAAGCATCTGCCCCAGGACGGGTACTGACTGGTTCGACGCATTCGCCCGCTTCTACAAGCTTGGCTTCCAGACATCGGACTGCCTGGCCTGTTTGAAACTTTGCGCAGAGCGTATTCAGGCCGAGCACCCCGCAGAGCCTGTGGATTAGAAGTCTTATGCCAGACTATAGCCGGATGAATTAATGGGACCCAAGCCCAGAATTCTTATTGCCGACGACGAACCTGTTACGATGGAACTGGTAGTTGAGCGTCTCGTGGCCGAAGGATACGAGGTGGAGATGGTATCCGGCGGAAAAGAGGCTGTCGAGACGGCAGGGAATAGCAGCTTCAAAGTGGTGCTCACCGATCTTTGGATGCCCGACATGAGCGGGATGGAAGTGCTGGCGCACTTTGTCAAGCATTATCCGGAAACGCCGGTGATCGTGCTTACGGGATTTGGAACCATCGTAACGGCGGTCGAAGCGATGAAGCACGGCGCCTACGATTACCTCTCAAAGCCCGCAAATCTGGACGAGATTGTCCTGACTTTGAAAAGAGCCATCGAGCATAAAGACCTCAAGGAAGAAAACGCAGCCCGTCGCATTCTGGAGCAACTTCGACCTGACAGACTTATCGGCCAAAGCGTGCCGATGCAGCACCTCTATCGCATAGTAAAGAGGGTTGCAAAGACCGATTCAACGGTGCTCGTAACCGGGGAAAGCGGGACGGGAAAAGAACTTATCGCAAACGCCATTCATAACCAGAGCCCGCGCAGGGACATGCCTTTCGTGCCGATCAACTGCGGCGCCATCCCTGAGGAGCTTCTGGAAAGCGAGCTTTTCGGCCACGAGAAAGGTGCGTTCACGGGCGCTTTCAGGGAAAGGCGGGGGCGGTTCGAACTGGCCAACAAGGGTACGGTCTTTCTCGATGAAATCGGGGAGATGAGCCCAAAGCTCCAGGTCAAACTTCTTCGCTTCATCCAGGAGACCAAATTTCAGAGGGTAGGGGGATCGAGAACGGTTGAAGTCGACGTGCGCATTTTGGCCGCAACCAACAAGGATTTGGAGCGTGCGGTCGCTGAAAACAAATTCCGGGAAGACCTGTTCTACCGCCTGAACGTGATCCCCATCCATGTGCCTCCGTTGAGAGAGCGAGCAGGCGACATCGCGGTCCTGATTCAACACTTTCTAAAGCAGCATTGCCTGAAGAAGAATATTGCCCAGAAGCGGATGTCGGAGGCCGCCATCGCAAGTCTGGAACAATACGACTGGCCCGGCAACGTCCGGGAGCTTGAAAATGTCATCGAACGCCTGGTGATCCTTACCGATACCGATGAAATACAGTTCCAGGATTTGCCAAAAAGAATGCAGGCCGCAGAGCCGGCGCTCGAGCACGCCGAGGCAGCGTGCAGTATAGAACTGGGGCAAGATGGTATAAACCTGAAAGAAACGCTCGACAACCTCGAAAACCGGCTGATTATCGACGCGCTGCAACGGGCCGGCGGCGTAAAGAACAAAGCCGCCAAGCTGCTCGGGCTCAACCGCACCACCCTGATCGAAAAGATGAAAAAGAAGCAGATCGATTTCCCGTTGAGCGGCGTTATTTGACGAAAAAAGGCGCGTGGCTGGATGTGAAAAGAGGCGGCTCATTCGACAGAATACGAGCGATTGCAGGATGCCTTTTAAATTCCTTGTCGAGAAACCGCCTGACTTTGGGTCTGTCCCATCCCTTCGGGTGAGAAAAGCCGGTATAGAGCGACAGGTCCCCTTCGTAGTGAGGAGATGTTGCAAACCTCTCAGCGTCGGGACTGTTGACAGGCATATTGAAGATCGCAAGATTGAGAAAATCGATCGACCGGCTGTGACGGACCGCAAAATCGAGCGTGTTGCGGGCCTCATCTTCGGATTCCGAGGGGGTCCCGAAAAGAAGATAAACGTATGTGCCTATCCCTGACTTTTTGAGCGAGACTAGCGCCCTGGACGCAACGGCGAGGTCGATTCCTTTGCCTTCGGAGTCGATAACGGACTGATCGCCGGACTCGAGACCGAGCTTCAGCATAACGCAGCCGCTTAGTTTGAGCTCCCGGCAAAAATCCTCATCGGCCAGCCTCCTGGTCACTCGCACGAACCCATACCAGGGCGCCCCCGGCGGGTTTTTCCGGAGTTTGCTCAAAAGGGCCGGGCTCATTGCGCTGTCCACAAAATGAATCAGCGCCGGAGGAGACCCGGAGCATAATGCCCTGGCTTCGCGGGCCGCCGCTTCGGGTGAAACCGGCTCGTAGCGGACTCCTTCAGCCTTTTCCGGACAGAACGCGCAACGGTTCCAGTAGCATCCGCAAGATGCGCTGTAGGGGAGAATCGGGCCGGGTGCAAAGTAATCCCGCAAGGGGAACGGACCATAGGAAAACCGGCGCATGCGGACGCTTTTATCTATCCCGGCAAGATCAAGGAGCGCCTGTTCACCGGGGCCGCTCACGATCCGGTCTATCAGCCCCGAGAAAGGATTTATCCAGCGCGGTTTGCTAACCCACGAGGTGACCAGGCCGCCCCCCAGCACGATCCGAACCCGTTTGTGTCGGGCCCTGATAAAACCGATAATCGAAAATGCCGCCAGCGCCTGGCTCAGGTAGTTCAGGGAAACGCCGACCGCATCGGGCGAGTGAAGCTCGATGGCTTGGGAAATTCGCTTCGAGAAGTATTCGTGGAACGGATTCTCTTCATATCGTTGCGCCGCCCTTAACAGGTCCATGGCGCGGACCGGGGAAAGCTCCGAGTGCTGATAGTTGGACAGGGTGAGCCGCACCGCAGCGACGCTTTCCGCCGACTTGCCGATCAGCCGGTTCAAATCGGAAACCGCGCGCTTGTAGCGCTGAAGGTCGATATAACCATGCACGCTGCGGATAAGTTCGAGATTGCGTTCACGGTTTCGAACGGCCCGCCTTGTCCACCTGTCAGTCTCAGGTGGACTCTTGCCCAGCAGATGCAGTATCCCCTCGATGTTTGCGTCGATTACCGCACATTTTGCCCCTGCCGCACTCAGGGTCCCGTAAAGCCGCGCAATGCCGGGCGGCGGCTCGGTAGGCTTAACCAGTGGAGGATTGATCAACAGAATCATTGAGCGAAACCTTATGTGAACTTTCGGCACAGTCCTTCGGACGGACACGGGCACTTTCCGGACGGAAACGGGCTAATTTTCACGCCTGGAAAGTGTACCCGGAACTTCAATTATGGAACAGGGTAAATCGGGAAAAGGCAAGTGAATAGCGAATGGAAAAGTGAACAAAAGGAGAGCGAAGAGACAAAGCCGTTTTTTCCTGCTCACCGCTCAGTGCAGAGGGCGGGGCCGCCGGTCCCTATGGCCGGTATTTGGACAGGATGGACTGATAATACTCTTCATAGACCGCGTCCGGGTCGTCGCTGTTTTGGGCGACGATGTTTCTCAGGTGAATAAAGGAATCCAAATCCATTTCCAGGAATTCGACCCCAATTCCCGCTTCAGTCTGCCGGACTACTCTGCCCTTCAGCCTGATTGAAAGCATGGAAGACGATCCGGGCAGGATTATCGAGATGTCCAGGAGGCTGCCGCCGGCAAGGGTCTCCCCGGTGGCAAGAAACATCCCCTTCATGCTCAGGTTATCGACCATTCCGTTAATGCTGATGAGATCGGTCTGCACGGACGCTGAGACTTCAAAAGGCACACGCCTGTATTTGCGCCTCTCCATTTGATCCCCCATAAATCAAGAATTCAGAATCGGCATTTGCTGACAACCTCATTCCATTAATCGGATCAATACCGGTTGAACGAAAGGATTCTTTTCGACTTCAAGTGAGAATTTCGGTTCGGAATAGAGGTCCTGGTATTCAGAAACGATGAGGTGAGCGTCGAAGGCATCCGCAGGTTCGATCCGGGCCGGATATGCATATCACGCGGCCCGAAGGACCCCGCTCACGCCGGGATCGGCAAGGCGGTAATCGAGCATCCGGTGGCAACGGCCCCGGTCCTCCCTTGAGCGATGTAGATGGCGGAGCGCGGAAGGCCCACCGTTCATTCTCGACAGCCCTGTCCCAACCGGTCCCCACCGGTTCCCAACGCGAGACGGGGGGCCTTGAATCAATTCCCATTTTGTATTTCGCATCACTTTTCGGCAGGCCGATTGAAGAAACAATACTACATGACAATCTCTATCCTTTTGGTCCTCAAAGCCGGACGGCAAAAGAAAAAGAGGGTAGTCACCTGTTGCCTGCCGGAGCGGTAACCGGATTGGCCCGAGGATTGCTGGCAGAAACCGGAAGCAAGAAGAGATCAGCAGGAAGCAAAAAGGCCATTCTTCTCGCTCCACGCTTCCCGCTTCTCATCCGAAAAAGTGCAGGAGAACCACTGGATGTCCGAGCTAAAACGCGAACAGCTTCTAATGGCCGTAATTGCCGGGAGAGGACCCGCTTACCTGCGGGGGGTGAATCTTGCCGCCATGGACCTTTCGGGGGCCGGGTGGCTGGCTGAGGGCGACCTGCGGGGGGTTGACCTCTCCAACGCCAATCTGAAGCGGGCAAATCTCAGAGGGGCGAATCTGGAAGCGGCGAACATGTATTCGGCAAACCTGATGGGCGCCAATTTCGAAGGCGCAAACCTGTTCAAAGTCAAAGCCAACGTGGCCAACCTGAGCATGGCCAATCTTCGAGGAGCAAACCTGAAGGAAGCCAACCTGGTTGGCGCAACCTTGGTGCGGGCCGATCTCGAGGAGGCCGACCTGGAGGGGGCGGACCTCGAAGGCGCCAACCTGGGAGGAAGCAACCTGACGAAGGCCAGAATTACAAATGTGAATCTGAAAATGACGAATCTGGATGGCGTGGACTTGACGGAAGCCGTATTGGAGGGCAGAGGCTGCGCCGGCCGGGAGGGGGAAGCCGGGAATGGAGATTTTCACGGCACCATTACCGCAATCAGGCTGGCAGACCTGCTCCAGATCGGGTGCCTTTCGCGCTTCAATCTAAATATAGAGGTTTATTCAGCAGAGGGTCAGGGCAACATCCACATCGGCTCCGGCCGGGTGCTTCATGCCCGTACGGGCGGCATCGAGGGCGAAGATGCTTTCATGAAGATACTCGGATGGGAGAAGGGCCGTTTTATCACTTATCCTTTCATTCCATCAGGGCCGGTTACTATCGACAAGCCGGTGGAGCATCTTGTGCTCCAGTGGCTTCGGCTCCAGGACGAAAAAAGGTTCTCCGGCAGGTGTTGCGGCCTGATTCCCAAGATCAAGAAATACATGCCCGTCCAGGCGCAGGCATCGAGTGAGCTTGTCGAGTTCCTGGAAAAAGAGGGCCAAAAGATTGGCGTCTCCGATGAGATCGAGATTACCGATGTATTTTATACCGAAGGCGACGAGGAGATTTTGTGCTCCATATCTGCGAATGGTCAGGCGCTCGCAGCGCCCCTCAAGTTTGTGAACCTGGACAGTAACCATCCGCTTAAAAGCGAGCTCGCCGGCATCAAATAACTTTACCAGATGGTCCGCACGGTTCTTGCATAATTTCTTTAACGCGCGGTCGCACCACTTGGAGAACGTCGACCAATGAACCTGATACTCACAAAAAACGATATTGGAAAACTCCTGGAGATTATTTCGGACCAGCTTCTTGATTCGGGCGCGGAACACGTAGTATTAGCCGATCTTTCGGGCAATTTGATCCTGGAGTGCGGTTCGTTGGAAATGGAGGATGTTTTCTCTCTGGCAGCGGTTTCGGCGGCCAATTTCGCGGCAACCGCCGAGATAGCGAGGCTGATCGGCGAGCAGGACTTCGCTCTCCTGTACCACAAGGGAGGCAAGCGCAATGTGCACTTTAGCCGCCTGGCCAGGGATTATCTCATTATAACGCTCTTCAATGATAATGTTTCACTTGGTCTGATACGGCTCAAGCTGGGGAGCGCAATAAGCGAAATGCGCGGGATATTTGGAGAGCCTGGAGGAAAAAGTGCGTGGCGTTCATAGATCTTAGCAAAAACGAAATCCAGGCGAAGGTAGTTTACTACGGCCCCGGCCGTGGAGGCAAGACGACGAACCTGCTCTATGTGCATGGGTCCATGTCCGGACAGGTTTGCGGCAAAATGGTGACCATCGACACAAAGGGGGACAGGACCCTTTTTTTTGACTTTCTGCCTCTCAATATCGGCAAGGTGCTGAACATGACCATACGCATCCAGCTCTACACCGTTCCCGGCCAGGTCATGTACAACGCCACGAGAAAACTTGTCTTAAGAGGAGTTGACGGAGTCGTTTTCGTGGCGGACTCCCTCAAAGTGCAAAAAAACAAAAATATCGAAAGCCTGGAGAACCTTATTGAAAACCTGAAAGACGAAGGGCTCTCGATCGGGCAGGTACCCCTCGTGCTGCAATATAACAAACGTGACCTGAGCGAATCCAATATCCCGCTGCTGCCCGTAGCGGAACTTGAATGCGATCTGAACGAGGGGTTGAACGTGCCCTCTTTCGAGGCCAGCGCAGCCTTCGGAAACGGCGTTTACGAGACTCTGCGCGAGATAAGCAAACGAACGATAAGAAGCGTAATCCAGAAGGTCGGCGGCCAAATTGTCTGCTGAGGCCGAAAGAACTTTTTCCATTGCTTTAGGTTCTCAAAACAATCTGTCTCAAAAGGGAAAGCTCATGCCTGAAGAACAAGCGCGCCAAAGCGAAACAAGGGTGGGAATCGATTTGCGAGCTCTCGAGCTGGAAATCGACAGGGGAATAGACGCCCTTCTTGTCCCGGCGGCCAAGCCGCACCGGGACGAAGGACCGGCCCAGATCGACAACCGGGAGCAGCCGGAGACGATGGAGAGCGGACCCCCTGCATCAGATGCCAAAAGCCTTCCAGCCGTTCAAAAGGAAGGCGGCCCTTCTCACAACCCTTTTGAAGCGTCAACGCATGCGAAATATGACGAAGCGCCGGTTGCCGATACGTTCGACTCTCAGGAATATCATCTCCACGAGTTGTCCAGACTAATCGAAATATTCAACGCCGCATACCTGAGCCTCGACTGGGAATTCTCCCGGGAAAACATAGAAAAATCCCTTGCGGCCCTTAACCAGCTTAAACCCTTTGCCTCAAGATCCCCGGATGCGAACTCTGTTGTCAGGATTATGGAAGCCATTCTGAAACGGCTTATGGATAGACCCGGTGGAGTAAACAGCACGCTGGTCCAACTGATACGCGATTCTCAGGGACTGCTTGCGCACATGCTTCTCATGGATGGCGAGATTGGACCTCATGAGAAGCGGAGGCTCAGAGATTTTATCGAACGTTTTCAGGAACTGCGCCGAAGAGCACTCGCAGTCAAAGCCGAGGCGAAGAGAGCCAACTTGACGGACAAAAGCTGCCGCTCGCCTTCGCAAAACCTGGAGATCATCGATACGGAGCTGGCCCGTCTCAGGCAAATCGAGACGATTCTTCGGAGAACACCGGCTCTTGTCCAGATAGCGCAGAGATTGAACGGGATCGGAAGCACGATTAAGGACCAGGCCGATCTTTTGCGCGACGCAACAGACAATATGCAGGGGCAAGGGCCCAAGGGCGCAGAACCCGTGGCTGAAACCCCCTCGCGGAGCGTCGAGATCAAGCCTGCCCACCCGCCATCGCTGGTTCGGCGTGAAAATCTATTCCTGATCGCGTTATGCGGGAAATGCCTGGGGTTGCCCGCTTCCTGCGTGCTCAGGGTGGCGCGCGCACCTGGAAAGAAGGGCGTCAAAATCTTGAAGCGTGGATATGCAACTCTTGGTGATTTTACGCCCCCTTTGAGGGGAATCAAGAGCGGGGTTCTTGGGGAGTGGGCAAAACTGCCGGCGAAAGAACTCAAATCTTACAGGTTCGAACCGTTTGAGCCCCATTCGCCGGACCAGGCCGTGACGAGCGGGCCAACGGCGGTCCTGGCAAGCGATGGACAAACCCACAAGATCATATTCTGCCAAATGGTCCATTTCATAGTCGATGCGGAAATTGATGCAGGAGCCTCAACTGAGGGGGCTCCGGGCCCGTTTGGAAGCAAATCGCACCTTTTGGTGCCCGTTTTTGATGGGCGCAGCCTG
This sequence comes from uncultured delta proteobacterium, assembly GCA_963805125.1. Lineage (GTDB taxonomy): Bacteria > Desulfobacterota > Syntrophobacteria > Syntrophobacterales > Syntrophobacteraceae > SbD1. The sequence goes on along the minus strand of CAWDTD010000004.1, from coordinate 157,410 downwards.
CTTTCCATGCCGGATCGGCTTTAGAGGCGGCAGGGCCGCAGGCGGCGCCGATTCGCCCCTCGAGCAAAAGATCGAGGGCCAATGAGCGTTCGCGGAGCTAAGCAATGGCGCCCGGAGAGCTAGTTCAAAAATTTCTCGGCCGCTTGTCGGAAGCGCGTCTGTGCATGGAACAGGGCCTGGTGGATGGGACTGCCGACATCGTCAAAGGGATACTTTCTGAAATCGAAGAAGACGATGTCCCTCAGTTGGCAAGGGAGGAGATACGCTCCCGCGCCGAGTCAATTCTCATCAGCCTCAATGAACGTGCGGGCGTAGAAAGCATTCCACAGGAAGGGGTTGAGGCAACCGATCCCGCCCGGTTTTACAACTATGGCCTAGCGCTCATGGACGGGCAGTTTTGGGAGGAAGCCATTGAGGAGCTCAGCATGGCAGCCGGGCTCGGGTTTGAGCGCCTCAAATGCTGGGAGTACTGCGGGGACTGCGCCGCCAACCTGCGGAGATGGGAAGACACATTCCGCTTCTATGAGTATGTCTATTCGGATGAAAGTGTTACGGACGAGCGCAAAGAAACGGTGATGGCAAAGATCTCGAAGTGTTCGCAGGCCCGGCAAAAAGAATATGCCCGCACGACGGCCATGGCAAAAAAGAGCACAAAGACCGAGCCGGAAGACCGGCAGCCAAAATCCGAACCGGTAAATCCATCGGTTCTCTCACTGGGCGCCTACTGCGTCGATCCTGTCATCGGTCATACGGTCACATCGTGGGCGGACCGGGCGGGCAGGACTCTCACGGGCTGCACTCTTTCTTACCGGGTCACCGACCTGCTGCACATCGGATCGAGCTCTCTGGTCGTGGAACTGGCAGGAGAGAACGGCGGGAAAAAATATGCGGGACAGTCCTTGAGCGGAAAACTAAGGAATGCTCTTTCAGATGAAAAGCTCGCCTTCTGGGCAAAGAGGCAGATGTTGATCAATTCCCGCCACCTGGTCAGGATCTATGATCTCGGCAATACAAACGGACACTTCTTCATAGTTCGGGAACACCTGCCGCTTTCGTTGAGCGACCTGCTGGCAGCGGGCGGGAGCATGCCGATTTCTCTTGCCGTGAGATTGGGCTATCAGGTGCTGGAAGCGCTGGGGGACCTGCATCTTCATATGGCCTCGGACAGCAGAATACTGAACCTTTTCCATCTCGACCTGCGTCCATCGCGCGTCCTTCTGCGCAGGGACAAACCCTATCTCAAGATATACAACGGCGGCCTGTGGAAGGAGATAGAAAAGGCCAGCCCGGCCAGTGCGAACTTAAGAGAGCTGCCGCTCTCCCATCTTTCCTACAGAGCGCCTGAACAATTCAGGGCCTACCTTGCGCGCAAAAGACCTCCGGTTTTTACCGATATCTATCTTTTCGGGGCGCTCTTTTACGAAATGCTGACAGGGCTCCCGGCGTTCAAGGCATCTTCTTTCGGCGAATATGAGATCCAGCACTGCGAACAGTACCCCTCGCCGCCCAGAGTATGGAGACCCGAGATTCCCGAAATCCTGAACGAGCTCATAATGACTTGCCTGGCATGCGACCCGATGAGGCGGTTTCGCAGTACAACGCAGATAGCGCTCGTTCTGGAAAAGTCTTTCCCCGCAGAGGTTGCCCGCCCCAAAGACGACTCATATCAAAAATACCTCGACAGACTGAAACTTGCCTGAGTGAATCGAAAGTTGAAAAATTTGAGTGCAAAGCCGTTTAGTTTACCGGACCGGATTCCATCCGCAGCGACACCTTTTCGCTCTTATCCCATCCCGGGAAACAGCCCATATATTCGGACAAGACGAGAATTAATACCAAGTTGCGCTCAAAGAGGTAAAACCTCCATTCACAAAATCCCCCCTGCCCCCCTTTAGAAAAGGGGGGTTCCAATCGCCAATTCTTACCCGTATGGGCCGCAACTTGGTATAAGCGATCTTTCCCCTATGGGCACAGAAGCGTATCACAAGAGAATCGGGGTCGGTTCGGCTTCGAAGCTCAGGCCCTTTTGCGGCCGGGTTCCGGGATTTTCAAACTGATAGGAAAGTTTGCACTCTTTACTCGATGGGAGAAAAATTGGGACTTTTTGCCGGGGATATGGTCCAAAGAATCAAAACGGGCAATTCGGACCAACAGAATGGAGCAAGGAACGAAGAGAGTTTTGAGCGCGTGATGTTTGATGACTTTCCGGGATTGATAATTTTGGTGGATGTCAAAAGCCATACCATCGCGGACCTGAATGAGGCTGCCGCCAAGGCGATGGGCGTTCACAAAAGTGAGATAGCGGGCCAAAGTTGTCATAACTTCATTCGCCCGGCGCCAGGACGAATACCGCCCCGTAAGGCCAGCCGAATAACGAATTATCCCCTCCGGCCCGAGGGAAGAAAAAGGCATAGAACAGGGCTCATAGGAAGTTGCGTTCAAGAGAGTATTAAAAGCGTTTAAAAACGTGGGGGCTGGGGGGACATGCTGTCCCCCCAACCCCCACACCCCCATCGCCGCTTCGCGGGGCGGCGGGGCCGCCAGCCAAGTTGCCCGCGGCCTTCGGCGGCGGGCTCAAGAGGTGCCGCGCAACGCGTGGGCCAGTCGCCGCAAGCGCCGAGCGCTCGGCCACACGCGCTTGCGCGTGTGCGCCTGGCGGAGCCTGGAGATTGAGGGGAATCATTGCCCCGCTCTTTTGCGTTACTACAATCTTGAACGCACCTCCGTATCACCAGCGCCGCAGTCAGCGCGGTGCGCAATACGATTCTCACGCTCCCCCCAATTGCGGTGTGCAGCACTTGCCGGACCCCCGGGGCGAGTTGCCACAGAGCGGCCGGGTTGAAAAGCCCCTCGATGTTAACGCTGGAAAGTTTCGAAAACGAGGGCGCAATCGTATCCTTTAGCGGTGAAGCGAGAAGGACTCCAGGACTTTTTGCCATTTCGTTGGAAGATTTGAAGCACGCAGAATGCGGGTTGAAGGTGCTTGCTCCCCCGGGGTCCCCCATCCCCCGGGGGAGAGCAACACTTAGGAGGTAAACGAACAATGAGATAATTAGTACAAACCCGGCCCCGAGTCAAGAAAAAATGCACAAACACCCCGGCGGTAAATATTTGTTCTTTGTCCGGGAGCTGAGTCGGCGGTGTTAAAAATAGTCAAACGGAACTTCCGGAAGCAGTGACCGGGGAAAGAGAAGCTTGGGCAAGCGGCAATCATCAGGCGAGGGCAGAGACCCCTGGCGTTAGATAATCGGGTGGAATGAGAACCGGTGTTGGGGCGGCATAGCCTTTTCCATCCATCAACTCGGTCAGGAAACGGCTATGGAGGGCATGGCCGGCCTTTCGGATCTGGAACTTTCCCAGTACGGGCAAGCCTGTAAGGGCCAAATCGCCTATGAAGTCAAGAATTTTGTGTCGCACGCATTCATCCGAGTAACGAAAGCCATCGACGTTGAGCAGTTCATGGTCGTCGAAGACGACAGCGTTGGACAGAGAGCCTCCCTGGATCAAGCCCATTTTCTGAAGCTTGCGAACATCTTTAAGAAACCCAAATGTTCGCGCCTTGGCTATTTCCCTGCCGAAACTGCCATTTTTCAACGCCCAAAAGTACTCCTGTTTCCCCACACGCGGATGCGGATAATCGATCTCGTAGCGGACCTGGAACTGGTCAGATGGAGTTGCCATCAGGAACGAATCGCCTTCGGCGACGATAAAGGGCTTGCGGATCGTCAGGAAATTCCTCGTGCAGTCCTGTTCCAGGACAGAGGCTTTTCGGATCAGCTTCACATAGGGCGCGGCGCTTCCGTCGAAAATCGGCGCCTCGGGACCGCTCAGTTCCACCAGTACATTATCCACGCCGCATCCGTACAGGGCCGCCATGAGATGTTCGATGGTAGAGACGGCTACGCCTGCCGAGCCGATCGTAGTTGCCTGGAATGTATTGACTACGTTATTGTAATGAGCGCAGATGGATGGAGCATCGGGTATGTCTGTGCGCAGAAACCTGATACCATGACCGACCGGAGCAGGTTTCAAAACCAGCGCCACTTTCAGGCCGCAGTGCAACGCCACCCCGCTGCACCACACGGATTGGCCGATAGTGTGCTGTTTGAAATAAATCCCCACCCCTTTTAACCTCCGCGCCGTTTCCAAGCATCTTTTGTGCCAAACTTTTTCCCGGCTGTTCGATCTTCTCTAAACCAGCCGGGAGGTACTTTTACACGTGGCGGTCTAAAATGGCAAGTCTTGAATACAAATTCCATGTGTGGGGAAAATAATACGCGCCGGCAAATGGTGTATTTTTTTTGCCACACTTTAGTGCAAAACGCCGGCGAACCATTCACCGGGACTGATGAGTTTTTTTAACCGCTTGATTAATTCTTTGGTATATTTGATACTTACTGCTCAGGCGCCTGCACGGGCCAGTTCATTGCCACGCAGCGATATAAAGCGACTTTACAACATTTTTGGTCCACCCGGAGTTTGCATGAAAGTAGATCAGTTGCCTTCGGAGATGCAGGTTTGCGTTATTCCCCAAATCTGCGGCGAATACATTTACCGCTGCCTTGGGTGCGGGAGCTGTTTCGGCATCGAGGAACTTCTCTACACCTGCCGGAAGTGCGGTTCGGTTCTTCTTATAGAAGACAGTAAGTGGGAGCGCCTAAAAGAGGTCCCAGGGGCGAAATGGCGCAGAATTTTCGATTACAGAAAAATGTTGAATGTCCCGGCGCTCAGCGGGATATACCGCTTCCATGAGCTGATCGGATCGATAATACCTCTGGAAGACATTGTTTTTCTAGGTGAGGGGCACACGCCTGTGGTGCTGGCCAATGAAGCCATGAAGGACTGGGCCGGAATCGAGTTCTACTACAAAAATGACGGCCAGAACCCGAGTGCGTCCTTCAAAGACCGCGGGATGGCCAGTGCCTTCAGCTACCTGAATTATCTCATAAGCAACCGGGGCGTCCGGGACGTTCTGGCGATCTGCGCATCCACGGGTGATACTTCCGCATCGGCGGCCCTTTACGCATCATATCTGTCCGGAAATGTAAAATCGGCTGTTCTTCTGCCCCAGGGGAAGGTGACGCCCCAGCAGCTCGGCCAACCACTTGGAAGCGGCGCAAGAGTCATTATGATTCCGGGCGTCTTTGACGACTGCATGAAAGTTGTCGAATACCTCACGGAAAACTTCTCCGTGGCGCTCATGAATTCCAAAAACGCCTGGCGAATTCTGGGACAGGAATCTTACAGCTACGAGATTGCGCAGGCATTCGATTACGAGGTGGGCGGGCTGGCAGTGGTAGTGCCAATCGGAAACGCCGGCAACATAACGGCGGTAATGGCAGGCTTTCTCAAAATGTACGATCTTCGCATTATCGACTCTTTGCCTGCCGTGATCGGAGTTCAATCGGAGCATGCAAACCCGGTTTACCTCTATTATCTCGAACCCCAGGAAGCCAGGAGGCAGTTTCGCCCGGTGATTGTTCGGCCGAGTGTCGCCCAGGCGGCCATGATCGGAAATCCTGTTTCCATGCCGCGCGTGATAAAGCTCGTCGAGCAGTACCGGAAAATCGCCGGGGAAGGATCGGTGCGAATCGTTCAGATATCCGAGCAGGAAATCATGGATTCCATGCTGTTTGCAAATCGCAACGGCCATATCGCCTGTACTCAGGGGGGAGAATGCCTTGCGGGCATTCGAAAGGCGGCTGCCGAAAACAAGATCGATAAAAGCCGCACGGCCATCCTCGACGCGACCGCACATGCGCTCAAGTTTGCTCTCTTTCAGGATAAATACTTCTCCGACGCCTTCGAACCTGAATTCGAGGTGGCCTCAAAGCCGGAGCTGCGAAACGCCCCATTCTCACTCAGCCTGCCCGATTCAGTTCCCAGCCCGGCCAGGGGGAGGCTAAGCCCCGAGCAATTTCAAGAATTCGTCAAATATACTTCATTGACGATAGCCGGAATCCTCGATCTTAAACAACTCAAACGGGAAAACCGCAAAGGTGAATAAAACAGTGAGTATACTTGCCTATTGAACCATTTTGCCCCGGATCGCCGAAGACGTTTTCATAGCCCCGGGCGCCCGGGTTATAGGAGACGCTGTCATCGGCGAGCGCAGCAGCATCTGGTTCAATACCGTGGTTCGAGGCGACGTTCACCACATATGCACTGGATCGTTCACGAGCGTGCAGGACAACTGCGTGCTTCATCCAACCCAGCATCTATTCCCGCTGAACATCGGGGACCGCGTATTGATCGGCCACAGTGCGGTCCTTCACGGGTGTACAGTCGAAGACGAATGCTTCATTGGAATTGGATCGATCATACTGGATGGCTGCAAGGTTGGGAAAGGCTCGGTTGTCGCCGCAGGCTCCCTGCTTCCGCCCGGCTTCGAGGTCCCGCCCGGATCGGTCGCAATGGGATCTCCCGCCAGGATAAAAAAGAAGACCGGGGATAACGAACGGGCAACGATCGAGCATGGCTGGGTCCATTATGTCGAGCTTGCCGCCGAATATTTCAAGGCCTCCCGCGCCCGCCCCCAACGGGCGTGATAGTCACTGCAGTTTATAAGTCTATCTTACCGGGGGTAGTGGCGACCCTTCGCGCGGCATCAGCAGCCACTCATATCAACACCATCTGTCACGAGTGTTGGGATGAAGATGCATCTCTTTGGGGATTGGGACGGGGCCGGTGATGACACACCTTGCGATCAGCTCCTGGGCGGCAGCTAAAAGCGATTCCCCGGTCCCGGTCCATTTCGGGAGGGCATTTTCCAGGGTGGGCGCCTGCCCGCCGTCCATGAGCGCACAAAGGAGTATGTAGAGTGAGGTTGCTTCAACACTAATCTTGAGGTCGAATATAGCACGGTCCATGTTCATAGGCTTTTGTTTGCTCCCGAATGTCTTTCTTTGCCTCGTAATGGAGGCTCCGGCGTTCGTTCTGAGAATTATGATTCGCGCCCGGTCGGCTGCGGTTGTACCAAGGGAGAATAATTGTCAACGTGAGGTAAATCAAGGGGTCGGAACTTGTCAGGAGGTCGTTCGATGCAAAAAATCGAGCACCGCCCTGTTCAATTCTTCGGCCATATCGACTATCCTGGGGCCGGAGCGGCACGAGAGGCCGCAATCATACAGGTAAACCCGGCCGTTTCGCACCGCGTTGACCGTTGCCCACTTCGGGTCCTTTTCCAGGTATGCTTCGATCTTCGGCTCGCAGAAAAAGATTATCTCCGGGTCCCTGGCCTGAATCTGTTCCGGATCGCAAACGAAGTAGGCCGCCGGACCGTCTCCCGCCGTGTTGAGGCCTCCGGCAAACTCTATCACATCATTCTGGAAGGCCCCGGGGCCGGGCGTAATGAGCGGGTCCCAGTTCATAATGCGAAAAACTGATGGTCGCCGGAGCCGGGCGGCTGATTCAAGATTGTTTCGAATGCGATCGAGCCTTTCTCCGAGGGAATTTATCAACGGTCCACAGTTCTGCGTCCTGCCGATAAGCGATGCGATGTCGCCGAAGGTGGCGAGCGCGGCGGCAATTGTGGGGGGTTCGCTGTGATAGACACTCAGTCCTGACTCTTCCAGGACACTGCGGATTTCTCCCTGGTGCGACCCGAACGTAAGGACCAAATCGGGGTCTGCATCGAGTATCGCCCTTATGTCGGGCGAATACCACGATCCAAAACGGGGGAGGCGGCGCACGGGAGCCGGAAAGTCGCAATCCTCGGTCACCCCCAGTAAATCTTGGAAGGCGCCGAGCGCCGCCACTATTTCGGTCTGTGTAGGAGCCAGGGAGATAAGCCTGAGGGATATCATCGTTCTTAATTACTTTCGGGAACGGAAGCGCCGGCATCCAGCAAAGCGCGGGCAAAGACGTTTACAAGGCCCCAGATAAGGTCCAGTGAGCTGAGATGCACGAAGATCGTCTTGTCGAACAGGATGTGGAAGGAAGGCTCGAATTCTTCATCGCGCACCCAAAAAATTATCAGGATGGGAATTCTGGGCAGAATCCTGAACCGGTAGGACAGGCCCCCAAGGTTGACTTTTTCGCCACCGATGCTTCGCGCCGCGTCGTCGACAACACTCGGGCGCTCATCGAACGCACCGGCTAACGACTCGGTTGGAAGCGCGTGCGACGCGGTAAAAAAAAGGCTCCCGCCGGGAAGGTCTTTTTCGCTTACCCAATCATTGGCCAGGGATTTATTCTGAGCGTGCAGAAGATAATGGAGAATCAGCAAGTTGAGCTGGAAGTCCTTTGAAAAATCTCCCAGGCCCCCGAGTACTTCGATTTCCTCTGTTTCGGGATAACACAGAGCCGCAGTGTTCAGGAACGGAACAACATAGACGTTTTCTTCCAGGTCAAATTCTACAAGGGCCCTTGACGAGATCTCCCCGGGGTCGGCCTGCCTCAGAGCATCCCACAACCAGGGTTCGATCTGCGAGTCGCCGGCATTGGGCAGCTCGTCGCCTTCTTCTTTTTCGGCCAGGTCGGATATGATTTCGCGGGCCTGATCGGCCATTTCTTTCGGGACCATGATTCGCCCCCAGCCCCTCTGGGGAACGAACAGGCCCGCATAGGGCGTCTCCTCGAACGACCTCACGAGCACCGTTATTCCTTCCTGCCTCAAAGCATCCGCGATCACATCGGCTTCGAAGCGATTGGAAAGGGTATGCACCTTTACGTACTGGAATTGTGTGTCAGCCAATTGTCCTGGATACCTCCCGGAATTGTCGGTCTTCTCGGATGCTTTCCACCGATTTTGTTATTCTATTACCATACTTCCAGAAACTCAAACAGAGCAATCCGGTTCCTTCAGGCGGCGAAGCCACAGCCGGATTCAGCACTGCCCGGCATCGGGACACAGGGACCTGGTCTCCCCCTGATTTTGCGTAAATTTTAGACCAGCGCTTACCCTACGAGCACCTCATAAAAGTGAGGTGCGGGCCTGCCGTCAAATAATGGCCTCACACCTTCACCGGCCATGTCATGGTCGGGACTGCCATGCATTGCGTCGAAGGCATCTCGATTTTCAAACTCAACGATAGCCGCGTAGTTGCCTTCCCCCACCGGCTTCAGTAGCCTCCTCCCGATAAAGCCCTTGTGATGAGAGAACCTCTCGTTCGACCGGGCAAACCAATCGCGAAACTCTGCATCCTTACCTGCTCTTATGGGCGGGAAAGAAATCAAAACGACAAACATAGCGTCGCCTCCATCCGGCAGATTATTATGTGTCCAATAGCTTGTTGCTGTGCACCGGCTTGAACGATTGTCCGGCTCTGTCAGCGTCTTTATTCCCGGGAGATACATTCCTCGGGGCATGACGCTATGGCTTCCTCTATACACTCTTCACCGCCGCTCTCCGGGTCGATCACGTGCGCCTTTTCCGTCTCTTCATCCATCTCGAAGACATCCGGGCAAAGCTCTGCACAACTGCCGCAACCGATACAGCACTCTTCGTCTAAAACAACTCGGCTTCCCATTGCGGAACCCTCCTTTCTGCTCCTGATTGACCCCTTTTCGTGCCCGTTTAGATAGGTGGGGCTATAGTCACCAGGAGGCGAAGATCCGTCTTAGCCCTTAGACCATGTGGTTCACTGATCGGGGAGATTAGTACATCCCCGGCCCGAGCGGGCAGGGTCGCGCCATCCTTGCCCAGGAACTCGCCCTCTCCCTCCAGCACGGCAAGGCTTACCTCACCCTCTATGTCGTGGGAATGCACCGGCAATTGCTGGCCGGCCTTGAAGTTGAAGTTGAGAATCTTAAAGTAGGGGGAATCGTGGACCAGTAAATTCTTGAAGGTCTTTTCCCCAAAGCCGTTAGCCTCATAGAGATTGATTCTTTTCACGAGTTTTCTCCTTTCGAGCAAGCCCGGTTGAGAGCTTACCCGCTTTTACCGCCTCATAGAAAAAGGGCCACGCTCTCTCGACCTGTTTGCCCGCATCGAACTCCCCATCGCTGAGGTGCCAGAGAATGGCGGAGGGTTGAATCAACCCGAGAAAAACAACAGACAGCATGTCCGGATCGAGGTCCGGATTTATGCGGCCTCGCCTCTGGCCTTCTCGAATGATTGCCGCAACCTCAGCCAGATATGTCCTCACTGTTTTGCAAATCTGCCTCTTTCGCTCGGGGTGCCCATCGTAGATGTCCCCGGAGAAATCAACCCGGGCAGGGCCCGGTATTCGAGGATCAGGCGGATATGCAACGCAAGCAGCCGTTTGAGTTGATCGAGGGGATCGGTTCCATCGTCCCGGACAATTGCAACGTTGCCCAGAAGCTTTTTCCGAAGCAGGTCCAGCACGGAGTCCAGGACCTTATCCTTGCTGTCGAAATGTCGATAAATGGCTGATGGGACAACCCCGATGCGGCGAGCCAGCACGGCCATACTCAGGGAGGCAACACCCCGGTTCGCAATCAGGTTCAGGGCTGCCTGGGCGATTTGTTCCCGCCTTGTTTCCGTTGGAATCCGTTCAATGCTCATAAAGGCCCCAAATGTGAATATTAATTCACTTATAACGATCCTTTAGATCTCTGTCAATAGCGACTTTTTCTGGAAATATCTTCCTAAAATCAGTGAATAATAATACACTTAATTCTGCCAGCCCCATCAGCGACTTCTTGGCCTCTACTGGAGGGAGCAGTAAAATCCCGAGTTGCATCCCTTGCGATGTCGACATTTTTCCGGTAAAGGATTTGCTGTTCGCCCAATCACCTAAACCCAAGTGCTTGAAAGTAATTCAAATGGCGCCTGGTCTGCCGGGATGAAAATTGGCCGGTGCAATAAAAGCGAGCTGATCTCAATGCCTCCCGCAGCCGCCCCGTGTCGCGTTGGGAACCGGGTTGGGACCGGGCTGTCGAGAATGAGCGGTCGGCCTTCCGCGCTCCGCGAGGCACCTTCGGCCTAAAGGCGGTAAATTGAATGACCAGATTATCGATTAAGGGAGGCCACACACCGCCGCTTCAGCGTGGTATTTTTTTTGGAGCTTAAAAAAGAATGCTTTTGGGTTGTAAATAAGTCTATCTTACGAGATGGATATGGCCGCTGGTCAGCCAGGACTCCAATCCTGAAGGAGTATCCGTTGGTGTAAAGACAGCTCAGGTCTATGGGGTTGAGACCGCAAGGAAAATAACCGAATGAGAATAGTATTTCAAGTCGATTTAGGTTGTATATAAGCCCCGCAAAAGACATAGACAGCTTTGAGGGGAAGAAAAACCAGCATCTCAGGAGATCATATGAATATTCTGGTTACGGGTGGAGCGGGATACATCGGTTCACATACATCGAAGCTTTTGAAAAGGGCAGGGCACGTCCCGGTGGCTTTCGACAATCTGTCAAACGGCTGGGCCGAATGGGTGAAGTTCGGGCCCTTCGCCTTCGGGGACATCCGTGATGAAGAGGCCCTTTTCCGCGCTTTGACAGGCTTCAGAATCGATGGGGTCATTCATTTCGCCGCGAAGGCCTATGTTGAAGAGTCAACCCGGTTGCCCGAGGTCTATTTCGACAACAACGTAAACGGTACGATATCGCTTCTGAAGGCAATGAAGCGGGCCGGCACCAAAGTCCTGGTATTCTCGAGCTCGTGCGCGACATACGGCAACTCCAGGACACCGACCATGCGCGAAGACCATCCGCAGGAGCCAACCAACCCATATGGTCTGTCCAAGCTGATGTGCGAGCAGGTGATATCGGCGGCCGCCCCTGTGCTCGGACTCAGGCATGCTATGCTGCGCTACTTTAACGTCATAGGAAACGATCCCGAGGGGGAGATTTTCGAAAGACACGAACCGGAAACCCACGTCTTGCCCAACCTTATAAGAGCGGCCATCTCAGGGGGCACTTTCTCCCTTTTTGGAACCAATCACGCCACGCCCGACGGAACGGCCGTGCGCGATTACGTACACGTGATGGACCTTGGGCAGGCGCACATAAGGGCAATCGCTGAACTCTCCATTCGGGAGCGGCTGGTTTCCAACGTGGGAACCGGGGCGGGGGTATCGGTACGCGAACTGCTCGCAATAGCCGGAAAGGAACTGGGGCTTCGGGTCAATGTCGAAGAAAAGCCGATCAGACCTGGAGACCCGCCTTGCCTTGTAGCCGATAACGGATACCTGCACACCTGGTTTGACCATTCATTCAAACCAATCGGCCAGGCCGTGCGCGAGACGGCTGCTACGATGAGGGGTGAAAGGTGAGGACTGAGGACTGAGGACTGAGTGTGGGAAAAGTGGAGAGATTCCAGGACCTGATTGCCTGGCAGAAGGCCCGGGGGCTGACCCGAGCCATCTATGAGGTGACGCGGCACGGGGCCTGTGCCAGGGACTATGGCCTGAGCGGGCAGATTCAGCGGGCCGCTGTTTCGATGATGTCGAATATCGCGGAGGGGTTTGAGCGCGGTCGACGCGGCGAGTTTCATCAGTTCCTTTCCACTGCCAAGGCGTCATGCGCGGAAGTGCGTTCCCAACTACACGTGGCCCTGGATATAGGTTACCTGGACAATGCGTCATTCGACCGGCTCATGCAGCAAGCTGAGGAAGTGGCCCGGATTGTGGGCGGCCTGCGCGCCTCCGTACAGGGAAAGAAAGAAGACGGAGGCAGATGAACGACTATTCAATACCCATCCCTCAGACAGTCCTCAGTCCTGACCACTACCCAGCCCTTTTCTACTCAGTCCTCAGTCCTGATCACTGTTCACTCTTTATCGTCCACTCCCTCCCGTCCGATGAGGCGTGAACGGCGCCATTGATATCGGTCCTGTATATGGGGATAATACGCTCGGCGCAACGCTCGATTACGGCAGGCGCCGGAAAGCCGAACGGGTTGAATACGGTTATATGACACGATCGGCCCAGGATTGATGCCCATTTTAACTTAATCGCCAACTGTCTTATCCGATAATTTCATACAGTTACCAGACTATAGCAAGGCATCATTAACTTACCGCACCGCAAGCTTTACCCTATCGCGGATTCCTGTCCCGCCCGATACACGACTTGCGAAACAGGACACCCAAATCCAGATATGATTTGCAAAACTTGCGTTCTTTAGAACCTCGTTTTTTCAAGGATAGGAGAGCTATGTTAACTCTCGCAATCGAGGAAAGGCGCTTTACCTCTTCACGGAATCTTTGAGTAGACTGGGCATCATGCCACTTGTTGACTCTGCCAAAGAAGGGAGGCCATGAAAACCCACCAGGAAGAGAGTTTAACCCGGGGGGTCGAAGGGAATGAAAGATGGCCGATCTAAACTCGCTGAGAAAAAGACATTTTTACGTACAGCTTGCCAAGTTTTTGAGGCTGACCGGGCTGAGAGTGAACAAAACATATGATTCGGGAAGGCTACGTTTTACCGCCCTCCATTACCATGGTCCAGGAGAGCTAAAGCAAGTTTTTAAGATTCTCTTGCTTCTGAAAAGAATTGGCACAGGGTTCGCCATTGACAGACCTTTGATAGAATTCTTCAAAGCTTCGCCAACGCGTTTTGTGCCTTGCGCAGCCAATAATCGATGCCCGTTTCCCGGAACATGGCCTCGGCCTTTAGCAGGTGCTCTCTTGTCACTTCGGCCCGATCAGTAGAACCAAATCCCGACACTCCGGCTATGGACCGGCTTGGACCTTTTCCAGTTCCTCCAGATCCCACTGCAGGTCCACCTCCTCAAACATTGCTCCAGCTTTTTTCAAGTACTCATCAGCGCTGACACCGTTTAGATCTTTGTATTTGCTTCCAGGTTCCAACAGGCGCTTTCCTACCTCCATGAATGTCCGTGCAAGGTCGGGACGCGCCCCGAGCCGCTCTCCTTCCTTGATCGATTTATCGAACCACTTAAGGGCCTTGCCCTGCTTTCCAGTCAACCAGTAGTATACCCCCATCAATCGGTAGCTCTCGGTGCGGATGGCTGCGTATTTCGCCGAAATTCCCACCGCTTCTTTGCCGCTCTTAAGGGCTTGCTTCGCTAATTTTTGAACCGCGCTTCCATCTTTGGAATGGACTGCATCCCCGAGCAGGTAAACGTCGAACTTGAACTGCGCAAGCAGATAAGGAGTCACGTACCATGGAGGCCAGAAACTTTGCCCGCCCATGATTTGCCTGGCGTGAGCAAGGGAATCCTCCGCCGCTTTGATCTCCCCAATCGAAACCTCCGCTGAAGCTTTATGCCCAAAGGCATGAAGTTCATGATTTTCCAACCCCTTTCCCGCACAATGGGACGCCAACCTTTCCGCTTCCGACCGAGCCAGGTAATACTTGCCGGAAGCCAGGAGAAGCTCGGTTGAATATAGATACGCATAGATTCTGAACAGATCGAAATCATAAAGGTCCCCAAGCCTGGCCAAATTCTCTATAGATTCTTTGGCCTCGCCGAATCTGCCCTGGCAGATTCTTGCCGCAGCAAGTGTAAAGAGCCAGGTTCCCACAACCCAGTAAATCCCGCTCTTTATTCCGGCATCGATCAAATCCCGGTCAGGCCCCTGAACTTCATCCCAGTTCCCCGATACGTACCTGATCCAGGCTGCACACTGCTGCACGGTGCTATAAGCCCGAATTTTATCCGGACTCACGAGCGTTTGGGCATGCTTTGAGATGAAGAAGCCTAGCCTCCAAAAACCGAGGAAGGCAAACTACCCGCTCACGGTGCCATGTATCTCTCCCGCGGCCTCTAATTTTGAGAGATCGTACCGGAAACTCTCCCTCATTTCACCGATGTGTTCTACGAATCCCCTTTGCGGGTCCACATGGACCAAGGCGTTGCTCTTCTTGACAGTCAGGTCGAAATATGAGTTTACAGAATCGTCGGGAGTTCTTTTGCGCCCCAGCCACGGCAGGTAAATTCTGAGGATGATGATGTATTTATCGTATAGAAGCTTTATGGCCCTGGTGATTTTGCGCTTCGGCGACCGCTTTCCCATTCGAATGAAAACTTTGTCGATATATTCTACCGCGTCCTCATACTGACATTTGTTGTAATAGGCCACTGCTATGTTCTTTTCGAACTGCGCCAGCTTTGCCTGGTCCGCCGCATCACCATACTTTTCGAGATATAGCCTCAAGGCTTCCTTGTAATAGTGCAGGGCTTCACTGGATGCCGAAGTCCTAAGCGCCTCCTCGCCTGCTTTCACCATCCAATCTTCGGCTTTCTCCGGGTCGTCTGCCTTGCTGTAATGCCAGGCCAGCGTGCCGTAGAACTCGTGCAGCCGTTTCTCAAAAAGCTTCTCTATGGATTCGGCGACCCTGCGATGAAGTTCTTTTCGCTGCTGAAGAAGGGTCGATTCGTAGGCCGCCTCCTGGGTCAGGGCGTGTTTGAAAAGGTACTCCAGTTCCTCCAGTCTGATCCGGTCCCGAATGAGCTGCAGGTCCTTTAGATACGAGAGCCTGGAATCGATGTTTTCAATGGATGTGGCGACATCCTTCAGGATGCGGTCAAAGAAACTCCTGCCAATGACCGATGCGCACTTCACCAGCTCCCGTGTCCTCTCTTCCAGGCGGTCAATCCTGGCCATGAGCACATCGTTTATGGTGTGAGGGACGACGACGGAATGTATTTTTTCGGTGACATCGAACGAACCGTTCCGCCTGACAATGGCCCCCTGGTCGACCAGGGAATGGACAATTTCTTCGATGAAGAAAGGATTCCCTCCGGTCCGCTCGCCGATCTGCGCGCGCAGGGAGTGTGGTAGTCCCTTTAAATCGAGAATGTTTCCGATGAGAGCATCGCTCATCTGCTTATCCAGGGGCTGGAGGGCTATTTCAACATATCGGTCGTGCAGGACCTCGCCGACCTTTTCCACAACCCTTTTGGTTTCCCCGCGCCAGTAGCCGGGACGGAACACGTTTATAAAAAGAAGGCGGTTCCTTTCCACGAGGCGGTAGAGGGACTCAAGGAGCCCCAGCGAACTTTCATCCGCCCAGTGAAGGTCCTCTAAAACCATAACCATCGGCCTAAGCTGGCTTCCTTTTACAAGTAGCTCGCGGACATTTTTGATGATGAGCTTCTCCAGCGCCTCCCCTTCGATTCCCTTCATCGTCTCGGCATATTTTCCTTTTAGTTTCATCCCCATCAGCGTGCCCAGGAAGGTCAGGATTTCGTTCGCCTCATCCGGATGGACCGCGCGAACGGTTCTCTCCAGCTTGTCAAACCCAGCGGAATCCGAATCGCCTTCGGCTATCCCAGCCCACTGTTTCATCAGGTCGATTACGGGATGAAAACTGAGGTTTTTGCCCATGGACATGGCCCGGCCTTCAAGAAGTGTGACCCGCTTCATCACTTCACGTTTTCTAAGCTCGACAATGAGGCGGGATTTTCCGATTCCCGGTTCGCCGAAAACGTTTACGACCGAGCCTTCGCCGTTGGCCAGCTTCATGACCTGCAGTTCGAGCCGGGCCAACTCGTTGTCTCTTCCAACCATCTCCGAAGATATCTGCCGGGCGGCACCGGTTGCCGGTGTCAAGGTTTTGGAGGAGATTATTTTGAACACCGGGATCGGCTCGGCTTTGCCCTTCATCTTCTTGAGGCCCAAGTCGTCAAAGTTGAACCGCTCCCTGGCTCGCCAAAGGGTTTCTTCACCGACCAATATCTCGCCGGGCCCTGCCAGGCCGCTCAGGCGGGCGGCTACATTGACCGCATCGCCTGTTATTCCGTGTGTCCCTCTTTCAGGGTCGACGTCGGCTGTCACCACAAGTCCGGTATTGATCCCGCTGTGCATGGACAGGGAATTTCCGACCCAGCCTTCGTAGCGGGTGCTTAAGCCATTCACCAGGTCGTTGATCTCCATTGCGGTGTGGACGGCACGGACCGGATCGTCCTCGTGGACCTGGGGTACGCCGAAGAATACCACCACGCCGTCACCCATCACCCGCTCGATAAAGCCCTCATACCTGGCCACGATCTCTCTTACCCCGGCAAAGATACTCCCGGTAAGTTGTTTTACCTGTTCGGGGTCGAGTTTTTCGGTGATGGATGTGTAGCCGGTGATATCGGAAAAGAGGACGGTTACATGTTTTCGCTCCGGCGCAAGGGTGGGATGAGTTGGGGACTGTTCAGACTGAGTATCGGGATGTCCTGTGTGCTGCAGCTTATTGCCGCATTCGTTACAAAACTTTGCCCCCTTCGGTTGCTCTGCCCCACATTTGAGACAGGGGTCCAGCTTTTCGGTCATCGGCGTATAGCCGGAGAGGTCGGAAAAGAGGGCCGTGACCTGTTTGCGCTCGGCATCGGGTATGGCTTCCGGTTTTTCGATTAGCGGCTCCGGAGCGAGCCGCTGGCCGCATGCGAGGCAAAACCTGCTTCCGGCAGGATTGGGCCTATTACATTCCGGACAGTCGAGTTCCAGTTTTTCTCCGCAGACATTACAGAATTTTGCTTCATGTGGAAGTTCGGTTTGACAGGCGCAGCATTTCATGGTCCCCTCCTGATTGGTGGATCATCGGCCTCGCCATATAGTTGTGGGCACTTGACGGAGATGAATTTTCGGTCCATTCCCTCCACAGATGTTTTTTATGTCTTTCTGATTTCCATCCATCATCTGCTCTGCGCCAACCACTATCGCCTTTGATGCCTGATCTTCCGCAGCTAAAGATCCAACCGCAGCGAAAGTGCCGATTGAAACAAGGACTATCAACGAAGTCACGAAATACTTTTTCGTGGTGATACCTCCTTTCTTTAGTGAGGATGAACAAAGGTTCCCTGCAAACCCTGGAAACCGGAGAGAACCCAAATAAATAACGTATTCTCCCGGTGTCGCCGTGATTGGGCATGTGCAGGCACACGCACCACGGCCCTTTCAGGTTTACCTTTTCCGCTCTACGATAAACTCGCAATACGGGTCGCCTCCGGGCGCGGTCCTGGTAAGGCTGAAAGCAAAATCGGGGTTTACGCTTGCAACAAACCCCTCGCCCCACCTTCCATGCCCAACACTACAAAAATCCCAGCTAATGCCCTGTTCCTTACACCTTTCATACCAGGCACATTTCAACACTCGTGCAACACACCGGCTTCGGGTGGCTTCTACGACTTCGAATTCGAACTCTGGCCACAGGGACGCTCGAATTGCGAGCTCCATTGCTTCCTCTATCTGTCTGGCGTCGCCAACCGGCAACCCGAACGCTTCAACGAATTCCTTCGCCCCTTTTCCGGACTGATACCAGACTCGCTCGTCGAATTCATTATGTGTCGCCTCGCCTATCGCCTGTCTAAGCGCGTTAGAAAAGGCCATACAGGCTCCGGTCAATCCTCCGGCAGATATTCGCCACCCTGCTTCTGCAGTAATCTTCTCTTTGGGCTCAGTCATTTCTGTCACCTCCCTTTCTACTCGTGTTGTGCCCCTGCCTACTGCAATATCAGACAACAAGGCGGCCCGTGAGTCTCGTCGTCCCCTTGATACCAAATGAAAGTCACATGGCGGACACATGGCGGCAGGACTTCAAGAGCGCTGAAAATGGCGTGGTCACTGGATCTTTCAAGAAGAGTTGCTATGCTTTTTTAAATTGGTTTACGTGAGTAATCGTAGAAAAAATATTGAGCAGGAGGGTGTACAGCTTTCGACAATCCGGGAAAAATGCCGATATTGTCGTCTGATACCGAATTGGCAGGTAATATGGAAAGCAGCGGCAGCCGATGAATTCAGGCGGGCAGTTAATTTCAGTCCTCTTTGGCGGCCTTTCGGCGGCAACCCGTCACAGCTTCGCCAAGGCCTCCTGCGCCTTTGCGAGCCAATCATGCATACCCATTTCCCGGAACATGGTCTCCGCCTTCCTCACGGGCTGGAGCGCTTTTTCCTTCTGACCCGCATCGAGATAGAGTTCGGCGAGATTCAAATAACCGACCGACACGTCCGGTTTCTGCCTTTGGTTCTGCAATATCCTGATTCCGTCGAGCACGTTTCGCTCGGCTTCGTCCAGGCGGGATTTTTCCTCTCTTACCGCGACGCGGCCAAGCAGGATTTTCGAGTGGGCCTCATGATCCTTCTCGGCGCCCTTCCGCGCCAGGGCCAGAGCTTGTTCTGCGTTCCGGCTTGCTTTTGCCATGTCACCCATCTCGAAATAGACCAAACCAAGGAACAAATAATGACGAGCCCTCCACATGAGCGTGCCGGCTCTGCTCTGGATTTCCATGCCCTTTTCGATATAGCCTATCGCTTCTTCATACCTGCCAAGAAGATAGCATGCTTGACCAATTCCGGTATATGCCTGCCCGAGCCAGTTTACCGCCTTGAGTGGTTCCATGAAATACACTGCCTGCCGATAATGATCCATGCAAGCATGCCCGTCTCCCTTTGCTGCATAGGACCATGCGTATGTAATTTCAATATGACCAATCGTAAAGGTGTGATTAATCTCAGTGGCCAGAGACAAGCCTTCAGCGATTATGGATTCCGCCCCGGCGAAGTCCCCGAGGTGCGACATTGCGAAGCCTTTACAGCCTAGGGTCATTGAATACACATAAACGGCCCGCCCGAACATTTCCCTCTGCCCGTGCGCTTGCATGACGGGCAAGATCTTGTCGGCCGTCTCAAGCGCGGGCGCAAATTCCCTCCTGGTCGAATATAAAAGAGTAAGATCATATCCTACTGGAACAATAAGATCTAAGTCTTCAGATTTTTGGGCTTCCAGAAAAGCATTCTCAAGGCATACCGATCCAATGCCGGGATCGCCTTTTGTACAGTGATAAATTCCTATCGAGCTCAGGATGTTGGCGCAGGCCCTCTCATCGTTGATCTCCTTAGCGGCGTCCGCACACATCTGAAGGTACTTCATCGAATCTTCAGGATAACCAATCATCCTAATGGGAGCAGCCATCGATAAAAGAATTTGCACCAACTCCCTCTTGTTCTCCAGCGTCTCCGGGAATTGGCTCAGAGTGTCCACTGCATCCCGGTATAAATCAAACGCCTCCCAGTGGGCTTCCCGTTCGAGGACTTTCCAGGCAGACAGTTTTAGATACTCGTAAGCTTTGATCTTGTTATTGCTTTTAGAATAATGCCAGGCAAGCATCTCGTAGAATTCCTCAAGCCGCTGGGGATAAAGCTCTTCAATTGCCAGGCCTATCTTTTCGTGAATCTCCTTTCTTCTGTGCACGAGCAGGCTGTTATAAGCCACCTCCTGGGTCAGGGCATGCCGGAAGATATATTCGAGTTCCGTAAAAAGGCTCTTCCTCAAGATAAATTCCAGCCTTTGCAGGTTGACGAGCCCCGGTTTGAGCCCCCCTTTCATTTCCGAGATCGTCTCCAGGATGCGGAAAGCGAACTCGCGCCCTATCACCGCGGCCACTTGCATTATCCTCTTGGGGCTATCTTGCAGGCGGTCCATGCGGCCGGCTATTACCCCCTGGATGGTATCGG
Organism: uncultured delta proteobacterium; assembly: GCA_963805125.1. GTDB lineage: Bacteria > Desulfobacterota > Syntrophobacteria > Syntrophobacterales > Syntrophobacteraceae > SbD1. The sequence goes on along the minus strand of CAWDTD010000004.1, from coordinate 137,094 downwards.
GGACTTCCATGCCGGATGCATCTCCGGCCAGGACGAAGCTCTCGCCGGTTTTTTTGATGGCCCCGTTATCGATCATGGAAAAGGTAAGCTCTTCGAGAAAAAACGGGTTTCCACCGGACTTGGCGACGATGAGTTCCGTTATTTCCGGCGTCACATATCCACCCTCCAGGATCGCCCCTACCAGTTCCGCGCTCCTGGCAGCGGAAAGCTGCCCGAGCGCGATCTGACTGTAACAGGGCTTCGATCCCCAATGATGGGAGTATTCATTTCTATATAAAAGGATAAGGAGAATTCGGGCTTCCGGCAGCCAGCCAATCATATGATCCAGGAACTCTTCGGTGGTCCTGTCGATCCAGTGGAGATCTTCGATCGCCAGAACGAGGGGCCGAACCCTGCCGATTCGAACGAGCAAGTCCCGAATGGCCTCGAAGGTCTTATCCCTTTTTTCTTTTGGTTCAAGCCTCTCGTATTCCTTATCCTCCACCGGAAGGGATAAAAGTCCCTGGAGCGGCGGAATGATGTTTTGCAGCTTCCTGTCAAGCCCAAGGACCCTTTTCTCCAGTTTGTGCCTGATTTTGTCTTCCTGCTCGCCTTCCTTCACTCCGATAAATGACCTGAGAACGTCCAGCAAAGGCAGGTAGGGCATGGACTCGCCGTAGTGAAAGCATCGGCCCTCAAAATACCGGCACCGGTCCCCGGGCAGGGAGTTTTTAAACTCAAGCAGCAGCCTCGATTTACCTACCCCAGCTTCGCCCGAGATCCCGACAACCCGGCCTTCTCCCGATGCGGCTTTTTCCAACGCCTCATTTAAATTTCTCATTTCACGCGTTCGGCCTACGAACCTGGTAAGACCCCTGGCAACCGAGGCGGCAAACTTCGTTTCAACCCCTGTCGACTTTATGAGCCGGTGGGCCTCAGAGAGTTCCTTCTCCTTGAATTGTACACTGCCGACAGGTTCGAACTCGAAGAAATCCCTGGCCAGCTTGTAAACGTTTTTTGAAACGACTATTACGCCAGGCTCGGCGATGTCCTTCGTCGCGGCCGCAAGGTCGACCGTGTCGCCCTGTGCCGTATAATCCATACGAAGATCGTTACCGATAGCCCCGACTACAACTGGACCGGAATTGAGACCGATACGCATCTTCAAGTCGATCCCATACCTGCTTTTAAGGCTTTCGGCGTATGGCGCTATGGCGTTCTGGACGGCCAAGGCGGCGTGGCAAGCACGCTGTGCATGGTCCTCATGGGCAAGAGGCGCGCCGAAAAGAGCCATCACGCCGTTGCCCATGAATTGGTTGACAGTCCCCTCAAACTTATGGACCTCGTCCAGAATAAGGCGGAAACAGCCGTCGATGATTTCCAGAACGTCCTCGGGATCCAGCTTGGGAATCGCCGTGGCCAAGTCGGCGAACATGACGGTGACGGTTTTGCGCTCACCCTCTATGGCACTGCGATGGGTCAGGATCTTTTCGGCAAGATACTTGGGCGTGTAGGAATGAGGCCGGTCGAAATCCAGGGGTTTTCTTTCCTTATCGGGCCGACCGCTCTCGGCAATACGCCTGTATATCGACGTAGTCAGCTCATCGGGATCGACATCCAGTTCCCCGCTAAGCGCCCGTTTGCATTCGTTATAAACCCGAATAGCCTCGGTCCTCATTCCAATATTCGAATAGAGCAGCATCAGCTTCCGGTAGGCTTCTTCCAAAGCCGGATCGGCCCTTGTAAGCAACTTATAAATTTCGATTGATTTGCGCGAATTGCCTTGGCGTTCGTAGAGTGAAGCCGTGCGCCGCAGGACATCGATATAAAGAGCGCGGGTTTCCTCTCTTTTTAGCATGGTCCAGGGGGTATATAGCTCATCTTCCAGGTAGTCCCCCTTGTACAGCTCGATAGCGGAATTGCCCAAATTAATGGAACTCTTGAGGTCGCCGACCTGCTCCGCTCTTCCTGCGCGTTTGCAAAGATAGAAAAACTCGTCGATATCCAGGCGAACCAGGCTTCGATTAAGAGAAACCGTATTCCTCTCAAAAGATATGTAAGGGGATCTTGATCCCGCAGTATGTCCCAGTACTCTTCTGAGCCTGTACAGCACCGTTTTAAAATTATGTTCCCCCTTATCCAGTGAAGCGTCAGGCCACAGGTCGTCTATAAGCTGATCCATCAGCACATTTTCAGCCCCCCTGGTTATAAGAGCCTTGAGGAGCATCTGTGGTTTCTTTGCCGCGCTCCATTCTTTTTTAGTTATAGGGGTTTCGCCTCGAAAGAGCTCAAATTTTCCGAGCACGTTGATCTGGATCTGGGGAAGCGGTTCGTTAATCATGGTCGTATTACCGGAAGAAGGGGGGCAATTTCTGACCGGCAATTCGATATCGGTCGGGCATAGGCCACAAAACTGGATGTCGGCTCATGACAGTTCTTGTCGAGCAGGCTGATGAAATGAAAGCTATGGTGTCGAGCGGCTAATTATAAGATGCACTGAGCCGTAATATCCTGTTGATACGGGGCTAAATGCCACACTCAATGTTACGATACAGGAAAAGTTCGCCCACGTCCATAAATTTGCGCTGGCGGTTGGGTACTGAAAGGCGGCCAAGGCCAGATTCAGCGGGACTGGTTTATGAGAAAGTTATGGATTTGACACTGTACGTAATAAATCCTTCAAAATCCGCACCTGCTCAGGCTTCGTGAAAGTTAACCTTCCTTGCCAACGTAGTAACTTTTCGATTTTTCAAGATATGATTTGCTTTTAGAATCCTACCTTAGATTTCTCTTTCCGCGCTACCAAATGGCGGAGGAATCTCCAGTGCGGCAGGTTCGCTCACCGGCTTTAAGTTCGGAAGCAGGCATTCCAAGCCTCCAGAATTTGTTGTTGATTTTCAGTTGTGATACTTTCTATCTTTCTCGGTTCTTTTGCGCATTGATGTTCCTGTCCGCTTCTGTGGTAATTGTCCATTTGAGCCCGTCCGATGAGGCGTGAACGGCGCCATTGATATCGGTCCTGTATATGGGGATAATACGCTCGGCGCAACGCTCGATTACGGCAGGCGCCGGGAAGCCGAACTGGTTGAAAATGGTTATATAACACGATCGGCCCAGGATGAATGCCCATTTTAACTTAATCGCCAACTGTCTTATCCGGTAATTTCATACAGTTACCAGACTACAGCAAGGCATCATTAACTTACCGCACCGCAAGCTTTGCCCTATCGCGGGTTCCTGCCCCGCCCGATACACACGACTTCCGAAACAAGACACCCAAATCCAGATATGATTTGCAAAACTTGCGTTTTTCAGAACCTCGTTTTTTCAAGGATAGGAGAGATGTCCCAACTTTCTTATGACCCTCTGGGCCACTGCAAAAAGTAACTGCCGGGGTAAGTTATGCCGATTTTTTCACCTCTTTTCCCCCTTTTCCTTCTTCGCTTTTCGCAATTTCCAAAATCAGCGATAAAGAACCCATTGTTCAGACGTCTACCTCCAGACCCATAACCCGATTGACGCAATCTTGCGGTCAATATTCATGGTTACCAAGCCTCACTCCATCAGTTTTATCTTTTATCGACGCATTTATCGCAACACTCCTAAAGGGAAAACTGAGAACATCAACTTTTCAATTATCGAAATTACGATGATAGCCGATTAACTTAATTGTTACAGGCATTTCCTGCTAAAGCAGTCTTTGTGAATAGGCCTGGATTTCGTTCGAGTATTCAGTCATTTAATGGGTGAGTAATGGAAAAGTTAAGAATTTACTTGGATGGAAGGGACAACGGGTACGTCATTTGCCAAAAATGCGGCAAATCAAAGCGGGTAGACTTTTCCAATCGAGCGATACCTCGCTCGGGTTTAGCTAAATGCAGCTGCGGCAATACTTTTGGGGTGCTTTTCGAAAAGAGGAAACAATATCGCAAGGAGTTCAAGGTAAATGGTACATGCTTCGCGGCCGGAGACTCTACCGGAGGAGTTCCAGTTAAGATAGTAGATATTTCCCAGCACGGGATACGATTTTTGAAAGAAGCCGGCAGACCGCTCCAACTCAATGAAACAATCAAAGTTGTTTTTTCAGTGAACGATGAAATTATCAATTGTACTATCGCAGTTTCTAACATCCGCGGTGGGCGCATTGGCGGCAAATTCGCAGCTATCGATGAGCATTCTAAAAAAGTATTGGGATTCTTTCTTTTACTCTGACGTAGACTCGCCTGATAGGGCGCTGCTAAAACAAATAAAATCCCAAAGTTGTTTGCCCTCTCCCTTTTATTTCTATAAATTCCACACACACTCGATTATCGAAGATATTCCGTATTAATGCAATACAATCAATCAAATCTCCATTTGGATTATCAAGATTAAACTTAATATGGATTTTGTCACCTATATTAAGTTTATTCTTTTCAGTCCTGATAAACGCAAGTCCTCCTCTAGATAGATCTATTATATTCCTGAATCCGTGAACTTATAAATATCAGTTTTCTAGTCTTTCACTATATAAATATTTGAAATAGTTTAGGTTTTATGGCATTATGCCGCCTCACAAGGACTCACTTGGGAGGTGAAGCATGAAGCAATTTATTATCACGCAGTCCAAAAAAGAATTCTATACCTCTCACTCAGGTCTCGCCCTCGTGGGGCTGTGCATAAACAAGCTGTGCTCGTTGCCAACCAAGGCAATGGACGCCTTTCCCAGGAAGGTCGGCGGCATTGGTCTTGACGATATCCTCCGTAGTTATGTAGGGCTTCTGACAATGGGGAAAACCGATTTTGAAGCCATAACGGACTGCCGGGATGACGACCACTTCAGTCAATCCTTGGGAATTGCACGCGTCCCTTCTACTGAAACCTTGAGGCAGCGTCTGGATGAGGTTGCGCCCGCCCTGCGGCCTGTTGCCGATTCCTGCTCGGTGGGATTCTTGAAAAAAGCCCGGGTGACAATCACTGCGCTGGACACAGGACATATCCCTGTTGACTGGGACGTCTTTGGCATGGACAACTCCAAGACCAAAAAGGAAGGGGTCTCCCGGATCTACAATGGAGGAGACGGATATGCGCCCATAGCTGCGTACCTGGGAACGGAGGGCTGGTGCCTGGAATTGGAATTGCGTAACGGCAGCCAACACAGCCAGGAGGGGTTCATCCCTTTTATTGAGCGGGTCATCGAGAAAGCCCGCAGTCTCAGCTCGCGAAAGCTTCTGGTGCGCCTGGACTCGGCCCACGATGCGCTGGATACACGCGTTACCCTGGCGGGCAAAAGGAATGTCGGCTATATCATAAAATGGAATCCCCGAAGAGAAGACCAGGTCGAATGGGCGGAGCGGATTTTCAATGAGGGCGCGCTTACTACTCCCAGGGATGGAAAAAGAGTTGGACTGCTCACAGTCCATATCCGACAGGTCCACGAGGGGAAGACCTACATGTTCAAAAGGGCGATGCGGGTGGTCGAGCGCACCATCGACCGGCGCGGGCAACGTCTTCTCACCCCGGAAATCGAGACCGAGGGATGGTGGACCACACTGGATCTGCCCGAAAAAGATGTGATCGGGCTTTACGAGGGTCGTGGCACAAGCGAACAGTTCCATGCTGAGATCAAATCTGACATGGACATGGAAAGGCTCCCATCGGGCAAATTCGCTACCAATGCCTTGATCCTGACTCTTGGGGGACTGGCATACAATATTCTGCGCGCCATCGGACAACTCGGACTTGTTTCCGGACAAACCCCTGTGCGCCATATCGCCAAAAGACGCCGGATAAAGACCGTGATGCAGGAGTTGATGTACCTGGCGGCGCGCTTGGTGCGAACAGGCCGCCGCCTCAAACTTGTCTTCAGCCGTCATTGTCCTGCTTTTGCGGCTTTTCGGACCGTCTATACACGCTTTGCCTGTGGCTGATGGGGCGTACAGAGGCTTGCTGAGCGCAGAAAATTTGGAAGACGGCAAAATCAGAGGGATAACTCCGTCCAACTTGCAGATATTGATTATTTGACAGGAGAAATTATCGCCCATTAAGTAGCCAGTTCTGTAATTTTTGGGCTTCGGCCCCGAGTTTTGGCAAAAAAATGGTAACCGTTCACCGGAGTGTTTCAGCGGATAAGTGAAGGCAGTGACTCCTGCCGGAAGAACGCGGTCATGAGGTGAGTGAGAAACCGAAAAGCATTCTTCTGCTGCATCTGGCAAGTTCGGGTAACGGTGAGGATTCTTTCGGTGAATCGCTCTCCGTCGCAAGACTGATTACCGAAGCAAATCTTGCGCCATTGAACGGCGGGCCGGATTGCCCGCTCGGCCACATTGTTGGTTGGCTCGATTCCCTCGACGCGCAAAAAGGTGAAAAGAATGTCCCAGTTTTTGAGAAAACCGGCGGCGCGTAACCTCACTCCTTTGTCGGAACTGTCCCGGTAGCGCAGGCAGGAGCATTTCATGCGGCCCCGGATAAGAGCGGTCGCCTGCCACAGCTCTTCGCGGGTACAACCGGCTTCCTTGAAAGCATGCCAATAGCTGAAGAGCGTTCCGGCTTCCTTTAGCATATGCCGGGCAAAAAGATAAGCATCAGGACTTGCTCGCCCATCCTTGATGCCTTTTAGTTTGCGGATAAGGTGCGCCCAACAAAGCTGGCGGACCTTGGATTTATGATATTTGCTGTAGGCGGAGTGGTCGTCGCTCGTGATGACTCCAGAGAAGGATTCACCCAGAACGGATTGCAGGACCTTCGATGCCCTGCTTGAAGCAACGCGGAAGAATACGGCCACTGAGGAGACAAAAACCCACAACCAGCGGGGGTCGCCAGAGGACTTCCACCCTGTTTCGTCTATATTGAGGGATTGAGCCCCGGCAATGTCTTCTCTGATATGTTCGGTTTCGGGTGCGCAGGCAAGAGATACCCGTTCAAGAATCCGGCAAATGGCGCCCAGTGAGATATCCAGATTAAAGATGGTGCGCATGATCTCCGCGATGCCTCTTCTGGTTCCCCTGTGGACCGAAGCCAGGTAGGCCACTGCCGCATGAACACCCGGGCCGAAGTTGCTTATCTCCACCTCCGGAGGTAATGCGGCGCGGGTCACATGGCCGCAGGAACAGGCCAGCTCGCGGCATCGGTATTCGGTCTTGATCGGATGGATTTCCGGCAGATCGAACACTTGGTGTCTCAGGGGCCTGGATGGTTCTTCAAATTGATGCGGCGCCAAGGTCTTGCCACATTCCTCGCAGGTTTGCGGATAGATGTTTTGGATATGGTCCATCTCAGCTTCAGGAAGAAGAACTCGCTTTTTGCCTTTGTGCCCGATCTGGCCTCCTCGTTTCCGGCGGCCTGGCTTTTTGCTCTTTTTCTTCACTCCGGGGCCGTCTGATGAGGGAGGTTTTGAGGAATTTGTGGAATCAGTGGAAATAGCGGCGATTTTTGCTTTGAGGGTTTTGCATTCCTGATCGAGTTCGAGGAGTTTCCCAACGGTGGGGTCTTTCCCGGAATCATAGAGCCGCTCGGCTTCCGGCTTATCCATTGCACAGCCTTTCCCGGAACTGCCGGACAAGCGGGTAGCCATAGACATCCTTAACGGAGCGGTTTGGCTTTCGAGCCTGATCGAATTTTCCTCTACCGGTGGTTTTTCCGAGGAAAATCCAGTTGGCGGCCAGGTAGCAGGTCCCTTTGAACCGCTCACCGTCAACGAAGGTTTCAACCCAGTGGACCGGATGATGATAGAGCGTTTCCCAGTCCTTGGAAAGCCGCCTCAAGCATCGGGCCAAAATATGCGAGGCAAGATGAGGAGACCGGACCCAGGGCGGAATCAAAAAGCGAGTATTGTAAGCAAGTAAGTGGCGATTCTTTTCCCTGAGCGCTGCAGTCCACCCGATGAAATGATCCCGTGGCCCCAGATGCCATGCGGCAGAGCAGAAGGCAAGACAGGCCACCGCCCGGTCCCTGGAAAAAGCCATGTACTTGAGGTGCTCCCCCACGGGTTGGGTGTATCCCAGGTAATGGTGCTCCTCGATCAGGCTGTTGAAGAGCTTTTCCAGGGGGCTTCTTCGCACCTGGTGAATCGAAATGGGAAAAAGCTCCTGCAAAGGCGTCTCGATAGGGCTTCGGTCGATCTCGATCCTTTCCGGAGAACTTCGTTGCAGAAAAGGATTGAAAGGAATCTTTTTCCTTGGGGGAAGACGGATGGCGCCCTTGCGTTCCAAATCCAACAGGACTCCCCGGCAGATCATGTCCTTGGGTTGTCCGTTTTTCTGGGTCCAGTTCCACGCGAGGCACAGCCGCCTTGACAGGGCACACCGCCCTTCCTCCGGGTGCTCGGCGATCATCTGCCGGACAAGAGCAATGTCCGCCGGTGAAAAGGTCCGATTTCTGAAAGTGAAGGTGTTTTCCATGCATGATGGAATAGCTCATTCTGTTTTCGAACGCAAGGAAAAAAGCTAACCGGAATGAAATCCCGGTGAACGATTACAAAAAATGAATCCCAAGGGTTTGATAAGTAACCTCGCTCAATTTGAGTTCACGGATTCAGGATTATGACTGAAATTCAAGAAGACGAACACACGGGATATATTCAAGCACAGGCATTCACATGCCGATATTCTATTCGCACCGTCTTACTCAACACGCGCCGGTGGAATGTTTGAATTGTAGAAAATGAGCCAGGACAAATAATTATGCAGAACGAGGCACTGATTCTTGTTATCGTGATTATTGCTGGAATCTCTTGGTGGCTTACTCGACCCAGATCCCGTCGAGAGAGTAGTCCAATCGCAATTAGATCGCAAGTTCAGCGTACGACATGCCGGGTCTCGGCAAAGGAACTCATTGGCCACGTCAGGGAGTTGCGGCGCTGCAACGCACAATGGCCTGAGATCGAGCAAGCTTTAGGCGCCAGCGAAATCCTCCGAAGTATCCGTGGTGCCCACCTCTTTGCCCCGCACGTGGCACTTAACGTAATAGAGTCTGGCTGCGAGTTCGCCATGCAGAAGGACCCACAAGCCGATGCACATGCCGCATTGGTGGAAGCAAAGTCGAGCATGGAAAAGATAACAAGATTTGGGGATTGAAATCCATTTTTGTTTAGGACGGAGACGCCCGCATCGCCGTCCGCTTAATTCGGTGCCAGAAAGGATAATTTTTATCCCACCTGGAACCGTAGTAAGACATTGAACTCTAAGACGGTAAACGTGATCCATCGGCTGTTGATTGATCGCGGGCTCACGACCTAACCCAGGGGTAATCATTCTGAGGAAGCCTCCACAGCACTTGTCTGCTGGCCTGTTTTATCCTCATTCTCAATCGCAAGGAGATATCCGAGTAAACCTGTAATTTTGAAGGGCTCTCCTTTTAGCCCCAGTTCTGCGTATTTCAAAATCTTGAAAGCTTTCGCCAGGTCCAGGAGGGAGGCATCCGCTATTTTCTCGGGGGTTATGGCTTCCAGGACCCTGACTTGCAGCTCGGTGAGTTGGAGGGTTTGGATTGAGCGATACTTTAGCAGGATACCCTCCTTCGCCTGAATGTCAGCCATTCGGCGGGCGAGGGTAACATGCGTAATGTGCAGAAAGTTCTGCAAAAGAGAATGATTTAAGAAAATGGTCATGGCATACGGGTTGTTTAACCAAAACACCCAAACCCACGATGGGAGAGATGCCATGACCAAGACTGAGTTTAAGCGCAATTTGTCGGATGTGAAAGCCCTTTTCAGAGAAGAAAAGGACGCTCTAAAAAATATCCTGCGAGAGGTATTGCAGGAGGTCCTCGAGCAGGAGATGACCGATTCGCTGGGAGCCGGCAAGGGTGAGCGATCACCGGCCAGGCTGGGATATCGTTCCGGATATTACGAGCGCTCGCTTATAACCCGCGTAGGGAAGCTGGAGCTTAGAGTCCCGCAAGACAGGCAGGGGCATTTTTCGACCCAGTTATTTGAGAGATATCAAAGATCCGAGAAAGCTCTAGTATCGGCTCTGGCCGAGATGTATGTCCAGGGTGTGTCAACCCGCAAGGTCAAGGCAATAACCGAGGAGCTGTGCGGCTACTCGTTTTCGGCCTCGGCGATCAGCTCAGTCAATAAGACCGTCGATGAAAGTCTTGAGAAATTTGCTAAAAGACGTTTGGAGGAGTCATACCCCTACCTTGTTCTGGATGCTCGCTACGAAAAAGTAAGAGAGGATGGAGTCATTCGGAGCCAAGCCGTCCAGATCGCAATTGGGATAAATGAGGAAGGGCGCCGCCAAGTTCTTGCCGTCGAGCTGGCGAACAGGGAGTCTGAGACCAGTTGGCGGGACTTTTTGGTGGGATTGAAAGAGCGGGGGCTTCGTGGGGTTGAGTTCGCTGTCTCGGACGATCATCCGGGACTGAAGCGCGCTATATGGGAGGTTTTACCGGAAGCTGTCTGGCAGCGCTGTTATGTTCATTTTTTGCGTAATGCACTTGATCACCTGCCGCGAAAGGCCAATGACGACTGCTTGCAGGAACTCCGCTGGATCTATGATCGGCGCGATCTCACCGAGGCCCGGAAGGACTTGGCCCAATGGCTTGAACGGTGGCAGAAAAAGTATCCGAAACTGTGTGCATGGGTGGAAGAGAGCATAGGAGAGACTTTAAATTATTACCGTCTGCCTCTACAGCACCACAAGCACATGAAATCAACCAACATGCTGGAGCGCTTCAATGAGGAGATCAAACGAAGAACTCACGTAGTGCGGATTTTTCCAAATTCGGCAAGCTGCCTTCGGTTGGTCCGGGCGCTTGCAGTGGAAACTTATGAGAGCCGGCTTGAGGCAAGCCGTTATCTGAATATGGATTTATTGAAGGAACATAAAAAATTGGCCTTTGCGGTAATGTCGGCAGCCTGATCGCTACGGGCCGCCTCCGACGAGTCACGGTTGGACCCATTCTCGGCGGCCCTTCGCTTAGTTTGCTGTTTAGTGAGGATTTCTCAGAAACAAAAACCGGCAACTCATATGCCAAATCGAATTTGCAGAACTTGACGCACACAACTCAGAACCTCGTTTTTTCAAGGATAGGAGAGAAGTGTGGAGTTTCTCTTTTTCAGCCGAACGTTCCGGTTCAGCGGCGGCGATACGCCGTCCGCTGGAACCGGTTGTTTGCTAACCGTTTTTTCGTCGCCCTGTCAGAAGCCCTCGAAGACGTTTGTGCTACGATCAAGCGAGGTCGAAACGGTCAAGCTTCATGACTTTGTTCCACACCGCTACAAAGTCGTGCAGGAACTTCTCCTGGGAGTCCTCACATCCGTAGACTTCCGCCAAGGCCCGGAGTTGGGAGTTCGAACCGAAGATTAGGTCGACACGGGTGCCGGTCCACTTGAGTGCGCCCGTTGCGCGATCACGACCCTCGAATACGCCATCGTCTTCCGCGGTTGCATTCCACGTCGTGCTCATGTCGAGCAGATTCACGAAGAAGTCATTGGTGAGCGTCTCTGGCCGCTTAGTGAAGACGCCGTGCCGGGACCCTCCGAAGTTGGTCTTCAGGACGCGCATGCCGCCCACGAGCACTGTCATTTCGGGTGCGGTCAGGGTCAGCAATTGCGCCTTGTCAACCAGCAACTCCTCGGCCGATACGGCATAGCGGGTCTTCTGGTAGTTGCGGAAGCCGTCCGCGATCGGCTCGAGCACGGCGAAGGAGGCCGCATCGGTTTGCTCCTGCGAGGCGTCCATGCGTCCCGGCGTGAAGGGAACCGTCACCTCGTGACCAGCATTCTTCGCAGCCTGCTCGACGCCCGCGCAACCGGCCAGAACGATCAGGTCAGCCAGTGATACCTTCTTGCCGCCGGACTGCGCGCTGTTGAACGCGCTCTGGATGCCCTCCAAGGTCTTGAGCACCTTCGCCAACTGGGCAGGCTGGTTGACTTCCCAATCCTTCTGCGGCGCCAGACGAATGCGGGCACCGTTGGCACCGCCGCGCTTGTCGGAGCCACGGAAGGTGGACGCCGACGCCCAGGCGGTCGAAACCAGCTCCGACACAGACAGGCCGGAAGCCAGGATCTTGCCCTTGAGGGAGGCGATGTCCTGTGCATCAATGAGTTTGTGATTGACGGCAGGGATGGGGTCTTGCCAGATGAGCTCTTCAGCCGGAACCTCCGGGCCGAGATAGCGTGCGCGCGGGCCCATGTCGCGGTGCGTCAGCTTGAACCACGCCCGGGCGAACGCGTCCGCGAGCTGATCCGGATTTTCCATGAAGCGCCGTGAAATCTTTTCGTAGACAGGGTCGAACCGCAGAGCGAGGTCCGTGGTCAGCATGGATGGCGCGTGACGCTTTGACGGGTCGTGCGCATCCGGCACGGTACCGGCACCTGCGCCACCCTTCGGCTTCCACTGGTGCGCACCGGCCGGGCTCTTCGTCAGTTCCCATTCGAAGCCGAACAGGATCCGGAAGAAGTTGTTGCTCCACTTCGTGGGCGTGTTGGTCCAGGTGACTTCCAGGCCGCTGCTGATCGTGTCGCCGCCTTTGCCCGTGCCAAAGCTGCTCTTCCAGCCCAGACCCTGTTCCTCGATGCCGGCCGCTTCGGGCTCAGGCCCAACATGTTTCGCATCACCGGCGCCGTGGGTCTTGCCGAACGCGTGGCCGCCCGCGATGAGGGCCACCGTCTCCTCGTCGTTCATCGCCATGCGAGCGAAGACCTCGCGGATATCCCGCGCCGCAGCGACCGGGTCCGGGTTGCCGTTCGGGCCTTCCGGGTTGACGTAAATCAGGCCCATCTGCACGGCAGCGAGCGGATTTTCGAGGTCCCGGTCGCCGGCGTAGCGCTTGTCACCCAGCCACTCGTCCTCGGAGCCCCAGTAGATGTCCTTTTCCGGTTCCCAGATGTCCTCGCGCCCGCCGGCGAAACCGAACGTCTTGAAACCCATCGATTCCAAGGCGACGTTGCCGGTGAGGATCATCAGGTCGGCCCAGGAAATTTTCCGGCCGTACTTCTGCTTGATCGGCCAGAGCAGTCGTCGCGCCTTGTCGAGGTTCACATTGTCGGGCCAGCTGTTGAGGGGTGCAAAGCGCTGGCTGCCGTTGCCTGCGCCGCCGCGGCCGTCGCCGGTGCGGTAGGTGCCGGCGCTGTGCCACGCCATACGGATAAACAAAGGTCCGTAGTGGCCGAAGTCCGCCGGCCACCAGTCCTGCGACTTCGTCATCAGTTCACGGAGGTCCTTCTTCACGGCCTCCAAGTCGAGACTCTTGAACTCTTTAGCGTAGTTGAAACCCTCGCCCATCGGATTGGACTTGGAGGAACGCTGGTGCAGGATATCGAGCTTCAACTGGTTCGGCCACCAGTCTCGGTTCGTCGTGCCGCCGCCGGCAGTGTGTGTGTGAGCTGTGCCCGTTACCGGGCACTTGCTTTCTTCATTCATGATATCTACTCCTTTCGTTGTGTGAATTGTCGAACAGCGTTAGTTATGAATAACATCTGTTTCTCTGCCCATCTGGCTAACGTTCGGCGTCAGTGGCCGGCGAGCTGTTTGTGGGACAAAGAGCATGCCCCTGAAGTTGCGGCTGTTCGCTGTCCTCTCCTCGATGCCGGCAACGTGTCCAGTCATATCTCACCCACTTTTCAACAAAAGATTCGGTCCAGGGCCGGACGAAGGACAGAAATACAAAGGTATAGAAATTCTTAAAAAGGTAGTTGAAGACGGAAATCACTTTCAGTTTTGATCATCAAAGACTCTCGACCAACCCAACCGCAAGACGCAGAATGCATGCCTCTTGACGAACCGGCAATACTAGCCGCGAAGAACTCTCTAAGGTCTGTACTGATCTACCCTCCCTGACGTTCTCTTCGTGGACTCAAGCCGCCACTGGAGAGCTTCTTGTCCTCCCCCTTCTGATCGGCCTTAGCTTTGCACTCCGAGCAAAGTCCGTGGTATTCCATCCGATAGGTCATGACTTCGAAACCAATCTTCTCACGGACCTCCTCCGGAGACATGTGCGTCCCAGCCTCGAAATCCTGTATTCTCCCGCAGGATGTGCAGATAAGATTAATATGAAAAGAGAGGTTGGCTTCGTATCGATTATCCTCCCTGAACGTCAACATCTTGATTAGGCCGTTCATCGTAAGAACTTGCAATGTGTTGTAAACCGTCGCCAAACTCAATCTGGGTTGAACCTTCTTCACCTCTTCAAAAATCTTATAAGCACCAGGGTGTTCAAGAGTGGAGACCAAGTAGTCCACAATGGCTTTCCTTTGGCCGGTAATACGATACCCTGCCGTCCGAAGCGCCTGCTCCATTTCTTGTCTTTTTTGTACGGGCTCCAAGAAACCTCCTTTGTGGCAATAGGTTGATTAGAATCATTCTAATTAGTATTGTCAAGGGAGGGAGTGGAGGAAACTGGGCAACACTCCTCTGCAAGCAGCCTCGGTTGAGGATTTAGAGGGGAAGGCAAACTCCATTTTACATCAGCGGATGCCGGGCATATCACTCCTGCGGGATGGATGTTGAGCAGAGGTATGAAGAAATTTCCCGGTTCTTCACGTTCCTCTTTTGTTTAGCTTGCCAGAACCGAAAATTCCCTCTCCCCCTGCCGCAGCTCACAAAATGATTCCAAAATGGCAAGGATTTCGACCCACCATTTCTCAACGCCCAGGAGAGCTATCCTGTTAATCCTGTCTAAAATCTTTTCATTCTGACCATCCACTCAGGAGTTCAATCACCATGATGAAATCTTGCTCAGCTGCATTAACATAAGGAAAAAGGAGTTTTCGGTGATTCAAAAAGCTGCGATGCCAATCGGTGCCATACCCACCAGAACATTCGGAAAGACCGGCGTGGAAGTTACCGTCACGGGATTGGGCGGTGAAGGGATCTTGAGAACTTACGGGCAGGAAGACGAGTCCTCGAAGGTGATCCTGGAAGCGGTCGTTCAGGGGATTACCTACTTCGATTGCGCACGGGCCTATGCAGGTAGTGAGACATATTACGGACAGGTCTGGTCGAAGCATCCGGAGGACCGGGCCGGGATTTTTCAAGCGGGCAAATCAGCGGAGAGAAGCAAAAACAGGGCACTTGCCGATCTCGATCAAACGCTCAGGAATATGAGCATCGATCACCTGGACCTGTGGCAAATCCATGACGTAAGGACCGAGGAAGACCTTGAACGAATCTCCCGTCCCGGTGGGGCGATGGAGGGGTTCCTGGAAGCCAAAGCCAATGGAAAAACACGCTTTATAGGAGTTACCGGGCACCATGATCCGAAAATCCTTGAGAAAGCCATACGGGAATGGCCGGTCGATTCCGTTATGATGCCTGTCAATCCCGTCGAAGCGGCACTAGGCGGATTCATGGATTCGGCGTTGCCCGCTGCACTGGAAAAAGGCATTGCCGTGATAGGAATGAAGGTGCTTGGCGCCGCCCACTATATATTGCCGGACGCTGGCATCACACCGGAAATGCTGACCCGATTCGCATTGTCACAGCCCATCACCGTTGCCATCGTCGGTTGCTCCAACGGTTCTCATGTTCGAACGCTTGCAGAAACAGGCCGAAGCTTTAGCCCTCTCAGCCCTGAGGAACAGCAAGCTATTGTGGGAATATTCCATCCCTATGCCAAGAGACTGGCCTTCTATCGGGGAGCCCTTTAACTTTTGTCCTAATGCAAACCGCCGCTCGATGAGTTTGTGTTTGCTTGCCAACGTAGTAACTTTTCGATTTTTCAAGATATGATTTGCTTTTAGAATCCTACCTTAGATTTCTCTTTCCGCGCTACCAAATGGCGGAGGAATCTCCAGTGCGGCAGGTTCGTTCACCGGCTTTAAGTTCGGAAGCAGGCATTCCAGGCCTCCAGAAGTTGTTGTTGATTTTCAGTTGTGATACTTTCTACCTTTCTCGGTTCTTTTGAGCATTGATGTTCCTGTCCGCTTCTGTGGTAATTGTCCATTTGAGCCCGTCCGATACGGCGTGCACGGCGCCATTGGTATCGGTCCTGTACATAGGGATCTTACGCGCCGCACAGCGCTCGATCACCTCAGACGCAGGAAATCCGAACTGGTTGCCGTAGCCGCAGCTAAAAGCAATGGCCCGAGGGCGGAGCGCGTCCAGAAATTCTTCGCTGTTGGAGTAGCGGCTGCCGTGATGGGCTCCGACCAGAAGTGTGCTCATCGGCCCCTGCTCAAGGGCGGGAATAATCGACACTTCGACGTTCCGGCCGATATCGCCCGGCAGGATCACCCTGGTTGCGCCAAAAGATATCTCGAGCACGAGCGAGAATGCGTTGAGGTCTCCCCTGGGCTCGTGTGCAAGAAAATCCCGGGTTGGATGGAGCAGCCGCACTCGGGTCTCCCCGATTTGCACATCTTTGAACAGATCGGGAAAGGTGCGAATTTTTATCTTTCGCTTCAACGCGATTTCATCGAGGTGGCTAGGAATACTCCTGTCCTCCTCATGGTGGGAATGAGTTCCCCCGCTTTGCCGCTCATCCGCCGTGATTCCGCTCGTCCAAAAGGAGCCCACGTCGAAATTGCGAAGGATGAAGCGAAGCCCGAGCCCGTGGTCGGGGTGATCGTGGGACAGGGCCACGTAGTCCAGCCTGCGGATTCCCTCGTGCCACAGGAACGGAGCTACCACCCCTCGGCCGATATCGTATGAATCGTCGGGAATCCCTCCGCCGTCCACGAGCATAGTTTCACCGGTGGGGAACCTGACCAGGGTGGACGTTCCCTGTCCCACATCGATAACGTCCACCTTCAATGCCCCCGTATCGTTCGACCCGGCCTGGTTGCCAAGCGCCAGGCCGCCGCAGATAAGCGCAGCCATGGCGCCAAGACCGGCAATCTTGAGTTTTCGGGGAAAAGGGGCAAACAAAAGGCCCAAAGACCCGTAAACCACAAAGAGCCAGGCGGGCGAAAAGCTGCCAGTCCAGAAATAACTCCAGGAAAAACCGGCAAACCATTCTATCATGTGCAGGCAGCCCCAAAGGAGGTAGTTTACGATAAAGATAACCGGATAGGCCAGGGTTTGGCTGAACGCGAACAGAAGAACGCTGAAAAGCCCCAGGGGCAGAACTGCGAACCCTATATAGGGTACCAGGAAGACATTGGCGACGATTCCCGCCAGGGCAAATCCATCGAAATAGAAAATTATGAGGGGAAGCAGCAGGATATTGATTGCTATCGAAACCCAGAAAGCGCTTTCGAACCGGGATATTATTCCGCCCGGCACGCTGCCCGGCCCGAGGGCGGGAAAAATCCCGGCCAGCCTGATTCTGTGGAATCGGGGATAGATAACAATAATGGCAAGTACGCATGCAAACGTCAGTTGGAAAGGAATCTGCCAGAGGTTGTTGGGGTCCATGATCAAAATGAACAGGGCCGCAAGGGCCAGGACCGTCAGGGAGTCGGCCTTACGGCACCAGAAGGCGGCGCCGAAAAACACCGCCAGAGTCAGAATGGATCTCCAGATCGTTGGGGTCCCAAATCCAGCCAGCAACGCATATAGGACTGCGCTAGCAAGGGCGGGCCAGATGGCGATCTGCTGGTCGCTTGTTTTGCTGAGAATTGAGGGGAACAGGAACCGGACCGCGAGTCGAAACAGCCAGAAGACGAATATGGCGACCATTCCGATATGCAGGCCCGAAACCGAGAGCAGGTGGTTGAGGCCCGTTTGGTGAATATGGTCCTGCCAGTTCCTGTCCAGCAACAATTTGTAACCAAGTATCATTGCCGCATAAAATGCCGCCGGCTCGGGGTCCAGCGATCTTTGAGCCCACAGGAGCGTCTTTTGCCGGAAGAGATCGATTCGGCCTCTTATCGCATTGAGCATCGAACGGGGAAAGGCCGCGGAAGCGGGCGCCATCTTTATCAGGAGCCGTTCGTCCTTCAAAAAACACTGGGCGTAGAGACCTTTTCCGGCCTGATAACGCACGTAATCGAAGCCGCCCGGATTTCTGAAGCTGTGGAAGCCCTTGAGAGCGGTCCGAAAAAGCACACGGTCGCCGGGGACAAAAAAGGGGCCTTCCGCGGGATTGTTTGCCGGAAAGCTCAGCAGCACGCCTGCGTCCAGAGGAATTTGCCCGTCGGCGTTCATTGCCTGGAGGAGACGGAGCGGGATTCGGATTTTTTCCGGAAAATATTCAGGGGAGGCCGGGATCTCTGCAACTTTTTTCCATCCTGGCCGCTGCCTGATATATTCGGGTGACCTCGTCACCTCGGCGATAAATGTCGCCTGCTGACCGTGAAGATATGGTTCGAGGCCCTGAGGAAATTGGGGAGCCGCAGTCCTTGATGCCCACATTCCGAAGACGGCGAACAGCAGAGCAGGGACGGCGAACTGCGTAAGACCGAGGACGGAAGACCGAAAACCGAAGCCGTCCACGATACGGCTGCGCGGCCACAGGGCCACAGCCATGGCCGAAATGAGAACGAGGGCTGCAAACGCGAAACAGTGCGTCGGGACCGGCAGGCTCTCCCCAAACAGGCGATCCGCCGAAATCCCCAGCATAAAGAAAACCGTGAGCCAAAAAAGCGGGCGAGCGGGCATTGAGTTTACAACCATAGAAAAGAAAGTCGGATTATGTTTCATCCACATTTCTTTCACAACGGCTTTTTTGGCTCACACGCAGGATTCCTCAGACCGATAACCTGATTTTGACTTTCTGGGGGATGTCACTTCTCTCCTGGAGCGCCGCTTAAATTGGAAGAAGGGTCGTTCCGATTGCGTAAACTGCGTTTAATGCTTATTCCAACGTATATTCGCTTTCTGATGTTCCTTCTTGGATCGCCTTATTATTGGGGGCAACTTATGAAAATCCACAGTCTCAGCAAGACAGTGTCCGAAGAGCATACAGTCGAAATCGTCACCACCCTGCTCAGGCGAAATCAAACCGACTCATCTGCTTGATGTAGCCGGAGCTATTTAGTCGTCGAATTTAATTTCTGAAGGGCGCTCCCGGATGTGTTCAAGTTTACGCCTCGTTCAAGCTGAAAAGGAGAAAATGCTTGTGTTCAGATTTCAGAGGTCTGGACGAGTGATTTATTCCGGATAATGATTGACAAAAAGCCGAGGACCGGGGTTACCCTGAGGACGCCTGGCTCCAAGAACGAGGACGTCGAGGAGTAGATTTCAGTAAATACGAGTAAGAGCCGCTTTGCATTGGGGTGTGACTTTGTTTCTTCTGAGGAAAGGAAACGGGTCATGAGAAAAAAACAGTCCTTGGAAAAAGAATACGACGTAATCGTAGTGGGCACGGGACCGGCAGGAGGCACTATCGCACACCAGATGAGCCAGGCCGGCATGAAGGTGCTCATTCTTGAAAAAGGGGCTTATCATCCCAAATGGCTTCTGGGGAAACAGATCCCGTCCTTGCTGCTCTTTGACAAATTAGGTCTCTGCTTAACCAGGGAAGGCATGATGGTGGCACGCTGCATTACGGTGGGGGGGTCCGCTGTGATGAGCTGCGGCTCTGCCTCCCCTCCGTATCCGGGCATGTTCGAGAAGGTGGGTCTGGACCTCAAAGAGGAGCTTGAGGAGGCTCATGGCTACATGGGGATTGTGGACGACTTCCCGGACGATCTTGTGGGAAAGAACCAGTTGCGTCTTATGGAGGTAGCCAACGGCCTAGGATACAATTTCCAGAAGTTTAGAAAGTTCATCAACCCGGCGAAATGTGACGGATGCGCATGCATGAAAGGGTGTCCCAATGGCGCCAAATGGAGCGGTCGGGTCCCTGTCGAATTGGCAAGGGAGTGCGGTGCTCATCTGGTGACCGGGGCTGAGGTGGTGAGAACGCTTCTGGAGCAGGGTGAAGCCGTGGGGGTGGAGACCAAAAAGGGGGACAAGTACCATGGCAAGTCGGTCGTCTTATGCGCCGGAGGACTGGCATCGCCTCTGATCCTGATAAAGTCCGGAATCAAGGAGGCTGGGGACAGGTTCGGGGTTGACCCACTTCAGTTCACCTGCGGGTTCAGCAAAGAATATTCCACTGTGAGAGACATGGATATGGGGATCTTCGATGACAGCTATCTGGAGAGTGACGGCCTGATTCTTTCGCCGCTAATGCCCACCTGTGTTTTTTACTTGGCCAGCTCCACGGTGGGGGGAGGATGGTCCTACCTGCCCAAATTTTCGAAGCTGGGCCGGGCCGTGAGCATCATGACCAAGATAAAGGACGATCTCGGGGGGACGATCTACGACGATGGTTCTTTCTCCAAACCCCTTAACAAAAACGACTGGAAAAAACTCAAGAAAGGAGAAGAGCACGCTGTTAAGATCCTCAAGGCAGCCGGGTGCACAGACATCTTCTCGTGCAAGCCTGCGGCAGCCCACCCCTGTGCGTCTGTGCGCGTTGGGGATCATGTTGATACGAACTTCGAGACCAGGATCAAGAACCTGTTTGTTTGTGACACTTCGGTTTTTCCCGAGTCAATGGGATTGCCCTGCGTGTGGACCTGTACTGCATTGGGCCTGCGCATGGCGAAGATATTGAAAAAGAGGCTCAATGTGGCTGGATAGAGCTTTAAGGGCGCAAGGCTCTCAGAGTATCGGCTTTAGCGGGCTATCTGTCTCTAATCTTTGGAGCATGGAACTTTTTTACGAAGCCTGCACGAATTCCTAAAAACTCGTACCGATGGTGCGAGAAATTGCATGGATTTGTATCAGGGACAAAAGGTCCATCCTCTGTTCACGATGAAGCCCGCTGCGGTTCACGATTCCCCTCAACCTCCCCTTATAGATCATCTCTAAAAAATGCTCCCCCAATGCCCCATAAACATCCAGTGAGCGCGCAGGTGGAGGTCACACGCAGGGTTCGCTTATACCGATAACCTGATTTTTGATTTTTTTGGGAGATATTACTCCTGTCATGGAGCGGTACTTAAGTTAGATGAAAGATTGATCAGTTGCGTAAAATACGTTTCATACTTATGTTATCCGCATTCCTATTGTGTTTCCTTCATGGACCGCCCTATTCTCGGGGGCAACTTGTGAAAACCCGCAGTTTCAGCAAGATAGGGGCCGAAGAGCATACAGTCGAAATGTCACTACCCTGCTCAGGCGAAAGCAAGCCGTCTAGTCTGCTTGATGTAGCCGGAGCTTTTAGTTGTTGGATTTGATTCCGAAGGGCGCTCCTGGATCTGTTGGTGGTCAAGTTTAAGCCTCATTCTGATTAGAAAGGAGAAAATAACAATGTTCAGATTTCAAAGGTCCGGACGAACGAAAAACGGCAGGACACCTGAGGCAATCATGTGGGCTAAGGAAATCGCCGACTACCTCAATGCCAAGTATTCACAGGTTTCGCTTCAAGTGTATACTCAGTTTTTTGGCGACTTTCACACTATCTATTGGTACGCTGATTTCAAGGACCTTGCCACTTGGGAGAGTTTTGTTGTGCAGGCCATGTCAGATCAAGGATACTGGGCCATCGTAAACAAGGGAACGGAATTGTTCATCGAAGGGGGCTTCAACGACACCTTGATGAGTTCCGTCTGAGGTTTTTGGCTTGCGAAATGACCGTATCCGACCAGTTCTTTGCCCTTGTCCCAGGAGCGCCTGTTTCGTGCTAACGTTTCTTCGGCTTTTGCACTCAACAAGATGGTCTGAAACCTTTTTTGGTGTTGCATCGGAAGGAGTTCGGGCAAAAATGCGATCCCAAAATGCGGTTCGGATGCATAGAGAACAACTTGATGCATTATTCCGGATAAAGAGAAAACCCAACTCCTGAGCAAGATCAATATCTTAACCTTAAACGCGCGTTTAAGGTTCATGCAGCAGCAGTAGTTTCATCCTCTTCCTCTGACTTACCCCTGCTTCGCCCTCACTGCTTTGTCTGGAGCGCGAAGGCTCTTAATAGCGTCTCAGACTTCTCAATTTCCTTTTATATCCTGGCGAGGCCGACATATCGACCATTCACGATAGCCTATGTCACGTCTAATCTAAGTAACAGTAAATCAAAGTTTCCATAAGTTCAATAAATGGCGGGCCGCTTGATTCGAACGAGTGGCCGTCCTTTGCCGGTGACTGTCCGGACACGCAGTGGAACACAGGTGGAATATATGCGGAGGGGTATCGGAGTAAATCCCAACACCCCTTTTCATTTTGGGACGCCTCATCATTCCGCCTGAGCAGTTGCAGGGAAACGGCGTACGCTCCTACTGCCCAGGACCCCGGTATATGGGTGACTTCTTGGCGACTTGGTCCATCTCTTCCGGGGTCATGAGGACGGTCGTCTTAACAGTGACGAGCCCGGATGCGTTGACCGTTAAAGAGAGTGACGCCATACTTACGTTGTCCGGCGCGTCAAGGATAATGAAGAAATCGTATTCGCCGAAGGCGTAGTAGTAACATTCCAGGGTTCCGCCAACTGACTCGAACAGCTTCTTCACAGCGGCTACTCGGCCAGAACCTCCATCTTTGAGCAGCCCTTTCACACCGTCTCCCACGAAGTTGCCATAAGCTAGTGTGGTGAATCATTAATTCTTGCCATAATTTAATTGGGCAAGCCCTGCGAATTTCGCGGTCTTAAACAAGATTACTTTTGTTGCGAATTACTGACTCAGGACACTAGATACTTCGCCATTTTGCGCTCCTTTGTCTCCGGAGATTATCAGTTCCAGCGGAAAATCATAAAGCCGACCAAATGAAATCAGGGGCTTGTCCTCAAAATTCCAAAATACTGTAGTGGCGACAAATCGATTAAAATATTTTAATATCGCACTAATTGTCTTGACAAAATATGCCATATCCGTATAGTGGCGTCATGTATCTCAGAACAGCTACCCGCAAACGTGGCGACAAGGCTTACCAGTCGCTTCACTTGGTTGAAAGTGTTCGAACCAGGAAGGGACAGGTTCGCCAGAACATCATCGTCAACTTCGGTCCGGCTCACAAGTACTCCAAAGAGCAGGTGATAGGGATGATCGATGCGTTTAAGCGGTTCTTTAAAATCGAAGACCATGCTCCAGCGGCCGCAGCCCCGGAAATCAGCCGGGATTTCGGGGCAACCTTTGCAATCTTTCGCATCTGGGACCAACTTGGCTGGACCAATATCATTGAAAAATACCTCAAAGCTCGTCGATTCGACTTTGACGTGATCGCAAACCTCAAGGTCCTGGTTGCGAACCGGCTTCTCGACCCAATGGCCAAACTCCATATCCTTGACTGGATGGAAGGCGTTTACTTTCCGGGCATTGACCGAGACCAGATAGACTACAATCACCTGCTTCGCGCAATGGACTTTCTGATTGAATATAAAAGGGAGCTTGAGCCCCGGCTTGCCTCGCCCATGCTAAACCTTTTCGACGGCGCACTGGACCTTGTCTTCTATGATCTCACCTCCTGCTATTTTGAAATCGACTCCGATGACAAAGATAGTAAAAATAGTAAAGACAAATGCCTGTGCACTCTTCGCAACCATGGCTATGACCGGGACCGCTCGGGATGTCCCCAAGTGGTCCTGGGGCTGGTCATGACCAGGGACGGCATTCCCCTGTGCCATTACGTCTTTCCCGGCGAGACCCCGGACAAGTCCACCTTCCGGGAGGTAATCGCAGACATTAAGGCGAGGTTTCCAATCAAAAGCTGTATCGTCGTAGCCGATCGCGGTCTTTTGAGCCAACAGAACCTTGAGGTGCTCTCCGATGCCGGGCTTGGCTTTATCGTCGCAAGGCCGCTTCGACAAAACAGGGTCTCCCGGGAAGCCATAAGGGCCGTCGCAAAGGATATCAAGCGCCAGATCGGCCAATGGGAGGGCAACAAGACGCCGCTTGAGGAGCGCGAATGTTTTAATGAAGCCATCATCGATGGCCGCCGCTTTGCTGTGGCCCATAATGATGAGATTGCCCGGCAGTCAAAACGTACTCGCAAGTTGCGCATGGCTGCGGCGACCTCCTACATAAAGTGGCGCATAGCACGCACCAAGGCACGGCTTGACGGAAGCATTCCGGCAACCGGGAAAGTCTTAACCCATCAGGAAACTCTGCTTCATCTTCACGATTACCTGAGGGACCGAAATCTTACCAAATTCTATGAAGTCTACCTGGACGACCAGGGCCATGTAGCTTGGCGTCCTGACAATGAGAGCCGACTTTGGGAACGTGCAATTGACGGCAAGCTTCTGCTTGAGACCACGAACCGTACCCTCGGGCCGGAAGAGGTCGTTTCCCAGTACAAGGAATTACAGGATATCGAGCGTTGCTTCCGAACATTGAAGAGTTCTCTTGATATCCGGCCTATGTATCACCGAACGGATCGGAGGATTGAAGCGCACATCTTCATGTGTGTCATGGCTCTTCAACTGCAAAGGTTCATGAGAACCCGGCTAAACGCCTCAAAGATAGTGAAATCTCCCGAGCGGGTTCTTGAGAAACTCTCTTTTCAAAGAACGGTGGAAGCCCATGTGAACGGCCAGGCGATAAAAGGGCTGACGGCCCCAACGCCTGAGCAGCTAAACTTCTATGATGCCTTGGGGATAGCAAAGCCACAATACCGGGACATGAATGCCGTGTAGTGACGACACAAAAAATCATGTTGTTGAAAATACAACGTTTTTTCCTTTGAACTGATAATGACCGGGGTAATCGAAGCTCGCCAGGATAACCTTCCATATGGTTTGCTGTGGAATATAGTCCTGGCTCCCCCATGCATAGCGCCCAGTCACTTTTTGCTGGTCGTCCATTCGAAACAGGTTTGCGTGAAGCCGAGAAACTTGATTAAGGAATACTGTTGGCAATAGGTGACCGAATACTGAGTCAACTAACTCGCGAGAAGAAGCTCTAATAGTTGTAGAAGTGGAGACTTCGGCGACATAAGACACCGACTGAGCGTTGAGGAATGGCCGGAGACCACTAGGAAACTGCGGGGCTGCGGCTTTTGACGCCCACATACCGAAGACGGCGAACAGAAGAGCAGGGATGGCAAATTGAACCATGCGGCGGCGAAACCGCAGGGCCGAAACCACATAACCCGCAGTGAGAATAAGGGCGGCAAATGCGAAATAGTGCGCTCAGACCGGCAGGCTCTCACCAAAGAGGCGATCCGCCGAAATCCCCAGCATAAAGAAAACCGTGAGCCAGAAAAGCGGGCGTGCGGGCATTTGTCTTACTCGTCAGATTGCCCTGCGAATGGTGTGTGGCCGGCGCCCAAGGCCTTGGATGGCCGGCTCCATTGAACTGTAAACGGTGAACGGTGAAACTCTTTTCCTGCTCACTGCTCCTTCCGGCTAACGCTCATGGCCTTGCGGCCACAACTAACAATGAAAAAATTTCTGGCCTAAAATTTTACTGGGCTTTGATTTTATGGCAATTTCTTTTTTCATATAAAAGCCGGTAAGCGGAATGACCAGATTACCCATCACTGCCCACTGTTCCGGCCCTTGCTTTTCTTGACAATGTTATCGGATAGCCCCACAGTCGTAAAGCCGGGAAAGCCTGAAGGCGGGTCCACCTCGACTTCCACCAGGCTTCCGGCTGAAGCCGGTAAATTGAATGAGCAGATTATGGCGTCGATGCCCGGCAGACCGCATGAGCAGGTTCCGGCGATCACGGGCCGATCCTTCATGAGAGCTGGGTTGTGATTGCGCGGGTCATTATTTGCATAAATCCGGATGGAAGACAACGTTATGTGGCAGGGGGCACAAAGATCTCTCGTTCAGGCCCGCCTGTCAGAATGAAAGGGAAGGGCCGCAGTATTTCCGGAGCGTAGGGCGAATCCAGCCCCCGCGATCCCCAGGGATCCTTACAGTAATGACTTCGAGGGCCAAAACGGGCTTTTAAGCCTTAAACCCTATTTTTTTGACATTTGCTTTGAGTATCAAAATGTTAACCGGCCCGACCCGATGCCCAAGATGAAATTTGTTTACGTCTACGACTTCGGAGATAACTGGGAACATGAAATTCAGGTTGAGGAAATTTTATCGGCAGGGCAGAATAAGTTCTATCCAGTTTGCTTGGGAGGCGAGAGGGCATGTCCACCTGAAGACGTTGGAGGCAACTGAGGGTATAGTGATTTTCTGGAAGCAATTTTGGACCCAGGCCATGGGGAACATGAAAATATGCTATCATGGGCAGGTGGTGACTTTGACGCTGAGCGTTTTGATCTCCAAGCGGTGAACGAAAAATTGACAAAACCGAGATAGATGTCCCCGAGTTTACATTTTTGCCATAACCCGATTGCTCCGCGAGTTTTTTCTATCCGTAGTCTTCCGGCCGCACTGGAGATTAAAAATGAACCGGATCGAGCGATTCTTGGGCAAGGCATGTGATGGATGCCGTCCATGTCGATATGCAAGAGATAATCCCGCAACGATGATCGGTAAGATTATGGCCTGGCATGGTAAATGGCGTCCGGCTTGGAAGGCCCAGAAGGAGCTTGAGCGTGAACGGCAGGAGGCGGCAAAAAGGAAGCGTAACTCACGGAAGGATTTCAGGAAGAAGAGGTGAGAGTATATTTTGCAGGTCCGCTTTTCTGCGAAGCAGAGAGGGATTGGAGACGGGCAGTACGTGCGGCATCCACTGGGGGGGGCGATACCGGCCGAACGATGCGGCGTGCCTGACAAAGTGGTCCATATTATCGCTACCCATTCATTTTCTGATGGGATCGGGCCTTCCGGACACCCGAAGCTTTTATCGTCCGTAACGCGATAGCTTGAATTTCCTATTCCCGGGATTCCGGTTTCCATTACAGATGGACCACAAATAACACCGATAGCCTGGGATCAATGCATCACAATCCTAAATTGGATATCACCAGTTGGAGGAGACTACTTTGAATTCAGCCCGTAAAGCTCTGCGCGACATGTTAAAAGGGGATAAGATAATCGTTGCTCCTGGAGCCCATAACGGCATTTCGGCCAGAATCATCGAAAAGGTGGGTTTCAAAGCGGTATACGCCACCGGATACGGCGCATCGGCCAGTCAGCTCAGCCAGGCGGACGTGGGGTTGATGACTATGACGGAGATGGTCAGCCACATGAACAACCTGGTGGAAGCGTTGACTGTCCCGGTGATCGCTGATGCTGACACCGGCTATGGCAACGTGATCAATACCATCCGGGCAGTACGACAATTCGAAAAGGCTGGAGTAGCGGCAATACAACTGGAAGACCAGGTGATGCCGAAAAGGTGCGGCCATATGTTGGGCCGCGAAATAGTGGCGATGGGCGAGATGGTGGGGAAAATTGAAGCCAGCGTGAAAGCCCGCCAGGATGAGGATCTGGTGATAATAGCCCGCACTGATGCCCGCACTAGATACGGTATCGAAGAGGCCATCAGACGGGGGCAAGCATACGCCAAGGCAGGGGCCGACGTTATATTCGTCGAATCACCTGAATCAATTGAGGAAATGAAGTTGATCAACCAGTCCATACCCAGACCCACCCTGGCCAACATCGTTGAACGGGGCCGAACCCCGCAGTTGCCTGCCACCGAACTGGAAAAGATCGGTTATAAGATCGCCATCTTTCCGGTTACCAGCGTGCTGGCGGAGACGAAAGTGCTGTTCACTGTATTCGATGAGCTGATGAAAACCGGCAGCACCAATAACCTTATGGAATACCTGTATGGTTTTGAGGAGTTCAACCTGCTGATGGGTGTCGAAAAGGTCAGGGAGATAGAAAGACGCTATCTGCTAAAAGATTAAACTGGGGAAAAATTACCGGGAGTCCAGACAGTCAAAATCTTTGAGAAGAGATGCGGTTCGAAAATAGCCAGACCGCTAAAAGCTTTTCATCCCTGTTTCCAACCCTAGTACTTACTTGCGTAAATGCGCGTACCGTTTACAGGGACACTCAAATTTCGTCATTCCGGCATGTCTTAAGCCGGAATCCAGGCCTCTTGCCATCTCAGGAAAACCTCTGGACCCCGGCTCAGAAACTCTGCCGGGGTGACGAACGCGAATTTGTTACGCTCACTTTTGCAATCAAGTACTAGCCCGACTCGCCTATTCACCCTAATGCCAATCAGTTGAAGAACTTGAATAGTGGCCATCGGAACTCGAGCCTGCATTGAGTCTTGAAGTATAACTCGTCTTTTTGAATTAGGCATAGTATAATGAAGCGGCCTTTGTGGACGTTCCATGAGCTTTTTCGAGCAGAATATGACTGACTGCGTAGGGCTGAGTGAACAATGTAGTAGCCACATTTACATCCCACGATCAAATCAAAGGGCCAATGCTGGCCAAACCCAGAAGGGAGGGGTAGGATATGTGGTTGATGATTATGCCAAAATTTACGATAAGCTACAGGATGTCATCCATAGCCTTAACCCGAATGCATGCCGGAAGCCAACGGGGATAAACCCCGCCTCTACGCCTTGGGTTTAGGCCCGCGCTTCGCGTGATTCGCAGGGCGGGCTTTATGCACCCCGCAAATCTCTCAAAAGCGAAGAATCGCTATTGTAAGATTGGTTAGTTCAGGTTTGGAATTTCTTTCAACTCTCGCTCCATAAGGCATGCACAGGAAAATGGGGAACTGGAGGAAATGGCGGGAATAAGGCTTTGATCTTTTCAGCAATTTTGCTGGCGTTAGAACCTCTTATCGATACTCAAACAACATCTATCGCCGGCCTATCCCAAATCAAAGGAGACGAGCGATGCGCGGCTTTTACAACAAGGTCCTCAGTGTCAACATGACACAAAGATCTTTTGACATCAAGACTTTTCCCGACGACGTGATGGGAAAGTTCCTGGGCGGCAAAGGACTTGCGACTTACATACTACTGCGCAACAACCCGGCCGGGGTCGACCCGCTGAGTAAAGACAACAGCCTGATCTTTGCAATCGGCCCGGCTACCGGGACAGGGGTATGGGGGTCATGCCGCTATGGTGTTTTCACCAAGTCTCCTCAAACCGGCTTCTATTCCGAGTCCTACTCCGGTGGGTCAGTAGCTGAGTACATGGCAGGGACCGGCTTCGACGCCTTTGTGATCGAAGGAGGCTCCGATGTGCCCGTGTGGCTTGAAATCACTGAAGATGAGGTTTTGTTTCATCCGGCCGCCGACCTCTGGGGCATGGAGACATACGAAACCGAAGACAGGGTCAGGGAGTGGATCAAACAGAACCGCCCCGGCAATCCGAAGAGTGGAGTCGTGGTGATAGGACCGGCCGGAGAGAACCTGGTCAGCTTCGCTGTGATTGAAAACAATTACTGGAGAAGCGCCGGGCGAACCGGTGTGGGTGCGGTAATGGGATCCAAGAAGATAAAGGCCATTGCCTTTAGGGGGAATCGCCGCAAAGAAGTGGCAGACCCAGGGCTGATAAACCGATTCGTAAAGGAAATGTCGGCAATCGGCAAGGAAAACGCCGGCGTGCGCGCCTATAAGTCCATGGGGACTCCCATGCTCGTGGACATTATGAATGAGGCCGGGGGCTTTCCCACACGATACTGGAAAAAGGGCAGGAGTGAGTACCGCGAAAGCTTCAATGCCTCGGCCCTTCTCGATCGTGCAGACGTCAAGCCTCACTCCTGCCCCATGTGCTTTATGGCCTGCGGCAAAGTTGCTTCTGTAAAGGAAGGCCGCCACAAGGGGCTGAAGATAGAAGGCCCGGAATATGAGACCATTTTTGCGTTCGGAGGATTATGCGAAGTAAATGGCATCGAAGAGATCATGCATCTCAACGATCTATGCGACCGGCTTGGAATAGACACAATTTCGGCGGGCAATCTGGCAGCCTTTACGATTGAAGCCGCTAGACAGGGGCGGATCGATGCGGCGCTCGACTATGGAGACGCAGATGCAATTGCCCAGCTTCTGTCCGATATTGCTTACAATCGCGGGCATGGGGCCGTACTTTCCAGGGGCATCAAACATGCTGCCCGGCTATGGGATATGGAGGATCAGGCGATCCATGTAAAAGGTCTGGAGCCTCCGGGCTATGACCCAAGGACCTTGAAAGGAATGGGGCTTGCTTACGGTTCATCGGCTCGAGGCGCATGTCACCTTCGGGCCACCTTCTATAAACCCGAACTCGCCGGCATGATCCCCCGCGATCAAATAGACGGGAAGGCGGCAATGTTTGCCGAATGGGAAGATAGGCTTGCAATTTTCGACACTCTCATTTTGTGCCGTTTTTACCGGGACCTCTATCAGTGGGACAAACTCGGCGAAATCATTCGCGGTACAACCGGTTTGAGCCTGGACGTCGAGAAGATGCGAAAGATGGCTGCGGCAGTGATAGATGATACGCGCCGTTTCAATATTCGCGAGGGGCTGAGGAGGGAGGACGACTACCTTCCCAAACGCTTTCTGACGGAGGCTCTTCCTGAGACCGGCAATATCATCACGGAAGAGCAGATGCTCCAGTTGCTCCAGGATTACTACCGGGCGCGCGGATGGGATGAAAAGGGGGTCCCTCCCGGCCAGTGTGCTTAATATCGATCGACTGGAATAGAACCGCACCAATGGGTGTAGTGACACTCTACGTTATACTTGCGTGCTGCAGTTCGTCCTGAGGTATCGAAACTGAACGGCCACGCGTCGCGCGTGGATGCTCGCCCTTTGATATCCCGCCTTGGCGGTAGCGAAGGGTGATTAATACCAAGTTGCGCTCAAAGAGGTAAAACCTCGATTCACAAAATCCCCCCTGCCCCCCTTTAGAAAAGGGGGGTTCCAATCGCCAATTCTTACCCGTATGGGCGCAACTTGGTATAATGTAGTAATAGCCTGACTAGAGTAAGTAACGAGGAAAATCTGTCAGTGGATCGGATAGAACCAGAAAGAAGTCATCCCGCTGCCATCCTCATTTCCACTCTCGATAGCTTTCCCTTGGTAGCTGAAAGCCATGAAAACGGCATTGGACGGCAAGATTTTATCCTGCGATGAAAAGGGATGGGATGGAAGGAGCCGCGATTGGTGGCCAGTCCGATTTCTTCGAGAACCTTGCCGTTTTCATCCAGAAATATCGCGCCAAGGCGAAAGTCCTGCAGGCGCGAGTAGCCCAGAGTCAGAAAATTGGCAAACCGGATGTTGCCCGACAGGTCCATTTGCCCCTGATCTTTGGAATAGCTGTACTCGACGCTAAGATCATTGCCTTTCCACAGTCCGGAGTATCGGGGCTGCGCAATGGAGAGGCGATCTGCGTGTAAAACGGACCGGGCGCCGGCATCCGCGCCAATGATCTGCGGTGCCGCAATGAAAAGAGCACCAGCGATTAGAGATAAGAGAAAAAGCAATCTCGTTTTCATATTGAAATTCAGCAGTTCGTCTGGTTTGCGAGACAGTTCATGCCTGGGGCGGGTTGTTCGAACAGTAGTTGGAATAGCTTGGTGAGGGCGTAGCCTGACTCAATTCCCCTTTACACCGCAGCCTCAAACTGAAGTTCGAAATACCTGTAAAGGTTAGGAACATGATGGAACTCCCCGCGCCGGTTGATCTGCCGGCGCTGCTGCCTCCCCTGAAGGCAAGTTTTCTGGTCTGAAGCTTACGGCTGGCCGCCTGCGCTCAAATTCCATCCCCATTTTGGTAACCTGAAAAAAAGCACTTCGGGCAGATTGAGACATGACCCGCACACCTTGGCTTTGGCCAATTTTCTTTTGCAGAATGAGTATTCAACATAAGGATTTTTCTTGCGCACACAGCTTCCTTATCAAGGATCAGTGGTAGATTTGGTACCCGTTCACCACAGAGGCGGGTCATCGTCCGGGCATTAAGAGAACACGGAGCGGAGAAAAGGTCATAGAATTCTCCGACGTATGCCGTCCTTCAATGCCGGCACATTGAAGTTGATGAGCAGGCCGAGCTTCCAGCCTCCCAGTTTCAGGCAGGTCAGAAGTTGCGCTTCATGAATCGGTTCGATGGAGGACAGGGATTTGATTTCGACTACGACAGATCGTTCGACGAGAAGGTCAAGGCGGTAACCGCAGTGCAACCTGACACCTTTGTATTCAACCGGCAATGGCAACTGCCTCTAAACGCCAATGCCGCGCAGCGCCAACTCTCGACATGAACACTCCTCGCAGGCCGACTCCATCAGTCCCGGCCACAATACCTTATGCACTTCAATGGCCGCCCCAATGATCCGCTCTGTTATAGTATTTAAAGCCACCTTTGTGTCCTCTGTGCCTCTGTGGTGAACGCTTGCTAGATTTGTTCGAAAGGCCGGAAGGCTCTCCGCGGCCGCTTGACGTTGAAATTGCGGATCGCCGTGAGCACCAGGCATTTCATGATTCTGAGCTTCTCTGTTTCAGTTCCTTATTTCGGCCGCCGCCAGAACGGGCCGGTTTTGCCCAGTTCGCCGAGCGTAGCACGCATTTCCATCGCGTACTCTCGCCTGTGGGACACCCAATCAGGATCGAGACGCTTGCGAAAATAGCTCCCTGAGAAGAGTTTTACCAAATCGTCAAGTGGGATTATTCCTTCCTCGGCGCCTTCCTCGAACTGAGCCCAGTTGCGAATATGTTCTTCCGACCGGAAGAGATTCATTGTGCTTCAGGCATACGGGAGGTCGTCCCACCATTTCCAGAAAGGAACCGCCACATATCCGGCGACTCCTTCAGTATCCACATGAAGTATGCTCCCATCCCGAATCTCCACTGTAATGGGGATCCCGCAGTCGAGGCACGGGCAATCGATACGAACCGTCTTACCCGGAAACAGCCAGCAGACCGCCAGCGATTCAAAGCCTCACTGGCCGAACCAGTTCTGCCGGCCATCCACGCTAATCCTGTACTGAGTGGGCAGGTTGTTGAACGGGGCGAAAGAGGTAATGAAACTCGTCTCGGGAAACAGCCATCCAGGAATACCCGCTGCAAACAGGTCGTGGACAGCCTTTCGGCCCTCTTCCATCGTAAGGCCCAACTCGGCGGCGATTTCGGTGTAGTGCGGCGCCACGCCGGTATCCACCATTCGCTTCATGATGATATGGAAGGTCTTGTCCAACATGTTCGGATCACTCATAGCATTTGCCTCCTTGAATTAGAGTTAAATGACCGCCGCAAACGGCAGGCCAGCAGTCGGCAGGCTTGGACTTTTTCTTATACAGTATCTTGTGGCGCAACTCGCGGAAGATTGCCGCGGGCCTTTCGTCAAGCCTGTCCTCTCTCACTTTCAGGACCACTGCATCCGCGGGGCATACCGTGGCGCAGACGCCGCACCCGATACACCATTCCCGGTCTATAATGGGCACGCCATCCGTCATTTGCACGGCTTCCACCGGGCAAATCG
The DNA here is from genome assembly GCA_963805125.1 of uncultured delta proteobacterium. Taxonomy (GTDB): domain Bacteria; phylum Desulfobacterota; class Syntrophobacteria; order Syntrophobacterales; family Syntrophobacteraceae; genus SbD1. The sequence goes on along the minus strand of CAWDTD010000004.1, from coordinate 104,042 downwards.
CCGCACATTCTCCGGAGTCCGTGTCCCTCATGAAGCAGGCGGCCATGATAGCATCACGAGGGATTTTTCTCCGCCTGATGCTGCCCACATTCCAGCAGGCGCAGCCGCAACAATTACAGTTGTGTTTGATTTCACCTTCCGCGTTGTCCACAAAGTGAACCAGCCCGGCCTCTTCCGTTAAGCGGATCACGTCGAGGGCCTGTACTTTGGATAACTCCCTTGCTAAACCCCGATCAATGACAGAATCCGCCAACTCGTCGAACTTCATACAGACTTCGGTGGGATGTTCACACCCCCCGGCAACCAGGCGGTACCCGACACGGCAGGGACAGTGGGCCACAGCAATACGCCTGGCGTTCGTAATGACATCCTCCATGAGATGGATGGGAAAGACTGCCTGCAGATCGGCCCTGATAGCTTTTCCCACGGGAATATACCTATGCTGCTCGGGATCGCTCCCGTACACCTGCTGCGTAACCTGTCTGCTGAAGTACTCCGCCATCAGCAGGGCCATTTGCCTCGCATGCGGCGTGTCTTCGCCCTTCCAAAAGAAGGTTTGAGGCAACCCGAATCCCACATGCACGAGAGCATACCTCCCCGGGATAAAAAAGAGTGAGTGATACCCTTCGTCGAGAAGGTGTTTCTATTTCTGCTGCCGGGTTCCTCAGTTTGGGGTTTTCAGGACAGGGCCTTCCAAGCCTTAAAAACGCCTATTTTTTCAACATCTGTCTATAAGCATCGAAATGTTGGCTTGGCCCGGCCGCGTCGAAATTTTACAGATGGCGCCATGCATGCGCCCGGATCATTTCGTTGGACCCGATGTAGATTTGAATGATCTTGACGTCCCGCATAATCTTCTCGACTCCATATTCTTTTGAATAGCCGTAAGAGCCCATCAATTCGACGGCATTCGAGGCGATTTCCATGGCCGCGTCGGTGGCAAACACCTTGGCCATATGTGCATAGTGAATATTGCCCCTGGTATTCGTGTTGACCCAGGCTGCCCGCTGCCAGAGCAGACGGGCTATATGAATTTTCGTTTCCATGTCAAACAGCATAGCCGAGGCCAGTTCGTGCTTATACAGGGGATAGCCGCCGACAATGCGGCTTTTGGCGAAATCCAGCGCAATGTCATAAGCCCGGCGTGCAGCGCCGATGGCCATGGAGGCCGGACCGACACGGTTGTAAACCAGGGTGCGCTCCAGTATTTTGATCCCTTCACCGACCTTGCCCAACATATTTTTTCCGGGCACCCGCACATCATCGAAAATAATTTCTCCATTGCGGTCGGCATGGTGTCCCATTTTGCGTTCATTTTTGCCCGTGGAGAGGCCCGGGGTTCCGGCGGGAACCGCGACCAGCAGCGAAGCTTCCTCTCCCCGCTCAGGGTTTACCGTGCAGGCCACCACATACAACGAGGCCACATCGAAGTTGCTCGGCCACATCTTCCGCCCCTTTAACACGACCTCGTCTCCTTCGATAGCGGCGATAGTGCGAAGGGTCTTGAATCCCATCGCCGGATCTTCCACGTCGGTTCCGCCCGACGGCTCCGTCAGCGCCATGCAGACAAGATGCGCTTTTTCTTTGGACGCAAATTTAGGAAACCATTCACTTCTCAACTCGGGAGCACCTTTCATGATAAGAGCGGTCTGTCCCCACCAGCTTGCCCCGATGGCACAGGCGATTCCGACATCACCGTAAGCAAGATTCTCCAAGGCGATGTTCGCCTCCATGCCCCTCCCGCCACCGCCGCCGTACTGTTCCGGAACCACCGTCCCCAAAATTTCCGCCTGGGCGGCCTTTGTGATCACGCTGTGGGCCAGTTTGCCATCGGTGTCATCTTCGAAATCGAGGCAGACCGGAATTATTTCCTTCTTGACGAATTTTTTTACAGCCTCTTCGAATATTCTCTGCTCTTGCGTGTAGCTAAAATCCATCTCCGTTCTCCTTATTCAGATATTTTCAGATAATTTTAATCTTCGTTCTTCTCAGACCTTAGGCGCCTGCGATCATCTGCATTCCCTTTTCGAAGGCCTGGATGTTAGTCTCCAGTAACTTTCCCCGAAAACGTGATCTGAGTAATCAGCTATGCAGCGACCTGTAACCGTAACCGAAAATAGTTGTGCAGGTAAGGATGATCGAGGCCAGAGCGCACAGCTCATTGCTTGCCTTTGTCATATTGCGATGCTCTGGAATCTATTTCAGGGCATCGCCTCTTTCCTCCGCCGCATCGGTGAGGTTACTAGACTGCGGCTTTAAAATGAAGTTGAAAATAGTAAATCAGGTCTAGTGTCCTGAGTTAAAAGTTCGAGACATAATTCACGCCCGCGAATGATCGCTGACACACACGTCACCCCGGCGTTGGCCCATTGCCGTCAACTTAAGAGGCTACAGGTTGGCAGGGACTTTTAGGGGTGGCACGGGATTTAAGTTTGTTGTCCAGGCTCCGCGAGGTATGGCCCCCGAGATGAAAGACCTTCCGCTCCATTAGCACCTCCCTGTTTTCGTCAGCTTATCGCCAGACCTGCTGCGCCTCGCGCCCGGTAAAATCCCCCCTGCCCCCCTTTAGAAAAGGAGGGAAATACGAGGTCCCCGTTTAGAAAAGGGGGGGAATACGAGGTCTCCTTTTAGAAAAGGGGGGCATGATTATCCGGGCCACCCCGCCAGTAATACAGTGTGGCAAACCTCGGAAACCGAGGCCACTTAAGAACATCTGCCTTAAGTTGACGGCTATGGGCGGAAGCCGGAATCCAGAACTGGCTGAAATTTCTTGAAAAATACCTGGATTCCGGTCCCCGGATCAAAAGCATTTCCGGGGCAGGCTTCGCCGGAATGACGGCGCGTGGAAAGGACTTACGTAGCGAATCTTTAACTCAGGACACTAGTACTTGATTGCAAAAGTGAGCGTAACAAATTCGCGTTCGTCGCCCCGGCAGAGTTTCTGAGCCGGGGTCCAGAGGTTTTCCTGAGATGGCAAGAGGCCTGGATTCCGGCTTAAGACATGCCGGAATGACGAAATTTGAGTGTCCCTGTAAACGGTACGCGCATTTACGCAAGTAAGTACTAGATCGTCTCTTGCCTCAACTATTATCTCATCGTGCCGGGTACGGGCAATACGGGCATCAAGGCCGTTCAATTGCTCGGGAATATGGATCAGGGCCAGCTTGAAACCATCGGCGCCTGTCGCTTGAACCGGAAGATTGAATAGAGAACGGTCGGTCGCATCATCTGAGATGTGAATGAGCCTGCCGATCTTTGTTTTTACTTCCTTTTGTAGCCGTTCACCGAGGTGTGTTATTTTAGCTCTTGTCTTGAGAACAGTATCCTATCTCCATTTGGCTATGCCGGTGAACTTGCCAAAATAGGCGGCTACAAACGTCTCAACCATATGAAGGGTAACCACAAAGCCCAATTTGGTCAATTCCTGATGGATGCGATACGCAGGGATAGTGGTGGGCTTTGAAACTACCCAGAGAGGTCTGATAGGCATATCCAGTAAAGTTTTTCGATTGGGATACCGTATGATTGATGGACTATGTGCGTCCCCCGAGCTTTTTGGGGTGGAATCCTACCCCAAAATGGGTTCGGCATCAGAGGAGAGTCAAGTTGATGCATTATTCAGGCTAAGGCTGGTTGACGGACTTTGAAGCGGTTTAAAAGGTTTCCATGAACCGGAATGCGTCCGAAAAAGAAGATTAGGCAACTTCTTACACAGAAAGAGACAGTCAATGTTTGCCGTTTTATACAGACTGCATACATTGTTCTGCCAAAAGAGATAATAATGAAAAAGTGTCCCTTCTGCGCTGAAGAAATTCAAGACGAAGCGATAAAGTGTAAACACTGCGGTGAGTTTATGGATGCGTCCAACCACCCACGCTTTGCAGAGAAAAAGATTCAATGGTATTTCCGAAAATCCTTTATTATCATCGCAGTCTGTGTTGTGGGACCGCTGGCGTTGCCCCTGATTTGGTTGCGTCCTCAAACGACGCGGGCATGGAAGATCGGACTCACAATAGGAATCCTTGTTCTCAGTTGGATCTTGTACCAAACCACGATGGAATCCATCCGTACTCTCAAGGAGTATTACAAGCTAATTAATGGGCTTTGAAATGATCGACAGAGGCCGCTGCAAAGCCCTCAACGGCATGAGGAGCAGGCAGAGCAATTTGGAAAGCTTATTTTTTGAGCAAAGGAGTTTTTTGTCTGAAGAGCCGCAAGCGTTCACCACAGAGGCGGGGCGTAGTCCGGTCAAGGAAAGGACACAAAGGTGGATTTAAATACTATAACAGAGCGGATCATTGGGACGGCGATTGAAGTGCATAAGGTATTGGGGCCGGGACTGATGACGTCGGCCTACGAGGAGTGTTTATGTCGAGAGTTGGCGCTGTGCGGCATTGGCGTTCAGAGGCAGTTGCCATTGCCGGTTGAATACAAAGGTGTCAGGTTGGACTCCGGTTATCGCCTTTACCTTCTCGTCGAACGATCTGGCGTAGTCGAAATCAAATCCCTGTCCTCCATCGAACCGATTCATGAAGCGCAACTTCTGACCTGCCTGAAACCGGGAGGCTGGAAGCTCGGCCTGCTCATCAACTTCAATGTGCCGGCATTAAAGGACGGCATACGTCGGAGAATTCTATGACCTTTTCTCCGCTCCGTGTTCTCTTAATGCCCGGACGATGACCCGCCTCTGTGGTGAACGGGTACTGTTGTTCTCATGAGTTCCGGATCTTTCGAAAGTAAGCCAGACCGACCAAAGTCTTTTCATTCCTGTTTCCAACCCTAACCCGATTTGCCTATTCACCCTAATGCCCATCAATTGAAAGAGTGCCCCTCGGACCTTGTTCCTGCATTGATCGAGGAGCTATCAGATGCCAGAAATGCTCGTGTGGCCTGAAATTGCGAAAACCAGTCTAATTGACATATAACTTGCACGTTCGATTGGGAATCCATATGCTGGGCAAACCTCCAGTTCAAGATTCAAACGGCTTTCACTTTTCTTGTACGTCTTCCTGCGGTCAACGTATACGCACGCGAATCGATTAAGCCAATTGTTCCCGGCGGGCGCCCGCCGATATCTCGACGCTCCGCGAGGCGTGCGGCCCCCCCCCGGCTTTCCCTGAAAGGAATACCGCCATGTACAGCGTAGCATACGAAAACGACGACATGATCATTCGCTTCAACAAAGATCTCGCGGAAGGCGACGCTCTCTCGAAGTTTCTTGGCCATATCAATCTCCAATCCATGCTAAAGAAAGCTACCCGTGGCGATTCAAAGGAAAGGATGAAGCTTCAGAGCCGTCTGAGGGATTTTCCCATTGGACTTGCATTGCTCAGAGATCCCGCGCTCAACAAGGGCACCGCATTCACTGAGCAGGAACGGGACGCTTTGCGTTTTCGCGGGCTCCCGCCTCCTCATGTCTCCACTATGGACGAGCAGCTTTTACGAGTTATCAGGAATCTGCAAGCGAACCCAACGGACAGGGAAGTCTCTGCAGTCATTGCTGCCACTGTAGCCGAGGTGGCATACAAACGGGGCATTGCGACCAGGTTGAGGCCCGACAGCCTGCCGGAATATATCAGGTCTTTGATATTCGAGCCCGAATACCATAGCTACATCTGAGGGCAACGGCAGGCGACACGCATCGGGAACCGGCTTCCGCTGCAGGCAATCCGGCGCAGGAGTGCTCCTGCAATGGTTCCTTCAGTGCTAAGGACCAGGGCTGAAGGAAGGAGGCAATCATTGACAGGCTCACAGGAGGATCGAAGATGAAAAAATTCATGGTTCAGATTGCGTTCGCTTTTCTCGCAAGTTTTTTCGCCGTCAACGTATTCGCACAAGAATCGATCAAGCTGACCGTTCCCCTCCCCCTTACAGGGCCTCTGGCGCAATTTGGTGAAATAGAAAAACGATCTTATGAGATCGCCATGGAAGAGATCAACGCTACTGGCGGGGTTAAGGACAAAAAGATCCTGCTGGAATTTGAAGACTCCAGAGACAAACCTGATATTTCAAAATCGATCGTTGAAGAACTGATCGACGTTAAGAAACAACCAATTATTTTCGGCGAATACAGTTCCACATGTTCAAAGGCGTTGGCTGCATTGGCGGAGCAGAAAAAGGTCCCCTACCTGGTGGTTACCGGCGCAGCCGACGAGATCACTCAACAGCACTATGAGTATGTATTCCGCATGAATCCCCCGAACGCCTACTATACCAGCGGGCTGATGTCCTTCCTTCAGAATGTTGTCAAGCCGGAAACGATCGCCGTACTTTACGAAAACTCAGAGTTTGGATCCTCAGGCGCGGAGGACATGGTGAAGCAGGCGGAGAAAGCCGGCATTAAGGTTTTGGTGAAGGAACCCTATGCCAGGGAGACCCTCGATTATGTCACGTTCGATCTTAAATTCGTCCCCGACCTCAAACCAATCCTCGCCAAAGTGAAGGCAGCCAAACACGATGTCGTCTATATGGTCTCTTATGCGATGGACGCGGTTCTTCTGGTTGAGCAAATTAGAAAACTAGGGATTAAAGCAAAGCTCTACGCGGGCGGAGCAGCAGGCTTTGCGGTGCCGGAATTTATTCAAAGCGGCAAACAGGCCGCCGAATATGTGGTCACGACAACCCTTTGGAGCCCACGAATAGCCTATCCAGGGGCTAAGGAGTTTGCGGAAAAATATAAGAAACGCTTCGGAGAGTACCCCTCTTATCATGGCGCTGAGGCGTATTCGGCTCTCTTTGTTGTCAAAGATGTCCTCCAAAGGGCCGGCAGTTGGAAACCCGATGATATCCGTGTCGCCATGCAAGAGACAAACATGATGACAGCCTTTGGTCCAATAAAATTCCAAGATAAGGAAGGTTATACCAATCAAAACTTCATGGATACCCTGGTCATGCAGGTGATCAAAGGTCAGTACGAGATTATCTGGCCTGAAAAGTACGCCAGCACCAAGTACGTCTACCCCCTTCCGGTCGCCCCGTAGACCGAAGTGCCTGCCGGGGGAATGCGGAACACGGGGGGAAGCGGCAACGGGGAGGGGCGAATATGCCCGCTATCTCTTTGAAAGGAGGAAAACAAACATGGCCGGGCAAGAAAAATCGAAATTAAGCAAAGATACCAAGATGGCGATGGCCTCCCAGTTTTTGGGCTTCATGCTGGATGCTTACGATATGGCGCTGGTGCTCATCATGGCCCCTATTCTGGTCAAACTTTTCTCGTCTCCTGAGGGAAGTGAGGCGTGGAAGTATATCAAGATCGTTCTCACCTATTCGATAACCATGGCGGCCAGACCGGTTGGCTCAGCGATCTTCGGGCAGTATGCCGATAAAATCGGCCGGCGTTTCCTTCTGGTTCTGACGATAGGCGGAGTCGGCGTGATGTCTTTAGTGTCCACCTTGCTTCCAACATTTCAGCAGATTGGGGGCTGGGCCTACATTCTCTTTTGCTTCCTGAGATTCGTGATGGGATGTTTCTTCGGTGGTGAATATGCGGTCGGACATACTTTTGCCATTGAGCATTCTCCGCGAGAGAGGCGTGGGGCCATAGGCGGTTTCATTCAGTCAGGGTTTCCAGCAGGCTATGTTATTGCCTCCCTGATCTTTGCACTGGTGTCGCATATCCTGGGCGATCAGGCCATGTTTCAGTATGGCTGGCGCATCATGTTTCTTACGGGGGTAATGCCCGTATTCCTGGCTCTTTATATCAGAAAGTCGCTGCCAGAGTCTCCCGAGTTTGAAAAAGCCAAAAAGACCGGGGTGATTGAAAAGTCACCATTTCTTAACATGTTCAAACCTCCCGCCCTGTGGGATTTTCTGCAGGTCTTCGTGTTCATGACCGGACTTTTCCTCACGGATTATTCGGTCTATGGTTTTCTTCCGAATATTCTGACCTTGAACGGAAGGGGGTTCGACACGACAACGTACAGCCTGATTTATGGTTTTGCCCTCTTTATGGCATTTCTTGGCTATAACCTCTACGGGTGGGTTTCGGACTTCGTTGGAAGAAAGAAGCTAACGCTTTACTACTGTATTTTTTTGGTTTTGTTTGCCACTCCCGTCTATTATGTCCTCTATAATGCCGCAGTCCGTCATGATATAACGATGGCCATCGTGGGCACGACGATGGCGGCAATGATGAAACTCGCATGGGGAGTCATTCCCGCTTACCTCTCGGAACGTTTCCCGACGAAACGGCGGGCCGTAGGCGTAGGATTCGGTTATTCTTCGGGAGCTCTTTTGGGAGCATGGTTCAGCGTTTACATCTGGTGGGCTCACAGCATGCCTTTTATAGAAGCTATCGAAAAACAGGATATGTGGCTTTCCCCAGCGGTTGTTTTGACCGTGGGTGCAATGATGACTTTCGTAAGCCTGTTATTTAGCCCGGAGACGAAAGAGCTTGAACTTTCAGCCGTAGGTGAGGTCGCTGATAAACCCCAAACGACGATCGTGACTTCACCGAAAGTAATTTGAGTCAAATGAACAGGTCCATGTCCTGTTTCGAAGAGGGCAGGTGAGTGCAGGTTTTTCTGCAGAACGGCGCACATTGCGCAAGAATCCGTTAAGATAGGTGAATTCATTTTCAAAGGTGTCCTTAAACATTTCCCGATCATAAGTGCCGAAGCGCTGCGTCATACGAGACCCTCCGTGAAGCACAAATTATTAAGGCAAATGCCAAATGTTGATGAATGATTACCAGTCATCAATGGACATGATCAAGCGAAAAGGCTTGCGCTCGTCCTGTTCCAAGTCGGCCTGCTTAGAGCTGGGTAGAGGCGCCGGGAAGAAGGGCGCGAATGAAGAAACTTGCCAGCTTATCTGTTGTCGGGCGGAACTTGATTCCGAAGAGCTCTTCGGGATCTGTCGGTGGCCGAGTTTGCGCATTGTTCAGGAGAGTCCGACTCTGTGCGATTAAGGCTTCAATAAGATTTTCGCACGTTCCGTCATCTATCAGGGGGCGAAAGCCGGCCCTAAGACTACACTTCGGCATTCGTTGCCGCTCGTCTGTTGCGTTATGCAGGTTGATGATTACTCTGACATTCACGGGACTGCAAAGCGTACACCGCGACCAGCCTGGCTCCAGAGCTGCGTTTGAGGGCAATTTCCCGATCGGCAGAGGGATAGGAGGAACTCCTCCTCCCTGTTTAGTAACTACAACCAAAGGAGGATAGCCATGTCCGTTTACAAGATCGTCGAACTCGTTGGAACCAGTCCAAATTCTTGGGAGGAAGCGGCAAAAGAAGTCGTTGAAACTGCGACCAAGAGCCTGAGGGACATCAGAATTGCTGAGGTGGACAAGCTGGATATGCGGATCGAGAACGGGAAGATTGTAGAGTTTCGCGTGCGCGTTAAGCTCTCCTTCAAGTTCGAGGGGAGTGAGGGATCAGTCTGAGCCGGTTGATTTGAAAAGCTCCACACTGAAAAGTCCCGCTCATATTTGAGGCTCTGCTCAGGATGATCATTTGTGGGTCACAGCAGGCCGAGTGACCTTTTCATCGTATCGATTCCGGTCCTTCGATAAGGAGGCATGCCAGGAGGCCTTAATTGCCTTTGCGAAAGTGAACTCTGAGTGGAAAACCACGAAGGAGGAGTTTCCAGTGGATAAACCCCATCGAGCGATGCCGGATATCGAGGTCCTTCCCGCTCATTTCCCGATCCCCGGTATGGGATTCCTTCCAGTCAATGCCTTCGTCATCAAGGCTAGAGAGCCGGTGCTTGTTGACACGGGAATGGGAATTGAGAGTGAGGAGTTCATGAAAGCTCTCGAGTCGGTCATCGATCCTCGGGACTTGAGGTGGATATGGATTACCCACGATGATGCAGACCATACCGGCAGCCTTCAGAAGGTTCTTGAGGCAGCGCCCAGCGCGCGGCTTGCGGCTAACTCCCTGGCAGTGCTGAGGATGAGCACCGCTTGGCCGGTGCCCATGGACCGGGTCTACTGGCTAAATTCGGGCGACAGCATCAGTGCGGGTGACCGTAAACTGACTGCCGTCCGGCCCCCTCTGTTCGATAACCCGACTACCATCGGCGTCTACGACGACAAATCGGAGGCCCTCTTCTCTGCCGATTTCTTTGGTGCCATCATCCCCTCGCCGGCGCAGAATGCGGATGATGTTACAGAAGGAGATCTGGCTAAAGGCATGATCGGCTGGGCCAGTGCTGACAGCCCATGGGTTCATATGGTTAACCCGGACGGATTCATTAGAGCGCTGGACAGAATTCGTCAAATTGGCCCGAAAATGATCTTCTCGGCACACTTGCCACCAGCGCGGGGAAAGACCGAACAGTTGTTGGAGTTGCTTGCGGAAGTCCCTACTTCGACCCCTTTTGTTACTCCCGACCAGACGGCACTTGAGCAGATATTGGCTCAGACGGGGAGCGGCCGCTAACCACACGAGAGCCCAGCGGGATTGCGGGAATACGGTCCGATGTGATGAACGATGATTACGCCTAACAACCGCTTGGAGAGTGACGCCGCTAAAAGCGGCTCCCCCCAAGCGGACCGTTGGGCATCTCAAGAAACAAACGGGACATTCGAAACACAAGCATGAGCTACAACACGACAGAGATTCTGCTTACAGTGTGGATGGCGCAAATCGGAAATGTCGGATAACTTTACTCAAAGCGGGGCGCGATTATGCAGCAGAGTACGACCAGGGTCAATCCTTCGGAAGAGACCATCAAGATTGGTCCGCTAGGTATCCGGTTCCTCCTCACAGGCGAAGATTCCAACGGCAGCGTGTCAGTGTTCGAGGTTCTCGTCCCGGTCGGGCAGAAGCTGGCGGCGCCGGCCCACAAGAACGACGCCTACGAGGAGATCCTCTACGGTATCGAGGGCGTCCTTACCTGGACGGTTGACGGCACGCCCATCGAGGTTGGTCCCGGGCAGGCGCTGTGCATCCCCCGCGGCGCGGTGCACCGCTTCGATAACCTCGGCAACGAGGATGTGAAACAGCTCGCCGTCATAACCCCTGCGATAATGGGCCCCGCTTACTTCCGCGAAGCTGCCGAAGTAATCGCCGCCGCCGGCGGCCCGCCCGACCGCGCGAAGATGATGGACGTCTTCCGGCGTCATGGGATGACGGTTGCCGGGTCCCCGCCTGGTAAGTAGCGGGCGGCCGGTATGGTTTCGCCCTGCATTGGTTCTATCCGGCGATAATGCTTCTCTTGGGGGCGCACTACCTTCCTTTCGCTTTTCTCTACGGGATGCGGATGTTCGCCGTATCTGAGACCCTGCTTGTGGGTAGCGGACTGGTCATCGCAACGTACTGGTCACGCAGCTTCAGTGAAGGTGCGTGGTACACGGACTCGACGCTTCTCTTGTTCGCGGGCCTCGGGCGAGCCATTGCGCAATATGAGTGTCGAGAAAAGCTGCCCGACATGAGCTTGCAGAGGACTGAAGGCCCGCTGCGGGCCTTCAGTTCATATCTGGACAGGGATGTATCGTTCCGGGATATCATGCACATGCGGATGGTACGGACGGAGGATGGGGCTGATTCAATCTATGGGGCCAACTCGAACAGTAGTCGGAATGGCTTGATGAGGGTGTAGCCTGACTCAATGCCCCCTTTACACCGCAGCGTCAAACTGAAGTTCGAAATACCTGTAAGGGTAAGGACCGTCAAGGAGTCGGCCTTACGGCACCAGAAGGCGGCGCCGAAAAACACCGCCAGAGTCAGAACGGATCTCCAGATCGTTGGCGTCCCAAATCCAGCCAGGAACGCATATAGGACTGCGCTGGCAAGGGCGGGCCAAAGGGCAATCTGCTGGTCGCCTATTTTGCTGAGAATTGAGGGGAACAGGAACCGAACCGCGAGCCGAAACAGCCAGAAGACGAATATGGCGACCATTCCGATATGCAGGCCCGAAACCACATAAACCGCAATGAGGATCAGGGCTGCAAATGCGAAATAGTGCGTTCGGACCGGCAGGGTCTCCCCAAACAGGCGATCCGCCGAAATCCCCGGCATAAAGAAAACCGTGAGCCAGAAAAGCGGGAGTGCGGGCATTTGTCTTAGTCGTCAGATTGCCCTTGCCATTTGCCGGTCCATACCGCCGCCCATGCCTGCATCGGCGATGTAAGTCGAAGCAAGTATGAGCGTAAGTGCAAGCATGATAGCACCGAGTTTTCCTATCAATTTCATAGCTACCTCCCTTTGTGCCGGTTCTCGAGAATTAACGCGATCGAACGCCAATCCACCGATCAGCTACTGGTATATACAAACATGGAGGGAAGATGGTCACAGGGGAAAAATACTTTTTAAATTGCTATTGTTAAATGAGCCGACCACCTGGACCGAATGCGCATCGGGCATATCCAGTGAGAATACGACCGGGATCAACTCCCCTTGCCGTCCGGCTGGCAGTTCCCCCTGTCGGGCCTGTTGAGGACTTGCACCTCCAAGTGAGTGCGCCCTGCCGGGCGCACATAAAAAAAACCCGGATGGGCGTCATCCATCCGGGCCATGGTCAGATAAGGCCCAACTGTTTTGACTGATGCCACTCTTGCGCACTGGCTATAGACATCTGTTCAAAAAAGGCCTTTTCGGGGCTAGGTTTGGGCCTCAATCCCAATAGTAGCGAAAGCTTGTGAAGAACATGTGGTCGGCTACCGTGGGACCACGCATGGGAATCACTGTCCCGCTGCTGGCGGCGCTGCCGCTGAAGTATTTGTCTTGAGTATAGGAATATTGCATACCAAGCTTCATCGTCCCGAACCTGCCCTGATAGAAGCTCCACCAATCCCCGACAGTAATCTGATCGATCGTTTGGATTTGGCCGTTAAATTTGCTGTTGCCAATGATGCCGATAAAATCATCATCATAGACACTGCCGTACCCATAGGCCTTACCGCCTTGGGCCAGATCCAGCCTGTTTGCAGTCTCCAGGCCGTAATATGCGTAGAATTGCAACTCTTTCAATGGCTGCCATGTTATGCCGCTGAGAAAATGCAGCGCCGTGATCGGCTCGATGGCGCCCGACTTATCCTGGGCGACGTCGGGCAACTGGCCGGAACCATAGCGCCCGATGCCCTCGCCGTACATGGAGCTCGCCATGATACTCAGTTCTTTCGGAATTATCGGGATGCTGATGGTGCCGCCTACGGCATCCCGCGTAGTATCCTGATTATTGACGGAGCTACTGCCGGTTGGCAACAAGCTTGACTGGAAGGTGCGAGTCAGGTTGAAGACCTCGAGATGTCCCCAGCAAGGGTCGTATGCCGCCTTTACTACAATGTCGGGGATATCGTTCACGGATAAGTTGGTGGCGAAAAGATTGCTGGACGTCTGGTTGATCGCATAATTGGTCCCGACAGTGTTCGGTGTGCTTGCGGCAGTGGTTTGGGGGTTTTCGAGCGAAACCCCCAGCCAAAACGTCTTGTTCCAGTCTTTTACTATACGTAACTGGGGTTGGCGCGCCCAGCTAAAACCGGGTACGTACTGGGCGTCAATTGTCAGCGGGGTGACTTCCTTGCGCGGGATGATGCCTATGCCATCCGGCGTAATAAGCGACCAGGTTTGGCCGGCTAAGAAGTGCAGGCCGCATGTGTCCCAATCCCCGGACGCATAGAGATGGCGGATCCGGAGGTTGTAGGAGTTGGACTCATTGGAGTTGGCGGTAGGCGCCGCGCCGAGAAAGTCCATCTCGTAGTATCCGGCCAGGTGGACCGTGTCGCTGTAATCCCCCCTTGCCAGCAGGGAAAGCCTGCTCTGTCTCGCTGTGAACCTTGTTTCGTCCTGAAAATAGTATGGCGAATTGGGCAACGGAATCTTTTGGAAATACGATCCGTCATCGGAATTCTCGTTTCTGGAGCGGTAAATACTCGCCTCTTCTATGAACCCCCCTAAGTTGACCTTGACGCCCTTCATGTTAAACAGAATGCCGCCTTCGCCGTTATCGACCGCCTTGCCGGTGCCGGTAATCTCAAGCGATTTTTTCTCCTCCACGGTTTTGACCGTTGCAGCTTTAGCCGCTTCGGTCTCGACTTGCCGAGCGATGTCGGCGGCCTGCGCGGCTTTCTCATCCTCCGCCCGCTTCTTCAATTCTTGGTACTTCTGTTCAGTGATCTGATGATTGGCTCTCATTATTTCCAGAAGTTCCTCCGCCAATGTCTGCTGAGCGGCGGCTGAAGTTTGCCATGCGATCGAAAAAATAAATGCGAGCACGATCACAAATGAGGCAATTGCCCTCCGCCTTCTCTTTCCCCCGGTGCTTTCCATACGACCTCCTAATTTCATCGTGGATAAGTTGGAAAAAATGTCGACTCGATAATAAAGGTGAAATTTCCACCCCCTTCCTCTGTGAAAGATCTACTGCATGCCCCTGTTACGCATTGAAGAGAAATTTATTACGGACTCCCGGCGGCAGGGCAAGGCATTCGCCAATTTGAGATGCCCTTGTCTATCTAAAGGCACATTTGCCAGGATTCTTCACTTCAGGGATTGGACATTTTTGGCGCTCTACCGCTCCGTTTCATTTGCTCTCCTGTCCCCATCAAAAACCGATAGCGCAGCAGTCAATGCAAAACATTCCACCACCCCAACCCGTCCCGGGCTTTTTCCAGCTCTTCAACCGGCGCTTTCGCCAGGGCCTTCATCCATGCCTGCCGCATAGGCGAAGCGCTTCCATAGCTGGTGTTCAAATTCTCCATTCAATTGAATCGGCAGGGTAGCAGCGGCAAAAGGCAGATCCGTTACGCGAATGTGACGTTTTTGTGAATGGTCGATTCTCATGCACCCGGTCAGTCGATTGTCCCGGCATAGCTCGAAACGCGAGATACACCCCTTTCCCCGTGAGCAAGAGATATATACACTTGAAGATTTCAAATGGTCGCATCCACCCGGCGTTTTTCTTAACTGGAAAGCAGGGGGCGCCTTTTACTTCAAAACCCACATTGTCACCCGGATGGACTCCCCTTGCCGTCAGGCTTACAGTTTCCCCTGTCGGGCCTGTAGAAGGGCCTGTGCCTCCAAGTGGGTGCGCCCTGCCTGGCGCACCAATAAAAAACCCGGATGGAAGTCATTGCATCCGGGCCATGGTCGGCTAATACGTGAGACAAGGGGTCAGGCCTTTTGGCTTTACCCTTGGTTTATCCTGCCCCTTTTTCAAGAGCTTCTGAAATTCTCCAGGCTTCACTTGATACCTTGAAGAAATTCTTCGAGTTTCTTAGCTTGAAAAGACAGGGTTTGATTAGGCAGGTCCATGCCAGGCTTTCCTTGCCCGCCCGGAGGATAAGGCCCTGTTGGGGGAAAACTGAGCCCCGAGGCGGTGGATTTCCTTTGAAGGAAGGTGAAAATGAACGGTCGAGAGAAACACGGGCGCACCGAAAGAAGGCGGCAGCCTGAAAAGTATATATGCGCCGTATGCTCGCAGGGGCAAATTTTTTGCTGAACCTGGCCTTGTAGTTTCATGATCTGTTCGAATCTCGAAATAGCTCACTGCCCGCCCTTTGCGTCGGCCCTGGACATAGTCAATGCGGCGGCGAACACGGCGGAAAATACCCTCGATGGTCTAAACCGGCCGATGAGGCCCGAAGAGTTCAAGAAGTGTTTTCTACTGGAGAAAAGCACAGACTGCCTCTGCCTGGACGTGAGACAACCAGCCGCCGCCACCCCGTTTGTTGAACGCTTCGGAGAGCGTTGGCTCAATATTCCCCAGGGAACTCTAAATGAAAGAATGGGGGAGGTGCCCAGAAACAAGCGGCTGCTTTTGGTGTGCAGTTCGGGGGCACGGGCCTATGAAGCAATGCGGCGCCTGGATCGGGCTGGAATTGACAATACGGTAAACGTCCAGGGCGGTACCGCCGTGCTTGAGAAATCCGGTGTGCTCGAAGCTGAAAAAGATGAAGAAAGCCGGGGTTGATTCTTCCGGGGTTTTTGCGGGGCAGGCAAACACAGTCATAAAAAAGCTACAATTCCAACGACTTACACGGGCGGGGCTAATTCGTCGTGTGCCTGCGTTTCTGAGGGCGCCGATTTGACGTCCCGGATGGTCTCAGGCATTGGCATCTTTAATGAGCTTTATCTCTTCGGGCAGCGCTGGAGGCCGTTCACCAGTGACGGGTGTTCAGGTACGGTCCAGAGGGTCATGAACCTCAACGCCGCAGACCCTGGCAATCGAGCGGCACAGCCTCACCAGAACGTCGCGGTCGAGGTCATCTGCCCGCCCGAAGTTGTAGATGATCTCGGCCACAGGACTGCCCGTCTCAGCGTGGCGCACATTGCGGGCAAGCTGATAGTACTCGACAACCGATCCATCTTTGTTTTTGCGCTTTGTAGTTCGTAGATACATGCCTACCTGATTAGCATGTACTACGAAGTTTTGTCAAGATAAACTATGAAACTTGTGTGCCTATAGTTTTTTGACTTTTGGCAAGATTGAGGCGGCGCAAACCCGCATGAATTCCAGGTTCGACTACAGGAATTTACGTTAAATGCGCCTATTTGGCAAGAACCCTGGTACAGGAAAGGCTCAGATTATGTTTCATCCACATTTCTTTCACACCGGCTTTTTAACTGGTGACCCGGATGCAATTGCGGATGCCATGGACCTCGTTTCCGCGTGCAAGGTCGAACAGGACCTTCAAAGATCCCCGGCCATTATCAGTTCAATGAAAAAAACGTTGTATTTTCAACCACATGATTTTTTGTGTCGTCACTACACGGCTGTTCAAATGTGGGAGAGCTGTCTTGGGTTTTAAATCAGAATGTCTCACCCCGATAATTTGTTTTCAGCCGAAGGAAAAATGATGAGTTGGGGAGTCTAAGGAGTCATATCTGTGTTTGACATAGAAAAGGAAAACTATCAAACGGAGACTTGACCCCTTACCTTTCACTTTGCACGGGCCGAAAACCGTCGAAACCACCTTCTCTTCGCGCAGAAGCTCCATCCTTCTAACGTCCTGCACCCGAACCCCGAGCGCGGTGGTCTCAGAGAAGATGATCTCTGCCGCCGCCTTTTCCATAGCAGGTTCCACGAGCGCCCTTAGCAAAACGCCGGGCCTGTTCTTCTTCATCTGGACGGCAACGAGGCTTACGTCCAAAGCGCCCAGGGCAAAAAGCTTTCCTGATACGTAATTATAAAGTTCCGGGTTCATGTCATCAATGTTCGTCTCGATCACGAGCAGTTGGCGAGATTGAAGGGCAGACTTGTCCAGGCCCATCCATACGCGCAAAAGGTTTGGCGGATCGCTCGCCGGATCGGTCCCGATGCCGCAGCCGGTGGAGATGAGCGTCATCGGAGGAATCGAACCGAAGGATGTAGCCAGGGTCGCGAGGATAGCCGCGCCGGTGGGGGTCGCAAACTCGCGCTCGACTGGCGTCCCGTAGACGGGAACACCCGACAGGAGGATCTAAGTCGCGGGGGCGGGCAGCGGCATGGTCCCATGTTGAGTTTTGATGAATCCCCTGCCAAGGGGGAGCGGAGAGGAGTAAATTTTTTCTATTTTCAGGTATTCCAGGCAAAATACGATGCCGGTGATGTCCAGGATGGAATCGACAGCACCGACTTCATGAAAGTGGAGGCTGTCCGATGGGACCCCGTCTTCGACAACTTCTGCAGATCTGTGTTCAATTGCGCAAAAATGTAAACCGGCGCACAGCCGGGATAGTAAGTGACCGTCTTGGCGAGCTTGGCGGCTTTCCGGATGTTATCGGCTGTCGGGAAGTATTGCCAGCAATCGCCGCAGACGAAGAGGTTTTTTTCTTTCGCAAACTGCGGATCGAAGTCCGGCAGACCTCCGGCTGCAACCACCACCTCGCCGCGCTTTCGCAAGAACTCAGCCATGGAGATGCCGCTGCGCGCGAAGTTATCCAGCGCTCCCCCCACGTTGACATAGCAACCCGGGCAGGTCTGCTGGGCGTAAACCGTGAGGCCTTTGTACATGCCTACGGGATTGTCGTTCGGACGCTTGAAGATCTTGCGCACCGAGTCTGCTGGTTCGCCAACCACGGTGATCTTCTTCAGGTCGATGACGCCGAGGTCATCGCTGGCTGCACAGCGGATAGCGGGCAAGTTGATGATGACGTCGGAATCGAGGACGGGCTTGAAAATGGAGGCCTTCTTGAACACCTTCGCACCCGGGATATCTACTTCGACCAGGTCGAACTGGTCCAAATAGATCACCTTGTCGGCGCCGCCACGTTTCGCGGCTTCTTGCATTCCGGGGACGCGGAAGGCGGGCTTGGCGCGACCCACCTGCATGCCTAACGAGGGATTGTCGCCGACCCATATTTCTGCAGCCTTCGAGTTTTCTTTGAAGTAGGAGACAACCGCCTCGACCATGCGGGGATCGACAACGGCGAAGCTTTCCGGTGGGGTCTGGAAAGCCAGATTGGGTTTAATCAGGACCTTCTGGAATCCCTAAATCGCTGACTGGTCAGAGGTAAGAGGTCAGGGGTAAGAGGCAATGGCCATAACCCCTTACCCGGTAACTCAATCCCTCAACTTCCGACGGGCGTCAACATATCGGGGTTCTTCGTCTGGTCTTCCGCAATGAGTTCCATGAGCCGCCTGAAAACAGGACCCGGTCGGCCGTCTCCGACCCTGTTTCCATCATATTCCACCACGGGAAGGATATTGAAAGAAGTCCCGAAAATCATAATTTCCGCGGCCTCGGAAGCCTGCTCGGGAGTAATGTCCGCTTCGGCTGTCGCGCTAAGTTGCGCGCCCCTCAATCCGCGGGCGAGCTCCATTGCCCGCGTTACCGTTATCCCCCGCAGGATGCGGGAGAAGCGCGGGATGAGAAATTCACCCTTTTTCGATACGATGCCAATATTTTCCGTCGATCCTTCGGCGAGAAACCCCCTCTCGTCCAGTGAAACTGAATAATCGGCGCCCCGGTCCAGGGCCTCTTTTTTCATCAGCACGTTCGGAAGGTAGTTGCAGTTCTTCAAGGTTGCGAAATAATTGGCTTTAATGGGAATGCGGGTGGTGGCAAGTTTGACGCCTTTTTTATACTTTCCGGGGGCGGCAGGCTCGGAGGCGGCCACTATTACATAAAGTTGGCTCCCAACAGTTTCGTAGGGATTTGCGGAGAAGCTGCCGGGGCCTCTTGAGACGTAAATCCGCACCATGCAGGTCGGGCTGTTTCCGGCTCGCACGGTGGCACGAATTATCTCGATGAGGCGATCATGATCGACCGGCGGATCGAGACAGGATCCCGCCATGGAACTTTTCATCCTGTCGAGATGCCTGGCAAGCGCATAGATATTCCAGTCGATGCACTTGAAGAACTCGAATACTCCGTCCCCCCGATTGACTATATGATCGTCAAGCGGCAGCATCATAAGGGCGGGATCGGTAATTATACCGCCATACCAGCTTGAGTAGACGGCAAGATATTTTGAAAAATAAGGCTGCTTCATGGAGAGCAATTTGTCGATCACCTGGTCGAAACTCAATACAGGTACGGACATTTTCACCTCAGTCAGGCGGCGAGCCGCCGCAGCCGGGACCAGCAGCCCTCCCTGCCCGAGGCGGCGCCGTATCCAGCCGGGAGCTTTGCGCTACGGCCGTTCGTCCTTCCGGCAATAAAGGTTGATGTGATATCCTGCGCATTGCCTGCGCGCGCAAGGCGCTTGCGCCGGGTTAACGGGTTAACCTGTCCAGATTATTATATTATGGTTGCTGCGTCCATAATAAAGGCTCAATGGGATTTGAGTTCCAGTTCAACCCTTTCTTGCTGGTGATCGGATCGAGTCCGAATTGAAAATAGAATCTTTCGTTTTCGACTTCGACGGCACTCTCGCCGTATTACGGCTGGATTTCGCCGAAATGAAACTGCGGCTGAACTCACTTGCCGAGAGCTGCCTTGCTCCAACACCCCCGCCGCCTTTTCTTCCAGTCCTGGAATGGCTTGCCTGGCTGGACAGAAGCATTCCTGAATCAACTGGAGGCCGCAGCGGCGAGTTCCGGCAGAAGGCCCTGGCGCTGATCTCCGAAATGGAGTTGCAGGCTGCAAGAAGGGGGTCGCTTTTTCCATTCGCCAGGCCGCTGCTGAAGGCGCTGGCAGAAAAAGGCGCTAAAACCGCAATCATAACCAGGAACTGTGAAGCCGCAGTGCGGCTCGTTTTCCCGGACATCTCGGATTATTGCTCCGCCTTTTTGTCCCGCGACCATGTCTCATCTCCCAAACCCGATCCGGCTCATCTCATCTGTGCGCTTGATTCCATTGGCGCGAATTTTCGAACGGCGATCATGACAGGCGACCATCCCCTGGACATTCAAACCGGCAAGGCAGCCGGGGTAATGACTGCCGGCGTGTGCAGCGGCAGCAGTTCCAGGGGCGAACTCGTGCGGGCGGGGGCCGACTGGGTCGCCGAGGATTGTCAAAGACTGATCGAACTTCTCTCCAAAGAGGGACTCATATGAGGGATTGAGGGATTGGCGAACAGAAGACGGAGAACAGAGAATGGAGAACAAAGCTCCTCCCTCCGTCTTCCTTCCTCCGTTAGGGATTGACCGAGTTTGCGCCATCTGTTATCGTATTTCAAAATGGATATCAATAACTTCTGCACAACGACCTGGAATGCAATGAACGCTGCAAGCGAAAAATCGAAGGGCCTGCGGGGAATAGCAGCTCTGTTCGATGATATGGAGCGCAAGGATCTTTTCCGCAAGTATCTCTATTTTCTCTGCTGGGTCGAACTGGGCATTCTCCTTACCTGCTGGCTCTACCAGATAGGCGACAGCGGGCGCGACGGGGAGTCCACCTTCCCGTGGCGTCTCTACTTTCTTATCGCCTTCCTCGCCCCCATCGCTATCACTTTCATTATGGGGACCGTGGTTGCCGGTTTCAACAGGTATTTCGCAGAGCCTGAGCAAGCCGGCGCTGACGGATTGGGAAGCGAAGCTGTTGAAAGCGCCGGAAAGGGCAGAATCCAGCGGTTTAGCCGGATGGTCGCCTGGATACAGAGGCTCCCGTTTTTGGCGCTCTTGCTGCTGCTTGGCGTTGGAGTGGCGTTTTTCTACGAGCTGGACGCCATTGGAGCGCTTATCGGCAACATAGGCGAAAAATCCGTAAAGATACTGCTGACCTTGCTGATCGTCATTTTTGCGGCTGCCTCCGTATTCGCGTTGATCCTGCTCATTCTCAACTACCGGCTCCGCAAAACGGCGATGGAATACCAGTACAAGGCCCAGGTAGCCGAAAAGTTCGGGCTTGTAATTCTTGAAGACAATACGGTCCTGAACAGCTCGGGAAAGCTCCTGGTGAACGGCAGCAAGTTCAAGAAGGCCGCTCTTCAGCTTCTGCCCGAGGGGTCCGGTGAAAGCGAATCCGCAGGGAACAAATCTACCGAGAACCCTAGTAGAGATGAGAGGACCCCCTAAATCCCTTCCGGCGCGGGTAGTCGGGTACATAGGAAAAAACAGGCTGATATCGGCCGGGGATCACGTTCTGGCCGCGGTCTCCGGCGGTCCGGATTCAGTCGCCCTCCTTAGTATACTGACCAGTCTGAAAACCACCCTTGGAATAGAGCGGATCACCGTCATTCATTTCGACCACGGGCTCCGTGGGGATGAATCCGATGGGGACAGGGAATTCGTGCGCGCTCTGGCGCATTCCGCGGGGCTTGATTTCCGTTGCGGGACTGCGGATGTGCGCGCTTTTGCCCGAAGCCGGAAGATATCGGTCGAAATGGCCGCCAGAGAGTGCCGGCGCTCTTTCTTCACAGGGGTCGCCGCAGAACTCGAGGCCGGTAAGATTGCCCTGGGGCATACTGCAGACGATCAGGCCGAAGAGGTGATTCTGAGGATTCTAAGGGGGACCGGTCCGGCCGGCATTCAGGCGATGTCCCCCTCGACTGAGGACGGGATTATCCGCCCGCTTCTTTTTGTCACCCGTGATGCGGTCCTGGAGTATTTACGGGAATGCGGCGTCGAATTCAGAAATGACTCGACTAATTTCGCCCCCTCATGCCAGAGGAATTTTCTTCGTCTGAGGGTTTTTCCACTCCTGCGGGAGGCCTTTCACCAGCAGATCGCGCAAACCATCACGCGTTGCGCCGACCTGGCGCGTGAGGAAGAGTCATGGTGGGCATCGCAAATCCAAAACCTCTGGGGCGATATATGCCTCGAGTTATCGGAAAGACGGTGCGCGCTCGATTTCGGGCGGATGAAGCAGCTTCACCCGGCCCTTGTGCGCCGAATGCTGCGTTTGGCTATCGACAGGGTCAAAGGGAATCTCTCAGGGGTCGGCCTGGTGCACCTCGAACCTCTCGTCGAGCTCGTTTTTTCGGGCAAGACCGGAAAATCGGTCCGGATTCCAGGGGGGATCGAAGCCGTGCGGCATGGAGCAAAGCTGTTCATCAGCTCAAAGGAATGCGCAGCGCCAAGCGACCCATTGGACGAGGTGCTGCGAGTTTATGAGGCGGGGAATTATGTTTTTGGTAAACTCTGCTTCGAGTTTCGCTTTTGCGATGAAGCCAAAACATATTGCGCACCGGATTCAGGCGCCGACTGCATCCGCATGGACTCGGACAAACTGAAATGGCCGCTGGAGTTGAGGTTGCGGAGGACCGGAGACAGATTTCGCCCTCTTGGCATGACCGGCTCGAAGAAACTTCAGGATTTTTTCACCGATTGCATGGTCCCGAGGGAAGAACGGCAAAAGGTCCCGCTTCTATGCGACAGTGAAAAAATATGCTGGGTTGCTGGAATGAGAATGGATGACAGGGTGAAGGTTGAGGCCCATACGAGGCAAATCCTCATGGTGAGGCTTGTCCGGAACTCAGAGCTCGCAACTTGAAACTAATCCTGGTCAGCTTGATGACGCCGGCTCACCCCTGTCCCGCTCATAAATCATGTAGTGGCGGACTTTTCTCGTTGTTTCGGGTCCCATGAGACACTCCATCAGCAGGAAGGCCACCTCGATGGATGCCCCCGGACCTTTGCATGAAATGATCCGATTGTCGATAACGAGGGGCCTGTCGACCACGTGGACGCCCGCTGCCTTAAGCCTTCCCTTCCAACGTTGTCGTGATTCCGGCTGTAAGGATAAGTTGTGGCTTTTTTTCCGTTCAGAAGACCGGCATCCGCAATCGGCAATATTCCGACGCACATTGTGGCTATGTAGCCGCCATTGCCGTGCACCGCGCGGGCAAGCTGATGGATTCCCGGATCATACGCCTCATCATAGCCGTGACTGTGAAAGCCGCCCGGCAACACCAGGGAATGACAACTTCCCGGGTCGATCTCCGAGTACAGAAGTCCCGGCCTGATTTCGACACCGAAACGGCTCCTTACGACGTCATGAAAACCGGCAGTGACTACGGATGCCTTGCGTATATCTTCCCTGTATTGTGTCCAGCCGAATACATCAAGGCCGGCAATAGCTTCAAGGTCCTCGAACCCCTGGGCCAGAAAAGGCAAAATTCTGATCGTCTCATCCGGGGCAGCCAACTTGCCTCTCCCGAACGGTTCATGCCTGCGGTGCAGGCACAATGAACCATGAAAGTCGTCATTCCGTTAGAAGGCGAACTCCTGAAAGGCAGCCTGGACACTGAGCCCCCCCGCCCACCCCGCCGGTATGACGGATAGACTTTCATACAGGAGTTCGGTATTCATCCAAGTAAAATTCAATGCTCATCCAGAGCGCTACTTCGTAGTTCAGGTAAAGCAGCTTTCCCCGGATGCAGGCGCGGCTTCCTCCTGTTGCGTCTGGAGATCGACAGCGTTTTTCTCGGGCATGGAAGCCAGGGCGGACTCCTGGAGAATCTGGATTCTTGTTGCCCCTACGGTCATGGCAATAGCCATGGTCTCTTTAAGCTCATCATCCGTTGCGCCAAGTTGCCTTGCAACTGCAAGGCAATAGCGCGTTCAGGGGTCGCATCCCGCCGCAAGAGAGGCTCCAAGGGCGATCATGTGCTTCGTCTTGCAGTCGATAGCTCCTTCAGCATAAGCTGCATTGAAGAATTCCTGGTACTTGGCGAGCAAATCCTGCACCGGCATCCTCAGCCTCCCTACATCTGAGATCGCGGGCTTCTTAGCCCGAAACAACACCCCTCTGGTTACCGGCGAACTATTGAACCCGGTTTCGGCGACCAGTTCGGCATCCGTAAATCCCGCATCACCAATCATGGCCAGGAAATCCTTTCCTGGTATGGCCCCTCCCTGTCACCCGGCCCAGTTATCAACCATGGCCCCGATATCGGCCGGCGCTTCGGTTGCCAGCACCTGGTCTGCTACCATGAAGCGTCCGTTGGGCTTCAAGACTCTGTACACCTCCTTGAGTGCTCTCATCTTATCGGGCACAAGATTGAAAACACCGTTTGAGATCACTGCATCGCAGTGCGCTTCCGGGAAGGGCAGCTCCTCGGCGGAGCCAACCTCAAAACTGACGTTTTCAAGCGAGGTCTTCCTCAAGTTTTCTCTTGCCCGCTCGATCATCTCGGGCGTGATATCAATGCCGAGCACCCTGCCATCAGGACCGGCCATAATTGCAGCCACGATCGTATCCACTCCGGCGCCGCAACCTATGTCGAGAACGAGATCACCCTTCTCGATCGGTCCCAGGGAGAACGGGTTTCCAACCCCGCAGTATGAGGCCAGGACATCTTCAGGCAGTGCCTTGATGATCTCGGGGTCATACTTCTGGCCCTCGATCCCGGCGCGCCCAGTAAGGTATTTGAAGCTGCCTTCCGCACTGATGGCGACTTTTCTGTACTTTTCGCCAATAGCCGCTTCGATCCGTTTTCTGTCTTCGAGAGTAAATGCATTTTTCATCGTCTTACCCATCCTAACTCAAGATATCTCGTTTTATTTGCTCGAATTCCTCCGGGCTAGAATGCCGTCCTTGCTGCCAGCAGATCTGTCGCAAGCACATTGAGATCATCGAGTGTCCCGAGGACCCTTGCGTCAGCCATCTCATAATAGACGAAGGGGCCTCTGAGTTCGACTCTCACAAGAAAGGATCGCTTGAGCTCCCTCAGATGGTGCGAGACAAGAGCCTGAGACAGGCCCACTTCTTCAGCGACACGGTTGACGGACTTCTTCTCGATGCTGGCCCCGGCCGGCACGATCCCGTAAACATATTAAGATAGTAATAAACGTTTGTATGCTTGTCCATTTTCCATCAAGATTTCATCTTGATTATTCTCTCCTAAAATTGAATTTGCTCCTGGCAGGTCTTAAATGAAAGAGTAGGTATCAGGCGCTCTTGATTGGCATGCGCGTGCTATCACCGCGACATGCCTTATATTATTTGTCCGCAGGAGAATTACGATGAACTTGCTGAAAGATTCCTGGCTGTTTGGCCTGGCTGTGGTTCCGGTGCTGGTCGCCGGATTGTTCTTTGCCCTGCAGCCGAACGTGGATAAGGACACGACAATAAACCCACTTCCTCCGAGCACTTTCACTCCCGGAGACCCGGGATCGGGATCGCCTTCGATTATTCCCGGCGACAGGGATACGACGAAGATCGAATACAGGAACATTGTCTTCAGCCGGGATAGCGGGGAGAGAGCATTCGGATGGGCGGAGGAGTCCGGTGTGGCGCACCGCGAGTTTCTCTATATTCCGGGCGACCGATTGGTCAACAAGATGGAGATCATATAATGAAGAAAGTGAGGGATTGAGGGATTTGTTTTTAATTCCCCGGATCAGGTCTCAATGCTGTTGACTTAACACTACTACGTTAAGTTATTGACATTTTGCCTCTTGCTGTCGTATATGGGTACCGGGAGGGATACCTATGGACAGCAAGGAACTACAATCGTGTCGAAGCAGGCTCGAAGCATACCTTGCGGAGCTTCTTGAGCCTATAGGGCGTCTGGAAAGGCGCCGATGGGGTAACGCTTACGTTCGTGGACTGCTTATGGATGGCGAACGAAAGTCCATCGAGCCTATGGCTGCTCGGTTGCCTGATGGCAATGTCCAGGCGATGCAGCAGTTTGTAGGTCAAAGTCCTTGGGACCACAGCCCCGTTCGAAAAAAGCTGGCCGAACGGATGGTCGAGGCAATGGTTCCTGCGGTTGCCTGGATTGTTGATGATACCGGGTTTCCCAAACAGGGAAAGCACTCTGTAGGGGTTGCCCGTCAGTATTCGGGCACTCTGGGCAAAGTGGGAAACTGCCAGATTGCGGTATCGCTCAATCTGGCTACAGCCGAGGCCTGCATGCCGGTCGATTTTGAGCTCTACCTTCCGAAAGCTTGGGCGGAGGACCCGTTGAGGTTGAAACGAGCTGGTGTTCCGGACGGATACTGCTTTAAGGCCAAATGGCAGATCGCTTTGGATCTGATCGGCCAAGCGCTTTCCCGGGACATCCCAAAGGGTGTCGTAGTCTGTGACTGCTCTTACGGGAACGGCAACCCATTTCGGCAGGGCCTGATTGATCGAGAGCTTTTCTATGTAGCCGAAATCGAAGCCAAGACCATTGTCTTCGATGAACCGAAGAAAACAAGGGGCCGAGTAGGCGACCCGGCTCCCGGTAACCAGACGGGCAAAGCGAGTGTCCTCTCGGTTAAAGACTTTGCTCTCAAGCTCCACGCCCCGATGTGGAAGACGATTAAATGGCGCGAAGGAACTAAGCGTAGACTGGTTTCTCGTTTTGCTGCCGTCCGGGTACTTCCGGCTCACCGACCGGCTAATGTCAAAAAGCGTCCCCCCAGGCAGTGGTTGCTTATCGAATGGCCCAAAGCGGAGCCGGAACCCACGAAATACTGGCTCTCCAATCTGGCCCCCCAGGCAGGGCTTAGCCGGCTTGTCTTTTTTGCCAAGGTGAGGTGGCGGATCGAGCAAAGCTACCAGCAACTCAAAGAAGAACTGGGGCTCGATCACTATGAAGGTAGGGGCTATTTGGGATGGCATCACCATGTCACAATGACCATGCTTGCGTATGGGTTCCTCCTACTTGAAACCTTACGCAGTAAAAAAAACTTCTGGGTGGACCCTCCCGAAAGTGAGACGGGAGATGCAGCGCCTGATAGCCTGCTGGTTAGGAACATGCCCGATCTGCAATAGAAAGATAAATTATGGGCATCTATCACGTTCTCCGTAATTATTTAACGTAGTAGTGTTAAGGAAAATTGTGGATGTCCTGCACCATCACCCAGACCAGGCGGGCCGGCGGGCTCGGGATACAGAACCACTTGAAAACACTCTGGGTTCCGGCTTTCGCCCATTGCCGTCAACTTAAGAGCCTACAGGTTGGCAGGGACTTTTGGGGGTGGCACGGGATTTAAGTTTGTTCTCCACGCTCCGCGAGGTATGGCCCCGGAGATCAAAGACCTTCCGCTCCATTAGCACCTCCCTGTTTTCGGCAGCTTATCGCCGGACCTCCTGCGCCTCGCGCCCGGTAAAATCCCCCCTGCCCCCCTTTAGAAAAGGGGGGAGAAGCAAAATCCCCGCTGCCGTCCTATCGGCACGCCGTCATGAGGCCCCCCAAATTCAGGTCTTGACTTCCACGGCGGAGACTAATAGAAGCGTTGATGCGATCCGAAGCATGAAGCAAGAAGCGTGAATCAAGGAGTGGAGATGGTTTCTTATTCCTGTTACCCGCTGCTTGCTCCCCGCTACCGTTTCAGCATAAATCGAAAGGACCTGGAATGAAAAACTGGGTGTTCCTTTTTCCCGGGCAGGGATCCCAATACGTTGGAATGGGGCGTGAATTCCACGACAACTACAGCGAAGTGCGGGAGCTGTTCGAGAATGCAAACGATATACTGAAAATGGATATCATGAAGCTGTGTTTTGAGGGCCCTGACGAGGTGCTCGTATTGACCGAGAACGTCCAGCCGGCGGTAACTGTGGTGAACCTGGCGTGCCTTACCGTCCTGCGGCTGCATGAAATATATCCGGCGGCGGCGGCGGGACACAGCCTGGGAGAGTACAGCGCGCTGTATGCGGCGGGTGCGATGAATCTGGAGGATAGTCTCAAGCTGGTCATGCACAGGGGAAAATTCATGCAGGAAGCGGCAATTATTGAGCCGGGCGGTATGGCCGCCATAATGGAGCTGGAAGAGGAAAAAATCCGCGAGATTTGCTCGGTGGCCGGAGCGGAGGTCGCCAACATAAACTGCGCGGAACAGGTGATAATCACGGGACCTGAAATTGAGGTAAACAGCGCGTCGGTTATGTGCGAAAAGGCGGGTGCGAAAAAGTGCATGAGGCTCAATGTCAGCGGGCCATGGCACAGCCGGTGCATGGAATATGCGCGTGAAAAATTCGACCCGTTCCTGCGGGAGAGCGTTTTCAAAGATCCTCAAATCCCGGTGGTAAACAACGTAGACGCGGAAATCCTCAAGGGTGGTTCGCAAGTTCATGGCAAACTAAGCCGCCAGATCTGCAGCCCGGTTTTGTGGCGGCAATCCATGGAGCGGCTGATCGGGGCTGGATTCGATCATTTTGTCGAAGTAGGCCCCAAGAAGGTCTTGCGCGGGCTTATGAGAAGAATCGACCGAAACGCGAAGGTGTTGAACGTGGAAGACGAGGCGAGCCTGGCGGCTTTTCTGCAGGCTAACTGAGTTTCCGTTCGAAAAGGGTCTTTCTTACCACCTCAAAATTCGCCTTCCCCCTTCAATAAAGCTCCGGCGGCAGAGACCAGGCGAATTTGCCGGCCCCGGCAGTTCGCGCGCAGTCCGGACAGAGGTCACGGGCGACTTTCATGCCCATTTTCACATCGCTCTTTTCGGTCACGAACTCGAGACAGCGCTCCGGCAAAAAAGGAGTTCCGCAGTTCGAACAGCGCAGGAGTTCCAGCCTGTTTAGGACAGTCCCGCAAAGGCTGAGTTCGCGGTGGGTTTTAGAATCGTGGACTTCCATGGCCCCTGTGGGGCACGCGAGGGCGCAGGCGCCACAGGTTATGCAGCGCTTTGCCGGGCGCGAATAGTCGGAGAGCAGCCACTCGCCGGGAGAGATTTCACTGAATGAGAGCGCTTCGATTTTCATCTCCTC
The DNA here is from genome assembly GCA_963805125.1 of uncultured delta proteobacterium. Classification (GTDB taxonomy): domain Bacteria; phylum Desulfobacterota; class Syntrophobacteria; order Syntrophobacterales; family Syntrophobacteraceae; genus SbD1. Next base: position 75,154 of record CAWDTD010000004.1, on the reverse strand, counting down.
GCGGCAAACCTTCGCGCATGCTCCGCACCGGATGCAAACGTCGCATCTGAGGCAGCGGCCCGCCTCCCTTCGAGCCTCATCTTCCGAATACCCCAATTCGACCGGCTCGAAGTTTTTCCTGCGGACCTCGATTTCCGTATGGCCGTTGGGCACGCGCCGAGCGACAATTTTATCGGCGGCCTGAACATGAAGGAAACTTTGCCGCCCTCTTTTGTGATTCAAAAAGAGCGGAGCCGGCCCTTTCCCGCCGCTCAGATAATGACCGATATCGATCGCGGCCTGCTTTCCCGCAGCAATTGCCTTCACCACGGTTGCAGTACCGGTGACCGCATCGCCCCCGGCAAAAACGTCCGGTACGGGCGTCTGCGTTGAACACCTGTCGGCTGTGGGGTGCGACACGGCAAGCTTGGAGGATGAAATCCGGCTGAACCCCGAAAGTGAAGCAAGCCACGAGTCGTTTCCTTTTCCCAGGAAAGGGCTAAGGTCCGGTTCCTGACCGATGGCCGTGATGATTGCGTCCGCTTCGATATGGAAGTTGCTGCCCTCGACCGGAACGGGCCTGCGGCGGCCGCTTTGGTCCGGCTCTCCGAGTTCGGCCCCGAGACATTCAAGGCCGGTCACCCGTCCGCTGTCTCCGTGAACCCGTATCGGGATTGTGAGGAAGTGGAAATTGATTCCCTCTTCGAGCGCCTCGTGGACTTCCTGCGGGTTTGCAGGCATTTGCTCCCTGGCTCGCCTGTAGGCCAGGTGAACTTCGCCGCACCCGAGCCGCAAGCATGTGCGAGCGGCATCGATTGCCGAATTGCCGCCCCCGATCACAACCACTCTGTCTCCCGGCCTGTGTCTCATTGCCGAGTTGAGCTCCCTCAGGAATGTGATCGCCTCGCAGATAGGAGCAAAATCCCTTTCGCCCTCGATCTCCAGCCGGTATCCCCTGTGCGCGCCGATCCCGAAGAAAAAGGCGCGAAAACCCGCCTTTCGCAAATCATCGAGCGTCAAATCATTGCCGACGGTCACCCCCGTTCTGATTTCGACGCCCAGGGACCTGATGGTTTCTATTTCCTTTGCCACCACGGTGCGCGGGAGGCGATACTCCGGAATCCCATAGACCAGGAGACCGCCCGGTTTGGAGAGGGTCTCGAAAATGGTGACCGAATAGCCTGAAAGTGCAAGGTAGAAGGCGCAGGAAAGTCCGGCCGGACCCGATCCGACTACGGCCACTTTTATTGCGTTTTTTTCCGCAGGCGGTTTGTCGAACGCGAAAGCCGATTGCTTTTGAGCCTGTTGGGCGACAAAGGCTTTGAGGTAGCGGATGTTGAGGGGATCGTCCAGTTTAGCCCGCACACAGACCTTCTCGCACGGGTGCGGACAAATCAGGCCGCAAACCCATGGAAAAGGGTTGTCCGCCCGGATCAATTCGAGCGCTTCGCCATAGCGGCCCCGGGCAGTCAGCGCGAGGTATCCCGGAATGTCAATACCAGCGGGGCAGGCATTCTGACAGGGGGCCGGAATAAGTCTTTTGCAGACCCCGTCCGGGCAGTTCCGGGCCAACAGGTGCGCTTCGTATTCGGCCCTGGAGTGTTTTAGCGAAAAGAGAAGCGGCCCAAGAATTCGGGCTGCGGGAGGGCAGTGCTGCCGGGAGACAAGGTCTTCAGCCAGGTCCGTGAGAACGTCGATCACATCTTCACTGCTTTGGCCCTCGGTGATAGATGAAAGGAGCGACTCGATACGCACCAGATCGGCCCGGCAGTTTGCGCACAGCCCGGCTTCCTCTGTGGAAGCGCGGACCAGCGCCTCTTTTGCCTCGGAGACTTTGCAGCCTGAATCCCTCAATTCGGAATTCCTCAATTCGCTTTTATTCCTGTTAATCCTGTCCAAGCATTTTCTTTTTTCGTTGCGGCTTTGCTGTTCTATGCACCAAGGCTTCGCGCAAACCTCCCCCGGCGAATGCTTTCCAGTTCGTTGGCCTTGCCGAATTGCAGGCAATGGGTCACACACTTGGAAACGCAGGCAGGTTTGAGGCCCAGGTCGATGCGATCCATGCAGTAGTCGCATTTGACTACCTTGCCGGTTTTCGCGTTCCACTGCGGCGCTCCCCAGGGGCATGCCGTAATGCAGCTCTTGCACCCGACGCAAAGGGACGAATCGACGAAAACGATCCCGTCAGAGTCTCTTTTGCACATGGCTCCAGTCGGGCAAACCGATACGCACCAGGGTTCCTCGCAGTGGAAGCAGGGCATGAATACAAAAGAGATCTTCGGCAGGCTGTCCGCCATTTTCGGCCCTACCTGCACCACTTCCGAGAGCCGGGGGCCAGTCGGGACACCTTTGTGGGTCTTGCAATGCACCTCGCAGCCAAGGCAACCGATACATTTTCTCTGGTCCTGAAACAGATAGTACTGGCTCATGATATGTCTTCTCCCCCTCAAATGGTCCAAGGAGACGCGATTAAATGGTAAGATCCATCATCTAATAAAGGGTCCGTACTTGCACGATGGTATGGTCGAAGGCGGGACTTCCGCCTATCGTGTCGGAAACGTTTTCCTGGAGCAGGGCGTCGGAGGCGCCTCTTCCGCACGAGCGCGGCCGGGCGGCGGCGGTTTTGCCGAAGCCGTGAAGCATGAAAGCCGTCTCGGGGTGGATGAATTCAGTCACTTTCGCCCGAATTTTCGATTTTCCAACCGGGGAAGTTACCTCGACCAGCGCTCCGTTTTCAATCCCCAGCTTCTCCGCTCGAGGCCGCATTGATCCAGAGTTCGTTTTCCGGGACCAGTTCGCAAAGATATGGATTGTTCTGCGTCGAGACTTGCGTGTGAGCCGCACATCTGCCCACGGCCAGCCTGAAAGAGTTCCCTTCGGGACGCGATAAGGGTTGATAAGGCGGGAAAGAAGGCAAACCCGCCTTCTCGAGAAGAGAGCTTACCAGTTCGATCTTTCCCGAAGGCGTCTTGAGCTTCAGGCCGTTTTGCCTGTCCCACCAGATGGGTTTTTCCGAAAGCTGGACGAAGCCTCTTTTGTCAAAGTCCTCGATCTTCACTCCAGTACCTTCAAGCTGAAACTTCCAGATATCCTCGATGCTCTCGTAAGGCAGGTCTATGCCGAGACGCCGGGCAAGCTCTTTTAGAATAAGCCAGCCCGGTTTGGTGTCGTACCTGGGAGAAACGGCCTGCTGTCTGATGTAGAGCTGGGGCTTGAGCCCCTCGTCCGCCTGGATGGAGTCGGCGCGTTCGAGGTATATGGATTCCGGCAGGATGACGTCCGAATGCCAGGCGGTTTCGCTGAAGTTTATGTCGATTGTCAGGATCAGGTCGAGCTTCTCGAAAGCTCTAAAGGTTGCGTTCGTGTCCGGAATGGACTGGAGAGGATCGAACCGGTTAACGATAAATGCCCTGATAGGGTAAGGGTCTTCATCCATTATTGCCGAGGCAAGCGCCTGCGGGTTTCCATGCGCGCAATCGGCTATCGGGAACCTGGACAGGCCGGATCCGTCGAAGCGGGGCTCGGTTACGGCAGGAAACTTCAGCTCGGTGTACTTGTGGATGTCTCCATATCCGGCCTCTTTCATACCTTTTTTGAAAAATAGCCCGCCCTTTGCTTCGATACTTCCCATGAGAGCATTGAGGATTATGATCGAGCGGCGAAAATAGATTTCGTTAGGGTGATGGGAGCCTCGGTACCCGTAATGGAATGCGACCGAAGGCTTGTCTGCGGACATCTCACGGGCCAGCGAAACGATTTCCCCGGCGGCAATGCCTGTTTCTTTCCCGGCCCATTCAGGCGTGTACAGGTCGACGAAGCTCTGAAGTTCTGAAAGACCGAGGAGCCAGCGCTGTGCGAACTGCTCATCGTAGAGTTTTTCCCTGAATATGACGTGCATCAGCGCGTAGTTCAGGGCGAGGTCTGTCCCGGGGCGAATCATCCAGTAACGGTTTGCCTTCGAGGCAGTAACCGTTGCCCGCGGGTCGATATAGGTGAGCTTCGCGCCCTTTTCCATAGCGGAAAGGAGCTGATTTATTTCTTTTATCTCGAGGGATTCGAAAATATTGCGCCCATATAGTACGATATGACGCGTATTGGCGTAATCCACCCCTGCGCGGGTATCATTGAAGCCGGTAAGAGTCCGGAAAGCCGTGTTGACGGACCCCTTGCAAAGAGCGTCATGAGTGAAGTGGTTCGGAGAACCTATTGCCTTCATGAAAGTCTTGCTGATGTGCGTATTCAGATTTGTCCGTTCACCGAAGATGACACCTCTTGGTCCATATTTGCCGATGATCTGCTTAAGGCGTTCGGCCGCGTAGTCCAGCGCCTCGTCCCAGGGCGCCCGCCTCCACTGGCCGGAGCCGCGGGGGCCGGTTCGGATCATGGGACAGCGCAACCGTTCGGAATCCTCCAGTAGCGCAAGCCCCGCCGAACCTTTCGCGCATAGGGCGCCTTCAATTCCCGGCACATGAGGATTTCCCTCGATCCAGCGCACCCGGTCCCCCTCGATGAGAACCCTGATAGGGCAGCGGACCGTGCACATGAAACAAAGACTGTAAACCTCTCGGGACATTTTGTTCCTCTCCATATTGGAAACTGTCGGTGTCATCCGGAGTTTCCGGATAGACACTATCTAATAAAAGGTAAGCCCTCCGATGGTCAAGAGGATAGCGGCGGCCGGCCTGCTGATCCTTGCGCTGAATCTTGCCGGGTTTTTCCAGGTGGGTTGACACGCGCTCCCGGCGTGGATTAAAATTGGGGCGCATCAGATTTTAATTCGGTTGACTTCGAGGAGACAAAATTGCCTATTTACGAATTTCGGTGTGCGAGTTGCGGTAATATCGAGGAATTCATCCTGATGGGGAACCGGCAAATCGAGATGAAATGTGGAGCATGCGGAGGAGAAGACCTGGAGCGCGTTGTGAGCCGCACGAATTATGTCATGGGTTCGTCGGGTTCGTCAAAAAGCGCCGGTGTTTCAGCCACGACGCGCTCATGCGGACCCGGACAATCCTGCACATCCATAGAACTGCCGGGCCACACAAAATAGGCGTGCCTTTGCAGGCCGGGCAAGTTTTTGATTCAATCCCCCTTCGTTTGCTCCCGGCTCCCGGCTCCCTGCTTCTCGCTACCGCTCTTTTTGTTCATCTTTTCGACAATCCTGTCGTAGTATAGCTGGTTTTTCTCCAGATCCAGCGGACTGCGGCGGGACATGTTAAGCTTCATAATCAGGTAGTTCAACTTTTTGATCTGCCTGTATTTCTCTTTCGTATCCGTGAGTCCGTCGAGCAATTCCTCGATGGTGAAGATTTCTTTTCTGATCTCGAGCTCAGGCGGGAGACAGTCGGCGTTCTTCAAGATCTTGTGTGCCAGACGGATGTCTTGTGGAAGATGCCTGTCGTCTTCCAACTGGAGTGGCTTTCCCTTACCGGGCAGGTTGTCGAATTCGCCGTTATCCATTGCCTCGCGGATTTTTTTCTCCGCGATTTTTTCGAAGGCTTCGAATATATTACCCATAAGTGTATGCCCGTGACCGGAGGGATCCGCGCAGCATCTTGCGGAGCGCAGAGATAGTGGCTCCGTCTCCGTTTGCCAAATTGTTTATTATTCTATCATATGTGACATGCGGCAAAAACGAAAGATGTCTTCAGACAATTTAGCCTCAAACTTCTTCCAGGATATTTTCCCACCCCGGCGTATAAGGGTTCTAGGCGCCGGCCGGTTTGGGAGGCTTGCGGCCGAAAGGCTCAAGCGCCGCTTTCCGGACGCGCTCCTCTCGATAACTGACCGCGACGCGGCAAAGGTCGATGAGATTACCCGGGACCTGGGAATCCCGGGTGATATCGAGGAGTGCATCCGGAGCATAAGCCGTATTGAACAGGCTGATGATTTATGGCTGATCCCGGCCGTGCCGGTTCACGTGGGATTCGAGTGGGCGGTAAATGAGCTGAACAGGGTTGGAGGGGTTCGCAGGCTTGCGGTGCCGGGAGAGGTCGATTTAAAGGTCCCCAACCCGATTCGCGCTCCGTCGGGAACTCTTTACGCCAGCTTTGCCACGTTCATTTGCCCCGACTACTGCAGCGAGCCCGAAAAGATTTGCACTCACACCGGAAAGGAGCGGCCCGGAAACCTGTATGAAGTTTTCGGCGGGGTCCTTGTGTCCGGATTCGATGTCGCGGTGCTGAGAAGCTGGCAACTGGCGCCTGGAGTCGGGGGCTACCCCGGAAGGAGCCTTCGCGAGCTGGTTGCCGGGATTGGTTCAAAGCCGGGCGGATATCTGGTCGCAACCAGTTGCCGCTGCCATGGTGTAATGGATGCGCTGGAATGGAGGACAAAAAACTGTTGAGACAAGACGGCTAATCTATCCCCGCTTCTCGAAGTTTTTTGCCAAACTGTTCGATTACCCCCGGATCGTACCAGCCTCTCAGTTCTTCCCCCAAGAAAGTCAGCGCCTGATGGGCAGAGAGCGGGTCCGTATAGAAGTATCTCTCAGAGGTGAATGTGTCGAAGGCGTCAACCACACCGACTATGCGGGCGTGCAGGGGGATGCCCGATTCCCGCAGTCCGGCGGGATACCCGCTGCCGTCGAGCTTTTCATGATGGAAGAGCAGGCAATGCATAATTGTCTGCCCGATATGGAGCATGGAACACATCCCCGCGCCTCTGACCGGATGCGTTTTCATCAGCTCCCGCTCCTCGGTATTGAGCTTGCCGTGTTTGTTGAGAATGACTCTAGGGATGGTCGCCTTTCCGATATCATGGAGGATTGCCCCCAGCGCCGTCTTGAGCCTTTCTTCCGCGGGCATTTTCCAGCAGTCCAGAATGGCTGCGGAGTAAATGAAGACGTTTACAGAGTGTGTATGAACACCGGAGCCGTGGGACAGGATGGGCGCCATGCACTGGAGCGCAGCGCCGGAGGAGAGGAATCCCAGGCTGGATCGCACGAAGTTTTTCACCTTGTCCAGTGAGCCGGAACTCAAGGCGTGCCGATTTGTTTCGAAGATTTCACCGAAGATGGAAGCGGCCTGGTGATAGCAGACACTCGAACGGACGGCCAAAGGGATGGACTCATCGGCCAGGATCGTGCCCAGGTGTCCTTCGAGATACCGGTCGTAGTGCGGTTTTTGCGATGACTGGATATAGACTTCCTTAATGCCGTTTTCGTGCAGGATGGCCTTGTGTTCTTTGGTGAACTGTTCCCCCTGGCGGGTAAAGAGAATGAGATTTTTGCCTTTCCTCACATAGACTGCAAATTCGCCGTAAGCTTCGGGAAAAATCATGAAAGGCGATATAGGGAAAAAGAAGCCTTCATCGTCGGATTCGCCCTTAGTCGATGCAAAAGGGGCGTCCAATTTGCTCCAGTTTGTCTGCATCGGCCATATACCTTGTCAGAGTGCGTTCCAGTTCCCAGCCTGTAAGAAGCTGTTGACCGATCTGCCGTTGAATCCTGAGGATTGTTTGCTCCCCAAGAGAGTTCTTAAGGTCCGGGCAGAAGTAGTTAAGGCAGAAAGACTGCCGAGCTTGGAGTCTACAGCCGCTTTTTCCCACAAAATGGCAGCTTCCCGGGAAATCCGTCTTTTCGGGAAAGGCAGACCCGAGCAGCAGGTTCACAAAAAGTTCCATAAATCCGTAACTCTCACCCATTTGCCTGAAGCAGCAACTCCCTTTGCCACTCGCAGCGCACCTGGCGCACGCCGATACGACTCCCGACCGGCGCATGGCCGTGTCGGTCTTGCGAATCATATCTCGAAGGTCCCGGAGCAAGCTGCCCGATTCAGGGTCGTTCAAGCAGGCGACACCGAAGCGTTCGTTCAGCCGCAACGCCTTTTCGATCTCTTTTTTCAACCGGCTGCCGGGCCTATTCATATATTCGTCCGGATTCAGTGAAATGTTTAATATTTAAAAATGCTCCAGTGAAATTACATCGAATCCACCTTGGAGACTTTTGGCGCATGGGACTTAAAACATATCATGAAAAACGCCGCTTCGAACACAGCTCTGAGCCGGAGGGGAAAGTCGAAGCGAGTCCGGCGGGCAATCTTTATATAATTCAGAAACACGCTGCAAGCCACCTTCATTACGACCTTCGCCTGGAGCTTGACGGGGTTCTCAAGAGTTGGGCGGTGCCTAAAGGCCCGAGCCTGAAGCCGTCTGAAAAGAGGCTTGCGGTTCGCGTGGAGGACCATCCGGTAGAATACGGTTCATTTGAGGGAACAATCCCCGAAGGAGAGTACGGAGGGGGGACGGTCATGCTCTGGGACCGTGGTACGTGGGAGCCCGAGGGCGACCCGCGCGAGGGGTGCGCCAAAGGGGACCTCAAATTCAAGCTCCACGGCGAGAAGCTCAAAGGGAGCTGGGTGCTTGCCAGAATGAAAGGAAAAGCGGGGGGACAAGAGGGCAAAAACTGGCTGCTTATAAAGAAGCGCGACAACGCTGCCATTTCGGGATCGGAGCCGGAGCCGGTCGAAACCATGGACCGGAGCGTGGCGAGCGGGCGAACCATGGCGGAAATCGCGTCCGAGCGGGAGAGCAGGGTCGATCCGGCCGGCCGTTTCGAGCAAAACGGGATAGCGCCCGAGCTTGAGCCGCCCGGGGAGGGCAAACCAAAAAACAGTGAAGCAAGTAGATCAAGCGTGGCACTTTCGAATCCCGACAGGGTGTTCTACCCGGAAATCGGAGTGACCAAGCGCGCACTTGCCCAATACTACGCTGATGTCGCCGACTGGATCATGCCTCATCTGGCGAGGCGTCCGCTAACCCTGGTGCGCTGTCCGGAAGGATGGGCAAAGGAGTGTTTTTTTCAAAAACACCTCGGGGATGCGGCTTCCGATCTGCTGAGATCCATTCCAATATTGGAAAAAGACGGACTGCATTACTACAGCGTGACTGACAATATCGACGGAGTGATAGCGCTGGTGCAGATTGGAGCACTGGAAATACATGTCTGGGGGAGTCGGGAAGATAATCTGGAGCAGCCGGATATGATCATATTCGACCTCGATCCCGCTCCTGAAGTCGAGTGGGCAAGCATGCTCAAGACTGCCCGGCTCATGCGCGAACGGCTCTCGGGCCTGGGCCTGGCCAGCTTTGTGAAGACGACCGGTGGCAAAGGGCTGCACATAGTCGTCCCTCTCACGCCCAAAGCCGACTGGGAAACGGTCAAAAGGTTTTCCAAAGCAGTTGCGGAAAGCATCGTCCGGGATAGACCCGCAGAATATATCGCCACTATGTCCAAGGCGAAGCGCAGGGGCAAGATTTTCATCGATTATCTTAGAAACGGGCGTGGGGCGACGAGCATAGGTGCTTATTCGACAAGAAGCATGCAAGGGGCGCCCATATCGACACCGGTCGCATGGGATGAACTCACGGCCGAGCTGAAATCGGACAGCTACAACATCTGCAATATCCGGCGCAGACTGGCCGGACTGGAGGAAGACCCCTGGGCCGACTATTTTTCGGTCCGGCAGGAAATAAACGAGGAAATGAAGAAAAAAGCGGGGATCTGAATTCCCTCCCTTCTCTAAAGAAGGGCAGGGTGATCCCACACTGCCCCCCCCTTTTCAAAAGGGGGCCGGGGGGATTTGGTACTCCCCCCTCTACCCTGGGAAGTTCAACAGCCGACTTCCTGCATGCGCCTCAGGCGTGCCCTTTTCTTTTTACTTTTCCGGCCCGAAGGTGAGCTGATAGGGCAATATAGGCGAATGAAACGGCGTTCAAAGAGCGGTCATGTGGGGGTAATTTTTTCCCGTTACAGATTGACTTTTATCACGGAATACCGTTAAATTGCTGTCTTTGATTTCAGGTTGGAATTGCGTATTGCCTGCACGGAATGGAAGCAGCAGCTTCAATGTATTAAAATCCTGGAGGAAACCGATGATTTTTGCTGGATTGGCATACGCCGCCGAAGCGTTGGCACAGAATGCCGGGGGCGGAGGAGGAGCCGGGGGATTGTTTAATCTGGGCAATCCCATGTTTCTTATGATCGCAATGCTTGCGATTTTTTATTTTCTGCTGATTCGCCCGCAGCAGAAACGTCAAAAAGAACACAAACAGATGCTGTCAAACCTTCAGAAGGGCGATACGATTTTCACGTCCGGCGGACTCCGTGGAAGAATAACCGGTCTTGACGAGAGTGTGGTAACCATGGAGATTGCCGAAAGAGTTCGCGTAAAGGTCAACCGGAGCGCGGTGGGCGGGCTGGTTTCGAAGGGGGAAGCGGTCCAGGAAAAAGAATTGAGCAGAGAATCCTGATCAGGAGTATTCGACGGAGATTGCGGATACGGAGTTGTTATGAACGCGGTCCCAATTAGCAGGAACGGGCTTGCCCGCGGGGATCTGTTGGAGGCGTAATTGAAAAGCTTAGGAGTTCGTGCGCTTATAGTTGTGGCGATTCTCATTATCGGTATTTTCTGCCTTATACCGACTTTCAGTTCCACTCCCCTGCCCGGGTTGTCGAGCATCCTTCCGGATAAGATACATCTTGGGCTGGATCTGCAAGGAGGTATCTACCTGGTCCTAGAGGTCCAGGCGGACACGGCGGTCGAAAATGCGGCGGAAAGGTTTGCCGAGGAGATCAAGGACACTCTGCGCTCGAAGAAAGTCGGATTTACCAGGGTTGCCCGAACGGGCGCCTGGGATATCGAAGTGATCCTGCCCTCGAGTGAACAGCTCAACGAATTCAATGACGCTCTAAAAAACGATTTTCCAAGGCTGAAAACCGCCACCGCCGAGACTACGCCTGATGGAACCAGGGTGCTTCTGACCATGGACCAAAGGGAGATAAACGATCTTCGTAAGATGGCGGTAGACCAGGGGCTCGAGACTATACGCAACAGGATCGACCAGTTCGGGGTGAGCGAGCCTGACATCAGGCCGGAGGCCGGCGACCGGATACTGGTTCAGCTTCCCGGAATAAAGAATCCACAGGAGGCCATTAACCTCATAGGGAAGATGGCGGTCCTCGAGTTCAAGCTCGTAGCGCAAAACGTTACGGATCAGGAAATCAGCGACAATAAACTCCCACCGGGAGTAAAGCTCTATCCAATGAGGCCGTCGGACCGGAACTCGCAGGAAACCAAGATCCCTCTGGAAGAGCAAACCGTACTTACCGGGGATCACATTACGGACGCCAGGGTCGAGATAGGCGGGCGCTCGTTTGGCGAGGCTCATATTTCGCTCAATTTCGATCCGCAGGGCGCCAAGACATTCGAACGGCTTACAGGCGAAAATGTTGGGCGCAAGCTTGCAATAGTTCTCGACGGCGTGGTTTATTCGGACCCGGTTATAAGGGAGCGCATCCCGAACGGTAGAGCCGTCATCGAGGGTTCATACACCGACGAAGAGGCCAAGGTGCTGGCGATCGCCCTGCGAACCGGCAGGCTGCCGGCGCCCGTTAAGATTCTCGAGCAACGCACAGTAGGGCCCGCGCTGGGCGCCGACTCGATAAGGAAAGGCGTCCTGGCCTCGGCTATCGGCGGACTGGGCATTGTTCTGTTCATGATGTTTTACTACAGGTTCTCGGGGGTTATTGCAGACCTGGCCCTTGCCATGAATATTTTACTAATACTGGTATTGATGGCCCTTATCAGAGCAACTCTCACGCTGCCGGGCATCGCCGGTATCGCGCTGACCATCGGGATCGCCGTTGACGCAAATGTTCTGATATACGAACGAATACGAGAGGAACTGCGTCTGGGCAAAACGCCCCGCGCAGCCATCGATACAGGGTACCAGCGCGCAACCATAACGATCATGGACGCCAACGTCACGAGCGCGATTGCGGCGCTGGTTCTCTATGGGTTCGGGACCGGCCCGGTAAGGGGTTTTGCGGTTACCCTCTTTTTCGGTCTGGCGGCAAACATGTTTACGGCGATCTTCGTAACCAGAATCATCTTTGATTATCTTCTGACCGAGCGGCGGGTAAAAGAGCTGAGCATCTAGTTCAGAACCATAAGGAAAGCGAATGCAACTTATAAGACCCGATATCAATATCAACTTCGTCAGATTGCGCTACAAGGCTTTCATGCTTTCCGGGGCGATCATCTTTCTGGGGCTGGTTACCCTGTTCGCGCGAGGCGGGCTGAAGATGGGCGTCGATTTTGCCGGCGGCACGCTGATCCAGGCTAAATTCAACAAGCCGACCAATCCGGACCAGATCCGCAACGCTCTCCAGGGGACCGTCTCACACGCATTCATTCAGCAGATAGGCGCCGGGGGCGACAATGAATACCTGATCCGCACGGACACCATTCACGAGGAACTGGGGAGCCTTTCAAACCAGGTCGAGGATAAACTCAACAAAGCCTACGGCCCCGGGCAGCAGGTGCTGCGTGTCGAGATGGTAGGGCCAAAGGTTGGGCATGACCTTCGGCAGAAGGCGCTCCATGCTATCTTTTACGCTTTTCTGTTCATCGCCGTCTATATTGCCTGGCGGTTTGAATTTAGACTATCGGCCGGCCTCCTAATGTTGGTCGTCATGGGAGTGGGAATTTATCTGCTCAACGCGCTCGGCCTGAATGCAGTGTACCTGATCGGGGGGGCGCTCGTAGTCACTTTTGTGCTCTGCTGGTTTCTTAAGCTGCCATACGCCCTGGGCGCGCTGCTCTCGCTGGTCCACGATATTCTGATAACGGTTGGGATTTTTGCTTTTTTCAACAAGGAATTCAGCCTGGAGGTTTTTGCGGCCCTGTTGACCCTGTCGGGCTATTCGCTAAACGACACTATCATCGTCTACGACCGAATCCGCGAAAACCGGAACAAGGACAAAAAGATCAAGTTCGACGACATGATAAACGGGGCGATAAACCAGACCCTAAGCCGGACGGTCCTGACTTCTGTGACGGTGTTTTTCGTGATACTGTGCCTTTTCCTGCTGGGAGGCAGCGTGATTCACGATTTTAGCTTTGCCATGCTGATAGGTGTGGTGACCGGAAGTTACTCATCAGTGTTTGTGGCGAGTCCGATTCTCATCGCGTACGAAGATTTGAAGAGAAAGAAACTTCCTCAACCGGTCGCCAGGCGCGGAGCGGTCCAGGCTGGTGAGGCCCAACCCGCTCGGAACCCGAAAAAGTCCAAGAAACGATCCGCCCGGCAAGCAGATGTGGGGAAAAGTGTGCGCGGGTAAGATCCGATCACTGGGCTACCCAGACTGCTCTGTTTTTGAAATCGGAAAGGATTTTCCTGGTAACCGAAGTTTTTAGAGAGCTCCAGACTCCCTCCGGCTGAGAATGCCCAAGCCCTATTATTGCGATCCCGTTAGAGGTGCACCAGGAAAGGATTTCACCGGCAGTATCGCCCCTGTCCGGGATCAGCGTTATCTGAATTCGGCTCTCGTCGAATCCGTAGTCCGCCAGTATTGCGGAAGCCTTCAAAAGGTATGAGAGCTTATCGCGTCTGAGGGGCGTATCCGCGTAGTCGGCCAACTTTTTCAGGGCCTCCGAGGGGCGGCATGAAAGCGAACGCGAGGGTTTTTTCGCTGCATGCAGAAGGGTAATTTCGGCGCCGGTGCTGGAGAGCATGAAGCCTGCGTGGTCTGCAATCCGCAACGAAGCCTCCTCATTGACTATGCATATTGCGGCGCTTTTGGGGTCGATTTCGCTTTCGCCTTCGGTGAACCAGATCGGACATTCCAGGCAGTGATCGAGAAGGGCGGATGAGGGATCTCCCCTGATGAAATCCTCCAGGCTGCTTCTAACCCGTTTATGGACGAGAACGGCATCGACTTTCCTGATGTCGGCAAGGAGACACGCCTGTTTTGCTACGCTCATTTCTCTTTGCTCAATGTGTTCCTGTAGCAATTCCTCTGAAAAACCTTCCTTCAAAAGGACTTCTCTGGCATGGTTAAAGATTCGACGCGCATCCTGCTGACGCCGTTCAAGGAATTCCTTTTTTTTCCTCAGCACTTCGGGAGACTGAGCCACCGCTCCGGAATAAGCGGGTGGAAGCGGCGGAGAGAAGTAGCACAGGATCAAGCTGACTTCTGAAGGGGGGTAGAGCCGTCTGATGAATGAAACAGGCCGAAGCGACTCGTTTGTCCCATCTATCGGAAGCAGTATGCACTTGGTTAGAGTATCCATCGTATATACCCGTATGAGCTATCCGGCATGCACTATTTTATATTGCTCCAAGTCTATTTTAAGGAGAAAAAATGCTCGAGACACCGATCTTCGAAACAAATTTTCCGGGGTTGAATCTTGTATCACGAGGGAAGGTAAGAGACATTTATGATCTTGGCGACTCTTTGCTCATCGTGGCAACGGACCGGATTTCAGCTTTCGATGTGGTCATGCCTGACCCGATTCCAGATAAGGGGATAATCCTGACCCAACTTTCGGAATTCTGGCTCCGCTACCTTAGCGACGTCATTGACAATCACCTGATAAGCACCGATTGCAGCCGGTTCCCCGAAGTCTGCCGGCCTTACTGCCCTCGACTGAAGGGGCGGACGATGTGGGTGAAAAAGGCGAAAGTGCTGCCGGTAGAATGCATCGTCAGAGGTTATCTGGCAGGCTCGGGCTGGGAAGACTATCAAAGGAGCGGCCAAGTGAGCGGAATACCCCTTCCGCGGGGGCTTATCGAAGCGCAAAAACTGCCGGAGCCGCTGTTTACTCCTTCGACCAAAGCGCAAAAAGGCGAGCATGACGAAAATATTTCTTTTGAGCGGATGGGCGCAGCCATCGGGCGCGAACTCGCCGACGATGTTAAAGAGGCGGCCATTGCACTTTACTTGAAAGCCTGGGAATACGCCAGGGAGCGTGGCATAATTCTGGCGGATACCAAATTCGAATTCGGAATCGTCGACACAAAGCTAATGCTTGTCGATGAAGTACTTACTCCGGACTCGAGCCGTTTCTGGCCGGCCGAGCGCTACCGCCCCGGCAGGAGTCCCGAGAGTTTCGACAAGCAGTTTCTGCGCGACTATCTGAAATCGAGCGGGTGGAAGAAGACGGACCCGGCGCCTGAACTGCCGGAAGACGTAGTGCTGAATACGCGCACCCGGTACATAGAGGCGCTCAAACGACTTTCGGGAAGAGGCCTTTGACGCGGATGGATGTGCGCTTTGTCACTTTAGCTGAGATCGACCTGGACGACAGCGCCTTCGAGATTGGCAGATTCGCCGGTTCGACCCGCCTTCGGGAATCGCTTGGCCGGTTCGGAATTCTCGACCCTCCATGGCTCCGTAAAAAGGGCGGCGAATACATTGTGGTTGACGGCTTCCAAAGGCTTCGGTGGGCAAAAGAAAATGGGGCGCAGGGGGCAGTTTGCCGCATTTTCCCCGAGGATTGCGATGCCCGCGAACTTTGGACGCGAAGGATCGAAAAAAAAATCTTCGAGCGGGGAATTGACCTGTCGGAAAAAGCGCAAATAATGTCCACTCTCGTCGGGTTGTTTCAACCGGAGCAAATTCCTCGATTTTTTCTTTCCGACCTGAACGTTGCCAACCGCCCCGAGGTCCTGCGCAAGTGGGTGTTGCTTTCGGCCAGGGAGCCCGAAATGCGCGAAATGCTCGCCTCCGGCGCTATAGCGGAGCGCGCGGCGCTCGAGGTCGCCGGCTGGGACAAAAGGAGCAGGGATTCCGTTTTGGCTGTCCTCGAGGCGCTAAGATGCAGCGCGAGCATTCAGGTGGAAATAGTCGAGCTCATAAACGAAATAGCTATCCGCGAGGCAAAGACGGGCGCCGATATCATCGATAACCCCCGCGCAGGCGAAATCCTTACGTCAAAGGGGCTGAACCACCGCCAAAAAACGCAGGCGCTAAGAGAGCTTCTTGGCGAACTGCGCCACCCTCGGCTCAGTTCGAGACAGAAGCGGTTCCAAAAGGAGATCGAAGCCCTCGGGCTGCCGCACGAGGTAAGGATCATCCCTCCGGTAGCTTTCGAAGGCAACAATTGGAGAATGGAACTTAGTTTTACGGGACCCGAAGAGCTCCGAAAAATTCTCGACTCAGCCGGGTCTCTTGTCGACTCAGACCGCCTGGACGCCATTTTCAAGGCCAGGGAGAAAGGGCGATGAAAATCCGCGCTCCCAAAAGGGTCATCGTCGAATCCGCCACCGTGGAAGGCGCCCTGGTCGCCTCGCTCCGCAAAAATCTGCCGGGCGCCTCTTTTGAAGTGGTAGACAGAATTTCGGATACCAGGTGTCGCAATCCTGAAATTCTTGAGGTGGTCGATTTTCGGGGCAAGTTTCTGAAATCCTGTCCCGGAACGCGCCACTATCATTGCTGCGGATACAGAATTCTCCATTTCGGAACCCAATGTTCGCTCGATTGCTCCTATTGCATCCTTCAGGCCTACCTGAACCAGCCGAACCTCAGGCTGTTCGGCAACCTCGATGGAATGTTTCTCGATCTGTCGGATGTCCTGGCTCAAAACCGGCGCCGCCTGCACAGGATCGGGACCGGAGAATTTACGGATTCCCTTCTGCTGGACCCGTTTACGGAGCTGTCCCGCTTGCTAGTTCCATATTTTGCCGGAACTCCCAATGCTGTGCTGGAACTGAAAACTAAGACCAACTTTGTTGAAAACCTCCGCGGACTCGATCATAGAGGCCATACGATCATAGCGTGGTCGCTGAACTCGGGGGAAGTCCGCAAGCAAGAGGAACCCTTTGCCGCCACCATCGCCGAAAGGCTCGAGGCGGCCCGCTTCTGTTCCGGCGAGGGTTATTTTCTGGCCTTCCATTTCGACCCGATCATCGACTATCCAGGGTGGAAATCGGGCTACGCCCGGACCCTCGACAGACTCTTCGCGGTGGTTGACCCGGGCCGAATCGTCTGGATCAGCCTGGGGGCTTTCCGCTTCATGCCTGAGCTGAAAGGGATTATCGGAATACGCCACCCTTCGAGCCGGATTGCTTACGGTGAGTTCATTCGCGGACTGGACGGCAAGATGCGCTACTTTCGAGATATAAGGGCCGAATTCTATTGCTTCATGGTTGACATGATCCGGCAGGTTGACCCCGACCTATGCGTCTACCTGTGCATGGAAAGCGACGATATCTGGAAGCAATGCTTCGGCTTTTCCCCCGAAGAACGCAGCGGGTTGAGCCACATGCTTGACCGCGCTGTGGAAAAGAGGATGAACATCGGGCCGTTTGAACACGGATAAACCCGGTCGTGCAGGGCATCGAACCAACGGCGGCAACCTAATTCATTGATCAAACCCGGTAGTTTCTGATAAAGACAATAAGGTACGGTTCAATCCATCAAGAGGTTGCGCGATGCCGGAGGCCTCACCTGATTTCCTGTCTCCGTCTCGAAAAGTTCATCGCGCGCAAGGCGCGCTTCTACAGGTACACCTTTTCATGGTTTCAGGGTGTCCCGGAGGGACATGAACAACTGCTTCGGATAATCGCCAGGGAACATGAGGTAGCTAAATGTTTTACGGATTAAGGCGATATGAGACACTCCACAGACTCTGGTGGTTCGTCTTTTTCTTTTTGTGCCTGTTTCTCGCCAGGTATTCATATAGTTTCACTCATGTTCCCCGGCACGGTCCTGAGCTTAAGGACCTGGCGAAGACCGATTTCTGGACCGGTCTTCGAGGCATAGGCATGACTTCGCCCAGCCCCGAATACTCCGCGGGAAAACAGGAGCAGCCGGAAAAGGGCGCCAGGCCGCAAACCGGCAAATCAACCGGCGCGGGCAAGGGGGAGCGGCCCCTGGAACCTTCAGCCGGGCAAGACCGGGACAATATTGAACTGGTCAGCGGCATGCTCCTTTTTATCATCCGGGCGGGAATAATCTTTCTGGAACTGCGCCTGCTCTGGCTTGCGGTTCAATATGCCGGGAGATACCTGCTCCAGTTATTCATGTCGGAAATCAAGGACCCCGGACCATTCAATTCTGAACCTGCCGGGACCGGGCCGGAAGCGCTTTTCCCCGTGCTGGTCCTGGTTGCCAGGATCAGGCGGAGTCCTCTGAGTTTTTTCCTGCATCCATTCATTCGGCTTCGGCTGATTCTTTCGGGCTTTCAGAAAAGCGTCTCATCGGAGCAACTGTTTGAAAAAGAGCGCCGGGTGGTCGAGGCTGACTGGCGCATCCTGTATGGTTCATGGGGGCCTTACCGATGCCTCTTCTGGGTCCTTCCCATACTGGGACTTGCTCAGACCGCCCTGCTGCTTGTCGCCCAATTCAACGTCGCCTCTTCAGGTCTTGCCCTCGTTCCTCAAAAGGAAGCTCTCGATGCCGCCAGGTCTATGGCCAGTTTTGCCCCTCAAAAGGAGATACTCGACACCATCAAACCCACTTTGAATCTTCTTCTTCCCCTGATCCAGGCGGCGGGTGTGGCCGTCTTTTTTCAACTGGCCGCAACCCTTCTGAGGTATTTTGAAGAGCTTTATCTTTCCAATCTGGATGCGTTCATCTATGATCGGCTGCTTTCGAGGCTGCCCCTGCGGAGCAGTGATACCATTCTCATTCTGGAGACACTTCAACAGCAGTTCAGAGACCTGAATGCCGCACTCAGGAGCCTGGAGAATAAGGTTTTTTCGCCGGAGAAAATTGAGAAAAAGACATGAGACGCCCGGATCGTGGATCACGCATCAAGGTGGGATCGCTGCTCAAAAAGTTCCTGGAACAGCATCCAGCTTTTACAGCCAACCCGATCGGAGACTGGAAAGACCTGGTTGGTGAACAGGTGGCCCGCTACAGCATTCCCAGGTCGCTTAAGAATAAGGTGCTGGTGATTCTGGTCCACGACTCGGTCTGGAAGCACCACATCGAGCAGTATAAGGAAGTCCTGGCGGAAAAGATAAATGACAGGCGGCCCGAGCCCATTGTGGAACAAATAGTCATCAAGGTCGCCGAGATACCGGACGCGGCGCCGGTACTGAACCCTGCTCACAAGAATCTGGACAAAATCAAAGCCAGGCGATACGCCGCGCACAGAAAATCCAAAGCCCCCGCCAGAAAACTTACCCCGGAAGAACAATCCCTTATAAAAAACCTGCCCGATCCCGACCTGCGGAAAATCGGCGCAAAGCTCCTCAAGCGCATTCCGGCCGAGGCGGCCGAATCGGAGTAGCCGGTTGAGATGTTAAAACCGAAAATCCCCGCCGCAGCATAACGCGGCATCAGGGCAGCCCCTTCCAGGGCTGCGCCAGATTATGCTCGATTCCAAGCTGATCGAGGATTCGGGCGACCACAAAGTCGATGATGTCCGAAACGCCACGGGGTTTGTGATAAAAACCGGGCATCGCCGGAAGGATTATCGCTCCCGCTTCGGCAGCCTTCAGCATATTGGCGAGGTGAATACGGTTCAGCGGCGTTTCGCGGGGAACAAGAACGAGAGGGCGGCCTTCCTTGAGGCAGACGTCGGCCGCCCGGTGGATGAGATTTTGAGACAGCCCGGCGGCAATCGCACCCAGTGTGCCCATCGTGCACGGGACGATCACCATGGCTGCGCACGGAAAGGAACCGCTGGCCAACGGGGCCGTGAAGTCAGATTCCTCATAGGTGTGGATCTCCGGTGGAAGGTCGTCGCTCAGCGCCACCCCGGTTTCAAGTTCGTAGACGAGCCTTCCCGCCTCGGAGGCTACCAGGTGAATGTCGTACTTCTTCTGCGGGATGGAGCGCAGCAGTTTACGCGCATATCCGGCGCCGCTCGCCCCGGTGATTGCCACTGTCAGGTTTTGCTTTTTCAAATTGAGACTTCCGCTTTCAGGCACTCGAGTGCTTCTCTTGCTGAAATTTTTCTGTGAACTATATCGCAGATGGCTCTGAGCACAGCTTCCGGATTGTTCTGCTGGAAGACGTTGCGCCCGGCGGCCACTCCTTTTGCCCCGGCTTCGATGCTTCCATGAATTCTTTCCAGGATGCTTTCGATTTCCACAGAAGGCCCACCGGCAACCACGATCGGAACGCTCAGGCTGGAGCTTATCCTGGCAAGGATCTGAAAATCTCCCGGGAAAGGAATTTTTATTATGTCGGCCCCCAGTTCGGCGGCAACGCGCGCCGCGTGCGCCACCTGTTCGCCCGGCGCGCGGGTTTTGTCTCCGCATACGTAGGCCATAACCAGAAGCGGGACCTGCCAGTCCGCGCAAGACCGGCCCACTGCGCCAAGGTCTTTTAGCATGTCGGATTCGTGGCTGTCGCCCAGATTTATGTGAAAGGAGACCGCGTCCGCTCCGCGCCGGATTGCCTCCTCGACGCTCCCGATCAGGACTTTGTGATAACAGGAAGGCCCCAGCTTGGTAGAGGCAGAAAGATGCATGATTACGGCCGGCATCCGTCCGGTTGTCGATTCAAGGCAGCGCAGCATTCCCTTGTGGAGAACCAGGGCGTCTGCGCCGCCCCTGACGCCTGCCTCAATTGTTGCGTGAATGCGCTCGATCCCCGGGATTGGTCCCAAGGTGACTCCATGATCCAGGGGAAGTATGACCGCGCGGCCGTCTGCCGGAGATAAGATCCTTTTCAGGCGCAGTCCCTTTCCGCTCATTTTTCACCTTCTTATTGTTTGGTCAGGCGACGGAGGCAAGGGGCGTGTAAGTGTCGAGCCGGGGCACCCCTTCCAGTTCGCCTGCCTGGACAAGACACGAGTAGAACAGCTTGAGTCCTTTGCGCTCCCGTTCGTTTAAATCAAATCGAAGGCAACGGTAATACTCCTCAAGTTCCGGGATTTCCAACAGCCCCGTCCTGGCGGCCTGTTCGCAGATTCTGCCGATATTGGCGCGGCCCCACCTCTTGGAAGAAATAAGGGCCTCCATTGCATCCGGTAACTGCCCGTTCTTTTCGGTAACCGTCTCCTTGCGTATTACCCATACGGCAAACACGAACGGGAGCCCGGTCCACTCGAACCAGGCTGCCCCAAGGTCGAGCACGTGAGGAAAAAGGCCGCTTCGACCAAGCCGGAGTGCTTCGTCCCCAATTGCAAGGCACGCGTCGGGAGGTTGGGGCCCGGCAAGATAATCCGAACAGGCCCCCGTCTCGAACCGCAGATCCACCCCGTATAGCAGCCTGCACAGGACCTTCAGCAGCCCGACCGAAGTATGCGACTGCGAGCTTGCCAGGACCATCTTCCCTGAAAGCCGCTCAATGGGCATGCGGCTAAGCAGGAGCACGCTCTTCACTTTGCCGGCGGAGCTGATCGAGAGGTCCGGCACGATGTAATAGAGGCCGGCCCGCCGGGCATATTCGATTGACGAAACCGGGCTTATGTCCAGCGCCCCGCTTGCGCAAAGCTCGTTCAACTCGGAAGGAACGCCCGGGACAATTACGAAGGGATTGTATATTATGCCTGCTTCCAGCGGATAATAGATCGGAAGCACGTTCAGGAAATCGATTCTTCCGAGCCTCAGCTTTGTACACGCCCCACCCATTTCCATGCTCCTTCTTTCCCTGATCGAATAAGAGCTTCAGCAAGATTCGATTCATCGACCTCAGGGATTTTGACGGCCAGCATATGAGCTTTCGCACCTGGCTCGATGCTGCCAAAATCGCTATTGCGCCCGAGCGATCGAGCGGGATTGAGCGTAATCATTTCAAGCACTCTTCGAGGGTCGATCGAGGGATGGTTATCGAGAGTAAAGCCGGCTTCGGCAAAAAGATTCAGGTCCGTGTTGCTGGCAAGGCTGTCAGTTCCCAGGGCGCAGCTTATGCCAAGTGAGAGCGCCTTCTCGATCCACGGGCGGCCCGAGCCCAGGTTGTGGTTGCTCCTCGAACAGAAAACCACCGTGCAATGCCTTTTCGCTGTAAGCGCCCAATCCGCTTCCGTCATATGCACGGCATGCACCAGGAGCGTGCGGGAATCGAGCGCACCGAGGCAGTCCAGGTACTCGATGGGGGTTTTCCCGGGGGGCGTCCACGCCGGGTTCCAGCGCCCCATCCTCTCGAGCAGTTCGCGGCAAAAGCCTTTCCCGCTGCGTAAAAATTCGATCTCATCGAGATGTTCGGCCACGTGAATCGAGAAAGGAAGCCCCTGCGCCCGCGTCCATTCTTTGGATTCGGTGATGATCGCCGGCGAAACGGAATAGACCGAATGGGGGACCGGGATGAACTGAGGGATTTGGTTTACCGCCGGCCGCTGGCCCTTTCGGCTAAGCTTGTCCCGGAAATTTTTAATCCGGGAGTCGCTAAGCGGATTGAGCAGATTATTGGCCACTGGCCACTGAACCGGCATGGCTGCCGCAACCGAGTCGAGATTGAATCCGATCAACTCGAGGAAAATCCGGCGCTCGGGAATGGCCGCAAAAGTGGATTCAACTCCCGGGTCCCCGTTTGTTATGTCCGCGCAAAGCCCCGTTCCGCTGCTCAAAAGCTCTGCTTGGCCGCTCCGCAGACCCTCATCGATCGAATGGGATTGCATCCCGGCGCGTTGGGAACCGGTGGGGAGCGGGCGGGCTGCCAACAGGAGTGTGATCCATTCGCGAAAGCCGGGCTGAGGAAGGGGTATTTTGCCTTTAAGGGCCGAGAGTTCCAGGTGCGTATGGGCGTTAACCAGTGCGGGGACAAGAGCGGCTCGGCCGTGATCGACCAACTGGACGGTCGCAGGGCAGTCCCTCCGCACAGCGCGGAAGGGACCCACCGCGGCAACCCGACCCATGTGGGTCAGCACAGCGCCATCGCGCATGGGCGGGGTGGAAACCGGCACGACCCATTCGGCCCGGTGGATTTCCGCAGGTTCGGGGATGGGCGAAAGCTCGTTCATATAATCTGTTCATTCCTCTTACCGGGGACAGCAGCGATTAATAATTTGGTCACAATTTGGTAATTCCACTTCTGCGGCTAAAGCCTGCTAAAAGGTATGATCAAATTACCGCTTTTAGGCGGAAGAGCGTCGCGCGCTGTCAGCCGGAAGCAGTTCGTAGGCCATTGTGCGTCGTCGCGGTTCGAAACCGGCGGATTGGATTATCCTGTGGATCTCTTCAGCCGAAAGGCGGAAATGGACTCCTGCCGCAGCCACCACGTTTTCTTCGATCATTGTGGAACCGAAGTCGTTGGCGCCGAAAAAGAGGGCCAACTGAGCGACTTTAGGACCCATTGTCACCCAGGAGGCCTGAATGTTGTCAAAGTTGTCCAGAACAAGCCTGGAGATTGCCAGGAGCCGCAGATATGAGACTGCGGTTTCAGGTTCCCGGGGAATTGCGGTGTTTTGAGGCTGAAAGGCCCAGGGAATGAAAGCGGTAAAACCTCCGGTGCGGTCCTGAAGCTCACGCAGGGCGAAGAGGTGCAGGAGCCTGTCCTCCGGCGCTTCTTCATGGCCGAACATCATAGTGGCGGTTGTGCGAAGCCCTTGGGCGTGGGCCTCCTCCATGACGGCCAGCCATTCGGCCGTTGAACATTTGCGCGGAGACACCCGCCGTCTCACCGAGTCGACCAGAATTTCGGCGCCCCCGCCCGGGATTGAGTCCAGTCCGGCAAGTCTGAGCCTCGATATCACCTCGTCGACGCCGATGCCTTCCAGCCGGCTGAAAAACACGATTTCCGGGGGCGAGAAGGCATGTATGTGAATTGGATACTTTGACTTTATGAAGCTCAGCATTTCTTCATAAAAAGAGAGGGGCAGATCGGGATGCTGCCCACCCTGCAGCAGGATCTGTGCCCCGCCCAGCCTGAGTGTTTCCTCGATTTTTTCGGAAAGTTCCTCCCGGCTCAGGACAAAGGATTCACTATGGCCGGGAGGCCTGAAAAACGCGCAGAAACGGCACCCGCACACACAGACGTTGGAATAGTTGATGTTACGGTCAACAATATAGGTAACAATGGGCTGAGTATGCTTTTTCATGCGGACGCCATGAGCCATCCTGCCCAGCGTATGAAAATCGGCGCTCCGGTAAAGCTCCCTGGCCTGATTGATATTTAACCTGCCGTTTTTAATCATACATCTGAGTTCCGTCTGAACAGGCTGTCCCGTTCCACCGGTTCGAACCCCGCATCCCGGATAGTCCTCTCTATCTCCCGAGGGGTCATTCCCTGTTGAGACTCAGCCCCTGCCATGTGCCCGATCTTTTCTTCGACCACCGTTCCGTCGAAATCGTCCGCGCCGAAGTAAAGGGCGGTCTGGGCGAGCTTGACCGAGAGCATCACCCAATATGCTTTGATGTGCGCAATGTTGTCGAGCATCAGCCTGCTCACGGCCATCGTTTTCAGGTCGTCGATCCCGGTCGTCGGCGGAAGATGGCTAAGGCCGGTATTCGCCGGCTGGAACGTAAGAGGGATAAAGCAGACGAAGCCGCCCGTCCGGTCTTGAAGCTCGCGAAGCGCCGCCATGTGCTCGAGCCGCTCCCTCACGGTCTCGATGTGCCCATAGAGCATCGTAGCGTTTGTCTTTATTCCGATTTCATGAGCCTGGCGCATAACATCCAGCCAGCCGTTCCCGTCGAGTTTCTCAGGGCAAAGGCGCTCTCTTACGCGCGCACTGAACACCTCGGCCCCGCCGCCCGGAAGCATTTGAACGCCGGCCGATTTCAAACGGGTAAGAACCTCTTTTACAGAGATTCCCCCGGTTTTTGCAAAATGGGCGATTTCAACCGCTGTAAACGCTTTGATGAAGGCATCCGGCTTTATTTCACGTATCTTCCCGAGCAGCTTCTCAAAAAAAGAAAGAGGCAGGTCGGGGTGGCAGCCGCCCACAACGTGTATCTCGGTCAGACCGTTCCCGGTCGCGCGAATCTTATCGATGATTTCATCTTCGGAGAGCTCGAATGAAAGCGGATCGCCTTTTACTTTGCTGAAGGCGCAGAAGCGGCAGCCGTTTACGCAGATGTTCGAGTAGTTGATATGGCGGTTTACGACATAGTAGGCCGCATTTCCGTGAAGTTTTGTCCTGACCCGATGAGCGAGCGAACCGATAGCGTTGATGTCCGAGCAGGCAAAAAGTGTCTCACCCTCTGAAATCGTGAGCCTCCGCCCCTCGGCGACTTTGTTGGCGATCTGTTCCAGGCCGAGTTTCTTAAAATACCGTGGTTCGAACATATTTTTGTCCCTCGGACTCGACGCTCCTCGAGATGCCCATCCCGATCCGAAGCAGCTTTATGAACTCATCCACCTTGCGCTCGAGCTCGTCTGAGGAGGCCTGGTATATGCTGGCCCCCGCATCGAGAAAGGGAACGCAGTAAGCCTGGAGGAACCGGTCCATCAGCGCGTCCAGCATGAAAACGGCCATTTCGATGTCGGTGTCGGTCCTAAGATCACCCCTCGCGATCCCGGCCTCTACTACAGGCCGCAGATATTCCGCCGAAAAAAGGTGCACCTGCTGCAAAAACTCCGTCCGAAGGGGGAAGTCCTCCTGGAAAATCATCTTGAGGTAGATTCGATAGACCCTGGGGTGGCGCTCGATAAACCGGACTCCCGCAAGCATGCTCTTTT
Organism: uncultured delta proteobacterium; assembly: GCA_963805125.1. Lineage (GTDB taxonomy): Bacteria > Desulfobacterota > Syntrophobacteria > Syntrophobacterales > Syntrophobacteraceae > SbD1. The sequence continues at coordinate 49,872 of CAWDTD010000004.1, read as the reverse complement.
TTATTCGCTCGAAAAAATCCGCACCGGAAGTCTCTCTTTTCACCTGTCGCAGCGATTGCCTTACAAGCTCCACCGCATAGTTGAAGATAACCCTGAACAGGCCTTCCTTGCTGCCGAAATATTGAAAAAGAGACCCCTTGGCTATGCCGATCCGTTCCACCATGCGATTAACGCTCGCCTGCCGGAACCCGTGGCGTGAGAACTCATCCACGGCGGCATCCAGGATTTTGCTCTTTTTGCCTTCATCAAGCTTATTGAAGGTATCGCGCGGAAACATCGAGTCCTCGCATCTCTGAAAAATGACCAGGTGGTCATTATAGACACCGGGCAGGTTTTGTCAAACTGATAAAGTGACCGGCTGGTCATTTTGTGGGGAGGGACAGCGGGGTTTTTTTATCTTCCCCCCTTTTCCAGGGGGGCAGGTTTAAAAGGAGGGACAGCTCTATCTATTCCGTGCTCTGGAAGAAGACATATTCACGCTGGCATTCGGGGCATCTCATAATTACTCTGTTATTGCCTTCACCGTGGAGGCTGATCCTCGTGCCGCAGGAATCGCATCTCCTGCAAAGCAGCAATCCTCGGAACCGGGGCAGATTGCTGTCGTGCGTGTGACTAAACTCGCCGCCGGCCTTCTCTTCACTTTCGGAAGGACCTGTCGGAAGGGGAAGTGCATCCTGTTTACTGATCAAACTCTATTTGCCCCTTTACTTAATAACCTCGATTCGCTTTATGGCCCAAAACCGGGAAGAAGTAAAGAAAAAGCTAATAGTTTCTGTCTGCCCGGGATCCTCCGCGTGTGAAGGTGACAAGCAGGGCGCAAGGTCTTAAATGCAAGGGAAATGAAGTTGGAGAATGAACAAATGAGTGAATACAATCATGAATGGATCTGCCGAAATATTGTAGCAGGCGCCCCGGACGCAATCATATTCGCCGACGCGGCAGGGATCATTGGTCTGTGGAACTCGGGAGCGGAGACTATTTTTGGATATAGCACCGGTGAGGCGATCGGGCAGGATCTCGATATCATAATTCCCGAAAAACTCAGAGAGCGCCACAGGCAAGGATATAGCAAGGTGATGGAAACAGGCGTCTCGAAGTATACCAGCGATCTGCTAGCCGTTCCGGCGATGCGGAAAGACGGCGCTCGGATTTCAATCGAGTTCAGCATAGTAATTTTGAAAACGGATGAGGGCAGGGTGGTTGGATCAGCGGCCCTCATCCGCGATGTAACCGTCAGGTGGGAAAGGGAAAAGGCATTGAAAGAAGCTCTAAAATCACATGCTACAGCCGTTTAAGCCAACGAAGGAACAAATCCGGGCCGCAAAGGGCAAGTCGGTCCCCGACGTTATCTCACCGGGGCTTAAAGTGCTCTTTTGCGGAATAAACCCCGGCCTGTATACGGCAGCGGTCGGGCATCATTTTGCCCGGCCTGGAAACCGCTTTTGGCCCGCGCTCCACCTGGCTGGCTTTACGCCGAGGCAGTTTTCTCCTTTCGAGGAAGAAAAACTTTTGAACTACGGATACGGGATTGTGAACATTGTGGAACACGCAACGGCCCGGGCAGACGAACTCACGGCCGAAGAACTGGCCGGGGGCGGGGTGGCGCTCGAGGCAGAAGGTCAGAATTTTTAAACCCCGTTTTTGCGCAATCCTGGGACTCGGCGCCTACCGGGTGGCCTTCAGACGTCCGAAAGCCTCGCCGGGAGTAAAGTCCGAAAAACTCGGCGGGATATCTTCCGCGTGGGTTTTGCCTAACCCGAGCGGTCTTAACGCAAGCTACCAGATGAAAGACCTCGTGCGCATGCTGCAAGAGCTCAAGGCCGCAGTGGACAGAGTGTGCGGACCTCTGCGGTGAGGATTTTTCGCGCGAAGACGCGAGGGCGCGAAAAGGAAGGCATCGCGTTCAGTGTCAGGACTCCCAGCGCGAGCCTCCCAGGGGAATGCCGATCTCCATGCAGCGTGACGCCTCAACAAGCGCCTTGGTGCAGCGATCGATGTTGTCCTTCATCCGTTGCACAGGCCCCGCGACTACGAGCGCATGCGTTTCCGTGTTAATTACTACCGGGGCGGCTATGGCGACCACGTCAGGGACGTGTTCTCCTTCAACCTGCTGCCAGCCCCGCGCCAACCCTCCAAGCAAATCTTTTTCCAACTCCTGGATATCGATGATTGTATGACTGGTGAAAGCTTTGAACCGAAGCTGCTCAAAAACCTTTCGCCGTTCCTCCACGTTCAGGGACGCCAGCAGGGTTTTCCCGGAGGCTGAAGCGTGCAAGGGCTTGAAGTCTCCCGAATGTGTGTGGTAGCGGATCAACTGCTCCGATTCAACGACTGCCAGGCAAATCACTTGTTCCCCTTGGCGCTTGCCTAGAATGACAGTCTCCCGAGTCCAATCGCGAAGCGTAACCATGACAGGCCTCACCCGATCGACCAGCGGGTCGTGGCGAGCGATCACCCCTGCTGTCTCATACATCTTGTTGGTTGGATAATAACTTCCTCCCCTGGTTTGATAGAGGTAGCCCTGTGACAGAAGAGTGCGAAGGAGGGCAAGGCAGCTCGAGCGAGGTATTTTGAGCGCTCGTGCAATTTCAGCCAAAGATCGCACGCTGCCCGCTTCCGAAAATGCCTCGAAAATCTGCAGCACCCTGCTGGCGCTTTTTACGAAAGCTGAAGGGTTTGTGTTCACAGCATTATGCCCCAGTCAGGGTCAAACCGGCTTGATCTGCGAAGAAGCGTTATCCTGGAAACCAGCTACTCCAGCCGATAAGACATTGCGAAAATCGAAATTGTATAGCCATCGCGAATTAATGTTCACATACATGCACACCATTGTCAACTCGTTTGTCACATAAAAATGGACCGACACATGGTAATGGCTAGGGCGGGGTCCAGTGCGTTCATTTGGGATACCTGGCGGATGCCATTGTTGTTGAAGAAATCGCCAAAGTATCGGATTCACTCAGAGTCGCTTTCGATATGAAGACAATGGGAACAGCAGTTTCGATTCTCAAATGGGGAAGCGAGGAACTCAAAAAGAAATACATTCCGGAACTCATGGCCGGCAGGCCTCCTGGCTGCGTCGGCATTACTGAGCCGTACCGCCTGATGCGGGGCCCCCACTGGAGACCTACGGTGGATCCTGACCTGAAACAAGCTATTTGCCGTGCTCCGAAAAGGGAACCATTCGCCGGATACCTGCAAATCGAACTGGTGGAACTGAAAAAGGGTTACCCGGCAGCAGAGATTGTCTTCATTCCCGAGCGAATGTCAAATATCTACGACAGGTTACACGGGGGGATCATTCTTACCCTCATTGATGTAACTTTTGGGGCCGCCTGCCAGACAGATGGCACTGTTGCCGCAGGGCTAAACCTTAAGCGCAACCTATGTCAGCAGCCCCGCGCCCGGTGCGAGACTGCGGGCTGAAGCGCGCGAGACAGGCGGGACTGAAAAAACGATCAATTACGATGTCAAAGTGACAGACCAGGCTGGAGTGCTCATAGCCGTGGCCAGCGCCATTGCTTACCAAACGGGGAAACCGATTCCTTTTCTCTAAAGAAAACAGCGGATTGCTATCTCAGGCCGGAGCGCCGAAAAAAACTGGCGGGGATGTTCGATTTAGTGATAACGGGCACATGGATAGGTTCTTATACTTAATCGCCAAAAAAGTACTTGACAATACTGTTTTCTACTGTAAACGTATGTTCGCTCTTGTGAACAGAAGGCATCGCCCACAATGTCGCAGCGATTGACTCGATTCTTGATCTGTATGGTTCTAATCGGAGGGTTGGTTATGATGCGATTACAGTACATGCCAGAGGTGGATGAGGATTTATGCACTGGATGCAAGCGGTGCGAGTTCATCTGTCCGGCTGCCGCTATCAAGGTAGCGGAACAAACCGCCGAAGTCGATGGTGATCGCTGTATTGATTGTCAGCGTTGCATAGACATATGCAAAACCGAAAACGCCATCAGTCGAATCGCCCGCCCTGAAGAAGTCATCCGGCAAGTGGACCTGAACGGCCTGGATCAGGCTCGGATCGTGGAATTGTGCGGCAAAGCCGGCCTGCTCCCGCACATGGCGATCTGCGGATGTACCCGGACGACGGCGCAGGAGGCGGTTGCCGCGATTTTGAAAGGGGCGAGCACGCCCGAGGAACTCTGCGCCAGGACGGGTCTTCGCGCCGGCTGTGGCCTCTACTGTATGACAAGGATATTCCAGGTGCTGCAGGCATGCGGAGTTGAACTGGAGAACCCTCCGGACAGGAGATGGATCAAACTGACTCTGGGCCTTGCCGATGTTCCCGAGGAGAAGGTGCTTCAAATCGATCGGGCCTATCCCGCCTGTTGTGTGGGTGAGGACTGGAGAAGGCTGACGCAGAGACGCAGCAAATAAGGAGGACACAATGTTTAATCCGCCAGTAAAGCCCCCCGAGCCCATGGAATCCTTTTACGGTCCCAAACCTAAGGAAAGGGCCATAGATATACTCGATGATATCGTTTCGGTGGAAGTCAGCGATCTTTTCCCCGATATAAACGAACGAATCTACAGATATGGCGATGAACTCTCGGCGATAACGAAATCCACCGGTGAAGCCCTCTCCCGGATCGATATGTCTATGATAAAGCCGGGGGATACGGTCAAGATACTTAGTTCCGAACATGGCTACAGCATAATGGGAGGCGATGCGTATGCCACCATGCTCGAAACCGTCAAGGACAACGTCAAGGCCGCAACCGGCTGTAAGGATGTTCGCCTGATGGTGGGCGCCTATAAAGGCTTCCGGGAATCCGATGAATTCGTCAGGCGTTACGGGCTTGACAAGCGATTCGAAGGCAAGGTGTACGGATATGGTCCTTATGACCCGGATGTGGCCATCGATACCGAGATAGGAACGGTCTACGGCGTCAAGAAGATATTCGACGGTGACTGGTTTATTCATTGCTACTACGACGATCCAAGGGAGATTTATTACCATCGTCAGATCCAGAGGGCATTCAAGCCGTTCGGCATGTCCTATGTTCGGTTTGAAACCCGGTCGATCTATCACATGAACTTTGCCAACCGCTCGTGCAATTACCTGCCGATTGCGGTCTTTTATTCGCCATACATTCAACAGAAATATGCTTTTTCATGCGTCTTGAGATATTCTCCTGCTGGAATATTGAAGGTGGACGCAGATAGGGATCTTGCCGCCCTTGACAGGAGAATAGCCATCAGCCACCTGCGCAAGTACGGCAAGATGATGCGGCTTTTTCACACGATCGATGAAGCCATTGCCGTGGCGGACGGCGGGAGATGGGGGTTCTATCTTCATGCCGGCGGGACCATCTTTGGCGTCTTCATGCATGCCCACGACGATCTGTTCGACATAACGAACGCCAAGGTCCTGGGCGGCTTCAAGAAAAATGCAAAAGGAGAGATTGTTCCCATGACGATCAATCCGGCCTGCAAAGTCATCGTGCTGCATCAGGCCTGGCCGGGCATCAATTACCTCGGGCTGGAAGAGACTCCGATGGTGATTGCCGGTGAAGATCATGCGGCCATGTGGCAGGCCGACCATTGCAATCCCTATATCTCCGAAACTGCCAAAGTCGCGCCCGATTTACCCAAAGCAATGGAGATAGCTCAGGAATTTCACCGGACCGACAAAGTGATCATCTTCGACGGCAGTTTCGGCCACATTAACTGCAGCCGGTCTCTGGCCGAATTTTTTGTGGAAAAAGCGCCGGAAGCAAATAAAGAAGTGGAAGAAAAGCTATTGCCCATGTGGTTGAAGCAGCGGGGGATCGACCCTGGCGAACTGGACAGCCCTTTGGGGCTGCACTCCTGAGGCTCTTCCCCGGGGGTTCTCGGCTGTGATTCGGCTGGTGCGGGGTTGCCGCGAACCGGCAAGAAGTGGGCGGGGAAACCGATTCGCCTCCTCCGCCCCCGGCTCGCAAGCTGCGTGGGGATGTGGGGGCAATGGCGAGGAGCAACGCTCCGTACATTCTCGATTTCTTGTACGGGAACCTATGCGGAGATACCCGTTCGGGTTCGGTCCAGCGGGAGCCTCACGTCTGCTTGAAATTCGCATGAATTGTAATCGAGCGGCTTCCCCATGACGAAATTTGATCTGCTGAGAAAAACTGAAATCAGGATTGAAAATATCGGTCTGAAAAAAGCCAATCTGACCGATATAGCCGAACAGGTCGCCAAAATACTCGGTTTGCGCAAGGGTGAGGTGCTCGTAGTGGATTATCGCGACCGTGCAATGATTTTGGATGTACTTAACACCTGTGTAAACGCTTACAGCATAGTGGGGAAGGAAGATCGGCTGCTCAAAGCGTTGAGTGTGCTTCCGGGAGTATTTGTCTCGGATGATACCTGCATTGGGTCGAATGGTATGCTCGGCTGGATCGCGATGGACGAGCAGGCGGCTACTGAGGCGCTGAGAAAATCAGAGCAAATGGCCGGCGAGATTCTAAGAAATATCTCAAGAAGGGTCATAGTGTTTTCCACCGGGGCTGAGGTAGCGGAAGATCTAATAGAAGACACCAATATGCCGGCCATCGAGGAGTGTCTGACAGCGGAAGGTTACAAGGTCAGCCGGGGTCAGATCTTGAAGGACGACCCGGTGCTTATTTCGGCAAAACTAATGGAGGCTGCCGATCGGGGATATGGTTTGATAATCACTACCGGAGGGGTAGGCGCGGAGGACAAGGACCTTACCGTTGAGGCTGTAAAAACCCTGGACCCCGACGCTGCCACTCCCTGCATATGCCGCTTTGAGATCGGGACCGGCAGGCACGTCAAGGATGGAATTAGAATCGCAGTGGGTAGTTATGGCGACACTCTGATCATCGCACTGCCGGGGCCAAACGATGAGGTCAGAGCGAGTCTTGGCATGCTCGCCGAAGGACTTAAGGCAAAACAGGGCAAACATGTTCTTGCCGAGAATTTAGCGAATAATTTGAGAGATATTTTGAGAGCAAAGATGTCCCAGTTTCACGGACATTCGTTGGGGCAAGAATGATTTTGACAATCACTGTTTTTATATGTAAACAGTTTTTCATGTTTATGAATAGATTTCGGCTCCCAGCGGTGGTTGGCTTTAATGGATAACAGGGAAATCATCGTAAATTCATCCGGGCGGGTTTGCACGATCACCATTAACCGCACAGAGAGAATGAATGCGCTCAACCTCACAACCCTGGAAAAGATGTCCGGGATAGTGCAGGAACTGCAAGGCGACTGCACCATAGGTGTAGTGGTGATAACGGGCGCCGGGAATAAAGCCTTTTGCGCGGGAGCGGACCTCAAAGATCGCGCTGGCATGACGCCAGGGCAGGTGCGCGATTTCATCGTCAATATCCGGGACACCTTTACCGCTATCGAATCTTTGCCGCAGCCGGTTATTGCCTCCATAAACGGGTTGCCCCGGGTGGGGGCACCGAACCGGCCCTGGCGAGCGATCTTCGGGTGGCTGCGGAACATGTCACCCTTGGGCTCACCGAGGTCAAGCTCGCTATCATCCCGGCTGCCGGGGGCACTCAGAGGCTCCCGCGCCTCATCGGCAAGGGGCGGGCCAAGGAATTGATCCTCACCGGCCGCCGCATCGGGGCACCGGAGGCACTCCATTTCGGTCTGCTGAATCGCGTCGTTCCCAGTGACAAACTGAGGTCCGCTACAATGGAACTGGCCTCTCAGTTGCTGGAGAACGGACCCCTGGCCGTGCAACAGGCCAAGGCAGCCATCGACAAAGGCTGCGAAACGGACCTGGCCAGCGGCCTGCGGTTGGAGACCGAGGCTTATGAGAGGATCATTCCAACCAGGGATCGAGTGGAGGGATTCACCGCTTTCATCCAGAAACGTCAGCCCATCTTCACTGGAGAGTAAAGCGGGCGAGTTGCTGAACCGTGACACTACGCGAAAGGACCCAACCGATAACAACTTAACTGAGGTGTGGCTATGGCTGAGTTACCGTCGGAAAACAAGGGCAGGGTTGTCTCCAATGCAGTCAGAAGGGATTGGAAGGCTTACTACAACGACCGTAGTGTGACCGCAGCCGAGGCGGTCAAGGTGATCAAGTCGGGAAACAGGGTCACTATCGGCACGGGGGCCGGAGAGCCTCCCTGTTTAGTCGATGCAATGGTGGCACGCGCGGATGAACTGGAAGGAGTCGAACTCGTCAATCTGCTATGCTTTTACGGGCCAAGTATTGTCGACCGGAGCTCGCGAAATCGTTCAGGTACAACTCTTTATTCCTGGGTGCTCCAGCCAGGCAGGAAGCGAAAGCGGGCAGGGTGGACCACACGTGCTGCTTCTTTCATGAAATGCCGCTCCTCTTCAAGAATGGCCTCATGCCGACCGATGTCGCGCTGACTACCGTAATCCCGCCTGACAAACTCGGGTACGTCTGCATGGGTTTATGCATTGACACGACGAAGGCTGAGGCGCTCTACGCGAAAAAAGTGATTGCCAGCGTAAACTCGAATATGCCCGGAATTGCCGGCGAGACCTCGAAAAAATCAGAACAATTGACGGAGGGATTTTGATGAACTGGAAAAACAGGGTCACCGAACTTCTTGGATGCGAGTACCCGATCTTACAAGGTGCACTGAGCCTCTTCGGAAACTGGAAATTCGCGGCGGCGGTTTCGGAAACCGGCGCTCATGGGTGTATCACAGCCGCGGTGTCAAGGACTCCGGAAAGACTTCGGGAGGACATACGCAGGTACCGTGATGCGACTGACAAGGCATTTTCCGTAAATATAAGCGTGCATAATTGCCCGCATATCGATGAAATGCTGGATGTCGCTCTGGATGAGGGTGTGCATGCGGTGGAAACCGCCATTTATAACGCCGACAAGTATGGCAAGCGCATCAAGGATGCGGGCCGGGTCTGGATTCACAAGGCGGCGACGGTCAAGCACTGCATGCATGCAGAGCAACAGGGGGCGGACCTCGTAATAATTGTTGGGCTTGAGGGTATCGGGTATAAGAACATGAACCAATTGACAACCATTTTAAGCGGCATAGAAGCCTCCAAGCAGATCAAGGCCCCGGTAATCCTTGCGGGCGGCATAGGGGACGGGAGGGGAATGATGGCGGCGCTTTCCACCGGGGCGGAAGCGATTATGATGGGTACCAGGATGATGGCTACCGAGGAGTCCCCGGTACCGGAAAAATTCAAGCTTCAGATGGTAGCTGCCACTGCCGATCACCCAAGGATCAGGTATGAATGCCTGAATATGCCGGATCTCAAAGAATATGAAGCACTTATGCAATTACGAGGTACCATTCCCATGGAGGACTGGCTGCCCAGGTATGAAAGGGTAATGCTTAAACATTCGGATTGGAAGGATGCCGTACATATGTGGGAAACTCCGGTCGAGAAGATGGCGGGCCTCCAGTCAATGGCCGTGCAGTTTATTAAGAGCATAGAACCGGTCAGGGAAGTAATAAACGGCATGATCCAGGAGGCGGAAGAAATCTTCTCAAGCAGGTTTAAACCCATGCTCGGGGAATCATAGGGGCTGGGCAAGCATGCGGGCAAGGGTATTTAAGGTCCGGGCAATCGTTGAGCGCGGCTCTTTCAGAGCGACACGCCGATGAAGAAACAATGTATAGGAAAAATGCCGTCACGAATTCAATGCATAATAGGGAACCTACCACGATATGGGAAGTCGCCGCATCACCCGCAGTATAGAGCGCCCGTTGCCGTGTTGAAAATCGGCGAACATTCCCGCGTTGTGGTAGTAGCCAGAGATGAGGCGACAACTTGTCACCCGGCTGATAGTAATATTGAGAAAGGGACGCTCGGGTAATGGGCAATACCCTGGGCTGTCTTTATAAGGTAGGGAATTGCCGCATCCCATCGCAATGAAAGTGCCGCTTGAAACAGGAGCTGCCAGATCATCTTCATCGTAAAGGGCGCCGGCAGCTTGTTCCACCTCTTCCGGGCTGTACTCCTTTCATTAGAGCACAAAACCTAAAGACACATCGACGGAGGGTTACATCACATGGCACATGACAAACGCATTGTCCAAAATGAGGAAAGGATCGAGGAACTGAGCAAAACTATCCCGGCGTGGATAAAAGAGCTTAAGAGGCCTCCGACGCCGGCCGTAATCCCCAGGTTCGGGCCGCTCGAAGGGATTCGGGTGACCAGCTCGGGAGCCATTGTCGCCCAGCCTTATGCGGCTACCAAGATGGCGGAATTCGGCGCCGAAGTGATTCAGGTTGAGCGGCCGGGGGGAGACCCTTACCGGGCCATGCCGCCTCTTTTGACACGGGGCCCCAGGGAGCATAGCTGCGATATGGCCGAGATCACCAAGTGCAAGCTGTCTCTGTGTCTCGACACCAAGTCCCAAAAGGGTCTTGAACTGCTGCTGGCCCTCTGGAAGATCTCTGATGTCTGGATGGAGTCCTCGGCGCCGGGGACTCTCGAGAGGGCCGGGGTCACCAATGAACTGGCTCTGGCAGTCAACCCGAGCCTGGTCATCATCCGTGTCTGCACTTATGGCCAGTTCGGCCGGAAAGAATACCTTGGGCGTCCCGGCTATGACATGCTTGCTCAGGCCTACGGCGGGATGATGCACATAACGGGCGACCCCGCCGGTCCTCCGCAGAGGGCCAAGACCTACACGGGAGATTACCTTACTGCCCTTACGGTGTGGGCCGCAACGATGATGGGCCTCTGGGAAGTCAAAAAAACGGGACGAGGGCAGGTGATCGACGTGGCCCAGTATGAATGTGTTGCACAAACGCAAGGCAACTGCATGCCGCTCTACACCGGCGAGGGCGCCGTATACGGGCACACGGGCAACCGCGCCGACGGATTTCAGCCCTACGACACTTTCAAGTGTAAGGACGGCTGGGTCGTCATCGCGGCCTTCAAAGGGGCGATCTATCCCCGGGTCCCAAAATTTTTTGGCCTCGATCCGGTGGAATACTCCTACGATGTCTGCTCAAGAGATCCGAGCGCTGTGAATTCGGAGCGAGGAATGGAACTGGACCGGCTGCTCCGCGATTATTGTGCCAACCGGACCTGTCTCGAAGTCGAAACGGAGTTGAACAACGCTCAGATCGGCTGTTCCAGGGTTTTCGGCGCAAACGACAGTTATGCAGACAATCACTACAATCTGAGGGAAATGACTGTCCCCGTGCTGGACCGCGAATCCGGTGTTCCTATCCGGGTGTACGGAGTCGTGCCTAAGATGTCGTTGACTCCCGGACAGATTTGGAGAGGCGCCCCGTCCATTGGAGAAGATACGACGGAAGTACTCTCCAGGATGCTGGGCTTCTCGGATGAGGAGGTTAGCAAGCTCTACGAGGAGAAAATCGTTCACAGAACCGAACCCTTCACGCTACCACAGGTTGAGGCCGTCAATCCTTAAGCGGGGATCTGTCGAGCCTCGTCGGAAGATGAAATTTCGATGTTGGGTGTCAGACCCGGGATCGTGTGGATAAGGTTCTCGTGTTTGGCTCATCCAACATCCAATGTTCAATAACCGGCATTGAGTATCAACCTGGACGCATCGTCAAATCGACGGCAATGCGCCGCGCGGGATTCGCAAGATGAAAAATCGAATCACCGAGATGCTCGAGATCAAGTATCCCTTAGTGATGGCCGGGATGGCCGGCGTAACCGATGGACCTTTTGCCGCTGCTGTCAGTGAGGTGAGTGGACTCGGAACGATAGGGGCCTTCAAGGAATCGGGGGAGAGACTTGCCGGGGAAATGCGGGGTTTGAAAGAACTGAGCCTTAAGCCCTTCGCGGTCAATATTCCACTGAACGTTCCACAGGTTGCGGAGCTTATGGCAGCCGCCGTCGAAAACCGGGCGCCGGCGGGGGTTGTCGCCGCGATTACCCCGTGGAACTACCCGCTGCACCAGATCGCTTGCAAGGTTGCGCCGGCTCTGGCCGCGGGTTGTACCGTAGTGCTCAAGCCTTCCAAAGTGGCGCCGGTCAACGCCTTTATCTTGGCTGAGATTATCGATGCTGCCGGCGTGCCTGGCGGGGTGTTCAATCTTGTTACCGGCCATGGTTCAGTGGTGGGCGAAGCTCTCGCCAGCCATCCCGAGGTGGATTTGGTCTCCTTTACCGGGTCCACTCGCACCGGAAAGCGCATCTCTGAGCTGGCGGCACAGACCGTCAAACGCGTCACGTCGGAGCTTGGCGGCAAAAGCGCCTCAGTAATTTTGGAAGATGCGGATCTGGCCGCGGCGGTCAAAGGGACCATGAGCGCCTGCCTCTTGAACTCGGGCCAAACCTGCGGTGCTCACACCCGCATGCTCGTGCCCGAGTCGAAGTATGCAGAGGCGGCACAACTCGCCGTCGAGCAGGCCGCCAGGTACACCGTGGGTGATCCGTTCAACGAGAAGGTCAAGCTGGGTCCCCTCGTTTCCAAAACCCAACGTGACCGGGTACGCAACTACATTCGCAAGGGAATCGAGGAGGGGGCCGAACTGCTTTGCGGCGGCGCGGAAGCCCCGGCCGACCTGCCTGCAGGCTGGTACGTCAAGCTCACAGTATTGGGCCGCGTAGATCCCCGGGCCACCGTCGCACAAGAGGAGATCTTCGGGCCGGTTCTGTCGATCATTACCTATAAAGACGAGGAAGACGCGATCCGAATCGCAAACGACTTCATTTATGGCCTGGCCGGCGGTGTTTGGTCGGCGGATGAGAAACGAGCCGTCCGGGTGGCGCGACGTATACGCACGGGCCAGATCGATATCAACGGGGGCCCGTTTAATGTGCGTGCCCCCTTTGGCGGGTACAAACAGTCCGGCAACGGCAGGGAAAACGGCCGCATCGGGCTGGAAGAGTATCTCGAGTACAAATCGTTGCAGTTCAAACCGGAGGCAAAGCGTTAGACCTATGCACCGTGACCGGCGCCGAATGCGCGCTTTGACCCGCATCGCGCCTCAATAAATGAAACACTTCGCTGTTCTCGAGAGATCAAGAAAATGGAGTCCGATGTGAGCCTTGGAATCTATGAAGGGAGGAATTTACAGTCCGAGGGGGGGACATCAGGCGATCCTCCGGGAAACGGGTGGAGGAGTACGGCCTCCACAGGAGCTTGACGTCTTGATTGCCGACCAGGTTTTGTGAACTGCCATTCGTGATCGATTCCCGCTGAGTAAACCCGGCGGTCACACGGCGTCACACGTACACGTCGCAGCGAAGGAGGGCTGCATACGATGGAGAGAAGGATACATTACGGATGGGTTGTGATATTCACCGGGCTTCTGGTCACCATCGGAGCGCACGGATTTGGGAGAATGGCCTACACGCCCATTCTTCCCGCGATGAAAGACGGGCTGCATTTCAACTACAGTGAGCTCGGGCTGTTGGGTACGGGTAATTTTGTGGGTTATCTGATCATGGCCATTGTGGGGGGCTTTCTCGCTGCGCGTATCGGAACTCGTATCGTAATTGCTCTGGCGCTGGTGCTCATGAGTATCACCATGGTGCTGACCGGCTTGGCCGAGACATTTTCCTTCGCTTTTTCCATGAGATTGCTCACCGGCCTGGGCAATGGTGCAGCGTACGTTCCCGCCATGGCTCTCGGTTCCGCCTGGTTCGCGGTGGAGCGCAGAGGTTTTGCCACCGGTATCGTCCTGGCCGGTGTAGGTGGCGGCACGATGATTTCCGGTCTGATAGTTCCTATTATTCTAAAAGCATATGGCGCCGAGGGATGGCGGTTTGCCTGGTACTATTTGGGCGGTGCAGTGCTGGTCATCGCCGGAATCGCGGCACTGTTAATACGGAGCAGGCCGGGAGAGATGGGCTTGCACCAGGTAGGCGCAGCCCCCAGTTCCGTGCCCGGGACCACTTCTGGCGGGTCGGTTGGTGCTCTGGATTGGGGCAAGATCTACAACAGGGGTCGGGTTTGGTACCTGGGCATCGTGTATTTCATGTACGGCCTTTCCTACATCATGTATGTGACCTTCTTCGCGGCCTACCTGGTTAAAGAAGCGGGCCTGGCGCAAGGGGAAGTCGGCCGCATGTGGGCTATGGTGGGCGGCTTGAGCATTTTCTGCGGCGTGATCTGGGGAGGTCTGTCAGACAAGCTGGGAAGAGCAAAAGGAGCGTCTCTTGCCTACCTCGTGCTCGGAATCTCCTACGCTATCTTGGCGCTCGCGCATGCTCGGGCAGGGTATTACGTTTCATCTGTCGTCTTCGGGATTACAGCCTGGAGTGTTCCGGTTATTATGGCAGCCGCGGCAGGTGATTACGTGGGCCCGCGGCTCGCGCCCGCGGGTCTCGGGTTCATCACCCTCTTCTTTGGTATCGGTCAGGCTTTGGGGCCCGGCCTAGCCGGATATCTGGCTGACTTGACGCACTCGTTCACCAGTCCGCTCCTCCTGGCTTGTGGGGTTTCCTTCGCAGGAGCGGCGCTGTCTCTAGGTTTGAAGCGTGTGGCGCCGGAGAGTTGATTAATTTCTTTGCTAACGCAGAGCCGGGGGCAGTGGTCCAGGCTGAGGCTCGGGGTGGAAAAGGTCCCGGCGGTCAAAGAACAGGCCCTGCCCGGATACGATCCGAGAGCTGTACAGGGCATGGGGGTGACCTATGCCACCAGTCCTATGGGAGCGGATCACACTGCCGGCTACTCGGCGGGCGCCAATAGCCTCAAGAGCGGCGGCCATGGCGATGCGCTCTTCCCCGAATGCCAGGTGGAACTGTCCGGGAACCTGCAGATACTAACTGCATTTTGCGCCGATACGACAGGAATGTGCCTGTTTGTCACTTATGCGACCTTGCAGCAGCCGGAGACGGCCCAGGCCCTTTTAGACCTGCTGAATATGTTCCACGGGTGGAACCTGACCGACGATAATGTCATGATTCCGGGGAAAACCATTTTCAAGACGGGGAGGGAATTCAACTTGAAGGCGGGACTTTGCTCGGGGCGGGACCGGCTGCCCCGGTTTTTCGAAAAAGAGTTGCCGCCGCCGCATAACATCAGTTTCCTCGTGAAGGATGAGGAACTGGACGGTCTGTTCGACTGGTAAGCGAGCCGGTTGCGAGACGGGGCCCCTTTCGGCCCCCGCCCCACTGTACCCATTCATTTCCCGGCCTGGTGAAAGTCGTTAAAACGCAAACGCCGAAACAGCGGCGCCGATGCGCCACAAAAAAAGGGCAGCCCGAAGGGGCGGCCCTGATTTTTGGGGTATTTTGGACTGAATGGTCGGGACGAGCCGATTTGAACGGCCGACCTCTTGCACCCCAAGCAAGCGCGCTAACCAGTCTGCGCCACGTCCCGACAAATAATCAGAGTAACATTGAGGCGGGCCGGGAGTCAAGATGAAAGCAGACGCAGAGACACGGGGACGCAGGGACACGGTGAGTAAATCCCCCTTTGGGAAAACGATCTTAACACATGGATTCGATAAGGCCACCCGCAGCCAGCCCCGCCTCGCGGAGCGTCGAGAATCTGACGCGGGCTGGCAAGGGTTATGCGCAGCGGGTGGGTGGGCGGGATGGCGCTGCTCTTTTCGCCGCGAGCACGCTTCACGCTTCGGCTTTTGAAATGTTTGTGCAACTACGCGTAGTAAGTTGGCTTTTAGAATATTGTATTACTCTAAGTCCATCTTAAGAGGTTTAATATAGGATAAGAGATAGTGAATACCGGATGTGTTGCTGATTTTACGATGTCCAGGTCGAAAAAATCCTAAAACTGCGCCCTTTCGTGCCATTCACTGCAAGCTCGTCACTCATCACTTTTGAGGCGCGCATAAAAGCCGGCCCGCCATTGTTCGAAGCGTCCCGCCATTATTGCCGCCCGCATTTGCGCCATAAGTTCGAGATAGTAGTGGAGGTTGTGTATTGTGTTCAGGCGATAGGAAAGGAGTTCGCGGCCGGTGTAGAGGTGGCGCAGGTATGCGCGGGAGAAGCGCCGGCATGTATAGCAGCCGCAATCCGGGTCAAGCGGGGCGGGGTCTTCGGCGTATGCGTTATTTCTTATGTTGAGGGGGCCGCGCGAGGTGAACAGTGTCCCGTTTCGGGCGTTTCTTGTAGGCATTACACAGTCAAACATATCGACCCCGGCACGAACTCCCTCGACCAGGTCTTCGGGAGTGCCGACTCCCATGGCATACCGGGGCGCTGGGACGGGAAGCCGGGGCGCAAGCCGGTACATGACCTCGAGCATCTCTTCCTTCGATTCGCCCACGGACAGGCTCCCGATCGCATATCCGTCGAAGCCGACCCCCGCCAGCTTCTCCAGGCACATATCGCGAAGGTCCTTGAAAACGCTCCCCTGAACTATCCCGAAAAGGGCCTGCCCCGAGCCGGCTGCGGCTTCCTTCGAACGCCCGGCCCAGCGAATCGTGCGCATGACGGACTCAAAGGCGTACTCACAGGAAACGGGATAGGGAGTGCATTCGTCAAAGCACATCATGATGTCCGATCCGAGGTTTCTCTGGATGCCGATAGCCGCCTCGGGGGTAAGCAGATGGCGTGAGCCGTCGATGTGCGACTGAAACCGGACGCCTTCTTCCTCGATTTCGTTTATCCTGGCGAGGCTGAAGACCTGGAAGCCTCCGCTGTCGGTCAAAATCGGGCGGTCCCAGCCCATGAATTTGTGGAGTCCGCCCAGGCGGGCGATCCTTTCGTCCCCCGGGCGCAGGTAGAGGTGATAGGTATTTGCGAGGATGATTTGCGCTCCGAGTGACTCCAGTTCGTCCGGGGAGAGGCTTTTCACGGTCCCGGCCGTTCCGACCGGCATGAATACGGGAGTATCGACAGGACCGCGGGCGGTTTCAATCCGACCGGCGCGGGCACAGCACCCGGGATCTTTAGAAAAAATCTTGAATCTCATCTGCTTACTTCTCGTCCCGGATGAGCATTGCATCTCCGTAGCTGAAGAAGCGGTAGCGCTCCCTGACCGCATCCCGGTAGGCTGACAATATCCGGGAGCGCCCGGCGAAAGCCGACACCAGCAGGATAAGGCTGGACTTCGGGAGATGAAAGTTGGTCACCATGCAATCGACGACCGCAAATCGGCAGCCCGGATAGATGTAGTGATCGCACATGCCGCGGAAAGGAATTATTTCGCCCTCCCTTGCGTGAACCCACTCCAGCGTGCGAACGACAGTCGTGCCGACTGCTACCACACGCCTCTGTTCTCGCATTGCCCTGTTTACGGCGTCTGCGGTCTGTTTGCCAATCTCGATAAATTCCGGGTGCATCCGGTGTTCACGAATGTCGGAGCATCTTATGGGCGCGAAAGTGCCGTAGCCGACGTGAAGGGTCAGCGCGGCGAGCCGTATTCCCGAGGCCGTAAGCTCGTTCAAAAGGGATTTCGTAAAATGCAGACCTGCGGTAGGCGCGGCCACCGCGCCTGGGTGTCTCGCATACTCCGTCTGATAACAGATACGGTCATCGACGGCGGCTTGCCCGGACGCACGCTCGATGTAAGGGGGCAGCGGCGTCTCGCCTATTCGGTCAAGAATATCGACTATACCGCAAGCCCCGGAAAACCGGACCTGAGCCCTGCCATCTGCCGGAGCGGCAATCACCTCCGCGCAAATACCTTCCGAAAGCTCGATTACCTGGCCCGTCCGAAAACCTTTTGACGCTTTTATCAAGCAGCAGTAGCCTTCGAGGGACCCGGACTCGAGTGGCTTGTATGGATCCAGCACCAGAAGTTCGACCATGCCTCCGGTTTTTTTTCGGCCCGTCAGCCGGGCGGGAACTACACGCGTATCGTTTACGACAAGCAGATCGCCCGGTCTTAATAGCTGTCCGATTCTATCGAAGCGGGAATGCCCGACGGCGCCGCTCAAACGATCGAGCACGAGCAGGCGTGAGTGTTCCCGAGCGGGGGCGGGGCGCTGGGCTATGAGTTCAGGCGGCAGATCGTAGTCATAATCTTCGAGCCTGAATGAGACATCCCGCCTAGCCGCCATGTCTGCGGCCCAGGTAAACGAGGAGCAGACCTGTGACCATCAAAGCTGCGCCAAGGATTCTAAGGGAGGGGTTGGAGACTGAAAGGAGCCACTTCAGCCACTTTCTGACCTGTTCGGGGGTTGCCAGGTAGGGAAGGCCCTCCAGGAAGCAGATGAGGCCCAATACGGTAAGAATGTATGCATGCATCATTTAGCCCCGCAAGGTTTTTCTTTTCATCGCAACCTGAATTGCCTAACATATTCGGGGGAAGATTCCAAGGTCCGGGTTGCGCCAAGTATAACGGATAGGATCAGCCGGGTAAGCAGGAATTGCCTCTTGCGACTGAAATTCTTTTTGCCGCACTCCGAGCAGTCCCGCCCGGGCGGGGCTTCCAATATCATGAGGAAACCCTATGAGCCTTTTCGCTTTTTCGAAAAAAGGAGACCAGGGAACAACCAGCCTTCTGACCGGGGAGCGAATCTCAAAGGCTAGCTTCAGGCCCGAGGCATACGGAACTCTGGATGAAGCCAGTTCCGCCCTTGGGCTCGCCACGACCTTTACCCTCAACGAGGCCATCCTTGAGATGATACGTGCAGTGCAGGAGGACCTCGTCATCCTCGGCGCCCAACCCTCCGATACCGACCCTGACCACAAATATACCATAGGGACCGAACGAACCCAAGGGATCGAGGAGCAGATTGGCAAACTCCAGCAGGAGGTCCCCGTGCCCCACCGGTTCATCTACCCGGGCGAAAATTCCACGAGCGCTTCGATCGATCTTGCCCGCACCATTATCCGCAGGGCCGAACGGCGGACGATGGCGCTCAAGGAGGCCGGTGAACTCGAAAGTCCCGAAGTTCATTCATATTTGAACCACCTGGCCGATTTTGTCTTCATCCTGGCCAGATACTCGGGAAAAAGGGCCTAGCGGCCAGGTCCGGGAAATCAGGGTTCCGCCTTTGGCTTTTGGAGGGAGGAATTCAGGATGCCGACTGTGGAAGTAGCACAGTGTTTTTCCACTCAGTCCTCAGCACTCGGTCCTCATTTTTTCCTGGCCAGCTCTGCATTGAAAAGCCCATAGAAACTTCTGTATTCCTTCATTGCGCGGGCTAAAAGCACCTTTGCTTTTTCAAGATCCTGAATGTTCAAAATGAGATTTACTCCCATCTTGAATGCCAGCCTCGAGTCCAGAGTAGGCTTTTCCGGAGAGACAAGGCAGAGGTAGAATTGCCTTCTCAGGTGCATGGGAAGAACTTGAACGTGGTGCAGAACAAGGTTTTCCGAGTCTTTGTCGGAGTTAAAATTTTCTTCCAGGACTATAAGGTCATAGTTGTTGTGATGCAGCTTTCCCAGGGCGAAAGCAGGGCGCAGCGCATGGACGACCCAGAAATCGAGTTCCTGGAGCGCCTGCGCAATCCTTGCGGCGCATTTGACATTAGTGTCGCAGAGCAGAGCGGTTTTTACCCCTTCATCGACCACGTCTATTGCATTTGCGTAATCCGAAAGTGGGTCTGCGCCAAATTCGGGTTGATAGCTCTCGGATAAATACGAAACCCGGTCGTCGAGCTCAGCAGGGGTGGCTTTTTCATTTATTTTCGTGGGCGTTTTGCACCTTGGACAGAGAACTTCGAGCGCCTTGCCCACGGGCACTTTATCGTCCGGGATATTGAATCCAGTCCGGCATCCATTGCATTGAACTCTCACTCTCAATCTCCCATCTTCAAAACTGAAATCCAGGTATCTATTCCTGACTCAGCACTTTTGGGTTATATAAGTAAATCGGCAGAAAACGAAATCAGGCCATAAGATTTATGCAATTTCCAGGCCTTCCGACTAATTTCACCTTGAAAGGGAAGCTTTATGGATTTCCTGAACCCCGATGCGTTTTTCGATCTGGCTTCATTCGCTCACCGTGACATATTTGCAGGCTGCAAATATGTCTGGGACGCTCTGAGCAAAATTTCCGGCTATCTGGAACAGCACTTTGAGCCAAACGTAGCAGACCTGAAGTGTTTCGGACGCCCACTGCCGAAAACGGTCGTAATGTGGCGGGGACAGACCCTGGAGGGCGGTTTCGAGATTATTGGCGGAGATGTCACCAAAGGCAAATTCCGCGTCCGCATCAGCGGTGAGGAGACCAGTGAGGCGGCCGTGCTGTGGGAGGGGAGCATTCTGTGGGACGAAGCGATTTTCATCGGCCCGGGGGCCGTAGTTGAACCCGGCGTTCTGGTGAAAGGCCCCTCTATAATAGGGGCGCATACCGAGGTGCGCCAGGGTGCTTATGTCAGGGGCCTGTGTATAGTCGGCGCCAGGTGCATAGTCGGCCACACCACTGAAATAAAGTCAAGTATCATGCTGGACGGCGCAAAGGCCGGGCACTTTGCCTATATCGGGGACAGTGTAGTGGGACATGAGGCGAACCTCGGGGCCGGAACGAAGCTGGCCAACCTCAAAATAAGGGACCAGACTATCCGTGTGATGGCTCACGGCACACGAATTGTCACGAACCTGCGAAAATTCGGGGCGATTCTCGGGGACCATGTGGAGACAGGCTGCAATTCTGTAACCAACCCCGGAACTGTCCTGGGCAAGGGCTGCCAGGTTTTCCCTCTCACATCCGTGCGCGCCGGCTACTATGAACCCAATTCCGTCATCAGGGGATAGCGGCGAGGCTAAAACAGCGGCCGAGATTATCGGATATTTCCGGAGGCTCCAGGGCCGGCCGGGGGATCGCGGCGAGGCTCTGCCCTATCGTTTGACCGCCTCCGGCGCATGGGCTGCTTCGCGGCCCGAGCACCTGTTCAATTTCTTCAAAAGGGTGGAGCTGTCTATGTTTCGCCTCTTTATAGACCTCGGGAGCGGGGACGGGGTTGCCTGCTGCGCCGCAGGCCTGTTTACCAGGTCGATAGGGATAGAATCCGATCCTTTTCTGGTATCCCGCGCCGCACGCGCCGCGCAGAATCTAAGACTCCAAAGCCGCGTAGGGTTCATCTGCGCCGATTTCCTAACCCAGCGCATTCAAGAGGCCGACTGTCTCTACATCTATCCCGACAAGCCCATCGATGCCCTGGAGAAGACCCTCGAGGGCTGGGGCGGGACCCTTCTCATCTACGGCCCTCATTTTGCACCCAGGCGGCTGTTCCTCAGAGAGAAGCTGAGGTTTGGCAGGGAGACGATGTCGGTTTATGTTTCAAAATAGATCGGCGAGATTTCGCCGCCGCCTCTGTTTCCAGTGCCCACGGTGATATGCGTAACTTGCCAGAACAGGTACGGCAATAGTGCCTTCGCAAAAAACCATCTGTTCATTTCCGGAGTCAACCTTACCCCAGGACCTCGCTTCCTTCAGAGAGGAGCTCGAGCATGCCCCGTCTCTTGAATCGGCAACCGTGATCTGAACGGCGTACTTGTGCATCGGAACATCCTTACCCAGTACTTCCGCGCAGATAACAACGTCCTGTATGAAATTCTTCGGCACGCCGCCGCCTATGATCAAAAGACCGGTGTCGGCCGTATTGATTTTTATTTCGGTCAACTCCCTGAAATCTTTGACACTGTCAATTGCAACATGACTTGCAGGCCTTTCGGTCTGGTGCTTCACCAAACCAAAGCCGGCGCTGGAGTCGGAAAAGGCCGGGCAGAAGATCGGTACTTTATTCTCCCAGGCGCACTGAACCAAAGAGTTTTTCTTTTTTGCATTCGAAACCAGATACCTGCCCATTTCTCTTATAAATTCGCGCGATGAATAAGCGCCCGGAGTGAGCCGGTCTGCAATCTCTTTTACCGTAGCGTCGCACTCCTGGAGCTGAGTTTCATCTATAAACGTATCGTATATACGATCTACATACGCATCCCTTAGAACAGCGTCATCTATTTGCGTACTGCCCCTGTAGTGCCTGAAGCCAATAGCCTCAAAAAAATCCATATCTACGATGCTCGCCCCGGTTGCCACAACGACATCGACCATGTTGAAGCGAATCATGTCACTATAGACGGCCATGCACCCACCAGCGCTGGTGCTGCCGGCGAGGGACAACACAACAGTACATGACCCGTCACTTATCATGCGATCAAAAATCATCGAGGCGGCGGCAAGCTCCCTGGCGCTAAAGGACATTCTGCTCATGGATTCGATTAGTCCGATAGCGTTGAAACCAGTTATATCAATATGTTGTATTGGTTCTGTCAAAAGGTCTTTTTTAAGCATCAGATGTAAAACGCTCCCTTCTGTAAGGTCGAGACCCCAGCCCGCCCGCCCAGCCCTGCGCTCCCGGGGCCCTAGCCGCGATGAACCTGGACTCTAACCGGGTTTGTTCGGCTTTTCAAATATTGAGTCCCTGATTCCATCGAGGCTGGCACATTACAATATATTATGATTCAAATCCATCTTTTCTGCGCGATGATCTTTCATGCAAAGTTTTAGTCTTTTTAATCCTATTGACTACGTTGCTGAAGACCTTAAATCCATTTTATGGGCAGGCCCGCCTCGCGGTGTGGGAGGGCGGGCTGCGGAAAGATCACATTTTATGGACGCGCGGCCCCCGGGCCGGCGTCCGGGGAGATTCCAATGAAAACCGATCTAAAAAAACCTCCGGCGATGCGAAAATCCACCAGGGCCATTCATTCCGGGAGTCTTGAACATAGTATATACGGAGAAGTTTCCGTCCCTATATTTCAAAGCTCGACGTTCGCTTTCCCGAGCGCTGCCGACGGGGCCGCCCGATTTTCGGGAAAGCAGTCAGGATACATTTACAGCAGGCTCGGCAACCCCACGGTAAACTCTTTGGAGGAAAGCGTCGCGGCCCTGGAAGGCGGGTTCGCCGGAGTTGCGACGGCCACCGGAATGGCGGCTGTAAGCTCGGTCTACATATCCTTTCTGAGCCGTGGAGATCACGTAGTTGCCGCCAACTGTCTTTACGGTTCCTCCCGTGTGATTCTGGAAAGCGAACTTAGCCGTTACGGAGTGGATACCTCGTTTGTAGACAGCTCGGAGCTGTCCAACATCGAAAAAGCCTTGCGTCCCGCTACCAGAATGATTTTCCTGGAAACGCCCATGAATCCGAGCATGAAAATAACAGATCTGGCCGGGGCGGCGGCAATCGCGAAAAAACACGGGGCGCTTCTGGCCGTAGATAATACTTTTGCAAGCCCATATCTCCAGCGGCCGATCGAGGTTGGCGCCGATATCGTTATTAACAGCCTGACCAAATTTATCAATGGCCATACCGACGTGATCGGAGGCATGGTGGTAACTAAAACCGAAGAACATTACAATCGTGTAAAAAAGATCGTCAGCCTCTTCGGCGCAACGATGGACCCCCACCAGGCATGGCTCATCCTGCGTGGGTTGCGCACTCTGGCTCTCAGGATCGAGAAGGCCCAGGAAAACGCCATGAAGCTGGCCGAGTTTCTCAAATCTCATCCCAGGGTAACCTGGGTAAGCTATCCGGGTCTTGCCGACCACCCGCAGCACGAGTTGGCAAAACGCCAGATGGACGGTTTTGGCTCGATGCTTTCATTTGGAGTGCAGGACGGACTTCAGGGCGGAATAACCGTCATGAACAGCGTGCGGCTGATTACTCTGGCGGTATCGCTGGGAGGGGTCGAATCGCTGATAGAACACCCCGCCTCGATGACGCATGCTTCCATTCCCCGGGAGGAAAGGCAGGAGGCAGGCATACTCGATGAGCTTGTCCGTCTTTCCGTAGGATGCGAGGATTTCGAAGACCTGCGCGAAGACCTCGATCAGGCTTTGAACCGGATCGGCGAATTGTGAATCGGAGCGGGGAGCGAGAAGCGGGGAGCGGGAATCAAGACTGTCGAAGCCGGCGAACGTAGGCTGCCAGTTGCCCTGAGATCCCATCCAAGTCCTGAAACGTTTTTGCCGGAGTCTTCATTCCTGCTCCCCGCTCCCTGCTCCCCTCTAACCCATATGCTCAATTATCGCCTGTCCGAACTGCGAGCATCTGACTTCTTTTGCGCCCTTCATCTGCCGGGCAAGATCATAAGTGACGATTTTGTCCCTGATCGTCCGCTCGATGGCTTCCCTTATCAGGTCCGCCGCTTCGGTCCACCCCATGTGATCGAGCATCATTGCGCCCGAAAGGATCAACGATCCGGGGTTTACCTTGTCCAGGCCGGCGTACTTGGGGGCCGTCCCGTGCGTGGCCTCGAAAACGGCGGCATGGTCCCCGACGTTTGCGCCGGGCGCCATTCCCAATCCGCCGACCTGCGCGGCAAGTGCGTCGGAGAGGTAGTCTCCGTTCAGGTTGGACGTTGCAATCACGCTGTATTCCTCGGGTCTTAGCAGTAGCTGCTGGAACATTGCATCGGTGATTCGCTCTTTTATCACAATTTTACCGTCCGGGGTCTTTCCGCCGAACTTGAGCTGGACATCGGCTTCGGTGACGGTCATGTCCCCGAATTCTTCCCGGGCCAGTTCATAGCCCCATTTGCGGAAAGCCCCTTCGGTGAACTTCATTATATTTCCCTTGTGGACCAGGGTCACAGAAGGAAGGCCTCGTTCGATTGCATAGGCGATGGCGCGGCGCACGAGCTTCTTGGTCCCTGCCGGACTGATCGGCTTTATTCCAATACCGGAGCCGGCCGGCAGCGACACCTTGAAATTCTCCAGAAGAAACCGTGAAAGCTTTTCTGCCTCTTCAGATCCTGATTCCCATTCGATTCCGGCGTAGACATCCTCCGTGTTTTCTCTGAATATGATCATGTTGACTTTTTCAGGATGGCGAACCGGTGAGGGAATGCCCGGGAAATATTTCAGCGGGCGAATGCACGCATAGAGATCGAGGATCTGCCTGAGCGCAACGTTGAGGCTTCTCATGCCGGCGCCGACCGGGGTGGTAAGAGGGCCCTTTAAGGCGACTACGCTTTTCCTGATCAGCTCGACGGTCTCCTGCGGCAAAGGGGACCCGGTTTCTTTAGCGGCCCTTTCGCCCGCAGGAAGTTCGAACCAGAAAATCTTTCTTTTCCCGGAATATGCTCTTAAAACAGCGGCATCCAATACCGGCCCTGCCGCAGCCCAGATGTCGGGCCCCGTTCCGTCGCCTTCGATAAAGCCGATGTTTGGATTCGATGGAACATCGATGCTTCCCTGCGCGTCCAGGACGATCCATTTGCCTCCGAATTCCGTATCCTTCATGCACGCTCCCTTTCACTTCCGGAAAGCCAAAAGCACCCACTCTCCGGCCGTTTTCGTACCGGTGGGCCTCAGCCCTGTTTTTTCATATTCGGCGCGAACCTCATCGGCCTGTTCCACAAGAATTCCACTCAGCGCGAGCAGCCCTTTATTGCGCACTTTAGACGCAATCGTTTCCGACATCCTGATAAGAGGCTTCGACTCAATATTGGAAATAACGACGTCGAACGAGCCGCGCGCCCCTTCGGGGGCGGCGCACAAAAGACGGATTTTTCCCGGCAGCCCGTTCAGCATAACGTTTTCTTCGGCCACTTCGATGGCTTCGGGATCATTGTCGATTGCGACGACCTTCCGGAACCCGAGCAGGGCCGCACCGATTGCGAGTATCCCCGACCCGGTCCCGACGTCGAGAAGGGACATCCGAACCGAGCCGGAACCCAACTCCAGGCAGCTTTCAAGCCATTCGAGACAGAGCCGGGTGGTCTCATGGTGGCCGGTTCCGAAGGCACGCCCCGGATCGATTCGAATGATGAGGCGTTCCGGGTCGCGGGGTACCGCCTCCCAGGTGGGCGAGACAAGGAAACGCCTCCCTATCCGAAGCGGCTTGAAATGTTTTTTCCACGCTTGCGACCAGTCTTCATCGGGTATCCGGGAGAAGGCAAGACCGATAGGACCCACGTCAGCCGGCGCCGGGGCGGAATCGACAATCCGCCGCAGGCGTTCTTTTTCGACGGCGAACCGGGTGGAATCCAGATAGATACGGATGCCTCCCGAAATGTATTCCACGCTCACCCCGAAGGCCTCGGCAAACTCCGCCGCGAGGATGTCGGCCGTTTGAGGGCCGCACGCTACATCTATTTGCGTCCAACTCCTGGCCAATAGTTCCCTGATTATGCGGACGGCGCAACCGCTATGCACTTCACCTCGACCATCACGCCCTTCGGCAGGCCCTTTACCTCAACAACGGCCCTCGCAGGCTTGTGCGCCGAAAAATACTCTTCATATACCTTATTGAAAGCCGCGAATTGAGCAATATCGGTTATAAAGACATCCACCGCAACAACTTTGTCCAGTGTCGTCCCCGAGGCGATAAGAATCTGCTTCAGGTTTTCGAGGGACTGCCGGGCCTGGTCCGAGAAACCGCTTGCGATTTCGCCGCTCTCAGGGTCTATCGGGATCTGGCCGCTCACGAAAACAAAACCATTGGCGCGGATCGCCTGCGAGTACGGCCCGATTGCCGCGGGGGCTTTCACGGTTTGTATCGCCTCAACGCTCACTTGATCCTCCTCCTTTCGCACTCCGGAAATGGTCTTTTACCGGCTTCTTAAAGTAATGCCGCCTCTTGCTCAAATAAATACCATTTTCCGTTCGGATGGAGCTAAATCCTTTTTCAAAGAGCAGGGGATAGAAGCGCAAGCCTCTTAAATCTTTGCCTGTCGAGCAGGTGGTCTTTATTGCAAATGCAGGCGAAATACAATAAAAGCAATGGTCCCGGATTAAAACCTTCCGGGATGACGTAGTGAACGGTGAGGAGACGGAGGACAGATGACGGAGGATACCACTTCTCTGTCCTCTGACTTCCGTCCTCTGACATCCGTAAGAGTAGTGAACGGGCGGTGTCGCTGAAAATACAGGCCCAAATGCAAGTGCCGGTTTGGCAACCAATTGATTTCATTATTAGTTCCGGATTTGATTGTAGCAATAACAGCGGATAACAGCGGGCGCGAACAGGAATATCGAGCAGTGACCGTTGGATAGCCAGTAGTAGATAGTGAATACTGAACGGCATTTCTTTAAACCTCCAAATCAGTACAGGAGTGAGGATTTCCGGACGCTCCGGATTATTGCGGAAAATATTATACTTCATAATGAGAAGTATGTCAAGGATAAAAATGAAGGTCCACATCATTTTTAGAAGCGGAGCCGTCCGGTGCATGGCACAGGAGTCGTTTGCGGGGCTTAGCCTGACAGACGCGGGCGACCCGGGTTCAAGTTTGCCGGCGGTGTGTACGGAACACAAAAACCGCAGGGTGGAGCACAGCGTGGCTTGCCGATCGTTTGGGATTTTCCATGCCGGTCGGCGCGATGGATCCGTGCACACGCCCCGATGCGGCTATCCAGTGTAAGTTCTGTATAGTTCAATCTCGCAAAGTTGGAAATATTCCGGATTCCGGATCTGGCGGCGACACGATTATTTCCCTTGCAAGTTTTGAATTGAATAACCTATGATTTAGAGGCTTCGGCATCCAAGGGGCTTTTTTCCGAAACACTCTTCGATATTCGTCATCGATCAAGTTTCTGTAAATATTTGATTTTATTACTGACACAGAGGCTGTCGAAAACCATGTTTGAAATCAAATTTCTTCAAATCGAGGAAATGATCGGATTATTGGAAGATGAAGCGGGGAATAATCCTGAGCATATAAAAGACGTTGAGCTGGCCAAGAAATGCTTTCAAGAGGCCAAAAACGCGAACGACAGGTGGGGTAAGAAACTGACCTTCGCACGATTCGACACGATATTTAGCGCGTCGGACGAACTTAGGCATATTTATTGTAAAGTGCTGCCCTTCCATTATCTTTTGATAGTTACGACCAATCTTAGACATGATATGGCAAACATTGACCTGGAATCGGTTAGGCGACATAAATACTTACAAACTATAGAAGCAGTAGAGAAATACTGTAAAGAATGTCAGCGCGGGTTTCCTTGTTACGTCGCAAAACTGCGGTGCGAATTGGAAATCATTTCTCGTCATGTGAGCAGCGTAAGGCAACTGTTCTGGCGTAAAGTGAACCTGCTGCGAACCCGCCTGAGTTGGACGGCTTTCATTCTGTCAGTGTTACTGGTGGCAAGTATTTTGCTTGCCCCTGCGATTCTAAGGGATGCAGAGCTTCAAATTACCCGGAAATTAATGGCCGGTTTTGCGATATCCGGGGCATTAGGCGGTCTTTTCAGCGCTTTGAGGTCGAGAGAGTCGCTCAAAGGAGATGAGGCTTCGTACTACATCCAGCGTTTGCTCCTCTGGCTGAGGCCGATAATAGGGGCTTCGGCAGGGGTAATAATCGGCCTTCTCAGCATATCGGGGGTTGTCAGCCTGGCAGTTATATCCAAAGCCTCCGGCAGCCAGGGCGTTCACCTCGGTTTGGCTTTTCTCGCCGGGTTCAGTGAACGCTTTTTCGTTGGTCAACTTGAACAATTAATGAATCCAAAAGATCCCACAACAAAGTAGCCGGACGGATCCACAGCCTGCCACAGCGTCGCGGCCCCTCTGTCATCCCCCGGAGATTATCAGTTCCAGCGGAAAATCGAAGTGTCGAGCGAGGTGCTTCAGTTGGCGAAGGAAGCGGCACGGAGGGCCAAAGAAAGGAAGACGATGAATGTGGGATGAATTGGTGGATACCATCGATGAGATGAGAAAGGTTATTGCCTCATCTGACTATCTTAGATAGGCAGATTCTGCTGTAAATTCTTACTCTTTCCTAGAATTTTTCCTATCATAGTCTTCCAAAGGTGGCGTTATTCGCAGTATGCTGTCGGAGAAAGAAATACAGCATTTTTTCTCAAGTTCTGCATAATTATTCCGATTGACAGACGGTACCGAATGCGGTACCGTTATGGTGAAAAGATGCCAGAGTTTAAGAAGCTCCTTCAGAAAGCGCCGGATTTGTTGAGCGAAGGAGGACAAGCGGATCATCACACCGCATCTACAAACACCCCAAAGTTAGGGAGCTTCTTAATCTCCAAGAATACGATGGAAAAGCCAAGCCGTACCAAGTGAGGCAGCTCCTATCGTTAATTGAAGAGCACGGGCTCATGGGGGAGTGAACAATGTTTCAATATAGCATTAACCTCGCATGGAGCGATGAGGACGAAGGGTATATAGCTACGATCCCGGAATTTCCGAACCTTTCTGCTTTCGGTGAAAATCCGGAGGAAGCGGTTAAGCAAGCAAAACTTGTAGCCACTCAAATGCTGGAGGTACTGCAGGAAGACCGTGAAGCGCCGCCCGCCCCGAAAAAAGTTATAGAGTACAGTGGACAGACTCGTCTCAGATTACCAAAATCCTTGCATCGTGCACTGGCTTTAGAGGCTGAGAGGGAGTGCGTTTCCCTTAACACCCTGATCGTCTCCAAACTTTCCGAGTCATTGCGGGAATCCGTTCAGAAACCTTTTTCCCAGGAATGGAGTGTTCTTCCCGCCGCTGTTCGGCAAATGGGAGCTTTGCATACTCACGGGGGACACTTTGCTGGTGTAATTGAGGAACCCAGGACTGTTCACGCAACGTATTTATCTTCCGCTCATTTAAGTGATTTATTGACCTGGCCACAGCTTTTAACGGCTGAGCGTGAAGAGGCTGAATCTGCTACAGTAAAATGCTCATCGTCGCCAGTACCATTGCAGCGACCTCGTCGTTGAAGGATACATAATGGTTCACCATGTCTGGACAGTAATATGCACTACGATCATCACTGATCGAGAGACTAATGCGACTAGTTACATCAACACGATTGAGGCAGCAGGGGTATCAACTTTCCCGGCTCTATTACCTCCGTTAAGTATCGGCACAAATTGGAGGAAGGATTCAGATAATTTAGTATCGCTAAAAATCAGAGTAAAATTTGAATCGCCGGATGGCAGTATAAGTAATGTTATGCAGTTGGATGATGTGGAGATTAACCGACGACGGCACAGGTTGAATATAGTGTGCGGAGAAATCGAAGTACGAAAACCGGGAGTTCATTCCTTTATTGTTCAAATGAAGCAGCGAGATCGCTGGGAGACAGCTTGTCGAATTCCCCTTGATGTAATCCAAGCCGAGGTCCAAGATTCGCCAGCCTAGAAGAAGCACCTGCATACTTGCGGGCTTTATTTGCCCGCTCTTTGCCTTCATCCCTTATTCATCCCAACCATTGGATATTATGTGGCTACTCGTTTCTAGCCGTCAAAAGATACAGGGTAGTGTTATTACGGGCAGGTTGGGAAATAGAATCCGGGCGCGCCTGAGCGGGGCGATGATACGGCGAACGATGTTTTTGATGGCGTGTATAGCGCAGGAAGTCATTGCTTCGTGTGAATCGAATGCCAATAAAACGTTGGAGGCCATGAATGGCTTTGTCTCTTGGTTTCGTCAACTCGATTTGGCCCACTTTGATATTTTAATTTGGCCCACCCCTGTCCATTGATCTTTCCTCTGCTCTAATGACGGACTTCCTACAGACAGAGCCGTGAAGAGCCGCCGAGAATGGGTCCTCCCATGACTCGTCGGAGGCGGCTCAAAGCGGCGGTACGGTGAATGTGTATGGAAATGGAAAAGGGGACCACTTTCACGGGGTAGCGGAAACGGAAAAGGGACCCACCGTGACAGCTCCTTTGGTTACAAACTATCGAACAGATATTTGCAGCCAAGGGGGTCGAGGAGATGATCACAGTGGAGTTGAAGGAGATAATTCGCAAAGAGTACTTTTTAAAGCGTAAGTCCATCCGGCAACTTGCAAGGGAGTTGCACCACAGCCGGAGGACCATTCGCAAGGCCCTCAATGATCCTGGAGTTCCGGTCTACACCAGAACGAAGTCCCCAACAAAGCAAGCAATCGGTCCCTTTGCCGAGGTCATTCGGCAATGGTTGGAAGAGGACAAGCGCCGTCCTGTCAAACAGCGTCACACAGCCAGGCGCATTTTTGATCGACTTCGAGACGAGCATGCCTACATGGGAACAGACCGGACAGTGCGCCGAGAAGTGAGCCTCCTTAGAGCAAAGCTGCCGGAGAGCCATGTACCCCAGACTTACACAGCGGCTGAAGGAGCAACATTCGATTACGGCGAGGCCCGGGTTATTTTCGCAGGCAAGGAGAAAACAGTCCATCTGGCCTGTATGCGTTTGGATTTTTCCAGCAAGTTCTTTGTCTGCGCCCTTCCAACCGAAAGAAGAGAATCGCTTTTTGAAAGCCATCTAAGAGGATTTTCCTACCTGGGCGGCGTTCCCCTGAGAGTCCGGTACGATAATCTCAAGCCAGCGGTATACAAAATTTTGAGGGGGCGAAACAGAGAAGAACAATCGCTCTGGGTCGGTTTCCGCTCCAACTTTCTCTTCGAGGCCCATTACTGTACGCCTGGCAAAGGGCAGGAGAAAGGCGGGGTTGAAAACCTCGTCGGCTATGCTCGCAGAAACTTCTTCGTGCCGCTGCCAGAGGTCGAGAGCTTCGATGAGCTAAACGAATATCTGCGTGATTGCTGTGATCGGGATGCCATCTCCAGGGAGCGTTTTGGAAAGCCAGTGGAGGAACTTTGGAATGAGGAACTGGAAAAGCTTCAGACCCCTTCCAAAGAGACTGCCGAAAGCCTGTGTAGTGCTCACTTTAAAGGTCAATCGGCGCCAGATGGTACGCCTTTCTGGAAACTGGTATTCCGTGCCTCCCCAATATGTGGGTCAAGCCGTAACGGTGCAGGCTTTCGTGTTTCAGGTGATCATCTCTTTTAAGGAAAAGACCATAGCTGTCCACGAGCGGAGCTACATGGGTGATGATCAAGTTCTCGATCCGCAGCATTATCTGCCGGTTCTCCTGCAAAAACCGGGAGCCTTTGATCGGGCGACTCCGGTGGTCAAATGGTCGCTTCCCGCCGTTTTCTCCCGTTATCACATGCATTTAAAGGACCGATTGGGGCATTCCGGTGGGACCAAGGAATACATTCGGATTCTCATGCTCCTTAAAGACAGCCCGGTGGAAGAAGTGACTGAGGCCGTTAAACGGGCCACAGGATTGGGGATATACAGCTTTGATGGAGTAAAGAACCTTCTCTACCAACTGCTGGAGCCTGCAAAGAAATGCGGCCTCTTTGAGGTCCGGTCCCCGGAAGTCTGGCCAAACCAGGTCAACCACTTTGACCGTCTTCTTCAAGGAGGTGTATCATGAAAGGAAAGATGCTCCTTGAAGCCCTGCTCAAAAGGTTAAAGCTTCCGGCTGTGCTTAAATTTTACCAGGAACTTGCCAGACAAGCCATTGAAGCCGATCAAACCTATGAGGGGTATCTGCTCGCCTTGGTCGAAGCTGAAGTACAGCAGCGAGATGAGAATGCCCATAAAAAACGGATCAAAACTGCCCGGTTCCCGGTTTTAAAGACACTGGATCAATTCGACTTCTCGGTCATTTCCACGCTAAACAAGGCTAAAGTAATCGATCTTGCCCAAGGAGACTACATCGATAAAAAAGAGAATCTGATTCTCATGGGCAACAGTGGAACCGGGAAAACGCACTTGGCGGTCGCCCTTGGGATATGCGCCTGCCAGGGTGGGAAAAACGTTCGGTTCTATACCGCAGCCGGCCTAATTAACCAGCTCATGGAAGCCCAGGCAGCATTGAGGCTCTCTTACCTTGAGAGATCACTTTCCAGAATGGATCTGCTGATTATTGACGAGGTGGGCTATGTCCCCTTTTCCGAAAAAGGGGCTCAACTGTTCTTCCAGATGGTTGCGGCAAGCTATGAGCGCCAGTCCCTGATAATGACCACCAACCTTGAGTTCTCAAAATGGCCGGAAGTCTTTGGGAGTGAACAGCTCACTGGTGCGCTTCTTGATAGACTGACGCACCATGCCGAAATCCTTTCCATGAACGCGGAAAGTTATCGTTTCAAAGAAAGCGTATCCAAAAGGAAGGAAACATGAAAAGGGCCGTTCGGCTTCCTAACAGTAGCATGGCCAGAACCGGCATCAAGGCCAAGCCCTTCGGGTGCTTCCTATCGGTCGCAGCCTTGACCCCGATTCTTCAGCCATGCTCACCAGAAATTAGGCCGACGGCGAGGGAATGACCTTTTTTAACCTCTGGCTCAGGAATGAGATGGAAACCCCAGAAAGGGAAGAGCAACTGATTTTTTAACCAAGGTGGGTCCCTTTTGCTTGTCCGTTAGTGGGTCCGTATTGCATTTCCGCTCACAGGTGAACTCTGCGAACCATCACGTCTTCGGCGGTGACTCCATGGCTGATCCTGAACCCAAGGAGTTTTCCAGAACCCCCGCTTAGTTGCTCAAACATTTTATCCTGCCATGAAATTATACAGCCAAGCCCAAGGTAGCCAAAGACCCAGCTTGTGACAAAGAGTGTCAACAATATTCCTGCCAGAGCAGGTAGCGAGAACTTCTTGGGAGTGATTTGGTCGATGTCCGCACCAAGAAATTGAGCGTTACGCAAGAACCGAAAGGAGTTGGGTGCAACGATGCTTCCAACGTAGAAAACCAGAAAGAAAAAAATTGTCACGAGAGCAATCGAGTTGGCGAAGGCGATTTCACGTAACATTTTTTCTCCTTGTGCCTAACGGCATATCTTCTCAGCCATTGTTTCGGCCAGCTTCATCACATCACGATTTGCTACGACTTCCCCCGGCTCCCGAACCCCGCAAGCCCGAATGAGATGGCTATCAGCGAATCCATACCATTTGAAAAAGTAGTCGTATCTTTCGAAAATATCGGCAAACATTTCTTGGTCTGGATTTCCCTGAGTCAAAATGAAAACCAGCTTTTTCCCCGCCGATAGGCGACAGGGCTGGGGATTGGTGAGGTAGTCAGATGCCAAATAGGAGTAAGAACGGTCTATGAAGCCCTTCAGTTGGCTGGACAAATCACCATAGTAAACAGGCGAAGCCAGCACGAGAACATCCGTTTCACGAACGGCCTCCAGAACTTCGGTCATATCGTCTTCAAGCGCACAGTTATCGAGCTTGGTCTTACAGGCCAAACATCCCTGACATCCCCGATATTCGAGCTTATTCAGGGCGAAGGTCTGAACCTCTGCTCCCAGCCGTTCGGCGGTGCCACAGAATCGATTTGCGATGGTGGCACTATTTCCCTTTTCCCTTGGACTTCCAAGCAAACAGACGATCTTCATTTCATTCCCCCTTGATCGAGAAATTTATCTTCTGATGGGATGAAGAATACCGGGGAATGATGGTTCGGTCAATGAGAGAGGGTGACTCGAAATTGAAACATCACCTTCGGCTCCTGCCTTCTGAACCCGTTCACGGCTTGGCCTAAATATGCCAATAGAATTCCATGTAGGAACCACAAGGCGCACTGGAATGAGGGGCTGGAATAGAGGGATCGAGTCGGACTGCACGCAATGATGGCGGTTGCTGCTTTTATGGTAGATTAGCTCCCTATACTCGGTTCAAGTATCTTAGCCTGGAAAAGTCAGGACTTGAAAGAATGGCTCAAAAGCCGGAGGCGGGCTTCGTGCCGCAAGCGGCACACTGCCAGCGAGCGAAAAAACAAGCGACATAGGACACTTTGTACTAAATTGTCCAGTTAGGAAAACCACCCCAGTTTTGCGGGCGGCTAACACCCTCAAGATTACTCGGCCCCTGCCTTGATAAGCAGTTCCTGTATCTCTTTGTGGCCTTTCATAGAGGCAAACATCAACGCGGTGTAGCCGTCATTCAGCTTTGCATTGACGTCGGCCCCTTTGGCGAGCAGCAACTCCACAACCTGTTTGTTGCCCTCGTAGGAGGCACTCATCAACGCGGTAAGGCCGTCATCCCTCTTAGCATTGACGTCGGCCCCTTTGGCGAGTAGCAACTCCACAACCTCTTTTTGGCCTTTCATAGAGGCAAACATCAACGCTGTTGTGCCGCTTTTCCTCTTTACATTGACGTCGGCCCCTTTATCTAACAGTGCCTGCACGACCTTGATCTTGCCTTCCTGAGAGGCAACCATCAAGTCGGTCATATCAGTATTTGTTTTTGTTGGTGCACCCGCACAACCGAAAACAGTTAACATTATAATGAGTGTTAAGAGTAGTCTGGAAAAATATCTTATAATCATTGTGTTTCCTTTCTTCACGCGAGAGTTCTATGCTTGAACGACGCCAGCGCAAAAGAGAAATCAGCGCCAAAATACACCAGAATTACTTCTTAACAGGAATAATGCATCACTTCTGTGCTATGTATCCAAATTGCATGCAGGGATCGGATTTTTGCCCGAAAAACTTCCCCTGTTTCCCTAAAGCCCGTAAAACCATACGATTTTCAAATCGAACATGCAAGTTGTATCTCAATGAGACCGGTTTTTGCAATTTCAGGACGCACCTCCATCCCCTGAGTTTATAGCCCGCTTCCCGCTTGCCCGAGTTGAGGGGTTCAGGCGAATAGAATCCGATAATACCGGGCGAGTGGAAAAGCCGACGCGACATGGAAGTACCACTTCCCGGCATGATAAACCACCCTGGCCCCGACCTTGACGAGCCGCCGGATGATCGAGTCTATAGACGTCCTGACGCTCTGCCCCCAGAATGCCGCATCCCGAATCATGGGGAGCAGATTGCAGGCAAGACATCCGACGAGAAGCCTTGCTTGATTGGCTGCGAACCGATGGCAACTCGTCTTGTCCCATCCGAGGGTGTTCTTGCCCTCTTTTATCCGGTTTTCGATCTCAGCACGACCGTTGTAAATCGTAATCACCTTGTGCGCTTCGAGATTCGAATTGGTCACAATAAAACCGACACGAGGGAAGAGCTCACCAGCATGCCATTCGATCTTACAGACGACTCTTCGGGGCTTATTCCATTTCTCCGCCTGGTAATGAAACTCGATCACCCTGACCTGTACGCCGCTCCTTGGGGGGACGACCGGCGGGCCGCTTCAAGTGCGGTCCTATGCGACTCTTGAGGCTGCTGTTGCTGGAAATCCGAATGAAGCAGGTGATGCCACGGCCTTCACAAAATTCATATAGGTCTGGACCGGCAAAGGCTGCATCCCCCCGGAGCCAGAACTGCTTGAACCAAGACCTGTAGCGCTCAACCAGAGGAGAGATAAGACCCAAGACGCCATCGGCTGAATGCGCGTTTCCCGGTCTCAGTTTTGTACCCAAAAGGTCCCCTTTGCTCGTGAAGCAAAACAGAGGATGGTAGCAGACCTGTTCAAAGCAGCCGTCCTGGGTTGCGAGGATGTTGTTCTCAAAGCGGCAGAGGGCGGATTGACCAGCTCCGCAGTCATGCTTTTTACCCAAGGCCAATCGAAGTGCTGGGTCAACCTTCAGATGATCAGCGTTATTGGAGTCCTCGTAGCCTGCCGCCACCTGATAGACCCGCTGAGGCAGTAATTGAAGCACGGAGTGATCTGTATGTCTAGGCGATCTCGGATCTTCAATCTGGGAAACGGCTCGTTCAAGCAGCCTGAATCGCCCGTCCACTTACCGCATGAGAAGGAAACCGGTGTCGGAGGGGATCTTTGCTCCCTGAAAATCAATGCTGATGGATCTGTCGAAACCAGGCCGTATGGTCCCTCTCTGTTTGTCACCAACCGCGCGCATGCAGCTTCCCCTCCTTCTGATGAATTTGCCACAAATTATCAGATAGTTGGGATGAACACAGTATGATTCTCAGGCATCCTCACGCATAATCCAGGATTAAAATCTCTCTCCCTCTCCCCCTGAGATTTGCGCATGGCGTGTTACAGATTCCGCCATGCTTGCCGTTGCTTGTGTATGAGAGCTTTCACGTGTATGTAAATCTTCCATGGCCTGCCCCCCATTTCTCGATTCCCCAAGAATTAGCCTCTGCCTTTTCAATCACCTGCCCAGGCAGCCAAGCGCTAAGCCGGATCGCCGTGCCGGCGGCTCAAGCCGGTGGGGCGTGGGCCGCTGGCGCGATCCCGCTCTTCATCAATGGTTCCTCTTCTTATTCTCTCTCGAATCATGTCCCGCAGGTCTCGAGCAAACACCGCAACCTTGCCTATTCCACTCAACCACAGCGCTTCCGCTTCCTCCAGGCCGACTGTCAGCATGTTTGATATCAGCCTGTTACGATTGATCCCGCTGATATCAACCATATTGTCCACCCTTGCCAGTAGATCGTTGCTCATGTATATGGTCATGGTTTTAGTCTTTTCAGGTTTTTCCCATACTTCGGCGGACCTCCCCGGCGACTCGTTTCGAGATAACGATCCTTGAATCTTATCCTTGAGGCTTGCTGCCAGGGCCACGAGTTTGACAACCGGTTTGAACATTTCAGCTTCGTCTAGTCCGATGATTAAGATGTTTAAGGCCATTCGGTTCCGCGAGATTCCGATATCCTTAGCCATCTTCTTCAGGCCCATTTGGATTTCCTCATCCAAATAGACCGTTATTGTTTTTGAGTTCTCCGTTTTGGTCATCGTCCACCTCGTTTCCGTCATCGCTTAATTGACATTATTTCTGATATCCTTTTCTGATATATTTTTTGACATGATACAGGATTCCACAGGCCTGTCAAATGGAAAAAATTTAAAATGTGGAAAAATCACGATTCCCTAGGCCCCTTCAACCTTCCGGGCTTGGCGCTGCGAAGGCAGACACTCCGGAACAAGCGTCTGTCAGACTAAGACCCCGCATCGACTCGGCGCTATGCGCGTGGCGGCTCCGCTTCTCCCTCGCCGGCGGGGTCTAAGCCTGACAGCCACTTATCCCGGTTTCTACCTTCTCCACTCCAAGCCCTTCAGGGTTCCGCTGTGCCTGGCCTGAAACTCCCGTCAAGAATTACCAGACTTGAAATCTTGCCATCGCCTTTAGCGCAACATTGCTTTGCGATATGCCGCAGCTTTTAGTATCATCACACCACTCCAAATCATTTTAATAGGCTTGAATGGCATCGATCATGGAATCTGAGTGCAGGAAACGGAAAATCACAAAGGTGCGGCTTGGCTGCCCGCCGAGAGTTCTGGATTTGTTTGCCGGTTGTGGTGGACTTTCACTGGGTTTTCACCTTGACGGTTTCAATATAACCGGCGCGGTGGAATGTGATCCGCTCGCAAATTTCTCTCACGCAAACAATTTTCATAAGGCACAATCGAAGCAACTTCAGAACGCGCACGCAATACCTCGTGATATTGTAAACACTGCCCCCCAGCAGCTTGTGGCGGAACTGAAGCTTGGGAACAAGGTTGAGGAGTGCATAGATGTCTTGATAGGGGGACCGCCCTGTCAAGCTTTCGCAAGAGTTGGCAGGGCCAAGCTGCGGGAGATAGCTGCACATCCAGAAGCATTTCTTAATGATCCTCGAAGTAATTTGTATTTGAGATTTCTCCATTACATTCATGAGCTGCAACCTATTGCGATTTTGATGGAAAATGTTCCTGATATTCTAAATTACGGCGGTCACAACATCGCAGAGGAGATGTGTGAAACCCTGGCTGAAATGGGCTATTCCTGCAAGTATACCCTTCTGAACAGTGTGTTCTATGGTGTCCCCGAGATGCGAGAACGCATGTTTCTCATCGCATATGCACCCGAGTTAGGCGCTGATATATCTTTTCCCGAGCCAACTCACTGGTTTGAACTCCCCAGGGGATATGAAGGGTCACGGCGCGTTGCTCTCAAACCTATGGACAAAAAAAATGGAAACGGCTTCTATGTTCCTCTCCCCGAACCATCGCCAAACCTGCCCCCCGCGGTAACTGCCAGAGAGGCCATTGGTGATCTG
This sequence comes from uncultured delta proteobacterium, assembly GCA_963805125.1. Taxonomy (GTDB): domain Bacteria; phylum Desulfobacterota; class Syntrophobacteria; order Syntrophobacterales; family Syntrophobacteraceae; genus SbD1. The sequence goes on along the minus strand of CAWDTD010000004.1, from coordinate 11,400 downwards.
CCCAGAATAGCCTCCCATCTCGAAGGTAAACTTAAGAGAGGTACGCGGAGGTTGGATACCCTGGTTCCTTACCCAAAAGGCGTTACTTTGTCATCATACGCACGCCTGATGAGAAGATGGCCGGGCTTCGAGAGCCCGATTGGCATATACGATCACGTTATTCGATCTCTCCCAAGAGACTACGCTATTTTCAGGAGAATGAATCCCGGAGATCAGTATCCGGAAGCCTATGGACATGCTCTCAGTTTGCTTGAGGAGATTATAGAGGAGCTAAACCTGAAGAGGGAGCACATCAAAAATGGCAGCAAAAGGTATTTGGAGCTGAAAAAAAAGATAGTGCCCCCATACGATCCCTTCAAGTTCCCCAATAAATGGCGAAAGATGGAATCAGATTGTCCAGCGAGGACTCTCATGGCACATCTCGGCAAGGATGGCTATTCGCACATCCATTATGACAGTACCCAGGCGAGAACAATTTCAGTAAGAGAAGCCGCACGCCTCCAATCCTTCCCCGATGGCTTTAGATTTGCGGGAACCATGAATCCAGCTTTCAGACAGATAGGGAATGCTGTCCCACCATTATTAGCCGCTGCAATAGCCAAAGAAATGCGCTTGCAGATACAAGGGAAAAAACGTGGCAAGAAAACTGGCTCTAAAACGCCTTACAGCCTCAGATCTAACATTCTTTGAGTGGCATTTCCGGAACCGACCCGCAGGAAATCAAAAGGCGATCAATCTTAATGCGGACGTCTTCGTCGATCAACTTTATCCATCTCTGCCCGAAATTGCCAGGGATAGGGGCGGCAGAATCCCTATAGACTTCCACCTCTATGGTCCCGGCTTGAATGGCCCTTACATCCTCCAACGCAAAATCATAAAATTTGGCACCTATAAGAATTGGAGGCTTGATGGCGAATTCATCCATAACCCAGTTGACTCTCCCGAGAGATTCAATCCCCTCCAGCCCGGTGATCTTGTGATATTGGATTTCAATGGTGATCCCGTATACCCAAATTCAATAAAAGCTTTTTTTCTGGCAAGGGCTGTTCCCGATGATGCTGCACTGCACTCACACTTTGATGCGTTCTTGGGCAGCGTGAAAATGGCATCAATCTCACCCGCGAAGGTGAATAGATTTATTGATTCTGCTGCCCCTTCCGATGTTCACTGTCGAGCATCATGATAATTCCCCCCTTTTGAGGGGGTTGTGATCACGACAAATCCCCCCCCCGTGATCATGTGAATTCCCCCCCCAGTTGCAGCTTAATTCCCCCCCTCGCCGAGGTGTAATTGAGTGAACAAGTCCTGTACTCTCGGGATCTGATGGCAGAAGCTTCTGAGAGGAGGGAACATGGCGAGGAGGCAAATCCACATGAACGAAGTTATGGAGATTTTGTATCAGTGGCACCAGGGAGCCAGCATCAAGGGGATAACAAGGTCTTTGGGATATGACCGAAAGACCGTGCGACGCTACGTCCATGCGGGCCTTGACGCCGGACTTAAGCGGGAGGAGCCTTTCCCCGATGAGCAGCAAATGCTTGGCAAACTCAAGGCAGTTCTGGACAGGTCGGTCCTGGTTCGACGGGCGCCTGCCCAACAGATACTTGGCCGCTACCGGGATGAGATTGCCAATCTTTTGACGGAAAAGGAGATGACGGCCAAACAGGTCATGCGGCTGCTTGTAGAACGGCACGCCTTGAAAGTGAGCTATGCCAGTGTTCTGCGCTACGTTGGCGATGAATTCAATTTGGGCAAACCTGAAGCTACGGTTCATCTGGAAACCGCGCCTGGAGACGAGGCGCAGGTGGACTTTGGATATGTCGGGCGCATGCGGGACCCCGAGTCGGGAAAGGATCGAAAGACCTGGTGTTTCATAATGACGCTTTCCCACAGCCGGCATAGATTTGTACGGTTTGTTTTTCGCCAGGATTCACCGACGTGGATCGACTGCCATATCCGGGCCTTCGAATTTTTTCACGGTGTGGTGAAGTGGGTGATTTTGGATAATCTCAAGCCTGGCGTTATCAAGCCTGATCTTTATGATCCAAGGATTCACCACGCATATGCTGACTTGGAAAGGCATTATGGTTTCGCGGCGGACCCGGCGGGTGTAAGGAGGGCAAAACACAAAGGAAAAGTTGAAAGATCGGTTCCCGTAGTTCGAAAGCATCTACTTGCCGGCCGCAAGTTTACCGATATCCGGGATGCCAACGAAAGGGCCCTCGCATGGTGCCGGTTTGAGATTGGAAGCCAGATTCACGGAACCACCAAGCGTAAACCTTACGCCGTCTTTATCTCAGAAGAAAAGGAGCACTTAAAGCCGCTGCCGAAGGCGCCTTTTGAGATTCCCATCTGGAAGGAATGCACGGTACACCCCGATCACCATATCGTCTTTGACAACTCCTTCTACTCGTTGCCAACACGCTATATCGGGGAAAAAGTCTGGGTACGGGGCACGAGCAAAGCGGTTCAGGTTTTCCTGGATCATCAACTGATCAAGACCCATTCGCGATCAATGGAGCCGGGGAAGTGGATAACCGATCACACCGATTATCCGCCCGAAAAACTCGCCTATCTCATGAGCACGCCGGCAAGCTGCATGGCCACAGCCGCCCAATACGGACCTCAAACGCAAACGTTGATTAAACAGATCCTCAAAGCGGGCGGCCACCGCGCAATGAGAAAGGCGCAGGCGGTCCTGAGGCTGGGTTTGAAATGGGGGGCCGACCTGGAGAGGGCATCGGAAAAAGCCCTTGCCTATGGAAGCACCGAGTACCGCAGCATAAGGTCCATGCTGGAAAAGGGTCTCTTGTCCACTGAAGCTCCCGCAGCGACAGCGAATCTCTCCGATCTGGGACAAAGCTTCCTTCGCGACTCAAACTACTTTTCCGGGGAGGATCGCTCATGAACACACAACACCAACTGGCTGCCCAGCTTAGGATTCTGAAACTCGGCGGGTTTCTCGAGACTCTGGATGTACGGCTGGAGCAGGCCAGAGAGGAAGAGATCCCCCATGTTGAGTTTTTACAACGAATGGTCCAGGATGAGATAGAGAGGCGAGAGGCCAAAAAGCTTGCCAACAGGATCCGGAACGCTTGCTTCGAGGAAGAAAAGACGCTCGAAGGCTTTGACTTTTCGTTCAACCCCAGGATTAGAAAATCGCACATCACGGAGCTTTCGACCTGCCTGTTTGTAGAAAAGAAAGAACATGTATTGATCTATGGCCCGGCGGGCGTTGGAAAAACTCATATCGCCGAGGCGCTGGGGCACCATGCCTGTCGCAAAGGCTATGAGGTGCTCTATGCAAAAACCACCAAAATCCTGCGAGGCCTTCTTGCTTCGCGTGCGGATCATTCCTGGGAAAAGCGCATCAGAAGATATATCAAGCCCGATGTGTTGATCCTGGACGACTTTGGCCTTTCGCCTTTTACGGCCACCCAAACCGAGGACATATACGAGCTTATTGCCGAGCGACACCTCAAATCCTCCATCATAATCACCAGCAATCGACCGCCACAGGATTGGGTGTCCCTGTTTCCGGACCCGGTCGTAGCAAACTCGGCTTTGGACAGACTGGCTCATAACGCCCACCACATCATGATCGACAGCGGTGAGTCATACAGGAAGAAGCTGAGTCCCGGCAGGGCAAAACAGTGATGCCCTTGCTCGGTTCACAGACGGTGGGCTGAACAATCATGTCAACGCTCAACACGAAGAATGGATAAGAGCCATGGAAATTTTAGCCTGGAACTCTGACAAGCAGCGCATGACAACACTGGACGTGGAGTTTACCGAAGAAAACACGACATGGTTTGACAGGTGCACCAAGGGGTCCGATATACACAAAATAACGGACTTGGACGGCGGCATTTTGATCAGTAAGGCCGGATGTGAATATCCGGTTTGGATCGGGGGCAAATCGAGAGCCAACATCGAATACAGCAGAAAGATAGCACGGGAGCTGGTAAGACTATATATGCCCTCGTAGCGAAAACTCTTTGGTGGGGGAGGGGGAAACTCCGGTCGCCCTACGGGCTCCCTCCGTTTCCCCCCCCCAACCCCCAAAAAAATCACCCCCCGGGAAGACAAGTTGGGGGGAAATTATGATCCACAGGTTGGGCGATTCGGGGGGACAAATCAACCAATCACTCATGCCCACTTCGGCAAAAGGGGGGAATTAAGATGATTTTGGAGGGGGGGAATTAACGTGATGTTTGACATTTCCGGGCCAGTTGATCCCCGCAGCTTTTAGGATCGCATTGCAGGTACCGGTCGGTACTTCTTTGGAACCGTGGTAATCAACTCGGATAAGCTTAGGCCATCCTGATTTCGAGTAGTACCTTTAATCTAACCAGTTCAGAGAACTTCATAGACCCGGCCGCTTCAGAGTATCGACTAATGGAATGAACGCAGACATTCTAACACAGCAGAAGAAAAGAAGCATGAACTTCTTGAAAAGTAGAGTGCCTGCGAACGCTGGAATATTGCGGAAGAAAATAAATGGCAAAGAAAAACAAAAAGGGCAGCCGGCGAGGTATTCGCCGGGCGCCCGGAATATCAGGCGGCGAGGCTCGGAATCGAACTGAGGACACGAGGATTTCCAGTCGTTATCGAGGCAAGGGGGCGAGATCAAGCCCCCGTAATATTTTGCAATGACGAGATAAATTTCCGCACATTTTTGGTTTTGTTCGGTTCCGATGAGAAATCAATCTGGTTAATTCCTCAATTCCCAGATGCGGATGAAGGAGCGCAGCGAGGTGGATGAAGATCCCGCTGCCTGCGGTCCTGTCAGAATCTTGAAGGTTGCTTATAATGCCTATTTCGGCTGTAAAAAGACGAGTCTAAGCCATGAAAACGGTCTTTATTCCGTGAACTTACGGTGCAATTCCGGTATAATAGTTTCGAGTAGGTTGGCCCGACCCCGATCTACGGAAACACTGTCTCCCGATCCTCATAGATAGTGTGGGCCATGATCTCAACTTAGGGCATCTCCTCCCTGGCTTTCTCTATAAGTTCCACACCCGAGATGCCCGGAAGGCCAAGATCGACCAAAAGAAGCTCGGGAGCGCAGGCCTGAAACTCCAGGAGCGCCTCCTGGGTTTTGAGGTCAGGGATACCGGTATTGGAATTCCCTTTGGCAGCCCAGTCGAAAATCTTTGAGCCGTTCTCCCAGTCAGACCAATCCATGAGCAGTTTCGAAAAAAAGAGACCACAACCCTGGCCACATCCCGGACACCTATTGCAGCTCTTACCGCAGATGCGATGAAGGGATCCCAGGAGCAATGCCTGGCTGCCGGAATGGGCGATTATGTGTCCAAGCCCTTTGCTCTGGCTCAAATGAAGGCAACCTTGGACCGATGGGTTCACAGCAACCCTATAAAGGTGAAGGGGCTATAGCGAAAATCATTTCAGACGGGATTTGACGAAGCGGCCCGCTTCACCTGTTTTGCCTCGCAAATCACGTTCGCGATGAAACCGGCTCAGCCGAGCTGAAAATAGCATCGTCTGACCTCTTCATTTATCGAGAGCTCCTCGCTCGTTCCTTCCAAACCGACCCTGCCGTGTTCCAGCACGTATACCCTTTGGGCTATGTCAAGCGTAAGGCTTGCATCCTGCTCTACTATGAGGACCGTAATGCCTGATTTCCATATCTTGCGGACCGCTTCGATCAGGTTTTTTTTCATGACAGGGGCAATGCCAATGGAGGGCTCGTCCAGCATGAGCACCCTGGGGCGGCTCATTATGGAGCGTCCGATGGCGAGCATCTGCTGCTCACCGCCGCTCAGTGTTCCACCGAGCTGTTCTTTGCGCTCCCCCAGAACGGGGAAAAGGCTGTAGACATAATCCAGGTCCGACCTGATGCCACCCTTGTCTTTCCTTAAGAATGCGCCCATTTCCAGATTGTCGGAAATGCTGAAATCCACGAAAATCTGCCTGCGTTCGGGACATTGAACGATGCCCATGCCGACTATTTCGTGGGGCTTTCGACAATCTATGCGCTTTCCCTCGAACAGGATTTCACCGCCGCTCAGCGGGACCATACCGGAGATCGACTTCAGGAGAGTGCTTTTACCGGCCCCATTGGGTCCGATGACTCCCACGAACTCCCCGGCTTTGACGCCCATGCTCAGACCACGCAGAGCGATCGCTTTTCCATAGAGCACCTTTACATCTTTTACCTCAAGCATGTCCATTTACGCCCTCATCTCGCCAAGGTAGGCGCTGACCACCTTTGGATCGTTCATGATCTCGGAGGGGGTGCCCTCGGCGATCTTTTCCCCAAAGACGATGGCCACTACGCGCTCGACCAACTGGAGCAGGTCGCGGAGACGATGCTCGATGATGACCATTGTCTGTCCTCTATCGTGCATACGCCGGATGGCGGCGGACAGAACCAGCGCATTCTCCTCGTCCAGGCCCGAGAAAGGCTCGTCCAGGAGCAGAACGTCCGGCTCGGTCGCCATGGCCCTGGCTATGTCGAGCAGGCGCAGTTCTCCAAAAGGCAGATTCCTGGCCGGTTCGTTTGCCCGAGCGGAGAGTCCGACTTCTTCAAGGCGCTCGAAGGCGGCTTCCCATGGTTTTGTGCCCTTATCGATCCTGCTTTTGCCCCGCTTGGAATAACAGGGCACCATGCAGTTTTCCAGCGCAGTCATTTCTTTAAAGAGACCGACGAGCTGGAACGTTCGGGAAATGCCCCTGTTGGCGATCTGGAACGGCTTGAGGCCGGTGATCCGATGGCCCTCCAGCCATATTTCGCCCGAAGTCGGTCGTATAAAGCCGGTAATGAGGTTGAAAAGAGTGGTCTTACCGGCGCCGTTGGGGCCGATAATTCCAACCATCTCCCCCCGGCGCACCTCGAGGTCGAAATCGGAAACGGCTCTTACTCCGCCGAAAAATCTGGAGATTCCCTTGATCTCCAGGATCGTGTCCATGCATGCGCGTCCCCGATCACTCATGTTTCACTTTGGCCTCAGGCGCCCTCATCTTCCACCCCATTCGGGCCAATGCCAGGTCTTTCACTTTGCCGGTGATCTCGATCAACCCTTTGGGCGCAAAAAGGACGACGAGAACGACAATACCGCTGTAGATCAGCAGACGCAGTTCACCCATGAACCTCAGCGATTCGTTCAGGCCCGTCAGAAGGTAAGCACCCATAATCGGCCCGGTGATCGAGCCCATGCCGCCAACGACGGCCATCATGATAATGAGACCTGAGAGCGAATCCCGCGCCTGTTCCGGCCCGACGGACATCTCCGCGTGGCAGTACATCCCTCCCGCTACCCCGGCAAGAAATGCGCTTATGACAAACGCGGTCACCTTGTAAAAAGTGGTATTTATTCCCGAACCTTCGCTGGCGCTTTCATCCTCGCCGATTGACCGCAGGGATAAGTCCGAACGGGGATCTCGAAAGAAAATAGAGGAAGGAGACTATCGCAAGCATGAGGATTCCCGAGAAGTAATAGTTCCCCAAAGAAGTATCCATGAGTCCGCTGACGCCGAAAAGTCCCTCTTCGCCGCCGAAGGTTCTTGAGCTCCCCATGGCGAATTTATAGAGCAGAGCGGCGAAACAGAATGTCACCCCGGCGAAATAGGGGCCCTTCAACCGAAGCGTAGCGGAGCCGACCAGCAGCCCGAACAGCGCGGCCACCAAGCCTCCGAGCGGCAGCGTGAGCCACCACTGCCAGCCGAGATGGAGGTTCAACAGCGCCCCGGTGTAACCAGCGCCGCCGACGAAGAAAGCGTGTCCGAAGTTGACGTTGCCTGTATAGCCGGTGAGAAGGTCCCAACTGCACGCCAGAATGACATAGTAGTGACACAGGAGAAGAATTTCCAAAAAGTATTCGTCCCGCATGAAAAGGGGAAGCACCAGTACGAGTGCGCTGAAAATACCCAGATCCCTCAATCTCCTGTAAGTCACCTTGCGTCCGTATAGTTCATCGAAGCGCATAATCTGTTCATTGCCTATACCGCCGCCAGGCGGAAATTGGGTGTTCCTCGTTTGTTTGTTTCGATCCACGCCCCCGCACCTGGCTTAGCTTATTTGTAAGCAAGACTCTTGCTCATTAGCCCTGTCGGGCGCACCACAAGGATCAATATGGTCGCCAATAGATAGACCATATCCGTGTAGTTAGGGGATAGAAGGATGCTGACGGAAGTCTCCGCGTAACCGAGAAGCATGGCTGCAACCACCGCCCCTTCAATACTCCCCAGCCCGCCAATGATCACTATTGCAAACGCCTTGAACAGCGGGAACGTCCACATACCAGGGACCGCCTCCAGCTGCGGGGCGATAAAAACACCGGCCAGCGCCGCCAGGCCTGCCGATATAGCCATGGTCATCAGATAAACCCGCTCGTACTGGATGCCCATGAGAATGGCGGCATCCTTGTTTTGGGCAACGGCGGCAACCGACTTGCCCGTTTTCGTTTTTTTGATGAAAAACCAAAGCAGGGTTACAGCGAAGCCCGAGACAAAAAGGGTCAAAACTTTTTGATAGGAAACGTGGACTTGGCCAAGCGACACCTCGCCAGCCACAAAGCTTTCGACCGATTTCCCGTAAGATCCGTAGAAAACCCACACCAGTTCCTGAAAAAGATAGGCAAGCGCCAGCGTGATGATCAACACGTAAACGTGCCGCTCGCGCATCGGTTTGATGCAAAAGCGGTCGACGGCCATTCCGACCAGGGCAGTGAAAGCCACAGCCATCAAGGCGGAAAGAGGGACGTTGATCCCGATGACAGTGATGAATGTGTATGCCAGGTATGCTCCCAGCATATAGAAGGTGATTTCGATACTCTCATTTGGCCCACTTTGATACTCAGAAATGGCCCACCCCAAAAAGAGAAGTTGTGTATCCTAATCCAGTGAAATTACTACTGGAAAGGAGGCACACTTGGGGAGGAAAGGGAAAGTGGCGCTGTTTGAGGAGATACGACGAGAGTACGAGTATGGAGTGGGGACAATCAATGGGGTGTCGAAAAAGCTTGGAGTGCACCGCCGTATGGTGCGGGAAGCACTATCCAATGCGATTCCTGCGGAACGAAAGAGGGCTGTCCGTAGGAAGCCCAAAGTCAGTCAGGCCCAATCATTGATCGATGGGATCCTTGAAGCGGATAAGCGTGTGCATAGGAAGCAGCGGCATACGGCACATCGGATCTGGTGTCGGCTTCGAAAGGAGACACCGGATCTTGAGATATCGGAGTCGACGGTTCGCAAGTACGTACGGGAGCGCAAAGAGGAGTTGGGACTGCTTGGCCGGGAGGTGTTCATCCAGCAGTCCTACGATTGGGGGGAAGAGGCGCAGATCGACTGGTATGAAGCCAAAGTGGAGTTGGATGGTGAGGAACGCAAGTTCTATCTTTTCTGCATGCGCAGCATGGCCAGTGGCGGAGCCTTCCATCGGGCCTATCCTCATGCGAGCCAGCAAGCCTTTCTGGAGGCACATGAACTGGGGTTTGGATATTTTGGAGGAGTATTCAAAGTACTGCGCTACGACAATCTCTCCTCTGCGGTGAAGAAGATATTGCGGGGATATCAAAGAGAGGAGACGGAGCGGTTCATAGCCTTTCGATCTCACTGGGGATTCGAATCGCAGTTCTGCACTCCCGGGTGTGGGCATGAGAAGGGCGGCGTTGAAGGTGAGGGAGGCTATTTTCGACGCAACCACTTGGTTCCTGTTCCGGAAGCCAAGGATATTGAGGATTTAAATCGGCAGTTGCTGGAAGGCTCGAGAGAGGATGAGGCACGGATAATAAGTGGTCGCAGCGGCAGTGTCGGAGAGGCAATGAATAGGGAGCACGACCACCTGTTGCCTCTGGCGCGGGAAGGATTCCAGATTGCTGGGATTCACTTCCCGCAGGTTAATTCAAAGGGGACGGTAAAGGTGCTCACTAACTTCTACTCGGTCCCGGCAGCCGTAGGGGTGGAGGTGTGCGCGAAAGTCTACCCGGCTCATGTAGAGATCTGGCATCAGGGCAGGTGTATAGCCCGCCACGAGCGCTCATTTGGCCGGTACAGCCAAGTCCTGAATCTGGAACACTACCTTGAGGTGTTGTTGAAGAAGCCGGGGGCTTTAGCGGGCAGCACGGCACTTGAGCAATGGCGCACACAGGGACGATGGCCGGCAGACTACGACCGGTTCTGGGAGGAACTGCGGCAGCGGCACGGCAAACAGGACGGGACCCGTGTGATGGTTGAGATCCTCATGCTTGGGCAAAAGCATGGGTGGAGGAAACTCGAAGAAGCTGTGAGCCATGCGCTGGAACTGGGCTGCTTCGATGTGAGCGCCTTGCGATTGTTGCTGGAAAATGACGGCCATGAAGCGCTAAGGGCAGATTATGCACTGGAAATAGGGATTCTTAGCCGCTACGACCGCCCCCAGCCACAGATGAATGAGTATGACCGGTTGCTGCGCGAGTGGCCGGGGACGGAGGTAATGCAATGATTATCCCGTCCATGGAGTTACAGCAATCGACGATTGTCCGGTATGCCAAAGAGCTGCATCTTCCAACCGTTTGCGCTCAATTTGCACGCCTTGCCGAGGAGGCGGCCAGACAGGGGCAAAGCCACCTGAGCTACCTTGAAGCCCTGCTTGAGGCCGAGGTGGAGGAAAGGGCGCGTAATGCCATTGCCCGGCGTGTTGTGGATGCTCATTTTCCAAAGGTGAAGACCCTGGATGAGTTTGAGTTTGAAAAGGCGCCTGCCGTGCCTGCGGCATTGATTCGAAACCTTGCCGACGGGGGTTATATCAAACGCAGCGAACCCGTCATCTTCCTGGGTGAGACAGGAACAGGAAAGAGCCATTTGGCAATTGGCTTGGCTGTGGCTGCGTGTCGGCAGAGAAAGCGGGTTCGGTTCACCACCGCTGCGGCGCTCGTCAATGATCTTATGGAAGCAAAAAACAAAAGCGAACTGAGTCGGATCACCAACCGCTGGACTCGTTATGAACTGATTGTCATTGACGAGATGGGCTATGTGGGAATACCGGAACCGGCAGCCGAGTTGCTCTTTCAGGTGATATCCGGGCGGGCGGAACGGGCAGCTGTGATCGTCACGACAAACCTGCCGTTTTCGGAATGGACCACGATGTTTCCAAATGCCAGGCTCTGCAAGGCGATATTGGATCGGCTGACAGACCAGGCGCACATCATTGAGACCGGAGACGAATCGTACCGGTTCAGAAGGACGATTGAGAAGAGGAAGGGCGTGAAGAAGTGATGGTTCGCAGAGTTCACCGTACCGCCGCTTTGAGCCGCCTCCGACGAGTCATGGGAGGACCCATTCTCGGCGGCTCTTCACGGCTCTGTCTGTAGGAAGCCCGTCATTAGAGCAGAGGAAAGATCAATGGACAGGGGTGGGCCAAATTAAAATATCAAAGTGGGCCAAATCGAGTTGACGAAA
>CAWDTD010000003.1:1157500-1420616 GCA_963805125.1 uncultured delta proteobacterium | reverse complement strand
CGGAGGATTCTCGAACAAATGGTTGAAGACGACCAGGCCGAGGATTTGCTTCTTCTTCATGCTGTCCTTCACGGGCAGATTCTGAAACGGAGCAGGCAACTGAAAGACAAGAGGTCTCGCCAGGAGACAATGGGGAATAGCCTGAACTGAAAATGGCCCTCTCGGCCGCCAATCCCGGCAAAGGCGCATTCTTTCGAACGATGTTTGATACGGGTCAAGTTGAGAAAATCGATCCTGGGGCATCCTGGAAGGTCGCGGATGGCAATTTGACGCCGGGGCGAGCGCAAAAAGGGGATTTTGATGGAAATGCAGGTCGAGGAAGCAGTTCGGTTGTACGGGAGAAATCTTGACAAACATCGGGCGGTAATAGAGAGTTGGGAGTCATATCTGGCGCAACTGAGCCTGGTGGGGGACATTGAGAGCCTGGTCTTTCTCCGCGTTCATATTGCCACGATGATAGAGCGGCACGCCCTGGGAGTCATTCTAAAGCTCGGGGAGTCGGCGCAGCCCACGTGCAAGCTTGTCCAGGAGGGATCAGCGGAAATAAACTGAAGCCAGAGATTTGACAGAAAGTCACCCTTCCGAGCGGTCAATCCAGGAGAGGCTTGAACCCCACAGTTGCCCTTCCCCCTTTGGTTTTCCACCAATACCCACGGCGTCGGTATCTTTGCCGCCACTACACAGAATGTCTAAGCATGGCCCTGGAAAGATGCTGGCAAAATTGGGAATGCATCCACTGTGGAGACTTCGATCCCCTCAACTGGCAGGCAGCGGAATGGGCGGAAGATGCTCGTCTCTGCAAAGTGCTGATCCATGTAGCCCTCAGTCCGAAGAGGTACGGGAATTATAGGTACGGCCAACTCGCAGATGCGTTAAAGGCACTGGATGAGGGGCCGGAGGTGTGCACGAAGCGCCATGGAAAATCGAAGGGCGCATAGAGCCAAGAGAAGCGCGTCGGATCTGGCGGCACTCGAGCAATAGGCAGAACATCCCCCGGCGAGTTCCATCACCACTCATCGGTAATGGCGATGGGGACCGGGGGCATTACCCCCTCAGCAGAGAGGACGATATGGCCAGCCGCCGGCATCGTCGGATGTGGATGTTAGCGCCCGGGTGGGGCTGCCGGAACCGGCAGAGATGATGGTGACGGATCTCTCAAGACCGAGAGCGAAGGTGCAACCTGGTTTGGTACGGCTCTCCCGTCGACCAGATTCGTCAAAGGCGACGATGGTTCCAGGATGGGAATCCTGCCCCACGTCGGCCGGAACCACCGGATGCAGCGGTGAGGGCCTGCAGCATCGCCATTGACGGGACAGCTCTGCATGGAGGCAGAAGCGAAAAAATGCAACTTGCGCAATTTAGCAAGTTAACCCCCCAACAAGTGGCCCCGGGCATAAAGAGGCGCTTTCGTCGGCCGGAATCGACAAAAATGGGGATGCATCCAGGGCGGAAAGAGGACACTGCACGATCGCACCCCTCGTCAGGAATGACGACCAGCGCCGTACGTTATCGCCCTGGATGGTGGGGGGGCCCGGACCCTATCGCTGGAAATGACGGCGGGATCCGGTAACGGCGAAGATGGCGCTTTTGGCCAGTAACGGCAGATTTGGCGGGTAGAGCAGCTTGCTGAAAATGAAAGGGCAAATCGGGGAGAGTCGAGGCCGCGCAAAAGCAGGACGACGGACCAGGCACGCCGCCCTGAGAAAATCGAACGGCAGGCATCCTAGAGCGGCATTTTCCCCTTGCATCTGCCCCAATTTGATTTAGAATAGAATCGTCCAGTCCAACTTATAGCGGCCCGCCCTGAGCGGGAAAGGCCCCGAAGATGCCTATTTTTTATGCCAAAAAACCGATGAGCGCCATGTGGCCCACTCGCGGGGTTCGCCTTCGCGGAGTGGGGGGTCTATAAGCCCGGACAGCACATGGCGCTATTTTTTTTGGAAAGGATGGTGAGCTATGGAACAAGAAGATCGAGTGACCTGCCAAGAAGACTTGGTCGACTACATCCCTCTTCTGTTTGGGCCTGTAAGATCGTTATTGGGGCCAATCTGCCACGAGGGGCCGGGTGAAAGCCTCTACGGCATCATGGGCCTGATCGAAATTGTCGAGAAGAGAATGGAGAAACTTGCCGAGTTGATTCAGGCGAAAGTCGGGGAGATCCAGGTTGAATACGAGCGGTGCTATCGCCCCCTCGCTGCCGAAATCCTTGGCATTCAAATTAGCGGGGAAAAGGCACTTGGAGGCAAGGGCATGAGCGAGAATCTAAAAGAATCTCAAGAGCCAAAGGAAAGGCTGAGGGATTATGTCAACCTCATTTTCGCGCCCATAACCGAGCTGACAGGACGGTTGGTTATGGATTCGGATGATGCTGACATGCTCTATGGCCTGAAGGCGCTTATTGAAGTGGCGCAGAAGCGACTGATCGAGGTCGGGGACCTCCTTGAAACCAAGGAGGGCAAGCTCGAAGTTTTCTGGGAAGATGGGCTGACTGCCTTGTCAGGGAGGGTCTCGCAGGTCGAGATCAAGGAGGCGGGCCGCGAATAAGTTCAGTGTCGCGCACAGGAGAAACAAAAGTAACTTGAACTTGTTAACCGGAAGTCGGCCCTCTGAGGGCAAGGAAAGGAAAGGTTATGCCTGAATTCAAAAAAGGGGATATCGTTCAGCTCAAATCAGGCGGCCCTGATATGACGGTGACATCAGTTCAGGGAGAGGAAATATGGTGCATCTGGTTTGCTGGAAAAAAACTTGAGACAGAGAGCTTCTATAAGGGCACAATCATTCAGGTTGCGGTTCTAGATTCTGGACCTGGGGATCATGCAGAGGGAAAACGACCGGGAAAATGAACATGAGCGCCAGTGTTCACAAAAATTACAGGGTGCCGATGGAGGGCTATTATCCCTCGATCAGTCAACCTGGAGTTGGGAATTCCTCTTTACAAAGGAATTGCCTTACTCGCCGCCAGGCAATGGACATCGCCGCCCTTGCATGGCATGGCATGGCTAGGGTGAACGCTGGCGCACCTATCAAGCGCGAAAATCGGGGACAAGCTGAGATAGGCTCGAATACCGGGTCGAAGTTCAGCCTCTCGCAAAGGGCGCATAGGGGCGGCAAAGGTGGGTCCGGTTATGCCCCAAAGGTGGGCATCGAACCGGGGGCCATATCCCGTAATGTCTTGTAGGTTCTTCCAGTTTCAGAAATTGCGTAGGGGTCGTGACATGTCGAGGTGTACCTAAATGCGAAATATTTTTCAGGGTAAAGGGTAAATTCAGCATGGAACAGGTGTCTCAAGGCGCTTCATTTTATGAAGGAATTGACTACCGTAAACCGGCCCGGCGACGGGCCGGGCCTTTAGCCGGCCCAAGGGGGAAGCCGTGAACTTGAAACAGATGAGCGCGATGGTTTTCAGAATCAAGCGACGCTACCCGAAGAAAGAGGATCTAGAATTGAATGTCGTTCTTGGCCTGATGCACAAAGCCCTTCTTTGGCTTCGAAAGATACATGGAGACTCGAAAGATATTCAAGAACTCAGGCTGAATGAGTATTCGACAAGGAACGAGAACCAGGGGGCGGCGAAATATAACCCGGAGGGCACAGGGCATGAGCAAGTCCGCTTCAGTGTGGACGGTGATTTCGAAATTTGCGTTGACCGGGGAATGGAGGACATTATCCGGGTCTTATTCCATTGGGGCTGCCATACGATAAACTCTTGCATAGACAATAACGGATCAGTCTGGATCGAGTTTGAGAGCTTCGGGGACTCCAGGCGATTCATGAAGCTCGCCCTTAGAAATTGCAATCAAATTAATGGAGGTCCGGACGGATTCCAAAGAGAGACCCTTTGGGACTTCATCGAAGAATACGGGCATTTCGAGTTACTGTTCGATGAAGAAGTTATTGACGACCCCGACGAAGAGAATACAGTCATCAGAACCGGTCAACTCCAAGAGGGCGTCAGCCTGAGATTCGACAAGGACCTTTTGGAAGATTTCCGGCGCCTGATATGTGAAGTGTTACCATACAGACCTAAAGAGGCCCTTCCCTCGGCCGAAAGCGTCAGGAATGATGAAAGGATCGGCCATCATCAGCAATGATGATCGGCGCCGGACCTCATCGTCAGGAACAACGAGCTGGAGACCTCGAACCGGAAGGATAAACTCAAGGCGGCCTGGTGATGAGCCGGGCGCCGCTTTTCCCTTCATTGTGATTGACAATCGAGATAAGCGGTATTATCGTCTTTAGCGAGACAATCATAACGAGAGGGGTGAGGACATGGGAGCAATATTCATCAGAGATTTTCCGGACGATTTGCACCACAACGCTAAAATCCAGGCGGCGGTTGAACGGATCACCTTGAAAGAACTCTTTGCAAAGGCACTGACGGAGTATTTGCACAGGGTTGGAGCGCCGGACGCGGAAGCCGGGCAGGGAAAGGAGGGGTAAATCATGGCCATCCTTGTAGAATGCCCTACCTGCAAGAAAAGGTTAGCCGCTTCCGCGAAAGTGTGCGAGAGCCATACAGGTAAAGGCTGCGGCGCCAAGATTCCTTTTGGTACCCGGATCTATTGGGTCTCATACCGCGATCCGAACGGGAGAACGAAACAGAAGCGAATCGGGCCGAGTAAGACCGCGGCAGAAATCTTTGAGAAGAAGGTGAAGGTCGAAGTCACCGAGGGTAGGTACATTGACAGAAAAGAGGTTCCGAAGGTCCTTATCAAAGATTTCATCGAGGCAAGCTACACGCCATGGTGCAAGGCGAATAACCGGGGCTATGAGTCAAAAAGATTCTTCATCGCAGAGGTCGAGCGCCTATGGGGACTAAAGAACCTGGACGAACTCACGGATGAGGATATCGAGCGGTACAAATGGCAGATGCTCAAGGCCAAAAAAACCGTCATGTTCAATCGGGTCCTCGCGACAATCTCGCATCTATATTCAATAGCGATTGAATTCGGGAAGGTCGAGAGGTTGCCCATTACGACGGCAAAAAAGAGGATCAAGGAGAAAGGCCGACTGCGGTACCTTCTCCCGAGCGAGGTCGAGAAACTGCTCGACAACTGCCCCGAGCCCCTCAAATCGATTGTGGTAATGGCCCTCCATGCGGGAATGAGGAAAGGTGAAATCCTATCCCTCAGATTGGGCGAAAGCCTTGATTTGGATAACAGGCGTATCTCCCTTGCCCGGACCAAGAATGACGAGCCGCGGTACATCCCGATCAATGAAACATTATTTGAGGCCCTGGCACCGCTTGCACGGGAGAAAGAGCCAGGCGCGTTCGTCTTCGCGAGGAAATCCAATGGGTCTCCCTTTCGGGACATTAAGAAGGGATTTGCCGCAGCGCTCGAACGGGCTGCGATTGCGGATTTTCATTTTCATGACTTGCGGCATACCTTCGCCAGCAACCTTGTCATGAGCGGAGTTGACCTTTTTGCGGTCAAGGAGCTGCTTGGGCACAAGGATATCAAAATGACAATGAAGTATGCGCATCTTAGCCCCGAACACCGAACGACAGCAGTGAAAGTATTGGACCGGGTTTATGGGATCGAGGTTAAGTCAAAGGCAACCAAGACCGGAGATGAGGCAGAGAAGGCAAGCCCTGACCGTGAGGGACTTGTGGCGAGTTGAGGGCATCAGGGGCAAAACATGCAAGCAGAGCGGGAAAGCGGGCAGCTTTCAAGTAGTCCTATAGGTAGTCGAGAACATCATAAATCGTATTATAATTGGGCATCATTGGGTATCATTCACAAAAAGAGAGGGCCAACAAGATCATTGCTGGCCCCGGTTTTCTCAATGGAGCTACGGGGAGTCGAACCCCGGACCTCTTGAATGCCATTCAAGCGCTCTCCCAACTGAGCTACAGCCCCGGATAGCTGCCCGGCCAAAATCTGATTCAGACTCTGCGGCAATTCTATTTGTGTATCCAATTTGTGAGGTGCTGTCAAGGGCGATTCCTGATACCGGATGCTCGATGCGCGCCGGGCGCCGGATGAAGGGTGGAGCGGTTTTACCCGGTATCTTCCATCCGGCATCCGGACGGATCAGGTCCGGAGTTCACGTATTTCCCTTGACACCCGCCAAAGCGCCTGATTAGAATCCGACGAGGCCGGAGTGGTGGAACTGGTAGACGCGCTGGACTCAAAATCCAGTGTCCCCCGGGACGTGAGAGTTCGATTCTCTCCTCCGGCATGCCAATAAAAACAGGGAGTCAGCGTAAACCTGCCAACTCCTTTTTTTCGTGCTTTTCGCATCCATTGTAACCGTTTTTGTATATACAACCTTTCTCGTCCCCAACCCTGATTTTCCTGTTCAGCCTGGCGCAGAACGCGCCTTCAGGCGGCCCGCGATTTTAGGCCGTGGAAGTCCCACTAAGGATCGAAGTCAGGTTGAGCTTACCGAGCATGGAGGTAACCTGGAGGGCCGCCTGGAAAGCCGTTTGAGCCTGTGTCAGTTTGGTGGTTGCGCTGGCGATATCCACGTCCTGGAGGTTGGAAAGGGTGCTCTGTCCGTTTGTCACGAAAGCGTTGATCGCCGATTGCCGGGTAGTGAGTTCCGACAGCATGTACCCGACCGTGGCCGACTCGTTATTTACATGATTGAATGCATCGTTCAGCGTGGTGAGGCTGCTGCTGATCGTCGCCGAGTCTCCATTTTGTATCGCCTGCCCAAGGTCGGAGATTTGCTGCAGCACGTTCAAGGTGTTCCCGCCGCTGGAATAGTTAAACACCTGATCGCCGGTCAGGTTTACAACTGTGGAACCGCCGCCGGAAGCGTCGCTTGAGCCGGTCTTCACGGTTATGGAATTTGAATCTCCGCTGTAGGTGACCGCCCCGGTCGAGTCGTCGACAGAGTAAGGCGCTGTAGCGGTGCTTGTGCCGCCGAAGATGTACTGATCCCCGTATTGGGAGTTGGCCAGGGTTACCGCCTGTTTCAGAATCGAGTTCACCTGGCTGGCCAGGGACGCGCTCTGGGAGGTTGAAGTGGCGCTGGAGGCAGAAATCGCGGCCTGCTGTGCCTGGCTGACCAGGTCTGAAAGCTGGCTCAGGGCCGACTCGGTAGCCTGGTCCCAGCCGGTGGCAAAATTGATGCCGCCAAGAAAAGACTTATATTCACGCAGCCCCTGCTGGACGTTCATTGCCTGCGCCCAGGCGAAGGGGTCATCGGAGGGGGAAGCAAGCTTTACACCCGAAGAGATCTCCTGCGAGAGCTGGTTGATCTGTTCCTGCTGATCATTGAGATTGAGCAGGCACTCATTGTTTTGCATGCCTAACGTGATCCGCATAATTTTCCCCGCCTAATGGGCCTGGACCATACCGATTACCGTGGTCATCAGCGAAGAAACGGTTTCGACGACCTTGGCGGCAGCCTCGTAAATCTGCTGGTCCTGTATAATTTTGATCATTTCCTCATCCAGTGAGACGCCGGAAACGGACTGCTGCTGCGTCTGCAACTGGGACTTGAGCGAGTCATAGAATCTCCGGTTATTGTTGGCTTGCTGGACGTCGCCGCCCACAGTTTGCTGGATGTTGCTCAAGTATTGCTCCAGTGTGGACGTAGTCCCATCGGAGAAGGTTACCTGCGAGTCTTGAAGGTCCGCCATCGCCTGTGCGCTGGAGGTCAAGCTGCTCGAAGTCTGGCCGCTCAGGAAGTTAGTGGACGCCGTGATGGAGGAGGCGTCAGTACCGCTGAAAACGGCCGGTCCTCCGTTTGCGCCGGTAATTGAGTTGACCTGCGAGATGAGCGTCGAGGCGAAGTCGTTTAGCTGGTTGACATATCCATTAAGGTCCGTCTGAGCCGTCAGGAGCCCTCCAAGCCGCCCGCCCGTGATGGTCGAGGATGTCGTGATGTTGGTGCCCGTTCCGCCGGAGACTACCGTCAGCGAACCGCTGGCGTCGGTGGTATTGACTGTGACCATACCAGTCGCGGGGTCCTGCGAGAAGCTCACAGGAATAAGTTGGGCGAGGCTGTCCATGGCCTGGTATCTTTGGTCTATCAGTGCGTTTGCCTGGTTGGTGGGGGTTCCAGTTTTGGCTATTGAAATATTGAGCTGGGCTATCTGGTCGATCAGCGTATTGGCCTGATTGACCGTGTCCTGGAGCTGGCCGGGAATTTGGGCGGCAATTTGATTAAGTTGAGTGTATGTGGAGTTCACGGCACTGGCCAGGTTCTGCGCCGCCGAGTAGACTGCCGTCTGATTGGCGAGATTCGTCGGGTCTTGGGCCAGAGTGCTCCACGAATCAAAAAAATTCCCCAGGGCGCTGGAAATCCCGTTGACGCCGGAATCCGAACAGGCGGACTGGATAGATGTGAGCGCGGAGGAAAGGCTTGTGTACTGCGAATCATCGGTCATGGCGTTCATGAGCTGCTGTTCAAGAAAGCTGTCCCGCGCCTGTGTAATCTGGGTTATGCCTGCTCCGGTGCCAAGCCAGCCGAAGGGTTTCTGAATCGCCGGATTGTCCGTCTGCACTGCGGTCTCAACCGCATACCCCGGGGTGCTTGCATTGGAGATGTTGTTCGAAGACGTCGCCAGCTCCAACTGAGTATTGAGCAGGGTCTGCGCTGCGGTATTGAGTGCGACGGAAAGTCCGGTGCCCATTTTTTAAATCTCCCGTTCGAATGTAAGTCCCCTCTGAGCGCGCGCCCTGCGCTTCGCCTTCTTACCGTCGGGTCCGTAGCCCGGGGGCGAGAAGATCGAAAGAAAGTCCTGCCAGTAGGAAAGAGACTTTTCGATAAAAACCCCATTGGAGGCGTTCAATTTAGAGATCTCGCCGAACAGGGCGTTCAAAGAGTCTGAAAGCGTGAAAGAAGCTGCCCCTGCTTTTTGGCTGATTCGAGTTTCCACTCCAGTTCGCTGACCAGATACTCTTTTCTCGGCACAAGCCGCAGGAGTTCGGCCCCCGCAAACCGCCTGAGGATTTCGGCTTCCTCCCGCAGAACCGCGAGCAGTTCGAGAGCGGTCGGGAGGCATTCAGAGTTAAAGGGACTGTTCGGATCCGGCAATGCGCCGGGATGTGAAAGGGCGTCGAACACTGCAGTGGCTGGCACCATGTCGTTGCTCCCGGTTTCGATACCGTTCGGGTCTGTAGGAAACCTCTACATTTTTCTATCGGCAGAATTCTTCATATTGTTTAGAGAAGTTTGCGTTTCAAGAAGGGGTTCAAGCTTCGAGTAGAGCATATCCCCAATCCCCAGGGCCGAAGAGCGGCCGATTTCCTTGGACACCTGCCCGGCCAGCATGTCTTCGTACATTTCCCTTGCGCTTCCGGGCTCTTCCCCCCGCAAAACTCCGTCGCGCATGGTTTTCATCATGTAGGAAATCATTACCGATTCGAATTCCCGGCAACTGTCCCGGAGCCGTCTTTTCTGAATTTCCAGTTCACGGGACGAATCCACCTGAAAAGCCGGTTTAACGTTGGTTTGCGTCATATGAGTTCCAGTTCCGCTTCCATCGCTCCAGCCGCTTTTATGGACTGAAGGATGTTAATGAGATCGCGGGGTGTTGCTCCTATGGCGTTGAGCCCTTCTATCACCTGGCCTATCGTCACCCCTCCGCCGACAACAGCAAGATGACCTTTGCCTTCCTGGACCTGGATGCTGGTCTGAGGCACAACCTGAGTGGTGCCTTTGCTGAAGGGAAGCGGCTGGGAGACGGTGGGTTTTTCGGTTATCTGAACCGTGAGGCTTCCATGGGCCACGGCAACCGGGGCTATCCGAACGTGCTCGCCGATGACTATGGTCCCGGTCCTTTCGTTGATCACGACTTTGGCAATCACGTCGGGATGCACTTCCAGGTTTTCCACCCTGGTGATAAGCTCTACCATGTCACCGCGTTCGGGAGGCGGCACCTCCAGTCTGACCGTCCCGGCGTCCACCGCGTGGGCGTTGACCTCGGGGATCGCACTGCAGATTGCTGCCGCTGTCTTATGGGCGGTTGTAAAGTCGGGGGTCTTCAGAACGAGGTCAAGCGCAGGCAGATTCGGAATATTGAACAGGGACCTCTTTTTCGACCAGCGCGCCGCCACTTATGAATCCAGCGGTCGGATGGTTTTTCTGAACGGTGCTTCCGCTTGCCCCCGATGCCGAAAAGCCCCCGGTCGAGATCGGTCCCTGGGCGACCGCGTAAACTTTTCCGTCCGGTCCCTTGCAGAGAAGTCATGAGAAGGGTGCCTCCCTCGAGGCTTTTGGCGTCTCCTATCGAGGAGGCTTGCACATCTATCCTCGATCCGGTCCGGGAAAAGGGAGGCAGCTTGGCCGTAACCATGACCGCCGCCACGTTCATGGTTTTCGCCTGGGTGGGATCGAAGTTGATGCCCATGTTTTCGAGCAGGTTCGCAAGAGTGTTTATGGTGAACACGGTGTTGGTACTGTCACCGGTGTTCTTAAGACCGACGACAAGTCCGTATCCTATGAGCGCATTGGAACGGGCGCCCAGAAAATAGGCCAGGTCCTTTATTCTGGCCGAGTTGGCAGTGCCGGCCAACAGCAGGAAGGCCAAAATCGTGCCGATACAGGAAATGGCGAAACGCCCCCTCTTTTTCATGCGCCCCCACTGTTTAGAAAGGTGAAAGGAAGTCGAATATCTGACCCAGCCATCCCGGTTTCTGATTCTGAGCGACCGGGCCTTTTCCCAGCATGTAGATTTTGGCTTCCGCCACGTTTTGTGAAAGCACGGTGTTGCTGCGGCTGATGTCGACAGGACGGACCACGCCCTCGAGAACGATCTGCTGCATTTCATCATTTACCTTTGTCCAGCGCGAGCCTCGGATCAGAAGGTTTCTGTTGGGCAAAACATCGATCACGGTTGCAGTCATATACGCCGTCAAGGAATCGGACTGGCTGGTCGCGCCGGTTCCATTGAAGCTTCTGCTGAATGCGCCGTTATAGGGGCCCACGGCGAGCGCTCCCGTAGGCTTGCTGACCCCCGATCCGACGCCGACCCCCGCGAAATTTAAGCTGCCCGCGAAGTTCTGGGCCCTCTGGGCTGCAGTAGCTGATGCCTTGGAAGCTGCCGAGGTCTCACTGACTGTTATAGTGATCAGGTCTCCGATCTTTGACGCTTTCACGTCGGCGAAAATCGAGCCGCTGAGGGGGCCCAGATAGAACCGGTCGGCGCAAGCGTTGCGGGCTGCGGCCCGGCTTCGGGTAAGGGAAGTGGGCTCGAGCTTGACACGTGCTTGGGAGGAGTAAATGAAGCGGCCGGTCCATTTTTCGATTGCATCGCGGCGCAGCCGGCAAGGATCAGAATCAGCATGAGAACGGCTGAAATGAATTTGAGATTTCCATTGTTTCGCATTTTTGCTCCGTCACCTTAAATCAACCATCAGCCTCTTTGGCGCTAACGGGCGGCACTTACGGTCCGGGCGTCCACAACTTTACAGTAGATCGTCTTTTTCGATGAGACATTCGTTATCGCAAGCGTATCTCCGACCCCTCCAGCGGAGTTGGCCTGTCCCTTCGCGGTTACCAGGAGTCCAGGCTGGTCGTATACTATCTTCACCATATCGCCTCTTTTGACTACCAACGGCTTGTCCAGGTCTCTGAGCTCCAATGGCTGATGCACCCCGATGCTGCGCAGCACGCGCCGGTTTTCAACCTGGTCGAGGCTTGTCGCGAACCGGTCGGCAGCGTCGGTAAGGTTTATCTTGTGCGCTTCCACGTCGGCCTCGCTAATCATTTGGTTCTGTTTCAGCGGGTGCGAGGCCAGATAGGCGTTTCCGAAGACCTCGACCTTGGCGGAGACGTTGAGAGTCCGCACCTTCTCCCCGTTCACATAGAAATCGATGGCCGCCCTCACATCACCGATGAAGCGCTCCTTCGGGGAAACCGTGACCTCATAGGTCATTTTGCCGGTGGGGATGATGGGAAGGCCCGATAAGTAAACTCTTTGGATGTTTATTTCGTCATGCTTCCACGGCGAATTTTCAAGAACGAACTTTTTGAAAATCTCTTCGACCTGCTCCCGGGTAACCCGGGTTGATTCCCGCCTAACGACGATCTTGTCCGGAATATCGAACTTTACGTCCGAAGAATTAATCCCGTAGGAATCAAGCAGGCTGACCAGGTATGTCCGAAGCTGACCGGGGTCGATGAACTTTTCCGACCCGACCGGGGGAGCATCCCCGATGTTGAGTCCGCCCATAATCGATTTCCACTCGTTGGGAAGCGTTTGCGGATCGCAGATTTCGACAAGCGAGACATCCTTCTGATTCACCGTGATATTTCCGAGAATCCGGATGTCACTGATCGGCCCGGGAGCACTCCAGGCCGAATTGATGCCGACAACGAGCATCGCTGCCGGCAAAAGCAGGGCCACACAAAGCAGTGCGGCAAGCGGCGCAGTCATGACCGAACGCATTGAGTTCCTCCCCCAAAAACAGTAGCAAGCAGCAGGGAGCGGGGAGCGGGCAGGCGGGTTTCTTACAGCTTCTCGCTCCTCGCTACCCGGATTGTCCTTCATCACCGGACGACGTTATTTGCCATTTGCAGCATCTCGTCAGCCGATTTAATGACCTTGGAATTCGCTTCATAAGCGCGCTGACTCAGGATCATGTTCACCATTTCATCCACCACATTGATGTTGGAGGATTCAAGAAAGCCCTGGAGAATCGTTCCCATCCCTTCCGGCCCGCCGGGCGGGGTATCGAGCGCCGTACCCGAAGCATCGGTCGGAATGAAATAGCTTTGCCCTATGGCTTGAAGTCCGGCCGGATTTTGGAAGTTGTAAAGGTGCATTTGCGCGGTCATCACCGTCTTTCCGGTAGCGTCTGTGGCCGCGAAAAGACCGGAGGGATCGATATGTATCGTAACGGCGGTTTGTGGTATGGTGATTTGAGGCTGCAGCAGGTATCCGGATGCGTCGACTATGTTGCCGTTCTGGTCGGTCTTGAAGCTGCCGGCGCGGGTGTAAACCTGCTGGGTGCCGCGAAGGACCTGGAAAAATCCGTTACCCTGAATCGCCATGTCCAGATTATTGTCAGTTTGAGTAAAATTCCCCTGCTGAAAAAGCTTTTCGACCGACACCGTCCTGGTTCCCATACCGATCTGAACGCCTGTGGGAACCTTCGAGCTCGAGCTGGTGTCGGCTCCCGGCGAAACGACGGTCTGGTACATGATGTCCTCGAAATTTCCCCGGCTGCGCTTGAAGCCGGTCGTGTTCGCGTTCGCGAGATTGTTGGCGATTACGTCCATGTTGGTCTGCTGGGCGTCCATTCCTGTGGCCGCGGTCCAAAGACTTCTCATACTCATATTGCGCTCCTTTTACGGATGTCGGATTTCCGATACCCGCTTTCTGTTTTTGCTTCCCGTTTCGCGCTTCCCGGTTCTCGCTCCCCTCATCCAGCCGTTTTCGAAATGAGCTGAGAGTCAAGGTTGTCGCTGCGTTGTATTGTCTTCTGATAAGTTTCGAAATTCCTCATCGTTTGAACCATCCTGGCCATTTCCTCGACTGGATTGAAATTGGGACCTTCGATCGCCCTCTGGTGAACGGTGCAGTTCGTGGCTTTTACCGGTTTGGTATCATTCATCTGGGGTTCGAAATACCCGCTCTGCACCTTTTGCAAGCTGTTGGGCGGGAACTGCACAATGTTGAGCTGATCCACCAGGTTGTCTCCGTCAAAAACTTGACCATCTTCGGTGATGCGAAGATTCTGGGTGTCTTGTACGCTGATCGGTCCATTTTTGCCGAGAACCGGCCAGCCATCCTGGGTAACCAGTTGCTTCGCGCTGTTCACCGTCAGGTTTCCGGCCCGTGTGTAGCGAATCCCGTTGTTGGTTTGCACACTCAGAAAGCCGTTTCCGGAAAGGGCTATATCGAGCGGATTGCCGGTTTCGCGGATTGGACCCTGTGACATGCTGGTGAAGGAAACCTCGCCCAGGACATTGCTGAAATACAAGCTGTCCTTTTTATATCCGGGACTGTTGGAATTCGCGATGTTGTTCGATATAATATCTAGTCGCCTTTGCTCTTCCAGGGACCCCAGTGTCGAAAAATAGGATTCCAGCTTCATAGAATCACTCCTTTGGTCCCTTGTCCTGCAACGAAGATGCCAGCGGATTAATTGCTCCAGATGCAGACGGGCAGTAATCTTCCAAGCGCTCGATTCACAAGGGCCCAGGAAAATTTTTCCGGCAAAGGCCGACCAGCATGCTTATTTGTGAAGAATAATTAATTTATTGCATGGGCTTGAGTTGGAGCTTCAAGGGACGGGGTTTTTCGATTCGGCCTAGCATCATTCCCTTCCAAGGAGAAAAGAGACACTATGAACATTTACGTTGGGAATCTGTCTGCAAAGACCACCGAGCAGGAGTTGCGCGAAGCTTTCGAGAGCTTTGGCGATGTTGACACAGCAAAGATCATCAAGGACAATCTGACCGGAAGGTCCCGCGGTTTCGGTTTCGTCGAGATGCCGAACCAGGACCAGGCGCAGACCGCAATAGCGGCAATGAACGGCAAGGAACTGGGGGGGTCGGCTCTCACGGTCAATGAAGCCAGGCCGCGCGAGAATCGAGGAGGAAGGTCGTCTGGGGGCGGGAACCGTTCAGGCGGAGGCAGGCCGGGCGGCGGTTTCGGCGGCAGGGACCGGCGGGGTGGAGCCGGCAGCGGAACGCGCGGCGGTGGTAGCGGCCGACGCTCATACTAAGTTAGTATCCGTGCGGAAAGGGCCCTTTTCCGCCCCCGGATCAGGTCCGGGGCAGGCCCTAGCGGTGTCAATCTTCGCGTTTGCTTGTGCGGCGTACCGCGATGTACGCCCCCGCGCAAACCCTCCCCGCGGCAGGCTCAGGGCAAGCTCTTTCCTTGCCAGGACGAAAATCTTCCGGCTAAAGCCGGTAAGAGGAATGACCAAATTAAGCCTCCTTTCCGAATCGGAAACCGTGAGTGTCTCATCCGGAGTTTCCGGATGGAAACCAAGTTAGTTTCCGTGCGTGGCGGCGGCCCACCGGCCAAAATGGGCGCGGCCTCCGCGCGGCTCGGTATCCAGAGCGGGGCGATAACTTAAACCTGAGAGGAAGCTATTTTCTGCAGGTTCAGGATTAGTTCGACCTCTCCGACAGGCCTTTTGAGGCTTTTAGATATTTCAGAGGCATCCAGTCCCTTTCCGGCAAGGAAAAGCACCTTCTGCCGGTCGGCGCCCCGGGGTTGCGGATCGGCGCCGGAAGAATACTTATCCGCGACTTTGTCGGCGTCTATCCGGGGAAACTCAATCTCCAGCCGGTTGCACAGGCTCTGTGCTTCCTGGATGCGCTGGTCAAGCCTGGCTGTTATTTGCTGGAGCAAATCCCGGCTTTTTTCGAGATTGATTTCAAACCTCTGAGATATATTCGCCGTTTCCTCTACTATCTTTGCAAATGCCTTCATTACCGCTTCATCTTTCTTCGAGATTCGGGGTTTCTTCAGAGCCAGGATCACCGCAAGCAGGCCCAGGATTATCATATCGACGCCGATCTGGAGCATGCTGTTGAAAGAAGCCTGGGTTTCAAAGAGTTTCGAGATGAATTCCATAGCGCTCCTCTCAGAGGTTTTCGACCTGGGTCAAAAGGATTTTGTCCGGATAACTCTCCGGCAGTTTCACCCTCAGGCAATCGAGAAGATCTTTCTCCAGAACGGTATGCCAGGTTCTTACCGAGTTCGCGGGCAAGTTCTGCCTGAGCAGGAAAGCGTAGACCGTATCACGGAAAGCTACGTTCCGTTCTTTGAAGTTTTGGTACCGCGTTGGACTCTGGAAGCCGATTTCCACCCTGATGGCGGTGATCATCTTTTGGCCCTCAACTTCATAAGCGAGCAAAAAATCGAGCATCTCCCGGTAGTAGGGCACGGGTATGGGATGCATTATGCTGGTCACGGGTTCGAGTCTTTGCAGATGTTTTGCGAAAACCACGAAATGAGCTTTGAATTCGATAAGAAGAAAACCGGCCGCCAAAAACAGGCACAATGCGGCAGAACAGAGCAGGAGAACCCTTGTGAACCGGATCGGTTTTCGGCCCGAAATCGCGTCGTCATGATGAGTATTTTCGGCCCCGGCATTAGCTGCCTGGTTTCCCTGGTTCGTTTCGTCGTCGGCAAACAGCGGTTCTTTCAGCTCTTCGCGAACATGGACCTTGTCTTTTCCTTCAGCCCCGGCCCCGGTGTTTTCGTCCAGTATTTCCCGTTTGGGTTCCATCTGCCAGCCTTCCTTGCGTGACCCACTGCTTCGAAAAATTCACCGCGGGCCAGACCCCGGGAGCACAGCGCGGTCTCGACCCTGCTATTTGGTCACGGAGACCTGCTGGAAGTGAGCGAGTTTGGGCTGAAGCGGTCGAAGTTCACCCTGGACGAATCCCGGCAGATCGTCAGCTTTGAGTCTTCTCGACAGCTTTGTCTTGAGCTTCAACATCGCCTTGGTATGAATCTGGGAGATTCTAGACTCCGTGTACCCCAAGGTTGCGCCTATTTCCTTCATGGTCAGCTCTTCATAATAGTAGAGCGACAGGACGAGTTGTTCTTTTTCGGCAAGGCTGGTAATGGCCTCAGCCAGATGATTGCGGATCTCTTCCCTGTAGGCGGCGTCGAAGAGTTCCTCCGAGCCCGAGGAGAGCAGGTGGGATTCCCTGTTCTCACGGATAACGTCATGGATATTTTCGGGCAAAAAAGAGAGGCCTTTTACTTCATCCAGCAGCTTATGGAATTCATCCATGTTCACGTTGAGCTCGAGTGCGATCTCCTCTTCGGTGGGATCACGCCCCAGCCTTTGTTCCAGGGTCATGCAGGTTTTCTCCACCATGCTGCTCTTCTGCCGCAGCGACCTGGGCACCCAGTCCATGGAGCGGATTTCATCGAGCATAGCCCCTTTTATGCGGATCTTTGCGTAGTATTCGAATGGAATGCCCTGGCTGGAGTCATATTTCTCGATGGCGTCGATCAACCCGAGGACCCCGGCGCTTATGAGGTCTTCCACTGCAATGTGGTCGGGCAATCGCGAAATGAGCCTGAAAGCGATATATTTGACGAGGTCGCTGTGTTCCATTACAGCCTTGTCCCTTTCATTCTGGGCTGCAAATGGTTCTACCCCGTTGCTGCCGTAAGGATGCTTTCGGATGGTATAGGTGGTCTGTTCCATAAAGGTCGTGCCTTTTTCCTAGACGTTGAGGAGCCGTTTCCAGAAAAACTGAATCGTGCCCTGATTAACGTTGGGAGGGGTCCTGCAGATAGTCTGGGCTATCTGCATGAAGGCTTTGGACGCCGGTGCGTCGGGAAAAGCCTCGAGCAAAGGTCTTTGCTGCATCACCGATCTGGTTACCGAAGTATCGTGGGGAATAGTCCCCAGGTAGTCGAGTGAGAGTCCGTCCAGAAAGTGATCTGCGACCTTGCTGAGTTTTGCGAAGATGGATTTTCCCATGGATTCTTCTGCGGCCGAGTTGACAAGGATTCGAAAATGACGTTCGCCATGCCTGGAATAGAGCACTTTTATCAGAGCGTATGCATCGGTTAGTGAAGTCGGTTCCGGCGTTACCACGATGATTCTTTCGTGGGCCGCCAGGTTGAAATAGAGGACGGTATCCGATATGCCCGCTGCGGTGTCTATGAGCAGGACATCGATATCGGTTTCCAGACCGTCGAGCAGTTCGAGAAAAAGCAGCTTCTGATCGTCGGTGAGCTTGGTGAGCTCCTGCACTCCGGAGCTGGCAGGCATGATCTTCACACCGCCCGGACCGTCGATAATAACTTCATCGAGCCGTTTTTGCCCACTCAGCACATGGCTCATGTTGTACTTTGGAGTGAGCCCGAGAAGGACATCGATATTGGCCAGTCCCAGGTCGGCGTCCATTATGAGCGCTCTGAGCCCCAGGCGATCCAGGGCCAGCGAAAGATTGATCACCACGTTGCTTTTGCCGACCCCGCCCTTTCCGCTGCTGACCGCCATTACCCTGACCGGCTTTTGCAGCGCCGATACGGCTGTGGAAACGGCGCCGTCCATTTTGATTTCGCGGTTTCCTTTTCTTCTGAGTCCCAGCGCTTGATCCATCTTTTCCCCCTTCTATGCAGTCTGATTTCCGGCCGGGAGCAAGAACGAAAGCAGCCGCTTCTGAGTGGCGGGTTCAATATCTTCCGGTACCCTCTGCCCCGTGCCCATGTAAGAGATCGGGTAATTGAACCGCAGCAACTGGTTGAGAATGCACCCGTGGTGAACCGTTTCGTCGAGTTTCGTGAAGATGAGACTGTTGATATCAATTTCTCGAAAATGAACAATTGTCTGCTTGAGGTCTTCGTCCTTGGCTGTAGCGCTCAGGACAAGAAAATGGCTGAATCTGCGAGCGTTATGGAACAGTGAGCTCAGGTGCCGCACATGCTCGCGGTTAAGATAGTTCCTGCCGGTGGTGTCGATCAGGACGGCGTCGCAATGGCTGAAATCATCGAGCGCACTGGTGAGTTCCGTGTTGCTCTGGGCCACGCTGAACGGGACATTCAAGATGCCCGCGTAAGTCTGGAGCTGATCCACTGCGCCGATACGGTAGGTATCCAGCGAAATGATTCCCAGCTCGATCTGTCGCTTTATCTTGAGATAAGCCGCCAGTTTGGCGAGAGTCGTCGTTTTTCCGACTCCCGTGGGTCCCAGAAAAGTGAAAACGGCCGGACCGCTCGAACTGGAGATCCCCCTGAGTGGTCGGGCGCAATTGATTTTAGCAACAAACCGCTTGCAGAAGGCGTTGAATATCAGGCGCCTGTCAACCGGATCACTGTTAAGGTCCGATATCGCCTTGCTAAGAAGAATGAAAACCTGCTTTTCGTCTAAACCACGAGTCAGAAGCGAGTGATAAAGCTCGGCCAGCGGCTGGTTTGCCTGGAGCTGCGCCAGATGGTCCCTGGTAGAAATAAGGAGCGACAGGAAGCTCTTTATCTCCTGAATATCAGACAGCATCTCGGCTGACACTTCTCCATTGGCCGGATTGGCGGGGGCAGGGGCGGGCTGTGACTCTCGAGCGGCGCTCACTTCGAACCCGGACTCCCCCGAGCCTGCGGGCACCTTTCTGCTGCTAAGGATAATAGCGTCCGGTCCGAGATCCTTTTTGACCAGAGCCAGCGCCTTTTCCATTGTAAGGGCCTTGAAGGTTTTAACCTGCATAGTCCATCCTGATTATGCCGATCGAACGGATTTCCAGGGAATTACTCAATTCATTGTGACTAATCACTGCCACATCCGGTAAAAACCGCTCAAGGAGCTTCCTTAGATGGCGCCTTATCGCGGGCGAGCAGAGCAGCACAGGGTGGTATCCCAGGCTGATCGAGCGCTTGACCTCGTCGCTGGTGGCCTGGAGGAACTGCTGGAGGAATCCGGGGTCGATGTTAAGATAGCTGCCGTGCTCAGATTTCTGGATTCGGCGTGTGAGGTTTTCCTCCAGGGACTGCTGGAGCGACAGGACGGGGAATTTCTGATCTTCGGTCTCATAGGGCCGTGTGATAGTGCGCGCCAGGGCTTGACGGACATATTCCGTGAGAATATCGGAGTCTTTAGTGAGCACACCGTAATCGGCCAGAGTCTCGCAGATCGTTTGAAGATCTCGAATGGTGACTCCCTCCCGGATAAGATTCTGAAGCACCTTTTGAACGGCTCCGGGCGTGAGCACATTGGGAACAAGTTCGTCGACCAGCTTGGGCTGTTGGAGCGCCAGGTTATCGAGCAACTGCTGCACTGTCTGACGGGTGAGCATCTGGTCAGCGTACTTTTTGAACAGCTCCGTCAGATGAGTGGCGACAACGGTCGCGGGATCTATCACCGTGTAGTTGGCCCTGGAGGCTTCCTCGCGCCTATTTTCCGGGATCCACACGGCCGGCAGGTCGAATGCCGGGTCCCTGGTCGGAATACCCTTTATTTCAACGGTGCTTTCCCCGGTGCTCAGGGCCAGGTAATGCCCGACCATGATTTCACCCTTTCCGACCGGGTTGCCTTTGAGAAGCAACCTGTATTCAGCCGGTTTCAACTGAAGGTTGTCCCTCACGTGCAGAGCCGGGACAAGAATGCCGTATTCGACAGCGAGTTGCTGACGTATTGCCTTGATGCGCTGGAGCAGGTCTCCGTTCTGGGATTCATCGACCAGCGGGATAAGCCCGTAGCCCAGTTCCAGTTCAAGAATATCGAGCAAAGGCGGAAGGCCCGAACCTTCCTGGGGTTTTGCGCCGTCGGGATCCTCGATTTCCTGTTTGCCATGCTCGTCTTTGCGTTTGCGGGCCACATGTGCCGCAAGCGCAAACAAAGCCGCACCGACAAGAATAAGCGGAATCGCCGGGAAGCTTGGAACAATGCTCAGAAAACAGAGCATCGCGCCGGTGATGGAAAGAGGCTTCGCATGCACGCTGAACTGCTTGCCGAAGGCTGCGCCCATGCCCATTTCCGAGGCGGCGCGGCTCACCAGGATGCCTGCGGAGGAAGAAATTATCAGTGCAGGGACCTGGGCAACCAGTCCGTCGCCAACCGTAAGCAGGGTATAGACCTGGAGGGCCTCCGACAGGGGCATTCCGTTTTGAAGAATACCTATGGCGAGACCGCCGAAGATATTTACGAGGGTAATAAGAATGCCCGCTATGGCGTCCCCCCGTACAAACTTGCTCGCGCCGTCCATCGTGCCGTAGAAATCGGCCTCCTGGCGGATCTGCTCGCGCCGCCTGCGCGCTTCGCGGTCGTCGATCAGCCCCGTGTTAAGATCGGCGTCGATGCTCATCTGTTTTCCGGGCATGGCGTCCAAAGTAAATCGGGCCGCCACCTCGGAGATACGCTCAGTGCCTTTGGTGATCACCATGAAATTTACGATCACCAGGATTATGAATATGACAAAGCCGACCACGTAATTGCCGCCCACAACGAAACTGCCGAATGCGTGAATGACCAGTCCGGCGGCCTTTGTCCCTTCGTGGCCATGCAGGAGCACGAGCCGGGTGCTGGCCACTGTAAGGGCGATGCGGAAAAGAGTGGTAATCAGAAGCAAAGACGGAAAAACCACGAAGTCTAAAGGCTTGTAGCTGTAGATGGCCGTAAGAAGGATAACCAGCCCTATCGAGATGTTTATTATCAGGAGCACGTCAAGAAATCTGCCCGGCAGAGGCAAAAGCATGACGGACAGGATGGCGACCATCCCGATGCCCATCAGGGCGTCTCCGTCTGAAACCGCTTTCAGCCGATCGGTCAAAAGACTCTGTCGGGCATCCGGTTTGTCAGCCATTCTGATTCCGCCGCGTCCATTGTTTTCGCTGGTAGATGTAAGCCAGAATTTTTGCCACAGCTCTGTAAAGTTCGACAGGAATCGTTTCCTCGAGTTTAACCTGTTTATACAAAGCACGTGCCAAAGGAGGATTGCACACTATTGAAACACCGTGCTTCCTGCCTGCAGCGATGATCTTGCGGGCAAGGAAATCCACGCCCTTGGCCACCACCGTGGGCGCTTGCATTCCAGTCTCATAATGCAACGCCACCGCAAAATGGGTAGGGTTGGTGATAATCACGCTTGCCTTCGGTATACGCGAGAGCATTCGCTGCCGGTGGAGCGCCCTCTGGATGGTGCGGATTTTTGACTTTATCTGAGGGTTTCCCTCGCTTTGCTTGTGCTCTTCCTTGATCTCGTGGCGCGTCATCATAAGGTCTTTTCTGGTCTGCCATTTCTGGTAAAGGAAATCGAGAAAGCTAAGAGCGACCATGATTCCCGCGACTCGAAACAAAAGCTTGAGAGCGAGCATTGCGGTAAGGTTCAAAAAAGCCGATACGTCCCGCCCGGCCAGTTCGGACAGGGCGGTGCGTCCAGGCCACAGCACCGAGTAGACGGCATAAGAGACTATTGCCAGCTTGAAAACGGATTTGACCAGTTCGGTCAAAGACCTGAGTGAAAACATCCTGCGAAAGCCACTGAACGGATTGATATTGCCGAAGCCCATCCGCATCGCCTCGAAGGAGATGAGGAATCCCTTCATCTGGGTCAGGTTGAGAATCACTGCCGAGGCTAAAATGGTAAGGATGACGGGCGCGAGCATAGTGAAAATAGAGACTATAACGTTTGGGAAAAAACCGGAGGTGGCAAAGTGCAATGGCTCTGAAAAGGACTCTTTCGACCAGGCGGATTCGAGAATCCGCCGAAAATTGGCGAATATGAGGTTCCTGGACAGATAGATTGCCACCCCGCCCGTGATAAGGACGCTTACGGATGTCAGGTCGCGGCTTTTCGCGATCTGCCCCTTCTTTCGCGCCTCGTCCAGCCGTTTTCCGGTTGGCAGTTCAGTTTTTTCCTGGGTTGTCTGCGCCAATTCGCTGCTCTTTCAGCTCCCACCGCGTCGAGAAGAGACCCGTAAGAGAAAAAATGACAATTTCGCACTCCGTTATTGGAGCGGAGATGTCAAAAATCGCCTGACCGGTCAATTTTTTGTCCGGGCGGCGAGGCGCCCCCGGATCTGGTCCGGGGCAGGCTCGGGCCGAGATGGCCAAGCCAGGATCGCCACTCAACCGGAGTCCCCCGACCCTCCCCCTTTCTTTAGAGGGGGTTGGGGGGGACACGGGAGGATATTGGCGGCGGCGGCCACCTGCCAATCCACCATCCACCTGGTTCAAAGGCCTTTGGCGGCATATCCCGGTTCACGCCTGTTTGCATCCCTTTTATTGAAGGGGGGCACAGGGGGACTTGAAGCGGGTCCGGGACTTCCAATGTTGTCCCGCAGACGGTCGATGCTCAAACCGTTCCAATTGATGCCGGACTCATTTCGAGAAATTTCCCAGAAAATGGAAAAGCCGGCTGAACGACTCGACTCCCATCTCGCCCCAGAAAATCAGGGTAAGGCCGAAGAAGAACACGCCCAGGGTGATGGTCAGAGGAAAGCTCGTGGCAAGGATATTTATTTGCGGGGCAAACTTCGACATCAGTCCGAGGCCGATCTGGGTGAGGATCAGAACGGCCAGGACCGGCGCGGCCAGCTTCATCGCCAGAACGAACAGCATGCCCGAAAGCAGGAGCATTTTCGAAAAGAGGCCCGAATCGAGCACAAATGAGCCGATCGGTATGGTTTTGAAACTCTCGACCAGGATTTTCAGAACCATATGGTGTCCATTAATGGAGAGGAAAACCATGATCGCGAGCAGTTGCGTCCATACGGACAGGACCGTAAACTTCGCGCCGGACTGTGGATCGGCGGTTTGCGAAAATCCAAATCCCATCTCGAAGCCGATCAACTCGCCCGCCAACTGGAAAGCGCTGATTATAAGAAGCATCGAAAGGGCAAAGAGTATCCCGTATATGAGCTCGCCGACAATCACTGAGGCCAATGGGGCCGGTTCGAGCGGAAGGGGCTGGATATTCTGCCTGATAACCGGAAAGAGCATTATTGAAAAGGAGATTACGATCAGGGCCTTCAAGACTGCGGGGACCCCGGCCGAGCTGAAGATGGGCAGCATGAAAAGAATGATGCTCAGGCGAAGCACAATTGACAGAAGGATGGCGATCTCGGTGACATTGACGTTGAAAGACAACACCGTGGGTCATCCCGTAAGGTTCGGGATGTTCAGGATAACCTCGCGCAAAAAACCGGCGAGCTTCCCGAGCATCCAGGAACCGAAGATCATCAGCGCCAGAAAGGTTACGACGATTTTGGGCACGAAAGTTATCGTCATCTCCTGAATTTGAGTGACCGACTGGAATACGCTTATTATCAGCCCAATAATCATACTGAGGCCAAGCACGGGAAGACTGACGAGCAGCATTGTCTCGATTGCCTGCCTGCCGAATGCGATGATGAACTCGTAGTTCATGTCCTGTTCCTTGTAAGATGGACTTAAAGTAATATGTTACTTAAGAAACGAACTTAATTCAGGCAGCGGCGGCCTTGAGAAACCAAAAACCAAACCAAAACCAAAAACTCAAAGCTCCCTCACTGGAAGCTCTTTACGAGCGATCCAATCAGCAGGTTCCAGCCGTCCACCAGTATGAACAGCATGAGCTTGAACGGAAGAGAAATCATCACCGGCGGCAGCATCATCATGCCCATAGAAAGAAGGATGCTGGCTACGACCATGTCCAGTATTATGAACGGAATATAGAGCATAAACCCGATCTGGAAGGCCGTTTTCAGCTCGCTTATCACGAAAGCCGGAATTACGGTCGAAATGGAAAGAGATTCGGCGTTCTGCGGTTTTTCCTTTTGCGACATCGAAACAAACAGGGCAAGGTCCGGCTTATTGGTGTGCTTGAGCATGAATTCCTTGAGGGGCGCTACGCCCCGGTTCAAAAATTCATCACCCGAAATCTTGTGCTGTTCATATGGCACTATCGCTTCCTGGTTTATTCTCTGCCACACCGGCTGCATTATGAAAAAAGTGAGGAACAGCGCCAGGCCGATTATGACCTGGTTGGGAGGCGACTGTTGCGTTCCGAGCGCATATCTGAGAAAAGAGAATACGATTGCGAACCGGGTAAAGCAGGTCATCAAAATGAGAACTGCAGGCGCAAGCGACAGGACTGTCAACAGGAAAATGATCTGCAGCACGCCCGATATCTGCTGAGGACCCTTAGCGTCATCCAGGTTCAAACTGACGGCGGGAAGATCGATTCCCGCGGCAAAAGAAAGGATCGGGTGAAACAGGAAGAGAAGAAAAATAATAAGGCAAGCGAGAGCGAGAAAAGCCAGTAGGATTCGGAGTCGCCGATTTTCGTTTTCGTCGAGGCGGTTCATATATTCTCGGTCACATCGTCAAAAGAGTTTTTGCCGTGCGGAGGCGCCAGCAGGGACACAAGGCTCATGTTCTGGGGAGAAATGCCCACCAGGACTGTGCGCTCCCCGGTGACCTTGACCAGGATCAGGTGATGGCGGGGTCCGAATGAGTGTTTGGACAGGACTTCCATCATAGTTTGGGAGGGGGGCCTTTTCGCCAGATTTCCCCATCGCCGGAGCACATAGATGAAGGCGAAGAAAAACCCCAGCACGAGCGCCAGAGCGCCCCCCGTCTTCAGCATCAGCAATCCCGATTCCATAGCAAGCTTTCAGCCATTTGCGTGAGGACTGGCCGCACGCTCCAGTTATGCCAGTTGTTTTACGCGCTCCACCGGACTGATTATGTCAGTTATCCTCACCCCGAATTTTTCGTTGACCACCACCGCCTCTCCACGTGCTATGAGCTTGTGGTTTATCAGGATCTCGAGAGGCTCACCGGCCAGTTTGGTCAGTTCGACAACAGAGCCCTGACCGAGCTGGAGCAAATCGTTGACAAGAATCCTGGTGCGGCCGAGTTCAACCGAGATTTCAAGGGGTACGTCCAACAGGAAATCCACATCCTTTAAGCTTTTTTGTCCACGACCCTTTTCCAGCTTCGGGAATTGAGCTTGTTCATTGTCCATTTGTTTTACCTTCCCATTTGGAAAAAAGATTCCGGCCTGCTTACTCGCCGTTATTTATGTCGCTGTGCACCTGAAAGGCCAGATTCCCGCGGCAGATTCCCGGAGTCGCCCTTAATTTCGGCACTCCTTCCACTTTCACAAGAATCGGTCTGCCGGCATCATTATCGAGCACTATTACGTCGCCGATTTCCATATTCATCAGCTCCGAGCCTTTTAACGAGGTACTGCCCAGTTCGACGGTAAGCTCCACCGGCACGTCGTGAAGGAGTTTCTTCAGGCGCGATATCCATTCGGCGTCAACTTCGAGTTGGTCGCTCTGGTAGCTCGCGTAGAGCTTGGACCTGATCGGTTCGATAGTGGAGTATGGGAGCACGAGGGCCATTCTTCCCATCGTGCGGTCCATTTCGAGTTCGAACCGAACAACTATAACGACGTCGGTTGGGGGGATAATCGTTGCAAACTGGGGATTTACCTCTGATCTGACGAAACCGAACGAAACGGCCGTAATCGGCTGCCATGCCTGTTCGAGATCCTGGAGGACCTGTTTTACAACCTTATTTATCACACGGTATTCGATCGAGGTAAAGTCACGGCCCTCTATCTTGTAGCTGCCCTTGGCGGTGCCGCCGAAGAAACAGTCGACCAGGTTGAAGATGAGGCGGCTTTCGATCATGAACAGGACGTGTCCCCTGAGCGGGTCGATCTTCAAAATATGCAGGCTCGTAGGGACAGGCAGTGTCCGGATGAATTCGCCGAACTTTATCATTTCGGCTTGGCAGACGTTTATGTCAAGCATACGACGCAGTGAACCGGAAAGCGAAATTCGATGGATTTTGGCAAATCGGTCGTTGATTATGTCAAGGGTAGGCATGCGCCCGCGCACGATCCTGTCCTGATTTGCCAAATCGAACGAACGAATGCTCTCCTGTGCCGGAGCGCCTTCCTTGGCGGTTTCGATATCGCCGTCGGATAGTCCCTTTAGCAGGGCATCGACTTCATCCTGGGAAAGTATCTTCTCCATAGTATGTACTGACCGCCTTCACTGGACCAAAAACTCGGTGAAATAAACATCCAGGGTCTGCCCTTTTCGAAGAGTGCGGTTTAGAGCTTCCATTATCTGTCTTTTCAAAACCAGCTTGTCATCCGGTCTGAGAACCTCCTGGGATTCCTTGCTGCTAAGCAGCGTGAGAATCAAGTCTCTCATTTCGAAGTTGCGCGAACTGCACTCTTTCGCAACATCGGGCGAGCTCACCTTGATCTTGATCGTGGCTTTTAGAAAACGTTTTCCGCCCTCATCGGCCAGGTTGACCAGGAAGGTGTCCATTTCATAAACGGCGGTCTCAACCCGCTTCTCTTCCCCCGTCCCCTCACCGGGCGGCCTGACAAACTTGAAGTAGGCGCCCGCTGCTCCTCCACCCAGCAGCACTACTAAAAGGGGCAGGATGATCAGGAGCTTCTTTTTTGATTTGGGTTTTTCCTGGACTTCCTTCTGTTCTTCTTCGGGAGGCATTCCTCAAGACCCTTCCTAAAATAAGCGGCAAAATTTGATCCGGACGTTATTGAACTTCCGGGTAAGAATGAGCAATGAGCATGCCAGAACAAAAAACGTGAGAAAAAGGGGAGGTGGGGGTAAAAGACAAATCTTCGGAAACCGGATTTTTGGTTCGCAGGCTATATGGAAAGCCATAGATGAGGGGAGCCCGCACCTACTGTCCGCTTACGATTGGCTGCTGGTTTGCGGCAACCGATTCAACGGAGTTAAAACATCCGGTGTCGGTGGATGGAAGTTTGGTCAAGCTTTTGACATCGTTTTCCCAGATCGTCATTCCGGCGAACCGCCATTGCCGTCAACTTAAGAGGCTACAGGTTGGCAGGGATTTTGGGGGTGGCACGGGATTTAAGTTTGTTGTCCAGGGTCCGGTATGGCCCCCGAGATCAAAGACCTTCCGCTCCATTAGCACCTCCCTGTTTTCGTCAGCTTATCGCCAGACCTCCTGCGCCTCGCGCCCGGTAAAATCCCCCCTGCCCCCCTTTTAGAAAAGGGGGGAAATACGAGGTCCCCTTTTAGAAAAGGGGGGAAAAAGGAAGGGGCTTTTTGACGCCCCCCTGCCCCCCTTTAGAAAAGGGGGGAAATACGAAGCCCCCCTCTAGGAAAAGGTGGCATGATTATCCGGGCCACCCCGCCAGTAATACAGTGTGGCAAACCTCGGAAACCGAGGCCACTTAAGAACATCTGCCTTAAGTTGACGGCAATGGGCGAACCGCGGATCGGGGTCCCGGATTATATCCGGGGAGGCGAAGACGGAGCGTGGTCCGGACATGTGAGAAAATCACTGCTCACTGCTTCTTGCTCCCTGTTCATTGCGACTTTCCCCCATTGGCAGGCGCCCGAATCCTGGACCCTGGCGGAAAAATATGCACGGTCGGGGAGAAAAAATTTCCCGGGTTTTCATCCCGGACTGAAAACGCACAAAACATAACCCTCCGGATTAACG
Source organism: uncultured delta proteobacterium (assembly GCA_963805125.1). GTDB lineage: Bacteria > Desulfobacterota > Syntrophobacteria > Syntrophobacterales > Syntrophobacteraceae > SbD1. The sequence goes on along the minus strand of CAWDTD010000003.1, from coordinate 1,392,792 downwards.
GCAATTTTAACGGAATTCCCCGATGGTATCAGTATTGCTCCATCTATGCGCGCCTTATTGAACCAGGCCTGCGAATCTATCCTTTTGAGGAGATCATAATGTCAACAACAGCAGCAACCCGCGCTCAGTCGATTGCCGGTATCGGTTCCGCGTTCAACATCGCCGCGAACGGGAGCTCATCGTCAGCCGCAAGCGTCGCGAGTTCTTTGAACGCGAACGATTTCATGACGCTTTTCCTCGCCCAGTTGCAGAACCAGGACCCGACCAACCCGATGGACTCCTACCAACTGGCCGGTCAACTGGCGCAGTTTACTACCGTAGAGCAGTTGTCGCAGGCAACGACGTCTTTGAATAACATTCAGCAATATTCAGCCGGCATAAACAACGGAGATATAACAACGCTGGTCGGGCAGCAGGTTACAGCCCAAAGGAGCGAAATCGACGTCACTTCAGGCAGCGCCACCACGCTCAACTACACGCTCGCGACGCCCGCTACGGTCAGTTTCACCATTCAGGACGCTGATGGTAATACAGTCTATACGGGGAACCCCGGCTCCCAGAGCGCAGGCAGTTATAGCGTGCCATGGACGGGGCAGGACTCGAGCGGCAATACGGTGGCTGACGGCGCCTACACCTGCACTGTCACGGCAACTGCATCCAATGGAACTGCCACGACCGTTCAAACCACCGTGCAGGGGCAGGTTTATTCATGTAACCTTAACGGCAATCCGCCGACATACCTGCTTTCCGGATCAAACGGGATCCAGGTTCCGGTATCCAACGTCATCGGAGTGAGCAGTTCGAACAGTACGAATTGAACAGAGTGAAATGTGCAGAGCGGGATATTTGATCCGCTCGGCATGACACCCAATCCAATAGAGGAATTGAAAATACGAATCCGATTCATTTATCCGCAAGCCAGAAAAGGAGAAGCAAATGTCAGCCAACATGATGTACACAGCGATTGCAGGTCTGAACACTTTCAGTGATGCCCTTTCGGTCGTGAGCGACAACATCGCCAATGCGAACACCACCGCATTTAAATCGAACACGTTAGACTTCGGCGATCTTGTGGCCGGATTAATGGCAACTGATAACATCAACACAACGTCGCAGGGCGTAGGCTCGACAGTGCTCGGCGTTAGGTCGGATTTCACGACCGGTTCGGAAATACAGACCGGTAGCTGGTCGGATTTGATGATCCAGGGTAATGGATTTTTCGCCGTCCAGGATACCAGTGGGGCAACGTCTTACACCCGGGATGGATCGTTCCAGCTCGGTGCGGACGGATATCTCGAAGATATGAAGGGTGACAAGGTGCTCGACGCCACCGGAAAGACTATTCAAATTGAAGCAAACCCCACTGCCCCGGTATACTCCTCGTACACCATCGACAAGTACGGCAATGTTACCGGGACCGCATCGGACGGCACCGCAACGATAATCGGCCAAATCGGGGTAACCACCTTCCCGAACCCCAACGGCCTCATACGGGATGGACAAAATATGTACACTCCGGGATCCAGCGCCGGGACCGCTGTAGTAGGAACGGCAGGGGCCGGCCAGGCAGGCCAGTTAACATCCGGAGCGCTGGAAGGATCAAACGTGGACCTGACCACGGAGATGGTCAACCTGATCGAATTCCAGGCCGACTACCAGGCAAATTCCAAATCCATCCAAACCGGCAACGACCTGCTCCAGACTGTGATGAGCATGAAAACTTCATAAGATAGTGACAGGGCAGTTTTCTGGAAGGCAGGCGCAGTAGATGGAAGGGGCGGCTTCGGCCGCCTTTTTTTATGTCAGCGGGAAGCAGGAAGCGAAGGAGCCCTCAGCGTTCTGCTCTTCGCGCTTCCTGCTTCTTGCTTTTTTCTATGCAAAAATGCTTATTTGCGACCGGCCGGCCGTTTTTGTGATGAAAAGGGGGGTGTCCACAGGCTGAACGCCGGGAACTTTTGCAGCTTTGGAGTGCGGGGCGACTTTCCCGCCGGCTTTGTTGGCTTCGGGGTAGTTTCCCCCGCCCGATTTGTCGCGATTCACGTCGACCATGAACTTTTCAAGCGCAAGCCCCTGGTCCCGGAGGTCCTGGCGAAGCTCAGTCGAATGCCGCATCAGGGCCTGTCTGGCAGGTTCGCTTTGCGTCAGCGCCACCACCGAGATTTCATCTTTCCTGGCCTCTACTTTGATGTTGATCTTTCCGAGTCCATCCGGCTCCATATCGAGGACCAGTTGGCTGGCGGGGGCGCCCTCGAGCCTCTCGCGCATGTCCTGGACAAGTTCCGCCGACCGGTAGGGATCGTAGTAGGCAAAGCCGTTCGGGGCCGAATTATCCATCCTCGGCAGATTTATCTCATTTCCGTGCAGACTCGAGACCGAATTCTGGAAGGCCGCGATCTCGGGGGCAGAATCCCTGCTTCCGAGCTGCTTGTCGACCTGTTTTACCAGCGTCACCGCGTCCTGCCCGCAAAGCTCCGGGTGGCTTGCCACGACTTCGAGGGGGTCAGTTCCCGTTGTTGCCGATGCGCTCTGTTGCAAAGACGGGCCTGAGTCTGACCCTTGCCCGAAAGCGGATAGATCGGCCCTTGAATTGAGATTGTCGATTGAATAGTCAAATTTCGACACCGCCGGGGGCGACCCCGATTGACCGGTCGTTTTTCTGTCGGCCTCCACCGGGATTTCGCTCACAACCGCCGAGACCGCTTTTCCGGTGATCTCGATGCCTCGCGAGGTTTCTCGGAGCTGTACCGGGATTTCAACCGTATCGATTGGTGCGGCGGGCGCGCCATCCTGATTATCTCGAACGGGATTGGCAGATGACACGGCGGGTGGAAAATCCGCCCTGTTCTTGAAGCCCTCAATTGAATCACTCAATTTACCGGGTTGAGATTCCGACTGAACCGCCTTCGGCGTCTTTTCACTCCCATCGGTCTCGATGCCCGGCGAGGTTTCGCGAAGCTGCGCCCGGAGTTCCTCCGGATCGAATTCTGCGGGCAGCGGTTGGGCCTGAGTTTTTTGAGCCGAGTCAGCGGTCTGGTTCGGAGTGCTTTCAGAAGACCATTCATTGGAAGTATATTCGGCCGGAACCGTTTTTATCCGGGCCGCCTCAGACTGTTGGGCGATGTCTTCCGGAAGCCTCCACGCACTCGATGCCCCGCGAGGTCCGTCGGCCTGTTTTTCCGCCTCTTTGACATGGGGAGCAAGGTTCTGGGCCTGAGCGGCCAGGCCGTCATGAGGCCCGCCGGGAGCGGGGGTTTCAGCCAGCTTTACCACAGGCTGCTGCGGGACCAGGGACACAATACTTGCGTCGAAGTATTTCAAAATCGGGTCGAGAGCCTCGACAGGGATGCTTGCTGTTTGCTGCCGGGCAGCGGGCGGAGCGGAGGCCGAACCGGGTGATGTTTCACTTTTGGCGCCTTTTGTTCCCGCTTGTACATACGTAACAGCTTCCTGCCGGTCCTTTGCCTCCGAACCGATTCTTGCCGCGCTCAGCCGCTTGTCAGGCGTCAAGTTGTCTGAAACAGCTTCAGTGGAGTTTTCGCGCACATCTGTAGCCTTTGCGCTTGGCGCCTCAAGCTTTGGATTGTTCGAGTTTGCGGCGAAAATCTTTCCGGTCGAATCATTTTCGTGATCTGCAAAAATAAAAGAGGGGAGAACAGTTGCCGCAAGCCTTTCTGTCTGGCCCGATTTGGGACCTTTCGCCGTTTTCGCCGTTTCCGCAGAACCGGGCTGAGATCCCGGGTTCCCAAACTGCGTCCGCTCCGTGTCCGCCTCTTGCAAAACCTTTTCCAGCAGCCCCCGAAACTCATCGGGACTGTACGATCCTTCCGTCTTGATCTGGACTGACGACTTGAAGCTCCCTCCGGATGTTAACTCCTTATGGTTTGTGCCTCCCTTTCTGGCGATTATCGATTCCACCAGCGCACGGGCGTGTTCCGCCGGGACTTGAGCGCGAATTTCGGGACCGATTGCAGGCTGAGTGTCCAGGAGAAATTTCAGGTCTTTGATGGAAATCTGACCTTTCTCATTTTGGATGTCCTTGCACGCCTTTTTGGTTTCCGCAGGGTATCGAAGGTCGGCCAGCACTGTCTGGGCGATGGCCGGGTTTGTAACGAAGAGGCATTGCTCTTTTTGAGCTTTCGATTTTATCGCGTTTATTTTCGTCCTGGAATCGGTCCCGCCAGTCTGCTCCCGGATTCGGGAAGGCGGGCAGCTTTTTGTTTCAGGAGCAGCGGGTGTCTCGGCAGAGGAGGCCTGTAGCCCGGAATCGGCCGCCTTCGCCTTCTGGAGCTTTGGCTGGGCATTTTTGACAGACGCCCTTTCGTCGTTGGCCTGCGCCGGCATGAGCTTTTTGAGTTCGCCGGCAAAATCGCTCTGGACTATCGATTGCCCGATTTTCTCATTTTCGCTTGCAAGAAAGGATGCCAGCAGTTGCGAGGCGTTTACCTGTCCTGAGTGCATTCTCTCATCCGATGCAGGTTGTATGAAGCTGTTTGAACGGCGGCGGGGCCGCACCCGGGATTTGCACAGCCGGCCCGGTCCCCAACGCGAGCAGGGCGCCTGCATAACTGCCCCGGCGATACGGCGTGGTGGACCCAACCCCGCCAGCCGATTTTCTTCCCATGGATTTCATCGGCTAGCGGAGAAAGTTGTGAGCAAGCTTGATACCAAAGGGTCGGGCTTTTAAATGGGCTTTCAAATCAATAACTTACGATGAGATATTTTCTTGCGGCAGAATATTGCGGGAATAAGGAGGAATTTTTTTCTTGGTGTGCGCGCAAATATTTCCTCCTCAAAGACAGATTAGACCCTTACGCCTTCGGTGTTGAAAAACGGGTCGGAAAGCATGGCAAGAGCGATTCTCCCCTCTTCTCTGAAACGGCTCCGGGCAGCCGCCCTGACACCCGATCCGGACGACCCGAATTGGCCCGCTCGCATATCGTAGACGGAGCCGATCAACTGAGCCACTTTAACTCCATTGTTTTTGTCTTGTGCGCGCCTGATCGCTTTGCCGAAAATTTTCGCCGCGCCCCTCGCGCCATGCTGGACGGCCGTGCTCCAGAGCACCTCCTGAAGCGCCCTGGGAGCTTTTGAGATATCCAGGCCGGTCCGATCCGAAATCTTCTGAAGGGCGGGAAGATAATGGGTTTTATCAATAAAATCGTATTGGAGTTTAGCAAACCGCACTGGATCGGTGGCTGCTATATTTTCCCAGACCTGGGGCATTTTTCCGGAGTGGCTGCCTGTGTTTGCCGGCCCGGCGGCTTTCAGTTTAGCGGCCAAATCCGGTGCGCGCTCGGACAGGTAATCGATAAAAAGCTTCATCGTACCTGCCCTGGAGGAAATCTGGTAGGTCCCGTAGGATGTTCCACCACGATGGTCATAACCTATCACACCCGGACCTTTTTCACCCGATTCGAAACGAGCGGACAGGGCGCCGATTTCCTGCCCCGGACACAGGCCGGTCCTCAGGTCCAGCCCGGATGCGCAAACTCCGGCAAAGCTCGAAGTCCTGGCCGACAAACCGGAGCTTCCTGTCCCATGCGGGTAGAAGCTGCCGATACGGTTCGGACCGGATGAAATGGCTGCCATGGCAATCAGAGCCGATGCCGCCAGATTATTGACGTCCTGTCCGTTCAGGCCACGGATGGCGCCGGGGTTTTTCGATGGCTTGTGATGATCGTGTTTGACCACCTGTGATGATGCAGGTCTGTTTCGCGGACTGCTGACGGGCTGGCTGCTTTCTTTGGATTTTAACGCGCTCAGAAGGGCTTGAAACACATTGGAGCTTTTGGCTTTTTCATTCGAGGTGGATTTAGCTGAATGAGTGGGCTTAGCGTCGGTTTCAACCCTGCCGGTTTTTCCAAAATCGTCGACCTTTACTGCCATGACCACACGCCTCCGGGTAGTTGTCCGACCAAAAACCATGCAAAAGGCGTGCTTTGGTGAGGTCTGAGTTTTTAGTTTTGAGTTTTTAGTCAACCAAAAACTAAAAACCGTCAAGCTCCTCCGTTACGAGAACGGGGGTCCCCGGTTGAGCCCATCTGAAGAGTTTTTCCTCATACCATATAATCCGGCCTCGAATGATTAAATTAAACAGACCTGGACTGAGCAACCGGAAAAGGGGATTTTACAGACCTCCGGGGCCGTTACCGTTTGCCGGTTTGGCAAAGCGGTTTTATAGATTATATCTTCCCCTTTCTGAATATAATTCTTGCAACCCGCCCGTTGCTTTTGGTTACCGTGTTGGAGGAGGGCCGCCATATGGAAAGGTACTTTATGAAAATGCCGGAGGATATGTTCTGCACGATATGCTCCGAGAAAAGAGGTATAAATCCAAATACTCTCAAGGAAGTCATCATACTTGCCGTGGAGATCGCTCGTGAGGGCAGGGAAGGCAGAAGAATCGGAACGATGTTCGTGGTCTCCGATGCTGACAATGTCATGAAGCATTCCCGAAGCCTGATTCTCGACCCTCTTGTGGGGCATCCCGCCAAAGTGAAGCAAATTTCCGATACCGACATGCGTGAAACGGTCAAGGAACTTGCGCAACTGGACGGGGCCTTCGTGGTCTCCGATGAAGGAACGGTCATTTCGGCTTGCCGATACCTGGACTCTTTCTCAGAAGGAATTGACCTGCCGCTTGGTCTTGGCAGCAGGCATATGGCGGCGGCATCCATCACGAAACTGACCAACTCGGTAGCGGTAGTGGTCTCCGAGAGTTCGGTGGTCCGAATCATCGACGACGGGCAAATAGTCTCTGAAATAATCCCCGAACTCTGGATGTTCAAGAGATACTCCGCCCTCAGCAAGGGCAAGATGGTGGAGCAGGAAATAATACTGAGCACTCTGGAGGACTAAGAATTCGCACTTTCCCGGCGGGCAGGGGCCGGTTCCGCGGCAATCCGGTATCAATCCTGCGCGAAGAATTTTTCTTCATGCTCGGCCATATGAACCAGGATGGGCGCGGGCTCAAACCTGCGGCCGAGAGTCGAGGACAGATTTTCCATCTCCGAGACGACCCGCCGTATTCCCGCCGAATCGAGGTAGCGGAACGGTCCGCCCAGAAAAGGCGGAAAGCCGAGCCCGAAGACCGCTCCGACGTCTCCGTCCTCGGGACTCGAAATGGTCCCCTGCTGGAGACACAGGGCCGCTTCGTTCGCCATCAGATATACAAGTCTTTTCCATATTTGCGAAGGATCGATGCTCTTTCTTCGGCCTCCGCCGAAGAAGCCATAGACATTCGAATTGACCGGCCTTGCAGGTTCCAACCCCGGAATGCTCACCCTGTCAATCAATCGCGGCTGGTAGTCGTAGAATCCGACGCCCTTTTTTTTACCCGCATACCCGGCTTTCAACATAAATTCGACGCCCGCTGGGGCGTGGAGGTCGCGGTGGACAAAAAACTCTTCGAGTTCGCGCGCAACATGCGCCGCGACGTCTATTCCCACCTCATCAAGAAGCTTGAGCGGCCCTACCGGGAAGCCGAACCCCCTGAGAGCGGCATCCACATCCTCAACAGCGGCCCCTTCTTCGATCAGTTTTATCCCTTCGAGCGTATAAGGCATCAGAATGCGGGTCGTATAGAACCCGGGTCCATCCTTGACTACGATCACCGGCTTGCCCTGTTTGCGTCCCACTGAGACGGCAGTGGCCAGGACCCAGTCCGCACAGTGCTCCGTTACGACCACTTCGAGCAGCGGCATTTTCTGCACGGGCGAGAAATAGTGCATTCCGATCACGTTTTGCGGACGCTTCGAGGCTTGGGCAATGCGGTTTATAGGAATCGCGGATGTGTTCGAGGCAAATATGGACTCCGGTGAAGTTACAGACTCGACTTCACGCAGTACCTCATGTTTTGCGCCAAGGTCTTCGAAAATCGCCTCGATGACCAGCCCTGCGTTGGAAATAGCCGAGTAATCCAGGACGGGAACGACCAGACTGTAGACCTTGTCCCTCCGGACGGGGTTGAGTTTGCGGGATCGGGTCCGCCGGTCCAGCGATTCCCGGATCCCCCTGAGGCTCGCCGAAAGCTTTTCCTGCGATACGTCCTTAATCGCCACCCTGTAGCCGCTCCAGGCCGAAACCGCCGCTATACCCGTACCCATGAACCCGCTTCCAACTACTCCGATCAGGTCCACCCGCACGGGCTCCGCCCCGTAGTGTTTCTTCTTAAGTCCCGCACGGGCGAAGAACAGGCGCCGAAGCGACTGGGACTGCGGTGACACGACCAGTGATCCAAAAGCCTCTATTTCAGCCTTGAAGCCATCGGACATTGTACCCGCAATTCCAGCTTCCACGCAGTCGATTACCTTGAAAGGGGCCGGATAGTGCTCATCGCTCTGTCTTGCAACCTGCCTTCGCGCAGCATTAAAATAGATCTTTCGGGCCGGCGGGACAGCCCCGAGCAGCCAGTCCAGGGAAAACAAGGCGGGATAGGAAACCCGCCCGGGGAATTTCTTTCTCAGAAACGGCACGCACCTTTTTACCGTATTCGGCAGGTCCTCCGGATAGACTACAATATCGACTATGCGCAGAGCTTTTGCCTGGCCGGCGCTCAGGCTCTTTCCAGCAAGCATAAGCGGCAGAGCTCTTCTGATTCCGGCCGTGCGGGTCAGGCGCTGGGTTCCGCCTGCCGCCGGCAGAAGCCCGAGCGTTACTTCAGGCAGTCCAAGGACGGTTTTATCGGAGTCGGTGGCGATCCGGAAATGACAGGCAAGCGCAAGCTCGAGGCCGCCGCCCAGACAAGGCCCGTTTATCGCGGCGATTGACGGATAGTGCAGGTTGGCGATGCGGTTGAAAAGGGCGTGCACGCGGGTGAGGATTTCCCTTGCATCTTCGGGTTCGCTCATCCTGTCGAAATCCCGAATATCGGCCCCCAGAATGAAGTTGTCTTTCTTGGCGCTGATGAAGACGAGGGCCTTTGCGAAATGATCTGTCCCTACTTCGTCCAGCACGCTTTCGATCCCCGAGATGACCGGTGCGGACACCGTGTTTATCCGGTGGCGCGGATTATCGATGAAAGCGAACAGGACGCCGTCTTCATGCTTTTCGAGTCTCACAAAATCCATGAATCCTCCCCGGAACGATAAGTCCAATAGGACCTATATGAGCTGTATTGTCCACGCTCCGCGGGGCATCCGGTCTCAGCTCAGGCGCTCTATGAGCATTGCATGCCCGAGGCCGCCGGCCGCGCAGCTTGCGATAATGCCCAAGCTGCCGTTTTCGCGCCTCAGCCTGTTGCAGCAGCTTATGAGAAGGCGGATGCCCGTTGCGCCGAACGGGTGGCCGATAGAAAGAGATCCTCCCCTTGTGTTCAGCCGGTCCTTGTTTATTTCGCCAACCTTTGAGGGGAGGCCGAGCTTTTCACGCGCAAAGTCGTCGCTGTCGAGGGCGTTCAAGTTCGCGAGAACCTGCCCGGCAAAGGCTTCATGGAATTCGAAAACATCGATTGAGGAAAGTGCGGCGCCGGTTTTTTGGAGGAGCTTCGGGACCGCATAAGCCGGACCCAGCAGAAGCTCATCGTCCGGATCGCACCCGTGGAAGGAGAAGCCGGCAATTCGCGCTATAGGGTCGTACCCAAGGCCTTTGGCCTTTCGGTAGGACATGAGCAGGACCGCCGCTCCACCATCACTGAGAAAAGAGGAATTCCCGGCGGTTGCCGTCCCGAAAGGAGAATAGAAGGCTGGAGGCAGCTTCGCCAGCTTTTCCAGGGTGGTGTCGCCCCGAATCCCATTGTCTTCTTCGATCGTCTTGAACCGGGGAGGGACACGCACCGGGAGGATTTCATCCGAAAAGAGACCACTCAGGGTCGCCCGGGAGGCGAGGTGATGAGATCTCAACGCATACCGGTCCTGCTCCTCCCGGCTGACGCCCCAGCGGGCTGAGAGTCTGTCGGAGCTCTGGCCCATGGTCAAACCGTTTGAAAACTCCGCAACCTCCGGGATCTCCGGGAGAAAGTGACCGGGCCGCAGCCCGGAGGCCCATTTGATCCAGGCGACAGGATTTTTGAGCCGGCCCATCTCCATCAGTTTGTGCCTCATGGGGCGCTTGAGCAGAATGGGTATGTTGCTGAGGCTCTCCGTTCCTCCGGCTATGGCCGTATCGGCCTGAGCGCCCGCGATAAGGGCGGCGGCCTGCGAAATTGCCTGAGAGCCGGATATGCAGGCCATGGAAATGGTATGGGCCGTAATCTCAAGCGGCAAGTTCGCACCAATCACGGCCTCGCGTGCGACGTTGCTCGTCCGTGGTTCGTTTAGCACGCATCCGAAAATAACATGCTCGATTTCCCGGGGCGGCAGGTTCGCTTTGTCGATTACCCCCTTGAGGACAATGCGCGCCAGGTCATAGGTGAGAAGATCTTTGAAATCGGTTCCCGAGCGCAGGAAGGGAGTACGGCAACCGGTCACGAGAACAGGAGACAAGTCATTCAGTTGCGTCAACATTTTGTTTTTCCCGATTAAGGTCTCAACTGGAAAATAAGTCGGAATTTTCGTTCATCAATACGGGGCAGATCGCAGAAAACTGCTTTAGGGGGTGGAAATAAATCATTCCGAGTTGATCAAATTTTCTTTTTTTCCGCCAAAGAGTCATGATTATTCCCGAATTCAGAAAATCTGAGCGGTTGGCAGGAATTCTCTTGCATTTTCTATGGCGTTTTACGAAAATCCAATGGTCAGTTCGACAGGACCAACTCAGGGGCCAGGCACACATCGATCCGGGGGCGAACCGGACTGGCTGCCGTCCGGAAAGGGTTCTTTTCCGAATCGCAAACGCGGTGTCTTATCCTGTGTTTCCGGATGGATACCACTAAAATTGGCGAATTCAGCGTCATTTGGGAACTGATCGAGGGCGGCGCCCTTCGACAGAAGCAGGGGGGGATGTTTGTTGCTTTCCGCATAACCGCTCCAGCCGGCATTAGGAGAAAACATGGATGTGAAACTGCTCAACATCGGTTTTGGCAACACAGTGATCGCTAATCGCGTGGTAGCGATCGTATCGCCCGCGTCCGCCCCCATGAAAAGGCTAAAAGAAGACGCAAGGCAGGGAAACAAGTTGATAGACGCGACCATGGGCCGTCGCACCCGCTCGATAATCGTCACCGACAGCGACCATGTAATCCTGTCCGGCGTTCAGGCCGAAACCATCGCCCAACGGCTTCTTCTGGACGGAAACTCCAAAGAGGCCAACCTGTTAAAGCAGCTTTAGAATCCTTTGGCACTTCAGGACAGGTCTATGCCCCCTCCTGCCACTGCCGGGCGGCTCTTCATCATATCGGCCCCTTCGGGAGTCGGAAAATCTACTATCATCCGTAGAGTAACCGCAGCTTGTCCAAAGCTGCGGTTTTCCGTCTCCAGCACCACCCGCCCGATGCGCTCCGGGGAAGTCGCCGGGAAGGATTATCATTTCCTGTCCATGGAGCAATTTCGGCGGGGAGTAAGCTCGGGGCGCTTCCTGGAATGGGCTGAAGTCCACGGCCACCTCTACGGAACAGATGGGCGCCTTGTCGCAAAATGGCTCAAAGCTGGAGACGACGTGCTCCTGGACATAGACGTTCAGGGAGCGCGCCTTGTGCGCTGCGCCTATCCGGCCGCGCAAACGGTCTTTATTCTACCCCCTTCGATGCGTGCGCTCGAAGAGCGCCTCCGCAACCGGGCAACCGAGACCGAGGCGCAGTTTGCCATCCGTGTTGCGGCCGCCCGGCGCGAGATTCTGGAATCGCCCTGGTACGACTACATCATCATCAATGACAACCTGGAAGAGGCGGTCGAGGACCTCAAGTCAATCCTGCGGGCGGGCCGATCCAGCCGGACAAGCCGGGCGCCCGTGCTCAAGACCTTTCTGATGGAATCGAGGGATTGATGGATTCAGGAATTTGTTCTTAATCCCTCAATTGCTCAATCTTTGAATTCCTTAATTCGTTTTAACCATGAAGAAGATTCATTCCTCCGAACGTGAAATCTGGATTTCGGGAGTAAATCCGGTAAAGGAAGTCCTTAGCGCGGGGAAAATTGCCGCAGGCGGGCTTGTGCTTTCCCGAAGCGATTCCAGAGGGCAGGAGATCGAGGAGCTTGCAGTAAAGCGTGGCATACCCGTGACCCGGAGCGTCCGCGAGCGCATAACGGAACTGGCGGGCCACGCGCACCACCAGGGAGTGGTCCTCAGGATATCGGAGTTCCCTTACACTGAACTTGAGACGCTGCTAGAAAAACCTCCTGGAGATCGGGAACCGCTTCTTGTCCTGGACAGCATACAGGACCCGCAGAACCTTGGGGCTGTCATCAGGAGCGCCTGCTTTCTGGGTGCGAAGGGAGTGATAATCCCCAAAGACCGCTCGGCGCGTGTGAGCGCCTCTGTGATCAAAATCGCGGCGGGAGCCACCGCTTATGTCCCTGTGGCGCGGGTTACCAATATCGCCAGGGCGCTCAAACAGCTCAAATCGGCCGGCTACTGGGTGGCGGGTCTCGAAGTCAGGGGAAGCAAAAAATCATATCAGGCGGATTTTACCGTTCCGCTCTGCCTGGTGATCGGAAACGAACAAAAGGGAATCCGCCCGCTGGTAAGAAGAGAGTGTGACCTGCTGGTCCAAATTCCGGCCGCCGGCCCCATCGATTCGCTAAACGCCGCATCCGCCGCAACAGTCGCCCTCTATGAAGTCTTGCGCCAGAGACTCGTCTAACAAGCAGCCGGGAGCAGGGAGCAAGAAAAAAAGATTGTCAATGTGCCTGCCTGCATCCGACGCATTACAGAATCCCCAGTTCTTTGCCCAGTTCCCTGTGGGCTTTAGGGAACTCCGGCTGGAAATTCTGATAGGGAGTCACGGGGTAGCGCGCCCCGATCGCTTTGCCCGCCTCCTTGAGTCCTTTGGTAAATTCAAGGAAGTATTTGCCCGGAACTGCAAAGGCCATCTCATCATCCTGAGTGGCGGCAAAGATACGCTCACCCTGTCCGGGAATCACCACCCGCGGGGATTGCTTCTTAAAAGGAGCGATGAGGTATTCATCGCACTCCACCTTGCCTCCGAATTCCCCCGAAACGCGCTCTCCTGTAGTGTAAGACTAGGCTTGAGCCATACGCATCACCTGAGCGGGATTGGCGTAGATGAGAACCGTGTCCGGCTCAAAGGACGCCTTCTCCAGCGGCGCCAGGACGATTGCCTCGATCTCTCCATTTTCAAACCGGCTCATGGAGGAAGTTTCCTTTCGGGCAAGATCGTCGGTGCTGGAGAAGTTTATCTCACAAAACAGCCTGGCGAGAGAAGCAGGCGGGTCCAAAGAATCGCTGAAACCGAAGACTATCGAAGCCGGAACACAAATCACATCCTCTTTTGTGAGCCCTACCGTCCAGCCGTAGTTTCTGGCCATGGTGACCCCCTGGCAAACGGCAACCCTTTTCCCAAGCATGACAGAGGGCCGGCGAGTCTTTTCGGGGAGATCGGCTTTGTTTTGCAGAAACTTGCCCGCCACGGGGAAGGTCTTGAGTCTAAGATCCTCGCGGATAAGCACGGCAGCTTCTTTGAAACTCATCTCACTCATAGTTGTTTCTCCTTTATTTGCTATCACCTGAGAATGCTACTTTTAAGCTCCTGGAACACCCGGGGTGGAATCTTACACGAAGTTGCGTTCAAAAGAGTATTAAAAGCGTTTAAAAACGTGGGGAGCTGCTGTCCCCCCAACCCCCACACCCCCATCGCCGCTCTCCATGTCCGGACCACGATCCGGCTCACGGTGGGGCTTGCGCGTGTGGCCGAAATCCCCGGATCGGGTCCGGGGCAGGCCCGGGGGGATGCGGGGGGAATCATTCCCCCGCTCTTTTGCGTTACTACAATCTTTAACGCACCTCCGTATTACGCGATCCCCATTCAAACGCGCAAGTGAAATGCTGACCGGATCGATTCGGGCCTTTTCAGGGGACACAACCGAATTGATACACACCCGACACACTCACGTAAAAATAGAGCGCTAAGGATTGGCGGTGACTGTTTACCGGCTTACCAGAAGCAAGCGCGCGGCATATCTTTGTCTGCTCCACCCCGGTTGGAATGAATTAATCCGGCCGGGCAGACTGATAAACCGGACAGACTTTGCGAGAAGCGGGAGGGAATGTGACGAACAAAGACCTGCCTCAAGAATTCGGAAAATCACCGGGAAATCTTCTCGAAGAAATCATCGCGAGGCAGAACGTGTTATTTTCCGCCCTTGCGGAGATCCATTGCGCCCATGGCCCCGTGGACATCGCCGATCCGGCGTTTTCTCGCTGCGGCCGGGGATTCATCGAACCCCTCCAGCGCAACTACAAGTTGATCCATGAGATTTCGTCACTATTGCGGCGCATCAAGGACGGCACTTTCGGGACCTGCCAAGAATGCTCGGACTCCATCGATATAGAGCGCCTGCGGGTCGAACCGACTGCCGCTGTGTGCGCCAGGTGTCAAAGTGAACGGGAGAGGGAGAACCGGCCCACTGCCGCATGATCCCCGAGGCTGGACTCAGTTGGCGACATGAGCCTGCCCGGCAAGATCCGGCCCACCTTATCGAGATTTGGGGCGCCTTTCCTCTGCCTTTTCAAGAGGCTCTCCCCGATTGCCATTGGCCCAATAGCGAACGGGATTTCCGGTCCGCATTCCGGAAGAGGCAAGATTTCTGACCTTTCCTTCGCGTTCCAGTTCCAGAAAGGCTCTTTGAAAATCGTCCATGAACCATCCGGTCTCTTCCAGCATATCGGCAAATTCGGTAACCCCGAACCTCTTCGGAGCATGCGACAGTTTAGCCAGCCAGTACTCTTTTACTTTTGTCGAATCGACCGCCGGATTATCTCCACCGAAGCTGTCCGCCGAAAAAAGCTCAAGCTGGCGGCTGCGCTTGACTTTTTTCGACTGCCTGGCCAGGGCCCTCACCTTCTTCTGCTCCATCTCCAGTTGTTCCGAAGCATCCGTAAAAGTTACGATCCCCAGCGGGCTCCATGTCAGATAGACAAGGTCGTAAACCGTGTGATCTCTTCTGGGAT
Organism: uncultured delta proteobacterium; assembly: GCA_963805125.1. Taxonomy (GTDB): domain Bacteria; phylum Desulfobacterota; class Syntrophobacteria; order Syntrophobacterales; family Syntrophobacteraceae; genus SbD1. The sequence goes on along the minus strand of CAWDTD010000003.1, from coordinate 1,377,789 downwards.
CGAGGACCCTCATGTGCACGCAACGCGGAATTGCTCCTTCGATTATCGGCGCGGAAGCCTTGAGTTTGCGGCAGTATAGGTTGAACAGGAACCTTTCTCTTTCTTCCGGGCCGATATTGGAAGTATCCGGCGCCTCGCCGAAAATTGCCCTGATATGCTCCTCGAAGCTCGTTTCACCATGAGGGCGAACAATGGAATCAAACATGAAATTGATGAGAAACTCGGATGAGGGCCTGCCCAGGAGGGGCTCCAGGGTTGGAATTGCGATATGCCTCCATTCTTTAGCGTCAATGAAGAAAAAACAAAAATCCCGATTGCCGCACCACGACACTATTTCGCTTCGCAGATCACAGAAATCACCCCTGAGGCAATGGGCTTCGACACCATTCCAGGATTCGGATTTCAGGAAACTCTCAAGCCTGCCAAAAGGCTCTTTGTCCCTTTCAATGAACAATCCACGAAACTGGACGTTCTTCCTGAATTTTTCCGACAACTCGTTATGGCACTTTTCCATGACGGCCAGAGAGACGGCAACCGAAACTGGCTCGCCGGGGTCCTGGCGGCCCTTCTGCCAGGGTCCGTAAGAGCAGCCCACGTAGCCAATCCTTGGTTCCCGCTGACCGATGATCATGAAGAGCGGCTCCAGATAAGCCCTGAGCAGTTCATATTTAATGGATGCCGCTTCTTTGCCGGTATAATTCGCGGTGCTCATTTGTCTCCCCCCGGTTAATCAAACTCCCCGCCTGCCCATCGCACGCGCCCCAACACGTACGACTTGAGGCTTTTTCCCGGATCCAGGGCAAATTCGAACGGGCGGTAGTCTGCCGTGTTGTCGGAAAGACAGGCCAGCTTCAGGCCGCTGTCGTCCCCGCTCAGGACCAACCTTTTGAGAGCTGCGGCCCCATCCGGCAGGATCACGAGGTATATGCGCCCCGCGAGCACCTCCAGGCGCTCGGCCTCGCTGGCGTCCACCAGGGCCGTCTCACCCTGGTTTATAGTGGGCGACATCGAATCTCCCCTGACTCGTATCAGAAAAAGACTCCTTTGCCGCTCCGGGTTTTTTCCCACCAGCTTCTCGATCCACCATTTCCTGAAAGGATAGTAGTCCGCGATTTCGCCGTACAGGATTTCACCTTCCGGGCCTGCGGTCACACGCGATTCCAGAAGCGGAATAAGGGCGTGATCCCCGCTTCCGTTTCCGGCCGATTCGCGCGCAACAGCGCCAGTCCCCGGCGGTTCCCTCACCCAGGAGCAACCAGCCGGGATCGGCCGAAAACTCCCGGCACACCGTCTCCAGAAATGCTGCCGCAGGTGATGTCACCCCATCGCGGTAGTTTATCAGCGTGTTCTTGGAAACGCCGGTTTTTTTCGCAAATCGCCCGAGCGGCAAACCAGAACCCTGGATAATCTTTTTCAGTCTGTCATGTAACACCTTTTTGGTTTCCTGCTTCAAGCAATTGGTGATAACGCCTATTCCGCCCCTGCTCCAAACCAGATTTCTGTCGTAGAATACCCGGTTCGATTCACATGTCAAGTGAAGAAGTATAATAAAATGGTTGATCAGCGAAAATTTTCGAAACGGAGCTCAAAAATTTGTTACAAATTGGAGACTTTTGTGGAAATCGCTTTTTTCATTCCTCATTTGACATATTTGCTGTATAGACCATCTGAAAACATCTGACAGGAGTCGAAGATGCTGGAGTTCCTTTGTGGGAAGGACCCCGTTGAATTGGGGATAAAAACTTACGAAGGATGGAACATCACGGCATTCCTGGACCACCTTGGTTCATGCGAGAAATGCTCGAAATCCCAGGAGAGTCTGATAAACAAACTGAACAGCATAATAGGGGGAGAGGACCTTGGGGAGGGCCTCTGATCCAGGGAGCATTGCACGTGGGCAGCGAGATGTTTATTTTAATTCCTGTGATGCAGGAGAGCAATTGAAGCATCCGGGAAACAGTTCGTGATAATTTTCGACAATTAGAAAAGGAACAATAAAATGGCTGATAAGAAAATGCCCCATCCCCATCACGAGGAGCACCTGTGCTATCTTCAGAACATCGGGTTTATCGAATCAAATTTTGACGAATACAAAAAATTAGTCCGCAAGCCTAAATATGTTTGCGGCAATTGCGGACGGGCCGCCGCCGAAGAAAAGAACCTCTGCAAGCCGGAAAAGCTATAGCAGCCTGAAGGTCTCAAGCCACCGGGGGCGTTCGACGAGGGTCGACTCGATGGCGGCCTGAGACCCCAGCACCTTTACGATCCCGTCCCTGTTTACCTTATCGAGCACCTCGGCAAAGGCCCTGAAATCTTTTGCGGTGGTGCCCAGAATCTGGTCGCGCATCTTTTGGCGGACTTCTTCGGAGTCGCCGGCGAAGCGGCGCAGCATCGAGACATAGCCTCTCATATCCGGCAGCATGTAGGAATCGAGGTCTCCAATGGCCCCGATTACCGCCTTGCGGACCTCATCTTCGGGAAGATCGGCGGTGCGCAGAAATTGTGCCGTACCGTCGAAGTTTTCAATTGTCTTCAGCAGGTTCGGGTCGCGATAGGACACAAAGGTGAAAACCCCGGACATACGGTCGAAGAGGCAGTACCCGCCGTAAGCGCCTCCCTGCACCCGCACCTTTTCCCAGAGCCAGGAAGTTCGGAGATAGCCCGTTATGACGTTGCTGGATCCATGCGGTTGGTACCCCTCGCGGTACAGGTCCGCACCTTTTCCCACGAAGTTTACCTGCGAGGGGACCATTATTCCTTCGAACTGCGGGAAAAGGCGGGGTTGCCATGTCTGCACCGCTGTTGTCCGGTCCGGAAGGGAACTCAGGAAGTGGCTCACGGGACGCTCGATCAGGCGGAGGTCTTTTCTCTCGGCGGTCAAATTGAGGGCCATTGCCGACCGGTTGGTAAGCAGCCTGCGGACCTCTTCGAGTTCCGAGACCACTTTGGCCCAGTTTTCGTCGATCTCCCCGGCAAGCTGTCCCAGGAAAAGAAAATAACTTATTCCGTTGGTCAGCTCCCTTACCCAGTCCGCCTGGTTGAAATGAGCGCGGATACGCTGATTGATTATCTGGTGGCCGTTAGGGACAATTTTCCTTTCCTGCCTGGCCTTTTCCGCCAGTACGATTTGCCGGAACCGTTCCCTGTCATCCAGTTTCACGGCGCCCAGGACTTCCGCAAGGATATCCGCAAGTTCGCCTACCTGTGGAGTCATGCTTTTGCCCCGCAGGAAAAGCCACGTGGCAGGGGCCCCATTTTCGGCCACGGCCGAAGCGAACACCTCCGGTCGGATGCCTCCGGTCTTCCGGCTGATCTTTTGCGACAGAGAGACGAAATCCTGAAAGTCGGTCCCCATCTCGATCAGGGCCCGGCCGAAAAGGGGCACGTAGGGCAAATACTGCTGGGGGAGGACCTGAAGATTGAACCCAACGTCCAGGTACGTTATGCCGCTTGTAAAAAGATCGTGGTAAAACCAGAGCACGCCGTCGACAGGCCCTGGTTCTATGGGAATTACTCTGTTGCGCCTGTCCAGGTCGGAAATCTTCAGCACCGGAATGGTGGCCAGGGCTTCCGGCGAATCCGGACTCGATTGAATCCTTTGCAGCGTTTTGGCGTTTTCGATTAGGCGGCGAATTTCGTCGACCGAAAACGAATGTTTGATTCTCTCCAACTTTTTGGCTTCCTCTTCAGTTTCCTTTTCAGCCAGTCCAGGCTCCGGCTGGAGCAAAACAACCGTCCGGTGGGGGTTTTCGAGAAGGTAGCGGCGGATGAGGCCCTCCAGGAAACCTCCTGATTTCAGATTTTCCTTTACCCGGTTCAGGGGCGATTCAAAGGCCAGCAGGGAGGTGGGGTCGGCTTCATGGAGCCAGGTGGAAAGTGCGCGCAGCATCACCGCCAGACCCTGCGGGAAGCTGCCGTAGTTGTTTTCGCGGAGTCTGAATTCAATCGTATTGACCCCCGCTTCGACGGTTGCAGGGTCAATGCCGTCCCGGGCGAGAGCTGACAAAGTCTCGAAGATGATATTTTCAACCTTGTCGGCATCCCCGGTGCGGATTCCCTTAAGACCCGAAGAGAAGTAGAGCTGGCGCAACTCGGTCTCAAGGCCCCCTCCGGCAATATCTTCGCCGAGCCCGGATTCTATCAGGGCTTTCTTCAATGGGGAACCCGGCATGCCGATAAGCACGTATTCCAAGATTTGAAAGGCAAGATTGAGGACAGAATCGGTCACTTCAGGAAGAAGCCAATTCAGGGTAACCATGCCTCTAGGCCCGTCTTTGACAGCCTCGCCGGCACCCGCTGCAAACGAGCGAACAACTCGGACGGGCATGGTTTTGAGAGCCTGAAGGGGCACGACGGATTCGGGCTCGCGCAGGCTGAAATCTTTGAGGTATTCCTCAATTATTTCCAGCCTTCGGTCCGGATCGTCATTGCCGTAAAAATAAATCCTGGCGTTTGAAGGATGGTAGAACCTGTCGTGGAACGACTTGAACTGTTCGTAAGTAAGGCCGGGGATTACCCCGGGGTCTCCGCCCGAATCCAGCCCGTAGGTCGTGTCGGGGAAAAGAGACTGTTGTGAAAGTTCCGAGAGCATGCTGTCGGGCGAGGAATAAACCCCTTTCATTTCGTTGTAGACCACGCCCTTGATTGCAAGCGGCGCCTCGGGGTCGTAAAGCTCGTAATGCCATCCTTCCTGCTCGAAAACGAAGGGCGTCAGGCGCGGGTAGAAAACCGCGTCCAGATATACGTCGATCAGGTTGTAGAAATCCCGGGCGTTCTGACTGGCGACGGGATAGCAGGTCTTGTCAGGGTAGGTGAAGGCATTGAGAAAGGTCTTAAGTGAGCCTTTCACGAGCTCGACGAAAGGTTCTTTTACCGGGTACTTTCTGGAACCGCAAAGGACAGAGTGTTCAAGAATATGAGCTACTCCGCTCGAGTCGGACGGTGGTGTGCGAAAGCAGATGCCGAACACTTTATTATCATCGTCGTTTATAATCGAAAGGAGGTCGGCGCCGGTCGGGATGTGCCTGTAAAACCGCACGAGGCCCTTGAGTTCTCGAATTTGCTTCTCGAAAATCAGTTCAAATTTGTTTTTTACCGCCATGAGCTTTCTCCAGGCCACCCGCAGCCAGACCCACAGCGTCTGAAAGACGCGGTCCAACGTGGGCTGGCGCGGGTTATGTGCCAGCCAGCGGCTCTTTGAGCCGCGAGCGGCGCTTCAGTTTTTTGAAGTGTTTGTACTGCCACGCAAAGAATAAGTTCGCTTTTTCAGCAATCTATCCTCAAGTCCATCTTCCCGGGATCAAAATATATCAATTCCGGTGTGCAGGGGTTTCCCCATGCCTGATAAGGACAGCCGGCTCGTCCCACTTGAAAAGAACTCCTTCCCGACCGGACGTTATCAGCTCCAGGTGCTCGGGTTTTAGCAAACCAAGAGAAATATCCCGTCCATGCCATTCGCCGGGCAGTAGCTTTTTTTCAAAAACCAGAGGTTTGAACTTCTCCGGGTCTGGAAACCAGATGATTATCTGGCGGCCTTTAAGGTTTTTTACACGTGCCGGGTAGAAGTCGGCTTCCCCTTTGATCGCGGCGTTTGCGAATATCCAGTTGCCTGCTTCCCGCAGGTAGCAATCAAATGATTCCTCGGAGCTTCCGGGGCTGGTTTTGATCTGAGTGGCCCTGATGATGCCTTTGTCCTTATCAAGCACTTCTATTTTGATAGTTTCTTCACCCGAGCAATCCGTAGACCATTCTCCAGCCCATTCTTCGGTCTTGACAGCGTGAGGCTTCTGTCCGACCAGATATTGGCTGGATACGTTCTCACAGCCGGAGAAGAACATCATGAGAACCAAAACCGGGAAAAAGTGTTTAGACTTCATGAACCCTCCTCCTCGATTCGTACATTGCAAACCGCTCAAACCCGAATAATTCAGGACACCCGGTATTCTAGAACAAATTCGGTTTGCCGCATATAAATGTCTGTTCTAAATTAGGTATAAGAAACTCTTTTGCAAAGTCCCGGTTTTTACATGTCCCGAGGCTGCCCAAGGGCATAGAACGCAGGAGAGCATGCCGCAAGGGGCTAAGACAGTGAAAGTAAAATTCATTGGTGTCGGTGAAGCATTATCGGTTTTCAGACGGTCGAGCCGGGAGAAGTTGTGGAAGCGGCCGGGGTTAGCTGATATCCATCCGGAAACTCCGGATGAGATACTGCGCGTTTCCAATTCGGAAAGGCGGCTTAATCTGGTCATTGCTCATACCGACTTTAGTCGGGAGATTTTCGTCCTGGCAAGGAAATCAAGGGTTTGCGCGGAGGCGTACATAGGTACCGGCTCGCGGAGCGTCGAGATCGGTGATTGACACAGCCAGAGCCTGCCCCGGACCCCGGATAAAGCCCACTTCCGGGGCAGGCTCTGATCCGGGGGCGGGAAAGGGCACTTTCCGGATGGAAACTAGTGCATTGTCAACTTAATTCTAACATGCTCAGAGCAGCAGCGCGTCATTCCCGCTAAAGCCCATTGCCGTCAACTTAAGAGGCTACAGGTTGGCATGGACTTTTGGGGGTGGCACGGGATTTAAGTTTGTTGTCCACGCTCCGCGAGGTATGGCCCCGGAGATCAAAGACCTTCCGCTCCATTAGCACCTCCGTGTTTTCGTCAGCTTATCGCCAGACCTGCTGCGCCTCGCGCCCGGTAAAATCCCCCCTGCCCCCCTTTAGGAAAGGGGGGAAATACGAAGCCCCCGTTTAGGAAAGGGGGGAAATACGAGGTCCCCCTTTAGAAAAGGGGGGAAATACGAGGTCCCCCTTTAGAAAAGGGGGGCATGATTATCCGGGCCACCCGGCCAGCAATACAGTGTAGCAAACCTCGGAAACCGAGGCCACTTAAGAACATCTCCTTAAGTTGACGGCAATGCGCTAAAGCCGGAATCCAGAGTTCTTTCGGCTGCTTAAGGCACTGGACCCCGGCTCCCGGATTCAACACTTCCGGGACAAGCTTCGCCGGGTTACGGTCGGACCTCAACACATGGACACTTAGTTGACAATACACTAGCCGGCGAAGCGCCATACATGGGCACAAAGAGAGCTGGCCGTCCGGATTGAGGCGGGCGGCAAGTCGCTCTTTTACACACGGAACCATCACGAACTGCATCGATTTTGCCCGCAGGGCCAAAGCCCGCTCGCTCGCCCTGGTGCACATCGAGCGCAATGAACGGCGCCGGAGGCGGGAGGACATTTTGCGGGCGGGTGGACAGGTCGGGGATTTCACGGTGTTTATGGCTGAGCCTGCAGACGAAGTCGAGATTTAGACCGGTAAGGATCACTTTTTCCGGCAAGAGATTAGTTTTTCTTGACAAGCCGATGGGCTTCCATTAGGTTTGTCGCGCGCGTGGGAAACCATCGTGTTTTATGGTCTCTCAGTAGTCAGGCGAAACTCCGGAAGGTTTTAGAGAAATATGTCTACGTAGTGCGAGCCTGAATCCGCCTCATTTCCGTTCCCACCTGGCTAGTCAGATTGGATCCAGTTCATCTATGGTACCCTGCCGGAACGAGACGGAACAACCCGCGTAACAAGACTATCGTTTCACTAATTACAGGTGATGAAGTTCATCCGGAGCTAGTTACGGCCTCTTTATATAATTATATTGCTGGAAGGAGGACTTAATTTAACAGGATCGGGCAAAAAATCGAGGGGCGTCCCCTGCCTCTCAGAGCGTCATCAATTCGATTAAATCAAAACAATTCAACAAGGAGGTTTAAATGAACGCAAGTTTGATCGCCATGTTTGCCCTCGCATGTGGTGGTCTCGGCGTCATCTACGCTCTGGTGACCGCGGCCTGGGTCACCAAGCAGAGCGCCGGTTCCGAAAAGATGCAGGCAATCTCGGAAGCAATCCGGGAAGGCGCCACGGCATTTCTGAACAGGGAATACAAGACCGTCGCCGTCGTCGCCGTCGTCATTTCCGGACTGCTACTGTTCTTCCTGGGGATATGGACCGCAATCGGGTTTATTATCGGTGCGTGCGGTTCCGCCATTGCGGGCTACATCGGCATGATGGTGTCAGTCAAAGCCAACGTGCGAACGACTGAAGCTGCAAAACGCGGCATTCAGGCGGCGCTTTCGGTTGCCTTCAAAGGCGGGTCGGTTACGGGGATCATGGTCGTCGGCCTCGGACTGATCGGCATTACCGGCTTCTACCTTGTGGCCAAATCGATGGCCCCTGTCGAAAGCGTCTTCCCCGCCCTTGTCGGCCTCGGATTCGGCTGCTCGCTCATGAGCGTTTTCGCTCGTATCGCTGGCGGCATATACACCAAGGCTGCTGACGTCGGCGCCGACCTGGTCGGAAAAGTTGAAGCCGGAATCCCCGAGGACGATCCGAGAAATGCCGCGGTCATCGCCGACAACGTCGGCGACAATGTCGGCGACTGTGCGGGCATGGCGGCAGACCTCTACGAGACCTACACGGTTACGCTTGTCGCGGCGATGCTGCTGGCAAGAACTGTTTTTAAGGACGCCAACAGCCCCTGGGTAGAATTCCCCCTTCTGATCGGAGGCATCTCGATCGTTGCTTCGATCATCGGCACCTTCTTCGTGCGCCTTGGCAAGAACGAATACATAATGGGCGCGCTCTATAAAGGCCTCGCGGTCGCAGGTATACTGGCGGCGGCAGCCTTTTATTTCGCCTCCCAGTGGTTCCTGAAACAACCCAACATGCAGGCCGGCGGCTTCACGGCAACAAGCGTTTTCACCACGGCGGTCATAGGTCTCGCGTTGACCGGCCTGATCGTCATGATAACCGAGTACTTCACTTCCAAGAGCTTCAACCCGGTCAAGCATATTGCCCAAGCCAGCGTCACCGGCCACGGGACTAACGTTATCGCTGGTCTTGCGGTCAGCATGAAGTCTACAGCCGCCCCCGCCCTGGTAATCTGCGGCGCGATCATGTGGGCCTACCAGCTTGGCGGAGGTTTTGCGGGTAATTCCGGCGGCGGTCTTTTTGCAATCGCTCTTTCCGCAGTTGCGATGCTCTCGATGACCGGGATCGTTGTCGCCATCGACTCCTACGGCCCCATCACGGACAACGCGGGCGGCATCGCCGAAATGGCGGAGCTTCCCGAAAGTGTGCGAGCCGTCACCGATCCTCTGGACGCGGTCGGCAACACCACCAAGGCCGTTACGAAGGGTTACGCGATCGGTTCGGCGGCCCTTGCCGCCCTGGTGCTTTTCGCCGAATACTCCCGATCCTTTCCGGGCGCAAAGGTCTCCTTCGAGCTCTCGAACCCGAAAGTCATAGTGGGTCTTTTCATCGGAGGTCTTCTGCCCTACTTGTTCGGCTCGCTCCTCATGGAGGCCGTTGGTAAGGCGGCAGGCAGCGTTGTCGAGGAAGTCCGCCGCCAGTTCCGTGAACTTCCGGGCATCATGGAAGGCACCACGAAGCCCGAATATGGGAAGTGCGTTGACATCGTCACCAAGGGCGCCATCAAGCAAATGATGCTTCCGGCGCTCATCCCGGTGGCCGCACCGATCCTGGTTGGATTCCTGATCGGTAAAGAGGCCCTGGGCGGCGTGCTCATCGGCTCGATCATCACCGGGCTGTTCCAGGCCATCGCGATGACGAGCGGCGGCGGCGCATGGGACAACGCGAAGAAGTTCATCGAAGACGGCATGTACGGCGGCAAGGGTTCGGACGCTCACAAGTCGGCGGTTACAGGCGACACAGTAGGCGACCCGTACAAAGATACGGCAGGACCGGCAATCAACCCGATGATCAAGGTCATCAACATTGTCGCGCTGCTGATCGTGCCTCTGCTGAAGTAAGAACGCGCAGCGCCTTTACCGGCGCTCAATGAAAACGAAACCGGCGGTCTCAGAAGGGCCGCCGGTTTTAGAGTCTTGAATTTTTAGTTAAGTCAAAAGCAGCCTGATTACTTCAATTCCCTGTCGATAATCTGCTGGACGATCGTATAGGGATCGGATTGCTTGTCAACGATCTTCTGCACCATTTCATCGAGGGAACCTCCACGCCCTGCGATCCTCTCCAGGATAGTTTTGAACGCCTGATCTCTTAGAGCGCTCATGAGCTGGATTCTGGCGCGCTTTTCCAGAATTCCCCGCCACTTGTCGGAGTGAGTAGCGAGAAGGTAGCCCCTGTGTTTTTCGATGGCCTCGTAGAGCTTTTCGATCCCCCGGCCCTTTATGGCTTCGGTTTCAACGATCTGGGGATCCCAATCTCCACCGTTATGCCTTCTGGCGCCAAGTTCGATCATGTTCATCAGTTCGCGGACGGTTTTCCGGGAACCCTGGCGATCTGCTTTGTTCACCACGAAAATATTGCCGATTTCCATGATGCCGGCCTTGATCGCCTGGATGTCGTCCCCCATTCCCGGTACTGTCACTAATACGGTTGTGTGGGCGCTGTTTGCGATTTCGACCTCGTCCTGACCAACGCCCACAGTTTCGACTATGATCACGTCCTTACCGGCTGCGTCCAGAACGTTTACCATATCGTTGGTGGACTTCGAGAGGCCCCCGAAATGGCCGCGCGTGGCAAGGCTGCGGATAAAAACACCCGGGTCGAGAAAATGCCGCTGCATGCGGATGCGGTCGCCCAGTATGGCCCCTCCGGTAAAGGGGCTTGTTGGATCGACCGCCAATATCCCGAGTGTTTTGTCTGCCTTGCGGTAGTTGATGGCGATCTGGTCGACAAGAGCGCTCTTGCCGACACCCGGAGAGCCTGTGAAACCGACAACGTAGGCCTTACCAGTGTGTGGATAGAGTTCCCGGAGAATGTTCAAGGCCGTTGGAATCTCATCGTCGATATCTCGAAGGATACGGGCTATGGTTCTTACGTCGCCAGAGACGATCCGTTCAATTATGTCCATGAGCTAAACCTTGCAGTAGGCAGTGGAGCTTAATTTCCGGCGAATCATAATGATTTGATGGTCGGAGTGCGCCGCTTGCCATCTCAGTTTGTCTGTTTTGTAAGCTCGACCCCCCTGCGCGGCCTGATGTTGTCGTTGACCCAGTCTATGATGTCCTTGAGTTTTGCTCCGGGTTCGAATACTTCCTTTATGCCGATCTCCCTGAGTTTGGGGACATCCTCCATAGGGAATATGCCGCCGCCTACCACCGATATATCTTCCGCATTGTTCTGCCTCAAAAGCTCGAGGATACGGGGGAAGGAATATCTGTGCGCGCCCGAGAGTATGCTAAGCCCGATCAGGTCCACGTCTTCCTGAATGGCAGTACTCACGATCTGCTCCGGGGTCTGATGGCATCCGGTGTAGATGACTTCGAAGCCCGCATCGCGAAAGGCGCGGGCCACTACACGGGCGCCCCGGTCATGGCCGTCCAGGCCTGGTTTGGCAACCAATATACGAAGCTTCCTCGCATTTTCCATGGAAACCTGCCTCCTTTAGGTAGGAGGGAGCAAGGAGCCGGAAGAAAACCCTCTTATGCTCCCCTCCCGCTTCCCGCTTCCGCGTTTTCTAGAAAGTTCCGGGATCGGTGTAGATTCCAAAGGCGTCCCTGTAGAGATCGCAACATTCCTGTTCGGTTGCCCCTGCCCTGACCGCCTCTATAAGGGCTGGCATGACGTTGTTTTCCCAGCACGGCGGTCCTTCGCACCTGCGCCTCAGCTCGTCCATCGCCTTCCGGAACCTGACTTTGTCGCGCTTTTCCTTGAAACGGTTGGTGCGGTCGACCTGCATCCGTTCGATCTCGTCGTCTATCTTGAGGACGAATTCCAGTTCCGGCCGGTCGGAGGTATATTTGTTCACTCCGATTATGGTTTTTTCTCCCGACTCAACCTGCCGCTGGAAATGAAAAGCCGCATCGGCAATCTCCATCTGCGGGTAGTCCCGTTCTATGGCCGCAACCATCCCGCCCATTTCATCGAGCTTACGGATATAGGCCTCGGCTTCTTCCTCCATCTTGTCGGTGAGCGCCTCGACGAAATAGGATCCTGCCAGCGGATCGATCACGTGCGTGACTCCGCATTCGTCAGCCAGTATCTGCTGGGTGCGCAGCGCGATGAGCACGGCTTCCTCGCTGGGAATCATGTAGACCTCATCCAGCGAATTGGTATGCAGAGACTGGGTGCCGCCGAGAATCGCCGCAAGAGCTTCGGTGGTAGTCCGGATGACATTGTTGTAGGGTTCCTGCGAGGTAAGCGAGCACCCGGCCGTCTGGGTATGGAATCGCAACAGCATGGACCTGGGATCCTGCGCTCCGAAGCGTTCTTTCATGATTCGCGCCCACAGGCGGCGGCTCGCGCGCATCTTGGCAATTTCTTCGAAGAAATCGACATGGGAATTCCAGAAAAAGGAGAGCCTGGCGGAGAATTCGTCAACTTTGAGCCCCCTCTTGATGGCTTCTTCGACATATGTAATGCCGTCATAGATCGTGAAGGCAAGTTCCTGAACGGCAGTCGATCCGGCTTCCCTGATGTGGTAGCCGCTTATGCTGATCGTGTTCCAGCGGGGCACCTCTCTGGTTCCGAACTCAACGGTGTCCGTCACCAGTCTCAGGCTCGGTTCGGGAGGGAGCATGAGCGTCTTCTGCGCTATGAACTCCTTGAGGCAGTCGTTCTGAATCGTGCCGCCCAGCTTCTTGCGGGAGTAGCCCTCGTTTTCGGCATTGGCGATGTACATGGCCCACATTATCGAGGCGGGAGGGTTGATCGTCATCGACGCGGTGACTTGTTCCAGGTTGATGTTTGCGAACAGCCGCTGAATGTCCTCAAGGGTGTCGATTGCAACGCCGCATTTGCCGCACTCGCCCCGCGCAAGAGGAGAGTCCGTATCGTATCCCATGAGGGTTGGGAAGTCGAAAGCGGTACTGAGGCCGGTTTCACCGTGATTGATCAGATAGTGGAACCGCGCGTTCGTGTCCTCGGAAGTGCCCAGTCCCGCGAACATGCGCATGGTCCAGAGGCGGGCCCGGTACATGGTGCTTTGAACGCCCCTGGTGAACGGGTATTTACCGGGAAAGCCGATGTCTTCCCAATGGTGCTTCTTTGCAACGTCAAGAGGAGTGTAGATCGGCTTGGTCTCAAGGTCGGAAATGGTAGAGAACCGGGTGAGCCGCTCCGGCATTTTCTTGAGAGCCTTCTGGTATTCATCCAGCCACTCGGCGTATTCTTGTTCAATGCTTTCGAGCGCTGATTCGGAAAGGATTTTTTTTCCCATTCTTTTACCTCCTGAAAGCGATGAGTGAGGGTCCTGTTCAGAACAGCTTCAACTCAAGAGATCGGATCACCACGTTGTGGAGACAAGCAGCCGAAATTCGACACAACCGCAAACGATTGGATACACTCACACAATTATAATGCGACGATAAAAAACGGGGAAGAAACAAAAATCCGGCCTGACCAGGAAACCACTTGAACCAAAGGGCGAACCGGGAAACAGGGGGAAAAAACAGTAGGGAGAAATTGATCGAACACACAACCAGTATGAGCAGGTCACGTTCGGACGCCCGTTTATGGAATTAACCAAAGTATGAAGGTATTGTCAAACAAATTCCGCTTGACTGTCCCTCCTAACTTAGAGTAGTAGAAGATTGTGCAAATCCCTGAGCTCTACATTTCAGCAATCGGCCCTGCTCGCTGCTGACTGTATCACAGTCGCTCGTTCCATTTGATCCGAAACGTATAATTACTCCTCCCAGGGATTGTACCTGACCGGTTCGGTGGGAATAACCCAAACACACAGGAGCAAGCGCGATATCGCATCCCCGGGGTCCGGTCTGATCTTTCCTTTCCGTAGCGTTCCAACCTTTTCAGAACATATTATGAACAGTTTGCCAACAATACGGTCCGCCATGGGCCAATGACGTTCGAACCGGAAGGAGGTGAAGTAGTTCCAGAATTGCCGCAAATCGGGGCGCTTCCAAGAAAAGCACGGCATTAATCCAAGAAGGAGGAAAACATGGCAGACGTTCTGAAACCACGATGGGGCCAGCCGGCCACCGGTATTATTTCAAACATTGTATTCTTAATAGTCGCATGGTTTACATGGTATCTTTTCAGCGATCCGAGAGGCCCTTGGGCAACTTTTCCATACCCATTCGTCATGATCCTCGCAATGATGATTCTAGTAGGTCTGTGGCAACACATGTTTATGGGCGACTGGCCTTTTCAGAATCTTTCCCCGCCGGTAAGAGGAGTTGTCGAGACCATAGTGAACCTCGTTGTAGTCTGGTTCATGATTTATGTTGTTTTCTACAGGGTGTTGGGGCTGGGTTTCAATTTTCTGAGTGAATCGGGTCTCGAAGCGGCTGTGGCTATCGCACCGGCCAAGGGGAAAGCTACGCTCGATCTTGCAGCGCTTGTAGCGCCGTCCGGCAAATTTGCCGAACGGGCTATTGTTACATTTGTTCTCATAGGGTTTTTCTCATATCCCGTTGTTACCATTTTTTTCGGTAAATGGCCCATACGTCCAAGCGATCTCACTCAGCCGCAGGCAGGATTAGCGGAACTCGGATGGACCTCTCTGTTGACCCTTTTCTTCTACACGGTCCTCATTGTTCCTTTCTGGGGACTGGTGTGGGAAGTATTATTCGGAACGGGAATCGCCTTTGGCCGCCCATGGTGGGCGGGCATCGCGGGCACTGGTCACGTACACTGGGTATTCGGCTGGTGGGAGTGGATGATCGTAATCTTGTTCATCACCGCGAACGTATGGCGAATGAAGCCCTGGTCTCTAATAAATCTTCCCCAGCCATGGAAGGGTTTAATTTCTTTCATATGCACTGTCATCCTCGGCTACCTGGTTGCCTTGTCCCTTGTGAAGCTGCAGCCCCTGTGGATAAACATGGAGGATGCGATCCATCACCTGCCCGCCTCCGACCACGGCAATCCTATCCGCTTCCTCTGGTATCACGCCGCGGAGATAGCCGGATTCACACTGGTTCCGTTCCTGGCCTGGCATCATTATTTCGATGACATGGTGCCAATGGCCGACAAGGATTCATGGGGCGGATTCTGGTTCAGGACTTTCGGCGTACTGGTCCTGATGGCCATTACTTATTTCATCTATTATGTGGTCAATTTCGGGTACTGGGGACTGGGAATCCATCACATGCAGGGAGACCTTGCCGAAAGATATCTCAACGGCGAGTCCCTTATCTGGAATTTCTGGTATATCATTCCTCTGCTCTGGAACGAATGGTTCTTCCACAAATGGCCGTTCTATGTCCATGAGCATCATTAGTCAGTGTCTGTCCGGAACACCACGTATTTGAAATGAACCAGCAGGGGAGGGGTTGACCCTCTCCCCTGAACCTGGTGGCGGTTTCCCATGAGAGAGGGCGGGGTTTATCCCCGCCCTCGACTTTTTGAATGGGTGGGGGGGCCGTCGGCACGGTGCGGGTTATGCGCTCTAACTGGGGAAGGGGCGTCTTAGTTTCCAACTTGCCAAGCAAATTTGTCTTAACTATACTGCCCTTATCTTTCCTTGACTTGAGGAGGGTAAAATCATGGATGCCATAACCCAATTGATGGATGAGAAGAGCCGGTTGTTGGAAAAAATCGCGGAAGCCGCCCAGCGTGGCGATTCTCAGGATGTTCCTGCGCGTGGCGGGAAGATCGAGAAAGTCGAGTCTCTAGTTCGTAGATACGAGAATCTTGTGTGCGACATATCGAGCCTTAATGCCGAAGGCTCCGGGTCAGGAACAGTTCCTTATTCCCCCGCAAGTCAAGCAATCCAGAAAAGCAAAGAGCAAAAGGGTCTCAGTTCGACCTCAGGAAGATCTCTTGGCAAAACAATCCGAGGGGCTTTTCTCACGGAGCCTGCCGAGAAGGGTGTACACCTCAGGCAAATCAAAGGCACTATTTAGGAGACTCAATCAGGACAAAAGATTGGCATCGCCTTCGCGACTGAACGCAAACCTGATCGCTGGCTCTTGGGATTACCTCCGGGTGAGTTTGATCATGCGAGTCTGCTCTGTGAACGGGAAACGGGCGATACTGTCGAGTTCTGGCTACCGAAGAATTTTTTCGACAATTATGGCTACAACATGAGTCATTCCGGCGACCAAATGAAATTCAACATAGCCCGAAGGGGGAACGGGTACGTGATACCGGTATCAGCCACGTTTGATGACCCTGGCCATTCAGACGACGAGTTTCGTTTTGCTACCGTTGGAATTTCCTCCGGTAATCGTTTGCTCTTTGTCTCACGTTCGGACCGGGGGGAAGTCCTGCGGATTATCAGCGCGCGGCTCGCGACCGCATATGAGAGGAAGCGACATGAAGGACAAAGATAAAGAATTCAAGGATGAATTGCGCCCCGAATACAGTTTTGACTACTCAAAGGCTGTGCGCGGCAAATACTATGGCCGGCTTCTGGCTGAAGGGGCTAATGTTGCGGTTCTCGATCCCGACATAGCAGAAGCTTTCCATGATTCAGTTTCTGTGAACACAGCCTTGAGATCCCTTCTCGATTTAACCCGTTCCACCCAGCGCCTGCCACGTCGCTCCGGCGGACCTGGAAAGAGCGTTGGCGGCTGAGCTTTCCGAGTGATATATTCCTCAGGAGGTTACAGGGTCCAGGCTCGCCAGCAGGCTATCTCCACCTGTTCAGCGGGACCATGCTGCAATGCCCCTCCACAGTACGGCCAAAATGTTCGGAACCTGTTGAATTGAGCAGGGAAGTTTTGTACATAAAGGAAACGCGCCTGAGTTTCAGCGGTTGAGCAAAAATCTGACCGGAGCCGCGCAGAGATGAGACGCTTACCCTTCGAGGCAGAAGAGATCGCTATCCTGACGCAGGCCATCGACGTCTCGGAAGAGCTCATAAGCGATTTTTACAAGATTTCCACTTCCGAATGGAAAAGATATCGCTATGATATTCAAAGCTTGAGTGACCTTGGCGAAGAGGAAGTCACCGATGTGGCTTTCGCCCAAATCCGGCGATATCTCAGACGCCCCGGTGAAAGGACGCGGGGAAGCGAACCGGGCGATTTTTTCAAAATCTGCATCCAGGACCATGTGGTTCGCAAGGCCGTCGAGCGCGACAGAGGGATCGGACTTTTTCCGCTGACGGCTTACATAGTGACTCATGAGTTGATTCACGTTGTCCGGTTTGCGAAATTCCTCCAACTGTTCGACTCCACCGCCGTCGAACAGGATGCCGAGGAAAAGCGGGTGCACGCTCTCACATACGCTCTGCTGCAAAAGACCCGCATCCAGGGCATACCTGAAGTTCTGGCGGCCTTCAAAGACTGCCGGACAATGGAGAATTTTTTGGCGAGTTAAATCTTGAGGAAATACAAATGGACGTCAAGATAACCAGACAAGAGGTTCGGCACGTGGCCCTGCTCGCACGGTTGGAACTCTCAGAGGCCGAAGAAGAACGGATGACCGGTCAAATGAACAGTATTCTCGAATACATGGACAAGCTCAATGAACTCGAGACCAAAGACGTTGAGCCAACCACGCACGCCATCCTGTTGCAGAATGTCTTTCGCCCGGATTTGGTCCAATCTTCACTGGACCGCAAAGACTCGCTTGCAAACGCGCCCGGGACGGACGGCGTCAATTTTGTGGTGCCCAGGGTAATTTAGCAGAAAAGGCCGGTTCAGATGCAAACCCACTCTCTTTCGATTCATGAGATTCACGACCTGCTCGAAAGCGGACAAATCGGGGCAGTCGAAACAGTCTCCGCATTTCTTGAGCGAATTCGCGCAATCGATCCGAAGGTAAATGCCTATCTGAGTATGCTGGGAGAGCAGGCGCTGGAGGAAGCAAGGCTGTTGGACTCGAGGGCAAGGGATTACTCAGCCTCTGCCCTGGCGGGAGTACCGATCGCCATAAAAGACGTGATCTGTGTCCGGGGCTCTCTTACCACCTGCGGTTCGCGCATCCTCGAAGGATTCGTGGCCCCCTACGACGCCACGGTTACCGAAAAGCTCAAGCATGCCGGGGCCATTTTTCTTGGAAAGACGAACATGGACGAGTTCGCCATGGGATCGTCCACGGAGAATTCAGCTTTCATGAAGACACGCAATCCGTGGGACCTGGACTGCGTTCCCGGCGGATCGAGCGGAGGGTCGGCCGCGGCCGTGGCGGCCGGGATGTGTGCCGGAGCGCTCGGGACCGACACTGGAGGCTCGATCCGGCAGCCGTCATCGTTTTGCGGCGTTGTGGGCATCAAACCGACGTATGGCCGGGTTTCGCGCTTCGGACTCGTTGCGTTCGCCTCCTCCCTTGACCAGATAGGGCCGATAACCAGGGACGTGGAAGACGCCGCCATCATGCTCCAGGCCATCGCAGGCTATGACCCCGGGGATTCCACCTCGGTCGATCTGCCGGTCCCCGAGTACAGGGCCGTCCTCAAAGAAACGATCCGGGGTCTTCGCATCGGGATTCCCCGTGAGTATTTCATCGAGGGAACGGACCCGGAAGTTGACGCTGCCGTCCGAAAGGCAATCTCGACTTGCAGGCAACTCGGCGCGCAGATTGTCGACATTTCCCTGCCGCACACCGAATACGGCATTGCGGCTTATTACATAATCGCCGCTGCGGAGGCCTCCTCGAACCTTGCGCGCTACGACGGCGTAAAGTACGGGCACCGGGCGCAGGGCGCCAGGGAGCTGATCGAGATGTACCGCAAGAGCCGCTCCCAGGGGTTCGGCGCCGAGGTGAAGCGCCGCATAATGCTTGGCACATATGTATTGTCGGCGGGCTATTATGATGCCTACTACCGGAAAGCGTCCCAGGTGAGGACGCTAATCAGGGGGGATTTCCTGGAGGCATTCGAGAAGTGTGATGCGATACTGGCGCCCGTCTCCCCGATTGCGGCCTTCAGGCTCGAGGAAAAAGTCGATGATCCCCTTCAAATGTACCTGAGCGATGTATTTACGCTGCCTGCAAGCCTGGCCGGAATTCCAGGAATTTCAGTGCCTTGCGGTTTTACCTCGAAAAACCTGCCGATCGGGCTCCAGATTCTCGGGCCTCATTTCAGGGAAGAACTGATTCTGCGCATAGCTTACCAGTTCGAACAGGCCACCCCATTCCACCTGCAAGGACCCGGTGAGTTTTGAGTTTTTGGTTTCCAGTTTTTAGTCAATTAACTCAGAACCAACAACCAAGCAGGACCGCAAAGACTGCAAGAATATTCCAGCGCATCGAGGGTGTTGTTGAACTTAGGGTCAATGCTGAAGCCCGGAAATTTCCCGCCGAGTTTCATATAATGCTTCAGCAGTCTGGGAATACCGGTTGCGTCCTGCAGTTTTCGGGAAATACCGAGATATCCGTTGGTTATGCTTACTGCTCCAAAAAGGAACCGGTATTGGGGATGTTTTGTCACAAAGCGCCCAATCCCCGGCCACAGAAGCATAAGGGGCTGGTATGTCTTCTGATGCTCAGGGCTGACAAAAGACCCAGACCGCAAAACAGAGGGCTGTTGTTGCCTTCGAAGTAGACCGGGAGCACGGTCGCCTCGGTCTTCCTGACGGTCCGGGCAACCGTGGGGCTCCATTGACGGTCCATGATGCTCAAGCTGCTTAAGTGCATGTGAGAGACCTCTCCAGCCGGAAAGATACCCAAAACCCGCCCGCCCCGAACCCACTCGACGGCCTCTCTCAAGGGCTTGAGATTGTGAGTCACCGATCCCGGTCTTCCGAAAGGATCGACGAAAATCAGCAGTTCGTTGAGTTCACTAATTCCCAGGGCGCCCAGCAAAAAATTGGCCATGATTTTCGTATCGTTTCTTGCCTTCAGAAGAATCGAGGCCGGAATCATTCCTTCAACTGCGCCAAAGGGATGGTTCGCCACCACCACAAGGGGCTCCTGTGAAGGCACCCTCGCTTGATCGCTTGCCGAAACCTGATAAATGACTCCAACAACTTCAAGGATACGATCCGCAACTGCCGTTTCGCCTGGCAGCGAAGCGAATTGTGAGTAGAGATCCTTTAGCCTTTTAAACGGCAGAACATGCCCTAGAAATAAAGACTAGAAATGCTGTCTCATACTAATTCGCGTTCAAGAAGGTACTACATGATCTTAAAAAGGATGTGCAACAGTGTCCCCGCACTCCCCTGGCTGCTACGCGGCTATTTTGGATGGCGCTGCGGTGGTGCCCAGCGCGGGGCTGGGCAACCATCGCTTGCGCCGAGCGCTTGGCCTTGCGCGCCTGCGCGCGAGGCCAAAACATGGGGGGTGCGGGGGAACGGCCTGTTGCCCAAATACTTCCCCCGCAGCTCTAATTTAGTGATAGAAAAGCGATTAAGTTGTTGTAAGTGTTAGTCATTGTGGTAAATTGGCCCATCATTTTAACTAGGAGTCGGTTGCCATGATGGGTCGCCAAGCCAGAGGCCAACAAGTCAAACTGTTCTACCACGGATTTTGCCTTGACAAGAGGGTGCGCTCGGATCACCCCCTGCGCAAAATCAAGGACCTAATCGACTTTGATTTCACCTACAAAGAGGTCGCGGAGAGCTACGGGGTAAACGGCAATGTCTCGGTTCCCCCTCCGGTTATCCTCAAATTGATGCTCCTGCTGATTCTCTATAACGTCCGATCTGAGCGTGAGCTGATGGCCACTATCCCCGAGAGGATCGACTGGGCTTGGTTTCTTGGCTGGGACCTTGACGAGCCGGTCCCCGACCATAGTGTGCTAAGCAAGGCCAGAGCCCGATGGGGAAGCGCCGCCTTTAAGAGCTTCTTTGAAAGAATCGTCTGGCAATGCATTGAGGCGGGCCTTATCGATGGATCGAAGATCTTCCTGGATGCAAGCCTCATCCAGGCCGATGCCTCAAGAAACTCCATAGTTAAGACCAAAGGCCTGAGGCGACGCGTCAGGCACAGTTTTCGCGAACTCGAGACCCGGCTCGACGATGACTGCCAAGGGGGTGAGGATCGCAGACTGGTCAACAGTACCCGTATGTCCACAACCGATCCCGATGCCGCGATTGTCCGCCACAAAAGGGGGCCTGCCAAGCCTTCCTACAAGGTCCACCGGGCAGTTGATGTCAAATCTGAAGTCATAACCGCTGCCGAAGTTACCCCCGGAGATGTCAACGAGGGCCATATGCTCTCCGAGCTCATTGATGAACACGGCCAAAACACTCGGAGACAGGCCCGGGTGGTGGTCGCAGACTCTCAGTATGGAACTGCCCAAAACTATCTTGAGTGCCATGATCGGTGCATAGAGGCTCACATCCCTTCACTTAATACCACCCACAAGAAAAAGGGCATCTTCTCTGATGAGTTGTTTAGCTACAATCCGCAGGATGACACCTACCTGTGTCCTGCGGGAAACCTGCTAAGTTGTAGAAAATACAGCAAAAAAAATACCGCCTTCGAATACCGGTGTTTAACGAAGGTCTGCAAAGCATGCTCGCTTCGCCATCGGTGCACCACAGCCTCCAGGAAGGGCAGAACCATACAGCGCCATCTCAGATATGACGAAATTGAGTATATGCGCGAAAAGGCACTGAAGCCCGCGTCCAGAAGGGACATAAGGACTCGCAAGCACCTTATGGAAAGAAGCTTTGCCAGGGCCGTGCCACTGGGGTTCAAACGAGCCCGCTGGAGAAGGCTGTGGAGAGTACAGATCCAGGAGTACCTCACAGCCGCCATTCAGAACATTCTGATTCTTGTTCGATATGTCAAAGAGCCAGGCATTGCCAAGGCAGTGGCAATGGCAATGCCAAAAAGGGGGAAACCCCCTTATGGGGCGGCACGCACAGTCGCCTTGATTACTCGGGTGGGGTCATTTTCCCGGCTATTATGTTTCTTTTACAAACCCCTTCAGGCCATATCGCCTGGTTGGAGATATTTGGCTGTTTCAAAAACCTTTTAGGCAACAGGCCGGGAATCATTCCCCCGCTCTTTTCCATTGCTTCAATTTTGGACGCAACTCAGTATCAACAACCGTCCCCGGCTGGTTCCGCCATGCCTGCAAAGTGCTTCCATTGCGCCGCTCACCCTCTGTTGCATGAATCTCGGGCTCCTGCTCTTCGGTTGAATAATTCCGTTCCGGACTGTTTTTCTTTTTGGGGATGGCGGGAGTATAGAAGTGTTCTGTGACGGTTCTGTGAGACCTGCGTTAAAAGACGGTTAAAGGTGGGGGTGAATTACTGTTGCTCTTTGTGCTCGATGAATGAACCTACCCCAAGATATTGTTTGACTACCGACTTCAAATCTTGTTTTAGCTCGAGGAATTTTTCCTTCATCCCCCGGAGCCATTCTGCGTGGCGGTTTACATCATCTTTGCTCAAGAAAAGAGGATGTCTCCCCGGATCGATGTGGAACCGGAGCGATTCGTTTTTCCATTCCCAGGGGCCGGAACCGGAACAGACCATGCACCTGGCGCTGCCGTCGGGCAGGAACCTGAAAGTGTCGCCTTCGCAAACCGGGCAAACCGGGACAACAGGGCTGAACCTCCCTGCCGGATCCAGGACGGCGCGGGCGAGCTTTTCGGCGGTTTGTCTGTTCGCCGAAGAGAGCAAAGCCTCCCCGGGGAGCGCCCCGTAAACCACGGCGGACCCCCGCAGATCGCCCATCGTCAGCTTTATAAAGCTGTCCACATCGCGCTTGGCGCTCCCCTCCATACCTTCGATCCCGGCAATCGCCACCCCTGCGGCCGGTTTGCCCCATAGCCGGTCGACAAATGCATAGAATTGAAGCCCGCGGTCCAGGAATCGTTTAAGGCTCCCGTTTGCCGAGAGAAGATAGACGGGGGCGGCCACCACGTATGCGTCAGCTTCCGCCAGGGCATCCAGCACCGTGAGGAAGTCATCCTGCTGAGGGCACCTCATCTCGTCGAAAAGGCACCGGTAGCAGGCACGACAGGGTTTTATGTCGAGTTCGGGAAGGCGCGCCACCCTCAGATCCCAGCCCTCCCCCAGGTGTCTGAAAATATCCTTTATGAAAAGTTCGCAGTTTCCGAGTTTCCTGGGTGAAGCGGAGATTCCGAGGAGAGTTTTTCCCATTTTGCCGCCCTCATGAATTAGGTTACATGCGAAAAAAGCTAACCGGAGGGGCTAGAACCGGTTAGCTTTTGAGGAGGAAAGAGTTGGTCTCTCTTTTCGTTCTTATATAGGCAATATGTGTGCCAAGGTCTGGATTTTACGTTT
This sequence comes from uncultured delta proteobacterium, assembly GCA_963805125.1. GTDB lineage: Bacteria > Desulfobacterota > Syntrophobacteria > Syntrophobacterales > Syntrophobacteraceae > SbD1. The sequence continues at coordinate 1,354,709 of CAWDTD010000003.1, read as the reverse complement.
TGGTCGATATTGCAGACACTTACTTACGAATCGCATTTTAGCAATCACGCCATGATCGCGCCGTTTTCCTGCCAAATACCGCCCTAATCGCGCCATAAACTGGATGCTAACCCTGTAGAATAGACGCCAACTCGGAGGCGCTCCGCACAGGACTTCGGCAACTGAAGTTCTCGCATACATACACAGATGGGCCGTTTTCCCCTGAAGTTATCGGCCCGGTAAACGGCGCGATTTTCGATAAGTCCTCTTCGTGTTTGCCACCTTCTTTGAGCATCAGCACCCGGTTTGGCGAATAGAGCCGGTGAGCGGTTTCTATCATCTGCCTTGTCCCTGGAGATGATGAATCTCCGACGATGAGTATCTCTCGGGTGGGGCCGAGCGCGAAATCGAGCGCCTGCATGAATTGCGTATGAGCCGCAGGAAGAGCGGCGACCTGTCCGGAAAATAATGTCATGAGCGAATCCGCCCGTTTTTCGAATTCGGGGTTTCCGGTCATCCTGCCAAGCCGCAACAGGTTCATCGCCGCAACGGAATTGCTCGAAGGCAGCGCCCCATCATAGATCACCTTCTCTCTTAGGATCATCCCCTCGCCGTCGGCGCCCGTGTAATAGAACCCCCCGTCGGGGTCCCCGAAAAGTCTTAACATATCATCCTGAAGTCTGACTGCGTCGGCAAGACAGGTCACATCAAAAATGGTTTCGTAGAGTTCAAGAAGACCCCAGATCAGGAATGCGTAATCGTCCGCATACGCCAGATTGGCGACCTCGCCCTGCCGGTATCTGCGATAGAGCCGCCCCGTTTCGGTCTGCATTCTTTGCAGGATGAAATTCACCGCTCCAGCCGCCGCCCGGGCATAGGAACTGTCTCCAAGCGCCTGCGCGCCTCTGGCGAGCGCCGCTATCATCAGCGCGTTCCAGGCGGTCAGGATTTTATCGTCCTTCGATGGATGCACCCGCTTTTCGCGAGCCTCGAAGAGTTTTTTGCGGCCATCCTCGAGGCAGGTTTTCCAATTCCGGAAGACCCATTCCCAAAGCGCTCGCAAGAATCTCAAAAGACTTCGGAACATACGGGATACTCATCCCTTCTTCGAAATTTCCCCGGGGGATTATGCCGTATGCCCGGCAAAAGATCTCTCCGGCGTCTTTGCCGAGGATATTTGCGACCTGAGCCGGGGTCCAGGTGAAGAAAATCCCTTCTTTTCCTTCACTGTCCGCGTCTTGCGCGCAATAGAAGCCGCCTTCCGGGCTTTGCATCTCGCGGGTCACGTATTCGAAAATCTGCCTTACCACTTTTGCGTACCGCTCATCGCCCGTTGCGAGAAACGCGTCGGTATAGGCAAGCGCGAGCAACGCCTGGTCATAGAGCATTTTTTCGAAATGCGGCACCAGCCATTTTTCGTCGACCGAATACCTGTGGAAACCGAAGCCGATCTGGTCGAATATTCCGCCGGAGCGCATGGACAAGAGCGTTTTTTCGACCATTTGAAACGCATTGGACCCGGGATTTCGGCGGTGCCATCGCGTAAGGAAAGTGAGATTATGAGGGTTGGGGAACTTGGGGGCGCCCCCGAATCCGCCCCAGACAGGGTCAAAAGACCTGGCCAACTCCCGCCAGGTCCTCTCCAGCAGCTCAAGGCCGGGGAGCCGGCCTGCACGTTCCGACCTCTTCGGCTCAAGGGCGCGAATTATTTCTTCGCCTATCCTGTCAAGCTGCTCCCGATCACCGGTCCAAAGTTCGGCAAGTTTACCGGCTACTTCCATCAAACCCGGCATCCCCATCCGAGATCTTTTGGGGAAATAGGTCCCGGCGAAAAAAGGTTTCCTGTCCGGACCCATAAAAATGGACAGCGGCCACCCTCCCCGGCCCGTGATCGCCTGGCACACGGTCATGTAAACCTGGTCGATGTCCGGCCTCTCTTCGCGATCCACCTTTATGGATATGAAGCTCCGGTTGAGCAGGCCCGCAACTTCTTCATCCTCGAAAGATTCGCGCTCCATCACGTGACACCAGTGACAGGCGGAATATCCAACCGAAAGGAAAATGGGTTTGTCTTCCCGGCTTGCCTTCCGGAATGCCTCTTCTCCCCATGGATACCACTGCACCGGATTTTCGGCGTGCTGCAACAGGTAGGGGCTTTTTTCCCCTGCAAGATGATTAGGCATTTCGAGCTATTTGTCCTCCTCGAACTCCAGCCGACCCTTGATCCTGGTCCCGCAACTGGGGCACAAAATTTCGATTTGGTCTTCAGGGCCGGAGTACTTTTCTTTCAGTTCCTCCGGCGGTATGAATGATACGTCTCCGCACGCGCATTGGGGACATTGCCCCCGGACGATCCGCCTTTTTTTCCTCTCCATGTTCATCCTCCTGTCTGGGTGATGCAGCTTTCAGGTTCGGCATCAGCGTCTTCGTTTTATTTTTCCTTAACTATACCGGTCCTGGCACATACCATTTGCAAGAAAGCCCCGGGATCTTCTATTCCTCCCGCCCTGGAATACACTACCTGCATGCCGGTCGGTTTCTTCAACAGGACAAAAAAATAAGGGGGGCGAATCTCACCCAGTATTTTATAAACGCTCGAATCGCGATCGGAGATGAGAGGATACTTAACGTTTAGAAGGTCCCTGAAAGCGTTTACCTCGAATGAGGAATTTCCTGCGCCGATTGCAAACATTTTGACGCGGGATCTTATCGCAGGGTTGGCCGAAATCGCCCGGAAGAGCGAATTGACATTTGGCGCTTCCTTCTGGCAGATGGGACAGTAAATGCTGAAAATCTGCACGATCAATACTTGCGAATCGATCTGAGAGAGCAGAAACGGCCCCCGATCAATTTTAAGATATTCCCTCTCCTCCATTTTCTGAGGCAGGGGGAGCTTGAGATCGGGAAACATTTCGCCTTCGGCCGGGGTATTTTGAGCAAAAGGCGTTGGAAGACGGTAACTCGACAGACACAGCAAAAAGAGCAGCATTACGGGTATCCTCAACGACTTCATTCCCATACGCCTTTCTCCCCCTAAGAGCGGAAAGCTGCAATGTCAAGGAGGCTCACTGGATCTCGATCCGCTTTTCCTCGCCCAGATCGAAGCTGTCGAAATCGGGGTAGCCCTGGTCAAGCGCCACTATGATGGGAATCTGTTTGCTGGTGGGCCCCCAGTACTGGATGGCCCCCGGACTGCTGAAGAGGTCCTCTTTTGCCCATTTGTCCCGATTCTGGGCGAACACCTTGAACGATGGAGATTCCAGTTCAACGAGAGACTTCTCGATTACAAATTCCTCTTTCCCCTTTCTGGTCTCGACCGTGATCAGTCCTGTCAGGGGCAGGCCCAGAGTGCGCCCGCCTGTGTGAAAGTCGGTTATGGAGGCCATGTAGCCCGTTTTCCCGGCAAGCACGAGAGAACCGGCCGCCAAACCGAGCTGAAACGTAAACGCAGCGTCGAATTTGGTGGGCTTCGAGCTTCTGCCCTCGTATCCAAGAAAATGAGACTGGGTTGCCAGAGTAACCTTTTTGAAATCCTCCACCTGCTCGGGAGTTGCTTCGATCTTTCCCTCTCCATCGCCAAAGAACCGGTCCGTGTGCCGTTTCATCTCCGATATGCGATAGCGGATCTTTTCGATCAACAGCTTTTCGGTCTCGATTTGAGAGACCTTCACGTTTCCATGATCGTCACGCTCGAGGATGAGCATCTCCTGAAGATCGGGCGGAAGCGAAGCCATCAACTGCGCCGATTTGGCCGTCAAATGCGGCAAAAGGAACTCCCGCTTGTGCTCGAGCGAGGGCAGGTCCGTGATGTCCTTCTCATACTCGCCAAGCGTTTTATTCAACTCTGCGATCAGCCGGCTCATCTCCGGAATGAACTCCACCAGTCCCTCAGGGACGAGAATCACACCGTGGTTGAGGCCCTTCATGCGCCGCACTGTAATGATTCGCACGATGTAATCGACAATGCCGTCCAGGGAGATGTTTTTCTCGGCGATTTCCTCCGAGATGAGCGCAATCGCGGGCTTGGTCTGGAGAGCCACCTCGAGGGTGATCTTGCTGGCTGTTCGCCCCATAAGCTTTACGAAATGGTAGTACTTCACGGCGGAGGCTGCGTCCTGGTTAAGGTTTCCCACCAGCTCGGAGAATATCTTCGTGGCCGTATCGAAGCCGAATGAAATGGGTAGATACTTCCCGGCCGCCATGTCACCATCGATCGTCTTGGGGATTCCGATCACGCTGCAATCGATCCCCTCGGTCTCCAGGTATTCCGCTATGAATGCCGCATTGGTGTTTGAATCGTCGCCCCCGACCACAACCAGGCCGTCCAGCCTGTTTTTGACAACCGTCTGCCTGACTTTTTCAAACTGCTCGGCGCTCTTGATCTTCGTCCTGTCGGTCCCCAAAAAATCGAACCCGCCAATGTTGACGATGGACCTGATGTTTTCTTTTTTTATTTCGAAGAGGTCCCCCTCGATCAGGCCCTTGGGCCCCTTCCTTATTCCGAACAGGGTGTTGTCGTTTCCGAGGGCGGCCGAAAGACCGGCAAGCACATTGTGGCCTCCCGCCGCCGGACCGCCGGAGAAGAGCACAGCGACTCTTTTCCCCTTGACCCTTTCGGATTCATCTGCGGCAACGGCCTCGAGAACCATGCTTCTGCTCTTTGAGATCGTCTTCGGAAAGACCTTGGCGATTGTGTCGTGTGCCTTGCAAAGAAGGCTCATGCCGGTTTCCCTGAAAGCCGCAGGCCTTATTTTGCCGTCCTTTCCAAGAAAAACGGAGCTGATGGGAATAGGCAGCTTTCGAATTTCTTCTTCAAGAAGGGAGTGCATTGCGGCCGTCTGGCTTACTTTAGAAGATAAATCCATGGTCTTCCCTCCACCTGTTTTTGTCACCATCGAGCAAAAGTTAAAGTAGAAAGCTAAAAGTAAAAAGTAAAGTAGAAAGACGGAAGGCAAGACTTTTGCCTTTTGCCTTTTAATTCCCGCTCTGCTATTGCTTGGTCCGGCCCCTGGCGGGAATAGCCTATCTTAGGAGGAGGAATAATCATGTTCAGCGACCGAAGCATCGGGTTCATAGGCGGGGGAAACATGGGGGAGGCGTTAATCCGCGGCCTGATCGCAGCCTCCCTGTTTGCTGCCGAAAAAGTATTCGTCTGCGACGTAATTGCGTCCCGTATTCAACACCTCGAGAAGGAATTCGGAATAAAGGGGCGCGGCAGTATCGGAGAGCTTGCCGAATCCTGCAGCATTATCGTGCTTGCCGTAAAACCCCAGGTAATCGCTCAGGTGTTGGATACGCTTTCGGCTCACCTCTCGCACAAGCCGCTCGTCATATCGATTGCGGCTGGAGTTTCGCTTTCAACCCTCGAGGGACGCCTGCCCGATGAGACCTCGGTAGTAAGGGTCATGCCCAATACCCCTGCACTTGTTCAGAAAGGGGCCTCGGCTCTTTCGCGCGGCAAGGCCGTTTCCGCTGCGCAGATGGAAATGAGCCTGGCTCTTTTCCGCTCTGTGGGCAAAGCGGTCGAAGTCGGGGAGAATCTTATGGATGCCGTGACCGGTCTTAGCGGAAGCGGGCCGGCATATGTTCTGCTGGTAATCGAGGCCCTGATCGACGCCGGGGTCTTTATGGGACTGCCCAGGCAAACCGCCAGAGACCTGGTGGTCCAGACGGTCGCCGGGACTTCCATGATGCTCGAAATCACGGGAAAGCACCCTGCGGAACTCAAGGACATGATTACATCCCCCGGTGGCACGACGATTCACGGGCTTGAGGTGCTCGAATCATATTCAGTGAGGGGCGCTTTCATGGAGTGCGTGGAAGCAGCCACCCGGAGGTCGGCCGAACTCGGGAAGAGCTGAATTACTACTGGTTTCATTAAGAACTGTTTTCGCAAATAGGTGGCATTCGCGAATTCCGGCTAACATTGCCTAAATTCAGAGGAGTACTGGCTAGAAGGTGACCGTGTGTCTATATTCTCCTGAGGATGAGCTTCCGCGAGTTCGATCTCAGCGGTGATGAGGAGGTTCCCGATGCTCCCTTTGGAGTTGGACCACAAGGCTCGCAATAGTGCGCCGGTTCCTTCGTATAAGTCGATAAGCAGAGTATTTCAGACCCTGCAGACCATATTGAGTCAAAATATCATACCCTACTTCAGAAACGACAGAGGGGTGAGTCTTGCACAGCTCGCAGACCTTCGCCAGTCTATTGTCTTCCGCCGCATGGAGGACGAGGGAAACACGATATTGCTGCCGACGCTGCTTTTGCGGCAAAGACTGAGCTGGACCATCCTGATACATGAGAGGTTGTTCGATTACCTCGCCAATATCCTTTCGATTCGCTCGGAGAAAAGAGAACCGGCTGGAGCCGGGGAAGAGCGAGGGATGCTCCAATTCTCCGAGTTTCTTTTGAGACATCATTTCGAGCATCTCGTTTTTCCCAACGCAAGCGAGCTTGAGGTCATTCGCTCGGATATCGAGTTCGCGGCGGGCTGGGCGAAAAAGGACCCGAAAGGTTACCAGGCGTTTCTGGAAGTGTTGAGCAATCCCGAATACGGCATAATCGGCAACAATTATGTCGATCTGCTGAAGAGGGCGCAACGGGGTGAAAAATGCGATTTCAGGCTGGGGCGGATAGCCGCAGTTTACGTCAGGCACATTGCCGAATTACCCGGGAGGTTCCTCATCGATCTTTTTCCTGACCTGGATTTGGAAATGAAGATGAGGGTCCTTAGCCATATCTACCGAAACAGCCTCCTCTTGGGACATGCGCTCCCAAAAAGAACGGCGGACCTGAGAAAAGTTCTGAGGTTGTTTGCCACTTCCATTCACCACGATTCCAGCGAAGGGCTGGAGTTGTTCAAAGCATTCCGGAAACGCTGGGGGGTGAGGCCGCTTCTAAGGGAGTTGGATATTTCGCCGGATTTGGGTCAGGAAAGACCTCTTCCTCAACTTTTCGAGATTTTCAAAAAAAATCTGGAGGTATTCGTGGAACCAACAGACATCATAAATCAACAGGGACGCCGGACAGCGATTCCCCAACCCGGAACGGACCCGGCGCCCCAGCAGGCAAAGAGCCTCAAAGAGCGCATCGACGAGGCCCGAACCGACCCCGATATACCCCAATCGGTAATCGAGTTGATTGAAAAGAACAAAATGAATGCGGGCGGACAGAGCGGCGCGAAGTACACGGAACTGATCGAAACCCTGCTCGCAATTCCCTGGGGGAAAATAAAAAACATCTGGGCATCTCCGGAGGAATTCGACGAAGGACTTAACCGCTCCCATTACGGTCTGAAAAAACCAAAGGATGTGATATCCGATTTTTTCGCGAATCTGATCTGGCGATATCAGCATTTCAAAGAATCTGAGAGAAGATACTGGCACGGGACAGGCAGCGCCCTTCTCTTTGTGGGTCCCCCCGGGGTAGGCAAGACTTCTCTGGCGATTTCCATTGCCCGCAACCTGGGTATTCCTTACCACAAGATATCACTGGGCGGCATGAAGGACGAGGCGGACATCCGGGGCTACGGGTTCACCTATGAGGGTTCAAAACCGGGCCTCGTCGTTCAGGGCCTGATAAAGATGGGCGTGATGAACGGGATGTTCATAATGGACGAGGCGGATAAAACGGAGAAGTTCGCAATCGCCACCCTGCTGGAAATACTCGACCCGGAGCAGAACCACCTTTTCCATGACAAGTACACCCAGAGCACCGTCGATATAGACCTTTCGAACTGCCATTTCATTCTCACCGCCAATACGGTTGACACGGTGCCCGAGGCGATTCTCAATCGCTGTGAGGTCATTTTCCTGGACAGGTACAGCGTGGACGAGAAAATCGCCATTGCGAGGGAGTTTCTGATCCAGCGCATCCGGGAACGTTACATGATCGGGCAGGATGAAATCTTCTTCGATCCCGGGGAGGAGAGCGAAATCCTGAGGCACCTTATCCGGGATTACACCTCGGAGGCGGGTGTACGCGACCTCGAACGCATCATGCGCACGCTTTTTCTGCGGACCCAGCGAAAGGAGATCATGGTCAAGGGTAAAAGCTCGGTAAAACTTGACCTTGTCAAGATACACGATTATCTCGATGCGCCCAATCGCCAGCGCTTCATCAACCAGGATGACCGCATCGGCGAGATGATGGGCCTTGGGGTCAACATGGAGATGGGGATCGGCATCCTGATCCCGATTCAGGCAACGCCGGTGCGGACCGGCCAAAACAGAAAAAATGGGTCCCAATCCTATATGAGTATGGTTCATACCACCGGAAATATCGAACGCGTGATGGACGAAAGCCGAAAGGTTGCATCGACGGCCATCCTCCACCTCGCGAAAGAACTGGGCATAGACGGTGAGGACATGTCCACACCGGTACACCTGCACTTTATGGGCGGCTCGACAAGAAAGGACGGGCCTTCGGCCGGGGCTGCAATCGCCCTTGCGCTGGCTTCGCTCTTCGGGATGCGAAAAATCCGCCGTGATGTTGCCGTAACCGGTGAAATCGATACGCAGGGGCGGGTTACCGGCATAGGCGGGATGGGGGTAAAATTGGAGACCGCCTATGCAGCGGGCTGCAAGACCCTGATTATCCCCGGCGAGAACCTAACCGGGACCGAAGGCATAGACAGGCTCCCCGACGCCCTGAAGAAGGAACTCCAAATTCTTACCTACGAGCAGTGGGAAGGCAGCCACGAACCCTTCGATTACTCTGGCCACATACTCCAGGTGGTCGCAGTCGACGATATTGTCCAGGCCTCGAAGGTGGCCTTTATCGACGAGGAAGAAATCGATTCGCTGGACAATCTTTTTGAGGAGCACGCGGAAAAAGCGCTGGCCGAGGCTGCCGGCTCCGACGGTTTCAAGGAGCTTCGGGTAATCTGCCTGGATAACCCGGACGAGACCGATCCGGGCCTGCCTCGCAACGATCTGTGCTCGGAAGATTACGGATGCGTCATCCTGGTCCGCAGTGACTCGATGGAAGCAATTTCGAGCAAACTGGGCGAACTGTCCCTGAAAAGCGTCATAAGAGGATTTGACCCGGCGACGGAGCGGCTGGTTGACGTGCTGAGGGAAATAAAAACAGCCTACAGGGACTATTCCGCCTCGCCGCTCAGGATATCTCTGATAGCTCCCCTGCCGCTGCTAAGAAAAGATGGAATCCGCCCCAATGAACTGGAACAGGATGCGGGGTTCGTTGGGCTTCGGATTTTCGCCAACTGCTGCACGGCGGAGAATGTGCAAATCCGCGACTGCCGCATTATGCTCGCCAGGTCTTTTTCCCGCCTGGTGAAACTCACGGACGCAATGCTTGAAAGGTGCCCTTTTCTGGCTGAAAAGGATGGAGTCTATGCGCCAACGGTCGCATTCATTCCGGAGAAATACCGGCTCGATGCGCTCCGGGCCGAAGAAATCCTGGATCGTTGCCTTTCGAAGTGGCTGAGTATTGTTGGCGGGAAAAGCGAGGAGAAGGCCTGGACAATCCAGCCGGGTATGAAACTGTAAAAAATGAAGGTTTAGGCCATATAGGCTTCGCCTACGCCAATCCGGGCCGCGACGCCTCGCCGCCCGCTGCCGCGCGCAGGAAGCATTCCTGCGCCTTTTTCGAAAAGCCGCGCAGCTTGTAAATGGCGCCCAGTCGCCCCCAACTTACAGGCTCGAGCTCTCCGAAGCTCAGGGCCGCTTCGAACGCTATATGGGCAAAGGCAATATTTTTGAACACGAAAGCCTTCGTGCCCAGCCATTCCCACCTTCTGCCGAGCGCCGGTCCCTGCGGGGCGGAGGAGTTTATCAACTCTAACGCCTTTCGGCGGTCGTTCATGCAATATAAGCTGTAGGCCATGTGAAGGAGCAACTCGGAGGAATTCGGCAGCGGCTGGCTGGGGAAAAGATTGGGGACATATTTTTTGCCGGAGACTTCCCGGAAAACTTCAAGCGCCTCCCTGTGCCTGCCCATCCGCTGGTAGATGATTCCCATATGGAAGTTGTGAAGCGGGTTTCCGTCCACCAGGCTTCTCGCCATGGCGAGATACCGGAGGCACCTGTCGTGTTTTTCCATCTCGAAGCTGACCCTTGCCAGAAAAAGGTAGCCCTCCGGAATGAGATTATGATTGTAGTTTTCATTCTCGAAACGCTCCAGGGCCTCCTCCATGCTCCGTATTGCCTCCTGTCTCCGGCCAAGGGGCGCATAAGTCATGGCAAGGACAAAATGCAGCCCTCCATCGTCCCTGCCATCCGCTCTTTCCCTTTCCATTATTGCCAGATTGCGCAATGCCTTAGCCATCCGAGCCTGTTCGGTCATATACCCCAGGTGAGTGATGACGATGTCTGTAGCCACCAGATCGAGCCCGGCCCTGACAGCGCCGGGAAATATCTGTTCATGTATGCGCCCTTCGAACCGCACGTCCCCGATGATGGGAATGCAGCGCAACTGCCGGCAGGAAGTGAGGGGCTCATCGGTCCGCTGGTTTTCCAATATGAAGTAGAAGGCTTTCTTACCGTCGAAGTGTGATTTCAGAGATTGGATGTGGACCTGATTTTCCGCAGTGATCCTGTCGTCCGCGTCAACCCAGAGCTGATAACTTTGGCCTGCCTTTGACATAGCGAAGTTTCTCGCGGCCGCAAAATCGTCTGTCCACTCGAAATCATAAATATTCGAGGTAAACTCGGCGGCGATTTCTTTCGTGTTATCGCTCGATCCGGTATCGACAACGATGATTTCATCGGCAAAAGGAACGAAGCCGGCCAGGGCGTCCGCGATATTTGCCGACTCGTTTTTTACTATCATGCAGACCGACAGGCCGGGGGATTGCGCCATCAGTTCGTACCTCCACTGGTTTTCGAGTTCACCCCGCTTCGCTCCTCCATCCACCCCCGCTGCGCGCCTCTCAAAATCCTGCAATCCATCTCCCCGAGCCCGGACATAAACCTCGGAAACCGCTCCGGGAAAGCCTCGCGAAAGGCATCCTCCTTGCTCCTGATACAGCCCGGAAGATAGGGCCGAAAGGCATTATCGGCGGCCATCGCCTGTATCATTTCAAAGGCCACGGAGATCTCGCTTTCGTCCATGGTCCGGGCGCTGCAAAAGTATTGCGCGGCGGCGGCCAGGTTGCCTGTTTTGAACGATGCGAAGGCGAGCGGAAGGGCTAGCGAGTTGCGTTCAGGCGCACCGTCCCGGGCCTTTTGGAAGCACTCCAGAGCAGCCGAAAAATTCCCGCAGTTGAGCAGACAGGCCCCGAGGCGCTCGAAGACGGCGGGACCCGGTTTAAGGCGCGCGGTGAGCTTGAGAAACGGGATTGCCTCGTCGAAGCGTCCGGTTTCGGCAAAACAGATTCCTATGACTTCCACCAGGTCGATCTTGTCAATGCTGTCTTCGAAAAAGATGTCGCTTTTACGGTCTTTGGGCGGAAGAGAAATGAACCGGTAGGCATGGAGAAGCAGGGGGAGCGCTTCGCCGTGAGCCTGTTTTTGGAAAAGGGCAAGTCCTTTGAGCAACCGGGCCGTATTCTGGACCGGCGCAACCGAGAGCGATCGGCAAGCGGCTTCGAGCCCCCCGTCGATTTCGCCGGCCCTCAAATGATGATAGCTCTTCATGTTGAGTACCATAGCCTCGAGGCACGGGGTCAACCCTGTGCCGCAAAGAGCGAGGTCGAACGCATGCCGTGTTTCCTCTTGCCGTTCCAGGGCCATGCAGGTCAGGCCCAGGTGATACAGGAAATTGGAGTTTTCGGGATCTTTGGCCAGTTCCTCTTTGAGCAGATGGAAATTGCGTTCGTATTTTCTCCTGACTATATCGGGTTCCAGCGCATATCCGAAATGGAGGATTTCAAAGCCGGCGTGGTCCACTCTTGCGCCGGATTCGATCAGAAACCGGTCCACGCTCTCGTGCACGAGGCCCGAAAACCGTATGCCGGGCAGATTTCGAAAAAAACGGACGGCGCGCCCGACTGTAGAATCAGCCTCTCCATTCGGGCGCGGGTTGACGATGGGGAAAGCGTAAGCGTCCACCCCGGGGGCAGATGCAGCCTTTCTCAGGCAATCCTCCAGCCCGAACGTATTGAGCCGTTCATCGGCATCCAGAAAGATGATCCAATCACCCGTCGCGTGCCGCAGGGATTCATTGCGGGCCTCGGCAAAATTGTCCGTCCAGGGGAAAGAAAACACTTTCGCGCCGCAGGACCGGGCCGTTTGCTCGGTCCTGTCGGCTGAACCCGTGTCGACGACTATGATTTCGTCAACAAGCCCGCGCACGCTCTCCAGGCATCCGGAAATGCGTTCCTGCTCATCTTTTACGATCATGCAAAGTGAAACGCGGGGAGCGGTGCAATCGGCCCGGCAGCGAGGGGAGGCGCAGCCAGGGTCTCCTGATTCCGAGAGATTTTTTATTTGACTTATCTTGTCCGTGTCGAGCGACGGGTTCTTTTCGGCCTCTTTGAGCAGAAGCTCGGCACGGGTGAAATCTCCGAGCTTCACCGAGGCGAGGGCCATCGGAAGGACCAGTTCGGACCTCGCCATGCCGAGTCTTTCGGCTTCTTCGAGGTACTTCAAGCCGGAAGCGAAGTCGCCGGCGTTTACGCAACAGACGCCGGCGCGCCTTGTCACTTCAGGGTCCCTGCCGCCCAGGTCCAGGAAATGCCGGAAATGTTCGACAGCCTCGCCCGGCCGGTCGATTTCCGAAAGACAGATTCCGAGCAGCTTGTGGAATTCCACATTGCCGATGAACGTATGTTCCTGGCTGAGATCGGTTGGGCGCAGGTGCGGCGGAAGGCGAAGGAACTCTTGAGACCTTGCCAGCAGAGGAAGGGCGGCGTCGAATTGCGCCTTACGGAAAAGAGCGATGCCGCTCACCATGTATGCCGTGTTTTGCCGGGGCGCCAAGTCGATGGATCTTTGGGCAAACACGAGCGATTCGTCCGGCCGGTCTTCGAGCAGCTCGACAAAGGCCAGCAGGTTGCACGTCATTGCTTCGAGGAACAGCGGAAGGCGCCTGGACAGCAGAGCGCGCTGAAAGTATTGTCTGCTCCCGGCGGCCTCTTGGAGCAAAAGGAGGCTTGCCCCTATATAGTAAAGGCAATAGGGGTCGTCCGGGTCGCGTTCCAGATGCTTTTGCGACAGCAGGAGGTTTCTTTCCAGCTTTTCCTTCATCGCGTCCGGCGCCACTCTGTAGCCAAAGTGGTCGATAAGGAAAGGGGCTGTGGCGATCTTTGCCCCAATTCGGGCAAGCGCCGGTTCGATTCTTTCGTGAACTTCATTTTCAAAAAGCAGCCCCGGCAGATTTCGGAAAAGCCGTATGTTCACAGTGACGTCATAAGCGGTGCTCTGCCATTGGTAGCTTCGTATCGGCACCGACCAGGCGGTGACCGCAGGGTCCGATGCCGCTTTTCTTATGCAGTCCGGACATCCGTTCGGATCGAGTGCTTCATCGGCGTCCAGGTACAGTATCCAGTTGCCGCCGGCTTTTTTCAGGGACTCGTTTCTCGCAGTGGAGAAATCGTCCGGCCAGGCAATATGGTAGACTTTTGCCCCGAAGGATTCCGCAACTGAAACAGTATTATCCTCGGACCCGGTATCGAGAACCACGATTTCGTCCACCAGCCCGCGAATGCTCTCCAGGCACCGCGGAAGGGTCTTTTCCTCGTTCCTTACGATCATGCAAAGAGAGATCAAGGGTTCACGCATAGGCAATGTTAATTCAGGAATTCAGGAATTGAGGGATTGAGGAATTGGTTTTAATCCCTTAATCTCTCAATTCGCAATTGCTCAATTCGTCTTTAAGTCCAGTTCCGTATGGATTCAAGCATTTCAAAGCAGGGCCCGTGTGATGGGTCGATCGTCAGCGCCTGGTCAAGAATGGTTTTGGCTTCATCCTTCTGCCCGATGGTGTAATGCAGCCAGGCAAGCACGTAAAGGGAGTCGGGCGCAGCGGGTTCGATCTTGAGCGCCCTTTCGACGGCTTGGGCCGCACCCTTTAAGTCGCCGGCTTTCCCCAGCGTCCCGGCCGTCTTTAGATAGATATCCGCCACCTCATGGGAGAGGCCCTCCGGACTCCACTCCGGCGCGGCGCTCTGCCGAATCAGGGATTCGAATTCCAGCCACGCCTTGCTGTCTTCCGGCGACCGGCGCAGGTATTCCCTGTACACTTCGATGGCGGCATCGATCTGGGCCGCCCTGGCAAGCCCCCGAGCGCTGTTGCCGAGAATTTCACGATCTCCGGGCTTAAGTTCCAGCGCCCTGTAGAAATTTTCCAGGGCCTCCGTGATCTTTCCGCTCTCGAGATTGATAACCCCCAGATTATTGTATGCCTCGGCCATCAGGGGGTTTTCCTCGATGGCCATTTCGAAGCAGGCTATGGCATGGGTCATATTTCCGCGCCCGAACTGAATTTCGCCCTGTTGTCTGAAAAACTCGGCTGCATCATGGGAATGATCCGAAACTGCCGGCACGGCGAGCGACTCCAGTTTGGAGCGAATCTCTGCATCCTGCGGATTTTTGTCCAGATACGCACCGAGTACCTCTTTAGCGAAATCCTGTTTCCCGAGCGCCGCGAAGATGCGGGTGCACGACAGCACCGTGTCCCTGTCACCCGGTTCCAGTTGCAGCGCTCTGGTCAGCGAGTTCAGGGCGTCTTCGGTCTTGCCCTGCGCCCAGTAAACATCGCTCAGCCTGGTGTGGGCCTTTGCGTTGAACGGATCGGCCTTGAGCGCCTGGCCAAAGCATCTGGCCGCCTCCGAATGCCTGCTCTCGCAAAGGGCCGCTTCGCCCTTTTCGAACCAACTCTCATCGGACTGCTGCTCGCAACCAGTGTGCCAACTGGGTATTTCCATGCCGTTCTCCTCCCTGTCGGATTCTGCGAAATTGCTTTCATTTATCAAACTCGTCGCAGCCATTGGCACCGATCATCCTTTGCCATTCCACGATTTGATCCGGTTCATTTTATCCCATGCGTCCCGAACGTTCAAAAGCCGGTCCTGCTGTCGAACAAATGCAAGATGTTGGCCAACCGGGGAATTGCAGGAGAAAAAGGCCTGAGGCTATTATGCCATCCGGCCCGTGAGACCCAAGAGTCCAACGGGGCACAGAACGCAATCGCTGTCTTCAAAGAGATCGGTCTCAGCCGCGAGTCAAGGTTTTGACGAGCGATGCCTGTAACCGAACGATGATCGGGAGACGAGGCGTGTGGTCAAAAGGAGATTGAACTCATGGATCTGCCGCACTAATTGACAGCGCGGGGCGGGTGAATTAGGGTACTCTAAATTGATGCGTTTTGAATTTCCAGTTTCAAGGAGCTTAAAATGGAAGGAAAACACGAACATAAGCATCTGCATGATCATGAGCATTCCCATGCTCACTCTCACGAACACTCCCACGATGGGAAGAAACATAGCCACGAGCATGCCCACTCCCATGCCCACGAACATCCTCATGAGCACCTTCATGAACACAGCCATGGCAAGGGGGCCGAGGTTCACGACCATAGTCACGCCGGAGAGCACGGACCCCACGACCATGACCATCCGGGGCATCAGGGGGAGGTTCACGAGCATGCCCATTAAGGCCTAGACACAGTGGGGCGGGGCAATCAAACTGTTTTCCCCTTGCGAATTCTCCTCTGTTTCGAAGAGTTTGTGGTGGGCTACGCTTAGCTTAGCCCACCCTGCGGCCTGTCGTCCGCTTCATTTTGCCGCTGCCCCCGTCGTACTAAAAGTAACTGTGGCAGTCAGGGTCATATATCAAACACTTGAGGAGCGGGGGCAGCGCCCGGGGCAATGCCGCCCCCGGGGATTGTTCATGCCCGGGTGGCTGCGCCCTTAGACAGGGCGGAAATGTCTATGGCGGGCTCTGCGGCGCCGACAGCCGAAAGTTGAACGTATTTTGTCTCTGGACTGAACAAAATGAATTAAGAATTAGTGTGGCGCGGCTTTATTGCAGCAGGCTCACATTACGCGAGAGGCCGAGCCGCCACACAATTCACCTTGAACTAAGCCTGGCTTGGCTTGGAAATTAAGGACTACAAATCGGGAGCGCGGGTTAATCGCGCTTCGTCATGGCTGCATTGCACGGGCTGGGGAATCGAAGAAAAAGAGAAATCTTGATTCACGGTGTTGGCGCGAGACGACGTTTTGAAGGCTGCTGTGCTGCTCCATGAGGTGATAGGTAGCAGTAGAGCGTGGGACGGCGCCGGCGGGAAACGGAGGTTTTCCGCCCGAGCCCGGAACTTATGTTGTGGATTTGTTTTTCTCTTCATGGGGGCCCCCTCGTGCGAGCGCTCCTTATGGTCTTGACCAGCGTTAGTGGAGAGCCGCACTGTGGGCAAAGCAGGGTTTCGGGCCCTTGGAGCCCTGAGGGGTATTTGGGGTTTTGCAGGGTTCAAGATGGCTTGTAGGATGGAACCGGTTGTCAGAATATTTTGGAGGAGCTTAAGGGTTTTGCGGTTCGAAGGACTCAGGAGGCCGTAGTACCTGAGTTTATGAAAGCCATCCGGAAGGACATGCTGGAGAAACCTTCGGATGAACTCGATCGGGGTAAGAGTCATTCGACGGAGGGTCCCGGAATCGGATTGCCGGTAGAGGAAGCTAATCGATGTGTCTCCAACATGTTCGATGCGATTGTTGGAGAGGGCGACACGGTAGACATACGGAGCAAGATACTTTAATGCCGCTTCTCCGGTACCGACGGGTTTGGAATGAACAACCCATGGTTTTTTCCAGATTTTTTGATCGACCGAGCCGAACAGACCGAGCTTTTGAAGTCCATCCCTGATCTTGGCTCTAAAGATTGTGGAAAGTGCCTTCACCGGGACGAAGAACTTCTTTCCGGAGGGAAGCCACCTATCATCCGATGAGAGGCAGCCGCCGGGGATGATGTAATGGACGTGGGGATGATAGGAAAGATCACGCCCCCACGTGTGCAAAACACCGATCATGGCAATGCGGCCCCCGAGGAATTTGGGGTCCATGGCCAGCTTCTGTAGAGCCTCGGCCGAAGCCGCCAAGAGCAAATCATAGACGGGTTTCTGATTGGACCGGGCAAGATCGCGAAGTCCTGCGGGCAGTGTGAAGGTTATAAGGAAGTAGTTTTCCGGGAGCAGCAGGTCAATCTGAGTTTTGAGCCACAGGTCGGTGCTGTCATTTCCACATTTGGGGCAGTGACGGTTTTTACAGGAATGATAGCTGTAGCGAATCTCCCCGCATTGATCACAAAGATAGAGATGGCCGCCCATAGACTCCGTGCGACAGTTTTCAATATCCTCCATGGCCTTGAGGTGCGAAGGGGCCATGCGATCGGCGAATTTAGAGCGGTATTGCGCGCCATGGCGGCGAAAGATGTCCGCCAGTTCCGGCATGGGGCTTCCCGGTCGATCAAAGATCGTTCATCAGTTGGTTGATAGACCGGAAGGCCGCATCAAAGGTTTTGGCCGTAAGGTGAGTGTAGATGGACGTCGTGGTTGGATTGACCCTCAGCCTGATCACCCCGGCATGTCGACCAAGGGGAAGGACGACCCAATCGCCGAAATGCCCATCGAGAGTTATAAGAATCCTCTTTTCATCGACAGCCTTCCGGAGAACCTGAGCGTCATCTGCCCGCGACTGGCCGACTTCCGAGGCGCGCATGACATCGAACCCCGTGCCCCGCAACGCCCGGGCTACGTGGACTCCAAACATCTGATCGAGGTACAGCCTGTAGGGTTCAGGCGCCAACAGCTCTTATCTCCGAATGGTCAAGACACGATCTGGCATAGAAAAGGGCAGCCTGGATATCTTCCCTGGTCAATTCCGGATAAGCTTCCAGCAGAATATCCCAGGATTGCCCTTCCGCTATCTGTTCCAGGATTACCGATACCGGTATTCGAGTGCCTTTGATGACCGGCCTTCCGTTGCATACTCTCGGATTCAACTCGATCCTGTTCACCGGGTCCATCCGCTTACTCCGGAAAAGTGGGTGACGGTTTGAAGACATGGGGCAGGTTTTAATGTATTGCAGTACCCCGTGCTTTTCAAGTGGCTTTTGCAATCCGGCGACCAGGCTGTTCAGATCCTGCATCCTTCCGCTGCTGCTGTGTAGAAAAGCGTGCAAAGCACCGCCGCCGATAGCGGACCGCGGCTGCGCCCCTCCGATTCATGCCTTCGTTAGTCGGACAGAGAGCTCGGGTGGTGTGAGTTATCTGTGCAGATTGCGAACTGAGGAGCGCTCATATTATAATCTTCGTTCCCATTGGATAATGAGAATCGAGTTTTTGGGTTAACCCAATAGAGCTAAACCCTTGGTTTCATTGAAAGGCGGGAGAGGATTCGAACCTCCGACTTCCTTTTAATCGGGACGACTGGATTCGAACCAGCGGTCGTTCTTTGCCAGCAACTGTCCGGACGATAACTGGAACACAGGTGGAATACATGACGGGAAAAAGGGGTATCGGACCAGTTCTGGTATCCCTTCCTCATGTTCGGTCGTCAGCCATTTTGTCCAGTTTTGAGGATTCTAAGCAGTGGACAAACCCGCGCCAGTCCTAGAGTGTCTTTTTGAAAGATGGACAGTATACAACACTGTACGTAACAAGGGCGAGTTTTTCTAGTGACGGTAGTGTGTTAGCGAGAGTCTGCTTCTAAGTATTGGCTTCTTCCTATCTATCTGATTTTCCATCTCGGCTGACTCCTCTATCTTTTCTCAGCTTTCAGTATATCTGATCGGAATCTTTCTGTGCTAGAGTTATTTTTGCCCGCCCGGAGGATAGGGCAACGCTGGGGAGCGACCCGAGCGCGGAGGCGGGGGAACGACGGAGGGGAAGGCCCGCAAGGGTGGAGCGGCCCGCTTTTTCCTGCCCCGCGCTCGATCGGATTGGCTTCCAGCTTGGAAGCGAGGCCTTCCCGATGTTCCCGTTGACAGGCATGTTAATATTGCCCGCAAATAGACAGCCTACGACTGAGAGCGACTTTCCAATCCCAGGTATTCTTCTATGGCCGCGAGCAACTCACGAGATTGATCGATAACTTGACGCGCATCCTCTTCGCTGACTGCCTGGACTGCGCCATAATCACCTGCGTTTCTGAGTTTGAATGCGCGCAGAAGGTAACTGTGAAAACGACTGTCGAAAGCGCCGGTTCTGATAAACTCTTTCCCGAACGCGGCGATCACGGCTGAATGCCTCGAAAAGGAAAGTTCGCGGCTCAGCAGCAAAGCTTCGACGGCGTAGAACATGGAATAGTAAGCTCGACTCGCAGCGAAACCGAAGTAGTGCTCCTTCAGGAGCAGTTACGCCGCCCGGATGCTTTGGACCGATTTATCCAGGAGTTCGCGTAAAGCTTCCGTCATATCCAGACCCCCTCTTTTCTTGCATTCAGAATCAGGGGCGTCTTTCTCGTACGGAAGGCATCAAAATCCATCAGAATGACCGACAAAACTATGTCATGCTTGAGCGAGAGGTCACAAACGGCCGGGAAGATGGGCTCGCTTTCGACAAGCGGGTCGGCAAGGGAGCTCAGCAACACCAGTATGTCAATGTCCGACCCCGCTGCAAAATCCCCGCGTGCATACGAACCGAAAAGAACGATCCCCTTCAACCGATGACCGTATTGGGCGTTCAGCAACGCTTTTGCTTCCGCCAAAACCTTATCGACTTTTCGGGGCCGTTTCCTTGTCATGTCTGCTTCACCTTCAGGAAAACTTCGCTGACCAATCCAACTTAAAAATAATATAACAGGCAACTTAACAGGAAATCCATCTTAAAGGAAGCCGGGGCATGCCGGGTGGTCCGGTGATACGATTGCTCCTGGCAGGCTATTGCACAGAGGATAAATAAATGTAATTTCTCGGCGCTCCGCGAGACGAGGATTCGAGTCGTCTGTCCCTTCCCGCCTGACTTGGTCCGGACACCCCGGAAAGACTCACCCGCGTCGTTCAGCGCCCGAATACTGCTCAGCAGCCGCAGGCAATGCAGCGGTTTCCTCAATGACTTGATGTGCATTCTCTTCACAACCTGATTAACTATTTTGAGGAGACGTTCGAGTTGGCCATGTGATTGGAAGAACGGGCACTGTCAGCCATATGTGGGCGGGGTTTTCCTCGTTGTGAGTCCGCACCGGCTTTCCATCATACTGAGGGCGGAGGCAGAGAGTAGTCACTGCGGACTCCGCAGACTCGGGGAAAGTGTTTACCAGCAGAGAGAAACTTATATATTGAACTGCGATTGAGGGTCGGCCGGAGCATGTAGTAGCAAGGGGACCTTTGGCGGATAGAAGCGAGGATATTCAATGAGAACACTTCAGGAAATGGAGCTGAAAGAAAAGGATCTCAGGGCCGTTTTAGACGCCGCAGATCGTCTTAGAGCGGGATTTCCGGTAGAGCGAATCATCATTTACGGCTCCAAAGTCAAGGGCAAGGACGATGAGATTTCCGATATCGATATTCTGGTCCTCACCTCCCGGTCTGTTACCTGGCAGGAAAAGAGCCGGATTGTGAGGCTCCTTTCCGTGATAGGGCGTCAGTTTGACGTTCTTTTCGATCCGATTATCCACTCGCTGGAAGAGTGGAACTACGGAGTCCCCAGATACTTCCCCATTCATCAGGAAGTTGAAGACGAGGGGGTCCTGGTAGCATGAGTGCGGAAATCGAGGCCCCGGGCGAACTCTTCAGCAATCACCGGCTAAATAAGGCCGCAGATGATTTGGCCAGCGCACGTAGCGATATGGAGACCGGACGATTTGGCAACGCGGTGCGCAGCCTCTATTTTGCCTGCTTTCATGCTCTCGGGGCTCTCCTCTGGAAAGAAGGCGTATGGAACAGCTCCATGCGGCGGCCGCGGTCCGTGCATAAATCTCTGCGAAGTGTTCTCCACAGGGAAATAATCAGGACTGGACGGCTTGAGACGATTTGGGGAGAGTTCTACGATGAAATCTATGCAGGAAGAAAAGAAGTCGATTATGAACCTCTGGCGGTCTATGAAAAGGAACAGGTTGGAGCCCTGATGGAGCAGGCCGAGCGTTTCTAAAAGCAAATAGAATCACTTATTGCCTAATAACACCGCACTGTGGACCTCACCCTTCGACACTCGCTCTTCCTTGTAGTCGAACTCCGGATCGAAATCGATGGTCCCGAATGCCTTAAGAGCGCTAATACCAAGTTGCGCCCTTACGGGTAAGAATTGGCGATTGGAACCCCCCTTTTCTAAAGGGGGGCAGGGGGGATTTTGTGAATGGAGGTTTTACCTCTTTGAGCGCAACTTGGTATAAGACGCTGATGTCTCGCTATATATTCCTTGAGAGCTTCATTGACAGCAGCTCGTTTCGTTCGATGACCGCCAATGCGTTTGGCCTCTTCCAGCAATTGGGGATCGATATTGAGGTTGGTAGGCATAACGAACTCCATTCTGCTTCGAAAAGTTCTTTAGGCCGCACTTTCGAGCGGCACGAGATTTACCTCGTAGCCCATGTTTTTTAGCCGGTTTACGAGGTAGGGCACGAGTCGTTTTGAGTTTAGTTTGTCAAAATAGTCCTGACCAAGGTCTTTGTATTCAACATGGTCCCTGAGCACATAATAGATGACAGTGAGGAGAGAATGAGCAACAGCGATCACCGCTCGCTTTTTCCCTCTTCGGCCAGCCAGGCGGCCGTACTGGGCGTGGAAGTAGGAGTTCTTCTTCCTCGACGCGGCCCAGGCTGCCTGGGCAAGAGTGGCGCGGAGCCATTTGCTTCCCTTGGTCGTTTTGCCGCTCTTTCTTTTGCCGGCGCTTTCGTTGCTTCCCGGACAGATCCCAGCCCACGAACTGAGGTGATTGTCCGAGGGAAACTGGTCCATATTGCAACCGATCTCTGCTATCGTGTTCTCAGCAGCACGCTTTTCAAAACCGGGAAGGCGCGCCACCTCTTCAATGGCCTCCGCGAAAGGGCGGCTCACCTCCTCGATCCTTTGACTGAACTCATCGATCTGCCTGTCCAGATAATCAAGCTGGTCCATCAACTTGTCCAGCATGAACCGATGGTGGTCGGTGACATGCCCTTCGAGAGCAAGGCGAAGCTGTGGGATTTTCCCCCTGAGTTGCCTTCTAGCCAACTCGGCAATCTCAACGCTATCGTTTTCGCCTCGAATAAGAGCCCGAATCATGTCTTTTCCAGATTTGCCCATGATGTCTGTTGCAACAGCCCCGAGCTTTATGTTGGCATCCTCCAGAACCTTGTGAACCCGATTTACCACAGAGGCCCTCTGGTCAACCAACTTGGAACGGTGACGAGTCAGGTCCCGAAGCTCCCTCTGGGCCCTATCGGGAATAAAGCTGCCCTTAAGAAGCCCACATTGGAGAAGCTGCGCAATCCACTGGCAGTCTTTAACATCGGTCTTTCTTCCGGGGACATTCTTGATATGCCTTGCGTTTACCAGCAAGATGTTGAATCTGCCCTCAAGAATGTTGTAGATGGGCTTCCAGTAGACACCGGTAGATTCCATAGCTACGTGGGTGACCTCCTCTTGGGAAAGCCAATCGGCAAGAGCAAGGATATCCTGTGTCATCGTACCGAACGGACGGATCTCCTGTTGGATTTTCCCATCCTTACCGATGCGACGCACACATGCCTGAATGCTCTTCTTGTGCACGTCAAGACCGCAACAACTCGTGTAGATCGGCTCCATACTGTGCTCCCTTTTTGTTGTGATACTAAACGCTGGAGGACATCGGAACAAAATCATTCTGCTTCGCGTGCTCATCCCGAATGGGATGGCAACAGTTTCGGGTTCGAAGCGATGTCCGGGCCATGCTGCTACGCGAGCTCATGGCATCACAGAGAGACGGCCTGCTTCCATCATTTAGCTAAAGGGCAAAATAGCATATCTATAGAACCTTTTCATGGTTTCAGGGTGTCCCGAAGGGACGTGAAAAGCTGCTTCGAAAAGTTCATCGCGCGCATGGCCCACCTCGTGGGGCGTAGAGTTCTTTTCATGGTTTCAGGGTGTCCCAAAGAGACGTGAAAAGCTGCTGCTTCGAAAAGTTCATCGCGCGCATGGCCCACCTCGTGGGGCGTAGAGTTCTTTTCATGGTTTCAGGGTGTCCCAAAGAGACGTGAAAAGCTGCTACAAAGATTCCTCACCCCTTCTTCATCGCCAAAGCCGCCTGATACACCACCCTGCGGGGAAGGTGGAAGCGGCCGGCAATGGCGGATGCGGCTTCCTTCGATGAAAGTCCGCCAAGGAGCAGGGCCTTTAGCTCGCTTCTCCAGGGCGTGGATTCCCGGTTAGAGGGGTCCCGGTTCAATCGTTCGGGACCGATGTCCGGCGGCCCGGGCTCCAGGTGCGATTTGGACTCCATATCCATTCCCGGCCCGGCCCCCTCCACCACCAGGGTCAACTCGCCCCTGACCTCGCCCGTGAAGTGAGCGAGGGCCCCCGAGATGGTGCCCCGAAAAAATTCCTCGTGCATCTTCGTAAGCTCCCGCGCGACCGCCACCCTTCTGTCGCCCCAGCTCCCGAGCATATCTTTGAGGGTTTTCGCAAGCTTTTTGGGAGACTCATACAGTATGAGGGTCATTGCGAGAGGGGCGTGTTTTTCGAAAAAACGCCGTCTTTGCGGGCCCCTGGCGGGAGGAAAACCCAGGAAAACGAAGGGTTGAGTTGGCAGCCCGGAGACGACCAGGGCCGATATGAGGGCTGTGGGACCGGGGATGGCGACAGGTTCTGTCCCACGCTGCAGCGCCGCTTCAATTAGAAGCTTTCCCGGGTCGGATACGCCGGGCGTTCCCGCATCCGTGACCAGCGCTACGCTCAGCCCGGAGGCGATTTTGTCGAGCAGCTCGCCTCCACGCTGCCTCGCATTATGTTCGTGATAGCTAACCAGGCGTTTGTGGATACCGTAATAGGACAGGAGTTTTCGTGTGCGCCGGGTGTCCTCCGCCGCGACGAGATCGACCGCCCGGAGGGTGTCGAGCGCTCTCAGGGTTATGTCGGCAAGGTTTCCGATAGGCGTTGATACGACGTAGAGCTTTCCTTCCTTTGCCTCTTTTTCATCGTTCAGGTTCGAAGGCATTGACTATCCAGTTTATTTCGGGTTCCTCGCCGTTCCACCTGATAGCGATAACGTCGAAGCGTGCGTGTGAGTCCAGCAGCCCCCGCTGTTTCAAATACCACAGGGCTGCGCGCGTCAAACGCCTGCGTTTATACACGGTGATGGATTCCTCGGGGCTGCAAAGCCCGTCGGCCTGGCGGGCCCTTACCTCCACGAATACAATTGTCCTGCCGTCTTTTGCGACCAGATCTATTTCGCCGAGCGGACACCGGAAGTTGCGCTCAAGGATTCTGATTCCGCTGCCGGCGAGGTATTCAGCCGCCGCGTTCTCTCCCTGTTTCCCCTTACTATAGCGGCTCATCACCATCGATCGGGCGCTCCGTAGCCGGCAAAACGCGATTGAAAGTGACCCGGTGCAGCGAACAGGGTCCATATCTGCGAAGGGCTTCGCAATGACGCGCGGTTGCATAGCCTTTGTGGGAATCAAATCCGTATTGAGGATATTTTTCGTGGAACTCGCACATCAGGCGGTCGCGATGGACCTTGGCGACAATCGAAGCCGCAGCAATGGAAATCGAAAGGCAGTCTCCCTGCGGGATTCCCTTCTGAGCTGTCGGCAGAGGAAGTTCGTAGGGGCCGTCGATCAGCAGGAAATCCGGCTCGATTGACAGGTGGCCGACAGCGCCGGTCATTGCCCGGAAGGTTGCCTGGAGGATATTTATCCGATCTATTTCAACATTGTCCACAACCCCGATACCGATGGCGAGCGCGCGTGAGCGGATTTTTGCGAAAAAATCTTCCCTTTGCCCGGAGGTGAGCTTCTTGGAATCGGTGACCCCGGGGAGCCGAACGCTCTTGGGCAGGACGACAGCGGCCGCTACCACGGGGCCTGCCAGCGGCCCCCGGCCCGCTTCGTCTATGCCGCAAATAAAACGAAAACCCCGCCGGTAGGCGTCCCTTTCATGAAGACGCATGTCAACCGCCAGGGCTTCGACCAATTGCCGCTGCATGAGGCCCTCATCACGTATATGTCAGTGTCGGTCACCGCAATTGGCGGCATGCATTAGCGAACCTCCAGCGGAGTGTCTTTCCCAGGCATGGTGTGTTGCTCCTAATGGTAGCCCGCTTCCCTTTGATGGCGAACTGCAACGATCATCGCCGCGTGCCCATCAAAGCGATAAAGCACGATGTATCCGCTATCGCCAAAAGGGATAAGCCGTTCCCGATATTCCGGATCCATCTCCTCTGCGGGCCTCCCGATTTCGGGGTGCTGCACAATCGCCTTCACCCCGGCACGAATGGCCTTAACGGACCTTTTTGCTGCATCCAGGTTCTTTCGGGCAAGAAAGCGGTAGAGGCGTTGAACATCGCGTAAAGCAGAGGGAGACCAAATCAACCGTGGCATTCAGGCAAATCCTCATCTTGCCCTGCCTCCAATTTGGCAAGCCAGGCGTCGGCTTCTTCAAATGTTGCGTGTAAGCCCGATGCCTGGTACTCGTTCCATGCCTTGATACCGTCCCGCCGGAAAGCCTCGCGCTTCTCCTCGCGATCCACATACTGGCGGATGGCCTCTAAAATCATCCAATGGGGACTGCACTGCCGAGCTTCTGCAAGGCGTTTCATGCGCTGCTCGGTATCCTCATCGATTTTAATCGTCGTAGGATGGATGGGGTTGTCGGCCATAGATTTTCTCCTCCGTGAAACCCAGTATCACTTTATATAATCAACCCGGCAAGGAAAATCTCCCCCCGCATTAATCTATCAATTCCGATCCGGCATCGCTGCCACGTTTGCGCCGGTAACGAGTGCTCCGCCGCATGTGCACAAAGCCTTTCGATTCGGCTCCCGGGCAGCCCCCGGGAGAGACGCTTGTTTTTGTGCTTTGCTTGGTCTACGGAGACGCTTGATTTCACGAATAACTTCGGGCAAGGCTTCGGCGCAGGACTTCCGGCCCTCGCGGGAGCAAGGTATGACCAGATTATCGCCTTTAGGCGAAAGGGACCAGATTAGGCCTCCTTTCCGAATCGGAAACTGTTAGTGTCTCAGCCGGGGTTTCCGCAGATGTACGCGCGCTAAGACTTGGGCGACTCCCGCTTTTCGCGTATTCTGGCTGCCTTGCCGACCCTGTGGCGCAGATAGTAGAGCCGGGACCTGCGGATGCGGCCTCGTCGCAGTATCTCTATTTTTTCTATCTGCGGGGAATGAACCGGGAAAATACGTTCCACGCCGACCCCGTAGGATACCTTCCGAACCGTGACAGTTGCGCCCATTTTGGCCCTATGGGAGCGGATCACCAGGCCTTCGAACACCTGTATGCGCTCTTTATCGCCTTCTCGGATTTTCACGTGCACCTTCACCGTATCGCCGATCCTGAATGCCGGGATATCAAAGCGCATGTGATCTCTTTCGATTGTTTCGAGCAAGCTGATTCCCATTTTCATTCCTCCACGGATAAATATAATCTATTAACGTCGTCCCAGCAGCCGGTCCATCAGGATGGAGGCCGCCGCGCGTACCGGAAGATGATTGTAGCCGTTAACGCCCGGAATCGGTTCGAGCACCGCATCCACAAGGTCGAAAATTTCCGGTGCAAGGCCCCAGCCCGTCCCGAACAGAAGCAGAAAGGGCCGGTTTTGCCTTTCGAGCAAATTCCGGGCCTCGCAATGGGAGAGGGCGCCCCCTCCATGCTTTGCGGTGGTGGCCCAGAGGACCGGGGTTTCTCCGCTCTTTCGGGCAATATCCTGCACTGTCGAAGAGAGGCTTTCCACAACCTTGAGAAGCTTCATGGCCTCACGTCTCTGTGGTAGGATTTCGCCTCCCTTGCCATCGATCCAATGGGCTGTCAGCCGGTTTGCGAGGGCCTGCTGGTCCCTGAGAGGCGTAACTATATAACACGCCTTCACCCCGTAAGTGCGGCACGACCGTGCCAGGTCGTGAAGATCGAGGTTCGTTATCGCAGAAGCGATTGTCTCACCCATCCTGTTCAAGACGGGATAATGGAGGAGCGCCAAAAAAAGTTGCGCCATAATCGATTCCAGAAGCTTTACTTTTGCCTTGCTTCTTCAAGCTCCCGCCGGGCGGATTCGAGCAGGTCAAGGTCTTCGGCATTGAGACTGAGGCGGGTAAAAAGATCGGGACGGCGCATCCTGGTCCTCAAGAGGGCCTGTCCCCGCCGCCAGCGGCGAATGCTTTCATGATTACCGCAGAGCAGAACTGCCGGAACGCTCATGCCCTCGAAATCCTGAGGGCGGGTATATTGAGGATGCTCCAGAACCGGTTGGCTGAACGAATCCGCCACAGCCGAACCCGCATTGCCCAGCACCCCGGCAAGCAGCCTTGCAACGGCGTCCACAACGACCATGGCCGCAAGCTCTCCACCTGTCAAAACGTAGTCGCCGATGGATATCTGATCGTGCGTGAAATACTCGGCCACTCGCTCGTCAACCCCCTCATACCTGCCGCAAATGACAATGAGCCGCTCAAGGCGGCTCAGTTCTCGAGCGATCTCCTGGTTGAACAATCGCCCCTGGGGGGTCAGCAAAACGATCCTGGCGGAAGGGCCGCTGTCACTGATTGCTCGAAGGGCGCTTACTATCGGCTCGGGTTTCATGACCATGCCCTCTCCGCCTCCAAAGGGCCGGTCATCGGTCATCTGATGCCTGTCGGCGGCAAAATCACGTATGTTATGCACCCGAACCTGAATCAGTCCGCGGTCGCGCGCTTTTCCCACTATGCTTTCTTCCAGGGGTGAAGAAAACATACCGGGGAAAATGGTCAGGATTTCAAAGATCATTTATTCCATGCCTTCCGGCAAATCTACTATAAGCTTTCCCTTCAGGAGGTCCACCTCACTGACGACCTCCTCGATTGCAGGGATGAGCAGTTCTTTGCCGCCGGTTTCCACCACGTAGACGTCATTGCTTGCAGTTTCCAAAATGGCCCTCAAGGTCCCCAGAGGCTTGCCCTCTTTTGTTTCCACCGAAAGCCCGATTAGTTGGAAATGATAATATTCGCCCGAAGGCAACCCGGGCAGCCGGTCCCTGTCAATGAAGAGGTCCTTTCCAGTTAACGCCTGAGCCTGCTCCCTGGTCTCAATTTCTTCGAACTGAGCGATCAAGGCCCGTTTTTGTGTTTCAATCCACGCCCCGGCGCGCGAAGCGGCTGCCTTCGGGCCAAGGCTCACAAGGGTCCATTGCCGCTGTGCTCCGCCTTCGATTGAAAACAGCTTTTCTCCGGCGCCCATTTCCCCAAGGGTCTCGCCGTAAGGGCGGACCTTGAGCGCACCCCGGACCCCATGAGCTTTTACGACCTTTCCAACGGCAACCAGAAAGGTTTTGTCCATCGGTGCTATTCGATTATCTCCAAGACGGCCCGCTTGCGAATTTTCGTCGACGCAGCACTTAGGATCGTTCTCATGGCGCGGGCAGTGCGCCCCTGCTTGCCGATCACTTTGCCCAGGTCTTCTTTCGCTACCCGAAGTTCGATAACAGAGGTCTGTTCACCCTCTATCTCGGAAACTCTCACCTTCTCAGGGTTGTCAACCAATGCACGCGCCATAAACTCGATCAATTCCTTCAACATGATTTCCTCCGGATGAATGCGCTGCGTCTCTAATTGGAAATCTAGCTCGGCTTTCCATACTTTTGAATGAGATTGCGAACGGTATCGGTCGGTCTTGCACCCTGCCCCAGCCAATACTGGAGTCTCTCGCCGTCGATCTGGACCTGCGTCTGTATGAGCAGCGGGTCATAGGTCCCGATTCTTTCTATGAACCTGCCGTCGCGCGGTGCCTCGGAGGAGGCGACAACAATCTTGTAAAACGGTCTTTTTTTTCTTCCGCCACGTGCCAAACGAATTTTAACCGGCATTAACTCTAGACCTCCTGTTTCGTCCACGCCCCCGTTTGCCGGGGACCACCAGTGCCTTTCACGGGACTCTTACGTAGTGAAATAATTCTTTTTACCGGGCGCAGAGCGAAAGCGCAAATCTCCTTCTGATTTTGCACAGTAAAATTTGTCATATAACGCATGATGCACAGATTAGAAAGGGAAAAAAGACCCTTTTCGCCTTAATTTTCCCTTCTTTTTCTTGCCTCCCCCCCCGGCGCCCATCATCTGGCGCATCATCCGGCGCGACTCTTCATAGCTCTTGAGAAGCCGGTTCACTTCCTGAACGTTTGTCCCGCTACCGTTGGCAATCCTTCGCCTGCGGCTCGCGTTCAGCAAATCCACGTTCCTGCGCTCCTCCCTGGTCATTGACCCGATGATGGCCTCCATGCGCACGAATTCTTTCTGATCGACCTGCATCTTCTTGAGCTCTTTGAGCATCCCCATACCCGGAAGCATGCCGAGTATCTGTTCGAAGGAACCAAGTTTTTTGACCTGCTGAAGCTGGTGGAGGAAATCCTCCAGGCTAAATGTGTCCTGCCTGAATTTGCGCGCGATCTCCTCGGCCTGCTCGACGTCAAAAGCCTCCTGAGCCTTTTCTATCATCGACAGCACATCGCCCATCCCGAGGATTCGCGAACTCATCCTGTCAGGGTGAAAAACTTCCAGGGCATCAAGCTTTTCACCAACACCGATCAATTTTATCGCGCAGTGGGTGACAGATCGGATGGAAAGGGCCGCCCCACCCCGTGCGTCGCCGTCCAACTTTGTAAGAATGACCCCGGTAAGGCCGAGCTTTTCATTGAACGAACCGGCAATCTGTACGGCGTCCTGACCGGTCATTGCGTCGGCAACCAGCAGAATCTCCTCCGGTTCGAGGATGCCTTTGAGGCGCGAAAGTTCCTCCATTAGTTCGGTGTCTATATGCAGCCGCCCCGCCGTATCGACAAGCAGGGTGTCACAGTTTTCCTGGCGGGCGTAGTTCAAAGCCTCTTTTGCGATCTGCTCCGGGGTCTGCCGGGTGGTCGAAGAATAGACCGGAAGCTTTAACTGGCCTGCAAGCGTAATCAACTGATCGATGGCCGCCGGCCTGTACACGTCCGCTGGAACGAGGCAGGGTCTTCTGCCGTCACTGGAGAGCTTCCGGGCAAGTTTTCCCGCAGTTGTCGTCTTGCCCGAACCCTGCAGCCCCACGAGCATCACCGAAACCGGCGGCCGCCCGGAGAGTTTGAGAGGCTCGGCGCTGCCGCCCATCAGCGCGGAAAGCTCTTCATGCACTATCTTTATGACCTGCTGGCCGGGCGTAAGGCTTTGCATCACTTCCTGCCCGACGGCCCTTTGAGCAATTGCGGCCACGAAATCCTTCGCCACCTTGTAATGGACGTCGGCCTCGAGCAACGCCATTCTAACCTCGCGAAGCGCTTCTTTTATATTGGCCTCGGTAAGCTTTCCCTGGCCGCGCAGGTTCTTGAATATCTTCTGAAATTTATCCGAAAGATTATCGAACATTGTTAGTCCTCAAATTCGGCCGCCGGATCAGCATAGCACATCCTGACAACTCGCGCCATTACTCTCAATGCCTCCCGCCGCAAGCCCACAGCGCATGATGGACACTTCGAGCGGTCGGCCTTGAGATATGGATTACTCAAGCTCGATTTCCGTGAAAGCCTGCGGGTCCAGTATCTCCCTTATTTCGGGATTTCCCGCCCAGACCATCGCAAACTCACGATAATAGCTGACGAGCGCGATGTTTGCCCTAAGGCGCATCCCCGGCTTCAGCTCATCGAGTCCGAACCACTTTGCGGGGAAGAATGCTTCGATGGCCATGTGAGGCAGAGATTTGTCCATCCTCTGAACGTGCCCCTCCGAGGGCAGTTCTTGCCCGGGAACGCCCTTTTCCAGCCTAAAAAGCTCCGGGGTTATTTCAAATCCGTCAGGATAGGAAGGATTGCTTTTTGGAATGAGATAGGCGGCCAGATGGTTCCGTTTGCCTTCCGCCTCGACTGTAAAGTGCAACTGGAAGGCCTCGGATAGTGGGAAGCTATCCTTGTAATCCAGGAAATTCGGGTCGACGTAGGTGTCCGACAGGCTGAAAAGGTAAAAGCCCTCGGGTCTCCACGCAAGGTGCACATCTCCAAAGGGGACATAGGGGGCCGGCGCGGCAAAGCCTGAAAGCAGCGTTTTTTCCTTATCCCACTCGATGAGCGACTGGTCGCAAACGTCGATCCGGCAATCCGCCCGGACTACCCGGACCGGCTGAACTTCATCGTCTTTTTGCGGACTCTTCTCCCCCTCTGCGGCACCCGCCGTACGCTGGCGGATCTCGACGCCGGGCGGTACGCCAGGATCTCCGCGCTCCGCGATGCGGCTCCTTGCGTGCAGCGACTCGAGCACGGAATTGAGCTTCTTGAAATCCTGCGTCAACTCTTCATAGGGCCTGTTCGCAGTGTCGATAAGGCCCATATTGTAGTCTTCACCGTCCTCGCGTCCACCGAGCGGCTCGTCGCAGTACTGAAACCAGTGTGCGCCGACCACGTTCGGGAACCTGGCGAAGCTGAGCAGGGCGTTGCCCGCTCCCCACGTCCTCTCGGTTTGCGTGGCCACCGTCATGAGGTGCCCGGGTTTCGCGTGGACATTTCTGGCGGTTTCGTTGCGGTTGCCGCTCCGGTTTTCGGCAGCCGCAAAAAAGAACTCGCTCACCAGGACAGGCTTGCGGCTGAGTTTGCGCAACCCCTCGAAGAAGTAGGGAGCAACCCAGCCGTCTGCGACGTCAACGTTGTAGTTGGTTGAAATCACGTCGACATTGTCGCCCATGGCCAGGATAGCGTCCTGCTGATAATAGAGCGGAAGCCTGTCGCCAAGCACCAGCGCATCCGGTTGAGCAGCGTGAATGGCTTTGTACATCAGTTCGTAATAGCGCTTCGCACACGCGCTCATGAACCGGTCTACCAACCTGATGCCGTTTCCGCCGGCTCTCAGCTTTAGACTGGCTCCCGCCTTCTTGAGGTCCTCGAAATCCCGGGCGCCGCCCTGAGGCGACCAATCGGCCAGCAATGCCTCCCAGTTCCCCTCGTAGGTGTCGTGGATCATTTGCCAGAGGAAGCGCTTGGTGTGGTTTTCCCAGGGCGCCTTCAGAAACCAGGTGAAAAGAGGCGAATTCCACCAGCCGACTTCATTGTCGCTGAAATACCCGACCAGTTGAGGCAGATTCCTGTACGGGGCCGTAAGCTCCCGGGCCTTTTCCAGGGTCTTTTGTTCCATTTGCGGATCGAAGGGGTCGAACCAGTGGAAGTGCGAATTTCGGCCCAGTTCCAAATCAACCATGAGCGGCAAGCCGAGGTCGGGCGAGCTGTCGGACCATCCACCCAGAGTATTGAATCCCCACTCTTTGAGCCTGCCGGCGACCTGTTTGCGCCATTCCCCGACTGAAGGGTAAAAATTCGACCAGCAGTACGCCTGTTCGGCCCTGCTCTTTTTGCTCTCCTTGCCGGGAGTAACGATGTTGACCCCTTTGGAATAGAAAGGTTTGCCCTCCGGATCGACCAGCCACTGCACGCCGTTTATATCGGCCGTGCTCCATTTTTTGCCCTTAAAGGCCGCCTCTGTCGAACTGGGGGTCTGCCGGGGGATCCGTATGTCCGAGTCCCGGGCGAAAGCCAACCGGGAGAGCGATATCACAGCGAGCAGCAAAAACATATATCGAGTCATGGACGCAAAGTATACCTCTTAAAGAATGACCGGGAATTGCCGATTTTCCGGGGGAATACAGCTTATGTCCCACTTTGGCGACCTCGGCGGATACATGAGCTCCTGCCGGTATTTCGAGCTAGTTTACGGGTTCGGTTCGATCTCCGGGGCATGTTCATCGACCTCGGCGAGGTGCTTGTAATAGGCGGCGTACTCCTGGGGGACCGTAATCACCTGCATCAAAGTAAGACTGCCGTATATTTCAGAGGGCAGCAGAAAGTTTCGAAAAAACCAATTCAGCATCTGTAGCTGAGAGGCATGCGAGAGTAGAGCTCGCCGTTTGCCTTCAAGCTCCTCCAGACTCAGATGCAGTGTCAACCAGTTCGTATCGGCAAGAGTTTTCTCCGAAATTTTGCTGTAGCCGCCAACCCCCGTCGTGGAAACCTCCCTGGACCACTCAGCGGCAATTGGGTAGTCCTTGTAATGCACCAGATAAGTCAACACCCTGTCCGGAAGGGTACCCGTATCGGAGTAAATGGTTTCGAGCGCGTCCAGGACGAAGACCCCGGCCGTCGCATGGTCCGGGTGATAGTCGCGCGGGTCCGGAAGCACGACCCAATCGGGGGAAAACTCCTTGATCACCCGCTCGATCTCATCCCTGAGGCTCACGCCCGAGTACTTCACCCATCGGTTAAAACCTTTTCTGTGCGGCCGGTCGAAGAGCGTGTGAGGAGATATGAAAGGCTGGAGGTTTGACCAGTAGGATTCCCACAGGTTCTCTATGCCGTCGTCAGGAAACCCAAGAAAAATGGCGTCCTCAGGCTCAAGACCCAGTTCGCATAAAGCTTGGACCGCTTCCTCCTGCCTTTTTTTCCCGTATTCGATGAAATCTTTGGCGGAAATGCGAGCATTCTTCACTCTGAGACGAACGGCGAAAGTGTAGCCGTCCCCGTTTGTGACAAAGACTACACGGACCTTGCCCTCCCCTTCGATCACCCGTTGAATCAGTCCGGATGCGGCGATCGATTCATCGTCCGGATGGGGAACGAAAATCATCACTCGTGTCCCCGGGGGGACTGAAAGTTGCCCATGATGAATATAAGAGAAAGGATCGAATTTGGAGGCTGCCGCCGGGGCCGGATGTTGTGCCCGTTGGATCAGGTCCTTGACCGAGTTTGCGGCCGCCGGAGAAAAAATCGATATTTTCTGCACGTACTCTTTGGCCGTGATATCCTCCGCTGAACAGAGAACCGGCCCGCAGAAGATGATGACAACAATCAAAAATAATGCGCCCGTATTCTTCACAAGAATACCTCTATAATTCATTTATGATTCATTTGCTGTTTTCCAGGCGGTAACTCCTTATAGCAAGAATGATACCTCATAACCATTGCAAAAACATGTTGCCTGCCCTGGTTATTTGCCTGGATGAAACAACTGACGCTTTTCCCTCAGACCGCCCTTTTCGGCTCATCGAGGCCGAATTGAGAGCGGTAAAGCGCGGCAAAAGGGCCTTGATCCCCTATGAGTTCGTTGAAAGGACCCTGCTCGATAACCTCGCCTTTGCCCAGCACGATGATCCGGTCTGCCTTGCGCACGGTTGACAGCCTGTGGGCGATGATAAAGGTTGTCCGGCCGGAGGTTAGTTGTTCCAAACCTTCCATGATAAGGGCTTCGGTTTCGGCGTCAACCGAAGAAGTCGGCTCATCGAGAATCAGGATCGGCGAGTTTCGCAAAATAGCGCGAGCAATAGTGATGCGCTGCCGCTCTCCTTCCGAAAGTGTTGCGCCCTGCTCGCCCACTATCGTGTCATATTTATCCGGGAGCCTCTCTATCGAATCGTGTATCCGGGCAAGTTTCGCGGCGAAGATGACCTCTTCGATCCCTGCTTCGGGCCTGCCGTAGGCTATGTTCTCCCGCACCGAAACCGGGAAAACCAGGGGGGGCTGAAGGACCATAGAAATCTGGCTTCGGAGCGACTTCAACTGGTAGTCGCGGATATCGACACCGTCTATGAGGACCCTTCCTTTGCGCGGGTCATAGAAGCGAGGAATCAGGCTGACCAGTGTCGATTTTCCGACTCCCGTCGGACCCACGAAAGCGACCTTCTCCCCGGGCTTTACGCTCAGGTCGATATTCCTGAGCACCGGCTGCTCAGGTATGTAATGGAAGGAAACGTTTTCCCAGACCACTTCTCCCCTGGTCCCCGATTTTGGAAACGCCCGGGCGCCTTCCTTGAGATCCCTCTCGACTTCGAGTATCTCGAAAACGCGCGCCACGCCGACTTTGGAGCCCTGAATCAGCCCCCAGGTCTGGCAGATTGAGTTGATCGGACCATAGAGTGAGGCCAGGTAAGCTGTGAAAATTATTATCTCTCCCACCGTGAGCTGCCCGGACATGACATGCCGGGCGCCCACCCAGACCACCAGCGCGGTCCCCACGGCCATTACCACGTTGACAATGCCCGAATAAAA
Source organism: uncultured delta proteobacterium (assembly GCA_963805125.1). Classification (GTDB taxonomy): domain Bacteria; phylum Desulfobacterota; class Syntrophobacteria; order Syntrophobacterales; family Syntrophobacteraceae; genus SbD1. The sequence goes on along the minus strand of CAWDTD010000003.1, from coordinate 1,319,698 downwards.
TGTCTGAAGAGTATATAGTTTGAGGCTTGCTCCGAGGCTCTGGTTGCTTGCGCTCATGAACTTGCGGTGCTCTTCCTCTTCCTTGGTAAAGGCCTGGATGATGCGTATGGCCGACATCGCCCGCTGCACCACGGAATAGACCTCGCTTTCCTGCTGGCGCGCAAGCATGGCGGCCGCTGTAATCCGGTGGCTCATCACTGAAATGGACACGAGCAGCGCGGGGCAGACCGCAAGAGAAAGAAGAGTAAGCTGCCAGTCGATCTTTATCATTACGGAAAACATACCGCCCAGCAGAACCACGGCGGCGACGATCGGGAAAACCCCATTCATCGTGAGGCTCTGGATGGCATATGTGTCGGCGGTAACCCTGTAGAGGAGATCTCCCACCTGGCGGCGGTTGTGGAAGGCAAGCGAAAGCCGCTGAAGGTGCGCATAGAGGTCCCCGCGCATGTCATTTACCATCTTCTGGCCTATCTTGATGGTCGTATAGTTGTTAAGCAGCGTGATGCCGCCCAGAACGATATAGATGATGACCAGGCCGATCGCCGCCAAAATCAGAAGAGTTGCGGGCGTATAGACGTTTTCCAACCCCCACGGACCAGGTTTGCCGCTCAGCACGTTGTCTATGATGATCTTTAGCGGCCAGGGCTTGAGCAGTTCGCATCCGCTGATGATGAAGACCTGAGCGAGGGCGATCAGAAACGCAAACCTGTAAGGCCATAAATATTTGAGAATCTTTTTGAACATGGGAAAATTTCTTTTCGGCAAAACTTCATGCATCGATCCGGCGGAAGTCAGGTATCGAAATCGGTATCCGAGATCCGCCATCCGGCATTTTTTCACCGGCGCCGGCCCACGAATTTTAACGGGTATTTAATCCCGCTTTTATAAAAGGGAAAGCAAAAACTGGTAGTGGGGCATTTTCAGTTTTAGAGTTCCCAAATCCCGTCCGATTTGCCAAATAATTTTAACCTTGACAATCTATCTTTGGCGTGTCCGAAAACTGCTCGGAGCGATCCGAGCGCACGCTGCTCTTTGTATTCGGTAATTAATATTATTTTCTACATAACCTGCCGGGACTTATTAAATTATTATTGCTTTCCCCTGGTTCGCCGTTTAAAATTCCTCTAACCCGTTAAAATTCCTTTAACATGAAATTAACTCCACGGGGAGTCACAAATCATGAAATTTCCGAGGCTGGGAGCAGCTCTACTCCTTTTGGCGGCCTTCAGTATGGTCGCGGTTACCGGTTTTCTCCCTGTCGTGGTGGTTCTGGCTCAGGCCCAAACTGTTGACGACCACATGCCTTTCTTTGAGAACCGCTATGAAACGGAACACTTCATTCTCAAATGGACAAACGAGAGCAGCCATTCGAAGGACAACATCGGCGATCCTCAAATTATAAAGGATACTGCCGGATACCTCGAAACGGCATGGGCCAAATATACGAAGCTGTTCGGAAGACACCCTTATACGGCCCCCGGTCACAACAGGATAGAGGTGGTTTTTTGGGACAATGGCTGCTATGGAGTTTCCGATCCCCCGGATGGGCCGATTGAGTTTGGCGCGCCTGCCTGGGTAAACGACCCGGCCATCCGGAAGCCAACCTCGGCACACGAGTTGTTCCATAAATTGCAATACGCATACGGTTACAGAACCAGGTGGGACCCCAAAAAACCTTACCGGTGGTTCACGGAGGGCACTGCGGCCTGGTCCGAGGCCTTTGTCTGGGGAAGGGTGAGCACTGACTGCAAACTGGACGCTCTTTTCAAGAATACCGAAATGGACCTTTACTCGGCGGATTATGCGGCGATGCCTTTCTGGATCTATTTTGTCCAGGGCAATAAGGAGCATCCGGATAATCACCTGATGGTGACGTTTTTTGAAAAATGCGAACAGCTCCAGGACCCAACCCTTGCCCTCGATGAAGTGATAAAAGAAACATACGGATCGGTTGACGGCTTCTTCAAGAACTTTGCAAGAGCACGCAAAAATGGATTCTGGAGCTTTGCCTGCGCCACCCCGTATAAGTGCATCCTGGGACCTGAAGGCAAGGACCTTGTTGAAGAGGTAAAGAATTTCCAGAGAAAATGGAACGGAATGTAAAAAATAGGTGCTTATCCGAACCATTGCCCGTCTGCCCGATATTGACACTAATGTATATTCCGCATAGAGTTTTTCGCAACTCCTGCTGTTAATCCGTTTGGCATTTGCGCCTGTTTCCGGTATTAAAACGGACGACCTCTGCCTCACACTCAATTTGAACCTCTTGCGGAGATTGGCAAAATGCAGACTGAAAAACCTTACGCCGTTGAACTCGTTGAACTGCTCCTCACCGCCGAGATTTACAACCGTGTATACAAACTCATGGAAGCCGACCTGCCGCCCGATATCAGGCGCCACTATCTCGACCCGCACACGGAGACCGTCCGCAAGCCGATCCTGGTGGGCAGGGCAGATGCCGAAAAGATATGCGGCGCCGGGAATGTTAAAGGAATATTGGCCGATCTGCCTTTCGTGGAAATCAATGGAGATGCCGGCCTGATCCGGCTGGCCGGGTTCGATGAGGCGGCTGCGTGGTTCGCTTCTCAGGACGCCTCCGGGGCGATCGGCGAAAACCCCGTGCTGGCCCATTACTACCAGAAATTCGACCCCGATGTGAGCTACCCGCAGGCAAGGGTCGTCAATCAGTCAATTTTTGCCCGCACCGGCAATCTGCGGGCCAGGATTGAGAAGCTTTACGGAGAGGAATCCGAAGAATTACTTAAGCTGGTGACTATAAAGCTTCCCGAGGACGTAAGAAACAGCCTGGACGATCTCGTGCTGACAAAAGAGCAGTTGGATGAGATCGCAAAAGCGGGCAAGGCCCTCGAGCACAGGGACTACCTCAAGAACATTGGCCTTTTCGAAATCGGGAAAATTCTGTTCGTCGGACCGCCCGGAACCGGGAAAACTTCCTCTGCGCGGGCGCTTTCCCGGTGGTTCTCGCTGCCTCTGCTCGAGGTCAGGCTCTCCATGATCATCAGCGCCTATCTGGGGGAAACCTCCAAAAATATAGACAATGTCTTTATGCTCGCCAAGAAACTGAACCCCTGCATCCTTTTCATCGATGAATTCGATTTCGTGGCCAAATCCAGAGCCTCAGACGATCACGGGGCCATAAAACGGGCCGTCAACACGCTTTTGAAGGCGGTAGACGATATCAGCCTGGTTGAAGACGGAGTGCTGCTGATCGCGGCGACCAACTATCCGCAACTCCTGGACCATGCCGCCTGGAGGCGATTCGACAAGGTGATGAGCTTTCCCGTCCCGGACGAGGAGATGAGGCGCAGGATTTTCGAAAAGATCCTGGAAAAGATTGACGCCACGCTCGACCTCGCCGAACTTGCAAGACTTACGGACCAATATACAGGCTCGGATCTCCGCCTGGTTGTCCGAGAGGCCGTCCTTAACGCTCTTCTTGAGGACAGAAAGAAAATCGGGCAGCCGGACCTCATCCGGGCTATCGAACAATTCGGGCAAAGAAACTCGGATCACCGCCAGGGTCAAGGGGCGGATTCTATCAGGCCGGATACGACAATATCTAATGGCCGATAAATATTAGCAGTATATATATAAGTTGCTGATATAAATGCGGTATTATATTAAAACCTTGGTCAAACTTCTTCATATATCGAAAATATTGTCTTGCTTCACCGGTTATCCCGCCGAACACAGGGGAACGACAAAATCATTGCATTCGATACCAACATCATCTAAAAAAAGATTTTAGCCACGTGTCACAGGTGTCGGAACTATAACATACTTTTTTTTTGTTTGATGGCCTGCAGGAGGAGCTCATGAGTCAAGGAAAAGGTCTTTTGGAAAGATTCGAGCGGAAGGGAATCTCACGAAGAGATTTCATGAAGTACTGTACTACCCTTACCGCAACAATGGGGCTCGTCCTCAGCTTACGTAACGAAAGTGGCCGCCGCGTTGGCAAGCGCTCCCCGCCCGCCTGTTATCTGGCTGGCCCTGGCGGAATGCACCGGTTGCGCCGAAAGCACTCTTCGAACGATGTATCCATGGATCGACGCATTGGTACTCGACATTATTTCGTTGGACTACAATGACACGATCATGGCCCCGTCCGGCGAGGCAGCGGAAAAATCTCTGCATGACTCCGTTACCAAGAATGCCGGGAAATTCATTCTTGTCGTGGACGGCGCCATTCCCACCGGAGAAAACGGGAATTTCGGAACAATGGCCGGCAAGACAATGGTCGAGGTGATAAAGGACGTCGCTCCGAAGGCGATGGCCGTCATCTCTATCGGGACGTGCGCCTCGTACGGAGGACTTCCCGCAGCCGCTCCGAATCCCACACAGGCCAAGAGCGTGAGCGAAGTCACAGGGCTAAAGACCGTCAATATCCCGGGTTGTCCGCCAAACCCGATAAACTTTGTAGGAACGGTTGTAAACTTCCTGCTGTTTGGCAAGCTTCCCGCCGTCGACGACAAGGGACGGCCTCTTTTCGCCTATGGGCAGCTCGTTCACGACCAGTGCCAGAGGCGGTCTCATTTCGATGCGGGCGAATTCGTGACCAACTTCAACTCGGAGGAGGCCAGAAAAGGCTATTGCCTCTACCAGATGGGGTGCAAGGGTCCCGAGACCTACAACAACTGCCCCATAGTCAAGTGGAACGACGGGACGAGTTGGCCCGTTCAGGCCGGACATCCCTGCATCGGGTGCAGCGAGCCCAACTTCTGGGACAAATGCACTCCCTTCTTTAAATCATCCTGATCGATTGGGACATTTTGGCGACAAGAAAATTTAAGTGAATCGTTTTTCACATAAGGAGAAACCATTATGGCACGAGTGGTAATAGACCCGATCACCAGGATTGAGGGTCACCTCAAGATAGAAGTGGAAGTGCACAACGGCAAGGTGACAAATGCGTGGAGCAGTGCGACCCTTTTCCGCGGCATCGAGATGATGCTCCAGGGCAGGGACCCCAGGGACGCTAACCTCTTTACGCAGCGCGCCTGCGGCGTATGCACCTATGTTCACAGCCTGGCCTCTATCCGCGCGGTGGACAACGCTCTTGGGGCAAAACTGGCCGATAACGGGCGGCTGATCCGCACCCTGCTCCACGGCGCCCAGTACCTGCACGACCATATGGTGCATTTCTATCACCTGCATGCGCTCGACTGGGTGGACATTGTGAGCGCGCTCAAAGCCGATCCGAAGAAGACGGCGGACCTCGCGACAAAGGTCTCCCCCAACAGTCCCGGGGCCGGTGTAAATGATTTCAAGGCGGTGCAGGCCCGCGTCAAGAAGTTTGTCGAAAGCGGTCAACTCGGACCTTTCGCCAACGGCTATTGGGGCCACCCGGCATACAAGCTGCCGCCCGAAGCCAACCTGATGGCGGTTGCCCACTATATTGCGGCTTTGCGACAGCAGGCTCGCACGGCCAGGCTGATGGCCATATTCGGAGGCAAGAACCCTCATATCCAGAGCATGACGCCGGGCGGTGTAACTTGCGCCATGGACCTTACCGCTGACAGGATCGCCGAGTTCAAGTACCTGTGGAAAGAGTCAATGGGCTTCGTCAACGACGTCTATATTCCCGACGTACTTGCGGTTGCCGCCTTCTACAAGCACTGGGGCAAAATCGGCGGAACGAACAACTTTCTGGCCTACGGCGATTTCCCAATGGGACCGAAGGAACCCGACAGCTTCCTGTTGCCGCGTGGGGTGATTTTCAACCGCAATTTGGCCAAAGTCGAGCCGGTAGATGTTGCCCATATCACCGAACAGATCAAGCATAGCTGGTACGAAGGCGATCCCAAGGGACTCAACCCGGCCAACGGCGAAACCAAGCCCAAGTTCGACAAGTATGATACCGACGCCCGCTATAGCTGGATGAAGGCGCCGCGCTACAAAAACGAACCGATGGAAGTGGGGCCGCTCGCGCGCGTTCTGGTCGCCTACGGCAAGGGCGTTCCGGCGGTAAAGGAAAATGTCAACGCGGTACTGAAAAACCTTGCCATACCTGCCGACGCTCTCTTTTCCACTTTGGGCAGGACCGCAGCCAGGGCGGTTGAGACCAAGGTCGTCGGCGAGGCGATGGGGACTCTGATCGGCCAGTTGGTTGATAACATCAAGAAAGGCGACCTGGACATCTGCGACGGGCGGCCGTGGGACCAGATGCCCGCCGAAGGCATGGGTGCGGGTCTGAACGATGTTCCCCGAGGCGCCCTGGGGCACTGGATCAGCGTCAAAGAGAAGAAAATCGCCAATTACCAGATGGTTGTCCCGTCCACCTGGAATATCGGCCCGCGCGGCGCGGCCGATAAGATGGGTCCTCTGGAACATGCGCTCGTGGGGACCCCGGTTGCCGATCCCAAGAGGCCCGTAGAGATTCTTCGCACCATCCACTCTTTCGACCCCTGCATCGCCTGCGGCGTGCATGTGATCGATACTGAAAGCAACGAAGTCTATAAGTTTGAAGTTGTCTAGAACGGGTTTTTTGGATAACTTACAGGGAATCCGGCCGCGCGCCGTGTGGGGTCGGGTTCCCTTTCTTGTTGCCCGGCATCTTCAGGCAGGCGCTATATGTTTGACAAACACATTCTGGTGCTCGGAGTTGGAAACATTTTGCTGGGCGATGAAGGGACCGGGGTTCGGGTAATCGAAAAACTCGAGGAGGAATACGTCTTTTCGAAAAACGTGGAACTCTACGACGGAGGAACGCTGGGGCTAAAGCTCCTCGAACCCATCTGCCGGTCAGACTTTGCAATAGTGGTCGATATAGTGCGCGCCGGCGGCGAGCCGGGCGCCATATACCGCATCGATGAAAAAGATTTGCCCGGGAAAATCCCCTACAAGAGTTCTCTCCACGAACTAAACATAGTGGAAACCCTTATCTATGCCGAAGAACTGGGAAACAAGCCCGAGACGGTTGTGATCGGAATCGAGCCTGGAGACTGGACATCGTGGAGCACCGAACTTACCGAACCCGTCCGAAACCGGATGGAGGATTTCGTTGCGGTGGTCCTAAACGAGATAGAAAAAGCGGGAGGTGCCTGGAAAAAAGCCGAACAACCTGTTAAAATCAAACGAGTGGTGTGAGCGTCCATCTGCAAGGGGCTCTACGCCGCCCGCCAATCACGCTGAAGCGAAGACTCGATAAATCTCTGGAGAAAGGTAATTCAATGTGCCTGGCTATTCCGGGTGAAATTGTACAGATCGACGACGGAGTTGCAACCGTGAGGATTGCCGGGTCGCTCAGAAAGGCGTCCCTGCTGCTCCTGTCCGAAGAACCCGAACCGGGAGACTATGTCATAGTCCATGCGGGGTTTGCGCTCCATGTGGTTGACCCCGCTGAAGCGATGGAATCGCTTCGCCTTATTCGCGAACTGGCTTCATTCGCTGACGATGAATCCGCGTGAAAAAATAACCGTATCAGAGCAGTTGTTCATGTCCCTCCGGGACACCCTGAAACCATGAAAAGGTGTTAAGCTGTAGGGCCGAGACCGCGCTACGCTCCCGGGGCCTTGCCCGCGAAGAACTTTTCGAGACGGCTTTTAGAAAATAAGCCCGGCCTGGAAAAAGAAATCGAATCGTTCGTGGACGACCTTAGAACTCAAATGCCCGCCATAATCCGGAGCATTGCAACCGAAGGGCAGGACTAGTGCATTGTCAACTAAGTTTTTATGTGCTGAGGTCCGACCGTCACCCCGGCAAAAGCCGGGGGCCAGTGCTTTAAGCAGCAGAAATGACTCTGGATTCAGGCTTTTGCCGGAATGACGGATTGCTGCTCTGAGCATGTTAGAATTAAGTTGACAATGCACTAGTACGAGTTCTCGAGCGGACAAAAACAAAACCTTCCCCAACGCGCCGATCGCCGTCCGGAAGGTCCCCGACCCTTCCCGCCTGCCGCTGCTCCTGCCGGAACGTAGCAGGAATCCCTGCCGTCCTCCGCCCTGTTTTTCCCCCTTACTGTTCACTGTCCACTGAAATTTTGCTTTTTGACGCCGTCGCAGGTATTATCCTATTGTAAACCAGTGTCCATCCGGAAACCCCGTATGAGACACTGACAGTTTCCAATTCGGAAAGGAGGCATAATCTGGTCATTCCTCTTACCGACTTTAGTCGGAAGATTTTCGTCCGGGCTAGGAAAGAGCTTGCCCTGAGCCTGCCGCAGGGAGGATTTGCGCGGAGGCGTACAAATGCACGCCGCACAAGCAAACCCGAAGATTGACGCTGCCAGGGCCTGCCAATCGGGTCCCCGGACCTGATCCGGGGGCGGAAAAGGACCCTTTCCGGATGGAAACTAAACCCGGTCCCGCCTTCTGTGGGGGGATGTCTCACAACGACCCTGTACGGACCTCAGGTAGATGAAGAAAACTCTTGAAAGTTGCAAGCCCTCCGTCCGCAGGCACTGGCTGGTTTTCGCCGCAGGAGTGATGTGGCTGGCAGTTGGCGTCGGGCTGACAGCGGTGGCCTGTTTTTGGCTCTCGCGTTCAACGTGGCCCTTGAGCCTCGCTATTGGCGTGGTAAGCCTTGTTTTGGGTCTGATCGTCTATTTTTTTGGATTTTCCCGAATCGTTAGAAAAAACCTTGCGCGGATCGGCGGCCAACCCGAAGTGGTCTGTCTTTTCGCCTTTCAGGGCTTGAGAAGCTATTTTCTCATTTTGGCCATGATACTGATGGGTTATACAATCCGGCATCTTCCCGTCCCCAAAAACATTGACGCGATCATCTATTTTACAATGGGATCGGCCCTGATTTGCGGCAGTTCACTATATTTTCGGGAATTTTCCGCCCAAAACGGCGGCCGCTTCGCAGTGAAGGGTGAAGAGTGAAAAGAAAATGCGCCGAGTGGTCAGTCGTCAGTGGACAGTGGACAGAACTCGCTGTGAAGAGTGAAAAGAAAATACAATGCGGCGTGCGAACTTATTGAGGCTTTGCTGTTCGCATCGCCTCAAATGATTGCGCACAGTTCCCGATTTTTGTAGATTGGGCAGGGGCGGCGGGGTAATTTTCTCATGCCCGCCGCTTCCCTTCGTGCGCCCGGCAGGGCGCACTCACTTGGAGGTGCAAGTCCTCTACAGGCCCGACAGGGGGAACTGTTAGCCGGACGGCAAGGGTGTCCATCGTGAGGTGGAATCTGAAGGAAGCCGCAGGCAAAGCGCTGGCTCGACGAACAGAAATCGCATACGAGGCGGTCATGCCGGATGAGAAGGCGAATATCTTCAAAGTCCAATACCTGTACGGGAGGCATGGACGTATATGCGGCGGGCATAAGCGTGAAGGTGGGTGCGCATTACCCGGGGAGATCTGTCGATCTGCCAAGTGCTACCACTGTCGAGAGGCGGCGGGATGGGTCGGCAGAAGTCAGCAGAGGGCATACTAAGGTTCCATCGACCGGACCCGAAGGCCCGAACTTGAAGTGTGTGGCAGGAGCTTGAATTTCGATGAGGAATGGAGACGCAGGAAATCGGGCTGGGATGCCCGGTTACTCTTCGGGGAGTAGCGGACGGAATCCGCAAGGACCCGTCGCTGGCGCGTCAAGCCTCACGGCAAAGAAAGATGTCTCCCGCCAGAAGACTCAAAAGTTGATGGAAGCGGTGGTCGAACGCGAGAACATGCTTAAAGCGCTGCACCAAGTGGAAGCGAACAAAGGATCGGCAGGGGTGGATGGAGTAAGTGTTTTTGCCCTCAGAGCCACGCTTCGCGAACACTGGCCGCGCATCAGGGAAGAGCTGCTTGATGGCAGGTATCAGCCGCAGCCCGTTCGCAAGGTAGAGATACCCAAACCGGGCGGGAAGGGAATGCGACAATTGGGCATTCCCACGGTGATGGACCGGCTAATACAGCAGGGGCTAAATCAGGTAATGCAACCCATCTTCGATCCGGACTTTTCCGAGTCAAGCTATGGATTCCGCCCCGGCCGCAATGCGCATCATGCTGTGCTTAAAGCACGGGAATATGCGGCAGACGGCAGGCGGTGGGTCGTGGACATGGATTTGGAGAAGTTCTTTGACCGTGTCAATCATGACATATTGATGGCGCGGCTTGCGCGTAGGATAGGGGACAAACGGGTTCTAAGACTCGTACGTCGCTATCTTCAGGCGGGGCTTATGGTCGGAGGTATCGTATCGCCCCGAATGGAAGGGACGCCTCAAGGAGGCCCACTTTCGCCTTTGCTTTCCAATATTTTGCTCGATGATTTGGACAAGGAGTTGGAGAGAAGGGGGCATGCGTTTTGCCGGTACGCAGATGACTGTAACATATATGTAAAGTCAAGGCGCGCCGGGCAAAGGGTGCTGGAAAATCTTACCCGGTATCTTGCAGGCAAATTAAAACTCAAGGTCAACTCGGAAAAGAGCGCGGTTGCGCGCCCTTGGGATCGCAAGTTCCTCGGCTACAGCATGACCTTCCATAAACGGCCAAGGCTCAAAGTGGCTTCAGCCGTGGTGGATCGCATCAAGAACAGGCTCAGGGAAATGTTTCGAGCGGGCCGAGGCCGCAATATCCGTACTCAGATCGAAGAGATGACACCTGTCTTGCGGGGTTGGGTAAATTACTTCCGGTTGTCCGAGGTAAAGGGTGTTTTCGAGGAACTGGACGGATGGATACGGCGGAAACTTCGGTGCATCCTCTGGCGCCAGTGGAAGAGGCCCAAAACTCGTGCAAAGAACCTGATGAAGTATGGGATAGGGGAGGAGAGGGCCTGGAGGTCAGCCACGAACGGGCGAGGCCCCTGGTGGAACTCCGGGGCCTCTCATATGAATCAGTGCCTCCCTAAAAGCTTCTTTGATCGACTTGGACTTGTGTCACTGCTAAATCAATTGCGAAGACTTCAATGCACTTCATGAACCGCCGTGTACGGAACCGTACGCACGGTGGTGTGGGAGGACGGGGAAGGCGACTTCCCCTCCTACCCGATACAAATGATGGGGGAGCGCAGCGGGGTGATGAAACTGTGCGCCTGTGCATTTACTCTGTTCACCGTTTACTGAATTTCGAGGAGTGTTGGTTGGCGGTATGTGAGCGAAAACTTTACACCATGGATCTCAGGGGCAAAGCCTTCGAGCTGGGGCGGCGCACGCTCATCATGGGCATTCTCAATATAACCCCGGACTCTTTTTCGGATGGAGGCCGGTTCGCCGATTATGAGCGGGCGCTTGCCCGGGCCTTCGAGCTGATTTCGGCGGGCGCAGACATCCTGGATGTCGGAGGCGAATCGACAAGGCCCGGATCGGCCCCTACCCCCCTTGCGGTGGAACTCGATCGGGTGATTCCCATCATCCGGACGGTGCGTGAAAGCAGCGACATCCCTATATCGATAGATACCAACAAGGCCGAAGTGGCCCTCAAGTCGCTCGAAGCGGGCGCCGACATAATCAACGACGTAAGCTCCCTGCGGTTCGATCCCGAAATGGCGCGGGTCGCCGCTCAATCGGGGGCGCCGGTCGTTCTGATGCACATGCTTGGCACCCCCCGCACGATGCAGGTAAATCCCGTTTATGAAAGCGTTATCTCTGAGATAATAGCATTTCTGGAAGAGCGGATGAGCTTTGCCGTGCAAAGCGGGATAAAACGGAGTCAAATAGTAGTAGATCCGGGCATAGGTTTTGGCAAGACTGTTACGCACAATCTCGACATAATAAGGAACCTCGATTCCTTTTCGTGCATGGACCGCCCGATACTGCTCGGCGCCTCCCGCAAAAGATTCATAGGCACAATTCTTGGCCGCCCCGAAGGGGAAAGGGAGTTGGGGACCGCCGTGGCGAACGCCTTTGGTATTGCGGCCGGGGCCCACATCCTCAGAGTGCATGAGGTTGCTTTCCATCGGGAGGCGGTTCGAATGGCGGAAGCTCTCCGGGGCGGGTATTTTTCCAAAAACTGAGAGATCGCGGCGAAAGTTGGGCGGTTTGCCTTGAAGCCTTTTTTTTCGAGTGTTATGGAGGTCGTATGGGAAAACTGTTTGGGACCGACGGAATTCGAGGCATTGCAAACGCCTTTCCAATGACGACTGACCTGGCGATGAAAGTCGGGTTCAGCACGGCGTATGTGCTCAAAAGAGAGCACCGCCGGCCAAAGATCATCATTGGAAAAGATACGCGCCTTTCCGGCTACATGATCGAGAACGCCATCACTTCGGGAATCTGCGCCATGGGGGTAGACGTGCTGCTGGTCGGGCCTATGCCTACTCCGGGCATAGCATACATTACGAGCAGCATGCGCGCCGATGCCGGCATAGTCATTTCAGCCTCGCATAATCCATACGAGTATAACGGCATCAAAATATTCGGCAGCGACGGTTTCAAACTTCCCGACGAAACCGAGAATTATATCGAAGAGCTTATCCTGAACGGCGAAATAGAACGGCTGCCCAAGCCGCCGGCTTCCGAAATAGGCCGGGCGCGGCGTATCGACGACGCTCAGGGGCGCTATATCGTCTATCTGAAGAATACCTTTCCGCGAGACCTTACCCTGGAGGGGCTCAAAATCGTAATCGACTGTGCGCACGGGGCCGCATACAAGGTTGCGCCCACGGTTTTCGAAGAACTCGGCGCAGAAGTGGTGCTTACGGGCGACAGGCCCAACGGAAAAAACATAAACAAGGATTGCGGCGCTCTTTTTCCCGAACATATGGCGTCGGTTGCCCGCGAGCAGGGGGCCAACGCCGGTTTTGCACTTGACGGGGATGCAGATCGGATAATTCTGGCCGATGAGCGAGGCGAAATACTTGACGGCGACCAGATGATGGCTATTTGCGCAAAGCATTATATCGAGTGCAACAGGCTGAAGGACAAAACCGTTGTGGCAACAATCATGAGCAATCTGGGGTTCGAAGTGGCCCTGCGCGGGCTGGGCGGCAACCTGATAAGGACTCCGGTGGGCGACAGGTACGTAGTGGAGCAGATGCGCCAGAATGGCTACAACCTCGGGGGCGAACAGTCCGGCCACATGATCTTTCTGGATCACGGCACCACCGGCGACGGCATCCTCTCGGCGCTCCAGGTGATTGCCGTTATGCTTCGCGAAGGGCGTCCGCTCTCCGAGCTCAAGCAGATCATGGAGCAATACCCTCAAAAGCTTGTGAACGTTCCCGTAGGCGTAAGAAAACCTATAGATCAGGTGCCGGAAATAGTGAAGCTCCAGCGGGCCATGGAACAGCGACTGGGGGAAGAGGGCCGCATGGTGATCCGGCCCTCCGGGACCGAACCCGTGATCCGGGTGATGGTCGAAGGGGTCAACCGTGAAATTATAGAAGAAGTCGCATACTCGATGGCCTCATGCATCCAGAAGCACATGAACGGTGAACGGTGAACGGTGAAAAACGTGAACGAGTGAACGTCGAAGGAGCAAGTGAGTAGTTACTGTTCACCGTTCACAGAAAAATCAGGGATTTTTACATGCTCCTGGCATTGGATATCGGGAATACCAACACCGTGCTGGGCCTGTTCAAAGACGGCCGTCTGGTGCACGACTGGCGTATTCGAACGGAAGTCAACATGACCATAGACGAATACGCGATAACTCTTCGGAGTCTTTTTGCCGTGCATGGAATTGCCCTGAACAGCGTCACGAACGCGATCATATCGTGCGTAGTGCCGCCTGTGTTGAACTCTGCCGAGCGGTTTTGCCAGAGCTACTTTCAAACCGCTGCTCTGGTGGTCGGTCCGGGAATAAGAACCGGCATGCCGATCCTCTATGACAATCCAAGGGAGGTGGGTGCGGACAGGATCGTAAATGCCGTGGCGGCCTACGAGCAGCGGAAAGACGCGGTAATTGTGGTCGATTTCGGGACGGCGACAACCTTTGATTATATTTCCGAGCGCGGAGAATACATGGGTGGAGTGATCAGTCCCGGAATCATGATCTCATGCGAAGCGCTTTTCCAGAAGGCGTCCAAGCTGCCCAGGGTCGAGATATTCGCCCGCCCCCCCTCCATACTGGCCAAGAATACCATTGCGTCGATGAACGCCGGAATCGTATACGGCTATGCGGGCCTGGTCGAGGGAATCATCTCGAGGATAAAAAAGGAGGTAAACCGCGAATTATATGTGATCGCAACCGGCGGGCTGGCCGCGCTGATCGCAAGCGAGTGCCCGCTGATCGACGCGGTGGACGAATACCTCACCCTCAATGGCCTGAAAATAATTTTCGACCGGAATAAAAAGCCGGCGTGATCCTCACATGAGCGAAAAACAAGGATACCAAAGTCTCGGTCCGGGAAGCTCCGTTGCGCTCGTTGCGCCGGCGAGCCCCTTCGAAGCCGATCTGTACGAAAAGGGCGTGCAGATCCTCCGGACAGCCGGATACACCGTAATTCCCGGCAAGAACATCTTCAAAAAGGAGAGCTATCTTGCCGGAACGGACCTGGACCGGCTCCAGGACTTGACCGAAGCCGTGCTGGACCCGAAAATCGAAGCGATCATTTGCATACGGGGCGGATACGGCAGCGGGCGGCTCCTGCCTCAAATTCCGTTTTCCATCTTCCGCCGTAACCCGAAACTTTTCATCGGGCACAGCGACATCACTTTTTTGCATCTTGGGCTGATGAGCAGGGCCGGCTGGATTACTTTCCATGGTCCGAACCTCACCGGCATGGGCAAAGCGCCTCAAAGGGCCGAAAGCGTCCTCAAGGTTTTGTCGGGAGAGGCTTCATACGAATGGTCGCTGGATCGAGGGCAGGTAATCAGGCCCGGCGCCGCCGAAGGCCGTGTGCTCGGGGGAAACCTGAGCTGCCTGACCCGCCTGATTGGAACACCCTATATGCCCGATATGACCGGCGCGCTGCTCCTGATCGAAGACTATGGAGAAGCCCTCTACCGGCTCGACCGGATGATGAATCACCTCAAGCTGGCCGAAATACTGCCCCTGCTTGGCGCAATTTTGCTGGGAGAGTTTGCCGGCTGCGCCGAAAGCAATGATATATGCAGGATGGTGATGGATCATGCGAGTGAATATGGCTTCCCGGTCGTACGGGGCCTGCCCTTCGGCCACGGCAGCCGCAATGAGGTGATTCCCTTCGGCGCGCCCTTTGTGCTGGATACCGATGAACGTGTGCTCAAAATACTCGAAGCTCCGGTTGCCCGTTGATTCAGAATCTCACCTGGATGCCGAATTCAAGGCTGCCATATGCCGGGGCGTCTTTTCCGGGGCCTCTCTTCTCATTTCCCGGGGCATGGCGCCCGCCTTTGAGCGCACGTGGGGAACCGTGGAATCGGCCGGCGTTTTTGTGACCCAATCCACTCGCTTCGACCTGGCTTCTTTGACAAAGCCCCTGGTTACCGCTCCCCTTTGCATGGCTGCGGTTGAAGGCGGTTTTTTCGACCTCGACGATCCTCTTTCCCGATTCTTTCCGGGTTCTGTGCCCGGGGACAAAGAGGGGATCACGGTGAGGAGTCTGCTTTCTCACTCCTCGGGGCTTCCGGCATACGAACCTCTTTATCTCGAACTGATCAAACTGCCTCCCGAAGCCAGACGGAATGCGCTTGCGTCGATGATTCTGCAAACGCCCCTGGACAATCCTCCCGGAAAAACAGCCAATTACAGCGACCTGGGTTTCATGCTGCTGGGGTTGATTCTCGAGCGGCAAATGGGCGGCAGGCTGGACCGTCTCGCCCGGGATTTTCTGTTCTCCCCGCTTGGAATAGATGAACTTCATTTTTGCCCGACACAGGGCGGAGGAGCGACCTCCGACTTCCGTCCTCCGCCTTCCGACTCCCGTTTTGCGGCCACCCAGTTCTGCCCCTGGAGAAAGCGGCTTCTTTTCGGCGAGGTGGATGACGAAAACGCATGGACCCTGAACGGGGTGGCCGGGCACGCCGGGCTTTTCGGAACAGCTCGCGGGGTCTTCAGGCTGCTTTCCTTCCTCTGGAACATCTATGAGGGTGATGAGACGGACGCCTCGCCGCCCGGCCGCGGCCTCGTACCGCCCCGCCCGCCGCTGCACGCAGGGCGTTGGGAACCGGGCGGGCGGGGCAACCTGGCAGCGGCGCCTCGCCGCCTGTGGCCCCGGGACATCGTGCGGCTTTTCTGGACCCGGACTGAAGTCGCCGAAGGTTTGAGCGGCTGGTGTTTGGGTTACGACACCCCCAGCCGAAAGGGTTTTTCAAGCGCCGGGCGGTATTTTTCGTTCAATACCGTCGGGCACCTCGGATTTACCGGGGTCTCTTTCTGGCTGGATCTGGAAAAACGGGTCCTGGTAATTCTCCTTACCAATCGTGTTCATCCAAGCCGGCAAAACGATGAAATCAGGCAGTTAAGGCCGGTCCTGCACGATATGATCATGGAAGCGCTCACATAACGGAGGACGCAAGACGCAGGAGGCAGGACAGAGGACAAAAATGGAAGCTGACGGAATCAAGAAAATATACCTGGCAGGGATCGGAGGGATCGCCATGGGGACTCTGGCGACGATGCTCACACATAGCGGCTTCGAGGTAGCCGGATCCGACCGGAACCTCTATCCTCCAATGAGTACGCATCTTCGGGCCCTGGGCATTCCGCTCTTCGAGGGATTCTCGCCGGAAAACCCTCAAAAGTTCGCTCCCGATCTCTTTATCATCGGCAACGTGATTCGGCGGGAAAACCCTGAAGCGCAATTCATCATGGCGCAGGACCGGCCCTGTCTGTCGATGCCCCAGGCGATCTCCAGGCTTTTTCTCCATGGACGAAGGAGCATGGTCGTAGCCGGGACCCATGGAAAGAGCACGACCTCATCTCTTCTCGCATGGATACTCGAACGAGGTGGAAAAGACCCAGGGGCCTTTATCGGGGCTTTCCTCAAGGATTGGAGCAGCAGTTACAGGCTGGGCTCGGGCGAATACATGGTGCTGGAAGGGGATGAATACGATACGGCCTTCTTCGATAAGGGACCGAAATTCCTTCACTATCAGCCCTATATAGGGATAGTTACAAGCATCGAATTCGATCATGCGGATATCTTCGCCGACCTCGAGGCCATTTTGAAAGCCTTCCGCGACTTTGTCAGACTGATCCCTGAGCGCGGATGCCTCATCCTCAATGCTGACGACCCGAACTGCGTCTCGCTCGCCCCGGAATGCAAAGGACACGTGATTACCTACGGCCGCTCCCACCGCGCAGACTGGCGTATCAAACAGGTTGATTTCCGCTCCGGCGAGGTGTCTTTTCAACTTCGAAATCCCGGGACGTTTCGGGAAGATACATTCCGATCCGGGCTGCCCGGAAGGCACAACGTCTGGAACCTTACAGCGGCGATCGCAGCATCGAGCATTGCCGGAATGAGTTTGGACGGCATTCAGGAGGCGGTGCTGGCTTTCAATGGAGTAAAGCGGCGCCAGGATGTCATCGGCGAGTTCGGAGGAATTCTCCTGGTGGACGATTTCGCTCATCACCCGACTTCCGTTCACGAAACGCTCCTTGGTCTGAAGCTGTTCTATCCCGAGCGCCGCATGATCGCCGCTTTCGAGCCCAGGAGCAACTCGAGCAGGCGAAACGTCTTCCAGGATATTTACTCGCGCGCATTTTCCGCCGCCGACATCATCTGCGTCAAGCAGCCGCCTGCGATGGACTCCATTCCAGAACCCGAACGCCTCGACGCGCAACGGCTTGTAGACGACATCTGCAAGCGGGAAAAGGATGCGCGCTTCTTCCGGACTACCGACGAACTGCTCGGATTTCTGCTTCAGTCGGCCCGGCGTGGCGACCTGATCGTCTGCATGAGCAACGGGAGCTTCGATGGACTTACGGACAGACTGGCAGAAAAATTAGGAAAAATCTAAATGTCACGAATTCTTCTCCATATTTGCTGCGGCCCTTGTTCCATCTACCCGGTTTCGGCGCTGCGCAGTGAGAATTTCGCCGTACACGGATTTTTTTATAATCCGCACATTCAACCATACCAGGAATTCGAAAAAAGGCTCAAAACACTTCAAGCTTTCGCGGAAAGCGTGGACCTGCCGCTTATCCTCAGGGCTCGACTACGATCCGGAAACCTTCTTCCGGCAAGTAGCGTTCCGCGAAACGAATCGCTGTCTTTACTGCTATTCTCTGAGGCTGAACGCGGCGGCCGGGCTGGCAAAAAGGAGCCGCTTCGATGCGTTCACCACAACACTTCTCTACAGCAAGCGCCAAAACCACGAGCTGGTAGTGTCCATTGCCGAAGAAGCCTCCAGGAGACATGGGATTGCTTTCTTCTACAGGGACTTCAGGTCCGGATGGCGGGAGGGTCAACAGAGGGCAAAGGCGCTCGGCATGTATAGACAACAATACTGCGGATGCATCTACTCCGAGATGAAAAGGTTTTGCAAAAAAACAGTGAGCGGTGATCCCAATAAATCGGACTCGATCGGAGAGCTTGA
Organism: uncultured delta proteobacterium; assembly: GCA_963805125.1. Taxonomy (GTDB): domain Bacteria; phylum Desulfobacterota; class Syntrophobacteria; order Syntrophobacterales; family Syntrophobacteraceae; genus SbD1. The sequence continues at coordinate 1,301,351 of CAWDTD010000003.1, read as the reverse complement.
GCCCTGCGGCATCCACGTCGATGAAAACGGCGACTGGTTTCATAACGGGAACAGGATTTTTCGGCCCGAGATACTGGAAGCCCTCTATGCAAAACTCGACCAGTTGCCTGCGGGCGAATTCATACTTTCAGATTTCAAGGGGCGTTGCCTCCTCGATGTTGCCGACACCCCCTTTGTGGTTTTCAGAGTGGACCTTGAAAGGGATAAGTCCGGCAGTGAGCGAATCATTATTCGGCTCAAAAACATTTCACGATCCGAAGTCCTGGATGCCCATACGCTGGCGACCGGAAGAGGTAATGTCCTCTATTGCAGGGTGTTCGACGGACGCTTTTTGGCCAGATTCTCCCGCCCCGCCTATTATCAGTTCGCCGAGTTCGTACGTGAGGATGATACAGGGCAAGGTTTTTATATCGAGATCAATGGGAACAGGTTCCCTATTGCAGTGAACAGTGAGCAGTGAACAGAAAGGACTCAAAAAAAACGGCCCGAACATGGCGTCAAAACTTCCGTGCCGAGCCGTTGCAAACTGCGTCAATTAAATGTCGGTTATTAAATTATTTCATCGAGCATTTTGTTCGCGATTTCAACGGGTTTTACCTCATAGGTTCCGCTTTTCAACTGATTTTTGATCTGCTGGACCCTTCCGGTGCGCACTTCATCGGTCCCCGCGATCGTTTTTTGAGCCTGAGCCAAATCCTGATAATCTTTCGAGAGTTCCACCCGGTCCGAAGAAACACTATTTACAGCCGGAGCTTTTTCTTGCGCGCCGGTTTTCCCTGCCGCCGCACTGGAATTCTGCGCGGGATCTGTCAGATATGGGGGGAGTTTCCTTATGTTCATTTGTTTCCTTCCGCCACCGGTCCTTGGCCGACTATGGATTCCTTTCCAGCCGGGCCGGCATCATCCTGTTTAGGGCACATCTTTTCCAGAACTTGACTGGTCAACCGGTTCATCATGAGCATGCGCTTGCCTTCGCCGGAGATTGACACCTTCTCCACACCGGCATCGGCGCCGCCCTTGTCCCGGCCGTTCTTTGCCGAAAGTTTCGAGCGCTGCAACTGTCGAGTATAGGTGCGCAAAACACTTTGCACCCGATGGTCGGTGATAACCATGTTACTACTCCTGCGACTGATATATCGGTATAAGGCGCCTAAAACTTAAGACAAAAACGGGTCTGAAAACAACTGCAATGGTGTTTCCCCTATTGCAGGCGAATTTTCTCCTCGAAGCGAAGTTCACATATCGGCTGGCATGGAAATTGTTACAACTTGATTCGCTTGGCATTTGCGGACAGTTGAGGCTTTTTCAGATGGGGGGCTGTGTGGAAAGGGTCGAGTGCACTCGTTGCAGCCACTTTTTCATAACGTGGGCCGCTGAAGCTCCTTACGGCTGCTCTGCGTGGGGCATTAAGTTCCATCAGCATCCCCGGAATGCCGTTTATGCTTCATCCGGCATCGAGTGCCAGCTTTTCAAGCCGAGGTCCCGAGGGGAGGCGAGTTTGACGGGTCGCGGGCAACCGGGAGAAACAGGGAGGGTGTTCAGGCCATGAGAGATCCGAATGGTGGTAGGGAGGAAACCGGACCCGGTGAAAATGTACATCCGGGTGCGGCAAAAATTTCCGACCAGGTGACTGGCTTCAGAAAGGCGGTTGAGGACCATGGAATGGCGGTGAAGATGCACGATTTGCTGAAGCGCTCCACCGTCGCCCTTGCCGCTCTGGCAAGGAACGAGAGTGCAGCCGTATCTGAAAGGCTTGCCGATTTCAAGAACTCGGTGCAGAAAGCAACTGCCATCGAGGAAATAGAGACTAGTCTGTCCGCACTGAAAAACGCGATCCTCAAGAGCGAACAGTTCGGCCCCGGGACAGGGCCGGATGTGAGCTACACCGGCGGCAAGGTTCCGCTAATCGGCTCAAACGGCCACAGTAAAGAGCTCCAGTCGATTTTTCTAACTTTGATCTCTGAATTCGACCACGACTTTGGAGAAGAGTATTCCGGGCGTCTGGCCACAGTTCGGAAAAAAGTCGAACTAAGCGCCCGAATCGAAGATATCGTAGATCTCAGGGATGATATCATCGCACTTGCCCAGGCATACAATCAGATGATAAATGAGGAACGGAACCTGGTCACCGACTTGATATCGGAGATAGGCGCCGGACTCCTGGAGGTCGAGCGGCAGTACCTTGATTCGATTAGTCAGACAGGGCAGAGCCAGCAGAGCGAAAACACAAAATTCAACAGCCTGCTTGAAAATCATGTAGAGGACATGAAAAAATCGGCACAGCTCAGCACCACGCTCACCGAGTTCAGGGGGCTCGTCCTGTCGAGGCTGGCCTCCATACGGACGGCCCTGGAGGAAAAGCGCCGCTCTGAGGTGCTCCGCCAGGAGTCGTTAAGAGAGGAGATGGAATCCCTCAATCAAAACCTGAGCAGGATGAAAAAAGAAGTGGACCAGGTCCATGAGAAGCGAAGGGCGCTCGAAAAGGAGATCCATATCGACCCTTTAACCGGTATAGCAAACCGGCGCGCTTTGAGGGAACGGCTCAAGAGCGAGTTGTACCGCTTCCAGCGATACAGGCAGTTTTTTTCGATGATTCTTTTTGACGTCGACCGTTTCAAGGTGATAAACGACCAGTACGGCCACTGGGCTGGAGACAGATGCCTCAAAGAGATCATAAAACGCATCAAGCCCATTCTGCGGGAAACTGATTTCATCGGACGGTGGGGTGGGGATGAATTCCTGGTAATCTTTCCGGGCACCGACCTGGAGAGTGCGGTTGCAGTTGCGGAAAGACTCCGCAAGTTGATCGAGAATACCCGGTTCATTTACCACAAGCAGGAAATCAGCCTCACCGTAAGCGTCGGCGTCACTGAAATTCAGGATGCCGATCAGTCCCAGGAAGTGGTGTTTAACCGAGTGGACAAAGCCATGTACAAGGCGAAGAAGAGCGGCAGAAACAAGGTGGCCGTGATCTTGAATGAGTCAAATGACGGTCTATAAATCCATGACGCCGTGATTCCTGTGGATCGGGATCAGAACCTGTCCCGGACCCTGGATCAAGTCCGCAGGCCCCATCCGGTCTCGGGATCAGGGGCGGTTGCCCGACCCTGGGACCTTTCCTCGGCGCCGGTTTGAGTCTGAAAAGATTGGACCGAGCCTTCCAACTCACCCTCAAAATATACCAGTTCGGTCATTGCCAATCAGAAATAATGTAATCTGATCTCCAGATGAATCGAGCGATTCAAGTCGCTCGATTCACGCTTCATACCAAGTTGCGCCCATACGGGTAAGAATTGGCGATTGGAACCCCCCTTTTCTAAAGGGGGACAGGGGGGATTTTGTGAATGGAGGTTTTACCTCTTTGAGCGCAACTTGGTATCAGCCGGTTTCTTCAACGTGAGTCTCTGATAAACGATTCCGGGGTATCCTATGGACACAAATTTAATTCGCATATTGCTCGTTGAGGACGACGAAGACGATTACTTGTTGATTTCCGAGCTTCTCGCTCAAGTGACGTCAACCCGCTATTCCGTAATGAGGGTTTGCGACTTTCAGGGCGCAGTTTTGAAGCTTCAACGCAACTGCGTTGATATCGTGCTGCTGGATTATCTGCTCGGCGCCAAAACGGGCCTGGACGTGCTAAAACACATTGAAGGAATGGTCACAGGGCCGCCGACCATACTGCTGACCGGACACGGGGACTACTCGGTCGACCTGGAGGCGATGAAACACGGGGCGGCCGACTATATCGACAAGTCGCAGCTCAGGCCCGAGGTGCTGAGAGGTGTATCCGGTACTCGCTCGAGCGCGAAAAAACGAAAAACCTGCTCAAACGTCTGAACTGTGTCCTCAACGTGCTAAAAGAGTGCAGCCTCGCCATAGCCCGGGCAAGCGGGGAAGAAGGCCTTTATCGGGAAATATGCCGCATTGCCGTCGAAGTCGGAGGGTACAGGTTCTGTTGGGCCGGGCTGACCGACGAACATGGCGCCCTGCTGCCGGTGGCCCACGCAGGGTTCGAAGACGGATACCTCCTGAGCATCAACCTCAGTTCACAGGGAGGACAACCCGGGCCAGGCCCGACGGGCGACACGATCCGAACGGCAGATCCGTTCGTGGTCAAAGACATCGGTTCGGACCCGGCTTTTGAACCCTGGCGCGCCGAGGCCATGAAACGGGGCTATGGTTCATCCATTACCCTGCCTCTTTTGGTTCACCAGGAATTTGCAGGCACACTCAATATTTATTCCCGCGATACCAACGGTTTCAATGAAGAGGCAGTGGGCCTTCTGGGCGATCTGGGGTCCCAGATCTCTTTAGGCATATCTTATCTTCGAAACAGGTCGGAGCTTGTCCAGACTCAACGAGCGCTTCAGGAAAGGGTTGAGTTTTTGAGACAAAGAGAGCGCTACTTCAGATCGATTCTTGCAAACATGCACGAAGACATATTTGTGATCGGTCGAGACTACCGAATATGCGACGTTAACCGGCATTTCCTGGAAACGATAAAACGCAAGAGCAATCAGATTGCAGGACTCCCCTGTTGTCAAGTGCTCCAGAACGCCCGGAGGCCCTGTTTTCTCGATGGAAAAAGATGCCTGTTGCATGAGGTGTTCCAGACCGGAAGGCCCGATTCGGAAAATAACGAGATGGTCAGCTCGGACGGGAAAAAGACGACGGTAAACGTGCTCTGTTCCCCTCTGAGGGATGAAACCGGAAAGGTGGTAAAAGGCATATTAGCGGTGCGGGACATTTCTCGCGAAGTCCGGCTCGAATCGGAGCTTCGCCAGGCCCAGAAAATGGAAGCGATCGGGACTCTGGCGGGCGGTATTGCACACGATTTCAACAATATCCTCGGGATAATCCTGGGATATACGGAGCTGACCCGATTTCAGCTACCCCCGCAGACCCCGGAATCTTCAAATCTTGTTCAGATCCAGGACACCTGTCTTCGTGGAAAGGAAGTGGTCAAGCGAATTCTGGCCTTCAGCCGCAAGAGCAAACATGAAAAGCATCCCGTACACATTAGTTTCATTCTCGAAGAAGCCCTCAAACTGCTCCGCCCGACTCTGCCCGCGACTATAGAAATAAAGTTGGATATCAATACGGCGGCTGGATCTGACCTGATCCTGGCTGACGCCACCCAGATGCACCAGGTGATAATGAACCTTTCGACGAATGCCGCCGACGCGATGTCGCGCCAGGGCGGAAGGCTGGAAATAGATCTCAGCGAGATTTCGATCACCTCTTCCGACCTGGTTCATTTTTCTCACCTGGCGCCCGGGCGCTACGTTTGTATCAGCTTCACAGACAACGGTTGCGGAATCGAGCCGTCCAACATCGAACGCATTTTCGAACCCTATTTCAGCACCAAGGGTTTGGGCCTCGGCACAGGGCTGGGACTGGCGGTCGTTCATGGGATCGTAAGTGAGCATAAAGGCGAGGTAAAAGTGTACAGTGAGCCGGCCAAAGGATCGGTATTCAAAATCTATCTGCCCGCGATGAGCACGATATCGCCGGTCGTGGTGCAGGACCAGAACAAGCTGCCCGCCCTCTTTGGCACTGAAACCGTCCTGATGATCGACGATGAAAAACATCTCGTCAATGTGTATTCAAAGCTGCTGACCAATCTCGGCTACAACACGCTGGCAAAGGCCGACAGCAGGGAGGCCCTTGAAACCTTTCGCAATTCCCCCGACAGTTTCGACCTGGTCATAACGGACCAGACAATGCCAGGGTTGACGGGAATGGACCTGGCGAGACAAATTCTGAAAATCCGCCCCGATATGCCCATTATAATTTGTTCGGGCCGCGATGACTCGATTAACGAGAATTCGGCCATGCAGGCGGGTATCCGCACCTTCATGACAAAGCCGGTGCTCATGCAGGACCTGGCTGGAAAAGTGCGTGAGATTCTGGACGAAAGTCGGAAAAGCAGTCAACAGTGACGGGGTTCGAAATAAATCCATCCGGCCATTTGCCTCTTCATTTATATGCGAAAACGTCTCAACATGGGATCGCCGATCCTATCAACGGGGTCCATTTCCACCGGGCGAGAACTCGTGAATGATCGACATTTCTCAAGGTATTTCATTGGTTTCTATGTGCATGATAATTCTATGAAAGTTGTCATGAAATTTGTCCTAATTTCTGAAATCTCCACTTTCCTCACGACCGAAGTCCTATCGCCATTTTAGCAATAGGAAAAAGCTGCGAATTCCCAAGTCGCAATTCTCAGTGGGATTCTAAAGGCAAATCATATCTTGAGAAAACGGAGAGTTACGATGTTGGCAAGATATAGCAACTTTTCAAAGTATGGACAGACGCCAATTCCCAGCGTTTGTTACGCACAGTGGTAAGTCATATGGACTCTGATTGAGTGTGTGGAGATGACTACCCCAGAGGGTGACATTTGCCCATATTCGCCGGATCGCCATTTCCAGTTGCGTTTCGATGGGGATATCGTAAAATCCATTAATTCTGAGCGTTCTTAGACTGCTTTCGCGCCCAATCCAGTCTTGAAACGGTTCGATTCTGGTGTGAGAGTCACTTGATTAACCAGCAGTCAGGCTCTGTTTCAAGAGGAGTTCTTGGATGAAGTGCCTGAAGTGTGGAGCAGAGCAACGGGAAGGCGCAACGATCTGGCGGAGGAAGCCATGAAATGTCCAGAGTGCCAAATCGAGCTACCCAATGGTTCCAAGTTTTGTAAGGAGTGCGGGAAAAAGCTCGAGCTTATTTGCCCCGGATGCGGCAAGAGCATACCCCCTGATAGCAAATTTTGCCTGGAATGTGGCCACAATCTGAGTTCTCCGCCAGCAGCATCATTACCCAAAGACCTCTCATTCGACGAAAAGCTTGCCAAGATTCAGAAGTACCTCCCCAGTGGCCTTATTGAAAAGATCCTCTCTGAAAGGGACCGCATAGAGGGAGAGCGCCGACACATCACCGTCATGTTTGTGGACATGAAGGGGTTCACGCCGCTCACGGAAAAGATCGGTCCTGAAGAGACCTTCTCCCTTATGGACAAGGTTGGTTTCGTCAACTCGATTTGGCCCACTTTGATATTTTAATTTGGCCCACCCCTGTCCATTGATCTTTCCTCTGCTCTAATGACGGACTTCCTACAGACAGCCCTCTTTCGTTCCGCAGGAATCGCATTGGATAGTGCTTCCCGCACCATACGGCGGTGCACTCCAAGCTTTTTCGACACCCCATTGATTGTCCCCACTCCATACTCGTACTCTCGTCGTATCTCCTCAAACAGCGCCACTTTCCCTTTCCTCCCCAAGTGTGCCTCCTTTCCAGTAGTAATTTCACTGGATTAGGATACACAACTTCTCTTTTTGGGGTGGGCCATTTCTGAGTATCAAAGTGGGCCAAATGAGAGTATCGAAATCACAAGGTCTTCGAGCTCATTATCCATAAGGTCCACGAGTACGAAGGCACGGTCAATGAACTGCATGGAGATGGGGTCTTGGCGTTTTTCGGGGTTCCGATTGCTTTGGAGGACGCGCCCCAGAGGGCTATCAGATCATCTCTGGCCATTCATAGAGAACTGACCCGCTTCAACGACAAGCTCAAGACCGAGAAGAGCATCCCGCCGGTACTCGTGCGCATCGGCATCAACTCCGGACCGGTGGTTGTGGGTACTGTGGGAAACGATCTTCGTGTCCAATTCACTGCTGTAGGAGACACGATCAACATGGCGGCCAGAATGGAACAACTGGCCGAACCGGGAACTACGTATGTCACAGAAGATACGTTCAAGCTGACCGAAGGATTCTTCCTGTTTGAAACCTTAGGGGAGAAAGAAATCAAAGGCAAAGAAAGGCCTCTGGGGGTGTTCCGAGTCGTAGCCCCGAGCTCCAGGAGAACGAGGTTCGAGGTCAGCGCAGAGCGTGCTCTCACTCCTCTGGTGGCAAGAGGGCGAGAGATCGAAATCATGCTGGACGGATTTGAGCAATCCAAGAGAGGAAATGGCAAGGCTCTCTCCATCGCGGCTGAAGCCGGTGTGGGCAAATCGAGGCTCTTATATGAGTTTAGCAAGGCCGTAGCGAACGAAGATATCACTTTCCTGGAAGGCAAGTGCCTCTCTTACGGCCGAGGTATGGCGTACCATCCGATCACGGATATCCTCAAAGGAAACTTCCATATACAGGACGGGGACAAGGATCAGGAAGTAAGGGCAAAGGTCAAAAACGGGCTGGAAGTGTTGGGGATGGATGCAACATCTACCCTCCCATCCTTTCTGGAACTTCTGTCAGTGAGAGACAGCGGTATCGACAAGATCCCCATCAGTCCCGAGGAAAGGAAGGAGAGGATTATCGAAGCGTTGAAGACAATTGTCCTCATGGGAGCAGAAAAAAGGCACCTGATCATCGCCATTGAGGATCTTCACTGGATAGATGAAAGCTCCGAGGAGGTATTGAAGCATCTCCTTGAGAGCATCCCCGGAGCAAGGGTTTTCCTCATATTCACGTACAGATTGGAGTTCGTGCCCAAGTGGGGAGTCAGGTCCTATCACAGCCAGTTGAATCTGAACCGCTTCTCAGAGCGGGATAGTCACGTCATGGTGACCCATATCCTTAACACCGACCAGCTTGCAACCGATCTTGAGCATTTGATCCTCGACCAGACTGAAGGAATCCCCCTGTTCATTGAGGAGTTCGTGAAGGCTCTGAAGGAATTGAATGTCATCGAGAGAAAGGACGGCAAGTATTATCTGGCCGAGAATTTTGACAAAAGGATTATACCTTCGACGATCCAGGACATTATCATGGCACGGGTCGACTCTCTGCCGGATGGGGCCAGAAAGGTGCTTCAGGCGGGAGCTGTCATAGAACGGGAGTTCAGCTACGAGATGATCAGGCGGGTGACCGGTCTGCTAGAGAGAGAATTGCTGTCGCATATGTCAGTGCTGAAGGATTCGGAACTTGTCTATGAGAGAGGGATCTTTCCTCGGTCAACCTACATCTTCAAACATGCACTGACCCGTGACGCGGTGTACGACTCCATACTGACCAGCGGTAAAAAGAGGCTTCATGAGCGGACAGCCTTTGCCATCGAAGAGCTGTACGAAGAGAACCTTGACCCTCATTGCGAGGCTTTGGCTGAGCATTACGCTGCGGCGGAGAATTATGGGAACGCTGCCGAGTACTATGGACTGGCCGTTCAAAAGGCGGAAAAGACGGCCTCAATGAGTCAGGCAATCACCCAAGCCAAGAAGAGGGTAGCCTGTCTCGAAAAAATGCCTTTGGGCGATGAAATTCAGAAGAACTTAATCGACGCACGGACTGATCTGGGCCTCTTCCTGACGCAGACATTTCGTTATCCGGAGGCAAAACAAGCTGTTGATCCCATATTCAGTCTAGCCTCGCAAAGGGGTAATAGACAAAGGCTTGCTCAGATACTGTTAGTAGTAGGGACCTATGAGTCTTGCTTCGAGGAGAATTCGGAAAGTGCATTTGAACATCTGGGCGATGCTGCCAACATTTCAGAAGAATTGGGAGATATGGCCTCTTTAGCCTTTGCAAACTGGCGGCTGGGATTTGCGCGTGCCTGGGATTGTGACTTTGACGAATCGGTTCGGCAGTACGAACGAGCTGTCACCATCTGCGAGACCCTAAACACCTTGTGGGCCATATCAAGGGTCAAAAGTTATTTTGCCGGTATTTGTTTATTTTTTCACGGAAGAATTGACATGGCTTGCCAAACCGGCCAGGAGGCTATGCGGATAGCAGAGGAGAGTGGTGTTAAGTACGCAAAAGCGTTTGCCCATGGCGGCCATGGAATCTCTTGTTTTGGTAGAGGCTTGTTCCTTGAGGCAAGAGAACATCTTACAAAAGGCGTCGAGTTTTCTGAATCCGAGGGCCTAGAGCTCTGGGGGGCGTACCTGAGCATTGTTTTGGGCGAGCTGCATTTTGAAGCCGGTGAGTATGAGAAAGCCGAGGACCATTATGCTAAGGCTGTATTACTGTGCAAAACGGGACTCCCTTCTATGAAGGGGGTGGCCACGATCGGTCGAGCGATGGCACGACTAAAGATTAGCGGTCTAGATACAGATATTGAGTCGTTGTTCAACCATCTGTACGAGAACAAGTTGAAGTCCTGCGAGGCGTGGAAGCTGAGATATTTGGGGGAGATCTTGCTGAACATCGGTGATCAGGACAAGTGGAGAGCCGAAGATTGGATTTTGAAGGCAATCCAAGCAGCCAGACGAAATGGAATGATGTGGGAGTTAGCCAGGAGTTATGCTCTCTGCGCCGAGTTGTTCCGGCGAAAGGGCGAACTGTCAAAGGCGCGAGAACAGCTCTCCAACGCGATTGAAGTGTTCAAGGAATGCGGCGCGGATGGATGGGTAAAAAAGGCTGAAGAAAAGCTGGCGAAGCTGTGAAGGGTTCCATCACAAATGGCGTAAGCTTTACCGATATGCAGGCGGAGTGCTCAGTGGCCTCCTCTTCCCGAGTCCTCCGTGAATTCTGAAAACCTGCTCGCATCCAAAAGTTGCTATCTCTCTCCTATCCTTGAGAAAAACGAACCTCTGAAATCCACATATTCTTCAGATCATATGTGGAGAATGTCATGTTCGGGAAGATGACGTGCTCGACAAAGCTGGGCGGTGAGTGGAATCAATTAGTGATGTTTCCAGTACTTGAAGCAAAACGGGCGGTTATAGTTCCTATATGTTTGATAATATTATAAAATTTGTCATACTGTTGTTGCAAATCTAATGGACACTTCTCAAGGTATTTCATTGGTTCCTATGCGCTTGATATTTTTATGAAAGCCCTTAAGCGGGGTGTTCGACTGCTTGGTAAACAGGGCGATTCCGAAGAGGTGTTTCGCATCCTATCGCGACGCGACCTGTTCCGGGTCTTTCAACCATCCACGTCCAAAATCAACTATGATCCACAGATAGAAAGGGTCAGGATGGCCCATAGCAGAACGCCACACAGGGGAGATGTACCAACTTTTCAGGGATTGCTCATTAGCCGAACGGGCGATTTCACCGGCACGGGGCTTTATCCGCGTCCCGTGCGAACCGGGGTTAGCCACTCCCCTCTCTGCCTCTGGCCTGCTCCAGATCGCAGGCGTCCTCGTTTGCTTTTGATCACGTCATGAACCGCTTGACCTCATCATCTGTCGGTATGAGAGACGAATAGGCGGTCAATGGTGACTCGCGTAAGCTGGCAGCTATGCCGGCAGCGGTAAGAAGCACTTGCGCTTCCGCCAGCCGGCCCACTGGCGCGAAAGGGCTGACGACCACTTCCGTTATCAAGGAGGCGACATCAATGTCGCGACGAATCCCTTCTGGCAGGGTCGAGGGCGGATCGTAGATGGGCCGGTCGTGGGGCCGGTTGTTCAGGTCGAAGTGACGATTAATGCCATCACCGAAATCAGTCAGCCAGATCATGGCACGGACTTCCCGCTCCGGCGAGTACCCCTCACGCTTGGTGGTAACGAATCGAATGACGTTCCAGCCTGTCAAATGCTTTGTGCCATACCTTATGAGCCCGACCATCACCTTGTCGGGTAGCGGATCAAGGACCTGCTTGAGCAGGTCATATCGAGAAATGATAGCTACACCGTCCTTCCCGTATCGTGCCCACATCGTCGCGGTCTCTCCGAGGTCCAGATGCCAGCAGTTCACGTAGAAGGATTGACGAAACTGGGCGAGCGAACCGATGTTGTGATCACGCTCCCGGATGTCGTTGAGGTCGAACCTGCTGAGATTTAGAACACGTTCATACTCGGCGGACGGCAACCCTTCGTGTTCGTCTTGGAGTTTGTCGGAGCGGCGGAAATAGAGCTGTCCGGTCTGGACGAGGTCCTGCAGCTTCCAGAATTCTATATATCGCCAAATGGGGGACCTTGCATCGCGAGGTTCTGGATTATCTACGAAACCGGTAACTGGCACGGGTAAGCGCCTCCTTGATTCGCGTTGTCTTTCGTGGAACTATCAGCTAAAAATAGCGGACGCTCGAGGCTCGACCGGAACTGATGCAGTCGGTCACTGTGGTATTGGGTCGGTGGTAGAAACCTTCGAGTGATGCCGGCGTCTCCCCTCAATGGTGAAGTCTCTTCGTTATCTTTGCTTCGGAATCGTGCCACCCGGCTTCCCGCTCGTAGGACGCCGCGATGCCTTCAAGGACTGCGCCGACATAGGGATAGTCGAAGTGCAAGCGCTCAGCCCAAGCACGGTATTTTGCGGCGAGTTCGCGCTCCTGTGCGCCCCCTTCGCCCCGCCAGTGAGCGCCGCGAGCGCTAAGAACGCCGATATGGAATCCCTTGCCGATTTCCGTGGATGCTATCCCTTCCATCGCTTCGCACACAGCTTCACAGGGCCATATGCCGGTCTCGCCTTTGGGTGCCTTGGCGAGCAGTTTGCCAAGGTAATGATCACCAATGTCAGCACGGCCGTACTCGCGGCAAAGACGCCGGGCCTCGGCGAGCCACGCAGCGAGCACTGCCGCGTCGATCCTTCCGTATTCATCCGTGCCGGGCATCTTCTTCATCTGGTCGAGGAGGCCATAAGCTGCCGACGCGACTGCGGACCGCTGCTCGGGATTCTCGTTCCGCCATTCCGGCGGATCCTCTCCTTCATCACTTCGCTTGAAGCCAAGCGCAACCGCCTGAACGAACAGCGTCGGGGATTGCGCGATCTGGCTTTCGAGATTCCGGATTCCGTGCTTGCTGTCACGGAGGGCGCCTATGAAGAGGAATTCGAGCTGGGCCATTTCATCCCGGGTGACGCCCGCGCGGCCATCAAGCGAATCCAGTGCTTCGGAAATGTAGTAGCGGTCGAGCTTGAAATGGCCTGCTGGTTCGGCATCGACCGTGGCGACATCGCGCAGCAACCGCTTGAGGCGGGACGTCTCGATATCCTTGAAATCCATGTGGACAGCGTGAAAAGCCGCGCGCGGCCGCCGGGCTTCCAGAAGGCGGTCGATCATTTCGATAAGTTCGGCGGGCGAGTGCCGGCGCCAGAGCGGGTACACGTTTTTCCAGTACCCGGCGCGGATGTCCTCGCCATAACCGTCCAGAAGACGCCAAGTAGATGCCTGGAACGGTGCGCATACAAATACGCGCTTACGCTCTTCGGCAGGCATCCCTTGGGCCGCAGCCTGCAACACCTCAGCGCGCGGTTCGTCCTCGATAGTTAGAAAAAAGCCCTGCAGACACCACTCGGCCTTGCTCCGAAGGTCTCCTTCAAAGGACAAGCAGCGCCGGATGAAATCGACCCGCGCCTCGAGGTCGGTAACGCACGACGCCATGTAATGGCCAACGGTGCGGGCGGCGCCGCTCCCAGTGAGCAATTCCTTAACACCCTCGAAACCGCGCTTGGTCCATATCTCGGTCATCGCCTCGCGGCGCAGCCTGTCGATACGCTCTTCGCGCTTCTGATAGTCGAAATCCTCATCTTCGATTTCGGCAACCGATTCCTGCACCCAATGATTGGCGAACAGCCAGCCGTGACGGATGACTGGATCATGGGGCCGGAGTTTGTCATAAGCTTCGCGGGCACGATCACGCGTCACTTTCCCCAAGTTGCGGTTGCTGCGCCGCGTGAAGGCGAACCGCCGGATGCGCTCGCGCAGCGCGGCTTTGGCGGCTTCGCCGCCTCTCCGGGACCATTCATCAATTAGGTCCCAGACCTTGGTCTGGTCATGCTCGGGCATGCCCTGTAGAGACTCGACGAGGTCACCAAGGGTCTCCTCGTCGTGGGACGGCCAAGCGATCAGGAAATCCAGAGCCTTTCGTCGGTTGACGTCGTACATCTCCTTGTGCGTGACGACCTGCCCGGCCCCGGACGCGTCGTTGCGCCAGCGGGGCCTGTAGCTGTAGTGGCCAATCTGGGAGCCCGGCTCGATCTGCTTGATGCAAATCTTCCAGCCGACATCCGGGAAACGTTTGGTGAGCATCTCCAGCACCTTGACCCTCTGCTCCACCGAGGCCGCTGTCTGCGGCATCCAGGACGTGAATATGGCCTGAAGGCTGGCGTCCGGTTTGTTCATCCAGTTGTCGTCGATCTTTGGCCGGGAGAGCTGGGCAAGGATCGCCGATACACGCGGGAGGTTTTGCGGTTTCCAGGCAAGGCACTCCAGCGCCCACAGAAGGCCCGTCCGCGACGGCGATGTCCATAGCGAGCCTCTGTCCACCGGCTTGAGAAGGCCGAAGACGACGGGATCGCTGCGCTGCAGGTCCTCTCCGATGATTTTCAGGAACTCATTGGGCGCGGCTTCTGCGTAACGTGGCAGGTCGTGGTCGTGGGAGAGCAGCTTTTCAAGCGTCAACGGCGTTAGGAGTTTGCGAATCAGAACTGCGACCCGGTCTTCGACGTTGATCCCGAGGCGGCTCTGGAATAGGTTGTTGCCGTGGACCGAGAGGATAACGAGAGTTTCGCAGATACCTTCGCGCAACGCGCCGGAGTGATCGCGTTTTTTGCCATAGAGGGCTGCGGCCCACCTGTCCTTTTCCGGCAGGTCGAGCGCCGGGTCGGACTCGGAAAGGACATATTCGGCGACGTCGAAGAACCGGCCTAAGTCCGCCGGCGTGATCATCCTCGCAATTGCAAACAGCGCGTCGATTTTCGAGGCGACACCCCGGTAACTTCCGGTAGACCACACTGGGCTGTCATCGAACCGAAGCAGGCGCGCGACATCGTCTTCGATCGCCTCGTACTTTCGATCCGCCACATAGGAGAGGATCTCGCGATCCGCTTCCGACTCGGCATGCCAGGCACCGATCAGGGCCATCGGCACGAGGGTCTTTGCCGTTTTGTCATCGCCGGCCCATGCCGGCGTCCTGATCGCGGCATTCTTAGAGAGGCGGCGGCGCAGGATCGTTGGCGAACAGCCCGACTCCCTTGCAAGCCGGTCGACGTCGCCGTCCTCGATGCCCATGGCTTTGAGGGCCTTCTCAAAAGCATCGTAGCCTAGCAGGTCGAGTGCAATGTCGGCCTCCGTATCGACGGCGTTGCGAGGATGGAAGACGATGCAATGAAGCCGGCAATGGGCGTCGGCGAGTTCGCGTTCGACGTCTTCTGAATGGACGATCGGGATAAAAGGCACGGAGGACGCAATGAGTGTCCTGAGCGTCGCCGGAGATGTAAAGACAGCGGGCAGATCTTTGAATTGGCGGAGTTGTTCGTCATCGAACAGGCAGGCGAGAAAGGCGAGCGCCTCGTCCCGCGAGTCGGCCGCGATGACGAACGGCCTGTCGCTCGGTTTGTCGAGCCAAGCCTTGAACGTGTGGCGGTACGCGGCGATCGAGGGTACGAAAATCTCTGGCGTCAGATGAGGCTCGCTGGCGTTCGCCCAGCGGCGCCATGCCTGCTCCAACGTCTCATAGCCGCTGTCCGGAAGGGCGAGTTGTTCGGCAAACCAGATCTGCGCATGCACCGACTGCTCCAGCCACTGCTCCAGGTCGCTCGCATCGAAAACCCTGACAGCTTTCCAATCGCCGGCCTCCTCCTTCCGTTTCTGCCAGGCGAGCTTGCTCGGCCAGTTGCGAGGCGTCACGAAGACGAAGGTGCTGGTTGCTCGCTCGGCGCGATCAACCGAATTCAGCCGCGCGGTGTAATCGTTCTCCGCTTTGGCGGCGGGCTTCTGGTCTGTGCCGAACTCCCAATAGGAGTTCCCCTCGGGAATCCACGGTGTGGCCGCACCTGCTTCAACGAAACCATCGGAGCCCTTGCGCTGCGCGTTGTCATAACCGGGGAAATCGACCTGACGGAGGTCACTGCCAGTCGAGTTCACCAGCTTCCGCAGAAAGACGGGAAGGAGCGTGCGCGCGTCGATCTGGCTGTCGGCCCAGTCCTCGATCTGTCTTGCCTTGATAATCAGGAAATTCGGCACGAAGGCGCGAACCGCGACACCCTTTTCACCGGCGCGTCGCATCTGTCGATCGTAGCCAGCCTGCATATCGAGCAGCCGCTTCTGGTCGGCGCCGAATGCCTTCTCCAGCCTGAGAGCCATGTCGGCTGACAGAGCGGATTTTCCGTTAAGGAAGTTCGACAGGGCCGGCCTGCCGATGCCGAGCCGCTTGGCGGCGTCTTTCACGGACATACCGCTGGGTATGACGGTTTCGCGGACGAAAGTGCCGGGATGAGCAGACGCTTTGGACGAAGTCGTCATGATAATTTCTCCGGTTAATTGTAGTGTGTAACGCTACACAGCATACAGCACAAAAAAGCTGACGTCAACTTTGATTTGTCCTCTTTGTCTTATTAAAGTGAGCTTGCCAAAGGTGAAAATCCTGCTTGGGCGAGCCAGCAGAACGGAAATGATCCGGATGTGTTGAGTTCGCAACCTTTGGAGTGGTACCTTGAGGAATCCACTCACTCCTCAAGGTATTTGGTAGGTTCCTATATGCTTGATAATATTATTAAATTGGTCATACTGTTCTAGCAATTCTATTCGAGAATACAGTCTGTATGACCTTCCTGCGTTTCTCCAACGGCTGGCAGGACCTGCGGTTGTGTTTCCAATTTTGAATGGTTGTCATCACCGTCTACATTCCGGGTTATCCCAAATTCATCGACCCGTGGACTCGAGGGAGAGACCTCAAGGAAGATCAAAGGCTGTAATTTCTGCGGCAGCGACAGCTATGAGCAACGAAGGATTGAATACCTCTATAGCCACTCCGGGAATTATTTGCTGGTTCCCGATACGCCGGTTGAGACTTGCCGGGATTGCGGTATGGTGTACTACGATGCAGCGATCCTCAAGGAAATAGAGTGCCGCTTCTTCGCTATTCAGAACAAAACCGAAACGGCGGACCGCTATATCCGGATGCCGGCCAGGACCCTTACGCGATATTGTGCCCGGGAGTAAAAAGAAAGGGGTCAGGTCTTGAAAAGTGAAAATGGTGGAACCGGACCGGTACGAGGGATTCGATGGAAATGATGGCAAGCCCCTCGCAGAGCAATCGAACATAGGGAACTGCCTCCCCGGGTCACCAACCCCCCGCGCTTCCTCGGCTCCCGGCCTTCAATAATCCCTGTCCATAGAGTGTGTCCATAGTGTGTCCATAGGGTGTGGAAAAAGTCTTTTAAAAATAGTATAGTCCTTTGTTGGCGACCGACATGGTGCCTATTTGCCCCCGGAGGAGGCAAATCCTTACAAACACGCAAAACTCGGTCCAGGATAATGTGGATATCGAAAATCTATACGTATGGCAGGCTTATAAAGTTCAGCCATACTGTTTTTGCCCTTCCGTTTGCTCTGGCGGCAGTGTTGCTTGCAAACAGATATTACCCGGTGAGTTTCCGGACCTTTGCGCTCATTATGGTTGCGATGGCTTCTGCAAGGTCGGCGGCCATGGGGTTCAACCGGCTCGCCGATTATCGCTATGACCGCCTGAACCCGCGCACGGCACATCGTCCCCATGTGACGGGCCATGTAGACCTGCTTTCGGTACTCGTTCTCATTTCCCTTTCGGCGGCCGTTTTCATCATTTCCGCCGGTCTGCTCGGACGTCTTTGCCTGATAATGTCTGCGCCGGTTCTGATGGTCCTGTTCTTGTATTCATTCACAAAAAGGTTCACCTCGCTTTGCCATCTGACCCTGGGTTTCGGCATCGGGCTGGCCCCTGCCGGGGCCTGGGTCGCTGTCAGCGGCAACCTGGAGTGGAGAATACTGCTGCTCTCCCTTGCGCTCATGACCTACATCGCCGGCTTCGATATCCTCTATTCGTGCCAGGACATCGAATTTGACCGTGAGCATGATCTGTTTTCACTGCCCGCCTGCTGGGGGGCCGCAAAAGCTTTGTTTTTTTCCACCGGATTGCATGCGCTAACGCTTGTCTTCCTGTTTCTGGTCTATTTTGCCTTCGATCTCGGAAGAATTTATCTCCTTTTTCTTCTACTCATCAGTGTCCTGATCTTTGCCGAGCACAGGCTGGTCCGGCCGGATTGCCTGGACAAGGTGAACGTAGCCTTTTTCCACGTAAACAGCGCGATATCCATTCTACTCTTTCTCGGGGTCCTGGCGGCAACGTGATTAGCTCATACCACAACCTGGCTGAATTCATATCGGAGCTGGAAAAAGCGGGCGAGTTGCTCCGCATAAAGGCCCCCGTTTCCTGTGAACTCGAAATCACGCACATTACCGATTTGGCGTCCAAAGCCCCCGGAGGCGGCAAGGCCCTGCTGTTCGAGCATGTGCGGGGATCTCGCTTTCCCGTTCTGACCAACGCTTTCGGAAGCGAACGCCGGATATGTATGGCCCTTGGAACGGACTCACTCGACAGCCTGGCCCAAAGGCTCGAGCGCTTCGTGCGCATCGAGCCTCCCAAATCGCTCCGCCAGCTTGCCAAACTGCTTCCAATGGGGCTCGACTTCATCAGATTTTTGCCCCGTGAGACCTCGAGGGCTGCCTGCCAGGCGGTCATATACAGGGGAGAAGAAATCGACCTGTCCATGCTGCCGGTTCTCAAATGCTGGCCGCTGGACGGCGGCCCTTTCATCACGCTCCCGGTCGTAATTACGCGAAGTCTGAAAACGGGCAGGCGAAACGCCGGCATGTACCGCCTCCAGGTTTTCGACCGGAACACAACGGGAATGCACTGGCACATACACAAGGACGGTTCACACTATTTCCAGGAGTACCGCAAGGCCGGCAGGCGCATGCCGGTAGCGGTGGCGATCGGGACCGATCCGGCGGTGACCTACGCTGCGACCGCCCCCCTTCCCAGGGGAATAGACGAGATGATCCTGGCCGGCTTTATACGTAAAAGACCGGTTCAGATGGCCCGCTGCGTCTCTGTTGACCTTGAAGTCCCGGCTGAGGCCGAATTCGTGCTCGAAGGATACGTGAACCCGGAGGAACTCCGGATCGAGGGGCCGTTCGGCGACCACACCGGGTACTACTCACTGGTCGGGCAGTATCCGGTCTTTCACCTGACTGCGCTCACCCACCGCCTAAATCCTGTTTACGCCGCCACCATCGTAGGGCGGCCCCCGATGGAGGACTGCTACCTTGCAAAGGCGACCGAACGGATATTCCTCCCGCTTCTGGGGGCAATTCATCCCGAGGTGCGCGATTTTTGGATGCCCTGGGAAGGGGTGTTCCACAACATCGTGGTAATGGCAATCGATAAGCAATATCCGGGGCATGCCCGCAGGATCATGAGCGCCGTCTGGGGTCAGGGACAAATGAGCTTTTCAAAGGCCGTGGCGCTTGTGGACAGTGGAGTCGACCTGAAAAATCCCCGAAAGGTCCTGGAGACGATTCTTGATGAAGTTGACGTGGAAAGCGATGTCTACTTTACGGAAGGCGTCCTGGACGTCCTGGACCACAGCGCCCCCGACCCGCTTTTTGGAGCCAAGATAGGCATTGACGCCACTAGCAGGCGTCCGGACGAAAGGCAAAGGCCCGGGCCGGCGGCGGGCACAATTCCGGCAGCCGAGGTTATCGAAAAAAGCATAAAGGACACATCCAGCCTGCTTTGCGCCTTCCATTGCCCTCCGCTCGATGTCCGAAACCGCCTGCTGCTTCTCAATTTCGCAAAAGACGGCCGCACTCCGGGCAGGACCCTGTCCGAGAAACTGTTCCGAAAACGAGCGCTGAAGGCTTTCTCGATACTGGTCCTGGTTGACGCCGGTATCGATCTTCGGGATTATTCGCTCGTGCTCTGGAAGGTGTTCAATAATGTCGATCCCAAAAGGGACATCCTGAGGCAAGGCGGGCGAATGGCAATTGACGCCACCAGAAAAGGCGTCGAGGACGGCCACACCCGTCCCTGGCCTTCCGACATCGAAATGGCCCCCGAAGTGGTCACCAAGGTCGCAGAGCGTGCAAAAGAGCTGGGAGTGGAGGAGTTTTTGTCCGGCTGAGCAAAAAGTTCATTCGCCCTCGCCAAACCCTTTGCCAGCTTGGGCAGGCCGAAGAGGACCGGGCTCGATTTGCATTGAAAAAGACGCCCAAAAATGGTATAAGTTATCGTTTTATTAGCGGTTTCAATGACTTATCCGCCACGGCCGGGTTTTGCGGTCGCAGAGAAATCTCCGGGCTCCCAGAGCGAGCAGAGGGGTTACCAGTTTATGCAAAATATCGACATGCTGCCCAGTTTTCCTCAGGACGAATACACCGCCCAACAGATAACCGTGCTCGAAGGCCTGAGCGCGGTGCGCGTGCGCCCCTCCATGTACGTCGGCAATATCTCCACCGAAGGTCTGCATCATCTTGTCTATGAGGTTGTTGACAACAGCATCGATGAAACTCTCGCAGGCCACTGCGACCACATTCGCGTACAGATTCACCTGGACAGCTCCATCACGGTGGACGACAACGGGCGCGGCATTCCCGTGGACCTGCACGAAAAGGAAAACATCCCGGCTGTAACGGTGGTAATGACAAAGCTTCACGCGGGCGGGAAATTCGACGATTCGACCTACAAAGTCTCCGGCGGTCTCCACGGGGTCGGCGTATCCGTGGTAAACGCGCTGAGCGAGTACCTCGAGGTCGAAATCCGGCGCGACGGCAAGGTTTACTTTCAGCGCTACGAGCGCGGCGAGCCCAAAACGGAGCTTCTCATAAGGGGCGAGACCCAAAAGCGGGGGACTCGAGTAACGTTCAAGCCCGATCCGCTCATTTTCGAAGAAACGGAGATGAGCTTCGACATTATTGCCGAACGCATGAGAGAGTTGGCTTTTCTAAACAGCGGTGTGCGGATCGAGCTTGTGGACGAGCGCATTCCCAAGGAGAAGCTATTCTATTATGAAGGCGGTCTTGTCTCGTTTGTGGAATACCTGAACAGGAACAAGGAGCCGATTTTCCCCGAAGTTATTTCCATATCGGGTGACAAGCATGGAATCTCGGCCGGGGTAGCCATGCAATATAACGGCACATATAACGAAAAGATCTTCACCTTTGCCAACAACATCAACACCAAGGAAGGCGGGACTCACCTGGTGGGCTTCAAGGCGGGACTTACGAGGTCGATCAAGCAGTATGCCACCCAGAACAAGACTATCAAGCAGCCGGACCTGGAGCGGCTGACCGGAGATGATGTGCGCGAGGGTCTGACGGCAGTGGTAAGCATAAAGCTTTCTCAGCCCCAGTTTGAAGGCCAGACCAAGACCAAGCTTGGAAACAGCGAGGTCAAGGGCCTGGTAGAAAATCTCGTCTACGAGAAGCTTTCAATCTATTTTGAGGAAAATCCGAAAATCATCCGCGCCGTCCTCGACAAGGTCCTGGAGGCGGCAAGAGCGCGCGAGGCCGCACGGCGCGCAAAAGAGCTTACCCGAAGAAAGGGCGTGCTCGGCGACCACTCTCTTCCCGGAAAACTGGCAGACTGCCAGGAGCGCGATCCATCGAAGAGCGAGATTTTCATAGTCGAGGGCGATTCGGCCGGAGGCTCCGCAAAACAGGGCAGAAACAGGGCTTTTCAGGCTATACTGCCGCTGCGGGGCAAGATATTGAACGTCGAGAAATCGCGCTTCGACAAGATGCTGGAAAACCAGGAAATCCGGAACATGATTTCCGCTCTGGGCACAGGGATCGGCAAGGACGAATTCAATCCCGACAAGCTGCGCTATCACTACATCATCATCATGACGGACGCCGACGTCGACGGCGCACACATCCGCACCCTTCTGCTGACGTTTTTCTTCCGCCAGATGCCCGAACTCATCGAGCAAGGGCGCCTCTATATTGCGCAGCCGCCTCTCTATCGGCTGGCGGTGGGCAAATCCGAGCACTACCTCAAGGACGACGACAGCCTCAACGCATTTCTTCTCAAGCGCGCCTCCGAAAAGAAAAAAGTGTTTTTGCCGGCCCACGACGAGCCGCTGGCCCCCGAGCAGCTCACAGGCCTTCTCAAGACCTTCTCCCGCTACGAGGAATGGCTCGAACGCCAGGCCCAGAAAGGGATGTCCAAGAAGCTGCTCGAGCAGATCATCCGCATCTTCGATGAAAACCGCATGGAGGAGTTGGACCCGCAGCAATGGGCCTCCATTCTCAAGGCAAAACTGGAAGAGTCCGCCTACGAGGTGGTTTCCATCGAAGTTGAAGAGGAGCATCGCGGCTACGACCTCGATGTTATGGAACCCTCCAACGGCCACAAAAAGAAGCGGGTCGGCTACGATTTCCTGGCATCCGCCGAATTCCGCAAACTGCTCTCGCTCTACAGGCAACTGGCCCTGCTGCACGCTGTCCCATACGTTGTGCAGGATAACCAGGGCAAGGAGGAGTTCGACAATCCCAGGGCCTTTTTTCAGCACCTCATGGACGAAGCCCGCAAAGGTACGACCATTCAGAGGTATAAAGGCCTCGGTGAAATGAACCCCGAGCAGCTCTGGGAGACCACCATGAACCCGGAAAAAAGGACCCTCCTTCAGGTGAGGGTGGATGACCAGGTGCTCGCCGATGAGCTCTTTACAACCCTTATGGGGGACCCGGTGGAACCGAGGCGCGAATTCATTCAGGCCAACGCGCTCGATTTCCGGGAGCTCGATATTTAGAGGAATTGAGGAATTAAGTAATGGATATTAAGACCATAAACATTGCTGACGAAATAAAGCTATCCTATCTCGACTATGCGATGAGCGTCATAATCGGGCGTGCCATACCCGACGTTCGGGACGGCCTCAAGCCCGTCCACAGGCGCATTCTCTTTTCGATGCACGAGGTCAATAACGACTACAATAAGCCCTACAAGAAGTCGGCGCGCATTGTCGGCGATGTCATGGGTAAGTATCACCCGCACGGAGATGCGGCCATCTACGACGCGGCCGTCCGCATGGCCCAGGATTTCTCCATGCGCCACCCTCTTATAGACGGCCAGGGCAACTTTGGCTCGGTGGACGGCGACCCCCCGGCTGCAATGCGGTACACCGAAATCCGAATGTCAAAGTTGGGCATGGAGTTAATGCGGGACATCGAGAAGGAAACGGTCCCGTTCCTGCCAAACTACGACAACACGCTCCTGGAGCCTGTGGTCCTTCCGAGTCGAGTACCAAGTCTGCTCCTCAACGGCTCATCGGGCATAGCGGTAGGAATGGCCACAAACATTCCTCCGCACAACCTGCGCGAACTTTGCAGCGGCCTTCTTGCGCTCCTTGACGACCCGCAGATCACGGTGAAACAACTCATGCGCCACATTCCGGGCCCGGACTTCCCGACCGCCGGCTTTGTCTGCGGTTGCGAGGGGATCGTGGAAGCCTACGAAAACGGCAAAGGCGTGGTCAAGATGCGCGGCCGGGTGGAAATCGAGGAGTCGGGCAGAAAGCAGCACCTGATCGTTTCCGAACTTCCCTTCCAGGTGAACAAGGCAAAGCTGCTCGAACGTATTGCCGAACTGGTGAAGCTCAAGAGAATCGAGGGAATCCAGGACATTCGAGACGAATCCGACCGCCACGGGATGCGGGTCGTCCTTACCCTGCGCCAGGGCGACGAGCCCAAAGTGGTCGAAAATCAGCTCTACAAGAACACGGCGCTTGAGAGCACTTTCGGCATCATCATGCTCGCCGTGGTGGATAACAGGCCCGAGGTCTTGAACCTCAAGGCGATCCTGCAGCATTTTCTCGATTTTCGCCGCAAGGTCGTAGTAAAGCGCACCCAGTTCGAACTGAGGCAGGCCGAAAAGCGCGCGCACATCCTGGAAGGACTAAAAAAAGCTCTCGACAATCTCGACGCCGTAATTTCCCTCATCCGTTCGGCGCCCAATCCTCCCGAAGCCAAGCGGGGCCTCATCGAGCGGTTCGACTTCACGGACGTTCAGGCACAGGAAATCCTGAACATGAGACTCCAGCGCCTGACGGGTCTCGAGCGCGAAAAGATCGTTCAGGACTACAATGACATCATAAAGGAGATCGAACGCCTCAAGGGGATACTTGCCTCTCCCGCCCTGGTCGATCAGGTTGTACAGGAAGAAATCCAGGACCTGATGAACGAGTTCGGCGACCTGCGCAAGACCGAAATCATTCCCGATGCCGGCGACATTTGTATCGAGGACCTCATTCCCAATGAGGAAATGGTGGTGACCATCTCGAGGGCCGGCTACATAAAGAGGACCCCGCTTTCGGTCTACCGCTACCAGCACCGTGGCGGCAAGGGCCGGACCGGGATGAGCACCCGCGAAGAGGACGTCGTTACCACCCTCTTTACGGCGATGGCACACAACTACCTCCTCATATTCACTAACCGGGGGCAGGTATTCTGGCTCAAGGTCTATGAAATACCCGAAGTCGGGCCTTCGGCGCTGGGAAAGGCCGTGGTGAATCTTCTTCCCCTTCAGCCGGGTGAAAAGATCCAAACCATACTGCCGGTGAGTGAGTTTTCCCCCGGCCACTTTGCAGTGATGGCTACAAAAAACGGGGTCATCAAGAAAAGCGATCTCTCCGCCTATGCCAACCCTCGCTTAAACGGCATCCGGGCGATCAATCTGGACGATGATGACGAGCTTATCTCGGTGGTAATCACCGACGGTCAGCGCGATCTTTTCCTCATGAGCCGTAAGGGCAAGTGCATCCGGGTGAAGGAAGATGAGTTCCGTCCGCTCGGACGCGTAAGCCGCGGCATCCGGGGAATGAACGTAAAAGGCACAGAACTGGTCGGCATGGATGTGATCGACCCGAACAAGTGCATGCTCGTGGTTACCGAAAAGGGGTTCGGAAAGCGCACGCCCGAGGAAAGCTACCGGCCCCAGGGCCGCGGGGGGCAGGGAGTGCTCAATATCAGGGTAACCGAACGCAACGGACATGTGATCGGCTTCCGCCAGGTTGGACAAGAGAACGGAATCATGCTGATCACGGACGGGGGCCGCCTCATAAGGATGCCTGTCTCCCAGATAAGCAAGATCGGGCGGGTAACCCAGGGAGTCAAACTGATCGGCCTTGCCGAAGGCGAGAAAGTGGTGGATCTGACAGTGCTCGACGAAACCGAAGACACCAGGGAAGATACAAGAGAGGAAGAATAAAATTGCTTAGAGATATCGGGCCGGTAGGTGTAATCGGGGCTGGAGGGTGGGGGACCACCCTCGCCCATCTGCTTGCCTCCAAGGGCTTGAAAGTCAATCTCTGGGTCTTTGAACAAGAGTTGTGCGAAATAATCCGCGGGACGGGTGAAAACAGTATCTATCTTCCCGGACACCGCCTTCATGAGGGCGTGTCCGCCAGCAGTGCTCTGGAGGAAGTGGCGGGGGCAAGCCGTTTGCTCATCATGGTCGTTCCTTCCCACGTCTATCGAGGGGTCGTCAAGCGAATGCTCCCCCATTTGCGCGAGGACACAATAGTTGTGAACGCGACCAAAGGCATAGAGGATGACACCCTTCTGACAATGTCGGGCATCTGGAAAGAACTCCTGCCGAAGCAAAACCGCATTAAGTTGCTCTGCCTCTCCGGACCCTCTTTCGCCCGTGAAGTGATACGGGGCATTCCGACTGCCGTAACGCTTGCAGGTCCGCAACTGGAAATCACCCGGCAGGTTCAGCAGGTCCTCTCGACCGCCAGGTTCCGCATCTATACGAGCCTCGATGTTATCGGGGTGGAAGTCGCAGGAGCTTCAAAAAACGTCATAGCACTTGCGGCAGGGGCCTGCGACGGCCTCTCTTTCGGCTACAATGCCCGGGCGGCCCTCATTACGCGCGGCCTGGCCGAAATATCGAGGCTTGGCGTCAAAATGGGCGCTCACCCCCTCACCTTCTCCGGTCTGGCCGGAATAGGAGACCTGCTGCTCACCTGCACCGGAGATCTGAGCCGAAACCGCACGGTCGGAAAGCAGCTCGGGCAGGGCAGAAAGCTCAGTGAAATCCTTGGCGAAATGCGCCAGGTAGCCGAAGGAGTCATCACCGCCAAATCGATCCACTCGCTTGCCAGGAAAATGGGGGTGGAGATGCCCATATGCGAGCAGGTCTACCGTGTGCTCTACGAGGGGAAAGACCCGCTGCTCGTTGTAAGAGAGCTGATGGACCGCGATCTCAAGCACGAGATGGAATACGACCCGGAAATTTGCCCCATCAATGTAAGCTAAAAGTCGTTTTGGATACGAATATTATTGCTTCGGCTTTCCACGCAAATTAGAGAAACCCGCATAGTAACGCCAAGCGAGTTTGTCCAGGTAATTGCCAAACTAATCCATTGACAGCCTGCCTTCGCCTCACCTGCCTTGCTTGGCCCGGCCCCATCACTTTATTCTAGAACGAAAAGAATAATTCGTCTGGCGCCACACTTAGTTTAGTGCTGAAGGCCAAAGCCGGGTCACTCAGACGCGTAGCGTAGAATGCTGCAGCGTATACCCCTGGGGGCGGCCGAGCTGTCCCACCGGGATTTCATCATCAATGCGCCGGGAAAGGCAGTTTTTAGGGCTTGGAGGCATCTCTTCCCAGCCAAAACGACAAGCGAGAAAGGTTAAGCGAGTAGTGTAGACGGTTTTTTTGCTTCCTGCTGCCGCATTTTTGCCGTTTCTATTGCCGCTTCTGGTTGTCGTTTTGCTCAGCCGAATCTTTTCAAGTTATAATATTGTTGCATTAAAACGAATTAAGGAATTCAGGGATTGACGAATTTGGTTGACTGTTCACTAATTTACAGACGCCACTGCCTCAGCCTCTCGAGCATCGGGTAATTGGTGAGGTCGTGTTGGATGGGGGTTACGGAAATGTATCCCAGCGCGAGCGCGCAGGAGTCCGCATCCGGGTCTTCGTCCTGCTGGATGGATTCGTTTATGAGCCAGTAATAGACATGATTTCGCGGATCTATCCGGCGGTCGTACTTTTCCAGGCACTTGAGGCTGCCCTGCCTGGTTATGCGCACTCCACGAATCTTGTCCCCGGGCAGATCAGGGATGTTGACATTGAGGCATACGCCGGGTGGCAGCCCCTGTTTTCCAACCAGGGCTACCAGTTTTGGAACGAATTCCGTTGCAGCGCTGAAACTGAGCGGCATAAAAGAATCGATCGAGACGGCTATCGACGGGATTCCGAGAACGGCCGCTTCGGTCGCCGCGGAAACCGTACCCGAATAGATCACGTTCACTCCTACGTTCGCTCCGAGGTTGATGCCCGATACAACGATATCCGGGGGCGGGTCCATCAGTTCGCTTACCGCGATTTTTACACAATCTGCGGGTGTCCCTTTCAGGGCGTGCCCAAAAAAATGGCCGTTTCGCTTTACCACATTGACGCGCAGAGGGTCGAGCCAGGTAATTGCATGCCCCACGGCGCTCTGTTCGGTTTCCGGAGCGACAACGGTCACATCGTGCTCCACATACAACGCCAGGTAGAGAGTCTCTATTCCTTTTGAAAAAATTCCGTCGTCATTGGTCAGAAGGATCTTCATAATTCTCAACGTCCGTCTTCATTTTGAGTGCGTTCCTGGCAGATTCGATGCCGAGTTCGAGGGCTTTCCTGTTGAAATCTTCGGTCCCGGTCGGGCTCCGGTTCATGACCGCCGCCTCCAGGCTGCTCAGCGAGACAGCCCCGGAAAGCGTGACGAGGGCGCCGAGGGCGATAATGTTGGCCCCCGTTTCTTTGCCCAGCTTTTCGCGGGCAATCCGCGTAAACGGGATCGCGACGACCCGCGTAGTGGGGAGCTGCCTGACGAATGTCGAATCAACTATAAGCATTCCCGCCGGATTCAGGTCGAAAAAATAAGCATCGCACGCTTTCTGGTTCATAGCCAGCAGCAGGTCCGGTTTTATGGCCTTCGGATAGTCGATTTCCCGGTCGCTTATCACCACTTCCGCCTTGCTTGCCCCTCCACGCGCCTCCGGGCCGTAGCTCTGAGTTTGACAGACGTATTTCCCGTCATGTATGCCGGCTGCCTCGGCAAGGATGATTCCGGCGAATATCAGGCCCTGCCCCCCGGAGCCGCTCAGACGTATTTCATATCTTGCCATTGGGTCTCTCCAGCTAAAAACTCGAAACTAAAAACTCTTCCAGGCCCGGGCCGCTTCTTTCACCTTGTCGTATTCCTGGGTATAGACGGGCAGGTCCAGGTCGGCCAGAATACCGACAGTGAATTTTCCCCGCATCTGCTCCTGTGACATCTCTTTGGCTTTTTCCACCCGAACGGCGGATTCCTTCTGCCAGCGCAGCATTTCCACGGCCCCGCCCATGCGGTTTCTTCTTCCGTACTGGGTATGGCAGTGGCTGACCACCTCGACAACTGCGAACCCGCGCTTGAGAATCGCCTTCCTTATCAGTTCATCCAGCATCGAAGCATGAAAGACCGTGCCCCTGGAAACCATGCCTGCCCCGGCGGTTACGGCCAGTTCGGCAATGGAAAAGGCATGTTCGATGTTTCCGTAAAGCGCGGTGGTGGCGAACGCACCGTGAGGAGTTGTCGGAGAATGTTGCCCGCCGGTCATTCCGTAGATGTTGTTGTTTACGACGATAGCGGTAAGGTCCACGTTGCGGCGGGCGGCATGAATGAAATGATTGCCGCCGATTGCCGTGGCGTCTCCGTCGCCCATTATCACGATGACATTGAGCCCGGGGTTGCCGAGCTTTATGCCTGTGGCGAATGTAAGAGCGCGCCCATGTGTCGTGTGCAGGGTGTTGAAATCGACATAAACGGATATCCTTCCCGAACACCCGATGCCCGAGACTATGACGATCTCGTCTTTTTCCAGCCCGGTACTGTCGATTGCCCGAATAAGGGAGCCGAGCAGAATGCCGTTTCCGCATCCAGGGCACCAGACGTGAGGGAATTTCTTGTCATGCCGCAGATATTTGTAGATCAACCTTGTAACTTCAGCCATCACTAAATCCTGGTTTTTCAGTTTGAAAACTCAAAACTCTTACGTCACATCCTGGCGAGCCGGGTCAGGATTTCGCCCGGGGTTATAAGATTGCCGTCTATGCGGTTCAGGGTCTCGATCCGAGTCGCTCCCTGGCTTATCCTCTTGATCTCTCGAGACATCTGCCCCATGTTAAGTTCCGGGACGAGCACCACCCTTGCTCGCCGCAGCAACGGTTCAACCGCCTGTCTGGGAAAGGGCCAGAGCGTAACGAGCTGGATAAGGCCGGCCTTCACCCCAAGCTCGCGCGCCTCCCTTACCGCCCGTCGCGCCGAACGTGACACCGAACCGTATGCGATCACCAGTACCTCCGCATCCTCCGTCATTTCTTCCTCTATTTGCTGAATATCGAGCAGGTGCTGAGTGATCTTTCTGAAAATGCGGTTCACGAACGCGTTGATCTCGTCCTGGCGCTCGGTCGGAAATCCGCGCACATCGTGGAGGAGCCCGGTTACATGATACCGGTACCCGTCGCCGAAGACACTCATCGGCGGCACGCCGCGGCTGTTGTCCTCGTAAGGTATATACCAGTCGGGAGGCATATTCGGCCTTATACGGTCGATCACCTCTACCTCTTCGGGACGGGGCAGGGAGATTTTTTCGCGAGTGTGCGCGACAACCTCATCAGCCAGCAGGATTACCGGGGTACGGTATTTCTCCGACAGGTTGAATGCCCGCACCGTAGTGGTGAAGCACTCCTGGGTCGTGGACGCGGCCAGAACGATTATAGGGTGGTCTCCATGGGTTCCCCACCGCGCCTGCATCACGTCGCCCTGGCTGACTTTGGTGGGCAGCCCGGTGCTTGGGCCTCCGCGCATCACATTCACGATTACGCACGGGACCTCGGCCATGCAGGCAAAACCGAGGTTCTCCTGCATCAGAGAAAAGCCCGGGCTGCTTGTCGCGGTCATCGACTTCAAGCCGGCAAGGGAGGCCCCGATAACCGCACCAAGGCTCGCAATCTCATCCTCCATCTGGATGAAGGCGCCATCGACAGCGGGCAGCTTGTATGACATCACCTCGCTGATTTCGGTGGCCGGCGTTATGGGGTACCCGGCGAAAAACCGGCAGCCCGCGGCAAGCGCACCTTCGACTATGGCCTCATTGCCCTGGAGAAGAAGCTGGCGTCCCGGTGGTCTTTTTGCTGTCAAGCTGGATCCCCCTTTACTTCTCACTGTTCTCAGTTCTTCGCGCACTGTTCACTGTTTCGTTGGTGCACGCTTATGGCAAAATCCGGGCAGTGCAGTTCGCACCACCCGCACCCGGTGCACCTGTCCGAATCAACCTTGGTCGGGGCGCCATCGTCATCGAGCATGATACATTCCTGCGGGCAGAACGCAGCGCAGATGCCGCAGGATTTGCACCAATCGCGAAAGATATCTATCTCGAAGCGCTTGCTCTCCGGTTTGGTACTTCCGGCCGCAGCCCGTTTTCCTCTTTCGGACTGGTTCGCGCTCCCGCTCTTGCCCCGCCGGGCCCTCTTGGCTTTCTGCTGGTCGGTTTCCATATGCCCTCGAAATATGAATATTTGTATGTAGGTCTTATAGACGAAAATCGTCGTTTTGAACAGAGGGCGATGTGCTGGGAGTGGAGATTAAATTCATGTGGAAACATAGGATGGAAGGCCCTATGGAGATGATTTCAGATAAATATAAAATAGAGGTCTATTGTTTGACTTTCCTTCTTGGAATCTCTATTTTAGGTACGGTTGCAAGGGGCACATTGCGTCGTGACTCTCAACCCGGCGCCGGTTGGAAAGGTGAGATTCCGGTTAGAAAGTTTTTACAGCCTATCCCGGAACCCGGCCAGGCGGCTGATTTCCTGCCTCCCGTATCTGTTATCCGCTCATGAGAAAGGGCACGCCATGAAAAGTACTCAAAGTTGTTTGGCGATCATTGCCGCAATCCTTCTTCTTGCTTCGTGCTCTTCTGTCCAGTCGCCGTTCGCCCGGATCCAGCCGCTTTCGCAAGGCGAGGTGAGGCTGACCGGGATTGAGATGCCGGAGTACGTGCACGAAGATCTTGTTTATGACGTAATTCTAAGAGTCGATTCCGAGGAAATGCCTCAAGTCAAGAAGGTCTGCTTCCGATGGCTTACGGAGGAAATTTCCTCCGTCTCGCCATCTCTTTACTGCTATGCGATGAACGGAGATTTCGGAACAGGAAATCCCTGCTATGCCCGGACTTCGGTGGTGGCCCCCAGTTCCGATCCATTTTGCGCCGAAGCTTCAGACATCAGGACGGATGTACCGGGAAGGTTTATTGTCAAGATCCGGCCGACCGGCCTCAAGGCCAGCTACAACAAGCTCCAGGGCCAGGCCGAGTATGTCAGCGACGGTAAGTTGAGAGTGACCAATTCGGTCAAGACATCCGTGACCGTTGACAAGTAGATCTATGCTTCCTGCTTGCCGGAAGCTCTTCACTCCGGCTCCTCGCTGCTGTTTTTCGGCGCTTCTCACTGCCCGCTTCCTGCCGGAGAGCAGGGGGTTTACCGCTGCCCCGGCAGGTATTTTTCCAGTTCCCTCCAATCCCAGGGCGGACAGATTTCCTCTTTTAACGCAGGCCAGGGCCAGGCGCATGGAAGCGGGGACTCGAAGCGGAGTTTTTCGCCTCCTACAGGGTGGTTGACTATAAGCTCTTTGGCAAAGAGCGCAATCTGTTTTTGGGCAAACGGGGCGGTGGCTCCATAGCGCAGGTCTCCGGCTACCGGGTGGCCCATGTGCGCGAACTGGGCACGTATCTGATGCCTGCGCCCGGTCTCGAGCTTTATTCGAACAAGGGTGCGGCCCTGCGCTAAATCAAGCACAGTGAACGAAAGTCTCGCCTCCTGGGCCCCTGTGGTTTTCTCGGCTACCACCAGGCTCGACCGGTTTTCCCTCCTTTCGATGAAATGGACGAGGCTGCCGGATTTTTTCTTTAATTCTCCCTCCAATACAGCTAGATAATATTTTTCAGCCGTCCCCGTGCGGAACTGCCCGCTGATCCTTGCGGCGGCCTTTGAAGTGCGGCAGAAAAGGATGACTCCGGCAACCGGCCTGTCGAGGCGGTGAACCATCCCGAGAAAAGCTCGGCCGGGCTTTTTATAGAAGTCCTTGAGCCAGAGCTTGCCGAGTTCGAGAAGCGAGATTTCTTCGGTCTCGTCGGCCTGAACCAGGAGACCCGCCGGCTTGTAGAGAACCAGCAGGTGATTGTCCCTGTAGAAAATCGGCCACGATGGATGGAAGAAGTAGTCGCCGTTCATAGAATGTCCCGGCCTGAGTGATTTTTGATGACTCCGCGGTGAAGAGTAAAAGGAGCTGTTTTGCCCGCAATGCCGCCACACAGACAAGGGGCTGAACCCGACGCCGGGCAACTTTCAAAAATTCTGCGCGCCTCGGGTATTTCCTTGTCGCCCGCCCAGACAGGGCAGCTATGGAAATATCACCAGTTGCTGAGGCAATACAACAAGGAACTGAACCTCACGCGGATACGCAACTTTCATAGCATGGTCCGGAAGCTCTACATAGATTCGATCATGCCCGGCCGGATCATCGACCTGCCCTCGCCTCTCATGGACCTGGGCAGCGGGCCGGGAATGCCGGGAATACCTCTCAAAATCGCAAATCCCAAAATAGAGATCATCCTGGCCGAGAGCAGACGCAACCGGATCGAATTCATCGAAACAGTTCTCGGGGAGATGGGCCTCAAAAAAATAAGTATCCTGGGACGCAGCGTAAGCGCTTCGATTGAGGCGCCTGTAAACGGAATAATAACACGGGCCGTGGAAACGATTCGCAGGACTTTGGAAAGAATCGCCGGGTCGCTTGCCAGGGGCGGGTTGGCGATCTTCATGAAAGGTCCCGGGTGCGAAGAGGAAATAGAGGAGGCGCTCGATCGCTTTGGCCTCCGTTTCCGGCTTATCGGGGACCATCATTACCGCTTGCCCGATTCGTCCGACGAACGCAGGCTCGTCGTATTCGAGCGACTGGATTCACCGCCCTGGGCCAGAAAGGTCGAACTCGCAAAGGAAAACCTGGTGAGAATCATCGAGAGTGAAAACAATGAAACCTTCAGGAACCTGAAAAAGCTCCTTACGCCTCGGGGCATACGCAAACAGCTACAGGCGCTCGTTTTCGGTCAAAAGCAGGTATCCGAAACGCTGGACCGGATTCCCGAAAAATGCGTCGCATGGATCGGCCGCGGGGATCGAAACCCGCCGCCTGATGGTTCGCCCCGGCATCTGATGTGGTATCA
Organism: uncultured delta proteobacterium; assembly: GCA_963805125.1. Classification (GTDB taxonomy): domain Bacteria; phylum Desulfobacterota; class Syntrophobacteria; order Syntrophobacterales; family Syntrophobacteraceae; genus SbD1. The sequence goes on along the minus strand of CAWDTD010000003.1, from coordinate 1,268,383 downwards.
ACTCGCTCCCCCTCTATATGAAACTCTGGATCTTCTCGGAACTTCCTACCCGATAGTGCTCGTGAGAATCGAGCAGATTCCGAAGTGGGCGCCCTCAGATGGCCTTCCGGAAGGGTGTACGCTCTTTGTCCCGTTTCAGGACCCGGAAAACGTGGGAGCTGTAATCCGCTCAGCAGTGGCGTTCGGAGTTGCCGGGATCGTACTGCTCGCCGAGGCGGCAAACCCCTATCATCCAAAGTCTGTAAGGGCATCCGGGGGAGCGGTCTTCAGGGCCAACCTGCTGGAAGGGCCCCCCATACGGGATTTGCCGGAGGACTTGCCGATTGTGCCGCTTTCAAAGGAGGGCAAAAGAATTTCGGATTTCCAGTTCCCGGCAAAGTTCGGGCTGCTTGCCGGGATCGAAGGACCGGGGCTGCCGGACAGGTTCCGAAAGGCGGGAGTTTCAATTCCCATTTCCCGCGAGGTGGAATCGCTCAACGCCGGGGTCGCCACTGCAATAGCATTGTTTGAATGGGCTGAGCAACATAGGCCGCCGCTCGCGGCCACACCCCTCTAGAACAGAACTTTGTCACGCGGAGCTTCCGGCTAAAGCCGCTAAGTTGAATGACCAGATTATGCGGAGACGCGGAGACACGGAGAAAGAAGAAACTGAAGGTCTCACGCAAAGACGCGAAGAAGGGAAAAACAGAGAGTCCACCGTACAGATTTCACCACGAAGAACTTAGCGCAGCGGAGCCGCAACCAAAAAGTCCACCGCTGAAGACGCCGAGGATTTTGAACCAGTCATTGCGGAAGTGCTTTTGAGCCGGAATCCAGTGCCCTGGCGCCGTGTAGGTGGGGGGCGGGGCACGGCTTTACCGTGCCCGCCGATTCTTCCGGCAAGCAACTGTCAGTGTGTCAGTGGATACGGTAAGGCTGTGCCCGTCCTTGTATGGCTGAGAACGCTGAGATCCCCGGGATCGCTGAGAAAACGGCAACCTGCAGGTGAGATCTCGCCAAAAAAACAAAAAAATGCCGGATAGTAGTACGAAGAGCGCGACGGCGGGGAATGGCACGATTTTGGGATTTTAGACTCGGATGCATACGGATGAACACGGATAGTCAAGAATTTTGTCACATGGAGACGCGGAGGCGCGGAAAATCTTTACGACGAAGGGCACGAAGAGATCATGAGTTTCGGAAGCTGGCTGCATCCGGATTGGAGTTTCCTGCAAGTACAGGCCAAATTCAGGTGAATTAACTTCGCTGTGAGAAGTGAGCATCATTTTAATCAGATAATATTATACCATAAAACGTCTTGCTTTGCAAAACGGCTCCCTGCGCCATGAGCTCATGATTCTTGCCGTGCGCATAGGTTTTTTTCTCGCCGGCTACTATCGGATCATTTTCGCCTAAGCCCCCTCGCCACTGACAGGTGGGACGCAAGCTATCAACTGCGGGGATGGTGGTATGTCCTCAAACTGCCCAAATTGGTCTGATCGGCATTCATCTTGCAAGTTTTTGATTGGAACATCGTATGATTTATGGTCGGCCAGGACCCGATCTGTTCAAATAATTCCGCCAACCGGGGGAGGGGCCAGGTGATAAAGCGCGGCGCCCTTATCGGCATTGGATTTGTTCTTTTGGTCATCGGCCTTGCAGGCCTGGCTCTTTTGCAGGCCGGAGTGATTAACCTGCCAGCGTCTAAAGATCAGCTCAGCTTGCTTGAGGTAAAACCACCAGGCTCGACCCCGGAGGGTTCCGGCAGGCAGGCCGACCTTGAGCGAAGGCAGCTTCCTGGGGCGCCGGAAAGCATGAAACAGACCCCGGAACCCGGGAGTCGAACCGCACAGGTCCCGGCGGCGACTCCTCAATCCAGCGAGGGACCTCAGACAACCCGAAACCCGTCAGTTGCCGGGGGGAGCGAAGCGCGGTGTCACCCGTCATCCGAAGCGTTGCGGCCTGTGGTGATCAGGTTCCATTTCGATCCGGCCGCAAAACGCGAAATCGATGTGGCGCGGGTGCATTTCGGTGACTTAATAAGCGTGAAAGTGCGGCGGTTCGGGCAGGCAGATCTCCGGCTCCATCTCGCTTTCGCTGTTCCGGATACTGTCGAGACGGGCGCCTGGCGTGGGTGGAGCGCGGGGTCTCGACGGGTGGTTGTTATCCCGATACAGGATACGGACCGCATCTCTTTGACGGCTGACAGAGATTTTGGGGTCGTTCTTACGAGGGATCTCGATTCGAAGAAGGGTGCCATTTTGAAGCTTGGGGCCGATTACCCTCCCGGCCGGCGCTCGCTCATTTACCAGCACGAGCGAGGCGCCTATGAAATGGAAATGAAAATTTATCCGGGCAACCGTTGGAACATCAAGCCAGGGGCAATAGATCGATATTAATGACCCCGTTCTGATCGTGAATGGAAGCGGACAGGGCGACCACTCAAAAAGTATAGAGAAACCTACGAAATGCAGCTCTGGCACCATCCTGCCAGATAGTGATCCCAGTTCCCATTTCGCTGTCTGATGATACGCCGGCCTGTTACAAACAGAAGCATGTCGAAATAGCTCCTGCGCTGCTTGCGCACCTTGCCATCTCATGCGTGCACTCGAAAACGGCGTGACCAAGGACGAGATTCTTGAGTCAATCACGCACCTCGCATTTTACTCTGGGTGGGGCCTGCGGCAATGTCTGCGGTCATGGCGGCGAAAAACGTGTTCAAAGATCGTAGGTAAGATCGCATGGCGTAGCGCCGCCGAACAATGCGCTCCAGTCGTCATCCCGGCCGCCGCTTCCCGCTGTCAGGGCCGCAGCTGAACTTGGACGTTGGCAATCCTACTGCATATTCTATAATTTTTTCTAATCCTTGAATCCGAGGACCGGATAAGCTTTTTCCGCTATTCAATAGCCTCGAAGGAATACCAGTTAAATAAAGGATTACCAGATGCCGGAGATCGTGTAAAATGGTTCGATGACAAGGGAGAGTTATCGTTTTATCGAAACGAATCAAAGTGCCAAGGGTGAGAATGGCAACCGAAAAACAATATCTTAGGTGGGTGACCTTAAGGGTTTTAAGCCTCTTTTTGGCAGCGAATTTCCTTCTGGCGCTGACCTTTTTTGTCCATATATCTCTCTGCAAAAAGTACAGCACGCTTTGCTCTTCAAAAGCCACCCGTGCGTTCGCCAAACCGCATCAGAGAAAAAGAGTTGAGAACAGTCGCAGCCCAGATAAGGATTCACTTTGTATCCCATCTGTCCAACCAGAATCCTTGACCGCTGAGACGCAAACTCTTCACGCTCATCATGAGAATCACTTCGTCAAAAACCTTCTTTCTTCCCCCCAACTCGCACGTTATCCTCCACCCAGATCATAACCCATAGACTTCAATTGTTTGACCCCTGCACGAAACCTCGGTGTGTTTCTAGAGGTGGGGAACTCTTTTCCCCCGGTGGTGAGGCCCGCCTCCAGGCAGGGAGCCTGCCATTTGACGGCCTGCCCGGGTGGTCCGGCCAGGCAGGCTGAAAATAGGGCCGAACCTTTCCGTAACAGATCAGGGGGAGTCGTGCGGGATCAGTCCGTCTTCCATTCTCGATCTATTGTGGAAAAGGCGAGGAGCCGACTTTGCCAAGCTCTTGCCGGCTCGCGACGTGCACATGACCACAGAGGATGATTTATGAGAGGTTTGATCAAAGATAACATGATTTCCCTGCACGCCAAAGCGGATGCTCTATATCCATGGCTGTTCGTCGTGACGGCTTTCATAGCGGCGGTAACGCTATGGTCCAAAGTGGCCCGAAGGGCGATAGACGGCATAATAAGCAGATCTCAGGCTACGTCTTTTGACGCCGGGTTGTGCCTGTGCTTCACTGCCCTGGCACTGTTCGTTCTGGGCTGGCGGGTTTGCATGGCCTGTCGCTATCGTCCCCTTGCGGCTGTATGTGATGAGCTTCTGCCTGATATAACCGTGGTAATTCCAGCCTATAACGAGGGGCGCCAAGTACTCGATACCGTTCGTTCGGTAATGTCCAGCAGCTATCCAGCCCGGAAAATGCAAGTAATTTGTGTCGATGACGGCTCCGCGGATGACACATGGGAGTGGATGTTGCAAGCTCGACAGGAGTTTCCCCAGAGGCTTCTTCTCATCCGGCAGCATGCAAACTCCGGCAAGCGTCAGGCGCTGATGGCCGGCTTCCGCCGTGCTGCCGGGAGTGTTTATGTGACAATCGATTCGGACTCTGAAGTGCAGCCGGACACCCTTCGCCACCTGGTGAGCCCACTTGTTGGCAACCCCCGAGTTGGATCAGTGGCCGGGAATGTGCGGGTGCTGAACCACTCTGACGGCTGCATCCCGAAGATGATGGAAATCTTCTTTACTATGGGCTTTGATTTTATACGGTCAGGCCAAAGCACATACGGTGGGGTCTTCTGCACCCCCGGAGCATTGTCCGCCTATCGCGCATCCGTCATAAGGGGCCACTTGCCGGCATGGGCAAGGCAGACATTCAGACACTCGCCGGCAACCATTGGTGAAGACCGCGCTTTGACCAACATCGTGCTTGCCTCCGGCTACCGGGTTGTCTATCAGAGAGAAGCCGTCGTATTCACCAAGGTTCCAAGTACGTACCACGGACTGCGGGCGATGCTGACACGATGGGCGAGGAGTAACGTGCGCGAGAGCCTTGTGATGGCAACTTTCATCTTGCGGCCTTTTCGGAAGGGAGACGGCGGCGGGGGTTGGATTCGCTTTTTCGGCATTCTCCAGTTGTTCCGGCTCGCGGCGGGTGAGGCGCTCAAAATCGCCCTGCTGGTTCAGCTCTTTGGGAGACCTCTCGTAACGTTGAGTACGCTGGCGATCGGCTGTGTCGTGAGAGCAACTGGGCCCGCCATCGTGTACCAGATTAGATACCGCTCCTGGTTTGGCTGGTGTTGGTCAGCCCCTTACTGCTTTTTTTGGCTGTTTGGCCTGACCTGGATATCATTCTGGGGCCTGTTCAGCGCAACGCAATCGGGTTGGTTGACCCGTGGTCTGACCGGGCCGGCCAAGCATCGCATTGCTCCATCACTCAATTGTCGGCTCCTTGAAGGAGAAGGTTCCGAGTAGCTGTGAGGCAGATTCGGGAGGAGGTTGATTTCCCCTAAATCTTCGGTCGGCGGTCGGGCCAGGAGAAGTGCTTGATCTTCCGTGAGAAGAAGCGATGGGAAGGGCGTTCTCGTGGCCTAGAGGCCCCTTTTGGGCATTGAAATGAGCACTCTAAGACAGCCCGGAAAGGCGATTACGCTGCGCATTTTGCAATCAACGTACAGCTCTGCTCGATGTTGACATCACAAAGGCAGAGTCAGCCTTTCCAGGTCCATTTCACTTGTGAACCTGCATGGCTGTCGTCAGGATCGTCACTGGTCAGGGCCAAGCGGTGAACATTGAAGAGTGGGGAGACGGAAGACGGAGGGCGCAACACTGCGCTGGTAGCTTTGCTATCCATGATCGAGGCCCCTGCTGAATGGCCCCGGCTTGATTTGCCGCACCTTCAGCGGCTTTAGAGCAAGGGGGATTTACGACCGCTCTTCTTATTGCGGGCAACCCTGGTAATCTGTGACCCAAATACTATGACGTATTTACGGAAACCGGCTGTCAGGACTTACTCGGCGCCAATGTTATCGTTATACGCCTGTTCGCTCTTCTGCCCGCTTCAGTAGCATTGGAGGCAACGGGCTTTGACTCCCCCCACCCCCGGGCTGTGACCCGGGAGGGCGCCACGCCTTTGTCGACCAGGGCCTTCTTTATGGTCCACGCCTGTAGCTCGGATAACGCGAGATTTTCCTCCTCGGAGCGAATGCAGTCTGTATGAACGTCCACTTTTATGCTCGTTTCCGGGTACTTTTTCACCACCTCGGCCACAGTGTCGATCTCTTTGCAGGTGGCCGGTCTTATTCGCTCGGAATTGGATTCGAAAAACGAGTCGCAGCCTATTGTTATGCACACACCGCTTTTGCCCCTGTCGATTTGCGTCCCGTCGAAACCCCCGAGGCATGATTGCAGCTCGACTTTTTGCCTGTCCAGATAATCGAGTTGGGAGGCAGCGGGAACGCTCCGTTCGCTCAGGTTGTTCGTGCGGGCGCATGCAGCCAGGGTAAAAGAGCAGAAAACCATCAAAAGAGGCCATCCCCGTCTCATACTGTCCCTCTTACTGAGATCTTACATCGAATAGAACCTTTTCTCCCGTTACCAGTGCAATAACAAAATCGTAGAGCCAATGCAAGGGCCTCGCGCAATGTTGAAAATCGCTCCGAAATTGCGATCCTTATGGATCAAAACAGCTAAAAAGTGTTACCTTTGTCTTCGAGCGCAAAGCTCTGTGTGACTTTCGCAAACCTGGTCCGGGACGCAGCTAAAATGGCCGGAAGACTCTATCGGGACTACAACTCTTATTTGCGGGAAACCTTCGGGTGCCGCGTTCAAAAGATTTCGCTCGATGCGGGTCTTGACTGCCCGAACCGCGACGGGACCGTGGGGGGCGCCGGCTGCATATACTGCAACGAGAAGGGTTCCGGAACGGGCGCCGCACGCTTTGCGAGCATCTCCGAACAGATCCGGACCGGTAAGGAAAGGCTCGCCGGGAAATACAAGGCAAAAAAATTCATTGCTTATTTCCAGTCATTTTCAAACACCTATGCGCCTCTGCCCAGGCTGGCGGCCCTCTACGAAGAAGCCCTCTCAGATCCCGATATTGTGGGCCTCAGCATAGGCACTCGCCCCGACTGCGTTTCCGATGAAACCCTCGACTACCTGGCAATGCTGGGTGAAACTCATCTAATCTGGTTGGAATACGGTCTCCAGTCGGCGAAGGATGAGACGCTGGAGCGCATTCGCCGGGGGCATTCCGTGGCGGCTTTCATTGACGCCGTAAAGCGTACCCGCGCGAGAAAAATCCCCGTTTGCGCCCATGTGATACTCGGCCTTCCCGGCGAAAACACCGAAGATATGCTCGATACGGCAAGATTTCTCGCTCTCCAGGACGTTCAGGCCGTAAAAATACATCTGCTCTACGTGATCAAGGGAACGGCGCTCGATCAGATGTACAACTTCGGCGCATACTCGTGTCTTTCCCGCGAGGACTACGCCGCCGCTGTCGGAGAGTTCCTTGCGCTGCTGCCCCCGCACATCATCGTTCAGAGACTGACGGGAGACCCGCACCCGGAAGAGCTTGTGTCGCCGGTGTGGGCGCTCGATAAACAGCGCAATCTTGAAGCTATTCGGGCATATATGGAGAACAGCGGGCTGTATCAGGGCAAAAATTACGGCTAAATTCCCCTTTTCATCGGATTGATACTCTTTTATATTGAGCCTGGAGCTGAACCTCGTCCGTTAATCGTTGGCAAGCCGGGGTAAAAGCAACTTTTTGGCACAGGATGGGTTGAATGGAGCCTCAGATTCTCGATATAGAAAAAATGCGCAAGCGGTTGCTGGAACTTATCCTGGAATATAGCTTCCACTATTCGGAAACCCCCGGATTCAAGCTGGCCCACGGCGGAACGAGCCAGTTTTACTTCAACTGCAAGCGGGTCACCCTCGACCCGGAAGGCCAGTATCTGATCGGAAACCTGGTTTTCGAGGCGGTCAGGGACCTCCAAATAAGCGCCATCGGGGGACTCAGCCTCGGGGCCGACCCCATTGCGAACGCAACCGCCTACAGTTCATGGCTGAGGGGCCAGCCGATCCAGTCATTCATCGTAAGAAAAATCCGGAAAGACCACGGAATAATCGCCGCGATAGAAGGAAAGGTAAAAGCCGGAGACCGCGTGGTGGTGGTTGACGACGTAGTTACGACCGGCGGTTCGACGCTGCAGGCCATTTCAGCGTGCAGAGAGGCGGGGCTCGAGATCGTCGGCGTACTCACCCTCGTCGACCGGCAGGAAATGAGCGGCCGGGAAAATATCGAAAAGCAGGTCCCCCACTTCAAAGCCCTGGTCACTCGCGACGATGTCATGCGAATGCACAACGCGGCGCGCAGCCGCCTTGAGGTCTCACGCTAACCCCATCTTTGCGCTTTCCCATCGTCAAGTTTGTTTTTTGCGCTCCCTGCCCTTTATATAAATTCAGTAATGGTTATCTTCTAGCAAGAAATTTCCGGTCGGCCTCCTCAGATCGTCTGAGCCTGTGCGTCGGCAATGTTTAAAATCGAGGTCCGGGAGATTGAAATGACGACTAAATTTGAAAAAGGCCAATTCATCGCGGCCAGTTCCCCATTCGCCATCGGCAATATGGGCCAAAATCCCATGGATGAACGGGCCACAACAGGTTTCGAGCATTACTCGAATACTTTCGGGAAATACCTCTCGGATAAGGACGGGGGTAAGAAATACTCGGAAGAAGAAAAGCTGATGAAAGAACGCGCCAAGAAGGCAAACAGGATTTACAAGCAGGTTTGTGAAGATCTTCAGTTGAATGCCTGTTTCTTCAGCAACTTCGGAGAATGGAGCGAATACGTCGAGGGCAAGATGAGCGATGCCGAATTCCACGGCCACGCAATCACACGAGCGCAGCAGATGATGGCGGACCTGAATTGAGGGAATCCTCCAGGGTGGGGAAAAACCGGGCATATTCCCGTATAAATAAAGAGGCAATCATTATCTCGATTGCCTCCTGGCGAATGGGCCGCATTTTGATAGAATGAAAATGCGGCTCATTTCATTTTTTGGAGGAAGAATGCAAGCGGAGCGCAGTGCGCAATACTGGATTGAAAAGCTGAACCTGGCGGAGCACCCGGAGGGTGGCTGTTTCGCGCCGGTTTTCCGCGCATCGGAGCAAATCGGCGCGGACGGCCTGCCGGACCGTTTTACCGGGAATCGCGCGATTGTGTCTTCCATTTACTATCTGCTCAAAAGAGGCCGGTTTTCAGCCTTCCACAGGCTTAAATCCATCGAGATCTGGAGTTTTTTCGAAGGCGACCCTCTTACGATCCATGTCTTCGATCCGTTGTGTGGTTTAATTGAGAAAAGGCTGGGGCGCAATTTCAATAAGGGAGAGTCTTTTCAGGTGGCCATAGAGGCCGGGAACTGGTTTGCGGCTGAACAGCGGGGCCCGGGAGAGTTCACTCTGGTTGGGTGCACCGTGGCGCCCGGTTTTGAATATGAGGACATGGAGATTGCCGGGAGGGCGGAGTTGCTGGCGAGGTATCCGCAACACCTGAAAATCATCGAAAAGTTTACGAGGGCATAATGAATTTGCCCAAAAGTCCGCCAGCATTGAATAACTCCGTATCGGGTAACTGTTCTGCCCCTCTGCCAAATTTACACAGGTATGGTATTCCAGGAAACTGTTTTCGAGAATTCATAAGCCTTGACTCTACCTATCCGGCGACAGCCGATCACCCATTTTTTCTAAAAAGCGCCGCTATTGCCTGGGCGCCGACGTCGGGGTTTACCAGTTCGAATGATTCGTAGCCGGGAAGAACCCTGCTAAAGCCATAGACCAGGTAATAGGCCCCCGGCCGGCCGCGCTCGGCGATCTTTTCCGCAAAAACGTCGTGGAGTGTAATGTAGGTATAAAAAAGGTCCACATCCCCGAAATCTACGCCTGTCCTGGACCGGATCTCATCAAAGGTCCTGTTGTCGAGTGAATTTCCCTGGACGAGGAAAATGTTTTCGGGCGGCAGGACCGCGCCTTCGCTCTTCAGAATGGAAATCAATTCATTTTTTCTCGGCCGGTATTCGGAAAGAATTTCCGAATCGATTTCTATTCCGATGGACAGCCTGACGAAATAGCTCATCAGAAGATTCACCCTGCCGTCCCCACACCCCAGGTCGGCGAATACGCAGCTCCGGGGTCTGATAATCCCCGAGTTTGCCAGGTCCTCTACGCAGGCGTGGAATTTGGAAAGGTCCGTGGTCTTGCGGTAGCCGGTGTTGCCGAAGCAGCCGACCTTGCGGCCGTCAAAGTAGTCTGTGGCGAGCTTCATGGTTCTTTGCAGATCGCGTGATTTCATGCGCTCTTTACCCTTCAGTCTTCAGTCTTCACCCCTTTTTTGCCGGATAAAGTTTCTTATCCTGTTGTGCAGTAGAAAAAGGAGTTCCATTTCCGATCCGTTCACTTCCTGAAGCTGAAGCAACTTTTCGGGCGGAATGATTTCTTGCAGACTCGCGCAGAGGTAATTCACGCAGAGAATTTCCCGGGCCGGGAGAATACAGCCGCGTTCCCCCAGAAAATAGCAACTTTTTGCATAATTTCTCGATTCGGGCAGGGTGACCCCGAGCAGAAGGTTAATCAGAAGAAGTTCCGGGCTGTAGCGGTCCTCGATCCCGGCTCCGCAGCAGCTTCCGCCCTCCTCCCGGTCACACAGTCTGCACGCCCGGGCAACTCCCGAGCCGTGGCGGAAGTTGCCAGAAGCTTCCACTCTTGCCCAAAGCTCCCGGAGTTGGGCGGATATAGCCGAATCGCACCTTAGCGCCTCGCCCCACCCCGCATACAGACCTTTGGCGATAGTGATCTTTTCATCTATAAGGGTTGGTTTCATTGCGGGATTGTCCCGACTTTCAGCCAGGCCGTTGGTTTATTTTCGGATATTGAGTTTCTTCATCCTCGAATCGAAAGTTGAACGATTCACCCCAGCCTCTTTTGCGGCGCGGGTTATATGCCATTTGTTCTTTTCCAGAAGATGAAGAACATACTCGCGCTCCAACTCCTCCCAGGAGTAGCCGTCAAAAAAACTGCCCGGCGCCGCTCTGTTTTGCTCAGCCTCCCCTTTCTTTTGGTCCGGCCGTAGTTCCAACGGGCTGTGCGCATTCGGGGTTATAGTGATGAAGTGATTGGAGAGATCTTCTCGTGTTATCAGTTCACCCGGGGTGATAACGATAATATGTCTGATAAAGTTCTCAAGCTCGCGAACGTTTCCGGGCCATTCGTATTTAAGGAGAAAATCGAGCGCGTCTTTTGAAAACGTCTTGCGGGAGGTGCCGAGCCGGAGCGCCTCCCTGCTCAGAAAGTGGTCGAGGAGCAGGGGTATGTCCGCCGGCCTTTCGCGCAGAGCGGGAATATGCAGCGGCAAAACGTTCAACCGGTAGAACAGGTCCTCCCGGAAGTTTTCCCTTGCGATTTCACTTTGCAGGTCCCGGTTGGTGGCGGAAATGATCCGCACGTTCACCTTTTTGGGCCGTACATTCCCGATGGGCTTTATTTCGCCGTCCTGGATCACGCGCAAAATCCTGGCCTGGAGTTGAAGCGGCATATCGCCGATCTCATCGAGGAAAACGGTGCCGTCGTTTGCGGCTTCAAAAAGCCCCGACTTAGTCTTGAAAGCGCCGGTAAAGGCCCCTTTTTCATGGCCGAAAAGCTCGCTTTCGAGCAGAGTGTCCGGAATGCAACTGCAATTCTGAGCCAGAAAAGGACCGCCGCTCCTGCCGCTCAGCCCGTGAATCTCTCTGGCCAGAAGCTCCTTGCCTGAGCCGCTTTCGCCCGTAATCAGCACGGGGAAATCCGTCCTTGCATACTCTGCGGCCCTTTTCCTCGCCCCCAGCAAAGCAGCGCTCCTCCCAATGATGATATCCTGATCGCGGATCGCTTTAAGGGTCTGCCTGAGCTTCAGATTCTCTTTGACCTGCTCGGAGAAAACCAGCGAGTTGCTCAGGGCTATCGATCCGATGTCTATTAATTGCTGGAGAAGCTCGAGATAGTTTTTCTCAAGGTTGAGGCGGTTTCCACCGGCGCTTGTGTCGATTATCTGGACTGCCCCGTAGACTTCCCCGCTTCTGAGAAATAGTGGGAAACAGAGGATAAGCCTGCTCTTAACGTCGATTTTCTCCTCTGCCTGCCTGAAGTGACGCGCGTCTTTACCCGGTTCGGCGACGGTCATTTTGCCGTTTTCGATAACCCAGCCGACGATGCTGGGCTGGCCGAAATCAATAGTCATTGACTTGATGAGCTCACTTTGGGCTCCGGCAGCTTCGATGCATGTATAGCCTCCTTCGCTCCTGACCCATATGGAGCCGCGTTCGACGTTCTGCAAATCCAGCAGGGCCGTCAGGAATTTTCGCTGCAGCCTTTCGGGATCGAGTTCCTCGGATACAGCCCGGTAGAAATCAAAAGACTTATCGCTCATAAACTCTCCGCAGAGGCGGCTGAACCGGTGACCGTTTCTTCAGTCAAGTGGCTTTATTTCCGAACTTATATATCAGCCGCCGGCACAAAAGAGAATGGTTTAATCCTTGCATGACTGTTAATACAGGTCAAGATGGAAAAATGCGCTTGTGCTGACCCCGGGCGTGAAGTAAGAAGAGGCTGGTCTTAAGCCTCTCCTGAAGACATTAGAGTAGTTGACGCATAGTCTTTGATGGCAACGGAACTGTTGAAAGGGTAAAATCGATGAGAGAAATGAATGCCCAGCGGGTGATCGTCACGATGAGAGACGGAAGCGTTTTCCGAGGCTATATCAACATCGGCTCGTGCAGGCGCCTCTCCGACTTCTTCAGAAAATCCGATAACACCCCTTTCCTCGTAATGTTCGAAACCACCATGGGTGAGAGCAAGGAAAAAAGCGTCTATTTCCTCAACTGGAGCCATATCCTCTGGGTGGAACCCAATAAGCTGGACGACCGGACGCAGTTCTCCGGCAGCATTGCTTTGGAAAGCGAGCTGGAATAGATTTTTTGCACTTTTGCGCGGCGATATCGAAGAATAACCCTCATCCGTGGGGTTCTTTCTGAAATTTCCTCACATTTTGCGCGCACTTCTGGTAAATTATCCCGGTAAGATAGACTTATTAACAATCCAAAAGTATTTTTTTTGCTCTAAAAAAACGCCATGCTGATGGGCGGTGTGTGGCCTCTCGGCGCAGCCAGGCGAGGAGGCCTGCGCAGCGTGAGGTGCGGTTGAATGTCCTGCGACCGGGTCGGCACTTCAAAAAACTGAAGTGGGCCACGAAAAACAAGCCGCTCCGCGCGCATCGAGGCACTTCAAAAAATGAGGTGCCTCTCGCGGGCCTCGCTTGAGCGATAATCTGCTCATTCAATTTACCGCCTTTAGGCGAAGGGTGCTTCCCGGAGCGCAGAGGCCGACCGCTCATTCTCGACAGCCCTGTGCCAACCGGTCCCCGCCGGTTCACAACGCGAGACGGGGGCGAGCGCGGGATGCCTTGTACTTGATTCGCCTGTAAATGAGGAGACTATGAAAGTATTCACCCACGATGATTTCAAGAGCGTCTATACGCACGACCCGGCGGCATCCCGGGGAAGGATTGAAGCAATCCTCGAGGCCATTCGCAGCGAGGTTGAGCTGGAGCTGGCGTTTCCGGCCGGTGAGGACGACATCCTGGCAGTACACACCAAATCGCTCGTACAGGACGTGGAAAGGGAGGGACTCTACAATATCGCCGCACTCGCCGCTGGAGGCGCCATTCAGTCCGCTGTTGCCGGCCTGAACGAACCCGCTTTCGGGCTTGTTCGTCCCCCCGGGCATCACGCTTCGGCCGATCATCACTGGGGGTTCTGCTACTTCAACAACATGGCCATAGCGCTGGAACACCTCAGGTCAAAGGGCTTCATCAAGACGGCGCACGTCCTGGACTTCGACCTGCACTTTGGCGACGGCACGGTAAATATCCTGGGCGGGAAAGGTTATGTTTCCATTCATAACCCCGATGAAAGCAGCCGCGATCATTACCTTGGGGAAGTGGCCGCACGGCTCGACTCGCTGAATGTGGACATAATCGGTGTATCCGCCGGGTTTGACAATCATCTCGAAGATTGGGGCCACTTGCTCTATACGGAAGACTACCAGGAAATGGGCCGGATGCTTCACGATACATGCAGCAAACTGGGCATCGGCTGTTTCGGCCTGCTCGAAGGGGGTTACAACCACAGTGTACTGGGACGAAACGTGCTTGCATTCCTCAGAGGCATCCAGGGGCTTTGATTTTTTCCGGCAGACATCGCCTCACATGTTAGCCCGTAGTCATTTTACGGCACGCAACATTTGCTTGACGGAGGCGGTTCATGGCGGAACATAAAACCCCGTCCGGGGTTGTGGTGCTTTTTCCGGACGACCTCCAGAAATATATTGCGGAGCACAGGGAAGGGACCTACCAGCTCATTGACATCCGCCAGCCCGAGGAATACCAGGAGTTTCACCTGCCCGGCTCCAGACTCATTCCGCTGCCTCTGCTTGCAGAGTCGATGAAAGAGCTTGACCGCACGAGTGATATAATCATCTACTGCGCAGTTGGCGGAAGGAGCCTCATGGCTGCCCATTTCCTGGCTGTGCGCGGGTTTGACCGGGTCTTTCAGCTCCAGGGCGGAATCGAGGCATGGGAGCACGGGACCGCTGCAAGCCCCCCCGAACTCCACCTCCGGTTCATACGCGGGGATGAATCCGCCATAGAGGCTGCCGTGATCGCGTGCAGGTTCGAAACAGGCCTCGAGCAATTCTACAGCAGGGCTTTGGAAGCGAGCAGTATTGCTGAGGTCCGGGACCTCATGGAAGAGCTCATAAAGGCTGAGGAAAGCCACAAGCGGAACCTTTTGCGGCTGCTCGAATCGCTCGGCGCACCACCGGGCGCTTGCGGCCCACCTGGTGGCCCGATGCGGCTAAAGCCCGCTAAAAGCAGTCAGGTTATGGAAGGCGGACTTGAAATCGACGATTTTCTTGCCCGCAGCGACGATTACCTGAAGTCTGCCCGGGACTGCCTGGAATTGGCCATAATGATCGAAGTCCATGGCCTCGACCTGTATCTGCGCATGGCCCAGACCTGCGCAGACGCCGCAGCAAAGGAGCTGTTCTACCGGCTTGGAGAAGAAGAGAAGGCCCATCTGAATTCGCTTGCTGACCTGGGCGCAAAGATCGGTCGAGCATAGCAACCTGAATGCAGAAAATGGGTGTTGTTACACCTGAATTACACTGAAAACCTTCCCGCTTGTTCGAACCACGGGTGCGAGCCCATCGTCCCGATGGATTCGATCGACTCTGGGCCACCGTTGTTATACTCGGCGATAATCCTGCACACGCTCGACTCCGAGAGGCCCGTGTGCCTGGCGATTTCGGCGAGCGGCCTGGGGTCAACCAGCAGGTTATAGATTACGAGCCATTTTTGAAACCTGAGAAAGCCGGACGACATCCGCATTTTCATCCTGACCTCGTCGGCAGACAAATAACCAGCGACATCCGCTCCGCCTATCTTCATTTTCCCCTCCTGCTGCTCGGGATACATATTACGATAGATTTGGGCTGCTCATGAGTTCATCAATATTGCAAGGATAATGAAACTGAAATAAAGTGATTCACCTAATGTGAGTATATTGGCGCGGTATTTTCAAATGCATGCGGTAGAGACAAAGTATCGAACAATATATAAAAAGCTCCATGACTCCAGGGGCCTCAAACTCAGTGCAAACACCCCGGATCCTTGCCCCTCTGTTCAAAGATGGACCTTACACACCTGGCTATTTCATCGCTTCCGGCGCTTCCTTTGGTGAAAAAATAGCTGGCGCCGCTGCTGAAAGCAGCCGCCCTGTATTCAGCAATGTCATAGCTGGTCAGAATGACCACCTCCACGTCGGCCTTAGCCCCTTTGATTATTTTGGTGACTTCCAGTCCGTTCTTGCCCGGCAGCCTGATGTCCATAAAGATGAGGTCGGGATTCGTGTTCTCCAATTTCTGAAGTGCTTCCTCACCATCGGCCGCCTCCTCGATTTCGATCCCGGGAAATCGAAGTGTCAACATTTCTTTCAGCGATTTTCGAAAAGTTGAATTATCTTCCACCAGTAGGACAAAACACATTTTTGCCTCTAAGAGCTGTTGGCTTGTATTTCTGTTGAAATTGGACCAAATTTTGCTATTATTTTCTGGAACGATCTTTATTCTCTGATAGCCTTGTGGAGCGGTAAATACACTGTTTGCAGTAATCACGAGAAGAAAACACGGTATTTTCTTCGATCTGGTACATTTATGACAATACAATCTCCAGTCCGGGGAACGCCGCAATGGACTCAGATCGAAGCTGGTTCGGGGGACTGATTGTGCATGCCTTAATCTCAGGGAAGGTTTAACCCATGCCAGAGAGAAAAAGAATCGTAATCGCCGAAGACCACACGATCCTCAGAGAAGGCCTGAAAATGCTTCTGTCCTCCAATCCCGCCTTCGAGGTGGTTGGAGAAGCGCAGGACGGCCTGGAGGCCATCCGCTCGGTGGATTCCCTCAAGCCTGACCTGATCCTGATGGACCTCTCAATGCCAAGGATGAATGGAGTGGGGGCGATTCAGGAAATAAAAAAGCAGAGCCCCTCCACAAAAATCCTCGTGCTTACCGTTCACAAGACCGAGGAGCACATTCTGACCGCCCTTAAGACCGGAGCGGACGGCTACATTCTCAAGGACGCTACTCACAGCGAATTGATGCTGGCCATTGAAAATATCTTCTCCGGCAGGAGTTACCTTAGCCCCGGTATTTCGGAGAAAGTGATCGAGGGTTATCTCGAGGGAAGAAAGAGCGTCAAATCATCCACCTCGTGGGACACCCTCACCCAGCGCGAACGCGAAATTCTCAAGATGATCGCCGAGGGCTACAAAAACAAGGACATTGCCGATTATCTATGCATAAGCGCCAAGACGGTTGAAAAACACCGCGCCAACCTGATGAAAAAACTCGACCTGCACAGCGCTTCCTCACTTACTGCATTTGCCATGGAAAAAGGGCTGATAACAAAATAAACAATTCTTCAATTCTCTGGACCCCGTAACTTTTCGATCTTGGTGCAAACCAGCCTATCAAGCTCCTTGCGCAAAGAGCCAGGCTTAAATCCAAGAGCCATGGCTTTGGTGCTGTCAAGCGAAACGTCCGCCGGGCGTGGGGCGGGCATTGGCGATATTGACGGGGCAGACGGGATCATCCTCACTATACGGCGGCTTCAGCCCGTTAAAGACCAGGTCGGATGAGGTAAAGACGAATGGAATGTTCAGGTCCGCGCAAAGGGAGGCCAGGTTGACAGTGGCTTCAACATTGATCCTGCGGGATACCCCGGGATTTAGCCGGCAAAAATTGGGGTTTGATTCGGCTGCTGCATGAATTAGAGCCTCAGGGCGAATTTCCCGAAGATTTTCTTTTATCTCACCAAGGCGGGTCAGGTCGGCCCGTCGAAATTCCACTCCCTGGATTCGATTCCGATTCCGGCGGGCAAGGCCGCATACATCCCATCGGTCTTGAGCCATGCGGCATAAATTCCAGCCCAGAAACCCGCTTGCTCCGGTGACCAACAGTTTTCCCTTTGACCTCATCTGTTTCGACACCCGAATACCGGTAACTTCTAGAAATCGAATTCCTTTTCTTCGAAGGGAATAATCTGCTCGGGAGCCTGCTTCTTGTCTCCGATATACGCTCCATTCCCATCAAACCTTATGCGATTGACGGGAGCGGACTCGATCGAGGCGCCGCCTCCACGGATCGTTTCCCTGTTTTTCCGAAAAGAAGGCACGCCGGCGGCACTGAGGTCATTTTTCCTCTTATCCGCAACCTGCTTCTTCGAGCAGCCGTTGACCATCATTTCCAGGTCGAGTACGAAGTCTTCCATCTGCTCGGCCTGCGCGCTCATCTCCTCTGCGGTTGCAGCCGACTGTTCGGCGTTTGCCCCACTTTGCTGGACGACCTTGTCCATCTCGGATACGGCCTTGGCGATCTGCCCTATCCCCTGGGCCTGCTCGTTGGAAGCCGCAGCTATTTCACCTGCAAACTCGGCCATTTTAACCGAGCCATCCACAACCCTTGAAAAATCCTTGCCTGTTTTTTCAACCATCATGGACCCGTCGTTTATCTTCAGCACGGTGGATTGGATGAGTTGCGCGGTATTGTTCGCGGCCTCAGCGGCCCGCATCGCCAGGTTTCTCACCTCATCGGCCACCACTGCGAACCCGGCCCCGGCTTCTCCGGCCCTGGCGGCTTCCACCGCCGCGTTGAGTGCCAGCAGGTTGGTCTGAAAGGCGATCTCGTCTATAGTTTTGATTATTTTCGAGGTTTGTTCACTCGCCTTCGATATCTCTTCCATTGACGCCTTCAGCCTGGTCATCGAATCGCTTGCCTCTGTTACGGTGGCCTTCATTTCGCTCATGAGCGCATTGGCCTGGCTCGCGTTTTCTGCGCTCTGCCCGGTCCGCGAAGACATCTCTTCAAGCGTGGCTGAAGTCTCCTCAATTGCCGCAGCCTGTTGTGAGGCGCCTTCGGCCACGTTATGGCTGGTCGCCGAGATTTGGCCGGCGGCGCTCGCCACCTGCTCAGCCCCGCACAACAGCCCGTCAATTACCGCCTTTAGCGGTTTCGTAATTGCCCGGGTGAGAAAAAAGCAGAGAAACATCCCGATTAGCAGACTCAAGCCAACGCCTGTCAACATAACAAACCTGGCCAGATTGATGTTGAGTTCCATTGCACTCATGTACATGGTTTTTGCCTTCTCGCCGATTTCCTGAACGGCCTTGGCGGAATTGACCACTTTCTGGTCGGCTGCCGCCTTTGTTTCAACAAGTTCCGCCAGCCTGGAGAGGGCTTCCGAGTAAGCCCCGATGGAGGCGCTGACTTTGTCTGCCTGCGTGATATTGGTTTGATGGCGGAACTTCGAGCGCAGGTCCCCGGCGATATCGAGCAGTTTTGCCATCCTTTTTTCTACCTCTGCTTTGTGTTTCTTGTCTCCGGAGGCTACATATTCCTTCTCGAATGATCCGGCTTCCAGGAGCAACTTTGCGATTCGGTTCGCATCCTCCATCTTGCCTCTTCTATCGCTGATTTCCTCGTTCGATCCGCTGTCCCCCGTTTTTTTCAGCAGTCCATCCAACTGCGATTTTTGATCGGCAAGAATCGACTCCACCTCCAAGAGCGCCGCAATGGACTTGGCTTCCATGTCGGCAAGCGCTCCATTCTGTGTCTTTTTGCTATCCACGTATTCATGGAAACCCGTGATATACTTGTTCAGTTCCTTCAGGGTCTGTCCCAGCAACTTCCTTTCCCCCTCGGAATCAGCCTGGCTTTCACTTTGCTCCGCTTTTTTCCGTAAATCCGCGACCAGAGCGTCCACTTTCTCCACATATTCGTCGTTTCCGCGTATCACGAAGTTCTTCTCGTGCCGCCTGGCTTCCAGGATCGTTCTTAGCTGCTCATCGGCGATATCGGCCTTGTGCCGGTTGTTGACGACCATCAACAGGGCGCCCAGCCCAACGCTTGAAACAATTGCAAGCAGGGCGAGCAGCATCCCAAATCCGCCGAAAATCTTGGTCCCAAGCTTTACATTCAATATTTTCTCCAGCATAAAGCTCCCTTCCGCCAAACAAGCTCACCTGAAACGAATGGTTTTCCGCGTCATTGGTTTCATATACGGAAAGAATTCGAGAACCCTTGAGGAAAAAAGACCGGTATTTTAAGGACAATCACCGCCTGTTATCAGCCGATATCTCCAGGTAAGCCTGAAGCTTTTGCGCGGTTTTTGGGCCGACTCCACGGATTTCGATCAAATCATCGACTTTTTCCCACGCCTTTTCGCGCCGTCTTTCTATGATAGAAGCCGCGATTTCGGCACGCATGCGAGGAATAAGCAGAAGCTCGTCAAGAGAGGCTGAATTCAAGTCCAGCTTCAGCCCACAGGCAAGGAGGGCGGCGCCGGGCATGCGTCCAAGTCTTATTGCGATTCCCGTTTCTTGACGAAGAACTTCCAGGGATTGTCCGGAGATGAGCTTTCGAGGCGCCACAGCCGCCGGGACTTCCCATGGGCAGCCTGCCATGGCCGCAGCGTCGCCGACGGTGGCTGCCGCCCGGTCAAGTGCGTAGATTCCAGGCTTCGAGACATCTCCTTTCACCTCTACCATAACCGCAGCGGGGAGATCGCGTTCCGGGAGCGGCGCGCTCCTGCGCGAGCGAGCCAGGAAAAAAACAAACAGCGCAATGGACACAATCAAAATGGCAGCGCGGATTTTCGTATAATCTTTTTCCATTGCAATCGCTATTTGGTTCTCATTTCGTGCAAAAGGGGTTAAATTCTCCACCCAAATTCCACCGGGAACGATTCTTATCTTGTATGGGATTCTATAGTGAACAAATTCAATCTCAAAGTGCTTTTGCTGCTTTCCAGCGGCCATATGGTCGTCGATACCTTCCAGGGGGCGCTGCCTGCGGTCCTTCCCTTCCTCAAAGACAATCTGAGTCTATCTTATACTATGGCCGGCGTGATCCTCATCATTGCCAACATTGCCTCTTCGATAATTCAGCCCATCTTCGGCATGCTCTCCGATAAAAAAGAAAAGGCTTTCCTTCTGCCTCTGGGGGCTTTTCTGGCCGGGGCAGGTTTCTGCCTCATCCCCCTTGCTCAAAACTACAGCCTGGTTCTGCTTATGGTGGCGATCAGCGGCATGGGCATAGCCTGTTACCATCCGGAGGGATTCAAAACTGCGCGTTTTTTTACCGGCAAGAGGATGGCCACCGGAATGTCAGTCTTCTCGGTTGGGGGAAATACCGGCATGGCCCTCGGTCCCATCCTTGCCCTCTCCATCATACACTACAGAGGCTTTTCGTCTCTCAGTTGGATGGCTCTTCTGCCCTTTGTTTTTGTGACCGCGATCATCCTGCTTCGCCGCACCGTCGCTGTGCCGAATTCCTGGACACAAACAGGTCTCAGGGAGAAAACCGGAAGCTCCAAAGCGGCTTACTGGACGCTATTGGTCATCATAGGCGTGATCATCATCAGGACCTGGATTATGTTCGGCCTGATGACTTACATTCCGTTTTATTACATAAATTACCTGAGAGGCAACCCGGTCTTTGCCGGAAAACTTGTCAGCCTTTTTCTGATCGGCGGCGCAGTGGGAACCCTTGCCGGAGCTCCACTGGCAGACAGGTGGGGCCACCGTTTCTGGCTGAGGCTTTCCATGTTGTGTTGCGTCCTGCTGTTTCCATTCATACTTTGGCTGCAAGGGTTGGCTCTTTTATCGATTGTTATTCTATACGGGCTAATCCTTATTTCAACTTTTTCCGTTACTGTTGTCATGGGACAGAACCTGTTTCCGCACAACACGGGAGTTGCATCGGGCCTGGTGGTCGGCTTCGCTATAGGAGCGGGAGGAATCGGTGTAACCCTTCTGGGCGTCATAGCGGATCATTTCGGGGTCCCTGTGGCGATGAAGTGCATAGGGGTGCTCCCTGTTGCGGGATTCCTGCTGGCTATGATGCTGCGCTATCCTGTCACCGGCCAGGTTAAAGATAAACTTTCGATGAGTTGACTTCCCGGAATTGGAAAATGACGCTTTTTATCAGATTGCTGATTTTGCTCTGGCTCGTCAACTTCGCCCCGGTTTTTCTTGCGCAGATATTTGAGTCCAAATGGAACTCGCCGGTCGATGGCGGCTACCTGTTCTTTGACGGCCATCCGCTGTTCGGAAGGAATAAAACCGTCCGGGGCATTCTGGCCGGCATAATTACCGGCGGCTCGATCGGCCTGGCTTTGGGTTTCCCTCTCTGGTTCGGCCTGGCTTTGGGGCTTTTTAGTATGCTCGGAGACCTGCTTTCGAGTTTTCTCAAAAGACGCTTCTCGTTTACCAGCGGTGACACTGTCCCCGGACTCGATCAAATCCCGGAAGGCCTCCTGCCCTTTATGGTGATCAGCCCTTATTATTCGCTCTCGGTCGGATACGTCCTCCAATTTGCCATAGTATTCTGGCTCGGCGCCTATTGCGGATCGGTTTTCCTGAACAGGGTGCTTCTTTGTAAACCTTTTGAGTCGTATCCACGGCGAATCCGTGCCCTGACCCGGCTTCGTGAACTCCTCTCATGCGCGATAACCGCCAGACCTTTCAGTCACATCCTGAATTTTGAAGATGCGGTTTATTATCACGTGTTCATGGCATCTGTTTTTAAGGCGCTCGGTATCTACGAACGCGGCAAACAGAATGCTTTGGTTATCGAAAAGCGAGAAGTCTCATTCCACTTCTGTGACCTGCCCCCTGCGTTTGACGGCTATAAGATCCTGTTTCTAACCGACCTGCATCTCGACGGCCTCGATGGCCTGACTGAAAAAGCCGCTCAATTAATCCATCGAACTCCCGTCGATATGTGTATCCTTGGAGGCGACTTCAGGATGGAGACCTATGGTCCGTTTGATGCCGCGCTTAGCCAGTTGCGCCTCCTCCTGCCGGAAATTCGCGCAAGGGACGGCATCCTGGGGATCCTTGGAAATCACGACTGCCCTGAAATAGTTAACTCTCTGAAGGAGTTGGGGGTTACATTCCTTGTAAATGACTCCCTTTCAGTTGAACGGGAAGGGGACTGTATATGGATCGTGGGGGCCGACGACTGCCATTATTTTAAGGCCCACGACCTGGAAAGCGCTTTCGGCGGATTGCCTCTCCAAACTTTCTCCGTCCTGGTCTCTCACTCGAATGAAATTTACAGAGAGGCGCTCAAATACAGGCCGAGTCTTTTCTTGTGCGGCCATACTCATGGTGGACAGATATTGATTCCTCCATTTGGCCCCATATTCACTCACAGTAAAGCTCCCAGGCAATTTTGCCATGGAAAGTGGGATTATAAAGGCATGCCGGGTTATACGAGCGCCGGGGTCGGGACCTCGGGCGTGCCGGTGAGGTTTAATTCGAAAGGGGAGGTGACTGTTGTTACCCTCAGGAGGGGTCATGCTTAGATTAAGTATAATAGCAAAAACCGGGCTTGCAGCATTATTCGGGTTTCGAGCGGCTCAACCATTATTTGAATGGAAGTATTGTGACTAAAGACCCGGGCGCAGGGGAATCCACTCTATCGCCGCAAACTGAAATTATTTTGAACAGCATTGCAGACGGGGTATTCACTATAGACCCCCAATGGCGGATCACGTTTTTCAATCGTGCAGCGCAAAAAATTACGGGCGTTTCCGCATCTGAGGCGATTGGCCGCCCATGCTGTGAAGTCTTCCGGGCCAACATCTGCGAATCCACCTGCGTCCTTAAATCCACAATGGAGACCAAAAAGCCCGTCGTAAATAAACCGGTTGTGATTCTTCGGGCCGATGGCAAAGAAATCCCGATCAGCGTCAGCACGGCTTTGCTGAAGGACAAGTCCGGCCGGATAATCGGCGGCGTCGAGACATTTCGCGACCTGAGTCTCGTAGAGACGCTGCGCAAGGAAATCGACCGCCAATATCGCTTCCAGGATATTATTTCCAAGTCTCCGGCAATGAGGCAAATTTTCTCAATTCTGCCCGAAGTGGCTCAAAGCGGGAGCACCGTATTGATTCAGGGGCAGAGCGGCACGGGGAAGGAACTTCTGAGCCGCGCCGTTCACAGTCTAAGCCCCAGAGCAAAGGGACCCTTTGTTGCGGTAAGCTGCGGGTCGCTTCCCGATACTCTCCTGGAATCCGAACTTTTCGGCCATGTCGCGGGAGCATTTACGGACGCGAAGTGGAACCGGATTGGACGTTTCGCTTTAGCCGAGGGGGGAACGCTGTTCCTTGACGAAATCGGGGACATTTCCCCGGCCTTCCAGGTGCGCCTCCTGAGGATTCTTGAAGAACACGCCTATGAGCCGCTGGGTTCTTCAAAAACCATGAGGACCAATGTAAGGATCGTTGCTGCATCCAATAAGGACCTGTCCCGACTTGTCGAGGAGGGTCTTTTTAGAAAAGATCTCTACTACCGCATCAATGTCGTAAAGCTGGAATTGCCGCCCCTTGCACAACGAAAAGAAGATATCCCCCTTCTCGCTGAGCATTTCATCGAACGTCTAAATAAGCTGCGGAATAAGAACGTTGCCGGATTGAGTCAGGAAGCCCTGGCGGTCTTCATGCGCCATGATTGGCCCGGGAACATCCGGGAACTGGAAAATGTCATCGAGTACGCATTCATCCTTTGCCGTGACGGACTGATTCAACCGAAATGCCTGCCCGAGTATCTCAAAACCAATTCATGCCGGCTTGTCGATTTAGGTGCACTTACTCTTGTCGAGGCCGAGCGGCATGCAATAATCAATGCCCTCGACCGCAACGACTGGCGCCGGATGGCTGCCTCGCGGGAGCTTGGGATAGACAAAAATACCCTTCGGCGCAAGATGAAGAGATTGAATATCACAAGTGAGGAACAGAATTCAGGGGACGAAGAGAAAGTATTATTATAGATTTGCTCTCCTTTGGCGCAGGACCCCGATGACTCTTGCGCCAAAATACTCCTCCTCCATCACCTCCTGCACGATCTCATCGAACTCTACAGGGTTGATATGGCCGTCCGGGAATTCCGGCTCATACGGAGGTGCGTCCAAGATTGTAGTAACGCAAAAGAGCGGGGGAATGTTTCCCCTCAATCTCCAGGCTCCGCCAGGCGCACACGCGCAAGCCCGAATCAATGATTTCCCCGATCATTTCCCGGGGCTGCATCGATGTCAGGGCTTTATGGAAGGCGAAATATCCGCCCCGGGAGATATAATGCTTCAGGGCTGTCCGGGTCCAAAAACCCGCAGTTTCGCATGGCGACATGCTTCTGGAATTTGAAGAAGTCCAGTTCCGCATAGTTGGGCACTCCCCTCATACCAAGTTGCGCCCATACGGGTAAGAATTGGCGATTGGAACCCCCCTTTTCTAAAGGGGGGCAGGGGGGATTTTGTGAATGGAGGTTTTACCTCTTTGAGCGCAACTTGGTATCAGATACTCTTCCGGTCCTCCCTCATGAAGTTTTCGAGGCCCTCCGTCCAGCAGCATCTCATCCGTATCCAGCCATGTGAGGAGATTGGTCTCAGGTATCTTCCCGCGGGTCAGATCTTCCCATATTCTTTCCGCGCCGTTGACCAGGTTCGCATCATCGTAGAGGGGGAAGCAAGTAAACCACAACCCGGGTTCGGGCAACTGGTCTCACCTCAGCAAGCCGTGGTTTTCCTGCTCGTCGGTGAGTATTTTCTCCAGAGGGTATCCGGCCCGGCTAAACGAATCTGCCAATGGACCGCCGATGTTCACAGGGACATCGAGGGGCAGGGGATGGCCGACCGGAAACTCCGCAAGGGAGTTTGCCGCCTCCAGTCCGAGAGCTCGATTGATGACAAGAATGCGGCAATCCTCCCTCATGGAACTCCTCCACGAAGGGTCAAGGGCCGCCTTGGAGTTGCCCCAAGGCCCAAATAAATCTTGGATCCATAGCGGGCGGGAATGTTAGGCTGGGAATAACCAAAACCTGTATAATCTGATTATTAATAACGCACAAATAATATGCCGGCCTGAAGAACAAACGTTATCGCACGTGAGGAACAGAATTCGGGGGACGATGAGTACTTCCGATTTAAGACGGGTGATTTCCCCCGGTGGAAGGCTGATAAAGGGGCAGTTCCACCACGAACGTTGTCCCCCTCTTGCTCGTTTCCTTGACCCAAATATGACCCCCGTTTTCCTTGAGTATCCCGTAGACGGTGCTCAACCCCAGGCCAGTGCCTTCCCCCGGTGCTTTGGTTGTAAAAAATGGATCGAAAATGAGGTCGAGGTTCTCTTCCGGAATACCGTGACCCGTATCGGAGACTTCGATGCAGGCCTGTTGCGCGGGCCTGTCACGGTAGGTGCGAAGTGTAAGCGTTCCTTTTTGGTCCATGGCATCCACGGCATTCAAAACGAGATTGACTATCACCTGGCCGAGTTGATCTCTATCGCCTTCGGTCAGCATCATGTCCTCTGAGAAATCTTTTAAAATCCGGATGTCCATGAAGAACTTTCTGTCCCGGATAAGATCCAGGCCGTGCTCGACAATCGTATCGATGTGGAGGATTTCCTTGCTGGGAGTTGCCTGCCTGCTGTAGGCAAGGAGGTTTTTGATAATCTTGCCGCATCGTTTTGAGTCCTCGAAGATGCACGTTAGACTCTTCCGCCGGGGATCGTCTTTTTCGAGGGTCTCCAGCACAAGATCGGCGTAGAAAAGAATTCCAGTCAGGGGATTGTTTATCTCGTGAGCCACCCCGGCGGCGAGCTGCCCGAGGGAGGCCATTTTTTCCGCACGTGCAATCCGCACGAGCATGTCTCGATCCCTTTGCTCATGCTTGAGCTTCTCCCTTAGATCGTTGAACAATCCCACGGTGGCCGCTTCCTTATCGCCCTCGTAGATGATCGCGGCTGTGAGGTCCACCGGGATCTCTTCGCCTTGAGCATTAATTAGGGTAAATCTGGTGAGATGCAACTTGCCTTTGCCTCCCATACGCTCGTCCCTCAGGATTTTCATGACCTCCCTGGCCTGCCCCGGGTGATAAAGGTCCTCCGTGGTTATTTTTTCCTGCGCCTCCTTGAGCGAATATCCCAAGAGTTCTTCAGCCGCAGGGTTCATCATTAGAATCCTGCCCGCCATGTCAGCGGCAATTACGGCGGTGGTCGAACTCTGGATGAGTTTCCGGGTGAAGTCTTTGGCGCCCGAGAGTTCTCGCTCCAGTATCTTGATCGGGGTGACATCATGGATACATTCCACAACGTACATAACCTCGCCCGCCTCATCCAGGATTGGAGAGAAAACGCGGTTGTCCCATTTTTCCACTCCCGCCCTGGTTGTCACATTCTTGAGAACGGAATGTCCACGACGGTCCGCCAGCACCCTGGCGAGAGCGCAAGTTTCCAGGGGGCAAGGCGCCGGTGAGTGGTAGAAGAAATCGTGACAACTCTTCCCGACAACTTGCTCCTTGGTGACGCCGAAATTCTCCAGGAAGTTGGCGTTCACATCCACTATGGTCTTGTTGGGCTTCAGGATCAGGGTGGGCAGAGAAAGGCAGTCGAAAATCCTGGTTTTCCAGTCGCTTCGAGCCTCGGTTTTCAATCTTTTGCGTGCCACGCCTGCTGACTCCTTCTCGTTGATTCCTGAAAACTCAACCATGCAAGCCCCCGGCCCTGCCGTTCGGAGGACTTAGGTTGTAATTTTTGATTTTGCTGTGGAGAGTAACCCTGCTGATTTCCAGAGCTGTCGCCGCTTTGGAGATGTTCCACCCATGGAGATTGAGAATGCGGTCTATATGCAGTTTCTCGTTCTCCTTTAAAGATTGAGGGGAATCTTGGGCTGAGGATCTAAAAAGAAATGCAAAATCATCTCTGGTCAGGAAGCGTCCTTTCGCCAGCACGACCGCACGTTCGACGGCATTTTCCAACTCACGGACATTCCCGGGCCACGCATAGTTTTTAAGGGCTTCGAGGGCTTGCTGCTGAATTCCCGCAACCGGCTTGTTCGTTTCTGTTCGGATGCGACCCAGAAAGTGCTGCGCCAACTCGGGGATGTCGTCGATTCGAGCCTGAAGAGGCGGAATTTCCACTTCAATCACGTTCAACCTGTAATAGAAATCCTGCCGGAAGGCGCCGCGCTCGATCTCCTTTGCCAGGTCCCGATGGGTGGCGCAGATGAGGCGAAAGTCAACCGAGATATCTGTTGTTCCGCCGACACGATGGAAGACTTTTTCCTCAAGCACACGAAGAAGATCGATTTGCATCTTTAATGGGATTTCCCCCACCTCGTCCAAAAAAAGAGTCCCTCCCTCCGCCATCTCCAGTCGTCCTTTTTTGGCCTTTCGAGCGCCGGTAAAGGCCCCGCTCTCGTGTCCGAACAACTCGCTCTCCAGAAGCGTGTCGGTAAACGCCCCGCAGTTTATCGGCACAAAAGGCCCCACGCAGCGCTCGCTCGTAGCATGGATAGCCTTCGCCACAAGTTCCTTTCCGGTTCCGGTCTCTCCTCGCAGCAGAACGGGGGAATCCACTGTTGCAACCTGTTCAATCAATGCAAACAGTTGCCGCATGCAACTCGATACCCCGATCAAATCCTCGCAGCGCACGCGGCATGCAACCTGCTCACGCAGGATCACGTTTTCATCAAGGATCCTCTTTTGCTGCAGAAGCCTCTCCAATTGACAGACCAGGTCGGAGGGCTCGAACGGTTTTGTCAGATAATCGCAAGCCCCGCGCTTCATGGCGTCAACCGCCGTTTCCACTGATCCATAGGCAGTGATCATGACCACCATGGTGTATGGGCAGTTCGCCTTGATGTGATCGAGCACTTCGAAACCGTCCACATCGGGCATTCTGATGTCGAGAAAGATAAAATCGTAGTCCTTCCCGTCCACCATCTCCATGGCAATCCTTCCACCATCGGCCCCATCCACCTCATAGCCCGATTTCTTGAACCACTCCACGAGTGATTCCCGCACGATCATTTCATCATCGACCACCAGCACCTTTAGCCTTCCCGTCATAGATCACCTTCCGTCCGGCTGTTGGTTAATCCCGGGGGATAATGGATGAACCGTTCCTCTATCCGATTCGGCAGGATTCCTTCCAAGCCGTTCCAACCAGCCGAACCGACCTGATGATTGACCCATATGCAAAATATTTACTGCAAAACTGATACCCGATAAAAAAACCCCCTGAGTCGGCGCCATGCCCGTGCGACGCAATGAGCAACCAAGCGGTTAAGCGGTCACAATCTTTTTACCTCGATTTCATCGCTCAAATATACTCGATAGCTTTGGTGCACAATTTCTTAACACCCCTGCATAAAAACTTAACACCTCAATGAGTGACTGCGCAAAACATTTCAGAGACGCTCACAGGGAAGCAGGGCAAAGAAACTTAACAGTTGGAAATACCCGTTGGAACTCAATACATATTCGGTCTGAGGGTCTTTTCAGTTGCGGCCCCGGTTCCGAGGCGCAAATTCCGTACGGACCCGACAACGGTATTGCTGCCTTTAGGCCGTCATTTCAACGTCTTGAACCGTTTGTTCTTCCACTGCAAGGACATTCTCACCGCACGATTCCCGGGTAGATGGCATGGATCTTGTGATATGAAAGCGACAGATACAATGGAAACCCCCCAAAGTAAAGATCTTGCTCCATCGCAGGATTCGAAAGGAAGGAGGCTGGTTATGAAAACGAAAAGAGACGACAAAGACCGGGGAGTGCAGGTTTTCTCCATGAGCGAGAACCAGTGTATCTGGATGAAGGCCGGAGTAGTGAATTTCAAACTGTGCGAAAATGCATACGACTGTACGACCTGTGCATTTGATAAGGCCATCAGCCGGCGAGCGGTTCACAAGCCGACAGCCCTGGTCAGTTGGAGAGAGGTCAAGCGAAGCAAACCGTTCCTCCAGAGGGAATGCAGGCACATGCTCACCGGTCGTGTCCAGTTCAAGTTCTGCGCCCACAACTACGAATGTAAAACCTGTGGATACGACCAGCTTCTGGACGAGGAAGACTTAACCGCTCAGCCGTCCGCAATTCCGATTCACAAGGTCGGCGGGTTTGCGGTTGCCGACGGCTATTACTACCACAAAGGGCACAGTTGGGCGCGCATCGAGCATGGAGGGTTCGTACGCCTGGGCGTCGACGATTTTGCATTGAGGCTGATCGGCGGGCCGACTGATATCTGCCTTCCTAAAATCGGCTCTCGTTTGAGACAGAGTGAGAAAGGGTGGTTTATTCACAGGGAAAAAATGGGCGCCGCAGTGCTCTCGCCCATTAATGGCACCGTGATGGCGACCAATCAGAATGCTTTGAGACGGCCCGATCTCACCAAAAAAGACCCATACGGCCAAGGCTGGTTGGTTGTTGTTGACCCGCAGGGCGGTCTGAAAAAGCTCGTTAATGACCTTCTGTTTGAGCGGACAGCGGTTGCGTGGCTAAAAGCCGAGGTAGAAAAGCTGGAAGGAATGGTGATGCAAGCCTATGGAGTCCCCCTTGCAGCTACCGGCGGTCAAATAGTCGAGGATATATTTGGGAACCTGCCTCATCTCAAGTGGGAAGACCTCATTCATGAGTTTCTTCTTACATGAGTTGGGCACAGAGCGCCCTGCCGCTTGAAAGTGGCGGCCCGGCTCGCTAAATGCGGAAGTCTTTCATGTTTCGGTGAAGCACGAAACTGCACCGCTCACAGAAATAGATATCGAGTTCGTCCAGATTGCGGACTTGAGGGCTGATTTGCATGAGGCATTTGGGGGCCTCGCAGTGATAGAGGGAAAGGGTGTGAGCAATCTCGTGCAGAGCGACCTTGGCCAGACGTTCATAATAGACGCTGACGGGGGCCGGGGTCCCATCTTCCCTGTCCTTGAGGCGGAAATCGGAGACGATTGCCAGCTTCAGCCCCATTTCCGCTTCGCCAAATACATAGGTAAGTATCGGTGCGCAAAGGTCCACGTCCGTGATGGCAAGAACGCGCGGATGATGGGGAAAGGAAAATCGGGCTAGGTGCTTTAGCACCAGACCGGCATCATACTGATTCCGGCGGGGCAGAAACGCATCTTCGGGAACTGCCATCGGAGCAATCATATCGACAGGAACTTCCAGCATTATCTGAATGTTCGCTGCTACAACCCGTATCGCCGTCCCCGGCGCCAGGCCCATATCTATGATGCCGACCGAAGGGACATGCGGCTTTTTTCGCTGTGGTGACGGCATATCGAGTAGCGGGCAGAACTATGGTGGAGCAGTTGCTTAGGTGCCGACCATACTTCCGGATGTTGTGTGAGTTGCATTGGAGATAATCGGGACATCGGCTGCCTTGAAAACCTCCACGGAACGGCTAAGCCCTGAATAAGCCCCAAAACCAACACCGTTTTTCGGTCAAAATACCAATTTTTTGCAAGGAGAACAAGGGCGCGGGAACAGAGCAGCATACAGTTGTCCGTGAAAGGGCGTCTCGGAAATCTTCACGAATCTTTTTGGTTTGGGTTTTGGGGGCAATATACTCTCCCGCAGGAATTGGCGGGTGGAGATCATATTACTCGAAGATCTTCAGGCGTCCCTGAGTCTCCATCGCTGGTGATCGATGAGAGTCAATATTGTGGGAATCCATCAGTTTCATAACGGTAGGGAAGTATTCCGCCTGGGTATGGGGCAGAAACAGGGCTGCTACATAGTTGTCCATGAAGCCGGGGGTCTCTGAGAGGTCAAAGTTGGTTATCATTGCGGCGACCCTCTGTTCCTCGGATAGCAACTCACGCGACAGTGCCAGAAAGGTTGCCCCCTGGAGCGAGCCGTTGCCTACGAACTGAAAGCGGTCTCGGGGAAGGTCGGGCAGAAGCCCGATTGCAACGGCATTTTCAATGTTGACGGAGTTTCCGAAGCTCCCGGCGAGAATAACCTGTTCAATGTCCTGAAAGGTAAGCCCCACGTTTTCGAGCAGGGATGCATATCCGGCAAACAGGGCCGCCTTTGCGCGCATGAGATTGTCGATATCCGCTTCGCTCAAAGTGATGTCCTGGCCGACCAGGGTATCAGGCGCCCAGGCCACAACGAATTCTCCGCCATTTTCCCCCATCCGGACCCGGCTGGTTCCCGGATTGGACGAAAATTTGCCGTTGGGTTCGACGAGACCGGCTTCCACAAGGGCGGCCAGCAGATTTATCAGTCCCGAGCCGCAAATCCCCTTGGGTTTTGACATTCCGATAGTGATGATCATGGGCTCGAAAGTGTGTGGATTGATGCTCACGTTTTCAATCGCCCCGTTCATGGCCCGCATGCCGAACCCGATGCCGCCCCCCTCGAAGGCCGGACCAGCCGAGCAGGCTGCGCTGGCCAGCCATTCCATGTTGCCGATAACTATCTCTCCATTGGTCCCAATATCTATATACAGCGTCACCCTGGGGTCTTTATAGATCCCGGATGCCAAAATCCCGGCCACAATATCGCCTCCCACATAGCTGGACACGGAACTTACGCAGTTAATGAATACGTGGGCGGGAGTTTCGAGACCTACGTCCCGGGCGCGTGCCAGCGGAACATTGCAGACCGTGGGCATGTATGGTGAGATCCGGATGTGGCGGGGATCGATCCCGTAGAAAAGATGAGTCATGGTGGTATTGGCAGCTATCGTTACGTGGGATATTTCGTGAATAGAGACCCTGCATTTTCCCAGCAGTTTGCCCATGAGCTTGTTTATCGTGGATGCCACTGCATTCTGGAGCTTTTCCAGTCCCTGTTCCTGCTGGCTGAAAAAGATACGGGTGATCACGTCATCCCCATAGATCATCTGTCCGTTGTAATCGGCGGCGTGGCCCATGATCTCGCCTTTAGCTATATCTATCAACTGGACCCACACTGTTGTGGTCCCGATGTCGACCGCGAATGCAAAATGACGCCGGGTGGTATCGCCCGGCTCCACGTTGAGCATGTGAGGGTAGACGTAGCGGCGCCGAGAGAAATCGAGTGTCGCTGTCACTTCAAAATCTTTTTCGCGCATCACTCTGCCCAGTTTGCGCACCAGGTGATAGTCCAAAGTGATCTTTCCCGGAGCGTGATGACGCGCGAGCGCCTCTTCCAGGCGGGACAAGTCGCAGATCTTGTTCGAAGGTGTTGGCTGAGGAAGCTTCACGAATCTTTTTTGAAAGGCGGGGTTATATAGGCCGGCCTTTTTCAACTCATCAAGATCGATAGGGGCCGGGCGCAGGGCGATCCCCGGCCGCCGCCGGGTAAGAGTGCGGCTGTCGAGCAGGGAAGCCGGAGGTATACGGACAACGACATCGGATTTCACACAACTCTGACAAGCCTGG
The DNA here is from genome assembly GCA_963805125.1 of uncultured delta proteobacterium. Classification (GTDB taxonomy): domain Bacteria; phylum Desulfobacterota; class Syntrophobacteria; order Syntrophobacterales; family Syntrophobacteraceae; genus SbD1. The sequence goes on along the minus strand of CAWDTD010000003.1, from coordinate 1,235,928 downwards.
CGAAAACCCGCCTCCCAATCTTCGGTGCTCAGCAACGCGGAATGGGCGGAGTCGATTTCCCCAGACTCCAGAATGAGCTTGCATTTTCCGCACACCCCCTCTCCTCCGCAAGACGCGTCGATATGCACCCCGGCATCGAGGGCGGCCCGGAGAAGATTCTCGCCCTCCTTCACCCGGACGGTTATCCCATACGGGTTGAAGGTTACTTGTCTGGTCATTTAGATCTGCCTTCAATTACCCCTGCTGATCTCCTTCTGTTCCGGGTCCCAACTTCTGTATGCGCCGTTTGATTCCCTCCAGGATTTTTTCCAGATATCCGGCCTGGGCCTTCAGGGTTTCCAACTGAGATTCCGGCTCAAAGTCAAAGCTTGAACCGGGATCGACAAACTCGCGAGGTCCGCGCCACGGGGCGAACCCCGCCGAGCGCTGCCATCCGGTCAGTCCGGTATCAAAAAACCTGTTTCGCCAACCTCGACCGCCACCTCCTCTCCCGGCGAAAGCAATACCCCGGGGGCGATTAAAAGTCCCGGGGATACCGAAACCCATGCAAAAGCCTCTCATCCTGCCCGTCCTGGGGCCCGCCCCAGTTGGTCCTGTTCTGTCACCGCGCGGCATGTCGAATACCTCCTTTCCTCTTTCGAGCTTTCCACCAAATGAGACCTGCCATCCGGCCTTGCCCGCAATACCACGGATTGGTTCATCAGGGTCATCGGAGATGCTCAGTATGCAACTCCCTGAACATGCTCCCGTCATCGGCCCTTTTCCCGCAGGTCCTGTCCCATCACGACCGGGCATACCGTTTCCTCCCGCAATTGGATTGCAACCTGTCCGCTTCAACTCCGTTCTGAAGCCAAGGGGATACAATCTTTGTGCCATGCCCTGAATCCGCCTGCAAAGGGCCGACAAAAGATGATCCCTGGAAAAGTGGGAACAATCTGCATCTTCGCTTGCAGGCTGAGGGGACGATAAGTACCTCTTTATGCCTGCTCCATCTTGGTTAGGAGTCCGGGATGCAACCTTGGGCTTGATTTTGCCGGATGGCCCGGTTTTTGAACCTCAGCCTGATGAAAAATGGATTAGGAGGAGGCTATGTTAGCCATCCCGGTTTTTCGCGCCCGCGTAGCGCCGGTGCTCGATTGGTGCTCGAAAATAATAATTTTCCCTGAAGAAGGGCCGGATACCGCATCAAGTCGACAAATCGATGTCATTAGGGAAAACATATATCAACTGATACGAACGCTGCGGGAACAGGGAATTGAAACTCTCATCTGCGGCGCTCTGAGTCCCGAAATGTTGAATTATGGCGAAAGCATCGATTTGAGAATCATTCATGGAATTGCAGGCGAGATTGAAGAAGTTCTGCGGGCTTATCGTGAAGGAAGACTGGACCAGCCCCAATATTGGCTTCCAGGATGCCGCGGGCGACGCCGGTATAAAGGCGGTGCGAGGTGTACCGGCAGAGGAAAGAATGCAATTGCCGGCGGGGGAGAGTCGGCTGGCCCCGGAACAGGTCCGGCCCGGTACAGTTCCGGCGGGGGAGACAAGGGGGCAGGAGGTCCGGGAGGATTTTGCGTCTGCCCGAAATGCGGATCGAAAGTGGAGCACAAACGTGGAATACCATGCTCACAAGTGCGTTGTCCTGAGTGCTCCATCTCGATGACCAGGGGATAAGAGCCCGTTGCCGGGACCTTGCCGGTGGTCCTTGCGCCGTGCGATAGGGGGTTCGTTTTGTTCCCCCCGCTATTCTGGTACGGCCCGGCAGCAAAGCCCTGTTTCTACCCCATCACCGGCCCCGACCGATTGGCGCACTATTTGCCTGGGGCGACTGTGCGCAGAGAGATTTCAATCAAGTCGGGTAAACGTGCGCGAAGAAATGCCAAGCGGCTTTGTGCCTCACCAGCGGACAAGGGGGTGCAGTATGAGTAAGATTGCAATAACGAGCGAAGGTCCCGCCCTGGAAGACCAGGTGGATGCCAGGTTCGGCAGGGCGGCCGGTTTTGTTGTGGTTGATCTCGAAAGCATGGAGACCAGCTATATCGATAACGGAAAGACCCAGGTAATGTCCCAGGGCGCCGGCATACGGGCAGCCGAATTGATATCCGGAGCCGGGGTCAGTTGTGTTCTTACAGGGTTTGTAGGACCGAGGGCATTTCAAGCGCTTTCGGCTGCGAAAATTAGAGTTGTCCAGAACCTGGAGGAAGGCATGACTGTGCGCCAGGCCGTCGAGCGATTCCAAAGCGGGGCTGTGCAGTTTGCCAATGGACCAAACAGGAGCCCGGGGAAATGATAGTCTCTATCGCCAGCGGCAAGGGGGGCACTGGCAAAACCACCGTAGCCGCCTCACTTGCGCGGGTTTGGGAAAGGCCCGTGATCGCGGTCGACCTGGATGTGGAGGAGCCCAACCTGCACTTGTTCCTCCGTCCGGATATCGAGGAAAGCGCTACGGCCTGGCTGGAGGTGCCTGTCGTTGACGAATCAAAATGCACTCTATGCGGCACCTGCTCCGAGTTCTGTCAATTCAAGGCAATCAGCGTGATGGCCACATTGCTCCTGACATTTCCGGAAATGTGCCACGGGTGCGGCGGCTGCATCGCTTTGTGCCCCGAGAGGGCGCTCTCACCGGGCAAAAGGGAACTCGGAGAGATAAGTCGGGGTCATGCGGATAGGACGGAATTTCTCATGGGCCGGTTGCGGATAGGCGAGGCGATGAGCCCGCCCCTCATGCGACAGGTTAAATCCAGGCTCAGGGACATCATTGCCCTAAGCGGTCACGATGCAATCATCGATGCGCCTCCGGGGGTTAGTTGCCCGGCCGTCAACGCAGTGATCGACAGCGATGTTATCGTCCTGGTAACGGAGCCCACTCCCTTCGGTTTCCATGATTTTAAGCTGGCGTGGGAGGCCTTTTCTCCGCTGGGCAAACCAATGGGCGCGGTTGTAAACCGGGCCGGGATCGGCAATGGCGAGATATACCCGTTTTGCAGGAAACAAGCTATACCCATACTGGCCGAGATCCCTTTTGCGCGGGCCGTTGCAGAGGCCTATGCCCGGGGCAGGATCATCGCGGATCTGTCGGCCGAATTCAGGGATACCTTCGTTTCATTGTATGCGAAGATTTGCGAACTGGCTGTAATACCAGCCCCCCTGGAGACGGCGCATGCGTGAAGTGCTCATTATCAGCGGCAAGGGTGGCACGGGTAAAACCTCCCTGACGGGGGCGTTTGCTCACTTGGCCTCCAACCAGGTTATATGCGACCTGGACGTGGACGCCCCGGACCTTCACCTGCTGCTGCACCCGAGGAACCATCAGAGTGAAGAATTTTATTCCGGGTACGAGGCTCGAATTGCCGGCGAACAATGCACCGGTTGCGGGCTGTGTGCATCGATGTGCCGTTATGATGCCGTACGCAGTGACGGGAATGGTTTTTCTGTTGATCCTCTCCGTTGTGAGGGCTGTAAGGTATGCGTCGCATTCTGCCACGCAGGCGCCATCCTGTTTCCGCAGAAGCACTGTGGCCATTGGTACATATCGTCCACGCGATTCGGACCCCTGGTGCACGCTCAGCTCTTCCCCGGTGAATCAAACTCCGGACGGCTTGTCATGGTTCTAAAGCAAAAAGCTCGGGAGTTGGCCAAGTCCTTCGGAAGGAATCTTATTCTTTGTGATGGTGCGCCCGGGATCGGATGCCCCGTGATCAGCTCGCTTTCCGGGACCAATCTTGCGGTTGCGGTAACCGAGCCCACACCATCGGGGAGACACGACCTCGAGAGGGTTGCCGATCTGTGCGGCCACTTTCAGGTCACTTTCGCGGTCATTATCAACAAATACGATCTTAACTTTGAAGAGGTAGACAAAATAGAAGCCTTTTGCAGGTCGCGGGGCTATCCCGTGATCGCCAGGCTTCCGCACGATCCGGTCGTAACCGAAGCAATGGTGCAGGGGTTGGTCGTTACTGAATTGCCCCGAACAAACTTCAGCATGGAAGTTCGGCGAACGTGGGCAAGGATCGCCGAACTTGCGCACATTCCTTCGTGAGTCCACCTGCGGGTGATTCGATTCTATGTCTTAAGAAAACTGTAGGGTCGACACCACGCTGCGCTCCCGGGACCTTGCCCGCGATTTGTTTTCTATCGTGTTTAGCATCATATTCAGCTATGAGGAGAAAAAAATGGAAAGAATCACTGTAGCCGTTCCATCAACCCACCCTGGAGGACTGGACTCGCTTCTTGGCGCTCACTTCGGCCACTGCGACCTCTATACCCTCGTGGAAGTCACGGACGGACAGGTCCAAAATGTCCGAACTTTGCCGAACGTACCTCACCAGCAGGGCGGTTGCATGGCCCCGGTCAATCACCTGGCCCAAAACGGGGTGCAGGTCCTTATTGCGGGCGGAATGGGCATGAGGCCGCTCATGGGTTTTAACCAGGCGGGCATCAATGTTCTCTACGGCGGTGGCGTCCAAACGGTTGGAGAGGCTGTCGATGCTTTCCTTAAAGGAAACCTGCAGCAGTTCACGACCGATTTCACATGCGGCGGTGGAGGGGCCGGTCAAACCGGCAGGTTTTAATTATCGGAAAAGGAGAAGATCGCGGTGTCCAATAGCGATTCCCCGTTGCCGGGCCATCTCGGAGAGCATTTTTTTCGCCTGGCGAGGCGGCCTCAAAATATCGGTTCCATAGAAAATCCCAGCGGTAAAGGCAGCGCTGTCGGTCTGTGCGGCGATTCAGTTGAGGTCTTCCTGGAGATCACCCGGGGGGTAATTTCAGACATAAAAGTAGCCCCTCACGGCTGCGTCTATACCTGGGCCTGTGCGAGCGCCATGAGCGAACTGGTCAGGGGAAGGAACCTGGACGACGCGCTCTACCTTGAGCCGGATGAAATTGCAGCGGCCCTTGGGGGCTTGCCCGAAGACCATACGCACTGTGCTCGATTGGCTGTCAATACATTAGGAGAAGCGATAGCCGACTATTATAAAAATATTTCAGACCGGAATCACAAAAGCAATGTGACTTGAAGCACGGGAGACGAAACAATGGAATGTAAAATTACGGTTCTTTGTGAGAACACGGTCCATGGCCTGGGCTTGCTCGGAGAACATGGATTCTCCGCGTATATAGAAATCCCCGGGCAAAACATTCTTTTCGATACCGGCCAGGGTCTCAGCATCATTCAGAACTCACTGCGGCTCAAAAAGGATTTGAAGCAAGTCTCAAAGGTCGTATTGAGTCACGGCCATGTGGATCACGTAGGAGGACTCCTTGCCTTTCTGGGAATAAAAGGCGCCTGCCCCATAGCCGCCCACCCCGATATTTTCATCGAAAGGTTCCTGTTCATGCCTGCGCCCGGTGGAGAGGAAAAACCCCTATCCGTCGGCATGCCATGGCCTCAGGCATATCTTACGACCCGGGGGGCCGGGTTCGAATGGCACAAGGAATTTTCAGAGGTTGCCCCAAACGTTTTCGTAACGGGCGAAGTACCCAGGAAAACGCTCTTCGAGCTGATAGATCCCAAATTTGTCGTCTCTGGTGACGGCGGTTGGGTCCCGGATCCCTTTCTCGACGATTTTTCGTTGGTTTTGAAGACCTCACGGGGCTTGGTGATCGTGCTGGGCTGTGCGCACGCGGGAATTGTGAATATTCTCAATCATGCGATAGACCGGACGGGAGAAAAACGCATTTACGCAGTTCTTGGCGGCACTCACCTTGGTCTTTCCCCTGAGCCGCAGTTCGATCCGACCATTCAGGCGCTTAAAGAATTCGACATCCACATGCTTGCGGTCAGCCACTGCACCGGCCAGGGCCCGGTCGCGCGCCTGGCCTCCGAATTTGGCGGCAAGTTCGCCTTCGGGCGTGTGGGTTTCAAGCTCGAAGTTTAACGAATATATCGCCAAACGGAGAATAAATGCTGCACATTCTTCTGGTTTCAGTCCGGGGTGAAAACATTCGTGCGTTTACCAAAGGCCTGTCCTCAGACCCGGAGGTTTGTCTCAATCTGGTAACTTCTGGAGCCGAGGCTCTGAATATTGTGCGTGCCAAATGCCCCGATCTGGTGATCGTCGACTCAGGATATCCGGACACCGACTCGCTCGGTTTGGTGAGGGAAATCATCAGCGCCAACGCCATGGCGAATATCGCCGTAGTCAGCCCCCTTTCCGAGGCGGACTTCCATGATAGAAGCGAGGGCCTCGGCGTTCTCTGCCGATTGCCGCCCGAGCCGGGCGGCTTTGATTCAAAGGCTTTGCTGCAAAAACTGCGTGGGGTCCTGGGATTGGTGAACCAGTTATCAAATGAACCAAGTGTGAAGGAAAAGCAAAAACCGTTTTCGGGGGTCCGGTTATGAAAGAATATACAATCTGTCCTTCGACTGTTGGGGCAAACGAGACCGACCAGGGGATCATGACTTACCTGCAGGGATATGGGAAACGCATTTGGATTCCGATCTATGTATTTCTAATCAAAGGGAGCGACAGCAACATACTTGTTGATACAGGCCTTGAGCAGTTTGTCGTGCCGGATCATGTTGGAAGGGAGTATGGGCTGGAAATCATGGAATTTGAGGACGCTCTTAAGTCGCACCACCTGTCGCCACGGGATATCGACCTCATTATTCACACCCATCTCCATAATGACCATTGCGAAAATGACTACAAGTGCACAAACGCCAGGATCGTAGTCCAAAGAGCGGAGTATGATTTTTTCCTCAACCCTCACCCACTTGATCACCGCTACTACCCCGACCTTTTGGACGGTCTCGAAGTAGAGCTTGTTGAAGGTGATACAAATCTGATGGACGGAATCGATTTGATCTTTTCACCGGGCCACACGCCCGGAGGCCAGTCTGTCGCGGTTCGAACCTCCGCCGGACGCGCCGTCATAACAGGATTTTGCTGCAACGCTTTGAACTTTCCGAAAAATGGCCCTTCAATCGCGCCAGGCGTTCACACGGACGCCATCGCTGCTTATGACAGTGCTAAGAAGATTCGGGAAATGGCCGAAATCCTTATCCCCTTGCACGACCTGTCAATCGGAAGACAAAAGCGCATTCCAGTTCAAAAAACTCATACTCACGGGGGAAAATCGTAATGCCTATATTCGAGTTTCTTTGTACATCCTGCGGTAATGTCTTTGAAAAGCTCCTATACGTGAGCGGTGAGGAAGTATCCTGCCGGAAATGCGGTAGCTCAGAACTGACAAAACTGCTGTCCAAGCCTTCCAGTCTCTCAGGAGCTAAGCAGGAGGGCAGGCGCCCCGGAATCGGAGACACCGGATGCTGCGGGTCTGCTCCTTCATCGCAGGGCTGTGTTCCCGGAAGTTGCTGCGGTAAAGCCAATTACTGAATAAGGCTCGGCGTTATACCGAGCGCCTCCCGGCTATCCTTCCGGCCCGGGTGGAGCTGCGCGCAGAACTGATTGGTATGGGTGAAGACATTCGCTCCCTCCTTAACACAAGGATATCAGATGATGTGCGATCATGAGATAGTAAGAGGTTATGGTGTGGCAAGGAAAAACGCGCCATCCTTTATTTATGAGATATTGCACGGTAAGCCGGGGTTTTTGAGCGGCAGGACGGACACCCATGGACAGAAGGCGTGGAAGGGCATCCACGTTGATGAGCACATTCCGAGCCAGGCATTGGATGAACTGGATCGCATTGAGGCAATTGAGTTGCGGGCTTCGTGCGAGGGTTCTGGACTGGAACGGCCGACCTTTCTCATCTTTCGGTTTAGAGGTGATGAGGATCTCGAAAAAATATCGAATTTCGTTAAGGGGATGAATGCGATCGAGGATATCAAATGTGGTGCTGAAAGAGGCGCCATGGGTTTATTCAGGGTCGGCGTGACCACCTCCTTATGGTACGAACAAGACCATCGCAGGTTTCAAGAGTGGTGGCTGGAATTGCCGTTGAAGATTCGAATCGTTTTGACAGTTATTGAGAATCTGGTCGAAATGTCTCCTGAAACCACCACTGACAGCACGGCTTGAGGGAGCGATTTTGCGCCTTTGGCCGCTCAGTACGATGTCAGTGGCAAGAATTCTGGCGCAACTGCAAAAACGGAACATTTTAGACCGGCGTTGGGATCATTTTACACCGGCATCAATCAGTCCAGCGTGAATGGTTGCAGGTCACATCTTTGGAGTTTTCGGAGGTAAAGTGATGAAGATTGCCATATCAGCAGTGGAGCCCGATTTGGACAGTGATGTGGACCCTCGGTTTGGGAGAAGCCAGTATTTCATCCTGGTCGAACCACACACCATGAAGTTTGAAACTTTTCGAAATCCCAATCTGGAATCCCCGACCGGTGCGGGAATCGGTGCGGCTCAACTCATCTGCGATAAGGGAGCTGGGACGGTGATCACCGGAAACATTGGCCCTAAAGCCCACCAGGCGCTCTCGGCAGCCGGAGTCCGCATCTTAACTGGAGTGAGCGGAAAAGTCCGCCAGGCAATCCAGAGATTCAAGGCGGGCGAGCTTGCGAGCGAAACCGGTTTGTCAGCGGATTCGGCAATGGGGGCTGGTGGCGGAATGGGACCAGGGATGAGGGCGGGCGGTGGAAGAGGTAGAGGCATGGGCTCGGGCATGGGAAGAGGCATGGGCCGGGGAATGGGATGTGGAGGGGGAAAAGGTATGGGAATCGGGTCCGGGCGAGGTGGTGGAGGAAGACCACTTCGGGACCGGGAGGCTGAGCCCTTGTCCGATAGGCAAATCAAGCCGGATGGTCAGGATGAATTGACCCTTCTCAAACAGCAGGCCGAAATGTTGGCGGATGAGCTCACCAGAACCCGGCAGCGGATCGAGGAGATGGAGAATAAATGAGAGCGCATCGCATCGCACTTGCCGGTGAGCCCTCTTTGGTCATTGGATGGATCGTTCAATGCGCCGGATCAAAAAAGTTCAATCAACAAACCGTGCTGAAAGGCTCCTCTGATTTAATACCAAGTTGCGCCCATACGGGTAAGAATTGGCGATTGGAACCCCCCTTTTCTAAAGGGGGGCAGGGGGGATTTTGTGAATGGAGGTTTTACCTCTTTGAGCGCAACTTGGTATAAGGTCTAAGGGTTTGCATTGAACGGGAAAAAGAGGGAGGTACAAGGCCATGAGCCCAACACCCATTCACAATCCACCGATTCGCATCACCGACCTTATCGGGCTCATCCCCGTCGACTTTATACAAAATCAGGGAGGAGGAGGTTCTTGTTTGACCAGCGGTCTTTTGTTAGATTAAGATCGATCATATCCCATATAGGCAGTGAGGATGGGGCTATGAGCAAATGCGAGAAATGCGGCGCCTCGATAGATGCCTTGGAAACGTATGAATTTGCCGGTGAATCTCTTTGCGAGGATTGTTACCTGGAGCGAAGGGTAAAGCCCATCACATGCGATCCCTGGGCCGTTTACAGTGCCAGGAGCACCAAGGGGAAAGCGCCTCAACTGACTGAGATTCAAGAGCGGATTTTGAATCTGATCAAAACCGATGGACCCCTTGAAGCCCTTGAGATTTGTAGGCGCCTCGGCATAAGCGAAACACAGTTTCAAAACAATTTCGCAACGTTGCGGCACATGGAGCTTGCAAGGGGCTTCAAGGATGGTGATAAGGTTCGTTACACTCTCTTCTGACGATCACATGGCATCCAGGCGAAGATGAACTGGCGCAGGAGGTAAATTCCCTCATCCCTTCTTTCCACTTCTAATCAAGTTGTCCCTCAAGACCCTGACTTCGCCATACCTTTTCGCATCGCATCCCGCGAAACACTTACGGGAACTCCTTCGTAGGGCGTTCTCCTCTTGCTCTTGAGGGTCTTCGGGTCTCTGAGTTGCTTCAACACCTCGATGCTGTCCTTCAAGCCTTTATAAAGTCTGGCCATCTCAATTGCCATACCAGCCATGGAGGCCATGGCCTGAACAAAATTCAAATCATCCAGGGTAAACTCCCAAGGTTCGGCGGTGTAAACGCGCAAAGCTCCGATCGACTGCCCGCCTGCCTCTATGGGCACAGAAAGAATGGAAGCAATTCCTTCCTTTTGTGCCTCTTCAGGATACTGAATTCTCGGGTCATCGGTAACATCATAGATTGCCACCGGTCCCCCCGCGAGAGACTGAGCTATTGAACGCGATGCGCTCAGCGGGCCTTTACCGATGTAGTCTTCACTCAAACCAAACGACGCGGCCAGTTCCAGTTCATCAGTGTTGCGATCGATCAGGAACACCGCGCATCCTTTGACATCCAGGGCTGACCTAATACTCTCCGCGGTCATCAACACAACTTCTTCGGGGTCCTTGGAATGCGAGATGGCGCCTGCAATCTTCAGCAAAGTGTCATAATTGAGAAGCTGTCTTTTCATTGCTTTTCCTCCTTGCCCAAATTTGATCACCATCAAAACGGGGGCTCACTCCTGTTTAGCCGAGAACGTTCCGGCTACCATGGTAAACCTCCCACCACCGGCCAAGTTTGGGAATACGCGCGGGCGACAAGGTACATCAGCTCTCAGAGGGAACAGAATGCATCCTTTCAGAATGCAGGTTTCGCGGCCACCATAGAAGCGATGAAGGACATAAGGAAGCTTCGCAAGCCCAATGCCGATCTCCTTTCATGCGATAAGATTGCCAACACCGCCAACTCTTAGGGTATCCACATTGGGACCTTTTCTACAGGTTCTATACATTCTTCAAGCAAGATTAGTGCCGTGCAGACGGAGTCGCCGGAGGCCAGGGCCGTAAAGGCCCCCGCGCAAGCTGGACCCTGTCTCAGAGCAGAGAAGACGATGGTTTGAGAGGTGCGGCCGGGGCTATTTTGTTCCCTCTTTCGTTAGGACATCGGTCAAGTTGGCACCCATTCCGATCTGCTCTGAAGGCTGCAACGAAATCCTGAATGCCAGTATGCTAAAGAAGCTTTCAGTTGCGGCACAGTAGTATTTTGGATCTTCCGGTTGGGGCGTTGATCCTCTCCACAGTGCTGAAATAACGTTCAAGGGTGTTTCTCTCGTGCCGCAGGATCGCAATTGCCCTCTTGACGCCCATGGAGGCAAGGCGCAGGTAGTACAGCGTCCGGATGAAAGGGTTCTCAGGCAGATCGTGCTCCACCATGAAAAATACTTTCCCGGGCTTGAGGACACGGACTATTTCTCGAAGCGCCCTTTCCTGCGCCGCCCCTTTCAATTCATAAAAAGCATGGGTGCATGTTACTGCATCGAAAGACTGCGAGGTGAAAGGCAGGGCTGCCGCGTCGGCCTGCACAAGACAGATGTTTGAGCGCATGCCCGTTTTCCCTTTGTTCACCATCAGCATGCCCCTTGAAAAATCGAGCCCTACGGCCAGCCCTTCAGAGCCTGTTCTCTTGCTGAGTTCCAGTAGAAGAGATCCTGTTCCGCAGCAGATATCCAGAACTCGATCCCCATCCTCTACGGGAACCAATTTCGCCAGGAATTTCTTCAGCGCACCCTGTGGCGCTGTGGAGTGAAGGGAGACGAACCGGTCATAGAATTTAGAAAAGGAATCGTAGTAGCTTTGTCTTAAGTTTTTCATTTTGAGTAGAATTTCGATGGGCCTTCCAGTACTTTCCACTCCGCTTCCTGGAAAACTCGAATGCAATCTTTTAGAGTCATTCCACGTTTGTTCTCAGTTTTTTTATCCGTATCGCGCGGGTTAGAACCCGTTTCAGCCCAAAGGAGATTGGCCCCGGCGAAAGCTCCGACCACATTCGGCTCATGAGTGCAGTTGCCCGCCACGTCGTAGCTCAAAGCGTGTCGAACGACCGCAAGAATATGCGCCATTCTGGCCTCGCTGACTATTCCAAGCCGTGCCATCGGGGTGCCTGGAATGGGAATGCGTCTTGCCGAGCCGCTGTATACCGGTTTTGCATCAAGTGTGATGACGGTCTTTTCAACGAGCTCTTCAATGGTGTGTTCGCTCCCGACAGGCTCTACGCAAGTGCCTAAGGATAATCCAGCTTCTTTGGCGTTTCTGAAAGTATCGAGCCTTCTTTTCACCGGGATTCGGGTGTCACGGCCTTCTCCAAGACGAACTGCATGATAAATGCCCGCAAAACCGCAATCCTTCAGCCGTCTGGCCTGTTCTCTGTCGAAATCACCGACATTGGCAACCAGGATGGTCTCGGGTCGAAGCGATTTTCTGATCTCCCGGGATACTTCAATGAACTTTTCGAAGGGATAATCTGCGGTGCTCATCAAAAAAATGGCGTTGGCCCCGTCCTCCTCGAATCCCTTTGCCTGACCGACAGCCTCTTCGACCGGAAGCTCGAACGGTTCGGTGAAAATCTTATTGTTCGCTGCAAATGAGCAAAACATGCAGTTATTCGGGCATGGAGCCACATTGAGCCCCACCTGTGCGTGGACTTCTGCCCGACCGTTGCTCGCCCTTTCGCTCTTTTCTCTTGCAGCCCAAATTATCATCGCAGACTTGCTCGAAAAGAGCGGAACACTGAAAAGCTGAGCAATTTCATCTGGGTTCAGCACACCGCCTTCCAGTGACTTTTTGACGATTTCCATTTCCATATCGAATGATACCCTCTATTCCTTGCACCTTTTCGGACACGCAAATGTTCATTGAGCATTGAAAAGAGGATCAACCTCCTGTCTCCGTCCAGAGCCAACTGCTTTCGCGGCACACGCAGTGAAGACTCCTCGGCCTTGGGTCCCGTCAGCCTGCTTGCACAATTGTTTGCAGATTTCAGCGCCTCTGTGCATGCTCCTCATGGTTCTCCACAATTTCAGATACCAGTTCCCTCAGGGTAGCTGCTCCCGTGGCGAAAACGTCAATTCCAAGGGCTTCCAGCGCGTAACCAGCCCCTTTGCCGTCGAGCGCCGTACGAGTTCTCACTTCGTCAACGTCCATTTCGGCCAGTAGTTCGGCGGCCTTCACCCCTCGGTGGCGTTCCAAAGCTCTGAAGTCGTTCTCAATAAAAGTCTCGAGGGCGACGTTGCCGGTGCGCATCTCTTTTCTGAGCACAGCAAAAAACGGGGCTTCGCCAAAGTGCTCGGACAGCGTCGAGTCGAGCGTGGGTCGCACCCCTTTCGGGACATCAATGGGGATGGCGATTCGGATGAATTCTTTTTGCTCCGGTTCGTAATGAATGAGGATCCTGTCTATCTCCGGCCAGCGATCCAGGATTTCTTCTTCGAGGTGAGAAACCACAGCATGGGCGTCACGCAGAAGCCTCGCATCCACCTTCACGTTGGCTTCCACGAATTTGTACCTTCCTGAGCTCCGGCCGCCCAGCGAGGTGACGCTCTTGACGTGAGAATGGCTTGCCAGCACGGCGCGTATTTCATTCAAAGTGGTGTAATCGAGAGTTGCATCCAAGAGGACCTTCAAGGAACTGATCAATATAGTCAGCCCCATGTATACAACCAGTGCGGCAACGAGAATCGCGGCATATCTGTCAAGGGCAAAACCCAGATGGGTCGCGAGAATGGCCACCAGGATAACCAGGGAGGAAAGCATGTCGGTGGCAATATGTTTGGCATCAGCCACCAAGCAGGGTGAACCTGCCTTCAGGCCGGCTTTCAATTCGTATCTTGAATAGAAATATGCCACAATCAGGATGAAAACCACCCCGGCAATCACCGGGCCGAGGTTCTTGATGGCCCCCTTGTTTCCTGCATAAACCGCCTCGTGAACGATTTCATACGCTGCAAAGAAAATGAAAAGGGATGACAGCAGAGCTACAAGGTTTTCAACCTTGTACAATCCGTGAGAGAATGTCTTCGTCTTGCGATCCGAAATCAGAATTCCCGCGAGGATCGAAAGGGAAGATACAACGTCGGCGAGGGAGTGAACGGCATCCGCCTTGAGAGCCATGCTTCCCGATACTTCGCCCAGAAAGTATTTGGCGGTCATGAGAATTGCGTTGACCAGACAGGACGAAAGGGCCACTTTCACGTAGATATTCATGTCTCTACAGGGGTTCCTCGCGTCGTGGCCAGCATCTTCGGTGTCTTGCCTTCCGGCACGACGGCATATCTCCAGGGTTGGTTCGGTAAATGTCCTGCCCCCCGCACTTGGGGCAGACCATCTGTCTTCCTCCCCCGAAAAGAACTTCCCAGCGATGATTGCACTTGCGGCAATGAAACCGTCTGGTTGGCTCATCGGTCATAGCGTTTTTCCCTTCGATTCCACATTACCCATGGGAAGAAGCAAACAACTTGGGACAGCCGCTGCATGATGGCGCAAATCTGCCCCTGGCGTGATCGCCTCGGAATGTTCTGTAGGCTTTCCCCGCCCAAATCCTGGAGAGGCTCTGGTTGTTTATGTCGCCAAAAACGAGACTTCCCGGCGCATGCAGGCCGCCTTCTCCAGTGCCATCGTTTTCTGGGACTGGCATGTTCATGAAAACACATGGAGAAACAAGGCCGCGGGAAGACACAAAGAGTGCTCTGGTCACGTTTTCCGTGCATATTCCGGGCGGCCGATGAGTTGCCACAAGGCGAAAAGCGATCTTCAAGCCACGCTTTTCGCCATCCTCGGCGACCTCGGAAGCAATGCGGCGAAGAAGCGTTTCTTCGTTCCCGTTCCGGGCATGGATGACTTCCGCGGCCAGACTCCGGTGGGGCAGGAAATCAAGAGTCGTCACAACCACCTCGTTTATTCCCATGCCTTCCAGAAGGGTTGGCAATTCCTTTATACCGTCGAGTTGGGAGCGCAGCCACATGTATGCCACATGTATTTCCGGAAGAGGAGAGCCGCGTTTTTTCTTGTGCTCGTCCAGAAGTCTTATTGCCTTTAAGACCGCCTTGAGATGTGTGCCGAGGCGAATCCCATCCTGATGATCAGTCGTTCCCGCCAGCGAGAAGGCAACGACGTCCATGCCTTCCATGACCATTCGCTCTGCCGTTTGTCCGGCGCAAAGCAGGCCGTTTGTGGTCGTTCCGACCTGGCACCCGCACTCTTTTGCAATCCGGACCATTTCAAAGAACCGCGGATGCAGAAGCGGCTCGCCCCAACCTTGCAAATACGCGAGGTCAGTTCTACGAAACGCAGGGGATAGCTTCTTGAATATCTCGATGGACATGTGGCTCGCGTGCCAGGTCTTTCGATACACTGTGTGAGGGCAGTACACGCATTCGGCGCTGCAGTGAGAGGTTACCTCAACCTGTATCCAGTCCAAAAACGGCAGGAAAAGCTTTGAAAGGCGCTGCACGGCAAGGCCCCTCCAAAGAGCACCCGTTACAAGAGTCACTTTGTCCATTTCTTTTCATGCTGATTATTTCATGAGCAATGTTTGTGCCACTCATATTATACGAGCGTCTCCATTTCAGTCACGGCGGAAGCGCGAAAGTATGGGGGCATCCTGCACCCGTAAAGCAACCTGAAGGGGGCGAAATGTTTCCTTACGGACGCTGAAACTGAGCGACTCCCGGTGACAATCCATCGATCCTCAAGCCATGAAAACCGGGGGAGTGAAGGCCTGCACGGGATGGCATGGAGGTTGCTCAAGGTTGAGTGGTGAACCAGTAATAACCGAAAGGAGCACATGTCTATGAGTTCGTCCGGGAGCGCACAGTGCAGTTATGGAGGGCAGCAAGCCAAAGATGCCTGTCTTCAAGAGCAACTCAGCCGAATTCAGCACAAGCTGCTGGTCATGAGCGGCAAGGGCGGGGTCGGCAAGAGCAGTGTGGCTACGTATCTATCCCTTGGTCTGGCAAAATTGGGCCATCGAGTTGGTTTGCTCGACGTAGACCTGCACGGGCCGAGTATTCCACGCATGCTTGGGCTGAAAGGAGTTTTGGGCATCGGCCAGGACAAGCGCATGATACCTCATGCCTACAATGAGCGGTTGCACGTGATTTCCATCGAGTGTCTGCTCGAGGACAGGGATTCAGCCGTTATCTGGCGCGGTCCCATAAAGCACGGGGTCATAAAGCAGTTCATCTCGGACGTGCGATGGGGCGACCTGGACTTCCTGATCATAGATTCACCTCCCGGGACCGGGGACGAGCCGCTGAGCGTGGCGCAAACCATGCCCGATGCGCGGGCTGTCATTGTCACTACCCCGCAGGAGATCGCACTGGCCGATGTGAGAAAATCGATCGACTTTTGCAGGCAAGTGCATATGCCGATCCTTGGACTTATTGAGAACATGAACGGATTCATCTGCCCGCACTGTCACACCGAGACCCCGCTTCTTGGAAAGGGCGGAGGCGCAAGAACCGCTCAACAGAAAAACATACATTTCCTTGGAAGCCTCCCGTTCGACCCGCGTGTGGTGCAGGCCGCAGATGCAGGAAAATCGCTTATGGAAAGCCCTGAGGACTGTCCGTTCATGGCCGCCGTCGAGCGCCTCACAGCCGAGGTCCTCTATTGTTGCGGCACAACCCACGCGAAAGGACCGGAGGAACAGGTATGCTCCCTGCAGCATGAGTGCCCCACACAAGAAGGAGCATCGATTACATGCGGAGAAAGGTCTAAAGGTACTTGAACGCATAACTGAAGCACTCTGGTCAGAGTGCAACCCGAGAGGCAATACGGCGAGAGAGATAAAATCTTTAAGAGTCTCCGCCTATCTGTAATCCCGGATCACAAAGCGAAGGCAAAGGGTGAAAATAAGCAGCTACGTCTATGGACCGGTCCCATCAAGGCGCCTTGGCAGGTCTCTGGGCATCGACCTGGTTCCTCCAAAGACGTGCACCTATGATTGCATCTACTGTCAACTCGGAAGAACGACCAATAAGACCACTCAAAGGAAGGAGTGGACACCTCTGAGGAACGTCCTCAAAGAGCTGGAAGCCCGTCTGCCGAGTGAGCCCGACTGGATCACCATTGCGGGATCAGGAGAGCCCACGCTTCACTCCGGGATCGGCAGCCTTATCAAAGCCGTTAAGGCTATAACCGATACCCGCGTTGCCGTCCTGACGAACGGGTCGCTTCTTTGGCTTCCCGAGGTGAGGGATGCGCTGTGCGGGGCCGATCTCGTGATTCCATCGCTAGATGCCGGACAAGAGCGTTTATTCCGGCATATAAACAGGCCCCACAGAGACATTACCTTCCACAGGATGATCGACGGACTTTGCGAATTCCGCAAGTCTTTCGCCGGCCAATACTGGCTGGAGGTGTTTCTTCTAGGCGGAATCACAGGGCTGCCGATTCAGGTCAGGGAGATCGCGGAAATTGCGGGTCTGATAGGTCCGCAACGTGTTCATCTAAATACAGTCATTCGGCCACCGGCAGAATCTTTTGCCGTTCCCGTGCCTCAGGAACTCATGGAACAGCTCGCAGGCATCTTTGGGGACAAATGCGAGGTAATCGTCAGCAGCCAAAACCGGCTTCATGGTGGCCACGTGGGCACTACTCCACAGGAAGTGCTATCTCTTGTCTCAAGGCGTCCGTGCACTCTGGAAGACATCGCATCCGGTCTCAGCCTGGACCGAACTGAGGCATCAAAGCATGTTGACCAGCTTTCGGCTGCGGGTCTGCTTGAAACAAAATATCAGGGAAGGCGGTTATACTTCAGGGCGGCTCCGTCTGAAGGCGACCGAACACGCCAGGTGCAGCAAAGCACAGCGTTGCTTGCAAATTAAGCCAAGCTCATGAACACAGCGGTTTCAAGCAGGAGTATTTGCCTGCAATGCATGGCCGTTTACGTGCAACTGACGGCGCTCATGAGCCAGTGCAGGGAACAAAGAAATGAAACGTGCTTCCCTGGTCCGGCTCGCTGTCCACACGAATAAAACCGTTGTGGGCTTCTAGGATGCTTTTGACGATGGTGAGCCCAAGTCCGGTGCCGACGATGTATCGGGTTTTTTCGTTCTTCAGCCGATAAAAAGGTAAGAAGATCTTTTCCAGTTCCTTGGATGGCATCCCCATGCCGTTGTCGCGTACGCTCACTCTAACGTATTCATTTTCCAAACCCCCCGAAACGACCACCTTTCCTCCCTCGGGAGTGTACTTGATGGCATTGCCGATGAGATTGGAGAGCACTTCCCCCATATTGAGCCTGTTGACGACTACCGGGGGTAGTGGAGGCAGCGGCTCGAGGTCGAGAACGATCTGTTTGGCCTGGGCCGTCGAGTGATGCGCTGCCACCTGGTCCTCTATGATTTCCGCCAGGTCGAGCTGTTCTTTCTCCTGGCTGATCAGGCCGGACTCAATTCTGGCAAGGTCGAGGAGTTCCGTGGAAAGGCTCAAGACGCCATTGATTTTTTCAGAAACACGGTTGAGGGCATCCTTCTGCTCTTGATTCACATGCCCGCCGGCCAACCCGCTCGTGACAACGTTTAGTTGCGCCAGAACCGCACTCAGTGGACCCCGAACTTCGTGTGAGACCATTGAAACGAAGTCCGATTTGATCTGTTCCATCCTCTTCAAGGCGGTGATGTCATGGAGGACGGTAATTGCTCCCACGTTCCGGCCACGCCTGTCTTTGAAAGGGATGCATCGCGCATTCAGAACACATCCCGGCGAGCTCTCCTCGTTCTCTTCGGTCAAGTCCTCCGTCACCTCCATAAATTCGTCGGAGGGCATGGAGATCGCCCTGTCCATGAGGGCCTCGATCCGAGTGTTTTTGCACACCTCGCCGGCTATGCAGCCGACGGCGCTTGTCCCCTGATAGCCCAACATCCGCAAAAAGGCCGGATTGGCGAGCACCACCCTTTTTTCCATGTCCACCGCCATTACTCCGTCCCTCAGGTGATTGATGAGGACCCGCATTCGCGACTTTTCGCTGGCAATGTCCTGAAGGGCCCGAATGTATTCGATGGCCTTGATGACAAGGAACCTCAGTTGCTCGGGCGTGAAGGGTTTGGGAATGAAATCGAAGGCGCCTTTCTTCATTGCCTCTATTGAATGTTCAATCGTGACGTAGCCGCTTATGACAATGATCACGGAGTCAGGATGAAGCGTTTTGACCCGCGCCAGAACGTCAAAGCCGGAAAGGCTCGGCATCATCAGGTCCAGCAAAATGATGTCATAGTGGTTCTCTTCTATCATTTTCAGGCCGAGCTCGCCACAATCGGCGGTTGCCACTTCGAACCCTTCCTGGCTCAACACTTTCCGGCAACCGTCCCTAATGTGCTTCTCGTCGTCAATGACAAGAATCATGGGCCTGTCAAGAGACTCCTGTGTTTCTCCTTTTGTCATCATAACCGGCTCCTCCCCATGAGAATCGCGCTAGAAGGCCTGTGGTTCGGATAAGCCCTGATAGAGGGGAAGCTCCATGATGAACGTCGTTCCCTTTTTGCTCGTCTCTTTAACACTGACCCTGCCTTCATTATCCTTGATGATTCCATAAACCGTACTCAAGCCGAGGCCGGTGCCTTTTCTGAGTTCCTTGGTCGTGAAAAAGGGATCGAATATTTTCGAAAGATTTTCCTTCGGAATACCACACCCCGTATCCGAGACTTCCAGGTAGACCTTGGCCTCGCTGGGGTCTCGATAGGTGCGAAGTGTGAGGGTTCCCACCCTTTCCATGGCGTCTATGGCATTCAGGACCAGATTGATGGTGACCTGGCTGAGCTGGTTCCTATCCCCCTGGATCAGCATCGTTTCATCCGAGAAATCCCTGACAACGTTGACCTGCATGAAAAGCTTCCTGTCGCGGATAAGACCCAGACTTTGACATACCAGATCGTTGAGCTGTAAAATTTCTTTAAAAGGGTTTGTCTGGCGACTGTACGTGAGAAGGTCTTTAACGATCTCCTTGCATCGATCGGCATCCTCGATGATAAACCGGATGTCCTCTTTTCGGGGATCACTTTCGTCGAGGGCTTCGAACGCAAGACCGGAGTACAGAAGGATGCCCGTGAGCGGATTATTGATCTCATGGGCCACACCCGCCGCCAGTTGGCCCAGGGAAGCCATTTTCTCGGCCTGAGCCACCTTTGCCAGCATCTTTCGCATCCGTTGCTCATGGGCAAGCTTTTCTCTGATATCATTAAAAATCCCCAGCGTGGCCACTTCCTCGTCACCTTCGTAGATAATCGAGGCTGACAGCTCGACCGAGATATCCTCTCCCTGGGCATTTACAATGCTGACCTGGCAGCAGGGCAATCTACCCTTTCCGCCGAATTGTCTATCCCTGAGCTTTCTCATGATCTCTTTTGTCTGTCCAGGGGAATAAAGGTCCTCGAGTGTGATCTTATCCTGCGTCTGTTTGAGGGTGTACCCGGTCAACTCTTCGGCTGCCGGATTCATGAGCACGATCTTTCCACTGCGATCGGCAACGACTATCGAACTCGTCGAGCTCAGGATAACCTTCTCGAGGAACCCCCTGACCTCGCAGAGCTCTTTCTCGAGAGTCTTGATTCGCGTAACGTCCCGTATGCTCTCGATGATGTACCGTACTTCACCTTCATCATCGAGTATAGGAGAGAAAATCCGGTCCTCCCACTTCTCTTCGCCGCTCTGAGTTTTCACCTGCCTAAGAATGGTTTTGCCTTCCCTGTTTGCCAGCACTTCGGGCAGTGGACAGGAAGTCAGTGAACAGGAATTTTCAGAATGATAAAAAAAGTCGTGACATTTCTTACCGATCATCTGATCTTTTCTTACACCGTACTCTTTCATGAAATTCCTGTTAACATTCAGTATAGTCTTGTCCGGCGCCATAATCAGGCCCGGCAGGGAGAGCGAGTCGAAAACCCTCCCCTTCCAGCCGGAATCCTCGATCTTCTGCCCGGCTATTGTCTCCCGTTCACATGCAGCCAATTGCGCATTTCCTGCTTTCATCGATGTTCGGTTGCCTTTCCTACGGACACCGGCCGTCAGTGCATGAGGTTTTCCCTCACCATTTCCACGAGCTTATCCAGGTCAATGGGCTTGGCGATGTAATCGTCAGCCAGAGTCGTTTTTCCATCATGATGGGTGTATTTCGTGGTCTTGACGTTTTCAGCCACGGCTGTGAGGAGCACGACCGTGATATCCTTGAACTGCGGGTCCTTCTTGAGCTCCGCACAGACCTGGTAGCCGTCTTTCTCGGGCATCATAACGTCCAGGAGGACAAGGTCGGGTCTTTCCTGCCTTATTTTCGTCCATGCCTCGACCCCGTCATAGGCTTTCGATGTCCTATAATTGTTGTCCTCAAGCTTTCTGGAAACCGAGTCCACCAGATCCGGGTCGTCATCTACCACCAAAATAAGCTGTTTAGTGTTCATGATATTGTCTCCGTTGATGTGAAACTTAGGATAAAAAATCCCCGGTATGTCTCGCCTAAAACGAGGGCCTGGGCAAAAGCCCGGCTCTTTCCACAATTTCAGGAACCCTGTGTTCCCATTCGATCGCCATGATGTGAAATCCCCGCACCCCATCGATCCCTTTCAGACGCTCGATGGTCTCCAGGCACATCCTGATTCCCTCTTCAGCCTGCCTTTCCTTTGGAACACCCGAAATGCGCTTGACTACATCGTCCGGAACGTCCATGCCCGGAACTTTATTTTTCATGTACTTGGCCATACCCGCAGATTTCATCGGGGTTATGCCTGCCAGGATGTAGACCTTCCCATGCAGACCTCGCCCCCGTACCCCCTCCATCCATTTCTCGAATTTGTCGACATTATAGATACACTGGGTTTGAATGAAGTCCACTCCCGCCTTTATTTTCTTTGCCAACCGTGGGACGCGCAGTTCGAAAGGGTCGGCAAACGGATTTGCGGCGGCGCCTATAAACATCTTGGGAGGTCCGTCGATCTTTTCCCCGCTCTGAAACTTACCTTCGTCCCGCATGTTTCGCACCATCTCCACGAACTGGATGGAGTCGATGTCATGCACGCTGGCGGCCATCGGATGGTCCCCGAAGCGGGGATGGTCGCCAGAGAGGCACAGCATCGTATCGATACCGTGGGCATAGGCGCCGAGGATGTCGCTTTGCATGGCCAGGCGGTTGCGGTCCCTTGTGACCATCTGCAGAAGAGGATTTAGTCCCATCTGCTTGATTATAATGCACGCCGCCAGGCTCGACATCCTAACCATTGCCGTCTGGTTGTCGGTGATATTTACTGCATCGATACAGCCTCGAAGCATCTCTGCCTTTTCCCTTACTTTCCCGGGAAGGGCGCCACGCGGAGGACCGCATTCCGACGTTACAGCAAGTTGTCCAGATGTCAGTATCCTTTCGAGTATGCTTTCCGTCTTCATGATGCCAGGTCCTCTCTTACTATTCTCCTGGGGCCGGAACCCCGTGCTGTCCGCCAGTCCTTCGCAGGTATGTTCTCCTCATATCTATCCAGCATTCCAAGAGCTTTCAGCCGGTCCCAGATGAGCTGCCAGGCACAATCGATATCCGCACTGACCTCACACTTGCCGCTGGTCGATCCTCCACAAGGGCCGTTCAAGAGCTGTTTGGAGCAACGCGCAATGGGGCAAATTCCGCCCGTGAGGCCAAGCACACAGTCACCACATCCCTGGCAGCGTTCGGCCCACACCCCCTGCCTCTCCGATGCCCCCATGAACTTTGTATTCACGGCGGGAAAGATAGGCTTCTCTCGAAAGCGCCTGGCGATTTCCTGGACACCGCATCCGCAGGCCATCGAGAGCACCGCATCCACCCGATCGATATGCGGAACGAGCTCCTCGACATATTCCGGGTCGCATTGCCTCTCCAAGGTGATCTCCTCGATTTCGAGAGGCTTGGCCTCCTTCATGAAATGCATCTGGAGGGCCGCAGAGAGCAGGCCCACTTCCTTGCGTCCTCCCGCTGCGCATACGGTGACACACTCGTTGCAGCCCACGAGAAGAACGTGTCGATAGGGTCGTACGTATTCGATGATCTCTTCCGTAGATTTTCGTTCGGCGGTAATCATGTCAGCTTACTCTCCCCTGTTGTAGAAATCAGCCCGCAGTACGTTCGCAATTATCAAAAACCACCTTTGCGGGGTTTGGTCCAAGGCGGCGGACTTTCTCCGTGAAATCGAGGGCGGTCTGAGCGAAAAGCTCGCCCATTCCGGCAGACATCATGAACATCTCGACTCGCTCCCCTCCAATGCCGATTTCATCGAGCAGTTTCTTGATGTAAGTTACGCGCTTTGCGGCCCGTGTGTTTCCGGTCTTAAAGTGGCAGTCTCCTTCGAGACAGCCGGCTACGTACACGCCGTCGGCGCCTTTCTTGAGGGCCTCCATAAGGTGTATGGCATTCACCTTACCTGTGCAGGGCACCCTTATAATCTTCACATTTGGAGGATAACGAAGCCTTTTGCTGCCTGCCATGTCCGCAGCCGTGTAAGCACAGTAATGGCAACAGAAAGCTACGATAATAGGTTCAAAATCGTCCATCACACAATCCTTTCAAATAATCCGTCTAACTTGGCCAATATCTGATCATCCTCATACCGCATCAGTTGAATTGCCTCGGCGGGACATTCTGAGGCGCAAGTCCCGCACCCGTGACATTTGGCCGGATCTATTTCCGAATGGCCATCTTCATTGATGAAGGGCACCTCGAAGGGACAGGCCCGCACACAGATTAGACAGGCAGCGCACCTTTTGCTGTCTACCTGCGCTACTGCCGCCCCCAGGTTGATGGTATCCCTTGCCAGGAACGTTTGAGCTCGGCTTGCCGCGGCCTGAGCCTGGGTGATGGTGTCACGAATATTCTTGGGGGCATGGGCCGTGCCGGCGACAAAAAACCCCGGTACGGGGAGATCCACAGGTCTCAGTTTGACGTGATCCTCCAGGAAATAGCCGTCAGATGTTCTGGGAAGGTGGAAGATGATGCCCAGATCTTCCGCCGATTCCTCGTCAGCCACATAGCCGGTGCTTAGGGCCAGACAATCAGCGGAGACCGCTACCTTGCGCCCAAGGACAGGTTCCGTGAAGGTGACGGCGACCCGGTCGCCATCGGGGACCGCCACAAGCTTATCCTCCGGTTCGTATGGAATAAAGATCACACCCTTTTCCCTGGCCTTCCTGTAGTAATCTTCCTGAAATCCAGGGGTGCGCATATCACGGTAGAGAATCGAGATCGAGGCGTCTGGATTGATGACTCGCAACCTCAGGGCATTCTTGATGGCAGACTGGCAACATATGCGCGAGCAGTTAGGGTTTTCCGGAGTGCGTGAGCCGACGCATTGGATCATCACCACGTTGCGAAAGGACTTGATCCTCTCGGGATCATCTTCAATGATGGCTTCAAGATCGAGCTGGGTCATCACCGCCTCGTGCTCATCCAGGAGAAGTTCTCGAGGCCGATTGGCCAGGGCCCCGGTCGCCAGAATGGTGATGCCGTGTTTGATCTGCCGATAGAACATCTGGGGGCCTACCTGGATCCCTGTCTTGAACATTCCTGCCATTCCCGAATGATCGACGACCACTGAAGATCTCAGGACCTGGATGTTCTCGTGGAGTTCGGTTTTGCTTATCAAATCTTCCAAGTGGGCCTGAACGTCTTCTCCCTCCAGGGTCCTTCGGACCTTCCTTGCGACGCCTCCAAGCTGCGGTGACTTCTCCACCAGGAAGACCTTGAATCCATTATCTGCTAGGCTGTGAGATGCTTTCATTCCTGCCACGCCGCCCCCGACCACCAGAACATCCTTATTCATCGGCAGGATATGGTCAGCGAGAGGATGAGCCAATCGAACCGCCCCCACCCCCATGTGCATCAGTTCCTTTGCCTTCTGAGCGGCGAAGGTTGGATCGTCCAAATGTACCCAGGTGTCTTGATCGCGCAGGTTGACTATTTCTAAGAGGTATTTGTTGAGTCCGGCTCTACGCAGAGCGTCCTGGAAGAGCGTTTCATGGGTCCTCGGTGAGCACGCCCCGATCACGACCCGGTTAAGCCTTTTGTTGCGGATGGTCGCCTGGATATGCTCCAATGAATCCCGGCTGCAACCGTGTCCTATCATCTCCGATACGACAACATCGGGAAGCCTCCCTAAACCTGAGGCCATCTCCTTCACGTCTATGACGCCACCTATGTTGAGTCCGCAGTCACACACAAAGATCCCGATTCTCCTTTCCTCACCGGTTATATCCCGCTCGGATGGAAAATCTTCGTTCCTTTCCTCAACCATTCTCAAGGGATTCAGGTTTGTCGAAGCACAGCAGGCAGCAGCGCTGGCCTGGACTATGGTGTCGGGAATGTCCTTCGGGCTTTCAAAAAGTCCGCAGACATAAACTCCCGGTTTCGATGAAACCACGGGGTCAAAACTTCCTGTTCTGGCGTAGCCGTGTTCATTGATCTCCACGCCAATCCTTCGGGCGAAATCCCGTATCTCCGTCGAAATCCTGAAACCGGTCGTGAGCACGGCCATATCGAAGACTTCCGTTCTCAACTGACTTGTCCCATAAGGAACATATAGAATGGAAAGGTCTCCCGTAAGGGCGCCGTCGTGCTGGACAGGTTCGATGCTATGGGGACGATTGCGAACGAGACGGACCCCGTATTCATTCCTTGCCCTCTGCAAGTAGAGTTCGTAGTCCTTGCCATACGTTCTCATGTCCATATAAAAAATGGTCGTCTCAATATCTTCATGGAAACGCTCCCTGGTGACGACGGCCTCCTTGAGAGCGTACATGCAGCACGCGCTGGAGCAATATGAAACAGATCCCTCCTGGAGACCCCTGGACCCTGCACACTGGATCCAGGCGATTCTGCTAGGCTTCCTGCCGTCCGACGGCCTCACCAGTTCTCCCCCGGTTGGTCCGGACGCAGAGAGAATCCCCTCATATTCGAGGCTCGTAACGACGTTTGGATAGACTCCATACCCGTATGTGTCGAGCACTTGCGGGTTGAATATCTCCGCTCCCGGCGACAGAATGATCGATCCTACCTCGATCTCACGCACCCGTTGCAGGTCCCCGGGAAGAATTGCCCCGTCCGGGCATACCCGCACGAGTTCCTCGATGTTCGAACAGGCATCCATGTCGATTGAGAAAGCGTGTGGAGTCGCCTGCGGATACCGCATACATGTCGGCGCCCTGTGGTCCAACCCTGGCGTGAAACGGACGTACTCGGGAAAAGATCGATGACATTCACCGCAGGCAGTGCATTTCTGCAAGTCGATAAAGCGGGGCAGGGTCGTCAGAGTCGCCCTGAACCTCCCGGCACTGCCTTCAAGATTGCCGAGCTCGGTCATCGTCATGAGATCGATGTGCAACTGGCGGCCGCTTTCCGACAGGTGCGGAGACAAGGTGCACAGATCGCAGTTGTTGGTGGGAAACGTACGGTCAAGCAAGGTCATAAGTCCCCCGATGGAATAGGCCTTGTCTATCAACACGACATCCCGGCCCGCCTCCGCCAGGTCCAGAGCAGCTCTTATACCGCCCATGCCTCCGCCGACTATGAGAACCTTGTTGCTGGATTGGGATCTTCTTTGCTCTTGCATTGCCACCCCTGATCCTCTGTCTAAAGGTTGAATCGTCAGTCAAGATGGTTGGGAAAAGGTCTTAGGTTAAAGGCCTGCACACTCCAGAATATTTGGGAGCCGGTGCTCCCATCCAAGGGTTATGATTCGCACTCCCTGTGAAAGCTCTTTGAGCGCCGAAGCGGTCTCCCCTGCTATGCGGATGCACTCCATCTCACGGTCCGATGCCTTGCGAATGCGGCGTATGAGTTCTTCCGAGATGCCGGCCTCGGGCTCGTTGGAGGCGATGTAGCGTGCCGCCCCGACGGATTTGAGCAGGTACACCGAAGAAATGATGGGCGTCATCAGACCCTTTGCCCTGTCCATAAAGAATTCGAAACGGTGGATGTCGAAGACCGGTGGTGTGACGATGAATTTTGCACCCGCCTGCACCTTCTTTCTGGTGAGCTCAAGTTCGTAGTCCAGGGACTTCTCATCTTTGCACTGAGCCATGGCGCATCCGACGTTGAATCTTGGAGTGCCGCTCAGATCGCTTCCGCCTAGATCCATCCCTTGCTCCAGCGAATGGATCGCATTCAGCAGGCCCACTTCGTCGAGATCGTCAATGGGCTTGGCGTCACGATTATCTCCGTTGCGCATGTCCTCGCCGGAAACCACAATCAAGTTCTCAATACTCAGAGCATAAGCCGCAAGCAGGTCTCCCTGGAGCGCCATCCTGTTCCGGTCCCGGCAGTAGACATGAATAATGGCCTCGATCCCCTGCTGGTTCATGAGCACTCCGCCGGCCAGGGCGCTCATCCTCATGATGCCGTTGTCCATGTCCGGTACGATGACTGCGTCCACGCGGCCTTTGATCCTGCGGGCGTTGCGTATCAGATCAGATGTGTCCACGCCTTTCGGCGTGTTCATCTCCGCAAGGATCACAAACTCCCCTGCTAAAAGTCGTTCCTGAAAACTCATAGGTCCCCTTTTCCTTTTGTCGGTGCTATTCTCTCGTTTTCGAACCCAGGGGTGAGACTGGTCAGGATCATGGCTCGGGCGACGGGCTGGCATTGTGCCGCATGGCTCAAGTATCTAACCTGTTAACGCTTGCCATGTCGAGAACGGGGCCACCGGCAGGGCCTTCAGGCTTGACAGGGCATCATGAATGGAGGGGGGGAAATGATCTGAATGAGATAGGATTGAAGATACGCTCATTGCCTGGAATGCTTTCTCTTTTTGAGCCGGATTCGGCAGCAGTCGGCTTCCCTGTTAAACTCCATGTCGATCAGCTCGCACGAGGCGCCGGGGATTACTTTAAGTACGTCGCTTCTGGCATCCGGGTCGCGCGTGACGATTTCCAAGACCTCGTTCGTTTGCATCTCCCTCAGCATCTGCTTCATCTTAAGAAGGGCAAGAGGGATGATGGTTCCGCTTAAGTCAATAACATAATCTGCTTTCCCCTTCAACTGAGCTGGGCTCCTTTTTGGGGTTCCGACCGACATGTTCAGCCATTGCAAAGTTGATGCCATAGAGCTATGATATGGGGCACAATTCTTTAAAAGGTTACACACTCACACAATAGTGCGCTGTTTGGTGTCCTTCATTGGACATGTGGGCTCTGCCGGTCGGGGACCAGGAAGCATTGAGGACTATCCAAGTATCCGCTTTCACTTTTAAAAACAGAAGTTGCCGCGAAGATTGGCAAAGTTGGGGACCTTTAAGAAATATACAACCAGCATATTTCTAAAAATGACATGTTTCCTGTGAGAATATCTGTTACAAATCAATAAAAGTTAACAGATGTTAAGAATTACCTTATTCATAGGCGCCAACTGTAACGAGATATGTTAAATGGACAAAATTTAACAAGTGTCAAAATTGAACACAGTGCAACGCATATTCGAGGAAGAATTGGACAGATATTGGAAGATAGTGGTCAGCACCATCCGTGACGGGATCATGATAGTAGACCCATACGGGTCGATTGTGTCCGTAAATCAGGCTCTGGAAATGATGTCTGGCTACTCGCGGGAAGATCTCATGGGCAGAAATGCTCCATTTTGAATTGCAGCATCTGTAAAATGGCCCGCGACAAAGGTGGCCCTCACTGGTGTGTCCTCTTCAAAACAGGAGCATTGAGTCAGCGAAGGTGCACCATTATGAGAAGGGATGGCTCCAGCGTTCAGATCCTCAAGAATGCCTCTCCTCTGCACGACAACCGAGGAAAGCTGATCGGGGCCGTGGAAACCGTCACTGATATCACTGAAATAGTAGAAAAGGACAAACAGATAGCCGCTTTTCGCCGCGAGCTAAGCTCTGAAGACGGATTCCAGGGGATCATCGGTGGGTCTGCAGCCATGCGCCAGGTCTTTGATCTTGTCGAGAACGCTTCACAGTCGGACGCCCCGGTAATTATCCTGGGGGAAAGTGGCGCCGGGAAGCAGCTTGTCGCTAAAGCAATTCATCAGATCGGGGAACGGAAGAACGGTCCATTTGTGAAGGTAAATTGTGCCCCTCTGACGGAATCTCTGCTGGAAAGCGAGCTTTTCGGGCATGTGAAAGGGGCCTGTACAGGGGCCTATAAAAGCCGGGCAGGAAGGTTCGAGATGGCGCAGGGGGGAGATATATTCCTCGATGAAATCGGCGACCTGCCGCTTGCAACCCAGGTGAAGCTGCTGCGCGTGCTGGAAGAGAGGGCTATCGAACGGGTCGGAGACAGCAAGCCCATATCCGTGGACGGTCGGATCGTTTCGGCCACGAACAAGAGGCTGCAGGATCTCGTGGAGAAGGGGCTGTTCCGGAAAGGCCTCTATTTTCGGATCAACGGTATCCCCGTCAATGTGCCTCCGTTGAGGGAGAAAGTGGAAGATATCCCTTTACTTGCAGATTCTTTCTTTCGAAAAATCCAGTTAAAGAGCGGCAGAAATATCGATGGGATAAGCAACGACGCGATGGAAATACTCATGAGATACTCCTGGCCCGGCAACATCAGGGAACTCAAGAGCGCTTTTGAATACGCGTTCGTAACCTGCCATGAAAATATGATCCAATCCTGCCACCTCCCGCCGGACATTTATGGAGCGGAACCCTTTAACGCAAGCGCAAAGAAACCGAGGACGAGCAGGGAAGAAACTAAGAAGACACGACTCATTGAGGCCCTTTCCAGGTCGAAATGCAATCAGTCGCTGGCGGCGGAGCTTCTGGGTGTTTCGCGCGTCACCGTCTGGAATCAAATGAGGCGCTTCGGCGTTAAACACGTCCACGAGATCGACGTCCCGAACCAAAATCGAATGGACAAGGGTGCTGAAGGTCTCTGGCGCTGCACGGCAAGGCCCCTCCAAAGAGCACCCGTTACAAGAGTCACTTTGTCCATTTCTTTTCATGCTGATTATTTCATGAGCAATGTTTGTGCCGCTCATATTATACGAGCGTCTCCATTTCAGTCACGGCGGAAGCGCGAAAGTATGGGGGCATCCTGCACCCGTAAAGCAACCTGAAGTGGGCGAGATGTTTCCTTACGGACGCTGAAACTGAGCGACTCCCGGTGACAATCCATCGATCCTCAAGCCATGAAAACCGGGGGAGTGAAGGCCTGCACGGGATGGCATGGAGGTTGCTCAAAATTGAGTGGTGAACCAGTAATAACCGAAAGGAGCACATGTCTATGAGTTCGTCCGGGAGCGCGCAGTGCGATTATGCAAAACGCGAGACGGATGACGCCCGTCTTCAAGATCAACTCAATCGAATTCGGCACAAGCTGCTGGTCATGAGCGGCAAGGGCGGGGTCGGCAAGAGCTGTGTGGCTGCGTATCTATCCCTTGGTCTGGCAAAATCGGGCCATCGAGTTGGTTTGCTCGACGTAGACCTGCACGGGCCGAGTATTCCACGCATGCTTGGGCTGAAAGGAGTTTTCGGCATCGGCCAGGACAAGCGCATGATACCTCATGCCTACAATGAGCGGTTGCACGTGATTTCCATCGAGTGTCTGCTCGAGGACAGGGATTCAGCCGTTATCTGGCGCGGTCCCATAAAGCACGGGGTCATAAAGCAGTTCATCTCGGACGTGCGATGGGGCGACCTGGACTTCCTGATCATAGATTCACCTCCCGGGACCGGGGACGAGCCGCTGAGCGTGGCGCAAACCATGCCCGATGCGCGGGCTGTCATTGTCACTACCCCGCAGGAGATCGCACTGGCCGATGTGAGAAAATCGATCGACTTTTGCAGGCAAGTGCATATGCCGATCCTTGGACTTATTGAGAACATGAACGGATTCATCTGCCCGCACTGTCACACCGAGACCCCGCTTCTTGGAAAGGGCGGAGGCGCAAGAACCGCTCAACAGAAGAACATACATTTCCTTGGAAGCCTCCCGTTCGACCCGCGTGTGGTGCAGGCCGCAGATGCAGGAAAATCGCTTATGGAAAGCCCTGAGGACTGTCCGTTCATGGCCGCCGTCGAGCGCCTCACAGCCGAGGTCCTCTATCGTTGCGGCACGGGCAATGGGGGAGCAACGGGCTGCTCGAAAGAAAAGTGACTCAGCTAAAATGCGCTCCGGGTGGGCTGCATGTGTTCGATTAAAAGCATCTGAATCATCATTGACGAATGCCGATGCGCTGGCTGCCGGACATTGATCCCGGGCCGTTCCGGCCCTTCTTGAAATCGCCTGACCGTTCAGCATGTCATTGGTATGCAACTCACATCTGAAAAGGAGGACAAGGCGCTATGAGTGAAAAAGCAGGCAGTGGTTGTGTGGAACCCGCCAAAGGCCCCCTGAGCGATGCCTCAGAGGCGGCCTCTCCAACTACTATCGCCGGTAAAAAGGCGCCACTTCGAAAACATCTATAAAGCAAAGCATTGCTCGTCAGAAAAGAGCAGACGGGATCCAAACGTGGAATCAGCCCCCAAATCGCCGTTGGGCATCCGTTGAGAGCAAAGTTGACGCAGTATCCAGGTCCGATGCATCTGTTTAACCGCAAAAGCTCCCTCTGATGCGGAGCCGGAAGTGAAAGCCGATAGCAGACGCCCTCCTCAATCTTATCAGACTTGGCATGCTGGTTGTAATCACTCTGAAAGAGGGCTATAGAGCAACAACATCTAAATAAGCCAGGCGTTGCTCGTTTCAATGAGATCGATTGATATGGAGCCGAACTTGATTGAGTGAGAAGGCGAACAATGGTGAAAGAAGGAATTCGCCTCCTTGTAATCGGTGGTGTGGCCAGCGGACCAAAAGCCGCATCACGCCTTAAACGCCTTGCCGTAATCATTGTCCGGGATGGGCATTCTTGATGCCCCTCTTGGCGAAAAACGAAAGGTAAGGCGATCGATCATTGAACCATACACAACGTTACTGAATCCCCAACCAATCGGAGGAGCCGCAATGTTTCTGGAAGATCAATGTAACGAATGTGGAGACTGCCTGGAGTTCTGCCCTTACAATCGCTACGACAAAGACCGTGCCCGGAAAGAAATTGCCGAACTGAAAGCGGGTGGTGCGCCGCCTATCCTCGGGTCCTGCGTCACTTGCGGCGCCTGTAACCAGGTGTGCCCCACTCAGGCCAATCCTTTCGACTTGATCAATCAGCGCCAGGAACAAACGGGGGCCCTCAGAGTTCCGGATGAGGCATTCGAGCGATTTTCCAGGCTGCATGAGCTCCCCACGCAAATTGAAATGGGGGAGCCGGGCAAACCCGTCATCAATCTTTGCATCGTCGGCACAATGGTCCGCGAACAGGTCCGGGGATCTTTGTTTAAAGGTCTTACAATTGTCGAAGGGGCGGATTACTTCTGCGGAGTGGGCTACATTCACCTCGGGAGGCCCAGCCTGGCGGAGCGGCAGGCGCGCCCCTTCATCGAAAAACTGTCCAATCTCGAGGCCGACGAGGTGATCTGTTTTCACGACGACTGCTACGCCATGCTCACGTCCCTGGCGGCTCAATATGATTTGAGCGTTCCTTTCCGCCCGGTGCACCTCTTCGAGTACCTCTACCGCATACTTTCATCGAGCCCGGAGAAGATAGCCCCTGTCGGCTTGCGGGTCGCCTATCAGGCCCCTTGCGCTTCCCGCTATACGCCCGAAAAGGACCATTACCTCGATAAGATCTTCGAACTTGTTGGGGCCAAACGAGTCGAAAGAGAGTATGAAGGCCTCAAGGGGCTGTGCTGCGGCGCTCCACTCATGGCCACAGATAAGGAAAGGGCCATCGAGGTAAAGATGCGAAACATGAACGACGCGCGGGAAAATGGGGCGGAAGCGATGATTTTTCTCTGTCCGATGTGTTTCCTGAATCTTCGGAAGCTCTGTCATGAAAATGGAATAAAGCCGATCTTCATTACCGAACTCTGCGATCTGTCCATGAAAGACGGTGACGGTTCGTAGCCTCGGCGGCCGGGCCGCAGGCAGAATCTCGACAGCCCGCCGGCCCATCCTCCGGGCGGGCGCCGCCGCCTGCCCCGGACGCTCGTCCGGGGCAGGCTTGAGTGGCGTTCAGTTGCGGCAATCCCTGCCGTGGGCCCCGCCGCCCGATTCAACAGTCGTTCCTTCTGCCCGCCGCTTCTACTCCTCCCGGCTTCCTTCGCCGTCAAGAATCAGGGAGTCCGCCACCAGTTCCCACAGGTATTTCACTTCCAGATCCATCATGTCGTACTCCTTGCGCAAGCTCTTCATGATCTGGTCACGACAGTTGTGGCATGGAGCGATGAGCAGCTTGGCGCCGGTGTCCCGGATCTGCCTGGCCTTCACCCGACCGTAGAAGATGCGCTCCTCCGCATATGGCATTGCCCAGGCGCCCCCTCCGCCGCCGCAGCAGTGATTGTTGGCTCCTGTGGGATACATTTCCACAAAATTGTCCACGCATTGCTGAACTATCCAGCGGGGCTCCTCGAAATAGCCGTGGCCGAACACCATCTCCGACTTCCGGCCATAATTGCATGGGTCATGGTAGGTGGCCAGATGCGGATGTCTGGACTTGTCCACCTTGATACGGCCCGTCTCCATGTATAGTTTGAGCAGTTCATGAATGTTCATGTATTTGACCTGACCGGGAAACCAAAGCTCGAGACCGACACGGGTCGCGAAATAGGCGTGGCCTCATTCCGGCAAGAGCAGATACTCGCATTCAAGTTCTTTGTAGTTTTCCACAATCCTGCGAACAATCTCCTTCATGGCGTCATCATCGCCGGTGAAAAGGCCCCAGTTCACCCCCTCCCAGTTATCCGACGAAGTAGTCCAGGATTCATTGGCTGCGTAAAAAATCTTCCACCAGAACTTCAAGTCGTCGGGTTCACCGAAGGGCTCCTTGGAGTTAATGGTGACAAGGAATTTTGCGCCTTTCTTATCGACGGGCACGCTGAAGCCCGGCAGCTCTTCGGCGAGTTCGGCGCCGACGTCCTCCAGAAGAAACAGAAAGTCCTCCTTTGGAATTCCCACGTTATTTCCCGTCTTGAGGCACATCTGAACGCCTTTGTGCATTACACCGGGCACCTTATCCCGGGGTCTGAGCCACCGTGCCGTGCGAATCAGGCGGACAAGGTCAATGTGCATGGGACAGGCATGCTCACAGCGCCCGCACAGCGTGCAAACCCACGGGAACCTGGAGTCTATGAGCTCCTGTTCCAACCCCAGTAGGACCGCACGCACCGCCTTGCGCATGTCCCATCCCTCGACCCCGGTCACCGGACAGCCGCTTGCGCAGGTGCCGCAAGTAAGGCAGAGGTTTAGAATTCCCGGAGCGGTGGCAACCTGCTCCCGGGTGAAATGATCTATAAGTCTGGTTGATTTACGCGAAAGATCCAGTGCTTGCATGTGTCGTTCCCTCCCTGTCGTTAAACCCGCCGCCTGGGGGTGGCCTGCTAATGTTTGTTTTCAGGTGCCGTATGGGTCCGTTGTGCAAGTTATAGACCAGGCAATTGACCTTCGGGCAAATGACCCTTGAATGGGAGAAAAAAAGCGACTCCGTCCCTTGAGCAGGGCCGGTGAAAATGGGAGGGACTCTCGGAATTTCGGTCAGCATGGCAGGGGATTTAATAATCGGCGAGGCCGTACCGCTTCCTGCGGTTCCAAACGGTTACGCGGCTTATTCCCAAAATGTCGGCAGCCTTGGACTTGTTGCCCTTCGCCTGGGCAAGCGCATCGGCGAGCTGCTTTTTCTTTAATTCTTCTCTGGAGGGATTCAGCGCCCTTGTACCGTTGGATACTTCTTTCAACCTGAGGATGTCCGGCGGAAGATGGTGCGTCCGGATGTTTTGCTCGTCGCAAGTTGCGAATATATAATCGAAAACACTCTTTAATACCAAGTTGCGCCCATACGGGTAAGAATTGGCGATTGGAACCCCCCTTTTCTAAAGGGGGGCAGGGGGGATTTTGTGAATGGAGGTTTTACCTCTTTGAGCGCAACTTGGTATAGTTCCCGCACATTGCCCGGCCAGGAATAATTCATCAGGATTTCCATCGTGGCATTTGCGATGCCCTCTATGAGTTTGCCGGTTTTGAGCCGGAGCTTGTGGAAGAAATGCTCCGCCAGAAGTACAATATCCCCGGTCCTCTCCCGGAGTGGCGGAAGCTTTATCGGAATGACATTGATCCGAAAATAGAAGTCTTCCCTGAAACTGCCTTTTTCGAGCAGATTCGACAGGTTTCTGTTGGTGGCCGATATTATCCGCACGTCAACCGGAATCGTCCGCGCGTCGCCAACCCGCTCAATTACCTTCTCTTCGAGGACCCGCAGCAGTTTCACCTGCGTAGAGGGAGTAAGGTCGCCGATTTCGTCGAGAAAGATATCCCCGCCTTGAGCCAGTTCGAACCTTCCGGGCTGGCTCTTGTACGCTCCGGTATAAGCGCCTTTTACGTGTCCGAAAAGCTCGTTCTCCAGAAGAGATTCGGTCAGTGCGGCGCAATGCACGCAGATAAAGGGCGCTTTGTTGCGATCGCTTAACTCGTGGATTGCCCGGGCAGCTAATCCCTTTCCTGTCCCGCTCTCGCCCAGGATAAAAACGGGGGCGTCAGAACGGGCGGCATTCTCAATGGCTTTATAAACCCGCAACATAGCGGGGGAAGCGCCGATTATTCCATGGAACGAGTCTTCAAACTGGAACTGCCGGCGAAATTCGGCAATCTGCTCGTCTTTCTGGACTATCTACGTAATATCGGTAAGTACTTCGACTCCCCCGATCACTGTTCCGCTGCTGTCATGAAGCCGGGAAGCATTCTTCAATACCTCGACGAACGATCCATCCTTTCTCATGATGGTGCACCGGCGCAAATCCAGCTTTCCGGTCTTAAGCAGAACGCACCATTGGTCTCCGCCCTGTTCACGGGCCAGGCTAAACAGATCGCAATTCAAAAAGGAGCACTTCCGTCCGAGAAGTTCTTCGCGCGTAAAGCCCGTAATGGCTTCCATGGCGGCGTTGGCGAAAACGATACAACCCGGCGTATCGACAATCATGACCCCATCCTTGATGGTGCTCACTACCGTTTCCCAGTATTTTTCGATGTCTCCGTGTGAAATCGTTGAATTTGGCATTTGCCCTGACGCTATGCAATCCGGCACGATGCACAACGTTGAACCCGAAATCGACTTAGAGTGTTAAGTTCTTGCAGGTGTTAAAAACTTAACACTTTTCATTTTTAACACCTATGTGTTAAAATTTTAACACTTCCGGTTGCCCCTCCAGGTGCCTACCCATGGCTCATCTTGTCCAAAGGTAGAATGGGCAACCTTTTTCGACTGCCGTTGGCGTTTGGCACCGAACTTGCCGAATGAATTTTAATCAAAACAGGGATAAAAAACTTCTAAGTTTGGAGCATGAAGCCTTGACGGCGAACCGGTGCAGGGGGTTTTCGTTCAGTTGCGCCTTTTAACTCTAATTTGTTATACTGTTGAACGTCAAGACGAATTTCTGTTTCAGAGTGAGAGGGAACCTTTGTGGAAGCGGTTATTATACCTCATAAAGTGATCGATGAGGCGGCCCAATCACCGTTCCCCCGGGTTTGCGCGGGATGCATCTGTGTTTCGATGATTCCAAAGATTCAGAACATTTTTAAGCCTGGCCGATCTGCATGGTCGAAAGAGATATTATCGGAGATTTCTTTTTTCTCGAGCTGGATGCGGCAAAAATCTTCCTCTTTGTTCAATTCCATTCCGACCAGTTCGCAGCCCGGCACGATCTTCAAAACGTCCGACCGAACCTCGGGATCTCTTACGATGATCTCCAGCAGCTCATGGGGTTTCATCTCCCTGACCAGTTGGCCCATTCTCAGCAGAGAAAGAGGAGTGATGCTTTCCCGGAAATCGATGGTGTAGTCTGGTTTCTGTCTCATTTTCGAAGCGGCCCCTTTCGTTAGGGTTCGCGGGTGTCAAAGGCAAACCTAATGTCACATCTGTGGAATCGGTACTTTTACAAGCTTAATGCCACATCGGTGGAGCGGGTGCGTTTATTTGATAATTGTGTGCGGGTGAAGGGCCGGGCGGCATCTGATCGACGCGATTTTTGCCCGGCAATTGAAACTTGGCGGCTGGAAAAGATCAAATTGTTAAAAAATGCGATTTAGCAATCGTTTAAAAGTGAACATGAGGTCCCATGTTTGAAGCAGATCTGGATACCTATTGGAAGACCGTTGTGAACACAATGCGAGATGGAATCATGATCGTCGACACGACGGGTTCCATCATATCGGTAAACAGGGCCCTCGAGACGATTACGGGCTACTCGCGCGAGGAACTCATTGGTCAGAAATGTGCGATCCTTAACTGCAGCCTTTACAAGATGGCCCGTGAACAAGGGGGGTCCTTCTGGTGCAAGCTGTTCAAAAATGGTTCTCTGGATGTATCCGAGTGCGCAATTATGAAGAAAAGCGGCGCATACATTCACGTCTTGAAGAATGCATCCCAGCTTCGCGACAGGAAGGGAAACGTCATTGGGGCCGTTGAAACCATTACGGATATAACCGAAATCGTCGAAAAAGATAAACAGATAGCCGCTTTTCGCCGCAGACTCAAGTCGGAGGACGGTTTCCATGGAATAATCGGTACTTCGGCGGCTATGAGGAGCGTATACGATCTTATAGAAAATGCCGCCCTGGCGGATGCTCCCGTAATCATATTGGGTGAGAGCGGGACCGGAAAAGAATTGGCGGCCAGGGCCATTCACCAGATTGGCGGGAGGAAAAGCGGTCCCTTTGTCAAGGTGAACTGTGCGGCCTTGACTGAAACCCTTTTGGAAAGCGAGCTTTTCGGGCATGTTAAAGGCGCCTACACAGGTGCTTACAAGGACCGGGCCGGCAGATTCGAAATGGCTCAAGGCGGGGATATTTTTCTCGATGAGATCGGTGACTTGCCTCTTTCCACTCAGGTGAAGCTCCTCCGGGTATTGGAAGATAAGATCATAGAGCGGGTCGGCGACAGCAAACCTGTCCCTGTGGATGTCAGAATCATTTCGGCCACCAATCGAGACCTGCCTTCGCTCATTGAAAAGAGGTTGTTCAGAAAAGACCTTTTTTTTCGAATCAATGTGATTCCCATCCACCTGCCGCCCTTGAGGGAGCGCTTGGAGGATATACCTCTTCTTGCCGAATCCTTTTTCCGGAAAACTCAGATGAAGAGCGGAAAGGATATCAAGGGCATCAGCAAGGACCTCGTTGATTGTCTCATAAACTATACCTGGCCTGGCAATGTCCGGGAACTGAGGAGCGCTTTCGAGTATGCCGTCGTTGTTTGCCAGGAACCGATGGTCCGGGCCCACCACCTGCCTCCCGGCATCCTCCAGGAAAAAACGGCGGTAAGACACGGCAAGGCCCTGACGCAAAGTAAGGAAGAAATCAAAAAAAGAGAGCTCATAAACGCCCTGAACCGCGCAAAAGGCAACCAGTCATTAGCCGCTGAAATGCTGGGTATTTCCCGCGTCACCATTTGGAACCGCATGAAAAAATACGGAATCAGGTCCGTTTATAATGCCAATGTGATCACTGAAGATAATTAAGCCCCCCGGTCAAACTCCTTTGCATGTTAAAAATATGGAGTCACCTTTAACAGGGTATTTAATTCTTAACAGTTGTGCACCCACCCCGATCGGCTGGTCCTTCCCCCGAAAATCTCACCGCACATAGCTTGCCCCTCGATGTCCGGGGCCTTGGGAGGCTCTGGTCTGCCGCTTGCAATATTCGTGGTGCCTCACTTCACGCTGAACCTCGGATTGTCAATTCAAGCGGTAGCTCGATGCAATACTTCGGTATTGAAGTAGATGGCCGGCAGGGGGTATGATCACGCCGCGATTTCCTCACCTCAAACCAAAAGAAGCAAAGGGATTCAAATCCGGGCTTGCAGCTAGCCCGGGTTTATTTTGGGGGATTCGAGCAGCGGGGTCATGATCTGATTGAAGGCAGTTGCTCAGGAAGTGAATCGAAATGAATGAAAACAGTCAAGTAAGATCCTCTACGGGTGCGGTCATGGTTGTGGGAGGGGGAATAGCGGGAACTCAGGCTGCCCTCGACCTCGCCAACAGTGGTTATTATGTCTATTTGGTCGAAAAATCTTCCGCCGTCGGCGGAGTGATGTCCCAACTGGACAAGACCTTCCCCACCAACGAATGCGCGATGTGAATTATCTCCCCCAAGCTGGTCGAGGTCGGCCGGCACCTCAACATCGAGCTTCTGGCACTTTCGGAGGTTCAGCAAGTTACCGGCGAGCCGGGAAATTTCACTGTAAAGCTTCTTCAACAGCCCCGCTATGTGGACATCTCCAAGTGCACGGGTTGCGGCGAATGCGCCAAAGTCTGCCCCATCGAATGCAAGAATGAATACAACGAAGGTCTAAATGTCCGCCGGGCCGCGTTTCGCAAGTTTGACCAGGCAGTGCCCGGAGCTTTTGTCATCGAAAAGCGCGGCATCTCCCCGTGCAAGGCGACCTGCCCGGCGCACATCTCGGTCCAGGGGTATGTGGCTTTGACTGCTCAGGGCAAATACCGGGAGGCCTTAAAGCTCATCAAGGAAGAAAACCCCCTGCCCGCCATCTGCGGCCGGGTCTGCCACCATCCCTGCGAGACTGAGTGCATGCGGGGCAAATTTGACGAGCCGGTGGCGATCGATTCGATCAAGCGCTTTCTGGCTGACCAGGACCTGAGCTCCGAGACCAGGTTCGTCCCGCAGATAAAAGAGAAACGAAACGAGAAGGTGGCGATCATCGGTTCGGGTCCGGCAGGCCTATCGTGCGCCTATTACCTGGCAATCGAAGGATACCGGGTGACGGTTTTTGAAAAGCTGCCGGTGCTCGGCGGCATGCTTACCGTTGGCATTCCTTCCTACAGGCTCCCGAAAAACATAATCGAAGCCGAAATCCAGGTCATACGGGACATGGGCGTGGAGTTCAAAACGGTGGTCGAGATCGGCAAAGACGTTACCGTCTCTCAACTGAGAGAGCAGGGATATAAGGCCTTCTTCATGGGTATAGGCGCCCAGGAATGCAAGGCTCTGGGCATCCCCGGAGAAGAGCTCGAAGGGGTGGTCCCCGGAGTTCAATATCTAAGAGACATAAATCTGGGCAAAAAGGTCCCCCTGGGCGATCGCGTCGCGGTCATAGGCGGGGGAAACGTTGCGATGGATACCGTGCGATCGGCCCTTCGAAACGGCTCGAGCAAGCCTTTTATTATCTATCGGCGAAGCGAGAAGGAGATGCCAGCCAGCGCGGAAGAGATCCAAGAGTGCCGCGAAGAAGGCATCGAGATCATGATCCTCACCAACCCCGGGCGAATTATCGGGGAAAACGGCCGGGTAAAGGCCGTCGAATGCGTGAGAATGGAGCTCGGGGAGCCGGACGCAAGCGGGCGAAGGCGGCCGGTGGCCATTGCCGGGTCCGAGTTCGTGATGGAAGTGGACGCGGTGGTTCCGGCCATCGGCCAGGAGTCGGACTGGGCGTGCCTTACCGAAGAATGCGCGTGCCAGCTTACCGATTGGGGCACGATGATAGTTGACCCGCTAACCCTGCAAACCCACGATCCCGACATTTTTGCGGGCGGCGACGCGAGGACCGGCCCCGGGACGGTAATCGAAGCAATTGCCGCGGGCAAGCAGGCGGCAATTTCGATCGGCCGATTCATCCGCGGGGAAGATTTGAGCGCCGGGCGTAAAAAGGAATGGCAAGCGGTCCGGGAAGTCTCGACCGAAGGCTATGACAGGATGCCGCGCGCGCGTATGCCCGTTGTTTCTCCGGAAATCCGCACCGGCAATTTCGAGGAAGTGCAGTTAGGACTCACCGAAGAGCAGGTAAGGGCCGAAGCGGCGCGCTGTCTCAGTTGCGGGATCTGTTCCGAATGCTACCAATGCGTCGAGGTCTGTCTTGCAAAGGCCATCGACCACAATGAGGCGCCCGCAGAGCTGGAACTAAACGTCGGCGCAATCATCGTCTCGCCGGGCTTCCAGCCGTTCGACCCCTCGGAATTCGACACCTATGCATACGCAAAGCTGCCGAATGTGGTGACCTCGATGGAGTTCGAACGCATCCTTTCGGCTTCAGGGCCTACTCAGGGACACCTCGTGCGGCCTTCTGACCGCCGGGAACCCAAGAAGATCGCGTGGCTCCAGTGCGTGGGATCTCGCGATTCACATCAGAACGCCCACGAGTACTGCTCGGGGGTGTGTTGTATGTATGCCGTTAAAGAGGCCGTGATTGCAAAGGAACACGCCAAAGACGGCCTCGATGCGGCAATTTTCTTTATGGACATGCGCACCTACGGAAAAGATTTCGAACGCTATTACAACCGGGCCGAAAAAGAGGTCGGGGTCCGTTTTATCCGTAGCCGGGTACACTCGATAGCCCCCGCAGCACCGAACTCCGATGACTTCAAGATCGAATACGTCGACGAGACCGGGAGGATGCATACCGAAATCTTTGACCTGGTAGTCCTGTCCATCGGGCTCGAGATTTCGAAGGAATCAAAGGCGCTTGCCGAAAAAATCGGCATCGAGGTTGACGCAAGCGGATTCGCCCGTACGAGCAGCTTTTCCCCCACTGCCGCTTCGCGGCCCGGTGTTTTTACATGCGGGGCCTTCTGCGGTCCAAAAGACATCCCCTACTCGGTAATGGAGGCATCGGCGGCATCCTCGGCATCGGCTGCTCTGCTCTCCGACTCGCGCAATTCTCTGACACGGGAAAAGACCTATCCTCCTGAGGACCCTTCCATCCATGGCGAGCCCCGAATCGGCGTTTTCGTTTGTCACTGCGGAGTCAATATCGCAAGTGTGGTGAATGTGCCTGAGGTCCACGACTACGCAAGGGGCCTCCCCAACGTGGCCTATGTTGCGGACAACATGTTCACGTGCAGCCAGGACACCCAGAAGCTCATCGTAGAGGCCATAAAGGAACACAGGCTAAATCGGATCGTGGTTGCAGCCTGTACGCCCAGGACCCATGAACCCCTTTTTCAGGAAACGATCCGGGAAGCGGGCCTTAATCCGTATCTTTTTGAGTTTGCAAACATCCGTGACCAGGATTCC
Source organism: uncultured delta proteobacterium (assembly GCA_963805125.1). Lineage (GTDB taxonomy): Bacteria > Desulfobacterota > Syntrophobacteria > Syntrophobacterales > Syntrophobacteraceae > SbD1. Next base: position 1,194,222 of record CAWDTD010000003.1, on the reverse strand, counting down.
TGGGTGCATCAGGCAGAGCCTGAGAAAGCCACAGCCAAGGCGAAAGACCTTGTACGGATGGCTGTCGCCAAGGCGGCCCTGCTCGATCCCATAGAAAAGCTCCAGTTGCCTATAGTCCAATCGGCGCTGGTTATCGGAGGCGGGGTTGCCGGCATGAACGCGGCGCTCAATTTGGCAGCCCAGGGTTTTAAAACCTACCTTGTCGAGGAAAAGGAAAGCCTTGGCGGTCATGCCTTAAAACTCAGCAAGACCTGGCAGGGTGAAGACATACTTAAATACGTCGAAGAGCTTAAGGCCAAGGTGCTGGGAAACGGAAACATCGAGGTTCTTACCGGGGCCAAACTGTTGGACGTCAAGGGGTTTGTCGGTCAGTTCACCTCCACGGTTCAGGTAAACGGCGCTGCCCCCGGCGCAGCGCTCCCGGATGAAGCGCCCGCCGCCGAAGGCAGCGCAGGTGGGAGGGCTGGGCATCTCGACGGACAGTCCCACCACCGGGAAATCCAGCATGGCGTTGCCATCCTTGCAACAGGGGCGCACTCGTTAAAACCCCGGGAGTACCTGTATGGCCAAAACGAACGGGTAACCCGCTGGCACGAACTCGATAAGCTTTTCGAAGATGACCCGAAGCGGCTGGATGCCGCCGAAGGGGTTGCGTTTATCCAGTGTGTCGGTTCCAGGGAACCTGAACGCCCTTACTGCTCGAAAATCTGCTGTACGACATCCGTGCAACAGGCGATCGATCTCAAGGAAAAGAAACCGGACCTCAACGTCTATATCCTCTACCGGGACATTCGCACCTACGGCCGCAGGGAAGATCTTTACACCAGGGCTAGAAAGCTCGGGGTCCTCTTTATCAGGTATAACACCGATGAAAAGCCTGTCGTAGAAAAGGTGACTGTAGCCGGAAAAGAAAAGCTGAGGATAAGAGTCAGGGACCACGTTCTGCAAAGACCCGTCGAGATTTCGGTAGATTACCTCAATCTGGCCTCCGCCATAATCCCGCAGGGACTCAATGAGTTAGCCAGGTTTTTCAAGGTGCCCCTAAACCAGGACGGTTTTTTCCTTGAAGCCCACATGAAGCTTCGGCCAGTGGACTTTGCAACCGACGGCATTTTTGTTGCCGGCCTTGCTCACTACCCGAAGCCCATCGAAGAGTCTATCGCCCAGGCCCAGGCCGCCGCTGCGCGTGCCGCAATCATTCTGGCAAAGCCTTATGTCGAAGTGGCCCCTATTGTTTCAACGGTTAACGATGAGCTCTGCATCGGGTGCGGGATGTGTGAGGCGAACTGCGTGTTCGGAGCGATAAGACTTCACGAGGTAACAGGAAAAGGGTATCGGGCGGAAACCGTTTCCGCAGTCTGCAAGGGCTGTGGAGTTTGTGCGGCCGGCTGTCCACAGAAAGCAATCGATATGAAACACTTCAGAGATTGCCAGATCGTCGCGGCTATTCACGCCGGCGGCGCCGCCGGGTCTTAGTTGATGAGAGGATCGGATTTATCCATTGGAGTCTCGGGGAGAACAGGAAATGAGTGTAAGTGCTTTTGAGCCTAAGGTGCTGGCTTTTTTGTGTAACTGGTGCGCGTATGCGGGAGCGGACCTGGCCGGCGTGTCACGTTTTCAGTACCCGCCGACAATCCGGGTGGTACGTACGATGTGCTCGGGAAGGGTCGATCCCCTCTATCTCACGGAGGGGCTGAGGAGCGGCTTTGACGCCGTGTTCGTCTTCGGATGACACCTCGGAGACTGTCATTACCTGGAAGGTAATGTGTACACGCAAAAGAGGGTGCGGATCGTAGAAAATCTGCTCGATCTGTCCAAAATCGGCCGGGGCCGCGTTCAGCTCCGGTGGGTCAGCGCAGCCGAAGGGCAGCTCTTCGCAAACTACATAAAGGAGTTGAGCGGGGACTTGGCCGAACTTGGTCCATTTGACGCCTCAAAGTTCTCTCTTGAACTCTCGGCGGTGGACAGCGTTCTCAGCTCGCCCCGGCTCCGGTGGCTTGTCGGCATGGACCGCCAGATAACGGAGCGTGGAAACGTTTACAATGAAAAAATCGACCCGGCGCAGTTCGACCGGCTCCTAGGATCGGTATGCGAAACCGAGTATGAAAGCGCCCTGATCCTCGAGGTTTTGCGGACCGGGCCGCAGTCTGTCCGGGAGATTTCCGCAAAGACCGGGCTCGGCGTCTACGACGTTTCGCAGCGCCTGGTCGATGTTGAAAAGTGTGGTTCTGTAGAACTCCATGGATACGAAGGCGCCACGCCCAAGTTCATCCGCACGGCGGCATGAAGCGGTGATGAAAACTGTACCTGTAGGAGCGCGCCTTGCGCGCGATAAAGAACTTTTCGAGACAACAGGAATAGACATGGCAAAAACAGATAAGAATCCGAATATTGGGGCTGTCATGGTGGTAGGCGCCGGTATTGCCGGCATGCAGGCATCCCTGGACCTGGCCGATGCCGGGTACTACGTCTATCTGGTGGACCAGTCGCCCACAGTCGGGGGTCTGATGTCCCAATTGGACAAGACCTTTCCGACTAACGACTGCGCGATGTGAGTCATCTCGCCCAAACTGGTCGAGGTCGGCCGGCATCTGAATATCAGCATAATAACACATTCAAAAGTCGAATCGCTTGAAGGCGGCCCGGGTCGGTTCATCGCCAAACTGAGCCAAACCCCCCGCTATATTGACAGGTCGAAGTGCACGGGCTGTGGTGCATGCGCACAGGTCTGCCCCGTAAGGGCCGCAAACGAATACAACTGCGGCCTCGATCGCAGAGCGGCCACCTACATCCCTTACACTCAGGCCGTACCGATGGTCTACTCTATCGACCGCGAGACCTGCATCGGCTGCGGCCTTTGCGAAAAGGCCTGCCTGGCCGGGGCCGTCCTGTATGCGGATACGCCCCGGATCACGCAACTCGAGGTCGGAGCGGCTGTGATCGCAGCCGGAACCGGGGTTTTCGATCCGACCCGTATGGATGTCTACGATTACGCGAACCATCCCAATGTTATCTCCAGCCTTGAATTCGAGCGGATATTGAGCGCGTCGGGGCCTTACTTCGGCCATCTCATGCGGCCCTACGACCGGGAGGAACCAAAAAAGATAGCATGGCTTCAGTGCGTGGGTTCACGCGATCTCAACCACTGTGACAACTCCTACTGCTCAGGTGTCTGCTGCATGTACGCCATCAAGGAGGCCGTTATCGCCAAAGAGCATGCGCACGGAGGTCTCGATACGGCAATCTTCTTTATGGACATGCGGACCTATGGGAAGGACTTCGAAAAATATTACATCCGGGCAAAAGGCCAGGGCGTTCGTTTCATCCGCTCCCGGGTGCACACGGTCAACCCCGTTGGCGACGGGGACCTCGAGATCGTTTACGCGGACGAAGAAGGCCGCACCCATGCCGAGGTATACAACCTTGTGGTGCTTTCGGTTGGGCTGGACGTGGGCGAGCAGTCGATGGACCTCGCCAGGCGGCTCGGCATCGACCTCAACCAGAACCGCTTCGTCAACACGGACTGCTTTACCCCCGTATCCACATCCAGGCCCGGAGTTTTTGTCTGCGGCACCATGCAGGGGCCGAAAGACATTCCGCAGTCTGTCATGGAGGCTTCGGCAGCGGCATGCGCATGCAGTGCAGCCTTGAGCGAAACCCGCTGGTCCGTGGCCAAAGTCAAAGAGAAGCAACCCGAAAAAGACGTCAGATTTGAATCGCCCCGGGTGGGGGTCTTCGTCTGCCGGTGCGGCACCAACATCGCGGGCATTGTTGATGTGCCCGATGTTGGGGAATACGCACGCTCCCTCCCGAACGTGGTTTATGTCGAAGAAAATCTCTACACCTGCTCGCAGGACACCCAGGTCAAAATGGCCCAGATCATAAATGAGCAGGGCATCAATCGAGTCGTCGTGGCCTCCTGTACGCCGCGAACCCACGAGGGGCTGTTCCAGGAGACCCTGATGAACGCAGGCTTGAACAAATATCTCTTCGAGATGGCCAACATTCGGAATCAGGACTCCTGGTGCCACAGCAACGACAAGGCGGCCGCAACGGCAAAGGCAAAGGACCTGGTTCGAATGGCCGTCGCCAGGGCGGCCCTGCTCGATCCTCTCTTTGAGAAGCACCTCGATGTCGTTCAGAGCGGACTGGTGATCGGCGGCGGGGTGGCGGGCATGACCGCGGCGCTTGGACTGGCGAAGCAGGGCTTTGAAGTTGCCATCATCGAGAAAGAAAAGGAACTCGGCGGTCTTAGCCGCAGAATCGCTCATACCATAGAAGGAAAAGACGTACAGGAGTTTCTCGCCGGTATGATCGAAGAGGTCAGGACCCACAGTAAAATTGAAGTCTTGACCGATGCCCGCATCACCGGTTTTTCAGGCTACAAGGGCAACTTCCTCACTCAGGTCCGAACCGGCGACGACTCGAGCAGGGAAATCAGCCACGGCGTTACGATTCTTGCCACCGGCGCCCGTGAATATCAGCCCAAAGAATTTGGCTACGGTGAAAATGGCGGCGTCATGACCCAGCTCGAACTCGATGAACTCATGCGCAATGAACCAGCCAGGACCGCCGCCTGGAACCGGGTTGTCATGATCCAGTGTGTCGGCTCCAGAACCGACGATAACCCCAACTGCAGCCGTGTCTGCTGTCAGAGCGCTGTCAAGCATGCACTCGAGCTCAAAAAACTCAATCCCGATATGGACATCCTGATCCTGTATCGAGATATGAGGATGTATGGCCTGCTCGAGAATTACTATACCCAGGCAAGACGCGAAGGCATTCTTTTCTCCCGCTATAACCTGGAAAATCCACCCCGGGTAAGCGCGAACGGGACCGGGCCCTCTGTCGTTTTCAAGGATCACGTTCTGAACCGTCCGATAGAGATGCCGGCCGATGCGGTAATACTCAGCGCAGCGACCCTGGCCGCTGAAAACGCCGAACTTGCGTCCATGCTCAAGATTCAGAGCAACCCGGAAGGCTTCTTTATCGAAGCCCACGCAAAGCTGAGGCCGGTGGATTTCCCGACCGAAGGCCTCTACATGTGCGGCATGGCCCACGGCCCGAAACTTATCACTGAAAGTATCGCCCAGGCGCTGGCGGCCGCTTCGAGGGCAGGCGCGTTTCTCGCCGCCAAGGACCAGACCATCGGGGGCGTGGTGGCCAGGGTGCAGCAGGATCTCTGCGCCGCGTGCCTGGTTTGCGTACGTTCGTGCCCTTACGGAGTGCCGCAGATAATCAGCGGCGTCTCGGAAATCAACGAGGCGCTCTGCCAGGGGTGCGGCACGTGCGTTTCGGAATGCCCGGCAAAAGCTATCCAACTCGCCAACTACACTGACGACCAGCTCATGATCAAGGTGGAAGCCCTTTTGGAAGGAGCAAGGTGAATCCAAAGGCGTAAACCGGGTCAGTCATCCACCTTTCACAGTCGTTGCTGACTCAAATATGAAGGAGAAAGAGATGATGGACGCTTACTCGCACATGGACCGCACCATTTTCTTGAGGAAGCTCAGTACCTTGGCAACATCGCTCTATATCCTCATCTGCCAACTGTTGGATGATGGCCTGTCGCCGACTCCTGCTCAAATACGAAGACTCTGGAATGGATCGGAGCAGGACCTGGCCGTCGCAGCCCAGGAACTCGTAAATGAGGGCATCCTGGTCCCAATGGACTTTTCGCAGGAAGATAAGCGATGGTGGGTGTTCCCCAGCACCGACTGGTTTCCCGGGCGCCCGGCGCAGGGCTTTCTTGGCTCCAGGAAAAAGGGGGACCTCAGCTAACCTTACAACAGCGGTTATGGCCAAAGTTACCCCCTCTGTAGGAGCGCGCCTTGCGCGCGGTGACTCGATGCGTGGCGAAAGGCATCGCGGCCGGGGCCCCGGGAGCGCAGCGCGGTCTCGACCCTTCGTCGATTCTGGCCGCCACTAACCGTCGTCGTAGGGCTAAGTGTAGCTATTTATCCGGGCCAACTTTGGTTCTCTGAGGATCTCCCGGGCGAAGGGCGAACAACGCCGCACAGGAGATGAACATGCCCATCGTTGAATTCGGGGGTAGTACCTATGCGGTTGATGAAAATGATTTCCTGTTGGACCCCTGCCATTGGAATAAAGACTTCGCCTCGGGAATGGCCCTTAAACTGGGGATTTCCCAAGAACTCACTCCCTTGCATTGGGAGGTCCTGAACTTTATCCGTGATTTCTTTTTGAGTACCGGTAAGTGTCCGACTGTCCATAAGACGTGCAGGGTTCACAACTTGCACTCGGCTGATCTGGAAAGACTTTTTCCCTGCGGGTACCAGCGGGGGGCATGTAAACTTGCCGGAATATCACACCGCTCTACGGTCCCCCGTCCCTCATACTTTCCCGAACAAAGGTCGCCAACAGCGTCCGTTCCCGTTGAGCAAAGGGTTTACCGTGTAAATGTGAGAGGTTTTCTGATTGATCCTTCCGAATGGGACGAGGATTTTGCCGTATTCAAGAGCCATGAGATGAAAATGCCCGCCCTTCTCACGGCAAAACACTGGACTATAATTAGATATCTACGGACGCAGTTCGCCGAATCCGGCAGGATTCCCACAGTCTACGAAACCTGCGCGGCCAACCATATAGACATAACAGAACTGGGAGAACTCTTTCCGGATGGGTATAACCGGGGGGCCTTGAAAATAGCAGGCCTGTGCGCATAATTCGGCCCCTGCTTCTGGGCGGTATGTGAAGCGGGGATCTGAAATTGCCTTTCCGCTTCCTGCTGCTCCGCACCTCGACCCTTGCTCCCTAAATATTAAACCGGAAATGAATCACGTCTCCGTCCTGGACGGGGTAATTTTTGCCCTCCAGCCTGACCGTTCCATGCTTTCGCGCTGCGGCGTAATCGCCCGCTTTTTTCAAGTCCTCATAGGTTACAACCTCGGCCCGTATGAACCCCCTCTGCATATCCGTGTGAACGGCCCCCGCGGCCTCGATGGCATGGGTATCCTTCGCGATCGTCCAGCCTCTCACTTCGTCCTCGCCCACAGTTAGAAAGGTTATCTGCTCAAGAAGGGCGAAGGAGCTTTTTATCACCCTGTTCAACGCCGATTCGGCTATTCCGAAATCCTGCATGAAGGATTCGGCCTCCTCGCTCGAGAGTTGGGCAAGCTCCATCTCGAGCTTTCCGCGGACTATGGTCGCCTCGGCCGACCTGAGGGAAAGAGGCGGCATAATGTCATCTTCATCCGAATTGTTCACGATCGCCAGCAGAGGCTTTGCGGAAAGGAACGTGTAGCCCCTCAGTTCCGGTGCGTTTGCAAGTTCGGGACGTGTCCGGAGGGGCTGCTCGTCATTGAGGATTTCGCCGCATTTTTCGAGCAGTTCCTTTTCGGCGCCGGCGGGCTTTTTGCCCCGCTTGAGTTCGGCTTCCAATCTTTCGAGCCGCTTTTCAACCGATGCCAGATCGGCGATAAGAAATTCATCCTCTAATTCCCTGAAGTCCCGTGCCGGGTCGGGAACTCCCAAAGCAGGGTCGGCGAAATTGCGCACGACCATGATTAAAGCATCCATCGGTCTCATGTGAGTAAGTAAAAGCGACATATACTCCCGCTTGTTGTCGGCCATGCCCGGAATGCCCTGCAGGTCCATGTAGGTGATCTGCGCGTGCGTGGTTTTCTTGGGATGATAGAGGGCGCTAAGCCACTCCAGCCTCGGGTCCGGAACCGGCACGACCCCGAGCGCCGGTACGACCAGGCCCCCGGGTGGGACCGATTCGCCGCTCCTTCTCGTTAGAGCGTTGAACACGGTGGTCTTGCCGGTCCTTCCCAATCCTGTTATTCCCAGTTTCATCGCAATCCCCCTCGCCGATCAGGTTGAAACCAGGACTGAATGTATGCCTTCGAAGATTTTTTGAAAAGGGCAATTATCACGGCCCCCGCAATATTTCGATCCGCAGCGGGCTCCTGTCCGTTCATTTCCGGTATCACGGTTTATGGACTTGGAATAGATTTCATTTGTAGTATCCTTACGCACGCCACAGGAACCGGGAAGCGGGGAGCGTCGCGCGCTGTCAGCCCGAAGTTGCTCCGCCCCTCGACCCCTGCTTGCTGCTCCATGCTGCCCGTCTTAGTCGATAGAAGATCTGGCGAAGGAAACGCATGTCATTCTGGAAGACACGCCAGCAGATGGCTCTGGCCGCGATAATCGTAAGTGGGGGCATCCTGCTCTCCCGGTTTATGGGACTTTTCCGCGACAAGCTCATCTCGCTCCTGTTCGGGGCAACCCGCGAATCGGACCTCTATTTCGCTGCCTTCGTAATTCCGGATATCATAAATTACATGCTTGCAGGCGGCTATTTTTCGATTACGCTGATCCCCTTTCTCACCAAATACTTCGAAGAAGACGAGGAAGACGGGTGGCGGTTTTTTTCATGCGTTTTTTTCTGGGTGGCAGTTTCGATCTGTGCACTTACCTTTGTTGCGTTCATCTTCGCGCCCGGGCTCGCCCGCCTCGCAGCGCCCGGGCTTTCCGCCGAAGCCCTTTCCCACCTCGCCTTTTTCCTGCGAATCATCCTGCCTGCGCAAATATTTTTCCTCTGCGGTTCGTGCCTGAGCGCGATTCTTTTCATGCGCAAGCAGTTCTTCGTACCGGCCATGGTCTCAATAGTCTATAACCTGTTCATCATAATCGGAGGCGTCCTGTTGCGGGCAAGAGGAATGGAAGGTTTTTGCTGGGGTGTTCTTGTCGGGTCCTTTATCGGGAACTTCTTGCTGCCCCTGCTCGCAGTGAGGTCCGGAGGTGGTTTGAGCATCAGATTCGCAGGCTTTCACCCAGGAATGAAAAAATATATCCTTTTAGCGCTCCCGCTTATGATCGGACAATCCATCACTGTCGTCGACGAGCAGTTCGTGAGAATATTCGGCTCTCTTGCCGGAGTCGGAGCGATTAGTTGGCTGAGCTACGCGCGGCGGATCATGATGGTGCCGGTGAGCGTGGTGGGACAGGCCGCCGGGGTGGCTTCCTATCCGTTTCTGGCCGAGCTGTTCGTAAAAAATGATCTTTCCAGGTTCTACCGGACGATAAGCTCCGCTCTCCAAAATGTAATGACCCTGCTCGTTCCGCTTTCGATGTGGATGATCCTGGTCGCCGAACCGACGATACGGCTGGTTTTCCAGCAGGGTCGATTCGGTGTCTCAGATACCGCCCACACCGCTCGGCTGCTCGAGGTACTGCTTATCTGCGTCCCGTGCTGGGGTTACCAGCAGGTGCTGGGCCGGGCCTTCTACTCCAGGCTCGATACCCTCACCCCGGCTGTTCTGGGGACCGCCGTAACACTGTTCATGATCCCGGTCTTTTATTTCCTTGCAGTTCGAACCGGCGCATTGGGGGTGGCCTGCGCGAGCGCCGCTTCCCTCTTTTGCTACAGCGCGCTCATGACGTTCTGGTGGAAAGCTAGGTCCGGCGCCGCCGCTTTTGCCGGGTTGCTGTCGGGTACGGGCAAAGTTCTCATTCTTTCAGCGGTTTCGATCCTGCCGGCTTGGGCCGTCGGAAAGGCAAATCCGTTCAACCCGCATTTTTCGCCCTACCTGTCTGCCCTTTCAGAAATTATCTTTAGTGGATTGTGTTTCGGAGTCTTTTTTGCACTCCTCTCCGGTTATTTTATCCCGGAGCTGGCCAGGCCGTTTCTTGACAGAATCGGCCCAATTGGAAGACGGCTTTTGAGGTAATTATCTACCCGCCCGAACACCTGGCGTCGCTAATCGGAAAAACGGGCGGCGGGGCAGGGGGATGGACGGCGGCAGGGCGTTAGCGATTATTCGAACCGATGGGCGCTTGATCAAGGGCCGGAGGACGATCGATGGAGAGAAGGGGCAATCTCAGGGCTCTAAAGAACAGGGGAAAGCATGACTGTTTCGGGTGTAGCCCTACCAACACTTACGGTCTTCAGATGAAATTCTTCTCCGATGACGAGGCGCTTTTCTCGTGGGTGACTGTGCCGAGCCACCTCTGCGGGTGGGATAACCTGGTCCATGGAGGCGTTCTTGCGACAATTCTTGACGAAATAATGGGTTGGACCGCCATTCACTTCTTGAAGAAATTCGCCCTCACTCATGCAATGACGACAGAATTCCATAAACATGTCCACGTTGGCGAGGAAATACGCGTGGAAGGCAGGGTGCTCGAAGCAGGGGGGAGGCGAAAGGCAACAGTGGAGGGCCATCTGTATAAAGGGGAAAATACACTTTGCGCGAAGTCAGTCGGGACATTCAGGCTCTTCACAGCCGAGGCGATAGTAAGGCTGGGTGTCATGGAGGCAGAGGCGATAAAAAATTTCGATTTTTTGATCGAGCCGTAGCGCGAAAAGGCCGGTTGAGATTATCTCAAACCGGGAGGATCTAAATCTAAAGCCTCTCATTACGGCGCCATGCCCATTTAGAAATCTTTACGGTTATGCCCATTGACAATTCGGACGACAGCGCTATACTTGCCCCCCGTCAATACTCTTAGGGGCCGGTCCGCTGAGTGATTCGAAACTATACTGGAGGACACAAAGAGTGTTATGCAGATCGAAAGCACGTAAGTTTTTCTTCGTACCGGGGGTCCTCTTGCTGCTGTTTGTCTCTCCGCAATTTATTTGCGCCGCCCTCCCGGGCCAATCGAACCCCATGGCGCTCGTACAGAGCGGCACAGAAAAAGCCCTCCAGATCCTGCACGAGTCTCAAAGAGCTCAAGCACCCTCTTTGCGGCAGAGGAAAAATGAAATCCTCGACATAGTGAGCGTCTATTTCAACTTCGAGGAAATGGCCAAAAGAGCGCTGGGCCGACCCTGGAAAGACCAAACCACTGATAAGCGCCAGGAATTCGCCCAACTTTTCAAACAGCTTCTTTTCAATACCTACATTAACCGGCTCGATAATTATACGGGTTCGAACGAACGGGTCTTTTACGATTCCGAAAAACTCGATGGGGACTTCGCGCTCGTCAAAACGCACATTATCTATCAGGGCAACAATAACATCTCCATCGACTACAGGCTCCACTGCGATGGGGGACGATGGAAAGTATATGACGTGGTGGTCGAAGGAATCAGCTTTGTAGATAACTACCGAAGCCAGTTCGCTTCAATCCTTACTAATGAATCATTTGACTCCCTGCTGGGAAGGCTTCGCCGCAAAGTCGATGAATCGAGCTGAGGCTTCTTATTTACATTATGAAAACCTCTGTTCATCGGGAATCGGCTCAAAAATCCATTACGGCAAAATCAGGTCTCGAAGACCACAGGAAAAGACTGCGCGAAAGGTTCTTGAGTAGCGGCCTTGCAGCGTTCCACGACCATGAAATCCTGGAATTTCTGCTCACCTATGCGATTCCCAGAAAAGACGTCAAGCCGATCGCAAAAGTTCTGCTGGAAAAGTTCGGAAACAATCTTGCCTCGGTGTTCGACGCCCCTGTCGAAGCGCTCCAACGTGAGGTCAAGGGCATTGGGCCCTATTCCGCCGTACTGATTAGTCTTGTTCCCCGCTTGTTCGATTCTTACCAGGCGAGTCGATGGGTCCGCCAGGAGACTTTCGGTTCAACTCAAAGCGCGGTCTCATATCTGAGGGCCCGTCTCGGGACCGAGAGAAACGAAGTCTTCTGTGTGCTCGCCCTGGACAGCCAGAACCGGTTGATTGCCGTCGAGCAGGTGCAGAGGGGGAGCGTAAACCGAACCGCCGTCTTCCCGAGGCAGGTCGCCGAGGCAAGCCTCAAACATCGTGCAACCGCTGTAATCCTGGCTCATAATCATCCTGGAGGAAGCCCGCTGCCCTCGGCCGCCGACAGGCAGCTTACCAAAAGACTCAAGAACATACTCGGCGATCTGGATATAATGGTTCACGATCATATCATCATAGCGGGTCACGACCAGTATTACTCGTTTGCCGAAACCGGAGGACTGGAATGAACTCTCGATCCATGCCGGCCGTCATAGTGCGTGAGGGGGCAACAAAGGGCGAATGGAACGATCTCAGCATCGAGATAGTCCAAATACCCGCTCCAGAAGAAGGGCAGGCGCTGGTGCAGGTCGAAGCCTGTTCGGTTAACCGGGCCGACCTGCTCCAGAGACGGGGCCTGTACCCGCCTCCACCCGGGGCCTCCCGGGTGTTGGGACTCGATTTTGCCGGCTTCGTTGTCGAGGCGCCGCCCACTTCGGCTTTCAGGCAAAACGACAGGGTATTCGGCATAGTCGCCGGGGGCGGATACGGAAGATATGCGGCCGTTCCGGTGGACCACCTCGTTCCCATTCCTGAAAACCTGAGTTTCACAGAAGCCGCTGCGGCTGCGGAGGTTTTCTTCACGGCCTATTACAATCTGTTTGTCCAGGCCGGAATCAAAGCCGGAGACACACTCCTTCTTCACGGCGGGGGCAGCGGGGTTGGAACCGCCGCAATACAGCTCTGTTCCTCAATTGGGGCAACGGCTCTCATTACCGCCGGCTCTCAGGACAAAGTGAAACGGGCCCTCGATTTGGGGGCCTCAGCCGGTATTAACTACAAGCAAGAGGATTTCGCCCGGCGTGTCCTGGATATAACCGGCGGGCAGGGCGTGGATATCATTCTCGACTGGATTGGGGCGCCTTACCTGCACAACCACCTCGAGATTCTGAAAACAAGAGGGCGGCTGGTCATCATCGGTTTGATGGGCGGCAGTGCAGGCGAAATAAATCTTGTCCCCGTCCTCTCCAAAAGACTAAGAATCATCGGCACCGTTCTGCGCAGCCAGTCGCAAGAAGAGAAGGCCGAGATCACGCGGGGGTTCATCGAAATGGTGCTCCCGCTGCTCAAATCAGGTCGGGTGAAGCCAATAATCGACCGAATATTTCCAATATCCGAAGTGGAGGATGCTCACCGGTATCTTAAAAAAGGAGAGCATTTCGGAAAAATCGTGCTTGCCTGGGAATCGTTTTAGCAAACGCAAAATGGAAAACTCCTGGATCAGCATCAAAAATGTCCGGTTCGTGAGGAACCGAAGACTAATCCTCGACGATATTTCGTGGGAGATAAGCCCGGGTGAGCACTGGGTTGTGCTCGGCGCAAACGGCTCCGGCAAGACGACACTGCTTCAGATCCTTGCAGGCTACCTCTGGCCGACCTCGGGCGATGTAACCGTACTGGGAGAGCACTTCGGTCAGGTCGATCTCCGCGCTCTGCGAAGGAAAATCGGCTGGGTCGGGTCTTTTCTCCAGGCGCAGGTACCGCCTTCACAGAGCCCCCTCGAGTTCATTGTGAGCGGAAAGTATGCATCGCTCGGGATATTCGACAAGCCCGAGGCCGAAGATTTCGAGGAAGCCGCAACTCTGGCGGCAAGGCTCGAGTGCGACAAGATACTCGATCTTCCCTACGCTGTGCTCTCCCATGGAGAAAAGCAGCGCCTCCTGATCGCCAGGGCGCTCATTCACAAGCCCCGGCTTCTGATTCTGGATGAACCCTGCGGGGGCTTGGACCTCGTGTCCCGGGAGCAGCTCCTGGCGACCCTCGAAAGCCTGGGCCGCACGCCTGGCGGCCCTTCGATGATCCTGGTCACCCACTATCTCGAAGAGATCATGCCCGCCTTCAGCCATGTCTTCCTGCTGAAGTCGGGGCGCTGCGCAGCAAAAGGTGAAAAGGACCGAATACTGAGCCCCGACCTGCTTACACAGGCTTTTGGCATCCCAATTGATGCCGGCAGTGAAAACGGCCGCTACTGGACACGGGTAAGGGGGTAGAGGGTTGCGGCTCGCCGGCCCTCAGACCCGTCTCGGGGCACATGATGTTGCTATAACCGGCAAGGATCAGGTAGCGCCGCCTTCCACGGCGGCGTTTTCTCATACGAGGATCAGGTAGCGCCGCCTTCCACGGCGGCGTTTTCTCATACGAGGATCAGGTAGCGCCGCCTTCCACGGCGGCGCTCGATAACCGGCAAGGACGGCGGCGTTCTTCGTATCACGCAAAAGGGTCTTTATGTACGAACCACCATCGCCATGGCTCCTTTTCATCATTTACCAATTGATGCTTGTACGGATTCAAACGCATGTATTCGAGATGTTGGAGGTAATCTTCTTCGTTGCGGACCCTGTGGTCCATAAACCGTTTTTGCCAACGAATGACCTTTTTTTCGCCGCCGTCTTTTCTTGAAACATGGAATACACGTTGTTTTATGCTGCCGACGATGGATTCGATCACTTCTTTGTCTTGGGGCTTGATCAATGCATGCCAATGATCGGGTATGATCACCAGAGCACCAAGACGATAGCGGTGTCTTCCCCAAACGGAATGACATGCATCCATTAGGATCCTGCATGCTCCGTTCGATTCGAAATAGGGATACCGCTCATGCGTGACGACCGTTACGAAATACCAGGCGTCTGTCGAATCCCAACGATGAGGGAGATGTCTGTGCATGAAACCTCCAAGCGCCACCATGGCAGGTAGCGCCGCCTTCCACGGCGGCGTTTTCTCATACGAGGATCAGGTAGCGCCGCCTTCCACGGCGGCGTTTTCTCATACAAGGATCAGGTAGCGCCGCCTTCCACGGCGGCGTTTTCTCATACGAGGATCAGGTAGCGCCGCCTTCCACGGCGGCGTTTTCTCATACGAGGATCAGGTAGCGCCGCCTTCCACGGCGGCGTTCCATAACCGGCAAGGACGGCGGCGTTCTTCGTATCACGCAAAAGGGTCTTTATCTACAAACCACCATCGCCATGGCTCCTTTTCATCATTTACCAATTGATGCTTGTACGGATTCAAACGCATGTATTCGAGATGTTGGAGGTAATCTTCTTCGTTGCGGACCCTGTGGTCCATAAACCGTTTTTGCCAACGAATGACCTTTTTTTCGGCGCCGTGGAAGGCAAGCGCCGCCGTGGAAGACGCCGCTACCAACGGAATGGATGTTTGCTCTCTTATCCATCCGCTATCACCCCGGCCACCCTTGTGCGATGTACGCTGCAGGTTGCGGCTCGCCGGCCCTCCACCCGTCTCGGGGCACAGGATGCTTACCGGCTAACGCCAATACTGTTCGCTTAGGCCTTGTCCGTAAATAAGCCTCTTAGGGATCGCGCCGAAATTTGAGACTGATCTGGTCGCGAGGATTGAGCAAAATCGCAGGCTCATCTGGGCTACGTCGAGGATTTTGCGATTGAGGAGCGGCCGAAGCAGGCCAAAAGCCGGATGCGAACGCAAAGGTTTTATTTACGGACAAACCCTTAGAGTGGTTCAAGGTTCTGTGGGGCGTGCTTTTCGAGCCCGCCGGGTACGGGCAGGCTGGACCGTATGACAGAGCTGGTTTTCACGAATTGCAAGTCTCAAGTTTTTTCGGGACCAGCCTGTATCCCATCGCGTGCAGAATTGAATTGATGCTGGCAAATTCGGGGTTCCCCTCTTCGGAAAGCGCTTTTTGAACGCCCTTGCGGCTCATGCCCGCTTCTTCGGCAAGTCTGGTCAAGCCCTTAACCCGGCCGAGAACCCGCAGCGAAGACAGCAGCGCCCCCGTATCCCCGTCCTTGGCGTATTCTTCAAAAAGGATGGTGATATAATCATCGATCTCTTCCGGATGATCGCGGAAGTATGATTCCTCAACATCGGTAAAGGTTCTATAGTTTCTCATGGCGCAAATACTCCCTCCAACAGGCTTTTGCCTCTCTGATGTCTTGGTTTTGGCTTCCCTTGTCACCTCCGCACAACAGGACAACGATACCGTTTTCGTCCTCCCCGAAATAGACCCGATAACCCGGGCCAAAAAACAGCCTCAACTCGCTCACGCCTTCGCCGACAGGCTCACAATCCCCAAAATTGCCCTGTTCAAGGTGGGCAATTCGGGCAAAGATGCGTTTGCGCCCCATAATGTCCCGTAGTCCGTAAAGCCAGTCTGTAAAAGGCTCTTTCCCCTTTTCATCCGCATAGACAATAACGCTCTTGGGTTTTGCTGTGCTCGTCACTACCCCTGCTCCTCATATTATATCGCAGCGAACCATAGTTCGCAATTGCATTAAAAACAAAAATATTTTCGTAATCCGATACCGCTTCTCATTCTGGCGCGTCTCGCTGTGCATAGCGACCGGCAAGGCCGCCGCATTGGTGCCGGGCTGCTCTTGGACGCCTTGGGACGCGCACTGCAGGTTGCCGGTATTGTCGGGGTGCGCTCGCTTGCCGTCCATGCAAAAGACGATTCCGCCGCAGCGTTTTATAGGCGCTTCGGATTTGTACCCTCAGTTACCGATAGCCGGCGCCTGTTTATGTTGATCAAAGATATTCGCGCCGCAGCAGGCGATTGAAAGCCCCGGAAATAACCCGTATTCAGCGACTGTCGCGGCCCGGGTGGCATTTTGTCTAGTTTAAGCAGTCGTGGCCCGCCCGCGAACCCGCGAGGAGCCTGGGAGCGGTTTTCAGAATAGCGACAATTTACAACCCTGTACGTAATAAAGGCGTGTTTTTCTAGTGGCGATAGGGTCTTAGTGAGAGTCAGCGTCTACCTATTGGATTTTTCATATCTATCTGATTTTCCATCTCGGCAGACCCTTTGATCTTTTCTTTCCAATCAGTATATCTGATCCGAATCTTTCTGTGCTAGAGTTATTTTTGCCCGCCCGGAGGATAGGGCAACGCTGGGGATTTCGGCCACACGCGCAAGCGCCATCGTGAGCCGCGAAGCGGCGATGGGGGTGTGGGGGGCGCAGCTCCCCACGTTTTTAAACGCTTTCAACACTCTCTTGAACCCAACTTCGTATTAGCAGGGTTTTTTAAATAAGCCGTATTTCAGCGGTCAGGCGGTTTATCGGGTTGAGCGGTTTCGCGCGGATCGGCGGCGGGGCGCGGTGCTTGCGCCTCGGCACGATCCGGCGCGGTTTTGGGGTGACGGCCTTATGCGCGGCGGGCCAGGTTGTGGGCGGACATGTCAACGTGAGGGCGGAATATGCGCGGGGCGGCGGCATGGACCCGCCCGCCCCGCTGCTTTGGCCTCTGGTCTGCGGCTCCCGCTCCGGCCGGAGCGGGAGCCTGTTCTCGTTCCCGCAAATACTTCCGAATCGGAAGCCCCGCGGAGCGTCGAAATCTGTGATCGAGCCGGCGCCGGAGGCAGTGGCCAAGTCGGCCGGCGGTCCTGCGAGGTTAATCGATCTGCTCCGCCAGGTAAATCGCGATGCCCATCTGCTTGATCTCGTCGAGTTGAGCTTCGATCCAGTCGATATGATCTTCCTCGTCATTCAGAATGGAAACCATGAGTTGCCGTGAGCCGTTGTCGCCGAGTTCCATGGCGAGCCGGATTCCATCGTTGTAACTCTTGATGGCGCCGTCTTCGGCGTCCCAGTCATTTTGATGCTGCGCCGGGACTTCCGCGCCGATGGTTATCTTCTTCAAATTACTTACGATCGGCCGGCCCTCCAGAAAAAGTATGCGGGCGATCAGCTTCTCGGCGTGTTTCATCTCGTCGATCGCCCGCTTCTCGATCTGTTTGTGAAGCTTTGCGTAGCCCCAGTTGTCGCACATCTCCCCGTGAACGAAGTACTGGTTGATGGCGGTCAGCTCGTCTGATAGGAGGTCATTTAACTTTGCAATGACTTTTTCGTTGCCTTTCATTTCATACTCCTTGGTTAAAGTGAATGGAAGTATTTGAGTGGCGCTTCAGGCCCGGCTGTCCCGGCCCCCCGTGCCGACTCAGCGTTGCGGAAGAATATGCGTTGAGCTGCCCAGGAAAGCTTCGGCCGCCTCCTCCTCAGATTCCGAAAGAGTCGGATGGGGGTGAATCGACGACCCAACGTCATCTGCGAGCGCGCCCATCTCGATTGCAAGAACGCCCTCGGATATCATTTCACTGGCTTCACGGCCGACAATGCCGACTCCCAGCACACGCTCCGAATCGGGGTCGATTATCATCTTGGTCATTCCTGTGGGAACGCCCATGGATACGGCGCGACCGGATGCGCCCCAGGGAAAACGGGTTACCTTAACATTGCGCCCGCGTTTTTTTGCCGCCTCTTCGCTCAGTCCGCAAACCGCAATCTGCGGATCGGTGTAAAGGACTGCAGGCACGGTCTGGAAATCGAACGCCGAGGGCATTCCCGAGATCACTTCGGCGGCCACTTTGCCTTCATGCATGGCCTTGTGAGCCAGCATGGCCCCGCCCGTCACGTCACCGACCGCAAAGATTTTTTCGTCCGTTGTGCGCCTCTGTTGGTCAACTGTTACGAACCCTAGCTCGTTTACCTTGACCTTTGTATTCTCAAGGCCGATTCCCTGTGAATTCGGGACCCTTCCGACCGCCGCAAGCACACGGTCGAATCGCTGGTTTTTCTCCTCGATTGCCCCTCCGAAGGTAACGTTTACACCCCGCTCATCCTCTTCGAGCGAGGTAACGTTCGTGTTGTAGTGAATGAATTCGAAGAGTGCTTCGAGCCGGGTGAGAAGGGGCCTCGACAGGTCCGGATCGATCCCGTGCATGAGCCGTCCGTTATTTTCGACAAGGACCACTTTGCTCCCCAGCGACGCGTACACAGAGCCGATTTCAAGCCCGACAAAGCCGCCCCCGACTACTAGCAGCCGTGCAGGGATATCCGCCAACTCCAGCGCGCCGGTAGAATCCATGACCCGCCCGCCCGGTTTGAACTGCGCTCCAGCCAGGGTTCGCGAGGAAGAACCGGTGGCAATGATCGCATGTTTGAACCTGATATGGCTGGACCCCGCGTTCTGAACTCGCGCGTGGCCCGAATCCTCCAATGTCGCTTTTCCCCTGATGAACAGAACCCCGCGCTTTTTGGTAAGCTCGACCAGGCCATTCGCCAGCCGGTCGATTACCTTGTCCTTCCATTCGCGCAGGCGGCTCAGTTCTATTTTCGGCTCGGCAAAAGTGATGCCCATCCCGCTCGCCCGCCGGGCATCATGCATGAGTTCCGTCACGTAGAGCAGGGTCTTTGACGGGATACAGCCTCTGAACAGGCATACTCCTCCCGGCCTTGGGTCCATTTCGACCATCGTTACGTCCATGCCCAGATCGGCCGCCCGAAAAGCCGCTGCATAACCTCCCGGCCCTCCGCCGATGACCAGCAGATCGGTTTCCTGGGTAAACTCACCCATTACCATTTGATGAAAGCTCCTAAATCCCCCTTTGGAAAAGAGAGACTTCAAAACCAGTTCGCTTGTCCGGGCGCGGCCGCCGAAGCCCCCCGGGCCTTGCTCGGAAAACGATCCGGGGGTTGAGCGGCGGTCCGTCTGCGCCGATCTTGGCCGGCGGTCCCACCGCCCTGGCTCGTTTCCATCCGGAAAGTGCCCTTTTCCGCCCTGGCTGTGTCAATCTTCGGGTTTTCTTGTGCGGCGTACCTGTGTACGCCTCCGCGCAAACCCTTGATTTCCTTGCCAGGACTAAAAATGTCGCCTTTCCGAATTGGAAACTGGGAGTATCTCATCCGGAGTTTCCGGATGGATACTAGTACTTACTTGCGTAAATGCGCGTACCGTTTACAGGGACACTCAAATTTCGTCATTCCGGCATGTCTTAAGCCGGAATCCAGGCCTCTTGCCATCTCAGGAAAACCTCTGGACCCCGGCTCAGAAACTCTGCCGGGGTGACGAACGCGAATTTGTTACGCTCACTTTTGCAATCAAGTACTAGCTCATCATAAGAAGGCTTTCCGGATTTTCCAGCCCCTCTATGACAGTCCTTAGAAACCTGGCCGCCTCAGCGCCGTCTAAAACGCGATGATCGAAAGTGACGCCCAGCGGCAAAATCAGCCGCGGGACGATTTCATAATTTTTTTCATCTCCCACTACCACCGGCTGCAACCTTGCCTGAGCCATCCCCAGTATGGCGACTTCCGGGTGATTGATGATCGGAGAAAGTCCCGTCCCGCCCATTGGGCCAACGTTTGTTATCGTAAAAGTACCCCCCGACAAGTCTTCATTGGATGCCTTGCCCTGGCGGGTCTTTTCCGTAAGGTCTTTGAGTTCGATCGCCAGATCGTAAATACTCTTGCAGTCAACGTTGCGGACCACCGGGACGAGCAGGCCTCGGTCGGTGTCGACCGCTAACCCGATGTTATGGTAATGTTTAACAAGTATCTCCTCGGATTCCATATCGATGCTGGAATTGAAGCGGGGGAATTTTTTGAGCGCCGCCACGGCTGCTTTGACAGCGAAAACCGTCAGGCTCAGAACGCCGCCCTGCGCCTCGACCTGCTCTTTGTGCCTGCGCCGAAATGCCTCGAGTTCGGTAAGGTCCGCCGTGTCCATGTGCGTGACATGGGGAATCTGAGACCACGCAACGGCAACGTGTTTCGCAGTGGTTCGGCGCACGGACCGTAGCGGAATTCGCTCGACCTGGCCGATCTGGTCGAATTCGGGCGGAGGGGCTTCCGGGGCCGGCGGAGGCGCCTTTTCGGCTTCGGGCCCTCCGGCGCCCTCGGCGAACGTGCGTACGTCCTCCGGGGTGACCCGCCCTCCCGGACCGCTGGGCCTTACCTGGCTGATATCTACACCAAGCTCTCGCGCCAGGCGCCGGGTGGAAGGGGCGGCGGCGACCACACCCTCGGAAGGCCTGGCAGGGGCCTTCTCCTCCTTCCCTTCTTCTCTTTTCGTGAAGAGCTTTTCGCTTACTGCTTCCCGCTTCTCGCTTCTCTTCTGCGGCGGTTTGGCTCCTGTCTCCTCCTCGGTCTCGCCCTCCTTTAGAAAGACGATGAGCACCTGCCCCACCGCGACAGTCTGCCCGGGTTTTACCCTTACTTCCTTCACCGTTCCGGTGACCGGCGATGGGACCTCTGCGGTCGCTTTGTCGGTTTCGACGATCAGCACCGTTTGTCCGTCTTCGACTTTGTCCCCTGCATGAACTAGAACTTCGATTATCTCGCCTTCGTGGATTCCTTCTCCCAGGTCCGGAAGCTTGAACTCGACAGGCATACGATCCTCCAGAGCTAAAATGCCAGGGTTTCGCGAACCGCCCTTTTGATCCTGAGCACACCGGGCAAATAATCCTGCTCGAACTGATACAACGGTATGACAATATCGAAGCCGGTTGCTCTGCGGACGGGGGCTTCAAGATAGAGCAGCGCCTTTTCCACTATTCTGGCAACCACTTCGGCGCCCGCTCCATAGCTGCAGTGGGCCTCGTGCACTACGACGGCTCGCCCGGTCTTTTTGACTGATTCAATGAAGAGTTGGTCGTCCAGAGGCGATAACGAAAGCAGATCTATAACTTCACATTTCACCCCATCCTTGTCACCCAACTCCGATGCGGCCTCGAGCGTCGGCCTGAGGCTTGCGCCGTAGGATATGAGGGTGATGTCGCTGCCCTCCAGGGCTATCCGGGACTTGCCGATGGGGAAAGATTCCTCTTCCTCGGGTACCTCTTCCCTGAAGGCCCGATAGAGGGCTTTGGGCTCGTAGAAAACAACCGGGTCGGGGTCCCGAATGGCGCTTATCATAAGTGAGCGGGCCGTGCGGGGAGTGGAAGGGATTACCATCTTCAGCCCCGGCGTTTGCGCCCAATAAATCTCACGGCTCTCGGAATGGTGTTCGAGCGCTCTTACCCCACCGCCATAGGGGGCTCTCAACACCATGGGAACACTGTAGCGGCCCTGTGACCTGGGCCTCATCCTGGACGCGTGAGCCTCCATCTGGTGGAAAGCAAAGTAGCTGAAGCCGGAAAACTGCATCTCGCATACGGGTCGAAGCCCGTAGATCGCCATCCCGATCGAGAATCCGGCAATTGCGGATTCGGCAAGCGGGGTGTCCAGCACCCGTTGCGGCCCGAATTTGTCGAGCAGTCCGTCTGTCACACGGAACACCCCGCCGTCCACTCCGATATCTTCCCCCAGCAGGATAACCCTGTCGTCCTTCTCCATCTCCTGGCGGAGAGCCATGTTTATGGCCTGAACCATATTCATTTTGGGCATTGATGAAATCTCCGGGAAAAAAACGGGAAGCCGGAAGAAGACCGGTTTACTCGCTCCTTGCTCCCTGCTCCTCGTAAGATAGACTTATAAACAACACTCCGCGCCCGGTGGGCGCCCCTGAACGATAATCCGGTCATTCAATTTACCGCCTTTAGGCGGAAAGGTGCTTCGCGGAGCGCGGAAGGCGCCCGCTCATTCTCCACGCTCCGCGACACGGGGCATTCGCGGGGCGCCTTGCTACTGCTTTTCAAGGCGTTTTTCTTCCAGTTCCCTTTTGAGCATTTCCCTCTGGTCGCGCAGCGTCGGGTCCAGTTCCGCATAGGCATGCTCGAACATGTCCACAGGATCGCTCCCCTTTGCGACAAACTCCGACCAGCGCTGCTCCGCCGAGCTGATTTCCGTTTTGACTTCCTCGCCGATCGATTGTGCTTTCCCGTCGTCGAGAATGTCTCCGCCTCTCAGGTATTTCTCAAACCGGGTGATCGGGTCGCGTTTCTCCCACTCCCTGACCTCTTCCTCGGTGCGGTACTTTTTCGGGTCGTCGGCCGTAGTATGCATGGCGAGCCGGTAAGTCACCATTTCTATAAGAGTTGGTCCGCCTCCGCTTCTGGCGCGCTCCGCCGCATCTTTGGCAGCGTTGTAAACCGCGAGAATGTCGTTTCCATCCACCTGAAGACCCGGCATGTCGTAAGCAATCGCTTTTTGAGCCAGGGTCCTTGAATGGGTTTGCCGGCTCCTGGGCAGGGATATCGCCCAGTGGTTGTTCTGACATATGAAAATGACGGGGACCTGATAGACCGAGGCGAAATTCATGGCTTCATGGAAATCCCCCTGCGAGGTCGCCCCGTCGCCAAAAAATGTCGCTGCGACAGTCTTTTGACCGCGGTACTTCAGCCCGTACCCTATTCCTACGGCATGCAACATTTGCGAGCCGACAGGAACGGATACGGGAAGCAGGTTCATTGCCTCCGGTGTGTACCCGCCCTCGTTGTAGCCGCTATAGTAGAGAAGTATGCGCTCCATGGGCTTTCCACGCCAGATTTCGGCAGCACCTTCTCGAAAGGAGGGCACGATCCAGTCATCGGGATTCAAGGCGGCCACTGCTCCGATCTGCGCCTCCTGCCCCTTAATCGGCGCAAAAGTCCCTATCTTGCCCTGCCTCTGAAGGATCAGCATCCGTTCATCGAATCTTCGCGCAAGCAGCATGGCTCGATAGAGTTTCAGCAGCAGTTCGTCGGGGAGTTGCGGATCGAGCGATTTGTCGACCTGCCCGTCCTGGTCCAGGATCGAAAGGTATTTGACGCGGTATGGGAGCTCGATTTCTCTTGTCGGCATTATTCTTTCTCTTACCTCGAAACTGTCTGAAAATGTGGATAGGCAAACAAACAGAAAAATGGGACTGTGCAAAATACTCCTGGATTGCACAAGCAATATAAGTACAGGCTTTTTTTTCTGCCAGAGGGCAAAAGCTATTGTCCATTTGGAAAACCCGGCGCCGCTTCCGGGTGAGTGGGCCGGATGGGTGGGCGGGCTGCACATGGTGTGGGTTTTTTTTGCTCGCCTGCGTTCCTGCCGAAGTGGCGGGTCTGGCATTCGAAATACGAATAACTATTTTAGTGACCATCCTCGTAAGATTGACTTAGGGTAACAGATTACTGAAAAAGCGGACTTATTCCATGCGTGGGTTGCACAAGCACTTAAAAAAACCGGGAACAAACATGAAAACTCCGCGAATAAGGACCCCTCTGCCGGGGCCGAAAGCTTCGGAATTGATCCGCACCGACGCCAGGTTCGTTTCGCCATCCTATACAAGGGTTTATCCGCTGGTTGTCGAAAAGGCGCAGGGAGTGTGGGTACAGGATGTTGACGGGAATCGGTTCTTGGATTTCACGGCAGGCATAGCCGTTAACTCAACCGGGCATTGTCATCCTGAAGTCGTCAAGGCAATCAGGGACCAGGCCGGGAAATTGATTCACATGTCGGGAACGGATTTCTACTATTCTCCCCAGATAGTTCTTGCCGAAAAGCTGGCCGAGATTGCCCATATGACGGGCGGGGCCAGGGTCTTTTACGGCAACTCCGGCGCAGAGGCCGTGGAGGCCTCGTTTAAACTCGCCCGCTATCATACCAGGCGAGAACAGATGATCGCTTTTTTCGGCGCATTTCATGGAAGGACGATGGGAGCGCTTTCGCTCACCGCAAGTAGAGCTTATCAGAAAAAGTATTACCA
Source organism: uncultured delta proteobacterium (assembly GCA_963805125.1). GTDB lineage: Bacteria > Desulfobacterota > Syntrophobacteria > Syntrophobacterales > Syntrophobacteraceae > SbD1. The sequence continues at coordinate 1,170,130 of CAWDTD010000003.1, read as the reverse complement.
CCCGTTCGTGCCGGGTATTACCCACGTGCCGTACCCAAACTGTTACCGCTGCCCCTGCGGCGCCCGTTATCCGACCTGCGGCTCGGCATGCGTGCGGTGGATAGAAGACCCTCTTTTCCGCAACAGCATTCCGCCGGAGGAAGTAGCGGCCATATTCGTCGAACCGATTCAGGGAGAGGGCGGATATATCGTACCGCCCCCCGAATTCCACGTGGAACTTGCCAAACTGGCAAAAAAATACGGCATACTTCTCGTTGCCGACGAGATTCAATCCGGGATGGGAAGAACCGGAAAAATGTTCGCTATGGAGCACTTCGGCGTTGAGCCGGGCATAATGGCCCTTGCCAAGGGAATTGCTTCCGGCATGCCGCTCGGGGCCATGATCGCGAATGCCAAACTTATGGACTGGCCTGCCGGATCGCACGCATCGACTTTCGGCGGAAACCCCGTTTCCTGCCGGGCCGCCCTTGTAACCATCGATCTTCTCCAAAAAGGTCTCATCGAGAATGCAGAAATCAGGGGGCGGCAGCTAATGGCGGGATTGAGCGAAATGCAGAAGAGCTTCGAATGCATGGGAGATGTGCGCGGAAAGGGACTGATGGTGGGTGTGGAACTCGTCAAAGACCGCGTCACGAAGCAGAGCGTCCCCGATTTGCGCGATCTCGTCGTTCGCAGCGCATTCCAGAGCGGTTTGCTCTTGCTCGGCTGCGGCGAAAGCACGATTCGCTTTTGCCCCGCTCTTACCATCAGCGCGGAGGAAATAGACACAGGGCTTTCGATTGTCGAGCAAACTCTAAGAAAGCTCGCCGGCTAGAACTTGGAGGAACTCAATGAAAGACCTGCTCGGAAGGCTCGGCATCGGCGAACTGAACCAGGGCGCTCTGAGCGGACTCGATCGCCTGGGCTGCCGGGGAAAGACCCTGGTATCCATATCGCCCATAGATGGGAAAATCCTCGCCAAGGTCAGGCAGGCTGACCCGGCCGCTTATGAGAAGGTGGTTCAAAAAGCTGCGGCGGCTTTCTTGCAGTGGCGGGATGTGCCGGCCCCGAAGCGCGGCGAAGTGGTCCGGCAGATCGGCGCCGCCTTTCGAGAGCGGAAAAAAGACCTCGGCGCTTTGATCTCGCTCGAGATGGGCAAAATATTGGCGGAGGCCGAAGGCGAGGTCCAGGAGTTGATCGACATGTGCGACTTTGCCGTGGGCCAGTCGCGCATGCTCTATGGATTTTCCATGCACAGCGAAAGACCGGGCCATCGCATGTTCGAACAATATCATCCGCTTGGCCCTATAGGTGTTATCACGGCGTTCAACTTTCCGGTTGCCGTGTGGTCTTGGAACGCAATGCTTGCGCTGATCGCAGGAGACACGGTCGTCTGGAAGCCTTCGAGCAAGGTCCCGCTCTGCGCCGTTGCCGCAAACACGATTGCGGCTCGCGTCACGAAAGATTGCGGCTTTCCGGAAGATATTTTGAACGTCGTGATCGGCACGGGAGAGGACATCGGCGAACGATTGGCCGCAGACAGGCGGCTGCCGCTGATCTCGGCCACTGGCAGCGTGCCTATGGGAAGGCGTGTCGGGGAGGTCGTTTTGTCGCGGCTCGGAAAACCTCTGCTCGAGCTTGGAGGCAACAACGCCGTTATCGTTACTCCAAATGCGGACCTCAACCTAGCGGTCCGGGCTGTCCTGTTCGGGGCTGTGGGGACCGCCGGGCAAAGGTGTACCACAATTCGGAGGCTAATCGTTCAAAACTCGATTTTCGACAGCTTTAAACAACTGCTCATCGCCGCCTACACGCAGGTCAGGATCGGAAACCCGCTGGAACAGGGCGTGCTCATGGGGCCGCTCATCGATGTAAAGGCCGTCGAAGCAATGAGAGCGGCGCTCGAAGAAATCAAAAAAGAGGGCGGACAGGTCCTCTATGGAGGTGAAGTCCTGTCCGGCGGCATATATGATGCCGGCGCCTACGTTTCGCCCTGCATCTGCGAGGTTGAAAACATCTGGCCCATCGTAAAGAGGGAAACTTTTGCGCCTATCTTGTACATGATTCGCTATGAAACCCTCGATCAGGCCATCGAGTTCCACAACGACGTTCCTCAGGGACTTACCTCGTCGATCTTTACGAACGACCTGCGCGAGTCTGAACTGTTTCTCAGCAGCCGGGGAAGCGATTGCGGCATAGCCAACGTCAATATCAGCACCTCCGGGGCGGAAATCGGCGGGGCCTTCGGAGGTGAGAAGGATTCCGGAGGCGGCCGGGAATCGGGGTCGGACTCCTGGAAAGCATACATGCGCCGCCAAACCTCCACAATCAACTGGTCCGGGCAAATGCCTCTCGCCCAGGGGATAAAATTCGGTGAACCCTGACCGTAGAGGACGCAGCGCGGCATGGCCGCAACCAAAAAGATTCACCGCAGAGCTGCGGCTTAAGCCTGCTAAGCGGAATGAACAGATTATGCACAGGATGCTGAGGGAAGCATTTTATTCGGCCGTGCGCGCCTCGCGCGTAGCCGAGCGCCCATTGAGCCGCGCAGCGGCGAGGGGGTGTGGGGGGCCATGCTCCCCGCGCTTTTATCTTTTTCTCTTTCTCCGCGTTCTCCGCGCCTCTGCGGTGAATCACTATCAAGGAGGTCATGATGTCGACCGCACGTAAACGAGACCCCTCCAGGAAGTCCTGGGCCGAACCCTGGAAGGTGAAAATGGTCGAACCCGTTGCCTGGACCACCCGCGACTACCGCCGGGAGCGCATGCAGGAGGCCGGGTATAATACCTTTCTCCTTAAGTCCGCCGACGTCTACATCGATCTGCTGACCGACTCCGGCACTTCGGCCATGAGCGACTACCAGTGGGCCGGACTCATGCTTGGAGACGAAGCTTACGCAGGCAGCCGTAACTTCTATCACCTGGAAGCCAATATCCAAAAATTTTACGGATACAAATACATAGTTCCAACCCACCAGGGTCGCGGCGCCGAGCACCTGGTTTCGCAAATCTACATAAAAAAGGGGGATTTCGTCCCGGGAAACATGTACTTCACGACTACGAGAATCCACCAGGAGCTTGCGGGAGGCGCTTTCGTCGATGTGATCGTAGATGAGGCGCACGACCCGCAAAGCGAGCATCCTTTCAAGGGAAACGTCGATCTGGGAAAGCTCGAAGACCTCTTTAAAAAAATCGGACGCGACAGGATTCCATACGTAAGCCTTGCAGCTACAGTGAACATGGCCGGCGGGCAGCCCGTGTCGATGCAAAATGTGCGCGAGCTTCGGACCCTTTGCGACCGATATTGCATTCCGGTCCTTTTGGATGCGACCCGGGCAATAGAAAACGCTTACTTTATCCAGCAAAGGGAAGAAGGGTACCGGGATAAAAAAGTCGCCGATATCCTCCTCGAGTTCTGCTCATATACCGAAGGGTCCTGGATGAGCGCAAAAAAGGACACCCTTGTTAATATCGGCGGCTGGCTTGCCCTGAACGACCGGGACAAGTTCGAGGACGCGCGAAATCTCGTGGTGGTCTATGAAGGGCTTCACACATACGGCGGCCTTGCCGGCCGGGACATGGAAGCGATGGCGCGCGGCATCGAGGAATCGGTCGATGACGGCCACATCCGTGCCAGGGTCGGCCAGGTCGAGTATCTGGGTAAAAAACTTATCGACTGGGACGTGCCGATTGTGCTCCCGATCGGAGGGCATGCCGTTTTTCTGGATGCGAAGCGCTTCTATCCTCATATCCCGCAGGACCGGTTCCCGGCCCAGGCCCTTGCGGCCGAAATCTACATCGAAGCCGGGGTGCGAACGATGGAAAGAGGCATCCTTTCGGCTGGCCGCGACCCCGAAACCGGACAGCACCGCTACCCGAAGCTCGAGCTTGTACGGGTCGCCATTCCCCGCCGGGTCTATACACAGGCGCACATGGACGTAACCGCCGAAGCAATCGAGGAAGTCTTCTGGAACCGCGAAAAAGCAAAAGGCCTGAAACTCGTCTACGAACCCAAATACCTGCGCTTTTTCCAGGCGCGCCTGGAGCCGGTCTTGATCGAATCGGCGTGAGCAGTAGCTGGTGCATTGTCAACTTAGGGCTTGTCCGTAAATAAGCCTCTTAGGGATCGCGCCGGATTTTGAGACTGATTTGGTCGCGAGGATTGAGCAAAACCGCAGGCGTAGCTGGGCTACGTCGAGGATTTTGCGATTGAGGAGCGGCCGAAGCAGGCCAAAAGCCGGATGCGAGCGCAAAGGTTTTATTTACGGACAAGCCCTTAACCCTAACATGCTCAGAGCAGCAATACGTCATCCCGGCAGTGTCTTTGAGCCGGGATCCAGCCGGGATCCAGCCGGGATCCAGTCCCGCGCTTCGCGGGATTTCAAGCTTTTCCGGACCCCGCTTAACCCTAATACCAAGTTGCGCCCATACGGGTAAGAATTGGCGATTGGAACCCCCCTTTTCTAAAGGGGGGCAGGGGGGATTTTGTGAATGGAGGTTTTACCTCTTTGAGCGCAACTTGGTACAAGAGGTCTTTCGATAAGCTGCCGAAAACAGGGAGGTGCTAATGGAGCGCAAGGTCTTCGATCTCCGGGGCCATACCTCGCGGAGCGTGGAGAATGAACTTAAATACCGTGATCCGTGCTCATCCACCCCGCTTCGCTCCTCCATCAGTGTCCGGGAGTTTTTACTTTTGCCTTTTGCCCTTTGCCACCACCCCCACCACCAGTTCAGCGCCCACTTCATCTTTCTACTTGACAAACTTCATAATCTGATGTATAGTATGCCCGCCATTTGGGAATTGAGGTTTTTGTCCGTGTCCGGCAATTGCGGGATTCAGCGATTGAGCGACATGGTGATTGAGGAATTGAGGGATTTCGGGCCGACGTGCGGCATTTTCATTCGTATCCCGCGCTTCGCGGGATGATAATTCATAATTGTTTCCGGTCACCATTCACCCTTGACTGATTTGAAGGTTTAAAAAATGCCATTCAGTATTTATTATCTGCTATTGGCTATCTACCCTTCACTACTCACTATTCCCAGTCTTGCCCCGCTGTTATCGGCTGTTATTGCAAAAATCAAATTCGAAACTGATAATAAAATCAGTTGGTTGCCAAATCTGCACTTGCATTAGGCCCTGTATTATCAGCGACACCGCCCGTTCACTACCTCATCCCGGAAGGTTTTAATCCGGGATCACTGTTCACTGACCACTGTCCACTGACCACTGCCCTCATTGCCTTTGGCCCTGTATTATCAGCGACACCGCCCGTTCACTACCTCATCCCGGAAGGTTTTAATCCGGGACCACTGTTCACTGCGAAGCTTGTTGAATTTGCATTGTAGCAATAAAATCAATAGGCTGCGTGTTAGAGGAATTGAGGCATTTCGTTTCTCACTGCTCACTGTTCCGGCCGAAGTGGAAAACATGGCAGGCAGGAGGCCGGATGAGCTCATCGAAGCAAAAGATGGACTTTCGGCTCTACAGTCTCTGCGACAAGGTTTGTCGGTTCGATGTCCTGATGGAATCCTACAGGCAGTGCCGGACCAATGGAGGCAGTCCGGGATGTGATGGAGTTACATTTTCGGACATTGAGGGAAAAGGACTTGTACCTTTTGAACCTGTCTTTGAAGCCGACCTCAACGGGGGCAGCTATGGATACCGGCCAAAACGCGGTGCCGCTGATGCCCCAAAGCGCATCGAGAGTTCGATCAAAAAGGGCTGTCGCTGTGTGTACGATGCGGACCTCAAGGGGTACTTCGACAATATCCCTCATGACAGGCTGCTGGAGAAGATAGAAAGGCGTGTAAGTGACAAGGGCATCCTGGCACTTTTGCGCCAATTTCTTCGTGCACCGGTTCTGTGCACGAATGAAAATGGAGCCGCCGACATCACGAAGCCCGATACGGGAACGCCGCAGGGAGGAGTGCCTTCACCGCTTTTCGCTAATATCTACCTCAACGATTTCAGTAACCTGATCACTAACAAGACATCTTGCCGTATGATCTCCTATGCGGACGATTTTGTCATCCTGCATAGACAACCATACACGGAAAGGCAGGTTCAGTGGTTCAAGAACACTCTGGCGTCGGAGGGCCTTGCCATAAACGAGGCAAAGACCCGTGTGGTGGATATGCGACAAGCAAAGGCCGAGTTTGACTTCCCGGGATTTACGTTCAAAATGATTCCCACGGGTGTCCAGGCCGTATTTTCTTTAAAATGGACTGGTTTGTTGTCGCAAGATTTTACCGATGGGCCAAAAGGCTTAGCCGGCGTCGGCGCAAGTGTCTTGCACCGGCCCTTTTGGAGAACCTCATGAAAGCAGGATTGGAGCTTCTCAGACCGCCGCGGCTCAGCCCTGTGAAGGCTGCATAGTGAAGAGACAAAACAAGGCCGGATAAGGGAAAACTCCATGTCCGGAATCCACGGGGGGAGGCAGGATATGCTCGACACTACTTTAGTTTTCAATCAAAATTGTTTTTAAAATTTATATTTTTTTTCTTGACAGGCGAAATTTTATGCCTAAAATAATTAAGCTTGCCGCAGTCATATTGATTATGATATGCGTCCTCGCGTAACAGATTTATTGTAGTAAATCTACCGTAGTAGATCTATCGTAGTAGCTCCATTGTACCGGGGGGGTGTCGTAGCAGGTTGTCAGATCACAAAGGGAGAATACGGGAAAACCCAACTTGCTGCGAGGTAGGGAACTAAACGGGAGATCGATCTTTATGGGTGTAATATCGCCCGCAGCAATACAATAATGATCGACAGGTATTTGTTCTACTCGGCAGAGAAGCAGGCGCTATGGTTAGAACTAGCACTACTATGGGATATCCCGTCATTATAATGGCCGTGAGCATTTTGGCAGGTATACTAAGCGGATGCGTTACTGCTCCAGAAGTAGTGGTGAAAATGAATGATATCCGATTGCCAAACCAAGCTAAGACAGCGCACTTGGAAATGAATGATAGGATAATGGACGTTTCCTGGTATTACATTCGTACATATGACCGAGTCATTCGTTCAAGGGATGGAAACGAAGAGACGATAAGAGATCAAGAACCATTGACATTAGAAGATGTTCATGCTTTGCCATATGATACTAAGTCAGTAGGAATTGTTCTGTTAATTGAAAATCCTACTCTTTTGAAGTATCGTCTTTCAAAAATTGAAGCGAATAATCTAAACAAGGATGGTGCTACTTCTTTAGGTGAAGCGAATAATCCAAACAAGGATGGTGCTACTTTTTTAGGCGAAGCGAATAATCCAAACAAGGATGGTGCTACTTTTTTATACTATGAAGGAATTAAGGAATTTAATGAAGTATTTGTGGCAGGGGTACTCCCGAGTGCGGACACCACCAAACTTGGAATCAAAGTAGAGCTCGTTGGAAACGACGGGACTATTGCCGATTCGGTTTATGTTGGCGATCTGCTGTATTACACGGCGGCTCAAGAAGGACAGGATAAAATGAAGGAGGAGCAAAGCCATAAGCTTGAAGGAGGGCCGGCAACCCCCTACTGAAGAAGTCCTTGGGAAAGGTTGGTTTGTCTAATTTCATGTAACTGTTTTACAAGAAAGGAAACTATTATGAAAAAGTTTATCGTTCTGTCGGCCTTATTGGCCCTGGCTCTCGTCCCGATGGTCGCGATGGCGCAGCCGCTTAATGAGGGTACTCTCGGTCCCACCTATTGTATAAGCTGTACCGGCGAGAGTCAGGCAAGCGCCAGCCTCACTGCCTCCTATGACCAGGGAGTCTTTTATTCCGATGCTCATGATTTCATAATCACGGATAATCATGATAAGACTAAGTCGTTGACACTCAGTGGATACGGAGCTCTCAACGGTGGTCTTGCCGATTTCTCGTTTGGAGATGGTGATCCTTTCAGTGTGACTGGTACTGATGTCTATGGTTTTTTCACCGGCAACGTAAGTCTGACATACGTTGACAACAACGATAAAACCAAGTCATTTGATAACATTCATCAAATAGGAGAGGGGATCTCCGGTGGCGCCAACCTAGCCGCGTCCTCGATCGCAGACGTCACGGTTGTGGGTGGTGCTACTTCTCTCGCTATTTCCGGGGCATACCAGACTCTTCGACAAAATACTTGGGACGTCGCGTTCACTCTGAATGCTCCTGCTTGGAATGGTAGTACTGTCACCGGTTCGGGAGCCACGCACTACAATGGGGGCACCTTCGCAGTTACCGGCGCGAGTTCGCTGAACTAACTTCGACCTGGCCAAGTGAGCCGGTAAGAAAAAAGAGAGGGGCGGGATCTTTAATACGTCCCTCCCCTCCTCCCCTCACTAACTGGAAAGGGTGGGTCGGCAACGAAAGGATTCCATGCTCGTCACGGAAGCCGGCGACAGCAGGGAGGTGTGGGCTTGATCCTAAGCCGTTGCGGCCCAGGGGCAACTTACAGTTCAGCAGAGATTGAACCGGATGGTTCGAGTGACGAAGTGACATTTAAAGTACAAAGTTACAAGTTACATAGCTATAAGGAGGATGCATCATGAAAAAGTTACTGGCAGTTAGTGCCGCCGTAGCGTTGGCGTTATTCCTGGTGGTTGGTACTGCATATTCCGGTACTACTACTGACAATACTGCCCAACAGCAGCAGCAGCAGCAAACCCAGCAGTCCATGGTAGGTGGTGTACAGAGTATGAATAGTAGTCCTTCCGTCATGTGGCCCTACGCAGCGAATGGTGTGCCATATCCACAGGTCGGTGGGTATTGGAGTCCGCTCATTATGCCTGATGGAAACACGCATAAAGCCTCTGAACTGCTGCATCTGCAAGATGTGATTCCAGCGTTTGTAGCAGAAGAGTTAGCTTCGCAACCAGGCGGTAAAGTTACTACTCAGTTAGTTTCATTTATACCTCCAGGGGAGAGTTCCAAACCAACGATCATACCTGCTGCATGCCAGGTGATTGTCACAAAGCCGGCAAACCAGGAGGAAGAGGCGACATTCCATCAGATGTACCAGTTGGTCGGTATCAATCTGATTAAGGGTGATTCGGAAACCAGCTCCTTCAAAATCCTCGGAAGGGCAATCGCTGATGGTTTGAAGATTGGTGCGGATACCATGGAGTATGTGGAAGGTGCCTCATTAGACATGTGTGCTTCTTCCTGGGGTATTGGCATCAATAACAGCTTGTCGGTCGTGAGCCTGGGTGCAAGCAGTGGGATAGGTAATGTAGCTGCCGGAGGCATTGGTTACACTAAAGCTCATGCAGGCTACGTGTCGAAACCGTGGATGAACGTGCAGTATTTCAAGAAGAGAACGGGTGTGAGCGGATTTTATTCGCCGAGCAGCAGACAGCCCGTTACACCCGCTGCAGGTACACTGGAAATGTATCCCGGGTCCACTGTACTTCAGGTAAAACATGAGACGATCGAACCCCAAAGCACTTCTCCTCTAAAGGAAACAAAGCATGAGACGGCTACGCCCAAAGATACTGTTGCCCAACGATCAAGTGGAGCAGCAGCCCCGGCGCCATTGACTGCTTCCAAAATTGTTCCTGTGAGCTACGGTGATTTTACCACCAGTAACAGCAGTGATTCGAAGGATAGTGATGGAAGCAGGGAAAGAGAAGCAGTAAAGGTTACGACCGAAGGTAGCGGCAATTAATCCTCTATGAGCGAGGCACTCAAGAGGGATGTTTGCTCATATCAGGCGGTGGAACATTTTTGGGAGGTACTGGCAGCCATTATTTCTGTTGGACTGGTAATGAGCGAAGGTTAAGTGCCGTCCACAAAGGTCGATTGAATTAGAATAAGTTAGAGGAGGCCCACATGAATAACTGTATCAGGGTACTGCTAATCATCATGTTGATTTCCATACCGATACCCGTTATGGCTCAATGCATCAGTTGCGATACGGGGAGCGCAATTGCATCCGCCAATGACGCTGCCGTGTATCAACAGGGAGTCCAAATTACGAAGTTTAAAGAAAATGGAGTTAGCTATACGACAACGGAGACGAAAACCGGCAAAATATCAAATGGGGACGACACGACGGATTTTACTGTCCAGGACACCAAAACGAAAAATAAAGACCACTATACCGATGAGGGAACAATCCAGACCATGTTTGGATCGGCGGACATGATTTCTACCAGTGCTGCTGCTGTGACCACCACCGGCTCCATGACGCAAGCCAGTGCCTCTGCGACGGGTACGCAGTCGCTTTCGCAGTCTCAGTCATACACTTTTGCCAATGGTGCCGGGACCGGTACTCAGTCTTATTCCGGATCGCAGTCTAGTTCGGCGAGTACGAGTGTAAAGAAGTAGGCAGCGGGATTGCTTGAAGCAGCAACTGCGCAAGAAATGGCGACAGCCCGCGAGAGGGGGAAGGATTTTAAGAAATGTTGGAAGGCCGCGTGAAAAACGGTTCTAATGATAAGAAAAGGATACGGTTTCATCGTAACTAAGCGCAGGGTATCTAAATTTTAGCCTGACAATTCCATATGAGATCAGGGTCCTGTTTTTTGAAAAACCAGGTGAATGCATCGACGAGCACATCAAAGGTGGACTTTGCATGAAGTCGGCACGTTTGCCTTGGCGAAAGGATGCGCTCAACCCGGCGGTTTCCCTTGTCACTTTTGGCGCCTTGGCTTCGTTTGCGCCAGAGCACTGCGAACCGGATTATGCGCTCGCGAAAGTTGTTGGTGGGCTCCACTCCCTCTTCTGTCAGGAAAAGAAAGAGAGAGTCCATCTCTTCTTCGAGCAGGCGCACATACGTGCCCGCTTCGCTCTTGCTGTCCCGGTACAGGGCGATAAGATGGCAAAATCTTGTAAAGAATGCCCGCCACTCTCCGATAGTCGGTGGGGCTTTGGCCATATTTATCAGACGCTCCAACTCCACTTTAAGCCCGACCACTTGCCAAAGCTGGCGACTTCGGGGTCCCCCCTCTGCGCCGGGCGGGTCTGCTTCTTGTTTATCCATTTTTTATAAATGCCGTAGTTGTCGCTCACCAGAATGCCACACAAGGCGCCGATGAGTTTTTCGAAGGCCTCCTTGGACCGATTGGTATGTATCATAAAGAAGGCAACCACAGGATTGGTCATCACCCACAGCCAATCGAGCTTGCCACCCTTGTACCAAGGCGTCTCGTCAACAAGGTTTATCCGAGATGCGCGGGCCAATCTCTACGCCCCGCGAGGTGCCGGCGATTGGCGTAACGCGCCAGCGCGCGTGGCCAACACCAGCGGGGGACGGGGGGACAGGGGCATCATTGCCGTGCGCTTTTCTCACTTCTTCGATCTTAGGGCGGCTCTTCTCCCCGCAAATGCTTTGATGACGTCCTCTCCTCTTTGTCCGCCATGCACGATGCACCCGGCACAACTAGTTATAGGTATGTCGAGTGCGCCAACTTTTTCTATTGTCTCGGTTATCGCCGGTTCTAAATAAAGTCCCCGCCGTTCCATTCTAAGCAGGGCAATCGCTGCATAAATACGCCCGCCCGGATTATAACCTCTCAAAACGTTCTCAATAAGGTCCACTCTTTTAGCTTTGATCAGCAAGTCGATGGATCTTTTTCCTTCTAAAACTGGTCCATGTAAGCCGCAAATTCCATCTCCTACGCGGGTGTTGTTCAACGGAGAGGTCAAATAATCATAGGCCGCTTTGAGCTCTGATGGAACATCCACTGATCGCTGAGCGCCTAATTCTTCGGCAACAGTCTTGTAATACGGATCGAACACTCCATCGAATCTCTTTTGAAAAAACAATTTATACTCATCTTCCTTGAAGGGCGGACCACCTTGGGAGGTCCATGTTTCAATCATGTCTTTTCGCATTAAAAACCAGTCTTCTTCTCTCGGTTTATAGACACTGATTTCAAAAAACCCTATCCTTCCATTGAAGGAAAATGCATCAACATAGATTGAAGTATATCCGAGTCCTTTGCCAAATCTTGACCTCCGGGCGCCAAAGCCAAGAGCATCATCTTCAATCGACCATTCTCCCTCCAGGCTCTCCTTAAGTTCTTCTACTGTGTTATGATCCTCCATCGGTATCGTTCGCAGTAGCATTCCAATACCTTGCAAGTCATCATGCATCCATTCAGGATTTAGAGATTTACCTTCAGGTGCGGGATATACCATGTTGAAGCCAGTTAAAAAATAGATCACGAAAACTATGTTGATAATAAATACGAACCGCTTAACGAATACATCTATAATTGTCATGGCTCCCACTCCTGGCTTCCGTGGAATACGTTAAAATATTGCGAACTTTGCCTCCGGGATACCAACCCTCATTAAAAACATGCGGCGGGGTAGGCTGTTTTCGTCTGTGCCACGATTGTCTTTTATAGCACATTTGTAGATTCCACGCTAAGCCCCACTGCACTCTCTCGACCCCCGACTCTCAAAAATTGTACCCGTTCACCACAGAGGCACAGAGGAAAACCGGGAGTAAACCATGGATCGGCTCTGGGGGTGGGGGGGATCTTTAAAGTGAAAAATCATTTCCCCGCTCTTTTTAGGGTCTGTTTTCCGTTTCCACTGCGTTTCCCTCTGTGCCCTCTCCTTGACCGGACTATGCCCCGTCTCTGTGGTGAACGCTTGCCAAAAATTCCCTGATCCGGCCCGTTTCGTCCTGCTATCCGGCATTTTGATGTTTTTCCTATTGACTG
>CAWDTD010000003.1:0-1152500 GCA_963805125.1 uncultured delta proteobacterium | reverse complement strand
TCTCCCCCAAGAGTTCACATCGACGGGGAGGTTTGGCACCTCGATGTCGGCTCATCGCATCCTGGGGCTGGAGCAGGTCCCAAGGGTTCGGCTGTTCGCCGATTAAAGCGGTACGTGAGCTGGGTTTAAAACGTCGTGAGACAGTTTGGTCCCTATCTACCGTGGGCGGAGGAATTTTGAGGGGATCTGTCCCTAGTACGAGAGGACCGGGATGGACGGACCTCTGGTGTACCAGTTGTCCCGCCAGGGGCAGCGCTGGGTAGCTACGTTCGGAAGGGATAACCGCTGAAAGCATCTAAGCGGGAAACCCACCCCAAGATGAGAATTCCCGCAGGTTTTACCTGCCTGAAGGCCCCTCGTAGACTACGAGGTTGATAGGCCGGGTGTGTAAGGGCAGCAATGTCTTTAGCTAACCGGTACTAATAGGCCGTGCGGCTTGACCATCCTCTTAGGTCCTGCAGGACAACGGGTTAAAACTCAGGAAAAACATAATACCCCTGTTCGGATATTGGTGCTGAGCCACGCAAACCGGGTATCGGCTCCGGGTTGTCTGCGATACCCCACATACGTCTTGGGGCGGTGGCTATGGCGAGGAGGCCACACCCGTACCCATCCCGAACACGGTCGTTAAGCTCCTCTGCGCCGATGGTACTGCGCGGGCAAACTGCGTGGGAGAGTAGGACGCCGCCGCCTCATCCCCCTTCTAAAAAATCCCCCCGCACTTTTGGGTGCGGGGGGATTTTTGCCTTACCGGATTGACAACGGCAGCTCGATCTGCTCCCCGGTGGCTTCATTGGCCGCCAGGAGCTTCCCCATATCTCCGCGTTGGAGTTGTTCGTTTGCGTTCAGCAATTCGATACCGTATATCGTTCCGTCAGGAGCCATATCGACAATCAGTTCATCGCTGACCTAGATGGACTCAGCCCCGGAAGATTTTGGCTGAAAGCGAATGTAAGCAATGTTGTATCGAGGATCGTAACTGAATCTCATAATCGCTGAACCTCCTTCGTCCGATTCAGAAATAGCGAGTAATGACCGTGATAACAAGTCATTCTGAACCCTCTTGGACTGCATAGACCTCCACTTGTTTGGTGCCATGCTTGTCTGCCATGCCACTCTGCACCGAACGGAAAATTCCTTCGAAAACCCGTGCGTCCGAACTTGGCGGGGAATCGCTCGCCGTACTCCACGGTCTCTGCCGCTTCATCCTCTGTAGCTCCCCGTTCCTGGATAAGTTCCAGAGCATGGGGATGAAACCGCACGGCCATGCCTTCCTCCTATTTATCAATCGTTCTCTGCACCGGTTTCGAAATAGGGCACTCCCGAAGTGTTTGCACGCTGCACCATCAGGCGATGTACTGCCGCCACTATCGCTGTTGGCCTCCAGATTTCCTTAACAATACTATTGGCACCCCTGCCTTTTCACAATGATAAATAATGGCAAAGAGGCGGTGATTCAAAATGCCGCATACTGCACCATAGTGTGGCGAAGTGCATCTGCACTCTATATCATCGGGATTGCTTGAAATATTTAAATTGAAGCTGATGTTGATGCAATATGCGGCACTACCCTCAACCCTCTAACCTGACTTTTTCAAACCCGCCATATAACTCACTCTCACAAAAAACAATAAAAACGCGCTGTTGTAAAAATTCCCGCTGGATGTGAGTTGTTGGCTCGAATCATGCTCAATGTTCATGTAAACATGATCGAAATTGGCTAGGGAACAATTCAGGTTCTTGTGAATAAAAAGGAGGTCATCATGGACACGGGGGATCGCAAACGGACAGGGCTGCCGGTGGTGTTTTCGATGCCAAATGAGGAGTGCATCTGGAGCAAAGCCGGTGTGATCGAATCCACAGCGTGCACCTCCGCCTTCGACTGCCTCGGGTGTTCGGTTGAAAAAATGGTCCGGGCCTCTTTCGAAGATAAAGGCGCAGCGTGTGGAAAGAGCGGCGCCCGCGGCACGATGTGGTCAATGTCGAAGGGCAAGTGCCGACACATGCTAAGCGGCCGAATTTCCTACGGCCTGTGCTCTTCCCCGGACTGCGCAAATTGTCCGGTTGAACAGATGATCGAAGATGCCGCCCGCCTGCCCGGTACGAGGCGCACAAACCATGGCAGCGCATCGGGATACGACATGGCCCGCAATTACTACTATCACCGAGGTCATAGCTGGGCTCGGGTCGAGTATGGCGGCTGGGTGCGTGTGGGAATCGATGACTTCGCCCTGCGGTTGCTGGGGCAGCAGGATGAAATCGAGGCGCCGCCTCCGGGCTCGACCTTGCGCCAGGGTCAACCGGCCGCGATTCTGAAGCGGTCCGGCAGGCAAGCCGTGATAATCAGTCCGGTGGACGGGGTGGTGGTAGCAGTGAACCACAACCTTCGTGATAAAGCTTTCATCGCCAATGATGCGCCCTATGAGGACGGCTGGCTTATGGTCATTCAGCCCTCAAACCTCCAGGAAAATCTAAACAACCTGTTTTTTGACTCGGAGGGCCTGTCATGGATTGACGAGGAGGCGATGTACCTGAACTCCTTGCTGGCCGAGGAATCACGACTTTCACTGGTTGCTCCCGATAGCGAGCCTGCCAGGGACGTTTTCAAAGAAGCGCCTGAAATCGGGTGGGAGCGGCTTGTCCAGGAATTCCTGGCCTAACAGAATAATTACTGCCCTGATGATAGGCGATGCCAATAGCAGTGCCCATCTGCATGGCATCCTATTTCCGACATCCGTCTTCGGTCAGGCGCCTCTGAGTTTTCTCACCTCAGCCACCCGAATGGTAACTTTCTGCGCGTCAAAGTACTCGAGGAGCGGGATCGTATATTTGCGGCTTGCTCCGGTCATCTCCTTGAATTGCGGAGTCGTGATTTCGCCGTGCTCTCGCAGCCATGCTACCAGGCGATTTTGAAGCTCGGCCATTGCGGCGGCATGAAAGTAGATTTCTTCTTTCGTTTTTACGAGAACGCCCCTGGCCAGCATCCATTCGAGCACTTCCTGGTGCTGTTTGGAGGTTCCCGGCAATCCGGATGCGACTTCCCGGAAGAAGGGCGGCTGCAGACCGGATTCCCGAAAGGCCTTTTCGATTTTTTGCCGGATGGTATCCTCGTCTTTGCTCAGGGCCACTTTGTGCGTGGTCAGGCGCACCCATTCCATCTCCTGGGCAAGTTGGGCGGCTTCGACAAGCTGCCGCAGGACAAAATTGTAGAGTTTTCCGTCTATAGGCTTTGAAAGAAGGGCCGGGATTTCCTCTTTGGGCATTCCTGCCTTCAGCGGAAAACGACTATGGTAGTCGGCCAGAATTGCCGTGACGGAGGATTTCATTTCTTCCAGCGCATCCGGATGAATCAGCCTCCTGTTTTCCTTGTCGTAGAGCACAACCTTCCTGGCGCTCGTAAATTGCTGAAGCATTTTTTCAAGAAACTTTTGCGGCACATTGGTCCTTATCCGGAGTTCGGCCTCGCCAAGCCCGGCCCAGCCGGCGTCCTGAAGGTGCCAGAGGATTATGTCGGAATCCGAGCTCTTAAAGAGCTTTTCGAGCGCCTTGGCGGCTGGCCGTTTGGCCGACCCCTTGTGCTTTCGGGGAAGGGGGTGAAGGACGGCGCCCCCGCCGATTGTGAAAACCGGCGAATAGGAGCGGAGCACAAAACGGTCTCCGCGCAAGACAGCGGTAGGTTGATCGAGCCTTACCTGGGCAAAGGTTTTCTCGCCCGGCTTTAATTCCTCCCGGTCGAGCAGGATGATTGTCGCAAGGTGTTCGGCGGTGCCGGTGTGGAAGCGGATTTTTGCCCTGTGCTTGAGCGGTCTCGCAGCGCTTTGCAGAAGCTCGAGTTGAATGTCTATCATGTGGGAAGGGCAAAGCGCGCCCGCAGAGGCCAGTACGTTTCCACGCTCGATGAGCGCCCGCTCCATGCCCTGGAGATTTACAGCGGTCCTCTGGCCCGGCAGAACTTCCTGCACGTCGTTTCCGTGAACCTGGATCCCCCGCACTTTGCTTTTGAGTCCATTAGGGTAGATCACCACGGGGTCTCCGATCCGAAGCCGCCCGGAAATGCTCGTTCCAGTAATGACGGTGCCGAACCCGCGCATTGTGAATACCCGGTCGACCGGCAGCCGAAACGGGCCTTCCGAACTTTTCGATTCGACCTCGGCAAAAAGTCGGGCCAGCGATTTTTTGAGATCCTCCAACCCTTCGCCGGTGACCGCCGAGACGGCAATGATTTCACTCCCCTCCAGAAAAGTACCCTTAAGAAACTCCACTACGTCCTCGCGCACCATCTCCAACCAGTCCAAATCGTCGACGAGGTCGGCCTTGGTGAGAACAACAAGTCCTTTTTTTACGTGAAGGAGTTCGCAAATCTCCATGTGTTCTCGAGTCTGAGGCATGATGCCTTCGTCGGCTGCGATCACCAGCGCTACCAAATCGATCCCTGTGGCCCCTGCGACCATATGCTTGACAAATTTCTCATGGCCGGGCACATCGACTATCCCGAGGCGTTCTCCTCCGGGCATGTCCATGTGCGCAAACCCGAGCTCGATTGTGATCCCCCGCAGTTTTTCTTCCTTCAGTCGATCCGTATCGATTCCGGTCAGGGCCTTTATAAGCGAGGTCTTTCCGTGGTCGATGTGGCCGGCTGTTCCCAGAATGACCTGTTTCATAGGCTTGTCTTCGCGCTCCGGCATCTATAGAATCAAAATCGCGAATTAATTTAGCAGAACCGCATCGTTGCGCACAAGTTTTAACACGGAGATATTTTATTAGAACACTTTGGCTGTTTTGAATAAAGACCGGCGAAGCAAGGGGTCATCGGGTCTGCACTCTTGACAACGTTATGTTTGACATTTCGGGAACTAAAATATTATCCTTCACAGACTCACAGCCTTAAGTGGAGAATGACAATAATGAGCTTCAACATTGCCGAAAAAAGCAGAATGCACCGGCTGCCGCCTTACGTGTTCGCCGAGGTGAACGCCCTTAAAATGGACAAGCGGTGGGCCGGAGAGGACATCATCGATCTGGGAATGGGAAACCCTGACCTCCCGGCGCCCAAACACATAATAGAAAAGCTTGTCGAGGCGGCCAGAAAGAAGCACAATCACCGCTATTCGGCGTCGCGGGGAATAACCCGTCTGCGCGAAGCAGTGGCCGAATGGTACAAGAGAAATTATGACGTCGATCTCGATCCGGACAGAGAAGCGGTGGTCACAATCGGCGTCAAGGAAGGATTGTCCCACCTGGTGCTTGTGCTGATCAGCCCCGGAGACGTCGTGTTCGCTCCCAACCCAACTTATCCCATCCATCCCTACTCGGCGATCATAGCCGGGGGGGACGTCAGATCGGTCCCGATCGGGCCGGACCGCAACTTCCTGGAAGATCTCCAGATCGCCATAAAGCAGACGTGGCCCAAGCCGAAGCTGATGATCATTTGTTTTCCGCACAATCCAACCACTACTGTCGTCGACCTGGATTTCTTCAATAAGATCGTTGAATTTGCTCGTGAACACAGGATTATGGTAATTCATGACCTGGCTTATGCCGATCTGACTTTCGACGGCTACAGGGCCCCGAGCTTTCTTCAGGCTTCGGGCGCCAGGGAAGTCGGCGTCGAATTCTTTTCCATGTCCAAGAGCTACAGCATGGCGGGATGGCGGATCGGCTACTGCGTGGGCAATGCGGAAATGGTGGGCGCTTTGACACGCATAAAGAGCTACCTGGATTACGGCGTATTCCAGCCCATACAGATTGCGGCCACAGTGGCGCTGAAAGGCGATCAGTCGTGCGTGCAAGAGATTGTTTCGGTATATAAATCCCGGCGCGACATTCTAATTGACGGCTTGGACCGCGTAGGGTGGACGACCGAAAAGCCTAAAGGGACCATGTTCGTCTGGGCGAGGATTCCCGAATCTTTCCGATGGATGGGTTCGGTGGGTTTTTCCAAATACCTCATTGAAGAGGCCAAGGTGGCGGTCTCACCAGGACTGGGATTCGGCGAATACGGCGATGATTTTGTGCGCTTCGCCCTGGTTGAGAACGAAATGCGGACGAAGCAGGCCATAAGAGGCCTTCGCAAGGCGTTGCAAAAAACAGTTTCTCCTCGAAAGCGGGCGAGCGTGGGTTAGCCCTTTCGAAATCAGCTTTGTATATTATTAAGGCCAAGCGCCTGCCTGTGTCCTGTTGATTTTGCCAATGAGCGGAGGGGACAGGTTTCACTTTTACAGGGGGCTTTATGCGCAAAATTGGCGTCGGGCTTGCAGGTTGGGGAACTGTCGGCTGCGGGGTCGTTCAGGTGCTCAGGGAAAACGCCGATGTGATAATGAGCAGGCTCGGGGTCTCTCTGGAACTTCGACGTGTAGCCGACCTTGACCTCGAGCGCGAGAGGCCGGTTACGGTCCCACCCGAACTGCTAACCAGAAATATTGACGATATTCTGAAAGACCCGGAAATCCAAATTGTAATCGAGCTTATAGGCGGGTTGAAAGCTGCAAAAACAGTTATCCGCACGGCCATTGAAAGTGGAAAACATGTAGTTACCGCAAACAAAGCGCTGCTTGCCCATGAGGGCAACGAACTGTTCGCACTTGCGCAAACAAAGGGGGTTTCATTAGGTTTTGAAGCCTCCGTGGGGGGTGGAATTCCCATTATCAAATCCCTGCGTGAGGGGCTTGCCTCGAACCAAATCAGCACCATTTTCGGCATTCTCAATGGAACTGCAAATTACATCCTCACCCGGATGACCGAAGACAAACTCTCGTTTGCCGACGCCCTCAGGGAGGCGCAGACGCTCGGTTACGCCGAGGCGGATTCGACTCTTGACATAGAGGGAATTGACACGGCGCACAAGCTTGCCATCGCAAGCGCGATAGCATTCGGCACCCCGATTCGGTTCGACCGGGTCTATATCGAAGGGATATCCGGGATCGACCCGCTGGATATTCAATATGCGGAGGAATTCGGGTACCGATTGAAGCTGCTTGCAATCGCTCGAAGTAAGGACAGCCGCCTGGAGATGCGAGTCCACCCCACACTCATTGCGCAAAAACACGTGCTTGCCAGTGTGAAGGGTGTCTATAATGCAGTGCACATTGAGGGGAATGCGGTGGGGGATGTAATGCTCTATGGCATGGGCGCAGGAATGATGCCCACCGGCAGCGCCGTAGTGAGCGACCTCATAGACGTCGCTCGAGACATCCTCAACAAGACCCCCGGGAGAATTCCCTCGCTTGCTTTTCTGCCGGACAGGCTCCAGAAAATAGAGATCAAACCCATTTCGGACGTCTCGACCTCCTACTATTTCCGATTTCTGGCGCTCGATAAGCCCGGCGTGCTCTCCAAGATCTCAGGCGTGCTTGCAAAACACCAGATCAGCATAGCCGCCGTTATTCAAAAGGGACGCCACACGGACTCGGTCCCTGTCGTGATGATTACCCATGAGGCGCTGGAGAGCAGCGTAAGAAAAGCCCTGGACGAGATCAATAACCTGGACGTTGTGCTTGCCCCGACTGTGCTGATACGCATCGAGAATAACGCGGATTAGTTTTTATGTGATTATCTCTTACTGGACCAAAGGCTGATTCAAATGGATGACAAGTTCATCATTCTTGTCGGTGACGGGATGGGAGATTATCCTCTCGATCGGCTTGGAGGCCTCACCCCGCTTGAGGCCGCTCGGACTCCCAATCTGGACCGGCTTGTCCCGGCCGGAGCTCTGGGGATTGTGCAGACGATTCCTGCAGGAATGGAGCCCGGGAGCGACGTGGCCAATATGAGCCTCCTCGGTTATGATCCGGTTGTCTACCATACGGGAAGAGGACCGCTGGAGGCGGCGAGCATCGGGGTCCGGCTCGAACCGGATGAGGTTGCCTTCAGGTGTAACCTGGTCTTTCTCGGCAGGAATGAAGCTGGGAAGGTCATAATGGGAGACTACTCGGCGGGACAGATTTCCACTCCGGAAGCCCACGAGATTGTCGCCAGCCTTCAGAGCACGGTTTACGGCGCTCCCCTGAAGCTATACGCCGGCGTGGGCTTCAGGCAACTTCTCGTCTGGGAAGGAGGGCGGGAAGAAGTCGGCACAACCCCCCCACATGACATTCTCGGCCAACCCGTAGCGCAATATGATCTCCTGTCCACTGAACCTGTACTCCAGGCTTTTACGGAAAAGGCGGCGCGGGTGCTTGAGGACCATCCGGTCAACATTCGCAGGAAAAAAGCAGGAAAGAGTCCCGCAAACGCTGTCTGGCTGTGGGGACAGGGGAAAGCGCCCTCAATGCCTGCGCTGGAAAGATTCGGACTGCGTGGGGCAATGGTTTCGGCCGTGGACCTTCTAAGGGGCATTGGAGTTTATGCAGGACTGGATCCCCTGAAAGTGGAAGGCGCAACAGGCTATATCGATACCAATTATGACGGCAAAGTTGCGGCGGCACTGTCAGCACTGGAGCGGGGGAATTTCGTTTTCCTGCACGTTGAAGCACCGGATGAAGCTTCGCATACGGGAAGCGTTGAAACGAAGATCCAGGCCATAGAGAATTTCGACAAGCACATTGTCGGGCCGATTATGGAGAGGGCGAGGAAATTCCCCAAGGTACACCTGCTGGTTGCAACCGACCATTTTACCCCCGTATCGATACGAACGCATTCGATGGATCCGGTCCCGTTTTTGCTGGTCGATGATCTGAAATCCCTCGGTTCAGGATCGGGCAAGGGCGGCAGGTATTGCGAAAAAGATGCGCACGCAGCCGGCTTGCGGCTCAAAAGCGGCGAGGATTTGTTCCGAATTTTCATTGGCGCAAAGAGCTAATAGGACGGAGGTCGGGTAACGGGTATAAGAAGTCGGGTTGCTCCGGGTCTTTCCGACATCCGGCATCCGACATCCCTGGGGGCAGTGATGATCATCTTCCCAGCCATTGACCTGAAAGATGGACTTTGTGTGCGGCTCATGCAGGGAGACCCGGACCGCGCTACCGTCTACGGCAGGGACCCGGTCGCGGTGGCGAAGCACTGGGAGGCCGAGGGATCCGAGTGGCTTCACCTGGTAGACCTTGACGGCGCATTTACGAAAAGGCCGGTAAACGACCTGATCATTCTAAAGATAGCCCAGTCCGTATCCATCCCGGTCCAGGTCGGGGGTGGCATAAGGACCCTGGAAAACGTCGATCGATATCTTTTGGCAGGGGTGGCCAGGGTAATTATCGGCACGGCCGCACTCAGGCAGCCGGAAATGATCGAGGAGGCCTGCGGGCGGTATCCGGGCAGAGTCGCCCTTGGACTCGACGCCAGAGACGGTCATGTCGCCGTGGAGGGATGGAAGGAATCGACTCAGACCGACGCTGTGACTCTCGTAGTCCGGTTCAAAAATCTCGAACTCGCTGCGGTCATTTACACTGATATCCATAGAGACGGCATGCAGACCGGAGTGAACATCGAAGCGACACGCCGTTTAATGGAGAAGACCGGGGCACCGGTCATCGCTTCCGGGGGAGTCTCGACCATGGAAGATATCGAAAGGCTTCTTCCACTCGCATCGCTTGGACTACTCGGGGTAATAACCGGCAGGGCAATCTACGAGGGGAGGCTGAATCTTAGGGAAGCAATCGCGCGGGCCCGGCAGGCGGGTTCGGGAGTCATTGGGAAGTGAGGTCGAGTATGGAACTGTATGAAAGAATAGAAGAAGCCCTGAAGAAAGCGATCCGGGCAAGAAACGAAACTGCCAAAGACGCCTTGCGGATGCTCCTGACCTCATTGAAAGTCAAAGAAAAAGAAATCAGGCGGCAGCCGAACGAGACCGAGATCCATCAGGTGATCTCAAGCCTGGTAAAGCAACGGCATGACTCCGTTGAACAGTTCAGGGAAGGCGGGCGGGCGGATCTCGCGGCAAAAGAAGAAGATGAAATCCGAGTCCTTCAGGATTTTCTGCCGCCGCAGCTTTCCTCCGAAGAACTGGAAAAAATGGTCGCAGAAGCTGTTTCGGAAGCCGGGGCCGCTTCCCTCAAAGACATGGGGCGCGTGATGAAAATCCTCATGCCAAAAGTGGCCGGTAAGGCTGAGGGCAAAATGGTTAACGAGTTGGTCCGGCGCAGGCTTGGGTAGCAGAAGGAAGAAAAAATACTTGATTTGATGGCTGCCAGAGGCTAAAAATCCGTGATTTTCACCTTTTGATTTTCATGTAGCCGTTTCCTTTTTCACCCAGGTAAGGCTTGCTGAGTGACTGGCTCCGGAATTGCCGCTCTCGTAAAGCAGTCAGTGGACATTGTCGAAGTGATAGGCCGGGCGGTCCATCTGCGCCGTTCGGGCAATCGCCACCTTGGGTTGTGCCCGTTCCACCAGGAGAAGACCCCTTCTTTCCAGGTGGATGCGGATAACCAGCTCTACTACTGCTTCGGATGCCAAAGCGGGGGCGATGTCCTTAGTTTTGTAATGAAACATCAGAATCTTACATTTGCTGATGCCGTTAAATATCTTTCCGACCGCTACAATATCCCGTTGCCTCAGAAGGACCATGCAGTCGAGGACGATCTGCTCCTGGCCAGTCAACAGGAGCGCAGGCGGATTCTGTCGGCTATTGAATGCTCGGCTGAGTTCTTTTACCGCCAGCTTCATGCCGCCCGGGAGGCCAGGACAGCGCGGGAGTATATAGCGAAGCGCGGGCTGCCTGAAGAGGTTGTCGAATCTCAAAAGCTGGGATATGCCCCCGCAGGGGGGGACCGGCTTTTCGAGCACCTGAAAAAGAGCGGGATCGAACCCGCGCTGGCCGTAAGAGCCGGACTTCTGAAACAGAGTTCAAGTGATTCTTCGAAATTTTTCGATCGCTTCAGAGATCGGCTGATCTTTCCCATAAGGGATGAGCGGAACACAACTGTTGCTTTCGGCGGGAGGATTTTGTCTCAGGATGAGAAAAATGAGCCGAAGTATCTCAACAGTCCCGAAACGCCCGTGTACCACAAGGGAAGAATGCTCTATCAGTATGCAGTCGCGCGGCAGGCCTGCAGCAAGGTGAGGCAGGCTCTGCTCGTGGAAGGCTACATGGACCTTCTGGCCTTCCATGCACAAGGATTCTACCGGGTAGCGGCGACCCTGGGTACAGCCCTGACCAGCCAGCAGGTGCGGCTTCTCTCCAGGATGTGCGACGAGGTCGTGCTGGCCTATGATGGGGATGATGCAGGGGAGAGGGCCATGCTGCGTGCCCTGCCCATATTTTTGTCGGAGGAGCTTTCGGTTAGCTGCATCCGGTTTCCGGACGGACTGGATCCGGACGATTTTCTGAAAAAATTTGGCTTGGCGGAGCTTGAGCCTCTCATAGAGCATAGAGAAGAGCTCGGGGTTTACGCGGTTCGGAAAGCCGTTTCGTCCTGGGATGGGAGTTCGGCTGGAAAGGTGCAGATATTTTCGGAGCTGCAGCCCATTTTCCAGAATGTGCGGCAGCCGCTTCTCAAATCGGAGTACCTTTGCATCATAGCGGACCGGTTTTCGATTACCGAAAAAGTGGCCCAAGCCCAGCTTTTGCACGAAAAGCGCGGCGGGCCGGAGTCGGGACGCACGCATTCCAGGCCGATCGACTACCCGAGATCGCCCCAAATCGAATCTTTGGAGGAAAAGGTCCTCAGGCTCATGATCAAGTATCCTGCCCTGATCGAGTGCGTGCGCGAGTCCGATGTGCTTTGCTGCTTCGAGGAATCAAAACTTGCCGCCATGGCCGGCTTGCTTTGCCAGGCAGGGTTTTGCAGCACGCAAGACTATAACGCTTCTTCTCTATACGACCTGCTGCGTGAATCGGATTTGCACGAACTCTATACGCGATATCTTCTGGAACCCTACGAACTCGAAGAGCCTGAAATTCAACTTCGGGATTGGCTCGAAGCTTTGATCAAAAGGATGGCAAGAAATAGGAAGAAACAACTGGAGCAATCCCTGCGCGAAGCCGAAAGAAGAGGAGACCGGGCTCAAATCACAAGCATTCTCGTGGAGATTAGAAATCTTGGAAAAACCAACGCTGGTGATTTTCCCGATAACGTTTAGGAGTTAGGTGATGACCGAAAAGGATGCCAAGCAGAGGCGCGATCCCGCGCTGGGCAAACCCGAACTCGACGATTTGAACCGATTGATTGCGACGGGCAAGGAGAAGGGCTATCTCACGCTGGACGAAGTTAACGAAGCGCTTCCTGAAGAAATCGTCACAGCGGAGAAGCTCGATGAAATGATGATGATTTTCGATGAAATGGATATCGAAATCGTCGATTCCGAACGGCAGGTGCAGGTGGTGCGGGGTCCGGCCCCGGACTCGGAAAGTATCATAGAGGAAGAGGAGGACGATCTCCAGCTTGAGGCCGATTCGGCTAACCGGATAACCGATCCGGTAAAAATGTACTTGAGGGAAATGGGACAGGTTTCCCTACTTACGCGCGACGGAGAAGTCGAAATAGCCAAACGGATCGAGGCCGGAGAGCGGGAGATATTTAATGCCCTGATGGAGTCTTCCATTGGCATAAAACAGATAATGAGCCTCAAGGACAGGCTTCAGAGTGAAGGGTACCGCCTCAATGAGGTAATCCGGGAAGTAGAGGAGGAGATCAGCGAGGAAGAGGAAGCGGCTCACAAAAACCGGATAATAGGCATCCTCGATGAAGTACAGCGTCTGGACGAGGAGAATAAATCCATGCGGGCGCTTCTTCTAGAGGAAAGCGTTTATCCGGAAAAGGAATTCGAGCTCAAAAACCAGGTGCAGCAAAATAAGGAGCAAATAGTAAACCTTCTGAAAGGGCTCCAACTCTGCCGCCGGCATATAGACAACATTATCGAGAGGCTGAACGGCCACCTCGTGGCTATCGAAAATGCCGAAAAAACCCTAAAGGACTGCATACACCGCATCGGCAAGAAAGAGGGCAACTCAAGGCTGGCTTTAGAACAGGTGGATCCGGAAGAGGCCAAAGACAGCCCGGCACCTGTTTGCGGGCTCTTGAAGGAAGAATACGACAGGCTCCGTTCCAGGGCCGTAGACGCCAGAGACCGCATTGGAGCCCTGGAAATGGAAGCTAAAATGGATTCCAGGTCTTTGAGGCAACTGCTCAGCCGGGTGAGAGATGGAGCTCTTCGCGCCAAATTGGCCAAGAGCGAGTTGATCGAGGCCAACCTGCGGCTCGTCGTAAGCATTGCCAAAAAGTACACAAACCGCGGACTTCAGTTCCTGGACCTCATACAGGAAGGAAATATCGGGCTGATGAAGGCGGTGGACAAGTTCGAATATCAGCGGGGATATAAATTCAGCACCTACGCCACCTGGTGGATTCGGCAGGCGATCACCAGAGCCATCGCCGACCAGGCGAGGACGATCCGGATTCCAGTCCACATGATCGAGACCATCAACAAGCTCATCCGGACCTCGCGCTATCTGGTTCAGGAACTCGGACGCGAACCGGTGCCTGAAGAAATCGCTGATAAGATGGAGTTCCCGGTCGACAAGGTCCGCAAGGTGCTCAAGATCGCAAAGGAGCCGATCAGCCTCGAGACGCCGATAGGCGAAGAGGAAGACAGCCATCTGGGCGACTTTATCGAGGACAAGCGAGTGGCTTCGCCGGTGGATGCGGTAATAAACCTCAACCTGAGCGAACAGACCCGGAAGGCTCTGGCCACGCTCACCCCAAGGGAAGAAAAAGTCCTTCGCATGCGCTTTGGAATCGGCGAAAAAGCGGACCATACCCTCGAAGAGGTTGGTCAGGATTTTACGGTTACCAGGGAGCGCATCAGGCAGATAGAAGCCAAGGCCCTGCGCAAACTTCGCCATCCCAGCCGCCGCAAGGAGCTGAAGAGCTTTATCGAAACGTAGCTGTCAGCCGTTTCCGGATAGTTATCCATGTCCCCATGGGACACATTCGATTTTTTTGTTTCTGCTTGACACTTTTCGACGGCGGAAATTATACTTAAGTTTCTGTCGTTTTAAGGATGGGGCCCATAGCTCAGTTTGGTAGAGCACCCGGCTCATAACCGGCAGGTCCCTGGTTCGAGGCCAGGTGGGCCCACCAGGTAAGTCCGAAATGGCAATATCGTAACAGGCGGGTCATTCAGGAGATGGGGTATTCCTTATTCGGAGGATTCATCAGCAATAAAAAAACCCCCGGCGCCTTCAGGATACCGGAACCGCCGGACCAGTATAAGACAAGAGGGGTGTTCCAACGGGAACACCCCTCTTTCTTTACGCTGGAGCGAACATGGTCCGGATAAAAGATATTTTTAAATGGATCGATTCCTGGGCCCCTTTCCGTTATGCCGAGTCATGGGACAACTGCGGCCTTCAGGTGGGAAATCCCGAATGTGCGGTCACCAGGGTTCTTGTCGCCCTGGACCCGGCATCTTGCGTGCTAAGGGAAGCTCAGGAGCTTGGATGTCAATGTGTCGTTACACATCACCCTTTGCTCCTTCGGCCCATAAATTCGGTAAGGACCGATTCATGGCCGGGATCGATCATAGGCCAGGCCCTGCTTTCCGGGATAGGCATAATAGCGGCCCACACCAATCTTGATGCCGCCCGTCAGGGCACAAACACCCAGCTCAAGGAGTTGCTGGGGCTGGATGCTACGGGGCCTCTGGACGCTGAGGCGGTCTTTTGCGGAGACGAGCAATACCTCGGGGTGGGACTTGTTGGGCTGCTGCCACGCGAAGCTACGCTTGAATCGCTTGCCGTGACATTAAACGGAGTGCTTGGCGGAACCTTCGTCAGGATTACCGGCGATTTGCGAAAACAGATAAGCAGGGTCGCCATTTGCACAGGGAGCGGAGGCAGCCTGATGGAAAAGGTGCTTGCGTCGGGGGCCGAGGTTTTCATCACCGGAGACTTGAAATATCACGATGCGAGACTTGCGGAGGAAAGCGGACTGGCGGTCATCGATATCGGGCATTTCGCCTCGGAGAAGCTGGTCCTGGAACCTTTTGGCGATTTTCTGCGCTCGAAGGCGAAATCCGAAGCCGCAGAGCTGGAAGTTTTTATTTCCAAATCGGAGAAAGACCCGTTCAAGGTGGTTGCCTGAGCGGCAGATTTATACGCTGTGTCAAAAGTAGTTTCGAATATGCAGGTGGGATGCCGGTGGAGCGCAGCGCAGCAGCTTCACCGTGCCCGCCAATGCAGGCGAATGAAACACCGGTTTCGCCGTATATCCTATAAGGAGGTGGCGAATTGCTTGATCAACTTAAGTGTCTTATTGAGTATCAGAAGATTGAAGACAAAAAGAACCAGTTGATCCGAAGCTATGAGGAAGCCCCGCGCCGCATTGCCGAGCTGGAAAAAGAATTCGAATATTTCGAGGGACAATATCTTTCGAAAAAAGAAGAGTACGACAATGCAAAGAAAGCTCACCACTCGATCGAGCAGCAGATAGAGGATCTGCGAGCGCGTCTGGGCCGCCAGAAAACCCGCCTGGGCGAGGTAAAGACAAATAAGGAATACCAGGCGATGCTCAAAGAGATCGATGAAACCAAAAAGGATATTTCCAGAAATGAAGACTCTGTCCTGGAACTTATGGACAAGATCGAGCGTGTTGGCATGGAAGTCGCTGAACTGGAGAAGGCTCTGGCGGAAAAGCGCAGGAAGCTCGAGGAGGACAGGAGCGTCCTTTTGCGAGAGGGTGATGAATTGAAAGGCCGGCTGGACCGCCTTGAAGGTATTCGCCACCTCGTGCGTGAGCGGGTATCCCCAGAGCTTTTGAAGAAAACCGAATTCCTTTTCCAGAAACAGGCCGGAATTGCGGTTTCAGCGGTGGAGAACGGCGTTTGCAATGTATGCCACATGAACATTCCGCCTCAGAAATTTATAGAACTCCAGCGTGATGAAGACATTCTCCAATGCCCGCACTGCCATCGATTCCTTTACTGGCCGGGTCATGAAGGATATTGCGTCACCGAAGAGGACATCGACAGCATTTAACGATTGAGGAATTGAGGAATTTAGGGATTTAGGAATTTAGGGATTGAGGAATTCAGGGATTGGTTTTTAATTTTTTGATTCTAACTGAAAACTAAAAACTCGAAACTAAAACTCCCGAGGTGGCGAGCATGGCAGTTTACGGAATGAAGGTTTTCGCTGGCAACAGCAATCCCGCGCTGTCCGAAAGCATATGCGAGATGCTGGAAATCCCGCTTGGCAAGTCGATGGCCGGGAGGTTCAGCGATGGGGAAATCAGAGTAGAAATCGGCGAAAATGTAAGAGGAGCCGATGTTTTCGTCATTCAAACAGGAGCATCTCCGGTTAACGATAACCTGATGGAGCTGCTGGTAATGATCGATGCGTGCAAACGCGCCTCAGCCCGCCGGATCACTGCCGTAATGCCCTACTATTGCTATGGGCGCCAGGACAGGAAGAATAAACCGCGGGTCCCGATCACGGCGCGCCTGGTGGCAGATCTTATCACCCGTGTCGGTGCGGACCGGATCGTAACTATGGACCTTCACGCCGGGCAGATTCAGGGTTTTTTCAACGTGCCGGTCGACAACCTGTATGCATCTCCAATTTTGCTGCCCTTCATCAAAGAGCATTTTCACCGAAACCTGGTTATCGTCTCACCCGATGCGGGCGGGGTGCCCCGCGCGCGGGCCTATGCAAAGCTGCTCAAATCGGGGCTAGCAATGATCGATAAGCGCCGTACCGACCCCAACAAGGCCGAAGCCCTGAACATCATAGGCGAGGTGGAAGGCAAAACGGCCGTCATTCTGGACGATATGGTGGACACTGCCGGCACACTTGTGGAGGCTACCAAAACCCTGCTCGAAAGCGGTTCGAAGGCGGTGTTCGCGTGTGTAACCCACGCAGTGCTTTCCGGGCCGGCGATCGAGCGCATCCGCAACAGTTCGCTGGAAAGCCTGATCGTTACGGACACACTCCCGCTCAGGGAGGAGGTGATCCAGACCGGGAAGATCACCTGCGTATCGGCGGCGAGGCTTTTCGCCCAGGCGATCCGCAGCATCCACAACGAAGATTCGATCAGCACTCTTTTTGAGATTTTGCATTGAGGCAAAATGTCTCCACACCCTCTTAGTCGGATTTACCTAAAGATGATACTAACTTACCCAATTCATCCAGGACTCGGAGCATTGCCTCAATTGAGCCACCAATAGCGGACCATTTCCGCGCGTTGCTCTTTGTTGATCATACCCGGATACCATCCCGGATGATCTCATCGCACACGGGTAATACCAAGTTGCGCTCAAAGAGGTAAAACCTCCATTCACAAAATCCCCCCTGCCCCCCTTTAGAAAAGGGGGGTTCCAATCGCCAATTCTTACCGGTATGGGCGCAACTTGGTATAAGACAGAAATGAATCCCGTCTCCCAGGATCTCAGATCGACAACCAAGGTACTGAAGTTGGTATCGTATTAGAGATTAACTTCGAATACCACGTTGGTAATCTCATGGCGTTCAAAGCGGGTCAGGGGTTTGGATGTCACAATAAGCAAATCCGCATCTGATTCCTCAGTGGCCTGCCCGCGCGCAACGGAGCCGTACAGGACGAAAGCTTCGATGTCGAACCTCTCGACCAGCTTTCGCTTGATTTCACTCAGGGCCTGAAGCTGTTTTGAAGTGAGCGGAATTTTCTTAGTACGCTTCACCGGTTCCCTTTCTTTGTCTTGCAGCGTTACTCTTCCCTGCCATCCACTCAGTCCGGCGCCGAACACCAGCGCCAAGCGGCGGACAAGCACGGGGAAGGGGTTCACATTGTGCCTTCCAGCAGCATCATGACATCACAGCCGTCAATAATTAAAGAATAAAGAAGGCCATTCATTACCCCGAACCCGGCGAAGCCTGGCCCCCCTCGATTTCACTTCTTCTGCCAGCCCGTTGATACGCTTTTCCAACTCCGCCACCTCGAGCGACTTGCGGGCGGCACCTTCGGCTAAATCGATCAATGTCCCGGCCCCGAAGAGGTTATTCAAATACAATGAACAGTGGGCAGTGAAGAGTGATCCCGGATTAAAACCTTCCGGGATGACGTAGTGAACGGGCGGTGTCGCTGAAAATACAGGGCCAAAGGCAAGTGCCGGTTTGGCAACCGATTGATTTTATTGGCAGTTCCGGATTTGATTTTTGCAATAACAGCGGATAACAGCGGGTGAGGAGCGGGAAGCGGGAAGCGAGGAGCGGTCCCTCATTTTTCGGGATGAATTCACAGTCAAAAACATAAAATTCCTCAAAAATGCAACCGGTTGATTTAATTGTTAGAATTAGCTTCTCATTGCAAATTCAGGCGAATTTCAGTGACGATAGCCAACTCACTGATTTCATTAAGAGTTTTAATTTCATTTTCCGTGAAAACAATGGGAAATGTATCCGGCGGCAACAGTGAGCATAGGACTGACAGGACGCATAGGACACATGAACCTTGCGAGCAATCCTCAACCCCTCCATTCCTCCGTTCTCCGGATCAGGTCCCCCGGATCAGGTCCGGGGCAGGCTTGGAAAAAGCCCTGAAGTGCCAAATTTCTCATACGCTCCTGCAAATACAGGCCGATTTCAGGCGGCACGCCTCAGAATTGATTCGGGCAATATTATACTTCATAATGCGAAGTGTTGTCAAGGAAAAAAATGAAGCTACGCGCTTCGCGAGTAAGCAGTGAACAGTTAACAGCCAGATCCTAAATAGATGAAATCGTTTAGAGATAGCGCGAATATTAGCAGCCATCTTCTGAGTTGCATCTCGCGAAATATGCTATTATGAACGGGTGGAAGAATTAAACGAATTTAGCCCGTGAGGTTAAGGCTCTTCTGCGATCCCGGCCCTTCGCCAAGCTCAGGATAAACTGCCGGGCTGTGAATCTTTTCGTCGTTGAAATTAAGGCATGTGTGACACATTAAAGGCGAGAAGGGCAAAGAACTCCGTTGACAGGTGGATCGGAGTAATCGAGGGAGGGGAACTCGGAGACTGGAAGGCCGGTCGCAGAGCCTCCATTGAAAGCAAGCCCAGTGAAAGTTTTCCGTCCCATTTTGCCCCACCGGGCGCCCCACTGTAAGTTTTCGGAAATTAAGGAGATGTCCCGCTGTCCCAGGCTTCGCCGCGTACAAAGTGAGGGGTCGGGGGTTATGTGTTTTACCTCTTCCCCCTTACCCTTTACCTAGCGCCTGTCTTACTTGTGGGACAAGTGGGACAACTATAACAAGTTCAATTACTTATATTCTTATAGAAGTAGGGCGGAAGCAGGGCGAACTGGAGCGAGGAGCGAGGAGCGGGAAGCGGGAAGCGGGAAGCGGGGACTCGGGGCAAAAGGCAAAAGGCAAAAGGGAAAAGAAAGACGGGATGAGGGGACGGGCTTCGCAGTCCCTCATTTTTCGGGATGAATTCACGACTACGGCAGCGGGGGCTTTGTTGACATTATGACGGGCGGCACAGGGTAAGGGCGAAGGGCGCCGGATTCCCAGCGCGCGAGTTGGATGGAATCGAGCCGGGTATTGTTCCTGTTCCTGCGAGAAAGTAAATTAGGAAATGGGCAAACCGTATTATGAATACGATCCAGACTTAGTGTATATGACATATTGTATTTTGCGATGTCCCGGGACACGAGAAGATGTGATTGTCGAAAAGGTAGCTATCGACTTTTACCTGGAGAACGATTGCCCACCTGCAATGCCAACTTTGGAACACTATAATGCAACTGAAATTGAATATTGTTGCTCGTGCGTTGAAGAAGGTGATGAATGGTATACGGGAGAAGTAAGTTATTTTCCGGTACGGCATAGGCGGAGATTACCGAATGAAGATCTGGTTGCCATCGGTATCTATTGTCCTGTGCTTCGACAAGAGATTGAAATCAAGCCTCTTCCAGACATAGAATTTTCTGGTAATTGGGTTAGATGCGAAAGCAAAAACTGTGGGGCTCATAGCAAAACCGCCGGAAGTCATGGCAGCATTTTCGTGACATTTACTTGCACGTGCAAAGAAAGACATGAGATCTGTTTACGCGACTGGTAATATCAATACCAGGATAAATTAGAAATGCTGATCGAACTCCGGGGTAAGAGGTAAATGGTGGTGAATAGTGAATGGTGAATGGTGAATAGAAAAAGCGTTTTCACCAGTCACGAATCACGAGTCGCTGCTCATCCCTTACTCTATGCCGGTTTATCCCGGCGTTTTCGGCCGACCCCGCGCTTCACGGTCCCTCATTTTTCGGGATGAATTCACGACTACGGCAGCGGGGGCTTTGTTTACATTATGACGGGCGGCACCGTGGCAAGGGCGAAGGGCGCCGGATTCCCGGAATGGATGACGGATCTGCACTCGGCGAGCCCTGCGCTTCGCGAGTGATCAGTGATCGCGGATTAAAACCTTCCGGGATGACTTATACCAAGTTGCGCTCAAAGAGGTAAAACCTCCATTCACAAAATCCCCCCTGCCCCCCTTTAGAAAAGGGGGGTTCCAATCGCCAATTCTTACCCGTATGGGCGCAACTTGGTATTAGTGAATAGTGAACGGCGGGAGACTAAGCAGGGGCTTTGTTGACTTGGAGGCCAAAAACGTGCTTGTAAGCACTGATAATGCGTGGTTTTTAAACATTTACCTATAGAAATCGGGGTATTACCCGGCCCGAGCTCAATGCCGCTAACTTAAGCAAGTTGCTGAATTACAAGGGCTTTTGGTGTCATTCCATTTACCTAACCCTTCGACCGGAGCAAGATAGCCCAGATAAGTGCGCCAGAAGGTGTTCAAACTCGGACACGTAAGTATGCGAAAGAACGGCTATTTGCCTTAAGTTAGCGGCATTGGCCCGAGCTCAATGCTGCTAACTTAAGCAAGTTTCTGAATTACAAGGGCTTTTAGTGTCATTCTATTTACCTAACCCTTCGACCGGAGCAACATAGCCCAGATAAGTGCGCCAGAAGGTGTTAAAACTCGAACACGTAAGTGTGCGAAAGAACGGCTATTTGCCTGAAGTTAGCGGCATTGGCCCGAGCTGGCCCGACCCCGTTTGGCAAACTAGTACTTACTTGCGTAAATGCGCGTACCGTTTACAGGGACACTCAAATTTCGTCATTCCGGCATGTCTTAAGCCGGAATCCAGGCCTCTTGCCATCTCAGGAAAACCTCTGGACCCCGGCTCAGAAATTCTGCCGGGGTGACGAACGCGAATTTGTTACGCTCACTTTTGCAATCAAGTACTAGTCAATCATCTTCGCCCGACACGTTGGGATCGTATGGTCACCTTTACCGCAGTTTCCCGCACGGTCGGGCCTGTTGCGACACCCTGATACGGTCGTTCAGGGCACATTTGGTCAAATTTTCTTATACGATTTGGTAACTTCCACCACCGCATTTTCGGTGGGCAGGCGTTCGCCGCTGGAGCCCGCAGCATAGCCAACGGCACCTGAGTTTGCCATGGAGTAGTGAGCCGTCACAGGGTCCTTGAAAGGACCGCCATGGGTAAACATCAGAATTTCGGGGTTTTCCGATTTGGCCGCCAAGCACATGGCTTGGACTTCTTGCGTTGCGACTTCCAGGCTCAGCGTCTGCTTGGCACCCGTGGTCCCCCCGGCGGTAACACCCACGATAGCGCCGACGGCGTCCGCGCCGGTAGCTGCCATCACACGGGCCTCTTCAGGGGTAAATGCCCAGCCGTATGTGAAGATGTCCTTTTCATGGGCGATGCGAATCAATTCGACCTCTCGCGAAAATCCAATCCCCGCGGACTCCAGTTGTGAGGCGAATTGGGGTCCATAAATACCGGCGAAGGGTTCATTGGTTATGCCGGAAAAGCCCATGGCCACCATGCGGTCGATGAACTGTTCCATATCGAGACTCGGGTCGTGTGCTCCGACACCGATAATACAAGGTGTCTCTTTGACAGCCGGCAGGATTTCGCGAGCCATTCGGGCCACGTGTTCGTTAGCATTGGAATAGGGCAAAAACGCCAGTAGCGAAGACTGGCCCATCATGCGGTAAATCGCCGTGGAGTATACGGCGATGAGGTCTGCACCGCCGATTTCGGCGCACCTGGCAGTCAGCCCGATTCCGGCGCCGAACATCAGAAGGGGCCGGCCGGCAGCGACTTCGCTGCGCAGGCGGTCCAAAACGTGTTTACGGGTGTATCGCTTAGCCATATCCACATACCTTTGCTACGGATTGGCGCCCTCCAAGGGTTTCTACAACCATCCCGGAGGGCGACAATTTCCGCTTCGACTTTATAGTTTGAGCCAATTGGGGATTTTCACAGGCATGTTCTTGAATTCCTGACAGACTTTGATCACTGCCGGTTCAACCGGGGTGCGTTCGATGCTTGAGGCGCCGAGATAGCCCACGGCTTCCGTGGCTTCCAGCACCGGCCTGGTAGTTTCGGGATCTTCCATGATGCCACCATGCGTGATTGGCAGAAAGTCACATTCGGGGCGGACTTGCTTGGCGGCATTGATCAGCTCTGTGGTGACCCGGATGGTTTCCTCGGTCGTCTTGACTGTCCCGGCCCCGATAAGGCCGCCGGCTGTCAACCCGACGTGGCAGGCAAGGATATCCACTCCGGCGAGTGCAACTTTTTTTGCCTCCTCCGGCGTGAAGCAGTAGCCGATGGTAAAAAAGCCCAAGTCGTGTGCAAGCTTGAGGACCTGGGCCTCTTTATCGAACCCAAGGCCGGACTCTTCCAGATTGCGCCTGTAGTGCGAATCTGCATCGATAAGCCCCACTGTGGGAAAGCTCATAAATCCGGAAACACCCATCTGACCCAGGGTATTGAACCAGTATTCCCAGAGTGTTCTTGTATCCTGGGCGCAGAAACCGGCGATCACCGGCGTCTCCTTGACCATCGAAAGCACTTCCGGAGCGTAATCCATCACCATATCCTGGTTCCGTCCCAAAGGCATCAGGCCGGAGAGCGAACCGGCCCCGAAGTGTCGGAAGCGTCCGGAGTTGTAAATCCCGATGATGTCAACGCCGCCCCTTTCTTCGAGCTTGGCCGAGAAGCCATCCCCGGCACCGGCGATAATGATAGGTTTGCCGTCTTTGAGGGTTCTTTTCAATCTGGCGTTCACTTCTTCGCGTGTGTACCGTTTGGCCATTTTGTTTCCTCCCTTGCTGAAGGTTCCCATCCCGGGTTCAAAGCACCGAAACTCCACTCAGTTCGTGATGGCTGCCTTTGCGCCAGCGACCAGAGAGCATCTCGTCGAGCAATTCAGCCATCAAGTCAGCAAACTCTGGTTCGTTCATGTGACGATCGACAATCAGCACATCCAGATTAGCCTTATCGCGATCGATGTGGTCGCGGATAGCTTTGACGAAGTTTTTGGACCTAAGCGACCACTCGGGCCGGTCCGGATCGGGCGTCCAACAGGGCGCCGGACAATCTTCGGCCCACCCCAGGTTCGGATTGCGGCCGCTTGTATCGTATGCGCCCCAGCCTTTCATCGGGATACAGAGAGCTGTCGGCCCGGTGGCCCTATTGAGTTTGGCGGCGATCTCCCTGCCGACCTGGTATGCTTCATCTACCGAGACCCCGACAATGGTCACGCTGGGATTGTGCACGTGGATGGTCCTCCCAGGCTTGTCGAGCTCTGCCTTGAAATGGGCCGGCACCGTATCGGCGGGACCGAAGTTGATAAGATCCAATCCGCCTGGAGCGACGACCTGGGGAATGCCTTTGCGGCCTGCCGCCGTCAGCCGGTCGGGGCCGGCGCTGAGCACGCCGCCGAGCATCTCATCGACGATCTCGTGGGTGGTGATGTCCAGAATACCGACTATATAGCCGTCTTCTATCAATTCCTCCATGGACCGGCCTCCGCTGCCCACGGCATGGTTGATCATCACGTCGTAACCTTTGCCTTCGAAATATTTCGATGAACGCAGCACGGCCGGGGTGGTAACTCCGAACATCATGCAGCCGATCAGCGGCTTTTCTTCCACCTTCTCAACTTCGGGAACCTTGGCCATTCCCACGACAGCGCCGGCTGCGTTATTGAGAACCTTACGGGTGACGCTGTTCAGACCCACCTCGGCGATAGGATACAACATACCGATATCCTTAGTGCCGACGTATGGCCGCACATCGCCGGAGGCCATGGTGGAAAGCATAATTTTCGGAAATCCGATGGGGAGGGTCTGCATTATTCGGGTCGCCATGCTGGTGCCCATGGATCCAGCCATCGCGATTATACCGTCGACCTGTCGAGCCACCAGAAGTTGGGCCACACGTTTAATTGCACCTTCCACAATGATGTCCGAAGCTTTGCCCCTCTCCATGGCAAAGATCTCTTCGGATTTGTGCCCTGCACAGGCCAACACTTCGCTCAGTCCTATATCGGCCCAGCCAACTTCTTTTCCCACGCTCAATTCCAAGATCAGCGGCTCACCGCCGGCAGCCTTCACCCTGTCGGCGATAAAGCGAATCTCATTCCCCTTGGTATCAAGGACTCCAGCCACAATGATCTTCGGTTTGTCCGACATTTTTAACCCCCTTTGTGAGATGTACACTTGATTAATTCCATCCTCACGATGGTATCAGGCGCCAACGGATGAGCATCTATCAGCCCGGCATGTCATGAATCCATCAGGTCGTAGCTCCCTTTAACCCCGGCTTTGGAGATGCCCCAGCTTGCCAGGCTACAGGCAAGTTCCGTGTGCGCCCTGGCCGCTTCCTCGAGAGGAATGTTCCGAACAGCAGCATCTATGGCCTGGCGCAGCGCCCTGGCGCCCGCTGCAGGTCCCATAGGATGGCCATGCACTGCCCCGCCTGCGCCAACCATAAAGTCTTTCTTCATATCCGCGTACAATAGTTCCATCATGCCCGGATGGACGCCGCCTCCGGGCATCGGCCAGCTTGGTTTGATGTTGTGAAAGGGGTCGGTGAGCGCTTGGGCGATCCGCAGGTGTTTGGACTCCAGTAAGGGAAACTTTCCGTAAGGACTGGGGTAGACAACTATGTCAGCGCCGGCCAGGCGTGGAAGTTTACCCAGCACAAGATGTGAGCTGACACCAGACCATGGCGCCGCGTACATAGCTCCGGCAAAATCCAGGTGCGCCAGAACGGGCACGCAAATTTCGGGATTATCGGCAAGTATGCTCAATGCCGAGATACCCACCACCAGGTAATTGACCATCAGAGCATTCGCCCCTGCTTCGATCGCGAATTTGGCGTTGTCAAGAAGCCGGTCCGCCCGATCCGTTATGTTGACAAAATAAAGGGTCTTTTCCCCCGTTTCCTCAAAAGCCCTGTGCGCGGCAGCCAAGTGGTGTTTGATCCGGTCCTTAAAATGGCTCCAGGGGTGGGATACCACCAGTTCGTCGTCCTTTATGGCATCCACCCCTCCCACGGCGGCCTGATAAAACGCCTCGGCACTTTGTTCGGGAGTCAGACCTATGGAAGGCTTAATCATCGCGTGAAGCAGCGGCCGGTCATGGACCCCCAGCAAATCGCGAATACCATCGATGCCGAATTTCGGTCCTTTGAAATACTCGCAATAACTCTGAGGAAAGTGCAGATCCACAAGCTTTAGATTCCCGGCGGCCGAGATATTGCCGTGCACCGTGGTCAGCATAAGGGGAATCTGTGGGCCGATATTGTGGACTGGATAGGCGATTTGAATCACCCAGGATCGTTGCTTTAAATCGGCGGGTATCGCGCACTCGTAGTCCGGTATTTCCCAGATGGAAATAATCCGGCCCGCATGGCGCTCTCGCACGACGGCACTTTCGGCCTCCAGCGTCACCCAGGTGCCGCAGGATTGTTCCTCGGAAAGGGCCAGCGCCAGTTTGTGAATATTTACCTTTACCCCGGTCTGGTAAATATATGTGGCCAGAATATATTTATTTCCATCGATACCTTCAGGAATTGCGAAAGCCGTTGGATCGAACATGTAGATCTACCTCCTTAATCTATAACCGTGTTTTCCGCTTGATTACTCACAGCCGCTTGTTCATGCAAAAGGACGAATAACCAAATTTTCGCCGCACGACGTCACCTGAGGGACCGTTTTGCTGGCATCGATACTGGCGCAGAGTGGAAGATCACAGGCACGGCCAATTTCCTTGAGCCTCCGGCCGCTTGCCGAACGCTCAAATTCCCTTATCAGATCTGGTGAGCCTTGATAAAGCGTTTGTGCCGCTACAGCCGAATCCGATAACTCAAGCTGTCCTCCGGCCATGTACGCCATAGTATCAACCAAAAGGCCTGCGCAAACCGCGTCATCGAGGGCGAAATGGTGCTTGTAGCCTGCACAGACAATCCCTAAATTCGCATCTTTCCGGACGGCAATGTTCAGGGCGATCTCTGCACACGCAGTTCTGTTGCGTGCACATCCGACCAATACCCCTTTGGCCCGAGCGACCTGCTCCAGTGCAGCGGTGCCATTGCTGGTCGTTAAAACCACCCCTTTGCCGCTGAAGTCCATATTGATAAATTCCGCTACCGAATTGCCGCAGTCAAAACCTTGCAGTGGCAGGCCTTCGCGTTCCCCGCACAGAAGAAACCCATGTTTGGCCGCAAACCGTCTCGCCCTGTCAACAGCATGCACCGGATATACCGCAGCAGCGCCATTCTCCAGGATGGTCACAATGCTGGAACTGGCTGCAATAACATCGATCACGATGCAGATTCTATCCTCCAAGCCATTTGCCAGAGCCGGCAAAAAAGCTACCTCCAATTCCATGTCTCATCCCCTGGGCAGCCTACGCAGTCTGCAATTCAGAGAGCTTCAACACCTCCATGGCATTCTCCGCGTAGGTGACCAAAACATGCACTGCACCGGTCCTTAGCGCCCCCAAGATCGCCGACGCCTTACCTTTTTCACTGGCGATCGCCACGACCTTGGGAATACATTTCAGTTCCTGAAGCGTCAGACCTATCAGTCGACCATGAAGATCCGACGGAACTTCTCTTCCTTGCCTATCGAAATAGTACCCAAGCATGTCTCCTACGGCGTTAGTTTGGCGCAGACGCTGCGCTTCGGCCAGTGACAAACACCCCATGCGAACCAGGGTGCAGGTGTCTTCCGGCGTACCGATGCCGACAACGGCCATATGGGATTGCCGAGCCCAGGCAAGGGTTTGCGCCACGGCCTCCTGGTTCAGCAAGATGTCACGCACTCTTTGGCTTTCCACGTAGGCCGGAGCGAACAGTGAAGCCGCGCGGCCACCTGCGGAGGTCGCGAGCCGCTTGCAAATGTCGTTGGGATTAATGGACTCTCCAACCAGCGGTGAACCCCCCATAGCACTGATGAAGGTACAACCGATCGATTGAGATGGGGCGAAGGCCGCTGCCAACGCATCGAGGTTACGGCCCATGCCGACCGCTATCACCATGCCGTTTGAAACTTGTCGTTCAAGATATGAAGCAGCGGCTCGGGCCACCGATTGGCGCCTGGTGGCTCTGTCTGAATTGCCCGTAGTCACAACTGCCTCATGGAGTGGGAAGCGAGCCTTGAGTTTCTTCTCAATCTCGATAGGAACCAAGGGCAAGGTGTGGATAGTGATTTCCACGATGCCTTCCTTGCTGGCGCGCTGAAGCAAGCGCTGGACTTTTTGGCGGGATATGTTGAGTTCCCTGGCCACCTCGTTCTGGGTTTTCGCCTCGAGATAGTAAAGGCAGGCGACTCGGGTAAGCAGTTTTAGCATCTCCTGGCGGACGGATTCTTTTGACATTGAGAGAACTCTGTTTGAAGGAAAGAAATTGAGCTTTTGCTCATATTACAAACAAATGCTCAAATGTCAAGTGAATTTTTCGACTTCCTTCTATTTCGTTAGAGAGACACTCGGCAGGCCCAGTATAAGAGAAATCAGTATGTACCTGTACCCGCTGGTTGACAGCCTGTTACCGTTCACCGAGGCGTGTCATCTGATAAGGGAAGGCAGCGCCTCCTGCCGAAAGAACGCGGTCATGAGATGAGAGAGGAATTGAAAAGGGTTCCTTTGCCGCATCTGGCAGGTTCGGGTAACAGTGAGGATTCTTTCGGTGAAACGCTCTCCGTCGCAGGACTGATTACCGAAGCAGATCTTACGCCATTGAACGGCAGGCCGGATAGCCCGCTCAGCCGCATTGTTGGTTGGCTCGATCCCCTCAACGCGCAAGAAGGTAAAGAGAATGTCCCAGTTTTTGAGGAAACCGGCTGCCCGCGTCCTGACGTCTTTATCGGAGCTTTCCCGCTGGTACTTACTTGCGTAAATGCGCGTACAGTTTACAGGGACACTCAAATTTCGTCATTCCGGCATGTCTTAAGCCGGAATCCAGGCCTCTTGCCATCTCAGGAAAACCTCTGGACCCCGGCTCAGAAACTCTGCCGGGGTGACGAACGCGAATTTGTTACGCTCACTTTTGCAATCCAGTACTGCGCAGGCACGAGCTTTTCATGCGGCCCCGGATGAGGGCGCTCGCCTGCCACAACTCTTCGCGGGTGCAACCGGCTTCCTTGAAGGCATGCCAGTAGCTGAAGATCGTTCCGGCTTCTTTTAGCATATGCCTGGCAAACAGATATGCATCCGGATTTGCCCGGCCGTCTTTTAGGCCTTTTAACTTGCGTATAAGGTGCGCCCAACAGAGGCGGCGAACCCCGGATTTATGATATTTGCTGTAAGCGGAGTGATCGTCGCCCGTGTTGAAGATGGCCATAAGGGCCATTATTACGGATATGACGGACTTTAGCAGCAGAATGGAGAGATTCATCCACCGGAGATATCATCGGAAACAGTAACCTCATCCAACTCCGATAGCCACTTTTGTTCAGCTTATCGTTCCACAAAATTTCGATCAATTTCTTTCATAGATGGCGTATATACCGATAAAAGCACGAGAGGCTCTTTACCCGTATTCCTGGTCGAGTGGACCTTATTCATAGGGTTAAAGTGGACCGTGCCAGGTTTCACGTCAATCCACTTATCATTTACAAACATTTGTCCCGATCCCTTAATCACATAAACGATTTCATCATGCGTCTTGTGAAAATGAGGCTTTACTTCCGCACCTTCAGCAAGTCTTATCAAAAGTAAACTAACTGTATCGTCCTGGGCGATATTAATCATCTGAATCTTTTCGCCCGCTTTTAATGGATTCGCATTAAGAATATCATCGACTTGGGTAATAACCTGGTCTGTAGTATTAGCAGCCTGTGAAGAACTAATCGGAAATGATAAAAGGATCAAGCACACAAAAAGGACCGAGTAGAAAACCTTTCTGCTCCACATATGACCTCCTTCTTGATACCTTAAGATTGTGTATTAAATTCCCAGTTTTCTTTTAGACTATTTCTGCCTTGAGTTCAAAAGATGATGAAACTCATGGCTCTAACTCGCCCGGAGGCAGAGGTCGTAAGTTGGCAAAAACTTCCCTTTCGGGGACCTTGGGTAGCACATGTTGTGAAGGATTGCAACCCAAAAGAGGGTGGATATGGGAGGTGCAAAATGCGCTTGAGCATCCGTTGATACCCGAGACGGAAATGATTTAGAGTCAAGGTCCGAAGGCCAATCTTCATGATTTCAATGAGCACGCCCTGGTAACGGTGAGAATTCTTTCAGTGAAACGCTCTCAGTCGGAAGACTGATTCCCAAAGCAGATTTTGCGCCATTGCACGGCGGTCTGGATCGCCCGCTCGGCCACGTTGCTGGTCGGCTCAATACCCTCGATGCGTAAAAAGGTGAAAACGATCTCCCAGTTTTTGAGAAAACCGGCGGCGGGGCTTTGTTGACTTGGAGGCCAAAAACTTGCTTCTAAGATCCGATAAGGCGTGTTCCTTTAACATTTACCTGTAGAAATCGCGGCATTACCCGGCCCGGGCTGGCCCGACCCCGCTTGGGCCGTTTGGGCAAAATCCGGCGCAATCCCTAAGAGGCTTATTTACGGACAAGCCCTAACTCAGGACATTAGGTAGTGTTTGTAAAACTGCTTCCCGAACCCGGCTTGCGATTTCAAAGGCTTTTTCTGCGTCTTCCCGCGTGACCTCAGGGTAATCTCCCGGATACCGGTATTCGACTCCATAGGGCGTCAGAATCGCTGCTTCGGCAAGGGTCACCGAAAGACCGGGTTGAAGGTTCGACAGCAGTTTCACAAGGAGGTGTATGTCGTGAGTTTTTGGAAATTCTGTCTGATGCCAGACGAGAAGCGCTTTCAAATATTTCTCTGCCGCCTGCTGGGCATGAAAAGCGACGGCCTCCAAATACATCGTTTCAGCAGACAGGAGATGATTACTCGTGTGGTAATCTCTTTCGGCTTTCTCAATCCACTGCCTGGTAAACTCGCGCTTTATATCTTCAGGCTGCTTCATAAATCACCTTTCCATACTTGTTCGCAGGATAGGCGATTCCGCCGATTACATTTTTCGTTTCCTCAAATCTTTCAAGCGCCATGACGATGACATCCATGGGCACGCCAAAACTTCCCAATGCGCTTCTAATCCTGACTGTTCGCTCTCGCGGATTTTCTACACTCTTTTCAATCACCAGCAAATCCAGGTCGCTGTCACGCGACATAGCGCCCGTTACAGCGGAGCCGAAAAGAATTACTCTCTCAGGATGGGCGACCTTCAGAATTTCTTCGACGATTTGTTTGATAATATTTTCATCAACAGTCATATGTCTTAGCACTCTCACAAACGATGACAGCATGAGAAGGCAGAGCTCCCCGGCCGCCCGGGCCGGATCATCGTTGGAACCGCAAGCAGCATTGCACCCAATAAACTCTTTTCTTCGCTACCTGTAGGATATAATGTAAAAAGTGGATTTGCAAGCCGGGAGGGACAAGATCTTATCACGCCCTTCTCAGGCTCAGGGCAAGCTCAGGCGCGAAGACGCGAAGAAAGGCCTTGTATCTGTCGTATTTGTGGGAAAAGTGGGGCAGGGGGGACACCTATACAAGTTCAATGACTTATATTCTTATAAAAGCGGGGTGGAAGTGGGACAAGTGGGACGTAAAGACGGAGCGCAGGGACGGATTTCGCAGTCCCTCATTTTTCGGGATGAATTCACGACTACGGCGGCGGGGCTTTGTTGACATTATGACGGGCGGCACGGGGAAAGAGCGGGGGACGCCGGATTCCCGGAATGGATGACGAATCTGCACTCGGCGAGCCCTGCGCTTCGCGAGTGATCAGTGATCCCGGATTAAAACCTTCCGGGATGACGTAGTGAATAGTGAACGGCGGGAGACTAAGCAGCAGGGGCTTTGTTGACTTGGAGGCCAAAAACCTGCTTCTAAGCACTGATAATGCGTGGTTTTTAAACATTTACCTATAGAAATCGGGGTATTACCCGGCCCTAGCTGGCCCGACCCCCATGCGATTCCCCCATGCGATTTCTATGGAGGTTACATTGTTTAAGTTTATCCATTCGGCAGATATCCACCTTGACAGCCCGATGCGTAGGCTGGCGAGGTATGAGGGGGCTCCCGTCGAAGAGGCACGGGGCGCCACCCGCCGGGCGCTGGAAAATATGGTCGATCTCGCCATGAATGAAAAGGCTGATTTCGTCCTCATCTGCGGAGATATTTATGATGGCGACTGGGGAGATTACCATACCGGCCTCTTCTTTATCTCCCAAATGGCAAAGCTGCACGATGCGGGCATTGGGGTGTTCATAATCGCAGGTAATCACGACGCGGCAAACCGAATGACCAGAAGGTTGCCACTGCCCAAAGGCGTTCACCTGCTGAGCCCAGACGAACCGGTCACGCTCACGCTTGACAACGTGGGTGTTGCCATTCACGGACAGAGTTTTATAAGCCGGGCGGTCTACAGCGACCTATCCGAAAAGTACCCCGATGCGCTCCCCGGCATCTACAACATAGGGATGCTCCACACCTGCGCAAACGGCCGCCCGGGACATGACTCTTACGCCCCGTGCAGAATCCAGGGACTCAGCCTCAAAAAGTATGATTATTGGGCTCTCGGCCATATTCACACGAGGGAAGTCCTTTTAGAAGATCCCCTCATCATCTTTCCGGGGAACCCTCAGGGACGGCACATGGGTGAGACAGGCTCCAAGGGATGCATGCTGGTCACGGTGGATGAAAAAGGTTCGAGCTGTGCCGAGTTCCGCCCGTTAGACACCGTTCGCTGGGAGCAGTGCGAAGTAGAACTGTCAGGCACTGCCTCTGAATCTGCCTTTTTCGAGCGCGTCTTGGAGAGCCTGACGCGGGTGTGTGGCACAACGGACCTTCCTCTGATCGTTCGCTTGAATCTCAGAGGGGAATCTTCAGCACACGAACAGATTTCTTCAGACATTGAACGGATTACAAACGAGATTCGTTCCGAATCGGTAGTGCTGAGCGGAGGTCGAATTTGGATCGAGAGAA
Source organism: uncultured delta proteobacterium (assembly GCA_963805125.1). Taxonomy (GTDB): domain Bacteria; phylum Desulfobacterota; class Syntrophobacteria; order Syntrophobacterales; family Syntrophobacteraceae; genus SbD1. The sequence goes on along the minus strand of CAWDTD010000003.1, from coordinate 1,120,277 downwards.
TCATTGTTGAAATCGCCCCGCAGGCAAGTGCCCCCGCACCCGCTGTAGCCGGTCCGATCTCCGAGCTTCTGGACCTGGTACGCGAACTCGCTTCCGATCCCGTGTATCTGGAACGGACAGGTGATTCCCTGCGCGAACTCTGGGGCAGGCTGCCGAAGGATGTCAGGGATTCCGATGAGTCGATCTGTTGGGATGATCCCGATGGAATTGGCAGGCTCATCGGTGAAGTCCCCTCTGAGATACTCAGACGACTCAAGAACCTGCAATAGGAAGTCCAAAATGAAAATTCTAGGGTTGGATCTCATCGCTTTCGGGCCGTTTTCGAACGTTTCTCTGGATCTCAGCGAAGGCCGCGAAGGGCTTCACCTTATCTATGGGCCCAACGAGGCGGGCAAGAGCTCCGCTTTGCGGGCGATACGAAACCTCTTTTACGGGATCCCGGAAAGGACCCTGGACATTTTTATCTACCCGTATGGAAAGTTGCGCGTCGGGGGAACGCTCAGGAACAGCACAGGTGCTACTCTGGGGTGCATCCGCCGCAAGGGCCGCATCGACACCCTGAGGGGACCGGACGACACGGCCCTACTGGATGAATCGGTTTTGCGCGGCTATCTTGCCGGCCTGGATGAACAGGATTTCTCGAATAGATTCGGAATCGATCACAAAACCCTGGTCAGGGGCGGAAGGGAGATTGTCGAAGGGGGTGGCGAGCTTGCCTCGGTGCTCTTCGCGGCAGCGTCGGGCATTGCAGGCTTTCGTGACGTCCAGGAAGGACTCAGATCCGAAATGGACGCCCTCTTTAAGCCTAAAGCCTCCAGACCCGCCATAAACGAGTGGCTAAGAAGGTTGAGCGAAGAGCAGAAAAAGCTTCGCCAGGTCCAGTTGCCAGGAACCCTCTGGCAACAACACGACAGGAACCTGCGGGATGCGCTTGAACGGAAACGGCAAGTCCAGGAGAAACTCGAACGAAGAGAGCAGGAGCGCAGCCGCCTGGGACGAATATTGAAGGCCCTTCCCGCGATCGGCAGGCGCAAATCACTGTTGAATGAACTCGAGTCCTATTCCAGCGTGGTGATTCTCTCTCATGGCTTTTCGGAAACCATGCAAAACGCTCTGACAGCCCTTCGGGTCGAGGAGCAGAATAAGGCTCTGGCAACCGAGAATTTGACAAAAACTGAAAATGAGCTGAGCGGACTTATTGTCCCCGATCTGCTGATCGAGTACGCGGGCGAAATAGAGCGGATTCAGAGGGAGTTGGGGAGCTTCACAAAGGCAGCTGGCGACAGGTCCGGCCTGGTGCTCCAGAGGGACATGCTCTTTGATCAGGCCCGGCAAATTCTCGCTGGCCTGCGCCAGGGATTTCCGTTGGAGGAAGCCGAAAAATTGCGTGTAGAAACTGCCAAGCAGGTGATTATCCGAAAATTGGGGGAAACTCGGGAGAAATTCCGAACAAGACTGGAAAACGCCCTGGAAAAAGTTGAAGAGATCAGTCTCTCTATGGAGAAACTGGAGCAGCAATTACAGGACTGTCAGGAGTTGCTCGACCTGTCTGGACTAAAGTCTGCAATAGATAATGCCAAGCAGCACGGCAGGATCGAAGAGGAACTGGCCTCAACCCGTGAGGAAATTCTGAACCTGGTAGAAAGCGCCTCCGCAGGAATAAACAGCCTTGGACTTTGGACAGGGACACTGCAGGGTGTGGAAAATCTCTCTATACCTGATCCGGAAACAGTCAATGACTTCGATACCAAAATACGGGATTCGGAGACCCAGGTCCAAAAACAGGACTCTGAAATCGAGCGGCTGGACGCGGAAATCCTTGAAATCGGAAGCGAAATTGACAAGCTCCGGATGGAACAAGACGTCCCTACCGAACAAGACCTCATGCTGGCCAGGCAAAGGCGCGATGAGGGGTGGAAAATTATCCGGCAATTGATCGAGGGGGGCGGGCGAAGTGATATTGATCAAGAAAAATTCATCCAGGAAGTAGCCGGTCCGGAAGATCTCCCTAGGGCTTTCGAACGGAGCATTCAGGCAGCCGATGAAACCGCCGATCGGCTTCGGCGCGAGATAGGCAGAGTTGAACAGTACGCCCGATTGATGGCTGAGCATAGGGCCTCATTGGCGAAGATCCAGCGCGCCAGGGCGAGCAGGCAAAATGCGGAAGCCCGACTTGCATCGGTAACCCAGGAATGGACCGTCTTGTGGGCGGCATCGGCGATTCGCCCGGATTCCCCCTGGCAGATGCGCAGGTGGACGGAGCGGCACAGAAGGCTTGCGGAGACTGCCGCAAAAGTTCGCGAGCTGGAACTCAAGGCTGGTTTAAGAGCAGCAAAAATAGAGACACTCAGGCAAAATATCATGTTTCGGCTGGCCGAGGTCGGCGGCGGCCGCGAGGAAGGAGAGTCCCTTACAATCCTTATTTCATGCGCAGAGCAGCTTTTCAATGACTTTGAGAGATCCCGGGCCGAGCGCGAACAACTTAAGCGGGATCTGGCAGGAAAACGCCTGGAACTCAAGACTGCTAAGGTTCAGGAAGAAAAAGCCAGTTCCGACCTAAACGGATGGAAGAAAAGATGGGAGGAAGAAATCCGGCCTCTCGGGCTTGACGAAGAGTCCATCCCGGGCCAGGCAAATGCTGTACTCGATCAGCTACAGGTCCTGTTTACAGAATTGGGATCGGCCAAGGATAAACGAACCAGGATTGAGCAGATCGATGCCGATGCCGTGAAATTCGAGGAGAGGGTCAGGGAAATCTTGAAATTGGTTTCCCCTGGCCTCGCCAAACTCCCGGCGGAAGAAGCCGTTCTCAAACTCGGCGGAGAACTTGCCCAGGCAAAAACGACGAAAGCCCTCAAGGAAAGTCTCGAAGAGCGGCTGCGTGACTGGCGCGGGAAGCATGAGAAAGCAGCCCTCGAAATCGCGCACCTGTCCGCGACTCTCGAAGTCATGTGCGAGGAAGCCGGATGCGGCCGCTTTGACGAACTCCAGGAGGCCGAGAGGCGCTCGGATGCCAAAAGGGATCTGAAAAGACAACTTCAGGAGGTCGAGCAGCAGCTTTTCGACCTTGCTTCAGGCACTGACATCGATAATTTCATAACGGCGGCCGAAGCGGAGAATCCTGACTCCCTGAGTCCTCGTCTTGCGCTGCTGGAGGAAGAGGTCGCGGCGCTTGCCGCAACGAAATCCGAACTGGACCAGAAAATCGGAGAAGAAAGAAACGAGCTAAGCCGAATGGACGGCAGAGGGGATGCAGCCGAAATCGCCCAGGACATACAGATGTGCCTGGGGGAATTAAGTGCTCTCACGAGGACGTATTCACGACTGAAGATCGCTTCCGACATTCTTTTTGAGGCAATGGAGAGATATCGCGAGAGAAGCCAGGATCCTGTCTTGAAGCGCGCGAGCGAATTCTTTCGCACGATTACGCTTGGCTCCTTTGAAGGCTTGCAGGTCGAGACGGATGAGAATGGGAATTCGGTTATTGCCGGACTTCGAGCGACTCGAAAAGAACTGGTTAAAGTTGACGGGCTCAGCGACGGCACAGCTGACCAGCTTTATCTTTGCCTGCGGCTCGCAAGCCTCGAGTATTACCTCGAATCCAACGAACCGATTCCTTTCATCCTTGATGATGTCCTCATCCGGTTCGACAACGAGCGTGCGGTGGCAACCCTGAAAATACTCGCAACTCTCTCTGAAAAAACTCAGGTCATTTTCTTCACCCATCATGAGCATCTGGTAGAAACTGCTAAATCCGCAGTCGGGCCGTGGAAGTTATTCATCCACGCACTCGGGGTGTAATTGGCTTGATTACAACATGTTCGAGTTGCCAGTACTTGGTCGCCGCTTATGTAACTCGGCCTCGACATCCGCTGTGTCTAAAAAAAGCGAATATCCTGATCAGGTAAATGCTGGATGGCCCCCAAGTGGACGATCTTGTATCAAGCCTTGGGGGTAGCAAGGCCACAGTACCTGGACATGAACGAAGTATAGTGACGACACGAAAAATTATTTAGTTGAAAATACAACGTTTTTTGTTTTGAATTGATAATGACCGGTAACCAGTACTACAGCATCAGGGGAAATCATCGTGCTCTATCGAGGTTTTGCCGAAAAGTGCATGAGGTATGGCAAAAGTGGCTCAACCGCCGCTCTCAACGTGCGAAGATGACTTGGGAGCGCTTTAATCGCCTGCTGTGGAGATACCCTCTTCCAAGACCACGGGTGGTTCACTCTATATACGAAGCAAAACCATGATATGAGGAGCCGGATGCGCTAATCGCGCACGTCCGGATCTGTGGGGGGCGAGGGCAGCAACTGCCCTCGTCTACCCGACTATAAAACGCCGCGTCTTTCCTGGTTCAGTTCGTTGGCGAGAAAAAAATCCGTGTGAGCACAATCTTGCTACACCCCGATTTAGGGCAATTCAGTGGTGGAGTTAGCCCCTAAACGGAATCGACTTCATTCTGCCGCGCTCAGGAATGCGTTCAACATCGGACTGGAACTGCTTTTCCCTCTCTTCCCTCCAAGCCTTCTGAAGGTCCTCTTCGGTCTTTAAGGCGGAAATGAGGCGCATGGTGTCCGAAATTGCATCCTTGTTACCGAAAAATAAGTGTAAGAAATGTGGATTATTGATGGCGGCGAGGAAGTTTACCGTTTTGGGCGTTGAAAAATTGCGCCAGACGGTGGCGGTGAAAAAGTTGGCCGCCATGCTTTTTCTTTCCATTTTGCACACGCAAAATCCATCTACTTCCTGTTTTCCTTCTTTCTTTACTTCCCCAATTTAGGCAATTGGTTTTTATGCTTCACTCCTGTTTGGGAGCGAAGCCATGCAGATCAGATGTTTCCATTGCCAAAGCCTTTTTGATCCCAATCCGAGGATAAAAAATTAGAAGTACCGCAGCAAAAGGACCCAGCGCGCCGGAAGGCGGGATTGGCAAAGACAGAAGCTCGCAGCCGATCGAATTTCCTCAAGTGCACCGCCCCAAACGCAAGTATCCAAAAGGACTTTCACGTCCCGGTCTCCAAAAGGAGCGGTTGGACTCTTTCATGGCCAACGAGCCTGCGGGCATAGACAAGGCAGGCCTGAATGTCTTCTGCTTCAAGCCACCGGTAGCCTTCAAGGATCGTTTCAGGGCTGTCTCCAGCGGCCAGCATCCCAAGGATATGTTCAACAGCAAGCCGCCGCCCCCTTATGATCGGTTTCCCGCCGAATATCTTCGGGTTCACGAGGGGAGCAGGAAGCAGGGAGCGGGAAGCGGGGAGCGGGAAGCAGGACTCCCTCCCTGCGGTTCGGGATAAATTCATGCTGAGGACGGAGGACAGAATTCAGTTGTCAGTGGCCAGTCGTCGGTGGCCAGTGGTCAGAGAAAGCTTAGAAGCAGTGGTCAGTGGTCGGTGGCCAGTCGCCGGATTAACGATTTCCGGGGCAGGGTAGAGAAAAGCTTTTACTGCTCGAAAAGTTCTGTTCCGAAAAGTTCATCGCGCGCAAGGCGCGCTCCTACAGGTACAGCTTTTCATGGTTTCAGGGTGTCCCAAAGAGACGTGAAAAGCTGCTTCGAAAAGTTCCACCCTGGAACCTCAAAATCCCCCCTGCCCCCCTTTAGGAAAGGGGGGTGATTGGCGTGTCTTTTCATGGTTTCAGGGTGTCCCAAAGGGACGTGAAAAGCTGTCTCGAAAAGTTCTTCGCGGGCAAGGCCCCGGGAGCGGAGTGCGGTCTCGGCCCTACCCCTTTTTATGGTTCATGGTGTCCCCCGAGGGACATGAAGGACTGCGGTGAATCTTGAGTAATGGCAATGGGTGCCGGGTCGTTGGTTTTCACCGGCCACTGTTCACCGTTCACCGGCCGCCGCGAAGCTATTGCTCTTTTGCCTGGAATTCTGCTGAAACTTATTGTTTACTTGCCGTCTCTGCCCTTCGCCAAGCTCAGGGTAAACTTCTCTGCGGTTATTCTTGAGCAATGGCAAGGGGGCAGGGGAGCGCAATGCGCGGGGCAGGGGAGCGCAATGCGCGGGTGAGGGGTAAGGGGTAATGGGTAAGGGGAGCGCAAAATCAGGTACACTCTCGGGGGAAATCCGACCGGATGGATAAAGCCGAATACATATATGACATCGATGACCAGCCCCCGCTCGGCCTGGCTGCACTCTACGCCCTCCAGTGGGCAATCATAATTTTTCCCATTTTCATCACCTCGGCCATACTCCCGGCAAGGGTGCTTCAAATGGGACCCGCCGATGAAGTGCGGTTTCTCCAGCTCATATTGTTATCATCGGGTGTTTCGACAACTATCCAGTGTCTTTGGGGACACAGGTATCCCCTCATAGAGGGCCCATCGGCGGCGCTCCTTCTGACTTTCCTCGTAGCGGCTCCATACGGCCTGCCTGCCGTGCAGGCCGGGGGAATCGCAGGCGGGCTGCTCCTGATGGCGGCCGTAATTATCGTGAAACCAAAAAGAATTATCGCCGTAATGACTCCGAACGTGATCGGGGTAATCCTGATGCTCATCTCTCTAACACTGCTGCCATATCTAGGCAGGCTGATGTCGGGGGCGGGATCGTCTCCCGACGAAGGCAGCGCGGTCAAGTTCCTTCTAAGCGTCGGCCTGGTGCTCCTGATGAGCGTCATGGCATACAGGCTCAAGGGTTTTTTCAAAACAGTCTGGCTGCTCGCCGGAATGATCATCGGGACCGCCCTTTTCTTCGCCCTGGAGCATCCTTCGTTCAGTAATCTTCTGTCCTCCCCGTGGCTCTCGATTCCGCCTGACATCATTCCTTCAAAGCCGCAACCGACAATATCGGCCATAATAGCTTTTGCGGTCTCCTATGTGGCCGTAGCGGTAAACAGCATCGGGAGCATTCAGGCCATCGCAAACCTGACCAGCAGCGAGCGGCTGCCCACGGCAATTCCGCGCGGGCTGTTCATCAACGGGGTCGAGGGTGTTTTGTGCGGGCTTATGGGAACAATCGGCCTGGTCAGCTACAGCACGAGCCCCGGAATAGTGCTCTCGATACGGGTTGCAAGCCGGTTTGCGGTTGCCTGGTGCGGGATTGTCTTCGTCTTGGCGGCTTTCATTCCAAAGCTTGTCGCCTTCTTCGCGCTCGTTCCACCCCCGGTGGTCGGGGCGGCCCTATGTACTGCAATGGGCGTCCAGATCGGGGCGGCCCTGGAAATCGTAACCAGCTCGGGCATCGAGCAGCGAAGCTATTTCATTGTGGGCCTGCCGGTCGTTTTGGGCACTTTGGTCGGCTTTCTGCCTGAAGGTGTTGTCAACGAACTGCCGCAGGCATTTCGTGTGTTTCTCGGCAACGGGCTTACGTTCGGGATACTGTTGGTCCTGTTTCTCGAACATGTGCTCATAAAAGACAGTGGTCGGTCGTCAGTGGTCAGAAAAAGCTGAAAAACAGTCGTCAGTGGTCAGTGGCCGGTCGTCAGAAAAAGATTAAAAACAGTCGTCAGTGGTCAGTGGCCGGTCGTCAGAAAAAGATTAAAAACACTGACCACTGGCCACTGACCACTGGCCACTGACCACTTGCCCCTGAGCACTGAGCACTGAGCACTGAGTACTGACCACCGGCCACCGGCCACTGTCTTCAGGAGATACTCAATGAGCGAAACAGGAGCAACAGAAGAGCGATGTCCCCGATGCGGAGAAGTCGTGCGGTTGTACCGAAATCCGCTTCTGACAGTGGATATCATCATCGATATCCCCGGAAAGGGGATTATTTTGATCGAGCGCAGGAATCCGCCATTGGGCTGGGCAATTCCCGGCGGATTCGTGGATTACGGCGAGACACTGGAGGCCGCAGCGATAAGGGAGGCGGGAGAGGAAACGGGAATGGAGCTTGAGGACCTGAGGCAGTTTCATGCATATTCCGACCCGAAAAGAGACCCGCGGGGACACACGGTGAGCGTTGTTTTCACGGCAGTGGGAAGAGGTGTGCCACAGGCGGCCGACGATGCGAAAAACGTGCAGATATTCCCGCTCGACAGGCTGCCTGAGGACCTGGCGTTCGATCACGCTTCGATTTTGTCAGACTATTCCGAATCGCTTGAAAGCCGGGTATAATAAATCAGTGACCAGTGAACGGTGAACAGTGAGCGGCGGAACCTTTTAGAAAAAGGGCGGATGAATTCGGGAGAAGAGTCTGAAGATTTTGCCGTCGAGCAGGTTGCATCGGCAAGGGTCGGCATTTATGACAGATCCGGCAAGAAGCTCGACCAGCCCCAGTGGGTTGTCCGCGAGAGACCGGTCACCCTGTATCTGAACGGCAGGGAGATCGTGACGCTTTTGTGCGCGGGCCATCATCTTGACGAGCTTGCCGCCGGGTTTCTCTACAGCGAAGGATTTATCCGCTCTGCGGAAGATATCCTGGGCATCGAGATAGACGATGAAGCCGGAACGGTGAAGCTTTCGGCCAGGGAAGACAGCTCGATTGCCGAAAGTTTGTGGCAGAAACGCACGATTTCTTCCGGATGCGCAAAAGGCTCTCTTTTTTATTTTTCTCTCGATGCTCTTTTGAGCAAACCTGTCAAAAGCAATATTCGGATTACGCCGGGCCGGATACTCGACCGGGTGGAGGATTTAAACCATCTCAGCGAAATATACCGCCGCACCCATGGCGTCCACAATACGGCCCTTGCCGACCGGGACAGGGTTATTCTTTTCCGGGACGACATAGGCCGTCACAACGCGGTGGACATGATAGTGGGCCATGTCTTCATGCATGGGATACCGCTCTGGGACAAAATGTTGATCACCACCGGCAGGCTGACGTCCGAACTGCTGATCAAAGCCGCCAAAGTGAACATACCCGTTCTTGTCAGCCGCAACACGGCCACGAGCCTGGCGGTCGAGCTTGCCGTTTCCCTGGGAATCACTCTCATCGGGTATGCTCGAGCGGGAAAATTTACGGTTTATAGTGGAGAGGAAAGACTAGATGTCGGTGTATCTGGATAACGCCGCAACCAGTTTTCCCAAGCCGAAGGCGGTGATCGAGGCCGCTGGAAGGGTGCTCGAGGGCGTGGGCGCTTCCCCGGGCAGGGGAGCTCACAGACACGCCAGAGAGGCGATGGCCATTGTTTCCGATTGCAGGCAAAAGGCCGCCGCACTACTCGGAGTTAAAGACCCCGGCCGGGTGGTCTTCACGAAGAATGCAACGGAGAGCATCAACCTTGTTTTGAAAGGCTGGCTGAGGCCGGGGGACCGGGTCCTCTATTCCGCAATGGAGCACAACTCGGTGGTCCGCCCCTTGAACAGACTCGCATCGCAGGGCGTCATCACCGAAATGATTCCGTGCAGCCGCAACGGGGTCCTGGACCCTGGAACCCTTACGCAGATGCTTCGCGCTGAGGTCAGGCTGGTTGTCCTGGTGCATGTATCGAATATAAACGGAGCGCTGATGCCCGTTGAAGAAGCGGCTGAAGCGTGCGCCCGCGCGAAAGTGCCCCTGTTTTTGGACGCAGCGCAAAGCGCAGGGCTCCAGCCGATTCGGACCGAAGAGCTGGGGCTTGGAATGCTCGCCTGCTCCGGACACAAGGCTTTGCTTGGACCCGCCGGGGTCGGCATTCTCTACGTGAGGCCCGACCTCGATGTGCCGCCTCTCATGGAGGGCGGTACCGGCAGCAGCTCGGAGGAACTGGAACAGCCTGAATTCTGCCCCGACCGATACGAGAGCGGAACGCCCAATCTGCCGGGCCTGGCCGGGCTTCGTGAAGGGATCGGCTACATCCTTGAAACGGGAATGAACCGTATCCGGAATCATGAAATCGGGCTTGCACACTACCTTGAAAATGAGCTAAGGCAAATTCGGGGGGTGCAGGTGTTCGAACCAGAGGTTCGCGGGTCGGGGGCGGTATCTTTTGTGGTTGAAGGGATGAATCCGGCCGATACGGGCTCCATTCTCGACCAGGCTTTCGACATCGCTGTGAGAACCGGCCTTCATTGCGCTCCGCTCGCTCACCAGACGCTCGGGACCTTTCCGGAAGGCACCGTTCGGGTTTCGCCGGGATTTTCGACAAATATCGAAAACGCCGAGTATTTCTTGAACGGGCTTCGCTGGATCGTTACAAGGCGAGGATAGGCGGAAGCGGGGAGCGGGGAGCGGGGAGCAGGAAGCGGGGAGCGGGGAGCGGGAAGCGGGGAGCGAGGAGATGGAAGCGGAAAGCGGGATGATTCGCAAGGCCAGAACAGCAGATGTAGTAGAGATTCAAAAAATGTTGGTGGACTTCGCGGCGGCCGGAAGTCTTCTGGCGCGTTCTCTGAGCGAGCTTTATTCGACCCTGCGCGACATAGTTGTATTCGAAGATCAGGCCGGGCGGATAGCAGGGTGCTGCTGTCTGCACATAGTCTGGGAGGACCTTGCCGAGATTCGCTCGCTGGCCGTTCTCGAATCCCATCAGCACCATGGGATTGGCCGCAGGCTGGTGGAGGCATGCATATCGGAGGCGAAATGCCTGGGCATTTGCAGGCTGTTTGCACTGACCTATGAAGTGGGTTTTTTCGAACATCTGGGTTTCCGCCCGGTTGATAAGAACATGTTTCCTCAGAAAGTGTGGGCGGACTGCCTGAATTGCCCCAAGTTCCCCAATTGCGACGAATCCGCTCTGTTGTTGGATATATAGGGCGGAGGACGGAGTGCTGAGGAGACCCCGCCGGCATTTCTATGCTCTCTCCGCGCTCTCCGCGTGATATCTACTGAGGGGTGAGGAGGCAGGTTAAATAAAACAGAGGGAAGGGGAAGCGAAAGAGATTCCGGCGGAAGAAGTCTTGCGCAGAGCGCGGGCGGGCATCCTATGCGCAGAATGAGCTTTGCATAAAGGTGGCGCTTGAGCCCGATTGGAATTATAGTATGAGATTGGGGCACGTGCGGCGTGCCTTTCTTGTTATTTGTTTCGGAGTTTCGCATCCGGTTGGGAGGGATTGTTAGATGATTGTTGACACTCTCAAGAAAATATTCGGAAGCCATAATGAGCGCACCGTGAAGAGACTTAGGCCCATTGTGGATGAAATCAACGACTTCGAGCAGGAAATTCAGAAATTGAGCGATGCCCAGCTCATGGGCAAGACCGCCGAATTCAAGCAGCGCCTGGAAAACGGGGAAGAACTCGAAGATCTTCTTCCCGAAGTTTTCGCGGTGGCCCGGGAGGCTTCCGTCCGCGCTCTGGGGATGCGCCCCTTCGACGTCCAGTTGATGGGGGGCATTGTGCTTCACCAGGGTAAAATCTCAGAAATGAAGACCGGTGAGGGCAAGACCCTCGTGGCGACCTTGCCTATCTATCTCAACGCTCTGAGCGGCAAAGGGGTGCACCTGGTAACGGTAAACGATTACCTGGCCAAGCGGGACAGCGAGTGGATGGGGCAGATATACAAATTTCTGGGGCTGACGGTAGGCTGTATCGTCCATGGGCTGGACGACCTTGAAAGGCAGCAGGCCTACAACGCAGACATCACCTATGGGACCAACAACGAATTCGGGTTCGACTATCTGCGGGACAACATGAAGTTCCGCAACGAGGAGCTTGTCCAGCGAGACCTGAACTACGCCATCGTGGACGAAGTAGACAGCATCCTGATCGACGAAGCGAGGACGCCGCTGATCATATCGGGGCCGGCGGAAAAATCGACCGAGCTTTACTACCGGGTAAACCGCATTATTCCGCAGATTCGGGAGGAGGCGCACTACACCAAGGAAGAGAAAAGCCGCACCGTTGCCTTAAACGAGGATGGCGTTGCAAGGGTCGAGCGGCTGCTCGGGATCGAAAATCTTTACGATCCCCGCCATATGACCATAAATCATCACGTACAGCAGGCGCTCCGCGCTCATGTTCTTTTCAAACGGGACGTAGACTACATCGTAAAGGAAGGCCAGGTAATCATAGTTGACGAGTTCACCGGCCGGCTCATGCCGGGCAGGCGTTACAGCGAGGGACTTCACCAGGCCCTGGAGGCCAAGGAGGGCGTAAAGGTCGAAAACGAAAACCAGACGCTGGCTTCGATTACCTTTCAGAACTATTTCCGCATGTACGAAAAGCTTGCAGGCATGACCGGCACCGCCGAAACCGAAGCGGCGGAATTCGCCAAGATATACAAGCTGGACGTAGTGGTCGTTCCGACTAACAAGAAGATGATCCGGAAGGATTTTGCCGACTCGATCTACCGAACCGAATCGGAGAAGTTCAGGGCGGTTGCAAAGGAGATAAAGGAACTTCATAGCATAGCCAAGCCGGTCCTGGTGGGAACGATCAGCATCACCAAGTCGGAAAAATTGAGCGAGATGCTCAAGCGCTCCGGGGTCCCGCACCAGGTGCTCAATGCCAAGCACCACGAAAAAGAGGCCGAAATTGTGGCCAAGGCCGGACAGCCCGGCACCGTTACAATCTCGACGAACATGGCGGGGCGCGGCACGGACATCGTCCTTGGACCGGGCGTAGTAGAGGTGGGCGGGCTGCATATCATCGGCACGGAGCGCCACGAAGCCCGGCGGATCGACAACCAGCTCAGGGGTCGTTCGGGGCAACAGGGCGATCCGGGATCGTCCCGATTTTACCTCTCGCTCGAAGACGACCTGATGCGGATTTTTGCCGCCGACAGGCTCTCGGGACTCATGCAGCGTATCGGCATGGCTGAAGACGAGCCGATCGAACACCGGCTTATCAGCAAAGCCATCGAGAACGCACAAAGCCGTGTTGAGGACCACAACTTCAGTCTCCGCAAGAACATCATCGAATACGATGACGTGATGAACCAGCAGCGTGAAGTCATATACCGGCAGCGGCGGGAAGCGCTTCAGGGCGGAGATTTGAAGCCCGCCGTTTTCGATATGATAGAAGACATTCTTGGTTCGATTATCGAGGAGAACACGGCGGAAAGGACCTACGCCGAAGACTGGAACCTCGATGCGATCAACACGGAAATATCGCGCGTTTTCGGCCTGCGGCCCGATCTCACGGTCGAATCTCTTGCAGACATGGACCGCGCAAACCTCAGAGAACATCTGCTCGAACTTGTGCAGCAACGCTACGAAGCCCGGGAACAGGAGTTCAGCGAGCCGATCATGCGCGACCTGGAAAACTACATCCTGTTGCAAACGGTTGACACGCTCTGGAAAGATCACCTGCTGAACATGGATTATCTCAAGGAGGGCATCGGTCTTCGCAGCTATGGGCAGCAGGACCCGCTGGTAGCCTACAAGCGGGAAGGCCACGAGATGTTCCAGCAGATGATCGACCGCGTGAAGGATGAAACGCTCCAGAAGCTCTTTCATATCCAGATACAGCGAGAGGAGCAGTTGCAGGAGATGCGGGCGGAACAGGAAGATCAGCCCATGTTCTACGGGGCGGCCGAAGGGTCTCCAAGACAGCAGACCGTAAGAAAAGACGGAAAGGTTGGCAGAAATGACCCCTGTCCCTGCGGAAGCGGCAAAAAATACAAAAAATGCCACGGTAAGTAGAGGCCGGTTCGAAGTTGCGGGTTTTCTCGCAGGTGCGGTTGAATCCGGGATGCGCTACCAGGGCAGGCTTGACCTGGCGTTGATCTGTGCGCAAAATCCTGCGGGTTGCGCCGCTTCAGGCGTTTTTACCAGGAACCTTTTTAGTGCGGCCCCGGTGGAACTGTGCCGGGAGCGTCTTAAAAAACGCAGTGCAAGGGCAATCCTTGTCAATGCGGGAATCGCCAACGCATGCACCGGCAGGCAGGGAAGGACCCGGGCGGAAGAGATGGCCCGGATTGCCTCGGATGCGCTTGGCTGTCCGGCCGATTCGGTGCTCGTTTCCTCGACCGGGGTCATCGGAATGCAGGTGGACCCGGGTGCGGTCGCCCGCTCGATGCCCGGGCTCGTCCGGGCGCTCAGGCCCGATGGGTGGCAAGAGGCCGCAAGAGCGATCATGACGACGGACACCGTGGAAAAAACGGCGAGCGCGCAAGTCAAGCTGGGCGAAAGTTTGAGTGTTACCATCGGCGGCATCGCCAAGGGCGCCGGGATGATAGCTCCCGATATGGCGACCCTTCTCGTATTTGCATGCACCGACGCCGCCCTGAGCCCTGAAGTCCTGGATCATTGGACCCGCGCCGGGGCGGACGGCTCCTTTAACTGCATAACGGTTGACGGCGACACCAGCACCAATGATTCGCTGATCGTGCTTGCCGGCGGAGCGGCCGGAAACCCGCCCATAACCGATATCAGCTCAAGCGAGAGCCTGACCTTCGGCAGTGCGCTCGCCTCGGTTCTCCGAGACTTGGCGATACAGGTGGTGATGGACGCAGAGGGCGCCACCAAGCTGATCGAGATCACGGTCAGCGGCGCCGCCGACCGTGAAAGCGCAAAGCAGGTTGCCTTTACCGTAGCCAACTCGCCGCTTGTCAAAACCGCCTTTTTCGGCCAGGACGCAAACTGGGGCAGGATAGTGGCTGCCGCCGGAAGGTCCGGCGTGCCCCTGATTGCCGAGCGGGTGGGGCTTTTCTTCGAAGAGCTTTGCGTATTTGAAAATGGCGCCCCGGTTTTGGGCGAAGAGGTTGAAGAGAAAGCCTCGCGGATATTTCAGCAGAAAGAAATACGCCTCCGCCTTGAACTGGGACTGGGAGAGGCCTGCTTTACCGCCTGGACCTGCGACCTTTCCTTCGATTACGTGAAGATAAACGCTTCTTACAGAAGCTAGTTTCCGATTCGGAAACTTCAAGTGTGTTATAAGGTGAAACTCTGCGAACCTAAATCCCTTGCCACCCAAAAGTGGCTGTTCAGGCTGTGGCCTCTTAAGTTAACGGCAATGGGCTTCCGCCGCCGGAATGACGAACGCGGCCGAGCATCCTAACCGCAGAGCCCAAATGAACGGTATTGGCCCTAAGTTTCGTGGGGGGGCGTCGGCGAGATGCGCGCGAAGGCCCTCAAATGTAGCTGTGGTATTCGGGCTCGTACATCAAAGACCTGATATATTCCGGCAGGCTGTCGGGTCTCAACCTGGTCGCAAGGCCCCGTTTGTACGCCACCTCGGCTACAGCCTCGGCAATGTCTACGGAGACTTCTCTTATGCGAGTCAGTGGGGGAAGGGTTCGTCCCTGTTCAAGATCGGCTTCCGACACCGTTTGCGCAAGGGCCCTGGCTGCAACGAGAAACATTTCATCAGGCACTTGTCTGGCCCAGCTTGCGATGATGCCCAAACCCACACCGGGGAAAATGTAGACGTTATTGCCCTGGGCCGGGACAAATTTTTTCCCATGGACCGTAACGGGGTCAAACGGGCTGCCGCTTGCAAAAACAGCGCGTCCCCCGGTCCAGTTATACGCCTCTTCGGCGGTGCATTCCGTGTTGGAAGTGGGGTTTGACAGCGAGAAGACAATCGGCCTTTCGTTGAGCCTTGCCATGGTTTCAAGCACGGGCCGAGTGAACATTGCGGGCTTTCCGGAAACCCCGATGATCGCCGTGGGCTTGAGCGCTTCGACAGCGGCGAGGAAGTTCGGGAGGAATTCGCGGTCATGGGCAAAGATAAGTTTGTCGCCGGTCAAACCGGTGCGGCTTTTTACAACCAGGCCCCTGGAGTCCACAAACCAGCATCGCAGGCGTGCTTGCTGTTCGGATAAACCTTCATCGACCATCGCGGAAACGATCAGATGGCCGGTGCCCATTCCGGCTTCCCCCGCCCCCAGAAACAGGACCTTTTGGTCCTTGAGCTTTCCGCCGGTTATGCGCAGGGCTGAATATAGACACGCCAGGGTCACTGCGGACGTTCCCTGGATGTCATCATTGAAGGTGCAAACCTCGTCGCGATACTTCCGCAACAGGCGAAATGCATTGACATTGGCAAAATCTTCAAATTGGATGAGCGCAGCAGGGAAGACCTCCTGCACCGCCACGACGAACTCCTCGATCAACTCGTCGTAGGCTTCTCCCCGAAGACGCCGCTGCCTCAAGCCGATGTAGAGAGGATCATTGAGCAACTCCTCGTTTTCCGTTCCGACGTCAATGGTTACGGGAAGACTTACAGAAGGATGAATACCGGCGCAAGCGGTATAGAGGGCGAGCTTTCCCACGGGAATGCCCATGCCGTCGGCGCCGAGGTCTCCGAGTCCGAGAATGCGCTCCCCATCGGTTACAACGATGATCCGTATGTTTTTATCGGGCCAATTTTCAAGAAGATCGGCCACCCGGCCTTTGTCGTCAGCCGTAATGAATATGCCTCGCGGTCTTCGAAAAATATGGCCGTACTCCAGGCAAGCCTGCCCTACCGTCGGAGTGTAAACGATCGGCATCAGTTCCTCGATGTTCTCCAGAAGCACCCTGTAGAATAAGGTGTTATTTCGATCCTGGAGACTGACCATAAAGATGTATTTTTCCAGCTCCGAGGGCTTCACTCGCAGATTCCTGAGGACTCGCATAAGCTGATCTTCAATAGTAAAGACGTGAGGAGGCAGGAGCCCGCGAAGGCCCAAAGCGCCCCGTTCCTGCTCGGTGAATGCGGTTCCCTTGTTCAGCGCGGGATTCCTGAGCAATGCGACCCCAGTGGGAAAATCCCTCAGACGGCTCTGAAGTTTCATTCTTTGCTGTGTATCGACACTCGTGCTTTTCTTGAGGATCGATTGGAGATTGATATGGCCAAGGAACCTGGATAGTGCGTCGCCTTCGGCGAGATCTTTGTTGAAGCGAATGATCATGTCATCATTTTCGTATGATACGCTATACATGGCAGTATTCCTTTCAAGCAAACGGGAACAATCGATCGATTGGTGTGCGTATATATTGACCGCAGGAAGGCCTTACAGGAAAAGCTAAAATCATTTGAATCGTGAGCTGAGGTTTCGCGCACACCATACGATTTCCCAATCGAACATGCAAGTTATATGTTAATTTATCGGGGCTTTCACAACACCTGATTCGTTATTGTGGCGGCTTTTCCAATGGAGCAGGCGGCTTTTCCAATGGAGCAAACGGATGGGGATGCGCCCTGGACAAAAACCGATCCACGGCGAAGAAGACGAGAGCCGCCTTGGCCTTTGTTGTGCGCATCTACCTGCTACTACGGAGGTTTATAGGCTGTGAAGCCCTGTCCGCTGTCGCGCTCAAGCGCCTTCTTTTCGAGGGTTCAGGTTTTTTTCGAGCCGGTCCGCCTTATTTTGTTTGCCGGGTCGAGCGTTCCCGATTCTATCGGCAGACCGCGCATGAGAATCAAGACAGCCCTTATCATGGTCTCTTTTCTTATCGTGGCCGGAGGCTGTTCGAGATATGAGAAAATGCCCCTGGCCCACGATGCAGTCGCACAGAGGCTTACTCCTCCGGGCATGGATATTCTGCGCATCAAGGCCGGCCAGTTGAAGCATCCTCTTTTGAAGCCCGTTGAAATCGATGAACGTGAGGGACTCACACCCGATGGAGCTGCCGTTCTGGCGGTTTTGATCAATCCCAAACTCGTAGCTGAAAGGGACAAGAAGGGCGTGGCAGCGGCTCAGCTTCTCGAGGCGGGCATTCTTCCCAACCCCCAGTTTTCCTTCAGTTCGGATTTCCCGACAGGCGGCGCCACCCAGGGCACCACCACAGCGTATGGCTATGGCCTCAGCTACGACATCAAATCACTTGTCACACGCGGAGCGCAAATCGGCGCCGCCAGGGCCAGGGCTTCCTCGGTGGACCTCGATACCGCATGGCAGGAATGGCAGGTAGCCGAATCCGCCAAGGCCCATGTATACAGGGTGATCCTGCTGGAGAAAAAACTGACAGTGGCCCGGGAAGCAGAAAAAGGGCTTGAGGAAAATTTCGCCGCAATCAAGAAGTCGGCGGATACAGGAGACATGACCATCACTCAGCTTGCCGCGGCACAGACGTCGCTGGATCGGGTCCGCCTGCAGGTGCTCACGACACGGCGGGACCTGGAGCAGGAGCGCCTCGCTCTGGATCAATCGCTCGGATTTCCGCCCGACAAGGCCGTCCGGCTCAAAAAGGATACCCCAGTGCCCGGCGTGGAGGGTATTCCGTTTGCTCCCGAACTTCTGGAGGGACTGGAAGAACGGCGAATCGACCTTATCGCGCTTAAAATGGGGTACAGCAGCCAGGAAGAGCGTCTTCGAGCGGCCATTCTAGGACAATTTCCCAAAATCACTATGGGGCCGGCTCATGCGAGCGATACAACCCACGTGATCACAACCGGTTTTACGCTGGCCCTGGATATACCCGTGTTCGACCGGAACCAGGGGAAGATCGCTATAGAACGGGCCACAAGGGAGCAGCTTTTCGATGAATACGTCAACCGTCTTTTTGAAGCGCGGTGCAAGATTGCAACCGCGCGGTCAAACCTGGGGTCGATCGAAGGCCAGATCGGGGCTTCCATAAAGGCTGTCGAGGCACTGGAAAAGCTGGTTCGCACTTACTACACCGCCATGCTCGAAGGAAATGCCGACGCCCTTACCTATTACAATGCCCGCGATGAATTAATCACCCGGCGACTGGCCGTGCTGGACCTTCAGTTAAAGCTGGTGGATCAGTTCATTACTTTGGAGATTGAATCCGGAAGGGATTTCGAACAACCGTAGCGAGCGGAAAATCAGATGAAAAAGAAACTGTCCCCAATCATGACGGCCCTGGTACTCATAGTAGTGGCGGCCGGGGTTTACCTGCTCTTCCGGCACAAGGAACCCAATAAGTGGGATTATGGATTGCAGGTACACGACGCCGCGGACAAAACCGCTTCGACCGCAGGAGTGGAAACCGTTTCGGCACGTGAGGGGGTCATTTCGGACAAACTCCCGGTCTATGGATCGGTAATCCCGGCGGCCGGCGGCCGGCGCATTGTCTCAGTTCCTTTTGAAAGTCAGGTACTCGATATTTACGTCAATCAAGGACAGAAAGTCTCCCGGGGGGATAACCTGATCGAAATACAACCCAGTCCCGCCACGATGCTCCAATTTGAACAGGCAAAGGACGCCTTCAAAATCGAACAGCAGGACCTGGAGCAAATGGAGCGAAGGTTCAATCTAAAGCTTGCGACCAACGAGCAGCTTCTGCAGGTGAAGCAGAAGCTGGAGGCGGCCCGGACGAAACTCGAAAATTTGAAAAAACGAGGCATCGGCGGCAAAAAAAAGATCGGCGCGCAAACTGGCGGGCTAATCAGGAAGGTCGACGTGCAGCAGGGAAATATCGTTCCAGCAGGCCAACCGCTCATCGAGATAGTTGTGGAGGGTCAACTGCAAATCTTACTGGGGGTCGAGCCGGAGGACATAAAACGGGTGCAGCCCGGCCAGCCGGTTCTTCTCACCCATGTTAACATTCCGGGCGCACCGGTTGTGACAGGGCAGGTACAAAGGCTCTCTTACGAAGTCAACCCCTCCACACGGCTGGTCGATGTCTTTGTAACAATTTCTTCGCCCCCTGCTTTTCTTCCGGGCGAGACCATTTACGGGCAGATTGAAGTGGGTTCGGCTCAGGGACTAATTGTCCCGCGGTCTGCCGTTGTTCCCGAAGGCTCGCAATCTTTCGTTTTCATCATCCGCAACAACATTGCACACAAGCGTTATGTGCGGATCGTTTTGGAGACCGCGACTGAATACGTTATATCAGGCGAGGGCGTATCGGCCGGCGACCGGGTGGTTTCGCTCGGAAACTATGAATTGAAGGACGGCATGGAAGTGAACGTAAAGGCCGCTCAATGAACGCTGTTGAATGGGCTCGGGCCCACCGCCGCTCTATGCTTTTTCTTCTGGCGCTGCTGGTTGCCGGGGGCCTGGCAAGCGCACTGGTGCTTCCGGTCGCACTGTTTCCCCAGGTGGATTTTCCCCGGATACGCGTCAATGTGGATGCCGGGGACCGTCCTGCCGGCCGGATGGTCATAGAAGTTACAAAGCCCATGGAAGAAGCCGCAAGGGCAGTTCCGGGAGTAGTAAGTCTTCGTTCCACAACCAGCCGGGGAAGCGCCGAGCTTTCGATCCAGTTCGGCTGGGGCGAGGATATGGTCAGAAGATTTCTTGAAGTCGAATCTGCAATAAACCACATAAAGTCGGGACTGCCTCAAGGGACTACCTTCGAGGTCCGCAGAATGGACCCCACCGTTTTCCCGGTGCTGGCGTACAGCATGAGTTC
This sequence comes from uncultured delta proteobacterium, assembly GCA_963805125.1. GTDB lineage: Bacteria > Desulfobacterota > Syntrophobacteria > Syntrophobacterales > Syntrophobacteraceae > SbD1. Next base: position 1,100,223 of record CAWDTD010000003.1, on the reverse strand, counting down.
CGACACGCTTTCGTTGACCGAATTGCGCGATATCGCGGAGTATCAGCTCAGGCCGTTGCTTTCCTCCGTAAATGGAGTGGCCAAAATCGGGGTTCAGGGTGGGGCCGTAGAGGAATACCATGTAAGTGTGGACGAAGGGAGGCTCAATTCGTTCGGTTTGGCGCTGACCGATATTTCCAAAGCGCTCTCTGCTTCCAATGTGATTAAATCGGTTGGCCGACTCGAAGACCATTATAAACTCTACCTAGTCGTTTCAGATACCAGTTTCGATAAGCTCGCAACCATCCAGCATACGGTCGTGCGGTCCGGAAAAGACGGACTGGTGCTCCTCAGTGATGTCGCCAAAGTCGAGAAAGCGACAGCCCCTCAATGGATACGGGTTACAGCCGCAGGCCGGGATGCGGTCACTTTCAATATCTACCAGCAGCCGGGAGGCAATACGGTTGAGATCAACCGGGAAATCAAGGCCAAGTTGAACGAGTTCGAAAAACGCATGCCTCGGGGTTTGCAGATCGCCAATTGGTACGACCAAAGCGAGCTGATTCTTGCATCCGCCCGCAGCGTCAGGGACGCCATGATCGCAGGGGCTGTGCTCGCAGCCTTTATCCTGCTGATCTTTTTGAGAAGTTCGAAAATAACCCTTATTGTCGTAATTGCGCTGCCCGGCGTACTCGCCGCAACCGTCCTGCTTCTTTACACGCTGCACATGAGTTTCAACATTATGACGCTCGGGGCGATGGCGGCGGCTGTCGGGCTTATAATCGACGACACGATAGTGATGCTCGAGCACATAATCCGGCGGCTGCGCACCGGTCCGGTCGAACAGCATCGGAAGGCGACAATGGATGCCGCCCGGGAATTGACCAGGCCTCTTATGGGGTCATCGGCAGCCACCATCATTATTTTCCTGCCCCTGGCATTCCTTTCGCGGGTCACAGGGGCTTTTTTCAGGTCCCTTGCCCTTACTGTCGCGGCAAGTCTTTTTATCTCCTTCCTGGTTGCATGGCTGGCTGAACCCATTTTCGCAGACCACTTTCTTGGCGCAAAGGATGCCGCCGTAAAAGAGGGCGGGCGGCTGACCGAACTGATACACAAGGGATATGAGGCTACGGTCGGCCGGCTGCTGAAATATCCGTGGCTGGTGCCTTTGATCATGGTTCCTTTAATCATGGTCGGATGGTTCTGTTATAAGGGTCTCGGTTCCGGGTTCATGCCCTCGATCGATGAGGGAGGGTTCATCCTCGACTACAGGGCTCCGCCGGGGACCTCGCTGACGGAAACCGACCGCCTGCTGCGCCAGGTTGAAGGGATTTTGCAATCCAATCCCTATGTCGAGACATATTCCAGGCGCACGGGACTGGCATTGGGCGGCACCCTGAGCGAAGCAAATGAAGGCGATTTTTTTGTGCGGCTAAAACCTTCTTCGAGGCCTCCGATCTGGACCGTGATGGACGGAGTTCGCAGTGAGGTTGAACATGGGGTCCCCGGACTCAAGATAGAAATGGCCCAATTGATGGAGGACCTTATCGGCGACCTGACGGCAGTGCCTCAACCGATCGAAGTCAAGATCTATTCCGACGATGAGAAGAGCCTGCTCGCGCTCGGTCCTAAAGTGGCTCAAGCCATCAGCCGGATCAGGGGAGTGGTGGAGGTAAAAAACGGAGTCGTACTGGCCGGCGATGCTCTGGAGATCAAGGTGGACCGGGCAAAGGCATCCTTGGAGGGAGTAGACCCGGAATCTATTACTGCGACTTTTGGCGATCTGCTGGAAGGGGCGATCACCACGCGGGTGCTGCGCGGGCCGAAAATGGTTGGAGTGAGGCTCTGGGCGCCGAGGAATGAAGTGGCTACCGAATGGAATGTAAGGCACATCCGATTGCGGGCGCCCGATGGGCATCAATTCCCACTCGAAAGAATCGCAAGTGTCACAGCCATCACGGGAGAGCCGCAGATTATGCGGGACGACCTCAAGAGGATGATCGCCGTAACCGGACGTATAAGCGGCCGAGACATGGGGTCGACGGTGAGCGATGTGAAAAAAGTCCTGGCGCAGCCGGGGCTCATACCTAAGGGCGTCTTCTACACGCTGGGCGGCCTCTATGAGCAGCAGCAAATTGCTTTTGCGGGCCTGATGAAAGTTTTTGTCGCGGCGGTGATGCTCGTTTTTCTACTCCTGCTCTTTCTCTATGAAAACTTCCGAATGGCGGTAGCCATCATGACTACCACCCTTCTGGCGGCCTCGGGCGTTTTCATCGGACTTCGGGTCACCGGGGTCGAGTTGAATATTTCCTCCATGATGGGATTGACCATGGTCGTGGGTATGATCACCGAGGTAGCAATATTTTACGTGTCCGAATATGCCGAAGTTCAGTCCACGATGGACCGCCGACAGGCCCTCATTACTGCCGGAAAGAACCGTATGCGCCCGATAGCAATGAGCACCTTCGCGGCGATTCTAGCCCTCCTGCCGCTTGCGATGGCAATAGGGAGCGGGTCCGCCATGCAGCAGCCTCTTGCCATTGCCATCATCTCCGGCCTGGTGCTGAACCTGCCGCTGACTCTTATTGTGCTGCCGGTTTTGTTGGGTTTTTCCGTTGGCCGGCCAAAGCAAATGAGAAGGTGAAAATTGCTGTCGAATGACCGCTTGCGCTGCATTCTCTTTCCAGGCGGCCGGCCCGGGACTTTTGCGCGAAATTATCGCCTGAGCAACATGGCCGCACTCTCGCGAATGGCTTCAGACAGCGTGGGGTGGGCATGAACGGTTCGACTAAGCTCTTTGGCGCTCATATGTGACTGGACCGCGATGACGCATTCGGCGATCAGCTCCGAGGCGCGCGGGCCCACGATGTGCACGCCCAGGATGCGGCCGGAGCCTGAGCGGGCGAGGATTTTGACAAATCCGGTCATCTCGCCCAGACACTGTGCCCTGCCGGTTCCGAGGAAAGGATAAACCGCCGAGTGATAGTCGACGCCAAGGGTTTTGAGTTCCTGCTCGGTTTTTCCCACCGACGCCGCTTCAGGGGAGGTATAAACGACGCAGGGAATAGAATCGTAGTCGACCTCACCGGCTAGTCCGGCAATCCGCTCGACGGCGGCGACCCCTTCGGCCGATGCCTTGTGGGCGAGCATCGGGCCGGCTACCAGGTCGCCTATGGCATAAACTCCCGGAACATTTGTCCGGTAATTTTCGTCGACCATGACGAAGCCCCCCGGGTCGAGCCGGATTCCGAGTTCATCAATCCCGAGGCCCCGGACCAGGGGCTTTCTGCCGACCGCGACCAGCACCCTGTCGAATTCGGCCTCTTCCTGCTTACCCTCGCCCGAATCGAGAAACAGTTTCACTGTGCCTCCACCGTTTTCGGCGCGCGTTACTTTTGTGCGGAGGCGAAAATTGAGGCCCTCTTCCCGCCGGAGCAGGCGCTCGAGAAGTCTGCCCACCTGTGCGTCAAGCGTAGCGGCGATTGCCGGCAAGACTTCGATCACGGTTACATCCGATCCCAGGCGTGCCCAGACAGACCCAAGCTCGAGGCCGATATAGCCTCCTCCAACGATTCCCAGACGTTTGGGGGCCGATTCGAATTTGAGCGCCTCCGTCGAGCTTACGACCCGTTCGCCGTCGAACGGCAGAAACGGCAGCCGGGCCGGCTCGCTCCCGGTAGCGAGCATGACCGCTTCAGCGCCGTAGCGTGCAGAGGTCCCGTCCGGATCGAGCACCTCGATTTCCCCGGCGGCTATCAGGCGCGCGGCGCCTCGGATGAGCCGCACACCGCTCCCCTCCATCAGCTTGCGGACGTTTTCCGTAAGACCCGAGACGATCTTTTCTTTTCGCTCCATCAGGGCGGCCAGCTCGATTGAAACCCCTTCCACCCTGATTGCGTGCCGGCCAAGGCGGTTTGCTGCAATCTTATAGAGTTCGGTGGATTCCAGAAGAGCCTTGCTCGGTATGCATCCCACATTCAGGCAGACTCCTCCGGGGCGGTCATCTCTTTCGACGCAGGCCGTCTTCATGCCAAGTTCGGCCGCGCGGACGGCGGCGACATATCCGCCCGGCCCGGCGCCGATCACGATCAGATCGAATTTGTCCGGCATCCGAATCTCCTATACCTCCACCATGATGCGCTCGGGATTTTCGACGAAATCCTTGATTCGGCGCAGGAAAGTAACCGCCTCCCTGCCGTCGATTATTCGGTGATCATAACTGAGCGCCACATACATCATCGGCCGGATGACAATCTGCCCGGCCGCCACGACGGGCCGGTCCTCGATCTTGTGCATGCCAAGGATGGCGCTCTGGGGCGGGTTCAAAATGGGCGTACTGAGAAGCGAGCCGAAAACCCCCCCGTTGGTGATCGTGAATGTGCCTCCCTCGAGATCGGAGATATCGAGCTTGTTTTCTGCGACCTTTTTTGCGAAATCGACAATCGCCCGCTCGAGGGCCGCGAACCCGAGCCTGTCGGCATTTGCGATTACCGGCACGACCAGGCCGCGCTCCGCCCCTATCGCCACGCCTATGTGATAATAGTTATGATAGACGATGTCATTTCCCTCGATGAAGGCATTAACCACAGGCATTTCCTTCAGGGCGGCCACGCTTGCCTTGATGAAAAAGGACATTATTCCAAGCCGGATTCCATGTTTCTGCCGGAACTGCTCTGCGAACTGTTTTCTGAGCGCCTGCACCCGGCTCATGTCGATCTCGTTGAACGTGGTGAGCATGGCAGTATTGCGGCGCGCATCCAGGAGCCTTGCAGCAATCCGCTGCCGAATCGGGGACATGGGCCTGCGGATGGTTTCTTCGCTGGCGGCAGCGGACACTCCTTCTTCCGGAGCGGGCAGGGCTGGCGGGCGTTGCCGCTTCGGGGCTTCTGCGGCCGGCCTTTCGGGTGCATGCTGCTCGAGGCAGAGCAGGACGTCTCCTTCGGTAATTCTTCCCCCGGGGCCGGTCGGCGTAACGGCGGAAAGGTCGACTCCCTTTTGCTCTGCCAGAGCACGAACCGATGAGGAGATGATCGGCATGGGGGGCGCCTCCCCGGCTCGAGGCGCAGCGGCCTCTTCCACTCGAAAGGGGGCGGAAGGCTCGGGGGCGCGCTGTTGCGCCGGAGGGACCGGAGCGGCGACCTTCTTCTCTTCTTCAGGGACTTTTTCGGCCTGTTCGGGCGGTTTTTTGGGTTCTTCAGCCTTTTTTTCAGCAGTCTCCTCGATTTGGCCAACGACGGCGCCGACCCTCACGGTCTCACCCTCCTGGACAAGGATTTTCAAAATACCGTCGGCGGGCGCTGAAATCTCAAGGGTAACCTTGTCGGTTTCGATAACCAACAGGACGTCGTCCCTGCGGACCGATTCTCCGTCCCTCTTGAGCCATTGAGCGAGCAGCGCTTCCTGGACCGATTCGCCAACTTCGGGGATTTTGATCTCGATCATGGTATCTCCTATCCAAAAGCCATTTCCAGCAGCATATCCTGCTCTTGTCTGAATGTGGTCAGGTAGCCGGAAGCGGGGCTTGCCGCCGGCGCTCTTCCGATATAGGCTGTATCGTGACCGGTCAAGGCTTTCAGCCTCAGTCGGATGAAATCCCATCCGCCCATGTTTTCAGGCTCCTCCTGGACCCAGTGGAAGGCGGCGGCCGAGGCATACCTGGAGAGAGCATCCCTCAGTTGCGCTTCGGGAAAGGGATAGAACTGCTCCACCCGCAGGATTGCCGTGTCCCTGGCGCCGGAGGCTTTCCGTTTTTCGCTCAGCTCGTAATATATTTTCCCGCTGCAAATATATATTTTCCGTGCTTCTTCAAAACCGGGGTCCTCGATTACTTCCCGGAAATGGCCGGAACAGAGTTCGGACAGCGTGGAGACCGCCTCCGGAAGCCTCAGCAGGCTCTTGGGAGTCATGACGACCAGGGGCTTGCGGAAATTTCTCCGCATTTGCCTGCGGAGCAGGTGGAAATACTGTGCAGGCGTACTCGGGTAGCAAACCTGCATGTTATCCTCTGCGCAAAGCTGGAGGAATCTCTCCAGGCGGGCGCTCGAGTGCTCGGGGCCCTGCCCCTCCAGACCGTGAGGCAAAAGGACGGTCAGGCCGCTGAGCCGATGCCACTTGGACTCGGCGCTCGATATGAACTGGTCGAAAACCGGCTGGGCGTTGTTGGCGAAATCCCCGAACTGGGCTTCCCAGATCGTCAAGGTGTCGGGGGTCGTCAGTGAATAGCCATATTCAAACCCCAGCACCGCTTCCTCGGAGAGCATGCTGTCGTAAGCCATGAACCGGGCCTGGCCGGCAGAAAGATTGTTCAGGGGAACATAGCGTTCTTCAGTGTTCATGTCGAAAAGGACGCTGTGCCTCTGGCTGAAAGTGCCCCGGCCGCTGTCCTGTCCGCTCAGGCGAACCGGAGTATTTTCGGTCACAAGCGAGGCGAAGGCAAGGGCTTCGGCGTTGGCCCAGTCTATGCCATGACCTTCCTCGACACACCGGCGCCTTCGTTGCAGTATGCGCACGAGACGGGGGTGAACGGCAAAGCCTTCGGGGAAGGAGTCCAGTTTTCGCGCGAGTTCCAGGAGTTTTTCGGCGCTCACGCCTGTTTCAACGGCTTCGTGGGAATATTGCCCGCTTATTGGCTGCCAAACATCGTAAAACTTCTCATCGGGCATTTTACAGAGCGCGTCGTGCACCTTCGAATAGGAGAGCTCCATGCACTTGTTTATGCCCTCGAGGTAGCTGTTCAGTTCCTCCTCGGAGGCGATCCCGGATTCTTTCAAAGAATTGAAGTAAATCCTGTAGAGAGGGGGCCGGTCCTTTATCCTGGCGTACATTCGGGGCTGGGTGTAGTAAGGTTCGTCTCCCTCGTTGTGCCCGTAGCGCCTGTAGCAAACCAGGTCGATTACGACGTCTTTTGCGAACTCCGTCCGGTAATCCAGGGCCAGTTTCACTGCGTAGAGCGCCGCTTCAGGGTCTTCGCCGTGCACGTGAAAGATGGGCACCATGAGCATCTTGGCTATGTCCGTGGCATACCGGGTGGAGCGGGCGTGCTCGGGAAGCGTGGTAAACCCGATCTGGTTGTTGATGACGAGGTGCAGCGTTCCCCCGGTAGAATAGCCTTCCAACTGCGACAGGTTAAGGGTTTCGGCCACGACACCCTGACCCGCGAAGGCCGCATCCCCATGGATCAGAATGGGAAGCACCTGCCGGCGGCCCTTTTCTCCAAGCTGTTGCTGTCTTGCGTATGCCAATCCTTCGAGCACCGGGTCAACCGCTTCCAGATGGCTCGGGTTGTTTGGGATCAATACCCTCAACTGCCCGCCGTCACCCAACTCCAGGTCGACAATGTATCCCCTGTGATATTTGACGTCTCCGGACCCGTAAAGCGATTGCGGATCGTAGTGCTCCTCGAATTCGCAGAAAAGATGTTCATAGAGCTTATTTAGAACGTTTACCTGAATATTGAGGCGCCCCCGGTGGGCCATTCCCATAAGGATTTCGCGGCAACCTCCCTGCCAGGCAAGCCTCAGGAGGGCGTCAAGCATCGGAATGACGACCTCGGCCCCCTCGAGAGAGAAACGCTTCTGACCGACATACCGGGTGTGGAGGAAGTGCTCGAAAAGGGTAGTCTGGCAGAGCTTATTGAGGATTTCGAGCTTTTCACCCCTGGTGAACCGGGGCCCGTTTCGCGGCGGTTCCATGCGTTCCTGGAGCCAGAGCCGCTCGCCGGGGTCCTGAAGGTGCATGTACTCAACGCCGATCGACCGGCAATAGGTCTGTCGAAGCGCCGATATAATCTGCCTTAGCGGGGTCTGCTGCTGGAACAGCGTTGTCGGGGTGTAGAAAAGCTTATCAAGGTCTTTTTCCGAGAGACCGAAGCCGGAAAGTTCAAGCAGCGCATGCGTGTCCTCACATCGGCCCAGCGGGTCCAGGCAGGTCAGAATGTGTCCCAGATCGCGGTAGCGATAAATGAGTTCCTGCACGCTGCACTGCCTCAACATTTCGTTCTTGTCGCAAAAGCCCGCGCTCACCTCTTCGGGACGGGCCGCAAGCTCGAAACCCTCGAAGAAAACCCGCCATTGGCCACTCACGCTCTCCGGGTTCGATTTCCATTTTTGATATTCGGAATCTATGAAGTCTGCTTGCAAGCTCAGAGAGTAATTCATACGGAAAACAATCCTCCAGGACGAACGCAGTTGTGCATTTCCCGCCGGATAAGCGCAAGGGCGCATGCTTTGTTCTATTCAAATCCTGTTCAGCCTAAGAGATAGCTATCATGGAGTTGATGTCAAGGAATGGCAGGCATTTAGCGCTGGAGATGAAAGCGGGCGGCGGAGGCGCCGGACCTGGTAAGGACCCCGTCCGGCGGCGCCCGGGTAAGGGATTATGCAGACCCTGCCGTGCGCGAGGTCAGGTGCAAAACGCGAGCCGGGCGAGGGTGATTTATCAGGCCCCTAACGTCTCGCGCCGGGTTTCATCGAAGGCAAAACAATCGATGAATTCCTGGAGAAGGGACACATGCTTGGCAGACAGGTTTTCGAACTCCACTCCGCAGCGCCTGGTGCTGATCTGCTCCCAGGAGCCTTCAGGAACTTCATGGTCATACACGACTCTGCATTGAACCCTGTCCACGTGAATGAACCGGTCGTTGCTGCCGAAGATTTTTATTGTGGAGTATTTCCCGTCACTGTTGTTCGTAGCCAAATACCGGACGCAGAGGCCGCCCATGCTGATGTCCTGGATCTGGCCCATGTTAACGAGTTCGTTGGGCCTTACAAAAGCGGCGAATGCTCCTTCTTTGCCCCTGAACCTCTTGGATTTTCTTTTTTCTTCAAACATTTTTTCATCCAGATGAAAAGTGAACCCCCCCCCGCTCGGAGCGCGCGTCTGGAAATCTGCCTTTACCCAAGCATCGACACTTGTAGATTATCTACAGTATTTCAATTCAATGCGAAAGGGGGATTTTACGGGGTAGTAATTGGGTATATATCTAACGTTTATTCCGGGAAAAATAATAAATTCAACTAGATAATATCCTCACCCCAACCTGATCCATATCAGCATTTTTTGGGGCAAAGCGCAATAATGTGACAATGAATAAAAAGAGAGGTTTCAATTTCGGCCGGGTTTAGTCTTTTTCTTTATTTCCATGAGCTGTTCATAGGCTTCAGAGAGTCTCAAGAAGTCTTCGTGTTCACCCCCACTGTCGGGGTGAATCTTTTTGGCTTTGCGCCTGAAGATGCTTGTCAGCTCCCTGAGGCTCATTCGGGAAAACTGTTCTGCGGACACCCCAAAGACCCTGTATGCGTCTTGAAGCGAATGAGCCGGGCGCAGTGAAGCGGGCTTGCCGGACCCTCTGGCGGACCGGAAGTGCTCGAACGATGTTCCGGTCCGGGATTCGGAATCGAAATAATACCAGGCGTATTTTCTGAGATATTGATGCAGAAATCCGTTTTCCCGGTCTACGCCCAGAAAGAAATCTTCATCTAAATTGATTTTGCAAAGTTCCAGCAGGACCAGGCGATCGAGTTTCTCCCGGTCAAGGGCCGAAGGGTAGTCTCTCAGATACTGCGGGAGAAGAAGCGGGACCCCGAGCGAGGCATAGACATAGGTAGCGTATTCACGCGGTGGCAATGCCTGCTCCATCATGTCGAGGTCACTTTCGATTTCGTCCCTGGATTTACACAGAAATAGATCGAGAAACTTCCAGCGCCTCAGTCCCAGTTCGCCGGAGTCGATCCTGCCCAACCGCAGATAATAAAGCCTGCGGGCGTCGAATATGTGGACCTTTCTCTGGCCGGGGACCAATTCTTCAAGATTGCACGAAACGTGCAGTCTGGAGCGTCGGTAACGGTCGAAGGTTTCGACGATTCTTCGAATCTCGGGCTTGAGGAACGGCTTGAAAAGGCGCTCGATTTCATCTGATGCGAACCGGGCCCCCGCTTTTTCGAGGTTCTCTTCGATTACGGATTGGAAAGCGAAACCGTACCTGCCGAAATACTGTATGTAAACCGACGGATCGGGCCCAAGATCCATAAGATCACGGGATTTGAGGACACCACGGTCCGGGTAGGTCTCGCCGATTATGTAATGATAGGCGCCACGCTGCCTTACACGCTTGAGATAAAATGATATCACCCCTTCCGCTATGATTGCGCCCTGAACCCATCATGGGGGGAACAGGACCGTTTCTTAAAACGACTGCGGGCCATTTGGCGGCTACAAAGCCATTTGAGCGATCAACCGTTTTATTTTATATGCACAATTTGCGAACAAAGTGTATAGAAATTCGCGAGTTCGACCGAATCTTTGTATAAGATGCATTTGAATCGGCTTAGCGGGAGTTGGGCACCGGGAAGTAAAATGGAAGACATGATCGAGAAGGAAAAACTCGTAGAGAACTACCTGGGCCAGGGCAACAAGGAAGCGGCGATAAAGCTGCTTTTCGAACTTGTGGTCATCTACGCCAAGGAAAAGAATTTCGAAGCGGCGGAGGCAATGAGGTCCCGCATTTTCGAAATAGACGCGATGGCGCTCGACGAGATAATCCGTTCCGGGGAGATCATCGAAGAGGAAAAAAGACAAACCATCGACAGAGGCCACCGGGAAACCTGGGCTAAACTCTACGACAGCTTGAGTGTTGAGGAAGCCAACGCTCTTTATTTCGCATTGACAAAAGCAACCTATCAGGCCGGGGAGACGATTTTTCAGCAGGGCGAGTGGAAGCCTCGACTCTATTTCATTAACAGCGGACGAGCCAGAATCGTTTATATCCAGGACGACAGAGAAGTCTTTTTGAAGGGTGTGGAAAGAGGCCAGTTAGCGGGAGAGGACACCTTCTTCTACCTTACGGTCTGTACGACGACTATGATAGCGCACTCGAGGACAGAGCTAAGCTATCTTGATTCGGACGTTCTGAAGGTGTGGAAGACCACTTCTCCGGTGCTCGAATCCAAATTGCAAAGCTTTGCGTCGAGTGCGGAAAAGATCGCGTACCTGCTCAAGGCCGAGAAAATGGACCGCCGCGGTATTAGAAGAATCAACCCCGGAGGAAAGGCGGTGGCGCTCCTTATGGATTCATCCGAGAATCCGGTCGGCAAGCCTTTCAAGGTGGACTTATGCGACATATCCCGGGGCGGGGTATGCTTCATGGTCAGGATTACCAAGAGAGAAACGGCCAGCCTGCTGCTCGGAAAGAGGCTTTGCGTGAGCTATCTTCATCCGCTGATGGATTCTTCACACACGATCAAGCAGAGCGGAACAGTCGTAGGGATCCATTTTCACCCCTTCGAAGACTGCACTGTCAATGTAAAATTCGACGAACTTCTACCCGAAGCGCTGATAGAGCAGTTAGGAAAAGTCCCCTCTCCTTCGCCTGATTTTGATCTGTAATCTCATCATTAGCTCCCGTGTGGTCGGGGTTTCGATTCCGAAAGGCCGTTACGGGAGCTAAATCTTCCTGGAGAGCTGTTCTTCCCGGCTTCCATCAGCGAACGGGTTTCCGAGAATAATCGTTGCGTCACGGCTTGGGCCGACGGATATTATCAGCACGGGGACCCCTGAGATTTCCTCGATCGCCCTGAGGTATTTTTTGGTGTTTTGAGGAAGATCAGCCCACGAGCGTACTTGTCCAATGTCTTCATCCCATCCGGGGAATTCTTCGAAAACAGGCTCGCATGCCTCCAGGGCGTCGAGTTCGGCAGGGACCACATCAAGGCTGCTGCCCCCGCAGTTGTAGGAAACCCCGATTTTTAGCACCGCGATCCCGGTAAGAACGTCCAGCTTGGTGATTGCCAGGCCGCAGAGACCGTTGAGCCCGACAGCGGTGTTTACGACCACCATGTCCAGCCAGCCGCAACGGCGCGGCCGCCCGGTGGTGGCCCCGAATTCCCCCCCGACATTCCGGATGTGTTGTCCGGTCTCATCGAGAAGTTCGGATGGAAACGGCCCGCCGCCGACTCGAGTTGTGTACGCTTTGACTATGCCGAGGACCCGGTCTATCCGGGTGGGCCCGATTCCCGACCCGCAGCAGGCGTTACCGGCGACTGTATTAGAGGATGTCACGTAAGGGTAGGTCCCGTGATCGATGTCCAGATGGGTGCCCTGGGCTCCTTCGAAAAGAATGTTGCGGCCTTGGGCGTCTGCCTTTTGAAGCTCTTGTGACACGTTTCCCGCGAAGGGTTTGAGCCGCTCCCCGTAAGCAAGATAATCATCCATGATCTCAGCGGGGTCCAGAGGCTTTTCTGCAAAAAAATTGCGGAGAACAAAATTCTTCTCTTCAAGGTTTCGCGCCAGCTTTTCCGAAAAAACCGCCCGGTCCAGAAGATCGTGGACCCGAATCCCGCATCGGCCAACCTTGTCTTCGTAGCATGGGCCAATACCCCGGCCGGTGGTGCCGATTGCGGTCCTGCCCTTGCGCTTTTCGCGGGCGAGGTCCAGCGCACGGTGATAGGGCATGATGACATGGGTGTAAAGGCTGATCAGCAGAGTGTCGGGCGTTACGGGCAAGCCCGCTTCCCCGAGGCTGTCCATTTCTTCTATCAGCACGCCGGGATCGAGCACCACTCCGTTTCCAATCATGCACCTCTTGCCCTTATGAAGGATTCCGGAGGGGATCAGGTGGAAGATATGCTTCTTCCCGTTTACTACCAGCGTGTGCCCGGCATTGTTTCCACCCTGGAACCGGACGATGAAATCCGCCCGTCCCGCAAGCAGATCGACGACCTTGCCCTTTCCCTCATCGCCCCACTGAGTACCCACTATTACTACGTTCGCCATATCTTTTTCTTTCCCTCAAGCCACATCGTCCACCCGATCACCCGGTGGAGGCGCAAGGATATCCTTACACAATGTTTCCAACTGGGAGATCGGAGGAAAGACAGGCCGGTTGGATTTTGGAAGCCGGATTCTTCTCTATACCTGTAACGAAATTTGACGCCGGTGTCAAAAAAAAGAAACATCCCCGGGGAAAGAATTCTCAATGTTATCGCATCGACCGAAGCCGCCGGATTCTTTCCTCTATAGGGGGATGGGTGCTGAACAGACCGGCCAGGGCCCTGCCCGAAAGGGGGTTAACGATAAACATGTGAGCCGTCGAAGGATCGGCGTGCATGGGAATTCGTTCGGATGCGACCTCCAGCTTCTGGAGGGCCCGGGCAAGGCCTTCCGGGTTATGAGCCAAGCGGGCGCCTGTTTCATCGGCGAGATATTCACGGCTTCTTGATATGGCGAGCTGGATGAGCGTTGCGGCAATCGGCGCCAGGATGATCATTACGATGAGCCCCAGGATGCCGCCTTCCCTATCGTCGTCGCTGCCTCTGAGACCTCCGAAAATCGCAGCCCACCTGGCCATATTGGCCAGGATCATTATCACTCCGGCAAGCGTTGCGGCAATGGAACTCACCAGAATGTCCCGGTTTCTCACATGTGCGAGTTCGTGGGCCAAGACGCCCTTTAGTTCAGCGGGCGTCAAGATGCGCATGATTCCTTCGGTTACAGCCACTACGGCCTTCTCGGGGTTTCTACCCGTCGCGAAGGCGTTCGGCGTTTCCTGTGGAATCATGTAAATCCTTGGCACAGGCAAGCGAGCCTCTGCGGCGAGCTCGCGAACTATCTGGCAAAGCTGCGGGTATTGAGATTCCTCGATTGGCCGGGCCCGATACATGGCCAGGACAATTTTGTCCGAAAACCAGTAGCTTCCAATGTTCATCACAACTGCCATTATGAAAGCTATAACCATACCCTGCTGACCACCGATCAGCCTCCCGATCCCTACGATCAGGACCGTGAGAGCCGCCAGAAGCAGGGTTGTTTTGATTCTGCTGTCCATTTCTTTCTCCCTCTGGTCGGATCTATTTTTCTCTTTGCACTAACACGAAGTTGCGTTCAAGAGGGTATTAAAGGCGTTTAAAAACGTGGGGGCTGGGGGGACATGCTGTCCCCCCAACACCCATACCCCCATCGCCGCTCTGCATGTCCGGACCACGATCCGGCTCACGGTGGCGCTGCGGCGGCGGCGTTCGGCCAGTCGCCGCAAGCACCGAGCGCTCGGCCACGCGCGCTTGCGCGGGTGCGCCTGGCGGAGCCTGGAGATTGAGGGGAATCATTCCCCCGCTCTTTTGCGTTACTACAATCTTGAACGCACCTCCGCATAAAACCCTCCGGTGTCGGGGATTCGAAGCTGCCAACCTCTATAATAAATCATTCGAGGGGGCGCAGAAAGAAGGGTTCACCCGGAAACGATTAAGTTCGACCTAATTATATGCGATTTTCGTGCGGACGGAACCCGGGAGGGCTCTTCGAACGGCAAAGTATTTTGCAAAAAAATTCCAAGCCTGGCGCTAATTGACGAAGAACACAATACACTGGCACCTTGCCAGAAGTTTTCCATCACCGGACCGAACGTCGATTATCATGTCCCCCTTTACATTGTCGACGTTTATCATCCGGGCTTCGGCTTCTATGACCGATCCTATTTCCGGATTGGCAAACATATTCATGCTAAAGCTCAGCAGAACCGCTTTTCGGCCCACCGAATTGCCGCATACACCGCAGGCATGGTCGGCTACCGCAAAGATAACGGCTCCATGCGTAGCGCCGCGGAAATTGAGATGTTTCTCCTCTATCCTCAGGCTTGCCAGTGCATAGCCCTGCTCCGCCCTGACGATTTTCAAGTCCAGGAGCATCGCAAAGGGTGAAGAATCAGATTCTTTCGCCAAGCGTTCAGTTTCCACCGAATCTCCCACAGAGGTCGTATATCGGAGGTTGGGGAAAACCCCAACGGTTCTTTCCGACCCCTGACATCTTTTATCCGACCTCCGTCTTATACCAAGTTGCGCTCAAAGAGGTAAAACCTCCATTCACAAAATCCCCCCTGCCCCCCTTTAGAAAAGGGGGGTTCCAATCGCCAATTCTTACCCGTATGGGCGCAACTTGGTATTAGAGCGGAATGCCTGCTATGTTCATACGAACCCTGTAGAGGGAACTTCTGGCCGTGATGAAGAGGGTTTTCCAGTCCGCGTCTCCCCAGGCCATGTTTGCCGGAAGTTCCGGCACCGGAATAATCCCCATCCTCTTTCCTTCCGGATTCAACACCCAGACCCCTCCCTTGCCGGTGACATATATATTGCCCTCGGAGTCCACCTTCATGCCGTCCGGGGCAAGCGGCTCGCCGGAGATTTGCGCAAATATGCGGCCGCTGCAAACCCTCCCGTCGCCGGTAACATCAAAGACGCGGATATGATTCCTTTCGGTATCCGCTACATATAGCGACGACTCATCGGGGGAGAAGGCCAACCCGTTCGGGACGGAATCATCGATCAGCAAAGCGAGACCGCCTCCGTCCGGAGATATCCTGTAGACGCCGTAGAAAGGGAGTTCCGGTTCTTCCGGGGCGCCAAAAATATGATTCAATCCATACGGGGGGTCGGTGAAATATACACTGCCGTCTCTTTTTACCACCACATCGTTGGGACTGTTCAGTCTTCTCCCTTTATAGCGTGAAGCAATGGCGACCACGGCGCCGTTGGTCTCCGTTCGGGACACCCTGCGGTTGGCGTGTTCGCAGGCGATCAATCTCCCTTTTCCATCGAGGGTCAGGCCGTTGGATTTGCCGCTGGGGACGCGAAAATCCGAAATACCACCCTCCCGGGTCCATTTAATTATCCGATCCGCCGGGATATCGCTGAACAGTAGATATGCGCCTTTCACATTCCAGACAGGCCCCTCGGTGAACCAGAACCCCGTTGCCACCCTTTCCACGTTGCTTCCTTGCGGGAAGATACGCCCGAATTCGGAATTCATAGTCCCCCTTCTGATTGTAAATGCAACCCGGGATTACTTTTGCCCGTCACCTCTCAGGGGAAGCTCGACAAGGCCTTTTCCTGGCACGCAGTTGACATCGGCGCGATTTTTTATCCAAAGCTCAAGCTCCACATAGCCCCTGCCATTGTCCACGTATTTGTTTACGACCCTGCCCCCGCAGGCCAGAACGTCCCCCGGGACCATGAAATTGCGAAACTGAAACGAGGTCTTGCGAACCCAACCCTTTTCACCCACCCAGTCACTCAGGAGCTGAACGTAGTAGTCCCCGGCCATGTTTCCGGGCGCCACCACGTCGGGAAGCCCGCGCCGCGTGGTTGCGAAAGGGTGGTCGAAATGGATCCTGTCAATGAGCCACACGGTAGAAAGGTACATAAATATGTTGACCGTGGTGACATCTTTTCTCAAAGAAGGGATTTCCTGCCCCACGACGGCATCTTCAAAGAAGACCTGGTCTTTCATTTTCCTACTCCTTTCGCGGCGTGGCGATCATCGTGACCCGGTGTTTGGCGAGCAGCTCTCCATCCTGGTTGGTGTAAACGAATTCCGAGGTGACAAAGAGCAGCTTGCCGCTTTTTCCATCTTTTTCCTTCATATCGACTATCCTGCCCTTTACAGTCACCCGGTCATTTACATAGACAGGCTTGAAAAATTCGAGTTCATCACTGCCGCGCACCCATCCCAGTTCCCAGACATTGGGAATCTCCGGCACGCCCACGAAAGTTGCCAGGCCATCTTCGCCCAACTCCCGGACCGGCTTCTCGGAACCCGGCACGCCCACGGCCCAGGTAATGTAGTTGAGAGGCGCGGCCAGGCCGCCGTATTTGCCCTTTTTTGCCGCGTCTTCATCGAAGTAGATCGGGTTGAGGTCGTCAATGGCCAGCGCATAACGCCGGATATCCCGGGCCAGCACCGGCTCACCGGTATGCGTTGCGGTCTCCGAACCTATGTACTTTGTCCATCCCAGACTTTCCAGAAGCGATTCTTTCATAATTCCCCCATTTGAAGTATTTGCGTTATCTTTTCGTGCGCGTATCACACCCGTATGGAACCGGAGGGTCTTTCATCGACTATCGGTTTTGCGTCGGGCGGAATGGAACCGGCGGGCGCACGCTCCACGCTGTCCAGGTTCAGCCGGCATAGGTCGCGAAATTGATCCCTGAAAGATTGCGTCATTTCTTCTGAAATTTGCACCACCCCCCCGGGTTCGAAACGAAAAGTCAAGAAATCCTTCTGGTTTATCCGACTGCAAACGAGCTGGTACTTCTCGATCCCGGGAAATTTTGCGACGACGGATGCCAGTTGAGACGGGTGAACGAACATCCCTCTGACCTTCACGGCTTCCCCAATCCACCCGATGATGGGATTGAGCCTCATGGATGTGCGTCCGCAGGAACAGGGCCGCTCCTCCCAAGATGAAAGATCGCCCGGGCTGAACCTGATCAGGGGGTAGGTTTCATCGAACGGCGTAATAACCACTTTGCCCACCTGGTTCGGGCCGAGCTGAGCGCCGCTGTTCATATCGACGATTTCAAGCAGCGCGTCCTCGCATACGTGCATCCCGGACCGTTCGTCGCAATTGTAGGCTACAATGCCCACATCCGCCGTCCCGTAAAATTCCGTACCCCTGATGCCGTAGTCTCTTTCTATAGTTTTCATTGCGTCGCGGTCGAAGGGAGAGATGAGGAGACGAAGCTTGAAATCTTTGCGGGGATCATATCCCATCTGCTCGGCCGTCTGGAGAATGTCGAGCAGAAACCCTGCCGACCCCGTGAATACGGTTACCTTCAGGTCTAAAATTACCTGCACCTGGAGCTGTTTGTTTCCTCCGCCCATGGGAATGACGGTTACCCCCAGCCGCTTGAGCGGCGTGTCCAGCAATATTCCCATGGGGGATACATGATAGGAAAAAGCGTTCAGCAGTATGTCTCCGGGACGGACGCCGCACCCGAAGTACGCTTTCTCGACCCGCCTCAGGAAGGTTTCATCGCTGCCCGGCGCGTTGTAAATGGGACCGGGAGACATGCATATCGACTTCAACCGGTTCAGGGGCACCGTGAGCAATCCGCCGAAGGGAGGGTCCTTTTTTTGCATCCCGATGAGATCGTCCTTGGATGTAATCGGGATCTTCGTCATGTCATCGACGGATTGGATATCCGATGGGCCAACCCCCGCCAGGTCCATCTTTTCTCTTATGGCCGGCGCATGTTCATAAGCGTGCCTGACGATCCACCTTACCTTCTCGTCGTAGTAATCACGTTTTTGTGTGCGAGACATTGCCTCCAGATCGTCGTAAAAAGATCTCCCGGCAAAAATCATCATCTAACACTCCTTCCGCCCTGTTCCGGATCGATCCCCCTTTGCCGCAGCCACTTCGGCATCAGCTCCTCGTCAACCCTTTTGCTTACCGCCGGCGCCCTCTCCATCAGGTACTGCGCAAGAGACGGGCTGCAGGTCAACGCTCCAAAAGCGCCGTCAAACACGATCACCTTGTCCGTTTTGGCGATTCTTTCGGCGAATGCCATGGCGGTTTCGAGGTTTTCGGCGGTCACCACGTAGCGCATGAAATCGTGGTTCATGGGGTCGGAGTTCAGAATTGCGGCCAAATCCCGGCCCACGACGATTGTCGGGATATGGGTGGGCAGCTCCATCTGCGGGACTCCCAACCACATATAGTTCAAGATGAGGGCCTTTATGGCGGGATTGACGGATTTTATCTTCGGTGCCCCGGGAGGCCTCTCATAGAGACCGTACCCGAGGCTTACCGGTATATTATCCAGGTCGAAGAGATCCAGTTCGGCCTCAGTCAGATTTCCGAAGGTGGCGCCTCCGCCTATCATGTAGCGCGGCTCCCCGGTTCCATCCATCACCGCAATGCATTCGCCTATCTCGCTGAACAGCTCGCGTATCTTGCCGTAGGATTTGAACCCGATCATCATCAGCTTGCGGTCCATCGCGTACATGTCGCGCCCGGCATCCACGCCAATAATGCCCTGAGGAGAGGTCAGCAGAAAACAGCCGAACGTGAACTTGCTCTGCACAAAGGGGGATTCGAAAATAAATCTGGGCACAATATTGCTGCTTCTCGGCCCGAAGTTTATGTGATGGACCGCCCTTGTTTCCATCCGCGCATAAGACATTGAAAACGGCTTCACCGCCCTGTTCATCATGCGGTGCATGTCGAGTTCTCTCAACTCACCGTGGTGGGCGTGAATGATCCAGTCGGCGTCATAGATCTTCTCGATCCCGTAGAGAATTCCAATCTCGGTTTCTATCGGGATTCCCTTGTCGATGTACAGGGCCGGGGCGGCCCGGCCTTTGAAATATTCCCTGAGGTTGAAATGATCGATTATTTCTTCGGGCTCCCTGAGCCTGAATCCGGTGGTGACACGCAGGCGGATGTTGCCGCAGCCGGTCCTTTCTTCAACCACGTCCCTTATGGCCTTGACCATTTCGGTATATGCGTCGCCGCTCATGATCTGGAAGCCATATTGGGACGTCAGGATGTTTACCGAGTCTTTCGGCCGGATCATATCCATATTCACGTTTTTTAACGCTTCTTCGGTCGCTTTCCTGATAACTGAGACATCACCGCCCTCGATGTATATCTCTTTGGGGATATCCGGAAACAGTTCCCTCAATTCCAGGCCTACGATGCCGGGAAGCTCGGATACGCGCCGGCGGGGGTCCGGCCCGTAAATAGATTTCCTGATTCGCGATGGGGAAGCTTTTCTCAGCATGGCATTCCTCTTTGTCGAAGCGGGGCTTCAGTCAGATTTTCCTGAAAACTTGCCTGTCTTCCTCGAGAAAATGTCCGGGGTATTTTCTGATCGTCTCTTCGGGAACATCCCACAAGGTCTGAGTTGAATCGTACCAGCGGTGGTCCGGCGGTGGAGTGATTTTCACGCCGTGGGCCTTGAGCAGCCGAAGGGAGGTCTGCAGGCAGTAAGCCGTACACCCGGAGCGTATTCCGGTCATCAGGGCGATCCGCTCCGGCGTCCTGGCGCCCTTCAATACAGCGGCGGCCCCATCCCTGACCCTGGTGGCTGTGCACATGCAGAGCCACTGATGGGGATGAAGCCGGGCCTTGACGCAAAGCTCGGTCAACCGGGCCTGGTCTACTTCGCGGAAGTCGACGCCCAGTTTCAACGGTTCACGGCGGGCAACCATTTTGATCGCGTTTACCGGGCAGACGCCTCTGCAATTGGGACAGGCCAGGCACTTCTTTGCGGTGACCACGGCTTTTTTATTCACCACCCTGATTGCCTCGGTCGGGCAGACGTTCTCACACGCGCCGCAGCCAATGCATTCCTTCCTGATTACTCGAGCCTGGAATTTGATCTCTACCATCCTGTTGTTCTCCCCTCACCGATCGTCTGTAAGAGATAGGGCCCGGCCGGGTAGTCACAAGAAGCTCGAGGTTCAGAGCGAATCCCGACCGGACCTGCACGGCCGCAGGAATCATGATCCGGGACAAGAAATCACTTTTTGGGTATC
This sequence comes from uncultured delta proteobacterium, assembly GCA_963805125.1. Taxonomy (GTDB): domain Bacteria; phylum Desulfobacterota; class Syntrophobacteria; order Syntrophobacterales; family Syntrophobacteraceae; genus SbD1. Next base: position 1,079,937 of record CAWDTD010000003.1, on the reverse strand, counting down.
CGATATGTCGTTGTCGGCATCCAGTCGCTTATCGGCTCGACGAACCCTTTGCGAGCAACCCAATATCTCACCTGTTTGGGCCCTATATGGTCGCCCGGGGTATAGGTAATAGGCTTGGTCAGCCCCATTCCGTCGAAGCCTTTGATGCGGTCCAGGCCGTCTTTTTTCAGCGCTTCGCCATTGAGTTTATCGGGAGGGACCGTATCCAGCGCAAGACGGGCGGCTTCCGCGATGATCATTCCGGAAAGGATCCCGTTGACATACATGTCGTTGGGCCGTTCATTCGCATGGTTCTTTTTCCACAGCTCCCTGACAAGCTTCATTCCGGCGGAGGCTTTCAAGCCGGGATTTTCCGACATCGGTTCGAAGTAATACGCGCCCTGGTATCCCTCGGCAAGCTCGGGGCCGCCCAACGCTATGACATCGCCCAGGGTGCTCGCGGCGCACTGCGTCATCGGGATGTTCAAATTCATGGACTTGGCCGAATTGAGTACAACCACCGCACCCGGGGCCGAAGATATAACAAATATCTGGCTGGCTCCTTCGTTCTTCAGGCGCAGCAACTGCGGGCTGGCATCGGTTGTCCCCTTCGGAACGGTCTCGACCAACAGTTTGACACCCTGCTCCTTCACAAATGTGTCGATGTCCCACAGGGCCAGCGGCACAAACGGCTCATCAGTGGTGATGGCGCCGAGAACAAGGGTCCCTCCCGGTTTTCCCGCCTTCTCCCACTCGCCCTTCCGCCAGATAATCCAGGTCCGGATCATGTTGGCGATGCCGGAATGATAGTTGCCGTAAGCCCAGTCCGACCACATGCTCGCCACGCCGAGAGAACCCGTTACCAAGGGAATTTTGGCCCGTTCGTAATCCGTCATTAAAGCATCGGAATGGCCGGATGCGCAATGGGTTAGAACAATCATTCCCTCGTCGCTAAGCCGCGCAAAACCGTCCTTGGCTTTGGTGGCTACATATTGAGAGTCGTATGCGAGATACTTGAATTTCACCGTTCCCTTCTTGCCTGAAACACCTCCCTTTTCATTAATGTAGTTCAGGTAGTCTCTCGATCCGGACTGGCACATCATGTGCGTGCCGCTGGTGGGGCCGGTCATGGCGCTGATGCAGCCGACTATGACTTCGCCGGTTGCCCCCTTGGCAAAAACATCGGCAGGATGAAATGCAAGTGAAATTGCCGCCAGCAAAAGAGCCGACAAAAAGATTCTTTTTTTCATAACAATCTCCTGTTAAATGTTTATTCCCGGTTTCCATCTTCTTATATTTTCAATAGCCGAAAGGCCACAACCTGTAATAGGCCTTTATGAGACTCCAACGGTGCCCAAGGCCTCTGGGTTCATAGATTAAAAAGAATATGGCGATACCCCCGATGAGACCAAGAAGCAGACCACTGCCAGCTCCAATTGGCAGGAAGTGCAAATGTCCTTCGGCTATGGGGCCTATTACAAAAATCAGCTCTTTCAAGCAGGTGATGAATATTACGCCGAAAATGGTGCCTTCAATGCTGCCGAGCCCTCCCACTATTATTATTACCAGGTACCATATCGATTCCTGCAGGGTAAAAGATTCAAGCTGCGCCCACATCATGTAGTGCACCAGCAGGGAGCCGGCTACGCCCGCATAGAATGTACAAATGCCGAAGGCGAGAAGCTTGTACCTGAAGATATCTATACCCATTGCCTCGGCGGCTTTGTCATTGTCCCTTATGGCTATGAAAGCCCGCCCGGGGCGCGTCCTCGTCACGTTTTTGGCGAAGAAGGTCATCAAAATGGTGAAAAACATGCCTACATAGTAGAATTTCTTTGGAGTATCGAAGACAATGGACCCGAGTTTTATGGGGGCCACGGAGAAGCCGGCCGCAGTTGACGGCAAGCCGAAAAGGGCTATCCATGTAAGGATTATCTGGGCGCCCAGGGTGGTCAAAGCGAGGTAAAGGCCTTTGAGGCGCACGGAGGGAATGCCGAAAATCATCCCCACTAAAGCCGATGCAAGCCCGGCGGGTATCACGCAGACCCAGAACGGCCAGCCCCAATGCAGGTTCAGCAGGCCCGAGGTAAATGCTCCAACCATCACGAAAGCCGACTGGCCGATATTGATCTGGCCGCAGTATCCGGTCAATATATTCAATCCGAGACAGACGATCACGGTAATGCCCGCGCCTATATAAAGCCTCAGAAAATAGGAACTGTTCAGGAAAGGAATGTAAGGCACGGCGAACAGAAAGATCAGGGATGCGATAGCCAATACCCACTGGTGCCTGGTCTTGATGATCCGCATATCTTTTTTGTAGCTGTCCGCGTATATGCCGCTGGGCGGATAGTATGCAGCATGAGACATTTGGCTAAACCCTTTCTATCTTTTCCAGGCCGAAAAATCCATAGGGCCTGATGAGCATCACAAGGATCAGGATGATGAACGTGGCGGGAACACCGGCGGCATTTCCAAGATATCCGGAGACGATGCTTTCGGTCAAGCCGATGAGCAACCCGCCCAGGATGGCCCCCTCGGGGGATTCGAGGCCGCCGATGAATGCGGCTGGGATAGCCAGCAGCCCTATGCGGCTCAAATCGAGCTGAAACCCGAGAGCGCCCCCCAGCAGGACCCCGCCGATCGTTGCGGCCATGCCGGCAATACCCCAGGAGAGACTGAGGATTCTCTTTACGCTTATTCCCATGCTCTGCATTATCTGGTGCCCTTCGGCCACGCCTCTCATGGCCAATCCGAGCCCGGTGTACCGGAAGAAGATGATGATTGCCAACATTGCACCCAGAGCCAGGCCAAAGGCGGACAGGTTCTCCGTGGTCAAGACGATGTTGGCGATCTTGAGGGAACTTCTTGAAAATATCGATACCTGCTGCATGGGATAGGTGCCCCACACGATCGATACCAACCCTTCCAGCACGAGGGAAAGAAAGATCGTGACGGCAATCATCGAAATCAGCGGCTGTCCGATCAGAGGGCGCAAAGCGATACGTTCTATAAGGATACCCATGACAAATCCCGCTGTCAGCGCAAGCAGCAGGGAAGGCAACAGACCGAGTTTGAGCGAACCTTTGAAAAACCAAAAGATATAGGCGCCGAGCAGCAGCATATATCCCTGGGAGAAGTTGAGGACGGAAGAGGATTTGTATATCAGAACAAAACCCAGGGCTACCAAACCGTAAATAGCTCCGTTCATTAAGCCCGATATGATCAGCTTCTGGAAAAACTCCATTTTGCCACCTCCACCAAAAAGGAGACCCTTACATTCGAAAAACACGCGGTTTGGCTACAACCATCTTTTTCTTCGCTTATAATGTTTGACCTCCCTGTAGCTTTTCTTTTCTCCCAATTTACTAAGTCCGAGATAGAATTCCTTTATATCTTCATTGTCGGCCAACTTTGCAGATGGCCCATCAAGCACTATCCTGCCGTTCTCCATAACATAGGCATATTCGCTGACGGAAAGGGCGGTCCTCGCATTCTGTTCGACGACAAGGGTGCTGTTTTTCTCTTCAGCATTGAATCTGCCGATCATGGCGTATATTTCCTCCACGAGAATTGGAGCCAGGCCCATCGATGGTTCATCGAGCAGCATGACCCTGGGGTGGGCCATCATCGCGCGCCCGATCGTCAGCATTTGCTGCTCCCCGCCTGAAAGATATCCGCTGGTATGGCTGCGAAGCCCGCGCAACTTCGGGAAGTAGTCGTAAACCATATCCAGGTCATGCTTGATACTGTGGTTCCCCAGTATATATCCTCCCAGCCTGAGGTTCTCCTCCACAGTTAGGTGACCAAGGACCTGCCTGCCTTCCATGACCTGTATGATGCCCAGCTTCGCGATCTGCTCGGGGTCCAGCCTGTCGATCCTCTTGTCCCGGTATTCGATGGCGCCGGCAGTGACTTCGCCAAGCTCCGTTTGAAGCAGCCCGGAGATGGCCTTCAGCGTTGTCGTTTTGCCGGCCCCATTGCTCCCCAGAAGGGCAATAATGGCCCCCTCCCGAACCTCCAGGGAGACACCGCGAAGCACCAGGATCACCCCGGCGTATTTGACTTCAACGTTACTCAACTTCAGCACTAATCCCTGAATCATGCTCATAAACCGATCGTATTTTGAGATCAGTATTCATGGTCCCTTTTCTACCATCCCTGTATTTCACCTCGGTAACCACCGGCACATGGCTTTTGCCGTCGTATATGGAATCGATCAGCTCCTTGTATCGCTCCTGCAAAAAGGACCTTCTCAGTTTTCTGGTCCTGGTGAGCTCCCCTTCGTCGGCATCGAATTCTTTGTGAAGCAATACGAATTTTCTGACCCTTGCTTGCTCCGGCAGGGTGTTGTTGACCCTTTGAAGGTCTTTTCGTATGAGGTCGCCGACCTCTTCTTTCTGCGACAGGTCGACAAATGTCGTATAAGAAACCTGGTTGGCTTCGGCCCACTTCCCGATGCTTTCAAAGTCGATATTTACCACGACTGAGAGATAGTCCCGGCTTTTGCCTCCTATAACCATGACATCCAGTATGAACCTGCTGAACTTGAGCTTGCCCTCGATATAGGCGGGCGCATACCGATGACCGTTTCTCAAGGCATCCAGATTATCTATTCGGTCCAGGTAGAAAAGGTGCCGCCGTTCATTTATGTACCCGGAATCACCCGTATGGAACCATCCGTCTCTAATTAGGTCGCTTGTCTTTTCTGAGTTGTTGTAATAGTGGGAAAAGATGCCCTCGCCTTTGACCATGATTTCCTGCTCGTCGGATATCTTTATTTCTACCCCGGCACAAATCTTCCCAACGCTGTCATTATCGATGTCGCACTGCTCGTGCATGCTTACAACCCCGGCTTCCGTGCTGCCGTATATCTGTATAAGGTTTATGCCCACAGCCTGAAAGAACCTGAAAAAATCCGGGCTGAGAAAAGCGCTCCCCGTGACCGGATATCTGGTTTTTCTCAAACCGAGCTTGTCCCTGAGAGGTCTGAATACCATTATATCGCCCAGTCCATGGAGCAGCCTGAGCATCGGGCTTACGTTCTTCCTGGCCGAACGCAGGTCCGCCACTTTGTAGCCGATGGGAAGAAAGAGGTTATAGAAGAACTTTTTGAGAAAACCGGCGTCGTTTACCCTTATCTGGGTCATGGAAGAAAGGCTCTCCCACTGGCGCGGAGTGATCAGCATAAAGCGGGGTGATATCTCCCTGTAATCCTGCATCAGGGTTTCAGGCTCTTCGGGAAAATTTATAATCACCCCGCGAATGTAGCCGTATCCGGAAAACCATTGATGAAAAACCGAAGCGGATGCAAGAGTCGTAATGACGTCCTCGCCCTGGCAGAGGGGAGCAACTTCCTGCATTCTTTTTGCCGAGGCTATGATCGCGTTATGGGTAATCAATGCCCCTTTGGGCAGGCTGGTCGTCCCCGAAGTATAAGACATCTGGGCAGGATCGGCGCCTTTGCCAAGGGCAACCAGTTTCTCGAATAACTCAGGCTGCTCGGCATCCAGCTCACTTCCGATTTTTTTCAAATCCTCATAACCAAGCAGAATGGGGTCGTCATACTTTCTCATCCCCTTGTGGTCCCAGAACAGGACCTTTTCCACATTGGGGATTTGATCCTTGATTTCCAGTATCTTGTCCACCTGTTCCTGGTCTTCGGCTATAACGAACCTGGAGTCCGAATGTCTAACTATGTAGGCGATTTCCGACGGGATGGAATCGCTCCACATCGCCACCAGCACCCCTCCAGCAGACTGGATGGCGGCTTCGGCCCAAAAGCCCTCCGGCTCGTCGTCTCCGATGAGCGATAACTTGTCTCCCCGCTTCAACCCCAGTTTGACCAAACCAAGGCAAAGGCGCTTCACCTGCTGGTAGCAATCCTCCCAGGTATAGCTCTGCCAGATGCCGAGGTCCTTTCGGCGCAGGGCAACCTCTGCCGGCCATAGTTTCCGGTTGCGCAGCAAATACTTGGGGTAAGTGTCCAAATCCGCCAAAGCCAATTGAGCACCTCGCGCAAAAGAGAAGATTATCTTTCTCCGAGATAGGCCTTTATCACATCTCTATTTTTCCTGATCTCTTCGGGGACGCCCTCGGCAATTTTCACTCCGAAGTCAAACACGATGATCCGGTCCGATATATCCATCACTATGTCCATATCATGCTCGATAAGAACTATGGTCGTATTCTTCTCCTCGTTTATATCCAGTATGAACCGCACCATGTCTTCTTTTTCTTCGAGGTTCATTCCTGCCGTGGGCTCGTCCAGCAGGATCAACTCCGGTTCGAGCGCAAGAGCTCTGCCCAATTCGACCCTCTTGCGCTGTCCATACGGCAGTATTGCCACCTCCTGTTTTCTTATTGCCTCCATTTCAAGAAAATCTATGATGTCCTCGACCACCCTTCTTGACCGGATCTCCTCTTTGCGGGCAAATCCAAAATAGAGGCAACTGGACAGCAAATTGCTCTTCAGGTATATATGTCTTGCAGCCAGTAGATTATTGAGCACCGTCAACCCTGTGAATAATTCGATATTCTGAAAAGTCCTCGCAATGCCCCGTATGCAAATCTTGTGAGCAGGAAGCCCCGTGATTTCCTCCCCCTTGAAATAGATATGCCCTTGTGAAGGCCGGTAAAAGCCGGTAATAGTATTGACGGCGCAGGTCTTGCCGGCCCCGTTGGGCCCGATGATGCTGACTATTTCCCCCCTTTTCACCTCGAAGGACATGTCGGTCAAAGCCTGGATTTTTCTGAAATTCAGGTAGATTCTTTCACACCTGAGAATCGGAACGCTGCCATCTTTATCCGCCACCGGCATAAAGTTCCTCTTGCTTTCGCCTGAACAGACGTCTTTTCCGCAAAAACGGGCAAGGGCGCATTTATTTCAAAAAGATCAATAACAAATCCGGAAGCCGGGCCGGGATGGCAGAATGCGAAAGGGTGTGGCGAAGGGAAAACAGAGCATGCGGTTGAGAATGCGTGTGAAGCGGTTGAGAATGCGTGTGAAATTGATTTTAGCGCTTTAAGATCGGGATAGCCTCCGATCGGCACGCTTTGACCCTCACCCGACCTCCTTATCAGGGGAAATACTACGGGAGGTACGTCGCCCCCCCGCGCAGCATCATGGCCGCTTCTTTTAGCGCCTCGGACAGAGTCGGATGCGGATGAATCGTGTTGGCCAACTCCTCTACCGTGGCTTCCATTTCCATGGCAAAAACGGCTTCGGCAATAAGTTCGGTGGCATGGGGCCCGATAATGTGAACGCCCAGTATCTCACCATGCTTCTTATCGGCAACTATTTTGACCATGCCTTCGGTCTCATCGGTAATCGAGGCCCTGCCAGCGGCGTGTAGAGGAAACCGGCTCACTTCCACGTCTGCCGCCTGGCCGAGCGCGCTTTGCTCGCTCAGGCCGACGCATGCGACCTCGGGTGAGGTATAAACGCACCGCGGCACCGCCTTGCAGGAAATCGAGGAGGGGCACCCCAGGGCGTTGCGGGCTGCGCATTCGGCCTCAGCCATGGCAACGTGGGCCAGCATGATGCCGCCCGTCACATCTCCTATGGCGTAGATATGCGGGATATTTGTTCGCTTTGTCTCATCCACCCTTATCCTGCCCCTCTCGGCCGTAATGCCGGCTTTTTCGATATCCATTTCGAGGTAGTTGGGCTTTCTTCCAACCGTTTGAGCCACCTCCGACACCAGGATTTCCTTTTGCCCGGCCGGGCAGGAAACGGTCACCCTATTGTTTTCCCCCTCATTTGCGATCTTCCCGGCGGCGGAGCTCGTGTATATGGTCATTCCCTCTCTTGACAGGAATGCCTCCAGTGCCCGACTTATCTCTTCGTCTTCGGTGGGAATGATTCTGTCCTGCACCTCGACTACTGTAACCTTGACCCCCATACGGCCGTAAAACTGGCCCAGTTCGACTCCAATGTACCCGCCGCCGATGATCAAAAGGCTGGAGGGCAGGGACTCAAGGCTCAAAAGATCATCGCTGGTCAGAAGGCGCACCTTTTCGGCGCCTGCTATTGAAAGCCGAACCGGGATAGATCCGGTTGCCAGGATGAACCTGTCGGCGCACAGCACTTCCCCCGTTTCCAGAATTCTGATCGTATTGGCGTTCGAAAAAGCGGCGGTCCCGTTTACGACCCTTATGTTCCTGTTTCTCAGGAGGCTCGCCACTCCGTCCGTCAGTCGCTCGACGACGGCTCTTTTCCGGGCCTGCACCGCACTGAAGTCAATCTTCAGATTCTCCGTAGTCAAACCGAACAGGGAAGCCCTTTTCATCTCTTTGTAAATCGACGCCGAATGAAGCAGGACCTTTGAAGGGATGCATCCCTTATTGAGGCATACGCCTCCAATCCTGTCCTTTTCAATAAGGGTGACATCAGCCCCCAGCCTCGCCGCCCGAAGGGCCGCCGAATAGCCTCCAACCCCTCCGCCGACCACTATCAGGCTAATCCGCTTCATAGACGCTCTCTACGCAAGGACCAAAACCGGGTTTTCCATGAACTCTTTGAGGGTTTTCATAAATCCAGCGGCCGCCGCACCGTCGATTACCCGATGGTCATAGCTCAACGTGATCTTCATCATGGGTCGAATGACTATCTGTCCGGCGACGGCGACAGGTTTGTCCAGGATTGCTCCCACGGCCAGAATGGCGCTCTCGGGCTGGTTGATAATGGCCGTAAACTCCTCCACGCCGAACATCCCCAGCGAAGAGAGCGTAAAAGTGCTTCCGGTCATCTGATCGGGGGTAAGCTTCCCGGCTCTGCCCTTTTCCACCAACGCCGCTCTTTCCACGGCAACTTCGGAAATGGACTTAGTTCCAATATCCCGGATAACCGGAACGATGAGACCATCGTCTACAGCCATTGCCATTCCCATGTGAACGGCGTCCAGGTAGATGATTGCTTCGGGTGTCCACCGGGTGTTCATCACGGGATGCAGCAAGATGGCCGAGGCGGTCATCTTCATCAGCAGATCGGTTACGGTGGGGCGGACGCCGGTTCGCTTTCGAACCACCGGGACCAGGCCCTCTTTTGCTTCCAGGAGCTTTGAGGCATCGACCGAGAAGACCATGTATGTCTGGGCCGTCTCGGTTTTGGCGGCCAGCATCTTTTGAGCTATGATCCTTCTCATCCCGGAAAGTTTTACCAGTCTTTGTCCCGCCGTGCCGGGCCGGTCTTCCGGCCCGGGTGATTTCAAGCCCTGCGCGCGGTCGAGGTCCCTCATCTGGATCCTTCCCGCGGCGCCGGAGCCGGAAAGAGCAGCCAGGTCAATGCCTCGCTCCTTTGCGAGCCTCCTGGCCATAGGGGTGGCCCTTACTTTTTCAGGCTTCCCGGTTCCGGCGTCGGAAGCCTGCCTCTGAGTCTCCACCGGGACCTCCACTTCCACCTTCAACTCAATCTCCTCCCCTACTGTTTCGACAAGGAGCCCAACCACGTGCCCAACAGGCACGACCTGATCCACCGGGGCAAGAATTTTGGCAAGATATCCCGATTTTTGAGCTTCCACTTCAAAGGTCACCTTCTCCGTTTCAAAAACGAAGAGTATCTCCCCTTCGTTGACCCATTCTCCTTCTTTCTTCTGCCACTCAACTATCCTGGCTTCCTCCATCGTGAGCCCGATTTTGGGCATAAGCACCTGGATCGTCATGGGGATCTTCCGCCATCATGCAGTTTTTCCAAAAGCGCCGGGACGCAGTCAAAACGCGGGGACGCGGAGACACAAGGACGCGGCGATAGGCCGCCTCAAGCGCCCGGTTTCTCAATACCCGACCAGTTTTCTCACCGACCTGACCACGTTGCCCGCATTCGGGAGGTACGCATCCTCCAGGTTAAATGGAACCGGGACGAACGGGGCGCCCACCCTGGCAATCGGCGCGTCTAAGAGATCGATCATTTCCTCGCATACCATGGCCGCGATCTCGGCGCCTATACCGAATGCCTTCACCGCCTCGTGGGCGATGACAAGCCTGGAGGTCTTCTCAACAGATTCAAATATAGTTTCTTTATCCAGCGGGCTGATGGTCCTAAGGTCGATCACCTCGATCTCGATACCTTCGGCCGCCAGGGTCCCGGCCGCCTCAAGCGCCTGGTGCACCATGCGCGAAGTTGCAACTACTGTCACATCGCCGCCCGTTCTCTTTACATCGGCTTTGCCGAGCGGAATCAGGTACTCTTCTTCGGGTATCAGGCCCTTCATAGAGTAGAGCGCCTTGTTCTCGATAAAAAGGACCGGGTTGTCATCACGGATCGATGATTTGAGCAGCCCTTTGACGTCATAGGGCGTTGCGGGCATGACGACCTTAAGCCCCGGGACGTGCGCGAACCACGACTCGAGGCACTGGGAATGCTGAGGGCCGGCATTGAGGCCGCCGCCGCACGGGGTCCGTATGACCACGGACAGCGTATACATGCCCCCGAACATGTAACGGGCCTTGGCCATCTGGTTCACGATCTGGTCCATGCAGAGCGTAAGGAAGTCGGCAAACATGATTTCGGCAACGGGTCTCAAGCCCTGCATGGCCGCACCGACGGCAAGCCCCACTATCGCCGATTCGCTAATGGGGGTGTCCCTTACCCGCATCTGGCCGTAAGCCTCCAGCAGTCCCTTCGTGGCGCTGAACGCTCCGCCCGGCCCCCCTACGTCCTCACCGATTACGAATACCTCCGGGTCCCGGGCCATTTCCTCATCGAGGGCTTCCGTTATAGCTCTGATATAACGTGTTTCCTTCATTTTCCATCTCCGATCAGGCAATCTCATGCATAGACGTCGCAAAAGAGTTCCTCGACCCCGACAACCGGGCTGCTCTCGGCAAATGCAACGGCTTGTTCGATTTCGGATTTGACCGTTGCCTCCAGAGAATCGATGTAGTCCTTGCCGATGTGCCCTGCTTGGAGCAGGAAGTTTTCATACCTGATGATGGGGTCAAACTCTTTTGCCTCCTGGATCTGCGCCGCAGGCCGGTATTTTTGCGCATCCCCGACGAAGTGGCCCAGCCAGCGGTGAGTCTTGCATTCGAGCAGCGTGGGTCCCCCGCCCCGCCTTGCCCTCTCGACGGCTTTTTGCGCCTCTTCGCGAACCTTCAGCACGTCATTGCCGTCCACCGTGACCCCGGCCATTCCATAGGAATCCGCTCTCCTGCTGATGTTGTCCAGCTTCATCGATCTGTTGCAAGGGGTGAACTGCGCCCACCCGTTGTTCTCACAACAGAAAACCACCGGGAGATCCCACATCGCCGCCAGATTGAGGGATTCATGAAACGTCCCCTGGTTCGATGCGCCGTCGCCGAAGAAGCAGACGGCGACATTGCTCTGTCCCCTGTAGACCGAGGAGAAAGCGGCCCCCAGGCAGATAGGGATTCCGGCGCCTACGATCCCGTTTGAACCGGCCACCCCGGCTTCCCTGGAAGCGATGTGCATCGAACCGGACTTGCCTTTACAAAAGCCGTCCTTTCTGCCGTAAATCTCGGCCATGAAGCGCTTGAGGTCGGCGCCCTTGGCCAGCGCCTGTCCGTGCCCCCTGTGCGTGGTGAAAATGAAGTCCCCGGCCCCAAGGCAGGAACAAACCCCCGCCGCTACCGCTTCCTGGCCGATGCCGACATGGATGAATCCTGGAATTTTCCCCTGGGCGAACAGGTCGACGAGGCATTCTTCAACCCGCCTGATTTTAACGAGCAGATAGAGAATCTTCAGCAACTGTTCTTTATCCATCACTATGGCTCTCCTCAAATGTATTAGGTGATGACGGCAAAGCGACTGAACACCCTGCAACGTATCCGCTTATTCCATTCATGTATATACGGAAGCACATCTCAGACAACTGATCTAAAGTAATTGGCCCTTTTGGATCGTACCAGTACATGATTGAGTTACATATGCCAAAAAAGGTATAGCTGATAGTCTTTAATTCATCAGGTGAATTCCTTGAGGTAAAATACTCGGTAAGAACGGACGTCAATATTCCGGCGTATTGTTTTTGCTTTTGAGCGACGGCCTTAAAGTATTCGGACGGCAGGTTCCGGGCATCGATCAGTATTGTTCTGGCTTCGGGCGCTTTTCTATTGAAAAGTTTTAAATGCCTCAGCATAATGTATCTGATCTTTTCAGACGGGTCGTCGATTTTTTTCAACTCGTCCTCGAGCCCTCCAAGCAGCAAATCCATGTAGTTATCGAGAATAAAGTACAATATTTCATGCTTCGTTGAAAAATAGTGATAGATACCGCCCTTGCTCAATTTGGCCGAAGTTGAGATGTCTTTCAAGCTTGTTTCCAGGTAGCCTTTTTTATCGAATAACCTGGATGCAGCCCTTCCGATGGCACACATCCTGCTCAACTCTTTCTCGTTGAATCTTTTAGTCCAGTTTCCCATTGAGGCCTCGGTTGATCTTCCTGTGATTTAATCCGGCTGGCTGGTCGTTTTTAAACCGGCCGACCGGCCCGTTCTTATGCCACCAATACGCTTACAGAGCCTGTTTTGTCAATAGAAATAATTGTGTAGTGAAAAAAAGAATTAGCGGGCAAATTTATTGGCCTGGCCCGAACCCGTGGAATCAGAATATTGGGCGAAGGAGCTTCCCATGATACTTAGAGGCCTCGATTCGAGGGGCTCCTCATTCAACCTCGCGCACCTCTATCCTGTGCGTGCGGCATCCGGGGGAACTCTTGGGGACGGTAATCCTGAGCACGCCTTTTTTGAACTCGGCTTGTATTCCGTCTTCATCCACGGGGCATGGAAATTTGAAAACCCGCGAAAATGCGCCTTTGGGCCGCTCGACTCGAATGGCCTGGCCTTCCGCAAGGTCGTTCTTTCTCAGTCCGGAAACCCACAGCCGGTCGACCTTGCACTCGACCTGAACGTCATGTTCCCCGACTCCGGGCAAATCTATTGAATAGACCAGTTCCTGACCGGAATCGACAATGTCGCTCCCAGGGACCCAGTCTTGCGAACCTTGCGGCTTATCTTTCCGGTCTGCCCCGGGGTCCAAGTTGCGCATGAACAGATCTTCCATCCGATCTTTCATGGCCTTCAGTTCATCGAGGAAATCCTTCCTGCCGGTCTCCGCCACCATAGCCTCCCCGTCTGTTATGACTTAAAATGCTGCGCGGGCATTGGGTTAAATTCGAAGCATCGCGTCGAGATAATATAATTGATCGCGCCGGACAAAAACAAGATGTTACAAAACCGCACAGGTATTTGGGGTTGAGACTCCGAACGGATAAATGATACATAAGACATGCCCGGCGAGGTGTGGAGATTTGGAACTCAAGGCAATATCAGGCACAACGAGGTGGAAAGATGCGCTACTCGCAAGCCTTCATTCATACCCTTTTCGAAGCGCCCAGGGAGGCGGAAACTCCGTCGCATGTATTCCTTCTTCGAGGCTCGTACATATATTCCGTCGCCGCAGGGCTCTATGCGCTTCTGCCGCTTGGACACCGTGTGGCAAGAAAAATCAGGCAGATCGTCCGCGAAGAGCACAACGCGATCGGAGGTCTGGAAATCACGATGCCTGTCATGAATCCGGCGGAGCTTTGGAAAAAAACGGGCCGCTATTTCAATATAGGCGAGGAACTGATCCGGTTCAAGGACCGCAGGGACCGCGAACTTGTCCTGGCAATGACTCACGAGGAAGTCGTAACCGACATAGCAAAGCTGTTCGTGCGCTCCTACCGTGACCTTCCGGTGATGCTCTACCAGATTCAGACCAAGATTCGCGATGAAGCCCGCCCGCGCGCCGGCCTGCTCAGAGTGCGCGAATTCACGATGAAAGACGCCTACAGTTTTCACCGCGACTTTGAGGACCTGGACATCTACTACCCAAAGATATTTAACGCCTATCTGCGGATATTTGCCCGCTGCGGGCTCAATTCGGTGCCCATAGAGGCTGATTCGGGGATGATGGGCGGAAGCGGCTCGCATGAGTTCATGCTCGAATCTCCGGCCGGCGAAGACCGCTTTGTCGTGTGTCCCGGCTGCGGATACAAGGCTAACACTGAAAAGGCGGTTGGGATCAAACCGGGACGAGCCCTGCCCGTCGATATGCCTGCTCCTGTGGACAAGGTTCACACTCCCGAGGTGAAAACGATCGCCGACCTGATGCGATTGTTCAACTGCTCGGAAGAACATTTTTTGAAGACCGTAGCCTACGTTGCCGACACGAACCTTGTGCTGGCGGTCGTTCGGGGAGACTTCAACGTATCGGCCACAAAGCTTGCCAACCATCTCAAGGCGATTCATCTGGAGTATGCGCCCGAGGAGGTACTGTCGGAGAAGGGGCTTTATGCAGGTTTTCTGGCGCCGGTCGGTGTGAAAGGCGTCCGAACCGTGCTGGACGCCTCAATAACGGACGGGGCTCTCTATATCGCCGGGGCTAACGAGCCGGATATGCACTTCAGAAACGTGCTTCCCGGCCGGGACTTCGAATTGACAGAGGTCGCAGATATAGCCGAAGTGCGCGAAGGCGATCTGTGTGCAGCGTGCGGCACAGCTCGTCTGGAGATACGGCGCGGCATCGAGCTGGGGCACACCTTCAAGCTCGGGACCAAATACACGGCCCCCGATTCAATGGACGTGACCTACCTGGACAACTCCGGGGCGCCGAACCGGGTTGTGATGGGGTGCTACGGCATCGGGATCGAAAGGCTCCTGGCCTCGGTTGTCGAAAAATGGCATGACGATGCCGGGATGCAGTTCCCTTTTACGGTCGCTCCTTTCCACATCGTTATATCTCAGCTTGGGAAAAAGCCGGAGATTGTGGAAATGGCCCAACGGATGTACTCCGATCTCAGCGCCTCTTACGAAGTCCTCTACGACGACCGTGACGAATCGGCGGGCGTTAAGCTCAAAGACGCCGACCTGATAGGAATCCCGCTAAGGATAGTGGTAAGCCAGAAGCTGCAAAAAACCCAAGAGGTGGAGATAAAGATAAGGCAAACCGGCGAGGTAAGGGTTTGCCCTGAAAAAGATCTTCAGGAGACGCTCAAAGTGATAGTCAACGATCTCCAGCCTTCGCTGAAAGATTTGCCGTATATGCCCGGGTGATGCCAAGTTGCGTTCAAGATTGATGTAATGGAAAAGAGCGGGGGAATGTTTCCCCTTGTGCCCCCAACGCGGCCAGAGCCTGCCCCGGGGGCCAGTGGCTTTCTACTGATTTTACAATGAAAACCAAGAGCGCTGGATTCCGGCTTCCGCCCATGTAAAGGTTCACCACAGAGGCACAGAGGGCACAGAGGAAAACCAAGAGTAAACCATGGATCGGCTCTGGGGGGTGCGGGGGATCTTTAAAGTGAAAAATCATTTCCCCGCGCTCTTTTTAGGGTCTGTTTTCCGTTTCCACTGCGTTTCCCTCTGTGCCCTCTGTGTCTCTGTGGTGAATGCTTGCGAAAAGGGGGGCATGATTATCCGGGCCACCCGGCCGGCAATACAGTGTAGCAAACCTCGGAAACCGAGGCCACTTAAGAACATCTCCTTAAGTTGACGGCAATGGAGCCCTCCCGCCCACCCCGCCGGAATGACGATCTTTTTTCCTTCAGTTGCTCATCTTTATTTAAGCGCTCATGGGGCGCAGCTCCCCACGCTTCTTAACATCCTCTACCGGTGCTCCCAATATTTCATCGCAAGCTGCTTTTTGCCCGGTTTTTAAAACGTGGAAGTGTTCATGAATGTTTAAACGCCAGCGTTTAGTCAAATGTATTCATTTCCGGTAATTTTACGAAATATCGTCAGACCCCGGGTCTTGTAGATTGATTGTGAAAATTTACGGAGTAGCGTCCATCCGGAAACTCCGGATGAGATACTCCCGGTTTCCTATTCGCAAAAGGGCACTTTCCGGATGGAAACTAAAGTGGAGGGCCGGGCGTTGGGTTTGATCACAAGGCAAAAATCATTGGGAAATTATTTTAACGTTTTTCGATACTTATAGGAGAGAAGATGAAAAGGTCCGGTTGAAAACCCGGGTTTGCGGTCCGAATTGGAACAGAATTTGCTCATGCTTTTGGGCAAAGGAGCAAAGGAGGGCTGCGATGACCGGTATAATTCAAATCATTTCGGGGCTTGTTATCGGAGGCGCGGGTTTTCAACAGATCGCCGTACATCCCATCCAGGGGATTTGCGCCCTGTTTCTTGCCGGTTTTTTAGTAATGATCGGTTTTGAAAAAAAGCTGGCCGGGCGCTCGCGAGAAATCAGCGATTAAGGGCTTGTCCGTAAATAAAACCTTTGCGCTCGCATCCGGCTTTTGGCCTGCTTCGGCCGCTCCTCAATCGCAAAATCCTCGACGTAGCCCAGCTACGCCTGCGGTTTTGCTCAATCCTCGCGACCAAATCAGTCTCAAAATCCGACGCGATCCCTAAGAGGCTTATTTACGGACAAGCCCTAAGACTCGGCGGCCAGGCGCCGGGCCCGGGGACCGGGCCGGCCGGCCGGATCGGGCACTGCCCCCGGATCGTATCCGGAAAAAGGGTTTCCTCCGGATGGACACTAAATTAGTGCTCAAAGAAAAACTTTTATGATAACAACTGCCTGGTGTCCGTTTTCCAAAACAGCATGGGGAAAGACATTACAAAGGTATGGCAGTCCGGGTGGCCGTCCTGATCTTTATGACCGGTTTTGCCGCATCCATTGGGCAGATACTGGTGATTCGCGAATTGCTCGTCATTTTTTACGGCAACGAGCTTTCAACCGGGCTTATCCTTGCGTGCTGGCTTCTGTGTACGGCGGCGGGAAGCGGGCTGACGGGGCGCATTTGCAGAAAAAAGCCGCCGAGCTTTAAAGTTCTGATGGCCGGTTTCGCAGTCTTCTGTGCCCTTCTTCCCGGGACAATCGTCTGGATTCGCGCTGCAAGGGCATTCTGGTCGATCCCGTCAGGGGAGCTTCTTTCACCGGGCATGATGCTGATAATAGGGTTTTGCGCGACGGCCCCCGTCTGCTTTTTCTCCGGCGGCCTGTTTGCCGTGGCCTGGGAACTTTGCCGCGCCGGCGCAAGAGGCGAGGAAAGATCGATTTCCGTCTACCTGGCAGAATCTCTTGGGGCGGGCGCCGGGGGGCTGGTGTTCTATTTCATCCTCCTTCCGCTCTACCCTTCCCTTGCCGGGAGTCTTTGCCTGGTTCTCTTTCTGCTTGCCGGCGCCATGGCGGCCGGCGCCGGGTGGAAATACGACGGGAAGGCTGTCTGCTCGGTCTTTGTTGCGGCAATCTTCATTGCGGCGTGTATTTTATTTGGTTATTCGGGCAGGGTGGATCTGCTGACACATCGTCTTGAGTGGGGAAAAAACTTCCTTCAATCCAGGGACACCCCTTACCACAATCTGGTATTTCTATTGGATTCGGATCAATTCTCGCTATTTTCGAACGGACTGTGGCTTTTTTCCAGCCCGGACCCGCAGACCGCCGAGCCGGCCGCTTATCTGCCGCTTCTCGAGCACCCCGATCCGGCAAAGGTGCTCGTGATTGGAGATTATTCACCGGAGTTGCTGGGCGAAGTGCTCAATCATCCCGGCATAACGGGCGTTGACTGCGTTCAGCCCGATGCGGAGTTAACGGCATTTACAGCCGCTGTTTTGCCCCGCTCGCACACCGAAATGACGGGCGATCGACGAGTGCTCGTCCGGCACGTGGACCCCAGGCGTCTCAGGGGGGGAGCGGGAATCGGCTACGATGTAATTCTTCTTAGCGCCGGGGAGCCTGTAAATGCCGAGATGAACCGGTTTTACACGGTGGAATTCTTTTCCCGGATAAAGTCGCTGATGAACCCGGGGGGTCTTTTTTCATTCGGGGTTCCTGCGGCGCCCGACATTATCGGGCCGAGGGAGGCTGTTTTGCTGAAATCGCTTCACGCGACTCTGCGGGATGTTTTCGGGCACGTTCTGGTTCTGCCCGGCGACAACGTGCGTTTCATCGCATCACAGGATGGGGCGGCAGTTACAGCAGACCCGCAGGTATTGATCGACCGCATGCGTGCGAGGCACCTCGACCTGAGGTACGTGCGGGACTTCAATCTTCTGGATATTTTTAATCCCATCCGGTTGGCGTACATGGAGTCGATCATCCGCGAAGGCCCGCCGGTCAGGATAAACCGGGATTTCGAGCCGGTCTGTTACCTGTATGGACTCGGTTTGTGGGGCGCTCAGATGAATCCGGCGGCCGGGCGCCTTCTCGGTTTTGTTTCCGGAAGGGTTTCTTTTTCCGTTCTCGCCGGCCTGGGAGCGCTCTTTTTGGCGGTGGTTTCAATGTTGAGGGCAAAAGGCAGCTCGAGCCTGGCGGTTACTTTCAACACGGGGGTCTGCGGGGCGGTGCTAATAGTTGTAGAGGTGGCGCTGGTGCTTGTTTATCAGATAATGGAAGGTTCGGTTTACAGGCAGTTGGCCCTGATAATTTCTCTTTTCATGGCCGGGCTGGCCGCGGGGAGCACTCTGGTGAGGACCCTGCGGGTAGGGGGCGCCCGGCGCCTGTTCATGATCCAGATTGGTCTTTCCGCTTACCTTGGTGTGGTTTATCTGTTGTTTTCAGTTTTTCCAAGTTCGGTGTTCGATAACCTCGGGCATGATCCCATGCTGGTGTTGTTTTCGACGCTGGCCTTTGTTGCCGGGATGTTTGGCGGCGGACAGTTCGGCGCTGCGGTTGCCTCAGGTGAGAAGGTGCGAGGGACGGCCCTTTATGCGGCCGACCTGATCGGAGCCTCCGCAGGGGCTGTAGCCGGCTCGCTTTTCCTTCTTCCAGTGCTTGGAATTCCAAAGACTCTGCTGATTCTGGGGTTTGGCTGCCTGACGGCTTCGGGCGCCCTTTTGAGAAGTCGGACAGTGTGATCAGCCGGCACTCCAGATTCCGGGTATCGGTCTGCCGCACCCGGCACATTTGCCCTCTTTGAGAGAAATGGAAGTCACGCTGAAGCCTACGCGCGTGATTACCGGCTTTTTGCACCCCGGGCAGATGGTATTCTCCGCCGGGTGGCCGGGGACGTTGCCGATATATACGAAGTTGAGACCCTGGTCTTTGGCCTTGTTCCAGGCCGCCTCCAGGGTCGATACGGGAGTAGGCTCCAGGCTTTTGAGTTTGTACAAAGGGTAGAACCGGCTGAAGTGGAGGGGCACATCCGGTCCCAGTTCATCCCTGATCCACCTGCTCATTGCCCCGATCCGATCGATATCGTCATTTTTGCCGGGAACCACAAGATTGACTATTTCGGTGTGGATTGCCCGGCGCTTGAGATATTTGAGCGTTTCCAGAACGGGTTCGAGAGTCCCTTCGGTAATTTCCCTGTAATATTCTTCGGTAAAACCCTTCAGGTCGATACAGGCCGCATCCAGGCGGCCGCAAAGGTCGGCGAGCGGCTTGGGGTTTACGTAGCCGTTCGAGTGCATAACGTTTAGGATTTTGTTTTTCCCGGCCAGATTTCCGATTTCAATCATGTATTCCATGAAAACGGTAGGCTCGACGTAAGTGGAGGCTATCGAGGCGCATTCAAAACGGGAGGCGTTGTTGACCACCTGCTCGGCAGACAGTTCGAAGTTCAGGGTGTCATCGGGTCTGGCCTGTGAAATCTCCCAGTTCTGACAGAATTTGCAGTCGAAGTTGCACCCGGCCGTTGCAACGGAAAACGACCGGGTGGCCGGCAGCACGTGGAAAAAGGGCTTCTTTTCGATCGGGTCAACATGCACCGCGCATGGATTTCCAAAGACAAGAGAATAATACTTGCCGTCTCTGTTTTCCCTGACCCGGCAATATCCGCGTTCTCCGTCCCCGGTCTCGCAGTGCCGCGGGCAAAGCTCGCAACGCACCCGCTTATCGGCAAGCGGAGTGAAGTAGGGTGAGAGCCTTGGCCCGAGCAGTCCCTTCTTGATTTCCTGGGCTTGGGAAAAAGAGGCGAGAGCGCTGAAGGAAAGGAGCTGCGAGCCTGCGCACAGCAGGGCGCAACGGAAACAACCGTTCAGAAAGCTCCGCCTGTCCACATTGCCGAGATCGGTAGCGCTCTTTTTTACATCCATTTCGTCTCCACATTCATTTCTAGAAAACATCGGCCGAGAAGATATAAATTTCGGTTTCCTTGTCCTTCCAGCAATTTCCAGGCAGGCCGGCTTTCCGGCAGCACTGCTCCAGGAATTGGGTCCTGTCCCAATTGTATTCCGTTGCCACCTGAGGCAGCAGAAGGCCCCTGGATCGATCCCTGACTATCATGATTCCGTGTTTGCCGACTTCGATCTCGTCGGCAGAGTCAATCTTTTGCAAAGGGGTGAGCACCGAAATCTCGATCTTCAGATCGCCCAATTCGTCGGGTCGCAGCGGCAGAAACCGCGGGTCCCGGAACGCGGCCTCTTCGGCCATTGCAGCGACCGTCTCCGCCAAAGGCATTCTGGGGACTATCTGCCCGATACAGCCTCGCAGCTCTCCTTTTTTCATCAGAGTAACGAACGCCGCCCGAGGTTCCTTCAACTTTGGAGAAAAAGTCTCCACAGCCCGCGAGACGGACGCGCCGGGAAAGAGTCTGGCTTCTATGGCCTTTCTGGCAATTGCGTGCAGCTCCGCCCGCTCCTCTTTGCTCAGGCCAAGGTCGATCCCGGCCTTTTTCTTCTCAGCCGCGTCCCTGTCCCGGGAGCCGGCAGATATCAAAATACGAGCGGCCCCGTACCCGACCACCCCCCCGGGAGAGCTTTTCTGTCCCGTAACATCCCCCGAATTTGCGTATTGCAGAATGTCACACCGGTCGGCGCCGAGCTTTTTTGCGGCAAGCATCGCCGTCATTATCGGTCCCTGGCCGCAGGCCTCGCATTTCCGGCTATCGAGGCACTGATCGACCCCATCGATATCCAATGCCCCGATTTTTTGCAGCAGTCGGTGATCCATCTCGGCCGCCACGTCGTAGGAGTGATAATGGGAGAGGTCCGAACTGGCCACTATCAGCACCGATTTGCCTTTTGTGCATTCTACTATTGCCTCCGCCAGCCATCGAGACGCGGTGATATCGTGATCTCCCATAACGAGCGGAACGAGCTTGAAAGAGGGCAAAACGACCTGGAGGAAAGGGAGTTCGGCCTCCAGAGAATGTTCCTGCCGGAAAACTTCCGGCAGGTCCTCTATGCGAGATTCGCGCTTCATAAGAGCGGCGATCAATTCGCTGTCCAGCGGAATGACCCCCAGAGGGGTGCGAAATCCGGCGCAGTCGTAGGTGGCGACTCCTCGAAACGGCACAAAGTGGCTCGGGCCGATTACGATGACCGAATCGAACTTTTGTCCCCGGACGGCTTTGAAGGAATGTGCGGCAACCTGGCCCGAGTAAATGTATCCGGCATGAGGAGCAATGATTGCTACTGTGCGGCCCTTCGAATCGACCGCGGGAACCTGATTTAAATACTCTTCGATCTGTTTTTTGAGTTCCGAGGCTGATGCAGGATACCATGTCCCGGCAACTACCGGATCATGGATGAGAACCGAGGGCCCCTGGCCGGCTGCCAAGCCGCCAGGGTGCAGGAAAGGGATCAGGACAAAAACGGCCAAAAACGGAAAAAACCGGCTAAAACTGGTAAATCTTCCGGACATGGCTCTTCTCCCGCAGATGTTGGTTTGGAAAGGGAGGGTCAATCGGGGACGGACACACCTGATTTTTGAGTTCAATTATAGAAAACATCGCGAGCATGCGTCAATGAATAAAGAGGCTGACGTAATAAGAATCGCCGAGGGAAGTTTATTCCTGACACATGGTTCGAGGGGACGGTCCAAATTTATGGAGCAGATTTTCGAGAGGATGCTTTTAGCGAAATTTTGAGAAAATGATAGAAAACTAAAGATTCCCACCTGCCCGGGTTTTGCGAATGCCCGACAGGATTGACGGATGCCTTTGATATTACAAGGAAAAGATTTTCCGCAAACTTTCCTTTCGTTTCAGTGACTTAGATGGTCGTGCAGCCTAACATCCGTTCATCGTTGATCTATTTTTTCTCTCCTCCGGTTTCGTGTTTCTCGCCCAGAATTGGGGAGATCAACTTTGACGAGTCAGCGAACACTGACTAAAACTGACACCAACAATGTAGGGGATGAAGGCAGCATTATCTTTCCGGGGTTCAACTCTTTTCATTCGAAATTTATTTCCAGCACCAGGGGTTTTTCAAGAGGGGGCGTATGCGCGGGGGGGCGCCTGCGCCCTGCATCAGAGCTGTTTTGTTTTTTCGGGGAACGGGGACGAAAAACTTATGGAGCAGAACTGGCAGGAAATCAAGAGAAAGCTTCAATCGTGCTTATCAAGGGGGCAGTACGATCTTTGGGTTTCATCAATTGAATTCCTGGGGCTGGAAAATGAAACGGTAGCGCTGGGGTGCAAGAACCGGTTTCACATCGAGTGGATAAGGGAAAAGTTGGAGGCTAAGCTGCTGGGAGCCATACGGGAGTTTTTCCCCCTGGTGCGCCGCTTGGAGTATCAGGTTCTTAGCGGGGCGCCCGATCCGGAGGAATTGGAAGGTTGTGTGCCCGAGATTGAGCCTCCCAGGCAGATCGTGATGAGCGACCTTATCAGGCGCTCGGGGCCGGTTTTTAATCCTCGATTCACTTTCGACCAATTTGTAGTGGGGTTGTCAAATCAACTGGCGTTCGCCACCGCCAGGGGCATGGCGTCCGGTCGGCAGCTCTATAACAATTCGGCTTATATTCTGTCGGAGACGGGACTTGGAAAAAGTCATCTCGCACATGCCGTCGGCAGCTATATCTGCGGGAAGGCGCCCGAGGTGAGGGTTCATTACGTAACGGCGGAGCAGTTCGCAAACGAGATGATCTACTCACTAAAGAACGGGAACATTGAAAATTTTAAGACAAAGTTTCGCGCTGAGTGTGACGTGCTGCTGTTCGAAAAAGTAGAGTTTTTGAGCGGCAAGGAAAAAATTCAGAATGAGCTGGTTTATACACTGGACGAGTTGATGGACCGTGGAAAGAGAATCTTGTGGACGGGGAATACTTTTCCAAAGGACATTCCGAAACTTACCAGCGAGTTGCAGTCCAGACTGAGCGGCATCCTGGTTGCGGCCATCGGACCTCCGGATTTCAAGACCAGAATGGAGATCATTCGAAAGAAGGCCTCGGGTGAAAACGCCCATCTGCCCCCGGAAGTGATCCATTTCATGGCCGAGCGGGTAACGGGGGACATTCGGCAACTTGAAAGCTGCCTGATAGGCATAGTAGCCAAGTCGAACATTCTGGGCATTCCGGTCACGCTGGACCTGGCTCGAGAGCTTACCGAGAGGATGCTCGACCGGCTGCCCAAGCTGACCGTCGATCATATTCAACAGATCGTCTGCTGTGCTTTCAATATCTCGGTGGAAGACCTCAGGTCTTCGCAAAGGCGAAAAGAGTTCGCGGCGGCCCGAAAGATCGGAATGTACTTGTGCCGGCGCTATACGACCGAATCGCTCGAATCGATAGGAAAGTCATTCCGGCGAAGCCACAGCTCCGTGCTGTACGCCATAAACGATCTCACCAAATGTCTGGATAAGGACAATAAAATCAAGCGGCAGGTCGAGCATATCAGTCGCCGACTGGATGCGAGCTGTCTTGCATAATTGTACACAGATCATTTCTCAGATCTGTTGAGAGCTGCGAGACGAGGCCTGCCATTGCTGCAGCGTATTCGTTGGGACCGGTTGAAGTAAGGGGAGGACTCTGATAATGGAAATGTTTTCGAAGAAGAAAGGTACGAGGTTTTTCCTGCCAGAGGCTGATTTCCAGATCCAGAACGGCGTGAGAGGACGAGCCGCTTTCTTCGAGACAGAATCGATAGATTTGTCCGCTCATTCCGTATTCCGCAGAAATTGGATTTCCTGCCGGTACGATATCTTCAAATACCTTTCCAAGAGAGAGATCGCGCATCAGATTGTTTGCGACCATGTCTCCGGCGGGATTTACCCATTTGTAATGTGACGAGAAGCGGACCTGGAGTGAGGGGGAAGTCACAATCATCTGTTCGCGATCAAAAGGGGGGGAGGCAGTAAAAGACCAGATTCGTACCGCCCCTGAAAAAGGCCTGGCACAGCTCGAAGGCTGGAAAGGGTAGTCAATCTGGTAATAATCCGGCGCAGGGGCCTTCGGAAAAAGTGACCCCAGACACCCTGTCAGCAGTAACGCTCCCAGGATCAACACCCACAATTTCGAAGGGAGCAGGGCGTCTTTCCGATACCCGATACCCGGTAGCCGATACCTGTTTTCGCTTGCCGCTTCCTGCCTGCTGCTTGTCGCTTCCTGCTTCCCGCTGCTGTTTTTCATACTTTTCGCTTTCCGCTGCTTCGAAAAGTTCATCGCGCGCATGGCGCGCTCCTACAGGTACGGCTTTTCATGGTTTCAGGGTGTCCCGAAGGGACGTGAAAAGCTGTCTCGAAAAGTTTTGGCGGGCTGCGCTTCGCTTAGCCCGCAGTCCACGGTCCTTTTCATGGTATCAAGGTGTCCGATAGGGACATGAGTCAGTGCTTATTTACCTTTTAATGGCTCCTGGGGCTGTTTGCCCGGAAAGATCAGCCGGTTGGGCTGTTCCTTGACGCTCTGGACCAGAGAATTCAACTGTGCAATGAGGACTCCCAACTGCTGAAGGTCGCGTTCCAACAGGTTGGCAGACTCGTTAATCCTGGTTCCCAGGTTTGAAAAAGCGGATCCTCCGGATTGGAGTGTTTCGCCAATCTGATCCGAAAGCCGTTTGAGGGTACCGGGAGGCAAGGCGTCAAGCTGTTGCCTGAGCTGGTCTGAAACTTTGCGGGTAGATGCCAGCGTGGCCGTCAGGTCTTGCATGCCCTTGTCGACGCGCTGCCGGGATGCGGCTCTGGACAGTCTTTCGAAAAGGGCTTCCGAGTGTTGAGAAGCATTTTTGAGCGAGGTAATCGTCTGCCTGAGGTCTCTACCGGCCCCTGACTCAGCGCCCAGGTCCACCAGGAGATCGTTGAAAAGACCCGAGGTCTTCTTCCAGGAATTCGCAAGCCCCTCCAAATCCAAAGATATGAGTTTTACGTACAGGTTATGAAGACCTATCTCGAGCAGGTCGAGTTCGGATGGGTATGAGCGGATATAAGGGTATTTTGTCGGAAAGGTAATCTTCGGGGTAAGTTCATCTATGTCTGCGGGGGCGGAGTCGATTTCGAGGTAGCGCAGTCCGGTCAATCCCTGCTCGTGCAACTGGGCGCAAATGGTATTGTCGACCCGAAAATCGGCGCGCAGTTTCATGAGCACTTCAATCAGGCGGCCGTCGGGGGCAATTTCCGCGCGGTAGACACGGCCCACAGGCACACCCTTGTAGTTGACGAGCGCGTCCTTCTGCAATCCCTTTACCGAGACGCTGAAATAAGTGGCGTATATTTTTGTGTTTTGAAACAGGAAGACTTGTTTGAGCCAGACGGCTGCCCCGGCTATCAGCGCCAGGCAAATCAGAGCAAACAGGCCGAGTCTGAATGGACTAACCGTTCGGGCCAACTGGTTTCTCCCTCATGATACGAAGTTGCGTTCAAGAAAGTATTAAAAGCGTTTAAAAACGTGGGGAGTTGCTGTCCCCCCAACCCCCACACCCCGATCGCTGCTCTCCATGTCCGGACCACGATCCGGCTCACGGTGGCGCCTGCGCGTGTGGCCGAAATCCCGGGGGGGATGCGGGGGAATCATTCGCCCGCTCTTTTGCGTTACTACAATCTTGAACGCACCTCCGTATGAGTGAAAAGGCAAAAAATTTCTTACTTTTTACTTTTAACGTTTGCCTTCCCGGGCACTGCCGCTTGGGGCCTGCCTATGGAAAAAATCGTATACGCGGGGATCGGAGCTGTTTTCCAACTCGTCCGGCGGACCGGTCGCGATTATCCCCCGGGCGGCTCCATGGACCATGATCGACCAGTCCGATATAGCCTTAATGCTCGGCAGGTCGTGGGTAATGACAACCATGGTGACGCCCAGCACATCGTTGAGCTCCAGCAGAAGATTATCCATTTCGGCCGATATGACAGGATCGAGTCCTTCCGTGGGCTCATCGCAGAAAAGAATCTGCGGATCGAGCGCGATCGCCCTGGCCAGACCCGCGCGCTTTTTCATCCCGCCGCTCAGTTCCGCCGGATAATAGCTCTCGTAGCCGCCCAGCCTCACCATTTCCAACTTGAGCCTGACAATCTCGGGCAAAATCTCTCTTGGAGCATTTGAAAACTCCCGGATCGGTAATTCGATATTTTCACCAAGAGTAAGAGAGCCGAGAAGCGCCCCTGATTGAAACAGCACCCCGATCCTTTTCCTTGCCCACTCGAGGGATTGCTTGGCGCCGGTCCCGGAAATATCCTTTCCATAGAGCTCGACTCGGCCCGCCGTCGGTTTGAGCAAGCCGATCAGACCTTTCATAAGAGTGCTCTTCCCGCTGCCGCTGCCTCCGAGAACAGTTACTATCTGTCCGTGGTCGATACAAAAACTTATGTTTTTCAATATGGTCTTTCCCGCATAGCCGAACGAAACATTTTCGACGCAAAGGGCATGCTCGGCCTTGGAATTGTCGGACGGAACCGCAGGCATGGTCATTCTTCTTCACAGATGGCAATGCGCTTTACCGGCCTTCTCATCGCTTTAGTCATGTGCATCCGGAAACACCGGCAGTTGGAGTTATGCAGATGTATAAAGCCGGGCTGAATGAATATAAGTCCGCCAAAACATCTGTGCACTGTGGAATTTACTTCGATTAAGAAAAAAGAAGGACTATTGAAAAATCTACCATCCCAGGAAATAGTATAGGACGGTCAATATGCCGTCAGCGAAAACAATCAGGAAAAGTCCGCTGACGACCGCCGAGGTGGTCTGGCGCCCCACGCTGTCGGCGCCCATGCCGGTCTGGAATCCGCGAAAGCAGCCGACAAGCGCCAAAAGAATTGCGAAAACCTCCGCTTTTAGAAGGCCTCCGGCAATGTCACTAAAGGTGATGGCTGTATAAACCTCGTACATGAAGCTGTAAGGCGTGAGGTCAAGGGAGATACTGGAAACGAGCATTCCTCCGAGGATTCCTGCAAAATTGGCCCACATGGTCAGCAGCGGCGCCGCTATCATCAGGGCGACCACTTTGGGAAGAGTTATGAATTCAGTCAGATCGAATCCCATTACGGCAAGGGCGTCCAATTCCTCGCCGACTTTCATGGTTCCTATTTCGGCTGCGAAAGAGGAGCCTGAGCGTCCCGCAAGCAGCATGGCAGTAAATACGGGCGCAAGCTCGCGAGTCAGAACAAGGCTCACAAGGTCGGCGACATAGATATTGGCTCCGAATTGCCTTAACTGGATCGCTGCCTGGAAGGCCATGACCAACCCGAGAAGAAAGCTGATCAGGAACACTATCGTCATGGCGTTCGATCCCGCCAACTGAAGATAATAGAAGGACTCCCTCCAGCGGAACCGTCCCGGATGGCGAACAGAGCGGCCCGCGACGGCAAAAAAAGAGCCGCAGAACAGAAAAAAATCCCTGAACTCGGCTGCCTGCTCGATTAGAAAAGCGCCAAAACGGGCAATCGGCGAACCGGCTGGTGGAGAGGACTGCTCCTGTTTCGGAGTCTCGCGCTCCAGATAGTCAATAAAATGTTTGACGGCAGGCTGAATGGATTCGATACGAAGCTGAACGCCCCTGCGGTCGCAGAGGCGCTGAATCGACCGCAACAGTGCGGCCCCGGCGCCGTCCACCTTGGAGACCCCGGAAAGATCGATAACGAGAGGAGTGTTCTCTTTTCCAGAGATAAGACCGCTCAGGCTCTGCCAGATTTGAGCGGCATTTTCATATGTCAGGGGAGTTTTGAAAAAAACAACAGGGTCGCCTTCGACAGACTTCCCTGTTTCAAGGGGGAATCCTCCTGTCAAGAGGATATCCTTTCTATCAGAAGGTTATTTGCCCTCGTTGATTTTCTCCCTGAGAACGCCGGAGCATTTGAAGGTAACTACGCTGCGGGGTGAGAGAATAATGGGGTCGCCGGTCTGGGGATTTCGGCCCCGGCGCTGGTTTTTTTCTTTTACGCTGAATTTGCCGAACCCGCTTATCAGCACGTCTTCACCCTTCTCAAGAGTATTTTTTATGATTTCGAAAAGAGTGTCGATAATCTGGGCTGATTCGGTCTTGGTAAAAATGTTTTTGGCAAACAAATTCTCGACAATGTGGGCCTTGGTCAACGTCATAAAAATCCCTCTCCTTCCAGCGCCACCGATGAGGCCGTTGGGGTTTAGATTAGTTTTCGTCCGGAAAGGGCCCTTTTCCGCCCCCGGATCAGAGCCTGCCCCGGACCCGATCCGGGGTCCGGGGCAGGCTCTGGCGGTGTCAATCTTCGGCTTTGCCTGTGCGGCGTACCGATGTACGCCTCCGCGCAAACCCTCGATTTCCTTGCCAGGACGAAAAATGCCTCCTTTCCGAATCGGAAACTGTCAGTGTCTCATCTGGAGTTTCCGGATGAGACACTGGATTATTCAGTCTTATTGAATTCTCATCAACTATTAAAGGATTATTCTCCGGTTTTCAAGAAAAAAAAGGCTGCTTCAGGTTGGAACCCCTCATTTTTAATGAGGAAATCGCTTTTCAGCGAAAGATACGGCAGTAGGGATTCCCGGTCCGGAATCGCCCTTTGAGAAAAAAAATGGCGGTGCAGGGTTTCGAACCCCGGACGCTACGGATATGAGCCGTATGCTCTACCACCTGAGCTACACCGCCTGATAACCTTTTATATCTAGATGAAATCGCAAATCGAGTCAATAGGATATCCGTGGTTTCATCGTTAAGGGTGTCTTCCCGGGAGATGAAGGGGTGTGGCGAGCCATGGGCGCCGTATCCGGCTTGCGGATGCCGGGGCGCTGCACGGTTGCCCAATTGAGTTTGACAAAAATCAGCCCTTCGGGTAAATGTCTTTAAGTCATTGATGAGAAGAGCTTTTTGGGCAATTCAATGTGCGCCCTGCGGCGCAGGTCCTGTTTCGGTCGGTCCATTGCCTCTGAGATGGCAGGGAGCGGTACGAGGAGATCAGGTTTTGAACCAAAGGCTTTTTGAATTAAAAATAGTAAGCAATTTTGCTGCGGCACATAATCTGAGGGACTTTCGCGGAAAGTGTGAAAATCTGCACGGGCATAACTGGAAGGTTGAAGTGGTTCTGCGGGGGAAATCTCTGGAGGCAAACGGCATACTTGTCGATTTCGGAGAAGTGAAAGCGGCAACCAGAGAGGCTCTGGAAGAAGTGGATCATAAATATCTGAACGAACTCCCCTTCTTCTCGCAGAACAATCCCTCTTCGGAAAACATCGCCCGTTTTTTGTTTGAAAGGCTCTCCGCCAGGCTAAACACCGGCGACAGGCGGTTGCACAGTGTATCTGCGTGGGAATCCGCCGACGCCTGCGCGACATATCTGGAATTCGGAGACCTTCTTGAGCCGCATACATAAAGGAGCCTGCCGATGGGAGTCGTCTGCCAAAGGGACCGAAGCTGCAGCAAAAGCCTTCTGATGCGGCCTTCGGTTTTCTTGTCCTTTCTTGTGATTGCCTTCCTCCTGATCTTCGGGGTGTCAGCAACGGGGCTCGCGCTCCAAAAACCTGCACTTTCCACAGAGACCGTATCTGCCGAGGAGGCGCATCAGGGCCAGCAGCCTGCGGCCGGTGAAAAAGCCCCTGCTCCCGAAAAGGAGCACCAGGTGGCCGGACCGCTTCAGCCGCATGGGGAGGCGGGACTGCCCAAAGCGGAGCAGCACGCGCCGGAAGCGCCGGCCCCGGGCGCGCCGGAGTATGGAGCAGCGCATGGCGAGGCTAAAGGTGTGGCGCATGGGGAAGACCACGTTCAACTTCCCGAGATTTCCCCGATCCCCGGTGTAACTTTCGTCGATACCTTAATAGAATTGATGGACTACGAGCTTCACGGCAGAATACTGGGCTGGAGGCCTAACGGCATCTTCATCTGCCGATTTACCGACAATATAAACAACTACCAGCTCGGGGTCCTCGAAGCCGTTCGGTTTACCACGCTTCGCCTCAAAGACAGTCTTACCAGGCTGGGCGAGGCCGATAGATACGATCCGGACCTCGAGCAGGCGGCGAATCTTTTCATGATCAGCGCCAGTTCATGGTGGTTCCCATCCGCTGCAAGTTCATACGACCAAGCTATTGAGCACCTGAAGAATTTCAGGACCAAACTCGAAAAGGGCCAGAGGAGTTTCTACTACCGCCGCGACACACTTGTCTCGCTGCTTTCGGCTTACAAGGACCAGATCGGAAATGTGAACAGAACGCTGGTCATGCCTGTCGGATGGTGGAGGTCAGACGATTACTTCTATTATGCCAAGGGTGTTTCCCATGTGTATTATGAAATCCTGAAAGTCTGCCGGGTGGGATTCAAGAACCAGTTGGCCACCATGCACGGGGCCGACATAATGGATGAAGTACTGCATGAGTTGCTTATCGCAGAAAATATAAATCCCTGGATAGTTTTCGACTCCAGTCTGGATGGATTTCTTGCCAACCACAGGGCCAATCTGAACGCTCCCTTGAGCGAAGTCGGACATCTGTTTGGGGAGCTTAGCCTCCTGTAGGCGACAGTGCAGTGGCCAGTGGTCAGAAAATAGTGGCCAGTGGTCAGTGGTCAGTGGCCAGAAAACAGTGGTCAGTGGTCAGTGGTCAGAAAACAGTGGTCAGTGGTCAGAAAACAGTGGTCAGTGGTCAGTGGCCAGAAAACAGTGGTCAGTGGTCAGTGGCCAGAAAACAGTGGTCAGTGGTCAGTAGAAAACAAAAGAGGCACAGTCATAACCACAATGTGGGGGACATTCGTGTCGAATTATAAAGACCTGGAAGTGTGGAAGCAAGCTATTGAACTGGCTAAAACCGTGTACGAACTCACGGCGGGCTTTCCAGCATCCGAATTGTACGGATTGACCTCTCAGATGAGGCGCTCGTCAGTCTCCATAGCCAGCAACGTGGCCGAAGGTGCAGCAAGGAGCACCGACAAAGAATTTATTCATTTCCTCCACATTGCGATGGGCTCGGCAGCCGAACTTGACACTCAATACACTCTTTCAAAAGAGCTCCAGTTTGCCAGGGGTTCCGTAGAATTTGAGAAGTCCCTGGCTGATATAAGAAAGATGACGGCCGGCCTCATCAGGCATCTTAAGAATAAATAGTCTGACCCCTGTCTACTATCTTCCGCCCACTGACCACCGCCTTATTCTGTCTTCCGCCCACTGACCACTGGCCACTGACCACTGACCACTGCCTTATTCTGTCTTCCGCCCACTGACCACTGGCCACTGACCACTGACCACTGCCTTATTCTGTCTTCCGCCCACTGACCACTGACCACTGGCCACTGACCACTGCCTTATTCTGTCTTCCGCCCACTGACCACTGGCCACTGACCACTGCCTTATTCTGTCTTCCGCCCACTGACCACTGGCCACTGACCACTGCCTTATTCTGTCTTCCGCCCACTGACCACTGGCCACTGACCACTGCCTTATTCTGTCTTCCGCCCACTGACCACTGGCCACTGACCACTGCCTTATTCTGTCTTCCGCCCACTGACCACTGGCCACTGACCACTGCCTTATTCTGTCTTCCGCCCACTGACCACTGGCCACTGACCACTGCCTTATTCTGTCTTCCGCCCACTGACCACTGGCCACTGACCACTGCCTTATTCTGTCTTCCGCCCACTGACCACTGGCCACTGACCACTGCCTTATTCTGTCTTCCGCCCACTGACCACTGGCCACTGACCACTGCCTTATTCTGTCTTCCGCCCACTGACCACTGGCCACTGACCACTGCCTTATTCTGTCTTCCGCCCACTGACCACTGGCCACTGACCACTGCCTTATTCTGTCTTCCGCCCACTGACCACTGACCACTGACCACTGCCTTATTCTATCTTCCGCCCACTGACAACTGACAACTGGCCACTGACAACTGACCACTGCTTTTCTGCAGTCCAGTAAATGAAAGCGTCTATGCGGGCCGGGTCCGTTTTGGTAAGCTTTGCCCAGATTTCGCAATATCCAAGTATTTGAGGCCGGTACGCCTCCATTTCCCTTCGCAGGAAATCTCCGATGCGCTCTCCTTCGAGGGGCCTCGATGTTTTAAAATCGACCAGGTTCCATTTTCCTTCGATCTCGGTGGCAAGATCGATCACCCCCGAATAGATTACGTCCCGCCCGTGGGTGCACTCCGCAGACCATTCGACTCTGCGGCGGTCGGGCGGTATGCCGTAAAAAGCCTGGAGCCAGGGATCATCCAGGCATGATTTCACCTCCGAAAGAGCTTTCCGGGCGATTTCCAGGGCCTTGGACCCCTCAATTCCAATCCGCCGGAGAGCTGTGCTTGCCCTCTGGGCGGAGGGGAGGGACCCTGTTTTGCCGAAATCGGCAAAGAGGCGGTGAACGAGAGTTCCCCACACGTTCGGCGGGCAGCCGGCGGAGGCGCCGCTGCCTGGATCTCCCCAGCCGGCCCGGTCCCCGCCGCCCTCGAGATGGGCGGCGCCCCCAAAGACCCTCAGCGCTGAGGGTGCGACAACAGTGAAAACCGGTTTTTCACGTTCGAATTCCGCCGGAGCGAATTCAGGCTGCCCGCTCTCGACAGGGGGCGCTTCGCAGGTGCCCGAATCCGGTTCGAGATGAACAAAAAAACCATCCGCGCCGCGGGCGGACCTTTTCCATTTGTCGATGCCGGCGCATTCGGCTTCTTGCGGGCATGCGATTCGGTCTATTCCGCAAAGCCGGTCAAGCCCGTAATGTTTGCCGAGCCAGCCCAGCGGACTTTCAGCAGAGGTTGAAAAAGAGTTTCCCTGCTTTTTTGCCAGCCCGCTCATAACGACCTGGCGCCGCGCGCGCGTAACCGCAACATAGAAGAGCCTCCTGGCTTCACCCAACTGCCGTCTGGAGCGCAGTTTCCGCAGCCAGGCATAGAGCGGGTGCTTTTCGCCCGTCAGCCGGTCGGGTCTTGGGGCCAGAAGGTAGTCACCGGAACAGGGGGCGCGCTCGAGCATGTATGGGGGCGGCTGGTCTTTTCTTCCGCCCTGCGGATTCCAGTCCAAAAACGGGATGAAAACCGCGTCGAATTCAAGGCCTTTAGCTCCATGAACGGTTGAGAGGACAATGTTGGAGCAGGCGGTGTCCGGGTCCACCGGTTCATAGGCTTTCCGCAGAAGCTGTTCGAGCCGCGAAAGGGTGCGGACCGGTTCACCCTGTTCAGCCTCCCTGATCATATCGATAAAACGGCGGCAGCAGTTCAGGCCGCGGCTTCCCCACCTCGAAACCGCTATATGCGCCCCTTCCAGTTCGAGCCAGGCGGATTCGACAACATCGGCCAGAGGTTCGTGCCCGACGTGCTGCCAGGCGCCGGTAAGGGCCTGCCGGAATGATCCGACTTTCTCGTCGCGTTCGGAAAACGCGTGGATTTTCTCTACCCATAGAGTGGGTTGCTCGCGCGATATGGCATGGATCCGATCGAAATCCAGGCTAAACCAGGGGCTCCGAAGCTGTGCCGCCCAGGCAAGGTTGTCCTGAGGCAGAACTATTCCCCGGCAAAGCTGCCACAGGTAGAACACTTCGGGCCTCTCCAGAAGCTTCAATCCTTCCTTCACCTGAACCGGGACCTTTGCTTGCTGGAAAGCTTCCAGGTACGCGGGCAGATGGGTGCGCGAGAAAAGAAGGATGGCGGTCTGCGAGTCGCGGCCGTTTTCTGCCAGATGTTGGGCGATTCTTCCCGCGAGCCACCGAGCTTCCCTTACCCTTGCGCTCTCGCGGTCGGGCCACTCCAGAAAGAGGGCAAGCTCGACCGGGGCGGGGTCCGAACGAACCTGTGTAGTCGGTGAGGGTTTTGCCGGGCTGAAAACGACTTCGTCGAACTCGGGTTTGGGCTCAGCCATAACCGTTTTTTCGAAGACCCGGTTGCACCAGTCGATGAGATGCGGCTGCGAGCGGAAGTTTACATCGAGCACAACAGAGTCGAGGCCGATATTGCCTCCGCCCTCGAGAGGAAGCCCCAGCCTGGCGTCCAGGAACAGCTTCACTTCCGCTTTGCGGAAACCGTAAATCGACTGCTTCGGATCGCCAACCATAAAGAGGGTTCGCCCGTCTCCATCCGACCAGCCGGCGCACAGCTTCTGCAAAAGCTCCCACTGTTCCCGGCTTGTATCCTGAAACTCATCGACCAGTATATGCCGAATCTGCTGGTCAAGTATCAACTGGAGGTCGGAAGGGTCGGCAGAGTCGAAAAGGCGCAGGGCGGCCAGCTCGATGGCGGAATAATCGAGCGCTCTTTTGGCGCGCCGCCGGGCGTCATATATTTCAAGGACGGAATGCAACAGGACCACCAGGTCCCAGAGCGTATCGGGGTCCGTCACCGGCGCGTCGTGCGTCGGGAGCTGGCGTATCTGATGTAGTCTCCGAGCGGTTTCGAGAGGGATATTCCGAATGGCGTTGCCCCAGACGGTCTTGGCAAACCCGTTGTAGAAGCCGGCTTTGGGTCCAAGTTGTTTCCTGATGCCGCCTTCCCTGGTGAGGAAAGTGTCCGCCAGGCAAATCCACTGCGGAAGAGCTTCCCACCGCGGCCCCGGAATGTCGGCGGGAAGAGCGCACGCGGCTTCCGCGTCGGCGCTCCCGGTCTGCTCCAGGAAGCCTGCCCATCGGCGCCCAAGCTCGCATGCTTCGAACCCTGCCTTAAGGGCATTCAGTTCGGTTTCAGCAAGTTCACGGACCTTGGCCGCAAGATAGCCGGACGCCCGGTCGCGGCTAAGTGCCTGCACCAGGTCGACCAGCCCTTCTCTTCTTTTTACCAGCTCCTTCATTTCGTTTGCCAGGGACCACCAGGAATTATTCAGATAAAGAAGGCGGTTCATGAGGGCGCGCCGCGCCGCATCACCTTCCCTGCGTGAGGCAATTTGCTGAAGGGCTTCATTGACGGTCTCGTGGACAAAAAACTCCTGTTCGTCTTCGTCCATCAGACTGGAACCGGGAGCGATTCCAGCCTCGAACGGCGCTTGGGAGGCAACTGCGTAGCAAAAGGAGTGAAAGGTGCGGATGTGGAGAATTTCCCCGGCAAGGAGGATCTCTTCGAGCTTGCCGTGCGCCGCGAGGGCTTTCGAGGCGTAATCGAGCAGCTCGGCCTCCGCCGGGTTTTCGGCTGACGCGCCCCTTTTTGCCCGATCAAGACAGCCTCTTACTCTTTCACGCATTTCGGCTGCCGCCTTGTTGGTGAAGGTAAGCGCAAGGATTTGCCGAGGATGGTTTACAAGCCCCAGGAGGCGAAGAAACCGGGCGACCAGCAGAAAGGTTTTACCCGAACCGGCCGGGGCGGTCAGGTGGAAGCTGCCCTGCGGGTCGAGGACCCTGCTGCGTTTTTCAGCATCTGCCAAAACAACCATATAAAAACCATCCGTGTCTCAAAATCCGGTCACTCTCCGACTTCCAAACTCCGCTCCAGAAGCTCTTTTGCATGCTCGCGCACCTTGTCGGATATAGAAATCCCCCCCAGCATGCGGGCGAGTTCATCCGAGCGCTCCGATTCCGTAAGCATTCGGATTGTGGTCGAGGTCTCGTTTCCTTCGGCCTGTTTTTTCACCAGGTAATGCCATTTGCCGTAGCAGGCGATTTGGGGAAGGTGGGTAATGCAGATGACCTGATGCCGCTCGGAGAGCTTATTTAATTGAATCCCGACGAGCTCTGCCGCCCGGCCGCTGATTCCCGCGTCAACCTCATCGAAGATGAGCGTCTCAGCTTCTTCTTTTCTGCCGAGAAGACTCTTGAGCGCCAGAAGGATCCTGGAAAGCTCCCCTCCTGAGGCTACTCTGACCAGCGGCTTCAAGTCTTCGCCCGGATTGGCCGAGAGCAGAAACTCTATCCGGTCGATACCGGTCGGAGAGAACAGGGGATGGTTTTGGTCTTCCCCGGAAAAACGCACGCAGAAGCGTGCTTGTGGCATATCGAGATCAGCCAGATTACGAGAAACCTCCGTGGAGAGCCTTTCAGCCGCCTGGTGCCGTTTGCGCGAAAGAGCGCCGGCCTTCTCGAGATAGGCCAGGCGCAAGGATTCGATTTCCCTTTGGAGTTGCTCTTCCAGGAGGTTTGATTCCTCGCTTTCGCCGGCCGATTTGTGGAGTTCTTCCAATCTGGCCAGCATCTCGTTTGCACCGGGGCCATACTTTTTCCCGAGTCTGCCCAGCAGTGCAAGCCGTTCTTCTACTGCGGCGAGCCTCGAAGGGTCGAAAACTATCCGTTCAGCGTAGTGCCGCAGGGCGTGGGTCATCTCTTCCAGGTGAATACGGGCCTGCTGGAGGTATTCGCCAAGGCCGCTCTGAGACGGATCGACATTCAAGATCGATCCCAGGTCCTTTTCCACCTCCGAGAGCCGCTCCAAAATGGCGCCTTTTTCCGAGTAGATCGTGTTGAGGGCCCTTTGCGAGGCATGGGCCAATGTGGCTGCGTTTTTCAGGATCTCTCGCTCCCGCTCGAGATCGGAGTCCTCGTTTGGCCGAATCTTTGCCGATTCAAGCTCTGCGATCTGGAACCGCAGGAAGTCCATCCGGGCTGCAGTCTGCTCCCTTGCACGCCACATCCGGGCAAGTCCGTCGCGCCTCTCCTGGAATGCCGTATGGATCGCCCGCACCTCGGAGCAAGCTTCCTCGAGATTGGCGAAAGAGTCAAGAAGGCCCAGGTGGGTTTCGGGATCGAGCAGAAGCTGGTGCTCGTGCTGCCCCGAGACCGAGATGAGGAGGGGCGAAAGCTGCTGGAGTTGCTGCACCGATGCAACCTGGTCGTTTATAAACACACGGTTTCGCCCGCTCCTGGCGATGCTCCTCCGGATTAGGAGTTCCGCACCGAAGTCGATCCCCCATTGGCTGAGATATTGCGCGCAAAGGCATCCGGGCGGTTTTATCTGCATGACCGCCTCAACGCTTGCCTCTGCGGCCCCGGTCCGTATCATCTCATTGGATGCGCGCGCCCCGAGGATGAGATTGACGGCGCCTACCAGAATGGACTTGCCCGCGCCGGTCTCGCCTGACAGGACATTGAACCCCGCATGGAAGCCTATTTCGAGATCGCGGATTATGGCATAGTTGTGGATGGCCAAATTTGTCAGCAACTGTCGATGATTCCTCCTTCGGGATTGCGGACAATTTTATCAGTAAAAGACAAAAAGGGACAATGACAAAGGAGGACGGCGAGCCTCAAGACGGCTGGCGCGATGAAGGCCTCTCGCTGCCGCGCCACCGTGGTATTTTTTTTGGAGCTAAAAAAGATACTTCCGGGTTGTTGATAAGTCTATCCTACGAGGTGGTGGGCACGATAAAGCCGTGCCCACCCAAGGTCTGCGCGTTTAATGCGAGTCGATAATCGACTGAATGGCATGGGGATATTCCATCTTCTGAGGCAGGAATATAAGTTCCGGGTCCACGAATTCCCTGAGAACGAAAAGCTCCTTGTAGGTGGGCGCCGCGGTCTCGCCCTTGAGTCTTTCCACGTTGAGGTCGAATCCGCAGGCATCTCGCACCTGGGCGACACTCACTCCCGGATGGTTCGACGCAAGGTACATGATCCCGTTTTCGTCGAACCGGTAAACCGCCATATTGGTCACGACCGACTCAGGGCCGCAGTTTGCAAATGGGGTACCCTTCCAGACTTCCTTTTTGGGCTTCCACTCACGAGTCTTGAAGTCCCAGCACCACCAGCCGGGGGTCGTAGTGTAGTCGTTTCTTTCCAGAAACCGCCTCTTTTCCTGAAGGATGATGAAGGCGGTCCGGCACGCCATGGTGCCTATATCGGCGTTTCCGCCCGATCCGGTAAACCTGTGGGTCGGCGCGAAGTAGTCACCGATCGATGTGACGTTTACACCGCCGTACTTGTCTATTGCGGCACCTCCAAGGAATCCCAGGGTGACGTAGCCCTGCTGGAGGTAGAATCCGAAGGTATCCACCAGTCCGCCCAAAGCCGAGCACAGATTCGCGGCCCTCTGGTCGCAGACCGACATCGGGACGTGCATAGTTTTTCCGTCGCAGACCCCGGATTCATAGATCAGGAGAGCGTGCGGCGCATTGAGCATATTGGCGGCCATGATTCCGACCATCGGAAGGCCGGTCCCCGCAAACACTATGTCATCGTCGCGAACCTCGTGGGCAACCGCAATGGCCATCAGTTCGGGCAGGATGAATTCGCCCGGCTTTGCCGGTTCATCGGGCATTTTGTCAACCAGTTCCATCAACTCTTCCATCGATTTGCTCATGTCTGTCCCCCTTCTCTAGAAACCGCTTCTTGCGACGGACAGAGGCATTTTCATCCTGGGAGCGGGTTTCTTGCCTCTCATCATCCGGGTGCTGTAGCCGGTTACGCTGTCGGCCTTGAGGTCGAGCAGCCTCTTGGCGCCGAGTTTCCCTATTAAGTCTTCCCAGTCCTTCGGCCCAAACACCCATTCATCAAGCCATTTTTTCAGGTCCTCTTCCTTCCTTGACACGGCGTCCATGCCTCTCATAAAAGGCGCGTCGTAATCGTAATAAAAGGGCACTGAGCTGGGGAAGGCGCCCCAGGGCTGCTCGACAATGCAGTCCACCGTGAAAAAGGGGATCTGGTTTGCTTCGGGACTCTTGCGCATCTCGGATTCCGCGACAAGTTCTTCACAGATCACGATTACTTTGTCCGACGCAAACGCGATCTCCTTGTCGATGGTGCCAACACCGCGCCATCGCGCCGTGCCCTTGTCACCCGCCTGGGCGACATGGAGTATTGCCAGATCAGCCCTTGCGGCGGGCAGGAGCACCACATCGCCTTCTCCGAAAAAGGGGTCTTCCATTTGTATGAATTTCTTCTTTGCAATATTGGGATGCTTGCCGTCACGGAGCCCCGCTCGGCCGAGCGCATCATAGTCCGGATTGTAAAGGTCGGAGCCAAGAGGCGCGTAGTAAGGGATGAAAGGCACGCCAATTCCCCCGGCCAGGTATCTCATAGCCATTGCGCCGTGCGAGTAGTCTTCCAGAATGATCTTGCCGGCCTTGTAGAGCCTTTCAAGATTGTTATCCAGCTTTCCGGCCATCTCCCCCCAGCCCATCCAGTCGGTTTCAAATATTTTGATTGCGCCGACCGCGTTGAGAAGCCAGGTGCAACAGCTCCCGTGACGATCCATGATATGCAGGTCCTTGAAACCCTGCCTGACCGTCTCCCATGCAAATGCTACAGGGTTCCTGTTGAAACCGGTAAACCCGCTGTAAGCGCAGATCATTCCATCGCGCATATACTTCTTTACAGCGTCCTGGAGAGAAAGGATTTCCGCTTGTTTTCGTTGCCTTAGTGGCCGTGGCATTGGATTAACCTCCTTTTCAAAATGCGTCACCAAACGTAGATGAAACCATTAGACGTTCCGCGCGAGCTTTGAACGCAGCACCTCCTTTCAGTTGATATATGTGGAATACTAAGGTTGTGATGAACGGATTGGCTTCCGCAAGGATACGAGAAAAACCTTGCCGGGAAAGTCTTGGCTTCGATTATTCAGGACGATGCCGAAGAGAGAGATCAATTAATCGGAGGAAATGGGTCGATGTCGATGGAAATCGAAGCCGAACCATAAAACGAAAGTATGATAGGCCGTGATCCAGCCTCAGTCAAGGATTTTTGAGTGAACGATAGAATTTTTGATAACTACAGGCAAAAGTATTGATAGGAAAATGGTTATTAAAATTTCTCGATGACCTTGAAAATGAATCGGGCCACTTCTCCACGCCCTGCGAGGCGGCCCGATTGTTTAACGAAGCAAAAACCTATAGCCGGATCATTATTGTTGTCCCGGCTGCTTTTTCTTGTCCTGCTGCTGCGGCGGCGCCGGCTTTGGCGCCGGAGGACGCGTTAGACCCGGCGCGGGGCCCAATCGGCGATGTCAGGCAGGCTGCAACCAGGATAAAAGCAACCCGTAACCATTTTCTTCGATTGTTCATCGATTCTGTCCCTTTAACCGGGCAAATCACAGCCCCTGAATCAGCACGAACGCTCCGGACGACCGCAACTCATTCATTCACGCCGGTTTTGTTCTTTATGCCACTTTTGCCCTGCGCCCGCAAATCGTGGGAAAAGAAGTTTTTTGGACAGCCTTAAATTTTTCTCACCCGAGAAGTTCTGTGGTAAAGAATGCTGCAGGCGTTTACAATTGCCGAAACTCGGAAGCACGAGGTCTTTGGTGATCCGGAAAGCAAAACCTCAGGAGCAGGAATCTCGAAAGGAGGAGTATGAAGAGAGCAGGTCTTTTGATGGCGTTTGTTCTGTTTGTCGCTTTATTGGTTTCCTGCGCCGAGAAGGGCGGCGATCAACTGGCGGGTAACTGGCAAAAACAAAACGCAAGCGACACGATCACCTTTTCAAAGGATGGAAAGGTGCAACTGGTGAGCGGCTCGACGACAATCAGCACCACATACAGGCTGGGCGGCAAGAGCAATTTTCAACTGGATTTGGGGATTCTGGGAACCCCCACAGTCAAATATTCCCTTTCCAAAGACGAGCTTACCCTGACGGATTCCCGGGGGAAAGAGGTCAAGTATCTCCGGGTCAAAGAGGCAAAGGCCGCCGAACATGGCAAATAGGCAAGGGCGGTAGCGGGGAGCAGGAAGCGGGGAGCGGGAAGCGGGAAGCAGGAGGCAGGAAGCGGGGAGCGGGGAGCGGGAAGAAAAACCCGCTTATACCAAGTTGGGTTCAAGATTGAAGTAATGGAAAAGAGCGGGGGAATGTTTCCCCTCAATCTCCAGGCTCCGCCAGGCGCACACGCGCAAGCGCGTGAGGCCGAGCGCTCGGCGCATGCGGCGGTTGCCCGGCGCCACGCCGGGCGCCGCCGCAGCGCCATCTAAAATAGCCGCGCAGCGGCGAAAGGGGTGTGGGAGGCACTGCTCCCCACGCTTTTTAACATCCTTTGGTCCCACTTGAGCGCAGCTTCGTATTAAACCCGCTGCCTGCTTCTCGCTACAGCCTCTAAAACGTCGCGGTCAGGTTTATGCCCCCGTAAAAATGCGTGGACTTCGAGTCCAGCGAATTGGCATCCAGGTAGTCTGCGGCGGCATCCGTCAACGGCAGCCAGACTCCGATTTTGGGGGCAATCGTTACGTATTTGCCAATTGGAAACTTCACGTCTGCGGTCAACTGGGCGGTGTGGAAATTCGAGTAGCTCCCGATCGACCCCGGTGCAGGTGTAGTTAAGCCGGCGCCAGAGTTTAAATTATTATTATCCTGCAGGAGAATAAGGTATCCGAAGCTTGCGCCAAGGTCCAGGGTGGCTCCCTTGCAAAGCATATCGACCGGGATGCTCTTGGTGAGGTCCAGTTGGAACCACACATCGGCGGCATGAGTTACCTCCCCGTATGTGGTGAAAGCTACGGTAAGCCACGGGAAAGCATAGCTGACGCCTCCGAACACTTCGTCTTGGTCGAAATTGCTTATCGGGGGTTCGAGGCTGTAATATACGTTTCCAATCAGCACCGAAAAGTTCTTGCATAGCTCTTTGGTATATGAAAGGGTGAAGTCGGTCTCACTCCACTTTGAGTTGCCCACCTGTCCCGACGGCAAGGTCATAAGTGGATTGTTGCTGTGGCGGGTGGAGTCGAAATTGCCCCAGACACTTGCTGAAAAACCGGCATAGGTGGCCGTAAACGACGGTTGGAACACGGCGCTGTCCTTACTTTGCGCGGCGCCACGAAATATGTACTGGCTCAGGATGTCCGTTGAAAACGAGAAAGACGGCGCTGGTGGTTTTTGTTCCTCGGGCGCCGTCGCCGCATCATCGGCCCACGCAGCCATGAACGGAGAGAAGATGGCCAGGAACAAAATCATACATACGAGCGCCCTTTTTCTGATTCGCGATGAGTTCATTTCATTTGCCCCTTTTTTGATGTTGGATTGGAACTGGCCAGCTTGAGCCATTCGTTTTTGTTAAGGCAGCCAGGCTGAAACTCCCCCCTTTATTGAATGTCCCGCACTTTTTATTTTTAGCCAAGCCGCAACACTCCAGTCGATGCGCAGAGATGTCCATTCGGGGTAAGAATTTAAAAGAGCAGGTTTCGCGCCAGATGACGCTGCACGGGATGCGATTTTTGAAAGACGCCCGTCCCACGGCGTGTAACTCACTAAAATATTGGCTTTAATAGACGGGAATCGTTACCGCTAAACTATCCCGTTATGTTCCTGTAACGGAGCGGATAGAGCCGAAACG
Source organism: uncultured delta proteobacterium (assembly GCA_963805125.1). Classification (GTDB taxonomy): domain Bacteria; phylum Desulfobacterota; class Syntrophobacteria; order Syntrophobacterales; family Syntrophobacteraceae; genus SbD1. Next base: position 1,037,802 of record CAWDTD010000003.1, on the reverse strand, counting down.
GCACAAAAATGTACCATGATAGTTTGCCGAGCTAATTTTGGAACGAATTCGGATAAGATTTCGAGCTTGAGCGGCAAAGCTTCCGGGGTTCAAGTTGACTTTTGCCCCCGCACACTTATAGGTAGCTTCTTAAATCACTTAATAAATTCAATCTGTTTTTCCACAAGCTATGTTCAGGAGAGTAGAGATGGATGAAAATGATATTCTGGAAGCACTTGCCGGGGATTTCTTTCAAGGTTGGGATGTAGCCCCGACCGGCGGCGGATTTCTCATTACAACAGACTGGGTCCTGCCGAATAACGAGCGGATCGAAATCCACGTCCGAAGGGTCGGCGACAGGGAGGACCTTTTCATAGTCACCGACGGGGGAGAGCTAATAAACTATCTTTTTTCGCAGGGTGTCGACCTGATGCAGGACCGTGACAATCAGCGCGTCCTGAGAGGGATAGTGGAAAACAGGTCCATCAAGATCACCGAGCATCAGTTGGTGAAGGGCGCAAATGAGCAAGAGGTGGCAGGGGCGGCGCGCGTTCTGCTCGAAGCCGTTAAGGAAGCCTCCTTCTCACTGTGGCACAAAATCAAATCAAAGCCTAAAGACTCGGTACACTAAACAGGGGTGAACCGCGCTTCGCTCCCCGAGTGCCGAGGACTGAGCGGGAAAAGCACTCTCCTGCTTCCTCAGCCTTCAGTCCTCATAGCTCAGTCCTGGAGATGGCTCGGAGGCTTCGCTCTCCAGGAAGACGATCCCGAGCGGAGGCAGAACGACCGAAAGGGAGTAATTGTGACCATGGCTGGGGATCGGTGCGGCATTCAGGCCTCCTAAATTGCCGTAACCGGACCCGCCGTAAATCTTTGCGTCGCTGTTGAGAAGCTCCCGCCAGCAGCCCGCCCTGGGGACCCCAAACCGGTAGTTTGTACGGGGCACGGGGGTAAAATTGGCCGCTGCCATTATCAAATCGTCGCCAGTTGCGGGCTTTCTAAGAAAAGCGATCACGCTCGAGTCTGAGTCGTGGAAGTCGATCCATTCAAACCCGGAGCCGCTGAAATCAAGTTGATGCATGGTAGGTTCTTCCCGGTAGAAGCGGTTAAGATCCTGGACCCATTTTTGCGCTCCCTGGTGCGGGGGATACTCGAGAAGGTCCCAGCCCAGGCTTTGTTCGTGATACCACTCGTCCCGCTGCCCGAATTCGCCGCCCTCAATAAATCTTTAATTTGTAATCTTAAACGTTATTCGAATATCTTATATTGATAAAGAGGGCGGAAAGCCAATAGCAGGAGGATCCGTTGAGTGAGATTTCGGGGAAAACGCTCATTGTTACCGGGGCTTCCGGGGGTATAGGGCGAGTTCTGGCCCTGGTGCTCGCCGGTGAAGAGGTTGGGCTTGTATTGAATGCCAGGTCCCCGGCAGCCCTCGAAAGGGTGGCGCAAGAATGCATGAAAAGTGGAGCGCGGGTCGATTTTCTGGCCGGTTCGGCTGCCAGGCGCGAAGTTGCCGACGGGCTTGTCGAAAAAGCAATTAAGATCGGGAACCTTTACGGGTTTATCCAGGCCGCGGGGGCGCTCTATCCCGGGCCCGTTGTGAGGGACCTTTCCGAGGCCCAATTCGGCGAAATATTTGATGCGAGCGTAACGGCAAGTTTCCAGATGGCAAGGGCGGCTTTCCCGCATTTGATCGAAGCCGGTGCTGGAATCGCCGTCTTTTTCGGCTCGGGCGCCGCGGAGAGGGTTGTGCCCGGGATAGGAGCCTACTGCGCTGCAAAAGCCGCCGAAGAGCACCTTGCAAGGCATCTGGCTGCCGAGGCCCCCGAGATTACCACCCTGGTGTTTCGTCCCGGGGTCGTGAATACGCCGATGGTCCAAGGCGTTTTCCACGCCCGGGGCAGGGCCGCCAAAGGACTGCGCGAACAATTCAGCGTCTACGAAAGAAACGGCGAAATCCTTGCTCCCGAAGTTCCAGCCCGCGCCCTGGTTTCTATTCTCAAGAACAATCCCCGCCGATTTCACGGCAAAATCGCAACCTGGCGCGATGGAGTGTGAGCCACGGCGAGCCGCCGCGGCCGGGATTGACAGCCCACCCGCGCTAGAGTTTTGATACGGAGGTGCGTTCAAGATTGTAGTAACGCAAAAGAGCGGGGGAATGATTCCCCTCGATCTCCAGGCTCCGCCAGGCGCACACGCGCTTGCGCGTGTGGCCGAACGCCGGCACCTCGCGGGGCGTGGAGATCGGCCGTTTTTAAACGCTTTTAATACTCTCCTGAACGCAACTTCGTATGAGTTAATCACGCCCCCTGTTTTTATGCGTCCTGGGGGTCCACTGGTCCTATAGAGCCTGTCCCAGCCCGCTCCGGACCCGCTGATCGCGGATTCGCTCCGTATTGATCCTTTTTACCTTAGTTCCATTGGGAAATCGTGGCTCGGCAATAATCTTGCCATCCTTCTTTTCCCCGGATCGATGTCTGGGGCAGGTTTGGGCAGGCTCTGCCAATCCAGTCCAAAGCATTGTCCGTCTTCCGTCTTCGGTTTTCCGCCAGTTCGCTGTTCATTGCTCACAGATGTCATTGTTCACTGATTGACAGATTTTTCCTAAGCGTTCATAATAGCTCCGCAAACTGGGAGCTCTTCTTTTTGCTCGAACCGTCCCGGTGCAGATGAGTCCTTCATCCAGGCTGTGGTCTCATGAAAACTGGAAAAAATAAAACTCCCGTTCTCGGCAGCTCCGGCGATAATGCCGTTTCGGACGGTTCTGCGGCCCTGGTCGAGAAGATGCGCGAGCGGCTGGAAAATCTGAAGGAATGCTTCAGGGTATCGGGCCTCATCAACTCAAGCCTGCAACTTGACCAGGTGCTCGAAAACATCATGACGACTTCGCGCTCGATTCTTAGAGCCGATGCATGCAGCCTCATGCTGGTTGACGAAAAGAGTGACGAACTGGTATTCGAAGTGGCGCAGGGGCCGGTTGCCGACAAGCTCAAGGGAGGTCTGCGAATAAAGAGAGGACAAGGGATAGCCGGGAATGTGCATGACACCGGTGAGCCGCTTTTGATCGAAAACGCTTACGAGGACACGAGATTTAACCGCGAATTCGACCGCATGACCGGATACCGCACACAAACGATCCTGTGCGTGCCGCTCAAGATCAAGGAAAGGGTGATAGGCGTATCGCAGGTCATAAACAAGCTTGACGGCTCAAATTTCAACGAGGAAGACAAGGAAACCTTAAGCCTTCTGTGCGCCAATGCCGCCATCGCGGTCGAAAATGCGCGTTTGCACCATGAAATTCTTCGCACCCAGCAGATCGAACAGGACCTGGCGATTGCGAGGAGCATTCAGTTGAGTTTTTTACCCCGGGAAATGCCGAAGCTCCAGGGATTCAGGTTCGGCGCCCATTACCAGCCTGCCCGGGAGATTGGAGGGGATTTCTATGATTTCATACATCTGGATGACAATCGTATCGGAATCCTCATCGGCGATGTTTCGGGCAAAGGGGTGGCAGCGGCCCTTTTCATGGCCAGGTTTACCACCGATTTCCGCGTGCTGGCCATTCGTGAACAGTACCCGGAGAGGCTTATCCGCCGCATCAACGAGAGTGCCTGTGCTCAGAGCTGCCGGGGGATGTTCGTAACTCTGCTCTACATGGTGATCGAGCAAAACAGCGGCGAGGCCGTTTATGTGAATGCAGGACATCTTCCGCCCATAATCTGGAACAGCTCCGAGGGAAAATGCGTCACGCTGAGCGGAAGCGGCGGACCTCCGATAGGGATAGTGCCCGACCGGCATTGGGCATCTGCAAGAATGTCACTCGATCCCGGCGCCTGCATTCTTCTTTCCACCGATGGGCTCATGGAGGCAAAAAACGACCGGGGGGGGCAGTTCGGATGGGAGAGGATCGAAAACTGCCTGGAGGCGGGGGGCTCGGACGTCGAGTCCGCTAAATCCCGCATATCTTTTTCGCTGGCTCAGTTCGTCGGGGAGTGTCCCCAGGCCGATGACATCACGCTGGTGCTGGTTGGATGTGAGGAGAGATAGTTGGCATTTGTGAGTTTCAAAGGCCCGGTTGTTCTCGATGTTCCGGCCGATCCCTCCGCCTTGTTCATCGTGAGGGCGCTTGCGGACAAAATATCGGCGAGAATCGGCTTCGAGGCCGAAGAGACGGACAAGCTGGTCCTTGCGGTCGACGAAGCGTGTACGAATGTGATCCGGCACGCCTACGACGACAGCGCCGATGGAAGAATCGTCATTACCTTCAGCATCGGCCCCGAGTGTTTAGAAATCATGATTCGGGATTTCGGAAGCGGCGCCGATCCGGCGACATTCCAGGGGCGTGATTTAGACGAAATCCGTCCCGGAGGTCTTGGAATTCACTTCATCAAATCGGCGGTGGACAAGATAGAATACGACACCCCGCCCGGCGGGGGCATGCTGCTCAAAATGATAAAATTCATGCCAAAACAGGAGAAGGCGCAAAATTGAACATTCAGGTCAACGAAAGCAAACCAGGCATATTCGTCGTGTCCCTCCGAGGTGACCTAGACATGAGTTCCTCCCCGCAGGTCAGGGACATTCTGTTGCCCATTTTCCGGAAAAAAGTGTCACACATAATTGTGGACCTCACGGAGGTGCCATATATAGACAGCTCGGGGATAGCCACTTTCGTGGAAGCGCTCCAGCTTTCGCACAAGGGCAAAGTCCGATTTTCGCTGGCCGGCGCGTGCCGGAGGGTCGAATCCATCTTCGATCTCGCCTATCTCAAGAACATTTTTGAAATGGCGCCGGACGCAAACGGGCTGATAGATGCCTCCGGCGACGGCCCAACGCGCGTGACAGACGCATAGCGGCCGGCCTCCGGCAGCCCGCCCGCCCACCCGCGGGGGGAACAGATAAAGGGAGGCCCGCCAGAGGCACTACAGTCGTACTTTTGGGTTGCCAGCAGGTTATGTTACCAGGGAGAACAGAGCAGGTGAGCACAACGGCTGCACGCTCGGAGAGCAGGATAATCTTTTTCCTGAGACACATTACCAGCATTTGCTGTTTTTTCAATGAAACCATGAAATGGACGCTGGTAAAGCCCTTTCAGGGAAAGCCCCTCAGGTTGAGGGCCGCCATCGCCCAGATGGATGAGGTAGGCGTTAAATCGATACCTATAGTGGCCCTCGTTTCATTTGTAATCGGGATTATCCTGGTGCTCCAGACGGCATATCAACTGGAAAAATTCGGGGCGATCAATTATGCAGCGAGCCTGGCCGGCGTGGCGCTTACCCGTGAGATGGCCCCGCTTCTGACGGCTATAGTGCTGGCCGGCCGAGTCAGCGCGGCATTTACGGCGGAGTTGGGCACAATGCTGGTCACCGAGGAGATTATGGCCCTGGAGGTCATGGCCATATCTCCCATTGACTTCCTCGTTGTTCCCCGATTCATCGCCATGATTGTCATGCTTCCGTGCCTGACCGTGCTTGCCGACTTCATCGGAATGGTCGGCGGCTACTTTGTAGGAACGGTTGCAATCGGCATCAGGTCCGCGCTCTATATTCAGAGCACGATTGACTCTCTGCTGCTCAAGGACATCATGAGCGGGCTGGTGAAAAGCGTGGTTTTTGCCATGATTATAGCCATGGTCGGCTGCTATATGGCGTTCGTGGTAAGGGGAGGCGCCGAAGGGGTGGGGAAGTCAACCATGATTTCCGTGGTTACCTCGCTCATCAGCATAATCCTTGCCGACTGCCTTTTTACGGCGATTTTTTATCTTTTCCTGTAAGGATATTTCGGGTCACGAAGAGCTCGAAGGAGGCACGAAGACCTCGAAGGAGAACCATTCAAGGAATTGAAAAGCAAGAAAAAGCCGAAATTTGGCAGGTCTTCAGGTGGAAAAAGTGTCCGGCCCAGAGAGCGTAGCGGGATTTTGTCAGAGCGGAATGCCAGTGTTTAAGTTTTTATTTGGCAATTTTCTTCGTGTTCTTCGTGCCTCCTTCGTGCTCTTCGTGATCCTTTTTTGAGGGTTTGAGCAAAGGGAGGTGTTTTCCATGGCCGAAGCGCTGATAGAAGTAAAGAACCTTATCAAGAGCTTCGATGGCAGAGTGGTATTGGATGGGATAAATCTTGAGGTGGAGCGGGGCAGCGTGTTTGCCATCATGGGCGGCAGCGGCTGTGGCAAGACGACCCTGCTGCGGCATCTCATCGGGGTTATGCGCCCTGATTCCGGGCAAATCCTGGTCGGTGGACAGGATATCACCCTGTTTGACGAAAACATGATGGACGGGTATCGCAGACGATTTGGAATGCTGTTCCAGATGGGGGCGCTGTTGAACTCCCTGAGCGTTCACGACAATATTGCCCTTCCGCTCCGGGAGCATACGCAACTTGACGAAAAAATCATCGGCGTCATGGTAAAAATGAAACTGGAACTGGTCGGGCTTCGTGATTTCGAACACCTCAAACCTGCCCAGTTGAGCGGCGGAATGCAAAAAAGGGTGGCTTTGGCGCGCGCCCTTGCGCTCGACCCGGAAATAGTCTTTTACGACGAACCCACCTCAGGGCTCGACCCGGTGGTGACCGGAGTTATCGGCCAGCTTATTCTCGATTTGAGCAAACGTATGGGGATCACATCGGTTGTGGTCACTCACGACATCGCCAGCGCCTTCAAGATATCCGACAGGATGGCAGTTTTGTTTCGGGGAAGGGTCGTCGCCGAAGGGACGCCGAAACAAATAGAGCAATCCTCCGACCCTGTGGTTCAACAGTTCATCCACGGAAGCCCCGACGGCCCCATTCCGCTTCGCCAGTCAAGCAGGGATTACCTCGAGGATTTGATGGATATGTAATTGAGGGATTGAGGAATTGAGGGATTGAGGAATTGAGGGATTGAAGGATTGAGGGATTGAAGGATTGAGGGATTGAGGAATTGAGGGATTGATTCCTGAATTCCTCAATTCTCAATGGGAGATTGTCAGATGCAGGTTTTTCGCTCAGAGGTAAAGGTCGGGTTGCTGGTTGTGATCTCGTTCATTCTTTTGGTGATCGGGATCTTTGTCGTGAGCGACGTCCGTTCCCTGTGGGATAAGAAGAAAACGCTCACTATCCTTTTCCGATACGCGGATGGAATAACCGCTGGATCGCCCGTCTGGTACGCCGGATTTGAAGTGGGCGGTGTAAAAGACATACGCATAGCCCGTGGAGTGGCTGACCGTATTGCGATCACTGTGAGGGTTTCCCCGGATGCTCGAGTGAGGAAGGATTCCCGGGCGGAAATCAGAAGCCTCGGAATGATGGGCGCAAAATACGTGGAGATCAGCCCGGGATCTCCCGAATCTCCCGAGTTGGCATCCGGTGATGTGCTCGAAGGCCACAGCCCGGCTTCACTTTCCGAAATAATTGAAACCGGCGGGAAGGTCGCCTCGGGCCTGGTCGAGTTGGTTCAGGAGGCAAAAGAACTCGTTTTTGAGGTTCGCAACAATTACCCGATAAAAGAAACGATTCAGAACGCGAACGCCATCCTTGTCCAGGTGAAAGAAGATACGGCCGAGCTGGGACCGATAATGAAAAACATGAGAAGGGTATCGGAAGAGGGCGGCAACGGGCTTGTGTCATTGATCGGGGAAGTGCGCGACACCAACAGGGACGTGCGCAAAAGGCTCGCTTCGATCGAGACCGAACTGACCAGGACGCTCGGACAGGCGGGCAGCGGATTTTCGGAAGCCCAGGAGGCCATAAAGGGGGTCCACACGATCCTCAATTCGAACGAGGACAATATAGCCTCTATTATTGCGCATTTGAACGAGACCTCTCGATACCTGGAGGCCTTGAGCGAGGACATCAGGCTTCATCCCTGGAAAGTCGTATGGAAGACTGACGGGACGATTGACTCCGGGTCCAATACGGCCGAGTGGAGGGAAAAAGGTAGAATAGGACCATATGGGAAGAAATAGCGCGTTCATGCTGGCTTGCTTCATCCTTCTTTCGGCGTGCGCCTCAGGAGGATCGAGCCCTTACAACCGGGCCGTGGAAAATTACAGCATGGGGCACCTCGGCGATTGCGTCGAGGCTTACAAGCAGGCCATTATGATCGATCCATCCGACCTTGAGTCCAAGTTCAACCTGGCCGTGATTTACGAGGACCAGGGGAAACTGGAGGAAGCTGAAAGGCTGTACAGGACGATTGTGGAGCAAAATCCCGGGTTTGCTCCGGCATGGTCCAACCTTGCATCCATCCTGGAAAAGCGGGGGCAGGCCGATGAGGCTGAAAGGCACCACCGGCGGGCCATGGAGGCGGATGGGGGTGGTTGCGCCGCGGCAAGCCAATACGGCTATTTTCTGCTGAGAGCGCAACGAAGCGGCGAGGCGGCGGCGGTATTCGAGCAATCCATAAAAAAGGACCCCCGCTGCGCAAACGCATGGTTTGGCCTCGGGCTCATTGCCGAGGCAAGAGGCGACCACCGGACGGCCCTCCGAAGCTATGATAACGACTTGATCTATAATCCAGCCGATCTGGAAGCCTACCGGCGATCGGCCAACATCATGATTTCACAGGGTGACAGGGGCCGGGCGATCCGGATGCTTCAAAAGGCGGCAAGCCTCGACCCGGCCAGGGGTGATATAAACCTGCTTCTGGGCACATTGCTCCGGGAAGAGGGAAGATTAAAGGATGCGGAAAAGGCCTTGGAGCTGGCCAGAAAAACAGGTGCGCCACCTGCCGAATGCGACCGGGAACTGGCCATCGTGTACGGAAAACTCAGCGAAGAAGCCGCCGGAACCAGGTGATATTTGACAATGACATCGTAGTTACCGCAGCTATTGAGTGGAGCAATCTCAGTTCAAAGCATCCTTGTGATCGACGTAGCCTTCAGATGGGAAATACGAAGAAAGAAAATCCAACGCATGAAGGCGGCTTTCGATTCCGATCAGTTTGAGAATCCCCCCGAAAAATAAAAAATGATTCGAGAGATGGCGGCCGGGGCAGGTAAATCAAAGACAGCTTTCATCCTCGAGGCTGTAGATAAAAAACTGGGTCTTGTGAAGAATCGGGAGCAGACAGCCAGGGAACTCGCCGGGTGGATGTCGCACGAAGAAGCCGAGGAACTAAGGGCTTCGCTCAATGTCTTCAGTTGAAGGTGTGGGCGATTTACTTCCCGACAGCTACGCAGGCCTATTGCATGAGATTAAAGCACGGAGCCGGAAGGCGCAATATGAAGCGATCGAGGCGGTCCACGAAGAGCTGATCGCCTTGTATCGGGACATTGGCCGAACGATCTCTAAGCGGCAGAAAGAAACCCCCGGGGGTAAAGCGGTAGCAAAAAGATGGCCGCCGTGTTCAGAGCGGGCGCATTGTAAAACCCTGATTTTGCAAGTATCTTACTAGCCCCGCAAGCTTTGTGCCCCCCATAATGGGGATTACTATTGACTATGACAACGAAAACCCCCATAATGGGGGTTGGGCGGTGTGAATTGAGAAGCTCAAGCAACACTACGAGCTTGCCGACATCAAAGCGGCGTTTGCCGATCCGGCGAGTCTCAACCGTTCCTTCGTCTCAAGACAAGGCGCGGATGAGTTGGATATGGATGATAGCGAGGTCGTGGCCGTCATTCAAGCTTTAAAGCTGGCGGATTTTGAGAAGTCAATGACATCAACGGCCGATCGCAGGATTTGGCAGGATGTTTAAAAACCGAAGGTTGGAGGGCGAACGCTCTACGTGAAATTCACGCTCGATGCGCAGCAGGCCCTGTTTTTAATTAGTTTCAAGGAGGCATGACCATGGGAAAGAATCCAAGAAATTACCCCGACAGAATACCAAGCCCGGAATCGGGTCGTCCCATGACGCGCGGCGAAAAATATGTGTCGTTCAAAATCGAGGGGAAAACCTATACCTATTTGCAACCCGGCTGGTGGTGCTCGCTTTCTGATCCTGACGACATGGAAGGGCAATTGGTCGATGAGGACAACCAGATTGCAGATATGGCGCGGCGCACGGCGAAAGCTTTAGCTCAGGGTGAAAAAGTGTTTGTGCCTGTGGTGATCCGCGCCATTCGCCAACGCTGCGGCCTGACACAACGCGAAGCTGGTCTGGTATTCGGCACGGGCGAGAAATCGTTTGAAAAATATGAGAGCGGAGAGATTAAACCCTCGGCGCCGACCAAGCGACTACTCAAGTTGGCGGTGGAACGGCCAGAGCTGTTCCGATTGCCGGAAAACCGGCGAATAACGGTTTTTCCCGATGATGACGGCGCATTTGTCCATGAAGCCTTGCGTGCCGCCCATCTCGACCGGCTGTATTTCCCCCTGTTTGTCGGGCCGGAATCCAGTACAACAAGACCTTAACGCCAGTCTCAGGTTTTATGGCGTCACCGATGCCACAATCACAAAGAAATCAACCCAAACGCTTAGGTTTATGCTAAAACGCCAACAGTTGACATGACTGGTGGGTCTGCGTGTGGTGATCCACCCGAACGACCACAGGCCGGCCCACGTGCATGTTATCGGCAATAGCCGTGAAGCCGTCTTCAAGCTCAATTGCCCCGAAGGTACGCCGTAGTTACTTGAGAATTACAACTTTCCGGCTAGGCGATCTTTCGAAAATCAAGGCGGCTCTTACGGCAAAAACGGCGCACTTATGCGCCGAATGGAGCAGGATTCATGACCTGCCATAAAGACGAAATCGAGACAGCCAACGAGCGGGCAATGGCACGATCGGAGAATACGCCAACCGCCATTGCGGCGCGCTATGACCGCCGCGCATCGCTCGCCTGGTGATCGACCTTAGCACCGGCCTGTCAATAACGTTCAGGCCGCATGATGTCCAGGTGAGAAAACTGGCAAGAAATAAACCGATCAACAAAGGCGCATGATCGAGGCTGGGGGCGATGGGACAGGAACTAAGGGCAACAGGAAAGAAAATGGACGGGACCGGGGCCCGCCTGCCTGTCGAAAAAAGGTCTGCCTCCCGAGCTACGCTCGGCTCAATTGTATCGGGGTTGAGGTTTGCCGCATCGGTTCTCCTCGATTTATGCCTCCCAAGGAATTGCGCGGGATGCCTGAGGATAGACACCGAGCCCCAAAGGTCCTGGTGCCGCACGTGTTGGGAAAAAATCCCGTGGGTCGTATCGCCTCTTTGTCCAGGGTGTGGAAGACCCTTTGGAGATTCCCCCGATTCGCCCGACCACCTGTGCGGCGAATGCATCGAGTCGGCCTTCCATTTTGACACAGCCAGATCCGCCGTGCTTCACGAAGGGATCATTCGCTCCCGTATCCATCAGCTCAAGTTCGGGGCGCAAATGCAATGGGCGCCGCCCCTGGTTGAATTGCTGGAAATCGCTCATGCCGGTTGGGGATTGCCTGCCCCCGACCTTATCGTGCCTGTGCCGCTGCATCCCGGACGCCTCAGCGAGAGGGGATTCAACCAGTCTGGACTCCTGGCAGGCGAGTTTGCCCGCAAAATCAAAGTGCCGGTCTCATTCGATGTTATTATGCGAAAAAACAAAACCCAACCCCAGACTCGCCTCAAACGCGAGGAGCGTCTGAAAAACGTAAAGGGCGCCTTCGAAATTTTCGACGCTAAGAAAGTTCGGGGCCGCCGTATTCTGCTTATCGACGATGTCTTCACCACCGGTACGACTTTAAGTGAATGCGCAAGGACGCTGAAAAAAAAGGGAGGAGCTTCCGAGGTGCGTGCGCTGACGGTCACGAGAGCGCTGCCTGACTAACCTGAACATGAAGATCGGCACCTCGCTGTTATTTCAACAATCCGAGTTAACATATTCCAATCATTTTCGTTATGCACTCCGGCCACATCGGGATTTCTCACAGTGGCAAGATCTATTGACAAGAAAGTAGGACAATTCAGGGTTGACACCATCATTCTAAAATGTACATTGGCCCCGAACTTTTTTGCTCATAAGGCGACTGGCAATTCATCGAATACACAGGGTTCATTAGCGGTGACGCGAATAAGGACGGGGGCGTGACGAGAAATGACGTTGGTGCTCCAACTGCCGATGGAGCCCATAGTCGTTTCAATCGCCCTTTTCGCATCGCCGCATCACATTTACGTTGTCCGGTAACAGGCCTTATGTCAACCAGGCCCTATTCTTCTACTCTGAAAACTCGGTCAGCGGGGGATTTCCAGCGAGAGGAAGTTACGATCACCCGCGTCTCAGGATGTTTGCAACCTTGCCGTTGCGAATTTGCACGACGGTTGATCGGCGTCCCCTGCGGCCCTCTTCGTGGAAGGCGACATCGGCGGAGTCTTTGCCAGCGGGTGGCGGTAGCGGCTTGCCGAGTTCGGCGGCCATCGCTTCGTCGAAAGTCTTCGCATCGCCGGCTTTTTTTGCTGTTACGAGGGCCGGCATGAGACGGCTCTCATGTTTTATGATGGTGGCGGTATTGTGCAAATGTTCCGGCACCACGCTTCGGGCCAGATCGAGAAGTTGTTCGTCTGTCATGGTCTCTTCCTCCGTGCTTTATAGTCTAGCCTCCGGGTCGCCGTATAGTTGGACCTGCGCGAGCGTTTTGTAGACGTAGGGCAGGTCATCCTGCGTGCCGGACGTATAGGCATCGCTGGCAAGTTGTCTCTTGGCGTCGATCAGGGCTTGACCGGCCTTCTTCCCTGCGAGGAGTCCCTTCCATACCTGTGTTACGAGGCCCGGCCCGAAGAGTTCACCGGTGTTGCCGATCCACATTGAACGGGTGGCGGCGAAGACGGCTTTTGCGCCTGAGCAGAGGCACGCGATGGAAACCTGGTTCGTTGCGTCCCGAACAGGTGCGTTCTCAGAACCGAGATCGATCATGGCTGCATAACAGGAGCTGAAAGTGACCATGCTACCGACTAGCTCGGCATCCTCTAGAATCTGGGAGGACAACCCAACCGGCCAGTCCTCACTTCCAGATGCATGCCCCCACAAATTCGCCCAGTCGGGCGAATAGTTCGCACCGTGGAGAAGGATGTGAATCCTGCCCTTGCCTTTCACCTTGCTTCGGACCGTCGGATCGGTATCGGCGTTTTCCGGAGGAGACTCGATCAGCGGCACCGTTATCTGCATCGCTTTCGCAACGTCGAGGGCCGGCTGTTCGAACTCCTGCGCGGCCTCCTGAAATGCACCGGCTGGAGTATTCGGCTTCGCGGCTATGGTCTTCAGCACCGCAAGAAAATCATCGGCGGCAGTCGCGGGACCATCCGGCACCCGCGCGACGGGACGCGTGGGCACGAGTTGCTGGGCCTCATTGCCGGGTGTCCCGCCAAAGGGCCCGTCGCTCGGGATGTTGTTGTCGGCTCCTGCATCGCCTTCTTGCTGCTGCTCGACATGCAGGGTCGGATTATTAAGCCGGAACGTGGGAACCAGATCATAGCCACCGACGATGAGGACGGATTCAGTGGCCGGCAGCGCTGCGATTTGCGCGTGGATGCTCGCCCTGTCAAGGCCGGACACATCCATGACTGGGCCAAGTGCTGCGGCGGCATCCAAAATACCCTGTGCCTTCTCGGCATATTTACTTCTCATACCCTTTATACTGATGACAACTTTCATTCATTCCTCCTCTCAATCCTGAGTGTAGGAAGTCAAACGAGCAAGATCATCCTCCCGGATACATTGACATGGATTCAAGTAGGTGGAGAAACTACTTATTGCGAAAACACGCTGTATAGACGAGCAACATAATTTTGGGCTTGGCAATCTCAAAAATACAAAAATCCCCCTGTGTTGCATAGACTGCTCAAATCTATGAACTGAAAAGCAAAGGTCTTGATCCGGAATAATGCATCAATTTCTGCGCTTTGCATCGAAACCCCAATTTAGGACCGGATTTTTGCCCGAAAAACCTCTAGTGTACCCCGGAACCCCCAACAGCATACAAGCAGACAGCCAGCCACCACGACCACAGCGCCAACCACGATCGGACTCGCACCTGATGTGCCGCCGAAGGTCTTCATATAACACCCAGTCGCAGGCCCCGGATTGAAAAGATCGCAGTAATAGCTCTGAGAAAGTCCTCCCGTTGTGACGATTTCCTCACCCCAAGCCTCTAAGTCGAGCCTTGAGCCGTAGTTAGACCCCCTGATGCGCAACCGCGGCGCCGGCTGAAGTGGCGAGCTACCGCCGCCAACCAGAATCGCTCCGGAGTTGCGCACCCGTCGATCGAAGGCCCCGACCTGGCTATTTATTTACAATTGGCATCAATCGCTGCTTGGTCCTTTGCGGCGATTGCGGCCGTGCACGCCTTAGTTTTCTCTTGTTGCAGCAACAATCCCGCGATTGCTTTGTCGTAGTTCGCCTGATTCGTCACGGCAGTCGTGCGAAGACTGAACATATTGCCAATTGCACTGAAATAGGCGCTGGCGATATCGGCCGGAAGTGCAGTAATCGCGGATATCTCGCTGGCCTTAATTTGCTGGTACGATTTGAGGGAGCCGTCTTCGAATTCGAAGGAAATGTTCGCGTTCGCGAAAAGGCCACGTTCGATCGGAAGCAACTCGAGAGGGGCGTTGGTCGGACTGAAGACTACAGCCTGTTGTATCGGCAGTTTACATTTGCTGTCCTCGTTGATCGTCACGAGGTACGGCTCAAGCTGTCGATAGAAGAATCCCGTGTAGCCCGAGCAGTACTCCGCCCCAGAGCATTCGGAAATACCTTCCAGTCCCTTGCCTTTGGGTTTGGCTACACTGAGGTGCTCAATTTTGACACTGTAACCACAGAGCGATGTATAATTCCAAGTGTCAGTCGCACTGTCGTAGGCATCTTCCAAAGTACCAGTCGCACTGTTGTGTCGTTTTGCCTTTTTGTCCAACTTAAAAAGCTCCGAATATGAGCCCTTGGCCGTGCACTTACACTCCTCGGTTGTTTCAATCGGCTTCGCTGCCGTGAGTAAGGCCGCTGCCTTTGCGATGTTAGCCATTATCGTTGGAAGCTGGCTTTGGAAATCCGCACTGGTCGTACTGGCGAGAAGGCCCTTCGTATTGACCCCAACTTTCAGCGTGTCCGCTCCGATCCAAGACTGATGGTATCGGGCGAGGAAACGGTGCTCTGTGTCGGGGTAGGCCTCGGTTGTAGCCACAGAGAACGAGAACGTGGTAGCAGTTTTGTCGTCCCCGATCGTCAAAGTAACGATCACATCCTTCCTTGGAAGATAGTAACTGACACCTTTCTCCTCAGGAGCCTGCATGTTCGTCCGGTAGGACGAGACCACCGCGCACCCATTGCAGAGTATCGTCACTGTGGCCGCCACAAGCGCCACCCTTAGCCACGAATTCCTTTTGTTCATCGCATTCCCTCCCTTGAACTGTGGAAGCAGCTTAACACCGTGGTACTGGAGCGTGTGATCATGTGATGCTAAAGGGTGGAATCTTTCACTCTGCCAAAGACGTTACCTCCTTGTATGAACATCTCTCAGCATGATGTCACGAAGGTTGCGGCAAAGTAGAAGTAGAACTCCAACACAAACGAAGCAGTGCTCAGGAAATTTACTATATTATGCAGGACATCTGCCGAGGATACAACATATAAATTCTAGGATGTCTTGCGAATAAACTGCTCCACATGATCCGTGATACGGCGTTCTGGGGGCAAAGCGTCAGACCATCCATAGACTCGATCATCAGGCGTCTTGTGAAGATTGGGGCCAGAGTGATCTACCATGCCAGAAAGTGGCATGTCCATGTTGCGTCAGCTTTTCCACTAGCCCGGTATTATACCATCATTTTCGCCTGAACCCCTTAACTCTGACAGGCGGAAAGCGGGCTATAAAACTCCGGGGATGGAGGTGCGTCCTTCTATCTGAAATCGCAAAAACGGATCTCTCTGAGATATCTCTTGCATGTCCGATCTGGAAATCGTATGGTTTTTACGGGTTTCAGGGTCGCAGCGGAAGTTTTTCGGGCAAAAATCCGATCTCAACATGCAGTTTGGATGCATAGCGCAGAAGTTGATGTATTATTCCGGATTAACTGGGTAATCCGCTCTTATGCGGAGCGGCCTAATCATAATTTGGTGTCATCAAATGTGGCGATGTGCCAGTTGGGCGCGGAGAGCAAGAGTCGCGCGCTTCGCCAGTCACAGCCGTTAGCCACCGAAAGGAGGAGTCATGAGCACATTCGCATTCGCGCAACTCACAAACGCCCGCGAGGCATCGCCGCCCGGCAAGAGCACGACAACTGGCGGCAGTCCTGGGATCAAGACATACGTTGACGCTTTCGCTGCGCTTGTTCCGGCGGAAGTCCTGACGCTTCACGCCCTAGTGATATCTGCGACCACCGAGACCGTGCAGAAGGCCGCGTCCGCCGGGAGCGAAAAGATGGAGACTGTTACCACTTTTCTCCCAAAGGCCGCCGGAACACTTCAAGTCGCGTTTTGGGTGCTAGTGGTCATGTCAATCGCTCTCTATGCCGCACCCCGATACTTCGGCGGCAAGTGGGACAAGTTCGACTGGGTTCGAATCGCGATCGCGCCGCTGGCATTCTTTGGTTGGACCATGTTGCAACGTACCACTGCATTCGACGCCGCATTTCCTACCGTGGAGTCGATTCCCCGAACTGTTTTCGCGCTCTTCTTGGGCGCAGTTCTCGGCGCTGTTACAGCCGGTCTGGCCATGAAGGCTGACGCAAAGCCTAAGCCACCCCAATAGCGCCTGACCCATCAATTCACCGGCCGCCGTAGGCGGCCGGTGAATTCGAACGCTGTCGGTCTACTATCTGTTCATTTACAGAGGGGTTCTGCCGAAGGTAAGTTAGCTCTCCTATAGGGC
The DNA here is from genome assembly GCA_963805125.1 of uncultured delta proteobacterium. Lineage (GTDB taxonomy): Bacteria > Desulfobacterota > Syntrophobacteria > Syntrophobacterales > Syntrophobacteraceae > SbD1. The sequence goes on along the minus strand of CAWDTD010000003.1, from coordinate 1,021,082 downwards.
GTTCTGCGTTGGGTTCGCCTGGACCTTTCAATATTTGGATCATACCTGCAGTTCTCATCATTGCCGCAGGGGTTGATTGATATGAGCCGGAGGCAGAGGTCCCTGAGAAACGGCTGTCTCATGGGGACAGAGGTGGGTCAAGCGTTGGGCTGAGTGAGCTGCGAACTCAAATCCAAATCGAAAATAGTAAGCAGCCTTAAGAGGAAAGGAGGGGCATCCGAGGTGCATGCCATCACAGTCACCCGCGCGCTGCCCGGCTGACCGATGTAAATCTCACTCTCCCACTTGTCTGTATCCTTTTTCCCTCACTTTCTTACTAACTCAACTCGCCGATTCTGAGCTTTCCCTATCGCGGTGGAGTTTGCGGCGACGGGCTTTGATGCACCGAAACCCATTGTCCAGAGGCGCTCGTGAGAAATGCCTGCTGCAACAAGATAGCATTTCACCGATTCGGCCCGCTGTTGGGACAGAACCTGGTTATGCTCGGGAGTTCCTGTAGAGTCAGTATGTCCCTCGATAACGAACTGCATCGTCGAATCAGAATTCAGCATTGCGGCGATTTTGTCCAGAGTTGGCTTGGACTCGCTACGAATTGTCGCCGAATCCACATCAAAGTTGATCCCATAGACGCGCACTCGCCCGAACTGGGCAAGCTCCTTCGCCATTTGTTCCTGAGCGCCGCCCGCCCAATGCGGGCAGCCACCAACTTCCTTTGACTTTTGTTTGCCGTTCCAGACTGATCCTATCTGGTTTTCGCTTCCCTCATCCCACCAAAGACCGAAGAATTGCCTGCCGTCACGGGAGAAAACCATTACGGCAGGCCCCTTCCGATCTCCTTCTCGCCAGGTTATTTTCATGATTCGGCCTTCAATGCCCCCGTTGAGCAGCCCTTCGCTGTACTCATAGCAGCCCGTAACTGAAGTTCCCTGCTGGCGCAAGTGAAAGTCGTTGAAATCGGTTGTATAAGTGCCTGACGCATCGGGGAATGGCGTCTGCGTGAGCTGCGACCCGTAGCCGCGGAAGTCCATCAGTTCAGTGTAATCGGGTGCGCCATGATTGTTCTTAATCGTCAGCCGAACCCAGCGGCCCGGCACCTCGTCTGCTACAGGAAAACTCTGTCCATCTGCCTTATCGGCCAGCGATGCCTCGGCGATTTTCTTGAATCCCCCGCCGGACCCCTCGTCGGAGACCTCGACCAGCACATCCTTCGCTCCTCGGCCCTCTCCATCAATAGAACCTGTGTCGAATTCGAGTTGCTTGAGTAACGTCCTCTCAGCCAATTCGATCACAAAGATGTGGTTTTCGATCTTCCCCTCGGGACTGGCCCAGCCACTTTCCGGTCTTTCATCGAGTATCCAGAATGCGGACCATGCGGCGCTATATTCGGCAGGCTTCTGGACCAGCAGTGCGCCGGAGGAGAACGAAACAAGTGATTGTTCTGTCTCAGCCGCCTCTGTTTTGAGGTCAGTGCCCCCCAAAATACACACCATGACCATGAATAGAGCACAAATAGAGATTCTGTTCATTAGTATCACCTCGCGGTTTCAACGCATCGCGTCTGAGGCAAACACTCACCTCAAATTCAAGAAGTGGCGTATCGTAATCCTCAAGTTCGCAAATCATAATTCAATAAACGGCGGCCCGCAATGATCTCTGCTATCCTTGAAAAAACGAAGTTCCGAAATGCGCAAGTTCTTCAAATAGTATCTGGACCGGAATGTCTCGTTCCGGGATATCATGGACATCGTGAAAAATTCGCCGGTGGCCTCCTGGCGACCGCGCCCGCATCGGGGTATGAGTGTGGACTCTTTGCCGATTAGTGTTTAAAATGCGGTTGGGCCGCAAACGGTCGATCGACTTTTCTTCGGGCGGCACCTCATTTGTGGAGAGAGCAGGATATGAACGAACTTTTGGCGCCCGGCGGCAGTCTCGGGATGGTCGAAAAAGCGTTTGCCGAGGGCGCGGAGGCTATTTACGTCGGCTCAAAGGGGTTTAGCAGGCGAAAGTGCGCCTGGGAACTCGAAGATTCCCAAATACGTGAAGCAATCGAAATTGCCCAGCGATTTGGCGGGAAGATCCGCATTGCCATAAACGCCGAGGTCCCGCCTGAGAAATGGACGCCTGTACTCGAAAAAATCGGCAAATACGCATCCTGGGGGGCTGAAGGAGTCATAGTCAAAACGCCCGGCATCATGGAGCTTGTCAGGGATAAAATCCCGGGGATCACCATCCATGCCAGCGTCGGCTGTAATATCCAGACGGCGGCGGCAATGGCCCGATATAAAGAATTTGGCGCCACTCAGATCGTCGCCAGCACGGAAATCGATACGCCGGCGAAACTCAAGACTTTTAAGGAATCCGCCGACAGGCTCGGGCTTTCAACCGAGGTGCTGGTACACGGGAACAGGTGTGTCGGCGGGGTGGGAAACTGCCTCTTCCACGAATTGATCAGTGACAGCTATATAAGACGCACACACCGGGACGAAGACGGAAACGAGATAGTCGAATATGAAGGCTGGCCGGACCGAAGCGGGAGTTGCTTCAGGTTTTGCCTGCTCACCGACGAGCAGCGGCGCAAAGTGCTCAGGCAGCGCTCAGTCAAGGACGAAAAAATCGAGGAAATCAATTCCCTCATCGGGCGCCATCCGAACATTGCGTTTGTCATTAATGGAAAGGAACTTTGGGACTACATGGACCTGGGTCTGCACACCCTCAAGGTGCAGGGCAGAGAATACGCCGCCGAACTGGTTGGCCGGATGATCTGCTGTTACCGGGCACTGATCGACGCCCACCGGGAAGGCAAGTCCTTTGCCGATCCGGCTTTGGTCCCGATTCAGAGTGAACTGGACCGGATCGGCAGGGATCGCGACCACGCCCGGATGCAGAAGACCCTGGAACTGCAGGCAAACATAAAAGGGTTGTTCGCTACGTAAGTCAATTAGGAATTACAAATTATTTGAAACCGTTCGTAATTTGTAATTTCTAATTGATAATTGGCTATTCTAGTCTCCGACTACGCTCTTATAGAAACGGCGCCCCTGATAGCTGAAAATTGCCCCATCCGGGGTGATCTCCTCCAGTTTAAGACCTGCGGAAATCGTCTCACCTTCCCGTTTTTTGGATCCGTTTATGTTTATCCATCTATCCTCGGGTTTTTTGGAGTAGATCAGCATTGAAACGGACAAATTCGGGATGGCGTCCCGGATTTGCGGAGCCAGTTCACGCCACTTCTGCACCCGATTGGCGGCCGGTTTGCCCGAGGATGCACCCAATTCGGAAAGGGTCTGCATATCTGAAACGATTTCACTGGCGGCTGCCGGCTGCAGGGGCTGCTCAGGATGTAGGGCCGGGTTTTTGCGGGTTGTTTCCAAATTTGCGGTCTTGAGGTCCTTTTTTGTTCCGGCAGCTTTTGGGTTCTGATGCAGTTTGGGGCTATCGGGCTTTTTGACAGCAACCTCAACCCCCCGGGATACGCCCGGGGCAGTGGGCGGCAGCGGGGCCGGCGCCCGATCGGGGCGGGCAGGCCCAGTTTGCAGAGCTTGCGTTGCTTGTTGAGCTTTAGGAGGATTGAGCGCCGACTTTTCCTCGTCCCCCGGCGGGCTTTTCGAGGCTTCCCGCTTCTCGGACGACTGCGCGAGGTGCGGTGGCGGAACTGCCGGGGCGGCCTTCCGGCGGGTTTCCGGAGACTGCCCACCCGGGATGCGATCGCGGGGACCGTTCGCATTGCCGCCCCATTGCCAGGGGCGCAGCCAGAAAACGAAGAAACCGACATTGAGAAACAGGATAAATGCGATGAGAAACGGCCAGCGCCTGGAGCTTCCGGGAGGTTGCGAAGATGCAGCAGGCGCTTCGAGCGGTTCTTTGAGCAGCCCACGGGGCTTTCGGCTCCCGCGCGCCTGTTCGGATTTTTTCAGTGCATCGAGGATGTAAGACATATCCACGGCCCCGTTGTAGGTTGAAACTTATCGTCGTATTCACTCATGAGGCTCGTGCGCCGTTGTTCCCTGCTCCGGGGCCGTTGGTCGAACCTCATCCGGACTGTTTGGTTTCGTCCCGGACACGTTCGCCTCGGGGGCCTGCGGCATTGGCGGCAAAGGTTTCGATACGACGGACATTTGACTGGTCTCTTCACCGCCGGAGACTTTCAGGGACTGAAAGCCGCCGGAAAAATAGTACAACAGGCCCAGGCATGCGCAGATCAGGATTGCCGCCGTCAATGCAATTTTCCAATTCCGGTTAGTTTGGGGCAAACGAGCTCCAAGCACTTCGCGGGCGGCTTTTGTCAGAGTGGCTCTGTCTACGCTTTGCTTTTTCTGGACAAAAGCGCCCAGGAGCGCACGGTCGCAAATCAAGTTGATGAACCTGGGAATCCCGCCGCTATAGGCATATAAACTGTTCAGGGCGTCCTGTGAAAAAAGCGCGGCGGGGGGGCCTTCGGCGGCGCCTGTTCGCCCGGATGATGAGTCGTCCCCGCCCGGTAGCCGTCTCCCCCGGGCAACGGCAAGCCTGTGATTAACGTAGCCGACGAGATCGGCCTTTGAGAGCGCCTCCAGGTGGCAACGGGCCACGATACGTTGGGCCAGTTGCTTCATCTCGGGTCTTGCCAGCTTGTCCCTCAGCTCCGGCTGGCCAATAAGAATTATCTGCAGGAGCTTCCGTTCGTTTGTCTCGAGGTTTGTGAGAAGCCGGATATGCTCGAGAACGTCACGGCTGAGGTTTTGCGCCTCCTCAATTATGATAATGGCCTTTTTGCGTCTGGCGTTCAAATCCAGCAGAAAGGCGTTTATTCGGTCAACCAGGACCTTTATGCTCGTTTTCCCGGGATAGCTGATGCCGAATTCGTCGCACACCGTGGCGAGCAGTTCCGCAACCGAGAGCTTGGGATATATGATAAAGGCTACGACGACATTTTTGGTGAGCACTTCGAGAAGGCGCCGACAGACGGTTGTTTTGCCCGTGCCTACCTCCCCGGTAAGCAGCACGAACCCCCCGTCGCCCCTGACTCCATAGAGCAGGTGAGCCAGAGCCTCCCGGTGCTGCTCGCTCATGTATAGATAGCGTGGATCGGGCGCAATCGAGAAGGGTGGCCTTTTCATGCCGAAATATTTTCTGTACATAACTTTCCACGCGCCTGCAGGCCGACTTTGCGATCAATTATACCTCTTAAGATGGATTTAGAGTAATAAATCTCGCAAAGCGTCGAGACTGAATTGTTTTATGCGCGGTTGCACAAACACCTCAAAAGGCAGAAGCGCGCTCGCGGCGCAAGGGGAGGCGCCAGCCAGCCCGCTCGCTGCGCACAACCCTTGCCGGCCCGCGTTGGAGCGCGTCTTTGAGACGCGGCGGGGCTGGCTGCGGGTGGCCTGAAGGCCCTCGAAGCTTACAGTTTTTTTATTGTTAAGCAGATCCCCTCGAATATGTTGAGTTTTTGTTTGATTCCCGCTTGACGGGAGTTACCCAATAATTTACTTTTTTAATTGACACAGGGTGTGAATGAGAGTAGTAGGCACCCAAGTGGAGGAATCCTCGGTAGGCGAGGCTCCCGCATTGCACACAGGCCACTGCCCCGACCTGTCCAGAGATACGGTCAAGGGTAGAGCAGGCATTCCCGGATTAAGGGTTTACCTAAGGTGGCTGTAGGCTGTGGCGCCTATTACGGCATGCGGTGCTGAAGCTTGGACGAGCGGGGAGTGTCTTGAAGGCAAAAAGCAAAAGTAAAAAAATTTCAATCAACTTTTTACTTTTGCCTTTTGTTTTCTTGCCCCTTTCCTGCTCAGTGACCGTGGGAAAGGGGTTTTTTTGTTTCCTTGCGGTCGATCGATAAACCTTTGGAGAAAGCAGCAAGATGAAACAAGAAGACGGCCAACCTCCCGGTATCGGCGGTTGCCCATTTTCTTCAATGGAAGTTGCGCCGTGAAGCGTTAGGTTTGCTTTCCTTCCTTTTCGCCTCGCCCGGCCGCTTCTTCCATTATGTATCGATGGTGAAAGCGGAAGGTAAGAGGCGTCTTATTTCCTTTATTAAGAAATAGCTCGTTTGGCCTCTGGCCCTCCGTTTGTAGAGGGCAGTCATGATCATGGAATTGCTCGACAAGTTTGCCAGGGCTTTCCGCGCTGAATCGCCCAATTCGGGAATGCTGCAGGGAATTCCCGAACATGAGCGCCGGCTGATCGATCTTTGCGCGGTCCCGGCCCGGGATGCGCTCGCTGCTTTGGAGAGCTATTTTCGAGGCCTGAGTTCGGAAGAGGCTGAAAAACGACTGGACCAGTATGGTCCAAACGAGCTCTCACATGCCAGGCGTCTGGGTTTTTGGGCTGACATTTTCCAGAGATGCAAGAGTCCTCTGGTCGTCCAACTGTTGCTCATCGCCTCGATTTCCGGCGCCATCGGAGAGATCAAATCGGCGATCATCGTGAGCGCGATGGTTTTGCTGAGCGTCGGGCTTTCCTTGATCCTGGATCGCCGTGCAAGCCATACCGTCGAAATGCTTGGCAGGCGAGTGCGGTCGCGAACCCTGGTTTTGCGGGACGGTGAGCAAACGGAAGTGCGAATATCGGAAATTGTGCCGGGTGATATCGTTCTGCTGCATGCGGGCTCGATTGTTCCGGCCGACCTGCGTCTGCTCACCGCAAAGGATTTCTTCGTGAGCCAATCGGCTCTCACCGGGGAGTCCATGGCGGTCGAAAAAACGGTTTCCGCAGGCCCCGTTCAGGACCGCACCGCTTTGGAACTCCCCGACGCCTGCTTTCTGGGGAGCAGCGTCACCAGCGGTACAGCCCGCGGTCTGGTTGTCAACACGGGGACACGGACGATATTTGGCTCCATCTCGGAGCGGCTGACCGAGCGACGAGAAGAAACAAGTTTCGACAAAGGAGTGCGCTCTTTCACATGGCTCATGATCCGGTTCATGGTGGTCATGGTTTGCGCGGTGTTCTTCATCGTGGGCATGACCAAGGGCGACTGGGTGGAAGCCCTCCTGTTCGGCCTGTCGATAGCCGTGGGCCTCACCCCGGAGATGCTGCCGATGATCGTGACGGTGAACCTTGCAAAGGGCGCGCTGACGATGGGCAAAAAAAAGGTCATCGTGAAGCATCTGCCCTCCATCCAGAACTTCGGCGCCATAGATGTGCTGTGCACCGATAAGACGGGGACCCTTACCCAGGACAGGGTGATTCTCGAACGGCACGTGGACATCACCGGGCATGTGAGCGGTGACGTTTTGAATTACGCCTACCTCAACAGCTATTATCAGACGGGGCTTCGAAACCTGCTGGATAGGGCCGTGGTCGAGCATTCCGATCTGGACCCCGAACGAGGCTGCACTCTGGTGGACGAACTGCCCTTTGACTTTGGGCGGCGGCGCATGTCAGTCGTGGTGGATTACGAGGGCGATCAGGTTCTGATATGCAAAGGAGCGGTCGAAGAGATCTACTCGTGCTGCAACCAATATCAGATAGGCGATGAGGTATTTCCCCTGATCGATATGATTCGGGAGGATCTTTTCGAGGAAGTGGAGCGACTGAACAAGGAGGGTTATCGGGTCCTGGGAATCGCCTATAGAGAATTCCCGCGTACTAGAACCATCACCTATACCGTGGCGGATGAAAGCGAACTGATCCTTTTGGGGTATATCGCTTTCGTCGATCCTCCCAAGGAATCGGCCGGGCAGGCCATCGAACTGCTGAGGCAGGCAGGCGTTCAGGTAAAGGTTGTGACCGGCGACAACGGCCTTGTCACCGGCAAGGTCTGCCGGGATGTCGGGCTGGAAGTAAAACGGATCGTTACCGGTACCCAACTATCCCAAATGGGGCCGGAAGAGTACTCCCGGACGGTGCTGGATGCGGATGTCTTCGTAAAGGTTACTCCGGTCCAGAAGGAGCAGATCGTCCGGGAACTGCGTGCCTGCGGCCGTGTGGTGGGGTTCATGGGAGACGGGGTAAACGATGCGCCAGCCCTTAAATCAGCCGATGTTGGGATTTCCGTGGACTCCGCTGTTGACGTCGCCAAAGAGGCCGCCGACATCGTGCTCCTCGAGAAAAGCCTTCTTGTGCTTGAAGAAGGGATTATTGAAGGCAGAAAAGTCTTTGCAAATATCGTCAAGTATATCCGGATGGGCGCGAGTTCCAATTTTGGAAACATGTTCAGCGTTGTCGGGGCGAGTTATCTTCTGCCGTTCCTCCCAATGCTTCCCGTGCAGATCCTGACGAACAACCTCCTCTATGATTTTTCCCAGACCGGAATTCCAACGGACAATGTGGACGAGGAACTGATCGCCAAGCCCCTCAAATGGAACATCAATACCGTCAAGTTGTTCATGGTGTTTATTGGACCGGTGAGTTCCATATTCGACTATGCGACCTTCGCGCTGATGTGGTTCTTTTTCCATTGCAGCGCCTTTGTCGATCCGGCTGCCGGCGCACAGCAACAAGGAGCTCTGGCAAGCCTGTTCCAAACCGGCTGGTTCGTGGAATCGCTCCTGACTCAGACTCTGATCGTCCACATCATAAGGACCCGGCAGATTCCTTTCCTCAAGAGCCATGCCTCTATGCATCTGATGCTGACCACCCTGATCATCATGGGCATCGGTGCATGGCTGCCATATTCACCCTTTGCGAAGGGTCTCGGAATGGTTCCGCTGCCTCCCATTTACTGGGTCTGGATTGCTGTCTTCCTTCTTTCTTATTCCGTTTTAACGCACCTGATAAAAACATGGTTTTTCAATCGTTATGGAGGTGAGTGATGGATAGCTTGCTCGATGCACTACAGGAAGGACGATTGATAGAACTGCCCGACGATAATAAAGATGACGCCCTGCAATTCCTTGCTCATATCATCGAGGCGATTCCATCTTTGCCCACCGGCATTGATGTGGTCGGACTGGTGGTGGCAAAAGAGCGTTCGACGACTTCGGCGCTTGGCAACGGCTGGGCCAGTCCCCATGTGCGCGTGCCGTTTGAAGAGGACCTGATCTGCGTTGTCGGCTGGAGCCCCACGGGCATCGATTACGGCGCTCCGGACGGGAAGCCCGTTTCGATTATCACCTTGTATCTGGTGCCCGAAAACCAGCGGAACCATTTTTTACGAGAGGTATCCATGCTGGCCAAGGCATTGAAATCTTATCCCGGGTTCGAAAAACTGAACGCGGCCAGAGAACTGAACGAAGTCCGCGAGCATCTGCTCGATCTTATCAGTACGAGCAGGGAAACAGTCCGTCCGGACACTCGGGCGCGCATGATTCAACTGCAGGCCAGGCAGGTTGTTGCGGCAATTCCAGCCTATGACCTGGCTAATCTTGTCCTGGAACCCGTGACGATCATATCGGGTCCAGGTCTCAAGCAAATCGTGCTCGCTCAAGACCGCCAGCTTGTAGAGTATCTCGATGCCGCTCCCCGGCTGGTCGAGCGGCTTGCCTCGGAAGGCGTTTTCCAAAACGGCGGATGGCGAATTCTGAAACGTGGAGAGACAGCCTATCAGGGAGAGCGTGTATTATACGACTGTCTGGCAATAAGGGTTGCAAGCAGTAATGCATCTACCGCCGCAAGGTTTTGAGGCAGTGTTTTTCACATCAAGGCCTCCCGGGCTCGCCCCCCGTCTCGCGTTGGGAACCGGTGGGGACCGGTTGGGACAGGGCTGTCGAGAATGAGCGGTCGGCCTTGCGCGCTCCGCGAGGTACCCTTCCGCCTAACGCCCATGGCCTTGCGGCCACAACTGACAATGAAAAAATGTCTGGCCTAAAATGTTACCGGGCTTTGATTTTATGGCAATTTCTTTTTTCATATGAAGGGTTTGGGTCTGGAATGGTCGTTCCGGGCACGGGTATAGCGTTGCATAACCGGGGGGATTGCTTCTCTTTGGACCCTGATCATGATAATTGTCCGGAACCCGGCAAGAAGCCTTATCACACCATCATCCGCAACAAAGATGGAGTGCTCGCAGGAGGCGGCGATCCGCGGGCCGACGCTCAGGTGGCTGCGTGGTAAATAGTAGCAGGGAGCCAGGAGCGGGCAGCACGGAGAGGAAAGACCATCTCCGCTTCGTGCTTCTAGTAGTAGTAAGTCCCCCTCCTTTTCTTCCGCCACCTGCTTGTAGCCCATCCCAGGAACCAGCCGGAGAGCAGGACAAGCGCTCCGGCGACAAACCACCGGACGTTACGGGAGAGCTTGAGGTTTTCGTTTTCCTGGATCAGCGTCTGTATGTTTTCCTGGGCGCTCGTCAGGCCGGCCTTTGCGGAATCGTTCTCTGACTTGAGCTTGAGGTAATTTGCCGAGCCGCCCTTGAGTTCTTCGTAGGCCGCATTGAGCCTGGTGAGTTCGTCCGTCAATTCTTTTTCTTTTTGCGAGAGTGCCGTATTCACCTTATCGAGTTCGCCCAGGCGCGTCTTGAGGGCCTCATTTTCCTGTCCCAACTCCTTTGCCATTGACGAATCCGGCGGCCGCTGGCTGAGAAATCTCGAGCCGATCCAGCCTTCCTCTATCTCGCCGCCTGGTTTTTGGTAACGCACCTTTGTATATGAGTGAGGGTTGACGAGTTCGACGCCGGATGCGGGTGGAACCATGAGGAGGACTTTGCCGCTGCCTGACGGGGTGACGCGAAGCGGGAGTTCATGGGAGTCGGTGGTGTATACTTTTACGGCAAGTGCGGCGCCCGTGGGGATGAGGATGGAGAGGGCGGTCGCCAACGCCAGTGCGAATCGGAATCTAGCCATATTCTTTTGCCTCGCAACCTGATAATTATATTAGTGGTGTTTGCGAACAGACGGGAGGCATTATAGATTCGCCTTCTGCGCCGAGCAAGGGAAAACCCTATGTAGCGCCATTTTCACCGGTTTTCATGCCGAAAGTCACAAAAATATGCAAGAACTTCCCGAATTGATCGATACTCACGCTCACCTGGATTTTCCTGAGTTCGCCGGTTCCATCCCGGCCACCATTAAAAGGGCGGCGGAGGCCGGGGTCAGCATGATCGTGACCATTGGCATCGATATTGAGACGAGCCGCAAAGCAGCCCGAATAGCCGGTAGCCACGACCGGATTTACGCCTCAGCCGGGATTCATCCGCATGCTTCCTTTAGTATGAACGCCCGCGATCTCCAGGAACTGGACAAAATTGCGGCCAACCGGAGGGTCGTTGCAATCGGTGAAATCGGGCTCGACTATTTCCGCGACAGACAACCACGCCCGATCCAAAGAGAGTGTATGAAGCATCAGATCGAGATGGCTGTAAGAACGGCAAAACCGGCGATTTTTCATATTCGGGACGCCTGGGAGGATTTTTTTCGAATAGTGCCCGAATTTGCCTCCTCCCTGCCCCCTTCGGTGATGCACTGTTTTTCAGGAGACTGGAGAGTTGCGCGCAGATGCCTGGACATGGGATTTTATCTCTCTATCCCCGGGGTGGTCACATTTCCCAAAGCCGAATTGCTCCAGGAGGTGGTAAAGCGCGCACCGCTGGACAGGCTGCTTGTGGAGACCGACTCCCCCTATCTGGCCCCCGTTCCGTACAGGGGCAAGACAAACGAACCTGCGTTCGTGCTCCACACGGCCAGGAAAATTGCCGAGTGCCGGAAAGAACCCTTCGAAAAAGTGGCCGCTCATACTACGCAAAATGCGCGGACGGTCTTTAGTATGTAGAAACGAAAGCTTTAAGGCATGAAAAGTCAGAAAAGAATCTTTCTCATTTTTTTCATTATAGTTCTTTGTATCGGGAGCGACCAGCTTACAAAAGAGATAATCAGATCGGACCTGGGGCGAACAAAGTCTTTAACGTTAGTGAAGGGGATGCTCAGTCTTGACTACGTGGAGAATAAAGGAGGAGTTTTCGCTCTCGAGTGACTTCTGCCGGAAATGTGGCGCGGGAAGATCGTCACTATGGGGGTCGCCGTATCGCTGGGCCTGAGCATTCTTTTTCTAATGTTTGCCAAGGGAGCTCGATTTCTCCCCGTGCTTGGCTTATCTCTATTTTGCGGTGGAAGCCTCTCTAACTTATTTGATCGAATGGCATTCGGAGGGGTGGTTGACTTTGTCAACTTCGGTTTGGTTGGACTTCGCCCGTACATTTTCAACTTGGCCGATGTGGCAATAGGAACAGGGATAATGATAGTTATCTTCAGCATCGTAATAAATTTTGCAAAAGTCGCCTCCTTTAAATTCATTCAGCGCGGCGGACAACACGGCTAACAGGATCGGCGCCAGTTCGGGGGCGTAGTTGCGATCATGGACTTGCACTGGATTTGGAGTATCTAAGATCATAATTATTCGATTTGGTATTGCATTAGCCCAAAATATATTTATAATACATTAATTCACAATTGTTCGAGTTTAGCGAAGTTGGGAACGAATTATCTCCACGATGGAGGAGTGCGCCAATGGCAAGAAAAATTATCGAAATTGCGTCAGAGATCGTCCAGACTCAGGTTTCTTTAGCTCCTATGTCGGCTGCTGAAATCACGTCGTCACTCCGGCAAGTCTTTGGGACTCTGCTGGAACTTCAAAAGGCGGAATTGGGCGAAATCGAGCTGCCCCTGGTACAGGAACCGGCCGCTGCACAGGAGAAAGCTCCTGGACCAATCACACCGGAGAATTCAATTCAGAATGACAAGGTAATCTGTCTTGAATGCGGCGCCGAAATGAAGCAATTGACTCAGAAACATCTGACATCCCATGGCATCAGCTCGAAAGAGTACAAGAAAAAATATGGCTTCCCAATGCGAACTCCTTTAGCCGCAAAGACATTAACCAAGGCGCGAAGCAAGGCCGCGAAAAAGAGAGGGTTGCCCGCGAATCTGGTGAAAGCGATAGAAGCGAGGAGGCTGAGCAAGGCGCAAAACGTTGGGCAGGCTTCACAGGAAAAGAAGCAACCTGTGGTGAGAAGACGCCGCAGGCAAAAAGCTGAATGAGCCGGTTTGCGCTGTCTATTGAGATCAGCGGAGAAACCGCACGTCTGGAACTAATCGGAGATAGGCTAAAGAGCCGATTGCCGCACATAACCCGCGCCGGCCCACGATAGACCGCGTCTTTTGGACGCTGAGGGCCGGGCTGCGGGTGGCCGGGAATCTGCAGGACGGCATTGTGGTTGCCGGAGTATTTGAAAAGATTCCATACGGCCTTATGGTCCCCGCCTGTTTACCACCAACCGCTCGCATGCAGCCGCACATTATCAGTTCAAAGCAAAAAACGTTGTATTGTCAACTACATAGTTTTTTGTGTCGTCACTACAGGATTTTGGGATTTTGAGGACAAGTCCCTGATTTTATTTGGTCGGCCCTACGATTTTCGGCTGCAACCGGTAATCTCCTGAGGCCTTCTACGGCACCGATTTCCCCGCGATCATTGATCTCCCGGTCTTCCAAGCCCGCAACAACCTTTCGGGGGCTTTGCAAAAAAAACTTGACATTGTTATCAAGGTGCTGAACTGAAATGTGATGTGTGAAATCTGAAATGCCAAATCTGAAATCTCAGTGGGTTTTACGCTATGCAAATGTCTACGTACGTTACATTTGATCCCTCCAATATTAATGAAAAGATTTACAATTTTCTCAAAGGCCGCATTCTGGATCTGACCTACCCTCCCGGACACAAACTCGACATGCGCCAGCTTAAGGATGAACTGGGCGTTAGCCAGACGCCCATCAAAGACGCTCTATTCAGGCTGGCAGGGGAAGGATTCGTGGCTGTTAGCTCCCGAAAAGGGACACATGTTAGAGAGGTAAATGAACGAGACGTCTCCGAGATCTACGATATACGAACGATGCTCGAAACGGGTGCGGCTGAGATACTGGTCGGCCGGATAACGGACGAACAGTTGGATGAATTGGGGCGATTGTATCAAGAGACATTGCTAAGAGATGCAGACGATGATTACCCCGTTTTCATGGAACGATCGAAGGAATTCCACCGTGCGATCATTCGTTTTACGGACAATCGAAGGCTGCTTGACCTGTATGAACATTTGCATGCCCACATGCAAATCGTGCGTTTCCGCGTTGGCAAGCAGCCACTGCAGAAACGCTCCACTACCAATCAGGAGCATGAAGAGATTTTAAGCGCTTTCAAGGAGCGTGATCCATTCAAGGCGAAAGAAGCGATCAAATACCATCTGCAAGCCGCAAAAACAGCCATATTTAGAAAGCCGAGAAAGACGCAACATGGTATTAAATTTAATTAATAACTGAACAGATAAATGCAGGAGGACGCACATGCTTGAAACCCAGTATATTCCGAAATTGGGCAGGAGTATTACTCGCCTGGGACTTGGCGCTTTACCGATGGGGCCACTTCAACGCAAACTCACGCCAGAGGAAGGCGCCGAAGTCGTGCGCGCGGCAGTGGCGAACGGGATCACCTTCCTTGATACCGCCACAATGTACGGCACTTACGAACACATAGCCCGTGGGCTGCGCGGGTTCAACGGGACCGTGACTATCGCTACAAAAACGCATGCCCAGAAAGACGGGGCCATGGCGCAGGAGCACCTCGAGAAAGCATTGAAACAGCTCGGTCGAGACAGAATCGATATCATGCTCTGCCATTGCGCGCGCACCCCTTTCACAGAGGAACTGTGGGGCCCTACTCTGGAAACGCTTGTTTCCGCACGCGAAAATGGGACCGTCGGGATGGTCGGCATAAGCACCCATTCCATTCAGAGCGTCCGGGATGCGGGCCGTCATCGAGAAATAGATGTAATTCACCCTCTTATAAACATTAAGGGCATGGGCATTATAGACGGAACCGCCGACGAAATGCTTGAAGCCATAGGCGAAGCGCATTCGGCAGGCAAGTTTATCTACGCCATGAAGTCACTTGCCGGGGGGAATTTCGTCCCCGATCGCGAAAAGGCATTGCGATTTGTTTTCAGCCAGAAAAAGATCGATGCCGTAGTGGTCGGCATGGTGACGCCGCTTGAAGTGGAATGGAACGTTCGTTTCCTATCCGGCCTTCCCATCTCCGATGAGTTGGCTCAAAAAACAGCCCTTCAGTCCAAACTTCTAAACATTGTGGAAATAACATGCACCGGCTGTGGCGAGTGCGTTGCGCATTGTGAGAATGGGGCGCTTTCGATAATTGACGGCAAGGCCAGGGTAGACCATGAACTCTGCATTCTTTGCGGCTACTGTGCGCCTCACTGCGAAAGACTTTCGATCCGAATTGTTTAGAAAATGATGCGATAGTGACGGGCGGGAGGCAAAGCCGACGCAACATGGCCATACCACTTCGTGCATGGTAGACCTCTCTTGCGCCAACGTTTACGAGCCGCCTGATGATCGAGTCTACGGATGGTCTGACGCCCGGCAAATGAGCTGAGCTGTATGATGCGCGGGGCTGCCATTTGTCAGGTGGTTAAGAGCTTCAAATGGACAGTAACCGGAATTGCTCTGTGTTCGCTAATCGGCAACACATTCCCCTTTCTGACGATACTCTTGGACGTAGCGTAACCGGTATGACCTGTTAAAAAACTCAAAACAGCTCCTCGTCCTTGAGAAATAAGGCGTCAAAATCTTCGCTGTTTTCGAATCATTTGTTTACCGAATCGCCGCAAATAGACTCTTTCGAAATTGGCAAGGTGTAGACTGTCTCTAAACTGCGCAGATGGGCATTCGCACATTATTCCGTGATCCTGTGAGTGTAAATATGATCCAGTGTTTGAGGACCTTCGCCTGCAGACTGATCGCAGCAAGTGCTTTATTTTTGATCTGTTTCGCAATAGGTTAGGGTGTAGCCAGTTTTTTCTTGGCATTTACGAGAAAATGTACATAGGTAAGTTTCGATGGTTAAGGAATGCCTATGAAAGCGACAGTTCTGTTTCCAGACGGCTTTCGTACCGACCAGACTCCCAACGGGCACATCATTCAAAGCAGCCTCCAGCGCCGGTCTTTTTTCAAAATCCATTTCCTCACGTTCATATTAGGTTATCGCACGCCATCTCCGGTCTGCCATTGTGCAATCTAGGTGCGCAAGCCTTCTGGTTCAGGATTTCTGTTCAAGTTCAAAGCACAGGATTTTAGGAGGCGAACTAGGCCACTCCGCTGGGTTGGGACCGCCAATTTACTCTCCGCCCTTGTAGAAGTCCGCCCATGAAGCGGTTATGGAAGAAAACATTTATAGTGAATGGCTTTGGGCGAAAATTGATGAGCATGGGAACCTGGCCGGGTCATCGTATCTTCCCATGCCGGGGTCCCGTGGTCCCTTCAGTCCTATGGAACCAGGCGCTCCACCAAAGCAAGCCCGTTTTAAAATCAACAAGCAAGGAATTATTTTTGATGGATCAGCTCAGCATTTCAATGACCATAAACTCGTCATTCAATGGGGAGATCTTCCCAAGGATTGGATTAGCTGTTACCGATTTCAAGCTTCCTGCCGGAAAACAGGTCAAAGTATACAACGGTCGTGGGGACGATGAGAACCGGATCAAAGAGGGGAAGAACACGCTGCGCCGGGACAAGACCAGTTGCCACCGATTCACAGCCAACCAGGTCCGGTTGCTCATTGGGGTCATGGCCTATAACATCCTGCAAATGCTCAGGCGATTCTATCTGCCCGGAGAGGAGGTGAAGCGGTCAATAGAGTGGCTCATCAAGGGTCTGATAGGTCCCGTGTTCAGCGACATGAATTCGGCTCTCACCTATGGGTATATGGGCGTAGCGTGGTCCTTTTTCATTCCACTCTTTTTCGGTATCGGCTTCGAAAAGCCCTACCTGTGGGTGGGACAGAAAACCCCCGGAACCTGGGAAGACGTGGACTAAGGGCAGTAACAGTTGGGTCTGACTTCCGGTAGCCGGAAAACAGGCAAAGATGCGGTTTGAGGTTGCAGGCCGTTCATTGGTTCAACGGGGTCAGCACAGGCTTTGTATCTTGATGGCGCCGGGGACCTGCGTCTTGGTTGGCTGGCGCCGTTGAGTCGTGACTGCCTCCAGCGCCTCAAACTCGTTGGTGATAGTCGTGCCCGGAGCTACTAAAGGAGGTTGAGGAAAGGATACTATGTGAACCGTAGCTATGGAGAATTCTGTCGGAATGTTCCTGGGCATGATCTCACGAGGATAATTGCCAGAGGTTTCAAAGGCCCGGCGTTCCGCAAGGGACATATTATTAAACCCGTTCATCCCTTGACAACATATATAAGGTGTGGTATATTTATATGACATATAGGCGATATGCCATGAAATTTACAGTTCAGGATTTCCATTATTAAAACCTTCACGTTAGAAGCCTTACACAAATCAGTCACTTGAGATGACAAAATGGCAGCCAAAACATGGAACGCAACCCGAGAAGGCGATCTTAGGAGGGCGCAATGGCGAAAACAGTAGTGATCATAGGGACGTTTGACACCAAAGGAACGGAATTCGCCTTCATCAAAGAACTGATAGAGAAGGAGGGGCTCAAAACCCTGGTTGTCGACTTCGGGGTAATGGGTGAGCCGGCCTTCAAGCCGGATATTCCGCGCGACGAAGTCGCCAGGGCAGGCGGCGGCAACTTGGCGCTTCTTTCTTCCGGCGAGCACAAAGACGAGGCCATGAAGACCATGGCGGCCGGACTTGCCGCAGTCGTCCGCAGACTCTATGACGAAGGCAAGCTGCACGGAATCATCGGCATGGGGGGGACCGGCGGCACATCAATAGCCACGACCGCAATGCGCACCCTGCCGGTAGGAGTCCCGAAAGTAATGGTTTCGACGGTGGGCGGCGGTGATGTCAGCGCCTATGCGGGGACCAAAGACATCACATTCATCCCTTCGATTGTAGATGTGGCCGGCATCAACCGAATCAGCCGAAAGATTTTTTCCAACGCGGCAGGCGCCATTTCAGGGATGGTCAAAAGGGATCTCCCCGAGGACGTTTCGGAAAAGACTTTGGTAGCAGCATCCATGTTCGGCAACACCACCCCTTGTGTTGACCACGCCCGCGGCATCCTTGAAAAAAAGGGTTACGAAGTATTGGTCTTCCACGCCACGGGCACCGGCGGCAAGACCATGGAGAGCCTGATCCGTGATGGGCATATAGCTGCTTCAATGGATATCACTACCACCGAGTTAGCCGATCATGTATGCGGCGGCGTGTTGAGCGCCGGCCCCGAACGCTGTATGGCGGCATCGAAAGCGGGCATCCCTGCCGTGTTAGTCCCGGGCTGCTTGGACATGGCCAATTTCGGGGGCATTGACACGGTCCCTCAAAAGTATGCGGGACGCAGTCTCTACGAATGGAATCCGAACGTCACGTTGCTGCGTACCAATGTCGAGGAGAACATCCGCATGGGGGAAATGATTGCAGCGGCCGCAAATTCAGCCACTGCTCCGGTGGCTGTCATTTTGCCTCTAAAGGGCGTTTCGATGCTCGACAGTCCAGGCAATCGGTTCTGGGACCCCGAAGCCGACCAGGCCTGCTTCGAAGCCATCAAGAAAAACTTGAAGCCGGGCATAAGGGTGATCGAGATGGAGAACAACATCAATGATCCGGCATTCTCCGAGAAAGTGGCCATGACTCTTCTGGACATGCTGAAAAAATGAACGGCACTTATGTATCTCACTGAGAGGAGGTAATCGTTATGGCTATACCGCGTCAGGAAATACTAAAACGGCTCCGCGCCCAGGGACAATCCGGCAAGCCTATTGTCGGCTGCGGTGCGGGAACAGGAATTTCAGCAAAGTTGGCAGAAGCGGGTGGAGCAGATATCATCATAATTTACAACTCGGGACGCTATCGAATGGCAGGTCGCGGTTCGCTCGCAGGGCTAATGCCGTATGGGGACGCCAATGGCATTGTTGTCGAGATGGCTGCTGAAGTGTTGCCCGTTGTAAAAAACACCCCTGTGCTTGCAGGAGTTTGCGGCACCGACCCGTTCAGGCTGATGCCCGTTTTTCTTAAACAGCTCAAGGAGATCGGGTTCTCCGGGGTGCAGAACTTCCCCACCGTTGGACTGATTGATGGAAATTTTCGGGCCAACCTCGAAGCCACAGGCATGGGCTACGATAAAGAAATAGAAATGGTGCGGCTGGCCCATGAAATCGACCTCTTTACTTCCCCGTACGTCTTTGATGAAGATGATGCAAAGGCAATGGCCAAAGCCGGGGCCGACCAGCTAGTCGCCCACGTGGGACTCACGACGGCCGGCACTATCGGCGCCGCTGTGGCTCTAACCCTGGACGATGCCATTGCCAAAGTGATGGCCGTCGCCGATGCCGGCCGCAAAGTGCGGAAAGATATCCTGGTGATTTGCCACGGCGGACCCTTTGATGAACCCGATAGCGTTGGCACGGCACTGGCAAGGATGCCGGGAATTCAAGGCTTTTTCGGGGCTTCGTCTATTGAACGGTTGCCGACTGAACGGGCAATCAAGGGTCAGGTGCAATCCTTTAAGTCCTTGAAGATGGCGTAAACGCATCATTTCCGCGCAAACCAGGCCGGCGCTAATCCATTCGGTATTGCCCTCGACGGGGCAAACATCTGGGTGACAAATACTGGCAACGGCACTGTCCCAAGCTCTAAAGGCACGGAATGCCCAGGCGATGCGGCTGCCTGTTTCATTGCATTCCCGATTTCTGTAAAGCTTTGGGCGGGAGAGGATCAATCCCTTCCTGCCCAAAGTCAACCGGTCATGATTTCCACGAATCTGCAATCTTGGGTTCAACAACAAACGGGACCTCTGGGATAATCTTTTTGAATGCCTCTTCCATTGACTCTTTCACTGGACTTTCAGAGACTGACGAGACAAAGATATCCAAGCTACTGGAAATGCATAGAAAATTACGCCGAGATTTGTAGAACCCAACCGTCTTTTATCTGATATCCCAGGCTGGCCAGAACTTGTGCTTGCAGCTCTGTGGGTTCTTCGATGCACACTTGGGGCGTTGCCGCTCTACGTTGCCAGGAAAGCACGCAGTTGAGGTTTTCCATCTGTTCCATGATGCTTTTGGCTGTATGTCTGTCCCCGGTTTTAATCTCCAGGAGCCTCAAGCAGGCAAGTGCGATGACACAACCAAGAAGATGACATCTGATGTTGTCGTCGGTCCAGTGGAACATCGGATTGACCTGAACATGGCAGCCCGCCTTGCTCACCCGAAACTGCTGCTCAATTCGATATCGATCCAGGCAGGCGCTCACAATCTCTTCAGTAGTCCAGTCATGGTTGTCGGTGACAATGATGTTTTTGCCCATCATGGTCTCGATGGCGCTAATCTGCGCAGCCTCTTTTCGAAAGCTCATGGTCCCGTTTTCGAATCGGAGCCGGTAACATTTGCGGCTTATATAGAGCTGGTCGCAAAGCTTGCGGTAACGGGCGGCAATCGCTGTGGCGCTTTGCCAGTTGCGCTCCTTGTGGTTGTATTTCTTGCGATACTCCATTAGCTCGGCCCGGAGCCGCTCAAGCTTGCGGGTGAGATCATCGAGTTTTTTTCGCATCGTGGCCGGGTTGAAGGTTACCACCACTGTACGTTTGCGTCCCCACAAAGTCTCGGTGGTGCGGAAGGCGCGAAGCCTATCGCCTCCTTTACCCTCCGCAAGTAGTTGGCGGTTCTTTGCGATATCGAGCGGCTCAAAGTACTTGGCGCTCAGTCGAGCCAGGTCTTCGGCAAAGCAGGTGCAATAAGTGGTGATGAAATGAATCTGTTGCCGGCTGTCAATCAGGGCCAGGTTCTCCTTGGAGGGAAGTGGCAGAATATCGTTTTGATCGTCAGGGCACATGGATGGCCCTTGTTTTGCCAGAAATGGTTTGATGGAAAATTGTTCGAAGCACTAGTAATGCCTTTAAAACAGGCGCCTCATTTTGAATTCAAGCTTTTGTTACAGCAGCTAGAGTTAAGTCAGGTATCGACAATCAATATCACTCACGATTTTTTCATAAGCGTATTGCGGGAATATTTTTCTGGTATTCGTGTAAAGGATTTCGGGATCCCCAAACCTCTTGACGCCGTCACGGCATACCTAAGCGGTGGAAGCATACACCTTCTATATCATGAGCACGAATGTGCAGTGGAATTGCCGCTGGAGTAGATTGCCGGCTTACTAAAGTGATGGGTCGCACCAGGGGGGGAAACCTCAAGGAAGTTCTTGAGTGAAAATAGCCAATTATCGAGAAGGTTCCGGGGTCTGGTTTCGTCCACTCGATTTGGCCCCTTCCGATACTCTCTTGAACTCAACTTCGTATGAGCAGGCGGACAGTTCGCTCAGCCGCCGATTTCAGGGCACGGGGCTGGGGCTTTCGCTTTCGAGGAGCATGGTGGATTTGCATGGCGCAAAGATCCGGGCCGAAAGTGAGGCAGAAGGGAAAGGCGCCCGGTTTTGTTTCCTCCTGCCAACCATACCACCCGAAATGCATTTGGAGGGCTTGCCATTAGAGTATCCTATCGGGACAGCCGAATCCGCATAGGGAATCGAATTTATCGGCCGACCTTGATTGCTGAGCGCCCGACACCATTTTGCCGTCCATAGGAACAAAGGAGAATGGTATCCTATGATTTACGACGCACTTGAGAATTTCGGGAAGTATTTCCACGCAGACAGCCCGTTCCTCAAAGCCCTTTGCTTCGCACTTGGATTCGATCCCTCCAAATCCGACGGAAGATATGAGAACGAGATGGCTCGCCTGCCGGAATCTTACCCCTGGGTAACCGTTTCCAGCAACCGCCTGTAGTAAACATAATTCTCGAACGGCACGTCCTCGCGAATTCTGCCGTCGGCCACGGGAACGTATCCGCCGTCGGCCAAAAGCGGAGGGACCTTCTCTTCGATCTCCCGCATTATGGCTTCTTTGCCGTGCCGGAGCGCGTCCAGATCGATACCCCCTATGAGGCGCAGGTCCCGGCCGAACTCCCTGCGAAGTTCACGATAGTCCATTGCCTCTACATTTACCTCGCAGGCCCACAGGCAGTTGAAGCCCCACTTCAAAATACTTGGAATCAATATCCGAGCGTTCGCAAAGGTGCGAAATATCATGGTCTGCACCCCATAGCGTCCGATCACGGCAAAAACCGGCTCATAGCTCTTGAGCACGAATTCTTCATACATCCGAGGTGAGATCAGCGGTTTGTCATTACCTCCGATAGGTTCGCTGAACACAACCGCGTCCACATCGACCATTTGAAGTACGCGTTCGGTCAGTTTGGCTGCAAGCTCACCCTGAATCGACATGCTCTCGCGCACGATCTGCGGATCGTAGACGAGCAGCTCGATCAATTCCTTAAAGCGGTTCCAGCCTCGTACACCCATCGAGAGGAAAAAGCCGCGATGCGCCCGCAGCATCAGCAGGTAATCCCGCGCCTTTCCCGCCTTTTTATGAACGGCCAAATCTTTCGGAAGGCGGCCGTCCACATGGCGATCGAGACTCTTTCTCAAAACCGCCAACTCGGAGAGCGAAGCAGGCCATTTTGTTATTTGCAGGATGGGGTCAACATCGGGCTCCAGTTCCTCACGGCGATCCGAGGGAAACAGCTTCCGAATATCAGCGCCACGCCCGAGGCCCTGTTTTCGCCAGACCTTCAGAACCTCATCCCTTATCCCCTCTTCGAAATAAGGGACACGATCGGGTTTGCCAAAGCGCATCACTTCCAAAAACCTCTCACGGCTGTTCATCGTCAACCTCTGGCGCCCGGAATCGAATCTGCATGAGCATCTTCTCTTATAACCCGACCTGCTCAATTGGAATGGTGCAAAAGTGAAAGTCCGCGGCTGGCAAAAAAATCGACAATCAGACCGAGACAGACTCCGGCCACAATATCGCTGAAAAAGTGGTATTGGGTCATGATCAAGGCCAGCGCAAGGATGAAGAGCAATCCTGCGCACACGGGACGCAGCCGGGGGAAGTACCTGCCGACTCCCAGCATCAACGCGGTGAAAACCGCCATATGCCCCGATGGAAAAGCTGAGAAGTCTCCACCGCCGTGAAGCCAATGAAAGCCGAATTGATCAGGATGCAGGAGCCAGACACGTGTATTCGTTCTTCCGAACAAATCTTTCAAAATCTGTTTAAGGATAAAGGCCAATGGGACTGCAATGCCGGTAAACTCCAAAAGGTCCGAATTCGAGCGTTTGACTGGTTTTCGTAACAGGTACAGGCGTCCGGTCCAACTCACGACAGTTATGACGCACACCAGTAAGAACAGAAGGTCGGGCAAATTGGATACGCTCTGCGAGAGCAGAAAATCGGAGCCGACCTTTTCGGACACGAATTCCGCGAGCCTGATGTCCAGATAGAGGCAGCCAAATATGATGAAGGCGGTACAAACCACAAAGCTGCCAAAAATGTTTTTCCATCTCATGGTGAAACCCACCGTGCAAAATTCCAAATGCCCCGTGCCGGAGGCAAAAGTCTGCTCATCAGCGCGCAAAATATCTCTTTTCCTTTTAAATGTCGAATGGGGATCGTTGCCCGGTTTCGGCAAACTTGAGAGGCAGGGGGGCATCCAGGCCCGTTTTTGCTCTTTTTTCATCAAAAACAACTCAGGTCATGACGAAAGCGGGCTAAGGTGGTATAAGGCGACACTCGGAGGTATTCCATGGGAAAATCATTCAAATGGCTCTTGAAGGTCCTTATCGGATGCTTTGGAATAGGCTCGCTTTTGGCGGTCGCCGCGCTTGCCGAGGCTCCAGGCATCATCACTTACCCCGAAACCAGTTACAATTTTGGGCAACTCTCCGAAATGGCGCCGCTGTCTCATGATTTCATTGTGAAAAACAGCGGCAGGGCCGTTCTCAATATAAGAGACGTAAAGCCCAGTTGAGGCTGCACCATCGCCCGTTTTGACCGGGCGATCCCTCCGGGTGCGGAGGGAAAAGTTACCTTGGAGGTGAATCTGAGAGGGTTCCAGGGATACGTAAAAAAGACGGCGACCATTTTGAGCGATGATCCGGCAAACCCTCGCGTGGTTTTGCAGGTGGAAGGGACCGTCAAGCCTCTGATCGAGGTCAGGCCCGAGAAAACCATCTATTTTCAGGGAATCGCTGATAGTCTCAGTGAAAAAACCATCGACCTCGTCACGACTTCGAAGATGTTTCATATCCGCAAAGTGTGTGACGATCTCGACAAGAAGGCATCATACAAGCTTGAAACCGTCGAGGACGGAAAACATTACCGGCTAAGAGTATCCAACAACACGTCGCGGGGGAATTACAGGGGCACCATCACCGTTTATACCGACTTTGCGGAAAAACCCGAACTTACGATCTGGGTAAACGGTTTTATAGAAGGGGAGATTGGAATCAGGCCAAAAGTTCTCGTCGTGGGACGCTTGTCCCCCGATCAAGGGGTAATTACCGGGAAGGTGCTGGTTGTCGATAACAGGAATAAAGCCTTCAAGATCGTCAGATGCACATATGACCAACGAGTCATAGATGTGAGGCAGGAGCCGTTTCCCAATGAACCCGGGTTTAGCCTGGAGGTGACCCCCAAAATGGAGAATATCCCCCCCGGCAGCCGGATTCAATCTCTGCTGACGGTCGAAACGGATGTGCCTTCCGAAGGGAAACAGGAGGTTCAAATCCAGGCAATCAATCTGGGGCAAGCCACTAAGTGAGAAAAACTAAACGTTTTTATTGAAGCTCCCGGCAATGTTACTTATAATTGCGTCGGATTTTCGGGGCACGGCGGTTGTGGCAAGTCGCGGTCCTCCGATGGGATCTTTCGTAATCCGGCCTGATTAATGCTTCAGGGAGTTTTGCCTTCAGGGGAGACTCCCTTTTTTACTTGGACAGGGGATGGTGGCGGCAAATGAGCTGTATAGCTTGGAAAAGGATACTTTTGTCCTGCGTTCTGGCTGCTTTTTTGAGCGCTCTTGGGTTTTGCGGCGGTTATGCCTGGTCGAGTCAAGGGCCGGCTGCTCAGGGCCAGCCCGAAAGACGCACGGCACTGGTCATCGGCAACGCGGCCTATGCATCGGGAACTCTTCGGAATCCCATCAACGACGCCCGCGCTATGGCAAAGGTACTCGGAGAGCTCTCCTTCGAGGTTACCCTTGGGGAAAACCTGGACCAGAAACAGATGAAGCGCGATATCCAGGCTTTCGGGGAAAAGCTCCAGAAGGGCGGCGTCGGGCTTTTCTATTTCGCCGGGCACGGGGTCCAGGTCAACGGGCGCAACTACCTTATTCCCGTGGCCGCGGCCATCGAGCATGAAAACCAGGTTGAATACGAGTCGGTGGACATGGGCGAAGTGCTGAGCGAAATGGATTACGCCCACAACCGGATGAACATAGTTATCATGGATGCGTGCCGGGACAATCCGTTTGCCCGGAGTTTCCGCTCCATGTCGCAAGGGCTTGCCTCGATAGATGCTCCGAGCGGCACGCTGATCGCCTATGCTACGGCGCCCGGTTCCGTGGCCAATGACGGGGAGGGAGAAAACGGCGTATATACGGGCGAACTCATCAAGACTATGGTCCAGCCCGGACTGAAGATTGAAGATGTCTTCAAGCGGGTGCGCTCGGCGGTGCGTGAGGCCACCGGGGGCAAACAGGTCCCATGGGAGTCGTCGTCTCTGGAAGGAGATTTTTACTTTCTCTGGCCTCCACCACAGCATACGGTGCAGGCAAGCTCCACCCCGGCGCAGCCAAATCCTGCCGCCGCATCGGCGCGTTCGGCCTCCGGACCGGCTCAAGAACCCGCATCACGTGGCGAAAAGCCCATGATGAGTCTCAAAACCTGGAAAGAGCCGGTTACGGGGCTGGCGTTCGTATGGGTGCCGGGCGGATGCTATCTCATGGGGAGTCCGCAAAGCGAGAAGGATCGCTCGGAAGACGAGGGACCGGTGCACGAGGTATGCGTCGACGGATTCTGGATGAGCCAAACGGTGGTTACCAACGCTCAGTTCAAGCAATTCCAGAAAGATCACGACAGCAGGGACTTCGCCGGTCATTCACTCAACGGCAACGGTCAGCCTGCGGTATACGTAAGCTGGGTGGACGCCAATAACTTTGCGCAGTGGCTTACCGGCGAGAACGGCGGACAATACAAATTCCGGCTGCCAACCGAAGGGGAGTGGGAATATGCGTGCCGGGCCGGTTCCGACGCCTCCCGGTATTGGGGCGAAGATACCTCGAGGGCCTGTATTTACGAAAACGTGGCAGATTATACGGCAGGAAGACAACTCGGGATCAAGTCAGTCCACGAATGCGATGACGGCTACGCGGCGACGGCGCCGGTGGGTTCTTTTCGGCCAAACGCTTTCGGTCTATACGATATGCTGGGCAACGTACTGGAATGGTGCTCGGACGTTTATGGCGTAGATTCTTATGTGCGCCACGATAGAAACAATCCTCAAATTACCGATGAGAGCATGGGAGGGAGCCGCGTGATTAGAGGCGGGTGCTGGCGTAGTTCTCCCAAGGCGGCCCGCTGCGCCATTCGCGGAAGCGGCCTGCCCGACAGTATGAAAGACGATCTGGGGTTCCGCATCGTGCGCGGGCCTTAGAGCATCCCGCGTTCTCTTTTTTTTCGAAACCGGATCTTCTCTTTTCGCCCGCCCGCCTCGCGGAGCGTCGAGATCCTGGCCGCGGCGATTTGCCGCTCAAGCAGGGAGGCTGATATGAAAGTTGTCGGATTCAATGGAAGCGCGAGAAAAGATGGCAATACCGCTATTCTGATCAATTACGTCTTCGGACAACTCGAGAATGCAGGCATCGAAACGGAGATGGTGCAGCTTGCCGGCAAGGATATCCACGGCTGCAGGGCGTGTTTCAAGTGCTTCAACAATAAAGACGGCCACTGCGGTGTTGATGATGATTATTTGAACGAGTGTATGGACAAAATGACTCAAGCCGATGGGATAATACTGGGTTCGCCTACCTATTTCACCGATGTAAGCGCCGAGATGAAGGCCCTGATCGAACGGGCCGGCCTTGCGGCAAAGGCGAACGGCAACTTGTTCAAGCGCAAGGTTGGGGCGGCGGTCGTAGCCGTGCGTCGTGCAGGTTCTATCCATGTATTTGATTCCATGAATCATTTTTTCCTGATCAGCGAGATGATCATACCAGGGGCAACCTACTGGAATATGGGATTCGGGCTCGAGAAGGGAGACGTGGAAAAAGACCTCGAAGGCATTGAGACGATGAAATCCCTGGGGCGCAACATGGCCTGGCTGCTCAAGAAGATCAAGGAATAAAAGATGGGTTTGGGGGGAGTTAAATTAGATGAAATTCATAAAGAGATCGATCATATTAGTCGTTTTTGCGCTGCTTTTTTTTCAGCCTGCTTTCACGCCCGGCGGGGCCCGGGGTTTATCCTTCGCGGCCGAAGGCACTTTGTCGAAAGGCACTTCCGGAGGCGCTCTTTATCCTGAAGTGGATTTTCGCTGGGCTTTCGCGGCCATGTCGGTCCAGGATGGAAAGAGCAGCACGCGGCCGGTCACTCAAGACATAGCCCTCAAATCGGGCGACCAGCTCAAGATGATGGTAGAACTGCAGCGAAGATGTTTCATATACCTTTTCCACGATAACCGGCGGGGTAGTGTCAAACTGCTCTTTCCGTACGCGCTCCAGCAGTTTGAAGGGGATTATCAGCCCGAGCGCAGGTATTACATCCCGCGGGGAGATGCCTGGTTCAGGCTGGACCAAAACCCGGGCCAGGAAGTATTCTATCTGATAGCCTCCGGAAAACGGCTCGATGAGCTCGAAAAGGCATATCTACGGTACGAGTCCGCCGAACCGGCTTTCAAAGCTCAGACAGCCAGGGCGCTTGTCGATCGGATAAGGGAGCTTAGAAGGGAACACAGCGAACTCAGTTCGCCGGCCGAGAGGCCGGTTCCCATCGGAGGGGCCCTGAGAAGCGTCGAGAAAGTCCAGGACCTCAACCGGTTGGACATCGCGGCCTTTGCCGACGAGATCCTGTCGAACGGCTTCGTGGCCAGGACTTACACGATTGAGCACAAATAACAGGGAGCGGAAACGGACATACCTGTTTGCCGCAATTGCTGCGTTCGGCATTGTCCAACTGATTTTCCAGCTTTTCGGGGGATTGTTGGAAACCTGGAATTCGCAGGTCTTCGACAGGTTTTTCATGATTCGCTCCTCGATAGGTTCATTCAAGCCCCCCTATGATGGAACCGTTGTTCACATAGACCTCAACGATACCGCCATCCAGCAGCTCAAAACCTATTATGTGACCCGCTCCCAGTACGCCCGGCTTATTCGGAACCTCGCCGGAATGGGGGTTGCGGCCCAGGCATACGATCTGATTTTTGCTGCCGGGACCAACCAGGCCGATGACCAGGCGATAATTGGGGCAACGCGTGAGGCGGGGAACGTCTATTTCGGCATGGCAATAGATCTGGGGTCACAGAGCAGGTCGCTCCCGGGCCGCATAGGTCCGGAAATTCGCGAATATCTTGACCACACCAAGTGGAGCGTGAAGGTGGAGGGCGATGCGGATGCCCTCTACACCGGGACGAAACCTCTGATCACTTTTCCGCCTCTTGCGGAGGTCTCCAGGGGAATTGGGTTTCTAAGCCTGAAAACGGACCGGGATGGAGTAATACGTCGAGTGCCGCTGCTCGTCCGATATGGGGGCGGGTTTTATCCCAGTCTGCCGTTCCGCCTCGTTTGCGACTACCTCGGAGCAGGGCCGGGAAAAATTACCATAAAGCCGGGCAGCTACATCCGGATCGAGGATGCAAGGGTCCCCGGAGGCCAGCCCCGCGACTTCTTCATTCCAATCGACAGGAACGGCTCGATGATAATCAATTTCGTCGGGCCATGGGGGGAGATGCGCCATTACAATTTCGCGCAGATCCTTTCCGCATCGGGCGACCGGGACGCATTCGAGATGTGGACCGAAGAGCTTTCGGGGAAAATAGCCGTGGTCTCCGATGTTTCGACCGGCGCCACCGACCTGGGCGCGGTGCCGGTAGATATAGATTTTCCGCTGAGCGGCCTGCATGCCAACGTGATCCAGACGATCCTTTCCGGGGCCTTTTTATCCGAGATAAGCCCTGCCGGGATACTGGCGATTGAGCTGGCGATGGTTGCCGTTATTTTCTTTCTATCGACCCGCTTTTCCCCAATTCTATTCACCGGCGGGACCGCCCTGCTGATAGCCTGCTACGGGGCCGCAGCGCTCGTTCTTTTCCTTGCGTATGGACTGATGCTAAACATCGTGCGCCCTGTAATTTCGGGCGTCGCCGTCGCTTCGATCATCATGGCTTTGCGATATTTCCGGGACTCAAGGGAAAAGGAAGCCCTGAGGAGGTCTTTTGAGTCCTATTTCCCGCCCTCGGTTGTGGAAAGGATCCTTGCCGACCCGGCGATGATTAGCAGGGGGCAGAGAAAAGAGCTGACGATTCTTTTCAGTGACATCAAGGATTTTACCGCACACTCTTCCTCATATTCGCCCGACCGGATTCGTGGCTTTTTGAATGACTATTTCGAAACGATGGTGGAAGTTGTATTTACCCACAAGGGGACGGTCGATAAGTACATCGGAGACGGCATGATGGTGTTTTTCGGAGACCCCGAACCGACGCTGGACCATGCCCTGAGATCGGTCCAGGCGGCGATCGAGATGCAGAAGAAGGCACGCGAACTGAGCGAAAGATGGGGCAGGGAAGGCGGTTTTCCTGTGCGCGTGCGCATCGGGATCAATACGGGGGAGGTCGTTGTGGGCAACATGGGGTCTTCTCGAAGGCTTTCATACACCGTGCTCGGATCTGCGGTGAACCTGGCAAAAAGGTTGGAGTCGAGCGCCCCGGTTGACGGTATCCTCATTTCTCAGAGGACCCGCGACCTGGTTGCCCCTCTTATTTCCACCCGGCTTTTTGGAGAGATCCGGGTAAAAGGAATGGAAGACCCCGTTCGTGCGTATGAAGTAGCGCCAGAATGACTCCGGGGGCCGGATTAAATGCCGAGGATGGGACACGGTTCCTCCGGATGCTGAAGTCGCCGCAAAGTGTAGAACAATTTTCCATTAAAGAGTTTTTGCGTTAAATCCGATTAATCCATTGCAGGTGAACCCGCTGAGGGTGATTTTTGCAAAAATTCGGCAAATTCGGACACGGGCTGGACAAATGCCGCAATGTTTCACTTCAAAACGGGGTGATCGGCATGGCTTCTCAAAGCTTTAGGTTTAAGCAAGCTTGGCGACGAAGATATCCCGCGACTTGGGCTCCCATAAGGCTGGCGGGAGTAATTGCTCTTCTGGTGGCGATTTGCGGCGCCGGCGGTTGCATTGCGACGCAGCTCAAGGCCACCTCGAAGCGGCCGGTCGATGCGAGCATGGAAATCTTCGTCCATGCCATGATAGAACAGCACACGATGGAGAGTGTTTGCATATTCCCCTTTGTCTCTCCGCCTGAGATGGCGGCGGCATCAGGTTCGCTCACGAGTGCATTTCAGAGGAGGCTTGTCCAAAGGGGCCCTTTTCGGGAGATCAGGGGTCTGCCCTATGAGGTCAAATCCGATTCGGAAGCGTTATGGTATGCCAGAAGCGAGGGGTGCACACTCGCGATGCGTCCATTGCTCCTTTATATGATGGACGGAACCGGGAACATGCCCACCGAGCTTGCAGTACGCATCCGGATACTGGATGCGCGAACGGGTGAAGTCCTCTGGGACGTCAAACAGACCGCGCGGTCCGAACCGGGCCGTGATATCGATCTTACCTGGAATACGATCACGGGCGAA
Source organism: uncultured delta proteobacterium (assembly GCA_963805125.1). Lineage (GTDB taxonomy): Bacteria > Desulfobacterota > Syntrophobacteria > Syntrophobacterales > Syntrophobacteraceae > SbD1. Next base: position 990,493 of record CAWDTD010000003.1, on the reverse strand, counting down.
CCCGCCCAGAGGTGCAGCGTGATGGCTGATTGTCTTGCTCGACGGTTCGCCGGATACCTGGTTCAGCCGCTCGAAAAAAAGAAGTAGCAGACACGGGTTTTGCGAGGATACTGTTCCCCACCCCCGGGTTTTCGGCTGGAGTCGTCTTGCGGATACAATCTTTATTGAAGGAGCTTTATTGAAGGAGAACATGGGGATCGAGCTCAACTTCATCGCAGAAGGGGACGGCAGGAACATCGCGCAGGTCCTTGGCAGCAACACCGGCAAGCTGATACGCCCCAGATACCGCCGGAAAAGATTGCCCTGTTTCGCGACAAGATCGAAGAGCTCTGGGGTATTCTATTTGATGGCAAGGTTTAGCGCCTTGTGGTAGACTGAGAACAATGACACCAATATCCGAGACGGTCGTGCGGGTCCTTGTGGCCGATGACGACGAAATTTTCTTGGAGATTCTGGCAGAAACGGTCGAGGAAACCGGAGCGGCGGTTGATCTTGCTCCCGACGGCCTGGCGGCCCTCGAACAGTTGTCGGCCGGCGATTTCGATATCCTTATTTCGGACCTCAACATGCCGCGGATGGATGGTTTGACCCTGCTCAGACAGGTCAGAGCACTCTATCCTCATATTCTGAGCATTCTGATAACGGGGTTCGGAAGTCTGGAGTCGGCTATCCAGGCCCTGCGACTTGGGGCTTACGACTATATACAGAAGCCTTTCATGGTAGAGCAGGTGGGCGTAACGATCCGAAACGCCGTCGACCGGGTCAAAGCCTATAAGGAGACGGCGGACCTGCTCAGGGAGAAGGCGAAGATGCTTGTGGAAATAGAGAATCTGCACAGGAAGATCTGTTCTCTTGAAGGGAAACGCTATTCGGAGTCCAAGGTTTACGACAGCTCGGGCAATTTGTTAGGCGGACCTCTACTGGACAATCTAGCAGGATTTCGGCCCGATACTTTTCTGGGAAAGCCACAGGGAAATCCGAACCGGGCCATTACCGCCCTCGAGGCGCTCAAGGGTCTCAAGCGGGACGGCGTAATCTCAGATTCGGAACTCCATAAACTTAAACAGCTGATCATCAGCAGGATAGAGTCCGGCAGATTATGAAAATTTTGATCGTGGAAGACGATGTTATGCTCGGTGAGCTTCTACAGGAATGCCTGCAGCGTCTGGAACACGAGCGAGTGCGGGTCTGCCTGGCTGGACGGGAAGCCTTGCAGGCGATCAACAAGGAATCATTCGATTGTGCATTTGTAGATCTGCGCCTGCCTGACATGGACGGGCTTCAGCTCCTGACCGCGATAAAGGAGCACGATCACGGCCTTCCGGTAGTCATGATGAGCGGCTTTCCAACCATGGATTGCACGATCAAGGCCATGCGCAAAGGGGCTTCGGATTTTCTCACCAAACCGTTCACACTTCAGGATGTGGCCCTGACGCTCCAGCGCATCACAAAGGAAAGACAACTGCTGTTGCAAAATCTCAGCCTTCGGCTCGAAATCCAGGCGCGAAAGGAACTCGAGGAGACAAACCGGAAACTGGAAAGCAAAGTCAACGAGCAGACCAAGCTGTTTCATATCTCGAGGGAAATAGACGAAATCCGCTCAAGCGACGATCTCTATCCTCGGATCGTCCAACTGGCGTCCTCACTCGAATCGGTGGAAAAAGTAAGCTTTTTCCTGGTACCCCAGGACAGAAACAGCCTTGTGGGTATGGCCGCCTGCGGATGGCAGCCCGATGATGCGTGGCCTCAAAAAATAGTGCTCTCGGAAGACCGGATGCAGGAATTGCTTGGAAACGGCGCAAGCCATGTAGTGATTGGTCCCGACGAAATCAAACGGTGTTTTGAAAACGCGCCGCTAACAGACAGCACCCTTTCCTGCTGGCCGATGCGAATCCGGGGGGAGCCATTCGGTCTGTTGATGGCTTTCCACGGAGACGGCAGAAACTGTCTACCATCAGAAGAAACGCGGCTTTTTGATTTTCTGATCAGAAAGGCATCTTTGGCCGTCGAGAATATGGCGCTTTACGAAAGCCTTATCAGCAACTTTTATGGGATATTGAAGTCGCTGGTGAATGCGCTGGAAGCCAAAGATCTCTATACCGGAAAACATTCCGAAAGAGTAACCCGTTACGCAACCGAGGCAGCCAGACTCCTTGGCTGCTCGGGCGCTCAACTCGAATCGGTACAGACTGCGGGCTATCTTCATGATATCGGCAAAATAGGGGTTGGCGACAGTATTTTGAACAAACCGGGGCCCCTGACCAGGGATGAGTATGAAATTGTAAAGAGACACCCTTCAATTGGGGATTCGATCGTGTCCGAGCTGGGTTTGAGCCCGGAGGAAAGGTCGATAATAAGACATCATCACGAGAGGTGGGACGGAGCGGGCTACCCTGACGGCCTGTGCGGTGAACAGATCCCTATACTTGCCAGGATAGTTAGTGTTGCCGATGCATTTGACGCAATGACGTCAAAACGGGCCTATCGAGATGCCATGTCCCCCCACGAATCCGTTGCCGAGTTGCTGAGAACCCGCGGCATGCAGTTCGATCCGTTCGCCCTGGACGCATTTCTGGAAGTCGTCAAAAAGGCCGGGTCCAACGGGGATAAATTCAATAACGCGCATCATTCGGGATAATCACAAACGAACGAAGAGTATGGCTGTCGGAAATCCGTTGAAAAGCAAAGAGATGTTTGTCGAACGATGCATCCGTGCCTTGCATGAAAAGGACCGGTTCAATTACGCGGGCAAATTCGTCCAGGGATTTGTACATAACGCCAATGGACCTCTTCAGAACCTTACCATGCTGACAGAGATGCTGATATCGGGTCTGGAGCTTCAGGACCGGATATTCAGGAGCAATTCCGACGAAAACGAAAAATGGTCCGAGCTTCTGGGCAAACAGCGAAAACGGCTGAGTCAGATGCGCGAACAAATATCCAATCTGGCTTCGGATTTGCGCGAGTTCATGCTGCTTCATGAAATTGAGAGGTGCGGGGCGGAAATAGACATCAATGCTCTTCTGACAAGGATGGCGAAAGTGTTCCGGTCCGACCTCTTCTTCAAACACCACATTAAATCGGAGCTGCGCCTGGCAAAGAACCTTCCCCACATAAAGGCCCTCGGCAGGGACATCGTTCCAGCCCTCTTCCACCTCTTCCAGAACGCCAAAATAGCTCTCAGGGAATCGCCAAAGAAGGAAATCATCGTTGAGACCTCGATACAGGCCGGGCAGATAGTAGTAAAAATAACCGATTCAGGTCCCGGGCCTCCGGAAGGGCTGAACCCGGACATTTTGTTCGACCTGTTCGAATCGAGATGGCAGAATCATGACGCTAAAGCCGCATCCACAGACCAACATCTCGGATTCGGGCTCTATGCGGCGAGAGAGCTCCTTCGGCCTTATGGGTTTAGCGTCAGCCTTGAAAGAACCGACGAGGGAACTTCAGCGCTAATACGCATACCTGTGAAAAGCAACCCGGCATAAAATTCCATTCGCCGGAAAATCTTTCCCTTGAAAGACGGCGGTTTGAGGACGGAAGACGAATGAGGAAATTTGTCCTCTTTTTTCATTCGTGGACTTCCGGGCAGACCCCCTGCCGCTGCGCTCCCCGGGCGGAGGAGCGTAGCCGGGTGAAGAGAGCGAAGCCAACAAAGAGCGATCCTATGCCCTCAAATTCGCGTCTTTTGGCAAAGTATTTGCTTCAGATTATCTCGACCGTGAATTTTATTGTTCTTACGGAAGGGGGGTCGAATGAAGCCCTATGAGAATAGATGAAATCCTTAGCCAGCAGGCCGCACAGGAGAGCGAACAGTCAAGCGGGTCCCAGAGCGCCGGTCGCGATGACGCTTTCGCCCTGCTCCTTCAAGAAGTGATAGCGGGACCGGGGGAAGAGACCGTTCCGGATGGCGCCGTTTGCGAGTCAGGGAGCGCACCCGGTCTATGGGGAATCCAACCCCTGAGTCCGAATTCAGCGCAGGCTTCCGAAGCGTCCCAGGCGCTCTCGGCTCTCGATGGGGTCCTCACGCAGTTCGACTCCTTGAAAAATGCGCTCCAGGAAGTCAAGTCTCCAAAGGAAGTCGATGCCCTGATCGAACAGATCAACGCGCAAACCGCCGGTCTGGACGACAGGATGAGCGGCCTTCCCGCCGATCATCAGTTAAGGGAGATGGCCGAAGAATTGAAGGTCACCGCATATATGGAATCGGTCAAATGGAGGCGGGGCGACTATTTGTAAGACTGCGGGGGCAGGCGGCGAAGGCCCCGCAGCCAGGATAGCCGGCCCTCCCGGTCCCCACCGCCCTGGCATTCGGCGGCGGGACCTTCGACGACGCATTTTCGTACGTGATGAAGGCAAAAATGAAAAAGAGCGCATTTGTCTATATAATCATCATCCCGGGTCTGCTCCTTGCGGGCTGGCGGGTGTGCATGGCTTCCACTTCGGACGCCTCCGGGACACTACTCAAGAGTCAAACCCGGGAAGACCGGGTCGATCCGCTTTCCCGCCGGCTCCTTGCAGATCGTACCGATACAAGAGATTCCATTATATACGGTACAGATCCCGAGATGGAACGGGCAATGGAAGAACAGGTAAGGGAGGAAAAGAAGAAGGAAGAAAAGGCATGGAAGATGCTTGAGCATATGGATATCCGTCTGGACACGCAAAAACGCCCCTCTCAGAGCCAGCCGAACAACACCGCGCCGCAGTAAGGCGGGCGGGGTGTCGAGGTCGCGGTTGCGGCGCCTCCGCTGCCGGGTCCCCTTTTCAGACTACTGTCTTTTTTCACTCAAAATACTGTAAATACCCCACTTTTAGTAGTGGCTGAAGGCATTAAAAATGAGGAACAGGCCACCCGCAGCCAACCCGGTGCGTCTGGAAGACGAGGTCCGGGATAACTCGTTATCCGGGTGAACAAGCGCGCGCCTAGTGGGGGAGTCGAGATCGTGGCTGCGGCCCCGCCGCCCCTTTTCTTTTTTCATTTTACTCCAACAGATCTGACATCGAGGTTTGCTCATGGATCAAAGTCATGGAAGCAGTGGCTTCTCCTGGTCCGAATGGGTGCAATCAGCGGCCAACCTGTGGCTCTCCGCCATTCAAAGCTGGCAGGAATTGTCCACTTCTGTGGCTGGCAGTTCTCAGACCTAGCAATACATGCAGGCATCGCTTTCGATCTGGCGGGCTTTTCTAACGCCGTGGACAAGCGTGCAATTTCCCGAAGCAAAGGAATCTCGGCAGCCCTCTTTTGAGATGATCCAGGCGATTATGGAGGTTATCGGCTCCGGGGGGCTCAGCGAGGAAATATTCAAGTGGATGTGGAACAAAGCAGAGGTCACGAGCCCCGGCTTCGAAGGGTTCCAGCAAGAGGCTGTCAGGGCATGGACGGACATTTACGAAAAGGCAATTCAACCACTGCTGAAAATCCCCCGGGTGGGACCTGCGCGGGTTTATCAGGAAAAAATCAATCGGCTCGCTGACAAGTTCAGTGCATATCAGGCAGCCGTTTCGGAATTTCAGACGTTGCTCTCGGCTCCCATGGAAAAGTCTTTTGCCGACATGAGGGATGAGCTCGACAGACTCGGGGAAAAAGGTGAGCCGGCGAAGGATTCTAAAGTCTACTACGGAGTGTGGATCAAAGGGCTCGAGAATCATTACATGTCGCTCTTCAGATCGAATGAATACCGGCTGGCCCTCTCCCGGCTGCTCAACGAGACGGCTGATTTCAGGATAACGGGAAATGATGTGCTGGCAGAGTTTCTTGAGTTCCTTCCGATTCCTACCAGCAAGGAGATGGATGAGCTCTATAAGGAACTCTATACGATTAAGAAACAGACTAAAGAGGCCACGAAGAAAATCAAAAAAATGGAATCCGCTCTGGCAGGAAAGGATATCCAATGAACGCTCCCGGGATGCCCATGAACGATATCATGACCAAGTGGCTCGAAGGGGTTAAGAAGTCCCGCGAGCTCCTCAAGTCCAAAGCTGTGCTGCTCGGCGCGTTCGATACGGAAATTGCCAAAACACCCTATGATGTTGTCTACCGGGAAGACCGCATCAAGCTGAAGCATTACCATCCGACCGGGGACAAACAGATCGAGACACCGCTGTTGATTGTCTACGCGTTGATCAACCGCGAGACGATGCTCGATCTGCAGCAGGGAAGAAGTGTTGTACAAAACTTCATGAATATGGGAGTCGATGTTTATATGATCGATTGGGGTTATCCCTGCCGAAAAGACCGCTACCTGACCATCGACGACCATGTGAACGGATACATGGACAATGTGGTCGATTTCATACGCGACCGGCACGGGATTCAGAAGGTCAATCTTATGGGGATATGCATGGGCGGAACATTTTCGATCATCTATTCGGCCCTGCATCCGGAAAAGATAAAGAACCTCATTACGACGGTGGCGCCGAGCAATTTTGACACGGACCAGGGGCTTTTGCATATCTGGACGAAGGAAATCGACCTGGGGAGAATAATCGAGGCGTATGGCAACATGCCGGGGGACATGCTCAATCTGTGTTTTCTACTCCTCAATCCTGCGCGGCTCGTGATCGACAAGTACGTCAGTTTTTTTGAAAACATGGACAATAAGGAGTTCATCGAAAACTTCGTACGCATGGAAAGGTGGATATTCGACAGTCCGGACGTTCCGGGGGAAACCATCCGGCAGTTTATCGAGGATTGTTATCAAAAGAATCTGCTGATTCAGAGCAAGATGGAAGTGGGTGGAAGCCGGGTCGATCTGAAGAATATCACCATGCTCTTGCTGAACATTTACGGCAAATACGACCACCTTGTCCCGCCGGGCGCCTGCGAGTTGCTTACAGGCAAGGTAGGAACCGGTGATACCGAGGACCTTTGCCTCGACACCGGCCATATCGGCATCTACGTAAGCTCCAAATCTCAGAAACAATTTACGCCCAAGATCGTCCAGTGGCTAAAGCAAAGAGAAGGGGCACCGCAGAGCGAATCAGGACCTGAATTGGGGGAAGCGGCCTCAAATAGTTTATAGTTCAGCCCCCAGCGCGTCTTCGATTATTACCTCGAGTTCGGCCAGGACGATTTCTTTTATAGACATTGCGTGGACTTCCGGCAGGGCCGCCGTGACGAGTGCGGGGTCGGGCTTGAGGCTTATGCCTGTTTTTGCGCAGACATGGTTGACTATGCGCACGGCTGTGAGCAGCGAGTCTGCGTTGTCGAAGTCCTCGTCGTGATGATGTTTTGCCACGTTGCAGTAAACGTGCGGAATACTCCATTCGTTCATCAGCGTGTATCCCTGCTCGACGTGCATGGAATCGAGTATCTCGAGAGTGAATGGCTCTGAGAGCGCGATATCCTGATTTTCCGATCTTATCGTTTCGAGAACCCTTAGGAGAAGCAGCTTTCCGATATCGTGGAAAAGACCGGCGAGAAAGCCTTCATCGGCGAGTTCCGGGTATCCGATTTTGCGCAGCAGCCATTGAGAACCCTTGGCGGTGGCCAGCGCGTGTTGCCAGAGAACCTTGAGGTACTCAGCTATAAAGGGATCATGCGAGATGTAGAAATCCTTCTGGCAGACCGCCACCAGGCAGTTGTACACCTGGTTGACACCGAGTCGCATAATTGACTCTCTAATCGTGCGCACCTTGTTCAAACCCGCAAAAAATGCCGAATTGGCGAGCTTGAGCATCTGGCCGGCCATAACCTGGTCCTTGCCGATAATTGCCGCAATGTCATTGATCGAACTGTTTTCATCTGCCATCTTCTCGTAGAGTTCCAGGGCTACGCTGGGAAATACCGGAAGGTGCAGCGTCTCTGAGGCCGCGTAATCTTCCACCATGTCCAATAATGAGATGCTCTTTTTTCCCGTTGTCATTGCTCTGCACCTAGAAGGCGTCTAAGTTCAAAGACCGGTCTGGGTTTGCCCACGCGCGGCAAAGACCTGAATATTTCCTGAATGGTGGTCACTCCGTTTGCGGCTTTCATAATTCCATCTTCTAGAAGGGTTATGAGACCCGAAGTTTCCGCGCTGATTCGTCTTATATCGTAGGCAGTCTTCTTATTGAGAACGGCGTCTTTGACAGGTTCGTTCAAAATGAGCAGTTCAAATATGCCTACCCGTCCCTTGTAGCCGGTGAAACGGCACTCGGAACACCCGCGCCCCGCTTTGAAACGGACCCCCTTTACATCGTTAGGGGTGTAGCCCAGTCGACGGATATCCGCAGGTTGAGGGATATAATCCTCTGAACAGTTGGGGCATACTTTCCTCAGAAGCCTTTGAGCGACCACACCGACCACCGTCGATGAGATCAGAAAAGCTTCTATGTTCATATTCAACATACGGATGAGACCCCCGATGCTATCTTCCGTATGCAACGTGGTGAGCACCTTGTGTCCGGTTAGAGAGGCCTGAATGCATGTCTCCGCCGAAAAACGGTCGCGTATTTCTCCGATTACTATTATGTCGGGGTCTTGCCTGACCACATGCTTGAGGCTTTCCTCGAAGGTGAGATTTATTTTGGGGTCTATAGAGCATTGAGATATGCCGTCGATGACGTACTCAACCGGGTCCTCAACCGTTATGATGCTGGTATTCATATTTTCGAGATAATTAATGGAACTGTAGAGGGTGCTCGTTTTCCCGGACCCCGTCGGGCCCGTTATAAGGATAACGCCGCACGAAATATCCAGCGCGTCGAATTTGAACCTGTCGAGCATCTTTGGATACATACCGATTTCATTCAAGCCCAGGAGCAGCCCTTTTCTTCCCAAGAGCCTCAGAACGGTTTTCTCTCCCCACACGGTCACAAAGAAAGAGACCCTGACGTCCAGGGGAGATCCGGTCCGCTGGTCCTCGAACTCCATCCTGCCGCCCTGGTGTCGCCTCCTTTCGGCTATATCGGCCTTTGCCATGATCTTGAGCCGGCTCGTTATGGGAGGCCCCATTTCAAGAGGGAGGTCCCTGTTGTGGACCAGGACGCCGTCCAGGCGAAATCGGACGCGGACCCTGTCTTTCATAGGTTCGATATGGATGTCGCTGACATTGCTGGCGGCAGCCTCCTCGATGAGGGCGTTAACCATTCCGACCACCGATTTCTCGTCGGGCTGGTTCATCCTGGCGAGGGATACTTCGCGCTCCAGACCTCTCACTATATCGTGGAAACCGGATTTCGAGCAGATGACCGGTTTAATTTTGCCAAACACTTTTTCTGCCGCATCGAGGCTTTGGCGGTTCATGGGATCGACAAATGCGACCGTTACCTTTCCATCTGCGCGGCTGACAGGCAGAAATTGATGAAGGGAATACCAGTTGGGCGGGAGCTTTCTCAGCAGGTGAGCGTCCAGGCGGGAGATTTCGAGCTCATAATATGGAAGCCCCAACTGATAGGAAAGCACCTCCAGCAGGCTCCGCTCTTCTATGAAGCCGCCATCGACCAGCACCTCGCCGATTGTCTTCTTTGCGGCAGATTCTTTTCGCAGACGGATCGCCGTTTGGAGATCACGGTTTGTGATCAGTCCGAGTTCAACAAGGAGCGCCCCGATCTTGAGATTTATCTTGCTTTCAGACAGTGTATCCTGGAGCTGTTCGGGGGTAATGTATCTAAGCTCCTGAAGGACCTGAGTGAGTGTCTTGTCTGCCGTCAGCTTCGAATGAACTCTTTTCGCATAGTTCAACTTTTGCTCATCGAGATATCCTTTTTTGATGAGCATATGATATATCACCCCGGAGTGTTCCTTCCTTCCGGAGGTCGGTTCGGAGTTGCCTGCCTCGATATTGAGCGGCTCTGTTCCCGTGAATTTGAGAATTTTTTGATGCTCCACCTGAAGTCCCCCTGTCGCCGGCGGAAAAAAGGACACCCGTAGGTGCTCTCATCAACCGTAGAATCGGAACTTTCGAGTAGAAACTTTAGCGGATGATCAGGGGCTTGAACGATCCAGCGCTAAAATCCCCCCTGGCCCCCCTTTAGAAAAGGGGGGCTTGATTTCACTGGCAGATGGAGTTTTTCCCTGCAAATACAGGGCGAAATTTTGGCCGATTTTTAGCACTGCAAAGTTAACCTTAAGTATGTTATGGGAACAGACCAACCACCACGGTCCGAAGGGATGGACAGGCAGGAGGGAAGGCCGGCGCTGCTTGTTCATGCCGGGGATTCATCCAGTATTCCTGAAAAGGGATGTAAGCGTAATGAAAAACGAGCCGGCAGGGCTCCCGAGACTTCCAGGCAGGGTTTGGGCGCCGTTGCCGCCTTTTCTACCGGTTCTGGCCGTATTCATTATCGGCGCGGGCCTGCTCTGCTGGAACCTTGGCGCGCGATACCTGTGGCAGGACGAGGCGAACACGGCTGTGCTGGCGGAGAGGATGATGTCTTTCGGGCGGCCCCTGGCTTACGACGGCCGCAACTTCATTTCCAGGGACTTCTACTCTCCCGAAGATACCCAAAAACTCCCGACAGGGAACCCGGCGGAGGCAATTCGTTATCATGTTCAGCGCGGTGACTTCAAGGGCGATACGACCTGGATAGAACCGTGGGCACAATTCGTTGTGGCCGGGGTTTCTCTTGCCCTTTTCGGGCATGATACAGTCCCGGCTCGGCTCCCGTTTGCATTGGCCGGCGCCCTGACTGCGGCATTGCTTTATGCGGTCGTGCGCAGAAGGCTCGCATCGCCGGTTGCGGCCGCCGCCGCTGCGGCCCTGGTGCTGGGGAATTCGTTCTGGGTTATGCACATGCGGCAATGCCGCTACTATGCATTGTCGTCTTTATTTTTGCTCGTGACTCTCGAGGCTTATTTTCGCTGGATGGAAGGCAGGCGATGGGGCGGACCGGTTTTTATCGGGGCTGCCTGGGTGTGGTTCCAAACGGATTATGGTTCCGTGTGGCCCGTTCTTGCAATCCTGGGACTGCACGCTCTCATCTCAAGGGCCCGACGCCTTCGGGAGCTTGTTCTGGTATTTGCCGGGTTTTGCGCTGTTAGCGCCCCTTTTTGCATCTACTATGAGTTAGCAGGCAGAACCAAGTACACTGCAACTCAATGGTCCAATGCAATCTGGAGCATGGCGTTCGAGGTCAATCAGTTTCAGCTTCCTTTCGTAATGGTCCCGGTGGTTCTTTATCTGTTGTGGTCGAGAAGGAAGGACGGCTCAAATACGCAGTCGCACTCCCTGGTCGGATTGTCTCTTGCAATCGTCAGCGTGCTCACGATATGGATGGCCCTGGTCGGCCCGTTCCCGTTCTACCGCTATATAGTACCCCTCACGACGCTTTCAGCCATTGTGGCGGCGTATGGTATAGTGGAACTGGCGCGACTCCTTCCCCGTGCAAAGGATGTCCGCTGGCTGGTTCCATGCACAGTTGCGGCGGCAACACTTCTTTTCCTGATCACGAATCTACCCTCCTGGCCGGGAGCACTTGTTTTTCCCGAGGAACACCGTCTAAAATATTATCTTTCATCGGTCGTGAGGCCTGAAATCGGGCTTCCACCTGCGATTTGACGGGCAACGGGGAAGACGACCCCAACCGCGTAACTGTCGAGTTCCTCCGCCAACGCCTCAGGCCAGATGATGAGATACTTTGCAATTATGAAGACAAGCCTTTGATGTTCTACCTTCAAAACCCTGTCCGTGGCGGTATTTCCTGCTTCCGGGTCACGGATGCGGGCAATGTGCGGTTTGCGGTTTACAGGCGCAGCGTGGGCTTTACCCATGCTTCGATCTACCTGCGGGAGCTCCGGAAAAGCAGATGGCGTGCCTATGGCACGAACGCCCCGGACATAGCCTGGGGCAACTGCCCGGACCCCCGGTTTCACCATGCGCTTTTATCGGCCGGATCGCGGCCTCTCATGATCTACGAACGAGTGCCGGAGTGAAATAGTCTATGTTCAGAGACAAGAAAGTCGTTGTGGTAATGCCGGCCTACAATGTCGAAAAGACACTCAGGCAGGCCCATGCGGAGGTGTTGGCCCAGGACTGCGTGGATTTGATCGTCATCGTGGATGATTTCAGCCACGACAGGACGATCGAGATCGCAAAGAGCCTTGCCAGGACCAGGGTGTATGCACACGAGATCAACAGGGGCTATGGCGGAAACCAGAAGACCTGCTACAGGCACGCGCTGGAGGAGGGAGCAGACATAATCATCATGGTCCATTCCGACTACCAGTACACCCCCAAGCTCATTCCCGCTTTCGCTTCAATGATCGGAAACGGTCTTTACCATTGCGTCCTCGGATCGAGGATTCTCGGCGGCTACGCCCTGAAAGGAGGCATGCCCCGGTGGCGCTATGTAGCCAACAGGGCCCTCACCTTTGCCGAGAACCTTCTTATGGGGGCGAAGCTTTCAGAGTATCATACGGGCTACCGGGGCTTCTCACGCGAGTTGCTCGAAAAAGTCCCCTTCCATGCGAACTCGGACGATTTTGTCTTCGATAACCAGATGATCGCCCAGATCCTTTGGCTTGGGTACACGGTTGCCGAGGTCAGTTGCCCGACCAGGTATTTCAACGAGGCATCCTCGATAAATTTCAGGCGAAGCGTCGTATATGGAGTCGGCTGCCTCAAAACGGCATGTGAGTATCGCCTGGCGAAAATGAAGCTCATTAGCTCGAGGCTTTTTCAATTATGAAGACCGGCCGTCGCGGGGCAGTTGTCAAAGGGCTCGTTCTGCTGGCCCTGGCAGGGATCTTGATTGGTCTCCTGGAGTTTTCACCCACAGCGCACACACTCGATCAGTTCCAAATGATCATTAGTAAAGCCGGTCTAGTGGGTCCAGCCCTTCTTATGATCCTGTGCGCGGTTGGTACGTGTCTTTTTATCCCGGGGACGGTTTTTGTCGGGATAGGTGCGGCCATGTTCGGGCCTTACCTGGGCTTTGCCTGCGTGTGGCCGGGCTCCATTGCCGGGGCGGTGATCTCCTATCTTATCGCCCGCAGGCTGGGACGGGAGTTGCTCGGTTCGCTTATCGGGGACAGGCTGAGGAAGTATGACGACCTGATCGAACGCAACGGCTTCACAGCAGTGTTTCTTCTCCGGCTGATGTTTGTGCCTTTCGCGCCCATGAACTACGGCGCAGGACTGACGAAGGTCCGCTTTTGGGACTATTTTTTCGCCACTGTCCTGGGTGAGGCCGTAACCGTTTTCCTGATCACCTTTTTCTTCGGTGAAATAAGGCAGATTTGGATTTCGGGAGCCCGGGGGCGGCTGTTTTCCACCAGAGTGGCCCTTTCCCTTGGATTTCTGGCAGCCGTGGCGTTAATTGCAAAACTGGCGCGGAGGAAATACGAAAACAGGTCTGTGCCGTCTTTGAGTGATTCTCATCGACCGGCGGTCGTCCGATCCGAACAGGAGATTTTGCACTGAAAAAGCGCCGTGTCTCACGAGACTGGCTTTCGCTTCTAACTGTGGCCGTCCTGGCCGCAGTCGTCGTTGCGGTCATAATCGTTCGACTCAAGGCCTCGCCAGTGCCGCTGGAGCGGGATGAAGGCGAGTATGCCCTCATGGGCCAGCTTATCCTGGACGGCGTGCCGCCTTACAGTGTGGCGGCAAATATGAAGTTTCCCGGCATATATTACGCCTACTCAGTTGTGCTGGCCGTATTCGGGCAAACGATTACGGGCATCCACCTGGGCCTCATGGTGGTAAACCTGCTCTCGACCGTTATCCTGTACCTGATTGCGCGGCCTTTGCTGGGCGCCGCCGGTGCGGCCCTGGCCGGGGCGGCTTTCGTCGTCATGTCCGCAGACACTTCCGTACTTGGCCTCTTTGCGCATGCGACTCAGTTTGTGGTGATGTTCGCCCTTGCCGGAATCTGGCTGCTCGAGGAAAGCTTAAAATCCCCCCAACCCCCCTTTAGAAAAGGGGGGAAAATGGAAACGGCCTTTAATACCCCCGTGCCCTCCTTTAAGAAAGGGGGGATCAACCCGAAGCGAAGGATGCCGCTTTTGTGGGGTGCGGGTCTTTGCCTTGGGCTGGCTTTCCTCATGAAGCAGTCGGGGGCGCTCTTCGCGCTGTTTGGTTTCCTCCGGCTCCTGTACGGGGTGCTCCGCCGCCGCCCCACTCGGTGGAAATCTCTTTTGCTCGAATCCGGGTCCCTGGCCGGTGGAATCGTTTTGCCCTGCGCGGGGGTTTTGGCCCTGATGGCTCACCAGGGTGTGTTTGGCAGGTTCTGGTTCTGGACGGTTGACTACGCCCGCGCCTACGCATCCGAAGTGGACCTCAAAACGGGGATCGAACTCTTTCAGCACGGAATTATCCCCATCATCAAGAGCAACCCGGCAATATGGGCGATGACCCTTGCCGGCATGATCGGTATCTGGTTTACGGAGTCCGGGCGAAGGGTCGGGCCTTTCTTACTGGTGTTTTCCCTGTTTTCGTTTCTCGCGGTGTGTCCCGGTCTTTTCTTTCGCCCGCACTATTTCGTGCAGTTGCTTCCGGCAGCGGCCCTTGACGCCGGGGCTTTCGCCCTGGTGCTGGAGAAGGCCGCCGCCAAATATACGACCAGGTCCAAGGCCATCGAGTTTGGGGTACTTGTCGCAGTCGCGGCGGTTTTACTTACCGGCGTTTTTTCCACGGGGCGTGTTCTCGGGGCTTCGACCCCCGACCAGTTCAGCCGTTCGGTCTACGGCGCCAACCCATTTCCGGAATCTGTGAAGGTGGCAGAGTACATAAAGAAGAACACCAAGCCCGAAGATCGTATCGCCGTGCTGGGATCCGAGCCGCAGATATGCTTCTATGCCCATCGCCGGCCTGCCACGGAGCACATCTATATGTACGGGCTGATGGAACCTCAGCCCTTCGCTCTGCGCATGCAGGAAGAGATGATCGCACAGGTGGAGAAGAGCGAGCCGCCATTTCTCGTGCTCGCAACGGCATATACCTCCTGGCTTCAGCGACCTGAATCCGAGAAAAGGGTATTTTCCTGGATGCAAGGCTACATTGCCAATTACTACCAGCCGGTTATGGTCGCCGATATCTATTCCGACCGCACCCTGTGGCTGATGGATAAACAAGCCGAATCCTTCACCCCTGACAGGCGCGGTTTGAGTCAGTTGATAGTTCTCGAGCGGAAGACCGGCAGGTGATGAACGGAGGGCGGAGGAAAGAGGTCTGATATGTTAGAAGCCAAGGTCAATGTGTACAGGTCTTTTTGAGATGTCAACCGGAATAAGGCATAAATTATGCCTATGCATCCAAACCGCACTTCGGGGGGATGCGGACCGAAAAACTTCCGATGCAGCCCCAAAGGCCGCAAAACTCTACTATTTGAGAATCGAAAGGCAAGTGATATGTGAACGAGAGCGGTTCTTGCAATTTAATCAAGGTGAAGAGATGCAGCTATTTCGTCCTGCATGGCTTCGATCACCGAAATGGGGTCGGCTGCGTCCCGGATGGGACGGCCTACGACAACATAATCCGCGCCGCTCCTGATTGCCTGACCTGCAGTTACGATCCGCTTCTGATCGTCCCCGTCCCGGCCTGCATCGGTCCGGGCCGGACGAATCCCCGGGGTTATTATCAGATAATCGCCCCCCAGTTCGCTCCTGAGGCGGGGGGCTTCCATTCCCGAAGCCACGATTCCCTCAGCTCCGGAGTCAATCGCCCGCCGCGCCCGCTCGAGAACCATGTCCTCCACCTTGCACCGGAGGCCGAAGAATTTCTCCATATCTTCCCTGCCGAAACTGGTGAGGACAGTTACGGCAAGGATTTTCACCTCAACTCCGGCCTGGACGGCAGCCTTTACGATCGGCTCGTTTCCGTGTACCGTCGCGAATGTGACGCCTTTACCCCTGAGTTGCCCGACAGCCAGTTTGACGGTCTGAGGGATGTCGTAGAACTTCAAATCCAGCATCACTTTGTGCCCGCGCCCGGCTATCCACTGCACGACGGGAAACCAGCCTGCAAGAAATAGCTGAAGCCCGACCTTGTAGAATCGGATATGATTTTCCAGGCGCTCGACCAGTTTTTTTGCCTGTTCGGCGGAATCCACATCGAGCGCAAAAATGATTCTTTCGTTTAGCGGGATACTCTTTGGCTGCAAGAATCGTCTCTTTCTTCTCCAAGGTTTGCCGGTTTTTCTTGCCTATTTCCACCTTTATGTCAAAGATAAAATAGAAGGGCGGGTAAAAAGCTCCAGGTTTTTACCCGCCCGCATGCTATTGAGAAAAGTCACGGTAATGATTATTGAATATATTGATATTATTGGAGATATGAGGAAGATTAATCATAACTGCTTGAGGGCGCTGCTTCAGGATCGGGGGTTCGAGTGCTGATCTCTCTAATCGGAATGTCGGGCTCGGGAAAGTCGTACTGGTCTGAAAAGCTCGCCAGGCGTGGATTCAGACTGTTTTGCCTTGACGCTCTCATTGCGCGAAAACTCTCCGACAGGCTAAAGCGGGAGGACGGAAGCCACCTGAGCCTCGGCGAATGGATGGGTTTTCCTTTTCAGCATGGCTACCAGGAGAGGGAGGAACTGTATCTTTCCTCTGAAAGGCAACTTCTGGCGGAAGTTCTCGACTGGATCGATGAAAACGGTTGCGCCGGCTCGGATGAAAATGTCGTGGTTGATACCACGGGAAGCGTAATCTATACCGGAGAGAGTCTGCTCAAGAGGCTCAGGACTCTGACCACCATCATATACTTTGCCGTTCCCGCCGTAATCAGGCAGGCAATGCTGCGGCAATACCTGTCAAATCCACGGCCGGTGCTGTGGAGGGGACTTTTCAGCATCGAGCCCGGTGAAAGCGTTGAAGAGGCGCTGTTTCGCTCCTATAATGCGCTGCTGGATTCGCGGGAGGTCCTCTACCGCGAACTGGGCGACATCGAAATAGACTACTTCACGCGAAACAGCCCCGATTTTAGAATTTCCGATTTTCTGGAAGTTGCGGCAGTCCCCGGTAAAAAATAACCGCATTGAGAGGAGCGAAGCGGGGTGGATGGACCTGGCGCAGCGTCGCGCGCTGTTAGCCGGAAGGGTCCGGGCATCGAGGGGCCGCAGAGGGAACCAATTGAACAAACAGGAAAAACCAAAAGTTTATGTTAATTCGCGTCTCTGCACGCCCTGCGGCTCTCCTGTGGAATCAGGCAAATTAAGGGGTGTCGTCTTCCACCAGGGGGCGCTCGGGGACTTCCTCATGGCGGCTTCCGCCATAGATGAGCTTGCCGAAGATCCTGCCTGGGCACGTATCGACTTCTGGTCAAAACCGGAGCATGTGTCTCTGCTGGCCGGAAAGAGTTACCTGGGGGAATGTCATTCCCCCGACGGCGCTCTCGTTGCCTGCCTCCTGCAGGACAGCCTGTGGCCGACCGCAGCTCTTCCCGATTTCCTGATCGAGGCCGATCATGTCTTCATCTTCGGCCAGGCCGGATCTCGTCTCATGGCAGAGAGGCTTTCCGCGCGCCTTTCGGCAAGTGTAGCCTGGATTCAATCTTTTCCTGCGGCAAAAGATACACGTACCCATGTTTCCCATTTTTTGCGCAGGCAATTGAGAAACCTTGGATGGCCGCTTCCGGCTAAGCTTGTCCCGGAAATTTTTAATCCGGGGGCCGGTAAGTTCAATGAACAGATTGTCGGCGGCAAGCCCCTTGCTCTGTCGCCTCCTTTTTCCGAAAAACAGGCCGCAAGTGACCTTCTTCGCGGACTCGGCATTTATTCCGGGCCGATTTTAATTCATCCGGGGAGCGGCGGCACTCGCAAAGTCTGGCCGCTCAGGAACTGGCACGGCCTGCTCGACTGGATCCGAAGAGAATTATCGGTTCAGGCGCTCCTTTCCATCGGGCCGGCCGATGAGTGCATGGACGAATTTTCCGGGGCCATGCGGGAGGCCGGAGTCCCCAGCGTAAGCGGGCTGTCGCCGTTGAGGCTCTCTGCCCTGCTTTCATTGTGCGGTCTTTTCATCGGAAGCGATTCGGGAGTGAGCCACCTGGCGGCGGCGGTTGGAATACCGACGATCGCCGTTTTCGGGCCGACCGACCCCCGCGTGTGGGCGCCACGGGGCAGCAATGCAGTGGCCGTACGAAGGAAATGGAAAGAAGACGATGTTTTTAGATGGGCGCCTTCAGAAAAGCCTGAGTTCCGGGACGAAGAAATTGCCGGGATCTTGACGCGGATAACGGGAGATAATCAAGATTCCCGGAACTTATGAAGAAACAGACGCAACGATGCTTGAACTTGAAGGTGAAAACCAAAGCGCCCCTGCGGCGCCCGAGATCGAGGATAAGCTCGCCCGATCCTCGAAGACAGCGACCCCAGCCGCCACCGAAGGTTTGAGTGGCGAACCTGGCTGCCGGTCCCACCGGCCCGCCCTTGCGGGCCGCATATCCGCATTTCCGCACCTGCCGGGCATATACATGTTCAAGGACGCGGAGGGGGCTATCCTTTACATCGGAAAGGCCCGGGACCTGAGGAAACGGATCGGCAATTATTTTCGGGGTGGCGACGCGGTAGACGTCAAGACCCGGATCATGCTCGCCAAGGCCGCCGACCTCGAATATGCCGTTACTTCATCGGAAAAGGAGGCGCTGCTCCTCGAGGCCAGCCTCATAAAAAAACACCGCCCGCGTTACAACGTCGTGCTTCGCGACGACAAAAATTACCTCTCGATCCGGATCGACCCTCGCGAACACTTTCCCAGGCTGGACATAGTCCGGCGGTTTCAAAAAGACGGAGCGCTCTACTTCGGCCCCTATACTTCGGCTCGAGCGGCCCGCGACACGCTCAAGTACCTGCACCAGCTTTTCCCGCTCAGGCTTTGCAAGGGCAAAAAGCTCGTCCCGCGGCAACGCCCCTGCCTCAACTTCGCGATGGGCCAGTGTCTGGGCGCATGTGCAGAAAAAGTTTCCCGGGAAGACTACATGAAGATGGTCGAGGAAGTGGTGCTCTTCCTGGAAGGGAAGACCGACATCCTGCAGAGGCAGCTCAAACAGAGGATGCAGGAGGCCGCCGAAACACTGCACTTCGAACTGGCCGCCTTCTACCGCGACCGGCTGGCAAACGTCGCAGCCACAATCGAAAAGCAGCATATCGTATCCGACCGTTTCCTGGACCAGGATGTGCTGGGCATCTACCGGGAGGAAGAACGGAGCGAACTGGTGGTTCTTTTTATCCGGCAGGGAGTGCATTCCGGCCAGAGGGCGTTCGACCTCGAGGAGGCCCAGGGAGACGAGCATGAGCTCATCTCGGCCTTCATTCAGCAATACTACTATGAAGGCGCCTTCATTCCCGATGAGGTGCTCGTTTCCGTTGAGCTCGATTCCGAAACGGTCCTCTCGGAATGGCTATCCGAGATGAAGGGCAAACACGTGAGGGTCTGGGCGGCAAAAAGAGGCGACAGGAAGCATCTGCTCGATATGGCTCAGGCCAACGCCCGCGAGGGGCTCATCAGCCGCAGGCGGTGGCAGAGGCGGGATACGGCGCTCATCGACAGTCTTCAGCGCATCCTCACGCTGCCGAGAACTCCCGCCCGAATCGCGTGCGTGGACATCTCCAACATCCAGGGACAGCACGCTGTCGGGGCGGTTGTCGTTTTTGAACATGGACGCCCGGATAAGAATTCCTACAGGCGCTACCGGATAAGGCTGAAAAGCGAACCCGACGATCCGGCAATGATGGCCGAGGCAGTAGGCAGGCTTATTGAAAACGACCGGGAACTTTCCTCAAGCCTCGATCTGCTCCTTCTCGACGGCGGGAAGGGTCAGTTGAACAGGATCGTGCGCCTGCTCGAGCAAGTCGGGACCCCCGGGTCTCTCCCGGTCGCCTCCATTGCCAAAGAGCGCGAATCGGACATAGGGGAGAAGGGAAAAGGGCTGTACGAGAAAATTTATCTGCCCGGTCGAAAGAACCCCCTTTTCCTGCACCGGTATCCGGACATTCTGCACCTGCTCCAGCGAATACGGGACGAGGCCCACCGGTTCGCCATCTCACACTACCAGAGCGTGCACAGGACCTCGCTGCTCACCTCGGCGCTGGACGGCATTGCCGGAATAGGCCCCGGCAGAAGACAGATGCTCCTCCAACGCTTCGGCAGCCTGGATGCAATCCAGGAAGCCTCAGCTTTAGAGCTGGAAAGCGCCGGCCTTCCCCGGAAGGTAGCGCAGAGCGTCATTCGCGTGCTTTCCGAAATTGAAGGCAGGGCGACCCTGGAGGGGCGGCAAGGCAGTGAACGGTAAGCCGTGACCTGTTGACCGTTCACTATTTGCCACTCACTAACCACTATTCACCGGTCCGGCCTTGTAACGGGACTTCACGAAAAAGACCAGTCCGGCAAGAAGGGCCACCCCGACCACAATATCGACCTGATGGGAATATTGCTGAACAAGCTCCCATCTCTCCCGAAGGTACATCCCGCAGACAAGGAGAAAAGAATTCCAGAGAGTAGCGCCGACAATGGTCGCCGCCAGGAAGGGGAAAAGCCTCATTTTGCCCGTCCCCGCGGGAACCGACACAAGGTGTCTCACAACAGGTATGAACCGGCTGATGAAAAGAGTCAGGGTCCCCTTGCGGCGGCTGAAAAAATCCTCTGTCGCCTCAAGGTCATGAGGGTTTAAAAGCAGGTATCTGCCGACCTTGAGCACAAACGGCTTCCCTCCGTAGTAGCCCATCGCATACGAGATTGCGGACCCGGTCAGCGAACCGGCGCTGGTCGCGACAATGGCCGCCCAGAGGTCCCACTTGCCATCGGCAACCAGAAATCCGACGAAAGGCATTACCGCCTCACTCGGCACAGGAGCTATCATGCTCTCGAGCGCCATCAAAAAAGCCGCCCCGAAATACCCTGACCCCTGAAGACACGAGATTGCGAAATTTGATACCAGGTTTGTAATCAATTGTTCCCTCGTCCAAACAACGAAGACTGCTCCTGGGGCTAAAGCCTGCTAAAAGGAATGACCAGATTAGTGTTCACTGTTAAATTGCGCCCGGTATTCAAAACAGAATTCGGCGCAAATTGCCAGAAGATTCTTAAACCGCGAACGGATATTAGAGTAGAATGGAAGGACTGGGTTTTATTGGATTCGGTATTTTCGCAGGACCGCAACAGTTCCGACAACCTCGGCGTTTAACGATGAAAGAAGATGAAATAATCCAATACCCCATTGAAGACTCGATCGACCTTCATACCTTCAGGCCAAACGAAGTGAAAGACCTTCTGAAAGACTACCTGGAAGAGGCGGGCGAGAAGGGATTCGAGGAGGTTCGAATAATCCACGGGAAGGGCACAGGGGTCCTGCGCCGGATAGTTCATTCGGTCCTGGAGAGCCACCCCCTGGTGATTTCGTTCAGGCAGGCGGGCCCTGAGGCGGGCGGCTGGGGCGCAACGGTTGCCGTGCTCGGGAAAAAAAGGCGTCAATGACTCGCCCGGGCGCCTTTGTTATAGCTTCCGAGGAACTTGAAAAACTCCGTCTTCTCTATCAGCTCGGCCAGGATATGCTTCCGGCCCTCTTCGGTCACGTCGGTTTCCAGGTCCACATAGAACATATACTCCCAGGGCCTGCTGTGGATCGGCCTCGACTCGAGTTTGACAATGTTTATATCGTTCAGCGCAAAAATCCGAAGCGTCTCGAACAAAGCCCCCGGCTTGTCGCTTACCGAATAAATAAGGGAGGATTTATTTTGGGGGCCTGGAAGAGATTCATTCCTGGATATAACGACAAATCGGGTGAAATTGCGCGGATTGGTCTCTATGCCCTCCTTGAGAATCTCCATTGCGGAAACCCGATCGGCTCCTTCGCCGGCAATGGCAGCCTCTTTGGGATCTGAGCCCTCTTTTACTCTTCTGAGGGCCGTGGCTGTATCTTTACATGCTATCAAGTCCCAGCCGGGATTTTTTTCCAGATATTCCCGGCACTGCTGAAAGACCTGAGGATGGGAGTAGATTCTTTCCAGACCCTCGATTGGAGCGTTTGGTTGCCCTAAAAGATTATGTTTTATCCTCAGGGTCAACTCGCCGACGATTCTGAGCTCATATTCGAGCAACAGGTCATAGTTCTCATGAATGCTGCCCGTAAGGCTGTTTTCGACGGGAACGACGCCGAAGGCCGCCTGTTCGCTGTCCACCAAATCGAAGGCCTCTCTGAATGAGGAACTGCTCCGCAGGGGGACCTCATTGCCGAAAAACTGCATGCATGCTTTGTGAGAAAAAGAGCCTGGCACGCCGCTGTAGGCAACCGTTGCGGGCGCCCTGCCGTCGCTGCGGCGCGGTCTCATGATCGCGGCTTTATCGAGGTAAGCGTAATCGAGCTGTTTTCCCACTACGGGGGCAATCACGTAAAGGTCTCTCATGAGCTGTTCGAAGTGTTCCGGATAGAGGCTCTGGGGCCCATCGGAGAGCGCTTTGTCGGGTTCGGTGTGAACTTCTATTATAAGACCGTCAGCGCCCGCAGCTATGGAAGCGCGGGCCATGGGACTGACTTTTTCCCTGATTCCCGTGGCATGGCTCGGGTCCACTATAATCGGCAGGTGGGTAAGCTTTTTTATGACGGGAACGGCGGTAAGGTCCAGAGTGTTCCGCGTGTAGCGCTCGAATGTGCGTATCCCGCGCTCGCACAGGATCACCTGGTCGTTTCCTTCCGAGAGAATGTACTCGGCGGACATGAGCCATTCCTCGATAGTCGCCGACAACCCCCGCTTGAGAAGCACCGGCTTGCCGATTCGGCCAACGGACTTGAGCAGTTCGAAATTTTGCATGTTTCGGGCCCCGACCTGAACGACATCGACGTATTTCATCATCAGGTCGGCCTGGCTCGGTGAGGTCATCTCGGAGACAATGCCAAGCCCGGTCTCCTCCCTGACCTCACTGAGTATTTTCAGCCCCTCCTCCCCAAGACCCTGGAAGGCATAAGGCGAGGTCCGGGGCTTGAATGCCCCGCCCCGGAACAGCACAGCTCCGTGTTTGCGCACAATGCGCGCAATATCCAGCGTTGTTTTCCTGTCTTCAACGCCGCATGGACCGGCGATCACTACCAGGCGGTCCCCGCCTATGGTGACATCTCCGACTGTAATGATGGATGCGGCCGGGTGCAGTTCACGGCTCACCAGCTTGTAAGGTTTGGATATGGGAACGGCCCTTTCGACGCCCGGCAACGATTCATAATATGCGCTTTCGCTGTACATCTTGCCGACAATTCCCAGGACAGGTCCTTCCACCCCTCCTATCTCCTTCACCATATGGCCCTCGGAACGAAGTATATCTTTGAGCCTTTCGATTTCCTGCTTTGTTATCCCTTTTTGAAGTACGAGAATCACGGCAAATCCTCCGATCGGATTTTGAGTCGACTGCAATAAAAAAACCCCGAAGAAAACTCCTCGGGGTCTTGAGGTTCAGGCGCCCCGGGGAGATTTCCGCTCCACCCGGAGGCCTTTTTCTACAGGCTAATATCCCGGGTGGACGCTCCTGAAAAAGAAAAAAAAGAAACCCGAAAAGGACGAAAGAACACGTCCATCCGGTCGGCGCCAACCCGGAAAGAAAGGGCAAATATCGTGGCACAGGTCTTTGTTCATTAAGAATCCTTTTTGAGTTCACCGGGAACAATAGAAAATCCGCCCGACTTTGTCAATCCCCATACTTTGGAAAACAGGATCGGGGAGCCGCCGGAATATCGAGAAAATACTACGGTCGGGATTTGCAAAGCGGGAAATCTTGATCGTGAATGTGGGCAAAATAGTTGTATACTGCGTTGGCTTGCGGGTCTGGATTCACTTAAGAACGATGGAGGGGCCGATGCGTCAGCGGGAGTCGATTAGAGGAAGGTTTAACCTTGGCGTTGCAACCCGGGCATGCGTGGCTCTGATTGGATTTCTGGGGATCCTGGGCTTTTTGATGACCGGCTCGCCGGCTGCCGCTGAAAACGGGCCGGGGGAAGCTCTAAAGATAACTCGCATTACGCCTTCGGGCGCCGACGTGCCGCCGGGCAGGCAGATCGTCTTCGAATTCAACCACCCGGTCGTGCCCCTTGGCAGAATGGAACGAAACGCTTCAGAAATACCGATTTCCATTGAACCGGCCCTTTCGTGCCAGTGGCGATGGCTCAATTCTTACAATCTGGCGTGTCAACTGGACGAGCAGCACGCCATGGCGCCCTCGACCCGCTACGTCATAAAGGTCAGGCCCGAGATCAAATCGGAGGACGGGGCAGTCCTTGCCGAACCTGTCACTCACTTTTTCATAACACAGCGGCCCAAAGTCAGCTTCGCAGGATTCGAAAGGTGGCTCTCGCCCGTAAAGCCTCAAATCAGAGTGCGCTTCGAGCAGGTTGTCCGGCAGGACTCCATAGAAGCGCACGCATTCTTCAGGGGGCAGGCGGGCTTGAGAGTTGCGGCGAAAGTCCTGGAGGACAGCCGCTACGACAAATATGACAAACCGGGACTCAACTGGCTGTTGAGCCCGGTGGGCGAGCTTCCTTCCGCCAAAGCCGTTCAACTCGTTGTCGAACCCGGAATTCTGTCCGTGCGAGGGACCGAACCAGGCGTCGAAAACAGGGCGGTCTTGAACCTGCGCACGCTTGGGCAGTTCCGGTTCGCTGGTGTGCAGTGCTTTGAGCTGAGCGGCATCAAGTCCATTATTCGTCCCGGGGGCGGTTCGAAAAATTTGCCTCGGACCAGATGCAATCCTCAAAGCCTTGTTTCGCTGCTCTTCACCTCTCCGGTAGCCGGGTCTGAACTCAAGGAAAAAGTGTCGGTCACCCTGGGAGAAAAAGGCGCCCCGGTCGGTAACATCTGGCCTGAATACGAAGGATACTCAATGGTGGGGCAACTGCCTGAAAAGGGGGGTTATTTCGCCTATGAGATCAAAAACGATTCCCTCAGACCATTCAGCAAATACAGGATCCATGCCGGGGCCAAGAGCCTCAAAGATGAATTTGGAAGGCCGATTACCAAAGCAATCAATATGCGTTTGGAGACAGACCATTTGCCTCCGGAATTGCGCCTCTACAAGAACATGTCCGTCCTGGAGAAGGGGCTCGACACCGATTTGCCCGTCTTTGCCACCAATATCGACGGGATCGATCTGCGGTACCAGACCTTTACGGCAGCGGGGAAATCTCCGGCTAAACTGGCGGCGCTTCCCGGCCCCAGGGTCCGCGACGTGACGGCCGCAATACCGCTGGGAATCCGAAAGCTGATTGGTGCGGAGTCGGGGGTCGTGACAGGGACCGTTTCGCCCCGTCCCCCGATTCATCGGAAGGAGCACGAGCACGAGCGCGAGCGCGAGCCAAACTGGTTTTTTGCGCAGGTAACTCCCTTTCATGTTCATGTAAAAATGGGACACTTCAATACAGTAGTCTGGGTTACCGACCTTCAGACGGGCGAGCCGGTCCCCGGGGTCAGCGTGGAGGTCAGGAAAGATTCCTACAAAGATTTGGGAGCTCAGCCGGAAGCTCTTTCAACAGCGGTGACCGATTCGAACGGTATGGCCGAACTCGCCGGGACCTCGGAAATCGATCCCGGGCTCAAACTTGCCGAGGGTTACACGAGCGACAGTGCTCAAAGGTTCCTCGTGCTGTGCCGCAAAGGCAACGATATGGCGCTGGTTCCGCTGATGTATCACTTCCGGGTGGACTCGGAGGGAGCCAACTATCAGTACATTCCCTCCTGGATGCGGGCGCGGTACGGACACATTCGCGCCTGGGGCGCCACCGCTCAGGGCGTCTATAAGGTAGGGGACACGGTTCAGTACAAAATCTATGTAAGGAACCAGGAAAACCGGCGCTTTATCCGGCCGCCTGCGGCCTCCTACAGCCTGAAAGTGCTGGACCCCGCCTCCAAGGTTATCTTCCAGCGCGATAACGTTAAACTCTCGGACTTCGGCGCCATGGACGGCGAGTTTCTGATTCCCAAAAACGGCGCGGTCGGATACTACAGTTTTCAGCTTGAATCCAGTTTAGCCAAGTTGAACCTGGAACCGCTCCAGGTGCTTGTAAGCGATTTTACGCCCTCGCCTTTTCGGGTCACCACCGATCTCAACGGGAAGATTTTCGGCACGGGTGAGTCCGTTGCCGTGTCGACTCAAGCCAGGCTCCATGCCGGGGGGCCCTACGGGGGCGCGAATCTGGGCGTGACGGCGTCTGTGGAGGCCCAGCCTTTTCGGCCCGACAACCCTTTCGCGCGTGATTTTCAATTCGACGTTGTCGAAAAAGTCGATAAAGAAGATTACGGAGAAACCAGGCCCGAGGTCCAGACCGTTTTTCAGACAAAAGGTAAACTGGACAATAACGGCAATTTCGATACACAGTTTACGCTCCCCGAACTGCCGGTCTACTACGGGCGGCTCAGTGTCGAGAGTTCGGTCAGAGACGAGCGGGGCAAATCTGTGGCAAGCCGCGCGACAGCAGCCTGCTTTGGGCGTGAGCGTTTTGTCGGACTCAATCAGCCGGACTGGGTCCTCCAGGAAGGAAAACCCGCCAGGATCGCCTTCATCGTAACGGATCAGACGGGAAAAGCCGTCCCCGACGCACAGGTGCAAATCGAAGTCGACAGACTCCAGACCAAAGCCGCTCGAGTCAAGGGAGCCGGAGACGCCTACCCGACCCAATTCGAGGAGGAGTGGACCCCTGTTGAGACCCGGAGCCTCTCATCTGGAATTGAACCGCAGAGCTTCGAATTTACTCCGAACATGTCCGGAACCGTAAAAATAGTGGCCAGTGTTTCAGACTCGAAAGGCCGCGTGCAGAAAACTGCTATGCGGCGCTGGGTTTCGGGGAAAAGCTACGTCCTCTGGAAGACCGAGGAAGGAAACCTGCTGAATATCTATCCCGATAAGGAAGAATACCGCGTGGGCGATACGGCGCGGGTTTTCGTGCAAAACCCGTTCCCCGGCGCAAAGGCCCTGGTTACCGTGGAGCGTTACGGCGTGCTGGAGCGCTGGGTGAAAACCCTGGAGCATAGCGCCGAGTTGATCGAGGTCCCGGTTCTGCCCGATTACCTGCCCGGGTTCTATATCTCCGTGATGGTGATGTCCCCCAGAGTTGAAAAGCCCCTTGGGCCGCAAGGCGAAGACCTGGGCAAACCCGCCTTTCGCATCGGTTACGCCAAGATCGAGGTCAAGGACCAGTTCAAGGAGATTGAAGTGCAATGCAGGACCGACAAGGAAGTCTATAAACCGCGCGAGACGGTAAAACTCCAGTTCGAAGCCCGCCCGAAAAACCTTTCGCCTGGCGAGCTGCTCCCGCCCATGGAGCTTGCGGTCGCCGTGCTAGATGAGTCGGTTTTCGACCTTTTGCGGCAGAAAAGAGGCGCTTTCGATCCATACGCAGGTTTTTACAAGCTCCAGGACCTGGACCTCGTCAACTACAACCTGCTAATGCAGTTGGTGGGAAGAGAGAAGCTGGAGAAAAAGGGGGGGTTCCCTCCTGCCTCCGCCGGGTTCGATCTTGGCATGCGCTCGGTCTTCAAGTTCGTGAGCTACTGGAACCCATCCATTCGTGTCGATGCAGAAGGGAAGGCAAATGTCGAGTTTCAGGTGCCCGATAATCTGACGGGATGGCGCGTGCTGGCAATGGCCGTATCTCCGGATGACCGCATGGGTTTGGGAGAGTCCAGCTTCAAAGTGAATCAGCTTACGGAAATCAGGCCTGTGCTCCCCAACCAGGTCCGGGAAGGAGACAGCTTTACGGCAGGTTTTTCCGTGATGAACCGGACGGCGGAGAACCGAAACATAGAAGTGAAAATCACGGCCGAGGGCCAGGTCGCCCCCGGCAAATCCGGCCAGGGGCAAAGCGGTGTGGCCGGGATTACGCAAACGATTGCGGCTGAACCCTACAAGCGCTATACGGTTCGGCTGCCGATAGAAGCCGCCGGCAAGGGTGAGATAGTTTTCACTGTGCAGGCCGGTGATGATCGGGACAGGGACGGCTTGAGGCACACGTTGAAAGTGCTTCCGCGCCTTGACCGGTACGTCGCGGCCGCCTACGGGAGTATCACGGCGGGTGAGGCTTCTCAGGGCATTGAATTCCCCGGGGACATGCGTCCGGATTCGGGCCTGTTGAGCGTAGGGTTGTCGCCCTCCATTCTGGGAGGGCTCGAGGGACCCTTCGATTTTATGAAAGTCTACTCATTCGAGTGCTGGGAGCAGAAAATAAGCCGGGCGGTCATGGCAGGTGCAGCCGTAGGCATTGCGCCTTATTTTTCGAATTCCTTCTCGTGGCAGAACGCCTCCGGGGTGGCGGACGCAATACTTGCAACTGCCTCCGAGTTTCAGGCCCCCAATGGCGGAATGGCCTTCTACCAGCCTCGTGATGAATATGTGAGCCCATTTCTCAGCGCTTTTACGGCCAAGGCTTTCAACTGGCTGAAAGAGTTCGGCCACGCGCCTCCCGTGCCGGTCGAGGAAAAACTCACAAAGTATCTGCTCGATCTTCTGAAGCGCGACGAATCGGAAGACACCGTTTCACGGAGCGTTCTTTCCAACGTGAGGGCCCTTGCCCTGTCCGCCCTTGCCGACAACGGGAAAATCTCGCGCGCAGACCTCGAACGCCTTTACATGCGCCTGAAGGAGATGAATCTTTTTGGCAGGGCCATGTTTCTGGAAGCCCTCGATAAAGTGCCCGACACCCTGGAAATGAGAAAAGAAGTGCTGAGAAGCATTCTGGCCCACGCCGACCAGAGCAGCGGGACAATCAGGTTTACCGAGCAGCCGGATTCGGCGCTGCTCTCGATCCTGTCTTCACCGGTCAGGGACAATGCCGCTATCCTGATGGCGTTTCTGTCTTACCGGGCCCAAAGCCCGGCGGACGATCTGGGCGATATCCCCCTGAGACTCATGGCGACGATCGCCTCGAACAGAAAAGGCCAGGATCACTGGGCCTCAACCCAGGAGAACCTCTTTGCGGCAATGGCGGCCGTTGGCTACAGCAAAGCGTTCGAAACGCAAAAACCGCAGTTGAGCTTTCAGGCGCTGCTCGATCTGCAGCCAATGGGCCAGGGCAGCTTTGAAAGTTATTCGGATAAGCCCGTGAAATTCGATTACCGGACAAAGGATTCGGATCGCGGGCGAAAGGCGGACGTGACGGTGCGCAGGGAGGGTGAGGGCAGGCTCTACTATGACACGGTGCTCTCATATGAGCCGGCCCGGATGAGCGGCGAGTCGATAAACGCAGGGATTGAAATTCACAGGGAATACAGTGTCGAACGCGACGGCAAATGGGTCCTTGCGAAAAGTCCCATCCAGGTCGGGACGGGGGAGTTGGTCAGGGTTGACCTGTTCGTTTCCCTGCCTTCGGAGCGCTACTTCGTCGTAGTGGAAGACCCCGTGCCCGGGGGCCTGGAGCCGGTAAACAGGGAGCTTGCCACATCCTCGGAAATTGACTCGCAAAAGGGCGAATCTCAATTTGCGCCGGCGTCATTGCGCAGCCGCTACACGGACTTGAGGAACTTCGGGCTCTCGCGCTGGAGTTTCTATCACAAGGAATTGCGGCACGACTCGGCTCGCTTTTATTCAGAGCGGCTCGGCGCCGGGCATTATTACCTCTCGTACACGGCCCAGGCCATAGCGCCGGGCGAATTCACGGCGCCGCCCGCCCGTGCCGAAGAAATGTATGAGCCTGACGTTTACGGTAAAAGCGCACCCGCCGTGCTGAAGGTGGAACTCTCGGAGTGAGCGGATTGCAAAAAGGAGTCACTGCAGCAACTTATGTCCGCCCGGGACACCCGGAAACCATGAAAAGGCGTGACGTTGTAGGAGCGCGCCATGCGCGCGATGAGCTTTTCGACTGCAGCAACTTATATCCGCCCGGGACACCCGGAAACCATGAAAAGGCGTGACGTTGTAGGAGCGCGCCATGCGCGCGATGAGCTTTTCGACATGGAGACGGGGAGAGGGGCCTAAACCTTAAATCTCCACATATTCAGATCGTAAGGCGAAAGGACGGCAGTTCGGCATATTGGCAAGCAATGCCGGCTGGGTGTGAACCCAAGCACACCGGTTGCAAAGATTTATTGTGTACAGGGTAAGAGATCCTGGTTCTGAATCTGCCGGCGTTTGTCCGGCATCAACTGGATGTTCTGCTGAAAACAGATTGCATCTAGTGGCGACATGCGATTAAATTCGATCCATCAAGGTTGGAGACCTCATCAAAATGCTCGAAGCTGATGGATGGCGACAGGTGAGCATGCGAGGCAGCCATCGGCAGTTCCGACATGTTTTAAAACCCGGTGCAATAACGGTGGCTGGCAACGCAAATATTGATATCCCGCCGGGAACGTTGGCGAGCATTTTGAAACAGGCCGGCCTGAAGCAGGTAGAGGAAGAACATGAAATATATGGTGGTCATTGAGAAGGCCCTGGCAAGCTGCGGCGCTCACGTTCCGGATCTCCCGGGATGTATTGCCGTCGGACAAAGTCGGGAGGAAGTTCTCGGATTGATAAGGGAAGCGATTGAACTACATATAGAGGGGCTGAAAGAGGCTGGTGAACCTGTTCCCATGCCCTCATCGATGAGCGAATACGTTAATGTCGATGCTGCATGACAATGGATGTCTCGGGGGCAGGGCGAATGGACGCAGCATTTCCGGAATGGAATGACAAATTAATCCTGCGCGAATCGCAGGCTGGCTTAAAATGATGATTTCGAGGCCAAAAACGTGTTTCTAAGCGCTAATAATGGATGCGGTTTTGATATTTTCGTCCAGGAATCGCTCTATTGGCGTAGCCCGACCCAATGGCGCCCAGCACAACGCTTTCATCGTTAAGGCCAGTGTCAATGGTAGAGCCGGTGACGGAGCAGGAAGCACCGGCATCGGCGGACAACTGTCTATTGGTTATAGTTTCTAGGAAGAAGAGACACTGTCCTCCAACCCGGCTATCAATCAGCAACAACGATATTGGAATTGATTCGCCTTACGTGCATCGAAGCTGTGCATGCTGCCAGGCTAACTTTGCAGGTCGTTTCGGAATGACCGTTCGCGGCATTATAGTAAACGCATTAAATAAGTTGACTTAATTAGCAACTTTCTCCACTATGTCTCCCAACCAATTCACAGGGGGAGACAATGAAAGCATTGACGTTATCGCATCACGAGTTGACCCGGGAAGCTCTTCTGCGTAAGGCCGAAGAGATACCTGGGGCATGGGTTGGCATCCGGATCGCTGCTCTTCTGCTAATGTTGGGGGGGTGGAATTCCACTCAAATCGCCAACCTCTTCGGATTGAGTCGATGGGGTACCATAAAATTGATTCACAAGGCCAATCGGGAGGGGCTTGATGCGGTTGAAGACCATCCACGTCCTGGCAGGCCGTCTCAATTCGACGAGAAGGTACTGAAGGATCTTGATGATGCGCTGTCAAAGTCGCCTCAGGACTTCGGTTTATCCAGGAATCGCTGGGACGGCGTCGTGGTTGTCGAGTATTTGAAAAGATTCCACTATGTAAAGGTTCGGGTGCGGCACGCCCAGAGTATGATAAAGAAACTGGGCTATTCTTTGCGCCGCCCGCTTTACCGATACGTTCAGGCCACGGACGAGGGGGTTGCTGAATTTCAAGATGAGTTAAAAAAAACTCCTCGAGGCCCGAGAAAGCGACGGTGACCGGGTGGTGGTTTTTGAGGATGAAACCGGCTTTTCTCTTCATCCGAAGCTGGGCCGAATCTGGGGAAAGAAGGGGACGAAGACTTACATTTATACCAAAAGCCAGCACCAAAAGCGGCTTAATCTTTTTGGCTGGGTCGATCCTCTCAACGGCTTCCATGGTATTATGAAATGGGTGCGTGGAAACACAGACGGTTTCCTGAACATGCTCATCAAAATTGTATTGCGTTTCAAGGGGCTGACCATTGACCTCTGGACCGACAATGCTTCCTGGCATAAAGGACCCCGAGTGAAATGTTTTCTTGCCGAGCATCCAAACTTGAGCATTCACTATATGCCGCCCTACAACCCGAAGCTCAACTACCAGGAGCGACTCTGGCGTATGCTTCGCTACGAGGAGACAACCGACACATACTATGAAACTATGTTGCACCTTGAGGTAGCGGTATTCTCTCGGTCACAAAGATGGAAACCCGTTAGAATCAGAAAACTGTGTCAACTTATTTAATGCGCTTACTATAATACCAAGTTGCGCCCTTACGGGTAAGAATTGGCGATTGGAACCCCCCTTTCCTAAAGGGGGGCAGGGGGGATTTTGTGAATGGAGGTTTTACCTCTTTGAGCGCAACTTGGTATAAGCTGTGTATGCTGCCAGGCTAACTTTGCAGGTCGTTTCGGAATGACCGTTGGCGGCATTAATACCAAGTTGCGCCCTTACGGGTAAGAATTGGCGATTGGAACCCCCCTTTTCTAAAGGGGGGCAGGGGGGATTTTGTGAATGGAGGTTTTACCTCTTTGACCGCAACTTGGTATAACAAGGGTGATTCTGCATTTGGGCCAGCCCGACTTAGGCCCTTCTACGCCATCTGTCAGGGGATCTTTACAATGGGAAAAATGAAACAACTCACTCTGGCCACATTGCTCGCAATTATCGCCCTGTCCGCACCAGGCATAGCCGGGGCGGGACAATCCAATCAGTTCATCGGCTCTGGCGACAGCACACCGGATAGCGAGTATTTCCGCTATGACTCGATGGGAATCACGGCGCTCAAGCACCTGGTCGCCAACGCTAACGGTGAAGATTCGCTTCCGTCGTTTTCCCGGACGCCGGTTAGCCAGTCGCAGGACGCCGGCTGCAACGATGCCGATTCCTCCCAGTCGAGTCGCCCTCCGCGATGGACTATCTCAGCCGAGTCAATCATCCTGGACCGAGTCGGCGGCGCCAATCGGACGCTCGTAGAACGAGTGCCGGGTATCGTGTCATTCTCCTCCGTGCCAACCACCCCTGGCACTCAAGCTCTCAACAGCAACGATTTTCAACAAGGTTTTTCCGCTGGACCGAGAATAGGCTTGATTTACCATGGCGATTCCGGCTTCGACTTGGAATTGTCGTATTTTCAGGTCGACGGTTGGAGCACCACCGGAGCCATTGGGCCCGACAATCCACCCGACTGGCTGGTGATGAGGGCTCCCGGCAGCTTTTTTCAAACTCAAGATTTCACATACCAGGCAATGGAATGGGACTATGCTACAGAGCTCTATAACGCCGAGTTCAACGTGCGATGGAATCTCTCTAACCGGGTAACCATGCTTGCCGGATTCCGCTGGCTCCAACTGACTGAAAATCTTCAGGGTACATTGGCACCCGTAGATCGCATTCAGCCTTTATGGAAGCTTAATCAGAATAACAATCTTTTTGATGTCGCACAGATTGAAAATCTTCCGGGTGTACCAGTCACGGGAGGATTTCCCCCCTTCTGGAATACAAGTACGACGAACAATCTTTATGGTCTCCAGATCGGTGCGGATGGGAAAATATTCGAGCGTGGTCGCTTTTCGATTGGCGGACTGATAAAGGTCGGGGGGTATTGCAACAATGCAGAAGAGTCAACCGGGGTCAGCATCTTTAAGGTCGTGAGACCATCGCACGCCTCGACTAACCACGCCGCCTTCGTTGGCGAAGCTGGCTTGCAATGCAAATATCAAGTTATCAAGGGGCTTGCGCTAAAGGTCGGTTACGAAGCGCTGTGGCTCGAAGGCGTTGCTTTGGCTCCCGGACAGATCCAGGAAACTTATACGACTTCGCCGGCTACTGTGACCGCACTTGGCGTCAACTCCGACTCCGGCGTATTTTTTCACGGACCGACTGCCGGTTTGGAGTATTCGTTTTAGAAAATTCTATGTGCAGGCGAATGCCACTGCCGGTCTGCCCGGCAGTGGCTCACTACCAGTCATACGGCCCGGCTTCGCAACACATTCTGTCGGACCTTGCCGAATGTAAATGGAATGTGCAGGATCGTCTTCAAGCCCCTCCTGAGGTCGGGCCTAATGCCGCTAACCTAAGGCAAATAGCCGTTCTTTCGCATACTTACGTGTCCGAGTTTGAACACCTTCTGGCGCACTTATCTGGGCTATGTTGCTCCGGTCGAAGGGTTAGGTAAACGGAATGACACCAAAAGCCCTTGTAATTCAGCAACTTGCTTAAGTTAGCGGCATTGGGTCGGGCCAGGAGAAGTGCTTGATCTTCCGTGAGAATAAGCGATGGGAAGGGCGTTCTCGTGGCTTAGAGGCCCCTTTTTGGCATTGAAATGAGCACCTAAGACTGCCTGGAAACGTGATTACGCTGAGCATTTTGCAATCAACACAGCTCTCCCGGACCTTGACAAATACAGGACGGAAGAACGCAGCGTTCCCTAATCATAAGTTTCGTTCACCTTTGGCCCATTCTGAACTCAAAGATCTGGCAAGAACGTTTAGAGCAGTCATGCTCTCCAAAGCAGTCTATCCTTTCTCGGGCAGGCCCACAATATTCAACCGGGATGGCTACAGGCTTTTTCAGGAAGATGTGAAGCTGATGGGATGTTTGTTCACCTTGTATGGGTTGCCTCTTTCCTTATTTCATGTATATAGCAAAGAGCGATTGCATGCATGTGGACCATTCTTAAACCCAATGAATGCTGTCCATAAATTTTCTCCTTATTGGAGTCGTTGATGCCGCCCTACTTTGTCTCCTTTCGGCCTGACACTTCACAAGGTATTTAGGCACTTTTTATGTACCTGAGGGCTTTGTGAATTTCATTACAATTAGCCTTAATTCGATAATCCGCTCAATGGGTCGCTAACAGAAGGTCACGCCAGCTCCAAATCGCATTTCGCACATATTTCTGGTGCTCCCTGGAGCCCCCTGGTCCTTTTCTGCCGAAATGAAAGTTCACTTCAATGAAAACCGGCTCCCCATCGTCCGGAAACATGAGGTCGAATCCGGCGATGTCGATTTCCGCACGCCTGCAAAACGCGCGGACAGCCGAAACCCCTTTCTGTTGCAACTCGGGCCAGCCCCCATGGTCAAGCCTTCCGCCCCGGCAGACATTGTTGTAAAACTGCCCGCCGCCCACACGAAAATAACTCACAGCCTGGTCTCCATACATGACCACACGAAGGTCTTTCCCGCCGTGTTCCACCCATTCTTGAATCAGAAGCGGCTGATTCTCCGGAAGGTTCGGGAGATACCGGGGCACATCTTCCTGCCCATATATCGGAAATACCGCCTCGCCACCTCCGCCGAGGTCCCCTTTGAGCACAAATGGATACCCCCATGGCGAAGCGTTCTCATTCAGGGACGTTTGCAGACGGACAGGATTTTCGAAAACAAGTGTTTCGGGATGTCGAACCCCCATTTTGTGGAAGAGATGAACTTGCCGGGTCTTCCCCTGAAAATCGAACCGAGTTTCCAGGCGTGGGAACCAAGCTTTTGCATATTGAGTAATGCTCCGGTACGTCCAAGGAGAGACGTGCGCAGGCAATACTACGCCAACAGCATTCCTTAGAAGCTCTATAGCTCTGGGAGCCTCTATTGAGGCGAATGGCGGAAGATTCTCCTCCATTGTTAATTCAGGCCGAAAGGAGACAAAATAGGGCGGCATAACCTGCTCCAAAATGAATAGTATAAATGGCATTCATTGGGTTTAAGAACGGTCCACATAAAGGCGATCGAATTTTCTTTATAAATGAAAAGGGGTGCAAAAAAGAAGGGGGTTCGGGAGATAACGTTTGCTAACTGGCGCAACATGTCCACAAATCAAGAGCCGTGCACACCTCCCCGCACATTGACCTTTTCCCTGAACCATTTTAAGACTATTTCCGTTTAAGGTGACGCACTCGTTTCCGCCTTCAAGGTCGAAGAGGACCTTCAGCACAATTGGAGAGAAGAGAGGGAAATTCGAAGATGCTCTGGAGAGGCGTGAGAACTCTCTGCTTCTAGCGATGACAAATCTAAAGATCCATGCTATGTTCGCCCGAAAGCCTACTACTGATTTCGATACTCTCATTTGGCCCACTTTGATACTCAGAAATGGCCCACCCCAAAAAGAGAAGTTGTGTATCCTAATCCAGTGAAATTACTACTGGAAAGGAGGCACACTTGGGGAGGAAAGGGAAAGTGGCGCTGTTTGAGGAGATACGACGAGAGTACGAGTATGGAGTGGGGACAATCAATGGGGTGTCGAAAAAGCTTGGAGTGCACCGCCGTATGGTGCGGGAAGCACTATCCAATGCGATTCCTGCGGAACGAAAGAGGGCTGTCCGTAGGAAGCCCAAAGTCAGTCAGGCCCAATCATTGATCGATGGGATCCTTGAAGCGGATAAGCGTGTGCATAGGAAGCAGCGGCATACGGCACATCGGATCTGGTGTCGGCTTCGAAAGGAGACACCGGATCTTGAGATATCGGAGTCGACGGTTCGCAAGTACGTACGGGAGCGCAAAGAGGAGTTGGGACTGCTTGGCCGGGAGGTGTTCATCCAGCAGTCC
Source organism: uncultured delta proteobacterium (assembly GCA_963805125.1). Taxonomy (GTDB): domain Bacteria; phylum Desulfobacterota; class Syntrophobacteria; order Syntrophobacterales; family Syntrophobacteraceae; genus SbD1. The sequence continues at coordinate 954,189 of CAWDTD010000003.1, read as the reverse complement.
TACGATTGGGGGGAAGAGGCGCAGATCGACTGGTATGAAGCCAAAGTGGAGTTGGATGGTGAGGAACGCAAGTTCTATCTTTTCTGCATGCGCAGCATGGCCAGTGGCGGAGCCTTCCATCGGGCCTATCCTCATGCGAGCCAGCAAGCCTTTCTGGAGGCACATGAACTGGGGTTTGGATATTTTGGAGGAGTATTCAAAGTACTGCGCTACGACAATCTCTCCTCTGCGGTGAAGAAGATATTGCGGGGATATCAAAGAGAGGAGACGGAGCGGTTCATAGCCTTTCGATCTCACTGGGGATTCGAATCGCAGTTCTGCACTCCCGGGTGTGGGCATGAGAAGGGCGGCGTTGAAGGTGAGGGAGGCTATTTTCGACGCAACCACTTGGTTCCTGTTCCGGAAGCCAAGGATATTGAGGATTTAAATCGGCAGTTGCTGGAAGGCTCGAGAGAGGATGAGGCACGGATAATAAGTGGTCGCAGCGGCAGTGTCGGAGAGGCAATGAATAGGGAGCACGACCACCTGTTGCCTCTGGCGCGGGAAGGATTCCAGATTGCTGGGATTCACTTCCCGCAGGTTAATTCAAAGGGGACGGTAAAGGTGCTCACTAACTTCTACTCGGTCCCGGCAGCCGTAGGGGTGGAGGTGTGCGCGAAAGTCTACCCGGCTCATGTAGAGATCTGGCATCAGGGCAGGTGTATAGCCCGCCACGAGCGCTCATTTGGCCGGTACAGCCAAGTCCTGAATCTGGAACACTACCTTGAGGTGTTGTTGAAGAAGCCGGGGGCTTTAGCGGGCAGCACGGCACTTGAGCAATGGCGCACACAGGGACGATGGCCGGCAGACTACGACCGGTTCTGGGAGGAACTGCGGCAGCGGCACGGCAAACAGGACGGGACCCGTGTGATGGTTGAGATCCTCATGCTTGGGCAAAAGCATGGGTGGAGGAAACTCGAAGAAGCTGTGAGCCATGCGCTGGAACTGGGCTGCTTCGATGTGAGCGCCTTGCGATTGTTGCTGGAAAATGACGGCCATGAAGCGCTAAGGGCAGATTATGCACTGGAAATAGGGATTCTTAGCCGCTACGACCGCCCCCAGCCACAGATGAATGAGTATGACCGGTTGCTGCGCGAGTGGCCGGGGACGGAGGTAATGCAATGATTATCCCGTCCATGGAGTTACAGCAATCGACGATTGTCCGGTATGCCAAAGAGCTGCATCTTCCAACCGTTTGCGCTCAATTTGCACGCCTTGCCGAGGAGGCGGCCAGACAGGGGCAAAGCCACCTGAGCTACCTTGAAGCCCTGCTTGAGGCCGAGGTGGAGGAAAGGGCGCGTAATGCCATTGCCCGGCGTGTTGTGGATGCTCATTTTCCAAAGGTGAAGACCCTGGATGAGTTTGAGTTTGAAAAGGCGCCTGCCGTGCCTGCGGCATTGATTCGAAACCTTGCCGACGGGGGTTATATCAAACGCAGCGAACCCGTCATCTTCCTGGGTGAGACAGGAACAGGAAAGAGCCATTTGGCAATTGGCTTGGCTGTGGCTGCGTGTCGGCAGAGAAAGCGGGTTCGGTTCACCACCGCTGCGGCGCTCGTCAATGATCTTATGGAAGCAAAAAACAAAAGCGAACTGAGTCGGATCACCAACCGCTGGACTCGTTATGAACTGATTGTCATTGACGAGATGGGCTATGTGGGAATACCGGAACCGGCAGCCGAGTTGCTCTTTCAGGTGATATCCGGGCGGGCGGAACGGGCAGCTGTGATCGTCACGACAAACCTGCCGTTTTCGGAATGGACCACGATGTTTCCAAATGCCAGGCTCTGCAAGGCGATATTGGATCGGCTGACAGACCAGGCGCACATCATTGAGACCGGAGACGAATCGTACCGGTTCAGAAGGACGATTGAGAAGAGGAAGGGCGTGAAGAAGTGATGGTTCGCAGAGTTCACCGTACCGCCGCTTTTAGCCGCCTCCGACGAGTCATGGGAGGACCCATTCTCGGCGGCTCTTCACGGCTCTGTCTGTAGGAAGTCCGTCATTAGAGCAGAGGAAAGATCAATGGACAGGGGTGGGCCAAATTAAAATATCAAAGTGGGCCAAATCGAGTTGACGAAACCACTACGAATAATGATGGAATACGTTTGGCAACTTTAGGAGAGAACGACCGATGGCAAAGTCCAAACATTCAGCCAAGCGAACGCGGGAGGAGATAAAACACTCTCAGATGACAAATGCACGACCTATAAGCGAGATTTATCCTAACGTGAGGTCCATCTCAATATCTTACAGCACATCCTTAGATGGGGCAGGTGGGTGGGAGGAAACGCCCAAACAAACCCACATCTATAAGCCTGACGACAAGACGTTGTTTACTTATGATTGCAAGAACCAGGAATGTGATGGTACTTTTGATTTAAGCTCTGTAGTAAGAGACATGATACTCAAGCATAGAACAAATCATTCTGACCAATACATATGTCAGTCTAATGTCAACGCTCATCCTTGTTGGGTGGAATACAAATACACAATAGATATTGAATATGCGCTGTGATACACCTCAGGCAGTGCCGCATCCGTGTTAATCAACAATAATTAAAAGCAGTTGGCAGTTGAATGCTAGACAAAGCTGCGGATTTCCTTTTTCCAACCTTGTGGAGTCATTCTCAACTCAACTTTTCGAAAAGCTTTTCCGAACTCCTTCTTTACACGGCCACGAGCACGGTCAATAACATCTTCCATCAAATCCATGAAACCTTGCTTATCCTTTTCAGCTTCCGGTGCAAGGCAGTTTCTGGCGCACTGCAAACGAGTACCTTCATAGGTCCACTGTTCTGCCTGCCTATCGAGGAGGTAGGTTGCTGCGTATTCGTCGATACGTGTCATAACCGTCTTGAGCGTGAGATTGCGTCGGTGGCTCGAAAATCCAGCCTCCAGCGCCATTTTATGACATAGTTCTAGGTCACTATTATTCAGCGTTCGATATAGGCTCAAAAACAAATCCTTGGTCGGTGTTCCCTTTCCAATCCTCCAAGATAAATCAATTATAGGGAAGCAGATAATGAAGGCCACGAACTCGTCAACATACAATCCGGGATTTGGCTTTGCCCAATTGAGGAAGTGACCCATTGCCTTGACGGAAATACCATTAATGATGCTCCGAAGAAGTTTGTCATTATCGATCTTGAGAAAAGTCCTAAACTCTTCAATGCTGTTCGGTCTCTCGGCGTAATCCAACGATAGGCTTTTGTCAATCAGCCCTAGCAAACGGTCCCCGTAATTACCACGACCAATCTCTCTGGCAGGAACAAGCTTGTCTTGTCTTGCCCTTTCGAGAGATGCTTGGGGAGGAGATCCTGATATCATCTCATACATTGTGGCTCCCAGGGCTAGATATCGAGCCATGGACCCTGAGGAAGATTAGGATCGAATTGTTCGACAGGAGCGTAGAAGGGGGTTGCTAAGACCGGCAAGGCAGAGTGTTCCAAACGACGAACTTCAACGGCAGCACCGAAGTCTATAAGGACAGGCGAGCCGTCGGATCGGATAATTATGTTGTCTGGCTTAATATCGCGGTGGATTAGCGCCTGTCGGTGAAGTTCCTCAAGGCCATCGCAAAGTGGGAGAATGACTGCTTCTATTTCAACTTCTCCAAATTGTCTTCCTTGAATTGATAGAAAATCGCGCAAACTGTTGCCGGTTTCATATTCCATGACGAAATAGCCTGTTCCATTTGCTTCGAAGTAGCGGTTAATTGATACAATGTTCGGATGCTTGAAGCGGGCAAGGCGGCGAGCTTCTTCAAGGAATTCTCTAAGTCCAGCCGCAAAATGGGTACGGTAGTCTCTTTGTTGAGCTTTGATCCCACCGTTGCCTCTCCGCTCTACCAAATAATGCGGACTATACTCCTTTATCACGCATCTACGATTTAGATTGCCGTCTATGCATAGATACGTTGTTCCAAAACCTCCCTGACCCAGGAGTTTTAGCACCTGGTACTCAGCCAAAGCCGTCCCTTTACAAAGTGGCTCAACTCTTAACATCTTTTCTGTCCTTAGGGACTCGATCACGCAGCTTCCTGCGGATGCCCCGAGTTCGCCTCTGTGCTCAACCAGATAGTGAAATGCTCTGACTTTGACGGAGACGCTTTCCACTGAGACAGGATATTAATCGTCGATTTCAGATTCGCTGCCGTTTGTTTTAAAGTTGCGACCCAGTCTGAAATAGGTTGGAGAATCGCGAAGTCCCCTTGGGATACTTCCCCATATCCGAGATCCCGCTTGTAATAGAATAGTCGGGTTTTCTCGAACTCCTTGCCGCAGATCATCTTTCTGATGATATCGCTTCCATTTCCGTTCTTATTAGAGAAGGTCATCGCTTTCACAATCGGATCGAAATGGTCGCCGTAGAGTCCTTCCACGAAGAGTGCTGTAAGTTCCTTCGGATCGAAAGGATCCTCATCCAGTCTTGCCACGGCAAATGCTGCAAGCTCCTTTACGCCATGACCTTGTCTGGTATTTTTGCTGCGTACTTCATCCATCTTAAATAAGCGCGATTCGATTCCGGCATGTTTTATACTGATCTCTAACGACTGGAATAGTAAACTGACGAAAACGGGTATGGTCTCTGGATTACCCTCAAGGAATGAAGAATCAGAGCCGAGTATCTGCTCAGCACAGAGTGCATACGCCATGGCGGCTTCGCCGAGAGTGAACATGTGATTATTCTGCTGGTTCATATGACCTCGAAAGCTGTGTAGATGTTGATCCTAATGGATAAAAACTGAAACGCATAAGCTGCTACCAACCGCGATAACAAGGAACCATAGCATTTTCTCAATTTTGCTTCTGTGCTGCCATCCAACGATAATTTGGATCAAACAGTAGAGGAAGAAGAAAAGCCCGATACCGGCAACGATCTTCATGTACTCTCCCTAAGATGAAGTTGTAGTTCATCTCTATTAATGTTTGGCATCCTCCAGTATAAAACGAGCAAACCCCATGGATGCACCTTTACATCCCGGCTTAGTGAAGTCAATGTATTGTTGGCCACCATGCTGCGCCCCTAGTGTTACCTCCGGATCTTTCCCCATTCGATCAATTAGGAATTGCGTGTATTTATTTCCTTGACCAGGGAAAAGTCTGTCCAACACGTGAAATGTGATCGGAACCCCAATCGTGGTATCGCTCATGTCCTGGCCAATCGTAGTAAGCGCTGCATCGATGAAGCCATAAATATATCCAATGGCCTTTCGATTAAGACAGCCTTCACTGTCTTCGATTGAACGGTTACCCACAACAATTTTTTGCGTTTCGAGCATGCCAGAGATTGCTTCGACAAATTTGGACTTTTGAGTATCATCGAAGGACCGTTTCTTTTTGAAAAAACCGAACATAGTTTTTCTCCTATGCATCGATCAAAATAAGCCCCAAATACGTAGATTAGTCTTCATTGCCCTTCTACATCGTATCACCGTAATGCCCTAACCGCTAGGGTAGATGAGATGATTCCATTTGTCCAGTCGGTTTATCGCGCGGTGTTTATCGCGCGGTTTGAAGTGTGGAATTCTCCCCAAAAAGCGGAATTCTCTCGGGTTGCATATTCCGCTTGAAGTCGGCCACTGATTCCGACGCAAGCCGGCCACCCATTCCGATCCATTCCGGCCACCCATTCCGGAGCAAGGCGGCCAGGCATAGAACTTTTCATTCCGACTGCAAGCAGTGCTGGATAATCTGAGTCTTCGGGGTATCTGTTCAGTCAAAAACTCAAGTGAGGAGAGTGTGACAACAGATGCCAGCAGAGAGGTTATCCATGCGAAAAACAAGAGAAGTACTGAGGCTCAAGTACAATCGGGGACTGAGTAATCGGGAGATTGCCCATGCTTGCTCGATTGCCCGGAGCACTGTTGGGGATTACTTGGAGAGGGCCAGGAAAGCCGGACTTACATGGCCCGTAGATCTTGATGACGAGGAACTCGACCGATTGCTGTTTATCAAAAAGGAACTTCATGCCGGGGCAACACGGCCGATTCCAGACTGGGCTGAGGTTCAGAAGGAGCTCAAACGCAAAGGAGTAACGCTTTTCCTTCTCTGGCAAGAGTACAAGACCGCTCATCCCGATGGCTTCCAGTACAGCCAGTTTTGCGAACTCTATCGAATCTGGCTTGGGTTGGTCGATCCTGTAATGCGGCAAAAACACAAGGCTGGAGAGAAGCTCTTTGTAGACTATGCCGGCCAAACGATTCCCGTAGTTGATTCATTGAGCGGTCAAATCCGGGAAGCACAGCTTTTCCTGGCCGTACTTGGTGCCTCCAGCTACATTTTTGCTGAGGCAACCTGGACGCAGAGCCTTCCCGATTGGATTGGGTCCCATGTTCATGCACTGGAATACCTTGGGGGCGTTCCGGAAGTTATCGTCCCTGATAATTTACGCTCAGGAGTAAGTAGTCCTCACCGCTACGAACCCGAACTCAATCCAACTTACCGGGAGTTTGCCGACCATTACTCGGTATCTGTTATTCCTGCCCGAGTGAGAAAACCTAAGGACAAAGCGAAGGTGGAAAACGGAGTTTTGCAGGCCGAGCGCTGGATTCTTGCTCCGCTGAGAAACCGCACGTTCTTTGATCTTGCCGAGCTAAATAGCGTCATCCGGGAAAAGCTCGTCGAAATAAACCGCCGCCCGTTTCAAAAACTTGAGGGTTCAAGGACGATAGCGTTTGAAAAAATTGACCGCCCGGCCCTGCGACCCTTGCCTGAGAGGCGCTATGAGTATGCCGAATGGAAACGGACAACGCTTGGCCCCGACTACCACGTGGAAGTGGACGGTCATTATTACAGCGTCCCGTGTCGACTTATCCGCATGAAGGTGGACTTGCGGCTCACACGAAAAGTGATTGAGTGCTTCTATAAAGGCACTCGAACTGGGGTCGGGCCTAATGCCGTTAACTTAACAGATATGTGTTGCCCCTGCTGTCTTTGCGGGTTTCCGACTGTAGCGGCAGCAGCGATGCGGTTTTGAATTTAGGCTTTCGTCCCCGGCGTCGCTTCTCCAGCCCTCGACTCTTTCTTCGATATTCCTGCCGGTCTCTTGGAAATTGGCGGCCTGGTTTAGAATCCACCCGATGTCGTGCACAGCATTGCACAAATTCCGCCCATATGGAAGGCCAGAGGCCCACATCACAAGCCGACATTAAGAGCTTCAAGAATAGGCGTGTCTCGGTTAGGGCGCGTGCAAAGCTCAATTGAGCCACGGACAGGTTTTTAAGGCGACTGGCTTCTAACATGGCGATGCGGATTAGGCAGAGGGCGATCATGTGTACCAGGATCTCCTGGTGAAAGGAACTCGGAGTGTGGCAATGCCAGGAGGTGGCACGCAGGGTGTGCTTAAAATCGCGATAGAAAGTCTCGATGTCCCAACGCATATGATAGAGACGGGCCAGCTCTGAAGCGGGAAACAAATTGGGGTCCAGCAAAGAGGTGAGCAAGCGGCGTCGGCGGAAACCATTCCTATTGTATCGGCATTAGGTCGGGCCAGGAGAAGTGCTTGATCTCCCGTGAGAAGAAGCGATGGGAAGGGCGTTCTCGTGGCTTAGAGGCCCCTTTTTGGCATTGAAATGAGCACTCTAAGACTGCCTGGAAACGTGTTTACGCTGAGCATTTTGCAATCAACACAGCTCTCCCGGACCTTGACAAATACAGGACGGAAGAACGCAGCGTTCCCTAATCATAAGTTTCGTTCACCTTTGGCCCATTCTGAACTCAAAGATCTGGCAAGAACGTTTAGAGCCGTCATGCTCTCCAAAGCAGTCTATCCTTTCTCGGGCAGGCCCACAATATTCAACCGGGATGGCTACAGGCTTTTTCAGGAAGATGTGAAGCTGATGGGATGTTTGTTCACCTTGCATGGGTTGCCTCTTTCCTTATTTCATGTATATAGCAAAGAGCGATTGCATGCATGTGGACCATTCTTAAACCCAATGAATGCTGTCCATAAATTTTCTCCTTATTGGAGTCGTTGATGCCGCCCTACTTTGTCTCCTTTCGGCCTGAGATCAGAATGGAGGAAAACCTTCCTCCATTCACCACGATCGAGGATCCAAGAACAATAGACCTTCTCCGGAAGGCTGCTGGCGTATTACTGCCTTCGCACGTCTCTCCTTGGACATATCGGAGCATTACTCAACATGCAAAAGATTGGTTTCCACGCCTGGAGGCTCGGTTCAATTTCCAGGGCAAGACCAGGCAAGTTCATCTCTTTCATAGAATGGGAGTTCGGCATCCGGACAGCCTTGTCTTTGAGACCCCTCTTTGTATGCAAGCCTACCTAAACGAACACGGATCCCCTTGGGGATATCCGATTGTACTCAAAGGGGACCTTGGTGGAGGGGGCGAGACGGTCTTTCCAATCTATGGGCGGGAAGATGTACCCAAGTATCTTCTGAATCTCCCAAAGGATAAGCCCCTTTTGATCCAAAAGTGGGTGGAACACGGTGGAAAAGATCTTCGTGTGGTCATCTACGGAGACCAGGCCGTTAGCTATTTTCGTGTTGGTGGTGGGCAATTTTACAACAACGTCTGCCGAGGCGGGAGACTCGATCATGGGGGCTGGCCCGAGTTGCAGCAGAAGGGCGTTTCCGCTGTCCGTGCGTTTTGCAGGCATGTCGGAATCGACATTGCCGGCTTTGATCTCATGTTCCCAGACGAGGGGGAGCCGGTGTTTGTTGAAGTAAATTTTCATTTCGGTAGAAAAGGATTGGGAGGACATAAGGAACACCAGCGGCACGTACTTCGTGCCATTCGGAGCTGGCGTGACCATCTGATACCGAGTTGCGTTCAAGATTGCAGTAACGCAAAAGAGCGGGGGAATGATTCCCGGCCTGTTGCCCAAATACTTCCCCCGCAGCTCTAATTTAGTGATAGAAAAGCGATTAAGTTGTTGTAAGTGTTAGTCATTGTGGTAAATTGGCCCATCATTTTAACTAGGAGTCGGTTGCCATGATGGGTCGCCAAGCCAGAGGCCAACAAGTCAAACTGTTCTACCACGGATTTTGCCTTGACAAGAGGGTGCGCTCGGATCACCCCCTGCGCAAAATCAAGGACCTAATCGACTTTGATTTCACCTACAAAGAGGTCGCGGAGAGCTACGGGGTAAACGGCAATGTCTCGGTTCCCCCTCCGGTTATCCTCAAATTGATGCTCCTGCTGATTCTCTATAACGTCCGATCTGAGCGTGAGCTGATGGCCACTATCCCCGAGAGGATCGACTGGGCTTGGTTTCTTGGCTGGGACCTTGACGAGCCGGTCCCCGACCATAGTGTGCTAAGCAAGGCCAGAGCCCGATGGGGAAGCGCCGCCTTTAAGAGCTTCTTTGAAAGAATCGTCTGGCAATGCATTGAGGCGGGCCTTATCGATGGATCGAAGATCTTCCTGGATGCAAGCCTCATCCAGGCCGATGCCTCAAGAAACTCCATAGTTAAGACCAAAGGCCTGAGGCGACGCGTCAGGCACAGTTTTCGCGAACTCGAGACCCGGCTCGACGATGACTGCCAAGGGGGTGAGGATCGCAGACTGGTCAACAGTACCCGTATGTCCACAACCGATCCCGATGCCGCGATTGTCCGCCACAAAAGGGGGCCTGCCAAGCCTTCCTACAAGGTCCACCGGGCAGTTGATGTCAAATCTGAAGTCATAACCGCTGCCGAAGTTACCCCCGGAGATGTCAACGAGGGCCATATGCTCTCCGAGCTCATTGATGAACACGGCCAAAACACTCGGAGACAGGCCCGGGTGGTGGTCGCAGACTCTCAGTATGGAACTGCCCAAAACTATCTTGAGTGCCATGATCGGTGCATAGAGGCTCACATCCCTTCACTTAATACCACCCACAAGAAAAAGGGCATCTTCTCTGATGAGTTGTTTAGCTACAATCCGCAGGATGACACCTACCTGTGTCCTGCGGGAAACCTGCTAAGTTGTAGAAAATACAGCAAAAAAAATACCGCCTTCGAATACCGGTGTTTAACGAAGGTCTGCAAAGCATGCTCGCTTCGCCATCGGTGCACCACAGCCTCCAGGAAGGGCAGAACCATACAGCGCCATCTCAGATATGACGAAATTGAGTATATGCGCGAAAAGGCACTGAAGCCCGCGTCCAGAAGGGACATAAGGACTCGCAAGCACCTTATGGAAAGAAGCTTTGCCAGGGCCGTGCCACTGGGGTTCAAACGAGCCCGCTGGAGAAGGCTGTGGAGAGTACAGATCCAGGAGTACCTCACAGCCGCCATTCAGAACATTCTGATTCTTGTTCGATATGTCAAAGAGCCAGGCATTGCCAAGGCAGTGGCAATGGCAATGCCAAAAAGGGGGAAACCCCCTTATGGGGCGGCACGCACAGTCGCCTTGATTACTCGGGTGGGGTCATTTTCCCGGCTATTATGTTTCTTTTACAAACCCCTTCAGGCCATATCGCCTGGTTGGAGATATTTGGCTGTTTCAAAAACCTTTTAGGCAACAGGCCGTTCCCCCGCATCCCCCCCCCCAGAGCCTGCCAAGCCTTCCCCGGACCCAATCCGGGGATTTCGGCCACACGCGCAAGCGCGTGTGGCCGAGCGCCGGCACCTCGCGGGGCGTGGAGATCGGCCGAAGGCCGCCGCCGAAGCGCCATCGTGAGCCGGATGGTGGCCCGGACATGGAGAGCGGCGATGGGGGTGTGGGGGTTGGGGGGACAGCATGTCCCCCCAACCCCACGTTTTTAAACGCTTTTAATACTCTCTTGAACGCAATTTCGTATCAGTCGTAAGTGGCCAGCCGTCGGATTTTTTTCTGTTCACTGTTCACTGAATTTTGCCGCTTCTGGTTGCCGCTTCTATTGCCGCTTCTGGTTGCCGTTTCTGGTTGCCGTTTTGTACGCCAAATCCTTTCATGATACAATTAAATTTGAAGAATTAGGGAACTCAGGGCCTGGTCCCGGGGATCGAGAAATTGCAGACTCGCATTAAACACTTCTAAACATTTAAGAAAATGTCTTTACCGGGTAAAGTTCCGCTGTTTTTTGCAGTAATGCGATTCCAATAGTCAATGAAATCAATTGGTTGCGGGATCAGCACCTGTATTCGGCCTGTATTTACAGAAGAAACTCAAGGGATTGAGGAATTTAGCAATTTAGGAATTTATCCGTGTCCATCCGTGTTCATCCGTGTCTGGAGTTAGTAAAAAAGTTTGTAATTTATGGGCTTTGCCTTATCGGGGGCCTGGCGGGGCTGCTTGCCTGGAAAACGGCCCGGGACCTTCAACCGATGCCCGCCGCTCTTTTCTTTGGCGACTCGGAAGTAAGGAAGCCTCAGCTTCTCGACCGAAGCGGTTCAAGTGCGCTGTCGATCAGCTATCAGAACAGGTGGAGCGTTCAAACTGTTCCTTTGCGCGAAATCCCGGCGCTTCTGCAAAATGCGTTTATCGAGTCGGAAGACCGGCGTTTTCCGAGCCACGGCGGGGTGGACTGGCTGGCCCGCGTACACGCCCTGGTCCAAGACCTGCGGGCTATGAAAGGGGTGCGGGGAGCAAGCACTATTACGGAACAGGTGATCCGCATGCTTCACCCGAGGCCGCGAACCGTATGGTCCAGGTGGCTCGAAGGGATCGAGGCGGCGAGTCTCGAGAAACGTTTTTCGAAAAGCGAGATCCTGGAGTTCTATCTGAACCAGGTCCCATACGGTCATCAGAGGCGGGGGGTCGTGGAAGCGGCCCGTTTCTATTTCGACCGCGATCCCGCAACTCTGAATGTGAAGGAAAGCCTCGCGCTGGCGGTCCTCGTGCGGGCGCCTTCCGGTCTCGATTTAAGACAACGGCGCTCACCCCTTGAAAGGCGCCTGTCGAAGCTCGCAGCACATATGCGCGGCAAGGGACTGCTCAGTGAAGCCGAATACAGGGCCGCTCTTTCCGAGGGCTTTGAATTCGCTCATTCCCGCAGAGTAATCCAGGCGCCTCAATTCGTTCAGTACGTACTAAATACCGCCGGGGCCGAGGTATTGAACTCCAGCGGCAGGATCGCCACCAGCCTTGACGGGCGCGTTCAGCAGGAAGTGCGGCAAATACTGTGGAACCGCCTCGAAGCGCTGAGATCGAGCGACGTGGGCGATGGAGCCGCACTCGTTGTTGACAACCGGAGCGGAGAGGTGCTTGCATGGGTGAGCGAAAGCCTGTCAGCAGGAGAATCGCAGGGGTGGGTGGATGCCGTAACGGTGCCCAGACAGCCGGGTTCCACCTTGAAACCCTTTCTCTATGCGCTTGCGATGGAAATGGGATGGACCGCTGCAACGCTTATAGAAGATTCTCCTTTGTCCGAAGCTGCCGGTTCGGGTCTTCACAGCTTCCACAATTACAGCAGGACTTATTACGGACCGCTCAGGCTGCGGGTTGCGCTTGGAAATTCCCTGAATACCCCGGCGGTCAGGACGATCCAGTTCACGGGGACCGACCGGTTTCTCCAGTGGCTGCGCCTGCTCGGCATATCGGGCCTCAATAAATCGGCTGACTTCTACGGACACGGCCTTGCCCTGGGAGATGGCGAAGTGAGCCTCTTTGAGCTTGTGCAGGCTTATTCGACCCTGGCCCGCTACGGCGTCTTCCGGCCGCTGCGAATCCTATCCGGGCGCTACCTGCCCCCCGGCGAAATACGTCAGGTGATCGGGCCGGGTGCGGCGGCAATGATTGGCGACATACTGTCGGACCCCCAGGCAAGGCGCCTCGAATTCGGAGAGGGCAACCTCCTGCGCTTTCCGGTCCTGACAGCCGTGAAAACGGGGACTTCCACCGACCATCGGGACTGCTGGGCGGTCGGTTTTTCCGACCGGTACACCGCTGGCGTGTGGATGGGAAATCTAGACCACCGGCCGACCAGGGGAATAACCGGCGCCATGGGCCCGGCGCTCGTTCTGCGGGCGATCTTCGCGGAACTGAACCGGGAGGGAGAAACGGGCTCTTTTACAGCGTGGCCCGGCCTCCAGTCGGTGAGCATATGCTCAGTGAGCGGAATGCTTGCCGGCCCCGACTGTCCGCGCATGGACGAAAAATTCGAGCCGGGCATGGCCCCTGTCGAGCTGTGTTCGCTTCATTCTGTTGGGGCTGCACACGGAGCAGGTGTGGGAAAAGATCCTAGCACCCCTCATGACGCATCGGGCATCCGGCGCCAGGAGGCATCCCGCATCCAGTTGCTCCAACCCTCGCCTGACCTTCAGATCGCCGTAGACCCCAGAATTCCTGTCGAACTTCAGGCGTTTGCGTTTAGAATCTCCAAAAAGATCAAGCCTGAGAGGGTCGAGTGGGTACTTAACGGAAAACCGGCAGGGGAGACCGGAAAAGACGAGCACCAGTTTCTATGGCCGCTTTCCCGCGGTGAGTACACCCTGCAGGCCAGGGTGTGGCAAGGAGGCCAAAGCGACCCGGTCGAAACCCCCCGGGTAGCATTTGTGGTAAAATGACCTCGATCCACTCTTGCCTGTCCTTTGGACGGTCCCTGTTTTCACTCATGGGCCACTGCCCGAACATGCCCATTGTCCAGTCCGTCAAGGGCAAATACTTCCACTTCGCTGTGCCCCTTGATTTTTGCCGGACCCCGCGGTCTCGCATTTACCATATCCTTCACCTGTAGATACGCAGCGCCGCTCAACAGTATTGTTTCCTGCATATCGTTTGTGAGCCCTTCAATGCGGGAGGCCACGTTGGTGTTATCCCCGATAGCGACGTAGGCCATTTTCTTCACCGATCCTATATTGCCCACAATAGATTCGCCGAAATGAATTCCAATGCCTATTCTCATATCGTCCATGCCGTATTCCCGCCATCTCGGCCTTAATTCGGCAACCTTTTCCTTCATTTCCAGTGCGGATTTGACGGCGGCAGCCACGGAGTTGTCAAGGTTTACGGGGGCGCCGAAAAAGGCGAATATGCCATCCCCTGTCAGTTGGGAGACAGTGCCGTTGTTGTTCAGTATAATTTCCGTCATCTCCTTGTGATAGTGATTAAGGAAGTTGACGATCTTCCTGGGCTCTGCTTTATTTTTCTCCGAATAAGGCGTGAAACCACGTATATCGCAAAACAAAAGCGCTACCTCTCTTCGTTCGCCCTGTGTCAGCTCTTCGATGCCGGCATCCACAATCTGTTCTATAATCCGCTCCGGAACGTAAGACGCGAAACGTTCTCTGATCTTTTTCCTCCCCCGCTCTTCCCTGTAATAATGGAAAACGGTGGTCCCGACAAAGGATAGAACAACGGCCGAAAGCAGCGGTATAAGGTGGATCACGTAGAGGTGATCGAATGCCAAAATAGAAACCGCGAGAATGACAACCAGTTCAAAGGCGCAGAAGAGCGCCGCGGAAAACGGTCTCCGGTTATGACAGAGGAAAACGGCCAGTACAGATGCGATCAAAATAAAGAAGGCGCCTGCCAACCGACCGGGCTCCCGGAAAGAGACGCCTGAAAGCAGGGTATTGAGGGCGGCAGCGTGAATGAGGACCCCGGGGGTCCTTTTATTTTTGTCCTTGAGGATAGAGGATCCCAGGGGCGTTGCGTGTCTGTCCTCAAGAGATAGAAGCGCGCCGATGATAACGGTCTTGCCCTTGAACGGGCTTTCGCCTTCCTGGTGAGGCTGCTGAATGCTCGAGTCATATATGTCTTTGAAGGAATAAATGGGGATACCGCGCAAGAGCGTGTAATCGATCAGGACAACCTTATCGGTTCGATTCAGCGATCTCCCCTCGGACTTTTTGGCGAGAAGATACGCAAAAGAATCATACGTCTGCCCTTTATTTGAGAAATATAACTGCTGCCGTCTTATGAAATCATCCGCATCGGCGGTAAGCCCGAATGTGGCAAGGTTGTCCCGTCCCACAGCAGCCAGATAGGTTTGGAGTGGAGCGGTTTGGGGAGAATAGAAGCCTATCACCACGTTTACGCCTTCTCGTCTGGCCGCCAGAAGGGTTCGCGTATAGACACTCTCATAACCGCCGGAGACCTTCTGTTCCAGAGAAATCGAAGGCAATTGAATGTCCATGCCGATGACCTTCGCCCCGCTCTTTACCAGGTAGTCGATTACACGGCAGATATGAGTGTGGTAGAAGACAAGGGGTTCATTTATGCCTTTGTAACTCTTCTCGTCGATTACTATCAGGGCGATACGCTTCGCCGCGTCCTCTTCAGGTTTACCCTTGAAGAAGAACCTGAAATCGATTGTCCGAAGCTCGAGTATATTCCACGTCCCCTGCCCCGGAATGATGGGGTGATCGGCAAGCAGCATGCATGCCGATATGAGGAGGGCAATCCAGAAGTAAGAGGTGTAGAATTTCCGTGAAATCGCACCCATCCTCGTATGATAGACTTATAAACAACCCGGAAGCATTTTTTTTCTTCCCGACCTAAAAAAAATACCATTTGTACTATGATAAGTTAATGCGCTGTGACATACCAATGGTAAGGTCCCGGGGCGGCAAACCTTCGATTGTTAACCCCCTTTTGGCTAATCCTTCCAGGCGCAAAGCCGACGCCCTGGACGCCAGGGCGCTGTCCTACCATGAATGAAGTGTAGCGACGCAGATAGTGAAGCCAGCCGATGCGCGCCAATTCCGGCATTTCCGCGAAGAAGCGCGCCACTTCAGTATGTGCAGTGTTTAGGGTTGATACCCGCCGCACTTGGAAGTGATATGATTCACAAAATGCAGCGCTCTCTCGCCCATCGGCGCAGCCATGCGGGACGCTCACAGCGGAGTGTGGAGATTGAATCACAAGCTTTTGGTCTCACGCCGTTTTGGACCCGGCGCCTTAACCGAGTACAAGGCCGCTCCGCGCGGTACAGGCCGGTGAAAAAGCATACCGGCCTTTACCGGGGCCTCCCTTAACCGATTGATCTCGCGTAGCGCGGAAGGCCGACCGCTCGATGTGTCTATCGTACGCGTTGGGCGGCAGCGGGAGGCCTTATGCCGCATGCCGCAACTCCGGGCCTCATTGCGCGCGCTTACGTTCGAAAGCCCGTTTACTTTTGTGGCGACAGCTCGATCGTTTGGTTCTTCCGCTTATCCGACGAATCGGTCACGGGACCTTGGGTTTTTCCTGCTTGCCTCTCACCGTATAGGCCCCTGCCTGCCCCTGTTCAAGGTCAGGGACATCGATCTTTCTGTTGCTTACTATAACCCCGGCGCTCTTCTGTACGGTTTGGGTTTTGCCTATCGAAAACTTGCTGTTTTCCGGCCACTGCTCTTCCTGGCCGGACTCCACGTAATTGATGGTGATCCGTGCTCCCCGTGAGGTCTCTACGACATCGCCGGGATAGAGAAGTTCCCCAACGTCGGCGGGCCTTGCATTGCCCCCGTGCTCCACCAGTATGTCTCCTGCCATATCCATAATTATGGCGCTGTAAGGAGCCTCTGCCGCCCCGGCAAACTGAGGAAGCGCGAAAATCAGAGCCAGTAAAACGATAAAGACTTTCATGGCGGTTATCCTCCTT
Source organism: uncultured delta proteobacterium (assembly GCA_963805125.1). Taxonomy (GTDB): domain Bacteria; phylum Desulfobacterota; class Syntrophobacteria; order Syntrophobacterales; family Syntrophobacteraceae; genus SbD1. The sequence goes on along the minus strand of CAWDTD010000003.1, from coordinate 937,696 downwards.
TCCGCAGCAATCGCATGAGTCTGCCTTCCATGACGGCGAAGCGTTCGGTTTGCACCTTGAGCATCTCGATCGCTATCTCGGGAAACTCACGTATCACTTCGTAGAGCTTTTCCCTGGCGATCACGCCCACGAGCGTTTCTTCCGTGGCCTTCACCGACGCCGTGCGGTATCCGTCCCCGAACAGGGCCATCTCTCCGAAGATCTTTCCCGGACCAAGCAAATTCAAAGAGATCGCTTCTCCGTCAGCCTGCGTCCGATAGACCTCCACCGCCCCCGAATAGATGACGTAGGCCTCGTTGCCTTCATCGCCTTCCTTTACGATTACTTCTCCTGCCTCGTAGATGAAATTGTCGACCGTCATCGAGATGAGCTTCAGCTCGGAGAGCTTCAAGTTCCTGAAGAGAGAAATCTTCCTCAAGTGTTCGATCTCTTCCTGGACGGCGATCTTCATTTAATTGCTCTCGTGAAACAACCTGCTGAACAACCCCTCGTTGTCGATCAGCTCCTCAAACGTGCCCTGTTCAACAATCTGCCCTTTGTCAAACACGAGGATTTTATCATAGTCCCTGATCGTATTGAGACGGTGCGCGATCGAAATTACCGTATTCTTCGCAAGTTTTTCCCTGACCAGTTCGGTGATGAGCGCCTGGGAGGCTGAATCCAGACTGGCTGTGGCCTCGTCCAGTATCAAAATCGAGGGATTCTTCAGAAGAATGCGTGCAATGGCCACCTTTTGTTTTTGTCCACCGGACAGCCTGTTTCCCCTTTCTCCAACATTGAACGCCAGGCCGTTGCCGATCACCTGGTCTTCAATGCCGGCCTCCCTCACCGCTTTTCTTACCAGGCCGTCTATGATTTCATTCGCCCTTTTCCTCGATGGATCGACATTACCGAAGATGATATTTTCCCTGATGCTCCCCGATTCGATATAATCGTCTCGACTGAAAAATCCCGGTTTTCCTCTCACCCTTTTCCCGAGAGCCTCTCTCAGCAGCTTTCTTGCCGAAAGGAGATCGTTTTTGAACGTGTCGTCCACCAGGTTCTCTTTCGACCTGCCCGGCACATGGCAGTAAGCAAGGTCAAGAACATCCGCGGCCGTTTCAGCATCGATCCGGTCCATGGCCGGAGGCCCTTCCATGAGAAGAGCCATTTTTTCACTCACCTTCATTTTGGTGTCGATCTCATCTCTGCTCAACCCGAGGTGGTCCAGGAGAGGGGAGTTGTTACTGCGAAGCCTTTCAAGGAGTAAACTATCCTCCCGGGCAAGATGGGCCCCAACGAGGAAGAGCCTCTCAAGTAAGCCGAGACGCCTCATCTGCGCGTTCAGGTATTGGCGTGTGAATTCCCTGATAGTTCCAAACCCCTCGATTGTTGCCGAAAGAGGGCAAAATACGATATTTTCCAGGAGGGTGCAGTATTCCAGGAACCGGTCCTCTTCGTAGTGCTCCACGTGCCGGGGACCGCTGCCCGCCATTTCCCGGATAAACAGTCTTCTTGCCTGCAAGACCTTAGTCCTGGCTTCTTCTGTAACGCCTCCGTCAGTCCCGTTCAATTGAGACCTCAAGCCCAGTTCGTAGATGTCTTCGAACAAGCCGACTTCCCGGACCACCCTGATCATCTCGCCGTCCAGCTTTTCCAGCGTATCGATACCCTCTGTCCTGGAAAGATCTATCCAGTCTTCGAAGCGATCGCTGTCGCCTCCGTTTTTCCTCAGTAATGCATAAAGGATATTGTTCTTTATGGAATCGTTAAAGAGGAAAGGCGCCTGGCTGACGTAGCCGATCTGGGACCTCAGGTCGTACAGAGGCACGGAATTGATGTCATTGTCCCCGACAATGATCTTTCCGCCCAGTGGATTGTATATCCTGCTCAGAAGGGCGGCGGTAAGACTTTTTCCCGAACCGGATGTTCCCACAAAGGCCAGACGCTCTCCACGGCTTGCTGTAAACCGGATATCATGCAGCAGTATTTCTCTCTCATTGAAGCCGAAGCGGACGTTATCGAAACGGATATCTCCCCGGGGAAGGACCCTAATTGCGTCCTCAGCAAGAATATCGCTCTCCGGTTTCAATCGCAGATACTCGTCAAGCTTGTCGAAGCGCACCTTTACCTGTCGCCAGTCTTCGAAGAAGCTCACAAAGGAATCCACGGGGTCGTATAAACTATGAATCACGGCAATAGTGGCCACCAGGGTGCCGACTGCCAGCTCGCCCCGGATGCACAGGAACCCGCCGTAGAGATAGACAAGGAAGGGACCGAACTGCGTTATGAATCGCATCAGGAAGTCCAGCGTGCCGGTAGTTTTTGCAAGGTCGAGGTTGATCCGGAAAAAGTCCCTGATCCTCGCTTTGAGCCTGGACTCCTCGAAGAAGTAAGTCTGGTTGGATCGTATGTCGCCGATACCGGAGAATGCCTCCTGAAAATAATTGGACATGCTCGCCATACTGTTGCTGTATTGTTCACTCAATCGGGCCAGCCTGCGACTAAATCCGGGTAAGATGATCACCATGGAAGGAACGGCGATAATACCGACTATTGCCAGCTTCCAATTCAGGTTGAACAGGTATGCGGTATAAAAGGCAACCGTCACGACGTTCATGACGGGAAGCAGAAAGGCTTTCGAGAGGAACTGTCCGATATAGCCCAGATCGTTGATGACGCGGGACATGATCAGTCCCACGGGGTTCCTGTCATGAAACTCCTGGGGCAGCCTGAGGATATGGGCAAAGAGGCTCAGGCGTATATCCTGCAAGACCGATTGACTCAATTTCGTATACAAGGTAACTATCAAATAATGAGCCCATCCGCTCGCTATAACGGTGAGCAGCATCAACGAGGAGTATATGACGACGAGACGAAAGCTCCCGTGAGCGTCCGGTGCCGGAAGGGAAACCACGTTCACGATCCTGCGGCCGAACTCGATGATAAGCAGGCCCAAAAGGGTGGACGCGATTGTGACCGCCAGGAGAACAAGGCCCCGGCCAAGGTATTTCTTGAAGACCTGTCTTACGAGTTCCACATCGATACACCCGCACTTAAAGTTCTTATTATCTTCGGCCCTGTCGCGCGGAAATTTGTTCGCGGCTGCTCTCGTTCTGCGAAAACGCATCCAACACAGCCTTGAGCTGGCAGGTTCGCATGCCGGGAAAAACGCTGAGCAGCAGAGCTGCCATTGCTGTCACATGGGGCGTGGCAAAGCTCGTCCCCGAGCTGAGCCCATAGGTTCCGTCAAGTTGGGCAATCTCGACGTTTTCGCCCCTGGCCCCGTACTCGATCCTCCTGCCCGGATAGTGAATTATTCTGTACTTGTCTTCCAGGGCCTCTCTATCGACACTGATGACGGAGGAAAACATAGCCGGATAACCAAAGTCTCCGAAATTACGTTTTGCCGCAACAAGTATGGCGTCTTGCGTATAGGCCTGCTCACAGAGATCGAGAAGGTCGGGGATAAACTTCTTCTTCGATGTGGCCAGGCTCATGTTGACAAGCTTTATGTTCTGGTTGAGAGCCCACCTGATGCCCGCGATGAGGGCTTCACCGGAACCCGAGTTGCTTTCTCCCAGAACTTTCACGCTGATCAGCTCGACATCGGGTGCGATATCCAGGATGATTCCCGCAACACCGCTCCCGTGACCGAAGCTGTCATAGCTCTTTTCCCCTGGAATTTCTTCATATTCGATACGCCCTCCGCCCCGGTCGTGGACAATGCAGGCGCGCTTGACTTTGCCGCGAAGGGCAGGGTGGGACGCATCGATCCCGCTGTCGACCACCGCCACTTCGACAGCCTTGCCCGTGCTGTGTGAAATCAGCCAATCGACCGTAAGTAAAGGATCAATAATGGATACTGCTCTGCCTTTGCGTTTCATTCCGCCCTATCCGTGACCCGGCCTTCGGGCGAGTTCGTCTGCAATCCGCGCGATGATACGAATCAGTTCTGCGCAAATGGCCATGATATCTTCCCGGCCCTGTGAGAGCCGTCCAAGGTTTTGCGCTATGTCGATAACGGCCTGATCGGTTGTCGCAAGATCGTGTCGGCCCAAAATTTGCCGGACCCGGGAGGCTGCCGCAGCATCCTTTTCTCCAAGCAGGATGTGCCTCATGGTCTCTTCGCGCCGCCGCTGCTCGATGACCGTGCCGCAAAGGGTGGCGAACTTGCAGTAAAGCTCCGTCTCCTGCGGGGTAAAGGTCCTCCCCTCTTTAAAAGAGACGGCGGTGATCACGCCGATAACTTCGCCCTTGACCTGCATAGGGGCTGCCAATACCGCTGCCGGTTCCCTCGGGTCTCCCTCCTTGTGGCGGCGTTGTTTGACTCCGCGGTAGATCGGGGCCCCCGTCTGGGGTTCTCCCGTGGAAGCGGCCAGTCCTGTGAGGCCCTTATGCATGGAAAACCGCTGCCCCTTCAAAGCTCTCTCGGCGGCGTCGCCGCCGATGGTCATCATGAACTCCAACTCTTCCTTTTCCCGATCGAGAAGCAGAAGGGAGCCCTCTTCGACGCCCATGATGCTCACGCCTATTTCCATGATGAGCCGGAGAAGCTCGTCGTCCTGCAATGCTTTTCCAAAAGAGAGATACGCGACGAGGGAAGCCAGGCTTTCTGCCGCTCTGCTTTCCCTCCCGGTCTTGTTCTTCTGCATAATCCCCGCCGTTTTCAGTAAATGTTGACACAGCCTGGCAGGCCTGCCAGTTCCCGGAAGCGTTGCTTATACCCATTTTTCCACAGATCGCAAAAGACCGGATCCTTCGCCATGACGTCCCCGGTCTTCCTGAGGGCCGAGGCCCTGCACCCAAGCCCGCACTCTTTGAACAGTTCGCAGGCCGCACACTCCGGATTCGAAGTGAGCAGGTCTTTTTTCTTGATGTCCGCGATCTTTCGCAATAAGGAGCGGCTCCACGCGGACGACAGCTCCTCCCGGAGCAGGTTTGGCATTTGCTCGTAAAGGGGGCTGTCGACATAGCCGGGACAGGGGACGAGCCTTCCGTCAGGCAGCAGGTTGGGCTGTTGCCTGCATGCGTCGCAATCGTAGCTGTCCGGCGTAAAGTTCGAGGTCTCCCGTGGTTTCGCTGTGGCTTGCCGGTCCGGCGGCGCCATGCTCGAACCCTCCCGCGCCCGCGCCCCCCTAAAAAAAACTGCCAGTTGAATATTAAAGGGTTTGCCGTCTTCGAGCCAGCGCTCCAGAAGCTGCGCGCATGCATCTGCCTCTTCGTGCAGCGACGTGGCGGTAGTGCTGCCCTTCCAGTTGCCTGACTCCTGCGGAGGTGCGATCACCCAGGACTCGATGTCGAGCCGTTTCATCAGTTCGTAAGTGTCAGCCAATCGCCCGATATTCAGCTTGTCAATGGAGGTGGATACAACGACCGGGAAACCGGCGGCGCGCACCCTTCGGATGGCGTCAACCACGTGTCGCTCGATTCCCTCCGCCCCCCGCATCCGATCGTGGCTGCCGACCCCATCGAAACTGATCTGGAAGACCGGCATAAAACCGGTCCTGCGGATAGCCTCCAAATGCGCGCCGGTGATCAGGAGGCCGTTGGAATAGACCTCGCTGATCCGAATTTTCCTCTCGGCCAGGATCTGAATGATTTGCTGAACATCTTGCCTTAAGAACGGTTCGCCTCCCGTCAGCAGGACCTCGACGACGTTCGCCCGTTCAAACTGGTCAACAAGGCGCGCCATGTCCTTAAACGGCAGCTCCCCGTACCGCCCGGAGGCAGCTTCCATGTAGCAGTGCCGGCAGTTCAGATTACAGAAACCGGTCAGGCACCAGTGAATAGCGGTCAGGTGCGGGTTGTCAGCCTTTCGGTACCGCTGCCACGGCTCGATGGAAGCGCCCTCCCGGCACGCCTCGGCAACCCCCTCCTCCACCAGTTTGTCGAGCACGGCCAGATGCTCCGAAAGAAAAGAAAGAGAGTCGAAGTCTGTGTGCCCGTCGCAGCACCCGGCCACATAAAAACCTCTATTTCTGAGCTCGCGCTGCTCGCCTGTGGTCCAGTTTACAAGCGCCATCGGCACATCGCTCCAGCCCCTCAGAACCCATTGCTTTTTCAGCTTCGCGAAACGTGGCATGGCCTCTTCCTCTTGACCGGAAATACCCCGGCGAGGAGTAACGGCCGGGAGGGCGAGGATATTGCTGACCTTGCCGGGACCCGGCCGCTCAAAAAGCCTACTCCAAAAAACCCTACATGGTTTTTACGCGGGCGCAGGACCAGTTTGAATTGCACCCGCCCAGCGTATCAGGCGCCGCCTGACCGGAGACATCCGCCGGTTGCCCCTTGTGTGTCCTTGCTTTGTTGTAATCGGCAGCCGTGAATTTGAATCCTTCGGTCTCCGCTATCTTGACCAGATCGGCTATTGCAGCGTCCATATTCTCCTTCGCCTTCGTGTGCAAGGCGCCCACCCTGGCCAGCAACTGCTTGTCTCCTTCCATCTTCGTAAAAAAAGCCCTCACCTCTTTTACCGACATGATTTTGCTCCTTTTCTTCGCCGTGCTGTTTGTCTCTCAGAGGCAATATCAAAGCCTCTGCCATAAAACACCTTTGCAAAATAAATTTGAAATCCGGCCTCCTCGATTGGTGCCCCTGCTCGCCTCCAGTTGGCGCTCTCATTTCCATCTTACCAACTGGCCAAATGCACTGCAAGCCATTTTGGGCCGCCGCTACGGGCTGTTCCGCATCGCCTGTCCACCCGAAAGCCTCTCGTAATTTTCACAAAGAACCCGAACCTTCATCGCGAAGCGAGCTCACGTCGAGGTAGCCCGGGCCGTTATCGACAGGATAACCGTCTATCAATTCACCGCAAACGGTCACCCTTCTGCCGACATACGTGTCGAGATCGATGCGGTCGCTCTTCAGGGCATAGAGTGCCCTTCCGTTTTCATTGACCAAAACATGTGTTCCATACATATAGGAGGTGATCCCCCGTTCCTTTATGGTCCCCACGGCGGTTACCCTCACCGCAGGCGTTTCTGCACTCTGTGAGGTTGTCTTGACGGTTGGCGGTTGGATGCCTTGCTGTGCGTCCGGGGCCCCGGCGGAGAAAAGGGGCATGACTAAAAATACGGCAGCCGCAAGAAGCGTCATCACCCGATGGTGGTTGAATATGTTGGACGAAGGTTTCATTTTCTGCTCCATAGTATGAGGAATACTACGTACAGGATCAGGTAAAAGGCAATGAAAACCCCCATGAAAGTGGGCAACCCAAGAATGAATTCGGGAAATTTCAGTCGGAACACCCACTTGATTCCATATACCAACAGTGTAAGCAGTATGGAAAAAAAACCGGCATCGAGGTGTGCATGGCTGCCTCTCATCATCAATCTCCTGCTGTCCTTTGCCTCTTACCTGGTTTCCATCCGGAAAGTGCCGTTTTCCGCCCTGGCTGTGTCAATCTTCGGGTTTTCTTGTGCGGCGTACCTATGTACGCCTCCGCGCAAACCCTCGATTTCCTTGCCAGGACGAAAAATACCTCCTTTCCAGATCGGAAACTGTCTGTATCTCATCCGGAGTTTCCGAATGGATACTACCTACATAAGACAACCTTGCGGCGGATTTGTTCCCTATAAAATGAGCGTTCTTTTAATCCCACGTTCTTCTTGATATGCGCCGGCCTCAGCGGATATATTTACAAGATGGGACACAACGGCATCTCATGGAAAGACCACGGCCATGAGGTTGCTGCCGACCCTGAGAATTCAACCAGGCCCGCTTCCGCGCACAGGGTCCGAATAAGACCGGAAATCAACGTGGATACGCCGGAGCCGCAATCGAAAGACAGGCCCTTTACCCTTATAGATTGCCGCATTTGAAAGGAAATAGATATGGAAGATCTGCGTGGCAAAGCGGCACTGGTCACCGGCGCCAGCCGCGGTATAGGGCGTGCTGTTGCGGCAGCGCTTGCAAGGGCGGGTGCCGACGTTGCCGTCAATTACTCCACCCGCGAGAAAGAAGCCCTGGAGACCTTGGCGCTGGTTCGCGAGACGGGACGGCGGGGCGTCCTTGTTCAAGCGGATGTTTCGAAGTCTTCTGAAACGGCGGAAATGATCCGCACCGTCGAGGGCGAACTTATGGAACTGATCCAGAGACTCTATGAGCATTTTTATGAAAAGGCCAGCGCGACTAAAGTGGCATGTCTAACCATCGGATTGCGCTACACTGTCGTGCTCACAGATGATGGAGGAATGGGGATTGCCTTCACCCATTTCAAAAACGGGACTTGCTGTTCAATGAACCGGGACTACCGGGATTACGAAGGCGAATGCGCAGCCGAGCTTTTGAAGGAAATAAGGCATCCCGAACCCTTGCATCGCTCGATGGGAATGGCCCTTGTCAACACATTGAACTATCACCATGCGTGTGGCCTGCCCGAGGACCCCGCGAACCATATTTTAACGGATGCTTTAGGAATTGTTCCCGAAACCTGCATTGCGATGGTGGGTTTTTTTCGCCCTCTTGTGAGAATCTTCCAGGAGCGCCGCGCGGTGGTGGAAGTATTGGACGACATGCAAGGCTTGGGGGAGCGAAGCAGTTTTTACAGGAAGCTCGGCGGATGGGCGGATGTCTTGTTGGTCACCTCAACCTCGATTTTAAACCACACAGCGGAGGAACTTCTCGGTCACGTCTCGCCTAGTGTAAAAGCTGCCATGGTTGGACCGACTACCCCCATGATCGCCGACGCCTTTCGCCATTTGCCGGTTCATATGCTGGCGGGCGCCGTTCACGTGGACAAGTAGGGTGCGCCAACCCTCTCTGATGGTGGCGAGTTAAAATTTTCGGATCGTTTCCGTTATTCTCGCTTGCCAGATTTGGATTTTCAGTCTTGGCTGGGAACTGTCTTGAACATGTCGAGTTCACTAGCTTTTGCCGATCATTGGTGGACGAAGTTTGTCCCAAATCTTATTTTAAACGCTAAGGATGGGGTGTGGGAGGGGATCTCTGCTCTCTGGCGCTCATCGAGGACGGATGGTTTTCAATAACTCAAAGGCGATCATGCATTAACAGAGACTACCTCCTTGCAGGAGCGTTGTGGCTCCAAATTAACCACCTCAGGGCTTGAATGGACTTAACACCTGAAACGAGAGGCTTAAAATGCCGCTTGCAATCATCAAAGTCACCGAAGGCGTTTTCTCCGGCGAGGAGAAGAAACGGATGATCGAGAAGGTCACCGAAGCAATGGTATCTGTCGAAGGCGAAAACCTGCGAGAAAAGACACTCGTCATTCTTGAGAAGGTCAAGAACGGCGACTGGGGAATCTACGGCAAGGTGCTGACTGGCGATGATGTCAAGCGCCTAAGGGCAACCGAGTAGCTGTGTGTGTTCCTGACTGCTGGTTCTGTTGGAGGTCTGGACGGGAAGTTCATTGATCGATCAGTCACAAAAGTGGAAGTGCGAGAACAGGGTCCGCGATGGTCCTGCCCTTGCTTCAGATGTGTACTCCCGGTACCTCCCTCACACAGATCATCCCTATTGTTCAATTCCAGATAGTCGAACTCAGCAAAGTTGGATCAACACCGCGACTTTCGACGAGCATGTGCCGCATCAAATCAGCTCACCGGTAGTAAAGAATGGGACACCAATGCCGGTTTGCCGGAGTTGGGCAGGTGTAAATCTGTCGAATACGACTCAAGTTTTGTTAAACATTGTCGCTGCTGGCGGTCGCCGAGATAATTTGATTTGAAGGGGTGCTTGCTCTCGTTCCAAGGGGAGGAATGAATGCGGCTTTTCGCCATTATTCCGTTGTTTTTAATCTGTTTTCTACTAACCTTACTGGTTCCTGGAGCCGCTATTAGAGGAAGGGCACAAGACCAACCGCCGCCATTAACCTCGCCCAAGGGGCTTCGTTACGCCCTGGACCAAGCGGCGAGCAGCATATCAAAATCAATTGACGATCTTAATGCAAGGCTCGCAAAAACAGATAACGAGATTCAAAAGACCCGCCAGACCCTGCAGGAATTGAAGATCGAATCGGCTTCCGTCGACTGCAATATATCGGTGCAGTCTTTGAGCTTGCCCCAGTTGGAGGATCTGCTTAAGGGATTTACGCTTCGGAAGAGTGAAATCGAAGCCTCAGTTTCCCGATACTCTCAGGAGGCCGAACAAGTGAACACACAGATCCGTTCCAAAGAAACCGCGCTTGATACTCTGAAAGCCAATGCCGAATACCTCCGGAAGGCCAAAGAACCCGAGGTCTGGTCTAAAGATATACAATCATCCTTCGATACATACGTCAACACGAGCGAAACGGAGCTTGGGCTCCTTCGGAAGGTTCTCAACAACTACTGGGAGATCCTCGGCATTTTCCAGGAGCAGAAAGAAGTGGTGGACGACCTTCTTGTACCGTTGCAGGAAGCCAAAAAAACCGGGATGATCGAGTTTCTCAAGCATCAAACCCACATCCCTCTGACACAGAGAGTTGGCGAGAGTCTGAAGGAAATCTTTGCACAGCCTGAATTTGTGCGGCAGTGGCTACTCGAAAAGATTTACTCGGGCAGAGCCTGGGATTTCGTTCGAGGCAGTTTGATTCCCTTTGCCGGGCTCCTATTCCTGCTCGGTCTCTGGCGTTGGGTATGGCACCGGTTCTTCAATTGGTCCCGTCCCGCCCTGGAACGGAAGGAGCAGACCTTAAACGGCGCTCGCCTTAGATCCTTTTTCCGTTTCATGCGCTGGCTCATTTCGAACCTCTTTTCCATCAGCCTTGCCATGTGGTTTGTGCTGACGACGTGGGTTCTAGGCCTGGCCGGGTCAGTCCCCGCCCTGGCCTTGCTAAGCCTGATTATCGGCACGATAATTCTGAAAATCGCATTGAGCCTACTCTACGATATTTTTCCCCGGCATGGGATGGGGCTCTTGGATGTGCTCCCCGACACGGCCGTCTTTTATCGGCGAAGCCTGATGCTTTTGGGTATCTACCTGGTCTTCGGAAATATCTGCTTTATGATTGCAGGCGAGATCGAGATTAGAAACTCGACTATTACCCTTTTGTGGCATGGTTATACCTTGGGCATTCTGATTGCAACGCTTTGGATCAGCCGTACCCCTCATTCTCTCCGTTTGCTTGCCGAACTGCCTCTGCCCCCCTGGTTGCAGTCGATCACGTCTCTGAGAATCATCCAGGGTTTCCTGGCCTCGCTGATAGCCGCCGTAGTTTTTACGGCCCTTTTCCAATTTTATGTGCTGTCGTTTTACCTGTCTGCGACAGCGGTCAGAATCGAGGGCATCCTTTTTCTTTTTTTCCTGCTGATGCTTTTTGGAAGAGAGATTACGCACGTCCTGATCCGCCCCGGGCACTTACTGCTGAAATATTCGAATCTGGAAGAGCCACAGGGACAATTGAGGTTTTCCACGCTGGTCGAAAAAATTGGAAAGGTGCTTTTCCCGCTGGGCGTTTTGCTTAGCATTATATGGGCTTTAGGGATCAGCCAGTCTTTTCTGGACTTCATCGGTCGCGCGCTCACCTGGGAAATCGTTCTGGGCAGCTTCCGGTTTACTTTACTCAATATCATTCTAGCGCTGGTAATTTTTTACCTGGTGAAGTGGTTTGCCCGATTCAACAATGCCTTTTTGAGGCTTCACCTCTTTCCCCGTACCGGCTGGAATCCCGCTGTTCAGTATACCATCGCCACGATCCTGCAATATGTCATCATTGCAATTGGAGTGATCCTGGTTTTGAACGTTATCGGGTTCCCCATGGCAAACCTGGTAGTTGTGGCCGGAGCACTGGGGCTCGGGATCGGACTCGGGTTGCAGAACCTGGTCGCCAATTTCGTGAGCGGGCTCATTCTGCTCATCGAGCGGCCCATCAAGGTGGGCGATATGCTGGTGGTGGACGGTCAGTGGGGCGAGGTAAAGGAGATCCGGTTACGGACCACCGTCTTTCAGACTTTTGACCGCTATGTCCTGATTATTCCAAATTCGGAGCTGACGTCTGGCAGAATCACGAACTGGACCCACTACGGCAGGGGTCCGAACCGCCTGAGCTTGAAAGTCGGGGTCTCGTACGGGTCGGATCTCAAGCTGGTCAACAGGGTGCTGGCCGAGGTGTGCCGATCCAATCCGCGCGTGGTTAAGACTCCTCCTCCACAGATCTTTTTCGAGGCTTACGGAGACAGCTCCCTGGATTTTCATATCTGGGTTTTCGTCAGGACGCCCGATGACCGCATCCCAGCTACTCATGAACTGAACAGCGCAATTTTCGAAGCGTTCGCGGAAAACGGGATAGAAGTTCCCTTCCCCCAGCGAGACCTGCATTTGCGAAGTGGGGTGGAAGGTGCCCAGGCAGGCAGCGTGAGAAGCACATAAAATGGTGCCGACATTACCCGTTACCGGCGGCACGACGATTGCAGCTGTATTATATTGTGACAATCGCATAAGAAATCTTGTTGAGAAATCTTCCGCAGCAAACAGGACGGATCCGGTGCTGGAAGAGCAAACCACCAAGCCTTCAGTGAGCAAAGAACCCGCGAGGAATGAGCTGCAAGTGCGGCGGTTTGGCCAACTGTCCCCAGTAACCCTTGGCGTTGATTTCGGAGATATTGCCACCAGCCAGCTCCATGCCATTCCGGACCGGATAAAGACCATGAAGTCGGAGTGATCGTGCCGACGGCCCTCGTAAGGGAAGTGAGGGGAAGAGGTTGGAGCCCGATGCCAGTCGGTCTTTTTGCAGCGTGCCTTGCTCTATTGCCGTAATCTTATCATTCCAGGCATATTTTGAGAAATCTTGGAGCTAAATACCCATGAAAAAACGAATAAACTTCCAAAATTGCTATGCAGAGCATCTTATCGTTGTCTCTTTACTTTTCGGCGTTGTGTATCAGATTATTGACATCAGTCTAAATTACTTTGTAACTAAAGAGCTACAACGTGGACTAATCAGTTACTACCAATCAGCTTACGGAAGAGAGGATATAATATGTTTTACAATACTTATGTTTATGTTTTTAGTATTTGGTATTCTATCTAGACGTATAATTAGAGAAAATATTAGATCTAAGAATGAGAAAGAACTTCTCATAAATCAAAATAAGCAATTTGCCTATTCAATTATACACGATGTGAAAAATCCTGCGATTGGAATTCATAGTATGGCGATACTATTGAAAAAGAAGTACGCTGAACAACTTGATGACGATGGTAAACATTACTTTGAAATTTTGGAACAGGTTTCCAAAGATATAATATCACTTATGGAAAAGATTTACATATTTATTGAATCTGGTGAACATCGATTAGATTTTGAAAGTGTCAATACTCAAAATGAACTCACAATCATTCGAGAAAGTATGGAGTCAATTTTGGAAACGAAAGGTGTCAAATGGTTTCAACAGCCAGAACATTTCCCTGAAATTAAGGGAGATCGGTTGTCCATAAATCGCATTTTCAGAAATTTGATAGATAACGCGTTAAATCATGGCGGGGATGACCTGAGCCTATTAAAGGTTGAATATCAAGAAACTGGCGAATTTCACGAATTTTCCATCTCCGACAACGGATGTGGAATTGATGAATTCGTGCAAGAAACTGTTTTTGAAACATTTAAAAGGGGTAAAACTTCAGGAAACGTTGATGGATTGGGGTTGGGTCTAGCCACAGTCAAGAAGCTGGTGGAAAAACATGATGGATCCATTTGGATGAATTCTATTTTGGGAAATGGCACCACGTTTACTTTCACCATTTCCAAAAATCTCTGACGATAATTGATGGCGACCATCATAGTGTGGAGATGGCAGGTTGAAAAATGCAGTCCGGAGCAGACGATCGGCCCTGCGCATTCGGTACCTGATAAAACATCGTGACAAGCTCGAAGAAATGGGAAAAATGCCAAAGAATTTGTCCGGGAGAATTTCCTCCTCACTCGCCATTTGCGGGAATACCATGACCCTCATGGTGGCAATAATGCACAAAACAATGGAAAGGATTGAACTGAACTGAAATGCGAAAACACCATTTTTGAGAGACTGACAGTGAAGATTGGAGCAAGTTACCAAGCCAATGGAGATTGCACTTTCTTGGTCTGGGCGCCTTTAAGGGAGGAGGTGATTCTGAAAATAGTTTTTCCTAAGGATCTCCTGATTCCCCTTGAGAGGATTGATAACGGATACTGGAAAACAATGGTCACGGGCTTATCTCCCGATGCTCAGTATTTGTTCCGACTAGGCGGGAATCGAGAACGTCCCGATCCGGCTTCCCATTACCAACCAGCAGGTGTTCATGGTCCATCTCAGGTGATCAACCACCATCCGTTTGAATGGCAAGACGAGGCTTGGAAGGGCTTGGATGTCTCCGAGATGATCATCTACGAGCTTCACGTCGGGACTTTTTCTGCCGAAGGGACCTTCGATGCGATTATCCCGAGGCTGAGGGAAATAAGGGAGATCGGAATCAATGCCATCGAAATCATGCCGGTAGGCCAGTTCCCAGGCGAAAGAAACTGGGGATATGACGGCGTCCACCTGTTCGCAGTTCAGAATTCCTACGGAGGGCCAAACGCTCTCAAGCGCTTGGTAGATGCCTGCCACCAGGCCGAAATAGCAGTCATCCTCGATGTCGTCTACAATCATCTGGGACCTGAAGGCAATTATCTCTGGGACTTCGGACCGTATTTTACCGACCGGTACGTGACACTATGGGGAAATGCGATTAATTTCGACGGCCCATACAGCGACGAAGTGAGGAACTTCTTCATCGAGAATGCTTTGTATTGGCTTTCAGATTACCACATCGACGCCCTTCGGCTGGATGCCGTACATGCCATGCATGATATGAGCGCAAAGCCGTTTCTTCAGGAATTGGCGGAACGGACGAAGGCCTTCGCCGAAGAACGGAAGAAACCCCATCACCTCATTGCAGAAAGCGACCTGAACGATGCGCGAGTAATTAGACCTCGGGAATTGGGTGGCTATGGTCTGGATGTCGTGTGGTGCGACGGCTATCATCATGCTGTACACTCCCTTTTGACGGGTGAAGGTGGCGGTTACTACGTGGATTTTGGCTCGGCCCATCATCTCGTCAAAGCGATCAGGGAGGGTTTCGCATATTCCGGGGAATTCTCGCTTTTCCGGAAGCGCCGTCACGGGAGCCGATCAACGGACAGACCAGGCAGACAATTTGTGGTCTTTTCTCAGAACCACGATCAGGTAGGCAACCGCATGCTCGGGGAAAGGCTATCCCGACTGATCAATTTCGAAGGTCTCAAACTTTGCGCGGGCCTGATCATCCTATCTCCTTACGTACCCTTGCTTTTTATGGGGGAAGAATACGCGGAGGAAGCCCCGTTTCTCTATTTTGTGAGCCACTCTGACCCGGATTTGATTGCAGCGGTAAGAACCGGCCGAAGAAAAGAGTTTGAGTCCTTCAAGTGGAAAGGCGAGCCCCCCGATCCTCAGGATCTCCAGACCTTTTTGCAGTGCAGGCTGAATTGCGAATCCAGAACGGAGGGACAGCGAGCGATACTTCTTGAATTCTATAAGACTTTGATTCGCCTGAGGAAGGATACTCCATGTCTTTCAAGCCCTGACAAGAGTCGCATGAAGGTGCATGGATGGGATGATCTGAAGACCATCCTTGTTAAAAGATGGAATAAAGGACGTACCAGTCGTGTACTCTGCCTGTTCAATTTGAATGAAAAAGACGTGAGCCTGACAATCACTGATTCCGTACCGACGGGTTCCTGGAAAAAGAAACTGGATTCTTCCGAAGCCATCTGGAATGGGCCGGCCACTTTGCTCCCACCAGCTTTAGATCATGAGAGACCTGTCACGCTGAAAGCGCACAGCTTTGCCGTATATGTGGCAGAGGGAAACTAGAAATGGATCGTTACGTTTGCATTCATGGGCATTTCTATCAACCGCATCGAGAGAATCCTTGGCTTGAAGAGGTCGAACTGCAGGACTCCGCCCATCTATTGATGGCGGCGAGAAAGTTGACCATTTCTGCCGGTGAGAAAGTGAGCCAGTCTGCGCCGGTGAAAAAGTTGACCGCCATGCTTTTTCTTCCCATTTTGCGCGCGCAAAATCCTTCTACTTCCTGTTTTTCTTCTTTCTTTACTTCCCCGATGTAGGCATTTGGTTTTTTATGCTTCACTCCTGTTTGGGAGCGAAGCCATGAAGATCAGATGTTTCCATTGCCGCAGCCTCTTTGATTCCAATCCTCGGATAAAAAACCAGAAGTATTGCAGCAAAAAGGAATGCCAACGCGCCAGAAAACGTGAATGGCAAAGGCAGAAGCTCGCAACCGATCCAGACTATATGGCCAATCAGCGCCATTGCCAGAAAGAGTGGCACAAGCAACGTCCAGGGTATTACCGGGACTATCGGAGAAATCACCCTGAATCGGCCAGGCGAAACAGACTTCTCCAAAAATACAGGGATACCAGGAGGCGCCCACCTCGGCTGCTTGCAAAAATGGACGCATTAAAACCCGCATCGATCAAGGCGCCAGGAGCCTACTACCTGATTCCGATGCTTGCAAAAATGGACGCGTCAGTCCAGAAAGTTGTCCTTATTCCGCGATGTTAAATCCTGTTCCGCTGCTTGCAAAAGATGACTCGATGGCCAGCCCCTCTGCTTGCGTGTTAGCGTCCTTTGCGGAAAGGAGAAAAGAGATGATCGAAAAAAAGCCTCTTGTGCCTGAGCGGATTCGCGGGATTGAGGGAAGCTTTGCTTTCATTGAGCATCGTTTTCTTCGGGACGGTTTTCTGCGGCGTCTTAGCCACCATGAACTCCTGGTCTACTTTTTCCTTGTCCTTGCGTGTGATCGCCAGGGCATGTCTTATTACGGCTACGAAAAAATCTGTTCCCAGTTAAAGCTCTTGCTCGATGACTACATACACGCCAGAGACGCCCTTATCCGGAGGGACCTGATTGCCTTTGACGGGAGGCTCTTTCAGGTGCTTTCGCTTCCTCAAGCCCCTGCTCCTCAGGGAAAAGCCGCCAAAGCCCCTCCTGGACCACAACCTTCCGAGCAGATTGGCAATATCCTCTCCCGCTTCCTTGGAGGCAGTTAATGTTAGATCAGCGAATGATCTTTGAGATACACAGGCTTTCTCACGAAGGGATCTCTTTAAGAAGGATCTCCGCCATCCTTGGCCTGAGTCGGCAGGTGGTTACTAAATACCTCGTTGATCCCGCTCCCGCCAGAGCCGTCGTTCAAAGGCCAAGCAAACTCGACCCCTTCCGATCCCAGATTGCGCGGTTCCTTGAGATCGACCCCGAAGTCAGCGGCCAAGTTATCCTGCAGCGCATCAGGGATCTCGGATTTGATGGTGGATATACGATTGTAAAAGATTACGTCCGCAAACTTCGCGCTCCTCGGCAAAAAGAAGCGTTCATACGGTTCGAGTCAGCTCCGGGAGAGCAGTGCCAGATCGATTGGGGCCACTTTGGATCCATTCCTTACGACAACACAACAAGGAACCTCTCTTGCATGGCGGTCATCGAGAGCCACAGCCGCATGCTCTACCTTGAGTTTACCCACTCGCAGAGCCAGGAGACCCTGCACCGCTGTTTGCTAAATGCATTCCGTTTTTTTGGCGGAAGCCCGAAGAAGCTCGTCCACGATAATATGAAAAGCGCTGTCATTGAGCGTGAAGGCCCCCTCATCCGCTTCAATGAGGCTTTCCTCTCCTTCCTGCGTCCTTTTAGGGTTGTTCCCATTGCTTGCAATCCCGGAAAGGCACACGAGAAAGGGAAAGTGGAAAAAGGCGCTATTCACTACATCCGACATAACTTCTTCCCGTTAAGATCCTTTAGAAACCTCAATGACCTGCAGGTTCAGGCCAACCATTGGCGAGATGAGATTGCCAACAGGCGGGTTCACAGCACCACCGGAGAGCGCCCTTGTGATCGATTTAGAAAAGAAGCCCTGATCCCCCTGCCCGAGTTTCTGCCGGATTGCCGCGACGCAGCGCAGCTTAGAGTCTATGATGATTTCGCAGTTCACTTTGATGGCAACTGGTATACCGTGCCGCCCTGGGCAATCGGCAAGAAGGTTGCCGTCAAAGCCGACAACCAGACTCTAACCGTCTACTTCAAAGACCGGCCGATTGCCACCCACAACAGATCCTGGCTGCGCAAGCAACGGATTGAATTGCCGGAGCACAGCGAGGCCGCCAGAAAGCATAAAGAGAAATATTGGCTCTCTCGGGAAGCTGCCGCTCTCCTGAGCCTGGGTGAAGAGACAAAAGTCTATCTCGAAGAGCTTGCAACAACCGGTCAATCTTTAAAAAGGAGTATGAAAAAGCTTCTTGCCCTGGAATCGGACTACGGCGCACAAGCTCTCGTTGAAGCCATCCGTTATGCAACCGCCCACCGTGCATTCGGCGCCGACTATATCGAAAATATCCTCATCCAGAAAATGGCTCCGAAAAGAGAGCACCCGCCTGTGACACTCAGCCGGGAACCCCTCAATCACATCCGTTTGATCGAACCGTCGCTGGCTGAATACGACGCCTTTGTCATAAAGAGAAGAAAGGGAGATCAGTGATATGGACTCACTGCGAGAAAAGCTCTCAAAGCTTCATTTAAAAACTATTGCTCAGAATCTTGAGCAGGTATTGGAAGAGGCAAAAAATAAAAACCTGAGCATTCTGGCAGTTCTTAGCCGCCTGGCCGATCTTGAACTTGAATACCGCCGGCAGGCAGCGGTAAAGCTTCGGTTCACCCAATCAAGGCTCCCCGACAGGCTTACCATCGACCAGTTTGACTTCAATCATCACAAATCGCGAAAGGAGCAGAAGGAGAGAATCCTTTCTCTTATGGACCTAGAGTTTGTCAGGGAAAAGACGGATGTCATCCTGATCGGAAATCCCGGCACCGGCAAAACCTTCATTGCTCAATCTGTCGGCTTTGCCGCATGCAGTGCCAACCAGAGAGTTCTTTTTACCAGCGCCATGGACATGATCAACCACCTGGCCGCCGCTGAAGCGGATCGCTCCCTGCTACGCAAACTCCATCATTACCGGTCACCGGATCTTCTGATTGTTGACGAGCTTGGTTATCTGGCGCTTGGCCAGCAGGGATCAAATCTTTTCTTCCAGATCATCAGTGCAAGGCATCAAAAAAAGTCCACAATCGTGACGACTAATTTGCCTTTTGCCGACTGGGGGAAAGTCTTTGACTCAACTACTGTGGCCACAGCGATTGCTGACCGGCTCGTCTATCGTTCAGAAGTCCTCATTCTGGAGGGGAAAAGCTATCGGCGAAAAGAAAAGTAGAAGGACATCCCACCATGATAAAAGCTGGAGACCTCTGCTATCCTCGGCATTGGCCTCAATGCAAACTCTCGCGCATCACTGGGCAGCGAGGACGCATTGGTTCGTTTCCGACCGCCACTGGTAAAGTTCCAAACCACCAGTTTTGGTAAACTTCCTGCCCGCCGTCAATACCTGGGGTTCTTGGGCACAATGGCACAATTTGAAAGAGAAACAATCAAAGAACGCACGCATGGCCAGCGCTTAATTCGTTGGCAACGAGGAGAGATTTTCGTTGGTGAATTACCGTATGGTTATAGATGGAACAAAGAGTTAAAGAAGGTCGAACACAACCCTCCTGAGGTGAATACTTACCGCCGTATCGTTACATCCTTCCTGGATTTGAATATTTCCCTTACAAAACTTGCTGTTACTCTAACAGAGGATCATGCACCAACCCGTAACAAGAAGAATAGGTGGTTTACAGGTTCTTTGTCCCAAATTCTGAGTTACAAAGACCCACATTGTACAGGAAAGAAGCCAACCAAACATTTCACTTACGACTGCGAGCCTTTAATTTCTCCATCCAGGTGGGAACAACTCCAACAGAAGCTCGAAGATCGTCGGACGAGGTCGGGAAGGCCAGCGCAGGTCAGGGATGAATTCCTCCTGCATAAACTGCTAACATGTGGGATTTGTGGCTCAAAACTAGTTGCTCACCATTTATCTATCCCACGACGATCAACTGGTGAATATCTCAGACGTTACACGTGTTGGAACCATAAAGCGACGCCTTCAAAGCTTGCTGGACACGAACGATGTCCATTGCCACCTATCACAGCAGACGAACTCGAAGATAAAGTTTTGCATTCTCTCCATCAACTCTTTCTTGGGGACGAGTATTTTGATTCCAACCCGAACCGGGAGATTAAAGAGCGAGAACTTCAAAGTGAAATTGACCGCTTCAAGGCTGAAAGACGTGGGAAAGCACAGGCACTCAAAAATCTCGATCTCCTGCTTGAGAAATCGAATTTCAATCCCGAGGACTGGCAGCGAAAATACACCAGTTACCAAGAAGCAATCAGCCAGCTTGATCTCATTATTGCTGAAAAATGCGACGAACTAGAGCAGTTGCAGCAATTAAAAATCCAGGAACAATTTCTACAGGAATTTAGAAACAACAGGATTGATAACCTGCGCTGCTTACTCCAGAACATCTTGAATGCTCCATTACAAGCTAAACAGAGACTGATTTACGGATCAATTTCAGGTTCAATTGCGGTTCGCTCCGCGACTGATTTTGATATCCAGTGGAAATTTAATCTCCCGCTTCTCCGGGAGATCATATCCGAAATTTCACCTCCTGATCCTCCTACCGGTACTGATGGTGGAGGCATAAATAGAATGAACGATAAATACCGTTGCTCCAGCGGTGATCGAAACCGATATGGTTCGAGAGATCGAGGCAAAACCCGACCGCATTCCCATCGGCCGCTTCGGCAAGGTTGAAGAGGTCGCCGATGTGGTTCTCATGCTTGTCAGAAATGGCTACATGACCGGACAAACGATCAATGTAAGCGGCGGTTGGTACTTTACCTAGTATGCATCCGGAGTTTCCGGATGGATACTACCTAGCAATTCCGTTCACTGCTCGCTGTTCACTCTTTTCCGGCCACGACCAGCAGCCCCATGGAGAGCCAGAATGCTTCACGAATGCGCCGCATGATGGTGAACGCCCCGCCCAGTGCCGCTCCCAGGCTGAACCCAAGAGAGACAAGAATGGCGCCGCCGTCCTGGACCCCTAACGACGCTGGAATCATGAAGCCCAGGGAGGCAAAAAGCGTGACCAGGGCATCCAGGCACAGGGCCAGCCCGAAGCTGATGGGATGGCCCAGGAGCCAGAAAATCATACAGACCTCTACTCCGTGGAGAATCCAGCTCATAAGCAGCAGCACAAACGAGAGAAAAGCACGGCCGGGATGTTTGTCATAAAAGCCGGCCAGGCAGGAATCCAGGTCGGAAAGCTCCTGCTCTTTGTCTTTGAGCTTTTTTGGACACAGGCCGCATTTTCCCAGAAGACGCAGTGCTGATACGCATGGACTCCTGCGTTGGGCGATCAAAAACAGCAGACAGGCGACTCCCAGTACCAAAGCTGCCAGGCTTGGCAATCCCAGGCGGGAAGCATTGATGTTCGATATGCAAGCGGTAAGGGCCAAGCCGAGGAAAATATACAAGACCAGGCTGAGAACCAGAATTCCTTTCTGAATCACAACGGAAGCCGTAGCCTGTTCCCATGGGACGCCCCCGGCCTTTAAGCGGAGGGCTTTATAAGGCTCGCCTCCCATGGAGGCGGTGGGTGTGAGTTGATTGAGGGACTCCCCGGCCAGATGCAGCAAAAAGAGACGGCCTAAGGAAGGCCGGGTTGCTCTGTCCGGCAGGAGATAACTCCAGGAGACGGCTCCAAGGTAATTTACCAGGCCGTAAGGCACCAGCAACAGGGGCCAGTAATATCCTACATGGAGGAAATACAGGCCCAGGCTGACCCAGCCCAACTGCTTCAACATCCAGTAAAGAAAAACGATACCGACGATCAGGAGGATCAAATTAAAGCGGCGCATCGGGCTCCTGTTTGACGCAGGTCTTCTGAGTCGACGAGGGAATAACTGGTGCTGCGGCCACCAGCGGGGTCCTTTGCCAAAACGCCGCGTTCTACAAGATCCTGAATGTCACGTAAGGCCGTATCTTGTGAACACTTCGCCAGTTTGGCCCATCTTGACGAGGAGATTATGGCCCCTATTGTGCGCAGGGGCAAGCGTTGAGCGTTGAGCAGGCAGAAGTTTCTTGCCGGGGAGTATCCGGATCAACTCCAGCCGAGTTCGCTTTGTTCAATAATCATCGAAATTCTCCATAGCCGTATCGCCGTGAGAGGTCTTTCTTTGTTCGAGATTGACCACCCATGAGGCCATGTCGGACCGGCTGGTGGGAAATGGGAGGCGGGAAAGGATTGACCGAAGACTGTAGAATTCCCCGTACATTCTCTTTACGTTTTTTTCCAGCTCTTCCGGAGTGCAGTGCTTAGGCTTGAAATGACAGGTAATTCCGGGCCATCTGCCTATATTGTCAGGGTCGGTGATCCGGCCTTCACTATTTATACGGTCATAGAAGGGCGTCCCTATGTGGGGAGTCAAGATATTGAAGTAGGCGACAGGGACCCTGTTTTGTCTGAGGAAGGCGAGGGTGGAGTCGTATATGCTCGTATCTTCGGTATCATAGCCGAACACAAAATTGAGCGAATAGCTGATCTCTCTTTTCCGCAGGTTGTTAAGTATTTCCTCGTAATGCCTCACCTTGTTTGCCTTCTTGTTCATGCCGGCAAGGGTCGCCTGATCGATGCTCTCAATACCGATATTGACGTGCAGGAGGCCGCTGCGTTTGGCAAGGTCCATGAACCTCTGGTTGCGGCAAAGATTGGAGGACCACAGGGCGGACCAACGCATTCCAAGGGGAGTGAGCGCCTCCATAAGCTGCATGGCATGTGATTTTTTCCCGGCAAATGTGCTGTCGGCGAAAAGAATATACTTGGTTTTACTTTGCTTGATTTCGTCGATCACATCTGAAACGGGGCGAAAACGGTAGACTTTGCCCAGATAGAAGCGCTCGGAGCAGAAGTCGCAGCGGAAGGGGCACCCGCGGGAAGTCTGAACGGCAAAGGTTTTGAACAGGCTGAAGTTTCGCGAGCTTAGCAGGTCATAGCGCGGGAAGGGAAGATCTTTCAAGCTGTGCGGCTCTTCAGCCTGGTAGAATTTCCGCAGCCCGCCGTTTGCGGCGTCTTCGAGCATTTTGGGCCAGATCGTCTCTCCTTCCCCAATTCCCACGGCATCGCAGTGTTTCGCCGCTTCCTCGGAGAAAAAGTAAGTGTGCGGGCCGCCCATGATCACGGGAACGCCTCTTGCCCTGAACCGGTCTGCTATTTCATAGGCCGCCACTGAGTTGATAGTCCAGGCGGTAATGGCCACCAAATCGACTCGAGCCTCGAAGTCGATATCGGTCAACTGCTGATCGATCAGTTCTGCATCCCATTCCCGGGGAGTGAGGGCGGCAAGGTAGGGCAGCGTCAACCCCACCAGGCTTCTCTTTCCAGTCTTATGAAGCTTTCGACTCGATTTGCTCTGGTAGTGGGACGGCTGAATGATGAACAACTTCATAAACAATGACCTCTAAAGCGAACCGGGTTCTGCCGAGAAATACGCCTCTGTTTAACACCTCAATTGAGCGATTGTCAGGCAAAAACCAGGTCAAGGCAAAGCGGTCTGCCTATTATAACGTTCGCAACCCTTCCGTGCAAGTCGGAACCCGGCCCCGTAAGGGCGTGCGCGCTCAAAACCCGAAGATGCCTTTTTTTAGAGGGGGGACAGGTGGACGTTGGGGTTTGGGTGCCGAGTCCGGCTGCGTTAATGTCGGCTGGCGGGTCGCGCCGCCCAAATTGGACCTCGGCCATTTACCAGCGCCCGGACAATTATTAGATTGGCATTCGTTGCCGCTTTTTTTCGCCGTGTGGGGGTAGCGAAGGCAAAAGGAAAAAGTGTCCTGTTTTGCCTTCCACCTTTTCACTTTTGCCCTGTTTGGAGGTCTCATGCAGCCGATAGCTGGTGGAGCAATGTCGCCCTTTGAACCAGGAGTTTTCAGTCTGTTTGTCTACACGATTCTGGTGGCGGCTTTCATAGCTTCGCAGCTTTTCCTGGCAGCCTGGGTGGGGGAAAAGAAAAAGAGCGTGGAAAAATCGCGGCCGTACGAATGCGGCATCATTCCGACCGGGTCGGCCCGTTTCCGCTACCCGGTCCCTTTCTACCTGGTCGCTATATTCTTTTTGATCTTTGATGTAGAAGGCGCGTTCATCTTCGTCTGGGCCGTGGTTTACGAGGACCTGGGCCTGGCCGGGTATGTCCAGATGTCGTTTTTCATCATCCTGCTGCTTGTCGGATTGTTCTATATCTGGAAACAGGGGGGACTCGATTGGAGAGAGGCGTACAAGAGAACCGGTTCCTGAGTCTAGCGGACACGGTGATAAACTGGTCGCGTAAATTCAGCCTCTGGCCCATGTTTTTTGGGCTCTCCTGCTGCTTTGTCGAGGAAGCGGCCGCTTTTACTTCGCGATACGACCTGGCGCGGTTCGGCGCCGAGGTGTTGCGGCCTTCCCCCCGGCAGGCCGACCTTCTTATCGTATCGGGGACCGTCTTCAAGAAAATCGCCCCCGTTGTCCTGCGCCTCTACGAACAGATGCCCGAGCCCAAGTGGGTAATCTCGATGGGTTCGTGCTCGAATTCGGGTGGAATGTATGACGTATACAGCGTAGTGCAGGGAGTCGATCAGATCATTCCAGTCGATGTGTACGTTCCGGGGTGTCCTCCGCGTCCGGAGGCTCTTCTCGAAGGACTCGTCATCTTGCAGGAAAAGATCGTGTCCACCGAAAAGCCGAGCCGGAAAATATTTCATTTGGAAGGCGGAACCCAGGGGACGGACAGGCCGGTCCTCGAGGGTGGTGTGACCAAATCCAGGGACCCGCGCGGTCCCGGATATGAGGGCGTATCGATAAGGGGTACTTCTGTGCTCCCCGGGCGTCCGCAGCATCGGGGCAGCAGATCCGACATAATGTGGACCCCTCCAGCCCGCCGCATCCAGCTCTCGAACGGTGACCAGTCGCTTGCCGCAGAACTGCGCGAGCGGTTTGGGGACCGGGTGCGCCAGGAACCTCATACGTCGGATATGCTTTCCTTCCAGGTAGACCAGCAGAGTGTAAAGGATGTCCTGCGTTTCCTGAAATACGAATCAAAACCGAAATACAAGCGGCTCGATGACCTCACCGCAATCGACGAATCCGCCCGAAGAGACCGAATCTGGGACAAGAGTTTTGCGGAGGCGGTTACCGACGCAGGGGCTTACGAGTTCCACGCACAGAAGGTGAAGAGGCCCTATCCCGATTTTACGGTGGTCTATCAACTGCTCTCCTTCGATACGGCCGGCCGGGTGAGGATAAAATCCGGACTGAACGGCGAATATCCTTCTACCGGGTCGGTCACCGATATCTGGCCTTCCGCCAACTGGTACGAGCGCGAAGTATTCGACATGTTCGGCATCCGCTTCGAGGGTCATCCGAATCTTAGAAGAATCCTGATGCCCCACTGGTGGGAGGGCCACCCGCTCAGGAAGGACTACCCGGGGCGGGCAACGGAGATGGCTCCGTATACCTTTGCCGACGCCCGAAGGCGCCAGCCCATGGACGCCCGGGAAGTTGCGGCCCTTGACCATAAGGACCCCCCGGGAAGCCGCGAGTTCTTCCTGAATATCGGGCCGCACCATGTGAGCACTCACGGCCTTTTGCGCTGTATTGCCGCTTTGGATGGAGAAGAGATCAGGTCGCTTGACCTCGAGATCGGCTATCATCATCGGGCATCTGAAAAGCTGGGCGAGCGCCAGACGTGGCATCAGTACATCCCCTACACGGACCGTAACGACTACCTGGGGGGCAGTTCCCTTGAGTTTTCATACGTGACGGCGGTCGAGACGGTTGCAGACATTCGGGTCCCGGAGCGGGCGCAGGCGATTCGGGTCATGCTGGCGGAGCTATACCGTCTGAGCAATCATCTCGTCTGGTTTGCCACTTTCGCGCACGATCTGGGAGCAATGACGCCGAATTTTTATACTTTCGCCGAACGGGAGATGATCCTGGACATAATTGAGCTTATCACCGGCGGAAGGCTGCATGCCGAATACTTGAGGATTGGGGGAGTGGCGGCCGATCTGCCCGAAGGCTGGAAACAGGCTGTTGACGACCTTGTGGCAATATTCCCCCGCCGGCTCCGGGAGTACGAAAAGCTGCTCAGGAAAAACCCCATCTTTTTGGCCAGAACAAAAGGGGTCGGGCGCATCTCTCTGGAAGATGCGATGGACTGGGGGGTGACCGGGCCGAATTTGCGGGCATGCGGTCTTCAGTGGGACCTTCGGAAGAAGTTTCCCTACTCGGGTTATGACAATTATGAATTCGAGGTCCCCACGGCGACGGAGGGCGACTGCTATGCGCGCTACCTGGTGAGGGTGGAAGAAATGCGCCAGAGCATCCGAATTATCGAGCAGATCGCCGGCAACATGCCTTCCGGCCGCTATGCAAGTGAGGACTACCGGTATGTGATACCAAAGCGGAGCGAGATGCTCAGGGACATCGAAACCCTCATTCATCATTTTATCAATGTGACAAGAGGCATGAAAATCCCCAGGGGGGAGGCTTACGGGGCCACGGAAGTCCCGCGCGGAGAGCACGGCTACTACGTTGTCAGCGACGGTCTCGGCCATGCGTATCGTATACGTGTGCGAGGGCCGGGATTCGCCAATATACAGACACTGCCGATACTGGCGACCGGGGAGAGCATAGCGGACCTCATTTCGATCATCGGGTCCATAGACATCATTTTGCCGGACATCGACCGGTAGGACCACACCCCAAGGAATCAAAAGTTTTTATGTCGATCTGGATTGCGGGATTTCTTATCCTGATCGTAAAGCTCACGATTGTACTTGTATTCGTGCTCTTCATTGCCGCCTACCTCGTGTGGGTGGAGCGCAAATTCCTGGCTCGGCTTCAGATCCGCTATGGGCCTAATCGGGCGGGAACCTTCGGCCTGCTCCAGCCGGTGGCCGATATAGTCAAGATGATAACCAAAGAGGACACGGTGCCCGATGGGGCGGACAAGGCGTTTTTTCTGATCGCGCCGGCGGTCGTGGCCGCCACCGCCTTGCTGATGTTCTCAGTGGTCCCGTTCGGCGGGCAGATGACCTTGTGGGGATATAGGATCCCTCTCGTTGTGACCGATTTGAACATAGGCCTTCTTTTCGTTTTTGCCATGTCGTCTCTTGGCGTCTATGGAGTAGCGCTGGGCGGCTGGGCATCGAACTCCAAGTACGGCCTTCTCGGGGGCATACGGGGTGCGGCCCAGATGATCAGCTACGAGCTTTCCCTGGGGCTTTCGCTCATTCCTGTAGTCATGATGGCGCGCTCTTTCAGTATAGTCGATATAGTCCAGTCCCAGCAAAGATATCCGTTTATCCTGTTTCAACCCGTGGCCTTCCTGATCTTTGTCGTGAGCGCGATGGCGGAGAGCAAGAGAATTCCCTTCGATCTGCCGGAGGCCGAAAACGAACTGGTGGCGGGATACCACACCGAATACAGCGGCATGCGCTTCGGCCTTTTTTTTCTTGGTGAGTACGTTCACATAATGGTCTTCGGAGGCATCCTGTCGGTACTTTTTCTGGGCGGCTGGCGCGGCCCGTTTTTGCCTCCGGTCGTCTGGCTGCTTATAAAGATATTTCTGGTTGCCTTATTCATGATCTGGGTGCGGGGCACGCTTCCACGGCTCAGGTACGATCAACTCATGACCATCGGATGGAAGGTGCTCATCCCCCTGGGTCTGATAAATATCCTGGTAACGGGCGCGTTGGGGTTATTGGGGTTGTTTCCTGTGTAGAATGTAGAATGCAGCAGAATCGGGATACATGTCATCCTTGACGTTGGAGGGACAAATATAAATGGGATCCGCCCTGGAAGCTGTAAAAGCACTGTTTTCGGGTCTGGCGACGGTATTTATTCATCTTTTTCGCAGACCGATAACAGAGCAGTATCCTGAATACAAGCGGCCCCTGCCCGTCAGGGCTCGTGGAAGAATAATACTGACGCGGGACCCGGATGGCGGGGAGCGCTGTGTGGCCTGCTATCTGTGTTCTGCGGTCTGCCCGGTGAACTGCATTTCGATGGAAGGCGCGGAAAGACCGGATGGACGGCGCTACGCCGCGTGGTTTCGAATCAACTTCGCCCGCTGCATCCTCTGCGGGTTCTGCGAGGAGGCCTGCCCGACCTCCGCGATTCAGCTCACCACCGATTACGAATTCTGCAAGAAAGACATCCTGTCTTTCGTTTACGAAAAGGAGGACCTCCTGGTTGATCACCAGGGAAAGGACAAGGATTACAACTTTTACAGATACGCCGGTGTGACCACCAGCTACGGCGATAAAGGCGAACACATCGGCGAGCGAAAGCCGGTCGATATCAAGAGCAATATGCCATAATGGAGTGTTTATGACGCTTTATGGATTTTTCTTTTATCTGATATCGGCGGTGGTGATCGCGGCCACTGCCGTCGCGATAACCCGGCGAAACCTGGTGCATGCCGTAGTTTACCTCATTGTCTCGTTCTTTGGGACCGCCATGCTTTTCTACCTTTTCGGGGCGCCTCTTCTGGCGGCCCTGGAGATTATCATCTACGCGGGCGCGATAATGGTGCTGTTCCTGTTCGTGGTGATGATGATCCGGGTCGAGTTGCCCGAGGAGGTGATGTTTCCCCTGAGCCAGTGGCTCCCGGCGGCCATTTTTGGACTGATCTACCTGGTTGCCGCAATAGTGATGATAGCCCAAACACCGGGTATGGAGGCGCCTCTCAAAACGCTGAGCGCCACGCCGAGGCAATTCGCTCTCTATGTTTTCAAGTATCACTGGTTTTCGATAGAGGTCGTTTCGATTCTGCTTCTGCTTGCACTGATCGGGGCGCTGAGTCTTGGGAAAGGGAGCGGGAAGCGGGGGTTGGGGGGACAGTGAAGCGGGAGGAAAACCGGTTGATCCGCCCTTGGCCCACTGCTCCCTGCTGCTGAAAAGAGGAAGAAATATGATAGCACCTTTCGGTCATGTTTTAGTGGTTGCCGGGATTATCTTCACACTGGGCGCATTTTGCGCCGTTGCGCGACGCAACCTGATCATGATAGTGCTCGGAATCGAGATCATGCTCAACGCCGTTTCCATTGCGTTTGCCGGGGCCTCGTTGCGCTGGCAAAACCTCGACGGCCAGACGTTCGTGCTCTTCATCCTGGCGGTAGCCGCGACCGAGGTTTCGGTGGGCCTGGCGATAATCGTTTACGCTTTCAGGCGCACAGGTTCATTCGATCCGGGCAACTTCAACGTTTTGAGGTAAAGCAACATGGTTGTCTCACCGGCTGATACCGCTGTCCTGACGGCCCTGATTCCGGCGACGATGCTGCCGCTTGCAGCCTTTCTGCTTATATTTGTCTTCACGCGGAACCACCCCCGGCTTTCCGCCTCGCTCTCGATCGGGTCGGTTGCGGTCTCGCTGGCATGCGCTCTCGCGCTGCTGGGGCTGAATCTGAAAATGACGGGCCCGATTCAGTATTCGGTGGGGCTGCTGGCCTCGAGCGGTTTGGATATTCCATTCGGCTTTCTTCTCGATCAACTCAACCTTCTTATGATAGTGGTCGTATCTGCAATCTGCCTTCTGGTACAGGTCTATTCGCTGGGGTACATGGCAGGCGACCCCGGCTTTTCACGCTACTACTCCTTCATGTCTCTTTTCGCCTGGGCCATGCTGAACCTGACCCTATCGCCGACCATACTCCAGCTTTATGTCTTCTGGGAATTGGTGGGGCTTTCGTCCTATCTGCTCATCGGCTTCTGGTACGAGAAGTTCAGCGCCTCCGAGGCGGGCAAGAAGGCGTTCGTAATGACCCGCGCGGGAGATGTGGCCTTCTTTATCGGGTTCCTGCTCCTTTATTTGCACACGGGCAATCTCAGTATCCTGGACCTGAACAGCCGGGCGATATCGGCGGCCATCTCGCCGCCGGTTCTCACCCTCTCGGCACTTCTGATCTTTGGCGGAATAGTTGGCAAGAGCGCGCAGTTTCCGTTGCTTACCTGGCTGCCGGACGCAATGGAAGGTCCCACTCCGGTCAGCGCGCTGCTGCATTCTGCAACGATGGTTGCGGCCGGTGTGTACCTTTTTGCACGGCTTTTTCCCTTTTTCAGCATGTCGCAGACGGCGATGGACATCTTTCTGGCAATCGGCACGATCAGCATGCTTCTGTCTTCCACTATGGCCATGGTCAGCCGGGACATCAAAAGGGTGTGGGCCTATTCCACCATCAGTCAGCTCGGGTTCATGATAATGGCGCTCGGCGCCGGAGGCTATTTCGCGGGGATCTTTCATCTCACGGCGCACGCCGGATTCAAGGCGCTGCTCTTTCTTTGCTCCGGGGTTTTCATTCACAAGTACGGGACCAATGACGTCTATGAATTAGGCCGTTTCGGGTCCAGGCGGATGATTGTGCCGACCGTTTCGATAATTGTGGCGGCGGCGGCGCTATCCGGTTTTCCACCGCTTTCGGGGTATTTCAGCAAGGAGGCCGTAATGGGTTCGCTTGCCGAACTGCCCAACCCCGCATGGCTCATGGCCGGTCTGGCCGGGGTTTTTCTGACCGCCTATTATTCGTTCCGCGTGATTTTTATCCTGCTGCTGCCGCGGGCGGCCGGACCCGCCTCGCGGAGCGTCGAGAATGTTGCCTCCGGCGGCGGGCCTAATTTCAAGACCCCGGATGTCTGCGATGAAGCCGGGCATGAATCTCACGACTGGGTTATGGCCTGGCCGCTGATTATCCTGGCAGTGCTGACTATCTTTCTGGGGTTTTTGAAAAATCCGCTGAAGGCTTTTATCGAGGCCGGGATCATGGCCGCCACCCCCATCCCTGGGCTGAAGGCGGACCTTTGGCATGGTCTCATGCGGCGGCGCTTGGTCTTGCGGTCGCCGGAGCGGTCCTGGCGTGGGTGGAATTCGGCCGGAGCGGCGCAAAGCAAACCGGTTTTGTGGAAAGGATTCCGCCTCTTTACAATTTGTTCGCCCAGCGATGGTACATCGATCATTTTTACAGGCTGCTCGTCAACCTGGTCGTTGACAGGGGCATATCCTACCTCTGCTATCAGAATGACAACAAGGTAATCGACGCAAGCATCGATGAACTGTGCGAGGGAACGGTAGAGGGCGGCCGCATAGTGGCCTTTTTGCAGTCAGGGATGATTCAGTACAGACTACTGGCCATATTCGCGGTCATGGCGCTCCTTTCCATTTACTTTTATTTTTAAAACGAATTGAGGAATTAATTCCTCAAATCCTCGATCCCTTAATTCCTAAATTGTTTGAGGTATTTTATGCACATGGCGCCCGCCTCATTTCCGTATCTTTCCGCCATCCTGCTGAGCTGCGTCGCCGGTCTGCTCGCGATTATGCTGATCCCGCAGGAGCGGCAGGTCCTGATCAAACAGGTGAGCGCCTTTTTCTCCGGGCTTACGCTTCTTTTGTCTCTGTGCGTGTTTTTGTCCTATGACAGGGGCCTGGGGGGTCTTCAATTCGTCGAAAACGTCCGGTGGATTCCCTCTCTTGGCATCAGCTATTTCAATGCGGTTGACGGATTCAGCCTGCCCAATCTGCTGCTCACGGGCATCGTCTTCTTTACGGGCGTGCTCACGATGTGGGAACTGGAGACGAGGGTCAAAGAGTACTTTGCACTCTACTTCCTGCTTGTAACCGGGGTGTTCGGGCTTTTCATGAGCATGGACCTCTTCTTCATATTCGTCTGGTATGACGTCTCGCTTTTTCCCATGTACCTGCTGATCGCGGTTTGGGGCACCACCCGAAAGGAATACGGGGCCATGAAGCTGACCCTCTATCTTCTGGCGGGGAGCGCCCTGATTTTGCCTGCCATCATTTTTCTCTGGGCTAAGTCGGGTCTTAACACGTTTTCCTTCGTTTCGCTGATGCAGCCGGGACTGTTCAGTCCGGGAGCGCAGAAATTCGCCTTCCTGCTGCTCTTTTTCGGATTCGGGATACTGGCCGGCGTTTGGCCTTTGCATACCTGGTCGCCGGTCGGACACGTGGCGGCTCCGCATGGAGTCAGCATGGTTCACGCGGGCGTTCTGATGAAAATCGGCGCTTTTGGGGTGCTTCGAGTCGCCATTATGCTCTGTCCCCTGGGGTGGATTTACTGGGCAAAGCTCATGGCCGTGCTTGCAGCTACGGGGATAATCTACGGGGCGCTTGCCGGTTTGAGGCAGACCGATCTAAAGTACGTGATCGGATACTCGAGCGTATCTCACATGGGGGTGGTGGGCCTGGGCCTGTCAACGGTCACCGTCGAAGGTCTGAACGGCGCGGTGTTTCAAATGTTTGCCCATGGGGTTATGACCGCCCTGCTCTTTTCATCCGTGGGCTATATCTACGACCGGACTCATACGAAGCTGATCCCGGAACTAGGCGGCCTGAGCCGGATTATGCCGGTGGCCTCGGCCTTTTTCATCATAGCGGCCCTGGCGAGTATGGGCGTTCCGGGGCTGGCGAATTTCTGGGGTGAACTCGTTGTCTTTGTGGCGGCTTTGAGGACTTATCCGGTTCTTGGAGTCGTTGCCGTGGTGGCGCTGGTTGTCACCGCCCTTTTCATGCTGCGCGTAGTGCAGAGGACTTTTTACGGCCCCGGCAACGAACGCTACGCTCGATTGCCGGATATGTCCGCAGCACTTGGAATTCCCCGGATAATACTGGCTGCGGTACTGCTGATCCTGGGACTCTTTCCCTCTTTTCTCTTCGACGTCATCCAGACAGCATCGGTTCCTTTCATGAGTGGATTGCCGAGATGAAGTGGTTAAATGCCGGTCCTGAAATATTCTACTTTGCCGCAAGCCTGTGGTTTCTGCTGCTTTCATTCAAGGCGCCGCCGAAGGCAGCGCCAACCTCGTCTGCGGCACAGCCGCCGCCGCCGGAAGCAGGGCCCGGGAACCGGGGACCGGACGGGCTGCCGAATCCGGCCGAGGCATCTCGCCGCCGCGCGCATCTGACAGCTCTTTTCATCGCCTCTGTGGGGATATTGGTTTGCCTGGTTTCGGTCGACCTCGAGGGATGGCTTTTCATCAGGGCGTACAGGGTGGATGTTTTCTCGCAGGTCTTCAAGACGCTGATCTCGCTCGGGCTTTTTCTGATTATCTGCATATGCGGGGACATAACCGATATCGGGGAACGCCGTCATCACGAGTTCTATTTCCTGCTGTTTACCTGCACACTGGCGCTGATGCTGCTGGTCAGCGCAGATCATCTGCTGTCGATTTACATCTCTTTGGAGGTTTCAAGCTACTCCCTCTATATCCTGGTTGCGCTGAGGAAAGACCAAAGTTTCGGGCTGGAAGCCGGAATAAAGTATTTCCTTGTGGGGACCTTCGCCTCTGCGGTGATGCTTTTCGGCATGGCGCTTCTATATTCGACGTCCGGGACAAGCTATCTTGACGATATGGCCAGAGTACTGCCGGGGATGATCGACCGGCCGGGCGTCGTAATCGGTTTGCTGCTGACGCTTGGCGGGTTTTTTTTCAAACTGGGGGTATTTCCTTTCCATTTCTGGGTGCCCGATACCTACCAGGGGGCTGCGAACCAGGTCGCAGCATACATCGCTACGGCCTCGAAGGTCGCCGCCATTGCCGTTATTGTGCGGGTGACGGCCTTTGCGGGGCACGGCAGCGCCTACCTCGTTCACACACTGGTGATCCTGTCCGTTGTCTCGATGACCCTGGGCAACCTTGCGGCCATTGTGCAAAAAGACATCAAGAGGCTGCTGGCATTTTCGACAATAGCCCATTCCGGCTATGTGCTCATCGGAATACTGGTTCTAACTCCTGCGGGGTATTCAGGCGCCATATTCTATGCGTTTGCCCTGCTGGTAATGAAGTTCACCGCTTTTATGGTGGTTGTGGAAATTGCTTCCGACGGCCGGAACGTGCAGATAAAAGAACTTGCGGGGCTGCACAGGCGATCCCCGATCATGGCCCTGGCCCTTATGGTATCGCTTTTCAGCCTTGCGGGCCTTCCTCCGACGATAGGGTTTACAGGAAAGTTCCTCCTTTTTGCGGCGGCCATTCAAAAGGGTTATATAGCGCTGGTTATCATCGCCATGATAAACGTGGTTATATCGCTCTACTATTACCTGCTGGTGATCAAGGCCGCCTACCTGCTCGAACCTGCCGAAGCGCTGCCGCCTCTGGGCGTGTCCTTTGCCAAGAAGCTGCTTGCGGGGACATCAGCGGCGGTAATTGTTGTGGCGGGTTTTTTCCCTTACTGGCTGGTTCAAATCGCCCAAAACGCCGCCCTGACCCTGATCTGGAGCCGATGAACCGGAAAATACAATCCGGGACGGTTGAATTCGAACCACCGGTCGTTCTTTTTCGGCAACTGTCCGCACACCCAGTGGAACACAAGTGGAATACGTGACATGGGGCGGGGGCGGAATTGGCAGCGTCTCCCCTTATCATTGTCATGGAATGATCATCTGCAAAGCTACTCAATTAAGACAATGGGCGGCAGAGGATTTGCACCTCCGGCTTCGCCCGCAAACATAGACTGGGTAAGGGCTGTTTTGAACCCGCACCAAAATTGCACCAAAACAAATACTTAGGGGCGGGAGTCGAACCCTTTGCCATATAGACACGGTAACGGTTTACAGGTGCCATGACAACAAACGGACACCGGGACAGGCATCCGGCAAACCACGTCCAGTGTCAAAAATTAAGATTTTTGACACCGAGATGATCAGCTCTGACAGCACTTGCTGCGAAGGAGATTCAAGAGCTCTTCCCATGCGCCTTCAACGGGTTTGGACTCATTTTTGGGGTCTGTTTTATATGTGGCGATGGTAAAAACCAAATGGCGAAGTGGCCCGATGTTTTCCGTGGTGACAGCTTGGCTGAAGCCTTCCCGCTCTTCGATGGCAACGTACGCACAAGTGAGGCGCGGGCAAGCCTCCAACAAACTATCGAAGTCACTTTTAACCTTCGTGGCCGTGCCGGGAAACGCTCCTACTTGTTTGACCTCAAGCGCAACAAGTACGTCGTCCGGCGCGTACAGCAAATTCCAAATCGGTTGCGCGTCTGGCTTGGTAATAAAAAGATCAACTTGGATTGGAATACCGTCGATGAAGCAGTCCCGCTGCGACACCGGAAACCCCTCTTTCTGGAGCGCGTGTCGAAATATCTCTACGGCCACAGACCCGGTGAACTTCGTGCATTTTTTTTTGGCTTTGTCCCCAAACTGGCTCGTGCATTTGGCCACAAATTCGTTCTTCGCTTTTCGAACCTCTTTGACAAGTTCCTCAGAGTTCACAGACTGTCTCCCTTCCCATTTTTTGAGGCGTTTCTTTAGGTCTTTTTCCCTATTGCCAAAGCCTCTCAAACCTTGCCGGATTTGTCGCCGTGTAAATGACAGTGTGCCGGATGTCGCGGTGTCCTAGATAGTCCTGAATTAACTGCGTATCCGCGCCCTGATCGGCCGAGGCAAAGCCGCAAGCGTGGCGGAGCTGGTACGGGTGCGTGGGAAGCTCCAGCCCTGCAAGATTGCCATATTTCCGAATAGTAAGCCATGCGGTGCGCCGGTTAAGGGGCTTGCGGTGCTGACTTACAAAAAAAGCCCTGCCGGTCGCCTTCATGGTAGCGCGGTCGGCCAGCGATGCCTTGATAACGCGCAACTCGTCAGGGCGTAGCGGGTGCGTGGTGGAAAGGCTCTTTTTAAGCCGCGCGACGTGCATCACGCGGCTTTCGGTGTCCACCTGATCGAGTTCAAGGCGCAAGCCTCCGACACGCGCAAGCCGTGCCGGAACATCAGCAAAAGCAAGCAGCGGTCGCGCATGGCGTTTCGCCCGTCTTCGGTTGCAGCTAACAGCTTATTCACTTCAAGGGCCGTAAGGTGTTTTCCGGTCGTTCACCTTTTTCACTTGGCTCGGGGCCTGTGGGCGTCAACGTAGGCTTTAAGAACTGCCTGCATCCGCGAAATATGCCCTTTCCCGCGTCCTTTGAAAAAATCGATAATGTCTTGTTCAAGGCGCAAATGTACGGATTGCTTGGCGCGGGGCAAAATGAGTTTTGCCCGCGTCCAGTCGGGCCGAATGCCGCGCTCTTCTTCGTCCTCGGCAATCACCCGTTCCAGTTCTTCATCTGACATAGCATCAACTTTGCTTAAATCGGTGCGGCTTTCCGCGCGTTTCGCTTTAAGCTCTGCCGCTGTATATCTCTTGATATTTTTGTCTTTCATCATAACGTGCCCTCCGAAAAGAAATGACCCTGACGGCCTCGCCTCGGGTGGTGTAAACGACGGTAACGAAGCGGCCTTCAAATAATCCTATAGCAAGGAATCTATCTTTCTCGCCGCCGCGGGCCGAGGGAACCACCACGTACGGAGTTTCGAAAACCGCGCTGACATCGAAAAAATCAAGGCCATGCTTTTCGAGGTTCGCGCGGCGTTTCTGTTCGTCCCATTCAAAGCTCATCCGATATTATGTACACAATTTGTGTTCACCGTCAAGCGTCTCTATCCGATCGTTCGTCATTTTGTACAGTTTCAGGGGTTTTGAAAAGGGCGCAAACCCGTGCCACGCCTAGATAGCGATTTTGCAATATGGACAGTACAACGCTTTGTCCAATTATGGAACAATGGGATGTCGAGTTTCGGAATGCCACAAAACGTTTCTTCGCTGAATTGTGAGTATGGCAAAATCGTGCCGAACCCTGGACGGTCTAGAGTGGACAAAGTAGAAACCTTAACAAGTGGCTGTCAGGCTTAGACCCCGCCTCGCGGCGCGTCGAGATTCGAGTCTCCAGGTTCCGCCAGGTGCCGAGTCGGTTGCGGGTCTTAGCCTGACAGAGGATCGTTTCGGATGATGCTGTGCACACACGGAGGGCTTAAGATTCAGGCTTGATGGTCAAGGCACTCTTAAACGGCGGCGAGTAGCTCACGAGATTCTTCGATGAAAAGAACGATCCCCTTCAACCAATGGCCGTACTGTGCGCTCAGCAATGTTTTTGCTTCAGCCAGAACCGTATCGATTTTTCGGGGCCGTTTCCTTGCCATTGGCCTGCTCGACCTTCAGGAAAACTTCACCACCTGAGCGCCTAAGAATAATATAACAGGCAATCTTGCAAAAAATCCATCTGAAACAAAGGAGGCTTCAATCGGGCGGTCCGATGATACGATTACTCGAGGCAGGTTATTGCACAGACTTATATCCTCCCGTAGACCCTGGTCAGGTTCGCAATCTTTCCGGCGAGATCGGCAGTCAACTGCGTGGCGGTGACTCTCCATTCCCAGTTGCCGTGTGTGACTGATGGCGTGTTCATGCGGGCCTCGGCCCCAAGCTCGAGAAAGTCCTGCATCGGGATTACCACGGTTGAGGCGACCGACATCATGGCAGAGCGCACCAGTTGCCCGACAACGGTATTTTCGTCGAGTTCGCGGCCGAAGTATGCGAGAAGGTTCTCCTTTTCTTTTTCGGTGGCGTCGAGCTGAAACCAGCCTTTTACCGTGTTGTTGTCGTGCGTGCCGGTGTAGACGACGCAATTGCGCACATGGTTGTGAGGAATGTAAGGATTTGTCGACAGGCTGTCTCCAAAAGCAAACAGCAGGAGCTTCATTCCGGGGAATTCGTATAAGCTCATGATTTCCCTGACCTCAGAAGTAATAACACCCAGGTCTTCGGCAATTATCGAAAGCGAGGGAAAGCGGATTTTTAGTGTATGGAAGAACTCCCTGGCCGGAGCTTTCACCCATTTTCCGTTGACAGCTGTTTTTTCCGTCGCAGGCACTTCCCAGTAGGCCACGAACCCTCGGAAGTGATCGAGCCGAACAATGTCGAAATATTTGAGATTGTGCTCCATTCGGGTGATCCACCACGCATAAGAGCTTTCCCCGAGCTTTTCCCAGGAATAAACCGGAGTGCCCCACAACTGCCCCGTGTCACTGAAATAGTCGGGAGGCACTCCCGCGACGAAAGCAGGTCTTTTGTCGCTGTTGAGCTTAAAGTAGCCCGGGTTTGTCCACACGTCCGAGCTGTCGTGACTGACGTAAATCGGGAGGTCGCCTATCACCTGGATTTGCTTTTGGTTGCAGTAGCTCTTAAGGGCGGACCATTGGCGAAAAAAAAGGAACTGATTGAATTTCTCCCGGTTGATTCTTTCCGCGAGTCTTTCCGTCCATTTATGCAGTGCGGGTTGAGTCCTGTCCCTGATCTCCAGGGGCCATTCGTTCCAGGGGGCGCCCGAGAAGCGTTCCTTGAGGCTGATGAAAAGGGCGTAGTCGTCAAGCCAGTGTGCGCTGGCATTTGCGAAATTCTCATAGCCGCAATTGGCATCCGGCATTTCCCTGAATTTTTCATAGGCTATTGCAAGGATCCGGTCTTTGAACGCGGCTGCCTTGTGGTAATCCACTTTGGCAGGATCGAAAGATGGGGCCCGGCTAAGATCGTTTAAGGAAATATATCCGTCCTTCACGAGCAGGTCCGGGGCAATCAGGAGCGGGTTCCCCGCGAAGGCCGAAAAACTGCAGTAGGGAGAGCTTCCGCAGCCGGGAGAAGAGGGATTGAAAGGAAGTACCTGCCAGACCGTCTGACAGGAATCGGCGAGAAAGTCGGCAAAAGCGTAAGCAGCCTTCCCCAGATCTCCTATGCCGAATTCGGAAGGCAGTGAGGTAACATGCAGCAGAATACCACTTTTTCGCAATTTCAATAGTGCTCCCAAGCTATTGTCAGTACCTCTCGATGGGCCGTTACACTTGAATACGTCGCCAATTTAAGGCTTTCCGATAAAAGATGGAAGTCCAAAATATCGCGCTCCGCGCGACGGTATCTGCGGGGGGATCAAATCCCAATTGCCGCTTGAGCGTTTCAATGTTTTCTTTTCGATGATATAAGTGGCCGATCATAAAATTGAGGAATTGAGGAATTTAGGAATTCAGGAGTTGAAAAACCGGTTTTGATTCCTCAATCTCTCAATTCGGAGTCCCTCAATTCGCTCTAAAAAGGGAAGTCTATGATCACAAAGGGTCTACTTGACAGGATTTATGAGGCGGCCAGCATCCAGAGGTGGAACGATCACGTTCGCCCGGTCGAGTTTACCGAACTGGACAAACAGGCGCACAAAATGATTCTCGCCTACGTGCTCGGAAAGCTCGAAGAATCCGAAGCACACGCCCAGATCGACTGGTTGAAACTGATCGAGGGCGGGATTTTCGAATTCTTCCCCCGGGTGATCCTGACCGACATCAAGGCCCCCGTTTTTCACAAGCTGATGAGCAAAAAAGGGCAGGAAATCAACACCCTGGTGCTCCAAAAGATAGATAAAGATATCAAGGGCCTGGGGGGAGATTTCGGAGACAATTTCAGGAAGTATCTTTTTGACGCCAACTACGCGCGGTTTGAAAAAAGGATACTTAAGGCGGCCCATTATCTTGCGACCAACTGGGAATTTCAAATAATCTACAACACAGCCCCATTCGTCTACGGGATCGATAAAACGAAAGAGGAAATCGAAAATCAGATAGAAGACCACTATGACCTTATCGGAGTACAGAAACTCTCGCTGCGAAAGAAATCCTTCGGTTTCATAGACCTTTGCGCGCAGCTTCGGTTCCAGCAGAGGTGGGCCCATTCGCCGCGTGTGCCCAAAACCTCAGTCCTGGGGCACATGCTCATAGTGGCCATGATGTCCTATTTTTGTTCCGTGGAAATGGGCGCCTGCCGTAAACGCACCTACAACAATTTTTTCAGCGGACTTTTTCATGATCTGCCCGAGGTGTTGACCCGAGACATAGTCTCGCCTGTGAAGACTTCGGTCGAGGGTCTGGACGAAATAATAAAAGATTATGAAAGAATGCAGTTTGAGGAACGCATCCTGCCGCTTCTTCCTTCCTCGATTCGGGACGAGGTGCTCTATTACATCCAGGACGAATTCTCAAACAGGATAATGGAGCAGGGTGAGGTCAGGAAAGACATTCCAGGGCCGCAGATGGAGGGCTATAACCAGGACCGCTACTCTGCGGTCGATGGCGAGGTAATCCGGGCCTGCGACAAGCTCGCGGCCTTCATCGAAGCCTCGCTCTCAATCAGGCACGGCATCAGCTCCCATCACCTCAAGGACGGCAGGGAGAAAATCTACAGGCAGTACAGCGATCAGCAGCCCGGGGGTATCAATTTTGCTGAAATGTTCAACTACTACCGGTGGCCTGAAACCTCGATGGGCGATGGGACCGCCAGCCAGGATTAGCGCAGCCTCAATCTCGACGCTTCGCTAAGCGGTACGCCCGGGGCGGCGGCAACAAACAATTCACGGATATCCCCAGCAGGTAAAGTAGTCGCCTTATTTTGCTTTTTCGTGCCCGCGAATGTTCTATTTGGATATGATGGCCGTTTTCAACAACTTAACAGGACGGCGCCGATGCGGCCGCTGGTTCGTTATGGGAGCGGGAGCAGATGAGGGCGGTAATCCAGCGCGTGCTGGAGGCGAGCATAAAAACGGGAGGTGTGGAAATTGCGCGGATCGGCAGGGGCGTCCTGGTGCTGCTCGGGGTCCACAGCACAGACTCCGGGGAGGACGCGCGCTACCTTGCCGATAAAACCGCTTATCTTCGAATATTTCCCGATGAAACGGACAGGATGAATCTCTCGGTTCTGGACATCGAGGGGGAGATTCTCGTCGTGTCGCAGTTCACCCTGTATGGCGACTGCCGCAAAGGCAGGAGACCTTCCTACGCGTCGGCGGCCCGGCCCGATATCGCCGAGGTCCTCTATGAATGTTACGTCAGGGAGCTTCTGAAATTTACCCCGAAAGTAGCTACGGGGCGCTTTCAGGAAATGATGCAAGTCTCACTTATAAACGACGGGCCGGTGACCTTGCTTCTGGACAGCGCGAAAAATTTCTGAGTGGCAGGCTTGAGCGGCCCAATGCCTGTTATACGAAGCTGCGCTCAAGTGAGTACCAAAGGATGTTAAAAAGCGTGGGGAGCAGTGCCCCTCCCACCCCCTTCGCCGCTGCGCGGCTATTTTGCAAGCGTTCACCACAGAGGCACAGAGGACACGAAGGTGGATTTAAATACTATAAACAGAGCCGATCATTGGGGCGGCGATTGAAGTGCATAAGGTATTGGGGCCGGGACTGATGGAGTCGGCCTACTACGGCTAATGGATACCGGTCATCGAGCGCCGAATAAAAAACACGGGAAGTTATGCCGCGGTATCTCCACGCTCCGAGAGGCGCCAGTATCCGGAACCATCCGGGGTTTCCGGATGGACACCGGCTACAGCACGCCGATCCTGTGGGGTTTTTGCCATTTGCCGTCTTTACAGATCATGCGGGTATTGGAAAGGCAAATAATCTGCCCGGAAACAGTTCTTTCGCCGTCGAAATGACAGTTGCTGTCATGCATGTGGTTCATATTACCCTCCATTGAGAAATTATCTTCTTAATTGATCATTCTCATCCGCATTACAGTCTTACGAGAAGTTGTTCACTCGCTGGCGCAGGATCGATGCCGTGCCTTACGGCCCACGCAGCAGCACACATGCGGGGGATGACGATTTGAGCCGGAGTTGCTATGATAGAAAAGACTTACGATGCGGCCGAATTGATCGGGCAATGATTCTATTCATCGGGAAAGGCGGGGACATGTTGTGCGAGATGTGCAAAGGCACAGGGATAATTTATTGTATTACTTGCAAAAAAGGGAATACATCTCCGCCCTGGCTTTCCGGACTGGCAAAAGAGAAGTGTTCCGTGTGTGGGGGTAAAAAGGAAATGAAGTGCCCGGCCTGTGATGGAAAAGGCCAGGTCTGAGAGTGGAGCAATGCGTATGAAAGAGGCCGAAGAGCGTCTTGAACAGGCGCTGGAACTGGCAGAGCGACTTGAGAATAGAAAATCTGAGCTTCAGGCCGCTGCGGTTGCCGATGCCGGGTTTCCGGTAAGTATCACCGGGATGGAGGTGGATTTGGCAGTGGGCCACCTTCGCACCATGGTGGAAGAAATCCCCTGGATTGAAGATAGAAAGCCTTATGGCGTAGTCGCGGCCATTTTCCCTTACGACGCTCCAGCCGTCATGCTGGGACGTCTTGCAGGCGCCGCCCTTATTACGGGCAATCGCCTGCGCTTCAGTTTTTCGTCTCAAACTCCCCGTTCGGCCGGGCTGGTGGCGGAAATCTGC
This sequence comes from uncultured delta proteobacterium, assembly GCA_963805125.1. Taxonomy (GTDB): domain Bacteria; phylum Desulfobacterota; class Syntrophobacteria; order Syntrophobacterales; family Syntrophobacteraceae; genus SbD1. The sequence continues at coordinate 895,645 of CAWDTD010000003.1, read as the reverse complement.
AAATCCGTGCGCGCCCTTGACCCCGTCGTCGGAATGAACAATCGCGAATTCGGAGACCAATGCGTTGAGGATCATGCCGTGCGGGTCCTTTTCATGTCGGGGGGCTCCGAGGTTGGAGAGGCATATCGCGGGCGCCGCGAGGCGTTTGACAAGCTATTCTTCGCAGGTCCGGGCGGAATGCCTGCCGCAGTCGTCTTCCAGGATGCGGAGGTCGAAAAAGCAAGCCGCTTCATTGCGCGCCGCGCCTTCATCAACGGGGGCCAGTACTGCACCACCCTCAAGAAGGCCCTCATTCACTCATCCCTGTATGAGGCGGTACGTGACAGAGTGCTGGAGATGACCGCGCAACTGCGTGTGGGAAACCCCCTCGATCCTGACACCGATATCGGTCCGATTCGAATCGAGCGGACCCGGATGAGTCTTGCGAAGGCCATCGAGAGATGTTCCCGGGCCCGCCTGCTTTGCGGCAAAATGAATTCAGAGACTGTCCACCCTATCGTTCTCGAAGCTGAAAGCGACTGGACGATCCCTGACATGGAGCTGTTCGGGCCTTTTCTTCTCCTCAAACCTTTCGACGATCCGCAGAGGGTCGTTCATGAGCTTACAGCGACCAGGTACGGCTTTCTTGTTGTCTTCTTCGGCTCGGCCACCGGGGATTGCCTCGGACTGCTTCACGAAAATTACGGGATGGTTTATGAGAATCCGGATTTTTTCCTTGCCCCGCTTCGTGCTCCTTTCGGCGGCAAGAAGAAGAGCGGCTGGATAATCGAGCGCATCGGCGGAGCGGTAGGGACCGGGCGGTCCCGGTGGATCACCCGCGACGGCTGCTTTCATTACAGCAGAGAATTGGTCCGGCCGCAGTGAGCCGGCGGCGTCATTCTTCCTCCTGATGTTATGAAATGAATCCGATTTCACTTAAACCCACATGGTGTTTGTTTCCTGTAAATACAAGCCAAATGCAGGTGCTGATCCCGCAACCAATTGATTTCATTAGAGCTGGATTCAATATCCGCCCTGAACACGGACAGGCGGGAAAAGGGGCCATCAACCACGGGGATGGTGGTATGTCCTCAAACTGCCCAAATCGGCCTGATCGGTTTTTTTCATTGCCTGGCGATGGTGGTTGAGGAAACCCGGGAGAGTTTGGCAAGGCCGGGCAGCTTCATGGGAGATTCTAAAAGCGAAAAGGGATTCGGCTTTGAGCATTCAGTATGAAGTTGCCGCAAACAGCGTGATTGAGACAAAGTGGAGTTCGACAGGATTTGAACAGCGAGGTCAGTGCAGCAAAGATATGGATTCAGAAAATCAGTCGCATCATCGAGACCTTGAATTATCTCCCGGTCCGTCGGCCACCCTTCCTGTATTGCTCAACTGCTTCGGCTGGCAAATCTGCGGCTCATCTCAGGTGGTTGACCGGACGGACGGAAAAAGCTAACCCGGCCCTCGAAGAACATGTTAAAGCAAATGTCATTCCATCCATTAGAATAACCAATCTGCCAAATGTTTCGCACAGTTAAGCGGAAGGTCAAAGTCGTGGCGGGACGGTATGACCGATACAAGTGACACTGAACTGTAATCGAAAAGATTCACCTGGATCGCTGCTCGACACCCTGGATAATTGGCCTTGCCGGGAATCGGCGGCATTCGTCAAATTCGCCATGTTCACAGGCTTTGGGCGCGGCGAACTCTTGGCCCCGAGACATGGACAGGTTTTGAAAATTGTGAAATGATGATGACCTTAAATGAATCCAGGCGTGCAATCACCAGACCCGGTCAGGCGAGAAAGGAATAGACTATGGCGGATGCTGCAAAAGAAAGACTTCATGAACTCGTGGACGCTTTGCCGGAAAGCGAAGTGGAAGAGGCGAGGAGGCTTCTTGAATGCCTTGTAGAAAAGACGTGTGACCATGTTCTCAAAGCCTTTCTCAACGCGCCTGAACACGATGAACCTGTAACGGATGACGATTTGAGGGACATCGAAGAGGGCAGAAAGGCTACAGCCGAAGGCAGAACGCGACCGCTCAGTGAAGTGATGAAGGAATTTTGTTATGATTGAGGGCATCAGGAAAGCCAAAGCACAAGGAGATTCAAAACATGCGTAATGAATTTACAGCTATAATTGAGCGCGATGGAGATTGGTACATTGCCTATTGCCCCGAGATACCCGGAGCCAACGGGCAGGGTCGCACTATCCCGGAGTCTCTTCATAGCCTGGCTGAAGCCATATCGCTAATTCTGGAAGATCGTCGACAAGATGCTCTGCGCGGTATGCCGGCAGAGGCAATCCGTGAGGTAGTAGTTGTCCAATGAAGAGAAGCACGCTCATGAGGCACCTTCGCAAACATGGGTGCTACTTGAAAAGAGAGGGTCGGGAGCACTCTAATTTTTTCCAATCTCTCGGCCAATTCTTTTATGAATGAAGCAATTTCTCGCTCTCCTCGGTCCTCGCACTTTCCAACCGGTCCCCTTCATTAATTCGCGGCAGAAGTATTACGGTAGCGGCAGAAACAGACGCGGCAATTGGACTCCCGTGCGTCAAGGGGGCCTCGGAAATGGCGTACCCGGCGAGTTTTTCGTCGGGGATGAAAGAGGCCATTGCTAAAGGCGTTGAACGGTGGGCGGGATTACAGCCCCCCGTCATCCCCTCAGTTTGATATAAAGACCTTAGTTCTATTTTGTGAAAGGCTCTAACCTTGGCGAGGTACCGTGGGTAATCGGAACTCGCCAAGGCTGGGCAAAGGTGAAGCCGCGTCGCGGCAGAGTTATTACTTGTATGAACCTGTTTTCTCGAACGCGTGAGCTGCACGCAGAACGATATCGTCCTCGAAATGTCGGCCGATGAGCATCATCCCCACCGGCAGTCCATCCGATTTGGCACAAGGCACATTCATCGCCGGGTGGTGCGTAACGTCAAAGGGACAGGTATTTTGGATCATCCCCAGAGCGGTGGTAAAATACACGCCAGTGTCAGGCTTTTCCGGTAAAGGCATAGCCTTCATCGGAGTGGTGGGCATGATCAGGATGTCCACTTCTTTGAGTGCGTTATCGTAGGCTGATCTGAGTACCCGTGCCACATTTTGGGCCTTCCCGTAATACCGGCCAAAGTACTTGTCCGCCATATACTGGCCCAGCAGAATGACGAATTTGCACGTATCAGAGTAGTTGTCTGCCAGTGCTCGCCGTGCTCTACCGTAATAATCCACAAGCCCCGTCGTGTAGTACCCTTGCCAGTTGAGGCCCATGCCATCGTGCAAGATCATCTGGGTCAAGGCACCTTCGGTCGCAATGCAGTTCCAGATGTGTATCCCGTCGGTATGCATTGGTATCGAGATGTCCTTCACCGTGCCACCAAGCTTGGAGAAAACTGCAGCCGCTTTTCTCACGTTCGTGTCGACATCCTCCTGAGAAGCGCCTTCCCAACCGAACCCCTCTTTCACGAGCCCAAATTTCAGGCCCTTAATGTCACCTTTTAGCGCCTGGGTATAGGGCTTGGTAATAACCGTTCCCTGACGCGGATCGAGTGGATCCTTTCCAGCAACAACCTCCAGCAGGAGTGCAACGTTCTCAACCGTTTTGGCCATAGGACCCGTGTGATCGAGAGTTTGTTCGATCGGAAATATCCCGGTATAAGGAACAAGGCCATAGGTGGGTTTCAGGCCGTATGCACCCGACCATGAACTTGGGATGCGAATGGAGCCTCCCTGGTCGCCTCCCATGGCCATGTCGCAATCCCCATGCACCACCAGAGCGGCAGGGCCGCTCGACGATCCACCGGCATTGTATTTTGGGTTGTGTGGGTTGAGAACCGGACCGGTCGCGGAAGTGAACGAGGCCCCGGAAAAGCATAAATCCTCGCACACAGCCTTGCCGATAATCTCTCCCCCTGCGTCCAGTATCCGGGTGGCTACCGTTGCGTCAACATCGGGAATAAACCCCTCCAATATGGCGGAACCGTTCATCATGGGAATTCCAGCAAGACAGATGTTGTCCTTCAATGCGATCTTCCTGCCTGCCAGTTTGCCCTTGTTGGCGCCCTTTATCGAGCATCTCCAATACCAAGCGTTCAAGGGGTTCTCGCTTCCCGGTGGGCGATAGCCTGTGTTCCGAGGGTACTTAACCGGCAGCATCGGTTCATCGAGCTCTGAAAGACGCCTGTATGAACCCAGAGCTCCATCAATGATTGATTGGTAGACCTTAAGGTCATCATTGCTGAGGTGAAGATAATACTGCTGAGCGATGCGACTTAACTCATCTAAAGTGGGTGGAGCGACACCTAATGTGTTTGTTCCGACTGCCATGCCTGACCTCCTTTGGAAATCTACGTGAACAATTTGGGAGCCTGCCCAGCGGTCTCCCAGCGGTGTGGACTTGGCCACAACCATCGAAACACCATTATACAGCGCGTTTGCCGCCTCCGATTCCTTGACGTCTCACGCGCTCTGGGCCTCATCTGGACGAGCGGAACCCTTGACCAGTGCCTTCAGTGGCTTCGTTTCTGCTTGGAAGAAATCTCTTGGGACAGGTACAAAAATTTGGCACCACCTCCCTTTCATAACAAGAAATCGATTTCCTGGTTCCCTTCGTGCCCACAATGTGTTCTCGGGTAGCAGGGTTTTATCAATTCCGAGGAACATCACTTCCGGCCGTCTTCTCAGAAGGGTTTAAGGCATCTGACCCAATCCTTGTTACTCCGAAGATGTTAGAGAAAGCTCAGTGGGATGCACACCTGCTACGGGATTTAGAAAGTTGAGCAGGAAGTTGGAAAAGACCGTTCTGACTTTAGAAGCTGGTTGGCTTGGATATCAAGTAGGTGGAGACCGTATTATTCGAGCAAAAAAACCGTATATGGGAGCTACATAAACATCGAGCATTTTTCGGGCAAAATAGCGAAATGGCGATAATAAAACTGATTATGACCGAATTCTCGGGACGGATTCTGCCCGGAAAAACTTCTTGATCAACCTCAAAGCCAGCAAAACCATACGATTTCCCTATCGAAGATGCAAGTGATGAGGCCATGAGGCCGGTTTTGACGCTTTCAGGACACAGCACCATCCCGCAGTTGATCGTCTCCTCTGTTCAATGCAGGATCGAGTTACAAGGGCCACTCTTCCTTATTTTCCAATCGGCGGGTATTAGAGTGAAGAGGTTAATCGTGCAAGGGTTGCAAGCCAGGAAGAAAGGCTTTGAGCTGGATCTACGGGCTACTTCTGACGGCCGTTCAGTAGAAGCTCCACTGTCTCCATGCCCGGGTCACATACACAATGGGCAACGCTCGATGAGTTCCCATACAGCGCCAGTGCCGGTCATGCAGGTCAGAATCATTATGGCCGCGCCGATAAAACCGATCAGGCCGCCACTGGTAAAGTTCCAAACCGCCAAATCCGGTAAACTCTCCCGCCGCCCTCAGTACCCCTTCAACTTCAGTTGCAATATGCGGCTTGATGATTACACTGACACCCACAGGATAGCAAAGCGTGCACTACTGACCGGCTTGGTCCCACAGCTACGCTGTGAAATCAATTTTGTGATTGGTAAGAGGACAGGAGACCCCCTTTTTCCTGTTTTCTGCGGTGCCTATAACCAAAGGAGGATTGCCATGTCCGTTTACAAGATCGTTGAACTCGTCGGAACCAGTCCAAATTCCTGGGAGGAAGCGGCAAAAGATGTCATTGAAACTTCAACCAAGAGTCTGAGGGACCTGAGAATTGCTGAAGTGGACAAGCTGGACATGCGGATCGAGAACGGGAAGATTGTTGAGTATCGCGCGCGCGTGAAGCTCTCATTCAAGTTCGAGGGGAGTGAGTGATCAATCTGAGCCGGTTGATTTGAAAAGCTCCACAGAGAAAGGTCCCGTAAAATCGAGAGTTATCGATTTCTTTTCGAAATTGATAACTCCGTTTTCATTTCAGTCCCTTCACAGAGGCGATGTTCCTCGGCGGCAGCCCGGGCAAATTGTTCTGTTGCCTGGCTGCGCAGAACAAGAGGGAAAGAAATAAGCCGGTGCAGCCCTCTTGCACCAAGCTCACGGCCATTTCCTTGCAGTCTGGTCACTGCGAGCGCCCCCTGTAGTCCTGGAGCGCCACGAAGCGCTGTGTAGCAGTACGTTTTTGAATTCCAGCAGATTGAGAGGTATCTGCCGGGGTAACTGCCAGTTCACCCTGAAGCCTGACCGGCAGCAATGCTGAAGCCCGGTGACAAAGGCCAATTTTGGGTTGAGGCGGAGTGCAGGCCGCAGCATAAAGCGAATCCAGTTAAGCGTCGTAAAGGAAGTTGAAGGGGGAGAGACCCTCAGGACTGTCGAATCCTGACATGGACCGTGAAGCAACTGGCATAAGCAGCGGTTCACCCTTCCGGCGTAATATGGAGCGGCATGTATTCAAGGAAGCACAGTGAACGTGGGAGAGCCTGTCTGCCGGGTGGTGGTGACACCCTGTGATTTCCTATAAAGCTTGGCCGAAGTGGAAAACACGGCAGGCAGGAAGTCGGATGAGCCCATAGTACTGTAGATGGCGAAGACAGCATAACTTCGCTGGAAGGAAGGGGCTCAGTTTGTCTTATGCTTTTGGACAAATCGCGGCGGAGATTGCCGATATGGCCAGCACTCAGTTAAAGGTTCGCGCATTTCAAAGGAAGCTCTACCTTGCATCAAAGCAGAAGAAGGACTTTCGGTTCTACAGTCTCTACGACAAAGTCTATCGGCTCGACGTCCTGATGGAATCCTGCAGGCAGTGCCGGGCCAATGGAGGCAGTCCGGGATGTGATGGAGTGACATTTTCAGACATCGAGGGAAAAGGACTTGTGCCCTGGCTCCGGGAGATATCCGAATCCTTGCGGAAGCGGGAATACAAGCCGCAGGCGGTCAGGAGGGTATTCATAGCAAAGCCCGGACAACCCGGAAAGTTTCGTCCGCTTGGGATTCCGACAATCCGGGACCGCGTAGTGCAAGGGGCCTGCAAGATAGTGATTGAACCTATTTTCGAGGCCGACTTAAACGAGGGCAGTTATGGATACCGGCCAAAACGCGGCGCCGCTGATGCCGTAAAGCGCATCGAGAGCTCAATCAAAGAGGGCTATCGCTGTGTGTATGATGCGGACCTCAAGGGGTACTTTGACAATATTCCTCATGACAGGCTGATGGCAAAGATAGAGAGGCGTGAAAGTGACAAGAGCATTCTGGCACTTCTGCGCCAGTTTCTGCGTGCCCCAGTCCTGTTCACGGACGAAAATGGTACTTCCACTATCACGAAACCGAACATGGGAACCCCGCAAGGCGGTGTGATTTCCCCACTTTTCGCTAATATCTACCTCAATGATTTCAGCAACTTGATCACGACCAAGAAGCCTTGCCGCATGATCTCCCATGCGGACGATTTTGTGATCCTGCACAGGCAGCCATACACGGAAAGGCAGGTTGAGTGGTTCAAAGAGAGGCTGGCGTTAGAGGGTCTTCCCATTAACGAGGCCAAGACCCGCGTGGTAGATATGAGAAAGCAAAAAGCTGAGTTTGGCTTCCTCGGGTTTACTTTCAAAATGGTCGCCAGTCGCTGGTCCAAAAGCGGCCCTTACCTTCGGGTGCAGCCAAGTACGAAAAGCCAGCAACGATTCAAGGCAGCCATACGGGATATTGTCAAACACCGTACCTCGCTCACTTTGAGCGAACTGATCGCCAAAGTGAATCCGATCGTTCGCGGCTGGCGGAATTACTTCAACTCATGTGGGTACCCCAACCCCATCTTCTTTAAGATGGACTGGTTTGTCGTCGCGAGATTTTACCGATGGGCCAAAAGACTTAGCCAGCGCCGGAGCAAGTGTCTTACACCGGACCCTTTGAAGAAACTTATCCAAGCAGGATTGGAACTCTTCAGACCGCCGCGGCTCAGCCCTGTGAAGGGTGCATAGTGAATGGACAAAACAGAACCGGATGAGGGAAAACTTCATGTCCGGGATCGACGAGGGGAAGCAGGATAAGCGCGGCGAAGCCTGCTTCCTACTCTACTCGGACTCCCGAACACCTGTTCAAATACCAAATATACCAACGAGAACCGCTTTCTCGCCTAAAAAATTCATGCAGAGGTACTGGCTGTATTGGCAGGTCCTATGCCATTGAAGGGATGAAGGACATCAGGTCGAAGGGGTCTTACCCGGAATAATACAGGAGACCGATTTCAAGGCCTCCGAAGAGGTGACCGTGATGATGGAGCGCGTTCAGAGCAGAAGGGGGCAAGGCGCTGTTCGTTCTGCTCGGCATCCCTGTGGGCGGGGGTCATCACAGCACGACTTTCGATGTCGATGAACGGGTTATACGTAACAGTGCTGAATTCCTGGCCGCTATGCAGCAGGAAGTGGCGTCCGTTCCGTAGCCCAAGGGGTTTGCAGCGCCCAAATGCCATGGGTGCTGCCCGAACCGCCGGGGCCGTGCGGCGTGACGCACCAATAATGAGAAAGTTCATTTGGAATAGATGCAGACAGTCCTGCATTCTCTACATGTATACAAACCCTGAGTGGTTGGATATGCATCCGTCTGGGTTTTGCAGTGTGCATAGCAGCGGTGCTTTTCCACGTATTTGTTTCCCAGATAGGACCCTTCATTGGATTTTGAAATAGCGCTGACCGGGCAGGCATCGATACATGCAAGGCAATCGTTGCAAAGGTCCTTTTTGAATGGCTCATCTGTTTGGACAGCGGCATTGGTAATGACGGACGATATGTAGCACCGGTTGCCGTATTCCAGGGTAATCAGCAGCGAATTCTTGCCCATCTGGCCTAATCCGGCAAAGACCGCGGCATGCTTGTGTGAAATATCTCCCATCAAAGCATTATAGTCCATCATCAAGCTCATGCGCACCTGGATCGGAACTGCTTTAAAGCCCCTTTCATCCAGAAGATTGGCCAGGTCATGCGTGATGATTTCCAATTTGGCTTCACAGGAAAACGTGCTGCGGGTATATACGGTTGGAGGCGCATCGCTCAGTATCGCTCTTGCTTGAGGGGTTGCCACTACGACTACAGTCTTCGCATCTCGCAATAAATCCGTTGCCCTGTGGCCTTCCGGCGCTCGCTGCATAAGTTCGGCATCAGCTATTCCAACCAGGCTGGCGCCGTTTCTCAAAGCAAATTCCTTGATTTCTTCGGCACTCAAGCTCACAAGAACCTCCTTGGCGCCTTTGAAGACACGTCCGACGTAAGCCCTGTTCCCTCTTTGTCTCTCTCAGGTGATTTCAAATGCAACCGGCATCGCAGGATGCGTGGATAGGCTTCTATGCCAATCCCAGCTCGAGCAGCTTTTGAGCCTGCGGTCGCCCCAGTTCGTCCCATCCCCGAGCTTGGCAATACAGGCTGCGCGCAGCCAGAAACCGGTTCAGGTCGACTCGGGTTCCCCCTGGCTGGCCGTCATCGAGATCTTCGCTGAACAAACGTTCAGGGAGCATGTCTTCCTCCACGCCCTCGCGGAGATTGTAAAGACGCTCCAGCGTCCAAATCCTCTCCCCGGCGCGTTTGAGATCTTCGAGATCGAAGTTCTCTCCGGTCAGGGCGTTATAGAGATCCGTCAAAACAGGCCACGTGAAACCGGCAGTTCGCATCCCGAACTTGCACGTCAACAGGGAGTCGGCGACGGCCAGAAGATGTTCCTTGTCGAGCAGGGTGCCCATGTTTGCCTCAAAACCGTTTTTCTGGAACTCGCTGGCAAAAAGCTCATTCACGTAGAGCTGGGCCCTCAAGTGACAGGCGCCCCGGTTGCTGGTGGCCAGGGAAAATCCCGTCCCGAAGGAACGCCGCGATTCGTACCCAGGATACTCCTGCTTCTTGACGTGGATCACCCGCGCTAGCGCCTGCGGGCCCCAGGTGGCGGCTGCGCGGTACGACCCTTCCGCCAGCACGTTCCCGATGCCCTCGCGCAAGCCGATCTTGGGAATCAGGGCAATGACCGATTCATGCTGGCCCCATTTCATGGAGGCGCCGTCAAGGTCCCGGGCGGCGATAATTCCCGACTCATACAGGTCCATGAGCCAGGCGAAGATGTTGCCGCAGGTGATGGTGTCCATCCCCAGGTCGTTGCACAGCAGGTTGGCCATGAGGATGGATTCAGGATTTGAGTTGCCGCAATTGGAGCCGAAGGACATAATCGTTTCGTATTCCGGCCCCTCCACCTCATCGAGCTTGTATGACCCGTCTTTCACCTGATGAACGTTGCCGCACTTGAGCGGGCAGGCGGCGCAGCCCCGGTCCTTCACGAAATAAGTGTCCTTGAAGACATTGGCGTCGATCCGGTGGGCCTCCGGGAAATGGCCGCCGCGGAAGTTCCGGGTCGGCAGGGTATGCTTTTCATTAAACAAATCGAAGACCATCGAAGAGCCGAACCTGGCAAACGCCCGGCCGCCTTCCATCGCCTTCTTGCCGCCCTGGATCGAGATATCCTTTACTTTTTCCTTATCAAACAAATCAGTACGGATCTTGCCCTTCACCACCAGCGCTTTGAGGTTCTTGCTGCCCATTACGGCGCCTACCCCGCCGCGCCCGGCGGCGCGATGGCCGTTCATGAGGGTCGCAAACTTTACCAGGTTCTCGCCGGCGGGTCCGATGCACGCCACTTCGGCGCCGTCATGGTCAGCTTTGAGTTTAGCTTCCGTGGCCAGGACCCCCAGCCCCCACAGGTGGCCGGCGTCTTTCAGAGTGGCCCGGCCTTCTTCTAAAACCAGGTAACACGGTCGCGCGGCGGCGCCGGTGATCACCACCGCGTCAAACCCGGATCGCTTGAGCCCCGGGCCCCACTTGCCCCCGCAATGGCTGCCTGCCGCCAGGCCGGTCAGGGGCGACTTGGTCGTGACGTTGAAAAACGAAGAGAACACCCCGGCGCCGGTGTACGGGCCGGTGGTCAGTATCAGAGGGTTTTGCGGCCCCAGGGGGTCGACTCCGGCCGGAGTTGATTCCGCCAACAGGGTAATTCCCAGTCCACGGCCGCCCAAAACGCTTTTCACCATCGCGCCGTCAGTGACTTTTACTGAAATCGTCTGCCGAGCCAAATCCACCCAGAGCGTATACCCGGTGTATCCGTTCATTGTCATTGCCTCCTTATCAGGGATAATGCGTCATGCTGTGGCCAACACGTCCGAACTGCATTTTGGAGCCGGATGCCCCAAAGACTTCCGGAACACCCTACCAGCTTTGCCCGATATCTCGGGCACAACCATTGTAAACAGTAATTAGCGTGCGCTTCAAGATTTAAGTTGGTCACAACGAATCCTGCACGAGGGAAGAGTTAACCTGCGCGCCATCCCATTTTACATACGGCCCTTCGGGGCCTGTTCCACCACAGGCGGCAAAAGCGCGCGAAATTGCACGAGAAATCTACAGGCCCATGCAATCATAGCGAGGCTCCAGCCTTATAAATATTGTGTTTGACAGCTATAGGCTCTTTTACTAAATAACTCCTGGAGACCGAATTTTGCGGTTCTTGGAAAGATGCGCAGACAACAGCACAGTGAGGAGCTATAACATTGAGCGATCTTGGTGAAATTCGCGTGCTCGACATGAGTCACGCCCTCGCCGGTCCCTTTGCGGGCATGGTCCTGGCCGATATGGGGGCGCAGGTCGTAAAGCTCGAGCATCCGCAGGGCGATCATTTTCGGCCTTTGTTGGGAGGGGCCTACTACGCCGCGCTCAACCGCAACAAGCGCGGCGTTTCCCTCGATCTGAGGCAGCCGGAGGGCAAGCAGGCGGCATTGAAGTTGATGGAGCGCGCGGACGTGTTCCTGGAAAGTTTTACGCCGGGAACCATCGACGAACTGGGCCTCGGATACGAAGCGGTCAGGGTGTTCAATCCACGAATTATATACTGTTCCATCTCCGGATTCGGCCAGACAGGACCCTATCGCCGGCTCCCGGGATACGATGTGGTGGCTCAGGCAATGTGCGGCATTATGATGTGTACCGGAATGCCCGGCGGTCCTCCGATCCGCATCGGCGCTTCATGGATCGATGCGGGCGCGGGTATGTTTACCGTGATCGGAATCCTTAAAGCACTCCTGGAACGACCACAAACAGGGCGGGGCAAGCGTATTGACGTGAGCCTTATGGACACGGCGCTGAGCTGGATGTCGCCCCTGGTGGCGCGTTATGCCATGGCGGGCGAATTGCCTCAGGCGGTGGGGTCGGCATTTGCATCCTTTGCCCCTTATCAGGTTTTCCGGTGCAAAGGCGGCTATGTTTTTATCGGCGCCTCTACGGAAAGGTTCTGGAAAACGCTTTGCGGGTTGCTCAACATAGAGCATCTTCTTAAAGACCCAAGATTTGCCACCAATGAGGAGCGCATTGCCAATCGCGACCAACTGAGTGAGCTCATCGAAGCGGCCCTCGGCGACATGGACCGCGACTTTTTGGTGGAGCGGCTGAGAGAGGCGGGCATGCCCTGCGCACCGGTCCTGGATGTCGGACAGGCGCTGAGCGATGTTCACGTGCGGTCCAGGGGCGTATTGCAGGAATGGGAGCACCCCGAGTACGGATCGGTAATTCAGGTAAAGACACCCGTTAGCGAAGATGGCGTAATGCCGGAAATTCGGAGCCCGTCACCGTTTTTGGGCCAGCATACCCGTGAAGTGCTGGGCGAGTTGGGCTACACGGCTGCGGAAATCGATAAGCTCGTCGAAAAGGGCGCTGCGATCACCACCGTGTCGACAAAATAATAATATGAGATGGTGAGGTGTATTGTGGAAACTGAGATACCCGCCGAGGCGCGTGAATTAATTGGAGTGGAAAAGGTGCGCGAATACCGGGTGACGCATAGAGACATCAAGCGATTCGCCCAAGCCATCGGCGACCCCAACCCTCTCTATTACGATGAGGAATACGCTCGAACGACGAAGTACCAGACAATTGTGGCGCCGCCTTTATTCGGTCATGCTTTCGCTTTTGAAGACGTCCCCGTCGAGCAGTTGCCTCCCGACGGCTCACCCATAGAAACCGCTGCGCCTATTCCTGCGAAAAGAATGGTGGGCGGTGGAAGCGTTTACGAAAACTACATTCGCATCAGGCCCGGAGACAAAATTCAGGTCAAGACCAAAATCAGCGACATTTACACCAAACCCGGCAGGAGCGGCGTATTGTATTTCGTTGTGGTGGAAACGCGCATTTTTAATCAAAACGATGAACTGGCAGCCAAAGAAGCCGCCACTTTCATCAGGCGCATATAAGGCAGGTGGGTCATGAATAAGAGTATGCCCGAGTGGGACCTGTTAGAAATCGGAGCCAGCCTGGGCGAACTGGAAAAGCATCCGGATTCCAAGCAGGTATTTATGTTCAGCGCCGTTACCTGGAACCGCCATGTCATTCATTACAACAGTCGAAGCGCTCAAAGCGAAGGATTGCCCGATGTAGTGGTGCAAAGGGCCTTGATTGGCAATTACCTCGCCCAGTTTCTGGAGCAGTGGCTCCAGCAAAAAGGCGACATTTTGCGCCTGGAGTGGAGGGTGGTGCGCAGCGCTATCCCCGGTGACACCTTGAAGGTTAGTGGAGTGGTCAAACAAAAGTATGTTGAAGATAACAGGCGGTTGGTAATCTGTGAAATCTCAATGGTCAACCAGAACTCCGACACCATCGCCATGGGCGAAGCAACGTTGAAATTATTCTAACCGAAACCGCAAAATCGCTCGCGGGACAAATTACGAACGCTCGGGCGCCCCGATCAATGATCGACCTGATGTGCGGCGATTTCGCCTCCTCCGATGCTGCAGCGGCATTGAGGGCAACTCGAGTCTATGATTTCTTTGTAAAGATGAAGAACTTTTCTCTCCGGCGGGTCCAGCGAATTGAGTCTATAGACCAGGTCGAGCATTTCATACTTACCTGCCCCCAGGCGGTGATAAGGCAGCAGATTTACCTCCATGGCGCTGGGGAGACCGGCGATAAACCGGGCTGTTTCCTGCATGGTCTTATCGTCGTTGTTTAACCCCGGTATTACGGGAAGTCTCAAAATCATCCGTGGTTTCTTAGCGGTCAAAACATGTCCGGCCAACCTCCGAATATTGTTCAGTATGCGCTCATTCCTGACACCCGTCAAACGCTTATGGGAGTGTGAGTTAATATGTTTCAGGTCCACAAAGACGAGATTGAGATGTGGCAGGAGAGATTCGAGCGTGTCCCAGGGTGCGAAGGCGGAAGTCTCGATGGCCGTGTCAAGCATTTGTTCCCGACACATCGCAAGTATCTTTTTCGCCGCGCCCGCCTGCATCAGGACCTCTCCGCCGGATAGTGTAACTCCGCCGCCGCTGCGGCGGTAAAACATGGCGTCTTTCGTCACGAATCGGACGATTTCAGGCACGGTCCTCCATTTTCCGACCAGGGCCCTTGCGCCGTAAGGGCATGCATCTGCGCAACGGCCGCAGGCTGAACACAGACTTCGGTTCGTCAGGATGGTGTCGTTGACATAAGCAACGGCCCCTTCCGGGCATACATGCACACACGTTTGGCACTTCATGCACCTGTTGGGATTGTAGACAATTTGGGGTTCAGGCGTAAGACCGAAGGGGTTGCTGCACCACGTGCACCTCAACGGGCAACCCTTGAAAAAGACGGTCGTCCTGATGCCCGGACCGTCTTCGACCATGTATCTTGTCACATCAAAAACCAGAACCCTGTCTTGGCGATCGTTATTCACTCGTGTGATTCGACTTTCAAAGCGTCTCTAATTCAAAGGCCGGTCGGCTGAGACTGATGTCCAGGTTCGACCGGCCTTTGTCCGTTTATCAGAAATGATGTTCGGTCCTACTGATCACATCGTCCTGGACCCTCTTGCCCAGATCGGTGAAATAGACGCTGTAGCCTGCTACCCGCACCATTAGAGTGGGGTATTTTTCGGGATGTTTCTGGGCATCTATCAGTGTTTCCTTGTTCTGAGTGTTGAACTGGATGTGCTCGACTCCCAGATCGTTGAGCGTTGTTCTGATAAGATTCATGAAGCTCCTCATCCCGGCCTCTTTATATTCCGGTTCCTTATATGAAGAATCGGGGGTGTTCAACTGTGGCAACATGTCTGTCCTCCTTATCGCGCGTTACTTGAGCAGTTCGGAACGGCTGATCCACATGTTCAAAAGAGT
Source organism: uncultured delta proteobacterium (assembly GCA_963805125.1). Classification (GTDB taxonomy): domain Bacteria; phylum Desulfobacterota; class Syntrophobacteria; order Syntrophobacterales; family Syntrophobacteraceae; genus SbD1. Next base: position 880,553 of record CAWDTD010000003.1, on the reverse strand, counting down.
GCCGTTCGTGAATGCGGGGAAATTAAGTTTTCCGTAACTTCTGGCCGCTGCAGTGGGGCCGTTGACATCGGTTTGCTGTTCGGCGGACATGGTATCGGCCAGTGGTTTGGCGGCCACGCGTCCACTGGGCAGAGCCCAGGTCATTTCTCCGAAGCCCACGTTGGCTTGCACCATCTGGATCGCCGGATCGGAGTAATTGCCCCGGTAACACTTAAGACCCCTCACAGTGTCCGCAAAAAACTGAAAGATTTTACAGGCAAGATCGTCGACATAATCGTCGTCGTTGCCATACTTCGGTGCTTTTCGGAGTTTCATCCTCAAGATTTCGTTGTTTTCGAAATTGGTTGCAACGGCATTGCAGAGTTGGTCCATTGTTATCTGCTGGGTGTCATAGACAAGCTTCTTGACCGCCGCAAGACAATTGGCCATATCCGCTAGACCGACCGCCTGGATGGTAGGCCCGACGTTGCAGTATGCTCCTCCCGCTGTAACGTCGATCCCTTTTTCGATACAGCCCAGGCTGAGGATAGAGAAGATGGGCAGTTGATGCTGCTCCGCAATTAATTTCTCCGCCACGATCATATGAGCGTGGACTTCCTTGATGGCGAATTCGAGCTGTTTTTGGCTCGCCTGCACGAATTCATCGAACGTTTTAAACGTGCGGGGATCTCCGGTCATGGGTCCGCAGAGTTCGCCGGCGCCCCATGCGATCGCCCCGGCAGGTTTGACTCCGTTGTTCAAAACAAGACTCATGACCGCCCCGAGGTTGACGATACCGGAGTCGGTATGTCCATATTGAAGGCCGGCCACCCCCGGCTCCACGCAGCCGATAGGCGAACCCCCCTCCAGGATTTGCTCTCTGGTGTATGGACTCTTGCCGTGGAGTCCCCCTCCCCGATATTCCAACATTCTTGAATAGGTTTCCACATCGAAGAAAGAAGGGTGCCCCATGCCTTCGGCAGCCAGTTTTGTCGCCTCGAGCAATAGCGAATCCGGCGTCTTGGAATGAAGATACATCGAAACGGAAGGCGCGGTCGTGCGCACGTGCCTCAGGGCGCGCAGACACAAGTAGGACAACTCATTGCTGGCATCCCGCCCGAGCTTGTTGACGCCTCCCACGCCAAGGTGAGCATATCGGTAATAGCCTCCGAAATAATAAGCCAACAGGGTGGACTGAAACCAGGGAATGTTGGTGGTCTTGATGTACAGCTCTTCAATCAACTCCATGGCTTTTTCCGGCGTGAGGATTCCCTGATCGATGTCTTTTTTGTAAAAAGGATACATGTACTGGTCGAATCTGCCGTAGGTCATACTCGGGCCTGCCCCTTCGATGAAGAGAAGCATTTCCGTGAGCCAGACGGTTTGAATAGCCTCTCTGAATGTTCGAGGCGGATTCCACGGGACCCGGTCCATGACCCTGGCAATCTCGAGCAATTCCTCTTTGCGCTGGTCCCGGGTTTCTTTAGAAGCCAATTCCCGGGCTTTGGCGGCATAGTTTTCGGCTAGCGTCCTGATTCCATCCAGGACCTCTATCAACCCCTCGTAGAAGTCCTTTTTGTCTATGTCCTCAGGGTTGTTGGGATCCAGTTTGGCAAGACATTCCCTGGCAAGGTCCTGGTAGCCCTTGTACCCGATTTCAAACAGCTTGGCATAGTCGGGTATAAAGTGAGACCCGTTGCTGCCAAGGTAATTGACGCAGTCGGCGATTCCCGATGAGACCATCTTCTTGGGGAAGGGGACAATCTTCGCCCAGACCGCTGTCAACGTCTTGTCTTTCCAGTATGGGATGTGAACAGTCCGCAGTTCTTCGAGGTCCTGGTCATCAATTTCAAAAGGATCGAAGCGCCGGACGCGCATCTCGTCGAGGTCGCCTTCAAGCCAGTCCGCGTGCATCTCTATATTGATCTGCTCGCACCGGATCTTCTTGCCCTGCCATCCTGCGAGCTGTTCGTGATCGTAGATGACCGGGGGCAGCGTTCGATAAGTTTCTGCGCATGCCTTGTACCTGCGACGGAGGTAAGGTTCTCCTTCGGTTTCTTTGTAGACCTTGGTAAAACACCTGGTCCGGTGAATGTCCACATTCGGCCGATTCGCGTGGAGCAGCCGGTTCAGTTGCTGAATGCGGCGGGTGCTTCCCACCTCGGCCGACTTTCCGTCCCGCCATTCCATCCCGAGTTTACTGCCAACTTCCTGGGTACTTTGCTCTGGCATCTTACGCCTCCTTTGCTTCGGGTAAGATCCGCCTCAGATGGATAGGCTTGCAGATATTGATTTAAACCCTGCAAACAAAACTGCAACCCGACCGTTGAGGAGAATCTTTCAGTGCTGACTCCTCCCGAATGGGTCTTTCGCTCACCTGTTTTTGCCGTCGCGGCGGAAACAGGAGTGAAAGGGTCTGTCCGCTCACATCAGGCAGCCGCCCGACACCGGTCCCCGGCACCTGATGCCGGGGGGCAACCGTTTACAAACAATAAACGATGTCCATCTTGGATTCCTGGATCGTGAAGCGGTAAAAGCGACCATCCTATTACAATTCACGAAGGGAACCCAACAGATGGAAGTAAACGCAAGACATTTGATAAAGATATCCGATGCTCCGGCATTGCGTGCCCGGTCATACCAAGTTACCTTGAAAATAGCTATTTTCGGGATCCGTTCACCCTCAGGAGCCTCACTGGCGCCGCCTTGGGGTTTGAGCCTATCGATGTACAATGATTACTATTTTTCCCTGATGTTGTCAAGAATATTCGAAATAGAAAATTTGGAAAGACAAAGCCGACACGGGCGATGAACGCCGTAATGACCGACTTCGGAGCAGGCCGAAGCAGGTTGGCCGGGGAGCTCATTGTCCGGTCCCTGATTGCCTCCCAGGTACTGTCCAGACTCTCTGAACACCTCATATACCAACGAGACTGGGCTTCTCACCGTGGTTCTTTCCGAAGAGGTATTTCGCATCGTACCGGGACGAACTGGTGAATCGCGTTGCGAGATGACGTTTGCAGAACAAGTCAAAACTGGCAGTTCTATCTGGGAGGGTATAACGGCCTTTTCTTTTGCTTACGGACAAGATGTTGACTGGCCCGAAGGAAGCCCTCGAGCGCCAGCCGTGTTCAGGCCGAGAGCAAGTGGCTGATAGCTAATCACAATTCAGAAAGCCTCTTCGGGGCAAATCCTTTCAAGGCACGACCAATTGCAATCCCAGTTGTCAGTTTCCCGGAGCCTGGGGTTATCGCAGTGAATGCTGTTGAGAAGGAATTTCCCTTCCATGGAAATCCATCCCAGAAGAAGCTTTGCCATCCGCTGCTCCTCAGGACATTCCATTTCGAACGTTTTCCATCTTGAATTCCCGGTCATAGCTCGTCCTTCCGATCATGAGAGGTTTATGCCCTTCCTCCTCATTGACGATGGACGGGATCTTGCGCGATTCAGGCAGATGCCCATCCTCTTTATAATGCGGGAAAGTAAGGTCGATCACATGCTCAAGATTATAAGGGATTCTTTTCCATTTTGTCTTATAAAATAAAAATTTAAAGCAAACCAGCAGCTTAGGAAAAAACTGCGCTGCACTCCGTCCGGTTGGGAAATCAGGCCTCTGTGACACCTTTGGGCATACCGCCTATGGCGAAAACGACTGTTCCTCCCCCTGTAATATGGCAAGGGTCAAGGCACTGCACGTAAGCTTTATCCGTAGCCGTGCCCCTCTTCGACAGGCCGAGATCCTCCGCCTTGACGCCGCGTGAAAGAGCCACATAGTATGGGAAAATGGACGCAAGCGAGTGCATGCACACCGCGCTCCTTCCGGCAAGATCCAAAATATATCCTTCCTTGAGAACAATGGAGTCGCCAACTCGGTAGACCGGGCATCTTCCCCTTATCTCAACCACCTCGATCAAAAGCGGCATTGGATACATCATGAAATCAATCTGCTTCAGAGAGCCTTTCCATCCAAGTGGGCAAGAAGGTACTGTCGATCCTCGTCGGTCCGAACGAACTGCCCGAGATTTCCCAGGCGTACACTGATTAGACCGGCTGCCATAACCAGCTCGTAGGCCTTCACCATATCGGTAACGGTCGGAGACCGGAAATCCCTCATCGTGTATTCTGGAAAGAAGGCCAGGATGGTGAAGGGGATCTTTGGATCGGTCCGGGCGAGGATCCGCGCAATCTCCGTGAGCTGGTCAGCCTCGACCAGGTCTGGAATATAGAGCGAGAGCACCTCGAGGACGAAGCCTCGCGCAAGGATTTCCTCCGGCAATCGGAGTATGCGGTCATTATCGCAGCCGGTAAGCCACTTGTGCTTCTCGGGGTCGAATGCCTTTATATCGAGCCAAAATGCATCTACGCCGGCATCTCTTAGATAATCAAGATTTTTTCCAGTAAGACCGAACCCATTCGTTTCAAGCAGGACCCAAAGGCAGGTCTTTTCCTTCACGAGCCTTGCGCAGTGGCCATAGAACTCCGGGCGGCACATCACATCCCCTCCTGTAAAAGCAAGAATGTTTCGCGCCGGGCCGAATCCCTGGGGGCTGAGCACAATCGATTCGCGCGGCAGCACGGCGGCGCACAACCTGCTCCGCTCCCCGTAGAGCACGCACGCGCCGCAGCACCGGCAGGATTCCTGGGCGTGCCAGGCGGTGGCCTTCTGCCTTGGTTCCCATAGGGTCACCCGTTTCTCGCAGGCAAGCCCTAGTCTCGGCCTTTCGGCTTCCATTCCCTTGCTAAACGTTGTGCCTCGGCGACCTGGGCAGGTGTCATTTTCTCGGCTAGTTTGTCTTTGTAATCTTCTGCAGACGGATAACCTTGTGCTGCCGCTAACTTAAACCACATGTACGCCTGCACGTAATCCTGCGGTACGCCATTGCCGTCGGCATATGCCCAGCCCAGAGTAGTTTGTGCGAGAGAATCACCCTGTTCCGCCGCTTTCCGGCACCACTTCGCGGCTTCGGCATAGTCCTGCGGCACACCGTGGTCCTCTCCGTACATATTTCCCAGACTACATTGTGCGTCGGCGTCCCCTTGCTCCGCAGCCTTGCGGTACCACTTCGCCGCTTCAGCATAGTCCTGTGGCACGCCTTTGCCCTTCTGGTACGCGTCGCCTATACTACATTGTGCTTTTGCATACCCCTGATCGGCAGCTTTGCGATACCATTTCATCGCCTCGGCGTGATCCTCCGGCACGCCTTGCCCTCTGTCGTACATACGTCCCAAATAATATTGTGCTTCAGCATCCCCCAGTCCCGCCAAGTTCTGGAATTGTTCATAAGCTTTGGCATAATCACCTTTGTCATAGGCCGCTTTACCGTCCTCGTAACCGGCATAAGCAAGGCCGGCGAACCCGACGAGTACAGCCACAAAGATCAGGAATTTGAATCTTGTCATTTACGCCTCCTCGATCTAGCAGGGATCAGGGCAAGGGGTAAAGCAGGAGAACCTGGTGCGGAAATCATATTACAGTCACATTCCGGTTTCGCAAGAGATTTTTGGATAGTGGTGCAAGGCGCAAATTGACACAGGTGTTCGGGTATGGGTTGAGCGGAGATCGTCGAGCCTGGGGCTTCCTGGAGTGCTGCAAGGGCATCCGGCCCCATGCTTGCAAACGTATGAGCCGGATCGTTGCGGGAAGTTCTTTGAAAATCGAACAGGTACTCTATGGAGATTGGCAAAAAAGGCAGAGCCACTTAAACTGACCCTGCCTTGGAGAATGTTATATTTTTTATTCGCTTAAGCTTTTTTGAACCTTCCCCTATATGCCGCCAGACCGACCAAGCCAAAACCAAGCAGGAGCAAGGTGGAGGGTTCGGGAACGGTGCCACTGAAGTGCGTTTCGCATAACTCTGTGCCATACTGAAATACGACGTAGTCCCCCAGCTCACTCAGGGCGAAGTCGGTCGGGACAGTGAGGGTAAACACAACTGAGTCTTGGATGAGCGGGCCATGACCGGTTATTCCACCATTTTGTCCAGAGCCTTCAGTAAACCCCGCGCTGAGAATTCCATAGCCAAGCCCATCAAGGTGATTATTCGCCCCGGAGAAGTTGCTGTGTCCGAGCCCATTGACCGCACCCGAAGCGCTAATAGCGCTGTTCTCACCGTGGGCGTTCACCCCTGATGCGAAACCCCATCCATCACCCGCGTTGGAAATCGTACCGTAATAAACTGACGATCCGTTAAGGGAAGCGGACACTGGTTTAACAGTGCCGGTCGTATCGAAAAAAACGCCGGTCAAAACGTCGGTTGGGACCAATACATCGGCAGTGGAGGTGTTGGTAAGGGTAACTGTCAGAGTGTCTCCTGAAAGGCTAAAAACCGCCGAGGCGCTCAAGCTTCCATCCGAACCACTAAAAGTTATTGAATCTGCCGAGGCGCAAACCGGCATGAGCGCAAGTGCGGCCAGAACGATCATGCATGCTGCAAGTTTTCTTTTCATATGGCGGCCCTTGTCTCCTCAATTTAGATAGTGCCTATGATTTAACTGGAACCAGTTGCTTTTCACCGCAAGCTTTCGAGCATCACTCTACGTTAGCAAACATTATGCCGAACTGGCGTCATGCCCGATCTTTATTTATTTTTATATGTCATTCCAACATGTTATCTATCGCTAAACAGTGCAAACTTTCGGAATCAGCCTTTCCAAAAGCACGAAAAGTGTAAAGAAATTTTACACTGAATTTTGAATATAAGCGGTGAAATGCAGCAAACCGTTACTGGACAAGCGTCTTGGCCGGTTTTTAAAAGTGTAAACAAATCCGACGCTGATAAAGCCAATGAGTGATGGTTTGTACTAAAATATTAATGATCGCAACCAGTTATATGATTTAGGAAATTGTGTAAAGAAAACCGACACATTTACAAGTCCTGCTGGTGAACTCGCCGCTGTAGTGGCGTGGCTAACGGTTTACTTCGTCGATTGTGGGGCGTCCTGGAGGGGTCCTGTGGTGTTCAGAATGCCGAGGGTCGATGCTCTGCCCCACTATGATTACTCAGGCCATGCCGTCTTCCGTCACGTGGAATGATTGCAGGTTTTTGCAGGTTCTCTCATACCGATAAAAGGCTGATTACGTGTTCTGATTAACTTTTTTTGAAAAATTTAATGGCGAGAGGGACTTGGAGATAGCGATATTAGGGGGACCTCCCCGAAGGGACCTGGACGGGACCCACCCCTTGGCAAGCGAAAAGGGGGCCATTGTGGAATGAAAAGTGTCACCACAGCTTTGCCTGCCGGCCGATTCGAGCGGCGAAAGACGACTTCAAAATCCATCCGTGCACACTATATGCACACCAAACAAAAAAGGCTACAGCGCACTGACTGTAACCCCTTGATTTTCCTGGCAGGCCAGGAGGGATTCGAACCCCCAACCCCCGGATTTGGAGTCCGTTTAAATAGCTTTTTCTAATTTTTCCTTCCTTAAGATAATCCTTGACACAGCAATAGGTTTCTGGCATACATGGTGTTACCCGATAGGACACTTTTTGACGGTTTAATCAATTTTCAGGTACGTAACAGGTACGTAAAAATCGGAGGTTCCGGGATGGCTATCCAAATCTATTGTGAAGAGTGCCGGACATCGAACAAGCTGGACGCCAAAAAATGCAGGAAATGCGGCGCGGCTTTCGTAAGGGAAAAAACCTTTCGCGTGGACGTTTCGCTAAAAGGAAAGCGCATAACCCGGCAGGCACCAAACCTGACCCTGGCGCGGGAAATCGAATCGAACCTGAAAACGGAACTGCTCAGAGACGAATTCGACATAACGGCGCACAAAGCAAAGAAGGCGCTCACCCTTGCAGACGTTTGGGATAAGTACCTTCCCTGGGCGAAAGAGCACAAAAAATCCTGGCGCGACGATGAATGGTACTATTGCAAGCACCTTGAACCACGCTTCGGCAGTAAGGCGCTCACAGACATTTCAGCTTTCGATATCGAGAAGATGAAGACCGAGCTTAAGAAGGGCTTGAATGCTCAGGGTAAACCCTTTGCGGCGCAGACGATAAAGCATCAAATCGTTATCATCCGGCGCCTTTTTAACCTTGCTCGGAAATGGAACCTCTATGACGGCAAGAACCCGGTTGACTCGGTTTCCATGCCAAAAGTCGATAACCAGAAAACCGAAATGCTCACAGACGATGAAGCTCTAAGGCTGCTCGACACCCTGGATGCTTGGCCTTGCCGGGAATCGGCGGCATTCGTCAGATTCGCCATGTTCACAGGTATGAGGCGCGGCGAACTCTTCCGGCTTGCATGGAATGACATCGACTTTGAACGCGGCTCTGTGACTCTCAGGACCCCGAAGGGCGGAAAGACCACCACAATATCAGTGAGCACTCAGGCGCTCGATACTATCCGGGACCTGCCTGTTACCTGTGGCCTTGTTTTCCCTGGCAAGGGCGGGACGACCCGGTATGATTTCAAGGGACCCTGGCAGAGAATCCGAAAGGCGGCTGGACTGCCTGAAGATTTCCGCTTTCATGGCCTGAGACATCACTTTGCCTCGATGCTGGTTTCGAGCGGGATTGACTTAATGGTTGTCCGGGAACTGCTCACTCACAAGGACATGACCACTACTCAGCGATATGCCCATTTACGACCGGACGCGGTAAGAGAGGCGGCTTTAAAATCCGGCGAACTGCTCACACCGAAGCGTGGACAGGTTTTGAAGATTGTGAAATGATAACGGATATCCGGGATAGCGATTGCAACGCGACAAGTCCGTTTTCCTGGACGGATTTCCCGGACCCTCACCACCAGGAACGCTTACAGGAGAGCGTAGACATGTCTGAGAGTATTCACACCGCTTCTTTCATCACGGGAAAGTCATTGTGCGAGAGGTGGCAGCTTCCGGCCCGGGACTTCGAGATGCTCGTTATGAATGGTCGTCTTCGAGCACACGATGCGTTTGGCGATCCGGTCGATATCTGCTCAGTTGAGGAACTTCTGGAAAGGCTGGGAGCGCTACAATCCGATATAGCCGTCATGAAATATATGAATTCGCTTCTTGCCGCATTCGAGAGTTATCGTTATCCCATGGAGGATGTCAGAGCACTCGAAAAAGCCTGTCCGAGTCTTATCGTTCAAAGTGTGGCCATGCCGACCGCCGAATCTTTGCCGGAACCAATGAATGAACCACCGGGCAGGAAACGTACTCAATTAACAAACCAAGCCAAGTCACGCTTGAACGAAATCAGTCCGGCCATTACTGGGTTTTATGAAAGGTTGAAAGCGCTTATAAAGGATGAGCATAGAACGCTGGTGAACGCGGGCGCTGATGATTGGGAAGCTCAGGCTCTTTCATTGCTGGAAATTAACGGGACTTGGAAGGAAATTATCGTCGAAGCTGACATTCAGAAGATTTCTTTCGCCAAACTCGCTAAGTCTGAACACAAAGAACGGCTCAAAACCGAACTGGCTCAAATCATCCTGGAAAGAAAGGGCTGCCAGCGGATAAATCGTAAGGCACTAAAAGGCTGTTTTAAGTAAACGCCACAGACGCCACGCCACGCCATTTTTATTTTGTGGCGTAAGTGGCGAGAAACTTTGGAAAATTTAGGATAGAGAGGCCATGACCATAACGGTTGTGGCCTTTTTTTATTCAAAAGAGAAAGGGAAAAAAGCATGACGAACTTACTCAGAGTTTCCAGAGTCAATGACAGGCCGGGCTTCCCGTTGAGAGCATCGACGCTCTACAAATGGCTGCACACCAAAAAACACCAGGAGCTTTTCGTCCGACTGGGCGGCGGCGTTTATGTCAATCTCGACAAGCTGGAAGAGGTAATCAGGAAAGGCGGCACGAAATGAAGGCGACCGCTCAAGCTCTCGAAGATGATATCCGGCGCACTCTGGCCTTTTATCACCCGGACGGAACCGCCTTCGAGCTTTGTGGAATCGGGACAGACCGTTTCCCGAAGGCGGTGGACGGCGGTTTCTTCGATAACCACGAGAAGGCCGTTGAAGCCGCCTGCAAGCTGACCAGGGACCACCACGCCGTTTATATCACCATTAACCCAGTGGATGCGGCGCTTTTGTCCCGTGCGAACAATCGAATCAAATCAGGCCTGGCGCGGACACAGGACAAAGAAGTCCCACGGTTGCAACGGCTTTTAATCGACGCTGACCCGGTAAGGCCTTCCGGCACGAGCAGCACGGACGCCGGCCATGACGCGGCAAGCGAGTTATGCGGCAGGATAAAGGCCGACCTGAGCGCTACCGGCTGGCCGGAACCGCTTGCAGGCGATTCAGGGAACGGCGGCCATCTGATTTATCGCCTTCCGGACCTACCGAACACCACAGGGAACATAGAATTACTTAAGGCCTGTTTGCAGGCTCTCGCGCAGCGCTACAACACGGACACGCACCATGTTGACGAAACCACCTTTAATCCTTCACGGCTGAGCAAGCTATACGGTACTTGGGCGCGTAAAGGCGATTCCACACCCGACCGACCACACAGACACGCGCGGATTCTTTCAGTTCCCGCTCACACGGAACCCGTAGCGCTCGAACTACTCAAGGCTTTGGCTGAGAACGCCAAATCTGACAGAGCGTCGGACCCGCAACCAAAGAACGCACCAGGAACGGGAAGCGGGAAATTCGACTTAGCGGCGTACCTGGGAAAATACGGCGTCAATGTCAAGCAGGTTAAACCGCATGGCGATAGTACCCTTCACGTCCTTGAATGTTGTCTTTTCGATGAATCCCATACTGACGGCGAAGCGGCGATAGGACAGGCTGAAGACGGCAAGCTTTTCTATCAATGCTTCCACAATTCGTGCAAAGGTAAGACCTGGCATGACGCGCGGCAAAAGATAAGCGGCGATGAGAAGATATCGGAACCAAGCGGATCTGAAAAAGAGACGAAGGAAACCCAAGCGCAGCGGCTTATCCAACTGGCAGCGGACGCCACGCTGTTTCACAGTCCCGACGATGGCCGCTTTGCGGTAATCATTAGCAATGAGCATCGGGAAGTTTGGCCGATTCATGGGAGAGGTTTTCGGGACTGGCTAAATCACCAGTTTTACAAGGACCAAGGGAAACCACCAGGGACACAAGCGTTACAGGATGCAATCCGGCTGCTCGAAGCCAAGGCGCGGTTCGAAGGCGAAGAAAATCCCGTATTTGTGCGAGTTGGCGAGAATGGCGGGAATATCTACCTGGACCTTTGTAATGCGTCCTGGGAAGCCGTTGAAATCACTCGTGACGGATGGCGGGTTATATCGGACCCTGCTGTTAAGTTTCGGCGCGCCAAAAGCATGTTGGCTCTACCACGTCCTGAGCATGGTGGAAGCCTGGAAGAATTAAAGCCATTCCTGAATCTTCCCGACGACAAGGATTGCTCATTCAGTCTTATTTGTGGTTTTTTGGTTCAGTGTTTGAATCCTTCCGGGCCATACCCAATCGTCAATTTGGAAGGCGAACAGGGAACGGCAAAGAGTTTCGGCGCACGCATATTACGCTCATTGGTGGACCCGTCAAAGGCCATGTTGCGGAAGCCGCCACGAGATGAACACGACCTGCTCATAGCTGCAACAAATTCCTGGGTTCTGGCCTTCGATAATCTCTCAGGTGTCCCGGATTGGCTATCTGATGCTTTTTGCAGGCTTTCGACGGGAGGCGGCGATTCTACCAGAAAACTCTATACTGATGATGAGGAAGAAATCTTTGAGGCCATAAGGCCACAAATCCTGACTGGGATTGATCGCATTTCGTCACGGCATGACCTGATTGACCGCTCGATTGTAATAACCCTGCCTTTCATTCCTGAAAATAAGCGACGCAAAGAAAAAGAATTGTGGCGCGACTTCGAGACCGCAAGGCCACGCATTCTCGGCGCATTGTGCAATGCTGTCAGTATGGCTCTTGCCAACATTGAGAACGTCAATCCAGATGTTTTGCCACGCATGGCCGACTTTGCCGCGTGGGTGATTGCTGCGGAACCCGCGCTTCCGTGGAAACCGGGAAAGTTCATCGAAGCATATTCACGCAACCAGGCGGACGCCATAAGCCTTACTCTCGATGCCGATAGTGTGGCCTGTGCCGTTCGCCAATTCATGGATGACAGACAGATATGGGAGGGCAGGGCCGGTGAACTGCTGGAAAAACTGAAAGAACATGTTTCCGAGGACACCCGAAAGCTCAAAGAATGGCCGAAAGCACCGAACAGCCTAAGCCACGAGCTAAGACTGGCGGCAAACTTTCTAAGAAACACAGGCATAGAGATCACCTTTCCGATTCCCGGCTCATGGCGGCGCGATATTACAATTAGAAAAGGTGTGCAAAAGATCGTTGAAACCGTTGAAACCGTTGAAACCCGCATAGAGCAACAATCCGCAGTCAACGATCCATCCAACGATCCATCCAACGATATCGTTGATGCTCAAAAGATCGTTGAAACATCGTTGACGGATAAACCAGCACTGGATAAGGCTTTCAACGATGTCAACGATCTCAACGATGAAAAACATACCCATTCTAAAAACGATGAACACGAAGCTGCCAGGGAGGTTATCGAGCTATGACTGCGATTGAGATCCTTACCAACCTAAGAAAGGCAGGAGCGACCGTCACTATTGCAGGTGACAAGCTGAGATTGGAGGCACCCAAAGGTGTTCTGACCGACGAGCTTAAGCAACGGCTTTCCATCAATAAGGCGGAAATAATCAGGCTGCTGCAGGAGGAGTGCAACGGCATGCCGCGCTGCCTCATGTGCTCGAAGTTTGGGCGGATAGGCGCGGAGGCCGGATGCTCCAAACCTGGGGACCCGTCCATCAGCATGGCGCAGCTTATCGAATGTCCCGATTTTGTGACACGGACAGTCCACTGAAGGAGATCAACATTGTGCGAAGAAGCATATGCACCGCTACCTTGCGGAATTTGATTTTCGCTACAACACCCGGATCGTAAAAGGGATTGACGATTCTGCCCGTGCTGATAAACTGTTGAAAAGTGTAGTCGGTAAGCGACTGACCTATGAAACGACTGATCGCGGGTAAGAAACAGAAAGGACGGAGCTACTTGAAAGAACCTTTCCTTTTGTACGGCAAAGACGGAAAGGTTTATTATTGCATTCGTAAATAGGCAAAAATGCGGGATGAAAGCCCGTGAGAATTGAACGCTGGCTTGCTTTGGCGGGCGGGTTTGCGTTTAATCCTTTGGCGTTCCAACCGTCACAAATGAATTATACCCTGCGACGGGAAGGAACGTCAAGATGCTTTTATCTGCTGATAATTTTAGAATTCCCACAATAGAAGAACTCCGAGAAGCCCGCAGAAAAAGGATTTTAATAAAAATGATGGCTGTTTATGGTGACGATAGCGCTGACGGAGGGAAAGTGCGGGTATATGCCTTCGGTGGAGTCGCCGGAACACAAGAAGAGTGGGATGACCTGGAGGTTAAATGGCTTGCCAAAACGGGTGGCATCCCTTTCCATGCTACCGATTGTGAATCTGGACATGGAAACTATGAGGGAATCTCAGAGGACGTGAGAGGAAAACTACATAGGGATCTGGCAAGGATTCTTGCCGGTAGCAAATTGTTTGGATATGGAGTAGCTATAGATTTAAAGGCTTTTAGAAAGTGTTTCGCTAGTACAACAAAAGACGATGCATATTTTTATTGCTTCCTTCCTGTGGTTGTCCATTTTTTTAGACATTCACAGAATTTGATGCCGCCGCAACGAGTGCAATTTACATTTGATTTAAATCCGAATGTAAAACGAGGCAATCCTGCTCTTCTTTACGAAGAATATCTTGTCAAATTAAAAGAATACACACCGATGCGGGAGTTTATTGACAAAGATATGTCGTTTGCGAGTAAAGATTCTGTTGGAGTACAGGTATCAGATTTGTTCACCTACGAAATCATGAAGAGTTTTTTAAACAGTTTGAACAGGGAGGTTGGGACTCGTACACAGAAGGAAATACTGGATGCCACAAAGCGATTCCTCATAAAACCACCGATGGAAGAACATTATTGGCGCGAATTCAGCCAAAAACAGCAGGATTTTCTCAAATCGTCTGCCGAGAAGTACGACCAGTGGCGTAAGGAACATAATATCAAAACAGACAATCTCCGAGAGCAAATCCGATGGATGGTTTATGCGGATACTATGAAAAGATTAGAACCGTAAATGGAGGTAAAATATGGGCGGAAAGAAAAAACCAAAACCCGACGATCCAGAGCAATTTGCCCGTTTGTTGGCGTGCGAAAAGAAAATGCGCGATTTTCTTGTAAAAAACCGAACAATCCCATCCCGGTCGAATCGTGCATAGTGTCAATTATTTGACACCTTTACTGCGGCTAAACACGAACAGGCATGACTCGCCAGCAAGCAGGCGCCTTTCGGCGATTTTCACAGTAAAACGGCAAAAAATTTGAGTCGAGCGGGAAGCGCCATTTTTTGACATGCGGTTTCTTTGTTAAATCCGACATTTATTTAAATTATTGACCTTAAAATTGTCCGTGTAAAGAGTCCGGCATTCCGTTGAATTTAAGACTGCCTGGAAAACCTTATATTGGGCAAAAATGCGCTCGGCAGGGAATTGAAAAGGACCGTGCCGGGACTTCTTGCCCTCCACCCACCCGGGAATTCCTACAATGCGGCCAGTGCGGGCAGCCTGTGAGCGGCGAGACGGCGATAAGCGCACCGTGGACACACACTTCTACTTTTGATGAATCTTTGGCCCCATGAATTTCACTACTTCCCTAGCGTCATAAGCACCAAGAGCATCTTCAGGTTTTTCGCCTTTGAACATCTTTATCACTGCGGATGCACCAAACATTCGAAAATTGATAGTCTGAGAAGGGAAATAGGTGCCTTGCGTATTCGTGGTGGCAAAAACACTGTTACCCGAAATGTGGCCTGATGTATTCCCCGATCCCGTATAATAACCCGGTGTATTGAGTGTTCCTTGCTTGGTTTCCCCACTTTCCGACACTGTCGCAAACCAATCATAGCCCTTCTCGACAGTAACCTCAGCGCAGCGAAAGAGAAGGTACGTTTCTACGGTATCCTTGGAAGTGACGGCGTTTCCCCTGAAGCTCACCTTGACCGTGTTGTGGTCAATTTGTATGTCGGAGTATCCAAACCGACCCATAAGGCCGCTCGCTTTATAGGGAGTCGCGCACCCACTGAGCAACCCAACAATGCCTAGAACCGTCACCAGAACCAAGTGAGTTTGTCTGCCCATGGTCTTTCTCCCAGCTCATGTGGAAGTGGGTTTATTTCGTGCCGCACACAGAGCGGATAGTTCATCTGTAATGTGCTAAAATCATATTACAGCCACAATCCGGATTCGCAAGAAAATTCTTGGATGGGGCAAGGCGCAAGGTGGAAATTGACATGGGTTCAGATATGGGTTGACCTGAGATAGTGGCTTTAAAGGGCATCCTGGCGCATCCGTAGGCAACGGAAAAAACCCCAACTGGAAATTTTGTGGACGTGGGCAGATAGATTTGAGGGACGCCCGGCAACATGCCACCTCCACCGGTCAGGATTTCCGAAAAATGCGGGGGGGCATGGCCGAACCCTGGCGTCCTTGCCGGTTAGCAGGCTACCACAGGCGCTATTTTTGCTCAAAATCGAAAAGACGATGTCTGATACGCCCGGACCTAAGAACGTGGATTCTACGGCTGGAAATGCGCAGTCATCCGGCTATCATCCGGCAAGAATCGAGCAGGCCGGTATCCTGGAGCCGCATTTCCGGGCCGACGATTCTGAGCAGCGAAACCGGCTTGCAAAAAAATTGCGGTACGCAATAGGTACGTAAGAAAAAAGAGCTGTAGCACACTTCCTGTAACCAATTGATTTTCCTGGCAGGCCAGGAGGGATTCGAACCCCCAACCCCCGGATTTGGAGTCCGGTGCTCTAACCGTTAGAGCTACTGGCCTGCAGGACGAAACCTTATAACTGGTTTGCCTTTTCGATGTAAAGCAAAAAGGGCGGTGAGCGGTGGATACGGAAAATCCGTCCTCGTGCCTCCGGCATCCGTCCTGCGTTGAATCAGCAATGCACAAAAATGTGGGACCACTTACTTTTTTTCTTTCACAAGCAATCAACTTCGCGTATACTAAAACCACTTCAAACGAGTCCACTAAGTTCATGCTGATGCGCTGAACCGCTCAATTGACTTTCCCGTTGCGAATCAGGCTCAAAAATCTATATTGCGCTTTATAAACTGTGTCTTACATTGCACCAACAGTGCAAGTCGGGGAACTGCCATGGAAGAGGGCCGGCCAAAAACCTGACCAGGGGGATGCGATGAAGATCAAATACTGCAAGAAGTACGAAAAGTATGTTAGCGAGCAACATTGTGAATTTTTTAATGAGGGTGACTCCTGCGAGTTCTATAGTCAGATGAGTTGGTCGAGCATCAAGGACCTGCTCAGAGACGACGACAGGCCCAAGTGGGACGCCAATGCCATAATAAAGCCTTTCAAATGCAACCTCATGAACAGGGAAAACACGCACCAGAGGAACCGCGCGCGCCGTTTGGGCAAACGAGTGGGCACGTCCTACTAGGCCGTTTCCGTCCGCAAAGGATCTTTTCCCGCCCCCGCATTGGAGCCTGGCCCCCATTGGCAGGCTCCGATCAAAGTGAAGAGTGAGGGGCGCAAGGGTGACATTTCACCTTTCCGGTTTCACTCTTCACCCTTCCAATACAGGAATGCCTGGCAACCCCGGTGCGACTGAACCCTTTGCTTCTTTTACCCCGGGTGGAGGTGAGTCGCGCGTGCATGGTCCCCCTACCAACTTGAGAGCGTCGGCATTAACTTGATTACCATCCCGGTTGCGGGGCAGGCGAATTTTTGGTTGCTGCAAAGGACGGGCTGCGATAGACAAAGTGGTCCCAAATCGGCAAAGGACGCTCAGAGATGTTCAAAAAGCTGCTTGTTGCAAACAGGGGCGAGATAGCTATCCGCATAATGCGCTCCGCCCAGGAGCTTGGAATAAAGACCGTGGCCGTCTACGAAGAGACGGACAAGACGGCGATGCATATCATGCGCGCCGATGAAGCCGTTTGTATTGGAAGCGGACCCAGGAGAGACTACCTCAACATCGAGCGCATCATACAGGCGGCGCAGAGCAGCCAGGCTGAAGCGATACACCCCGGTTACGGTTTTCTTGCCGAAAACCCGGCTTTTTCGAAGCAGTGCACGGAAGCCGGCCTCGTCTTTGTGGGACCTCCGCCGCAGGTCATTATCGATATGGGCAGCAAGGTAATAGCCCGCCGAGTCATGACGGAAGCAGAAATCCCCGTGATCCCCGGAACGCAGGTCCTCCCGCCGGGCGAGGAAGGGAAGGGGATCGCTACGGCTTTCGCCGAAAGACATCGCTTCCCGATAATGGTCAAGGCGATTGCGGGAGGCGGAGGGCGCGGAATTCGCGTCGCTCAAAACATGGCCGAGTTGGTAAAGTTCATCGAGCTTGGGCGTTCGGAGGCCAAAATGGCGTTCGGCATCGACGAAGTTTACCTGGAAAAAGGCCTTACCAACCCCCGGCACATCGAAGTTCAGATCCTTGCCGACGGGCATGGCAATGTCATTCATCTGGGGACCAGAAACTGTTCGATCCAGAGGCGGCACCAGAAGATGATCGAAATGGCCCCGGCGTTTCTGCCCGAAGATCTTTCCAACGAAATCTGCAATACGGCCGTGCGGGCCGCCCGCGCTTCCAATTATTTGAGCGCCGGGACAGTCGAATTTCTACTTGACCAGGACGACAACTATTATTTCCTCGAGGTCAACACCAGGATCCAGGTGGAGCACACTGTCACAGAAATGGTGACAGGAATAGATATTGTGCGCGAGCAGCTCCTGGTCGCCGCAGGCCAACCCCTTTCCGTATCCCAGAAAGACATATTCTTCAGGGGCGCCGCGATCGAGTTGAGGATAACGGCGGAGGACCCAAAGAACAATTTTATGCCGAACCCCGGACTGATCGAGATATACCAATCACCGGGCGGCCACGGGGTGCGTATGGACGGCGCAGTCTATCAGGGCTACGAAATCCCCCGCTTCTACGATTCAATGCTGTGCAAACTCACTGTTTACGGCTTTACATGGAGGGAAGCCGTCGACCGGCTGCGCAGATCTCTCGACAGCTTCCTCATCGCAGGCGTAAAGACCACGATCCCTTATTACAAACAAATCGTGACGGACCCTGATTTTATCAGCCAGAATTTCGACACCTCGTATATAGAAAAACATCCGCAACTTTTGGACTATCAGGAGGAGGTGCCGCCGATCGGCAAACTGGCCAGCCTGGTGGCTGAAATAAATGCCTACAGGCATAACCCTTATAGTGAATAGTGGATGGTGGATGGTGAATCGTGAATCGTGAATGGTGAATCGTGAATCGTAAATCGTGAATGGAGAAAAGGAGGACGGGGGGTGGCGAATCATAAAGATTTGGATGTATGGAAGCAGGCGATTGAGCGTGCGAAGGCGGTATATGAGAGCTAACAGCCGGCTTTCCAACTTCAGAAATCTATGGATTGGCGTCTCAGATGAGGCGCTCAGCCATCTCAGTCGCAAGTAACATAGCCGAAGGCGCCGCCAGGAGTACCGATAAAGAATTCATGCGCTTTCTGTACATTACCCTGGGAGTCACGAACCACGAATCACGAAGGAGTTTGGATGGCTGAGCGAGAAAGAGTTTCACCACAGATGTCGGCCGGCGAGATCCTTGACTTCCTGCGCCACACTCCGGGGGTTTTTCTCACCAATAACGAGCGAGATGTTTCGCAGTCGGATTTCAAGTGCCGGATCATGCCGCAGACGACCCTCAAGGTCGCTCCCTATCGAGACGCGAGCGGGTATTTCGGCTTCGAGATATTCGGCGGGGCAACTGTTCATATGGATCTAATGAAAAAACAGATAAACCCCTTCGAGAAGCTGCGGCTCGTGCGCAAGGCCATGCCCAACACGCTCATCCAGGGCCTGTGCCGGGGAAGAAATTTATTTGGCTACAGGCCATATCCGGATAACGTGATCGAAATGACAGTGAGGCTTTTCTCCAAGTACATCGACATCTGGAGGATATACGATTTTTTGAACTACATCCCGAACCTTGTCGTCGCGGCAAACGCAGTGAAGCGGGCCGGCAAGGTGCTTATGCCCTGTCTTTGTTTCAGCACCGGGGCCGGACATACGGACGAGTTCTATGTTCAGAAAGCCGAAGAGGTGCTGTCTCTTCTTGGCGAAAATATTATTCTGTGCATTGAGAACCATTCCGCCCTTGGTTCGCCCGTCCGCATCGCCGAGCTTGTGCGCGCCATCCGAAAAAGGTTTCCGGACCTTCTGATCTCGTATCACGGCCACAATACGGACGGCAACGACCTCGCTCGCCTCGTGGCGGCAGTCCAGGAAGGGGTGAAGGTAGTCGAGGTTTCCGATCACGGCTACGGTGGCGTCTACAGCCAGGCCCCGGCGCTCAGCCTCATTCAGAACCTCCACGAGTACGGGTTCAAGACCCCCGGGTTGAGCATCGCTCCTGTTCTGGACGCCTCGGATATCCTGCGGCGCGAGCGGCGACTCTACGAGAAATTCACAAGCCCTTTTCAGGGATTCGACCCGACCGTCAAGAGGCACAAGCTCCCGGGCGGCGCCCTCAGCCTTGCCCTGGAGCAGGCCGAGAGGGCGGGGCTCATGGAGCGTTCCCACGAGGTTTTCAGCGAACTCATCGAAGTGCGCAAGGAACTGGGAAACATCTGGGTGGTGACTCCCGGCAGCCAGATACTGTGGTCAACCGCTCTTAGCAACATAGTGAACGGCCGCTACGAAAAGCCCTCGGACGATCTCAAAAACCTGCTGCTGGGACGCTACGGCCCGTTTCCTTTCTATGATCCGCACCAGTGGGTTTTCCAGAAGGTGCTCGAGCGGGGCAGATCGGACGGAAAAAGGTGGGACGAAATCCTCGCCGATGAGGCCGGACTGCAGGAACTTGCCGACGAGGACCTGAAGGCCAGGCGCCTTCAACTCGAATCCCAGCTTAAGCGGCCCGCCACCGACGATGAACTTTGCATGTACGTGCAATTTCCAAGGGATGCCCTCGATTTCATCAAGTTCGAAGAGCGCTTCGGGCAGAGTTGGCTCCTTCCCCCGGATGTGTGGTTCCGCGAGGGCGGGTTTCCCGACGGCGCCCGAATTTCGTTTGCCGATGAAACCGGCAAGACGCACAATATCGATCTCATATCGACACGGCAAACCGCGGACAGCGTCCAGACCTCGTTGCTGGTGGACTATCACTTTCAGACTTATACGGTGCAGGTTTCGAAAAAACAGTGAGCAGTAAACCGTGCGCAGTGAAGCGGAAGGGCAAGCAGGGCGCGCTGGGGGTATTTTCGGTTGATGCATTATACAAAAATCCATATATCTCCTGACCGCACAAATTTAGCTCCCTTCTGAAAGAACGTGGGCTGACCCAAGCCGAAGCCGCGAAACTGCTCGGCGCCACTCAGCCCCAAGTCTCGGCGCTTATGCGCTGCCGCCCCGTGTCGGTATCTGCAGGCCGCTTGCTCACTGCTCACCGTTTTTCTCTTTACTTGCACTCAAGTTGAAAGTATTTGCAGAACTTGCCCGTCGTAGACCTTCCTGAATTTGACCGGGCCAGGGAGATTTGAACCCGAGGCCGCAAATGGATAGCGAAATCGATCTTTTTGTCAACAACCTGGCAGTCGAGCGCGGATTGAGCGCGAACACCATTGCCGCGTATTCGAGCGATCTGAGGCATTTCCAAAATTATTTAAGAGAATCGAGCATTTCCGTTTGGCGAGAAGTTTCCCGCAGCAGTATAAGCGGCTATATTCAATCAATTGGGCCCTCATTTTCGCCACGTTCCCGCGCTCGCAGGCTGGCCGTCTTACGGACATTTTTCAGGTTTTTGCTGAAAGCGGGCCTGATAGAGGATAATCCTGCGTTATTGGTTCATTTCCCGAAACTGGGTCCGCAGTTGCCCAAGGCGCTTAGTTCCGCTCAAATCGAGTTGCTGCTGGCGCAGCCGGACGCGGCCAAACCACTTGGCCAGAGGGACAGGGCCATGTTCGAGCTGCTCTACGCCTGCGGCCTGAGGGTGAGCGAGCTGGCCGAGCTGCAATTGCGGCAGATTGTCCTCCAGCCAGGTTATCTGACAGTGCGGGGAAAGGGCGAAAAAGAGCGCATTGTGCCGATGGGTGAGCTGGCCGCCGAATGTCTTAAGACCTATCTGGAGAACGGGCGTCTTAAATTACTGAAGAAGGGCGCTATCCCCGAAGTTTTTGTAAACGCCCGGGGTGAGAGCATATCGAGGCAGGGCATCTGGAAGATAATTAAAAGCAGCGCGCGCAAGGCGGGCATCACCGTAAACATCACCCCGCACATGCTCAGGCATTCGTTTGCGACGCACCTTCTCGAAGGCGGGGCCGATCTGCGCTCGCTCCAGGTAATGCTCGGACATGCGGATATCGCTACAACTCAGATATATACACACGTCGCCAGAGAGCGGCTAAAGGAAATACACAGGAAATACCACCCACGGCCCTGAGGGGCGGGACTGCTCCAGATGGAAGTCATTACTACACACATAAATGCGGACTTCGACGCAATGGGGTCGATGATTGCGGCCAGGAAGCTCTATCCCGGCGCCCTGCTGGTCTTTCCCGGCTCCCAGGAACGGACGCTGCGCGAATACTTCATAAAATCGACCGTCTACATTTATAATTTCAAGCGGCTTCGCGACATCGACATAGAGCAGGTTACACGGCTCATCCTGGTCGACACGAGGCAGTCTTCTCGAATTGGCAAGTTTGTAGATATTTTGAACAAACCGGGCCTCGAAGTGCATGTCTATGATCATCATCCGGACGCAGAGGATGATGTCAGGGCAAATCTGTCCGTTGTGAAAAACTTTGGTTCCACGGTTACTCTTTTCACCCAGTTGTTTGTGGAGCGAGGGATAGAGGTCACACCGGAAGAGGCGACCATCATGAGTCTGGGTGTGTTCGAGGACACCGGATCCTTCACCTTCAACAGCACGACGCCTGAAGATTTTGAAGCCGCTGCTTTTCTGCTCAAGTCCGGGGCCGATCTGAACGTGGTCTCGGACATGGTCACCCAGGAACTTACCGCCGAACAGATCAACCTGCTCAATGAACTGATTGTTTCTGCGAAAAATTATAATTTCCACGGGGTGGAAGTGTGTCTCACCATGGTTTCCGTCGATAGGTACGTGGGAGATTTTGCAGTGCTGGTTCACAAGCTGCGCGATATCCAGAACCTGGACGTCGTATTCGCTCTGGCCCGTATGGATGACCGTGTCTACCTGGTTGCAAGGAGCCGTATCCCGGAGGTAAACGTTGGCGCTGTGACCTCTGTTTTCGGAGGCGGGGGACATGCAACCGCTGCTTCCGCCAGTATTAAGGACCTCACCCTGGTTCAGGCTGAAGCAAAGCTGCTCGAGATCCT
Source organism: uncultured delta proteobacterium (assembly GCA_963805125.1). Classification (GTDB taxonomy): domain Bacteria; phylum Desulfobacterota; class Syntrophobacteria; order Syntrophobacterales; family Syntrophobacteraceae; genus SbD1. The sequence goes on along the minus strand of CAWDTD010000003.1, from coordinate 858,125 downwards.
TCGGGACCACATTCATCCCTATCCGACGGCCGAAAACCTCATGACTAGCCCGGCAGTCTATACTGAACCCGGCGTCGAAATCGCGGAAGCCGAGCTCACGATGGTGCGCTACAACATAAACGCCATGCCTGTATTGGAGAACGGGGCGCTCATTGGGCTGATCACGCGCCAGGTGCTTGAAAAAGCGCTTTTCCACGGCCTCACGCAACAGACTGTGACGGAGTTCATGCATACGGACGTAGCATCCGTGGGACCAAAGGCCGGCCTCGTTGAAATCCAGACCCATCTGGTCGAGCGGCATCAGCGCATTCTGCCCGTCGTTGACAAGGGCAAAGTGTTGGGCGTGATCACTCGCCGCGACCTGCTCGATTTCATGCTGGACGAGCATAACGACCAGAATAGTCTATTTGATGAGAGGGCTGTTGCGCACTGGTCGAAGCGAAAAAACATCCAGTCCGTCCTCGCTGAACAGCTTCCGAAAAACATAATTCAAATGCTCAGGGAATTCGGCGTGCTGGCGGAAAGCCTGGGGTTCCGGGCATATGCGGTGGGCGGCTTCGTCCGCGACCTGCTCCTGCGCCGCACCAATTTCGATATAGACATTGTTTTGGAGGGCGATGCCATAGAATTTGCCAGGGCTTTTGCGGAACAGCACGGGATAAAGGCCAAGCTGCACAAGAAGTTCAACACCGCCATGCTTGTTTTTGCCGAGGGGCAGACTGTGGATATAGCTTCGGCAAGGTTCGAGTATTATCAGCACCCGGCCGCCCTGCCGATTGTCGAATCGAGCTCGCTCAAGATGGACCTCTACCGCAGGGATTTTACGATAAACACCCTGGCCGTCGCGCTTAACCCGGAGGAGTTCGGTCAACTGATCGATTTTTTCAGCGGGCAGCGGGACATCAAAGAGAAAATAATAAGGGTGTTGCACAACCTGAGTTTTATCGAAGACCCCACGCGCATCCTGCGGGCCATTCGTTTTGAACAGCGGTTTGGTTTCAGGATTGGAAAGCAGACCGCCTCACTGATTCGCAACGCCGTACATATGGGCCTGATTCAAAAACTGGGGGGCCGCCGCTTTCTTCACGAGATCAGGCTCATTCTCGAAGAGGAGGACCCCGTTCCGTCGCTTCGCAGAATGGCTGAATTTGGCGAGATGTCGGCTTTGGCCGGCGCAATTAACTTCGACAAGAAAATGGTGGAGCTTTTCGGCAGGCTCCGGGAGGTCATTTCCTGGTACCGGCTGAGTTTTCTTGACGAACCGCTGGAGCGTTGGTGGGTATATCTGCTGGGGCTTTTCTCAAATCTGGGCATGCAGGATGTGGAAGCCGCGTGCCGCAGGCTTCTGCTAACGGTAAGCCAGCGTGATCGGCTGATGTGGACCCTTGAAAACGTCGGCAGGCTCCTCAAATCCTTTTTCCCGGATGTGTCGAGCCAAAAACCCAGTGAAGTTTACCGGGCGCTTCTACCGTTCAGGTCCGAGGAACTGCTTTTCCTGATGGGCAAAGCCGATAAGGAATCGACGCGAAAGGCGGTCAGCCATTATTTTAACAGGTACAGAAACACGCAGACCGAACTCAAGGGCAAAGACCTGAAGGCATTGGGAATTCCCCCCGGCCCGATCTACCGGCAGTTGCTCGATGAGCTTCTGGACGCCAGAATCAATAAGCAGGTCCGGAATCGTTCCGAGGAGCTTCGTTTCCTGGTATCCAGGCGTCCCGAACTCTTTGCCGAACAGGCCCGGTCGGCTGATTGGAAAAACTTTTGCTGAGGCGGTGGGACCGCCTGCCAGGATTGACGCAGCCAAAACGCCGCTGCCGCCGCCGCCCGCCGCGGCGGCGAGACCTCAGCCACGACGGCAACTCAAACTCCCCTGTCGGCGTCCGGGGAACGAACCGTGTTAGGCTTGTGGAAAAGGATAAATACTGATATATGCGCGCTTTGACCGCGAGCGAAACTGAGGGAGCCTCGGCCTTCTATGCATGACGTCCAGAAAATCGTCCTTTCCATCGTCCCGCTGATGTTCGCTATTATTCTCCACGAAGTATCTCACGGCTGGGTCGCCGAGAAACTGGGGGACCCCACTGCAAGGATGTCGGGGCGAATCACCCTTAATCCGATTTCGCATGTCGACCCCATAGGGACCATTGTCCTTCCGGGAATTCTCCTGCTCACCGGTTCGCATTTTATTTTCGGCTGGGCCAAACCCGTGCCCGTCAATTTTGGGAATCTGCGGGGCGGCCGCAGGGACATGGCGCTCGTCGCACTCTCCGGTCCGCTTTGCAATTTTGTGCTTGCGGTCCTGAGTTCAATCGTTTTTCATCTGACATTTGCCGGCGCTGCTGGTTCTGCGGGCATATCGGACAGGATAATCGTGCCGGTTCACATGATGGCGAATTACTCAGTCCTGTACAACCTGGTGCTGATGGTAATAAATCTTCTTCCGATTCTGCCGCTCGATGGCGGCAGAATCGTTGTGGGACTGGCCCCCGAGCAAATCGCAATTGCAATGGAGCGCATGGAAAGATACGGAATGCTCATTGTGCTGCTGCTGATTGCTTCGGGGATGTGGAGTTATGTAGTAAGTCCGGTTATATACATATTCTGGCGCATTTTGATGTGATCAGGGTTTACCCTGTTCACCGATTCACAGATTCAGCGATCGAAGGAGACAGGGCCTGTTATGGCGGAAAGGAAAAGAATATTAAGCGGCATGCGTCCCACCGGGCGCCTTCATCTGGGCAACCTTCACGGCGCCCTGGAAAACTGGGTGCAGCTTCAGAATCAGTACGACTGTTATTTTTTTGTTGCCGACTGGCACGCGCTTACTACCGACTACGCCTCCCCGGAAGGAATCCGCGAAAACACCTGGGATATGATCCTGGACTGGTTAAGCGTCGGTCTTGACCCGCAGCTTTCTACGATGTTCATCCAGTCGGACATAAAAGAGCATGCGGAGCTTTATCTGCTGCTCGGGATGATAACCCCCCTGCCATGGCTCGAGCGCAATCCAACCTATAAGGAACAACTCCAGCAACTCGATCAGAAGGACCTGACAACCTACGGCTTTCTCGGCTATCCGGTGCTTCAGGCCGCCGACATTGTCATATACCGAGCAAACGGAGTTCCCGTTGGCAAAGACCAGCTCCCGCACATCGAGCTGACCAGGGAAATCGCCCGCAGGTTCAATTTCATGTACAAATCCGAGATATTCCCCATTCCCGACGGGCTGCTGACCGATTCCCCTGTGCTCCCGGGCCTCGACGGAAGGAAGATGAGCAAGAGCTACGGGAATTGCATCTTCATCACGGAGTCCCAGAAAGAAATAAGGGAAAAAATATCGAAAATGATGACCGATCCGCAGAGGATCAGGCGCCATGACCCGGGCGACCCGGAGATTTCTCCTGTTTTCGCATATCACAAGCTCTATTCTTCGCCCGCCGAGATTGAGCAAATTGCAGATGGATGCCGCACGGCACGCATCGGGTGCGTTGAGTGCAAGAAGATCCTCATTCGCAATGTCCTCTCACGGCTTGCCCCGATACGCGAAAAGCGCATCAAGCTGGAAGGCCAAATCGGCAAGGTAAAGGAAATCATAGCCGATGGCAACGCCAGAGCAAGGCGGGAGTCGGTCGTCACCATGGAACTGGTCCGCCGGGCCATAGGGATTTAACAGAGACCGGATTATGGCCCGCCTCTGCGGCGGAATTTTAGATTATGCGGCTTCAAAAATTTCTCGCACAGGCTGGAGTCGGCTCGAGGCGCTCCGCCGAAGAACTGATCAGGCAGGGCCGGGTGGTGGTAAACGGCGAGAGGGCAACGCTGGGCTGCAGCGTCGATCCTCTGAAAGATCGCATTCGCCTCGACGGCAGGCCCGTTATTGTCAAGACACAGAAGATTCTTCTCGCCTTCTATAAGCCCCGCGGCTGCGTAACCACCATGTCCGACCCCCAGGGCCGCAGCACCGTCCTGGATTTTCTCCCCGATTTCGGAACACGGGTTTTTCCCGTGGGCAGGCTGGACTACGACGCTGAAGGACTGATCCTGCTTACCAACGATGGAGAGCTTGCCAATCGCCTCCTTCATCCTCGGTATGGAATATCTAAAGTGTATGATGTAAAAATAAAGGGACATCCTGACAAAAAAGCGATAGAACAACTCCGGACTGGCGTCCGGATCGAGGAGGGCCTAACAGCCCCGGCTGAAGTTGAAATCATTCGTGAACTGCCGAACGCGGCCTGGTTGAGGATTACTCTCCATCAGGGTTGGAACCGCCAGATCAAGCGCATGGGCCTGGCGGTCGGACACCCGGTCTTGAAGATCAGGCGCATTGTTTACGGACCGGTCCGCCTTGGCAGCTTGAGGCCGGGCCGGCACCGGCTGCTCGGGCCCGATGAAATCCGGAAAATCTACAAGGAAGCCAGTCTCTACAGGGAGTGATGCGCAGATGAATTCAAGGCGTGGTTATCCTTATGGATCTGCCGGTTCCTTCTACCGGGGTGGGGAGCAAAAAGAAAAAAACCCACGATCATCGCGCCGCCTCCCGATTATCCTGGTTTTTGTTCTTGTTTTCGCATTGGGCGCCGCTTCCGCCTTTGTCCTAACCAGGGAGGGCGGCTTTTCCTCGCTCAAAATCTTTCCAACGAAACTCGTCGCTCTTCATTTTCAGCACAACGGCCAGGAACTGCTCCTGCTTCCCGACTCCCAGATTATTGTAAATCCCAGGGATTCTCTGCAGCTCGTCAATGTCAGAACCGACGGATGGCTCTCATGGGGAACACGCGTGGTCTCTTCAGATGTGGATGTGAAACCAATCGGCAAAAAACCCGGCGTGATAATACAGGATCTGTTCCCACGGGAATCTTTCGAAACTCCAAAGCTTGTCGAGTTGAGGGTATTGCTCTGGAACCGGCCCATCGGCAGGGTCTCGCTCCTCATCCAGCTCGACTACAAGGACTGGCTCCACAAAGCGAACACCAGCGCCGACATCGATAAAAGAATAGTCTACCTGGAAAGGGCGCTCCAGGACAACGCATCCAATGTATTGCTCAAAACGCAGCTTGCCGGGCTCTATTTTGACATCAAGCGCTATCACGACGCGGCGCGACTTTACAAGGAAATAGACCAATCGGGAAAGTCCCGGAATATTTCCGAAAAGCTTCTCGTCGTCTATCAGATAATGAATAAGACCGATGATGCTCTCCAGGTCTACCTTGACCTGCTAAAGCTGACCGAAGAGCAGCAGACATTCGGGGAATTCCTCGCCTATTTGAAGAAAAAAAAGACGAGCGAACAGGCCGAAAAGTTTCTCGAAAAATATGAGCCGGAAATCCCGCACTCCTTCCGTTCCCAGGTTCTGGTGGAAATCGCCGAGCTGGCCGGCGAGGCCAAGGACTGGCAAAAGGCGGCTTCAGCATGGGAGAGGGCCGAGAAGGCGGGCGTAATGGACTCCAATGTCCAGTATAACCTGGCGGTCACGCTGCTGCGAAATGGCAAAACGGACGAGGCCATCGCAGAATTTGAGAAGTACCTGCGCAGGAATTCAAGTGATGCGAAGACCTGGGTCCTGCTGGCCGAACTCTACGAAAAGAAAGGCAATCACGCCCAGGCTAAAGCCATTTACGAATCTGTGGTCCGCAAAAACCCTCACAACAGGGAAGCGCTTATCAGCCTTATCCCCATCCTGGAGAAAATGAACGATAAGACAGGGCAAATCGCCAACTACGAAAAGCTCCTCCAGATGGAACCTGATAACCGCAAATATCTGTTCAATGTGTCGATGCTTTACATCGATCAGAAAAGATACGACAAGGCGCAGGCCCATTTGCAGACAATTGCTTCCATGGACCCCCGCGATGTTGAATCCAGGAAACAGTTGCTCTTTATTTATCAAAGGCTCAGAGACGATAAGGGCGAGATCCATATCCGCCAGGAACTTTTAAAGCTCGATCCCCAAGACCCCGCTAATATGGACTCGCTGTACAAATTCTATGAAGACAGGAAGGACTACAAAGGCATGCAGGCCTGCTTCCGGGGGGTGGCGGCGCAGAACCCGGATTCCAGCAATGTGCATAAATATCTTCTTCAGGCTGCCACCAAACTTGGAGACAAAAAGTCGGCCCTGAATGAACTCGAGCAGTTGATTCGGCTCCAGCCAAAGGACAAAAAATACTACAGGCTGGCAGCATACCTCTACGAGGAGACCGGAAACTATGCCGAGGCCTCCAGGAAACTCGAGGTCTTGCTCAAAATGGATTTTAAAGATCAAAAGGCACGAGAGGATTACGAACGAATAAAGATAGAGCAACTAAAAAAGGCGCCGCCCCCCGACAAGAAGAACCATTCCTGAAGAGAATAGCCCGGATGCTTTTTAATTCCATCGAATTCATACTGTTTTTTCTTATCACAACATCTGTCTATTTTTTGATTCCGCACCGGCTTCGCTGGCTTTTGTTGCTGCTTGCAAGCTGTTATTTTTATATGTATTTTATTCCTGTTTACATTCTGATTCTCGGCATAACCATTTCGATAGACTATCTTGCCGGCATATGGATTGAGAAAACGGACGGCAGGGTCCGAACCCTTCTTTTGCTGCTCAGCATTTTGTCCACCTGTTTCGTTCTGCTCATTTTCAAATACTTTAACTTCGTCAACGACAACGTGCGTATCCTGTTTGGCTCGTTCGGGCTTAGATATCCAGTAGAGGCTTTATCTATTCTGCTTCCGATAGGGCTATCTTTTCACACATTTCAAAGTTTGAGCTATGTTATAGAAGTTTACCGGGGCAAGCAGAAGGCGAAACATCACTTTGGCATCTACTCTCTCTATGTCATGTTTTATCCGCAGCTCGTGGCCGGCCCTATCGAAAGGCCACAAAACATGCTCCATCAATTTTATGAGCGGCATTTGTTCGAGTATACAAGAGTATCTGAAGGCCTCAAACTCATGTTTTGGGGTTTCTTCAAGAAGCTCGTTATAGCAGATCGCCTGGCGCTCTATGTGGATTCAGTGTACAACAACCACACCCATCATAACGGCATCTCCCTGCTTGTCGCCACTATTTTCTTCTCGTTCCAGGTCTATTGCGATTTCTCAGGCTACACGGACATTGCGCGCGGGTGCGCCCAAGTCCTCGGATTCAACATCATGGTCAACTTCAAGAGGCCGTATTTCGCTTCCTCCATCAGGGAGTTCTGGACCAGGTGGCACGTTTCTCTTTCCACCTGGTTCCGGGACTACATCTATATTCCGCTTGGCGGCAGCAGGGTCTCCAAAGTCCGCTGGCGCCACAATATTCTTATCGTATTTCTGATCAGCGGCCTATGGCATGGCGCTAACTGGACGTTTGTCATTTGGGGCCTCCTGCATGGGGCGCTTCTCATGGCCTCTGATCTATTCGGCAAGCTCAAATTAAAGATCGTCAATTTGACCGGACTTCGAGGCAGACCAAAATTTCATCGGGTACTCGGCTGCATCCTCACTTTCTCCCTGGTGTCCCTTGCCTGGGTCTTCTTTAGGGCTGACTCGGTCGGGCAGGCGCTGGAAATAATCAGGAGAATTTTCACCATGCCCGGCCGGCTTTTCATGCCGGACCCGCCCTCACTGGTGTATGGCGTCTTAGGGATTCTCATATTGCTGGTTGTAGAAACAGACGTTGAATTCTTCGGCAGGAAACTATTATTACTATTCGAGAACAGCAACATACATGTTCGGACATTTGCATACTCTATGGCCGTAATGTTGCTGATCATGATCGGAGTATTTGACGGTGGCCGGTTTATATATTTCCAGTTCTAGCAGGAACTTAGTCTTAAGGATTGCCTACATCGTTTGTGTGCTTTTCTTATTGGACCGGCTCATCGGCAGCGCCCTTAATTTCCTGTATTTTCGGCAAATCTCCGGTCCGTGCTGCAGGCTGACATATATCCTGGAGAAATCCAATGCGGATATTATTATACTGGGCAACTCCAGAGCGCGTTTCCACTATGTCCCCGAGATCCTGGCTGCCGGGTTGGGCCTGTCGTGCTATAACACGGGCTTGACAGGCGAGGGTTTGCCTTATTATCTCGCGGCTTTCAAAGCAATAACGAAACGCTACTCGCCGCAGATCGTGATCCTCGATGTGCCACATCGTTTGACCTGGATCCCCTCGGATTATATCAGGCTGAACTGCTTGCTGCCATACTACCGGTCGCATCCCGAGATACAGTCCATTGTGGATGCGAAAAGCAGGTTCGAGACCGAGAAGCTGCTCGTGTCAAGAATATATCCTTTTAACTCGCTGATATTGACAATCCTGGATCATAACTTCCCATCCCGGAAGGGATGTGACAAACCTGATTATGAGGGCTACGATCCCCTGCCCTCAAAGATGGCGCGGTCTCCAGCGGTTAATAAAATAGGTACTGCCGGCAAGACAGAGACGAGTGAGCCGAGTGCAGACTATGTCGCAATGCTCCATGAGATCATTTCCGACTCCAAAGAAATGGGCATCCGCCTGGTCCTGGTAGCATCACCCATTTGTACCCACAGGCTTGAAGATGCGGATGAATATCAAGTCATTGCCGCTGCGAACCAAATCCCGTTTTTCGACTACAGTGCTGACGATAATTTCCGTAATCGTCCGCAACTGTTTTATGACGACTACCACCTAAGTGATGCAGGCGCCCGCCTCTTCAGCCGCATTTTGGCGGACAAGTTGCGAGGCCGGGACATCTCATTGACCCGCTCACCCCCGGCCAGAGCCTGCCCCGGAGTTGATCCCAATGCTGTTGACTTTAGGCGCCATGATGACGATGCACACTACGGTTCGTCATTCCGGCAGGGCTTTTGAGCCGGAATCCAGAGTTTTTTCAAGCGCTTCCGGACCCCGGCTTTCGACGTTGTGTCACAATTAAAATTGGATTTGAAAATTCCCGCTCAGACATTCAAATCACGATGCAAACCGTCCGGAGGCAGCGAGTTTCCGGGAGAAGATGGGATCCACTGCCCACTCTTACAGCAAAAACTCTTGAATTTTTAATTGTGACACAGCCTCTTTCGCCTGGGTGACGGACTAGTACATTGTCAACTAAGTTTGAATATGTTGGCTTCCTGGCGTTATGGCGCGATTAACCAGCCTAAAATACTCTGGATTCCGGCTTCCGCCCATTGCCGTCAACTTAAGCGTGTTGGACTTCACACGTTGAGTTTCCCATTCGCCCCAGTATGCTCCTTAAATCGGTAATGGCTGCCGAAAAGGACCACGAAGAACGCGAAGGAGCTTCCGGCTAAAGCCGGTGAGAGGAATGACCAAATTATACGAAGGCCACGAAGAAAACTGCTAATCAGGCCTGGCGCCTTCGTGGTCCCCGGAGGTCGACCGTGTCGTGTTCCTCAAGGGCAGGCTTCCGGGCGGAACAAACCCTGCTGGGATACCCGGTCGGACACGAAGAGAGCGAAGGCCGCGACGGGCCGCATTCGAGCTGTCGACCGTCAGCGAAGTCGGCCGCGAGGCCAGGCTCGATGCTGGGGGCCTCTTAAATTGACGGCAATGGGCTTCCGCCGGAAGGACGGAGTGTGAGTTTCTACCTTTTTGAATTTAGTTGACAATGTACCAGGACATCTGGAAATTTCGTAAGTCAACAGCATTGGGACTTGATCCGGGGTCCGGGGCAGCCTTGGGCAGGCTCTATTAACCTGCCCTTTTCCGGCATTGAGTATTGCGTTTGGCAAACGTATCGGATATAAAGAGCGGCAATGAAATGAAATCCCGCGGCGCCGTTGCGGGGTCTACGGGCGGGTAACTCAGCGGTGAGAGTGCCATCCTCACACGGTGGAAGTCGGAGGTTCAAATCCTCTCCCGCCTATCAAGAAAATCAAGGGGTTAGCCTCAAGGCGGGCTGACCCCCTGCTGTTTTTTGCGCCTAAAACGTGTCCATTGCCGAATTAAGCTTGATTTGTGCATACGCATGGTGTACATTCCCGGGTTGTGAGAATCCATGAAGGAACTTTTCGAATGGGACCCTTACAAAGCCGGCATTAACAGGCAAAAGCACGGGGTAAGCTTTCTTGATGCTGCGAGCGTGTTCGATGACCCGGAAGCTCTCGGAATGGAAGAGCAGGACGCTGGCGAGGAAGAGCGGCGGGTGATCCTGGGCGTCGATAATCTTGGCCGTATTCTGGTTGTCGTCTACACGCAAGAAGGTGACAAGATCAGGATTATTTCCGCTCGTAAAGCCACGGGAAAGGAAGTGAAAGAATATGAAAGCCGAATATGACTTCAGCAAGGCCAGGAAGATCGGTCCCGTAGTTCCGCCGCCACCTGGCAAAACAAGAATCACCATCCGGATCGATAACGAAATTCTTGATTGGTTTAGAGATAAAGCTGACGTTGCCGGGGGTGGGAATTATCAGACTATGATCAATGAAGCCCTTCATAAATATATCGAACAGTATGAAGGTCTCCTCGAATCCACTCTCCGGAGGGTGATCCGGGAAGAATTGAGGGATTCGCGCTCCCTATAGTCCAAGGGCTATGAGGCGACGAACTCAGGGACTGAACAGACGCGCCGCCCAGAGGCCCTTTGAAAAGCAATAAGGTACGCTCCGCTCTATCAAGGCCATGCCAGAGGGGATACCCACCAACCACGCACTCAAAAAATTCCCTCTCTGGCATTAGCCTTGTACGCTCCGCATCAAAAGCATCGAATGAAGGGCACTCCGCTCAGAATCTAGGGAATGGCTAAATTCGGCGGGCAGGTCTAAACCTGATAGATGCTTGTTCAGCTCCCTATAAGTTCACTCGAAATTCTCTTGATTGCTCTTGAATTTGCCAAGTGCTCACAATTCAGCAAAGAAACGTCCGGCATCATTCAAAACGCGGTATCTCTTTCTTCCATAACCGAACAAGATGTTGTAAGTTTACCAAGTTAGAGAGGCGGACAACTTTTCCGGTCCACGGGTGACACGGAAATGCCGGAAACATTGTTATGTTTTAAGGTGGGATTCATGAAAGGCATTGGCGATTTGTGCAAACTGCTCTCCTGGATAAAAGAAAATGACCTGCCCAATTGGTTATCATTCGGCCTCACTATCACCTTTAGCTTCATTTTTTGGCCAACCCTTCTGACCTTGTGGGAACGGCGCACAGTTATGCATGTCCCTGGCCTTGAAGTGAAGCCTACCAAGGGAACTATCAAAGTCAACGGGAAAAACTACGATTCGGTTGATTTGCACTTTCTTAATAACACTGGCTCAATCCTGTACATAACACATGTAGCGCTTATGAAATGTTCAAGCCTTTTTGTAGTATCAGAGGAAGGCGCAGCCAGAAATATAAGCGGCATATCTTATGATCTACAATTCCTGGACATAGATTCTGGTAAATACACCAAAAGGCAGGTTATTTTGCAAACAAATGAAGAAGTTCATACCACTATAGCAGTAGACAAGGTTGATGAAGGGTTCTTGTCATTTAAGCCGTCTTGGATTCGAAGGCGTCTACATATAAGAAAATACTTTAATCTCCATTATGTAGCAGTAGTTGGGGTGAAGCGTTATAGTGTTAAAACAATATACTAGGGTTTACTATGAAATGATAGAGCAGATTTAAAGTTTACGTGATTATTAAATCATTGGAGGGCAATGATGAATAGTATTGTACTCTGGATTATAAGCCTTATTATTTATCTGTTAATTGGGTGGGGTACTTACGTTACCTTTTATTCGGAGGATAATGTTTTAGTAGTTTTTGCCTATTCTGTTTTTAATAGAAGATATCGTTTTATTACATTCGTCTTTTGGCCTTTCGAGCTGGGTGTTGTAATAGGACAGGCATCAGAAAAGGTTGTCGAAGGGATACGAGGTTGTAGCCCGCCATTGGAAGCATTCTATGATGAAGTCCTGCGGGATGGCAGAAAGAACCTGAAGTGAATGCAGGCTTCGAAGCAGCTTTAAACTCAAAATGTATTGCGTGCGGCCGGGGGGGACCGTACCGGCTTCGTGCCGGGGCGAAGGAGCAGCTTATGGGTCGTGTGAGCCGAATGTTGAAATATATCCACAAGAATATGACGGGTATAGAAATCGGACCCGCCTGTTTCCCCATTTGTTCCAAAATGGATGGTTGGAATGTTTATGTAGTCGATTACGCCACCGAAGCTGAACTCGTGGAGAGGTACAAATCTTTAAAGGAGGCCGGCGAATCCGTAAAACTCGAAAGAATCGAGGCGGTGGATTTCGTCTGGCGCGACGGCAAATTATCGGACCTCCTGAAACAGGGGGGTGTTGATAAGGTCGACTTCATCCTGGCCAGCCACGTTATCGAACAGATGCCTTGTCTTATCTCGTTTTTTCAATCCGCCGACGAACTGCTCAAAGAGGACGGAATAATTTCCCTTGCAATTCCGGATAAGAGGCGCGAATTCGATTTTCTGAAGCCGATTTCAACAACAGCCGACGCCATTGATGCCTACCTCGACCATAGAACCAGGCATACTGCGCGAACCGCATTCCTCGCGTATTTCTATGAGTGCGTGAATATCTCGAATGGAAATTGGAGAGGAATTCCCCGTATAAGAGATGTCTCGTTTAGAAATGATTTTGGAAAAGCAAAAGATCTATTCAACAATCTCGCAGCTTCTGAAAGTTCAGCTTATTCTGATTTCCATGCCTGGGTTTTTACACCGGCGTCCTTTGAGCTCATCTTATTTGAATTGAATGCATTGGGTTATATAAATTTCGAGCAGGTAGAGAGCTCTAAAACCAGGGGCTGCGAATTCTTTACTCATCTTAAAAAAGGATCGCCGTGGATTGGAATGTCAAGGGAATCATTTGCCGATAAACGCGCTGAACTCATCGAAAGAATGTATACCGAGAATTATGCGCTGCCATGGCGCGGGCGGATCGAGAGGGCGGTGCGAAAGGTCGGGGTTCTTGTGCGGACCGGCAAAAGAGATAATTAGTACGAGTGTGCCTGCCGGTTGTAGTCGGCAGGCCGGGCCGGGAGAAATAACCGGTTCCTCATATTCAGAGCGGGGTGGCGGGATATGAATTCAACTCACACTATCCCGGCCCGCCTTCAAAACGGTCGGCATTGCGAAGCTCAGGGAACAGGCGCATCCAGATAAGCGCTATAGCGATGGTGCCGAGGCCGCCAATCAGTACCGCAGGAACAGTCCCGAGAAGGGCGGCCGTAACGCCTGACTCGAATTCTCCGAGTTGGTTCGATGTTCCAACGAAAAGTGAATTCACGGCGCTCACACGCCCGCGCATCCGGTCGGGTGTCGCAATCTGCACGAGGGGCATCCGGATTACTACACTGACCACATCGGCCGCGCCGAGTGCAACAAGAGCCCCAAGCGATAAGATTAACGAAGTCGATACACAGAAGATCATGGTGGCTATGCCGAAAACGATTACCCCGGTGAACATCTTCAGCCCTATCCTGTGTTCAATCGGATGGCGAGCCAGGATGAAAGACATGCCGAGTGCGCCGACTGCCGGTGCGGACCGCAACACGCCCAGGCCCCATGGCCCGGTGTGCAGAATGTCACGAGCATAGATCGGCAGCAACGCTGTCGCCCCACCGAGCAAAACGGCGAAAAGGTCGAGCGATATGGCCCCCAGGACCGCAGGGCGGCTCCAGATAAAGGTGATGCCGGAAAATAGCGAATCGAAACCTTTGGACGCAGAGTGTGACGGGATGCGCTCGATCCGTATCAGTGTGGAAAAAAGGCTGGCTGACAGAAAGAGTGAGGCGGCAACCGCGTAGGCTACCGTGGCACCTGCCGTATATAGCAGACCCCCGAGTGCCGGGCCGATAATGGAGGCGGTCTGTATCGCGGAGGCTATCGCCGCCGCAGCCTTTGGCAGCAGTGAGGCTTCAATCAGCCCCGGCAGCAGGGCCGACATCGTCGGGTGCTCGAAACTTCGGGAAGCCCCGATGACCGCCACAACAGCAAATATTCCCGCAGTGTGCAGCCAGCCGGCGAAATTGCCAACGGCCAGTACTGCTACGGCACATCCCATTATTGCCTGGCAGCCACGAACGATCGCGCGCCGGTCGTAGCGGTCGGCCAGGTGTCCGGCTGCAAAAGTCAGAATGACCATGGGCAGGAACTGGACCAGCCCCACCATTCCAAGGTTGAAAGCGCTTCCGGTGAGCGCATAGACTTGCCAGCCGACGGCTACAGCGGAAATCTGGAAGGCAATGGCCGAAAATACCCGCGCAAACCAGAAAAGCACGAAAGGCCGATGGCCGAGCAGCGGGTGCGGATTTGGAACGTTTTGAGCAGTTTTCAATGGAGCATGGAATTTCATATGGACAGATCACACTGGAGAGCACGGAGAGCACGACCATGGCCACTCAGGGCATTAATCAGAGGTTCATGAGCATACTCATTAAGGGATAAACACGATAGGGAGCAGCAATCAAAGTGCTTTCTTCTTCCGAAATCTGGTCCGTTTCGGTTTGCTGGCTGTCACTGTCTCAATTGAGGCTTGAGTGGACGCTTTGGCTCTCTCCTGCCTTCTCGCCTCCATTGCCTTCCTGAGATTCTCAGGCAACCCCCTCTTTTTCGCAGCTTTGATCCGTGCTTTGGTCAACGATTTTGCGGAAAGAGGAGTCCTCATCGAAAATCCGTATTTCTTCTTGTATTCCTTCGGGCTCATGCCGTGAGATGACAGATGCTTCTGTGTGAGCTGCCTGAATTCGGCGCCGCATTCAAGGCAGATCACTTTATCATTTTGGATGGATGTCGCCGGCGTGAGTGCAGGCTTTTCTACCGGTGGACCTTCTTGAACAAGCTCTGCGGTCGGCAGAATAAATTCAATCCAGGTTCCTGCCGTTTCAGCTTCTTGCAATTCTTGGAGCGTGCAGAAGACCTGACGCAGAGATGAAGCGATATCGGCTGCTGTCATGGGAGTTAAAGATACTCGCGTTTGTACGATTTCTGATGCGATTTCGATAAGTTTTTTGGGCATCTGGCGAATCCTTTGAAATAAAGGTAAATGGAAAACTTCAAAATTTAGAGCACTGTGATTTTAATAGGTTAGCACATGAATGCAATACTTTTCGAATACATGCGGTAGCTTGTGTCATACTTGGGTGGGTCAATCCGGGGTAGAGCGTTCTTTATACTATCACTTTTGATTAGCTTACCTGTCAGCCCCGTCTGCCAGATAACCAGTCCGGCGACTATCACGGCGGCCAATGCTATGACGTATGCTTTCCAGGGTCTCTGCTTCCCGGCGAAAGGGTCCTGCAAGGAACATTGTGCCCCGTCGGGCAGGCGGGCCAGTGAAGTGAGCGTGCAGCCGAACGGGGTGTCGATCATGGCCTTTGCGTTTACGGCCCATCCATTGGCATCCGGAATCGGGGCAAGGTTGAGTTTGCGGAGCTTGAAGCGGGCGACGGCCATCGATGGGCCGGAAATGATCGGCACCAGGCCTGCGAAGGCCCTGGGTATCTGCCACCACTTCAAGGCGAGAACACCGGTAATGATCGATGGCATCCCGGTTCCAATGGCTCCGGCGGCCAAGCCTATCGCGGTGAAAATACCGGCGCATTTGCCGACATCAAATGGCGGGGCTGGGGCGGCCGGCTTATACGGAGGTGCGTTCAAGATTGTAGTAACGCAAAAGAGCGGGGCAACGATTCCACTCAATCTCCAGGCTCCGCCAGGTCCACACGCGCAAGCGCGTGTGGACGAGCGCCGGCACCTCGCGGGGCGTGGAGATCGTCCGAAGGCCGCCGCTGCAAGCGCCACCGTGAGCCGGATGGTGGCCCGGACATGGAGAGCGGCGATGGGGGTGTGGGGGTTGGGGGGACAGCATGTCCCCCCAACCCCCACGTTTTTAAACGCTTTTAATACTCTCCTGAACGCAACTCCGTATTAGCTGGGTCCGCTTTTTTCGGTGCATCGGTCACGGTTGCGGCTGTCGAGCCTGGCACCTGTGTCCCCGTCAGTGAAAGCCGCCGCTTACATCGTGGAGAGGGGACATTTCATCTTTCATGATCATTGGGCGTCGATAAATGGAAAACATGAATGGAAAAGATGAGTTGCGTATCGAGTTCATTCATGATAACATGCTGTGCTCTGTGATGTTCGGAATGCAGCTTTGTCCTCAGAGGGCGGCTTTTATCCTGTCCGGAAAGCCTTGCTTGGGTCGCCAATTGATATCTATGGATACCGAACCAGGGGGGTTCACATGAGGAAATGGATCATTCTTGTTTTGTTTTCAATTCTTCTGAGCTACCCGGCCGTATCGGGTGCAGCCGACGATACCCTGGATCCTGGCAGGGCCTACGTGATTGCTTGCCCGATATTGACAGTCCCGATTGGAGCGGGCGCCTCGGAGGAGAAAAAAGGGGAAGAACAGGCAAAAAACGACGATAAAAAGCAGAAGGATATTCTGGACAAAAAAGTAGATGACGCCATCAAGAAGGCGTGGGGAGAAAATTAGGTTCATCCGGCAAACGAGTACCTCCAATATTCTTCACGCCAAGCCGCGAAGAAAGAGCAAGGAGGAGAATAGCGGCGGCGAGCAGCAGGGACCAGATTATGGCTTTTTTCGCGCTTCGGCCCATCGGTTCTCGCTGCTGCAGACCCAACTTCTCGCTAACGCATTTAACATGCTTGTTCTTCGCGTCTTAGCCTAATAATCCGGTCCTACATTTTCGCAGGATTTAGCCGCAGCTCTTCATTCCACTTACCTGGATTTCACCTGGTTCAGCGCAAGCTTTTAGCCTGAAGCTCCACGTCCAAAGACTACACGGGTGCATGTTTGCCAGAGGATCCACAAAACTCACGGTCCAGGCTTATATCCTGCTGTTTGTTCTTCTTTGCGGGTTCCGGCGTCCGGACCTGTTCCGGCTAATGCAATGGCGTAAACCCGCTGTCGGAGCAAATCGCGCAAAGTGTGGTCACAACTGGCTTTCCTTCGAGTGTCCTTGAGGCCTTCGGCAACCCTTTACGTCAAACCAGTGAGTCTGTCGGGGCCTGCCTCAACAACAAAACGCCGCCGTCACTGGACACGTTCCCACCACTAAATTCAGCTTCGACTCTGCGCTGTTTACACCCTGGGAATTGGATTGCATCTGTTGTACAGTTTGTCATGGCAAAATCTCCTCTATATTTCGACTTAAGCTATCGAAATACTAGCACAAAGAGGATGATTTTGCCATTTCTTTATGAAATATCCGGGCTAGAGACACCGTATTCTCGTTTGGTGTGGCTGACTTGCAGTCGGCCCGGGGCAACTGTCCCGCTGAGGGTTCAGATCTGGAACTCTTTCTAAAATGAGCCAAGGCAATACTTGTATCGGCAAAATTGAAGCTAAACTGAAATGAAAAATCGTTCGCTCTTTGTAAATTTTCATAGAGCGCGGCGCCAGTTCACGAATGCAAGCACCGGGCAGCAACGGGGGGATCGATCCGGGGTGACAAATTCCGGGAATGGTTGGCGTTTGCCGGCCCGCCTACAATTGGATTATTGGGGTAAGAGTTCCGGGATTAGATGGCTGTCAACTTCTGATAGGCGAGGTTGATCTGCTTGCTCTTTTCTTCGGCAAGTTCTCGAAACTCCGGAGAAAGACCGGCAAAGTTATCGGGGTGATACTGCTTTATGGCGGCGAGGTAGGCTTTGCGGATCTGGTCCCTTGTTGCGTTTGCGGACAGATGAAGTATGTTTGGGTTATTTTCCGCCTGAGGTTTCGGGGAAGGTTCTTCCGAGGAAGACTCCACCTTCAGCTTCAACAAAAATTGTCTCGATTTCTCCTGTGCCTCGCTGGAGATTTGCACCGTATCACTGAACGGATTATCGGGCAGGCTTCGCGGTTCGGAATAAATTTTGGCGCTGGTTGAATAAGCCTCGGCAATCCTGGCGATTCGAACGGGCTCCGGCATCTTGCATCCTGAACCAGCAGGTCGTTTGTTAAAAATCCAAAGGCCCTGTCACCAATTTCCAGGCAACCCGGCCGTCTCTTGAGAGACCCGTTGGCTTTCCGTCCCCGGCTCGCACCGAGTTTGGCTTTTTCAGGAATGAGAAGCATGCTACACAAACTGAATCGATTTGTCAACGGCGTGTTTCACACCAGGATAGTCCTTTACAGAACTTTACCTCTATTAACCAATATTAACTCGACCTTGACGCAGACTTTTTGTATTTATTCATCGCCAATGGATCATCAAATCATATGGATCATCAAATCATGAGGAGAAATAACATGAAAAGACTGTTGACAGGACTTGCCGTAATTTCGGTGGCTGCGGTGTGGATGATCGGGTCATGGTATTTTTTCAACTCTATCGGGGTCGGGATCCAGGGGTTGAGCACTCCGGCTTTTGCGGATGTCAGCAAGACGGGTTCAAAAGATGAAACTCCGGCTGGAGACCATTGCTGGGGGCATTGCGAGCATTGGAAGCATCATCACGGAATGCACCATTTGTGGAAAAAGCTCAATTTGACTGATGCGCAGAAAAAACAGGTCCATACCATCATTGCCGAAGAGCGTGAAAAAATAAAACCGCTGGTCCAGCAACTGAAGGCCGGGCGCGATCAACTCAACGCTCTCCGAAACAGTGGGCCATTCGATGAGGCGAAAGTTCGCTCCATTGCCAAGGGACAGGCAGATACGCTAATTGAGCTGATTGTGGTGAAAGAGCGCATGAAATCGCGGATATACGGGCTCCTGACTCCTGAGCAGCGCGTCAAAGCCGAGCAAATTCGCGAATCATGGAAATCTCGGCACGAGAAAGAATGCAAGCACAAGGACTAATACGAAGCTGCGCTCAAGTGAGTACCAAAAGATGTTAAGAAGCGTGGGGGGAGCTCTGCTGTCCCCCCAACCCCCACACCCCCATCGCCGCTCTCCATGTCCGGGCCGCCATCCGGCTCACGGTGGCGCTGCGGCGCCCCCACGCAACGCGTGGGCCGGTCTCCACGCCCAGCAAGCGCCAAGCGCCCGGCCACACGCGCTTGCGCGTGTGCGCCTGGCGGAGCCTGGAGATTGGGGGCAATCATTCCCCCGCTCTTTTGCGTTACTGCAATCTTGAAGGCACCTCCGTATAAAATGCAGTTGGGATGCATGGTGCACAACTTCATTCATTATTGCGGATTGTGATTTTTATCAGGATTCGATTCAAACCCACATCGAAGGATTATCAATGGGCAGAGATTGCCCGGGTCTTTCGGGGAAAGCAACTTACAAGCAAAGACGACCCGGCGGGTCCCTCCGGATATGCATTGCCACCCCTGAAATCATCGGGCTGACCAGGAATGGGGGGATCGGTTCAACATATGCCAATCTGGCGCTCACTCTTGCCGCTGCAGGTCATGAGGTCACCATACTCTATCTGCTTCCGGGCAGTGAACCTGGAATAAGCGGGGAGTCAGTTGTAGATTCGTATAAGATGCAAGGGATCCAACTGGTTCGCTTACCGAAGGAAGGGTCATCGCGGATAGTAGCTACTGAAGTTGCATCTATATCCTATTTGGCTTATCGGTGGTTGAAGGAACGAGATTTTGACGTAATTCATTTCCCCGAATGGATGGGGCTGGGCTATTACAGCCTTGTCGCGAAGCGCCAGGGGTTGGCTTTCCTGGACTCTACCATAGTAATCGGCCTTCATAGTCCTACTGCCTACCTGGATTTCTCCGGGAGTGTTGAAAGTGCCGATACTTTGGAACGTGAGTTCATGGAACGCAAAAGCATCGCCTATGCGGATGTCGTCTTCAGCCCAAGCCAGTACATGATTTCATGGGTGATCGATCAGGGTTGGGAATTGCCGAAGCGGGCTTATGTGCAACCCCATATACGGCCTGACCGATTCATCGAGGAGGTCAACCCGCAAGCCGTCAAAATCGAAGAACTGGTTTTTTTTGGCAGGCTGGAAGAACGAAAGGGCCTTTTTCTGTTCTGCGACGCCCTGGACCTCATTGCGAAAAATAGCAAGCTCACGCCCGTACCGGTGACATTCCTGGGAAAGCAGGTCATGTTGGATTGGCGCACCAGCGCGGAATACATCCGTGAACGGTCGCGGCTATGGCCCTTCCCGGTTCGCATCATAAGCGATTTTGGCCGTGATGAGGCCCTGGCATACCTCAAGGAGGGCGGAAGACTGGCGGTCATTCCCTCACTTATTGAGAACTTTGCGCATACCGTGCAGGAATGCTGCGCAATGGGAATTCCTTTCCTGGCCAGCGCGGTGGGCGGAACTCCGGAGTCCATCGCCCCTGAAGACTACCCGAGGGTCTGTTTCGTTCCCCGTGCGAGAAATCTGGCCGAGCGGCTCGTTAGCGCATTGGAAAAAGGAGTTGCCCCAACACCGTCGGCGCATGATTTCGAAGCAAACAGAAAGGCATGGACGGACTGGTATGAACCTCCGGAAAAAGACGAGCCCATACCCGATGTAAAGGAAAACGGCACTGGCGACAAGCCTTTAAGCTATCCCATGGTCAGCGTCTGCCTCCCCACTTTTAACCGGCCCCGGCTGTTGGCACAGGCCTTGGAGTCCCTGCGCTCCCAGGACTACCCCAACTTCGAGGTGCTGCTCGTCGATGACGGAAGCGACGAAACCGAGGCGTTGGCTTTTCTGGACCGGCTCGAACCGGAATTCAAGACCAGA
The DNA here is from genome assembly GCA_963805125.1 of uncultured delta proteobacterium. Taxonomy (GTDB): domain Bacteria; phylum Desulfobacterota; class Syntrophobacteria; order Syntrophobacterales; family Syntrophobacteraceae; genus SbD1. The sequence goes on along the minus strand of CAWDTD010000003.1, from coordinate 837,520 downwards.
GGGTGGCGGATCATCCGGCAGGAAAACAGGTATGTCGGCGCAGCCCGCAATAACGGGACAAGGCATGCACGCGGGGAGTACCTGCTGTTCATGGACGATGACAACTATGCCGAACCACATGAGATTTCCACGTTCGTAAGGGCCGCCGCCTACTCCGGGGCAGACATCCTGACCTGCGCGCTGAAGAGTTTCAGCGGCAGCGCCGTGCCGTCGTCCCATCTTCACGCCCCGAAGAGCGTCTATTTGCCGTTGGGCGCAGCCGCAGACGTTGGATCGGTAAGAAATTGCTTCGGAGATGCCAATGCGCTGGTGAGACGATCGACTTTCGAGCAGTTGGGCGGGTTCACCGAAGAATACGGCGTTGGGTTCGAAGACTACGAGTTCTTTGCTCGAGCTGTCCTGCGGGGCGCGCGCCTCGGTGTTGTGCCCGAAGAGCTCGCTTGGTACAGGGTCCAACCCGGCAGTATGGGTCGAACCACTCCGGGAGACGCCAATGCCGTTCGCGCTCTCCGCCCCTACCTGGAAGCGCTGGGACCCGATTTGCGCGGCATCATTCGCCTCTTCCGGGGGTACAATTATGCAGGGATAGATCAGGTTCTGGCGACTCGCCAGCAACGCCTCCATCAGTTTGAAACCCTGTGGAATTCATGGTCCTGGCGCTCGTTCAGACCGATTCGCAATTTTATACGGCGCTGCCGTCGGCTACCGCCCGAACGCAAACCCCGGGTCGACTCCATTTATGACGTTCAGCAGGCGATCAGATCGATCAAGAGATCGGCGACATGGCAAGTGACGAGACCTTTGCGCGCGCTGAGGAAATTGGTGAAGAGCTGTTTTACATCCTGAAATTGTTTTTGCAATGCTGTTTAAGGAGTAAAATACCTTCCGCAAAGAAGATTATTTTTTCAATGAGGAGCCGACAAGCATGGGCAGCAAAAAGTGGGATTTTGATAAAGAGGCGGCCTCCTGGGACAAGAATCCAGAGAGAGTCAAGCTCGCAAACGACATCGCATACGCAATATCAGGCGAAAGAATACTTGCACCCGGCATGGATGTTCTGGAATTTGGCTGCGGCACTGGGCTTTTAACCCTGCGGTTGCATCCTTTGGTTCATTCGATTACGGGGGTGGACAGTTCGCCGGGAATGCTCGGCGTGCTCAGGACCAAGATAGAAAAGCAGAATCTGACCAACATCAAAATACAACACCTGGATCCAGCGAAGGGCAACGTTCTGGAAGGCAGCTACCATCTGGTCGTATGCAGTATGACCCTCCATCATGTCAGAGAAATCGTACCACTCATCAATGAGTTCTTTAAAATTACAGCTCCGAACGGATGGTTTTGCATTGCCGATCTGGACCCCGACCATGGTCAGTTCCATGGCAACAATGACACAGTCTTTCACAACGGGTTTGACCGGGCATCGCTACGTCAGGTTCTGGAGAGGGCGGGCTTTATTGACATCCGTGACAGGACGGCGGCAACCGTAATGAAACCGGACCCCGACGGCGCAATACGGCCTTTCGGGGTATTTCTCATGACAGCCCTGAAAAGACCCTGACCGGCTCCCCTTAACCCCGGGGAAACATATGATTCGGGAAAAGGAGATGATTTCAGCGGCCCATTTCTCAACGACGAGGAGGGAAGTAGGCAGAGACCCGTGTTGTAGAGATCTGAAGGGACTGGTTGTCGGAATATATTGGGGGCCGGTCCTTTACGTTTTTCCTCTAGACCATTTCGGCAGTCCAGCCCCATTTTGCTCTGAAATGGGGACTTCTCGAGCTGTGCCCCTGGTGTATGTGAGCCATGCGGGGATAAAGGTGGACCTTCACTGAACAGCCGGCGGAAGTAACCCACAGATCCGGACCGAAGCTTTTCATTCCGGGTCCCACCCCTTGCCCGATTCGCCTTTTCAGCCTATTGGCCATCCATTGAGAGAGTGGCCCTCGGAACTTGCTCCTGCATTGGGCCGGGAAGCTTTCAACCGCCGGAAATGGTGGCGTGTCCTGAAAGTGCCAAAACCCGCCTCATTGGCGTAGCACTTGCGTATTGGATTGGGATATAGGATAACTGAACAAGCCTTTTTGGCGTTCCAAGAGCTTTCTCGGGCGCAATCCGGCCCGAAATTGGGGATCGGCATGCGTTTGTGCTAAGTTGGTGCATTATCAGGGTATGCTATCCTCAGACAAATCGGCTCATTTTCAATTCCAATTCACAAAACTCAAAAGGAGATCGGATGACGATTGGTGAGTATAGGAAGATTCTTGCAATGGCGATTGCAAACGAGATAGCTGCGCATGATTTCTACAAAAGCATTTGTGAAAAAACCAAAGATAGTAATTTAAGATATATATTCGCCGAGTTGGCCGAAGAGGAGCAAAAACACAAGATCTTCCTGGAAGGTTTTTTAACAGGAGCAAAACCCTTCCATTTTGCCGGGGTCACAGATTACAAGGTGGCCGAAACTGTCGAAAAACCGAGGCCATCGATCGACATGAAGCCGGCGGATGCCATAGCCTTGGCCATGAAGGAGGAGGAAGAGGCTATGCAGATGTACCATGGGTTAGCCAATTCCAGCACCAGCCCGGATCAAAAGGAGATGTTTCTGGCTTTGGCCAACATGGAGAGAGCACACAAGGTCAAGCTGGAGGAATTGTATACCACAATGGCATATCCGGAAGTTTGGTAAAGCAAAAGAATAACTTGTAGCCCTGGAGCTGGAAAGCCCATCTTTTTGATCCAGGGTTCAATACTCTCAAACACCCCTAAAACTTGAGGTTAGCCAACTCTGAATATTTGTAGGCGACAAGCTGATCGAGTCGGGGCCGGCAGGAATCGCTAATGGTGAAGCTTAACTTCTGCGGGAGAGACCGCAATGGCTGATAAAGTCGAAGTATGCATGTGCGAAAAGTGCGGGAACGAAGCCGAGATCAACGAAGTGGGGCAATTCAGCGTCGAACTGCACAATAACTTCACTGCGATCGGTCACCACGAGCCCGACTTCCCCGGAGGCATCGTCCCGAATCACACCCTGAACGGCGTCCCTGAATGGGCCTACGGCGTAACCGACTGGTTTGAGGCCGGGCTTTATCTGCCGGTTTATTCGCTGACCGGAGAGGGACATCTGCTCTTTGAGAGTACCAAACTCCGGGCGCTTTTCGTGTCGCCTCACGCAGCCGAAAGAAGTTTTTTACGGCATTAATTTCGAACTGAGCTACAACATGCCCCAGTGGGATCAATCCCGCCGGGCGGGTGAGGTCCGCCCGATCATCGGCCGCCGCATCGGACCCGTGGACATTATATTCAATCCGATTTTCGATACGGACTTCCATGGTGGAATCAAATCGCTTGACTTCGTACCGTGTGAACGCCTTGCCTACAACTTCTCAAAGACCTGGGCGCTGGCGCTCGAACACTACGAGGATTAGGGCCGCCTCAATGATTTAGCGCCGTTCGCCAGGCAGGATCAGACGCTTTTTATAGTTGTCGATTGCAAGGGAGAGCCGAACAGTGTTGAGTTTGGCGCAGGCCATAGCTTTACCGACGGCGGCGACTGCCTGGTCCTAAAGCTCATGTTGACACACAATTTTGGGTCTTCCGGCAAAAGCGCGCCTGAATAGTTTTTGAAAACCCAAAACAAAGATGGACATGGCAAGGTTCGTTCCGTGTTATTTGAGGCCAATCGAACATTACGGAGGGTATCCGGGCCATATCCACTTTGGCAGGATGTCACGGTTATTTTGCTCTTCTTTTCCATCTCCGGACGGTCATGAGAACGCCAACCGATCTTCCTGGCATAACTTTCTGATTTGCTTGAGTCTGCCCCGCATCTTCTGCGAAATCCTCTCCTGAATCCTTACGGCGCTGTCGCCTTTGGCTTTCTTGAGAAGCCGTACCGCAGCGACAATTTTATCGGGCTCGCCTGTGGCAGCCAGCTTCCGTGCAAGTGTGGCGGCGTTTTTGAACTCGGAAAGAATCCAATATTCCCCGTCCGGGATAAAAGACTCGATCTGAACGTAGGCGATTTCGAGATCAGTTCGCCGGTCGTAGGTGAGATTATCCAGGAGTTCCTGATAAATTGCCGCCGCGATCAGGTTCTTGGGAAAAGGAAGGACCGATTCAGGGCCGACCGGTGCACGCCATTTTTCGAGAAGCTCCTGGTACGAGGCAATGGTTTTCCGGCGCTCCCGGCAGAGCCGCTCGAAATCACGGTCAAAGGCCCTGCTTTGTGGGGTCTTCAATTCAGACTGCGGATGGGGTGATATGGGAGACACGGGTTTCTCTATCTTTCCCTTTGCGGGGCGGGTCGTCCAGGGTGCAATCATCCCCATATTGTCCTCCTAAGCCACAAGGCCGAGTTAGAAATCCCACGGGGCTTAAATTCGGAGAGCAGGAAAGGACCCGGCTGAAAGTTGACAAACAATGGCAGAAATGATTGCATATTATCGGAAACGGATCGATAAGCAATCAGGTTAACACCCCATTTCACGAGGAGGAATACTGTATCTGCCGTTAGGCCTGTGGTAAGCAAGTTTTCCTTGTCAGTACGCTATGACGGACATATGCGAAAGCCATTAGGCTTACTGTTTCGGGTGTAGTAGCAGGCAGACACAGTGTGACATAATAGAGAGCAGAGTCAGGGAAGGAGGAGGACCTGAGTGTCCCCGGGCGGTGAGGGCATATCGAGCTGGCAAGGCCCTTATGCGAAATTGCGTTCAAAAGAGTATTAAAAGCGTTTAAAAACGTGGGGAACTACTGTCCCCCCAACCCCCCACACCCCCATCGCCGCAAGCGCCGAGCGCTCGGCCACACGCGCTTGCGCGTGTGCGCCTGGCGGAGCCTGGAGATTGAGGGGAATCATTCCCCCGCTCTTTTGCGTTGCTACAATCTTGAACGCGCCTCCGTAAAAGCTGCTCAGATTGTTCAAGAAGCTTCTGCTGGCAAAACATGCCTTGACCACTGTGGAATCGCGGCAGATAGGCGCCTACTGGTGGCGCCACTTTGGAAATCGGCAGTGGCATGTGGAACCGGACATTTTCGCAGGGTGCAAATCTTTTTTCTGCAAAACGCCATATCATTATGGTCCGGCTGTTGCCTGGTTATCGCAGGATAATTATTCTCTCATCACTGTGCATTGGAGTGGCATGTGTGAAGACGAGTGCGGAATAATTTCAGGTAAACTCCAGCGCAGTTCCACCTGTCTTAACAAGTTTTAAGTCCCGAAGACTCTTAACCGGCAGAACCAAACTCGGGAGTGGTTTATGGCCAAACCGGAACAGATTCGGCAGTGCCAAACGAATAACTGCGGTTATAATTACGACCCTGATAAGGAGTGCGAGCTGCGGACAGGAAACTGAAAAAAAACGGTGGGCTGTGCCGTAGCCCTGATTGATGGCCAATCGGCGTTGAGGCAGAAATGCGCCGATAAAACTTCCGGCGCTGCGGAACATGTAATCCTGCCATATTACCAACCGGGCAGTTTTAATCCAGAGGAGGAATGGTCATGCCCAGAGGGCTCGTGGTATTTGCCACAAGAACCAATCAGACTGAAAAAATCGCTCGACTGATTGCCGAAGGAATGCGTTTCGAAGGACATGACGTGGACGTTGTCAATGTGACCGAGATCGACAAAGGCGGCATTTCACTTGATGACTACAGCGCAATTGTCCTCGGATCGGCTACTTATCATGGCGAGATGCTTCAATCTATGAAGACATTCTTGTTTTTTGCTGAAAAAGCGAATCTTGAGGGAAAAGCCGGCGGAGCTTTTGGTGCTTTTGGATGGAGTGGAGAGGCGCCCGGGCGTATTTTCGATACTATGACACATATTATGAAGATGGATATGGTCCGGGAGCCACTGAGACTCAAATCGGCGGATCTTGGCGGCGGAATCAAAATGGCCCAGGATTATGGGCGGGAAATAGCCAGGAAGGCACTCGAGTCAACCTAGTCTATTCTTCAGTTCGTTGATCTTCGCGGGTCGGCATACTAAAACTGCATCATGCGCATTCCGGGGGAGGCCCGCGAGAGGCTCTTCATTTTTTTGAAGTGGTTCGATGCGCGCGGAGCGGCTTGTTCTTCGCGGCCCACTGTGGCGCTGCGGCGGCGGCCTTCGGCCGATCTCCACGCCCCGCGAGGTGCCGGCGCTCGGCCACACGCGCTTGCGCGTGTGCGCCTGGCGGAGCCTGGAGATTGAGGGGGATCATTCCCCCGCTCTTTTGCGTTACTACAATCTTGAACGCACCTCCGTATCACACCGCCTCATCAGCGTGGCGTTTTTTTAGAGCTAAAAAAATACTTTTGGATTGTTAATAAGTCTATATTGCGAGGGAATTATCATGGCTGCCAAACGTTTCGTAGATTTAAGTCTAGCCATTGAATCCGATCTGCCCAGTGATCCCCCGATGATGGTCCCGAAGATAGACTACCTCGACCACGTCAAGGGCGCCGCGCAGATGCTGGACTTCTTCCCCGGCCTCAAACAGGACCAGTTGCCTGGATGCCTGGGTTGGGCTTTGGAATTCTTCACTTCTCAAACTGTTTAGGCTACTTTTGGCTGCTTAAAGGTTACCAGGATTGTGCCTGATTTCACACAGACATAATCCTGAGTAATATCCGCCATTTTTCTTTCACCTAAGCTTGCATTCGTCATTCCCCATACGCACTCGCGGACACAATGCGCCTCGTCTCCGCCTTCGAAGTTGAGAAGGACCTTCAGAGGGATTGAAGGGAAGAAAGGGAACGGCAGCTTAAGTCCGATGTTGAACGCAATCCTGAGCCTGCCAGAGTGAAGTCGATGCAGTTCAGGGGTCGATGCCGCACGGCGAGTTGAGCAGGAAAGTAGCAATGGCAAGGGTGGAGAAAAAAGCTTCCCATGTGCAAGCTGTACCCATTGCGCTATGACGATGCCCAAAAACCAAATCCTGCGTGAATTTAGTTCGGTGTGCTCCGCTATCTAACATTCACTCTTCGACGGACCATTTTTTCAGCAGTTGGGAATCTGCCATGGATTTTTGCTTGACATCCCAAGCGAACAGCATATAAATGTGTATTTATGAGTTGTTTGATTTATTTATCTACAAGAATAGTCAACAATTCAGCGAAGGAGATCTACCCACAGTGATTAGAGTTGGCTGAGAGGGCTCATCTGAAAAGGCCCCCCGGCTAACCACACATTCCAAGTTCAACAACAAGGAGCGTGCCATGCAACCGCTGAATCTTTCGAGTAAACCGACAAGGCTTATAGATCATTTCACGCAGGAGCAGGTTGCCACTGCTCCGGGAATCCTCAACTTGTGCCTCACCTGCGGAACCTGTGCAGGCGGCTGTCCGGTGACCGGAATTGACGGATGGGACATGCGCAAAGCATTGCGAGCAGTACTTCTGGGCTTAGAACAGGAATTGATCGATTCCAAGTTCCCATGGGTCTGCACCCTGTGTGGCCGCTGTGAGCATGCATGTCCGATGCACATCGACCTTGTCCGCTTGATGCGCACGGCACGGTGGCTGAGGCCGCGGGATAAGGTGCCCGGCGTGATGCACAAAGGCGTTCAGATGTGCCTCAAGACGGGGAATAATGTAGGGATTCCCAAAGAGGACTTTTTGTTTCTGCTGGAGGATCTCGGTTCGGAATTGGCCGAGGAACTTCCCGGCTTCAGTGTGCCTGTTGACAAGAAAGGCGCGAAGTTCCTGGTAACCATCAACTCCAAGGAGCCCTTCGGTGAACCCGAAGACATGATGTACTGGTGGAGGATCTTTTGCGCCGCCAACGAATCCTGGACAACCACCTCGGAGAACTGGGAGGGTGTGAACTGGGGGCTTTTCACCGGCGATGACGATGCCATGAAGGAAGTTGTCCGCAGGACTGTGGAGAACTACAAGAAACTTGAATGCGAGTATTTGCTCTTGCCGGAATGAGGCCACGCCTATTTCGCGACCCGTGTTGGTCTCGAACTTTGGTTTCCTGGTCAGGTCAAATACATGAACATTCATGAACTGTTAAAACAGTATCTTGAGACAGGTCGTATCAAAGTGGATAGATCCAAGCACCCGGAGCTTACCACTTACCACGACCCGTGCAACTATGGACGAAAGTCGGAGATGGTATTCGGCCATGGCTATTTTGACGAGCCTCGCTGGGTGACGCAACAATGCGTTGACAATTTCGTGGAAATGTATCCGACCCGCGCCAACAACCATTGCTGCGGTGGCGGTGGCGGAGCCTGGGCTATGCCCTATGCGGAGGAGCGCATCTTTTACGGTCGGGTGAAGGCCAAGCAGATTCTGGACACCGGCGCCAAGCTGCTCATCGCTCCATGCCACAACTGTCGTGACCAGATCATGAAGAGTTTGCGCAAAGAGTACGACATGATGGATCTTGAAGTGAAATACCTCTGGGAACTGGTGGCCGACTCTCTAATTCTCGATGGCGAGTGAGATGCTGCCTTCCTGCACTCGCAATTAGGATCATCATTTTTGAGCGGCGAAAAGACATGAAACCCTAACCAGTAGCAAAGAGAGGCTTAAAGAGTCGGCAAGTACATTCTTTAGCGATTGTTTTCATAGGTGTCTGCCCAAAGCATAAGACCTTTCCATAGCTTCTCAAAGGGATGGAACCAAAGAAGGGGTTTTGAAGTGTCTCAAAATGAGTTCGATGATTGCATCATCGTGGGTGGTGGCCTTGGCGGCCTCACGGCTGGTATATATGCCATGAGGGCTGCACTCAAAACGGTTTGCATTGAAAGAGGCGTGCCCGGCGGTCGAGTCGCAATCACCAAGGGTCGTGTTTTCCTGGTTCACCGCCGGGATGCCTTTCGGGCAAGCCGGATTCTCCAGCAGCGCGTCATGGCCGAGCCCAAGATAGAAATCCTCTTCAATACGGTTGTTACTGAAATCCAATCCGATGAAAACGGAGTCCGTGCAGTTTCTCTCAAAGACACTCAAACAGGTGCTCAAAGGAAGCTTGCAACTGAGGGCGTTTTCATCTTTGCAGGCTTTTCCCCCAACGACCAGATCGTGCCTGTCGGAGTAAAGGTCAATTCCAGCGGCTATGCCATTACGGATGAAAAGTGCGAAACGAGCATACCTGGCATCTTCGCCATTGGCGATCTCAGGCAGAAGTATGCCAATCAGATCGTCATCGCCGCTGCTGATGGCTGCACGGCGGCTCTTGCTGCTGCTTATTTCGTCGAGATGAGGAAGGGGAGTGCTCTCAGCTTCGCAACTATCTCGTCAGTCTCTGCCAGTTCCGCATAAAACAGGATGGATGATTATCTATGGAAAAGGTAGCCCGCGTAAATCGGTCAAGTGGCTTCGAGAGAAATGAAAACAAAGAGGAATATCCTGTGACATCGGGGCAGGAAGCGATGGTGCTGCGAGACGAGCACTTTCAGACGGTCGCTTTTCTTGCAAAGAGCCTTTCAGACGAGAATAGGCTGCGGATCATCCTGTGTGTGAGCAAGGGCAAAAAATCAGTCTCCGCCATCGTTGAGGAACTAGGTCTCTCCCAACCGCTTGTTTCCCATCACCTGAAGGAGCTCAAGCGTTCGCTCCTCGTCAAAATCGAGCGCAACGGCCCATTCATCTATTACGAGTTGGTTGACCCTAGAATCCTTGATGTCGTCCGAACGTTGAACAATGTGGCAACCGATCTGTTAACCGGGAGAAAGACCTTTTAGGAAGGGGTGATCTGATCCATATGGAAGAGATGCTGAAAACAGTTGCCCGCATGGATCCGGAGAAAGCACTCTCTGAGATATCCAAAGTGTTGAAAGTTCTTTTCTCCGCTTTGGGTGATGAGGCGCGTTCGCAGTTTCTGTGGGATCTCATGGGAGAATCCAAAGGAGATAAGGTATCGAGCCTGGTCCATCTCTGACTGGCCGAGTGTATGGGCGAAGGTGTCGACCCAACGCAAATGTGCCAAAGGTTGGTGGATAAGGTTGCCCAGTCAAAGCAACTCATGGCGATGACCGACCCGGATCTTCTGGTGCTGTTCGAAGACTGGTTTGAGGAACTTGAAGAGGAGATCATCTCACTTGTCAGCAAGTACGGACCTCTCGGCCCAGAGGAGCTGGCCGCGAAGACCGGGCTCTCGCAAAGAGGGGCAACTTTCCTTCTCTCTAAGCTCGGTCGTGAGGGAAAACTTTGAGAGTCTAAGGGGTTTCAACCATGGAAGGCTTTTTTTGCAAAACAGAAAACGACATTGATAACCAAAGTTCATTGCACAGGAGGCCAAAGAAATGAAAGTAGGAATCATCTGTTCTACCAAGGACCCGGAAATCCTCTGGAATGCCTTTCGCTTCGCGAATCTTTGCCTGGAAAAAATGGACGATGTCTTTCTCTTCCTCAACTGCGGCGCGGTGGCATACCAGGAGGTGGATTCTGCCCGGTATAAGCTGGGGGACCTCCTGAAATCCTTTGCGTTAAGTGACGGTGTCCTCTACTCCTGAGGGTCCTGCATGCGCTCCCGGGGACTGGGGGCAGCCGAGTACGGCGACATGGTGACCCAACAAAACCTTTATGACCTCGTGCAAACCTGCGACAAGGTGCTGTGTTTTTGAGAATGCCCTTGTTCCAGTGGACCTTGTTCTGCCAGGTATCCGGTGAACGTTGGGCAACCGGTTCTTTAGGAGGGGGAGCCGCCTCCCCCGCCTCCTCGCAAGACAGACTTATTAATGTGTAAAGGAGCAGCAATGGGCTTACCTGGGTCGAAAGTGGTCATTGACATCTTCATGACCGATCAGTGAGCATCCGGACCTTACATGGTCGAATCGGTAAAGGTATTACCGAAGGAGATGCAGGAAAGCATGGAAATCCACATTTGGGATGTCAAAAAACTGGAAGGGATCAAGAAAAAAAGGGAATTGCGCGCGAGGGTTGTACCTTCCATCGGCATCAACGGTGAGATTGTGTTCCAGTCCGGAATTCCGCAACATGATGAGCTGATTGCAGCGATTCGTGAGCGACTGACTGGATAGCGTGGCGGGACGGACTATTGTGCTAGGGCGCCTATGAATAGCGAGCTTGGTTTTCGCTTGGGATTCTTCTTCGGCATCTTCTGTATTGTGGCCCTGTGGGAGATCCTTGCACCCCGCCGGATGATCATAATGTCGAAAAGAAGCCGCTGGTTTAGCAACCTCGTGCTTCTCTCCCTTAACCCAATTTCCGTCCGCCTGATTTTCCCATTCCTGCCGGTCAGCATGTCAATTTTGGCCGAGGAACGTCACTGGGGTCTGTTGAATAACATCGGCATGCCCTTCTTTTTAAGAGTAGTGATCGGCGTAATAGTTCTGGATCTCGCGATATACCTTCAGCACGTTTTGCACCATGCGGTTCCGCTTCTTTGGCGTTTGCACATGGTCCATCATTCAGACCTGGATTTTGACATAACAACGGGTGTGCGCTTCCACCCTTTTGAGATAATTCTTTCAATGGCCATCAAAATCATGACCGTTGCGGTACTCGGTCCACCTGCCTCGGCAGTTCTTATTTTCGAGGTGGCGCTCAATGCCACATCAATGTTCAATCACAGCAATATTCACCTTTCCTCAAACATTGACCGGGTGCTTCGGCTCTTCGTCGTCACGCCCGAAATGCACAGGGTGCATCATTCTGTAATCATACGGGAGACAAACAGCAATTTTGGCTTTAACCTCCCATGGTGGGATCGTTTGCTGGGGACCTACCGCGCCCAACCGTCCAAGGGACATGAAGGCATGATAATTGGGGTTTCGCATCTTCAAAACCCCGAGAGATTGACGCTCTTGAGATTGCTCCTTATGCCTTTTGTTGAAGAACCTGGCGCAGTAGCCATCAATCGGCACTAAAATGCTCCCACTGATTTCTCAAGACACCGGTGCCTGGTAGGAATACATGCAGTTTAAACAGGAACTACCCAATCAATTCCTCCAGCAGGGAACGATTCATGATTTCGATCTTCTGCCCGTCAAAGCGAACCAGGCCCTCGTTTTCAAGCTCCTTTGCCGCACGGTAGAATGTCTCATGGGTCATGCCGAGAAGGGTCGCGATGGATTTTCTGTGCACCGGGAGCGTGACGGATGCTCTGTTCTGCATTTCGGCAAGTAAGAGAATGTAGCTCACGATCCGCGCCCTTGGGGTTTTTAGAGAGAGCTCTTCGATCTGCTGATGAAGGTGAATGACTTTAAAAGAAAGGACGCGGAGCCATGCGGCGGTAAATTGGGAGTCCTTTTGTATCAACTCCAGGAAAGCGGCCTTCCGGATCAGACAGACTGTGCTGTCCTTCAGTGCTTCCGCGTAACAGTGGTAAACATCCGAGAAAAGGCTTGCCTCCGCAAGCGTGCGGCCTTCCCCGGCAATCTCAATGGAGATCTCTTTCCCCTTGGGAGAGACCCTGTAGAGACGAACCGCCCCCGCTAGGACCGCAAAAAAGCCCCGAGTAGCATCCCCCGGGGAAAAAAGGAGCGTCCCCTTTTTGACCGAGATCTCCTTTGAGATGGCTTCAAGCCGGGTGACATGCTCTCCCGGAAGATTGGAAAACAGGGGAAACTTTTCCAGCATGAGTGTTCCTTTCTGGCCCCTAATCCATCCCTCCATGAAAACTTGCCCAAAAAACTTCAGGGCGTATGATCCTGATCATACTCGCCTTTAGCATTTCATTCTACCCTGAATCCGTGAGCTCAAACTCAGCGGGGCCACAACCTGGGTTTGAGGCGACAAGAGGACTTTTCAAACAGACAAAGAGGCCCCGGGATTTGATTGAAAAGGCCATGGCAAACGGAAGGCGGTAAGGTGTCCGGCTGCTGCAAATTGACCCGGTCCGAGCCGGACAAGGATGCGTGCGGAACGTGGTTTTGCCCGTGCGAAAACCGACTTCATTCCACATCCCAGGCGAATCATGTTGAATAGTTCCGTCGAAAATCATCCTTCAGGACTGAAATTATTCGCTTCGTTCCTAAGGCTCGGCCTGACGGCCTTCGGCGGCCCTGCCATGATCGCATATATCAGGGAAATGGCTGTGGACCGGCACAAGTGGCTCGACGGGCAGACTTTCAAAGACGGCGTGGTCCTGTGTCAGTCCGTGCCCGGCGCAACCGCCATGCAGACTGCCGCCTATGTCGGTATGAAAGCAAGGGGTGTGCAGGGCGCCCTGTTGTCGTTTGTCGGGTTCGGCCTGCCCGCATTCGCTTTCATGATGGTTCTATCGTCGCTTTATGCCGCGTACCATACGGTCCCGAGGGTCACATCCATTTTCAGCGGCCTCCAGGTATTGGTATGCGCAGTCGTGGCGAATGCCACCTGGTCTTTCGGCAGGAGCACATTCAAGCATTACGAAGACGTCGTTTTCGCCTTGGCGGCCGCCGTTCTCTTTTGGGCTGGAGTAAGCCCCTTCCTCATAATTGTGGGCGCCGCCCTGGCTGGAATTCTATTCACAAGACAGGCAGGCGACGTTCCTTCATTCACGGCTGAAAGCAGCCCGGACAGACATTATGCTAAACAGTTGGCCGTGCTGCTGCTGATTCTGATTGCCGCGCTTCTGGCCTTGCATCTCGTAGACAAGAGACTTTACAGCCTTGCGGCCCTGATGATGCGGATCGATCTTTTCGCCTTCGGCGGCGGCTTTGCTTCCGTGCCGCTTATGCTCCACGAGGTTGTTGACGTCAAGGGATGGATGGACAGCAAAACGTTCATGGACGGGATTGTCCTCGGACAGGTTACGCCCGGACCTATAGTCATCACCTCGACATTTGTAGGCTATCTGACTCAACGAATAGCCGGCGCCTTCGTGGCAACCGCAGCGATATTCACCCCCTCTTTCCTGATGGTGGTCACCCTGACCCCGATAATGGACAAGCTAAAGAACTCCGCCTACTTCTTGAAGGCCACAAGAGGCATACTTGCATCTTTTGTCGGTCTACTTCTCTTTGTGACGTTTAAATTTTCCTCGGCCGTTCACTGGGACATCGTCAGGGTATTGCTCGGGCTGGCCGTGCTGTTCGCACTGATCAAAAAGGTGGACTTGCTTTATGTCGTGCTCGCGAGTGCGGCTTTGTCGGTATTTATATTCTGATTGCATGGAAAAAATTCATGAATCGAAGCAGATTGGAAGGATCGAGGATTTCAAGGGAAAGTTCAATACACTGCGGGCCAGGCACCGAAAGCCGCGGTCACAATAGGTTATCCAAAGCGGCTGTTTTGCATTTTTGTTTTTTATTGGCCCTGGCGTCTTTCGCCATCGCCTGCCTTGGTGCCGAAACGTCGCATGATCCTGATTTTCGCTCACTTTCCCTCGAAGATTGCCTTGCCCTTGCGCAGCAGTACAACCCTGCCTTAGGAGGGGCCGTCGAAAAAATCCGGGAACTGACGGCGGACTACCGCGCGGCCAAGTCGCAATTTTTCCCTCAGCTTGTCTCACTGGCCTACTATGAACGGTTGGAGCCAGACCGGTTGCTTCCAGGGATAGGTTCTCCTCCGAAAGGCGTAACTATCGACTCGGCTGAAGGATTTGCCGGCATTACGGGCAAGCAGCTTGTATTCAACGGCGGCCAGACCTGGTACGGCACAAAAGCCGCGAAGATCGGCGCGCAGGCACAGAAGCAGGAAGCCCTGCGGACGGGGGACCAGGTGGCCTTTGACGTGACCCAGGCATTCTATCTCCTCATAGAGGCAAAAGAGAACCTCAATGTGGCCCGTGATGCCTTGAAGCAGCGGCTGGAGTTCCTCAATCTAACGGAAACTTTTTTTAAGGCAGGCAAAGTCACCAAGCTCGATCTCTTTCGGGCCAAATCCCAGGTCTCAGACGCTTTCCAGGCAGAAGCCGAGGCGGAAAATGCCCTTCGGCTTGCCCGGGAAATCCTGGCAAGGACCATAGGCTTGAGTGAGCAGATTGAGGTGGATATCACGGGGCAACTGCCTAGTGAATTCGCCGGCGCGCCCGAAGTTGATTCACTGTGGGGGCAAGCGCTTCAAAATAATCACGAGATCAAGGAGTTAAAGCTGCAAATAGACCAGAGCCAGGCTCTCGTCAAGGCCACAAAAGGGAGCTATTACCCGTCGCTGAACCTGCAGAGTGATCTTGGGACGCGTAGTCAGGACCCGGCGGGAACCAAAGGGGAGTGGCTTGCCGGCGTATTTGTAGAGTTTCCGCTTTTCGAAGGTGGACTGAGAAGGGCGCAGGTTGCGGCAGCCGAATCCAGGCATCTTCAATCTCTGGATAAGAAACGTGACAGGCTAAACAGCCTGAAAATAGACCTTACCACTGGGTGGCGTGATATGGAAAATGCCAGAAACGGGGTAATTAATACCCGGCAGACTGTCGCCACAAACGAAGAAGCGTATGCGAGCGCCCGTGCGCTCTACCGAAACGGCAAGGCCATCGGGCTGGATGTGCTCCAGGCGGAGGTGGATCTGACCAGTTCCAGGTTTAATCTTATAAAATACGAGGTAGCATATGAGATCGCTCAGGCTCGGATCAGGCAAATTGTAGGATCGTCTATTTTCGAGCCGCTCATGCAAAGTGAAGACGGGGATAAGAGAGAGTGAAACCGC
Source organism: uncultured delta proteobacterium (assembly GCA_963805125.1). Lineage (GTDB taxonomy): Bacteria > Desulfobacterota > Syntrophobacteria > Syntrophobacterales > Syntrophobacteraceae > SbD1. Next base: position 821,995 of record CAWDTD010000003.1, on the reverse strand, counting down.
TGGACGGGAAGAAAATTGCAGCTGGCATTATCGCCGCACTGATCGTGATTTTTGCGGTTTATAGAGTTTTTTTGTACCGTCCGACCGTTGCCGTGGTCATAGTCAAAAAGGCGCAGATCCGGGACATCGTCCAGGGACCGGGCACGGTGCAGTCGAAGATACCGGTTGCGCTGAGCTCAAAGATTACGGGCATCCTCGAAAAACTCTATGCCGATCAGGGAGACAGGGTGCAAAAGGGCCAGCTTTTGGCCGAACTCGATTCAGCCGAACTAAGGCACCGTGAGGCCGCTACCCGTTGGGCGCAAAGCCGCGCCGAGCGTGATCTGGCCCGCGCGCAAGCGGATCTCGTTAAGTCGCAGGCGAACCTTGTTTTGGCCCAAAGCAATTATCAGAGGGACCTGGAAGTCTTTAAGCCGGGGTATATCTCGCCGGCCGCTTTCGATATAACCAAAGCCGCCCTTCGGGTGGCTCAAAGCGACGTTGCGGCCAATGAGGCGACCGTGAAGGCGTCGAAAGCGGCCCTCAGCCAGGCGGGATCGGAAACCCATACGGCTGAAGCGCTCCTCGGGTATACGCGCATCCTTGCGCCCATGGATGGAATCATCACCGTCCGAACAGCCGAAATAGGAGACACCATCTCTCCAGGCACCCCCATCTTTCAGATGGTCAACTACCAGATATGGGCCGCCTCCTGGATAGACGAAACGAAACTGGGCCTGCTCAAGGTCGGACAAAAGGCACGAATAAAACTGCGCTCGGGACAATCTTACCGGGGCGAGGTCGTCCGGCTGAACAAGCAGGCCGATATTGTCACCCGCGAACTGGAAGTGGACGTAAAATTCGACGATCTGCCTAAACCTCTTACAATCGGCGAGGAGACCGAGGTCTATATAGTTGCCGGCCGCCAGTACGCCCTGGCCGTCCCGCTGTCAGCCATAACGGAACGAAACGGCGTCAAAGGGGTGTTTGTTGCCGCCGGCGGGCGGGCAGACTTTCGCACGGTCTCCACCGGGTTAAAGGACGGAAGGCGGGCCGCGATATTAAAGGGGCTAAAAGAGGGCGAAATGGTGATCGTCAATCCCGCCGGGATTGAACCGGGAAGGAAAGTGCGGCCGGAAATCATTGCCGGTAAGGACGACTGATGGACCTCGCGTTTCAGGATCTCAAGCTTCATAAAGGCCGGTTTATCGCCACGGTAGTCGGCGTAGGGCTGCTCTTCGGAATCGTCCTTGCGATGAACGGGATATATCGCGGCGTTATTTACGAGGGAACGGCCCTGATCAAGGTAACCGATCCCGACCTTTGGGTTGTCCAAAGATACCGGGGCGGACCCTTCAACGAACAATCGACTCTACCCGAATTTTTCCACTACAGCGTCAAATCCGTTCCGGGCGTGGAAAAGGCCAGCCCGTTTATCTACTATACCGTGGAAAGGCCGGTGGACGGCCAAAGCAGGCATTTCAGCATCGTGGGCTACGATGTGTTTGGAGGCCTCGGCGGGCCGAAAAAGATCGTGGCCGGAAGACCAATCGAGCAGGCGCACTATGAAATGGTGGCTAACGTGAAGTTGGGCGCGCATCTCGGGGACAGAATTCCGCTGGGGCTTCACACCTATACGGTGGTCGGCCTTACAAACGATGCGGTCGACCCCGATGGCGACCCCATAGTCTATCTGTCTTTGCACGACGCCCAGGAAGTGCTCTATCAGCAAGATAACGAAGAAGTGCGTAACGAGCGGGAAAGATTGCTCCGGACCCTCTCCGGGCAGAGCTTTTTATCCCCGGACAAGGCTCAAAAACTGCTCGACCCCCTGCAGCCCGACACGCATATTATAAACGCCGTTCTGGTCAGGCTGAAACCGGGGACAAGCCGGGCGGAGGCTGCCCGCATGGTTGAAAAATGGCTCTATCTCAACGCTTACAGCACGAAAGACGAAGTCGGGCTTGTGCTGAAAGGCAGGCTGACCAGCATGACCCACCAGCTCCTGCTATTCAGGTTGCTCCTTCTGCTCATCTCCGTCGTCATAATCTCGCTCGTGATCTATACCTTTACGATGGAAAAAATCCGAAGCATCGCCGTAATGAAACTCATCGGGGCGCCCGACCGGGTGATCGTAAGGCTCGTTATCGAGCAGTCACTGCTCCTTACCGTCAGCGCCTTCCTGTTCGGACTGCTCCTGATCGATAACACCTACTCGATGTTTCCGAGGCGCATACTCCTGGTCCCCGGAGATGAATTTATCACTTTCATAGTGGCTGTGGCGGCCGGCGTTCTCGCAAGCATCCTCGGACTGCGGCACGCGCTCAAGACCCAGCCCGCGATGGCCCTGGGCGGATAAATGGAAACTCTGGGAATAGAAGGACTCACGAAAACTTTCGGCTCCGGGCGCCTGGAAGTGCGCGCCCTGCAGGACATAAACCTTTCGGTTTCTCAGGGCGAGTTGGCGGCGCTGCTTGGCCCAAGCGGTTCCGGCAAGACCACCCTGCTCCTGTGCGTAAGTCTCATCATCGAGCCCACCGCCGGCAAAATCGTCTTCGACGGCCAGACGATCTTTGAGAAAAACGGCTGGGCCGGGGTCGATATCCGCCGCGTGCGGCGTGAAAAGGTGGGCTTCATCTTTCAGTCCCATAATCTTATCCCGTTTCTTACCGCAAGGCAGAATGTGCTTCTGCCTTTAAATCTCATTGGCATAAAGGGACAAAAGGCTGAAAATCGGGTGCGGGAACTCCTCGAATACATGGAAATCGCCCACCGGGCCGATAGTCTTCCGGCCCTTCTCTCGGGCGGCGAACAACAGCGCGTGGCCATCGCACGCGCCCTGGCCAACACCCCCCGGCTGATCTTGGCCGACGAGCCTACGGCTTCGCTCGACACCGCGAGGGGTGCGAAGGTGATGGAAATCCTGACGACGGTCGCAAGGGAAAACCGGACGGCCGTGATCGTGGTCACCCATGACGAACGGATGATAAAGGGTTTCGATCATGTTTACCATTTGAAGGACGGCTGCCTCGATCGGGATAATAATGCCGGATCCGTTAATGAATAGGGCGTGGGCGCTACGGCGGATTTGCGAGGACAGGCGGTATGAAATATGTGGATGGACGCAAAATAATTCTCATCCTTGGGATGATGGTGTTTTGGTGTAGCGGGGAGAATTACGCTGCTTCGCCTCTTCTGGTCGAAATCGGCCGTGACCTTCACTTGAATAATCACCCAGGCTGCCCTTTCGGTTACCGCCTACATGTTGCCTTTCGGCCTTTTTACCATTCTATTCGGGCCTCTTGCCGACCGCTACGGAAAGGTGAAGATCATCAATCTGGCAGCTTTCGGGTCGGCCATCTTCTGTGTCCTTGCAGTAGCAGGGGCAAAAGGGGTCGGACCTAAAGCGCCGGGATAAACCGGCATAGAGTAGGGGATGAAAGAGCCCCACATAAAAGGAGGAGCTGTTCTTTGCCTGTAAAGTGGGTATTTCGAAAGCCGAGTTTGGTATAGGGTTAGGTCCAGATAATGGCCTCTCGGTGGCAGATTTTGGTTAGCAGTTCCATTGGACCGGGAGGGGTTGACGACTGCCTGCCGATTTTTCCGGGCGAGCGGTCCATTTTCATATGGATAATCCTCAAATTTCCATATGCCGTTTGCGTCTGTACCCCTTCTGTGTTCAAAGGGATTGTGCTTGGAGTTCTTAGCGGTCATGCTGAAAATGCCGCTTTTGGTAACTCTGGATTCGCCGTTATTAGCCTACAGTTCAACCTCAGATAATACGTCTTGGAGTACCACGGGATCAAATCGCAAATCTGGCGACACAGCATCTCGCCAGGTATACTCCACTGGGGGATACGTATAATACTCCACTTTGGATTCGTCCATGCCTTCAGTCCAGTTGTCGGCTGGTCTATCGGGATCGATGAAATCATCTCCAGGGGTTTGAATTACGATTTTCTCTTCAAGCATTCCAGCCAGTAGCTTCTGTTTTTTTGGAAACGGTAGTGACAACAAGGTCTCGTGGATTTTCACCAAGGTCTCTCGCCTCTTTTGGCGAAACTCCAGTAGCAAGCTGGTTTCTGCGCGCCTTTTGAGTAGTCTGTCAATTTTTGTCTGCGTATCCCGCAGTTTGGCATCTATTTCTTCGGTTTTAGCTAGCGCAGTATCCAGTACGTTTGCACAACTTGAAAAATCATGTGGTTCACGGTTGAGCATCTCTTCCACTTTTTTAAGCACTTTTTTCGCATCGATGCGCTTTTCATTTAGGTGAGTAATCATAGCCTGTAAATTTTTAATCTTACCCTCTAGTTTTACCGTGTCTAGAGCACTTTCGATTCTCTTTGGGTGGACTAAATAGATTGGCAAAAATGCCTCTCCACAGATATACACCATTAATATTTCATATACCATCCTTTCAATTTCTTCTGCTGGAATGAGTGGTAGAGGGCAACGCTCCTTATTGTGAGATTCCATCGCTGCGCCTGAGCATTCATGCCAGTAACAAAAGTAGAAACGCTGCTTTTTCTGATATTTACAGGAAAGTGTGGTTCCGCAAAACCCACACTTGAGTAAACCATACAGCAAGAATTCGTCAGCCCCACGCCTAGGTCTGCCGCTTTGTTTTTTTGCATCAGCGATTCGTGCCTGAATTTCTCTCCACCGTGATTCGGTTATCAAAGGCGGGCATTTATAGTAAACATAGCCTCCTTCAGCCTTATTAGATTTGACGGCTATTCGTCCACTCCAGTACGCAGGGTGCCTCAGGATCTGACTAATCACTGCAGGGGACCAGTGTTCCTTTCCAAATCGAGTTGACACGTTTTCTTGGTCTAATCTGGTTGCAATCCTCTGCATTGATTCCTTATAGTCAACATACCATGAGACAATCAGATTATATATAATTACTTCATAATGAACCCTAATGATCCGGACTTTAGAGTTCTCATGTCTTTTCTCTTTCTGTTGGTAGGCGTAAGGTAGCTTTCCACGAAAACCTTGCAGATCCTTCCCCTGTGGTCGTTTACTGTTCCCCCGAGTATCGCCTGCCTCCATCATGGCTGCCATCCTTTCACTTGACTGAAGGGTATTCTAATCGAAGTGGTTGGAGATCCAAATCGCAAAGTACCGTAACCTCAAAATTCAGTATACCACGCCAGTCTGAAAAATCAATCAGACTTACAATTTAAAATCATTGATCGGCTCTGAGACTTGTTTTATACTCGCAACAGGTGGTGAAACTACGCCTCGCTGCCTGATCTTTGGCAACCTAAATCGAAAGGAGAAAAGAAATGCCTACACCCGATGATCAGAAGAGAGCCATCAAAGCTGTGAAGTTTATCATTGAAAAGTATGAAGGGCCGAGAAAGGCTTTTGAGAAGGCGGACGCCGAAATGTGCCAGGCCAGAGTGGAAATCGGCACCTATCTTTTCGATCAATTCTTTGGCGGTGAAACTGAGAGGATCACCGGCAAGAAAAAAATCGAGCCATTGCACCAAGCAGCTTACTTGTTGCTGCTCACTGACCCCGACCTGCCTCAGCCCCTTCTTGATTCAAAGACAGGACTGAGAAACCTCGTGATGCTCGGCTACCAGACCAAGTGGCTTGAGGAAAAAGGCATCAAAATCCATGATTTGATTAAGCAAGGAAAAATCCTCTACACCCATTTGGTACGGCTGGACAGCATGCCCTACGATGAACGCAAGATTCAACTCTTGAAGGACATCGAGGCACCAGAAAAAGCCTTCACAGTGAGCGAACTTGAGGCAGAGATTAAGAAACGCCTCAAGAAGTCGGGCGAAGAAGTTACGAAGCCTTTTCCTGCTGACTTTGACACGGTTATGGCGACAGGATGGCTGCCGGAAGTTATCAAGGAAAATGCACAGGCTGCAACTGCTGGGGTTATTGAAGTTGATGAACAATCAGCTAAAAAAATGATGGAAAAGTTGTTCGAAGACCTCAAAGCTGCTGTTGCACATGGCTTCGATGACCAGCACGGAGGTATCTTAGAAATCCGTGGAGACCAGATCGAAAAGAATCTCCGTGATGCCCTGGAGAGAGCAAAGCAGTACGTCGAGTACTGCAATAATGCTCTCAAAAAGCTTCAGGAGAAGAGGAAAGACCTGGAAAACAGTAAGAAGGGAAAGGCGGCTTAACCGCAGTTAATCTAAGTAGATCAAAATACTCAGGGTGTTCAAATTGGGCGCCCTGATGATTTTGATAACCTAAAATTCCCCCGCTTTGGATAAAAACGAGCGTCCAAAATTCCCCCACCCATCACAGAACTTCTGGTAACACGAAGCGATCTAAAAATCGCGAGTGTCGCTGGAGGGTTGGAGGGATGATCAGTATGGATCAATACGAGTATGTCCGTACGGCTCACCGGGTCTACGGAAAGAGCATTCGCACCATAGAGCGGGAAACCGGCCATGATCGCAAGACGATCCGCAAGGTCTTAAGGGGTGAGTACAGCGGATATAGCCAGAGAGAGGCTCAGCCCTATCCGAGGCTGGGGCCGTTGCTTGAGACCATCAACTCCTGGCTTGAGGCTGATAAGAGGGCCCCGAAGAATCAACGCCATACTGCAGCAAGGGTCTTTCAGAGGTTAGTTGCCGAGGAAGGGTTCAAAGGAAGCGAGTCCACAGTGCGGCGATATGTGAGAAAGGCCAAGGTTCACCTGGGAGTCAATGCTCCAAAAGCCTTCATCCCACTCGATCCCGATTGCGGCCAGGAAGGTGAGGTCGATTGGGGAGGAGCACTGGCCATTATCGCTGGACAACCGCTTCGCTTGAAGTTTTTCTCTATGCGTTCCAAGTCTTCGGGCAAGCACCTTGTCCGGTTTTATCCCTGTGAGAGACAGCAAGCTTTTTTTGATGCCCACATGCATGCCTTTGCGTTCTTCGGGGGTGTTTTCAAGACGCTGGTCTATGACAATCTGACCTCTGCGGTCCAGAAAGTGCTCCGTGGGAAAGGAAGGATCGAGCAGGAGAGCTTCCGCAAGTTTCATAGTTATTACAGCTTTCATGCTCGGTTCTGCAATGTGGCGAGCGCCCATGAAAAGGGGGGCGTTGAAGGCAACATCGGATATGTTCGGCGAAACTACCTGGTGCCGATCCCAAAGGCGCAAACCATCGAAGAATTAAACGAGCAAGTGCTCCGGGACTGCCTGGCTTATGGAGACCACCGGCTGCAGGGCCGTGATAGAACCGTTAATGAACTCTTTGAAGAAGAAAAAGAGCATCTTCTTGCCCTCCCGGATCACCCCTTCAGCAACATTCAGACCGTCGAGAGCCGGGTCAACCACTATTCAACGGTCATCCTGGACAAGAATCGCTACTCCGTTCCAACCGAATATGCAGGTTTCAAAGTGCGAGGGGTTCTTTTTGTTGACCGAGTGGAGATTTTCTATGAGGGGAAGCGGATTGGCGCCCACCGCAGACTTTTTGGAAACAACAAATGGCAGCTCGACCCTGACCACTACCTGGAACTGCTGCAAAAAAGACCGCTGGCATTCAGTTCCGCCAGGCCTATCCGGCAGTGGCGAAAGAGTTGGCCTCAATGCCTGGAGAGGCTTCTGGAAAGGTTCATCGCAAACCACGGTGAAACAGACGGAACTAGGGAGTTTATCGCCGTTCTTATGCTCTACCGCAATCAGAGCCAAGACCAGGTCAATGCGGCGGTGGAACGGGCGCTTGAGTGCGGCTTGAGTTCCAGCGCCGGGGTAAAGCATCTTGTCCAGAATTGCGAAAACGGCCATCAATTTGAACCTCTTTCGAACTGGTCAAAAACTGTGGTTCCTGACATCTCCGCCTATGGCGAGCTTGGAGGTGTCCAATGAGGGCCGGCACGCAGATGCTTTTAAGGGAGAATCTAAAGGCTCTAAAGTTATCCCATATGCATGGGCATTTGGATGTCCTGCTTCGCCAAGCCAAAGAAAACGGGGTGAGCCACGAAGATTTTCTGCTCTCCCTGACCGAAGTCGAACTTCAAATGAGAGCGGAAAACCGCCTCCGGCGCATGATCGGGGAGGCCCGGTTTCCCCTGTTGAAAACCCTTGAGATGTTTGACTGTGAAGCTGCACCGGCCCTGGATAAGAGGCTTCTCAAAGAACTCGATGAGGGTGAGTACATCCGGGAAAAAAGAAACGTTATTTTCCTTGGAAAAAGCGGTACGGGGAAGACCCACCTGGCAACGGCACTCGGAGTTTCTGCATGCAGGCAGGGTATCGCGACCCGTTTTGTTAACGGCTGCGGTCTTGTAAATGAACTGATCGAGGCCCAGAGTGCAAAGGTCTTGACCCGTCTTATCCAGCGATACGCAAAATACGCACTGCTTGTCTTGGACGAACTCGGATACGTCCCCTTCTCAAAGCAAGGCGCCGAGCTTCTGTTCCAGGTCTTGGCAGAGCGTCACGAGCGGGGCTCGGTAATAATCACAACCAACCTTGGATTCGCGGACTGGACTCAGGTTTTTGGAGAACCGACCCTTACTGCGGCGTTGCTTGATCGGCTAACTCATAGAGCGCACATCATCAATTTTAACTGGGAGAGTTACCGTCTAAAGGAAACACTGAAGGGCAGGAAGACGAAGAAAGCAGATCGTGGAGAGCTTGAGTCCCCTCTTGCCGCCGGCTGACAATAGCACGAGCGCCAGAGCTGTAAAGGCCAAGCCCTGCCGGGTGCTCCCTTTGGTCGCAGCCTTGACAGCTCTGTCTTGCTCGTGCTGGTTTGGAATCAGCGACGGCGAAGGGAGCGCAACCAGTCGCTCCGGCTCAGAGAGCTGGATTTTTTATAACTGCGGGTGGGGGAATTTTACGTTATCGGGGTGGGTGATTTTTCGGTTGTCATTACGACCCTGAGTATTTTTTGACAAATGTGTATCGATAGAAGGAGAGAAAATGAACTTTTACTTTGCCTCATATGAGGGGTCAGCGGAAATTGACTACGAAGACCTGATGGATGTTTTGGATTTTCGGCTGGTTAGCTATTGGGAAATGAACCAGCACCCCCATTATAATGATTACTATTTAGGAAAGTACTTTAAGCGATATGTGGGTTTAATCATGGATTCGGGTGCTTTCACTGCTTGGCAACGTGGAATAATAATAAATCCAAAGGCGTATATAAGGTACGTTTTGACCGAGGCTTTTTACATTAAATATGACTACTTTGTTGTTCTAGATGAAATTCCACAGGATTATAAAAGTGTTCAGTCATGCAAAGATAGTGCAGAAGCAAGCCTATACAATTATGAATTTATGCTCGAACAATTTACAAAGGCAAGGGCTGACACTAGCAAAATCATTCCAGTCTTCCATCAAGGAGAAGACCCATCGTACTTGGAAAAGTATCATCCTGAATCCGTGAACTCAAATTGAGCGAGGTTACTTATCAAACCCTTGGGATTCATTTTTTTGCCAAAACTCGGGGCCGAAGCCCAAAAATTACAGAACTGGCTACTTAATGGGCGATAATTTCTCCTGTCAAATAATCAATATCTGCAAGTTGGACGGAGTTATCCCTCTGATTTTGCCGTCTTCCAAATTTTCTGCGCTCAGCAAGCCTCTGTACGCCCCATCAGCCACAGGCAAAGCGTGTATAGACGGTCCGAAAAGCCGCAAAAGCAGGACAATGACGGCTGAAGACAAGTTTGAGGCGGCGGCCTGTTCGCACCAAGCGCGCCGCCAGGTACATCAACTCCTGCATCACGGTCTTTATCCGGCGTCTTTTGGCGATATGGCGCACAGGGGTTTGTCCGGAAACAAGTCCGAGTTGTCCGATGGCGCGCAGAATATTGTATGCCAGTCCCCCAAGAGTCAGGATCAAGGCATTGGTAGCGAATTTGCCCGATGGGAGCCTTTCCATGTCCATGTCAGATTTGATCTCAGCATGGAACTGTTCGCTTGTGCCACGACCCTCGTAAAGCCCGATCACATCTTTTTCGGGCAGATCCAGTGTGGTCCACCATCCCTCGATCTCGATTTCCGGGGTGAGAAGACGTTGCCCGCGCCGGTCGATGGTGCGCTCGACCACCCGCATCACCCTTTTGAACATGTAGGTCTTCCCCTCGTGGACCTGTCGGATATGGACTGTGAGCAGTCCAACTCTTTTTCCATCCCTGGGAGTAGTAAGCGCGCCCTCATTGAAAATCCGCTCCGCCCATTCGACCTGGTCTTCTCTTCGGGGATTCCATTTTATGATATAGCCGACATTCCTTTTGCCCGCCAGGGTAACGCGTGTATCCAGCGCATCGTGGGCCGAGTCCAGGCGCACCAGAAGCTTTCGCGAGCTGAGACTGCGGGCTTTCTCGATGACCCGCTCAATAAAAGGGATGAACCCCTCCTGGCTGTGTTGGCTGCCGTTACGCAATTCCAATTCCAGGCACCAGCCCTCCGTTCCCAGGTACGCAGCTATGGGCGCATATCCGTCTCCTCCATTGTAGATCCGGGAGACTCCTTCCTTTTTGGTCTTGGAGTTGTCCATGCCAAAGACGTCGCAGTCAAGAGGGATATGTCCTGTGTCCAGCGCAGTGATTGTCACCCGGGCTTTTTTCAAGAATCCCACCGAGCAGGAATCGGCAACAGGCCGCAGGGCGGGCGCAACCTCATCCAGACGCTGCCTCAAGGTTTCAGTAGAAGGGACGCGTGCAATTCCCAAGGATTGACTGAAGTGGTCGTCATCCCGGCAGTTCGTTATGGCTTCAAAATCGGTTTTCCCCATTGTCAGAAGCCCTACATAACTACGGAGGATATCGTCAAGACCAATGCCGCCGACCTTCCTGGGAAAGGCGTCCATTGCCTTGGTTGGCAACGAGCACAGCTTGTTGATGCACAGCCCCACGAGGGCGAGACCTGAGTGAGAGGTATAGAATTCTTTTTTGGACTGCGTGATAATAAATTGCTTCATGCTTCACCTCCCAAGTGAGTCCTTGTGAGGCGGCATAATGCCATAAAACCTAAACTATTTCAAATATTTATATAGTGAAAGACTAGAAAACTGATATTTATAAGTTCACGGATTCAGGATCATGAAATGGGAGCCGGTTACATAGGTCTATCGCCTTCAAACGCTAGTGACAATAGGCCTCCTCAAAAGAGAGCATTTCTTAATGAGTGTAAAGAAGTATGCATGCGGGATGGAAAGCCAAGAGCTAAGTACCATGCCTTCGGCCTGTCTTCTATGCCCGTAATTAGGCAGTTCAAAAATCTGCTTTTTAGCGCTGACGCAAAGAGTTGGGCACAGATGGCAGGAACAGGACAAATCCTTGTTCCACTTCGAAATAAAGATGTACCAAGGGATGCACCATTATTTAAAAAATGGGACTACGTACAACCTGACGTAATTGATATTGGGAATGAAGCTAAGCGAGGTGGATGGTTTCTCAAAAAAGATGTTGATGATGAAGGTGAGTACAAGATATCCATCGAACGCCGACGCGAAATAATAGAATACATTAGGGATTTAGGATTTCACATTGGTTATTCCATTATAAGGCGCAAGAAGAACACTGAGATACCGCTTGGTGAATGGGAGTTCGTTCTAAAGGATACACACAAAAGGGAAGAGGCTTATAGTGGTTTAAAGAAAGGCCAGTCTGATTACGTCTGGACAGAAGACTTCGATTTAAGAGGATCGGGACTTACCACAGAAGAGGCTGAACCTTTTATTAGGTACGGCTTAACCAACGACATGACTCTTAGAATGTGGTGCAATGTCTTCGCTACTGTCCATTGGTCGAGGACGCTTGATCCCGATTACTATGACCCTGAAATGATAACAGACGAAGACAGGGCAAAGCAATACGCGGTTTTTGAAAAAATCAGGGAACGACTTCGCTCTAAAAAGATAAAGAGGAAGGAAGACAATCCGAATTTCGGGTTTTGAAACTCGGTCCATCGATGGATCGGGTTGGAAAAATCTGATCCATCGATGGATAACTAACGCTGACAAAGCCCTTCAGAAAGGAAGCCTATGTCCGATTGAATCGTGGTCAACACAGGATTTTGATACCCATAAGGATGGAAAGATTTTTCGCTACGGATTAACGCATGTTAGGAAAAGGAAATAAAAGAGGTTCATCCGGCTAACGAGTACCTCTGCGTATGGAGGTGGTAGAGACGGAGTTTGAAATATTCCGGATCTCGAAACCCGTAAGCCTGCCGTTTGAGGGTCTTGATTTTGTTGATGAGGCCCTCCACGGCTCCACTGGTAATGCGGTGTTTGAAGTAGTTGAGCAGGCCAGTCCGGTACGCTCCAAGAGTCTTTCCGACTCTCATAAGCGCTTTGATTCCGGAGTTCATTGCGTCACGGCACCATACGGCAAGGAATTGCTCGGCCGTCTTGTAGTCATCCTTTTCCCAGAAGAGCCTCAACTGCTCTTTCATCGAATGGATTACAAACAGCGGGCCGTTTACCTCGAGCAAAGCATCGAGCCTTGCCTTCCGATCAGGGGCCAGGGAGTCGTAATTGTGCAAAAGCAGAAAGCGGCTTCCTTTCAGAGTTTGCTGCCCCAGTACATCGAGTTCTCTTTGCTGGTCTCGTCTCGATTCGTCTATTGCCTGATTCATAAGGGCCATGATGTGGAAGCGATCAAAGACGATATCCACGCCGCGCAATGTTTCAATGACTGCGGCGAAGTAGGCGCTGCTCATGTCCATTGCCACAGCCTGGAGTTTTTTCGCTTTCCCGGCGAGGATTTTGAGAAACGGCCGGATGTCCTCCTTGCCCTTTCCTTCAACCGCGTGCAGGACCCTGCCGGTATCGAGGTCGGTGACCACAGTCATATAGTGGTGGCCCTCTTTGAAGCTGAATTCATCAATTCCGATGGTGATCACCTCGTGCAGGGGGATTTTGCGATAGAGGAATTGGAGCCTTTCCTTATGGATGTTTTTGACCATGTCCCAACCAACTCCGAGATATTCGGCCACCGAGCGGATCGTGCTGAACCGGAGCATGTCCAAGACTGTCAGGGCAAAGGATCGAACAAAGCGGTGGGTCCCTACCATAAATGGCAGTGTGGGCCACCAAAGCATCGAGCACTCCCTGCACTTCAAACGGTGCAAAATGAGCTCCAGCATGCATTTCTTACGCCCTATCGGAGTCATATAGAACCACCTGCGCTTCCGGCCTTTGAAGGTCGTCTGCCGGCAGCCGCACTGCGGACACCGGACCCACTGATCGTTCATCTCGGCGCTGAAGATGATTCTGTCGGCAACAAAGTGGGTAGCTTTGTACTCGATACCCTTCAACCCAAAAGCATGGTAAAGTATCGACGTGGACATGGCTGGGATCTCCTCCGTATTGTTCGATTGGCGTCAAACAAAAACGGAACCCTGCCATGTCCTTTTTTATTTTTCAACTGTCCGGGTACGCGTTTGCCGGAAGACCCATAAAAGATGGAAAAGAGCAAGGTGATAATCGCGGAGCGTGAACACACGATAGTCACTAATAGCGGGAAAGTATTGAGGGTCAAAACAATTTTCTCCGAGAAAACAAGCCGCTTCAATCAGACTTGGTGGTTCATCGATGTATACCGTTGCAATGATGGCTCTCCTTTTAGCCATTCGATCTTCGGAAAACGGGAGAAGGCAGCAGAGTATTTCGAAGAATACACTGGTGAAAAGTTAAACTGAAAAAGCCTGTCAGCGCGTCCCCAGAATAAGGTTCGTCAAAGGGTGTCCTGAGGAGCCGGGTTTGGGTAGGGGTTTGGCCGAGGAAATGGCTGAGAGGTGGTAGATTTGGGTTTCCATGTCCTGTCGAACTTGTCCCTCCATGCGGCAATTTCCATGGCCAGTGCATCATAACCTTCTTTGTTGCGTAATGGACTCGTAATCCATCTGGCAACGCCGCCATTGTCAATGAATGGCACAAGGCCCCGAGTTGTTGCCCGTATTCAGCCAGAGGTAAAGAATCCGACACCCTCCGTCGTATCGTACCGAGTGCTTAAGAATGGGAGCAAAAAATTCTCGTGAAAAAGAAGAGCCAGAGGTTTCATCACCTCGGGGTAGGCCCAAAATGTTCCATTAGGCAAATCCAAACATATCTGGTACAACATCACTCATCTAATCAGAACCCTGTAAATGTTAAAGCTGCGCAGCTCAAAATGTGTCAAGAAAGGATTGGCGATGCAATCAATTTTCGACCTCTGCCAGCCACGGGCTGATGTGCTCGAAGGACGTATCCGCGACGAGGAGTTTGCAGCAGACCTCTCCAAGGTGGTGAACAATACGGCTCCGCCGGAATATGCCGATCCTTCAGTGTTCTTTAAATACACCTATCCAACGCGGGGTTTGAAAACGCTGCTGGAGTCTGTTTGCAGGCGTCTGAGCGGTACGGGAGGCGAGCTCAACTCCGTGATCCGACTCGATACCCAATACGGCGGCGGGAAAACCCACTCCTTGATCGCCCTGGTGCATGCTGTTCGAGGCAAGCTTGGTGTCCCCAATGCCTCAGAATTCGTAGATAAAGTACTACTTCCCAAGGGTAGCGTCAGGGTGTCTGCCTTGGATGGTGAAAATGCCGATCCAGCCAATGGCCTCAAACTGGAAGAAGGTCTTTATGCACACAGCCTCTGGGGCCAGATGGCTTACCAGTTGGCAGGTAAAAAAGGTTTCGAGCGGGTCCTGCGCAGCGATGAAGAACATATCGCCCCTGGCGCTGAAACGATCATCGAGTTGTTCGGCGGCGAGCCAACTCTGATTCTAATGGACGAGATTGCCGTATACCTGCGGAAGGTTGCGAGGGTCTTCCCCGACGCAACAGGCCAGTTCACTGCCTTTATTCAAGCCCTCATCAAAGCGGTTTCCTCTACACCCAAGGTAGCATTGGTCTGTACCCTGGCCATTCGGGCCAAAGATCAGGAAGCGGCCGATGCCTACAAGGCTGAACACCAGCTTGCGGTCACGGCATTCGAAGAAGCCGAAAGTGTCGTCTCCCGCAAGCTCCTTCAGCTGGATCCCACCGAAGAGGACGAAACCATCAATGTCTTGCGTCGCCGTCTTTTCGAGAATGTGGACTTGCAGGGCGCTGAATCGGTGGTGCGGGAATACTTTGCGCTCTGGGACCGAAACAGGGAGTCTCTTTCCTCCGATGTTCTCAGCCCTGAACTACGCGACCAGTTCCGCAAGGGGTATCCCCTGCATCCCGAAACGCTGAACGTGATGATGACGAAATTGAGTAGTCTCTCTACCTTCCAGAGGACTCGGGGGATGCTGCGGCTTCTGGCAAGGACAGTGCACTATCTGTGGCAGGAAAAGCCCGTAGATGCCTTTGCGGTGCACCCGCATCACATGGATCCAAGGTACAATCCGATTCGGGGGGAGTTCACGACCAAACTTAATCAGGGGGCGTATACACCGGCTTTGAATGCCGACGTGGCCTCCGTGCCCGGCATGGACCCCTCGACAGCCCAGTATCTCGACCAAAGGAACTATCCTGGCTAGGTGCCGGTGACAAGTTATGTTGCCCGAACCATTTTCATCAATACCATGGCTTATGGCGATGCCGTCCAAGGGATAACCCCCGAACATCTGCGCTATTCCATCTGCTCTCCTTCCGTCGAGCCTGCTCTGGTAGAGGCTGCACGGAAAGCCTTTGTAGAGGAGTCTCTTTTCCTGGATGACCGGCCAGGGGCGCCGATGCGTTTGCGTGTTGAGCCCAACCTGACCCAGATCATCGCGCGGGCCATGAAGGAGGTTGATTCCGATGGGCTCCGCAACGTTCTCAATACGAAAATCAAAGACCTTTTCACTGTGAAAAGCGGTGACTTCGAAATCGTGCCGTTCCCAGCGGGACCTTATGAAATCCCGGACGATATCGGCAGCGGCCGGCCATATCTCGTGGTCCTGAACTATGATGCCCATTCTATATCGGAGACGCCACGGGAGCTCCCGCCCGACTTGGTCCGTATGGCCACGTGCAAAGGAGTGAACGAAGAGATCCGCATCCTTCAAAACAACCTGATTTTCATCATAGCGGACCATCGGCTCCGGCAGGACATGAAACAGGCACTGAGGCGTCGAATGGCACTGGAAGCCATCAAGATCGGCCCGCGCATGAAAGATCTCGCGGACTACCAGCAGCGTCGAGTGAAGGAAGACCACGAGAAGTCCGGTACGACTGTGGCCATCTCAATCTTGCAATCTTACAGGCATCTTTTTTACCCCAGCGCCACTCCCGTAGGGTCTGGTAATGCCAAGCTGGGACACACGATTATCGAGCTGCATAACGCCTCTGATTCCCCGGGCAACGGCCAGTTGCACATAAAGCGTGCCCTGAGGGAACAGAAGAAACTGCTCGCGTCGGGTGACCAGCCTGACGCACCCACCTACGTCAGAGACCAGACGAAGCTCAACACCAAGGGGCAAATCTCGACCGCCGAACTGAGAGGTGAGTTTCGGAAGGCCCCAAAGCTTTCCATCCTTCTAAACGACGATCCCTTGATTGCCTGCATCCGGCTGGGGATCGAGCATAGCGTGTTCATTTACCGAAAAGGAGACTTGGTCTGGGGAAACGGAGATCCGGCTCCCAGCATCGAGATTTCCGAGAATGCTTACGTCCACACCCTTCCAAACGCCGAGAAGCTGGGGCTGTGGCCTCGCAAAAAGCCGGAACCGATTGAAATAGACGAAGAAACAAAGCCGACCACTAAGACTCCGGGTAAGGATCTCCGAGGTGTCTCAAA
Organism: uncultured delta proteobacterium; assembly: GCA_963805125.1. Lineage (GTDB taxonomy): Bacteria > Desulfobacterota > Syntrophobacteria > Syntrophobacterales > Syntrophobacteraceae > SbD1. The sequence continues at coordinate 805,336 of CAWDTD010000003.1, read as the reverse complement.
AGAAACCGACACCGAATCCGAGGCTGCCAGCCCCAAGCCAGACTATCTGGTCTCGTCCCTGATTTCGGCCGAAGGTCCCCTTCGCCAAGCCCTTGTGGAACTGTTTGACAAGGCGCGCAAGCAAAAAGCGAGTGCTCTTTCCAGGATCAAGTTCCGGTTCTACGAATACAAAGGAGCGGGCACCATGCACCAAGCCCTTGCGACCTATCGGGATGCGGACGTGAGCTGCAGCCTTGAGGTGAGCGTTGAAGCTGACGGCATCGAAGTCTTCGATGTGCAATTCACCGGGAAGCTGGAGAAGGCCGCCTCCGTGAAGTCGTTCCTGGAATCCCAGATCAGGGCATCTCTGAATCATAGTTTCGACGGCACATACGAACTGACTTTTCATGCGCCGTTATCGACGGAGCAGGAGAAGGCCGGGAACTTCATTTCGGCCATGACCAAGTACGGCGGCTCCGAGGCTTATGTCGAAGCTCAAGCGGCGCCAGAAAAGAAGGACTGATGAATGCACCCAAGTCATGACAACGCAGACCTTGTGTCCAAGATATCTGAAAGCAACGGGCCGTTTTATGAACTCCGCGCCGAGGGTGTAAGCGGCGGGCAGATGTCGCTTGAAATATGGCAGCTTCCCAGTCCGGCAACTCCGAGACTTACTCAATCCGAACGTGCGGCGAGCCTAAAGGGACGCCCTCTGGAGATCGTCGAAACACAGGTGCTGCGCAGCTTGAAAAAGGCAGGAATCAGCCTCAGGGAACTGAAGCCTGGCGACAGTCAGATCCATGCGCTCGATGAGGAAATGGCTCTTGGACTCGCTCTTCTGTTTCGGACTCTCGCGCCCATGCGTAACATCGAAAAGATTCGCAAGGTGGCCGAAGAGATCGACAATTTGAGCCGTGAAGAAGCCGGTTACTGGCTGGGCATGGCCGTCCACCGCAGCAAACCGAGACGGGTACTTGCAGCCCTGAGGCTGCTACTCATTTCGACGTAGCTGTGTCTGACAGTTGTCAATAGAAATCCTTATCCGGTTGATCAAAGAGGATGTTCCGATAATGAGTTCAGACCCCGACGCAGTGAATCAGAACAAGGCCGACCGCTCCCGCCGACTCATCGAAGAGTGGCTGCCAATTGCGGCTCTTGGCGAAGAATCGATCCGCGAGCGGCGCTCCATGACCGCTCTTCCTCCTACGTATTACCTCCATGTATGGTGGGCAAGGCGCCCACTGGTAGCCAGCCGCGCGGCCATCCTAGGGGCACTGCTGCCGGCAGGTGCTGATCGAGAAAAGTTCATGCATGTTCTGGGGATACATGGGGATCCGGTTGCGACTCGGAGACAGATCGATGAGGCCGAGAGGAACATCAATCAGAAAACCGGAAAACGGGAGAATCTTGGGGCAGACCCGTACGGATACAAACGTGCTTTCACCTATCAGCCTACAAGGGCCGACCTCTCCTGGCTGCATGCAGATGGAGAGCGGCCGTTAGTGCTCGATTGCACAGCCGGAGGCGGGAGTATCCCTTTTGAGGCGATAAGGGTAGGATGCCAAACCATTGCAAATGATCTCAATCCAATAGCATGGTTGATACTGAAGGCTACAGTGGAGTTTCCAGCTCTTTTCGGATCAGATCTTCTTCAACGATACCAAGAGCTTGGTAAACGGTTCATCGAACGTGCAACGCCAAAGTTTGAAGGTATTTTCCCCCACGAGTCCAAAGGAGTGACCGTTGATGGTTACATCTGGGCTCGAACTATCCGTTGCCCTTATTGCAATGGCACTGTGCCTTTGAGCCCAAACTGGCGGCTCAGTGGCGATGGTACGGGAGTTCGACTGCTGCCCGATACAAATGATCCTGCGAATCGCCACGTCCACTTTGAGATTGTAAGCACAACAAAAGAGCAATCGGCGGGCACCGTGAGCGGCGGCGATGCTCGGTGTCCTTTTCCAGACTGCGACCGAGTCATCGAAGGTGATGAAATCAAGGCACAGGCACAGGCTGGTAAAATGGGAGAGCAGCTCTATGCTGTGGTCTACAAAGAGGAGAAGATTGTAGGGCATACCAAGACCGGTAAGTCCAAGACTAAGAGCGTTCGAGGCTTTCGGGTGCCACGCCCTGATGATGATGCTACTGCCAAAGTGCTTGCAGCGCTGGAAGGAAAGATGCCTGAGTGGTTGGCGCGAGGGATTGTGCCTTACGAAGAAAGGTATATTGGTCCTGCTGATCGTTCGGCGAATTATGGTATGCTTCGAATGACAGACTTGTTTTCCCCGCGCCAGCTTTATGGCCATTGCGTGAGTGTGGAAGTCTTCCAGGAGATTGTGGAGGAATGCGGCGGCATCTATGAAATCGGTGAGCTGGATAAGGCGGCGTTTACGTACATCGCCATCGCGTTGGACAAGATGCTGAACTACAATGCTCGGATGGTTAGATGGCACGCCAACAGAGAGGTCGTTGCCGGGGTATTCGACCGACATGATTTCTCTTTCAAGTGGAGCTATGCCGAAATGGCTCCAACCATCACCGGTCTTGGCTACGACTGGGCCATTGAGCAGACGGGCAAGTCCTTGATGGAGCTAATCGATCTCCTGGGACGAAACGCCCCCGTGCCAATCAAAGGCCAACTCAAAACTATTGTTCCAAAGTATTCACCCCCGCAGTTCACTGTCACCTGCCAGTCCGCCGATTCCCTTTCCCATATCGAGAGTGGTTCCATGGACGCGGTCATCATGGACCCACCCTATTACGACAACGTGATGTATGCGGAGCTTTCGGACTTCTTCTATGTTTGGCTCAAACGGACGGCTGGATTATTTTACCCCGAGCAGTTCTCCAATTACCTCACAGACAAGGACCGCGAGGCCATAGCCAACCCCGCCAAGTTTAAGGGTGTGGCGGAGGGCAAAGTGAATGGCGGTGTCAGAAAGCTTGCGGGCCGCGATTACCAGGAGCGGATGCAGGCCATATTTGCGGAATGCCGAAGAGTGCTCAGGCCCGAAGGGATCATGGTCCTCATGTTCACCCATAAGGCAAGCGGAGCATGGGATGCCCTGGCCAAGGGGCTCATAGATGCCGGGTTCGTCATCACCGCCAGCTGGCCCATCAACACCGAAGCGGAGGGCAGCCTCCACATCAAGGATAAGAACGCTGCCAAGAGCACGATCTTTTTGGTCTGTAGGCCTCGAGAGAGCACCTCGGAAGACTCTGTTATCACCTATTGGGAGGATGTTGAGCCCAAGGTGGCCCGTATCGTCAAAGAACGGGTGCAGACCTTTCAAGACAGCGGCATCGGGGGTGTTGACCTCTATCTAGCGTGTTTTGGACCTGCCTTGGAGGTTTTTTCGACGTACTGGCCCATGCAGCGTGGCCGGGCGGCTCAGAAACCGGAGCCAGCCAAGGGAACTCAGCTCAAGCTTATGGAGGATGACGAATGGGACCCCTATGCGGTACGCCCGGAAGAAGCCCTGATGGCCGCCCGAACCGCTGTGAAGGAATGGCGCCTCTCCCAGCTTTCCTCCGTGAAGCGCCATGCCCATCTGGACCCCATCACAGAATTTTTCGTCTTGGCTTGGGATGCTTTCAGGGCGCCCCAGTTTCCAGCCGATGAGTCACTGAAACTTGCAAGGGTAGTCGGAATTAGCTTTGACCAACAACTCCGCGGCAAAATCCTGGAGGTTAAAGGAGAGGATGTGATCCTTTGGGACAGCTCGATCCGTGCTCAGAAGGGCTCCATTGGGTCTCTCGAGGGCAAAAGCATGCTGGATGCCTTGCACAAGGCTGCCCGCATGGGACGGGAGCAGAATACCGGTGTGGCAAAGGATTTCCTGGAGCGGGCCAATCTGAATAAAGATCCTGCATTCATGCTGGCTCTGGAAGCGCTGCTCAATGTCCTCCCTCCCCCTCAATACAGCCCGGACACCAAGAACGGGCCGCTGAACGGCGCCGCTGCGGACTGCAATGCTTTGGAAAAGCTTCGCCAGCTTACGTTTCCCACGGAAATCCCGCCTCCATTGCGCCAATTGCCCATTGGCGCAGTAGTCTCAGGAGTTAAGACTCCCTGAATGAAGTGGTGGGACAAGAGAAAGAGAGAATGATGATCGATTCTCCATCCGATGATTCCCCGTCTATCCTATCCATAGGGCAGGATTTGCGGGAGGTGGATTGGCAACCGTATTACAGCCATGAAGATGGCGATCTGATCGCTTTGTTCTTCGAGCCGGCACTGTCTCGATCCATTCTCTATCAGCGGGTCACAGGCTATTTTTCGGCAAACGTTCTGGTGCTGGCTGCCCGTGGCCTGGATAAGCTCATAGCCAATGGCGGGAGAATGGAACTCATCGTAGGATGCACGCTTGGGCAGGAAGAAATCGAGCAAATCGAAGCTGGCTACAAGCTCCGCGAACTCCTTTCATCTGTGATCTCCGACCAGCTTGGGTTGCTCATTCATGACCTAGACGCCCGGGAGAAGCTGGGTCGGCTGGCCTGGATGGTCGCAAACAGTTATCTCGATATAAAACTGGCTGTCCCCAAGAACGCCGAGGGGAATTTCGAACCCGGTCTTGGGCTCTACCATGCCAAATCCGGAATTTTGAAGGACCAGTCAGGAAATCGGCTCGCTTTCACTGGCTCAATCAACGAGACGGAGTGCGGCTGGAAGCATAACTTCGAATCCTTCAGCGTGAGCTGCTCCTGGCGTGGAGAATGGGACGCCAAACGGATCGAGAAGACAATTCAGGAATTCTCCACACTGTGGAGCAACAAGGCCAAGTCGGCTGAAGTTGTTGAGTTTCCCGAGGCGGTCAAAAACAAGCTGCTGGAGTACCTGCCCGCCAATGACAAGTTCGGAGCATCCCATGAACCCGCCAAGGCAGATTCGCCGGGACCGGCTACAGAAAAAGAGGAGTCGCCGGAACCGTCAGCAACCGGAGAAAGTCTCACTGCAGAGGAACGTCGCAAGCTGGTCTGGGGATTCATAAAGGATGCAGCCAAGCGGCCTGATGGAGAGCTTGTAGCGATTGTGACCAGCACCGTTGAACCCTGGCCTCATCAGTTACGAGCTTACAGGCGCATGCTCGATACCTGGCCCTTTCGACTTCTTATTGCCGATGAGGTGGGCCTTGGGAAAACCATCGAGGCGGGCATGATGATTCGCCACGCGCACATCAGCCAGCTCGCTGGTCGCATCCTCATCATGGTTCCCAAAGCGGTTATCCGGCAGTGGCAGGCTGAGCTTTATGAGAAATTCAACCTGCTTGTTCCCGTGTATACGGGGCATTCCCTTCTCTGGCCCAAACACCATTTTCCTCTTCGTCCGCTGGAAGAAAAGATAGATCGAGACAAATGGACTCAGCAAGGTCTGGTGATGGTTTCCAGTCACCTCATGCGGCGCCAGGATCGGCAGAAAGAGCTCATCGAGGCTGAAGACTGGGACCTGTTGGTCCTGGATGAAGCCCACCATGCGCGCCGCCAGGGAGCCGGAACGCCCCAGGAGAAAGGCCCCAACAGGCTTTTGAGGCTCATGCGTGGGATCAGGGAGAAGGCTCGCTCAATTCTACTGCTGACCGCAACCCCCATGCAGGTCCACCCCGTAGAAATCTGGGATCTGCTGCAACTGCTGGGAATGCCCCCGGAATGGACGGACAAGGTCTTTGTAGACTATTTCGAATGCACAGCCAAAAACCCCGATGAAAAAGTCTTTTTCAGACTCTCGCGCCTCTTTCAGGCTGTTGAGCAAAGGTACGGTCCATTTCCTGAGGCTGAGGTGATGCGAGTGGTGGGCAAATTGGGTTTAAGTCCGCTCGATGTAAAGAAGGTCATGAAGGCTCTGAGGGAGCCGAACAATCTCATCCCGGTCAAGCGACTAAATGTGCAGCAGCGCAAGGCTGGCTTGGCAATATTGAGGAAAGCTACTCCGGTGCGATACCTCATGTCTAGGCACACTCGAAGCCTTTTACGTGAGTACTACAAGAAAGGGCTTATCGATTCCCCCATTGCGGATCGGATCGTCCGAGATGTGACTGTCGATCTCAGCAAGGTTGAGCGTGACCTCTATGAAGCCGTCGAGGATTACATAAGTACGACCTATCAGATGGCCGACCCGGATAAGAAAAACGCAGTCGGGTTCGTCATGACGATTTACAGAAGGAGGGTGGCGAGCAGCTTCCATGCCCTGCGAAGGACCCTCGAGAAGCGACTGGCGAGGATTGCCGGTGCTGGGGGCTTGGATCTGGATGACGCACGTCTTGAAGAAGATATCCCGCAGGATGAGCGGGCAGATGAGGTTCTTTCGAGCGACGAGGCGGCGGAATTGGAAGAGCAGGCCCTCAACCTCGAAGAGCGTGAAAGCATTCAGAGCCTGCTCAAATCCATTTCAAGACTGGGGACCGACTCCAAAGCCTTACGAGTGGTAGAGGAACTGAAGAGCGCTTTTTCCGACGGCTATGACAAAGCAATCATCTTCACTCAGTACACGGACACGATGGACTTCCTCAAAGACTTTTTGGCCGACCGCTTGGATATGCCGATCGGCTGCTTCAACGGAGACGGGGGGCAGAGAAGAGACACCTCGGGCCATTGGACCCCTTGCACCAAGGAGCAGATCAAGAATCTCCTGAAAGAAGGCGTGATCCGCATTCTCATCTGTACGGACGCAGCGGGAGAAGGGCTGAACCTTCAGTTTTGTGGGCTTCTTTTCAATTATGACCTTCCGTGGAACCCCATGAAGGTTGAACAGCGCATCGGCCGTATTGACCGCATCGGCCAAAAGCACGGCAATATCCGAATCGTCAACTTCGCCTATGCCCAAACGGTAGAGGCGGATGTCTATTTTGCCCTCAGCCAGAGAATCGGTTTGTTCATGGGAGTGGTAGGAAAACTCCAACCGATTCTTTCACAACTGCCCAAACAGTTCGAAACTGCAGTCCTGGTCCCTAAGGAACAGCGTGAGCGTACCCGGCACGACATTCGGTCCACTGTAGAAGGGCTTATGAGTGATGCCGAAGCCATGAATTTCGACATCGACGAAGTCAGCGCTAGCGACTTGCAGCCACCGCAATTCTCACCGTCCCCCTTGGAGCCATCCGACATGGAATTGGTTTTGAGCGACCAAGATCTACTTCCCCCTGGTGTCGAATGCAAGGAACTGGAACCTTCAACCTTTGCTCTTCGCATCCCAGGGCAACTGGAATTTGCCCGTATCACCACGAGCCCAAAAATCTTTGATGAACATTTTGAGAGCCACCAATTCCTCCAACCAGATGCCCCACTGTTTGAAAAGCTGGCGAGACTCTCTCAGGCTGAGATTAGCGAAGATGCTCTGAAAAAAGTCCGGGGATTCTGCGATCTATTGTGAGTTAGTGGGATTCGATTTCCAAAGGCTGCTGTGGTGAAGAACGGCCACCGCTTTGAGCATCGGCGCGACAAGCAAAATCACAAACGGATGATGAAATGACACAGACTGTGGCTGGAAAATAGATTGTAGGGCATTCTCGATGGGTCTGCTGGCGGGCGCAGGTTTGGATCAAGGTTGTGTAATCATACAGGCTGCCAGTGCGCTGGAATCATGCCTCAGGGATTTGCCGCAAGAATCCGGAGGTTGAATAGCAATGCATGTCGCCTGCGTGGGTGCCTTTCGGTCTCCGGGGCATTGATTGACCCTAAAATCAGGACCACAGACTTGTCATCGAGCGCTTCGCAGTTTTCCATGATTTCGATGCCGCACGGAATAAAACGTTAAACATATCTGGATAACTCAAAGAAATTAGGCTGGGCAGAAAGAACCGCTGAATCAAAATCCCCACCCAACCTCACAGATAACCTCAGCCGCCATCGGTTGATCGCCACTGAAACCCCTCGATGTCAAGGTTCACATTCAATGTGCGGATTCTGATTTAATTTGGACAAGAAATGGCCAAACGTTTTCTGCAACCTCAATACCCCCCTTCTGAACACATTGTTGCCCCGCGCAAGTTTTCAAACACCTTGATAAACAAGCGAGATTGTGTTCTCTCAGGACTTTCCTATTGGCCACGGGTTGGACACGGGTCGGATTGAATCCTCGCAATACCTGCTTTTATCATTGAAAACGCCTAAGCCCTAATTCAATTCTTGTGATCGTCTTCGTCTACAAAATCTACATAATCAATCCAATCCACCAACACCACATTGAGCAGCCTCGATTTTATAGACTTACTACCATTCTCAATCTCTACTACCACCCATAGACGCCTAAGAGGTCGGAGGAAGGGCTGCAATGAGCAGTAGCATAAATCATATAGACGGCACAAGTAATAGGATTTCCTAAACATTTTTTGTCGGTCAGCCAAATCTTTGCTTTATGTACAGCCTTGAGGACTATATAATGTTACTGCTTGGATTATCAATGTTAAACGATGATGGTATAGAAACATGGATAAAGAGAAGCAAGATGCAAGTGACATTATAACGTCAACCAGCACGCACCTAATCTTCGTATACGGAACTCTCCGGGAAGGACAGGGAAATCATTACCTGCTCAATCGATGCAAATTCCTTGGAATGGCCAAAACCAAGAAACGCTATGCACTCTACGGAAGCTGGGTACCTTTTCTATCACGAACTGCTTCTGTTTCACAAGTAACTGGTGAGGTCTTTGCCGTAGACAATGCCACCCTCAGGAGGCTCGATGAACTTGAGGGTCATCCCGACGCGTACAAGCGGGAGAAGGCGGAAGTGGTCCTTCAAGACGGAACGGAGGTGACGGCATGGATTTACTTCTGTGATACAGCCCGGGGAGATCTCATTCAGTCCGGAGACTTCCTGCAAAAGACTTCATCCCGAAGGAGAAAACGCAATGTGTGAGCTCTTGGGTATATCTTCCAGCACGAAAGTAAGACCTGGCCGCTATTTCAAGGTCTTTCGACGTAGGGGACAAGAGCTTGAGGACGGGCAAGGAAACCCTGACGGTTGGGGAATTGCGCTTTATCCAGATGGGAGAGCAGTCCAGGTGATCAAGGAGCATATCTCGGCGGCTTCAAGCAGACTTTCAGAATTTCTCTCCGTATACGAGCACCTGTGTTCAAAGGTTTTCATTGCACACGTCCGAAAAGCTTCCCGAGGAGTTGTGACCTACAGCAACACTCACCCCTTCTCCCGAGAGGTCATGGGCAGGGAATACGCATTCGCTCATAACGGAACAATTCGCAATATCCGAAGGTTTCCGCTTGGCCGACACAAGCCGGTTGGAAACACCGACTCCGAGCGTCTATTCTGCTTCATTCTCGACTTTATCGAGGGAAAAGGGATATGCGGCTGGACTGAGGAGTATCTTATTGCATTTTGGAAATTCCTTATGGCCATCAACTGCAGGCCCACGAAGGATCAACCCAATAAGCTCAACCTGTTGCTCTCAGACGGCGAGACGCTCATCGCCTACACTGATTTTTACGGAATAGGAGGGCTTTACCAGCTCATGCTAAGAGTTCACGGTGAGGTTCCTTCGGGTGGCAGGAAGCTATCGGCGTGTTCGCAGATCAAGAAAAATGATGAGGAAACCATTTGCATCGTTGCGACCAGGCCGGTTAGCCACGATAAACTATGGGTATCCATCGGGCCGGGCGAGCTTTGCGCCTTTCGAAATGGTATCCAAGTTTTCTCAACCGGGAAGGCCGCCGCGTTAAGGTCGAAGAGCAGCGAGTATGAAAGGGGGAAAAGGTTTCTACCAGGTTGAGTTCCCTACAGATTGGGCTGGCATGCCGGGCAGAAAAAACTATACTGAGAGCCAACGATTTTCATCATTCATTTTTAAGCAGGAAGGGACATGACAAAAGCTGAACTGGCAGCAAAAGTTTCAAGTGAAAGTGGGATTACCAAATCCCAGGCTGAGAAAGCTGTGGACGGGTTCGTTTCCGCTGTTTCCGACGCTCTGACGTCCGGCGACAAGATTACGCTAGTAGGCTTCGGGACTTTCAGCGTAGGCGAAAGGGCTCAGCGTGACGGCCGCAATCCCCGGACTGGCGAGAAGATCAAGATTCCAGCCTCGAAGGTCGTCAAGTTCAAAGCAGGCAAGACTCTCAGCGAAAAGGTCAAATAGAAATCCTCACGTTCAACAAGATGATCCTGAAAGGACTGCTCGCCGGAGTGAATTGGCGGCCAGTCCTTTTCATTTTCCCGAGGGCCTTTTTTTCCGGCAATCAGGTCCCATAATTGCCACTACCTCCGAAATCACAATTCTTGCCTTGCCCCTTGAATTCCTCAGGACTCAAAGTTCAGTACATCCGGATCATACTTTCTATGCGAGGTCCCTCCGGTTAGATTCCACCTTCTGGCAAGCAATGCTAAATTTTCTTTGTGATTTTGAAAGCCTATTGTGAAGCGATACAGGACATCACTTTGAGAGGGTCAGCACGGCCGTAGATCGGATGATAAGTCGGCTTGTAAAGGTAGGGTCAGAGTAGTCTACCATGTCACAAGATACCACATCCATGCTGCGTCAACTTCCCTCTGGCCCGTTACTATCGCATCCTATTCGTCTGAGGCCTGCCTGCAGGCGGGAAACAAGGCTCGACTGCGAGGGAAGGAGGTGGGTCTTGAAATTGCAAAAACCAGTCTCATTGCCCCGTCACTTGCATGTTCGATAGAGAAATTATATGATTTTACGGGCTTTGGGGTTGTTCGATAAGTTTTTTCGGGCGGAATCTGAACTCGAGAATGTAGTCTGAATGCAGAGCGCACAACTTTATGCGATTCTGCGTATTCGGGACAAGGAGGATTTTATGTTAGTAAACATAGTATCTATATTCATGGTCCTGTTCATGGTGCTTGGACACTCTACGCCTGTTTTTTGCACCGGAAGCTCTCAAGAGGTTGATAAGCCCTCCGGCATGACGCAATACCAGTCGCTTGTAAGCGAAAAAAAGTCCGACAACTACACGATCAAAGTCGACCTGTCCGGACAAGTCCTCTCCCTGGATATCCCCACGAGGGTTCGTCACGGAGGCGGTGGCGAAGAGAAGCTCTATCCCACCCCGGCAGGGATTAAACCTACGAAAGAAGGAACCGTTCCGTATGAGGGGCGTGCCGGGGCGGGAGATTTTGACTGTGTTTCCGCGGCCATGCTGTCGGCCAAGGCCAAACAGTTCGATGACGGGCTTTATGCGGCTGCGGAGAAAGCCATGCAGGAAGGGTTGCCTGGCATAGAGGGCAAGAAAATGTTCCTGTCGGCTCTTTACGGCGCTCTGAAGGGCCTCAGTGATCCCTCCATACCTCAGCAGGAAAAAGAATGGTCGAGCGCTTTCATTGCCGCGGCATCCTCGCTGGGAGGGCAGGACTTAAACGAGGATGCAAAGATTAAAGAGTTGAGCGAAAAAATAAAGCAGGATTTTCTGAAGGACCCTCTTCGCTCAAAGCCAATAGGCTTTTACACGTGGAATGACGAACTCGGCAAAATATTCCAGCAGGATCGCCTCCTGCAAACCAAACTCGACCAGAAGGCCGCACTTGCCCGGATCATCAAAGAAAAAGGCGGGGAGACAAAAGATTTCTATTTCAAGTACCTCGGATTCATCGAAAGAATGACCAACCCATTCCCTTCGGATGTTACGGATCTGAGGCACTACATAGAGAACCCTCCTGGGGCTGAAGAACACAAAACGCCGGTCGCGTTCTTTCCACCATCAAGATCTTATGAAACGGACCTCGTAAAAAAACTCTACGGCAATAAACCCATCCCCGAGAATTTCAATCTTGCTGAAAAACTGATTGAGGAAATCAAGGCAGGGAGAATCGATCTAACTCCCGGAAAAAACTCCGGCTGGTATGACTACCTGACCTATTCCCTGGAAAGTCTGGTGCTTCCGGAGAAATTCCCCGAGGGGAAAAAGCTGGTGTTTACTCAAAGTTATAAGGAAGAGTTGGCGGAGTTGTTTAAATCTCTTCTGGCCCTCACAAGAGAAACCCACATCAAGCAACTGGAAATCCCTCTCATGCCGGTCGCGCGCCAGGGCATGCACGAGCCGGCCGTTAAGATACGTATACATATTTACCCAGACCTCACGTTAGAGCCGCTGGCAACCTATTATTTGAGAAGAGCCCGCTCTTATAGTTTTATCCATACCGTACTGAAAGATGCGCTTGGGGAAAACAATCTTGCAAAGATACACCGCTTGACCCCGTCGGGACCTGTCGCGAAGAATCTCGTCTCAGAACTGAAGGAAATGGAGGCGCTCTTTTTCGGAGCGGCTTTGATCGTTGCGAATGAAACCGGCTGTACTTTACGGATAACGAACAGGGACGGGTCGGGCAACAGCGGGAAAAAAGACGTCGAATTTGCCCGCCATTGGATGAATCATCTTTCCGACGATCCGGATGTTTCACGCGATAACAGGATGATGGTGCCTGTCTTTTTTGATATTCCCAGAAATATGACGAAAGTGTGGGTAGTCTTAGGATACGAACAGCAATCTCTCGAGGTGGAATTCAGCTCGAATCCGCAAATTACGGTCTTCGACCGACAGGGGAAAAAGGTTGATGCAGCAAGCCTCGACGTACACTACAATTCTCAGGTATGCTCCCTGTGGTACCCCGTTTTTGCCGAGATTTATGTAAAAAAGATCCTGGACAGAAATGAATTCAGGAAGCTTTGCGACAAATACTCCACGAAGTCGGAGATTCTAAAGGCGCTCCAGCAATAAAGAATAGAGACCGCAGGAACTCCGTTCAGTAAAATTTTTCTTAACGGGCCTATCAGTGTCGTTGTTTTATGGTGCTATCACCCGCTTCCTGCCCGGTACTGGAATTCAATCACCTTCACCTGTATCCCGCCCTTTGGGGGACAACCGTAGCGAGAGGCGGATGAAGTAGGTGATGTGCTTCCCTTCGCAGTACCCGTAGAAGTCTGGACTGGCAAATCCCCCCTCCGAACGCGACATACCATCTCGTTCTAAATCCCGCATGCTCTAATATGTCCTGGCCCTTGAAATCTTAACGTCCAGAAAATTTGCCACGGGATCGTATATTGATTCGATAATGCGTTCTCGACGGGGAGTACATGGATCTCCCCGTCTTAGTATTCGCGAATTATCCGTACAGGTTCTCAATCCACCTCGTCGCCTCTGTGTCGCTGATTTTTCCGAGGTAACGCTGGGTTGTTGACAGGTTTGCATGCCGAAGGATCACTTTGCTTACAATCTCAATTGGTACGCCAGATCTGGATGCATATGTTGCGGCATGTCTTCTGAGATCGTGCGGCCTCAGTGCTATGCCGGCGAGCTTTCCTGCCTTCTTGACGACAATCCTGGCAGCCGCATAGGTGATAGGAAAAATCCGTTGATCCAACTCAAGCGCCCGCTCCTTGATGTAAGCTCGCAAACGCTCCACGACCTTTCGAGGAATGAAGACGACCTCAGCGTCCTTGCCGCTCTTTGGACTTTGGATCGTCAGCTTATGGTCGCTTACATCTTTCGGAGTGAGCTTCAGGACTTCGCCGATTCTCATGCCTCCTCTGGCCATCAGTTCAAGGATAAGTCGGTTTCTGAACTTCGTTGTCCTGAAGACGATTTCATCGACCGTCTCTTTTTCGACAACCTCCCATTGGATGGGTTTACCCGGCCGGTAGATTTTCCTCAGCATCGGAGCATCGCACGGGTTTTGGATGGAAGGATCGAGATTGGTCTTGATGAAATTGAAAAAGGCCTTGAGGTGGGAGTAACGACCGTGCTTGGTTTGTTGCTTTCCGCCCTTCGTGATCATGTTCAGAAATGAGAGAATCTCCTCGGATGTGATGGCGGCAAGGTCGTGGTCATTGCCAAAGTGGCCGCAAAGTTTGGTCAGAGTAGCGCTGTAGGATTCAATCGTATTTTTTCCCTGAATTCATCCTGTGGTACTCTCGATAAACTTGGACTGCCTGGTCGATTTTCATAGCTTGCCTCCTGTCTTGGTTGGGGATGGGTACACCTGATGAGGACTACGAGCCGAAGGTAAGACATCCTTTTCAACTCTGCAAGAATCCTGGCCGGCTCCGGACTTCAAGGATCTGGCAAGGAAGGTGGACTTTCATTGAGCCTGAATGGGAGGCATTTTTCGACGACTCATTACGTATAGCGGCAAGTTGTCGCAACTTCCCTATTCCATGCCGCCCATACCGCACAACCAAGGCCAGCCAGCGAAAGCCTGAGACAATTGGTTCTCGGGGCATTAAATGTACGATGAGAGTGCCTACGGGGCAAACACACCACTAATTCGCAACAATGAGATTTCTCCCATCAGTCCCCCGGCTCTCATGATATTATTGAACCTTGCCACTCTTTTGGCGTGATGTCGTCCGATTGGAACATCCAAAAGCATTGGAGGATACGCATGAAGCTCTATTCATACATTGTAACCCACGACACAGGGTTTTCGCCTAACCCGTTTTGGGGTTGCTGTACACTTGCCGACTGAAAGCCTGAAATCCGCCGAACGGCCGAAGTGGGCGATTGGATTGTTGGTCTGAGCCCAAAGGCCATGGGCAATCGCGTAGTCTACGCGATGAAGATTGAGGAGATTCTCACTTTCGGTCAGTATTACCGCGATGAGCGTTTTGCTGCCAAAATACCGGATTTCGATAGAGGAGAGACTGTAAGCAAGTGCGGTGACAATATCTACGAACCTATGCCAAACGGCAGATTCCGCCAACGTAAGTCCATGCATTCCAAAAACAAGGGGCCAGAGGAGGACCCCGGAACAAAAGCGCGAGACCTGAGCGGGGTTAATGTTCTCATTTCATGGAATTTCCATTACTTTGGATCACAAGGACCTGAACTCCCGCGTCATCTGGGCGAGTTAATTGTGGGACGGGCACACAAAAACAGATTCTCGCGAGAAATAATTTCGAAATTCCACGAATTTATATCAATACAGCCCAAAGGGATCAGTGGGCCGCCGACTAGATGGCCTGACAATGACCATCGTGACGACCAGGACAAGCATGAAGTTGATACTTAGCAGAAAAGGCTTTGACACATCGGCGGGTGGGGTTCCAAGTCCAATTCTCCCGGATGGACGGATGGTAGCCCTGCCTATACCAGACAAGCAGTCCCCCATCCGCTACGCCGATATAAAGATAAATGGCGAGAACCTTGCTCCACTTGTATCAAGTCTCACGCGCGGGCGCATTCAGCCCCATTACTGCGCTCATCTTGATCCCGACCTTTCCCACGGGAGTTGCCCCCGACTCGATGGATGGAAACCGCTATTCGGGCAAACTGGCGCCGCACAGGGACACCTCTGTAGGAATGGACTTCAAGCGGGCGATCTATTCCTTTTTTTCGGACTATTCCGTCGAACCATTTTTTCAAATGGAAATTACCAATGGCAAAAAGGCTCTTCGCCTATTCACGTGCTTTGGGGTTGGCTACAGGTCGATGAGGTTTTATCGGTTGAATTAGACAAAAGATTGCCGCCTGAGTGGGCTTCGTATCACCCTCATTGCCATCGAGATCCTGAACGAAATAATGTTCTTTATGTCTCCTCTCCGCACCTGAACTTGAGTCCAGTCCATCATGAAAGTATCTGTGGGGCAGGAATTTTCCCGAACTTCTCTGCCAGCCGGCAATTAACAGCACCGTATGCAGTGAGCCCGAGCTTGTGGCAGTTGCCGGAATGGTTTTTCCCCCGGAAAGGGCGTAGACCACTCACGTACCATGCCGACCCGGGGCGCTGGCGAAGAACAGAAGGTGGGGTCGAGTTGAGAGCTGCCTCCAGAGGGCAGGAATTCATCCTTGACTGCTATGAATACCCAGAGGCACTTAAATGGTTGTCCTCACTTCTAAAGAGTTAAATTGCAGGTGTGGCGCACTGGCGGCCTGTCAGAAAGAATTCCCCTATGGTTCGACTGCAGGATTTTCAAGCAAGCCCAAGCTCTAATCCAGAATGCCCCAATCATTGGCAATCTGAAAATTATTGTGGTCTGTTTATTGTTTACATCGTATTGGAAAAGGGGCGATAATGTGACGGGTTCTTTCCGGCGAGAATGCCTGGTCATCCCAGCCCCTGGTCGAAGGAGACTCAATAATGCCGTTTTGGTCATCCGAAACATTGGTCCAAAGGACAAAAGCGGAATCTCTCATCAATCCTTTCCAAATGGATCGAGTTAAGAGCGCTGCTTATGAGTTGGCGCTCGCAAACCAGGTTTTCCTCACCTCGGATAGCCCTCCAAAGCGCCAAAATCTAAAAGAAAGTGAACAACTCGTGATTCCCCCTGGTCAGTTTGCCCTTCTAATTTGCATGGAGGAAATACGAGTGCCTCCGGACGCCATTGGCTTTATTTCTATCAAGGCAGGCATCAAATTCAGAGGCATGGTAAATATATCTGGATTCCATGTGGATCCCGGATTCTCCGGCCGCCTTAAATTTTCAGTGTATAACGCTGGTAGCAGTCCCATTGTTTTGGAGCCGGGCGCCCCCACATTTTTGCTGTGGTTTGCCTCTTTGGACCGTGAGACGGCGGATGTTTATAAAGGTATCCATCAAAATCAGTTAGAAATAAGTGCGACGGATGTAATGTCATTGCAAGGGGAAGTCCCTTCACCAGCAGCATTGGATCTCAGACTCAAGAATGTCGAATACTGGGTACGAGTCGCAAAGACCATCCTCGTCCTGAGCTTGGCAGGTTTACTTGCTGCTTTCGCGACAATATTTGTTACATGGTTACTCTCTGGCCGCGGAGTAGCCCCCAGTCAACAACCCACTGCCGTGAACCGATCCATTGTCCCTCAAAGCCAGCTGGACTCTGTGGGAAAAGCTCCTTCACATTCTGAGGAAAAAGGACACCTTTCTTCACCTGAATCAGGTCAGGTTCCAAAATGAAAATGCGTCAAATGACTCTATCACAAAAGATGGCTGAAAAGTCTGAGAATGTGTGCTCAAGCACCGGCCCCATTTTTTTACTAAGATCTCCATTGCGGGCGACACAGGTATACGATGCCTATTGGCGTTTCGCTGTGGAGCGTCAAAAGATTTTTTTTCGACGGCTTTCAGGAAAGCCTGCACCATGGACTGACGATGAAGTCTTGGCTCGATACAGTTTTACAAACGCTTACAGAGCTTCTGACAGGGTGAGCCAGTACTTGCTGCGCAACGTTATTTACTGCGGGGACCTTTCTTCTATAGAGACAGTATTTCGCATCCTCCTCTTTAAATTCTTCAACAAGATTGGAACTTGGGAACTACTCCTTAAAGAGTTTGGTGAGGTAACATGGCATGGCTTCTCAATCCGGGCTTATGATGCTGTCCTTCAAAAAGCGAAGCTTTCGGGACAAAAAATATATTCAGGTGCATATATAATGCCATCGGGCGGACCACTCCTAAAGACAACATCAAAGCACCTAATGCATCTTGAATTATTGACTAAGATGATGAAGGACAGTCTTGCAGAGCGTATTTGCTCTGCCGGTAGCTTAAAGCAAATCTTTATACTTTTGCGTTCCTATCCAACAATCGGCGATTTTTTAGCTTATCAATACTGCATCGATATCAACTACACTAATTTCATTAATTTCTCTGAATCCGAATTTGTTGTCCCAGGTCCAGGAGCGCGAAGCGGAATCGCAAAATGTTTTAAGGATACCCATGGTCTTAGTGAGTCCGACATCATACAGATAGTCACAGAAGCCCAGGCGAAAGAATTAGAATCCAGAGGGCTGACCTTTCCTGACCTCTGGGGGCGTCCTCTGCAATTGATTGATTGCCAAAACCTTTTTTGCGAAATAGACAAGTACTCCCGAGCTAGGTTTCCAGAGCTTGTCGGCAATGGAAGACACAGGATTAAGCGCATGTTCCGTCCACAGCCCACTCCCATAGAGTACTGGTATCCCCCAAAGTGGGGTATCAACGAGCGTATTCCTGGAGTACGTCCATAAATTGGACTCCAAGATTCTGAGGTGGGAATTAATGACACAGCCTCCCCTGAAGGAATTCAAATTTGAACTGACACAGCATTGCTTGCTTTCCTGTCGGCATTGCTCCAGCAGTGCCGGTACGGATAAGCTTATCACTGTATCAAGGGAGGACTGCCTACGAGTGATTGCTGAAGCCGCTGAGATAGGTGCGAAGGAAGTAGCTTTTTCTGGTGGTGAACCACTATTGGTCTCTTTTCTCGAAGAGGCTGTTGAAAAGGCAACCAACGCTGGCATTAAGGTGGCAGTATACAGTTCCGGTAACGTTCCGCAGGTGAAAGAGAAAATTCGAAATCTCAGGAAAGCTGGAGTCGATCGGCTAATTTTTAGCATGCATGGGGCTTCAGTAGATAGCTATGAGTCAGTGACTCGCGTAAATGGAAGCTTTGCGTCACTTGTTAATGCAATGGAACGTGCTGGCGATGAGGAAATGAGCACAGAGGTGCATTTTGTTCCGCTGGCAATAAATTATCGAGAAATTTCAGAGGTTGTACAGCTTGCTCGAAGATTAGGAGCAACTTGCACGAGTATCCTTCGATTTGTCCCGCATGGACGTGGCAAAACGGAGATCCACAACAGGCTAAATCGTCAGCAAACTCTTGAACTTCGTGAGACAATACTTCACTTGCGGGCAGACGGATACAATGTCAGAACTGGATCGCCTTTTAACTTTATGGGCTTTGATAGCACGTCGCTGTGCGGGGCCGGTCGTGACCGATTTGTCGTCCGCCCGGATTTGACAATTGTTCCCTGTGACGCATTTAAAAATGTGAACGCAAAGGAATTGGTTGGAACTGACCAATTTTCCAGATTGGACAAATGGTCACTGGCTGAATGCTGGGGTTCTTCCCCTTATTTAAAGCTCCTCCGAACGATGAAGGTGGATACTCAGAAAGGGCCTTGTAGCAAGTGTGAACTGTTACCCAGGTGCAGTACAGGGTGCCTTGCCCAAAAATATCTTATTTTCGGCAAATTTTTCGGAGTACCTGATCCAGACTGTCAAATGAGCTACGGCGGGAATAGAGGGTGCGGTTAATAAAGGAATTTCGATAAAAAAGGTTTGCGCACGGGGGCAGAAGATGAGTACCAGTAAGATAAAGAATGTTTTTATCAGCCATCATCATAAAGATGATGCTAATGTTGACAAGCTTACAGACTTGCTTAGTAAGAACGGGTTTAACATCAGAAACAGTTCCATCCGAGTAAAACCAGCAAACCAGCTACGTTTAGATAAGGGGCTTGTTAAAGATTCTACAATCAAGCGCCTGCTCAGGATGAAAATATCTTGGGCTGGAACTGTTATTGTCTTGGTAGGCAACCACACTCATTCACGGCCTTGGGTAAACTGGGAAATTGAGCAAGCGCATAAGCAAGGGAAGAAAATAGTGGGTGTTTATGAGCGTGGACTCAAGGACAAGGTCGATCTTCCTCCCGCCTTGGAGAGGTACGCAACATCTCAAGTTGTTGGCTGGGACTCAGAAGCTATAATGGCCGCCATTGAAGGAGAACCGGTATTTCAGAATCCTGACGGGACGCCTTGCGCCAGAAAAGACGGTACCCATACAAGATGCTAGCAAAACCAACCCAAGACTTATACGTCTATGTTGTGGATCGAGATTTTGGTTTTGCCCCAAACCCATTTCATGGAATCTGCACTCTTGCGACATGTAAGGCAAGGATTAGAAACGTTGCTAAGATTGGGGACTGGGTGATGGGCGTCGGCGGGAGGCGTTTGCAAGCGACGGGAAAGTGTATATATCTGATGAAGGTGACAGAAATACTCACCTTTGACACATACTGGTCAGACTTAAGATTTCGAATTAAAAGGCCCATCCGTAATGGAAGCCCCGTGATGATGGTTGGGGACAACATTTATCACCGCGATGGCACTACGGGGGACTGGATACAGGAGGATTCACATCATAGCAACCCAGATGGTTCCACGAACATTATGAACCTTCAGACTGACACAAAATCTATTAAGGTACTTATTTCCAGATACTTTTACTATTTCGGCCGTGCAGCTCCTTTTGTGAATCTACCATCTCTCAATTATAATAATGGAATAAATCATCAAACCAAATCGTTTTCGAGTGCAAATGTGGTTGCTTTAGTGGGAGATATTGAAGATAAGTATCGTAAAGAAAACACTTTCGTTATTGATGATCCTTTCAATTTTGAGCTGGCGGCAAAGCGAGTTGATCAATATACGAGGAGGATTACATGACTTTAGTGTCGTGCTATAAACTGCTTACTCTTGGAGTATCACACTAATGTCATTGACATATACAGTGTTATTAGCCGTTCACATCATTCATCACCGTTCAGATAATGATACTGCTGGTCCAATTCTTGAAGCTACTTATCATACTGGCCTAATCGAGGCACCAATTACTCCAAAACAAATTGAAAATGGAAAGAGCAGGACTCTCATCCAGCATTCAATCTGAAAGCGAGAAACTGAAATGACCATTCTAAAAAAGGGCAACTTCGAGCTTAATTTTGGATTTTTGAAGGTTTCCACTGAAGTATCCGAAGAGGATCGCCAATGCGCCTGGGCACTCTACACTGAAATGTCAACAAGGGTTTCAGTAGTCGGTAAGCCGAGAGATGCCGAATGCAAAAATTTCGAAGGGGAGCTCATCGTGGAAAGCCTGAATTCCTTGTATGCCTTTTTCCAGGAGGCTAGACGTGTTATGCGGGATTTCCCTGTTGGACGTCTGGAACAGGGGGGAAAAGAGCACCTTGGCGTAATGATAAGCCAAGTTATGGAAAACGTGCTGAGACCTTTCTTAGAGAAATGGCATGTGGATTTTCGCTACTGGTGGGAGAATGAGAGCAACCCTCGCCTTTTACCGAAAATCCGCCAAGCAGAATACCCAAAATTGACGGAGTTTCTTGAGGATTGGGCATCAGTAAGATTCTTGATGAGAGAGCTTCAAAAGGAACTAATCAAAGTTTACCGACTCGTAGATGTGGGCGCTCAGGAAAGTATCTCATGCGAGTCTGGTGACATTCTTTAAAGGAAACCGAAAAGGATAAGTGCTATCAGGTAACTGAAGAGGGAATGAAAGACAAGATTACTCAATCTGGTGAAGAGGGATGTGGCATCAGGCGTAAGAGCCGTTGCCCCATGGCGGTACCCTTAGGTGGACCACTACTCCCTCTTCTGGCTCCCTGCTCGCCCAATTAACTAATTATAGTCCTCCCAAAATTCAGACTCGTTTTGATAAACTCTTCGAGACACTGGAGCTGGCTCACCTTTGAACGTGCAAAAAAATGGGTTCTTTCCGAGGTCAAATCGAGCGCATTTTCCCATCTTCCGTTGGTAATTGCGCCGGTTCCGATCTGCTTGGGGAGATTCTGAGCAAGATCAACCTCTGAGTTCATAACCAACAAGTTTGGGTTTTCGTAATAAATACCAATGAAGAACTTTTTTTGTTCAATGTAAAAGCCATGCCAGTATCTTCCAGCACTAAATTGATGAATGGAAACATTCGTTGCAGCCAAAGCCTCATTGAGCATCGCGATAAGGGCTTGGAATGAACGTATCCCCGGAATCAGTTCCCAACTAACATTTTCCATCGACAAACCTCGCAGCTTTAAAAGATTCATAAATTGGTCACATAGAAATGAACAGACTGCACAATCGGTTTTTAACTCTGTGAGCCAATCGGCAAGTTGTTGCCACCGAAATGAGAAATCGACCAGAGGAACTATGTGCTGGGCAGAATTGTCGAGCATCATGATAATTCCCCCCTTTTGAGGGGGTTGTGATCACGACAAATCCCCCCCCCCGTGATCATGTGAATTCCCCCCCCCAGTTGCAGCTTAATTCCCCCCCTCGCCGAGGTGTAATTGAGTGAACAAGTCCTGTACTCTCGGGATCTGATGGCAGAAGCTTCTGAGAGGAGGGAACATGGCGAGGAGGCAAATCCACATGAACGAAGTTATGGAGATTTTGTATCAGTGGCACCAGGGAGCCAGCATCAAGGGGATAACAAGGTCTTTGGGATATGACCGAAAGACCGTGCGACGCTACGTCCATGCGGGCCTTGACGCCGGACTTAAGCGGGAGGAGCCTTTCCCCGATGAGCAGCAAATGCTTGGCAAACTCAAGGCAGTTCTGGACAGGTCGGTCCTGGTTCGACGGGCGCCTGCCCAACAGATACTTGGCCGCTACCGGGATGAGATTGCCAATCTTTTGACGGAAAAGGAGATGACGGCCAAACAGGTCATGCGGCTGCTTGTAGAACGGCACGCCTTGAAAGTGAGCTATGCCAGTGTTCTGCGCTACGTTGGCGATGAATTCAATTTGGGCAAACCTGAAGCTACGGTTCATCTGGAAACCGCGCCTGGAGACGAGGCGCAGGTGGACTTTGGATATGTCGGGCGCATGCGGGACCCCGAGTCGGGAAAGGATCGAAAGACCTGGTGTTTCATAATGACGCTTTCCCACAGCCGGCATAGATTTGTACGGTTTGTTTTTCGCCAGGATTCACCGACGTGGATCGACTGCCATATCCGGGCCTTCGAATTTTTTCACGGTGTGGTGAAGTGGGTGATTTTGGATAATCTCAAGCCTGGCGTTATCAAGCCTGATCTTTATGATCCAAGGATTCACCACGCATATGCTGACTTGGAAAGGCATTATGGTTTCGCGGCGGACCCGGCGGGTGTAAGGAGGGCAAAACACAAAGGAAAAGTTGAAAGATCGGTTCCCGTAGTTCGAAAGCATCTACTTGCCGGCCGCAAGTTTACCGATATCCGGGATGCCAACGAAAGGGCCCTCGCATGGTGCCGGTTTGAGATTGGAAGCCAGATTCACGGAACCACCAAGCGTAAACCTTACGCCGTCTTTATCTCAGAAGAAAAGGAGCACTTAAAGCCGCTGCCGAAGGCGCCTTTTGAGATTCCCATCTGGAAGGAATGCACGGTACACCCCGATCACCATATCGTCTTTGACAACTCCTTCTACTCGTTGCCAACACGCTATATCGGGGAAAAAGTCTGGGTACGGGGCACGAGCAAAGCGGTTCAGGTTTTCCTGGATCATCAACTGATCAAGACCCATTCGCGATCAATGGAGCCGGGGAAGTGGATAACCGATCACACCGATTATCCGCCCGAAAAACTCGCCTATCTCATGAGCACGCCGGCAAGCTGCATGGCCACAGCCGCCCAATACGGACCTCAAACGCAAACGTTGATTAAACAGATCCTCAAAGCGGGCGGCCACCGCGCAATGAGAAAGGCGCAGGCGGTCCTGAGGCTGGGTTTGAAATGGGGGGCCGACCTGGAGAGGGCATCGGAAAAAGCCCTTGCCTATGGAAGCACCGAGTACCGCAGCATAAGGTCCATGCTGGAAAAGGGTCTCTTGTCCACTGAAGCTCCCGCAGCGACAGCGAATCTCTCCGATCTGGGACAAAGCTTCCTTCGCGACTCAAACTACTTTTCCGGGGAGGATCGCTCATGAACACACAACACCAACTGGCTGCCCAGCTTAGGATTCTGAAACTCGGCGGGTTTCTCGAGACTCTGGATGTACGGCTGGAGCAGGCCAGAGAGGAAGAGATCCCCCATGTTGAGTTTTTACAACGAATGGTCCAGGATGAGATAGAGAGGCGAGAGGCCAAAAAGCTTGCCAACAGGATCCGGAACGCTTGCTTCGAGGAAGAAAAGACGCTCGAAGGCTTTGACTTTTCGTTCAACCCCAGGATTAGAAAATCGCACATCACGGAGCTTTCGACCTGCCTGTTTGTAGAAAAGAAAGAACATGTATTGATCTATGGCCCGGCGGGCGTTGGAAAAACTCATATCGCCGAGGCGCTGGGGCACCATGCCTGTCGCAAAGGCTATGAGGTGCTCTATGCAAAAACCACCAAAATCCTGCGAGGCCTTCTTGCTTCGCGTGCGGATCATTCCTGGGAAAAGCGCATCAGAAGATATATCAAGCCCGATGTGTTGATCCTGGACGACTTTGGCCTTTCGCCTTTTACGGCCACCCAAACCGAGGACATATACGAGCTTATTGCCGAGCGACACCTCAAATCCTCCATCATAATCACCAGCAATCGACCGCCACAGGATTGGGTGTCCCTGTTTCCGGACCCGGTCGTAGCAAACTCGGCTTTGGACAGACTGGCTCATAACGCCCACCACATCATGATCGACAGCGGTGAGTCATACAGGAAGAAGCTGAGTCCCGGCAGGGCAAAACAGTGATGCCCTTGCTCGGTTCACAGACGGTGGGCTGAACAATCATGTCAACGCTCAACACGAAGAATGGATAAGAGCCATGGAAATTTTAGCCTGGAACTCTGACAAGCAGCGCATGACAACACTGGACGTGGAGTTTACCGAAGAAAACACGACATGGTTTGACAGGTGCACCAAGGGGTCCGATATACACAAAATAACGGACTTGGACGGCGGCATTTTGATCAGTAAGGCCGGATGTGAATATCCGGTTTGGATCGGGGGCAAATCGAGAGCCAACATCGAATACAGCAGAAAGATAGCACGGGAGCTGGTAAGACTATATATGCCCTCGTAGCGAAAACTCTTTGGTGGGGGAGGGGGAAACTCCGGTCGCCCTACGGGCTCCCTCCGTTTCCCCCCCCCCAACCCCCAAAAAAATCACCCCCCGGGAAGACAAGTTGGGGGGAAATTATGATCCACAGGTTGGGCGATTCGGGGGGACAAATCAACCAATCACTCATGCCCACTTCGGCAAAAGGGGGGAATTAAGATGATTTTGGAGGGGGGGAATTAACGTGATGTTTGACAGAATATCGGGTCAATGCAATAAGGCACCCCTCTCTATCCAAACACTTTGCCAATTCATCTCGGTAGCGCTCTAATTGTCGATCTCCAAAATCGGAATCAACTTTGACCTCTATATAAAACAGGTGTTTCTTGGTGGAAATTACTATAGTAAACGCATTAAATAAGTTGACTTAATTAGCAACTTTCTCCACTATGTCTCCCAACCAATTCACAGGGGGAGACAATGAAAGCATTGACGTTATCGCATCACGAGTTGACCCGGGAAGCTCTTCTGCGTAAGGCCGAAGAGATACCTGGGGCATGGGTTGGCATCCGGATCGCTGCTCTTCTGCTAATGTTGGGGGGGTGGAATTCCACTCAAATCGCCAACCTCTTCGGATTGAGTCGATGGGGTACCATAAAATTGATTCACAAGGCCAATCGGGAGGGGCTTGATGCGGTTGAAGACCATCCACGTCCTGGCAGGCCGTCTCAATTCGACGAGAAGGTACTGAAGGATCTTGATGATGCGCTGTCAAAGTCGCCTCAGGACTTCGGTTTATCCAGGAATCGCTGGGACGGCGTCGTGGTTGTCGAGTATTTGAAAAGATTCCACTATGTAAAGGTTCGGGTGCGGCACGCCCAGAGTATGATAAAGAAACTGGGCTATTCTTTGCGCCGCCCGCTTTACCGATACGTTCAGGCCACGGACGAGGGGGTTGCTGAATTTCAAGATGAGTTAAAAAAAACTCCTCGAGGCCCGAGAAAGCGACGGTGACCGGGTGGTGCTTTTTGAGGATGAAACCGGCTTTTCTCTTCATCCGAAGCTGGGCCGAATCTGGGGAAAGAAGGGGACGAAGACTTACATTTATACCAAAAGCCAGCACCAAAAGCGGCTTAATCTTTTTGGCTGGGTCGATCCTCTCAACGGCTTCCATGGTATTATGAAATGGGTGCGTGGAAACACAGACGGTTTCCTGAACATGCTCATCAAAATTGTATTGCGTTTCAAGGGGCTGACCATTGACCTCTGGACCGACAATGCTTCCTGGCATAAAGGACCCCGAGTGAAATGTTTTCTTGCCGAGCATCCAAACTTGAGCATTCACTATATGCCGCCCTACAACCCGAAGCTCAACTACCAGGAGCGACTCTGGCGTATGCTTCGCTACGAGGAGACAACCGACACATACTATGAAACTATGTTGCACCTTGAGGTAGCGGTATTCTCTCGGTCACAAAGATGGAAACCCGTTAGAATCAGAAAACTGTGTCAACTTATTTAATGCGCTTACTATAAATCTGGCCTTCCTGAGTCAGTGGATACCTGAGTAAAAACTTCGGCATACCTTGTATCCTGGAGGTCGGACAGCTTGCCATTCGTGATTTTATTGAGAATAGATAAGGCAGCCGCAGGCTCTACAGCGATCAAGCGGTGAAGCAAGTAAGCCAGCGACTCTGTAAGGAAATTCTCATCTTGTGATGAAGCTAATCTGTGCAAACGTCCGAGTAGGTTATCCTGAGAGGTCATTTATTCCCCCGAGACTGCTCCAGTTCTAAGAGCTTCAGACTATCCTTTTAAATCCTTTGGCTTTTATGAATCGGGATAGCCCTTCCTCTATCAACAGGGCGACAGTGTCAAGCCAAATCGCATCGTCCCATAAACACATCGCATGGATGCCCTCTATCTTCTCCCGGAATAATGCATCAACTTCTTCGCTCGGCATCCAAACTGCATATTGGATCGAATTTTTGCCTGAAAAACCCCCACTGCACTCCTGAAGGCCCCAAAACCTTACAATTTCCCAATAGAATATGCAAGCCGGCAATTGTCCGGCGTTACGCCGATGGCTCGACGCCAGACGCTGGAGATCTATTACCGCCATGGCAAGTTTGTTAAGGAAGAGAGGCTCGCTCCGCTTTCCGCCATTCCCGGAGTGATGGTCGGGCGGCCAGCGCCGACAATGCCGGGGAGACCGGTTGCGCCGGGTCCGTCGTGAGCAGGATCGCTACGGCGCCGTTTTTGACTGAACCCAAAACGAAGTCAATTCGACAACATGATCCTCACGAAGCAGATCCGGTTCCACGCTTCTCCCGATGTGCGAGGCGCCCCCGGTTAACGGTAGGACGCGTTCCGCCATTTCATCTGACACCGCAGGCCACGAACCCGGTTTTGGCCCCAGCAGGTATTGCCGCACCGACAACGCGCGCTGGTATGCCAGCGAGAGATTGCTGCCATACGTCTTGCTAGTTTCCGGCGTCATCTCACGAAGATCGCAGCGCCCGATCAAAAGCAGAAGACCCGGCCGTTCCCGTCGCAACCTATCGGCTAGCTCACTGAGACAACCAGGCGATGAGTCATCTATGGTCGAAGGCAGTTGATACTTGCCGTCGCCGAAGTAGCCGACGACACAATGAGTTGCTTGCGTAATCAAGGATGTCTTTACGCCGTCCGGAGGCTTGTTTTTGCTCTTGCCTTCCAGAGCTGAAGCTCCGAGCGCGATCAATATAAAGAACATGGCTGCGATCAGAGCAGCCACCGAAATAGGCGCCTTGGACAAGCTATCCGTCAATTTCGAAAATGCTTCGATAGTGCCCCCATCCGGCAGGCTTTGGAGGCCAGTATCCATCCCTTCGCTTGATTTGGTTTCGCCCTTTTCTGGATGAAACTTTTTCGCGAGACTTTGGACTTCATCGTACCTTTGCTTCGCGAAGGCCGCAAAGATCAGAAACGATGAGACCGCGAGCGTCGTGCTCACCCAAAACAAAACTTTCAACGGTTCCATTGGCCACCTCCCGTCAAAGTCGGATGGCCTGAAAATTAGGGTCCTTGCGGATTTCAGAGAGTTGATGAGCGATGTCCTGAAAGCACGAAGTGGCGGTTCCACCGCTCACTATGTGCCCGATGATTTGTCCTGTCGCTCCTGCCAGCAGAACTGGGCCGCCCGAATCACCCGCCTGGGTTACTCCTCTGCTGGAAAGGTACACCTCTGTAAGGGTCACTCGGCCGCCTGAAACGTACCACCATCTTGCGGCCCCATATATTTGCGCGATCTTCACACCCCGTCGCGTATGGACCTCGACTCTGCCATCTGGCTGGGGTGCGGCAATGGAGGCAATAAGCAAGTTATTGTTATGCGGTAGATCGCGATTTAGTCTGATAACGGCAACATCAACGCTCGAACCGGCACAACCCTGAGGTTGGATAGGACTCGCGGTTCGCACGAATACTACCCTCCCGAAGTTAACGCCATTTTCGTCATAAGCATTTTCATTAACCAATTGACCAACATGCCCTGCAGTAAGATACCCGCTGTCGCCGTCCCAAGTCACGGGAGCGCCCAGCTGTCCATTTTGCCCGAGGACATTTACCGGCCCGCCAGAACGAGCGTGCAGCGAACTAGGCGCAACCGGTACAGCGACGACATTGCCCACCCAATCGAGATTGGCACCAAATGCTTCGCGCAACCCATTTCTTGCTTCGGGAACTTCGCGCCAGTCTAGGGCAGATAACTCAAAAATGGGATCTGTTCGTTCGATAAACAGGGCCGGCACGACTTGAGTCTGATCCTTCGCAACTAGCCCAACACCACAGATTCGGTGCTTCCATCCGAATGGAGCAACTTCCGTAAAGTCCGTACCTCGGGGACCGTCGAGCAGTGCGGCCGCGAAGAGTAACGCTCTGCCGGCCGCGTCCCTGTCACTCCCGAATTCCCAGAGAGCCATTTTGACCGCCCTTTAGCAGTGGAAGCGATTCTACAAGTCTGTGCCGCAATATGTAAGCGAGGGGGGGAAGGATGCGTTCATATTGCGCGGACACATCCCGCTCGGACACGGAATATAATCCTCTTCAGTCATAAAATCAAACGCTAACAATTTGCCCGGAATAATGCACCAAGTTCAGTGCCAAGCATCACAACCGCATTTCCGGGTCGGGTCTTTGCCCGAAAAAACTTCAGTTGCCCGGCTGAGATTGGAAAAAGTATACAATCTCCGATTGGAATACGCAAGCTTATACGTCGATGGGACCGGTTTTGCGCTTCAGGACGCACCTCCATCCGCGGAGTTTGCAGCTTGCAACCCGCCTGCCCGTGTTGAGGTTGTCGCGAGAGAGAAACTTTTTACATCTCTCCTACATAGCGTTATGAGGAACATCTTTCAAAAGGACACGAAAATAAGATCATATGTGTATGCGATACCCTGCTTTATCTGCCCCAGTACCGACTGATCCCATGTCCCCTTATCCGGGAAGCGGGTGATAAAGGCGTCGCATGGCAACAGCTGAATGCTTCCTTTCGAGATCCTCAAGGGAGTGAATGGTGGGGTCCTCGCCGTACTGAACCACTTCGAGCGCCTGCTGGTACTTCCACGTAAATAGATCCGCCTTGGTACCTCCACGGAGAAGTGATCCCGAGGGACAGGATAAAATGTCGAGCGAGTGCGGGAACATCCTTGCAATGTCTGAAAGAAAGCTTCCAGTTAGATGGCGGGACAGATATGGATTACGCAGAAAAAGGAGAGCTGGGTCGTTAATCACCTCAGCGTCAATCAAGGCTCTCCTGGTTACCGGATTTGCAATTAGATCCGCAAGGCCAGCGAGAGCATGCGGTCTACACGCATCGGGCTGTACCTTTCTCAATATTCTTACAACCTCATCAGTACTGCCAAACCCTAATACGCCGGCAATTTGTGCTTCGGTGCGGTAGTAAAGGTTTTTGTAATCGAGCCTGTGCCGTCTTTTCCCATTGTTCGCTCCAACCCTTAAACGACCGGCAAGGCAGGCCGAGAGAGCCGGATTGGGGTCGATAAGGTATTTAAATCCCTGCCATTCATGAATCGCCTCCAGTAGCCGCCAATGGAAATGGGGAAATTCGCGCAGTTTGCTGAGTACCTTTGGATCAATCTCGTTCATGAGGTCCGAAATGATTTCTTTCCAGTCCGTATCTTTCTGCCAATCTGAAAACGGGATTGCGTCATCCCAATCAGGCTCGTAACAGAACCGGCCAGTCGAGGGCACCAGTTTGTACACCATGGAAGATGAGCGGTCGAACTCGGCTACCGGGTCCAATTCCAGCATCCAAAGCCCAAGTGTACCAAGTTGCAGGACGTTACAGTGCGTCCGCTGCCAGGAGGTGGATGGAGTTCGGCGCCAAGCCATAGGACGCGGCAGTAATTGAACGACCAATGCCAGGTTCTGCATAGCGTAATAGTATTTGTTTCCGATTTGGGTGAGTCCATATATTGTCGGTGTCATTCCTTAAGCTCCTTCGGTTGTTTTTTCACCCGGGTTGAGTTCGGGGTGGGTGCGCATACGGTGTGGTTCCCGGCGAGTTGGTGATGCTGCCTTTTCCGGTTCGATTTGGGTTCCTGTGGCATCGAGCATTTTGGCTTGATCGGCATACTCGGACCAGTCTCGACAGGGCCCATCTCCTTCGATGTTCGAACGCGTGTTTTCGTGCTTTGGTTCTTCATCCAGGCTCCTTTATCATTCAATGGCCCTCATTCCGCGAACCTCAATATCGAGTAAAAAGCCTTCATTGCATAAGCAATCGATTCAACAATGTTTTTGGACTTATGTCCTTCATAATATTTTTGTTGAGTTCCGATTCAACCGAATATGGCAAGTCTGGATTTTCAAGCATGCGGGAATAATCAAAAACATGAAGCAAATATATTGAGAATTTCAAAATGCCAACGACCGCAGAGGAGTTTTGCAATGGTAAATACCCAAGATATCGAGAAAAAGGACCTGAGAGCCGCACGCCGGGCAGTCGGATTGACCCAACGCGAACTTGGCGAACTGGTTGGTCTCGCGCAGGTCCACGTCAGCCTTGTGGAACGGGGAAAACTCACGCTCCTGCCGCACCAAAGAGCGGCGGTTGAGTCAATTTTGGGAGAAATCGAGTGGGATCAATGGTATATGAGAAAAGCGACGGCGCAATGTCAAATGCTGGATCAAAATCCGAACAGCAGCTGAAATGAAACGGACGGGCCGACCTGCGAAATCAACTCGTCCATAAATCAGTGAGAAGATTGAAAGCTATGAGAAAGAAATTGAAACCTTTGCCTGAAGATAATATAGGTCCGCCACTCTCTTCGCTCGGAAAACGGATTAAATCCGACATTGAAAGCCGAGTGGAAGATATCGATGGCGTACGCCTCAACAAAGCGGGGTTTCTCGACCCGTGCCTGCGACTCACTCCTCCTCAGAAAGCCGTAGCCGATAATCTGCTCCGAACCCTTGAACCATCTCAAAGGATTTTCAGGGAATCCCGCACTGAGACATTTGAGATACTATGTGCCAACCTGGTTTACTCGAAGAAACCACTGATAGTCCCCATGGATACTCATTACTGGATAGGGGAAGGTCAAAAACTGTCATCGACCATAATCAAAGATGTCAAGTTATTGAAAAAAAACAACTATATTGGAGTTAAAAAAGGAAATGAATCAATCAAGCGATATACTCGGATCTACCCGAAAAAAGGATTCAATATGCTGCCATTGAGACAAAACCCTGGTATAGATTACAAACCAGGCAAGTACGTCATCCTGAGGAAGACTGTTGATAAAGGCTACAAGTATTTTACCAATCTATTGACTGGTAAACGCGATCAGAAGCGACACATCAAAAAGATCGAGATTCCATTCAAGCCAACACGTGAGACCGATCATGTGACAGATGTCTTGAGAAAGTACTGGCACGTATGCCACGAACACCAAATTGACCTGGACTATCCTGGTTACTTCCCCGAGCCCCTGGTAACTGCCCTCACAGCCAATTATACGAATGACCTGCAACATGGAGGCCGGCTATACACGCACACCTACTGGGGCATCCAGCAGATCGAAGGTGATTGGCGACAGTACATCAAAATCGATGGCGAACCAACTGTGGAACTTGATTTCAGCGGATTGAGTATCAGGATGCTTTACGCCAAAATCGACCGTGGATTTCAGGGGGACCCTTATACGGGAGTACTGGATGCGATACCCAGCCTTGATCTGGACGAGAAGGTGGTAATTCGGGACTTTATGAAGAAGCTCCTACAAGCTATCCTGAACAGCGAAGAAAAGGCCGAAGCTGTGGGATCAGGTAATTTCGAAATACACGAACAATGCAAAAGGGAAAAATTCAAAGTAGTGAATGTCCTTCGCCGACACGGCATTTTAGTCAGTCAACTCGTAGATATGTTCGAAGAGCTACACCGCCCAATCAGTCAGTATTTCTATTCGGGTATCGGGCTGGAGCTTCAATATCTTGATTCACGTATCGCACTACGCGTCATCAATCACTTCAACCGACGTCGTATCCCTGTACTCCCTGTTCACGATTCCTTCATCATTCAATCTCGATACTCTGATCAGTTACATTCAATCATGTCGAAGTCTTATATGTCAGTCATGCGTACTCAATATCCCTGTCCTATCAAGTGATTTCGATTCAATCTGTCGTGATTCAATGTTTCGTGATTCAATCCTATTCATGACTCAATCCTTCACACTTTACTCAATCTCTCGCACTGTGCTCGCTGTGCGGCTTGGCTTTCAGCCATCGGCGCGATGTGTCCTGATTCTCGATTCTCAATCTTTGCGCCGTCCCAGGCTTCGCTCACCTCGCCTCCGGCTCGGTTCGCTTGCTCTGCTCCCGGTTTGTGTCCCCATTTTTTGCTGATCTTCGTAATTACTCCCCATTCTCTCACTCTTCGCCTTCTCTCGCCCTCCACTCACCTCGCCTCCGGCTCGGTTCGTTGCGGTCGTTGCCGGGCCTTGTCTTGCTCTTGTTGATTCAGAAAGAAACAAGAAAGAAGAAGTATGTCCCAGGTCCCCCGGTCGTTTCCACCTTCGGTGGCTTCGATTTGGGTCCTGTATCCCTGCTTTATTCCCTGTTCCTTCATTAAATAACTAACAATTCTAGAGCGTCAAACCTGGAGCACAAAGGATCTTCGCCTAATTCCTTCCTCTTGATTCAGAGAGAAAGAAGAGGTATGTCCCAGGTCCCCCGGTCGTTTCCACCTTCGGTGGCTTCGATTTGGGTCCTGTATCCCTGCTTTATTCCCTGTTCCTTCATTAAATGACTAACAATTCTAGAGCCTCAAACCGGGAGCAGAAAGCATCTTCGCTTAATCCGGCATGTGCGGCGGTATCATTTTTAGAGAGACCGTAGCGACGTGACGTTGCAAATCACCTCAACTTTAATCACTTCAATCTCGGCAAGGGCCAGTGGCACGACCCCGCCTGGGCTTCGCACGTGAGCCGAACTGTCCAGACGCGAACCTGTGAAGTCCGTCAAATACCTAAATATACCAACGAGACCGGGCTTCACGCCCAAGAAATTCGTGCAGAGGTATAGCAAATATGTATCGGTTCTATCCGGGCGAATCAACCCATTGCCAGTGAGCACCCTTCACCAGACGGATTCAAAAACCGCAACGGTTGAGAATCTCGAGGATTGGAAATTTGAGGCATCCTGGAAGAGCACGAATCAGGCACTGTGTGAGAGATTCCAAGTAGCGGAAATCGGGAATACATCGCCACCGAGCTTTGGAAAGCGACTTCGACTATAAAATGGACAGATCAAAATCTCCCCTTTAACCTACTTCACAAGCCTGATTGTCGGAATCATATCTCCCAAATCGCCCGCACCAACCGGGATCGGAGGAAGCCACTTGACCTCAATGGAGCGTTTTTCCGGTTCACTCTTCGGCCCTTGCCAGAAGGAATGCCAGTGAGCCCGCCTTATATGCGGCGCCGGTCCTGAGTGGGGTCGAGATTCTCCGGTTTCAATCGAAACCTTCGCCCGGGCAAGCGCTGCTCCCATGCGGTAGCCAGTGTCCCATATGATTGGTTTATCGGGTTGAAGCCGGGAACGTGGCGGCTACGCGAATGAATGCTGGACCGGGGACCTGAGTCGGCGGCAAGTGGGGGATTTTGAAGTGGCCACCGGGGACAAACACCAAGATATACCAACGAGACCGGGTTTCTCAGCCAACAAATCCACGCAGAGGTATTTGGCATATGTATCAGTCTGTCCGGGCGAATCGGCATGTGAGCCAGCCTAAAGCAACTCTGTATAAAGAGTTAAAGTTTTCTTCCCCGCCACCCGATGAAAATACAGGTGACCCGTCACCTGATTCAATGGAGGCATTGGGAGTGCAGTGTGGATTAGCAGATGAGGTATCATCCCAAAGAGAGAGCAAGAAGACATAGGAAATGGATTTACTGATCATAGGTGAATGTCTATGGTATCACGGCTATTACTTTTGTCTCTTTTGTGTTTAGCTTTATCTATGTCATCATCTTCTATGGCCGACGAAATAATACTTAAGAATGGCAACACGATTGAAGTGATGAGCGTCTGGGACGACGGACATGGCATTGTAAAGTGCGAAATGGCTGATGGGGAAGTGTCAATACCCACAGGAGATATCAAGCAGATTGTAAAAGAGTCTGACAATGTTCCAAAACAAAAGTCGATACACAGCACTTCTAATAATATCACATGGCCCCATGACGTACAGAAGTCTACTCCAATACCTAATT
Source organism: uncultured delta proteobacterium (assembly GCA_963805125.1). Lineage (GTDB taxonomy): Bacteria > Desulfobacterota > Syntrophobacteria > Syntrophobacterales > Syntrophobacteraceae > SbD1. Next base: position 771,122 of record CAWDTD010000003.1, on the reverse strand, counting down.
TCAATCCTAATACAAGAAATCCCGTGAGCGGAACAGATGGGAATTGGGAAATGGAAAGCAGGCAAAGAGAACTAGAGGGAAAGATGGAGGAAATGGAAAGAAAGGAAAGAGAACGCAACGAAAGAATTCAAAGAGCAAATGATTGCCGCGAATCATGCAGAAGCGCTTATTGGCAGCACATCGGTGACCCAGACTGCCTGAATCGTTGTGATGAAATTGAGCGAGGGGGATGGTAGAGCATCATGGGCGTCATATACCACTTTGCCACGAGGTGAAAGTTGATCAACCTCAATGAATCCTCACCAAGTCCACTCCTTCGGTTTTCGATAAAAATGATATTAGGAATGTCGACTACTTAACCTTAAACGTGCATCTAAGGTTCCAATAGGTGCTCAAAACGCAACATTGGCCCATTGCCCACAAATTAGTTCGGGGCACCGACTGTAAATAGGGTATCACGCCCAAAATCTCCCGTTCTCGCCATGGTTCTGACCTCATAGGTATTATCCAACGTGCCGCCCCGATCCGGCGATCAACCCTATTATCTGGCCGATCTCGGTTTCAGCAACTTTTTCCTGTCATTATTCACTCGAATCACGTTTCATAAGAAAAGCTATCAAACCTCCATTAAAAAGCCACAGTTCCCTTTATTCTTTGCTTGTTAATTGAGCCAAAAGCACATATAAATAACACGAGTAGTGTTCTACCTTTATTCACATGGAGAAAAGGAGACGTTGTGAATATCCAAACACGTCAAACCTTTAATCTTGACGCGAAGCCAGCGCCTGGCATTGTAGTGGAATCCAGTGGGAAATCCTTCCGGGCATACTTCCCAGGTGTTAACGGCGAAGAGCCAGAAGTGCTGGAATTTGAACACCGGCCTGAAATAGACACGGACGAGCTGAATGTCATCGTAAGTCGGAGTTACCAGGAACTGTCAGGCAGCACTATCCCGGATGGCGGAGAATTCGCTCTCGATGGTAATCGCGCAGTTTTCGCAGTTGTTCAGATTTTCCGGGTTGTCCCGTTCAGCTCTTAAAGGGTGGGATCGGAGGAGAAAAAGGAAATGGGAGATAGGACACATGTATCAATTCAGATTCGGAAAATCGATTACGAGTGGCTTCTCCGGGCCGAGTTCAATAATGACCCGGAGCAGATGAAAGATGCCCTGTATTATGAGTATCTGGAGTTCCAGGAGGACGTAGTCGATTTCGAAGCAAACGACATCAATTACGGCGAATGGGATGAACTCGAAGGCCTCTTGTATGCACACTCCATCGAATATGACAAGACTTGGGGAGCAGGAGGCGATTACGCTGGGGGAACAAGTTACAACCGCCTCGTCGACGGTAAGATGCAGGAGGTAGAAATCTACGAAGGGAGTGAAGACTACGTTGCCTTTCTCAAAGAGATAAAAGACCTCGACCCGGCCGAGATAAAACGAAGGGTGCGGGAAATGTACAAAAAGGCCATCCCCTTCGAGATTATCCCACTGAGTGAGGAGCTTCCCGTATGCCTATGATTGAAAAAGGTCAGAGAACATGAAGCCCTCGGGCTTTCCCTGTGCGGAGGTCCCCATGAGTATTACCCCACAACGCAACCAGTATTTAAGCAAATCGCTCTACATGACAGGGCTTCGGTGCCACAAGACCCTGTGGCTTCAAATTTACCATCCGGAACTGAAAGATGAGGTGTCGCCGGAACGGGAGTCGATGTTCGCTTTCGCTGCCGAAGTGGGCCAGCATGCACAGGAGCTTTTTCCAGGGGGAGTTCTGGTCCCGTACGGTGGTCTTTCCCACGCGAAGCAACTGGCCATGACTCAGGACGCCATTGCGCACGGCGCCACCACCATTTACGAAGGGGCCTTCAGTCACGGCGGCGTGTTCATAAAAGCCGACATTTTGCATTTCGGCCAGGACGGTTGGGAACTATACGAAGTCAAAAGTTCTGCGAACCTAAAGGAACAATACCCAGACGATATCGCCATCCAGTATTACGTCATTTCCGGTACCGGGCTCCCTCTGGCAAAAGCCTGCCTGGTTCACTTAAACACGGATTACGTGTGGCAGGGCCCTATCGATGTGGGGCAGCTTTTCACGATAGTTGACTTGACGGAAATAATCCGGAAAAAGCAGTCCGATGTCGCCGAAAAGCTGGCGGAAATGAAGGCACTGCTGCAGAACGATATGCCGGAGATCGATATAAGCCCGAATTGCGATGATCCCAACACTTGCACGTTCCATGGTCACTGCTGGGCGCATATACCCGAAAACTCTGTCTTCGATTTCCGGGGGACTGGCCGTCCGAATGCGTGGGAGCTGTATCGGAAAGGGACCGTGAAAATGGAAGATGTGCCGGCCGATACGCTGGGTTGGCAGCAGAGATTGCAACTTGACGGACTTCGATACCGGAAGAACCACATTGACAAAAATGCTGTCAAAGCTTTCCTCGATTCTCTCTGGTTTCCTCTCTGCTTCATGGATTTTGAGACTACGTACATGGTCCCGATCCCTTTGTTCGACGGCATGAGGCCCTACGAGCAGTTGCCTTTCCAGTTCTCGCTGCACGTAATTGAAAAAGAAGGAGCGGATCCCGTCCATTACGCTCACCTGGCAAAAGACCTGAAAAACCCCTGTGAGGAGTTTCTTTCCAATCTCCTGGCTGCGATTCCTCCCGGCGCCTGCATTCTTACATGGAACAAGACGTTTGAGGTCCAGCGATTACAAGAAGTGGCCGTCCGTTTCCCGGAAAAGCGCGCCGAAATTAGTGCCGTTGTTGAACATATCCGGGACCTGATGGTGCCATTCCGTGACAAGTCCATCTACCACTGGAAATTAAACGGCTCATATTCAATCAAGCATGTGCTTCCCGCTCTTGTGGACGGTTACTCCTACGAGAACCTGCCGATCAACAACGGTGACATGGCTTCGGCGGCCTGGGTGAAGATGATTCAGGAGGCGGACTCATGTGAGAGGGAGAGAATTTATAAAGAACTACTTGAGTATTGTCATCTTGATACATTGGCCATGGTGTTGATTTGGAAAGAAATGAAGGCGATGTCAGAAAATCGCAGTCTAAAGGAGGGCTAGCGGCGGCGAAATTTGCGGTCATCGCTGAGCGAGGGATCATGAAAACCTATAGCGTGACGTGGGGAATAGAGATCGACGCGAAGACGCCAGAAGAGGCGGCTCGGAAGGCGCTCGAGATCCAGCGCGATCCGCAGTCGATCTATGCTATGGTCTTTGATGTTTGTGACGAGCGGGGAAACACTACCCGTGTGGACCTGCTTGAGCGGGAGCACTGAACCTCTCAAACGACCATACTGCCGTGCTGTTCCTCCATTTAATACTATTTAGCGTTCAAGTTCATACTAACAATCCAGGAAAAACCGGTCATACTTGCCACTGATGCCGGGTCATTTTCGAGGGCTTGCAGGGATTCCATCAATTGATCCTCGACGGCCTCGATACTGTTGAAAGCTTTGTTGCGGAAATCGTTCTCTCGGATGTATTCCCAAATGTGTTCCACCGGATTGAGCTCCGGGCTGTAAGGTGGAAGGAAGATCAGAGCCATATTATCGGGCACACTGAGCGCCTTGGCTCTATGCCACCCGGCGCCATCCATGACCATGAGAATGAACTCGTCTGGATGCCGACTGCTCACTTCTTGCAAGAAGATAGACATGGCCTGTTCATTAACCTGGGGCATGATAAGCGAATCAATTCCGCCATTATGTGGAGATGCCGCAACAAAGGCATGAGTATACTCGCGCACGATCTGGTTGGGCACATTGGGGCGGATTCCGCGAGGCGCCCAGCAACGGCGGGGGGTGCTGATTCTTCCAAAACGGCCTTCGTCTTGAAAAAACAAAAGCAGGCGTACTCCAACGGAAGCAAGCGCCCTAGCGCATTTAGCCACCATTTTGGGGAGTTTTTTTAAAACCCTCCCAGGCTTCAGTGTTGCTCTCTCGATGCCTGGGTCTTGGGATGATCGTTCGCCAATTATTCCGGTCCAGCATCCGGTAAATAGTGCTTTGGGCGACCTTATGCCCCACCAGGGCCTCGAAGGCCCGGCGGATCTCACTGACAACCAGAATGCCACCCTGTTTGGCCTGCTCCAAGAACCGAGACAAGAATTGACGTTCTTGCTCGATAGCTATGTAGCTGTATCGACGCCCACCCCAGTTGCGGGCCTTGGATGGTTTTAATGCCACGAAACTCTTCCGCAATTGGACTACAGTTCCCCGGGTGCGGCCGATTATTTGAGCAGTGATGCGGTCAGGGATATCGAGAAGACCGGGAATAAGTAGGGCTTGAGCCATTCTGAGATCATCGGAAGTCTTAGCTTTCCGTGCGGCCTCCATCGCCAACTCAAGCGCCTCCCTCGACACTTTGGTTTTCCTTGGCATGCGCAACCCCCTCCTCAGTGGTGGGTTGCATAATATATTAGTTCAATCTTGAACGCAAGATGGTATAAGAACTGTTCCACACGTCCTGGACGACTGTAACCCGTCAAACACCACGATATAGCAACGAGACCGGGCTTATCTCCCAATGAATTTATGAGCAGGTATTTCGCATCGACCGGGGCAATTTCCGGGTTTTTCAACCATCTCTGGTCCAAAATCACATTGAACATATATGATCCAAAGATGGAAAGGGACGGGATGGTCCACCGCACAACGCTACAGAGGAGAGAAATGTGGAATCGCAGCCGGAGCCGCAAATTGATCCTTCGAGGCCAAATAGCTAGTACCAGGGCCTCCAGGCATCTTTTTCGCTTTGCGTTTCCTGATGGTCGATTCGAGCGTGTCTTTCACGGGGCATTCTTGAGGTATCGATTGTAAACCCAACCTCTTAGCATTATATCGGAACTTTGAGACCGCCACTCCACAAGGGACCAAGATTCTCTTTTTTCAATAACTTTAACAGTGAACCCGCATTGTAAATGTCCAATGATACGAGCATTTTTGGATGGTCCTTCCCTTACATTTAAGGTTTGTACTCTTACAAGCATTGAATCACTTCCATTAAGCGCTGTTGACACAAACGCCTTTGGTGTCCCCGAGGTTATCCTGCTTTTTTCTATAGAGTAACCAGCACTAAACTGTACCAAAAACCCAAATAAGACTATCCAGATTATCTTCTGGAGTACTGTGTCCTTAATCTTTTTGATTTCTCCTACGAGAGTTTCTGTAGCTTGGTGCATGTCGGATCTGGCGTTGGTTTCATAGAACTTCGTCAATGCCTCCTGGATTTTCTCTTTTACCAAATCCCAATCGAGGAAATCATTCCGATACATAATGATTGGACCATGTATCAACGGTTTCCATTCAACACTAAACTTTCTTTCAAACTCTCTTTCGAATCGAGGTGCACGCGAAGCGAGTTGATAAAGATCGACTTGTGACAAAAGTTTCAGCGAGGTTAAGGCAACAGGGTCACGGGTGAGGAAGGTATAGACTACTGGAATACGTCGTAAAGGGATCGAAGAGCACATTTGGAGAAACTGATCCTTGGTCAGACAACCGGTGTCGTATTGCATGTGGCCTCATCTCCTTTAGTGAATTCATTGAATCATATAGTTATCCACAAAGAGTGTTGTGCGACACTCAGCACTCCGGTGACTTCGGATCCAAATACCGGTTGATTCGCGGGAATATCCTCGTGCAAATGGGACTTTGTTCTGGCAACGTACTTCTCCTATTCTGGCGGCAGGGGATTATCTAGAATCAATGTCTCCAATGATGAAATAAAAGTCTCAGCATTCTTTATCTGCTGGGCTATTCCCCGGAAAGCAGAATTAAACGCCCGATCGAATTTGTCTAGCTGCCATTCCAAGAACACTGGATTGTTGCGCACCATAATTCCGGATTCGATTTTAGATTCTTCTTTTTCCCGGGATGTGATGAAACAAACATCATCGGCTATTACGATACCATGAAAATGTCCTATATCGACACAGCAGCACAAAGATATAAATGATTGTTTATTTGGATTGCCAAAGATTTCGTGAAGATTTGTGATCACTTCTGTCTTGAATCTGCTAAATTCAGAGGGCTTTAATAAAGATTTTAGATAATCAACATATCTCTTACTGTTGCGCGTTATTATTCGTATATCCCTATTTGCTATACTACATGAAGTTTTGAGGTACTCTCTCAAGGCTCTGCTAAAACTCTTGCGAGGATCTGAACTCATTCTCCGTTCTATTATCCATTCAGGATGAAGGAAATGAGGACCCATTAAAATGGCTCTCAAAAGTCTTGGATTGGAGTTGATAGCGTCAGTCACCGCATCGTTGTAACTTTTTCTCGAAGTAAAAAAAGTCATTCCATGAGGCGGACTCTCGATTCCGACCCGATCAGCCTGCTTCAGATCTGAGGTCCCGACCGAAATGTCGAAACTGGCTAATACCTCGAACGCAAACGCACTGGCATTTTTTGCTGCGATCTCTTGAGTCCCTTCTGCATCCGACTGGCCCTTATCGTCAATAAGATCGGAGATCCCTCGCACCACTAGGGCTTCTATTCCAGGATTGGCGTGAACTGCCGCTAGAAAACCATACCCCTCCTTTTCCACAGCCAAGGCGTCACTGTATTGTGACCTGATGAATGCGGAAGTCGCAGATCTAAGCGATGCCAGTACCTTGGCCCCAGCGGCAATTGGACCAACGAGGGCACTCGGGGTGGACGATGAAATCTGTTTGGTTTTGATTCGGCGAATCCATTTGCCTTTCTTTGCTTCAGCACGAGCCCGCTGTTCTAGTCGATAGCTTGAAATGGCCAGATTTGGCCTTGGTTTAAAAGCCACCTCGTCTTTGCCAGACTCGTATTCATAGATCTTGGTTCCTGCCACTACATCACCGAGAACTACATCCTTTATTCCACCTGCAATACCAATGAATAATATGACGTCTGGTGCAAAATGCTGGATAGCTCGCTCGGCCTCTAAAGCGGCGGCTGGGTTGCCCTGTCCGATCTCAACTATAGCTACCTGCCAGCTGATGGCTTTAGAAGAGAATGTGCCTTGTTCGTACACCGTCCCTTTTGGGTGCAGCACCTCGCGCATACCGGTCAGGTGTGCACGCACCGCTAGGTACTCAACTGGTAGGGCTGTAAGTACGATTGCTTTTTGCTCATGAGCCATGATGGCACCGGCCTCCCTTTTGAAGCAACGATTCGTGGCCACTCGTTTTTTTACATTATCGTTCAACTGCGTCCGAAGATCAGCGGACGGCCAGGAAAGCTCATGTTCATATTACATCCCTGGCGGAGTTAATTCAATATTCAAGGGAGCTTGCCAGATCCTTGAGCCCGAACTAACCAATGGTGAAAGAAACATATGATTCGGGAAGGTTGCGTCATTTCGCGCCCTGATTTTCAAGGTCCAAGAGAGATGTTTGAACTTTTCCGGGATTGCTCATTGGCCCGAACGGTGCCGATAACCCGCGAGCAACCACGGCCAAGGCCTATCGGGAAGAACCGATTAATTTGCCCCGTGGTTGCTCGCCGGGTTCATTGTGCAGGTTAGCACTCATTTACTTCCGAGAAGGCCCAGAACACCAGATGTCGCACTACCGAGCACAGCCGCCACAGTAGGATTTTCCAGGACGCTACGCAGTAGGCTTTTCGCTTTTTCCTTCTCCTGCTCTGATGTGCTTGATGCCTCAATCTTTTCAATCAGCCCAACGAGACTGCTTGCGATATGTTGGACGTTGTGATCGCCGATCTGGATGCCAGAAGAGTGGGCGATATTTATCGTGGTTGACGAGCGCGGTCCGGTCGCCAGTGAACTTTCTTTTTTGAGCTTCAAAGTCCAGTGCGGCGGAATGCTATGAAGACCTGGACTGTAATTGACCTCCAAGATGGTGAACAACTCTTCCTTGCCGTTTGGAAGTGGGCGAATCAACTTCCAACCTTCTTCAACGTCCAAACTGGCTTCGAAGATCGATGCCGAAAACCCGCCTTTTGATGCTATCGCAGTCTTGTACGGGCCAGTCCTCTCACCGGATGTGTTCTCGATGTAAACGGTGTCATTTTGCAATGACGCGAATAGATTCATTTGATTTCCCCTCCTGTGTGCTAACTCATTAGGTTGATCCGCATAATATGCGGTGACTTGCTATCCTGTCCGCAGAAGACGCTTTCGGTTTTCCTGGCAGATATTCGATAAACCCCTGTGTGTTCCATGACTTGCCAGTGGCCAGCCATTTATCTCGACATGTTATGCGGATCGACATAGGAACCTCCTTCTCAAAGCTCTGCCACAGGACTGGTTGCAGACGCCTTAAGGCCCGGTGGTGGAGGAATGCTCAGGGACCAGTGTACAGTGTAGAACGCTCGTGTCAAGGCAGGATTGTCCGTCTTCTCTTTTTCAAGACAGCTTGCCAAAGGTGAGAATCCTGATCGAGCGAGGAGAATGGAAATGGTCCGGATGTGTTGAACTCGCAACCTTCGAGGGGGTTGGCACCTGCCAACTTTTCTTTCTTGAATAGCCCTGACCGATTTTCGCGATATTATTCTTCAGGCTCAAACCGTTGACCGATGTCCTCAGGCACCGCAGAAAGTCGCTCTTACAGCCTAACCTAACCACCACTTACACCCAGTAAGCTTTAGTGATACGACCGCCTGCCTTTCCATGTCTTCAAAGGAATTGTGGTATCCGACCCCATCTCATCTCAATATATATACGAATAAGAAGTTCATCGACTACAACTAAATAAGAGCATTTAAGATATTCATCACAAGTGCCTGAATTATTTTTGGTTGTATCATGATGTAACCCAACTTTTTGCTTGTGATATCAGTCATTGCCACTTATAACATTAACTACAAAGGTTGGAATTAACTCGGAAATAAGGAGAAAGATCATGTCAAAGAAGACGAAAAAGGCACAGGAAGAGGTCAAGGAAGTTACCAATAACACAGACGCATCTGAACATCAGACAGGAGACACCAATCAGATAGCGGAAGAAACTACTCCGGCAACCATAGTCGAAGCTTCCGAGGCTCAGGTATTTGCAACTCAGACCGAAGGTCAGGAAGCTGTAGTTACCGAAGCTGAAAACCAGGTTGTTGAGGGTCCGGTTGTTGAGGGTCCGGTGGTTGCAAGTGAAGGCGACACTAAGCCCGAAGAAAAGCCCGCGCCGAAGCCGAAAGTCAACAAAAGGCCGTATCTGGCCAGAGTGACGGAAATTTTAGAGCTCGGCATGGACCGGAAAGCGTTGGTAAGTCTGGTGCTGAAGGAGTTCCCGACCGTGAAAAAGGGCGGCATTGAAACGTTTCTCACGGATGCGATCAACCCCAAGTACTCGTTTTTCAAGGACAGAGTAGTCACGAAGTCACCGGACGGTAAGCTCATTTTCGCTGATCGGCTCGTACCGGGGATTATTGTAGCTGAGCAGGATCAGCAGGCTGAGCCGACTGAGGTACAACCCGCCGGAGCGGAAACACCTCCTGCTGAAGCTGTACCGACGGAGGGAGTACAACCCGAACAACCGGCAAACTAACCCGGATCTGGGCGGTTCTTACACCGGGGCCGCCCTTTCCTTGGGGGAGTTAATGCAGTGAAACCGTATGGAATCCCGCGTGATCCTGAACTTGGTTATCCGGATGTGGGCACCATCCAAGCTTATGGATTCAAGAGCAGTTGTGGGCGCCTTCCTGGAAAATCTGGTGACTACCGCCCTTACATTTGCGGTGAGCATAAAGCCAGGACCCGCAGGATCTGGAAGAGGAAGGCTCGCGCTGAGGGTCGGGCTCAGATCCAGGAAGCCCTGAACGAATGGGAGCGACAACAACCCGAGCAGACCGCAGAATAGCCTTCTCAGTACGGTTCTTACGCAGAGGCAGGCCTTTCATTGAGGGGGGGAGTTCCGACAATGGATGCAGCAAAGAGGGTTTACATTCTGGACTTCGGCGATGACACCGTATCCGCTTCGCGGTTTTTCACTCATCCTGAGCCTCGAAGCGTCGAGCAATTCGAAGAAGATAGGCTCGAAGGCGCCGTGACGCAGGAAGCACTTGATGCCGAGGACATGGAAGGCATGGAGGAATTCGCCGAACAGCTCGCCCGGCTCAAGGCTAAAGGATACGTCGAAATCAAAGAGGTCCTTCATTGCAGGGTGACACGAGGGATAACTGAAGAACTGAGATGAGATCGGGGTGGTTCCATGTAGGGCCACCCTTTTAGGAACTGCGAGAACCTTCAAATTCGTTAGAAAGGGGAAAACATGTTCTTTCATCCTCACTTCATGGATTCATTTCTCGGTAACAACCATATGCTGCAGGACAGCATGCAACTTCTTTCGGCGTTTGCTGTGGAACAAGAGCTTCAGGAATCGCGGCGGGAGGAACAGCTTGAAAAGTCGAGCGAAAACGCCCCTGAACATTCGAGGGTGAAACCGCTCCCATCCCGGTTCTAGCTCCCTTCGTTCTTTGTGCATGAGGCGCGCGGCGCCCACTTCCTCTGAAACGCAACAGGATGGTGGTAGCATAGCTCATTTTGGAGGCGGCGCTGATACGGGCCGCCCCTATTGAAAAGGCGAACAACAATGGATGACCTCATTTTCACATATTTTTCCGAAAATCTCGCAACCGTCTCGAAAGAAGAGCTCCTTGAAGCTCTCAAAAACGCCTTAGAAAGTGCCAATTGCTGGCGGGAGGCTTGCCTGACCGGGTGCCTCTCTACTCAAACCCGAAGCGTAGGAGAGGTGGGCGTCAAGTCGGATCACCATGATGCCTACAAGAAGGGAACCCAAGGCAGTGCCAAACTATGATGTCCATTTATTTTCGGTCGTGCGCTTCACCGTGCGTGGCGTCGAAGCCGAATCCCCTGAAGAGGCATGCAAGAAAGCTGAACAAGACCTATGTGACGAAGCAATCAAGAGCGCCATGCGTGGTGGTTCAGAGTACGAAGCCGACTTCGCCGATGAGGTCCTGGAAGCGCTGGTCGATGTCCAGGGTGATGAAGGCTTTTCGGAAAGCACCTGGTTTAAGCCCGAAGGCGATGCATGGGTGAAGAAGGAGGGAAACAGTCGATGACGTGTAGCGGAAGGAGATGATCCATGCAATGCATCGATTCAATAGAATATAAAGGCCACACCATAAACATCTTTCCTGATGAAGACATACCCGATCCCCGTGAGGAATTCGACCACCTTGGCACCATGGTTTGCTTCCACCGACGCTACAATCTTGGCGACCAGCACGAGTTCCGAAGTCCGGGGGAATTCATTCAATTTTTGAAAGAAGAGAAGCCGATCTGCCTTCCTCTTTACCTGTACGATCACAGCGGAATCACCATCAGCACGGAAAGCGGAAGGTTCAGGGCGTGTGATCCTGAGGGCTGGGACTGGGGAATGCTCGGCTACATCTTTGTCACGAAGAAGGATGTCCGGAAAGAATACAATGCCAAGCGAGTCACCCGGAAGATTCTCGAAAAAGTAATGAAGCTGCTGGAAGCCGAAGTCGCGGAATATGACCACTATCTCACCGGCAATGTCTACGGCTACGAGATAACCAAGGGGGAACGACAAGCAGGGGAAGTCGTCAATAGCTGCTGGGGATTTTTCGGCTGTCCCGAAGACTACATGATCTCTGAAACCAAAGCCGTCATAGACCGGATCATCAGGGAGGCCGCATGATTGATGATGGCAAGGCCACATGTGTTCACTGCGCTATATTCGCGCCTGGAAACATCGTATGTGCCCCTGGGAAACAGCGACCGGCCTTAAATACGCACACCCCGAATGCAATGAAAAAGTGAGCTTCACGGACCTTGATGGCGCCAACCCAAAACTCGCCGGAGTGAGAAACGATGATCGACATTAACGAAGCGCCCGATAAAACGGCCGCCACCCTGGAGAAGTTCCTTGAGAACTGTGGAAATGAAGATCCCTACATCCAAAACATTTACATGGCCGCTCGTCACATGGTCACCGTGGGTTTAGGCCATTGCGAATATAAGACCCAGTATGCAAGCGGCACCACCCTTTGGACCCTTGCCGGCTCCCATCACTCGATTCCTCGAATACCGTATGAACCAAAGAAGCCCAGGATAGTAATCAATGTCTGGAAGGGGCTCGTAGATTCGGTAATCAGCGATACCCCCATCAATGCTGACATCCTGGTAGTCGATCGTGACTCTGAAAGGACCGAGTTCCAAGAGCTTGACATCGAAGTCAATCCTGAAAAAGTCGCGGCAAGCTATGCAGAAGCCAAGGAGTTCTGGGAGGAAGAGGCAGATGATTAGTCGGGGGAAAAAAAAGGAGTACATCAAGGCAGGAGGCAGTTTCTGCATAAATTGCGGCAGCGGGAATATCTCAGCCGGAAAAATTGAATCGGAAGGCCGGGAAGCATGGCAGTCGGTTCAGTGCTACGACTGCGGCAGCGAGTGGAACGACATCTTTAGGCTTATCGGCGTCGATGACATAACCCTACCGGAAGATGATCCCATGATCCCCCGGGTCCGTAGCGACAAGGAGAGCACCGATGAGCACCCCGAAACGGCTTAGCAAATACCTGGAACAAGGCGACGGCTGCTGCAACTGCCAAGATTATTCCATTGAAGGCGGACCTTTTGAGCAGGATGGGCTGTTCGTTACGCAGGCAGTTTGGTGCACAGCCTGTGGCGCCGAATGGACTAACGTTTTCAAGCTCGTAAGTATCAGGGACTTCAAGATTGAGGATACGGAAAATGAAGCCGGAGAAGACTGAAGGTTATTTAACGCTCGACCAATGTGAAGTCGGGAAACCTGTATTTCCGATGGAAATGGAGATCCCAGTTTATAAAGGCTGCGGGAAGCTCCTGGAGGCGGCGAAGCAAGTGGTAGCGAACTGGGAACATGGCGATTTAGCCGTGGCCGTCCGGGACCTCGACTTACGCATCAAGGAAATCCAAGGCCTTGTACCTAAGGATCGCCGCGACGTGATCCTGCTGATAATCGAGTTCCCCAATGGCCGCAATTTTTTCGCCTGTGAAGATGGGGAGAGGGCTGTGGATGAACTATACGAATTTGTCGAAGAGTACTGGCATGAGTTGCCTGCCGACATAGGCAAGATCCCCTCTGAAAAACTGAAGGCAATCGAGATCTATTACAAGGAAAAAGACGGCAAGGAGTCCTATGAAATGCAGGTTTTGCGGCTCCTTTCCGCCAGGGGCGAAGACTAAAGGAGAACACATGCCGTATCTTTTGCTCAAAACCCATGTTTCCGACGAATTTTACGATCTCACTCCAATAGCAATCGTTGACCTGGATAACCTTGAACTCCTGAAAACCTACCGCGACAAAGGAATGCAAATACGGGAACTCGGAGAGCCAATACCAAACTACATCGAATATTTCAACACCATGGCCGTGTTCTACGACGTGGATGTTTTCGCCTATGAATTCGGGGATGCTCTCGATAATGGATCGCCCATCTTGTTAGACGAGCTGCCAGAGGGGATGAAATCTCTTGCCCCCGACTCCGACCGCTACATGGCAGTCGATGCTCTCATGATCGAAATCTGCATGAGAAATCCCAATGAAATGTTTTGGACGGCGTGTCTCAAGAGTTCCGACATCCGGGTCGAGACCGATTCGTTTGATCTCACTCGCCTTGAAGAGTATCGCCACACCCTGGACAATGCATCCATTCAGGAGGGCTCGGAGAGCGAGGTAAAAGATTGATCATAAATTCTCTGACGGAGGAGATAGAAATTGAATACTACCTTTAAGCCTTTCAGTCTTGGCCAAATCGTCGCTACACCTGGTGCGCTGGAAGCCATACCTCCGGACCGTCTGCTCGAATGCCTCGCCCGACACATGAAAGGAGATTTTGGAAATGTTTGCCCCGAGGATGCTGAACTTAACAATCGCGCAACTTTTGAGGGGACCCGTATCCTGTCCGCTTACCCGATCGATCCCGCTAAACCCTGCAAAGGTCATGGTGACAATTGTATTTGGATAATCACCGAAGCCGACAGATCGTCAACATGCATCCTGCTTCCCGAGGAGTATTGAGATGCCTGAGATTTACATTCCGACTCGCGATGAGATTGAATCGCTGAAAGTGGGGGATATGGCACCTGACTGTTTCGGAGTGTGGAGGCGGGTTGTCAAGATTTATCCCAATCGAAGCAACACTGTCATTTTCACGGCTGACAGGAAAGCCGTATGCCTCCAAGGCGGATATTGCGGAGGAACTACCTGTGCGAATCTTTATGGGACACCGGCGCACGGTTTGTAACTGTCACTTGTGCGCAATCAATTGTCGATTCATTCCAGGTTACCTCTTGCCGGAGGATCTGGACTACATAGCGACGTTTCTCGGCTATTCCGAGTTGTTCGAGTTTGGCGAAAAGAATCTTCTGGCTTCACCGGGCGCAATCGTTATCAAGGATGGAAGACTTTGTAGAATCCGCACACTCGTTCCTGCGCGCAATGATAGGGGCTGGTGCAGGTTTTTCGATGGGAGTCTGTGCACCATTCACTCGGTTGCTCCCTTCGGCTGCGCGTTCTTTGATTCACACCAGGAGCAGTCTGAAGGCAATGCTATTTCAGCCAAAGGCTTGCAGATAATCGCCGGGCTCTGGGAGGAGCAGCCGCGTTCCCTCTATTGTCAGATCTGGAATGACCTGCATCGGAGAGGCATGAGGGCTCCAGCGCCCGAGGAGTGCAGGAACAAAATGAAAGAGCGAAATTGGAAAAAGTAGAAAGGAGACACCGCGATGATGATCTACCTCTACCCGGAACACGGCCATGAACGACTGGCAATCGACCCCGAGGAACTCGACAGACAAATCGCGTGGCTCCACAGGCAACTGATGTGTGATGAAAATGAGGGAATCTGGAACCTTTTGGAAACCATCCGTGAACTGGGAAAATCAGATGACCAAGGATAAACTATGGAGGGCTCTGCAAGATTTGTCCCGTCGCCCTTCTGAAATCTCCGAATCTGCGACACCATAATTCACGGCTTGATGTGCATTGCCGAGATGCAGGACGATCTTTACCGCCCGAGGAGTATTGAAATGCCGGAGATTTACATTCCGACTCGCGCTGAAATCGAAGCCATCAAGGAAGGTGACCTGGCCCCGGACTGTTTCGGGCAATGGAGGCGGGTCATCAAAATTTTCGCAAGAGGCGATGACGTAAATGGCAAGGCTTACATCTGCTACTACACAGAGTTTGGGGCGAACGCAAGCATCTCAAATTCACTCAAGGAAGGCGAGATAAATCGCACAGTCGGCTTA
The DNA here is from genome assembly GCA_963805125.1 of uncultured delta proteobacterium. Lineage (GTDB taxonomy): Bacteria > Desulfobacterota > Syntrophobacteria > Syntrophobacterales > Syntrophobacteraceae > SbD1. The sequence continues at coordinate 755,883 of CAWDTD010000003.1, read as the reverse complement.
ACCGGGAAATACACCAGCCATGAGCTCGATATCTTGGAAGAGAGTCTTTGTGCCGGAAAGCGGAGCCGCAATGGATAATGAAATGAGGATTAACCGGGCGATTACGGCGCTGGAAGCAGCATATTCAGAGGAAGAAGACGGCCTTACCTCCAAAATAAACGACCTGCTTACCGATCTGATGCACTTGTGCAAACCAGGGCTACATTTGGAATGAACTCTACGGGAAGTGGGAAACGGCATGACAACTTATAGCGTGAACTGCAGAATCGACATAGAGGCGAAGTCGCCGGTGGAGGCCGCCAGGCAGGCCTTGGAGATCCACCGGGACCCCAATTCGACCGCAACGGTTTTTGACATTTGCGATGGGCAGGGCAATCACACTCGAGTTCACCTGCTCGGCACCGGAGAAAATCGAATGGGTCGCGTTGCCTGCGGCCAGCCGGATTTGACTGAGACCCATAAGCCCACCGCAGCTAAGATTCCTCATTGGGAGGACGATCCAGATTTCGCATCCGAGGATTGGAGATATGAGGTAGCAAACGGCGACACCCGCCTCGGATACCGTGAGTGGGTCGCGCAGCAGCGAGACGCTGGAAAGGCGGACCCATGACGGTCAGACACCGCGTTGACATTCGCTTCCCCGGGGCCCAGTGCCAGTGGCTTCAGGAAGTGCCCTACACAGAAGACAAGTCGACCATCTCAGGAAGGCCCTTCACCGGCCATAAAGAACACTCCTTTTCAGCCCGTGAGGAGTAAAGCATTGGATATAGAAAAACCGGAATGCTTGACGGAAGAACATTTGCTTTACCTGGATCAACTCCGGGAATCTGGCGTTACCAATATGTTCGGCGCCGTGCCCTTTATCCAGTTCCAATTCCCTGACCTAAGCGAGCAGCAAGCGAAGCAGATTCTGATCTACTGGATCAAGACTTTCAGTGACAGGCACCCCCGGTAAAAGGGAATGAGGTCTTCCCCATATCGGGCCGTTGGTGCGCAGGAATATCCGAATTTGCAGTAAAAAAGGGGGAACAAAGATGCTCAACCAAGAAGATTTTGATTTCTACTACCTCATAATCTGTAGCCGTGGCCCTGGCTCTGAAACCATCGTTGTGGACAATGTTTCAAACCGCCGCGACGCCCTCCATTTTTACGAAGGCTCTGAGAATCAATTCAAGAAGATTGGCGCATGTGAAGCCGGCGCGGATTTCAACGACGAAGGCCCGATCATCGCCGTCCCCAAGGGAACAAAACCGCTTAAAGCCATATACGAATGGATTAAGCAGGACGTGGCCAGACTGGAGGCTGAGAATGGATCGGACTTCTTCAGTTCTTCCAGGCTCCTCGGCATTATGCAAAAGATAGAAAAGGCGATGGTCGAGCACGGAGCCCAGAGCGAAGAAGCAAATGAAGCAAGGGAACTGGCCGACAAATTCGCCGAAGAGCAGCCACCTCCAGTCAGTTACAAGCAAGCCCATATCAGCGCCTGTATCCGTGCATTTTTGCCTAAGGAAATACGCGAAGACGGCAACCCATGGACATCCGTCAACGGCTGGCGAAACCTGGAAATCGAAATTCCCAACAAGGCTCAGTTCGAAGCATTGATGGAAGCGACAGGCGAGACGGCGGAGCAACTCGGGCAGTGGGACTGTGCTGTACTGAAAGAGGCATCAAAACGATACCTGGAAGGAACCCTGCCTGATCGAGAATTTCCCGGCTGCTGAGGGTCCGGGTAAATCTTGGTGGGAGGATAAAGAGGGATGTCGAATAGGCCAAAGATAAAGAAGGTCATGAAGAAACTCACCCAAGATGAAGAATTTCGAAAGCATATGGCTGAGATGCAGGCAATGCTCAATGACAGGCTGGAGCAGTGTTCGCCGGGTGCTCATTTCGAGCCCAATCTGGAGAAGCAAGGGGAATTCTTTGTCTTTACTCCTTCCAGAAGGCTCGACCTTAAGAGCATTTCCACATTGGGCATGCTGATGGATCATCTGACAGGGGTAGGCGAGCAAGCCCTGATCAAAGCCATTGAGCGCGCCAATAAGCTGGTTCCCCTCTCGGATAAAATCCAGGAGGTCCTGCCTGATGACCAGAAAATGAATCCGGAAGAGTTCACAGTAGCGTTGGAAGCCGGGTTAATAATGGATTTACGGATGTTTCTGGACAAACTCATGGCCCTTCCCGAACCTGAGGGGATCGTAATAGGGGCAGTGACGTCTATGATGCTTTTGGATTACGTAAAACCGTTCAAAGCCAATCTTTCTGCTGACAGTGGCACCGGTCCCATGAAGTTAAATATGCCCGGTGAGACATACCCCATTCCGAGCCCGACTATTCTGTGCTACGTCCTCAAGTACGTAAACGTCAAGGATATCACTGCCCTGGAGGCAGCCCTCGTTATTACCGCGCTTATAACGAGGCATCCGCTATTCCCTGAATTTCAAGGCAGAGGCATTGCGATCTCTGAGAACTGATCGGGGCTATTCTGGCGTGCCTTGATCATGCTGCCAGGAGGCAAGAGACACTGTGAGACCGAAGGCAATGCGCCCGGCTCAAATGAAAATATTTGGTCCGTAAGGAGAGACTGAATGTCCCATTCTAATTTTTCATTTTTAATGGCGCTTCATGCCGACGCCTTCCTGGGCGATGAGGATGAGCGGCGTGAGTTCATAGAGAGCGAGTTTTCCATTAGGTTTGAGAGCCGCCTGGATGACAATAACTGGTTTCACCACTTGGCGGTTTTCTTCAAAGATGGAAGTTATTTGATGTGGCCGAATTCCGAACCGGGAATCTTTGCGGAGGTCTCAATCGAAAGCAGATGGGATGCTGTCCGACGATATGCACTCCAGTGCGTTGCCGTTGATTTCCGTCTCTTCGGCGCCATCACCTGGACTTTTGGCGACAGCGGAAACGAAGGTAACCAGAAAATAGATGCAATGACGTTTGATGAACTTCTCTCTGAAATTTACAATCAAGTCCCCGCATCGCTTTCGGAGCAGTACTCATCCCTTAAGGGCAAGCCCGCCTGGTTGAGTACAATTCCCTGTGAGTCGTGGATGACGGAACATGAGCGCAGAAAGATGGTTTTGATGTTCGAGGCGCTTCGCAACAGCAACCATGTTCCGTTTACGTCATGGGGCATTGTCAGCCCGTATGAATACCGAGCCTTCGACCTGACTCTGGGTGAGGAACCAAACGCCATTCTTATCACAGACATTCACACGTAGATCGGACGGGAGAGAAATGGGCGGCGATGGCGGCCGCTCTCCCCAGACTCGATTTTAAGGTGACGGCTCCAGAAGTCTTGACCCGGACATGTAGAATTTAGTCCCGGGAAGCAGCAGAACCTATCCATCTACCTATGAAAAACCCGCTTCTCGGGGACTTCTACCGCCGGCCCATATCAATTTGCCCACTGGGGGGCTTACCATTGAAAACCCAACTTATAAGGCTTCGATCTGAGGCAGCGGTAACATACTTAGAGATAGGAAGTATCGTTGCAGACAGGTTGTCCTCTCAATAGTCCGGCTCTTTGACGGAATCCTTAGCCGGTCAGCCTGAAACGTTCTCGCAGGGTTTCGGAAAGCGATTTCACGGCGGCGAAGGCTTTTTCCACTGTTGAAATGCCGTCGGGGTTCACAAGGCAGCACGTAGCCGGGGAAAGCATGCTGCGAGAAAGCAGGAAACCAAGGTCGATCCCTTTCTTTTCCAAAGCATGCCAACAACCCAGGAGCAGGGTCTCAAGGGATTGGATTCTTTCTTTCTCGAAGGGTTCCACGCTGGTAGGAACCATTCCCCAGACCAGGCGGCCGCCACGTTCCAGGAAACGTCGAATACGGTCGGCATAAGAGACGAAAATTTCGCCGTTGGAGTAGACATCCAGCGAAAGGACATCCAGGTCAAGGCCCAAGAGAAAATCCCAGTCCGGGTTCCCGCAAAGATGGACACCGCAGGGCCGCTCGACCTGGGCGAAAAAGTATTCCATATCTTGTCGCGCGGATATGGCGTCATATCCGGAAAACGCGCTGAAGATGTATTGGAGACCTGGTTCATCCACGAACATGAAGGCGTTTGGATTAAGAGCCTTCAGCCGGTTCAACTGAGCATTGATACGCCTTGCCAGAAAATCCAGCATGAACGAGCGCACAGTATCATTGAACAAAGCTCTTCTTATAGTTGCAACCAAGGCAATAAGACGGTTTAACGAGCGATTAACGATGTCTCAATCACCCGAAGGCTCTTCTTATAGCTGCAATCTGGTGGTATGGTATCGACTGGTTTCAAATCCAGGTGTCTCAATCACCCGAAGGCTCTTCTTATCTCTGCAACATTACAGGAGCTGCGTGAGAAGGCCGCACTGCACGACAAGTCTCAATCACCCGAAGGCTCTTCTTATCTCTGCAACTATATATCAGAGGCGATCGCTTGATAGTGGTAACAGAAGGTCTCAATCACCCGAAGGCTCTTCTTATCTCTGCAACTTCGCTTTTTTCTTTATACCGAACATGGTCTCCTCCTGTGTTGTCTCAATCACCCGAAGGCTCTTCTTATCTCTGCAACAAAACGGGCATTCTTACCCCGCATACGGGTACTCATCGAGTCTCAATCATCCGAAGGCTCTTCTTATCTCTGCAACACAACAAACGGGATGCGCAAGCTCTATTGAAATTGGATGTCTCAATCACCCGAAGGCTCTTCTTATCTCTGCAACGGTGCGTATACTGCGTCTGCCACATGCTCAGGTAATGACGTCTCAATCACCCGAAGGCTCTTCTTATCTCTGCAACTGTCAAGGTCCGCAAGATACTCAAGTTTTCAGAAAGGTCTCAATCACCCGAAGGCTCTTCTTATCTCTGCAACTGATTCCATTGTGCCAGCTTCGCCAACGGATGTATTTTAGTCTCAATCACCCGAAGGCTCTTCTTATCTCTGCAACCGGAAAATGAGAAAGTCCGCCCGTCGCTCTACATCGTAGTCTCAATCACCCGAAGGCTCTTCTTATCTCTGCAACCTCGCCAAGGGAATCTCCTTCTTCGAGTCTCAAGATCCGTCTCAATCACCCGAAGGCTCTTCTTATCTCTGCAACTGCACAATACACCACTCCGGAGGGTAGGGCCGAGTTTGTCTCAATCACCCGAAGGCTCTTCTTATCTCTGCAACAACTTCAAAGGCGAAGGCTTTAATTTGGTTAATCCTTTTGTCTCAATCACCCGAAGGCTCTTCTTATCTCTGCAACTTTTATTGAATGATATTACTGCTTAAGGGGTTTTAAAGTCTCAATCACCCGAAGGCTCTTCTTATCTCTGCAACCCTACAGGTCATGCCGCTTTACCCGGTGCCCCAGAATTCGGCGTCTCAATCACCCGAAGGCTCTTCTTATCTCTGCAACACTCATACCGTGTGTTATCTCCACTGGTGAGTTGGCGAAGTCTCAATCACCCGAAGGCTCTTCTTATCTCTGCAACTCCGACCAGAGGTGGGGATTTGTCGCTTTATACTACATGTCTCAATCACCCGAAGGCTCTTCTTATCTCTGCAACAAATGGGCAAGGTTGCATCGGTATCACTTCCGCCTAGAGTCTCAATCACCCGAAGGCTCTTCTTATCTCTGCAACACAAAGACGGTCGGCTGTTCAGTATCGGATACTTCCAGGTCTCAATCACCCGAAGGCTCTTCTTATCTCTGCAACTTAAGCCCGACGTTAGCAATGTGCTCAAAAACTTCGAGTCTCAATCACCCGAAGGCTCTTCTTATCTCTGCAACTCGGTCACGCTTCGATTTTGCGATAGGCCCTTCACCTAGTCTCAATCACCCGAAGGCTCTTCTTATCTCTGCAACATTATCGCGACCGGCGGCAAGTATGTGGTTGTTAGAGTCTCAATCACCCGAAGGCTCTTCTTATCTCTGCAACTGATTATATAATTGCTACAGGCGTAGCTACTTCTAAAGAGTCTCAATCACCCGAAGGCTCTTCTTATCTCTGCAACCCTAAAAAATGTGGTCGTTGCGAATAATATAGTCAGATATGTCTCAATCACCCGAAGGCTCTTCTTATCTCTGCAACACCAACGTGTCTCCGGCGGATACGAGCAGCCCGACTTCGTGTCTCAATCACCCGAAGGCTCTTCTTATCTCTGCAACTATATTACAACAGCTAGAATGCATCCTATCGTTCAGGACAGTCTCAATCACCCGAAGGCTCTTCTTATCTCTGCAACTATTATGCTGATCTCGTTGATGGTGACATTGGCAGTTCTGGTCTCAATCACCCGAAGGCTCTTCTTATCTCTGCAACAGATGAACCTATCATTAGGATCGCCCTTGCTAAACAGAAGTCTCAATCACCCGAAGGCTCTTCTTATCTCTGCAACTAGCCCGGCAGGGTTCAGCCACCCACGGCTGCCACCGGGTCTCAATCACCCGAAGGCTCTTCTTATCTCTGCAACAGCAATTACCATCGGATTTGTCTTATTGTGGATAGGTTTGTCTCAATCACCCGAAGGCTCTTCTTATCTCTGCAACCAGTAAGTTCGTCTCTGGTGACTTTGGGCGGTTTATTCGTCTCAATCACCCGAAGGCTCTTCTTATCTCTGCAACTGAAGAAATGGGGAGCACAGGGCTATGTAACCACTCTCGGTCTCAATCACCCGAAGGCTCTTCTTATCTCTGCAACCGCGTGGCCTAGGGGGTGGGGAGAATCAGCAAATCCCGTCTCAATCACCCGAAGGCTCTTCTTATCTCTGCAACTGTGGCACGCAATTTTTGACGTTTGGTCGTCCGTTGCGGAGTCTCAATCACCCGAAGGCTCTTCTTATCTCTGCAACTCCGTGTCCATAATTGGAACGAGGCCGTAGTTAGTAATTGCAAAGTCTCAATCACCCGAAGGCTCTTCTTATCTCTGCAACACCATGTCGAGCCATTCGGGCTGGACCGAAGTTTATTCCGTCTCAATCACCCGAAGGCTCTTCTTATCTCTGCAACAGATTTTCATTCTAATCGGCCTGCTGATCGCACTGAGTCTCAATCACCCGAAGGCTCTTCTTATCTCTGCAACTCTAATAGGATGCACCACCTCCCCTTGTTCGGACATCTTGTCTCAATCACCCGAAGGCTCTTCTTATCTCTGCAACGTCAAGCATCGGGGCTAGATTTCTGATGAGGATAGTTCAGTCTCAATCACCCGAAGGCTCTTCTTATCTCTGCAACAGTATGAGAAATGACTACGGTCAGTACTTCAATGAAATCTGTCTCAATCACCCGAAGGCTCTTCTTATCTCTGCAACTGAGTGGGCGCCATGTCTAGCATTATGGAGATTTTTTTGTCTCAATCACCCGAAGGCTCTTCTTATCTCTGCAACGAGATGCTATGAGTTCACAGGGGATGACAGCGAGTGAGCGGTCTCAATCACCCGAAGGCTCTTCTTATCTCTGCAACTTTTCATCAATGCAGCGGGGAACGGCGGAATTTTGGGTCTCAATCACCCGAAGGCTCTTCTTATCTCTGCAACTCGAGCGTATAGTGAACCCTCACACTGTATATCTTGAGTCTCAATCACCCGAAGGCTCTTCTTATCTCTGCAACAGTACCCTCCCGGATGCGCTCCCGGCAAGGCCCCGCAGGACCAAAAACGGTAACCTCCTTTCAGCGGCCTCAATTGACTCCGGATTTCCCATCGCATTTCTCCCAACTTCCTTAATAAAGGCATTAATGTCAATCACTTGCACAAAAGCGGTAACCTTGCCCATTTTTCGCCAAAATGGCCGACCCTTCTAAACTATAACGAATTCGGGGTCTTGCGTTATCTTCCCATGTCCAAGTATCTCGACCCGCTGAGCGCAACCGGCACACAACGGATAGATCCGCAAAAAATCCTCCTCAGGGTCCAGGATCGACATAGCCATGCGCCTCAGCCGTTCAAGTTGTTCTCGTTCCAGGTTGGCCTCGAAGACCGAATACTGCACCCTTTCTCCAAAGTCCTCCAGCAGCTTCGCAATCTTCAGGCGGCGATGATCATCGCTGATATCATAGCAGATCGAATAGAACATTTCATCTACCAACTGAACGTGTACGGACAATAAACGGCCCCACTCAGGACCGCCTCCCTCAGTCTTTCGGCCTGCCTGCGAAACAGGCGGCGGAAATCCACTGGCGCCTCGCCCTCCGAAGTCTTCACGGGGCGGGTTACAAAATGCTCGTATTCCGCAAAATAGCGCCTTCGGGGCTCATCCTTCAGCATGACGCCGCCCGAAGCAGCGTGCAGGTAAAAGTCCTGCTCCTTGAAGACCCGGTTATTGATAAGCCCAAGAGTGAACCTGTCCACCAGCGGCGCTCGAAACTCTTCCATAAGGTCGGACGCCAAGGTGGCGTGGCCATGGCGCGGTTGATGGTATAAGCCAAGATAGGGATCGAAGCCCATGCCGTCCAGCATGGAGCCGGCCTCGTTATAGACCATGGTGTATCCCAGGGAAAGCAGAGAGTTTACCGGGTCCGGCGACGGGTGCCTGTGGCGTCCGTCGAAGCTGAACGAGTGGCGGATCATCTTGGCGAATGCATCGAAGTAGATGCGCGCCCCGGTTCCTTCAAAACCAAGCAGGGAAGGCAGATCTTGCACTGCTTCCACCTGCGGTCCTACCGCCTGAAGCCTTTTGATCTCGTCCTGAAGGTCCGTCTCAGGGTGGTTGTGAGCAAACTCCCGCACGAAGGCCAGAGCGTTCGCGAGCTTACCCGCAACTACGGCCCGCGAAAAGGAGAGCGTGAATCCCGGATCGGTCTTGCACGCATACTGTGCCTGGCGCAGAGCTATATTGCCCGTGGCTGGAGGGGTCAGTTGCCCGAGCAGTCGCCCGTGATACGAAAACAGGGCAAGTTCGATCTCAAGATCGAGCGCCAAGTGAATCGCCTGAGTAGTAACCTGAACGTTCCCGAAAATGAGCACTCCCGCTACCTTGCTCGCGGGAATGTCGAAAAGGGTGCTCCCGTCCTTTTCGACAACCAAGCGTTGCCCGGACTTCCTCAACACCGCACCCTGCTCGGTGATGTATAGAAAAGCCATGAGTTCACTTTCCCCCAAGCATTGACCGTCTGCCCGCTAGGTAACCCGCAAGATCGAAGGGCGGCGGCATGTACAAGATTCGTTTTGCTCTTGCGGGCCGGTCAAAGGGGGCAAAAATCGAACCCCCCACGAACATAAGACCCAGGTATTTGAATCCCTTTTCAAAGTCAGTGACGTGAGTGTCTTCGGGGTCCAGGGCAAGGTGAAGATGATTCAAAACCTCTTCGGTGCACTCGAGCGCTTTCTCCGCCTCGGAGCGGCTCTTTGCGAGGACGATGAAGTCGTCCGAATAGCGCACCAGCTGGTAGCCTCGCGAAAGAAGGGCCTCGTCCAACTCATCGAGGAAAAGGTTTGCAAGCATTGGAGACACGACTGCGCCCTGGCAGATCCCTTTTTCAAGGGTATGCACCTTGCCGCCGTCATAGACCTCCGCCTTCACCCAAAGGCGGATAAGGCCGAACACCTGCGGATCGCCAACAATACGTGCAACTTTGGCAAGAAGCAGTTCGTGATCTACATTATCGAAGAACGAGTCGAGGTCTGTTTCAACCAAATAACAGTAGCCCCGCTCCCTGAGTTCCTTGACACGCCATGCGGCCTGCTTGACCGAACGGCCCTTCCTGTAGGCAAAGCTCACGTCTTCAAATTGCGCCTCGAAAAGCGGCCCTACGACATTCAATACGGCGGCCTGAGCGACCCGGTCGCGAACGGCCGGAACCGAAAGAGCCCTTGGTGACCCATCCGGCTTGGCCACCAGAAATCGAAGTACCGGCAAAGGTGCATAATCCCCCTCGCGGAGATCAGAGGACAATGTATACAAATTTTCATCCAGCCTCAGCTTGAACGTAACAATAGACACGCCGTCCACCCCGGCCATCCCTTCGGATGCCTCAACGCGGGTGAAGGCATTGTGGAGGTTTTCTGAATCGCTTACTCTACAAATCACGCCCTCTTTCCCTGATACCCACCCTAAAAAGTCAAAACGGATCATGATCGAAAATCACCACGTCACCCGTTACGGGGGAGCGGTAAACCAGCTTCCTGGCCTTGCCATGAAGCGCATGTGCCACGACAAGATAAAGCCAAACGGGTGCTTTGCCGGTAAGAACTACCTCATCTCCTTCTCCTGCTTCTTCAATCGCTCTATGGATATAAACATCCAAGAAGGAGAGTTTGGCGGTGTCATCGTAGAAAGTGGCCAGTTCGATAATTTTCAAATACCAAACCTTCCAGTACCGGAAGACTCATGAATAACATCATAGCTCAGTACTTCCCAAGGGCTGTTCGTTTGGACATACTGAGCTTTGATTTTCCTGTTGAAAGTCACCGCGGCCCCTACCACGCTCGTAGGTTTTTGGCCGCCGGTAATGTCAACCATTACGTCACGGTCGGGATACTTATTCTTTTTGAATTCCTCTAGCAGGAACCACACGGCTTGGGTCAGTTCATCAAAACTCTCAAAGTCAAACCCTTTGTAAACACATGCATCCGCAGGGGTTGTCAAGGGCCAAAACCCTACCTTTCCATCCTTTTTTGCCAATAGGCACAACTTGATCCTGTTGAGAAATTCATAACGGGCTAAGATGCTCAAAAACAGACTTGCTTGACATACCGATTCCCTTGAACAGACAAGGGTAACCGTTTTCAGTGGAGCATCGAGGTGATGGCGGATTGCTCTTATGGGCATTTCCCATGGCCAATTTGGCTTCCCGATCTTAAATCGCTCCATTTCCTTAATATCCGCTTCAATATCGCCGGAAAGCGTGAGCCCCTCAGGTATCCCCCCTGCTGCCTCCAAATCTTTCCGAATGTTTGAAACAAAAAGAATGAGGTGGCCTCTTTTTTCAGCATCACGATTTCGGAAATACCTTGTACGGGCAGGGAAAAGCTGATGCCTTTGCAGATAAAATGAAAATGCCGAAGCGAAAAATATAGCTATGTAGAAAAGCCTAATATAGGAGATGGTTACCCCCTGACCACTTGTCAGGTACTGAACCGATTCGTAAATCGATTGGGCTGCCCAGTTTCCGCTCAGGATTGCCAGAGCTGCATTACCCCAAGGAAGAATTTCTTTATATTTTGACAATCGTGCCCCGCGCATGTTCCTTCACTCCGTTCCAATGCCAACCAGGTGAAGCAGTGCTACCTTTCAGCCTCAACTTTGACGATGGTGAAAGAATTCCCCAAGGGTATCACCTCTACCTTAGCTGTGACAGCTTTCTTTTTCCCAAGGAGCCTTGCCTGGAAAGCCTCAGGAACAAGCGCCCTCCCCTTGCATGTAGCTTTCTTGCCACCGAATGAAGCTGTAAGGACCTGGTTCCCGGGGCTCCACGAAAGAATTGCTTCCGGCCAGACTTCACGAGCAGTGGCCTTCTGCCGAGAGGAAGGGCCTGAAGGAAGTTTCTCGGCCTCGGATTTCATAGATTCCTCTATGCCACCGTCCTCAGTTCCAATCTGTTTCCTGGCAGGGGCGCGCCGTTCAAGCTGATAATTTTGTTCTCTGGTGTCGCATTCCACCATCATCTCCGCTGACATAACCTCAACCGCTCCCCAGCCAAACGCTCTCAGGCCTGCTTTTGATAAAGGTTTGGCAAAGTCGGAGGCCAGCCAGAGAGTGGTGGCGCTGTTCCCGATCTTTGGCTTGTCACCCCTTGCCTGCATGATCTTGATCGCCCTATGGCCCTGGATTGTGAGACATTCAGCTCCAGAATGCCTGCCGAGACGCAGCATGAAAGCATCATCCGGCTTTACAGAAGTCAGGGGGGTGATTCCCATGGCCGCCAGATCGGCGTTCTCCCGGCTCATTTCTTTGGTAAAGAAGGATTGAGCGCTTAGGATGACAGCATCAAGAGTAAGTGGTTTTTGTATGCCTGCACTTTTTTCGGGTATTACCACGGAAATGGAGCCTTCGAAAAGCGATCCCGGCTCGATAACCTCAAGGATCTGGTGCGGGCCGCGCGCTTGGAATTTGGAAGGCTTTTTCTTTTGGTTGACAGCATACATGATGCGCGTACTGACTTCTCCGACAGGCCTGAAATCGGAAACCTTCAGGAGTCGAAAAGGGTCAGTTTCGAAATTGTGCGCACCCAGGAGCTTCTCCTCTAGGTCCTTTGCAGCGGATTTTCCACCTGGAGTGCCGATCTTCTGATCCGCAGCACAGATGTTTAGGTAGGCAGTCCGCAAAGCGCCCTTTATCGCTGAGCCGGGAATGTAAGGGCGAGCATCGGAGGAATTGAAAGCCGTCCGCGAGATGACAAAATTGGACAGTTCCTGCTGAATCCGCCTGGAATCGTTGAGGGGTAACGAGAGTGTCTTCTGATAATGCTCGATAAAGCCGGGGCATACCTCAACCATCTTACCATTGCAATGCTTCCTGCGCATAAATGCGTAGAGTTCGAGGATGGAAGAGATAGTCCCCTTCCGGCATATTTGGACAAGCGACTGCCTGTCCCTGGCGGCCAGTGTTTTCATAAATTCCAGTGGATCGAAAACTGTCAATCGGTTGGCCTGTTCGTCCACCAGGAAGGAGGTAGGTTCATAAACTTCATCACAGCCCAAATGGATCGGGGAAAGAACGCGGAGGCAGAGTTTCATCGGCTCGTTCATGTAAGGCCTCCAATCTGTAACGGCAGATAAATGGAATAGCCCTGAGCGACCGTGTTCTCATCGGCCAGCGAAGTCCGGAGGACGGCCTGTCCGATGTATGGCTTTTGAAAAACATGCGGGTTGTTGTCCGTAACGAAGATCGCTCCTTCATCCGCCATGATTACGGGATTCTTAAAAGGGTTTCTGGAACGGGCATGCCTGTCGCCATGTTTTCCGAAGCGGATGAAGGGAGAGAAATAGTGACTGGAAAAGACGCCGGGTTCCGGAACTGTGGGGGCCAGCGTATAGCATGCATTGGCCGAAGGAGACCCGGGAAGGGGCAGTTCCCTGGGTTCATCTACTTCGAAGCGTCCCCGGCCGGTTGAGGCATCTTTGCCGAACCCAAGTTTCCCGATACGTTCCAGTGCCGTACGAATGCGCCCAGCGCTGGTGGCGGTCTCGTCGACCAGAACGAAAATCGCCAGCCTCGTCCCCGGGTGATAAAAGCCATAGCTTTCAGAAAAGGGAGCAAATGGGGCCTCTCCGGTGGTCATCGTGAGCCGGTTGATGCTGTTGTGCGGCTGAGAGAAATCAGAGATAAACTCTCCGTGACGTTTCCTGTAAAAGAACTTAGGGGTAGGGTCCAGCCAGGAAATTGCCAACTCGGCAAGATGTCTTTCCGTGACGTACTCGGCAGAGAGGAGGGTAATTGACAAGTCCTCGCCCACGAGCATCCATTTCCTGGCCATATTTTTTTTTCGGTGCTCCATCCGCTCCTTTCTGGACTCACCATCGCCCGGAGGCATAAGGTAGTGGATGGGCATGTCGGGTCTTTTCATTGCGTAGAGAGCTTTCCCTGCCTGAAACTTCGGCCAGGCCGAAGAAAAGACAACGAATGGCACGTCTCTGTAGCTATCTATCCACCTGGTCAGTCCCCCTTCGAGCAGAGAAGGATCATAAGCTGCCTGCCAGCAAAAGTGGCCAAACAGCGTGTCCCCTTTGAGCGTCGTCCCAAACCCGGAGGTGGGCCTAATCGTGAATTCAAGAAGTTTCACGGCCTTGCACTCCCATGTCAAAAGGGTCAACCTGTTTGAACCTGGCGGTTATGTCCGGGTCGTCAAACATGAACTCAATTTTGCCGTAGCCACGACTGCCATTGCCGCCAAGGCTATCCATTTCCAGGATTTTCATGCCCATGAGCAGGTAGTCTAGAAGGGCCTCCTCATCCTGGTTCAAAATCTTCAGGTAAACGGAGAAATCGAAAATGGTGTCTGAGGGCACCCTCTCCGTAAATCTAGGATGCTCCGCAGTACCCCGGATTCGATCAATACGGTTTTCCGACTTCACTTCGGTCAGGGTAAGTCGTTCCTGCTGCGCTCTTTGACGCCACTCCTGGCTCAGGGGGCAATCCGCGAATGAAACTCTGGTGGGGCCAATCTCACCAGCCTCATCCGCCTCGGCCCCGCTCGATCCAAATATCTTTAATATTTTCTCGCACTCCTCCTTTTGCCAGCCTTCCAGTTCCGCCAGCAAACCAGTCTGCACCGGCTGGCCATTTGTCTTGCGCATCAGTCCGCTTCTCAGCTCGAGAAGCGCGCGGACCTTGCCCTTGAGCGACGACCCGGGGATGAAAGGCTCCAGGGTATGCGGATGCTTTATGACAGGGTTGTCGGTACCGCCTATCTGCATTTCCGTATCTCCTGCGCCGATGTGGAGCCCGCTCTTCAACCTTATCCGGCCTCTGATCTCTTTAATATCCATGAGCTGCACGGTCTGTCCTCCCTTTTAGTTCGACTGGCGTTCTCTTCTGTAAAAACCCATGAATGCCTCGAAAAGGCTTGCAAAAACGTCCAGGTCCTTTCGGATGGTGATCTGGGTAATAGATTTCCTGATAAACTCGACGAAATCCTCGGTGACGAGCTTGCGGCCCTGAGCGTAGGCGGCTTTGGCGATGAGCATGTTTAAATAGGGCAGGATGTCGTCCCATGCCCCTTGATCTTTGGTTTGCTTGGCCAGGGTGTTGAGACGGACTACCTCGTCATAAAACTTCCGAATCTGAGTCCTTTTGTTGACACGTTCATCCGAACCGGCGAAAGCCTTCGCCAACCCTTCTGCGGTGGTCGAAAAAAGTTCTGGCCTTATGGCCCGTGTTTGTTCATTTTTGTAAAAGGTAACATCTACCATTCTAAGCCCCCTTCCTTTGGTTGTAGATTACATCCCAGAGTGCGATCTTTAATCCGGCGCCATAGGTCTCGAGCCAACCTGCGGCACGGGAGAACTCATCGATCATCCCCGCTTTCATGCGCGCCCTCTCCTCGCGAGTTTCGGCCTTTAAGTCCCTCCCTATATTTCGATCCGCCATATAGTGGAAAAGCGCGCGCCACTTGAGGCATTGCATCTGCTCGATGTTTATTTCGGCCTGCCTGATTACTTGATTCTCTTCCTCTGCCATGGCAATGAACTGATCCAACCTATAGAGCATTGCATTATTGACCAGTTTCGAGTCGTGCCACTCCCGCAACTGGCGCTTTATTTCCTGCAACTCAAAGAACTTGTGCCATTCGGCGGTTTCGTTAAAAAGCGTCACACGGTTCCGCCCTTCATCTTTTGATTTGCACAGGGCTGCCTCAGCCTCGTAAGCCAATTTGTCAAGGGGAGTGTGGGTCTTGTGCAGGGTAATCCCGGCGGAAAAATGTACCTCCCCGTTTTGGCAGACGTATTCGCCGAATGTGGCGTGGAGTTTGCCAGCCAGTTCAACAACCCTGTTCCACGGCCCTATGAGGAAAAGGTCATCCCCACCGGCAAAGACAGTATAGATGTCATTAAATTCGGGAGTAACCTTGAGAAGGTGCGGCAGATACAGGGCAAAATACCAGTGCACTTGGCGGCTCAGGGTGGCGAGGCGGGCAAGAGTAAATCGTTCAGGTTTTAATCCGCAAGCAATGAGGCGACCCAATTGGTCTACATCGGCTTTGAGCACGCCCAGCGCTTCAATGCCCAGAAAGCCGTCTCCTTTCTCGTCTGGGCTGAGAGCCATGCAGGCTATATGCTCGAAAGTTTTGGGTGCGCCGAGGTTCCTATCGCCGATGAGTTCCTCCTTTTTTTTGCCACTTTTCCTGCATAATCTTTTATCCTCCAGCGTCTCTTGCGTACATTCCGGAACTGAGCCATTGATGAACCTCACGGTCACATCCCTGGAAATCTCACCCGCCGGATGGATAAAAACATCCCAGTACTTCAGAAGCTGACCGGATCGAGCCATCTCATTCAACCCGCCGTCAATAAAAGCCACCTGGTATTCGCCGAAAATCGGTTCGGTAAGCTTCGCTTTGTCGCCGCCACGTATGAGGGCTTCCTTGGTCGTAATTGCGAGACGTTCCTTCTTGACAAGTTTCGTCCCCAGGAAAATATGGTCGCGGCATATCCGGCAGGACGAGGTGGCGTCACCGATGAGGTCGGAGCCCTCAACACTCGCGCTCGAAGGTCTCTTGCCGCAGAAGGGACACAACGGTCGCCCAAGCTTATCGTTGAAGCTATCGAGATACCCCTCGACCGTACCTCCAAAGCGTTCCAGGTCAATCTTGCGGCATTTTCTTACTGCCATTCTCTCCGAGAGCTTCTCCCACAGGCCAAGGAAGTGCCCTCCCGCAAAATCATTTGGGGAAGCCTCAAGGCTGTCAATCCCGATGGCCATTTCTCCATATGAAGCGTCAATGAGCCATTTATTCACCCGGCTCTCGACTTCTTTCACAGCCTTCGTGGTTTGTTCTGTATTCGGCGCGATGATCACAAACTTGCCTGCAGTATTGAGGACCACAGAGACCGAAGGAATGCCAATATGCCTGCAGAGCATGTCAGCAGCCAATTCCGAGAAAAGGGAAACGGCAAACGATCTGCCTCTGAGAATTTTGGACCTGTTCTTTCTGGCCTCGCCACTATCGCTGAATATGAAACTTTGGATCCCATAGAAATCACCACCGACAACAAGAAACTTCGGAACAGAGTAGTCTTTGATGGAAGGGGCGTCTTTAGTGCCCAGAGTTCCTGCCGATTTGTGATAAAGGTACAGGGCAGTCGCAAGGGCAGAGGTAATTCTGAGATGGTCGTAAAGGGAAACGTCGGAAACGGTGTTGCCCGCCGCAGGGAGCAGAGAGGCCGAAGCCATAACGAGGCTTTCGAAGTGCTCAAACCAAAGGGCCAGGTTTTCTTCCCTGTGGGCCAACCTTCCAAGGTCCTTCATGAACTTATCGAAAAGCTTCTTCCGCCCCAGTGAGGTGTCATCATCCCTGTGGCTAATTCGCACAGGGAAAATGTTTCCCGGGGAGACTTCTTTAAGGGGATAGCGCCATGAGTAATTAACGGGATCAGTACCTGCCTCAGGGTTTCCTGCCAAAAGATGCTCGAAGATGGGCAAGAGGTTGCTCTTCCTGAAATCAGCGGTTTCTACTGTAGAGCCATATTCAGTGTCGATCTGACCCTTATCCGATCCCTCACTGAGACCACTAGCTACAGCGATGATCCATTGCAGCGGGGATTGAGGGTTTTGACAGCCTGCGCACATTTCGACGAGCCCATCCGTGAGGTCCCAGTGCGCCAGACTAAGCTTCCGGGGAAGAAGACCTTCTTTTCGCATATTTTCGATCAGGGCTGCAGTGTACATAGGCCGCAAGTCGGGGTCGGGGTCGGAGTCCCATTTCGAACTGAGCTTGGCATGATTGCGCTTAAACTCCTCAGACAGCGGAAAGCCCTCTGCGTCAACCATATCGCCAATGTCATGCATAAAACCGGCGATTGCCACTTTCAGCGTATTTTCGTCCATATTCGCTCCATCTTTTATATTGTATGTGCGTGGACAGGCTAAAAAATGTTTTGAAAGAGCCGTGAAAGACTGCCGTTCTGAATGAATTGAAATGCGTTATTAAGGCATGGTGCACTGGAAGATAGCTTGATTGCTGGTTTCGTGTGCTCACCGCAGCGATATATTGTTGTCCTCTTCCTCATCTTTCAGTCCCACTGCTGTAGATCAGACAATGAAGTACCTCCCCAGCCCAAACGTCGTGCTCTGCCCGACGTTCACCTGCTGCCCCAGGCTCAAATAAGGCATAAAAGGCCTAAGGTCCCCCGAGAAGGCGATTCGTCCCCTGAGACCTCCGTATTTCATGGTTTCCTGCTGCCTTGCCGAATAGCGTTCCCATTCGTACCAGAAAAGTTCGTCATCGGTTACGGCAATGCCTTGCGCAAGAGCCAGGAGAGGCGAGAAGTCGAACGGAGCTTTAGCCGAATTGTAAAACGACGAGAGAAGAGCAAGGCGCTGCACCAGCCGTTCGAAAAAGAGGGAGAATGTGAGTTTGGTTACCAGGTTGCCCTTAACTTTGAGGCGCAAAGGGGTAAGAAAATTTAAAGCGATCTCCCTCACCCCGTTTTCTTCAGGTTGAGCTTCGATGTAATCATTTAAAGGGTAGGCGGAAAGCATTTGAGTGCGGCCGTCATAAACCCGGATTGCTTCTTCCCCTCGAATCAGGGCGACCCCGGTAAGACCGTATCTTCCGCGCTCGGCTCCAAGTCCCCTTCTGCCCATTTCGGTGAAGGTATAGATAAAGTAGGGCAAGGCTTCGATTGCGGGGCCGATGAGCACCAGCTCGAATTCCAGGTTGTCGCCGGGGCGAAACGCCTGGCGGTTGGTAAGGGGTGGATTGAGAACGTATGGGGGAGGCGCCTGGCTGAATTTGGCGGCGTCCGGGTAGTCGGCCGGGGGCGGAGGCTCGAATATCGAAACGTAGAGGCATTTCGGGCGAAGAATGCAGGTGGCGCAGTCCGTTCTCGGGACCACACAAACCACGCGCCGAAAGGCGTTGCCGAAAGCCCCCCTGAAGACGGCCCCCTTATACGGCGGCAGCACCATCAGGCTGCTGACTTTGATCGTAAATCTGAATCTCTCGAACGGGAAAAGCATCCGCTTCTCCAACCTGTGACATGTGCCGTGTCACCTTCCGAGATTCAATGCAGACATCCGAATATAAATATCCTTCGCTTGGATCGCGGAGGAGAGATATGTTACTTTTATTTCCCACGATTCGCAACAGCATTTATTGTGCATGAATACACCGTTCTTCCATTTAGAAGAATACGAACGTATATTATTTTTAGCTCAAGTATAAGGAATTGCTTGTTAAATAGACTGAGATATCCTATATATAAATTAACAGATTGGGGTTTACTTATTATTCACAGGTACATACAAGGAAGAGGAGTATTAAATGCAAGTAATCGGCTATCTCAGGGTTTCCAGCACTGATCAGGATTTGTCGAATTGCAAGAACCAAATTCTCCACTTTGCCAACGAGAAGCGCCTTGGCAGCGTGACCTGGATTGAAGAAACTGTGAGTGGTACCGTCGATTGGAAACAAAGGGAGCTGGGAAAGGTACTCCGGCAGCTCAGTCCTGGTGATGTTGTGATTACCGCCGAACTCAGCAGATTTGCCAGATCTCTCCGGCAGATTATCGAGGTAGTGGAGTATTGCAAGCTACACCATATAACCCTGCACGCCATAAAAGGAGCATGGACAATCGACGACAGCCTTAATTCAAAGGTGTGCATGGTCATTTTGGGCCTCGTGAGCGAAATCGAGCGCGATCTCATCAGCCTCAGGACTAAAGAATCTTTGGCCGCGAGAAAGGCTGCTGGTGTAAAATTAGGTAGACCGAAAGGCCCGGGCAAGAGTAGACTGGATCCTTTCCGGCCGGAGATCACCGCTCTCTTGAGGAACGGTTCGCCGAAGTCCTTTGTGGCGAAGCGTTACCAGGTGAGCGAACCGACCTTGTGGAACTGGCTCAGCAAGAATGGTATCGACAGCACCCCAATCGTCGCGAGGTCGGCATGAAGCCAGTCGGATACATACGCGGGAAGCACTTGCCGCCCGCTGCGCTGCTGGTGTAAAACTTGGGAGACGAAAGGGGCCGGGAAAGAGCCGACTGGATGAGTACAGGGTGGAAATCATCGCATTGCTCAGAAACGGTTCACCAAAATCGTTCGTGGCCCGGAGGTACAAGGTGAGCGAGCCGACGCTTTACAATCGGTTGGCAAAAAATCATATCGGCGCTACTCCAAAGGTTGAAAAGGTAACAGCATGACGAAGGCTGTCGGATATATTCGCGTAAGTACGAACAAACAGGCTGAAGCCGGAATTAGTTTGGGAACTCAGCGAAAACAGATAGAAGAGTATTGCAACGACAGTAAAAGGAAGTGGAAGCTTGTCAAGGTGTATCGAGACGTATTCTCAGGAGCCAAGGCAGACAGACCTGATTATAAACTACTGATGGAAGCAGCAAAAAAGAAAGAATTTGAACATGTAGTTGTTGCTGACCTAACCAGATTTGGAAGGTCAGCCGTCGAACTCCATAAGAGTGTTCAACTCCTCCAAACTTATGGAATTGCTTTTCACTCTATCAAAGGGAATATCGATACCTCTGACACTAACCCCTTTAAAAACCTGATGTTTTCCATATTAATGGCTATGGCGGAATTCGAACGAGAGATGATTTTTGTTCGCACTCATGAAAATCGAGAAGCCGTATGGAAGGAGAAGCGTAGTTTTATCGGACACTTACCATACGGATATGCCTGGGATGATAAAGCAGAGAAGATTATTGAAGTCAAAAAAGAGGCTGATGTGTATCGTAGGATGCTAACACTACTACGTTAAGTTATTGACATTTTGCCTCTTGCTGTCGTATATGGGTACCGGGAGGGATACCTATGGACAGCAAGGAACTACAATCGTGTCGAAGCAGGCTCGAAGCATACCTTGCGGAGCTTCTTGAGCCTATAGGGCGTCTGGAAAGGCGCCGATGGGGTAACGCTTACGTTCGTGGACTGCTTATGGATGGCGAACGAAAGTCCATCGAGCCTATGGCTGCTCGGTTGCCTGATGGCAATGTCCAGGCGATGCAGCAGTTTGTAGGTCAAAGTCCTTGGGACCACAGCCCCGTTCGAAAAAAGCTGGCCGAACGGATGGTCGAGGCAATGGTTCCTGCGGTTGCCTGGATTGTTGATGATACCGGGTTTCCCAAACAGGGAAAGCACTCTGTAGGGGTTGCCCGTCAGTATTCGGGCACTCTGGGCAAAGTGGGAAACTGCCAGATTGCGGTATCGCTCAATCTGGCTACAGCCGAGGCCTGCATGCCGGTCGATTTTGAGCTCTACCTTCCGAAAGCTTGGGCGGAGGACCCGTTGAGGTTGAAACGAGCTGGTGTTCCGGACGGATACTGCTTTAAGGCCAAATGGCAGATCGCTTTGGATCTGATCGGCCAAGCGCTTTCCCGGGACATCCCAAAGGGTGTCGTAGTCTGTGACTGCTCTTACGGGAACGGCAACCCATTTCGGCAGGGCCTGATTGATCGAGAGCTTTTCTATGTAGCCGAAATCGAAGCCAAGACCATTGTCTTCGATGAACCGAAGAAAACAAGGGGCCGAGTAGGCGACCCGGCTCCCGGTAACCAGACGGGCAAAGCGAGTGTCCTCTCGGTTAAAGACTTTGCTCTCAAGCTCCACGCCCCGATGTGGAAGACGATTAAATGGCGCGAAGGAACTAAGCGTAGACTGGTTTCTCGTTTTGCTGCCGTCCGGGTACTTCCGGCTCACCGACCGGCTAATGTCAAAAAGCGTCCCCCCAGGCAGTGGTTGCTTATCGAATGGCCCAAAGCGGAGCCGGAACCCACGAAATACTGGCTCTCCAATCTGGCCCCCCAGGCAGGGCTTAGCCGGCTTGTCTTTTTTGCCAAGGTGAGGTGGCGGATCGAGCAAAGCTACCAGCAACTCAAAGAAGAACTGGGGCTCGATCACTATGAAGGTAGGGGCTATTTGGGATGGCATCACCATGTCACAATGACCATGCTTGCGTATGGGTTCCTCCTACTTGAAACCTTACGCAGTAAAAAAAACTTCTGGGTGGACCCTCCCGAAAGTGAGACGGGAGATGCAGCGCCTGATAGCCTGCTGGTTAGGAACATGCCCGATCTGCAATAGAAAGATAAATTATGGGCATCTATCACGTTCTCCGTAATTATTTAACGTAGTAGTGCTAAGTGATTACCTGGACCGCGACCTTACGCTTAGACAGATAGCCATAGACCTTAATAGCGAGCACATTCCTACGAGCAAAGGCAAGAAGTGGTCAGCTTCTGGTATATCAGTCCTTTTTGGATACACCATATACTACGGGTATCTAGTTACAAATACTAAGGAGTTTGATACAAACGGGAATATAATTGGAGATAAACCTGAAGAGGAACATATCATTTGGGAAGCACCCGAACTGATTTCAAAACACGATTGGGACAGACTTCAAGAAAAGCTTTCTAGTAATTCTACTCGTTCCGGTAGACCTTCACCATACAAAGCTACATTTATGCTCCAGGGTGTTCTACGATGTGGACGTTGTGGAGCTACAATTGTTCCGTGGCTCAGTAAGGGGCGACGTTCATATGTCTGTCGCTGGCACATAGCGGGTCCAAAGGACTTGCTACTGAACGATAAGAAGAAATGCTCACTTCCGTTTTTACCAGCTGAGTACATTGAGGATTGGGTATACACATTGCTTTGTGCTCAATTGAACGCAGAGCCTGAAGAAACTTATGGTGAATTGATAAAGGTTGATACTTGGGATGATAAAATTGTTCGAGCAGAGGAGGAAGTAGAAAATACAAAAGCGGCAATCACTAGGAAAGAGCGTGAATTACGGAAAATCGACGCACTTCTCGCAGATGATGATGAAGATTTTGACGTTGTTAAATTCAAGACTAAGCAAAGGACTGCTAATCAAGAACTAAAAGTATTAAAACGCGACCTTGCAGCAGCTTCTTCAAAATTAGATGACTTGAAACGGGCGAAAGAGGACCAAGTAAAGCTCGCACATCTAGTCGGCGACGAAGCGCAGATGCGAAAATTGCATTTAAAGATAAAAACCCTCCCATTTGAAAAGAAGCAGCGCTTAATCAAAGGTCTGCTCGATGGCCCCGCAGAGATAAAACTTCCAGATTATGTGACTCAGAACGAAATTGCTACGCTTGATAAAAATGATTTTCGAATTATGCTGTGTAACAGCACTAAGGCACAATTTAGGTATAACCAACCGATATTACAAGATGTTTTGGACTTGGATATACAGTTGGATAATTCTTGACTTTAACCACCCATTCCGGCACGCATTTAGATTCGCCTTATCATTATCATCCAACCATGGATATGGGGAAGCCGTGGTTTCGTCAACTCGATTTGGCCCACTTTGATATTTTAATTTGGCCCACCCCTGTCCATTGATCTTTCCTCTGCTCTAATGACGGACTTCCTACAGACAGAGCCGTGAAGAGCCGCCGAGAATGGGTCCTCCCATGACTCGTCGGAGGCGGCTCAAAGCGGCGGTACGGTGAACTCTGCCAACGATCACTTCTTCACGCCCTTCCTCTTCTCAATCGTCCTTCTGAACCGGTACGATTCGTCTCCGGTCTCAATGATGTGCGCCTGGTCTGTCAGCCGATCCAATATCGCCTTGCAGAGCCTGGCATTTGGAAACATCGTGGTCCATTCCGAAAACGGCAGGTTTGTCGTGACGATCACAGCTGCCCGTTCCGCCCGCCCGGATATCACCTGAAAGAGCAACTCGGCTGCCGGTTCCGGTATTCCCACATAGCCCATCTCGTCAATGACAATCAGTTCATAACGAGTCCAGCGGTTGGTGATCCGACTCAGTTCGCTTTTGTTTTTTGCTTCCATAAGATCATTGACGAGCGCCGCAGCGGTGGTGAACCGAACCCGCTTTCTCTGCCGACACGCAGCCACAGCCAAGCCAATTGCCAAATGGCTCTTTCCTGTTCCTGTCTCACCCAGGAAGATGACGGGTTCGCTGCGTTTGATATAACCCCCGTCGGCAAGGTTTCGAATCAATGCCGCAGGCACGGCAGGCGCCTTTTCAAACTCAAACTCATCCAGGGTCTTCACCTTTGGAAAATGAGCATCCACAACACGCCGGGCAATGGCATTACGCGCCCTTTCCTCCACCTCGGCCTCAAGCAGGGCTTCAAGGTAGCTCAGGTGGCTTTGCCCCTGTCTGGCCGCCTCCTCGGCAAGGCGTGCAAACTGAGCGCAAACGGTTGGAAGATGCAGCTCTTTGGCATACCGGACAATCGTCGATTGCTGTAACTCCATGGACGGGATAGTCATTGCATTACCTCCGTCCCCGGCCACTCGCGCAGCAACCGGTCATACTCATTGATCTGTGGCTGGGGGCGGTCGTAGCGGCTAAGAATCCCTATTTCCAGTGCATAATCTGCCCTTAGCGCTTCATGGCCGTCATTTTCCAGCAACAACCGCAAGGCGCTCACATCGAAGCAGCCCAGTTCCAGCGCATGGCTCACAGCTTCTTCGAGTTTCCTCCACCCATGCTTTTGCCCAAGCATGAGGATCTCAACCATCACACGGGTCCCGTCCTGTTTGCCGTGCCGCTGCCGCAGTTCCTCCCAGAACCGGTCGTAGTCTGCCGGCCATCGTCCCTGTGTGCGCCATTGCTCAAGTGCCGTGCTGCCCGCTAAAGCCCCCGGCTTCTTCAACAACACCTCAAGGTAGTGTTCCAGATTCAGGACTTGGCTGTACCGGCCAAATGAGCGCTCGTGGCGGGCTATACACCTGCCCTGATGCCAGATCTCTACATGAGCCGGGTAGACTTTCGCGCACACCTCCACCCCTACGGCTGCCGGGACCGAGTAGAAGTTAGTGAGCACCTTTACCGTCCCCTTTGAATTAACCTGCGGGAAGTGAATCCCAGCAATCTGGAATCCTTCCCGCGCCAGAGGCAACAGGTGGTCGTGCTCCCTATTCATTGCCTCTCCGACACTGCCGCTGCGACCACTTATTATCCGTGCCTCATCCTCTCTCGAGCCTTCCAGCAACTGCCGATTTAAATCCTCAATATCCTTGGCTTCCGGAACAGGAACCAAGTGGTTGCGTCGAAAATAGCCTCCCTCACCTTCAACGCCGCCCTTCTCATGCCCACACCCGGGAGTGCAGAACTGCGATTCGAATCCCCAGTGAGATCGAAAGGCTATGAACCGCTCCGTCTCCTCTCTTTGATATCCCCGCAATATCTTCTTCACCGCAGAGGAGAGATTGTCGTAGCGCAGTACTTTGAATACTCCTCCAAAATATCCAAACCCCAGTTCATGTGCCTCCAGAAAGGCTTGCTGGCTCGCATGAGGATAGGCCCGATGGAAGGCTCCGCCACTGGCCATGCTGCGCATGCAGAAAAGATAGAACTTGCGTTCCTCACCATCCAACTCCACTTTGGCTTCATACCAGTCGATCTGCGCCTCTTCCCCCCAATCGTAGGACTGCTGGATGAACACCTCCCGGCCAAGCAGTCCCAACTCCTCTTTGCGCTCCCGTACGTACTTGCGAACCGTCGACTCCGATATCTCAAGATCCGGTGTCTCCTTTCGAAGCCGACACCAGATCCGATGTGCCGTATGCCGCTGCTTCCTATGCACACGCTTATCCGCTTCAAGGATCCCATCGATCAATGATTGGGCCTGACTGACTTTGGGCTTCCTACGGACAGCCCTCTTTCGTTCCGCAGGAATCGCATTGGATAGTGCTTCCCGCACCATACGGCGGTGCACTCCAAGCTTTTTCGACACCCCATTGATTGTCCCCACTCCATACTCGTACTCTCGTCGTATCTCCTCAAACAGCGCCACTTTCCCTTTCCTCCCCAAGTGTGCCTCCTTTCCAGTAGTAATTTCACTGGATTAGGATACACAACTTCTCTTTTTGGGGTGGGCCATTTCTGAGTATCAAAGTGGGCCAAATGAGAGTATCGAAATCAGAAGCCGGCCATGACCATAGAGGAAGTCCCGATCGAGTGGTGCTTCAGTGATGGCGTCCTGCTTGATTTTCGACACAAAGGCGACGGGGAGCGAATAACCCCGGAGGACATTGCCGGTAAACTTGAGGAAATCAAATACGAGATTAAGCCCCTGGACATCGTCCTCATTCAGACAGGTGCCGATAGCGCCTGGGGAACCGCTGAATACTTGGTCAAGGGCGCCGGTATGGACCGTGAGAGCACCCTGTGCCTTTTGGAAAAAGGGGTGAAAGTGGTGGGGATAGATGCATGGAGCTGGGATAGACCATTGCCCTTCTTGGCCAAAGAGTTTGAAAGGACAGGTGACCCCAAAGTCATTTGGGAGGCCCACTTTGCCGGAATTGAGATGGGTTACTGCCATATGGAAAAGATGGCCAACCTTTCCGGTATTGGGATGCCTTATGGTTTCACGGTCTGTTGCTTTCCGGTCAAAATCAAACGTGCCAGTGCAGGCTGGACCCGGCCTGTCGCCATTATTGACCTGTAGGAAGGCTATCGTGAATTTTTTGATCGTGTGAGGAGTCTATCTTTTCCGGCCTTCAGTCCTGTGCCGATAAAGCTCAAGCCTTACTGCCCGGAGTTCTGTTTTCAAGCGTTCATATACGTTTAAAACGATCGGGCAGATGCCGTAATTGTGCACCACGCCCATTAGCCTGCTCAGTATGTTATCCTTGTGCAAATGCGGATATGACCGGCAGTCGTTCGGGCGTGCCTCATAGTTTCTACAATGTTTGTCGTCAAGAAACGGACATGGCGCACAGTGGAAAGTGAACCCCTCTTCATCGTTTCTCCTGAGGTATTCGCCGGCAAACTCCTCCGATGACACCCCAAGTCCCTGCGCAAATCTCTCGATATCATCCTGATCCAACGCCGGTATGATCTCCCGGCAGCAATTCGCGCAAGCCAGGCAATCAATTGCTGCCGAAACCTCTCGATAAAGCTGATGAACAAGTTCATCAAGCCTCAATGAGCGGGCGCCTTCCGCACTCCGCGAAGTACATCTTACCGGGACTTCAATTGGTTCAGCGTACGCTTTTAGCCTGAAGCTCCGCGTCCAAACTACACGGGTACATGTTTGCTGGAAGACCCAAAAGAAAAGGCCCTCCAAGGGAAGAGGGCCTTTAATCTTGCTGTGGCATCGAGAATCTTCGGTTGCCGGTCACAGGGAAACCGGCTTGAGCGAACTCGCCGGCTAATCGCCTTTGGCTCGCTCGATCATTTTTTTCAGCCGGTCCTTTTGGACCCGGGCTTCTCTAAGCTTATTCCCGGTTTCCTCCCTTTCCTGCGACCCGTCCCTCAGACTCTCCAGCTTTTTTTCGAGCTCTTCTATCTGCTTCATGACCATATAAAGCTCGATAGCCACCATCCTAATACTCATGCGGGCAACTTTTCCATGTTGTGAAGATTATTTTTCGTGAGGCGCCATCGTCCCCTTTTTAGTGGCTTACCTGCGGGTATAGACCTCATAGGCGAGGTCGAATTTGTCTCTGGTACCCGGAGGCAAACGCAGTGCAAATCCGGAACCGGGGGGCATCGCATCCAGTTGCAGTGACGGATTGAGTTCCTGTAAACGACCGACCGGCACATGGATCCACTCGGCTACCTCTTCCAATTTCAGGGGCCTATCGATAAAAACCGGATCGAAGTCCGTAGGCCTGCAGTAGTTGGGATACTCAAATCCGTACTTTTCCGGCTCGCGTAATATGTTCATCGCGGCCAGCACTTTCGAAACGTAAACTGCCGAATGCGCGGGCATCTTTCGCCCATAAAGCTCCCCGTCCTTTACGCGGCACTTTCTCGCCACGCAATTAATTGGCGTGGTTCCCGCATTGTATGCGGCAACGGCCAACAACCATGAGTCGTACTGTTCGTAGAGTGTTTTCAGGTATTTGGCGGCAGCCTTGGTCGACTTGATTGGGTCTCGCCTCTCGTCCACCCAGCGATCGACCCTTAACCCCATATCTCTCGCTGTTGCCGCCATCATCTGCCAATAACCACCCGCTCCTCGATATGACGAGTTCTTCTTGAAACCGCTTTCCACAAAGACAATGGAAACCATTTCGGCCGGTACGCCCTGGCTCTCCAGAATCTCGGTCATCATGGGGAGACATGTCCTTGCCTTTTCCATGGCATCCGAAAAAGTTTTTCGGCCTTCTCCCCGATAAAAGCGGATGTACCTCTCGACAAGTGGTTCGTGGATGGGTATCTGGATTCCGTTTCTCCATAGCACCGCGGGGGTCCCTTTAAGAGTATCCATGGGAGCGGGCCGGGTGAGCGGCATTGTGGAAATATCCTTTTTCGGTAAGTCGCGTGACAACGGCAACGCTGCCAGCGCCCCGGGAGTTTCCATGCTCTCTGCCCCTGCCTGAACCGGGAAGTGGAAAATCAACAGGGAGAGTAGAAGTAAAGCGGCGACCTTCGCAAAACCTCCGCGAAAGCCTGCTTTGGATCCCGCCGCATGGTGCCTGTGGAGGCTTGAATCAGGCGCCATACTGGTTTCTCCTCACATTTTTCAAAGAAGCCCCTATGGCCCTCACGATACCCGCAAGAGTGATAGGATGGCCAGCTTTTTAGCAGTTGAGCCCGGGAAAATCAAACCGGGTTATCCCGGATTATTCACGATTAGACCGGATTATCCGGCAAATAGCCTGATTTATCGGTGCTCAGAGAAATATCCGGAAAGATAGTGCCTGATTCGGACCAAATGGGAGGAGCCTATCCAGCCTTAGTCTGAACTGAATCATTTTAGTGACCGTTTTTCACGCAATCGCCTTCTTATGCAGTAAATCTTGATAATGCGTGATTTTTCATTTTTCCCACCCAAGTGCCTGTGATTACACCGGATTCCCGGGCTCGGCGCCTGCCCTGAGCTGATCGTTTGCAGCGACAATTTTGCCCTTGTGCAGATAAATTCACCCAGCCTTTGGCGCCGGGAGCGCGCTTGACATATCAGGCCCGATTCCATAAACTTACGGGCTTGTTTAAAATTAAATGGAGAATGATCTTAAAATTCGCCCCGGGGAAGTGGACCTTATGGCCGACCCAAAGCGTTTGAAACTATATAGAAATATCGGAATAATAGCGCACATAGACGCAGGGAAGACCACGCTCACCGAACGCGTCCTGTTCTATACCGGCCGTTCCCACAGGATGGGCGAAGTACACAACGGCACCACCGTGATGGACTGGATGGAACAGGAACAGGAGCGCGGCATCACGATCACTTCGGCCGTTACGACCTGCGAATGGCGCGGCCATGAAATCCACCTGATAGACACCCCTGGTCATGTTGATTTCACGATAGAAGTAGAACGCTCGCTAAGAGTCCTGGATGGCGCGATAGCGGTATTTTCGGGAGTCGACGGGGTCGAGCCGCAGTCGGAGACCGTCTGGCATCAGGCCGACCGCTATCATGTGCCCAAGATAGCTTTTGTCAACAAGATGGACCGAATAGGGGCGGACTTCAATAACACGGTAAGGCAGATCGAAGACAAGTTCAAAACCGTCCCGCTGCCCATCCAGTTGCCCCTTGGGGCAGAATCGGATTTCAGGGGCGTAATCGACCTGGTTGCAATGAAGCGGATATTCTGGCTCGATGAGACTCTGGGGGCGGAATTCAGAGTCGGGGAGATCGACCCTGATCTCATGGCTGCGGCAAACGAGGCCAGGGAAAATCTGGTCGCCAAGCTCGGCGAATTCGATGACGAATTGATGGAGCGCTACCTTGGAGGCGATGAGATTAAGGCTGCCCAGCTCGTTGCGGTGATAAGGCGTCTGACGCTTGCGCTTAAAGCCGTTCCGGTGCTTTGCGGCAGCGCCTTGAAAAACAAGGGCGTGCAGCCGCTTTTGGATGCAATCGTCGATTTCCTCCCCTCGCCGCTCGATGTGCCGGCGATCGAGGGCGCAAACTCCCAGACCGGTGCCGTCGAGCAGCGCATGTGCGATGAACAGGAACCTCTGGCGGCGCTCGCGTTCAAGATATTCATGGACCAGGGCCGCAAGCTTACCTATCTGCGGATTTACTCCGGGATCCTCCGGGTTGGCGCCGACGTATTGAACGTTTCCAAAGGTGCCCGCGAGAAAGTATCCCGCATATTTCAGATGCACGCAAACAAGCGGGAACGGATCGAAAAATCGGGGGCCGGCAATCTGGTCGCGGTACTCGGACTGAAAACGGCTACTACCGGCGACTCCATCTGCGACCCGGACCGGCCTGTGCTGCTTGAGCCCGTGGAAGTTTACGAGCCGGTAATCTCAGTATCCGTCGAAGCCCAGACCAGGGCAGACCAGGAAAAACTCTTCGACAGTCTTTCCAAGCTTTCCGAAGAGGACCCCACTTTCCGGTTCGTCGAAAGTGCCGATACGGGTCAGATAATTGTTAGTGGAATGGGCGAACTGCACCTGGAAATCGTCCTTAACAGGCTCGAGCGAGACTACCACGTCCAGGTGAACGCCGGAAAACCGCAGGTTGTCTATCGCGAAACCATC
This sequence comes from uncultured delta proteobacterium, assembly GCA_963805125.1. GTDB lineage: Bacteria > Desulfobacterota > Syntrophobacteria > Syntrophobacterales > Syntrophobacteraceae > SbD1. Next base: position 725,845 of record CAWDTD010000003.1, on the reverse strand, counting down.
AGGCATCCATCGGAGGCAATCGGGGTATTCGACCGGGAGATCGGGGGGGCAAGGCATTTTGCGGAGGTCCAGCTACATCTGGCCCCAAGGGAAAGAGGGCTTGGCGATACAGTTGTGAACAGGGTTCGCGACGGCTCGATTCCGGAGATGTTTTTCCCTGCAATCGAGCAGGGGATAAAGGACGCCATGACCAGCGGGACCATTTCCGGCTATCCTGTCGTTGACGTCGAGTCAACCGTTTTCACGGGGACCTTTCAGGAAGGAACATCGAGCGAACTTGCCTTCCGGGTCGCTGCGTCGCTGGCTTTCAGAAACGGTTTCGAGCAGGGCGCTCCCGTATTGCTCGAACCATGCATGTCAGTGGAAATCCTCACGCCCGACGACTTTCTCGGAGAAGTGCTGGGCAACATAAACATGAGGAAAGGAAGGGTCGAAAGAATAACGGCGCGGAAGGCGATCCAGGTGATCAGGGCGGTTGTGTCGCTCTCGAAGATGTTTGGCTACTCCACGGCCCTCAGGTCATCGACCCAGGGGCGGGCAACCTTCACGATGCACTTCTCGCACTACGATCTTGCTTCGCAATAGGACCTGTGCTCGGAGCATTTTGCTTGATTTAATCCATATCCTGGTATAGATTTCATTTGTTCCGGTCAGGTGAAGCCATGCGCGGGCCGGATTATTTTATTGCCTCCAGCGTGAGGCCCTTTTGAAAGGCAGGTGAAATTTATTGGAGAGGACGGAGGCTGAACCGAAGGAAAACATTGAAAAAAAGATTCGCAAGCTCCGCAAAGATTTTCAGAAAAATGTTCAACCCGTCCTGCGCAGGCATAATTACTATCTCTCGAAAGGAGAGCGCAGGCGAATCAAGAAGAAAAAAGCGATCAAACGCATCCAGCGCCGAGAACGTCGCATGATGCGCTCGGCATGATCCAGCAGCAACATCGGCGCAGCCTTATCGCTGGACTGGAAACAGTTGAGTGGTTTGTGCTCATGCTTAATCCTGCCTTGGAACGTGAGAATGGTAAATCCCGGGTTCTGGTTGCCCGGGATTTTTTTCGTGCGCCTTCTGCGAAGGTTATTCCATAGGCGTACCTTTGCTCTAAATCGCAAAAAGGGAAGCCGAGCATATGCAGTATAGCGAAGGAACTATCGGCCGCATCTTTGTCCTGAAGCTCGAGACCGGAGAGCGACTCCCCGACGCAGTGACGGATTTTGCCCGCGGGCATGCCGTGCGGAACGCAATGGTGATGTTTATTGGAGGGGCGGGCGCAGCGAGTCGCCTTGTCGTCGGCCCGGAGGAAAACAGAGGAGATGACATTATACCCATAATTCACTGTTTAGGCGGAATTCACGAGGTTTTGGCGCTCGGAACGCTCTTTCCAGATGAAAACGGGCATCCTGAGCTGCACATGCATGCCGCCACCGGGAGGGAAGGAACGGCGACCGTTGGCTGCACCAGGGCGGGGGTAGACGTATGGCTGATCGGCGAAGTGATCCTGCTGGAAATCTGCGGAATTGGAGGCCTTCGAAAAAAAGACCCGAAAACCGGTTTCCAGATACTTCAGCTTTCAGAGCCGATGTCTAAATGATGGACATCTCGCTGCTTGACGAACATCCGTCCCGGCTCCCTGCCGCCCTTTTTGTCTCATTAATCCCCAAATTCTTCCCTAAAGGTTTATTAATCGGTTTGAATCGGCTAAGATTGCGAACCCGCAGATAAAATCGACAGCCGGCCTGGGCTGTTGTCATTCTCGATTCGGCAGGTGCAAATTATGCCAAAAGACTCAGAACGTCTATGCGAGCTGTCCATAAATCATCCATCCGGGTGGGATATCGATCAGTTTCGGGCTAACTGGTTCGTCTTTCTGGAAGCGCTCCTGAAAGAAGAAGCCAGCCTGCTCATCCCTGCCCGGCGTATCCGTTCGCAAATCGAACAGACCCCGACCTTTCAGGAAGTGGTCTCGGGGTGGGACAGTATGAAGGGCTCTCATCGGCTCGAGGCCTGGAAGCGCTTGCTGCTTGCTGCCGAGGATGCCTGCCGGACCATTCTGCCCGCCTGCGTCCAGTGCGGGGAATGCTGCCGGATGGGAAGCCCGACCCTTCACCTGGAAGACCTGCCGCTTCTTCAGTCCGGCAAAATCCCGTGGGATCAGCTCATAACCCTGAGGAAAGGTGAGCCTGCGCGCTCGCCCTTCGATGGAAGGCTCTTCGTTCTTCCCGAAGACAGAATCAAGGTCAGGGAAAAAGAAGGCCATGACAAGCGAAAAGGCACTGCCCTCGCTGAGCGTCCGCAACACGGCGGCGACCCCTCAGCCGCTGCCGAAGGCAGCAATCGCGACGCTGAGCGAGGCGGGTCCCACCGCCTGCGGGAATGCATATTACTGATCTCCGAAACCGACCGGTGCTCGATCTACAGTGATCGGCCCCTTCAATGCCGGGCTCAGGCGTGTTGGGACCCCATCCCGGCCCGGGAGACGGCCGAACTGCCTTTCTTGCTCAGGGAGCACATTTTCGAGGGTGTCGATCCGGTGCTGGAGATAATTGCCGAGCACGAAAGCCGCTGCGGATTCGGAGCACTTTCCGCCGCGTTCGAAGAGCTGAGCCGGAGTAATGGAGAAAACGTCCAAGAGGTGCTCGGGTTGCTTTCATACGAGGAGCATTTCAGGCAGTTCGTGAGTGAGAGGTTCAAAATTCCGCCCCAAAATATGGAACTGCTGCTGGGCAGGAGCTTCGCCCAAATGACCGCCCTCTTTGGATTCAGAGTGTCGGAGGAACCTGACGGAACCCTGCGCCTGCTTGCGGACAAACCTGTGGAGCAGGCATAAAACCCTGGCAAAATGCGCTTCACAAATGGAGGCAAAAGAGATATAATAATAAGTTTGAGGGAAGCTTGGAATAAGAGCATCCGTGGAAACCGGGAAGTGAAAACCCCTTTCCAATGACTTCACAATTAACAGTGAGGGGAGTGGGGGCCAGTTAGCGCGTAGCCATGATGATACGCTTTCATCGGACAAGATCGGTTCCTGACGATATGGCAACAGGCGATTGCCGGAAAACTCGAAATCAGCGAAGTGAGCACCAGTCTCTGTGCGAGAGTGGCGAAAATGGCATACGCACCGGCCTTAGGAGCCGGCGGGGCAACCCTTGGGGGTTCAAATCCCCCCTCTCGCACCAGAAAAGTGCGCTTCTGCTGACCGTGAGATTCTCATTGCATCAGAAAGGGAGGAAGAGTGGAAATCAACGTTGCCTTAACTGACATCAGTTCGAGTCAGAAGAAAATCCGGGTGGAAATCCCGGAGTCCAGAGTCACCGAAGAGTTGGATAAAAAGTACCGCGATCTGGCAAGAAACGCCAAGGTCAAAGGTTTCCGGCCGGGCAAAGTGCCTCTGAGCATAATCAAATCCTATTATGGGAAAGCTGTCGAACACGAGGTTTCATCCCAGTTCATCCAGGACACCTTTGGGGATGCTCTCAAGCAAGTCGAGCTCAAACCCCTCACCCAGGCTGACGTAAACGAGTCGCATTTCGAACAGGGCGGTGCTTTCTCTTATACGGCCCTGGTCGATATCTGCCCGCCCTTCGAGCTGCCTGACTACATAGGCTTGAAGATATACAAGCCTCCAGTCGAAGTCAGCGATGAGCAGATACAGGCCGAATTGGACAAACTTGTCCAAAGCCATGCTCAGCTCCGCACACTTGAGAGCGAGCGCCCCATTCGTGAAGGAGACGTGGCGATCGTCGATTTCATACCTGTCGTAGACGGCCGGGTATTCGAGAAGGGCCGAACCCGGGACTTTTTGGCCGAGGTCGGTAAAGGGAGCCTCCACCCAGATTTCGACAAACACCTGCTGGGGCGCAAACCGGGAGAGAGTCTGTCATTTGAACTGGACTATCCCGAAGACGCTTCCACCTCGGAGCTCGCGGGCAAAAGGGTCCTTTTCGACCTGACCATAAAAGATCTCAAAGAAAAGGAAGTCCCGGAACTCAATGACGAGTTTGCCCAATCCCTGGGCTCAGGCCAGTTCGACACCACCGAGGCCCTGAGGGAGGAATTCCGGAAAAAACTCCTCGAACGCGAGGAGCAAAAGGCCTCGCAAACCGTGCGCGATCAGATCCAGGGAAAAATCCTCGGTAAAGTTCACTTTGAACTTTCCCCCAGAGTGATCGAACGGGAAGCCGACAGGATTCTCCAGAACCTCAAACACCAATTCGAACACCAGGGACTCAAGTTTGACCCGGATGCCCTGAATGCGGCAGAATACCGGACAGGCACAAGGCTCCAGGCGGAAAAGGACATCCGAACCAGGCTGGTGCTGGAAAGGATAGCAGAAGCCGAAGCGATATCGCTCGATGCCGAGGAAGAGGAGCAGGTTTTCAGGGACATAGCCGACGCCTACCGCATGGACCTGGTGAAGTTCAAGATCGAATACGGGGACAGCGCCATTGTCGAGCAGGAAAAAGAAAGAAAACTTCAAGTCAAAGTGCTTAAGTTTATGGAAAGCGAAGCTCTCTTCGTGAATACACCTGAAGAGGCACAGGAGTCTGAAGCCGAACCCGGGCCGACCAAAGAATCCGACCAGGCCTGATAATTTCTCCCTAAAACGCGGCGTCGCACAGGAGCATATCTTAATGGGACTCATTCCAATTGTAATCGAGCAGAGCAGCCGAGGTGAACGAGCATGGGACATCTACTCAAGACTGCTGAGGGACCGGATCGTTTTCCTTGGAACCGCAATCAGCGACGATATCGCCAATGTGATTATCGCCCAGATGCTTTTCCTCGAATCCGAAGACCCCGACAAGGACATCCATTTCTATATCAACTCTCCGGGCGGCCTGGTTACGGCCGGCCTGGCGATCTACGACACGATGCAGTACATAAAACCGAAGGTTGAAACCCTGTGCATGGGACAGGCGGCCAGCATGGCGGCGATCCTGCTGACTGCGGGGCAGAAAGCCAAAAGATTCGCCCTTCCCCATGCCCGCATAATGCTGCACCAGCCGATGGGCAGCTTCCAGGGGCAGGCGACCGACGTTGATATCCAGGCCAGGGAAATCCTCAGGCTCCGCGAAGACCTCAACCAGATATTGGTCAACCACACGGGAAGGCCGGTCGATCAGATACAGCGGGACACCGACAGGGACTTCTACATGTCCGGAGCGCAGGCCAAGGAATACGGACTGATCGATGAGGTCATCCTGGAAAGAGGTGTCGATCGGCCCTTGAAGCCGGTTTGATAAGGGTGTGGGATTAATTTGGGTCTATGATTAATGGAGTAAACCCGGCTGTGCTGCTCACTGTTCACTGCTCTTTCGGGAGAAGCTGTGCGCATTATAGACATACGGTCTGACACGATTACCCGGCCGACCCAGTCGATGCGCCGCGCAATGGCGGAAGCTGAAGTCGGCGATGATGTCTTCGGAGAAGACCCGACTGTGAACAGGCTCGAGAAAATGGCGGCTGAGCGGCTTGGAAAGCAGGCCGCCCTGTTCGTTGCAAGCGGCACTATGGGCAACCTGGTAAGCGTGCTTAGCCACTGCGGCAGGGGTGATGAGGCGATACTGGGTGATCTCGCCCACATGCATCTTTTCGAACAGGGAGGAATGGCTGCCCTGGGCGGAGTCCATCCACGCACTGTGCGAAACGATCCGGACGGCACCATGGACCTCGATGCAATCGAGGCGGCAATAAGGCCCGACAACGTGCATTACCCGAGGACCCGCCTCATAGCGGTCGAAAACACTCATAACCGCTGCCACGGAAGCCCTCTTAGTCCGGCATACATGCGGGAGCTCAGGCAACTTGCAGACAGGCATGGCCTCAAGATTCATGTTGACGGCGCGCGGATTTTCAACTCCGCGGTCGCCCAAAACCTTGATGTCCGGGAGCTCACAGCGGATGCCGATTCGGTTTCGTTTTGCCTGAGCAAAGCCCTGGCCGCACCGGTCGGGTCGGTGGTGTGCGGCTCAAACGAGTTCATCGCACTGGCGAGGCGCGCCCGCAAAGTGCTTGGCGGCGGGATGCGGCAGGCCGGCGTGATTGCGGCGGCGGGCATTGTGGCCCTCGATGAAATGGTTGACCGGCTCGCCGAGGATCACGCCAACGCCCGAAGGCTTGCCGAAGGGCTGAGCCGGATTCGCGGGCTTTCAATCTCGCTTGAACTCGTAAAGTCGAACATCTTTTTCATTGGAGTAGAGCGGGAAGGGATCACTCCCCAGGTCCTCTCGGAGAAGCTGAAGGCCCGGGGCATTCTGATTCTTCCGACCGGACCGGCTCACCTGCGGGCCGTTACAAATTATCACGTGACAGCGGAGGATATTGATTCCATACTCAATGCCTTTCGGAAATCGCTCACATAAGGAGGACATCGATGCGAGCACTTCTGAAGGTTAATCTATGAAACAGTAAGGGTCCTTGTGTGCCAAAGGATCGAGCCCAAGGCTGTAAGCGGCGGCAAGGCACCCACCACATTTCCCGGCGGCGCCGGCATCGTGTCTGCTTGCGCTTCACCCGCTTCAGCCGGCCTTGCCTGCCTCCTTTTTCTGATCGGCGCCGCCTGCACCGGATTGAGCCCCATCTGATGCGAAGGCGAAACCGGCGCCTGACACCAGGCTGGCGATACACAACCCTGCCAGCGCCTTCTTGATATCACTGATGTCCATAGTCTTGTTCCCTTGGTATCGTTTGTACGAGGTGTTCACCCCAGCCACCGCTAAGCGAAGACATTGACGGGTATGGCCCCTGTCAATGCGCAGAAGCCGAAGGGGGAAGACCGAGGAGGGAGGAAAGAGATGGAGACCTGAGCAATCGCCCGTTGCGAATGCACAGCGTGGGGATTTTACCGGGCGCGAGACGGGGCATTCGCGGGGCGCCTTCTTCGCCCTTTGGACCCTTCGTTTCATTTGGACATCTGCTCGCCGCAAATTACCTGCCGTTTGACTATTATGACAAAGGCGGAGCGAAAAAGTTCCCGAATTCTTGCTGCACAGCAACCCTGGCGGAAGAGACGGAAGCAGGATTGGCAATGCCGGCGTGGATATAAAAAACTATTGGTTAGCGGTTCGATGGCGTATTATATAGCTGAAAATCCGTATCCTGTCCGGATCAGTTAATCGCTGTCAAGCCCTGCTGAATATGATGAGTAATGAAGGGTCGGCATGCTTGTAACCCATGGTGGTCGCAGGGCCAAACGGTTTGACCGGGTGCTCCGGGACGATTACGTCAAAATCAGCAATGAGAACGGACGACAAGAAGACTGTCCCATTGGTGAAATATTTGACGTCATGAGTTGGCTGACAGACAAATTCGTCCTTAACTGGTTTCCACCGGCAAACAATGTTGAAAAACTCGACCAGGACGCCGAGGCAGACGGGCTTGGCGTCGCGGTCCTCCGGCAATGCCCCGGAAACGTAAGCCATGCGCAGAGGGCCTCCTGTTTGGGCGTTGTCTTGGAGCACGTTGGGATACTGGAATGGAACAATGAGCACCGGGGAATACAGTGGCGCATAATTGGTCCAGAGCTGAACCATGATGAACTTGGAAGAGCTGTCGAAGTATCCTGCCCCCCTTTCATCAGGATTTCTGTTTTGGTAGAATATCGGAGAAGTACTAATTGAGGATTCAGGGATTTAGGGATTTTGGAATCAAGGGCGGATCGGAGATTGACGAAATTGGCACTCTTGGATTTTTGAATTCATTAATTCCTGAATTCGCTTTTTATTGGGAGGCATCCGGCTTTGCGAATACTCGTGGTGGAAGATGACTTGAAGATCGCCAAGTTCCTCACGGAGGGACTTCAACAGGCAGGCTATGTGGTTGATAATGCGGCCGATGGTGAAACCGGCCTTCATATGGCTACGACCGAATCCTATGATGCCGCAGTGATTGATATCATGCTCCCCAAACTGGACGGTTTGTCTCTCATCGAGCAGCTCAGGCATCAAAACATTCATACGCCCGTTATCATCCTCAGCGCCAGGCAATCGGTGAATGACCGGGTAAGGGGCCTTCAGACGGGAAGCGATGATTACCTGACCAAACCGTTTGCTTTTACCGAGCTTCTGGCGCGCGTACAAGCCCTGATCCGAAGGGGGGCAACTCCTGTTCGGGCGAGCCGCATGACGGTCGGCGACCTCACACTGGATCTGCTCAGCAGGGAGGTCACACGGTCCGGAAAGAGAATCGACCTCAATCCCCGGGAGTTCACTTTGCTCGAATACCTTATGCGCAACGCGGGCCGGGTGGTTTCCAAAACCATGATCCTCGATCAGGTCTGGGGCTACCACTTCGATCCGCAGACCAACGTTGTGGACGTGCTTGTTTGCCGTCTGCGCAACAAGATTGACAAAGGTTTCAGCGAAAAAATGACCCATACCATCCGTGGAGTCGGCTACGTACTTAAAGGTGAATTTGAAGATTGATCGATTGAGGACTTCTCCAATGATATAGCTTCACCAAAAATGTCGTGCAATAACGGTCTGTTAAGTGTTAATGGAGGTATCTTTATGCTAATGTCCAGCGTAGCCGTGCTAACCTGCATTTCTGTCACCGGTGCGACAGCTATCTTCTCAATGAGTTCTTCCATCTCAATTTCGGGTACTTGATCTTGCGCGGCTGTGACAGGCGTGATGATAATTGGCCCTGTCAGCATTCCTTTGAGAAGTCTCTGTTTGTCTCTCAATGACAGGGTATCCAACTGGCGAATGATTTTAACTTGCTCCGCAGCATTCCCTACTATCTGTGCAAGCAATTCTTTATCATCACGCTTTTGCACCAAAGTTTCTAACTTGACTTGTTCTTCTTTGATTTCAGCGCGGAGGTGCTTGAGTTTACCGTTGCTCTCTTGTTGTTCTCTCCGTATTGGCGCAGTATCATAATCTTCAGGCGCTTCTTTGATGAATTTTAGCAGATTTTTGATAGCGCGTTCGTGGTCACCGATTTGTGTCTTAATCCTGCTGATTGTCAGTTCTTTTTCTTCAATCATTTTGTCAAAATTCACAGATTTGGCAATTAGCACTACTACGTTAAATAATTACGGAGAACGTGATAGATGCCCATAATTTATCTTTCTATTGCAGATCGGGCATGTTCCTAACCGGCAGGCCATCAGGCGCTGCATCTCCCGTCTCACTTTCGGGAGGGTCCACCCAGAAGTTTCTTTTACCGCGTAAGGTTTCGAGTAGGAGGAACCCATACGCAAGCATGGTCATTGTGACATGGTGATGCCATCCCAAATAGCCCCTACCTTCATAGTGATCGAGCCCCAGTTCTTCTTTGAGTTGCTGGTAGCTTTGCTCGATCCGCCATCTCACTTTGGCAAAAAAGACAAGCCGGCTAAGCCCTGCCTGCGGGGCCAGATTGGAGAGCCAGTATTTCGTGGGTTCCGGCTCCGCTTTGGGCCATTCGATAAGCAACCACTGCCTGGGGGGACGCTTTTTGACATTAGCCGGTCGGTGAGCCGGAAGTACCCGGACGGCAGCAAAACGAGAAACCAGTCTACGCTTAGTTCCTTCGCGCCATTTAATCGTCTTCCACATCGGGGCGTGGAGCTTGAGAGCAAAGTCTTTAACCGAGAGGACACTCGCTTTGCCCGTCTGGTTACCGGGAGCCGGGTCGCCTACTCGGCCCCTTGTTTTCTTCGGTTCATCGAAGACAATGGTCTTGGCTTCGATTTCGGCTACATAGAAAAGCTCTCGATCAATCAGGCCCTGCCGAAATGGGTTGCCGTTCCCGTAAGAGCAGTCACAGACTACGACACCCTTTGGGATGTCCCGGGAAAGCGCTTGGTCGACCAGATCCAAAGCGATCTGCCATTTGGCCTTAAAGCAGTATCCGTCCGGAACACCAGCTCGTTTCAACCTCAACGGGTCCTCCGCCCAAGCTTTCGGAAGGTAGAGCTCAAAATCGACCGGCATGCAGGCCTCGGCTGTAGCCAGATTGAGCGATACCGCAATCTGGCAGTTTCCCACTTTGCCCAGAGTGCCCGAATACTGACGGGCAACCCCTACAGAGTGCTTTCCCTGTTTGGGAAACCCGGTATCATCAACAATCCAGGCAACCGCTGTTAGCGGCGGCGTGAAAGTGTTGCAAAAATAGCGGTTTAAAAATGGATGTATGGATAGGCATGGATGCCGCCAGTTGGAAGAGGATTACCGATACCGGCGGCAGTGGCATGGCCGTGGGATCAGGATTCAATCTCGCCCTTCATGCGATAACTTTTGCCCTCAATGACGACGGTCTCTGCATGGTGAAGGAGCCGGTCAAGAATTGCCGAGGTAAGAGTTGAATCGTTGTTGAAGATACCCGGCCAGTCTTTGTATGCTCTGTTCGAAGTGATCACCATAGAGCCCTGTTCATAACGCAGGCTGATGATCTGGAAGAGCAAATCGGCGCCGTGTTTGTCGATAGGAAGAAAACCAAGTTCGTCCAAACAGAGCAAGGATGGAGCGAGGTATCTTTTAAGTTCCGATTTCAAGCGATTTGCCGCCTGAGCCGCCGACAAGATGTTGATAGCATCAACAGCCGTAGTGAAGAGGACGGACCTGCCCTCCAGACAGGCGGCATAGCCGAGGGCGGTAGCAAGATGAGTCTTGCCGAGGCCAACCCCGCCAAGCATGATAACGTTTGTCTTATCATCGATGAACTTAAGGCGGAAAAGATTCTGGACGGCCGCTCGGTTGATTGCACTTGGCCAGCTCCAGCGGAACTGCTCAAGGGTTTTGACCACCGGGAAGCGTGCAAGCTTGATTCGCCTTTTGATGGAGCGTTGTCGGCGCAGACCCGCCTCTCCATCGGCAAGGGCGGCAAGATAATCCACATGGCACAAGCCTTTTTGTGCGGCCTGGTTGGCCAGCATATCGTAGTTGTCTCGCATGAAGGGAAGGCCAAGGAACTCCAGATGAGCTGGCAGACCTGTCTTGATTGGGGTTTCGTCTGTAATTTTGTTTTTCCCCATCGATTCAATCCTTCCGGGATTCTTTTTGGTAGATTGATAAGTCCGGCTGCTGGACTTCGAGGTCCAGGAGGTCGGATCTTCGGGTAAGATGCAGCGCTCCGGGCTCGGGCAAGTGCCGTGCGCGCTGTTCGCAAAGGTTTGCAACGTATTCACAGGAGAATGCCTTGAAAAAGAATGCGTCCTCCATGGCCCTTGCAACAGGGTCCACACCGTAGATTTCACTTAATGCCACGATCTTTTGTACGTGATGGCGCGGGTTCATTCGGCGTTTCTCGAGTTCGCGGTAGTAGTCGGAAGCTTTGGTGCAAAGGCCGAGAAAGCGCATGAAAATCTTTTGGTCGCGCGCTTTTTTCCTTTGAGCGATCAACACCTTGGGATGGTCCGGGTCTTCAATGTCTTCATTTCTGTCATAGGACCTTGTATGACGGGCAATGAGTTTGTCACCGTGGTAGATGCAGATCCTTTCCGGATATGTTTTAAGACTCAGGCTTGCCCCGGCATACTCGGCGGGAACAGAATAGTGGTTTGAGTCAATACTTACCCGGAACTGCGTGGAAGCACGCACCTGCGTGATCGAGCCGATATCGTAAGGGTGAGGTGGAAGAGGCGATAGAGATGCTTTTTCTTCGTAAAACATCTCGACGGGCTTTCTTCTGGTTTCCCCATGGATTCGGACATTGGCGATTGTATCCAGCCACTGCCGACACATGTTCGCCATGGCGTCGAATTGGGGGAGATCAAGTCCGGCGAGAAGATTTTTTTTAACATAACCTATCCCGTTTTCCACGCGCCCCTTTTCATTACCTTTTCCTACGCCACACGGGGCTATAGTGAAACCAAAGTGATTGGCGAAGTCGAGGTATTTCGGGTTGAATACCGGGGCTTGACCTATGATCCGTTTGAGTACGGCCGATTTAAGGTTGTCGATCATAATCTTTTTGGGGACCGCGTCAAAGGCGGCAAACGCATTCTGGTGGCAGGAAAGCCAATGTTCCATAGTCTGTGAGACGGTGAACTCGAGATACATCATCCGGCTGTAGCAAAGGACCATGACAAAGAAGCTGAGTCTTCTGCTGCTCTGTCCCACCCGGACCTTCCCAAAGGAGCCCCAATCGACTTGGGCGCACTCGCCGGGAGCAAACGAGAGTTTTAAAAATGCCGGGCTCTTCCGAGGGCGGACTTTACGGACGTAGTCTTTGACGATGGTATACCCGCCATCAAAGCCTTCCTCGCGGACTTTCTGAAGGATTTGAGCGGCGCTGTAAGGATGGGCTTCAAGCATCCGGACGATCGATCCCTTAAAGGGATCGAGCTTGCTTGTACGCAAAACTCGCGCTCTTTGCCGGAACCGGTTTTCTTTTAACCACTTGGAGACGGTGCGCGGATCAAGATGGAGCTCTTCGGCGATCTGGTTCGCACTCAAACCCTTTTGCTCGTGGTAGTTTTTAATTCTTGTAAACAGGTCGAAGTCGATCATGAGCTTTCTCCTAGAATTTGTTTAAATAGCCGGCCAATGGCAACAGGGCCGTCCACCTGCGTCCTGCCAGGGACTTTCGGGCCGCTCTCCATGGATCGTGGTCCGGGAATCGAGGGCTCAAGCGAGAGTACCTGGTAGACAGGGTCCTCATAGGCGACAAGACCAGCCTGGATAAGGTTTTGCCGGGCCGAATCCAGGGTTTGCACATCCATGCCGAGTCTGCTCATTAGAGTTGGATCGGAGTAATAGCTAATCCCCTCCTGATCGGCCACGGTCACTAAAAACAAGTAGAGCGCGAGCGCTGGGTGCGAGCAGGATTCAATGTGGCGGTCACGGACCAGGCGGTGGTCCACCCAACTGAACTGGCCGGGTATCCGGCGCATGCGCCGGGGGTAGATGAGACGCTTTTTGATCATAAATGCCTCCTGTGTTTTGAATTGGGCCATTTAAAATATCGCTTCCCAATTTTTGCAGGCGGCGGGCGGTGAAAGCTATGTCATCTTGTAACGCAGAGCCGGTTAAGTGAGAGATTAATCCAATTAAAACGGTTGGTTGTGCGGTCAAGACATCTTGTAACGCACGGGCAAAAGAGGTCCGGAGCTGGGCAAAAGCGGTGTTAACCGTTGGATTTTCCGCGCCTTTCCCGGACAAGTGATCTTGTAACGCTTCGGTCTTTTTCCGGTAATATCCCGGATGGGCCTTGCGCCACTCTTGAACGCGATGCACATTGTGCGGCCCGCGGAAGTAGTCGCGGTTGTCCGGTTTATTGAGCCAACGCTTTTGGCTTGCCGCTTTAGCGGCCTTGCGGCATTCAGGCTTGGAACAATATCTCTGCCGCCGCCGGTTTCGATGGTCGGGATTGAAGAAGACCCCGCAGCACGGGCATTTGCGTTTTCTCGTTCGTTTTGCCATTGACCGCTAACCTCCGCAGGTCAATGGAACAATCGCCGAAGAAAAAGAATCAAGGAAGAAAAAGCAATGGGAAGAAGACTTTATGCGGAATTTTGGGGAAGAAAATACAAGGGACGAGGCAGCACTTTCAGTCCGCCACCTTTAGTGCAGTTCAAGATCGCCGGTGACAACCGCAGGAACCATTGCCTCGACCATCCGTTCGGCCAGCTTTTTTCGAACGGGGCTGTGGTCCCAAGGACTTTGACCTACAAACTGCTGCATCGCCTGGACATTGCCATCAGGCAACCGAGCGGCCATAGGCTCGATGGACTTTCGTTCGCCATCCATAAGCAGTCCACGAACGTAAGCGTTACCCCATCGGAGTCTTTCCAGACGCCCTATAGGCTCAAGAAGCTCCGCAAGGAATGCTTCGAGCCTGCTTCGACACGATTGTAGTTCCTTGCTGTCCATAGGTATCCCTCCCGGTACCCATATACGACAGCAAGAGGCAAAATGTCAATAACTTAACGTAGTAGTGCTAGCCGCATACGTGGGACTTACTCCCTCTCAGTACTCGAGCGCCGATAAGACCCGAATGGGTCGCATCACCAAAGTAGGAAAGCATTCGCTCAGGGCAGTGCTGGTCCAGGCGGCATGGCAGCTGATTAGAAAAGACAGGGCAATGAAAGAAAAATATGAGCACATAAAGATCCGCGCTGGAGGAAAGCGTGCAATTGTGGCGATTGCTCGAACCCTTCTTTTGCGCGTGAGACGGATTTGGCTGGATGCCACTCCATATCGAGTAGCCTTGAGCGCTTAGAATCAAACATCCGATCGGTTGGGGGATGGCGTCACTACACTCCTGTGCGTGTCCCGTGGACGACCACGTTGGCAAGTTGGCTCACCCCCACACAAAGGACCTCGGATGGATTACTTGCGGTTCCAAGAAGAAGGAAACCACGAATAGGAGACTGGTTGGCTTTCTAGTACTGAAAGTGGCGCTGCTGCAGGCCGCCTCGGACGGGTCTCGGTTGGACCCATTCTCGGCGCCCTTTGCAGCTTGATTGGTCGGGTTGGGGACATTTTTTTGAAAGCATTTTGCGAATGGCACTATTTGCCCAGTAGTTGACTTTGCACATAGGAGGTGTGTGGACTGTCATACGTTCGGACTCAGGAGCGTGGGAACGAGGAAAAGTAGGTGCACCAGATACTGAGCAGCTTTATACTATTGCCCTCACTTGTGGGTAGCCTGATTTATCTTTTCGGCGATCCCACGATGGATCATTAAGCCTGCCTCACCGAAAACTGGGCTTCTGCGACCGCGAGGATCGTCAATTTGTCCCCATATGGTGAAAGAGCCGTAAATCAAGGTTTGCGAGTACTGAAGTGACTCGCACCAGCTGAGGGCGCTTATCCAGAATGCAGTCCGGCGTGGCAAGTACCCGGTGATCTATCGTTGATGCCGGAAAGTTACAAGTTCGTTCAGATTGGCAATAAATATTACCACGCCGCAGCTCGGCTCTGCGAAGGGGTGCATAGTGAATGGACAAACCAAAGCAAGAAAACTTCATGTCCGGAATCGACGAGGGGAGTCAGGATAAGCCTGGCGAAGCCTGCTTCCTACTCTACTTTAGCAATTTGCCCGAAGATGGTTGTGTCTTAGGATTCTATGATTAGTTTCAGATTCATCCGGCCAATACGCTCTAAGGAGAAAAGAGAAGGAGATGAGCTATTTGCCGATTGCTCTTTTTTAATAATGAGTTCAAGGCGGAAGAAGTATGCATAGATTTGTTGAAGCGGCAAGCCCGTAATTGAGGAGATAATGGTCGACGCCGTCACAGGCAAGGTCCTTTCGCATAAGCACGAAAGCCCGAAGCAGGATAAGTCGGAGAATGCCAAAGAAAAAGCGTCTTCAAATGAGCAGCATAAGCTTTGGACTAGCCTTTGTGGCCCGACTTTATTGCAGCGGACTCCCGCAAACGGGGGACTGCTGGACCCAAACATTAAAAAACAACTTTCTTCCCTCTGCGCACTTTTGACCGCGTTGCGGAGCCAGTTCAGCAATCTACGGAATGTTTTTTCAGATCCTCATGGAATACAGCGGTACTCAATCAAGTCAAATAACTGTTTGAAAACACAAGAGGAGGAATGAAATGAGCAACCAGGACTCAGTCGTTGGAATCTACAAGAACCACACCGAGGCCGATGCCGCGGTCAAAGAGCTCCAGAAATCGGGCTTTGACATGAAGAAGCTCTCAGTGGTGGGGAAGGACTACCACACCGAGGAAAATGTCGTCGGGTTCTACAACGCAGGGGACCGGATGAAGTTCTGGGGGAAACTCGGGGCCTTCTGGGGAGGCTTGTGGGGGCTTCTGTTCGGCTCGGCCTTCTTCGTCATTCCCGGGTTGGGTCAACTGGTGGTGCTGGGTCCCTTGGCCATGATAATTGTGGGCGCCCTGGAAGGCGCCGTTGTGACCGGAGGGCTGAGCGCTCTGGGCGCTGGACTGTATAGCCTCGGAATCCCTAAGGACAGCATCGTCAAGTACGAGACCGCCCTGAAGTCGGATAAGTTCCTGGTCATGGCCCACGGCTCGACCGACGACGTCGCCAAGGCCAAGTCCATCTTGGAGTCCACGGCCAAGGAAGATCTCGTGGTGCACCAGCAGTAACCATGCGCTTGGTGTTCTCTCGTTGAGTTTCTGGAACACGACGCCGACGGCAAAGCGAAATGTGAGCCAGACGGCACTCCCTTCCGTCCCTTCACAATCAACCGGACTAAGGGCCCTCATAGACATAAGTGAAAGGATTTCCCATTAAAACGGTAGTTCGGCGGTCGCCTCGCGGCCCCTTTCTCTTGCTGGCAACGACTCCGAGTCTCCCAAAGTTCGCTTCCGTTTAGATGACAGCAGAAGGAGGAATGCCGGCGATGAAATGGATGGCGATGGGTGAGGTGGCCTGCCGCTATGGCCGAGAGGGTCGGCTCTGAGCTGATAACGGTTTGTCATGCCGTCACAGGTCAACTCAGCCTCTGCATCGATCTCCGGAGATCCATTGAGGACAATCGTTTCAAGCTCCAGAAGAAGGTAATCCTTATGGCTTGCCCGACGTACAGACCGTTGGTGAGGAATAGGAAAGGCATCATTTAATGGGGGATCAGACTATGACTTCGACCATCGCCGCCAACAACCACAGTGGTCTGACCACTGCCGAGGCGCAGGCGCGGCTGATGCAATTTGGCCCGAACGCGGTCGTTGAGGACAAAGCCCATCCGGTGCGACAGATCATCAAGCGTTTTTGGGCGCCCATTCCGTGGCTTCTGGAAGCCACGATCATCATCCAGCTCTTCCTCGGTGAGGACGTGGAAGCGTCTTTGATCGCCGGGTTGCTCGTTTTGAACGCGGTGTTGAGTTTCTTGCAGGAAGGTCGAGCGCAGAAGGCCTTATCGCTCTTGCGTCAGCAATTGCGAGTGGAGGCGCGGGTACGTCGCGATGGAGCCTGGACCACGCTGCCGGCCGAGGAACTGGTGCCCGGAGATATCATTCATCTGCGCCAGGGCAGCATTGTGCCGGCTGACGTGAAGATTGAGGAAGGGTCACTTCTCGTGGACCAATCCGCTCTCACAGGTGAGTCGACTAGCGTGTCGGTTGAGGCCGGCAAGGCAGCCTACGCAGGATCGATGGTGCGCGGCAGCGAGGCTACCGGCGAAGTCACGGCCACCGGCGCGCGCACTTTTTTCGGAAAGACCGCCGAACTCGTCCGCACTGCGGGATCGGTCAACCGACAGGAACACGAGATTGCGGGCGTGGCAAAGAACCTTTTCGTGGTGAACGGGGCGATGATGGTAATTGTGGCGGGCTACGCGTACCATGCCGGGATGTCGCTCGGGCATATTTTGCCCTTGCTGCTGACCATTCTGCTCGCATCAATTCCAGTAGCTTTGCCCGCTACCTTCTCGTTTGCTGCCGCGCTTGGCTCGGTGGAGCTGTCAAGGCACGACGTGCTCATCACGAGGCTGAGCGCATTGCACGACATCGCCTCGATGACGGTGTTGTGCAGCGACAAAACCGGGACACTGACTCGCAACGAAGCCACGGTGAATGCGATCTGGGCCGCTCCAGGCTTTTCCGAGAACGAGCTTTTGCGCGCGGCAGCACTTGCCAGCGATCCTGCCGGGCAAGACCCGGTGGATGGAGCTGCCATCAAGGCTGCCACAGATCGCGGCTATCACGATGGCGAGATGGAGCGGATCGATTTCAAGCCTTTCGACCCGGCCACGAAGCGGTCTGAGGCTGTGTATCGCAGTGAGAGCGGCTTGAGGCGCTATGTCAAGGGAGCGCCCGCTGTTGTAGCGACGTTGACCGGCGTTGCTGAATCCGTCTGGCAGCCACAGGAGGAAGCCATTGTCACGCGCGGACAACGAGTGCTCGCCGTGGCGGCGGGAAAGGAGCGGGAATTGCGTCTGGTGGGTCTGCTGGGCTTCGAAGATGCCGTGAGGGACGACTCGAAGGCCGTCGTGAGCGCGATCCGCGACGCAGGCGTACGCACGGTGATGGTGACGGGCGATAATGCGCTCACGGCGCGGAGCGTGGCTGAGCAGGTGGGTATTCCAGCTACGGTGTGCGCGTCCGAGAAACTGCACGGAGACCTCTGGGACGAAGTGTTGGACTGCAACGTGTTCGCCGGTGTGTTTCCGGAAGACAAGATCAAGCTGGTGCGTGCATTCCAGCGTCGCGGTGAAGTGGTCGGCATGAGCGGGGACGGCGTAAACGATGCTCCCGCGCTTCGACAAGCGGAAGCAGGTCTGGCTGTGGCCAATGCGACGGATGTAGCCAAGGGCGCCGCAGCCATGGTACTGACTCGCCCGGGGTTGAGCGCCGTGGTGCCTGCGATCGAAACGAGCCGACGCGTTTTCCAACGCGTTATCACCTATACGCTCAGCATGCTGATCAAGAAAATTGAGATAATGGCGCTTCTGGTCATTGGGTTTCTGCTTACGGGGGAAAACCCGCTCACGCCGCTGCTGATGGTGCTGATCCTGTTTCTCAGTGATTTCCTCACCATGTCAATCTCGACGGACCGGATGGAATTTTCGCGCAGGCCGAACCGATGGAACACGCGGGGCATTCTGCTGGCCGCTATGGTGATCGCTGTGTGCAAACTGGCTTTCTCGCTCGGTGTCTTCACATACGGCTACTATGTACTCAGGTTCCCGACACGCAATCTACAGACTCTGACCTTCGCCACCTTGATCTTCAGCACACAGGCCGCCGTCTTCTTTCTGCGTGAGCGAGGACATTTCTGGAAGTCGCGGCCGAGCCTTTTCCTCATAGGCAGTTCGGTGTTTGGCATGGGCGCCACCGCGCTCCTCACACTGGGTGGCATTTTTATGCCGGCGATCAGTCCTTCGGTCTTGCTCGCCACCGTAACAGCCGGGGTAGTCTATTTCGCCTGCCTCGACTGGCTGAAGATTTGGCTTTTCTCATGGTTGGCTCTACGGTAATTTGACTGTTTGTGCCGCGTTTGACCAGGCGGAAGACCCTTTCACCACAAGCCCGAAGCACGCGCGAAGGCTGCGACCTCTGAATCGCAAGACAAGATCGACGCGGCAAAACCATTTGGTGACGCCGAGTCGTCCGACAACCACCCGGGGACGCATGCTTGCTTCATAGAAGCGGGGCGGGGTTTATGCCCGCCCACACGTTTCAGGTGGCATCAGCCAGAGTAAAATGGGAGAATCGTAATTGTAGTTTTCAACGGCCGGTTGCTCCGTATTGACCAGTGGATCTCAGAGGAGAAGAGGGGATCTGCCAATGCATCATTTGCTTTTGATTTTACCACTGCTTGGCCTGGCTTTGTTTGGCTTCCTACCGTGGCAGGTGGCATTACCATTGTATGTAATCATCTTAGCCGGCTCCATCGGCATGTATTGGAAAATCATACAGGCGCAACGCCGAGGGCCGTTTATCGGCAAAAGAGCGATGGTTGGAGATACAGCGATAGTGGTCAGGCTGGAAGGGAATTATGTTGCAGTAGACTACGAAGGTGAAATTTGGCGTGCTGTTTCATCACAACCCCTGCACAAGGGTCAGCAAGTAATCATCGAGAGTGTAGAAGGATTGACTTTGCGAGTAGTACCGTTAAAGCCCGGAGATGGTGCTGCCACAGGGTAGTTTAACCTGAAAGGAGACTTTTACATACGAGGTTAGTTACAGGAGATGATTGGGAACACTGCCAAGTATCTCCTTGGGTTCGGCGTTATGCAGCTTTTAATGGCTGTATGTCACTTTTTACTGTGCTTATGATACATTGCTTATTTCAACCTGTAGGCCTTTCTGAGGTAAGAAACCAACTTGAAGAGCTTGTTCAAAGCTTGAAAAAACTCAAGTCCGAGGTTCAGGGCAAGATCGAGGAAGGAAGGAACACCGCGAGCAGTTCTTACGCTGAAGGAACGCACGAAGAGATCGAGGATATTGTGAAGGCCATGAGGGGCTTGGCGAGCTGTCTTTCCTGATTGTCGCCAAGCGCGGCTGAATGAAAAAATGGAGGCCTTCAATGCCGCCGGAGGCAAAAGGACCTGATTCTCTCCGTGGGAGATGGTTGTGCCTTGGGATTCTATGATTAGTTTCAGATTCATCCTGCCAGTACGCTCACCGGAATTGATGAGATAATGGTCGACGTCGGCACAGTCAAGATCCTTTTGCATAAGCATGATCGGACGGCCGGGATCTTAAAATGAGTGGTCCAGTTGGACCGGCCCGTAGGAGAATGCCTGCATTTCGTACCAAGGGAAAGGTGGTAGAGCAATGATCCAGCAACCAACACATGGTGAGCGGCCAAGGTCGCCTACAGGCGAAAAGAATAGAGCTGCCGGAAATTACCGCATCTTCCAGCAATGGCGTCCGCTGAAACTCATCATTGTTGCCGCGCTCGTTCTCATCGCTTTTCTGTTTGTCATCTCCGGCTGGATACAGAAGGAACTGTGGATGCGGCAACTCGGCTACACCGGCGTCTTCTGGACACTCCTGTCCCTGCGGTGGGAGTTGTTTTGAGCGGCTTTCGCCGTCACGTTTCTGCCCCTCTGGATCAACCTTCGCTTCGCGGCGGGAAACTTCGCCACTTTCCGCGCGGGTAGTTTGACAAGCGAGTCTACCGTTGTTGCTAAAGTCGGCATCCAGATCTCTCCGGCGGATTTCAAACTTGCCATGGGTGCGCTCGCCGCCGCCGCCCTAATCTTTGCGGTCATCTTCTATTCACAATGAGATACGTATCTCCGCTTTCGTTATGGCGGATCCTTTGGGTTGTCCGATCCTCTGTTCAAAGTCGATGTCGGGTTTTATCTGTTCCATCTCCCCTTCTATGAGCTTTTGCAGAGCAGCTTGACCGCATTGGCGGTGGTTACGCTCATTGGCGTCCTGGTCTTCTATGCGTACTTCGGGTTACTGCGGTTGGGAGGCAGAGGACAGATGGAGGGCCAGGGCCCAAAGGCCATTACACACCTGTCCACCCTGTTCTTCGTCCTGGTCGCCAGTTGGGGATGGGGGTTTTACCTGGCTCACTACGAACTCCTCTACTCCACTCAGGGAGTAGTTTACGGAGCCGGCTATACGGCGGATCATGTGACTCGGATCGCCTACTGGATCATGTCCGGCGCCTCGGCAGCGCTATACGCGCTGCTTGTGCTCAATATATTCCGGCCGCGATTCAGAGCGGTACTTATCGGGTCCGGAATTTACGTGGCCTTGTATCTCATCGTAGTTTTGCTTGTGCCGGCTCTCTTTCAAAGGTTCACGGGTACAGCCGAGCGAGTTGGCCCTGGAAACCCCGTATCTCAAGAACAACATAGAATTCACCCGAAAGGCCTACGGGCTCGACGCGATCCAGGAAACATTTTATCCGGCGCTGTCGGACCTGACATCCGAGGTTATTGCGAGAAATCAAGACACGATTCAGAATATCCGTCTCTGGGACTGGCGCCCGTTGCTCAAGATGTACCAACAAGCCCAGGAGATACGGCTCTACTATAAGTTTTACCAGGTTGATGTGGACCGCTACCACCTGCAGGATGGTTATCATCAGGTTATGCTTTCGACCCGCGAGCTCTCCGAGGAACTCCCCACTGAAGCCCGAACCTGGGTTAACCAGAAGTTGCAGTTCACGCATGGTTATGGCTTGGTCATGAGCTTCGTATCGAAGACTATCGGAGAAGGCTTCCCTCAATACCTTCTCGAAAACATCCCACCCGAATCCGCCTACGGCCTAACCATAAACCAGCCGTCCATCTACTACGGCAAGGCGATGCCGGGATATCGGATCGTCGCGACCGGCATCAAAGAGTTCGACTATCCTAAGGGGAATCAGAATGTCTATACGAGTTACCAAGGAACGGGAGGCATTCCCCTGGACAGCCTGTGGAAGCGGCTGTTATTCGCCTGGACTCAATCCGACATCAACATTCTTTTAACATCCTATCTCAGGCCGGAAAGCAGGATTCAGATCTGGAGGCGCGTTCAGGAGCGCGTGGGGCAGATCGCACCTTTCTTACGCCTCGACAGGGACCCTACGCCGTGCTGAGCGAGGGCAAAATGTATTGGGTGCAGGATGCCTATACCGTCTCGGATCATTTTCCCTACTCCAATCTCCTCACGGTGACCTTTGGGGAAGGGCTGAACTACATTCGAAACTCCGTAAAGGTCGTTGTGGACATGTACGACGGTACCGTCCAGTTCTATGTCATGGATCCGAACGACCCCGTGCTGGCAGTCTACCGGCGTGCGTTTCCCGGCCTCTTCAAGGACCTGAATCAGCTCTCGGCGGATCTGAAAACCCATCTAAGGTATCCGGAGGACCTCTTTTCCATCCAGGCCGACCTGTACAGAACATTCCACATGACGGTTCCACAGGTCTTCTATAACCGGGAGGACCTCTGGGTGCTCCCCCAAGAGAAGTACGCAAATGATGTGCTGTCCATGGAGCCCTATTACATCCTGATGAAGCTCCCCGGAAGCGATCAACTTGAGTACCTCATGATGACTCCTTTCACGCCTCAGAACCGAGACAACATGATCTCCTGGATGGCAGCCAGGTGCGATTTCCCCGAATACGGCAAGATGCTCGTTTACCAACTTCCCAAGGAGAAGCTGATCTACGGCCCGATGCAAATTGAGGCTATGATCGATCAGAACACTACGATCTCCCAGCAACTGACTCTCTGGGACCAAAAAGGGTCGAAAGTCATTCGAGGAAACCTGATCGCAGTACCGATCGAGAACTCCTTTCTCTATGTGGTGCCGGTGTACCTCACGGCGGAAGGCACAGACTTCCCCCAACTCAAACGCGTAATCGTGATTTCGGGGGACACGGTGGTGATGGAGCCTACACTCGATGAGGCAATCCAATCCGTCTTCGGGACGCAGCAACCACAGAATCCTGCGCAGGCGCTGCGCCGGCAACCGGAATTGGGCCAGGCGAAGGCGCAGTTCGACGAGGCCCAGAAGGCATTGCAGCAAGGGGACTGGGAGAAATTCGGCAAGGCGATGGATGCGCTCAAGCGCTTGCTGACCGGGCCGGCACAATAGGGTTCAACAATGAGGAATCTTACAGCAGGAGATCTAAGAGTTTGTTGAAAAACCGGCGTTGACGGCGGAGTTCCCTTTTACGATCATTATTTCCGCAGGTTTCAACCGATAAATAATGCGCCGCTCAAGGGCAGCGGGGCGCCCCTACTCGTACTGCCCCCCTTCGCTTTGGGATGCGCAGGAGACTGGAGGGCGGGGCATCCGAAGATGAAGAGCCAATCCACCTTGCCCAACCCCTCGCAGCTTGACTTTCCGTCTCGAAGCAAGCTTAACTTCACTTGTGTGTTTGTTGGGATATAGGACAATGAAAAGAGCCACTTGGGTATTCCAGGTGCTTTTTCGGACAGAATCCGACCCGAAAATGCGGTTCGGACGCACATCGCACAACTTGATGCATTATTCCGGTTTAGCTCAATTTTCTTCCCGGCAACACCTGCATCAGTATCCATTCCCAGGAGGAGCAGTTTTGAAACTGTCTAGAATCTTAGTGGTTATTGCGATTATAGTCTTATCCCTTGCCGGTCTGGCTTCGACAGGAAATTCGGAGGCTGTGGCGGTGGTGATCACAAAGGCCGATGACGGAAAAGAAATCACTGTGCCGGAAGGCGCAATTCTCGAAGTTCGCCTGGAACAGTCAGCCGGGACGGGATACTCATGGGAGATAGTCGATCTGGATGAAATGCATCTTAAGGTGCTTGAATCCACTGATACCGCTCTCAAGCAGGGACTGATCGTCGGCGGGCCGTTAATCAAGACATGGCAAATCCAAGCGGTGAAGGAGGGACAAACCGAACTCAAGATACTTCTGTACCGCCACTGGGAAGGTATTGGGAAAGCGGTTGACAGGCTCCAGGTCAAGATTCGGATCAGATAATCGGCCCTTGCGAAAAGGCCATCGTATTCGTCATCATCCCCATAAATACTATTAATGCAGAGCCTTCTCTTTTCTCTTTGGTCAATCACTTGTTCTCGATATGCTCAGTTGAATAATCGGAATGAAAAGGGGCTGCCCATTTTCCCTTGTCACATTTCGCACAGACCTTGGTCTTACAAACCCAGGAACCACTACTATAGATTCGACCTCTGAAAATACACACAGGCTCATCAAATTTAGTCATACTTGCTCCTTAGTGAATGAATTATGTTATTTTTACCGCTTTTCAATTCTAAACATAATCATTCTGATTGTATTTTGCTATTTAATTCAATGATTTACTAATTGGCAGTATGACAGAGATTTGGTGATGCATTTTCACAAGATCATCTGAGTCATCCCGGATTCAACCGGAAATCCGAAACTCGTGAGTTTTTGTGATCTCCTAGTTTGGAAACCTGGTTCAGGATAACTCTTAATATAGAAAACTAAAAGTAAACGACCACCGACCTTGTCGGTGGCTTTGAAAGAATGGGACAAAGGCTCCTGACAATGTCAGTCGCCTTTGTCTCTCCAAATGTGCATTTGCTCGGCCCTGATTTCATTATCTTGCTGTTCTTTGACATATTTTTTGATGATTTCACTATCGATTCCAACGGTACTAACGAAATACCCCCGTACCCACATGTGCATGCCCCAATAGCGTTTGCGAAGTTCCGGAAACTCTTCCCTCAACCGCTCGGCGCTTTTGCCCTTCAGAACTTCATTACGTGAGATGGGGCAAGCTTTGGTGGCACTGAGAGGTACATGTGGGTGTGGTCAGAACAGATCGCCCCTTCTATGATCGTTATGTCGAGCCAATTGCACAGTTCCAGAAGAACTTCTTTGAGCCTTGGTTTTACCTCTTTGACAAGCACGTAGTACCGGTATTTCGGTACCCATACGAAATGATACTCACAACGGTAAACCGCATGTGACGACCTGTTGTAAGCTTCCATCGAGCTTCTCCCGACTCCAACTTACAACAGGTCGTCACGGCTCAGCAACAACGTTGCTTCACTATCGGAGTGGGGCCTTCGCCCCCACACCCCACCACTGACCATGTCAGTGGTTTAGGTTATTAATTAATTAGTTTAACACCGTCGGCGCTTTTCCCAAAGGCTTCCTGGGAGATGCCTCGATTCTGGAGTTTTGTGAACATTCTGATCCCGAGCCGTTGTATTGCGGATCTACGTCCAGCCACTATCATATTGATATGATAATGGACCGATGGGCCGAAAGCTGGGGCGCTTAGCTTATCTGACAGGAGTGTCGCGATGGAAAGAAAACAAGATGTACGGCATGTCGATACGGAATTAATGCGTTACCGTCTGGGGTGGCTTGTCGCAATTGGGTTCGGATTGATCGTAGTCGGTATGACTGCACTCTATGCACCTTACTATTCCAGTTTTTCTCTGCAAAACCTGATCGGATCTTTTTTTCTGATCAGCGGAGGGATGTTTGTCGTGAATGCCTTTTGGTCTCGACGGGAGGGGAGATTTGTCCCCGAGTTATTGCTCGGATTATTATATCTCATATTTGCGTTTCTTATTGTTGTGTATGCGGCCGGCGAGGCCCGGACCTTGACTCTGTTTCTGATCATTTTTTTCGCTTTGGAAGGAATTCTGAAAATCTACTTCGCTCTGCGATTGCGCCCGGAAGCGGACTGGTCATGGGGC
Source organism: uncultured delta proteobacterium (assembly GCA_963805125.1). Lineage (GTDB taxonomy): Bacteria > Desulfobacterota > Syntrophobacteria > Syntrophobacterales > Syntrophobacteraceae > SbD1. The sequence goes on along the minus strand of CAWDTD010000003.1, from coordinate 700,355 downwards.
CTGATAAGCGGGGTCATCTCATTGTGCGTCGGCTTTGCAGTCTTGGTGGTACCGTATGGCTCACCACTGGTCAGCGTGATGGTGGGGATGGATCTGTTCTATAGCGGACTGGCCACTATATGTATTGCCCTCGCCATGCGGAAGAAATTGGAAAAGCGTGAAACACTCTGTATCGGCGAAGTCTGCTTCTCCGAATGATAGGAGCCAATGGACAATGGAACCCAACAGATCGGGAGGATAATTTATATTCCAGATAATGCAAGGAACAACTTCGTTATCCTGCCTGCCGGTCCAAACAAACGGAGCTGACGATTTCAATCTGGTTTTTATCCATATTTCCAACGAACTGAACGGCCTTGACGCCCGCATTGTCCATACTCAGCACGATGAGATAATAGTTGATCAGCATTGGGAGGGTGCGGGCGCGGGTTCACCGGGGTGGATCGATATGGCGATTGGAGTGTCAATTCGTGCCTTGTGGCGAGGATAGGCGGCCCCAGAAGAGTATCAAACCTGTCTCTCTATGCTTGATCAAGAAAAGGAAGGGATGATCGGCCCTGAATACGACAGGTAATTCGGCGTGCCGTATGGCTGTACTTGAAACCGCTACACCTGTTGCCGCAGCGGCCTCGGTGCCTTTCTCATCAACCTTGACCCAAGCCTCATGCAGTACCGCGCTGATAAGCAGTTTACGTTCGGTTGTGATCCCCGAAAAATTGGCTTGTCGGCTAAACGCTTCCTTGATACCGGTGCCCTTGAGGTACTCATTCAGGCTATAATCTGCCCTGATCTCAAATTTAGGGAAGGTGACATCAACCATACGGGATATTAACGCCTGCGAAATTTTATCGAGGCTTTTGGCATCCAAATGTGTCTCGATGTCTGCCAAAGCGCTTCCTGACGATGGGAGCAATACCAACATGGTCAGTCGCCCTCCCTCATAGGGCAGTTCCAGGGCTTGCCACCCTTCAAGCTCTGCATAGGGGTATGCGCCTTGCCGGTGCATCAGCAGGGCTTTCTCTCTTTGGCCGGAGGCCAAAATGAAAGGTCCGTGTTCGGTTAGGCCTTCCTTGAACGGTGAGGCCCAGCTGCCAAGGAAGTAAATGGCATTTGTGAGAACCAGCTTCGTATCACAGTCCAGCGCGCTCGCTGGGATAAGGTCCCGAATGTGATCGCGCGTTTTCCTGGCAACCCAGTCGTTGATGGTTCTCGATGCCTTAGCCGCATGGCAAAAGTCAAGCTGCTGGGCCTCGTTATCGAAATAGTCTTTGAGCAGCCTGAGATAATCGGGCTGAACCTTGAAATCATTTTGGAGCCAAATTGCGTTGGCATCGCTCAATAATTGCCCATTTTCATTTCCCGCTTTCGTTAGCTGGTGCGATAACTCAGCCAAAGCCGGATAAAGCGTGCCGGTGGGCAGGGTATAGCCAAGCGTACGCTCCATTTCCTCAGACGTCTTCCCTCTGGCGCCGGCGCCGGCCATGCCGAGAGCCATAGAGATGCTGTAGGGCGAAAAGAGAATGTTGCCCTTTTCCTTGGCAAGAATTTGCTGGAAAAGAGACAGGGTGAATGTCGATGTGCCATGTGCCAAGGCGTCAAGATTGGCAGAACCGGCGTGGCTCTCATACGGAAGAAGGAACGCGAGGAGCGCCATGGCGATGATGGTGATCCTGCCGATTTTGTTAAACATCATTATAGATCCTTTCTTCGCGGCCTTCACGAATGATGGGCACTATTTCATCAGTCGAAATACTAAGGCTGACACCCGATATCCAGGGGCGATTCCTTTCCGGGTTCAGGCTTGATCACAAAGACCTGCCCGTCTTTGCGCTTTATCCTGACCTCACCTTCTCTTGCAGCCGTGCTGGAGCAGGCGGCAAGATCCTGCCGGGCCTTTGAATAGTTACAGACAGCCGCCATCGGCATACCCCCACAAAACGTATGCCCATCCACGTTGCACAATTGACCAGATACCGATCAAACGAATTTATGGGGGCCTTGTATTTGTGGGCACATCTTCGTCTACTAACAACCATTTTTGCATTTTCATACAATTGCACAGCCAAAATAACAGGGACGGATCTATTACGCAAGATGTGCAATACTTCTCAGCCTCGGCCCTTGCTCGGACCGGATACTTGCAAAAAAGAAGGCTATGTGAGAGCATTACCTATCCCAACATTTCGCCTTACCTTAAAAGAGAAATCAAAGCCCCATTTTGAAATGGACCCATCTAACCGGAGATTCACATGAAAGTTAGATCGAAATTACTCGCGGGAATTTTGCTGGTCTTCATGCTCAACTGTTCTCTCTTGAGCTTCGCTGACGAGCCTGCGCCCATTCAGCTTCCCAATCCTCAAAGGGAGGGCGGAAAACCACTTATGTCAGTATTAAATGACAGAAAGACGGTGCGCACGTTCAGCGATGAAAAACTCCCAATGCAAACCCTGTCGAACCTTCTATGGGCCGCCTTCGGAATAAACCGTCCGGACGGCAGGCGAACCGTTCCCTCGGCAAAAAACTGGCAGGAACAGAAATTTATGTCGCAACCTCTGATGGGGTCTATCTCTACGATGCGAAGAAAAATATCCTCAACACGATTTTGAAAGGTGACATAAGGGTGAAGACAGGTACACAAACCTATCAGGGGGTGCTGAAAAAGGACCTGCTGGTGCGAAGTTGAAAAAGGATTGAAATTCCCACTTTACAGTAAAAAACCAGTGGGTCCGTCACCCCTGCTATGTAAAAAACGCAGCGGTCAATCTTATCTATGTGTCGGATTCCTCGAAGGTCAACGAGGGAGGTGCTGACAGGCAGGTCCTTATAGGCACCGACACTGGGGTGATCACTCAAAATGTCTACCTGTTCTGCGCCTCGGAAGGCCTGGCGACAGTCGTGTTAGCGAGCATAGACAGAGATGCGCTGGCGAAAGAATTGAAGCTGAAGCCGGAGCAAAAGATCATCCTTGCGCAGTCCGTGGGATATCCTAAGAAATAGGGAAGGGTGCTCCATCCGGAGCAAGGAGATTACCCCCAGTCCCAAGCGTAAACGGCGAACCTGTTTTATCAAGACATAAGCCGGACCTTTTGAGGGCCTATTCGGGAAACATGTGCACAACCTTTGCCCGGAAACGACTTCCCTTCCATTTATGCTGCGCAGCGCACCGCCCTAATCAACGCCATCAAATTAAAAGGGTCGCCGAAGTTGTCAAGAGTCACTAAAGACAGGTTGAAAACACATCGGAAACTTCGGCATAAAATGGTGCGGTACTATATAGGGAGTACTGCGAACGGTTTGTGTTGCTTCTTGCTTATCTAGACGGGATAATAATTCTAAATGTCAGACCCCTTGCAGGGATTATCAATTATTTCAAGAAATCCCCCGTGCGCGTCGACAATCTTTTTTACAATTGGCAGTCCCAATCCTGTCCCATTCTTTTTGGTGGTAAAAAACGGGGGAAATATTGCTTCCCGCATTTCAAGTGGAATCCCGCAGCCACAGTCAATTACGTCCAGAAAGAGATTTTTCCCTTTCCGGTAACAGTGGAGCCTAACGGTTTCTCCCTCTGGAGAAGCTTGCATCGCGTTGGTAAGTAAATTGATGAGAGCCTGCCTGATCCGTATCGAGTCAAGAGGAATAGCGGGAAGATTATCGGCTAACCTTGCCTGTATGCTCACTTTTTGACTTGTTGCATTTTCCACTATCGCCAGACATTCGTTGATCATTGAGTAAATATCCACTTCAATGCGATTCAATTCAAGCGGACGGGAAAAGTCGAGCATATCTTTTACCATGCCTTCAAGCCGGGCGGTTTCGCTGATAATGATACCGAGCTTGCTACATTCGGGGTTGTCAGGCAGAAGGTGTTTTTTTATTAAATTGGCGAAACCTCCGATTGCAATCAACGGCGTTTTCATGTCATGAGCTACAGCCGACAAAGACTTTCCGATCGCCGCCAGATTTTCAGCCTGTTTGGCTTTCAATTGCTCTCTTTTCTGAAGGCTAACGACCTTCCCCAAGACTACTGCAACAACGAGGTAAACCGCGATCTGCATTATTCTGGTTAAATCGCCTGGGGACATCCCGGCCCAATGAAGAATCAGATGGGGGGTGAGAAGGAGGAGAACAGCGCAAAACGTGATCAACCCGCCTTTTAGATCGAACCAAAGGCAACCCAGCACGATTGGCAGAAAATACAGCCTCTGAAAAATAATCTCCAGATGGTATCTGTCATGAGCTATTCGGGGGCTTACATAGTGCAGGAAAGTAATGCTCGCGAGTAGAACAGTAATAAAACCCATATGCCTCACGGTCCCCTGCCCAAGCATCCGTGCATCTCCTGTGAACAGCCCCGAAAGCGACCCGGCCGCTGTAAGATTGAACTATATTAGTATATCAAACCTGCATCGGGAGGGGGACTATCCCCAGAGACAATATCTGCGGCAAAGCATCATTATGCTCCGCCTACGCATCATTGACCGCCGCCGGCCAGGCTAAATAGGAGCACTGCGAGGACTATAAGGGTTACACCAACGTAAACCCTGTCCCTCTGAATAATGAAGGAGACAACGGTGAACGCAACTCGCATCACGGGGGTTGCGATTAGCAGAAGCAGGCCAAATTGGATTATGCCCCGGCCTGAATATGAGGATGCAATCTTGATGATTCCCAGAACGCTGCGAAGTTGCGTGGGTTCGCCATAAAAAATATGGTAGTTCGGCAATTCGGTTCCATGCCTTGTGAGATACAGACCACCGCCAACCAGGACAATCAGAGATGAAACTATAACTCCAACCCTGAGCAGGTTGCCGATAACTTCATCAATTCTGGCATCTGAAATTACAGACCTTTTGTTATACATGATTAAAGCCTTCCTATTATGCCGTTATAAATCATCTCGAAACCCAGGAGCAAAATGATGCCTGCAAAGATGATTCGCAGAATCCGGGTCTTGGAAGTCACAAGTACCCGGGGGCCGAAGAGCGATCCCAAAACCACGCCCAGCATCACCGGCATGGCCAAACCCGGATCGATGTAACCTCGGTTGAGATAAACACCGGCGCTTGCAGCGGCCGTGACGCCGATCATAAAGTTGCTTGTAGTCGTTGAAACCTTGAACGGAACACGCATGGCTCGATCCATTGCCAATGCCTTGACTGCCCCTGAGCCGATCCCGAGCAGCCCTGAAAGGGCGCCGGCTAAAAACATCAGACTGAATCCGGTTGGAATGGCATGCACGTGATAGTTAACCGGTCCGTGCAGGCTCGGATATGCACTGTCCAGGTGCAGATGGTTTGCCAGAAAATCAGGGGTATCCTCCGCAGCAGTTGAGGGGAGTCCTCGAGCGGAGAGATACGCTGAATATAAGAGGACAATTCCGAATATCACCGCGATTGCCTGTGTCGATATCATCCCTGTAACTGCCGCCCCCAGGAACGCTCCGAAAGTGGTAGCCATCTCCAGAAACATTCCCAGCCGAATGTTGGAGAAGCCCTCTTTGGCATAGGCGGCTGCCGCACCCGATGATGTCGCTATGACCGAAACAAGCGAAGCGCCGATTGCATAGCGGATATCCACGCCAAAACCCAGGGCAAGCAGCGGCACGATAATAACCCCGCCTCCAAGGCCTGTCAGCGCCCCCAGGAAGCCTGCGGCCATGGAACCAAGGACAGTTAGAAAAGAAAATAGAGCGATGTTCATGGTAAATTTTCCATTGTTCAAGCCAACCGAACGGTGCGGGGTGGTCAAGGCTGCCGTTATCAGGCAAACACTTAAGGGTCTATTAGAAAAAGTCTAAGCCGTTGCTCCTCCATGATCCGGTTTGCCGTTTTCATTCGGGTTTCAAGCACGGGCGCGGTATCAGCGGCAAAATTCTTTAAGTCGGCGGACGATCCATGTTTAATCTCCTCGCGATAGTAACCAGTAATTTCCCAGCTATTCGATTTCATAGCGCAGGTATGCCTGATCGAATCCAAAGCCGTTCAGTTTAGACAGCTTATCGAGGACCTCGTTTTGATCTTTGACCATCACTTTCCGGACCGAAAGGTTTTCATTCCGGGCAATTCGCTCAAATTGCCGGCTGATTATCGAGTTGTCCCGCGCAGTGTGTCTTGCAAAATCCTTGAGATCCGGATCAGCCGCTTTCGCAGCTGCCATTTGTCCCAATTGCACTTCGACTTTCGCCCATCGCAAGGCATCCTTCAGGAACGTCCTATCGCTGCGGCTGATCGTGTTTGAGGCATAAACCGGGATTGCGCCTGCCGCCAGGACCAAGGCCAACGCTATCCTCAATATCAAGTTCGATCCGATCGGCATTTTTTAAAAACCTCTCTTCCCAGCGCCTTATATGCTCATTTGGAATTGCATGCTCCCCGTTTGCTTTTTTTAATGCCGGATACCGAAAAATAAAGATCACACGAGATACGGTAACCAGCCAATCCCTAAGCAGGGCAGAGGCTCCTCGAAAAATCCACGAAACAGGGATGGATCTAACGATACGGGAAAAGGGACCGATGCATTTGCCGGATGCGTGCTTATAGTTGCCACAATTCCCTATGTAACTCGGCATCTGGTTGCACATCAGAAACACAGTCAATTTTGTTCAGACAGAACACAGGAGGTAAAAAAATGCTGAAAAGACACTCAAGAAAGATTTTCTATTCATTTCCGGTCATTTTATTTGGCACCGTCTTTATCCTGGCAACGCTAATCCATACAGCCCTGGCCCAGGGCCAGAGAACTGACTTGGTTACGGCAATCGAAACAGTTGCCAAACAGGCTATCCCGGCAGTCGTGCACGTTGAGGTGACGGAGCGCCAGGAGATTCCGAACCCTTTACTACCGTTTGAAAACGAGCCTTTTTTTAAGTATTTTTTTGGAAACCGTCAAATGCCCAAAAAATTCCAGCGCGAGATATCAGGACTGGGAAGCGGGATAATCATTGATGATTCGGGACACATTCTCACCAATTACCATGTCGTTGGAGGAGCGACAAAGATAGACGTTGTGCTGGCGGATGGGAGGCAGTTTACCGGAAAGTCGATAAAAATTGTCGGAACAGACCCGAAAACTGACCTGGCAGTCATTCAGATCGTCGAGAAGGGTCCGTTTCCACACCTTTCCCTGGGAGACTCCGACAAAATGGCAGTTGGGCAATGGGTAGTTGCTATCGGGCAACCCCGCGGACTCAGTGAAACTGTCACACAAGGGATCATCAGCGCCAAGCACCGCACAGGGATTTCAGACCCAAGCAGCTACCAGGATTACCTGCAGACCGATGCGGCAATCAATCCGGGCAACAGCGGCGGTCCGCTTGTGAATCTCAACGGCGAAGTGATCGGCATCAACGCAGCAATTATGTCTGAGTCCGGTGGGTTTGAGGGGCTGGGGTTTGCAATTCCCAGCAATATAGCCATACACATCTCGCAAGAGCTGATCGAACACGGCAAGGTTATTCGAGGTTGGCTCGGAATAAGTCTTCAAAACATAACCCCCGATCTTGCCAAGTCATTCGGCTTAAGCAGCACCAAGGGGGCTTTGGTTGCGAATGTAATTAAAGGGAGCCCGGCCGATCACGCAGGGATAAAGCAGGGCGATGCAATAATAGCCTATCAGGGCAAACCGGTTGACGACCCGTCTTCTTTGCGCAACAGCGTATCGCTGGCGCCCGTGGGTTCTCAGGTAAAACTCACGATTGTACGAACTGGCGCTAAACAGGACATTACGGTAAAGGTCGGCAGCATGGAAGAGCAGGAAAAAGAAGTATCGGCTTCTTTGAAACGAGAGTTCGGGATTGTGGTAAGTCCTATGACTCCACAGGAGGCAAATACGTACAGGCTGGGCTCCCAGTCGGGAGTGGTAATAACGGAAGTCGATTCGAACGGTCCTTTTGGAAAGGCGGGTTTCGAAAAGGGTGATGCAATACTGCAGGTCGACAACCAGCCGGTCGGCGATGCGGACAGCCTGTTTATCATGCTGAGTTCCATAAAGCCGAAGCAAAGGGTGACCATTATGGCTGTCGATCACAAAAGCGGCCAGACTGGAAATGTAATGATGACACTGCCGTAGAGGAACTTTGGCAGCGCGCTTTATCGCCGTACAATCGCTGAAGATAAGGGGAGCAAATCATTTCGCTTGCTCCCCCAATATCTCTCCCATGACTCCGTATATTTTCAGGAACTTTAATGAGGTCCTTTGCGCTCTTTCTCCAGCTCAGATTTTACCCAGGCGGCATCCCCTTCGAATGCCAACTTTTCGGAATGCCAGGCGAGCAGGCTGCTGCGGTGTCCTACGCTCGTCACCGCCGAGTGCGGCAAATTTGTCTCGAGCAGTTCGTACAGGGCCGCCTCGGACTTTTCATCCACAGATGCCGTTGCCTCATCGAGAAATATGAAGTCAGGCTTGACAAGTAATACCCTTGAAAACGCGAGGCGCTGCTGTTCGCCGAGAGAAAGCACATGAGACCAGTTCTCATCTTTCTCCAGTGAGGCGGCAAGGTGTCCCAGCCCGCATTGTTCCAGCACTTTTTCAAGCTCCTTCGGCCGATAACCGTCCGGATGCGGGTAACACAGTGCGTTGCGCAGGGCCCCGAGGGGCAGGTAGGGTTTTTGCGGCAGGAACATTATCGAAGACGAGTCAGGCAACGAGATAGTCCCTCTGCAAAAGGGCCAGATGCCTGCCAGGGCTCGGATCAGAGTACTCTTCCCGCAACCGGACGGTCCGGTGATAAGAAGAGGCGCCCCCGGTGCAATAGCAAGCTGGAGGTCCCGGACCAAGAGCTTCCCATTGGGGAGGAAAACGTTCAGAGAATCAATCCCTATCACTTTCCCGGAAGTGTGAGTACGCTCGGCGCCCTGCAGGAATTCGGGGCTTTGCAGCATATCCATCGTTCGGGAAAAACCTGCCAGACGGTCTATTACAGCATGCCATCTGGCTATCGTAGTGTAACTGTTGACAAGATAGGAAAGCGCGCCCTGGACAGCTGCGAATGCACCCACCGTCTGCATGAGTCCCCCCAGGTGCATCTCACCGGCGAAGAAACGGGGGGCTGCCATTAACACAGGGAAGATGACCGCTGCCTGACCGTAGGTATTGGTCAGCCAGGAAAGTCTCTTCTGCCGCCTCATGATTTTCCAGAAATTTTCCATCAATATGTCGAAGCGAGTTCGCAGATGCGTCTGTTCCTGCTTCTCGCCTCCGTACAACGCAATCGACTCACTGTTCTCGCGAACCCTGACCATGCTGAAGCGGAAATCCGCCTCGAACCTTTGCTGGTTGAAATTGAGCAGAACAAGGGGATTACCTATTTTCACTGTTAGCCATGTGCCGAGAACAGAATAAAACAGCGCGGCCCAAACCATGTATCCCGGGATTTTGAGGTTTGCCTGGCCGCCGAGCGGAAAGATGAGCGTCCCCGACAATACCCATAGGATAGCCAGGAAGGAGACCAGTGTTGCCGCCGAACTCAACAGGTTCGTCCCAAGGTTGATGGTCATCTCTATATATGAATTAATGTCCTCGCTAATTCGTTGGTCGGGGTTGTCGGTTACAGGTGCGGCGAAATTGATCCGGTAATAGGCCTGATGAGTGAGCCAATTCTTCAAGTACCTGTCGGTGAGCCATTTTCTCCATCGGATTTGCAGCATTTGGCTGAGGTAGAGCATATAGACGGCCTGTGCTATATATGCACCCGCCAGCAGGCAAAAACGAAGGATTTCAGCTAAAAACCTGGCCTTGTCCAGGTTCTGGAGGACGTTATAGAACTGCCTGATCCATTCGTTTACCAGAACCTGGACATAGACCATCCCCAGGTTCATGGCGATTATTGCTGCAAGCAGTGCGCCGGCTTTCCATTTCTCCTCGGATCTCCAGTAAGGAGAGGCCAGATTTCGAAAGTCCTGCAGAAGTTCAGATATCATTGTGAAATTCTGTATCGGTGAATTCCCCTTAGCTGGTGCCCGTCCGGAAACCCGGCACAGCCAGCGGGCGCATGGGTTTGAAGCCCCTCTTCGCCAGGCTCGGGGCAAGCTCCTTTTCTAAAAGAGAAACACGCCTACATAATGAGACCGCCGGACAGGAGAACCTGCTCCTCAAACTTATCCGGCATTGTTGTCGTAAGTGTCGCTCCTCTAACGAAGGTTAACTTAAGTACGCTTGCTGAATACTAAGCCTGCCAAAACATGAGGCAAGATGGCGTAGTTTGAGAGCCTTCTTTTTGATACTTCGAGGTACGAGAGTACTTCCAGGGGACCGAAACATGATTATTATGCCTCTGAAGCAATCAGGGTTCAGGGCATTTCCGTGGCTATTTACCTGGGGTTGAGGCGCATCCTGCGCTGCCACCCCTTTAACCCGGGCAGCCCATGACCCCGTGCCATCACCCACTCCGTGGAGCGACAAAGATTAGAGGAGACTTACTGAATGGATTCAAAGCCCCTTTTGGCGATAGTGTTGTCACTCCTGCTTTTTCTGGCTTGGTATTTTTATTTTGGTCCCACTCAGATTCCCCCACCACAGCAAAAACAGGCCATCACCACTCAGCCGCCAACGCCGCCCCCCCCCGGCCGCACTTTCACCGACGCTCTCGCCAGAGGCCTATCTTGCAACCGAAAAGACCTGGTCGATTGCGGATTCGTTCTACCGGATGAAAATCATTGCCCAGGGAGCGCGCGAGAGTTCTTTTGAACTCCTCAAGTTCAAGCAGGGGCTGGAACCGGATTCTCCTCCGATGCAAATGATTCGTGACCCCGCATACCTTCCGCTGGACGTCGAACTGCTTACTCACAAGGATTGGGACCTCTACAGGGAGCCTTTTTCGAGCGATGCGCCCACCGAGCTGAAGGTTTCTCCGGGAGAGCCTCCCAGAAGCATACCCTTCCGAACCGAGATTCCGGGCAAAGTCCGCCTGACAAAGATTTTCACGGTGAAACCCGATTCCTACGCCATGGACCTGGAAGTTCAGATCCAGAATCTTTCGGCAGAAAGACTTTCTGATCAGATGGGACTCAACTTTTATTTCACGCCATATTCGGAACCTGCCCATGAGACTGGCAACCCGTCGCGGCTGACTTTCTCAACTAACGGGTCCAACCATGAGCTTCAGCCAAAAGACTTTGGAAAGCCCGAAACAATCCCCAAAGCTCCTTACGACTGGGTGGGGTATCAGAATAACTATTTCATCCAGGCAATCATTCCGCTGGCTCAAACCGGATATGAGATAATCCCAAGCGTAGTAAACGATGAGACCCAGCATACTCAAATCACCAGGCTGGTTGACTTGACAGAGAAGTTCGATTTGGCCCCGAACCAGTCCTGGTCTTTCAAGCTCAGGCTCTACAACGGCCCCAAGGAAATAGCCGTTCTCAAACAGGCCGGCCATGACCTCTCTGCCGCCGTCGACTACGGCTGGTTTTCCTTCCTGGCAAAACCGCTCCTGGTGGTGCTCCGGTGGTTTGATTCCTTCACCCACAACTACGGGATTGCCATTATTCTTCTGACTCTCATCATCGAGATAGTTTTCTGGCCTCTTACCCAGAAAAGCTACACTTCGATGCAGAAGATGAAAAAGATTCAGCCCAAGATTCAGCAAATCCGGGAAAAATACAAGGATGACCGTGAGAAGCTGAACCAGGAGCTGATGCAGGTCTACAAGACCTATAAAGTGAATCCGATGGGCGGATGTCTGCCGATGGCCCTTCAAATACCGGTCTTTTTCGCTCTCTATCGCATGTTGAACTCATCGGTCGAGCTCTTGCACCAGCCTTTTGTGCTCTGGATCCGTGATCTCACCGTTCCCGACCGGCTGAACGTTGGGTTTTCGATCAATCTTCCGATAATTGGCCATTTGGACGGGCTGCCGGTTTTGACAATCCTTATGGGCGTAACGATGTTCGTTCAGCAAAAAATGACGCCCTCCTCCGGGGACCCCCGCCAGGAAAAGATAATGCTCATAATGCCGATCATGTTTACCTTTTTCTTTATCAACTTCCCGGCAGGTCTTGTGCTGTACTGGTTTGTAAACAATATTCTATCCATTGCGCAGCAATACTGGATCAATCGTCATGCCAGAGCTTAGGAGGTTGTCTCACCGGCCTCGGGCATCGTCATCCCGTTTGTGGAAAGAGATGCTCGAAGTCAAGATCCAAAGTGACGGTTTCGCTCATTTCCACGCCATCCCCTTTGGCGGTGAGGAAAATGCCGTCCCGTCCCGTTTCTAGAAACGAATGCGCGCAGGTCTGCGGAGACCTGTAGGAGTGAACCAGTATACCGGGCCAGACGGCGGCCTTAAAACTGCCCCCGGGCGGAATAGAGCTTGTTTGCGGCAGGTCAGCCTCGCTGCAGGCCGATTGCCCGAACACGAATCCGCCGTCCCTCATCCCGTTATGAACATAGAAGGTTTTGTCCCATAGGATTTCCAGCGGCTTGCCGGTGTTATTTACGACACTAAGGGAAAATGAGTCGCAGCATGGCCCGGAGCCCCACCGCAATGAGAGAACCGCACCATAATACGGGTTGCTTTGAGCGCTCGCGATTTCCCGGCTGGTGATTTGCGGGCACTCAGCCGGTGTGGCACCAGAAGCGCTCAAGGGGGCGTAGCCGACTGAAGCGTATACAGCCACACTCAAGAGTAACGCAAGACGGTATTTAGTCATATTTATGGCCCTCCTTTGTCCGAATTCGTAAACCTATTCGCGCCAGGAACTCCGCTCACGAGCCGGTACTGCCGGCAATCATGTTCGCGGCCTGCAATTAATCCTGCCTCATTCCGATTCCAATAATAAAAATAAACACTCTGTGAGGCGACCGCATTCTCCATCCTTTCGTAGGAGGTCAATGCGCGTTGGACATAGAAAAATCTCAGCGCGTTACCTCAGGGTCGAATAGGCAGGATGCACAGCACGACAGCCTTCTTTTTGATTCTTCGAGGACCTAACCTGAATTGTGCGCTTCAAATCATGCTTATATTCAAGGTAGAAGGAATTTCGGAGGGAAGCAGAGCCGGTGTTATACTAATTCGCGTTCAAGAAGGTACTACATGATCTTAAAAAGCATGTGCAACAGTGTCCCCGCACTCCCCTGGCTGCTACGCGGCTAATTTGGATGGCGCTGCGGTGGTGCCCAGCGCGGGGCTGGGCAACCATCGCATGCGCCGAGCGCTTGGCCTTGCGCGCCTGCGCGCGAGGCCAAAACATGGAGGGGGTTGGGGGGACCAGGGGGAATCATTCCCCCGCTCTTTTCCATTGCTTCAATCTTGGACGCAACTCAGTATTAGACCTTACCGGTATGATACACATTGATGAGTTGAAGTTGAAGCGTGAATACGGGTGTTCGGGACCTTCCAAAATTACCGGCTAACCCTGAAGATGGGAGTAAATGACAAACAATGATCGCAGCGAATTCACAAATTGGACGGGTTATCAAACGCCTCATCTCCAAAACGCTCATCTCGTTGGTCTGTCTTTGTCTGTGTGCTTCACAGGCCATAGCGGCCGAAAATCCCCAGGCAGTAGTCAAAACCGGTACGGGCCAGGCGCTTCAACTCCTCAAAGAATACCCTGAAAACACACAGGCACGCAGGCAAAGAATCTGGGCGGTTGTCAATCAATACTTTGATTTCGACGCGATAGCGAAGCGCGCCTTGGGACCGCCATGGAACGAGCAGCCCCCCGAAAAGCAACAGGAATTTACGCGGGACTTCAGCCGGTTGCTCTTCAATACCTACATCGGAAAGATCGAAAAGTATACAAACGAAAAGATCACGTACAGCCAGAAACAGATGGGAAGTCATCATGCCGTTATCGAGGCCCGTGTAGTCGGGGACCAGTCCGGCACGATCCCTATCGATTATTACCTCCACCTCGAGGACGGAGACTGGAAGGTATACGATGTCGATGTCGAGGGTATGAGTCTGGCGATTAATTACCGCGACCAGTTTAGCGAAATATTATCAAGAAGCTCTTTTGATGACCTGTTGATGCAGCTACGGGAGAAAGTTGCTCAGAGCTGAGGAATTGTTTTATTAGGAACAGCCGCACGATGAGGCGTTTCTTTCACGAAAAAGGCTTCGCCAAGTTTGTCATGCCTTCCAATAACTATCCGGATGCTCGCTGTGAATTCTTGCGTCAAGAGTGGCGCTTGACAGCTTTCTGAAGCGGTTGCGAGGCTCCTCCGGGCCTTGCGACTATCACCTCGAGTCCGGTTGAGAGAAAAGTTGAGCGGAGCACACGTGGGCAGCAGGTTGCACTATTGACCCTGCTCTTACGGAAGTGAATCAATGTCTATTCCAATTTCATATCAGTTCAAGGAAAAACGGGTTCAATGCAAACACGAGGGCGGCGACGCATATCACCGCAAAACAACCGCGACAGATCCTGTCTGACCGGAACGATGATCAAGAACAAACAGTTCCGCGCGTTTTCCCTGCTCCATGGCTTGCACTGCAGCTGCTAATGCTTCAGAACTGTCAACGGGCTGATTGTTGATTTCAATTATGGCGTCACCCGCTTCCAATCCGACTTCAGCAGCCGGACCACCGGGGTCCACCTCGGTAATGATCACTCCGACCTGGTTCTCGAGGCCGTAAGTTTCAATATCTGAGGCAGTCATTGTCCGAACGACAACTCCCAACCGTTCCTTGAGCGTAGCGGCCAACTTCTTGTTTTCTTCCTCAAGATTTCCGACTTGTACCGTCATGCTCTCCTTTTGCCCATTTCTAACAAGAGTCACGTCAGCATTCTGCCCAGCCGGGGTGACAGCGACCAAATTTCGAAGGGTATCAGCATCCGGTACCTCCTTGCCCTGATATTCGACAACGACATCGCCTTTTTTTATGCCGGCTTTGTCGGCCGGCCCACCCTTCGTAATGTCTGCCACCAGGGCCCCTTTTGTGGATGTCAGTCCAAAAGATTTTGCCAGTTCAGGAGTGAAGGACTGAATGGTTATACCAAGCCAGCCTCGCTCCACCTTTCCGTGGGCGATCAGCTGCTTTGCAACATAAACAGCCATATTGCTCGGTATGGCGAACCCGATACCCTCGAATCCCCCCGACTCCGACATGATCGCCGAATTGATTCCGATCACCTCTGCCCGAAGGTTCAGCAGTGGCCCTCCACTGTTGCCAGGATTGATCGCTGCATCCGTCTGTATGAAATCCTGATAGCTGCCGGGTTCAACCAACCCTCTACGGTGCACGGCGCTGATTATACCCTGAGTGACAGTTTGACTCAGACCACGCGGCTGGCCAATCGCCACCACCCATTGCCCGACTTCTATTTTATCGGAATCCTCCATAGTGACGAAAGGAAACTCGCTTTTTTCTTCGATCTGGAGGACCGCTAAGTCGGTCTTTGAATCTGTACCCACTACTTTGACCGAGTCGCCGGAAAACGTCCGGCCCTCTGCCATGACGACTTCTATTTTGTTTGCTCCGGCCACTACATGATTATTGGTGAGGATGTGCCCGTCGGAATCCATAATCATCCCCGAACCCAAGCCGAACAACTCTCGCTGGATTTTGGGCCCCTTTGGAAGACCGAAAAAACGAAACAACGGATTATTCTCAAGACCATAAAACGGATTGGTGATCGACTGCCGCTCTATAACCTCCACATGGACTACAGCAGGGATGCTTTTGTTGGCGACCTGTTCGATGGCGGTCGCCAAATTGGGCGCTTCTTCATTGTTTTTTTTGTCGTGGAGATGGGAGCTGATGCTTCCTTTTCCTTTGAACAGGCGGAGAATAGCATGAGCAACGATAACACGATCGCAACCCGGACCGCTTTCGATGCAAGGGCCTTTGATGTGCAGGCATATCTCATATTCACTCCTCTGCTCCTCTTTCAAATGGACTCGATCAATACGTTGAGACATTGACTTGGAAACTTCTGTATCGCTTCCGGAAGGATGCAATTTCTTAATTCATTTTGATTCATGCTTTGGCGTCAAGAGAGCTGCCATCAATACGGAAGCCACTCCAGTCAGGAATATTCCATCGAATGTTCCCGCTCCACCTATCGATACTATCGGGGCCTCAAGTCCCTGGACCTTGTCCAAATTTAACAGGTCTGCACCGATGATGGTCCCCAGGGTTCCAGAAATGTAGGCAGGTGCAGGAGCGGACTTTCTGGCAAATATCAGACCGGCGGCGGCGGCAACCAAAGGGGGAACAAAAAGAGGCTCGGCAATTCCAATGCCTCTGACAGGATAGGCAAGTAAGTGCACCACGATGGTGACCAGAATTACCCCTGCCAGAGCCCTCCCATAGAATTTATTCTTCACCAGGAGGTACAACGACAGTAGCACCGGAACTATAGCCCCACCGACATTTACCGCAACTGTGGTCCCCGGCCATTGTCTGACCATTGGAATGACATAGCGCATGCCGAAAAAATCTATGTGAGCGCCGGAAATAACATTTCCACCAGGGAATTGATAGACCGGTATATTGAAGTAAGTGCCCACCAGCGAAACGAGCAGGAGCAGGAAAACATATCGCCTGTTGATTCCCATCAGTTCGTAGGCGTTAGCTGAGAACGCGCACCTCAATCAACACGATCAAAAAAACGACGAGGAGGATGAGAAAAAGCAAAGTAACTGGCGTTACAGGGAAATAGTGCACTATTTCACCCCTCTTTTTCGAAAAGCGCAAACGTCACGGGAGCCTCTCAACCCGACCGTTGCGGTCTCTCCCTCAAGAAAGTCCCCGTTATCTTTCTAATTATTCAGCCCGGATTTGCAAGGTCAGACACGAAAGAATGCCTCCCGGATTCGAGGTGAGGTTCGAGAACTCTCCCGGAGATGCAAAAATCTCCTTCAGTTCTTAATTTGGAGCTCAGCTGAAAACGGAACGGACCCATATCAGCAGATAGGCCGGAAATTTTGCGGTTTGATTAATCCCCCTGGACTGGGAATTTTTGCGAAGATGACCCCAGATAATCAGAAATGGCGCATTTTTCTAATCCTGCTTGTCCTCTTGACCGGACTGCTTTTTTTGACTCCAAGCATTTTCACTCACCTCCCCCCGACTCTGGATAAAGTAATGCCGGCAGGCAAAATCCACCTGGGTCTGGACCTCGCCGGAGGTATTTATCTTGTGCTCGAAGTCGAGGCGGACAAGGCCATTGCGAACGTCGTAAACGGAATGGTCGATCAGATAAAAGATAGTCTGCGCTCGCATAACGTGGCATTTGCCGGGGTTGAAAGAGCCGGTGACCGAAATGTTGAGATTCTTTTACCCGGCAGGGACCAGTTGACCCAGATCAGTCAAATCATTTCAAACGAATTCCCCCAGTTGAAATGGGAAAACACAGAGACCAGCGGAGGAGCCACCAAGATACTTCTGAGTCTTGATACGAAGGAAGTGCAAAAAATCCGGGAAAGGGCGGTTGCGCTTAGCCTTGAAACCATTCGCAACCGAATAGACCAATTTGGAGTCAGTGAGCCGGATGTGCGTCCCGAGGGAACTGAAAGGATTCTTGTTCAACTGCCGGGGATCAGTAATTTTGAGCAGGCCATAGCTCTTATCGGCAAAACCGCCGTTCTGGAATTCAAGCTTGTTGCGCAAAACGTTTCCGAAAAGGAAGTGCATGAAGGAAAGCTTCCTGCCCGTGTAAAAGTTTATCCCATGAGGCAGTACGCTGAAAAACAAGAGGGAGAATCCGAAATACCCCTTGAAGACAAGACCCTCATGACCGGCCAGTACATTACTGATGCGAGGGTTTCCATAGACCGCTTTGGAGGCTACCTGGTGAGCCTCCAGTTCGATCCACAGGGCGCCCGAATTTTCGGGCGAATAACCGGAGAGTACGTAGGAAGACGGCTGGCAATCGTATTGGATGGGGTTGTTTATTCAGCGCCGATAATTCAAGAACAGATCAGCGGCGGCCGCGCCCAGATCACAGGCTCGTTTACTGAAAACGAGGCAAAGGTGCTTGCCATTGCCTTGCGGACGGGCAGTTTGCCTGCTCCGGTAAAAATCCTCCAACAAGAGACCGTTGGGCCATCCCTTGGGCAGGATTCCATCCACAGGGGGTTGCTTGCCTGCATCGTTGGCGGGATTGGGATAATCTTGTTCATAATACTCTATTATCGGTTTTCGGGAGTCCTTGCCGACGTCGCGCTGGTTCTCAACGTGCTGCTGGTCCTGGCGGGGATGGCTGCCTTCGGCGCCACCCTCACTCTTCCCGGCATTGCGGGTATTGCATTGACAATCGGGATAGCGGTCGACGCCAACGTACTCATCTACGAACGCATTCGCGAGGAACTAAGACAGGGGGCAACCCCGAGGGCCGCCGTCGAAATGGGGTACAACAGGGCGACTATCACCATTCTGGATGCAAACGTTACGAGCCTCATCGCAGCGCTCATCCTTTATCAATTCGGCTCCGGCCCCGTGAGAGGATTTGCGGTTACTTTGAGCATCGGCCTGGCCGCCAATATGTTCACCGCAATAATGGTGACACGAACCGTATTCGATTACATGTTGAGCGTGCGCCACGTTAAGTCCCTGAGTATATAGCGCGATGCGGCGGTCCGTTTCCGTTGCCAGCAATCCCTCGTCTTTGGAGGGATATTGAAGGAACATTTCGTCACACTCAACATGACGGAGGGAAAAGAATGGAACAGGCAGCACCAGACAGCTCCGCGATTCAGCCGGTTCAAGGTGGTCAGATTCTCACCCTCAGGCATGCTTTCACCCTGCTGCGTATCCTGTTTGGAATAATCTGGCTGTTCAATACCTGGTTGCAGGCGAACAGCGCCTACATAAATCACTTATTCCTGAAGTCGTTCAATGCAGGCATTCACGGTCAGCCCGAATGGCTGGCGCGGTACACGCAGGCAGTGATAGAGCTCATTCAGGTGCTCGGTCCTTCCAGGGTTGCAGCCGCAACAGTGGTAATTGACGCTGCGCTGGCATTTTCCCTTATCAGTGGGGTCTGGCTCCGCTTTTTCGCCTGGATGGGGATTATTTACAACCTTTTTATGTGGTCCACGGTGGGCGGCATGGGAGGGCCTTACACCCAGGGCGCAACAGATCCGGGAACAGCCATCGTGTATGCCCTGGCATTCGTTTTCGTCCTTCTTGGTCTTGCTCCCGGTACTGCCAGTGGCGCCTTTTCCGGCCCTCGATACAGCCTGGGCCGATTGCTGTTTGGCCTTTTGTGGGCCTTCGACGCTTTCTGGAAATGGCAACCTTACTTCCTCGGGCATGCCGTCGATTATTTGGTTCAATCCCAGCAGGGACAACCAGCATGGATCATAGCCTACATCCAGTTTTTCATCGGTCTTATTAACGCGGTTGGTCCGCTTACGTTCGGCATCTTCGCTGCTGTCATGGAGACCTTGATTGCGCTGAGCCTGCTCCTTAACAGGGGACTCCAATTTATGCTGCCCATCGGCGCTCTTTATACTTTTGTTTTGTGGACCACGGCCGAGGGTTGGGGGGGACCTTATGGTCGCGGCTTTACCGGGAACAAAGGTGATATCCTTGGAACAGCCATCATTTACTGCCTTATTTTTCTTTATCTAATGGTGATCTATCCACCATTTCAGGTAAGGAAAACGGAAGACCCGCAGTAAATGTCATCGCGCGGGGAAAGCCCCGGTGGATTGATGGCTTCGAGCACTCCCTCTCCGGTCACCAGTGTTCGTATCCTGTCTCCGATTCCGAAGCCGTCGGGGGCGCCTCAGGCTCCGCCGGTCCCCTGGTCCCTTCCGGGGCGGTTCGTAGTAACGGAATGTATTCCTGTACAGAACCAGATAGATGCCCTGAAGCGCAGCGGCTGCATAGAAGGGCAACGAGAATTGGCCGGCATCGAAAAGGTATCCGGCGATGGCCGGGCCAACCGACCGCGGCAACTGGAAGGAAACCGCGTTCAGGCTGGCGGCCAATCCCCGCCGTTCGTTTCGCACCAGTCCGATTGTCAGGGCCTGCTGCACGCCGGCTGGACCACGGGTGAAGACAGACCGGATCACGTATACGAGTGAGGCCAGCCGGTAAGTGGGCATGAGAGGCAGCAGAACCAATAAGCCTATGCCTACCATGCGCTCCCAGACAACGGATTGGACGATTCCGATCCGCTCGGTCAACAGTCCGGTGATCAGCGAGGCCACCCCGGTTATCATGAAAGTGGCTGCCATTACCGGCGCTGCAGCTAAAGGGCCGACCTGGAACCTCAGAGCAAACCAATACGAAATAAGAGGTCCGGTCAAGCCGATTGCCACCCCGTAAAAGGCATTGATGGAAACAAGCTTGATCAGAATGCGGTTTTCCAGGCTGCGCGGCTGCGCCTCGGCCTGCTCACCCAACTCTGACGTGCGCTTTGGTCCGTAGTACTCCTCGTTAGCCCCGCTGATCAGGAACAGATTCACGGCGGCGCTCAGCCCGACAAGCGCGAACAGCGGCCTATAGGCCGAGGCGCCATGGAGCCAGCCGCCCCAAAGATCGGGAAGGACAGCGATGAGAGCGCCCAAGCTCATTCCCCAGAAGCCCAATCCGGTATTTAGACTGTAAATCCATCCACGTTCTGTTGGAGCCACTTCTTAGGCCAGCCATGCCTGTTCGACTGGGGAGAACGGTCCAGCAGACCCGGTGGCTCCACGGCCAAACGCGCCGGCAATGGCGGCAATGCTCAATACAAGGGGCTGCGTGCTGAGCAGGGAACCGATACTGCAAAACAGTAAGACGATTTCATAGCAAAAAAGGAATGGTTTGCGCCGAAGCCGATCACTGCTCAGGCCAACAATAAGGCTGAGCACGGCGCCAAAAAAGCCGCTGCCGCTCAGAACCAAGCCAATAGCAGATCCGCGCCAGTGAAGCGCGTGCAGGTAGAGGGCAAAGTCCACCACCAGGGACCCCTGCCCGATACTGCGCAGAACGCGGGCCAGCAGCAGTCGTCGTGTGGTGGGGTGGAGTTTCGATACGAACTTAAAGATCATCGCCTGCCTAATGGATCAGTTCGCCAATTCTTGACCACCTGACCTTGTCCGGCAGGTTTTCAGCCTTGCCATTCCAGGAAAAATAAATGATGAAAGCCTTCCCTAATAAATTATCAAGAGGCAGGAACCCCCAAAAGCGGCTATCCTCGCTATCGTTTCGGTTGTCGCCCATAACAAACAGAGAATCCTTGGGTACAATGACAGGTCCGAAATTCTCGACAGCTCGAATAAACGCCGCCGGCTCTTTTTTCTCGAAGCTACCCCACGGATCCGGGATCGGCCTATCATCGATGAATATTTTACTCTCGACGATCTGCACCTTTTCTCCTTGCATTCCAATGACCCTCTTGATGAAATCCTTTGATGGGTCTACAGGATAAATGAATACGATGACATCTCCTCGTTGGGGGTTTTTATACGAGAAAAGCCTGATGTTCGTATAAGGAATTCGTATTCCATAAATGAATTTATTAACTAATATGTAATCTCCAGGCAGTAAAGTGGGTTCCATCGACCCGGATGGAATGTCGAATGCCTGCACAATAAAAGCTCGGATAAAGAGGGCGAGCAGGATTGCAATGACGATGCTCTCAAGAGTTTTTTTTGCCTCTTTTTTATTAAACATTTTCCCTTCCTGATGTGAATTCAGGCCTTGGTAATCCGCTGAGCCGCGTTAGTTTCAAAACATTAATGATGGAAGCCGGAGTCGCTTAAGCCGCGAGCTGTACGCAATTTTGGCTGACAGCCCTTCTCAACCAACCCTCAGCCGGTTTCTACCATGTCTTCAAAAAGCTCAAAAAATTCTTAGAGTAGAATTAGTTAGAACTGCAGCCTAATGAGAATGCCGGGCCTTCAGGGCATGCCAAGTAGCAGGTGGTGGTTCAAGGCCGGCAGAGGCAGTTCCCCTGTCGATCATCATTGAAAAACATTTGATCACCGTGTTGTCTCAGGCAGCACTCCGGGATTCCGTTCTTTGGAAACCTGCTTTTTAGCGCCGAGGATTTGCTCTAAAACCACTTCGTCAAGGGTTTCTTCACGCAGTAATGTTTCCGCCAGCTTGTCCAACTTGTCCCTGACGCCGTTCAAGAGGCTGGTTACAATCTCGCATCGTTCTGCAATCAGCTTTCGGACATCTTCATCGATACGGGCTGCTGTAGACTCGCTGTAGTCCCTGCTCCGCGACAGCTCATACCCCAGAAATGGCTGTTGCTCGTCGGATTCGAAGGCGATCGGCCCCAGACTTCCCATTCCCCAACGCGTCATCATCCTCCGGGCAAGGCGGGTGGCCTGTATCAGATCGTTTTCGGCTCCGGTAGTGACATCACCAAAAACTATCTGTTCCGATACTCGGCCGCCCAGCATGACATCGATACGTGCAACCAGGTATGTCCGGCTGTAATTATATTGTTCCTCGGAAGGCACCTGTTCAGTGATCCCAAGTGCGCGGCCGTGCGGAATAATAGTGACCTTATGAACGGTGTCGGCCGCCGGAGTGAACCATGCGACCGTGGCATGGCCGCTTTCGTGATAAGCTACGACTCTTCTCGCATCTGGATCTGTGAGTGAGGGACGCACCCCGCCGAGTATAATCTTATCGATGGCCTCCTCGAAATTCTCCATGCTTACCTGCTTATGGAGACCCCGCGCGGCGACAAGAGCCGCTTCGTTGCATAGGTTGGCGATATCGGCGCCGCTCATGCCCACGATCTTACGAGATAACAGATCGAAGTTTACATCGGGGGCGATTGGTATTTTCGCGGTGTGTATACGCAGAATACCCTCCCGGCCCTCCCGGTCGGGAAGCGGGACCGTCACCTGCCTATCGAAGCGGCCAGGGCGCAGGATGGCCGGGTCTAGCACGTCGGGCCGATTTGTGGCAGCCAGTACGATGACTTCCTGGCGCTCGTCAAAACCGTCCATTTCAACCAGAAGCTGATTCAGGGTTTGTTCTCTTTCGTCGTTCGTCGCGCCGAGACCGGCGCCGCGCCGCCGCCCCACTGCATCCAATTCGTCAACGAAAACGATGGAGGGTGAGGCAGTTTTGGCCTGCTCAAAAAGGCTGCGGACCCTGCTCGCTCCAACCCCAACGAACATCTCGACAAACTCAGAGCCGCTGATAGAAAAGAAAGGCACCCCCGCTTCGCCCGCTACGGCACGAGCCAGCAGGGTTTTTCCAGTTCCGGGCGGGCCAACGAGCAGCGTGCCGTGTGGTATACGCGCCCCTATCTGGTGATACTTTTGCGGGTTTTGAAGAAAATCGACCACTTCCTCCAGGTCGCCCTTGGCCTCATTAGCGCCGGCGACGTCATTGAATGTCACCTTAGGCTGCTCACTGCTGTAACGCTTGGCCTTCGATCGTCCGAGTCCGAATAGGCTTGACTGACTGCTCATGGCCTTGCGGCCCATCCATACAAAGTAAACGACGAGTAAGAGCATGGGGCCCCAATCCACGAGCAGGGTGAGAAACCACGGTTTGGAAGGCACTTTTGCATTGACAGTGACATTATGAGACTCAAGGAGCGGCATCAGGGCCGGGTCCCCCACGGATTCGGGAAATACTGTGGCAAAGTCGCCATATTTCTGCGGAGATGTTTGAGGCTTGCGAGTATTTTCGCCATCATTTTTGCCTGCCTGAGTTCCAGAAAGATTCTCTGCGCCGGGACTTGTTGCCGTCTCTGCCTTCCCGGGCTGCGAAGGTACACCCGCCCCCGAGGACTCCGGCCAGAGGATCGGTTTGACCAACATGCCGCTGATTTGCGGGCCGACAATGAGCACTTCGGAGACGTTACCGGCGCGAACCTGCTCAAGGAAAGTTGAATATGGGATATGGGCTTCAGGCTTCGAGGGCTGCAAGAAGAGCGCCGCATTCCAAATGAAGAGCGCCAGTAAGACCACCCACCAAAACTTGGATCCCAACCCAGGCAGTCGTTGGTTACCCGATTCCTCTCGCTTTTTTCCCGGTGACGTCGGTTGCTTGTCGGTCATTGCTTTTGGACTCCAAAAGAATGGGTTGTATGATCACTGTAATTGGCTGGGAACCTTTTGAAGATTCATTTACCGACTATGTAACTAATCACTCGCCGTGTAGCTGTAAACTTCATCGTTGCCGCCGCGGGATCTGAGTTCTCAGCGTTCTGCCCTCGTACCTTTTTGTCCCGGCTTAAGGCGCGGGGAGATTGCCCGGACCGCCACCTTTCAGGGGCGATTGCACCCATGTTCCTTCCCTCTCCCATTTCAGCTTCAGGGTGTGCCGGGCGAGCAGTTTACTCCTGTGCCCCACACTGGTCACGGCCGCGTCAGTTTGGAAGAAGTCCTGGTAGCTGCTGGGATCGGAAATGTCAGGACGGTGCTTGGTAATGATGATTCCCTGCGTGACGGTCTGATCCAGCCCTCGGGGATGGCCGATAGCTACGGCCCATTGACCTACTCCCATTTTATCCGAATCATCCGGAGTCACATGGGGAAGAGGCTCCTTGGCTGTGATCTGCATCACGGCAAGATCCTTCTTGGGGTCTGCTCCAAACAGTTTGACGGACTTTTCCGTAAACTGTGCCGGCCGTCGGCAAGGATGACTTGAATTTTGTTCGCACCGCCGACGACATGGTTGTTTGTGATGATATGCCCTTAGGCCTTCATGATCGAGTCCGAGCACTTTTCGCTGAAACTATTTGGATACCTTCTTGGGAGAAGGGATCATTCTCAAAAGGATATAGCGGATTGGCCACCTCCTGCCGCTCTGTGACCTCGATGTACACCACAGCGGGGATGTTCTGTTTTGCCACCTGCTCGATGGCCGCTCCCTTGCCCTCTGCACTCTCCTCAGAAGGAGGCTGAAAAGACAGAACCACGGTATTCAAGGTACAAAGATTAAACAAAAACATGATCCTGAGAGAGTGGCATGGTTTTCTGTCCATGTCGATGTTCCTCCTCCAGGAGTGTTGTTTCGGTAGGTGGTATCCTTAGATCTTTGCCTTTATGATTCGATCTCTGAATTGCCGGTTTTCCTTTACCACTATCCCATCCTTTTTGAAGCGATTGATGGTCGGTAAATTGACAGAGATCTCGGGAGCACTTTAATTACTGCCAATGCGAAATGCCACGTCCACTTATCCCTGATGGGAGCCATGCAGTACGAGTCCCGCCACAATCTTTTTGGGCCACCCACACCGGTTGATCGGCTGCCTCGAATGGGTGGGGAGATGCAGGCTGTGGCGCGCAGCATCTGCTGAGCAGCGGCATGCGGGGTCAAGAGCACGGCAACGTAACGGAGCTGAGGTTGATGCTATGAACAATCTCCAATTCAGTACTCCTGTTTTGCTCGGCTTGTTTGCAGCAGGATTCCTGGGAGCCTGATGGGTTTTCGAGGCGGCGTGGTGGTTGTACCGCTCCTTACCCTGGTCTTTGGAGCTGATATATGCTACTCAATCGGCGCACAGCAACGAGGATGCCAATTCCATAGGTCTCGTCCCGCTGTAAGGCAAAAACAAGGAGCAAGGGTGGTTAAAACAACCAGGAGGTTGGGATCGACCATTGGGCTGTTGCTTGGCTTTTTCTTATTCTGCCTGGCGCTTTTGGTGCTGCATCATGAGTTGGGGCAGTTCCAATATCGGGATATCCTAAACAGCCTGCATGGAGTATCGGGAAAACAGCTGATCCCAGCCATTCTCGCAACCGTGCTCAGCTATGTGGTCCTTACGAGCTACGACGCCCTTGCATTTTGCTATATCAGGCATCGTCTCGAGTATAGCAGGATCGCCTTCACCTCATTTATCGGGTACGCCATCAGTAACAGCATCGGGTTTTGGATGCTTGCCGGCGGTGCCGTCCGCTACCGACTCTACTCGTCCTGGGGACTCCCCACCATCGAGATCACAAAAATTGTCATTTTTTGCACTCTGACGTTCTGGCTTGGTCTGTTCGCAACGGGGGGTATGGTATTTTTACTGGAACCGGTCGCCATCCCACGCTGGTTTCATCTTCCTTTCCGCTCCACACTCCCCATCGGCTTCCTGCTCCTTGCAGGTCTAGGGTTCTATCTTCTGGGAACCGGGATCCGCAAGACTCCTGTTACCTTTCGCGGCTGGAAGTTGTACAGACCACCGCTATGGCTTTCCATGTCCCAGATTGTCGTGTCCTCGCTCAATTGGGTTCTTGCAGGATGCGTTCTCTACGTTGTCCTTCCCCCTTCCAGCCAGCTTACACTCCCGGCTTTTCTGGGCATTTTTCTCCTGGGGCAGATTGGGGGGCTGGCTAGTCAAGTGCCGGGCGGGCTGGGCGTGTTCGAATCCATCCTCGTTTTAGGGCTCTCATCGGTTCTGCCAGCCTATTCGCTCCTGGGCTCCCTGTTGGTATATCGGTTGATCTACTATCTGCTTCCCCTTGTATTGGCCACCGCACTCCTCGGCAGCTTCGAAGCAATCCAAAGGAAAGCAACCCTGAAGCGAATAGCGTCCGGCTTTGCCGAATGGGTTCCCGATCTTGTGCCTCGCATCCTCGCGTTCATGGTTTTTGCCGGTGGAGCTATTCTGCTCCTTTCGGGATCCATTCCAACAGCAGGCTGGCGTATCGAGTGGCTCCAGGATATCCTCCCTTTACCGGTGCTTGAAATCTCCCATTTCATGGCAAGCCTCATCGGCATCGCACTGCTTCTTCTCGCCCGCGGATTGCAGCTCAGGTTCGATGCGGCTTTCCTGCTTACCACGGTATTGCTCTGTGTTGGGATAACAACATCCATCCTCAAGGGAGTGGATTTCGCGGAAGCGATTCTTCTGGGGGTGGTGCTCGCCATACTCGTTCCCACACGGAGATACTTCTATCGGAGGGGATCGCTCTTAAGGGAGTGCTTTACATGGGAATGGATCTTGAGCATTCTTTTTGTCCTTGGCGCCTCATTCTGGCTAATGTTTTTCGCTTACAAACACGTGGAATACACCAATGAGCTCTGGTGGACCTTTACATTTTCGGGCAATGCGCCCCGCTCTCTTCGTGCCACTGTGGGGGCTGCCGCAGTTGCCCTGTTCATCGCCCTGGCGAGGCTACTAAGGCCTGCCACTCCTCGGATCCAACCTTCGGCTGATACAGAATTGGACAACGTAAGGCAGATTGTGGCTGCCTCCCCAAAAGCGTCAGCCAATCTTGCTCTGCTTGGGGATAAGCTCTTCCTGGTAAGTGAAACCAAGAGGAGCTTTCTCATGTATGGTATCGAGGGCAGGAGTTGGGTAGCAATGGGTGACCCCATCGGGCCGGAAGATGAGCATACGGAGCTTGTCTGGCGATTCCGGGAAGTGTGTGATCAATATGGAGGGTGGACGGTGTTCTACGAGGTTGGGACGGCGAATCTATCTCTCTACCTGGACTTGGGACTTACTTTACTTAAGATCGGCGAGCAGGCGCGAGTGCCTCTCGATGGCTTTTCTCTTGAAGGCAAAGCACGACAAGGATTTCGAAGAGTCAGGAATCGATTGGAAGGAGGAGGCTTCACCTTCGAGGTGATTCCCGCAGATGGGATGACTCCGTGGCTTCCTCAACTAAAAGAAATTTCGGAAACGTGGCTCAAGGATAAGAATACACGGGAGAAAGGATTTTCTCTTGGTTTTTTTGATTTCGCATACCTCAAACAATACCCTTTCGCCGTGGTTCGGGGGGAAGGGAAAATCGCAGCGTTTGCAAACCTGTGGCAGGGAGCCGGTAAAGAGGAGCTGTCGGTGGATCTCATGCGGTATCGCTCCAATGCTCCTCGCGACATCATGGAATACCTCCTTATTCAACTCATGCTCTGGGGAAAGGAACAGGGATTTTGTTGGTTCAATCTTGGCATGGCTCCGCTTTCCGGGTTGGAGAGCCGCACCCTGGCCCCGTTTCGTAGCAGGTTCGGTGCGTTTGTCTATCAACACGGAGAACACTTCTACAATTTCCAGGGGCTGAGAAAGTACAAGGAAAAATTCGATCCGAAGTGGGAACCTCGATATCTAGCGTGTCCGGGTGGCTTGGCGTTGCCGCGGGTTCTGACCAACATTGCCTCTTTGATTTCAGGTGGCATAGAAGGGATCGTCTCCAAATGAAATATCTGTTGCTGGTGCTGAGCATTCTTGCTGGGTTGGCGCAACCGGGGAATGCTCAGGAGATACTTCTTCCTCTTGGCTGTTGGAGAACCACGTCACTCATCGAGCAAATCCGGCCCCTCAGCCGTGCCAAGCTCATCCTTTCCGATGAGAGCGGCTGTGAAGAGGATCCAACAGGCATTACAAGGGCGATTGCATTTCCTGACCCACGTGACTTGAAGGATCTGCCTCTCGTTGAAATCCCTGCCACGACGTCGGCTTGCGGCATATTCGCCGTCATGTTGTCCGGAGACGGTGGGTGGGCAAGGATCGACAGAAAGCTTGGCAAGGTTTTCGCCAGCCACGGTGTACCCATCGTCGGATGGAACACACTCAGGTACTTCTGGACACCGCGAACACCTGACGGAGCGTCGCAGGCTCTGGAGAGAATTCTCAAGCATTATTTGAGGAGTTGGAACAAGCAAGCGGTCATTCTTGCAGGTTATTCCTTCGGTGCGGATGTGCTGCCCTTTCTTGTGAATCGCCTTCCCAAGGATCTCACGGAACGGATAATTTTGATTGCTCTCCTCGGACCGGGAAAGAAGGCTGAATTTGAATTCCATCTCAGCAATTGGATCGGATGGATTTCGAGTGACGCCTTGCCGGTACTCCCCCAGGTAGAAAAGCTAAAGGGGATGAAGATTCTATGCTTTGCCGGCGAGGAAGAAAGCGAGTCACTTTGCCACGATCTCGAACCTTCATTGGCGAAAATAATTATTCTACCGGGTGGGCACCATTTCGGCGGCAACTATGATGCCATCGCGAAAGAAATCCTCGAGCAGGCAGGAAAGCGCACCATGAAAGAGAAATGACGATCACGCACTTATGGAGAGCACCCGTCTCGTCTGTGCCCGATTCGGATTCCGGATGTCGTCGGTCGAACAATTGCAGGGTGTAGGATCGAACTCCGCCAATGGATCGCACGCCCCCATACTATTTCCGAATGAGATTGAATATCCTGGTCAGGACTCTGTCTCCTTGCCGCTGATGAGGCGCCAACAGAACAAAAACCTATGCTAACGCCTGAGAATTCCGTCCAGAATGAGAAAGTGATCTGTCTGGGATCCGGTGCAGAGATGAGACAACTCACGACGAAGCATCTAGTTTCCCATGGGATGAGCCCGAAAGAGTACAGGAAAAAATACGGTTTCACAATGCGGACTCCTTTGGAGGCAAAGTCTTTGACCAAAGCCCGAAGCAAAGAAATGAAGAAAAGGGGATTGCCAGAGAAACTGAAACAGTTTATTGAATCCAGAAGGAAGGAAAAAGCCGAACGTGCTGCTCAAAGTGTTGAGGCGAATCCAGCCAGCAAACCGAATTGGACGAGACTTCGGAAGAAGGCGGCGGTTTGATTTGCTTTATTCGTGGAGGCTTTAATGAAAAAAGCACTTGCTCTCATGTTTGTTACCCTGCTTTTTATGGCCCTTGTCTCTAATGGCCGTGCCGACGAACTCACCCTCATGGCCTCAGGCCCTGGTCAATGGACCATCTATAATTCCGATGGACAAGACATCGGGACACTGGCGAAAGTGGGCCAGGGGGATCCCATCGAGTCCGAAGCAGGGGGTTACAGCATTCGGCCAAAAGGCGGGGACTACCTTGGAGTAATCAGAAGTGACGGCAGTTTACAGTTGATAGTCCGCCATCCAGTTGTCACTCCCTCTGATGTCAGGCTCTACCTGGATGTACTGGAGGCGTTAAAAACGCTCAAATAGGGCGCATGCTCTTGAACAAGGGCCGCCACACCAAGGTGCCGACCCCATTGCTTTTTGGATGTTCCCATCGAGCGGTTTCGCAAATTATGCAGTGTTATTGTCTCTTCTGGATGGTCCCCAAGTCGATGATGGCACAGCATGGGGAATCGGCTATTTCTATGCAAAAAGATCTCCCTCTGCTGATGGTGGGATTTTCCGTTGGTCTTTTCATGAGTATGTTTTCACTGACCCCCGCATCGATCGGGATCATGGAAGGCTCGATGGCCGGAGCTTTCTACTGGATGGGACTCGATTATGAATCTTCTCTGCTTGCAGTGCTGATTTACAGAATAGCTTATTACTTCGTCCCCATCGCAGTGAGCATTTTTTCCTTTAAACGGTTCTTTACGGCCCCCGACCTTGCCGATTCCGGCAAGCCCCGCTCAACAGGAAAAAAGCCCCGGTAGGTGGGCTGCCGGGCGCAGCCACCAGAACTTTTCAAGTTGTGCGTGGAAGCTTCCAGGCCGCTAATATACGCCCTATTTTCGAGTCTCACAGTTTTCGTTTCTGACTCCCGTTCTGGGCAAGACATGGAACCCGCATCTGTTCTAATGAAGCGATTCATTTAGGAAAATGTGTTCTATTTTTATTGTGCTCCGCTTGTGCAAGCAACGTTCGGGCTTATTTTATCTCCACGCGGCTCAGGGCGGTGGACTATATTGAATCAGTAGAAACCTAAGAGCTGCGAGAAAACTATAACCTCCCTTGCTCGAGAGCATGTGAATCTTCATTTTGTGAATGCAAAAGAGTGGGTTTTGGGGCTGCTCACTTTGCGTCTATGGGAGCGGCACGATTGAAAACGCCGTTGACTTCTGCACTATACCACCGGGCGAGCGGCATCACCACATTGGCGGTGGTCGTATGGTTGATTGCCGGAGGTGTTTGATGCCATGTAAGGGAGCCGTCAGGTAGACTTCCATAAGGTTGTATCCAGTCACCTTGCTGTTGGTTGCTGTGGGGGCAAGATGCTTTCCTTTTTCGAAGCGCTCGAATGTGGAGTTTAACGGAGACCCGCAAGTCGATGAAAAGAGCGTGCTTATTCATCGCCCTCTCTCTTTTTGCCGGATGTGCCGGTTACCAGCCCCGACCCATCGTTCCTGAAGAAACGGCGGCGGCCTTTGAAACACGGTCTTTTGATAATCCCCTGCTCAAAGCGTTTCTCGAAGCGAACCTTCATCGGGAGATGACAGCGTGGCCGCCTGAGACTTGGGATTTTCCCATGCTTACTTTGGCCGCCTTCTATTATCACCCTGACCTGGATGTGGCCCGCACCAGGTGGCAGGTGGCCGAAGCCGGAGAGATCACTGCCGGGCAGCGCCCGAACCCGAGCATCTCCGTGCGGCCCGGGTTCATTTCCAATTCGATCGACGTCAGTCCTTTGCTTTTCGGGGTGGTGCCGAGTATTCCTATCGAGACGGCGGGAAAACGCGGCTACCGGCTGGCCCGGGCCGGACATCTGGCCCGGGCGGCTTATATGGATGTCTCAACGGCCGCCTGGACGGTCAGGAGCCGTCTCAGGACGGCCCTCCTTGACCTTTACCTTAGCCGGGAGAGCTCGGCGGTGCTCAAGCGGCAAGTGGCGGTGCAGGAAGAACTGGTTCAGGTATTGGCGACGCGGCTGGCTAATGGGGAGATTCCCAGGCCGGAGGTGACCCGGGCGCAAATCTCGTTGGACCAGACCCGTCTTTTGTGGCAGGACACCCAAAGGCAGATAGCCGATAACGAGGCACGGCTGGCTGCGACCCTGGGTCTACCAACTAGCGCCCTCCAGCAGGTGGGAATTTCATACGATTTCCTGCAACGTCTTCCTCCTGCGCCCCTCCTGTCGGAAGTCAGGCGGCAGGCCCTTCTGAACCGAACGGATATCCTGGCCGCCTTAGCGAACTATGAAGCTGCACAGTCCGCGCTGCAACTCGAGATCGCCAAACAGTACCCGGACGTGAATCTTGGGCCGGGC
Organism: uncultured delta proteobacterium; assembly: GCA_963805125.1. Taxonomy (GTDB): domain Bacteria; phylum Desulfobacterota; class Syntrophobacteria; order Syntrophobacterales; family Syntrophobacteraceae; genus SbD1. The sequence continues at coordinate 668,610 of CAWDTD010000003.1, read as the reverse complement.
TACAGTTTCGACGACTCCGAGCATAAATGGACTTTTGGCGTTTCTTTGACGCTTCCGGTGTTGAACCAGAATCAGGGTCCAATCGCCGAGGCCAGTGCGCGCCGGGAGGAAGCCGGCGCCCGCTTTACTGCCCTGCAAGCTAATGTCGTCGAAGAATTGAGCCGTGGTCTGGCGGGCTATGTGAAGACACTCGATAAACTCAAGACCGCCGAAGCCTTGGAGGCTTCGGGCAAAAGCCAGGAAGAGGCTGCGCAGCACGAATTACAGGCAGGCGAGACAGACCTACTGGCCCTTCTCAGCGCCAAACTGGTCTTGAACAATGCCGTTCTGGACCGGCTCCGGACCTTCTATCAGGCGCAGCAGGCCCTGGGTCTCCTGGAAGATGCGCTGAAGTCGCCGCTAACTGCCACCATCGAGATTCCCTCGGCACTTCAAAATAACCCCCGACATGGAGAAAATCGCCCTTGAAGAACCTTCGGCTACAAGCCGCCGTATTGCTAATTGTTTTGGATTTATGCGGATTGCAGGCGCGGGGTCCGATTTTCCGGTCGGAGAAGGCATGGGCGGCCGCGCCGGCGAAGGGGTTGCCGTCCCTTGCAGAAGCTTCGCCGATGAAAATTACTATGGAAAAATCGGCCCAGGAAAAGGCCCGCATCGTCACGGCGCAGCCGGCCCATATATTCCATACCAGGGAAACGCAAGCCTATGGCACGGTGCTCTCGCTTCAGGGTTTGGCCGACTTGGGCAGGAGCTATGCCCAGGCCAGGGCACAGGTTGACAACGCCCAAACAAGGCTTAAGGTTTCGCAGGTGGAGTATATCCGCCAGAAAGCGCTTTACGCGCAAAATCAAAGTTCTTCCCTCAAAGCTCTCCAGGCAGCGGAGAGCACCTTCCGAGAAGATCAGAATAATCTCCAGGCAGCTCAGGATGCCCGACGGGCCTTTGAGGGCTCAACACGGCAACAGTGGGGGGCGGTGATGGCAGGCTGGGTTTTTGACGGCGCCCCGGCCTATTACAGGTTGATCAATCAAGAGGAATTCCTGGTGCAGGTGACCCTTCCCGCCGGGGAAGAGATCGCCTCGATGCCCGGGGAGATGACCATCCAAACCCCCAGTCAAAACCAACTTAAAGCACGCCTTGTCTCACCGGCGCCGAGTACAGATCCCCAAATCCAGGGGCTGAGCTTTTTTTATACTGTTTCCGGAAAGGCTGCGCAGCTTCAGGCAGGAATGAATATCGCGGTTCAAGTGCCTGTCGGACCGCGGCTCGAAGGCTTCTTTATTCCAATAGCAGCCGTAGTCTGGCAGAACGGCCAGGCTATGGTCTTTGTGCAAACCGATCCCGAACATTTCACGGCTCGGCCGGTTGAAACCGACACCTCGCTTCCGGGCGGCTATTTCGTGTCAACCGGCTTCAGCGCCGATGATCTCCTGGTGGTCCAGGGTGCGCAGACCCTGCTTTCCGAGGCACTGCTTTCCCGGTCCGGGATAACCGGCGGCGGTGGAAAGGAAGACAACGATTGAAGCAAAACGACGTCGAATCGGCGGAATCCAGGCTCCTGACCACCATTATCGGTTTCGCCTTGCGGCGGCGCGGCATAGTCATCGTCCTGGCTATATTGGTCATTGCCTACGGTTTCTATACCCTAAGCCGCACCAATTACGACGTCTTTCCTGAATTTGCTTCACCACAGGTAGCGATTCGCACCGAAGCCCCAGGGCTGTCCCCTGAACAGGTGGAAGCGCTGCTCACCCGGCCCATTGAAAGCGCGGTCATCGGCGCTCAAGGCGTAACTTCCGAACTGTCCACTTCGAGTCAAGGGCTGTCGGCGATTACGATCACTTTTACTCCGAAAATAGATGTCTATCTGGCGCGGCAATTGGTGGCGGAGAGGCTGGTGTCGCTGACTGGCCAACTGCCCCTGGAGGCTAAACCCCCGGTGCTGACTCCCCTGACTTCATCGACGGGAGTGGTGATGACGCTCGGGCTGACTTCCGCAGGCCGCTCCTTGATGGACGTGCACACCATTGCACGCTGGGTGGTAAAGCCCACCTTGTTGGCGGTACCCGGCGTCGCCGGGGTGCAGAATTTCGGGGAAGGGGTAAAGCAGTTCCAGATTCAGGTGAAGCCTGGGCAATTGATTAAATATCGCCTGAGTTTGGACGAAGTACTGGCGGCGGCGCGCCGGGCCACCGGCATCCGGGGGGCGGGCTTCATCGAGACCGCCAACCAGCGCTTGGTGTTGCAAACCGAAGGCCAGTCGGGTACGCCAGACCCAACTTGCCGACGTTGTTCTGATCCATCGTGCCAACGCCGCTGTGCGGCTTGGAGATGTGGCGACGGTAGTTGAAGGCCAAGCGCCTCCCGTCGGGGCAGGCTTGATCAATGGCAGGCCCGGCATAGTGATGCTGGTGACCGCACAGTACGGGGCCAATACCCTGCAAGTTACGAGCAGCGTTGACCAGGCGCTCCGGCAGCTACGCCCAGCCCTCCGTCGCGAAGGCATCGTCCTGCACCAGAACATCTTCCGCCCGGCGTACTTTATTCATACCGCTATTCACAACGTCCTGTCGGCCTTGGCCATTGGGGCAGTACTGGTCGTTATCGTGCTGTTTTTATTCCTTTTCAATTTCAGGACCGCCGCCATTTCATGCACCGCCATCCCGCTCTCTCTTCTGGCCGGGATAATCGTCATGGAGCGGTTCGGTTTCAACCTCAACACCATGACCATGGGGGGGCTGGCCATAGCCATCGGGGAGATCGTAGACGACGCGGTAATAGATGTGGAAAACATCTTTCGGCGCCTGCGGGAAAATCGCCGACAGGCAAACCCTCTGCCGATCCTGAAGGTCATCCTGGCTGCATCCCTGGAAGTGCGGGCCGCCGTAGTCTTTGCCACATTTGCGGTGATCTTGGTCTTTTTCCCCATTTTAACCCTATCCGGGGTGGCGGGCCGTCTCTTCTCTCCCCTCGGAGCAGCTTATATTCTGGCGGTGCTGGCGTCGCTTATGGTCGCCCTCACCGTCACTCCAGCCTTGTGTTTTCTCTTTTTAGGGCGCAGCGAGCTGTCGGCGCCGGACCCGCCGGTGACGCGGCGATTGAAAGCGGGATACGTGCGCCTGCTGGGGCGGGTCGAACGTCATCCCCGCCTGCTGATATTGGGGGTCCTTTTGCTTATGGCGGGCACACTGGTTCTCTTGCCTTTTTTACGGAGCAGCTTTCTGCCCAAGTTCGAGGAAGGCCATTTCCTCGTTCACATGATCCTGGTTCCCGGCACTTCCCTGGAGGAATCTCTGCGCTTGGGGGAACGGGTATCCCATGAACTGCTCAAACTTCCCTATATAAGCGCCGTGGCCCAGAAAGCCGGGAGAGCCGAGGAAGGCAGCGCAATCCGGGGGCCCAATGCCAGTGAGATCGAGGTGAACCTCAAACGCGGCCGGCAGCCCCTATCGGCGGAATCCGAAATCCGCCGGGTGGTGGACCAAATCCCCGGGGCCACTTTCACCGTCAACAGTTTCCTGAAGGAACGCTTGGAGGAGACCATTTCCGGATACAGGGCCGCCTTCGTTATCAGTGTTTTCGGCAACGATCTGAGTACCCTGGATCGCAAGGGAGAGGAGATCGCGGCGGTGCTGCATAAAATTCCCGGAGTGGCGGATATCCAGGTGATGTCCCAGTCAGGTGCTCCTCAAATTGCCATTAGTCTTAATAAAGCCGCGCTGAACCGCTGGGGAATAGACCCTGTGAGTGTTTTGGACGCCGTACAAACCGCCTATCAGGGGACCACAGTGGGTCAAGTCTATCAGGGGGAGCGCGTCTTCGACACCACGGTGATTCTTCCGCCGAAGGACCGTGAGAGGACTGAGACCATTGGGGAATTGCAGGTGCGCAGCCAGAGCGGGACTTATCTGCCTTTGAAGGAGTTGGCGGCTATCCAGATGACCTCGGGGCGTTTCGCTGTCCTGCATCAAGGGGGGCGGCGGGTCCAGGCCGTAACCTGCAACGTCACAGGCAGCAACATCGCGGCCATCGTGGCTGAGGCGAAACGCCGGATCATGTCTCAGGTTTCCTTTCCCAGCGACGTCTACGTCGAATTCAGTGGGACCGAGGAGGCCCAGGTGCGGGGCCAGCGGGACTTAATTTTCCACGCCTGCCTCGCTGCCATAGGCATTATACTTCTAGTCTCCGTAATTGCAGGCCATTGGCGCAACACGTTATTGCTTTTAGTCAACCTGCCCTTCGCCCTGGCCGGCGGGGTTGTGGCGATCATGATGACCGGAAAAACGATGTCGCTGGGCTCCCTGGTGGGCTTTGTAACGGTCTTTGGCATCACCCTGCGAAATGCCATCATGATGCTTTCACATTATCAGCATCTGGTGGCCGTGGAGGGGGTGAACTGGGGCGAGGAAGCGGCTCTAATAGGGGCCTCCGAGCGGCTTGCGCCGATCATGATGACTGCCTTTGTCACCGCCCTGGGATTGATGCCTCTAGCCGTGGGCAGCCAGACACCGGGGCAGGAAATTGTTGGGGCGCTGGCCATCGTGGTGCTGGGTGGCATTGTGACCTCGACGGCACTAAATCTCCTGGTTCTGCCAACCCTCGCCCTTCGCTACGGCAGGTTTATACGCCATGATGAGTCGCTGGAGAGCTGATGAAAAAGCATCAGCATTCTTTTCATCTAGCCGCCGAGGATCAAGACGTGAGAAACGGATAAAACAGAATGCCCCGGTTACTGGCTCTTTTGAGTGCATAATGAGTTCACCGCTCAGGATAATCCATTGCCCGGCAGCACTGGAATAGAAATCATCAATCAGCCTTCTTCTTAACCTTTGGGGGAAGCGTTTAGGGTAAACTTCTCCACCTATGGATGCGAATTGACCCAAACCTAAGATTTTGAAAAGACAGCCGTTGGAGGGTGATCGTGGAAAATCCGGGAAGTAAAACCGATTCTCGCAGAAAAGACCTCTTTGAGGTCTCTATCTTCCTTCTTCTCATTGTGCCATCAATGATAATCTCCTTTTTTGCCCTGGGAAGCGAAGGCATTAGTTTTCCGGTAGCCGCATTCTCAGTTATTTTCCGTGACATTGCCCTGACGAGCCTTGTCGTCTTCTTTCTATGGCACAATGGTGAGCCGCTTGCACTCATCGGGTGGAATTTCAATAGTCTGAAAAAAGAAGCTGCGCTGGGAGCGGGGTTGTTCGTACCTGTAATGATTGGCGCTTGGCTGATTGAGACAGCTTTCCAACACCTTGGATTATCCTCCATGAGCAAACTCCCTCAATTCCTGAGTGCGAAGGGTCCCTTTGAAATATTGCTTGCCTGCGCGCTGGTGACCGTTGTCGCCGTAACAGAAGAAACCATCTTTCGCGGCTATCTGATGCTGCGCTTTAATGCTCTCACCGACAGCGTAGCCGCTTCGGTCATCATCACATCGGGTGTTTTTGCCCTCGGCCATGGCTATGAGGGGCCCGCCAGCGTTGGTACGATTGGCCTTCTGGGCGTGGTTTTGGCTCTAATCTATGTTTGGAGAAAAAGTCTGATTGCACCCATGGTGATCCATTTTCTCGTCGATTTTTTCCCACTGGTTTTGTTGCCTTTGGTCAAAGTCACGTGAGGCTTTTCTGCGAAGCAGGCGCAGAAGCACCGGAGGACAATCCACTGTCATCGCTTTGATTCTTATCAAATTCCGCTTCCAGCTTTTTCCTCAGTCGCCATCCTTTGTATAAGAGCCTCGAAAGGCTGCGTCCTTAAGAATCGGTCGAAGGCGTCCTGATAAGTTTCTACAGTACTTACACCGTCTATGATCACATCTCTAATCATCCATCTGTGGCCTGTTTGCTCCACTATGTAGTCAACCGGGATGTGTTCATAGGGTAGCATTATCACAGTGCAGACTTTTATGTATTCGCCTTCGGGGACCTCCCCGGGGTATTGAACCTTCTCCTTCCTCAGGAAGTCCAAAACGCGCCTGGTGTAGGAGTCGACAAAAATCGCGGTGAAAAGCTGATTTCGATACTCTCATTTGGCCCACTTTGATACTCAGAAATGGCCCACCCCAAAAAGAGAAGTTGTGTATCCTAATCCAGTGAAATTACTACTGGAAAGGAGGCACACTTGGGGAGGAAAGGGAAAGTGGCGCTGTTTGAGGAGATACGACGAGAGTACGAGTATGGAGTGGGGACAATCAATGGGGTGTCGAAAAAGCTTGGAGTGCACCGCCGTATGGTGCGGGAAGCACTATCCAATGCGATTCCTGCGGAACGAAAGAGGGCTGTCCGTAGGAAGCCCAAAGTCAGTCAGGCCCAATCATTGATCGATGGGATCCTTGAAGCGGATAAGCGTGTGCATAGGAAGCAGCGGCATACGGCACATCGGATCTGGTGTCGGCTCCGAAAGGAGACACCGGATCTTGAGATATCGGAGTCGACGGTTCGCAAGTACGTACGGGAGCGCAAAGAGGAGTTGGGACTGCTTGGCCGGGAGGTGTTCATCCAGCAGTCCTACGATTGGGGGGAAGAGGCGCAGATCGACTGGTATGAAGCCAAAGTGGAGTTGGATGGTGAGGAACGCAAGTTCTATCTTTTCTGCATGCGCAGCATGGCCAGTGGCGGAGCCTTCCATCGGGCCTATCCTCATGCGAGCCAGCAAGCCTTTCTGGAGGCACATGAACTGGGGTTTGGATATTTTGGAGGAGTATTCAAAGTACTGCGCTACGACAATCTCTCCTCTGCGGTGAAGAAGATATTGCGGGGATATCAAAGAGAGGAGACGGAGCGGTTCATAGCCTTTCGATCTCACTGGGGATTCGAATCGCAGTTCTGCACTCCCGGGTGTGGGCATGAGAAGGGCGGCGTTGAAGGTGAGGGAGGCTATTTTCGACGCAACCACTTGGTTCCTGTTCCGGAAGCCAAGGATATTGAGGATTTAAATCGGCAGTTGCTGGAAGGCTCGAGAGAGGATGAGGCACGGATAATAAGTGGTCGCAGCGGCAGTGTCGGAGAGGCAATGAATAGGGAGCACGACCACCTGTTGCCTCTGGCGCGGGAAGGATTCCAGATTGCTGGGATTCACTTCCCGCAGGTTAATTCAAAGGGGACGGTAAAGGTGCTCACTAACTTCTACTCGGTCCCGGCAGCCGTAGGGGTGGAGGTGTGCGCGAAAGTCTACCCGGCTCATGTAGAGATCTGGCATCAGGGCAGGTGTATAGCCCGCCACGAGCGCTCATTTGGCCGGTACAGCCAAGTCCTGAATCTGGAACACTACCTTGAGGTGTTGTTGAAGAAGCCGGGGGCTTTAGCGGGCAGCACGGCACTTGAGCAATGGCGCACACAGGGACGATGGCCGGCAGACTACGACCGGTTCTGGGAGGAACTGCGGCAGCGGCACGGCAAACAGGACGGGACCCGTGTGATGGTTGAGATCCTCATGCTTGGGCAAAAGCATGGGTGGAGGAAACTCGAAGAAGCTGTGAGCCATGCGCTGGAACTGGGCTGCTTCGATGTGAGCGCCTTGCGATTGTTGCTGGAAAATGACGGCCATGAAGCGCTAAGGGCAGATTATGCACTGGAAATAGGGATTCTTAGCCGCTACGACCGCCCCCAGCCACAGATGAATGAGTATGACCGGTTGCTGCGCGAGTGGCCGGGGACGGAGGTAATGCAATGACTATCCCGTCCATGGAGTTACAGCAATCGACGATTGTCCGGTATGCCAAAGAGCTGCATCTTCCAACCGTTTGCGCTCAGTTTGCACGCCTTGCCGAGGAGGCGGCCAGACAGGGGCAAAGCCACCTGAGCTACCTTGAAGCCCTGCTTGAGGCCGAGGTGGAGGAAAGGGCGCGTAATGCCATTGCCCGGCGTGTTGTGGATGCTCATTTTCCAAAGGTGAAGACCCTGGATGAGTTTGAGTTTGAAAAGGCGCCTGCCGTGCCTGCGGCATTGATTCGAAACCTTGCCGACGGGGGTTATATCAAACGCAGCGAACCCGTCATCTTCCTGGGTGAGACAGGAACAGGAAAGAGCCATTTGGCAATTGGCTTGGCTGTGGCTGCGTGTCGGCAGAGAAAGCGGGTTCGGTTCACCACCGCTGCGGCGCTCGTCAATGATCTTATGGAAGCAAAAAACAAAAGCGAACTGAGTCGGATCACCAACCGCTGGACTCGTTATGAACTGATTGTCATTGACGAGATGGGCTATGTGGGAATACCGGAACCGGCAGCCGAGTTGCTCTTTCAGGTGATATCCGGGCGGGCGGAACGGGCAGCTGTGATCGTCACGACAAACCTGCCGTTTTCGGAATGGACCACGATGTTTCCAAATGCCAGGCTCTGCAAGGCGATATTGGATCGGCTGACAGACCAGGCGCACATCATTGAGACCGGAGACGAATCGTACCGGTTCAGAAGGACGATTGAGAAGAGGAAGGGCGTGAAGAAGTGATGGTTCGCAGAGTTCACCGTACCGCCGCTTTTAGCCGCCTCCGACGAGTCATGGGAGGACCCATTCTCGGCGGCTCTTCACGGCTCTGTCTGTAGGAAGTCCGTCATTAGAGCAGAGGAAAGATCAATGGACAGGGGTGGGCCAAATTAAAATATCAAAGTGGGCCAAATCGAGTTGACGAAACCAAAACGCGCCTGGTGTAGGAGTCGACAAAAATCGCGGTGAAAAGCGGCAGATATTGTTTCCGTTGTTTTGCGGAAAGCTTTGCCCAATGGTCTTTCAATGATTCCCTGGCCATTTCAGCCGTCTGGAAATTCTCCGAGATCAGTTTCCGGATGAGTTTCGCTCGCTCGCTGTGATGTTCTGTCCCCTTGAATGCCGGGGTGGTCTGAATTTCCATGGCCTTGTCAAGTACCGAACGCACGAGATCAGTTGCGCCCGATTGTGCTCGCGCCGACGCAGGGATGATCCAGGGAACCATTAATACCAAGTTGCATTCCGATAGGTAATATAGTAGGCTGTCCCTGAACCTAAAGGAAGGGGGAAGGGATGGGCAAAGTCACTCAAGTAGTTCATTACCTGACAGCTGATGAAGTAATGGAGAGGATGAAGCAGACAGTTGGTTTCTGGAGGGTTCAGAAGTGGCTTGTAATACTCAATGCCACCATTGATCCTCGTCCCGCCAAGCTTGTTGCCTTACACACCGGACTGGCGGAACAAACGGTTCATAACCTTGTCTCAATCTATAATCGGCATGGGCCAAAAGTCATGGAGGGGCCAGGGAAAGGAGGGCGACGAAGAGCCTATCGCAGTTTAGATGATGAGAGGGTTTTTCTGGAGCCCTTCTTCAAAAAGGCTCTTATCGGACAGATTGCAACTGTTGCCGAGATCAAAATGGCATGGGAGAAAGTCTTGGGGCGCAAAGTCCATAAGACCACGGTTTATCGATTACTCGAACGACACGAATGGCGCAAAGTAGCTCCGCGACCTTTCCACGAGCAGGCCAAAGCAGAGGAGCAAGAGGCCTTTAAAAAAACTCCCTGAACTGGTGGCAGAAAACTTGCGCAAAGGAATACCGGCGATCACCGACCGGTTCTGATTTTCGCCCGGGATGAGGCCAGGTACGGCAGAATAAGCATCACCAGGAAGTCATGGGCGCCCGCTGGTGTCAAACATCACGTTAATTCCCCCCCTCCAAAATCATCTTAATTCCCCCTGTGTATGGAAATGGAAAAGGGGACCACTTTCACGGGGTAGCGGAAACGGAAAAGGGACCCACCGTGACAGCTCCTTTGGTTACAAACTATCGAACAGATATTTGCAGCCAAGGGGGTCGAGGAGATGATCACAGTGGAGTTGAAGGAGATAATTCGCAAAGAGTACTTTTTAAAGCGTAAGTCCATCCGGCAACTTGCAAGGGAGTTGCACCACAGCCGGAGGACCATTCGCAAGGCCCTCAATGATCCTGGAGTTCCGGTCTACACCAGAACGAAGTCCCCAACAAAGCAAGCAATCGGTCCCTTTGCCGAGGTCATTCGGCAATGGTTGGAAGAGGACAAGCGCCGTCCTGTCAAACAGCGTCACACAGCCAGGCGCATTTTTGATCGACTTCGAGACGAGCATGCCTACATGGGAACAGACCGGACAGTGCGCCGAGAAGTGAGCCTCCTTAGAGCAAAGCTGCCGGAGAGCCATGTACCCCAGACTTACACAGCGGCTGAAGGAGCAACATTCGATTACGGCGAGGCCCGGGTTATTTTCGCAGGCAAGGAGAAAACAGTCCATCTGGCCTGTATGCGTTTGGATTTTTCCAGCAAGTTCTTTGTCTGCGCCCTTCCAACCGAAAGAAGAGAATCGCTTTTTGAAAGCCATCTAAGAGGATTTTCCTACCTGGGCGGCGTTCCCCTGAGAGTCCGGTACGATAATCTCAAGCCAGCGGTATACAAAATTTTGAGGGGGCGAAACAGAGAAGAACAATCGCTCTGGGTCGGTTTCCGCTCCAACTTTCTCTTCGAGGCCCATTACTGTACGCCTGGCAAAGGGCAGGAGAAAGGCGGGGTTGAAAACCTCGTCGGCTATGCTCGCAGAAACTTCTTCGTGCCGCTGCCAGAGGTCGAGAGCTTCGATGAGCTAAACGAATATCTGCGTGATTGCTGTGATCGGGATGCCATCTCCAGGGAGCGTTTTGGAAAGCCAGTGGAGGAACTTTGGAATGAGGAACTGGAAAAGCTTCAGCCCCTTCCAAAGAGACTGCCGAAAGCCTGTGTAGTGCTCACTTTAAAGGTCAATCGGCGCCAGATGGTACGCCTTTCTGGAAACTGGTATTCCGTGCCTCCCCAATATGTGGGTCAAGCCGTAACGGTGCAGGCTTTCGTGTTTCAGGTGATCATCTCTTTTAAGGAAAAGACCATAGCTGTCCACGAGCGGAGCTACATGGGTGATGATCAAGTTCTCGATCCGCAGCATTATCTGCCGGTTCTCCTGCAAAAACCGGGAGCCTTTGATCGGGCGACTCCGGTGGTCAAATGGTCGCTTCCCGCCGTTTTCTCCCGTTATCACATGCATTTAAAGGACCGATTGGGGCATTCCGGTGGGACCAAGGAATACATTCGGATTCTCATGCTCCTTAAAGACAGCCCGGTGGAAGAAGTGACTGAGGCCGTTAAACGGGCCACAGGATTGGGGATATACAGCTTTGATGGAGTAAAGAACCTTCTCTACCAACTGCTGGAGCCTGCAAAGAAATGCGGCCTCTTTGAGGTCCGGTCCCCGGAAGTCTGGCCAAACCAGGTCAACCACTTTGACCGTCTTCTTCAAGGAGGTGTATCATGAAAGGAAAGATGCTCCTTGAAGCCCTGCTCAAAAGGTTAAAGCTTCCGGCTGTGCTTAAATTTTACCAGGAACTTGCCAGACAAGCCATTGAAGCCGATCAAACCTATGAGGGGTATCTGCTCGCCTTGGTCGAAGCTGAAGTACAGCAGCGAGATGAGAATGCCCATAAAAAACGGATCAAAACTGCCCGGTTCCCGGTTTTAAAGACACTGGATCAATTCGACTTCTCGGTCATTTCCACGCTAAACAAGGCTAAAGTAATCGATCTTGCCCAAGGAGACTACATCGATAAAAAAGAGAATCTGATTCTCATGGGCAACAGTGGAACCGGGAAAACGCACTTGGCGGTCGCCCTTGGGATATGCGCCTGCCAGGGTGGGAAAAACGTTCGGTTCTATACCGCAGCCGGCCTAATTAACCAGCTCATGGAAGCCCAGGCAGCATTGAGGCTCTCTTACCTTGAGAGATCACTTTCCAGAATGGATCTGCTGATTATTGACGAGGTGGGCTATGTCCCCTTTTCCGAAAAAGGGGCTCAACTGTTCTTCCAGATGGTTGCGGCAAGCTATGAGCGCCAGTCCCTGATAATGACCACCAACCTTGAGTTCTCAAAATGGCCGGAAGTCTTTGGGAGTGAACAGCTCACTGGTGCGCTTCTTGATAGACTGACGCACCATGCCGAAATCCTTTCCATGAACGCGGAAAGTTATCGTTTCAAAGAAAGCGTATCCAAAAGGAAGGAAACATGAAAAGGGCCGTTCGGCTTCCTAACAGTAGCATGGCCAGAACCGGCATCAAGGCCAAGCCCTTCGGGTGCTTCCTATCGGTCGCAGCCTTGACCCCGATTCTTCAGCCATGCTCACCAGAAATTAGGCCGACGGCGAGGGAATGACCTTTTTTAACCTCTGGCTCAGGAATGAGATGGAAACCCCAGAAAGGGAAGAGCAACTGATTTTTTAACCAAGGTGGGTCCCTTTTGCTTGTCCGTTAGTGGGTCCGTATTGCATTTCCGCTCACATCCCCCCTTTTGCCGAAGTGGGCATGAGTGATTGGTTGATTTGTCCCCCCGAATCGCCCAACCTGTGGATCATAATTTCCCCCCAACTTGTCTTCCCGGGGGGTGATTTTTTTGGGGGTTGGGGGGGGGAAACGGAGGGAGCCCGTAGGGCGACCGGAGTTTCCCCCTCCCCAACCAAAGAGTTTTCGCTACGAGGGCATATATAGTCTTACCAGCTCCCGTGCTATCTTTCTGCTGTATTCGATGTTGGCTCTCGATTTGCCCCCGATCCAAACCGGATATTCATATCCGGCCTTACTGATCAAAATGCCGCCGTCCAAGTCCGTTATTTTGTGTATATCGGACCCCTTGGTGCACCTGTCAAACCATGTCGTGTTTTCTTCGGTAAACTCCACGTCCAGTGTTGTCATGCGCTGCTTGTCAGAGTTCCAGGCTAAAATTTCCATGGCTCTTATCCATTCTTCGTGTTGAGCGTTGACATGATTGTTCAGCCCACCGTCTGTGAACCGAGCAAGGGCATCACTGTTTTGCCCTGCCGGGACTCAGCTTCTTCCTGTATGACTCACCGCTGTCGATCATGATGTGGTGGGCGTTATGAGCCAGTCTGTCCAAAGCCGAGTTTGCTACGACCGGGTCCGGAAACAGGGACACCCAATCCTGTGGCGGTCGATTGCTGGTGATTATGATGGAGGATTTGAGGTGTCGCTCGGCAATAAGCTCGTATATGTCCTCGGTTTGGGTGGCCGTAAAAGGCGAAAGGCCAAAGTCGTCCAGGATCAACACATCGGGCTTGATATATCTTCTGATGCGCTTTTCCCAGGAATGATCCGCACGCGAAGCAAGAAGGCCTCGCAGGATTTTGGTGGTTTTTGCATAGAGCACCTCATAGCCTTTGCGACAGGCATGGTGCCCCAGCGCCTCGGCGATATGAGTTTTTCCAACGCCCGCCGGGCCATAGATCAATACATGTTCTTTCTTTTCTACAAACAGGCAGGTCGAAAGCTCCGTGATGTGCGATTTTCTAATCCTGGGGTTGAACGAAAAGTCAAAGCCTTCGAGCGTCTTTTCTTCCTCGAAGCAAGCGTTCCGGATCCTGTTGGCAAGCTTTTTGGCCTCTCGCCTCTCTATCTCATCCTGGACCATTCGTTGTAAAAACTCAACATGGGGGATCTCTTCCTCTCTGGCCTGCTCCAGCCGTACATCCAGAGTCTCGAGAAACCCGCCGAGTTTCAGAATCCTAAGCTGGGCAGCCAGTTGGTGTTGTGTGTTCATGAGCGATCCTCCCCGGAAAAGTAGTTTGAGTCGCGAAGGAAGCTTTGTCCCAGATCGGAGAGATTCGCTGTCGCTGCGGGAGCTTCAGTGGACAAGAGACCCTTTTCCAGCATGGACCTTATGCTGCGGTACTCGGTGCTTCCATAGGCAAGGGCTTTTTCCGATGCCCTCTCCAGGTCGGCCCCCCATTTCAAACCCAGCCTCAGGACCGCCTGCGCCTTTCTCATTGCGCGGTGGCCGCCCGCTTTGAGGATCTGTTTAATCAACGTTTGCGTTTGAGGTCCGTATCGGGCGGCTGTGGCCATGCAGCTTGCCGGCGTGCTCATGAGATAGGCGAGTTTTTCGGGCGGATAATCGGTGTGATCGGTTATCCACTTCCCCGGCTCCATTGATCGCGAATGGGTCTTGATCAGTTGATGATCCAGGAAAACCTGAACCGCTTTGCTCGTGCCCCGTACCCAGACTTTTTCCCCGATATAGCGTGTTGGCAACGAGTAGAAGGAGTTGTCAAAGACGATATGGTGATCGGGGTGTACCGTGCATTCCTTCCAGATGGGAATCTCAAAAGGCGCCTTCGGCAGCGGCTTTAAGTGCTCCTTTTCTTCTGAGATAAAGACGGCGTAAGGTTTACGCTTGGTGGTTCCGTGAATCTGGCTTCCAATCTCAAACCGGCACCATGCGAGGGCCCTTTCGTTGGCATCCCGGATATCGGTAAACTTGCGGCCGGCAAGTAGATGCTTTCGAACTACGGGAACCGATCTTTCAACTTTTCCTTTGTGTTTTGCCCTCCTTACACCCGCCGGGTCCGCCGCGAAACCATAATGCCTTTCCAAGTCAGCATATGCGTGGTGAATCCTTGGATCATAAAGATCAGGCTTGATAACGCCAGGCTTGAGATTATCCAAAATCACCCACTTCACCACACCGTGAAAAAATTCGAAGGCCCGGATATGGCAGTCGATCCACGTCGGTGAATCCTGGCGAAAAACAAACCGTACAAATCTATGCCGGCTGTGGGAAAGCGTCATTATGAAACACCAGGTCTTTCGATCCTTTCCCGACTCGGGGTCCCGCATGCGCCCGACATATCCAAAGTCCACCTGCGCCTCGTCTCCAGGCGCGGTTTCCAGATGAACCGTAGCTTCAGGTTTGCCCAAATTGAATTCATCGCCAACGTAGCGCAGAACACTGGCATAGCTCACTTTCAAGGCGTGCCGTTCTACAAGCAGCCGCATGACCTGTTTGGCCGTCATCTCCTTTTCCGTCAAAAGATTGGCAATCTCATCCCGGTAGCGGCCAAGTATCTGTTGGGCAGGCGCCCGTCGAACCAGGACCGACCTGTCCAGAACTGCCTTGAGTTTGCCAAGCATTTGCTGCTCATCGGGGAAAGGCTCCTCCCGCTTAAGTCCGGCGTCAAGGCCCGCATGGACGTAGCGTCGCACGGTCTTTCGGTCATATCCCAAAGACCTTGTTATCCCCTTGATGCTGGCTCCCTGGTGCCACTGATACAAAATCTCCATAACTTCGTTCATGTGGATTTGCCTCCTCGCCATGTTCCCTCCTCTCAGAAGCTTCTGCCATCAGATCCCGAGAGTACAGGACTTGTTCACTCAATTACACCTCGGCGAGGGGGGGAATTAAGCTGCAACTGGGGGGGGGAATTCACATGATCACGGGGGGGGGGATTTGTCGTGATCACAACCCCCTCAAAAGGGGGGAATTATCATGATGCTCGACACGCTGGCATTAGACCAAGATCGCCCCGGCAAGTTATCAGGAAATATGTTTATGCCTACTCGGCGGTATGCCCTGCAACGGGCAAGATGACATCTTTGATCTTGCCGAAAGCCAATTCAGAGATGATGAGCCTTTTCCTGCAGCAAGTCTCAAGCGATTTTGCGGACTATTTCATTATCATGCTTGTTGATCGTGCAGGCTGGCATGTATCAGCCAGATTAAAAATCCCTGAAAATATACGGCTAATTCCCATCCCCTCTCACAGTCCCGAGTTGAATCCTACAGAACATGTTTGGGACGAATTGAGGGAGAAACACTTCCCGAACTTGGCACTAAAGACCCTTGATGATGTCGAGGACAAGCTTTGTGACGGTCTCAATGCGATGACAGATGACCCGGAACGACTCCGGAGTTTAACATATTTTCCGTATCTACATATTACCGTTTAGGTAGCAACTTGGTATGAGCGAGCATGAGGTCTCCCGCTATCGCGGCGATATCCAATTGGACGTGACGGCCCGCAGGCATGCAACACTTTGGTAGGTCCTTCGCCGGGTATCGCATGTAATCATTGTGCTGATAACTTTGTCCGCAGCCCTGATGGTGCTCCCCGGCGTCCGCAAGTTAGGAGTCAGCCTGCTTGTATCTGCCGGTGCGGCCGGCTTCGTGCTCGGCCTGGCGGCCAAGCCGGTGCTTTCAAATCTTATCGCCGGCATCCAAATCGCGATCACCCAGCCGTTGCGCATCGAAGACGCGGTCGTCATCAATGGCCAGTGGGGCTGGATAGATGAAATCACTTCGACGTACGTAGTTGTCAGGATCTGGAATTGCAGCGCATGATCGTGCCGCTTACGTGCCTGCTCGACGACCCCTTCCAGAACTGGACACGGGAAAGATCGGAACTTATTGGCATGGTCCACTGGCATGTCGATTACACCGTGCCGATCGATGTGCTCCGTCGCAAGTTGGACGAGATCGTGCATTCAACTCCGCTTTGGAGCGGTAAGGTGGTTGTGCTGCAGGTGACTCATGCGCTCGCGACCACGATCGAATTGCGCGCGTTGGTCTCGGAGCGCAATTCCGGGGAGACATGGGACCTACGCTGCTACGTGCGAGAGAAGATGATCGAGTTCCTTCAGGAGGAGTATCCAGATGCGTTGCCGCGGCAGCGGATCAAGAAGGAAGCAGAGGGGCGGCTCGGCCGAGGCACGGAAGACCGGCGTCCTTTAGCAGAGGCGCACTAAAGCTAAGGAGGACCTCACAGTGTTCTCATCTTCCCCTGTGCGCGTTATATTAAAAAGTAGCGTAAAGTTTGTGAGCGACATTTTAGGGAGGATTTTATGAAAAGTAGAAGCTACGGGCGAGACTTCGGACTGGCATCCAGGATGTTCCTTGTAATGTTTCTGCTTGCCGCTCTTTATCTTCTATTCATAGCCTTTCTTTGGAGGGCGGGCGTTGGGTTCTTTGGCATGGCCGTCATCGCTGGATCTTTGCTGGTGGTTCAGTTTTTCTTTTCGGATAAGATCGTGTTGTGGTCTATGGGGGCGAGGGAGGTTGATCGCGACGAGGCGCCTGAGCTCCATGCTATAATCGAACGGCTCTCGGAAATGGCCGATTTGCCAAAGCCTAGGGTGGCCATAGCTTCGAGCCATGTGCCCAATGCCTTTGCAACGGGCAGGAGCCCCAGGAACTCGGTGGTCGCCGTGACAACTTCCCTGCTTGAGCGCCTGGATCCTCCCGAGTTGGAAGCCGTTCTGGCTCACGAACTGACTCATGTGCGAAATCGCGATGTGATGGTCATCACCGTGGCCGGCTTTTTCGCAGCGGTCGCCAGTTTCCTGGTGCACTCCCTGATGTTCTCCGGATTCGGGGTCGGATATGGTTACGGTAGAGATAGTGATGAGGAAGGCCTTGGAATAATGGCGGTCTGGCTGGTATCTCTGGCGGTCTGGGTGGTGAGTTTTTTCCTGATCCGCGCATTGTCGCGTTACCGGGAATATGCCGCGGACCGCGGCTCGGCTGTTCTCACCGGGGCCCCATCGCGCCTTGCCTCAGCCCTTGTGAAGATAAGCGGCGTCATGGACCGGATTCCAGATCGTGATTTACGCAAAGTTGAGGGCATGAATGCCTTCTTCATTCTGCCTGCCTTGAGGCGTTCCTCTCTGGTTGAGTTGCTCTCGACGCATCCTTCGCTGGAAAAGCGCCTCGACCAGCTCAAGAGAATGGAGCAGGAGATAGAGAAATCAAAATGAGTTGGATGGATATCCTATTGGGCAGGACCAGGCCGGTGAAGTCGAGCGTGGAAAACCTTTTTAGTATCTCCACGGCACAGGTCACTCTGGCAGCCAAATTTAACACTTATCCTACGGGCAGGGCGGGAATTACTTTCAAACCGGTCGAGGCGTCGGATTTTGATGCTGCCGAAAATGAACTGAGGGGACTGCTGGAAATAACTGCCAGGGAGACACAAACCAAGTTTCATATCGTAAAGGACAGGTACAACTATGCCTGGGTGCTCCTTTTGGATAAAGACTTCGAAAATCTCGTGGCCGCTCTACATATGACGAGTGTAACACTCCAGGAGCACGGGTTCGGAGAGCAACTCCTGGCGGCGGTCTTTCAATTCGCCAATAATGAAAAACGGGATATCTACTGGATATACAACTACAAACGCGGGTTTTTCTATCCCTTCGTTCCCCTTTTGAACAAAGAACGCGACAATGCCTATGAACTGCGGCTCCAGGCTCTTATGGAAGAGGAAATGCCCCTTGAACCCGAGCTCGAGCGTTGGTATCCCCTCTGGGACATTCCTTCAGCCTGGGATTAGATCGTGATGGACAAATAGATCCTTGGCTTCCTTCAATGTTATGTCCGGAGGCGGCAGGATTATTTCGGATTCCATTATCTCATCAGGGAGAAGAGGATCCCCCTCGTTTTTCACAAGAGAAACCATTTCGATGTAAAGCCTGTGGAACTCCGCTTCGTCTCCCTTGGCCACCGCTTCCACAATGTAGTGGTCCAGTTCGTTCAGCCGGTCCAGCAGCGCACCGGGAAAGCGGTACTGGCCTTCAGTAGCTATTCGAACGATCATTTCCCTTCCTCCAATTGCTTCGGCTCCTTTGGGCCCTCGATCTGTTGCTTCATCTTGGCCAACTCTTCTTCAACTCCCTGTGATACGCTGATCTGAGCAAGTTGCCGTTCGACCGCATCCGGTCTTCCTGTGTAGTCTTCCAGCGTTCCAGCCTCGACCAGTTCGTCAATCGCAGAGGCCCTGGCGCGCATCTTCTGCGTCTTGTCTTCGGCCCGTTCGGCAGCTAAACCTACATCAGCCATCTCCTCGGAGATACCTGTTGCGGCTTCGCCGATTTTCACCTGTGCTTCGGCAGAGGAGTACTGCGCCTTTATTACCTCCTTCCGAGTCCGGAAGGCTTCTACTTTGGCCGACAGGCGCGTTTCCGCCGATGACAGCTTCTCCTCTTCCTTTTCTAAATCGTCAATCTGGCTCTCCAGGCCCTGCAACTGCTGTACGATGACTTGTTTGTGCTCGATAGCCATGCGGGCCAAGTCTTCACGCCCTGCAGCCAAAGCCCTGCGGGCCTGTTCGTCCAGTTTGCCCATGTTATCCTGCAGCCCCGCCGCTTGTAGCTGCAAACGGCGCTTGGAGGTAACCACTTCGACAACGCCCCGCTTGACATTGCGCAGAAGTTCAAGCTGTTTCTGATAAGAATAGTCCAGCGTCTCCCGCGGGTCTTCGGCCCGGTCAAGCACGGCGCTCATCTTAGCCTTAACAATGGATGACATACGCGACAAAAGGCCCATTTCCGCTTTACCTTCCGTTTAGGGTTCATAATGGGAATCACCACTCAGTAAATTACTCTATGTTCCATTACGCCGAATGTAAAGGCCCGCCCTGGACGCACTATGTCTGGGGGCCACTTCCGACGCCAGCCCAAGGGACGGCCGCAGATCTTACAAAGGAGCCACTGAGCTTCACCGCCATCCGCAAAATCGAATGTATTCAGCAGTCCAGCAACCGACTTCACTGTATTGCAGACACCCACTAAGTTGCTATCATAATATGAAGATCAAAAGGATTGTTCGGTTTGAAAGCACTCGAGTCCAGATAGCTTATCTGAGAGGAGGCAGCGTGATGGAGAGAACCCGCGATGTCCGGCATGTCGATACTGGGTCGATACATTACCGTCTGGGGTGGCTTGTAGCCATTGGGCTGGGATTAATCGTAATCGGTATGACCGCACTTTATGCTCCCTACTATTCCACTTTTTCGCTTCAAGACCTCATCGGATCTTTTTTTCTGATCAGCGGGGGAATGTTTATCGCTGACGCTTTTAAATCTCGGCAGGAAGGGAGGTTTCTTCCCGAGTTTTTGATCGCACTATTATACCTCTCATTTGCGTTTCTTGTTGGGTTTGCGGCCGGGAAAGCTTATGCCTTGACCATGTTCGTTTCGATTTTCTTCGGTTTGGAGGGAGTACTGAAAATTTTCTGCTCATTGGGATTGCGCCCTGAATTGGATTGGACATGGGCCTTGATGAGCGGGGTTCTTTCCGTGATCATCGGCGCCGCAGTCTGGGGGATACCATACGACTCACCATTGGTAAGCGTGATGGTGGGGATCGATCTGCTCCACAGCGCACTGACCACTGTAATAATTGCCCACGCCATGCGAAAGACGCTGGAAAACCGTCAAGCACTTTGCAGCCGCGATGTCTGCTTTTCCGAATGATAAAAGCTAAAAATGAGACATTTTTTCAATCCTATCCTGGAAGAACTGCATGGCGCCAAAAAGTTAAAAACACAGGGAGCAAAGGTGCGAACACTAATCGGCAGGAGAAGATTGTGGAAAGAAACTCCGAAGATAACCGCACTTTGCAATACGCCGGTTCACGGGACTTCCGCAGACATCACGAAGGGGGCACCGGGTCTGCTCCTGCAAAGATCATCGTTGCCATCATCTTTGCAATTGCATCATTGCCCGGCTTATCGATCGGTATCAGGTCTTCCTTTGCTGCTGATAATGCCTCTATCGATGAAAACGACAGGGTGGTCCTTCATGGAAACGTAAATCCCAAGGCCAGACCCGAGTTCGATGTCGGGACAAGCGATCCTTTACTGCCGATGAAGCGGATGACCCTTCTTTTGAAAATCGCCTCTGAAAAGCAGGCGGAGCTGGATCGGCTCCTTGCCGAACAGCAAGACCCTTCTTCCCAAACTTTCACCGCTGGCTGACAGCGGAAGAATTCGGAAAAAGGTTTGGGCCAAGTCCGGAAAAGATCGCCATTGTAAAGAACTGGCTTGTCTCCCAGGGGTTTACCATCGAAGGGACTGCAAAAGGCGGCACCTGGATAAACTTCTCGGGCACTGTGGCCGATGTTGAACGCGCCTTTCATGTGAACATGCACGATTACTGCGTTGAGGGTCATCTATATCATGCCAACTCCACCGATCCGTCAATCCCTCGCGCACTCACCGACCTGGTGGCCGGGCCGGTTTCGCTGAATAATTTTCCTCTCGAGGCGATGCCATTAAGTGGGACACCTTCCGCGCCACCTTTTGACTCCCAATCCCCTCAAAGTCATAGTGAACGGCCCTGACCCCGGCGATCCGGGTAAACGCAAAGCAATTTTAAAGCTCAGCGAAAGTGGCTAAAAAGAGACCCTTCACTGGGGAAAGGTGCTCGACTATTCCACAATTCGAAAAGGAAAAGGGGAATTAGCGATCGGCCAAATTTGAAGCTGAGAAAGCATAAAAAAACCGGAGCCCTGCTTTCGGAAAGCCAAGACTCCGGTGCTTGTTGATGCAGCCCGAAAGGAGGATGTTCGCAACATAACTATACGATAATATTTAACTTTATAAAGTCAATATCTCTTTTGTCGTGACATTTCGGCCGAAGTTCCCGGTGCATTTTTGACTCGTCTTCAGTGACTCTTGACAACTTCGTCGAGCATTTTAATTTCAAGACAAAAGAGTGACTCTCTTCGAAATCATGCATCAGCAGGAGGATCTGAATGAAAAAATGTACGAAAACTGGGATCTTCCTGTTGATTCCAGGTATTGTGCTATTGCATATTTCGGCAATATCCGCTCCGGCAAAGGAGCTACGGGTGGTGTCATCTCAACGCGAGTCGACTTTTGAAAACTGGCCATCTGCAGTACAAGGTTCGACCGGAGCGGCTGGGCGGCGAGGAATCCAGGGTATTCCGGAACCTGCCAGACCCGCTGGCGCTAAATGGCCGCAAGGCCCCCAGGGGTCGCAATTGGCAAGCGCGCTTCAGGTCGCCCTTTTAAGCTCGTACCAGGCGAATCAAGCTTCCTCTTTTAGTGTCGGCGCTTATCCATATGGTGTTGCCTTCGACGGGGCAAACATCTGGGTGACAAGTAATGGCAGCAATACTGTCACGAAGCTCAAGGCGAGCGACGGGTCTTTGGTCGGGATATATGCTGTCGGCACTCGGCCAATCGGTGTTGCCTTTGACGGGGCAAACATCTGGGTGGTAAATCATGCCGACAACACTGTCACAAAGCTCAAGGCGAGCGACGGGTCTTTGGTTGGGACATATAGTGTCGGCATTGAACCATGGGGTATTGCCTTCGACGGGGCAAACATTTGGGTAACAAATAGTGGTGACAGTACTGTCACAAAGCTTAAGGCAAGCGATGGGGCTTTGGTCGGGACGTATGCCGTCCCTGGGGGAGCACAGGCTGTTGCCTTGGGCGGGGCAAACATCTGGGTGACAAATATAGGGCTCAGCACCGTCACAAAGCTCAATGCAAGCGACGGATCTTTGGCTGTGACGTATGCTGTCGGTCTTAATAATCCATATTGTGTTGGTTCCGACAGCTGAATACTGCCCAAAATGGTTCTCTCGCTCAATGCACAGTCACAAATTGCATCCGGATACCCTGCACCCTGAGCGTACTCTTGTTCCTTCCGCGATCAGGATCCATCTCGAGGAATATTTCGCAAGTAGAGCACACCACTTCACGGGCTTTCACGTGGTCTTATATTATTTGAAGATAAAGGAAGTCTTTTCCATGTGTGGAATTGATTTACCGAACGCGGAATTTGAACACCGCCCCTCAGTTGAAAGACTTCGACACTTTTGTTTCATTCATTCGTGACCCCAGAATGCCAGACGGCTCCAAGGGCATCATGCCGCAATTCACCGTCAGGAAAATATCCGACCAGCAGGCAAGGGAGCTGTACAAATACATTGGCAATGTTATAGCACCACGTGGAGTATCGGAAATCCCATCGCGTTTCGATATCGGGTCTTTGTCCTCCGTCCGTCATTTCGCATAAATGTAGAGAAGGCTCCCGTCTTTGATCTTGTTGATCACATCTTCCACTGATTCACTGGAATGGCGGGGCAGCCGAGGCTTCGCCCGAGTCACCAGCGGTTGATAACTATGTCCCTGGCGTAATCGGCCCCGTGCATGATGATCCGCTGCAAGGCAGTAACGGGGCGAGGGGACTAAATAACGGACTCTTAATTTGGGCCATCCGCCCTTGATCGCGAGTCTGCGAGTTCCTCGCGCGCAAGGCTTGCCCATCCAAGCGTCTTTGTATTATGCCCTGATCTCCTCTTTTACCGAAACGACAATTTTGTAAAGCACCGTCAGCACAAAAAATCCGGTTGCCCAGATCCCGAGCACAATCATCATCTCCGGCACGGTCGGCATATATTCGTGAATCTTGCCGAACGCGTTAGGAATGAAACCGGCAATGATCAGCCCGACGCCTTTATCGACATACATCGAAAAGAAGACGCAGACGCATGCAGCCAGGAGCATTTTGTCGTTCTTACGAACATTCGGATTCAAGAGCAGCCCAACGCCGGTTACAGCCAGTATGGCGAAAAGCCACATGAACGGTACAAGTTCATGGTGACCGTCCATTCCGACAAAAAGATACTTGAGCGCTTACGTTTGGCTTGGAATGTTGCTGTAAAACGCCGTGAAAAACTCCAGACCCACGAAGAAAACGCTTATCAGCATTGCGTAAGTCATTATCGTCGTCAGCTTGTCTATGGCTTCTTTCCCCGGATCAAATTTGGAGTATTTTTTCACCAGGAAGGAGAGCATGATCAGGAGTGCCGGACCAGAGCAGAAAGCCGAGGCGAGAAAGCGTGCGGCCATGATGGCGGTCAGCCAGTACTCCCTTCCGGCTAGACCGGCATAGAGGAATGCTGTGACCGTGTGAATGCTGATCGCCCATGGGATCGATATGTAGATGAGCGGCTTCACCCAATTGGGGTAATGAGTCCCTTTGCGCTCAGCTTCGAGGACGTTCCATCCGATGAGCAGGTTCAGCAGCAGGTAGCCATTCAAAGAGATCATGTCCCAGAAAAGGAGCGAATTCGGCGTCGGATAGAGTAAGACGTTCAAAACGCGCATCGGCTTGCCAAGATCGACAAAGATAAACAGAAGACACATGATGACCGAAGCTATGGCCAGAAATTCGCCCAGAATAATGGTTCCGCCAAACGCTCTCACATCATGAAGATAATAGGGAAGCACCACCACGACCGCTGAAGCGGCGACGCCGACCAGGAAGGTAAACTGGGCGATGTAGATCCCCCAGGAAACGTCCCTGCCCATCCCGGTTATCATAAGACCATTCTCCCACTGAGTGAGGTAAGCCGCAAAACCAAGCCCCATGAGGACAAGCAGGCCCAAAAGCAGGCTTTTGTATCTGACGCCTCCAGTAAGTGCTCTGTCAAGCATTATCCCCCCTTCAGATCGAGAGCAAGGGAAAAACCGCCTTCTTCCCGCTCTCCGCTTCCTTAAATAAGATAGTAAACGCCGGGCGAGGTGCCGAGCTCAGGTTTGCGCCTCATTGAAAAGTGTGAGGCAAGAGCTTTTCGTAGCTCGGATTTTGGGTCGTCCAGATCGCCGAAAATGAGGGCCTTGCACTTGCACGCCTCGACGCAGGCTGGGATTTTTCCCACTGCAAGCCGTTCCACGCAAAAATCGCACTTCTCGACAACCCCGCGATCTCTGGTAGGGTAAGCGGGATTAAGTTTTTTAATATAAGGCCGCGGGTCCCTGAAATTAAAGCTCCAGGCGCCATAAGGGCAGGCAGCCATTCAGTACCGGCAGCCGATGCAGCGGTGGAAGTCCATCATCGTGATTCCATCAGGACTCTTGAAAGTGGCCTGAGTAGGACACACCCGCACGCAGGGGGCATGCAGGCAGTGATTGCAAAGAACCAGGAAAGGCTTTTCCCTTATCTCTGCGGGTTCCATGCTGTTTTCCTGGTCAGTGAAGGTGTTGTCGAACTTTTCTTCCCGTAGATCCACTTGATCTCTTGTCTCTTCACCGGGATGTCCGGAACATTATGTGCCCAGTCGCAGGCCAGAATGCAGTCCTGGCAGCCGGGAGGCCCTTTTTCCCAGCACTTCCTCATATTGATCGCCATGGCCCATCTTTTGGCGGTCAATTCCTGTGGGTTCGGCAGGAACTTGGCCCCTTGCGGCTTGGCAAACGCATTCGCAACCTCAAGGGAACTCAACCCCAGCACGCACAGACCCCCGATTTTCAGAAAATTCCTTCTGCTAGTTTCCATTACTTGTTTTCCTTGCGTACCAATGCGACAACTCCAGGCAGCAGGCTTGTTCCCGTTTGGAGGCAACGTGACTGCAGCAAGGGTCGGACGCCCGATCCAGCCCCGGACATGGTTATGACAACCTGTAGCAGAGTTGCGCCTTGTTCGAGTGGCGCCTGAAGCACTCGGTTTCGAGACTCACTTCATTGGTCTTACAGTCGGGCGCCACATACATCTTCTTGCCGTACCGGACTACTTCGGTCCTCCATGAGTTCAGGAGCTTCATATGCTTCGTGATCATTTGATTTTGTACCAATTTTCTGGTATTTCTATTCTGAATGTCAGTCCCTTAAAGGGATTATCGAGGATTAGCAGATTTCCCTGATGAGCTTCGATGATCTTTTTCACTATGGTGAGTCCCAAGCCCGTACCCTTTTTTTTCGTCGTAAAGAAAGGCATAAATACCGTGTCTCTTTCTTCAGGCTGGATGCCCGGACCACGATCGATTACATCCAGCACCAGGTTCCCTCTTTTCCGGCAACAGATTATAGTTACAATTTCTTCTTCCGGTGAGGCTTCAACTGCATTAGTGATGAGATTTATAAGGGCTTGTTTCATACGCTGGTGATCAAGAATAACGGAATCCGCCAATGATTCACTCCCAACTACGACTTTTTTTCCTTCGGTCAGTCTGCTGGCCACCTCTATGCACTCGCTCACTGTCCGGTTGATATCTTCGGCGGACGGGTGCAGTTCCAATGGCCGGGCGAAGTCCAGAATCTCCTCAAGAATACTCTCCAATCGCCGGGTCTCTTTTTTGACGATTTCGAGTTTATTAAAATTGGGGTCGTCTTCGGACATGTCCTGCTGGACCATACAAGTAAATCCGCCAATTGCTATCAATGGTGTTTTGAGATCATGAGCAACACCCGATAGAGCTGTTCCTATCGCAGCCAGGTTTTCGGATTGTCTCAGTTTCTTTTGAGTTTTTTCCCGTTGGATAAGCTTCCACATCCCGTCCATTAGGAGAGTCAGTTGCCGAGCATCGGAGGTATCATAGCTCTCCTTCTTGTTTGCAACTGCTGCAAGCATAACAACTCGGGTCCTCTCAAATACCGGGACAACCATAAGCCGAGACAAGGCAACATGTTTTTCTGGAAATGGACTCTTGTGCGGATAAGATTTGGAGTAGTCGTTCAGTATAAGAGTAGTCCGGTTCCGAACGACATCTGCCCACACGCCTCCTGATTCGATCGAAGAGTGAATTTGCACCGAATCTGTTCGCCCCTGGTCACTGATCGCACACTGCTCCGTGACAGCCTTCGACCAGGCCTGAACACTTAAAATGGTTTCATCTTCATTAAGTAGACCGAGCCACCCTATTTTGCTCCTGGTGAGATTTACCTGCTGCTCGACGGCAAAATCGGCAATTTCCCTGATGGAGTCTCCCGTCATATGACTCAGTTCCAGTAGAGCCTCCAACCGGGTCTCATCAAGTCGTAATGCCGCTTCTATCTGTTTCCTCTCGCCAATTTCCCTTCGAAGCCCCTCCTCCATCTGCTTGGCTTTGATCGAGTAACGAATAGAGCGCTCCAGCAGATCAGCGTTGGTCTGACCTTTGACCAGGTAATCAGCCGCTCCGATCTTCATCGCCTCGACATCCACTCCGTAGTCACCCATGCCAGTCAGTATGATGATTGGCGCCTTACAGCCCTTGTTTATCAGCTCGCGAAGGAGTTCGAGGCCATCCCGCATACCGAGACGATAATCAATAAGGTAGACATCATAACGAAGGCGGCATATTTCCGTGGCCGCCTTTTCGTAGGTCGAAATCCAGTCGAGACGGAATCTGGCGGATGTAATGTCTGAGAGCATGTCCTTAATCCAAACGTAGTCATTCTCATCATCTTCAATGAGAAGGACTCTCACTTCCGGGCTGTTCATCGGGACCTCCAGGCACTTTGCTAAGCTTCAGCCAACACTCGCCCAAATGCGGGTCAGCATCAAGGAAATCATTGAAGTTTTGAGGCTTTTGGATGTAGCTCTCAGCGCACGTGTAGCAGTCGATCATATCCTGATCACGCCTCGATGGGGTCAGGATGATTAAAGGCATTGCCCTGGTGAGCTCTTGGCCGAAGATGCGGAATACCTCGATGCCATCTATTTTGGAGAGCTTTAGTTCCAGGGGGATGAGAGAGGAAATCGAGCTCATGGCCGTAAGCGGCGAACTCGAACTGACGGGAGAATCTCCTCTCCGGGTAGCTTTCAGCGCATCGAGGAGATCCTTCCCAGGCTGTTTTCCGTCTTTTGATCAGTCGTTTGTCGCCGCTCCATTTACTATTCAAATTGGGCTATTTTAATCATGCCGATGGCCTTTTCAAGATATTGACAAACCAGTCCAAAGTGATTCAAAGATCAAAGGCGGCAAGCTTCCTGAGAAGCGCACGCCCGGTGCTGCACTATCAGCTCACCACTGGAAAGGACTGGTCCATTGCGAAGTCGATCAGATCAGATCCGGATAAAATTCTTTGGGTGACGAGCTCTATGGCAAGGGGGAAAATCCTTATAGTTGATGACAATCCAGACCTTCTTGCTCTTATGAAGGGTTGGCTGGATGCCGCAGGCTGCCAGGTGTATGCTTCCCAGAGTTGCGGAGACGCCCTGAGTTGCGCTCATGCGGAAGTTTTCGATGCAGCCATCTTGGACCTCAAGATGGAAGAAATGAACGGTATCGCTTTGCTTGAAAGACTTCTCCAGCTCCAACCCGGTCTGCCGGTCATTATAACGACAGCATATGGAACCATCACAACCGCTGTTGAGGCCATCAAAAAAGGGGCATACGATTTTTTCCCCAAGTCCCTGGATGCCGAAGATCTTCTTCATCGCTTGGACAAAGCTTTAGAGATAGGCAGGCTCAGGACGGAACTGGATCGATTGAACAGGCTGGTACAAACGCGCTATCGCTTTGAGAACATCATCACTTCCAGCGAGAAGATGCGGCACATCCTCCGGCAAGTTGCCCACATCGCTGTAACCGACTCGACCATCTGTGTCTACGGGGAGAGCGGTACCGGCAAGGAACTGATTGCAAAGGCGATTCACGTGAACAGCAGCCGTTCCAAAGGGCCGTTCATCGCTATTAACTGCGGCGCTATCCCTGAAAAGCTTCTGGAAAACGAGCTCTTCGGACATGTGAAAGGAGCATTTACCGGGGCGGACCGACAGAAAGAAGGGCTTCTTCATCAAGCACAAAAAGGGACCCTTTTTTTGGATGAGATCGCAGAACTGCCCCTGTCCCTGCAGGTTAAACTCCTCCGGGTGCTGCAGGAACGTGAGTATTACCCGGTTGGAGGTCTTCAACCTGTCAAAGTAGACTTTCGCCTCGTAGCAGCAACGAATCAGGACCTGCGGAAGGCGATTGATCAGGGCAAATTTCGGGAGGACCTTTATTACCGGGTTCATGTTATCCCAGTGCATCTGCCCTCCCTTCGAGAGCGCCCGGAAGATATCCTCCTGTTGGCCAATCATTTCCTGCAGCAGCTCAGTCGCGAGAGCAACAAGAGCGTTCAGGGGATCTCGCCGGAAGCGGCCCAGCGGCTAATGCTTCATAAGTGGCCCGGAAACGTCCGGGAGCTTGCCAACGTCATCGAGCGGGCGTTCGCGCTCGCTTCACCGGGAGTGATCTCCGCGGGTCACCTTCTATTGGAAGAAGAGCGAGGCCCGGAATCTTCGCCCGAATGGATTCCTCTGAAGGAGGCTCGTGAGCAACTCGAAAGGTCCTATCTCACCCAGGTTCTGACCGCTACGCACGGCAATATCTCACAGAGTTCAAAATTGGCGGACATGAACCGCGCGGAACTCTACAGGCTATTGCGCAAGTACGATCTGACTGCAGGCTCCTTCAAGGGAACGGGTGTAAAACCTCTGACTAACATGATTTCCTGACGGATCTTTTTGAGAGTCGACCCTGCTTGCATCATTTTTTCGCTATTCCAATGAGTGCGCTTCCTGCATTTGCTCCATTCCCACGCGGTATTCCGTATAATCAGCATCTGTATGACTTTGTAACAAAACCGTTACAAAACCATACAGTTTTTCCCAAAATCTGACCTCCTGAAATATGGCGCTGGTCGTTGGTCGGAAGGTGCCGATTTTTCTAGGATTCTGCCAATTGCACAAGCATCTGCTGACAGTAGCCGATTTTGTCCCATTTCATATCTGAAGCCCACTGGCATGGAAGTTGACGAAAAGAGGGGTAACATAACGCGCCCGCAGGTCAGGGGGCCTGCATGAGAAGGAGTCAATTCAAATGAAAGCCTTTAATGTTAGATCATCAGAAGCCGTAACTCAGGCAAGCCGTGGCAAGGCGAAATGGGAATTTAACCTGTCCTGCGCCGAGTTCCCGCTGACGTGCCCTCTGGACAGACCCGGTTTGCTTCCTGAAAACATCATCACCTGCGGAGGCTTTAGCTATAAAGCACTGGAAGAGATTCTGACCCTCCGACAAATTCATGGTCTTTCCGCTTCCTACAGGATAGTGGAACAAGACTGGGGCGGTGAATTCCCGCGCTTTGCCATCGGAATCGATACAAATGAAGACGACAAGGTCGACGGACACGTGTTTGCCCATCTAGGCGATTTAAGCCCGTTCACAAACTGTTATGGCGCCAGTGACGAACTCGATCACCAGGGATCAATCGGACGCGGCTCCCCAGCGGTGACGAACATTTTCGGCTCTAGAGCGGAAGTATGGGAATCGAGCGGGAATCTCATTAAGTCCACAGACGCCAGATTCAATGTCAAAGAACTCGTTCCCCACGCCCCTTCTTACATAACTTACGACGAAGCCCTGAGCACTCTCGGAGAACTGGCGGACAAACCTGTCCTCTATGTAGTTGTCGTCGTCGATTGCAGATACTTGAACGATCGTATCAGACTGGAGGTGAACAGCGTCAAGGTCAACAACTTAAAGCAGATGGCAGAATGCTACTGCAAGAGATGACAGCATAAGCCGGAAAAACCCTGAATGCTGTTTCGGTTAAGGCGACTTACAAAGACAATCAATTTCCGTTCGCCCTAAGGCCATTGACCTAGCCTCCGGCGGGCGTCGGGAAACGTCAATTTCGCAGTACGAAGTTGGCGTTTCCCTTGGGATTTCACGTAAGGTTTCGTTCAGTACGGTCGTTTCATAATTGTGTCGAACCGGGGGAGAACCGTTGGAGGGATCGGAGATGTCCGGAAGGAGAACAGTAGTGGCGTACTTGTCGCCGGACGAAGTAAGAATGAAGGTGGAGATGATAGGCGGGTCATTAAAAATGCGGAAATGGCTCGTGATCCTGAATGGCATAATTGACCCAAGACCCGTATCGGAAATAGCGTTGCATACCGGGTTATCTGAGTCGTGCGTATACCGGATCATTGCCCAATACAATAGACTCGGCCCTGAAAGCATCGAGACGCAGAGGACATGATTTCAGCTATTTTTCGGGGCCGGTAGAGAGAGTTTCTTTATAGGCGGCCCTCTACCGCTCACCCAGCCTGAAACATACGTCAGAAGTCGTTCTCGGAAAATCGAGAAAGAAGTTTCATACCCATCCTTGCAGGTTTGCTTCCCGCTGACGCTCTCTTTAGCTTTTTTTGTCACCTGTTTCCCGATAGCAATGGTCCCGTATGCAGGAGGTAAAGAAAGCGAGATGCTAGATTTTTTTGGAGGTAAGTTGCTATGATTAAAGAAGAAATTGCATTCCTTAGAAATATGCTGCTCAACCGGCGAACCGATCTGCTGGAGCGGGTGCAAAAAATTGCAGCGACATGTCGGGAACTCGGTGACTGCCAAGCTGAGTTGGAGGAAGAGGCCCAAAAAGAAGCTATCGCCAAGCCGTATGAAACACTGGACAAGACGAGAAAGACTGAAATCGAGCAAATCGATCTTGCGCTTACCAAGATGGCAGTAGGTGAGTACGGAATCTGTGAGTCTTGCGGCGACGACATCGATAATAGGCGGCTCAGGGCTATTCCGTGGGCGCGTTTATGCATAGACTGCGCACGCGATTATGAAAGCAAAAAGATATTGCTTCCGAGTATCCCCGAAACAATCGGCCAGGCAGCGGTCCCCGATGAATTCGACGGACTCCCAGCCGACCAGATTCTGGAAACTATCTATGACCGCCTTTTGGCCGATGGCCTGGACCTTTCCGGAATGAACTTGTCTATCTGCAAAGGCGTTCTTTTCCTAAATGGCGTTATCAAGAGCCAGCGCGAACGTGAAGCTGTCATTCAGATTCTTACAGATACCCTGGAATTTGCTGCGGTCGTGGACCGGTTGGAACTGGACGAGACAGATCTGGAGGATTTCGAAGAGAATTTTGGCGTTGAGTATCCATTTAGCCCTGGCGATTTTGATCAGGATTCATTGCAAACCGCAGGAATGTAACAGGATTTCAATATGACAGAGTAGAACAAACATCTTTGCCCTGACTCTGTGATGAGCAAATTGCTTTATCGGAATCCAAACAGGGTACAAACCCGCCTTACCGCCACGGATGGAGCAATGTTGCCAATTCTAGATGGGCTCCTTATCCTTTTAATTATTTAGGCAAGGATACAGTTATACCTGCCACACGAGGATACGCATGGATCTCCAAATCAAACCCACTTCCGAATTCAAGGACATCTCCATCCAGGAGACTTTCGACCTCCTTCGTTCGAACGAAGAAGGCCTGTCAGACCCGGATGTGAGGGAACGTCTCTCCTTGTACGGAAGAAATGAGATAACCGAAAAAAAGAAAAACCCCGTCTTGGAATTTCTCCGGCTTTACTGGGGGCCGATGCCGTGGCTGCTCGAACTCGCCATGGCGCTTTCCTTCGCTCTCGAACGTGAAATAGAAGGAATCATGATATTCATCCTCCTAACGGTGAACGCAATCATCGAGTTCGTGCGCTCGCGCGGATCGACGAAAGCCGTTGAGCTCCTGAAG
Organism: uncultured delta proteobacterium; assembly: GCA_963805125.1. Classification (GTDB taxonomy): domain Bacteria; phylum Desulfobacterota; class Syntrophobacteria; order Syntrophobacterales; family Syntrophobacteraceae; genus SbD1. Next base: position 636,768 of record CAWDTD010000003.1, on the reverse strand, counting down.
CAGAGGCTCGCTATAAAAGCGAAGGTGCTGCGTAACGGAAACTGGACAACAGAGGCTCCCGCAGAGATCGTGCCGGGCGACGTTCTTATCGTGAAGCTCGGCGATATCATCCCAGCCGACGCTAAGATCATAAGCGGCGACCTGTCGATAGATGAGTCGGCGCTCACCGGTGAATCTCTTCCCGAGGAAAAGGAGCGCGCGGACGTCGTCTACTCGGGTTCGGTGGTCAGGCGGGGCGAAGCGAGGTGTGTCGTCGTTAGTACCGGTCCGAATACATATTTCGGCAAGACCGCGGAACTCGTGAAGATAGCCAAGCCGAAGTCGCACCAGGAAGAAATCATGATGGCCATAGTAAGGTATATGATGTACCTCGGCATCGTGGCTTCTTTCGTGGTCGCGGGTTACGCCCTGGTCATGCATATGACCGTACTTCTCATAATGACTTTCATAGTCGTTTTCCTGATGGGTGCGGTGCCGGTGGCGTTGCCGGCGGTAATGACAATAGTCCAGGCGGCGACAGGAGTGAAGCTTGCTGAAGAGGGAGTCCTGGTGACGAGGCTCGATTCGATCGAGGATGCTGCGTCGATAAGCGTCCTTTGCCTCGACAAGACGGGAACGATCACGCAGAACAAGCTTGCGGTCAACGGGAGTATTCCATTCTCCGGTCACACGAAAGAAGACGTCATACGAGCGGCGGTTCTCGCTTCGCGGCCGGAAGGCATGGACTTGATAGACCTTGCGATTATCGATTACGCAAAGAGCAGCCACATGAATTTTGATCCGCAAGACAGGCAGATTTCCTATACTCCATTCAATCCCGCGATCAAGAGAACGGAAGCCATCGTGGAAGAGGACGGCCATCTTCACCGTGTCGTCAAGGGAGCGGCCCAGGTTATTGTGCCGATGTGCAGCGGAATAGACGAAAAGACCTCAGCGGAAGTGGACCGGGAGATAGCGGCTTTATCACGGAAGGGCTACCGCACAATTGCCGTCGCACAGTCGCTAAGCCGGGATCAATCCGACGACCTTAGACTTACCGGACTCATTGCGCTTGCCGATCCGCCGAGACCCGACTCGAAAAAGATGATAAAGGAAATCAGAGAACTCGGGGTGAAGCCGCTGATGCTGACGGGCGACAGCCTGGCGATAGCTAAGGAGATTGCCGGGCAGGTCGGAATCGGCGCCAACATAGTCCGTTTCTCGGACATACAGAACCTGAGCGAGGACGAACAGGCAATGAGAGTGGTTTCGTGCGACGGCTTCGCGGAGATTTACCCGGAAGACAAATATAAGATAGTCAAGCTCCTCCAGTCGAAAGGGCACATGGTGGGCATGACCGGTGACGGCGTAAACGACGCCCCGGCCTTAAAGCAGGCGGAGATGGGAGTCGCGGTCAGCAATTCGGCGGACGTGGCAAAGGCTTCGGCGAGCGTGGTACTGACACAGCCAGGCGTCAGGGTGATCGTCAATGCCATCAAGAGAAGCCGCGAGACTTACCAACGGATGCTCACCTGGATTATCAACAAGGTCACCAAAGTGATTCAGATCGTCTTCTTGCTCACTATAGGATTTTTCCTTATGCAGACGATGGTGCTCTCCCTGCTCGGAATGGCGCTTCTCATATTCGCGAACGATTTTGTGACGATGTCGCTTGCGACGGACAACGTGAAATACACCGAGTCTCCCAACAACTGGAATGTAAAAAACATAACCCTTGCCTCGTTTGTAGTGGGAGCTTTATTTGTCGTTGAAGGAATTATCGCGGTGCTTGCAGGCAGGGACCTTTTTCATCTGAACTTACCGCAGCTTCGAACGTTTGTCATGTTGATGCTCGTTTTCACGAGCCAGTTCAGGGTGCTTATCGTCAGAGAAAGAAGGTTTTTCTGGAATTCAATTCCCGGCAACGCTCTTATCGCCTCGACCGTTGCCACCACGTTCGCATTTGCACTATTAGGGATTTACGGGGGCATCGTACCGGCGATAACGCTGGAGCAGGTGCTTGCCATCCTGGCGTTCTCGGCCGTCTTCACACTGGCGATTGACATACCTAAGTACTATGCGTTTAAGGAATTCGGGTTAGCCGGTGAGCACCAGTCTTGAAATAGGCCTTGCCATGCAGCTTACATTAATTGTAGTGTTTTCAACCTCCAGTGGCCATGGAAGAACACCGCCTCCCCGAGCCCGACGGTGTCGGTCACTGGATGGTACACGGAGGGCCGAATCATATGGCGCCGAGAAGGTGACACCGCATCTGATGCAGACTCTTAGAAGCCTCATTTCTCTTGCCCCCCTGCATCTTCCCGGCGAGCTGAAGGGCATTGACGCCCTCGCGGAACACTACCCCGGTATCAGCCAGGTGGCATGTTTCGACCGCTTTCCACGGCGGCATGCCGGAGATTGCAAAGTGGCTGCCCATTGTCCGGAGCCTCTGGCATGAGGGGATTCACCACTATGGCTTCCACGGTCTTTCCTATGAGTATGTCATTTGCACCCTGAAACAAACCCAAATTGAAAGATTTTTTGAATTTGATTAACTGGAACTCTCACAGCTTGGCTAACCAGGAATGCGGGATAGCGTGGGTCGTCTGATCGGGTGAATCTATTTCCTCTGGAGTGTAATTCCTTCCGCCCCAAAAGATACCTACCCCCCTGCCAAGGAGCAGTTGTGTGCGTCAAGTTCTGCAAATTCGATTTGGCATATGAGTTGCCGGTTTTTGTTTCTGAGAAATCCTCACTAAACAGCAAACTAAGCGAAGGGCCGCCGAGAATGGGTCCAACCGTGACTCGTCGGAGGCGGCCCGTAGCGATCAGGCTGCCGACATTACCGCAAAGGCCAATTTTTTATGTTCCTTCAATAAATCCATATTCAGATAACGGCTTGCCTCAAGCCAGCTCTCATGAGTTTCCACTGCAAGCGCCCGGACCAACGGAAGGCAGCTTGCCGAATTTGGAAAAATCCGCACTACGTGAGTTCTTCGTTTGATCTCCTCATTGAAGCGCTCCAGCATGTTGGTTGATTTCATGTGCTTGTGGTGCTGTAGAGGCAGACGGTAATAATTTAAAGTCTCTCCTATGCTCTCTTCCACCCATGCACACAGTTTCGGATACTTTTTCTGCCACCGTTCAAGCCATTGGGCCAAGTCCTTCCGGGCCTCGGTGAGATCGCGCCGATCATAGATCCAGCGGAGTTCCTGCAAGCAGTCGTCATTGGCCTTTCGCGGCAGGTGATCAAGTGCATTACGCAAAAAATGAACATAACAGCGCTGCCAGACAGCTTCCGGTAAAACCTCCCATATAGCGCGCTTCAGTCCCGGATGATCGTCCGAGACAGCGAACTCAACCCCACGAAGCCCCCGCTCTTTCAATCCCACCAAAAAGTCCCGCCAACTGGTCTCAGACTCCCTGTTCGCCAGCTCGACGGCAAGAACTTGGCGGCGCCCTTCCTCATTTATCCCAATTGCGATCTGGACGGCTTGGCTCCGAATGACTCCATCCTCTCTTACTTTTTCGTAGCGAGCATCCAGAACAAGGTAGGGGTATGACTCCTCCAAACGTCTTTTAGCAAATTTCTCAAGACTTTCATCGACGGTCTTATTGACTGAGCTGATCGCCGAGGCCGAAAACGAGTAGCCGCACAGCTCCTCGGTTATTGCCTTGACCTTGCGGGTTGACACACCCTGGACATACATCTCGGCCAGAGCCGATACTAGAGCTTTCTCGGATCTTTGATATCTCTCAAATAACTGGGTCGAAAAATGCCCCTGCCTGTCTTGCGGGACTCTAAGCTCCAGCTTCCCTACGCGGGTTATAAGCGAGCGCTCGTAATATCCGGAACGATATCCCAGCCTGGCCGGTGATCGCTCACCCTTGCCGGCTCCCAGCGAATCGGTCATCTCCTGCTCGAGGACCTCCTGCAATACCTCTCGCAGGATATTTTTTAGAGCGTCCTTTTCTTCTCTGAAAAGGGCTTTCACATCCGACAAATTGCGCTTAAACTCAGTCTTGGTCATGGCATCTCTCCCATCGTGGGTTTGGGTGTTTTGGTTAAACAACCCGTATGCCATGACCATTTTCTTAAATCATTCTCTTTTGCAGAACTTTCTGCACATTACCTCCGAGAACTTTGAGTGGTGGGTGAGTGGGAATCTTTCGTATACTACTGGAAATGTCAAACTCTGTGAGTCCTTCGGCATGGCTGGACGTTCACCCTGATTTCGATTTTTCGTTGCGATCTGATTGCATTTCGTTCGTTATAGACTTAAAGAAAGCGAGTCTCGATAAAGCTTAAGTGAAAATGATTTCGCAAAGAAGATTGGAATTTGGTGGAGTTGTTATGCGACATCAGGGATTGAATACAGGCTGCCGGTAGATCTTTTGCTCTCCAAAACTCAAAGGAAACAGATGCTGCCTAAAAGTTTTACCCGGCTGTTTCTCCTCTGCTTCATCTGCACGTTAATTCCCAACCATGTTTTTTCCCAGGTCGCGGGAGAGCAAAGCTCCCTAGAAACAAGGGAAATTACTTTGGAAGAACTTCTCAAAGCCGCAGCCGAGGACAATCCCGAGATTAAAGCAGCCACGCAGGCCGCCGCTGCATCCAAGGCAGCGGTCCCTGCCGCCGGTGCGCTCCCCGATCCCACCGTCAAGTTTGAGACAATGGGACACCTGATCCCGCCAACACTCATGAAGGGCGATCCATCTTCAGCGCGTACCTACGGCATCGAGCAGGAAATCCCTTTTCCAGGAAAACGCGGCCTGAAAGAAAGCATTGCATCCGCAGAAGCAAAAACCCTGGATTGGAACCATCAGCTTGTGCATCTCAAGGTTGTCTCCGAGCTAAAGCAGGCTTTTTTCGATTTGTACCTGATCCATAAGTCGATAGAGACTCTATTGAAGAATAAGGAACTGCTCCAGAATTTCGAACATGTTGCGGAATCCCGCTACCAGGTCGGCCAAACGACACAGCAGGACGTCCTGAAGGCGCAGGTTGAAGAATCTAAGATCTTGGACAAACTCCTTGGCCAGGGAGAGAAAAAACGGATTGCCGAGGCGAAAATCAATAGCCTTCTCTACAGGCCCGCCGAGACCCCGGTCGGAAAACCAGCCGAATTCAAGAAAGCCGAACTCGCTTATTCTCTAGAAGAATTGACTCAGCTTGCTCTAAGCGGTTCACCCGAGCTCCAGGCCAAAGAGAGTGAAATAGCACGCAGGCAGTACGGCGTGGAACTGGCCCAGAAGAATTACTATCCTGATTTTACTGCCGGTTTTACCTATTTTGAAAGAGAACAGAACCCCGGAATGTACGCCCCGATGATTAGCGCAACACTGCCGCTTTATTTCTGGAGAAAGCAGCGGCCGAAGCTGGAGGCGGCCCGGCTGAATCTTTCGAGCGCCAGGAGCATGCGCGACAGCACTTCCTCCACACTCCGCTACCAAGTGAAGGAAGCCTTCACAACGGCAACCACTGCCGAAAAGCTCGCAAATCTTTACAAATCTGCGATAGTTCCCCAGTCAAACCTCGCTCTCAACTCTGCTATAGCAAACTACCAGGTCGGGAAAATCGATTTCCTCCAGCTCATTGACGCCTCGGTGACTCTCCTCGAATACCAGCTCAAATACTATGAATCGATGATCGAGTTCCACAAAGCGCTTGCCCAGTTAGAGCCATTGGTAGGCGTTGAACTGATACACTAACAGGAACCGGTGAGGAAGGCGGTGAGAATGCTTTTCAATATGTTTTCTCAGAACAGCGTTCGAAGGATATTTCCCAAGGGCTGTGAGGGGAAAGGTGCGGTGTCCTTTCTACTTGTCCTTCTGATTGGAATTGTGCTGGGAGCTGTGGGCCTTTACTTCTTCAATAGTTCCATCCAACAAATTATTCCGGGCCTGCCTAACCAAAAAGTGCAGGAGCCCGGCACAACCACCGCTCATGAAGGACAAACGGCCCAACCCGAAGGCAAGAAAGAGGGAAGAAAAATTCTATACTGGGCAGACCCGATGAACCCCTCGCATAGATACAATAAACCGGGAAAAGCCCCGGACGGCATGGACCTCGTTCCGGTCTATGAAGGTGAGGCCAAACCAGAGAGTCTGCCTCCAGGCACTGTCAAGATAAGGCCTCAAACGCAGCAGCTCATTGGTGTCCAATACGGAGAGGTGAAATCTGGTCAAGTGACTAGGACAATCAGGGCTGTCGGGCGTCTTGCTACTAATGAAACCCGCCTCGCCAGGATTCAGGCACGAGTGGATGGATGGATTGAAAAGGTCTTTGTTGATTTTCCAGGAATGTACGTGAAGAAAAACGACAAGCTGCTCAGTATTTACAGCCCAGAGCTGGTTGCAACACAGCGGGAACTCCTTGTCGCAAAGAAGGCCAAAGACAGTTTCGGTGATAGCGAGTTCCGCGAGATAGGCGCAAACGCGCGAGATCTCTATCGTTCGACCCTGGAGAGACTCCGGCTCTTTAATGTTCCCGACCAGGAAATAAGAAGGGTAGAGAGAAGCGGAAAGCCGCTGAACGCCCTGACCTTTTTGTCGCCCGTCTCCGGATTTGTCATGACGCGGAATGCATTTCCGGGGCAGCGCATCACGCCGGAAACCGAGCTTTACTCAATTGCGGATATTTCCACTATCTGGGTGTATGCGGAACTCTACGAATACGAAGTTCAACTCGTAAAGTCCGGGCAAACAGCGCTCATGGCCCTTTCCTATTTCCCGGGGGAAAAATTCCGCGGGAAAATTACGTATATCTATCCACAGATCAATCCCGAAACACGCACTCTTCGAGTACGTCTTGAATTTCTCAATCCCGACTTCAGGCTAAAACCGGACATGTACGCCAATATCGAGCTGAAGGCAAACCTGGGAACGCACATCTTCGTTCCGGAAAATGCCGTGCTTAATGCGGGGACCCAGCAAATCGTCTTTGTTGCGCGCCCGGACGGCTATTTTGAGCCGAGGAAAATAGAACTCGGCCCCGAAGCTGATAGCGGCTACGTTGTTTTAAGCGGCCTGACAGCCGGTGAAAAAATCGTTACGTCCGGCAATTTTTTGATCGATTCGGAGAGCAATCTAAAAGCGGCGATGGGAGCGATGGCAGGCATGCCCGGCATGCAGATGGGTCCTTCGCAGCAGCCATCAAAGCCTCAGGGTGAGATGCCGGGAGCTGCTAAACCGGAGCAAGCGCCGATGCCCGAGATGCCCGGAATGCAAATGGACCATACGAAACACGAACAAAAACAACCATCCCCACCGGGTGGAAGGCAACATGAGCATCCTGGCACGCCCTCCGGGCCTCAACATGAAATGCCGGGGACGGGCAGCAAACCGGAGCAGGCCCCGATGCCCGAAATGCCTGGAATGCAGATGGACCATACGAAACACGAACAGAAATAACCCCCGTGCTTTACTGGAGATGAGGACCCCAGCTCTCCGAAAACCGGAGCCCGTCTGAATGATAAACAAAATAATCGAATTTTGTGTCCGGAACCGTTTTTTTGTATTGCTGTTCACTGGGGCCGGGATTTTCGCGGGCTTTTACTGCATCAAAAATATAACACTGGACGCAATCCCGGATCTCTCCGATACCCAAGTCATCATCTTCTCGCGTTGGGACCGCAGTCCGGACATTATGGAGGACCAGGTAACTTATCCTATCATCACTGCGATGCTGGGCGTACCTCACGTAAAAGATATTCGGGGGTCTTCCGATTTTGGTTTCTCCTACGTGTACGTCATCTTCCAAGATGGAACCGACATTTACTGGGCCAGGTCCAGGACACTCGAATATCTTAGCAATATTCTTCCCCGCCTTCCGCAGGGCGTCCAGGTGGAAATGGCGCGCGATGAGACCGCCATCGGCTGGATTTATGAATATGCACTGGTCGATACCACAGGGACCCGAAACCTCTCCGAGCTTCGGACGATTCAAGACTGGTACCTGCGGTTCGACCTGCAATCGCTCCCCGGCGTGGCCGAGGTGGCCCCCATCGGCGGGTTTGTCAAACAATACCAGGTGAAGCTCGATCCTAATGCACTTAATGCATACAACGTCAGTCTCGATCGGGTGATCGAGGCGGTGCGCGAGGGAAATAACGATGTGGGGGGGCGGGTCGTCGAGTTTTCCGGCCGGGAATATATGGTGCGAGGCCGTGGATATGCCCGATCTGTTGAGGATATCGGCGACATTGCGGTGGGGGTAAACAAGGAGACGGGAGCCCCCATCCTGGTAAAAAACCTCGGCCAGGTGGTGCTTGGTCCGGATATCCGGCGCGGCATCGCCGATTTGGATGGAGAAGGAGACACGGTTGGCGGTGTGGTAATCATGCGGTACGGCGAGAACGCGCTCCGTGTCATCGAAAGGGTACGGGCAAAGCTGGCAGAAATTGAGCCTACCCTGCCTCCAGGTGTAAAAATTGTCACTACCTACGACCGGGCCGACCTGATCGAAAGAGCTGTAGAGAACTTGAAAGGCACGCTCATTGAAGAACTCACGATAGTCAGTTTGCTCATTCTGATTTTTCTCTGGCATATTCCAAGCGCGATCATTCCGATCCTCAGCATACCCATTGCGGTGATCCTGGCTTTTATACCAATGTATTGGATGAGGCTAACCGCCAATATCATGTCCCTGGGCGGTATCGCTATTGCTATCGGAGCGATGGTGGATGCTTCCATAGTGATGGTAGAACAGCTCCACAAAACACTGGAACAGTGGGAGGAAGAAGGGAAAAAAACCGAATTCAAAGAGGTCGTTATCGGAGCGCTGAAACAAGTGGGCGGGCCGAGCTTTTTCTCTCTTCTGGTCATTGCCGTATCCTTCATGCCCATCTTTACCCTTGAGGCACAGGAAGGAAGGCTTTTTAAGCCCCTGGCGTTTACCAAGAACTTTTCGATGGCGATTGCCGCCATTCTGGCGATTACACTCACTCCCGCCATCGTTTTCTTTTTGATCCGCACGAAAAAATTAGAGTTTCGCCCAAGATTTTTGAGCCGGATAGCAAATGCTCTTTTGGTTGGAACGATCTACAGCGAAGAGCAGCACCCGATAAGCCGCCCTCTGATGCGGATTTACCATCCTGTAGTTGAGTTTGTCCTGAAACGTCCATGGAAAATTATTTTTCTCGCCGTTCTCGCTGTGCTTCTTATAATCCCGGTTTTTCTTAGGTTGGGGTCTGAGTTCATGCCGCCCCTGGATGAGGGCGTTCTTCTTTATATGCCGACAACGACTCCGGGGATCTCGGTAACTGAGGCAAGTCAGCTTCTCCAGGTGCAGGATAAAGTGCTAAGAACGTTCCCTGAGGTTGAGCGGGTGTTTGGCAAGGCAGGCAGGGCCGAAACGGCAACCGACCCGGCTCCCTTCTCCATGATGGAAACGGTCGTTGTCCTTAAGCCCCCTGAGAAATGGCCAAGGATCAAGAGATGGTATTCGAACTATCCGGAATGGTTTCAGAAAATTTTTCGCCATGTGTGGCCGGATCACAAGAGCACTCAGGAGCTGATCTACGGCCCGGAAGGCATGAACGAAGCAATGGATTTTCCGGGGGTCGTAAACGCATGGACCATGCCGATCAAGGCCAGAGTCGACATGCTTACCACGGGAATAAGGACCCCTGTCGGCATAAAAATTCTTGGCGCTGACCTGAATAAAATTCAGCAAATCGGCGAGCACATGGAAATGGTGCTGCGGGATGTGCCCGGCACCTCGAGTGTATTCGCCGAGCGCACGGCGGGTGGTTACTTCCTGGACTTCGATATCAAAAGAAAGGAAATCGGCAGATACGGACTCAGTATCGGACAGGTTGAGATGGCTATAACCTCGGCAATCGGCGGGGAGAACATCAGCACGACCGTCGAAGGCCGCGAACGCTTTCCGGTAAATGTGCGCTACTACCAGGATTTTCGGTCCACATTCAACCGGTTGAACCGTGTCCTCGTCCCCACTCCCTCCGGGCAACAGATTCCGATGGCCGAGTTGGCCGATATTAAACTGATCTCCGGTCCGGGAATGATCCGGGACGAAAACGGACGCCTGGGCGGATATGTTTACGTCGATGTCGCCGGGCGGGATGTTGGAAGCTACGTGGAGGAAGCAAAAAAAATCGTCTCGAAGCAGGTCCAGCTTCCTCCCGGATACACCCTGGTTTGGAGCGGCCAGTACGAATACATGCAGCGAGCCGCGCAACGGCTCAAGATTGTCATTCCCATTACGATTTTCATCATAGTCCTTCTGCTTTACTTCAATACACGGTCGGTTGCAAAAACGCTCATAATCTTCCTTGCCGTCCCGTTTTCCGCAGTCGGCGCAATCCTTTTTCTTCACTTTCTCCATTACAACATGAGCGTTGCGGTTTGGGTCGGTCTCATTGCCCTCCTGGGGGTTGATGCAGAAACAGGGGTTTTCATGCTCCTCTATCTCGACCTGGCGTTTTACGGGATGCGGGACAAAGGGATGATGAAAACCAAAGAGCACCTTCGGCAGGCCATCATTGACGGCGCGGTAAAAAGACTCCGCCCGAAATTCATGACGGTTGCCGTCATGTTCATGAGCCTCGTTCCGATCATGTGGTCTACGGCGACCGGGGCCGATGTAATGAAAAGAATTGCCGCACCCATGATCGGCGGCATTTTCACTTCGTTCATAATGGAGTTGATCGTATATCCCGCGATCTATGAGCTTTGGCGCTGGCATTTTTACGTAAAAAAACAAGTTGTTCCTGCGAAGTGATGCGGAAAGGAATTGGTCCTTAGCCGTCCATCTTTTTCCCGATTTGGAGTAAGCGGATGAAGACTTTTATCGTATTAATTCTAGTGTCCTGAGTCAAAAGTACGCTAGATAATTCAGGCCTCGGAGTGAGGCTGGCGCACACGTAACCCCCGCGCAGGCCATGGTCCATAACTGATTGGGATTTATTGCAAATCCCTTGATTCCGGCTTTTGCCGGAATGAGTGCGCCTGGGAGCAGGCGCGATCTGAGAGGTGCAAGTCCTCTCTCGGGAGGTGCCCACTTCCGATAGCTAAAGGTAACTGCGTCGCCGCAAGGCGGGGTGGAGAGCAACCCGAGGCGAACTTGCAGTCCGTAGTAAAGCGAACACGTTTCGGCCGTACGTAGCGATGAGCCTCCTCATTAAAGGTGAAGTCCAGACCGGGACACGGGCGAAAGCACGAGGTCTGCCAGAGGTTTGCGAGACCCCGACAGGGCATAGGAGTAGCCGGTCGGAGACCAGGTTCCGGGAGTCTGTCACGCTGGGTGGGCAGCGGAAAAGCGATGACAGGGCGCGTGGGGTGGTTGGTGACGGAATGCAGGGAAAGTTGCGCGATGTGAACCAGGGAGAGACCTGTCCGGTGTAAGGTTGGTGTTCATTGCCCTTAAACAAGGTACGAAGAGCCAGCCGGGCAGGAGTCAGAGCACCCATATTAGCGTGGAAGCGGGGTAATGCCCGTGGAGCAAAGGGGTGCAGGAAGGTGGATGAGTGAAGCCTGCACAGGACGAAACGCAACCCGCGATAGTGCCCGAAGGGGCTACACAAGCGAGAGAAGCCAGCCCTAAGGATTGGGAGTGGGTGGAACGCCATGTGTGGACGGAACGCATGCTGGAGGCCCTCGAAAAGGGGGTGAAAGGAGGCGTATGGTTCAGCCTGATCGATAAGATCCACAGACCTTCGACTCTTGCGGCCGCGTGGGTGGCGGTCAAGCGGAACGGAGGCGGCGCAGGCTCGGATCACCAGAGTATCGAAGACTTCGAGAAAGACCTTGCGGGAGAGATCGCGCGGCTTTCCGAAACGTTGCGCACGGGAAGCTATCGGCCGCGACCGATTCGCCGGGCCTATATTGACAAGCCCGGCAGCAAGGAGAAGCGTCCGCTGGGAATTCCCTGTGTGCGAGACCGAGTCGTTCAGGGAGCGTTGCGAGTGGTAATCGAACCCATCTTCGAGAATGTTTTTATAAGCCACAGTTATGGATTCCGCCCGGGTCGCGGTTGCAAGGATGCACTGCGGGAGGTGGTAAGACTCCTCCACACCGGATACACGCATGTGGTGGATGCCGACATAAAAGCCTACTTCGACAACATCCCACACGGCCCGCTCATGGCCGATATCGGCCGCTATATTGCCGATGGGCGCGTGTTGGACTTGATCGGGTCTTTCCTCAGGCAGGAGATTGTGGAGGATCTGACCCTGTGGACCCCTGAGAAAGGCAGCCCCCAGGGAGCGGTGATAAGCCCCCTGCTCGCCAATCTCTACCTCCACCCTGTCGATGTCGCCATGGCGGCCGCAGGCTAGGAGATGATCCGTTACGCGGACGACCTCGTGGTCCTGTGCCGCAGTGAGGCCGAAGCCCGCGTGGCTCTCGATCTCCTCGGCAAGCTGACCGCAGAACGAGGACTTACTCTGCACCCGGAAAAGACCAAACTGGTGGATGTGAGCCTTCCCGGAGAAGGCTTTGACTTTCTCGGCTATCATTTCGAGCGAGGCACACGTTGGCCTCGTCCGAAGAGTCTGAGGAAGCTCAAGGATGGGGTTCGTTCCAAAACCAAGCGCAGCAACGGCCGGAGTTTGGCCGCGATCATCGAAGACGTCAATGGTACCCTGAGGGGCTGGTTTGAATACTTCAAACACAGCCACAAACCAACCTTTCCTATCGTGGATAAGTGGGTGCGCAGACGCCTTCGGGGTATCCTGCGCAAACGCAAAGGGCTCCATGGAATCAGCCGAGGACACGATCATTTTCGCTGGCCAAACGGGTTCTTTCGGGTTCATGGACTTTTCAGCCTTGTAGAAGCCCATAGAGCTTTGCTCCAGCCCTCATCGAGGTGAACCACTAACCGGAGAGCCGGATGCGGGAAATCCGCCAGTCCGGTTCGGAGGGAGGGGCGGCGATGAGCCGTCCCTATCCCTATCGAACTTGGTGCACAGTACTTAGATGGCGAATTTCTAACTCAGGACACTAGTCTTTCTTTTTTGATCGCTGGGAGCGCTCTCTTTTTCTGTTCGGGCATTTACAATGTGTCAGCCACTGAACCCCATTGGGGCGTTTTTCGTTTTTTCCTGGAAGAAATTCGTGACAGATCTGTTATACTCCACAGTAGGGGAATCAACCCTCCCTCCATCGAGGACCGAAACCTGGTGGCAACAGGCTTTCCGCACTTCCATGAGATGTGCCGTCTGTGTCATGGAGCTCCGGGGTATCCTCTCCCCGAGTTTGCCCGGGGACTTTATCCGGCTCCCCCGAACCTTGTATCGCAATCCACACAACAAAAATGGAATAATGCCCAACTCTTCTGGATTGTGCGCAATGGTTTCAAAATGACCGGCATGGCTGCGTTTGGTCCAACACATGAAAGACATGATAAAAATCAATGAGCACATTTCAATTCCCGAAGACGAACTGGTTTTCACTGCGTCCCACAGCAGCGGGCCGGGAGGCCAGAACGTCAATAAGGTTTCCAGCCGGATCACTTTATGGTTCGACATAGTGAATTCGGCGTACCTCTCCCCGGAGCACAAGGAATTAATCCAGAACCATCTCGCCGCTCGCATCGGTAAGAATGGCGTACTTCGTGTCATTTCGCAGCAGACCCGCAGCCAGGCAGAAAATAAGGAAATTGCCATTGAGCGCTTCGCCGAACTGCTGAGGGATGCGCTAAGGCAGGTTCCGGTAAGAAAGAAGACGCGGGTCAGCAAGGGAGCGAAACTCCGCCGCCTGGAGGAGAAGAAGCAGCACGGATTATTGAAAAGCAGAAGGTCGGCAAGGGTTCCGGACGAGGATTAGGCAAAAGGCTCCCCTAGAAATGATATCGGGTTTCACCCATCCAGGCCTTGTCAAGACCAGCATTCATAACATATTGAAATTCCACGTCAATTAAAAGCTTAAATAGTGTTAGAAGTGAGCAACCGAGTAACGTTTTGCAAGAGGCTCCCTCAATTCCCGAACTTTTCAATCCCATACCGGTGGGCACGATAATCTGTTCCTTCATCCTTTCAGGCTCCAGCCCCAGAATGCTGCCCCGCCGGGCTGCCCGCCCGCCAACCGCCGGGTTCCATTTCAAAAGCAACGGCGACCCGCCGGCGCCCCTGTAGGCCTCGATGACAGACCTTCCGTAATCCCGTCCCCGAACCTTTCACCGAAGTAATGTCCCGGTCATGCATAGGAAATGTTTCGGTCACACTCCAGCAATGTTCCCCATGTATAAGAGATCGTGCCGATAGAAGGTCGAGCAAAAGCGGCGACATGGAACCGCCGGTGGTGCAAACAGATACTGTGAAGTCATTATAAGGCTGACGTGCGGGGCCGTGCCCGCGATAAATTGCCCCGGCGGCCCATCTGCCGCCCGGAAGATTCGACACTCCTATGGAGGCATGCGAATTGAACGAGGAGTCCATTTCACGAGTAAACGAGTTCGAAAGCAACACGGAAGGGGTTCAGAGTGTGCTGGGGAAGTGGGGCGGGGCCCTTTCCAGAGCGCTTGGCAAATACAGGTTCTTCCGATGGTTGGTTTGCGGCGCGGCAATTGGGGCACTGAGCTCGCTTGCGGCGTCCGCCGTCTTCTTTCTCCTCGAATGGACCACCTTTTTGGGCCTCGAGTGTCTTGCCGGTCATGCAGCCGGAAAGCCCGCGGGAGAGCATATCGTGCCTTACGTTGCCGGCACGCCTCTTCATCATTGGCTTCTCGTTTTGTTCCCCGCCGTCGGAGGACTGATTTCAGGCATGATTGTCTATACCTGGGCCCCGGAAGCAGAGGGCCATGGGACCGACGCCTACATCGACTCCTTCCACAATAAGCATGGGATGGTTAGGACGCGTGTTCCCTTCATCAAGGGCATAGCTTCGGTAATTACCCTTGCAACGGGGGGAAGCGCCGGCAGGGAAGGCCCTATCGCACAAATTGGATCTGGATTAGGTTCCTGGCTCGCGCGTACCCTCCGGCTCGACGTCCGTGAAAGAAGGCTTATGCTTCTGGCCGGATGCTCCGGGGGCCTGGCCGCCATTTTTCGCGCTCCCTTAGGGGGCGCCATGACAGCAGTGGAAGTTCTTTACAGCGAAGATATCGAAGTGGAGGGAATTGTACTCTGTATCATTTCCTCTTCGGTCTCCTATGCGGTCTTTACCGGTATCTTCGGCCACCAGCCCATATTCGCTATTCCTTCAATAAAATTTTCCAGCGCATGGGAACTGCTTCTCTATGCAATTCTCGGATTGGTCTGCGTTCCATTCGGATATATGTATGTCAAGACCTTTTATGGGCTAAGAGACCACTTCTTCCGAAAACTCCCAATCAGACGGGCACTCAGACCTGCATTCGGCGGCCTTTTGGTTGGACTGGTCGGGCTTTTGGCGCCCCAGGCTATGGGTGGAGGCTACGGAACCATTCAGAAAGCCCTTACGGGCGAAATCCCGATGACGCTGATGTTCACGCTGGTTTTTCTTAAAATTGCAGCAACTTCCTTCACTATATCGTCCGGGGGAAGCGGGGGTGTTTTTGGCCCCTCTCTTTTCATAGGCGCTATGATTGGCGGGGCAGTGGGACAGTTGGCGCACGCATGGTTCCCCGGGATTGTCAGTTCCCCCGCTGCATTTGTCCTTGTCGGCATGGCCGCATTTTTTGCCGGTGTTGCCAAGGCCCCGCTGGGAGCGCTTCTCATGGTCAGCGAAATGACCGGCGGCTACCGGCTCTTCGTGCCGATCATGTTCGCCTCGGTTGTGGCAATTATGCTCTCCCAGCGCTGGAGCCTCTACGAAAAACAGGTCCTCAACAAATTCCACTCTCCGGCGCATCAATCAGGACGGGTGATCAATCTTCTTCAAGACCTGTCCGTGAAAGACGCACATCGCCCCGGTACTACGGTAGCCGTTGTTCGGGAAGATATGCCCCTTGCACGGTTGAGACGCTCCGGTGGTAAATGATTCTTTGCACCTTGAGAATGGGAATTATCGGGACGCTCGGCCTCGAGGATCTTTTTACCCGCTATCACCTGGAACTTCAGAAATCTGCATGAAACTCACCCGGAAGCAGGGCTAAAGCCCTGCACTGCCTGCGATGGGGCCATGCGACGGGCGCCATGGCGCCTTTCCACGGTTTTCAGGGTGTTCCATGTGGACATGATGTAGTGTTTCGAAAAGTTCATCGCGCGCAGGGCACGCTCCTGCGCAACACTCCCTCAAACCTTTCATAAACGTAATGTTCTTGAAATGCCCTCGTAATGCTCCGGTCAGGCTCCGGCAATCTTCCCCGTGTATAAGAGAGTTCTATCGACAGAGGGTCGGGCAAAAAGGTCTTTAAAATTCACACCTGGTCCGGTCAGAGGTTGCGTTCACAAAGGAGGGTTTGGAGATGTTGCATTTATTTGGACTTTCGTATTTGGGTTTGACGGCTCTGGGGTTCGGCGTAGCCTCCTACGGCACGCTCATCGGCGCTGGCGGCGGATTCATGCTGATGCCGCTGCTGCTCTTGCTTTATCCTCATCAGAACCCTAGTGAACTCGCGGCCGTTTCATTAGCTTGCATCCTTCTAAATACAACCTCAGGCACGACTGCCTATGCCAGGATGAAGCGCATCGACTACAAATCCGCGTTTCTCTTTGCTTCCACCATCGTCCCCGGGTCCGTTTTGGGCGCCATGACCACGGGATGCGTTCCCCGTGAATATTTTGAAGGAGGTTTCGCCCTTTTCCTGCTCGCTCTGGCTTTGTTCTTGACCCTGAAACCCAAAACCGACTCTCACGGCATGCGATCAGAACGCCCCTCACATATTTCTTCCGGAAGAAAACCCATCACGAAAATTGTGAATGGAATTGTTTTCGAGTACGAATACAACCGCGTGCTGGGAATGGCGCTTTTCTTTTTTCTCGGTTTTTTAGTCAGTTTCCTGGGCATTGGGGGCGGCAGTCTGATAGTGCCGGCATTGATTTATCTTTTGAATTTTCCTATCTTTATTGCCGGAGGCACTACTCAGTTGATTGTGGCTATTGTGTGCTTCACCGGAACTGTCATGCACATCGGGATAGGTTCGTTTAACGCATGGGACCTGCACCGTGTCGCGGCCATAGGCATCGGGATGCTGATGGGCGCCCAAATGGGAGCTTTTCTTTCCACTAAGATCAAGGGGGTGTGGATCGTCCGCAGCTTGGCCGCAGCATTGGCGGCGGCGGGGATCAGGATGGTTTTTGCCGTTATATAACGACCCACGGGAAAAGTGGAGAACGGCTTTTACCGAAGAGTGAGGATTGCATGCCCATAATCACTATTTCGAGAGGTTCTTACAGCCACGGAAGGGAAGTGGCCAGGAAGCTGTGCGCGAAGCTGGGTTACCAGTGCGTCTATCGAGAGATAATTCTCAAAGCTTCGGTGCATTTCAACACGCCGGAAATAAAGCTCGTCCACGCTGTCCACGATGCCCCTTCGATCCTGGACCATTTTACCTACGGGAAGGAGAGGTTCATAGCTTATTTCCGTGAAGCGCTGCTCCATTACATGCTAAATGATAATATCATCTATCACGGCTTGGCAGGGCATTTCTTTGTCACAGGGATCTCACATGCGCTCAAGGTCAGGATTATCGCCGACATTGAAGACAGACTCACCGAGGAGGTCCGGCGGATGAAGGCAGTCTCGGCCGAAGAGGCCATGAAGAACCTCCTGAGAGACGATGAGCAACGCCGTCGTTGGAGCCAACACCTTTATGGCATCGATACGCAGGACCCCAGTCTTTATGATCTTGTGATCCACATAGGCACCGTGACCGCCGACGATGCCGTGGAAATTATCTCCCGGGCTGCGATGAGACCCTGTTTCCAGCCCACCCCCGAATCCCTCGAGGCTATCGAGACTCTCTTTCGGGCCGCCCAGGTGCAGGCGGCCCTGGTGGAAGAGATGCCCTCTGCAAAAGTCGAGGTCGAGAAGGGCGAAATTGTCGTCACAACCGGGGGCTTCATCGCGGACGGGAAGAAGCTTATTGCCAAGGTCGAGGAAGTTATCGACAATGAGAAGACAGGCGTCCAGATCAAGGTAAGATTGACGAGCCGGTGACAACGGCCTGCAAAAAGCCCCATTGGGAAAAAAACTGTTTTCAAAACGAGGCAATTATGATCTGACTGAGCGAACTCGTCGATGTGCCCGGTTTGTCGGCTGCGGAACAAGGGCTCATAGAGGTTTAATCAACAGAAGCGGGGAACATCGAGATGGTTTTTCCGCTGCCTGCTAAGCACTCTTTGTTGCCTGCCAGGGTCTCTGGAGTCGGCTGTGTTTCTGAAGTCACTCAATCGCATGCGTAAGTCCGTCTCATTCCGCCTCACCATTTGGTATTCGATTATTTTCCCTTTGAGTTCCGTGCTGGTGTTCGGCATCTCTTATTTTCTCCTGTTTTCGTATGTTAACCGGAAAGATCGGGAGATTCTCCAGGCAAAGCTCGAGGAATACGTCAGCCAATACGAGGCACGGGGAACCCGGGCGCTTGGTGAGCAGATCCAAAAGGATAGGGAAACGGACAGGAGGATATCTTTCTTTGTCCGTATTTCGGGCGGTGATAACACCACCTTTTTCCTGAGCGTGCCCAAAACGGAGACCGCTTTTGATTACAAATACCTCGAGGAGCATAGACTCCACGCCCGGTGGATCGACTTGATAATGAGGGGCCCTCATGCAGCGGAGGTCGCATCGGCCCGTCTGCCCGATGGTTTGTTTCTTCAGGTCGGCAAAAGTGTAAGGAACCGCGAGATACTTCTCGAGCGTTTTCGGGAAATCTTTGCAGGAGTTATGATACCGGTCATTCTCCTGGCCTTTGCCGGGGGAGCATTCCTTTCGCGGCGAGCCCTGAGGCCCTTTCACGATCTCATCGATATGGTGCGCTTCGTTGTAGACACTGGAAAGATGCACGCTCGAATTCCGGAAAACCTTACGGGAGATGAACTCGAAGAATTGATCGCGCTCTTTAACGGGATGCTCGAAAGGATTGAGACCCTCATAGACGGCATGCGGGCTTCGCTTGACAATGTGGCCCACGATCTTCGCACCCCCATCACAAGGCTCAGGGGTGTCGTCGAACTCGCGCTGCAAGGCGATAAGGGGGCGGAGGGACTTCGAGAATCCCTCATGGACTGCGCTGAAGAATCGGAGCGCATTCTCACCATGGTAAACATTCTCATGGACATCTCGGAAGCCGAAACCGGAGTAATGGAGCTCAAGCTTGAAGATGTCAACCTGTCCACCCTGTTTGAAGACGTGATCCAGCTCTATGACTATGTCGCCGAAGACAAGGATATCACGGTCTCTACGCAATGTCCCCCGGATCTCACCCTGCGGGTCGACCCCAACAGGATGCGTCAGGTTTTGGCCAACCTGGTGGACAACGCGGTCAAGTACACCCCGCGTGGGGGCTCGGTTGCCCTCGGCGTCAGCCAAAGCGGAGAGGATGTCGCGATCAGTGTGGAAGATACCGGAGAAGGCATTCCGTTTGAAGAGATACCCAGGATTTGGGACCGTCTCTACAGAGTCGACAAAAGCCGCTCCCGCCGAGGACTTGGACTGGGGCTGAGTCTTGTGAAGGCAATCGTCCAGGCCCATGGGGGATCCGTTGAAGTGCTGAGCGAACCCGGCCAGGGGTCACTGTTCACGGTCCATCTGTCTGCCGATAATCACATGCAATGATTGTCCCCGCCCGCCGTGTTCCAATATTTCAATGAAATAATATTATGGCAATGCTTCCGTAATGTGCGAGAAATAAAATGGTATTAGTTTTCCGGGGAGATTTCAAAGCCTGGCGGGCCCGGGAAAAGAAGGCCGTATGTCCGTAATCACTATTTCAAGAGGTTCTTACAGTCACGGCAGAGAAGTAGCGGAGAAGCTCGCCTTGAAACTGGGATATGAATGCGTCTCCCGGGAGATTATCCTGAATGCCTCGAAGCATTTCAACATTCCGGGAATGACGCTAGTTCGGGCCGTTCACGATGCGCCTTCTGTGCTCGACCGGTTTTCATACGAGAAGCAGAGGTATGTGGCCTATGTCCGCCAGGCCCTGCTTGATAGCCT
This sequence comes from uncultured delta proteobacterium, assembly GCA_963805125.1. Lineage (GTDB taxonomy): Bacteria > Desulfobacterota > Syntrophobacteria > Syntrophobacterales > Syntrophobacteraceae > SbD1. The sequence goes on along the minus strand of CAWDTD010000003.1, from coordinate 616,749 downwards.
CCAAAAGGATAATATTGTCTACCATGGGCTGGCAGGTCACTATTTCCTGCGCGGCGTCCCCCATGTCCTCAAAGTCAGAATTCTTGCCGAAATGGACGACAGGGTGGCCGAAGAGATGAAGCGCGAAGGCCTTTCGGCCGAAGAGGCGCGAAGGGCGCTGACAAAGGATGATGAGGCGCGCAGTAGTTGGGGCCATTACGTCTTTGGCATCGATACCGCGGACCCAAGCCTGTATGATATGGTCGTTCATATAAGGTCCTTAACCGCTGATGATGCGGTGGAAATTATTGGGCAAGCGGTGAAATTGCCTTGCTTCCAAACTACTGTCGAGTCCCGAAAGGCGATGCAGCGGCTCTCTATTGCCGCCCGGATGCAGGCGTCGCTGATGGAGGAAATTCCTTCTATCAAGGTTGGAGTCGATCATGGAGAAATTGTCGTCGTCGCCAAAGGCCGCTGGGCGGAAGGCAGGAAGCTGCTCGCCAGGATCGATCAGTTGATTGACAGCGACAAGGAACAGGTCAGGATCAGGGTGAAGCTGTCGGATGACTGAAAAACATCATATGAGCGAAGGGGAACGCATCGTAATGGGTTCCCCGGGCAGGTGATGTTCGGGGTCTCCTGTAATTATTGTATATACTTCAGCGTATTTTCCATATCCATAGCAATGCTGCTCCCGGACAGCAGCACTGCACCGTATCGAGCCGCTCTCGGGAAAGCCGGCGGCAACCTACTCCTGTTCAAACGCTGAGCTCAACGCACCCGGCGGCGTACCGCGCAGCGATTGCCAAATCTTGCTCGAGACCGGCGAGCCGCTAAAGAATCGATCGATCGCATCGTTGCTCACCAATAGCAGCGCAAGAATCATCAGTGCGAATGGCGCAGTTTGAAAGACCTGTGTTGGAACATGCGGGAACCAACCCTGAGCAAAGCTGCCCATGGACTGCAAAGCACCAAAAACGTAGGCGCCAATCGCACCGCGAATCGGATGCCAGCCGCCGAAAATCACGATCGACAATGCGACCCACCCCAGCCCTGACGTGGCGTGGTAGCTCCAACCCAGTTTGACGAACAACGAGTACGACGCCCCGGCAAATCCGACCAATGCGCCGCCGACAATCGTGTAAATGAAGCGCTGCAGGTTCACGTTTATGCCGCGCGCGAAAGCCGCCGCAGGTCGCTCGCCTGTAGCCTGCAGTTCCAGGCCCGGCCGTGTCCTGTAAATCCACCACCACGCCGCGATAATCACAACAAAACTGAGATAGACCACCATGTTATGATCGAAAAACAGCCGGCCGATGATCGGAATGTCTTTCAATATTGGAATCGGTAGAGCCGGGACCGACTGGCCCTGTATCCGCACAAACGGATTACCCAGCAAAGTGCTGAGGTCAGTGCACAGAATCGTCAACACAAAACCAACGGCAATTTGGTCCAGCTTCAACACGATGCTGGAAAACGCAATAAGCCCGGCCACCAACGCACCCACAAGCATCGCCCCGAGAAAGGCAAGAAACAGACTGCCAGTCACAAATGCAACCGCAAAACCAACCATCGTTGCAAGCAGGATACTGCCATCGATCGACAGGTTTATAACACCGGCCTTCTCCGTCAGCGTCTCGCCGATCACGGCAATCACCATCGGCGAACTGGATGCGAGTATCGATGCTAATGTACGAAGTAAAATTGTCGTATCCAAAAAACTATCCCGTTCTCTCACCGATGTGGCGCTGTGACCACCTGCGCACTCCCGGACTCAAAACGAATAAAAGTACTATAATTCCTTGCAGTACGCCGCCCAGTGACGAATCCAGGTTCAAATCGAGGGGCAGGGAGACACTTCCTTTTGAAACCGCCGAAAAGAAGAACGCGACGAACGGTACGTCCCTGGCTTGAAACCCGGAAAGCAAAACAACAAGGATGGCGAGATAACCATAGCCACCGGAAATTGAAGGAATCAGTCGGTGCCACACCCCAATCGTCTGAACCGTACCCGCCATGCCGGCGAACACACCGCACACTGCAAAGGCGCCCAGCACGTGCCGGTTGGTTGGAATGCCCATCCGGAATGCCGAGCGAATATTTTTGCCGATAGCTTTAAGTTTCAATCCCCACAATGTGCCGCGCAATGCAAAGTAAACCGCTGCCAGCGAAACGACCGTTACAATGATTTCGATGGGACCCACAGAAAGACCACCGGGAAAAGTTGGAAGCCATGCCGTTGGACGAAACGCCCCCGTCCCACTCGTCGAAGCGATACCTTCTCTTTTCCACGGACCAATGATCAGATAAAGCGCGACACCAGTCGCAACAAAATTCAATCCAAGCCCGCCGAAAATCTCATGCACCTTGCCGTGCGTTTTCAACACGCCGGCCAAAAGCGCCCATAGTGCGCCGCCGATCATTCCAGCAATAAAAAGGAGGGGAATCAAAGTAAGTGAGGGCAGGTCGAATGTTCGCGCAACCCAGGCTGTCGCTATTGCACCCGTCACGATCTGCCCCTCGATGCCAATGTTCCATAAACCCGCAGTAAAGGTGACCAGCAAAGCGACTGAACACAGCGTCAATGGTACCCACGTCATAAACACGTTGCCCAACTTGGCCGGGTTTCCGAATGCGCCATTCCACATGACGCGGTACGCTTTAAACGGATCGGCTCCAACCACAATAAGCGCAATAGTTGTCAGAATTAATCCAAGGACAATCGGAGCGATGCTCCATCCCAGATTCACCCACTGATTCCTGCTCATAGCCCTTTGCCCCCGATCAATTCGCCGAGCTGCAGTATGGAAGTCTCTTTTGCATTCAATGCCCCGGCAACGTGGCCGCCGGAGAAAACCAGGATGCGGTCGCTGTGCTCGAAAATCTCTTCGAGATCTGCGGAGGCGAAAATAATTGAGGCCCCGTATTTGCGTCGCTCAAGCAATTGGTTCCACACCCACCTTGTCGATTCAATATCCAACCCGCGTGTGGGATGCTCGAGTAGAACAAGCTTCAAATCGGGATGCAGGAGCGCAAGCAGCGCCCGTTGCTGGTTGCCGCCGGAGAGCGACTCAACGCGCGAGCCTGGTGTGCCGTGGATGCTGTATGCCTTGATTCTTTCCTGCGCGATCAGTTGCGCCTGATTCCAATCGATAAAAAAATCCTTCGTACGTTTCGCCAAAATGAAATGCTCGGTGAGATTCAAACCGGGCACGAGCCCTTCTTCCAAACGTCCCGCAGGCAAATAGGCAACACCGCGATCAAGAAATTTCCCGTATGCCCGCCGGTTCATTTTCATGCCTGCAATCCGAATCTCGCCGGCTGCCAGCCGATCTAGACCCGCGCACGCACGCAGCAGCAAATGTTGTCCGCTTCCTTCCATGCCGGCCAGGCCAATTACTTCGCCGGCACAAACCTGCAAGTTTATGTTCGGCACGCGCAAGCGATTATCGGCAACGCACGCATTATGCAACTCCAGCACCGGCTTGCCCAAATCAACCGCTTCACGCGCATTCCTCGCCAAGGACTGCCCAAACATTAATTCTACCAATTGATCGGTCGTGAAGGGGCGTGCCAATTGGCCAACAACTCGACCGAGCCGCAGCACTGTCACGCTCTCACACAATTGCCGCGCATCTTCCAGCTCATGGGTTACAAAGACAACGCTCACACCTTCCCGGACAAGCAGGTTGAGCGTTTCAAAAAGCTTTATTCTTTGCGGTAAAGAAATGCCGGTGGTCGGCTCGTCAAGAATCAGTATCCTGGCGCCGAGCGTTAGTAGACGCATAATTTCCAATTGTTGCCGCTCGCCGACGGTCAGTGAACTGACGAGCGCATCCGGATCGATATCGAAGCCGAATTGTGCGGTATATTTTTTCAGATCAGCCAGCGCGCAGGCACGATGCTGCAAAAAGCCATCTTTGCGCCCAAGCAAAAAGTTATCGATTACGCGCAGCCGTAGAAAATCGAGTGGGTCCTGGTGTAACATGCCGATGCCGGCGCGGATTGCTTCCGCCGGCGATTTGAGCTCGACCGGTTTCCCGTCAAGTAAAATCTCACCGCTGTCACGATAAATGAAACCCGACAAGATTTTCATCAACGTGGACTTGCCCGCGCCGTTCTCGCCGACCAGGCCGTGAATAGTGCGGGAACCGACTGTCAGGTCGATGCCGTTGTTCGCGTGAACAGCACCAAAGCATTTATGAATTGCTTTGAGCTCAAGACGCATTGCTATCCCCAAAACGGGTAGAGTAGTGTCCATCCGGAAACTCCGGATGAGACACTAGAGTAGAACCGGGTTCCGCACACCCCCCGCTCTAATTTGTCGGTGCGCTCGCACCGGTCATGCCTTGGAGCAATTGCGGCATGTACCAGATCTGCTTATCGGTTGCCGTAGCGCCCTCCTTGATGTACACCGAACCGTCCTGCAATGTGATCGGCCCCTTGAACAGGTTGATGCTGCCATCGCCCAAACCGGTTATGAAATTCTGTATGGTGGCTTTGTCAGCATCGCTCAACGCTTTCCCAAAGGTAAAGCCGACCGCACTGGTGTCCGGGTTGTTGATGTCGTGCCAGTCCGGTCCATCCCAGTCCCACGATGACTTCCACGTGCCGGCGGCGAAAGTTTGCACTGTCTTGAGGTAACGCGGACCCCAGTTAAAGTACGGCACACCCAGGCAGACATCGGGTGCTTCGCTGCAGCCATCTTTGCAGTCATACGAAATCGCCCGGACCTTTTCACCCTTCTTGGCGCGCTGTCCCGCGACGACGATCGCTTCGGTTGTGTCAATGCCGGAGATGACAACATCGTTGCCCGCATTGTAGAAATCATTCGCGACCTGGGTTGGATCGAGCGTCACACCTGGAATGTTAAACCAGAAACCGATCCACTTGACGTCGAATTTCAAATCGGTGGAGCTCCTCCCGGCATAGTTCGTCCAGCAGTAGTTGGCGCCAAGGTACGCCGAGTCTGCGAGGCGGCGGGTTTCATCGTTGATCAATGGACCGAGGTAGCCTATCTTTCCGGTCTGCGTTGTCAATGCGGCAGCACAGCCCGCAACCATCTTCATGTATTCCATCCTGCCCATAAAGTTGCCGAGGTTTTTGATGTCTTTGTAATTTTTGCCATTTTTCCACGCACTGTCGCCGGAGGTATTAATGAAAGTCAATTCCGGATGTTTGCGCGCGGCGGTGATCGTGTCGGTCTGGAAGTCGTCCGAGGTAGTGATGATCAGCTTTATCCCCTTTGACGCCATGTCCGTTACGACTTGCTCCAGTGTAGTATCCTTGCGGTCGGCAGGATTCACTTTGTCGAGATAAATGAAATCAGAACCGGGCAGCTTCGCTTTAACATAGTTGGCGGCGATGTAGTGCGCCTCACTCCAACCATGATCGTTGTAAGGACCGACGAGCACGATACCGAACTTCACCGGCGTAACGGCTCCCGTTGGCGAAGCGGATGCGGGCTCGGGTGCGCACGCACCAAGCCTTACATTAATCAGCACTATAATCGCGGCGACGAGCAAAACTTTTTTTGACACTTCACTTCTCCTTCTGAAGTTTCGCACATCATATGAGCAGGTGAGAGTGTGAGAATAGGTGAAATTTCACAGTGTTAATGGAAAGGCAACTCCCGGTGTAGTAGTGTTGATTTGCCTAAGTCTCCACAACTACACACAAAAGGAACTGTCATGAAAAAGGGTATCGCATTTTGACTCTCCATTCAAAGTGAAATCGAGAAGCGGCGCCTCAAGGTGGAATCCCAAGTCAACAAATCCATCAATGAGCTGCCGGGAATGCATACCTGGCCATTTGCGCCCCGATCTTCATTCCCACGACAGAAGCATGGGAACCGGGCGTAATGGCTGCTTCGGGGCAAGGGGTCAAGTCTCCGTTTGACACTTGCGGCTGATCCAAATCAATCTTGGTTTCATGAGCACATCATTCCGCATATAGTTTTCCGGCGTGAGGTACCATGTTATGCATGGCCGCCAACGCATTCAGAGGAGTCTCACAAAGGGTCATACGGAGACTTGTTCCCTTTTTCTCGTTGTCAGGGTATCTGTGAACAAGAGCGGCGATGGAGAGCAATCCCGGCAGAAGAGACGGAAGTTTGATGACATCGACTTCAATCGCTGGAGGCCGTCCTGTCATGGCCCGTTATGACCCGTTCGAGCGGACGGCCGAGCAGCCGGATCGCGACCGCCCCGCCCAGGCCCAGTCCCGTCAGCATCAGGAAAAAGGCATCTCGGGGCATTCGCTCCCAAAACGTGCCGAGGAATCCGGATAAGTAGTTGCCGAAAAAGCTCGAAAGAAACCAGACGCCCATCATCATCGACACCATCCGCGCAGGCGCCGCCTTCGTTACGAGCGACAGGCCGATCGGCGAAAGATAGAGCTCGCCCATGGTCAGTATGGAGATCGTCCCGATAAGCCAGGCGACGCTGCGGCGCTCTTCCGGCCCCGTACTATGGGCCGCGAGTATCATCACCAGGTAGGAAGCGCCCGCCAGAAAATACCCCAAAGCCATCTTTCCAATGCTTGAGGGCTCGGAGCCCCGCCGGGATTGCCAGGACCAGAGTATGTTCAGGAGTGGGGCGAAGAGGAAGATCATGAACGGATTGAACGCCTGGAACCAGGTCGATGGGATGTCCAGGCCAGACAAGTTCCAGTTCGTGTTCCGGTCGGCCCAGAGCTGCAACGTGTTGCCCTGCTGCTCGTAGATTCCCCAGAAGATTATATTGAGCGCGCAGAGCAGCACCAGGGCCCGGATGCGCCTCCACTCGTCGCGCGTGAGCCGTTTTTTCTCTTGCGGCCGTCCCTCCTTGCGCACGAGGAGGTCGGGGGCGAGGGCGCCCTGCCCGAGGAGGTAGAGGCTAAGACCCGCGACCATGCCGACGCCGGCGGCGCCAAAGCCGTAGCTCCAGCCGAACCGCTGCCCGAGCGTGCCGCAGACCAGCGGCGAGAAGAACGCGCCCAGGTTGATGCCCATGTAGAAGATCGTGAAGGCGCGGTCCCGCCGCGGGTCACCCGGAGGATAAAGGCTTCCGACCTGTGTCGAGATGTTCGGCTTGAAGGCGCCGTTGCCCAGAATCAGGAACAGCAGCGCGGGGAAGAAGAGCGACTCGACGGCCATGAGGAAATGGCCGATCGCCATCAGGACGCCGCCCAGTATCACCGTGCGGCGCTGGCCGATTACCCTGTCTGCGAGCATCCCCCCGAAGAAGGGGGTCAGGTAGACGAACGCGGTGTAGAGCCCATAGATCTGCGAGGAGAGCGGTTGCGGTTCGAGCGGCCCGAAGACCGCCTCGAGCCCGCCTTTAACGAGGCCAAACCCGAGCACTTTCTGCCCGACTTCGGGATGCACAAACAGGTGGTCGATCATGTAGAGGACGAGAAGCGAACGCATTCCGTAGTAGGAAAAGCGCTCCCACATCTCGGTGAAAAAGAGAACGAACAGGCCGGCCGGATGCCCCGGGATAGTGCGGCCCTGCGCGACATCAGCATGTATGCGTTGCCTTTGCTGAACCATCCGGTTCTCCTTTGGACCAGCATAGAGAGGGTCGCATCATCTATTATCCACATTTTTTTCACAATGGCTTTTTTGCCGGTAACCCCAAGACAACCATGCGTCTCGTTTCCGCCTTCAAAACCGGACAGGACCTTCACAGGGCTGGAAGGGAACAGAGGGAACAGCAACTCCAGTCCGATCTTGAACGCATTCCTGAGCACCTCAAAGTGGAGCTGATTCCGTTCAGGGTCTAACTCCACCCCTGCATTGCCCCTAAATGGGCGTGCAGGGTTCACCCAAGATTTTGCTTCCACGGATTTCCTTTGCGCATCGCGGTAGCGCTGGAGACGAACAGGGGATCCAGGGCTTGAGCATGCTGATTGCGGTGGGCATCCTTTACGTGATCAAGATACCCGGACCATCCGCATGTGAATGATCTTCCGGAACGAGACATCGCTGTCCAGATATGATTTGAAGAACTTACGAATTTCAGAACTTCGTTTTTTAAGGATGGCCCTTTACTCGCCCCATCAGATCCGATATTGGCACTTTAGGTGGAATGATCGCACTTAGGTGAACATGGTCTCTTTGGACGTTCAACTCGACGACTTCACAACCCACATAGCCGCAGATGGCCTGGATTCCTGTGCATGCTGCTTCCTGAATCGGCCCAACCAGTACTCGGTAACGATATTTGGGAACCCAGATGATGTGGTACTGGCAGTGCCATATCGTATGTGATAATTTGCGAAATCTGCTCACTGCATTCTCCTCCTCCTCGACGTTGCGGCACAACTCGAGACTGGAGATAGCAGTGAGCGGCCTCAAGGCCAAGCCCATTCGGGACCGGCATAGCCGGTCCACACATCACCACGCCCACAGGGCATGGATTTTCACATTGAACTATACGCAGCGAAGTTAATGTTTGCGCATCACCTCACCCCGGCGGAAGCCGGTGGCTGGGGATTAAATAACTGGAAAAGCACTGGATTCCAGCTTTCGCCCATTGCCGTCAACTTAAGGCAGATGTTCTTAAGTGGCCTCGGTTTCCGAGGTTTGCCACGCTGTATTACTGGCGGGGTGGCCCGGATAATCATGCCCCCCTTTTCTAAAGGGGGGCTTCGTATTGCCCCCCCTTTCTAAACGGGGACCTCGTATTTCCCCCCTTTTCTAAAGGGAAGCAGGGGGGATTTTACCGGGCGCGAGGCGCAGGAGGTCTGGCGATAAGCTGACGAAAACAGGGAGGTGCTAATGGAGTGGAAGGTCTTTGATCTCGGGGGCCATACCTCGCCGAGCCTGGACAACAAACTTAAATCCCGTGCCACCTCCAAAAGTCCCTGCCAACCTGTAGTCTCTTAAGTTGACGGCAATGGGCTTTCGCCGGAATGACGGAACCAAACCCGTTGCGCAATTATTTATGACGCTGTATATAAATAAGGCATACTAAATAAGGAAGCTGAAAAGACATCTTTACTCACAGATTTTTAGCTCGAGAGTGGAGATTACCTACAGTAACAAATCAGAAAGCTGCCTGCCAGGATTCGGTAATAATCCTGCTCTTCTTTATATTCATCATCTCTTCTGTTAAATGCCAATTCGATAGAAAAGCATCGTAGGCACCTTTCATATCATGGACCTTGAGAGCTTTATCCGGGCAGATGTACACGCAGTGCATACATCCGATGCAAGTTCTTGGGTTCGACAATCCAGTATTGGCATCAAACGCTTGTGTTGGACACTCTGTTTCACAATTTCGACACATACTGCATTCTTCTGCAATACGTAATGGATTTTTCCAATGTCGTTCGGTTATTTCCTGTTTATTCTCCAGCGAGGCCATGACTTGATTGTAGCCGAAAGGCTTCTGCAACATAAGAACCGAAGCTTTATCCTGCGAGAAGCGCTCGATTGCCATGGCTGCAAATTCCCGCGCCACAGTGAAGTCTTGTTCATTAGGGCGTTCAGGCGAGATCCGCCAACCGCCGACATTGAACGAATGCCGTCCCAGAAATTCCGCTGAAAATAATAAGTGAAAACCAGCCCGCTCCAGAAGCAACTTCGTGTGAAAGTGTGCATACCCAGTCGTTCTTGCACCGTAGGTGAAGAATAGTGCACATTTCCTCCTCTGGCCATCCAGTGTGGGCAGCCACTCATTGATCACACTCGGCGCAAAATCAGAAAATACAGGGAATCCGAAAATGACGCCATTATAGCCGTCGAACGGCAGCGGGTTTTGGCGAGACGCATGCGCCGTCACGTTGAACGACTGCACCGCACAGCCTTGGCCAAGCAATCTCTCCCGAATGATTTGGATATAGGTATGCGTAACATTTGTGGCAGAAAAGTAGACAAGAGCGATTTTGAGATCAGCCATGAATTATCCCCCCAAGCTGGTTATTGCAGTTCCTTGCGGGCTGACTACGGGCGTAAGCGGGTAACAAGCGGGCAAGATTTTTCAGCTTATTCTCGCTCTTCCAATGGCTTAAATCAAGATTCTCCCATGCCCGCCGGTGTTTCAGCAGCCTCTTGAGTTAATCCAGCATGATGGACACTTTTTTCTGCAGAGCAGCACCAAGGCATCGCTGCGCTTTTTACGTACGGCAGCGAACAGACGATTGCTACCTGCCCGAGGGAATTTCCAACCGCTTCATCTTGCGCCATAGAGTAGTAGTGGAGATTCCAAGGATTCTGGCGGCCCGAGGGCGATTATAGGCCGATGTCTCCAGAGCCTTAAGGATAACGGTGCGCTCCAGTGCCTTTGCGGGGCCTTTCAGAGGAGCTACTTGAGGCAAAGGAACATTGTCGAGGTGATTTCTTAGCTCGGACCTGGGAATGTAATCGGATGGCAGACTCACGGTCGCGGGCTCAACGAGAACACCCTCCATTGGTACCGTTGCCGAATCAAGCGTCTTAGGGTCTTCCCCTTTACGTATGATGGCAGGTATATCCTCAATATCTATAATTTCGTTGGTAGTAAAATTCATGATACGCTCAATGCAGTTTTGCAACTCTCTAACGTTCCCAGGCCACAGATAGCAAGCCAGGCAATGTAAAGCTTCGTTGGAAATGTCCCGGACGAAGCTGCCGAAGTTTGTCCGGAACTGATCGATGAAGTGCCGAACCAGCAGAGGAATGTCTTCGATCCTCTCTCGCAGCGGAGGGATCTGCAACTCCACGACATTCAGCCGATAGTAAAGGTCCTGACGGAATTTACCGCTTGCCACCATTTGCCACAGATTCCTGTTGGTCGAAGCGATGACACGGACGTTTATGGGAATTACTTTGGTTCCGCCTATGCGCACCAGTTCGCGTTCCTGAAGGACCCTTAGAAGCCTTGCCTGGAGTTCCAACCCCATTTCGCTTATTTCATCCAGAAACAGGGTCCCTCCGTTTGCCTGCTCAAAAAGTCCCCGTTGACCTTGCTTTTGTGCTCCAGTAAAGGATCCGGGCTCATAGCCGAAAAGTTCACTCTCCACCAAACTGGGTGGAATTGCCCCGCAGTTCAAAGCAATGAAGGGCCCACTTGATTGACGGCCAGCGTTATGGATGGACTGGACGAAGAGCTCTTTTCCTGTCCCGGTCTCTCCGTATACCAACACCGTCGAACTGGTTTCGCCCACATTATGTGCCCGCTGGACGCACTCCAAGAGGCTATCGCTCTTGCCTATGATATTCGAAAAAGTATAGCGCGGCCGGTCTTGACGGCTGGAAGCCGCAAGCAGTTTCTTATGTTTCACAGAAACGACGTTGTTTACGCCCATCCCAAAATTATCGGTAATAGGGATACGCACGGCAAGAGCGCCATCTTCGAGAAGGGAAGGGCCGATTACCGGACGTCCGAGCTCCATGGCGCGTTTTCCCAGATAAGTAAACTGACCCAAACCCTTATCAGATTGCCTGCCATCCGGTTGCACGGTGAAAAAGCGAATGCCCTCGCGGTCAAAGAGAACAGCCTCCCCGCCAGCGACTCGTGCGATCAAGGGAATAGCTTCCTCAAAGGTGGCTTTGAGCCTATCGGCAAGTCCTACGCAGCCTGCATTGTTTAAGATTAGAAGGCAGTCTCCAAGAGGTAAGAAAAGGTTAAAGACAGTGCTGCTGATTTTGGACGGGACCAAGAGCGGGCGGGTGGACTTTATCGCTTCGTTAAAGCCCTCATAATTCTCCAACAGATATCCGCTCAAATCATTTCCATCACCGTCTACCGTTTTTCTGCGGAAATCACACAGACTAAGGACCGTTGCGTAACCACTGGAGAAGCGCGCAATGAGAGGAAGAGCACTGCAAAGGCTTTCAAAAAGGCTATTCATCTCCCTGTACCTATTATACCTGCCAAATGATTGCTCGCATTCAATTTAATATACTTTACGCCGGAAAATAAGTCCACCCCCGAAGTCTTAGGGGGCAATCGGCGCAAGCGAAAGCAGGACAAAGATTCCACCGGCTGTACCCAATATTTCATATTTGAAACGAATCTTTTCATGTAGTTGAAACGTGGAATAAATTATTTCACGTCTTCGCCATCCAGTGTTTTCTCCGCACGCCGCACATGCCGGGAACAGGTGCGCTTTCTGCGCCTTCTTGGGGGACCGAATGCCATGGCATGCTTATTGCTCAAATGAAAAAAATTCATTAATTTTTGAAATTATACCCTTATAATTTCATCAATCCCAGTTCACTGAGGCAAAAACATGGCAGGACCACTGAGGAGTTTTCTTTTTGCTCCGGCAACCGATCTTCGAAAAGTCGATAAGGCGTTGTCGCTTGACGCCGACGCGGTGATTCTCGATCTCGAGGATGCTGTAGCCGTATCTGAAAAGGTGCGGGCCCGCAGCCTGGTGGTGGACGTACTTAGCAGGGTCAAACGCGAAAGCGTCTTTGTCAGGGTAAACGGCGTGAACACCCCGTGGGTGGTAGGGGACATCATGGCCGTGGTGGGGAATCGGCCCATGGGAGTAATGCTTCCCAAATCCGAATGCCCGGAGGAGGTGCGGCGGGTGGATTGGCTCATCGGGCAGCTTGAAAGGGAGTACAATCTGCCTGCCGGCAAAATCGAGCTTGTTCCACTCATAGAATCGGCCCGGGGTGTGGCGGGGGCGTGCCAGGTAGCCTCATCGTGCGAAAGGGTAAGACGAGTAGCGTTCGGCGCTGTAGACTACACTCTGGACATGGGGATTCGGCTTACCCCGCAAGGCAACGAGCTGTTCTACGCCAGGTCTCAACTGGCCGTTGCCTGCCGTTCGGCCGGACTTGAAGGACCCATTGATACGGTCTATGTCAATCTCAAGGACGATGAGGGCCTTAGAGAGGAATGTTTGCGTGTTCGGGAGCTTGGTTTCTCGGGCAAGCTTGTTCTACATCCTTCTCAAATCAGCCAGGTAAACGAAGTCTTCTCGCCCGCTCCAAGCGAAGTCGAGTATGCCGCAAGGGTGGTGCGCGCCTTCGACGAAGCTGAAATGATGGGCATTGCTGCGGTGCAGATGGACGGCAAGTTTATCGATTATCCGGTTGCCGCCTGGGCCAGGCGAATTCTCGAAAACGCCAGGAGCCTGGGCATGATCGCGGATCATGCGGTCGGCAAGGCATAAAAAAGTAACGATTGGGGGAACTTGAGCGTGGGGAAACTCCTTGAGCATCATGCAAAACAGTTACTGAAAGAGGCGGGCATTTCCGTGCCGTTCTTCGAGGTGGCAAATAACGATGCCGAAGCATTTGCGGCTGCCCAACGGATCGGGAAGCCGGTTGTGGTAAAAGCCCTGGTGCCGGTCGGAAAGAGGGGAAAAGCCGGCGCCGTTCGATTCGCGGAAAATCCTGAACAAGCCTCACAGACGACCCGTGAACTGCTGCGGATGACGGTTCGAAATTTTCCGGTGGAAAAAGTCCTGGTCGAGGAAAAACTCGACATCGCACAGGAATGGTATCTGTCTATTACCTACGACAAAAACAGGAAAGCTCCCGTGATCATTGCAAGCCTGCGCGGGGGAGTGGATATCGAGGAACTGAGCCGGTCCTATCCCGGCGAGATACTGATCCGGGAAGTTGACCCCCTGGGGGGACTCGAAGACTTCGAAACCAGGGAGTTCTGGTCCGATCTCGGAGTAAGCGGAAAGCTCCTTTCAGCCGCCGCCGGCGTGCTGATAAAACTCTACTGGGCCTTCGAGCGCTACGATGCGTATCTCATCGAGGTCAATCCATTGGTGATCACGGGAGACGGCAAACTTATTGCCGCTGCGGCCATAATGAGCGTCGATGACGGCGCCATGTACCGTCAGGCTGCGCTTGCCGACATGGTGCAGCTCGGGAGCGAGCGGACCTGGCGCCCCTTGACCGATCTCGAGAAGCGGATGGTAGAGGTCAACGAGTCCGATCCGTACAGGGGGACGGCCCGCTACACCGAAATGCCCGAAGGGGATATCGGATTCATGTGCGGAGGAGGCGGGGGAAGCCTGCTGTGCTTTGATACGCTTATTGCCCTGGGCGGTCGCCCGGCAAACTACTCCGAAGTCGGTGGAAATCCTGCGGAAGACAAGGTATTCGGCCTGACCAAAGGTATCCTCTCAAAGCCCGGCGTAAGGGGCCTGTTTGTGTGCCACAACATCACCAACAACACACAGGTGGACGTGCTGGCCAAAGGGATCCTCAGGGCGCTCGACGATCTGCGGGTGGATCTTTCCACCTTCCCGGTAGTCGTGCGGGAAGCAGGCGTAAACGATGCCGCCGCCCGCCTGATCTTCACATCTGCTGGCATCGAGTACTACGGGGACGATGTGTCGATGACCGAGGCCTGTGGCCGCATGATGCAGCGAATGAACCGGAAATATGGACAAGGGAGGCGCAACTGATGGCTATCCTCATAGATGATAAGTCCCGAATAGTAATCCAGGGGATTACCGGAAGAGAGGCCAGCATGGTGACGAGGCATACACTTGCCTACGGTACGCGGATAGTGGCAGGAGTGACCCCGGGCAAAGGAGGCCAACAGGTCGAGGGCGTCCCTGTTTACGATACGCTCAAGGCAGCCTGTGAGGCCCACAATCCCAATGTTTCCATTATCTATGTACCACCTGCCTTTGCGTGCGATGCAGTCGCCGAAGCCGTTGCGAACCGAATAAAACTGGTTCTCATTCCGACCGAAAATATCCCTCAAAAGGATGCCGTAAGGTGCCTGGCCCTGGCCCGGCGCGCCGGCGTGCGCGTGATTGGACCCAACTCCGTGGGGATGATCAACCCGACCGACCGGGTAAAGCTTGGGGCAATCGGCGGGGATAACGTCGAGCGGTGCTTCGTTCCAGGGACTGTGGGGGTAATCTCAAGGAGCGGCGGCATGACGGCCGAGGTCTCCTGGATGGTGAAGCGGGCCGGATACGGCGTCAGCACCAGTGTCAGCATCGGCGGTGACGCACTCATAGGAAGCACTATAAAGGACCTTCTGGAATTGTTCGAGCAGGACCCGCAAACCCGGGCGGTGGTGGTCTTCTCCGAACCCGGCACCTCTCAAGAGGAAGAAGCCGCCGATCTGATCGGCCGGGGTAGATTCACCAAGCCCCTGATCTCATATATCGCCGGGCGGTTTACGGAGGATATGCCCGAGGGGACTGTGTTCGGGCACGCGGCGGCAATTATATCGGGAAATTACGGCAGACCTTCGCTGAAGGCTGCCTGTCTCAGGCAATCCGGAGCCTACGTGCTCGACAGCTTCGATGATCTAATTCCCACCTTGCAGCAGGTGCTCGGGACCGCAGATGCAGTTAGAACGAGGTCTTTATGTTGATGCATGAGGTATTGATAGTTGGAGGTGGACTGGCCGGGCTTATGGCTGCCTTCAATGTTTCAGGCAAAGCCGATACGGCTGTTCTGAGCAAGATCTATCCTACGCGCTCCCACAGCGGGGCTGCCCAGGGCGGGTTCAATGCCGCAATGGGCGATGATGACAGCGTCGAAGCACACATTTTCGATACGGTCAAAGGAAGCGACTACCTCGGGGACCAGACCGCCATCGAGGTGCTCTGTTCGGATGGACCCCGGGTAATTCTGGAACTGGAAATAATGGGGGTGCCCTGGTCCCGGAGGGCCGACGGCGCCATCGCACAACGGTCTCTTGGCGGCGCAGGCTTCCCCCGCGCGTGCTTTGCCGCCGACTTTTCGGGGCACGTCGTTCTGCATACCCTCTACGAGCAGGCCCTGAAGCAGAGGGTGAAAATTTACCCCGAGTGGCACCTGCTCGAACTTCTGGTCGAGGACGGCCGCGTTTGCGGGGCGCTTGTCTACGACATCGCCCGGGCAAGGATCGAGGTAATCCGCGCAAAGCAGGTTATCCTGGCCACCGGAGGCTACGGCCGCGCCTTTCTCAAGACAACCAACGCCCATGCCAATACGGGTGACGGTATGGCCATTGCCTATCGTGCAGGGGCCGTGCTCTCGGATATGGAGTTCGTGCAGTTCCATCCGACCACCCTCTATGGAACCAACATTCTTATATCGGAAGCGGCGCGCGGTGAAGGCGGATACCTTCGCAATACACTGGATGAGCGGTTTATGTCCGGTTACGCGCCGGAGAAAATGGAGCTTGCTCCCCGTGATGTGGTATCCAGGGCCATCTTCAAAGAAATAAAGGAGGGGCGGGGCTTTGACGGCCATTACGTTCACCTCGATCTGACCCATGTGGGAGAGGCCCTGGTGGCGGAGCGGCTGCCCCAGGTAAGAGAACTTGCCATCCGGTATGCAGGTGTGGACCCCGTGAGTGTCCCCATCCCCATCGAGCCTGCCCAGCATTATAGCATGGGCGGCGTGAGGACCGACGTCTGGTGCTTGACCAGTCTGCCAGGGCTCATGGCGGCAGGCGAGTGCGCAAATGTGAGCGTGCACGGCGCCAACCGGCTGGGAGGCAACTCGCTTCTGGAGACCGTGGTCTTTGGCGCACGGGCCGGAAAGAAGGCCCTTGAACTGGCCAAAAAGGACCCCTGGCCCGGTCTTTCGGAAAAAACGGTCAAGCGTGCTCTCGAACCATGGAATGAGATCCTGGCAAAAAAACCCGGGGCAGCAAAAGGCGGTGATAGCACGTTTGCCATTCGACGGGAAATGACCACTGTCATGACCAACCAGGTGGGTGTCTTCAGGACGGGTAGCGAACTGGAAGACGCCGTAAACGGTTTGAAAAAGTTGCGGGAGCGTTATCGAAGACTCTCCCTTCCGGGCGGATCTCAAGCTTTTAATAATGCCCTTTTGGATTATCTGGAAGTCGGATACCTGCTGGACCTCTCAGAACTCATTGCCCGGGGCGCCCTGGCCCGTACCGAAAGCCGAGGAGCGCACTACCGGATGGATTATCCCGGACGCGACGACCACAACTGGCTGCATCACACTTTTGCCCGCAAGGGCGAAAAAGGACCCCAATTCCTCAAAGGCCTGGTGAACATAACTCGTTATCAACCGCAGCAGAGAGGCTACTAACTATGGAAGTGGCGTTAAGAGTATCGCGATTCGATCCCGCCAGGGACACAGTAGCATTTCATCAGCAATTCACACTTGACGTCGAGGCGCACCAGACGGTCCTGGATGCCTTGATCCTCGCATGGCAACAGGACCCAAGCCTTTCTTTTCGCCGCTCATGCCGAAGCGCCATCTGTGGTTCCTGTGCCGTGTGCATAAACGGCCTGCCTGCCCTGGCATGTCAAACCCTTATTGGTAAGGCCGTCGAAAATGGAGCAACTATAACGATCGAGCCGCTTCCTCACTTCCGGCAGTTGAAGGATTTGGTGGTCGATATCGATCCTTTTTTTGAATCCTTGAAGGCCGTCGTCCCATGGCTCGTTCTGCGCGATGATTATGATGGCCGGATGTCTCCCGAAGTCGCCCGAAAACTCGAGGACCCCGCGACCTGCATTTTATGCGGCGCCTGCAATGCGGCCTTCGATGCGGCGGTGGAAATAAGACCGGCTGAACTTGTGAAGGCTCTACGCCTTGCCATGGACCCGAGGGACGCTCTGGGTGAGCACCGGATTCGGCTGATGGAGGTGCCCCCGGAGATCCTCAAGCTCTTTATAGACCAGCTTCCGGAAAAGTGCCCCAAAGGGATCAGGATAGCGGCCCTCGAGTAGTTGGCACGGATGAACACCTGCTGAATGGCTTATTAAATCTCTGGAAAAAGTATCAGGTCGAAAGTTGAGGACAATGCCCCATGTCACAATGTGCCAAGTTATCTTGTCAACTGGCTGAATTCATTGCCGGTCTCGGCTATGACAACCTCCCGGCAAAGACCCTGGAATCGGCGCGACTGGCCTTTCTTGACTGGGTGGGATCCTGCGCTTTGGGGAGCCAAGAGACACCCGCACGGCTGGCAATTTCGATATTGCGGGAACTGGGCGGCGCGCCCCAGGCGACCCTGCTCGCCACCAACGAGAAGACCTCATGTGTCAACGCAGCCCTCGGCAACGGCATCGCTTCGCACATCATGGAGTTAGACGATGTCCATCGGGGGGCCATCCTTCATGCAGGGGCAGCAGTAATCCCGGCAGCCTTGGCAGCGGCAGAGCTGCTGCACGCCAACGGCCGGCAGTTGCTGGAGGCTATCGTGGCAGGCTATGAAGTGGCGATTCGTATAGGGGAGGCAGTTACTCCATCTCACTATTATTTCTGGCACACCACAGGCACCTGCGGCACTTTCGGTGCGGCGGCGGCGGCGGGAAAATTGCTCAAGCTTAACCTGGACCAGCTCGTGTGGGCTCTGGGTACAGCGGGCACCCAGGCTGCCGGCCTGTGGGAGTTCCTGGCTGACGGTGCCATGTCAAAGCATTTGCATCCGGCCAAGGCTGCTCAGAATGGTTTGCTGGCTGCGTTGTTGGCGGCTCAAGGCTTTACCGGCGCCACCCGAATCTTAGAAGGGGAAAAGGGTTTCTGCCGGGCTACGGCGCCTCAGTTCCAACTGAGCAAGATCAGCGATGGCCTGGGGTATGCTCCTTACCGGATCGAAGAAAATTCCTTCAAGATCCACTCCTGCTGCCGACACACCCATCCGGCACTGGATATAACTCTGGAACTGGCCAGCCGTCATCAGATCAAACTCGCTGATGTCGCCGCTATCACAGTAAAGATCTATCGTACGGGCCTCGATATCACGGCCAATCACGAGCCTGCGACGCTCTATGAGGCCAAATTCAGCCTCCCCTTCTGTGTAGCCTTGGCGTTGAAAGCGGGTCGTTGCGGCCCGGAAGATTTCACGGCAGAGCACCTGATGGACCCGCAAATCCGTTGGCTCATGTCTCGGACTACACTCCTCCTGGACTCCGATTTGGATGCCCTCCATCCGGCCCGCTGGCCCTCAGCAGTGGCGATCACACTGCATTCGGGCCAGTGCTATGAAGGCCGTACTGATTATCCTCGGGGGGATCCGGAAAATCCCGTCAGCAGTGCGGAGTTACTCGCCAAATTTAGCTCCATGGCCACGCCGGCATGGGGATCGGAGCGAGTGCAGGAGTTGGGTCAAACCATCATGGAACTGGATCGAGTGGAGGACGTGAATTCCCTTTTTTAGGACCGTCCACACAGCAGATTGCCACCCATGGTTGAGACATGAAGCACCGGGGCGGGAGGGCGAGGGGACGACTACAAACCAAGTGATAATACGCTCTCGCTTTGAGTTTCAAGATTCAGCTCCTTGCGGGACTCAAGAAAAGAGGGAAAGAATTAATCAGAGTTTTGACAGGCTTTCGCGAATTGTGTATAATGACATCCATATATGTGGCTCAATTGAAAAGATCCGCAAGCTGGTCGAAAAGATCAATGCGCAAGTCACGTATTCGCATCAGATGCAGTTCTTAAACGTAATGAAGAAGGCCCAAATGATCAACGCCTGAGAAAGCGGGGATCTCGGGACCCGTAAACCGCCGACTCGCCACAAAAGGAGCAAAAAGCATGGAAGGCCCTGTACCCCTAACAGAAAGTGTCATCGCATTCTACACTGTTCCTGTCAAATTTGGTTTCGGCGCCGCTGCTGAAGCCGGCTACGAAGCCAAAAGGCTGGGTGCTAAGAAGGTCTTGATCTGCACCGATAAGAACCTGCGGAAAAGCGGTTCTCCCGACGAAATCAAGAAAGTCATCGAGCAGGAGGGGATTGGCGTCGACATTTACGATCAAGTGCACGTGGAGCCCACCGACAAATCCTTCGACAAGACTGCCAGAGACATCAAGGGGACCGATTACGATCTGTATGTGGCCGTCGGCGGCGGCAGCACCATTGACACCACGAAGGTGGCCAATCTTTTGAACACCTATCCGGCGCCTATCATGGACTATATCAACAAGCCTATTGGAGCAGCCAAGCCCATCCCCGGCCCGCTCAAGCCGATGCTGGCCATCCCTTCGACTGCCGGTACCGGCAGCGAAAGCACTGCAGCAGCGATTCTGGACATCCTCGACCTGAAATTGAAAAGCGGCATCGTACATCCCTTCCTTCGACCTGCCATGGCCCTCATCGATCCCCTGATCACCGTCAGCATGCCGCCCATGGTCACCGCAGCCTGCGGCATGGACGTGCTGACCCATGCCCTGGAATCCTACACTACAATGCCGTATGACAAACGCCGCCGCCCCAATCACCCCAGCGAACGGCCTACTTATATCGGCTGCAACGTCATCAGCGACATTTGGTGTGAAAAGGCCATCGAATTTGTTGGTAAATACCTGCGGCAAGCCGTTGCCAATCCTTATGATCTGGAGGCCAGATGGCATATGATGGCTGGTTCCACTTTTGCCGGAATCGGCTTTGGCAATGCCGGGGTCCATATTCCGCATGCCATGGCCTATCCCTTGGCCGGCATGGTTCGCGACTATAAGCCGGAGGACTACGAAGAGGATGAGGTCATGGTTCCGCATGGTATCTCCGTGACGGTGACGGCCCCAGCGGTTTTCGAATTTACTGCCCCGGTGTTCCCGGAAAGACACGCTCGAGCCGCCGAGCTGATGGGGGTGAACATTCAAGGCATGTCTGTTTCAGATGCTGCTATGAGTCTGGGGCAGGCCATCCGGCAACTCATGAAGGACATCGACTTCCCCAACGGCATTAGTGCTTTGGGTTATACGGAAAAAGACATTCCACAAATTGTTGAAGGGACGTTGAAACAGCAGCGAATTCTAGTGGGGACGCCTCGTCGGGTCGGCGCCAAGGAGCTCACGGCCATCGCCAAAGCCTCTATGAAGTGCTGGTAAACCGTTATCTTTCTTTGCAACCCTGTACGTTAGCCGCATGGCCCGTTTTGAAAGACTGGGCGTGGCTTTGTGCGTAAGCTTGCGCAAGGAGGCCGCAAAAATCGTAACGATCTTGAAAAGAGCGGGCCAGTGGGTTATTGTGCAAGACAGGCTCCGCGCCCAAAGAGTTCTTAGGTATGCATGAGCAGGAGAAAATTCGTCCCGATCAATTCGAAGCCATGAGCAATGCCATATCCCAGACATTGCTGCTTGATCGCGCAATGCGGAGGATGCGAGCGCCCTTTTTAAGACTGTCCGCGTGAAGGACTGAAGGGCGATGAGACGACTGCAAACTAAGTTAACGCTCCCGTCTGGAATTTCAAGATTCAGCTTCTTGCGGGACTCTAGAAAGGAGGGAAAGAATTAAGCAGAGTTTTGACAGTCTTCTGAGTGAACCTGTCAAATGCGTCATCAATTAGGGTCATGTGCATTTTCCCACAGACAAACAGGATTAGGAGGATTCACAATGAAAGTATTCGTTCTGGATAACGGTTACCTGGAATGTGACTCCAATCACATGGTGGCCATGGAAACTTGCGCCACTGTAGCCAACAAGAGCCCGACTCACAATTGGATCAAGATCCCGGTGTATGCTGTGCTGATCGATCATCCCGAGGCAAAAATATTATTCGACACCGGCTGTCCCGCGAATGCCATGAAGGGCTACTGGCCGGAATATCTCACCTCTCTATTTCCTTACTTCCATAGCGAGGATCAGCGATTTGAGAAGCAACTGCAGAAAGCAGGGGTCACCGCCAAGGATATCGACATTGTTGTGCTGTCCCACATGCACCTGGACCACGCTGGTAATCTTGGGCTCTTTACCCATGCCGATGTCTATGTGCACCGAGATGATTTCACTTTCGGCCTCAGGTCGACCCATACCAACCCTGACCGGATTACACATGGGGCCTACATCCGTGAGGATTTGCAAGTTCCCTGCAAGTTCAAACTGGTAGAAGACGATTTTGAATTGCTTCCCGGCTTGGATGTGGTCACCTTACCGGGCCATACCCCCGGTGTACTGGGGATTGTGGTCAAGTTGGATCAATCCGGCACTCTCATCTTCCCCGCTGACGCCATTTATCAGTGCGCAAATTTTGGGCCTCCGGCCCGGCTTTCAGGGATTGTGTACGATAGCGTCGCCTTTCTGTCCTCAATCGAAAAGGCCCGCAAGTTGGTCAAAAAGCACAATGCGCAACTCATGTATTCGCATGAGATGGACTTCTTCAACACCATGAAGAAGGCCCCCGAATTCTACAGCTAAATGATCAACGCCTGAGAAAGCGGGGATCTCGGAACCCGCATAACGCAAACTCGCCACGAAAGGAGCAAAAAGCATGAATGGTCCTGTATACCCTACGGAAAGTATCATCGGATTCTATCCTGTTCCTATTAAGTTTGGTTTCGGCGCCGCTTCTGAAGCCGGCTACGAAGCCAAAAGGCTGGGTGCTAAGAAGGTTTTGATCTGCACCGATAAGAACCTGAGGAAAACCGGTTCTCCCGACGAAATCAAGAAAGTCATCGAGCAGGAGGGGATTGGCGTCGACATTTACGATCAAGTGCACGTGGAGCCCACCGACAAATCCTTTGACAAGACTGCCAAAGATATCAAGGGGACCGCTTACGATCTGTATGTGGCCATCGGTGGCGGCAGCACCATTGACACTACCAAGGCGGCCAATCTTTTGAACACCTATCCGGCGCCAATCATGGACTATATCAACAAGCCTATCGGAGCAGGCAAGCCCATCCCCGGTCCGATCAAGCCGATGCTTGCAATCCCTTCGACTGCCGGCACCGGCAGTGAAAGCACTCCGGCAGCGGTTCTGGACATCCTGGACATGAAATTGAAAACCGGCATCTCACATCCCTTCCTTCGACCTGTCATGGCCCTCATCGACCCTCTGATCACCATCACCATGCCGCCCCTGGTCACCGCAGCCACCGGCATGGACGTGCTGACCCACGCGCTGGAATCCTACACGACAATGCCGTATGACAAACGCCGCCGCCCCAATAGCCCCGGCGAGCGGCCTTCTTACATCGGCTGCAACATCATAAGCGACATCTGGTGTGAAAAGGCCATCGAATTTGGTGGTAAATACCTGCGGCGAGCCGTTGCCAATCCTTATGATCTGGAGGCCAGATGGCATATGATGGCTGGTTCCACTTTTGCCGGAATCGGCTTTGGCAATGCAGGGGTCCATATCCCCCATTCCATGGCCTACCCTTTGGCCGGCATGGTTCGAGACTATAAGCCGGCGGACTACGAAGAGGATGAGGTCATGGTTCCCCATGGTATCACTGTGACGGTGACGGCCCCTGCGGCTTTCGAATTTACTGCTCCGGTGTTCCCCGAAAAGCATGCTCGAGCCGCCGAGCTGATGGGGGTCAACACCAAGGGCATGTCTGTTATGGATGCTGCTATGAGCCTGGGGCAGGCCATCCGGGAACTTATGAAAGACATCGACTTCCCCAACGGCATTAGTGCTTTGGGTTATACGGAAAAAGACATTCCACAAATTGTGGAAGGGACGTTGAAACAGATGCGACTCCTGGTGGGGACGCCTCGTCGGGTCGGCGCCAAGGAGCTCACGGCCATCGCCAAAGCCTCTATGAAGTGCTGGTAGAGCGTTATCTTTCTTTGCAACTCCTGTGCATTTAGCCGCACCGGCACCTCGTGCGGCTGCAAGCACAGGGTATGCTGAAGATTCGGTGTTGAGCACTCCGGAAATGAACAAAGCCGCCACCGCACCGAAAAGGGTCATCTGATTTTATGGAAAAGATACTGCGCGTCAATATGAGTGATCTATCCCACACCTACTACACCGTTCCCTCTGCTTACGAGGCTCTGGGCGGACGCGGGCTGATTGCCAAAATCCTGCTGGATGAGGTGGAACCGGAGTGCCACCCCTTGGGACGAGGCAATAAACTGATCTTTGCATCCGGTCTGTTGGGCGGAACCGTCATTCCGGGCTCCGGCCGCATTTCCATCGGAGCCAAGAGCCCGCTCACCGGAGGGGCCAAGGAGAGCAACGGCGGCGGGATAACCGGCTCGAAGCTTGCGCGACTGGGCCTCAAGGCTCTGATTATAGAGGGAGGACCGCCCGGCGGCTCACTCTTCCTGCTCAAACTCTCTCAGGCAGGCTGCGAAATCCTCCCTGCGGATGGTTACCGAGGCATGGGCAACTATCGGTTGGCAAACCAACTGACAACCCGTTTCGGCTCGAAGATCGGCGTGGCTTCCATCGGACCGGCCGGGGAGTATCTGATGAGTTCCGCCGGGATCGCTAATCTGGACCAGGATGGCAATCCGAACCGATTTTGCGGTCGAGGTGGATTGGGAGCGGTCATGGGGGCCAAAGGTATCAAGGCACTGGTCATTGACGACAGTGGCACCCGCAACCTCCCGGCAAATGACGGGGCTCGTTTGAAAAGTTGCATCAAAGAGTATGTGGCAACGATCAAAGCCTCGCCGGTCATCCGCGCCTACACCAAATATGGAACCTCTGGAATGGTTGCGACGGCTAACGCTTTGGGATTTCTTCCGACTCGCAATTTTTCCAGGGGACGATTCGACGGCGCTGACAAGATTGACGGAGAAGCACTCTACAACCTCATCCAGCGCCGGGGCGGCAAAGGTCGCACCACTCATAACTGCATGCCAGGCTGTATCATCGGCTGTTCCAATGTTTTTCCAGATCCCGAAGGGGAAGCTGTCGTGTCTTCCGTGGAATATGAGACGATTGGCCTTTTTGGAGCCAACTGCTGCATCGATGACCTTGATACTATCGCCCGGATCAATTATGCGTGCAACGATTATGGGTTGGATACTATAGAGACGGCAGTAGCCATGGGAGTAGCGATGGAAGCAAATGTGCTGCCCTTTGGCGATCGGCAGCGGGCCCTCGAACTGATCCACGAGATCGGACGCGGTTCTGTGCTGGGGCGTGTAGTCGGAGCGGGAGCGGTGATAACGGGTAAAATATTTGGCAACACCAGAGTTCCGGCGGTAAAGGGACAATCCATGGCAGCCTATGACCCGCGCAGCGTTAAAGGTCTGGGAGTAACTTACTCGGTCTGTCCTATGGGGGCCGATCACACCGCCGGCACCACCGCTCGTGCTCAGGTGGATCATTTGAGCCCGGTCGGCCAGGTAGAACTTTCCCGCAAGGTTCAGTTGATCGTAGGTGTCTTTGATTCTCTGGGGATTTGCATGTTCGTGTCGGTGGCCTTGGCCCCTCGTCTTGATTTATTAGCTGAACTGGTCAACGCTCGCTATGGCTGGAGTTGGGGCATAGAACAGCTACAAGAAGTGAGTAAGCAAACAATTATCACAGAGCGACAGTTCAACCGATTGGCCGGCTTCGGCCCGGTGCATGACCGGCTGCCTGAATTCTTCTACAGCGAGCCGTGCCCTGATACCGGTTCGGTCTTCGATGTACCTCAAGAAGAATTGGCAATGTGCTATTCCTTTTGAACAGGGGATATTCCTGTCGAAATGAAAATAATTGTGCGACTGGAAATGACACTGAGCAAATACCGGCCGGACAGCCGCCGGGAGGCTGTTTTGGAAATGTCTGAGGGGTCCACTGTGGCTACCCTGCTCGCTCATCTTCAAATTCCCGATGGCGAATCAAAACTGGTTGTCAGGAACGGCAGGGTATCGTCGGTCCCTACGGCCCTTGCTCCCGATGATCGGATCGTCCTGTTGCCTTTGCTCGCTGGAGGATAAAATGGATTAAGAGCGAGCAGTGTTGTGGGCCGCCAGTAATCTGTTTTGGCCAGCCCGAAGGGAGATTGGCCGGACGTGCGCGAAATTTAATCGAAAATGTGTTCTCAAGCGCCTTTTGTGACGATTAAATGCATCGAGGGTTTCGGCGAGATCCACTCAGAACAACTACTTATAGTAGACAGGAGAAAATAGCAAATGGCAAACCCAGCAGGAAAAAGCAGCTATAAACTGGCAATTATACCGGGAGACGGCGTCGGAATGGAAGTAACCAAAGAGGCCCTCAAGGTTGGTGAAGCGGCAATGAAGAAGTGTGGAGCTTCCTTTGAATGCGAATGGTTTGATTGGGGCTGCGACTATTACCTGAAAAATGGCGACATGATGCCGAAAAACGCTTTGGATATTCTGTCAGGCTTTGATGCGATTTACCTGGGCTGTATCGGTGACGCGGGGAAGGTGCCTGATCATATAAGTCTGACACTGCTGCTTGCGATCAGAAAGGGGTTTGATCAGAGTGTAAATTTAAGGCCGATATGCCTGTACGAAGGTGTAGATACACCAGTGAGAACAGCGGTACCCGGTAAAGTTGATCTGACAGTAATTCGTGAGAACACAGAAGGTGAATATTCTCAGATGGGCGGCAGGTTCAAAGTGAAAACAAAGGATGAAGTTGCTCTGCAGACAGCCGTATTCACTCGTAAGGGTACGGAAAGAGTAATGCGTTATGCGTTCGAGCTGGCACTTAAACGAGGCAAATTAAAAGGCAAAGACGCTAAATATGTCGGTATGGTTACAAACTGTTCGAAGTCGAACGCTCTGAATTATTCTATGGTATTCTGGGATGATGTATATAATGAAGTAGCCAAGGATTATCCGAATGTCAAAGCTGACTTCGCGATGGTTGATGCAATAACAATGTGGTTTGTGAAAAATCCGGATTATTTTGATGTTATTGTCGCATCTAACCTGTTCGGCGACATAATAACGGACCTGGGCGCTATGCTGCAGGGAGGTATGGGATTCGCGGCGGGCGGCAATATCAATCCGGAGAGAACATATCCATCGATGTTTGAGCCGATTCACGGTTCAGCCCCGAAATATACAGGAAAAGGCATTGTGAATCCGGTTGCCTCAATTGAGGCGATGCGGATGCTGATCGAGCATATCGGTGTAGATAAAGCAGCGGCGAATATATTGTCTGCTGTAAAAGCCATATTAAAAGAAGGTAAAGTTAAAACCAAAGATATGGGTGGCAAGTATTCGACTGCGGAAATGGGTGACGCGATAGCAGCGAAACTGCCCTGACAAAATAGGGAGAAACCCGAAATGACTGCGAAGAAATACCTGGTAGGGATAACGGATTACGTGGTTCCGCCATCAAATATCGAGGAGGAGGGTTTTCCGGAAGCGGAATTCATCTTCCTGAAGGATTGGCGCAGTTCCAAAGAAAGTGAAGACCAGTGGCGCAAAGTTGAGGCGTTGCTGGTTTGGCGCTTTGGTGTTGAAATGGATACGGTGAATGTGCTGGACAACTGCAAGATCGTCGTGCGCTACGGTGTGGGATACGATAACGTAAATTATAACGCCTTGGCCAAACGCCGGATTCCGTTTTCAAACAATCCTGATTACGGGACGGAAGAAGTCGCTGACACAGCCTGTGCGATGATCTTGGCTTGCGTGCGGAGGATTCTGACATACGACCGGGCGAGCAGGTTTTATACCAAAGGCTGGCAGCAGAATACGATTAAGGAAATTCGGCGGACATCGGATAACACGCTGGGAGTTATTGGCGTTGGAAGAATCGGAACAGCGGTGGTGAACAGGATGAAAGACTTTGGGATAAAGATACTGGGTTACGACCCCTATCAACCGTGCGGCCATGAAAAAGCGGTGGGGTATAAACGCGTTGAAACGATGGATGAGATTCTAAGTCAATCGGATATCATCACGCTGCACTGCCCGCTGACAAGTGAGACCAAGGGTATGATGAACGCGGACTTCTTCAATAAGATGAAGAAAGGTTCATCAGTTGTTAATACAGCACGGGGTGCTATCTTGAAGGATTTCGACGCCATAGAGCAGGCGCTGAAGAGCGGTCAATTGACTAATGCCGCTCTGGATGTACTGCCGCAGGAGCCGCCGGACAAGAATCATCCCCTGATCAGGGACTGGATAAATAATGAAGAGTGGATTTCAGGCAGATTAATAATTAATCCGCATGGTGCGTATTATTCGCAGCGCGGATTCTACGAACAGCGATTTAAAGCTGCGGAAACAGCTCGCAGGCTGCTGGTATCAGGCAGACTGAGAAATCAGATCGTTCCGGATGACGGCACTAAACTTTAGCCGGTCACCAGACGAAGAAAACTGTTGAGAAGCTGGATTGTAAATTATAAAATTAACAAGGGCCTATTGTAGGCAATCAAATCCAATACACAAACAATATATCCAAATCCATAGACTTTGCCTGGGGTTACTTATGTCCGGATATGAATGTAGAATGCTTTATGTAGGGCTCTCTGAGTCAACTATCAACACCAAGAAAATCGACCAGTCGGATGCCCGCCTTTATCTTGGGGGGAGTGCCCTGGCTACCAGGCTTCTGGCTGGGATGGACTGGTCCAAGGACCCCTTTGATCCTAGCCTCGACCTGGTCTTTGCCACCGGCCCTATTACCGGCACGCCGGCCCCTTGTGCCGCCAGGTACGTGGTCGCGGCCAAGTCGCCCTTGACCGGCGGCTGGGGCGAAGCCCACGCCAGTGGGTACTGGGGCCCGGAGCTTAGGTACGCCGGCTTCGACGGCATCGTGGTCTCAGGTCGTGCCGAACGGCCGGTCTATCTCTGGATCGCCGACGGAAAGGCCGAACTAAGGGAAGCCGGTTTTTTATGGGGCCGGGACACTTACGAGACTGAGGAAATCCTCCGGCGGGAACTGGGCGATCCCAAAGTCCGGGTCCTTAGCATCGGTCCGGCCGGGGAAAACCGGTGCCGAATCGCCTCTATTATGAACGACCACGGCCGGGCCGCGGCTAGGGGTGGTCTGGGCGGGGTCATGGGGAGCAAAAACCTCAAGGCCATCGCGGTCCGGGGGACCGGCCGTCTGGAGTTGGCCGATGAAGAGGGCTTTGCCACGCTGAAAAGTTCCCTCTTCAGGATGATCAAGGACTCGGCTGCCCGCAAGGCCCTCCACACCCACGGCACCAATGTGGGCATGGAGGCCTTCTACGCCAAAGGCGACGTGCCCATCAAAAATTGGACCCAGGGGGCTTGGGATGAAGGGATCAAGCCGCTGTTTGGTCCGGCGGTGACCCAGGCCATTTTGACGGGCAAGACTACCTGCAGGGGCTGTCCCATCGGCTGCGGCCGTCAGATTGAACTCAAGACAGGCGAGTATGCGGGGCTGAAGGGCAAGGGGCCGGAATACGAGACCATAGCCGTTTTCGGCCCTTTATGTCTGAATAATGACGTGGGGGCCATCGCCAAGGCGAATGACCTGTGCAACCGCTATGGCCTTGACACCCTATCCACTGGGGCGGTCATCGCCCTGGCCATGGAATGCCGGGAGAGGGGCCTGCTGAAGGACGACGACCTGGACGGTCTGGATTTGTCCTGGGGTAATGGCCGGAGCATTGTGACCATGGTGGAAAAGATCGCCCGTCGCCAGGGTCTGGGCGATCTCCTGGCCGAAGGAAGTCTCCGGGCCGCTCAGCGCATCGGGAGCGGGGCCGAGGAAGCAGCCATTCAGATCAAGGGCTTCGAACTGCCCATGCATGACCCGCGGGGCTTCGGCAGTTGGGCCGTTGCCTACGCCACGGCGGCCAGGGGCGGCTGCCACATCACCGCGCCCGTGTATTGGCTGGAGCGTGGGGTGACCTTCCCTGACCTGGGCTACTCCGAACCTATGGAACGATTTAATCCGGAAGGCAAAGGCCAGTGGACCGCGGTTTTCCAGGACATGTGCGAAGTCATGGAATCTATGGTCATGTGCAAGTTTTCCATGTACGGGGGTGTGCGGAGTCACCACATGGTCGAACTGATCGCCAGGGCCACCGGCTGGGACGTGGACCAGCGGGAAGTGTTGCAGATCGGAGAGCGGGCCATAAACCTTAAAAGACTGATCAATTCGAAGCTCGGTTTCAGCCATAAAGACGACACCTTGCCCAAACGTCTTTTAACCCTCTCGCTGAAGGAGGGCGGAAGCGAGGGCCATATCCCAAATCTGGCGATGATGCTGGCCGATTATTACGATCATCGCGGCTGGAGCGAACAAGGTGTCCCGACCATGGCCAAGCTGAAGGAACTCGGACTGGATGGCGAAATCGGCCAAAAAATTGCAAGCGGTGAAAGCTGAGCTCAAGGCTGCCTGATGAAGGCCGGTCCCTGGGCCGGACAAAAGGAATCGGGCCTGGAAAGGCAGGAGGAAGTTTTTTCGGCTTTTTCAATGAATTTGGAAGAGCGGTACCACTTTACGTTGGACGATCGAGTTGCAAATTGTCGAATTAACTGGCATGTGGGCATATACTCTAGGGCATGCATGTTCCATTTTGGCGCTCCAATTACATCACTGTCAAAGCGATTTCGTCCATCCAAGCAGGATTTTTGCGCACTCGTCCTCTTCATTCAGCAGTGATATGCCTCTCCTGCTTTGGAAATAAACGCAGCATCGAGGCATAAACACTTTCGAGCGCCCTAAGGTGCCCTCACCATATTGGGCGGCAGCCAATTTCCGCTGGTGTTGAGCATTCAGCGGTCGAGCCATTTGCGCTCTTGCTCTGTAAGGACCACAAGATAAAGGGATTTCCGTCCACGCATGCCGGTGTCATCCTGGTATGTGATTGCGGGTTGGGTGCAACAAATGTGTGATGATGTTTGGTGTTTTCCGGTAACTCATTTCGAACACTCTTAACGTTGAGGAGGTACATTATGGGTCACGTGATTTATCCAGTATTGGTTTCAAAAATTGGTTTGGACAAAAGTTTGATGACCTATTTCGCCAATTTCGGCACAAGCATCATGATGCCGGTAGTGGCCTGGTACGTCAATGCCGGCGGCAAGGATGTCCTGATCGACACAGGGGCCAGCAAGAAAACTATCGACACCTACTGGCATGGTGGCAGCGAGCACGTTCAAACTTTTGAAGAGGCGCTGGGCAAGCTCGGCAAAAAACCTGAGGACATCGATTATATTATAGCCACCCATCTGCATTTCGATCATGTCGCCAACGCCTCTTTGTGCAAGAATGCCAAGGTGATCTGCCAGGAGGCCGAACTGAAGTTCGCTTATTCGCCGCACGCCCTATTCGCCGCGATTTATCCCAAGGAACTGTATGCTGACGTGAAGTTTGCCACGGTTAACGGGGAATGCGAAATCTTGCCGGGGATTCGGGTCATCCCGGCGCCCGGCCATACTCCGGGCACACAGGCCGTAGGCATTGAAACCGACAAGGGTCTAGCCGTGATCAGCGGTTTCTGCGCCACGCTCGCGAATTTCGAGGTGCCCGACGAGTTTAAAGTGCTTTGGCCTGCCTTTACTCCAGGCATCCATTGCGACGCATTGGCTGCTTTTGACAGCGCACTGAAGATTAAGGGCCTGGCCGACATTCTGATTCCCCAGCATGAAGAAAAGTTCGCCATGGCGGAAAAAATCCCCATGTGATGTCCCCGTGAACGCGGCCCTGCATGGTCATTGACCGTACAGGTCGATTAATCGGTTGGGTTTCCCATTTAGACCTTCCCTTAAGGCGGCTGGAAAAATCCCAGGGCCTTAGGGGAAGCCCACGGCACTTTAATCGGCTGTTATAGGTAAAATTCAAAAGAGAGAAGGGACATCATGGCTGATTTTTAAAAATTGGCCTGGAGTTGGATGAGCTGCTCGGGTTGAGGACCCCGTCATCGGCAATAAAGTTCTTCAAACCGGATACGACCGGAAAATATTCTACCGGCTGTAGCCGGCATTTCATATGTGAAATCAATTATTTCATATAGTTCAAGAATGAAATAATTGATTTCACGCTTTCTTTATCCCGAGTTTTTCCCACATTGCGCATGCTTGCAACAAGCTCGTTTTCTGCGCGTTGTTGGGGGGCCGAATGTCATGGCATGATCATTGCTCGTTTGAAACGAGATCCTGTTGACTTTATGGTGTCGCCGACATTGGTGAAAGAAACCCGCTCGGCTGCAGGATGAGATGATCATCTGTCTGCGGGCGGTTAATTGAAGAAGTTGGTCGGTAATCTGCAGAAAGTCCATGGGGTCATTTATCAATATCTATCCAGTCTTTATTTCACGCCGATAGCTGAGCGGGTCCTGAAAAGGGTCTCCATGGATTACCGAATCCGACGGAGGAGCGATTTCTCAGGCTGCCTAGATTCACAGGCTGTGCGGCTGCATCCTTACAGAGGAGCGCGTCACAGCTTCGCAGACCTTCCCGGCGCGGCCGGGGGGTGAGCTCGGCAATGAATGGTTTTTATGAACTTTAACTGGCGGGTCCAGACTTGAGGCGTCGGACCGGCAAGGAGGTGGTGGTTATGGGAGCCTTTCAGGAATGCATTCAAGACATCACCCGAAGCATCGGGGAAGAGGGCGTCAGCCTGGATAAACCTACCAGGATTGTCCACCGCATTAGCCATGGTCCCGAAGCTATGCTTCACGAAAAACTGAGTGATTTCACCCCCGACGCTGTGGTGCGTCCCCGGACCACCGAGGACGTGGTGGCCATCGTTAAGTACGCCAATAGGTACGAGATTCCCCTGATTCCTCAGGGCGGCCGGACTTGCACGTATGGGGCCGAGAGCATGCAGGGGGCCATTGTGATAGACACCACCAGCATGGACCAGTTAGTCAGCTTTGACGAACCGGCCTTCAGGATCACCTGCCAGGCAGGGATGCGGGTGGTGGACTACCTTAACTTTTTATCCGAACGGGGCTACCTATCCCTGGAGTTTCCAACGATGAACCGGGCATCCACGCTTGGCTCCCGGGCCGCCATCTCCGGTTACAACAAGTTCGAAAACCGGTGGGGCGGGTCCCGCGACCACATCCGGGGCCTGGAAGTCGTGCTGGCCAACGGCAACGTGGTCCAGGTGGGGCGGGGCAGCAGGCTGCCCACCAAGTCGGTGGTCGGTTTGGACATGATGTCCATGTTCATCGGCTCCCGCGGCACTCTGGGCATCATCACCAAGATCACGGAAAGATTCATCCCCAATCCGCCGGCTTATTATTACGGCATCCGGGCTTTCAAAAGCATTGAGGACGGCCTCAGCGCTTATATGGAATTGAGGTCTCCCATAAACGCCGGAACTATTTGGCGAGCGAAAGCCTA
Organism: uncultured delta proteobacterium; assembly: GCA_963805125.1. Classification (GTDB taxonomy): domain Bacteria; phylum Desulfobacterota; class Syntrophobacteria; order Syntrophobacterales; family Syntrophobacteraceae; genus SbD1. The sequence goes on along the minus strand of CAWDTD010000003.1, from coordinate 583,966 downwards.
CCATAAATGGAAGCTCAGCCAGGCCGTAAAACAGAGCGTGGAGATGCCCTGGCCGGAAGACGTGATCATGCTTGTGGACCATCATATCCTTGGTCAGCCGGCGGCGGTCGAAGCCATGAAACAGCACGTCGATGAGGTTTGCAAGAAGCACAACGGATTCTGGCGGGACGACATGCCGCCGACCGATTTTGTCGGCCGGATGCACGAGACCATGGAAAAATACATGGGCATGGCCGCAATTCAGAGCGAACGTCTGGTGACCGGCGGGATGGGCAACCGGATCGTCCCTCTGGACCCGCAGGTTTCCAATACTCATCTTATTGAATTTTATAAGGACTTTTTGAACTTCCTGGCCAAAATAGAGGATGGAAAGAGTTATCCAGGACTGAGCGGCAAATTTTTCGTCCTCAGTCCGGGCGCCCCGGTGCCTGCTGAGGAGGGCTGGACGAAAATCTGGTCTCTTATGCTGGCCAACTGGAAAGAGTTCGACAAAAGGGCCGCTGACGATTTCAAACGCTGGTTCAGGGACTATGCCGAACTGGTCTGGCGACACGGCGGCTCCCTGACCGGCACTCATGGTTTCATTCCTCGGGAGATGGAGATCGAGATCGTCAAGAAAGAAGTGGGCGAAGAATACTACGCCTTGATGAAGACAATAAAGAACGCTCTTGACCCGAAAAACATCATGAACCCCAACGTGAGATTTTAGGAGGTGATCGGCAATGGCGATGGACAGAGATAGCGCCGTTTTCTCCCTTAAAGACTATGAACCACAACTCTGGACCTGCATCAATTGCTTTTGCGGGTTATGCGTCGAGAGCTGTCCGGTCTTTATTGAAGGCAGAAACGAAATAGGGGCTGCCCGTGGTTTGGCCCAGATCGGCTTGGCCTTCCTGTCGGGCGAACTGGAACAGAGTGACCTGACCGATTTCATTGCATACTCTTGTACGGGCTGCCGATGGTGTGAATGGAACTGCTCGCTGAACAAGCCTGTGTTCATCGAACGGACGGGCAACCGACAAACCAAGGTCAGCGGAGCGACGATGGGCGAACTGTTTCGGGCTTTGAAGACAGAAAAAGGCGAAGTCCCGACCCAGGTCCGGGACGCCCTCAACAACCTGGCCAAACTGGGCAACCCTTACGGAGGTTCCAGGCAGACCAAGGACAAGTGGGTGGACGATTTAGGTTTGAAGGACAAGGCCGAAAACCTGATTTACCTCGGGGCGACAGTTCCCTATGAAGACCGGGCGACTAAAATGGCCGAAGCTTTGGTCGCGGTGCTTAAGACCGCCGGCCTGGAGTTGGCCTGCCTGGGCAGCAAGGAAATGGACAGCGGGGCCTTCGCCATGATGATGGGTGAAGAAGGTTTGTTCGCCGATATGGCCGATCAGAATGCCAAGGCTATCAAAGCCTTGGGCATCAAGCGCATGATCTGCCTTTCTCCCCACGATTACGACGCCTTCACGGCCTTTTATCCGGAACTGGGAGGGCTGGAGATCAAACACTATACCCAAGTTCTGGCAGAACTGCTTGATGCTGGCCGGATCAAGCCCACCAAGAAGATCGAAAAGAAGATTGCTTATCACGATCCTTGTTACTTGGGCCGGAAGAACAATATTTACGAGGAGCCGCGCAAGGCGCTGGGGGCCATCCCTGGAGCAGAGCTGGTGGAAATGAAAAAAAACAGGTCCACAGCTTATTGCTGTGGCGGCGGGGGGACCGGTTTGTTCTATGATATGCCCAAGATCAACATGAACATGACCAGGGCAGACCAAGCCCAAACCGTGGGGGCTCAGGTCATGGCCGTAGCCTGCCCCATCTGCCTGCAGATGCTCGAAGACGGGGTCAAGAGCCGGGGCTATCAGATCGAAGTCAAGGACGTGGCCCAGTTGATCAAAGATGCCCTCTAATCGTTTGAAAGGGATCCGGGGGAATTATCGCCCTTGAGGGGGCTTTCCCCCGGACAAAATCGATGGTCCGGCCGTCGTAAGCGGGGGATGTTTTTCTGCGCAGTCCCGCCTGCTCCAGTATTAGGCCCGGGAGATCATTTCCCGGGCGGATGTTTCGGGCAAACAGCTTCCGGGCTTGGTCTAGGTACTGTCCAGAGGGGCCGACGTCTTTGTGGGTTACGACGCCGTGGTCGCCGAAATTAACATCCTGGCCCTGAGTCAGGATAGTCGGCTGGTCCCCCGGGATGCCCATATATGGAAATCGATTTTGGCGCCCTTTTCCCAGCATACGGACTTAGCCTGACTGGAAAAACAACCGGGCCGGGGTGGATTATGGAACCACGGTGGTGACGGGGTGCGGTTGGGCAAAAGGGGCCGAAGCGTCCGCGGCGTTTCGCCTATGATACTGTCAGACAGGTCCCAAAGAAGCATCCGGCCGAAGCGGGGGTCATTGCCGTTCCGTCGGCTCTAGTCAAGGGCGCGGTCCCGGAAATCTTGGACAACACTACAAATCTTGCTGTGGTCTTCACCGCCAAGGGTTCCCCGGGGGGGACGTGATCGTTTGTCGAAGCGGCCAGGGAGAGGCAGGTCCTGCCCATCGGCCCCGACAGCCTCGGGCTGATTTCTCCGGGCCGGGTGCTTTGCCGGCATAATACCAATATTGTGACAAGTCTTGGAGAACAATTGATGGAGCTTAACGAGCGAGAGGAAAAGGTTTGGCAGCAGGTCCAGGCCGACCTGGCCCATGAACCGGTGGCCAGCCCGGACCATGTGGTGAGGATGACCTCATGGTGCCAAAAATTGGGTCGGCAATTGGGGGCCGATCTGGAGGTCTTGACCGCCGGGGCTTTGATCCATGACATCGGCGTACCTATAAACCGCAAAGAGCACTACCTGGTCGGGCGGGACCGGGGCGCGGCCGTTCTCAAAGAAACCGGACTGCCTGAGGAAAAGATCAAGAAGGCCGTCCACGTTCTGGAGTCCCATAGCCGGTATGGTGGCCCTCAACCGGAAACCATCGAAGCCCAAATCGGCCAGGACTCCGACGCCTTGGAATACATCGGGGCGATCGGTCTGATCCGGGCCGTGGTCCGCGGACTGACCGACGGGTCGTTTAATGGACGGATTGAGACATTTCCTTCATTTTTACGGGATCTGTTGGCCAAGGTCGAAGGGACCTTCCATACTTCGGCGGCGGAAAAAATCGGCCGGGACAGAATCGAGTTTATGAAGTCATTCTTAAAACACCTGGAAGACGAACTCCGGTTTGAATCATAACATGCCCGGCCCGGAGGGAAGAAACCGGGCCGGTGGTCCGGGACAAGGTCTTCGAACATAAAGGATCGCGAATCCAGGTCCTGGTCAATGGTCCGGGCACCGACTTTATCAATGGGGACACCGAATCGGTGGTGGTTGAGGGTCTGAGTTGACTGACGGCCCCCAAGATGGAAAGCCCGGAAGATCTCGAGCAGGTCCGCCTGCATCGCAGACCGGGCTGGCTTTTTGGGCCCCAGGGCCGTGCTGGCTACCAACGCCAGGTGAAGGACCCGGGGGAAAAGCCAAAGAGAAATCCCTGGAAATCATTTACAGCAACCAAGGGGTGGCTTGCTGCTATTCGGCCAATGCCTGTTCGGATGTCTACCCCGGGGAAATCGACGTGGCCCATTTTATGGGCCTGGCCAGGGAGGGGTGGTTTGTTTCCGCCAAAAAGGGCCGAAGAAGGGTCAAATGAGCCGGGCCGAACATTTGAAGAACCTACGGGGGTTGACTAAATGGATATCGTGGTTTGTGCCAAAAGGGTTTCAATAACCCAGGAAGTGGACTTGGAGATTGACGAAAGCGGGAAGGACATCAAAAAAGACGCCCTTCCTTTCACTATCAACGAATGGGACACTTACGCCTTGGAAGAGGCCATCCTGCTCAAGGAAAGGCTGGGAGGCACGGTGACGGCGATCACCGTGGGTGACGAGGATGATGAAGAAGTCCTCAGGCGAGCCCAAGCCATGGGAGCGGACCGGGCCATCAGGATCTCTTCGGACGGCTGGTCACTGGACTCCTTCGGACTGGCTAGGGTATTGGCCGAAAGCATTCGGGAACTGAGCTACGATCTGATTTTAACCGGGGTCCAGGCCGAGGACGACAATTACGGCATGGTCGGGATCATGCTGGCCGAACATTTGGGCCTACCCCACGCTACCGTTGTAACAGCGATTGAACCGGAGGAGCGGACGGCCACGATCAAGATGGAACTGGAAGGCGGGCTGGAGGAAATCTCCCGGATTAATCTGCCTGCTTTGTTGACCATTCAGACCGGGATCAACGAACCCAGGTATATTTCGGTCATGGCCGTGCGTAAGGCCCGAAAAAAAGAGCTGGAGGTCCGGGATATTAATAGCCTGGCTCTGAGCCCGGAAGAACTCTCGCCCCGGATCATGACTCTGGAGATTTACCCGCCGGCCGATATGGGCGAGACCGTGATGCTCGAAGGCGATCCATCGCGAATCGCAGAAGAGATCATCCGCATTGTCAGCGAAACGGGGGTTAATCTAAATGCCTGATATATTAGTTGTTATTGAGCACCGTCTGGGAAAACTCCGTGAAATTTCCCTGGAGATGTTAGGCAAAGCAGACGAGTTGGCCCGAAAACTGTCCGGCAAGGTCACGGCCGCATTGATGGCCGGACCTGAAGACGGTTTTGAGGATGAGATCGCTGCCCGGGCCGACCGTCTGATCGTCTGTCGGCACGACCGCCTCAAGAATTATGATTCCGATTGGTCCAAGGAACTGCTCGGCCGGATCATTGTCGACCACCAGCCCTTTCTGACCTTGATCGGACATACACCTTGGGGCTTGGACCTGGCCCCGGCCCTGGCCGTAAGGATCGGGTGGCCTCTAGCCACGGACTGCCTGGATATAGACGTTACCGACGGCCGCCCCGAAGTGATCAGGCAAATATATGGCGGCAAGATGTTCTCCCGGGTCACCTTCCAGGAAGCCCCGGGTTACCTGGTTACGGTCAGGACGGGGGCTTTTCCTGCCGAGCAAATTCAACGAGGACCGGCGGAGGTAGTCAAGCTGGCGGTCCCGGCCGACCTGGCACCGTCCCGCCGGGAGGTCCTCGAGTACGTCGATTCGAGCGCTGGGGAAATCGACATCACTCAGGCCGATCTTCTGATTTCCATCGGCCGGGGCGTAGGCGAACAGGAAAATATTCCGCTGGTCAAGGAATTGGCCGACTTGATGGGCGGGACCGTTTCCTGCTCGCGGCCGGTGGTGGACAAACACTGGCTGCCCAAGGCTTACCAGGTGGGCACCTCCGGAAAATCGGTCAAGCCCAAGGTGTATCTGGCCCTTGGAATCAGCGGCGCATTTCAACACGTGGCGGGAATTACCGGGGCTGATACTGTGGTTGCAGTCAACAAGGACAGGAACGCTCCGATTTTCCGAGTGGCCGATTATGGCGTAGTGGAGGATCTCTTTTTGGTAGTGAACGCGTTGAAAGAGAAATTGAAGGCGAAATGAGGAGGAGTCGGTGAAGTATGGAAGGATTTGCTGATTCTGAGCGACTTCCGGAGAAAAGCTCATGAAATTTTCAATTGAGCGGGGCAACTCCTGGAGAGCTGATGAAGTGTGTGAGAGAGACCACAAAAGACGCGGATGAGATCAGTTTTGACATCCTGACGTGTGAGATAAATAGGAGAAGCCTTGGGAAAACGATTTCCTGACGCCGATCCTGGTTTCGTAGATGAACAGAAGATTAAAGTGTCCCCTTCTCAGGAGCCCTGCAAGAATAGTGTGAACATTTGTTATCGCGCCGTCTTACCTGACGCCTATCCAGGAAATAGACGGTAGTCGTTCAGGTTATTCTTTCAACGCTGGTGAGTGCCTCTTTGCCTTCTTCGGCAGGTTCATTACAGCCTTAATGGTACCGCAAAGACGGGACTGTAGGATTGGATGAATTGGCCTCCACGTTCATCGAAGTTTTTACAAAAGGAATCTTTGCATAATTCATCCGGGGTGGTCTCTCTTTTCACATGCCAGGTTTTTGGCGAGAAGCGTTCTATCGATGTTCTTGAGTCTGGAATTCAGGAGTAAAAAATGCCTCTTTTACCCCCCGCCCTTTGCAGCTATTTTGGTATACCTGGATACCTCTTTACGTGGTTGATTTTGATCATCAGCCTTTCACTGTTTTCACACGTTATCTACAAGAGATATCAGCTCCTCAGACTGGGGAAACCTGACCCCAGGTTTTCGTCGCTTAGAGAAAGGATATCGAGTCTCATAACTTACGGGTTCATTCAGAAACGACAGCCCCGCTACCTCACGGCAGGCGTGATTCATATCATCATTTTCTGGGGATTTGTCGTTCTAGTGCTTCGTTCTGTCGATCTGGTGGCTCAGGGGCTCAATGTTCCGTTTCTCAACCACTTCACGGTAGGACCGTTCGGCACGATCTATAACAGTGTGAAAGATGTTTTCGAATTGATGGTCCTGGCGGCCTGCGTCTGGGCCATGCTCAGGCGGAGCATAATAAAGCCCGACCGTTATGAAGGTAGTCATCACTTTGAGGCATACCTCGTCCTCTGCCTTATCTCCGTTCTCATGATTACCGACATGTTCTTTGAAGGAAGCGGTTTCTTATTTTTTGAGTCGGATCAAGGATGGCTTCCGGCTGCTCGACTGGTCATGTTTACCTTGCCTGCCTCGGATCCCCAGATCCTGAAAACCATTCATTATGTGAGCTATTGGCTACATCTGATCATATTATTCTCATTTTTGAACCTGCTGCCCTTTTCGAAGCACTTCCATATTATAACCGCCCTGCCGAATGTCTTTCTTAGAAAACTTTCAAAGGGCTCCCTTAAACCTGCTCGATGGGATGTGGAAAAAATAGAAGAGCTGGAGACCATGGGGGTCGGCAAACTCGATGACTTCACGTGGAAACACATTCTCGACTTCTATACCTGCACCGAATGCGGTCGCTGTTCGGACAACTGCCCGGCCAACGCTGTGGGTAGACCACTCTCACCCAAGATGGTCACTATCAAGCTCAGGGATCATGCTTACCGAGAGCACCCCGTGTTCAACTGGAAGAACTCCCGTGCGAAAAATAAGGAGGAGGGGCCCGTGGTCGGCAATATCATCAGCACCGATGAAATATGGTCTTGCACCACCTGCGGGGCGTGTGAAGAGGAGTGTCCGGTATTTATAGAATATATAGACAAAATCATAGACATGAGACGACATCTCATAGAGACTTCTCGGCACCCCAAAGCTTTAAGTCAAGTCCTGATGCAGTTTGAAAAGACCGGAAACCCCTTTGGCAAACCGGCTGCCAAGCGGGCGGAATGGGCCAGGGTGGTACCCGAAGTCCCTGTGAGGCTATTGAAAGAAGGCGATGAGGTGGATGTCCTATATTTTGTCGACAGCTACGCCTCTTATGATCCGAGGATACAGGAAATCTCCGCTGCCATCGTGAAGGGACTGCATCACGCCGGGGTGAATTTTGGAATTCTCGGATCCCTCGAGAAGGATTCCGGTCATCAGGTTCGCCGTATGGGAGAGGAAGGGCTCTTTCAACTCCTGGTTGAAGAAAACATGGAGACCTTGAGAAACATCAATTTCAACAGGATCATCACCACTGACCCTCACGCTTTCAACACCTTAAAAAATGATTATCCAGGCTATTTGGCAACATCCCATTATTCTGAGTTCTTCCTGCCCCTTGTTGAGAATGGGCAATTGAAACCTAAAAGGAATCTCTCACCCAACGACACTTACACCTATCACGACCCCTGCTATCTAGGACGCCATAACGGGATTTACGATGCGCCCAGAAGACTGCTGCGTGCGCTTCCCGGCCTCAACTTGGTGGAGATGAAACGATCCAGGGACAGGAGTTTTTGCTGCGGCGGAGGGGACATCATACTTTGGCACGAGATTGAACAGGAAGAGATGAGGATGGCGGAGAAAAGAATTCAAATGGCTGGAGAAGCAGGAGCGAATATCGTCGTTACGGCCTGTCCCTTCTGTCTCATACATTTTGAAGATGCCATAAAAACAGCGGGTCTCGAAAAGGACATGCAAGTCATCGATCTTATGGAGTTGACAATATCAACCCTTTAGGAGGTGAAGACGATGGGTATATGTAATTGCCCGCATTCATATCATAGTCGGTTGTGCTCGCACTTATCCGTTTTTCGGTGCCCAGATTACTTTATTCAAGGATTCTATTTGATAATATAGCTGACATTCCTTTGGCTCGCAAGGGCAGCAGCGGGTATCCGGCGCATCGTGGGCCGGGTCAAGACGCATAAGGATTTTCCGGGTGGTAATGGCGCGGGCTTTTTCCAGCACCCGCTTGAGAAAAAGGAGGCCAAAGCGGGGCTTGAAGCCAAAGCCGGGGCCGAGCGCGAGGAGCAGGCAAAAAAGCTCCGTACCCCAAATCGGCCGGTTTGCTTTGTGCGGTCATTTTTTAGCTCTGCAACGGCCTCGAAAGACTAGAAGATTCGTATTTACAAGCTCACGGATTCGGATTGATTAACCTTTCAAGGCAAAGGTGTGGTTTTGAGTTGACATGCCGAGCAAGTCTGGTAGACTATCTTCGGCTTCTTGGAAACTGCGTTCCGCCATCTTTCTTTTTCGTAAAAGTGCTCCGAACTGAGAGTGGGCAAAATGCTTTATATGGTGTGTCAGATATTCTCCTTCGCCTTCCTTTTTGCTGCACAAATAAGTTCTGTCGCAATCCCGTTAGAAAAGAGAGGGGGGTTTATACACACTGGGTGCGGATCAATGGCGTCATTTATGTGAATTTGTAACCGTTCCCAGGGGTGTGTCATCTGACAAAGAAGGGCAGCGGCTCCTTCCGGAAGACCGTGCTCATGAGATGAGAGAGAAGCCGAAAGACAAAGGCGATCGGCATTGTGCCCCGGTTCCTGAACCCACCGACAAGGCCAGTGGTGGTTTACTTTTTTAAATCGCCCGTCGTCTCGGGCAATCGGAGAGATCAGCCCGGTTCGGAGCGTTTCAACCTTTTCCATGGAGGTGACCAGTATGTCGAACGACGAATATTACAAACTGTTGGACCCGAAGTTCAAATACAACCGGGCTTTTTGCAGCGAGGACCAAATCCGGATGGCGGAATCCATCCGCCAGTTTGTCAACAAGGAACTGATGCCTCGGCGGCACGATCTGGAAGGCGGCTGGCACCGGGATGAAAAGCTGGCCGTGGAAACTCAACATGAGCTGTACCGCAAGCTGGTGGCCCTGGGGGTGACCAAATCCAACCTGCCGGAGATTTACGGCGGATTGGGGCTGTCGCCGGTGGTCCGGCAGATGGTAAACGAGGAGTTGTCCCGGGCGGACATTGGGTTGGCGACTATGGTGGGCAAAATCCACTGGATCGTCTCGTTCATGCTGGCGGCCAAGCGGGACGATCTGCTCAAGGAATTCGCTCCGCGCATCGTCGGGGAGGATTCCTACACGGCCTGCGTGGCCATCACCGAACCGAGCGGCGGGGCCAACCTGGAAGACCCGGCCCAGGAATTCCGAACCATCCGGACCATCGCCAAGGAAGACGGCGGGGATTACGTCATAAAGGGCCATAAAATCTGGCCGGGGCCTTCCGGGAAGCTTGAACGTTTTCAGAGCAAGAACTTACAGGGACATTTGGGATATTGGACGGTCTGCACTACGGACCCGGCCAAGGGTCCGGACGGGGTGGCCTTGATTCACATCCCCCCTGACGCCAAAGGAATGGAATTCTCAAAACCTTATGAGAAAATGGGTCTTTGCTGGACCGACGAGAACGTGGACATTTACTTCGACGATGTGCGCGTGCCCAAGCGCTACCGTATTGATACCGAACCTGGGCAAGGGGCGTCCATCGTTACGGGTTACGTCGTCGGTCTGGGCCGACTGGCCGGTGCGGCCCGTTTGACCGGGTTATCCCAGGCGGTGCTGGAGATCGTGCTCAACTCGGCCAAGCATAGGGAAATCGTCGGCATTCCTCAGCGGGAACGGTCCTTGTTCGCCGTATACCTGTCGGAAATGTTCCGCTACATCGAACTGACCAGGCAGTATTACCTGTCCATCACCTGGCAAGTCATGCATCCGGAGATTTACGGAGCGCACTGGTCTCATGAGATGATGGCCAAATATTCGGCGGCGCGTTCCTTTGCTGGCGACTGCGCCCAATACTGCTGCAACAGGGCCATGGAAATGATGGGCTCGTACGGCTATGCTTATGAATTTCACCTGGAAAAGTACATGCGCGATTACAAGATCGTCCAGATGTGGCTGGGCGGCGCGCAACGGGATCGGCTGGACATTGCACAAGGATTGTACGGCCCGTTCAAGTGGGGTGGTTTTGAGAAGTGGGCCGATAATCAGAAACTGTCCTCGGGTCAGCCGTAGCCGGCCGTCCGCGTCTCAAGCCGAGAGCGGCACATGGCAGGAGCGGGGCTGTGCCCGCGATTCCGGATGTATTGCCCCAAGTGCATATTACAAGGTTTTAAAGCGAGGAAAGCATGTGGAACCAGATTCATGATCTGATGTTGAACGCCTGTGACCTGCACATTCACTCCGGTCCGGATGTGGTGCCGCGTCAGCAGGACATCTTCGATGTGGCTCGTGACGCGGCCGAGGCCGGCATGCGCGTCCTGGCCGTAAAGGATCACAACACCATCACCGCAGATCGGGCGGCAATGGTTCATAAGATTCTGGGGGACCGGGTTCAGGTCCTGGGCAGCATCGTGCTGAATTACGCTCTGGGCGGATTCAATGCCGAAGCGGTGGAAAAGGCCTTGAACATGGGGGCGCGGGTGGTGTTCATGCCCAGCATGGATGCGGCCTTGACCATTGAGAAGGTCCATGTGACCCGCGAGACGCCGTGGCTGCTGCCGTTCACAAAGATAAAGGACCCGGCCAAAGGCCTGAGCGTGCTGGATCGGTATCCGGACGGGGACAGGATCATTCCGGAAGTTCGGGAGATTCTGGGATTGATCGCCGAACATGACGCCATCCTGGATACTTGTCATCTTTCTGCCCGAGAATGCTGGTACCTGATTGGCGCGGCCAGGGAAGCCGGGGTGAAGAGGATTATCGTGACTCATCCCAACTGCAGCGTCAACCTGATGAGCATCGATGAGCAGAAGCAACTGGCGGCCAAAGACGTATATTTCAGTTACGCCTTTCTGCCCTGCATGCCTTTGTTCGACCGGCAGCATCCCAAAGAGGTGGCGGCAATGATGACTGCGGTGGGGCTGGACCGATGCCTGCTCTTTTCCGATTTCGGCCAAGTATTCAACCCGCCTTCGGTTGAGGGTTACAAGATGTTTCTGGCCAACCTGCTGGCCGTGGGACTGACGCGGGAGGATCTCAAAAAGGCGGCCTCTGAAAATCCGGCCCGACTGTTGGGCTTGGACTGAACCAATATTTGTTAAAATATATCACCCCCAATAATGGAGTAGGTGAGAAGATCAAACTGCGGTGATGAATTTCGGAGCGTTAACGGTGCACCCCCGCTGGGGTATCGAAGCGGGGGTGTCCACTCACAGCAATGCTAATCCCGGCGGTTCCAGGCGGACCCCCCAGTAATCTGCTTATCCAGGTCAGGGCGGTGGTGATCGGGATCGTGGTCTTCATGTCCTCATACTGTTTTGCGTTCAAGTTGATGCTAACAATCCAGGGGAATCCCGTAATGCTTGCCACCGATGTGGGGTCATTTCCAAGCACCGCCAGGGACTGCATCAATTGATTCTGCACCCCCTCAATACTGTTGAAAACTTCATTGCCGAAACTATTTTCCCGGATGCTCTCCCATATATGTGTCGAGCGTCATGATAATTTCCCCCTTTTGAAGGGGTTGTGATCAGGACAAATCTCCCCCCCGTGATCACGTGAATTCCTCCCCCTCGTCGAGGTGTAATACCAAGTTGCGCCCATACGGGTAAGAATTGGCGATTGGAACCCCCCTTTTCTAAAGGGGGGCAGGGGGGATTTTGTGAATGGAGGTTTTACCTCTTTGAGCGCAACTTGGTGTAACTGAGTAAACATGTCCTGTACTCTCGGGATCTGATGACAGAAGCCCCTGAGAGGAGGGAACATGGCGAGGAGGCAAATCCACATGAATGAAGTTATGGAGATTTTGTATCAGTGGCACCAGGGAGCCGGCATCAAGGGGATAACAAGGTCTTTGGGATATCGAGTTTCTTTGTCCTTGAGTTCATTTACTGTCCGCCTTGTCCGTGGGGGCATCTATCAGGTTTGTCCCAGTCAACTGTTACCGCCGCCCATTCATTGGAACTGCTGGGTCCTCTGCGGGTATTAGTGCGTGAAGCTGGATAAAGCTTTGAGAATCCATGGCGCTGTGAACAGGATGAACAAAAGGCGGAAAAAATGAAAGCAGGTCACTATCAAGGGGTTGCGGCTGACTTCCACTGACAGGGGGATCAAAGCAATCATGGCGCCCGGGCTTGTGGCGATATACGCCGTTGCAGAGTCGAGCGGAGTCAGGCGGGAAATCAGGATCGCAATTAGACCGCCTGCGCATATGAGCATCAATGACGACAAAATGACAGGCAGGGCAATCAGCTTGAGTGTTTTAAGCATTGCCGGATGAAATGTGGACGCCACCATAACCCCTACGAGCACCTGGGTGACGAAGCTTGGGGCGCCCGGCATTTCCCACTGGGACTGCATAAACAGTTTGCAAATAATGACACTGAGCGTGGAGCCGATAAGTATACCCCCGGGGATTTTTAGTTCAGCGCCGATCAGTCCGCCAACGGCGCCGATGCAAAGATATAGGCCAAATCCTGAGTATGCATTCATTTTTGACTCTCTTTCGGGTTCTGTGGCAAGTATTTGGTTGCTGCTCCCGCGGTGCCTGGGGGCAGTAAAGTTTAACTCATGTTTGTCAGGGCGCGAATCATCACTTGGGAGGCTAAAGCCCGTTGATTTCCTCTTTGGTGATGAGCTCGTAGGGCCAGCAGACTGTTATGGCAGCTCAGGCTTGCTTTGCAGTGGCCTCGATCTGCCCCTTGGCTTTGGCGATACAGTCTTTTTCAGCTTCTGTGAATAAGGGATAAGCAAGATAAATTTTCATAGTCTAAACGCCTTCTTAGGTCGATCAACGACTCCAAAGAGAACTCAGCTTCCTTCCAACTGGTAAAATACACGAATCTAGGATAAAGAGTCTCCCCAATTTGGGGGAGTTGACCCAGTGAAGTATTTTTGCTCCAATTCCTTTTAGAGTAAGGCCTTCGGAGGTAAGTTATTGCCGTTATTATCAAAAGCACAAGCAGCAGCAGTTGAGTATATGGATGCACCGGCTCTCATTTGCTCAGGCGCAGGAGCGGGTAAGACCTCAACCATCGTTGCCAAATTTGAGTACCTGATCAGAGAAGGGTATGATCCCGGGCGGATCCTTTGCATCACCTTTACCAACAAAACGGCAAACGGGTTAAAAGATCGGCTCACAAAATCGACCGGACAATGGATCAAGGATTTCCCCTGGGTCAGGACCTTTCATTCCTCGATGCTGCAGATATTGAAAGCGCATGCAGGAGACATCGGCTTCAAAAACCCAATCACCATTTACGATGGAAGCGATCAGATCGGGCTTATCAAAAATATTCTGGAAAACAGTTTCAATATGGAGGGCAAGTACTCCAGAGCAATCAGGGCGCATATCGGCAGGGCTGAGAACTCCCTCAAACCGGATGCATACATCCATTCCGTCAAAGAATTCACAAAACTCGACTTCATCTTCGAGCATTACAACCGGAGGCTCAAAGAGTCGAACGCAATGGACTTTGACGACATCCTGCTCCATGCCCTCAACTTGCTGAAGGTTGAACTTCAAATTCGAACCGCGTACCAGGATTTGTTCCAATACATTCTTCTCGATGAACACCAGGATTCCAATTCCATCCAGAACGCCACAATCAAGCTCCTGGTAAAGAACAGGAACATCACCGTGGTGGGTTGACTTTTCTCAGTCAATTTACAGCTTCAGAGGGGCTGAGCCGAGCTATTTCGTCCAGTTTCCAGCAGAATATGAAGGAACAAAGGTCTTCCTTCTGGAGCGAAACTTCCGCTCTACTGCGCCGATTGTAGAGCTGGGAAATGAAATCATCAGCTTCAACAATGAAGAAATAAAAAAGAAATGCTTCAGCACAAAACCTGGCAATCCGCCCTCACTGAGAGGTTTTGATAATTCCTGCTTCGAAGCCAGGTGGGTGGCTGAGAAATGTCGGGCCTACCGCTATGATGGGGTTGCTTTTGAGCAAATGGCAGTCCTTTACAGAGGACGACCTTCATCAGCCGGATCCTTGAGAAGGCATTCAACGAACCCGGTGTCCCATACAAGCTCGTCGGAGGAGTCTCCTTCTTCGAGCAGGGGGAAATTAAAGACCTGACAAGCTACCTTACATGTGCGGTAAACCCAAAGGACGACGTCGCCTTTGAACGAATCCTGAATGTGCCATGAAGGCGATCCTGGCCCCGTGGTTGGAACACAAGCTTTCAGAAGAAAGTCTGATTTCTACAAGCTGCAAAAAAGGCTGCTTCTTTCCCCCCTCAAGATAGAGCGGGCTTCTGAACAAACGCCGGTGCAAACCATAGCCAACAAACTGCTCGAGTGAAAGAGCGGTACGACAGTGACACCCCCAATCTTTTCGCGGTTTACCACCTGCATTGACGGATTCCGGATACATACAGATACATGCGAAAGGTTGTCCACCGGGTTGTCCACCAGAGATTCCAATCGCAAAAGAATATCCATGCGGCTGCGCTTGTCTTTAACGTCAATATCCAGGTTTTTTTAAGCCAATCGAGCTCCACTTTGAGCTGGCCTATTTGTCTATAGAGCTTAGACTGAATCTCCTGGCTCTCTCGCTCGGCCTGGTCCTTTTTCCCGGAGAAGATGCCCGGTAATTCCTCAAGTGCCTGTCTTTTCCGTTTGGCGATCGGATTGGGATGGACTCCGAACTCACTGGCTATTTCAGAGACTGTCCTATGCCCTTTGATCGCTTCTAGTGTCGCGTCAATGCCGTCATTGGGCCATTTGTTTCATCACCTTATCAGCAGTATCGAGAACTTCGTCGATATCTTTTTCCGTATGTGCAAAGCAGGTGGCCGCCGGGTGATTCGGTTGCATGTACACGCCGTTTGCAATCATCCCCAACGAAAATTCATAATTTTTCTTAGCATCACTCTGCAACTTGTCGCGCATGTTCCGAACGGGACGGCTATTGAAATGCACATAAAACATCGAAGCCATACCGGACACATATACGTCGAAATTATGCGCAGCGAAAATTTCAGAAAAGCCGGTGCGCAGTTTCTCCCCAAGACCGTCAATGTGCCCGTAGTCTCTCTTTTCCAATTCAGTTAAACAGGCCAGACCGGCAGTGACCGATACCACGTTGCCGGTGAATGTCCCGGAGTGGAATATCTTGAGTTCAGGACCGGCTGTAGGGTTGCATGTTTTTTCCATGATGTCCCGACGTCCACCGAACGCACCTATCGGAAACCCGCCCCCTATTGGCTTCCCATACGTCGCAAGCTCAGGGACGATGCCATAGTATTTCACGGCTCCTCCCATACCCGCGAGACGAAATCCCGTGACCACTTCATCAAAAATCAACAAGATATTCCTTTTCTGCGTTACATCACGAATTGCTTGCAAATATTCCTTGTCCGCCGGGATATCTCCAATCCCAAATCCCTGCATGGGTTCCAAGATGACTGCCGCCAGTTCTTCGGCGTTTTCTTCGATTATGGAAACGGTTGCCTCAATATCATTCCAAGGAAACACAATCGTATGATCTGCTATAAACTTCGGTATGCCACCAAAATCAGGTACTGCAGCCGGGCGGTCTGGAGGCCCATCTATCCGTCCACTCAAACTACTCATCAGAACATAGTCATGCTGTCCGCTATATCCCCCTTCCGGTTTCGCTATTTTATCTTTTTTTGTCCAGGCGCGAGCCGCCCTTAAAGCAAACATGGTCGCTTCCGAACCGGTATTGGTAAATCGCAGCATCTCCATGTGAGGCATGTGATGCCGTATCTTCTTTGCTAACTCAATCCCAGTTTCCTGAAACAGGATGTACGTCGTGCCCCGGTCAAGCTGCCTTGATACTGCCTTGACAATTGGATCGGCACTGTGACCCAAAATATTGGGAAATCCCCCCAGCAGTAGATCGATATATTCATTCCCATCGACGTCCTTTAATCTGCCCCCTTTTGCTTGTTCGATGTAAACCGGATGCGGGGCTAGAAAGGCCGCACTTCCCGATACCCCTCCTGGAAGAATCTCTTTCGCATCTTCCCATATTGCCAACGATTTTCTCGTTCGCGAATCAAACAAATCCAGGAATTTTTCCAGCGCCATTTTAGTAATCTCCTTTCTGCTAGGCAGAGTTGCGAACTCCAAATCGTAAATCCCGTCGTTGGGTCTGCCTAAACGCCTGCCTCAGCGCTCACCGGCCCGCCGTACCATTGCAAAAAGTCCATATCCATTTCCAGCGAAATCATCTCGCGATTTGTCGCATGTACTGCTCTAATACCAATGCATCCTATTCATGCCATATCAAATGCCTTTCTGAATACCTGCCTGCGAAAGAGGCATGAAGAGCTGTTCGCCTTTTAAGCCTTCTTTTGGACTATCGGATCTGCAGCCTGCTTCGGCCCGGTCAATTCCATTAATTGGCTCAGGCCGGTCACCTCTTCCAGGTTGTAGACCTTTTCAATCAATGGATTCACTTTACCCTCCGGTATGGCCAACCGCGCAACACTTCTGAATTTGGCGTCAATTTCTTCGAAGGACATAGGATTTGCTGGATCGCCCTTGGGCTTAGCCCTATGCGCGCTATATTCCGTACCGTCCTTCATACGGACTGACACCCTGGCACCGAATTTGAGTTCACGAACCAGCCGAGCATCGATCTTACCCATGAGATCGATCACAGTTGGGTCGTTCACCTTCTCATCGGTGAATTTGTCAAGGGTCACCTTTCCTTCTGCCAGTGCCAAAGCCGCCAGAAACCAAAGGCTGAATTTACCCTCCACACCCACTTTGGGTCTCTTGATGCCCGCCGAGGTGAAGGCCACCGGACCCGTTTCTATTTTGACCGTCTCTATCTGATCCAAATCCGGTTTACGTTCCGCCGCGATCTCCTCCAGGAGACCGATGGTTGAATGCGTTCAGGCGCATGAGGGATAAGGTTTAAGACTCACATCCAAAATGTGGTAGCTGGATCCAAGACCTTCCAAAATTTTCACCTCATCGGAATTTTCTGTGAGTACCTGCAGGATGCCCAACTCACCTTCCAGGATGTCTTTTGGACAGGTGAAACCCCGTTGCGCCAAAGACGCCGAGAGTATAGCATCCATACAGGCCTTACCCGGGTGGAAGGGCTTACACATGGTTCCGAACACTTGGCGCAATCCGCTTGCCTGGGTACCACACAGCCCTAAGGCGTTCAGCGTTTGATCCGTATCCAGGCGCAGCAGTTTGGACACCGCAGCCCCGGCGCCAAAAATCCCCGCCGTGGGCGTTGAGTGCCACCCCCGTTCATAGTGGTAAGGTCCCAGCCCGAGCCCGACCCTGATGCTGATGTCAACGCCCAGGATCAGGGCAGTGAGCACATCGGCTCCGCTCAAACCATTCTTTTCAGCCACGGCTAAAATGGCGGGAAGACATGCGTCCGTTCCATGGATTACCGTGTCTGCATGATAGTCATCGAAGTCCAAAGCATGGCCGATCACACCATTGGCCAAGGCCGCGTGGGCCGCATCGGTCTTGGTGGCTGTGCCGATGATCGTCGCCTCGGGTTTCCCGCCGCAACTGAGGACGTAATCTGTAATCAGCCGGGATGCCTCGTCTCCCACCCCGCCCAGAGCTGATCCAAGCCAATCCAGGAAACAGTGTTTTGCCTTTGCCTTCACATCTAACGGGATATCGTCAAATTCGGTATCTTGGATGTATTCCGCGAGCCTGCGCGTGACTTCCATAGTTGGTCCTCTTGTTTCGTTGATATGGTTAACTCGTGTTGTCGTTGCGCCCTCTTGTCATTCCGCGAGCCTGCGCATTGAACTTCTAGACCTTGTCACCTTCGGCCATGGCCCTAATCTCCGAATGCCCAATGGCATCGCCTCTAACACAACCACCCAGCCAGATATGAATACAAAAAATAATTACTCCTCTGTGCTGATAAGAATTCTCGCAATAGAAGAGATTTGTTAATCGAGCTGATACCTGTCTGCACCAAACAAATCTGATATGAACCGGGTGTCAATTTCCCCAGCTTTGAACCTATAATCCTCAAGAATACGAATATTGGTTGGAATTGTAGTCAGTATCCCTTCAATAACAAATTCCTGCATCGCCTCCAACAAGCGGCTCAAAGCTTCCGGCCTTGTTCGGTTCCATGCTATCACCTTAGCGAGAAGAGGGTCATAAAAGGCTGGGACCTTGCAATTTTCCTCTAATGCGTGATCGATCCTCAGATGTTTCCCTTGTTCCGGGAACTGTATTTTGTGGATTGTCCCAGGGGACGGCTTGAAGGAAAAGGGATCTTCGGCGTAAACTCTAGCCTCAATAGCGTGGCCGTCCAGTTTTACATCGTCCTGTATAATTTCAAACCGTTCATTACCTGCGATCTTGATTTGAGCTTCAACAATATCAATTCCAGAGACCAATTCGGTTACCGGATGTTCAACCTGCAGCCTTGCGTTGACTTCCATGAAGTGATAATCCCCGCTTTGTGACCTTAAAAACTCCATAGTACCCGCATTTTTATATTTCATCGCTTTCACTAATCTCACAGTATAATCAAATAACCTCTCCCTGTCTTCGTCTGTCACAATTACAGATGGCGATTCCTCGATGATCTTCTGGTGCCGTCTCTGTACCGAGCATTCTCTTTCACCTAGACACACGACATTGCCAGACTCATCAGCAATAAACTGAACCTCAATGTGTCGTGGCCTTACAAATGCTTTTTCTACGTAACAGTCACTACAGGAAAAGGCAATTTGACCAATTCGGCCGATTTTTTCGTAAATGGCCGATGCGTCGCTTGCGCTGGTCATTATTTCCAGACCCTTCCCGCCGCCTCCTTTATCCAGCTTGACGAACACGGGATATCCGCATTTTTTTGCGAACTCAATTATTTCTTGGACATCTTTTACAGGATTTAAAGTTCCTGGTATTACCGGAATACCGGCATCATCAGCGATACGGCGACAAGCACACTTCGACTCCACGATCCTCAATGCGACAGCCGATGGGCCAACCCATGTGAAGCCGTTCAAGTCAACCGCATCCGCGAATAAAGCATTCTCTGACAGAAAACCGTATCCAGGGTGCACCGCATCAGCACCGGATTCCTTAGCCGCGCCAATGAGCGCGTCGATGTTCAGGTAGCTCTTTACCGGATTTGCAGGACCAATGAAAAAGGCTTCGTCTGCCATCCTAACGAACAACGCATCCCTGTCAGGTTCAGAATACACGGCAACGGCCTTTATGCCGAGATTGCGGCACGCGCGTATGATCCGAACTGCAATTTCCCCTCTATTGGCGATCAACAACTTTTGAATCATACTTTTTGCTTTCTCCATTTTGTGGTGCCATGCATAACTAACGCAACGCCGATGATCCTCAACCGCCTCAAGGGTCTCCTCGTAAAATTGACTTATATAAGAGCAAGGGCTACAGAGTCCGGGGTTTATGTACGTGAAAAAGAGTATACATACGCAAATGAACCCTGCACTTCATAAGACGAAGCGCGCTCGCTTGGCTTCGCCGCTCACACCGCACAATCCGTGCCAGCCCATCGCCGTTTGCGTCTTCAGACGCGGTGGCCTGACAGCGGGTGGCCTGATTGGCTTTTTGAATCGACTTATTTTTAGGCGCTTACTACAAGTTGTTGAACTTCAATCAGTAGATCCACCCGCGCGCTTTACCCAACCAAGAGCTATCCATAACAGTTAGACCAAATGAGACGTTAATCGACTATTTCTTTTTTTCAACCTGCTTCGGAAATGTTAGTATTATATTGAGCCATCCAAGGAACCAGCCAAAATACGCCAGAATTACTGTCCAAATAAAGGCCATAGTAAGAACCCATGCAGGATTTGCCACGAGACCGACTTTTGGTATACTGTTGGTGAAATATACCGCTAAATATAAGGTGAATCCGTTGAACGAAGCTAATGAACCTTCCATAAACGTAGGAACACTCACATGGATTTTGAGATAAAGCCATATAAAGACTATGGCGCTCAGAAACCAAGCCCAAAAAGCACTAATCCCCAGGGTTCCGAGATAAACAGCCGCAGAAGACCATGCACAGCCGGCAGCAGCCCCAAAAGCCAATGATGGTATCATGACCCTCCAGTTGCTGGGTGTGGCGCCATATTGAAAATATTCAGCCCACACGATAAAGCATACCCAGGCGGGGATATTGAATTTACCAAGAAAAAAAGCAAAAGGTAGCGTAAACAACACCACTAGGGTCACAGCTATCGGTAGTGACACCCGTGGTGTAGTTTGTACCACTGGCCGCGCCTCTTCATTAGTCGTACTCATGACTGTTTCTTCCTTTCTTTAGGTTTAGGTCTTCCTTTGATATAGCCTCATACGGTCTCTTGCGCGCCGGCGATCCGTGGTGTAAGGATCTGTCAGACGAATTTCCAAGAAGACTGCATCCTTAATTATTTCAAGACCGAGCTAATTTCCACTCCCGCTGCCGCTATGGTCTTCGTTATCGCAAATAAAATCTCTACGGCGTTATCCATATCACCGTGAATACAAATGGTTTCAGCATCGATCTCAATTTCGCGGCCGTCCACGGCGTTTATTTTCCCCGTTTTGAGCCACTTTTCTATCAAGCGTGACTCTGCTTCCGCTGTGGCCTCATATTTCCTCGTAACTGCGAATCCACCGTCAGCCGCGTAAGAAAGCCCTGGGTAAATCTCCCGCACCAAATGAAGCCCCGCTTTTTTAACCGCTTGGTGCAAAGGGCCGAACGGAAGGCTGGGAAGGTGGACGGCTTCCAATTGAGAACCAATTGTTAAAAGTCCGTCCACTACAGCCTTGGCGTTCTCCTCGCGTTCCGTCGCCCAAACATAGAAGGCACCATGTGGTTTAGCTGTCCGCAGCTTGATGCCAACATGTTCAGCGAAATTTTTTAGGGCCCCAACTTGATAAATGACATAATCCCGAGCCTCTTCCGGTGAAATCCTCATGTAACGTCGTCCAAAGCCCATCAAATCCGGATACCCCGGGTGTGCCCCCAAGACCACGTTATATTGCTTGGCCCACCTTACGGTTTGATGCATCACCGAAGGATCGCCGGCATGCCACCCGCAGGCAACATAGGCACAGTTTATATGTTTCATAACTTCTTCCGGCTGACCCAGCACATAGTTTCCAAAAGACTCACCCATGTCCGATGCTATTTCTACCGACTTTCGCATACGCCCCTCACCTCCTTACACTTTTGTCATCTATGACCTGAAGACAGTGTTGAAGTCAGGCATAATCTATCCTTCTAAGGAATCATCCGTTAGAATCTTATCCTGTTCAAGGAGAGCCTCGAGGGCTTCCTCAGCGGTACACCTTATGAAGTGAATGTAATTTCTCATGGGTACGGCCTGTCCAACTTTCCACATGTCAGCCGAAATCACCGACAAGGGACATATGTATCCTCCCGCGCTCACTGCATCCACAAAAAGAAGTATGCCGAAATCACCGCAGCAATTTATGCATCCGGGCGTGTGGTAGGGTTGCATCGGCACCATGGCAGGGTGGATTCCTGCTTCTCCGCCTGAGGCTCTGCCAAAAGTTGGTTTCGGGTGACGAATCCTCAGGGCGCCCCTGTTGGCATTATGATCGATCTTGTATGGCTCTTTGAACCACATTTCCATGCCTTCTTCCGTAAAGAACGCTGGAGCTCCATTTGGCCCGGGTGTGGCTCGAACCTTCCATACTTTGGATTCGAATTTTGGTTTGCGGTCCTCTTTCCACTTCTGTCCCACAAAAACATCGATCTTCCTTTTCGTCACTCCTGTGAGCGCGATAACATCGCCCTCTGCCAACTTTCGTCCCTTATAACCCCCATAAGCTTCCTTGGTGCATGTCGATTTTGATTCCCACAGCAGAGGTACATCTATGCCACCTGCTATTCCTATATACGAAATCCATCCCTCAAACGGGAATTGAGGGAATTTGATCACATCGCCTTTCGTGACCGCGACGGATTCCCACATGGGTACGGGTTGACCATTTAGGACAGGCTTGGCATCTGCTCCAGTCACAGCGATCAGCGCATCGTGTAAGAATTCGGCTGCAAATCCCATTTTTATTTCCAGTCCCGCTTCTCCAATGGGATTTCCAACTAAGATATTTGCCGCCCTCAGTGAAAAGTTGTCCACCGCACCTGCTTGCGCTACTCCCCGGCGCGAGAATTTGAATCTTCCCACATCTTCTACTAAAGTTTCAAGTCCGCCTGCGATTACTTTCACCGTGGCCTCCTTTTGATATCTACGAGCACTTTTGTAGTCTTCCCAACATTTCAGATCATGGAATTGGTGCCCCTTGAAAAGCTTCTCGGGCATGTTTTAACCATTTTTGTATTTCACCTTTATGTTCTCTTTCGTGCTCCAGCCATTCTGCTACCGAGAACTCTCCAGGTATAACTTTATACCGGAACTCAGGCGATCCGTCGTCAATCAGTTGGGTTATCCTGGCCAGTTCATCGCTATCCACCTCAATTGGGCGTACTCGATCCAGGGTATGAAAAAGAGCCACATCAGCCTGGAAATCAGGATGTTTTTGTTCCATCTGCAGGACCGGTGAAAATACCCCGAACAATTGATACCCTCCCGCCCCAGCGGCCGCGTACCATCCAACATCGAATCCTCCCATTCCCCATGTACTACGGGCCGTCCATGTTCTGGGCGGATTGTATTTGTTTGTAAACATCATGCACTTGCGATCAAATGGCACACACATGATCAACCCAATTAGAAAGCACATGGTGTAGGCGAACCAATCCGTGCCATAAATCTTCTCTTTGACCTCTTCAGGGCTGATCCCGTTGCATTGAGCAATATAGGGGACGTTACTGAGTTTCTCCCTGTCAATATTAGCCGCTCCTTCGGGGCGTATCTCCTTGAGGTATTTGCCGATGGCAACCTTTATCGCGTCATGCTCCCAGCATAAGGGCAACTCGATGATTTTGGAATTAAAGACCATTTGGCTTATATTGCGGCTGTCCCCCACTGCTCTTTCGATATCTTTTGCAATCTCGACTATTTTTGCTATTGAAACTCTTCGAGTATCGAAGGTGTACTGAATAGTTCTCCACTGCGGCAGTGCTTGAAGAAACCCTTCCATGCACGAATATCCGACAACCTGCCTCATCATCACTTCCTGATTGACTGCCTGTATACGAAACATGTCCATGTAATCCAGCTCCATCTCTCTTCCGTACTCAACCATGATGGAGTCGTCGCCAGCCAATCTAAAAAGGATTTCTTTTCTGTGCTCGGTTGCAGGCATTACGTCCAAAAGCGTTCCCCACTCATTTTCTCCATACCTGTATTCTACATGCGCATTGCCTGTGACCATTTGAACATCTCCTCTTCTCAAGTGAATGTCGCTCTATGCCTCTTGGTCCAACACAAATGTTGCCTTACCCATTTGCGTCATTCGTTTTTTGCTTGTCTCTTCCAGTTCGAGATCGTATTTGAGGCACCTTTTGGCTTCCAAGATCGCTTGTTCCTCGGAATAACCTCCGAAAATTTCCGCGAAATTGCTTTTGCGCTCCGATGGTGAGAGTTTGGGAGGAACCTGGCGCAGTGAGTTTTTTTCCAATATTAAATTGACGGGATCGTCGAATGCTTCTTTCCTCTCCATCTTCACAAAATTGCCATAGGACTTGCGCAGCATCGGAACATCACCCTGCAGGTAACTGTCTATTGCATCGGCGGCCGCCTTTCCTCCCGCAGCGGCTTCTGCGACGTTCGAAAGACCTTTTACAGAATCTCCACCGGCAAAAACACCCGGCATGTCCGTTTCCATTGAGTATGGGTTTGCCTTGATGGTCCCCTGAGCAGTCAACTTTATTCCGTCTTCTGCGCGAAGGCAGTCAGAATCTACCGTGGTTCCTATGGCCAGGATGACGGTGTCGGCATCGATCGAAGTCCTCACACTCTCATCGAATTGCGGATTAAATCTCTTGTCTTGGTCAAAGACGCACGTGCATCCAACCAAATCTATGCCCGTTACTCGCCCGTTTCCCGTGATCCTTTTGATTCCCCAACAATTGTTCAGTATGACCCCTTCCTCCAGAGCATCGGCCAATTCCGCTCTGTGCGCCGGCATTTCTTCGCTCGATTCCAAAGACACTAAATAGACTTTGGCAGCTCCAAGGCGCAGGGCGCTCATAGCGGCGTCGACCGCCACGTTGCCTCCTCCAACCACGACAACATTGTTTCCCATCGGAACCTTGTCGCCTGAATTGATACTTTTCAAAAAATCGACCCCGTCGTAAACGCCCTTGATCTCAATGCCAGGTATACCAATAGTGCGACTTAAGGAACGTGAAGCTCCCAGCGCGAGAAAAACAGCCTTATAATCCTGGTCGAACAGGTCCTTTATGGAAAAATCTCTACCCAGCGCGGTCCCTGTCTTGATTTCGACCCCGGCGCTCTCGATGAAGCCGACATCGGCATCGACAATTCCTTTAGGTAATCTATAGCGCGGGATGGCCCAGGCGGGCATGCCTCCTTTCATGGGAAGTCTTTCAAAAATGGTTGGCTGATATCCTCGCTGAGCGAGATAGAAACCGCAGGTTAGCCCAGCCGGCCCCGAACCGACAATTGCCACCTTTCCCCGGTTGATCCGGGACCTTTTTTCAGTCCGCGTCATAAGGCCTTTAGACAGCCCATAGTCGGCAATAAACCGCTTCAGGTCTCTTATCGCCAGAGGTTCTCGAGTCCCGCCGCGGCATATGCTTTCGCACGGGTGGTGGCACACCCTGCTCAAAACATTAGCCAGGGGATTATCCCTTTTTACAACTTCAAGAGCTTTGTCGAATTGTCTTTGGGCTATAAGTGCAAAGAAGGTCGGATTATCCTGTCCTATAGGACACGTCATCACACAATCTCCGGGAGAGAACTTCTCACACGTTACCGATCCAAGTGCAACCCTGTTCAAACAGAGATTACAAAGGCGATTTCCGGATACACACCGTGCAGGTCTTAGGTCCCCCGCCTGTATGCGCTTTGCCAGATCGGGTTCGGAGAGCCACGGACGAGCCATGGATATGAAGTCCACCCCCTCTGCAAGAAGCTCTTCCATGACTTTGGGCGTACGTATTCCACCGCAGACCGCTAAGACCGTGGGCATCCCATCCAACGCTTCCTTGAACTGCGGTATGGCGTCTCGAAAGTAATATTCCTTATCACCCATCTTCTTTCTAAGGGCCTCTCTTAACTCGGTCATGAACCCCATGCCGCCGCTCATTTCGATCAAATCCACACCGTTTTCTGCAAACTGTCTCGCTATCCTCGAAGTATCTTTAATCCAGTTTCCGCCGGCAAGGAAATCGGCGGTGTTCATTTTGATTCCCAGTGGGGAATCGGCACCCGTTTTTCGGCGAATGTTCCTGATGATCTCCAGAGGGAAGTTAATGCGATTTTCCAAACCCCCGCCCCAGCGGTCTGTCCGGTGATTTACAGCCGGGGAAATGAACTGCGCGATGAGGTAGCCGTGCCCGCCATGGATATGCACCCCGTCAAACCCGGCCTTTTTGGATCGAACCGCGGCATTTCCAAATGCCTCCACTACAGCCAGAATGTATTCCTCGTCGAGAATGTCCACCGCAAGACCGGCATCTCTTTGCCCGTAACTGTAGCCCCAATCATGCGCTCCTTCACAAACAAGTTGAGACCAGACGACAGCTCCATCGCCATACGCATGTATGGTATCGGCCAAACGTTCCAAACCGGGGATATGTTCATCTTTCCAGATGCCTATTTCATTCTCAACGATCCTGCCTTCCGGGTTAACGGCCATAGCCCCGGTCATGAAGAGCCCTACGCCGCCTTCGGCGATTTTCCTGTATGTATTTATGAGATCTTGTGTGACAAATCCATCGTTGGTGGCCATGGAGAGCACCATGGAAGATCTCATGAACCTGTTCTTTATAGCTAAGTGTTTTATGCGTCGGGGGCTAAATAGCCTGGACAACTCACGCTCGTGCATAACTACCTCCTAACATGGCAGAAGCGATATGGACTTATTCCATTATTACCATTGGTGTCCCAACGTCCATCTCGTCCCACTCCTTCACCAATATCTCTTTAACCTTTCCCGGCTCCTGGGCTGTCACGTCGATTTCCGACTTCATCACATTCAGAACCGCCACCACGTCACCCTCTCTTACTTGGGCCCCTTCTGTTACGACTACTCGCGCAACCAGCCCTGGCATAGGTGATACCACTTTCTTATCCATTTGGATCTCCTCTCGTTTTTTGTTTAAGTCTTTTCTCCAGCGCGATAGAATTTAATTCTGGTCAAGTACTTATACTAAGGCCCCGTCTGTGAACAGAGCGTCCTGCTTAACGCGAGCTTCTCTTGCCTCTTCAAATGAACAGAGGGCGAACTTTAGAAAGCCCTTGAGTGGCTTTGCCTGTCCAACTTTCCATAGGTCGGGACGGATAATAGCGAGAGGACAAACATACCCTCCTAAACCTACACCATCCACGAACAGGACCGTTCCAAAATCTCCACATATGTTTAATGTGCCAGGGATATTGTATGGTTGTAAAATAACGTTTGAAGGATGAATGCCGCCCACTCCGCCTCCCTTTCTTGAAAACTGAGGCTTAGGGTGATTAATCCTGTAGCCTACCCGATTGGCGTTGTGACCCACTTGGAAAGGTTGGGAAAACCATGCAGCCATTCCTTCCTCGGTGAAATAATCAGGAGCTCCTTGAGGGCCAACAACTGCCCTGAGCTCCCACTGGTCGGTATATTCGGGTATCAAGTCATTCTTAAATTTTTTTCCGGCAAGACGGTTAATGGGGGCAGTCGGCTTACCCAGCTTCAATTCGTCCCCTTTTTCGAGTTTTCTTCCATTAAAACCACCAAAATTACCCTGCGTGCAAGTCGACTTCGATCCATAGAACAACGGCAGTTCGATTCCGCCGGCAATGGCAAGACAAGACACTAACCCCCCTGACTTAAGATAACCGAAGCCGATTATGTCTCCTGCGTGCACTTGTATTGATTCCCACATAGGAATGGGTTGTCCATTTATACAGGGGTCCATGTTTGCGCCTGTCACCGCAACCACTGTGTCTTGCGTAAACTGCGCCTTGAATAGTCCCCCCAGCACTTCCAAGCACGCTTCGCCCAGAGAATTGCCAACCAGCAAGTTTGCCGCTCGATGGGCATAATGATCCACCGGACCCGATTGAGGGATGCCACATTTCAAAAACCCTACGCGGCCCGGCCAATCTTCCGTCAGTGTTTGTACCCCGCCGTTTATGACTCTCATATTTTCCCCCTATGTCATATACTCATCTTCTTAACTCCCCTGCAGGTTCTCAGGGGACTGGAGCTCTACTGGCTGCCTCGGTTTGATGACGATGCCAAGCCTCAATTTCGTCCTTGCGTTTTTCATTCTGCTCAAGCCACTCTCCCACCCGGAAGACTCCTGGCGTTTTTTTATAACGAAATTCGGGTGAACCCTCGTCTATTGCCCTTTCTATGCGTACCAACTCGTCCTCCGGAACATCGTAGAATTTGATTCTATCGCCCACGTGAAGCAACACCGCTTCATCTTTAAAATCCGGATGCTTCTGACTGAGCGAGATTGAAGGACTGGTCCGTCCAATGATGTGGTATCCTCCAGGACCGGGCACAGAATAAATACATCCAATAAACGAACCAAACCCTATCTCGCTGCGAGGTGTCGATGTTCTTGGCGGATTGGATTTGGTTGTCCGCAAAGTACACGTCAAGTCCAAAGGAATGAACTCGACCATACCAATATAAAATCCGACTGAGAAGACGAACCATTCCGTTTGAAGAAGCTTTCTTTTGAATTCATCTCGCGTTATTCCGTTGTAAAGAGCCATATAGCTCAGGCAACTAAGATGTTCAGGGTCGTAGTCGACCGATTCAGCCTTTATTTCTTTTAAATACTTACTAACGGTCGCTCTAGTTTGACTCTCTTCAAAAGCTAACGGCATCTCAACAACGTTTGACTTAAATTCTAGTTTTGCAATCTGTTCCTTAGTGCCGATCGACAGTTCCACATCTCTGGCGATCTTGAGCATGTCCTTCATAGAAAGGATCTTTGGGTCAAAGTGGTAGGAAATGGTCTTAAACACCGGCATGTTTTCGATAAGCCCCTCAATTTTTCGGCTCTCGATTTCTTGTACAGCTGCCTGCACTCTGAAATTGAGCATATAATCGAGGACCATTTCCCTCCCATATTCGACGAGGAGCCAATCGTCCCCAGCCTGCCGGAAGAGAACCTCGACGACTCTGGGGCCCCTCAGCCGGCAAAACATCCAGTATTGGATCATAGCGGTGATCTTCCATGTGGTCTGCCTCCTTTCTCATTGTGCGGAGTGTTCCATTTTTTTTCCCCCTCCCGAAGCGCCGGTTTTGCTCCTCAGGTCATCTCAAGCGCCTTTAATTCAATGGCTTTTCAATGTCGGCGCACAAACGAGAGGCGCCAGTTGCAAAAGCTCAAGCTAAACGTTTACTGATTCATTGATCGGCTTGTTTCGGTTGCCGGAGAAAAGAGAAAACTTCTCAGTGGTCCTGCCATGTTTTTGCTTCGCTGTTTGGATTTTTCAAAGTTGAGGACGATGAATTGTCAGATGCATAGTGAGCAATAAATATGCCAAGGCGGCCCCAGCTCCCGAGAAGGTGAGAAAAGCGCGCCGGGCGGGGGTGCGCTGCGGGGGATAATGTGGATGGCGGAAGTGGAGTGAAACGGTTTATTTCATTTATGAAATGAAAAAATGATATCATTTATTTCATTTGTGAAACATTGCGGCGTTACTGAGCAGAAAGGACTCGATCTCGATAGCTTGAGACTTCAATGAGGTTCATATCAGGGTCCCTGAAATAAAAAGAAAGCATGGGACCCATCGCGCCGATACGAGTTACAGGCCCCTCTATGATTTTGATTCCGAAGCTTTTTACATGCTCAATTGCCGGCCCAAGCTCCATGTCCGCGATAAAGCACAGGTCCGCAGAACCGGGAACGGCGTTGTGGGCCTTCGGCTCGAATTCTTTTCCCGCCTCGTGCAGGTTGAGCTTTTGATTGCCAAAGCCGAGCGCCGCCCGCCCATCATCGAATACCCTTTTTTCCATTCCGAGCACGGACTGATAAAAAAGGGTTGTTTCGTCGACATTTTTTACAGTAAGGACCAGGTGATCGATTGATCGGACTTTCATGGACATCTCACTGCCCCCGCCTTTCTTTTAATCAGGCTATTAATTTAAGCTCTGCATCCGTACTGGGAGAGCATTCGAGCAATAAAGGCCGACCAGATTGCATCGGGCTCCCAGATTTCGTTCATAAGATCGAAGGCCTTTTTCGGAGGCCAGCCGAGCTTTATAGCCCGGTACAGCCCAAGAAAGGCCGTAACACGCTTGTTCGCTGCGCAGTGGATAAAGGTTTTCCGCCTTCGGCGATCCATGGCATCGAAAAACGACTCCAGGTCCTGCCGGGTGGGATTATCGAATTGCACGGCAATGTGGATGTATTCCATTCCAAGGGCCAATACGCAACCCGGCTCATCTCTCAGCGAGTACCGGGGGTCATCATGGAGACCCAGGTTGATTATGGTTTCATAACCGGCCCGGGCAAGAGAGGCGAATTCTTCAGCCGAGGGTCGGCCGCCGGTGGCAAGGCTGTCGTCGAGGTCCAGGAAATTAAATATGCCGGCAATCTGAGGTTCCTTCGCACCGGGCTCGCTCATCCTGAAATCCCCCTTTGCCCCCTGAGGTATTCGAATAAAGCTTATATGTCACATCCCGGGGGAGATCCCGAGGCGCTTCATTTTGCGCCAGAGCGTAGTTGTGCTGATTCCAAGCATTCCGGCGGCGAGGCGTCGTCTGTAGGTTGACTTTCCCAGCGCCTGAATGATCACGGTGCGTTCCAGTGCCTGCGTCGTACCCTTAAGGGAGGTTTTTTCCCGCATGGGCGAGGCATAGTTTGTCTCAGCGAGGGTTTCCGCCGCCAACCCGCGAATGTCATTAGGCGGTGCAACTTCCTCGACCGCCGGTGGAGCAGGTCTTACCCGCATTTGTAGAATGGCGCCGTGTGCCGTGTGTTCTATGCCCTGCCTTATTATGACAGGAATGTCGTCGATGGTTATCACTTCATGGGTCGTGAGGTTCATGATTCGTTCGATACAGTTTCGAAGCTCTCTTACGTTTCCCGGCCAGGGATAACAGATGAGCCAGCTCAAGGCCTCCTCGGAGATATCCTGTACGAAACTTCCGAAGTTGTTATGAAACTGGCTTATAAAGTGCCGCACGAGCAGGGGAATATCTTCGATCCTGTCTCGGAGCGGAGGAACCCGCAATTCTACTACATTCAACCTGTAGTAAAGGTCCCGGCGGAATTTACCGCTTGTCACCATTTGCCATAGATTCCTGTTGGTCGAAGCGATGACACGGACGTTTATGGGAATTACTCTGGTTCCGCCTATGCGCACCAGTTCGCGTTCCTGAAGGACCCTTAGAAACCTTGCCTGGAGTTCTAACCCCATTTCGCTTATTTCATCCAGAAACAGGGTCCCTCCGTTTGCCTGCTCAAAAAGTCCCCGTTGACCGCCTTTTTGCGCGCCGGTAAAAGCCCCTGTCTCGTAGCCGAAAAGCTGGCTCTCTACGAGGCTGGATGGTATGGCGCCACAGTTGAGGGCGACAAAGGGCCCTCCGGATTGCTGGCTGACATTGTGGATTGACTGGACAAAAAGCTCTTTCCCGGTCCCGGTTTCTCCGGATATCAGCACGGTCGAGCCTGTGCCTGCCACCTGCTTTGCCTGAAGCAGGCAAGACCCGACACTCTCGCTTTTTCCTACAATATCCGCGAATGTGTACCGGGCCAGGTCATGCCGGCTCGATGCGGCGAGTATCTTTTTCTGCTTGACCGAAACGACATTGTTGACCCCGATTCCGAACTCATCCGTTATGGGGATACGGACGGCAAGGGCGCCGTCTTCAAGAAGCGAAGGGCCGATTACGGGCTGTTGGAGTTCCATGGCGCGTTTGCCTAGATAGGTAAACTGGCCTACTCCCTTCTCGGAGTCCCTGCCATCAGGCCCGACGCTGAAAAACCGAATGCCTTCCCGATCGAAAAGAACGGCCTCGCCCCCCGCCACCCGCGCTATCAGGGGAATGGCTTCTTCAAAAGTACTTTTCAGTTTGCTGACAAGCCTGGCGCATCTCCCGGTTTTGAGTATGAGAAGGCAGTCGACGATGGGTACGAAAAGGTTGAAGACATTACTGTCCTCACTGAAGGCAATCAGAAGCGGTTCGGTGCAGACCAGGGCTTCAGCCAGGCCTTCATGCTTCTCGATCGGATAGTCCAGTTCCCTCCCATGCTCATCTACAGTCCTCCTTGCCGAATCGGTTCGGCTCAATACGGTGGCAATACCGCCGGAGAACCTTGCAAAGAAAGGAAGAGCCCTGGAAAGTGTCTCAAAAATGCTGTTCATTTATCTTAGATGCGGCAGAAGAAACAAAATTTGTATGACACCCCGCTTAACATTTCCCGCCCTGGAAATAATCACCCCACGGACACCCCGGACAAATAACATCAGCTTTGAGAGAATTCAATCCGGTTCCGATTCCACAGTGACACCGGGCAGAGTGAATTAAAATAACATATCGGATATTTGAACCCAATATTAATGTTGCCCGGCCCAATATTTTTTCGGCGCCGCCCGGACAAAAGGCCCTTATAATGACGTCATTTCCGACGACGACGAATTTATATCGCCAACATATTGTATCATCGGGATCCCGGCATGTGCTTTAAATCTATGAGATCTACTGGATGAGCCTGTGTGATGGGACTATACGAATACAAGCATGAAGGCCGGCAAAGCAACAGTTACGTTTAACTTACGCAGGGGAATCCACATTTGGACGCCGAGGTTTGCCCTCATGCACTTGGCAGCCTGCCCATGAAGGATATCTATACCGATTTCATACTCCGCCGGATACGCTCCTCCTTAGTTTCGGGCTCAAATTGCATGGCGAAAACGTGCTCTTAGACCTCTCGCCCAGAAATCATGAGAGACCCTTCGTTTTGGCCCCTTTCTCTTGTTAACACTGCGATTGTATCGGCTGAGCCGGTAATTCCCGTGGAGCCCATTATGGCATCGAAAGCATCAGGGGCTTTGAGCTTCCTCGTATGATGGATGACAACCATCGCCAGACAATGCTTCTCGGCGACACTCTTGAGTTCGGCGATTTGGCTGTGACTTTCCTTGTAGGAAGTGATCCCCCGGTATCCGCAAAATCGGCTTTTTTGCGCACATTGACGATGATGTAAACTACCACAGAGGACAAAGGATACAAGGGATAGCGCAGGCGGACTTCGGCGGGGCAGGTGGCGCTCGGCTTCGGCAATCAAAAGCTCAACATGCACGAGGCGGGAAAAGAATTCGAGCCGAAGGCCCACAACGCCGTTCCCGGTTCTGCGGACCTGTGCTTTATCGCGGACATGGAGCTTGGGCCGGCAATTGAGTATGTAAAAAGCTTCGGAATCAAAATCATAGAGGGGCCTGTGATACCAAGTTGCGCCCATACGGGTAAGAATTGGCGATTGGAACCCCCCTTTTCTAAAGGGGGGCAGGGGGGATTTTGTGAATGGAGGTTTTACCTCTTTGAGCGCAACTTGGTATGAGTCGTACCGCCGCGACGGGTCCCATGCTTTCTTTTTATTTCAGGGACCCTGATATGAACCTCATTGAAGTCTACAGCTATCGAGATCGAGTCCTTTCTGCGCAGTAACGCCGCGATGTTTCATAAATGAAATGAATGATATCGTTTCTTTATTCCATAAGTGAAATAAAACGTTTCACTTCACTTTCGTTACCCCTATTTCCCCCCGCAGCGCACCCCCGCCCGGCGCGCTTTTCTTCCCCTTCTCAGGCGCTGGGGCCGCCTTGGCATATTTATTGCCCATTCCCCATCTGGGAATTCATCGTCCTCAACTTTGAAAAATCCAAACACTGAGGCAAAAACATGGCAGGACCACTGAGGAGTTTTCTTTTTGCTCCGGCAACCGATCTTCGAAAAGTCGATAAGGCGTTGTCGCTTGACGCCGACGCGGTGATTCTCGATCTCGAGGATGCTGTAGCCGTATCTGAAAAGGTGCGGGCCCGCAGCCTGGTGGTGGACGTACTTAGCAGGGTCAAACGCGAAAGCGTCTTTGTCAGGGTAAACGGCGTGAACACCCCGTGGGTGGTAGGGGACATCATGGCCGTGGTGGGGAATCGGCCCATGGGAGTAATGCTTCCCAAATCCGAATGCCCGGAGGAGGTGCGGCGGGTGGATTGGCTCATCGGGCAGCTTGAAAGGGAGTACAATCTGCCTGCCGGCAAAATCGAGCTTGTTCCACTCATAGAATCGGCCCGGGGTGTGGCGGGGGCGTGCCAGGTAGCCTCATCGTGCGAAAGGGTAAGACGAGTAGCGTTCGGCGCTGTAGACTACACTCTGGACATGGGGATTCGGCTTACCCCGCAAGGCAACGAGCTGTTCTACGCCAGGTCTCAACTGGCCGTTGCCTGCCGTTCGGCCGGACTTGAAGGACCCATTGATACGGTCTATGTCAATCTCAAGGACGATGAGGGCCTTAGAGAGGAATGTTTGCGTGTTCGGGAGCTTGGTTTCTCGGGCAAGCTTGTTCTACATCCTTCTCAAATCAGCCAGGTAAACGAAGTCTTCTCGCCCGCTCCAAGCGAAGTCGAGTATGCCGCAAGGGTGGTGCGCGCCTTCGACGAAGCTGAAATGATGGGCATTGCTGCGGTGCAGATGGACGGCAAGTTTATCGATTATCCGGTTGCCGCCTGGGCCAGGCGAATTCTCGAAAACGCCAGGAGCCTGGGCATGATCGCGGATCATGCGGTCGGCAAGGCATAAAAAAGTAACGATTGGGGGAACTTGAGCGTGGGGAAACTCCTTGAGCATCATGCAAAACAGTTACTGAAAGAGGCGGGCATTTCCGTGCCGTTCTTCGAGGTGGCAAATAACGATGCCGAAGCATTTGCGGCTGCCCAACGGATCGGGAAGCCGGTTGTGGTAAAAGCCCTGGTGCCGGTCGGAAAGAGGGGAAAAGCCGGCGCCGTTCGATTCGCGGAAAATCCTGAACAAGCCTCACAGACGACCCGTGAACTGCTGCGGATGACGGTTCGAAATTTTCCGGTGGAAAAAGTCCTGGTCGAGGAAAAACTCGACATCGCACAGGAATGGTATCTGTCTATTACCTACGACAAAAACAGGAAAGCTCCCGTGATCATTGCAAGCCTGCGCGGGGGAGTGGATATCGAGGAACTGAGCCGGTCCTATCCCGGCGAGATACTGATCCGGGAAGTTGACCCCCTGGGGGGACTCGAAGACTTCGAAACCAGGGAGTTCTGGTCCGATCTCGGAGTAAGCGGAAAGCTCCTTTCAGCCGCCGCCGGCGTGCTGATAAAACTCTACTGGGCCTTCGAGCGCTACGATGCGTATCTCATCGAGGTCAATCCATTGGTGATCACGGGAGACGGCAAACTTATTGCCGCTGCGGCCATAATGAGCGTCGATGACGGCGCCATGTACCGTCAGGCTGCGCTTGCCGACATGGTGCAGCTCGGGAGCGAGCGGACCTGGCGCCCCTTGACCGATCTCGAGAAGCGGATGGTAGAGGTCAACGAGTCCGATCCGTACAGGGGGACGGCCCGCTACACCGAAATGCCCGAAGGGGATATCGGATTCATGTGCGGAGGAGGCGGGGGAAGCCTGCTGTGCTTTGATACGCTTATTGCCCTGGGCGGTCGCCCGGCAAACTACTCCGAAGTCGGTGGAAATCCTGCGGAAGACAAGGTATTCGGCCTGACCAAAGGTATCCTCTCAAAGCCCGGCGTAAGGGGCCTGTTTGTGTGCCACAACATCACCAACAACACACAGGTGGACGTGCTGGCCAAAGGGATCCTCAGGGCGCTCGACGATCTGCGGGTGGATCTTTCCACCTTCCCGGTAGTCGTGCGGGAAGCAGGCGTAAACGATGCCGCCGCCCGCCTGATCTTCACATCTGCTGGCATCGAGTACTACGGGGACGATGTGTCGATGACCGAGGCCTGTGGCCGCATGATGCAGCGAATGAACCGGAAATATGGACAAGGGAGGCGCAACTGATGGCTATCCTCATAGATGATAAGTCCCGAATAGTAATCCAGGGGATTACCGGAAGAGAGGCCAGCATGGTGACGAGGCATACACTTGCCTACGGTACGCGGATAGTGGCAGGAGTGACCCCGGGCAAAGGAGGCCAACAGGTCGAGGGCGTCCCTGTTTACGATACGCTCAAGGCAGCCTGTGAGGCCCACAATCCCAATGTTTCCATTATCTATGTACCACCTGCCTTTGCGTGCGATGCAGTCGCCGAAGCCGTTGCGAACCGAATAAAACTGGTTCTCATTCCGACCGAAAATATCCCTCAAAAGGATGCCGTAAGGTGCCTGGCCCTGGCCCGGCGCGCCGGCGTGCGCGTGATTGGACCCAACTCCGTGGGGATGATCAACCCGACCGACCGGGTAAAGCTTGGGGCAATCGGCGGGGATAACGTCGAGCGGTGCTTCGTTCCAGGGACTGTGGGGGTAATCTCAAGGAGCGGCGGCATGACGGCCGAGGTCTCCTGGATGGTGAAGCGGGCCGGATACGGCGTCAGCACCAGTGTCAGCATCGGCGGTGACGCACTCATAGGAAGCACTATAAAGGACCTTCTGGAATTGTTCGAGCAGGACCCGCAAACCCGGGCGGTGGTGGTCTTCTCCGAACCCGGCACCTCTCAAGAGGAAGAAGCCGCCGATCTGATCGGCCGGGGTAGATTCACCAAGCCCCTGATCTCATATATCGCCGGGCGGTTTACGGAGGATATGCCCGAGGGGACTGTGTTCGGGCACGCGGCGGCAATTATATCGGGAAATTACGGCAGACCTTCGCTGAAGGCTGCCTGTCTCAGGCAATCCGGAGCCTACGTGCTCGACAGCTTCGATGATCTAATTCCCACCTTGCAGCAGGTGCTCGGGACCGCTTGAACAGGGGATATTCCTGTCGAGATGAAAATAATTGTGCGGCTGGAAATGACACTGAGCAAATACCGGCCGGACAGCCGCCGGGAGACTGTTTTGGAAATGTCTGAGGGGTCCACTGTGGCTACCCTGCTCGCTCATCTTCAAATTCCCGATGGCGAATCGAAACTGGTTGTCAGGAACGGCAGAGTATCTTCCGTCCATACCACTCTTGCTCCCGGTGACCGGATCGTCCTGTTGCCATTGCTTGGTGGAGGTTGAAATGAATTAAGAGCGAGCGGTGATCGGCCACCGGTCACAGCTTAAAGCTCCTGGCGGATGATGTTGGCGGAGTTGCCATCGAATTCGTCGATTTCGAGGACGACCTTGTCGTTTCTGTGGTTGCTTTCAACTTCCCAGCGGCGCAAATAGAGACTGATGATCTGATCCCTGGGGAAGCCGGATTGGTTGAGCAGATTGGTGAGAAGTTACGGGACCTTTCCATCAAACAGAATTCGAGGTCTTATTGAAAACGGATAATTCTTGAGAAAGGTGGCTTTCATGTCCGACATCATGCAGTTGATCAAGAGTCTTGATCCCAATCAATTGGAGTTTCATCAGGCCGTTGGTGAGGTTTTAAAGGCGGTGGAGCCTATTCTGAAGCAGAACGCCGAATATCGACGAGCCAAGATACTGGAACGGTTGGTAGAGCCGGAGCGGGTTATCATCTTTCGGGTTCCCTGGGTGGACGACCGGGGCGAAATTCAGGTCAACCGGGGTTTCCGGATCCAGATGAACAGCGCCATAGGTCCATACAAGGGCGGCCTGCGGTTTCATCCCTCTGTCAACCTGGGCATCTTGAAATTCCTGGCTTTTGAGCAGGTCTTCAAAAACGCCCTTACCACCTTGCCCATGGGCGGCGCCAAAGGCGGTTCGGACTTTGACCCCAAAGGTAAATCTGACGCTGAAGTCATGCGCTTCTGCCAGGCCTTCATGTCAGAACTGTTCCGGCATATCGGCCAGTTCACCGATGTGCCTGCAGGCGATATAGGTGTTGGAGCCCGGGAAATAGGCTATCTTTACGGCATGTACAAGAAGCTGGCCAATGCGTTCTCCGGGGTACTGACCGGCAAAAGCTTAAACTGGGGAGGAAGCCTCATTCGGATAGAAGCTACAGGCTATGGCTGTGTGTACTTCGCTGCGGAAATGCTCGCCACCAGGAACGAGACCCTGGAGGGAAAACGTTGTCTGGTCTCAGGTTCCGGAAATGTGGCCCTGCATACCGTAGAGAAGCTGCTTGACTTTGGCGCCAAGCCGGTCACTCTTTCCGACTCCTCGGGCTACATCTACGACGAAGCCGGGATCGACCGGGAGAAACTCGGATTCGTTAAGTCGTTAAAGAACATAAAACGGGGCCGCATCGAAGAGTATGCCGATAAATACCGCTCTTCGGTTTACACACCCGCAGATCCTTCCATCGACTGCAATCCGTTGTGGGATCACAGGGCGGAGTGTGCGTTCCCTTCAGCCACACAGAATGAAATTTCCGGTAAGGATGCTCAAAACATGGTCAAAAACGGAGTCATCCTGGTAGCCGAAGGAGCCAATATGCCTACCATGCCCGAAGGAGTCGATGTCTTCCTTGGGGATGGCCTTCTTTACGGACCGGGAAAGGCAGCTAATGCAGGAGGTGTATCCGTCTCAGGTCTTGAGATGACCCAAAACAGTATGCGTCTCGCCTGGACCCGCGAGGAGGTGGACAGTCGTTTAAAGCTGATCATGCGATGCATTCATCGTACTTGTGTTGATGCGGCCGAAGCGCTTCAGTCGCCTGGTAATTATGTGGTGGGTGCCAATGCGGCGGGTTTCATGAAAGTTGCTCAAGCAATGCTTGATCAGGGGCTGGTATAAGTCACTGGCAACTCGTCAGAGGTGCACATGAAGGAGCCGCAGCTAAGGTTGCCCTGCGGTTCCCTGCATTTGACTGCACCTTACAGCTAGAGCACCTGGTGCTTAAGGTGATCGAGACCTCTGCCCTGGCCCAAAACCGGTCCACCGATTGTCTTTCTCCTGTACTGGATCTCTTCGCACCGTGCACGCGCCAACCTGTTGACGTGCAGCCACCCTGTCCTGTGCATGAGGACCTTACGGTGTTCGTGGAAGATCATTTCTGTTCTTTTGTTCAAAAAGTAGCAATGACCGGGGGTGATTCCGCTTGCCGGTCCAATAGGCTGAAAAAGTCGCGAGATTTGATGCCGAAGACTGTGGATAATCGCATCAGAGGCAAGCTGCACCAGCATCTCGAAAAGGGATCCCCGATTATGGATTGGAACAATGATGGCCACCCGGATGCTCATGGTGTAAACTTTAGGCCGGACACCGGCAATTTTATCAGATCGCTCGAATCGCAAGCCTCCTGCCTGGAATTAAAGAGGCTCATGGAAGAGGCGGTCTATTTAAGCAAATGGGCAGCGCAACTGAGACTCAGCAGATATGAAACTTACCCTCGTGCTGGCAGCGATATCGGTCCGGTGGCCAAATAGGAAAATCCGTGAATGGGTAATGACATGGCGATGCAGGAAAACGGACACCTGGAAAATCAATTCGATCCTCGGTTTAAGCTTTTTCACGAACTCATGAGCAAAAAGGTTCGCGAGATTCTTCTGATCTCAACTCCTTATGATGCCTGGGTAATGGAGGAGGACTGTCGCCTTTCAGAGGCTATCATCAATGAATACAGGGGTTTGAACCTTAGTGAGCCCCCCAGACTAAACTGGGCCTCTTCAACTGATGCCGCCTTGATGGCTCTGGACAATAAGAAGCTTGACCTGGTGATCATCATGTCTCGCGTCGTGGATACGAATGTCCTGGCCACCGCCGAGAAGATCAGGTTGAAGGCCCCGACGCTGCCCATCACGTTGCTGTGTCACCATCTCGATCGCCCCCTCGGGTGCGGCTTGTATCCCCAATTACCACTTTCGCTCTTCAGTCACATCTTTGTCTGGACAGGAAATTCCGATCTCTTGCTGGCGATGATCAAAAATGCCGAAGACTATAGCAACGTAGCACACGACACTGAATCCGCCAGCATTCGAGTCATCATCTGCGTAGAGGATTCTCCAGAGTATCTGTCCCTTCTGCTGCCTCTTTTTTACCGCGAACTGGTCATTCAGACCCAGGCCGTCATGGAAGAGGGACTAAATAATGAGCATCGCCTCCTGGCCATGCGGGCGCGCCCCAAAATCCTGGCGACCGATAGCTTCGAGGGTGCAGCGGAGTTGTTCAGGAAATATAAACGTTATGTGCTCGGGGTCTTTTCGGATGTACGGTTTCCCCGGGGGAATAAATTCGATGAAAACGCAGGAGTTGATTTTCTCAAAGCAATAAGGAGCGAACGGTTTGATATTCCACTGCTGCTGATGAGCAGCGACCCGGAAAATGCGGCGAAAGCTGCCGGTATTCCGGCTGTGTTTGTCGACAAGAATTCCCCGACTCTCCTCTCCGAGGTGCGCTCTTTCTTTCTGAATCATCTGGGATTCGGAGATTTTGTCTTTCGATCTCTGGCAGGCCATGAAATTGCGCGCGCAACGAACCTGAGGATGTTGGAAAAAAAACTCCACTGCATACCGGACGACTCCTTCGCTTATCACTGTAATCGCAATGACTTCTCCAGGTGGCTGTTTGCCCGCTCGGAAATAGAACTGGCATGTCGGGTAAGGCCAGTCAGAGAAGATGATTTTTCAGATATTGAAAGCCACCGTCAATTCCTCATTTCAGTCATTCACGAACGACGGATGCATCGCCAAAAAGGGGTAGTGGTAGATTTCGATCCGAAGGCCCTTGACGAGGATACTGAAATTCTTAAGATCGGGACAGGGTCGCTGGGCGGAAAAGCCAGGGGGCTGTCTTTTGTATCTTCTCTGCTGCGCCGGCATGCATCTGTCGAGACCAGGTTCGGTTCAGTGGAAATCGTCATTCCCCAGACACTGGTTGTCACTACGGGTGTATTCGAGACATTTGTCGAGAACAATAATCTCAAGGAATTGGCGAAAGCGGACTTACCGGACGAAGTTGTCGCGGACCATTTTATGGGATCGGAATTCCCCGCAGCATTCAAACAATACCTGGCTGACTTTCTGTCTCACTTCAAGTATCCCCTTGCCGTTCGATCATCCAGCTTGCTGGAAGATGCACAATTCAGAGCCTATGCCGGTCTCTATAAGACCTATATGTTGTCCAACAATCACCCGGATCTGAATTGCAGGCTGGAGCAACTCATCGACGCAATCAAGATGGTATATGCTTCGACCTATTTTCAGGGACCCAAAGCATTTTCAAAGCGTATCGGACATCGGACCGAAGAAGAGAAAATGGCGGTGATCGTACAAAAACTTATCGGCCGTAAGCACGGAAACTATTTTTATCCGGCTATAGCAGGCGTAGCGCAATCTTACAATTACTATCCCTTCTCAAGGATGAAACCTGAGGACGGCATCGCAACAATTGCTCTCGGGTTGGGCAAAACTGTCATGGGCGGGGAAAGGGCCCTGCGTTTCTCGCCCGTTCATCCGGAACTGCTTCCCCAGCGTTCTACGGTGGAAGACACATTAGACAATTCACAGCGATTTTTCTACGCTTTGAAACTCGACCAAGCGGCTTGTCGCCTCGGAGTGAACGATCTTATCACCCTGGCAAAACGGGAAGTCATGGATGCCGCGGGCGAGGAGCCTGTAAGACTGTTAAGCAGCACCTATGTTCCGGATGAACATTGCCTGCGCGATTCCGACTCTCTGCCCGGATACCCCGTGATCACATTTGCACAGGTCCTCAAGTATGACCTTTTTCCTTTGGCGGATATTTTAAGGAAGGTTTTGATGCTCGGGCGGGCTGGAATGGGATGTGCGGTGGAACTGGAATTTTGCGTCGACCTTTCTCGCGACCTGAAGATCAAGCCCCAATTTGCGATACTGCAGCTTCGACCGATGAGTGCACGGGAAGAAACCGTTAATGTCGAAATAACGGATCAGGACTTCACTAGAGCTTTTTGTGTTTCCATGAAGGCTCTTGGCAACAGGATCAACACCGAAATAGCGGACATCCTTTTCGTCAAGCCGGAAGCGTTCGATCCCGGGCGGACCCCGGAGATTGCCAGGCAAATTGGCCGGATCAACGCCCTCTTGACCAGGGAAAAGCGCCAATACGTACTGATAGGGCCGGGACGCTGGGGATCAGCCGATAGATGGCTGGGCATTCCAGTCAGTTGGGCCGATATCTGTGGTGCAGGGACCATTATCGAAACAGCCCACCAGAAACTGAATGCCGAACCGTCACAAGGTTCCCATTTCTTTTATAACATCATTTCCCTGGGCATCAGTTACTTTACCGTGGGTGAGGGTCCAGGTAACAGGATAGACTGGGAGTGGCTCATGTCATTGCCAGCAAAAAACGAGACTGATTACGTGGCCTGGGTATCGCTTGAGCATTCCCTGACCATAAAAGTGGATGGGCGCAGATCGCATGGCGTCCTTATTTACGGTGCGTAATACGAAGCTGCGCTCAAGTGAGTACCGAGGGATGTTAAGAAGCGTGGGGGATGGGGGGACGGCCTGTTGCCCAAATACTTCCCCCGCAGCTCTAATTTAGTGATAGAAAAGCGATTAAGTTGTTGTAAGTGTTAGTCATTGTGGTAAATTGGCCCATCATTTTAACTAGGAGTCGGTTGCCATGATGGGTCGCCAAGCCAGAGGCCAACAAGTCAAACTGTTCTACCACGGATTTTGCCTTGACAAGAGGGTGCGCTCGGATCACCCCCTGCGCAAAATCAAGGACCTAATCGACTTTGATTTCACCTACAAAGAGGTCGCGGAGAGCTACGGGGTAAACGGCAATGTCTCGGTTCCCCCTCCGGTTATCCTCAAATTGATGCTCCTGCTGATTCTCTATAACGTCCGATCTGAGCGTGAGCTGATGGCCACTATCCCCGAGAGGATCGACTGGGCTTGGTTTCTTGGCTGGGACCTTGACGAGCCGGTCCCCGACCATAGTGTGCTAAGCAAGGCCAGAGCCCGATGGGGAAGCGCCGCCTTTAAGAGCTTCTTTGAAAGAATCGTCTGGCAATGCATTGAGGCGGGCCTTATCGATGGATCGAAGATCTTCCTGGATGCAAGCCTCATCCAGGCCGATGCCTCAAGAAACTCCATAGTTAAGACCAAAGGCCTGAGGCGACGCGTCAGGCACAGTTTTCGCGAACTCGAGACCCGGCTCGACGATGACTGCCAAGGGGGTGAGGATCGCAGACTGGTCAACAGTACCCGTATGTCCACAACCGATCCCGATGCCGCGATTGTCCGCCACAAAAGGGGGCCTGCCAAGCCTTCCTACAAGGTCCACCGGGCAGTTGATGTCAAATCTGAAGTCATAACCGCTGCCGAAGTTACCCCCGGAGATGTCAACGAGGGCCATATGCTCTCCGAGCTCATTGATGAACACGGCCAAAACACTCGGAGACAGGCCCGGGTGGTGGTCGCAGACTCTCAGTATGGAACTGCCCAAAACTATCTTGAGTGCCATGATCGGTGCATAGAGGCTCACATCCCTTCACTTAATACCACCCACAAGAAAAAGGGCATCTTCTCTGATGAGTTGTTTAGCTACAATCCGCAGGATGACACCTACCTGTGTCCTGCGGGAAACCTGCTAAGTTGTAGAAAATACAGCAAAAAAAATACCGCCTTCGAATACCGGTGTTTAACGAAGGTCTGCAAAGCATGCTCGCTTCGCCATCGGTGCACCACAGCCTCCAGGAAGGGCAGAACCATACAGCGCCATCTCAGATATGACGAAATTGAGTATATGCGCGAAAAGGCACTGAAGCCCGCGTCCAGAAGGGACATAAGGACTCGCAAGCACCTTATGGAAAGAAGCTTTGCCAGGGCCGTGCCACTGGGGTTCAAACGAGCCCGCTGGAGAAGGCTGTGGAGAGTACAGATCCAGGAGTACCTCACAGCCGCCATTCAGAACATTCTGATTCTTGTTCGATATGTCAAAGAGCCAGGCATTGCCAAGGCAGTGGCAATGGCAATGCCAAAAAGGG
Source organism: uncultured delta proteobacterium (assembly GCA_963805125.1). Classification (GTDB taxonomy): domain Bacteria; phylum Desulfobacterota; class Syntrophobacteria; order Syntrophobacterales; family Syntrophobacteraceae; genus SbD1. The sequence continues at coordinate 540,589 of CAWDTD010000003.1, read as the reverse complement.
GGAAACCCCCTTATGGGGCGGCACGCACAGTCGCCTTGATTACTCGGGTGGGGTCATTTTCCCGGCTATTATGTTTCTTTTACAAACCCCTTCAGGCCATATCGCCTGGTTGGAGATATTTGGCTGTTTCAAAAACCTTTTAGGCAACAGGCCGGGGACAAGTGCCCCATAAGCGCTTAAATAAAGATGAGCAACTGAAGGAAAAAAGATCGTCATTCCGGCTCACAGTGGCGCTGCTGCGGCGGCCCCACGCAACGCGTGGGCCGGTCTCCACGTCCCGCGAGGTGCCGGGCGCCCGGCCACACGCGCTTGCGCGTGTGCGCCTGGCGAAGCCTGGAGATTGAGGGGAATCATTCTCCCGCTCTTTTGCGTTACTACAATCTTGAATGCACCTCCGTATTATACCAAGTTGCGCCCATACGGGTAAGAATTGGCGATTGGAACCCCCCTTTTCTAAAGGGGGGCAGGGGGGATTTTGTGAATGGAGGTTTTACCTCTTTGAGCGCAACTTGGTATTAGCCGTGATGAGCAATTATTTGGCGGACGAGAAGTCCCCAGAATTCGGGCAGCTCCTTTGATTCCGAAACCGATTGATAATACCAGCCAAGGTGAGTGCTGCAATGTTGACATGCGGCCAAACTCCAACTGTATCCGGGGAACCAGGTGTGCTTCTCGGTCGGATGACCGAATGTCACCGCGCCCGGACAGGACGAAAACGTGTAGAACTCGCATGTCGCCCCGGCAGGGTTCATGAAGGTATGCCGCTTCGACTCCGAGACGACGATCAGCCGGTCCGAATAGGTAATGACGGAATTGCAGAATGAACAACGATAAGATCTCGCTCCATTGCCGCCGAGTCCAGGGCAAAGAGGGCTTGGTCCCGTTTCCATGAGCTGCCCTTTCGTACGATTGGATCACACCGCAAGGTCCGGGCCGACTTTTACGAGCATCTCTCCGAAGTTTTCGCCTCTAAAAATGCCAATCAATGCCTCCGGAGCACTTTGAATCCCTTCGACGATCGTCTCTTTCCACCTTATGGCATTATACATCGAAATCATGCCGCAGACCACCATTCTTCCTTATTTCACGTTGACTTCCCGAAATCAGCCAGTTATTTTTAAACTCACATTTTCATTTCGCTTTTCCCTTCGCCAGTTGAAATTCCGGGTACTGGTGAGCTTGGGTTTCCATTTCACCCCTGGACTCCCATTCACGTTGCCTTTTGAGATCGCCTGCCCATGTATTGCCGATCGATTGGTATTTGTGAAAGGCGGCCCTGCTTTTGTGAACGCCTGTCACAAACATTGCGTTCACTCACGCTTTAACAACGGAAAGGAGGCGACGGTGAAAGCGGGTATTATTATTACGGGAACCGGTCCAATACTTATACTGATGAGCTATAAATCCTTTGACGATCCCAGTTTCGTGCAGAAGCTGTCCACTAAGGGAATCAAGAAGTATATTGCTTACGAACTCGCTGTCGAAAAAGTAAAAGAAAAATATAAGGAACAGTTCACGTTGATCATGCAGGACCTATCCAAGAACAATGATCTGCGGGTGCTGGACTACAACGGGCATCATGTTTTCACAAGTTTTTCCTTTCAAGAGTTGGGACCGCCTTTTTACTGCGATTATACAAATGGATAGCGGGGGAGAGGACGGAACCATCATAAAGAAGGTCTACTATGGAGGAAAAGATACTTTTCGCGGTGGATGGTTCGGATAAGTGCAATGAGGCGCTGAGAACAGCCGGGGACCTGCTCAGGAATCACGACGGCTGTCACGTGCTGCTCTATCATTGCGTGCCGGAGCTGCAGTCGCTTTATCCGGGTGAAATGATGGCTCCCGGCAGCATGGAAGGCTACCTGGAAAGAGGCGGAAAGACCGTGCTGGAAGCCTCGCATCGTGTCCTTTCAGAAACGGGCTTCCCTGCCGACAGGATATCGATGAAGCTCAAAATGGGCAGCGTTGCTCCATCGTGTGATATTTTGAATGAAGCCGCCGCTTCAAAAATCAAGACCGTAATCTGCGGCAGGCGTGGCAGGACCCCGAAGAAGAATCTTCTCATCGGAAGTACGTCGAGCCGGCTATCACAGTACAGCACCCTGCGAACAGTATGGGTAATCGATACCTCGGTGCACCGGACACGGAAAATTCTCATTCCGATGGAGGGATCTCCGGACTCACGCGCCTTGACCTATTACGCTACTGAATTTTTTGCTCCGATCCCAAACTTGAGCTATACACTGCTTCATTTCATGCCCAAGCTTCCCCCCCGATTTTGGGACCATGGACGAATTCTTAGTCACGATGAGGAAAAAGACAAAAATCGACAACTCAATGAGTGGCGCAACGGAACTCTGCGGGAGGTTGAAAAATTTCTGTCCGAAGCCCGCGATGCACTGATCGGAGGCAGCGTGCCCGCCGAAAAGGTGCGAACACAAATTGTCCATACAAGAACAGACCTTGCCAGAGACATGCTCGATGAAATTGATCGCAACCAGTACCAATTTGTCCTGATCGGCAAGAAAAGCTTCAAAGAGCAAAAGCCGTTTCTTATCGGGAGCAATGCAAACAAGATTCTCAAAAATGTCAAGCACACCATTCTTTGTCTTGTTGACTCGTAATTGAGTGACCGGCTCTTTTCCCTCGAGACAGACGCGGGCACGCGGGGACAAGGCCCTCTTTGGATAACCGCGTTTCCCCCTCTTCGTATTTCGCCGCTTCCATGCCGCTTCCGTTTGCCGTTTGGCAGGCCGAATCACTTCATGGTATCCTGACACAATGGACCTGTTGATTCTGAAATTGATCTTGACGCCGCTTCTGATTGCGACGGCAACCCTGGCCGTGCGCCGGTGGGGATTTCTGCTGGGAGGCTTATTCACCGGTCTGCCGCTCATCTCCGGTCCGATTTCCCTGTTTCTGGCATTGGAGCAGGGACCGCGATTTGCCGAACAGGGCTCTCATGGGATGCTGCTTGGCACCGTTGCTCTGGTGACCTTTTGTGTCGCCTACGTAAGGACAGCCAAAGGGCTGAGGTGGCTGGGCCCTGTGCTTGTGGGTTTTATTTCCTATTGTTTCGCCGCCTGGGGGTTATCTTTTTTTTCATTCAACCTGGGAATTTTGACTCTCCTGGTGCTGCTTTTTCTTTCGGCCGCCGTGAAAGCGGCTGGTCCTGCCGTGTCGAGTGCTTCAGTGGTCGCTGCACCCTCGTGGGATATCCCGGTGAGAATGGTCACGGCAACCGCCATGGTTCTCTTCATTACAGGTTTTGCCGAACGCTTGGGACCGAAATGGAGTGGTATTCTCGCGCCTTTTCCTGTTTTCACATGCATCATGGGGGTGTTTGCGCAGAAACAAAATGGCGCAGCCGCAGCCCATAGGCTCATTCGCGGCATCATTACAGGCTGTTTCGGCGCTGTCTCCTTCTATCTCGTCGTTGGATTGGCGGTCGAGCGCACCAGCGTTGCTCTCACTTACCTTCTCGCCGCCGCCGCCGCCCTCGCGATCAACGGGCTTTGTCTTGCGGCCCTGGCGCGGCGGCGGGGCCTCCCCTGGGATTGAACCTGGCAATTCGGTTTCTCGCTCTTCACCCTTCACCTCTCACCCCTCTAAAATTTTCGCCGGACAGGAAAAAAAGGTTGTCATATCCAAATTGATGGCTTATTAATCCTGATGCTCGGTCGGTGGTCATTTGCATTTGTTGGTCACCGTGGATATTCCTTTTGAACTCGCATCCCGTAACGATTCCTCTTGCGGCAGCAAACGAAAATCCGGCACACCGGCTTCCCTATACCTGCCTGGTCTTACTCCGGAGGTTTCCGCCGGCTCCCCGGCTAATGAGTTGCGGGTCCGCCTCGGGCTAATCGAGGAGTGGAACACAAGGCGGGAAAAATCAAAGAGAACGCACCCGGCATCGATATCCTGGAGGCTTGCCCCTATGCTGACTCAGTATTTACCCATTCTCTACATTATCATTCTCGCCGTACTTTTTGGCGCCGGGACCGTGTTTCTTTCCCACATCCTCGGCCCCAGGCGGCCGTTTAAAGTCAAGGGAGAAGCCTATGAATGCGGGCTGCCCAGCGAGGGTGCGCAGTATGCGCAAACGCCCATCAAGTATTATGTAATTGCCCTCCTTTTCCTCATCTTTGACCTTGAGTGCGTATTTCTTTACCCCTGGGCGGTTTACTACCGGAAGCTGGGCATGTTCGGCTTTATCGAAATGATGATTTTTCTGCTGATACTGCTGATCTGTTATGTGTACGTATGGAAAAAGGGAGCTCTGGAATGGGACTAGAAAATCAACTGGTGGGCGACAGTGTGCTGGTTACCAGCCTGACGAAGCTTGTAAACTGGGGCAGAAGCAATTCCGTATGGCCGTGTACGTTCGGCCTTGCCTGCTGCGCCCTTGAAATGATCGCCAGTACGCTGGCCGATTTCGATATCTCCCGCTTCGGCTCCGAGGTCTTCCGCCCATCCCCCCGTCAGTCCGACCTGATCATCATTGCCGGGACCCTTACCAAAAAAATGTCCGTGATGGTCAAACGTATATATGACCAGATGGCTGACCCCAAATGGGTGATCGCAATGGGCGCATGCGCCTCATGCGGCGGGATATTTAAGAGCTACGCCGTGGTCCAGGGCGTTGACCAGATCATCCCGGTCGATGTCTACATCCCCGGATGCCCGCCCCGCCCGGAAGCCGTACTGGCCGGCCTGATGAAAATCCAGGAAAAAATCAGAACCGAAAAATTGGACCAGCGCCCCGACTTCAAATCCGGCATGCTGTAATAGTCAACAGGAAAATAGAGATGGAGCTTAACGCGATAGTTAATACGATCTCTGAAAAATGCCCCGGCTCGATCCTGAACCGGACCGAGCACCACGGTATTCACGAAATAACCGTTGCCGCGCAATCTTTCCATGAAGTGATGAAAACCCTGCATGGGGACGAATTGGGCTTTGACATGTTAACTGATGTTGTGGGCATCGACCGCATGCCGAGGGCGCCGCGGTTTGACCTGCTCTACCTGCTGTTATCCTCAAAGGATTTTACCCGCCTGATCATCAGGTTGGAGACCGACGAGGGACAGGATGTCCCCAGTGTGAGCGGTATCTGGCATTCCGCCAATTGGGGGGAGAGGGAAGTGTTCGATCTGTTGGGGATAAATTTTTCAAATCACCCCGACCTCCGGCGGATTCTCACATGGGAAAACTTCGATGGACACCCGTTGAGAAAGGATTTCCCGCTTGAGGGCAAAGATTTCAGCAAGCCCTTCGATCCGACCACAATCAAAGACTCCTGCTAATTGGATTAAAACAACAAAATAGCCAGGCACAGGAAATCATGACTGAACGCAAAACCGTTACCCTGAACATGGGCCCCCATCATCCGGCCACCCACGGCGTGCTCCGGGTGATACTGGAACTTGACGGGGAAACCATTGTAAATGCCACGCCCATTATCGGATACCTCCACAGAGGGATCGAAAAAATCTGCGAGAACCGGAACTACCAGCAGATCATTCCGCTTACCGACAGGCTCGACTATGCGGCCGCCTCGGCAAACAATATTGGATACTGTCTGGCCGTCGAAAAACTGATGGGCCTCGAAGTCCCGAAAAGAGCGCAGTATCTGAGGGTGATCATGGCCGAACTTGCCCGGATCATGGGGCACCATCTCTGGCTGGGCACTCATGCCCTGGACATCGGCGCCATGACGGTCATCTTCTATGCGTTTCGGGACCGCGAAATGGTCATGGGCATAAACGAAGAGATCGCCGGATACAGGCTCACTCCCTCTTTTATCCGTATCGGAGGCGTAGCCCAGGATACGACCGATGAATTTATAAAAAAGGTCCGTAATTTCGTGAAGTGGTTCCCCAAAGCGCTGGAAGGCTATCACAAGCTTCTGACGGAAAACAAGATATGGACCACCCGGACCATGAATATCGGGGTGATTTCAGCCGGGGAAGCGCTCAACTACGGGTTGACCGGCCCCACTCTCAGGGGGTCCGGCGTTGCCTACGATGTGCGCAAGGTGTTTCCTTACTCCAGCTACAACGACTTTGACTTTCAGGTACCGGTCGGGGAAAACGGCGATGTTTACGACCGTTACCTTGTGCGGATGGAAGAGTTCAAGCAGTCGATCAACATCATCGGCCAGGCGATTGAAAACCTTCCGGCCGGACCCGTTCAGGCGGATAACCCCTGGGTCGCCAACCCAAGCCTCCCGGAAGTCCAGAATGACATCAGCGCGCTTATCCGCCGGTTCGTGATCAATGCCAAAGGCGCGCCTGTACCGAGGGGCGAGGTGTATTCGGCCGTCGAAGGGGCCAAAGGGGAACTTGGATTCTATCTGGTCGGCAATGGGAACGAGCGTCCTTACAGGCTCAAAATACGTTCGTCGTGTTTTTATCTGGCAAGCGCTCTGCCCCGCCTGCTGGCGGGCCATATGGTCGCCGACGCCGTCGCCATCATCGGGAGCCTGGATGTCGTGTTGGGCGAAATCGACCGGTAGAGCGCATTGCCACCCTTGCGCCGCAAGCGCTCTTCAGTCTTTTGAGGTGTTTGTGCAAACCACCCGTAAAATAAGTCAATCTCGACGCTTCGCGAGATATATTACTCTAAGTCCATCTTACGAGGAATAACCCAGGTATGGTCAATTTAAAGATTGATGGGAGCAAGCTCTGTGTCCCGGCAGGGACGACGATCATGGAAGCTGCCAGGAGCGCCGGGATAAATGTCCCGAGTCTTTGTTACCACAAGCGGCTCCCGCCCATCGGCTCATGCAACTTGTGCATCGTCAGGATCGAGGGGCGGCCGGAGCCGGTGAGCTCCTGCAACACCATGGTCGAGGAGGGGTTCGAAGTCACCACCGAATCAGAAGCCCTTCACGAGCAGCGGGTAGTCAACCTGAAAAAGATTCTGCGGCATCATGCCCTTGATTGCCCCATTTGCGACAAGGCGGGGGAATGCGATCTTCAGAATATCGTCTACCGGTTCGGCATTACCGATGTGCCGTTTGAACCCCGTAAGCAGAAACGGGATGAGGGCTACGCCACCTCCCTGATCCGCTACTGGCCGGAGCGGTGCATCATGTGCCGCCGTTGCGTCACTGCATGCCAGAAGCTAAAGGGGATCGGCGCCATTGATATCCTCGGAGAAAACGAAGAGGCGAGACTGATTCCGGTAGCCGCCGACAAGTGCAAATCCTGCGGTGAATGCATGTTCGTTTGCCCTACCGGCTCGTTGACCGAGAATCTAAGCCGGTACAAGGGGCGGCCCTGGCTTGGCCAAAGGGTGAAGACGACCTGCGGCTATTGCGGCTGCGGGTGTCAGTTTGAACTCGGGGTGCTCGAAAACCGGGTTATCGGTGTATACACGAAAAACGATGACGAGGTAAACCGGGGGAGCCTCTGTGTAAAAGGCCGATTCGGCTATGAATTCATCGGGGACGACAACCGGTTGAAAACTCCCCTCATAAAGGAAAACGGCAAATTCCGGGAAGCAACCTGGGATGAAGCGCTGGACTTGACAGCCAAACGACTCTCTGCAATCAACAATGAATTCGGACCGGACAGCATCGCCGGCCTGTCGTCGGCCAGGTGCACAAACGAGGAAAACTTCCTGTTTCAAAAGTTCATGCGCGCGGTGATCGGCACCAACAACATCGATCACTGCGCCCGTCTCTGACATTCCTCGACGGTGGCAGGTCTTGCCGCCTCATTCGGAAGCGGGGCCATGACAAACCCCATCAGCGATGTTTTGAAAGCGGAAGTGATCCTTGCCACCGGAACCAATACGGATGAAAACCATCCGATCATCGCCAATTACGTCAAGGAAGCGGTGATCAGAAATGGCGTAAAGCTTCTGGTGATCGATCCCAGACGAATCTCCCTGGTCGATCACGCCGCCCTGTGGCTTTGCCCCAAACCGGGCGCCGATGTCGCCTGGATCAACGGCCTCATGCACATCATCATCAAAGAAGGCTGGCACGCCAAAGAATACGTCGGCGAGCGGACGGAAGGTTTTGAAGAACTAAAGGCCCACCTGGAATCATACACGCCGGAGCAGGTGTCCGCGATAACCGGGCTTTCCATTGATGAGCTCTACGCAGCGGCGCGCCTGTTTGGAACCGCCAGACCGGGCTCCATCCTGTATGCCATGGGGATTACCCAGCATACCACCGGAACCGACAACGTCAAATCCCTGGCCAACCTGGCCATGCTCTGCGGCAATATCGGCGTTGACGGCGGCGGGGTAAACCCGTTGCGCGGACAGAACAACGTCCAGGGGGCCTGCGATATGGGCTGTCTGCCCAACGTTTTCCCCGGATATCAGCCGGTTGCCGATGAAAATAACATCAAAAAATTCACCGCTGCCTGGGGGGAGTTAAAGATTACTCCCAAACCCGGCCTCACCGTCACCGAAATGTTTGGCGCCGCCGAATCCGGTCGGATCAAAGCCATTTATGTCATGGGTGAAAACCCGGTATTAAGCGACCCGGACCAGCAGCATCTCGAGCACTGTATCCACTCACTCGATTTCTTTGTCGTCCAGGACATCTTTCTGAGCGAAACGGCCCGGCTGGCCGATGTGGTACTGCCGGCGACATGCTTTGCGGAGAAGGAGGGCACTTTCACCAATACGGAGCGCCTTGTCCAGAGGGTTAGAAAAGCGGTCGAACCGCCCGGTGAGGCAAAAGATGATGCCTGGATAGTCAGCGAAATTTCGAAAAGAATGGGCTATACAATGTCGGCTGACACCCCCGAGCAGATTGTGCGGGAGATCAATTCGCTGACGCCGAGTTACGCGGGGATAACTTACGCAAGGCTCGAACACGCAGGGCTCGTCTGGCCGTGTCCGGACACGAATCATCCCGGCACTCCCGTTCTTCACAGGGGGAAATTTAGCAGGGGGAAGGGGCAGTTCTTTTCAATCCAGTTCAAACCCCCGGTTGAATCGGCTGACAGCGAGTATCCGTTCACACTGAGCACCGGCAGGGTTTTGGAGCATTATCACACGGGGACCATGACGAGGCGCGGCACCGCCCTCAATCGCATCTATCCGGAACTTCTGGCCGAGATCAATCCTGTTGATGCGGAAAAACTTGGAATTTTGGAAGGAGAATATATCAGGATAACATCCAAACGGGGCAGCATCAGGGCAAAAGTCCACATCAGCGTGCGCTCGCGGCTGGGGATGGTTTTTGTGCCGTTCCATTTTCACGAAGCTGCGGCCAACGTCCTTACCCATGCGGAGGTGGATCCGGTGTCCAAGATTCCGGAGTACAAAGTCAGCGCCGTTAGAATCGAAAAAGCTGCCTGATTCCAGGGTCGAGACCTCAGCCCGCCCCCCCCCAGCCCTGCGCTCCCTGGGCCTTGCCCGCAAGGAACACGGCAGGAGCGGGGCCTTGCCCGCGAGCAGGGTGGGGGAGCGAAGCGGGGTAGCATCCTGCGGCTAAAGCCTGAAAGGATGAAGGAACAGATTATCGTGCCCACCAACATTAAAAGTTGGAAATAGGAGGGCCTTGCCCGCCAGGGAGTACATCTCATGAATGATTTTCTCATCATTCCTGTTATCAAACTGCTCGTTATTTTTGGAGTGTGCCTTTTTTTCATTACCTATACCACATGGCTTGAAAGAAAAGCCCTGGGACATTTCCAGCTCAGATACGGACCGATGAGGGTTGGGTTTCACGGGCTCCTTCAGCCCATTGCCGACGGGATCAAGAACTTCTTCAAGGAGGAAGTGGTACCGGAAAATGCCGATAAACCGGTTTTCGTTCTGGCTCCGGTTATCAGCATTTCCATGGCCGTTATACTCCTTGCCGTGATTCCGTTTGGAGACCCCATTACGATCTTTGGCAAAAAAATCAACCTCTACCTGGCGAACCCGTCCATCGGAATCCTTTTTATCCTGGGATTTGCCACCATCGGCTCATACGGGACCATACTCGGCGGATGGTCGTCGGGAAACAAATACGGTTACATGGGCGGCCTCAGGGCATCGGCCATGATCATCAGCTATGAACTCTCCATGGCCTTTGCCGTTATAAGCATCATAATGGTCAGTGGGTCTTTCAGCCTGGTGGACATGGTTGCCGCCCAGCACAACCTGTGGAATATCGTGCGGGAGCCGGTCGCTTTCCTGGTGTTTTTCATCAGCGGAATCGCCGAGCTGAACCGCATCCCTTTCGACATGCCGGAGGCGGAATCCGAGCTTTGCTGCGGATACAATATTGAATACAGCAGCATGAAATTCGCCCTTTTCTTCCTCGCCGAATATACTCACATGTTTGTCTTTGCCTCCCTTGTGACCACACTGTTTCTGGGCGGATGGCATGGACCTTTTCTGCCGGGCATCGTCTGGTTTTTCATAAAAACATTCATCGTCATTTTTATATGCATATGGATAAGGGCCACCATTCCCCGTCTGCGCTACGACAAAGTGATGAAGCTCGAGTGGAAATTCCTGCTGCCGGTGGCCATTGCAAATGTCATTGCAACCGGCATAGTGATGGTCCTTTTGGGATAAGGAGCAATAATGGAAAAATCCGAGATTATAGTCGTCAGCAAAGACAGGGCTGAAAAGGGACACTACGTAAAGCCTATTTTGAAAGGGCTCGGGTATACCCTGGGCAATTTTTTTAGAAAACCGGTCACTCTTCAGTACCCCGATGAGAAGACGCAAAGAAGCGCTCGCTGGCGGGGTCTGCACAGGCTGAACGTGGACGAAAAGGGCGATCTAAAATGCGTAGCCTGCGGACTTTGCGCCGCCATTTGCCCGTCACAGGCGATCTCCCTCGTTCCCTATGAAGAGGAAGGAAAAACACGGTATCCGAAAAAATTCACGGTCGATGAGCTTCGCTGCGTTTTCTGCGGATTCTGTCAGGAAGCTTGCCCAATGGGGGCCATCAGTCTGACGCAAGTATATGATTATGTAGATTACAGCCGTGAAGATTTTCTGTTCGACATCGCGAAACTGAAAACCACCGGGCTGACGTAGCGGAGGACGGAAGGCAGAGGGCGCAGGACGGATTCCTGCTGCCTCGCACCTCGACCCTTGCTCCCTGCTGCCGTATAGAAAAGGGCAAACCGAAATGGAACTGATTGCGATAATAATCTGCGGTGCTGCAGCGGTGGCGGCCGCGCTTCTTGTCATTTTTTCGAAAAATACCGTGCACAGCGCCCTCTGGATGGTCGGAAACTGCCTGGCGCTGGCAGTCCTCTTTTTGTTGTTAAACTCTCAGTTTATAGCCATCCTCCAGGTGATCGTCTATGCCGGCGCGATCATGATGTTCATTCTGTATGCCATCATGATGCTCAATCTCAGGGCTGGTGAGGAAAAAGGTCTCATGAAAAACCTCCTCGCCGGCCGCTCTGTGATTCTTTTGCTTTTCTTTGTCGGCCTTTTGATTCTTGGCCTGGGTCTGAGCCCCATGGCGTTAAAGGGAGATATGGCGCCCCATGCCCTCGCCACGTTCGGCGAGGTAAATCTGATTGCAAATTATATCTTTGTCCAAGGCATTGCACCCTTCGAGCTGGTTTCGGTTCTGTTGACCGCAGCGGTGGTAGGTGCGGTTTTTCTGGCTAGAAAAGACTAGTACATTGTCAACTAAATTCAAAAAGGTAGAAACTCACACTCCGTCATTCCGGCGAAAGCCGGAATCCAGAGAATTTTAGGCTGGTTAATCGCACCATGCCGCCAGGAAGCCAACACATTCAAACTTAGTTGACAATGCACTAGGGCGGTGGGACTTGGAATTAAGCAATTAAAGGATTGAGGGGAATGTTTCAATGACGGATTATCAAAGCACCTATCTTGCACTGTCCGCGATACTCTTTGCCATCGGCACGCTCGGAGTGATCACCCGCAAAGACGCCATTGTCGTATTCCTGAGCATAGAGATCATGCTTGGAGCTGTGAATCTGGCCTTTGTCGCCTTCTCACGCGCAAATCAGTCGGCTGAAGGGTTATTCATGGTCATGTGCGTCATGGCCGTTGCCGGGGCGGAGGCTGCAATCGGACTTGCCATCTTTGTCCTTCTATACCGGAAAACGGGCACCATAAATATCGATAAATTCAACCTGCTGAAATGGTAAATCGAGGCTTACGATGATGTTTGATCTGGTGTGGCTTATCCCGACATTTCCCCTCGCAGGCGTGGTGATCAACGGCCTGTTCGGCCGCAAAATCGAGGAAAGGAGCAAAAGCCTCGTGCACTGGATCGCCTGCGGCACGGTGGGACTCTCCTTTCTGATCACGCTGATTCTGTTTTTCCAATTGCTGGGGCTCCCTTCGGACAAGCGCTTATATGATTTCACCTGGTTTACCTGGATTTCCTCGGGCGACTTTCGCGTGAGCGCGGCCTATCAGGTCGATCCGCTCTCAATGTTCATGTGCATGTTTGTGACCGGGGTCGGGTTCCTGATTCATGTCTATTCAATCGGATACATGTGGCATGACGAAGGCAGGTACTACCGCTACTTTACCTATCTCAACCTCTTCATGTTTTCAATGATCACGCTGGTCCTGGCCGATAATTTTCTGCTGATGTTTCTCGGCTGGGAAGGGGTAGGCCTTTGTTCATACCTGCTGATATCTTTCTGGTTTTCCGATTTGGCGAACGCCATCGCCGGCAAGAAAGCTTTTATCACCAACCGGGTGGGCGATTTCTTCTTCGCGGTGGGGATACTCCTGCTGTTGACACGTTTGGGGGACCACGGGATATGGTCGTTGAAATTTTCCGATGTGTTTTCGAACGCATACCTGCTCTCGCCCAACCTGATCACCCTGATCTGCCTCCTGTTTTTTCTGGGATGTACCGCCAAATCAGCCCAGATACCCCTCTATATCTGGCTCCCTGACGCCATGGCCGGCCCCACCCCTGTAAGCGCCCTTATCCATGCGGCCACCATGGTAACCGCCGGCGTCTACTTTGTGGCCCGCTGCAATATCCTTTATTCGATGTCTGCGCTGGCCATGGAGGTCGTTGCCGTTGTCGGCGCCCTGACCGCATTGTTAGCCGCCACCATTGCCCTGACCCAAAACGACATCAAGAGGGTCCTGGCCTACTCGACCGTGAGCCAGCTCGGCTACATGTTCCTGGGACTGGGTGTGGGGGCGTTTGCCGCCGGTCTTTTCCATGTACTGACTCACTCCTTTTTCAAGGCGCTGCTGTTCATGTGTTCGGGTTGCATCATTCACGCCATGAGCGGGGAACAGGACATGAGGAACATGGGGGGTTTAAGAGGAAAAATGCCCGTCACCTTCTATACCATGGTGATCGCCACCCTTGCCATCGTCGGGTTCCCGGGACTTTCGGGGTTTTTCAGCAAGGACGAAATCCTCTGGAAGACGTTCAGCAGCGGGGAGCAGGGGAGCTTTGTCCTGTGGCTTGTCGGCGTTCTCGCTGCGGCTATGACCGCTTTTTACATGTTCCGTCTGATCTTCATGACATTTTTCAATGAATGCCGGGCCTCCGAAGAGGTAAAAAAACATATCCATGAAGCCCCGAAATCAATGACCGTTCCGCTGATCATTCTTGCGGCTCTGTCCATCTTCGGCGGCTACCTCGGCGTCCCCGCATCCCTTGGCGGGAACAATCTCGTCGAACATTTCCTCGACCCCGTGGTGGGACTCGGACATGACAAACTCCTGCAATCCGCAGGCGGGCCGGCATTGATGCGCCAGGTATCCGAAACCGCCGCCCGCCACTCGTTCGAACTCGAATATTGGCTCATGCTCCTTACGATCGTCATCGTGTTCGGCGGAATTCTTCTCGCCTACACAATGTATATGAAAAAACGATCGCTTCCTGAAACTTTGGCGGCCGGAAATCCGTCGTTCTACCGCCTGTTGCTCAACAAGTGGTATGTGGACGAGCTCTATGAAAAAACGGTCATCAACCCCTTACGTTCGATCAGCCTCTTTCTGTGGAAAGGCATAGACGTGGTGGTAATTGACGGACTCGTCAATTCGACTGCCGGATTTTTCATGAAATGCGGGGCCATATGGAAATCGTCCCAGACCGGTTACGTCCAACGGTACGCGGTATCCTTTCTGGTGGGAGTGTTCATTCTGGTCGCATATTATATCTATATCCGCTAAGGAGAATCAATGAATCAACTCAGTTTTCCGATCCTCAGCACTCTGATTTTCTTTCCGCTGTTATCCGCGTTTTTGCTGATATGTATCAGAAGCGAAGGCGGTAAAAATGATGAATTGTTGCGGAAAACCGCCCTTGTGGCTTCCGTCATCGAATTTTTGATTTCTCTTTTGCTCCCGGTCTACTTTATTGCGGCCACCCCCGATATGCAGTTCGTGGAATTGGTCCCCTGGGTTAAAAGCTTTTCGCTCAACTATTATGTCGGGCTGGACGGAATCAGCCTCTGGCTCGTTCTTTTGACCACTTTTTTCGTACCGTTGTGTGTGCTCTGTTCGTGGACCTATATAAAGGAAAAAACAAAGTATTTTCTGATCTCCATACTTTTTCTCGAAAGCGCCATGGTGGGCACCTTTGTTTCTCTCGATCTCGTAGTCTTTTATATTTTCTGGGAGTTCATGCTCATCCCCATGTTCCTCCTCATCGGCGTCTGGGGGGGGGAACGCCGCATCTATTCGGCTGTCAAGTTCTTTTTATATACGGCGGCAGGAAGCATATTCATGCTGGTCGCCATCATTTATCTTTATTATTACAGCTATAAAACCATGGGAGCAGGCACCTTCAACCTGCTTGACCTCTATAACCTGCATATCCCGATATCGGCCCAGTTCTGGCTGTGCGCAGCTTTTTGCGTCGCATTCGCCATCAAGGTGCCGATTTTCCCGCTGCACACCTGGCTGCCCGACGCTCATGTCGAGGCGCCCACGGCAGGCAGTGTGCTCCTTGCCGCCATCCTTCTCAAAATGGGTACATACGGCTTCCTGAGATTTTCCATGCCCCTCTTTCCGTATGCCACTCATCAGTTTCTCCCGGTGATCGCCTGTCTGGCCATTGCCGGTATCATCTATGCGGCGCTCGTTGCATGGGTGCAGCCGGACATGAAAAAACTGGTGGCCTACTCGAGCGTCAGCCATCTGGGATTAGTGATGCTCGGATTGTTTGCGCTAAATATCCAGGGGATAGAAGGCGGCATCTACCAGATGTTGAACCACGGGGTTAACACCGGCGCCCTCTTTCTTCTTGTTGGAATGATTTATGAGCGGCGCCATACGCGGCTCATGGACGATTTCGGCGGCCTTGCCAAAATAATGCCGGTATTTGCCACCTTCCTCATGATCGCTACTCTTGCCTCCGTGGCGGTACCGGGGACAAACGGTTTTGTGGGCGAGATAATGATCCTGGTGGGTGTGTTCAGGACCTATCCCGTGTTCGGCGTGTTTGCCGTTTCCGGAATGGTCTTTGGTGTCGTCTATATGCTCTGGATGTACCAAAGGGTGATGTTCGGGCCCGTTACCGAGGACGCCAACCGCAAACTGAGCGACCTGAACACAAGAGAGATTGTGATAATGGTCCCCATTGCGGTGCTGGTGTTCGTCATGGGGATCTTTCCCGGCCTGTTTTTGCGCAAAATGGATGCTTCGGTGGATTACTTCATCAAACAGTATCAATACAGGTATGAAACGTACGCGGCCGAAAAAAACGGAGATCCTGTCGCAGCGGCTCTCAATTCCGGCGCAGTCTCGCGCGGAAGGCTGCTTTCGTTGAGCCGGTGATCGAAATATCGATAAGGCTTGTAGCGGGGGGCAAGGGCCGAGGTGCGAGGGAGCAAAAAGCTTTTCGCTTCCAGCTTCTCGCTGCCGCATTTGGAGGGACCGAATGGAGACTTTGAAATTTACTCTGCCGGCATCGGACTACGTGGCTGTCCTACCGCAGATGATCCTTGTTGCAACGGCATTGATCATACTTGTCATGGGTGTTTTCAAGGATCGGGCAAAGGCCGGCTTCATCGGTCATCTGTCCCTTGTGGGCTCCGTCCTTGCACTCGTTAGTGTCCTTTTCACGGGCTCTGCAGGGCCTCCATTCTCCTCGTTCGCCGGAATGGTCCTGACGGACGGCTTTTCGTTTTTCATCACCCTTGTTATCTGTGCGATTGTCGTCCTGACCATCCTGGTCTCGTTAAACTATCAGAAGTTTTTCGAAAACATCAACTCCGGGGAATATTACGCGCTTGTTCTGTTCGCAGGCGTGGGCATGATCTTCATGGCGACCGCGGGGAACCTGATTCTTCTGTTTGTGGCCCTTGAAACCATGTCCATTTCCATCTATGCCCTGACCGGATTTCATAAGAACCAGTTGAAATCCGGCGAAGCCGCCCTGAAATATTTTCTGTTGGGCGCCTTTGGCTCGGCGTTTCTCCTCTACGGGTTCGCCTTCGTCTACGGGGCCACCGGCAGCCTGGACATCATTAAAATAGCCAATTTCATTCAAACCCATCCGCAAATCCTTCAATTCAAATTCCTGTTCGCCGGGCTGGTGCTGATGACTGCCGGGTTTGGATTCAAGATATCGATGGTCCCCTTTCACATGTGGACTCCCGATGCCTACGAAGGCGCCCCCACATCCATCACGGGATTCATGGCGACCGGCGTTAAGGCCGCAGCCTTTGCGACCCTTATCCGGGCGATCCTGGTTCCCCTGGCCCCCATGCAGCCAAGCTGGACCACGATCATGTGGGTGGCCGCTTTCCTGACTATGACCGTTGGAAATATAATCGCCCTCGCCCAGGATAACATCAAGAGGATGCTGGCCTATTCCAGTATCGCCCATGCGGGGTATATCCTGCTCGGGTTTGTGGCCGGAACGAACTTTGCCCAGGCGGGAATGCTCTTTTATCTCATGGTGTATGCCTTCATGAACATAGGGGCGTTTGCCGTCGTGGCGCTCCTGTGCAAAAAGGGGGAGGAATTCAACAGCATCTCGGATTTTTCCGGCCTTGGTTTCAAGTACCCCGCACTGGGGCTCGTAATGTCGGTATTTTTGTTCTCCCTGGCAGGCATTCCACCCACGGGGGGATTTATGGGCAAATTTTATATCTTCACCGAGGCGTTGCGCTCCGGCTATGTGTGGCTTGTCATCGCAGCGGGTGTAAACAGCATAATCTCGATTTACTACTACCTGCGCGTGGTGGTAGTGATGTACTTTCAGCCCCAGCCGTCTGAGAATCCGATAACGCTTGCGGCGATTTCACCCGGGATGGTTGTAGCACTGGCGGCAACGACCACGGCTGTGCTCTCTATGGGGATATTCCCCTCATACTTCTGGTCGCTTGCCAGCAATTCCGTTTTCAGCCTCATGTAGCAAGGCGCTCTAGACCGGGTGCCGGGGGAGCGCAGGCTTGGGAACCGGGGACCGGGCGGACTGGGTTTAATACCAAGTTGCGCCCATACGGGTAAGAATTGGCGATTGGAACCCCCCTTTTCTAAAGGGGGGCAGGGGGGATTTTGTGAATGGAGGTTTTACCTCTTTGAGCGCAACTTGGTATAAGTCTGGCGCCGGCGGCTCGCCGCTCATACGAAGTTGCGTTCAAAAGAGTATTCCCCCCAAACCCCCACACCCCCATCGCCGCTCTCCATGTCCGGGCCACGATCCGGCTCACGGTGGCGCTGCGGCGGCGGCCCCACGCAACGCGTGGGCCGGTCTCCACGCCCCGCGAGGCGCCGAACGCTCGGCCACACGCGCTTGCGCGTGTGCGCCTGGCGGAGCCTGGAGATTGAGGGGAATCATTCCCGCGCTCTTTTGCGTTACTACAATCTTGAACGCACCTCCGTATCAGTGGATCGGATAGTGCCGGAAAGAAGTCAACCCGCTGCCACCCTCATCTGCACCCTCGACAGCTTTCCCCTGGTAGCTCAAAGCCATGGAAGCGGCGTTTGGGGGCGGCTCTATCCTACTCCACTTGGTTTGCGTAAGGCCGTTTTGTGCAATCAATCCTTTTCCCGACTAAACATTTTTAGTATATTCACTCGGCTGATCATGGCGCTGTTTTTCAAAAGAGGTTGAGTCGCGTGAAAGATTCAGGGGAAGGCAAAAAGATCGTCCTGGTTGCAGATGACGATGCGGACGATTGCCTGCTGATAAAGGATGCCTTGATTGACAATGGCCTGGACTGGGATGTCCGGTTCGTTGGCGATGGAATCGAGTTGATGGAGTATCTGGAAAATTGCGAGCGGCAGGAAAGGCAGGGTATCGGCGCCTTCCCGGCCCTGATCTTACTCGACCTCAACATGCCGCGAAAAGGAGGACGGGAAGCGCTCAGGGAGATTAACGTTCATTCCAGGTTCAACAAAGTGCCCATAGTTATCCTTACCACGTCCGACGAACCCCGGGACCTTGCCCTTTGCGCCTCTCTTGGAGCAATGCTGTTCATAACCAAGCCCAACATGTATACCGACTGGCTGGAAAGAGTTGCCGCGCTCAAACGATTTGTCTGATCTGTCAAATCAAAACCTTATCCAAAATCGAAAAGATATCCCCGGCCACAATCAGTTCGACTCCTTCCCGGACGTCGGCATCCAGGCCCTCAATGTCGATTTTGTTTGCTTCGGGAAATATGATTGCTTTCACGCCCGCTCTTTGAGCAGCAAGAACTTTCTCGCGGATTCCGCTGACGGGAAGCAGTCTGCCGCTCAGAGTGAATTCTCCTGAAAGGGCGACATCGCGGCGCGCCGGTTTCCCGGTCAGAAGCGAAATAAGCGCCAGCGCTATTGTGACGCCCGCTGAAGGGCCGTCCTTGGGAACAGCTCCGGAGGGAATGTGCACGTGGATGTCGTTGCCCTCGAAAAAATCCGTGTTCAGTGAAAAATCTTCCGCATGGCTGCGTATATAGCTAAGAGCCGTTTGGGCAGACTCGCGGATTATCTCTCCAAGGGAG
The DNA here is from genome assembly GCA_963805125.1 of uncultured delta proteobacterium. Classification (GTDB taxonomy): domain Bacteria; phylum Desulfobacterota; class Syntrophobacteria; order Syntrophobacterales; family Syntrophobacteraceae; genus SbD1. Next base: position 521,708 of record CAWDTD010000003.1, on the reverse strand, counting down.
CCGGTCAGTATTAACTGCTGGCTTCCCTTCATCCTGGTAGCCTCGATCGAGATTATCTCTCCTCCGAATTCGGTCCACACCAGCCCGGTGGTGACCCCCACGCGGTGTCCCGCCTCCGCGATCTCATGAGTGAACCTGCGGGGCCCGAGCAGGCTTTCGACCAGTCTGTCGTCCACCACGATGGGTGAGAGATCGCTTTCACCTTTGACACAGAGCCTCGCAAGCTTGCGGCAGACGGTGGCAATCTCGCGCTCGAAATTGCGCAGTCCGGCTTCGAGTGTGTAGTCCATGATGATTTTTGAAATCGCTGCGTCGCCAAACTCGACATTCCTGTTTTTCAGGCCGTGTTCTCGCAACTGGCGGGGAACGAGGTATTGTCTTGCGATAGCTCGCTTTTCCTTTTCAGTGTAGCCGGGGAACGCAATCACTTCGAGCCTGTCCAGGAGCGGGGCGGGAAGCCTTTCCACCAAATTGGCGGTTGCGATGAACATGACGCTGGACAGATCGAAGGGCACATCCATATAGTGATCCAGAAACCGGTTGTTTTGCTCCGGATCCAGGATTTCCAGCAGAACCGAAGCGGGATCGCCCCGAAAATCCTGGCCGATCTTGTCTATCTCGTCCAGCATGAAAACCGGGTTCCTCACCCCAATGCGCCGAATCTCGGTCATGATTCTGCCCGGCATCGATCCGACATAGGTTCTTCGGTGTCCTCTGAGTTCGGCTTCATCACGCAAACCGGCTAGAGAAATCCTGACGAATTTTCTTCCCAGCGCCTCGGCAATAGACTTGCCAATGGAAGTCTTCCCGGTTCCGGGCGGGCCCGAAAAGCACAGGATCGGGCTTCTTGTCAACTGGAGATATTTCTTCTTCTCGCGAATCTGCCGCACAGTGGAACGGAGTTCCTCCAGGTCGATGGGTTTGGGCAGATAGTGGGCGGCCCCTTTCTTCAGAGCGTCAACCGCCGAACTCACCGTGGCGTAACCGGTGATCATCACGATCTCGGTGTTCGGGGCAATCTGTTTGGCAGACTCGAGGAGCTGAATGCCGTCCATCTTCTCCATCTTGAGATCGGTAAGGATCAGCTCGAACTCTTTTTGCTTCAGTTTGTTCAGAGCGTCCTCGCCGTTGACCGCAGTGCTTACCTGAAAGCCTTCCTTGCGCAGAACATATTCCAGATTCGTTCTGGCTATCTCCTCGTCATCGGCCACCAGGATATTGAACTCGTTGAGGTTGCACAGGGTCTTGACCGCCAGGTATTCAAGGATTCTTTCTTTTACGTGTTTTAGCCCATAATGCTGAAACTCGAGAATCTTTTCCGCGCGCGCCATATCCAGGCTGTCGTCGGTAAAGTTCTGCCAGGGAAGCGACAGGAGGAACTCGAGATAACTCACCCCGATGGTGTATTCGGGTATCCCCGGGTCCATTCTTTCAAGCCGCTCGAGCTCCTTGGATGCCAGCTCCGAAACCGCCTTCGTGATCCGTGCGCTCTCCACGGCACTGCGAAGATCAACCAACTCGATCGATGGTTCTTCAGCGGACTTTTCTTCGATTCTTTCAATCTTTTTAAAGAAACCCATATCCTGCCTTTCACTTTATGTTGCAATTCGCAACGTGCTAAAACCCCGTGTTGCAAAATCGAACGCCCCTGTTTTTGCGTTACCTCGCCCGGTCGGCAAACTCCCGATTGGTGAGAGGCGGCACTGAATTTCCCCCCTTTTTTGAAGGGGGGCAGGGGGATTTTGAGTTCGTAAATACGCGGCATAGTTGCAATGCTATTGCGTTTTGCAACGTCTGATGCCCCTTGACCCCGGTTGCCCGGGGATATCCCAAGCCTTATTTACCAACGATTTCCTTAGCTTTTTACCAAATGGCATGACTTTTGACTATAGTTGATTGAAAAATTCATGCTCAGGTGGGTTGACTATGTCAGATTTAATCGGAACAAATCATAAAAACGCACTCCGCAACAGCCGCAAGATTCTTGTCGTGGCCAATAACGGGCTTTTCGCGGACAACCTGGTCAATCATTGCGTGCAGCTTGCCGGGAGGCTCGGTTACGATCTGGTGGCTCTCAGCGTCGATGAGCAGTTTGAGGGCAGGCCGTTCGAAAACAGGTCTGCCGAATCGGCAGGCAGATTATGTGAACGCGCTTTTAGCAGCGGAATCCATTGCAGTGCCATGATGGGGAGCGGCGACATTGAATTCGCCCTTGAAGACGCGATTCACGAAATAAAGAGGGTTGAGATCGTCGTAATAGATTCGCAGACAAAGAGCGAGAGTATACGAAATATATCGGTTCCGGTAGTCAGTGTCTTATCCGCTATCAGCGACAAAGGAGGAAGTGCAATGCCTGTTCAGAGCGAATCCTCGAAAGCCAGGGCGATCGGGAAAACGGCCGGATATGGTGTGCTGAGCGCCGCATGTTACGCCGCTGTCTTTACACACGCTGACACTGTCGCGCAAATCTTTTCCAGAGGCGGCTGGTACGCGACTCTTCCCATTGCCACCGTACTGGCCATTTCCTTTGTGCACGGTGCATTTGCGCACAATATGTGGTCCCTTCTCGGTATTGAGGCCTTCAAAAGAGATCAGGTCCGCAAGACCGAACACAAGGTCATCCAGAAGAGACAACGGCAGAGAAAAAGACCCCGCGCCTATGCTTACGTCAATCCGTTTCACAAGTTGGATGTATAGGAAGGCCGCCCGCAGCCGGCCCACAGCGTCTGAAAGACGCGGTCCAATGTGGGCTGGCGCGGGTTGTGCGCAGCGAGCGGCCATGCAGTTTTGACCGCGAGCGCGCTCAGGCCTTTTGAAATGCTTGTGCAACTACATGTAACAAGTCGGTCGTTAGAATATTGTATTGTTCTAAATCCATCTTACGAGGATTTAAAATGCACGACATAGCTGAAGGAGTCAAATTCATCGATCTCAATGTGACCTACGTCCTTTTCCTTATTCTGGTCGGCTTTGTCGGCGGCCTGGTCAGCGGGTTCATCGGTTCGGGCGGCGCGTTCGTTCTGACTCCCGGCATGATGAGCCTGGGAGTGCCCGGGACTATAGCGGTCGCGAGCAATATGTGCCACAAATTCCCCAAGGCCCTTGTCGGAGCGTACAAGCGTTTCAAATATGGCCAGGTGGATTTGAAGCTTGGCCTTGTGCTGGCCGCAACCGCGGGCGTCGGCGTGCAGGTGGGCATCAAGATCCAGCGCATGGTCCTCGAAAAATGGGGGCAGGCGGGGTCCGACCTCTATGTGAGCCTGGCTTTCGTGGCCGTACTGGTCGTTGTCGGCCTCTATATTTTCCGCGACGCCATGAAGATATCCAAAGCCGGTGGAATGGAAAGAGTTGCCCTGCTCGCCAGGAAGCTCCAGAACATCAACATTCCGCCAATGATGACTTTTAAGACGGCAAATGTGCGCATCTCCTTCTGGTTTACGCTTCCAGTCGGTTTTGCGACCGGCATGCTCGCTGCCACGATCGCTGTCGGAGGCTTCATCGGTGTTCCCGGTATGATTTATATGCTTGGGGTCTCGGGGCTCGTTGCTTCGGCCACCGAACTGGTAATCGCTTTCGTAATGGGTCTTGCCGGCTCGATAAATTGGGCGATGCATGGAATGGTTGACATTCGGCTGGTCTTGATCATCCTTGCCGGGTCGCTCTTGGGTGTTCAGCTTGGCGCTATCGGCACCACTTATGTGAAGGAATACATGATCAAGATCGTTATGGCGACCATCATGCTCATAGTTGCCGTGAGCAGGGCGCTTGCAATTCCAAAATACCTCGATACGCTCGGCGTCATCTCGCTGGATCATGGCACCCTGGCGGTGCTGGGCACGGTCAGTTTTGTGTCGATGTGTCTTGCCCTGCTTACCGGGGCCGTAATCATTCTGGTCAGCATGTGGAGGGCCAGGAGGTCGGCATACATTCCGAAAGCCATGGCTGAAGCCAGATGAATCAGGTATCGCTGCCCTGTTGATCCCTGCCGTATCCAAGACGCTGCTCTCCCCTTCTCTGAACCCTTGCAGAGAAGGGGAGAGCCTTTTTATTCATGGCGTCAATAATAATTAATCATGGGTAAACCCCCGGCTCTCTGGTGAATGCTTGCGCCGAGTCATAGAATTCTCCGGCGTATGCCGTCCTTTAATGCCGGCACGTTGAAGTTGATGAGCAGGCCGACTCCATCAGTCCCGGCCCCAATACCTTATGCCTGCAATGGCCGCCCTAATGATCCGCTCTGTCATAGTATTTAAATCCACCTTTGTGTTCTCTCCTTGACCGGACTACGCCCCGTCTCTGTGGTGAGCGCTTCCCGACCGGGAGGGCCTTTTCGCCGATTGGAGGCCCCCTTCTGGCATTGCAATGCGCACTCAACACAGCCCGGAAAGGCGATTACGCCGGGCATTTTGCAATCGACAAAGCCCTCCTTGCCATTGAGAAATCAGGCACCGAAATCCTCACCGTTTTCGTTTCATACATTAATCTTCTGTGAAGTCAACAAGTGGCAAGATAAATCAACTGTTCTTTCGCTTTTTCCTTCGGATAATTTTCGCTCGATTTCCTTCAATACGCCGGCGCGGGTGAACGAGACCATCCACCTGCGGGGGAGGGGGTTGTCCTGAAACTGCCAAAATCAGTCTCATTGACCTATCACTTGCATGTTTGACTGGGAAATTATAAGGTTTTGGGGGCACTGGGTTCGTTCCTTAAGTTTTTCCTGGCGGAGTCCGCTTCGAAATTCGGCTCGGTGCTCGCAGAGAGTCAAGTTGTGGCATTATTCGGGGTTAGGAAGGAGGCAGGTAAATGTCACATACCGGGAAAGGCGTAAAGGAACTATTTGACGAGGTAATAAATCAGGGCCTGTGTGCCGGGTGCGGCGCGTGCATTACGGGGTGCCCTTACATAGTCGCTCATGGGGGCAGAATTGTGGTGCTGGACAAGTGCACCGGCACCGAAGGAGATTGCTACAAACACTGCCCCAGGACTTCCTTTGATATAGACGGCGTAAACAGGGCTGTTTTCGGAACAGATTACTGTGAAGGACAAATAGGCCGGGTCCTCGATATTTTTATGGCCCGGGCAAAGGATCCTGAAATCAAAGAAAGAGGTCAGGACGGTGGAACGGTAACGAGCCTGCTCGCTCTGGCGCTTCAAGATGGGCTGATAGACGTTGTCGCCTGTACCCGCATGGACGAAGATAGGGCGCCCCATGGGTACCTGGCGAGAAGCCGGCTGGAATTGCTCCAGTGTGCCGGGTCGAGTTATGAAGCCGGCTTCGGGTTGGAGGCGTACCGAAGCCTTCCCAAAGAGGGCACGGAGAGGGTAGCGATAGTGGGTACCGGCTGTCAAATCGAAGCTGTGGGCAAGATGAAACAGTGCTCTCCTAAAAACAGTCCCAATCCGCAAAATATTGGGCTAACGCTGGGTCTCTTTTGTGGCTGGGCGCTTTCCCCAAGAACCTTTCACCCATATCTGAAAACGATGTGTGAGCTCTCGCAGGTTTGTAAATTCGACATACCGCATACGCCTCATTACTCATTTGACTTTCACTTTGAAAATCAGGACATCAGGTCCGTTTCCCTGGATGAGATTAAACCCTATATCAATCCGGGCTGTCACTATTGCTGGGATTTGACGGCAGAATTCTCCGATATTTCGATTGGTTCAGCCGGTTCTGCTTTTCCGGGCTGGAATACCGTGCTCGTCCGCAGTCCGAGTGGGGCAGATCTTATCGCGCTGGCGAACCGGAACGGCATTATCGAAATTCAGGCCCTGCCGGAGAAAAGGCTGGAGCATTTAAAATCGGTTTCGCTCAAGAGAAAAAGGGCCGCAGTCAAAAAAATCACGGAGAAAACCGGCAGCGGAAAGGATCTTCTATTCCTGGGCGGCTCGTCTGAATCCATCGCTCATCAGTTCCTGGCTCAATAGACTAATCGTTGATTGATGAAACGTCAGGGGGTGACAAATGGCAAATATTGCAGTTAACAGGCCCGGATCGACAGTGCTCCTGATGGGAAACGAAGCGGTTGCGCGGGGGGCGCTCGAAGCGGGTATTGGGGTTGCGGCCGCATATCCCGGAAGCCCAACCTCGGAAGTCATTCCGGCTCTTGCCGACGTGGCCGAGGAAATGAACATCTACGTGGAGTGGTCCAGCAACGAGAAGGTGGCAACCGAAGTGGCTGCCGGCGCCTCATTTGCGGGAATCCGCTCCCTTGGCGTCATGAAGCAAAACGGGGCCAACGTGGCAGCCGATTTTATCGTCAATTTGAACATGACGGGTATCGGCAGCGCGGGCATGGTCATTTTTATTTCCGATGACCCGGGCGGTGGAACCAGCAACAACGAACAGGACTCGAGAACCCTGACCAAGTGGATAGACAATCCGTTAATGGAACCAAGCAGCGCCCAGGAAGCCAAGGAAATGATCAAATGGGCTTTTGAGGTCTCCGAAGCGGTGAATCTGCTCACATTCGTGCGTGGTGTGGGAAGGATCTCCTATACCCGAAGCAACGTGCTGCTGGGCGAGCTGCCCGGAAAAGCTAAACCCAAGCCCCTCTTCCCGGAAATCTGGGATATGAATAATCCCAGAAAGAGCAAGTTCACATCTGGTCCTTTTCCAGTGTTCCACAAGGTTTTGCACGAAAAGCTCGAAATGGCGCGGGAGATTTTCGAAAGCTCTTCCTTCAACCAGTACATGGGACCGGAAAAACCCGACCTGTTGATTATAACCTGCGGCGCCTCCACCTCCTATTGCATCGAAGGCGTGGATGAGCTGAAGATGAGCGAACGGGTTGGGATTTTGAAACTGGGCACTACATGGCCTCTTCCGGAAAAACTCGTCGCACGGCATCTGAGTTCCACCCGCAAAGTACTCTTTGTAGAGGAAATGGACCCATTTGTGGAACGAAGTGTCATGGAGCTGGCTGCCGCCCTGCTGCCGGCGACGGCAAATCTCACTTTCTTCGGCGCCCGTTCCGGTCACCTGACTCCCTATAACGAACTTAGCACAGACATCGTAATCAATGGCCTTGCGGATATCCTGGGCATAACTTATCAACCCCGTGATTCAGCCTATGAAGATCTGGCGGTGGAAGGGGCCAAACTCGTACCGAACCGCCCGATCAACATGTGCCCCGGCTGTCCCCATCGTGCAACCTACTGGGCGGTCAAAAACGCCATTCAACTGGACGGCCGAAATGGTTTTTTATGCGGGGACATCGGTTGTTATTCCATGGGGTTTGCCGGGCCGGGGTTTTTCCAGTCGCGAACCATGCACGCTATGGGTTCAGGCACGGGAGTGGCAAGCGGTTTGGGAAAACTGGGCCGGTTTGGGTTCGATCAGCCCGTTCTTGCGATGTGCGGCGATTCCACTTTTTACCATGCCGTAATGCCAGCCCTGGTCAACGGGGTTTACAACAATTCCAATTTCACCCTTCTCATCGTCGATAACAGCGCCACAGCGATGACGGGGTTCCAACCGCATCCCGGGACCGGACAACTGGCCACGGGAGAGCCTGCGACGATAGTGGACATGGAAGCGGTGTGCAGGGCGATGGGAGCTTCAGTTGAAATTTGCGACCCCTTCGAGCTCAAAAAAACCACCGATACCCTTTTGAGAAAAATGCAGAAAGACGGCGGTCCCAAGGTTGTCATCATGCGGCACATGTGTCAGTTGGTTAAGGCGAAAAGAAAAATCCCGCCTGCCTATAAGATCCGTGTGGATGGCTCCAAATGCCTGGCGGACAACTGCGGTTGCAACCGGCTTTGTACCCGCCTGTTCGCATGTCCCGGGCTGATGGTGGACAATGAAACGGGCAAGGCGACAATAGATGAGGCGCTTTGTGTCGGATGCGGTCTATGTTCGGAGATTTGTCCGGTCCACGCCATAGTTAAAGAGGAGGCGAACCGATGAGACAGAGGAAACTGAAAAAGGAGCCATATAACGTCATCATCTCCGGCGTGGGAGGTCAGGGCAATGTCCTGTTGTCCGGGTTTATCGGGACTGCTTTGGTAAACGAAGGCTTCATGGTAAGTGTGGCTGACACGTTCGGAGTAAGCCAGAGGGGAGGATCGGTCTCGAGCTACATAAAAATCTCGGAAAGGACTCTCTACAGCTCGGTCACCCTCAAGGGCAAGGCGGATGTGCTCATCGGTATGGAACCGGTGGAGACACTGAGAACCCTGGTAGAATTCGGCAACCCCAATACCATAACGATTGTAAATCCCAGACCTGTCTATCCTACCGGTGGCGTCGCCTATCCGGACCTGAACGAAGTTAAGCGAACCATCGAGAAAATGTCTTCGCAAACCAAATATGTCAACGCGACTGAAGAAGCTTTGAAGATTGGCAATCCGATCTATAGCAATATCATTTTTCTTGGAGCAATTGTGGGAGCAGACATATTACCCCTGGGCAAAGAATCGTTTATGCCTCTCATGGAAGAACGATTCCCCGGGAAAATGCTCAGTATCAACCTCAGGGCCTTCAATAAAGGCATGGAGCTTATCGCCGGTGCGTAATCGGCGAAGTTGCCAAACGGCAACGCCGCATAGCATCCTAATTAGTGTCCGTCCGGAAACCACTGACGGAACCTGGCAGTTTCCGGTTGCCCGCGACCCGGTGACGCTGGGCCAGTACTTATTTGCGTAAATTAACGTATTTAATTCTATGGAAAACCTTTGTATCCTCGGAACTCCGCCGTTCCGGGCGGAGGATGGAATTCAGCTTTCTTTCCTTATCTCTCCTCGTTGTTGAGTAAACCCGTCCCCTCAAAAGCTCAAGGTATTCGAATCATAATAAGATCCAACACAGTCCCGATTAGGGGGCTGCACCCGGCGTGCTTGCCTTTTGGGTAAAATCCGGTATTTTCGCAAAGAACCCGTCTATGAAAGTCGGGATCGGACTGAATCTCAGGAGTGGGGGCAAAAATTAAAGCATGGCGAGGTGTTTTGATGCAAAGCGGCAAGGCATCCGATCTTCGATTCGGAGTGCTCCTGCGTGGGCGCCTTCTTTGTCGATGGTGAACAGGCTTAAGCTGAAGAAAACGTCTGGGAATGGCTTTATGGTTGACGTGAAAAAGAAGTCCTCTGGCATCGAAACCCAATCAAGAGCTACTGTCGCCTCCAGGATGAGCAAGACGCTCGTTTTGCTAATGGCCGCAGGTTCAGGATTGACGGTTGCGAGCATTTACTACGCCCAGCCCTTGCTTGAGGCCATTCGTCAGAGCCTCGGGATGTCCCTTGCCACAACGGGCCTTATCATCACTGCCTCCCAGTTGGGGTACGCTTTGGGGCTGGGTTTCCTGGTGCCGTTGGGTGATCTCATGGAGCGGCGGGTTCTAGCGGTCTGGATGACTGTTGGACTCTCAGTCTGTCTGGCGGGAATGGCCTTGGCTCCTTTCTCCTCGATACTGCTCGCGGCAGCCGTCATGATGGGCGCACTCTCGGTTGTAGCCCAGGTTCTCGTCGCCTTTGCGGCCACGCTGGCAGGTCCTGCCGAAAGAGGACAGGTCGTTGGGACGGTGATGAGCGGGCTCTTGCTCGGCATTCTTCTCGCCCGCACTGCGGCAGGTTATTTGGCCCAACTTGAGGGCTGGAGAGCGGTTTTTGGGGTCGCTTCAGGACTCATGATCGCGCTTGCAGTAGTCTTGTACATGGGCCTGCCGACGTACCGCTCCCATATCGGCGTAAACTACCCCGCATTGATGAAGTCCGTACTCTCCTTGCTCATGGAAGAGCCTGTCCTGCGCCTTCGAGCTTTTTACGGTGCGATTGCATTCGGCACGTTCAGCGTGCTATGGACCCCTCTGGCCCTGCTGCTGTCCCAGCCCCCGTACCAGTACTCCTCGGGAACGATCGGGATATTTGGTCTGGCCGGTGTTGCAGGCGTGCTGGCGGCTTCTCTGGCCGGCCGGATGGCCGATATGGGATGGACTCGTCAGATGACGGGGATCACATCAGCGCTTCTTGCGCTCTCATGGCTCCCTCTGAAATTGGGCGACCACTCGGTCTTGATGCTTGTATTCGGTATTCTGGCGCTCGACCTTGCCGTGCAGGGGTTGCACATAACCAATCAAAGCGAAATCTACAGCGTCAGACCCGATGCGCGCAGCCGCATCACATCGGCCTACATGGCCAACTTCTTTGCCGGTGGAGTTTTCGGCTCGGCGCTCTCCTCATTTGCCTACGCTCATTCCGGATGGCAGGGAGTCTGCCTTGTGGGAACCGGTTTCGGAATGGTTGCCATAATCTTATGGCTCTTAACCCTCCGGAGAAGGTGAGCCTCTGCTGGATTTCAGATCTCTCTCCTTAACCTTGAGAAATTGCTACCGTTTACCACAGAGGCGGGTCATCGTCCGGGCATTAAGAGAACACTGAGGGGACAAAGGTCATAGAATTCTCCGGCGTATGCCGTCCTTCAATACCGGCACATTGAAATTGATTAGCAGGCCGACTCCATCAGTCCCGGCCCCGATACCTTATGCCTTCAATGGCCGCCCCAATGATCTCCTCTGTTATAGTATTTAAATCCACCTTTGTGTTCTCTCCTTGACCGGACTACGCCCCGTCTCTGTGGTGAGCGCTTCCCGACCGGGAGGGCGTTTTCGCCGTTTAGAGGCACCCTTTTGGCATTGCAATGCGCACTCAACACAGCCCGGAAAGGCGATTACGCCGGGCATTTTGCAATCGACAAAGCCCTCCTTGCCATTGAGAAATCAGGCGCTGAAATCCTCACCGTTTTCGTTTCATACATTAATCTTCCGTGAAGACAACAGGTTGGCAAGATGTGTAAACATAATCCATTGATGATCCCACACATGATGTGATACTCTGAAACCCTCGAAAAGCGATTTCTTATCGGCTATCAGCATCCAGGATGCTCGAGACTCAACTTGTAATTGCCGAGAGGTAGTTTCTTGACGGTGTATTCGCCAGCGGGGCCGGTGTCTTTTGCAGTCTGAAAGAACTCCAGGCCCATAGCCGATTGAAATCTCAAGCTCACCACAGCGATTCAAAGGGGGAGGGCGGTCTACTCATGAGTGCTGACGCATCAAAGATCGATCCAAAGGATTTCAGTGACATTAATCCCGGCTACCGGCTTCTCATGGGACCGGGGCCAAGCGACGTCCCCGCAAAGGTGCTGCAGGCGATGGCCGCACCCTGCATCGGACACCTGGACCCCTATTTTCTGGAAACCATGAACGAGAATCAGCGACTGCTGCGCCATCTCTTTCAGACGCAAAACGACCTTACCATTCCGGTTTCGGCCACCGGCAGCGGCGGCATGGAAGCCTGCTTAGTCAACCTGGTGGAGCCCGGCGACGAGGTTGTAGTCGCCGTGAACGGCGTTTTCGGTACCCGCATGTGCGACATCGTCAATCGCATCGGTGGCAAATTGGTCAAGGTCGATGGCGAATGGGGCCGGGCCGTCGACTCGGAGGCGGTAGCCAAGGCTGTGAAGGGATGCAAGCCCAAGGTTGTAGCCGTGGTGCACGCCGAGACGTCGACCGGCGCTTGCACGCCGCTGGAAGACATCTCGAAGATCGCTCACGATGCCGGGGCGCTATTCCTAGTGGATTGTGTCACCTCCCTTGCCGGGATTGATGTACCTGTCGACCGGATGAACATCGATGCGGCTTACAGTGGTACCCAGAAGTGCATCTCCTGCCCGCCGGGGCTTTCTCCGGTCACCTTCAGCGCCGACGCTATCAAGGCCCTCGAGCAGCGCAAGTATCCCGTGGTCAGCTGGTATCTCGATTTCAGCATGATACGCGACTACTGGGGCAACCAGCGCAAGTATCACCACACCGCGCCGGTCAACATGCTCTACGCTATTCGCGAGGCACTGCGAATCATCGCCGAGGAAGGGCTCGAGGCGTGCTTTGCGCGGCATCGGCTGAACCACCGCGCCCTGGTAGCTGGGGTCGAAGCGATGGGGCTTTTGATGCTTGTACCTGAGAAGGAGCGGCTCCCGATGCTGAACGCCATCCGGATCCCGGACGGTGTAGACGATCTTAAGGTGCGTAAGGTGCTACTGAGCGACTTTGCCATCGAGATCGGCGGAGGTCTGGGCCAGTTTGCTGGCAAGGTCTGGCGCGTCGGGCTGATGGGCCATTCCTGCCGCCGCAGGAACGTGTTCCTATTCCTGGCCGCGCTGGAAGCCGTGCTGAAAGCCGAGGGCTTCAAAACCCGGCCGGGTGCCATCGAGGCGGCAACGGCGGTTTATGCGTCGGCATGATACGGTGCAAGAAAGCGACGCGGGGGTTTCCTTGTACCTCAGGAGCCTTTCAAGGAGTTAAGCCACATCATCGGCGACCGGCACTCGAGTCCCACACAGCGGCAGAACTTTGTTCCTCCGACGGCTTGCCGGTCTGACTCTCGCGCGTCAGCTTCCGTGTCACCTCCTTGCATTGCCGCACGCCCGGATACTATCACTAGGAACTTCTGATCCACATGATTTCCCTCTGGCTGATCTGCACCGCCGTGCTCGAATCCGGTCGTTTGACCAACATCTGGGTTCGTCAGATCAGCCTTGCACGAGTCCTCACCGAGACACACCTGTTCTTGAAGCCCTTAGCGTCCACTGCTGAAGTGGGCTCTGGCCCTCCATCTGGGGAGAATTTGTACAATACTGCGCACGACTCCGCGTGCATTCCAAACCGGGCCGCCAATTCCTCAGAGAGCGGCAGGAATATCGCAGAAAGAGCCGAGGTCTGCAAAAGCGTCGTCCGCGACATAGAACCAAGGGAAAGAAAGCAACCCCACTTCGGCCCCAACCAGAAACCCGCAAAGACAGCAAAGGCGCGACATATCTCTTAAGTTAACGGCATTAGGCCCGACCCCGAGGATGAGCCCCGAGGATCGAGGATGTGCGACCCAGCTGATGACCTGCGACGAAGAGAGACGAGCCGGAAAGGTGAAGAAATGCAGGTCCTCCTGTTCGGCTGGCCACTCTCTCTTCTGTTCGTAGCAGCGGCGTGTTACATTTTTCCTCGATTGCCGACTCGCCTATTTACTCCACAGCGTTTACCGAGCTGGTTGAACCGCGCTATATCGGCACCGCTTATGCCGTCCGCTCCATGCTGGGGTTAGGTGCGGGGGTCATCAGTCCGTGGGTCTTCGGACTCGAGATGGACACGGTACGGGGATTCCCACTCTCATCGGAGAGACTTACTTGGGGGCTGGCGTGGACAAGCCTTGGATTGGGAGCGCTTCCAGGCCCGCTCATGAATTGGTGGTTGAGAAGACGGCCGGAGGCTGCACGCATGGCCCGAGGTCTTCGCTAGCAAGCAGAGCAGGCGATCGCATGTGGCTCGGTTTCGTTCCCAACCTCAGAATATCTGATGCATCCGGAAGACCGGAGAGGGGAGAATTCAACATACTCTCCTTGCCCTTGAATTCCTGAGGACTCAAAAATTCAGCACATCCGGAACATACTTTTTATGCGAGGTCCCTCCGGTCAGATTCCACCTTCTGGCAAGGAAGGTTGATTTTATTGAATTAAGCCTGGGAGGGATGTAGTATCTGCGCAAATGCAGAATCGGGGTGGCCCAATAGCAAGTATCCGGGCCGCTTTGAGTTTTGCATCGACAGTTGAGCTAACCCTTTGAGGCTTACAAACAGACGGTGGGGAATCCGATGGTGTTCATGGTGATTCGATGACGACCCAGAGTAGAAATGACCAGCCGCCACTGGACGCAGCGGCGACTTACAAGGAAGATGTGAAGGCGACAGAGGCAGATCACTTCTTCAACACCCTCCGCCAGAAAGCCAAGGAATTGGTTACCAGCGGCCTTCGGGAAGGGCATGCCCGCGGGTTGGCAACTCTACAGTGGCGGATCGACCAGTGGCCGTCTAGTTGGGGTGACGACCTCAGAGTGCTTATCTACGGGGACTTTGACGCCCCACCAGAGGAACTGGACTTTCCCGAACTCGGTATCACTATCGAGCCAGAGAAAGTTCCTAACAGCATTGTCAAATCGGCGTTCTGCGTCCTAAAAGCCCGAGTGAAGATCCCGGAGAAGTCTGTGCACGCTTTGGGCGAAGCCGCCGCCCGGATCAACACCCTTCTCGGTGTGGTGGCGGCGCTGAACTGGGGGAACGCCGGGAGCGGTTGGTGGTCGCACGTGACCCATGGCTCGATGGCCGGGGTCATGGATAAACTTGAACCCGATCGGGTTAGGAGGGTGGTTGAGGCGCTAGGGAAGTTGTCTCCGCCGGTAGCACGAAAAGTACGGTCGGCGCTGTACTGGATTCGCGAACCGCGCCAACTGATTATGGAAGGATACCGTAGCGATGTCCTTCGTGTGTACGCGGGATATTGGAACGCCTTCGAGTGCCTTGTAGAAGCGGTGTGTCTACTTCGCCCACAGCCTAAACTGACGAAGGCCGAGAAACAGGCCTGCATCGATGCGTTCATAACGGAGCGGGGGAGCAAGCTGGATGTGGGCGCTGTTTCGGAGTGTTACAAATCGTTCGTCGATCCCGGCTTCGTCGCCAAGGCGAGCCACGCCCTCAGGGTCTGCTTTCCTGATCGGGCAGATCAGTATGTCATGGAGTGCTTCAAGATGAAGCCAGAGAAGGACCGGCTGTACAATGTCCGAAATGCTATTAATCACGGCGACGTGGACGCGGACAATCCCAGCGAACTGCTACGGGTTGAAGATCGATACCATCGGCTATGGATGATCGTCTTCGGGATGCTCGGCTTGATTGTCCCGATTGACCGCCCATTGGATCAACAGTAACCGAATTGGCACGTCACTTAGAGCGGGAAGCGAGTAGAAGAGGGATGCGGTTTACCTTGGCCAGACGCCAAACCACGGTATTGTTGCAACCCACCTTACCAATTGTTTTCATGCAGGCATGGCCGGCCAGTGTCAGGCGGGGCTTCTCCTCTGATCACTTCCTTTTATTGCCAACGCCATGGGGGTTAAGATGGCGACACCCACTTTGTCGGATATGCGAACGAGTCTGGAGGACGCCAGATTCTTTTATCAGAAGCTCGAACCAATCATCCGAGGGCCAGAGCAGGGGCAGGATCTCGTGCTGATTCGCCGGTATTTTCGGGCCTACCTGCACTGCTGGAAGTGCGTACCGCACTTCGTTCGAGAAGTGAAGGGGCTGTCAGGCCGGAAGAACAACTCGGCGTGGACCGCGTGGTGTGAGAGGTGGGCGAAGCGATTGACCCACCCAGATGACTACCAGGTGTTCGAAAGCCTCCGCAAGACCCGTGATTGGGATACACATGAAGGGATGATCGAGGTAAGGGGTGAAATCGCCGCTGGGCTCTTTCCCATCGTGATGTTTCAGCCTGCTAAAGGGGCAGGCCCTCGCAGGGAATTGATATCGTGCTGCGACCGCGGGCTGTTTGTCGCCGATCACATAATCCGTGAGCACCCGAGCGTACCCTGAGCACGGCCGAACTGTTGGCTGCACCTGACCCAGGCTGCACTGGTTTTCCAGATCCGAAGTTCACCCGGTGGGTCGTCAAGTGAGCTGGTATTTCGGCCAACTTCCCAGCTAATCGCGCCGCGCGGAACTGGCCTTTCAAAGTTCTCATCTCTCTCCTTAACCTTGAGAAATTTGAGCGCCAAAAAAACGCGGCCTTTCGAAATCATATTTTGTTCATGGCTGCTATCGAGATGCGGGAGGCGAGATGCGAGTTGATTTTGCCCCGTATAGCGTATCCCCGTAACCCGTCATCTTATACTAATTCGCGTTCAAGAAGGTACTACATGATCTTAAAAAGCATGTGCAACAGTGCCCCCGCACTCCCCTGGCTGCTACGCGGCTATTTTAAATGGCGCTGCGGCGGTGCCCGGCGTGGGCGCAGGGCAACCATCGCATGCGCCGAGCGCTCGGCCTCACGCGCCTGCGCGTGAGGCCGAAATCCTGGCGGGTGCGGGGGAAACATTCCCCCGCTCTTTTCCATTGCTTCAATCTTGGACTCAGTATTATTCAGGGCGTACACTATAGGAGTCAGGCCGTGTAGCGAGCTTCGGATGTCGACGCAATATCCTTAGCCGTTTCCAGGCGGCGGCACCGGGGACATAAAGCGCCTCTGGGCTGGTGGCCGGTCTCGACGATCTTTTCTATCCGATCCTGTTGTCCCCCGGTCACGAAGGGTATCCCGCACACAGTACACCGCTTCAAGCTCTGATGTGTTTTCCACTCCACCATCTCGACGTCATGGGGAGTAACCTTTGCCTTGATGGCCCCGGTAGGACACACAGTAACACAGGCCTGGCAGGCTATGCATTGCTCCGACGGTTTGTCAAAGGGGACGGCGACATGGCGGTTAACGCCCCGCCCGACGAAGGAGACGGCCTCTATGTCGAGGGCCTTGCAGGCCCTGACGCACCTGCCGCACAGGATACAAAGCTCATCTTTTCGGGCAATGTTTGTGGTCTCTACGCCCAGGCTCGAGGCAAGCGAGCGGATCTCTTTAGATTCGGGGGCGCGGGCCAGGAGCAGCTCCGCCACCAATTTTCGCGCATTTATCACGGCGGGGCTGCCGGTTTGCACCACGAGGCCGTCCATGACGGGAAAGGCGCAGGAAGAGACGAGTCCCGGCCGAAACCCTTCCTTTATCTCGACCAGGCAGAGCCGGCACGCGGCGTAGGGACCCAGTCCGGGATGATGGCAGAGTGTGGGGATCGAAACGCCGTATTGCCGCGCGACCTCTAAAACCGTCTGACCGGCTTTGGCCTCCAACAGTCGACCGTTTAAGACTATTTCAGGCATCGGGCCTCCTCACTCCGTCTCATGTGAAATTGCGTTCGACGGAGTACTAATACAAAAGATGCTGATACTAATTCGCGTTCAAGAAGGTACTACATGATCTTAAAAAGCATGTGCAACAGTGCCCCCGCACTCCCCTGGCTGCTACACGGCTATTTTAGATGGCGCTGCGGCGGTGCCCGGCGTGGGCGCCGGGCAACCATCGCATGCGCCGAGCGCTCGGCCTCACGCGCCTGCGCGTGAGGCCGAAATCCTGGCGGGTGCGGGGGAAACATTCCCCCGCTCTTTTCCATTACTTCAATCTCGAACTCAATTGATATCAACCCTTTTTCACGACCTGTAAAGAGAGCACGGCGATTGGCTCCCCCTTTCGCCGAAAAGGGGGTCGAGTTCAGCCGGCGTCCTACTCTACCTGGATTGCATCGAACTTGCACACCTCAAGACAGCCTTTGCACTTGATGCAGAGGGATTGGTCAAGCTGATGCGGTTCTTTCTTCTCGCCGGAAATGGCTGAAACCGGACACACGCCAACGCACGCCTGGCAGCCGGTGCAGGCTTGCCGGTCAATGCAAATATGAATCAGAGCGGAACACGCGCCCGCCGGGCAGCGCCGATCATTGACATGGGCTTCGTACTCGGCCCTGAAATAGCGAAGGCTTGTGAGCAGGGGATTGGGCGCTGTCTGGCCCAAGCCGCACAGCGAGGCGGCCGCAATTCCAAGGGAAACTTGTTCCAGGCCGTCCAGGTCCACGTCTGCGCCGTTTCCGCCGGTGATATCGTCCAGAACGCGCAGAAGATGATCCGTCCCTTCGCGGCAGGGCGTGCATTTGCCGCAGGATTCCTCCCGGGTGAACTTCAAAAAATATCGCGCCATGTCCACCATGCAGGTGCGCTCAGTCATGACTACCAGGCCCCCTGATCCCATAATCGAGCCCATCTTCTGCAGGGTCTCGTAGTCTGCGGGCAGGTCGAAGGCTTCGGCGGGGATGCATCCGCCCGAAGGGCCTCCGGTTTGCAGGGCCTTCACCGCAAGGCCGTCCCGGCCTCCTCCTCCGATATCGTGCACGACGGCGGCAAGCGTTGTGCCAAGGGGAACCTCAACCAGTCCAGTGCGGGCTACGTCGCCTACCAGGCAAAAGAGCTTGGTGCCTTTGCTCTTTTCAGCACCTAAACCAGCGTACCATTGGGAGCCCCGGTTGATGATAATCGGGACGTTGGCCCAGGTTTCCACGTTGTTTATGCAGGTGGGTTGTCCGTAAAGCCCTGCCTCGGCCGGGTAAGGCGGCCTGGGATCAGGTTCGGCGATTCGGCCTTCAACCGAGTGTATCAACGCTGTCTCCTCGCCGGAAATAAACGCACCGGCGCCGCTTACCAGGTAAAGGTCAAAGTCGAACCCCGATCCAAGTATGTCCTTCCCCAGGAGTGCAGCATTCCTTGCCTGATCGATGGCCGCCAGGAGCCGCTTTTGGGCCAGGGGATATTCGGCCCGAACATACAGGATGCCTGCTTGCGCCCCCATGGCGTAGCCGCCGATAATCATCCCCTCCAGTATGGCGTGGGGGTCGCCCTCCATGAGGCTGCGATCCATGTAGGCGCCGGGGTCTCCTTCATCACCGTTCATCACAATGTATTTAGGCGGCGCGCCGCTCCTTCGAGTCATTTCCCATTTAACGCCCGTTGGAAAGCCGGCGCCGCCCCGCCCTCTCAAGCCCGAACTTTTGACCTCCCGGACGACCTGCTCGGGCAACATGCCGGCAAGCGCCTTCGCTGCGGCCTGGTAGCCGCCGCAGGCCACATATTCTTCAAAAGATCCGGGATCGATCAGGCCCAAATTGCGGGTAACGAGACGAACCTGGCCCTTGTAGAAAGGATGATCGGACAGGGGCGGTATTTCATGGACGGAGGGTACCGGCTCAGAGCCGGGGATTTCGAGACAGCCCAGCAGGTTTTCGCCGGGATATCGGCCCTCGCTGACATCGGCGATCATATCGGCGGCGAAGGCCCCGTCAACAGGCCCGTAAACCGCCCTTACCCTGCCGGGCAGAAGGATTTCCACCAGGGGTTCCGCGCCGCAAAATCCCAGGCACCCGGTGGCGACAATCCGGCACTCGGTACGCCGGTTTTCGCTTTCCTCTTGAAGCGCTTCCATGACGGAGCGCGCCCCGGCGGCCGACCCGCAGCTCGACATGCCTACGGCGATTCGCGGAAACGAAGGGGTAAGGAGTCCCCGCGATGCTTCCGCCAGCCTGTTCAGGGATTGCGCATCTTTAATCTTCACCGCTGCCCTCTTTGCCCTTATACGGCCTCAAAAACTTGTCCAGGTCTCTTTGACGCACGCGGCCCAAGGTCCGATCGCCGATTCTGACCACGGGCGCCACGCTGCAACATCCCAGGCAGCGGACCTTGTCAATGCTGAAAAGACGATCTTCGCTAACGCCATCGCCGCCGATCTTTAAATCCCGGTGAAGCTTGGCGCTGAGCAGTTCAGCGCCCAGAACATGGCAGGCCGTTCCCTCGCAAACCTGGACATGGTGTATGCCTGAAGGATTCAAACGAAAAAAGGAATAGAAAGTTGCGACGCTATAGAGCCGGCTCAAGGGAACATCGAGCTCGAAGGCCAGGACCTTCAGCTCCTCTTCGGGCAAATATCCGAAGGTCTCCTGGACCTCTTGGAGCGCCCCGGTGACCATCCCCGGGAGCCGTTTCCACCGTTTTGCGATCTCGCCGGCTTTGCCGCCTGATTGTGTATTCACCATGATCCTCCACAAGTGCCTTTGAGACAAGGATGGAGCAGCGAAGCGAGGTGGATGAACGCGCCTCTATGCCTGTCCCGGCAAATAACTGCTCACCAGCGCTTCGACCACGGCCCTTCGCTTCGTTTTGGCGTGCAGGTCGGTGTCGGCGTACACCAGGGCGTTGGTGGGGCAGGCATCCACGCAGGCAGGTGTCTCGCGTTCCGGGCAGCGGTCGCACTTGACCGAGATTCGCGATTCGGCGCGACGGCCCATCATACCGAAAGGACAGGCCTGAACGCAGAGCAGGCAGCCGATGCATTTTCGAGGGTCCTGCAGCACCAGTTGACTCTTTTCGTCCCGATAGGTGGCGCCGGTGGGACAGACCGCCACGCACGGAGCAGTCTCACAATGACGGCAGAGCACCGGGACGCTGCGGTTTGCCGCTTCTTCCACATTGAGCCTTTTCCTTGGCTTCGAAGGCTCGAAAATGGCACTCAGCAGCAGCTTGCCGGCGGAATGTTCCACCGCACAGGCGATCTCGCAGGTATGGCAGCCGACGCATCTGTCGATCCGGATGAATATCTCTTTTGTTCCCGACATGATTCGCTCCTCTGGAATCCGATCCCGCCCGCCCAGCCCCGAAAGCACTGCCGCAATGACGGGACCTTCCCTCTTGCGTCCTCCGGTTATAATCCCAGTCCGGCCCTGCGCTCGTCGATAGCCTTCAGGAGCTTGTCCGCGGCCGATTCGGGATCCGGGTCCACGATGAAATAGCCGCCGGTCAGGTCCCTGACCGTTTCGGTAAGGATTTTGGTGACCAGGGGGCCGCCCAAAACGGGAACGTTTACGCCTACATGGGTGGGAAGCCCGGCTGCGACGGCATAGGTGCCGATGGATACGGCTTTTTCGGAAACCGCTTCCGCCGCCGAAGCCACCACCGGCAGCTTCGAGGTATCCACGCCGAGCCTTTGAGCTAAGGCCACAGCCAGCGCCACGGGACGCGAGTTGTCCACGCATGAACCCATGTGAAGGACCGGAGGCAGGGGGCCGCCCAGGTTGTTAGCCTCACCGATGGCAGTCAGCACCGCTTTGATGCCGTCGCCGCAAAGCTTTTCCACATTGGCGGGGTCCATGAACCCGTTTCGCATCAGTGCGCCCGCTCCGCATCCGGTGGCAATCACAAGGACGTTCTCTTTGAGCAGTCTGCGGGCCATGGTAGTGAAATTTAGGTCCTGGGGGACCTTGACATTGTTGCATCCGGCAAAAAGACAGACCCCCCGGATGTTTCCGGCAACCACATTATCGACGACCGGCTTCAGGGGATCGTCGGGGTTTACTTTGGACAGTGCGCCGACAATGGCTTCCACGGAAAAGCCCGCCACCACCGTGCACTTGACATCGGGGATATCCACGGGTTTTCCGCTGCGGCGGGCAAAGTTCCTGACGGCGATACCGATTATTTCCCTGGCGGTTTCGCGCGCATTTTCCTCTTTGAAGTTCACGTGCTGAGCGCCTGGGATCTTGGCGTTTTCCATGGTGGTGATCACCTTGGACCCCATGCACTCGGCTATTTGGGATACGGCGGGCATTATGCACTGGTAATCGACCACCATGGCGTCAACAGCGCCGGTGACAAGGGCCATCTCCTGGCTGACGGAGTGAGTGCAGGCAGGAATTCCGTGGCGCATCATGACTTCGTTGCCCGTGCAGCAGATGCCCACCAGATTGATGCCCGAGGCCCCGGCCTTCGCGGCTTCCTTTTCCATTTCCGGCGCAACGGCGACAATGACGTCGGAGAGCACCGGGTTGTGGCCGTGAAGGGCTATGTTGACCGCATCGGCTTTCAGGACCCCCATGTTTGCCCAAGTGACCACGGGCTGCGGAATGCCAAAGAGGATATCGGAAAGGTCCGTGCCCATGTAGCAGCCCGCGAGATCCGCCAGCCCGCACCGCAGACCTGCCAGGAGCAGATTGACCGGGTCGGCGTCCACACCGTAGAGCGTGCGGTGCATGATATCCGAAATCTCGGTGTCGATGCCTCTGGGCACTATGCCGAGGTCGCTCAGGACTTTGACCCGTTCCGGAGGCACCACAGTGGCGGCCCACAAGACAGGGGTGTCTTTTTCGTGAAAATCCGCCATCGCCGCCCCGGCAACATCGAGAGCAATCTCATTGTCTCCTCGCCCCTCGACGGCAATTCCGAGGCGCTGAGCCACCTGGCGGAGTTTCTCAGGAGCTTTTACGGAATATGCCGGGGCTTGGCCTTTAGCCATTTTGATCATGGTGTGGGCCACGTGGCGCGCATGTCCGGCATGTGCCGCCGTGCCCGCCGCAATAGCCCGGTCAAGGCCCCGCGCCACCATGGTATCGGCTGTTGCCCCGCAGATACCGGTTTTGGGTTCGTCTCCGAACGGATCGATTCGACAGGGGCCCTGAAGGCAGTGGCGGCAACAAAGGCCCGTTTCGCCGAAACCGCACTGGGGAACCATTTCCTGGTAACGATCCCAAACGGTCTTGATCCCCAGGGTCTGAGCCTTGCCGATCATTTGCTGAACGGCCGGGTCCAAGCTCTTGCTCGAGGCCATAATGAGCTACCTCCTATGCTGTGGGTTTTTACCGAGAAAAAACGCCGGGCCGATTACGGAGTTTGAGGACGGCAGTGGCGGTGTGAACAATCAGGTGAAGCAGGTTGTGGAGAGTGATGGATTGAGAGGGAAATCGCTTACGATCGTGTTGGACTATACTAAACCTCCCGGCGAAAGTCAAGGAGGAGCAGGTGAGAGGAAAGAAAAGGGGGTCAGGGCTTGAAAAAGGAAAAATCGGGGAGGTGGAACGTCATGAAACACCTCGGGTGAAATGATGGCAAGCGTCTCGCCTGCCAACAGTCCGGAGAGGTCCTTGCCATCTTGAGAGCAGGCCGGACGAGCAGCTTGGAAAATTCACAATTTCCTTTTTCAAGGCCTGCCTTCTTGTCTCCACTGCAAGTTCTTTAGCTCGCAGGGCAGCGCTGATTCCTGCGTCACTGTCTCCGATAACGACAACGCGGGGCATAAAACTCTCCTTTGACACACAACCGGCAATTATCGCATCTGAGCGTAGATCGAGAAAAAGAATCTTTTCAAAGAGTCCGTAGGGATTTCCATGAACCTCACGATTTCATTTCTGACATGCCTGCAAGGCAGCCATCGCCCAGACAGATCCTACAGTTCCCCCAAAAAAGGACGCAAAATGAAGTATAGACCCAGCAGTCCGATTCCAACCCCGGCACATCTTCTGAACCAAAGCCCCCCCTCATGGAAAGAGCTGCTCTCTAATAGCCTTTTCACACTGGCTGTCGAACTTCCCGCAATGGCAATAGGGATGCAGTGGCCAATACCGAAAAGAACGATGAAAATCAGCCCTGTCACGATCTTCTGCTGAATCGTAATAATGGCCAGTATCGGGGCGATAAACCCAAACGTGCAGGATCCCGAAAGCACTCCGTAGGCCAGTCCCAGAACGAAAGCCCCCAGAAGACCCTTTATCCTGATGCGGCCAAGTAGTCCACTGGACATTGAGCACCAGGCAATTCCCAACATGTCCAGCGCGACCCATATGAGAATTGCCCCAACCAAAATGGTCCAGTAGGGGCCGACCTCACCCAACATACGGCCGAGGAGCGAGCAGACGATGCCCACCACGGCAATTGTAATGAAAAGACCAATGGTGAAAACTGCGGCATAATGCGCTGCGTGTCTGGCATTGAGCGCCTCGTCCTGGCCTGCCACATAGGTCACGATCAAAGGAATCGAAGCCATATGGCACGGGCTAAGCGCCACACTGATAATTCCCCAAACAAAGCAGCCCAGGGCGCCAAGGGCGGCCCCGGTCATCATCCATGAGTTAACCGTCAACAGAATCTGGTCCAATAGTCGCCCCCCGGTTCATCGGTCGGAGTTTTTAGATTCGTTTGAACTTCCTGCTTTAACACCCAGTTTTTCCAGTTGGGCTACGATGTTGTCTTTGCTAAGGAATCCTTCGTGCCGGTAAACTTCCTTCCCGGCATTATCGTAGAATATCTGGGTCGGAATCGAACGAATCCCAAACCTTTGTCCCTGTCCGCGGTTTTCCCATACGTCGATGAAAACGATAGCAGCTTTGCCGTTGTATTCCTTTTCAAGTGATTCCATGATGGGCGCCATCATCTTGCAGGGGATGCATTTTTTTGCACCAATATCCACCATGGTTACCATGCCTTTTGCCGGTACCTCGGGGATCGATGATGATTGGCCGTTAGCAGGGCAGAAACCAAAGCCAACCAGGAAAATGACAGCGGCAACAAGCAAAACAATTCTTTTCATTCCAAAACTCCTTCGTTTTAGATTTTGCACGTCACATGACAAACCCCGATCGGAGTCTGTACGGCATATGGAAAGTATTTCCGCTTAAACCACAAGGCCACATTGACCAGGGCAATTAAGACAGGCACCTCGACAAGTGGTCCTATCACTGTGGCGAAAGACCTCCCCCGAATTGATGCCAAATAGCCCCACGGCAATGCAATGGCAAGCTCGAAGTTGTTCGGGGCAGCGGTGAAGCTCAAGGTTGTGGACTGCTCGTAGGTCGCAATCATTTGTTTTTATAGCCGGTATATGCTTCGCTGAGGATTTCAATGGGGTGGAAGACTCTGTATGGGATAAGCTGATTGAATTGGATTCGGCAACTCAGGCAATCAGTCACGAGCCTCTCGGGATGAATCAAAGTGATCTTATCCATCAATCGGCTCCCCATTCCGACGGAAACCCGATAAAAATCCCGCTTGAATCCCATGATGCCGGCGATACCGCAGCAATGGAAGGCGCCGCCGATTCGCTCTATGGAGGTCCAGGGCACCAGGCTCAGCAAGTCAGCATATGGTTCGCCGATCTTTTGTTCCCTCAAGTGACATGGTGGATAGTATGCCATCCGTGCAGGGACCGGACCCAAGTCGTTATTGAACTGCCCTGCGTGAAGGAGGGACCTGAGGTATTCTCCCAAATCGAATGTGTGGTCTGCGACCTTGATTCGTTTCAACGCATTCAGAGACGCGAAATAGCCTTCATCTTTATGCTTCATCTCTATAAATCTATAGAGGTTATACATGATCGACGCACTGTAAGAACCCACCCCAAGTTGGCGTGCTTCGAGATCTTCTCGAGCATAAAAGGCCCCCTCGCTCAAGACGTGCTTCAGCATGTACCCGCAGGTAGGACAGGAACACACGATCTCATAGCCAGAATCCACAGCATCGCAAAGTTGATCCAGATTGAATGCAGCGAACTCAAGAGTGAGGTCAAGGTCGCCTTCGAGCAGACTTGGCATGCCGCAGCACTTCTGTTCGGGCAAATAAACTTCAATTTCATTTCGCCGCAAAACCTCGACCACAGCTTTCGGCACATCCGGAAAAAGATATTGACCCGTGCAACCGGCAAAATAAGCTACTTTCCTACCCTTGGATTCATGTTTGTTATGAAGGTCCCGCCTCCTTGCCCAAGCGGGGAAATCCTCTTTTGGGAATCCGGGTAAATTCCTTTCAGGATGAATTCCGGCCAACTTTTTCAAGAAACCGCCAGCCTTTTCGCCCTGCAAAAGGCTGTTGGTTAAACGCGGATACGCGCCACAAATCCTTGCAACTCGCTGGATATCTTCCAGCAGGCGAATGGCTGGACGGAGACCGTCTCTGCTGACAAAAGCATGTTTAGCCTTCATCAAATCCCCTCGGACGTTTGGACAGGGGCAAAGAGCGCAATAGTTGCACAGGTCAACCATTTTTCTCAGTTCAACTGCGGTCATCTTACCGCCATCTTCAGCTTCTTTGTCATAGAGCCTGTATATCTCTGGGAATACCCTGCAGGGAGTATCCTCCATAAGGTATCTACAGACGTCGCAATCCGCGCATCTCTCCACGACTGCTCGCGCCATGCTCTCGGGGTTATCCTTTTGCATTCATTACCTCCAACACTTGTTATGAATGACCACTTCAAACCATATTAACCAAATCAATGGCCAAAAAGATCCTTGTGACGAGGCCCGTAACTGGCCTCGAAAACTGGTACTCAATGGGGTTGAAGGGCTTTTTTGACCTGTCCGGCCAGGATTCTTTTTACGAAGTCGAGAGCGCGTTCAGCATCGTCGTCCATATCGATTGCCAAGATCTGCTGAATTGCGCCGATATCCAGTTCGATTGTGATTTTCTTCTGATTCATTCCAGCCACCTCTCAATGCAATACGTCGATGGGAAATCGCATTGGTCCCCTTAACCGCGCTTCAAAGCATCAGTCAAGATGGGACTTCATTCGAAGGTTTTTCTGTTGTTCGAGGCGTTTGACGAGTTCCTTAACGATCCGCAGAGCGTCCTTGCCATCACTGTCAGTGACGGCCATCTTCATTCGAATGAATTCCTCATCTGTTATCGTGAGCACCATTATATGACTCCCTCTGCAACGATCCAAAATTCCAATGGGCCGTTCGGAACGCTGGCTTGTGGAAAATAGCGGAAAAATTGCTCAAGTCAGGAGTGGACAGTCAATTCCGCTATTCCGCTTCTGAAGCAGTTGCACCGATACGGGCCGGGAAGAAAACTCCGAACAGCAGGTAGCCTCCCATCAAAACAAAAGCGGTATCTCGAAAAAGATACCAGAGCGTTGCGGGTTCACCGGTTGCTGCCGAAGTGAAGCAGCCGCAATGGATATTCAGGCCTCGCCTCAGGTTGAAAACCAAAGCGCCCAGAAAAGTCAGCAATAACACATTTACAAGGACCACGGCTCCGGGAAGCCACAACCCTGTCATTAGAGCCAATCCCAGGATAAATTCCAGCCAAGGCAAAAGAATGGTCGATAAATTGATTAGGGAATCAGGGAGCAATTGGTAATTGAAGATCACTCTCGCAAAAGCGGCGGGATTAAGGATCTTGTCCGCCGCAGCCGTAATGAAAATGGCGCCCATGATCAGACGAACCCAGAAATACAGCGATTTTTTCAATCTTCATCCCTTTGCATCAAACTGCCACCCAAGGCGCATTGTCAAAGACAAGTTGCGGCTGTGTTCAGGATGCTGCTCACGCACTCGACTCGAGTCGCGTTCTGCCGTTACGAAGTCAGGACAGGCTGGAGTTCATCATTTTTACACCTGGTGCATGACACTGCTGCCTGGTTGTTTACATCATGCATTTTCTCTGTCAGGAACCGTTCCCGCACCGATGGGAAATATTCCATCTCGGTGTGCGGCAGGAAGAGTGCTGCTACGTAGCGGTCCATATACCCGGGCGTGGCCGATAGGTCGAAATTGGTCATCATCCCGGCAACCCTGCGCTCTTCGGCCAAGAGATCCCGTGAGAGGGCGAGCAGCGTTGCTCCCCGGAGCGATCCGTTACCCACGAACTGGAACCGCTCACGCGGCAGATCGGGCAAAAGACCGATTGCCACCGCGTTTTCAATGTTTATGAAGTTTCCGAACCCTCCAGCTAGAATCACCTGTTCGATGTCCCGAAGTTGGAGCCCCACGCTCTCGATGAGAGTCACGTAGCCTGCAAAAAGCGCAGCCTTGGCCCGGATCAAGTTGTCAATGTCGGCTTCGCTTATCGTGATGTCGCAACCGGTTTGGCTTTCATTGGCATGGACCAGGATATACTCCAGCCCCTCTTCCCCCGCGCGGATGCGCTCCGAGCCGGAATCTTCCCGAAACTTGCCGTTGGGATCAAGGAGCCCGGCGCCATGGAGTGCGGCGACCAGGTTTATCAGGCCGGAACCGCAGATACCCCTGGGTTTGGACATATCGATGGTTATGATCATGGGTTCAAGGGTCTCGGGATTGATGCTCACCTCTTCGATCGCACCACTTGTTGCACGCATGCCGCACCGGATGCCGCCCCCTTCAAAGGCGGGACCGGCCGAGCAGGCCGCGCAAGTTAGCCATTGATCGTTGCCGATTACGATTTCTCCATTTGTCCCGATATCGATATAGAGGGTGAGCCGAGGGTCCTTGTATATTCCGGACGCAAGAACACCCGCCACGATATCGCCCCCCACATAACTCGAAACCGAGCTGACGCAGTTCATAAAAATGTGAGGGGCTACGTCCAGGTTCAAGTCTCGAGCGCGGGCGGGCGGGACTTTGCAGACAGTGGGCACGTAAGGGGAAAGCCGTATGTTTTTCGGCTCTATGCCATAGAAAAGATGGATCATGGAGGTGTTGCCGGCGAGCGTGATATGAGAGATTCCCCCCTTGTTGAGGGCATAGCGCTTCAGAAGTTGGTGCATGAGCTGGTTTATAGTTGCCGCAGCGGCATGCCGAAGCCTGTCCAGCCCGTGCTCTTTCTGGCTGTAGATAATCCTGGCAATCACGTCGTCGCCGTAGTTGATCTGGCCATTGTACTCGGCGGCGGCACCAATGATCTCGCCCCTGGCGATATCGATCAACTGGACCCAGATGGTGGTGGTGCCAGTATCGACAGCGAATGCGAAATGCCGACCGGTTGTGTCGCCGGGTTCGACATTCAGCAGGTGCGGCAAGCGGTAGCGGCGGCGCGAGAAATCAAGTGTGGCGGTCACCTCGAAATCGTTCTGGCGCATCACCTGGCCGAGCTTTCGCGTCAGGTGAAAGTCCACAGTGATGTTTTGTATCTGGTGTTGCTTTGCGAGGGCCTTTTCGAGCCGGCCTAGATCACAGAGATTGTCTGATGGGCAAGGGGGCTCTAGTTTAACGAACCTTTTCTGGAAAGCCGGATTATAGAGACCGGCCCTTTTCAGGCTTTCGAGGTCAATTGGGCTTGGGCGTAAAGCGATTCCAGAGCGCCGACGGGTTAACGTCGCGCGGTCCAGCAAAGATTCGGGAGGGATGCGCACCACTACATCACCAAGTACCCGGCTCTGACATGCCTGGCGATAACCCAAATCCCGATCATCATGGCCCAGAGTTTCAGATCCCAAAAACTCAACATCGCCAGACTCCACGATCACGCGGCATTTACCGCAAACGCCCTCCCCGCCGCACGAGGCGTTCACATGCACACCAACGTCCATGGCGGCACGGATCAGGTTTCTGCCTTCCTGCACCTCGACTGTAATGCCGTAAGGATTAAAGGTTACTTTCGGCATAATTCGGGACCTCATCGTGAAAATATCAAGTCACATATGCCAGGCGGTTTTCATACAATGCCGGCACCGCCGGTTTCTGGTTCTTTGATCCAGCCGGACCGATGACTATGGGCGGGGCTGCCCGACTCGACGGGCAGGTTCCTGTCGTTCCAGAGTGTCCATCCGTTGACCAGAACTCGGGTATTCGCATATCCTCTGTCGAGTAGACCGAAGGCCAGTTCCTTGCTCAAATTGCAGTTCTCCCCGTCGCAGTAGGTGATGATTGTTGTCTCGCGGAGAATACCGCTAGGGACCTCACCTTCGTTTTTTTCAAATTCTTGCCAGGGAAGGCTGTAGGCGCCCTGTATGTGGCCTTCATTATATTGCTCCTGCGAGCGGGCATCCAAAAAGACCGCAAATTTCGCAAGAAACATTGTCTCCGCCCCATCAAGCGAAATCGCGAGGCTGTCGCCGGATTCGAGGGTCAGTCGAGCTTTGGGCAACCAGTCGGCAACGAGAGCGAGCTTTCCTGGACGGAATTGGTTAACTGACAGGCCAAGAACGGCCGCAACGAACAGAAATGCTGCGCTTTGCCATATGACTCTAAGCCAGATTTGCCGATAATAGTTTGGTCCCGCCATCGGAATCCTCTTATGGTTTCTGCCTGGAAGCTATTTCCCGTGCCAGCCGCAATTCATCCGTTTTCAATTCCCCTACTGAAAATTTTGCCTGCAATATCTTGCCCATACCCTCGATCAAAGCTGTCTTGATTTCTTCCAGCTTTACACTGCGGCACAAGATTTCCTCTACAGATATGGTCGAGGCGTTGATTCTTTCCCGCAGGGCCTTCTTAGCGACACCTGGCCTAAGAATGGTTGTCCATATCTCGCCTTGCGGAGCAACAATAATCGATCCATGTTGGAGCATTGAAGAACCGATCCAGGTTTGAGCGTTTCCCAGGAATTTCTTGCCCTGAAAAACGATGTCTCCGATCGCTGTTCTCATAAAGCAGATATCGGACTGGGATGACCGTGCTGTCTGGCGCCCAAACTCCGCTTCAAAACCGAGCAGTCGGAAGCCCGCGAGTAGACCTTCGCAGAGTAGCCTATACGCTGCTTGAATTGAGTGGGGAATGCCTTCTTCTGTCCCTGCCGCAACACTGTATGTCAGGTCGTTCAGGTGAAGCACCGCCCGGCCCCCGGTAGGTCGTCGCACGAGATCTATCCCGGCTTTTTCGCAGGCGGCTGGGCTTATCGAATGTCTCCTTTGAAAATAGCCCAGAGAAACCGCCGGCGGGCTCCATTGGTAGAGGCGAAGCGTGGAGGGAGACTCGCCACGCGCGTGCATTTCGAGGAGCGCCTGATCGATCGCCATATTGAGTGAGGCGGGCAGAGCGCCGGTATCGAGCAATCGCCACCTTTTCACGAAATCTCTCCGAAAAAGAGCGGGGCATTGTATGAACTTCTCACCAGGGGGGCTGAGGCCGCACTCTTAAATCCCAAACGAAGCGCTTTTTCACGCCAGGAATCAAATTCTTCTCGATCCACGTAGCGACTGACCGGCGTGTGAGCGAGCGATGGGGCCAGATATTGTCCGATGGTTATCATGTCGCAGCCCACTGCTGCTAAATCGTACAGAACCGATTCGACCTCGTCTTCAGTTTCACCCAGGCCGAGCATCAGCCCTGATTTTGTTATGATGGATCGGGTCAACTCTTTGGTACGCCGCAGTAAAGCGAGGGACCGCGCATAATAGGCACCCGGCCGTACTTTCCTGTAAAGCCTTGGAACGGTTTCGATGTTATGGGCAAGAATATCCGGACGAGCATCGAGGACAGTCACGATGGACTCCTCTACACCTAAAAAGTCGGGGACCAAGACCTCGATTCTTACTTCAGGGCAGCGCAGATCCAATTCCAGCGCTACCCGCCCGTAGTGTGCCGAACCGCCGTCCGGAAGATCGTCCCGGGTAACGGAAGTAATGACCACGTGCTTTAAACCAAGCCCTAATACCGCGGAAGCCAGTCTTTCCGGTTCATAGGGATCGGGTTCCCCCTGTGGATAGCCGTGTCTTACCGCGCAGAAATTGCAGTGTCGTGTACAGACCTCTCCAAGAATCAGAAAAGTCGCTGTCCCATGCGAGAAACATTCCCCACGGTTCGGGCACCTGGCACTGTCGCAAACCGTGGGCAACCGTAAGCGTTGCAAAAGCCCGCTTGTTTCTTTGATTTGTTCTCTTCCCTGGCCTTTCCTGGCCTGACGAACTTCGTCCATGAGCCATTTAGGCACGGCTGGATTGCTCATCGGCATCTATATCCTTTTCCTGCAGAGGCTTCAGTTCTCCGAGACCGTTTATTTAGCCGGCAACGGAGAGATCGCCTCCGGCGAAGAGTGAATGGCTTGGCCGTGAAGCTCCTGCGCCACTTCCAAAACAGCTTCGGATAGGGTCGGATGCGTGTGAATGGTTTCCATAATCGTCCTGACAGGGAGGTTAGCCTTCATGGCCAGGGCGATCTCCGAGATGAGGTCTGCTCCATGGGCACCAATGATTTGAGCGCCAAGTATCTGGTCAGTGTCTGAATGGACGATAATCTTTACCATTCCTTCGAGTTCACCGACAGCCTGCGCCATGCCGAGAGACTTGAAAGGAAAACGGCCCACCTTCACAGGGTAGTTGCTCCGTGCCTCTTCCTCTGATGTACCAACGGAGGCAAACTCGGGGATACTGAAAACACAACGGGGCACAACCCGGTAATCCATTCGGTTTTCAATGCCGAGCGCATGCTCTGCTGCGCAGATTCCTTCGGCAAACGCCACATGAGCAAGCAGCCATCCCCCGATTACGTCGCCCGCAGCGTAATGGCCGAGCACATTGGTTTGAAGATGCTCGTCAACGAGAACCCGGCCGCGCTCCGTCTCAATTCCGAGCTGTTCAAGGCCGATTCCTTCCGTATTGTAACGGCGTCCGACAGCTTGCAGAATGGTATCTGGCGAGGTATCCTTTCCATTGGAGAGGCGGACGCTAAATCCATCACCGGTTTCAGCCACCGATTCTATAGTGGTGCCGCAGAAAACCTTGATCTTTCGCCTTTGGAGAATGGCAAGAAGGCTGGCGGCCATTTCCGTGTCCTCATGGGGCAATATACGGTCCAAAGCCTCGACCAGGACCACCTCGGAACCCAACTCTCGAAAAATAGCCGCCATCTCCACACCTACCGCGCCTCCTCCTATCACGAGAAGACGAGCCGGCAGGTAGGTAATGTCGAGAATTTCGTCAGCCGGAAAAATGCGGGGATTGCTTGTGAAGATGGGCAGCCCGGCAGGCCGCGAGCCGGTTGTAATGACCACTTTTCGCGCTTTCACCAGATTCGTATGGTCATCCCTCTGCACCTCGATCTTGCCGGGCTCCACAAGTTTGCCCCAGCCCTCGATCAAGTCGATCCTTCGGGCCTGGAACAGTTGCTCGATGCTTCCCCTGAGCCTTCTGACCACCCGCTGCTTGCGAGCGATAATGGCTGCAATGTCGGGTATGGTGTCCACTTGCTTGAAGCCATACTCTTTTGCCCGACGCATGGAGCGGCCAATTTCGGCGGAAGCCCTCACGGTCTTCGTCGGAATGCAACCCCGGTTCAGGCATACACCGCCAATGAATTTTCCCTCGACAACCGCCACCCTTGCGCGGAGCTGTGCAGCACGGATGGCACCCTGATACCCGGCAGGGCCACCTCCCAGGAAAGCGATATCGTATTCTTTATCCATCAACTAATCCTTATTGCACAATGATCGTTGGTTGGACGACAACCTCGCTCTTAAAGGACTGGTTGATCGTCGAATACTTGAGGGCCAGATCGAGGGCCCGCTGTACGACTTCACGCGGCTTGTTTTTTACCACGAGCTTTGGGTTGATGGTCACCTTCTTGAACCATGACGTCCTGTCAATGAATTCCTCGACTTCGCCCTCCACCTCGCATTCGAAGGATACAAGGTCTATCTTGAACCGTTCCGCAACCCAGATCACCATCATGTGGTAGCAAGTGTTGGCGGCCGCCACGAAGGCGTCCTCGGGGGTTAGCACGTTTGAAAGGCCGTAGAGGTCGGGAGGAGCCGAAAACTCCATCTCGGCGCCGTTCTGACACCACGTGTAGCCAACGTGTTGGCCTCGCCATTCCACCTTATTCTTATAAACCGGCATTTGCTTTTCCTCCTATGCATCCAGAACATCATCGACAGCCCTGGCAATCTCCTCAGCCACGACCTGGGCCGCAGCTTTTTCCTCGGCCCTCAGGTTGCGAAGGCTTGATGGAGCGTCAAGGCCATGCTTTTTCAGGATTTCGGGGATCGAAAGAGACCTGGCGGGTTTACCCGAGAGCTTCTCGGTGCTCTTCTGCGCGCATCGCTTTTCGCATCCGTCCACGGTGATGGTGGGATATTTGTTCGCAAAATCGAGCTCTTCTTTTCCTCCGGCAATGAAGAGCGGAAGGCAAATGGTTACCGTCTCTCCAGGCCTCAGTTCATCTAGCACCTTGCGGCACGCAATGCGTGAAAGCGTACCCTCAGGGATAGCTTCACCACTGCATGAGACAATGCCAACTTTCAGAACTTCGAGAGTGATCATTTCCCCTCCCCGGCAGCCAGTTCATCCACCACTTGCGCCAGTTCATCGGCTGCCACCGCAGCAAGCTTCCTGCCGTTTTCATCGAGTTCCGCAATGCCCTCGGGCTTGAGGTCTTTATGGGCTTTGTAGAAATTGATAGCCTGATAAGCTTTGGCTACCTCGACGCCCTGGATCTCCACACTTTTCTGAGCGCAGTTCTTGGGGCATCCGTCTATGGTGATGACGGGATTGTCGGTAACGAGCTGTCTCGCCTCCGTATCTTCGATTACCAGGAGAGGCAGGCATGTTGTCACGACCACGCCGGGCCTCACCCTATCCATAAGTTCATAGGTCGTTTCCCGAGCTATCGCGCCGTAAACCTTACCGATCCCGCTGCAGGGAAGCACGACCACTTTCTTTGTTATTCCACTCATTTTTTCTTCATCTCCTCAGCAATTTTTTGTTCCATCAGTTCTAAATAACCTCCAGCCATGAGGAGGCTTGCTTTGTCTTTCTCGAAATCCGTCAGTTCTACCTTGTATATCCAGCCCGCTCCGTAAGGATCTTCGTTGATAAGGTATGAACTTGCTTCGAGTTCCGAGTTTACCTCCACCACCTTGCCCGATACCGGAGAAAGGATTCCGAATGTCGCTTTGATAGTCTCAATCTTGCCCAGTTCCTGGCCTTGCTTTACTTCCGTCCCAACCTCGGCGGTCTCAAGGAAAGCAACGTCGCCCTTGCTTTTTTGGAGTAAGTCGCTTAGGCCAACGAGCGCGAGATTGCCGTCCACACTCGCCCAGAAGTCATCCTTGCTGTAGAAATAGCCGACCTTCACCTTGAATACGAATTTGTCGTAGGTCGTTTCCAAAAACTCGTCCATATCCCCTCCTTTTCTATCCTTTCAGAATTTTCCCAACTTCCTTGACGACTTTATTCACCTGGATACTGCCAGCGAACCGGGGTTCACAGTCGATGACGACGAGTGGCGATGGATACTGTTTACTTGTTAAAAGTTGCCCCGCTTTAGATTTCTTTTCCTCGGGGAATTTGGAAATGTCGATGTATTCGGTGCTGGTTTGGCCTGGATAGCTGCCCTCAAGAGCCTGATTCAATTCTTCACATTTATGCATCAACGCTGCAATGAATTCCGGGCCGCGAGGGGCCGAACTGCACGCACACCCGGCTCCGGTTCCCGGAAGATCGAGAATTCTTACTGTGACAAAATCTTTGGCCATTTGGTTTTCCCCTTTCAGATGCGTTTATCTGGACAGTCGAGCCCCTGATGCATGTCTGTGCAAAGTTGACGACAAATCAAAGGCTTCCTGCCGGGTGTCAGGAGCATAGACGCGAATTGGTCATTCTGGCGCTTTCTGATTAGTTTTATCCGCCGGACTTTCTTCCTGAGTCTGGACCGGGCAGCACGCTGCCATCATCTGGGCCATTTTTTCCATACCAGCGCAACAGGAACCGCCATTCCGCGACAGCACCATCTGCATCATCTCCTGCACTCTGTCCATGCAACCAGGGAATACCTTTCTTCGGTCGGTATTTTGCTCTGCCATTGATATCACCTCATCTCAATCCCTGACATCAGCGTGAGTGCAATCGGGAGAATAAGGCGAATTCCGCTCTTAAAAAAACTTACTTAGAAAAAATGAAATCGGTCTATTCGGTTCGCCAGCCTGCACGAATGGACGGCGCGAAGTACTTCTGCCTGAACCTCAGCGCAACGTTCACAAGGCTAATAAGAACAGGCACTTCAACGAGAGGACCGATGACAGCCGCAAATGCCTGGCCGGAATTAACGCCGAAAACGGCAATGGCGACCGCAATGGCCAGCTCGAAGTTATTGGATGCGGCGGTGAAACTCAGAGTTGCCGCCTGCCCGTAAGTCGCCCCCACTTTTTTTGACATATAAAAGGAAACCAGGAACATGATTACGAAATAGACGCAAAGAGGTACGGCAATCCGGATGACATCAAGGGGGAGTTGCACGATATATTCCCCCTTTAGGGAAAACATCACCAGAATAGTAAAGAGGAGTGCAATGAGAGTGATCGGGCTGATTCTGGGGATGTATTTTCTCTCATACCACTCGCGGCCTTTCGTCTTGAGGCCGATAAGGCGTGAGAGCATTCCGGCAAT
Organism: uncultured delta proteobacterium; assembly: GCA_963805125.1. Classification (GTDB taxonomy): domain Bacteria; phylum Desulfobacterota; class Syntrophobacteria; order Syntrophobacterales; family Syntrophobacteraceae; genus SbD1. The sequence continues at coordinate 486,400 of CAWDTD010000003.1, read as the reverse complement.
GAAAGGGATGCCGAGATAGATGAAAACGCTCTCAGCGATCTGCTTCATCGAAATATCTACAATCGCTCCCGTCATGCCGATCCATTTTGGAAGAACGGTAATGAAGATATAGGCATAAACAGAGAAAAAGAGCACCTGGAAGATGGAGTTGAATGCCACAAGACCTGCGCAGTATTCCGTGTCTCCCCCTGCCAGATCGTTCCATACGATCACCATGGCGATGCACCGGGCGAGGCCGATCAGGATCAGTCCCACCATATACTCATGGTGCCCCGAGAGGAAAGTAATCGCCAGAAGGAACATAAGGATAGGGCCGACTATCCAGTTTTGAACAAGAGACAGCGTCAGTACTTTGTAATTCCGAAACACTTTGCCCAATTCTTCGTACTTCACCTTGGCCAGAGGCGGGTACATCATCAGGATCAGACCCACAGCGATTGGGATGTTGGTCGTCCCCACCTGGAAATAGTTGATGACGTCTTTTATGCCTGAATAGAGCCACCCGCCACCGACGCCGACAAACATCGCCAGGAAAATCCAGAGCGTCAGATACCGGTCGAGGAAGGAAAGTCGTTTAGAAACCGATTCAACCATTTCATTTCTCCTTCTTATCTTGTTTTTCTTCCATCAGAGCCTCAGGAAGCCTTTCAACGCACCGTTTGATTTCATCGCGCACACGCCTGTAGTACGCCATGGCTTCTTCTTCGGTCCGGGAGCCTTCAGCAAGCCTTGGCGGATCATCAAATCCCACGTGCAAAACTTTTGTTTTGGCCGGGAAGAAAGGGCACGACTCGTAGGCGCGATCACACACGGTGATGACATAGTCGAACTCGATATGCTCAAGAGCAGAGACATCCTTTGAGTGATAATGCGATATATCAATGCCGACTTCAGCCATGACTCGAATGGCCCTTGGGTCTATTGCGTGGGGCTGCACCCCAGCGGAGTACGGCTCAAACAAATCGCCTTTCAAATGCCGTGTCCAGGCTTCGGCTATTTGACTCCGGCAGGAATTGCCGGTGCATAAAAACAACACTTTCAGTTTTTCCATTTTGCCTGCCTTCACTGACGCGTCTTCAGATATCAGCTCATCTGTCTGATTCGGTTAAACCTTGGTGCTTCTATTCAAACTGAAACGGCTGGAGGTAGGCATCGAGTTTCGCTTTATTCTCTTCTCTGAGTGGTGGACAATCCTCTGGTCCTTTGCCGCCCTCGGCGACCTGAGTGGCGAAGACCATACAGGTTGGCTGACCGCAGTCACGGCAATTAGTTCTGGGAAGGAGTTTTAGAATTTCGATCACCTTGGGCTTCGGAGCACCCTCAAAACGTGGTTCGATCTCTCCTCGCCGCTCCCAGGTTTCATTTATTTCCTCTTTGAGCCATTCAATGATCTTGTCTCCCTCCGACTCATCCTTGAGAGCGTTGACGCAGATCTTTCTCGGATGGACCGCGATAAGCTTTCCATGCACTTTGAAAGAGACCGTAGGAGGGTCCTTGATGTACTGAAAACCTCCAAGTACTGCGTTGAGGTAAGGAATCACCTCGGTAATGTCCTCATCGAGATGAGCGATGCAGTGGACCGATTGGGCTTCGGGCCTGCACTCCGGGCGAACGACCTCTTTGTGGTAGCCTTTTAGCAGCATGGAACGCCTCCTTGCAGAAAAAGATCTTCAAGTGAGCCTACCTCTTTGCAAGTGCCTCCCTCACGGCATCTTTGACCTTCAGGGTATCTTCGGGCTTGAGATCAAAACTCTTATTCTTCTCTATGCCAAGATCCGTCAGGACGAGATATGTTTTCAAGGGCACTTGGGCTTTCTCAAGGATCGCCTTGGCACACCCCACCGGGCAGCCGTCAATCGCCACCATTTCCGGTACGTCTCGGGCAGATTGAACGAACCCACTGAGTTGACCGCCAATTCCGGCAAGGCAAAACATTTTGCCGAATCCTTCCCGAGTAAGTTCCACCGCTGCCTCGTTCGAAAGTTGTCCCACATTTGAGCCGCCGGAACAGGCCAGGATCATTATATTGCTTCCAGTTGCACAACACTCGTTAGCCATTTGTTCCTCCCCTTGTATTCAATAGCAGTTACTTTCCAAGCCAGCTTTTGACTTCAGCTTTCGAGGGGATTTTCCCTGCTGACTTGACTTCGCCGTCAATAACCACACCAGGAGTACTGAAAATGCCGTACCCCGCAATCTTTTGGATATCGGTTTCGTGCTCCACAACGGCTTCTATGCCGGCTTCCCGGAGAGCTTCCTTGACCACTCTCTCCGTTTCATTACACTTCTTGCACCCGGGACCCAGTACTTTGATTTCCATTTCTTCTCTCCTTGCTCCAGTCGGCTCTGTCATAGAACCGGTTATTAAATAAGCACATTGAACAGGTACCCAACGATGATACAGCCTACAGCGACTACGCCCGTAAAAACCAGGATGAGCCTCGGCTTTAGGACCTTGCGTAAAATCACAGTCTCCGGAAACGATATTGCTACCACCGCCATCATGAATGCGAGCACCGTTCCCATTGCCGCACCCTTCTCTATGAGGGCGGATACTACCGGTATGACTCCAGCCGCATTGGAATAGATAGGGATGGCGATCAGCACCGCGACAGGGACCGACCACCATACCCCCTTGCCCATGATCGAGGCCAGATAGCCCGTCGGCACGTAGCCATGAATGCCTGCCCCGACGGCAATGCCCAGTATGACGTATATCCACACCTTGCCGACGATATCGCGCACGGCTTCGAGGCCGAAATGAATGCGGTCTCCGAAACTTTTCCGCTCCTCGTCGTATACGCCGCTTTCTCCCACCTGGATTTCATAAACCCAGTCTTCAAGATGGCGCTCCATCTTGAGCCGGCCGATAGTCCAGCCGGCAAGCATCGCAATGATGAGCCCGGTGCTCATGTAGATGGCGGCGATTTTCCAGCCGAAAAGTCCGTAGAGCAAAACCAGCGCAACCTCATTGACCATCGGAGATGAGATAAGAAATGAAAACGTAACGCCCAGGGGTACCGAAGCTGTCACAAAGCCTATGAAAAGAGGCACCGCCGAGCAGGAGCAAAAAGGGGTAACGATTCCCAGCATGGCAGCCAGCACATTTCCTGCCGACTCACGCTTTCCGGCAAGAATCTTCCGTGTGCGCTCAGGGGTGAAATAGGAGCGTATGATGCCCACCCCGAATACAATCAAAACCAGGAGCATGAGAACTTTGGGCGTGTCGTAAAAGAAAAACTCCAGGGAGCTTCTAAGATGCTCGATATTGCCGATAGCTAAGTTGTGCCTGGACAGGAATTGCACGAAGTGCCGGGCCAACCAGCCGGCAAAGGGCTCAAGGCGTCCATAGATCAGCCACCAGGCCGCCAGCATGGGAATCCCAGCCAGGACGTACTTGGCGGTCATCATCTTGTTGCTCAAAGGTCCCCTCATATCCATCGCAGCCGGTTCACCTATGCTGCACCCGCCTTCACAGGCACATGTCTTTTCTTGAACTGCTTTCATCGCTCATTCCCTTCGCCTTGACGCCGCATACCTGTTATCCGGTGGCAGCTTGGTACTAAGGCAATTTGCCGCTATTGTTTTCCACCCGACGATTGCCCGGCTTCAATCAGCCATTTCTTGACCCTGTCCCTCGGAGGAACGCTTCCCACGGCCACAGCCTTACCGTTAATGAGCAGCGCCGGGGAACCCATAATGCCGTATCGGGCGATTTCCCTGATGTCTGTTACATGATCGACGCTGGCGGCAAGATTGATCTCCGTGAGCACCTGCATAATCATCTGCGTCAGCGCGTGGCACCGGCTGCAGCCTGTCCCCAGGACCTTTATATCGAGCCCCTGGGGAGCATCTTCCGTGTAGGGCTGCCCCATAAATTTTCGAAACTCCCGCACAAAGGCTTGGCCATAGTCCGCCTTTGCGCTGGCCGGGATGTAGTTGCTCCGTGCCAGGCTATCGAGCATGAAAGAGCCAACCTCATCGTCGGCCTTGTCCGCATAAGTCCCGGCCATCTCATCCATGAGTTGCTTAATGCCGATGATACTGACTGCAAATTTTCCCACTCTGATCTGTGTAATATCTTTTTCTGCCATGCTCGATCCTTTGGAGGTTCATTGCATTTCACCTTCAGCCAGTGCCGAGGCAGCTAGTACTTACTTGCGTAAATGCGCGTACCGTTTACAGGGACACTCAAATTTCGTCATTCCGGCATGTCTTAAGCCGGAAAGCAGGCCTCTTGCCATCTCAGGAAAACCTCTGGACCCCGGCTCAGAAACTCTGCCGGGGTGACGAACGCGAATTTGTTACGCTCACTTTTGCAATCAAGTACTAGTGCATTGTCAACTTAATTCCAGCATGCTCAGAGCAGTAGTGCGTCATTCCGGCGGAAGCCGGAATCCAGAGCCTCTTCGGCTGTTTAAAGCATTGGACCCCGGCTCCCGGATTCAACACTTCCGGGACAGGCTTCGCCGGGGTGACGGTCGGACCCCGGCACATAAAAACTTAGTTGACAATGCACTACGCACAACTGCGCCATGCGGGCGTGCTCTCTTTGTGTATTTGACCAAATATGCAAAGATATTCTCAAAAAAAATAAACTACCTCGCAGACGATATCTTAGCTTGGCCAAGCGCCTCGATCTGCTCTTCCAATCTATGAATGGCGAAGTCCTCGACACAACCGAGGAAATTGGCCACACACTTCATACGCAATGAGTAGTAAATGTTGGTGCCCCTGCGCTCATCCTGCAGGATTCCAGCTTCCTTCAGAATGCTCAAGTGCTTGGATATGGTTGAAATGTCAGATCCAACCAGGGCCTGAAGTTCGCATACGCACCGCTCGCCGCCAAAAAGGCTTTCAACCATCTTAAGCCTGCTCGGATGTCCGAGAGCCTTGAAAATTTTGGCGCGTAGTTCAAGGTAATAGTCTTTGGCGTCCATAACTTTTCCTTTTTGGCAGAATAGCAAAATATCATCCGCACGTCAAGCAAATTTTTCGTTCCTCAAAATGATGCTCGTGATGCGCAGACTGTATGCATATGAAGTACTTTTAATTCACTCTCGCTTCATTTTACCACTTGACATCACTTCTCATTGTGAAGTATAATATCCCCCGGAATAATCCGGAGCCTCCGGGAAGCCTCACTCTTGTACTGATTTGGAGATTTAAAAAATGTCGTTCAGTATTCACTATCTGCTACTGGCTATCCAGCGGTCATTGCTCGATATTCCTATTCGCACTCGCTGTTATCCGCTGTTATTGCAAAAATCAAATCCGAAACTGATAATGAAATCAATCGGTTGCCAAACCGGCACTTACACCTGGCCCTGTATTATCAGCGACACCGCCCGTTCACATGAAATCAATGAGTTGGATATCAGCATCTGAATTTGGCCTGCATTTGCAGGCGGAGCCCTGATTTAGTAGTTAAATCAACGTGTTGATGGATTGTTAGCCGGCAGTTTCGCGTGAAAAATTTCGAGCCTCAGATCCCGCGCGTGACAAAGTGGACGCTTCTCTGTGGACGAAAATTGGTCTATACTGCCAAGCTGGTATCCATCCGGAAACTCCGGATGAGATACCGGGCTGCCAGTCGCTAAGAGTCGGTAATTTTTCGCCTACCCGGACTCAACCTCAGGTTCCGCCTCTTCGTTTGCCGATTTTGCCTGAAGCGCTTAGTCGGCTTAACCGGGACTATGTCCAGAGAAAACACATCGGAGGCGCCGATGCCAATGAGATTTCCGACAAGCTTGAACATCCGCCAGAAGGTGATGGCCGGTTTCACTTTATTGCTGATCATCACCGGCTCCTTCGGCGCGGTTTCGTACAGCTACCTTCGGGAAGTGGTGCGAAAGCAGCATTTTGTCGAGACAGCAGATGATCTTCGGGATTTTATCCTCGAAGCCCGCAGGTACGAGAAAAACTTTCTCCTGTACGGGGTCGCCGACGAGCTGAACGAGAATCGCAGATTCACTCAACTCGGCTTGGAGTTGCTCGATAAGACAATCCCGGAGACCAACGATCTTAAGGGGGTTCCACTGCTCAACCAGATCAAACTGGAACTTGGCGGTTATCGGCAGCTCATGAACCGCATAGCCCCCGGCCGTGACGGCAACTCGGGCCTGTCCGGGGTTGAAGACCAGTTGCGGGAACATGGAAAGAGTCTGGTGGCCCTGTCCCAGAGGCTGGTCTCCTTCGAGCGCGAACGTATCATTGATATCGTAAACTCACTCAAGACTCTGCTTCTGATCTCGTTGGGTGTTACGATCATAGGCGGCGGACTGCTGATCCCGGTGATTTCCAGAAAAATCGTTCGCCCGCTCCGCTATATCGAAAGAACTACGCACCGCATTGCCGATGGGGATTTCAGGCTGATTGATGTTTACGATACGCACGATGAGACACAGCGTGTAGTCGAGGGGTTCAACCGGATGATTTCCGAGCTCGAGAAGCGGCAGGACCAGTTGCTTCAGGCCAAGAAACTGAGTTCCCTGGGGACATTGACTTCGGGAATAGCTCATCAGTTGAACAATCCCCTTAACAATATTTCCACTTCCTGCCAGATTCTCCTGGAGGAGTTCGATAAGTCTGACGCCCAGTTTTCTCGTCGGATGCTCAACAATATCGAACACGAAGTGCATCGTGCCCGCGATATCGTGCGGGGACTGCTGGAATTTTCACGAATAAGGGAGTTCTGCCTCGCCCCGACGGCCCTCTTCCAGGTGGTGGAGCGGGCCGTCAAACTCATCTCCAGTCATGTCCCGCCCGGGGTCGACATTCTACTGGATGTCCCCGATGATCTTTCACTAAATCTGGATTCTCAACGGATGCAGCAGGTCTTTTTGAACCTGATTGAAAATGCTGTTCATGCAATAGAGCCTCCAGGGCAGATCACTATCAGGGCAAGAGCCGATCCGGCTGAAAAGCAGGTGCTTATTACAGTTGAAGATACCGGAAAAGGAATCCCCGAGGGGGAACTGGGAAGGATTTTCGATCCGTTTTTTACGACAAGGGAAGTGGGCGGGACCGGCCTTGGGCTGTCGGTGGTTTTTGGGATAGTCCAGAAGCATCATGGCTCGATATCGGTTGACAGCAGGCAAATGGAAGGCACCAGATTCACGATGCGCTTTCCGATGGAAAACGTGTGCTGAGAAAAGAGACCCGATGGCCGCTCCGCGCATTCTAATAGCCGACGACGAACAGATAGCCCGGGAAAATCTCGAACATGTGCTGCGCAGGGAGGGATATGAGACTGTCAGCGTCAGTGACGGCCTTGCCGCAATCGTGGAACTTGAAAAGGAAGAGTTCGACCTCGTGTTGACCGACATCCGGATGCAGCCGGTCGATGGCCTTCAGGTGCTCGATCGGGCGCGTGAGCTTTACCCCAATATCGAGGTCATAGTCATTACGGGATACGCTTCAGTTTCTTCCGCTGTTGAGGCTATGCGCAAAGGGGCCTACTATTACATCCCCAAACCGTATAAAATCGATGAAGTCAGGGTCCTTGTAAAACAGGCCGTCGAGAAGCGCGGCCTGCGCAGGGAAGTAATAGAGCTGCGGCAGCGGATTCGCGATCAGGGCAAAACCTCGTTGCTGATTGGCAATAGTCCTGACATGGAAATCTTGCGAAAGATGATCGAGCAGGTCGCCGTTTCTGATTCGAGTGTGCTTATTCTTGGCGAGACCGGGACCGGCAAGGAGCTTGTGGCCAGGACCATTCACAATATGAGCCTTCGGGCTGAAAAACGTTTTCTTGCGATCAATTGCGGCGCGTTCAGCGAAGAGCTTCTTGCAAACGAACTGTTCGGGCACGAGCGCGAGGCCTTCACCGGCGCAAAGAATATAAAACGGGGGCTGTTGGAAGCGGCCCAGGGGGGCACTGTCTTCCTGGATGAAATCGGGGACATGCCCCTGTCAATGCAGGTGAAGCTGCTGCGGGTGCTTCAGGAACGAGTGATGATGCGGGTGGGAGGCATACATGAAATGCCTGTTGACATCCGGATCGTTGCTGCGACCAACAAAAATCTCAAGCAGGAGATCGAGTGCGGGACCTTTCGCCAGGATTTCTATTATCGGCTCAATGTGATAACACTTCATGTGCCCCGGCTCGCCGATCGCAAAGACGATATACTTTTGCTGAGCCTCCATTTCCTTCAGAAGTTTGCAAAGTTGCAGGGAAAGCAGGTGGGGAGCATTTCGGAGGAGGCAGCCGGGATTCTACTTTCTTATGAATATCCTGGAAATGTGCGGGAACTCGAAAACATCATCGAAAGGGCGGTTACCCTCTCAAACGGGCACAGCATGGAGCACAGGCATTTGCCGCTTGACTTGCAGCAACTCGCATTCAGGGTGCGGCGTCCGCAGAAGGAGTTTTTGACCCTGGACGAAAATGAACGGGACTACATTCTCTGGGTGCTCAAACAGGTGGATGACAATAAGACCAGGGCGGCTGAAATTCTTGGCATTGACAGAGTATCGCTTTGGAGGAAAATAAAGAGGTATAGGCTCCAGTAATCAGAAATCTGGCGGCGTGCGGACCAAGTCTCGACGAGGCCGCCCGGTTTGAACAGAAAGCCTGCCGCTGCCGCCCCGTCTCGCGTTGGGAAATTGGATGACCAGATTATCGATTAAGGGAGGCCCGCCGGAGGCAGTTAAGCTTTTGAAGTGCCGCGATGCGCGCGGAGCGGCGCGTTGACCGTGAGCTGCTTCACTTTTTAAAGGGGCCCCCGACCGGATGCTTTCAAACGCCGCACACCATGCGCAGGGCCCCCCGCATGGCTGCGCCGAGGCGCTGAACAGAGGCGGAAGCGGTATTTATTTGATGGAATAAACGAAAAAAAATTACTTTTGGGTTGTTAATAACTCTATCTTACGAGGAGGAAAAGCGCAAATGGCCATAATAACCATTTCCAGAGGTTCCTACAGCCACGGCAAAGAAGTGGCGGAAAAAGTGGCCCGGAAGCTGGGTTACCAGTGTTACGCCCGTGAGGTCGTTCTGGAGGCCTCAAAAGAGTTCAACATCCCCGAAATCAAGCTGGTGAAGGCGGTGCATGACGCTCCTTCCATTCTGGAACGGTTCTCCTACGGTAAGGAGAAGTACATAGCATACTTTCAGTCCGCTCTTTTGAAGTGCCTTCGCAGGGACAACGTGGTCTATCACGGGCTGGCCGGACATTTCTACGTCAAAGGTGTCTCCCACGTCCTCAAGGTCAGGATTATTGCCGACATGAAGGACCGGGTTCAGATACTTATGGACCGGGAAAAAATCCCCTATGAAAACGCCATGGAGATGGTCAAAAAGGACGACCTCGCAAGGCGCAAGTGGAGCCAGCATCTATACGGGATCGACACCACCGATCCGGTTTTGTACGATCTGGTGATCCGCGTGCGGAAAATGAGCGTGGACGACGCGGTGGAAGTCATCTGCCATGCCGCAGGACTGGAAACTTTCAAGACGACCTTTGAGTCTCAGAAGGCAATGGAAGACCTGGTGCTGGCATCCGAAGTAAAAACGACCCTGCTCGACCTCAAACCCGACATCCAGGTATTCGTGCGCGACGGCGTCGTTACTCTTGGCGCCAGCGCCCAGATCATGAAAGACCCCGATCTGGTCCGGGAAATGGAAAGAATTGCGGGCTGCATTCCCGGTGTCAAGGAGGTCGGCGTCAAGTCTGCACACCTGGTCGAATGGAGTGACTGATTGAATAGAATCATCTACTCCATGATCGGGGTAAGCAAGTTCTTTAACAAACGACCGATCCTGAAGGATATCCATCTCTCTTTTTTCTACGGGGCAAAGATCGGAGTAGTGGGCCTGAACGGCGCGGGCAAGAGTTCGCTTTTGAGAATAATGGCCGGGGTCGACAGGGATTTCAACGGCAAGACGGTAATTGCGCCCGGCCATACCGTGGGTTTTTTGGAACAGGAGCCTCGACTCGATGATGCCCTGAGCGTGCTGGAAACGGTCGAGCAGGAAGCCCAGGAAACAGTCGATCTGTTGAAAGAATTCAACCGCATCAACGAGCGATTTGCCGAACCCATGTCCGATGATGACATGGATAAACTGATCCACAGGCAGGCAGAGGTTCAGGAAAAGCTCGATTCCATGAGCGCCTGGGACTTGGACTCCAGGCTCGAGATGGCCATGGAGGCACTCAGGTGCCCTCCGGGGGATACTCGGGTCAAGGTCCTCTCAGGTGGTGAGAGACGGCGCGTTGCCCTTTGCCGGCTCCTGCTCCAGCAGCCCGACATTTTGCTGCTCGATGAGCCTACGAATCACCTCGACGCCGAAACCGTGGCCTGGCTCGAACACCATCTTCAAGGCTATCCCGGTACCGTGATAGCGGTTACTCACGACAGGTATTTTCTCGATAACGTAGCCGGATGGATACTGGAGCTTGACAGAGGGCAGGGGATTCCATGGCAGGGGAACTACTCGTCGTGGCTTGAACAGAAGAGCGCAGCGCTCAGGCGGGAAGCAAAAGGAGAGACCGAACGGCAGAGGACGCTGGAGCGTGAACTCGAATGGATAAGGATGTCGCCGAAGGGCAGGCATGCCAAATCAAAGGCCCGCATAAAGGCTTATGAATCGCTTCTTCGTCAGGACCATGAAAAGCAGGCAAGGGAACTCGAGATATACATTCCGCCCGGCCCGAGGCTCGGAGATGTTGTTATCGAGGCCAATAACCTGAGCAAAGCGTTTGGCGAAAACCTCCTGATGGAAGGCTTTTCGTTTGCTCTGCCCCCTGGCGGCATCATTGGGGTCATAGGGCCGAACGGCGCCGGCAAGACTACGCTTTTCCGAATGATAACCGGTCTGGAGGATCCCGATTCGGGCGCGATCAAACTCGGTGATACGGTGAAGCTGGCCTATGTGGAGCAAAGCCGGGAGACGCTCGACCCCGAAAAGACCATCTGGGAGGCTGTCTCAGAGGGCAGGGAAGTCATCGAACTGGGAAGCCGCTCCGTCAACTCGCGCGCTTATGTGGCACGGTTCAATTTTTCGGGAACCGATCAGCAAAAGAAAGTCGGATTGCTCTCGGGAGGCGAGCGCAATAGGGTCCACCTGGCGCGAATTCTTAAACAGGGCGCCAATGTGATTCTGCTGGACGAGCCTACCAATGACCTCGACGTTAACACCATGCGTGCGCTCGAAGACGCTCTCGAGAATTTCGCCGGGTGCGCCGTAGTGATAAGTCACGACAGATGGTTTCTCGACAGGATCGCAACCCACATAATCGCCTTCGAGGGCGAGAGCAGTGTCGTCTGGTTCGAGGGAAACTATTCCGAGTATGAAGCCGATAGAAGATACCGCCTCGGCGCCGCAGCCGACCAGCCGCACAGGATTAAGTACAGCCAGTTGACTCGGGCGTGATGAGCTTTGTGAAATATTTATCCCCCTCCGGCAAACCCGCATGAGAAACGGGGATTCTTTGCGGACGGAATCTGACCAAATCACCTTTTCCACGAAAGGGGAAGGTTTCGAAAGTGTTGTTATTTTATGCACAGACACGGCCTGCTTGGACTATGAGGCGGTCAAGGCATGGCGGCCCCGGCGGGAGAAATCCCGGGCATTGGACAATCATTGTTATTGCCGCATTTTCAACTGTATGAACCCATCTGTCTGCGGAGTTGTGAGAAAAAGTACTTGACTTTTCGTCCGTTCTGTCATTTTCTGATCCGGTGCGCGAACTCAGGAATCTTAAAACCTACCTCACAACAGCTATTCAGGAGTTGAAGGAACATGATGGCGGATCAAACTATTGCTCGAGTGGAACCTGTTCGAACTGAGGCGTATTTGGATTTTTTCCAAATGCTTACCGGAGTCGCGCTTGTCGCGTTTATGTGGGCGCATATGATTCTGGTAGCCAGTGTTAACTTCTACCTCGTAGGGCTCCAGGGCAGGGTAATGGACTGGATCGCGCATTTCTTTGAAGCCACTTATATGGCTCAAGTCGGCGGTCCGATTATTGCCCTGATTATGCTGGTTCATTTTGTGCTGGCGGCGCGCAAACTTCCCTTCCGTGCTCGTGAACAGAAGGCGATGTGGAGGCACACCGTCAATTTTAACCACTTCGATACCTGGTTGTGGATTATCCAGGCGGTGACCGCCTTCGTAATTCTGATCATGGGGTGCATCCACATGTGGACGGTGCTCACCAATCTGCCAATAACCGCAGTGAGGAGCGCCGCCAGAGTTCAGACCGGATGGTGGCTGGGTTTCTACCTTGTCCTGCTCCCGATGATAGAGCTTCACGTCGGGATCGGAATATACAGAATCGGCGTAAAGTGGGGATTCATCAAGAGGTCTAACCGCAAAGCGCTGCATGGCTTCGAAAACAAGCTCACCCTCGTTATGATCGCAATAGGGCTTGTCACTCTGTTCACCTTCTTCTTCATCGTTAGAGTAATGTAAGGAGCTGAAATTGGATACCTTCTACACTGATCTCTTATGCGTCGGAGCGGGCCTTGCAGGCGAGCGTGTGGCGGTGGCGGCGGCCTCAGCGGGATTTGAGACCATCTGCCTCAGTATTGTTCCGCCGAGGCGCTCGCACTCTTCCGCCGCTCAAGGCGGTATGCAGGCTTCTCTGGGAAACTGCTGCATGGGCGAGGGCGATTGCCCGGACGTCCATTTTGCCGATACTGTTAAAGGGTCCGACTGGGGATGCGATCAGGAAGTGGCGCGTCTGTTCGCAGACACTGCGCCGATTGCCGTTCGAGAAATGGCATTTTGGGGCATTCCCTGGAACCGCGTCGTTCCTGGAAAAGGCATCTACTATAAAGCCGGAAAACAATACGATAAGATTGAGAAGGCGGAAAAAGAGGGCGCAATCACGGCGCGCGATTTCGGCGGGACTGCCAAATGGCGTACCTGTTACACATCGGATGGGACCGGCCATACTCTTCTTTTTACAATGGACAATGAAGTTGTGCGCCTGGGCGTAACGGTCCACGACAGGGTTGAAGTGCTGTCTTTGATCCATGACGGCACGACCTGCATGGGCGTTGTGGCCCGCTGCCTGAAGACCGGCAAGCTGAGGGCCTATCTGGCCAAGGCCACGCTGATTGCCACCGGCGGCTACGGCAAGCTTTACCGTGAAAGCACCAATGCGGTAATCTGCTGGGGCGACGGCGCCGCTGTCGCGCTTGGCACCGGGATTGTCCCCATAGGGAACCCCGAGGCGGTGCAGTTCCACCCAACGGGAATCGTGCCCACCAACATTCTGGTAACCGAGGGCTGCCGCGGTGACGGGGGGACCCTTAAAGACGTCAATGAAGAAAGATTCATGCACATTTACGAACCCGGCAAGCAGGAGCTTGCCTCGCGCGACGTCGTTTCCCGCTGGATGTTCCATCATATGCGGATCGGAAAAGGGGTGCCCAGTCCATACGGGCCTCACTTGTGGCTCGACATCCGCCATTTGGGGGCGCATCACATCAAAACCAAGCTGCGCGAAGTGGAAGAAATCTGCAATGAGTTCCTGGATCGAGACCCGATTACCCAATTGATCCCTGTTCGTCCGTGCCAGCATTACAGCATGGGCGGAGTTCGCACAAACAAGGACGGCGCCGCTTACGGCCTCAAGGGCCTTTATTCGGCTGGCGAGGCTGCGTGCTGGGATATGCACGGGTTTAACCGCCTCGGTGGAAACTCACTGGCCGAGACCATTGTGGCCGGGAGGATCGTGGGCGAGAAGATAGTGGAATCCCTCCAGGGCAACCAGGCTGATTTCAAAACCGCTGTGATCCGGGATGCAGTCAACAAGCAGCAGCAAAGGATCGAAGACCTGGTTCACGGGGGCGGAAAAGAAAGCGCTTACGATCTCCGTGCAGCCGTGGGCGACGCGCTTATGGACGGGGTAGGCATTTTCCGCAAACACGAGGACCTTCAGGCTGCCGTCGATAAGCTCCAGGTGATTTACGAGCGTACAAACAACCTCGGCCTTCGCTCCACCAGTGTGCATGGCCCCAATCCCGAACTCGGAGTAGCCCTGCGGGTGCCCGGAATGGTCCGGCTGGCGATGTGCATTGCCTATGGAGCGCTGATGCGGACTGAGAGCCGTGGAGCGCACGCGCGCGAAGATTACCCGGAACGCAATGATAAAGACTGGTTGAAGCGTACCCTGGCCTACTGGAAGAGTGAAAAAGACACGCTGCCGACCCTGGAGTACGAGAAGCCTTCAAAGGTCTGGGAGATTCCGCCGGGTGAGAGAGGGTACGGTTCTACAAAGATAATCTGTACCGAAGACCCCGAGATCTGCTTTCCAAAGCCGGAAACCAACTAGCATAAGCGAGAGGTGTTTTGATGGGAAGGACTCTAAAGTTCAACGTCTTCAGATATAACCCGGAGGACCCGGCTTCGGTTCCGCACATGGATGCGTATTATCTCGAGGAAACCGAAGCCATGACTCTTTTCATCGCTCTTAACCGCATCAGGGAAGAACAGGACCCGACCCTCATGTTCGATTTCATGTGCAGGGCGGGTATCTGCGGCTCATGCGCCATGATGATAAACGGGCGGCCCGACCTTGCTTGCCATACCAAGACGAAGAAGCTGCCCGGCGAGATCACCCTGATGCCGATGCCCGTATTCAAGCTGATCGGGGACCTCGTGGTCGATACGGGGACCTGGTTCCGCGGAATGAACGAGAAGGTGCAGTCGTGGGTCCATACAAACAAGGAGTTCAGGCCAACCGAGGAAGAAGAGCGGATGGACAACGCGCTCGCCGAGGAGATTTACGAACTCGAGCGATGTATCGAATGCGGCTGCTGTGTGGCCGCCTGCGGCAAGGCGAACATGGTGCCCGAAGGGTTCATGGGTGCGAGCGCTTTCAACCGGCTTGCCCGGTTCATGATGGACCCGCGCGACGAGAGAAGCAATGATGAGTATTTCGAGGTAGTTGGAAACGACGACGGAATCTTCGGCTGCCTCGGACTTCTCGGCTGCGAGGACATGTGTCCAAAGAAGATCCCGCTCCAGGATCAGCTCGGCATGCTTCGTCGCAAGATGGGCTTCTCCCAGGTGAAGCATCTTTTCCAGAGGTCCGCTAAGAAGTAGACGGCCTGAGGGGAAATGCGGGCGTACCAGCCTGCCAACCTACATCGGGACAAACGCGGGATGGCATTAGCCATCCCGCCCCCTTCCTGAAGAATTGCCCGTGCTGCGTTTCAGGCGCCCCTGCCTGATACTACTGAAGATCTGTGGTATCAGCTTTTTTTTGCCGGTACGAGTAAAAGTGCAAGAGCACCAGGCATGGCGAAAATTGCAGGGAAATACATTCCACCTATGGTCGAACCGCTGTAATGTCTTTGATAAAGCCTGCAGCATAAGGTCCGATAAAGCCGCCTAAATTACCTGTGGAATTGATGATACCTACGCCAACCGCTGCCAATTCTTCTGTCAGCAACAGGGCTGGCAGTGTCCGGAAAGTTCCTGCAAAAGAAAGTGACTTAAGAATCTGCGGCATCCAAAACCCTGGTCCATACAATGCCATGCAATAACAAACATGATGGCGGTTCAGAACCGTGTTCAGGATTGTGTCGAGACCAACTCTGCGGGCAATGGCATCCATTTGCGTTCGCACGGGATTGTCAAGAATGCCCGGATAGGAGCGCGGGCAGACAGAAGGTCCGCATAGGCAGTGGCTGACTCGCCCGAGACCCCGGGCTGGATAATTTTGGCTCCGCCTGAAAAACCGCAGATATGATGCGGTACGATACTGCCTATGCCGATTTTTAAGTCGGCTTCAAAGACTTGCCGATTTACCGGGATTTTCCCGCCTTTTTCGGTCGCGCCAAGATCGACGAGGGCCCCGGAGTCCCTGAAGGGGCGATTCTTGATGGGCACCCGCTTTACAGCCTCCTTGCCGAACTTGTGGACAATCTCTTCATCTATGGAAGTACAACGTCTTGGCGGGTCGTAGAAAAATAACCTTCATTGGCGTTTGAATTGTGCGAACGTTCACTCCTGTCTCGAAACTGAGCACTTTCAGCGGGATATGCCCCTGGTCGTGATACACCTCTATTAACGTAACCTGGCATAGAGGGGTGTGGGAATGCCCATCGTAAAAGAAGACCCCCTGTCGATTCGAACCGACAGGAGGTCTTTATGTGGAACAGGCCTGATGAGTGCCTATCTCGCCGGGAGTGACTCGAGCATTCTCGAAACTTGAATATCGATCACACGCGGGATGTTATAGGGCGGAACATGCGCCATGTCCACCACGGCGCTTGTGGATGAGGTAGTCCCATCACTGAAACTCTCGGTCCGGATGTCGATCCTCACCATTGGGCTATCCGCTGGAGCGGCCAGGCCAAGGAAACCGCCGCCCGCTGCCCCGGCAATCGTCCCGGTGACTGGAGCCCCTGTTGCCGCGCCAATGATCGCGCCGGTTGCAGCGCCCAGAATCGCCCCACCTAAAAGGTGTTCGCCCCTTAAGTCCGGGTTGTCCCGAGGTTCCGCATTAAGCGCAATATCGAGCGAAAAATCAGCTTCCCTTTCCCTTCTTACCTGGTCAAATCCTTTCTCATAGAGGACACGATGAACTTTAGGAAAACGTGCCGGGAAAGGAGTGCGGTTTTCGACGTGCATAATATAGAAATGATCCTGCGGGCCGACTGTCAGAGAATTCGCTTCATTTTCGCCGGGCGCCGGGTTGGACACCGCGGGGGCGTAGTAAGGATTATAAGGTGTCGTCTCAGCGCAACCTCCCAGGAGGACGACCGCAAATCCAATTGTGAGAATCTTCGATGACCATTCCCATGTTTTCATGCGTTACTCCTCTCTGCAATCGAGCAAAAAATCCTGAAAGCATTAAAATTCTTGGCACCAATAGCAGGTTAAATCGATCTTTTCAACAACCATTATCAATTTCGCCCCGTCCCTGGATTAAGGCATGGCTCTGCCCCCTGTCCCTGGATACTATGACGCTAAAAGCGATCCCGGAGTCTACATCGAATTTCAAATTAATCCTGGAGCAAAGACCTGATCCGGGAGCGGTTGAAACTAGCCGGATAAGACTCGCGCCAGGGCTGATTTGATTGCGAGGCATTTGCGGCTGCAATCAAAAGTGGCTAAAGCGGCGGAGTCCGGAGCCCCGGACGGCAGCGCCAGAGAGCCATAGCCGGAGGCGGCGGGACCGCGTCTTTCGGATGCGGTGGGCCGCGTGCTGGTGGTCTAAATCAGGGACTCCGATCGGCAGCGTCCGTATTTATCGTCAAACCTGCTGATATCGTCTTCTCCCAAATAGCTGCCGGACTGAACCTCAATAAGTTCCAGGGGTATTTTGCCGGGGTTTTCCAGCCGATGCCGCGTGCCCCAGGGGATGTATGTGCTCTGGTCTTCATTGAGCAAAAACTCCTCATCACCCTTGGTTATGCGGGCGGTTCCTCTTACCACGATCCAGTGTTCCGCCCTGTGGAAATGCATCTGAAGAGAAAGAGCGGCGCCGGGATTTACGGTTATACGCTTTACCTTGAAGCGCTCCCCGGTGTCGATGGACTCGTAAGACCCCCAGGGACGGTATGTCCGGGAATGAGAATACGCCTCCTCTCGCATTTGTTTCCTGAGCCTGCCGACAATCAGCTTAACATCCTGGGAACGTTCAATCGATGAAACCAGCACCGCGTCCTTGGTCTCGATGATGATCTGGTTTTCTATGCCCAGGGCCGCGACGAGCCTGTTTTCAGAATGGATATAGCAGTTGCGGACATCTTCCAGTAAAACGTCTCCGGTGACAGCGTTGCGGCACGCGTCTTTTTCGCACACCTCATGAAGTGAAAGCCAGCTCCCGACATCACTCCAGCCCACTGCCAACGGAATTACAACCGCCTGGGGCGTTTTTTCCATAACTGCATAGTCTATGGAAATATTCGGACATGAGGAAAAGGCGCTCTCTTCGAGGCGAGTGAAGTCCAGGTCCCGCCTGGCCTTTTCATATGATTCGCGGCAACTGCTTAGAACTTTGGGCGAAAGCCGGCCCAGTTCCTTGAGGAAGACAGAGGCCCGAAACATGAACATGCCACTGTTCCAGAAGTACTCTCTTGAATCGACGTATGAGCAAGCTTTTTCATAGTCCGGCTTCTCGACGAATTCGCGTACCAGGCAGGCGCCTTCGTTTGACTGTCCTGGAACACTTTCCCCTTTGCGGATGTACCCGTAACCGGTTTCCGGTCTGTCGGGAACGATCCCGAAAGTGATTATGCCGCCATTGGATGTAAGTTCGCTTCCTTTCCGGACGGCCGATGCAAACAAGTCATCTTCCCGAATGATATGGTCCGCTGGAAGGACCAGCACGTCGGGGTCTTCGCCGTCTTTGGCGGCGGCCATCGCGCCCACGGTAATTGCAGGGCAGGTGTTTCGCCCCACAGGTTCAAGGATGATATCCGAGTAAGTCATGTTGAGCGCTTGCATCTGAGCTGCCGCCATGAAACGGTGGCTTTCGTTGCACACAATTATGGGAGGCGCTGTTTCGGCAATTTTCGACAGGCGCATAAGTGTTTTTTGAAACAGGGAGTATTCTCCTCCCAGAAGCGGCATCAACTGTTTTGGTAAATGCTCTCTTGAAAGAGGCCACAACCTGGATCCCACACCACCTGATAAGATGACGGGTACTATCATTGACGTCCGCCTGTCATTTGAGGCCAACAGCAGGCTTTGCGCGCGCACTCCGCTGCGCTTAGCAGGAAAACATCTCTTTTGCCGTGCAAATATAACTTTGTTGAAAAATATTTTCCATCTTCGAATGATACTGGCCTTTGAGCCGCGCGAAAAATCGTGTATCTTCCTTTGCCAGGAGGCAGGTCCGCAAGCGGCGAGGCGCCGCAGCCAGGATCTCGACACCTCGCCCGGTCCCCACCGGTTCCCAACGCGAGGCCTGCTGAGAGCAGGATAGCCTGGCCGATCTGCGAGGCGATTTGTGGACAAGGAAAAGAAGGGCTATGATCAAAACTCTGGCGGTAATGACCAGCGGCGGGGATTCTCCCGGGATGAACGCGGCAGTGCGCGCCGTAGTGCGCCGTGCCATGGACAGAGGCCTTGAGGCATACGGTATATCTTACGGGTACGAGGGTTTGCTCCGGGGCGGCGACCAGATAAAACGTCTTGACTGGCAGGAGGTTGGCGACGTTCTGCAGCATGGAGGGACTTTCCTTGGAACAGCCCGTTCCGAGCAGTTCAAGACCCTGGAGGGCAGGCGGCGCGCAGTGGAGAACATACTGGAGCGCGGTATAGAAGCGCTGGTGGTGATCGGAGGCGACGGTTCCCTCATGGGAGCGCACGTGCTTTCGACCGAATGGCCCGAACACGTGGAGAAGATCGCCGCTGCCCGTCCCGATCTCCATTCCCGGGCCTCACAAATTCCGATGCTCCAGGTCATTGGGCTCCCCGGCTCCATAGACAATGACCTCAGCGGCACCGATATGGCGATAGGCGTTGATTCGGCCTTAAATCACATCGTGCGTGCGATAGACGATCTCTCATCGACGGCTGCTTCCCACCAGCGTACATTCGTAATCGAGACGATGGGGCGAAATTGCGGCTACCTTGCGCTTGCCGGCACCCTGGCGACCGGGGCCTCCTGGGTGCTCATTCCCGAAGATGAACTCGAACTGCGCTGGCATCAGAGGATGGTCGAAGGTCTCGATAAGGCCCGCAAGATCGGAAGGCCTCATCAGATGGTGGTCGTTGCCGAAGGCGCCAGGCATCCCGACGGGCTGCTCATAGAATCCAACGAGGTTGTAAAGATTCTGGCCGAAAGGCTTGGGATAGAGGTGCGTCTCACCGTGCTTGGACACGTTCAGCGCGGGGGAGCCCCGACGGCTTTTGACCGGATTCTTTCGACCCGGCTCGGTGTCGCAGCCGTTGACCTTCTCATGGATGAGCCGGATGTCGTCCACCGCCACATGGTTGGAATTAGAAAAAATAGGGTAGTCTCTACGCCGCTTATCGAAGTGGTCGAAAACAGCCGGGAAGTTCGCAGGCAGATCGAAAACGGCGATTTCAACAAGGCCGTGGAGCTTCGTGGAAAAACCTTCCGGAGCATGCTCGAGCTCGTGAACACCCTTACCCGGATCAGTCCTGCCCTGGAATCCGAGGACCAGGGCAGAGTGGTCATCATGACGGGCGGGGCCGACTCGCCGGGTATGAACGCTGCGCTCAGCGTCGCCGCCAGGTGCCTTCTTAATCAGGGTGTCCGGGTACTCGGGTCAAGGGATGAATTCTACGGCCTCGTTCACGGTGACCTCGTCGATCTCGACTGGAACGAACTGGTTGGCTGGATGGGCCATCCAAGCTCCGATATCGGCACCGCGCGCTCCTCTCCGATCCCGGGGGAGTTCAGCCGCATTGCGGAAAATATCAGCAAATTCAACATAAAGGGAATCATCGTCATCGGAGGGTGGGGTACCTACCAGCACATTCAGAAATTTGTGGAAATGCGGGGCAGTTTTCCCGAGTTCGATATCCCCATCATGCTTGTGCCAGCGACCATCGATAACAATCTTCCAGGCACCGATCTGTGCATCGGCTCCGATACTGCTCTCAACAACATTGCCGAAGCGGTCGATAAAATTCGCCATACGGCCGGCGCCACAAGGCGGGCTTTCATAGTGGAGGTAATGGGAAAGGAATGCGGGTTTCTCGCGCTCATGAGCGCTTTGGCGACAGGCGCCCAGAAGGCTTACCTTCCTGAAACCGGTATCAGCCTCGCCGAATTGAACAGGGACGTTATAGAACTCAAAGACGGCTTCGAGTGCGGAAAGCGCATGGTCATATACATGCGCGGTGAACAGGCTTCACGTCACTACACTACGGATTTTCTGCGAAGGCTTCTCGAAGAGGAAAGCAAGAATGAATTCGAGGTGCGCAGCGCGGTGCTCGGGCATGTCCAGAGAGGCGGTCTTCCGACGGCGTTCGACAGAATCCTTGCCGGCAGGATTGGCGCCGAAGCCGCTGGCGCACTCCTCAAATCGATAAAAAACAGCTCCAGCGAAGTCCTCGCATTCGGGTTGAGCGAGGGCACAGTAACATCATGTGCGTTGTCTGAAGCGTTGGAGCAAATGGATACTCTGCACGAAAGGCCCAAAGTTCAGTGGTTCATGGACCTGTACCCCATGGTCCACTCCCTTGCCAAGAGCAGACCGTGGTGTGAGGATCAACCTGAGGTGGGTGAAAATCTTTAGAAACAAACGGCAAGTACGTACAGGCATGTGCCGCCCTATGCAGCCATGGAGTCCTCAGCCCCGGTCTCCTCCGCGGGTTCGGTTTCCCTTTCAGCGGTAATCACCCACTTGCCCGGCCTGAAGAAATAGAATGCAAGGGTCAGTACAGGGATAGCAACGAGAATTCCGACTATCGGGAGAAACGTCAGTCCCAGCGCGATCAGGCCTAACCCAACCAAAGACAGGGCCGTTCCGATGATCGTGCATGCTACTTTTTCAGCCATTGTAACCCTTGTTTTCATCACTATCCCCTTTCCTGTTTCCTGACTTCTGCAAATGCTGCCTGCTTAGAGAGGCAAG
Source organism: uncultured delta proteobacterium (assembly GCA_963805125.1). Classification (GTDB taxonomy): domain Bacteria; phylum Desulfobacterota; class Syntrophobacteria; order Syntrophobacterales; family Syntrophobacteraceae; genus SbD1. Next base: position 464,881 of record CAWDTD010000003.1, on the reverse strand, counting down.
CATCGTGCCAGTTGGGGGCATAATCTGTTAAGTAATTGGATTAACTGAATAAAATCACCAGGGTGGGTGAGGCGATCAGCTTAAGCTGCGGCTCTGAAACTGTCTCAGGACGAGGCACAATTGCCCTCGGCCAAATAGATTAGCTATTTCAAAGGGTTATATGTCCCATAATAGAACACCTGTCCGACCGCAAATCAGCTCCGGGATCGAAATTGGCTGGAAGGCGGCGGCTATTTTATATCGAACTGTTCGAGTTTTCTGTAGAGCGTGCTGCGACTGATTCTGAGCCGCCTTGCAGCCATTATTTTATTGCCCCGGCACTCCTGGAGGACCTTCATCACGTGGCTGCGCTCCACCTGATCCAGCCCGTCGGGCGCCGGGCGTGACGGCTTTCGGTATCCATGCAGGTAGGCCGGAAGATCGGCAACCCTGATACCGTCGGTCCCCGACAGGATGAAGGCGTGCTCGATCGCGTTTTCAAGTTCCCGGATATTTCCGGGCCAACTGTGGTTAAAGAGAACCTGCATCGCATCCGGGCGAATCCTTTTCTTTGCGGACCCGCCGCTCAGGCGCTCCAGAAAATGGGAAACCAGCAAGGGCAGGTCCGAGAGCCTCTCACGAAGAGGAGGCATTATGATCGGGATCACATGGAGACGGTAATAAAGGTCTTCACGAAAGGTTCCCCGGTCGATTTCTTCGCGCAGGTTCCGGGCCGTGGCCGCAATTACGCGAACGTCGACCCTGGTGACTGTCTCGCTGCCCAGCCTGTGGAATTCTTTGAACTGGAGCGCCCGAAGGAGCTTCACCTGCGACGGCAGCGGGATATCGCCTACTTCATCCAAAAACAGGGTACCTCCCTGGGCGAGTTCGAATAAGCCCTTGCGAGCGTGAACGGCGCCTGTGAACGCGCCCTTTTCATGGCCGAACATCTCGGCCTCGAGCAGCGTCTGCGGATAGGCGGCGCAATCGAGCACAATGAAGGGACCCGAGCTTCGCAAACTGAGCTCATGGATGCGCCTTGCGGCCAATTCCTTGCCGGTGCCGCTCTCCCCCAGGACCAGGACAGTAGCATCCGACGCGGCCACGTTCGAGATCAGGTTAAATACCCGGCGCATCTTTTCGTGCCTGCCGATCATATTTCCGAATTTTTCCTTCTCGACGATCTGCCTCAGATTGCTGATCTCCTCCTCCTGCACGACCGCACGGCGGAGTGCTCCGGCAACCAGAGAAAGCAGCAGTCCGGCAAATTTCAGGTCCTCCTCTTCCATTTCGCCGGAAGCAACGACCAGTGCGGCCCCAACCGGGTCTGCTTCTTCCGTGTCGATCGGAAGCATCGCAATGCTCTGCCCGCCTCCGGCCTCAACCGCGGGCAATTGCATTTTTTCAAGCTCCTGCGCGCTCAGAAGCCGCGGACTACTCCTCAGTTCCTTTATCATTTCGGCGAGTATGGCCGAACCCTTTGCCTGCCTCGAATTGGAATGGCCTCCGATAAGGCCGTCCCTCATGGAGTTAAGAACCATAATCCGCGGGCACCTGAGGCCCGTGCTGGATTCTATTTTTTCCCGCAAAAATTCGGCCATCTTTCCATGGGTCGGAATCTCTCCGGCCTGTTTACCTATTTTGACCAGCACTTCGAGGCGGCGGCACTGGAGGGAAAGAGCGGCTGTGGCCTGCTCCACCCTGGACTCCAACTCTTGAGCATAATCTTTGATTTTTCGTTTGAGCTCTATTTTTTCTTCCGCCCTTTGGAGGGCAATTTCGAGGGCATCCCTCTGAATGGGCTTGTTGATGAAGTCGGAAGCTGAATTGCGAAGAGAGTGGATAGCGAGTTCCATGTCTCCATGCCCGGTGATTACGATCATTTCAACTTCCGGGTTGAGCTGTCTTAGATGCCTCAACACTTCGATTCCGTCCATTCCGGGCATTCTGATGTCTGTGATGACCAGCGGAGGATGTTCATTTCGAAAAATCTCCAACCCCTCTTCTCCGCTTCCGGCCGTCAGGACAGAATAACCATAAACGCCCAGCAGCCGCCGAAGCATCTTGAGTGTGGACGGCTCATCGTCAATCACAAGCAGTTTTTTACCTGGTTCGGCCTGGTTCATCGCTCATTCCCGCTGCGCCTCCGGAAAGCTCACTATGAAAGTGGCCCCGGCCCCTTCGCTTGTTGTGAAATCGATAGTGCCCTTGTAATCCCGAACGATCCCGTAGCTGATGGAAAGTCCAAGCCCGGTGCCTTTTCCGGTCTCTTTCGTGGTAAAGAAAGGTTCGAAAAGCCTTCCTTTGATCGACTCCGGTATGCCGGGACCCGTATCGCTCACAGTGGCCGTCACACGGCCATGCTCCGAAAAAGACTTGACGGTCAGCACATTCGGTCCGGCATGCCCGCCTCGTTTCAGGTCAAGCATAGCGTAGCGGGCATTATTCACCAGGTTGACAAAAACCTGCTCCAGGCGGTTCTCGTCAGCCATAATCGGGGGCAGGTTTTCGTCGAGCTCGAGCTGCACCTCGATGCCGTGCACCCTCAGTTGCTGCCCCAGGATCGTAAAAACTCCCCGAATGGAGCTGTTAATATCAACCCGGTGCGCCACCACCTCACCTTTGCGTCCGAACTGGCGGAGGTGGTTTATTATTGCTGCCGCCCGATCCACTTCCCGGCTCATGTCGTCGGCCAACTCGTCAAGCTCGTCCCTGTCCACCCTCTGCCCCTTTTCGGTCATCTTCAACAGGTACTCGCTCCCGAGCTTGATTGCGTTCAAGGGCTGGTTGAGCTCGTGCGCGACACCGGTGGCCATTTCGCCAAGGGTGGCCATCTTCCCGGCCTGGATAAGCTGAGTCTCCGCTTCGATAAAATCCGAGATATCCGCAGTTGTTACAATCAGATCGGATTTGCCGGCATGACTGTCGTGGCAAAAATAAATGTTTACCCAAAGCGGATCGCCTTCACGTCTCTGATGGCGTATCTTCGGGATTAGGAAGCAGGCGCTTGCCTTTGCGGATTTGCGGAAAGCTGCGCGGATTTCTTCGCGGTCCTGTTCGGACATCAGGTCAGTAAACTGCATGCCGATCAGCCGTTGCTTTTCGAGTCCGTAGATGTCGGCGGCCCGGTCGTTTGCGTCCTGTATGAGGCCGGTTTCGGCCGAAACTATGAAAACCGGGTGTGGACCGCTGTTGAAAAGCCAGCGGTAGCGAACCTCCGAGTTTCTCAGTTCTTGCTCGGAAGCGCTCAACCGGCTGGTCATATGATTGAAAGTGTCCGCAAGCTGGACGATCTCATCTCCCGCCGTTTCCGCGTAAACCGGGCAGCTTTTGCAGGTTTCAAGCTTTTCCGGGAAGTTCATGGGACCCTCGCTCACGCAGCAGGTACCGTCGATGAACCAGCAACGCAGTGTTTGCCTGCCGTAGGCCGGGCAGCCATATTTGGTGCATTCCAGCACCTCGCTGCATTTTGTGCGATTGCCCAGAGCCAGGCGTTTGTCAAGATTGCCAAGGCTGATTTCCCGGGCAAACGCGGTGAGCGTCTGGACAGGCCTGGTTATGATTCGGGCCAGATATAATCCGAAGAGCAGGCCGACCAGCATTACAAATCCAATAAACAGCAGATTATAGATTCTAAGCTCGAAAATGAGTCTGTCTATATACTGCGGATGCAGTCCCACTCTAATGGCGCCGATCTGGTGAAGTCCTTCGAAAACGGGCACCATGATCTGGCTCCGACCCGGGGGTTTGGTAAAAAAGGACCACCACCCGGCCCGTGTGTGCCTCAAGGCCGCAGAACCATTATCGGCAAAGAGCGCCCCTGGGGGCGCACCGTCCAGAAAGGTGTGGGCCAGGACTGCCCCGTTTTCGTCGGTAACAATAATATAGGAGATGTTTTTGTCGATCTGTTTTTCTTCGAAAATGAGGGCTGTCAGGCGAACCCGATCCCGCTGAAGGATGGAGGCGCGTGCGTTCTCGGCCAGTCTACTGGCGGCGTTCTGGCCCCGGAGCTCTATTTCCCGCACCAGGTATGGGAAAACAACTGTCCGGATAAGGAGCCCCATGGTCCCGCCAATCAAGATCACCATGGCGAGAATCAGCACCAGTAACTTACTCTTGAAGCTAAGCCTCTGAAAAAGTCTCATGGCTACAGCATCTTCCGGTTGAACACACAGCTTGAGGCCGGCCGAAAGACAAAGGCTATCTGCATGGCGTCTTCAGCCAACCCAAAGGGACTAACCCATCCTATCGAACTAACGGGTGCGCGGCCGGTTTGCGGCGTTGTCCGGCCGCCGGGGAGGCGCTCGTTTGGTCAAGTTCCGACCAGTCCGTCACCAGGGTGAGCTTCCCGTTACGAACCGCTGTCAGGTAGACATCCTGCATACCCTGGTGGTCATGCTTCCCAAAACTAATACCGGCCCCGATTCCCGGCGAATAGAAATCCATATCCTCGATGGCCTCGATGTACTTTTCCCTGGTTACCTCGCGACCCATTCGCCTCAGGGCCTGGACGAGCACCTTGGCGTTGACGAAGCCCTCGAACCCCGCAAAGCTGGGTGTCTCTTCGGGGAAATAACGCTTGAGCAGAATGCGGTATTCCTGTGCCGCCGGGAGGAGGGCGGACTCCCACGGGGGCGGCACCACCTGCGTAACGATGACGCCCCGGGTATCCGAACCAAGCCTTTTGACCAGTTCCTCGGCGCCCACAAACGATAGGTTATGGAAAAGCCGCCCCACGTGCTTTTGCTTTGCGAGCATGATGAACCTGGCGCAGGGTTCGTATGTGCCAATCATGACAACCGCCTGCGGGTTGGCCGGCCGAATCCGTTCGAACGCCTCGTCGATTTTGGTTGTGCCCGGCTGATAACCGCCGGCGGCGACCGGTTCGAGGCCATACCGGTTCAAAGCCAGCCTGGCGCCTTCCAGGCCGTCACGTCCGTATTCGTCCTCCTGGTAGAAAACGGCGATTTTCGTGAACCCGCTGCGCTTTACCATATTATCGATGACAGACGTGATTTCCTGGTGATAGGAGGCCCTGATATTTAGCACGAATCTCCGGAATGGTTCGCGTAGAGCAGTGGCGCCGCTCAAAACTCCGATCAACGGAATTTTCGCCTCCTCAATCATCGGCAAAACTTTGACCGCAGTGGGTGTCCCGACGTAGCACGTAAGAGCGAATACTTTGTCGTCTTCTATCAGCCGCCGGGTGTTGCGCTCACACAGGTCCGGGTCGCAGGCGTCATCGTAGCTGATCAGCCGGATGCGGCGGCCGTGTATCCCGCCCTTGTCGTTGACGTGGTTAAGATATGCCAGGGCGCCCCGGAGCGTCCGGGTCCCCAGACAGGAAGCGTCTCCGCTCAGTGCCAGCGAGGAGCCGAACAGGATTTCGGTAGGAGTTACCCCGGGAACGGAGAGCTCTTTCCTGATCTGCTCCCAGTTTGTGATGAGCGCCGGTTTTCCGTCCCTTATCCGGGTAAAATAAACATAGCGCAGACCCTGGTGGTCGGTCGGACTGTAGTTCAGGGGATTGGCTATCTGAAGTGAAAATTGATGGATTCCTTCAATCGAGTCGATCAACCCGTCCCTTGTAAGGTCCGTGCCTGCACGCTTTAGACCTTCCACGAGGACGACTGCGTTAAGAAACCCCTCGAATCCCACGAAAGAAGGGTCTTCTTCGGGGAAATAGCGCTTAAGGAGCCTGGTGTACTGGCCTGCGGCCGGAAGGAGCATGGTCTCCCAGGGCGGCGGAACCACCTGGGTTACTATTATGCCCTCTGCTTCGGGTCCCAGTATTTTTGCCAGCTCCTCTGCGCCCACAAAAGATACCGCGTGAAAGATCATTGCGTTTTTGCGCTGTTTTACAAGCCTGACGAACTTCGCGCACGGTCCGTAGGTCCCGATCATGACCACCGCTTCGGCGTCCGAAGCGCAGATCAGATCGACCCCTTCCTCCACATTCATGCTTCCCCGGATATAGGAGGCTTTGGCTACCGGCTGCAACCCGTGCTTCTGGAGGGCGATTTCCGTGCCGGTAAGGCCGTCGAGTCCGAACTCGTCATACTGGTAGAAAATCGCCACACGGGTTATCCCGAGGTCCTGAACGAAGTGGTCGATGAGTTGGCCTGTTTCTTCGTAATATGAAGCCCTGATGTTTATGATGTAACGCTGAAACGGCTCACGCAGCACCCTGGCGCCCGATAAGATCCCAACCATCGGAATCCCGGCCTCCTGGACCATCGGTATGATCTTTACCGCCGTCGGGGTCCCCACATAGGAGGTCAGGGCAAATACCCTGTCTTCGGCGATCAGCTTCTGAGTGTTGGAGATGCACAGGGCGGGATCGTAAGCGTCGTCGTATGCGATAAGTCGGATGCGGCGCCCGTTTACGCCTCCCTGCCCGTTCACGTCATTGAGATAGGTTTGAACGCCGTGAATGGTCTGAGTTCCCAGAAAAGATGCATGGCCTGAAAGCGGGCAGGAAGAGCCGATCAGTATTTCCGAATCGGAGACCCCGGCGGTTGAAGATCCGGGGCTGCTGGATTGCTGCTCCGGTCCGCAGCCTGCCAGAATCGATGCAACCAGGAGCACCACGCAAAAGGTTGAGAGGAAGAAGGCCGATCCCCCCGGTTTCATTGAAATATCCTTTCGATGAGAGGGCGCTGTCGGGCTTGCGTTCTTCATTCGTATTCGCGGTCAATTATACCAGCCTATGATCTGGAGGCAAGAAATACGCCGCACCCTGAAGGCCGGTAAAAGCTTGCGCAGCGGCCCCCCAAAAACGTCACGCACTGTGCAGTTTCAGGACATATTCAGGAAAGTACCGTGATTACGTCAAGATGCACTGGACTATTTTGGGACATGGCCCTGAGCCTTCGAGACACAGAGGACAGAGGATACCACTTCTCTGTTCTCTGACTTCCGTCCTCTGACATCCGTAAGAGTAGTGAACAGGCGGTGTCGCTGAAAATACAGGCCCAAATGAAAGTGCCGGTTTGACAACCAATTGATTTTATTATTAGTTCCGGATTTGATTTTTGCAATAACAGCGGATAACAGCGGGGGCGAACAGGAATATCGAGCAATGAGGGTCGGATAGCCAGTAGTTGATAGTGAATACTGGACGGCATTTTTTTAACACTACTACGTTAAGTTATTGACATTTTGCCTCTTGCTGTCGTATATGGGTACCGGGAGGGATACCTATGGACAGCAAGGAACTACAATCGTGTCGAAGCAGGCTCGAAGCATACCTTGCGGAGCTTCTTGAGCCTATAGGGCGTCTGGAAAGGCGCCGATGGGGTAACGCTTACGTTCGTGGACTGCTTATGGATGGCGAACGAAAGTCCATCGAGCCTATGGCTGCTCGGTTGCCTGATGGCAATGTCCAGGCGATGCAGCAGTTTGTAGGTCAAAGTCCTTGGGACCACAGCCCCGTTCGAAAAAAGCTGGCCGAACGGATGGTCGAGGCAATGGTTCCTGCGGTTGCCTGGATTGTTGATGATACCGGGTTTCCCAAACAGGGAAAGCACTCTGTAGGGGTTGCCCGTCAGTATTCGGGCACTCTGGGCAAAGTGGGAAACTGCCAGATTGCGGTATCGCTCAATCTGGCTACAGCCGAGGCCTGCATGCCGGTCGATTTTGAGCTCTACCTTCCGAAAGCTTGGGCGGAGGACCCGTTGAGGTTGAAACGAGCTGGTGTTCCGGACGGATACTGCTTTAAGGCCAAATGGCAGATCGCTTTGGATCTGATCGGCCAAGCGCTTTCCCGGGACATCCCAAAGGGTGTCGTAGTCTGTGACTGCTCTTACGGGAACGGCAACCCATTTCGGCAGGGCCTGATTGATCGAGAGCTTTTCTATGTAGCCGAAATCGAAGCCAAGACCATTGTCTTCGATGAACCGAAGAAAACAAGGGGCCGAGTAGGCGACCCGGCTCCCGGTAACCAGACGGGCAAAGCGAGTGTCCTCTCGGTTAAAGACTTTGCTCTCAAGCTCCACGCCCCGATGTGGAAGACGATTAAATGGCGCGAAGGAACTAAGCGTAGACTGGTTTCTCGTTTTGCTGCCGTCCGGGTACTTCCGGCTCACCGACCGGCTAATGTCAAAAAGCGTCCCCCCAGGCAGTGGTTGCTTATCGAATGGCCCAAAGCGGAGCCGGAACCCACGAAATACTGGCTCTCCAATCTGGCCCCCCAGGCAGGGCTTAGCCGGCTTGTCTTTTTTGCCAAGGTGAGGTGGCGGATCGAGCAAAGCTACCAGCAACTCAAAGAAGAACTGGGGCTCGATCACTATGAAGGTAGGGGCTATTTGGGATGGCATCACCATGTCACAATGACCATGCTTGCGTATGGGTTCCTCCTACTTGAAACCTTACGCAGTAAAAAAAACTTCTGGGTGGACCCTCCCGAAAGTGAGACGGGAGATGCAGCGCCTGATAGCCTGCTGGTTAGGAACATGCCCGATCTGCAATAGAAAGATAAATTATGGGCATCTATCACGTTCTCCGTAATTATTTAACGTAGTAGTGTTAAACCTCCAAATCAGAAGCGTTGAACGGCGAGCGGTGAAAAACACAAGATTTCTCCCTCGGAATTAATCCGGAAACATTATACTTCATAAAGCGAAGTGTTGTCAAGGGAAAAAATGAAGCGATGGAGCAGTGAGCGGCGAGCAGCGAGCAGAAAAAACAAAACCGGGAACCCCGGCAGCGATCTTTGAGCAGCATTTTAAGTCCGGTTCGATCCTTGATCACGCGGAGGCGCGGGGAGGCGGAGACGGAGGCACGGAGGCGGGAATTTTTTCACGCCCTTCTCAGGCTCAGGGCAAGCTCTTTCCCAGCCAGGACGATAATCTTCCGGCTAAAGCCGGTAAGAGGAATGACCATATTATGCCTCCTTTCCGAATTGGAAACTGCCAGTGTCTCATCCGGGGTTTCCGGATGGACACGAACCAGGGGATGGGCGAAGGGACGCGGAATTTCCGGAATGAATGACGGGTTTGCACCCGGTGAGCCTCATGGCCGGCTTAGAGCTTGTCATTTTGTGGTCGAAAACATGCTTCTAAGCGTTAACGGGGCATGTTTTTTTTGCATTTACCCGAGTAGATCGCGCCGTTGCCCTGGCTCGACCCCCAACCCGCAACCCGTTGCTTATAGAGCGATGGCTTTCAAGAATACAGCCGGGTTCACGATGCGAATTCCCCGGAACTCTTTTGAGTCGGTAAGGTGGCGGTCGCCGGAAACAATAAAGTCGGCCTGGCCTTCGAGAGCGCAGACTAAATACTTATCGTCGCTCGGATCGTTTTTGACCACCTGCACCGAAAGTAAAGCCGGAGTGATGATGGCGATTTTTTCCAGTTTCTTGAGGAACAGCTCAATTTCATCGGAAGGGCGGCCATGGAGTTTCTTCAGTCTGGGATAAGAGAGAATTCGGCGGACTTCTTCAATGATGGGCGCCGAGATGACCAACGCCAAGTGGCCCTCATGGACGAGTTCGATAAGGCGGGCCGAATTGGAGCGTGGCTTGATGAGGGCGCTGGCGTACTGGTTCGCGTCAAGAACAACTTTAATCATTACTTTTTCGATTTAGTCTTTTTGGTTTCCACCTTCCTGGCCGCCAAGACCGCTTCCGCCAGGGCTTCATCCAGAACTTTGGCGGGAACATCTTTTACGCCGGCTTGGAAAGCTTTTACTTCCCTGTAGAATTCGTCGAGGTCCTTTTGAAACCTCAGGTATTTTTCCACCGGGATGATGGCGACCAGGGGCTTGCCGGCACGCTCAACAACGTAATCGTCACCTTTGAGCGATACCTCGTTCATGACCTGGCCCAGATTTTGGCGAACCTTCAAGGCTGAAATAGTTTTGCGCATTTTCATAGGCTTCCATGTCGATTATACCAATTACTACAATCATACTGACTCATATAATCTATATACTCCTGGAAGCCGGGCTGTCAAGTGACATTAGAAGCCAACCGGCGTGGGGTTTAGGAAATTGGGCAGGCTGGGGAAGGTGGGGGATTTTGTCGCCGGCCGGGATAAATAATTGTCATTGAACACGGCATTCCTACCGCGATGCGGAAAAAACAAAACCGGGAACCCCGGCAGCGATCTTTGAGCAGCATTTTAAGTCCGGTTCGATCCTTGATCACGCGGAGGCGCGGGGAGGCGGAGGCACGGAGGCGGGAATTTTTTCACGCCCTTCTCAGGCTCAGGGCAAGCTCTTTCCCAGCCAGGACGAAAATCTTCCGGCTAAAGTCGGTAAGAGGAATGACCATATTATGCCTCCTTTCCGAATTGGAAACTGCCAGTGTCTCATCCGGGGTTTCCGGATGGACACGAACCAGGGGATGGGCGAAGGGACGCGGAATTTCCGGAATGAATGACGGGTTCGCACCCGGTGAGCCCGGCTGGCTTAGAGCTTGTCATTTTGTGGTCGAAAACATGCTTCTAAGCGTTAACAGGGCATGTTTTTTTTGCATTTACCTAAATAGATGGAGCCATTGCCCTGGCCCGACCCCAACACCCCTCGTGTTTCCAGAATTTCCGTAAATCTACCTTGGATAGCTTTCCTAATTGGGTAAAGTCCTCTTCCATAGCCATTCTTTCCAGAGTTGATTTTCCCTGAAAACTCCTTGGGCGTCCACGTTCCTCATTCCTCAAGCTGGTCACACCACTCATCGAGTGGACGCGCATAGTGACCGATCCTCTGCCCATCTTTTCCCATATGATTCGTTGTATAGCCCCAATCAGCCTGATATATTCTGTTGCTGTGTGGCAGGGCAATGTACTTTCTGCCATCTTGAGCTTTCAGCGCCTGGGCCCCAAAAGCGACGCCACCGGTTGTCCGTAGATCAGCGATTTCCCTATGAGGTCTAGCAACTATGGTATCGTATACCTGCGAAAAGCTGCATTTCAACGGAGTGTCGAGCATCATGATAATTCCCCCCTTTTGAGGGGGTTGTGATCACGACAAATCCCCCCCCCCGTGATCATGTGAATTCCCCCCCCAGTTGCAGCTTAATTCCCCCCCTCGCCGAGGTGTAATTGAGTGAACAAGTCCTGTACTCTCGGGATCTGATGGCAGAAGCTTCTGAGAGGAGGGAACATGGCGAGGAGGCAAATCCACATGAACGAAGTTATGGAGATTTTGTATCAGTGGCACCAGGGAGCCAGCATCAAGGGGATAACAAGGTCTTTGGGATATGACCGAAAGACCGTGCGACGCTACGTCCATGCGGGCCTTGACGCCGGACTTAAGCGGGAGGAGCCTTTCCCCGATGAGCAGCAAATGCTTGGCAAACTCAAGGCAGTTCTGGACAGGTCGGTCCTGGTTCGACGGGCGCCTGCCCAACAGATACTTGGCCGCTACCGGGATGAGATTGCCAATCTTTTGACGGAAAAGGAGATGACGGCCAAACAGGTCATGCGGCTGCTTGTAGAACGGCACGCCTTGAAAGTGAGCTATGCCAGTGTTCTGCGCTACGTTGGCGATGAATTCAATTTGGGCAAACCTGAAGCTACGGTTCATCTGGAAACCGCGCCTGGAGACGAGGCGCAGGTGGACTTTGGATATGTCGGGCGCATGCGGGACCCCGAGTCGGGAAAGGATCGAAAGACCTGGTGTTTCATAATGACGCTTTCCCACAGCCGGCATAGATTTGTACGGTTTGTTTTTCGCCAGGATTCACCGACGTGGATCGACTGCCATATCCGGGCCTTCGAATTTTTTCACGGTGTGGTGAAGTGGGTGATTTTGGATAATCTCAAGCCTGGCGTTATCAAGCCTGATCTTTATGATCCAAGGATTCACCACGCATATGCTGACTTGGAAAGGCATTATGGTTTCGCGGCGGACCCGGCGGGTGTAAGGAGGGCAAAACACAAAGGAAAAGTTGAAAGATCGGTTCCCGTAGTTCGAAAGCATCTACTTGCCGGCCGCAAGTTTACCGATATCCGGGATGCCAACGAAAGGGCCCTCGCATGGTGCCGGTTTGAGATTGGAAGCCAGATTCACGGAACCACCAAGCGTAAACCTTACGCCGTCTTTATCTCAGAAGAAAAGGAGCACTTAAAGCCGCTGCCGAAGGCGCCTTTTGAGATTCCCATCTGGAAGGAATGCACGGTACACCCCGATCACCATATCGTCTTTGACAACTCCTTCTACTCGTTGCCAACACGCTATATCGGGGAAAAAGTCTGGGTACGGGGCACGAGCAAAGCGGTTCAGGTTTTCCTGGATCATCAACTGATCAAGACCCATTCGCGATCAATGGAGCCGGGGAAGTGGATAACCGATCACACCGATTATCCGCCCGAAAAACTCGCCTATCTCATGAGCACGCCGGCAAGCTGCATGGCCACAGCCGCCCAATACGGACCTCAAACGCAAACGTTGATTAAACAGATCCTCAAAGCGGGCGGCCACCGCGCAATGAGAAAGGCGCAGGCGGTCCTGAGGCTGGGTTTGAAATGGGGGGCCGACCTGGAGAGGGCATCGGAAAAAGCCCTTGCCTATGGAAGCACCGAGTACCGCAGCATAAGGTCCATGCTGGAAAAGGGTCTCTTGTCCACTGAAGCTCCCGCAGCGACAGCGAATCTCTCCGATCTGGGACAAAGCTTCCTTCGCGACTCAAACTACTTTTCCGGGGAGGATCGCTCATGAACACACAACACCAACTGGCTGCCCAGCTTAGGATTCTGAAACTCGGCGGGTTTCTCGAGACTCTGGATGTACGGCTGGAGCAGGCCAGAGAGGAAGAGATCCCCCATGTTGAGTTTTTACAACGAATGGTCCAGGATGAGATAGAGAGGCGAGAGGCCAAAAAGCTTGCCAACAGGATCCGGAACGCTTGCTTCGAGGAAGAAAAGACGCTCGAAGGCTTTGACTTTTCGTTCAACCCCAGGATTAGAAAATCGCACATCACGGAGCTTTCGACCTGCCTGTTTGTAGAAAAGAAAGAACATGTATTGATCTATGGCCCGGCGGGCGTTGGAAAAACTCATATCGCCGAGGCGCTGGGGCACCATGCCTGTCGCAAAGGCTATGAGGTGCTCTATGCAAAAACCACCAAAATCCTGCGAGGCCTTCTTGCTTCGCGTGCGGATCATTCCTGGGAAAAGCGCATCAGAAGATATATCAAGCCCGATGTGTTGATCCTGGACGACTTTGGCCTTTCGCCTTTTACGGCCACCCAAACCGAGGACATATACGAGCTTATTGCCGAGCGACACCTCAAATCCTCCATCATAATCACCAGCAATCGACCGCCACAGGATTGGGTGTCCCTGTTTCCGGACCCGGTCGTAGCAAACTCGGCTTTGGACAGACTGGCTCATAACGCCCACCACATCATGATCGACAGCGGTGAGTCATACAGGAAGAAGCTGAGTCCCGGCAGGGCAAAACAGTGATGCCCTTGCTCGGTTCACAGACGGTGGGCTGAACAATCATGTCAACGCTCAACACGAAGAATGGATAAGAGCCATGGAAATTTTAGCCTGGAACTCTGACAAGCAGCGCATGACAACACTGGACGTGGAGTTTACCGAAGAAAACACGACATGGTTTGACAGGTGCACCAAGGGGTCCGATATACACAAAATAACGGACTTGGACGGCGGCATTTTGATCAGTAAGGCCGGATGTGAATATCCGGTTTGGATCGGGGGCAAATCGAGAGCCAACATCGAATACAGCAGAAAGATAGCACGGGAGCTGGTAAGACTATATATGCCCTCGTAGCGAAAACTCTTTGGTGGGGGAGGGGGAAACTCCGGTCGCCCTACGGGCTCCCTCCGTTTCCCCCCCCCCAACCCCCAAAAAAATCACCCCCCGGGAAGACAAGTTGGGGGGAAATTATGATCCACAGGTTGGGCGATTCGGGGGGACAAATCAACCAATCACTCATGCCCACTTCGGCAAAAGGGGGGAATTAAGATGATTTTGGAGGGGGGGAATTAACGTGATGTTTGACAGAGGATTCATTTGGCGACGGGGCATAGAGACTCCCTCAGATTCAATATAACTGATGAGTTGCTATTTTGGCCCCAGGCTGATTACGAACACTGATCGCAGAGACCAGCGCCCGGCCAGAAAGACAATTCTATTATCCAATATCCCGATCGAATGCGCAAGAAATTCAATCGATCAGAATTCGCACAATGGAAATAGCAGTCAATATGGGTTCGTACGTTGTTTTCACATGGGCAACCCTGCTTTCAATCGGGATAATTCCCGGCACTTTTTACATTCCTTACCAAAGTGATTTCGATACTCTCATTTGGCCCACTTTGATACTCAGAAATGGCCCACCCCAAAAAGAGAAGTTGTGTATCCTAATCCAGTGAAATTACTACTGGAAAGGAGGCACACTTGGGGAGGAAAGGGAAAGTGGCGCTGTTTGAGGAGATACGACGAGAGTACGAGTATGGAGTGGGGACAATCAATGGGGTGTCGAAAAAGCTTGGAGTGCACCGCCGTATGGTGCGGGAAGCACTATCCAATGCGATTCCTGCGGAACGAAAGAGGGCTGTCCGTAGGAAGCCCAAAGTCAGTCAGGCCCAATCATTGATCGATGGGATCCTTGAAGCGGATAAGCGTGTGCATAGGAAGCAGCGGCATACGGCACATCGGATCTGGTGTCGGCTTCGAAAGGAGACACCGGATCTTGAGATATCGGAGTCGACGGTTCGCAAGTACGTACGGGAGCGCAAAGAGGAGTTGGGACTGCTTGGCCGGGAGGTGTTCATCCAGCAGTCCTACGATTGGGGGGAAGAGGCGCAGATCGACTGGTATGAAGCCAAAGTGGAGTTGGATGGTGAGGAACGCAAGTTCTATCTTTTCTGCATGCGCAGCATGGCCAGTGGCGGAGCCTTCCATCGGGCCTATCCTCATGCGAGCCAGCAAGCCTTTCTGGAGGCACATGAACTGGGGTTTGGATATTTTGGAGGAGTATTCAAAGTACTGCGCTACGACAATCTCTCCTCTGCGGTGAAGAAGATATTGCGGGGATATCAAAGAGAGGAGACGGAGCGGTTCATAGCCTTTCGATCTCACTGGGGATTCGAATCGCAGTTCTGCACTCCCGGGTGTGGGCATGAGAAGGGCGGCGTTGAAGGTGAGGGAGGCTATTTTCGACGCAACCACTTGGTTCCTGTTCCGGAAGCCAAGGATATTGAGGATTTAAATCGGCAGTTGCTGGAAGGCTCGAGAGAGGATGAGGCACGGATAATAAGTGGTCGCAGCGGCAGTGTCGGAGAGGCAATGAATAGGGAGCACGACCACCTGTTGCCTCTGGCGCGGGAAGGATTCCAGATTGCTGGGATTCACTTCCCGCAGGTTAATTCAAAGGGGACGGTAAAGGTGCTCACTAACTTCTACTCGGTCCCGGCAGCGGTAGGGGTGGAGGTGTGCGCGAAAGTCTACCCGGCTCATGTAGAGATCTGGCATCAGGGCAGGTGTATAGCCCGCCACGAGCGCTCATTTGGCCGGTACAGCCAAGTCCTGAATCTGGAACACTACCTTGAGGTGTTGTTGAAGAAGCCGGGGGCTTTAGCGGGCAGCACGGCACTTGAGCAATGGCGCACACAGGGACGATGGCCGGCAGACTACGACCGGTTCTGGGAGGAACTGCGGCAGCGGCACGGCAAACAGGACGGGACCCGTGTGATGGTTGAGATCCTCATGCTTGGGCAAAAGCATGGGTGGAGGAAACTCGAAGAAGCTGTGAGCCATGCGCTGGAACTGGGCTGCTTCGATGTGGGCGCCTTGCGATTGTTGCTGGAAAATGACGGCCATGAAGCGCTAAGGGCAGATTATGCACTGGAAATAGGGATTCTTAGCCGCTACGACCGCCCCCAGCCACAGATGAATGAGTATGACCGGTTGCTGCGCGAGTGGCCGGGGACGGAGGTAATGCAATGACTATCCCGTCCATGGAGTTACAGCAATCGACGATTGTCCGGTATGCCAAAGAGCTGCATCTTCCAACCGTTTGCGCTCAGTTTGCACGCCTTGCCGAGGAGGCGGCCAGACAGGGGCAAAGCCACCTGAGCTACCTTGAAGCCCTGCTTGAGGCCGAGGTGGAGGAAAGGGCGCGTAATGCCATTGCCCGGCGTGTTGTGGATGCTCATTTTCCAAAGGTGAAGACCCTGGATGAGTTTGAGTTTGAAAAGGCGCCTGCCGTGCCTGCGGCATTGATTCGAAACCTTGCCGACGGGGGTTATATCAAACGCAGCGAACCCGTCATCTTCCTGGGTGAGACAGGAACAGGAAAGAGCCATTTGGCAATTGGCTTGGCTGTGGCTGCGTGTCGGCAGAGAAAGCGGGTTCGGTTCACCACCGCTGCGGCGCTCGTCAATGATCTTATGGAAGCAAAAAACAAAAGCGAACTGAGTCGGATCACCAACCGCTGGACTCGTTATGAACTGATTGTCATTGACGAGATGGGCTATGTGGGAATACCGGAACCGGCAGCCGAGTTGCTCTTTCAGGTGATATCCGGGCGGGCGGAACGGGCAGCTGTGATCGTCACGACAAACCTGCCGTTTTCGGAATGGACCACGATGTTTCCAAATGCCAGGCTCTGCAAGGCGATATTGGATCGGCTGACAGACCAGGCGCACATCATTGAGACCGGAGACGAATCGTACCGGTTCAGAAGGACGATTGAGAAGAGGAAGGGCGTGAAGAAGTGATCGTTGGCAGAGTTCACCGTACCGCCGCTTTGAGCCGCCTCCGACGAGTCATGGGAGGACCCATTCTCGGCGGCTCTTCACGGCTCTGTCTGTAGGAAGTCCGTCATTAGAGCAGAGGAAAGATCAATGGACAGGGGTGGGCCAAATTAAAATATCAAAGTGGGCCAAATCGAGTTGACGAAACCACCAAGGTGGTAAGCGCGCAGATCAGGGTGCTGCACAGCGGACAATGATCTGCATATGGAAAACCTTGAAAGGCGTACCGGGGATACGCAAAGAGGAGAGAGATGTCTTAACTTTGGCAGAACCACTCCTGTACAACGAAAGACGGTAGTATTGAAAACGTACACTTCACCGGGCACGGCTTTTTGCACTCCGATGCAAGACATTGTCTGGCCCCCTCACTTCATACGGGGCCTGCGTCAATTGGTCCACTTTTTCTCTTTGCCTTGTTTCTTGCCTGCTTCTGCGTTCGTTTCTTCCATTCCGTATCCGACCACTCAAACCATGATGGAAGGTTGAGATAGAGTTGCTGAGTAGCATCAGCAAGCAACTCTAGGCTGCTCAGTTCAAAACTTCGCTGACTCAAGCGGTCATACAAACCGCCCTTGTTTTTCCAATTGTCAGCAATACGATGAGAGAAAAGTTCAGTGCCAGTCAATAGAATCACATGGCTGCTCGGTTTTCCGCGTAGTCGCTTTTTCCTTTCAGCGACAGCCAAATTTCGGATTAACTTCACTTCTGACTCTAGCAGCTCGCTGTTGAGCATGGAGAAGATAAGTGCTGAGCCTGGGAAAGCGATTGCCAACTCCTTCATCCGTTCTATGTCTCTGCGCTCAAACCTATTGAAACTCTTGCACTCTGCATGAATGACGTAAGTCCTCTTCTCACGCCACGTTGAAGGTTGGTAAAGGCAGGTCAGGTCAGCCTCCAAGAGCCTTCCGTCCTTTTCAGCTACATAACTGAACAGCGGAGTGACGCCTCTATGGGAATCACCACCTAGCAGTTTTAGCGTAAGCAAAACCGTAAAAGCCCCTTGAGCAATGGAGCTAGCAAAAGGTCCGTGAGCTCGATATGTCCACTCGATATCCTTCGGCGAGTTCAGTGGTGGCGAAAAATCAGACAAGCAGAAGCGGCACCGCAATTCATAGTCGAGTGCATTAAGTTCATACCAGTTGTGACGCGTACACACGGGGCACTGAATCTTGGTTCCCAACCTACACGCATTTGCCGACAGTAATCCTTCAAGAAATCGCTCGGCGCCATAGTGCAGTCCATCGGACTTTATGACACGTTTTAGCTTCTCCAAAACGGCCTGGCGTGGCATGCCAGCCTCTTTCTCTAACCCTCCGAGTAGCTCAATGACACCTTTGTGGGCAAGCTTCGAAATACCATACGTGCCACCGAGTTGCTTGAACATTTGTTTTGCGATGCGTCCTGGACCCGACAGAGATACTTTCCAACCTCGCTCTCTAAACCACTCTGTCATGACTGCCTCAGCAAGGGGTAATTCGAGAAATATCAGGTCTTGAGGGCTCTTTGCCAGAAAGACTGGCCCGAACTTTGAAAATCGCCAATCGAAGTAGCCTATACGACCTATTGCTGAAGAAAGCTCGCGACTTCCCTCTGGAAAAACCTCGGCCATCGCCTCTTTTGAGCCATAGAATCGGAAGCTAAATTCATTGGCAAATTTGGGCTTGCCGGAGTACTCGTGAAACGTCTCAAACTTAGGATCTTGAGATCGCAACTCCAATCTCTCTTCGCCCTCAGATATTCGCCTCTCCTGTTCATGCTCAGAGGGAAACGCGATCCCCTCACCAAAAGCGCTCTCACGCGCCCAAGCATCCCACAGTCGTGGGTACCACCACCGCAGTAAATATCGGGGCTGCGCCTGAGGTTCGTTTTTAGAGATATTCAAAGACTCGCAGAATCTTTGGACTACATCCTCTTTGAGCGACCGGGACCTCTGAACAGTCGTGTGGTGAAACATCTGTGGATTGCCCCTGTACGGGCGGTAATTCTTCTCTATAAAGTCATGCGCAAAGTTCTTCATGCCTTCTGATTGAGCGATCTGGATTGGGATGGGTACCACATAGAAACCTGCAGCCCGTAAGTTCCAATAATCAATGATGTCTTGGGTGCTTGTTGCGTCGCACACGAACAGATTCGGATCACCTAGAGGTTGTTCATCCAACGCCCACGAAGTTAATCTCCTTGGGAAAAAATTGGGTGATTGCAGTACACCGAGCAACTGATTTATAGTAATAGAACTTGTTGATATGCCTGTAACATTGACGAAGTGCTTATCTACAATGTGCTGAGCTTCTTTCGGAAGCACTCCAAACACACTTGCCAGAAAGAGTCTATAGGCACGTGGGAATTTTGGGAAAATAACCTGAAGGTCGTCGTTTCTCCTATACTTGAGTTCTTTCTCTATGAAGTCACTTAAAAGTTCGATAAGGCCGATGCCGTATTGTGGAGCTGCAGAATCCTTTAATTCACCAATTAATTCATCGGTTTTGACGATATCCCGATTGC
Organism: uncultured delta proteobacterium; assembly: GCA_963805125.1. GTDB lineage: Bacteria > Desulfobacterota > Syntrophobacteria > Syntrophobacterales > Syntrophobacteraceae > SbD1. The sequence continues at coordinate 445,670 of CAWDTD010000003.1, read as the reverse complement.
CGACTGTAAAGGTTCGATTTGCGCAGATACCAACTGGCACCACAATATCAGGGTCGAATCCCGTTAGGTATCCTTCAACAATGTCCGAAGGCAGAGGCAGATGCCGAACACGATGAGATTCCCATTTGGTCGGGGTACGGCGGTAAGCAGGAATTATCGGGTTGTAACTTCCTCCCCAAAGGAAGGTGCTTAACTCAATCGCATGATAAAGTCCTGCACGATCAGCAGGGTCAACCAAGAACCCTACCCGCAATGGGCGCACTCTAATGCTGATTGTTCCTGATGCCATATTTATCAGGCCATCTTATGACATGGGTCATCGATATTACAGCTGCTATTCAAATCCATCAGCATTTTTTAAACTATAACCTCAGGCCTACGCTCAGCTTCACCGACCGGTTTTGCAGTCTATAGCGGTAATGCAGAACTGAGCGGCACGGAGCTTGTTGCGTGCCCACTTCAGTAATTGATCCGGCAATTCTGATTGGTGGTGGGGCGGGGGGATTCGAACCCCCTACGCTCACTCCCATATTTCAAATAGCATCATCTGCACCTATATGGCACTCTCCCCTCTGAAGTCGGAAACATGCCGCCAAAATCGGCCACCCCAGGAGCGTTGTCCCCACCGTCAGAATGATTGCTTTTGCAATAGTTTTTATCATGTTGTCCTCCTTGGCTAACATCAAAGTACAGGTGCCAGCAACAGCCAGAAGAGCGACGACTGAGCCATGGAGCTGAACAAAGAGAAACCAACTCGTTGACATGACTCCAACTAAAAGAGTTACCTGCAAGATGCCCAAAATGGTTACGTATGGGCCTTTCCTTTCATGATCTCGCCCTATCGGCTATCTCCTCAATCCGATCTGCAGAAGGATTGCTATGATTGTTGTAAGAATGACCCCCGCCAAGAAGAGAAGATAGTCACGCCTCGCGCTTCGCTTCTCTCCTGGTTCAACAAGTCTGGCGAAGTGCTCGGCAACGGGAATCGGCACACTCTGAAGGAGGGCGATCTTCTCTTTCAGTTCTTTCTCCCGTTTCTCCAAATCGGCTAGCCCCTCTTCGAGTTCCTTGACCGATGCCCCTCTTTCCTTTGCAACTTGAGCCATCTCGCGCAAGACACCGTCAACTTCGCTCGATGCCTTGGTCAGGCCGCTGGTAAGCTCCGAAAGTCGATCCGAATATGTCTTTTTGGGGAGATCCCTTTTTAGCATCCTGTAAACGAGTTTGCGGGCAAGGTCAGTAGATGCCGCCCCACCAACGATCGCACTCATCAGGCCGGAGACCAAAGCTACAAGAAGTTCGATATTCATCTTCTTCTCTCGTGTCGAGCTAGATTTAGATTGATCCGCATAAAATGCGGAACTTCGTGTTGCTGAGCGTATAAAATGATGTTGGGTCGGGTGGCAAGGGAGAGCTTGTCCCCGAATCTTCAGTAAGTCGCCTTCAATTCACCGTTTATCATGGCGTCTTATGCGGATCAATATATTAACCTCTAAGTTTTCTTCGGAAACCATCAACCGGGCTGCGAACTCCAGTCCGGTTACGGTGCAGCAGGGTACGTTCATATCGTAATGACAACCGAAAAATCACCCACCCCGATAACGTAAAATTCCCCCACCCGCAGTTATAAAAAATCCAGCTCTCTGAGCCGGAGCGACTGGTTGCGCTCCCTTCGCCGTCGCTGATTCCAAACCAGCACGAGCAAGACAGAGCTGTCAAGGCTGCGACCAAAGGGAGCACCCGGCAGGGCTTGGCCTTTACAGCTCTGGCGCTCGTGCTATTGTCAGCCGGCGGCAAGAGGGGACTCAAGCTCTCCACGATCTGCTTTCTTCGTCTTCCTGCCCTTCAGTGTTTCCTTTAGACGGTAACTCTCCCAGTTAAAATTGATGATGTGCGCTCTATGAGTTAGCCGATCAAGCAACGCCGCAGTAAGGGTCGGTTCCCCAAAAACCTGAGTCCAGTCCGCGAATCCAAGGTTGGTTGTGATTATTACCGAGCCCCGCTCGTGACGCTCTGCCAAGACCTGGAACAGAAGCTCGGCGCCTTGCTTTGAGAAGGGGACGTATCCGAGTTCGTCCAAGACAAGCAGTGCGTATTTTGCGTATCGCTGGATAAGACGGGTCAAGACCTTTGCACTCTGGGCCTCGATCAGTTCATTTACAAGACCGCAGCCGTTAACAAAACGGGTCGCGATACCCTGCCTGCATGCAGAAACTCCGAGTGCCGTTGCCAGGTGGGTCTTCCCCGTACCGCTTTTTCCAAGGAAAATAACGTTTCTTTTTTCCCGGATGTACTCACCCTCATCGAGTTCTTTGAGAAGCCTCTTATCCAGGGCCGGTGCAGCTTCACAGTCAAACATCTCAAGGGTTTTCAACAGGGGAAACCGGGCCTCCCCGATCATGCGCCGGAGGCGGTTTTCCGCTCTCATTTGAAGTTCGACTTCGGTCAGGGAGAGCAGAAAATCTTCGTGGCTCACCCCGTTTTCTTTGGCTTGGCGAAGCAGGACATCCAAATGCCCATGCATATGGGATAACTTTAGAGCCTTTAGATTCTCCCTTAAAAGCATCTGCGTGCCGGCCCTCATTGGACACCTCCAAGCTCGCCATAGGCGGAGATGTCAGGAACCACAGTTTTTGACCAGTTCGAAAGAGGTTCAAATTGATGGCCGTTTTCGCAATTCTGGACAAGATGCTTTACCCCGGCGCTGGAACTCAAGCCGCACTCAAGCGCCCGTTCCACCGCCGCATTGACCTGGTCTTGGCTCTGATTGCGGTAGAGCATAAGAACGGCGATAAACTCCCTAGTTCCGTCTGTTTCACCGTGGTTTGCGATGAACCTTTCCAGAAGCCTCTCCAGGCATTGAGGCCAACTCTTTCGCCACTGCCGGATAGGCCTGGCGGAACTGAATGCCAGCGGTCTTTTTTGCAGCAGTTCCAGGTAGTGGTCAGGGTCGAGCTGCCATTTGTTGTTTCCAAAAAGTCTGCGGTGGGCGCCAATCCGCTTCCCCTCATAGAAAATCTCCACTCGGTCAACAAAAAGAACCCCTCGCACTTTGAAACCTGCATATTCGGTTGGAACGGAGTAGCGATTCTTGTCCAGGATGACCGTTGAATAGTGGTTGACCCGGCTCTCGACGGTCTGAATGTTGCTGAAGGGGTGATCCGGGAGGGCAAGAAGATGCTCTTTTTCTTCTTCAAAGAGTTCATTAACGGTTCTATCACGGCCCTGCAGCCGGTGGTCTCCATAAGCCAGGCAGTCCCGGAGCACTTGCTCGTTTAATTCTTCGATGGTTTGCGCCTTTGGGATCGGCACCAGGTAGTTTCGCCGAACATATCCGATGTTGCCTTCAACGCCCCCCTTTTCATGGGCGCTCGCCACATTGCAGAACCGAGCATGAAAGCTGTAATAACTATGAAACTTGCGGAAGCTCTCCTGCTCGATCCTTCCTTTCCCACGGAGCACTTTCTGGACCGCAGAGGTCAGATTGTCATAGACCAGCGTCTTGAAAACACCCCCGAAGAACGCAAAGGCATGCATGTGGGCATCAAAAAAAGCTTGCTGTCTCTCACAGGGATAAAACCGGACAAGGTGCTTGCCCGAAGACTTGGAACGCATAGAGAAAAACTTCAAGCGAAGCGGTTGTCCAGCGATAATGGCCAGTGCTCCTCCCCAATCGACCTCACCTTCCTGGCCGCAATCGGGATCGAGTGGGATGAAGGCTTTTGGAGCATTGACTCCCAGGTGAACCTTGGCCTTTCTCACATATCGCCGCACTGTGGACTCGCTTCCTTTGAACCCTTCCTCGGCAACTAACCTCTGAAAGACCCTTGCTGCAGTATGGCGTTGATTCTTCGGGGCCCTCTTATCAGCCTCAAGCCAGGAGTTGATGGTCTCAAGCAACGGCCCCAGCCTCGGATAGGGCTGAGCCTCTCTCTGGCTATATCCGCTGTACTCACCCCTTAAGACCTTGCGGATCGTCTTGCGATCATGGCCGGTTTCCCGCTCTATGGTGCGAATGCTCTTTCCGTAGACCCGGTGAGCCGTACGGACATACTCGTATTGATCCATACTGATCATCCCTCCAACCCTCCAGCGACACTCGCGATTTTTAGATCGCTTCGTGTTACCAGAAGTTCTGTGAAGGGTGGGGGAATTTTGGACGCTCGTTTTTATCCAAAGCGGGGGAATTTTAGGTTATCAAAATCATTCATAACGCAATTGAGTCAATCTAGCCTGAATAATGCATCAACTTCGCTCTTTGCGTACGCCGAACGCGTTTCGACGCGGGTTCCGCCCCAAAAAGATCGTCGAGCAACCCGATAGTCCGCGAAATCGTACGATTTTCCAATCAACACTGCAAGTGAAACGTTTGGGAAGCTGGTTTCCGTGATTTCAAGGCATACCTCTCCCAGCATTTGGTAAACCCATGCCTCCGCGCCACTGAGTGGCAGGCTCAGGCGAATAGAATGCGATAGTAACGGGCGAGTGAAAAAGCCGACGCAACATGGATATACGACCTTCGGGCGTGATAGACGACTCTGGCTCCAACCTTCACAAGCCGCCGGATGATTGACTCTATGGACGGTTTGACATTCTCGCCCTAGAACGCCGTATCCCGGATCATATGGAGCAGATTATAGGCGAGACATCCGACGAGAAGCCTGACTTGATTCGCTGCAAATCTATGGCAGCTCGTCTTGTCCCATCTGAGGGTGTTCTTTCCCTCCTTTATCCGGTTTTCGATCTCAGCCCGACTATTGTAGATCGTGATCACTTGTTCCGCTTCAAGATTCGAGTTGGTCACAATAAATCCGACACGGGGGAAGAGCTCACCAACATGCCATTCTATCTTACAGACAACCCTTCGGGGGTTACGCCAGCACTCCGCCTGGTAATGGAACTCGATCACCCTAACCTGTATCCCGCCCCTTGGGGGGCGACCGGCGGGTCGCTTCAGGTGGGGCTGGATGTGCTTTTTGAGGCTGTTGTTGGTGGGGATGAGGATGAAGTAAGTGATCCGGTTCTTTTCGCAGTACTCGTAGAGGTCAGGACCGGCAAATGCCGCATCGCCCCGAAGCCAAGGCTGCTTGAACCAAGACCGGTAGCGGACAACCAGGGGGAGAGATAAGACCCAAGACGCCATCGGCTGAATGCGCGTTTCCGGGTCTTAGCCTCGCTCCAAGAAGATCCCCATTGCTGGTGAGGCAAAACAGGGGATGGTAGCAAACCAGCTCGAAGTAACCGTTAAAGGCCGCCCCCTCTTGCTTTCCGTGGACGGGGTCTTCAGTGGAATCAACATCAATGATGAGCCGCCGTTTGTTTCTATGCCGAAGGAGGGTGTCGGCAGATCGGCTGACCATATCTTCGAGGGCTTTCAGTCCCTTACCAGTTGCGAGGATGTTGTTCTCAAAACGAGAGAGTGCCGATTGGCTGGCCCCACTTTCATGCTCTTTGCCAAGGCCAATCGGAGCGCCGGGTCCACCCTCAGGCGATCTGCGTCATTCCTGGGTTTTTGCGGGGTAGGCAAACACAGTCATAAAAAGGCCATAATTCCAGTGACTTACACAGGGGGGTCGAATTTGTCGTGTGCCTACGTTTGCGAGGGTGCCGATTTGATGTCCAAGATAGTATTAGGCATTGGAATCTTTAGAGATTTTAGTATCGAGACGAGCTCGAAGGCGGGAATTTTTTCACGCCCTTCTCAGGTTCAGGGCAAGCTCAGACGCCAAGGTGGAGGAAGGAAGACAGAAGACGGAAACCCTCCCTCCCGGCTCTTCCCTCGGCGCTCCGTTGAGCAGCAGGCAGAATTTCTCAATCGCTAAAGCCCTTTAATTTTTTTTTATTTGCAACTAAAAATAGTTGCAATGCCCCTAATCTCTGTTAATATTCTTTTTTACGAGGATGCAGATGAGTAAACGCGACAAGCTGATCCAACGCTTTCTCGCTCTGCCTGGCGACTTCACCTGGCGGGAACTTGTTACAATGTTGAAGGGTTTCGGCTACGAGTAAGTCAGTGGAGCAAAGTCAGCCGCCTCGAGAGTGAAATTCCTGCATGAAACACTCCCGCCGATTAGTCTGCACAGACCGCACCCCACGTCCGTTCTGAAACGCTATCAGTTGGGACAGATAGCGGAGATCCTCAAGGAAGAGGGGTTGATATGAAAGACATGATGCACTACAGAGCATACTATGGCTCGGTTCATTACAGTGATGAAGACAGCGTATTTTACGGTAGGGTGGAATTTATTCGGGCCTTGATCAGCTATGAAGGGACCGATGTGCAATCGCTTCGGCAGGCCTTTGAAGAGGCGGTTGACGATTACCTGGAAACCTGCAATGAGAAGGGCATTGCGGTTGAGAAGCCTTGCAAGGGGTCTTTCAACGTCAGAATCGGCGCCGACCTGCACCAGCGGGTTGCACTGGCTGCCGCACAGAAAGGCATAACTTTAAACAGGTACATTGCCGATGTGCTTGAAAAAGAAACCGCTAAACAGTGAGCAGCCAGCGGCGAGCAGCGAGCAGAAAAAACAAAACCGGGAAACCCGGCAGCGATCTTTGAGCAGCATTTTAAGTCCGGTTCGATCCTTGATCACGCGGAGGCGCGGGGAGGCGGAGGCACGGAGGCGGGAATTTTTTCACGCCCTTCTCAGGCTCAGGGCAAGCTCTTTCCCAGCCAGGACGAAAATCTTCCGGCTAAAGTCGGTAAGAGGAATGACCATATTATGCCTCCTTTCCGAATTGGAAACTGCCAGTGTCTCATCCGGGGTTTCCGGATGGACACGAACCAGGGGATGGGCGAAGGGACGCGGAATTTCCGGAATGAATGACGATCCGCGCCCGGTGAGCCCGGCTGGCTTAGAGCTTGTCATTTTAAGGAATCTTTTCAGACTTACAAATCAAACATCTTCAGATTGCCGAATTGGTTCTTATTTTCTCTAGCAGGATTGCGCGACAAAGCAGATGAGAAGCCCACGGTTTGTACGCCTGCTGAGTTAATTGGTAGAAAACGAAGCAGATGATCGAGGCCGGCACATTTGTGATATAATCCTTACACTTGCGATGCCAATTTTTATTTTCATCCAAGGGCCGGAACACGCAAGGAAGTACACCCATGAGCAGTATCACGAACAATACCTTTGAGGTGGGCACTGTACTCAACGATAAATGGGTGATCCTGGAGTTCCTCGGCAGAGGTGGAATGGGCGAGGTTTACAGGGCGCATCAGCTTAATCTCAATCGCGATATCGCCATCAAGATCGTTTCCACAAAGTGGTTCGAGGAAATAGCCGATGATGAATACGAGGCGGAAACCTGCCTCGAGCGATTTCGCCGGGAAGTCCAGGTCATGGCCCAGGTGCGCCATCCCAATGTTCTTCAAATTTTCGATTATGGCTTTCTCAAGGTGAAAAAGGGCGATGAAGATGCCGCAATAGAATTCATCGCCATGGAGTACATACCGGGAGGTTCGCTGCGTTCCACGATGTCGCCCGAGGGGTTCTATCCCGAAGAGGGGCGGATGAAGGAATGGCTTTCTTCGTACTTTCTTCCCGTACTCGATGGGGTGGGGGCCCTTCATGCGCTTGGAATCGTCCACCGAGACCTCAAGCCTGAAAACATCCTGCTTGATGGGAAGATTCCAAAGATAGCCGATTTCGGACTTGCCCGTTCCTGCCGGTTAAAGCCGATAACCCAGTCCATGGACATCAAGGGAACTCCCCCTTACATGCCTCCCGAGCAGTTTCTGGACTTGAAAAGAACGGACCAGCAAACCGACATATACTCCCTTGGCAAGGTCCTCTACGAGGCTGCTTCCGGAAAGATGACCTCCGACGAAATTCCTTTTAGGCAGGCAAGTCTAAAAGATCCGGAGACACCGTTTTTCAAAGGCCTTGATGAGATCGTTCGGGGCGCTACTGCGGAAGCCAAAGAAGGGAGGTTTCCTTCCGTCGAGGTGTTAGAGGCGGCAATCGCAAAACTGCTCGATAAGGACGAGAAAATAGCACTTGGGCCGAAAGAGGCTTCCCTGGAAAAGATTCGCAACGGAAAGACGCAATTTTTTATCGTCGCGATCTCGGTCTTTTTTATTGGGTGCATCGGGTTTTGGACTTATACGCATAACAGGTCTCCAATCCCCTTGCCTGCAAATCAATTCCGTGATCAGAAGATCCATAGCCAAGAGAGCGGTGTTTCCCCGGAACGAGCGGGAACCGCTTTGCCGCAGGCGATAATGGGGCAGGATCATGCGACGCTGCACTTGATTCGTGCCGGCGAAATAAGCCTGCCGAAAAAGGTGGCGCCCGATGATGGGAAACCGCTCAGAGTGAATTCATTTTACATGGATGAAACGCCGGTTACGAACTACGAGTACGTCGAGTTTTTGAACAAGAATATTTCCAGGATCAAAGTCGAAGGGGGAGTCGTTCAGGGTGATGGCCAGATATGGCTCCTTCTCGGTGAAGTGATGGAAGGTTACGAACCAATAATTTTTAAGGACGGCGCATTCTATGTGCACAACCCGGAGCATGCCGCCTGTCCCGTGCTCCGTGTTACAGGATACGGGGCAAGCGCCTACGCGCAATTTTTTGGAAAGCGGCTGCCAACCGAAGAGGAGTGGCTTTTTGCAGTGGAGAAAGGAAGCAAGGAACTTGGAGAATCCAGGGATGCCGCTGAACGCTCCAGCGAGGTGAGTGCAAATACACAGCACGGGATGATGCATACTCAGACACAATCTCAGGCGCCATCGTCCCTTCCCGTCCCAAAGGCGAGTCTGCCGGTACCGTACCCCGTGATGCTTTCCGAACGGAATGCGCTGGGAATTCGAGGTCTGAACGAAAATATCGGGGAGTGGGGCATCAAGATACGAACGGATGGCGCATCAAAGGAAAAAACAGAGGAAGTGGAATACGTGGTCTTAGGCGGGGCTTTGAAAAATCCTGAGCACAGGCAAGGAGCCGCTTCCGCTGTTCAGCGCCAGCCATGGGAATCTTTTGCAAAAGTGGGCTTCCGGTGCGCCGTAAGTGTTACCAAATAATCTTTAATCATGCAAGGGGCATCTGCGATTGGATGTCGTAAACTTGCTGATGTTTAAGAGGATGCCTCACGTAGGAGTAAACACTTTCCGTGATCAGCCGTTCGCCTTCCTCCTCGTATGATAGACTTATAAACAACCCAAGAGTATTTTTTTTCTTCCCGACGGTTGTTAACCCCCTTTTGGCTGATCCTTCCAGACGCAAAACCGAGGCCCTGGACGCCAGGCTGCTGTCCTACCATAAATAAAGTGTGGCGCCGCAGATAGTGAATCCCGCCGATGCGCGCCGATTCCGGCAGTGCCGCGAAGAAGCGCTCCATTCCACCTAGGTATGTGCAGTGTTGAGGGTTGATACCAGCCGCATTTGGAGGTGATATGATTCAAAAGATGCAGCGCCCTCTCGCCCATCGGCGCAGCCATGCGGGACGCTCACAGCGGAGTGTGGAGATTGAATCACAGGCTTTTGGTCGCAGGCCGTTTTGGACCCGGTGCCTTAACCGAGTACAAGGCCGCTCCGCGCGGTACAGGCCGGTGAAAAAGCATACCGGCCTTTACAGGGGCTCCCTTAACCGATTGATCTCGCGTAGCGCGGAAGGCCGACCGCTCGATGCGTCTATCGTGCGCGTTGGGCGGCAGCGGGAGGTCTTGTAGATCAGCATCCACCCCTTGTACATGATGTAAAAGCCGAAGAATATAATCCCATTGCTGACAATATGCAGAACGGTCTTATACCAAGTTGCGCTCAAAGAGGTAAAACCTCCATTCACAAAATCCCCCCTGCCCCCCTTTAGAAAAGGGAGGTTCCAATCGCCAATTCTTACCCGTATGGGCGCAACTTGGTATTAGCCGGGGCCGAGTGGGCCAGTCCCAAGAACACCGGTACGAGATGGCCGCTGGAATGTGAAAACGGATCAAAGACAGGGTAGGATTTTCCAAAAAGTGTGGTCAGCAAATAGACCGTCAGCGGAAATCCGTACATTTCAGTAAAGAGCGCCACAAGAAATCGGGGGAAGGCGCCCATGGAACGCCACTTACGCTTTTGCCTGGGTTTTATGAACCCGATGGCAAAAAAGAGAAACAAAAGGATGTTGAAAACGACGACCGGCCACATGCAGTAAGCATAACCGCCGGATTCCACGCCATGCATGGCATTCCTCTTCCTTCATGCTGAATGTGACGCTCATAGCTTGTGAAGCTCGCTTCAGTTCTCACTCGCTGGAAGCCCGGGAAATCAGTCACCAGCCTTGCGACTCAGGACAAGAATATCTAAGTTCATGTCAACGCACCTGACGGGTTGGGTATTGAAATACAAAGTCAGGCATTAGATTACAGGACAGCCAAAGACCGAAAAAAGCATGCCCTCTCGAGGATTCCTGCAAAAAAGGACCGTCTTGCATTCGCAACGCTTCACATGGACCAACGAGAGCTGCATGCAGGACCGAAAAGCAAGAGTTGGACTCACCGGTCGGGAAGTGAGGGCAAAAGAGGCCGCAGGGTGTGGTGGAGGCAGCAACTTGTGACTTTTTCCCAGGGACTCAGGGAACCGGCGAGGAGCGGGCATTAACCGCACAGGAGGATCATTGAACCGCTTTAAATCGAAACCAACGTAAAAGCCTGAGGAGAGAATCATGAAAGTGACAGATCCTGTATGCAAAATGACCATCGAGGATAAGGACGTAGCTGGCACCTCCAATTATAAGGGCACTACATACTATTTTTGTTCAGATGGCTGCAAGACGCGTTTTGATAAGGACCCTACGAAATATCTGCCGGCGATATCCCCTGGAAAGTAGGTCCCGAGCACCCTCGTTGCGAACACAAGGCTGGAGGAAGCAATGGAGTTGAAAAAAATCACCGCCATCCTTCGACACTTCGGTTTAGAGGATGTGGAGATGCGGCTAAGAAAATTGGGTGTAAAGGGCATCACCGTGAGCCGCGTTAAAGGCTATGGGGAACATAAAGAATTTTTCACCCATGACTGGCTCTCCACTCAAGCACGGATTGAAATCTTCGCAGTAGAGGAAGAGGTTGAGGCCATAGTTGCGGCCATCCTCGAATCCGCCCACACCGGCTTACCGGGAGACGGTTTTGTCGCAGTACTTCCAGTGGAGAAGCTTTTCCGCATCAAGACAGGAAGCGAAGCCCTGCCCACTGAAATATAGTTGTACTCCTCCCAGCCGGTCTGCGCGTCACCCTTGCGGATCATGCATGGGCCTGTTGCCCGCTTATGTGAAGGTGCCTAACTTTTTAGGGTTTACGGCCCGGACATCTGCGGGAACCTCCCGTTCGAACTGCTCGAAGTTTTTTCTGAACATCGCTGTCAGCTTCTCAGTGTTGACGAGCAGAAAGCCGGGAGGTTTCCGCTCTACGGACCAATCGGATGCCGACCGATTCTGGAAGTGAATCTGTATGAAAGATAAGGAAGAACCATCATCTGGACCAGCGGCACTATTCACACATTGAGGAAAGGCAGCATGGGCATAAGCTTGGAGTAGCTCCACTCGCGGGATTTCAATGCTGAAATTTCGAAGTAGATAGCGATAGCTGCTCCGATGAATTCAATCCAAATAAATTTAGCGACATCGAGTTGCTCCGCCCAGTTCCAGCCCCCAAAGACGACCCGTGCAACCATGTAAATAAGCAAGGTGACCACGACGTCTCCTAGAGTTGCCCTGAAACAGAGGTACCAATCCCACAGATTCCTTGTATTCATTCCAGTATATAATTGCATCTGAAGCATCTCCCACGCAAAATTCAGGAGAAACGCCGCCAGTGCTATAAGCATTATCCTTTTCAGCAACACGGAAAAGATCCGCTCCTGCCGGTCTCCAGGGAATTGGGCCTCAAATTGGTCTCCGTAACGAGAGGCTCGCTTCACTTTAGCGGTCCAGCATGCCCGGAAACGCGTCGAACCGTCACTCAGGTCACACAGCGTGCCTCCTCTCCAGCAACCTTTTCACAGGCGCGCCTTCCGCAGCCTCAAAGCGTTCGTCACCACTGAAACGGAGCTGAAGCTCATAGCCGCCGCCGCGATGATCGGGCTCGAGGAGAATGCCGGTCCAGGGGTAGAGCACACCCGCCGCGAGGGGGACTCCAATGGCGTTGTAAATGAAGGCGAAAACCAGGTTCTCCTTGATGTTACGCATGGTAGTGCGACTCAAAAGCCGTGCCCGCACGATGCCCCTGAGGTCGCCTTTGACCAGCGTGACTCCCGCGCTCTCCATAGCCACGTCCGTTCCGGTGCCCATAGCGATACCAACCTGTGCCAGGGCAAGGGCCGGCGCATCGTTGATGCCGTCACCCGCCATGGCGACAAAGCGGCCTTCGTTCTGAAAAAGCTTCACCTTATCCGCTTTCTGATCGGGAAGGACCTCGGCCACGACCTCGTCTATTCCGAGCGTTTTCGCGACTGCCCTGGCCGTAACCTCGCTGTCCCCAGTAAGCATCACAATTTGAATGCCTTCATTGTGGAGCTGTTTGATCGCTTCCTGAGTGGTCTCTTTGATGGGATCGGCAACGCCGATAAGGCCGGCGGTTTTCCCCCCGATCGAGAGAAACATCGCGGTCTGACCCTGGGACCTCATAGAATCGGCCCTCTCGGCAAGCGGTCCCAGATTGATCCCGATCTCTTCCATCAGCCTGAGGTTGCCCAGGGCCATTTCGACTCCTTCCACTTGTCCCTTTACCCCTTTTCCGGGCACCGATTGAAAGGAATCGATGGGAGCCGGCTTGGTGCCGCGCGACTCGGCCCCGGTGACTATTGCCGCCGCAAGCGGATGTTCACTTCCTCGTTCGAGGCTCGCCGCAAACCGCAGCACGCTTTGTTCATCGAAACCGTTGACAGCCTCTACCGCCACGAGTTTCGGCCTTCCTTCTGTAAGCGTACCGGTCTTGTCCACGACCAGAGTATCTACCTTGCGCATCATTTCGATGGCTTCAGCGTTCCTGAACAGCACGCCAAGCGTTGCGCCCTTGCCCATTGCCACCATGATAGACATGGGAGTGGCCAGTCCGAGCGCACAGGGGCAGGCGATAATCAGGACCGCTACGGCATTGATGATGGCGTGCGCCATGCGGGGCTGCGGACCGGCCAGCGCCCACACGGTAAAAGTGATAAGAGCCGAAAGCAACACGGCGGGGACAAAATAGCCCGCAACGACATCGGCCAGCTTCTGAATGGGCGCCCGGCTGCGCTGGGCCTCGGCAACCATTCGCACGATCCGGGCAAGCAGTGTTTCGGAACCGACCCTTTCGGCACACATCACCAGGGTCCCCGTCCCGTTTACCGTCGCCCCGGTTACTCGGCTCCCAGGCTGCTTTTCCACCGGCATCGGCTCTCCGGTAATCATAGATTCATCGACGCTGCTCGATCCTTCGGCAATGGAGCCGTCTACCGGGATCTTCTCGCCCGGACGAACGCGCAACAGGTCCCCGGGCTGAACCTGGTCCAATGGGACATCTACTTCCGTGCCGTCCTCCCGGACAAGACGCGCGGTTTTCGGCGCCAGACCCAGAAGGGCTTTGATCGCAGCGCCGGTCCGGCTGCGGGCTCTTAGTTCCAGCACCTGTCCCAGCAAAACGAGAGTAACGATAACGGCTGCCGCCTCAAAGTAGACGGCTACCTGGCCTCCCTGTTCTCTAAAAGCGGGAGGGAAAATATCCGGGAAGAGCACTGCACCCATGCTGTAGATGTAGGCGACCCCAACCCCCATTCCAATAAGCGTGAACATGTTGAGACTCCGGTTCACGAGAGATTGCCGGGCGCGAACGAAAAAAGGCCAGCCGCACCACAGGACCACAGGGGTTCCCAGTATGAGTTCAATCCACTCTTTAATGCGCGGCGAGATCAGCCCGCTCAGAGGATTTCCGGGGATGTATTCTCCCATAGCGACAAAGAGGAGCGGCAGTGAAAGCACTACACTCACCCAAAAGCGGCGCCTCATATCCCTCAGTTCGGGGTTCTCCTCCTCTTCTGCGAAGACGGTCTTCGGCTCAAGGGCCATCCCGCACCTGGGGCAAGTTCCAGGCTGGTCTCTCACCACCTCGGGATGCATAGGACAGACGTATTCCACCCGCTCACCCGGAAAAGGCATCGCCATGGGTTCCAGAGCCATCCCGCATTTGGGACATGTTCCCGGTACTTCCTGGCGCACTTCCGGATGCATGGGACATGTGTACAGGTCCCCGCCCGTTTCGGGCTTAACCCTCTGAACCCTTTCGGGTCGGTGCGGCTCCGAAGCCTCCGCCGAAGCCTCAATCCGCGCGGGCAAATACTTCCGGGGATCGGCCCTGAACTTTTCAAGGCAGTTGGTGCTGCAAAAGAGGTACTTCGTTCCTTCATACTTGATGCTGCCCGATGCGGAGCCTTCTTCTATTTCCATTTTACACACCGGATCGCGCTTCGCTCCAGCTTCTTCATGAACGTGCACCGCATTGCGTCGCATGATCGGTCCTTTCAAAAAGTCTTAGGGGCTGTTCTTCTTCTGTCTTTTGCACGCCGCCACCACAGTCGCCCTTGCAGGGTACCGGGCTAACTTTTGGATCGTTTTGCCTCGCTTGCCCTAACTGGTTTGCGTTAAATTTAAGCATTCAAGAAAACGTAGCCACTCCCGCTTACAATTAGACGAAGGAAACCCACATTCACGGTGAATTCGTAGTTAGATGGATCCTGGTGTAGAGGTCACAGCAGGCCTTGGAAATTTTCTTTCAACTCCAATTGAAAGCGTTCTTCAATTTTAGATTTCCGGCAATTTTAAGCCGCCGCCCTTAAGCACAATTATCCATAAATATCACCCACATACAAAATAGATGAAAATATTCCTCTCCTGGCACCAATGTTGCTCACCTGATGGATAACTGCTGCACAGTCTTGAGAAGGGAGATATTGATATGAAACTGATATTTGCAATCGGCTTGCTTCTTGTCATGATGTCTGCGACGGGTTTTGCCTATGCATCGACTTATCAATCATCGCAATCGTCATCCGGAGTATCCTGCCCGAATCCGCAGATCGTTACCGTGATTACTTCTCAACGTATTTTTTCCAATCCTCATACAGGGTGGATAACCGTGCCTGTGGAGGAAAAAGCTCTTCGATGCCCGGCACCGTCCGGGACCGGGATCGAATAAAAAGAGAGGGTGGCCCTGCTTACAGGCAGAGCCACCTGAATTGACCCTGCCGTATATGCTGAGATGGGTGGCGGAGGCTGATAGGGACCTCTCAGCTATGAATTTACCAAAAGGCGCATCACCCTGTATGAAAAGGGCCTTCCGGGCAAGGAGGTTTGGCTCATAGTCAGGCGGCGACTTGTCAACAATAAGCTGGAATACTCTTATTTTATCAGCAACGCTCCGGCAAGCACTCGACTCAACCGCTTTGTTTGGCTCAGCGGGTTGCGGTGGGCCATCCAACAGTGCCTTGAAGAAACAAAGTCCGAATTGGGCCTTGATCATTATGAAGTAAGGAAATTTCGGGGATGGCATCAACATATCTTGACCTGCATACCGGCCCATTTTTTTCTGAGGTAAAGGAAGAGTTCTCTCGCCTCACTTAGACAACCAGCGTGGAAGGCGGTAGCGAGGTGGATTTCCATGAGGGTTTTGAACCGCAACTGCATATTCCGCCTGAAGACGACCACTGATTCCGTTTGTCCTTGCCAGGAAATCGACACCTGGATATTCCTGACAGCATGTCCTTGACAGTATCCTGAAGGGTTACTATCCAAAACGGTCAAGAAACGATTTTATCGTCTCACCTTTATTATTCCCGGCGTTTCAGGAAACCTGACAAGGAGGAAACTATGTCGGAACAGATTCTCGCCAGATCCCAGGAACTGATAGCCCTTTACGGGCTGAAGGTAATTGCAGCCCTGCTCATTCTGTTGATTGGCCGTTGGGCTGCGAAGATCGTTCGCAAGGTAATTCAGAATGTAATGGTGAAAACGAAGGTGGACACGACCCTTATTTCTTTTGTTGCGAGCCTGTCTTATGTAGCTTTGATGGCCTTCGTAATCCTTGCCGCCCTTGGGCAACTGGGTATTCAGACGACCTCCTTCATAGCTATCCTGGGTGCAGCAGGATTGGCTGTGGGCTTAGCCCTTCAAGGTTCCCTCTCGAACTTCGCTGCGGGCGTATTGATGATCGTTTTCAAACCTTTTAAAGTCGGTGACTTCATCGAAGCCGGAGGAGCCAGCGGGATTGTCGAAAAAATCGAGATTTTCACCACGACCCTGAAGAGTCCTGACAACAAGATTATCATCATTCCGAATTCGAGGGTTGGCGGGGGCAATATCATCAATTATACTTCAGAGCCGACTCGCCTTGTGGATATTCAGGTAGCATTCAATTACAAGGATGATATTCTAAAAATTGAGAGACTTCTCAATGAAATTGTGGAAAGTGATGAACGAATCCTGAAAACTCCGGCTCCAAGTATCGGTATCGCCAAGTTTACCGAAACCAGCGTCAGAATTGCGGTACGACCGTGGGTGAAAACCGCTGACTATGACGCCGTGGCAGGTCAGATCCTAAGAAAAGTCAAAGAGTTGTTTGACAGCAAAAAGGTGATGCCTCCCCTCGGTGATCAACTCGTTGTTTTCGAAAAACAAGAAGCTTAGGGCTTGTCCGTAAATAAAACCTTTGCGCTCGCATCCGGCTTTTGGCCTGCTTATACCAAGTTGCGCTCAAAGAGGTAAAACCTCCATTCACAAAATCCCCCCTGCCCCCCTTTAGAAAAGGGGGGTTCCAATCGCCAATTCTTACCCGTATGGGCGCAACTTGGTATTAGGCCGCTCCTCAATCGCAAAAGCCTCGACGTAGCCCGGATGCGCCTGCGGTTTTGCTCAATCCTGGCGACCAAATCAGCAGTCAAGTGTCGCAAATTTTACAACTCGTAGAGCCTCTCGTACTTTTGTTTCAAATAGCCGATCAGGTAATCGGCGTTCAGGTCCTCGCCCGTGGCGGCCTTGACCAGGTCGCGGGGCAGATAACGGCTCCCCGGGGAGTGAACGTTTTGCCGGAACCATTCGAGAAAGGGAGCGAATTCGCCCGCCGCAAACATTTCGTGGAGACTTCCCAGCTTCTGTTCGGCTTTGGCGTAAAACTGCGCTGCATACATGTTTCCAAGAGCATAGCTCGGGAAATAGCCGATTGCCCCGAACGCCCAGTGTACGTCCTGCATGACGCCGTCCGAATAGTCGGGCGGGAGCAGCCGGAAATATCGTTCCATCTTCGTGTTCCAGGCTTCGGGAAGGTCCTCGGGATCAAGCGCTCCGCCGATCAGCATCCTCTCCAGTTCAAACCGCATGATGATGTGAAGGTTGTAGGTAACCTCGTCTGCTTCGGTGCGAATCAGGCTTGGACGCACCTCGTTCAGAGCGAAGAGGAATTTGTCGATATCGACTTTATTCAGCCATGGGAAGCGGTTGCGCGCCGCAGGATAAAAATGGATCCAGAACCCGGGGGACTTTGCCACCATGTTTTCCCACATGCGCGACTGAGATTCGTGGATGGCCATCGATATGGACCTGCCGCGCGGGGCGCCCCAGTGTTCCACCGGAAGACCCTGTTCGTAGAGGGCGTGTCCCGTCTCGTGAATGGAGCTGAACAGGGCCATGACAAACGAGTTCGGGTCGAACCTGGTAGTGATTCGAACGTCTCCCGGTCCAATCTTCGAGGTAAAAGGATGGGCAGAGCGGTCCATCCTGCCTGAGCCGAGGTCGTAGCCCAGGTGTGCGATTATTTCCGAGATGAAGATCTGCTGCACGGACGCGACCGAATCACCCCGCAGGGCTGCGGGGTCCGGTTTCCGGGGGCTTGCTTCGATTCTTTCGAGCAATTCGAAAGTTGCGGCTGCCAGCTTGTGGAAGAGTGGTTCGATACCCGCCGCGTTTTCCCCCGGTTCGAAATCTTCGATAAGCGCGTTGTAAACCTCTTCCCCATCTGTAGAGAGCGCGGCAGCCTGCTGCCGCTTGAGGCTTATGATCCGTTCGAGGTAAGGAAGAAAACCCTTCCAGTCATTTTCGCGCCTCATGCTCTGCCATGCAAGCTCGCTCTGCGAGGCCGTCTTTGCAAGTTCGACCGCAAGCTCCTCGGGTATTTTGGTTGCGCGGTCGTAGGTCCTTCTCCATTCACGCAGGTTCACGGCTTCATCGCAGAAAGGTCCGCGGGGGATTTGGGAGGCTTCGACCTTCGCAAGGATTTCTCCGAACCGGGGATCTGTTTTGCGCCTGTAAAGGAGGGCGGTGAGGGTCGCAATTTGCTGCGCCCTGTGCGAATGGCCACCTTTGGGCAGGTATGTGCGCTGGTCCCAGTTGAGCAGGCTCTTCATGGATTCGTAGAGAGCGGTGGTTTTGGAGTAGTCCAACAGCCACCGGTAAGCTTCCGCAGTTTTCATGGATTCTCCTTCACTGATTGACTTTTACCGGCACGGACTTAGTTTTCAGTTGACTTAAAAAATAACGCAAGTTCATGTAATATGAAAGAATTTCAATAAATTACATTGTTGTTTCGTATTCGCCCCGGAGCAGGGGAAGTATAGTCGTAACCAAGAACTGAAAACTAAAAACTGGAAACTAAAGACTAATATGCTGCCGGATGAATTCAAGCTCAAGCTCCAGAAGATGATTACCGAGGCGGAATCGCCACGCGAGAAAGCCATCGATGTAATGTTCCAGATACAGGAACTCCAGGGCTGGATGAGCGATGAAGCCATGGTCGAGGCGGCGGCGCTGCTCGGCATGACGCCGTTGGAGCTCGAAGAGCTTGCCACCTTTTATGACTACATATACCGCAGCCCCGTGGGCAAATATGTAATCAAGGTCTGTGACAGCGCTGTTTGCTGGCTGGAGGGCCACCAGCGCGTAATCGACTACGTGAGCGCGCGGGTGGGCGTTCCCATGGGCGGGACCAGTCCGGACGGGCTCTTCACGCTTCTGCCGGTCTGCTGTATCGGCTATTGCGATCGTGCTCCCGCAATGGTGATAAACAAGCGGGTGTATGGAAAACTGACCCCTGAAAAGATCGACGGAATTCTCGATAAACTGGCCACCGAGGCCCAATTTGAAGAATCGGAATAGCTCATGCCGCAATATCCCCAGGTGCTGTTCAAGAACAGGAAACCGAACCGGGTGGCGACCCTGGACGAATACCGCGAAAGCGGCGGCTACCAGGCGCTCGAAGAGTTCGTCGGCGGCGGGATTTCCCCCAAAGAGATCATAAGGCTGGTGAGTGAATCAGGCCTGCTGGGTAGAGGCGGCGCCGGTTTTCCGACCGCAAAGAAATGGGCCTCCGTGCCGGACTCGGCCGCTTTTCCCCGCTACCTTGCCGCAAACAGCGACGAGATGGAGCCCGGAACATTCAAGGACCGGATGCTGCTCCATATCGACCCGCACTGCGTGATCGAGGGAATGGTCCTGTGCGGTTACTCATTTTCGGCTTCCAAGGCTTTCTTTTTCGTGCGTCCCTCCTACGAAAGCAGCGCGGTCATATTGGAGCGTGAGCTCGAATACGCGCGGCAGGCGGGTTTTCTTGGCAGGAACATACTGGGTACGGATTTTTCTTTTGACATTGTCGTTCACCGAAGCGGAGGAAGATACATCTGCGGGGAGGCGAGCGCGCTGCTCAACGCCATAATGGGCAAAAGAGCAAACCCGATAAAGCCGCCTCCATACCCGACCGAAAAGGGCCTCTGGGACAAGCCGACGGTTGTGAACAACGTGGAAACCCTGGCCAATGTCCCTCATATTCTGCGCAACGGTCCCGAGTGGTTCAAAGGCTTGAGCGCCACCCCTCACGGGGCCGGAACGAAATTATACTGCATAAGCGGTAAAGTGAATGTCCCGGGCGCGATTGAGCTGCCGATGGGAACCAGGCTAAGCGAGATAATCGACGAACACTGCGGAGGGATGACTCCGGGTTCCGAATTCAAGGCATGCCTTCCGGGAGGAGCTTCAACGAGGTTCATGACCAGGGAGCACTACGATATCCCGATGGATTTCGAAGATCTGAAAAAGATCGGAAACCGTCTCGGTACGGCCGCCATAATGGTTTTCGATCACAAAACCTGCCTCGTGGGCGCCACCCTGAACCTCATGGAATTCTTCGCCCGTGAGTCCTGCGGTTGGTGTACGCCCTGCCGGGAGGGGCTGCCCTACATGCGCGACCTGCTGTGGAAAATCGAAAACGGCGAGGGGGAAGAGGAATTCATCCCCAATTTGAGGAAACTGTGCAAAGAGGTTTGGAACTCTTACTGCGCTCTTGCTCCCGGGGCCGCCGAGCCGGTAATCAGCCTTCTCGATTTCTTTGAAGACGAAGTTCGCCAGCACATTAGTCAAAAAGGATGTCCTTTCCATGCCAAGGCTGATCATTGACGATCTTGAAGTAGAGGTCCCAAAGGGCAGCAAAGTCATCGACGCCGCCGAACGGTTGGGCATCATGATTCCGCGCTTCTGCTATCACGAGGCGTTGGGGTCTGTTGGAGCATGCCGGATGTGCGCGGTCAAATTTGTCCAGGGTCCCTTCAAAGGCGTGCAGATGAGCTGCATGACGGAAGCTCAGGATGGGATGGTCGTTTCGACAACCGATGAGGAGGCCGTTCAATTTCGCAAAAGGATAATCGAGCTGCTGATGATCAATCATCCGCTGGATTGTCCCGTATGCGACGAGGGCGGGCAATGCCTGCTGCAGGATGAAACGGTGTCCGGCGGACACAGCGTCCGCACCTTTCGGGGCACGAAGCGGACGTATCGGGACCAGTACCTGGGACCTTACATTCAGCATGAAATGAATCGCTGCATTCATTGCTACCGCTGTTCGAGGTATTATCAAGAGTTTGCCGGATACAGAGACCTCGGCGCCCTGCAGATCGGAAACCGTATGTACTTCGGCAGGTTTTCGGACGGCAAGCTCGAAAGCCCTTTTTCGGGAAACCTGGTGGATGTTTGCCCTACCGGCGTCTACACGGACAAGACCGCCCGGTTCAAAGTGCGAAGATGGGATCTGCAGAGATCCCCATCGCTTTGCAACCACTGTTCGCTCGGATGCAATACGGTCGCAAACGCCCATTACCGCGGGGTCATGCGCGTGGAGGCCCGCTGCAATCATGATGTGAACGGCTACTTCATATGCGACGCGGGAAGATTCGGATTTTCCTACTCGAACGGCGGCGCGGACCACAAGAAGCGCCCCTGGGTACCGAGAGTCGGAGGGAGCGCCGTTTCCGCGCAGACCGCTCTGGCAGGGGCGCGGGAAGCCCTGGGCGATATTGCCGGGAAATACGGTTCCCGGGCGATCGCAGCGGTCGGATCGGCTCGAAACAGCCTCGAGTCCCAGTGCATGCTCAAGCGAATATGCAGAATACGGGACTGGAGCGGCCCGGTATTCTTTTTCGATCCTGCACGACTCCGGAAGACCCGCTCGGCCCTTGAAAGACTCGACGGCGAAATCGCCGTATCGATGCGGGAAATCGAGAAAGCGGATTTTGTCATCGTTGCAGGGGCCGATCCTGTCAACGAAGCAGGGATGGCCGCGCTGGCGGTCAGGCAGGCCCAGAGGAAGCAAGCCCCCATTGTCACGATCGATCCCCGCCCGGTCTTCCTGCCCTGCGATTTCAAACACATACCGGCTGCACCGGCAGATATCGAGCTGTACCTCGGCATGCTCGTCGGCAAGGCGGTCGAAAAGGATTCGGCCGGGTTCGGAAAAGAGGCAATGGATTTTTATCGCGGGCTTGTTGCAGGACATGGAGATCGTGGGCTTCCGGCCGGGATTGCCCCGCTTTGCGAACAGCTCGGATCGAGCAAGAGGCCGGCAATAATTTGCGGAACCGATGTCACGCGAGAAACTACGCCCGCTTTTGCCGCCGATTGTGCCCGGTTGCTGCGGCTTGCAGGAAAAGAGGCAGGCCTTTTTTATCTGCTGCCGGGGGCAGGTTCTTTCAGCTCCGCCATACTTTCCGGAGCGCAGGGGCAGGCGTTTGCGGACCTTGTCGGCGATATCGAAAAAGGTCTGGTTCGAGCCCTGGTGGTTGTGGAGAGCGATCCTTTCCACTATTATCCGGACCGGCCGAGACTCGATCGAGCCATGTCGAAACTCGAACTCCTGGTAGCGATCGATTATTTTCCAACGGAGACGGTCAATCGCGCTTCCATTTTTTATCCGGCTTCAACTATCTTTGAAACCGGCTCGACATATATAAATCAGGAAGGAAGGGCCCAGTTTGCGCAGCGGGTGCACCACGGCGGCGTGCCAATTTGGGGAGGAGAACGCCCGCCGCGCGTTTACCGGAATTTTATTCCCGGAGGGGACCACCTGCCTGCCTGGGAGGCGCTTTGGGAAATTGCCGGTATGCCGGCGCCGGGTGCCGGACAAAGCGCGATATCCCCCGGTGAGTTTATCCCGGCGGAGCACACGGCCTTCGAAGGGTTCAATGGGGACAATTACCCGGTTGATGGAATAAGGATACTCGAAGGCAAATCCGGGCAGGAAGGCGAGTGGAGCACCCGGAGCGAAGGGTCCCTGGAAAAGCCGAAAAGCTCCGAGGGGCTTGAACTTTTAATGGTCGAATGGATGTTCAGCACAACGGAATTTTCAGTCTGGTCGGATTCCCTTGACGCAGCGACCACTGAACCATATATGTCGATGCACGCAAAAGACGCCGAGTACGCGGGGCTTTCAAACGGCGACAGGGTATCTTTGGAACTCGATGGCGGGACCCTGGAGATCGTGATTTCGGTCTCGGATCACACGGCCGAAGGGGTGTTGGTGGTCCCGCGCCACCGGTCGCTCGATTGGCGGAAGATGAAAGATTTTTCCGTTCGAGTTTTGCCCGAAAAAATCCGGAAAATCTGACAATGAAAAATTGTGCTGTCGGGATCGACCTGGGGGGCACCAAGATAGCTCTGGGCACGGTCGATGAGGAAGGGCGGGTGCTGGAGCTGGTCCGCTATGACACTGAAACGGCGGGCGGCTACAGCGCGGTGATAAACCAGGTTGTCGAAGGAGTTCGGCGGCTCGAGGGCGCGTCCGGGATTCCAATATCCGGGATCGGCATCGGGGTCGCCGGGCAGGTGGACCCCGGGACCGGGGCCGTCGCGTTTGCGCCCAACCTGGACTGGCACGACGTGCCGCTTCGGGGCGACATTGAAAAGGCATGCTCGATTCCCGTAGTAGTAACGAACGACGTTCGGGCGGCGCTGTGGGGCGAGTGGCTCTTCGGGGCGGGCCGAGGGGCCTCAGATCTGGTGTGCATCTTTGTCGGGACGGGAATCGGCGGAGGCATCGTCTCGGGCGGCAGGGTGCTTGAAGGGTGCAGCAACACGGCCGGGGAGATCGGGCACATGACGGTGGACCTTAGCGGTCCGCTTTGCAACTGCGGCAACAGGGGGTGCATGGAAGCACTGGCCGGCGGATGGGCCATAGCCCGCAGGGCGCATGAGAGTGTGAAGGCCGACCCTGTCCTGGGCAGCACGATTTTGAAGATGGCGGGGGGCAAAGTCGAAGAGATCACGGCGAAAACGCTGGTGCAGGCCTTTTACGCCGGGGACGCGCTCGCAGTCAAGATAGTTGACGAGGTTACCGACGCTCTGGCCGCGGGTGTCGCTGCCCTGGTAAATGCGCTTAACCCCTGTCAGATATTACTGGGCGGCGGGATCATAGAAGGAATGCCCGAGATGGTCTCGCGCATAGACAAGGGGGTGCGCAGCCGCGCATTGAGTACTGCAACGGGCCGCCTTGCCATCTGTGCTTCAAAGCTCGGAAACCGAGCCGGGATCATCGGCGCTGCGGCGCTTGCAATGAGGAAGGTTGCATGAAGCTGGCTGGAATGGATTTTGAGCTGACAGGGCTCGAATCGGCGGTAATGGAGAAGCTGAAAGATCTTGAGGAGGCCGATTTATTCGGCCGGCTCTGGAAAAAGGACCCCTCGATCTGGAAAACGGAACCGGACCAGCAGGAAATAATTGCAAACTCGATGGGCTGGCTGGATTGTCCCGTGAAGGTGAGGCGGGCTGTCCCCGATTTTGCCGAGTTTGCCGCCGAGCTGAAGAAAGCGGGGTTTCGCCACGTGCTTCTGATGGGCATGGGAGGAAGCAGCCTTGCGCCGCTGGTTTTCAGCGAAACTTTCGGCAGGCATGCTCCCGGTCTGCCGCTGACGGTGCTCGACACCACCGATCCGGCTACCGTCATTCGGCTTGAACGAGGCCTTCCTCTTGCCAACACTTTTTTCATCGAGGCCAGCAAGTCCGGCGCCACTGTCGAGAGCCGTTCTTTCGGCGAGTATTTTTTTGAAAGAGTCAAAAGCATAAAGGCAAACCGCGCCGGCGAAAACTTCGGGGTAATAACGGACCCGGGCTCCATGCTCGAGAGATTAGCCGCCGAGCGCTCCTACCGCAAAGTTTTTCTCAATTATCCGGATATCGGCGGACGCTTTTCGGCGCTTTCCTATTTCGGGCTGGCGCCTGCCGCGCTGGTGGGCATCGATTTAAGCGAACTGCTCCTCAGGGCCTCAAAGATGCTGGATGAATGCCGCATTGGAAGGCCCCTTTCCCAAAATCCCGGAGCAGCGCTCGGGGCAGCGATCGGCGTCCTTGCGGCGGGCGGAAGGGACAAGCTGACCTTTCTTCTGCCCGGGCCCATTTGCTCATTTGAAATGTGGCTGGAACAGCTTATTGCCGAAAGCACGGGAAAAGAGGGGACAGGAGTGGTTCCGGTATCGGACGATCCGATAGAAAACCGGCAAGATTACGGAGAAGACCGGCTGTTTGTTGAATTCAGAATGAGGAACGAACCGGACGAGTTTTTGGAGCTCAAAGCAGATTCTTTGCGCAAAGCCGGCCACCCGGTCATCACGGTTCATATGCGCGACCGGCTCGACCTCGGAGGGCAGTTTTTCCTTTGGGAGATTGCCACCGCGACAGCCGGGGCCTTGCTCCGCATAAATCCATTCGATCAGCCGAACGTGCCGGAAACCAAGGAATTTACAGGCAAGATGCTCGATGAAGTCAAAAAGCAGGGCAGGGTGCCGGAGGCCGCGATGGAGATGTCGCACGGTCCGCTGAGGCTTTACCTGGCCGGTGGGGCTTCCAGCGTCTCGCAGGCGTTGTCAATGTTTTTCGAGGGGACTTCCCGGGAGGATTACCTGGGCATTCTCGCCTACCTCACCGAAGATGAAGCGAACGAGAGGGCACTGCGGCGGATTCGTTTACTTGTAAGAGACAGGATGCGAATCGCCGTCACAGCAGGCTACGGTCCGCGTTACCTGCACTCGACCGGCCAGCTTCACAAGGGGGGACCGAGCAAGGGATTTTTTCTTCTGCTTACCTCGGACATTACCGAGGACATCGGGATTCCCGGTCAGCCGTATACCTTCGGAATGTTGATGCGAGCCCAGGCCCTGGGCGATTTCGAAGCACTGCGCAAACACCGGCGCAGAGTTCTGAGGGTGCATTTGAGCGGGGAGGCGCCGGTGGGACTTGCCGCGCTTGAAGAAGTCCTGAAATCTGTGATCTGACGGACATGAGATGAATTCTTATTTAAAAACACCTAAATCAGTTCTATTCACTTTGTCTGGAGAAACCACTCCAATGTGCGGCAATATCTGGTATACTTGCAGGGGCCGCAACCGCCGAGCGCTCGGCCACACGCGCTTGCGCGTGTGCGCCTGGCGGAGCCTGGAGATTGAGGGGAATCATTCCCCCGCTCTTTTGCGTTACTACAATCTTGAACGCACCTCCGTATTAGAGCCAAGTGAAGAAGGGGGTTTTACTGTCGTGGTCCCCGGTCTTCCCGGTTGTATAAGTGAAGGCGAAACAAGGGACGAAGCTTTGGAAAACATTAAAGAAGCCATCGAGCTTTATCTCGAACCGGTGGAAGATGACATCTGCAGGTGAACAATGAAAAAACTTCTCTCCGCCTCCATTCTGTCCGCCAACTTCGGTAGGCTTGCAGAAGAGGTCGAAGCTGTCGAAGCCGCAGGGGCCGACTGGATACATGTCGATGTCATGGACGGCCATTTCGTGCCAAACATAACCATAGGGCCCTATATGGTAAAGGCTCTTGCCGAGGTGACACGCCTTCCTCTGGACGTTCACCTGATGATAGAAAAACCCGGGCGCTACCTGGAAGATTTCGTCGAAGCCGGGGCCAAGTGGCTGGGAGTCCATGCCGAAGCCTGCGTCCACCTTCACAGGGTGATCCAGAGAATAAAGGAGCTTGGAGCAAAGGCTGTCGTTGCGCTCAACCCGGCTACACCGCTCTGCGTGATCGATGTGGTGCTGCCGGATGTCGATATGGTTTTGCTTATGACCGTCAATCCCGGGTTCGGCGGACAGGCGTTCATCCGGAACGTGCTGCCCAAAATCCGGGAATGCCGCAGGTTGATAAACGATGCGGGGCTTTCCACACTTCTCCAGGTTGACGGAGGAGTAAACCCTGAGACAGCCGGAGGACTTGCCGAAGCGGGCGTCGATGTCTTCGTCGCCGGTTCGGCGGTTTTCAGGGGTGACTACGCGCAAAATATCAGAAACCTGAAAGCATCGATGAACCGGATGGGAAGTTCTAAATCTTGATATTCAGCTCCTCCAGCATCCGGTCGGCATACTCTATGATGTAATCCCGCTGCTTTTTGTCGGCGTAGCGAATGCAAGCGCACCGCAGAATCCGGCGGCTGCGGATCAGCAGTTCGAAATCAACCTGCTTGTAAGACAGATTTACGGCAAAGCAAAATGGCCGGCATTGCTTATGCTCCCTTTGGGTATCCGAGTAGAGTTCTCCTGGAAGCATAACCCAGAAAATGTCTCCAAATTCGGATGCATCAGCATTGTTCCGCAGGAATTCAAGGATTTTCTCATGGTCGTGTTCCCTCAACTGATCGATCACGTACTGCTTCATCTTCGTGTCCTGATTTAAGCTTGGCCGCTGCTCAGGGCCGCCTTCCGCGCTGTTGCAGATAACTGAGCGCAGCCATTATGAAAAAAGAGAGCACCAGCAAGATGATGTTCAATCCTGCCGCCAGGTTGAATTCCCCCTTCGAGACTTCGAGGACGGTCGCCGTGGTGAGCACTCGGGTATAGCCGCAGATATTGCCGCCCACCATCATGGATGCGCCCACCTCGCCCGGGACGCGTCCAAATTCATTTGTCCCATGCGCAGTAACCGGCGCTGCCGGGCAACCTGGAAAGAGAGTAGAATCTTGAAGATTTAAACAAGGTTGCAATTAAAAAGGTTTAAAAGTCAATAATCAACTTTTTTCGTGCGGGACACCCTTCGGCTCCTGATCCGGGGGCGGGAAAGGACCTTTTCCGGATGGAAACCACTAAGCATTTGACTTATTGGCTTCTTGCTCCTAAATAGGTGCCGGATCACACATCGTGTCAATATTAAAGAAATTCATCTATATTCCGGCTGAATCGGGGCTTTTTATGTTGACACAGGCGGTTGAAATGTCGAGTTTAACTAAACCGGAATCTGAACCATGAAAGGCCACCGAATCAGCCCCGCAATGCGGGCGGTGTTTGGGCAGGTGTTCATCAACATGCCCTGGCATTATATTGAACGATATATAGACATGGTTATCGAAAACGGCATAAATATCGAGATCGGGTTTGGGGCCGAGGATCTGGAAAGTTCTCCGGCCGACGCCGTATGCGCAGTCATCGGGCGAATGCGTGAGAAAGGGAGCCGAATCACCGTTCATGGGCCTTTTTGGGATCTGTGTTCGGGAAGCATCGATCCAGACATAAGAAAAGTCACCGTGTCGAGGCTGGGCAGCCTGTTCGACCTGGTGGAGAAAATCCGCCCGGAGCAGGTCGTCTGCCATACCGGTTTCGATCCGAGGCATCATCGGGGACATCGCCGGGTGTGGATCGAGAACGGCCTTTCAACATGGGCGCCTTTTGTCCGGCGGGCGGAAATTCTGAGGACGCCTCTGGTGTTGGAGAATGTCTGGGAGGAAGACCCGGAGCTGCTCCTGGAGTTATTGGAGGGTATAAAATCGCCCTGGTTTGGCTTTTGCCTGGACATCGGGCACCAGCACTCGTTTTCGCGGACAACCCTGGACAAATGGCTCCAGGCCACCTGGCCGCACTTGAAGGAAGTTCACCTTCATGATAACGATGGTTCTTTCGACACACATCTTCCTGTAGGTTCGGGTACGATCGATTTTGATTATCTTTTTAATTTTCTGGGTGAAAAGAAAATTTCGCCCGTGTTGACCATGGAACCTCATACGGTTGAGCACCTCTACGAAACTTTGGCGGGATTGGCGGCAATGGCCTCATTTAACGGGTTTGTAAGTACTCGAGCTGGCGGAGCCGGTCGGAAAGGCGGCGCACATGGCAATAGTGGAACTGAGCATTGTTCCAATCGGTATTGAGAGCACGAGTGTGAGTTCTTATGTGGCAGGGGCGATCAAGGTGCTTGAAAAGACCGCCCTCAAATATGAACTGACGGCAATGGGCACGATTATCTCAGGCGATTTGGACGACATTCTCAAAGCCATACGGCAGATGCACGAGAGCTGTTTCGCCGCCGGTGCGATGCGGGTCCTGACACAGATCAGGATTGACGACCGGCGGGACAGGAAGGGCAGCACGGAACAGAAAATTCGCTCGGTCCGGGAGAAGCTCGGAGGGGACCGGATTGCTGGAGGATAAAGTGGCGCTTAAAGACTTGGCGGAATATCTTGTAAAATCTCTTGCCGATCATCCGGAAAAAGTGGAGCTCGAGGAGCGTGAAGAGGATGACACGGTGCTTATCGAACTTAAAATATCACCTGACGACCTCGGCAAGATCATAGGGAAAAGCGGAAACACGATAAACGCAATCCGCACCGTTTTACAGACAGCGGCCTCAAGCCACAAGAAACGAGCCAAGCTCGAAGTGGTGGGCCAGGGTGATGTACCTATCGAAGAAAGCATCGATGAGTGATTCAACGTGACGAAAATACAGAGGAGCCAAGCTTATGCCTGAGATAGTCCAGGGACTTCCCGCACAGGAATTGCGAGCGCATTTCGAGGACGACCTGCCTGCGTTTGATACTACCGCTTCACTGGAGGCTCCGGCCGACAGGGTCGTGGGACAGGAACGCGCGATTGACGCCATCAATTTCGGGATGGGGATGAAGGAGTCGGGGTATAACATCTTTATTGCCGGACCGGCGAAAGCTGGTCTTACCTACACAGCCAGGACCTTCATCGAAGATCAGGCCAGGCAGGAGTCCACGCCGCCCGACTGGTGCTATGTCTACAATTTCAAGGAGCAGGACAAGCCCAAGGGCCTCAAAATCTCCGCCGGCCGAGGCAAATTGCTCAAGAAGGATATGAATGATTTCATAGCCACGCTCCAGGCGAAAATCCCCGAGGTTTTCGACAGCGACGACTACCGCGCCAAAGAGGGCGAAGTGCACCAGGCATTCGAGAAGCTAAGGCGGGAGTATATCGACGAACTCTCGCAGGAAGCGCGCGAGCAGGGATTCATACTTCAGTTCTCGCAGGTTGGCATGGTGATCATTCCCTCCAACAAAGAAGGCGAGCCGATGACCCAGGAGGACCTGCGCCACCTGAGCGAGGAGGAGCGCCAATACCTGCGCAGCAAGAGCGACGAACTGCATGAGAGAATGAAGGACACCATCAAGAGAATTCGCGAGGCTGAAAACGAATTCAAGGAAAAACACACAAAGCTGGACAACGAGATAGCTCTCTTTGTGGTTGGACAGTTGATGGATTCTTACGAGGAAAAATACCAGGACGACCAGCAGGTGCTCGACTACTTGAAGGAGGTTCAGGAGGATATCCTCGAGAATATAGACGATTTCAAGAAGAAGCCCGAAGCCCAGCAGCAGATGCCGGGGCAGCCCGTAGCGCCGTTTGCCGTCCCTCCCAGGGAGGTGAACCTGCGCAAGTACGATGTGAACGTGCTTATCGACAACTCGGAAACCAAGGGCGCTCCGGTTGTCATCGAATCAAATCCGGCCTATCCCAACCTTTTCGGCTCGATAGAGAGGCAGGCGTGGTTCGGGGCGCTGTTTACCGACCATACGATGATCAAACCCGGATCGCTCCACAAGGCCAACGGCGGCTATCTGGTGATGAAGGCGCTCGACCTGCTCAAATGGTTCATCTCCTATGAAGCTCTAAAAAGGGCGCTGCGTGACAAAGAAATCAGGATCGAAGATCTGGGCGAGCTCTACGGAATTTTCAGTACACGCACGATTCGACCCGAGCCGATCCCGCTCAATTTAAAGATCGTGCTCACCGGTGACCCGTACATCTACCAGTTGCTCTACAGCCTTGATGACCGTTTCCAGAAGCTCTTCAAGGTCAAGGCCCACATGAGCGACCAGATGGACAGAAAGCCGGGCCAGATCCTCGAATGCTCGAGGATGATCGCCCGCTATTGCAACGACCACCAGATAAGGCACCTGGACAAGACTGGAGTCGCCCGTGTGCTCGAATACAGTGTGGAGCTTACCGAGGACAGGGATAAGCTCACCCTCGAGCTTGGGACCATTGCCGACCTGATTCGGGAAGCCAATTACTTTGCCGGCATTGAGGGCAGCGAACTTATACAGAGAAAGCACGTAGACGAAGCGGTCAAAAAGCGAATCTATCGCTCCAACCTTATCGAAGAGCGGGTAAAAGAGGTAATAGAGAAAGATATTATATGGGTCGATACCGAAGGTGAGAAGGTAGGGCAGGTTAACGGCCTTGCGGTGTTGATGACCGGTGATCACGTTTTCGGCAGGCCGAACCGGATTACGGCAACCGTTTCGGTCGGGCGCGAGGGGATGGTGTCTATCGACCGCGAATCGAAAATGAGCGGGGCTACGCATACCAAGGGGTTGATGATATTGAGCAGCCTTTTCAGAGAGCGGTTTGCCCACAACAAGCCCATTGCCTTCTCTGCCTCGGTGTGCTTCGAGCAAAGCTACGGAATGATTGACGGAGACAGCGCCTCGAGCACGGAATACTATGTCCTTGTCAGCGCCATCAGTGAGACGCCCTTGAAACAGAGTATCGCCGTGACGGGATCGGTCAGCCAGAAGGGCGAGGTCCAGCCCATCGGGGGCGTGAACTACAAGATCAAGGGCTTTTTCGACATCTGCAAAGCCAAAGGACTCACCGGCGAACAGGGCGTCATGATTCCGCACAAGAACATCCGCAACCTGATGCTTGACCAGGAAGTAGTAGATGCAGTCGCTGAAGGCAAATTCCACATCTGGCCCGTCGAAACCGTTGATGAAGGGCTGAAGATTCTTACGGGAATGGATGCGGGCACGCTCAAAGAGGATGGAACTTATCCGGAGGGTACCATCTACAGAAAAGTCGACGACAGGCTGAAGCAGATTTCTGAAATCGTACGCAAGTTCGCCAAAGAGTTGGAAGACGCCGGCAAGAAGCCCGAAGAGGATGAAGGTCCGAGCTGCCCACACTGTGGACATTAGAGAACCTCGTTTTCTGTGGGCCGGTATCTGACCTTACAGCGACGTTAGTGCAGGAGCGCGCCTTGCGCGCGATGAACCCGATGCGTCCCGAAAGGCTTAGCGGGCAAGGCCCGCTCCTACCTTGTTCATCTTGGCCGGCCTTAAGCGTCGTTGCAAGACCAACCTAGGGAGCCTGAACGGGGCTCAGGGTGTAACAGGCGGCTTATCGCCGCCCTTTTTTGGCGCCTTATGGCAAGCTGCAAAAAGCCCCTGATCTGGATAATCGACAACAATCAATGGGAGCGGGCAAACATAAGGGCTGTTCTGATCGAGCGGTGCTGCGAGGTGGAAGGCTTTGTGAGCATCTTCCACGCCGTTGTGATGCTCTGCCGTGAAATTGTCGAAAAGCCTGCCGCTATCGTTCTCGAAATCAAAAACCTTCCATATCAACGCGCCGAGCTGGACGAACTTGTCCGTATCGGAGCGCCGATCATCCTGCTAACCGGCGTCTACGAAGACAGCGAATTAGTCGATAAGCACAAGTGGGCGGCAGTTCTGCGTAGGCCTTTTACTATCGAGCAGGTTGCGCGGACCGTCGAGCGGCTGGTTGGACTAAGATAGGAGAACACGTGAACGGCCCATTGGTCCTTTCCATTCTTGTCGTCGATGATGAACCCAATATCCGGAAGACCCTCGGCATCGCTTTGGAGGCCGAGGGCCATCATGTAACCGCTGTAAGCAATGGCAAAGATGCCCTGGCTGAGGCCAACGCGCGCTATTTCGATCTGGCCCTGGTGGACCTTCGTCTGGGCTCGGAATCTGGAATTGACCTGATCGGTAATCTGCACGCGATCTGCCCGTGGATTAAATGCATCGTGATTACGGCCTACGCTTCGATTGACACCGCTGTCGAGGCAATGAGGCGCGGCGCTTTCGACTACCTGCCCAAACCATTTACCAATAATCAGGTATCGGTTCTGGTCGGTAAGGTTTTTGAAGTAAGAACTCTGGAGCAAAAGGTAGCGGCCCTTCAGGAAAGGTTGAAAGAATTCGTGCCCGAGGCCGTTATCGAGAGCCGGAGCCCTGCGATGCAGCGAGCTTTGGCCATGGCCCGGCAAGTGGCGGACAGCGAAGCCACCATCCTTATTCGTGGCGAAAGCGGTACGGGCAAGACAATTCTCGCCCATGCGATCCACTCCTGGAGCGGCCGGTCTTCGAAACCGTTCGGGACTGTATCGTGTCCATCACTTTCGGCCGAATTGCTTGAAAGCGAACTTTTCGGGCATGCGAAAGGGTCCTTTACCGGGGCTTTGCGCGATTATCCGGGGCGCATCGCCGCCTGCGAAGGGGGGAGCCTCTTTTTGGATGAAATCGGCGATTTGCCTCTGTCCATCCAGGCGAAGCTGCTCAGGGTGCTCCAGGAAAAGGCCTATGAGCGCGTTGGCGACCTGAAAACAAGGAAAGCCAATGTGAGAATCATAGCGGCGACCAATATCGACCTCGAATCGGCAATCAAGACGGGGCGGTTTCGTGAGGACCTTTTCTACAGACTCAATGTCGTCGAGATCACGATCCCTGCGCTTCGAGAGCGACAGGAGGACATTGTCCCGCTGGCCGAGGTTCTTCTGGCTTTTTTTGCCAGGCAGAACCACCGGCGGATCCAGGGATTTTCGCAAGAGGCCTCCAAAGCCCTCAGGAACTACGAATGGCCCGGTAATGTGAGGGAACTCCGAAACGTCGTCGAACGCTCGGTCCTGTTATGCAAAGAGGCGCACGTGGGGATCCATCACTTGCCGCTCAAGCTGAAACCTTTGGAGCGCGAGCCTTCGGCGGGCGACCTGGTAACCATGGAAGAACTCGAAAGGACCCATATCCGGCGCGTGCTGGCTTCGAGCAAGTCCATAGAAGAAGCATGCCGGATTTTGGGAATGGATTCAGTGACTCTGTGGCGGAAACGCAAGAAATACGGGCTATAACAGGGCAGTTGCCTGTCGTCAGTGATCAGTAGTCAGACGAGCTATTTCCAGCCACTGGCCACTGGCCTCCGACCACTGCCTCGCATTTCATTCTGAAATGCCTGAAATGAACTCATCCTTCATTTTGAAATCTTCCAGGCGTCCAGCCGCTGCTATTCTTAGTCAAGCCATTGAAATTACATAACTTAGTTTTAATGGCAATTGGCACGTGATTTGCCATACCGAATCGATGAGGGGTATCTTCATGAGCTTAAAAACCAAACTGCTCCTGGCCTCCTGCGGACCGCTGCTGATTCTTCTTGTGGCGGGCCTCATAAGTATCAGGACGATTACGGAGTCGAGCAAGACGATCGATCGGATTTTCAGGGAAAACTACAACAGTGTAGCCGCCTGCCTGAACATGAAGCAGGCAATCCAGGAAATCGAGCGGGGCGCAGAGGCATACCTTTGGGGCGGCGGCGCCGAGAGGACCAATATAGATTCAGCGGTTCTCAAGTTTTCCCGGAGTCTGAAATTCCAGCAGGGCAACGTTACCGTGACCGGCGAGCAGGAGCTTACGAACAGACTGACGCAATCCTGGAAAACTTACAGGAGCGAACTGGAGACTTTTCTTCAAATGCCGGAGACCGGCGCCGCACGCCGGGACTTTTACCGGACTAGGCTGCTGCCGCACTCCGACGCCGTTCTCGATGCGGCACAGCAAATAATGGACATCAACTTGAACAATATGATTTCCGCCGACGGCCAGGTGCGCCATCAGGCAGCCGAAACAAATCGCAACGTGATCGCACTGGTGCTGGCAGGGACAATCCTGGCGCTGATCTTCGTCATGATTATCGGGCCGTCGATGCTGCGGCCGATATCTCACCTTACCCGCTCGGTGAAAGAAATTCAGCAGGGAAACCTCGATCTTGTCGTAAAGGCCAGATCGGGGGATGAAATCGGGCAGCTTGCCGAGGCTTTTAACGAGATGACATCAAGCCTGCGCGAACTCAGGCGAACGAACCGCGCGCGGCTCATTCGCACTCAGAAAGCAACTCTGTCAGCGCTTAACTCTGTTTCGGACGCCGTTATCATCTGCAATCCCGAAGGCGATATCGAGCTTTCCAACGAAACGGCTCAACATCTTTTTGCCCTCAGGGCAGGAACAACCATTCAGTCGGTCGAAAATGCCAACATAGGCGAACTCTTCGAACGAGCACGGCGTGAAATGCGCCCCATCCGCCTGAAAACGTATGATTCGGCTATCCAGGTTTTCAAGGACGGAGAGGAGCATTTCTTTCTGCCCGACGCGGTCCCGATACTCGACGAGGAAAAACGGCTCATCGGAGTGACGCTCATCCTGTCGGATGTGACCCGGCTGCGCAAGCTCGATGAGGTCAAAAGCGGTTTGATTTCGACTGTTTCACATGAACTAAAGACCCCTCTGACTTCCATCCGGCTTGCGGCCCATGTATTGCTGAATGAAAAACTCGGTCCGCTTAGCACCAAACAGGCCGAACTCGTGATAGCAGCTAAAGAGGACAGCGACCGTCTGTACCGTATCATCGAAAACTTGCTTGACATCAGCAGACTGGAATCAGGACGTTCAACTGTCGAGCTCGTTCCGGTGAGTCCCGAGCAGGTTCTTCTAAATGTCATCGAGGAGATGAGGCCATCCTTCGTAGATCGGGGAGTGTCCCTGGTGCTCGATCTGCCCGGAGATATCCCGCAGGTCCTCGCCGACAGGTTGAGACTTGAAATTGTCTTTACCAACCTGCTCAGCAACGGGCTCAAATTCACTCCTCCAGGGGGAGAGGTGAAAGTATCGGCACGCAGGGAGAACGGGGCGGTGCTTTTTGCCGTCGAGGACACCGGTTCGGGAATACCCGGGGAGTCCCTGCCGCATATTTTCGAGAAATTCTTCCGGGTGCCGGGCCGCGGCGGGCAGCCGAGCAACACGGGACTGGGCCTGGCCATCGTGAAGGAGATCATCGAGGCCCATGGCAGCAGGGTGGAAGTGAGCAGTGAGCCCGGAAGAGGCACCAAATTTTCTTTCACGCTCAATGCCGCAGACCGGTTGTCCGGCGAGGTGAAGGCAATGTGACAACATGGATTGGCGGATGATTTATCCCGTTGAGCCGGCGAAACAACGTTTTCTTCGAAAGGAGCAATAGCAGATGGATCCGCAGAATCCGGCAACCTGGCTGCCGGGAATGTTTTTCCTGGGCATAGGGGTGATGGCGCTTGTGTTTTTGTTCGTGAAAGCTTGCGAAAAGATTTAGGGCAAAGGGGTTCAAGCCATGATCTACATTACAGCGGCTGTCGCCGTATTCCTTTTTGTCTATCTGGTCGTTGCCATGATTCGGCCGGAATGGTTCTAGTGCATTGTCAACTTGATTCCAGCATGCTCAGAGCAGTAGTGCGTCATTCCGGCGCGTCACCCCGGAGGAGGCCGGGGCGGAATCCAGGGTCCTTTCGGCTGTTTAAAGCACTGGCCCCCGGCTTTCGCCGGGGTGACGGTCCGACCCGATGACATAAGAACTTGGTTGACAATGCACCAGGAAACCCCGGCGTTTTACCGATCCTGAAAGGAAACACAAATGACGTTTATTCAGGTATGGCTTCTTCCTGTGGCGCTCCTCGCAACGGCCACTGTCGTCGCTTTCCCGTTGAGTCGTTACATGGCGTGGATCATGGATGGGAAATACCGCCCCTGGAGGGGGTTCCGCTGGTTCGAGGAGCGCCTGGACAGCGGCGGACAAAACTGGAAGCAGTATCTATTCTCCTTGCTCCTGTTCAATACCCTGATGTTCGTCTTCGGTTTTCTGGTTTTGGCGCTCCAGCCTTGGATGCCGCTAAATCCTGACGGCAAGACAATGTTGGCCCCGAGCACCATCTTTCACAGCGTCATCTCCTTCATGACGAACACGGACCTCCAGCATTATTCAGGCGATCAGCACCTATCCAACTTCAGCCAGATCTTCTTCGGGATTTTCAATCTCTTTTTATCAGCGGCGATAGGTCTTTGCGCGCTGGTCGCAATTATCCGCGCTCTGCGTGGCGGATCATCGGTTGGCAACTTCTTCGTCGATATGTGGCGGGTGCTGGTCTACATGTTCGTCCCCGCCGCCCTGATATTCGGCCTCTTTTTCATAACCCAGGGATCTCCGATGACCTTCCGGACTTCGCACCAGGTTTCCACGCTCGAACCGGGAGCGATGGGAACGACCGACACGGGCGAGGCGAAACAGCAGACGATTGTCGTGGGGCCGGTCGCAGCCTTTGAATCGATGAAGATGCTGGGCACCAACGGGGGCGGGTTCTACGGCATGAACTCCGCGCACCCGTTCGAAAATCCAACTGGATTATCCAATTTCTTCAATACACTGGCGATGATGATTTTTCCGTTCGCTCTGGTGTTGATGTATGGCCGGATGCTGAACAAATTCCGGCACTCCCTTGTTATTTTCTGCGTCATGCTGTTCATGATGGCAGGCACAATCGTCTGGTCAATCTGTTTCGATACCCTGAAACCCAACCCCGGATTGACCGGACAACCTGTGGAACAGAAGTTCGAGGTCCCCGGCGCGGCAGTGCCGCGCGGGAAGCGCATCGTTACCCTGCCGACGGTTCCGAGCTTGCCGGTTGACCAGCATCGGGGCAATCTCGAAGGCAAGGAGATGCGTTTTGGCGCCTCTGCGGGTGCAACTTTCGATGCCCTCACTACCGACGTGACATGCGGCGCCGTAAATGCCGAGACGGACAGCCTGAACCCGGTCTCAGCGCTTTCGCCCATGGCCGGAATGTGGCTCAACTGCCTCTATGGCGGCAAGGGTGTTGGGATGATAAACATGTTGACCTTTATCATAACGGGGCTCTTCGTCGCCGGCATGATGGTGGGAAGAACGCCGGAATATCTCGGAAAGAAAATCGGGGCCCGCGAAGTGACGTTCGCAATGATAGCCATCCTGGTTCACCCGGTCATGATTCTGTGGCCCACGGGGCTTTTCGCCGGGACCGCCCTGGGGCTCCAGGCGATTAGCAACCCGGGCGCGCATGGCTTCTCGCAGATTCTTTACCAGTTCTCGTCGGCTTCGGCCAACAATGGGTCGGCCTTTGACGGCCTCGGGGTGACCTACGGGTTCTGGAATGCGGCGAATCCAGCTCCGAGCGCCGTTGCATTCGATATCGCAGCCGGCCTGGTCATGGCTTTCAGCCGGTTTCTGCCGATTATCGCGCCCGTAGCCATGGCGGCGTCCCTGGGGGCGAAAAAGGCAAGCCCGTTTGGCCTTGGCACACTTCGGGATGATGGCTTTACCTTCGGTTTTCTCCTTTTAGGGGTTGTAGTTATCGTCGGCGCTTTGCTCTTTTTGCCGGTGGGGGTGCTTGGGCCTGTGGCGGAGCATTTCGGCCCGATGCCTTTTGGAGGATAATGGCAGGGCGCGCTAATCAAAGACGATCTTAAAACGAGGGAAAAAAGACTCAATCAAAGGAGTTGCGGATATGAGCGGGGAAGTTTCTGATGTTGAAAGGGCGGCAGCGCATGCCCGCACGACCCTGGAGCAGTCTCAGCCGGTGCGCCGTGTAAAA
The DNA here is from genome assembly GCA_963805125.1 of uncultured delta proteobacterium. Taxonomy (GTDB): domain Bacteria; phylum Desulfobacterota; class Syntrophobacteria; order Syntrophobacterales; family Syntrophobacteraceae; genus SbD1. Next base: position 407,677 of record CAWDTD010000003.1, on the reverse strand, counting down.
GCGCGGTCGCTGCTGGAGAAGGAAACTGCGAAGGTCGCCCTGAAGCAGGCGTTCAAAATGCTGCGGCCCGACCTCCAGTGGAAAAATCCTGTCATGTTCGTAGTATTGGTTGGGGCTGTTCTTACCCTTCTTTATATCTTCGAAGCCTTATGGAGCGGTTCATCGAGCCAGGTCTCGGTTAGATACTTCATAGCTCTGGATGTATGGCTATTTTTGACCGTGCTTTTCGCAAATTTTGCGACCGCCCTCGCTGAAGCGCGCGGAAAAGCCCAGGCTGAGTCGCTCAAAAAAGCCCGCTACGACACTCCCGCCCACCGCCTGCTTGCCACAGGCGGCATCGAAGAGGTCTCCTCGACGGCCCTGAAACCTGGCGACCGGGTGGTCGTGAAAGCGGGTCAGACAATTCCCGGAGACGGGGAAATAATCCAGGGAATCGCCTCTGTTGACGAATCTGCGATAACTGGCGAATCGGCGCCGGTAATTCGCGAAGCGGGCGGCGACCGGTCGGGGGTGACCGGAGGCACCGTCGTGCTCTCGGACCGTATCGTTATCGAGATAACCAGCGGCGCAGGGGAATCGTTCCTGGACCGGATGATCGCGCTGGTGGAAGGCGCCATCCGCCAGCGGACCCCGAACGAAATCGCTCTTACCCTGGTGCTCTCCGCCTTTACGCTGGTCTTTCTCATTGTCGTTATTCCTCTTTTGCCGATGGCCCGCAATGCAGAACTATACATGCAGAGCTACCTTGGAAGCCAGGGGCCTGTGAAAAGTCTTGGCACCGATGTTCCCACCCTTATCGCCCTGCTGGTCTGCCTCATTCCGACTACTATCGGCGCTTTGCTTGCGGCGATTGGAATCGCCGGCATGGACCGCGCTCTTCAGGCGAACATCATCGCAAAGAGCGGCAAGGCCGTGGAATTGGCCGGTGATGTCGACGTCGTGCTGCTCGATAAGACCGGGACCATCACCATTGGCAACAGGAACGCAACTACGTTCCTGCCGATTGGAAAGTACTCGGCCCCGGATGTCGGGCGCCTGGCCGCCCTGGCCTCGGCCGCAGACGCTACCCCCGAGGGCAAAAGCATCGTGAGCCTATTCGAGAAAGACCACCCAACGCCCGTAGATGTCCCGGCGGACGCCAAGTTCATAGCATTCACGGCGCAAACGCGCATGAGTGGAATCGACCTGCCCGACGGCCGAAAAATAAGGAAAGGCGCGCCGGACGCTATTGTCAAATTCGTTAATGGAAATGGAAGCGGTGCGCCCCCTGAACTCAGCGCACTGGTCCATAAAGTGGCTTCCGAGGGAGCTACGCCGCTTGCGGTCGCTGAAGGCTCGGAGATTGTCGGTTTGGTCGTCCTCGAGGATATCCTCAAGCCTCACATGGCGGAGCGTTTCGAACGATTGAGAAGAATGGGGCTTCGGACCGTGATGATAACGGGCGACAACCCCCTGACGGCCGCAACGATAGCCAAAAGGGCAGGAGTCGATGACTTTCTGGCCGAGGCGACCCCCGAAACGAAACTCGCCTACATCAAAAAGGAGCAGGTGGGAGGGAAATTGGTGGCTATGATGGGTGACGGCACAAACGACGCCCCCGCCCTTGCCCAGGCAGACGTAGCGCTCGCCATGAACGCCGGGACCCAGGCAGCCAAAGAAGCCGCGAACATGGTCGACCTGGACAGCGATCCTACGAAGCTTATCGAAGTGGTGGAAATCGGAAAACAGCTCCTGGTGACTCGAGGTTCGCTCACGACCTTTTCCATTGCAAACGACGTGGCGAAATACTTCGCGATCATTCCGGCGCTTTTTGCGGGCACTCTGCCGTGGCTTAAGGCGGTCGACATTATGCACCTCCATTCGCCGACCTCGGCGATCCTTTCGGCTGTCATCTTCAATGCGCTGATTATTCCCGCGCTTATCCCCGTTGCGCTTAAGGGGGTTCGCTACCGGCCGCTCGGCGCGGATGCCCTGCTCCGTAGAAACCTGCTCGTGTGGGGACTGGGCGGCGTGATTTTGCCTTTCATTGGAATCAAACTGATCGATGTGGTTATGGTGGCCCTGCACATGGCCAGCTAGGGAAAATGATTTCAGGAGACGCGGACATGATGCGATATCTTTCTAAAAGCGCTCTACTTTTGATATTCGGGGTGGTCATCTGCTGCGTTATTTATCCGCTGGTGCTGTGGGTGATCGGACAAACCCTGTTCCCTTTCCAGTCCAACGGCAGCATGCTGAAGGGACCGGATGGCAACTACGCGGGATCGAAACTGATCGCACAGCCTTTTACGAAGGATGAATATTTTCAGCCCCGGCCTTCCGCTGCGTCATACGATGCTTCCGCATCGGCTTCATCGAGCCTTGCCGCGTCCAATTACGCGCTTCGCGACCGGGTGGCCCGCTCGCTGGGGCCTGTCGTGAAATACCGGAGCGGACCCAAAGCAGGGCAGTTCGTTGCTCCTGACGTCGAGAGCTGGTTCAGTGCGGATAAATACCAGGGCAAGCCGGGGATTGTGGCCCAATGGGCAGACCTGCACAATTCTCTTCCCCGGGCATGGGTAAAGACTGACACTGCCCACTCCAGCTATGTGGATGATTGGGCAAAGGCCAACCCCGGGATAGTGGCACAATTTATCAAGGATAATCCTGCCACTCCCGAGCCGAAAGCCCCCGATCTGGCAGTCGTGTTTTTCAAGGATTTCTCGGAGAAAAATCCGGGCAGGTTCCTCTCCGCGGTGACCAGGACGGGCGAGGACGGCAAATCGGCAACCACCATCGAGGTGATCGATTCGGGTAGTGACATTGAATCGACCTTTTTTCTAATGTGGCGCGAGGACCACCCCGATGCCGATCTTCAGGACGTGCCGGGCGACTATGTTACAGCCTCGGCTTCCGGATTGGACCCGCACATCACACTGGAAAACGCGAAATTTCAACTCGAGCGTGTGGCATCCAAACGGGCGGAGGACTTGAAGCGCGACCCGGCCCGGATTGAAAAAGAAATCGAGCAGATCTTGCGGGAAAATGCGTCGGCGCCCCTGGGGGGACTTGCGGGCGAGAAGTTCGTAAATGTGCTTGAAGTGAACCTGGAGCTCAATAAGCGGTACGGTGCTCCATAATAGTGCTGTGTCAGGGGAGTGGAGATAAACGATGTCCGATTCGAAGGCAACTGTGGATAAAATCCTGGTTTGTGTCAGCACCAGCCCCTCCAGTGCGGCGGTGGTAAGATACGCCGCAGGAAGGGCCGCGGCCATGCTCGCCAGGTTGTTTGCAGTGTATGTCGAAACTCCCCGGGGGGTCCTGCTCCCGGAAGAGGAGCGCAACCGCGCGATCGATAATCTGCGGCTGGCCGAGCAGCTTGGGGCTCAAAGCGTTACCCTGACGGGCGGAAACGTTGCGGAAGAAACAATGAGATTCGCGCGCGAGAGGGACATAACGAGAATAATCGCGGGAAAACCCGGGCGCTCGCGTTTTAAGAGCATTTTCCATGGCAGCCCCGTGGATAATCTGGTGCGAATCAGCGGAGAAATCGACCTCGAAATTGTTTCGGGTGATTCAGGGGAGGCCGTTCGGGCGCCCTATCGAATCCGGTCATTTGCCTGGTCGGATTATGGAACGGGCCTTCTTTTCCTCCTGCTGGCCACAGGGCTGTGCCTTTTGATGTATCCGCATTTCGATCTGAGCAACCTCATAATGGTCTACCTGCTGGCGGTTATGGTGACTGCCATAGAGGGTGGGCGCGGACCGGCCATTGTTGTTTCTCTTTTGAGCGTACTGACGTTCGATTTCTTTTTTGTCCCGCCGAGGTTTTCGTTCACGGTGGATGACGCTCAATACATAGTGACTTTCATCGTCATGTTTGCCGTTGCTCTGGCAATAAGCCACCTGACCGCGCTCATGCGAAGCCAGGCGCAAACGGCCCGTCTGCAGGAGAGGCAGGCGGCCGCCATGCATGGTCTTAGCAGACAGCTTGCCGGTTCCAGGAGTGTTGAAAAAACCTTGAAGATCGCCGTGCAATACCTTTCGGAGATTTTCGATTCCCACGCGGTCGTGCTGATGCCTGATAAGGACGGGAAATTGAAGACGGCGGGCGGCGATCCTTCTGTGGTATTTGAAAAGGATGTCGCCAGGCAACTGGAGATTTCACGGAAGGCGTTCGAAACAGGGGAGACAATGGGGCGGGGAACCAGGCACGCACCGGAGAACGAAGTACTCTATGTGCCGCTTCAAGTGGCGGATTTCGCCCTCGGAGTCGTGGTGCTGCGGCCCGGCGATCCGGAACGGTTTCTCCAGCCCGATCAGCGTTATCTGTTGGAATCGCTTGTCAAGCAGGTGGCTCTTTCTCTCGAGGTGGAGTATCTGGCCGAAAAAGGCATACCGCTGCAACGTGATCAAGGCGGTTCGAGCAGGGTTCAGAGCGGTTCCGATACTGCACCGGGGAGCTGAAGGGGATGCCGATGTCCGAGCAAAAGGCTCTTAGTTTTCTTCAGTTGATACGCCGCGCACAGCGCGGCAGACTGAAGGTTTACCTGGGCTATGGACCGGGGGTCGGCAAGACGTGGCAGATGCTTCTCGAAGGCCAGCGCCTGAAGCAGGAAGGCGTCGATGTCGTTGCCGGACTCGTGGAAACCCATGGAAGACTGGAAACGGCAAAACTGATCGAAGGTCTCGAGGTCGTCCCACGCAAGCAGATTCTCTACCGCGGCATTCTCCTTGAAGAAATGGACCTGGATGCAATGCTGGCGCGCCGCCCGGAAGTGGCGCTCGTCGATGAACTGGCGCATACGGACGTTCCGGGCAGCGAAAACGCAAAACGCTATCAGGATGTGCAGGATCTTCTCGCAGCGGGCATTCACGTGATTACCACACTCAATATCCAGCACCTGGAAAGCCTCTACGACACTGTGGAACAGTTGGTCGGCGTCAAAGTTCACGAACGGCTGCCCGATTCGATTCTTGCGGAAGCCGACGAGATCGTGAACGTTGACCTGGCGCCTGAGGACCTCCAGCAGCGTCTAAGGGAGGGTAAAATCTACCCCCAGGAAAGGGTTCGAACCGCTCTCGATAATTTCTTCAAGCGCACTAACCTGAATGAACTGCGCGAACTGGCTTTCAGAGAGCTCGCGTCCCAGATCGACCTCAAACGCCGAAGCACTCCTGAAGAAGAGCATGGAATGGCCCCCGATCAGGTAATGGTCTGTTTGAGTTCACGCGGGCCCAACAGCGCCGGCCTTCTGCGCTACGGATCGAGGCTTGCCGGACGCCTTAACCGCAACTGGTACGCGGTCTATGTACAGCGGCCCTCGGAATCGCCCACGGCCATAGACGCCGCTACCCAGCGCTACCTCTCCGAGACATTGACCCTGGCCAACACGCTTGGCGCTATAGTCTTCACCTATAAGGGCGAAGATATCGTGGACACCATACTGCATTTCGCCAGGGAGTACCGCGTCGGCCACATCGTCATCGGCCGTCCGGGGCCTGTTGCGTGGTGGAAACGCCTGATCAGACGGAAAACGGTCGTCGAGCAGTTGATCCTGAAAGCGCATGGCCTGACTGTGGTGGTGGTCGACGCAAAGGCGGAACCAAAAGTACTCGACCCTGGCAGGCAACAGCCGTCGATAAATTATGAGGCGGCATGACCGAGGGAAGCTTGAGAGTTATTGTTTTCTCCAATCTGTTTCCAGGCTTTCCGAATTGACGCCGTTGCCGGAAAGCATTAATATGCTCTCCGGCAAATCGCCGAATCCACTGATATTTGGAGCGGGGGACCCACGAACACGGGGCGAAACGCCGGGAAACCGGTGTAGGGCAACCTCTTCGGCCCTAGCCCGCCAGCTAACCTCGCAGGCGTCGAGGGGAATCAAGCCGCCTGGATCACTCACAGTTCATCGCGGTGGTTCTATTTCGGGCATCAATCCGCTATGCTGGGCCCCCCCTCCGAAGGCTTTCGGCAATTAAGCAGAAAGGTCACAAATACCTGTCTGCGGCTCGCAATCCCGGTGCATTGTCATTTAAGATCCCGGAGCAGGCGTTGCCTAAAGAATCCAACAGATGAAAATTCTAATACTCTCGCTCCTCAATCTGGTTCTGATCGGCGTTTTTGCATATCTTCTGCGGAGGCCGAACCTTCTCACCTTCTCCCGGACAGGACGCATCTGGCTGACCTGGCTGGCAGTGGCCATCATCACCCTGATGGATGAATTTACGTCCATCTTTTATGTCCCTGCCGAGGCATACAGGTTCATCGGTTTGAAGGCCATAGTTTTCATCGCGCTTACCAGCATTCTTATTCGCTTCATGAGCACCCGGTTTACCGAGATCGCTGAAATCCTCGAGCATAACGGGCTCATAGGGGGAGGGGTCTATTCTTTCTCCTATCTCGTGCTTGGTCCGATGATGTCGTTTGTGGCAGTTGCCTCCATTATGGTGGATTATATCCTTACGGCGTGTATTTCGGCTGTGAGCGCCGTTCTCAATGCGGCTTCATTTTTCCCTCATGTTGCGGAATCCTCCAGCCTCGTTGTTTTACTCGTGCTCGGGATTCTCTGGGCTATTGCAGGGTTAAATATCCTGGGTATAAGGGAGAATGCGAGGTTTACCTTTTTCGTTTTCATCCTGGCGGCATTCGTTATGCTGAACCTTGTTGCATCCGGGATGGTCGCATTTGACGGCGCTGCCCTGGCGCGTCTAAAGCAATCCGGCAGCGAAGCGTTAAAGCCTCTTGAGACAGGCTCGTTGCTTCACGATTACGGCAATTTCATATCCCACATCGCATTTTGTATTCTGGCCTATTCGGGGATCGAATCGGTCATACAGACCGCGGGCTTTGTCCGAAGCTGGCGTGAGATTCACAGGGCATATCTTTTCCTGGCGGTTACAGTGGGCATCGTGACACCGCTTGTGGCCGGCCTGGTTCTTTGCACCCCCATTAATTTCAGCGAGCATGAGGGCGATCTGATTACCTATTATGCAACGATGCTCAATGGGACCTTCTTCGGCATCCTGGTTGCCGGACTGGCCAGCATCACTCTGACCATGGCCGTCAATACCGCATTCGTCGCATCGAGTGAACTGCTGGAGCGCGTGGCGCACCGCTACGGGTTCCACTGGCTGATCGTGACGAACCGGCGCCATTCGCTCTATCGGATTCATATTTTAAATGCAGTTTTCTTTTCTACCATCATCATCATTACCAGCGGTTCACAGCAAATTCTGGCCGACATGTACGCAATAGGTCTTTTGGCGAGTTTTTGCATCAATATGGGATCTCTTTTGATCTACCGCTACTTTGCCGGCACCAGGGAGGTAATCCCATATTATACGAGCCGTATCGGCACGCTTATTCTCTGGATCATTCTGGTAAGCTGCTTCGTTTTTCTGGCGATAGACAAACCTCACGGCACGGCGCTCTGGGCAGGCATAACCGCTTTTGTCCTCGTGGCCGGAGGCCTGCTTGCAAAGAAAAGAGCGCCGGAAATCGTTCAAATCGGCCAGGCCGACAATGAGATGGAAATGATACTGTTCCTGGCGGAGTCATCCTCGCCGGACATACACGTAATATTTCGCCGTCCCCGGGAAGAAGCCCTCGGAAAACCAAAAGACGACGAAGCTTACATAACCTTCTATACGCCGCGCCAGGGCATCCCGCCCAAAATGGCGAAGAACCATTTCCGTTTCCCCCTTCTGCGAAGCGGGCTCTACCAGCGTATTTTACTTCTGCTCAGGATCGTCCGGTACGAATTGCCGGACAGAAATATTACGGTCCACTTCGGCTGGCCTTTGTCTTCATGGCTCGACAGGTTGGCCATTGGAGTCATGGTGTTCAACCTGATGACCCTTCCGAGGAAATTCCCCGAGTTTAACTTTGAAATCGGCTATGCCGGGCGCCGCGTCGCCTCGAAGGACAAATGATCCGGGAAAATCAGTCCGGATTGTTCTTCTTTGTTCCTTCAGCCAGCACTTGCATCGTCTGCTCGATTTCTTCCTGCGTGACCCCGCGCCTTAGCTTTTCCATTTCTTCCATCAACCGGGCAAACCTGATGCCTTCGGCGGCGCTGACCCATTCGAGGCGGAGCCTTTCGGGCCTTATTGCGAGCTTTTCCATTTTCCGGTGGATCTTGTCGATGCGCTTAACGGTCCACTGGTTTGCGTTTATGTAGTGGCAGTCGCCGATGTGGCAGCCGCTGACCAGGACTACCGGCGCTCCTTTTGCGAATCCGTCCCATATGAAGGACTCGTCCACGCGGCCCGAGCACATGGTCCGGATCAGCCGAACACTTGGCGGATATTGCAGGCGTGAGACCCCGGCGTAATCGGCCCCTGCGTATGAGCACCAGTTGCATGCAAAGGCGAGAATCCTGGTCGCCGGCTCCTGCGAGAGGCCGCTGTCGATCTGCCCCATGATCTGTTCGTCTGTGAAATGGTTCATTACGATCGAATCGAACGGGCATTCGGCGGCACAGGTGCCACAACCGGAACAGGCGGCAGGGTTTACGGATGCTGCGATTTTGCGCTTTACATCAACCGAGATCGCCCCGTACGGACATACCTCTGCGCACCTGCCGCAGGTTTTGCATTTTTGGGGATTCACTTCGGCCATAATGGGATCGGAGAGCATTTCCCCGCTATGGAGCAGGCGAACAATACGCGCTGCGGCGGCGGACCCCTGGGTGACTGACTCCTTTATGTCTTTGGGCCCTTCGGCGCACCCGGCTAAGAAAACGCCCTTGGTGGCCGCATCAACCGGCTGGAGCTTGGGGTGGGCTTCCAGGAAAAATCCGTCAGGCGAGAGCTGAAGTCCAAACATCTGCTGGAGTTTCTTTGTCGTTTCGGACGGTTTCATGCCGACCGCCAGCACCAGCATGTCAAGATCGTGGAAGGATATCTTTCCTCTTGCGCTGTTGTCGACGGCGACCCGCAGCCCGCCTTCGGCGGTTCCCACCACGTTGCCGGGCAAACCTCGTATATATTGCACGCCAAGACTTCTGCTCTTTCTGTAAAGGTCCTCGAAACCCTTTCCGAAAGCACGGATGTCTATATAAAAGACCTTTATGTCTATTTCAGGGTAACGTTCCTTCAAGACCAGGGTGCTCTTGACCGTATTCATGCAGCAGACATTCGAGCAGTATGAGGCGCCCTTTCTTGCCGAGCGCGAACCGACACACTGAATGAATCCGATCGACCCGGGAGGGGTCCGGTCCGTGGGCCTCACGAGCTCGCCGCCGGTCGGACCTCCCGAGCTTATCAACCGTTCAAACTCGGTGCTGCTCAGCACATTTTCGTAGCGCGTATAGCCGTACTCGTCCAACTCCGTGGGATCGTAGGCTTCCAGACCCGTGGCGACTACCACGCTTCCCACATTTTCGACCACCTCCTCATCGGACATGTGGAAGTTGATGCACTTCTTTTCGCATACCTCGGAGCATTTTGCGCACACCACCGGGTTGTGGCCGAGGCACTCATTGATATTTATTACGTAAGCCGAAGGCACCGCCTGCGGAAAAGGCGAGTAGATCGCCCTCCTCGAAGAAAGGCCGGCGTTGAACTCATCGGGACGCACGACCGGGCATACTTCCGCGCAGTCGCCGCAAGCGGTGCAGTCCTTCTCGGATACGTATCGGGCCTTTTTCAGAATCCTGACCTCGAAGTTGCCAACATATCCTTTTACATCGATCACTTCGGACAGAGTGAGAAGCTTTATTCGGGGATGCCGACCGGCATCCGTCATCTTCGGCCCCAGTATTCAGATGGAGCAGTCCATGGTGGGGAAGGTCTTGTCGAGTTTTGCCATCTGGCCGCCAATGGAGGGTTTTCTTTCGACCAGGACGACCTCGTAGCCGTTGTCGGCAAGGTCGAGCGCAGCCTGAATTCCAGCGATGCCTCCCCCTATTACCAGGGTCCGCCTGCTGAGAGGTATTTTCCGGCCCTGGAGGGGTTCGAGCCTGGCGGCCCTCGCCACGGCCATTCGCACCAGGTCGATGGCTTTGGCGGTGGCGGCTTCGGGTTCGTTAATGTGAACCCAACTGCACTGTTCCCGCAGGTTTGCCATTTCGAGCAGGTAAGCATTGAGGCCGGCGCTTTCGAGCATCTGCCGGAAGGTCGGTTCATGGAGCCTTGGAGAGCAGGAGGCGATCACCACGCGGTCAAGCCCTTGTTCTGCGATATCTTCCCTGATGCTATGCTGACCGGGTTCCGAACAGGCATAGTGGATATCTCGCGCAAGGACGACATTTTCGAGTTCGGCGCTCGCGGAGGCGACTTTCGGGCAGTCGACCGTTCTGGCGATGTTGAGTCCGCAATGGCAGACATAGACGCCGATTCGTGGACTTTCGCCATGTATGGAGGGTTTTTGCATTTTAAATTATTCCCACTGTATGGTTCGAGCCAGAATGGAGGTAAGGTCGACCATCTCCATGCGGATTTCGTTTTCCAGGAAAGGATCTTCCATGGCGCACCTGAGGTGTATCTGGCATTTTGGGCAACCTGTTACCAGAAGGTCGCTTCCGGTTTCTTTCGCCTGCCTCAGCCTGTTTACCTGCATGGCTTTGGTGTAGCTGTCACATCCGGTCCAGGCACAGTTTCCACAGCAAAGGGAAGAAGTCCCCCGGTCGCGCATTTCGTTAAAGGCACGGACGTTCAGCCGTTGGAGAAGGCTTCTGGGCAATTGGCATCCGGCTGGTGTGCGGCTGAGCCTGCAGGGGTCCTGAAAGGTTATTTTCCTGTTGAGTTTAGAGAAACCGATGGCGCCCTTGCTGATTTCGGCTTCTGCAAGTTCGAAAATATGGGTAACCTTGAATCCTGTTTCGATCCCGTTTTCGGGATAGTCTCGCGAGAAGGCCCGGTAACATTCCGGACAGGCCGTAACCAGTTCTTCGATTCCCATCTGCGAGATCAGCTCTACATTGAGCCGGGCGAGTTTGACAAAGTTATCGCGGTCCCCCGACCAGAGCAGATCATGGCCGCAGCACCTCTCGTTTTGCATGATCGCCGGATGAATGTCGAAAAAGTTCATGAGCCTGAGCGCATCGGCCAAAATGTCGCTGGTGGTTATGCCAAGGTGATTTTTGAAGAATGTGTCGAAGTAGGGGGCGCACCCCCCGAAGAACAGGGTTTTGCTTTTCGGGTCGGTTTGAATTTCGGACGGCAGCCATCTCCAGTGCTGCACCGGCAGGTTGGCCGAGGTCAAAACGCGCATGAGGGAGTGGAAAAAACCTTCATGGGCTTCAAACCGGCCATTGCCGGATGCTGCGTTGCGCATCTCCTTTATAAAATCCGGAAAACTGACCGCCGAAGGGCATCGATCATAGCAAAGGCCGCAGGTAAGGCAGGACCAGATGTCCTCTGTGATGCAGGAGGAGTCCAGGTCGCCCGCCACTACGGCGTTTGCGATCGCTCTCGGGGAGAACTGCTTTCCGGATAGAGCCACCGGGCATGCGGATGAACATTTGCCACAGTCCTGGCAAATGTTGATATTGTGGGCGGCCATAATAGAGGCGGCCGACTCGCGCGACAGCGCAGGCTTTTTTGTTCGACAGGGGGGGGCAACAGGTGTTTTGCCCAGTTCCTGAATCCTGTTTCTGAACGCGGTCAGAAAATCGAGCAGTTCTGAAGGCTGGTCGGGGTAGAAAGAGGCGAAACCGAGACGCTCGTCTCCCAAACCGAGCAGGCGGAGAATTCCCCTGGTGTCCTCCACGTTTCTCTCGGCAACTCGAGTCCCGATCCCGTAGCGGCAGGTGCCGGGTTCGCACCCGACCAGCGCGACTCCGTCGGCGCCGGTTTCGAACGCTTTGAAAAGCAGCGACTTGGTGATTCGGCCGCTGCACGGGATCCTTATCATCCGCACCTGCCGGGGCAGCGGAGCGAGCGTGTCCTGCAGGGTCTGGAATGCGGCGTGCGGGGACCAGTTGCACAGGAAAAGAATTATTTTCAGATCGTCTTCCATGAATCTTTATCCGATCGGGGTGTTGCTTCAAGAACCCCGGGCCGTTACCTCCTCTATCATTTGCTCCAGCAGAAGCCTGTCGCGATAAGGGCTGTCGGCGGCGTCGGACGGACAGATCGAAATGCAGTTGCCGCAGCCCTTGCAAAGCGCCTCATCGACAACCGCATAACCGGAACCCAGCGGGTTGCTGTGAAAGCTTACCGCCCGATAGGGGCAAGCGTTCACACACCGGCCGCATCCCCTGCAAAGGTTCTCGTTGATGGAGACCGTATAGCCCTTGTTTTGCCTGGGTCCCCTCGGCATAACGGTGGCTGCGAGAACGGCGGCGGCCGTGCCTTTTAACCGCTCGGAGACATTGATGCCCGGCGGACTCGCCAGCAGAAGCCCCGGTATGGAAGTCGCCCCCGGAACGAAGAAAGGGATTCCCCTGAGCCCCTTTGCTTGCATCGAGTGTGCAAACTCATGCGGCGGCATGTCCGGGTGAGGCATATAAGCTATCCTTCTTCGCGCTCTTTCTCCCAGGATTACGGCTCCAGCGCTGAAAACCTGGTGGGTGCCGTCCTCCATACTCACGATCACCCGGAAATCTCCCACTGTACCTTTAAGGGACCTGGCGTGCGATCCGAGAAATGCGTGGACGTTGGGATGATGGGGTACCGAAGGGAGCGGTCTGTCCGGGCTTCCGAACAAAAAGACTTCCATTCCCATTTGACCCAGGGTCTGAGCACTCCTGAGAGCGGCTTCGGATTCACCGATTATGGCGGTCGTGAAGCTATACTGGCGTGCCGGAGTCGGGAGGGACTTGAGATGGGCGGCGCGCCGGATAGACCTTTGGATGAGTCCCTTGAAGCGGCTTACAGCCAAGGGTGGATCGCTCTTTAAGAGGGTAAGCACCTCGCCTCTGAGGTTGCACGTCTCGGCCATTGCCCGGGCTATGCCGGTACCCTGGAAGATCGCAGCCTTCAGCCTGCTGCGCTGGTCGGTGCACGCGCTGCATATGAGGTCCAGGGGACAACATACGCAGGAGGCGAGGACGAAGCGGGTGAGGCCTTTTTGACGAATAGTCCTCAATATTGAAGCAGCGCCTTCCAGTGTGCATGCTGAGGCAACCGACTCGGCGTATTCCACCGGTGAGTTCTCCGGAAGGTAGGAAATGAACCTGTCCAATTCCGGATCCCACCCGAGCGAATCGTTGCAGCGGCATGCAAAAACACCAATGCGAAGGTCTGATGTTAGCTGCGGTCCCGGCGGAGAAAACGAAATGCCATGGCCCTTCATGCGCGAAGCGCTGTCGCCAAGCAGCAGGACAGCTTCCGCTGCGGCGGCGAAACCACGCAGCATCATGGCAAAAATGTCCGGCTTGATGGCCTTGGAACTATACGCGCGGATCACGTCCTCGCCTTTTATTCCGGGAGCGGCGGCAGGGTCGGCGATAATGAGGACCCCGGCATGTTCGACCGTTTCGAACGAATCCTCGGCCAGAGAAATAGCCTTTGCACTCGAGCAGGCCTCGACGCACTGGGAGCATTCCGAACATACGCCGCACTGGAGGCATCTGGACGTCTCCGAGCGTACCTGGTCTTCGGTCAGGCCGAGGGCGACCTCGACGGAAAGTTCCGTGCGCGAGGCGGGATGACGCTCTGACATCGTGGCGCGGGGAACAGAGGCGATCTCCGGGGTGATCTCCGGAAAGTCGGATTCCTGCGGCCGGCAAAAAGCGCGGCCCTCAGCGGTTTCTCCACTCGGAAAGGCTTCGCCGGTCAGGAAATTGTGAACGCCCAGAGCAGCCGCGCGGCCGGAGGCCATAGCCGATACGACCGTCGACGGTCCGGTCACGGCGTCGCCTGCGGCAAAGACATTTTCTGCGCGGGTGCTCCCTCTGTCGTCCACCCGGATGAGCCCGCCCGGCGTGGCGAAATTTTCCGCATAGCCCTCGAAAAGGACCGGATCTGCCGTCTGGCCTATTGCTATGACAGCGCGTTCGAATTCGATATCGACCGGTTTGGCGCCTTCAACCGGGACCGGCCATGGGATTCCCTTGGCATCCGCTGGACCCGGGATGGTCGGAAGGAGGCGGACGGCCTTCAGCCTGCCGCCATCTCCCAGCAATTCGGCGACTTTGAGGCTGGTCTTTATCGCTACTCCCTCTTTCAGTGTCTTTTCCACTTCCCCTGCGTCCGCCGGGATCAGTTCCCCGGGAAACCAGGAAATCAGTGTAACCCTGGCCCCAAGCCGAACAAGCGTGCGTGCGGCTTCAAACGCGGAATTGCCGTCGCCGATGACAGCCGTTTTTCCGGAAACCGACTTTATCTCTCCCCGATACACGGCGGAAAGCAACGAGACGCATCCGACAACCCCGTCAAGTTTTTCTCCTGGGGCGTTCAGCTTTCGGTCTTTCCACAATCCCGTGGCAAGCACAGTCGCCGAGAAATCGGCGCTATGGAAGGGTTTATATTCGCAGCCCAGGCGGAATTCGACCCCAATCCGGTGAAGGTGCTCGATTTCCTGCTCGATCACCGGGCGCGGGAGCCGGTAAGGTCCGACTGCATAGCGCAAAAGACCTCCCGGCGCATTTTCTTTCTCAAAAACCGTGACTCGATATCCCAGGCGGACAAGGTCGTATGCTGCTGCAAGTCCGGCAGGTCCCGAACCCACTACGGCAATTTTTTCGGGTCGGGTCCTCGCCGGTTTGGCCTTGGCGGGGTCCGGCAACGCGCTGTCGGCAATGAAGCGCTTTATGTCGCGTATGGCAAGGGGTTGATCGAGATCGTTCCTGCGACACGCGGCTTCGCACGGATGGGTGCAGATCCTTCCGCAGATGCCGGGCAAAACGTTGTCTTTCCTGATAAGTTCAAGCGCCTCGGTGTATTTCCCGGCACGCGCCAGGGCTATGTATCCCTGGACGTTGACTCCCAGAGGGCAATTGGCCTGGCACAGAGGTGTCCTGCGCTTATCGATTACCGGTCTTCCGGGAAGAGCGAGCCTTCCGCCGTACTTCAGGGCTTTTGTTCCGTCCGGGCTGATTGCCGGACAATTGTCCAAGCAAAGACCGCAAAGGGTGCACTTATCGGCGTCAACGTAACAGGCCGTTCTTTTGTGGCGTATTGAAAATCCCTGGGGCGTATGCTTGACCGACTTCAGGAAAACGGGAAGAAGAAGCCTGATGCCGGGATTTCTCATTATTCTGAGAAGCCCCGGGCGCAGGGCATAGTTGAAGCCAACCCCCGAGGGCATCCGCCAGATGCCGGCTGCCAGTTTTTCGTTGAGGTCGGGGGCTTCGTCAATCAGTGTCACGGGTATCCCCATCTCGCCCAGTTTATTGGTTGCGGCGATCCCCGCCGGTGTAGCGCCGATTACGCACACCTTCTGAAGGCGTTCTTTGGGGTTTTTCATCAACCGGCCCCCTTCTTTGCGGCGGCCTTTTTCTGCCTGGCCTTGAGCAGCGCCTGCCCGAAATCGTAACCTTTGTTGAAGGCGGCTATGTTTGTGTCTTCGGTCCCCCTGGGGACGGAACCGGCAACAGAGGCCAGCATACCCTTCAGGGAGACTGCACCGGTGAGCGAGGTGACAAAGCCGAGCATGACGATATTGGCCATCATCTTTCTGCCCAGTTCTTCGGCGATACGGGTCGCCGGGATCGGGAAAACACCCTCGCCGGCACTCTCGGCAGACCTCACCATGTCCTGATCGATAATGAGGATTCCGTTGTCTTTGAGAAGATGGCGGTATTTTTCGTATCCCACCTGCGACATGCATACCAGGATGTCGGCATTGCGCACGTAAGGGTAATGGATTGGTCTGTCCGATATGATTAACTGTGCGCTGCAAGCCCCGCCACGGGCTTCAGGGCCGTAGGACTGCGTAAGAGTGCTCTCCAGGCGGTCGGTAAGACAAGCCGCCATCCCGAGCACCTGGCCGGCAAGGACTATGCCTTGCCCGCCAAGGCCGGTTATGAGAATCTCTCTTTTCAATTTTGCCGTCGCGGTCCTGTCCATTACACTCTCACTCGGTTCGGTGAATTGTCTTTCCCCTTCAGTCTTGTCTTGGGCGGCATATCCTGTCGTAGGCTTCCGAAAAGGTCGGTTTGTCATACTCGACGAATTTGCCAAGAGTTATACCCTGCTTGAAATCCAGGATGACTTCGTCGGGGTTTGCGCCATTTTTTACTATTGCCTTTTCCTGATAGAGCTTGAGAAAATCGATCGGCTTCTGCCTGTTTCTGCGGCCGTACCCGGTGGGGCAGGGGGCAAGGACCTCGATGAACGAGAAGCCTCGGCGCCCAAGGGCTTCCCCTATCGACTGGGTAAGATCGCGCGTGTGAAGCATGGTCCAGCGCGCAACGTAGGTCGCCCCGGAAGCGTATGCCAGCAGCGGCAGGTTGAACGGCGGCTCGGGATTGCCAAGCGGGGTGGTGGTCGTCCTGGCCAGATGGGGGGTTGTCGCCGCAGCCTGTCCACCCGTCATACCGTAGTTGAAGTTGTTCACGCAGATCACCGTCAGGTCCATGTTGCGCCTGGCGGCGTGAAGGAAATGATTTCCACCGATTGCGAACAGGTCCCCGTCTCCGCTGAAAACGACGACGGTCAGTTCCGGATTGGCCAGCTTCATGCCCGTGGCAAACGGGATTGCCCGCCCATGAGTGGTATGGTAGGAATCCAGCTTGACGTATCCGGCGCCTCTTCCCGAACACCCTATTCCGGATACCACCGCCGTCTTTGTCAGGTCCGCCACGGTTGACCGGATGGCGATCAGCGATGAGGAAAAAACCGTACCGATTCCGCATCCGGGGCACCATATGTGCGGGATGCGATCGGTTCGCAGGATGCTGTCAAGTGGATGTTTTGGGGAGCGGCTGCTGTTCATGCGATTCTGTATATTTTTTCCAGTATCTGTTCAGGTGTGATTACGGTGCCCCCGGCATGACCGACCAGCAGGGCAGGGGCCATACCTGCCGCGCACCTTTGTACCTCGAGGTGAACCTGCCCAAGGTTCAATTCCACCGTTATCAGGCACTTCACCCGTTTTGCAAGCTCTCCTATTGCATCCTCCGGGAAAGGCCACACAGTTACCAGTCGCAGAAGACCCGCTTTTATGCCCTGCTCCCGGGCCGCGTCGACGGCGGCCAGGCTGCTCCGTGAGCTGATTCCGTAGGATATCAGAGCAACATCGGCATCCTCTAGCCGATACTCCTCCACCTGTATGATCCTGTCGAGGTTTGCACGGATTTTTCCCGTTATTCGAGACACCATCTCACAATGCGCCTCGGCGGTCATGACCGGATAGCCCTTTTCATCGTGGGTCAGGCCCGTAAAGTGCACCAGATAGCCCTCGCCGGCATGAGCCATAGGCGCCACTCCATTGGCGCCGGGATGAAAAGGTTTGAAACGGTCCTTTCTTCCTTTGGGCCGGGGACGGGACTGGAGCCTTATTTTTGATGAATCGGGTATGACGACCCTCTCACTGAGATGACCCACCACCTCATCGGCCATTATCAGTACCGGGAGCCGGTATGTTTCGCTCAGGTTGAATGCGGTGATGGTCTGGAAGAAAAACTCCTGGGGCGAAGCGGGGGCAAGCGCTATGATCTCGTAATGACCATGAGACCCCCATCTGGCCTGCATCATATCACCCTGAGCGCCAAGAGTCGGGAGGCCCGTCGAAGGACCTGCGCGCTGAACGTTCACTACCACACAGGGGGTCTCCATCGCCACTCCGAGCCCGATATTTTCCATCATCAGACTGAACCCCGGCCCGGAGGTCGCGGTCATACTTTTTGTTCCTGCGCAGGAAGCGCCCAGAACAGCGGCCATTGCGGCCATCTCGTCTTCCATCTGGATAAAGAGCCCGCCAACTTCGGGAAGCCTTTTGGCCATGTGTTCGGCTATTTCGGTGGCCGGTGTGATGGGATAGCCGGCAAAGAAGCGGCAGCCGGCGGCAAGCGCTCCCTCCGCGCATGCGGAGTCACCATTCAGGAAATGCTCTCCGGTGAGAACTGCGGGTATCATAAAAAGCAAAAACCCATGAAAGTTATTGGATCGGAAGCTCGGAGACCCCTTGCGCCGGAGCTTCCACCGAGTAGATCGCAAAATCGGGACAGATGGCCTCGCAATAGTGACAATTGACACACAAATCAGGCTGCTTTACCGCCGGAGGATGGTACCCTTTGGCGTTGAAGCGCTCGGAGGCTTCGAGAACATCTCTTGGGCAATATTCAATACAGTAGCCGCACCCCTTGCATCGGTCTTCTATGATATAGACCACTCCCCTGGAAACGACGATCTCTTCCGTATCGAGGGGAACGCGCCAAAACTTCATCTTTTGACCTCACAGAACGTTAAAGGACCGGTGAGCAACGGTGCCTTTCACATATCGGACAATTTTGTGAGCAAGTCAAGATAAATGAGATGGCAAAAGTATGGGATTGGGTGGTTGGTCTACCTTTTCCCGAGGGGGAATGGCCAGTTCAGACGAAGCAATGCCTTTTGATCGACTCCAAGAAGAAAAATTTGCTCCTTTCGCTTAAGAAGAAAACATCGACACGGCGGCCTGGTCATAGAAATTACCCTTTCCCCTCGTAGACAGAGCGGGGGCAATTGCCAAATGATTCGTTTCACCAGTTTATCAGGATTTTCTTTCCGCCGTCCTCGGCCAACACGCGGTATTTAAAATCAGGATGCAGCGAAAGGAATGACTTGAGCGGCCTTATTTCGCTGAATAGAAAAATCCTTTTCCCGGATGTCCACTCTTTGAGTAGTTCATCCCGGGTGAGCCACAGCCTCGGGGCTGTTTTGTCCTGCAAGCCGTACCAGAGGACCCCGAACCCGCCGTTGAGGACGTGAACCTGGAGACCGGTGTAGTAATTGAGGGTCGAGCCTTTCTCATAAAAATCGTTTATGACGATCTCATCTCCCGGTCGATAGTAGTATTGGATAACTTTGGCGAGGCTTTTGGAGCTGAGCACCGGTTCGAAGGCAACCATCCCGGCATTGTACAGATGGCACAGCCCTATCATCATGGCGGCCAGGAACAGGAAAGAAACCATCCAGCGCTTCCTGAACGCGAACAATAGGGCTACTAACGGACCTGCGATCAGCAGGGCGGCGGCCTGGTAAACAAGTGGGGAAAGGAGGCTGAAAGTCGCCGGGGTGAGGTCGCGAATGTGCCCGAAGGCGAGACCGTAGCGCTCCGGGTTTGTGGTAAGAGTTGCGTAAAGGGTTTTCGCCTCAGGGTGGTTCCCGATCCATGTGAGGGCTATCATGCCCATGCCTGTTAACAGCGTCAGGGCCGCCATAACCCCGAGGCTGATGAGGCCCCACCTGGGGGAGCTTTCCCGCGTGTCCAGGTCCGCCATGGCCTTGCCGAGCAGCAGGGCGAATGCGGCAAAGGCTGGAAACGTGTAGTATTCCTGGGTCGTGCCAAGCGAAAAGAATGCCAGGATTACGCCAATCCAGATAAAGAGAAGAAGCCGTACCTGTTCGGTCTTCTCCCGCGGACGCATGGATTTCGGGAAATTTCGGACAAGTCCCCATATGAATGCGCTCCATGGGAAAAGCCACACGAGATGAAGACCCCAGAGCAGCAGGAGCGGAACGGTGCCGGAATCTTTGGGATAGCGCATCCCCAGGAAGCGCAGAACATGCTCGCGGATAAAATAGAATCTCAGGAAATCCGGATTGGCAAGTGCCGCCGCAACATGCCAGGGGGCTGCCACGATCAGAAAAATGACGATTCCGTACCCGATCTGGAGTCTCCTTAAGGACTTCCAGTTTCCGGTTACCAGAATATGAACAAAAATGGTTGCCCCTACAAAGACGAGCCCAATCAGCCCCTTTGTCAGCACGGCCAGGGCGGCGGAAATATAGAGAGCGCCGCACCACAGATCGATCGGACCGATATTCTTAGGCTCGACCTCATCGATTGTTATCCGTGCGTACACGGAGAGGCAAAAAGCGATAAAGAAGGATAAAATCACGTCAGGCAAAAATATCCGGGTGAATGCATAATGGCCGAGGCAGGTTGCAATCACGATCCCTGAGTAGAAGCCCGCCCTTTCGCCCAGGAAACGCGCTCCGGACCTGAAGACCAGTAGTATCAACAAAAGGGAGAAGAGCGCGAGGGGCAGCCGTAGAGCCCAGTCCCGGAGCCCGAAAGCGGAAACCGACAGGGCCGCCAGCCAGTACATCAAGGGGGCTTTCTCCAGGTACCTGATTCCGTTGTCTATTCTCAGGGTGACCCAGTCTCCCGACTGGACCATTTCGCGGACAGCCTCCGCATGGATGGAATCTGCGTCGTCAAGCAGTGCCGGACGGGTAATTGTGGAAATGAAAATTGCAGACCAGAGCGCGATAAGGACAACGGGGTAGAAGAATCTCCCGGAATTCATAGGAACTCTAAACCCCCCGCCCCGAGCGTTCTGCGTGAATGAGGTAGAGATTCCTCATGTATATGATGAGGCCGCCCCCCTGTCCGAGAATGAACACGGGGTCCTTTTTGAGTATGGCGTAAATGAGAAGCAGTCCACCGCCGCCGATGCTGAAATACCAGAAGGCGAGAGGTACGACGCTTTTGCCCTGCCTTTCGCTCACAATCCACTGGACCAGAAATCTGCCGAAAAACAATCCCTGGCCGCAGAACCCCAGAATAAGCAGATAATTGTCAAGGCAATAACGGACCATGTTGCTGAAAGCCAATGAGTTCATCGCATTACCCGTGCAGGCGTGTTTGCATTTTTTCAGGGGTTGAGGCATTAAAGAGAAATAACCCCGGAGGGCGCTCAATTCTTTCGGATGCCCCTGCCCTGTGGGGCAAAGGGCGAGTGGCATTATGTCCAAAAAGGGAGGGTTTGGGAAGAAGAATTTCCAATATCGTGGTCAAGAGCGGTCGAGTTAACAATAAGTTACGCTGTTGCGTTCGGTGTTTGAGGATGAATAAAAGCTGATAAAATTATTTCATAAGACAGGGATAAATGAGTGATAATTCTTGGAATTGAGACTTCTTGCGATGAAACCGCTGCAGCCGTGGTCAGGGACGGAAAAGAGATATTGTCCAGCGTGATTGCCAGCCAGGTTTCGATTCACGGTCCTTATGGGGGGGTAGTCCCTGAACTGGCGTCCAGGAAGCACCTGGAGTATATCATCCCCGTAATCGAAAGCGCGCTGGAGACCTCTGGCGTTTCGGGCCGGGAACTTGACGCGCTTGCGGTTACACAGGGGCCCGGGCTTGTAGGAGCGCTGCTGGTCGGTTTGAGCGCCGCAAAAGCGATGGCCTATGCTCTGGGCAAGCCGCTCATCGCGGTTAATCATCTCGATGGGCATATCCAAGCCGCTTTCCTTTCCGGCAGCATACCGGAGAACCCTTTTATCTGCCTTGTCGTTTCCGGTGGCCATACCGCTCTGTACAGGGTCGATACTGACGGCGGCAGCCGGCTGCTGGGAGCCACGAGGGACGACGCGGCGGGAGAGGCGTTCGATAAGATAGCCAAACTGCTGGACATAGGCTATCCGGGTGGAGTTGCGATTGACAAACTTGCTTCGGGCGCAAATCCGAAGGCGATTCAGTTGCCGCGTTCCCGGTTTGAAAAGGAATCTCTCGAGTTCAGCTTTAGCGGTTTGAAAACCGCCGCCGCCAATTATATCCGCATGCACGGTCCCCCTGCCTCCGGCTCGGCCCGCAGCGGGGCCGGGTCCTGCACGTTGGAGGATTTCGCCGCGAGCTTCCAGGAGGCTATCGTTGACGTGCTCGTCGAAAAGTGCATCAAGGCAGCGCGACAGTGCGGCCTTTCCGAGATCGCTGCCGTAGGGGGAGTTGCCGCAAACAGCAGGTTGAGGGACAGACTTGCGCAGGAGGCCGGCTCGGCAAACTTTCGGCTTTATCTGCCTGCGGTACGGTTCTGCACAGACAACGCTGTGATGATCGCATCCGCCGCATACCGGATCTGGATGCGTTCCGGCCCCCAGCATGGAATGCTTGAGCTGGACGCATATTCCCGATAGTGCATGGTTAGAGTGCAAAGGGATTTTGAGATCTTATGCCTGATTTCCTATCGCCCGGCGAGTATTTTCACCGGCACAAATCCCGGCCGCGCAAACATTTCGGGCAGCATTTCCTTGCTCAGCCGGCAACAGCCCTCAGGATCGTTCAAAGCGCCGAACTCAGTGATGCCGATGCCGCCGTCGAGGTAGGTCCGGGGCTTGGAGCGCTCACCCGTTTCATACTGCCTCGAGTTGGAAAGCTTCATTTGATCGAGGTGGACCGGGAAATGGTTGAGTATCTGCGTGAAAGAGTAGAGGCGGAAAAGGCGGCAATTTACCAACAGGACGCGCTCTCATTTGACTTTGAAAATATCTTTGACAGCGAGGGAAAGCGCCTAATCGTGCTGGGCAATCTTCCCTATAATATCAGCTCTCCGTTGATGTTTCACCTCCTCGAGAGTTTTCCAGCGATCGAGCGGGCCGTCTTCATGGTCCAGAAGGAGGTTGGAATGCGGTTTGCCGCTGCCCCGGGCGCAAAAGACTACGGGGTTCTAAGCGTACTTCTCGGGATTTACTCCAAAGTGCGGATGCTTTTCACCGTCGGGCCCCGCCAGTTCTATCCGCCCCCCAAAGTAGATTCTGTCGTGCTGCGCATCGATTTCGCGAAAAAGCCCCCGGAGGGTTCTGATTTCGAGTTTCAAAGAAAACTGGTCAACAAAGCTTTTCAGCAGCGGCGAAAGACCCTGGTGAACAGCCTCGCGGGCGTCTTTGGCCTTTCCTCCGATTCACTCAGGGGAGCTTGCGAACAGGCTGCAATCGACCCGAAAAGACGCCCGGAAACTCTTTCGGCACAAGAGTTCCTTTCCCTCGCCGGATTGGTTCGCAGGCAAACTCTCACCGGCAGCCGGCGAGACGAAGCTGCGCTCAGATGAGTACCAAAGGATGTTAAAAAGCGTGGGGGATGGGGGGACGGCCTGTTGCCCAAATACTTCCCCCGCAGCTCTAATTTAGTGATAGAAAAGCGATTAAGTTGTTGTAAGTGTTAGTCATTGTGGTAAATTGGCCCATCATTTTAACTAGGAGTCGGTTGCCATGATGGGTCGCCAAGCCAGAGGCCAACAAGTCAAACTGTTCTACCACGGATTTTGCCTTGACAAGAGGGTGCGCTCGGATCACCCCCTGCGCAAAATCAAGGACCTAATCGACTTTGATTTCACCTACAAAGAGGTCGCGGAGAGCTACGGGGTAAACGGCAATGTCTCGGTTCCCCCTCCGGTTATCCTCAAATTGATGCTCCTGCTGATTCTCTATAACGTCCGATCTGAGCGTGAGCTGATGGCCACTATCCCCGAGAGGATCGACTGGGCTTGGTTTCTTGGCTGGGACCTTGACGAGCCGGTCCCCGACCATAGTGTGCTAAGCAAGGCCAGAGCCCGATGGGGAAGCGCCGCCTTTAAGAGCTTCTTTGAAAGAATCGTCTGGCAATGCATTGAGGCGGGCCTTATCGATGGATCGAAGATCTTCCTGGATGCAAGCCTCATCCAGGCCGATGCCTCAAGAAACTCCATAGTTAAGACCAAAGGCCTGAGGCGACGCGTCAGGCACAGTTTTCGCGAACTCGAGACCCGGCTCGACGATGACTGCCAAGGGGGTGAGGATCGCAGACTGGTCAACAGTACCCGTATGTCCACAACCGATCCCGATGCCGCGATTGTCCGCCACAAAAGGGGGCCTGCCAAGCCTTCCTACAAGGTCCACCGGGCAGTTGATGTCAAATCTGAAGTCATAACCGCTGCCGAAGTTACCCCCGGAGATGTCAACGAGGGCCATATGCTCTCCGAGCTCATTGATGAACACGGCCAAAACACTCGGAGACAGGCCCGGGTGGTGGTCGCAGACTCTCAGTATGGAACTGCCCAAAACTATCTTGAGTGCCATGATCGGTGCATAGAGGCTCACATCCCTTCACTTAATACCACCCACAAGAAAAAGGGCATCTTCTCTGATGAGTTGTTTAGCTACAATCCGCAGGATGACACCTACCTGTGTCCTGCGGGAAACCTGCTAAGTTGTAGAAAATACAGCAAAAAAAATACCGCCTTCGAATACCGGTGTTTAACGAAGGTCTGCAAAGCATGCTCGCTTCGCCATCGGTGCACCACAGCCTCCAGGAAGGGCAGAACCATACAGCGCCATCTCAGATATGACGAAATTGAGTATATGCGCGAAAAGGCACTGAAGCCCGCGTCCAGAAGGGACATAAGGACTCGCAAGCACCTTATGGAAAGAAGCTTTGCCAGGGCCGTGCCACTGGGGTTCAAACGAGCCCGCTGGAGAAGGCTGTGGAGAGTACAGATCCAGGAGTACCTCACAGCCGCCATTCAGAACATTCTGATTCTTGTTCGATATGTCAAAGAGCCAGGCATTGCCAAGGCAGTGGCAATGGCAATGCCAAAAAGGGGGAAACCCCCTTATGGGGTGGCACGCACAATCGCCTTGATTACTCGGGTGGGGTCATTTTCCCGGCTATTATGTTTCTTTTACAAACCCCTTCAGGCCATATCGCCTGGTTGGAGATATTTGGCTGTTTCAAAAACCTTTTAGGCAACAGGCCGGGGACAAGTGCCCCCACGCCCCGTTGGCCGCTGCGCGGCTCACATTATACTTCAACGACCCTTGAACTGAGGCGGCCTTTTATTCAGAAAGGCCGCCGCGCCTTCCACCCAATCCTCGGTCCGGGAAACCTCTTTTAGGCTTCTTAGTTGCGAAATCCAAAAATCATACAGCCGCTCCCCCATAATCCTGGCCGACGTTTCCTTTATGATCTTCAAGGAGATCGGGGAGGACAGCGCGACCTTCCTGGCCATATCGAGCGCGGTCTCCATCAGCTTTTCGGGAGGCGTCACCCTGTTTATCAAGCCAAGAGAGAGGGCCTGCTGCGCCGATACAGGCTCGCAGAGCATCGTGAACTCGTTGGAGGCCTTCAGGCCGACCAGGGAAGGACCGAAAGTGGCGAATACCATCGGCCAGGCCCCTATTCGACCTTCCGGTTGCGAAAAAAGCGCCTTCTCCGAGGCGACTGCAAGGTCGCTCAAAAGCACTATTTCGCAGCCGCCGCCGTATGCATAGCCGTTAACAGCCGCTATCAGGGGCTTCTGGAGATAAATGAGAGTGCTGTACAGACCGTAGATGCAATCGATCATCAGGTCCTTGCCCACTTTGGGGTCTGACATCCCGGTAAGCACTGAAATATCGTCCCCGGCGCAAAAGGCCCGCCCCGCCCCGGTTATTATTTGAACCGCCACGTCCGGATTTTCATCACCTTCCTTGAGGGCCCTCTGAAGATCCTTCCACAATTGTTGATCGAGGCAGTTCAATTTATTCGGGCGGTTGATGGTAACGACATTTATCCCATCGGTTATTTCATGCAGCAGATGTTCGTAGTGCGACATCTGTCCCTCCATTTACCCGGGCGGCGTCGCCGTCTGCGAGCGCCCGTTTGTAAGAAATTCAATCGCCCTGTTCTGGAATTCCTCCCGCCTGAGATAGATCCCGAATGGATCGAGTTGTTCCCTGATTATTCCGATCTGTTCGACGGTTGGAGCTTCGGTTTGTCCGACATTTGGAGAGACTTTGAGGTTCCAGGTGGTGTTATCTTTCACCTCGTCCACCGTGACGTTCGGATGCACGCTGTCCAGGTACATCTCTTTGGTTTCACTGTCGAACCGAAGGATGCCGAGGGTGGTGATAACGGCCGCCGGTCCGGTTCCCGCCGGGCAGCCCGCTTTCTCTCTTGCGCCCGGTCCGCTCAGATAGCCGGGGGAGGTGATATAGTCCACCTTGTCGACAAACTGGTGTCTTTTGTGGACGAAAATCAGCAGGTGCCGCTTTGCGAATGTGGCAATGGCGTTAGCGCCGCCGGAACCCGGAAACCGGACCTTGGGTTTCCTGTAATCGCCTATGCACGTTGAATTCACATTTCCGAACTTATCGACCTGGGCGCCGCTCAGGAAACCAAGATCGAATTCTCCATATGTCAACCGGTGCATTACGCTGATCAGGTCGGTCGTCATCTTGGCGCCGGCAGTCATCGCAAGATCGCCGATGGCCCGCGGAGTCCTCCACAGCAGAGGGTTTGCATCTATCTGGCCCTGCGCGCTGCAGGGCACGAGATTTGGGGCATGAGTTTTCTTCGCCAGGGCGCATGCCAGAAACGGCAGCCCCGTGCCTATGAAAGCCACGTCTCCGTCCCGTACTTCTCTGGCGCTTGCCACAATCATGAGTTCGGTGAGCGTGTAATCCTCGGAATATTTTTTCTCCATCAGAACACCTCCGGCAGGGGCCTGCTGTAGTTGACCGAGCCACTATAGAAAGGCTTTGGTTTAAGTCTCATCAGTTTATCGAAGCCGAACCTTTCAACGTAGTGCTCGATATATTGCTTGCGGTCCCTTACTCCATAAACCCATTCCTCCATCCATTCCTTTGCCTTCCGGTCGTCATATGTGGAATGCTCGTAGAAGATCCGAAAAGCCAGGTCGTTGTCGTAGTGGCCGTACATGGCTTCCGGATGGGCGCTCCAGGGTTCCTCGACCACGGCGCAGACCTTGAAAGCGGGCACGATGGTCCTGTCCGGATCATGTGTTATTATGTCGTCGTCCACGATTTCCTCGGCCGATACGATGAGCTTCCTGCACGCGAGGTGAATCTCGGATTTAAAATCGACGTGGGCGCCCCATGTCTGTGCATTACCCTGGCAGTCCGTTCGCTGGGTGTGAATTATTCCGATATCCGGCTGATACGTCGGCAGTATGACCGTTTCCTTTCCGGTGTAAGGGCACTGCACGATCGTGTACTTCCTTTCCCCGAGAAAACCTGTCTGCCTCAGAATATCCGAGCCGCGCTCGATCGGTACCGGGATGAAAGGGATGTTGGCCCTGCCGCCCCAGAGCATCATACCGATGTGGAAGTTCGTATAGTCTTCGATTTCGAGTTCGCCACTCTGAACTTTCCTGCGGAAAAGCTGCGCGAGACCCACCAGTTCGGAGCCGACCCATCCGGTAATGATGCTTTTTACCTGCTTTGCGTAAAAAATGGGGTCGATCCAGCCCGAATTGGCCATCGAAATAATATTCAGGTCCCTTTTGTCTTGCCTTATTATCTCGTGAACTGCGCCCGCGGGGGCGCCCGGAGCGCCCCAGGGAAGGTAGAGAAGGTCGCCGTCGTTGACGAATTTCGATATTGCCTCGGCCATGCTCATTACTTTATTCTGATTTTGAACCATACGCACCTCCCGTACTGCCGGGCATGAAATCCAACTATCTCTTACTGTAAATCTTCAGATGATCCCTGAACCTCTCCAGGTCTTTTTTCTCACCCCGGAAGATTTCTTCGGGCGGCTTTTCCGGGTATTCGATTCCCGCCAGAAATTTAGCTATATCCACCTTCTGCTTGAGATCGTAATTGGCAAGAATGGCGATTGTTTCCATAATGGGAGAGCCGCCCCCGTGAACGCCGGCAATCTGCCATACGCTCCCGAAACCCGAGCAGCTAAGGTCACTGATGCTCCTGAAGCTGCGATGGATCTCCTCGGAAGATATCCCTTTTTTCCGGGCCATATATTTTTGCAGGAACGGAGCAGTCTTCTCATTTGCGAATTCATCTTCGAATGGAAGCGTGGCGGGAAGTCCGCCGGCTATGGCCACAAGGACGTTGTGCTCGTGATAAATCCTCTCACCGGCCAGTCTTCTGCCCACGTTGGAATAGATGGGATCGGGTATCATTACGCCGGAAGATGACTTCTGAGCGTTGACCGAGCTGGCGATTCCGGCCGCGTATACGAGTTCTGCGGTGGCAATCAGGTCAGCGATTTCGTGCCGGACGTGCTGAGCCCTTTCAATTCCGCTGTGCTCGGCGACCAGTTCGGTAAAGCCCATGATCACGTCGGTTACGCCGGGCTTGCATCCGCAATAGGCGTGCCTGTGATAATTGGCGAACAGAAGCGCGAGGCGGGCGGCTTCCTGATACTCGCCGCACATGAACACTCTTTCCCAGGGCACGAATACGTCTTCGAAAATGGTGAAGGCGTCCGAGCTTCCGTACTCGCTCATGGGCAACTTGAAGAATTTCCTCGCCCTTGGCGCGGACGCCCGATTGAGGAAATAAAGTCCCCTGGTGTCGGTCGGAACGGCAAATGCGACGGCGTAGTCCTTCTCCTCCGCCCTCATGGCCCGCGTGGGGACTACGATAATCTCGTCGGCATAGACGCCCATCGTGATGTGGCATTTTGCGCCCCTGACCACGATGCCGTCTTTTTTCTTATCCACCACCCTCAAATAGAGATCGGGATCATCCTGGTCAGCGGGCCTTTTCAGCCGGTCGCCTTTCACATCGGTCTGCGCCAGGGCGGAGGTGATGTCGTTTTTCTGGAAAAACTCCAGATACTCCTGGTATCTCTGGTGATAGTCCGTATTATATTTTTCATCCAATTCTTTGGTCACTACACACAAGGCGTTCAGGCCGTCATTGCCCATACACCTCTGCATGCAGAAACCGCAGTTGTGAATGCCGCACCTGGTGGACTTCTGCTTGATCAGCAGGTCCTCGACACTCAAATGCAGATTACACCACCGGTTGATCTCGGTTCCGTCCAGATGAGAGGTAGTGGTGCAGATCCCCTTGTACTTCGGGTCCTGCGCCATATCGTATGTCATAGCGATCACGTTTCGCCCGGGAACTATGAGCGGATGATCTCTTCCGACCAGTTCTCCTCCCATGTAGATGTTTTTTTTCATCCTCAGTTGTCGTTCGACCCATTCGCCTGATGAAATCAGCATTTCCACCTCCAGTGTCTGTAGACAAGACGTTCTATATGCCTCAAATGCTGTACGCAGTTTGAAACGATACACCGCAAAGACATAGACTTCAATGAAACCGCCTTCTCGTGCGGTCTGCCCCAAGGTTGCGGCCGGTTCGGATTGAGCCGCGCCTTCCTCGATCGCGAAAAGAAACCATATCTTTTTCTATACCCTCCCGGCAGAACTGAAATCAACCGTACAAATGCAGTGTCCGGGATCGGCCCCGTCTCAACTGCTACATCTACATCCGAAATGATACAAGGAAATATGCGCCTGAAAACAATTGAATTTCCTTCCGGTCGGCAACCCCGGCGGCCTGCCGGATCGAATGGGGCAAAAGGCAGTCGATAACTCCAAGCCGCTTTTGTGTCGCTATTACAGCACATTTCGGCCCACTGGCATGTTAATTGCCCAGGCGCCAAGGAGGGTAGGCATTCGAAATTCATGTGCAGTCAATACGGGCCTTGGTCAAGGGAGAGTTTTATGCAAATCGAAGAGTGCAGGATCATAGTAACTGGAGCCGCATCCGGGCTCGGAGAAGCCTGCGTTCGCAATCCGGCTGAAGGCGGCGCCCCTGTGGCAATTTTTGACCTGGCAGTCGAGAAAGGAGAAACTCTAGTACTTGATTGCAAAAGTGAGCGTAACAAATTCGCGTTCGTCACCCCGGCAGAGTTTCTGAGCCGGGGTCCAGAGGTTTTCCTGAGATGGCAAGAGGCCTGGATTCCGGCTTAAGACATGCCGGAATGACGAAATTTGAGTGTCCCTGTAAACGGTACGCGCATTTACGCAAGTAAGTACTAGCCTCATCGCTTGGCGAAAAAGTCATCTTCCATAAAGCCGACGTCTGTTCCGAAGAGAGCGTGAAGGCTGCAATCGACAAAGCGGCTGAGGCTTTCGGCGGACTCAATGTTGCCATCGGTTGCGCCGGCGTGGCCGATCCGGGAAAGGTGCTGTCCAGAAAAGGTCCGATGCCTCTTACCCTGTTCAACAAAGTCATTGAGATCAATTGCTGAACGGTGAGGTGATCCGCCTTGACGGCGCCATGAGGATGGCGGCAAAATGATTCTGCCGCCCGAGGCTGATCCGTGATATCATAACAAAGGAGGTCAGGCAGGATGAGAAAAGTTGCGATTCTGGGGACAGGTCACACAAAATTTTCCTTCGCCGCGGACAAAACCGCCGTTGAACTCCTCTCTGAAGCGGCCCTGAGCGCCATCAGCGGCTCCGGTCTGGCATCGAAAGACATACAGGCCATGTTTGTGGGTAACGTGCTCGGGGATTTTTCGGAAGGACAGGGAATGGTGCAGTCCTTCTGTGCTGATGAAATCGGCGCCCGGAATATTCCAGCCAGCAGGTTGGAAGGGGCTTGCGCTTCCGGAACGATGGCGGTTCGAGACGCATTCATATGGGTCGCATCGGGCTTCTACGACATCGTACTTGCAGCCGGTGTCGAGACCGCGTCCAAAATGGGTACGGCCCTGGCCACCCGCACCTTTTCCATGTTTACCGACAGCCACTACGAATACCCTGCGGGACTGACCTTCCCTGGCGCTTTTGGCATGCTTGCGCATCTCTACGTGGCAGCCTACGGCATTCCCCTGCAAAGGCTCAAGGAACAGATGGCCCTGGTTTCTGTGCAATCCCACAAACATGGACAATACAACAATCTGGCTCAGCTCCGGAAAGAAATCACAGTTGAAGACGTCTTGAGAGGGCCCATGATAACCTCCCCTCTCCAGTTATACGACTGCTGTCCTTTCTCCGACGGTGCGGCCGCAATAGTCCTCGCCTCCGAGGAGGTCGCGGCCAGGCTCACCGAAAAGCCCGTCTTCATTGCGGGAGTGGGACAGGCATCTTCGGGAAGATTCAGCTCTCAAAAGGAATATCTGCCCAGACTCAGGGCCAGGGAACTGGCCGTCAGGCAGTCCTATGAGATGGCCGGAATCGGTCCCCGCGACATTGACCTGTGCGAACTCCACGACTGCTTCAGCATCGCCAGCATTATTGCCGTCGAAGGACTCGGGTTCGCCGAATTTGGACATGGCGGAGAACTGTGGGAAAAAGAAGATTCGGCCCTGGGGGGCAGAATTCCAATAAACATTTCCGGGGGGCTAAAATCCAAGGGGCACCCAATCGGGGCGACCGGCGTCTCGCAGGTCTGTGAGATAGTCAGGCAGATGCGAGGCCAAGTCGAACCCGAAAGGCAGGTCGACGGGGTCCGTACAGGACTCACGGACACGCTGGGAGGAGACGGAATAATCTGTAGTCTGGTCCTCCGGAAGGGGTGGTAGATCTCCGACATGCAATCAAAGGTATGTGCCATGAACTGCGAATACAGACTTACCTTCAAGGAGTTCAATCAGTCTCTCAGGAAGAATAAACTGTTGGGATTAAAGTGCGCAAAATGCGGCAGCTTAACCTGTCCGCCTAAACTGGTGTGCCACGAATGCAGCGGCTCCGATCTGGAAACCGTTCAGCTCGAAGGCAGAGGGAAAATCGTAACCTTTACTTCATCCTATCTAGTCGGCCTGGGACGCGATGTCGAAACCCCAATCCTGATAATCATGGTGGAACTGAGGGAGGGTCCCTGGATACTGGGGAACCTGGTTGGATTCGACCCTGACCAGGCCACAGTTGAATCCCTCATTGGAAAGAAGGTAGCGCTCGCCAGGACGCGGATGTTCCCCGGCGACGCCTACTCCGGAGTGCAGGAAGGAAAGGGCGGCATTGCCAGGCCGACATTTGCGCTTGAATGATCGGGGCGCATGCAAGGAATTTAGCATGAAAAATCGAGATCGTTACCAACGTGGATTGGAAATGCTTAAAGAAGTTGATGCAGAGGCTGGGGAGCGCGTTTTCAAAAGCTTAGAAGGTATAGCGCCTGATTTTGCCCGTTACTTGATAGAGTTCCCATTTGGGGACATCCATTGTCGTCCCGGCCTCGATCTCAAGTCTCGCGAAATTGCCGCTGTCGCAGCACTCACGGCTCTGGGTTATGCAGCCCCACAATTGAAGTTCCACATTAATGGAGCGCTAAATGTTGGCTGCACTCGACAGGAAATTGTCGAGGTCATTATGCAAATGGTGGTCTATGCCGGATTTCCTGCAGCCCTCAATGGACTGTCAGTAGCGAAAGAGGTTTTCAAAGAGCGTGACGAGTCGGGAAAAAGTTAACTTGCCTGTCTGTTGCCGCCCCCGACTTTGCACTTTCCAAGTCAAATCAGGCGAAATCCTCACGTTGAATTTCCTGGAGAGGCTTTTGTAAGGGCTAATCCCGCATTCCTCACTGTGCACTGCAATGGCCGGCAATCGGTTGTAAAATTGCCTTATTGTGCTAAAATAATTGATTCCAGCCATACCGGGCCTGTGATCGAATTTGACGGGAGAGTTTTTGATTGTGACGGAAAAGGGTTTTTTCGCAGGGAAAGTGGCGCTTGTAACCGGAAGCTCGAGGGGAATCGGCCGCTCTATTGCTATTGCATTTGCGCTAGCCGGGTCCGAGGTGGTTATAAATCATTCCAAAGCCGGGGGCGCTTCGCAGAGAAAAGCGCAGGACGTTTGCCGCCAAATCGAGAGCCTGGGGCGCAAAGCTTTAGTTGTGCAGGCCGACATTGGACAGAAATCATCGGTCAGGGAGATGATAGAGGCGGTTTCGGGCTGGTGCGGCCGGCTTGATTTTCTGGTGCTCAATGCCGCCAGGGCCCCTTTCAGGCCGATAGAGAAGCTGCTGGAGAGGGAAATCAGGCAACTTGTCGAAACCAACTTCATTGGGAATATCTTCTGCATTCAGCAGGCTTTGCCGCTCCTGGAGGCCGCTGAGGGCAAGATCGTCTTTATATCGAGTCTCGGGAGCCGCTTCTACAACCCGGCCTACCCTCTTGGAAGCATGAAAGCGGCAATGGAGGCGGTGGTCAGAGACTGCGCCGAAAGTTTTGCCGCCAGAAATATTTCCGTCAATGGAATCTGCGGCGGCTTGGTCAAGACGGACTCGTTCAAAATCCTGCGGCAGCAGATGGAGGAAATCGAGCACATCCCCGAGGCACTTTTCGTAAGTGAGGACGCCATCGCCGAGGTGGCCGTTTTTCTTTGCAGCCCGGCGGCTCGTGGGATTTGCGGTCAGACCATCGTGGTTGACAATGGCTTGAGCAATAGACTATATCGACCCGCATGGGCAGGAAAGCAGAAATTGAGAAAAGGGGTTGACTCATAATGAAACAAAATGTCATTGCGCAACAAAGGGTCCTGGAGGAAGTAATGAAAGCGATCTCGGAGGGAATCGACATCAATCCGGCGATCGTTAAGCCGCAGAGTTCCCTGATGAAAGACCTTGGCGCCGAATCGCTCGATTTTCTGGATATAAACTACCGGCTGGAGCAGACTTTCGGGATCAAAATGGCTCGGCGCCACGTCCTGGATCATATTGAGGAACTGTTCGGTGAAGAAACCGCGATCGATTCGGACGGCAAGCTGACCGAAAAAGCCGCCCGGGTAATTTCCATGCGGTACGACGGGTCGGGGTATCAGGCTCAGACAGGCATGGACATGGACGATCTGCCTGCAATGGTTACAGTCAGCTCTATCGCCGATGGGGTAATGAATATTCTGGATACGCTGCCTGAAAAATGTGTCAACTGCGGGGCCGGGAGCTGGGTGCTGCAAGAGGAAACCCGCATTCAGTGCGGATCTTGCGCAGAGGCTGCGACATTCACCAGTGGTGATGACCTCATACAAATCTGGCTCAAGCAGGTCCAGGAGAACAACAAAGTCTTTTAATTTGGCGCCGGAATAAGCTCGGTTAGCAGCGGGAGCAAGGGTCCAGGTGCGAGGGGTCGAGGAGCGGAGCAAACGATAATCTGCTCATTCCGCTTACCGGCTTTGGCCGGAAGTTTCTTCCCGCTTCATGCTCCCCGCTTCCGGCTTCCGGGATTCAGGGACCGGATTTGAATATGCCGCGAAAAAGGAAGCGGGTGGTCGTTACGGGTTATGGAATGATCACCCCGATCGGGAAAGACAGTCGGGAAACCTTTGAGAATGCTCGAAGCGGGGTCTCCGGTATAGACTTTTTGAGTTCTTTCGAAACGGAGGGGCTGCCCTGCCGTATCGGAGGACAGGTGAACGATTCCTGGCTGAACACTTTCCCGGCCGGAGGGCTTCAGGGGATCGAAAAATGCAGCTCTCGCGGCCTCAAGCTCATGATATCGGCGGTATCCGAAGCGGTCGGATCGGCCCGCCTGGATTTGATCGAAAACAGGCGTAGAATCGGCGTAAGCCTCGGGTATCACGGGGAAAACCCTTCGGTCGAAGACTTGCTCCTCTTATACCGCTATCGCGGCAAAGACGCTTGGGATATCTGCGGCCTCACAAGAAACGGCATCTATTCCTTCTTTAATTTCTTCCGCAGAAAACCTGATGTGGCTACCTCGATCCTATCGACTCTGTTCGACTGCAGGGGCAGCAACCTTACCATTGTTTCCGCTTGTGCCGCCGGGGCGCAGGCAATAGGCGAGGCGCTCTGGATAATCAGAGAGGGCAGAGCGGACGCGATGATTGCGGGTGGGTGCGAATCCAATCTCAACTTTATGGGGTTTGTCGGCTTTGTGCTGATTCGCGCGCTCTCGGAGAGGTGCTCCTCTCCCCAGAAGGCGTCCAGGCCGTTTGACCGGAAAAGAAATGGTTTCGTCATGTCCGAGGGGGCCGGGGCGCTGGTTCTCGAAAGCCTCGATCACGCTGTCGAGCGAAAGGCTCCCATTTTCGCTGAAGTGCTGGGATATGGTTCCTCAGCCGATGCGTTTCGGATAACCGACGTTCATCCCAAAGGCGACGGCGCCGTTTTTGCCATGCACAAGGCCATTGCCGACGCCGGCCTCTCCTCGGCCGATATCGACTACATCAATGCTCATGGGACCTCGACTCTTCAAAATGACCAGATAGAGACCCTGGCGATCAAAAGGGTCCTGGGAGAAAGAGCAAAGAAAATTCCGGTCAGTTCCAATAAGTCGATGATAGGCCACCCCATTGCAGCCGCCGGAGCAATAGAAGCATGCCTCACCATAATGGGCATGAATAACTCGATTCTCCTGCCCACGATCAACTACGAGTTCCCCGATCCAAAATGCGATCTTGACTACGTTCCCAATCAAGCCCGCCAACTCGAACACGGGGTCGCGCTCTGCAATTCGTTCGGCTTCGGCGGGCAGAACGCATGTCTGTGCCTTGGTAAATTCCGCCAATGAAAGCCATGCCTGACAGCCGTTCATATCCTTTGAGCGATCAAATCGTTATAACGGGGGTTGGGGCGGTCTGTTCGCTGGGCAATTCCATTGCCGAGATCACTGGGGAGCTGATGTCCGGAAAATCCGGCGTCGAAGAAATTACGGATTTCGGTCCCGGCGAGTTCGCCTTCCTGGCGGCTCAGGTGAAAAATCCCCCGGTAATCAAAACAGATATTCATCCGCAGCTTGCCAGAACGATGGGCAAGCATCTTTCGCTTCTGCTGGCTTCGATGGAGCAGGCCCTGGGCATGGCCGGAATCGGTTCGGGTATGTTCGATGCCCGGGATATCGGCTTTTTTGCCGGCATGGGGATGGTTGACTACCACGTCGAAGACCTGCTCCCGGCCGTGCTCAAGTCGCTGGACCAAGGCGGCGATCTGGATTACGACAGGTTTTTCCCTGCCGGCTACCAGGAAATTTATCCGTTGTGGCCTCTGGGCATGCTCAATAATGTCGCTTTTTGCCAGGCCGCCATACACTTCGGTCTGCGCGGCGAGAACTGCGTTTTTTCGCCGCACGGGGACGCCGGGATTGCCGCTGTCGCCGAAGCAGTCAAAGTTCTGGAGGAAGGAAAGGCAAGGGTGGCGCTTGCCGGGGGCGTAAGTGAGGAGGTATCGGCCTTCAGCATCGCTCGGGCCAGGCTGAAGGGATTGATTCGGCCGCCCGGGGACAACTCGGGTGCGGAGATCTTCCTTGGAGAATGCGGAGCTATGCTCGTTTTGGAGCCGCTCTCCGGCGCCGTGGAAAGAGGGGCCGATATACTGGCCGGGATCGCCGGTTTCGGGTTCTCGTGCCACAAGAACGGGAGAGGCGATTTCGCTTCCCGGCAGGCGATATGCTCCGCAATCCAGGGGGCGCTTTCCCGGGCCGCCCTTGGTGCCGGCCAGATCGATTTGATTATGCACGGAAGCTTGAGTCAAAGCGAACTGGAAGCCGCCCGGGAGATTTTCGACATGGACGTGGAATCGCCGATTATGGTGACTACGGCCAGGGCATTGGGCGAAATGCTTGCAGCCGGACCCATCCTGAATACCGCAATCGGGCTGAGTATTGCGGAGCCGGCGGCATTGCCCCGGGATTTCCAGTACCTGCCCCGGGGAAGCGGTCCGCCCAGGGGCCCCTCACGCACGCGGCGCATCCTCGTCAACGGGATCAGCTACGAAGGCCGGTGCGCGTCCATGATTATGGAAAAAGCCGGTGAAACAATATGAGACTTCTGCTCTATGACCGGATAACCGTCCTGACGCCCGGGGAATCGATAAGGGGGATAAAAACATTCTGCCTTTCCGAAGAGTATTTCCGGAGGCATTTCAGCAAGGAAGCACTCATCCCGGGAGTGATCTTCATCGAGGCCATGGCTCAGCTTCTGGGCTGGCTGATTATTTATACTCATGATTTCCGGCTCTCGGCCGTAATGTCGCTCATCGAGGATGTGAAGACCGCACCCGACTTGAAGCCCGGTTTTTCCGCGGAGATTTCCGGACGCCTTCTTTCGACCTCCGGGAGCGATTCGCTTGGTTCTGCCCGGATGTCGGTTGATGGCCGCGAAATAGCTTCAATCGGCAGAATCATCTACGTACATTCCCACATGGCCGATCGGGATGCTTTGCGTAGAATGTTCCGCTACTACGGCGGCCCGCATTTGACCGAAAAGGGCTGACATGAGCAATCGAAAGGTGGTAATAACAGGTCTTGGACTTGCCACGGCGCTTGGGCTGGAAGTCGAGGAGAGCTGGCGCAAGGCGCTGTCGGGCGTCTCGGGGGTGTCCAGGATAAAGCTTGGGGGCGCCGAAAAATCTCCCGTGCAGGCAGCCGGGCAAGTATCAGCCGAAGACTGGGGCCGTATTTGCCGCGAGTTCCCCTCCGAGGCCGAATCGGAGGGGGAGCGCCGGACCCTTTTTGCCCTTTGGGCAGCGAAAAAGGCATTGAGCGACGCGGGATTGGAGCAAAACCGGGGAGACCGTTCGAGGTTTGGCGTGGTCCTGGGCTCGGGCCTTGGAATAAATCGGCTGGAAGATATTCACAACTGCTTGAGCGAACACAGAGGGTTCGATTCGGCGCGGTTTGCGGTCGAATTAGGCCGGATTAACCGGGAATCGATAATCCGCAACAATTCGAGCGCTCCGGCGGCCCTCATCGCCGCAGTATTCGGCCTCGAAGGAATCAATAAGACAACTACTACCGCCTGCGCATCGGCGACGCAGGCCCTGGGCACCGCTTACAGGGCCATCAAAAGAGGCGAGGCGGACCTGATTCTTGCCGGAGGCGCCGACTCGATGATAAACCCGGTGGGGCTCGTATTTTTCGTGCTGCTTGGTTCCGCCGCCTTATCGAAAATGGAGCCCGAGTGCCTTTGCCGTCCGTTCGACCGAAAACGGTCCGGACTGGTCATGGGCGAAGGGGCCGGCATGGCCGCTCTGGAAGATGAGTCTCACGCGCTGGCTCGAGGCGCAGGGATTTACGGTGAAGTTGCCGGGTACGCTTCCACTATGGATGCGTGGCGCCTGACCGCTCCCCATCCGGAAGGGCAGGGGGCCGAGGGCGCCATGTCGCGTGCATTGGCGGATGCGGGGATCGAGCCGGACCAAATCGACTACATAAACGCTCACGGCACATCGACGAAACTCAACGATCTGGCCGAGACAATCGCCATAAAGAAGGTCTTTGGACAATGTGCGAACCACCCGGCGATAAGTTCGAGCAAGTCGCTTATAGGTCACCTGCTGGCGGGTTCGGGGGGGCCGGAATTTGTATTTACAGTGCTCTCGGTTGCCAGGGATGAAATCCATCCGACAATAAATCTGTCCAATCCGGACCCGAAATGCGATCTGGATTACGTTCCAAATGTCATGCGGCATAAAGTCGTTCGTGCGGCCCTGTCGAACTCATTCGGCTTTGGCGGTCAGAATGCCACGATCGTGGTAAGGAAGTATTCCGGTGAAATGTGAAACCAATCTGAGCGGCAAGACCGCCCTGGTTACCGGGGGCGCCCGGGGCATCGGTGCTTCCATAAGCCGGACGCTGGCGGCCGCCGGTGCCAGTGTTGTCATAGACTTCAATAAATCCGGTGAAAGGGCCGAGAAGCTCCGGGACGACCTGCGCTCGCAGGGATGTGAGTCGGAGATTTTCCAGGCGGATGTGAGCGATCCGGTCCAGGTTGACAGGCTTTTTCAATTCATCAGAAGCTTCTGCGGCAGGCTCGATATACTGGTAAACAATGCGGGAGTGATTCGTGACACGCTCCTGCTCGCGATGAGTGTTGCCGACTGGGACAAGGTCCATGATGTAAACCTTAAAGGGGCCTTCCTTACGACTCGAATGGCTGCTGAACTGATGGTCCCCAAACACCGGGGGAAAATCATAAACATGGCCTCCATTTCCGGCGTTCACCCTTCCAGGGGCCAGTCCAATTATGCGTCCTCCAAAGGCGCATTGATCTCATTTACCCGTGCATGTGCTGTCGAGTTCGCGCCCAAGGGAATTCAGGTTAACGCTGTGCTGCCCGGTGTTATAGAGACGGAAATGAGCGCCCGGGCGAGGAAGCGCGCCGGCAAAGCGCTTTTAGACCGCATACCCGCGCAAAGATACGGCAGCCCGCAGGAAGTGGCGAACCTGGTCCTCTTCCTTGCCTCGGAACTCTCGGATTACATTACGGGGCAGGCAATCCTGGTGGATGGAGGTTTGAGCGTCTCATGATACGCATCTTGCAGGGAATCGACATCGTAGCGGTTTCGAAAATCAGGGGTATCATGCTTGCCCGCCCTGAGTTCGCCTCGGAAATCTTCACGAACAGGGAGCGGGAATATTGTTTTTCAAGGCCGGACCCCTACATCCATCTGGCAGGGCGATTCGCTGCCAAGGAAGCCTGCCTGAAGGCCCTCGGAACCGGATTGTCGGGGGGCGGAATAGACGGCGCGCTGCGCGAAATAGAAGTGGTGCCTGAAAAGTCCGGCAGACCGGCCCTCCGGCTCGGTGGCTGGACAGAAAAAATCGGACGCCGAAAAAAAGTCTACCAATATTCGGTATCGATCTCTCACTGCGCGGATTTTGCCATCGCCTCCGTAATTCTTGCAGCCGGAAAACCGCACGAAGAATCGGGCAAGGAGCCATCCCATGAGATACCTTCTGGTTGACCGAATAACAGACCCTTGATCCCGGGGATAAAATAATCGGCGTCAAAAATGTCGCGATGAGCGAGGATTTTCTGGAATTCCATTTTCCAAAAAACCCCATCATGCCGGGCATTATGCTCCTTGAGGCTCTCGTTCAGCTAAGCGGCTGGCTCGAGGCGGCATCTTCCGATTTCCGGAAATGGTTTCTTGTCTCCAGGGTGTTGAAATGCAGTTTCTACGGCTTTGTTCTTCCGGGCGACCAGGTGGAACTGGGCGTGAGCGTAGGTCCCGCACCTTCGCATGACCTCAAAATTTACAGCGGGGCGGCCAGGGTCAACGGAAAACGCAAGATTAAGGCTGAGTTCCAGGGGCACCTGATAGACCTGGAGACAATCGAGGAAGTCGAAGAGCAGAGAAGGTTTTTTCAAATACTTACCCGTAAGAACTCGGGAATTTAGGAATTCAGGGATTGCAGGAGTTAATTGTTCAGTTCTTCAATCAGTATTAATGGGTTTGTCAATGTTGTCACGAAAGCGGGTTGTCGTCACCGGAACGGGCCTGGTCACGCCTCTGGGAAGCGGGGTCGAGGCCAACTGGGGGGGTCTGCTGGCCGGCAGGACTGGAATCGAACGCCATGAGAGCACAGGCCTGCCTGGATATCTCCAGTTTTTCGGACGGGTCGAAGGGCTGGAGCGGCTGAATGGTGTTCCGGCCAATATGGCTGGTCAGGTGCGATTCCTGAACCGGGGGTCGGTACTGGGGTTTGA
Organism: uncultured delta proteobacterium; assembly: GCA_963805125.1. Lineage (GTDB taxonomy): Bacteria > Desulfobacterota > Syntrophobacteria > Syntrophobacterales > Syntrophobacteraceae > SbD1. The sequence continues at coordinate 367,757 of CAWDTD010000003.1, read as the reverse complement.
AGCCGCAAAGGAGGCGGTGGAGAGTTCGAATATCGATCTGTCGGTTATCCCCGGGGAGCGCAGGTCTTTGTTTTTAGCCTCCGGGGACCTCACGAAGGTCGGGTGCGAGTTCATGCACCCTGCCCTCAAAGATGCGACGAAGCACGCCGAAAAGGGACCGGATTTCTCCGCCCTCAATAAATCCGTCATGGACAAGGTAAATCCATTTTTCCTGCTCGAATCGATCAGCAACAATCTCTTCAGCTTTCTGTCGGCCGTATTGGGGTTCATGGGTCCGAATACCAGCCTAGCAAGCCTCTCACCCTGTGGCGCCCACGCCCTGGAACTGGCCTGCCGCAAGATTGGCGCCGGAGAGGCGGATGTTGCGCTTGCCGTAGGGTGCGGGTGCTGGATCACGGAAATCCCCATGTACGAAATGGACGGACTCGGAATCCTGTCCAAGTGCAGACATGGTCCGGCTTCGTTCAGGCCCCTTGACCGGGCGCGGGATGGATTCATTCCCGGAGAAGGGGGCGCAGCCATATTGCTCGAGGACGAGGAGCAGGCAAAGGCTCGTGGCGCGCGGATTCTGGCCGAAGTAAAAGGGCATGGCAACTGCATCGAGTTCCCACAGGGGAAAGGCTTGAGCGTTCCAGAGCAAATTTCGAAAAATTCTATTGCCGCTGCCCTCGAGGAGGGGGACATCGAGGCGCGGGACCTCGCTTTTGTATGCCCTCACGGAAGCGGGACGCGCAAAGGTGACCGCTCGGAGCTTAACTCTATCGCTCAGATAATGGGCGATCGAGGAAGCGGCGTACCCGTTTGCGCCCTCAAGGCTTATACCGGGCACATGGGCGCGGCAAGCGACATCTGTGAGGTTATCCTTGGCATTGCGGCAATTAATGAAGGCATTGTTCCCGGGACGCTCAACTTCTCCAAAACCGAAGGGGCTTTCGAGGGCATGAGGATTTCTGCCTCAACCCGGGAGGCCAGGGGAAGATGCTTTCTATCGGTTAGTTATGGAATAATCGGCCAGTGCTCGAGCGTCCTGGTCGAGGGCCGGGCGCGCTGAACATGGGGAAAAAAGGCAAGAGCAAGACTTTCCAGATTGTCGAATACCTGGCTTTTCATGCCACTGTCGCCGTCGCAAGGTCGCTGCCTGTCAGGGCGCTAAGACTAATTTCCGGGCTTCTCGGATACATGCTCTACGCTGCTATACCCCGAAGACGCAAAATAGCCCTGCAAAATATCAAGATCGTCTTCGGCGACAAGATGAGCGAAAAAGAGATAAGGCGGCTTGCCCGCAAAAGCTGCAAAGCTTTCTTCCTGACCGCCGTTGAAATGATAAGATCGCCCTTCCGCTTGGAGGGCGCCAGGATCGTCCTGGACGGTCGCTTCCAGACCGAGCATCTTGAACATGTTTTCCTGAAAGCAAAGACGATTCACGACCAGGCCGGAGGATGCATCTTCGTCACTCCGCACCTCGGCAACTGGGAGCTTCTGCCCCATGTCAGCGCTCTGATCGGCATTCCACTTGCTATAGTCATTCGTCCACTCGACAATCCTTATCTCGAACGCGCGATTCTCGCCGGCCGCATGACAAGCGGGCAGCTCATGATTCCAAGAAAGTGGCGTTTGCTTTTTTCCATGGAACGTGCACTGCGGGAGGGGAAATCGGTTGCCATGCTTCCCGATCAGAGCACCAGCAAGGGGCTCAGGGTAGAATTTTTCGGAAAAACCGCCACGGCTACTCCGGTCCCGGCGCTGCTCGCCATCAGGCACGGGCGCCCCGTTGTCGTTGTCGCAGCGTGCCGAACGAAAGATCCTTATTTTTTTGAAGGATTTGTGTCGGACCCGGTTTGGCCGGACCCGCATGGAGATGAGCACTCCGAGATCGTGCGAATCACCAGGGAAATAAACCTGAAAATGGAGGAAATAATCCGGAGGTTTCCCGAACAATACTTATGGATGCATAACAGGTGGAAAGAATCTGACAAGAAGCCAATCTTTAGAAATGCGCGGGCAGGCTGAATTCGATAAAAGCCGCTGGATTCCGGCCTCGCCTCCTGGATGTGAGCTGGGCTAAACGAAGCGCAGCCCGCCAGAACCTTTTGCGCTCAAAGTCCCTCTCCGGCTTTTTTCTGAACTGCCATCCTCTGAATAAGAGCATCGAAAGAATGCTTCCTCAAGAATCCGCCGAAACCATTACGGTAGGTTTCCACCGTACCTACTCCATCGATTATAACATCTCTGATCATCCACTTCCGGCTTTTGTGCTCCAGTATATAGTCGACCGGGATGTGCTCGTTGGCTCGCATTATCACAGTGCTCACTTTTACGAATTTCCCTTCGGGAGTCTCCCCGGGGTATTCGATTGTCTCCCTTTTCAGGAAGTCCAAAACGCGCCTGGAATAGGAATCCGTGAAAATGCCGGTGAAAAGTCTCTGATATTGCTCGCGCTGCTTTGCCGGCAGCTTCTCCCAATAGCCTGCTAACGATTCCCTGGCCATTTCTGCGGACAGGAAATTTTCAGAAATCAGTTTTCGAATCTGTGCAGCCCGTTCTGCGCGGTGTTCGGGCCCCTGGAGTTCGGGCTTCGTCTGGATGTCCATGGCCTTGTCGAGCACAGAGCGCACCTGGTCGGTAGCCCCTGATTGCGCTCTCAAAGGCGCGGCGGCCCAAAGGACAATCAAAAATAATGCGAGAACAAAATTCCATACCCTAACGCCGAACATTTACAGCCTCCTCGTCAGCAAGCGGGGTTGGACCTTCCATAAAAGACAGAATTGCCGGCAGGATGAGCAGCGCGGCGAGAAGAACACAGATGCTTCCTACGCATGCAACAAAACCCAGGCTGAAAATCCCCCTGTGGTTCGATATCATCAGCGTACCGAAGCCAATAGTGGTAGTCAGGGCTGCAAGGATGACTCCTTTGCCCGTACTGAAAGGAAGGCCTCCATACCCTGCCTGGCCCTCTCTCCATCTGTGAAGAATGATCACCCCGTATTCCACGCCGGCCCCGACTACGAGCGGCATGAATATGCTGTTTGCAAGATTGAAATCGAAGCCTGCTGCTCCCATTATGCCCACTGTCCAGATCGTCCCCACCACCAGCGGGATAATGGATATAAGCATAAGCCGCAAACTTCGGAATGTAAATGCAAGAAGCAGCGAGACGGAGATCAGTGCGTAAATTGAAGCGCTAATTGACGCTTTCCTGAAAGCCGACGCAAACACATAGAGAGCTACGGGGTCGCCCAGGACGTGGGGGTTCACCGATTGGAGGTCGTTGACAAAACGTGTCAAAGCTCCTTCCTCCCAGATCGACTCCCTGGGATAAATCCTGATAAGGTACTTGTTACCCTGCAAAAACTGGTCTCTCAGTTGCAATGGGATGTCCCGGATACTCATGGGAGAAGCTGAAGAACTTTCTTTGATCAGTGTCCACTGTTCCACGATATCTTTTTTGAAAAGCCGGCGGTATTCCAAGAGCCTCCCGGCCGCCGCCTGTGAACTGTCAAGCGATTGAACGATCCTGTCTATCGCTTCCTTGACTTTCACCATTTGTCCCACCAGGGGCTTGGAGGCTCCCCACTTCTTAGCCTGTTCATCCTGCATCTTGAACCTGATCCTCTGAAGGATCTCGATCAATGCGGCCTTGTAGGATGAATCCTCGCCCTGCTCCGCCGGCCGGTCGAAATTATTATGGTTATTTGCGGCCAGGCTTGCGCCCGACGGCTTCAGATCCGGAACCAGGAGCGCAATAGACCTCAAAACCGGTATTTTTTCTTCCTGGTTGCCGGGAAGCAGTGAGAAAACGGTGTCCACATCCGCAACGGTCCGCAACGCTTTGAATTTTGCCGATTCGGCTATTGCCTCTTGGGGCGAGTCAGTCAGGACTGCCGCCGAAATAATCGAGCGGTCGGAATTCTCGACCAGGGCTTTTTCCCAATAGACCGATTCCGAGCCCTTGGCCTGAAGGCGCAGAGGATTCAGGTCGAACTGCACGCGGGAGACGCCGATGGAACCCGCTATACTGAGGATCAGAGCTGTGGCTAGGACGGTTCGCACGCCCCGGGGGCTAAGCCGCAGAAGATACCGGTTGTTTCCCTTACCGGCAGTTCGTTTGGCAAGAGGCTTTTCGACGGCCAGATAGCGACTCAGTGCGGGCAGTACCGTGAAGTCGGCCAAAATGATAAAAAGAATTCCCATCCCGGTTATCATGCCAAGTTCCATCAATCCCCGAAACCCGGTAAGAATAAAGGGAAGGAAAGAAAATGCGGTGCTCAGTCCTGCCAGCATTATCCCGGGCCCTGACTTGTCCATGACCCTTTTGATAATGGCGGGGCGGCCCCCGCTGGACAGGTCCCTTTCCTCCTCGAATCTGGCAAACCAGTGGATCGCATAATCAACTCCCAAACCGCAAAGCATCGGCGCAAAGACGATGGAAAGGATATTCAAATGACCGATGAAAACCGCCGTCCAGCCGAATGTCCAGCACAGCCCCACTGCAAGGGATATGACGATTAGCAGTGGATGGCGAAAGCCTCGAAGAAACAGGACCATTATTAGCATGGTGCCCGCGATGGACACCCAGGTCGCTTTGGTCATGTCCGCCAACGCGGTGGTCATCTCATCATCGTTGAGCGCTTCCTGCCCGGTGACCCCCGCCTCGCAGTCACTGAAGCCCGATGCCCGGAGTCCCCGTATATCCGCGCGCAACCGGGCCAGCGATCCCAGGGTTTTGCTCACCTGCCCGGAAACTTTGCTGGGCACCACCGCCGCTATCAGCAACTTCTTTTTGCCTTCCCAAAGGTAGCCCTCTTTTTCGAGATCCCACGCCCCGCTCTTGAAAAATGAGGACCAGGGTGAAACATACTCCTGTGAGCCCGAAAGATAACCTGACAACCCATCGAGAACCTTTATCAGAAATTCGAGGTCCAACGGCTTGGTGTCTTTACCGGTATGTTCCGGGGTAACCTCCTCGTCGAGAAAGCCGGTAAAAAACTCTCCGACCATCCTGGAGGCCATATCCTGGTTTACCAGTTTTAAAAAATTGAGTAAGTCCGGGTCATCGGCCAGCTTGTGAACCAGATTGGAGTTTTGCCGTATCGTGTCTCTGATACTAACCAGATCATCTTCATCGAGGTAATAGAGAAGCCATTTCTTGAACTCATTGGGATTTATTCTGTAAAATACGTCCTGAAAATGTTTGGGGTCGGCGTGGATTTTTGAAACTATGGCCTTCATGAACTCGATGGCCCTGTCCTGCGTGGGACCTCGAACCACGAGCGCGAAGGTGGTTTTGCCGTGAAAATTGAATTCGTCCAGTTTCTTCGTCTGGGCTATAAGGGGATGATTGGCGGAGATGAGTTCGAGCTGATCGGTTCGCACTTCAAGCCGAACAGCCGCAAGCCAGAGCGAGACTGCTACGCTCAGGAATGCGGCCACCAGAATAAAGCGTGGCCTGGGAAGGACCCAGGCCACGAGGGCTTTCGTAAATCTTGCAAGCAGATTCATTCTTGTCCTGACCGGAGACCTGTTACAATTTCGATACGAAAGTTAATGTGCGCCTCCCTGAGAGGTTTTTCAAGGCATATCGGTCTTTTGACCTATCGCGTAATCCAACCGTGCGAGCGACACGTAGTAATTGTACAACGATTGGAGATACTCGCCCTGGTTTTTTCCATAACGGTCTATGGCATCGAACATATCACGGGCTGTGCCGATCCCCAGATCGAAATTGGAAAAAGCCGCAACGATCCACCGGCGCGAACCAACGGCCGCCTGCTCATAAGCCGTGAAGGATTTGTGGGCTTCGACAGCGTCCTGGTAATATTTCACCACCTCGACGGGGATGTTTTTTTCGGCGAATTCCTGAGTATTGCGCATCTTCTGATACTCGGCCCTGGCTTTGTCGAGCTTTCCCGTGCCGATGCCGAAATCAAAGTGCCATTGAGCCCCGGCGACCATTCCAGCGTAAGCGTGATTGAATTGGTCGGGCATGTATGAGTTGTCGAATTTCTGGCGGTCGGGCGCGCCGGCAAGCGATCCCACGGCGGCGGCAAAAAAGGAGGGATACAGGTCGGCCATGGCGGCGTCAGCGAGTTTTCCCTTAGCTTCGAGCCCTTTTTTCACTTCCATTAGTTCGGGTCTATTTGCGAGGGCGCGCTGGATATATTCCTCTTCAGGCGCCAGGTTCTCCGCATTTTTGGGCAGCTCAGTCTCTTTGGTCCTGAATTCTTCATGTTCGGGCAACCCGGCTGCTGTTTTTAAGGCAGCGTATGCGGTGCGAGATCCTGACTGGGCCTTGGCTGCAAAAGCCTTTACCTCGGCTGCAAAAGCCTCCATCCGGTAAAGATCGCTGGGGTCAACATTTTTTGCTTTCAGATCAAGCAGCCGTTTGATGCGCCTGTCTGCGTCATTTATATACTCCTCGGCATCCCTGGCTGCGCTCTTGCCCTCCTGCGCTATAAGGAATGCGTAGTAAAGCTCCTTGACGTTCAGAACTACCTTGTTTCGCTCTGCTTCCCTGGCTGCCGTTCGAGCCTCAATTCCCAATGCGGCGGCATCTTTGCGGTTGGATATTTTCCCGAAGGTATAGAGGGGCTGTGTGACAGTAAAATCGAGCCTTCCGAAGACCCCGATCTGCCATTGCTGATCATGGGGGACGATCACGCCCGTGTTTTTACCTGTAATTAGGACCGTGGGAAATTGGGCGTCTTCCACCGGACCGGTTGTTCCTCTAGCATCGAACTGTGGCAGCATGCCGCCCTTGGCCTCCTTATATTCGCTCCTGGCCGCCAAAATGTCCTGTTCCACCATCTTTATCTCAGGGCTGGTCTCCAGGGCCATTTCGATGAGTTGATCCAGGCTCAAGACCCTTGGTTCGGCCGCCTGGGAGGTCCCAAAGTTCAACGTGATGATAAAAAAAGAAAGCAGTACTACTAGAGAACAGTTTTCGAGAACGGCTTTTTTAGTCATCGCGCAACCTTTATGAACTGGGATAAATTTGTAATTACGGGCGTTATGGGTAGACTTTTATACCGTACTTGCCTTCTGATTTAAAGAATTTAATGTCTCACCTTCTTCCTTACTCTGAAAAAATTGACATCGGCCTCCATCTCCGGTAGCGAACCTTGTTCGCTGCGAGTTAGTGTCCATCCGGAAACCCCGGATGAGACACTAACAGTTTCCAATTCGGAAAAGCGGCATAATCTTGTCCCTTTGGCCTAAAGGCGATAATTTGGTCATACCTTTCAGCAGGCTTTAGCAGCAGAAATTGAATGACCAAATTAACCCTCCTACCGGGGGCAGGGGGGATTTTACCGGGCGCGAGGCGCGCAGCTCCCCTTTCGACAGCCATAAGCATGTTCATATCATTCCAGCGGTTCTCGATATTAATATCGAAATAGCTGAACGTTTTTCCGTGAAATGGATGCGTGAACCTTTCGAAGCCGAGGGCGCGTAGGTTTTCGTCTGATTTGGAAAAGAGCCGGCGGGCCAAATTCATGGCGCAGTTTGCCACGGTTCGCGCAAGCATTCTTGCTCGACCGATTTTCAGGTCGCGAATTCGCAAGGCTGGAATCCAAACGCCTGCCGGGTTATATGGAATTTCGCCCACAGGGTTCATCAGCGAGAAAATAATCCGGCGCGTATGCCGGATGCTCAAGCCCGGCCTGGGCGGGTTAATGACTCATCCGGGCATAGTGGATGCGGACCTTGTTCGCCGTAAGACCCGGCTCCTCGATTCCAGGGCGAAGGAAAAGGAACTCCTGGTTTCCGCTGAAACGAAAGAGCTTTTTGAAGAGCAGGAAATAATCCTCAGCCATTTCGGAGAGGTGAATCAGCGCCAGATCGTGGGGGATCCATCTATTTTTAAAACGGCTTCAGATGGATGTGCTTTATCTCTTCATTCAGAAAAAAGGTGCTTTCCTTTACTTTCTTTTCAAGCATGCCCGTTGTGAAAATAACTTTGTTCACCGCCGCGAAACTGCTGAGACTTTTGACAGCCGCCAGGGTAACCAAAGTGTCCAGGCATACGGCGTAGACTATTTCGTTCTGCTCGTTTACGGCTATAATGTCAACCGGCCGGTCCGCGATTCGCGGGGGCATGTAGTCGGCGACCGTATTGAGGCCGAGTTCCCGGAGTATCCTGTAGAGATGGCATTGAAGCGTTCTGTGAACGGCCCGTTCGTTGCGAAAGGGTTTGGGAATTGCGAGCCAGGCTTTTTCGAGTTTGCTTTTCCATAAATCCAGACTACGGTCCAGATCCTCGTTCATTTCACCCTCCGCTCAGATGATCACCAGTTCTTCGGTGGCAGTATTAAGAGATTCGATTCCATCACTTGTGACAAGGTAGCTATTTTCGAGGCCCGCAATTCCTTCGTCCGGAATTATTACCTTGGGTTCGAACGCGAAAACCATCCCCTGCTGAAGCTCCAATTTCTGCCCCTCGGCGATAAAAGGGAATTCGTCGACCTCAATGCCCAACCCGTGTCCGACAAAGGAAACCTTTGGATACGCGCAGCCCATGAACCACTCGGCCCATCCGGCTTCCCGGGCCCAGCCCCATACGGCCTCATGGAGTTCGCCCGTGATGGCGCCCGGACTCACCAGGTTCCTGAAGCGGGCATGCACCGACTTGACGAATTCATAAGCGCCGGCAAGCCTGGGAGGGGGCGGGCCGATGCAAAAATTCCTGGTCTGGTCGTTTGCATACCCGTTCCACATAATCATCGTATCGACGCTCACAATTTCACCAGCCATTATTTTTTTGTTTCCGGCGCCCTGGCCGAATGCCGGCGAAAGGCCCGTGCCCCCTGTGGGCCCATCGGTATAAGAAGGGACTGCGGCGTTCGGTCCCGCCAGGACATGTCCGAAAACCATCTCCAGGTTGAAAGCCCTTAAGCGGACCATCCCGGAATTGCCGGCCTTGCGTGATAAAGCCTCCAACTCGGCGCCCAGCTCGATTTCTGTGATTCCCGGCTTGAGAATACGCGGGACCGATTCAGCCACAAGTTTCGATATAGAGGCCGCATCCCGCATTATGCGGATTTCCCACGGTGATTTTATCATGCGTGCCTGGCGTATGGGGACGCTTATGTCAACGATCCGCTGTTTTGGAAAGATCTTTTCGTCGTAGAAGAAAAATGTGCTGGCCGGAAGCACGTCCAGTTCAAAACCGATTGTTTTCGGTTCGCTGGCGCCGCACGCCTCGAAGGTGGCTTCGCGCAGTTGAGCCATGCTCGTCATCTGAATTATGGGACGCAGGGGCGATTCCGCCTCAGCCCGAACAACGCTTCGCTTCACAAGGAAGACAGGGTTGCCCGAGGAGGGCACAATCAGGTGAGCATCCTGAACTGTGCCTGCGAAGTAGAACAAATCCGCATTTTGCCGTATCACTGCGGCATCGACTCTATTTTTCTTCAGAAGCGCCTGCAGTGCTACAATCCTGTTTGCAATCTCACTTGCCGGTACCGTTTGCAACTGGTTTCCTCCAAGTCTGCTGCGAAAAGTTTTCATCGCGCGCAAGGCCCCGGGGGGCGCTGGGCTGGGCTGGCTGGGATCTGGGCCCTGCAGCGCGTTACAACTTTTTACGGGTTCAGTGCATTCCCGCTCCGGGTGAAGCGGCACCGGCGCGCCCCTCTCTCAGCAATAAAGTAAGCGGAATCAGAATGGCTGTCGCGATGGCAAGTACATAAAAAGTGTCGTTGAACGAAAGCATGCTCGCCTGGCGCAAAACCTCCTGATAGAGGAATGCAAGTCCTTGCGTCGATGAAGGGGCCCCCGCATGACTCATATCGAGAAAATTGAGCGTCCGCTGGTACGCCTGCTGGAAAGCGGGATTGTAAGGTGTAATGTGCTCGGAAAGGAAGGTCTGGTGGACCTGGGTGCGTTGCGAAATGAGCGTGGTGGCGAAGGCGACTCCGAAACTGCCCCCAAGGTTTCTCAACAGGTTGAAAACTCCGGATGCGTTACCCATCTGCTCGACCGGGACATTAACGTAGGTCGCCGCGGCCAGCGGGACGAAAAACATCCCAAGGCCAAAACCCTGGATCAGCCGAGGCAGGGCTATCGAGAAAAAATCCCCCTGGAGGTTGAAGTCCGACATCATCGATAATGCATAAGACGTAATGCCGAGACCTGCAACCAGCAGGAGCCATGGTTTGACTCCTTTTTTCATCAAAATACCTGCAACAGGCATAACAAAAAAGCTCGATATGCCTCCCGGACCCAGTACCAGTCCGGCCCAAAACGCCGTATATCCCATTAGCTGCTGAGCGTAGAGGGGCAGCATAAGGAAGCTGCCAAACAGACAGAAAAAGCCCAGAAACATAATTATGGTTCCGGCCGTGAAACTCTTGTCCCTGAAGATCCTGAGATCGACAACGGGATGTTCGGTGTGCAGTTCCACTATAATGAAAAGCGTCAAAGCCACCGCCGCCGTGATGGAGAGCATGACAATGAAATCGGACTGCAGCCAGTCCTCGCGCTCACCTTTATCGAGGACGATTTGCAGCGCGCCCAGGCCAAGGGTTAGCAAGAAAAGGCCCCATCTGTCGATGCGGAATACTTTCCGCTTTATATAGGCCGGATCGTAAATGAAGAGCGTCGTCAGGAAGACGGCGAGTACGCCGGCCAGCAGGTTGATGTAGAAAACCCAGCGCCAGGACCATTGGTCCGTTATCCACCCTCCGAGGACCGGTCCGACTATGGGGGCCATCACCACGCCCATCCCGAAAACGGCCATTGCCATGCCGTGTTCGCGCCGCGGGAAGGTTTCGAGCAAAATTGCCTGAGAAAGCGGCTGGAGTCCGCCTCCACCGAGACCTTGCAGGATGCGCGCTATTATGAGCACGTGAAGAGACGGCGCAGCCCCGCAAAGAATCGAGCTGGCCGTGAAAACCAAAAGGGAAAATATCAGGTAGCGCTTCCTTCCGAAAACGCTGGCCAGCCAGCCGGTTATGGGAATTATGATGGCGTTGGAGACAAGGTAGGAGGTAAGGACCCAGGTGACTTCGTCCACCCCCGCGTTCATGCTCCCCTGAATGTGTGGAAGGGAAACATTGACTACGCTCGTATCCATAACCTCGATGAAGGTCGGGAGCATCACCGAGAGGGCTACAACCCATTTGTTTACCTGAGGGCTGTCTTCGATCCGGGCGGTCATGGCTTTTCTGATGATGGCGAGCGAGCGATAGCCGGGGCGGTTTGCAGCAGATGAGAGCCGCTGCTGTCCGCCACATTTACGGTTACGTCCAGAGACGCTCCAACCCTCAGTGGATGGTCCGGCGGGGGCTGTTTGTCCAGTTCGATCCTTACCGGAATCCGCTGAACGACCTTGATCCAGTTGCCGGTGGCATTCTCAGGTGGGATGAGGGAAAAAGCGGCGCCGGTGCCTGCGCGGATTCCGGTCACCTTCCCTGTGTATGCGTATCCGGGATAGATATCGGCCGATATCGAGGCGGGCTGCCCAATACGCACGTCGGTGAGTTGAGTTTCCTTGAAATTTGCTTCAACGTAAATCTTGCTCAGAGGGACAACGGCCATCAGGGCCTGCCCCGGCTGAACCCGGTCGCCAACCTGGATATTCTTTTGGGCAATGTAGCCTTCAATCGGCGCCGCAATATCGCAGTAGGACAGGTTCAGCCGGGCTGCGTCGAGCTCGGCCATCGATTTGTCACGTTTAGCTCTGAGAGCCTCAACTTTGTGGAGCTGGACATCGACGTTGGCCAGCTCGCTTCTTGCGGACTGAAGCTGAGCTTTGGCTCGATTCACCTGTTGGGAGACGGCCGCAAAAGACGACTCCAGGGCCGCTATCTGCGAATCTATTGCCTTTAGATGGGCCTTTGCCTTGTCATATCCCGTTTGCGCCTGCTCCCGCTGGCGTTCAGTCCCCGCGCCGGCCGCTGAAAGACTTTCGAAGCGCTTGAAATCACGTTGGGCCTGGGCGAAATCGGCCGCAGAGGCGCTGCGGCTGTTTTTTAATTGTTCGATACCGTGCCTCGTTTGACTCAGTGTATCCTGGGAAGCCTTGAATGAAGCCTCTGCGCCCTCCACCCGGGAGGAGGTCTGGACATTGACCGGAGGAATCATTATTTCGGCGGCCTTGAGATTCGCCTCGGCTTCGTCGAGCACAGCTTTTGCTCTGTCCACTGAAACCTTGTAATCGGTGGGGTCCAGTTCGATGAGGGGCTGCCCGGCCCGGACCGCGAAGTCGTTGTCCACTAATACCATGAGGACATTTCCGGGGACTCGTGTGCTCACCATCGCGCTGTCTGCCCTGGCATAAGCGTCGTCGGTGGACACAAAATTTCTTTTGAAAACCCACCAGTAGACGATCGCCAAAACCACCGCAACCAGGGCGATGAATCCTCCTATTTTGATTCGCCGCGCACCGCTGTTGTTGGCCCCACGCTTGAATTCGGTTGGTTCTTCGTTTATGATCTCAGATTCCGTTGGTTTATCCTTTGCCATATTTGATACCTGAAAGCCTGTCTCGCTGCAAACTAATCCAGGGGGGCGCCAACTGCCCTCTCCAGTTCGGCCTTGGCAATTTCATACCCGTAGAGGGCCTGATAAAAATCCGCACGCGTCTGGGCCAGAAATACCTGTGCGTTCAAAACCTCAAGAAATATCGCGACCTGCTCCTTGTACTGCAGAGTGGTGATTCGGTCGTTTTCTACCGCCTGATCCACAGCGACCCTGGCAGTGTCGATGTTCGCTCTGGCCACCTTCATCTGTTCGAAGGAGTCTTCCACCTGGAGCCGGATCTTCTGGAGAAGGTCGTCGCGTCTTTTCTCGATGCCTCTCAGACGATACTCCCATTCGAGTTCCGAAGCCCTTGTCTTACCCCCCTCAAAAAAATTCCAGTCCACTCTTACGCCCACGGCTGCGTTTTCATTGTTTGCATATGGATTATTATTGCCCGTGAAATCTTCACCTTCCCGGTAAACCTGGGCAAACGCGGAGACACGTGGATAATAGCGGCTCCGGGCCGCTGTCTTCGAGTATTCGGCCTGCTGCACCGAAGCTTTGGCGGCCAGGTATTCGGGCCTTTTCTCCTCGGCAGCCGAATACAACTGATGCAGATCGGGGATCCGGTAGGTTTTTTGCTCGACTCCCGAGAGTTCGATTTTCTCCTGCAGGTTCAGATCCAGAAGCTGATTCAGGTTCGAGCGAAGAACAAGCAACTGCTTGACGACTTTTCTGTCTCGCTGGACCGCTTCCGCCAGGGCCACATCGGCCTTGAGCACGTCGTTCTGAGCGGCCACTCCCTGCTGGTAATTGGCCTCGGCGTTCTTTTTCTGCACTTCCAGGCTTGCCACGTTGTCATGGGCGACTTGAACGAGTTTATCCCCAAGGAGCGTCTGGAGGTACACGATCTGAACGTCTCGTGTCAGGTTCTGGCGGGCTTCCTCGAGCTGGTATCGAGATATCTTCAGGCCAACCTTGCTCGCCTTATACTGGGACTCCAGTGCAAACCCGGTAAACAGAGGCTGGACCATATCGACCTGCCACCTGTTGCTGGTTTGTATCGCAAACGGGGTCCTCTGAAACGCCGTACCTGGTATGGAGACGAAGGGTTGATCGGCGAGCTGTGTAAATGCGTAGGACCCGTCGATCTTCGGAAAGAAGTCGGCCCTGGCCTGGTTGACTTTTTGGCCTGCCGCCGAAACGTCCTCGAAAGCGGCCCTGTAAGCCCTGTTGTGCTCAAGCGCATATTCGACGGCGGCTTCTTTGCTCAGGGGCTGGGGCACATCGATGCGGACAGTCTCCCCATGAGCTGTGGAGGCAATGAATAACCCGATAACTACGAAAAGAGCGTTCATTCTTTTCATTGTTTCACCTGGCGCCGCCGTTCCAGCAGCTTTACGATGTCCGTGAAGCCAACTTCCCAAAGAGAGCCGATCACCTTGTCCGCCTCCGCAAGTTCCGTGGCTGAAAACGAGTTTGTAACGGCAATGACCACAAGCCCCGCCAATTTGGCCGAACGGACTCCTGCGCGGGTATCTTCTATTGCAACGCAATGCTTCGGGTCAAGGGGCTTCGATCCCCGGGCCCGCCTCAGCCGCTCTATTGCAAGAAGATAGGTCTCAGGGTCGGGCTTGCTCTTCTTTACTTCGTCTGCGGCCACAATTACGCTAAAAGCTTCGTTCAGACCCAGAGATGCTATGAAAGCGTCGATTTCATGCCGAAGCGCCCCCGAGGCTACAGCCATTGGGACCCCTCTGTCCATCAGTTCCCTTACCAGTTCCACTACTCCGGGAAAACTGGGCACCCCCTGCCCGATGAGGCCCCCGAGGGCCACAGCCTTCGCTTCCATAAGTCTGTCCAGAGTTATCGGAGCAAGTTGCCGCCCTGCTTCCCTGAAAGCGTAAATAAAGGCGTCCCGGTCGTCGAAACCCACGAAGCGCTCCAGGTAACTCTCGAAATCATATCCCAGACCCAGAGGGACCAGCACCTCCTGGAAGGCCCTGTAATGAAGCGGCTCGGTATCGACAAGAACGCCGTCGCAGTCGAAAATTACCGCCTGGAGGTCCCTATCAGAGTTGGGTTCAATACCGGCCAATTTACTTATGCTCCCGCCTGACTCCATGATTAAGTAGCCTGTTTAGCATTTTTTGAGGCTTATGAAAATTCTTTTCATTTCAAACCATAGCGGCTTCCTGATAAGAATGGCAATGCAGGAAAGTTTCATTAAGCCTAAATGAAATTTCCGCGCTTTGAAGTTAAAATATCGACCGGAAGTCGGTTCGACCTTCAGGAGTCGTTGATTGCTGACCGTAAATGGCGTTTCGAAATATCTGGGGAACAGGGAGCTTTTCCGTGGGGTATCCTTGCACGTGCATCCGGGCGACAGAATCGGCCTCATAGGTCCCAACGGCGCCGGGAAATCCACTCTGTTCCAGATATTGCTTGGCGCTGTCGAACCCGATTCGGGCAGTCTCGCCAAAACCAGGGGGCTTCGAATCGGACATCTTCCGCAGGAAATGGTGCCGGCGCGCGGCAAATCCGTACTGGACCGCGCCACGGACGTCCATGAGGAGGCACAGGAGCTTCGGGCCGAGTTGGAGTCCATTCAACTGGAGATGGGTCGCGAAAAGGACCCCCGGGTCTTGACCACCCTTGCAGCAAACCACGCCCTTGCGCTCGAAAGGGTCGAGCACCTTGTTGGATACGACTTCGAGGCAAGGGCGGAAAAAATCCTTGAAGGCCTTGGGTTTCGTACCAGCCAGTTTGGCATTGCGGTATCGGAGCTTAGCGGCGGCTGGGTGATGCGCCTCGAGCTTGCGAGGCTCCTTTTGTCGGAACCCGACCTGCTGCTGCTCGATGAGCCTACCAACCACCTCGATCTGGAATGCCTCCTGTGGCTGGAAGACTACCTTCTAAACTCTTCGTCGGCTTTCATCCTGGTTTCGCACGACCGTGCCTTTCTCAACTCTACGATTCAGCGCATGATCGAAATCGAGCGGGGGGCGCTCTTTGAGTACGCGGGCAGTTATGATTTTTATCTCGAGGAGAAAGCGAAGCGCATGGAAGTGCGCCTTGCGACTTACAAAAACCAGCAGGACCGGATCAGGCAGATCGAAAGATTCATAGACAGGAACCGCTACGATAAAAAGACGGCCGGGCAGGCTCAAAGCCGCATAAAGATGCTGGAAAGAATGCAGAAGGTCCAAGCTCCCGTTGTGGAGTCCCAAATCCATTTTTCATTTCCTCCGCCAGCCCGTTCGGGGAAAAGAGTTATCGAGCTGCGGGACATCGGCAAATCCTACGGCGATACCAAAGTCTATTCCGGGATAGACCTCGTTATAGAGCGCGGGGACAAAATTGCTTTTCTCGGTCCAAACGGGGCTGGAAAGAGCACCCTTTTAAAGATTCTCGCCGGGGTTGTCCAGCCGAGTTCAGGAGAGCTGTCGGCGGGCTTTCATACGACGGCCGGCTACTATGCGCAGCATCAATGGGAGCAGCTCAATCCTGACGCCACAGTCTTCGAAGAAGCGCTGGGCGTATGCGGCGACATGCTCCAGACACAGTTGCGAGGGCTTTTGGGGGCTTTTCTGTTTCACGGGGAAGACGTTCTCAAGAAAACGGCGGTGCTCAGCGGAGGTGAAAAGGCGCGCCTGGTGCTTTGCAAGCTCCTGCTCCAGCGCCCTAACTTCCTGCTCCTCGATGAGCCGACAAACCATCTCGATATTGCATCCAGGGTGGTTCTCGAAAAAGCGCTTGGAGAATTCTCCGGAACAATCTGCTTTATCAGCCATGACCGGCGGTTCATAAACGCTGTGGCAAACAAGATACTGGTGGTAGAGTCGGGCGAAATCCACATCTTTCCGGGCAACTACGACGACTATCAGCAAATTTGGAAAACCCGCCTCGCCGGCCCAACCAAGAACGAAAAGGAAAAACCCGATGGCAACGGTGCGGGCTCAAAAGCGCGCACCGTTCAAAAAAGAGCCGAAGCCGAGTGGCGAAACGAACTGTTCCGCGCCAAAAAACCTGTTCAGGACCGGATTGAAAGTATCGAACGCGACCTCGATTCCTGCCACGCTGAACTGGAGGGGCTCAGAGAGCGGCTCGCCGACGCACAGACCTACAGGCAGGGGGGGCTGGCCGTGGAGATTCAGTCCCAATACCGGGAGGTGCAGGACAGGATTCACGAGCTAACCGGCCGATGGGAGGAAAAAGTGCTGGAACTCGAGCAAATAGAGCAAAATTTTAGAAGCAGGGAGCGGGGGTTGGGGGGACAAGGGGTTGGGGGCGCAGGGGAGCAGGAAGCGAAAAGACGGTAGCGAAGAGCAAGGCGCGGGCAGCAAAAACATTTGCGGCAGTGAGAAGCGAGGAGTTGGAAGCAGGGAGCGAAGAAATTTCAGGAAAGACGGTCGCAGGGAGCGAAAAAACCATTCCCGCTTCTTGCTTCTCGCTTCTAAAGGATTTGACATGGATATTCACCGGCTCATGATTTTCTGCAAGGTTATCGATCTGCAAAGTTTCACCAGGGCGGCGGAGGCTGTCAACCTGACGCAGCCCACGGTAAGCGAGCATATCCGGGTCCTGGAGGAGTCTCTCGGAGAAAAACTCGTGGACCGCCTCGGACGCGAAGTCCTGCCAACTCCGGCCGGGAAGATGCTCTACAGGTACGCTCGCGAGATGATCCAGCTTCGAGACAGGGCGGTGCAGGCCATCGGGCAATTCAAGGGCAACCTCTCGGGAGACCTCTATGTTGGGGCGAGCACGATTCCGGGCACCTATATACTTCCGAGGCTCGTTGGGACCTTTAAAGCCAGCTATCCGTCAATCCAGATTACCCTTAGAATTGGAAGCAGCGGCGAAATCGCCCGGAAGATTCTCGAGGCTAACGTAGAGTTTGGAATTATCGGCGCCAGGTTGGATGAGAAGAGGATCCTGCTTGAAGAGATTTATTCCGATGAGCTGGTGCTTGCCGTCTATAAGGGCCATCCATGGGAAGGCCGCGAGAATGTGGAACTCCATGAGCTGGCAGGGATGCCCTTCGTTCTGCGCGAAAGATCGTCGGGGACACGTATGGTGATGGCCCAGGCGCTCGATGCGGCCGGATTTTCTCCTTCGCTTTTGAATGTCGTTGCGGAAATGGGCAGCACGGAAGCAGTAAGAGAGGCGATAAAGGCCCGGATCGGAATATCCATAATTTCCTCATACGCCGTGAAGGAGGATATCGAAAGAAACAGCCTCTGTGCGGTCCCTCTAAAAGAAATCTGTATTCACAGACCGTTTTTTCTTGCGCAAAGAAAAAATCGGGAGCTCTCGCCGCTCTGTTCGGCTTTTCTGGAGCACCTTCGGACGGAGGGCGGATGACGGATGGCGGAGGGCGCAGAGGTTCGGAATTTTTCACGCGAAGGCGCGGAGGAAGGACAGACAAAGAGGCGCAAGTCCTTGAACTCCAAAGCTGGCATAGAACGATGGTTTCAAGTTGACGCATTATTCAGGGTTCTTTGATGAACCGGTTTGCCAAACCGGGGGCGGGGGAATGATTCTCCCGCATCCCCCAGGGGGATTTCGGCCACACGCGCAAGCGCGTGTGGCCGAGCGCTCGGCACCTCGCGGGGCGTGCAGACCGGCCCACGCGTTGCGTGGGGCCGCCGCCGCAAGCGCCACCGTGAGCCGGATCGTGGTCCGGACATGGAGAGCGGCGATGGGGGTGTGGGGGTTGGGGGGACAGCAACTCCCCACGTTTTTAAACGCTTTTAATACTCTCCCGGGCGCAACTTCGTCTAACATCCGCATTGAGAGTGGGCGGTTCGCAGGGAAAGGCTATTTCTTCTCTATTGGATATTGGCTCATAACCCATTCATCCCAGCCACCCTTGAGCACTTGAACTTTGTTGAAGCCTGCGCTTACGAGCTGCTGCGCCACACGGACGCTAGTGGCCTCGTCGGGTCAGGCGCAATATAAAACGATCGTCTTGTCCTTCGGGTATTTGCCCATCCATTCTTTGACTTCGGCAGGTAACTGTCGCTGAGCACCCTGTATTTTCCATTGGCTGGAATCCCAGTCATGGGGGATTCGCACGTCAATTACAATCACACCCGGTTTCGTGAGCTCTTGTCTTAGTTGATCCTTGGTGATCTTGGTAATTCCTTCAGCTCCACCGGCCAAAGATGCGGTAAAAATAACGATTAGGGATGCCAGAAGCAGCGATTTAAAGTTCGAGCGTCTCATTTTTCAATCTCCTTCTAAAAAAGGCTTAGAAAAAGCCTGAGCCGGACGGGCAAAAATACGAAATCTCGGGAATGGAAGGGGGCCACGCTATCCAACGCGCTCGACATCGCGCCGCGCACGCCCCCTTCGGATTGCGGGGATACCCGGGGAACTTTCAATACCTCGAGAGATATAATTTAAGCTGGCGGCGTTATTCCTAGATGCCGCCGCCGCCAAAAAACCACTGCAACGCGCCTTCGTTTATCTTTCTCTCACCATACGTACACGTGTCAAGACCGATCGAACATTCTTGCACCATCCCGTGTTTCTCAACGACGGCGGCCGTCGATTTCTCCGCATCCAGCATCATTTTTGCGCCACGTGTCATCATAGCTTTGCCTTCCGCCATTGTGCCGCCGGAGGTCATCTTGGTTTCGCCTTTGTTCATCATGTTATAGCCGTCCGTCATCATCTTTTGGGCCGCCATCAAGTCTGCGTCTTTTATTCCTTTCTTCGCCATTATATCCATTATCGTTTTGTTTCCATCCATCATCTTCTTTGCACCTTCCATCATCGCCTTCTGCCCCTCCGTGATGGCCTTATTACTTTCGGCAGCCTGTAAACATCCAGCGAAGGCGAAAATGCCGATCGACAGGAAAACAATTACGGAAATTGCCAAAAACCTGGTTCGACTTTTCATTGAAGTATCTCCTTTAACATGTGGATGTGCACTCAAAGCATTAAGACCGACTCTTGACCTTTGTCATCATACGATACAACAAAACAGTACTTTGCTGGAATCACCCCCTCTTTGATTAGGTGTAGCGGCCTGTAATCGCCGGAAAAACCTGCTTTTATTATGCTGAGAAGCCTTCGGACCGGAAGCGGGCTACCTGGTTATGGGGTTTCAGACTACGTTCTCGCCTCCTTGCACCCTATAAGCACCATTGCTTCCTTTGGCAAGCCACGGAGCATCCGGTCATGATCCGTTCATACCCCAAAATTGGAGCTGAGTCCAGGGGCCATTGGACTGGTTCGAAGAGTCCCGCCGATTTGTTTGAAACGATAACCATTTGCCATGAGGAAATGTTAAAGAAAAAATAAAGATTTGATAAAGAATTCGAGGACATGTGCTGCCGGGGGCTAATCCGGGGGGTGGGGTCTAAACCTCGGACAATGCCGGCGCTTTACATCGTTGTGGCAGGGGTGGTATCATGAAACCAACTATCCAGGTTCCTGCGGAAATCCTCATTGCCCTTCCCCCTGCCAGCCCGAGTCCGGAAAAGTTTACAATCCGGGGGCCATGGCTGCTTGGCCCTTTTTCTTTAAACCATGATTTTCATAACAGGAGAGAGTGGAATGGGCACTTGGAAATCTTTGAGCGAAGCCGAGCGGGCCAGGTATTATAAAATCGACGAAGACAATCTGGAGTTCCTCGTGAATCGGTACAACCGGGTCAACCGCTGGGTAATTGCGGATATGCTGCGGCGCAGCCGGTACAGGTTTCCCGATAAGCCTGCGCTGATCTTTGGCAATCAAACCCTCACCTACAGCACCCTCGAGGACGACTGCAACAAGGTCGCCAACAGCCTCCTGGAATTGGGCATTGAGCGCTATGACCGGGTGGCCATTCTGGCCCACAACACCATTCACCATGTCTTGACCTGGTTTGGCTGTTGCAAGATTGGCGCCATTTACCTGGCAGTCAATTATCTGCTGCGAGGTAAGGACATCGCCTATTGCATCAACCATTCCGAAAGCAAGGTGTTTGTCGTGGAAGATGCTCTGTATGATTCGGTAAAAGATGTCCTGGCCGAGATGCCCACCGTCAAGACCTTGATCTGGTCCGATCAGGGCAGCGGTAAACCGCCGGTGGATGCGCGGTTCCGGGATTTCGAGCCATGGTATCGGAATTGTTCCTCAGAAGAGCCGGACACTATCCTGCACATCGAAGATCCCTGCCAGATGACTTACACCAGCGGCACTGAAGCTCTGCCCAAGGGGGTGATCCTGAGTAACCAGGCACTGATGGCTCAGTACATGGGGGCCATTGTGGACGGCCAGTACGAAGACGATGACCTCAACCTCAACGCCCTTCCCATTTATCATTGCGCCCAGCGGGACGTGTTCATGAATCCCATCTTCTGGCTCGGCGGCACAAACGTGCTCACGACGCCGGATGTGGGCCTGATTCTCAAAGGCATTGCCCAGTATCGGGCCACCATGTTCTTTGCCCCGCCCACCGTGTGGATCGGCATGCTCAGACATCCGGATTTCGCCAAATTCGACCTTGGCAGTCTAAAAAAATGCTACTACGGTGCTTCCATTATGCCGTTAGAAATTCTCAAAGAAATCGTAGAGAAATTTCCCGAAACGAAAATCTATAACTATTACGGCCAGACGGAACTGGCGCCCTATCATACCATTCTCAAGGCCAAAGATGCCCTGAACAAACTGGGCTCTGCCGGCATGGGCGGCCTGAACATGGAAAGCCGGTTGGAGGATGAACGGGGAAAAGCCATCGAGACGGCAGGCAGCCCCGGCGAGATTTGCGGCAAAGGGGCGCACGCCTTGATAATGTACTTCAAGGAACCCGATAAGACTGAAGACGTGATGCGGGGTGGCTGGTTTCACTCCGGGGATGTGGGCGTTCTGGACGAGGATCGCTATATTCGGGTCGTGGATCGCAAGAAGGACATGATCAAGACCGGCGGAGAGAATGTTTCCACTCGTGAAGTGGAGGAAGTGATCTACCAGGACAGTCGCGTCCAGGAGGTGGCCGTGATCGGCTTGAGCCACCCCAAATGGGTGGAAGCGGTCACCGCCGTGGTGGTTCCCAAACGCGGCCAAACGATTCGGGAGCAGGAGATTATCGGTCTTTGCAAAAAGGAACTGGCGCCCTTCAAAGTCCCCAAAGCCGTGCTGTTCCGCGAGGAGTTGCCCAAGACTCCAAGCGGCAAGATCCTCAAAAGAGACATGCGCAGGACCTACCGGGATCTTTTCACCCAAATGGGTGGAGGAGAGGGGTAATGTAAGGCTCCGAGGCCGGTGTCTCCTCCCGAGTTTTCGGGTGGACGCCGGTCAATTAGCTTCTTGATGCCTGCCAGGAAGTCCTCGGCCAACTGCACACTTTAAGCGGCATCACATCGGCGCAATACCGGATGAACTCCTTTTTACCGTGAACCCTTACGGCTCCAAGGCAAGGGGTGACTCCGACGAGGACTCCGACATCGATCTGCTCCTCGTGACCTCACGGCTCATCCGCTGGCGGGAACGAAAAGCCATAATCGATGCTCTGTAGAACATAAGTCTGTTATTTGATCCGGATATGGACCTTGAAGCTTTCCGCCGTTTTTTTAACTCCTTCCCAGGGGCGGTAGAGAAGTATTTTGAGATCGGTTTGCCCTGCCTTTACAGCTTTGATTTTCCATGTCATCAGTAACGGCCCGCCGACCACGGGAGCCTCCCTGAGCGGAGTTTCAGTGGATTCGAGCACCTTCAGATGCGTTTCGTCCAGGTCGACTATTTGCCACAAATACCCCGTTCCGCCGTGCTGCTTCAGGCGGACTTCGACAATTGCGCCTTCGGGCACGGTGATTTGTTTTCCGTTATCCACATTGGTAATCACCGCAGCCTTCGCTTCCGGAGCCGCTCCTGAAGCAAAACCGGCAAAGGCTAAGAGCACAATGACAATAAGCAGAAAGATCCTGGAATGTTCCATAATTTCTCCTTGTCTCATCCACTATCGACTACTCACCATTCACTGCCCTTATCCTGCCGTCTTTCTCGAGCCGGAATACCCGGCCTCTCCACTCGACCCGCTTGCCAAAAAAGGCCGCCGACCAGATGAAAAGGCTGAAGACATCTCTCAAGAGAGCGAGCGGCAGGTTGTGTCTCAAGATCTTGTCCCCGAGACGACGCACCCCTACCATCCAAGCCATCCAGAGCCGTAAGGCGATTACCGATGCAAAAACGATCAGTCCAAATCCCGAAAAACCCGAAAACGCTAAATAGAGAAAGGAAAGGGCCGTTCCATTGGTAATCACCGAGCCGGCATGTCCCCAGGGAGCACAGGCCCGTATCCCCCTGGCCCACCTTAACTGATGCCGGACAAAACCGCCTATGGTCAACCTCGGCAGAACCGTCTCGACAATGTAGCCGGAAAGTTTTACCGGCAGACCGGCCTTTCGAACCAGGTTACCCATCATGTAATCATCTGCCAGGTAAGGAGCAATTGCTTTGAGTCCGCCTATGGTCTCGAGTGTTTTCCTACCGACGGCAATAGCTGCTCCGAAGGCAAAAGAAATCCCGCCGGCCATTTGGGCCACGAGTACACCCGGAGCAAATTCCGATGAAATCCCCGCCGCCTCGAGTTTTGACGGCATTCCGGGCGCCTCCCCGGCCCGATAGAGGCAGGTGACCAGGCCCCGAGCATCCGGTGGAAGTTCTTGCGAGATCGCCTTAAGGAAATCCGGTCCAACCCGAATGTCGCTGTCCAGCATCAGGAGAATCTCGTGCACGGCCTGCGGCAGCATGTTGTTCAAAGTGCCTACCTTCGGGTTGGGGCCGATTTCGTCGGCGCTTATCACAAGCCGGATGGGGACATGGGGGAAATCCGCCTGCAATCGGGCGATAACCGGAATAGACGAATCCATCGAGTCGGAAACGCCAAAGACAATTTCGAATTCCGGATAATCCTGGCGGCAAAGGGATGCATAGTTGTCATAAGCTCGAAAGTCAGCTCCGCAGAGCGGAATCAGAATGGAAACGGGGGGAAGGCAAAATCCCCCCTGCCCCGGCAGACCTCGGGTATCGGATATCGGCTTCCGGTTAAAGCCGGTGAAAGGAATGACCAAATTATGTCGCAAAGATCCGGGAGCCGGCAAATCCGACTTCTGACACCCGGGGAGCGAAGCGGGGTCCGACCTCCGTATAAAGAACTTTTCGGAGGCAATTATGCTCACCAGGTAATAACAGGCCGAAGCCGCAGTGAGGATGCCAAGAAGCACCCTTACGGGCTCAAGGAGCACCGAGAGCGACATATTGTGATCTTCAGGCAGGCAGACCAGAGCTACGCCAAGACAGACCAGAAAGGTCCCGGCCCAGCGCATCCAGTCGATCTGTTCCCCCAGAAAAAATTTTGCTCCCAGGACCGTTACGACATACACGATTGCAGTCGCCGGCACCACGAAACTCAAGTTGGCCCAGGAGAGCACGGTCAGGAAAGAAAAAAAACTTACGGCCAGGCATATGACGCCGGCAATGAAATTCAGATTGCCCGCTATTCGCTTTATAGTTCCCAGAATCTGAAGCCGGCTGAGCGCCGAGACGTCACCGACCTGCTTCATGCCCCTGGTGAGAAAAACATCCCCGGCGGCGTTTGACAAGACGACCGTAAGGAGCATCAAGGCGGTCAGCATGCAATTCCCCCCGGTCCGGGTTCGCCGTTTTTGGGAAGCGGGCGCCCCAGTTTATCCTTTCTTGCCCCCGAAAGTGAGACCAGAACGACCCCGAAAACGATCAGCACGGAGCCGAACCAGTGCGCGGGCGAGACCGGTTCGCCCAGAAAGTAATTGCCGGTAAAAACGTTCAGAATGTATCCCAGCGCAGTTATCGGAAGAATTAGGCTCAGGTCGGCCCACGAAACAGCGGAAAGAAAGCAGGCGAAAAAAACGATCAGCAGTAAGATTCCTCCCCAGATGAAAGGGCTCTTCAGCGCGTATGCGAGCATGATGAGGGAGAAGCCGTCGCTGAATGAGGGCATCGAAGCGATGACTTTCATTCCCTTGCTGAGCAGTGTGTTTGCAACTGCCTGGGCAATAACCGCCAGGCTGACTACCAACGCCGTTTTCATAAACCTTTTTCCAGGTCGAAGTAGGTGGAAAGGATAATTCCAAGCCGATCGATTTTAGACCGCACATCGCGATCGATCAAGATGGAGAGTTCCCGGAATCGCTGCAACTGTGCCTCATCATGCACAGACACCGGCGAACAGGGCAGGGCGGGATGAAAATATATTTCGCTGACCCCCCGGGGCAGGCTGTCAACAAGCGATAAAACGTATTCGACGTTCATATTGCCGGTCAGCAGGTTTCCATATACCCTCTGTGGAAAAATAAATCCCCGCCTTCGGAGCCTTCGCTTCATTCTCCCGGTGAGGAGTTTGAAAACAAGAGCGTATCCGGCTGCAAAGAGGGGTGAACCCAAAAATGGGAGGGCTGAAAAAAAACTCTCGGCCGGTACCCGCACCCTCTTTATGCGATACCTTTCGGCAATTTCGGCCGTTGCATCCAGGACGACGGGATGCACGTGCATGTGGCAGTGGCTGTCGACGTGAGAAAAATTCAAGCCGGTTTGGCTGAATTTTTCGAACTGGGCGGCGATTTCATTCAAAAGTTGCCGCCTCGCGCTCAGGCAAAAGAAATACCTGAGGCCGGCCATGGCCGGGTCGGATGGAAAAGATCCATTTTTGCCGACAAGGTGAGGGATTTCCGATGGGCGCATAACCGGGTGTCCATCGGCCAGGGTGAGGTGAAGTCCTACAGCAAGGCACGGATTCTCTTTTGCCAGAGTTACCGCATGCTCGCAGGCCCGGCCCGAGACCATCAGGCTGGTGTTTGTTAGAATTCCACGGCGGTGAGCAAGGATTACGGCTTCATTGACTTCCCTGGAAGAGCCGAAATCATCCCCGTTTATGATCAGGCGGCGGGGTTTCAACAGACTCACCTGGTCTTCTCGAAAACGTTGCCGGTAAATTTTTTGCGCCGCGCCCGCAGTCTCAAGTAATCCCGCGCCTCCTGATAGAGGCGGCTGCGGTCATGGCTGTCGAAAATCGCCCGCCGCACTATCCTGTAGATAACCTTCGGCCTGAAATAGTAGCGGCCGTAAAAGTACTCGACCGCATCCACGATCTCCTGCCTGCTGAGCCAGGGGTACTCGTAGTTGGGGAGTTGATGTCCGAGTTCGTCCGACATATCGTCTTCGGTCAGGTAGCCATTGGCTTGAAGATATTCATAAAATTCAGTACCGGGGTAAGGGTGCGCCAGAGAGACCTGGATGGTTTCCGGATCGAGCAGTTCGGCGAATTCGATGGTGCGCATTATGGTCTCTTTGGTTTCACCGGGCAGGCCTATCATGAAATCTCCGTGCACGGTCAGGCCCAATTCGCGGCAGTTTTTCATGAATGTGAGAGACTGTTCGACAGTGATTCCCTTCTTCATGTTATTGAGTACTTCCTGGACGCCGGATTCAAAGCCCACTACCAGAAGACGGCAGCCCGCTTCCTTCATGGCTTTGAGCATATCGTAGTCGGCATGTACGCGGCTGTTGCAGGACCACGTGAAATTGAGTCCCCCGAGGTGCCTGCAAAGCTCGATTACACGCATTTTGCCCCATGCCCAGGTGTCATCGTCGAAAAAGATTTCCTTTACTTCCGGGAAAAGTTCAAGTGCGCGCTTCACTTCGGCAACAACGCTCTGCGGGCTGCGAACGCGCCAGGGATGTCCGGTGAAAGTCTGCGGCCAGAGGCAGTAGATACACCTGGCCGGGCACCCGCGCGAGGTGTAAAACGCAAGGTAGGGATGCTTTAGAAAAGGGATATTGTACCTGGTCGGATCGAGGTCGCGCCTGTATATTTCCACGATAAAGGGAAGTGAATCCAGGTCTTCGATGGGCGGCCGGTCGGCATTGTGGACTATTTTCCCGTCTTCCCTGTAACTGATTCCTTCGATCTTCCCGAGGTCTTTTCCCGAGGCGAATTCGGCAACGGTGTAGTCGAACTCCTTTCTTGCAACGAAATCGATGGCCCGTGAAGCGTTAAGGGCCATCTCGGGCTGGACCGAAACAGGCGGGCCGACGAAAGCGATCTTAATGGCGGGATTGACTTCCTTTATCTTCTCGGCAAGGCGGACGTCGTTGTGAAAACCGGGCTTGCTGGTGAATAGAACGAGGAATTCAAAATCCCTCGCGATGCCAATAGTCTCTTCAGGGCCGATTCCGTGCGGCGGGGCGTCAAGGAGCCTGCTTTCCTTTATCAGCCCGGCGGCATAAGCGAGCCAAACGGGGTACCAGTAGGATGCGATTTCGCGGCGCGCAGGCCACCGGGCGCCGGCGCCCCCGTCAAATTTCTCGAATGACGGAGGGTTTAGAAGCAGGGTTTTCATATTACTCACACTCTATTGCCTCGCTGATTCCCTTTCCGGCCAAAACCATCGGCAGGACATTCTCCTCGGGGGGAACGATGCAGTTGATAATCGCCGGCCCGCTTTTTTGCAATACCTCGGGCAACCCTTTGATTACGTCCTCTTCGGTCCTGAATGTGTATCCCGCGATGCCATATGCTTTTGCAAGGATTTCGAAATCCGGATGGAATGAGAAATTTACGGCCATGTGGCGGCCCTGGCAGTAGTATTCCTGGAGCTGGCGCACCATGCCCAGGACGAAATTGTTCAGGATGATGATTTTAACGTTGAGGCCCTGCTCCATCATCGTGGCAAGCTCCTGTATGGTCATCTGGATACTGCCGTCCCCGGTCACCAGAATAACGTTGCTGCCGGGGGCGCCGAGGGATGCGCCGATAGATGCCGGCAGGCCGAACCCCATGCAGCCCAGCCCGCCGGAGGAAACCAGCGTGCGCGGTTTTTTGAAATGGTAGTACTGGGCTACCCACATCTGGTGCTGGCCCACGTCGGTGACGATAATGGCGTCGCCCCTGGTGCAGTTCCAAAGCTGCTCGATAATGAACTGGGGTTTCAAGCCGCAATCGCGATTGTAGCTCAGAGGGTATTCGGCTTTAAGGGACTTGATGCGTGCGAGCCATTCCGAACGGTCGATTTTTTCAAGCAGCGGGAGAAGCGCCTTCAAAATGAGCTTTACGTCGCCGACCAGCGGCACATTAGTAGCAATGATCTTTCCAATTTCAGCCGGATCGATGTCGATGTGGACTACGGTGGCCTGCGGGGCGAAGTCGTTGATGTTCATTACGACCCGGTCATCGAATCGCGCGCCGAGGCCGATCAGCAGGTCGCATTCCGTAACTGCCAGATTGGCGTAGCGGGTCCCGTGGAGACCAAGCATGCCGAGGAAGAGCGGGTGGTCGCCTGGGAAGCCGGCAAGGCCCATGAAGGTATTGGTTACCGGCGCCGATATCGCCTCGGCAAACTTCAGGAGTTCCTCCGATGCGTTCGAGGCGATGACCCCTCCTCCCGCATAGATAACCGGTCTCCTGGCTTTCGTTATGAGCTTGGCGATCTCGCTTATTTTGGCCGGATGCCCCTTATAGGTCGGCCTGTAGCCCCTGAGCCGCACGGTCGACGGGTATTTGAAGTTGATCCTGGCTTGGGCCACATCCTTTGGAATATCTATGAGTACCGGGCCGGGCCGGCCGGTCGATGCGATGTGGAAAGAGTTCTTAACCACCGTCGGCAGCTTCTGGGGATCTTTGAGAAGGTAATTGTGCTTGGTGATGGGCATAGTAATGCCCGTGATATCCACTTCCTGGAAGGAGTCCGTTCCAATCTGAATCGTTGGAACCTGTCCGGTGAACAAAACGAGCGGGACCGAATCCATATACGCGTTTGCAATGCCCGTAACGAGATTGGTAGCCCCCGGGCCGGAAGTGGCAATACATACACCGACGCCGCCGGTAACCCGGGCGTATCCATCGGCTGCGTGCACAGCCCCCTGTTCGTGCCGCACGAGCACGTGTTTAATTTTGGTAGAATGATACAGGGCGTCGTAAACCGGAAGGATCGCCCCGCCCGGATAGCCGAATACGATCTCAACGTTTTCTCTTTCGAGGCACTCAACCAGGGCCTCGGCAACCGTCATTTCCATGAAAACACCTCCGGAAAGTTCTACAATTCGCGGACGCTAAGCAGGGTAGGCAGCGTCCCGGGCCGCCCCCCTCGCGGAGCGTCCAGATATTTGCCTCGCCGCCTCGCCGCCCGCCGTTCTATTCATCTGCCAATTCCCGCGCCGCCTCGCCGCCCAGGGCTACAAATTTGCTTCCGCGAAGCATTGCTATCTTTCCTGTGCGAACGAGTTCCTTGATCCCGTACGGGCGAAGGGATTCTTCAAATGCGTTGATTTTGCCCTCATTGCCGGTGCATTCGAAAGTCATGGTCTTCCTGCCCAGATCGACCGCACGGGCCCGAAATATCCCGGCGATGTGCATGATCTCGACGCGCTGGCTTGGTTCGGCTGCAACCTTGATCATGACCAGTTCCCGGTCGACGTATTCGTCTTCCGTTATATTGCTGATCTTGATAACATCTATGAGCTTGTGGAGCTGCTTGGTAACCTGCTCTATGAGAGGTTTGTCTCCTTCTACTACGATGGTCATGCGGGAGACATCATCTCTGTCGGTGCGACCTACCGCCAGGCTGTCGATATTGAAGCCGCGACGAGCGAACAGGCCCGCAACTCGAGTCAGAACGCCCGGAGCGTTCTCAACCAGTACAGAAAGGGTATGCTTGTCCATTTATTCGAAACCTCCGGCTGAGTTTTGGAAGCATATTGAATTTATAGAATTTTGCGAGAATATATCAACATTGACCGATCTTTGAAAGCGCCATAAATTTAAAACCGTCGGCGCCATGTCCGCAAAAACCGCCGAAGGCCGATTTTAAGCGGCGACGAGGAGATTCCATTGGGCTACCGCAAGATCATAAACTTCTTTTTTGAATTGGGAATGCTCAAAAAAACCCCTCGCTCGGGTTTTCAGTTTCTGGGGTCCGGCCGCGAATCCGTTGCCGACCATTCGTTTCGGGTGGCAATGATCGGGTTCGCTCTTGCGCGCATGGACTCAAACGTCGACCCGTTCAAGGTCGTTTGCATGTGCCTGGTTCACGATCTGCCCGAAGCGCGCACCGGGGACCGGAACTATGTCAATAAGAGATACGTCAAAGTAGACGAAACAGGCGCAATAGCCGATCTTGCCGACTCACTTCCCTTTGGCGACGAGCTAAAAGGGCTTCTCAAAGAATATAGAGACTCCCACACAGCCGAATCCAGGCTCGCTCACGATGCCGACCAGCTTGACCTGATTGTGGAACTCAAGGAGCAAAACGATCTTGGAAATTCCTACGCCGCAAAATGGATACATTTTGCCAGGCAGCGCCTGATTACCCCGATTGCAAAAGAGATCGCCGAAGAGATCCTGAGGACCGATTCAACCGACTGGTGGTTCAAGGGGCACGATGAGTGGTGGGGGAAGAACTGAACGGAAATCGGGTGTCGGGTGTCGGATGTCGCATAATTGCCGCTTATTCCGATATCCGACCTCCGATGTCCGGCCTCCCATTATTCCCGGTCTTTCTTTCTGTGATCGGATATCGATATCACTTTACCCTGCTTGCCTGCTTTCTCTTCTTTGTGTTTTTTGGGAACGACCAGTTCGGGTCGCGCCGGGGCCTTTTTTGTGTCCTCGGCGCTCGGTTCGGCGTGTTCTTCCGCGGGAGCGATCACCTTTTCAATTCGCATCGACCGGCCTCCCATCGAGAATTGCTGGCCGTTGAAATAGGCTTCGCGCAAAATCCAGGATACCACCAGCAGAGGAATATGGAGCATTAGTAATTTGACTTGAAACCAGCCCTCCTTCACGTCGGCGGATATTTCGTCAACCCTTGCAAAAAAGGCCGGGTTGTCATCCATGTATACCAGAACGACGTCCCCAACTTTGGTCATTATCAGCCTGCCGGTAACCTTCGGTTGTTCAATGCGCATTGGACCGATTGATAATGAAGTCAGTATACACCTTATCCGGAAAGGAATATACGTGTGATTTTTCACAACGGGTCAATGATCGGGAGGCGCAAAGGATAGATAATTTTGGCGAGCGCCGTTTTGCGCCCGCCCGATCACGTATTGCTCGTCCACGCTTGCCGGAACCATGGGCAGCTTTTCGATATCGGGGACCTGGAACCCAAAGATCATTTCCAGGAACTGAGTAACGATCCTGAAGGTTGCCCCCCACAGAAGTTCGGCCCGCCTCCCGATCTTGTAAATGAAGCATGGGAAGTCCACGGCCGTTCCTCTGAACCTCCACTCAAGATGGGGAGGAACGTACATCCTGTAGAGAGCGTAGTTAAACGGGTCGAGAAGAGCACGCAGGGGAAACCGCACGATTCTTTCAACTTCCGAGCTCAAGCGAAATCGTTTCTGGTGGGAAACCCATGCAACCATCGGATGTATTGACCGGCGGAAGAGAACGAGGCAATGCGTTGGAAGCGGGCCAAGGAAAGTCAGCGCGAATGGATTGAGACGCATTTCTTCCCAGGCTTCCCGGATGCCTGCCGCATAGAGCAATGACAGAAATTCGGCATCTTCGGGCTGTCCTGTTTTCAATTCGCGCCAACAGGGCCATTTCGACAGGCTCCAACCCCCAAACCACAAAAGACGGGCAAGAAAGTGGTCGAGTTTTTCGATGGCCCCGCCGGGGCAGCACAGGTCTCCGGGCTGTTTGACCTCTTTGGAGCGTTTGTTGAGGATAACGCAGACCTCCCGAATGCCGCCTTCCTCGCTCAAAAGCTCCCCGAGCAGGAGCAATACGCTCGATGTGCGCACGCCGTAGCGGCAATCCTCGTTGTGGAAAAGGGCCTCGATGCCGCAGCGCTTTGAGAGCACGCTGGTCACGCGCTCCCGCAAAGCGGCGGCTTCGAATACCAGGTTCAAGTCGGTCGGTGGGCTGTTCATATCGTAAATCCGCGCAGCTTTTTCTCTATGCGTTTGCCCGAGATCGGAAACAGGGTCTTTATTTCAGGAGCAAACAGGCTGATCTTGAATTCCTCGATCATTTGGGCAACATCCTCTATAAAATCGATCCCCTCCCGGGTGGGCCGGGAAAGAACCCGCTTTGCGATCTCTTCGAGTTCGGTCCTGTATACAACGAACCGGGCCTCTTTCGCCTGGTCCTTTTCCGGGTAAACATAGGCTCGCTCCGCCCGAATTTTCAGCCCTCTGAGGTAGCGCGGCAAAAGTCTCACACGCCTGTCCGGCAAGCAAGACAGAAAATCGGGCGGAATAAGTGTTTCAAGCTCTGCGGCGATCACATCCAACCGGTCGATGACAGCCTGGTTTGCGCCCGCCATGCGCATAAACCGGACAATGACAGCGCGCGTATCATGCCTCTGCCGCACCGCTTCGAGAACGGGCGTTCGAATCTCGTTGCCGAGAATTCCCAGACGGCCTTTGAGCCTTCCAAGCCTTTCCAGCAAATCGTCCCGGTCGGGGTGCCGCGCTGATTCCAACCCGAAAAGACCGCATAGAATATAATCATAGAGAGCTGATGAGGCCTCCTTTATGCCGCCCATGAAAGAAACTCCGGATGCGAATGTATCCGGGAAGGCCCAGTCTTTCCGGAACTCTTTGAGTTCGGCGGCGAATCTCTGTTTATAGAGGCGCATAAGCCCTGCGCGCGAAGATTCCCGTGCGAGGCCGGGATTGGCGAAGAGACGAACGGCAACCTTTCCATCCTCATCAGCCAAACCCGGATAGGCAAGTCGCGGAATTCCCAGTGCGTCCGTTCCAATTTCGATGCTCTGCGGCAGGTCCCCGAAATCGGGGCCGGCGAGTTCATCTTGCTCCCAGGTTTTCCTGGCTTCATGCCACAGCCCGTCTTCGTGCTTTTCGACGGCAAGAGGCCGAAGGGAGTCGATGTTGCGCCCCGAGGCCAGAACGTTTCCCCGGGGAGCGACCACTTCAAAGCGCATCCTGAGGTGATCGGGCAACTGCTCTTTGTCCCACTGTTCGGGTGAGATTCGGATTCCTGTGAGACTTAAGACCGCGTCGGCGAGCCGGCTGTAAAAGTCTCCGCTTCCGAAATCAAGGTTTCGCCATATGCGCCGGGCAGTCTCGTTGACTGGAACAAGATGCCTGCGGATGCCTTTGGGAAGACCCTTGAGCAGCACCGTTACCTTTTCCGGGAGCATGCCGGGCACGAGCCATTCGAAGGGTTGAGCAGACAGGACCGGCAGGGCATGGACGGGCACCGTGAGCGTGATGCCGTCGTCGTCTTCGCCGGGGCGGAACTTGTAGCGAAGAGGAAGCTCGGTCCCGTTTGCTCTCAGAGTGTCGGGGAATTGCTCCATCGCGTCGAAATCAGGTTCGGTTCGAAGAAGGTCTTCCTTCTTCATTTTCAAAAAACCGTCTCCCAGCATGTCTTTTATGAGTTTGTCGAAGGACCTGATATCCGAGATTTGCGGAATCCGTGCATCATAGAATCCAAAAAGCGTCTCGTCATCGACAAGAAGGTCCCTGCGGCGGGCTTTGCTCTCGAGTTGCTCGATTTGCGAGAGCAGGGTCCGGTTGTGGTCCAGAAAGCCGTATCTGCCGGGAAGGTCTCCTTCGACAAGGGCTGAACGGATGAAAATCTTGCGCGCTTCTGCGGGATTTATGGGTGCGAAGTTGACTTTGCGCCGGTCCACCACGGTAAGGCCGTAGACGGTGGCCTTCTCGAAAGCCGCCACCTGGCCGCGTTTTTTCTCCCAGTGCGGTTCCGACCAACTGTACTTCAACACGTGCCGCCCGACCTCTTCTATCCATGCGGGGTCAATGTTCGCCGAGGTGCGCGCAAAAAGCCGGGAGGTCTGCACAAGTTCAGACGCAACGATCCATTGGCCGCCCTTGTTGAAAATGTTCGATCCCGGGAATACCATCGCCTGCCGGCCCCGTGCGGCCGAGTAGATGTTTTTGTCCTTGCGCACGGCCACCTGGCTCAGATAGCCGCTCAGAATCGAGCGGTGGATGGCGTCGTAGCCCGCCGGGGTGGAGTTTTCGATAAAATCGCCGAGTTCGTTGAGGATGGATCGAATTTCCTCAAAAATGTCGCGCCACTCACGCATCCGCCGAAAAGAAAGAAAATGCTCGCGGCAGAACTTTCTAAGCCGTGTGAGTGGTTCCTGCCAGCAGGCCTGCCAGATTTTTACAAGAGAGATAAAATCGGAGCGCTGGTCTCGAAAAACAGCCTGTGCCCGCTCGGCCTGCGCTTCCTGGTCGAGCGGCCTCTCGCGCGGGTCCTGGATGCTCAGGGCAGCGCCGACGATCATCAGTTCCCGGAGCGCGTTTTCCCGCCTTGCCTCGATCAGCATCCTGGAGATGCGCGGATCGAGCGGCAGTCGGGCCATCATTTTGCCGACGGGAGTAAGTCTGTGGTGATCGTCAACCGCTCCGAGTTCGCGCAGGACCGCAAAGCCGTCCTTGATTGCGGCCGCAGACGGCGGGTCCAGGAAGGGAAAATCCTGGATTCTGCCCAGCCTTAGATAGAGCATTCGCAGTATTACCTCGGCAAGGTTCGACCTCTGGATTTCCGGGGGCGTATACAGGGGCCGCTCGAGGTATTCTCTCTCCGAATAGAGCCTCACGCAGATGCCTGCCTCCATGCGCCCGCACCGCCCTTTCCTCTGGTCGGCGCTCGCCCTGGAGACGGGCCCCACCGGCAGGCTGCGAGTCTTTGAGCGTGCGTTGTACCAGGCCGTCCTGGCCAGTCCGGTGTCGATCACATACTTTATTCGAGGAATTGTGATGGAGGTCTCCGCGACGTTTGTGGCAACGATAAGCTTGTCCTCGGAAATCCGGGCGAAAATTTTTTGCTGATCGGATGCCGCCATTCTACCGAAAAGGGGCATGACGGCGGTGTTCGCATACCGTTTATCTTCGAGGCGCTGGACCGTTTCCCGGATGTCGCTCTCGGTTGGCATGAATATAAGAAAGTCGCCTCTTTTTCCGGGCCTCGCTTTGAGCAGGTCAACCGCTGCCGCCGCCTGATCGATGTAGGTTACATCCCCGGCCTCCTCATCCCGGGTCTGATCGGCGGGCCGGTACCACACTTCTACCGGCCACGTCCTTCCGGAAACTTCGATGATGGGCGCCCCGCCGAATGCGTGCGAGAATTTCTGCGGATCGATCGTGGCCGACGTGATGATCACCTTGAGGTCGGGCCTCCCGGGGAGCGTCTGTTTGAGAATGCCGATTAGAAAGTCTATATTGAGGGTGCGCTCGTGCGCTTCGTCCACGACGATCGTGTCATAGCAGCGGAAATTTCTGTCCTTTTGCGCTTCAGCGAGCAAAATGCCGTCCGTCATGAATTTTATTCTGGTCGTGCGGGCGGTGCGGTCCTGGAAACGTATTTTGTATCCGACGAGGCTGGGTCCGTTCTGTCCGATTTCTTCGGATACGCGTGCGGCAAGGGTGATGGCGGCGATCCGGCGCGGCTGGGTGCATCCGATGAGGCCGGACCGGCCTCTTCCCGCCTCGATGCAGAGCTTGGGAATCTGCGTGCTCTTGCCCGATCCTGTCTCACCCGTAATTACGAGCACCTGGTGTTGGCGAATGGCGCTGATGATTTTTTCCCGCCATTCGGTGATAGGCAGTTCGGGGGGGTAGGAGGGCACAAAATATTGCGCAATGGCGGCAATATCGGAATATTTTCTCTTGGACGGGGAAAGTGTCATCGAATGTGAGTGTAAGTACTCCCTGACTGTGTCGTTTTAGCAAACCTGGCGCCTGCCCATGCCCGTGCAAACGATCTTTACAAATGCCGGGGCTTGTGTCAATTGTCGTGTGCCGAAACCTCGATGAGCGTCGAGTTTCAATTTGGATTTTATTATAATCCCATGAAGAATTTCGGTTTATTTTTTGCGGGCTGTGGAAGGACGTGAATGATTGAGTTCAAAACCAGGGTGCAGGAAGCCGCCGATTCGATAAGACCATTCCTGAAGAGCGAACCGGCAGTAGGGTTGATCCTCGGAACGGGCCTCGGCGGCATTGTGGACGCTATCCACAGGGCTGTCGCAGTCCCTTACCGGGATATAGCTCATCATCCGCTCTGTACCGTCCCGGGCCGTCAAGGACAGCTCGTATGCGGCTACTGGGCGGGAAAGCCGGTCATCGCCATGGATGGCCGTTTCCACCTCTACGAAGGTTTTTCTCCTCAGATGATTTCATTTCCGATCAGGGTCCTTCGAGCGCTCGGAACGAAAATGCTCGTGCTTTCGAATGCCGCCGGCGGGCTGAACCCGAATTTCCAGGCCGGGGACCTGATGGTTATAACGGACCATATAAATTTTACCGGGCAAAATCCGCTCGTTGGACCCAATGTGGATGAATGGGGCCTGCGGTATCCGGACATGGTCGAGCCATATAGCGGACGCCTGATCGATCTGGCCGAAAAGACGGCCCTCAAAGAGGGCATTGCGCTCCGCAGAGGCGTCTATGCCGGAGTGCTCGGCCCGTGCCTGGAGACCGCCGCCGAAACGCGCTTGTTAAGGATGGCAGGGGCGGATGCCGTGGGGATGTCCACCATTATGGAGGTCATAACGGCGGTCCACGCAGGCATGGAGGTCCTGGCGATATCGGCGATTACAAACGTTAACCTGCCCGATTGCTACAGGCCGGCCGTGCTCGAGCAAATCGTGGAAACAGCCGCCGGTTCGGGGAAAATACTCGGCAGGCTTTTTGAGAAAATACTCGAAGGGTGTTGAAGTCTGCACCAAAAACTCTTTACTCCGACCACGGACTCCATCGGTTTCTCTGAAAAAAATCCTGTCCGAAGATCTCCTGGTTTGGCCCGCATTCTTTTATACGGCCCTCGTACATGACCGCTGTCCTTTCGGCCGGGAATGGAATTTCGCTATGATCGTGCGTAACGAACAGGGCGGTCATGTTCATCTGTCTCAGAATCTTGCCCGGGTCGTTTAGAAGCGAATTGCGGGCGGGATAATCGAGAGATCCGAACGGTTCGTCGAGGAAGAGCAGATCAGGCTCGAGGGCAAACGCCCCCGCAAGGTCCGTCCGCTGCGCTTCGCCTCCTGAAAGCAATCCAGCCTGCTGCGACCAAATATGGCCAACACCGAAAAGGTCGAGCCACTTTTGCGCCCTTGCAACAGCTTCTTTTCCGGGTACCCTGCGTATCCGCAAAGCCGTTGTGAGATTGCTCGGAACAGACATATCGAGCAGGAGCGATTCCTGGAAAACGACGGCCATTCGGCGGCGCAACTGAAGAAGATTGTTTGGGCCGGCGGTGGTGCCGTCAAATTCGATGGAGCCGGTGGCGGGCCGGTGGAGCAGGGCGAGAGTGAGAAGGAAAGTTGTTTTTCAAGCCCCGCCGGGCCCTATGAGTGCGATGGTTTCCCCCGGATTTATGGAGAAATAGTCGACGTTGAAAATATCCCCGGCGGAGTTTACCCGCCGGAGATTTATGGCAACCGGCAATGGTTTCAAAAAATTCCCCTGCCCCCCTTCAGGAAAGGGGGTGGGAAAAGAACCCTTTCGGACTGTATCCCCGGATTCGCAGGTTGGCTCGACCGCAGAGCGACCACCCCGCCTGCGTAAATCGCGATAAATTACAACGGGACCAATTTTGCGCACGGCCTGCCTGCAAAGCGTATCATACGGGAAGATTCGGTGAAATATCGTGAAATTTGAATTGGGGCAGCAAAATGCCGATAAATTAATAAATCATAAACAGAGTCTCCCAAAACCTGCGCCAAAAGGCGATAGCGGGTCAGCCCGGGTGGAACAGGCCCTCTCAGGTTCACCTGCATGTCCTATGGCATGCAGTTTGCTCCCTGCACTTGCCCAACGACTTCCGGAATGGGGCGAAACTCTTTGCAAAGAGGACGGAATCAATGCTGGTCGCTATTAGAAGGAGGATGATCGTGAAAAACTGGAGATGTTCGATATGCCGTCATGCGGCGGTGCTTTTTATCACTCTGGGTTTCGCTGTTTGTTGCATGTCGCCTGATGCCTGTGCAGGAGGTGTTCATTTTGGATTTGGAATTGATGTTCCGTCACCGGGCTATGTCGTGGCGCCACCGGAGGTGTATCCGCCCCCGGTAATGGTCCAAAGGATGCCGCCCCCCCCGGTAATGGTCCAAAGGATGCCGCCGCCCCCACCGGTAGTGGTCGAACCCGCGCCGCCCGTCGTCGTCTACGATGAACCTGTGGTGGTTGAGCGACGGTCCAGCGTGTACTACTACTACCGCCCCTCCTATCGGTACCATTCTTATCACGTGGAAACGGGACGGACGTACTACAGGCATAGAAGTGATGACTGGGAAGATGACGACGAATATTGAGGGGGAACTCTAACTTTTCCGGAAAGAAGAGGGGGGCCTGTCCCTCCTCTTTAGTCTCTCATGGCCTGCCGCACACCCGAAAATTTGATAAAGAGATTGTCCCGCCTTCACGATAAAGTTGATATGAAATGCATTGTACTTTAGTATCTGAGCGGGGGCTGCCGGTGATATCCTGCTGGAAGTCCGACCGCTCCCGCTTTTGGCCTCTCATGTAGATATGTCCCGGAGAAAGGCATGGAAAATTCCGACGATCTGCTCGTTGCGAGCTGCCGGACAATGATAAAGACGATCCTTTCCTGCCTCGATAACGCGACGAAGGGCACAATTTACAAGATCGGCCAGATGCCGGAACTGATCGCGATGCGCGTTCTGTCAGGCATCAGAAAACAAGGTTCGGACGAGTTGGAATGGGGGTTGCCCGCTGTCTCCGAATACAACCCCCCGGGCAAGAAATGGGAGGATTACAGGGACGAGCCCGGCCGGCCATTGGAAGCGATGGGATGGTGCGTCGAAAAGCAGACGAGCTGGACGGCCGACAATCCCATGCAGGACTCCCGCAGCGTCAGGAAGCAGCTCTCCGGGGAGCCGGAGGATGAGTTCCACATGGAGCCCGTGCTGGTTCGCAAGAGGAGCCTCTACGGCTATTCGGTCGAAAGGATTCAATATCCGGTCGATTGGCAGGCAAACCCTGTCTGGCAGGACAGCGAAAATATGGTTTCTGCCGTTATAAAGATACACTTCAAGCCCGGGACACTGAAGCGCGGCGACCGTTCGACCAGAATCGTGCGGGATTTGGCCCAAAGCCTGGGATCGGAACTGCTCTCTTTATTGTTCAGAGAAAAACTCTACCAGGCCAGTAAGGACTTTGCCCGCCAGCGCCTCCAAAGCTGCGAAATCCTGGCCCATGAACTCAGGAACACATTGGTCAAACTCGGGTTTGTTTTCTCGGCGATAAACGCGCAGGTCGGCATTCTCCGGGAGACATGGGAAAAACTGTTGCAGGAACACTCACCCGAACTTGAGTGGAAAGGACCTATTCTCGACGCGCTGTGCGGCGCATTGAGCGAAAAAATCCCGGAGTTGCGTTCCTCCAGGGACCTTTCCGTAGTAAGTCAAAGGCTGCTCATCGAGCAGGAAGAGCTGGCGAGACTTTATCTTTCTCCTCACCAGGAGCGGGAGTGGGTCAAAAACAAGATTTACCCCAAGTGGGAAAAACTTCTTTCCGGGACCAGCCTTTGGAATCGGTCAGAAATTGAGTCTCTTCTGGAGCGCCTTGCAAATGCCTTGCATACGGGTATGAACTATGACTTTTCGAAGGAGATGGACTGCTTGCCCTCCGAGCTTCTGGGGCAGTGGTCCAAACTTGCTTATGTCCGGATAACATCCGGCAACCTCTTCCACCTCGATGAAGTAATCCAGTTGCTGGAAGATCCTGTACTGCCGGTTTTACATAAAGAACAGATGCTGAGGGTGCTGAAATCCTTGAGGGCCATTGTGCATACGATACCCGAAGTCGAGGAAAAAACAGCCAGAATACTCCAGTCGCTCAGGTTCGGAACGTGGGCCGAAGATCAATACAGGTTCGGCCCCGACCTTCTGGGTTTGGAGTCCAATGGAGAATTTGGAATGGGTTTGGCCGATTGAACACGCAATTTCGAGTTTTGGTCGTCTTTTGAGCTTTTCCTGTCAATTGTGCCGAAAAGTCAGATATAATCAGTTCAATCCATTGTGATCCCTCACCCGGCGGAGCAGCCTGGAAGGCTCGCGGAGGCGAATTCGAGATGGTTCACGGTCCCATCCAAAGTGTAGGGATGATGTATAAGCGCTTCTTTGATGCGGCGGGTGACATGCATATAGTGTCGAGCGGGCGCGGCAAACTGCTCGATGTCAATCAGGCGGGTGTGCAACTGTTTGGCTATTGCAGCAAGGAGGAATTGCTCGGGTTGGAAAACGTGTGGGTGCTTTTCTCCAATCCCGAAGATGGATTTCAATTCCAGCAGCGGCTCGAAGCGGACGGATTTCTCAAAGAATATGAAGTCGAGTTGAAAAAAAAGGATGGCACCGTTTTTAGCGCATCCATCACGGCAACTCTGTGGTCCGAGGAAGACGGTTCCATGTCGTGGGAGGGGGCGCTCAGGGATATATCGGGCTTGAAGGAACTCCAGGAAGCATTTCTGGAAGCCGAAAGGCAGAACCGGGAGCTTTCCGAGTCCGAGCGGCGCGTCCGGGAACTCAGCCAGCATATACTGAACATGCTGATGATTATGTCTCACGATATCCGGGGACCCCTTGTCTCCATTGCCGCTACTCTTAAGCTGCTCATGCGCGGTTCCTTCGGTCGAATGGACGAATCGGTATGGAACACGGTTGCGGATTTGATGGCGCGGGTTCGGCACCTGATCGGCATAGCGGAGGACTGTCTCGGGAGCGCTCATTCTCTTGAGGGTGCGCTTCTAAAAAAAAGGGAATTCATAGATCTGAGGCAGGATATCATAGATGAGGTTCTCGACGAGGTATCCAATGAAATCGAGGACCGCCACATCGTGATCGACAACCGGCTCGGAGCGATTCCAGCCGGAACTATTCCAATCGGCGTCAATATGATGTGGCTTAAAGCCGTATTCAGAAACCTGTTCAAAAACGCCATAAAATACGGCGGCAAAGGCTGCAGGATCGCTTTCGGGTTCGAAGACCACGGCTCTTTTTATCGCTTGAACGTTTACAATAGCGGCAGTCCGGTCCCGGAAGAACACAGGGAGATGCTTTTTACCAAGTTTACCCAGATAGACGATGGGGCCGAGAAAAAGGAAGGGTTCGGCATGGGCCTGTATCTGATACGGGAAATCATCCGAAAACACGAAGGCGACATGTGGTACGAACCCAGAGAAAACGGCTCCGATTTTATTTTTATCCTGCCCAAGCAACCGGTCCGAGACTAAAACATGATTTCGGCAGCCGAAATCAAAAGGGCGGCCGGCGTGCTCAAGGGCCGCGTAATCAGAACTCCTCTCGTATACTCTCCTACACTCAGCAGGCTGGCCGGGTTCGAAGTCTATCTGAAACTGGAGAACCTGCAGACAACCGGGTCGTTCAAGATTCGCGGCGCAACGTACAAGATCCTGACCGAATTTGACCGGATCGGGAAGCAGGGGGTCGTTGCGGCGTCGGCCGGCAATCATGCTCAGGGTGTAGCTCTGGCCGCCAGCCTGGCTGGGCTGCCCTCCACCATTGTCATGCCCGAATGGGCTTCGATCTCGAAGCAGGAGGCAACGCGCGGCTACGGCGGGAAGGTGATTCTCGAGGGACAGAGCGTTGGCGATTCTATAGAAAGAGCGCTGGAACTGGCAAAAGAGGGCAAAACCTTTATCCATCCGTTCGACGATCCGTCGATAATAGCAGGGCAGGGCAGCATCGGCCTGGAAATAATGGAAGAGCTGCCGGATGCCGACCTGATCGCCGTGCCGGTCGGCGGTGGAGGTTTGATATCCGGGATTTCGTTGGCTGCCAGGGCCATCAGGCCGGGGATACGGATCGTCGGAGTTCAGGCCGAGGCGTGTCCTTCTGCGCTCAGGGCCGTCGAAACCGGTGAAAGAGTCACGGTGCAATCGCTCCGCTCGATTGCCGACGGAATTGCGGTCAAGCAGATCGGAACCATTGCTTTCGATATAGTCCGCAAGGAGGTCGATCGGATTATCCTGGCGAATGAAGACCGGATCGCGGAAGCTGTGATTATGCTCCTTGAACGCAAAAAGATACTCGCCGAAGGGGCAGGGGCGGTTTGTGCGGCTGCCCTGCTGAGCGGGCAGCTCGAGGCCCCTGCGGAAGCTAAGGCCGTGCTGGTTATCAGCGGGGGAAACATAGACATCTCTCTGCTGGACAGGGTCATTCGGAAGGGCATGTCGTGGAACGGACGCATAATGAGGTTCAGTGTCCGGCTCGACGACGTGCCGGGCGCACTGGCGAAGCTCCTGGGCATAATCGCCGCCGCGAAAGCCAACGTGCTTCAGATTTATCACAACCGGGGCGGGGCCGACATGTCCATTCATCAGAGCCTGGTGGACCTCGAAATCGAGACGCGCAATTTGCAGCACATCCGGGAAATAGAGGCTGCCCTCGACCAGGCTGGCTATAAAATGGACCTCTCTCGCAGGGCTTTGGGTAATTGACAGGTTTCCAAACATGGGAAAAGGACAGGTATGGACGCCATCCAGGCCGTAATGAGCAGGCGGAGCATACGCAGATACACGCGGGCGGAAGTCCCTGAAGACACCGTCAAACAATTGCTTGAGGCGGCGATGAGCGCTCCGTCGGCGGGCAACGAGCAGCCATGGCAATTCGTTGTAATCAGGCAGAGGCGGATTCTCGACGCCATTCCTTCTATCCACCCATATTCGCAGATGCTCAAAGAGGCCGCCCTGGGTATTGTGGTGTGCGGCGATTTGAGTCTTGAAGTCTACAAAGGCTTCTGGGTGCAGGACTGTTCGGCCGCGACACAGAACATACTGATCGCGGCCCACGGGCTTGGGCTTGGGGCGGTCTGGCTCGGTTTCTATCCGCTGGAGGATAGAGCAGCCGGCCTCAAGCGGTTGCTATCGCTCCTCGAACAGATCATCCCGCTTAGCATGGTCTCCATTGGGTGGCCCGGAGAGCGGAAAGCTCCCGTGATGCGTTACCGGCCCGAGAGGGTACACTACGACGTGTGGTGAAAAGGCCCTTCAATCGAATCCTTTCTAATTTCAGGCAGCAGGCACACTCTACAGTTTGAGACGAGTCCCGTTTTTACGAAGCCATTTCCTGCTTTGCCGATGGCCCGGAAGGATGGCTGCAACCAGGTCCCAATATTGTGCCGAGTGGTTGTGGTGAACCATGTGGCAGAGTTCGTGGACGACCAGGTAGTCGAGGACTGCCTCTGGCGCCATTATGATATTCCAGGCGAGGCTGATCCGCCCCTGGACAGAGCAGCTTCCCCACCGCGACTTCAGCGACTTGACGGTCACAAGACGAGGTTTTACGCCGATCAGATCGGCGTAGACGGGGACCTTTTCCTTAACTTTGGCCAGGGCGCGCGCCAAATACCATCTCAATAGACGCTCTCTTACCACTGAAGGCTCGGACGCCCGCTCTTCGACCGGCAGCCGCACGCAAATATGCCCATCTTCGAGGATGACTCGCGAAGGAGTTTGCCTTTCGACCCGCAGAATATATTCTCTGCCCAGGTAAAGTAATTTCTCCCCGGTTTCGAATCTCCTGTCCTGGCTTTGCCGGGCCTTTTGGAGGTTGGCCTGAAGTACTTTTCGAATCCAGTCCGATTTTTTTTCGACGAACTGAAAGATTTTTTCCCGTGGATAAGTCGCCGGTGCGCTGACAACGACCCTGTTGTCGGGATGGACGGCGATTGCAAGTGTCTTTCTCCTTGCGCTCTTCCTTACCATATAGTTGAAATCGAGTTCTTTCATGCGTAGCGTCCGTCAGGATAGATCGAAGTTTTCCTCCGCTCAGCCGTTGCTCGTGCCCATCTTGAAACTACGCATGGTGCACCGGCGGTTTCCGGCAACATTAGCCTATTTCCCGGATAAATGGAAATCTGGAAATCCGCAATATCTGTGGCTAAATTCGCTTTGTTGAAGTATCATTAAAGATTCGTGGCGCCGTTGCTCCCCGTCGACGGCCGGTGACGGCAAAACTCCAGGTAGAAACAGTGCTTTTAAGTGTTTTGTTCCATGAGGGGAAGGCATGTCTTATTTGCAGCAGATCGATCCTGAAATAGCTCTAGTCATTGAGCAGGAGGAAAACCGCCAGAGGGGGCGTCTGGAGCTCATCGCATCCGAAAATTTTGTCAGCAGGGCGGTACGAGAAGCTCAGGGGTCCGTTCTGACGAACAAATACGCTGAAGGCTACCCCGGCAGAAGATATTATGGCGGATGTGAATATGTTGACGTTGCTGAAAAGCTGGCGCAGGACCGTGCAAAAAAGCTGTTTCACGCCGATTACGCAAACGTTCAGCCTCATTCGGGCTCCCAGGCGAATATGGCCGTGCTCTTCGCTGCGCTCCAACCGGGCGATACCATACTGGGAATGGATTTACGCCAGGGGGGGCACCTGACTCACGGAAGTCCGGTGAGTTTTTCCGGTCGGTTTTTCCGGGTTGTCTCCTATGGAGTGAGGCATGACACCGAGCAGATCGACTACGACCAGGTTGAGCGAATAGCCGGAGAGGAACGGCCCAAGCTCATAATAGCCGGGGCCAGCGCATACCCCCGGGTTATCGATTTTGAGCGTTTTCATCAGATTGCAAAGCGCATAAGCGCGTACCTTATGGTGGATATGGCCCACATTGCCGGTCTTGTCAGCGCGGGGGTTCATCCCAATCCCGTACCATGCGCCGATTTCGTCACTTCCACTACCCACAAGACTTTGAGAGGACCGCGCGGTGGTTTGATTCTGTCTCACGCCTCATACAGCAAGATGCTCGACAGCCAGATTTTTCCAGGAATCCAGGGCGGGCCGCTCATGCACGTTATAGCCGCCAAGGCCGTAGCTTTTCAGGAGGCCCTGCAGCCTGAGTTCAGGCAATATCAGGAAAGGGTCCTTGCCAACAGCAGGCGGCTTGCCGAGGCATTATCCGGCCACGGCTATCGGCTTGTCTCCGGAGGCACGGACAATCATCTGTTGCTGGTGGACCTGGGTCCCGGGGGCTTAACCG
The DNA here is from genome assembly GCA_963805125.1 of uncultured delta proteobacterium. Taxonomy (GTDB): domain Bacteria; phylum Desulfobacterota; class Syntrophobacteria; order Syntrophobacterales; family Syntrophobacteraceae; genus SbD1. The sequence continues at coordinate 323,318 of CAWDTD010000003.1, read as the reverse complement.
GAAACGTCGCCGAGCAAACCCTGGACAAGGCCGGAATTACGGTGAACAAGAACGCCATACCTTTCGACACCAGGAAACCGAACGTGACTAGCGGCATCAGGGTGGGCACCCCTGCAGTGACGACCCGCGGAATGGGTCCCGAGCACATGGAGACCGTCGGGGGGCTTATGCACCGTGCCCTCAAATCGGTCGGCAACGACGCAATGCTGAAATCACTGGCCGGTGAGGTCGCTGAATTTTGTTCCGGTTTTCGCCTGCACGCCTAGTTCAAAAAATATGGTTCAACGCGATCCTGACGTCTACTTTATGAAAAAAGCCCTGCGGCTGGCCGCGCGGGGAGCCGGTATGACCAGTCCCAACCCCCTGGTTGGGGCCGTTGTCGTAAAAGAGGGCGCCGTTGTCGGTCAGGGGTATCATCAGGCGCTCGGCGGGCCGCACGCCGAAGTCAATGCCATAGCAGACGCGGGCGCCGCCGCCTCGGGGGGGACCCTCTATGTTACACTCGAGCCATGCAATCATTACGGGCTGACCCCTCCGTGTACGAAAGCCGTTGTCGATGCCGGGATTGCACGGGTTGTGTTCGGAATGGACGATCCGAACCCCGATGTTGCCGGCGGGGGGGCCGAACACTTAAGGCGGGTGGGAGTCGAGGTCAAAGGAGGCATTCTCGAGCGCGAATGCAGAGGACTCAATCAACCCTTCATAAAATTCGTAACTACCGGTCTTCCATATGTTATGCTCAAAGCTGCGGCTACGCTCGACGGCTTCATCGCGACTTCGGCGGGCGAGTCCAAGTGGATCACCGGCGAGCTGTCCCGGCAGTTTGCGCACCGGCTTCGGTCTCATGCCGACGGCATCCTGGTGGGTATCGGGACCGTCATTGCCGATGACCCCCTTTTGACTGTGCGTTTGCACGGGAAAAAAAATCCACGCCAACCGGTTCGGATCGTTCTTGACAGCGAGCTTAAGATCCCGCTGGACTCTCAGTTGGTGCGGACCGCGCCTGCGGGCCGGGTTTGGGTTGTTTGCCGCAGGGACGCCCCGGTTTCCAGAGAGCAGGCTCTTAGTGGCGCTGGTGTCAGCGTGATAAGGGTCCTGCCGGCAGATTCCGGTGTGGACCTGCCGTGCCTGCTCGAAGAATTGGGCCGAAGGCGCATATCGAGCATTCTTGTAGAAGGCGGCGGGCGTGTTTTGGGCTCTTTCATTCAAAGCGGGTCTGCGGACGAGTTCTATTTTTTCTATGCCCCCAAAATCCTTGCCGATCCAGGGGGGGTCTCCATGCTGAGCGGGCGGCCCGGGCTGAAACTGGCCGATTGCGTTCGGGCTTATGGGACCAGTGCCAAAAAGCTGGGAGAGGACCTGCTTGTGTGCGGCAGATTCCGTGAGCAGCTCTACTGAGGCTGAAAGATTATGTTCACCGGTCTTATAGAAGGAACCGGGACGCTTAAGCGAACGGAGCTTCACGGGCCGGACGCGCGGATGGTGATTCGCCCCGATTTTCGGATGGAGAACCTGGTCCCGGGTGAGAGTATCTCGGTTGACGGGGCCTGTCTGACCGTGATCGATTTCCGGCAGGACGCTTTCACGGCGGACGTTTCCGCCGAAACGCTGGGCCGCACGACTCTCGGCGGCAAGGCCCCGGGGAGCAGGCTAAATCTTGAGAGGGCGCTTCGGCTTGGCGACCGTCTCGGCGGCCATCTGGTGACCGGCCACATTGACGGGATTGCGGTCCTTGAAGAGCGCAAGGCCGAAGGCCGCTCGCTTCGGCTCTTTTTTGACGCCCCCCGGGAAATTATGAGATATGTTATCGAGAAAGGCTCCATTGCGGTAAATGGAATAAGTTTGACGGTAAACGGGGTTTCCGCCGCCGGTTTCGATGTGAACATCGTTCCCCATAGCGCTTCGGTGACCACGCTCGGCGGTCTTCCGATCGGCGGCGAGGTCAATATAGAGACTGACCTGATCGGAAAATACGTGGAAAAGCTGGTCCGTTCGAGGGAAAGCACATTAGAAAAAGAGGGCGGCAAGAAAAATATTGATTTCGATTTTTTGAAACAACACGGGTTCGCGTGAAGCCGCGAGGCGCCCGGCCGCCAACTTGAACAGATTATACGAAATATGTTATGCGACAACTGAACTCTTAGAAGGAGAACCAGCCAATGCCCTTGGCAATGATTCCCGAGGCGCTTGAAGATATCAGGCAAGGTAAGCCCATCATTCTGGTCGATGACGAAGATCGTGAAAATGAAGGAGATTTGTGCATCGCAGCGGAGAAAGCCACACCGGAAGTCATCAACTTCATGGCTAGATACGGACGCGGCCTGGTATGTCTTTCCCTTGCGCCTGAATTGGTCGATCGACTCGATCTGCCGATGATGGTTACCAAGAACAAATCGCCTTTTCAAACCGCATTCACCGTATCTGTGGAGGCGCGAAAAGGGGTGACGACCGGCATCAGCGCAGCGGACAGAGCGCACACAATCCTCACCGCCGTCGGTGACGATGTGAAACCCGAAGACTTGGTCAGTCCCGGCCACGTTTTCCCGCTTCGCGCCAAGAAGGGCGGAGTTCTGGTCAGAACGGGACAAACCGAAGGATCGGTCGATCTTGCCAGGATCGCCGGGATGAAGCCGGCTGGCGTCATCTGCGAAGTTATGAACGAGGACGGGACGATGTCACGGATGCCCGATCTGGAGGTATTCGCCCGTGAACATGGACTGAAGATCGTAACCATCGCGAGCCTGATCCAGTACAGAATGCAGACGGAATTGTTCGTCCACAGGGCGGCTACGGCCAAGCTGCCGGCTTCGTTTGGGGGGGATTTCGATATCATAGCTTACACCAACGATATAGACGAATATTGTCATCTGGCGCTGGTCAAAGGTGAGATCGACCCCGGGGAGGAAATACTGGTCCGCGTCCATTCGGAGTGTCTCACGGGTGACGTCTTCGGCTCCCTTCGGTGCGACTGCGGTGCGCAGCTTCGGGCGGCTTTGGCTCACATCGGGCGCGTAGGCAAAGGAGTGCTCCTCTACATGCGAAATCATGAGGGGCGCGGAATAGGCATCGTAAACAAGATTAAGGCCTATGCTCTTCAGGAAAAAGGCTACGACACGGTCGAAGCCAACGCGGCCCTCGGATTTCGGGCCGATCTGCGCGATTATGGGATTGGCGCGCAAATGCTCGTTGACCTCGGCATCAAAAAAATGAGACTCATGACAAACAACCCGACCAAAATCGTGGGGCTTCAGGGTTACGGCATCACCGTAACCGAAAGAGTGCCGCTCGAAATTTCGCCAAACGAGTGTAATCGCCAGTACTTGACCACCAAGTGCTTCAAGATGGGTCATATTTTGAGCTGTATATCCGCGGAGGGGGAAGATTCATGAGAGTTTTCGAAGGAAAACTTCTGGCCGGGGGCCTCAGGTTTGGAATCATCGTCAGCCGATTCAATGATTTTATTGGAGAAAGGCTCCTCGGAGGCGCGCTCGATGCCCTCAAAAGGAACGGGGCTGACGAGCAAAATATCGATATCTTCAAAGTCCCCGGAGCATTCGAAATACCTTTGATTGCAAAAAAAGCGGCGCAAAGCGGCAAATATGACGCCGTGATCTGCCTTGGCGCGGTAATCAGGGGAGGGACCCCCCATTTTGATTACGTGGCGGCGGAGGTATCCAAGGGGATTGCCAATGTGGCCATCGAGGCAGGTGTTCCAATAAGCTTCGGGGTGCTCACCACCGATACGCTGGAGCAGGCGATCGAGCGGGCGGGGGCAAAGTCAGGCAACAAGGGATGGGACGCCGCATTTGCCGCCATAGAGATGGCTAATCTCATAAAGCAGATGTCGGCTTGATCTCCGTTGCCCATCGCGCCGCAAACACCGGGATTGAATGATTTTACCGAACCGGATCTACGGTCGGACTTTGTGAATTGAGTTTTTCCAATGGGTCAGCGGCGCAAATCCAGAGAGATCGCCTTGCAGATGCTCTATCAGATGGAGATGACCGGACAGCCCCCGCATCTGGTCATCGATTTGTACTACGAACTCGAATGGGGCGATGAGGATAAAAATCCCGATCTTGACAAAGCTGTCCGTCCGTTTGCCGAGCAGCTCGTAAACGGCGTTTATGCTCACGGCGACGAACTGGACAGGATGATCGTCGCGGCCTCGGAAAACTGGCGTCTGGAAAGAATGTCGATAATCGACAGGAATGTGCTTCGAATTGCCCTCTTTGAGATGCTCTACCTTCTCGAAATCCCGCCAAAAGTGTCCATAAACGAAGCCATCGATGTGGGAAAAACATTCGGCAGCCCGGATTCGGGCGCATTTATCAATGGAATCCTCGACCACCTCCTGCCGGAAATAAACCGGATTCGTGAAGGGTAGGGCCCACCTGCTGCGAAAGATCCTTTCCAATTATTTCTTCGAACTTCGCTGCCCATACAACTTGACTCCGCTTTCCCGGGGCAAGTGGAAAGTCCTGCAATTTCGCACCGGTAAACGCTTCATAAAATTTCCCCGTTATGTTATCAATAGACCTTCAAAAATGCGTCATTGTTGCGATGCGGGATGATCTTCAACCTGCAAAAGAGAAGTCGCAGGAGGTGGGTTTGGGCTACGCCGTTGCACTGGGCGGGAAAGGCGGGACTGGAAAGACTACCATAGCGGGTCTTCTCATTCGATACATGCTCGATCATGGGATGAAGCCGCTTCTTGCCATAGACGCCGATTCCAATTCAAATTTGAATGAGGTTCTGGGGGTGCCGCTCCAGGAAACACTGTCGGACGCGCGCGAGGAAATGAAGACAAATGTTCCGGTGGGCATGACAAAAGATATATTCATGGAGATGAAGGTCGAACAGGCCCTTGTGGAAGCCGAGGGGTTCGATCTTGTCGCCATGGGCCGCCCGGAAGGTCCCGGCTGCTATTGTGCGGCCAACAATCTTCTGAGCAGCCTTATCGACCGCCTCATCGGGAACTACCCGTTTATCGTCATTGACAACGAGGCTGGAATGGAGCATTTCAGCCGTCTTACACAGAAGGATATAGACCTTTTGATGCTGGTGTCGGACCCCAGCAGGAGAGGGCTTTCCGCTGCATGCCGCATAGCCGAACTGGTCAATACTCTTCCAATGCGTGTCTCGCAGATCGTGCTCGTGATAAACCAGGTTCGGGAGGAGCCGGCAAGCTGGCCGGGAGATGTCCACCGTGTTTTTGGCAAGGAAATGATCGCCTGTCTTCCCGCCGACCCGCTGATTTCAAAGTACGATCTGGAGGGAAAACCGACTGCAATGCTTCCCGGTGATACGGCGGTGGTGAGGGCTGCCGAAAAACTGTTCGACAGGATTTTTAGGGATAAATTCGGATAATCTTTTTTACTTTTACTGCGCAAAGAAGCGCCCCGCCCGCGGCCCAACGCGAGTGATATACACTGCGCGTCGGACGCGAAGCGGGAAGCGGGAAGCAGGAATCGGGGCGCCTCTTCGCGAGTGGCGCTTCGATTTATGAAGTGCCATGATGCGCGCGGAGCGGATTGTTCCCAGTGGCTCACTTCTCTTTCTTGAAGCGCCGGCCCAGTCGTAGGACATTCAACCGCACCACACTCTGCGCACGCCTTCTCGCATGGCTGCGCCGAGGAGCTGAACAGAGGCGGAGGCTGTATTTATTTTATGCAATAAACGGAAAAAAATTACTTTTGGGTTGTTAATAACTCTATCTTACGAGGAGGAGAGGATGTTTGCTGTGCGCCGCGCGCTATTGAGCGTTACGGACAAGACCGGGCTGGCCGAATTTGGCAAAGGCCTTCGAGAGTTCAATGTGCATCTGCTCTCGACGGGAGGTACTGCCAAAGCGCTTCGTGACGCCGGAATCGATATAACCGGGGTCTCCGATTATACGGGATTTCCCGAGATGCTCGATGGCAGGGTCAAAACGCTGCACCCCAAAATCCACGGCGGAATACTCGCAATCCGTGACAACCAGGCACACGCCTCGACCATGGCAAAGCACGGAATAGAGCCGATCGACATGGTGGTTGTGAATCTGTACGCCTTCGCAAAGACGGTTGCGCGTCCGGGATGCACGCTGGAAGAGGCAATTGAAAATATCGATATAGGCGGGCCCACCCTAATCCGGGCCGCAGCGAAAAATAACAGGTTCGTGGCGGTGGTCACGGACCCTTCGGATTATCCTGAAGTCCTGAAGGAAATGCGGGCGCTCAAAGGCGGCATCTCCAGAAAGACCAGCCTGCGGCTGGCCTGCAAGGCCTTTTGCACGACCGGTGGCTATGACGCCAACATCTGCGAATACCTGACAAGGGTAACAGGCAGTTGAGTTTCTCCCCTTTTTAAAGACGGTTGGGGGGACAAGGGGGGATTTTTGAAGGTATTGGTGGTAGGTACCGGCGGCAGAGATCACGCCATTGCGTGGAAATTCACTCAAAGTCCGCGAGTCAGCCGGGTTTACGTGGCGCATGGAAATGCGGGGATAGCCGAGACAGCCGAGTGTGTGAACCTGAAAACCATCGAAGAGATGGCCGATTTCGCGCAAAAGCAGAGAATCGACCTGACGTTCGTGGGTCCCGAGAAGCCGCTTTCGGCGGGCATTGCCGACCTGTTCGAATCCCGCGGGCTGCCGATCATCGGTCCGGACAGGAAGGCAAGCAGGCTGGAGACCAGCAAATGTGACGCCAAGGTGATGATGCGGGAACTCGGCATTCCAGTGGCGGAATTCGAAAACTTCACCGAGCCGGATAAAGCCCGCGACTACATCCGAAGCGTCGGATACCCGGTTGTGGTAAAGGCAGACGGTCTGGCCGCCGGCAAGGGTTCCCTGGTATGCGAATCGGTTCAGGAGGCCGAAGAGGCCGTGCGCTTGATCATGGAAGAGCGTATATTCGGCGAGGCCGGTGAGCGGGTTGATATAGAAAAACGGCTCTATGGCCGGGAGCTTTCCTTTTTTTGCTTCACCGACGGCTACACGATAAGACCGATGGTTGCAGTGCAGGACTATAAGCGCGCCAGAGAAAACGACGAGGGGAAAAACACCGGGGGAATGGGCGCCTATTCGCCTCACCCCTGGCTTAATGATTCTCTTGTAGAAACCATCATGTCGAAGGTCGCCGAGCCGCTCATAAGGGGAGTGCGGGAAAAATACGATATCCTCTACCGGGGAATCCTGTATCTTGGGCTGATGCTCGTAGAAAGTGGGACGGAGCTTACTCCTTGCGTACTTGAAATAAATATCCGCCTGGGAGATCCGGAGGCGCAGGTAATACTTCCACGGCTTCGAACCGATCTGGTGGACATCAGCGAGGCGATTGCAACGGGCAGACTGGACAGGATGCAGCCGGAGTGGGACCCGAACTACTGCTTGTGCCTTATCGCCACGAGCGGCATGACCAGGGGCAAAAAGGGCTGGTACAAGGGTTATCCGGACCGCTACAAAATCGGCGTGCCCATAGATGGTGTGGACCGGATCGACAAAAACTGCCTGGTTTTTCATTCCGGTACGGAAAAGGACGCTTCCGGCCAACTCGTTACAACCGGCGGAAGGGTGCTCTGCATCGTGAGTTCCGGAAGCACCCTCGAGAAAGCAAGGCAAACGGCTCTTTTGGAAATCGAAAAGGTCCGCTTCGAAGGAATTTACTATAGAAAAGACATCGGCCTGCAATAGGCGGGCGAAGATTCAGGCCCCGGATATTCCGGGGGCGCCTGGGGGAGTGCCGGTTGGAAATGGTGAAAGCTCTCGTGATGACGGGGTTCGGTCTCAATTGCGATCTTGAAACCTCGTATGCGTTACAGGTTGCCGGGGCGGAAGTGGAAAGAATACACCTCAACAGCCTCATTTCCGGCGAGAAGTCATTGAACTCTTACCGGATCTTCGTGATAGGCGGAGGATTTTCCTGGGGTGACGACCACGGGGCGGGTGTAATCATGGCAATGCGTCTCAAACACCGGCTCCAGGACCAGATTTCGGCATTTGTGGATACCGGCGGCATTGTGATCGGGATATGCAATGGGTTCCAGGTGATGGTTAACCTCGGACTTCTGCCCGGATTCGAACGCGGCCAAATGAAGCGGGAAGTCGCTCTCATCGCCAATGACTGCGGAGGTTTTCGCGACCAGTGGGTCAACCTGTCCGTCAATGCGGAATCGCAGTGCGTTCTTTCGCGCGATATCCCCGGGATAGAGCTGCCGATACGCCATGGCGAGGGAAAGTTTTTCGCCGAACCCGGCGTAATTGAAAAGCTCATTGCCCGCAGCCAGGTATTCCTGCGTTATGCAAAGCCTGACGGCAGCCCCGCTCTCGGAGAATTTCCTTTCAATCCGAACGGTTCGGTCGAAGATATCGCCGGAATCTGCGATATGACGGGCAGAGTCGCCGGGCTGATGCCTCATCCGGAGGCGTTCAACCATTTCACCAATCACCCCGACTGGACCCTTCTCAAAGAAAGATACAGGCGCCAGAGAAAACCAATTCCTCAAGAGGGCGAGGGGATTAAGTTCTTTCGGAACGCGGTGCGATATTTTAATTAGGAATTGAGCAATTGAGCAATTCAACCGGTTCACCTGCTCCCGGGCGAAAACTGCGGCTCGCAGTGCTCATCTCGGGCGCCGGGACCAATCTGCAGGCGATGATAGACAGGTCCGCCGCCGGGACGCTCAACGCTGAAGTCGTTGTGGTGCTAAGCGACAGGCCCGGGGCTTTCGGCCTGAAGAGGGCCGCAGGGGCCAATATCCCCGCATTCCACGTGGATTACAAAGCTTTCCCGGAACACGCCCCCATGGACCTCGAAAAGGTAGAATTGCCGGTCGATATCGCCGACCTGGACCGGAGGCAGAAAATAGTAAAAAATCCTGACCCGATCGAGCGCAGGGCGCGGCTTGCGCGGTTGGTCCTGGCCGAACATGAGCTGATCCGGATAATAGATTCTTACAGCCCGGATTATGTTTGCTTGGCTGGTTTCATGCGCCTGGTAACCCCTTATTTCATAAATCACTTCAATGCGGGCGGCCCGAGAATCTTAAACATCCACCCGGCCCTGCTTCCCTCCTTTCCGGGACAGCGCGGCTATGAGGACACCTTCGAATACGGTTGCAGGTGGGGAGGCATCACGGTTCATTTCGCCGACGAAGGCGAAGACACCGGCCCGATTATCGCCCAGGCCGTCTATCCAATCTGGCCCGATGACGATATCGAAAAAATTCGTGAGCGCGGATTATCGCTCGAATACGAAGTCTATTCTCAGGCGATCAATTGGCTTGCGCAGGCGGATGTGGCATTGAAAAGAGCGCCGGACGGCAGGATGCGTGTCGAGATAACGGACCCGAATTATGCCGGGATTGTTGCCGGTTGGGTCGCAAAAGCATGTGGTGTATACAAGCTTTGGGATAGTTAATGCGCGCGATGATTTTAGCCGCCGGGCTCGGTACCCGGCTTCTGCCGCTTACAAACTCCCGGCCGAAGGCCCTGGTGCCGCTTCGCGGTGTCACGATGCTCGAATTCTGGGTCGAGAGGCTCTGGGGCTGTGGGTTCGACGCCGCGTTTCTCAATGCTTATCACCTCAACGACCGCCTTGCCGCAACGGTCGCCGAAAGGCAGTGGCCGATACCGGTAAAAGTGCTCAGCGAGCCGGTGCTCCTTGGAACGGGAGGCGGTATGAGGTTTGCCTCGGAGCACTTTGCAGGCGAGCCTTTCGTAGCGATCAACGTCGATATCATCAGCAATGTGGACTTGAACTCACTCTATGAGCGCCATAGGCTCGCGGGCGCCGAAGTGAGCCTCCTGCTGCATGATTGGCCGCAATTCAATAACGTGGCGGTAAGTGAGGATGGATTCGTGCTCGGCTTCGGGCAAGAGGCCAAACAGATTCAAAAGAAGGGGGTAAGTGGCGTTCGACTGATGGCTTTTACCGGGATTCATTTCATCAATCCTTCGGCCCTGGCGGGCGTTGCTGCCGGAGTCCCTGGCGATATTCTCGACATATATCGAAGGCTTATAGCTCGGGGCGCCTTTCCGGGGGCCATTACGCAGCAGGGCCTTTTCTGGCGCGAGGTGGGGTCGGTCCGCAGTTACGGTGAAGTTACCAGGGAGCTTGCCCGGCTCGAGCCCGGATGCCTTCTGCCTGCTAAAACCGGGGAGAATGTTTCGATCGATCCCGAAGCCGTTATACACCCGGACTGCCGCCTCAAAGGATCGGTTGTGGCGGGCCGTGGAGTCCGAATTTGCGAAGGCGTCAGTCTCGAGGACGTTATCCTGTGGGACGACATACGGATTGAAAAGGGCAGTTTCCTCAAAGACTGCATCGTGACGGACGGGATGACTGTTTCGGGCAGCCATGCGGGAAAAATATTCGCGCCGGGGTTGACGTGAGATCGATCATCGATAACTTCCCCGGACTTGACGACCTGGTCGAAAAGGCCGCAATCATCTCGGGCGCCTTTGATAGGGTCCGGGTGGCGCCCTTGTTCGGCGATGGGTCGGACAGGAAGTTTTTTCGGATTTTCTGCGGATCCTCTTCGCTTGTCGGCCTGATTTCACCTCGACGAGCAGGAAAAGATTCCACCGATGAGAACGACTCGTATCTTCTAATCGGCAACCACCTGCATTCGAAGGGATTGCCGGTGCCGCGCATCCTCTATGCCGACGCCGGTGAGGGGAGATTTCTGCTGGAAGACGCAGGAGACCTGCATTTGCAGAATTTTGTCCGCTCTCGCCGCACAAACCTCGAATCCATCTACACTCATGTCATCACGGTGCTTGGAGCACTCCACAGGAAAGCCCCGAAGGGTTTCGAGCCGGGGTTTTGCTTCGACGCGGCCTTATACGATCCTTCCTTTGTCTATGAGCGCGAGCTTGAGTATTTCCGGAAGTCCTTTGTCAACGGCTGTCTGGGGCTTGAAATCGCTCCTGAAGAACTCTGCCCCGATTTTGAGGCGCTTGCGGAGGTTGCGGGAGTGCGCGAGAGCGCCTTTGTTTTTCATCGGGACTTTCAGAGCCGCAATATCATGGTCCGCCGCGCAAGGCTCTGGCTGCTCGATTTTCAGGGCATGCGGTTCGGGCCTCCGGCCTATGACATTGCTTCGCTGCTGATCGACCCTTATGTTAGGGTCCCGGAGCAATTGCAGGACAGACTCGTTTTGATGTACTGGTCCTGTGCGGGGAAGCACCAGTGCATCTCAAAGGCGGATTTCCTCAGGAAATTCGAGGCAGTCAGGCTCGCCAGAAATCTTCAAATCCTGGGCGCCTTTGGTTTCCTGGCAGTGACCAAGGGCAAAAAGCAGTTTCTGGATTATATTCCGTTCGCCTTCGAGCAGTTGGCCCGCCATTTGTCCAAAACAGGCCGGATGAAGTTGCCGCGCCTTGCGAAACTGGTTTCAGCTATCCGCAGGCATTTGGCTGGATCTCCCCCCTCCTTTGAAGGGGGGCAGGGGGGATTATGAGGCAGGAAATCTGGTGACATGGTCGATCTTATCTGTTATATCGCCTCCACCGCTGCTGGTGAATGAATCCGATCCGGAGTCCCCGGGTCTTTATTTTTGCCTCTACGAGGAGACTAAGATGGGTTCCAAAACTCAAAAGACCGAAATAATCAGGCACAGAAAGCACGCCCCCAATAAAATCAACCGGAAAGCCGGGCAGAAGGAGGTTCGCCGGAACCTGGACCTGTTGGTGAAATTGGAAAACGAAAACCGCAAATGACAAATGTGGTCAAGGTAGCCGCTATAGGCGATGTTCATTACAAGCGGGATTCCAAACGAGTCCTTCGCCCGGTCTTCGAGCAAATTGCGGATCAAGCCGATATTCTGCTGGTTTGCGGCGATTTCACCCATCTTGGCCTCCCCGAGGAGGCTCGTGTCTTTGTCGAAGAAGCTGCGCCCGTTCTCGATAAAATTCCGGTTCTCGGCGTTCTTGGCAACCATGATTTCGAATCCGGAAAGCAGGACTCGCTCTGGCAACAGCTCTCGGACGCCGGTCTGATTATGATGGATGGGGATAACCTGGAGATTCGCGGCGTTGGGTTTACGGGAGTCAAAGGGTTTGGGGGCGGGTTCGGCCGAATGGCTGTCCACCCTTGGGGCGAGCAGGTGATAAAGGACTTCGTGACAGAAGTCGGCATTGAGAAGCAAAAGCTAGAAACGGGGCTTTCCAGACTGAAAGCCGGAACGCGCATTGTGGTGATGCACTACGCCCCTATTCGTGACACCGTGGCGGGTGAGCCTCCGGAATTGTTCCCTTTTTTGGGATCGAGCCACCTCGAGGAGCCTTTGAACCGTTTCGCGGTGACCGCCGTCTTTCATGGCCACGCACACCAGGGATGCTTCGAAGGCAAAACCAGCGCAAATGTGCCCGTCTATAATGTTTGCGTTGCGGTCTTGAAGGAGCGTTTCCCGGGGCGCGCTCCTTTTTTCATGCTGGAGGTGCCCGTAGAGGACGGAAAAAACCTTCGACAGGATTAACGGAGCCTGCCCAAGCCTGCCCCGAACTCGATCCGGGGGACCATGATCCGGAGATTTACAGGATTAAAAAGAATATCCGGCGTCCGATATAATTTGGTCACCCTTCACTGTTCGCCCTCCCCATCTCCACAAACTCTCTTACAATTCTCTGTGCAAGGCTCGGAGCGTTTCCGGCCGCGCGGTTATTTATTATGATATTGATCTCGACATCGTTTCTGACTGCCTCCCACATCAACCGGGCGGTCTGGGGAATCATCCCGGGCTGGATCATTTCTTCTATGAGCCGGTCGAAAGGAAAGGCCCTGGCGTAGGCGTCCTCGTAGCGGGCGCCGATCGGCGTCATGAGCCGAACGACGGCCTGGCCCCCGGCGGTGATAAAACGGTTTCCGGCCCTTGAAAACTGCGTCTTGAGGCCCGGGAGCCAGGTCCAATGTGAAAGTATCTGTCCCGCACCGTGTTTTCGCAGAACGTCGATCACAGGTTTGCAGTAGTATGCCTCCGTTCGCAGCTCAACGTGGTACCTGTTATCACGTGGAATCGAGCTGAAAAAGCGGTCGAGTTGGGCCGCCAGTTCCACGGCCGGCATGCGCTCCGACTGCCTCTGGTATTCCTGTTCGAAAATTATGCCCTTGAGGTTCGGGCCGAGCACACCGAGCGCCGGTTCGTAGAATTGCCGGGTGAAAGCCTCCGGGGCGAGGTAGCTTTCGTTTGGAGCATAGTCCTTTCCGCGCCTCAACTTCCGGGCGAAAAACATCTGCGGCGCCTTCAAAAAGACCCTGTCTTCAGGCCCCATGCGTATGGAGTACTGTTTCAGCGTATTGGCGCAGGGTGTCGGGACCCCGTTTTCGATTAGAGGGGCATAAAAGGTGTAGTCTATTTCGAGTACCTTGAAGTGCTGGAAATATTCCCGGACCGAGTCCACCGGCAGGACTTCCTCCCGGAAGCCTTTATTGCCCACCCGGTTGGTGCGGCTGGCTATTTGGTCTCTATAAAGCTCTTCGGAGTAAATCTGACCGGTCCAGCCTCTGTAGCGGTCGCTCGCCGTTCCGATGGAGATCAGCGGGTGAAGGCTGCGAAAAAGATAGCTCCCGGCATGTTGGAGTGCTTCGTCATCGATGAATTGAGATCCGCTCATGTTCAATATTCAAAAGCTGCTCCGACCTCTAAGGACCAGGAAAAAATAGGGTGTCACAGGATCGTTGCACATAACGAGGACTGTTTTCTTCGCCCCGTCGGAGCAGGATCTTGCGCTGACCGAAACCGTGATTGTTCCCTCGCCGCCGGGAGGGATTGCCCTGTCATAGCGGGCGACCCGACTGCCTAGGCCGGGAAGGATCTTTTTGATTATCAGTTCGGATGTGCCAACGTTCTTTATTTCGAACTTATGGGAGAAGTCTCCGTCTTCATTCATTATTCCGAAATCATAAGACTTTTCCGGAATTTCGATGAGCGGCGCCCGTTTCTCCGGGGCAGGTACAGGTGTGACGCACACAAGGCTGCCCACCGGACAGGTTTCAGCCGTTCCTGCAATCGAAGCGGGGGCTTTGGTTTCAGTCTGCAGGACGGGCTCTTGTCCCGGGCGGATGGAATCACCCTTGAAGGCAGCACAGCCGCAAAGCATCAGTAGAGCGAGAAAACAGAGCAATCGGGTAAAAAAACGCTGCATGACCTGACCTCCTGGGTTTCCGGGACCTTTGGCAATTTGCCCTGTGCGCGTACACCTACGCCGATAAGATTTCCAGGTCAAGAGGAATTTGTGGATGATAAGCATGTGAAACAGGATGCTGACAAAACCCTGGAAGAAGATATTAGTCCAGTGTCCATCCTGCCACAGGAGATTTCAGTGAGTGGGCCGCGAGCTTGCTCTGTTCACTGTTCACTGGTTCAGGCAGGCAGTCTCAGGCGGAAAGTGGCGCCTCGGGGGGTGTCGAGCACTTCGAGACTGCCTTCGTGCGCCTCGACGATCTTCTTGACGATCGGAAGCCCGAGGCCGGTCCCCTCTTTTCTCGTGGTGAAAAAGGGCAGGAAGATCTCTTCGCGGATTTCCAAAGGAATGCCGGGACCCTTATCGGTCACGTCGACAACCAGGTCCCCTCCCAGCCTGCGGTAGCATATCTTGACCGCCCGGCCTTCGGGTGATGCCTCGATGGCGTTGGTCAGAAGATTGATGAACACCTGCTTTATTCGCGAGCGGTCAATCAAAAGGGGGGGCGCGGGCTCGAGCGTCTCGACCCGCAGCTCGACCTTTTTCTCCTCGGCAAGCGGCTTTGTCACCGCGACGCTCTCTTCCAATATGGCGCCGATCTCCTCCATCGAGTTCTGAAGCTGCAGCGGCTTCGAGAAATCGAGCATGTCTTCTACCATTTTCTCGAGCCGCTCGGTCTCGCTCAGCACGATTCCCATTTTGCCCCAGTCGGGATGCTCTTGCCCGATGTGGCGCTGTACCTGTTTTGCAAATCCCCCGATGGCTATCAAAGGAGTTTTCATATCATGCGCAACGCAGGAAAGAGCTCTGCCGATCGCGGCCAGATTTTCGGCTTGCTCCAAAGCCTTTATGGATCGCTCACGCTGGATCATCTTCCACATGCCGTCCATCAGCAGGGTCAGTTGCCTGAGGTCCGACTGGTCGTAATCATCGCTTTTGTTCGCAACGACGGCGACAGAGGTTATCCGCTCCCCATCGAAAACGGGAATGCTCATGAACCGCCGCAGATGAATGTGCGAAAACGGCAGTCCCCTCTGATCCGCCTCGGCAGTTGAGCTGTCGTTTACAACCACCGGCTTCCGGTTCCTGAGCGCATCGGCCCATGTTCCGGCTTCGCCCGTTTGAATGCCCGGCAATTCCGAATGATCGGGAACTCCGGTGCGCCAGGTAAGCACCTTCTCCTCTTTGTCGAGAAAACCTATCGCTCCAGTCTCGCTTCGAGTGAGCTCCATTTGCTGCTCGAGCACGTAGCCGGCGATGTCTGTCTCGGAGGCCCAGTGGATCTGGCTGAGGTTCAGCAGGGCTTCAAGCCTCTTTTCATTGAGCCGCAGCGCTTCCTCGATTCGCCTTCTTTCGACTATTTCGTTCATGAGGGCCAGATTGGCATCCGCCAGTTCCCCGGTTCTTTTCCGTACCCGCACCTCCAGATCGTCGTGGGCTCTGCGCAGCTTTGCCTCGATCTTCTTTCTGTCCGTGATATCAAGACAGTACTCGATAATCTTTGAAACCTCTCCCTTTTCGTCCAGAATCGGATGACCGTGAACTTCCACGTATCGGGGCCTGCCCCGGTGATCGTAATGGATGTGTTCGACTATAAGCGGCTTTTTCGTTCTTTTGATTTCTCTTAGAGGACATTGATGCTGGTCGCCTTCGCAGGGTCTGTCGCCCCTGTGAAAAAGGGAATAACATTTGGCATTGGGCGGAAGCTCCCCCGGGGCGGCGGCGTTGTTGGCGAGCACAACGCTGTAGTCTTTGGCTTCAACTACATAAAAAGGATGGGATAGTGATTCGAGAACGGTTTTAAGAAAAGAGT
This sequence comes from uncultured delta proteobacterium, assembly GCA_963805125.1. Lineage (GTDB taxonomy): Bacteria > Desulfobacterota > Syntrophobacteria > Syntrophobacterales > Syntrophobacteraceae > SbD1. The sequence goes on along the minus strand of CAWDTD010000003.1, from coordinate 307,338 downwards.
GCTGCTCAACTATTCTTTCCTCTGCCTTTTTCCTGTCGGTTATGTCGCGTGCGGTCCCGATCAGCCCGACTATGGAATTCCCGGCATACAGGGGGGCGCTCTGGAATTCGAGCAGCCGGAATCCACCGGATTTCACCAGCACCCGCATTTCTCCGGGTGCAAGCTCCTCACCCCCCAGGGCCCTTTGCCTCCGTTCCTCCTGTGTTGGCAAATCATCCGGATGAACCAGCGGGTCGTAGTCCCTGCCGACCCATTCTTCGGGTTTCCAGCCGGTTACCTTTTCGAAGGCGGGGTTCAGTGAGCTTAGAATCCCGTCGGCGGTAACAGTGTAAATGATATCCAGGGAACTGTCTATCAACGACCGGTACTTTTGCTCGCTTCGCCTCAGGGCAAGCTCGGCTTTCATGCGCTCGTCGATTTGCGTCCGGAGCCTCAGGTTTGTCTCCAAAAGTTCGGAAGTTCTCTGTTTGACAAGCTCCTCGAGATGGTCCTCGTATTGCTTCAGTTCGAGTTGGGCCTTCTTTCTTTCCACCGCGTGCAGGATCGCCCTTTGGAGCGTCTGGGCGTTGATCTCGCCTTTTACCAGGTAGTCGAGTGCGCCTGCGGTGAGGGCCTCGAGATCGACCCCGTCTCCACGATGGGCCGTCAGGAGAATCACTGCCGCGCCAACGCCTTTCTTTCGGGCTTCGGACAAAAGTTCGACGCCTGTTCGAGCTCCAAGGGCGTAGTCAAGGAGACATGCATCGTAGTGGAGACGGCTCAGGGCGTCCAACCCGTTTTCATAAGAGTTTGCCCAGTCCAGCTTCACTCTTTCGAAAAAGGATTCGGACAGGAGCGTTCTTATAAAGACGTAGTCGTTCTCATCATCCGCAATAAGAAGCACTCTGAGTCGGTCGTGCGAATTCATCGGGCTTGCCTCAACGGCCGGAGACTTTCTTCGGCGGACTATCTTTTAATGAAAGCTGTGCGCGCCTGTCCTAAAAGTTTATGATATCCAGGACCGGCAGAGATGACAAGGGTAAGAGTCTGTCGCAGGGAGGCTTTGTCCTGCGCACCGGGTCCGGAAGGCATCTCTGAGAGAATGCCTCCCGCTGCCGCCCCGTCTCGCGTTGGGAACCGGGCGGGTCTGTCGAGAATGAGCGCTCGGCACCTCGCGGGGCGTGGAGATCGGCCGAAGGCTGCCGCCGCAAGCGCCACCTTGAGCCGGATCGTGGCCCGGACATGGAGAGCGGCGATGGGGGTGTGGGGGTTGGCCGGACAGCATGTCCCCCCATCCCCCACGGTTTTAAACGCTTTTAATACTCTCTTGAACGCAACTTCCTATGAGACAGGTCAGGATTATCTTTGCGAGTTCGTGCGATCTAAATGCTTCTTGCATAGTGAAGTCATGGTAGCAAAAAACGGTTCAATTACATATCACTTGCGCGTTTGATCGAGAAATCGTATGGTTCCGTGGGCTTTGGGCCTGTTCGAGAATTTCTTTCGGGCCGAGTCCGGCGCCCAATGCGGTTGGGCGTCAGCGCAGAGTCAAATTGGTTCCTATTTATAGCCGAAATGATCTAAGGATGGCATTAAATGAAGCGAGCATTGATCACAGGCATCACAGGTCAAGATGGTTCTTACCTGGCTGAATTCTTGTTGAGCTGTGGGTATGAAGTGCATGGAATCATTAGAAGAGTGGCCATCGAAGCGCCGGAACACAGGCTCTGGCGCCTCAGGCGCATCATCGACAAGCTTTCCCTCCATGCAGCGTCTCTTGAAAGCTTTGCGAGCATCTTCAGGGTGTTCAACATGGTGCAGCCGGATGAGTGCTACCATCTGGCCGCTCAGAGCTTTGTGAGCTACTCTTTCGAGGACGAATTCTCGACGTTCAACACGAACATAAATGGGACCCACCACGTATTGGCTGCGATTAAAGAAGCATGTCCCAACTGCAAGTTCTATTTCGCCGGATCGAGCGAGATGTTCGGCAACGCCGAGGAGACGCCGCAAAACGAGCGTACTCCGTTCTTCCCCCGCTCCTCTTACGGGATATCCAAGCTCGGCGGGTTTCACCTCACCAGGAACTACCGTGAAGCCTTCGGTATTCATGCGGTGAGCGGGATCCTTTTCAACCACGAGTCCCCCAGGAGAGGTCTTGAATTTGTGACCAGGAAAGTCTGCCATACAGCGGCAAGGATCAAGCTGGGAATGGCCGGGGAACTGCGGATGGGCAACCTCGAAGCCAAAAGAGACTGGGGGTATGCGGCGGATTATGTGAAGGCTATGTGGCTGATGCTCCAGCAGGAGAAGGCCGAAGACTACGTAATAGCCACCGGGGAGACTCACAGGGTCAAGGATTTAATCGAACTGGCCTTTTCACGTCTTGATCTGGATTGGAGGGACTGGGTGGTTGTCGATGAGCGGCTCTTTCGACCTTCTGAGATACATGACCTCAGGGGGGACTATACAAAGGCCAGGAAGCAATTCGGCTGGGAGCCCGGCATTACCTTTACGGATCTCACGCGCATGATGGTCGATTCGGACCTCGAACAGTTGAAGCGCGGGCAATAATTATAATAACCGGGCAATGCGGCGCCCTGCCGGGCTTTTAATGAAAACGTTACAGGATGTAGCACTGTTTCCAATGGCACAAAACGATACGCTCATCTTCGCTCCCACCTATAACGAGCAGGGAACGATCGGGCCGCTCACCGATGCGCTTCTGGCATTGCCGGTTAGGTCCGATTTGCTGTTCGTGGACGACAGTTCCACCGACGGCACAACCGGGTATCTGCTGTCCCGTGCCGCCGCCGAGCCGAGGATTAATGTCATTGTCAGGCCCGGAAAGTTTGGCGTCGGATCGGCCCATAAGCTCGGATGGCTGCATGCGCGGCGCCACGGCTATTGCCGGATTGCCACCCTGGATGCGGACCTGTCCCACGACCCTCGGGATGTGCCCCGCATTCTGGCCGCTCTCGATGCAGGGGCGGACTTCGCGGTCGGTTCCCGGTTCTGCCCGGGCGGACGTACCGATTATCAGGGGTGGCGGCGCTTTTTGAGCGCCACGGCGAACCGGCTCGCAAGCCTCGTTTTGCGGCTCCCCGTGACCGAATATACGACTGCTCTTCGGGCTGCCCGGCTGGACCGCGTCCCGCCGGGTTTGGTCGAGTCTGTAGGCGCCGACGGCTATAACTTCTTTATGAGCTGCGTTACCCGTGTTGCGCGCCAGGGACTGGCGATCGCTGAGGTTCCCATCCACTTTCGCGACCGTCAGCGCGGATCTTCCAAGATGCCGAGGGAGGCCCTCTTTCAGGCAACGCTAAGTCTTCTTCGGCTGGCCGCGGACCGGCGCCGCATCGAGCCGCCCGGGCTTCCCCCGTGGTCTGAGCGGCAATGCCCGGCTTGTGGCGCTCCTTACCGTGCGTTCGTCTCCCCGGGGGAAACGCTCTGCCTCAAATGCTTCGGGCGCGGGTTGAATTTAAAGAGAAAGGAGCGATAAGAAATGGCGAAAGGTGGCGAGGGTGTATGCCGATTTTGCCTTAAGACCTGCTCGGGTCCAACGATCGCCAGGCACCTGGAATCATGCAGGGCGAAGAAGGAAAAAGATGTCAGGGAAGCCGCCGGAGCGAAAAAGCCCGCGAGGATCTTCCATATCAAGGTTCGGGGCGGCGCCGAGTTTTGGTTGCACCTCGAAATGAAAGCGTCCTCCAAGCTTTCCGATCTCGATAATTTCCTGCGCGATATTTGGCTCGAATGCTGCGGACATCTCAGTCAGTTCATGATAGACGGGGAGGTGTACATGCCCTCCTATGCTGGCGACCTGGCGGAAATGGAAGCCATGTCGACGGGGGTGCAACTGGGTAAAGTGCTCGACGTGAAGGATAAATTTCAATACGAGTATGATTTTGGTTCGACCACTTACCTCGATGGGCAAATCATCTCCGAGCGGCAGGGGGCATTGAAAGAAAAAGTCAGGATTCTCGCCCGGAACCGCATTCCGGAAGTCGAATGCACCGATTGCGGAAAACAGGCCGCCCAGTTCTGCGCCGAATGTGAGGGATTTTATTGCGATGAGTGCCTTGCCGATCACGAATGCGGGGATGAGATGGCCCTGCCCGTGGTCAACTCCCCTCGGATGGGCATGTGCGGCTATTCGGGAGAGCTCGATCCCGATGATTTCGATCGGAAAGGTTGAAGAGAGTAGTCAAGCCGGCTTCAGGCGCGGAAGGTCCTCTTCAGAAACCAAAAGCCTGATGGACCGTGATGCGCCCGGCACTCTCCCGATGAAGCCCTTTTCCTCGAGTCTTGGAATCATCTGGTGCACCGTTGACATCGAACTCACTTTGGAACAAAAAAGGCAGGGCCGCTTAAGCTGACCCTGCGCCGTATCTTGATCGGATTTGGCACTATCCCGGGTACTTCCTCTTTAGGCCGATCAGACCGGCCAGACCGGAAGCAAAGAGCCAGGCTGTGCCGGGTTCGGGGACGGGGGAACCGCTGGTGATATTTATATCTATGAAGCTTGATCCTTGACTGAACGGCAGACCTGCAAAGTTAACGTAAATATCGTGCTCGTCAAACGTTACAATCGCTCCCATATCCTGGGTTACCGGGATGCCTGTAAGGTCAAAATTGTCAAGTTTGAACACCTCGCCATTGAAGCCGGCATTGGCAAACGCGCCGGACGTATAGAAGCTGATATCAATACCGTTGGTTGAAACGTCATTCATTATGGCCGGGGAGCCCGTAAAGCCGTTGTTAAGATTCACTGTCCGGGCTGAATTTGTAACGTCAAACGCTATTGAGCCCCCAATTTTGTTTCATGGATTCTGCCGATCAAGAGGGGCGGCCTTTGCCTCACCCCCGTCCGCGGCGACCTGTTTGAGTCGTTCGTTTAGGTGGCAAAGACCGTGCCGCCCTTGCATTCCCACCCATAGGTCATTGTTCTGGTGCGAAATCAGGGCATGATCGGATCTGAAGGGTGAATCGGCCGTCTCCAATGTGTAAACTATTCCGACGCAGGCGGAGCGAAAGCGTGATCGATGAGACGACAACCGCCGATATATCAATGAGTTATACTATCTTTCCCGAAGCTGTAAACTTTTACGACAGATATGGCGTAATTACCTGATAAATCAAAATGTCAGCCACTTCTTCCAGGGGGGATTTCAGGGGGTAGGAATTGGGTAATAGAGCCATGCAGCTCACTCATTACAAGCGATGTTTCGCGGCGTTGGCGGAAATTTCATAACCAATAGCAAATACCGGAACAATTGCGGCATGCCCGGGGAGTAATGGCTTGAGCGTGGTTATGGGCTCTCCCTATTTAGGCAGATTTTGGAAAATTTTCTCACACAGATTCTCACACAGGCAGATGCCGGTCTGCCAACCATAGCCAACCAACTGGTCGAGTGAAAAAACTGGTTGCTGCCGGGCCAAAAAACAGCAGGGCCGGAAATTGTTTCTCCGGCCCTTGGGATTCCTGATGATAGCCGTTCGGTTAGAGCTTCTTTACCTTGACTGCCGATGGTCCTTTGGCGCCCTGCTCGATTTCGAAACTGACAAGATCGCCTTCCTGGAGGCTTTTGAAGCCGGAACCCTCGATGGCGCTATGGTGAACAAAGACATCTTTTCCGCCACCCTCAACCGTGATAAACCCGAAACCCTTTTGATCGTTGAACCACTTTACCGTACCTTGTGCCATAACTCTTCACATCCTTCCATATTGTTGGTTTGGACCCTACTAAACGCAAGCAACATTAATGTCAAATCGCGCTGGAGGCAAGAAATAAAGCAGCAACGCCTGGTATCGGCGGTAGTTCTATTTTTGCTCAAAATGGCGTTGCTCAAGTGAGCGTATGAGGCGAAGACTCAACGCCAAACGGGGCAAAGCGAAATACAAACTGAGGAGCCAGACCGCCGAACCGGTTTTTGGGCAAATCAAAGCCGCCATTGGCATTAATGGATTCCTGCGCCGCGGCATGGACACAGTTCGAAGCCAATGGAAGCTGATTTGTGTCTGCCATAACCTTATCGAGATTATTTGCTCGCACCTCGAGGAAAAGGCAAACTTCGGCAGAAAATTTCTGTTGCATTTTGCAACGATTTCTGTATATTTGGCCATAATCCGAATGCATATATTTTTGTCGGCATCAGACATCCATATGTCCTGTTGCCAATAGCGGACGGGAGCTCGGATATAGCGTTAAAGTGTGATGGAACATCTGTTTTTCAGGTCCTCGCAAGACAAGATAACCGGCCTGCGTCACTGCGTAGCGCACCTCGCGCAACGCGGAAGGCGCACCCTGCGCCGGGTCGATCAATCGCGTTTAGCGTTCGCGAGGCGCATTGTTGAACGGGACTTTCAGAGACCGGAGGTTCAAGCAACCTGTCCGGAAAGCTCCCTCCGGACCTTGCACTTGCAGGTGCCGCCCTTTTTTCATCCTTTTTTAAATTTTCAGGGAATATGTTACCAATCTGTGACCTGCCCTGCCGCATTGAGAGTGAAAATTCGGGGATGTGACATCCTGAGCCGCAGGAGCGTAAGATAGGATCTCCGGGACGGCCCGGATGATAAATTATAAGACTGAGATGCAATTTCCTTTGGAATGACGCACGTGCGTGCTCCCTCCAGATCTGACGGTAATCGGCGACCCGGATTGGAGACCCTGCCGGCAGGCGCCTGGACTTGGCTTCTTTGCGCATTTTCCAGACCACGTTGACTTTCATCGGTATTCTCCATCAAAAAAGAGAAAATATTTCGCCGAAACCGCCCTGTTCAGCAAATGCGGATAGTTAGAATCCATCCGGAAACTCCGGATGGATTCTAGTTAGAACAGGTTCACGCCTGGAATAGTTGCGAGAATGACATGTTTTGGACTTTTGCAAGGGATTCATATGATTTCCGTTGAAGACCTTCAGTGCGTGGAGATTTTCAGGGATTTCCCCTCTGAAGCTTTTGCAGACATTATCCCCCATCTGACCGAAAAGAGCTTTGCTGCCGGGACCTGCATTCTCTACCGGGGTGACCCCGGATACTCCATGTTTATGATCCTCAGCGGGTCGGTAGCCGTAACGCTCATAAACGACGAAGGGATCGAGTACACCCTCACGACGCAGGGAAAAGGTGAGGTCTTCGGCGAGATGGCGCTCTTGACCGGAGAACCGCGCTCCGCCAATGTGAAGGCCGTGACAGATGTCCATCTCGCCGAACTTAGCCAGGAAGTCTTCCTTGAACTGAAAGCGACCTTCGCAAAACTCAATGAAAGCCTTCTCTGCCTGCTGGCGCAACGGCTGACAAGGACTTCGGTGCGGCAACAGTTCGCCGTTCTTGAGCGGGAAGAGATCATCGCCAATCTTTTCGCGCAGCAGACTCCCGACATCGACCGTTTTCTCGGCAAAACGAAGTGGACGACCGATACCAATGCCGCAATTGCAAGGCTCGCTGTCGCCGACGGAAATGTTCTCATTCTCGGCGAAAGGGGGACTGGGAAGGATCTGGCGGCGCGCCTCATCCACATGCATGGCCAGGCCGGGACACGACCGCTTTATCATCTTGATTGCGCCAATCCGCCCCCCGTCCGGCGTGATGCGAAAACGGGAAAAGCGGAAGACACGGATGTGCTGCACCTGGAGATCGCTCAGGAGTCCGCTATGTTCGGCCATGGCGCTGGTGCAGGCAGCTATGCCAGAAGCATCAGACGGGGATACATGGAACTTGCCGACGGAGGCTCCGTTGTCCTGGAAAATGTGGATTCCCTGTCGCAGAGCGTGCAACGGCTGCTCGTCCAGTACTACCGGGATGGAACCTTTCTGCCCAGGGGAGGAAGCCGGCAGATCTCCAGCAGGGTCCGGCTGATTACGACCTCTTGCCGAACACTCCGGGAATTGAAGGAAGAAGGGAGGCTCGATTCGGAGCTGCTGGCGCTTGTCAGCGCGGAGGTTCTACAGCTCAAGCCTCTAAGGGAAAGAAAAAAGGACATCCCGGTTATCGCGGAACACTTCCTCGATGAGTATAGTAAAAAATTCACAAAAAAGGTTGCCCGCTTCTCCCAGGAAGCTCTGAATCTCCTCGCAGACCATGACTGGCCGCTCAATGTCGTCGAATTGCGCCAAGTGGTTGAACGAGCAGTTGTCATCACCGAAGGAAGCACCATCACCGAGAGCCAGGTCTTCCTGAAGCTCCCGTCTTTCTCTACCACGGGTAAATTCAATCTCCTGAGGATTTCTTTTTTGCGGGAACTGCTCAACCACCCACTGATCCCGGCTGGGCTCCGTTTCATAACCGTTCCGTTTATCCTTCTCCTGATCGTCTACACCCTCGCCGGACCGGAAGACAATAATCTGGCAAATCTCGTCGTTTGGTCCATCTGGGAGCCCTTCCTGATTATTTCCATTTTCTTCGCCGGCCGGAGCTGGTGCGCCTATTGCCCGCTGCCGGTTGCAGGGGAATATGCCGGCAGGTTCCGGAAAAAACTCCTGCCGATGCCGGACCTTTTGGCCAGGTGCGGCGTCTGGGTCGGGGTCGGCGGTTTGATCATCATCATCCTGGCCGAACACATCTTCGAGATGTTCAACAAGGCGCACGCCACGGGAATTTTTCTCCTGGTGATCCTTTCGGGCGCCGTGATCACGACCTTCCTCTTCGGCAGGCGTTCCTGGTGCAAACACTTCTGTCCGCTGGGCATGATGGTAGCACAGTACGCAACGATCTCCCTGCTCGAACTTGGCAGCAACAACAATGTCTGTTTGGGCCAGTGCCATACCCATGATTGTGTCACGGACGGCAACTGTCCGATGGGGATCCACCCTTCCACCGCCTCGGTCAGCAAAGACTGTGTATTATGCCTTTCCTGCGTGAAGAGCTGCAAACATGGGTCGGCACGCATCAATGTGCGCTATCCCTGGGAGGAACCCCTTCGAAAAGAGAAATGGGCACCCAGCGACGCTCTGTTCGCCGTGCTTGTGACCGCTTCCGTTCTGGCGGTAAAACTTCTGAAGTCGCCAATTTTCCAGAGATTTTTTCTTCACGAATCGCCCGGGTTTCACGGCCTGATGGCCGGTCTCGGCGAAATCCTGCCGATCATGATTGTCTTTACCGCTCTGGTGCTCCTTGTATCCGGGTTTCCCTTCAAGCGGGGATGGAAACGGCATTTTGTGGTGGCGGGGTATGCCTATCTGTTTCTGGCACTTTCCGGCTTGTTAAACATTTACCTGCATGAGTTCGTCTATAAGGGTCAGGATCTGCTTCCCTGGGGGGTACACTTTTTCACTCTTGGCGCTTTCGAATTGCCGGATTGGCTGACGCCGAACCTGGGGACCCTGAAGGCCCTGTTCCCCATGATTACGCTGGCAGGAGGGATTGCTTCACTCCTGATGCTGAAGATACTTGCGGACAAACATGCGTTTACCCCGACCTTATACCGAGGCCATCAATTGATCCTGATTCTGGTCATGCTGCTGTTTCTGCTCAGTGAAGTATTTTGAGCGACGATACAAGTCCACTGATAAACCAGTGCCCGGGGCGGGAATCGAACCCGCACGGGGACAAGCCCCAAGGGATTTTAAGTCCCTTGTGTCTACCGATTCCACCACCCAGGCATATGAAGCAATGTCGGTAAGTAACCTCGATATTGCAGGCTCTCTGGCCTCAACATCTCGTCAAAATCCCACCTCACTTACCCCGCGCCAAGGTGAAACGCGCTTCGTTTCATCATCCCGGCCGCAACTTCTATCATAGTTGATATCGGCAGTCAAAGTCGGGCGAACCGAATCCGGGCGGCGCACATCTCATAAGCGTTCACCATCAGCGGCTGGATCAGGCGCTTATCCACCCCGCTGCGCTCCTTCAACGGTTGAGAGGAACTTATACGGAGTTGCGTTCAAGATTGTAGTAACGCAAAAGAGCGGGGCAATGATTCCCCTCAATCTCCAGGCTCCGCCAGGCGCACACGCGCAGGCGCGTGCGGCCGAGCGCCCGGCACCTCGCGGGGCGTGGAGACCGGCCCACGCGTTGCGTGGGGCCGCCGCCGCAGCGGCACCGTGAGCCGGATCGTAGTCCGGGCATGGAGAGCGGCGATCGGGGTGTGGGGGGTTGCCCCATAAGCGCTCAAATAAGCGCGTAAGTCTTTGAATTTATTAATAGGCTTTATTCGCATTGTCGTCGCCCCGGCGAACCCCGGATCAGGTCCGGGGCAGGCTCCGGATCAGAGCCAGCCCCGGAAGTGGGCTTTATCCGGGGTCCGGGGCAGGCGCCGGGGGACAGTGCCTTTCTATTGATTTTACAATGAAAACCAAGAGCGCTGGATTCCGGCGTTCGCCCATTGCCGTGAACTTAAGGCAGATGTTCTTAAGTGGCCTCGGTTTCCGAGGTTTGCCACACTGTATTGCTGGCGGGGTGGCCCGGATAATCATGCCCCCCTTTTCTAATACCAAGTTGCGCTCAAAGAGGTAAAACCTCCATTCACAAAATCCCCCCTGCCCCCCTTTAGAAAAGGGGGGTTCCAATCGCCAATTCTTACCCGTATGGGCGCAACTTGGTATAAAGGGGGGCTTCGTATTTCCCCCCTTTTCTAAAGGGGGGCAGGGGGGCGTCAAAAAGCCCCTTCCTTTTTCCCCCTTTTCTAAAGGGGGACCTCGTATTTCCCCCCTTTTCTAAAGGGGGGCAGGGGGGATTTTACCGGGCGCGAGGCGCAGCAGGTCTGGCGATAAGCTGCCGAAAACAGGGAAGGTGCTAATGGAGCGGAAGGTCTTTGATCTCCGGGGCCATGCCTCGCGGAGCGTGGACAACAAACTTAAATCCCGTGCCACCCCCAAAAGTCCCTGCCAACCTGTAGTCTCTTGAGTTGACGGCAATGGGCGTTCGCCGGAATGACGATCTTTTTTCCTTCAGTTGCTCATCTTTATTTAAGCGCTTATGGGGGGTCGCCCCCCGCTTTTGAAACCATCCTGGGCAGGTGGGACGCCATAGCGTTCGGGATGGACGCCGCAGAGGTATGGCAGGGACCGCCACGATGGGCATACAGTCGACGATCTCCATGCGGCCAGTGGATTCCCTCCCTCCCATCGTCCGTTTTGTCGTGTTGCCCGGTGCCCTTGCCACTCGCCGGGGAAATGTACCCCGCCGATTACCGGGGAGAGAGTCTTGAATCGTCGCTGACCAACCCCTCCCCCTTCGATGGGGGAGGCAGGACGGTGGTGTCTATCTGAAGGTAAAATCCCCTATACATCACTTGTTCAGCTTCTCCAGTTCCGTGATAAGCGTTTCCAGGCTGGGCTTCTCGTTAATGTCATGCACGTCGATGTAGCGAATACGGCCCCGCTTGTCTATGATGAAAATAGCCCGCTCAGATGTTCCGCTTGAACGAAGCACACCGTATTTTTGGGCCGTTTGGCCGTGAGGCCAGAAGTCGGAGAGCACCGGGAACCAGACGCCCCCCATCTCCGACGTCCACGCATACAAGGAGGGTATGTTGTCGACACTGATGCCGATCAGAACCGCATCATTTTTTTCAATCATATTTTTCGCCACAATGTATCCCGGCCACTGGTTTGAGCAAACCGGAGTCCATGCCGCCGGAACGAAGGAAATCACCACGTTCTTTTTCCCGGCATATGCTGAGAGCGAGACCGGCTCTCCGGAAATTGAGGGGAGTGTGAAACCAGGCGCTTTGTCCCCAACCTTGAGCGTTGTCCGGCTGTCAATGGGTTTGAGCTTTCCCACCTGATAGATTTTACCCTGGAATTGTTCGGAGTCCGAAAAACCCGCCGTGGCGTAAACCAGCACGATCAAAAAGGCCCAAAAAACCGCGTATCTTTTCTTCATCATTTGGAGTCCTCCATTTTTCCGGTATGCTTCTTCTCCCTCCGGGGCTTTGGTCGAAAATATTTATCTAACATTAACTACTGCTGGACAAATAGCAACATACTGTATTTTCACCTACTCCTTCCGGATATTCAAATCAATGGATTCTAAACCTGCTCTTTGTACCTGCCCCCGCCCCGAGCACTGGAAATTTCACTTGCCCCCGGTTGCCCGCCCACAGGCCAATTTCATTCGGCCTGACCGCGGGACCCGATTTGCACCGGGCTGCACCCATGAAACATCGCCTGTAATTAGCTGATTGTATAGACTAATTGTCCAATTCCTACCCCCTGGAACACCCTTTGACTCTTGCTGTGATGTCGGCATGATACATAGTTAGTGTAGTGGGTCTCCAGACTCCGCCAGGTATGTCATCGACGTCCATATGTCATGTCTTGCCTTTCTTTGTAACTATTTCAGTGTGTTCAGCTTTGCGGTGCCAAGTGGTGTTCCTGTTTAACCAGTAGGAGACTATCGGTCTATAACGTGTGTTAACCCCTGTTCTTGCCGGGCAGCCTGCTTTTGACCGCTCCCGTTCCAGCTTCCACCATCTTCCGTTACTGCAGGGGCAAATCAGGCGTAGAGGACCGTCCTCGCTCGCCTGTTTGGAGAAACAAATTGAACTGCAGGAACTTGATTACTGGAGGTACACCATGGAAAAGCAAAATTGCGTCGCCGTGCGATTTATGTTGGCACTGCCGGCACTGGTCGTGTCTTTGTTGTTCATTGGCACCACTTATGCCGCTGCTCCGTCCACGGGAACTGTGTGCTTATCAAGTACTATAACCGAGGCGTGGCGCGTTTGCGGAAGGTGTACCGGAAGGCCCGTTTTGCCGTATCTGCGACGCACCTCTTCTGACGACTGCATCATGGTGCTGTCTCGAATGCGACCGGGCAGGAAGGGAACCCTGTATCCAGGTCTTTGATCCCCGCGCGGGGGGGGGGGGGATATGGGTTGACCTGAGATCGTCGATTCTAAGGCCATTGTCGCAAGCCGTAGCTGCCTTCCGGGATGATATGACCGGGTGTGACGGTAATGGGGGGACAAACAGAGGACAACGGCCATGAGGGATAAATGGGGGACAGATAGGGGACAAATTGACTGATTTCTGTATCGTTCGATTGAGGTATTCCCTATAAATAGTTGCCTGGGGCGGGAATCGAACCCGCACACGGACAAGCCGTAAGGGATTTTAAGTCCCTTGTGTCTACCGATTCCACCACCCAGGCATATGAAGCAATGTCGGTAAGTTATCTCGATATTGCAGGCTCTCTGGCCTCAACATCTCGTCAAAATCCCACCTCACTAACCCCCGCGCCAATGTGAAACGCGCTTCGTTTCATCATCGTGGCCGCAACTTCTATCATAGTTGATATCGGCAGTCAAAGTCGGGCGAACCGAAGTCGGGCGAACCGAATCCGGCCCAGTATCAGTCGAGCGGGGGCTGCCCATCGATCCGGGCTTGAAAATGGCCGGCGGCAGCCCTGATTCAAACATTTTCGAGTTCAACCGGACAAACTGCAAGCCCCGGCGTTTTAACCGGCCGGTTTTTTATTCCGTTCACTGCTCAGCGCCTTAAATATGCATTGGCCTGACGGTGGATGGCGGGGCTTTCATGGTCGTAGACATTGCTGACGACCCGCTCCAGGGCGGCAATCACCAGGCGCTGGAGATCGGGCTTCATCTTGCGCACGTGCTGAAATGTGTTCAACATGCGCCCTGCATTCGTGTAGTTGATCGGCGCCATCTCGATGACTCTGTCGGCAATCCAGTTCACTCCCCGCTCGTTCCAGATCATCTTGTTATTGTTGGCCATGGTCAGGAAAAGCGCACGGCACCAGGTCGGCTGAGTGATCTGGAAGGTCGGCCTGCTGCGCTCCCTTTCGATCTGTTCGAACACGTCCCTGCACGTTCCGCTGCCGATAACGCGGAGATAATTGGCATATCCCGTTATATTCGAATGCCACTGGCCGTATACCTCCTCGAGAACCTCGAGCCTTTCGGGCGCCGAGCTGCGATTGAGGGCGACCAGGGCGGAAGCCTTGTCATTTGCGGTAGTGGCGCGGCGGAAGTGATCCAGTATGATCATGTGGCTCTCTGTGGTGTCCTTGACGGTTATGAGATCCAGCAGCACACTTTTGAGCTGCCTGTCTTCAATCCCGTTCAGCAGGGTTTCGGCGGACCAGAGCGCGTAGGTGTCGAGACGGTCGAACTGCTCCTGCAACTCCTGCCGGTAGAGATCGTGGACGGAGAGCATTAGTTTTTCTCTTGCCCTCACAAGTTCGGGGAACCATGCGCTGTATGTCCTGTCCATCGGCTGCTCGTCGATTCTCAGAAAAAATGCCTTCAGCGCGGGCGGAAGGGAGCTGTCCGAAAGGATTTCTCCATACAGTCCCAGCCACAGGGGATCTATTTCCCTGGTCTCGCCGAGCAGCAGCTTCCTGCGCTCGATATCGGTGAGCATGCGCATTGCGTCGACGCGGCAGTAACAGTTCGGGTCTGTCCTTGCCTGCATGATTAGCGTTTCGACGTTTGCGCTCCGGTCTGCGAAAGTCCCGTAGAAGGAGTAATCCCTGTTGATCGATGCGAAAGCGGGCTGCGCCTCGAGATGTTCGAAAGTGAGTTCGGCCTCCGGTTCGTTCAACTCGAACACCTGATCGGTTCCGGGAATGTCCCTGCCGCGCGGATCGACCAGCGCGAGCCTGATTGGAAGGACAAAAGGGGGTTTTCCTTCATCGATTTCCTGGAGCAGCCTGATGTGAAAGGTCTGCTTTTCGCGGTCCCACCGGGTTCCGGCGCTCACCCTGGGGTAGCCTATCCTGTAGAGCCACTCGTTTTTGAACTCATCGAGCCGCCTTCCGGATACCTCCTCGAAGCATTCGAAAAACTGATCGGTATTTGCGTTCTTGAAACGATAACGCGTGAAGTAGAGGGTCTTGCCTGCTTTGAACTTTTCGTCTCCGAGCAGCAGGCGGAGCATGCGGATAACTTCGGCCGCCTTGACGTAGGTGACCCCGTCTATCAGTTCGTCGGGGTCATTGAAGCCCTCGCGAACGATGCGGCCGGCATGTCCCGAATCCTCTATGGCCAGTGGGCCCAGAAGCGGATTTCGAATGCTTTCGACCTGGCCGAGCCTGACCACCGCCGGATCGAAAACGTCGGCCATGAACTGCCTTTCCACGTCCACAGTGAATGCCTCATTGAGCCAGACGTCAAAGGGGGTCTCCATAGTGGTTTCGCTGCCGCACTGGTTGTGTTCGAACTCGTGTACGATCACCGCATGGGCGTAGAAGAGGAACTGGTCCTGCGTGTGCTCGCCTACCAGGGCCGCATCTGTGACGATTGTGGTGTTTCCGGCGTTTTCCATGCCTCCGAAATTGGACCGGCCCATGCAGATGCTCCGATAGGTATTTCCCGTGTATTCATAGTCCTGTGTCGCCTTGACCCACGGGACCGATCTTTTGAGGATTTTCATCGGGATTATCACGCTTCTGCTTTCGCCCGGAGGAACGAGATATTCTAGATTTATCGCGCGGCCGTTATCATAGACTGCCCGGTCCCTGAGAACGTCCCAGGTCCCTGCGCAGGCGATGAAAAGGTAAGGGGGCATTGGAGTGGGGTTGTTGAAAGTGATGATCTGCCTGTCCGGTTGTCCCGGCTTGCGAACGGGAACGCCCTCGGGGTTGGTTGCAGGATCTATATCCCCGTTGCTTATGAGATGCGTATAGGCGGCGTCGGCTTCCAGGGTGGTTCTCATTGTACACTTGGCGCGGCAGTCGTCGAAGATGGGCATAATCCTCTGGAAGCCCCATTGCTGGCATTGAGACATATACTGCTGCGGGGCGCCGGGGGGAGTGACGTCCCTGTAAATCCCTTCCAGGACGTAATCCGAAGGTTGGCAGGCGCTCCTGGTGCGCACGGAAAAGCGCTCTCCCTTCGGTACCTTGCGCGGCAGCAGGACGATCAGCTTGTTTTGCCTGACAACATACTCATACTGACAAGGGGTCCCGGCTGAATCGGGGCCGGAACACCTTTCGACGCTCGCTATTTCAAGGTCGCGGGCGTCGAGCACGATCCTGTCGATCTCCCGGGCGGCGGTCATCCGGAGGCAGTTGGTGGCCTCGATCCTGTCGTTCAGGAAGTTGAGATATATGTCCAGATGTTCCAGATGCACGGGAAGTTCGCCGAAGTCCTTGCGAAGATATCTGTACTTTTCGTTCGGCAAGTCAGTCCTCCTCGAAACAGTTTTATAAGATTCAACCCTCATCCATCATCCGGCCGCGCACGACCATATCGCCGCAAAAGCGGCTGTGGATTTGGTCCAGCGCGCGGTCGAGCCGCTCCTGCCTGCCGGTTTCCTCCCTCGATGAACCAATGGTCATTTGACTGGGGCCCGAAGAAAGGTTCGATACGCCTATTCCTATCAGGCGCACCTTTTGCGCCGGCTTCAGGTCCGCCAAAAGCTTACGGCCGGCGTTAAACAGAGTGTCCGTGGTGTCGAAGGGCTCAGGCAGAGTGCGGCTTCGGGTGATCGTTTTGAAGTCGGAGAGTTTTATCTTAAGAATTACCGTTCTTGCCTTGAACCCCAGTTTACGTAGCTCCCGGCCGACTTCCTCCGCCTGGGTAAGAAGTATCTTCTCAAGCTCGGCGATGTTGTCCGTATCCCTGGGAAAGGTCAGCTCGGCGCTGATGGACTTGGGGTCGCAGTAAGGCTCGACCGCAGAATTATCTATTCCCTGCGCCTTCGCGTAGAGGGCGGCGCCCCATTTGCCGAATCTATTGTCCCAGAACCGTGCGGGAAACTTCAAAATGTCGGAAGCCGATACAATCCCCAGCTTGCGCAGCTCTTCGCCGGTTTTTCTGCCGACTCCGGGCATTTTACCAACCGGCAGGTGTTTCAGAAATTCTTCCACCTGCCCTTCCTCGAGTATCGTCAGACCCGTCGGGTTTTTTGAAATCCGAGGCGATTTTGGCGAGAAATTTGTTCGGCGCTATTCCGATCGAACAGGTAAGGGAAGTCGCCTCGACGATCGCCTCCTTTACCCGATGGGCCAGAGCGTGAGAAGGGCCGTGGAGCCTTTGCGTCCCGGAAATGTCCACAAAAGCCTCATCGATTGACACCTGCTCGACAAGAGGGGATATCCCGCGCAGGATTTCCATGACAACGCACGAGACCTCTTTATAGCGGCTCATCCGGACGGGAAGCAAAACCCCCTGAGGGCAAAGCTTTTTGGCCTGGAAGACAGGCATGGCCGAATGAACGCCGTAGCGCCTGGCTTCGTAGGACGCCGCGCAAACCACTCCTCGCATTGCGCCGCCCACTATCACCGGCTTTCCGCGCAACTCAGGGTTGTCCGACTGTTCCACGGCGGCGTAAAAGGCGTCCATGTCCAGGTGCATTATTCTTCTTCTCACGGGATTCACTTTACAAGCAGAACCGGACAGTGGGAAAGGACCCCGATCTTGAAGCTTATTGTCCCCCAGCTTTCGCTGGCGTTTTTGGGATCGAGTTTGTGCGAGCTCATTATAATCAAATCGACATTGTGTGCGACCGCAAAGTTGAGTATTTCGTAAACTCGTTTTCCGTAAAGTACTTGCTTGTCTATGGTAATGCCTTCCCGGCCGTGTTGGGCTATGAATTTATCCATTCTCCTGTCGGCGCTTGCGCCAAGTTGCCTGTAGAATTTCTGAAAGTCCTCGGAATCGAGTTCCTCGACCGTTTCGACCACATGGAGCAAAGTAACCACAGCTCGATTTTCCAGCGCCATCTTGACGGCGATTTCCATCGCCTTGCGGTTTCTTGCGGTGAGGTCCGAAGGTACCAGAATGTTTTTGAACACTTGCGCCCCCAAGCTATTCGGACAGTGCGGATTAGACAAAACAAGGGCCGATGATTAAGAATCTAAGATTGAAGAAGGCCGGTAGCCAGATGGAAAGTTGACTTCTTTGCGCTGAAACAATTGACAAATCAACTGAAATGGGTCTTTTAGTACAACCTTGTTGGAATCCGAACCCGGGCAGAAGAGTCGCTGAATCATGCCATCGGTTAACAAGACAGGCGTTTACCTCATTGGCGCGCTCGGTTCCATCGCCTCGACGGTGGCAGCGGGCGCCCTTGCGTTGAAAAAGAAGCTGGCGCCCCCAACTGGAATGGTCACCTGCTTGCAGATCTTCGATGGAATAGATCTTATCGAACCGGGGGACCTTGTTTTCGGCGGCTGCGACATAAGAACGGAGGCACACTCTCCGGATATTTTTGAAAAAATGGCCCCTGTGGCGCCTGGAATCCTGATGGAAATCAAAGCGGAACTGGAGGAATTCTATCGTGATATCGATTGCGGGTGCGCCAAAAACTGCGGCGAGGCCATAGAAAACCTTGTCCACCGTGCGGATGCGAAGCAAAAGAGTCTCGAGCGGGAAATCGAGGATATGCGCGACAGCTTGCGGACCTTCAGGCGCAAGCACAGGCTCGATGAAATAATTGTCGTAAATCTCGCGTCAACGGAGCCTCCCCTGGAACTCGATGCCAACCATTGCGAACTTGCATCGCTCCAAAAGCTGATCGCCGGAAACGAAACGGAAAAGCTCCGGGCGAGCACGCTCTATTCCTGTGCCGCAATCATGGAAGGGTGCGCATATATAAACTTCACGCCGTCCAACGGAGCTCTTTTCCCGGCGGTTCTGCAGCTTGCGGCTGAGAAAGGCGTCCCGGTCATGGGAAACGACGGGAAAACGGGTGAGACGCTGGTGAAATCGGCCCTGGCGCCCATGTTTGCCTGGCGAAATCTCGATATAATGAGCTGGGAGGGCTTCAATATACTGGGCAACATGGACGGCCGGATACTCGATAACCCCGGAAACCGCGAATCCAAAATCCGCACCAAAGACCTGATGCTGTCCAAAATCCTTGGATATTCTCCCCATACTTCGGTCAACATAGGTTATGTCCCGTCCCTTGACGACCAGAAAACGGCCTGGGATTTCATTCACTTCAAAGGGTTTCTCGGGGTCAAGATGTCGCTCCAGTTCATCTGGCAGGGATATGATTCCATTCTGGCGGCCCCGCTTGTGCTCGATCTCGCACGTCTGGCAGAACTGGCGAAAAGGCGCGGCGAAGCCGGCGCTATGACCCACCTCGCCTCCTTTTTCAAAGCGCCGATTGGGGTCGAAAAACACGCCCTTCAGGACCAGTTCCGTATGCTGGTGGATTATGCCGACCACCTGAGGGGGCAGGGCTCGCCGTGACCCAAAAAGCAGCCTTTAAAATTAATAACTTGCGTTTTGGAAGGAGTTGGATGGCTCACCTGTTTTCGAAAACACTGTGGCTGCTGGCCCTCACGCTTGTCACATTCGTTGCTTCCTTTGCGCGGGCAGAAGAACTCAAAGCGATAGAGCCGCTCATCTCGCACAACACGCGTCTTATGATCTTTTCGCCGCACCCCGATGACGAAAGCCTTGGAGCCGGGGGTCTCATTCAGCGCGTTCTCAAGGCCGGCGGCAGGGTGAAGGTGGTATTCATGACAAACGGAGACGGCTTTCCGGAGGGGGTGGAAAAGAAGGACCACATCTCCCATCCCACCGCAAAGGACTACACCAGGTATGGTGAAGAGCGCCGTCTGGAGGTCCTCAAGGCTGTCGCAGCCCTGGGGATGAAGGAGCGCGACGTTATCTTCCTTGGTTTTCCGGACGGCGGGTTGACCTATCTTCGCTTGAAGTTTCGCGCGCACCCGATGCCCTACAGGTCCCCTTTCACCAGCAAAAATCGTCCACCGGGGTTCGAGATTATTGTCCCTCGCACAGATTACTGCGGCGAAGACTTGAGAAAAGAGATCCAAAGGGTGCTCGTCGATTTCCGGCCTAACCTGTTGGCAGTAACCCCGCCCGATGACTGGCACCCGGACCATAGCTCAACTTACTATTTCGTTAAGGACGCATTGATGAGTTTGGCCGGGAAACATCCGAATCTCAAACCCAGGGTGTTTACCTTCCTGATCCATTATGGACAGTGGCCGGTTGATCAGGGTGCGGGGACCGGGTTGCACCTCAACCCGCCTGATGGCTTCCCCGATCGGGGGAGACAGTGGATTTCATTCGCCCTCAAACCCGATGAAGTGAAGATCAAACGCAAAGCCATACTCATGTATCACACGCAGATGCTCGTCATGGGCCGCTTTCTTTTGAGCTTTTCGAGGTCTAACGAACTGTTCATGCCGGACAGCCAAACCTGAACAGGGTACATCTCAACGGCCCGGGCCGCCGAGAATCTTCAGCAGCCGTGCGCTGTCATCAGGTGAAAGAAGATCGCTCAGCTCTGCCTTAAGAGCAGTATAAGAGCCATTGCCGGCCAGGAATCCGTTTACGCGCGCCGCGGCCGTCGAATCGACAAAAGTCCCCTCGGGATAGATAGTCCTGAATTCATTTACCAGCTCGGGTCTTTGCCTCAGGTAGTACTTCTGGTGATAGTCTTCCGCCGGGTAGAACCTGCCCGCAGCCAATATCTGCGTGGATATCTTTCCGTGTGTTCTCGCCGCGTGCCGTTCCATGGATTCAACAGCCAGTTTTTTCTGTTCTTCATTGTGGTAGAAGATTGCGGACATATACTGCCTCGACCACGACCGGATTCCGGGGTTATGGCTCTTCCAGAAGATTTTAAGCAATTCGCGGTATGAAATAACGCCCGGGTCATAATCGATCTCTATGCTCTCCGCATGGTCGCCCAAGGCACGGTAGGTTGGATTTTCCTCACTGCCTCCGGTATACCCGACCTGCGTGCGAATCACTCCTTCGATGCTGCCAAACTGGGCATCAGGACCCCAAAATCAGCCAAGAGCAAACGCAGCGGTTTCGACTTGCCCTGTTTGTGGAGCTAAGCGGTGGAATTGCTTACTTTCCATGTTTACCCGGTTTTCTGATGGGTTGTTCATTATTTCTCCTTGTCTTACGAATTGGGCGCCGTTGTCCGCAGGAGGGTCGAACGGGCAAAGCGCGCTGCCCAGAAAAAACCCGCCAAGCGCCAGCCAGATAAGCCTGCTCCCCGGAGCGAGGACTAACTCGCCTATTTTCTTCGGGATGGAAGCCATCTTTTACTCTCCATTTAAATACTGTAGCGGGGAGCCGGTATTTTCCAGCTACGCGCCACTGCATATCAGATAACCTTTTATGATGAGCAAAAGTTAAAGAAAAAGTAAAGATTTGGTAACGGATCGTTTTTATGCTTTTTCTGACCACTGACCACTGACCACTGACCACTGACCACTGACCACTGACCACCGGCCACTGACCACCGACCACTGTTACCGCTGGCTTCCCGCTTCCCGCTCCTCGCTCCTGTATCGAGGCAGGCTGAACCAGAAAAGAGTTTCACCGGGTGCGCTTTCCACACTCACTTTGCTCCCGTGGGCCCTCGAGGATTTCCTTCACTATGGCGAGCCCTATTCCGGTGCCGCCAAAGTCCCTGGAACGGGATTTCTCGCCCCGATAGAATCGCTCGAAAATAAATGGCAGGTCTTTGGCTTCAATCCCCGGACCGCTGTTTTGGACAAAGAATTTCACCTCCCGGCCCGGGCTTTCCGTGCGGATCGAAACGAAGCCGCTTTCAGGCGTATACTGCAGGGCATTCTTAAGGAGGTTTTCTATCACCTGGCTGAGTTTTTCCCGGTCGGCCAGCACCGGCGCTCCGCCTTCACTCAGTTGCGCGCTGACCTGGATATTTTTCTGCCTGAATTCCAGATCGAATTTTTTCAAGGCGCGCGAGGTCAGTTCGACAATATCTGTCTCCTCCAGCTCAAGACTAAATCTTGCGGCATCGGCCCGGGCCAACTGAAGCAGGTTTTCGACAAGAGAGATCAGCCTCAGCGTTTCTTCATGAAGCAGTTGAAACGTTTCCTGAGTAGGGGGAACGACGCCGTCTTGAAGCGCCTCCAGGTATCCCCGGATGTTTGTTAGCGGCGTGCGGAGCTCGTGGGCGACGTTGGAAACCATGTTCCTTCTGAGTTGTTCGATGCGCTCGAGGCTTGCTGCCATCTGGTTGAAAGCGTTCGCCAGTTCGCCGATCTCGTCGCACGAATCGGCCCGCACCCTGGAGGAATAATCACCCCTGGCAATCAGGCTGGTTGTTTTTATCATCTGGTAAAGCGGCCGCAGCGCCATTTGGGTCAACAGCAAACTCAGCAGCGCGCCCAGGATCAGTGCGCCCACACTCGTCCAAATAAGGTAGCGGTGTACGGAATGGATGAACATCTGGTGCGCGTCGGTAGGACTGATTCCGTACTCTTTCATGAGAACCGAGAAGTAATCGGCCGCAAGAGTATCGAGAACCAGCCAAAGGACGAGTATTACCAGTGCGACCACGGGCACGTTGACTGCCAGCAGTTTCAAGAGCATGCCCTGTTTCATGGAGAAGATTCCTCCCGGTCGTCCTGGGCAAGCCGGTACCCGAACCCTCTTACTGTCAATATGTATCGCGGGCTGGCGGGGTCTTGTTCGAGTTTCTGCCTCAGCTTGCCTATGTGCACATCTATCACTCGATCGACTACCTGCTCGCCCAGGGGATAGAGCGCATCGAGGAGCTGTTCTCGTGTAAAGAGTCGCCCCGGCGCGTTCATGAGCAATCGAAGCAGCTTGAATTCCGATCGAGTGAGCACAACGCTGCGATTATCCACCGTGACTTCGTGTTTATGAGCATCGAGTGCCAGCCCCCAACCTTGAGCTTATCGGACCTGTCTCTGGCTGTAATACTCGTTCGCCTCAACACGGCCTTGATTCGAGCCACAAGCTCCCGGGGGCTGAACGGTTTGACCACATAATCATCTGCTCCCATTGTAAGCCCCAGGACTCGGTCGAATTCCTCACCTCTTGCTGTGAGCATCAGAATCGGCACATCCGAAAATTCGCGTATCCGGCGGCATACCTCCCAGCCGTCAAGCCTCGGAAGCATGAGATCGAGGATTACAACCGCAGGATTTTCCTGCCGGGCCAGCTTCAAAGCTTCGACACCATCGAGCGCAACTGCCGTCTCGTATCCTTCGCGTTGAAGATAGAGACTGATGAGCGAAGCGGTTTTATTGTCGTCCTCAACGATGAGAACGGGGCCTGGTTTTGCCATGAGTCTCACCCCCCGGGTTTTTTGAACGATCGTTCGCCAATCAGAAACATAGATTAAAAACCCCGCCGCTTTTCCGCAAGGGCGCGCGGCCGTTTCCCTTCAACCCATCCACGCCCCTGCGCAATTTAGTTCATTACCGAATCTTTACATTTCCTTGAGGCTTTCATTACCGTCATGAATTACCTTAATCAAAGTCGGAAATGTGGACTTAATCGCCCCCATAGCGAAGACCGGGGGCTGCAAACTGATAGGAGATATTGAAATGAAAGTGATCTTGCTGGCGGCATTAATCGTATTGGCGGGATTTGTTCTGCTGGGATGGGGACCTGCGAACGGCAAAAAGACTGAAAAAAGTATGGCCGCAGACGAACAGTATGGCGGATTGCCAAGAGCTACATTTGCTGGCGGGTGTTTCTGGTGTGTAGAAGCCGATTTCGAAAAAGTGAACGGAGTCGTTGAGGCCATATCGGGCTATACGGGCGGCCGCACGGAGAATCCCTCGTATGAAGAGGTTTCGTCGGGGAAAACGGGACATGTGGAAGCGGTTCAGGTCGTTTACGACCCCGCAAAAGTAAGCTACGATAAACTGCTGGATTTTTTCTGGAGACATGTGGACCCGACGGACCCGGGCGGACAGTTTGTCGACAGGGGCCCCCAGTACCGCAGCGTCATTTTTTATCATGATGAGGCGCAGCGGGTTGCGGCCGAAGAGTCGAAGCGCGAGCTGCAAAATTCCGGCCGGTTCGATAAGCCCATTGTTACCGAGATATTGCCGCTTTCGAAATTCTACAGGGCGGAGGAATATCACCAGCACTATTCCAAAAAGAATCCGGTGCGCTACCGGTATTACAGATTCAATTCAGGACGGGATCAATTCATTACAAAAATATGGGGTAAGGATATGGAGATCGTTCCATCGAAATCGGAAACCGCCCGATCGGATATTCAAGCGGCGAAATACTCGAAACCCGATGATCAGACCCTTCGAAAAGAGCTCACCCATCTGCAATACAAGGTGACTCAAAAGGGTGGCACCGAACCGCCGTTTAGAAACGAGTATTGGGATAACAAAGCGGAAGGAATCTACGTGGACATCGTTTCGGGCGAACCCCTTTTCAGTTCGCTTGACAAATATGATTCCGGAACCGGATGGCCGAGTTTTACGCGGCCTCTTGAGCCCGGCAACATCGTGGAGAAAAAAGACGGGAGCTTTTTCATGGTGAGAACCGAGGTCAGAAGCAGGTACGGCGATTCACACCTCGGACACGTGTTCAATGATGGACCGCCGACCACCGGCCTTCGCTACTGCATGAATTCGGCCGCCCTGAGATTCATCCCCAAAAACGATTTGGAAAAGGATGGCTATGGGCGGTACCTTAGCCTTTTCTCATAGGAATTGAGACATTTAGGAATTGAGGGATTAATCCCTGAAGCGGGTGAGGGGGGCGATGGACAAATGCCCCCGCGTCCCATCGTATCTCTTTTGCCTGTCTTCGAAAAGTTCCGGTGGGCTGCAAGCCCGTCCGGCACCCACCACCTGCTGGGCCCGGCGCCCCGCCTGCGCTGCTCCCCCGATTCTTGCCCGATGCTTTTCACTACATCCTCGTAAGATAGACTTATAAGCAACACTCGTCAGCAGGGAGCAAGAAGCGGGAAGCGAGCAACCGGTTTGCTTCCCGCTCCACGCTACCCGCTCCACGCTACCCTCTGAGCGATAATCGGGTCATTGAATTTACCGCCTTCAGGCGGAAGGGTATTTCGCGGAACCCGGAAGACCGAGCGCACGGTCTCGACAGCCCACCGGGTCCCCACCGGTTCCCAACGCGAGACGGGGGGCGAGCGCGGGAGGCCTTGACGATACTTTCTATGGTGCTAATATGAAGCCGCCGGTGAGGAACATCTAATACGGAGGTGCGTTCAGGATTGTAGTAACGCAAAAGAGCGGGGGAATGATTCCCCTCAATCTCCAGGCTCCGCCAGGCGCACACGCGCAAGCGCGTGTGGGCGAGCGCCCGGCGCTGCGGCGACGCAGCTCCCTACGTTTTTAAACGCTTTTAATACTCTCTTGAACGCAGCTTCGTATAAATGATTCGAGGAGGTCGATGTGCTGCAAGTATTATTTATGCTTCTGTTCGCGTTTGCTGCATTGGCCCCCGCTTGCGCCTGGGCGGAAAAACCCAAGTCCATAGAGCCCCTCATCTCGAAAGACACACGTCTAATGGTCTTTTCGCCGCACCCTGACGACGAGAGCCTCGGGGCCGCAGGGCTCATTCAGCGCGTCATCGAAACCGGTGGAAGCGTGAAGGTGGTCTTTATGACGAACGGAGACGGCTTCCCGGAAGCGGTGGAAATGGGCGATCACATATCCAATCCTACCGCGAGGGACTTCCGCGAGTATGGTGAAGACCGAATGTTCGAATCCCTCAAGGCCCTCGCCACGTTGGGGATGCAGCAGGGCGATGTGATCTTCCTTGGCTTTCCGGACGGCGGGTTGAGCGCCCTTCGCGCGAAGGCCGCCGGTAAGCGGCAGGCTTACACATCCCCTACCACCGGGGAGAGCCGTCCGTCGGCTCTCGAGCAGGTTGTCCCTCAGACAGGTTATACCGGTGAGGGCCTGCAAAGGGAGATCGAACGGGTGATCTCGGATTTTCGGCCTAACATGCTTGCGACAAGCGCTCCCGAGGATGCGCACCCGGACCATGCCTCAACCTACTATTTCGTTAAACGGGCATGGAAACATTTGAGAAAGCAACATCCGGAATTTAAACCCAGGTGGCTTATCTATCTGATTCATTACGGTCAGTGGCCGATTGCCCAGGGCTTGGGGACCGGCTCGAAACTCGAGCCCCCTGAGGACCATCCTCATAAAGAAAAGTGGATACCGCTTCCCCTCACATCCGGGGAAACGGCCGCCAAACGCAAAGCCCTCCTGGAGTACCAGACGCAGATGATCGTCATGGGCCGCTATCTCTTGAGCTTTGCAAGGTCTAACGAACTGTTCAGGTTGGATAATCAGTAATCGTGTCAAAAAACTTTCTTATTATGCACGAAATCCAAAACGAACAGGATGTGCTCGCGCATGGCGCTGTAGGCTGCGTCAGGGTCACGGTTACGAACCGCTTCGAGAATACTGTTGTGCTGCCGCATGATTATTTCGAGCGTGGCAGGTTCGGTATACAAGTACTGCAGGTTTGACTTTATCCCGAAAAAAAGCAGATCGTAAAAAGTCTTCATTATGTGTATCTGAACCATGTTTTTTGTGGCGTAGGCGACGGCCATGTGAAACGTTACGTCAGCCTCGCTCCCCAGTGCTCCTGCGTCAATCTGGGTCTCCATGTCCCGAAGACTTTTTTCCATATCGCGTATGTCTTCTTCGGTCGCCCTGCGGGCGGCCATCATCACCGCATTGCATTCGAGACCGAGCCTGACCTCGAGCAGGTCTGCCAAACTTACCTCCTGGTCGTGCGGCACGCCGAGCGGGTTGTTTTCCGCAGCAGGCGAAACGACAAAAGTGCCCTGTCCCTGCCTGTGCTCGATCAGCCGAAGCGCAACCAGCCTGTTTATGGCCTCCCTTACCGTGGGGCGGCTGACGCCCAGGCTCTCGGCGAGTTTGCGCTCGGTCATGAGCCGATTGCCCGGCTTGATTCGCCCTTTGAAAATGAGATCGCGTAACTGTTCGAAAACCAGGTCCGAAATGCGCTTTGGTTTAATGGGTGTCAGCATCGAAGCCTCACTCCAGTGAATCGGCATAAATTTCAACGGCGTGTTTTACCTTGATACGCTCACCCGCCTGAGAGAGCATGTCGCTTATCTGAAGCATGCATGCCGGACAGCTTGTGGCAACCGTCGAGCATCCCGACTCTACGATAGAGTCACGCTTGCGCTTACCAATTGACGCAGAAATGCCGTAGTATTGAAGGTTGAAACTTCCCCCGCAGCCGCAGCACCGGTCCGCTTCGCTCATTTCCTTGAAAACGTAACGGGAATTGGCGCGAAGAAGCGTTCGAGGCTGCGCCGATATCCCGAGGGATTTTTTCAAATGACAGGGATCGTGATAGCTAATGAGAGCCTTTTGCCCGTCGTTAGAGCAAGCTGCTGCGACAACGCCTGTCCTGTCCACCAGAAACTGGCTTATGTCCATGGTCTTCCCGGCAAGTTCGTTCATCCGGGATGCTTCCGCCTCGCTCAGATCGTCGGCAAACATCGGCCACAGCTTCTTTATGGTGGATGTGCAGGTCGCACAGGCGGTCACAAGGCAGTCGAAGTCGCCGGGCGCAAACCTCTCAAGATTGTAGCGCACCAGCTTCCGAAAGGTCTTGAGGTCCCCCGAAGAAAGCGCAGGTATCCCGCAACAGCCCTGCTCGTCGGGGACAAGGACCCCGACCCCGTTATGCCTGAGGGCGCTTAAGACTGCATGGCCGATATCCGGGTATATCTTGTCGATCATACAGCCCACAAAGAAACCAACCTTCGATCCCGAGGCGCCGTTTGTGTCGAGTCGGCCCACGCTTGACTGGAAAGAATGGGGCGCAAATGCCTTTAGATGTCGATCTGCCAGCGGAGAGGTAAAGCGTGCGCAGGATGTGCCGAGAAAGTCGTCTGCGGGTTTTACGAAGAACCCCTGGAGCCTGCTCGCCGATCTTACGAGGCTGTTGAAAAGTCTCGGGTGGGCAAGCATGCCGCGAAAAACGATCCTTTTGGCCGGGTGCAACCCCATGTAGCCAACCAGGATCGCGCGGGCCTTGAGAAAAATATCGAGCACTTCCACGCCGCTGGGACAGTTTGCCGCACATGAGCCGCAGAGCAGACAGCGCATAATGCGCTCGTTTACGCCCTTTGGGTCTTTGAACATTTCCTCGATAAGGCCGTCGAGCAGGGCCAGCTTTCCGCGGGCCACGTCAGCCTCACGGCCGGTCTCGGCAAAAACCGGGCAGACCGCCTGGCACATCCCGCACCGCATGCAGACAATGAGCTGGTCTTCGAGCTCCTTTACCAGCGCAGCAAGCTTTTTCATGTCGTACATGCTCATTCTCCAATGATCTTGCCGGGGTTGAGTATGTTTTTGGGGTCCAGTGCCGCCTTTATCCGGCGTGAGTAGACAATGGCGGCGCGACCGGTTTCTTTTTCCAGGTATTTCGATTTGGCTGTTCCGATCCCATGCTCTCCCGAAAGGGTCCCGCCAAGCGCGAGCGCTTTTTCGAAAATGGCGTCGATCGCTTTTTCCACCCTGTGCCACTCCTCTTTGTCGCGCCGGTCGGTAAGAATCGTAGGGTGAAGATTTCCGTCCCCCGCATGGCCGAAAGTCCCGATTGTCAGCTCGTATTTGCGGCCGATCTCCTCAATCGAGCGGATCATTGCCGGGACCTTGCTGCGAGGGACCGTCGCATCCTCGAGCACGGTGGTCGGCCTGACCCGGGAAAGCGCCGAAAGCGCCGCGCGGCGCCCTTCCCAGACTTTGTCCCGTTCCACGGCGTCCCGGGCGACATGAATTCGCATGGCGCCCATCTCGCGACAAATTGACTCGACCCTGGCGGCATCCTCCTCGACTTGGGCGGGGTGTCCGTCCACTTCGATAAGCAGCAGCGCAGCAGCCTCCACCGGGAGCCCCGCGTGGCTGAAATCCTCAACCGCCCGGATGGTGAAGTTGTCCATGAATTCGAGCGTAACAGGCACGATCCTGTTGGCAATTATTGCCGAAACCGTCTCGGATGCTCTGGCTACCTCGGAGAAAACCGCCATCATCGCCTTTTTGGCGGCCGGCATAGGTATTAGCTTGAGGATAATCTTGCTGAAAATCCCGAGGGTCCCTTCGGAACCGACAAGGAGCCCTCCCAGGTTGTAGCCCGTTACGCATTTGACCGTGCGTGCGCCGGCTTTGACCAGTTCCCCGTTTACATCGAAGAACTCGAGTCCCATCACATAATCGCGCGTCACCCCGTAGCGCAGTCCTCGCAACCCGCCGGCATTTTCCGCCACATTTCCCCCCAGCGTCGAAACCGCCTGGCTGCCCGGATCGGGTGGGTAGAAAAGTCCTCTGGCCTCGACCGCTTCGGCAAATTTCGCGGTCACCACCCCCGGCTGCACAACGGCATAGAGGTCCTCTTCATTGATCTCGAAGATTTTATTCAAAGCGTTCGTGAGGATCACAACGCCGCCGGGCTTGGGGATGGTGCCTCCGCTAAGATTGGTCCCCGCGCCCCGTACCGTGAGAGGCAGGGAGTTTTCGTTGCAGATGCGCACGGCCTTTCCGAGAGCTTCACTCGATTCGGGCCGAAGAACGAGCCAGGGCAGCACGGGTTCGAGAACCGCCGCGTCATAGGAATAACCATGCCGGTCGGTCTCTTCGTGCAAGACATTACCCCTGCCCAAAACCCTTTCGAATTCTTTCAGCAGACCGTCTCTATTCATCGCTTTTCCTCGTAAGACACACTTATTGACAACCCGAAAGTATCCTTTTTTTGACCGAAGCTCGCAACCTATGGGTGGCCTGATCTGTGCCACGCCACACGATAATAAGAATTTTGCGGGGTTAATGTCAAGCCAAAAAGTGGTAATATCTATTGCTAATTTGTCTTGACAGCCCCAGATCAGCTCTGCTAAAGAGTGACCTTGCAACTATGGTCTTACCAATAAATTCGCTCGGGAGCTCCCAGCCGGAGTTTCCCTGGATGCAATACCACAGCCACTTTACCTGGCAGGTAGAGGCAACTCACGCTTCAGCAGCCATACCATGAAGGTCCTGTTTGCAAAGGAGGTAAAACATCATGACCTGGACAATCGTCACGGATCCCTTAAACAACCTCGCCCTCTCTGCCATCATGGCTGCCCTGTCCATCTTCTACCTCTTCTGGGCGCTCGCAATAAAACGGATGAAGGGGCATTGGGCGGCGATCAGCGCCGTGGGCATCGCCATAGTCATTGCGATTGCGGGCTATGGCATGCCGGTAAAGTATGCGCTGCTTGCAACCTTTGAGGGTATGCTGTTCGGCCTGTGGCCGGTCGCGTGGATCGTGGTCACCGCTGTTTTCATCTATAATCTGTCCGTAAGGACGGGCCAGTTTGAAATCATAAAAAACTCTCTCGCCTCCATATCCGATGACAGGCGCATGCAGGCCCTGCTGATCGCCTTTTCCTTTGGCGCTTTTCTGGAAGGAGCAGCCGGGTTTGGAACCCCCGTTGCCATCACGGCCGCAATGCTTGCCGGCCTTGGATTCGTACCGCTTTACGCAGCCGGTGTTTGCCTGCTGGCCAATACCGCTCCCGTCGCATACGGCGCCATCGGAATCCCGATCATCGTGGCCGGGCAGGTTTCCGGGGTCGATGTGATGGCCATCAGCAAGATGGTTGGGCGTACGCTGCCCTTCCTGAGCGTGCTTATCCCGCTCTATCTGGTCATTCTCATCAGCGGCTGGAAAAAAGGCCTGGAAGTGTGGCCCGCAGCGCTCGTTTGCGGTGGCTCCTTCGCCATTACGCAGTTCCTGTCCTCGAATTACCTCGGGCCGATGCTCCCCGATATTCTGGCATCGATCGCCTCCATAGTATGCACCGTATTTTTCCTCAGATTCTGGCATCCGAAGGAGAGTTGGAGGTTCGAACACGAACCTGCCTCCCTTGGCCGGGAAAAATTGAGGTATGGCGGGGGACAGGTATTCCGGGCGTGGACCCCCTTCCTTCTGCTCTCGATTTTTGTGGCCGCCTGGGGAATTTACTCGATAAAGAATTTTCTGGATTACTACACTTTATTCAAACTCCAGATTCCCGGTCTTCACAACATGGTCATCCGGGACGCAAAGCCCATGGCCGCCGTCTACGCTTTCAATCTTTGCAGCGCAGCCGGCACCGCCATTTTTCTTGCCGGCCTTTTCTCCATTCCAGTGATGGGCGCCTCGATTCGAACCGCCGGGCAGGTTGCCGCAAGCACCTTGAAGACCTTGCGGTGGCCTGTTATAATTATATCCGCGATTCTCGGTTTCGCCTACATTATGAACTTCTCCGGCATGGCGATTACCCTCGGGCCTGGCTTTTGCGGAAACGGGCAAGCTCTTTCCGTTTTTTGCCGCATTCCTCGGCTGGCTGGGCGTCTTTATGACGGGTTCGGATACGTCCACCAACGCCCTTTTCGGAAAGCTCCAGGAGGTGACCGCCACCAGGATAGGGGTTGACCCGGTAATCACAATCTGCGCCAACACTTCGGGAGGCGTGTGCGGAAAGATGATCTCACCCCAGTCCATAGCGGTCGCCACAGCCGCCACCGATCTCGTCGGGCGCGAGGGTGACATCTTCCGGTTCACTCTGAAGCATTCCATGATCCTGACCGCCTGTATTGGCGCAATGGCCTATTTGCAGGCTTATGTGATCAGGTGGATTGTCCCGGTATATGCTAAAGCGGCGCCAGGAACTGCTCCGGTCGCCGCAAAGCTCGATCTTTCGACCGGGGGGATGTACCTGGCCGTTGCACTGGCAGTGGTCGTCGCGATCACTTTCATGGCGCGTTCAGTCGGCAGGGAGAAATAAACGGCGGCGGCGCCCGCGGCTTGAGACAAAGTACTGTAAGCGTTTACCACGAAGAGCACGAAGATCACGAAGGGCTTTTCGACTCCCGCTGCCTTCGTGCAAATCACGCCGTCGCTCCCCCTTCGTGTGCGAGCATGGGATTAGATTCGTAAAGCAACGACGGGTCAGGCTGTAGTGGTCCTTTTATTTCTTTTCGTGGTTCTGCGTGTACTTCGTGGTGATGAAGTCCTTTACGAAAATGGTGACGTATGACTGAAAACATTGCAAAATTCAACGAACGCGCTCGGGCGGTACAGACTGTTGTCGCGGAGCTAAATGACCTGGCCGCTGCTTTCGAGTATGCGACCGAGCTCACCCGGAAACAGGGCGGACACAGCATTGCCGCTCCGGGAATCACCGGAGAAAATCTCGCTCTGCTTTCAGCGATATGCCAAACTCGCAATCTGGTGCTGCTGACCGAAAATCTGAGGGAAAAAGTCGGCCTGATCGACACCGGCCTGACCATGGCCGACTGGGGTATTGCCGAGACCGCCACTCTGGTGGTGGATTCCAGGTCGGAGGAGATTCGGATAGCCACTATGCTCAGCGAAACACACGTGGCGGTCTTGCCCAGATCCCGGATCGTGCCGGATGCTGCTGCTATCGGGGAGCAACTCGCGCGGATGATGAAAGCTGCTCCCGGCTACCTTGCCTTTATCAGCGGAGCCAGCCGCACGGCGGATATCGAAAGAGTGCTCACAATAGGGGTGCATGGGCCTTCTGAGTTGCACGTGCTGATTCTGGAGGAGGACGGCCAATGATAAAGACCCCCCATGACCTCAAAACCTATAAAAAGGACCTGAAACAGGCCCTCGGGAACACGTTCCTCGGAGCCACCCTGGACGCCTTTGCAAGCGCTTACCCTGCATCGAGGGCAAACGCCTTTGCGGGAATCGATTTCGATGCCCTGGCCGGTGAAATAGCAAAAGCTAAAGATGAATCGATTCCAAACCTGGAAAAGCTGCTCGAAGAATTCACTGCCCGCGCCCGGGCGGCCGGGGTGACGGTGCACTTTGCCCGCACGGCCTTCGAGGCGAATTCGATCATTGCGGCCATAGCCGAAGACAACGGGGTAAAGCGGATCGTCAAGGGCAAGTCGATGACCGCCGAAGAGACCTTCCTCAATGTTCACCTGGAGGGGGCGGGATATGAAGTGACCGAGACCGACCTGGGCGAGTGGATCATTCAGCTCCGGGGCGAAGGGCCGTCTCATATGGTCATGCCCGCCATCCACCTGTCCCGCAAGCAAATCGCCGAACTCTTTACCGGGGTTACCGGAGAAAAACTGGACCCCGACGACATCGGCGGCATGGTCAAGGTAGCCAGAAGGGAGCTTCGCCGCAAATTCCTCGACGCCGATATGGGGATAAGCGGCGCAAATTTCGCCATCGCCCAAACCGGTACTATCGGGCTGGTCACAAACGAGGGCAACGGGCGGCTTGTCACTACGCTGCCGCGTGTCCACGTAGCCCTGGTGGGTGTCGATAAGCTCGTCCCCGATCTCGAATCGGCCCTGAGGGTTCTGGCCGCCCTTCCCCGCAATGCAACGGGCCAGCTAATCTCGACCTATGTCACATGGATTACCGGATCGACGGAATGCAAATCGGCCCCCGGTTCGACCAAGCGGATGCACATCGTCTTCCTCGATAACGGTAGGCTCGCCCTGGCAAAGGACCCCCTCTTCTCTCGGGCGCTCAGGTGCATCCGCTGCGGCGCATGCGCAAACGTCTGCCCCATCTACAAACTTGTCGGCGGCCATAACTACGGCCATGTTTATATCGGCGCCATAGGGCTCGTGCTGACCTATTTTTATCACGGACGGAAAAACGCTCGAACCATCGTCACAAACTGCCTCAACTGTCAGGCCTGCAAGTCGGTGTGTCCTGCTTCCATTGACCTGCCTCACCTCATAAAGGAGGTGCACCGCACGGTTTTGAACGTGGAAGGCAAGAAGCCGCTAAAAAACCTGCTGCTCAAAAAGGCCCTCGAGAACCGCCGCCTGTTTCACTTCCTGCTTCGAAGAGCCTCCTTTGCGCAAAAGCCTCTTGCACAAGGTGAGTACCTGCGGCATCTGCCGCTGCTTTTCTCCGAACAACACCGCTTCCGCAGGCTGCCCGCGATCGCCAAAGTCCCGTTAAGAGACATGTGGGAGAGCATCAACCGGCGCGTTGAAAACCCTCGCTATCGCGTGGCTTTGTTTGGCGGGTGCCTGACCGATTTCGTCTATCCGGAACAGGGACAGGCGCTCCTGCGGCTCTGCCGGGACCATGACGTTCAGTTCGATTATCCCGTGGAACAAACCTGCTGCGGCCTGCCTGCGCAAATGACGGGCGAAAAGGAGACCGCAAGGGACGTCGCCGTTCAAAACATAAAAGCCATTGACCCGGCCGACTATGACTTTATAGTTACGCTGTGCGCCTCCTGTGGCTCGCACCTGAAGGAAAACTACCCAAAACTGCTCTCGCAGGAACCCGCCCTTGCCGTGAAGGCCGGCCAACTGAGAGACAAGGTGATCGATTTCAGCTCATTTATGACAAAAGTCTTGAAAGTCGGTCCCGATGAATTCCTAAGTGCCGGGGGCAGGGTGGCTTATCACTCTCCGTGTCACCTGTGCCGTGGGCTGGGAGTGACAAAAGAGCCGCGCGAACTTCTTTCCACGGCCGGCCTCCAATATGTTGAGGCAAAGGATGAGGACGTCTGCTGCGGATTTGGCGGCTCCTATTCGCTCGATTTCCCCGAGATATCGGCTGAACTGCTGAAGCGAAAACTGGACAATGTCGAAGCTGCCGGGGCCGAAGCGCTGGTGACCGACTGCCCGGGATGCGTTCTGCAGCTAAGGGGCGGAATGGAAAAAAGGGGCGGCAAAATCAAGGTCAAACATATTGCCGAGATTGTGGCCGAAAGGAAAAAGATCCACCGCAGAGACGCAGAGAACGCTGGGAGATAATTAAGATCCCTGCGCGTCTGCAGTGGGATTTAAATGCTTTCGCGCAGAGAAAAACAGATTAAACAGTGGCCTTTCTCCGCGTCCTCTGCGTCTCTGCGGTGAATGGTTAAAAAGGATTGGTCAAATGGCAACGATAAGAAAGATCAGGACCGATATGAATGAGGCCCAGTTAAGCGCGGACCTTGAAAAGTACAGGCACAAAGCTCTCGAACTGGGCGCCTCTAACGCCAAGATCGTCAGGGCCGACCAAATTCCGGTGGACGAACGGGTAACGATGAAGTGCCAGATACCGCGATGTTTCGGATACGGCGCAGGGGCGCAATGTCCCCCCAACACCATGAAGCCCGCTGAGCTGGCGGAGCTTTTGAAAAAATACGAATGGGCCGTCTTCTTTATAAAGGATATACCCCCGGAAGTTATCGTGAGGGACAAAGCGACGATAAAGCAGAGAGTGGAAGCCTACCAGCAGATGTATTCCATGGTCTCGGAAATAGAATCCGCAGCCTTCTATGATGGTCACTATCTCGCCTTCGGGTTTGCCGCCGGGTCCTGCCGTCACACTTTTTGCGGCCAACTGCCGGATTGCCAGGCGATGAAGGGCGACAGATGCAAGTTCTCGCTCAAATCCAGGCCCTCGATGGAAGCGGTTGGCATCGACGTCTACAAAATGGTTGCCCTGGCCGGCTGGGACATCTACCCCATCGGAAGCAGCGCAAAACCACAAGATGTCCCAAAAGGGACGCTCGCCGGGATTGTTATCGTTCAGTAGCGGTCCCACAGTCGCGCCTCAGTATCGCTACGGTCTTCCGGTGTGAGCATTCACCGCAGTAACTCATGCCACCCGGGGCACCCTGGGACCATAAAAAGGCGTGCCAATCACCCCCCTTTTTTAAAGGCGGCAGGGGGGATTTTGGGGTTGCGGGATGTAACTGTGCCTACCCCAGACAGCTAATTAGGACTCTTTGTCCAGTATGTCCTCCATTTGCAGCTTTAATGTCGGCAGGTTTTTTTGGATCGTTTCCCACACAATGTCTAATTTGATATTATCGTAACCATGAACTAAATGATGACGCATACCGGCGACTTTGTGCCAGGGAACTTGGGAATATTTTTCTTTAAATTCGTCAGGCAGCCGCAAAGCCGCCTCTCCTATAGTTAGGAGGCGCCTGATGACTGCGTCTTGATCTTTTGGAGAGCGATAAAAATCATCCTCTGACAAGTCCATGGCGTAGCTTTGGATTCTCTGAATGCTTTCCAGGATATCCTCGATGAATACAAGCGGGTCTTTTATCATAAGACCGGAATTTGCTCTCCTAAAATCTGCTGACGCAGGCGGGGTTTCAAGCCGTCGTAGAAGACGAGATCCACCTTCCGGCCCAAAGCTCTTTCCAATTCCTGTTCCAAATCCACGAGGTCGAAAAGGGTCTTGCGGTTGTCTCCAAAGTCGATCAACAAATCAATGTCGCTGCCAGGCATCCCTTCCCGGCGGGAAAAAGAGCCAAACAGACCAGCCCGCACAACGTTATTGCGCTGAAGGATTGGGACAATTTTTTGCTTGATCTCTTCCACATCGAGCTGATTTTTCAATGCAATTTCTCCAGAAGGTTAAGCGGATCCTAGGTCTTCGTCATAACTATAGCAGATATCCGCAAAACAGTGAACGGCGAAGACTGAGCATACGGGGGGCGAGTATCGGCTATCGGGTATCACTTGTTGCCCATTCTTCTGTAATTTTTCTATTTTCTTCTGCGGTCTCTCCATGTCCCGACGATGCCCGGATCTCCGCGGTGAATTTTTTTGGTTGCTGCATTTTGCCGCTTCTGGTTGCCGTTTCTAGTTGCCGCTTCTGGTTGCCGCTTCTGGTTGCCGTTTTGCAGAGTGAAATCACTGTGTGGTACAATATTCCACGAAACGAAATTGCAGGAGTCGAGGGACAGGGGGTTGCATTTGGTTTTTCACCGTTCACTGTGAATTCATCCCGAAAAATGAGGGACTACTCACTATCCCCTCTTTTAGCTCACTGTTATCTGCTGTTATTGAGGAAATCCAAGTCCAAAAATATAAATGAAATCAATTGGTTAATAAAATTAGGCCCTTAATTCGGCCTGTATTTTCAGCGACAGCAGCGAAGATAATTGCATTGAAGGAGTTCAATGGTCAGTAATCAGTGGTCGGAGAAAAGCTTTTTTTGTTTCTTCCTGTTCACTGTTCACTGTTCACTACTCTTATGAAGCACAACGCCCTCCTGATCTTTTTGAGATATCCTGAAGCCGGCAAGGTGAAAAGACGGCTTTCGGAGCAGATCGGGTCTCAAAGGGCCGCCGAAGTTTATGAGAAGCTCATCCGGCGGACATTGGGCGTAGTTTGCGATTTCAAGCGTAGAGCCCTTGAGACTCGAATAGTTCTTTTCCACACCCCGGGCGACCCTCTTGACAAATTGAAGAACAAATTCCGGGGTCCCTGGGAGTTCCGTGCGCAGGAAGGAGAACACCTTGGAGCGCGGATGGCGAACGCTCTTCGGGCCGCATTCGCCACCGGCGCAGGAAAGGCTGTGCTCATCGGGACCGATCTGGCTGACATCGAAGCTACAGACATAGAGGGGGCGTTTCGGGTTACTGGAGAAAAAGTCGCCGTGCTCGGTCCGGCTGCCGACGGCGGCTTCTATCTTATCGGCACCGATCGTCCGATTGGCCCTGCTTTGGATTTTAGCGCGTGGGGGAGCGGCGAGGTCTTCTCCAGAACAGCTCGAGAGCTTGAAGCCGCCGGGTTTTGCGTTCGCCCGGCAGCCGAAAGAAACGATGTCGACTGCAAACGGGATTTGGACGGGCTGGAGCGTGATTTTTTGTTCTCAAGCTCCATTTCCATTATCATTCCCACTTTGACCGAAGCCCAAAAACTCTCGCCTTTGCTGTGCTACCTCGAGAATTCGGTCTGGCCGGGAGACGAAATAGTGGTCGTTGAGGGGGGCGCGTTCGAAAAAATCGCCCGGCGGCGGATATCCCCGGCGCTTACGGTCGTGAGCACCAGGAAGGGACGCGGTATCCAGCAAAACGCCGGAGTGATTCTTTCCGGGGGAACGATCCTTTTCTTTTTACACGATGATACGATCCCCCCTCCGGAATTCCCCTATCTGATCCGCAGGGCCTGCCGGGACAACCGGGCGGCGCTTGGCTGCTTCAAGCTGCGCTTTCTGCCGTCAAACCGGGCGCTCGGGCTGATCGCCGCATGGGCCAATCTTAGAACTGCCCTCTTTAAGCTTCCATACGGCGATCAGGGCCTCTTTTGCCCAAGACAGGCTTTTGAAAAGGTAGGCGGTTTCGGACGCAGCTATCTGATGGAAGATGTGGACCTGGCGCGCAAATTCCTGAAAATGCGCCGGGGCGGGAGCAGGGGCGCCATCTCTATCCTCCCGGTCCCGGTCTATTCTTCTTCTGACAGGTATCTGCGCAAAGGGATTCTCAAAGCTTCGCTCCAGAACCACTTGACCTTTCTCCTTGCCGCGTTCGGCCGCGATGAACGGATATTGTACCGAAAATATTACGGCTTGGAGCCGCCGGACGATATCCGGTCCAGGTGATGGGATGATGCCGGGCATGCGCGGGATGTGACTTGATTGACTCTGGATCGTGAAGTCTTACTTTTCGATTGAGTACTTGAATTAAATAAGGTTCAGCAGCGACAGGATTTTTAATGTGAGTAGCCAAGATGAATGCCCGCTCGTTTTCTATATTTTTGATTGCGATCTTATATGTTGTCATCGGGTTTGGAACTGTGGCGGCAAATGCCGCTGCCGGCAATAGCGGAAATCGAAAGCCGGATGTCACCTGGAAACGGCGGGTGATAACTGAAAAAGAACTCGAAGGGCTGTCGAGGAAAGACATGGATCTGAGTCCCAGCTACAGTTTGAGAATACTTGCCAAATTGAACGCCAGGGATTTCGACTACATAGCGCAGGACATCCGAGACGGAAAACCGATAAAAGTTCCAAACGATTTCACTGCTTTCAAAGACTGGACGCCGCTTGAAAAATACATCCCGGATGCGGCCGACCTGCCCAGGTTCATTCTGATTGTCGAAGATTTGCCTTACATTGGCTGGTACGAAAGAGGCAGGCTGGTGGGGGACACCTATATCTGCGTCGGGAAAGTCGAGGGCACGACCAGGGAAGGGCTCTATACCGTAAAGGAAAAGGACCTGCACCATGTGTCCAGGAGCTATCCCAATGCTTACGGGGAGCCTGCGCCGATGCCATGGGCATTGAGGATCTACGGGACTGTATGGATTCACGCCGGAGACATCGTGGGCGGGCACTGCTCGCACGGCTGCGTTAATCTGCCGATCTTTTCGGCAATGAAACTGTTCGCATGGGCGACCCCCGGAACGCCTGTTCTGATTGTGGACTCGTTGGAAGCGGTGCCGTCGGTTTTGGCTCAAAACCGCTCAAACTGCACCCTTCATGCATCGGCGTGCAGTCCGCTTCGCAGGGTTGCTGCCGGCGGCTAAGCTCCTTTTGCGCTCGTAAGATAGACTTATTAACAACCCATCGAGTATCGAAGCGGAGAGCGGAAGTCCGAAGTCGGAACAGCGGCGGTCAAACCTCGGAGATCCGATATCCGGCATCCTGTATCCGCCATCTGTTATCCGTTATCACACCTGCGTACGGGGCAATGCATGGAAGGGCAATGGAGTGTCCTGAAGGTCCTCCGGTGGACAACGGAATACTTTAGTGGCAAGGGATTCGAGCAGCCAAGGGCCGATGCGGAAGTGCTGCTGGCCCATGCCCTGGGCATGGAACGTGTCCAGCTCTACCTCGACTACGACAAGCCGCTTTCCCCTGAAGAGCTGGCCCGATTCAGGGGCTTCGTTCGCCGCAGGGCCGCTTACGAGCCGACTCAATACATCACTGGAAAGCAGGAATTCTGGTCTTTGAATTTCGAGGTTACACCCTCGGTGCTTATCCCGCGCCCCGAGACCGAAGTGCTCGTGGAAAAGGCGCTGGAGATCTCGGGAGATAAGCCTCGCCTTGTCCTTGATCTTGGCACCGGATCGGGGGCAATAGCGGTTGCGCTTGCCCACGAGCGGAGCGGGATAGGGGTCGTCGCAGCGGATAAATCATGGTCTGCGATTGAAGTCGCACGAAGAAACGCGGTGCGAAACGCGGTCGAAGACCGGATTTTCTTCGTTGTCATGGACCTCTTCGAACCACTTGCCCCCCAGCCTCTGTTCGATCTCATCGTTTCCAA
Source organism: uncultured delta proteobacterium (assembly GCA_963805125.1). Lineage (GTDB taxonomy): Bacteria > Desulfobacterota > Syntrophobacteria > Syntrophobacterales > Syntrophobacteraceae > SbD1. The sequence goes on along the minus strand of CAWDTD010000003.1, from coordinate 267,645 downwards.
TCCACCCTATGTATCCGATGCGGAACTTCTTGACCTCGCGCCCGGAATCGCCAATTATGAACCCCATTGCGCTCTTCGAGGCGGAGGAAAGCGGGGCCTGGCCCTGATTCGAAAGATTCTCGAAGGGTTTCATGCCCATTTGAAGCCGAAGGGATCTTTGCTTGTGGAAATCGGACTGGGGCAGGCGGAAATCCTTGAAGAGGGGATTTTGGCGGACCTGGCCGGAAGATTCGAATTCATCGAGGACTACTCAGGCATACGACGAGTCCTGCACGTCCGCGCGGCAAAGGGGATCTAATTCATGGATAAACTGGTTATCGAAGGAGGGGTCCCTCTCAATGGCGAAGTGCAGATCAGCGGGGCCAAAAACTGCGCCTTGCCTCTCATGGCTGCGACTCTTATCGCAAACGGAAAGCACAGCTTCAGCAACGCGCCTCACCTGCGCGATATACGGACCATGCAGTCCCTGCTCGCACACATGGGAGCGGCCTCCAGGCACGATCACATTCTTCAGATAGACACCTCGGACATTCGCACGCTCGAAGCCCCATACGATCTGGTCAAGACGATGCGCGCCTCGGTTCTTGTGCTCGGACCAATGCTGGCCCGCTACCGCCGGGCGCGCATTTCCCTTCCGGGCGGGTGCGCCATAGGGGCCCGGCCCATAAACCTGCACCTCAAAGCCCTCGAACAGATGGGCGTAGACATCCACCTGGATCACGGATACGTTGTGGGGCGGGCAAAAAAACTGCGGGGTGCTCTCATCGGCTTCGATCAGGTAACGGTAACCGGGACCGAAAACATCATGATGGCCGCCTGCCTGGCCGATGGGGTAACGGTCCTGGAAAACTCGGCGCGAGAACCGGAAGTAGTCGCGCTTGCAGATTATCTAATCCGCATGGGAGCACAGATCCAGGGAGCCGGCACAGATGAAATCACCATCACGGGCGTCAGCGAGCTTACCCCGTCGAGTTGCGAGGTAATTCCCGACAGGATCGAAGCCGGCACATACCTTATCGCGGCTGGAATTACGGGAGGCACACTTAAGCTCAAAGGGTGCAGGCCGGACCATCTCCAGGCGATAATCCAAAAACTGAGCGATGCCGGGCTTTCCATCGAGAGCAATGGGGACTTTATCGAAGTCCGCCGCAAAGGCAGGATACGCAGCGTCAACATTGAAACACAGCCCTTTCCGGGCTTTCCTACGGACATGCAGGCCCAGTTCATGGCGCTCATGGTCCTTGGAAGCGGGGTCAGCCTGATAAAGGAGCACATATTCGAAAACCGCTTCATGCACGTGCTCGAATTGCAGCGCATGGGCGCCGATATCGATCTCGACGGCAGGACGGCCATTGTGCGCGGGGTTAGAAAACTCTCAGGAGCCCCCGTCATGGCGACGGACCTGCGGGCTTCGGCCTCGCTTGTCCTTGGCGCTCTGGCAGCCGAAGGGGTTAGTGAAATCACCAGGATTTATCATCTGGACCGCGGCTACGAGGCCATCGAGAAAAAACTTTGCGCCGTGGGGGCAAAAATCGAGCGAGTGTGTGAGTAAAGGGGCGGGAGCGGCCCCCCGGATCGGATGGGGCCCGAGACAGCCTTTGTGCGCGGTTTAGCCTAACCCGCAAGGTGTTGATGTCGCTTGTCAGAGGTGAATGCATATGGGAGCGCGTAAATCCGACTGGAGGCCCATCGAGCTTGGCGGGCTTAAAATGGCCAGCCTCCAGGATCGTCAAAGCAAGGTATCGCTGGCCGATTTCGCTCGTCCACTGCCGCCTGGAAGTTCGTTTCGGCAGTTCATGGATTCTCTACCCTCGATACTCGCCGCCGAAGATCTCCGGAAGGCGGCCTCAGCGATATCCGAAGCAGTCGGAAACGAAAGGACGGTCATTCTGGGAATGGGTGCTCATCCCATAAAAGTCGGCCTCAATCCCGTCATAATAAATGCAATCGAGCGGGGCCTTCTTTCCGGGATAGCCATGAACGGCGCGGGAATCATTCATGACGTGGAAATCGCTTTGGCCGGGAAGACCTCCGAAGACGTCGGGGCGCATCTCGGGAGCGGTGAATTCGGTATGGTGCGCGAAACGGCTGAATTCATCCACCGGGTTGTATTGAAGGCATATTCCGGACGCGCTGAAGGCATTGGGAAGGCGGTTGGCGAGGCGCTGCTCATGGAAAGAACGCCCCACGCGGATGCGAGCCTCTTGGCCGCCGCCGCCCGATGTAATCTGCCCGTAACCGTCCACGTTGCAATCGGGACCGACATCATACACATGCATCCGGAAATGGACGGCGCCGCAATGGGCGCACTGAGCCAGTTTGACTTCCGCCTGTTTTGCGCCCTTGTCGCCACCCTGCAGCACGGGGTTTTCATAAACCTGGGCTCAGCCGTGGTAATCCCGGAGGTCTTTCTCAAGGCCGTCAGCGTAGCCAGAAACATGGGCTTCCCGCTCGATGGCCTCACCGCGATAAATATGGATTTCCTGCGGCATTACAGGCCGCTTGTCAATGTCCTGCAAAGGCCCACCGTGGATGGCGGTGTCGGCATAAGTCTTACGGGCCACCATGAAATAATGTTCCCGCTGTTGATGGCGGCGGTCCTGGAAGAGATTCAAAAGGAGAATTGATGGGTCGAAAGATTTTGATCCGGTCCGGCCCGATCGAGATGAGCGCCGAGCTAAACGATTCGGATACGGCGTCGGCGATTTTCTCCGCTCTCCCGTTATCCGCCATGGCCAACACATGGGGCGATGAAATCTATTTCCGGGTCCCCGTCGATCGGAAGCTCGATTCCACGGCTGCTGAACTGGTCCAGGTCGGCGACCTCGGATACTGGCCCTCGGGCCGGGCGTTCTGCATTTTCTTCGGTCCGACTCCGGTCAGCCGCGGAGATGAAATCCGCCCTGCGAGCGCCGTCAACCTGATAGGAAAGCTGATCGGGGATGCTCGCGCATTAAGGGCCGTCGGGGACGGCGATCTTATTGAGTTGGACGTTGCGCGCTGACATGTTATCCTTATTGGTCTGGCAATTTAGTCTGACAATAACTGACGGCTTCTCTGGAGGTTCAAATGCCGATATACGAATACGAGTGTTGCAACTGCTGTGAGCGTTTCGAAAAACTTGTTTTCAGAAGCGATGAGGCGGCAACCTGTCCGAAGTGCGAATCTTCCAACGTCCATAAGATGATGTCCGTTTTCGGCTTTAAAAGCGGCGGTGACAAGGGTGCGGCGAGCAGCCGCGTCGGCACGGCGGCCTCCGGCTGTTCGGCATGCGCGGGCGGAAGCTGCAGCACCTGTCATTAAAGGAAAAGAGGACATTTTTGACAAGGGAATTGGTCCGGATTGCGACCCGCGGCAGTAAGCTGGCTCTTCAACAGAGCGAGATCATAAAGGAAACCCTGGAGAAGCTGTGGCCCGAAATCCGGTTCGAACTTCAAATCATAAAGACGAGCGGTGACAAAATTACCGACGTGCCTCTGGCAAAGGTCGGCGGCAAAGGGCTTTTCGTCAAGGAAATAGAGGATGCCCTGGCGGACGGGTCTGCCGACCTGGCGGTCCACAGCATGAAAGACGTTCCCGCCGATTTGCCGGCGGGCCTGGAGATAGTCGCCGTTCCCGAGCGCGAGGACCCGCGCGACGCCCTGATTATGAGAAAAGGCAAATCGATCGGCGATCTGTGTAAGGGAGCGCTCATCGGCACCGGCAGCCTTCGACGCAGCGCCCAGATACGAGCCATGCGCCCCGATTTCGAAGTACGCGATCTTCGCGGTAATCTGGATACGCGCCTTCGAAAGCTGGATGAGGGACTGTTCGACGCAATCATCCTGGCTGCGGCCGGTCTCAACCGGATGGGCTGGCAGGACAGGATTACGATGTACATGGACCCGGTGGAATTCATGCCGGCCATAGGGCAGGGCGCGCTGGCAATCGAGGCGAGGTCCGCAGACCACGGAACCCGCCATCTCCTTGCACCTCTCGACCATCCCGAAACAGCCGTAGCGGTTCGAGCGGAACGCAGCCTGTTAAAGACGCTCGAAGGCGGCTGCCAGGTTCCCATTGCGGGCCATGCGCGTATTGCCGGCAAAATTGTCGAACTCTCGGGTCTTGTCGCTTCGCTCGACGGCAGGCAATTGTTCCGGACGGCGCGTGCTGCGCCCCTGCAAGACGCGGTAGCGCTCGGGGAAAAAGTCGCCGTGGAGTTGCTCGATCTCGGTGCAAAGAAAATACTCGATGAGGTTTGTTGAAAGAGAACGCGGTGAAAGAAGGCAAAGTTTATCTCGTTGGTGCAGGACCGGGAGACCCCGGTCTTCTGACGATCAGGGGCAAGGAAGTCCTCGAGAAGGCTGAAGTGGTCATTTTCGATTACCTGGCCAACGAAGAACTGCTCAAATTCGCCCCGCCCGGCGCTGAACGCATCTACGTCGGTAAGAAAGGCGGCGATCATACCCTTGGCCAGGAAGCGATAAACGCCCTGTTGGTCGAAAAGGGACGCGAAAATGTGGTCGTGCGGCTCAAAGGCGGGGACCCTTTCGTTTTTGGCCGAGGCGGCGAGGAGGCACAGGCGCTGGTTCAAAACGGCATTGCGTTCGAAGCCGTACCGGGGATTTCCGCCGCAGCCGCAGTTCCGGCCTATGCGGGCATACCGCTTTCACACCGCGACCTTACGGCGACCATCGCCTTCATTACGGGGCACGAGAGAGCGGACAAAGACGAGCAGAAATCCAAAATCGCATGGGACAAGATATCGACCGGAGCTGGAACGCTCGTTTTTTTCATGGGCGTCAAAAACCTGCCTGAAATCTGCCGAAATCTCGTTCAATACGGCCGGCCGGCCGATACGCCTGTGGCCCTGATTCGCTGGGGCACCACCCCTATGCAGCAAACCGTAACCGGCACGCTTTCCGATATCGTGCGCAAGGTCAAAGAAGCCAACCTGCAACCGCCTGCAATGATGGTTGTCGGAGAAGTCGTCAAGTGCCGCGACGAGCTGAACTGGTTCGAGCGCAGGCCCCTGTTCGGCCGAAAGATTGTTATCACACGGTCAACAGAGCAGGCGAGCGATTTCAGGGCCAAATTGGAAGAACTCGGGGCCAAATGCATCGAGTTTCCGACCATCGCCATCGCTCCTCCACCCTCATGGGAGCCGCTTGACAGCGCGATACGCAATCTTTCGCAATACGACTGGGCGATTTTCACAAGCGTAAACGGCGTCAGATTCTTTATCGAAAGGCTGCTTGCCGCAGGCAGGGATGCACGTGACCTCAAGGGCATTCGGCTCGCCGCAATCGGACCCAAAACCGCCGGAGCTCTCGAATCGGTCATGCTGATACCGGATCTGGTTCCATCCGAATACCGCGCCGAAGCTATACTGGAAGCCCTGTCCGCGTATAGCGTGCGCGCAAAACGCTTTCTCATGCCCCGCGCACTGGCTGCACGCGAAGTGTTGCCCGAAAAACTGAGGCAATGGGGTGCCCATGTCGACATTGTCCCGGCCTACCAGACCGTTCTCCCTGAACAGGACGCCCTTAAAATACGTGCGCTTTTGACCAATTGTGAAATAGACTGCCTCACGTTCACTTCTTCTTCCACCGTTTCGAACTTCTTCGCCTTGATCGGAAACGAGGAACTCCTGGGCTGCAAAGAGCGGATGGCGGTTGCCTGTATCGGTCCGATAACGGCCCAAACAGCCGCAAAGTTCGGACTCAAGACCTCCATTATGCCCTCTGAATACACAATCCGGGGGCTTGTGGATTCGATTGTCTCCTACTTTAAAGACGAATTAAACCATTGAGGAATCCATGCATTAAGGAATTGAAGAATTGGAAACCGGTGTGTTAATCCCTCAATTCCTGAATTCCTAAATTCCTAAATTCCTGAATTCCTGAATTAGTATCCATCCGGAAACTCCGGATGAGATAATGTCAGTTTCCAATTCGGAAAGGAGGCTTTTTTCGTCCTGGCAAGGAAATCAAGGGTTTGCGCGGAGGCGTACATAGAGGTACGCCGCACAAGAAAACCCGAAGATTGACACCGCCAGGGCGGAAAAAGGCACTTTCCGGATGGAAACTGAATCAACTCGGGGGGATTCTATGCAGGGCGCTCTGTCGGGATTAAAGGTGTTGGACCTCACGCGGCTCTTGCCGGGGCCGTTCTGTTCCATGCTCATGGCGGACCTGGGCGCGGATGTAATCAAGGTGGAAGACCCCAAAATGGGTGACTACATTCGGTGGTGGCCGCCCAAAATCGGGGGAAACAGCGGATTTCACGTTGTGCTCAACCGCAACAAGCGCTCCCTCACTCTTAACCTCAAAAGCCCGGAAGCAAAGGCGATATTCGAAAAGCTGGCCGCGGACTCCGATGTCGTTCTGGAAGGTTTTCGACCCGGGGTTATGGCAAAACTGGGACTTGACTTCAAAAGCCTCCAACGAATAAACCCGCGCTTGGTTTATTGCGCCATAAGCGGCTACGGCGCCGACGGGATTCTCGCTCACAAAGCGGGCCACGATGTCAATTACCTGGCCTTGAACGGCGTCCTTTCCTACAGCGGCAAGGACTCGCCGACAATGGCCGGTGTCCAGATAGCGGACGTGGGCGGCGGAGGCCTTCTGGCCGCTTTCTCCATTATGGCGGCGCTTTTCGCGCGCGAGCGTCTCGGCAGAGGTCAGTTCGTCGATATTTCGATGACCGATGGGGCGTTTGCCTGGAATTGCCTGCGGTGGGGAAAATTCATTGCCGACGGCAAAGTTCCCGTGCCGGGAGATGACGTGCTCAATCACGGGCTGGCCTGCTACAACATCTATCGGACGCGGGACGGGCGGCACATGAGCCTGGGCGCGCTCGAACCCCAGTTTTGGAAGTCTTTTTGCCAAAGTGCCGGACGGCCGCAGTGGGACACTCCCCTCTACTTCGAACCGGGAGCGCATCAGAAGGAACTGATCGAGAGTGTCTCGGAGTTTTTTCGGCAAAAAAGCCTGGCCGAATGGGTCGAGCATTTCAAGGATGCGGACTGCTGCTGCGAACCGGTGCTGAACATCGAGGAGGTAATTGAGAGCGAGCTGATGAAGGGCCGTGCAATGGTCGTTGATCTGGTCCACGAATCCTGGGGCGCCTATAAGCAGCTCGGGATAGCGCCCAAGCTTTCCCTTACGCCGGGTTCTCTCACTTCCCATGCCCCCGGCCTCGGTGAACACACTCGCCCGATTCTTGAACAACTGGGCTACTCGGCGGCAAAGATCGAGGATCTGAAGAAATCCGGTATAGTTTAACCCTGTGATCTGTTGGAACGTCGGTATGGGACAGAGGTGTCGGAACTTTCGGGGCGGGCTTCGGGCCCGCCCGGGGCATCAGGAAACGTAGTCTTCTTCGGGACCGGCCAGCAATTCTACCAACTCTTGCAACTCTTCGCGCTCCGTTGCCTTACTGCGAGCATCCGGATCGGTTATTTCCCTGATATGTTGGGGGCAGTTCATGGCATTCTCCTGCTTTATGATCAGATAACGGTTGGCGTAAAAGAAACATTCTCACAACAACCTCACCTTAAGGACAGCCACACTATTGTCAATGCGTTAAAACGTGAAACAGAGCTAAATTATTTCATTTTTTAGCGCCCTTTCCATAGGCTTTGAACAGCCCTGGCGCCCCCGCGTGAGATCACGGCCTGCGTCCTGCCGCACTCACTGCTTTCGAATCTTTTGTTCTTCATGCATCTCAAAGCTGCCGTCCTCTTTTCGGATGATCAGCATATCGCGGCCCTGCCGGTCGGTAACCCTTATTGCGCCGATGTAAACCTCCGGTGGCTTCTTTTCGTTCGTCTTGAGTTTCAGTCTGGCAAGGATGAATGCCGCCGCCCCAAGAACAGCTATCAGCCCTGCGATGTACACATAGAAAAGCCGGTCCATCAATATCTCCTTAGAGCGCCATGAGCGTCCATTAAGGGCCCATCTCCGGGCGTTGGGGGAGGGTTGCTCGAATCCCGCCACAGGCGGGACTCGGCATAAGCTCCTCCGCAAATGCAGACGGTCAGGTTTTTAGTTAGACATGAAACCAGAATTCCACAACTTGACAGGGGCGGCAAGAGAAAAGTTTCCCTTGCGGGCGCTTGGATTTTCGTTGTGATGGAAAGCGTGTCAGGGTATCTTCCAAAAAACCGGTGACCCTTCGGCAAACCGAAGCGGGTCTGATCTTGCCCGGATTGGTATCGAAAGTTTTAAGGAGCCTTAATGAGCAGGGTATTGAAATTTTTGGTCTTAGAGGTATGCATTCTGCTGTTGCCCCTTGGGGCGGCGACGGGGGCGGACCGGTTCGAGACAGACACTATCAGCACCTCCGAGGGCAAGCTGCAGATCACCTTTCTTGGCCACGCATCTCTTAGAATGGATTATCATAACAGGCACATCTATATAGATCCCTGCTCGAAAGTGGCGGATTTTTCCAAAATGCCCAAGGCCGATATCATCCTTTTTACGCACGAACACGGCGATCATTTCGACTTGAAGGCCCTCGAAGAGCTTAGGAGCGAGAACACGCTGGTTGTCCTGACCGAAATCTGCGCGGCTAAATATCCAGAGGGCATAGTAATGAAGAACGAGGATGTTAAAATAGTCCAGGGCCTCAAGATCGAGGGTGTCCCGGCCTATAACATCGTACTCAAGCGTTCCTCCGGTTTTCCCTATCACCTGAAGGGGATGGGAAACGGTTACATAATTACATTCGGCGACAAGCGCGTCTACATTGCGGGCGACACGGAGAAAATACCGGAGATGGACGAGTTGAGCGATATCGACGTCGCATTTCTTCCGGTCGCGCTTCCGGACACGATGTCGGTGGAAATGGCGGCCGACGCGGTGAAAGTGATAAAGCCCAAGATTTTTTATCCCTATCGTTACGGCGATACGGACATTGCCCAACTGCTGGAATTACTGAAGGACCAGTCGGATACCGAGGTTCGGATCCGTAATATGAAATAGGGTAAGACCCGGTTACCATATTTCTATGCAATTCCTCAAACTCGTCATTCGAAACACATTCAGGCAAAGACTGCGAACCACTCTCACGATTTTCGGGATGGCCGTGGCAATCCTTGCTTTCTGCCTGCTCGATACGGTTGTCGAGGCCTGGTATGTGGGCGTGAACTCCGCCTCGCCAAACCGGCTGGTGTCCCGCAATTCCGTTTCTCTAATTTTCCCGCTCCCCCTCAACTACCGGTCCAGGATACAAATGGTCACCGGTGTTGACCAGGTCGTCTACGCCAACTGGTTCGGCGGGGTTTACATAGATGAGCGGCACTTTTTCCCGAGAATAGCCGTGGGACCCGAGAATTATTTCGACGTCTTTCCGGAGTTTTGTGTATCCAAAGACGAACTAAAATCGTTCTGGAAACAGCGAAACGCATGCATCGCAGGGCGAAAAACCGTAGAGCAATACGGATGGAAACTCGGGGATACCATTACGCTCACCGGGAACATATACCCCGGTGAATGGCGTTTCGTGCTGCGCGGAGTTTACAGTGGCGCGACCAAATCAACCGACGAGACCCTGTTTTTCTTTCGTTGGAATTATCTTGACGAAGCAGTGAAGACGAATATGCCTGCGAGGGCCGGGCAGGTGGGCTGGTATGTAATTCAGATACAAAATCCTGCCGATGCCGGTCAGGTCTCGGAGGCTGTGGATGGTCTTTTCAAAAACTCATCAGCCGAGACCCTGACCGAGACCGAAAAGTCGTTCCAGGCCGGGTTCCTCGCCATGACGGAGGCGATCGTAATAGCTGTTCGGATCGTCTCATATGTAGTCATAGGGGTTTTCCTCATCGTACTTGTAAATACCATGGCAATGACTTCGCGGGAGCGTACCCCGGAGTATGCAATCCTGAAAACCATGGGCTTCGGGAGCAAACACCTGTGGGTCCTGATTGCCGGGGAATCGGTGTTTATTTCCATGCTTGGCGCGGCGGTCGGAATGGCGCTTTCCTACCCGGCGGCAAGCGTTTTTTCCAGCAACACGGGATCGCTTCTGCCTGTTTTCCAGATACACTTTTGGAAGACGCTTTCCTTTTGCGCTTTTGTCAGCTTCGGGATCGGAATCGTGTCCGCGCTCCTTCCGATCTGGAGCGCCAGCCGGGTTCGAATAGCAGAGGCGCTCAGGCATCTGGGGTAGAAGAGGTCGCGACTTCGCGTGCACCGGAAGGACCGCAGAATATGAGCGAAGCCGGAATTCATCTTTTTATTGGCTTCAACGGGGTAAGCCTCGATGAGGAGCTAAAACACCTTATCAGGGAATACCGTCCGGGGGGTATCGTGCTTTTTAAGAGAAACATCGAAGGCCGCGAGCAACTCAAGACCCTTGTTTCGAGCGCGCAGGCGCTTGCGATGGAAGAACTCAAGCGCCCTGTTTTCTTTGCCGTCGATCAGGAGGGTGGGAGCGTCCAGAGACTTTCTCCCCACTTCAATTCGATTCCTTCGGCAAGGTCGCTTGCGGAGCAGGGTCGGGAGGCTGTTGCCCGGTGGGCCGAAGTATGCGCGGCCGACCTCAGCGGGATTGGAATTCAGATAAACTTCGCCCCCGTTCTCGATATAGTTGCTGAAGGGGAAGAACACTTTATGGAGTCCCGCTCATTTGGTTCGAATCCGGCAAAAGTGTCGGATCTGGGAACTATCTGGATCGAAACGCTCCAGGCAAAAGGAATTTCGGCCACTGCAAAGCATTTTCCGGGGCTGGGCCGCGCCGAGTTGGATCCTCACCATTTTGCTCCCGTCATTGCCGATGAGAAAGGCGACGATTTCCACCGTCATCTTATCCCGTTCCGGGCCGCCATCAGGGCCGGGGTCAACTGTGTGATGACTTCGCACGCAGTCTATCGGGCCGTGGATGAGCTCCGTCCGGCGACCCTTTCACATGAAATCAGCCACCGGTGGCTGAGAGAACGCCTGGGCTTCGGGGGCGTTTTGTTTGCCGACGATCTGGATATGGCGGCGATTTCCGAGAATTATTCGCCCGAAGAGATAGCATTTTTGGGACTTTCCTGCTCGACGGACTTCTTTTTGCTTTGCCAGAAGTCCGAAAGCATTGAGCCTATGCACAGGGCGCTCTCAGATCGGCTCGACCGGAACCGCTCCTTGCAAAGATTTCATTCCGATACGATTAAAAGGCTTGAGATGTTGAGGCTTTTCCATTTCGCTCAATAGGGCCGGACGATGTGCAAGGCGGGGATGGTGGAAGTTGGTTGCTTCCTGAACTACCACCATCGCCTTCAAAATAAAAACTGCAGCACCGAGTCTGCTTTCCGTAGTCTCTCTTTGATTGTCTGTGTCTGCTCTCTGCCGATTCTGCCGATTTTGTGCAGCAAGTGCAGCCCTTGAACCGCCCCGAAGATGCCCTTGACGGCCGAAGGCGTGTCCAGATCGTTGTTCATCCCTGCCTCGAATGAAGCTGTGAGAGCTTCGGTGAGGCCGTCTACAGCCTCGTCCCTTATCTGTTCGGAATTCTCCCCGGGGATCGACAGCTCTCGCGTCATTGCTCTCAGGGCATCCAGCCTCGAACTTTCCGTGCGGACTGCATCCATGCTCAGGTTGAGCTTCCTGCGGTATTGCTTCGACAGGAGGTAAAACCGGATTTGCTCCCAGGAAAAGCCCTGCTCGAAGAGATTTTCGGGGTAGATTATGTTGTGGAGGCTTTTCGACATCTTCTTGCCGCCGACCAGAACATGCTGGCCATGCAGCCAGTAGCGCGCCAGTTCTTGACCCGACACCGATTCCATAACGGCGATATTGTAGTCGTGATGCCTGTAAAGGTTGTCTATGCCTCCGCAGAATATGTCCAGAGAATAGCCCAGAGTTTGAGCTATCATGGCAGGGTCCTGCACGTTCCACGAAGGCCTTCCCTTGCCTATTTGCGTATCCCAGCAAACCTCGTCCCCTCTCTTGCACCCGTGCCAGAGGATGAAATCGCCAAGGTTCCATCTGCGTCCCGGATAGGTGTCCCGCTTGAACCGCTTCCTGGTTTTGGGCCACTTGTTCATGTCCAGGCGAAACAGTTTGCCGAAGCCCTTGAATTTGAGAGGATCGAAAAAGATGTTGCCTTTGTACCGGTAGGCATAACTTTTCTCGAGCAGCTTCTGGATCAGGTGAACGGCCTGTTCGACGCTTGTGGACGAGCGCGGAATCCGCTCGGGCAATTTTATCCGCAGCCGCCCGGCTTCCTCGATAAAGCGCCCGGCTACGGCGCCGGTAAGTTCCGCGACCGACATGCCGCGTTCTTCTGCTTGTTCGATGGCCTTGTCTTCTATATCCGTTAAGTTTATGGCGCGCTTGACTTCATATCCCAGGTACTCCAGGTACCTTTGAAGCACATCCTCCCAGATAAATGTGCGGTAATTTCCGATATGAGGCGCACTATAAATCGAGGGTCCGCAAGTGAACATCCTGACCACGCTGTTCTGCGGCCGAAAGGGTTCTTTTTGGCGTGTCATTGTGTTGAAAAACTCGAGCATCGATTCGACCCCGTACTGAAACGGTAAGTAGAGCCCGGACTTGATCCGGGGTGAATGTGCGAACAGGTGAATTGTTCCGGTCCCAAGAATTTAGAACGGTTCTGCGGTTTTGTAAAGCCGGGCAGGAAATTGTCGGAGCAATCGGCAAATAGATCCCGCCCCGGACCCGATCCGTGGTGAATCGCAGAATTGGTTTTTGCCCATTGTCTCATTCACCCATTCACCGGTTGTTCAGCGATCTTTTTTACGAGGACCTTTCGGACCCTGCGTCCCTCCATGTCGACCACCTCGAAGCTGTAGCCGCAGCACTCGAAGAGGTCTCCGACAGCCGGGATCCTTCTGAGGTGAGCCATTGCAAATCCGCCCAGCGTCTGAAAGCGCCCCGCCCGCTCGCCGGGCAGTTTGCGGATATGGAAAAAGGCTTTCAACTCGTCAACGGGCAGCATTCCTTCCAGCAGCCACGCGCCTTCATCGCGCTGGATAATTAGCGGCTCCTGCGCCACTTCTGCCGAAGCAATGTCGCCGACGATGGCCTCCAAAATATCCGCAAGAGTTATAATTCCTTCGATCGTCCCATATTCGTCAACCACGAGCGCCATTTGCAGACCCGTCTGCCTGAATTTCTCCAGCACTTTTAGCGCATGCGCGCTCTCATGGACGAAGATCGGTTTGTGCATCGAGGCCCTGAGGTCAAGGGGCTTCCCGCCCAGGCAGCGCACAGCGATGTCGCGAACATGGACGACCCCCTGGATGTTCCCCGCCTTCTGGCCGACGGGAAACCTGGAGTAAGGGCTTTTGGAGATTTTTCGTCTCGTCTTGTCCGGTGACTCGTTTATATCCAGCCACACGACCTTGTCGCGCGGGGTCATCATCACCCCGACACGGCGGTCTCCAAACCGGAAGACTCTTTCCACCATATCCTGCTCGGCTTCATCAAAGACGCCGGCAACCGTGGCCTGCGCTATGAGCATGCGGATTTCTTCCTCCGTTATGGGCGCTTCCTTCATCTGCCCAAACCCGAACAAGCGCAGCGCGGAATCCGTCGAAACGCTCAGCACGTGAATAATGGGCGAAGTTATTGCGGAGAGTCTTGCCATTGGCTTTGCAACCGCCGATGCGATACCCTCGGGAGTGTACACCGCAATCCTCTTGGGGATAAGCTCGGCCAAAAGCGATAAGTAGGTGATAAGCCCGACAACCACCGCCAGTGCAATCGATTGGCTATAGCCGCCTATGTAGGGGACCGAGGATAGCGGTTGAGCAAGGCGTCCGGCAAGGCTCACTCCGCCGAAAGCCCCGCTTAGAACGCCGATAAGCGTAATCCCGATCTGGACGGTTGCCAGGAAGCGATGTGGGTTCCGGGCCAGATGAAGGGCCGCGCCAGCATTCGCATTACCCTCCTCTGCACGCCTCTGCAGCCGTGTTTTGCTCGACGAGATCACTGCAAGCTCCGACATTGCAAGAAAGCCGTTCGTCAGGATGAGCAGCAGGACGATGATTATGTACAGAATGCCCCAAAACATCTCTTCTCTCTCCGGTGTGGGCTTCCAAAGCGGGTATTTCACATCTGCGTATGGTCGGTGGGATGGCGGAGGGCGAAAATTCAAATCTCCCGTGCTTATCCGTGTCCATCGAAGGTTCTAAGTTCGCGACACGGCGACAGAGCTGGCCTGCGCTCCCTTGTCTCCCGGTTGCTCGATGAAGGTTACCTCCGTCCCGACGTTCAGTGCCTCGAATTTGCCATCCAGGACCGCGTTTTCGTGAAAGTAAACCTCCCGGCCTTCAGGTGTCGCGAGAAACCCATAGCCTTGCTCGGGAAAGATCCTGACCACCCTTGCCACCGGTTTCTCAAAGTGGGTTTTCACGTCGCCCCTTTGTCTTTCCGCATACTCCTTTACGCGCCGTTGGGCGGTTTCGAACGAATTCACTATCGCCACATGAAGGTCTTCGTCAGGCTCTCTTTTCACAATCAGCTCACCGCCCGGTACGGTTATATCGATCCTGACGCTATACGTCGTTCCGCTTCGCTGGCTGCGGTGAGGCATGTCCACTTTGACCCGGCACCCGATGATCTGGTCGTAGAATCTGCCGAGTTTAGAAGCCTTGTCCCGAATAAGCTCTTCGGTTTCATCGTTTATGCGCACATCGCGCACGCTTATTTCCAGCGGTAATTTCATTAGATTCTCCCCTATAACCCTCGTAAGATGGACTTAGACTAATATAATACTAAAAAGCGAACTTGTTTTACCTAGTATAAGTCTGCTTGTCGCTGCACTCAGGGGCTTGCAATCTGCACGCTCCGCGAGGTTATTTATTCTTTCAGTTTCGAGGCGATTCGGCTCCCTGATTCGAGCGTCCTGTGAACCGGACACCGATTGGCGATCTCGAGCAATCTCTGCCGAGTGGGCTGATCAAGGTCTCCCTGCAGCTCGATCTCCCTCTCAATGAAATCTATTCTGCTCCTCGAGTCGTCGCAATCCTGACAGTCCTCCGCATGTATTTTCTGGTGCCTTAGTCTTGCGATAATGGCGTCCAGAGGCAGTTTCTTGTGGTCCGCGTACATTCTGATGGTCATCGCGGTACAGGCGCCAAGGGCAGACACCAGAAGGTCGTAGGGGGTCGGCCCGGTATTGGCCCCTCCCGCCGAGATCGGTTCATCGGCGACCAGACTGTGCCCATTGGCTATAATCTCGGTCCGAAAGCCGGTCTTGCCTGTACGGGCTATGACTCGGTTATCGGATAATTCGGGCTGAATGTATTTTTTCTCTGAAGTCTTGAGATATTTCGATGCCCAGGCCGCCAGCACTAAGCCGACGTAGAGGGAATCTTCGCGGTTGGAGAGCAGATGGTCGGCTTTGTCCAGCGAAATGAAGCTCTTCGGATGCCGCGCTGCCGTAAAGATCTTCGCGGCCTGATCGATCGATACAATCTGGTCTACCGGAGAATGGAAGATCAGGAAGGGTTGCCTGAGGGCATGAATCGCCTCATCCATGTTGTCCTGCCTGAGATCGTCGAGAAACCGCTTCTTTATCTTGAAATTTCTGCCGGAAATATTGATTGTAATCTCGCCGTCTTTTTCGAGCTTTTCCAGCGGGGGGCCATCCAGGAAGCGAAGCAGACCCGTGAGTTCGGCGGGCGCGGCAATGGTCGAAACCGCCTCGGCGGAAGGGATCCCTTTGGCCGCCTGAATCACTGCGGCCCCGCCGAGCGAATGACCGATGAGAAGCTTGGGCGCCTCATAGGCGTCTTTTAAAAATTCGGCCGCCGAAATGAGGTCTGCCACATTGGTTGAAAAACTTGTCTCGGAGAAATCCCCCTCACTTTCACCAATGCCGGTAAAATCGAACCTCAGGACCGCTATCCCGTGCATCGCCAGAGCCCGGTTGATGTTCACGACGGCATTGAAGTTCTTGGTGCACGTGAAACAGTGGGCAAAAACGGCAAAAGCGGTTGGATTCTCATCGAGCGGCAGGTCCAGGCGAGCGGCGAGCCGTTTTCCATCCGCGTTCCTGAAATAGAGCTTCTGAAATTGCATGGTCTTCCTCCGCACTGCTCGGAAATTTGCAATAAAGCGGCCAAGGCGGCCCTAATAGCTTCGAACCGGCCCGCATTGACTTTAATCATTTTGCGGTGTTGCGCAATCAGAATGGCGCGGGCCGCTTCCGGCCCCGGTTGGCCTCTGGCGCTTCGCTCATCGGTCCCGAGTCGGTCTTGTGCTCTTCTTAATAAATTCGCCGTGGAAAAACTTGCTGTGGACAAATTCGCTTGCGTTAAGGGAAAAATTTCACTAGACTATTCTGCGCTTGATCGCCGTTTTTTCTTCCTGTATGTTGAAACGCTGTTTCATGACTTTTGGCTGGCAAGGGAAAAACAAAAGGAGGATAGCCCGGAATGAAAAAGGGGAAGTTAGTATCGTGCCTGGCCGTTGCGGCTCTATTTATGTTTTCAGCGGTGCTGCTGGCATTGGCTGCGCAGCAGGCGCCGGAGGAAATTACCATCAAACCCTCGATTTGGACCACTGTGACCAAGACGTCCGTGAAGTTTGAGCACAAAAAACACGCCGAGGAATACAAGATTGCCTGTACTCAGTGCCATCATATCTATAAAGATGGCAAGAATGTATGGAAACAGGGCGACCCGGTGGAAAAGTGCGAAAAATGCCACACCAACACGATCACCCAGGGAGAGATGAAACTTACCCCGGATGAGAAGAAACTCAACCTTAAGCTCGCGTTTCACAACAACTGTCAGCCCTGCCACAAGAAGCTGAAGGCGGAAAAACCGGACACCAAGGCGCCAACTACCTGCAATGGATGCCATCCGGTAGCAAAAGAAGCAAAATAGTTTGCGCACCCGGTTTGAATCACAACAAAGCCGCTTGCTCCAATCGAGTCAAGCGGCTTTTTTTTGTGGATGGAACCCGGCCCGATGACGAGGGCAGACTAGACTTCTTCCACTGTGATCGCTCCCTGTTCGCAGACTTCCACACAGCTTTCGCAGCCCAGGCACTCATCCTCATTCACCGGCTCGGCCTTGCCGTCGATAAGCTCGTATACATCGACGGGGCATACATCTACACATTCGGCGTCGCCAGTGCACTTATCCTTGTCAACCGTTACTTTGAAGCTCATCTTTTCCTCCACTAGGGTTTAGAGAATTCGCGCACAATCGCTTCAGGAACTGTTATCAATTCCGTTGCTTCCGCTAACTGATAAGACCTTTTCGTACCCCCATCCAAACTTAAAGTCAAGCCGGAAATCGCAAAATAAATCTGTCATGGGCCGGTCGAAAAACCCGTTTCAGCGGGGGCAGCGCCAGGAGCTTGCAGAGCCTGAAAGATCTCGCGTGAAAAAAAATACAAAACTGACCAAAACTCTTTAACACTGCTCTTATCGGTCTGAGAAGAAAAAAAACGGTGAACGGGCGGCGATTGAAGCCGTAGGATGCAGAGAGCAGGGGGCCTCTCGCAGATCGGAAGATATCTCCGCAGCTCCCTGTCTGCACCGGGTTTCGATTTTCCTCGTTTCCCGCCTGCGCGTGGTGCGTGAGTGGACCATGGAGCTTTCGGCAGGGCTAACCTCATTTCCGCCCGGGGACTAAAGGCTGGCGGACACACTCAGACCCGGATCCAAGCTGGATACGCAGGAGCGTGGAGATGCCGGATGGCGGTATTAATCCAGTATCACGGGACTAAAGCCCGGATTCTGGAACATCCACCGCGCTCCGCTCCTCTATCCACGCCGCTGCGCTCCTTCATCCATGGTTCAATTAACCGTCCGTGTTTCGAACTAAACGCACCCGGTTGGCTTGGGCAGGCCGGCCATTTTGCATGCGCCCTTGCCGGGTCCGGATGGAAACAGCTCATAGATGTACTTGAGCTTGTAGCCGGTGACCTTGGTCAGGATCCGGACCATCGGAGCGATTCCGTGCTTCCGGTAGTAATCCTGGAGCACGTGAATTACCTGCCAGTGCTCATCGGTCAGATCGGTGATACCCTCTGAACTCTTTACGTAATCGACCCACTCCGGGCACCATGCATCGAAGCTGGCAATGAAGCCATCCTCATCCACCTCAAAATTCTTGCCTTTGAATTCAACCTGGCTCATCAATTATCCTCCTTCAATAGACCATAGGGAAGCTCTGAGATTCCGGCCGGACGTCGCCAGGTCCGGAATCAGCAGAAATTGTTGTTTTAAGCCTCTTATGTGATTCGGCTGCACTCATCAGGGCATCGGCCCAAGTCTCGGTGCCCACAGCGTGCAGGTGCGAGTATGATGCAAGGACGTTCTTATAGCACAAACCGTCCCAGCCGGCCACAATACCGTGTCCCTTCTTCAATCTGAAAACAAAGGAATAGGCGCCGGGGTCGAGCCGGTCGGCAATTCTCGAATAATGGAATTCATGCCCCCGCATAGCCGTTCCTTTCGGGAAAAAAGGGTTGGGGCTGACGCATTCCATAACCGTATAGCCATGCCCGTGCGGTTTTGTCCCTAGAATTATCTCGAAAGGAAACACGCCTGCCATGGGGTGGAGTTTTTCCCGATGGCGAATTCCGCGGCACAAGAACATAAGGCCGCCGCATTCGGCGTAGACCGGCAAGCCGGCCTCGACGGCGGATTTGACCGAATCGCGAAAGACTTCATTGGCGGCGAGTTTCTCGAGATGGGTCTCCGGAAATCCACCGCCGATGTACAGCGCATCGACTTCGGGCAAAGGCGCGTTCTCCAGGCTGGAAATCCAGACAAGAGAAGCGCCTCTTTCTTCGAGCGCCTCCAAATTCTCCGGGTAATAAAACTGAAACGCAGAATCCCGAATTATACCGATTTTAACCCCGTGCGGCACGGGCGGCACGGGGTCCATTGCAGACGCCGCGAGCGGCACAGGGCAGCCCAGGGGGGCGGCGGATGCCGCTAATTTCCAGAGCGCCTCGAGATCGAGGTGCTCGCTCATCTTGGCCGCAACAGCCGAAAGGGCCTCCGAGATGTCTTCGGCTTCCTCGGGTGGAACCAGCCCCAGATGCCTCTCGGGGAAGAAGTTACGGGTTTGCCTGGGGACTACCCCAAGAACCGGAATCCCGCAACACTGTTCGATTGATTCCCTGAGCACCAGCTCATGCCTCTTTCCGGCCACCTGGTTCAAAATGACACCGGCGATGTTCACCTCGGCATCGAGCCTCTGGCATCCCAGCACCATCGCGCCGGCCGTGCGCGTCACCTTTGTAGCATCGACAACCAGAACAACCGGGCACCTCAGAAGTTTGGCAAGCTCGGCCGTCGAGTAACTGCCCTTAGCGTCAACTCCGTCGTAGAGCCCCCGGTTTCCTTCAATCAGACTCCCGTCTGCCCTTGCGGATCGCGTGACAAATGAGCGCAGGATCTGCTCCGGAGTCATGAGAAACGGGTCCAGGTTGTAGCAGGAACGGCCCGAAGCCGCGCTCAGCCATCCCGCGTCGATATAATCGGGTCCCTTCTTAAAGGCAACTATACGCAGCCCAAGGCGGCGCTTCCATGCAGCGGCAAGTCCGATAGAGATAACCGTTTTCCCGGCGCCACCGCGCATAGCCGCTATTATGAGGCGCGATCTGTCAAATTCCATCAAAAAACCCATAAAATCGGAAGCAAGGAGCAAGAAGCAGGAAGAAAATCATTTGCTGGCTCCCCGCTTCCCGCTGCTCGCTTCAGTATTTCTAAAACTTGAACTGGGTCGTCGTTCTCCAGGTCGTCATGGCAAGACGGTAGTCGTCAATGTGCTCATGGCTGAACTCCAGGCCGGTTTTCTCGAAGAACCGCTCCCAGCCGATCCTGTTTATCCACTCGCCGATCCGCTCGTAACGGCGGGCGCCCGCCGCGTAAGCCTCGACGATGTTCTTGATCGTCTGGACCGTAGTAGGCCACCTGGGCGGCTCGTTGGGGATAAAGGGAACAGCAAGCTTCGAAAACATCGGGGCCGATTTCACGTTGGAAACCTTGCCGCCCACCCAAAGCGCGATCCCGTCACCCTCACCGTCCGCCAGGGGCAGGGCCGGACACATGGTGTAGCAGTTTCCGCAGAACATGCACCGGTTGTTGTTGATCTCAACGCTCCTCCGCTCGCCGACCTTTTTGGGCTTGATCGCGGCCGTCGGGCACGCGGCGATTACCAGAGGAATTTCACACACGTTCTGGACGCGTTCATCCTCGACGAAGGGCGGTTTTCTGTGAACGCCCAGAATGGCGATATCGGAGCAGTGAACGGCGCCGCACATGTTGAGGCAGCATGCCAGGGCTATGCGGATCTGCGCAGGCAGCTTGTGACTGCCGAAATAGCCGAAGAGCTCGTCCATTACTGATTTGACCACCCCGGAAGCGTCTATGGCCGGGGTGTGGCAGTGCGCCCAGCCCTGGGTATGGACGATATTGGTGATGCTGTTTCCGGTCCCCCCTACAGGGAACCACGAGCCTCGGCTGCGCAGGTCGGTCAGCAGGGGCTGAACCTTGCTCTTGTCGCTTACCAGGAACTCGATGTTGTTCCTGGTTGTCCAGCGCAGGTGTCCGCCGCAGTACTTATCGGCCAGATCGCACACTTCACGGATATACTCGGTGCTGATCAGACGGGCTGTGCCAACGCGAACCGAGTAGACTTCCGCCCCGGATTCGGACACGTGAATTAAAACGCCCGGCTCCAGGATTTCGTGGTATTTCCACTTGCCGAAATTTTCTTTGATAACGGGCGGGAAGTGCTTGTCATATTTCGGGGGACCAATATCCGTGATTCGGTCTTTCATGACATTGTTCGGATCAAAAGCCATCTTTAAACCTCCTAAGCTTGATGCCGTTGACGGAACGCAGCGCCATCGTGCTCCCAGCCACCGGGAACTGCCGCCGGATCGTAGAAAATGTAGGGATTGAACCTCGGGGTATTCACCATGCGTGGATCGGGTTCGATCTGGACCGCCTTGAGGAATTCGCGCAGACTGAGGCGTTGAATGAGCTCGCCAAGCCGTTCGCGGTTCTTGCCATTTTCCATCCACCAATCCCACACTTTTTCGACGAATTCCTTGAACTCGGTGTAGGGCGACTCCATCTTCATAAATGGTATAACGACGCTCGAAAGCTGTGCGCCCTCGAGAATGGGGGCTTTGGCGCCCACCAGAATCGTTGCGCCCCGGTCGAGGCCGGGCCGAAGAGCCCGCGGCATTACACGAATACAGTGCATGCAGCGAACGCAGTCTTCGTTGTAGATCTTGAGCGATTTGCCGTCATATTCCATGCATTTGGTCGGGCAAAGATCGACGACTTCGGCCTTGATGTCGAAATCCTTGCGCTGGCCGTCGGCTCCGGCATGGGGGACAAGCTCGCCGCCCACGTAAGCTTTGACTGCCGCCTGGTCGATGCGGATATCGTCGCGCCATGTCCCGATAATCGAGCAGTCGGATCGCGCGATGGCCGCAACGCAGTCCATCGAACAGCCGGATGACTTGAACTTGAACTTATAAGGGAACATCGGCCTGTGGAGCGCGTCCTGGTATTCCTGCGTAAGGTCGTAAATGATGTCCTGGGTGTTGATGCAGGACCATTCGCAGCGGGACATTCCCAGACATGCCTCGGGGCTCCTCAGATTAGAGCCCGATCCGCCGAGGTCCATTTCGAAGTCATGGGTCAGTTCATAGAAAACAGGCTCGAGCTGGTCGGTAGTCGTACCCAGCAAAACGATGTCTCCCGTTGATCCGTGCATATTGGTCAGCCCGCTGCCGCGTGCGTCCCACATATCGCACAGCTTTCGCAGAATCTCGGTGTTGTAGTACTTGCTCGCAGGCTGGTTGACTCGCATGGTGTGGAAATGCGCAACATTGGGGAAAAGGTCCGGCCGGTCGCAATAGCGGCCAATAACACCTCCGCCGTATCCGAAAACCCCGACGATACCGCCGTGTTTCCAGTGGCCTTCCTTCTCCTTGTAGGACAGCTCCATCAGGCCAAGCCAGTCCTCGCACATGCGGTTGCCTTTTGCCGCCATTCTCTTCACGTCACTTACGAAGCTCGGCCATGGGCCTTTTTCGAGCTCGTCAAGCATAGGGGTTGCATGTTTCAGTGCCATTCGTTCACCTCCGTTAGTGTTTCTCTTTAACTTCCACTCGTACACGATTTGCCACGGAATCGGTCCGCTATGTCTTCTCACCTCCCTTTCACGGTGCGTATTTGTACTGCTGGAATATCTCAAGTTCCGGTCTTCGTTCAAATACCCAGTGGGAGTAACTCATCGGCAGGTTGGGGGAAGGCAGGGTTAGTTCATTCCCTTTTCTTCTTTTGCGACATCGCCTTCACTGGGGAGCATGTACATGGTCGTGCTGCCGCTTGACCAATACTTGAGCTTCCCTTCGCTGACCAGTTCGTTTATGACCTTCTTTGCCTGCATCATCTTCATCTCGGGAACAGCCTTGCACAGGTCGTTAAAATAATGCTTGCTCTTCTTCTGCTGTTTTACCCACTCCAGAATCCTCTGTTTTGCATCCTCGCTCATTCGTCGCTCTCCTGTGGCATTAGCTTTGAATAGAAAGGGGGTATCTCAGCCCCCGCTTAGAGTCAAGATTTGCCCGAGCCTTTAGGCCCGCAAGAAAAAACAATTCCCGTTAACTCCGGGATCGTTCTTTGTCAATAAAAAAATCCCGATATTTCAACACTATCAGAGCATTGGGCGAAAAGGGCGAAGGCGCGACCACGGTGTGGGAGCGGTTAAGAGCTTTCCAACGAGGAGCCTATGAGTTAAAATAGCTTGTTTTCCACTTTCTACGAGGGGGAGAACAGGCAACCCGACTGCACCCATCAGCGGAAAGCCCCTGAGCGTAAAGGTTTTCCGCCTCTTTTTGCTCGAATTACGCTTATATACTCCAGAGAAAGAGAAAACACAATGGCAAATACCCACAATGACGCAGACGCCAAAGTTAACCTCTATATCAAATTTTTGAAGGAACGGCTTGCCTTCGAACCCCACTCTGCAACTCTGCACTACAATCTCGGACTGGCCTACTCTCACAAGGGTCTCATTGCAGAAGCAATTTCGGAATTTAAACAGGCCCTGGAGTGCAACCCGAATCTGGCCGAGGCTTACGTGAACCTGGGCGGCCTGTACGCGGAGGCCGAACCGGCAAAAAGCATCGAGGCAAACATGAAAGCCCTTGAAATAAATCCGGACCTGGGCCCCGCTCACAGCAACCTCGCCTTTGGCTACCTTCGAGGCGGCAAACCGGACAAAGCTGTCGCACACGGAAAAAGAGCAATCGAACTCATGCCCGGTTCCCCAAAGGCCTACCAACTGCTTGCCGCCGCATATCTGGAGTCAGGCCAGGCGGAAGCCTCAGCCGAGCTTTCGATGAAAATGATCGAAGCCAACAGCTCGTTTGCTGCGGCCCATTTCAACCTGGCGGTCGCCCTTCGCGCACTGGGCAAAGACCGGGAGGCCGATGAACACGCTCGAAGAGCCCGACAACTGGGTTATGAACCTGCATAAATCCGACCTGTCATGCCCAATTCGAGGTAAAGATGCAAATAGCCAAAGACAGCTTTGTCGTCATTGAATACAGGCTGCGTCTCGATGATGGTTCATTCGTGAAAGGAGAAAATACACCTGCGTCGATGAACTTCATCGTCGGTTACGGGCAGATTCTCCCGGCCCTGGAAATGGAACTCATCGGCCTCGAACAGGGGGCGCAAAAAGATCTGATGATCCCTGCCCGTGACGGCTTGGGTGAACGCGATCAAAGCCTTGTGCACATTATGGCTCTTTGCGGATTTCCAGCGGGCCGCGATCTGGAGCCCGGCAGGTGGGCCATAGCCAAAAACGAAACCACTGGGGCACAGTACGGCTATTTTGTCAGCGAAAAAACGGATTCAACCATTACGGTCGACTACAACCATCCTCTGGCGGGAAAAGACCTCCATTACAGTGTGAAAGTGGTGCTGGTAAGACATGCGCTTGCCGAAGAACTGGAATTTTTACGACCGTGCGAACACGGGCCGGCCCCCTCACAAGAAGTTAGCGGATAAAAGTAAAAGCCGCCGCCAAAGGCGAGCCCGCATACCGGTTGTGGAAAACGCCGCAAGCAAAATCTTGTCCATTATTTTGATGTAAGAATTCTATCCACCTTGGATTTGACCATCATCTTCACCAGCCCCGGTGTGGTGATTTTCCCCCGGGCTTTTCCCAGCTTGATGGAGGCATCGATAATATCCTTTGGCACCTCCGGCTGTTCGGATTCGGGTTTTCGAACCAAACTGAGCGAACCGGTAGAGCAGGTGGAAACGCAAAGCCCGCAGCCGATGCACCGATCTACATCCAACCGCACCCCATCGGCTTCGAGCCTCAGAGCCTCCATCTGGCACCGATCGACGCAGACGCCGCAAGTTTTACAGTTTTCAGGATTATAGGCCGCAAAAAAAGGGCTGGCCACGACTGCGGCAGGCCTGGCCTGACGCTTGATCATTTTCAGGACCCCGCAACAGCAGCCGCAACAAAGACATATCCAGAGAGCATCCTTGGCGTTGGCGGGCTGTAGGACGAGACCGGCCTTATCCGCCCATTTGAGAATATCCAGTGTCTCCTGCAGGTCAATTTCCCGGCCCACGCCATTGCGTTTCCGATAATCCACCGCCATGCCGAATCCCAGACAACTCTCCTCCGGCTTCTCGCATCCATTTCCCATCATGGTTTGCTCGCGGCGGCAGATGCAGGGGCCAACCGAAAATTTCTTCTGAGCCCGGACTAGTTCCTCAGCCATCTCATGGGGCAGCACTTTATGTTCCGGAGTCAAACTGCGGCCTACCGGAATGGTGCGCATTTGAGGGACCTTCCATGCCTGTTTGAAAAGGATAGGTGAATATTGGCTCATGTCCTGAATCAGCTCTTTATCCAGATCGTTGACGTGGTACTCCCAGATCCCAACGACATATTGCGCTGCCAGGTACCTTGTGGGACCTGTTTCCCGTTCCTCCCTCAAAACAAGCCCTCTTTTCGCCATTTGCTCCAGACGCCGAGCGGTCTCGTCCCGGGGTAAGGCGGCCCTGCGCGCAACGACTCGGGGTTCCTCGGGAAGCAGGGTAAGATAAAGGGCGAGTTCTGCTTCCTGCGGGGTAAAAAGCCTCTTCAGGATACGCAACTCCACTCCGCTATCGGTGGGTGGAAAGCCGCCCGGAAGGTTGTCCAAATGCCTGGCCAGTCTACGGTAGATTTCACTTTGCATACCGTCCCTTTTTTCCAAAATATGTGGGAAAATCCCTAGTTAGCAGCAATTCGAATGGATTTATTGTTCGCTTCACTGGTTTTCATCTCGTAGGGCCTCGATCACCCTGGAGAGATCGTTGGCCATGTTCTCGAAATAGCGAAGACCTATCTGGAAGCACTGGTATTGAAAACTGTCCGCACGGGTTTCAACCTCCGGGCGGACCGACTCGAGCTCTTTGCGCAACCGCTCTACGGAATCCAACTGCGTGCGCGCAATCGCCTCCCGCTCTTCGGGGGTAAGATGCGCGAAAAAGAAAAGCCTCATCAGGAAAGCGCTCCTGGACTGCTCGGGGACAAACGGCGATCTCAGGGCGTCGAGAAAAGCCCTCTTTCCAGCTTCCGTTATAGTGTAGATTTTACGATTCGGCACCCCGTCCTGGATCTCGACCTGTTTGGAGATCAACCCCCTGGACTCCATCTTCTTGAGGCTTGGGTAAATCGAGCCGTAGCTGAGTCCGGAGAAGAATGAAAACGACATCGAGAAGGCTTTCCTGAGATCGTAGCCCGTCATGCTGGATCTCATGAGAAAACCGAGCAGAACAGATTGAACGTCCATAGCGCCTCCTCTAAGTATTGCTAGAATATATAGCATACCGATATATGTCAAGAAAAAAATGCCGCCCCCTGTAGCATGCCCTTCATCGCCGTGCCTATGCAGTGAATCTTTTCCGGTCCCTAAAGCTCACTCGATCCGGTCCTTTTGCGCAGCCAGGCGCAAAAATTCACAATGGCCCTTGCACGGCCCTCCCCCTGGAGAAGCCCTCGGCACAACTCGAATAGCTCTTTGTGGACCGCAACCGATTCCTCTTTTTCCCCTGCCGATTTGTAGTATTCCTGGACAAGGGCGCCGGCCTTAAGACTAGCTGAGCCGAAGATCCGCTCCCTGGGGTCCTTGGGTTCCTCGAATGGGTTCCAGTTTTCGTAGCCGATCCTGAGGATTCGCTCCTGACCGCGCTTGGACATCCCATCGAAAATGGCCTTCTTTCTCAATTCATACTCTTCCCTGTCGGTCATCGCAAACTCGGTTTTGAGGGTCGGGGGTCAAGTTCTAAATTTGGATTCATCCCAGAAAAGCTTGAGCCTTATTTTCTTGTATTCCTTCGTACTGAAAAGAATCCGGAAATTGTCAAGCCCGGTTGCGTCCGCGAGCCTGTGCGCGATGGACTCGCATTGCTCGGGATTGCGTCCATGGATCATGGCATAAAGATTATAAGGCCAGTGGGGGTAGGCGGGCCTGTTGTAGCAGTGACTGACCTCGGGGTATGAGGCCAGAATTTCGCCGATCCTGTCGATCTGGTCCCGGGGACAGTTCCAGACGACCATTCCATTGGAGCGAAAACCGACCTTGCGATGGTTGAGTATGGCGGCGAAGCGCCGAATCGTGCCATGGCGCATCCAGTCGGAGATGATCGTGAGCAGTTCGGATTCGCGCATTTTCAGTGAATCGGCCCATACACCGAAAGGCCTTTGCACAAGCGGCAAGTGCTCCTGGATGCATTTGACGATTGCTATATTTACGGGAGTGGGTCTGAAGCTCGTATCGAATTCAGTGGGCGGGGTCTGCGGTTTTTCTTCCGTGGGGTCCCAGTCACCTTCTTCCAAAACGTCGAGCACCACGGCGAGCTTATATTTCTTGACCGCAGGCAGAACCAGTGCCCGCACGCCGCCCGCTTTGGCGGAAAGTTCGGAAACTACCGCCTCCAGACTCTGTCCGGAAGGCACCGCGATGGTAAACCACATGTTGAAGTTGCCCGGCCGCAGGTAATTGTGGCTTACTCCCGGGTATGCATTGACGGTTTGGGCGGCGCGCTCCAGCGCCTCTTGCGGTACGGCCATTGCAACAAGACTGCTCCGGTATCCGAGCGCCCCCGTATTGAAGATTGCGCTGATCTGGCGGATAACCCTGCTCTGTTTCAATGCCCCGATCCGTTCCAGCACCTCTTCCTCGGATATTTCAAGACCCTCGGACAGGACTCGATACGGGTCCGAAACGATTGGAAATGAACGTTGGACCCGGTCAAGAAGGACCCGGCTCGTAGAATCCAACACAAAGCTCCAAGATAACGTAGTTGAATCGGTGAGGAGGTGAGCGGGTGACCAGGCTTGACCGATTCACCTTCAGCGATTCACGCATGCTTTTATATACCCCGGCATCTTCCAAGACAAGCAAAGCTTTGCTATCATTCAACTTTTCTGAACATTAACGGACTGAAGAATATTTCGTCCCGGAAGATGCCTTATGGAAAAAAAGAAATCCGGTCGCACTATTCCTTCGATAAATTGCCTTATAAACACGGGTTCGAATCTTGTCCCGCTGGACGCCGGGTCCCAGTGGCTGCCTTTATGGGGCGAAAAATTGCCCGGCGAGCCGCCGCCCGGCGCTACGCCCGTAACGTATGGCCAATACCTGAGTTCGGTTGCGCGCTTACTTTCCGAAAACTCTTTCGCGGTCTTGCGAAACCTTCTCAAAAAACAACACGAACCAACCCCGAAACTTGAGGCCGCCTCGCGCATCGAACTCATAAGCGAAAAACACGGCGCTCTCTACAGCATTTCGCGCCTTCGGGTACGATTTGCCGATGATGTGCGCTCTTTTGCCGTAAATTGTGCCTTCTCGCCCGAGCAACAGGCTTTTCTCCTGGTCGAAGTAGAGCTCCTTAGGGACCTTCACGCCAGATTCGGCCTCCCGTACCTCCCGCTGCCCCTTGTTTCCGCAAGGGCCCCGGACCTCATGCTGTTCATTGCCCGGTGGTTCGAAAACCATCACGAGTTCCACCTGTCCCCGGGTGCTTCGGGCGTCCCTGCTATAAATGTATGGAGACAGGGCGGAAAGCCGCAATTCCTTGACGCCGCAAAAACCCGGGCACTCTACGCGGAAGCTTCAAAAATCCTTACCTTATACCTCGATGGGCGGTCCTTTTCGCAGATCTACCCCTGGCACCATGCGGCGGGCGATTTCGTAATGGACGAAAGCCAAAATCCCCTGAGCCTCCGGTTGATAACCGTTCGAGGCTACCGGCCGTTGCTTGCGCGAAAATCCGAGTGCAGAGACAAGATGCTGGGATCGCTGCATTTTTTTGTAAATCTGGGCGTCAGGATGAGGATCGACAGGCTGGACGGGACCGGGGAGCTTGCCTGGGCGGGACCAGAGTGTCTGTCCGGTGTTATTCGCGGATTTGTGGAGGCATGGGAAACCAGGCGGGGCAATAGGGATTTGCCGAAAGCCCGCGAGATTTTCTCCCTGTTCTTGGGTCTGTCGCCGGATGAGAGGCTCGCGTTTGTCGAAATCGCAGCCGCAGACGGGCGGGTTGAAGCAGGGGAGGGCAATTTTTTGCGTGCGCGCCTGCCTGAACATGTAGTCGAACTTTCGGATGCCTTGGAAAATTTTAATTTTTAACCCTTGAGATTTAAATTCTAAGATTTAAAAGTATACCGATGTACCGATGGGCTGCCTGGCATTTGAATCATAAAATCTTCTAAAGGCTGAAAGTGAAAATGGCCGATTTGCCGCCTTTCGATTACTCTGCACTTGATAGGCCTGAAATTTCACTGCGTATTTTCCATCCAAGACCTGAATGGCGTTTGTTCGCAACTGCCCACGCAAATGACATCTCCATTCCGGTGGACGACCAAATCGTTATAGGCGCCCGTTTCCACGTCGTGAGCAGGGAGGCGCCGAACATCCTCTTTTTCCACGGCAATGGCGAAATAGTAGCCGATTATGACGACCTCGGGCCCGTCTACAACCGGACGGGCATAAATTTTTTGCCCGTGGACTACCGCGGCTATGGCCGTTCGGGGGGAGAACCGACGGTAAGTTCGATGATGCGCGATTGCCACACGATCTACGATTTCACCAGGAAATGGCTGAGCGATAACGCCTACACCGGACCGTTCGCAGTAATGGGCAGGTCTCTTGGAAGCGCCACAGCACTGGAACTGGCCTCCGCGCACGGGGACAAAATCGACGGGCTGATAATCGAGAGCGGGTTCGCTTTGGCCGAACCTCTCCTGATGCTGCTCGGAGTCGATCTGCGCAGTTTGGACTTTTCTGAAAGCAAAGGTTTTAGAAACATCGACAAGATAAGACAATTCCGCAAACCTGTGTTGATCATTCACGCCGAGTTCGACCAGATAATTCCCTATTCCGACGCTTTGCAATTCTACAGGGAGTCTCCATCGCCGGACAAAACGCTCTTAAAGATCCCCGGCGCAAATCACAACGACATTTTTTCCATGGGCCTGATGGAATACATGTCGGCCATCAAATCGTTCGTAGGACGTTTAAAGCTTTAAATTTTAAAGTTGTAAGCACTCAAAAGCGAACGGTAGCACGGCTTATCATTTTAGAATATTGATTCCGCCTTTGGGGGGACCGGAGCCTGCCCCGGACCCGATCCGGAGGGCGAAAAGCTGAAAAAAACCCTCTCCGAACGCAAAGAGGCTACTACGGGGTCGTTTCTTCAGGAGGTCGTCATGGCTTATGGAATTGCATCTCCGGACTATCCGACACGGATTTTGTTTGGCTTTACTGCGGGCTTTATCGCTACCTTGACTTTTCATCAACTGAGTGTATGGGTGCTTTGGGGTGTGGGGCTGGCGCCTTTCGCGCCTTATTCGATGGCAGCCACCAAACCGTTTGCAGTCCCCGCCGTGATTTCTCTGGCCTTCTGGGGCGGAATCTGGGGGATTCTGTTCGCCCTGATTGACCGCAAATTTCCGACCCATGGCGGCTATTGGGGGGTGGCTTTTCTGTTTGGGGCCATCTTGCCTTCGCTGGTCGCCCTTCTCGTGGTGCTGCCGCTCAAGGGCCGCCCGCCGGGAGGCGGTTGGCACCCTCCTCTTGTGCTGACAGCGTTTCTTATAAACGGCGCATGGGGTGTCGGTACCGGACTGATCCTCAAGGGCCTGTCAAGCTGGTCCGGCAGGGGGCGCCGCGTGCCGTCTTGAATGTTAGGCTAGCTTACTGGGAAATTGAGGGATGATAACCTGAGAGCATGCCGCAGGATCAACCCGGCGGCCCCCCCCCGCCTCTGGCGGGTGCAGTGGGTGGGGACCGGCTTATATAAGGTACAGGATCGAACTATGCCGGGCAGGGAACAAGAGCAGTCGGGCGAAAGGGGCGAATCGGCTGTCGATGCCGATGAGGGCATCGGCCGCGGGCCTCGGACCGGGGTTTTCTACCACCCGAGTTTCAGTCGGAGAAGCTATCTGACACAGGGAGCGCGTCTTGAGCACTTCCCGCGAGCTTTGAATCACCTTCTTCAAGACGAACGCTATATTCTCTACGAGCCCGAACCGATTTCGGAGGAATCTATTCTGGCAGTTCATTCCCGGCAGCTCCTGGAGGAGGTCGGGCGGGACCCGCTCTGCTCGACCGCCTGGCACTCGGTCGGTGCGGTCGTAATGGCCGCCGAAAAGATCGCATCAGGCGAGGTCAGGAATGCCTTTTCCTTCATCGGCGCAGGCGGGCATCATTCGGGCAAAGACTTCTTCGGCGGGTATTGCTGCTTCAATGACGTCGTGATCGCCATCCGGGTGCTTCGAGTTGTCTACGGCATCAGGAAAATCGCCATTCTCGACACTGACGCTCACCACGGGGATGGTACCCGCGCCCTCGTAGGCAACGATCCGGACGTTCTTCATGTTTGCGTCTGTTTTTCCAACTACGAGTCCGAAGACGGTACGAATGTGGACATCGCTGCTCCAGTCCGTCCTTGGGACAAGGACGCCGACGCCGGGTACGCCCGGGCGGCGATTGAGGGTTTTGCGGAGCGCGCCCGCAGGTTCCGGCCGGAATTCATATTCTGGTATTTCGGGTTCGACACCCACCGGGGTGATTACGGGGACCTGGGCCTCACCATCGATGCATACCTGCCCATCGCGCGAATGATGAGACAGCTTTCCGAAGAGATATGCGACGGACGTCTGGAAGTGGTCCTTGGCGGCGGCTCCCGGAGCGATATCGCCAGGTCCGTCATCCCGCCTGTAATTGCGGTTCTGGGCGAAGCTGTATTTCCCCCCTTCGGGAGTGCCGCTGGTGATAAAATTTCTCCAAAGTAGATGGCTTGACTACGAAAAATAGTCGGTTTACTTTATATGAAGCAGGTAAGGCACATAGGGTGTTTTATCTAATTCGGCGACCATTGTGAGGGGTAAGCAGGTTGTCCTGTTTGCCCCTTTTTGTATCGCATTGGAAATCCCCTTTGCCTTTCAGCCAGCCTTCTGCAAGACTTAATGGTGTGCTTGCCGCCGTGCAAAATAGGTTGCCCCTTTACCAGTTGAGGAATCTTATGGATAACAAGACAAAAGAGACGCTCCAGGAGATTTTTATGGCCGGAATTCGGGCCGTTGACCCCGAAGAGGCCGTAAAACGCCACATTGAGCTGAGCGGGAACCAATTGAGGGTCGGCGGCTGTTCATACCTGCTAGATCGTTTCAAAAGAGTTTTCGTAACAGGGTTCGGAAAGGGGACTGCACCCATGGCGCAGGCCCTGGAGCAGATACTTGGCGACCGTCTCAGCGAGGGTTGGATTACCGTAAAATATGGTCACGGCATGCCTTTGAAAAAAGTCCGTGTGATGGAAGCCGGGCATCCGGTACCGGACCAGGCTGGATTGGAAGCTGCACGGTATATCCTGGAGCGTCTGGAAGCTGGTACGGAACAGGACCTGGTTTTGTGTGCATTTTCGGGCGGAGGAAGCGCGCTTTTTCCCGCACCGCGCCCTCCTCTTCAGCTCGGCGAAAAGCAGGAAACAACCCGGCTTCTGCTCGAGTGCGGGGCCACCATATTTGAACTTAACTCACTGCGCAAGCACATGTCCCTCGCCAAGGGAGGGCAACTGGCAAGAATTGCCTACCCGGCAAGGGTTGTTTCTCTATTTCTGTCGGACGTTGTCGGCGATCCCCTGGATGTGATTGCCTCGGGCCCAACGGTTGCCGACCCGAGTACCTTTGCCGATTGTATCCGGATCGTCGAACGATACGAGCTTTGCGAAAAACTTCCCGCTCGAGTGCTTAAGCTGCTGCGCGACGGCGTCAGCGGGCTGATCGAAGACACCCCCAAGCCGGGAGATGTCGTGTTCGAAAGAGTTCAAAACCTGGTTGTCGGAAACAACCGTGCCGCTTTGCTCGCTTCAGCGCAAAAGGCAACCGAACTTGGATTCGCTCCGCTGGTTCTTTCCTCTTTTGTCCAGGGCGAAGCCCGAGAGGTCGCGCAGGCCTTTACGGCGATAGGAAAGGAAATCGTCTCCTCCGGGCATCCGATCTCGGCGCCTGCTTGTGTTCTGGCGGGGGGCGAAACGACGGTTACGATCAGAGGCGAGGGTAAAGGTGGCCGCAACCAGGAATTTGCCCTGGCCGCCGCGCTCGATCTGGAAGCGTGGCCCGGGATTTCGGTGTTGAGCGCGGGGACCGACGGCTCAGACGGGCCGACAGACGCCGCCGGCGCTTTTGCCGACGCCGGCACCTGCCGCGACGCCGCTCGCAAGGGCTTAAATCCCTTCGATCATCTTTCGAGAAATGACTCCTATAATTTTTTCAAAGCGACAGGGGACCTTTTCATCACCGGCCCCACCCGCACCAATGTAATGGACGTGCTTTGCATGATTGTAAAAACTTAGATGAACGGGTGAAAAGTCAACGAGATCGTGGCTGAGTTCTTGAGGAGCCGTTCCTGATTTTTGAGCCTCAGAACTCAATTCCCTTCCCTGCCTTCAACCCACGGTCGCGAAAAGGATGCTTTATCTCCTTCATCTCAGTCACCAGGTCTGCAATTGCAATGAGTTCGTCGGGGGCATTTCTCCCGGTCACTACTATGTGGGTGCCGGTAGTTCTGTTTTCAAGGGCCTCCACTACTGCCTCACAGGGCAGAAGACCATAGGACAGTACTACGTTCAGTTCATCGAGAACGATCATGTCGTAATAACCGCGCTTGATCTCGGAAACGGTTTCCTCCCAGCCGGCTTTGGCCAGGCGCCGGTCTTCTTCGAGACTTTCCTTTTTCCAGGTAAAGCCGCTTCCAAGAGGCTTGATCTCAATGTCTTCCATTTTCTCGAATGACCTTAGCTCGCCGTAAGCCCACGCACCCTTCATAAACTGCAAAATGAGCACTCTCATGCCATGTCCGGCCGCCCGCATGGCCATACCCAGGGATGCCGTGGTCTTTCCTTTTCCATGTCCGGTAAAGACGATTAAAAGGCCCTTTTCTGAACTCATTCTCTTCTCCGGCGTATCCGGTCTTTTTAAGTTTTTCCGGACCCCGGCTTTCCGCCGGGGTGACAGCGCAGGCATCGAGAGTTTTCAACAAGACCGTCTCCTGCGCCGTGACCTTTTCCCACAAAAAAAAAGCGGGCCGGCCGCCCGCTCTATCCTCTTCAAAACTGCTGAACTCAGCAGTCCCTGCCAGTGCCTCATGAGTGCTTTGCTAAAGATGCGCTCTCCGTTTTGGCCTCGGACGTGTCCGATTTGCTCTCCGGCGGTTTGGCCGTGCTCTGGTTTTTGCCGGCATAGTCGGTTGTATACCAACCTGAACCCTTAAGGTGGAAAGTGCTCATGGAAATTAGCTTCCGGAGCCGACCGTCACAGCTTCCACACTTTGTCAGTGGCGGATCGGAAAATCTCTGCATCGCTTCAGTCGTCTTCCCACATTTCAAGCATTCGTACTCGTAGATTGGCATATTTCCTTCTCCTCGCCCTTCATATTTCTGCTTTACCAACTCGAATCTTCATCCCTTTAATTATAAAACTAATCAATTTCCTGTCAAGCTTTATGTAGATGCCTCTATGGGTAAACTTGATTGAGTGAACCGTTCACCACCTGGAAAATGGTATATTGCCGCTCGAGATCTCCCTTCTGATCCACCGTATAACTGCCTGCGACTCCGTGGAAGCCCTTCTCCTGAAGCAGGTTTTCGAATAGGGCATTGCGGTCCTGTTTGCCACCTGAGGTGCTTCTGGCCACAAGCAGCATCATGAGCGCATCATAGGCCTGTGCTTCAAGATAAGAAGGCATCGAGTTGTAGGTGGATACGAATTTTTTACTGAATGCCTGTACCTCCGGGTTTTGGCTTTCCAGGGAAAAGGAAGTGGCAAACAGCGCCTGGTCGACGTATACACCACCCGCCTGCACCAGGGACCCCTCGCTCCAGAGATTGGTCCCCAACAGGGTGACCCCGACCACGTTGTTATACGGAAGCTGAGGGGCTATCAGCGAAACTGCGCTCACCTGGTCCGGGATGAAAAGGGCATCGAAAGGGGTCCCTTCGGTCACCGACAGGGGCGCATTTTTCTTGGCTATGTTCAAAAGTTTCTGGAGAGGCTGGGTGAAATCTGTGCTCCTTTCTCTGTAAGAAGCGCTGGCCATCATCGTTCCGCCCTGCTCCTGCACTGATTCGGCGAAGATTTTGGAGAGCCTTTGCCCATAGCGGTCATCGGGGAAAAGACACGCAAAGCGTTGGTATTTGAGTTTCTCCCGGCAGTAGCGGACAAGGGTTTTAACAAGGTCCCGGCTGTCGATGAATACATGCAGGACAAAGGAGTTGTCCGTGGCATCGTCTTCTTTTTGGGTCAGGGACAGCAGAGGAATCCCGTCACGGTTTGCCAAAGGGTCCACCGTCTTGTTTGCCTGAGTGCCAAGGGGCCCCACTATGGCGAGAACGCCTTCCTTCCTGACGAGTTCTTTGAACGACTGGGCAGTGGTGCCCGGCTCCGAGCCGGCATCCTTTATAACCAGGGAAACCTTCTGACCCGGATGGGACTCTCTCCAGTCGGAAACCGCCAGGTTAAGCCCACGGATCACCATGTCCCCGTATTTTGCGTTGGGCCCGTTCAGGGGGATCAGAACTCCGATCTTGTCGGGATTAAGAGGTATGCCGGCTTCGGCAACCCTGGAAGCTCTGAGGGCTTCCTGAATCTCGGGGGCAAGCGGGTGGCCGGGATTTTGAGCAAGGACCGCTTTCAATTGCTCCCTGCTCGCTTCGCCCCGTCCCTTTTGAGTTTCGATCTCAGCGAAGCGGAAATCCAGGAAAACCTTCATGAAGTCGGAAGAATTTCTTTTATAGAGTCTTTTAACAAGTCCCTCATCCGCTTTGGCCAGCATCTCCCTTGTCAGTGCGGTCAGCTTTTTTTTCTGCTCCGGAGTGCTTGCCACCGAAAAGCCGGAGGAACTCCAGTCGAAAGCATCCTCGATGTCGTTTTCGGAGCTGTAGATTCCGATCATCAGCTCAGCCAGGCCAAAACGCACCTCGGGTTTATTGACAGCCAGTTCCCAAATCGCAACCGCCTCATTCATCGCCTGTTTTTTCTTGCCCGTCTTCACCAGGACTCTAAGTTGGTTGAGTTTCGCAGAGGGGATACCATCCCAGGCGGGGTAGGCGTAAACCAGGTAATCAAAATACTTGGCGGCGAGCTCGGGTTGGCCCTGTGCCAGGTAGATCTCACCGATTCTGTTCATCGATTTCGCAGCCACGCCCGTACTTGGGTACCTTTCGATGAGGCGTTCCCACAAGCCGATGGCGGTTGGGACTTTTCCGGCGCGGTAGGTGTCTTCGGCTTTGCGATACAGGTCTTCGGCTGCCCGCGGGGACACCGTGGTGAAGCTGGCCGAAAGGTTGGGGGGCTGTTGTTGGCCACCCCCACAACCGGTGAGAAGCAGGAGAAAAATAAGGAAAAAAGCCGATGTGCCCTTGTAGTTTATTTTCATAAAAGCCTCACGCAGGCATTTAGGATGCAGCCTCAGGCAGGATAATGCCTCGATCCCCCGGTTCCCCGATTCGTTGAGCCCTCGATCCAAAAATGAACAGGGCACTGCTATTCGCGTGCCCCTTAATACATCGGAAAACACTTCAAGAAAAGATCAAATGGGCAATTTTCCCCCTTACCCTTATTTCTTCACTTCCTCGAAGTCAGCGTCAACGACGTCCTCGTCCGGTTTTTTCTGCTGCTGGGATTCTCCAGCGCCGCCCTGCGGCTCCTGTGTGCCGGCGGCCCTTTTATATGCCTCTTCGGCTACCTTGTGGGAGAGTTGCATCAACGCATCCACATCCCGCTGAATGGCGTCTTTGCTATCGCCCTCCATGGTAGTCCTGAGTTTTGCGATTTGTGCTTCGATGTCCGATTTTGTCTTCTGGTCGAGCTTATCTCCCATCTCTCGCATCGTTTTCTCGGTGCTGTAGATGAGAGTATCGGCCTGGTTCCTCGCCTCAACGAGTTCGCGTTTCTTTTTGTCCTCCTCGGCATGCTGCTCGGCCTCGCGCACCAGGTTCTTTATTTCCGATTCGGAAAGGCCGCTGGAGGCCGTGATCTGGATCGACTGTTCCTTCTGGGTCGCCAGATCTTTGGCTGAAACGTGTACTATGCCGTTGGCGTCTATGTCGAAAGTGACCTCGATCTGCGGGATGCCTCTGGGCGCGGAGGGAATTCCCACCAGTTCGAACCTGCCCAGAGTCTTGTTATCAGCGGCCATATCGCGCTCGCCCTGAAGGACATGGATGGAGACAGCGGTCTGGTTGTCGGTTGCGGTCGAGAATATCTGGCTCTTGCGGGTCGGAATCGTGGTGTTGCGCTCTATGAGCTTTGTCATGACGCCGCCGAGCGTTTCGATCCCGAGCGACAGCGGTGTAACGTCGAGCAGCAGAACGTCTTTGACGTCGCCTCT
The DNA here is from genome assembly GCA_963805125.1 of uncultured delta proteobacterium. Taxonomy (GTDB): domain Bacteria; phylum Desulfobacterota; class Syntrophobacteria; order Syntrophobacterales; family Syntrophobacteraceae; genus SbD1. The sequence goes on along the minus strand of CAWDTD010000003.1, from coordinate 230,752 downwards.
GAGCACACCGCCCTGAATTGCCGCCCCGATCGCCACAACTTCATCCGGGTTCACGCCCTTGTGAGGTTCCTTGCCGAAAAATTCCTGCACTTTTTGCTGAACTCGAGGCATCCGGGTCATTCCGCCCACTAGTATCACTTCGTCGATTTCGTTGCGGGAAAGGCCCGCGTCCTTGAGGGCCTGCTGCATGGGCGGGAGCACCATGTCGATGAGTTCTTCCACCATTGATTCAAGCTTGGCCCTTGTGAGCTTTATGTTCATGTGCTTTGGTCCCGAAGCATCCGCAGTGATGAAGGGCAGATTGATTTCAGTCTCCATCGTAGTCGACAGCTCGATTTTTGCCCGCTCCGCTGCCTCCTTCAATCTCTGGAGGGCCATCTTGTCGGTCCTGAGATCTATGCCATAGTCTTTCTTGAACTCGGTGGCCAGCCAGTCGATTACTCGCTGGTCGAAGTCTTCCCCACCCAGGTGCGTGTTGCCGTTGGTAGATTTGACCTCGAATACTCCCTCACCGATTTCCAGAATGGAGATATCGTAAGTCCCGCCCCCGAGGTCGAACACGGCTATCTTCTCGTCCTTTTTCCTGTCCAGACCATAGGCAAGCGAGGCGGCGGTCGGTTCGTTGATAATGCGCAAAACGTTCAACCCGGCTATTTTACCCGCGTCCTTGGTGGCCTGCCTCTGGCTGTCATTGAAATAAGCGGGTACCGTAATGACCGCGTCGGTGACTTTTTCCCCCAGATAATCTTCCGCCGTTTGCTTCATTTTCATCAGGATGAAAGCCGAAATCTCCGTCGGGCTGTAATCACGGCCCCGAATCTGGATGTGCGCATCTCCGTTGGAGGCGTGCACGATCTTGTAGGGGAGAACTTTTATGTCGGCCTGGATTTCCGGTGTATCGAATTTGCGGCCGATGAGCCTTTTTACCGCAAAAACGGTATTCTCGGGATTGGTTATGGCCTGCCGCTTGGCAACCTGCCCCACCAGCCGCTCGCCGCTTTCGGTGATGGCCACCATGGAAGGGGTGATCCGGCTGCCTTCCGCGTTGGTCAAAACCTTCGGGTCCTTTCCCTCCATGATTGCTACCACTGAATTGGTAGTCCCGAGGTCGATTCCTATAACTTTACTCATTTAATTGCCTCCTTAGGAGTTACCTGAAATCCTGCCTCCCGGACCGTGGAACATAAAAACTCCAGGCCCCGCCATGAGTGATGTTCAGCATGTGTCGTCTTTTGTATTCCTTGCCACTGCGACCCTCGCAGGCCTGAGGAGCCTGTCCCTTAAAGTGTAGCCTTTTTGAAATTCCCTTGTCACGGTCATATCCTCACACTCCGGGTTCTGCTCCTGGAAAACCGCCTCATGCCGCTTAGGGTCGAAACTGCGGCCCACCGATTCGAAGGGCGCCGCGCCGAACCTTGCAAGCACATCGATGAAGCTTTTGTAGGTCATCCGCACGCCTTCCAAAAGGCCCTCGCAGTTGTCATCCTTTTCTCCATGCCCAATTGCCCGCTCAAGGTTGTCTACCACCTCGATGAGCTGGCGCATGATGCTCTCATTAGCGTAAGATATGCCCTCGGATTTCTCCCTCTCCAGCCGCTTCCTGGTATTGTCCAACTCGGCAGCAAGCCTCAGGATGCGGTCCTGCGCCTCTTTGAGCTCCCCCTCGCGTCTTGACAGTAGCTGCCGGCAATCTTCTTCAACATTCTCCGAAGCCTCGGCCCGGGTTTCAGCCTGATCTCCAGGATCGGGATCTCCTCTGACAGTCTTTCTTTCAACAGGTATCAAACTGCTCCCTCCATTTCACGCCACTCATCAATCCTGACAATATAAGTTCGCCTTTGGGCAAGTGGGCATTGCGACATCCAAAAACCGATTTTTTTAACCCTCATCGGGGATTTCCAGGATCTGGCTGAGAAACTGCGCCGTAAACTCGACGATCGGTATAATTCTGGAATAATCCATGCGCAGGGGACCAATCACGCCGACCACGCCTAACGGAGTGGTCCCACGCCAGTAGGGAGCCGAAATCAGGCTCATCTCCTGCCATTCCCGCAGTTCGCCCTCGGTCCCCAGCATTATCTGAATTCCCGCCGAAGCCTTCAAGGTCTCGTCGAGCAGGCGTATCATCTTGGATTTGTCCTCGAACGCCTGAAGTATCCGCCTCATCTGTTCCACGTCGGCGAACTCAGGATTGTCCAGAAGATTGGTCCTGCCTTCTATGTAAACCTCGCTCTCCTCAATCGTGTCCTCAATTGCCCGGTGGGCCATTTTCAGGGCGCGCGAAAAGAGCTGGTCGAAAAGTGCCTTCTCGCTCTCCATTTCCTCCAGGATGCGATCCTTTACCCTGGATAGGGGCACATCCTGAAGAAGCTCGTTTATATAGCGGCTGTACTTGTCGAGTTCGACCTGCGTAACCTCTTCCCTTGATCCGATGTGCGTCTGATGAACCAGGCCCGCCTTCGAAATAAGAATCACCATTATGTCAAAAGGCCCAAGTCGAAGGAATTCGATATGTTTGAACGATGCAATCGAAAGCTTGGGCCAAAGTACAACTCCAGCCTGCCTGCAGTATTGGGAAAGCAGTTTCGATGTGCCGCGCAGCAGCTCCCTTATGTCTTGCGGCCTGGTTTTCATTGCATCGCGAATCCGTTCCTTTTCCAACCCTTCGAGCTGCCTGGATCGCATTATCGAATCGAGGTAAAGCCGCAGACCCTTCACGGTCGGAACTCGACCGGCCGATGTGTGCGGCTGCTGGAGCAGGCCCAATTCCTCAAGGTCGGCCATCACGTTGCGGATAGTAGCAGGGCTGACGTTCATGACGCTTCTTTTGGAAATGGTCCTGGAGCCTACCGGTTCGCCGGTCTCGATATAATCGGTGATTACCGCCTCCAGAACGATCTGATCGCGTTGCGTGAGCTCGATCACCTCGAAACTCCTTTATTGGTAGCACTCACCGTAAAAGAGTGCTAAAGAAACCTAGTGCTATTTAACCCGTTTGTCAAGACGACAGTGCTCAAACCCGAAAGGTTTTCCGTGGGAAATCTTTGCTTGCCGCGTCAATGCGGCTCGGCTTTTTGTCTGATTATCGACGAGGTTGCCTGATCATATTCACCCTTTGACTGCAAAATGATGATTGAGGCAATGACAAGCGCCCCGCCGAGCACTTGGAGCAAGTCAAGGTATTCGCCGAGAAAAATTCAGGCGGCACATGCTGCGGCAATCGGTTCGAGGGTGGCCGTCACACTCGCCCTGGTGGATCGGATGAGGCTTATTCCCATGGTGTAGAGACCATAGGGAACAGCCGTTCCGAAAACAACGGTATAGGCGATCCAAAACCACTGGACGCCCGAGTAGGGGACCAGGAAGGCCCCGAATGGCGAGATGAGCAGGTTCCAGAACAGGCTCGCAAAAAAGAACGAGTAGAAAACTACGGTCCAGGGATCGTATCTGCGCATGCCTTTTTCGCCGTATACGGCGTACCAGGCATAAGAAAGACCGGAAAAGACGCCCGCACAACGACTCCCTGCCAATTTAACGCAAGAAAATCCATATTATAGGCCCCCACGGCCAGATAGCATCCGAAAGCCGAAAGCGCCACCGCCGCAAGGGTCGTTCGGGTGAGCTTTTCAGGGCCGTAATACCATAAAACAGGGCGATGAAAACGGGCGCAAGGTATTCGAGCAGTACTGCCACGGCCACATTGATTTTGCTGATCGCATAAAAATAAGTGAACATCACCATCGCCAGTCCCGAAATTCCCATCAGCGCGAAACAGAAAATGTCGCGCAGGGAGATTTCCAGGAGCGCCCGTCTGGCCAGGAGTATAAGAAAAAGGAAGGCGGCCGAAAGAGTTACTCGAAACTTAACGAGCTGGAATAGCGTGATCCCCTGGTTGAAAAGAAACTTGCTCGAAGTCCCGGATACGGCCCACATTATTGCCGCCGCAACTACAAACAGGCAGCCCTTTCGCGGTATCGATCCCTGTTCAAAAGACATGGAAATAACCTGATTCAGAGGATCGCCTGCACGGGAGGTCCGGACGTCGCCACGCCTATAAGGAAGCCCCTGCTCCCGGCTCCGCCTTGCGCGCACTTTCCGCACCGGCCCCCGGATGGCGCCCAACAACCTGAAATTGAATCCAGGCACCCGGATTAGCTGTTGCCTTTGTCATGCCGCCCCAACTCCGTGACCGGTGACGAGTGATGGGCGCAGTTACCCCTTACCCCTCCTTGCGGATTATATGGCAAAATCGCTTGAGCAGATCGAGCACCCGTGACGCGCACTCCTCCGGCAGGCTGCCGCAGCCGCAACTGGGCGTAAAAAGCGAGTGAGCGATTACTTCCTCTATCTCCATCTCGCCTGCGGCAAGCTCACGGATCTGGCCGGCCCACCTGCCGGCAAGGCTTTCGGGAGTCTCGGCCCGAATCGCATCGAGGTCCGTCGTTGGCACTATGCCCCAGGCTATGTTGCCGCCCTCGGCCATGAATTGGAGGCATTCTTTTCTGTAGAGGGCGAACTTATCGAAATAGCCATAGGAGTCGAAATTGATGATGTCGAAATTTGATTGGAACGCCAGCAGCCAATCGGTGTTGGCGCAGACGTGAACCCCGGCGATCCCTCCCGCCGCATGAACCGCATCGACCACTTCGGCCAGCAGCCTCAGGACCAACTCGGCGGACACCGTAATGAAGGCCGAAGAACCGAACCCCGCAAGTCCCGGTTCGTCCAGAAAAATGATCACCGGGACTCCGAATGTCTGCATGAACTCAATCTGCCACCTGGCTTTGAGTCCGAGAAGTTTCGGAATGATGTCCAGGAAGCGTTCGTCGTAAATAAGAGCGCGGCCGCCCTGGTCCTTAAGACCGCTCAGAAGGGTAAACGGTCCCGTTATCTGCCCCTTAAGGGCGCGGACGGGCGGATTGGCGGACTTGATGGTGTCGACAAAACAGCGGAAGGTTGCGCCGGTTTGTTCACCCATCCTGAAGCGAGAATCATCGGTCTGGAGCAGTCCCTCGTCGAGAGCAAGGTATTGTTCATAAAAAAGAAGGGCCTGCTGGTCGAATTCCGGCGTATCGGACCTCACAAACTGCCTGCCCCCTTCGGTTACAAGACCCGGCAAACCCTCGATATACTGCGCCATCATCTGCTCGGCGGGATATGCGGGCAACTGCGGCCAGGCCGGTATCTCTGGCGCTGCCTGTAGCACGAGTCCAATCGCCTTTTCCCGATCCCTTTGAGGCATACTGCCGATGAGAGTGGCGGACCCAAGTCCCTGAAAGTTCTTCAAAGTGCGGCTCCTTTGCGTCGTAGTCATCTGCACGTTGGAAATAATCCCATCTTTTGCGGGTATCAAGTTTTATTTGCTTTTCGGTCTTTCACTGTTTTACAAATGCTCTAACTTTAGCACTCAGGGAGGAATCAATGGCCGAAGATCTCAAGAAAATGTATCGCACGGTAATGGAGGACCATTTTCCGGACTCGCTGCGCGTGAGCTTCGGAGACCAGACGCTCCTCTACAGGAAGCGCTCCTGGAAGTTTCCGGAGGAAAAAACGGGTGAGTTGATCGAAAAGGGGCTGCGTTACGGGGAAAATCCGGGCCAGGAAGCGGCCCTCTACGAACTGGTCGGCGGCAACCTGAGGCTGGCCGCCTGCCGGTTTATAGACCCCCAAAATGGTCTGGTCAGCGCCATTGGCGAGGAAGACATGCTCCAGGAAGGCAAGCATCCTGGAAAGATAAACCTGACTGACCTGGACAATGGGCTCAATATACTGAAATTTCTAATGGAAAAGCCCGCAGCGGTAATCCTCAAGCATAACAATCCCTGCGGCGCGGCCCTGGGCCCAAACCTGTCCGAGGCATACCAGCGCGCAAACCGCGCGGACCGCATTGCCGCTTTCGGTGGCTGCCTGGTGGTTAACCGCCCGGTCGACAAGGCTACGGCCGAACTTATTTCGGAAAACTACCTCGAGGTGGTCGCCGCTCCCGACTATGAGCAGGGGGCTCTCGCAGTCCTCAAAAAGCGGGCTAACCTGCGCATTATCCAGGTATCCAGAATAGACCGGCTCCGGGATTACATCGACATGCGGTTCGTCGATTTCAAGTCGCTGATCGACGGCGGCCTGATCGTGCAGCAGTCGCCGCTCTATAAGATCCGGAGCGCAGAGGATTTCAAACTGGCCGAAACCACCTGCCAGGACAAAATCTACAAAATCCGAAGACAGCCGACCCGTCAGGAAACCGCGGACCTGCTTTTCGGGTGGTTCGTAGAGCAGGGCGTGACCTCGAACTCGGTCCTGTACGTAAAAGATGAATGCACGGTCGGAATCGGCACGGGAGAGCAGGATCGCGTCGGGGTCGCCGAAATCGCCGTCTACAAGGCTTATCAGAAGTACGCGGACTCGCTGTGTTTCGACAGGCACAAAATCTCCTACAAAGACCTGGAGTTGGACATCGAAAAAGGGCAGCGTCCTAAAGAGCTCAAAGAGGAAATCGATGCTCTCACCTGCGAGGCCAGGGCGGGTCTCATAGGCGCGGCGATGGTTTCCGACGCTTTTTTCCCCTTCAGGGACGGTGTGGACGTCGGGATACGCCAGGGCATAAAGGCGGTTGTGCAGCCGGGAGGCTCCATGAGGGACTGGGAAGTGATCGATGCCTGCAATGAAGCCGGAGTGACAATGGTGCTCACAGGCCAGCGGGCGTTCAAGCACTGATGCTGGAATTTGATGACAGGTGACGTGATGACTGGTGACGGGTGGAGGGCGAACAGATGCTCCCCGCCCGCTGGATGTTCAATATCGCACGGCCTGCGAACAATATTGAACCTGCCCCGCTCCCGGGCCTGTGGGTCTAACTGGACCTTTCATATTGTGAGAATTTGCTCACAAGCGCCCGGACGTTAAATTGCACACCCCGGTTGTGATTGACTTCACTAACTATCCGGATATAATACATCATTGAATCCAAAACCACGAAGATGACAGCCTATCCCGCAATAGAAAAGGGTCCGGCCGTGCTGACAGCGATCAAACTCAAACCCGAAAAGATCAGCTCACTCACCAAAAAGGTCAGATCCGACATAAATAGTTGTTATACCTGCGGGTCATGCCTTTCCGAATGCCCTGTCAACCGGGCCACCGACCGTCTGGACCCGCGCACTATGGTCAGACTGGTCGCTTTTGGCCTTATCGACGAGTTGGTCCATTCGCCGGAAATCTGGTACTGCATTTCCTGCGGGCGATGCGATCAGGCGTGCCCCATGAGTGTCAGACCGTCCAGGCTCATTGCAGCTATACGGCAGGAAGCATACAACTCTAACGTTCTTACGGCTGACGGGGAATGGCGGCTCAAGTCAGTTTACAGCCAGCTCCATCGGGTGCGCCGGCAGGTGGTTGATCTCTGTTTCAATGGCGAACCTATTCCCGACCTTGCCACTGAATGGCACAGACTTGCCCGGGCGCCTTTTGACGGCTGGTCCGAAACAACGCGGCAGCCTATCCGAATAAGCTCGTCATGGGCCGCTCGGCGCGCTTCACGCAATTACCTGGGGTTCCCCACAAACCTAGATTTCTGCTTCACCTGCGCCGAATGCAGCAACGTCTGTCCGGTTTCGTGCGGCAGGGTTGTCTTCGACCCGATGTGGATTAACCGTATGGCCGCCTATGGATTCTTCGAAGAAATCCTGAGGAGCCCTTCCATCTGGCTGTGCATCAAGTGTCGGAGCTGTGCCTGCGCTTGTCCGCAGCAGGTAAAAGGCCATCTTGTGATCAGCAGACTTCAGGAGATGGCGATAAAGGAGGGCTTAGTCGACCCGGCTTTGCAGCTTCGCTGGTCCCAAATGGAAAAACTTGTCTATATGCAGTTCATCAGAGAGATCGACGCCGTGCGTAAATCGGCGATCCACCCTGAGAACGCACGGTGAACCGGTGAATACTCAACACTGCGCTAAGTCTATTCACACACTTGCCAGCCTCCGCCCAGGGCTTGAACAAGGAGCACGCTCGCGGTCATGCGGCTGCCAAGGATGCCGGCGGCCGTCAGTTCGTTGGTGAGCGCTATAGTCTGAGTCACTATGACATCCAGGGCGCTTGCTGTACCCACTTTGTAATGATTGATGGTTATATCCAGATTTTTTCTTGCCGAATTTACCGCGATGTCCTGAGCCTGCGCCTCCTGCTTCAGGATACGAAGCGCAGCGAGATTATCTTCAACCTGCTGAAATCCGGCGAGCACGGTTTGACGGTAAGCAGCCACACTGGCATCATAGGTTGCCCGGGCCTGTTCAACCTGAGCGTGCCTCAGACCCCCCTCGAAAATGGTTTGTTGAAGGGCCGCCGGTCCGAGAGTCCAGAAGCGGCTCGGCCAGGCAAACCACTGGGCAAGGTTGGAAGCCTCAAACCCGCCTAATGCGTTCAGAGTCAGGGTTGGATAGTAGGCCGCAACGGCCACCCCGATCTGGGCATTCGCGGCGGCGGCCTGCCTTTCGGCGGCAGCGATATCCGGCCTGCGTTCGAGCAGTTCAGACGGTATGCCGGATGGTATGTCCGGCGGCTTCAAATCGAGCGGCGTGGCAGGAATAGTCAATTCCGACGGGGCCTTGCCCATGAGTATTGCTATTGCGTGTTCGAGTTGCGCGCGCTGGACGCCGACGCCGATGAGCTGCGCCCTGGCAGTGTCGAGCTGAACCTGAGCCGTCTGTATGTCGGACTGGGCAGCCACTCCGGTTGCATACCTGTTCTTTGTCAGCTCCAGGAATTTTTGATAGGCTGCTACGGTCGCCTCGAGTATCTGTTTCTGGGAATCCAGGGCGCAAAGCTGAAAATAATCCTGGGCAAGTTGGGCTTGTGCGCTGAGGCGCACTCCTTCGATGTCTGCGGCGCCGGCCTGGGCGCTTGCCCTGCTTGACTCGACCTGCCGGCGGACCTTGCCCCACAGGTCGAGTTCCCAGGTCACCTGGCCCGAAAGAAGGTAGTCGGAACTGGTGAGGGATGCCCCCTGAGATCTGGAGGAGTTGGAGGATGTGCGCTGTCGAGCTACAGTGGGACCCGCTGTAATCGTTGGGAAATATGCTGCCCGCGCGACCTGCACCAGGGCGAGGGCCTCCCTGTACTGAGCTTCAGCCGCTGCCAGGTTTTGGTTCGAGATATTGACCTGGTTTTCAAGCCCATTTAATTGATCGTCCTTAAAGATTGTCCACCAGGCGCCGCGAGGAATATGGTCTTTCGGCTCCGCTTTCTTCCAGCCTTCGACTTCCTTGTAAGAAACCGGGGTGTCGGACTTTGGCCTGACATAATCAGGACCCACCGTACACGCAGCAGGAATCGCGAGCAGCAAAAGAATCGTTGCATGCTTTATGAGTTTTAGTCGCGCCATACCTTTTACCCCGGTTTATTTCAGTCCCGCCAGGGGTATCGCCCTAAATTCCATTTAGGTTTCCCTGTTCGGAGCCTCTTGCCCGCCCTTTCAAAAGCCAGAGCCTCAGGCGGTCCATGTAGAGGTAAATCACGGGAGTAGTAAACAAGGTTAACATTTGGCTGAAAATCAGCCCGCCAACGATGGATATCCCCAGCGGCCTCCGCAGTTCGTAGCCGACTCCCGATCCCAGGGCCAGGGGCAGCGCCCCCAGAAGTGCGGCCATCGTTGTCATCATAATCGGCCGAAATCTCAGCAAAGAGGCCGTATAAATTGCCTCGGCGGGGTCCATGCCTTCGTTTCGTTGGGCTTCCAGTGCGAAGTCCACTATCATGATGCCGTTCTTTTTGACCAGACCGATCAGGAGGATAATGCCGATTACTGCAATCAGGCTGAGATCTGTCCTGGTGATCAGCAGCGCGACAAGGGCCCCTACGCCCGCCGATGGAAGCGTCGAGAGGATGGTGACCGGGTGGACGTAGCTTTCGTACAGCATTCCCAGCACTATGTACACCGAAACAAGCGCCGCCAGGATCAGAATGGGTTCATTGGCAAGAGAGGCCTGGAATGCCTGGGCCGTGCCCAGGAAAGTCCCATGAATGTTTTCAGGCATTCCCATCCTTTGAGTCGCCGTTTCCAGGGCATCTACCGCATCTCCGAGAGCCACGTCGGGTGCAAGGTTGAAAGAAATCGTTATCGCGGGGAACTGCCCCGCATGGTTAACCGAAAGCGATGTGTTCGATGGTTTGAATGTGGTGAATACGCTTAGCGGCACTACCGCGCCGGTGGTGGAGTGAACGTAGACCTCGCGCAGAGTTTCAGGCCGCTGCCAAAATGGCGGAGCGAACTCCATCACCACGTGATACTGGTTCAACGGGGTGTAGTTGATTGCAACCTGGTTCTGGCCGAAAGCGCCGTAGAGGGTTCTGTCGATGAGCTGCGCGGAGATTCCGAGACGCGACGCGGTGGCGCGGTCGATCTGCACAAAGGTTTGCCGACCCATGTCCTGCTGATCGCTGCTTAAGTCCAGCAACTGAGGCAATTTACGGGCCACGTCCAGCACGCGGGGCGCCCATGTGTCCAGGTCTGCCAGGCTGTCGCCCCTAAGTGTGTATTGATAGGCGGCATTGCTCAAGTGACCGCCGATCCGCAGTTCCTGGACCGGTTGAAGGTAGGTGGGCGCGCCGGCTACCCGGGCGAGCTTCTGGCGCAGCCGCCCAATAATTTCCATGACTGTCGCCTCGCGCTCTTCAAACGGCTTGAGCGCAATGAACATCCGTGCAGTATTTACAGTGCCGCCTCCCGGCCCCCCGCCTCCGGTAAAGCCGGTAACATGGGCGACATCCGGATCTTTTCTGATGATGTTTACCACCTCGGTCAGTTTTTCCCTCATGGCCTGAAAAGAGATATCCTGCGCCGCCTGCATTCTGCCGCTGATGCGCCCTGTATCCTGGTCGGGGAAAAAGCCCTTTGGAATGATCCAGAACAGGAGCACATTGGTCCCGAGGGTCAACACCGTAATGAAGAGCATAATCAGGGAATGCCGCAGCGCCCAGCGCAGACCCTTATCGTAAATGCCCCGCATATTGTCGAATACCCACTCCATGGCCCTGTAGACAGGGCCGTGAGCGCGGGTTGTCTCCTCCTTGAGGATCGTTGCGCACATCATCGGGGTCGTTGAAAGCGAGACGACAAGAGATATGATGATGGCGGCGGAAAGAGTGACCGCAAACTCGCGAAACAAGCGGCCAACCATTCCACCCATCATAAGAATGGGAGTGAATACGGCTACAAGAGAGATGCTCATCGAGAGCACCGTGAAGGCGATCTCGCGTGCGCCCCGCATGGCCGCCTGCAGTGGAGGCAGACCCTGTTCCCTGTACCTCGTGACATTTTCGAGCACAACTATAGCGTCGTCCACCACGAATCCGGTGGCGATAGTAAGGGCCATGAGAGATAGGTTGTCGAGGCTGTAGTTGAAAAGATACATTACCCCGAATGTGCTTATGAGCGAAACCGGAACAGCTATACCCGGGATGAGCGTGGCTCGAAAGTTCCGTAAGAAGGCGAACACGACCAGGATGACGAGTATGCCTGAGATGACGAGCGTGCGCTCGACATGCTGGAGAGAACCACGGATTGGCGGACTTCGATCCAGGACAACCGAAAAATTGACGCTCTGGGGAACCAGGGCCGCCAACTGAGGCATCATTTTGCGGATGCGGTCCACCGTACCGATAATGTTCGCCCCGGGCGACCGGAAGATGACCAGCATCACAGCCGGCTTGCCATTTACCGAACCCGCCGCCCGCACATCTTCAACCGAATCTTCTACGGTGCCAAGGTCCGACAGGCGGACTTGTGCTCCGTTTTGATATCGGACGATGATCGGGCGGTATTCTTCGGCTTTATGCAGTTGATCGTTACACTGGATTTCCAGGGTTTCCTTCCCATTGGCCAACTGCCCTTTGGGCTGGCTGACGCTGGTGGTTTGCAGCACGTTTGCAACTTCATCCAGGCCGATTCCATATTTGTTCAACGGTCCGGGGTCCAATTCCACACGCACAGCGGGCAGAGACCCCCCTCCGACGAAAACCTGGCCAACCCCCTCGACCTGTGAGAGCTTTTGCTGAAGTATAGTGGAGGCTGCATCGTACATCACCGCCTTGCTCACTAATTCGGAGGTAAGCGCCAGGATGAGGATCGGCGCATCAGCCGGGTTGACTTTGCGGTAATTTGGATTGCTCGGCAGGTTGGTTGGCAGGTAACTTCTCGCAGCGTTGATCGCGGCCTGCACGTCGCGAGCGGCGCCGTCGATATTGCGGTCCAGGTCGAACTGGAGGATGATGGACGTAGCTCCCAGGGAACTGGTCGAGGTCATCTCGGTAATCCCGGCAATATGTCCGAACTGCCGTTCCAGGGGAGCGGCCACAGATGTGGCCATGGTCTCGGGGTCCGCTCCGGGAAGGGTCGCCGAGACGCTGATCGTGGGAAAATCGACCTGCGGAAGCGGTGATACGGGCAGGAAACGAAACGCGACAAATCCGGCCAGAGTCATTCCGATAGTCAAAAGGGTCGTGGCTACAGGGCGTTTTATGAAAATTTCGGAGAGGTTCATGCCGGCCCCGTCCCGTGGTCATCATCGGATTCTTTGGAACGAAACTTGCCAAGGCGCCTGGCCAGACGGTCGAACCACAGGTAAATGACCGGGGTCGTGTAGAGGGTGAGCACCTGGCTGATAATGAGGCCGCCCACTATGGAAATGCCCATAGGGCGCCGCAACTCGGAACCCATCCCCGTTCCCAGCGCCAGGGGGAGCGCACCCAGAATGGCGGCCATCGTGGTCATCATGATCGGCCGGAACCTGAGTAAACTGGCCTGATAAATGGCCTCGACAGGTTCCTTCCCCTCCCTTCGCTCGGCCTCGAGGGCGAAGTCGACAATCATGATGCCGTTTTTCTTTACGATTCCTATCAACAGGATAAGGCCGATCAGCGCAATTACGCTGAACTCGGAGCGAAAGAGCAGCAACGCAAGCAGCGCCCCTATACCGGCGGAAGGCAGTGTCGAAAGTATTGTAATCGGGTGTATGTAGCTTTCATACAGTACCCCGAGCACGATGTAGACCGTTATAAGCGCTGCCAGTATCAGGATCGGTTCGTTGACCAGGGCGGCCCGGAAAGCTTGGGCCGTGCCCTGGAAGCTTGTCTGGATGCTCGCCGGCAAGCCCAGTTTTTTCGACGTTGCCTCGATCACGTCGGTAGCTTCTCCCAAGGATGCCCCGGGCGCCAGATTGAATGAGACAGTGGTTGCCGGAAACTGCCCCAGGTGGCTGATGACAAGCGGACCGGTCGTTCTTGAAAAGCGTGTGATCGCGCTCAAGGGAACTTGGGCCTGCGGAGGGGTGGCCGTAGCAGCCGAGGCGGTCGCGGTTGCGCCGGTAGACCTGATTCCGACGGAGGCCCCGCTCGTAGCCGTTGTCGAAGCCGTCACCGGAGTCGTCGTCACAGCCCCTGACGGAGTCGTAGTCAGAGTCCCTGTCCCGGAAGGGATGTAGATATCCCGGAGTTTGTCGGGGTTTTGCCTAAATTCTGGTTTGACCTCGAGAACGACCCGATACTGGTTCAACTGGGTGAAAATCGTAGATATCTGCCGCTGCCCGAAAGCATCGTAGAGAGTATTGTCCAGAAGCTGAGTGGAGATCCCGAACCGGGAAGCGGTGCTGCGGTCGATATCCAGCCGCGCCTCCAGCCCCTGGTCCTGTTGGTCGCTGCTGACATCACGGAGCTCCGGCGATCCTTGAAGGGCCTCGACGAGCTTTGGGGACCAGGTGTTCAATTCGTCAATGTTCGGGTCCTCAAGAGTGTACTGAAATTGCGTACGGCTGACGTGGTCTTCCACCGTGAGGTCCTGAACCGGCTGCATATACAGGGTAATGCCCTTGAGTTTTGCCACCTCCGGCTGGAGGCGGCGAATCACCTCACTGGCGCTTTCACGGCGCTCTTCGAGCGGTTTCAAGTTTATGAGGACCCTGCCGGAGTTCATAGTAACATTGGTTCCGTCGACTCCAATGAACGTAGACAGGCTCTCAATAGCAGGGTCCTCGAGAATTACTTTGGCAAGGGCCTGCTGCCTTTCAGCCATTGCGGAAAAGGAGATCCATTGGGGCGCCTCCGAGAGGCCCAGGATTATGCCTGTATCCTGGACCGGGAAAAAGCCTTTGGGCACAATGATATAGAGAAACACTGTGAACACCAGGGTGGCAGCAGCCACCAGCAGGGTGGCCGTCTGCCTGTCGAGTACCCAGCGCAGCGTTTTTCCATAGGACCCGATGATCCTGTCGAACATATGCTGAGACCAACTGTAGAACCTTCCCTGTTCTTCCTCGGGCGTGTGGCGCAAAAGACGGGCGCACATCATGGGCGTCAGTGTCAGGGAGACCACAGCCGAGATCAGGATTGTAACGCCCAGGGTGACGGCGAATTCGCGGAAAAGCCTTCCGACCACGTCGCCCATGAAAAGCAGGGGAATGAGAACGGCAATGAGCGATATGGTGAGAGACATGATGGTGAAAGCGATTTGCTCCGAGCCTTTGAGGGCGGCTTGAAGGGGCGAGTCCCCCTGTTCGATGAAGCGGGCGATGTTTTCGATCATGACAATGGCGTCATCGACCACGAAACCCGTAGAAATGGTCAGGGCCATCAGGGAGAGATTGTTGAGACTGAACCCGAGCAGATACATCACCCCGAAGGTCCCGACCAAAGATAACGGGACAGCGACGCTGGGAATGACAGTTGCCGATAGATTTCGCAAAAACAGGAATATCACCATGACAACGAGCGCTACGGCCAGCAACAGTTCGAGTTGAACATCATCGACCGAGCCGCGAATGGTGGTTGTCCGGTCGGTCAGGACCCGGACGTGCACGGCCGTGGGCAAAGTGCTCTGCAAAAGGGGCATCAGCCTCTTTACCCTTTCGACTACCTGGATAACATTGGCGCCCGGCTGTCGCTGTATATTGACTATCACCGCGGGGGTAGTGTTCATCCAGGCCGCCTGGTTCACATTCTCGGCCCCATCGATTGCCTCGGCCACGTCGGACAGTTTCACCGGCGCCCCGTTGCGGTAAGCGATAATCAGTGGGCGGTAATCCTTGCTGGTCAGAAGCTGATCGTTTGCTCCTATTATTGAAGACTGCTGCGGACCATCGAAAGCTCCCTTGGCCAGATCCACATTTGCGGCCGCAACAGCGGTGCGAAGGTCTTCCAGGCTGAGGCCGTATGCGGAAAGAGCGGTCGGATTGGCCTGAATCCTCACCGCGGGCCTCTGGCCGCCGCTTATGCTCACCAATCCTACGCCCGGCAATTGGGAGATCTTCTGAGCAAGCCTTGTGTCGGCCAAGTCCTCTACTTTTGGCAATGGAAGAGTGTCCGAGGTGAGCGCCAGCGTCAGAATCGGCGCGTCGGCCGGGTTCACCTTGCTGTAGACCGGTGGATTTGGAAGATTGGCAGGCAGGAAAGTGGCTGCGGCGTTAATGGCGGCTTGCACCTCCTGCTCGGCCACATCGAGGCCGAGATCCAGGCTGAACTGAAGTATGACGACGGAACTGCCGCTCGAGCTGTTTGAGATCATCTGCTTCAGTCCGGGCATTTGCCCGAACTGGCGTTCCAGGGGCGCCGTAACAGTCGATGCCATTACGTCGGGGCTGGCGCCGGGGAAAAAGGTCAACACCTGTATAATAGGATAATCCACCTGTGGCAGGGCGGAAACCGGCAGTTGATGGTAGGCGACGGCGCCTGCAAGCAGGATGGCCGCCATGAGCAGAGTGGTCGCAACCGGCCGAAGAATGAACGTTCTTGAAGGATTCATCAGTCACCCTTGTTGGTGGAATCCGACGCCTGCTTTTGCACTTCGACCCTGCTGCCTTCTTTGAGCCTTTCCGCCCCTTCCACCACAACGATCTCACCCGGTGAAATCCCCTGTTCGATCGATACCTGGTCTCCTTCACTCGGCCCCGTTTTAACCCAGCGTATAGTTACCGTGCGGTCCTCCTTTACTTCGTATACAAACGTCCCCTTGGGGCTGTGCTGTACGGCCGATGAGGGCACCACCGTCACGCCGCGCAAAGTGTCCATAAGAAGCCTGGCATTGACGAACTGGTTGGGGAATAGAGCACTGTCTTCATTTGTGAACTGGGCCTTGAGTCGCACTGTCCCGGTGGTGGTATCGACCTGATTGTCGGCTGTAAGCAGGAACCCTGTTGCAATTTTGTGCGTTTGCTCACGATCGAAGGCGTCGACCTGCAGGCTTTCTCCGGTTTTGAGCTTCCGCAAGACGGACGGCAGATTGTCTTCAGGAATGGGAAAGATGACCGTAATAGGCTGCTCCTGTGTGATTACGGCTATGCCGGTGGTGTCGGTCGTGTGAACGATGTTGCCCGGGTCCACGAGCCGCAGTCCGATTCGCCCGGTGAACGGGGAAGTTATACGCGTGTAGCCTAAATTGATTTTGGCACTTTGGACCAATCCCTCATCCAGCTTGACTGTGCCTTCATACTGATGCACCAGGAAGATCTGGGTATCCCTCTGCTGCAATGCTATCGAATCCTGAGCAGCAAGGGTTTCGTACCGCTTCAAGTCCAGTCTGGCGTTGTCAAGCAGCGCCTTGTCCCTTTCTAACTGGCCCTCTGCCTGGAGCAGCGCCGCTTCGAACGGACGTGGGTCTATCTGTACCAGCAGAGCTTCCTTCTTTACGACATAACCCTCCCTGAACGGGACCTGCAAGACCTGCCCGGTAACCTGGGGAAGTATGGTAGCGGTATACAGAGCGGTTACCGTACCGAGCCCTGTAATATACACGTGAATATCTCCCTGTTTGGCGGCGGCGGCAACAACCGGAACGCCCTGCTGGAAGCCCCGCCCCTGCGCGGCTGCACGAGTCCCATTGCTGAGAAGCATGTAACCGGCGTAGACGCCAAAACACCCCAGAAGGGCCACAAGCGTCCACACCAACCATCTGACACGCCCGGAACGGATTATCTCCATTCCTGACTTCTTCTTGTCCTCTGTATCCAACGGGAACGCCATTGTCATTTACCCCTGTCAATACGCGGTTTGCAGTGTCTCGTGGGCTGAAATACATCGAATTTAAACCTCTCGGAGCACACTGGCGCGGATAAAAAAAGATGCCTCTTTCGAGGAAGCTGCTCAAATCGCAGACAGAGTATCGAAGAGGCGATCTTGATTGCTATTTAGTGTCCCTCCGGAAATTCCGGATGAGACACTGCCAGGGCGGTAAAGGGCTCTTTCCGGCCGAAAACTATTTAGCACTTCAATGTATTTTCACGCAAGCACAGTCTTTGGATTCTATCAATCCCTCCCCGGTTGGCGAGCATGTTTTTGTAAAAAGTTGTCAATTCGGTTTACGTTTCTTAACAACGCAATTTCGCTCGGGAGTCCTAGCGGAGCCCGCAAATTAAAACGGATCGGAGGGGGTCTTCCGGCGAACGAGTACCTTTGGACACAGATGGACCTTGGTAAGGCCACGTTTCATTTGTTTCAACGCGGCTGCATTCGCTGAAAATACAGGCCAAATTGAGGGCCTAATTTCATCAACCAATTGATTTAGTTCATAATTTTGGACATGGATTTCCTCATTAACAGCAGATAACAGCGGGGCAAAGCGGAGGACTGAGGTATGAGGACCGAGGACTGAGTGAGAGGCGCAGGGGTCTGCGCGAACAGCGAGGAAATCCGACATCCGATCCCGCGCAGCGCGGGACCGTCACCTGAAATCGGTAATAGTTTTGGCATTCAATCTTCACGGATCACCCTTCACTTTTTTCCGGCAGCAAGCCGCGGCACCGAAACTGGAAATATTATACTTCATAACAAGAATTAAAGTCAAGTATAAAAATGAAGGTATGCGTCATATTGTGAAGAAATAAATCGAGGCGGATTGAATTATCGGTTCATCCGGCATCGGTCTTCCTGGCGACTCATGATGTGCGGACGGGTGATCCGGGGGCTGGGGGGACAGCAGCGAATGCGTCGCGCGGTGTGCGTGCAAATCGGTGAGGCACGCGTTTACCTGATGAACCTTGATACCAAGTTGCGCTCAAAGAGGTAAAACCTCCATTCACAAAATCCCCCCTGCCCCCCCTTTAGAAAAGGGGGGTTCCAATCGCCAATTCTTACCCGTATGGGCGCAACTTGGTATGAGGGGCTAAAACGAATTCAGGGGTTTAAGAATCAGGGAATTGAAACTTTTTTGCAGAAAAGGGGGAGACGAGAGAAGACGTCTATGCGTGAGTCTGCACAGTTAAGCAGGGCGCAATACCTTAAAGCATATTGCGCCCTTATTTCCCGTGTCTTTCCTGTTGACGGTCAAAATCCTGCCGTTGCCCCCAAAAATCTAATCGGCAATTCCTCATGAGGGAGCATGTTTATCTTCGGTGCCCGCCACCATGTCCGCCGCCATGACCGCCGCCATGTCCGCCGCCGCCATGTCCGCCGCCGCCATGACCGCCATGGCCGCCATGTCCGCCGCCGCCAGCATGCCCGCCATGACCGCCGCCGCCAGCATGTCCGCCATGTCCGCCGCCGCCAGCATGTCCGCCATGTCCGCCGCCGCCAGCATGTCCGCCATGTCCGCCGTGTCCGCCGCCGCCAACATGTCCGCCATGTCCGCCGTGGCCGCCGCCGCCAACATGTCCGCCATGACCGCCGTGGCCGCCGCCGCCAACATGTCCGCCATGGCCGCCGTGGCCGCCGCCAACATGTCCGCCATGGCCGCCGTGGCCGCCGCCAACATGGCCGCCGTGGCCGCCATGTCCGCCGTGTCCATGCATACCGCCGCCATGGTGCCCGCCGTGGTGTCCATAGCCTCTGCCGCCATGGTGGGCGCGGTATCCGTGGCCTCTGCCGCCGTGGTATCCGTGGCCTCCGTGACTATGGAAGCCGACATTGACAATCACTCCACCGCCGGCCCAGTCCCAGCCACCCCAGCCCCTGCCCCACCAGACTGGTCCTATGCCTATGGCCGGGAAAAACCCGAACACTCCAAAATCGGCAACCGAAACACCAGGCCAAACGGGGTAATAAGCAAAGGGAGGAAATGCAGGCCACCACCAGGGCCCGAAGACCGCTACCGGGTTGTAGTAGGGCACATAGACAACGTCGGGGTTGACCGGCTCAATGTCGATGTACTCACCTTTTACCACTACCCTCTGCTGGGCGGTCGTCACGAGATTGCCCGCCTCACGCGCCTTCTGCCGCAGTCTCTGAATGGATGCCGTGACATCGGCCTCCTGAGACATGAAAGCTTCGCCCAGCCTTTGTGTCCATTCCGACTGGTCAACCATCATGGCGAGTACCTGGGGGAAAGCCGCCAGAGCCTTCACGCTCTCGTCCCACCGCACTTGCTCCAATGCCGTATCGAGCGCCGCCCCCGTAAGGCTTGGATTTGCTTTTACCCAACTCTCCGCGTCCGTGACATCATCCGGATATGTAGCCGCCATGAGAATCTGTGCGAGCAACGAATCCGGGTAGAGCGCAATCGGTGCGAGCATCTGGTCAAGCTCTGCCTCGCTGAATGTGTTGTCCGATGTCGCGGTCTCCTGTGAAAGCGCTCCAAATGGGACCATCATCACAACGAGCAGCCCAATCAGAGCGCGCTTAATAAACGCATTTATTCTCATGTTTCTCCTCCTTTGAGTTGTAAAAGTCCACCACGCTGATCCAAAACCAAGTCTCCAGCCGCCTTAGCACAACCAGTTTGCATATCTGACCGTTTCCCATGAATCCTATATGTAAATTTTTGACCAAAACTCTCAAAACCAAACGGGCCGGCAGTGTCCGGCATCTTCGCATGGCGCCCTGGGCTGAAGGCTGCACCACCGTTTGTTGGATCTCCCATAAAGCCCAGGTGGTGGAAAAGCGCAAAATCGATCCGGCTTCCCGGCGAAAAAGGTGGAATACCTATAGGGAAATGGGGCCACTGCCGGCATGATGGGACTCACGTACTCACCGGCAGGGACTGCCCTTAAATGTCTTTCTGGACAGATCTGCCAGTTAAAAACCATAAGTAATATACTCAGTGTGTCAAGAAAAAAAAAGAGTCTCCCGATTAAATCTTTGAAGTGCATTCAACCAGTGCCCAAAAGCCGGGCAGGTTTGTGTAAAATATTAAAACGGGAGAGGTTACAGATAGGTTACAGCCAAAATAGAGCCCGCGAGGATCATGTCCGTCCCGGGTTTGATCCGGGGTGAATCGGCGAATAATCCGGTCATTGCCTTTTTTTCAGGCTTTAGCCGCAGGGGTAAACAGGTTAATCGGCTGACCTCGATGAGATTGTACCGGTGAATTTGTAATCATTCACCCACTCATACCAAGTTGCGCTCAAAGAGGTAAAACCTCCATTCAGAAAATCCCCCCTGCCCCCCTTTAGAAAAGGGGGGTTCCAATCGCCAATTCTTACCCGTATGGGCGCAACTTGGTATCAACTGCGCTTTGCAAAAAAAGGGCTGCGGATGGCTAACCGTAACCCTTTTCAATTATCTGACAATCAAGCTGAAGACACGGGGATTTTCAAGCAGATCTGCCCCGCTCGTGAACTCCTCACGAGAATATGCAGTGTCTATTGCTTTTTCTTGTCTCCACCCCCGTTGCCTTTAGTTCCGCCGCCGCCTTTAGCACCACCGCCGCCTTTAGCACCGCCGCCGCCTTTAGCACCGCCGCCGCCCACATGTCCGTTGCCGCCCACATGTCCGCCGCCGCCCGTCACAGCGCCTGTGGTGCTACCGCCGCCCACATGTCCGCCGCCCTTGGTTCCGCCGCCGCCCGTCACAGCGCCTGTGGTGTGACCGCCGCCCACATGTCCGTTGCCGCCCACATGTCCGCCGCCGCCCGTCACAGCGCCTGTGGTGTGACCGCCGCCCACATGTCCGTTGCCGCCCACATGTCCGCCGCCGCCCGTCACAGCGCCTGTGGTGCTACCGCCGCCCACATGTCCGCCGCCCTTGGTTCCGCCGCCGCCCGTCACAGCGCCTGTGGTGCTACCGCCGCCCACATGTCCGCCGCCCTTGGTTCCGCCGCCGCCCGTCACAGCGCCTGTGGTGCTACCGCCGCCCACATGTCCGCCGCCCTTGGTTCCGCCGCCGCCCGTCACAGCGCCTGTGGTGCTACCGCCGCCCACATGTCCGCCGCCCTTGGTTCCGCCGCCGCCCGTCACAGCGCCTGTGGTGTGGCCGCCGCCCACATGTCCGCCGCCCTTGGTTCCGCCGCCGCCCGTCACAGCGCCTGTGGTGTGGCCGCCGCCCACATGTCCGCCGCCTTGAAGTCCCTGCTGGACCGACGTTGCCGATGGTCGGCGGCGTCCGGTATGACCTGTGCGGCCCACGCCGGCCCGGCCCACGTGGCCAATGCGTCCTTGGCCCGCTGTGCGGCGGAAACTGCCGGTGTGCATCGAGCTGCGCGTAAAGTGAACATTTCTCCTGTTGATATTGATATTCCGGTTGATATTGATATTGACATCATGGTGGGCCCAACCCCACGAGCCCCAGCCCCAGCCCCAGACCGGTCCAACCGTCACAGCCCCCCAAAATCCGAACGCTCCAACCGCGACCACGCCGGGGAAAACCGGAGCATAAACGTAGGGAGGAAACGCAGGCCACCACCAGGGTCCGTAAACCACAAGCGGGTCGTAACGGGGAATATAGACAACATCGGGATTTACCGGCTCGATCTCGATATCTTCTCCTTGGAGAACCACCTTCTGCTCCGGGGTCGTCCTGAGATTCCCCGCAGCCCGGGCCTTCTGCCGCAGTTTCTGAATGGAGTCCATGACATCGGCCTGCTGGGCCAGGAAAGCCTCACCCAACCCTTGCGTCCAGTCGGACTCTTCAGCCATCATGGCGAGGACCTGCGGAAAAGGCACCAGAGCCTTCACGCTCATGTCCCAGTCCATACTGTCCAGAGCGTCGTTGAGCGCATCACCCTTGAGGCCCGGGTTTTCATCCAACCACTGGTTCGCTTCCATGACCTGGTCCGGGTAGGTCGCTGCTATTAGGACTTGTGCGAGAAGCGAATCAGGGTAGAGCGCGATCGGGGCAAGCATCTGGTCCAGCTCCTGCTGGCTGAATGTCCCGTTCGTTCCGGTGTCCTGTGAGAAGGCTCCGAAGGGGACCATCACCACAACGAGGATCCCGATCAGAGCGTTAGCTAGAAACAGATTTCTTTTCATAATTTCCCTCCGTTTAAGTTTTTTTGTTCGCGCGCAATTTTTTCCGTTATCAAACAACTAAATCGACTCTACCGGCGTTTCGACTAACATAACGGATAGAGACCCAATTTAGTTTACAAACGGCTTTTAAATTCTGGTTTAATTGCAATGATCCCTTCGGGTTTCTCGATTCCGGCGGCAATGGTCTCCGAGGCAATCCTTAGATCTTCTACCCGGCCTCGGCCGCCGCAGCGACGAACCTCACACAGGTAGGGTGTGTCCTGCCGTAAAATCTTGTGAAGGTTATCGGTCCACCTTACAGAATCGTGCCTGCATGTCAAGAGAGAACAGCTTCGGTAGTGGGTCATGACCCGCTGCCAACTTCTTCGCGTGAGTAAGTTATTTTTTCACCCATCCCTTCGATCGCATACAATCATCGAATGCCCTCATTTCGCTCATACCCCAACCGACGCCGCCCGGACCCGAGAACTCGGGAGACTGGAGAATCCTCACGTCCCGCCTGCATGCTGCCTCGTCTTCATAGAGTTGCTCCTGGGACTTGCCTTCAGGGGATAGCCAGTTGAAACCCAATTCGGGCACGTGCGGCAATTGCATCGAGCACCCGGCAAGCATAATTACACCAACGGCCAAAAAAAGCAGCTTCAAGATCACCCCCTTGTTTCTATATCGAGTCGCCCCACTGGACTGCTGTCCATCCGGAACCCCCGGATGAGACACTAACGGTTTCCGATTCGGCAAAGAACCTTTCCGGACGGAAACGACACTGACCGATTCGGAGATCCTTATACCATCCAAGCGGTCTCCGGGTCTAATATTGAACTGCCGCGATGCGGGAAAATCGTCTTGAAACCGGAAGGCGCAGCGGGCAATCGGGAACGGGATAAGCGCTGTGAGTAGCTGTAACTCTTGCTGCTTGATATGGCAGGGGATTTAATATCCTCAGGGCAAAGCGATTCCGTCCCCTTACAGGGGTTTACTTTCGGGTTTTTTTGCTTTTCACATAGGGTGAGGGGACCCCTCTACGGCAGATGGGCAGGGGAGCAACATGTCCGGGGCGGGAAACCTTAAGCCAGGGTCTGAATTCTGCGATATATCCGCATTATTCGGTCCCGCGTCTCGGCCAGTTTTGCCTCGCAGCCGGGGCGTGTTCGCAGAGCAAGAAATACAAGGCTCTGCTCGTATATTGTTTCGTGAAGTTCGAGGATCTCTTTTCGCTTGTCTATGGCGATCATAAATTCCCCCTGTACGCCAGTATTTTATACCCGAGGACAGCGGCGGGGGTCAAGTCTAATTTCGGGTGTTTTTTGGGAGAAACCCCGGATCGTTCGTAATGGAAAATGGACCCTTAACTAAATAGTTACTTACATAATTATCCGGGTGCGAAGTTCCGTTTTCTTCTATTTTCGGCGGAAAGCATCGGAATTCACCTCATTTCGTTCTTCCCGGGGTGGGAATCATCTTATCGTCTCCACAGGATTGAATTCGGACACTGCGCGGTAGATGTCCCGGATGATCATCCCGGCTTGAGGCTTCCACCTGGCGGGAAAAAGCCGGGTCAAAACTTGAGCGGCTTCCTCGACGGGTTTGCCTCTCATGAGATCATAATAGGCGGCCTTGATCGCCAGCGAGGCGGTCAGCTCAGGCTCGCGCCTGAGTGCGCTGATGCGGGCCTTATGCGCGGCCGCACGAAGCAGACGCGAATAAAACCCGCTGAATTCACCAACTCGGTCCACCCGCCAGTGTCCGTTATCAAAGACGAGCATGCGAGTCATTGCCGGGGAATCCGCGAATGAGAGTTGAATCTGCGAATCCTCAGGCCCATAGTAGGCAAACTGCCAGTCACGGACCTTCATCACCTTTCCCCGTGCCCCGTCCGCCTCGATGAATCTTACCTCTCCGTCGGTATGCCCGAGGTCTACCATGTCCAGCGAGTTCCCGGGGCCGCATTCGGTGGCGATGAAAAGAGTCGTGCAGCAATGAGCACCGCCGGAAAAGCAGTAGGACAGAAGCGTGCGGCAATTACGGAGGGGTGTGTTCGGAACAGTTTTGGGCTCATGTGTTTTGAAAGCGCACTCACAGGCAAAAACGTCTTCTCCGCCCTTTGAGAACTTTAGAAGATAGTCGCCGTTATCCGATGCCCCGGTAATGCTGAGCGTGAGCTCACCCAGCCTGAACCGCCTGGTTCCTTCCCCCCCACCGCGCACTTTGTCCCCGGCAAGGGCGCTGCGCAGGGGGATAATGGTCATCGCGGAAAGGGCGAAAATGGCTATCAGTTTTTTGATCACGCGAGCCTCGAATCGGAAATCGGATCCAGATATGAGAACTAAGCATTCATACTCGGCGGAGTGTGGACAATGAGTTCCGCGCGGAAACTTGCAAGTAGAGCCGACACTTCCTATATAAGCTCTCAAACTTTTATTTCAAACTGAAAGCTGAGTGATTTGTGATTTAATTGTGGCGGCAAAGGTCCCCTTTCCGGGCACAAACGAGATTGCCTCATGGAGTCCGGGGCTTCAGCGGTCCTTCGCCGAGAAGAAAGAATTGCATCCACTTGAAGGCCAGCTTTAACAGGGCCGTTTCGTTGGTTCCGACCAGCTCGATTTCGTGATCCTCAATTTGAAACAGGCCCAAGAAGCGGCTGTTGAAAATCATTTCACGGAATTTGTCCAAGTTGTAGCTCGCAAGATAGAATATCTGCTGCTGTCTTTCGGGGAGCTGCGCGTTCCTGAGCCCGGGATGAGTAACTATTCCCATCCAGGGGTCATTGTGTGCGTGGTAGTCCTCGAGTCCCTGGTCCTTGAGCCATTCATCCATTGTCCAGAACTTCTCCTCCTTGAACCCCAGGCAATGGTCTTCGTGAAGGACAAAATAGTTCTCCAACACCGAGCCGTGTACCCTGTGCAGCCGTGAGGCTCTGGCAACGGGATAAATTCGACAGGCCGAAGGCCTGTCTTCGTAGACAAGACAACCCTTTGGGGACACGAATGGGCAGGTCTTCCGCTCGTTTTGACTCATCTGCAAATGGACCATGGGAAGCGGACGGTCCCCGTCGAAGCGGCACTCGGTGTGGCGGTCCAAAAAATCATCGGAACAAAGGCCGAGCCGGTTTTTGAGCCTCATTACGTCGTAGGGGGTCAGCAGCAAATTCAAATCACGGCAGCACTCCGTGAAGCAAACCACCCCGGGATGGCAGGCAAACCGAAACCCTCCATTCCCTACAGGTTCGATTTTCTCCTTGATGCTTTCCGGCGCCGTTTCCCTTATCTCCATTTTCATATCTCAAACAATCTGGTAAAGCTCGTCCATTTGCGCGCGAATATAGCGGAAGGCAAGTTTCAGAAGCTCTTTCATGTCTTCCCTGACCCGGCAGAGCATTTCATCGTCCACCTCGTGAAACGTCAAAAAGCGGCTGTCTTTGAGTAGTTCGGCAAATCGGTCCAAATCGTACGCCATAAACAGCATCCGTCCGAGGCCTTCGTTCATCGGGGCGCCTGGCTTGAAGCGTTCGGGAACCACGGATTGAAATGCTCTGTCCATTTCGGCATATTCAAGGACACGCTGGGATTCGAGCCAGTCTCTGACCGTGCCCCTGGACCGCTCGCACAGCCCTTTGCAGCGCTCTTTTCCGACAATGATCCGAAATTGTGCATCAGTGGAGGAAAGGTCAAGCGGAAACATCCGGCATGCCCATGGCCGGTTTTCATAGACCCGGCATCCCTCTTCGGAAACAAAGGGGCAGTAAAGAGTCCGCGGCTCCATTAGAAGCTGCACGACGGGAATATTTGCGGCCTTGGCGAGAAAACTGCGAGTGTATTTTGCCAGAAACCCGGAAGACCCCATCCCGAGGGCCTGCCTCAACCGCAAAACATCAAAGGGCGTGAGGTAGATGTTTACGTCTTTGCAGCACTGGGTAAAACATGGCAAAGCGTCATGGCAGGCAAAATTAAATGGACTGTTTTCGGTCAGGTTTTGTGATGCGTGAGTCGGTTGCATTCGGAATTTCTCTACTTCACCAGCAGTGATGCTTCGAAGTTCCGGAAACCGGGGCTTCCGGAAATCAGTTTTTCGACGATGCCAAGCGCCTGCACGCCTGTGCATGCTACGAACTTGCAGTCGCAGATCTTTCCACACTGTGCGCACTGGTAGTCCTCGTCCAGCGCGGACCCGCACGAGCAGAAAGGCTCGAGTACGAGATGCCCGTCCTCTGTGCTGGCAAGCAGGTAGTCGATTGCGCGTAATTTCAAATCATCCGGAGTGATTGCCATTAAACTCTCCCTTAATTCCGTATGCTACAGACTCTCCACCAGCAGCTCCGAAAGTTCCTTGATCTCCAAAGCTTCCTGCTTATCGAGGCTGTTGCAGGCATCGGTCATCATGTTGACGCAATAAGGACATGCAGTGGCGAGCACTTCCGCTCCGGCGCTGATGGCATCCAGTACCCGGAGTTCCCCGAAGCGTTCGCCCATCGGGATCTCGGCCCAAATGCGCCCGCCTCCTCCTGCACAGCAAAGGCTTGAGTCGCGCGAGCGCTGGAGTTCCTTGATTTCAGTTCCGGGAATCGATCTCAGCAGTTCCCTGGGCGCATCATATATGCCGCTGTGCCTTCCGAGATAGCAGGGATCGTGAAAAGAGGTCTTCTTGCCCGATTTTGCGCTCGGACTGATCTTGCCCTCGGCAACCAGCCGGCTGAGAACCTCGGTGTAATGAAAAACTTCCCATTCCGCCCCGAGTTTCGAGTAATCGTTCTTGAAACTCCACAGGCAGTGAGGAGATGTTGTGATAATCTTTCTTACGCCGTTTGCGGCGAAAAGTTCCATGTTGGCTCCGGCAAGCTTCTGGAAGAGTTCCTCGTCCCCAATCTTGCGCATGCTCTCGCCGCAGCAGTTTTCTTCCACCCCGATTACTCCAAAGCTCACGCCGCCGTGAAGCAGAAGCTGCGCTATGCTTCGCGCGATCTTTATGCTGCGCGGGTCGTAACACGAATGGCAGCACACGAAGAGGAAGTACTCCGTATCGGGTCCAAACCGGGGAATGTCCAAGCCCTCCTGCCATTGAGTCCTTTTCTCGCGTGGACCGGACCACGGATTTCCGTTTGCGTGAGAGCTTCCCAGTATCGGGCGCAACCCGGCGGGAGGCATGCCCCCGCCAACAATGCTTGCCCGCATCGACCTGACGTTATCTATTATTTTTACTCCGCGAGGGCAGTTGTTCTCGCACATTCCGCAGGTCGAGCAGGCGAAGAGCATGTTCTCATCCTCGAAACCCTCGATTCCCATCTGCCCGAGCCGCTGCATGTATCGTATGTTGAACGCTTCGCTGGTTTGTCCGGGCACCAGCCTCCAGGGGCACAGATTTGTGCAAAGACCGCACTGCATGCACCAGTTGATCGTCTCGGCCCCCATTTCGATTATATAATCCTTCATCTCAAGCAGGATGTTTTTCGGTTCCATTGTCGAGTGCTCCTTGCTGTCTGATTTACAGGCGCCATAGGGATTAAGATCGGATCAATATCCTTTGTAGGGATTGGGTCCCAGAGCGTTCAGTTTTTCGGCAAAGCTGTCCAGAATCTCCGGAATCCGAATGTAGTCTGTAATCGCTATCTGTTCGAGCCTGATCCGATCGGATTCCAGAACGAGCCTGTTAAGCGTTTCCTGAATCTTGGTCATCCGAATGTTGGCCAGTTCGCTGCCTTTGATGAAATGGCACTGGTAATCGTCTCCGTGCCTGCATCCGAGAAGCAGGATGCCGTCGATTCCTTTCGAGAGGGCATCGGCGATCCAGACAAGGTTCATGGAACCAAGGCAGCGCACGGGGATGAACCTGACCCATGGATTATAAGACAGCCGCTCGATCCCGGCCATGTCCAGGGCTGGATAGGCGTCGTTTTCGCATGCCAGCACCAGGATTCTCGGTTTTTCATCATACTCGTCGGGCACATTGATGCTTTTGATCATGTTTCCAATCATGCCCACAGAGTAGTTCTTAAAGGAAATGATCCTTTCCGGACAGGCCCCCATGCAAACGCCGCACCTCCGGCAACGGGTCGGGTTGGGCAGAGGATTGGCCTTTTCATCTTCGTTTATCGCACCGAAGGGGCATTCTTCGGTGCAGCGCTTACATTGGGTGCAGCGTTGCATGAAGAATTCAGGGTAGCTCTGGTCCCCGGCCCTGGGGTGGACAGCCTTTCCCCGGGAAACCATTTCGACGCATTGGATGGCCTTCAGGGCTGCTCCCATTGCGTCGGTTTTGGCCCGCTCGTAATCCATCGGGGCGCGAACCGAGCCTGCGGGATAGATCCCCGTGCGGCGCGATTCATAAGGAAAGCAGATAAAGTGGGAATCGGGAAACCCGTATTCGAGGGCGGGCAGCTCCGGCCCCTGCCTGTATTTCAGGTTGAGAAGGTTGGAAACAAGGATGCTGTCGGCCCGTACCTGCGATGGCTCCTCCTCCTGCTGGGAGGTCTGTGGCTTGAAAGGCTCGCCCAGGGCGCTTGTCGGGACCATGCCCGTCACCAGCACCACCAGGTCCACGCTCTCCGACATGATCGGGGAACCGGTGAGTATATCGTCCGAAGTTATCACGAAGCCGCCTGAACCGTCGTCATCCATGCCCGTGACAGCCCCCCGCACAAAAATGACGCCTTCTTTCTGAAGTTGCTTGTAGAGCAGTTCGTAGCTTCCCGCCGAACGTATGTCTTTATAAAAAATGTAGACCGGCATCTGCGGGTTGGCTTCCTTGAAGTATTTGGCTTGCTTTAAAGATTCAACGCAACACGCCGACGAACAGTAGGGCAGGTGGTCCGGGTCGCGTGAACCCGCGCAAAGAATAAAGGCCACGCTTTCAACCGGCCGGCCGTTCGAGGGCCGCTTCACCTCGCCTCTCTTGAACATGGCTTCGAGATCGCGGGCGGTGATTACATCCGCAGATGCCCCGTAGCAGAGGTGTTCCAGCCTCGAAGCATCGTAGGGAACCGACCCCGTGGCCAGGATTATCGAGCCTGCCCGCTCGGGGTTGGTCGATCCATTTTGCTGTATCTCCACATCGAACATGCATGGGCTCCCTGAAACAGAAGCCACCGTCGCCCCGGTATAAATCGTTACGCCGGGCTGCGTTGCAACTGAGGCCGTCATATCGTCTAAATTGAATTCCTGAAGGCTTTCATAGGGAGGTTCGCAGGCAGGCAGCCGGTATACGTCCTTGAGATAGCCTCCGAGCTTTTCTTCTTTTTCGACCAGCACAACTTCATATCCCGCCTTTGCGGCTTCCACTGCGGCGGTCATTCCGGTCAATCCACCGCCTACCACCAGAATTCTCTTACTGGGGTCTTCCGAGATAAAAGGCTCCGGCGGTTCGGACTCCCTAGCCCGCACAAGACCCATTCTGAGCGCGTCCTGGGCCATCATGAGGGTGTCTTCTTCCCCTGCCGGCTGGGACCATGCAACCTGTTCGCGCAGGTTCACCCTCTCGATTATCTTGTCCGTGAAATTGAACACGTCCGTCATCACCCGTTGTGAGCAGGCTGCGATCACGGCACTGCTGAGGCCCTCCGCATCCATATCGGCAACTATGCGCGAGACGCCCTCATGCCCGCACAAAAAAGGGTCCTGGCGGCAGACTGCAACCTTGTACTCAGCGGCTACTGCGGACAGAGCGTCCAGGTCCATGCTCCGGCCGATACCACAGCCCGAACAGATATATACGCCGATTTTCTTTTCCATCCTCTACCTCCTGCACGCCTGGATTGCCAGAAGAACGGCTGCGGTCGCGTCCTGAACGCTCGATGACACGTCGGCCGGGGTCCTTACGCACCCGGCGCCGATTATGCCCGGCGTATTTCCCCTCAGAAGGAAGCCATCCTGGTCATAGACCGCCTCGGCCGGGATTTTCTCTGTGGCTGTACTGGGGACCATCCCGGCAGCCAGAACCACGAGATCGAAATCGTCCCGGAGTATCTTTCCTGTCGCCTGGTCTTCTACCTGCACGCAAACCATCCCCGTCTCAAGGCTTTCGGTGATCTCCCCCGCTTTGCCCTTCACCAGGTTGACGCGTTCATCTTCCCGGACCTTGTTGAAGAAGCCTTCGAACCTGCCGGGGGCTCGGATGTCTATGTAAAAAATCCAAACCCTCGCCTCCTGATCCTGTTCCAGCAGATAGGTCGCCTGCTTGAGGGATGCGAGGCAGCAGACCCCCGAACAGTAGGGAAGATTGTTCTCGTCTCTTGACCCGGCGCATTGAACGAACGCAATCTTCTTCACCGGTTTTCCATCCGAGGGCCTCGATATGAGACCCCTGGTGGGCCCATTTGGGGATGCAAGCCGTTCCATTACAGCATTCGAGACCACATTTCGATACTTGCCGGCCCCGTAGTATGAAATGGCCGATGTGTCGAAAGGCACCCATCCGGTGGCCCATATTATGGCCCCGGCTTTGATCTCGACGGTTCGGGGAGCCATGTCCAGCTCGACGGCTCCATACTCGCAGGCAGCCTCTATCGCCTTGGCCTCGGGCGTGCCGATTATCTGCGGAGCTATTACATAGCGCATCGGGTATGCGAATTCATGCGGCAGGTAAGCAGCCTTTACAGCGCTCAAGCCGTAGTCGAAAGGATTCGAGATTTCCGTTTTGGCTGCTTGGGAGCATTGTCCGCACGCGGTGCATTTTTCGTTCACATACCGGGGATTGACCCGTATCACGACTGTATAATTGCCCGGTTCCCCCTCGATTTTTTCCACCTCCGACATGGTCATCACCCGAATGAGCGGGTTGTTCCGGATGCGGCGGAAGTTTATCTCGAGTCCGCACTGAGGGGGACAAAGCTTCGGGAAGTACTTGTTCATGCGCGCAACCCGACCGCCCAGAGAGGGTTCCCGTTCGACCAGGATCACCTGGAAACCCGCTTCGGCGGCTTCCACAGCGGCGCTCAGCCCGGCTATGCCGCCACCCGCGACAAGAATCGTCCGGTTGCCATTTTGAGCATCAGCCATGCGACTCCTCCATTTTTCACTTGATTTTGCTGAAAAGCCGATTTTTGGGAAATTACGGATTCGCAAAGAAGCGGAATACTAAAGAGATCCACGGGAGCAGGAGCGAACTAGCAGCAGGAAGAACCGATTTGAACTGTTCCGCATGAGGTATTTTGTCGAACTGTTCTTGCGAATAGAACGCTATAATATATCCCTGAAATAGAGTTTTTTCAATGCGAAAAAGGCCCGGATAGTCTCGGGAAACATCAACGTGCCAGGGACCTGCCAGAGCCGCTTTTGTTTTTGCCCGGGGCCGGCGGCTAATACACAACCTCCTTTGACAATTTGAATTGCTCGATCGCCTCGCGCACCGCCTGAACAAACTCGTGAAAAATCCCGCCGCTAAGGTCCCTCACATCTGAAATATCTCCAAACATCGCGGCCCGCAAGCCTTTGCTGATCTCCAATTGCACGCCCATTCCGCGCCTGCACCGATTGCAGATGTTATGCTTGTCCAGACCCCTTAAATTCAACGCCCCGCGAGGCGCCTTGAATCCAGCCTGCCGCAGTTTTTCTGCGATGCATTGCCTCAACCTGGAGTCGGTCCCTCCCGCATGAACAACCTCTTCTTCTTCTGAACAGCCGTGTATCGAGATGATGGTCTCCGAACGGCGGACGATTTCAAGCGCGGCAGGCTCGTCAAAGAGGGTGCTCGTAATATGGAGGTCTCTGTTTCCTGCCTTCTTTATCCCTCTCAGGGTATAAAATGTGTGGTCGGCGCCAGCAACGGCCTCCGCAATTTCGGAAGTCCCGGGCTCTATCGCTCCGCCGTGAATGCTGATTATGGCAATTCCCGAACTGCCGTGCCTCAGGCGTACTTCATAGTCGGCGCCCCTCGACTCATTTGCGCCAAGGTGCTCAAAGCAGCAATACTTGTCCATCTCAGGATCTGCCGGGTGCGGAACCGTGTGCGCCGTGGTGTGGGAGGACGGGGGAGGCGACTCCCCCTCCTGCCCAGTGGCACAAACCGTTCCGGCGATTACTTACCCTTGAGAAATTCGTCCAGAACGTCGATGTTTTTGTTTTTTATTACCAGGTCGAAGATCTCGTCCTTTACCTTACGCGGCAGAAGCTCGATGCTTTTCGTGGTCGCAGAGTCGAATTTCGCGCCGGGATAAGCCTTCAGGAGCTTGTCTTTCTGTTGGTCGTTGGCATAAACGAAGATAACCTTCAGCCCTGCCATTGCCTCTTTGGTCATGCCGCTAAGGCCCGCTTTGTCCAGTTTTGCAAAGCGCTCTTCATTTACCCAAATATTGATCGGATATTTTCCATCAGCCATTATGAGACTCCTTCTGTGGCATTCGCCTCTTCAACCTAACTAAGAGGCGGAACGGAGAAAACCGGGACCCTCTTCGCAAGGTATTCGTCGGTTACAAACGGTGAGCCGAAGCCGTACTTTTCGGCGCATTCCATTACAAGGTCGAAAACCTCCGGGCGGAAAATGAGCCGCGGCGGCTTTACACCGTCATCGACGATGCTGCGGATAAGGCTTCCGCTGAACTTCTGCCATTCGCTCTTATGGTTGCACAGACCTTCGGAGGTTACCTCGCCGCAGTGCGGGCAGTAGAGCCAGTTCATCGAGTAGACCGGAACGATATCGAGCTCGTCCTGTACCTTGGCGAGCAAATTGTGAGCATCGTAGGCGCCATAGTAGGTCCCAACGCCGGCATGATCACGACCGAACATGTGGTGCGTGAGGCCGAGATTGGTCCGTAGCGCCGCATGGAAAATGGCTTCCTTGGGACCGGCGTAGCGCATATCCCAGAAAGTCAGCGAGGTCAGGTGGTTATGATCGCCGAAATACCCGGATTTCCTCAGCTCGTCCTGGGTCAGGATGATCGCTTCGTCAATGTAGTCACCTTTGCGCTTCTCGCCGATGATCGCATTGACGAGAATGCCGCACAGGGGCTTGTCAATGGGGAGTTCGGCGTATGTCTGGCTCCAGGCGCCCTTCATCAGCCACTCGTGACCTGTATGGGGGACATTCCTGGTCTGGTGAGCCACGACCCGCTTCCAGCCTCTTTCCTCGAATTTCTGCCTCATCTTCAGAGGGGTGATGAAATAGGGGCCGTAAGGGTCGTTGATCTTGGGGCGGCTTACCAGGGTGATCTTGCCACCGATGAACTTGTCGGCGTACTTATAGGTCCGTGCGCAGCCGGGGTGTTTTTCTTCGGTGGTCCCGTATATCGACCGGGCCATTTCCTTCTTGTCGTAAGTGAAGATCTCTTCGACCTCGAAGAGGGCCATCGGGTTGCCGTCGTAGGTCAAAACGACCGGCTGGCCCGGCTTGACGCCATACTTGGTTATGTCGGCGTCCGACATGTCCAATACGATCGGAATGCTCCAGACGACGCCGTTTGCCAATCTCATGTTCTTGACCACTGAATCCACATCGGCCTTGTTCATGAAACCTTGGATCGGGGAAAAAAAGCCATAGCTGATGCCTATGATCTCGTTCGCGATCTGGCTGCGTACGGGAATCCGGGTTAATCCCTGTATCTTCTTTTTGGCTTCAGCAGGTTCCAGGATTCTTTCAATTATGGGTTTCTTGCCATGTCCTATAGCGGCCATAATCTGATATCTCCTTAAAGTGCCCTCGGGCTTGCACAAAAAAACCTCCCGGCCCTATGCTGGCGCGAGGAGGTTGTTCAAGTCAATGTATTTGCCTTAAACCGCGAGATTGACAATGGGAACCTTCTTCATCGTCCACTGATCGGTTTTGGGATCATATACCGAGTTGACGAAGCACTTCCAGTTCACCTCGTCCATGTCGGGGAAGTCGGCGCGGAAGTAATACCCGGGCCAACGGCTCTCTTCACGAAACAGGACATGCCGCAGATGGCTTTCCGCGATCCACATGCGGTGGGTGTTTTCCCATACGCGGAGCAGTTCGTGGAGGTCGGCGGCGGCCAGCTTTGCGGAGTCTTCCTTGAGCATCACCATCAGCTCAAGCCCTCTTTCGAGCAGGGCCTTGTTGGTGGTGAACTGCGAGGATACGCCCCCGCAGTACTCGTCCATGAGCTTCTGGAGCCGGAACATGAACATCTTGGGCTTAATGAACGCCGGGTTGATGTCCGGGTCGCTGGAGTACTTGACGTTTTGTTCGAAAAGATCCATGGGGGCCAGGATTTTCTTCTTCAGTTCCTCGACCGCTCCCATGTCGACATTGGGCATGGTGTTGTTGTCAAGGATGAATGCGATGGCGCCCTTGGCGGCAATACGGCCTTCTGCGTGAGAGCCGGAGGAGAACTTATGGCTCGATGCGCCGGCGCCGTCGCCTGCTGTGAAGAGACCCCTGACGGTGGTCATGTGGTTGTACACACCGATGGGTTGCCACTGCTTCTTGTATTCGGCAGGCATGACGTCTTCGGGACCGCATACCCATGCGCCGGAAGCCCCGGAGTGCGAGCCGATGAAGTAAGGTTCGGCCGCGGCGATTTCAGAAGACTTCTCTTCGGGCTGGATGTTCATGCCGGCCCAGAGCAGGGCCTGACTGATCGTCATGTCGAGGAAGTCTTCCCAGGCTTCGCTTTCGAGTTCTTTCATTTTCCTTTTGAAAGCCTTGGGATCGTCTTTGGACTGGGCGGCGATGTTGGCAATGGCCTCTTCTGTTCTCATGTAGATCGGGCCTTTGCCCGCAAACACGTCTTCCATGCCCAGCCAGTTGCGCAGGTTCGCCGGGATGGGTTTCCCCAGACCGTAAGGCGCCCACTTTGGCAGCTCGTGGGCGCGGGTCACCATGTATTCCTCGCCCATCGCGTTGGTTGCGCGGGACTTGAACAGCAGGAACCATGCGCCCACCGGGCCGTAGCCGTCCTTAAACCGTACGGGAATGAAGCGTACTTCCTGGCAGGTCATCTCGGCGCCGGCCTTGATGGTGAAATAAGCCGTCGAACCGGAATTCCACGGAGGATACCAGGCGCGTCCCAGACCCTCGCCAACCGAACGGGGACGGAAAACGTGAACGGCGCCGCCCATGGCGGCCAGAGTCGCTTTGGCCTTGAATACGTAGAACTTGTCCTCGCGAACGCTGAAACCAACGGCGCCGGCGACGCGGTCTCCATCCATCAGAGGGTCGACGATGAAAATGCGCTCGAAAAGTTCACCCTGCTCACCCATCTGGGCAAGTGCGTTCTTGGCCGCTTCGG
This sequence comes from uncultured delta proteobacterium, assembly GCA_963805125.1. GTDB lineage: Bacteria > Desulfobacterota > Syntrophobacteria > Syntrophobacterales > Syntrophobacteraceae > SbD1. The sequence goes on along the minus strand of CAWDTD010000003.1, from coordinate 195,430 downwards.
CAACGATGACCTTGTAGGATTCACCGTTGATCATGATCTGCCAGCGGCCTTCATGAACGTACTTCCCATTCGCATCTGTCCAAATCGGCAAACCCCATTTTTCGAAAAGATGAACGGATGAGTCGACGTGGCGTGCGATATCGTAGACCAGGTCTTCACGGGAAACGCCCATGAGGTCCTGGCGCACATATTTGACGTAATCTTCCAGAGTATTGTCGCCCGCAGCCCAGCCAATGTACTGGTTGATGGCCGAAAGACCCATCGCAACGGCGCCCGAACGATCCATGGCGGCCTTGTCAACAACGGCGACCTTCAGCCCGTTCTTTTTCGCCCAGTATGCAGCTTCGAAAGTTGCGCCGCAAGCCGACATTCCTCCACCCAGTATTAGAAGATCGGTTTCGACCACTACGGTTTCAAAATTTGGCATATCGTTATCCTCCTTCAGCAAGCGATTATTACTTCAGGGTGGGAATTGCCGCAGCCCCTGAAGAAGCTGGTTCTGTACACAGCACGTTAGACTTGATGTCGTCCGATCCGGTCTCGAAACCGCCCAGCGGTTCAGCTTTGCCTTCCGGAGTGGTCCGGATGGGGAACTTGAAACGCTTTACCTGGCCGTTACGGAATTTGACCGTCCACATGATGTCTTCGGAGCCGCGCAGGGGAACAACCGAGGCTCCCATAGGGACGAAATCAGCATAGGCGCGTACGTCAATCGATTGCTGAGGGCAGATCTTTACACAGTTGTAACATTCCCAACACATCTCGGGCGCCCGGTTGAAAGCCTTCATCTTTTCCTTGTCGAGAACCATCAGATCGTTGGGACAAATGTACATGCAGGCAGTCTTATCCTGCCCTTTGCAGCCGTCGCACTTCTCAAGGATCACAAAACTTGGCATAATTTACCTCCTAAGGTTAGTCGAAAAAACGCCATGCCAATAAAACCCCAATATCACCGTGAGTTTCCACACCTCCTTCCTCATTGTCTGCCGTGGGGGTATAGGCAAACAAACTTCTTGAATTTTGGCTGTTTCCGCAGACAGCTAATGATCTTGCTCGGCGTTTTGCAATTCGAGGTTTCTAAATGAGGGACATCTCTGACCTCATGCGGCCCTGATACCAATTTTCCCAGACGACATCATCCGGCTCGAAAGTCTTGCCTGTTTACGCCGCGCCGGACAATGCAGCCTCTGGCATCTATTTTTCCCCTCCGTTCGGCTTTCGGTTAAGTTTTCGGTTAAAAGGCCCTCTGGCTGGCAGGGTTGTGCAAAAATCGCTACGCGGCGCTACATATACAAAGATGCACACACCTGTCAAGAAAATTTTGCGCAGCATTTTGCCGGCATCAGGCTTTGAATTATTGCTTACACCGGTAAGGACGCGACAGAAGGTCGTGAGGCACAGGTTGCAAGGCTTCCAGTTACCTTTTCGCCAGCTTGGCTTCTACTAACACCTTTTGGTTTCAGATGCAAGTGCTCTGCGATCTCATTTTTTGCATTTCGCAGGAAAGTGGAATTTACAATCGCCTCTGTTTTTGAAAAAATCCGGGGCGAATTCAGTCAATCCGGGCCGCACATCAAGTTGCACCTTTTTTAATGATATTCAATCCGCCTCCCCGGGAGAAGTTCCAGGCCGGCGATATCCCGGTGGCCGTGGAAGCCGTTGAAAACCTGTCGCGTTTCGGGCTGGAACTCTATGGCTGCGGCTACCCGACCTTGCGTCCCTGGACATCTTGAAATCGCTATTTAATTTGACAAAAGCGGGTATGTGCCCGTATACTGCCAACGCACTTGGATACCCGATAGGCGCCTCAGGAACATTAACTCTTACCACTCTTTTGCGCGGAAAATAACGCGGCTCCATAAAGATATAACGACCTTGCGTACAAGCGGAGGCAGGGGAGCGCTCCTTGCCGTTCAACGACACTGAAATGTCTCAAGCAGGAGGAGATACATTGATGAACTATGAGAATATCCTTTTCCAAATTCAAGATGGCGTAGGGGTCCTGACCTTTAACAGGCCAAAAGTCCTGAACGCTCTCAGCCCATCTACCCTGAACGAGGTTGCCGATGTATTGGGGCGTGCGGCTCGAGAGGACGAAATTCGTGTGCTGGTGTTTACCGGCGCTGGAGAAAGAGCGTTCGTGGCAGGCGCCGATATAAACGAGTTCCCCAACTTTAACCCGTTGAGTGCGCGTCTTTTTGCAGAAACCGGCCAGGGTGTTTTCTTCGAGATCGAACAGCTTCCCAAGCCTGTTATCGCGTGTGTCAACGGCTTTGCGCTCGGGGGTGGGTGCGAAATAGCAATGGCCTGCGATTTTATCTACGCCTCCGACAAGGCGAGATTCGGCCAGCCGGAAGTAAATCTTGGGCTTATTCCCGGGTTTGGCGGAACGCAGAGGCTCTCGCGTATGGTAGGCCGCGCCAAGGCTAAAGAGATCTGCATGACCGGAGAAATGATCGATGCTCAGCAGGCCAAAGACCTTGGCCTTGTGGCAAAAATCTTTCCGGCCGACCAGCTTTTCGATGAAACCATGAAAGTCGCACGCACGCTTGCCTCCAAATCCGCAGTGGTGCTCAGGACCATAAAGAAAGTCATCAACTGCGGTCTCGACCTGGACCTCAGAAATGGTTGCGCCCTTGAAGTTGAAGCCTTCGGAGTCTGTTTCGGAAGTGAGGATATGCGTGAGGGTGTCTCCGCTTTTCTTGAAAAACGAAAACCGCAGTTCAAGGGTACCCTGACAAAATAAACCTGACCCCGGGGAGGTAAACCACATGAATTTCGAGCTGACGGACGAGCAAAAGATGATTCAGGAAATGGCCCGGAAGTTTGCTGAGCGGGAAATCAAGCCCGTTGCTGCCGAATTCGACCGCACCCATGCCCATCCCGCCGAAATATGCGCAAAAATGGGGGAACTGGGTCTGATGGGGGTCACAATTCCTGAAGAATACGGCGGGGCGGGAATGGACTACGTTTCCTATGCTCTGGCGACGATCGAAATATCCAAAGCATGCGCCTCGTGCGGGGTCATCATGAGCGTTTGCAACAGCCTCTACAATTTTCCGATATATGCCTACGGCACCGAGGAACAGAAGCAGAAGTACCTGCGGCCCGTTGCGAGCGGAGAGGTCCTCGGCTGCTACGGGCTGACCGAAGCGGGCGCAGGTTCGGACCCCGCAAAAATGTTGACCACGGTGGTTCCAAGCGGCGATGAATGGATCATAAACGGGACCAAGCGATTCATCACCAACGGCAATGTCGCAAGATACTGCGTACTGGCTGCAATTACCGATAAGTCCGCCGGGTACAAGGGTATAAGTTCGTTCATCATAGATTTCCAAAATACGCCTGGCTTCCGCGTGGGCAAGGTCGAGGATAAGCTCGGAATTAACGCCTCCGGAACGGCGGAACTGGTCTTCGAGGATGCTCGAATCCCGGCACAGAACCTGCTGGGCAAACCCGGCGAGGGTTTCAGGCAAATGCTTACCACCCTGGATGGAGGACGCATCGGAATCGCCTCCCAGGCGCTTGGCATCGGCAGGGCCGCTCTGGAAGCCTCACTTGACTATAGCAAAACCCGCGAGCAGTTCAACCAGCCTATTTCCAATTTCCAGGCCATCCAGTGGAAGCTCGCCGATATGGCTACGCAACTGGACGCGGCTGAACTGATGATCCTGCGCGCTGCATGGCTGGAGGACAATAAGAAGCCTTACGAAAAAGAATCGGCAATGGCCAAGCTCCTCGCTTCGGACACCGCGATGTCGGCCACCGTGGAGGGCGTGCAGATTTTCGGCGGATATGGATACTGCAAAGACTACCCTGTTGAAAGGTTTATGCGGGACGCTAAAATCACCCAGATCTACGAAGGCACCAATGAAATAATGCGCCTCGTGATCGCGCGCAACCTCCTGAAAAGAAGGTAACCGAATATGATCGGGAAAACAATCGATGAAATCAGGCTGAACGAAACCGCCGAGTTTTCTAAAACCATCTCCGAATCCGACGTCTACCTTTACGCCGGTGTCACCGGAGATCTCAATCCCGCTCATATCAATGAAGAATATGCGCGGCAAACTTTTTTCAAAACAAGGATCGTGCACGGTATGCTGGCGGCCGGGCTCATTTCGACTGTCCTGGGAACGCGTTTGCCCGGTCCTGGTTCCGTATATGTCAGACAGGAGCTTAACTTCCTCGCCCCGATCAGAATGGGCGACACCGTAACAGCGCGCGTTGAAGTCATCGAGATTATGAGAGAAAAAAAACAACTTCGGCTGCAAACTACCTGTTCAAGGCAGGACGGTACCGTGGTTCTCGACGGCGAAGCCTTAATCAGCGCACCCCGCCCGAAAAAAGTCGAGGCCGCGCAATAAGCGCTGCCCCGGTTGCTGCGAGCATTGTGAAATTTGGGCGGCAAGTGACTTGCCGCCCATCTATGTATCGTCAATTCCCGGTTAGTTTTGCCTTCAGATTGACCAGGGTTCCCGGAGTCGAAATTAGGATGGAGATGAAGGGATTCGAACCCTCGACCTCAGACTTGCGAAGCCTGCGCTCTCCCAACTGAGCTACATCCCCGGTGCGTGGAACATAGCCCCTTCCGCATGCGGTGTCAAGAATCACCGGCGCAAATCTCATCGGCTCGAAGACAGTTTCAAATTGGATTGCAAACTGGCGATGCCGGTCCAGATGCGGGTTTGAGCTTGGGGCCTGGAGTGGCGGCGGGAAGGCGCGAGTGCCGGTCAAAACAGCCTCTTTACCCAGACGAGGCTTAGGTTAAGGTTGACATCATACTTGCAGAAGCGCTCTATCCCGCATGGGTCGGGTGAGGTGCGCTTGAGGTCGAGCAAACGGTCGAAATCCCTTTCTATGACGATGTTGCAGAAATCGACCGGAACCGAGCGCACAAGGTTCAGTTCATCCTCGTTCCAAAGCGTGCTGGCGATATCGCCCACTCCGGTCTCCAGCGTATCGGTTCCGCAAACCTTGAAACACGCTCCGCAGGTGCAGCGGTGGATCGAGTCGAAGTCAGTCGGTATGGAATGACCGTTATCGCAGAAAGGGCAGATTATGATGTGGATACCGCTCGCCCTTCTGGCGCGGGTCTTTGAAATTATCGACCTGAAAGGCCCTTTGTCTCTAAAGTCCATTGTGTGCCTGCCATATCACGTGTTGAGCCCTGGCCCCCGGGGCCTGTGTCGTAAACGGGCGTTTCGGCTTGAAATCAAACCCGAAATTTGACATAGAAATCTAATCTCACCTGAACCTTTTGCAAGTCACTACTATTGGAAAAGGAGAACATTTTGGGCGGCATTCATACATCTTCAGACAAGGTAAAGTCAATCCTGAAAATACTGGGCGAAATCTATCCCGACGCACAATGTTCCCTCGATTTTCATGACCCGCTCCAGATCATGATCGCGACCATCCTCTCAGCCCAGTGCACCGACGAGCAGGTAAACAAGGTTACGCCGGCCCTGTTCGATAAGTATCGCTCTGCCCGGGCGTTTGCCGAGGTCCCTGTAGAGCAGTTGGAACTCGACATCAAGTCCACGGGTTTCTATCACAATAAGGCGCTGGCCATCAAGGGGTCGTGCGGAATCCTGGCCAACCGGTTTGGCGGCCGGGTGCCTCCGGACCTCGATACATTGGTCGGACTGCCCGGAATAGGACGAAAAACGGCAAATGTAATATTGGGCAATGCTTTCGGCATTCCGGGAATCGCAGTCGATACGCACGTCGCGCGGCTGTCGGCCAGGCTTGGTCTGAGCCGTGAAAAAGACCGGGACAAAATCGAGCGGGACCTGATGGCCGTTTTACCGAAGGATAAATGGATAAAATTCTCTCACCAGTTGATCCAGCATGGCAGAAGAATTTGCATCGCCAGGAAGCCTAAATGTTCCCTCTGCCCTCTGCGCCCCTGGTGCGACTACGGGACGGATGAATCGACGCCGAAGGCATGACACAGTCTCCAGACGTCAGTCTTGAGTGGTCGGAGGTTTTTTCCGGCCACTGACCACCAAGGGCTCTCAAATGAGCATCTGCTTGAAAAAATCCTTTGTTTTTGCCTCGGTACGACAAGTTCCGGTCTCGCTGCCCCGAGTCGGCCCGCCCACCCACCATTTGATATCCACCTGCGCCTGTTCCGGCGCGTCGCTGTACGTGGCTGAGAGGGCCGAGGCCCCCTCGATATCGAATGGCCCGTCCGGCGCCAGAAGCAGGCATGTAGGGCCGGGATAATTGGCGGGCCGCAATAGTATATCCTGTGCTCTGACGACAGACTCGAGCTTGGAGTTTTCGCTCTGCTGCCGGCCGACCATGCAGATCGTTTTGCCGGGGAGCATAAAGGCGCGGCCCCATTTGATGATCTCGACATCCTCAACGGTTGCGCCGGGACGGGCGCCGAGAAGTTTGCGGAGCCGGTTTGAAAAACCCTCGCTTGTCAGCATGCAGCCCCCTCCCGGCTGCGGATATTCCGTCAGGCGGTATTTTTGGGCGAGTTCCTTCTGGCGCCTGCGCGAGCGGCCATGGATGTCAAGCAGCATATTCCTGTCAACCAGCCCCTGTTCCTCGACTGCTGTAAAGGGCAAAAGTTTCGCGCTCAGCGGGCGGAGGATGCGTCCGGTCAGGCCGGAGAGCTTTTCGACGCTTCTGAGTGAATCGCGGCGCTGGCTCATCGGACGCTGGCCGAGCACCTCGCCCGTGAAAAGAAAGTCTGCGCCCTCCGCCTCCATTAGTTTTCCGGCTTCCCTGAGCATAAGCCCGTGGCAGTCGATACACGGGTTCAGTTGACTTCCGTAACCGTATCGCGGGTTCTTAAGCATCTCGAAATGGACTTCCGAAATATCCAGCGCCCGGGTTTCTATTTCGGCCTTCTTGCCCGCCGCGATCCCCTGCGACGGTCCGAAAAACGGAGTTACGAAGGTGATTGCAAGCAACTCGACTTGCTGTTCCTGCAGCACTTTCACGGCAAGCATGGAGTCGAGGCCCCCCGATAGAAGCCCGATGCCTTTAGCTTTTCTTGCCAATTTTTCTTCCCTGTCCACGCCGCCGATTCACCGGTTGCAGGGCCGGGACCCCAGCCCGCCCGCCCCTGCGCTCCCGGGGCCATGCCCGCGATCTTCGCAGTGTCACTGCGCCCGTCTCGCCGCCTCGGCCCTTGGAACGGAGGGAATCATGTTCTGAGGCTCTCCAAGTATGAACTCGCCTCTTTCGATCCAATTCTTGAGGATCTCGGCAATTTCTTTGGCGCGAACATAACTCGAAAGCGGCACGGTCGGGATTTCCCGGCCTTCGACACTGATCGTTCCGGAGCGAAGCTGGGCGTAATTGACTTCGCAAATCGAATCCTGCCGTGTGAAACTGTAGTCCTTTACCTGGGTAACGATCTGTTCGTCGGAAACTCCCGTAAACAGCGCCATATCCTCGTCCAGGATGGGGATAGGAATCCCGACCCCAACCACAAGAGAACACCCGTATCCCAGGATGCTCGCGCCCATGAGCCATCGGGGACTCATCTCCTTGAGGTCGCCCATCAGCATCAGCGTGCCTGCCGGACTGCGGGGAGTCCCGTTTGGAAGCCGGGGAGTTTCAGGTTTGTGCTGCGTGCCGTGCCAGGTTATGAAGCCCTGGGCGCCTCCCAGGAAAATTCGCGTACCCAGCCCCAGGGTCCTGTAATAAGGATCGTTCAGCAACGGGCTGAGCTGACCGGCAGAGCAATAATTGGCGTTTCCAAAGTTGGGCTTCAGCGTTCCCATGTATGTGTAAATTGTCCCCTTCGAGGCGTTAACGGCGCAATTATAGTTCTGATATGCGTTTCGCGGGTTGCAAAGCACCGCGAAGGGAAGCTCCTTCAATGTAAAATGCTTTTCGAAATAACGATTCGGATAGCAGTCGGTCCCGTAGGCTTCCGCGCGAAGGTGCACCGGTTTGCCGCTCACGAGGTCCTCAATGACGTGCCCGCCGCCGTATTCGAACGCGCCGGGGTGAATCTTGTTAAGGGGGTCGTCATCCGCTGGTTCGGTTGCGCCGAGATAGATATCCACAGCGGCAAGGCCTGCATAGGCTGGAACCTTGTTGAGCCAGACCTTTGCTGCCTTGGTGGGGGGACTGGTATGTCCGAAATTTATGAAAACGCCCGAGGAACACATGGGAGAAAAAGTCCCGGTGGTCACCACGTCCACCTCCTTTGCAGCCCTTGCAGCTCCCTTCTTTCTGACTATCCCGACCATATCCTCGGCCGTAACCACCACAGCCTGGCCTCTGCGTATCTTTTCATTTATCTCGTGGTAAGTCTTATGTGTGCCCATTGTCTGTGCCCAATCCCTCTGTTGGAAAAAAAGCCATGGCAAACCGAAAAGCAAAGTGGGAGCATATTAACCTTCAACCGCGATGATGACAACCGATCAGAAGGGAATATCGTCATCTCCGTAGTAATATGGATCGTACACTTCGGGTGCGCGGTCATCGAAGCAGGGGATGGTTTTCCTGAATTCGCTCATCTCCGACGGGTTGAGGGTCCCGAGGATGCGCTGCTCACCCGGCCCGGCCTGCGCAAGGACGGATCCGAGCGGAGAAATGATTGCCGAAGCGCCGCCCCAGGTGATCTTCTCCTCGGCGCCGCATCCGTTGCAACCGACTACGAAGAGTTGATTTTCAATCGCGCGGGCCCGCAGAAGCAACGACCAGTGTTCGATCCTTACAAGAGGCCAGAGGGCCGACACGCAGATTATTTCCGCTCCGTCGAGGGCCATTTTTCTGGCAAGCTCCGGAAAACGCAGATCGTAGCAGATCATCATGCCAATCTTCCCAATGGAGGTTGAAAAGACCTGCGCCGACAGCCCCGAGCCGAAAAGCCTTTGCTCGTTGTAGAGCGAAAATAGATGAACTTTTCGATATGTCCCGGCAATCCTGCCAGTGCTGTTTATCAGATAACTGGTGTTGAATATCGTTTTGCCGACTGCCTCGGGCAGGCTGCCGACAATCACCAACCGCTTACCCCTGGCAATTTTGCGCATCCTCTCCAGGATAGCAGGCATTTTCCCGGCCATCTCCCTGAGGATAGGATATGGAAAAGAGCAGGACCACATCTCCGGCAAGACCGCCAACCGGCATTCTTGCGCGGCAAGCTCGATGAGCATGCCCTCCGCCGTCTCACAATTGTGTTCAACTTCGCCTGGTTTGATGGAGAATTGGCAACATCCCGCGACTATTTCCCGCATAACTGAGTGCTCCAGTCGCATTTTGCTCTTGAACTATTTGAGATAAGCGGTTTTCATTAAAGTTAAATCAACGGGAGGGTGCGAATATGTCCGAACAAAAGAGCGAAACGTTTCAAAATCATGCCCCGTCCGCCTCGGTTCGAAACCCCTATATCATGAATTTCCTTAAAACGCTGGTAGAAAAAAAGGGGGAGCAGCATCAGCCCGATGATCTCAAGAAACTGCTGGGCAACATGTACCGGCTTTTCGAATCCATGCTTGGACGCAATATGGTGAACGCGCTGCCCGAAGAGGTGAGAAAACAATACCTCGCAATCGCTGAAGATTTGCCGAACCTGAGCTATGAAAAAATAGGCGCCGTTTTCGATGCGAACGTCAAAAATTACGAACTGGTCATGAAGAATACGATGAAACAGTTCGCCGGGACCTATCTCAAAAACAGAGAGTGAAATGAGCGAAGACAAGACTATCTGCCCATATTGCAATCTTAAAATGAAGAAGTGGAGGACTCCGCCCCTTTCGACCTGGAGCGCGGAATATTTTTACGTCTGCTTCAATGATCGATGCTCTTATTTCGTCAAGGGCTGGAAACACATGGAGGAATCAATTAAGGTCGCCTGCTCCTACCGGCACAGGTACGATCCCGATACCGGCATGTGCGGCCCGCTCCCTGTCTGGTCTCCGGACGCCGGCAAAGACCAAATCATTGAATAAGGGTGAAGCAATGCCTCCCGCGGCCGCTACGCTCCTCTAAAAACCGAAAACCACGCCATTTCATGCCATTTCCTGCCACTCCTCCGCTGCCCTCGAACCACTATCCGGCATTCTGTTGCATTTGAACGAGGATTTCATGTTAACTCAAAATTCAAGAGGCTTTTTGACCGGCCGATTCAATCTGCGGGCTGTCTTTACTGCGCTCTCTCAAGGCAACCTGCGCGGCGGCGAGCCTGGCAATGGGCACGCGAAACGGCGAACAGCTAACGTAATTGAGTCCGAGATCGTGGCAGACGGCAATCGATTTTGGGTCACCTCCGTGTTCTCCGCAAATACCCACTTCCAGATCGGGGCGCGTTTTTCGACCCAGTTCCACGGCCGTTCGCATTAGTTTAGCCACCCCTTTGTCGTCAATGCTCACGAACGGGTTTTCGGGCAAAATCCCCTGTTGTATGTAGTCGATCAGGAATCCCTTTTCGGCATCATCCCTGCTTATCCCGTAAGTGGTCTGAGTAAGATCGTTGGTGCCGAAGGAGAAAAACTCGGCATGCTCGGCGATTTCATCTGCGGTGAGCGCAGCGCGCGGGACTTCGATCATGGTGCCGAACTTGTAGTCGATCGTTATTCCATGCTCCTTCATGACCTCTTTTGCAACCGTCTCGAGAGCCTTTCTTTGCGCTATCAACTCGTTGACGTGAGCCGTGAGCGGGATCATAACCTCGGGTTGGACATCTACCCCGTGCTTCGCGCAGTGACAGGCAGCCTCGAAGATGGCCCTGACCTGCATCTGTGTCAGCTCCGGCATCATTATTCCCAGGCGCACGCCGCGCAGACCCAGCATGGGGTTGGATTCCCGCAGAGTCTCTACACGCCTCAGGACGTGCTCGTCTTCTTCGATCTTATGCAGGAGTTCGTCGATTTCTTGCAGATTCCTGGCATGCAGCAGGCGAATCTTGCTGTCCGTAAGCTCGTTCATGAGCTGTTCGAAACCGGGCAGGAATTCATGCAGCGGGGGGTCGATGAGTCGAATGATCACCGGCAATCCATCCATAGCCTTGAATAGACCGACGAAATCCTCTCGCTGGAAAGGCAGCAGCGCATCTAAAGCCTCACGCCGTATGGTAGGCTCGTTGGTCATGATCAACTTCTGCACCAGTGGAAGGCGCTCGGCTTGGAAGAACATATGCTCGGTGCGGCAAAGGCCGATGCCGCTGGCGCCATACTCGCGGGCGCGTTTGGCGTCATGAGGATAGTCTGCGTTGGCCCACACGCCAAGCCGCCCGAAGCTGTCAGCCCATTTGAGCAGTTTCATCAGCCAGGGATCGGAGATGTCGGGCACCATTGTTTCGACTTGCCCCAGGAAAACCTCGCCTGTCGAGCCGTCGATCGAAATCCATTCCCCTTCGTTAACGACCTGGCTGCCGACCGTCATCAGATGCAGTCCGATATCGATTTGCAGCGCAGCGACGCCGACGACGGCAGGCTTTCCGAACTGGCGGGCTACCAGAGCCGCATGGCTGGTTCGGCCGCCGCGGCTGGTAAGAATTCCTTCGGCTGCCAGCATACCGTGAACGTCATCAGGCTTGGTCTCCGGCCGGACCATGATCACCTGCTTGCCTCCCTTTTTGGCCAAGCTTTCGGCCAGATCCGCATTGAAAGCGACCATACCCACTGCCGCGCCGGGAGACACATTCAAACCGCTGGCCAGCAATCTGCCCTCCCCCTTCGCGGCCCTTTTGGAAGAGGCATTGAACTGCGGGTGCAGGAAAAAATCCACCTGTTCGGGAGTGACACGCATAACGGCTTCCGCCAGGGTGATCAAGCCTTCTTCCGCCAGATCAGCGGCAATGCGAACCGCAGCCTGAGCGGTCCGTTTGCCGGTGCGCGTCTGAAGCATCCAGAGGGTGCCCCGCTCAATCGTGAATTCGACATCCTGCATGTCACGGTAATGCTGTTCCAGTTTCCCGGCGATCTCCGCGAACTGGTTCCATGCATGCGGCATGGTCTCAGCCATTTGTTCAATCGGGTAGGTTGCCCGGATACCCGCAACCACGTCTTCACCCTGGGCGTTGATCAGGTAGTCGCCCTCGATCTTTTTCTCACCGGTTGTCGCATTGCGGGTCATCGCCACACCGGTGGCGCTGCTCTCGCCCATGTTGCCAAACACCATTGTCTGAATATTCACGGCGGTGCCGAGGTCGTGGGAAATTTTCGCCGCATTCCGGTAATCGATTGCGCGCTTGCCGTTCCAGGATTTGAATACGGCCTCGGTTGCCAATCGAAGCTGCTCGTAAGGATCGGCAGGAAAACAGAGATTGCTGAAACGCTGGAATATCTCCCTGAAGCGCTCGCCGATGGTTTTCCAGTCCTCAGCCGTGAGATCGGTATGACTCATTGCTCCGCGCGCTTTCCGGAAATCGGCGATGACCTCCTCAAACGGTTCGTCCGGCACGCCCATCACCACCGTACCGAACATCTGGATGAGACGGCGGAAGGAGTCATAGACGAAACGGGGGTCACCTGTGGCTTCAATCATACCTTTAACCGTCTCTTCGTTGAGCCCGATATTGAGTACCGTGTCCATCATTCCGGGCATGGAAAATTTCGCCCCCGAGCGGCATGAGACAAGCAGCGGGTTTTTGCCGTCTCCGAATCCTTTGCCGGTCTTCTCCTCGACTTCGGCCAAAGCTGCTAACTCCTGTTCCCACAAGTGTTCCGGAAATTTCATGCGTTCAGCCAGATAGGAGTTACAGGCCTCCGTGGTCATGGTAAAACCGGGAGGGACCGGCAATCCGAGCCGGGTCATATCCGCAAGATTGGCCCCTTTGCCACCCAGCAATCCCCGAACCTCCTCCCAGTCACCGCCAACGTAAGCCACCGCCTGATCCACTTCGTGGAACAAATAAACCCATTTTTTTACCATGGTCGGTACTCCTTAGAAGGTCCTTTGCAGCAAAACGCTGAAATCCGAACAAATTATGGAATGATCCATAGTTAACCACTAAAGCGAAGAAAAGCATTAATGGAATATGCACCCCGGGAACTTGCGATGTCAGTTGTCACCGGCGGGTGGTGACCGTTTGCAAGGAAGAGGATTCTTATTGCCTGAACCATCATAATTATGTTCATAGATTAAGCCTCTGTCAACACTCTCTTTTTCCCCTCGTCCAAAAAACCTCTTGATTATGAGGTTATAATCGTTCAAAACAGTGATGATTTCCACGTGATCGGCCTTTTGACCGACAACATAGTTCCTGTCCATCCGGAAACTCCGGATGAGACAGTGACAGTTTCCGATTCGGGAAGGAGGCATTTTTCGTACTGGCAGGGGAATCGAGGGTTTGCGCGGAGGCGTACATCGGTACGCCGCACAAGCAAACCCAAAGATTGACACCGCCGGGGTGGAAAAGGGCCCTTTCCGGACGGAAACGAATTCGAGTACGCGCTACCCAGGAGCACCACATGATTCGCAGAAGTGACGCATTGAAATACCACAGTGAAGAGCGGGCCGGAAAAATCGAAGTTAAACCTACGAAACCATGTTTTACTCAAAGAGACCTTTCGATGGCCTACACGCCCGGAGTTGCCGAGCCCTGCAGGGAGATCGAGGGCATTCCCGAGAAGGTATTCGACTATACCATTAGGGGGAACCTGGTGGCGGTCGTGACAAATGGCACAGCCGTTCTTGGGCTGGGCGACATCGGCCCTCTGGCCGCAAAGCCCGTCATGGAGGGCAAGGCCGTTCTCTTCAAAAGATTTGCCGATATTGATGTTTTTGACATCGAGCTGGATACGAAAAACCCCGACGAGTTGATCCAGGCAGTCAAGCTGCTCGAGCCGACCTTCGGAGGTATCAACCTAGAGGATATCAAGGCCCCTGAATGTTTTTACATTGAAGAGCGTCTCAAGGAAACGATGAAAATTCCCGTTTTCCATGATGATCAACATGGCACTGCTATCATCTCGGGGGCTGCCCTTCTCAACGCTCTCGAATTACAGCGAAAGAAGATCGATCAGATAAAGCTGGTCATCTCGGGGGCCGGGGCGGCCGGAATTGCCTGTGCGAACCTTTATGTGAAACTCGGGGTCAAAAGAGAGAACCTGTTCCTGGTGGACTCCAGGGGCCTTGTCTATAAGGGGCGTAAAGAAGGGATGAACCCTTATAAGGAGCTGTTCGCAAACGGCGAAACCCCAATGTCCCTGGCTGAGGTAATGAAAGGGGCCGATGTTTTCGCGGGCGTTTCGGCGGCGGGAGTGGTTTCAAAAGAGATGGTGAGAAATATGGCGGAAAGGCCCATTATCTTCGCTATGGCCAATCCGGACCCGGAAATCAGCTATCCCGACGCAATAAGCGTTCGCAGTGACCTGATTATAGCGACGGGGCGCTCCGATTTCCCCAACCAGGTAAATAACGTGCTGGGCTTTCCTTATATCTTTCGGGGCGCTCTGGACGTGAGGGCCACTGCGATCAACGACGAGATGAAAATCGCGGCGGTAAAGGCCCTTGCCGATCTTGCAAAGGAAGACGTCCCGGATTCCGTCCTGAGGGCCTATGGCAAGGATTTGTTGGAATACGGGCCAAACTATTTCATTCCCAAGCCGTTCGACCCGCGCGTGCTTATCCGGGAGACGCTTGCAGTGGCAAGGGCGGCGGTTGAATCCGGGGTTGCAGCAATGCCGATAGCCGACTGGGATGAATACCGTGATCGGCTCGAAAGCCACCTCGGGCGCGCCCAGGAAATTATGCGGCGCATCATTCACAAGGCAAATCGGGATCCGAAGCGGATAGTTTTCCTTGAAGGCGCCGATCCCAAAATATTGAGGGCTTGTCAGGTCATTTTGGATGAGGGGATCGCAAAGCCCATCCTGCTGGGCAACCGGCCGCTGATCCGAAAAAGGGCGGCCGAAATGCACCTCGATATCAAGGCAGCAAGGGTGATCGATCCCAACAAATTCGACCAGATGGAGGAATACGTAGCCGATTTTTTCAGAATGCGCTGCCGGAAAGGAATTACGCCTCAGGAGGCTAGAAAGCTGCTCAGGACAAATAACAACTATTTCGGGGCCATGATGGTAAAGCGGTGCGACGCCGACGGTCTGGTTGGCGGAGTGAACCAGTATTATCCGGATACCATCAGACCGGCGCTTCAGACGGTACCGCTCTCGAAAGGCACTTCGGTTATCGCAGGCGTCTTCATGATGGTTTTCCAGAAAGATGTGATATTTTTTGCCGACACTACTGTAAATATCGACCCGACGGCCGAGCAGCTTGCTGAAATTGCAATATGTACGGCTGACACGGTTAAACAACTCGATATTCAGCCCCGAGTCGCTATGCTCTCCTTCAGCAATTTCGGGAGCACGCGCCACCCGCGAGCTGAAAAGGTCGCCCAGGCCACCCAGATCGTCAAACAGCGCCGTCCGGACATCGTTATAGATGGTGAAATGCAGGCCGATACGGCTATTGTCCCCGAGATTCTCAACGGGGTCTATGAATTTAACACGCTTAAGAGACGAGCCAACGTGTTGATCTTTCCATCGCTGGAAGCCGGAAACATCGCGTTCAAGCTCATGGCGCGCCTGGGAGGCGCAAAGGCGATCGGTCCGATCCTCATGGGAACCAGTGAAGCGATTCACGTGCTCCAGCGCAATTGCGACGTGGAGGACATAATCAATACTACCGCCCTTGCGGTGATCGACGCGCAGGAACACAAAAAGTGCTTCATAACCGAACGGGTCGGGCGGGACATGGAGTAATACCAAGTTGCGCTCAAAGAGGTAAAACCTCCATTCACAAAATCCCCCCTGCCCCCCTTTAGAAAAGGGGGGTTCCAATCGCCAATTCTTACCCGTATGGGCGCAACTTGGTATAATATGATAATTGCCAATTCTTAACTTTTAACTTATTCGGCCCCTATCATACACACAACCGATTTGCTTTAGAAAACAGCAATTTTACCCCAGTCGCGATGTATGAACCCGACACATGTCCAGCAAACGGACATGTCCACTTTTAGGACATGTCCGTTTGCTGGACATGTATTCGCCTTCCCAACCCAAATGCCGGATACAAACACTTGCAACCTGATCCGATCTGCAATTCCATTTTTTTGCTGGCAGCCGCCCGGGCCTTTGTCCTCTGCGCTCACGGCATATTTAAATGAGCGGCAGGTCAGTCACTGGCATGTCCGTTGCTCTGTAGACGAAAGAAGGGTTTCCAGACTTTCCCACCGTGCTTCTTAACCATGGGTTTTAGGATAAGGAAAGGAGATTAATTATGGACAACCGCGGGCCTGCTTACAATGTCGAGAGATTTCGCAGTCTTTTTGAGAGTGAATTTACCTATCTTCAGGGCTTTTTACGCAACACGCACCGTTATGCAAAAAAGGTCGCCCTCACATGCCCGATAAGGGCGATCTCCTGGGATTACGCCGGCATCGACAAGGAATCAAACAAGTTGGCTCACGCCCTTCTGGGGGATGGTATAGGCAAATACGATGTGGTCATGTATGAGTTGTTTAATTGTGCTGAGTTCGTGTTTCTATACCTTGCCCCTCAAAAGCTTGGGGCGATCAATTGTCCAATCAATTTCCGCCTCTCATACGGCGAAGTGGCCTCCATCATCGATGACAGCAAGCCCAAGGCATATTTCTATGATGCCCAGTTGAGCGATAAGGCCGAAAAAGCGCTCAATACCGCCAAGCACAAGCCCGAAAGAGTTGTCATGGTCGATGTCACGGGAAAACAAAAGCCTCTTGCCGGTGCTGTCTCCTATTCCGAGTACACGGCCTCAAGACCGGATGGCTCCCCCGGGATTGCTCAACCTACAACTATTTATGACGAGACGACCAGGCTTTACACTTCAGGTACCACCGGCATGCCAAAAGGAGTACCTCTGAACAATATAAACGAGATTTTCAGCGCTCACGATGTGATCATGCACTTTCCGCTCTCCCCTCAAGATAAGACGATGAATATGACTCCATGGTTTCACCGGGGCGGATTGTATTCGGGCGGGCCCTGTCCAACTCTTTATGTTGGAGGCGAACTCGTCGCTTTGAGGGCTTTCGATGCCGCCACCGTATTGGACTATGTCGAAAAATACGGGCTAACCTTTCTCATTGGCGGCCCGGCCACACTGAAAGCCCTGCATGACGAACAACTGAAGAGGCCTCGCGACTTGGGAAAGCTCAAAGGCATCGTAACAATGGGCGCTCCTCTTGAGCGCAATAGTTGCATCGAGTTTCAACGGGTGCTGAATCCTAACATTTTCAATGGGTATGGTTCGACAGAGGCCTTTTGGAATTGCTTCCTACGGCCTTACGATCTGCCGCAAAAAGCCGGATCCACTGGACGCTCCTGTACTGACGACGATGTGGTCGTGGTGAAGGTATATCCGGGTCGACTAGCGGAACCTGATGATTTCGCGGCAAAAGACAACAGCGAGATCGGCGAGATCATCGTAAAACCCACAGTCAAATGTTCCTTTGACTACGTCAACAAGCCTGAGGAGGCCATGGCCAAGTACTACAAAGGCTGGCTGTATATAGGCGACCTGGGCACTTGGGATGAAGACGAGTTCATCACCGTGGCCGGCCGCAAGGATGACATGATCATCTCGGGTGGGGAAAACATCCAGCCGGTACAGGTGGAGGAGGCCATCAACGACCATCCCATGGTGAGTGAGAACATCGTGGTTGGAATGCCGGATGAACAATGGGGGCAGATCGTCGTCGCGTATGTGGTGCCGAAGGATCCTTCCATCACCGCTCGGGAGCTGGACAAGTTCTGTGCCGGCCATCCCGTGCTGGCGAGGTACAAAAGACCCAGGTACTACCGATTCGTAGACAACCTTCCCACGACGGCTACGGGGAAGAAAATACACTACAAGGTCAAAGCACAGGCCATCGAAGATGCCCGGGCGGGCTTGCTGGAAAAAGTATGAAAGGGGGCTTGTGATCATGCAGTTTGACTTAAACGATGAACAACGAGCACTTGCCCGGATGGTGAGGACGTTTGCGGAAAGAGAGCTACGGCCGAGCTACAGCCAATGGGACAAGAAAAAAATCTTCCCGCGAGCCCTCTGGAAGAAGTTTGGCGAGTTGGGGCTAATCGGGATGAGCGTTGCCGCTGAGCACGGAGGCCAGAATGCCGACTGTGTGACCGAGGGCATTGTTGCCGAAGAGGTGGGAAGGGCAGATCCGAATATCGGAGTGGCGGTCTATGCCGTCGGGGAGCTTTGTGCCCACATGCTCGAACATGGAACGGCCTGGGTCAGGGAGGAGTTTCTTGCGCCGATGTTGCAAGGGGACAAAGTGCCTGCATTTGCCGTAACCGAGCCGCATTGCGGGAGCGATGCCGGCGCGATGAAAGCCAGGGCAGTCAAACAAGGGAAGGCATATGTTCTAAACGGTGAAAAATCGGGGGTTACATTGACGAACGCCGCAGACTTCATCGTCGTATACGCAAAAACAGACACCACCGCAGGGGCGCGTGGAGTGAGCGCCTTCATTGTACCCACCGATGCACCCGGAGTCACGCGGCAATACTACGAAGACATGGGGAGCAAATCCCTGGTGCGCGGCTCCATCTTCATGGACGATGTCGCCGTTCCCGAAGAATACCTGATCGGCACCGAGGGGGAAGGCTTCAAATTGATGATGAAGGGCTTTGACGCCAGCCGGGTGTACCTCGCTCTTATATGTCTTGGAGCCGCTAATATCTCGGTGGAGGAGACGATAAAATATACCAGGCAACGGTGGGCCTTCGGAAAGCCGCTCGCCAGGTTCGAGGGAGTCTCCTTTACGATATCCGAGCATGCCAGCATCCTGGAATCCGTCAGGTTGCTTTGCTACAAGGCCCTTTGGCTGCGAGACCAGAGTTTGCCGCATTCAAAGGAGGCAGCGATGGTCAAGTGGATGGGTCCCAGGTTCTCGGTCAATGCCATTCGCGACTGTCTGCTGCTGCACGGGCACTACGCTTATACCCAGGAGTTTCCGCTGGAGCAGCGTCTTCGGGACGTAATGGGCGTGGAAATAGCGGACGGGACTTCCCAGGTATGCAAAATCGTCATTGGCCGGGAGCTGTTCGGCCGGGAATTCCTGCCCTACGAAAGTCTCGGCTATCCTGAAGATGCTTCACGCGCACAGGCTTCCTAGCAAAGGATTCAAAGATGTTCAAACTTGATGATGAACACCGTATGATTTTAGAAACCGTCCGCCGGATCGTCGCCAGGGAAATTGCACCCAGGGCTGCCGAACTGGATGAAACGGCAGGCTTCCCTCTCCACTCGGTCGAAGCCTTCGCGAAGAATGGTCTGCTGAATGCCCTCCTGCCGGCACAGTACGGTGGTGTCGAGCTGAATTTTGTGACATTTTCGATGGTTATCGAGGAGATTGCAAAGTCGTGCGCGTCTTCGGCGTTGGTGCTCATCGCCCAGGCTGACGGGATGCTGCCCATCCTTCACGGCGGGAGCGAAGCCCTGAAGGAGAAATACCTGCATGGCCTATCGGGCGAATCCTGCCGGTTGACGGCAATTGCCGCAACAGAGCCCTCAGCAGGCTCAGATCTCATGTCCATGAGGACACGGGCTGTGCGTAAGGGCGACAAGTACATCATCAACGGACAGAAGTGCTTCATAACCAATGGGTCCGTTGCGGACTTCTTCGTGGTCTACGCTTTTACAGATCCCTCCCAAAAAGCCCGCGGGATTAGCGCGTTCGTCGCAGAGAAGGGCTTTCCGGGCCTCGTATACGGCAAAAACGAGAACAAAATGGGAATGCGGGGCTCCATCAATTCAGAGCTCTTTTTCGAGGACATGGAGGTGCCTGCGGAGAATCTCGTGGGTGAGGAAGGCACGGGGTTTGCCAATCTGATGAGGACACTGTCAAAGAGCAGGCTCTTTTGTGCTTCCCAGGCCGTGGGCATCGCTCAGGGAGCTCTGGATCAGGCCATAGCCTATGCCCGTCAAAGGGTGCAGTTTGGTAAGCCCATCGCGGCTCTTGTACCCCTTCAATTCATGGTGGCCGACATGGCTGCGGCTATCGAGTCTTCACGACTGCTCGCTCACAAAGCCGCCAACCTCTTCGACGAGGATGAAACAGAGCGGGCAGCCACCTTTGCAGCAATGGCCAAGTGCATGGCGTCCGATACCGCGATGCGGGTCACAACTGACGCAGTTCAGATCATGGGCGGATACGGTTACATGAAAGATTACCCCGTGGAGCGAATGATGCGCGACGCCAAGCTCACCCAGATATACACGGGGACCAATCAGATCATGAGACTCATAGCAGGACGGGAACTCATGCTTCCGCAGGGAGCATAAGAATTTCAGAAAATTGTTGCAAGCACTTGCCAATTGCCGGGAAGGATATTTTCTTTGTTGTTGCAGTTATGCTGCGCTATGTTCTCCTTGACCTGTGACACTGAACGTGCTTCCTTAAAATCAGTCCCGCCTTAACCCCATCAGGCCGCCGGAACAGGGAGGCAACGGACTTATGAAAAGCACTCTGAGTGCCATCAGACAGATTATGGATGCTTTGCCCTCGGCGGTGGCTGTTGTTGGACCGACGAGGGTTTATAGTGGCCATCAATGGGCCTGCCTGCCGGCTCATAGGCATTTCGAAGCTGGATGCGCAAGGTCGGCCCCTCGCCGTTGTGGTTCCTGAAAGCCGCATAGGAAGTGTCCTGGCCGATGCCGAACCTCAAAGATATCATCTGTCGCTATTGAATGAATCGCTTTGGGCTTCTGCCACACCTGTTTTTGAACAAAACGGACAGATCTGTGGAGCTGTCGAATGCTACCAGGAATTCGGCAAGCTGGAAGCTCTGACCACGGAAGTGGTGCAGTTGGAGGAACAGAACCGACTTCTCGACAGCATTCTCAATACCGCCCACGAATACATAGCCGCAGTGGATTCGGAAGGCTTGATCACCTATATGAGCGAAGAGACCGCTGTCAGGATGGGTGTGGACAGAGGCGCCGTCATAGGAGAGCCAATGAAGAAAGTCCGCAGCGACTGCGTCTTGCACAGGGTCGTACGTACCGGAGTGGCGCAAATAGGAGAGCTGTGGCAAGTGAATAATGCCTCCGTTCCGGTGATTGCGCTTCCTATCATCAGGGAAGGGCGAATTGAGGGGGCTGTAGGCAAGAGCGTGTTTCGAAATATGGAGGAGGCAAGGGCCTTTCTAAGGAATTTCGACTCCGGACCCGGCAAGCTGGAGCGAAAAGCCCGGTACGTTTTCGATGATATCGTGGGGGCCAGCGAATCGCTGGTGCAGGCGAAGGAGTTGGCCCGAAAGGCGGCATCCGGTGAAAGCCCTGTGCTGTTACTGGCAGAAAGCGGGTGCGGCAAGGAACTTTTCGCTCATGCAATCCATTTTGCCAGTCACCGTCAGAACGGACCTTTTGTGAGCATCAACTGCGCCTGCATTCCTGAAGCACTGCTGGAAAGCGAGCTTTTCGGGTACGAGGACGGTACTTTTACGGGCGCCCGCAAAGGAGGAAGGGTGGGCAAATTCGAGCTGGCTGACGGCGGCACCATTTTCCTGGACGAGATAGGGGATATGAGCCCGTTTATGGAGGCCAAGCTGCTGAGAGTGTTACAAGAAGGAGAGATCCAGAAAATCGGCGCCCGGACACCCAGGAAAGTCGATGTAAGGGTGATTACCGCCACCAATACCGACTTGAGGGCTGAGGTCAAGAGGGGAGAATTTCGCAAGGATCTCTATTACCGGCTCGAGGGTATATCGGTGAGGATCCCACCCCTTAGAAATCGGCTTGGTGACATCGATCTGCTTATCGACCATTTTTTGCCTCGCTTTGCCGCGAAAGCAGGAAAGTCGATCACGGGCATGAGCGCTGAAGTCCGATTTTATCTGAATCAATACGACTGGCCCGGAAATGTCCGGGAACTGCTAAATCTGATCGAAGGAGCAGTCTGCCTGGCTTCACTGCCCCTGATCACCTGGAAGGACATGCCGCCTCATTTTGCCGAGTGCATCAAAGCTGGATCAAGCGTGACAAAGAATCAACCTCAGAGCGAAAAAAACCTAGCCCATAGGCCCGTGTTTCCATTGCATCTGGTGGACAGGGCGCCCAGCAGGCTCGAGGAGCTTGAAAAGGCCGCGATTGAAAAGGCTCTTAACAGCACTAATGGAAACAAGCGGCGTGCTGCTCTTTTACTTGGGATGGCTCGGTCCACCTTTTATGAAAAGCTCAAAAGATATAGAATCCCTGCCATGCCGGGTATTGTGGCCTCTGGATAATCCTCTTTATCTCTCGAGCGCATATCCTTGGAAGTTTTTGTTTTTGGCCGTTCATGCCAGGCTGTGCGCAGGATAGGAGGGGCTCAATCTCACAAATAACAATAGCAATATCAAGACCTTACAAGCAGGTCGGAGGGACGGGTGCTCCCATACGCCCTGATTGTGAGGGAAATGGGCAGTTTGATTGGAGTGAAAGTCCTGACGCGGAGCTGAAGAATTTAACCAGACAGAGAGGAAAAATGTCACAAAAATGTTCCACGGATCGAAGGCGGTTGACTCAAACCGCATCGGAAATGCACCTGATAGGGTTCATGAAATATACGGGCTAAGGAGAATTCAGATGAAGATCAATCGACACGGCTCCGCCGTATGGCGGGGAGGACTCAAGGATGGCAAGGGCGCGATTTCCACCGAGAGCGGCGCATTAAAGGCCTACCCCTATGGCTTCGCAAGCAGATTCGAAGGTGTGGCGGGCACAAATCCGGAGGAGCTGATCGCCGCCGCACACGCCGGCTGCTTCACCATGGCCCTTTCGCTGATCCTGGGCGAGGCAAAGCTCACCGCCGAACAGATGGAAACCTCCGCAGAGGTCACGCTGGAGCAGATTGAGGGCGGCTACGCTATCACGGCGGTGCACCTGACGCTCAAGGCCAAAATCCCGGGCGCCGATCAGGCGACGTTCGAAAAGCTCTCCGGCATGGCGAAGGCGGGATGTCCCGTCTCGAAGCTGTTAAACGCCAAGATCACTCTGGATGCTATTCTCGTCTCCTAGCGATTGGTCATATGGGTGACATAGATCAGCGCCGTGGAAACTAATCTCATGCGCCGCCGCTTGCTCCAACCGATTGCCCGGGTTCCAGAGCTGTCGGTCTTCGTGGCGAGCGAGGGCGGCGCGTTGTCAGTGGCATTGATTGAGCCCACGACACGATAAGAGATCAGCAAGGAAACCACCGGTGGTATTGAACTCTCCCTGTGGGGGTAAAGCTGGACGCTGGAGAAATAAGCCTTTACGAGCGAATAGGCGCACACCTGAGGCTTAACTCCAAAGGGTGGAAATACGCCTTTCCAGCCGGGTTAGGGGCTGAACTCCCTCCTTATGCCGGATCATATTTAATCTTACACACTCCCAAAGCATCTTGTGAGTTCATCTTTACGGACTGCGGCGATTGGTTTGCGCATTTAACATGAATAATGCGTCAACTTGACTATCAAAGGATGCCGAACCGCATTTTGGGGTCGGATTCTGCCGGAAAACACTTTTGAGACAACCCCAAAGTCCGGAAAACTATACGATTTCCCAATCGAACATGCCCTTATTTCATCGCAAATTTCGTATATCCCCGCCCGAAAATATGATGGCTGGCCTGGACAACAGCTTGAAAAAGCTGTACAAGAAATCACGTAGGCCTCTCTTTGGTCCAAGGTGTTGGCGAGTGCGGCGAAATCGACGATCCCGTCAGGCAATGGACATCCGAGATGAAAAAGACTGGTAAAATAAAGTTCTCAGGGTTCAGCATCTATGCCAACATAGAAGATTGCCTGCTGGCCGCGGCAAAGCCGACTGGATCGATGTGATCATGTTTTCCTAAAATTTACGGCTCGTACATACGCAGAAGATGAAAGACGCCGTGGCCGCCGTCGCCGATGGAGGCATTGGCTTCGTTGCCATGAAAAACCAGGGGGCGGACCGCTCAATTTCGGAGCTTATTCGCGAGGCATCCCGCGTGCTGACGTAGTGGCAGTGGTTTGATGCGCAGGTATGGTCTGCGGCGGCAAAGTATCTGTACCGAACCGGATAGGACATTGACTGATTCTCTGTGTTGAGGAGGGTGGCATTTGGAAGATAATCCAGGTCAAGAGATGGTTGAAAAGTTCTCTGATATCCTCGAAAAGATAAGAAGAGAACATCCACTGGTTCACAACATCACCAACTACGTGGTGATGAACTTTACCGCCAATGCGCTGCTTGCCTTGGGCGCATCGCCGGTAATGGCCCATGCGATCGAAGAGGTCGAGGAGATGGTGGGGCTGGCTAATGCCCTTGTCATCAATATCGGAACGTTGTCACAGCCCTGGATCGATTCCATGGCCAGGGCCGCCCGGGCTGCGCGGGACCGCTCCATTCCGATCGTACTCGATCCGGTAGGAGCGGGTGCAACCCGGTTCAGGACCGAGGCTGCCCGGCGGCTCATCAATGAGGCGCCTGTGGCGGTTCTGCGCGCGAATGCCTCTGAAATCCTGGCCGTTGCCGGTCAGAAAGGGATCACCAGGGGCGTGGAGTCCGTTCACGGCACGGAGGATGCCCAACTGGCAGCCCGTAATTTGGCAAAAACCTACCGGACCGTCGTGGCGGTCACGGGTGTGGAGGATTTTGTGACCGACGGCTTGCGGACAGCCAGGATCGCCAACGGGCATGCGTTGATGGGCCGGGTTACAGGGACGGGTTGTGCGGCAAGCGCAATCACAGGGGCCTTCTGCGCCGCTGAAACGGATGTTTTCGCCGCTGCAATCGGAGCGCTCGTCACTTTTGGGATTGCGGGAGAACTTGCAGCCCGCCCCAACCCCGGACCGGGCAGTTTTCACGTCGGTCTGCTCGACGCACTCGACGCGATAGACGGCACCGTTATCAGAGAGCGAGCCCGGGTGACTTTTTCATGAAGGCCTGTAAATCCGGAATGGATTTTGGACTCTACCTGGTCACCGACCGGTTTCTTGCAGGCGGCCGCGCTCTTGAGCAAATCGTTCGTGAGAGCGTTGCGGGCGGTGTAACCGTAGTCCAGCTTCGCGAAAAGGATGCCGGGACAAGGGAGTTTCTCGAGCAGGCCTTTGCGCTCAGGCAGGCTGCTTCGGAGCTGGGCATCCCGCTCATAATCAACGACAGGGTGGACATCGCGCTGGCCTGCCGCGCCGACGGGATTCATCTGGGGCAGGAGGATATGCATTGCGCGCTTGCGCGCCGGATTGCCGGCAAAGATATGATCATCGGGGTTTCCGTCAGTACTGCCGATGAAGCTCTGGAGGCCGAAGCCGATGGGGCAGACTACCTGGGGGTGGGGCCCCTGTTTGCCACGCCGACCAAATCCGATGCGTTGCCGGCCACGGGGCTCGGTGTTTTGAGCACTATCCGCCGGGCCGTTGGCATTCCCCTGGTCGGAATAGGCGGCATAACTTACACCAATGCCGGTGATGTCATCCGTGCCGGCGCGGATGGGGTGGCAGTCGTATCGGCCATAATTGCAAGTCCTGATCCCGGGACGGCGGCGCGGGCGCTCCGGTCCGCAATAGACGAAGCCCGATGCTGCCGATAAATGCCTCCCCTGGTGAACTGGCGGTGGAATTACCCCCGGTTTTGGCCGACCTCATACCAAGTTGCGCTCAAAGAGGTAAAACCTCCATTCACAAAATCCCCCCTGCCCCCCTTTAGAAAAGGGGGGTTCCAATCGCCAATTCTTACCCGTATGGGCGCAACTTGGTATCAAGCCGGAATCCAGGCCTCTTGCCATCTCAGGAAAACCTCTGGACCCCGGCTCAGAAACTCTGCCGGGGTGACGAACGCGAATTTGTTACGCTCACTTTTGCAATCAAGTACTAGCCAACATATAAAAATCAGCTTGTACCCGTTTCCTCTGTGATCCAGGAAGCCAATAATGTCCATTTCCTGCACCTGATTTAATTACCGTTTCTCTTTTGCGCGAAGATCTCCTTTTGCTGCATACATGAACGCCGAAATCAGTTCAGAGATGGTATTTTATAAGATACGAGGAGTAAGGAGGAATGTTGGCAGGGGGCCAAGATGGATGCTCATAAAGCTGCCGGTTTTTCCCAGCAAACGACCAGAAAGGCCCCGGTATCCAGCCTTCGAGCATCTCCGTCCCTTTCTATCTCCACAGCTCGCGAGGGATCATCATGCTTCAGAAAGTGAACGGCCGTCCTGATCGAAGCCGGGAGCGGCACAAGTTCCGCCATCTCAGATGGGGATCTGAAGCGGGCGTGGGTGAAAATCTGATGGTCCCGTCCTGCTGCTGCCCTTCTTCTGGCCGCCCAGGGGCTAAGACTGTTCAGGGAGGCAACCACGACCAGACCGCCAGGCCGGGTTACCCGGAACATCTGGGCGACAGCGCTCTGCGCATCTTCATCAAGAAACTCGATGGCAGTAACCGACATAGTTTTGTCGAAGGAACCCGTCGCGAATGGGAGTCGGCGCATATCGCCCTGGACCATGTGGAAAGGGCGCCCGGACGCCTTTTTTCCAGCACGCCGCAGCATGGGCAAAGAGAGCTCGAGTCCTGTGACCTGCGAACCGGCCGCCAGCAGATCGGCGGTAAAGACGCCGGTTCCGCATCCCACATCCAGAATCTTTTCCCCTTGCCCGGGGCGAGCCATCTCGATCAGAAGCCGGCTCTCATACTGCCTGACCAGCCTGCCGATGGGAGTCTCGAACCACATATCGTATTTTTCCGGCCATTCATCGAAAATTTCTGCCATTCGGATCAATCCTGTAAGTAGGCCCCGCCTTTTTCGGTATCTCTGTCATTTCGATGTCAGATCTGAAAACTGAAGTATCTGAATATCGGTTTTCGGGTCTTTTTTTCGAAAGCCTCCCATTCCGCAGATTTCAGCAGAATCACTTCGCCGATCAGCCATACATCTACCCTTACCCTGAGGCAGCCAACAATCGCCGTGCCTTCCCTCCCGGTAGCAGCGTGCTTAGCGAACCGCTATGCGCCAGGTGGTGGATTTAAACGCAAAATACCTATACGAAGAGTTTGTTGCGGGGTCAACTGAATTCAGGCCGCACCTGCCACCATTGCCAGAGAAGTTGCCGGGTTTATATCAACGAAGATGCAAAGCGAGCAGCGGCGGCATAAGATTTTTTCATACCCCGGGCCGCCTTCGCCAGGTAAAACGGCGTGGAAGGCGTTGATCGTGTCGATCAGGGCCTGGAACGTATCGTGCTGATGCGGCGCTGCAAAGGCGATGAAAGGCACATGCCCCAGTCTGTCCTGGAAGGTTCAAACCCGAATCCCGTGCTTTTTCATCTTGTCGTATAGAGTATTGCGCCCGATTCCGAGGGCAGTGGCAACTTGGGATATATTGCCTCTGAAATGGAGCAGTGCGTTCTCAATGGCCTTCATTTCGACCAATGCCAGGGGCATGATTTCGGCATCTTCAGCCATTTTTCGAACCGTTTGCTTCTTTTTGAGGTAGGGGGGCAGATGAGCGAGCTGGAACTCCACACCCTGCAACAGGTTGATGGCATACTCGAGAACATTGGCCAACTCCCGGACGTTCCCGGGCCAGTGGTAAGCCTCGAGGGTGGCGAAGACCTCCGGTTCTATACTCTCTACAGGCTTTCCCACCTTTCTTGAGATCTTATCAACGAAATAGTTGGTCAACAAAGTGATGTCGCCTTTGCGCTCCCTGAGTGGCGGAAGGATTATGGTCATGACGTTCAACCGGTAAAACAGGTCCTCCCTGAATCTTCCTCTTGTCACTTCCTCATAAAGACTTCTGTTCGTTGCCGCTATGATCCTCACGTCAACAGGGATAACCTTGTTATCGCCAATACGCACAATGGCCTGTTCTTCCAAAACCCTGGCAAGATTGACCTGCATCTGCAGGGGCATGTCGCCAATCTCATCAAGAAAAACGGAGCCTTCATTGGCCAGTTCAATCTTTCCAGGGCGTCCCCCTTTTCTTGCACCAGTAAACGCACCTTCAACATAGCCGAACAGCTCACTTTGAATGAGCTCTCCCGGTATGGCGCCGCAGTTCACCGATACGAAAGGGCCATCCCTTCGATCACTTGCGTTGTGAATAGCTTGTGCGAACAATTCTTTCCCGGTTCCACTCTCACCCAGGAAAAGGACAGTGGAGGGGCTCCTGGCAACCCTTTTTGCCTTTTCCAAGGTCTCCAGCATTGTCAGGCTTTCGCCGATGATGTCCTTGAACATAAATCTCAAGCTGCTCCCACAGGCCGCACCCCTCAGGGGGAACGTTTCCTTCGCCTTGGTGAAGGTAAAAACTGTGCCCAGTTTTGAACCATTCTCGCTACATATGTCATTTGCGGACCCAACACAACGCACCTGCCCTTTTTCCGATTTCAGCAAGAACTCTTCTCCCGAATATTCCCGGCCCGTATGAATAGAACTGCGAAGCTTATTATCCATCCGTATAATGCGATCAATCGGACTGCCGATCAAGCCCTTTGGGTGCAACTTAAGGAGCCTGGCGGCAGATGCATTGATCCCTGAGATTGCCCCCGTATTGTCGATCGTGATGAGTCCCTCTCTGACTGAACCGAAGACAGCGGCAAGGTGCGTGCTCACGTTCACGTAATACCGATGCGACTGCTCCAAACGTAATCGTTCTTCAATGGCGCGCACAGCCGCCACAGTCATTCCGAGGCTGAGAGATTGGGCCTCCTCCCTGGGGCCGGAGATGTCCAAACATCCTATGACATCGCCCTCAGGGTTCCTGATGGGAGAGGCCGCACAAGTCCATACGTGGTGATTCTCGCAATAATGCTCGCAGCCTGTTACCTGTGTGGAATGCCCGATTGCCAGGGCCGTGCCGATGGCGTTGGTGCCGACGCTATGTTCGGACCAGTTGGCTCCAGGACCGAAGTTCAGCTTTTCAGCCTGCCTGACCGACTCCAAATCGCCGAGGCTGGCAAGGATGATTCCTTCTTTGTCCACCAGCACGATGACAAAGCGCGAACCATTTAGACATTGACGCAATGTTTCCATGATTGGTTCTGAAATCTCACACAGCAGACCTCTTCTTTCCTCCAGTTCCTTCGCGGAAATTAAGTCTCTACATTTGCCATGAAATTCCACGCTCGCATTTCTGCATCTTTTCCAGGATTCGATGATTGTTTTGGCTACATGAGGCTCTTCGGCGATTCCGGTTCTAACGAAACTTTTCCAGAACTGCTTCTCCAGTCGAGTGCACGGGCTCCAAAGTGGAGAATCCAATCCCTGGAAACCAGATGCAGGCAGACGACATATAACAGGCGCTTCCGGGGACGAATTTCGCTCGATCACCTGAAATTGATCGTCGACTCGGACCAGTTTGTACATGTGTTTGCTCCCCGTTGGCAGGTTTCGTATCCCGGCAGGAATCGATGTATCGCCGATTCCTCTATTTCCGAACCATTATGGAGCCGCCCATCGAGCGATCTTGGTATTGGCGTATATCCAAAGCGGGAAAGGCGGATGTATCGGAGCATGAAGAGGAGCGCGCAGAAGCCATTGAAGTAACTTAGTATAAGTTGGTCCGGCCACCGCTTATGGCACGAACGCCAGCCTCGAAAAAACTCATGACGTTAAGGCAGCCGCAATTTCCCTGTAAATATCACTGATCTATGCTACCATGAATCATACGGCTGTCAATCTCCTTTTCACCTTTTTAACCCCTTATGGCCCGACAGAGTCATTTGTTTGCGAATCCGCAATATATCCGTTTTGTTGGGGCGAAAGGGGAAGTTTCGGATCCCGGGGCCCGGCCGGGAGTTCGCATAAGGCCGATTGCAGGCGACTTCCCCGTCGTAGCCCGCACAGCCGCTTGTGCGAAAAGGCTCACCGGAATGAATGATTTCTTCCAGCATATCCCCGGAGAGCCCAAAGTCAACAATCTGCCCGCCGGCGGTAAATGCAAATTTCTCCGCCCGATTCACCTTCTCGTCCACTAAAAATCGGGCCAACTGAATGCGACGGTACTGGTCCATTGGCGGCTGAGGGTGATGGGACATTACAGAGTTGGCTTCAGGAAAGAACGAAAAAAGGTGTGTTCTCCCTCCCATGTCTCTGACTCTCTGGATGGCCCCACACATCTCTTTTTCGGTTTCCCCCATTCCCACCATGAAATGTGCCCCTGCATTGCCGTCCCCAAAGAGTTCGACAGCATCGGATAAACATCTCCAGTACGTCTCCCACTTATGAGGGCCCCTTGCACCGCTCCCACGAAAGCGGTCAAACAATCCAGGTGTAGCAAGGTCAATGGCGACGCCGATCTTATCCGCTCCTGCGGACCTGAAAGCTGCCAGATCCTCAGGGACCATAAAGGTCGGGGAAACGAGCAGAGAGACCGGAATGTCAAAGCTGGATCGCAAACTCGCACAGACCTTTCTTGTATCCTCCACCGAGCGGTTGTTAGTCAGCATAGAGACGCAGACTCTCTTAACAGCGTTCCGCCGCTTGGCTATTCTTTGAATGATGTTTTCCAGAGAGTACGCAGGCCAGGCGACCCTGATGAAGCTTCTGCCTGAAGGAGCACCAGGGCGGATGTTGGAGAGGCCACAGTAAGAGCATCTGGCAGCGCATCCTTCTCTGTACGTAAGGAGCAGATTGATGCAATAGAGCCTGGCATTCCGGTAAAAGAGACCAGGCTGGAAGCCAAGGGTCATTGCCGCAGCCAGGCTCATCCTCATGTATTGAGGACTCTCCATTTGTTCCATGCGTCTCCCCGGTTCATTGCGGTCTCGACGTTCTGCACCGCCCTTGCGGGAATCGTATAGTGTCCTCAAAGGACCTCCCACTCACTCTCATCAATGCCTTCGGATACCGAACAGCAGGTCATCTGATATTTTATCTCGAGTCCGTAGTACCTGGCCCGGTTCAGTGCCGCTTCCGAAGGCAGGGCCATGCGGTTGACTCCGGCATCGATCGCCAGGCTTTCAAGACCGGTGTTTCCTCTCTGCCGGGCACACCCCAGGCTAATCTCCGCTTCAGGCATCCTCAGACGAGCTTCCGCTGCTAATCGGGCCACTGCTCCAGCCGTGGGCGAAGCGACGCCCCACATGGGTGTGCCTGGGATTCTCATGAGAGAAATGATTACCAGCAGCCTGACATTGAATCCTGAGACGATTTCGATTGCTTTCGTCTCTGCCCTGATCGCTCCGTAATAGATCCCGCAGACAAGGTGGGGCACGATTGGCAGACGCGCCTTTTCAAGGGCATCCAAAGAAGCGAGGAGACGTGTGAGGCCGGACTCCAGGTGGCATATCTTCCGATAGGTTTCGTCGTCGCCGATGACGTCGATGAGCACCTGATCAACCCCTGCACTCTTGAGTTGGAGCGCTGTGGTGTGGTCAACAAAGCCGCTGTGTATCGACACCCTGAGTCCGGTTTGTGTTTTCACCTCACGTATGGCTGGAATGAATTTCCCCCAGGGCAGGCGACCTTCCTCATCGCAACCGCCGCTAATAAGAACTCCCAAATTCCCCCTTTTTTCAAGTTGGAGGCATTTCTCAACCAGCAGGTCCGGTTCCGGTGCATGGATCATGGGGGACAGGATCTTCGCTCGGCAGTGTTCGCACTGAAGCCTGCACTTGGGACCCGTAATCGATATGGCGGGGTATTTCCCCGAAATCCCGTTGCAGTAGAACATCCCTGGAAGATAGAAGGTGATCCGCCGCCCGTATCTATTCCATGTTGTCTCTCTGGCCAGCTCCATTATTTCGTTAATATGCTTCATGGTATTCTTTGAATGTGACCCAGCAGTACTTGATGATTTCTTCAAGCTGATCCCATTTGCGTTCCAGCAACCGGCGGCGGGAAAAGCCTCGATCGAGTGTTTCCCCGAACAGATCCATCCATTCGGATTCGTAATTGGCCAAATTACTCATCTCCCCCGATTCAACGGCGCGAGCAGCCCACTTGCCTGCCATGCGGCCGCCGGTCACAGCCTGGAGGATTCCGGCCCCTGTTATGGGGTGAGTGTGTCCGGCTGCATCCCCCACCAGCAGTATGTTCCCACCCCCTATCGCTCTTGGGGCTTCTGCCGGGATCCGTCCGGCCACAATGTCAAAAGGCGTTCCTTTGATTTTTCCCTCTCCGGCAAGCGATGAGAGAAGATACTGGAGCGCCCTGCCGATTTCATGGCTCCCGTCGCCGCGATTCTTCATCCCGAGACCAACATTGGCCTCATCGGCTTTTGGAAAAAGCCAGCCGTACCCCCCATAGATCCGGTCGTCGAAGAAGACCTCGGTGAATTCCATCGGATGATCCAAACGCACTTTCACCTGGACCGCCGGTATCAAGTTCCTGTTTTCCGACCCGATCCACCTGCCGACCGTGGAATGAGGTCCGTCGGCGCCAATGATCACTTTGGCCCTGACCCTCGATGGCGAAGATCCCTTCCCCCTTATGAGGACTGCATCGCCTTCTCTGGACACGGCTTTGGTTGACAACAAAATGTTTGCTCCAGCTTTTCTTGCCTCTCCGGCCAGTGACTGGTCGAAAACATCCCTGCGGATGGTGTAACCTGGGGCAGTGATTTCCTGAATGGTGCGTCCGTTCAGAAGAGTCTTCATTCCCTGGAGAGGCTGGACCACAAAGTCGGGGCAGAGGCAAAGCTCTCCGAGAAGAGGCGCGGGTATGTACTCGGCGCACTGGACCGGAACGCCGATCACGGCGCGACGTTCCACGACAATTACGCATGCCCCCTTTGAGGCCGCTTCCCGGGCAGCCGATGTTCCCGCCGGGCCAGCCCCGACGACAAGTATGTCGCACGTGAGTGTTTTCATGCAGCTTCAGTCCAGATGGACACTCAGTACGGCGCGAAGCAGATCCAGGTTCACATCCGTCCGGCTCGTGAACTGCCCCGCATAGGCCTCCTTCGCCTGATCTAACTCGTAGCATGTCGTGTTGTCGATGTCCAAAAGGACTCCAGGCACTCCTGCCCGTTCAAAATCGTCCGCATGTTTGATAAAAAAGGGTTGACAGCAACAGCCTATGAAGGCACCCGTCCCGGATGCCTTCAGACGCTCCAGTTCAATCGTGAGGTCCTCGAAACTGGTGATGCAGATGTTTTGCATTCTCTCCTCGAGGCCCATGTTCCATGCGGTCCCCACAGAGCACTCCCCGCAGACGCTGCACCCTTTCCGATACCGCCATTCGCAGTCCGGCAACTTGGCGCAGTAGGGCAGAAGCAGCGCGGACGGCTTCTTGCGCATGATCTCAGCGAACGAACCGTTCGTGACGGAGATCAGGTTGCAGTATTCCAGGGGAATCCCGTACTCAGAGATGGCAATCTTCTGCAGTGCCTGGTCGATGGGCCTGCAGAAATCTTCGCAAGACATGCCGGGGGCGATAATCCGTCCCGCCTCAAAGAAATCAGCGATGATATGACGGATACGGGCGTGGTCCAGCGGGGCGCCCCTCAGCTCCGCTTCCAGGTCGAACAGAGCCCGAGTTGGAAACGAGAGGAAATCTCCGGTGATGTAGACATCCTTTAACCTCTTGCGCGGCAGGTTTACCACCAGGGTGAATCGCACCAGACCGGCATCCGTCTTGTGGGCCGCCTGAACCACTTCGCTCTTTTCATAAGTGGGCTTCACGAGGTGGATCCACTCAGAAGACTCATAGTACCTGAGCTTTTCTTTAAAGAGCCGCCGCTCGGCAGGTGTAAGATCTCCCGGCTCGAGCCTGATCCCCAGGTGCTCTTCAAACCCGGTCCGGATGGCTTTCTTGATCGTTTCCAGCGGCGGCGTATAGCCCAACTCCCACTTGAGGCACGTGACTCTTTCCCTTACAGAGTCGATTTCCTTGGCCCTGAGCTTCTCGACGGGTATCCTCAAGCTTTTCAGCATCGTATCGACGTCGAAGTCGATGAGCATCGTACCCTGGAAAAGGAATGCCCCATAGCTCTCAGTCCCGCCGGTCCCGGATATCTTACGCCCGCTAACCTCAATATCGTTTCTCGGGCGAAACGCGGATTCCACCCCCAGAATCCGAAGCGCCGTGACCACCGGATCGCAGAGCGCCTTAAAGAGCTTTCCGGTCGGAAGCTCCAGGCCAAAGAAGGACTTATCACAAATGACCTCCCATCCGAGCTGAGTCTCGTCAAAGAGGATCGCCCCTCCTCCGGTGATGCGCCGGTTGACGTCTATCCCATTATCCCTGCAGTATTCGGTGCGGATCTCTTCCTGAACCGACTGATGAAATCCGACCAGCGCCGCCTTCGGACGAAACTGCAAGAAGTGGGTGGTGTTCGGGGTGGCGCCGCGCCCTTTCAATTCCACGAGGACATCGTCGAGAGCCATGTTTTCAGCTGCGCGCATGGGAGGAGTGTCCAAAAGTCGCCAGGTTTCCATCCTTTACCTCGAGATTCCCTTTGGAGTTTGAGCGCTCCGATCGAAAATGCGGTTCTTTTCAGGCTCCTGGAGAAGTTTCCGTCCGGATTCTCTGACGTCAAAAAAGCCCTTTTACGCCAGCTCGGGGAACGTGGAGGTTGCCTCTCACGCCTCCGTGCTACCACTCGATTTCCTTGCCGGTAAAATCCGAATCGGAAACTGCCGGCGTCTCATCCGGTATTTCCGGATGGCATTATGGAATCATAGTCGGTTCGGCGCCTACCTCCTCATAATAAACCGGTTCCCAGATGGCGCGGAGAGGCTTGATGTCAAGGTAGTTGTAAGCGCCTCTCTTCTCCCTGGGGCCGAACTTGCCGCTCTGAAGACTGGGGAACCCCTCGTTCTCCAGGATTGCTACCGTCTCATCCACATCGTCAACCAGGAAATTCATGTGGTGGATTCCTTCGCCTCTTTCTTTGAGCCAATCCCCATAAATGGACGGCCCGTCAACCGGTTGGACCAGTTCAAGCTGAACATCGCCGACCTGGGTCAACGCGATTTTTTCCCTGGCCCAGACTTTTTTGCCGTGGTATTTGCGGTCATAGACCAGTGGCGCTTCCCACTTGAAAACAGCCCATGGTCCAATGCCCATTATGTTCCAGTAGTTTTGCGCCACTAACTCGAGGTTCTCAACCACAATGGCGATTTGATTGATTCCCTTGCACTTAACCTTGGCCGGACTTTCCCCCTTGGTATCGGGAAACATAATCGGTTCGGCGCCTATCTCCTCATAATAAACCGGTTCCCAGATGGCGCGAAGCGGCTTGATGTCAATGTAGTTGTAAGCGCCTCTCTTCTCCCTGGGGCCGAACTTGCCGCTCTGAAGACTGGGGAACCCCTCCTTTTCCAGGATTGCTACCGTCTCATCCACATCGTCAACCAGGAAATTCATGTGGTGGATTCCTTCGCCTCGTTCTTTGAGCCAATCCCCATAAATGGACGGCCCGTCAACCGGTTGGACCAGCTCAAGCTGGACGTTGCCAACCTGGGTCAAGGCGATTTTTTCCCTGGCCCAGGCTGTTTTGCCGTAATATTTGCGGTCATAGACCAGGGGTGCTTCCCAGTTGAAAACAGCCCATGGTCCAATGCCCATTATGTTCCAGTAGTTTTCCGCCACTAGCTCGAGGTTCTCAACCACAATGGCGATTTGATTGATCCCCTTACATTTGACCTTGGCCGGACTCGTTAGCTCCATGACTTTTCCCCCTTTTCCCATGACGTTTTAAGCATCTTTGCTGACAATTGCTTTCTGCACGAGTTGAACGAGATCCATAACCTCAATGGGCACCCCCTTTCTTCTGGCATAGGTGGTCATGGTCCGGACACACTGCTGGCAGGCGGTGACCACTACCCGGGCGCCGGTGCTAAGCACTTCTTCCATCTTCCGCGCGGCGATGGCCGAGGAGAGATCGGCATCCAACATCTCGAGGTTGCCACCACCGCCGCAACACCGGCACTTTTCACGGTTATTTGGTAGCTCAACGAGCTCCACACCGGGGATGGATCGAATCACTTCCCTTGGTTCATCAAAGACCCCGGCCCCTCGGCCCAGATCACACGGGTCGTGATACGTGACGGTCATCGGCAGAGGCTTCAGAGGAACCCTGTTTTCCTTGATCAGCCGACTCAGAAACTCCGACGCGTGAAAGATCTCGAACTGGTGGGGGTAATATTCACGCCACATCTGGTAACAGGATGGGCACGCGAACACCACCCTGCTCGCCCCCTTCCGGCGCACCGCCTCGAGGTTGTGGGTAATAAACGTCTGAAGCGTTTCCCCGAGGCCGGCTCCAAGCAGCGGGAAGCCACAACACCATTCATCTTCGCCCAGCAGCGTGAAATCCACGCCGCTCACATCCAGAATTTGCGCCAGCGCCATGGGAATCCTCTGCGCCAGCGGGAAGTAGGCTGCAACGCAGCCGGTGAAATAGACTGTCTCGGCCCTGTCCCTTACATAGCGGTCTTCCGGGGCATCGCGCACATCATCGACCCAGTCGGCCCGCTCCTGGTTGTCTTCCGCAAAGACATTGCGGCTTTCCGCGAGGTTATCGCGAATCGTTTCAATTTTCCCGGGATAACTGCCGGAATGCACCATGTCCCGGCGAATGGAAAGCCAGAGGTTCCTGAGGCCGAGGCCCACGGGACAGACTTGCTGGCAACTGCCGCAAAGAGTGCACCGGAAGACGTTGCCGCTGAACTTTTTCCACTCTTCATCAGAAGGGCCTCTTTTCCCGAAAAGCCTCCGGAAGAGCGCAGTGCGGCTCTTCAAGACCTCCTTGAGGCCCTTCATGCGGGAAAGTGCAGAGAGCATCCCGTCCCTCGATGCTGAAACCGCGGGACAAACATCGGCACACAGCCTGCACTGGGTACAAGCCTCCATCTCCAGCATTTGTCTGATACTGTAGTCTCGATTGCTCACGTCATTCCTGCTTGTACTTTTTGATATCGGCAATAAGCCAGGTCTCCACGGCTTCCCGCCCGTGGATCAGCTTCTGGATCTGCGTCATGTCCCTGGGGCGGATCTTAAACATCCACCCTTTCCCGTAGCAGTCCTGGTTGATCAAAGAGGTATTCGCTTCCAACTCCTGATTGGAGGAATCTATTGCACCATCCACCGGAGAATACGCGGTGCCCAGCCATTTTCCGGATTCCACCCTTGCGAATTTCTTCCCGGCCTGAAGGGCCTTACCATCGAAAGGAAGTTGAACGTAGACGATCTGCCCTGCGAGCTGCTGGGCGAAATCATCCATGCCCATGACCAGAATGTCTCCTTGAGGCCTGACCCAGAAATGATGTTCGTCGTAGTAGAGGTCATCAGGCATGTCGTACCCTTGTATTTGCATATGTTTTTCTCCTGTGCCCTTGCATTGTTATATAACCTGTTGAGCGTATTTGAACCACTTACTCACCAAACAATTTCTTCAGCCCTTCAAAACCCCCGGAGTATACTCCTTCAACGATTTTGACCGCTTCAGCTTCGGGAGCACCCTTGGGTTGAAAAGTGGAATACCATTTCACTTCGCACTGACCGGGACCCAGGTCTATTACCTCCATGGTAGAAAAATAGTCTTTCAGCGGCAGGGGGGACGTAACAATGGAATAGCTCAGAGTCTTTGCCTGCTCATCGAATTTCTCCAGTTTCTCCACAATGGGAGGACCTCCACTTTTGAGGGTGAGTGTCCGCAAAGCTCCGACGCCCGTCCCTTCCATCGTGCTTTTACTGAAAGCATCGATGAAAACGGGGATCCCGTTGAAGTCTCTTAGAACCTTCCACACCTGGTCTGCGGAAGCATTGATGCGAGTACTCATACTAACCTTGGACATGATTTCCTCCTTATTTCAGTGTAAAGTGCATTGCATAAGCCGCCAGTAAACCGCGCCCTTATCCCGACTCACCGGCTCGCAGATATGGCATTCATGGCCATGACGACCGGCGCCATGATCATGTGGAGCAGGTTGCTGAATGGAAGATAGGCCACCAAAGCGCCGGTCACGATCGCGTGCAGGTACCAGATGTATCCGTAAATTCCCGGCAGCGCTGGATTATTGGTAAACAAACGGCTGAGAGCATATCCCAGGAAAGCGTATCCCGAGCCAGGCGGCGATCCTGTCATGGCAATGCGCATCCCCT
Source organism: uncultured delta proteobacterium (assembly GCA_963805125.1). GTDB lineage: Bacteria > Desulfobacterota > Syntrophobacteria > Syntrophobacterales > Syntrophobacteraceae > SbD1. The sequence continues at coordinate 157,467 of CAWDTD010000003.1, read as the reverse complement.
CCAGGATAAAGCCAATGACTACGATGCCGCCAAGCAGAAAGAGAGCCGGCCAATCTTGTCTCGGCAGACCGCTGATGTCTTCGGATCTCACCATGATCTTTCGAAGTGCTGTAAAGATGACGCCTGAAAGGATCATCAAGCCGCTGAAATCGAACAGAAAAGCGCCGAGCGGGTCATTTTTGTCGAGCATTTTCCAGGGAAGGGAGGATTGCGGTATCCATAGCGACGTCAGAAGTGCCGTCATTCCCCACAGGAAACGAAAGACAAAGGGCCAGAAGATCAGAGAATGAATGAACCAGCGGCGCGCCGACTGATTGAAGAGCCTTCTTTGCAGGAAAACGTCGAGAGCCGTGATCTTGAGCACGTATAGAGTTTTCGACAGGAAACCCATTCCGCTCCTGCCGCCGGCAGCTCCATGCGCTTCGGTATCGGGTGTCGATTCCGCAGGGATTGGACGCCCCGCCGAAAACCAGACAATACAAAGGCTTGTCATACCCGCCAGGAACAGTAACAGCGAAATGATGGTCGTCATATCCCCGGCAGAAAATGTGGCAGCATGGCATGGCATGCACAGAATGCTCTTCGGGGGAAGCGCCATGGCCGAGGCGCCCACCGGATTCCCTCTGTAGTGGCACCGCCTGCATGAACCTTTACCGTGCTTCAGGGTCATGTTATGAATGTCGCTCGGCTGGTCCGGCTTCAGGTCGATCCGCCAGAGAACTTTATCGGGTTCTTCTGATCGGGACAATCCCCGAAAGGTGGCAGGCTTCGCAACTGACGTCCAGGTGCGCGTCATGAGCGACCTTCCCATCGTGCCGGTTGTGGCAAACCAGACAGGCGGTCCGTTGCTGCCCGCCATGGCTAAACTCCGCGGACTTCGGGTGGCAGGCAAGACACGATTGCTTGCTGTGCGTGGAGGAGCCGTATGCTTGCAGGTCAATTGCCGGGAAAGCCAAAAGAGCGGCTCCTTTTGTGGTCCCCGTGGCATTTGAAGCAAAACGCGGCAACCTTCTTCGTTCCGTCAGGATCTCCCGCTTCCACCGCACTATGACAAGCCATGCATCCCTCATCAGCAGAGGACAGTGCGGGCAAGGCTGTCTTCTTTTCATGGCAGACGCCGCACTGCAGTCTGACGGGCTTTGAGCGGTCAAAAGCGGGCGGAAGCTTTGTCTCGGTTAACTGGTAATGCGGGTCATGACAAGTGATGCAAACTCTGTATTCCCGGGGGTTTTTGATCGGCTTGCCGGCATGAACTCCGGTGTCTAACTCCTCGACCACATCCTCATGGCAGCTCGCACATTGATCAAGCCTGTAGAAATCGTTCAGCGCCTTATTGACGGAGCCTGGGTCAGGATGAAGGCTTTTGGAGATATCCCCGTGGCATTGGAGACATGAAATCCGCCCATGGACGGAAGCATGGCAACGACCAGGGTCGATAAACCATGAGGCCTCACCCTGGGGTCCCGCCAACAAGACAAGCACAACAGTCAGCACCGGTATAATGACCCATGGGAGCAGCCTCAGCTCATATTTCTTCGAGTAAGCCACGGGCATGATGTTTCAGATAGCTCCTCAGGCGGCGTCTCGTCTGCCGGTGATGGCCAATGCAATTGGCAAAGAAGATACTGCTTGATCCTCGTGAGTCCCCGGACGGGAGCGAATCCGGGGGCACAAATGCGGCGGCCCTTGTTTGCAGTGCGGGCACTGCCGACTGCGAAACAAGGGTCCCGCACCCACACGATCGTCCGCTTTCACACTGGTGATACCCTTTCCGGCTTCTGCCATCGTGCCGGTGAACTCATGACCGGGCGCCGGCGGGGCCATTTCCTCATAAATGGGAGTTAGATTGTAGCCTTCACCATCCCACCATCTACATTGATCGCCTGCCCAGTGATGAACTTGGCTTTCTCCGAGGCCAAGAAGGCCACCATGCAAGCGATATCTTCCGGATCGCCGTGATGTCCCAGGGGGATGTTCTGCTTGGCGAACCAGTCAATGGCTTCTGGACCTGACATCCCAATGAGCTTGCCCAATTGCTCACCCAGTTGTCCGGGGCCCTCCCACAGCGGTGTTTTGATGGGCCCGGGGCAGACAGCGTTTACCAGAATGTTATCCTTGGCCAAATAGTTGGCCAGATCCTTGGTGAACATAATCACGGCTGCTTTGATAGCGTCATAATCCGCCAGGCCACCCGGTTGTTTCCCGAAGATCGAGGAAATATTGATGATCCGTCCCCACCCCTGTTTCCGCATGTAAGGGATAACCTCCTTGGAGCACTGAATGACGCCGAAGAACATCAGGTCCATGTTGTACGGAACTCTTCCTCGGGAAGCTGCAGCATGGCGCTCAACCGGCCTGTACCGGCATTGTTCACCAAGACATCAATGCGCCCCAACTTTTCGACGGTCTTGGCCACCATGCTCCTGATGTCTTCAGGCTTGGCAACATCTGCCTGGACGGCGAGGACTTGCAACCCCTCGGCTTTGATCTCCTCGGCCGCCTTCTCTAAGGCTTCCTTACCCCGAGCGCAGATAACCACGTCGCACCCTTCTTTGGCCAATACCCGGGCACAGGCCTTACCAATGCCCCGGCTGGCGCCGGTGACCAACGCCAGCTTTCCTTTTAATCCCATGTCCATTGTTATCTCTCCTTGTACAGTCTGGTTTTGAAGCTACCAACAGCCCCCGAACTGCAGGTATCTCCGAGAAAACTGTATCAATGGAATTCCCAATGTCCATGATCTCCACAGCTGTCCAGCTCCCTTGTCGGAAGCGGATCGGCCTAACCGCAAAAGTGGGCAACCCGTTTGGATACAAAGTCCACCATTTTCTGAGTAGCTGAAGAACGCGGGCGCTCATGGCCCGCTATCCCTGTTCCATTACCCTAAGGTCATGCCGCCATCGACGGCGATGGCCTGACCGGTTACATGGGTGGAAGTCGCCAAGTAAACGACCAGGTCCCCCATGTCCTCCGGTGTCTGAGCCTCTCCCTGAGGGATCAGGCTTTCCTGGTGACGCTTCCACGACTCCTCCATTGTTTCACCGGTTCCTTTCCACTTCTCGGCAAGTCCGGTTGGACCGTACCACATCCGCGTGCCAATGATCCCTGGACAGATGGCGTTGACGGTGATCCCGGTTTTCGCCAATTCCTTGGCGAGGGCGTTGGTAAAGCCCACCACCGCGAACTTGGAGGCCGAGTAGTGAGCCAGGTCGGGGAATCCTATCTTCCCGGAGATGGACGCCGTGTTTATGATCCGGCCCCAGTTTTGCTTCTTCATATGCGGGATAACAGCTTTGCAGCAGAGAAAGACGCCCTTGGCGTTCACATCGTTCACGAAGTCCCAATCTTTTTCCGTGAGTTCCTCGACAGGCATAATGCTGATTACGCCGGCGTTGTTGACCGCGATGTCAAGGCCGCCGAGTTTGTCAATGGTCTCTTTGACCATATTCTGAACCTGATCCCATTTGGTCACGTCTACCTTGAGAGCAATGGCCCGGCGACCCATCGCCTTGACATCCTCTGCAACCTTTTTCGCGTTCTCTTCAATCGTGGCGACAACAGCGACATCACAGCCTGCCTCGGCGAGGCGCTTGACGATGCCCTCGCCGATCCCCCGACCTCCGCCTGTCACCAATGCAACTTTGCCTTCAAGTTTCATGGTTTGTTCCTCCCGTTTTCTTAAGCCACAGCGTGCGGATAGAGATACTTCAGATAAAGGCCTGCATTATCTGTAGAATGGCCAAAGGCAGCGTGTCGTCGCTGGAGTGAATCAGGTCCTATGCATTGGCCAAACGGCTATTCCCTGGCCACGGCCGGCCCCATGCCGGGCCACCAGGTGGCACGATGGACCACGGCAGCAGAACTGATGCTCGTTCTGCTGCCCCATTAAATACTCTTACTGAAGCGATACCAGGATTTTGATGTGCTGCTCCCTGTTAGCAAGCAGCTCCTTGAACCCCTTTTCCACAATGTCATCCAGCTTGATTCTTGCCGTAATCATGGGTTCCGCAACGATCCTGCCATCTGCCATAAGGGCAATGGCTGTCTTGAATTCACCGTAATATGCGAGAGACCCGAGAACTTCTTTTTCGAAGAAAACCAGATTATTGAAATGCACCTCACTGGGCTTCTCAAAGATGCCCACGAGCACCGCCCTACCACCGGTTCTGGCTAAATCGATGGTGAGAGCACCTGTTTGGTGGCCGCCGACACATTCAAAAGCCACGTCAACACCCAGCCCGTCCGTCAGACGACGAACCTCCGCAGCCGGGTCAGTCCAGGTGGGATCGATCACTGCCGTGGCGCCCCGGGTTCTTTGCATATTCCTTCCCGGCCTTGGCATTTTCCACGGCAAAGAGCTTACTGACGCCCGCTGCCGTGGCAGCCTGGAGCGCAACCTGACCGATGGTTCCTGCACCGACGATGGCAACCGTATCTCCCTGAAGGACATGGCCCCTTCTGATAGCGTGAATCCCAACCGCTACGGGCTCCACAAAGGCGCCCGCATCGGACCGTATCTCGGGGGGAAGCTTGTAGAGGGTGTGCGAGAGAACGTTCACGTACTGTGTGAGTTTTGGAGAAGGCCCGGGTTAAAACCAATCGGCAACTTCGCCTTCCGATATCGGGGCGAGGATTGCCCTTTTCATCGCGCTGTTCATCGTGCGCCTTACATCCACCACCAGGGGGCCTTCTTTTGCCAGGCGTATCAGAGCATGTTGTCCGCGCATCACCTCCACTTCCCTTTCACCGTCCAGAGCCAAAACGGACGGCGCAGTTGCGATCTCCACTTCCTCCCCCACATTCATGACCCTTTGTTCACTTATAAATACCTTCTCGATTACGCCAGGGGCCACCGGCGCTTTGACAAAACGTCCCTTGCCTCCAAGGTTCAGACAAAGACATTGCGGCTCTTCTGCCCTGATGGGGTGGAGATGTCCCCCGATGGAGGAAAGACCGATGCTGCCCGGTTCGGCCCGATTGAGGAAGATTTGGCGAACCTTGCGCATGTCCCAGACCGCCTTCGATGCCACAAATAAGTCTTGGCAAACGGCCACATCCACCAGAGCCAGGTCAACGACCTTCCCATCCAGCTTGACCTCCAGCTTGGTGGAGGAAAAAGAGCACTCCTCCAATGGCACCAGATTTGCCGCCACGAGCGCGGCAGCCATTCCTGCTATGGTGGCCTCGACCATGAAAGGGAAAACGTTGTTTGTCCCTGTTGAAACGGGTAGGATGGGAACCTTCAGAGTACCCTTGGCCACGACCCTGTTGGTCCCATCGCCTCCCAGGGTGACTATGCACGTTGCCCCTTTTTTTTCCATGATTCTGGCTGCTTCGGTGGAATCCCTCTGGTCCGCCTTGGCATTGAAGTCGAGCGGGAAGACGGGAGCGACGACCTTCAAGCTGTCCAGAGCTCTTGGTACGATCCCATAGTAGTCGGGCATATAACAGACTTGGTCCACACCGACTGCATCAAGTCCGAGAAGAATACGTCGCACCATCCGGACCTTTTCTTGATTGTCGAAGGCGCTCCCGTATGCCACCAGCCTCCGAATATCCTTTCCTGACGCCGGGTTGGCAATGATTCCCACTAGTGACAAGTCAACTTCCTCCTTATAATCGACATTCCCGCGATCACCCCCCTTGTTTACGACTCCATCACTGTCTTTACCGCCCCGCTCTGCTTCTCCTTCTTTCTTGCGGCCCTTTTCACCCCATGGCAGAGGGCGGGGCATCCGCGCCCTCTGTTCATCTGTTTTTATGATCCGGGGGACAAATGCCCTATACTGCTTTCAGTCCACGTCATCCCAGGTGCCGGGAGTTTTCTGTCCCACCCACAGATACGGTTTTTCGAAGCCGATACCGAAAAAGAGCGGGATGAAAAAGGACCATGCCACCCCCATGTACCCGTAAGTCAAGGCCGAGTTCATGTCGGCGAACACAGGACCTATCAGGCCCTTGAACACAAGGGTTAAGACGATACAGAGCACTGCGGTGCACGCACTCGCAAGAAGGCCGCCCCAGGGCATGGGAATCATTGTGAAAGGCCAGTTGTGTAAGGGTATCAGCACCCCATAAATGAAAGAACAGAAAACGAAGAAGTGGAGCAGCCAAACGTTGGAGGCCCCGAAAGAGCCGATGTTCCAGAATTTGGACGGGCCTTCCAGTTTGTAATCCCAAATTCCCAGTCGAGCTGAAATCATCAAGTACGCAGCCACGGCAAGGAACATTAGCAGCCACATCGCGGTTCCCTTCGTGGGTTGGCGCATTTTTCTGAACCAGTACGCAAACAAACCTGTGGCCAGACCCATCTGACAGAAGGGGAACCACCAGGGCGGAATCCAACGGATATAAGTCATTGTGAAGACCCAGGTGAGAGCTAGACAAATCAGGAGAAGTATGCCGAACTGCCGCGAAGCGGCGAATCCCGAAACAAGCCAATTTTCCCCGGTATATGAAAAAAATACCAGCGCAAAGTACAGGCTGCCAACAATGGGAAAGGCCCACCCGGCGTCCAAACCAAGCCAGTATATGGCCTTGTACGAAGGCCAGCCCAAGATCCAGCATACTATTGTTGCAACAAGGCCCCGATAGAAGCGATTTTCAATCTTATGGAACGGCCACATTCCCACGGCGACAAATAAAAAGCACCACCAAAGAGATAAGACCATGTAAACTACGTTGTCGAACCAGTACCACTTCAACACGTCCTCTCCAACCCACGGGCCTATAGGCGCCGCTTTCATCCACGCGTTAAGCAGGTAGTTGGTTATGATCGTCAATCCATAGATAATGACCAAGCCCTTGATGGCGACGCCCGGACGCAAAGGAGCAACTTCTATTTTCTCTTCCATTTTATTTTCTCCTTGTATGAGGAAAACATTGTTCGTCCCTGTCGAAATGGGCGAGATGGGAACCATGCTTGTTCCCTTGGCCACAACACGATTGGTCCCATCCCCTCCCAGCGTGACAATGCGCGTTGCTCAATTTTTTCCCATGATTCCGGCTGTTTGGTGGAATCTCTCGGGGGGTTAGATTGTAGCCTTCACCATTCCACCATCTACATTGATCGCCTGCCCGGTGATGAACTTGGCTTTCTCCGAGGCCAAGAAGGCCACCATGTAAGCGACATCTTCGGGATCCCCGAAATGTCCCAGGGGGATGTTCTGCTTGGCGAACCAGTCAATGGCTTCCGGCCCTGACATCCCAATGAGCTTGCCCAATTGCTCACCCAGTTGTCCGGGGGCGTCCCACAGCGGTGTATGTGTGGGCCCGGGGCAGACAGCGTTTACCAGGATATTATCCTTGGCCAAATAGTTGGCCAGATCCTTGGTGAACATAATCACGGCTGCCTTGATAGCGTCATAATCCACCAGGCCACCCGGTTGTTTCCCGAAGACCGAGGAAATATTGATGATCCTTCCCCAGCCTTGTTTCCGCATGTAAGGGATAACCTCCTTGGAGCAATTAATGACGCCGAAAAGCATCAGATCCATGTTGTAACGAAACTCTTCGTCGGGAAGCTGCAGCATGTCGCTCAACCGGCCTGTACCGGCATTGTTCACCAAGACATCGATGCGCCCAAACTTTTCGACCGTCTTGGCCACCATGCTTCTGATGTCCTCCGGCTTAGCAACATCTGCCTGGACGGCGAGGACTTGTATCCCTTCCGCTTTGATCTCCTCGGCCGACTTCTCCAAGGCTTCCTTACCCCGAGCGCAGATAACCACGTCGCACCCTTCTTTGGCCAATACCCGGGCACAGGCTTTGCCGATGCCCCGGCTGGAACCGGTGACCAATGCTACCCTACCTTTTAATTCTGTGTCCATTGTTTATTCCTCCTTGTATAGTCCGGTTGTGAAGCTACCAACAGCCCACGAACTGCCAGGGTAACAATGCACGCTGCCCCATTTTATTCCCACCAGTCTGGCTGCTTCGGAGGAATCTCTCCGGTCCGCCTTGGCATCGAAGTCGAGTGGGGAGACGGGAACGTCGACCTTTGAGATCCCCCCTGGTGACAAGCCAGCCCCCTCCTTAAAAGTCATAGTTCCCGGTAACTCCCCTCGTTCACGACCCCATCACTGTCTTCACCGCCTTTATCACCTTCTCCTCACTGGGTATATATTCCTTTTCCAGTGCCGGGGAGAAAGGAACAGGCGAAAAGGGCGCGGCGATCCTGAGGATGGGAGCATCCAGCCGATCAAAGGCTTTTTCGGCGACGAGGGCGGCAATTTCAGCGCCGGGGCCACCGAACTTCACCGCTTCATGAACGATGACCAGCCGATGCGTTTTGCGGACCGATGCCAAAATGGCGTCCTCATCCAGCGGGCTGAGGGTGCGGAGATCCAATACCTCGACGCTGATGCCTTCACCGGCCAGCTTCTCGGCGGCGCTAAGCGCAGTGTGGACCGCCTGGGCAGTGGCTATGATCGTCACGTCTTTGCCTTCACGTTTGACGTCCGCCTTCCCTATCGGTATGGTGTATTCTCCAGCGGGCACTTCACCTTCCATGGCGTAAAGGATTTTGTGCTCCAGAAAAACTACGGGGTTGTCGTCACGGATGGCGGAGATGAGAAGTCCTTTGGCGTCGTGCGGCGTGCTCGGCATTACCACCTTGAGCCCCGGAACATGCATGAACCAGGCTTCCAGGCATTGGGAGTGCTGCGCCGCAGCCCCGATCCCCGCTCCGCAACTGGCCCTCAGGGTCATGGGAATCTTGGCCTTTCCGCCGAACATGTACTTCATCTTGGCTGCCTGGTTGAAAAGCTGATCCATCGCCACACCGATAAAGTCGACAAACATCAGCTCGATCACCGGCCTCAGCCCGCAGGACGCGGCCCCAACCGCCGTTCCTATGATGGCGCTCTCCGTAATGGGTGTGTCGCGCACTCTCTTCGGACCGAACCGATCGAGCAATCCAGCGGTTACTCCAAAAATACCACCGTAGACGCCAACGTCTTCCCCGGCCACATAGACGTTGGGGTCCCGCTGCATCTCGATTGTATGGGCTTCATTCAAAGCTTGGGCAAATGTCATAATCGGCATCTCATCATGCTCCTTTCCAATTTATGTGACAGCCTGTCCTGGAAGTTCGATCTCACCGGCTTCCCCTCTATTCAGTGTATACATCGAGCGTCACGTCGGCAGGGTCGGGATAAGGGCTCTCTTCGGCAAAGCGCTCGGCCTCTTCGAGCTGGTTCTTTAGGGAGCTCTTGATCTCCTGGATCTTTTCCGGGGTCAGCACGCCCAAAGCGAGGAGTTTCTTTTCGAACCTGGGAATCGGGTCCTTTTCTTTCCACTCGTCCAGTTCCTCTTTGTTCCGGTACGTGCAGGGGTCTCCCTCGAAGTGCCCCCTGTGACGGTATGTCTTGCACTCGATCAGTGAGGGTCCCTGACCCTGCCTCGCCCGCTTGATCGCCTCGCCGGCCGCCTCGTGGACCGCCATGACGTCGTTTCCGTCCACCACGACTCCGGGCATGTCATAGGCGCTCGCCCGGTCGGCAATGTTGGGCACACACATTGAGTTAATGGTGCAACTGGATATGCCGTACATGTTGTTTTCGGCGAGAAAGACGACCGGGAGCTTCCAGCACGTTGCGAGATTCATGGCTTCGTGGGTGGTCCCCTGGTTGGATGCTCCGTCCCCGAAAAAACACACGGCTACGCTGTCTGTTCCCAGGTACTGGCAGGCCAGAGCGGCGCCTGTAGCGAGAGGGGGACCCGCACCGACGATGCCGTTCATCCCAAGAATTCTCAGATCAACGTCCGCGATATGCATGGAGCCGCCTTTGCCTTTGCAGTACCCGGTCTTTTTGCCTAAGAGTTCGGCCATCATGAACTTGACGTCTCCCCCTTTGGCGATCAGATGCCCGTGACCACGGTGGGTGCTTGTAATGTAGTCCGAGTCCAGCAGACTGGGGCACACGCCGGTAGGCACCGCTTCTTGACCTACGGAGAGGTGCACGAATCCCGGAATCTTGCCGGCGGCGAAAAGCTCGCTGACCCGAGTCTCAAACATCCGAATCTTGGTCATGATCGTGTACATATCGACCATTTGCTCTTTGCTTATATCCATCTTTTTATTCCTCCGCGCCAAAAGTCATTGTTATTGAAATCCTTGAGCCTCTCTCCCGACTTTTTGAGATGTGCCGCAGACTCCTTTCCTCCCTCCTTTCCGCAAATGTTGGTGTCACTTTTCGACAAATACCGTTAGTGCCGCATTGGCTACCACGATCTGATCACAATCGGCGGCGAACTGGGCGACGCAGAGCCCCTTCACCGTCATGCCGCCCTCGACGGCCCGCGCTGTCTTGCGTCCAATGGGGACCTCGGCCATCACCCGATCAAGATCGACATCCTGCGGCCGGGGCACGGCCACAAGGATTTCCACGTCGATGGCATTCAGATCTTGAATCCCCAAGATTTCAACGATCCCGCACAGACAGCTCCTGGAGATGGCATCCTTTACGGCACGACATGCTGCCTTGGTAGCGTCTTCTCCGTGAATATCAATCCCGGTGCCAATTTCTACGATGAAGCGCTTACCGGCCACTGGTTCACCTCCTTGTCTCTCAGGTGCTTAGTTGTAAGATCATTTCATCTGCGCGATAGGAGCTTCGGACTAAAGGCCCCGCCGCCACTTTTTTTAACCCTGCTGATCGGGCGGTTTCGGCCCATGTCTCGAACTCTTGCGGCGAAATGTAGCGGGCCGCAGGAAGGTGGTCTTTCGACGGAGGCAGATACTGCCCCAGCGTGAGAGATGAACACCCTGTGCGTCCCAGGTCCGTAATCGTTTCAAGAATCTCGTACACCGTTTCGCCCAGTCCCAGCATGATGCCCGACTTGACGACAAGGTTTTGCCTTACGGCATACTCCAGAATCTGCAGGGAGCGCTGATACTGAGCCTGGGGTCGAACGAGTGGATAGAGGCGCGCAACGGTCTCCACGTTGTGGCCGAACACGTCCGGGCGGGCGTCGCAGATTTGCCGCAAAGCGGCCGGAGAACCCCCGAAGTCCGGAACGAGGACTTCAACGCTTACGCCAGGGCAACGCCTCCTGATCATCTCGATGGTCCTGACGAAATGCCCCGCACCGCCGTCCGAGAGATCACCGCGCGTTACAGAAGTAATCACGGCGTGCTTTAGCCGTAAGAGCTGAACCGCTTTGGCCACACGTTCGGGTTCACCTTTGTCCACGGGGCCGGGAACGCCTTTGTCTACTGCGCAAAACCGGCACCTCCGGGTGCACGTGCCGCCCAATATCATGAAGGTGGCAGTACCGCGCCCGAAACACTCCCCCAGGTTGGGACAGTGGGCGTTCTCGCATACCGTGCCAAGGCGCAGGCAGGCGAGCACAGCCCGCATCCGATCAAGGGCCTCGATGTTCGGAGCAGGGAGAACCAGCCAGGGAGGGCGCTCGTTCGGCCGTTTGTGCAACTCCGGTCGTGTGGGATACCCGAAGACCCGGCAGAACGTCTCTATGAAACGATCCTTCACCTCGGTAAGGTCCACCGGGCGCCCCAACTCACGCTCCATCGAGGTGACCTTTTCGTCCGGGTTCCCGCATGTGTTGATGGTGTCGAACCAATCGAGGTCGGTGTTCACGTTCAATGCAATGCCGTGATAGGTGACCCACCTTCGCGCAGCTATCCCGACGCTGGCTATCTTCCCCGACCCTGTCCATATGCCTGGCTTGCCCCTCTTGAACTCGGGATTCAGACCATGACTACGGAGCACTGCCGCCACGGTATCCAGAAGCATTTTGAGGTACAGATGCAGGTCTTTCATCTTGAGTTTGAGAATCGGGTAAGCCACAAGCTGGCCCGGACCGTGAAAAGTCGTCATACCGCCGCGATCTACGCGGAATACCAAAGCTCCTCTCCTGTTGAGGACGTCTTCAGGGTCCCGCAAGTCCTTTAAGCTGCCGCTCCGTCCGATGGTTATCACCGGTGGATGTTCAACCACCGCCAGACGGTCCGGGGAAATCTCCGCCAGGCGCTCGGAAACCAGGGCTTCCTGGAGCTTCAAAGCTTTGCCGTAGGGCAAAATGCCCCAGTCCAGGACCTGCAAATGTGAGGTTGAGGCGTCGTTCATTTGTTTACTACCAAATGGTTTGCGGGGAGCCGGGCAGCCCCCTGCTCTCCGATGAGCAGGGGCTGGGCAAAACGGAGCGCCCATCACCGGGCGCATCAGCGTTTCGGTAGATAGAGAGCCCAGCTCCTTGCGTCCCGTGCAGCATCGACAACCGTCTCCGAGTAAGTGGGATGGAGCCGGATACTGCGGGCAAGCTCGTTTGCGGTCGCTTCCAACTGCATGGCGAGAACGGCTTCACCCACCAGTTCCGTCGCACCGGCCCCGACTATGTGTACACCAAGGATCTCTCCATGGCGCACATCCGAAACGATCTTCACGGCGCCTTCCACCTGGCCCCGTGCCATAGCCAGTCCGTTGATGGCATAGGGGAAGCTTCCGACGTCTATATCCAATCCCTTCTTCTCTGCTTGCTCTTCGGAAATACCAACCGCGCCCACTTCCGGGAAAGTCCACAGGCCGCGCGGGATAAGATGGAAAGGGTATACGCTGGTCTTCCCCATGCAATTTTCCGCAGCCGCGATCGCCATGGAAGATGCAGCATGGCTGAGCATCCACCCGCCTGTTGCGTCCCCTATGGCGTAAATCCCCTGCACAGAAGTTTCCAGCCGGTTGTTCACCCGGATGCCGCCGTCTTCGTTCAGCTCAACTCCGGCCTGTTGGATCCCCATATCGGTCAAGGCAGGTTTTCTCGAAGCGACCAATACGTTCTGCACGTCAACGGTTCGCTCCTTGGCCCCGGACAGAATACAGGACCAGCCGGCCCCTGATTCCGACCTGGAAACCGATTTGAGAGCATGGCGAGTAAGAACCTCCACGCCCTTTTCTCTCAAGGATTGCGCGATCCTCTGGCTCGTGTCATGATCTTCACGGGGCAAAATGCGCGGTGACTCTGTTGCAAGAACCACCTTGCTGCCGAAGGTGTTCATGAGAAAAGCCATCTCAACTTCGATACAGCCGGAGTCGCAGATCAATATCGAAGAGGGCGTTTCCGTCATTTCGAGCACCTGGTCGGTGGTGATTGCCGCCTCCTTGAGTCCCTGAATCGCTGGAAATGCAAGGGAACTGCCCGTGGCAATGATGATCCGCTTCGCTTCATGAACCTGGCCTTCAACGTCGATTTCCCGGGGGCTTTTCAGGACCGCGCGGCCGCGGATCACCTCCACGCCGTTGTTCTGGAGAAGCGCTTCCATGCCCGTCCGGATGTCTCCCGATACTCCGTTCTTTCTATCAACGATGGTCTTGAAGTCCACCGGCTCGATTGCGGCCTTGATCCCGAACTCCCGGCCCTCTTGCATCAGACGAAGCAGGGTGGCGGCCCGCATCCATATCTTGCTCGGGATGCAGCCTCTGTTCACGCACGTGCCGCCCATTTCCGCACATTCAACAAGGGCCGCTTTCCCTCCCAGTTGGGACGCCCTGATGGCTGCAGCGTATCCTCCCGATCCTCCACCAATCACAATCACATCGCGCATCAGAGTCTCCTCGTTCAGAGCAGTTGTTCGCGCCGAACGCTAATGGATCCCGTCAAAATGAGAGTCGGCTGTTCAAGGTAGCGGTACAGCAGATCGAAGAATTCGCTGGCGGGAGATCCATCCACCACCCGATGATCGAAAGTCAGGCTCAGTCCCATCATGGAGCGGATCACAATCTCACCCTCAAAGACGACCGGCTTTTTCACCACACGGCCAACGCCGAGAATTCCCGTCTCCGGAGGTCTCAGAATGGGGGTGAAGTTGTCGACGCGCGACGCGCTGAGATTGGTAATTGTGAACGTCCCCCCCGTCACTTCCTCCATAGTTAAAGAGTTTGATCGAGCTTTACCGATAAGGGCTCGCGCTTCGCTGGCGAGTTGCAGGAGCCCTTTCTGGTCGGCCTCATGGAGCACCGGTACGATCAAGCCGTCAGGTATTGCCACAGCGATACCCATTCCCACAGAGTCGTGAAGGATGATTTCACTGCCCACCTGCGTGGAGTTCATGATGGGAAAGCGCTTCAAGGCTCGAGACGTTGCCAGGATCACGATGTCATTCAGGGAGACCCTGACCGATTCGTCCTTTTTGTACTCCTCCTGGACCAGGGCCAGAAAGCGCAGGGACTCGGTGACGTCCACCTCGGAGGCTAAGCTGAGCTGTGCGGTATTGTGAAGGCTGGCGTACATGTTATCGGCAATAGCTTTCCTCATGCCTGTCATGGGAATTGTCCTGGCCGGCTTTTTTTCTTCCACTGCCGCCAGTGTCTTTTCCTGCAGCGCGCGCTCCACATCCTCCCTGGTTATCTTCCCGCCTTCTCCGGTCCCGGAAATCGTCGACACATCAAGGCCCGCCTTCCTGGCGATCTCTTCGGCCAGAGGGGTGATCAAGGGTTTTCGCTGGGCTTGCTCATGATATCGCATGACGTCTGCTTCCCTGATGCGCCCATCCGGACCGGTACCCTTCACGAGCCCCAGGTCAATGCCGAGTTCTTTCGCCAGGCGTTTAGAAGCGGGAGTTGCCAGAATCTCGCCCCTCTCCTCCGGTCTTTCAACTTCTGCCTTTGGCGCCGCTGCAACCGGTGTCGGCGTTGGCTCCGCTATTTCACCAACCTGTATTCCCTCGATCCGTTCGGGTATTTCTCCCGGCTGCGCAATCACCCCCACTATAGTTCCAACCGGCACGACCTCGCCTTCCCGGATTACGATCTGAAAAAGAATTCCGCTGGCAGGAGCTTCAATCTTGTTGGTGATCTTCTCAGTCTCCACCTCGAAGAGGTCTTCGCCTGCCACGACTTGATTACCCTCGCCCTTGTACCACTTCGATAATTTTCCGGTCTTCATGGTCATGCCGAGCTTTGGCATCGTAACGTTAACGCTCACCTGCACCTCCTTTCCAGTTATAAAAACATGGACTCACAACGAAAATTAAACTGCATGGAAAGCACAGCAAACTACATGCCAGCAGTAATTGATGCTCGAAGTTCACTGTTTTTGCTGTGCTGCCCGCGGATCATTTCTTCTCCGTATCTTGGCCTGTCTAGGACGATGTATGTCGGTTCAGAAAAATTCCAGGCGCGATCTGTTCGCTCCGGGAATATTGCCGGCAACATGGGTGTTCGCTAACCGAACAGTGTAGTTGTGTAGTTGATGCTCAGTCATTGCAACCGGTCTTGGTGTTCGTGTTTCGAACACGTTCAATTATCGAACATTAAAGGACGGGGAAGTCACCGGGTGCGGGAAAACTGCGTGGGTGAGCCGAAGCCATGAAAAGGTGTTTGTTAATAGCATCATTTCCATGAAGTTTACTTCAAGCCGGCCCTTAAGCGTGCTGATCAATGGTTGCCAGGCCCAGAGCCAAATGAACCCCCTGTTTGGGTCGGTCTTATCAGCCGGAAAACCTGGGATTCCGAGCGTTCCCTGTTTTCAATCCTCCTGTATCCGCAAATCGCGAACCGTCTGTTTGGTATGAGATTTGCCTAATGGACCAGGTACCCGGTCCGTTTTAGAAAAATCGCATGCAAGGGCTAAAAAGGTGAACGCGGGGGTCCTGTGTCACTTGGGGCCTTGAGGAGGGAAGGGGGTGCAATGAACATTGAACTTCTGAAAGAAAAGATGCGGGGAACACTGAGTCCTTAACCAAAAATAATCCTTCAAATGATCTTGGAAAACTGGTGCAAAATGGGAATTGATGAAACCCGGCAAGCCTGCGGCCTTACCAAGGAGACTTACCAACTCCCGTTGCCAGAAGCATCAGGACGTGATAATCTATAAATAAGGAGCTTTTAGCTGGTTTCCATCCTGGAAAGGGTCCTTTTCCGCCCTGGCGATATCAATCTCCGCGCTCCGTGAGGTGTGGATTTCTTTTGCGCCTCCGCACAACCCTGCGATTTGCTTGCAAGGACGAAGAATCCTTTTCCCCGGGTCAAGAAATCCGGATGTGAATCCGGCCTTTGGCGGGACTCATCCGGTGTTTCAGGATGAACTCCAGCTCAGCCCGGCAGGTGCACTGTGTGCCTTCCATGGCGTTTGGCGACATGCAGAACTTGGTTCAAGGGAGAAAACTTATGCTCAAGATTCTAAGGATCGACTCGGGAGCGGCTGGAGGACCGAAGGCAACTGAAGTCCCCACGGGAGAATACACGGGACTGGGTGGCCGCGCGCTTACCTCGACTCTGGTGGCCAAAGAGGTGCCGCCGCTTTGCCATCCTTTGGGCGCCGAGAACAAGCTGGTACTGGCCCCCGGTATATTGAGCGGCACCATAGCCGCCATGTCCGGACGGATTTCGGCAGGCGCCAAGAGTCCTCTGACAGGGGGCATCAAGGAAGCCAACGCGGGCGGCCAGGCGGCGCAGGTGATGGCAAGACTGGGCTACGCGGCCATCGTTTTGGAAGGCAAGCCGGAAAGTGACGATCTCTACAAGGTTTACGTAAATAAAGACGGGGTAAAGATCACCAGGGACAATAGCCTCAAGATGCTCCCAAACTATGATCTTGCCGAAAAGATGAAAGCCGAGTACGGGGACGGCGTGGCTCTGATCTCCATCGGCCCGGCCGGAGAAATGAAATTGGCGGCGGCTTCGATCGCCTGCACCGACATGGAGTTTCGACCCACTCGTCATGCCGGACGCGGGGGATTGGGCGCCGTGATGGGCGCCAAGGGGATCAAGGTCATCGTTCTGGACGACTCCGGCATGAAGATGCGCACCCCCAAAGACCCCGAGAAATACAAAGACGCCAACAAGAGATTCGTCGAGGGTTTAACGAAGCATCCCGTTACCGGACAGGGTCTGCCCGCTTACGGGACCAACGTTTTGACCAACATTATGAATGAAGCTGGGGGATATCCCACTTACAATTTCAAGCAGGGCCGTTTCGATGGGGCTCACAAGATCAGCGGGGAAACCCAGGCCGAGACTGAAATAGCCCGGCAGGGTTCAGCCACCCACGGCTGCCACCGGGGATGTGTCATCAGGTGCTCGGGGACCTATAACGATAAGGACGGCCATTATCTGACCAAGCAGCCCGAGTATGAAACCGTCTGGGCCCATGGCGGCAACTGCGGCATCTCTGATTTGGATGCGATAGCCATGCTCGATTTTCTGGACGACAACTACGGTGTGGATACCATCGAGATGGGGGCAACCCTGGGGGTTGCCATGGAAGCGGGTGTTATCAAGTTCGGAGACGCCGAAGGGGCCATCAGGCTCGTCAAGGAAGTGGGCCAGGGCACTCCGCTGGGACGCATTCTGGGCAGCGGCGCGGCTGTGACCGGCAGGGTCTTTGGCGTCGAACGGGTGCCGGTAGTTAAAGGGCAGGCCCTTCCGGCTTACGATCCCCGGGCCGTGCAGGGTATCGGGGTAACCTACGCCACAAGCACCATGGGGGCCGATCACACCGCCGGATATGCCGTAGCCACAAACATTCTCGGGGTGGGCGGCAAGCTCGACCCGCTCAAACCCGAGGGACAGGTCGAACTCTCGCGCAATCTCCAGATAGCAACCGCTGCGATTGACTCGACCGGCATGTGCCTGTTCATCGCCTTTGCTATTATGGATCAGCCTGATACCTTCCAGGCGCTCGTCGATCTGATCAATGCCTTCTACGGCCTGAACATGACCGGCGATGACGTCGTGGCGCTTGGCAAGCAGGTTTTGAAGACCGAGCGGGACTTCAACACGAGGGCGGGCTTTAGCAAAGAGCACGATCGGCTGCCGAGCTTTTTCAAAAACGAGCAGCTCGCGCCGCACAATGTGGTGTTCACTGTACCCGACGAAGAGCTGGACAAAGTTTATAACTGGTAGCCGTATTGACGGGGAGAGGCCAGGAAGCCGGATAGCGGAGGGCAGATATCGAAATCTCCTCAACGAAACTGCAAAAGATAGCGGAACTAAAGAGTGCATGATGGAGTGTTGGGGTTGTTCACTCCGTGTACTTACACGCAGCGAAACCATGATATGAGGAGCCGGATGCGTCGGTCGCGCACGTCCGGATCTGTGGGGGGCGAGGGTAGTTAGCTGCCCTCGTCTACCCGACTGCATTATTTCGGATAATTCGATAATATGATGATTGCCAATATTAATTTTTTAACTTAATATATATGAGACAACTATAGCCGGGGGGTGCTCTCCGAGTGAGAGCTGAGATTCAATACCCTTGGAACCTGATCCAGTTAATGCTGGCGGAGGAATCGGCTAAAAGAGTTTGCGAAGGGCCGTTTTTCTCCTGAACGGCCTTTGTCATTTTCTGGGCAGAACTTCTTATCTCGGCTCATCTTTCAGAGCTTCCACTTTGCGAATCAGGAGGACGAAATGGCGACTCAGCTTGAAGCTGCCAGAGCAGGCATAATCACCGACGAAATGAAAAAAGCCGTCGAAAACGAGCCGATCTCCGCAGAGCGACTGCGGGATCTGATTGCCGCAGGACTGGCTGTTCTGCCCAGGAATGTAAATCATTCGTTTCCCGTTCTCAGGGCAATTGGCAAAGACCTCAAGACCAAAGTCAATGCCAACCTTGGGACAAGCGGCGAATGCTGCTCCATGGATCTGGAAAAGGAAAAGCTGGAGGCGGCCCTGCGCGCCGGGACCGATTCCATAATGGACCTTTCTACAGGCAAAGAGCTTTCGGTCTTCAGGGGCTTTTTCCTGGAGAACTCGCCGGTCATTGTTGGGGCAGTGCCGATTTATGGGGTGGCCACCGAGATGGTCTACCGGCATCAGCCGCTCGATACGATGGATGCAGATGAGCTTCTCAGGAGTATTGAACAGCAGTGTGCCCGGGGTCTCGACTACATCACGGTGCATTGCGGGGTTACTCTGGATTCGGTAAAAAAACTCGAGACCTATGAGCGTATCATGCCGTGCGTTAGCCGGGGCGGTTCCATTCTCATGAGCTGGATGCGCAAAAACGGGAAACAAAACCCGCTCTACGAGTGTTATGACGACCTCCTGAGCATAGCATACAAATATGACGTTACTCTGAGTCTCGGGGATGGCTTTCGACCGGGCGCAATCCAGGACGCTACCGACGGGCCGCAGTTGGAAGAGCTGATGATCCTGGGTGAACTGGCAAAAAGGGCGCGCAAAAAAAACGTCCAGGTGATGATCGAGGGGCCGGGGCACGTGCCTCTCAACCAGATTGCCGCCAACGTAATGCTCCAGAAGAGATTGTGCGACGGTGCTCCCTTTTATATCCTCGGGCCGCTTCCGACTGATATTGCGGCGGGCTACGACCACATTACATCCGCCATAGGAGGAGCGATTGCAGGGGCTGCCGGAGCAGACTATCTCTGCTATGTCACCCCCGCCGAACATCTGGGGCTTCCCAATGCAGATGACGTGTACCAGGGGGTTATGGCCGGGCGGATCGCCGCCCATGTCGCGGATATCGCCAAAGAACTTCCCGGGGCAATCGAGGCCGACAGGCGCATGTCGATGGCCCGGCGGGACCTGGATTGGGACGGGATGGTCCGCGAAGCCATCGACCCGGATCTTGTGAGAAAGCGCCTCCAGGTCGCCGAGGACCGCGAGGGCTGCACCATGTGCGGAAAGCTTTGTGCTGTAAAGATCAGCCGTGCGGTTTGAAGGGCAAAGGAATTGGGAATTAAAACGAATCCGGGGCCCCGTCTCTTGGCGGGATTGGGGATTGGGGCATTAAAACATGATTTTCCGATTCCTCAACTCCTCAATTCCTCACCTCGTTATGATTCCATTGTCCAACTGGATCCACAAACCGCTTTTTGCATTCTCGCCGCGAGCGCCTTTATGGCGCGGTCCGGAAGAATCCAGGGCGTGGCGCAGCACCGCTGGTTTGGCCGGCTTCTTAGCGCTGGAGTTCGAACCGGGAGTGATCTGCACTCGTGGATGCACGCATCCTTTCCGTCCCTGAATGCAAGCCTGTGGGACACCTGCCTGAAAAAGGCCGATGAATTTCTTGAAACGGGAGTCAATGTATTCAGGTGGGTTGCCCCGAAGAATTGCCCCCCTTTTGCAAAAGTGGGCGGGGGAGATTTTTTTTCCGGCCCACTCAACGATAAAGCCCCTCCTCAATCACCGCCGGCGCCTTGTCCAGCCGTCCTTTTTGGCAAAGGCGGCCTGGACTCCGATCTGCCTCTGCTTGCCGTATTCAATTCCCGAAAACCGAGACTCGTTTCTCCTGATTCAGACTGGCTCAAGGCCCTGCGCTTTTTCTTCCGCGCCTTGGACTCCCGGGAAATCGGCCTTGCGGGCAGCACGGGAACGCTTGCATATGATCTGGCCGGCGCGCTTGCTCTGCGCTCCGGATTGCCTCAACTTCTGGTCGCGCCTTTTCCTCTCCTGAAGGCAAACCGGGAACTGTCGAGAGTATACGGAGAAGGCGCACGCGGCATCACGGCGCTTTCGTGCATGCTCGACACTGTCACATGTTCGAAAAAGCAAGCCCCGGTGTGCCGCGACCGGACCCTTGCCGCCCTGGCCAATCTCCATCTCGTGCTGGAAATCCGGTCTCGCGGGAACCTCCTGGCGGTTCTGGCGGAAATCCAGGCAAAATCACCCCGGCCCCAGTTCGTTTTCGAACCCGGGGAGACCGACTCTTCCAATGCTGGAAATCATAGCCTTCTAACAAAATTCCCGGAGTACGCACACGGATTCAAGCTCCCCTGCACCCCGGATTCGGCCGCCGCAAACCCCGTCCAAACCCAGCGCCCCGCAAATAAGAATTCACCCCGCTCTTCTAAAGGGGGGCCGCAGGCATTTTGCTACTCTCCCCGGTACGGTGATGTTGCCCCGGGTAACTATCTCTTCCACTATACCAGGGCATGTGCCGGCCCCTGGCCGGGCGAGCCTTACCATCAATATCTTGCCGATCTGCTCGACGCACACCCCCTCTCGGGCCACTCGGCCCTGGAAACCCTCATACGGATTGTACAGGAAGGACTCATCCGGGCGGGCTCCCGGATGGTTCGCGGCCGGGCAGCGGTTATTTCCTGGAGTTCTCATCCCCCTCGCGACTTGTTTTTGATGAGAAAGTGGAACCGGGCGCTCCTCAGGTGGACGGTCGAACCGTACGGCGTTGCGGTGCGGAGGGATATTTTGCTGTCGCTGGGTGCAAAGCCTGCCGTATATGGCAGCGAACAAATCTATTTCCGGCTCCCCGAATCCGAAAGATATCGTTTTCAGTTGAGCCGTTCAGCCCGGTCCGCCTCCTGGAGACATGAGCGCGAGTGGCGCGTGCGAGGCGACCTGGCGCTCGGTAAGATAAAATCCGATCAGGGATTTGTATTCGTGCAGACAAAGGAAGAAGAGGCAAAGCTTTGCACTCATGTGAAACCCGAACTGCCGATCGTGGTCCTTAACGACTGAATCTGTTGACAACCATCATTTTCCGTTGCTGCTTGTGTATTGAAATCCGGGTTTGGGGGGACTGACTTTGTATTTGTATGGCCACCCTAAGTCCATCCTGGAAGGAGAGAGAAAATATGGACCAACTGTCTCAAGGCGGTATTTCTCGAGCGAAGATCGGCCTCAGGCTTATTTTTACGCTTCTTTTTCTGGTTATCCTGAGCATTATGCACTTCATAATCCAAATGATAACCCTGATCCAGTACGTGGTGCTCCTCATAACCAGGAGCTACAGCGAACCGCTCCGCTCCTTCTCGAACAAGGCGGCGGCCTATGTTTACAGGCTCATACGATACGTCACCCTGAACGAAAACACCCGCCCCTTTCCGTTCACCGAGTTTCCAGGGGAGATCGAAAACCCGGAGGATACGGCCAGGTTCGATTAGGGGGATCATCGGCTATTGCCGCCCGTGCCGCGGCGGGAGCCTGCAACGATAAGATATCCATGGGACATCTGTTGCTTCATGCGCAGTCTATTTCAGGGGCTGTATTTTGATTATATGCTCAAGATTGATCCACACCACATTGCCGGGTGAGTCACTAACTTTTAGCCACCCGCTCTTATCTATCCCAAGAACGGAGTAGTTGCCGGCATTCCCCCCGGCCCAATATATTATATATTGTTTTCCAATTTTTAAGAATGGCGGGACCTCCACTGCCTGAGCAGGTAATGTTACGGACAACCAGAACAACACAACTGCCGTCGCCGATAATAACAGGTACCTTTTCATTTCTGCGCCTCCATATTTCAATTGCTCCGATCCATCGAAGGACCGTGGATCTATTGCTGCGGGCTGTGGTCTGCCTACACCGGTTATTGTTGAGCACAGCGCAGCCAATCGGTACAGGAGCGTCCGCAGGATCCGATTTTCCGGTTAATAGCCGGCGCACAGCGCCTCGTGCTGCACGTCCTTAAGCATTTCCACCCATTTTGTCATTCGCCTCCGGTTCTTTCTTCCGTGCCCGCAGAGCACCATTTTCCGATTTTGTTCACCGCTGATCGAGAACTTTATGTCCCACCTCTCTGCAGGGAGAAGGCGTCCCAGCCGATCGGGCCATTCGATTACCGCCACCCCCTTGCCGAAAAGAGATTCCTGCCAGGGTAAGGTCTCAAGCTCATCGGGGTCTGAAATCCGGTAAAGATCCAGGTGGTAGAGATAAAGCCGCCCCGAGTACTCGTTTATGATGGTAAACGTTGGGCTGGTTACCCTTACTTCGGGACCAACGCGAAGCCCTCTGGCAATTCCCTGCGTAAAAAGCGTTTTGCCCGAAGCCAGTTCTCCCCAGAGCGCGAGGATATCACCGGCCTGAAGCAGTTCGCCTGTTCTGCGGCCAAGGAGCAAAGAACACTCTTCGCCGGGGGAATCGAAGATGAATTCCTTCACAGGCTAATCTTCCCGGCCTTCGAGAAGGCCCAATACGGCGGGCACTTCGTCAAGCATGTCCGTTGCCAGAAGCCCCCGGGTCGAGACCTCGTCAAATATCCGGTCACATGCGGCTCCGTGGACATAGACCCCGAGGCAGGCGGCCTGAAAAGCATCAAATCCCTGGGCAAGCAGACCGGCGATAATCCCGGTAAGGGTATCTCCCATTCCTCCGCTGGCCATGGCGGGATTTCCCGAGCTGTTTATCGCGAGCTTTCCGTCCGGCGCCGCGATAACAGTCCGATGCCCTTTGAGGACCAGCACCACGCCATACTCCCTGCTGAACCTGGATGCGGTTTCGAGCCGGTTGCGCTGGACATCGGGTACGGTGCTATGGCAGATGCGGGCCATCTCACCCGGATGCGGCGTGAGAACGAGCGGGACTTCCGCCTTGCGCAGAATGGCGGGGTCCCCGGATACCGCCGCAATTGCGTCGGCGTCCAGCACTATGGGGCAGCGCACATTTGGCAGCAGATCTTTGACCAGAGTTGCCGTATCCTCATTGGTAGAAATTCCCGGGCCTATCGCCAGGGCTTGCTTTCCTTGCAGGAAATCGAGAATTTGTTGAAATGCGGCCGAAGAGGGGGTCTTTTGGGGAGTTTCAGCAATGGGAAGGGTCATGGTCTCGGTCAGCTTTACCTCCAGAATCGCATTGAGGCTTTCCGGGATGAAGAGCGTCACAAGCCCCGCGCCCGCTCTCCCGGCCCCCAGGCACACAAGCGCGGCGGCCCCGGTTTTCCCGGGGGACCCCGATAGAACGCAAACGTGTCCGGCTTGCCCCTTGTGTGTTGCGGGATGACGCGGCTCGATCCACGACGAAAGGAGTTTTCCGCTGAGCCAATAACGCCGGATTCCAGCGGATTGGACAAGGCCGGGCGGAATTCCTATGTCGATAACTTCGACCTGTCCAGCCAGTTCGGCCCCTCGCTCGATCACGTGGCCGATTTTTAGAAAGCCGAAAGTGGCCGTGGCGGTAGCCTTGACGGCGGCGCCAAGAACCAGACCGGTTGTCGCGTCAAGTCCGCTCGGAACATCGACCGCCAGAAGCGGAACATTCAGGCCGTTTAATTTCTCGATTATGTCGCGGTACAGACCCTTCACCTCGCTCTTCAACCCGGTCCCCAAAATGGCATCGATAACCGCACCGCTCTCGCGGATCGGTTCCCATTGCGCATCGAAATCTCCCGCCTCGTTCCATACCGTTACGGGAATTCCGATCCTTTCGAGAACTCTGAAGTTTGTGAGCGCATCTCCGCTCAACTTTTGAGGAGAACGAAGGCATACGACGTTTACCCGCGCCCCTTTCGAATGATAAATTCTGGCCAGCGCGAAACCGTCTCCGGCATTGTTGCCGCTTCCAGCCACTACCGTGATCCGCCTGTCGATCAGGTCCGGAACCACTTGGACAAAGAAATCGGCTGCGCCCCGTGCGGCGTTTTCCATCAGGACGATTCCGGGGATTCCAACTTCGCGGATGGTCTGCTCATCGAGTCCGGCCATTTCCTTTGCGCTAAGGACCAGCATTGTTCTCCTCCTCCGAAAAGAATGGGAAAGTCCTGACGAAAATATCATATCGAAATTAAAAGAATCATTTAAAAATTGCATGCCTAAGTGAGCAAAATCTGTTATCTATCTGTTCGTTTTGAACGGGCGAACCGGATTTGGTTCAGGCTTGTCGATGGAAATCGGCAAAAAAGTAAGAGTGGTTCTTTAGAAAATCACTAATCCCAAGAATATAATAGTCGTTGTTCGATTTTGGACTGGCATTTTGTGGAAGGTGTGATATACGAACCCGTTATTGTGCATTTTAGCGGCCGTGGCATTTCCACGCTCTGATTCCTCAGTTCCTTTCTCACCCGCAGCACAAAAACCATCCTATCCCAAGTAACCGGTTCACAGTTTTGCTTTTGAGCCAAAGGAGAATGGCTTGTGATCTCCCAAAAGCTTATGACCGACTTTTTGGCGGTAACTCTCTATTTGCTTGCCGGGCTTGTCTTTGCAGTCGTTCCCATGCTCATTTCCAGCCTGATTGCCAGAAGGGGCCAGGGAGCGCTGCGCGGGGCGACCTACGAAAGCGGCATGGAAACCATCGGGAGCGCCTGGATTCAGTTCACGGTCGTCTATTACATCTACGCCCTGATCTTCCTGGCCTTCGATGTCGACGTGCTCTATCTGTTTCCGGTCGCGCTCGCCTACGGCAAATACGCCGCTCGTGACCTGATTGAAGTGATAGTTTTCGTGGGAATTTTGTCGCTGGCGATTGTCTACGCCTGGCGAAAAGGAGTCTTTGAGTGGAAAAGAAGGTGAGAGAACCGGGCGAACCGGTTATTCAATTCGCTCTCCTTGATGATATTTTGAACCTCGCGCGCGCCAATTCGCTGTGGCCGATGACGTTCGGCCTTGCGTGCTGCGCGATCGAGATGATGGCAGCGGGGGCCTCGCGTTTCGACCTGGACCGTATCGGGGCAGGTGTGTTCAGACCCTCTCCGCGCCAATCCGACGTCATGATCGTAGCGGGAACCATCGCAAAGAAGATGGCCCCCGCTATTCAAATGCTGTGGGACCAGATGCCCAATCCGAAGTGGTGCATTGCGATGGGCAATTGCGCCATTTCCGGCGGGCCTTTCGAGTATGAAGGCCAGTACGCCATAGTGCCCGGAGCCCATCTTATCGTTCCGGTGGACATCGTAATTCCGGGGTGTCCTCCCAGGCCCGAAGCTCTTATCCAGGGGCTGCTCGCTCTCGAGGATAAGATCACCGGTGGCGAGGACAGGAACCTGCTGCGCCGCTTCAAAAGAGTCGCGGAGGCCTAAGCTGAAATGAAAGTAAAGGAAATGGAAAGAATAATGCTCGAAAAGTTCCCGGACTCGCCTTTTAGCCTGGACGAGACAGGATTGACGGGGGCCCGCTGGTCCATGGCTGTCCCGATCTCGGGCATCAGGGATGCGGCAAAGGCGTTCGAGACCGCTGGTTTTTTCCTCGAGTCGATAACTGCGCTGGATTTTGAGGATACCTTCGAACTGGTCTACCACTTCAACTGCTATGAACCCAAATCCCGCCTGGTGGTACGGATGCTCTGCGGCCATGATCAGGTTCCTCCCTCGATCTGTGATATCTTTCGCGGCGCGGGGTGGCTCGAACGCGAGGTACATGACTTTTTCGGGATCACCTTTTCCGGAAATCCCGACATGAGGGCGTTGCTGCTGCCTGAAGACGCTGACTATCATCCGCTCAGGAAGACTTTCGGCAAAGTCGGCGCATACCATAAGCGAGAAGAGATTTATGGCTGAACAGGATAGAGCTCAGGCATCCTACAGGATTTACTCGTTAAACCTCGGACCGCAGCATCCCAGTACGCACGGCGTTCTCAGGATCCTTCTGGACCTGGACGGCGAATATATCGTCAAAGCCGACCCGGTCATCGGATACGGTCACAGGGGTCACGAGAAGATGGGAGAAAACAGGCAGTACAAGCAGTTTCTCCCAAACACGAGCAGATTGGATTACCTCTCCGGGATGATCTTCAATCATGGCTTCGTCCTGGCGGTTGAAAAACTTGTCGGGATCGAAGTTCCCGAGCGCGCGAAATATATTCGAGTGATCGCCTCGGAGCTCAATCGCATATCGAGCCACCTGCTCTGGTTCGGAACATACGTGATGGACCTCGGTGGTTTTACGCCCTTCCTTTACGCATTCGATGATCGCGAGCAAATTCTGGATATTCTGGACTCGGTGAGCGGCTCCAGGCTCACTTACTCGTATTGCCGCTTCGGTGGGGTCTGTCGTGATATCGACTCGAAGTTCATCGAAATGACCCGTGCTTTTCTCAAGCGGATGGAGGCACGCTGGGCCGATTACGACAGCCTGGTGACCAGGAATATCATTTTCATACACCGCACCAGGGACGTCGGTGTCATAGACAGGGAGCTCGCCAGTCAGTACGGAGTCACGGGACCGAATCTGCGAGCCTGCGGGGTTGCTTTCGACGTTCGCAGGAGCGAACCTTATGAAGTATACGACAGGCTTGATTTTGAAGTTCCTACGGGATCACGGGGCGATGCCCTGGACAGGTATTATGTGCGCTTCAAGGAGATGCAGCAAAGCTGTCGTATAATCGATCAGGCCCTGGATCGTCTTCCGGGGGGAGATTTCCTGGCCAAGAAGGTTCCCCAGAAGCTCAGCCCCCCTAAAGGTGAAGTCTATGCCGCCTTCGAAAGCGCCCGCGGTCTTAGTGCTTACTACCTGGTGAGCGACGGCAGCCCCGGACCGTATCGTTGCCATATCCGGGTTCCAAGCTTTGGTAATTTGAATGTTTTGAACGAGGTGCTGCCCGGGACGCTTGTTGCCGACGCAATTTCAATTCTCGGCAGCATCGACGTGGTTATTCCGGAAATAGACAGATAGTGTTCTCCCCCCGTTTGCCCCATTTTTTAAAGGGGGGGCAGGGGGATTTTGAGAGGCCGTCAGAGCCGCTTGGCGTCAGTGCGGCCAAGCTTGCCCCGCAAATGCTTCCGATCCGGTGGCCGGAATCAACGAAAGCGTTTAAGTCTGTTTTGGGAGGAATAAGAATTGTCCGAGGGCTTGTTGGGTTCCGAATGGTTCCGGTTGATTTTGGGCCTGTTGATCGTATTGGGTTTCTCGCAGTTTAACGCCCTGTTCCTGGTATGGCTCGAGCGAAAGGTGGCGGGGCATATTCAATTGCGCCCCGGGCCGATGGAGGTCGGCCCTCACGGCCTGCTTCAGACCATCGTTGACGGTATTAAACTGGTGGGCAAGGAGCTTATACTGCCTGTTAAAGCGGACAGGAGGCTCTTTTTTCTCGCCCCGGTGCTCGTTTTCATGCCGGTTCTGGTCGGGTTTCTCGTCCTGCCCTTCGGCCCGAGCATGATAATCCGCGATATGAACGTGGGGGTCCTGCTGGTTTTTGCTTTCTCCACGTTCACCGTTCTGGCCATTCTTGCCGGCGGATGGGCTTCCAACAACAAGTACGCGCTGCTCGGCGCCATCCGGTCGGTGGCCCAGAACGTCGCCTACGAAATACCTCTGCTGCTTGCTGTAATGAGCGTTGTGCTCATGGTGCATTCCCTCAGTTTTTCGGAAATTGTGAGATCGCAGAAAAGCCTCTGGTTTATTTTCGTGCAGCCGGTCGCAGGTCTCATTTACCTGATCAGCGCAACGGCGGAAACCAACCGCGCCCCATTCGATATTCCGGAAGCCGAATCGGAACTGGTGGCGGGGTTTCATACTGAATACAGCGGAATGGGATTCGGGCTTTTCTTCCTCGCTGAATACACCAATATGTTTATCGTATGCGCCGTTGCAACCAGTCTGTTTTTCGGCGGCTGGAACGGCCCTTTTGGAATCAGCCTGGGAATACCCGGGGTTTTCTGGTTCCTTTTCAAGACCTACATTTTGATTTTCCTCATCATGTGGGTGCGCTGGACCTTCCCTCGTGTCAGGTTCGACCAGTTGATGAACTTTTCCTGGAAGGTGATGATTCCCCTCAGCCTTGCAAACCTCGTGGTGACGGCCATTGTCGTCAAATTCATCTGATTCTTGGAGCAACATAAACAATGAACTACTTTAAAGAAATATTCTATGGCGGCCTCAGTCTGATCGAAGGAATGGTGGTCACCGGCCGGCGGTTGTTCCGTCCGCTGGTGACCGTCCAGTATCCGCGAAAAAAGATACCGCTTTCTTCCGCTTATCGCGGCCACATTGAGTTGAAGATATTCGAAGATACGGGCGCGCATAAATGCATTGTATGCGGCAATTGTGAGAAAACCTGCCCGAGCGGCGTCATTACGGTGCAGGGTGTCAAAGAAAAGGAAAAGGGTCCCAAAACGGCAACCCATTACGTCATCGATTTCAGCAAGTGCTCGCTTTGCGGCCTTTGTGTCGAAATCTGTCCTACCCAAACTCTGAAATATTCCAGAGAGTATGAGTTGGTCGGCGAGACGCAAGCCGATTGCCGGATTGACCTGCTGGCCAGGCTGGCAAAACAGGTTGAACAAAAGGGAGAGCGGGAAAAGAAAACGCAGGGGCTTGCCGCCTGATTTCGCGCGGAAAAGCAACCTCTGCGAATGGAAACTGAACCCCGTCCAAGGCAAGGGGATATGGATGGAAACTTCCAGCTTTAGCTTCATCATCCAGGCGGCCTTCTGGGGCACGGTCGCCTTGACTGTTGCGGGCGCCTCGATCGCGGTATTTCCCCGAAATATCCTTTACAACGTCCTGGGCCTGGCGCTGGCCCTGACAGGCGTTGCAGGTTTCTACCTCTTTCTGGGCAGCTTCTTCATTGCTCTTATGCAGCTCCTTATTTATGTGGGCGCCATCTGCATCGCAATCGTGTTTGCCATAATGCTTTCACGGCCGCTCCACCTCGAGATTCCCCCTCGGGCCATCCCCAAGGTGGCGATGGGACTTGCCGGCAGCGCGGTCTTTTTCGTCGCGGCGGTGAGCCTGGCCCTCAAGACCCATTGGTTGCCCTCCGCCGCCCGCGTCTCCGACAGTTCGCTCTGGTCGGTCGAGAACATCGGCCATGCATTGCTTACACGCTACGAACTGGTTTTTGAAGTGATCTCGCTGGTGCTGCTTGTCGCCATCATAGGTGCGGTGGTTACCGCCGGGTTCAGCCGGAGGTTAAGTTCGTGAACAGCCTGCCTACTTATCTGATCATCTCGGCCCTTCTTTTCTCGCTGGGCCTTCTCGGAATACTCCAGCGCCGGAACCTGATCGGGATGCTGATCTCGGTTGAACTCCTGCTCAATTCGGCGAACTTGAACTTCATGGCCTTTAACCGGTTTCTCACTCCGGACCCCGTTACAGGGCAGGTAATTGCGCTTTTCGTTATGGGCCTGGCAGCGGCGGAGGCTGCAATAGGCCTGAGCATCATTCTGGCCTTCTATCGCAAAATGCACTCGATAAACATCGAACAAGCTCAGAGGCTGAAAGGGTAGAACCGCTATGGGCCCATTGTCTACAGATCCCATCCTGTTCGCGACAGTTCTGGGTACAAATCTGCCGTTTCTTTCGATGGCCGCAATTCTGATCTTCACAAGATCGAATCCAAAACTTTCCAGCAAAATTTCGGTGGGGGCAATCGTTGCTGCTGCGGTCTGCTCGATTTTGCTGCTCACAAAGCTCTGGAGCTCCTCGCCCATCCAATACCAGACCCTGTGGCTCAGTTCGGGAAAGTTAAGCATCGCCTTCGGCTATTATCTCGACCCGCTGAGCCTGCTTATGCTCACCATTGTGGGCGTCATTTCCTGTCTCGTGCAGATTTACTCGCTCGGATATATGGCGGGCGACCCCGGATATAGCCGCTACTTCGCGTTTCAGTCCCTTTTCGCGTGGGCCATGATGAACATGGTCATTGCGGGCAGTATGCTCCAGTTGTTTGTATTCTGGGAGATGGTGGGCCTTGCGTCCTATTTTCTGATTGGTTTCTACTACGAGAAATGGAGCGCCTCCCAGGCGGGAAAGAAGGCCTTCGTAATGAACAGGGTCGGAGACGTGGGCTTCTTTCTCGGTTTGATCTGGCTTGTCATAGGCTTCGGCAACCTGGGAATTCCGGAGCTCAATCACGCCGCGAGCACTCAGGCTCTGCCCCGGGACCTGCTTACCGTCTCCGCCCTTCTGATCTTCTGCGGCGTTGTCGGCAAGAGCGCGCAGTTCCCGCTGCTTACCTGGTTGCCCGATGCGATGGAAGGCCCCACCCCGGTCAGCGCCCTGCTCCATTCGGCCACAATGGTCGCCGCCGGCGTTTACATGTTCAGCCGGATTTTTCCCTTCTTCGCCGCTTCCCCTGACGCCATGGCAATTGCCCTGGCAATCGGTACGGTTACCATGGTGCTCTCCTCGACCATGGCGATGGTTACTTACGATCTCAAACAGGTCTGGGCTTATTCGACCGTAAGCCAGCTTGGATATATGGTAATGGCCCTGGCCGCAGGCGGATATTTCGCCGGGGTCTATCACCTTACGACCCACGCCGGCTTCAAGGCCCTGCTCTTTCTTTGCTCAGGCATATTCATCCATGAATTCCACACCAATGACATGCGGATAATCGGCAAGCAGGGTGGCCGCAGGCTGAAAATACCCATGGTCTGCATGGTGGTGGGAGCCCTTGCGCTCTCCGGTGTCTACCCGTTCTCCGGTTTTTTCAGCAAAGAGGCCATTCTTTCCGTTCTTGCCGCTCAGCCCAGTAAAATCTGGTATGCAGCGGGGCTGTTCGGTGCTGTTCTGACGGCCTATTACAGCTTTCGTCTGATTTTCCACATCCTGTTGCCAAAGGACGGGATCGAGGGAAAACAT
Organism: uncultured delta proteobacterium; assembly: GCA_963805125.1. GTDB lineage: Bacteria > Desulfobacterota > Syntrophobacteria > Syntrophobacterales > Syntrophobacteraceae > SbD1. Next base: position 126,287 of record CAWDTD010000003.1, on the reverse strand, counting down.
CATGACGGGCACGCCGATTTGTCTCACGAGCATGAAGATGAGCACCGCGGCTACACTTTCTGGGCAATGGCAATTCCCGTGATGATCCTTGCAGGCGTGTCCATCGTGCTGGGCTTTGTCGAGCACCCGATCGAGCACTTTCTCGTGCACGCGGCTCAGGCCCATCCGGTTCAGCATGTGCCCCAACATGGCGGCGGGACCGACTGGCTTCTCATTATGGGGGTTTCAGCCGGTCTTTTCGGCATCGCCGTGGCCTGGTTCGAATACGGAAGAAAAGGGGCCAGCCGCAAAGGGTTTCTCAGCTATATGCCTGCGATTTGGAAGCTCTTCGACTACAGGTGGTTCATCGACATTTTCTACCGCAAGAGTCTTGACACGTTTGTCTACGGTGGCCTTACAAACCTGTTCACCAAAAACGACCGCCGCATAATTGACGGTGGCATCGACGGGATATGCTTTTTCACCGAAGGCAGCGGGCGCATTTTCAGCTTCCTTCAGTCCGGAATGCTTCAGTACAATCTTCTGATAATGGTGCTTGCGGCCGGGGCCGCAGTTCTCTACTTCCTGTTTTAACACTCACCAGGGGCATCGAACTATGGAAATGGCCGGTTTTCCAATCCTTACCGCGATCCTCATGACAACCGTTTTGGGATTGCTGACGATCCTGTTTATTCCGCCTGAAAAAATAAAGCTGATAAAGCAGGTGAGCCTCGCCTACGCTACGGTCGGATTGGCCCTCTGCATCTGGCTCTATCTTTCATACGATCACCAGGAGGGCGGACTCCAGTTCGTCGAACGGGTGCTGTGGGTGAAGAGCCTTGGAATATACTGGTTTAACGGCGTCGACGGAATAAACCTCCCGATGCTGCTCCTTACCTCCGTGGTCCTTTTCACCGGCATCTGGACAATGTGGGAATTGGAAAACAGGGTAAAGGAATTTTTTGCGCTCATGTTCCTTCTGGTCACCGGCGTCTACGGCGTCTTCATGTCCATGGATCTTTTCTGGATTTTTGTCTGGTATGACGTTTCGCTTTTTCCCATGTACCCGCTTATCGCCATCTGGGGCGGCACGCGAAAAGAATACGGCGCAATGAAACTGACACTGTACCTTCTTGCCGGAAGCGCCCTCATACTGCCCGCGATACTCTATCTCTGGGTGCAGGGCGGAGCCCATACCTTCGATCTTTTCGAACTTCAGAGAATCGGCTTTAGCGCCTTCGACCAGAAACTGACCTTCGTTATGCTCTACTTCGGGTTCGGAATCCTAGCAGCGGTATGGCCGTTCCACACATGGTCGCCGGTAGGTCACGTCGCGGCCCCGACCGCAGTGAGCATGATCCACGCGGGCGTGCTCATGAAGCTTGGCGCTTACGGGATCCTGCGGATCGGAATGACGCTGTGCCCGGCCGGTCTTTCGTACTGGTCGCATCTCATGGCCCTTCTTGCCTGTATCGGGATCGTTTACGGGGCGCTCGTCGGTCTGGCGCAGACCGACTTGAAATATGTCATCGGCTACTCGAGCGTGTCGCACATGGGAGTAGTCGGACTGGGACTTGCGACCATGTCCGTAATGGGCATAAACGGGGCGGTTTTTCAGATGTTTGCCCACGGCATCATGACAGCCCTTTTCTTTTCCTCCGTCGGCTATATCTATGACCGCACTCACACGAAGATCATTCCCGAACTTGGAGGATTGTCCAAAACGATGCCGGTTGCCTCCTCCTTCTTCATAGTCGCCGCTCTGGCAGGCATCGGCGTGCCGCTGATGGCAAGCTTCTGGGCGGAACTGCTCGTTTTCATCGCCGCAGTAAAGGCTTTCCCGCTCGGAGGTATCTTTGCGCTCGTAGGACTCATAATCAGCGCGCTCTTCATGCTTCGGGTCGTCCAGAGGACCTTCTACGGGGACAGCAACCCCAGGTGGGAGCACATACCCGATGTGTCGGTGTTCCTTGCCGTACCGCGAATCGTGCTGGTGAGCATCATCCTGTTCTTCGGAATGTTTCCCAAGATTATGCTCGATGTTATTCAGAGCACGGTTATTCCGTTTGTAAATCGGTTCTAGAGGCGAGGTAAACGGAACGTGATGACTGATTTTATGCTCTTTCTTCCCGAATTGTTTTTCATCCTTGGCGCTCTTCTCTTTTTTATCTTCTCGCTGAGAAAGACGGTGGACACGGTTGGCTATCACAGGTGGGCGGTCCTCCTCGCTGCAATCGGGCTGCTGGTTACGGTTGCCTCATCGCGCCAGGAAGGGATGCTCTTCTTCGACTGCTATCGGGTGGACCTGTTCAGCCAGGTTTTCAAAGTCCTGCTGGCCCTTGGCACGATCTGGGTAATTTTCTCATCGGGCGAACTCAAGGGAATCGACCCCAGGCAGCATGCCGAATACTACTTTCTGATCTTCGTCTGCACGCTTGCCATGATGATGCTGGTCAGCTCGGTTGAGCTGCTGACGATTTACGTTTCGATAGAGCTTTCTTCCTACTCCCTCTACCTGCTCGTTCCAATGCGCAGGGGCGCCGACCGATACGTTGAAACCGGCATCAAGTATTTCATGATCGGCGTTACGGCCTCCGCCCTGATGCTCTTCGGCATAAGCCTGCTTTTCGGCATGGCGCATACCACCTACGTGCCGCAACTGGTCAAGACGCTGCCGGGCATTATCACTCAGCCCGCAGCCGTAGTCGGACTGGTGCTGGCCCTATCCGGGTTTTTTTTCAAGCTGGCCCTTTTCCCGTTCCATATCTGGGCGCCCGACGTTTACCAGGGGTCCGCAAACCAGGTCACCACTTACATTGCAACGGCATCCAAAATGGCCGCTGCGGCGATGATCCTCCGGTTCGCCGGCCTCTCTGCCGGGGCGAGTCCCGCAATGATAAAGCTGCTGATCGTGCTCTCTATACTGTCGATGACTTTCGGAAACCTGGTCGCGCTCATTCAGAAGGACATAAAGAGGCTTTTGGCATACTCGAGTATCGCCCACGCGGGATATATCCTGATCGGGATACTCTCGCTTTCCGGGCGCGGCTTCGCGAGCGCGGTGTACTACGCGGCGGCTTACCTGGTGATGAATTACTCGGTGTTCATGGTCATCATGAAGCTCGCCGACGATGGGCACAACCTGCAGATAAAGGAACTGGCGGGCCTGCACAAACGCTCCCCCCTGCTCGCCATGACGCTTATGCTCGGCCTGTTCGGACTTGCCGGAATCCCTCCCACGGCAGGCTTTACAGGAAAATTCCTGGTGTTCGCATCAGCCCTTGAGAAGGGCTACCTCTTCCTCGTCATCATCGGCATGATAAACGCGACCATATCGCTCTACTACTATCTGATCGTCATAAAGGCGGCTTATCTGCTAAAACCCGTAAACGAATATCCGGCCATTCGGGTTGACTTGTGGACGCGCTGCCTGAGCATTGCCCTGGTGATCATGACGATATATCTGGGCATCTTTCCCGACCGGTTCCTGTCCCTGACCGAAGCTGCGGCCAAAACCCTGTTCTGAGAGGAGCGCAGCGGGGTGGATGGACACGGATTTAGAGGATTTCGATGAAACTTCGATATATCAGGCGCCTTTCCATCTATCCTTGCTTGCTAACACGCGGCTAAAAACTTCGCTATGTTCATTTGCTCTGCGAGGCGCTCGCCGTCATTTCCATCGAGTCCCTCATACCGCTCCGGCGCCACCATTTTCCCCTTTCAATGCCTGAGCCCCTTCTTTCCCTTTGTCACAATCACCGCCGCACGCTCCGCGCGTCCCGCTATTACTTGAAACAAGAGCTCGGCCGCCGGTCCCGGTATTCCCACCTATGCCATCTCGTCATTGACAATTAATTCATAATTGCCAACGGTGCTCCATCTCCCGGCTCCTCCAACCACCCCGTCTTACCGCGCTGACAGCGCTCCCGCCAATCTCGCCGTGGGGCTGGCCACCCCTGAGGAGGCATTCGAATGCCTCCTCAGCAGTCCCCGACATCGGGCCAATATCATGGACTCTGACTTTACTCAAATAGGGGTGGGCCATGCCGTTAGCCCGACCAGCACATTTCACTACTTCTGGACACAGGAATTTGGCGCTGGTTCAAGTAATCGTGAACGGACTTCGCGCCTGGGCGCCGCGCTTTCACCCATGGGGTTGGTCGCCTCGGCCGGGAACAGAGAGTAGTGAGTAGTAAATAGTTAGATCTTCGCGTGGGAAAGTTCGCGAAACAGCGCGGAATTGAGTCTTTCCTTTTTGGAATCGAACAGGCGGCTGTTTTTCCTGCGCGTCTCTTTTGCTTCCACAGTGAAATATTCCAGTATGTGAAAGTCCCCTGTTTGAAGCCCTCCCGCCCTCTGCTTGCGGTCCGCCTCGGAGAGAAGGGCGAGGATTCCGAAAGTATAAAGAGAAAGGGTCGTAATGCGGCGAAGCAGAAATTCCCTGTTTGCCGTTTGGCCGCGGGCTATACCTCCGCCGTAGAGCAGCAGGCCGCTAAGAAGAAGGACCCTGGCGGCCTTCGCGCTTTTTTGGGCCTCGCGAAGCGCCTTGCTCATCACCCTGTTTTCGAAGGCAAGGGGCCATTTCTGCCCTTTTACGAGAAGCTTCAACAGCTCGGAGGCAAGAGCGAGGGGCGAGCGGCCCGATTCTTTTAATGCTTTTTGGATCTGGCGCATGCCCAGAAGGGCCGGGTAAATCGAATGCACCTCGGTAGTACCCTCGAAAACCGTCGTCACCCGGAAATCACGCATCCGCTTCTCATAGGGCAGGGTTTTGAGGTATCCGGCCCCGCCGGCCACCTGGAGAGCGTCATAGACGGCGTCCCATGCGCGCGTGGTGCCAAAGAGCTTGCAGTGAGAGGTTTCGATGGCGGTGCGAAGAAGCGGTTCATTGTGGAGGATTCCGACAACCAGACGGTTCATCGCCGAGCTGACCGCCGCGCCCACCCGGGCGCGTACGATCTTTTCCCGGACGAGCTGGAAGCTCCAGATCGGCACCTGGAACTGAATCCTCGAAGAAGCCCTTTCCAGCATATTCTTTACCGAGACGTTCATAAGCGACGTCGAAGCAGCCCCCAGACCCAGCCTGCCGTAATTTAGCACCGACATGGCTATTTTGAAGCCGTCGCCAGGCCTGCCGATGAGGTTCTCCTTCGGAACGACAACGTTGTTGAACTGGATGGCGGCGGTAGAGCTGGCCCTGAGGCCCATTTTGGGCATTTCTTTTCCAACCCTCACCCCCTCCCACCCGGTCTCGACGATAAATGCCCCCATGAACCCCGGCCGCTCGGGGTCAAGCTGCGCAAAAACGGTCATGCCGCCGGCATAATTGGCGTTTGTAATGTAGGTTTTGCGGCCGTTCAGCACATAATGGGCGCCGTCGCGGCCCGGCAACGCGGTCGTTTCGATGTGCTGAGCGTCCGATCCGATGCGCGGCTCGGTCAGAGCGTAGGCAAAGATCATCTCTCCGGATGCCGCCGGGGTCAGGTATTTACGTTTCTGCTCCCCGGTCCCGAAAAGCTGGATTGCTTTTATTCCTATGGAAAGGTGTGCGAGGAATGTGAAAGCAATCGAGATGTCGAGTTTGACCATCTCGTCGACCACTTTCAAATATTCATGCAGGTTCAGACCCTGGCCTCCGTACTCCGTTTCGATACTAAGACCGAAAAGACCGATCCTGCCCATTTCCCGCAGCAGATCGGCGGGTAGAGCGCCGTCGGCTTCGAGCCTGGCTGGCGGGTAGTCTTTCAAAAGGTCCCGGTACCGCTCACAGATGATGCCTACCTTCGCCTCGTCCACCCCTGGCCCGCCAGCCCGGATAAGCTCGGGATCAAACTCGCCCCTGTAGATTTTCTCCATCAGCATGGTGTCCCTCCCCTAACGGATGTCGGATGCAGGGTATCGGATGTCGGAAGAAAGGTAAATCTTCTCTATATTCTCTGCTCACCGGTCATCGCCGGTTTCTTCCGGGGCAATGAAGCGAAGGGTCCTATCGGCGTTGGTCACGCTATGGACCTTTCCGTCGCGGAAAAGCACATGGGCGAAATCAAAGGACCAGCGATTTCCGTGGATTGCGGTGGGCGTTCCCTGAGCGGCAAGCACTTCGTCGGGGGAGGAACCGATTGTGAAAAAATTTCCCGGCGCTTGGGGCCCGGACGGGGAAGAAGGGAGGAGGCGCATTTTCAAGGTGCCGAAATAGTTGTCGTATTCTGCAACCCGCCCGTTTTTGAACACGAGCTCGGCAAAGCCGTAAAACCACCTGTCCGCTTCGACCCGCGTAGGGGTTCCCTGGACGAGGAGAACTTCCTCCTCGCTCGATCCTATGGTGATGTGATCGGGGATATTGCGATCCTCAAGGACCCCGGGCTGCATGCGCACCCGCAGGGACCCGTCGAAATTATTGAACTTGCAGACACGTCCGTTTCTGAACTGTATCTCGGAAAGGCCGTAAATCCAGGTTTGCCCCTGGATACGGGATGGGGTCCCCTGGGTCCTGAGCACTTCGGAGCTGGTCGATCCCAGGGTGAAAAAAGCGGGCGGCGGCCCCGGCGCCGGCTGGAGGAGGGCAGGGGGCAAAACGGGAGAAGGGGGAGACATAAGGTCGGCGGAGGATTGCGGAGCGGTTGATTGCGTTGGTTCCCGGCTGGTTGAGGATTTGGCCCCGGGCGACTGCTCGACGGTTCGCGGGCCGGGAGTTTCCGTACCGACCACGGTATCGGGAAAAAACGAAGGAAGTTGCGTCAGAATGAAAACTATTGCCGCCAATAGGAGGACAGCCAGGATGAGCTTCAGGCTGAAAAGGGCGTGGATATCGATTTTCGACCCGCCCCGAGCCGCGGGAGCGGCGGGAGCTTTTGTGCCGGGCCGTTGCGCGCCGTGAGGGCCGGCGCGCCGGCCGGCTCCTGCGGGATATCGCGCGGGGCCTTGAGTTTCTTTCCAGCCCTCGGAAATACGCCTGTACGCGTCGTCGATTTCCCTGAACTTTTTCTCGGCGAATGCCCGGTTTTCGTAAGATTCTGAATGGTGGCGATCGGGGTGCCATTGCTTGACAAGCGCCCGATAGGCCTGCCTTACCTCAGAGGGCTTGCAACCCGGTTTCAACCCGAGTACTCGGAAATCGGCATCTAATAAGACTTCGGGAGCCATGATTCGTGAGTCTTAAGTTCTTGGTTTTGAGTTTTCAGTTAACTCAAAACGAACGATTACTTTCTGAATGAAGGCTAACTATATATCATTTGGGCAGCAAAAGTGAGCGGAAAGAGGCCATTTTTTCAGCTTCCCCCTCGCAGAGCAGCCGGGTCGCGGGCCGATGAACCTTTCTCAGCAAAAAGTGTGCGTCCATGCTCCCTGCGTTTTCCGGGGTCTGCGCGGTGAACCGTTGCGAAAATTACTGTCCTATGTTGGGCAGAACCACTATAATCGAAATGGCGCTGTTCCACAGGGTGTTGGCAGGATATGACCTGCGCGGAAACATTTAAGCGCCCGGTCCCCGGGACCGATACTATGAAGGAGCGGGAAAACCGTATGCTCATACTGACCAGAAAAACGGGTGAGTCAATTCTGATCGGTGACGATATAGAAGTTACAGTCACCTCGATCGATCAGAATAAGGTGAGAGTGGGAATTAAGAGTCCGGCGCACATTCCTATATACAGGGGGGAGCTTTACAGGAAAATCCAGAAGGAGAACAAGGCTGCGGCGCTTATCGGGAAAGACGAGTTCGAAAGTCTGCTCGGCATCTACACGGCCGGCCGGCAAGGCGTTACGCCGGATCGGTAATAATTCCCGGAATTGCAACTCGAGGAGTATTCATGCAGGTTCATACTACCCGTTTCGGCACAATAGAGATAGAGGAAAAAGAACTGATCGCTTTCCCCTGGGGGGTTCCCGGTTTTGAACATCTCAAGAGCTATGTCCTGCTGGAATATAAAAACGGCCCTTTCCAGTGGCTTCAGTCAGTGGAGGAGCCTTCCGTGGCTTTCGTGGTTTGTCCCCCTGACTTCCTGGGTCTGGTATACTCCGCGCCGGACGCCAAAAAGAGGCTGATTAAACTGGAACATGATGACGATCTGGTCGTTCTCAACATAGTCTCATTCAACCGGGAAAAAGGAGCCATGCGCTTTCATGTAAAAAGTCCGCTCCTGTTCAACGTTTCAGCAAGGATCGGCTACCAGTGGACGATGGAGGCCGATGAACTCAAAGGCCATCTTAGAATGCCTGCAGGCCATCCTCCGCAAACAGACTGAGAAATTCAGGAATTGAGGAATTGGGGAATTAAAGGATTTATGGCGGATCGAAACTAAGACGGGAGTTTTTTTCCGAAACGAGGAGCCGCAAGGTCCCCGGGAAATAAGTCATGCCCCCGGTGACCTTCAGTGGAAACGCTTTGAGAAATTGATCGATCCCTCCCATCCGGGTAAACCGGACGAAATTTCTGAAGTGCTCTGCGCCCGCAATTCTTTCCGGAAAGCCCAAAAGCGTCAGGCCAAAAGCAGACCTCCCGTTCTGCGGGGCGGCATAATCGAAGACGATTAGTTTTCCGCCCGGGCTCAGGACTCTCAACATTTCACGTGTGGCGCCCATCCTTGTCTCATGCGCCATTTCATGTAAAGCAAGACTGATAGTCACGCAGTCGAAAGACCCGGAGCTGAAGGGCAAGTCTTGTGCATTTCCGAGAAAGTATGAAACGCTCGGAGGGCTTTTGTGGCGGGCCACTCGAAGCATTGCCGGTGAGAGGTCTATTGCGGTGACCTCAAGCCCTGCCTTCGCCAGCATTATCGCCTGCTCTCCGGTGCCGCACGCCACATCCAGAATCCGGCGGCATTTTTGCCCCTCGGCGGCCCGGACGACGCCCTTGCGCGCCGGTCTTAGAAACGGCCCCACAAGAATGTCGTAAAATGGCGCGACAAGAGTATAGAAATCAACTTCCTGACGGGAATTGCCCTGGTTGGTTTTGCTTTCCATTCAATGCCTCATGGCTGGTTTTGGCCGGCATTGGACCCGGTCGGCAGCCAGCAGAATCAATGTAAGTACTTCTTGCGAGATTTCCCTGTTGCAAAACCCCTTTTCATAAATCTCAACAGAATATAGTATTGGCGAACTTCGCAGCGCCTCCCGGTCAAGGCTCTAAATCTCGAAAACAGGGTCCGGCTTTTTCGATGCTTTATTCTCGAAGCTTTCTTTGCCTGGCTGCAGCCAATCTTTCGTGCTTCTCCAGCTACGGCACCTTCTTTCTTTTTCCCCTCTTCATAACGGCCCATGGCGGAGATCAGGTTGACATCGGCATCATTATGGGGGCTTTCACGCTGTCTGCGGTCCTGTGCCGCCCATGGATTTCAGATATGATTGACAGGATCGGAAGGAAAAAAAGCTATGCTGCAGGCTCGATAATCATGACACTCATGCCGCTTGCATACCTCTTTTTCAGAGGCGCTTTGGATAGCTTTTATCTTCCTCTTATCGTGGTGCGGGTGGTTCACGGGATTGGATTTGCGATTTGCATTACCGCCGCATTCACCTATATCGCCGACATAATACCCCATGAACGCCTCAATGAAGGACTCGGGATGTTTGGGATATCCGGGCTTGCGGGGACCGCTCTCGGCCCGGTTATGGCGGAGATCGTCATCGACAGGGCTGGATTCAACCTTCTTTTCATCGTCGTGGCGGCCATATCCTGTGTCGGTCTGATAATCCAGTATCCACTGAAGGAGACCTACGTTCACGTGGCCAAACCGGTTGAATCCTCTTTTTTCCTGGTCCTCCAGAAGCGGCGGGTTTTCATGATAGCCGTAATAGCCCTGCTCTTCGGGTTTGGGCTGGCCGCCGTAAACGGTTTCGTATCGCCCTATGCCAGCGAAAGGCGCATTGCTTTCATATCGCTCTACTACATTGCATACTCCTCCGCCGCGATCATCATCCGGGTGTTGGGAGGCAATTACGTTGACGGGCTGGGCGAAGACAGGATAATACCATATTCGCTCGTACTCACGGGCGGGGGGCTGCTGTCGCTCGTGTTCATGAAAGGGAGCGGTATGCTCTTTTTTTCGGGGTTTATGACCGGATGCGGCCATGGGTTGCTCTACCCCGCGCTGAACGCCCACGCTATCAGGGGGCAACCCCGGGATATCAGGGGCAAGATCACGGGGGCCTATACAGGAAGCATAGATGCCGGGACGTTCGTCGGATCGGTAATCCTGGGCTATGTAGGCGAGATCGAGGGATTCCGGGCGCTATTCCTTGCCGCGGGCGTGGCGGTCCTTTGCGCCCTATTTATCTTTGAAAAATCAGCCCCCTCCAAGGGCTGAAGCAATCGCGATCAGCACGCCCGGCAGGCTTTCGCCTGCTATTATCCCCGAGGCCGCCGGTATGATATATTGGAGTGGGCAAGCTTTTGGATTATTGTTAAGATGCGCCCGGCAAATCAATGTGGTGATGGTCGGGACCTAAAGGTCGGCGGAGGAGCTATGTCCAAGATTTTAATAATCCTTGTGGCGATTTGTGCGACTTTCATCACATTCAGCCCCGTTTGGGCGGCAAGCGAGGGAGCTTTGAAGCTGCGCGCTCTAAACGGCCTTAGCGAATTCACGCCTCAGGAAGCCTTCCTCAACGGCAATTTCGTCGCCGATGAAATCGAGCCGCAGTACGTGTTTGGAAAAGTCAAAGATTTTTGCAGGTCCCGGACCTGCCCGACAAGCTGGCTCATCGAGGAAGGTGAAAGAAACAGGGTCGAGAATCAACAGAATCTGTCCGGTCCAATCGAGTATACCCTCTATCTCGAAGAGGATTGCCCCGGCAAGGTTATATATTACGTTTTCGTCGATCGCTCCCGGGAAAAGTCCGCTCAGTGGATGGAATGGCGGAGGCTGTTCCATAAAAGCATGGCGGAGCCGCAATACGCTGCTGCCAGCGTTGCTTTGGAACAGGCTGCCCGGAGCGGATTCCCCGTTGACGCCGAGCTTAGGTTCATCGAAATCGGGGGCGAGCTCATTTCGAAAAAACCCGAGGATTTCCTGACAGGGGATCTGAAGGTCAGTCCGATATACGATTTAAGGCAGGGCAAGGCAATAAAACAGTGATCGGTGAACAGTTTGGAATTTTTACTCGGATGTTTGGAGGTTGCCGCAATGGCAGACAAAAAGAAATGCGAAGGTTTGACACGCCGTGATTTCATCAAAACGATCGGAATCGCGGGAATAGCTTCTACCGGCCTGGATATGGGCAAAGCCGGCGCCGCTCCGGAACAGGCTGATGCCCAAAAGCCCTCCCTTCCGAGGCGCAAGCTGGGAAAGACGGGTGTCGAGGTTTCGGTCCTGGCGCTTGGCGGGATGTTCGACACGATCAATAACCAGTTGCTGCTCAGGCAGGCCCGCAACTGGGGCGTTAATTTCTGGGACACCGCCCAGGGCTATGGAAATGGTTTGAGCGAGGAGGGCTATGGCCGCTTTTTCTCCCGAAACCCCGATGCCAGGAAGGATATATTCCTGGCCACAAAGTTGCACGCCGGCGAGACCGAGGCCATGACAGGGGCGCTGGACCAGTGCCTCAAAAGGCTCAACACGGATTACGTCGATTTGTTGCACGTGCATGGAATAAAAGACTTCAGCGAAATAGCGGAGCCCAAGCCGTTCAAGGAATGGGTTTCCGGGCTGAAACGGGCCGGCAAGGTCAAGTTTTTCGGGTTCAGCACTCACACGAACATGGAAAACTGCCTGCTGGACGCAGCCAAAGCAGACTGGATCGACGCGGTAATGTTCACGTACAACTTCCGGATCATGAACACCCCTAAGTTGAAGGAAGCGATTGCAGCGTGCGTGGATAAGGGAATCGGACTCATCGCCATGAAGACGCAGGGAGTCAGACAGGTAAAGACGGACAGCGAAGCCGAAGTGCAGATGGCCGGAAGATTTCTCGAGCGCGGCTTTACCGACAAGCAGGCCAATATCAAAGCCGTACTGGAAAACCCCAACATTGCCAGCGTCTGCTCCCAGATGCCCAGCCTGACGATTCTTTCGGCCAACGTGGCGGCGGCGCTGGACCGCACGAGCCTTACTCGGAGCGATTTCGATCTGCTGGAAAGATTTGCCGACGAAACTCTTGAGACCTACTGCGCCGGGTGTGGCCGTATCTGCCAGCAGGCCGTCGGGGGAGCAGTACCGGTCAGCGACGTAATGAGGTGCCTGATGTACTACCGCGATTACGGCGAACGCGACCTGGCGCGTGAGGTTTTCGCCGGTCTGCCGGACCATGCGCGGGCACGGCTTACGCAAATCGACTATTCCCGTGCGGAGAAAGACTGTCCCCGGAGACTTCCAATATCGAAACTCATGCGGGAGGCTTCCGAGATATTGGTCTAGGGTCTCGTGCTCCAGGGATTTAGTTTATATCCCCCTGCTTTTCTTTGTGGTGAGCATGTGCAGATCGGCGACTATGATGACCGGTTCATACTCGTACTGGAGCTTTACCCGGGCTGGTATGCTCCCCACCCGGCGCCCAAGGTGCAATCTGCTGGTCGGCCGATCGCCGGTGAGTATCCTGTTTGGCCGCTCTGAACCCGTTTCTGAGATAATTTCCTGCTTACAAGTGTCCCAACAGCCTCATGCGTTCTTCCGAAGCGGCCAGCCGTTCCTGTTCGAGTTCCGCCCGGAGCCGCCTCAGACGCTCCAGTTCCTGCAAAGCCACTTCCCGACCGCGTTCATCGGTTCGGCTGATTTCATCTTTGAGGGCTCTGGCGCGCAGGGAGGCCTCCCTTATCCTTGCCAGGACCTCCTGCTCTCTTCCTGTAAAAATATTCTTCTTGTCCGCACAGGTGAGGCCGGTGGCCGGTTCCATCGATTTGTCGTCACATGCGCACCACCCGAGGTCCCCGTCGGATGGATACTTTTTCATATGGCTCCCTCCGTTGGAATAAATGATTACCAACTTGGCATATAATAATGTTCCCAACGACTTCGCGAAAGATGGGCCGAAAGTGAGGCCGCCATTTGGCAGGGGCAGGCCCGGACTTTATACGGGAGGGGTAAGGGGGCGGATTCAACAGGAGGCAGGAGAATCGAGCCGGTATCAGGCGCCCACGCAGATTTGCCGATACTTGCAGGAAGGCTGGTCGCAGTAGCCGGAGGCCTTGCCGAAACAGTCAAAGTTGCCCTCCCGAGCCTGGCGTCTGCGATAGAGAGGGGTCAAAGCTTCCTTGAGGCATTTGACGCAAAGCCCGTGCGAGTAACCATCCTGTTCGGGCTTCCCGCACCCCCATGTTTCATAGCATCGGATACATTGGTACATCATAAGCCGTTCCCGATTCGATTGCTTCGCATAATGGGTCATGTTACAATTTTGAGCAACATTCGTGCCATTGGTGCGCGGCTGCATTCTTTTCGATCTGACGGCAATGCCGCAGGCGGCGGTCAAAAATATGAGCGACTTTTTTCCCACCTGGTTACGATTTTTTCACTTTAGCTTTCGCGGCAAATCGGCTCCTTTAACCATTGGATCGGACTTTGAATTGTTAAACTTGAGGATTCTGTTAAAATTTGAAAAAGGAGGCGGACCATAAGCTAGTGTCCATCCGGAAACTCCCGATGAGATACTGACAGTTTCCGATTCGGAAAGGAGGCTTAATACCAAGTTGCGCTCAAAGAGGTAAAACCTCCATTCACAAAATCCCCCCTGCCCCCCTTTAGAAAAGGGGGGTTCCAATCGCCAATTCTTACCCGTATGGGCGCAACTTGGTATAAGCTGGTCCCTTTCGCCTAAAGGCGATAAGAAGATTTTCGTCCCGGCAAGGAAAGAGCTTGCCCTGAGCCTGCCGCAGGGAGGGTTTGCGCGGAGGCGTACAAGAAATTCTCGGCGCTCTGCGAGGTCCGAAGATTGACACCGCCGGAGCCTGGCCCGGACCCCGGATAAGGCCCACTTCCGGGGCAGGCTCTGATCCGGGGGCGGAAAAGGGCCCTTTTCCGGACGGAAACAAGCTAAGGTGCCGGCAGGAGGGGTAAGTTGCCTGCTTTGACGCATTTTTCGGCAAAATCGGTCAATTTTGGGCTACTCGCGGAAGGAGCAGATGTGCGCAGAATTTGTCTCATCATGTCAGTTTTTTTGGTCACGGCCTGCATATCCGAAATAAAACCCGTACTAAAGCACACCGAGGTTGACATACCAAACAGAATCGCCGATCAGCAGAAGTGGCTGGAGCAGGATATCGCTGCGAAGGCAGTCGATCGCGAAGATGCATTACCCATCCAGAAAAAACTCCATCAGATCAAGGAAAAGTACGACCGACTTCGGTCTGCCGGGGCGCTTACCGCCAAGGATTCCGAGGCAATAAACCGAATGCTCGATGAAAGCAGTGAGTCAATTTTCCGGTTAAAACAAAAGCGGAGAGGGACCTTTCATTAGGTTTTGGCGCGCGGCTTTTTCGATATCCCGATCACGTTGGGAACAGGCAATGGGAATTGGAGGGAATTACTTTCATGACCCTCCCGGACTCCGTATCTCTCCAGGGTCATCCTCGGTGTAGAAAGATAAAGCGAAGCTTCCGGTCCGCCCTCGAGGTACATTGCGGTCTTTAGAGACAGGGGAAGAGAGAGCAGGATTTCTATGAAATCGTGAACACAATGGGGAGTGCTGCTGAAAAGAAAAAGGATATTCCCCTGAGTATCCATTCCGAGGGCCAGGGTGCTCCACTTGGAATCCTGCCTGCTCCACACATTTTGCTGCTTGCACGAAATCATCCGTATGCTTTGTACGAACGACCGGTATTTTTGGCGCAAGCCGTTAAAATCCTGACATTCACGATCAATGAGCAGTATTTCGGGGAGATTTTTTTCCACGGGATTGAACGCCAGGATGGCATTGGCCTTGCTGAGCCTCGGATTGTTAACATGATCGAAGTTCTTCATGAAGCCTACACTGGTCAAACCGTCCGCTTGAAACATTCCGGCGTTTACGGCCGCAACCATTTGATACTTCGAAGCCCATTCTTTGGTGGTCAGAGGCTCCTTTCCGTGTTCCTTAGCGCACAGAAGCTGAAACGAATAAAGTTCGGGGTCGATCTTGACCACCGTGATCGCGTAAGGGTCGCTGTTGAAAACGGACTCGAATTCCGCTACAAGCAAACCATCGTCGGCTTGCTTCCAGGGAATGCTCTCGCTGGTGAAGGCCCAGTCGCCGAACAAAGAAATCAGGCCCAACACGGTCAGCAAGGCCATGATTTTAAGCAGTATGGATATTCGCATCGTTTTCTTGCCCCCCGGATCGAATAGCTTTGAGGGTAGAATCGGAATCTGCAGCCCGAGGTCCGATGATCAATTTCCGGTAAAGCGCTTTCTTATATTCGTGTCCAGCCGGAAACTCCGGATGAGACACTGACACTTTCCGGATGGAAACTATATTCACCTATTTACCCTCGTAACATAAACTTATTAACAACCCAAGAGTAATTTTCTTTCGTTTATTCCATAAAATAAATACCGCTTCCGCCTCTGTTCAGCGCCTCGGCGCAGCCATGCGGGGGGCCCTGCGCGTGGTGTGCGGCGTTTGAAAGCATCCGGCCGGGGGCCCCTTTTAAAAAGTGAAGCAACTCACGGTCAACGCGCCGCTCCGCGAGACGGGGGGCGAGCTCGGGAGGCCTTATCCAATCGGGCATTGCTCGAGTTGGGCGATTTGCGCCGCAAGCTCCACCCTGGCAGTCTCAAACATCTCCATGCGCCTTCCCGCCCAGTCCTTATCGGCCTCCGGGTTGGCAATCACGGCGCTGCCGGATATGCCTTTGTCGAGCAGATCGATCCTGATGCGTTCGACCACCTCGCCCTGTTGGGAATCGATAGTCTGCCGGAAACGATCCAATATGCCCTCAATGCCCGAAGTGTCAAAGCCCAGGCCGTGTTTTAACAGATCGAGCAAAAGCGTGTTGTCTGCGGCAGGGTCGATTCGCCTGCCAATCTCAACTGCTGCGTCCGCTTTGCCCTGAGCGTCTTCTGGCCCCAGCCGGTTCAATTCCGCCTGAAACCTGTCCAGGTTGATTTGTCCATCAAGGGATTTGCGGACGAGCCTGCTTACGGCCTCCTTGAATGCCGCAGCCGCCTGCTTTCGTTTGTCTTCCTCGGTCATGTGGAGGTGGCGAGTCCTCTCCATGACGAGTTCCAGTGTGCTCTTTATTTCGGCCATCTCCAACCTTCAAATTTGAGAGCTAAACCTGTACCCGGCATCCAATGCGCGCAAATTCGGCTCGAGCGCCTCTTCAGGCATCATTAGCCGGAGCGCCTGCTCGAAGCTTGTTTTGGATACCGGCAGAATATGGGTTCCAGCCAATACTCCGATCATGATCACATTCGAGCTGCGCTCCGCATTAACGGACCTTGCCAGTCCATCTGCATCCACCCGGATCAGGCCGGCAACGCGAGGCTCGATCAATCTGTAAAGCTCCTCCCGGCCGGGATAGACGCTTTGGCCGATTGTGACGGTGAAGGGCGGAACTGGTGCGATGCTCGTTATGACCACCGTTTTGGGGTTGCATTTCGGCAGCGCGCGAGCTGCCTCTAAAGGTTCGAACGCAATCACGATGTCCGCTTCGCCGTCGGCGATGGTGGGGCTGGCTGCGCGACCCAATACCACCGAGGACTCAACGACCCCGCCTCTTTGCGCCATGCCGTGAATCTCGCTCATAAGAACCGGAACACCCGCCCCCAGAGCGGCCTCACCGACGAGGCGCGTTGCAAGAAGGGTCCCCTGACCTCCAACCCCCGTGAAAAATATGCGAAAAGCTCCAATTTCTTTTCCCATTGCTTGATCTCTCTTTTCATCGAATCCGTTTGGGACTGATCGAATCGCAGATTTGCGAACAGACGCTGCACCCGCTGCAAAGGGATTCGTTTATTAAAACGTGCTCGACCCCGCCTGAAGATTCAACGAAAAAAGCCGGGCAGCCGAGTTCAGTCAGGCATTTTTTGCACTCTGCGCAGGATTTGGATTCATCGGTCTGGAAAACTATCTTCTTTTGCTTCTTCATTATACGGGTCTCAAAAAGAGGGCAGGGGCTCTTGGAGATGATGACCGAGACCCCGGTTTGCCTCATTTTGTCTTTGAAATCCTGTAGTACTTCCTGGCTCTTTTTGACCTGGAGAGGATTAATCGTTGCGACCCGGCTCACTCCGCATCCCCGGACCAGCTTTTCGAGACTCACTTTGGGCTCGATCTTCCCCTTCGGGGTCAGCTCCACCCCCGGGTGAGGCTGATGGCCCGTCATGGCGGTAGTGCCATTATCGAGAATTACGAGCAAAATTTTGTGGCCGTTCGAAACGGCGTTTACGAGGCCGGGAATTCCCGCATGGAAAAATGTGGAATCGCCGATGAAAGCGACGACCGGCCGGTCCAGCACCTTGCTGAATCCTGCCGCCGTTGACACTCCCGAACCCATGCAGATGAGAAAATCGGCTATCTTGAGCGGTGGCAGAACACCCAGGGTGTAACATCCGATGTCGGTGGGATAGACCGCTTCCTCTCCAAATACCTTTTTCACCGCATAGTAAGTCGCCCGGTGGGGGCAGCCCGGACAGAGATTGGGCGGCCTCTGCGGCAGCTCAGGCGCTTCGTAGACTTTCGGCTGCTCATAAGCAATGCCGAAAAATTTGCTGATCGCGCTTTTCACCTTTACCGAATCAAGCTCGAAAGCTTGAGGAATCAATCCCTTGCCTTTGCCTGCAATTTCAAGGGGCAGTTTCGATTCCTGCGCGCAGACCTTTACCGCCTCCTCAAGGAATGGCTCCAGCTCTTCAACCACGAGGGCCCTGTTTACGCCGCGAAGAAACCCGGCAATCAAGGCTTTAGGCTGTGGATAGCTAAAGCCCAGCTTCAGGATTCTGATTTTATCCTCCAGGCCCATGCTTGTCACAGCGTCGAGCACATGGAGAAAGGAGACGCCGCTCGTAATGATGCCCAACTCGCCTTTGCCGGAAATAAAATTAAGCGGGCTGCCCTCGGACTCCCCGAGCAACTTTTGGGTCCTTTCCAGCAAGCTCAGCCGCAATTTCCGGCCCACTGCGGGAATTAAAACCAGGTTGAAGGGGTCCTTTTCGAACTCACCCGAGAACCCTTTTACCGGCGGAATCGCGCCGATCTCTACAGGCCCCCGGCAATGGTTTACACGCGTTGTGGTGCGCAGCACACAGGGGGTGCCGAATTTTTCAGAAATTCTGAAGGCTTCAAGCGTCATCCGGTAAGCTTCCCGTGGAGTTGCCGGCTCGAGCATCGGGACTCCGGAGAGCTTTGCATAATACCTGGTATCCTGTTCGTTCTGACTCGAATGAAGGAGTGGATCGTCAGCAACCACGATCACCATGCCGGCTTTTACCCCCACGTAGGCAAGACTCACAAAAGCATCGGCGGCCACGTTGAGACCGACATGCTTCATCGAGCAAAGACTTCTCACACCGCAAAGCGCCGCCGCGCAGCTAACTTCTATCGAAACCTTCTCATTTACGGAATACTCGACATATATCCCGGCCTCATCGCCCAACTGGGCGAAACGGTCGATAATCTCCGAAGAGGGCGTCCCCGGGTAGGCGGCCACAACGCCAACTCGGCTCTCGATCGCGCCGCGCACAATCGCTTCGTTGCCCAGAAGGAACTGCGGCCTGTTGGTTTGAGGAATCAAAAGTTCGTGCATCCGGTGTCCTCCATTGTCACTTCGAGCCTGAGATCGACAAAAGGCTTTACCCTGTCGCCATCACGTTTGAGGGAACCTCTTTCGACAAGCTTTATTTTTGGCGTTATTCCAATAAAGGTAGCTATCTTCCTGCTCATGAAATCGAGAAGGGTCTTCTGTTCGCGCATCTTGTCATAGAAAAGCTGCTCGGTCACCTCGACCCGGATCTCAAGCTGGTCCTGGCGTCCGTGACGCACCGCCGCCAACTGAAACACCGGCCGTTCTCCCTTGATCTGCTGCAGGATATCCCCGATCCGATCCGGGATTATGTTTATGCCCTTGATGACTACAACATCATCGCAACGTTCGTGTATCCTGCTGATCCGGCGGGAGGTGCGCCCGCAGGCGCACGGTTCGTCGGTGATGCTGCAGATGTCGCCGGTTCGAAAGCGGATCACCGGGAAAGCCTCTTTGGTAAGAGTGCTCAGGACCAGTTCGCCTTTGATCCCCGGACCCAGCACGGTCCCCGATGCCGGATCGATCACTTCAGCGTAGAAATGGTCCTCCTGTACGTGCATTCCGCACTGTTGCAGACACTCTCCGGCTATCCCGGGGCCAATGACTTCAGTTATTCCGTAATTATCGGTTACTTTGACGAGAAGACGCTCCTCGATTTCACGGCGCATCTGCTCCGTCCATTGCTCCCCGGCGCATATGCAGTACTTCAGCGAAAGATTTTTGGCGCTCAAGCCGATTGATTCCATTCGGTCGGCTATTATAAGAGCATAGCTGGGCGTGCAGACGAGCACGGTAGTTCTGAAGTCCTGCATTATTTTTATCTGTCGTTCCGTGCGTCCGACGGAAGTTGGGAGGACGGAAGCCCCTATTCGCTCCGCGCCGTAATGGACACCCAGCCCGCCTGTAAGCAGACCGTAGCCCAGGGTCACCTGTATGACGTCGTCCTGGACGACTCCGCCCGCGCTGAGAATGCGCGCGACCAGATTGCTCCAGGTCCGCAGGTCCTGCCTCGTGTAACCGACAACGCGCGGATTCGTGGAAGAACCAGAAGACGCATGGACCCGAACAACCTCGCGCAACGGCACGGCAAACATCTCATAGGGATAGCTCTCGCTTATGTCCTGTCCGCTCGTGAAAGGCAGACGCTCTATGTCGCTTATCTCGGTAAGATCGTCTTCAGGCCTGAAATCGATCTCCTTGAACTTGCGCCGGTAGAATGAAACGTTTTTGTAGACGCGGTTAAGAGTGGCCTGAAGCCGCTCAAGCTGCGTCTGGCGCAGATCCTCACGGGACATAGCCTCTTTTTCAGGTTCCCAGATCGGCATGGGAGCGTCCTTTTGAATTATGAATCAGGAATTAGCAATTAAAAGAACTTCTCCATTCGTAACTTCTAATTTCTAATTCTTAATTCCCCATCTGTCATGCCTCCCAGATTTGCCTGGCGCCCCGGCCAAGGTAGGCCCGTTTCACTTCCCGGTGTTCGAGCAATGGAAGGCCTTCTCCCTCCAGCACCACCTTCCCGGTTTCCATCACATAGCCCCGGTCGGCGATCTTTAGCGCCGCGCGCGCGTTTTGCTCGATGAGCAAAATGGTGCGGCCCTCCTGCTTGAGTTCCGAAATAATTGAGAATATATCCTTTATGACCAGCGGGGCCAAGCCCAATGAGGGCTCATCGAGGATCAGAAGCTGCGGCCTGGACATGAGGGCCCGGCTGATGGCGAGCATCTGCTGCTCGCCCCCGCTCAGGGTCCCGGCCAACTGCCGGTGGCGCGCCTTGAGGATCGGAAACCGATTATAGAGGCGATCCATCTGCTTGCGCAACTGTTCGGGGTCTTTGCTATGGATGAATCCTCCCATCAGCAGGTTGGCTTCCACAGTCATGGCGGAAAAGATCTGACGTCCTTCGGGCACCAGCGCAATTCCTTTACGGACAATGCTCTCCGGAGCGAGTCCCGCAATTTGCTCCCCCAGAAATTCTATGTTTCCCCTGGACGGCCTGGCCATGCCGCAAACAGTGTTTACCAGTGTGCTCTTCCCCGCCCCATTTGCGCCCACCAGCGTGATCACTTCACCTTTGCGCACATGCAGCGACACGCCCTTGAGGGCATGAATGTTTCCGTGATATGTGTGCACGCTCTTGATGGTCAGCATCGAATTTCCATGCCAAGGTAGGCTTCTATTACGGCGCTGTTTTCCTTGATCTCGGCCGGGGCGCCCGATGCCAGCACCTTGCCAAAATCGAGCACCAGGATTCGGTCCGATATGTCCATAATGAGATTCATATCATGCTCGACGAGCAACACGGTTACGCAAAGTTTTTTTATCTCCTGGATTAAATCGCCCAACTCCTCGGTTTCCCTCATGTTGAGGCCCCCGGCCGGTTCGTCGAGAAGGATGAGCCGGGGTTCGGTGGCCAGCGCCCGAGCGATTTCCACCATCTTTTGCTTTCCCAGCGGCAGTGTTCCCGCATCGAGTCCGGCAAATGGGGCAAGGCGGACAAAATCGAGGTATTCGAGCGCCTTTTGCCGGATGCGCTTTTCTTCCGAACACATTCCGGGGAGCCTGAACCCGGTGGCAAAAAAGCCGCATCGAGTCCTGGGATGCCTTCCCAGCATGACATTTTCGAGCACCGTCATCCTTTTGAAAAGGGCCACGTGCTGAAAAGTTCTTGAAACCCCTAACGCGGCAATCTTGTGGGGGGCAAGACCTTCAATGCGGCGCCCTTCGAGGCTGATTCCGCCGGTTGACGGCTTAACCATCCCGCTTATGCAGTTGAACAGGGTGGTTTTTCCTGCTCCATTCGGGCCGATGACAGCCTGGATAATCCCGCCCGACACTTCATAGTCTATTCCCTGAAGGGCCGCAACTCCTCCGAAATGCATTTCCAGGCCCTCTATCCGCAGAATAGGGGCATTGGGTTGGCAACTCGCCATCCTCACGAGCCGGAATCCTCGATTGCGGAGGCTCTTTTCCTGCGCCGCATGGCGGCCATGGAGGCCAAAGATACTATGCCCCCCGGCAGGAAAAGGGCAACGGCAAGAAGTATCGAACCATAGACAAGGATTTCGAATTCCGCGAACATGCGGAGCCACTCATTTCCAATGAAAGTCACGAGCACCGTCCCGACCAGCGCTCCCCAAAGGCTGTGCATGCCGCCAACCATCACCATCAGCATGAACCGAATGGACCACATAAGGTTGAAAGAACTCGGGTTTATGCAGGTAACGTAGTGGGCGTAAAGGCTTCCGGCAATGGCGGCAAGCACCGCGCCAACAACGAACACCCGCACTTTGTAGCGCGCAGTGGGCACCCCCATGCATTCGGCCGCTTACTCCTCTTCATGGATGGCCCTGAGGGCGCGTCCCACCCTGGAATGAATAATATGCAGGCAGAAGATCAGCGCACAGAAGACGATGCCCCATACGAGATAGTACCATCCGATGTCGCTGACTCTATATCGGGCGATCGTCAGTGCGGGAATGTCCGTCAGCCCGGACGGGCCGCCGGTCCAGTTTACCTCCTCGGCCAGAACGATATTGACTATTACACCGAACCCAAGTGTGGCCATCGCCAGGTAATGGCCCCTGAGGCGCAGTGCGGGCACCCCGATGATCCATGCCACCAGGCCGCACAGAATCATTCCGACTGGCATGGCGAGCCAGGGATCCAGGCCGAATTTGGTGGTCAATATGCCTGAAGTGTATGCGCCTATGCCGAAAAATGCGGCTTGGGCAAGAGAAATCTGACCCGCATAGCCCATCAGAAGACTCAGCCCGATGCACACCAGAGTGAAAATGCCCGCGAAGACCATGACGTCCACGTAATGGGAAACTGCTTTGATTCTTATAACCAGCATGGGAAAGCAACAAATGAATAATGCGCTCCCCAAAAGGATCAGCCAGTTCTTCTTGCCCATTCCGATTTCCTAGTATTTCTTGAGCCTGGCAGCTTCCCTACTGCCGAAAAGGCCTTCGGGTTTGAGGAAAAGAGCGAGCAGGAGCAGAACCAGAGCAACGGCGTCCTTGTAGCCCGAGGAAAGATACCCCGCGCAGAAGGACTCGGCAAGCCCCAGAATGACGCCGGCAACGAGCGCTCCGAAAAACTGTCCCAATCCGCCAAGGACAGCGGCCCCGAAACCCTTGAGGCCGAGCAGTGCTCCCCTGTCGTATTCCATCATCGAAACGGGTGTGATTATTACGCCTGCCGCAGCCCCGATCGCGGCGCTCAGTACGAACGAAAGCAGGATCATGTGCCCGACCGGAATTCCCGCGAGCCTCGCGGCACTGGCATTATCGGCGCAGGCAAGCATGGCCTGTCCATAAATCGACTTTCGAAAAAAGAGGCTAAGTCCGACGACAATCAGGGCGCAAATCCCGATTATCCAAAGCGCCTGAGGATCGATCGCGACGCCCGAAATCCTGATCGGCCCGCCGGCAGTGAACGAAGGGAGGCTGTAGGGATCTTTTCCCCACCAGAGCATAGCACCCCCCCTGAGCATAATGGAAAGGGCAAGGGTGATGATTATAAGGGAAAGAACGCTTGTGTCCCGTGCACGCCCGATTATTAACCTGTCCATCGCAAGACCGACGCATCCCGTGACAACGACGGAGCACAGAAAAGTGGCATATAGCGGAAGGTGAAGGGTCCCGGCAAAAAATACTGCAAAAAGACCCCCCAGCATTACGAACTCACCCTGAGCGAAATTGATGATCTGGGTTACGCTGTAAATGGCGTTGTAGCCAATTGCCACCATGGCGTAAATCGCGCCGATCGTGAGGCCGCTCATCGCATATTGAAAAAAGTCGATGCCCAAAAGTGATTTACGGCTTTAGCCCGATACTGTTCACTCAATGAAATTCCCGATGCCCTGCGCCGTCACCCCGGCGGGCCGGGTGGGTGGGCTCGGGGTCCGGAAAAACTTGAAAAGACTGAATTCCGGCCTCCGCCTGGATGACGAACGGTGGCTGAGCATCCTGAGCGTAGAGCCTGAATGAACGGTATCGGGCTTAAGCCGTCTCCTCCCGTTGTCGAAGAAAAAGCGCGGCGAAACAGAACTGACAACAGAAAACCGGTCCCGCCCTCCCAAACTTACGGTATGTTCGTCTAACATTTCATCCCGAAAAGAGTAAACAGTTTTTTCCATTTCTATTTTTCGCCGGACAGATTATTGCCGCCCCGCGTGTTATACTGGGCGCTCAACGGTATTGTGCGTTCGGGTAAGTGCGGGGGAAGGCAAAACCGTGTGCCTTACAAACAGGAGAGCAAAGATGCGCGATCGAGTTCGCATTCCGAGGGACCGAAACAACGACTACACCTCAGAGGCCGCATCGAGACGCCGTGAGTTTGTGGAGAATCAAACCGGCATCAGTCTGCATCACGTAGGCCGGTTTTCCTTTGATCCGAGTGTTGCCCGGGGCAATATCGAGAACTTCATTGGCGTCGTTCAGATGCCCATCGGCATTGCCGGTCCATTGACCATCCACGGTCAGCATGCCAGGGGCGATTTCTGGGTCCCGCTGGCAACGACCGAGGGGACTCTCGTTGCCAGTTACAACCGGGGCATGCGCGTGCTTTCAGAATGTGGCGGGGTCAAAACCACCGTTGTTGAACAATTCATGCAGCGTGCGCCGGTTTTTATCTTTGAAGATGCTCGGGCGGCGGCAAAATTCTCTCAGTGGCTCGACGAAAACCTGGATCGAATCAAAGCCGCAGCAGAAGGCACGACCAGCGTTGGAAAGCTGCGGCACATTCAAAAGTTTGCTGTCGCCAATATGCTCTACGTGCGCCTGAATTACACTACGGGGGATGCGGCAGGGCAGAACATGGTGGGGAAAGCAACTCTGGGCGCCTGCCAGTGGATACGGGCGAACTACCCCGGACCTTTTGAATACATCCTGTCGGGCGGAATCGAGACCGACAAAAAACATTCACAAATGAATAAACTCCATACCCGGGGCAAACACGTCATTGCCGAGGCGATCCTCAAGCAGGATGTGCTGCAATCCGTTATGCGCGCCGACACTCGCCAGATTTTCAGGATGCGCAACATCAGCAACATCGGCGCCATGATGGCCGATTCAGCTAACAATGGGCTCCAGGCGGCAAACGGCATCGCGTCCCTTTTTATCGCTACGGGACAGGACGAAGCCAACGTGGTTGAATCCCACGCGGGCTTTTTCTTCTGTGAGCTAAGAGCCGATAACGATTTGTACGTTGCCGTCACCTTACCCTCGCTCATTGTCGCCACTTATGGAGGGGGCACCGGCCTGCCGACGCAGCGGGAATGCCTGGAGATAATGGGCTGCTATGGAAAGGACAAAGCCGCCAAATTTGCGGAAATCACGGCCGCCACTGTATTGGCGGGGGATATCTCGCTGGTGTCGGCCATAGCCGCCGGGGAGTGGGTGTCGAGCCACGAAAAATATGGCCGCAACAGACCCTAAGGTCGAAAATGTTTCGTCTCTTTTGGAACAGGGGTTTTTATGCACAGTCTGGCCGGGCGGCCCGCCGTCCCTTTTACTCTCTCGGATGCCGGGCAAAAGACTCACCGCCTCGATGATTATCGGGGCTCATGGCTTCTGATGGTCTTTCACCGGCACCTGGGGTGACTGCCCTGCCGTGGGCATCTGGTGCAGTTGCAGCAGTACGAAGCCGAGCTCGAGAGGCGTGAGGTAAAGGTTGCAGTCGTCACCTTCGAGGCCGGGTTTCTTGCCAGGGCCTATGTCGAGGACACGGGCCTTCGCTGGCCTCTTTTGATCGATACCGAACGTGAGCTTTACAGGGCCTATGGAATGCTTGAAGCGGGCTTCCGGGATATATGGGGACCAGCCACATGGTGGGCTTACCTCAAAGAGTTCGCGCATGGCCGCCTCCCCAAAAAATCCGGAGGGGACATCAGCCAGAGAGGGGGCGATGTTCTCGTGGACCCGGGTGGAATCGTGCGGCTCCATCATGTTGGGCAGGGTCCCGCGGACCGTCCTTCCGCGAAATCGATTCTGGCGGCGCTGGACCGGGAGAAGCGCCGAGGAGACTAAGAAATCCGCCACTCCACCAGGGACCTGCTTACCGCCCGACGCCAATCCCGTCCCCTGGAGGCCCCTGAGGCTCACCTAAGTTGAGCTTACTCTTCCTATGCGCCGTCAACCCTTGAACATGTGACCGGCGGGCAACATGTTATCCGGCGGCGGCCCACCATGTTTTAACCGGTATTCTTTTCGCTTGCACTCGCTCTGTTTAGCTCCCTGGCAGTACTGAGCGATCAAGCCCCGGCATGCGGGCCGATATGTCTCCGAAAACTTTTTAAAGAATCCACACTTGTCGAGCAGTTCACAATTGGCCATCACGTTTCTCCCTTTTGGATGAGAATCCTTTAGCGGATTAATACGGAGCGCCGTTTCATTGCCCGATGTATCGGTAATTTGTGCGGGGTTCTTTACAGAAATTATATGGATGTGCCTGGAACGGCAACGGAGAGCAAGGGTGCGGGGGAGCAGGACGGTTGATGAACTCGGGATTCACAGCCTAATCCGCCAATCTTTGGAGCGCGCGCCCATATTTTCGATTGGCCGATTCCCCATTTGTCAGCACACCGTAGTACCAGTGTATAATCGCCGAGGTGAGGGGTCAAGCTTTGGACGGGTGTCAGAGGTCAGAAGACTGGTGACGGTAATCCGTTCTCCTATTCAGTTGTCAAAGATCCCGGCGGAAGGCAAACCACAAAAGCAAGGAATTTTGCCTTTTTGCCTTTGCTCACTTATGCCTGCCCGGAAAGACAAGGGTGAAGAGTGAAAAACAGGTTCGCCAGTTGGCGTAAATGTGATTGTTGCATTCGCTGAAAATACAGGCCAAATTGAGGGCCTAATTTCATTAACGAACTGATTTCGTTCATAGTTTTGGACTTGGATTTTCTCAATAACAGCAGATAACAGCGGAGCAAAGTGGAGGAGTGAGGACGCAATTCAGTTGTCAGTGGACAATGGTCAGTGGTCGGAGAAAAGTTTTTCCTGACCTGTCCGACTAAAGCCGGTAAGGAGTTAGGGGAAAGCGCCGGGGACGGAGCAGGGAAAAACCGGGTTTTCAGCGAACAGCGGCCGGTGAGCGGAGTTGACGGATAGCCGGTATCGGTAATCCGATATAATCCGGTCATTCCTTTCACCGGTTCCCGGATTAAAAATTTCCGGGACAAGCTTAGCCGGAAGCTGATACCCGGCAAATGGCATCCGTAAGAGCGCCGAGTTGGTTTTTTCCGTTCAATCTTCACGCTTGCCCCTTCAGCTTTTCCCGGCGGCAGGCCTCAACGCCGAGACGGAAAAGAGTATACTTCACAAATAGAACTACTGTCAAGTATATAAATGAAGTGTAGCATCATATTTCGAAGAAAAATCAAGGCAGGTGAAATCGGCGGTTGATCCGGCAAACGAGCACCTCCGATTTTTTTCACGGGGAGACGGATCATGGTCCGGACGTGGAGAGACGCGAGGATCCGTTGATCAGATCAGAGAGTTGACGGCGGAGATGGCAAAAGGAGGAGCGGGGGAGCGGGGCGGACAATGCTGTTGACTTTAACATCACCACGAAGACCACGAAGAGCAGGGCGCAGCACAGCCGCAACCAAGAATATTCACCGTGGAGACGCAGAGGAGGCTGAGAGAAGCAATTCAACAAACAAGAAAAACCAAAACAAATGAAATGAGATCCCTTCGCACCTTGCGCCTCCGCGGTGGAATTGTGGAGCACTGACAGCAGAGACGGCTGAGATCGCGGGGGAGACGATAACTTACGAGAGGAATCGTGCAAGTGATGGACGGTCCCGCTTGAACCGGATGCAGGTTGAGTGCATATCTGATCTGAAGATAGCAAAGATAAAGTGGAGGACAGGATGAATGTGAACTGGAAAAACCATATCGTGAGCACGCCTGATGTGCTCAGAGGCAAACCCTGCATCAAGGGCACAAGAATTCCGGTAAGCCTCGTGCTGGGTTACCTGGCATCGGGCTCTTCCCATGAAGAGATCATCCGGGAATTCCCCGATTTGACAAGCGAAGAGATCATGGCATGCCTGGATTATGCCCGTGAGTTGGCAGAATTCGAGGTGGCGGTCTGATGGGACTGAAGTTCTTTGCAGACCACTGCGTTCCAACGTCCGTGATAAGGTTGTTGAGTGATGCAGGTCATGAGGTCCTGAAGCTAAGGGAGCACATCCCTCAGGACTCACCGGACGGAGTCGTAATTTCAAAAGCCCGGGACCTCGATGCCATACTGATCTCTTTGAACGGCGATTTTGTCGACATCGTAACCTACCCGCCAGACAAGGTATAACGGGATCATTACTCTCCAGATAAGAAATCATCCCGGGTCCATCACCGGGATAGTAAACAGGCTGTTTATCTACCTGTCATCTCACCCCGACATGGGCCATTACAGAGGGAAACTGCTCCTCGTGGAAGCAAACAGGATCAGGATACGTAAGTGATGCCGATCCTGAAGCCGCCGGGGAGCATTGGAGTGGGAACCGGATCATTGCTGGAAAACGATAAGGATCAACTCCGAATGGGGATCAAAGTGCGGAGGATTTTATACTGAGTTGCGTCCAAGATTGAAGCAATGGAAAAGAGCGAGGGAATGATTCCCCCGCACCCCCCATGTTTTGGCCTCGCGCGCAGGCGCGCAAGGCCAAGCGCTCGGCGCATGCGATGGTTGCCCAGCCCCGTGCTGGGCACCACCGCAGCGCCATCCAAAATAGCCGCGTAGCAGCCAGGGGAGTGCGGGGACACTGTTGCACATGCTTTTTAAGATCATGTAGTACCTTCTTGAACGCGAATTAGTATTAGAAGAGGCGGGTGAGTGTTGACTGCGGAATGGACAAATCCAGCGGACCCTTAAAGCCATGTTTTTGAGGGTGAAAATGGCCATTTAAGGCTTCCCAGCACGGGTCCGAATGGAGTGTCTGATGAAAGTTCAACAGGTTGTCTTGGCGCGATCAGGCCCGACCCCATTCCACCAGCCATTCCACCAAATCTTTGAGAAGAAGTGCGTGGAGTGCGGCCATGAGTTTCAGGTGTTTATGAAATGAGGGGTGTTATGACAAATAAGAGGAGAAGACATGCATTCGACTACTTACAATCGCTTGGACTCGATCCGTACTGGGAGCCTGAGGGTTGAATCAAAAGGCGTCCCGCCTCTTCCTTATTCAGGTAGGGTTTCCTCGAGCTCTTGAATCGATTTTACTTCGATTATGTCCCCTTCGTTGCTCTCGGTTATGATTCCGGTTACCTCGACCAGTTTGCCGACGAATTTCGAGACGTCCTTTCCCTTCACGATATAATCTCCATCGTCGGCTTCGATCACAAAACCGTTCCCTCGCTTCACTACGGCTCCCAGCAGGATCTCTTCCTGGGTGGCCGTAACAATCCTCGCAAAACAGGTTGAAAAAAGAAATGCGAGAAAAACTGCGGAAGCAAAAATTCTGATGATGCGCTTAGCCATATGCCTCTCCTGCGGACCAAACACCAGGCAGGCCTTTAAAAGAGCCGGCTGTCCAAACATGCACTCCCGGTGTGGCCGGAATACAAATGCCGATCACTGTTTTGTGAAAGAGATGTGTCGCATTGCCAGATATGTCGGGCAATATCCTTAATCCCTGCCGCATAAATTTTCAATTGAGAAAGTAAATTCGCAGGGTTTTGGTCAGTACTCCTTCCATAACTGTCTGTCAATCCCTGGCCGTAATATCCGTCACTATCGCATCATTCTCGCCTTAGCCCCTCCAGCACGGACAGGCCGGAAACGAGCTAACTGCGGGGATGGTGGTGTGTCCTGAAAATGCCAAAACCGGTCCCGTTGACCTATCACTTGCATGTTCAATGGGGAAATCGTATAGTTTTGAGGGCCTCGGGGTTTATAAAAACTAAAATTATTGGAGAGTAAAGGCAAGAGGATTTAAGGCATGAACGTAAAGGAAATCCAGCCAAAAACTATTCTCTCTGTATCCAAGATTTATAACTATGTCATTAATCCGTATGTGGGCTGTCAGCATGCCTGCAGCTACTGCTATGCCCGCTTTATGAAAAGGTTCAGCAAGCATAAGGAACCATGGGGTGAGTTTGTCGATGTTAAAATCAATGCGGCCGATTTATTGCTTGTGGAGATAAATAAGAAAAGGAAGGGAAGCGTATGGATAAGCGGAGTATGTGATCCTTACCAGCCTTTAGAGGTAAAATATAAATTGACACGCAAATGTATGAAAATACTAGCTAATAATTATTGGCCTGTCATCGTACAGACACGTTCCCCTTTGGTGCTGAGAGATATTGATATTCTTAAAGAAGCAAGAAATATTGAAGTTGGGTTGTCAATTACCACGGCAGACGATAGTATCAGGAAATTATTTGAACCATATGCACCACCCATAGAGGAGCGGCTAAGAGCACTTGATGAATTGCATCGGTCTGGGATTAAGACTTATGCTATGATTGCGCCTATTCTTCCGGGAGCCGAACTTCTGGCAAAAGCTCTGGAAGGAAAGGTTGACTACATCCTGGTTGACCGGATGAACTATAACTATGCCGACTGGGTTTATACGAAATACAGATTGCAAGATAACCTTTCTGGCGATTTCTTTTACCGGGCAGGCCGCGAGCTTGCCGATGTATGCATGAAATTGGGAATCGACTGCCGTTTGGTTTTTTAAAGTGATCTTGTTTTTAAAAAAGTGTATATATAGTCTGAATAAAATCTGAGAAGGAACAGGGATGAAGGCAAAATAACAATTTAACGAAATAATTTGCAATTAACCGGAATGACCAGCATTGGCATTCAACACATACTATGGGACGGATGAAGCAAGGTCGTCAACTTACGGGATGGTGGTGTGTCCTGAAACCGCCAAATAAGGTTCCATTGGGGTACCACTTCCGTGTTTGATAGGGATATATGATAATCGAATGGCCTTTC
Organism: uncultured delta proteobacterium; assembly: GCA_963805125.1. Taxonomy (GTDB): domain Bacteria; phylum Desulfobacterota; class Syntrophobacteria; order Syntrophobacterales; family Syntrophobacteraceae; genus SbD1. Next base: position 95,704 of record CAWDTD010000003.1, on the reverse strand, counting down.
GGGGTTTTCCACGAGGTTTTTCGAGTGAAATCCGGGTGTACATTGCGCTTCAGCATCCGGTGGTTAAGTTGATGCATTATTCAGGATAATGACGTAGAGGCGCATGCAAACGCAATTAGTAAAGCACATGTGAGGTATAGAAAAATGGCTGAAGCGGAACTGCCAAATCCAAAGGAACTCGAAGAAATAAAGGGGAGTAAATTTACCAGGAGAGCGGCGCTTGTCACAGCGGTTTTTGCAGTGGTGCTGGCGATAGCCTCTCTTGGCGGAAACCACGCTATGAAGGAAATGCTGCTTGCCCAGCAACAAGCGTCGGACCAGTGGGCTTACTACCAGGCGAAATCGATCCGGGAGCACCTGTACAAAAGTCAAAGGGTGATGCTTGGAAACCAACTGGACCTGCTTCCTCAAACTCTCAGTCCAGAGTCGGCAAAAAAGGCCAAGGCCTCCATCGAAGCTCTTGCCGGGGAGGAATCGAAGTTTGCAAATGATAAGAAGGAAATCGAGCAGGAAGCCAGAAAACTGGAGAAGGAACGGGACATAAACAGGTCCAAAGACCCTTACTTCGAATACGCGGAAGTGCTCCTTCAGATAGCCATTGTTATGGCGTCGGTGTCGATAATCTCAGCCAGCCGGGCGGTATTCGGTTTTTCCGTCCTGGTGGCGTCACTTGGCGCCCTCATGTGTGCAAACGGATATCTGCTAATCTTTTCGCTGCCCTTTCTGCACTGAGTATCTGATGGTCATGCCAGGGACCCGCTTTTTCCAAGATTTCCAAATAGGCTAAGAGGCCTGAAATTTTCAATGGTTTGCCTTCGAGCAGCATTTCCATTTGAATGGATATCCGGCCGGGGATGTTTTGGATACAATTCACGCCGATTGTAGTTCGGACGTGCAGTGGGGGCATCGGGTAGCCTGTATCGGGATCGAAGTGGCGCAATAAGGGCAGGTTTTGGTCGTGGGTTCCGCCGCTGCCTCGGGTTTTCGGCTCAAAGTGTTCATGCCCTTTATGAGCATAAAAACTGCAAATGCCACGATTAGGAAGCTTACCAGCGAATTGAAAAATAGTCCGTAGCTGATGGTTACGACTCCAGCGGCTTTGGCGTTGGCCAGGGCAGCGTAAGGCCCCGGTGTCGTGCCGTTTTTAAGAACGATAAAAAGATTAGAAAAATCCACACCACCCAGCAACAGCCCGATCGGCGGCATGATCACGTCGTCCACCAAACTTTTCACAATGGTCCCGAATGCGCCGCCGATGATTATGCCTGTTGCCATGTCCACCACATTTCCTCGCATCGCGAATTCCTTGAATTCCTTAAACATATGCTCCTCCTTTTCCTGCCTTGTGTTGGCTCGCTACTCTTTTCGATGATTTGAGCCGAGAACGATTCTCTAACTCGAAACGATGCCCATAAGTTGCGCAAATTCTATGTAGTTTTTCTTCACATCATGGAAAGTTTCAGCACAAAATAAGCTTGCAAATACCCAAACCCTAAAGAAAAATATAATGAGGAAGTATCTTAGTCAAGTGCGCACCGAAACTGTTCCCGCAATCGGCCTAGAAGAAGGAGGAGGAGAATGAAAAGTACGCTGGCGGTTATGTTTGTCATTGCTTTGTCTTGCACCTTGATCTCGAGCTGTGCTTGCGTCCAGGGTGATTGCCAATAGTGCACCGAACTTTGTTAAGCGGCGCTGGATAAGGCAAAAGCTACGGAGCTATCCTGCTCTAATAGTCTGAAAGCAGCCCAAGGGGCTGTCTCGAAAAGTTCCACCCTGGAACCTCAAAATCCCCCCTGCCCCCCTTTAGGAAAGGGGGGTGATTGGCGTGTCTTTTCATGGTTTCAGGGTGTCCCAAAGGGACATGAATAACTGCTTCAGGCTGCTTCAGGCTTCCCGCTGCTTCAGGCTTACCGCTCCCAGCTTCCCGCTACCCGCTACCCGCTTCACGCTACTTGCTTCACGCTACTTTGCTTCAGGCTTCCCTGTCCCCCCAACCCCCGCTTCCGCCACCCTATACACGCGGTCGATACGATATTTGGCGGATGAAGGCTCTGAGGAATGGCTCCGCCACCCTATCCACGCGGGTTGATACGGCCGGGCGCAAACTAATCTGCGCCAACAGTCTCCGCTTCGGCGACAGGGGTTATCACGAGCTCATCATCCCTGGCATCAATAGTTATTGTGGACCCGTCGAGGATTGCCCCGGCTATTATGGCCCGGCCGATCCTGGTTTCGACTTCCCGCTGCATGTACCGCTTGAGGGGCCTTGCCCCGTATACGGGATCGTAGCCGGCCCCGGCGATGAACTCGCGGGCCTCGTCGGTCAGGCGAAGAGTGAGGCGCCTTGTCTTGAGCCGCCTGTTCAGGTCTTCGGTGAGCAGGTCGATTATCTTCTTTGTCTCGTCCAGCGTGAGAGGCTTGAACATGATGATGTCGTCTACACGGTTCAGGAACTCGGGCATGAAATGCCGTCTAAGGGCGCCCATTACGCTCGCTCTTGCGTTTTCACGGATTTCACCGTCTTTGGTAACGCCCTCGAGCAGGTATTCGGAACCGATGTTGCTGGTCATGATTATTACTGTGTTTTTGAAGTCGACCGTTCGGCCCTGAGCGTCGGTGAGACGGCCGTCGTCCAGAATCTGGAGCAGCGTGTTGAAAACGTCCCTGTGGGCTTTTTCTATTTCGTCGAAAAGAATGACGGAATACGGCTTCCTGCGGACGGCTTCGGTCAATTGCCCTCCTTCTTCGTATCCGATGTATCCGGGGGGCGCTCCAATCAGGCGGGAGACGGTATGCCGCTCCTGGTATTCGCTCATATCGATCCGGATAAGGTTTTCCTCGGTATCGAACAGAGCTTCCGCAAGGGTTTTTGCAAGTTCGGTCTTGCCGACGCCGGTCGGACCCAGAAAGATGAAAGACCCGATCGGCCGCCTCGGGTCCTTTATTCCCGAACGAGCGCGTATGACCGCATCGGCCACCAGTTGAACGGGCTCATCCTGCCCGATAACGCGCTTGTGGAGCACTTGATCGAGCCTCAGCAGCTTTTCCCGTTCTCCTTCAACGAGCCTGGTTACCGGGATTCCGGTCCAGCGCGACACTATATCGGCTATTTCTTCCTCTGTAACCATCTCGCGCAGAAGCCGGGAGCCCTCCTGCCTGTTAGAGAGCCGCTCCTCCTCCTGCCGCAGCTTTTTCTCGAGATCCGGGAGCACCCCGTACTTCAGCTCGGCCGTTCTCTGGAGATTGTATTCGCGCTCGGAGGCTTCAATCTCGTGGCGGACCTTCTCGATCTCCCCTCTAATCGCCTGAACTTTTTTGATCGACTCTTTTTCGGCCTCCCACTGGGCTTTCATTGAATCGGCCTTCGCTCGAAGCTCGGCCAGTTCCTTTCTGAGCGCCTGAAGCCTTTCCTGGCTGGCCCTGTCGTGTTCCTTGGCCAGGGCGACTTCTTCGATTTCAAGCTGTCGCGCCCGTCTTTCCACTTCGTCGAGTTCGGAAGGCATCGAATCGATTTCCGTTCTGATCATGGCGCACGCTTCATCGACCAGGTCGATGGCCTTGTCGGGCAGGAAACGGTCGGTTATGTAGCGGTTGGACAGCACGGCTGCGGCAACGAGAGCGCTGTCCTGAATTTTCACGCCGTGATGGACCTCGAAGCGTTCCTTGAGTCCGCGCAGGACCGAGATCGTGTCTTCGACCGAAGGCTGGTCGACGAGCACCGGTTGAAACCGCCGCTCCAGGGCTGCGTCTTTTTCGATGTGCTTGCGGTATTCATCGAGCGTGGTCGCCCCTATGCAATGCAACTCGCCCCTGGCAAGCATGGGTTTGAGCATGTTGCCGGCGTCCATCGAACCTTCGGCCCGGCCGGCGCCCACTATAGTGTGCAGCTCGTCGATGAAGAGCAAAATCCTGCCCTGGGCTTCCTTTATCTCCGTGAGGACCGCTTTGAGCCTCTCTTCGAATTCGCCCCGGTACTTCGCCCCTGCGACCAGGGACCCCATATCCAGCGCGAAAATGGTTTTGTCTTTGAGTCCTTCGGGAACGTCCCCCCTGACGATCCGGTGAGCCAGACCCTCCACTATGGCCGTTTTCCCCACACCCGGCTCGCCGATGAGGACCGGATTGTTCTTGGTCTTCCGGCTGAGAATCCGGATAACCCGCCGTATTTCAGAATCCCGGCCGATAACCGGATCAAGTTTTTGGTTTCGCGCCTCCTCGACAAGATCGCGCCCGTATTTCTGAAGGGCCTCGTAGGTGGATTCGGGTGTGGCGCTTGTTACCCGCTGGCTTCCGCGAATCGAAGTAAGGGTCTTTAAGAGCGAATCCGCCGTGACGCCGAATTCCTGGAGCACCTTGCCGGCAGGGTTGCTCGTTCCCTCCTGCAAAAAGGCAAGCAGGATATGCTCGGCCGAGACATATTCATCTTTGAGTCTTTTGGCCTGCGCCTCAGCATCGGTAAGCAGCCTGTTCAAGCGGTTGGTTATATATATTTTGCCTCGTTCGATCCCAGGACCGCTGACCCGCGGCTTCCTGTTGAGCTCCTCTTCGAGCCGCTGCCGCATCATGTCCACGGGTATGTCCATTTTCCGGAACATCCTCGATGTCAGTCCCTCGGGCTGTTCGAGCATTGCCAGCAGAAGATGCTCACCGTCAACCTCCATATGGCCGAAGCGGATTGCCTTGGTTTCGGCGGCCTCCAGGGCCTCCTGAGATTTGGTCGTAAATTTGTTTATATCCATATTAAAACAGTCTCCAGTCGTCAGTCTTCAGTGGCCGGAAAAAGCTTAAAAAACAGTCTCCAGTCGTCAGTCTTCAGTGGCCGGAAAAAGCTTAAAAAACAGTCTCCAGTCGTCAGTCTTCAGTGGCCGGAAAAAGCTAAAGAACAGTCTCCAGTCGTCAGTCTTCAGTGGCCGGAAAAAGCTTAAAAAACAGTCTCCAGTCGTCAGTCTTCAGTGGCCGGAAAAAGCTTAAAAAACAGTCTCCAGTCGTCAGTCTTCAGTGGCCGGAAAAAGCTTAAAAAACAGTCTCCAGTCGTCAGTGGTCAGTCGTCATAAAAAGCCGTTCTCTGACCACTGACCACTGACCACTGACCACTGTTGTCTAGCGTGCGCCTTCCAGTTCGCGAATCCGGGCTTCCAGGGTCTCGAGCCTGGACATGAGCTCCAGGATCACTCCAATGCCCGCATAGTTGACGCCGAGTTGGTTTCGAAGCCTGAGAATTCGTCTGACGAGCGGGATTACTCCCGAATCGAAAATCGGCTCCCCATCATGGGTGCTCCCGGTAAACTCGATCAGGCCGAGGCTGACGAATCTGTCGATCAGCTCAGGGTGCAGCCCTGTCCGATATGCCAGCTCCGTAAGAGTGTAATCGGCGGAAAACTCGGTATCCGTTTTCACCTGAAGCATGAAGACTCTTTCAGACATAACAGCTCGAACTCCACCTCAAACTACCCTCTGGGGTTAAAAGTCGAGATTTTTCTCAACTCTTCAAACAATTCCCGCTCGCTTGCGGACGGATGGGTCGGGACTTTCACAACCACCGTCACGTGCAGATCGCCGGGGGCGCCTTTCGGGTTTGGCATTCCTTTGCCTCGCAGCCGCAGTTTCTGACCGCTCTGCTTGCCGGGAGGAATTTTCAGGTCTATGTTGCCCGAGAGCGTGGAGACCCGCACCTCAGAGCCGAGTACCGCCTCCCAGGGTGCAACGGGCACATCCATGTGGAGGTCGCGTCCATTGAGCTTGAAAACCGGGTGCGGTTCGATTTCCACCTTTAAATAGAGATCGCCCTTCGGGCCGCCGCCCGTTCCTTCTTCGCCCTGGCCTGTAAGGCGAATCCTTTGGCCGGGCAGAATGCCGGGCGGGATTTTTACATCGTAGCGTTTTTCCCTGACTTCCAATTGTCCTTTCGGATTTATCACCTGGCTCTGGAGGACGATAGGTTTGGTCACGCCGCCAAAGGCCTCCTCGAGGGGAATTCGAATGGTGGTTTCCTGGTCGGCGCCTGCCTGCCGCCAGACCGCCTCTCGCCCCAAGCCTCCCGGAGCCGTACCGCCGCGAGCCTGTCTGAAACCTCTGCCGCCAAAGAGTGATTCGAAAAAGTCGCTGAAGTCGCCGGGTCCGCCCCACTCGAACTCCGTCTGGCGCGAGCCGCCCCTGCCGAAATCAAACCGGGCGTCCCATCCCGGTGGCGGCCTGAAATCCTGTCCGGCTCTCCAGTTGGGTCCCAACTGATCGTACATTTTCCTTTTCTCGGGGTTCTTCAGGACCTCATAGGCCTCATTGATTTCCTTGAATTTCTCTTCTGCGTTGGATGCTTTGTTGACGTCCGGATGGTATTTGCGCGCAAGCTTCCGGTATGCCCGCTGCACTTCGTCCTGCCCGGCGCCCCTTTTAATACCGAGTATCTCGTAGTAGTCCCTGTATTTAACAGCCATGAAATATTCCGGTGAACAGTAATCTGGTCATAATAGTTTGGTCATTCCACTTACCGGCTCCCGGATTAAAAATTTCCGGGACAAGCTTAGCCGGAAGCTGGTCATTGCCCACTTACCGCCTTTAGGCGGAAGATCCTCTTAGCAGGCTTTAGCCGCAGGAGCCGTAAACATTGAGCGGTGGACAGGCATGCTTTTCAGCCTTTTGGCGCAGCCCCGCACTACACGCGCGGAGCTGCGCCGCTTCTTCGGTCTCTTTTCTGTGGACGACTGTCGCCCCTGTCAGTGCTCGGTGAACTCGGCGTCAACTGCATCATCGCGGCCACCCGGGCGCGGTCCGTATCCGCCTGTGTAATCAGCTCCCTGTCCCGCACCGGGGCCATCCCCACGCCTGCCTGCGCCGGCCCCGGCCTGCTGATAGGCGGCCGTCGAGATCATCTGAGCGGCCTGCTGGAGATCGCTTGCAAGCTGCTGAAAACGCTCTTTGGTCGTGCTCTCATCCTGAACGGCCTTTCTTGTCTCCTCGATCAGAGCTTCCGACCTGGCTTTTTCATTCACCGGGACCTTATCGCCCAGATCGCGCAGGGTGCGCTCGAGCTGGTAGGCCAAAGCGTCAGCGGTATTGCGCGCCTCGATCGTTTCGCGCCGGCGCTTGTCTTCGGCTGAGTGAACCTGAGCGTCCGCGACCATTGTCTCAACATCCTGCTTCGACAAATTGGTGGACTCGGAAATCGTGATGGCCTGCTCTTTGCCGGTTTCCTGGTCACGCGCGGTAACCTGGAGGATGCCGTTTGCGTCGATATCGAAGACTACCTTGATCTGCGGCGCTCCTCGGGGCGCCGAGCGGATTCCCTCGAGCCGGAATCTTCCAAGCACCCGGTTGTCCCTGGCCATCTCTCGCTCTCCCTGGAGCACCACGATATCGACTGCAGTCTGGTTATCTTCTGCGGTCGAGAAGATTTCTTCCCGCCTCGCAGGAATTGTAGTGTTTCTTTCGATCAGCCTGGTCATGACTCCACCCAGGGTTTCGACTCCGAGCGAAAGCGGGGTGACATCCAGAAGAACTACGTCTTTGACCTCGCCCTTGAGCACGGCTGCCTGTATGGCGGCTCCGACGGCCACCACCTCGTCGGGATTGACGCTCATGTTGGGCTCTTTGCCGCCCGTGAGCTTCCTGACCAGTTCCTGCACTGCCGGAATGCGGGTAGATCCGCCCACCAGGATCACCTCATCGATATCCTTCGGGCTAAGGCGCGCGTCCGAGATGGCCTGCTGCACAGGTCCCATGCAGCGCTCCACCAGGTCGCGGGTCAGATCCTCGAATTTTGCGCGCGTCAGCTTCAGCACCAGGTGCTTGGGCCCGCCGGCGTCAGCGGTAATAAAGGGAAGATTGATTTGAGTCTCAATAGTGCTCGAAAGCTCGATCTTTGCCTTTTCCGCCGCTTCATAGAGCCGTTGGAGCGCCTGGCGGTCCTCTCGCAGATCAACCCCGTGGTCTTTGCGGAACTCGTCGGCAACATAGTCAACGACCCGCTTGTCGAAATCGTCGCCGCCAAGGTGAGTATCTCCCGATGTGGAGCGGACTTCAGCCACTCCGTCTCCGACGTCGAGGATGGATACATCGAACGTGCCTCCACCCAGGTCGAAAACTATTATGGTCTCGTTCTTCTTTTTTTCGAGCCCGTATGCGAGCGCAGCGGCGGTCGGTTCGTTTATGACCCGCAGCACCTTGAGGCCCGCGATCTCACCGGCGTTTTTCGTCGCCTGGCGCTGGGCGTCGTTGAAATAGGCGGGGCAGGTTATGACCGCCTCCTTCACTTTTTCTCCGAGATATTTCGAAGCGTCGTCCACCAGCTTCCGCAGAACCTGGGCCGAGACCTCCTCGGGCGAGATGAGTTTTCCGCGAACTTCGAAGCGGACCGCGTCGTTTGGCCCCCTCACGACTTTGTAGGACACTATTTTGGACTCTTCGTCCACCTCGCCCCACTTGCGGCCTATGAACCTCTTTGCGGAGTATATGGTGGCTGTCGGATTGAGTATCGCCTGACGCCGGGCAACCTGACCGACCAGGCGCTGGCCGTCTTCCGTGTAGGCCACCACCGATGGGGTCAGCCTCGATCCCTCGGCATTCGGAATAACTGTGGATTTGCCTTCTTCCCAGACCGACACAACTGAGTTGGTAGTGCCAAGATCGATTCCTACGGCTTTAGCCATTTGAAGCCCTCCATTCAAAGAAAATGATCGATTATGTTGAACCGGGCGGCACTTGAGCCAAGAACCGGATGGTGACTAAGATAAGCATGGAGGGGTGAGACGACAAGATTTTTGTCAGCAATTAAATGAGTCGAGTGCTAATTTTCCGGCCGCCGGGGCGCAGCCAACCATTACAGGTTGCCCACCACTCACGCGGCATTGCAGCCCTCGTCATTGAAATCGAATTCCTCGTCTGACAGCAGACCGAGGCAGGCATCCACGGCATCCGGGTTATAGAGCAAGCCCCTGTTGTGCGAGAGTTCCTCAATTGCGGCTTTCTTTCCAAGCGAGGGCCTGTATGGCCGATGAGATGTCATCGCCTCGTAGACATCGGCCACGGCGATTATCTGCGCTTCGAGAAGTATCTGCTCCGCCTTGAGGCCATTGGGGTACCCGGTGCCGTTTATTCTCTCATGATGCTGCAGGACGACTTCCGCAATCGGCCAGGGCATGTCGGCATTTTTGAGAATTTCGCACCCGGCTGTCGAGTGATACCTTATGAGATTCATTTCTGCATCCATGAGCTTTGTAGGCTTGCTAAGCAGCTCCGAGGGCACGTTAATCTTGCCGATATCGTGAATCAGCGCGGCCATTTTTATCTTGTCGAGAGCATAGTTTTCAAATCCCATCCGGCGGGCAATTGCGCAACTTAGTTTGGCGACCCGGTTCTGGTGGCCTACCGTGTGGGGATCGCGTATTTCCAGCGTGCAGGACAGAGCACTGACGATTTTACCCAGCATGGACTGGAGCTTTATATGGGCTTCTTTAAGCTCATTTTCCGCCAGCCGCCGTTGAACGGCCGATGCATATACAACAGCCAGCCGGCGTGCAACCATCAGGTCTCGTTCCTGGTAATCCGTTTCGGTTTTTGCGAGAGCAAGCTGCCCCAGAAGCCTGCCGTAACAAACCGCTGGAACGGACAGATACCTGTACCCGGCCTCTGAGAGGACCCGCCGGTGCGCGGAGAATAGTTCAAAGCGGCGCGTCCTTCCCGGATACCCCGCTCCCACAACCATCCCAGCCTGTTGAGAATAATCTCCCTGTCCCGGGAAGATTCACTTAAACCGGCGATGTCGGGAGGATAGGTGCTCACCCCATCTGCAAAATGGGCTATGCAGCCGGCCTGGCTGCCGGTAAGCTCCTTTGCGTGCTCGAGAATCATGCCCGATACTTCATCAAGGGACGTCGAACCGATGACTGTGTTCGAGAGCTTGGCAAGGCTCGTGTTGAGCAGGAATTCTAGGAGCAGGGCACTGTTTGCTTCGCGCAGCCGCTGAAGAACGCCTTTTTCACGCGCGATCCTTTCGAGCTTGGCCTTGAACTCGAAGCCCGAAAACGGTTTTGTTATGTAGTCGCTTGCGCCTGCTTCGATTATATCGCTGTAGCTGTATTTCTCCGAGTAACCGGTCATGAGGATGAAATCGAGGTCAGGGAATTCGTCTTTTGCTTCTCTGGCAAGTTGAAGCCCGTCTTTGCCGCTCATGCATATGTCGGACACCACGAGGTCAAACGAACCGCGCCGCAGTGCATCGAGAGCTTCAGCAGCGCTTTCCGCCGTTTCATAACAATAGCCGGCGCCTTCGAGAAAATGCTGGATAAGCTTGCGGTAATGCGGGTCATCATCGACTACCAGTATTCTGTGCAGCGATAAACTTTCCATGGGCTCCATACCGGATTTGAGCAGTTTGAACCGGCGGTCTGGACCTCGCCTTTCGGGTACAATGCTCCCTTTTGCCGCAAAAGCCTTGTTTCCCAAACCCGGGCCGCCGCCCGGCTTTAAAGCCGGCGGCTTTGTTCAGGTCGCCAGATTTGCTCATACAACAGAAAAAGCCGCAAGCAGCACGAGCCGGTATTTTTGTGAATCCCTGAAAGGTGAGGAGTCAAGGGTGAAGATTTCACCCTTTCGGGTGAATGTCGGCAGGATGCAGTTGCCGGTCAATTATAAAACATCGAAATCCTCACTTCCTGCACAGAATCTTTTGAGGTTGGAAAGCTGTTCGGGATTTCCGATGACCACTATTACCGATTGCGGCGTCAGGACTTCATCCTGGGATGGATTGTAGGTGAACTCGGGATCTTCGGGACGCTTCAAAGAAACCGGAATCAGTCCAGTCCTGCGCTGAATGTCAATTTCGCGCAGCGAAAGGCCGACCCAGGGCGAGCCTTCGCCAATCGTAACTTCCTCGACGCGCGTCGTGTCATTGCCTCTAAGCATCCGGTCGAGGAATGAAACGACATGAGGGCGGATCATCTCGCTGGCCATACGCATGCCGCCGATGAAAGATGGATTTACAACGTAATTGGCGCCGGCCCTGTAGAACTTGTCAGCCAGATTGTTTTCATGGCATCGCGCCACGATCTTGATATCCGGGTTGATGTATCGGGCCTGGACCGTTATCAGAAGGTTGCTGCTGTCTTCTGCCAACACGGCCAGCATACCCGAAGCCCGCTCGATCCCGGCGCGCCGCAAAACCTCTTCCTCGGTTGCGTCGCCCTGGATGAAATAGTGGCCAAGGAATTGGTTGGCGATCCATTCGATACGTTCGGGTTTTAGTTCGATAGACACGCAGGGTCGCTTTGAGGCAATCAGTTCCCGCAATACGTGTACGGCCGTGTGGCCGCCCCCGCAGACAATGAAATGGTTTTTGAGCGCGGCAATGCTTTTTTCCATCTTACGCTCCCTCAATATCCGGGAAAATTTCCGCTCGACTACAAACCCGGTGATCGTCGACACTGCATAGAGAGCAACCCCCATGCCGGACCACATCAGAACCATGGCAAATAAACGGCCCTTTGTACCAAAGTCCTCGAGTATCTCTCCATAACCGACGGTGGTGAGTGTGATGCTAGTCATATAGGCGCAATTAAAAAGGCTCCACTTGCCCGCGCCCAAAATGAAAAATCCCACCGTGCCGGATATGAACACAACCATAAGCAGCAGCGCAGGGAAAACCAGTTGATGCACCAATGCGCGATCATAGGCATGTTTCGATGCCGCGGACTGTGAACTCTCAGCCTTGGCCATGAAGTTTTTCAGAGCTCCTGGTGAATGAGCGCCGGCGCGCCGGAAAAGATGGCTCACGCCCGACGGAGTTAGACATTCTATAGTCCACCCGCGAGAGATTCTCTTACCGAACGGGAATTATTCAGCAAAAAGTATTTCTTGTCCAGAATTTCGAGAAAATCCCAACCGAAAACGCCGGATGGGGCACTGGAGGTTTCCGGTTCGGATTTTTGGAAAGCCAGGTCCCTCCCGCCCGGCTTTTCGCTTTTTGGCCGATCAGCGAGCCTGGCCGTCAAGGAACTGGACAAGGATTTTGCGTGTCCTCGGTCCGTCGAACTCCAGGAGGAATATTCTCTGCCAGGCACCGAGAACGGGCTTTCCCGAATCGACAATTACCTGCACGCTTCCCCCGGTCAGCATCGCTTTAATGTGGGCCGCCGAATTGCCCTCGGTGTGTTTGTAGGCCCCACGCCATGGGGCGATAGCGTCCAGGGTTTTTAAAATGTCATCCATAACACTGGGGTCGGCCCCTTCATTTATCGTAATGCCTGCCGTGGTGTGCGGGGTGTAAATCAGGCAGATGCCGTTGTCGGCGGATTTTTCCCTTAACCGGGCGGCTATATGGTCGGTAATGTCAACTGCGCATGAATGGGCCGTGGTTCTGATCTGCAAGGTATCCATATGGATCTCCGGGTTCAGGGCAGGATGATTCCCGATTCGGTTCGGCGCTCGCGCTCCGGTGTTTGCTCAGGTTCTTTGAAGTCCTCGGGCCAGTAGAACGCTGTTGAATATATCACCAACTCCGTCACGGCGGGATTTTTCCCCACAGGCGACCGGCCGGCGAGATTTTGGGCGACTATCCATGCCCGGCGCGCCTTGTCTTCGGCGCCTGAGAGTTTGAAGGCCATCGTCTGCTCTTCGAAGAATCTTCTGAAAAGATGTCGCTTTGCCCCTGCGCACAGGCTTTCAGCCTCATCGTTAAGCAGTTCCAGGCGACGTTCGGTCTGGACCTCCGGTGGAATCACCAGAAGAGGGCGGTCCAGGGCTTTTAGTTTTTCATGATAGGCGGAAAGCTCCTCCTTACCGAATCTAAGCCAGGAAAGGTCCATATCTTCCAGTAATTTTTCGATTTCCAATTCGGCAAAATGGCGTTCGGGACGTTCGATTTCGGGCATCAGGTCATAGACGTGAGGTTTTCTGTCAGGCTCATGATACCTTTCAAGAAGGTGGCGACCGCGTTCCAACTGGGTGTATGAGTCTTTGCCCGTCCACAAATCGAGCATTTCGAAGAAGAGCCTCGCTGCGTGCCAGAGTGGAATTTCATGAGCTTTGCCGCCGGCTGCGTGGGCTGAGAGTTCCTGGAGATAATCCCTGTAGAGTTTCTGAGTGCGGGTTTCGGCAACCCGGACATTGAAGGTGGCAAAATCATCTTCAAGGAAGGCGGTTATAAGAGCATAACCTCCCTGCACCTCAGGAATGAAAGCGGAAACGATCCACAGGGTCCCCCGGACCATGAACAGGTGAGAGAGCGCATCCCTGTGCTCATCCCTGATCAGGACGACTTTTTCCGGAGCCGATCTTTGAGCAGCCGTGAAGCCCTTCTGTGAAAACCGGTAGGCTGCCAGCTTGAGGCTTCTTTTGTAAGGCGAGGCCTCAACGATTTTTTCGAGACACTGGAAGGTACGAAAGCCGGTAGGGGCGGGATTGCGGCTCAGCCTGTCGATGAGCGCAGCCGCTACGAGCGCTCTTCCGGAAACAGAGTTGCGAAGCGAGTTCAGGTAGCCCTCGAAACTCTCGCCTTCCGGGTCCTGGACGGCAAGGCGGTCAAGGATCATTTGCAGTTCGTCGGATTCTTCGCGAGTGAGCGAGAGGTCGTCTTTTCCTTTTTTGATTACACTTTGCTTTCTGCTCATATTCCCCCGGTATCCAATGGGCTCGGGTTCGAGACTGAATTTGGAGAGCCGCCTGCCGGCAGCTCAAATTGCGATCGGATAGATTCGACCTTGTAGAATAGAAAAGCCCCATGCACACGTCAACGTGATTCTGGGGCTGTTTCAGAGGCGGTGAGAAATTCTATTCTTCCTCTTCGGATTCCACCTCGCGCGGCTCGATAATCAGAGAGTCGGCCACAAGCTCCCAGAGGTACTTGACCTCGAGGTCCATGAAGTCGTATTCCTTCCGGAGGCTCTTCATGATCTGATCGCGGCAGTTATGGCAGGGAGCGATGAGCAGCTTGGCCCCGGTGTCCTTTATCTGTTTGGCTTTAACGCGGCCGTAGAAGATTCTCTCCTCGGCATAGGGCGCCGCCCACGCGCCGCCGCCGGCGCCGCAGCAGAAGTTGTTGGCCCGGTTGGGATACATTTCCACGAAGTTTTCGCAGCACTGCTGCGTAACCCACCTTGGCTCCTCGAAATATCCGTGGCCGAAGGTGCGTTCGCTTTTACGGCCGTAATTGCACGGGTCGTGGTAGGTGGTAAGGTGGGTGTGCACCGATTTGTCTATCTTGATGCGCTCCTCTTCGATGTATTTCTTCAAAAGATCATGGACCGAGAGAAACTTGACGCCTTCATTTGCATACCATTTTTGCAGACCAAGCCTGGTCGCGTAATATGCGTGCCCTCACTCGGGCAAGACAAGGTACTCGCACTCGAGTTCCTTGTAGTTCTTGACAATGCGCCCGACGATCTCTTTCATCGATTCGTCGTCGCCGGTGAAAAGGCCCCAGTTTACCCCTTCCCAGTTTTCGGAAGTAGTCGTCCATGACTCGTTGGCGGCGTGAAGAATCCGCCACCAGTACATCATGTCCTCGGGTTCCCCGAAAGGCTCTTTGGAATTGATGGTGAAAAGGTATTTTGCCCCTTTCTTGTCGACGGGGACCTCGAAGCCCGGAATTTCTTCAGCCAGTTCTGCGCCAAGGTCTTCAAGCAGGAAAAGGAAGTCTTCCTTGGGAATGCCAACGTTGTTTCCACTCTTCAGGCACATCAGCACGCCCTTGTGGAGGACGCCGGGGACCTTGTCCCTTTCTCTTTGCGTGCGAGCGGAACGAAGCATCGCGAGCAGGTCGATTCCCATAGGGCAGGCATGCTCGCAGCGGCCGCAAAGGGTGCAGACCCAGGGGAATTTTGAATCGATCAGTTCCTGTTCCAGCCCCAGCAGGACCATGCGCACAGCCTTGCGAACATCCATACCGTCGACGCCCGTGACCGGGCACCCGCCTGCGCATGTGCCGCAGGTGAGGCACAGGTCTGCGTACTGGGTCGCAATCTTGTGCTTTTCACGCTTTGTCAGTAACAATGGCTCCATCTTATTCTTCTCCTAAGTGTGTTCCATCCTGTGATCTCGTTTCAATGCAAGCCCCTGCTGAAGGGACGACAGTTCCAAAGGCACGGGGGAGGTCTGTCACAGATGCAACGGACGGGCAACGAGGTTCACTATTAGCCGTGGTTTCCACCATATAACCCGAATTCTGCGCGAATGCAACTGATTCTTGCACATTTAGCTCATCCATTACTTCTCCTTGTCCAGGGAATTTGAGTTCGGCTGCCTGAGCAGGAGCCAATGCCTCTTCTGTCTCGATTCGCCTTCCGCGCTGACCCGTATCGCCCTCAAGCCGCTTACAGGACATTCGTGCTCGCAGATACCGCAGCCGGTGCATAGATCGGGGTCTACCCGGGGGGTCTGGAGCCGGACCTGGAGCATGATTTTTCTCAAATCGACGGACGCAGGCTCAGGCGAAACGGGAGATTCCAGGATGATCGAATTCCGGGAATTTGAAAGGACGCGCGTTCTAGTAGAAATACCCCCGGACTCAACCAGAACGAAGAAGTCGCCCGTATCGAACCGGTGCGGCTGAAGGAGCGGCCTGGAAAGCAGAACAGAGGCGCCCGAGATTTTTGCGCCGTCCAGGTCGCCGTCCCGTACCGTGGCGAAACTCTCTTTTACGAATATCGCCTTGGGGCTTACGGGGCAGTTTTCCTGGCAGACAATGCACGGCTTGTCCATGGCCCAGGGCAGGCATCGGCCCCGGTCGATGAAAGCAGTGCCGATGCGGATCGGGCCCGCTTTTTCGAAAGAGCCCCGCCCGAGCTTTTCCTCGAGTGAAATCGGGCGTATGGCGGCAGTCGGGCAGATATGGCTGCATGCCGTGCAGTTCAGTTGGCAGCCGCTCGACCCGGTGCGCATGTTCAGAGCGGGGGTCCACAGACCCTCGATCCCCGCCCTTGTGATATCGGGTTGTATAACGTTGGTGGGACAAACGCGCGCGCATTGCCCGCACCTGATGCAGCGGTCGAGAAATTCGACTTCGGGCAAAGACCCGGGCGGTCGAATCAGGGCAGGATCGTAGTTTTGGCCGAGTTTTCCATCCATTCTCAGCAACGGCACTGCGGCGATCCCGCACACCGCTGCCGCGATGAATCCCCGCCGGGACAAGTCGGGCGAGATGATCTCGCCTGAAGCGGACCGGAACGTGTTATAACCCATCAGGTCCTCATGACAGGTGTAGAGGCAGTTGAAGCAGAGCACGCAGTCGGGAGTCCGGATGCGTCCCGCCGGGTCGCAGGCCCCTTCACACCTCGAATCGCAAAGCCTGCACTGGCTGCATTCGGCGGTTTTCTTTCCGACCCGCCACAGGGCATATCTGCTCATGATTCCATAAAGGGCGCCCAAAGGGCACACGAACCGGCAATAAAAACGAGGCGCCGCCAGGTTGAGGATAAGGGCGCCAAAGAACACGAAAGCGGTAAGCCACGCCCCTTCGTAATGTCTCTGGGCTGCGGAAATCAGGTGAAAGGATGAGTCCGCAAAGGGCAGAAGCAGCAAATTTACCGAACGATACACAAGGGGGATTGGATCCAGCAGTCCGGTTATGAGGGAGCCTGAAAAGCCCCCGTCGAGCTTCGGAAAGGAGGTATCTGCGATCTTCAATATGGATGCCCCCACAGCGGGGGCAAGCAGGACCAGAAGGACATAATATTTTATCCTCTGGCCGCCCATATATCGGTTCAGGGCGATTTTCTCTCTGTTGGAGCGTCCCAGGGAGCCGAGATAACCGATGAAATGATGCATGGCGCCGAATGGGCACAGCCATCCGCAGAAGAATCTTCCCAGAACGAGGGTGAGCACGACGGTGACCATGGCCCACACAAGTCCCGCGTACAGAGTGCGGGTCGTCAGGACGGTTCCCAGGGCAACAAGCGGATCGAGTTGGAGGAACCAGTCTACCGGCCAGCCTCGCAACTGCCAGAAGGATTGACCGAAGGTGCCGGCAATGCAGAACCATATGAACAGGACAAAAAAGAATATCTGGGTTATGCGCCTGACCGATGTAATTCTCATCAGATTCTTACCTTGAAGGACTGAACGATTGAGGAATTGAAGAATTGAGGGATTAAAGCCCAATTCCCGGATTCCTCAATTCCTGAATTCCTGAATTCCTAAATTCACTTCACGGATACACGGAAAGGATTCAGGGCTTCAAAATCCGAAGTTCCCGCCCCCGCCTGTTCAGCTTTGGCTATGAAGGGCAGATCCGCCGCTGTCTTGCCCAGCAGTGTCGCCCCGGCCGCATCGGCAGCAACCTGATCGGTACTGACGATCATCGTGTTGGTCCGCTTGAGATCGGAAACCGAGCCTCCGGTCGGTCCATTGGAAACCATGGCGAATGTCCCGTCCAGGATGACGAGAGTAGGGCTTATCATAAGGGCAAGATCTTTTATGAATGTGTGTATATCCTGGTGGAAGATGTTTCGCCTGCCTCCCATGAACCCGTACCAGTTTTTCATCGACATCGAGGCGCCGCTCCTGTTATGGCTTTTTACCGGGGCAATCCCGATCAGCTTCGTCGCCCCCTGGAAAGCTCCGAAGAGAACAGGCCAATTGCGGATAAGATTTGAACCCGGCACGGTAAGGTCGGCGAAAAGCGATTCCCGGGGCATAATGAGATTGGCCCCCGAACTTTGCGCCGCTTCCCCGATGCCTGTTAGCGCAAAACAGCTTTCCGGATTATTGATGGGATTGTCGGTTACAGCAACAGCGGCGGCGCCAGCCCCGATGCACAGGTGTGTGACTTCGGCGAGCAGCTCCGGGTTGGTTGTGGCGCAAAGGGAAGGGGGGGTGGCGAAGGCGGCGTTCACCTTTATCAGGACCCTGTCGCCCTTTTTGACGAAGCGTTCGATTCCGCCGAGCGCCTTGAGGGCGGCGTTGACAGTTTTGATTCTGTCATCGCCGGTTGCTATTGCAATCTTTTTGCCTGCTTCGGCAACGGAGAAGTCGGGCAGGGCAACCGAGGATTTCTCGACCGGCGCGCCGGGACCATGAGGGTCGTAGAGAAACCAGGCGAGGGCGCCGGCGGCCCCCAGAGTTATCCCCGCCTTTGCGGAGCGGAGGAGAAAATCGCGCCTGTTCATCTCCGGTTGGTGCGGCTGATCCTTGGATCTTTTACTCATCGTGCGGCCTCGCCCAGTTTGCGGTAAATCCGTGAAGCAACCTCTGTTGCGCTTGCGATGTTATCGGCCTCGTGAGTCCCGGCAAGAAACTTCCCCCTGTGCAGGACGACTTCATAGGTATCGAATACCTTGTATATTTTGGAATCGGGCGCATCAGGGATTTGACCGGCTTCGGCCCCGCCGTTTTCGAGGAGAAACCGGCCGTATGCGGCAGCAAGATCCGCGGCTTCTTCAGGGTCCTTGCGCTTGGAGATAAACGCGGTAACCTGCCCGTTGTCAGCCCCGTAGCCTGCCGTATACACGCGGTCGAGCGCACTGAAGCCGAAAACGTCGCTCATGTGCAGCGATATGCTTGACTCATCGAGAGATTCGGGCGGAAACAGGGAAGCTTCCGTTTGCTGCTCGGCGTATTCAGGCTCCGCTTCGACAAGGTTTTTGGCCAGCGCTCTCATCTCTTCGGTCAAGTCCGGGGAGGCGGATATTATCTCGAAATATTTAGGCCCGTTTACGAAAAACAGGGCATCCTGCGTGGCGTAGGCCGAAACGGTAAAGTCAACCGGCCTCGAGTCTTTTCGCTTCTGAACACTGTAGACGGAGAACGCCTCTGCCGGGTCACCCATTCGGTATATGAAAAGTTCGAGCCAGCTTTTGGGATCGGCTTTCCTGGCAAAACGCCTCGTCGAAAGCTTTACAAAGCCGCTTGAAAGGTAGAGATCGGCCCTGCCGTCAATTTTATCGGATAAGGTCTCGGGGTCGAACGTTTCCTCGGGGCCAAGCGGAATGAGATTTTCGGGAAGGTAGGCAGGCGCGGGCGCAGAATCCGGAGGCGGCAGCGAGTTCTTGCGGCCGGCGCCGTTTTCCTCCTTCTGTAGAGCAACACTGTAGAGTTGCGGATCGAACAGCGACTGGGCGATATAGACCCCACCCGCTATTGCCGCCAGAAGCGCCAGTATGAAAATTCCGATGCAGGTCTCGGCAATGCCGGTGCGCCTCATCCTGTGTCTCCTGTAGAGGTCGATTTCAAAATCGGGGAATAATATCAAGGCAGGTGGGGGGAGGCAAGGTTTCAAAGATGTCCGGGCGAGCTTCGCGGATGCGCTTACGACCGGCGTCCGGCGCTCGGGGCCCCTGCCGGTCGCGCTAGAAAACGACCGGCCGGTCCTCGATGCCGCCATGTCCCATGCAACCGGTATTTCGCGCGTCCGCACGGCTCGAATCCAAAACAGCCCGAAGCTCGAAAACGGTTGCGGGGCGCCGGCAGGTTACCGTGTCTTACGGCTCACCCCCAGGGCTTCAGCCGCTTCGGTCACTGATAGACCGAGCGGCTCCAGGCACAGCTTCTTTATGATTTCTCCAGGATGGGGGGGATCATACATCTGCATTTCACACCTCAGTGATATCCACAGCCCTTTGTGTTTGAATCCTATGATCATGCCCGAACTGTAACATAGATGGTTACAGGCCACAAAACCTGATTTTTTCTTTTACAGCGGCCGGGCCGAGGGCACACTTTACCTTTTTCTGATCACTGACCACAGGCCACCGGCGACTAAATTCCGTCCTCGGTCCTGTCCCTTCCCCCCGAAGACGCCGGTCCAACTGAACAGACGTCCAACGCCCATGTTGGATTTCAGCGAGCACCCATAGCGGTTCAGATATGATCGGTAAAATTTCCAGTTTTTGAATGCCAGAATTGTCCAAATATAGGAGAGTATGATGCAATGCAGAGTCCCTTGCGGGAATCTGTTATCCTTGGTTCCAAACCAGGGAAAGGAGGTTTGGGATGAGGTGACAAGACACGGAACTGCAACCCGGAGAGACACTCTTCATTTGCGTGGATCTACACAAGGAACGATGGCACCTAACAATCAGGTCTACTGATGTGGAGCTTTGGAGCGGAAGCATTCCGTGTCGATGGGAATCCTTTCGACTGCTTCTGCACTGTTATCGCCGGTAGATCATGAAGAGCGGGTTGCCAACTGGGAAGCCTTGTTTCGAGCGCCATGGCGATTTTATTCTTTAGTTCAGTCAAATTGAGGCTCTTTACAACATAGAAGTTGGCGGCAATCGATTTTACGTCATCTTTGAAGCTATCGTATGCAGTCGAGAGAATAACAGGCAGGTCATAAAAATCGTTTCGAATGTCTTGAAGGATATCCAGGCCGTTGTAGTGAGGCATCTTTATGTCAAGGATGACCAAATCCGGTTTTTCCTCTTCAATTCTTTCGATAAGCTTATAACCGCCCTCCGCCGTGGTGACTTCGTATCCAGCTTCCTTCAATTCCTCCGAATATAGAAGTCTGATATGTTCCTCATCATCGACAACAAGGATCTTCGACATAACTCAACCCCCCTTTCTTCTTTTGGCCGTGCCTTTTATAACTCTCGTCTCCGCGTTTGCGTATTTTCTTTTATTACAAACCCTGGTTCGTTTTTCGACGAGACCCGCAACGGCACAAATGGACTTTCCTCCTAACGGTCCGCTCAGAAGAAATCTATTCCCATGTATAACATGACCGAAGTTCTATTCGGCCAACCATAGCATTGGGAGGTTTATTGAAAAAAAATGGGTGCAAGGTCGCCCCCCTGTGGTTCGTCCAAGCACCCTGATAGGAATCACGAGCCGTGTCTCCCACCCCTTACAACTGGAATTTTCAAATTAACATCGGCAAATAGCATGCCCAAGCTAGAAGGCTAAAATCATTACATTTCCGATTGCGTCCTGAAGGCTGAACCATGTGCACGTACATACGGCTTCATAGTGAATGTTCACCGGTTCGTCAAAGTTGATCTGCCCAATTTTGGGCGAGAAACACGAAACGAGATGAGAGGGAAAAAAGACCAGGGATGAACGGATGTTAGCCGGAATGATCATCTAAGTTACTGAAACAAATGGAAAATTTTCGAAAAACCTTTTCCCTATAAAATCAAAGGCATCCGTCAATCCTGTCCGGCATTCGTAAAATCCGGACAGGTGGAAATCTTTTTTTTTCTATCATTTTCGCAAAATTTCGTTAAAAGCATCCTTTCCAAGCCGCCTGATGATCGAGTCTTTGGACGTCTTGACACTCTCGCCCCAGAACGTTCTCTCGAGGATCATACGGGGCAGCGTGTACGTTACGTTGCCCATCCAGAAGGAACGATGGGGAACCTAAATTACTGCCTTTCTTTATCTTGCCGACTTGTTGACTTGACGGGAGATCAATGTATGAAACAGATATTGTCGGGCCGCGAGTCGGACCTAACGCCGCTTTTTAAGGCCGTCTTAGAGTACTGGTCGGGGTCGGCCTCGCGGGCCGCCGGACCGAAAACGCCGGGATAAACCGGCATAGAGTAAGGGATAAAAGAGCCTTACATAAAAGGAGAAGCACATCTATCCTGTCCCAAGTTCAGTGAGCGCAGAGATCAGCATCGAGGAATCCAGGCATTGAGGGATTTGGGGTTCTAACCGCATCGGGTAGTACGGCAACGGGTTTAATACGCCGAAAGAAAATGAGCGCAGAGGTATGCCCGTCTTTGAGCAGCCATAATCCTCGAGGTTATTTCACAATGGTATTTTTTAAGAAGTTTTGTCAGGTTTATGATATGGAGAGTCGCTCGATTGATGCAGCGATTTGCCTGAGGCTGGAATAAAATGGGGAAGCTCGACAGGGCTCATACACTGAAAATACTGGTGCGATTGCCAAACTGGATCGGAGACGCCGTTATGAGCACTCCGGCCCTGGGGGCGATCAGGGCCGCTTTCCCCTCATCGGAGATCGTGCTGGCGGCAAATCCCGTTGTCTCCGAACTCATGAGCCCGCATCCTTTCAGCGACCGCGCGGTCGTCTATGACAAGAGAGGCTCGCACAGCGGGATCGGTGGTCTTTGGAAGTTTTCCCGGCTCCTTGCCGTCGAGCGGTTCGATCTGGCCATCCTTTTTCAGAACGCCATCGAGGCCGCGATAATCGCCAGGCTGGCCGGGATAAAGACGCGCGCCGGGTACGCTACGGACGGGCGCGCAATACTGCTTACACATGGAGTGCGGGTATCCAAAGAGGTGCGCAGGCTGCATCATAGTCGATATTACCTTAATATGCTTGGTGAGTTGGGGATACCTCCCGCCGGGCAGGAGCTTTGCCTCCAATGTACGGATGAAGAAAAGAGCTGGGCCGGCGGTGTCCTCGGTGCGGGGCGATGGGCGGCGATAAATCCGGGAGCAGCGTACGGTTCCGCAAAAAGATGGTATCCGGACAGGTTTGCAGAGGTCGCGGACGTTCTTGCCTCTGACTTCGGATATGGGTCGCTGCTCGTGGGGGGGCCGGGGGAGGCGGCGATCGGTTCTGAAATCGAGTCCAGGATGCGTTCGAAGCCCCTCAACCTGATCGGCACGACTTCCGTGCGGCAGTTGATGGCGCTTCTCGCCTCGGTGGAGCTCGTAATAACCAACGATTCCGGCCCGATGCACGTGGCCGCAGCCTTCGACCGCCCGATAGTGGCGCTGTTCGGCCCGACAGACCACACCGCCACTTCTCCCTTATGTTCCCGATTTTTACTGGTGCGCAAGGAAACCGAGTGCGCCCCCTGCTTCAAGAGGCAATGTCCGACGGACCACCGGTGTATGGCCGCCATCTCCGCAAAGGATGTTCTGGACGCGGTGGGCGCCTTGTTGAAATCTGGAGACGGGGGTAATGCACAGGGTTGGAAATTGGTGCACACAGCCGAAAAAGGGGCCCGGGAACGATGAAAAACTTCCAAATTCCGCCTTCGGGCCTTCGAAAAATTCTCATCATAAAGCCCAGCTCTTTTGGCGATGTCATTCATGGGCTGCCGGTGCTCCATGCGTTGAGCCTGCGATTCCCGGAAGCGGAGCTTCACTGGCTGGTGGCAAAAGGTTTTGACGGCATACTCGAAGCCCATCCGCTGATTCACCGGCTCTGGGTAATAGACAAGGATTCCTGGAAGAAACTGCGGAACCTGCCGCGCACATGGTCGGACCTCAAGAGGCTGTCGCGAGAACTGCGCAAGGAAAAATTCGACCTGGTGATCGATCTTCAGGGGCTTTTCAGGAGCGCGATGATTGGGCTTTTCACGGGTGTGGGGGAAAGAGTCGGCTTCGAGCACGCCAGAGAAGGGGCGAAGTTTTCATACAAATACCGGGTCAGGACGGACACCGAACTGCACGCCGTCCAAAAGAATCTCCTGCTTGCCCAATTCGTCGGCTGCGCGCCGGCCGAACCCGTATTCGCGCTTCCTCCCCTGGGTGAAGTTCCCGAGGTTGTCAGGGGTATCCGGCAGTACGCCGTTATCGCCCCTTCTGCGGGGACCCTGGTGAAGAGGTGGCCCGCCGAGTGTTTCGGACGTCTTGCCTCCCTTCTGCCCATTGCTTCAATCATTGTCGGCGGCCGGTTGGACGCGGCGCTCGGCGACGAAGTTGCCCGCTTGTCCGACTCGCGCGCTGTCTCAGTTGCCGGAAAGACAAGCCTCAAGGAGCTTGGCGCAATACTGCGTGGCGCAAAATTTATGGTGACCTCGGATTCAGGGCCGATGCATCTGGCGGCCGCCCTCGATATTCCCGTCTTTGCGGTCTTCGGACCCACAAGTCCCGTGCGAACCGGCCCCTACGGCAATATTCATACTATCATACGATTGGAGCTTCCCTGTTCGCCCTGTTTCACAAGAAAACCCTGCCCGGACTGGAGGTGCATCCGGGAGGTTACGCCCGAGATGGTTCTTAAGGCTATTTACCAAAAACAGCGTAGTTTCGCTTCTCTATCCATCAAATGAAACCTCGCTCAAGATTACACTCTAATCGTTGCAAACCTGCGGTCAAGATAGTGATAGGGATTTGGCCATTTTCCGGAAGCTAGTACTTACTTGCGTAAATGCGCGTACAGTTTACAGGGACACTCAAATTTCGTCATTCCGGCATGTCTTAAGCCGGAATCCAGGCCTCTTGCCATCTCAGGAAAACCTCTGGACCCCGGCTCAGAAACTCTGCCGGGGTGACGAACGCGAATTTGTTACGCTCACTTTTGCAATCAAGTACTAGTCCGGTTTGCGCGAAGGCCACTTGTCAGAGGCGGCCGTCGAACATAGTTGCTTTTCTATGAATGTCGATTTGTTACGAATCATTATCCGATGGCCTAATGGCGACGTTTCCCGACTTGGACTGCTCTTGCAGCCACGGCAAACTACCTGGAGTGAAGAAATCCAAGGCAGCTACAGGAGATAGATCATGCAGACACAAAGTCAAGGAAGTGAAGCCCAAAAGGTTTCACTATAGGTATAAGCCGACTGTTTTCGACCCGCTTACTGCCGTTTCCCACGATTTTTTGGAGTTTTTGCTTCCTTTTGCACAAGGAGTTCACCCCCTGGCAGCAGGAATTGATCGCAAAGCGCCAGCGCGTGCCGACCGAGGCGCATCGAGGCAACCTTCCCGACCATCTTCCGGCATCAGCGGCCACGACCGGGGAATGGCTTTTGCCTTCCTGCTGCTCTCCAGAAGCGATTCTTCCGGACAGAATCCCGGTTTTTTCAGCTATGAGCTTTATGGAAGAGGGTGGGAAATGGATTAGTTGCTCGTTGGGCACGACGCTCTTCAAAGGGTCTTCGAAAGTGATTTTTTCCCGTGAGCCGATCCCGAGGCCGGTAATTCGCGGCCCGATGTCGCTTTGTCTTCTCGTTTCCGGTCGAGGTAGATTCTGAGATTTTCGGGCAGCCCGCGTTTCTTGGCCGACCGGCTGCGCAGCTTGGTCAGCATTTTTGCGGAAAGGGGCTGTTTGAGCGGAAATCCCCACTTTTTCTTGTATTCCCTGGGTGTGAGGTGATGAATGCGAAGATGGTTTGCGGTGAGCTGCCGGAGCTCAGCCCTGCATTCCATACAGGTAACTTTGTCTTCCTGAATGGAAGAGAGCGGATTTGCGGCAACTGGAAAGCCGGAATCCTTGAATACGGGCTCTCCCGGCAGGATGGATCGCACTTGCTCTTCGGCGCGTCTCATTTCGTGAAGGGCGTTATAGACTCTAACCAGAGCCTGCTCGACTTCCTCGGCTGTCATTTTGCTAATGGAAGCCTGGGCATGAATGATTTCGACCGTTAATTCGAGTAACTTTTTCTCCATTTGGACTGTCCCTTTAAAGGAGGCTTCAGACATGCGACGTCGTCAAGGCAAAGTTACACCCCAATATGCTTACTGGAGTTCCATTTGTAAAGAGAACCAAACCACAATATGTTTAAGCAATTCAGTCGAGGTTATTCCGCAATAGCAGATACATCAATCAAGCGTCTGCCGGTAGCGCTTTACGGCGACCGTCATTGCGACGGCGATGAAGAGCACGATTTGCCAGAGCTGCGGGATTATGTCCTGCACGCCGTTGCCTTTTAACAGGATACCCCGGGTGATGCGCAGAAAATGGGTCAGCGGAAATAATTCACCGACCGTTTGCGCCCAATGCGGCATGCCGCGGAAGGGAAACATGAATCCTGAGAGCAACAGCGACGGTAAAAAGAAAAAATAGCCCATTTGCACAGCCTGGAGCTGGTTTTTGGCCAGCGTAGAAAAGGTAATGCCTACAGCCAGGGTGGCAATGATAAATATCAGCGCGACGGCGAACAGCAACCAGAGGCTGCCCGCAATTGGCACGTGAAAAAGAAAATAGGCGACCGACAGGATAAGGAACACCTGGATGTAGCCCACCAAAATGTAAGGAATGATCTTGCCTGTCATGACCTCGATCGGGCGCGTGGGCATCGAGAGCAGAGTTTCCATGGTGCCCCGTTCGCGCTCGCGTGTAATTGCCAACCCGGTTACCACGGTCATCGTCATCTGAAGCACGACTCCCATCAGGCCCGGGACAATGTTATATTGCGTAATGGATTCAGGGTTGTAACAGGCGTGGACGCGAAGGTCCACAGGGCCTTGTGCACCGGCGAGAAATGCGAATGGACCTTTGAGATCATTTTGCAAGGCGGTATTGAGCAGAGTGCGCAAGGAGCCTATGGCGTTGCTGGTGGCAGCCGGGTCGGTGGCATCGGCTTCGACGAGAATGACGGGCCTGTCTCCCCTGAGTAGATCGTGAGTGAAATTAACCGGGATATTGATAACAAACTGAACTTCGCCGCGCTGGAGCACTTCATGCGCTTGACTCTCAGAGTCGAGCCGGCAGACGAAATCAAGATAGGAGCTGTTTTGGATCGCATGGAGCAGAGTGCGGCCCTGCGGGCCGTTATCGGCCAGGAGCAGGGCGGCAGGCAGGTGCTTGGGGTCCGAATTGATGGCGTAGCCAAACAGGACAAGCTGCAGCAGCGGGATGCCGATCGTCATGGCGAAAGTCAACCGGTCCCGGCGCATCTGGACGAATTCCTTGAACACCACGGCCCAAAAACGGGCCAGAGAAAATGCGGGCCTTTTTTTTGGGGCAAAAAACGTCATGGTGAAACCTCATCCTTCGACTTTTTCATGAGGTGAATGAAAACGTCCTCCAGCCCCGGGGATGTCCGGCGCCATTGTTGCGGCCCGGTTTGATGCGGGGCTATTGCTTTTTCGAGCGCCCGGGCATCTACCCCGCTGACACGCAGCAGATTGCCGAAGTGAACAGCTTGTTCCACTCCCGGTTCGTTGCGGAGCACTTCGGCCAGTTCCAGCAAATTGGGCCCGCTGGCAACCCAGGTAGTCAACTTCGTTTCGGCGATGATTTCGCCGACCGTACCGTGAGCAAGCAAAATTCCATCCAGAATGTAAGCCAGCCGATGGCAGCGCTCGGCCTCATCCATGTAGTGCGTAGAAATCAAAAAGGTCAATCCCCGGCCGGCAAGCTGATGGATTTGTTCCCAGAACTCGCGACGCGCCCGGGGGTCGACGCCTGCTGTGGGTTCATCGAGCAAAAGCAGTTTGGGCTCATGGATCAAACAGGCAGCCATGGCCAGGCGCTGTTTCCATCCGCCGGAAAGCTCTCCGACAAGCTGGCGCCCCCGTCCCCCCAGTCCGAGCCGATCGAGGCAGTCGCGCACCGCTTTGCGCCGGTTTGTGACCGAATACATGCGGGCAACGAAATCGAGATTCTCCGAAATGGTCAGGTCTTCGTATAAACTGAACCTCTGGGTCATGTACCCTACGTTGCGTTTGATCGCTTCACTTTCCGTAATCACGTCGTAGCCGAGGCATGTGCCGCGACCGGCATCCGGCCTGAGCAGCCCGCAAAGCATGCGGATGAATGTCGTCTTGCCGCTGCCGTTGGGACCGAGAAAACCGCAGACTTCACCCGAGCGGACCTGGAGGTGCACATCGTCTACCACCGCGCGGCCGTCAAACCGTTTGGTCATTCCGGCCACATCTATGACAAGATCGTCAGCCATCGATCAGGAACCGAACTCTACATCCACGGGTTGACCTGGATGAAGGTTTTGCGCTGTTTTCGGGTCGAAAACGGCCTCGATCATGAATACCAGCTTGCTGCGGGCTTCCCTGCTGTAAATGACCGGAGGAGTGTATTCGACCCCGGGCGAAATGAAGCTCACCTTCCCCGTAAAGGGTTCGCGTATGCCGTCCACCGTGACCCGGACGCTGTCGCCGATGTGAATTGCGCCGATCCTGGTTTCCGGGACGAACGCACGCACCTTTATATTCTGCGGGGGCAACAAAGAGACGACGGGCCTGCCCGCGGCGACCCATTCGCCCTGGCGGTAAAGCGTGTCAAAAACCAGAGCATCCCCGGGCGCAGACCGGCACTTTTGCGAGAGGTCCCACTGCGCCCTTGCCAGTGCCGCCTGCTGTACTTTCATGGCGGCCTCGGCAGCCAAAATCCGGTCGCTGCGCGAGCCAAGCTGCGCCGTTGTTATATCGGCCTCCAACTGCGATACCCGGTGGCGGTTCTGATCGTTGGTGGACCGCGCAAGATCGAGGGCCTCCGCCGAAATGGCTTTGGCGGCGAAAAGACCTTCACGGCGGGCAAGTTCTTTTTCCGAAAGCACAAGCGCGGCCCTGGCCTGCTTCATCTGCTCCCTGATGGATTGAATTTCCGAGGGTCGTTTGCCTTTTTTCGTATCCTCCAGGTTTGCTCCGGCCTGCGAAACACGGCGTTGCGCTTCGTCAAGGGCCGCTTTTTCCGGTGTGCTGTCCAGTTCGAAAAGAAGGTCTCCCTCTTTGACCCGATCGCCGCGCTGCACATGCAAGGCCTCGAGGGTGCCCGGGAGGGGCGATGCTACATACACATACTCCCCCTCGACATAGCCCTGCACCCGCTCAGCTCCCGATGGGGCGCAACCCGTAAGGCTGCACATCACCGCCAGGGCGCAGAACAAGAAAAGCCCGCCTGCATTGAGGTCAGGCCGGGACCCGATCATAATTGCGATCTCCCTTTTTCAGTGATCACACCTTCGAGGATCACGGCGATGATGGCCGAATATCCGGCTTTGGGCGTGATATCGAGTTCCGCCATCTTTGCCGGGTTCATAATTTTTTCCAAAGCGCCCAGGATAATTTCGGTTATCAGTTCGGCGGGAACATCATCGCGGATAACACCAGCCTTGCGCCCCCGGCTTAGGAGCTTTCCCAAATAACGCTGGACCAGTTCCCTGCGCCCGCGCTCCACGTGGTTGAACATCTCGGGCTGCCGCCTGATGTCCCGAAAAAACGGCGGCTGAATTTCTCCCGTCTGCTGCTGGATGTAGGCAAGCAGCCGATGCAGCGTCGCGGCAAAATCCGATGAACACGCCGATGTAATTCGTTCCAGTTCCGCATCGATGCCCCGGAACTTATCGAATATGGCCGCCTCGACAAGCACGGTCTTGCTCGGGAAATGCTCGTAGAGCGTTTTTTTGCTCATCCCCAGTTCCCGGGCCAGATCATCCATGGTCACCCTGCGGAAGCCGTTGGCGAAAAAATTCCGGCGCGCGGCGGCCACAATTCGTTGGTAGGCAGAATCGTCGATGCTCGATCTTTTCTGTTTGAGGCCATCACGATGCATGGGCATCCCGGTAAGTTGACTCAAATAACAATACTGATAAAACTATTTTAGTTTACAGAGTTTTCACCCATCACACAAGTACTAATCGCAGAACAGTGAACGGTGCTTGGGCAAAATCGGAAACCGGGTAATGGGTACAGGGTATAGCTAATACCAAGTTGCGCTCAAAGAGGTAAAACCTCCATTCACAAAATCCCCCCTGCCCCCCTTTAGAAAAGGGGGGTTCCAATCGCCAATTCTTACCCGTATGGGCGCAACTTGGTATAAGAGGTAAAAACCTCGATCACCTGACTCCCTACCCCGAACCCGGCGAAGCCTGGATCGCCCGCGATTGCGCTTTTTCTTCCAGCGCGCCGATACGCTGTTCCAACTCCGCCACCTCAAGCGACTTGCGGGTGCCTTCGGCCAAATCGATCACGGCCCTGGCCTCGGAAGGGGTGATCCCCCCTTCGCGAAGCTTTGCCGTCATAACCGCAAAGAGTTTTGGAATGTCGGCTATGGCGGCGATATCCGGGAGGTCGATCTCGATTGGAGCGTCCTTTTTCGGAGGAACGAGGCGCTCGAGGCATATCCGAAGGCAGGTCAAATCGCCCTCGAGGGCCAGTTCGACCACTTTTCTCACGAGAGCTTCGACCTCGCCGTCAAAGAGGCGCTGTGCGATGACGGTGGTCCTGTTTCGAGTCCCTTTGGCCTTCCCGTCAGGGTTGCCTGATTGTCCCTTTTTGAACGGCATTTTCTCAAACCTCCAAATCAGTGAAGAGTGAATGGTTCCATTGCAAATACAGGCCAAATTCAATGAACTTCGCAGTGGACATGGATAAAAACCCCAATTGCCAAATGGCAGCCAAAGTATACTTCACATTATGAAGTATATCAAGAAAAAAATGAAGTGCCTGCTCAACTGCAGGAGCGGGGGGCTGCGGGGAGAGGGGTGGTGTTTTTGCTCCCTGCGACCATCTGCGTGTTTCCGAATGCTCGAAAGGCGAATTTCTACTTCACTTTGTGAAAATTGCCTTCCTGACACTCAGCGGGAAAGCCGGCAGAGCCGTTCCGATGATTTCGCAAAAAAAGATAGGAATTATCTATTTGCCACATAGAAAAATTCAATTTAAATATTACCTTCAAACCAAAACCGGGAGGTCCTGTTATGCCAAGTTCCTATGATGCAATGTGGGAGAAACTAAATCTTGACCTTGAAGCCCATGCGGGGCTGCTTCAAGTATTGGGGAAGTTCTACGGGGACATATACATGAGCCAGCAGGGGCGGCTGAGGGGTATGGAATATCTCGATTTCGTGCTCTCCGAAGTCCACGGGCTCAGGATAAAGGAGCTTCAGGACGCAAAGGCTTCGGGCAAAAAAGTAGTCGGCGCCTTCTGCGTTTTTGTCCCCGAAGAGATAGTGCTCGCGGCCGGGGGCGTTCAGGTCGGCCTGTGCGCGGGGGCGGAAATCGGGAAGGGAGAAGCCGAAAAGGTTCTTCCCCGAAACACCTGCGCCCTGATCAAATCATTTGTCGGATTCAAGCTCTCAAGGCTCTGCCCCTTCATCGAATCATGCGATCTTATCGTGGGAGAGACCACTTGCGACGGCAAGAAAAAGGCCTACGAAATCTTTTCCGACTATTCTCCGGTCTATGTGATGGAAATCCCCCAGATGAAAAACGCATCCGACCGGGCACTGTGGAAAAGTGAAGTCCTGCGCTTCAAAAGCCAGGTGGAGGAGACGACGGCAAACAAAATCACACCTGATGCTTTAAGGGAAGCTATTCATCTTGTGAACAACCGCCGTCGCGTCTTACAAAGGTTGAACCGGCTGCGCGCGGCTGTCCCCGCGCCAATTTCAGGAAGAGACGCCCTCCTGATAAACCAGATATCTTTCTATGACGATCCTGTCCGATTCACCTCCAAGATCGAAGACTTGTGCGACGAGTTGGAAGAGCGGGTCAAAAGCGGCGCCGGGATCGCCCCGGAAGGGACTGCCAGGCTGATGCTCTCCGGATGCCCCATGGCCGTTCCCAATTGGAAGCTGCCCTATATAATCGAGTCCTCAGGAGCAATTGTCGTTGGCGAAGAATCCTGTATAGGGACCCGCAATACGCGCGATCTGGTCGAAGAAGGAGGCATGACGCTCGACGGCATGATCGACGCCATTGTGGACCGGTATATGCGAATCGATTGCGCCTGCTTTACACCAAACACGGAGCGGTTGGATAATATCGTCAACATGGCCCGGGAGCTGAAGGTAAGAGGCGTGATCCATTACGCGCTCTCGTTTTGCCAGCCCTATGCGATGGAAGCTTTCAAGGTGGAAAAAGCGCTCGCCAGGGCCGGTATCCCCATGCTTGCCATCGAAACGGATTACAGCATGGAAGATGTGGAACAGCTAAAGACCCGCGTCGAGGCCTTCGTCGAGATGACGCGCTGATGGAACAGAATTCTGATGGAATCTCCGAGCGAAATTTGAATGTTGGGCGCCCCGGGTGCTGCGCTTTATGGCAGGGATAGGGCCGCCGCCGGGATTTGATTTTTAATGCCGCCCGTTTCAAGGGGCTCACATGGAGGATCTAAACTGAAACCGGAGTGTTTCGAACAGTTTCAAAATACCGGTGAGCGTTTTCTGGTCGACATCTCCGAATTGCAGGATGCGGGGAGAAAAGTGACGGGCATTTACTGCCTGTTTGCGCCGGTTGAGATTGTGCGGGCCGCTGGAGCAATCCCGGTCAGCCTTTGCGGCAAAAAGGAAAAACCTATCGCCGATGCCGAGAGGACCCTTCCTGCCAACCTGTGCCCGCTGATTAAATCGAGCTATGGCTATGCTGTCACAGATACATGTCCGTTTTTCGCGGCAAGCGATTTTCTGATCGGAGAGACCACCTGCGACGGCAAGAAAAAGATGTACGAGTTTCTCGGGCGCATCAAACCTCTGCATCTCATGCACCTGCCCTATTCTACGGCTGAGCCGCATGCTCTTCGCTTCTGGTATGAGGAAATCCTCAGGCTCGGGAGGTTCGTCGAAGCGTCTACGGGTCAGAAGATAGACAAAGACCATCTTCGGTTTCAAATTCGAATCCACAATAGAATCCGCAAACTTGTCAGGAGAATTTTGCGTTTTCAGGCCGCAGATCGCCCACCCGTCTCCGGCTTGGACATGCTGAGCGTGATGGAGACAAAGAGCTTTTTTGTCCACCCCGAAAACTATATCGATCTGCTACGCGAATTCATTGCGGAAATGGAAGCTATTGCAGCCACCGGCTTTTCACCTTTCGAGCCGGATACCCCGAGGATTCTTTTGACCGGCTGTCCCATCGGCAAGGGTTCCGAGAAGGTCCTTCGCATGATCGAGGAATGTGCAGGGGCGGTGGTGTGCATCGAAAATTGCACCGGCGTGAAAGGGCTGGATTTGATCGTAGACGAGGAAGAAAAAGACCCATTTCTGGCGCTCGCCCGTCGTTATCTGCAAATCCCCTGCTCGTGCATCACCCCGAACACCGGACGCCTGGCCCTGATCGACCGGCTGATCGGCGAGTATCGTATAGACGCCGTCGTCGACCTCACATGGCAATGCTGTCATACGTACAATATCGAATCACGGGTGATAAGCGATTCCGTCGAAAAGGGTCACGGTTTGCCGTTTCTCCACGTGGAAACGGATTATTCCAATTCTGATGTGGAGCAGATGCGAACGAGGATAGAAGCCTTTCTCGAAATGGCAAGGTGGCGCTCATCGGGTCGCCATGCCGCACAAAAGCCTGGTGTTCAGGCTTAGCCTAGAGTCTGAGATGAGTTTTGAATGAATTTGCCCTCTATCGCCATCCGCAATTTCGTTCCCGATACCGTTGCTCTCAGAAAAATGGCGGCCCTGCACGGCTTGTCCGGTGTCGTCCGGACCTTTCAATCGCTTGACATGCAGACAGTTAGGAGGGCAAATGGCCGAGGAAGTACTTGATTGTCGTGGGCTGGCATGTCCGAACCCGGTCCTGAGAACAAAAGAGATCATAGACCGTGGCAATGTCGCCGAACTTAGCATCCTGGTGGATAATCCCGCGGCGAAGGAAAACGTGAGCCGGCTTCTGTCCCGAATGGGATACGAGGTGAATTTTTCCGAGGTGGAAGGGACTTTCAGAGTGGCGGGGAAGAAAACGGAATCCGCTGCCTGCGAGGTGACGGAAAAACCGGGAACTCAGAAGCAGGCAAGCAGGATCGCGGTGCTCATCGGGACGGATTCCATGGGCAAGGGAGATGATATGCTTGGCCGCAAGCTCCTCATCAATTTCATTGACACACTGAAGGAGATGGGCTCGGAGCTTTGGCGTCTTATCTTGCTCAACGGCGGCGTAAAGCTCACGGTGGAAGGCTCGGAGTGCCTCGCAGCGCTCCTGGCTCTTGAGAAGGACGGCGTTCGCGTCCTCGTTTGCGGAACGTGTCTTAACCACTTCGGGCTTCTGGAGAAGAAGTTGGTCGGGGAAACAACTAACATGCTCGATATCATCACGGCGATGCAACTGGCGGACAAGGCAATAAGCGTGATGTAGCCCCTCTTGCTTCACCCCCTGTTCGAAGATTGGGAGCAAAGATGACCCGCTATCGTGTGGAACTGGCAAAAACGGTTCGTGCGGCAGGCTGAGCAGCCAAAATAGGTCCGGGTGACCTGGCCGATATCTTGAAGGATTTGCCTCTCGAAGAAGACCCCAATCTTCTTGTGGGCAGAGAAACATCCGATGACGCAGGCGTGTATCGCCTCTCCAATGACGTCGCACTCGTTCAAACCCTGGATTTTATTACCCCTGTTGTAAACGACCCCTACGATTTCGGGCGCATTGCCGCGGCAAATTCCCTCAGCGATGTCTATGCCATGGGCGGAAAACCTCTCACGGCAATGAATATCGTATGCTTTCCCGTGAAGAGCATGGAAAAGACGGTCCTGAGAGAAATACTGCGCGGGGGATTGGAAAAAATCCGCGAAGCCGGGGCTACGCTTGTTGGCGGTCACAGCATTGAGGACCTGGAGATCAAGTATGGCCTATCCGTTACTGGAGTGGTGCATCCCGATAGAATCCTGACCAATGCCGGAGTTAAACCGGGCGATGCTCTGGTCCTTACAAAACCCCTCGGTACCGGAGTTTTGGCCACAGCCATCAAAGCAGGACTGGTTTCCGGGCGAGCACAGAGGCGAGCCATAGAAACAATGGCGACCCTCAACAAAAAAGCAGCCGAAATCATGGCTGAATATCCCGTAAACGCCTGTACCGATGTGAGCGGATTTGGGCTGTTGGGCCACGCACTGGAGATGGCAACGGGAAGCAGGATTGCTATTACCCTTCTGGCAGACAGTGTGCCGCTGCTCCTCGAAGTCATTGATTCTGTCCAGATGGGGCTCGTTCCTGCAGGAAGTTTTTCAAACCGAAACTTCTGTGCCCATCACATCCGCCAGCCTGAACCCATCGATCCCATTCTCCTGGATATCCTGGCGGACGCCCAGACTTCCGGTGGGCTGCTCATTTCCTTGCCTGAGGATGAGGCTCCAGCGCTGCTTAACGACCTCAAGGGGGGTGGCGTTCCCGATGCCGCCCTCATTGGCCGGGCAACAAATGCAGACAGAGGGACCATAGAACTCAGATAGCTCTCAGATCGATGTGATCGGGATTTCCTATTTGACAAATAGTTGCCTCGACTATTATATGATTTCGCAGGACGAAGATCGGGCATTGAGCCCCAAAGGACCAACCGGAAAAGGAGACCAAAAATGCTGAAGATTAAGGAAGTGGAAAAAAAGATATCGCCTGCCCCAATAAGCTGCCATGCGCCGGCTTGCCATGGTCCAGCTTGCCATGGTCCATCTTGCCATGGCGAACCTGGCCCCATTTGCCAGGCCAAAATTAGGGGAAAATAAGGTGGTTTTTCGGGCCTCCCACGACCGGAGAAAACCGGCTGCCTTGAGCGAAAAAGCCTGCTCTATTCATTTTGCCCACCCGCAGGACAGGGCAACGCCGGGGAGCGAACCGAGCGCCGAGGCGGCTGGAAACTATTGAGGGGGCCTTGCCCTTTCCTGCTGCCGTTGTGCTCTCATTCTCTCCATCATGTCGGCCCTTATCTCATCTCTGGTGACGAAGCCATCTCCGTTTCTGTCCAACCGCAAGAATAGTTTCTCATGAAAGCCCATCCATTCGCTTTTGCTGATCTTGCCGTCATGATCGGTATCCATGTTCTGGAAAATCTTATCGATTGCGTGCTCCATTCGGGGGTTCCTGTCCGTCGGCATTGCTCCTCGATCCGGGGGTGGCTGCTGTGTCTGGGCAAAAAGGAGACCGCCGTAAATCATAACTATGGCGCCAACTACGATAGGAATTGTTTTCCATCCAGCCATTTAACTTTCCCTCCATCCCGCTGGCAAAATGAGGCGCATAATTCGGCCGCGTTTGCCATAACCGTGTAATATCAATTCATTACTGTCAAATCATCAGACAATCGAAGCTCCTCAGGGAGCTTAACGGCCGCCAACCGGCCGGATGGCACAGTGCATACCTGATCCCTCACGGTTCCCTGTTGCCCTCAAAGCGCCTAAGCGCTTGAAAGGCAGCCGGTTTTTCCAGGGCAGGGTTTTGGATACACCCACCCGCGAGTTCTTGCCTTTTGCGCGGGCGCTTTTTCCACACCAAAAATTTCCCGATCCAGTTACGCACACCTATTCGCCCCTTTGCACCGGGCGTTCAATCTATTCGGAAAGGATCACGGCGAGTTCGGCTGAGCTCGTTTCTGAGTGTTCCTCGCGAAGGGACCCTCCACGATTCGGGCTGTCCTCGAGGTCGCTTGAAATCCTTATACGTGTCGCGCAGACTTAGCCTGTAAGCCTCCGCCGGAGGTGAAAGCACAGGCTCGAACCTGAAATCGGGGGAAACTGAAGGCGACGGTGGCCTCTTGATCAATCGTAATTATAGGGACCGGAATCATCATCATAATAATCCGGTGCGTTAGGATAATCCCCATAATAATCCGGTGCGTAAGGATAATCCCCGTAATCATAAGGATAATCCCCATAATAATAAGGGTAGTCCCAGTAATACGGGTAGTCCCAAGCGCCCCAGTAGTAGTACGGCCACCCCCAGCCGCCCCACCACCCGAAGGGGTACCAGCCGCGACCGCCATACCAGCCGCGATGGCCATACCAGCCGCGACCGCCATAATGCCCGCGACCGCTGGAATACCCGTGGCCGCCATAATGCCCGCGACCGCTGGAATACCCGTGGCCGCCATACCAGCCGCGACCGCCATAATGCCCGCGACCGCTGGAATACCCGTGGCCGCCATAATGCCCGCGACCGCTGGAATACCCGTGGCCGCCATAATGCCCGCGACCGCCATAATACCCGTGGCCGCCGGAATACCCGTGGCCGCCGGAATAGCCGCGACCGCTGGAATACCCGTGGCCGCCGGAATAGCCGTGGCCGCCGGAATAGCCGTGGCCGCCTCCGCCACCTGTGTGTGAATAGCAGGGAGATGCAAGCATCAGGGCAGCAACTACCCCCGAGACCACCGAAAGGACCCTAAATAAGCGCTTCATGGCTTCTCTCCTTGAAACTTGCACGTTTTCAGTGTTCGAGTATGACCGCCTCATGGTTTGGGACAAGCAAAGTGTCAGGACCGGTAGAAAAACCCCACAACGTTGCCCCTGTAATGTCAACGTCTATTCAATGCTGCCTGCCTCGAGCGCCTGGTCCCTTGAGGTTTAAACTTAACAGCGGGGCCGATCGGCCAGTTCACGCGCTCAACCGCCCTTTCTATCCCTGATAGGGACGTATGGCTCGGCGCTTTTGTCTACAAGAAGTCAGCAAAATATCTCCTGCTGAGTAACAATTGAATCCGAGCACAACCCTCAGATGCCGAACTCACCGTCCTGGAAGCGGTTGATGGCGGAACAGATTTCCAGGACGAGCTGTCGATTGTTACAGCCGCCCGGCAACAGACCCTAATGGGAACCGTAGTGAAGCGAGGCAATGCCTCCCCCTACGACCCCCACCTCGCGGAGCGTCGAGAATGAGCGATGTGCTTCGCGGAGCGCGGAAGACGCCCGCTACGCAGTCTATCATGCGCTTTGGGCATTCGCAAGGCGCCTTGAACGATAATGTAGCAAGCAAATGAAATGTCCGCTCATTCTCGACAGCCCTGTCCCAACCGGTCCCCACCGGTTCCCAACGCGAGACGGGGCGGGAGCGGGATGCCTTCTGCTGTCAATGAATCTTCATGTGTCGACAGATTCGTCAAAAAGTGTTTAAATGAGTTGAATTTCATTTTGGGGCTGAGTGGAAAGATCGAGCCCTCTTTTTTGAGTATTGAGTATTGGGATCGAACTGGGTGCTCTGCCAGGCTAGGCTTGACTGAGGCTATGACATGCCATTTCCGATTGTCATCACGATTGCCCGTGAGCTGGGCAGCGGCGGTTCTTACATCGGTCAACAGGTTGCAAGGCGGTTGGGCTATGCCTTTATAGATCGGGAGGTGCTGCAGCAGGCTGCCAGGGAGCTCGGTGTGGAGGAAAGTGAACTGGAGGACAGGGACGAGCGCCTCCAAAGCTTCTGGGATAAGCTCATCTCCGTTTTTGCCATTGGGGCTCCTGAGAGTATCTATACTCCCCCGCCGCGTTGGGTTTCCGATGAGAAACTGATCGAATGTGAGAGGGGTCTGATCAGGGAGTTGGCTGTGAAGGGGCCATGCGTAGTGGTTGGCCATGGTGCATTCCACCTTCTTCGAGGGCGGGCAAGATTGCTGAATGTGTTCGTTCATGCGCCTCTCGGCTTCCGTATACAAAGGGTCATGAGCATATATCGGGACAAGAGCAAGCGCGAGGCAGCCGAGATGATAGATCGCGTCGAGCAGGAACGAACCCGCTATATTCGATTTTTCACCGGCCTTGACCGGTTTGATGCCCACAATTACCACATAACGATCGACACAGGGGTGATCGATTTCACCACGGCCGAAGAAATGATCGCATCTTTAGCCTCGGGCCTGAGGGAAGAGAGGGACTGGCCCTGGGTAAACAACCTTATCTGACACCGCGAAATTTTTTGTGCAAGCATCTGGCGCCCCTGTTCATTTGAAGGGGCTTTTTCTTATACTTCTTTCAAAATGGAAAGGGCGGCATGTCTGAAGGATTTGAAAGGGCGTGACCGCCGAAAATAATCCTGCTCTTACTGAAACTGAATGGAAACCGCGTGATACTGAGTTGCGTCCAAGATTGAAGCAATGGAAAAGAGCGGGGGAATGATTCCCCCTGGTCCCCCCAACCGCCTCCATGTTTTGGCCTCGCGCGCAGGCGCGCAAGGCCAAGCGCTCGGCGCATGCGATGGTTGCCCAGCCCCGCGCTGGGCACCGCCGCAGCGCCATCTAAAATATCCGCGTAGCAGCCAGGGGAGTGCGGGGGCACTGTTGCACATGCTTTTTAAGATCATGTAGTACCTTCTTGAACGCGAATTAGTATGAGAACCCCTGGCAGATCGCCGTTGCGGTCATGCTGTCCACTTTCCTCGTAAGATAGACTTATACGCAACCCAAAAGTATTTTTTAGTTTTTTTTACCAGTAGACTGCGCGACATGTAAAACATGTGCTATAGAGTGGTGCAAATAGAGCCCGAACGACTCCATTGACGCTTGACGCTGGAAATCGAGGCAGGGCCATGGTGGAGATACGATCAACGCATGAAGCGGGCATAGCACGTTTACGAGAATCGTTCAAATCCACCGGGCAGGGAGCGTTCGACTTCACAAAACGCAGCGGCGTGCAGCGCGACGGCGCAGCCATGCGAGACGGTTTGCGCGCCGTTACAAACTGTGAGATAATAGCGGGTGAAGCGGCGCGCTGCTCATCCCGCGCAGCACACGGGGCCGACAGCCGCTTCGCGCGGCGCAGGCCGGTTAAAAATACACCGGCTTTTACCGGGTCTCCCTTGAAAGTTGTATCTCGCGGAGCGCGGGAGGCCGACCGCGCGTCGTCTATCACGCGCGTTGGGTGCGGCACGGGAGGCCTCGAAGTGCTCGACACATCGGTTGCCAATGTTGCCCTGCCTCACATTGCAGGGAGCCTCTAAGCCGGCACCGATGAGGCCGCCTGGGTTTTGACCAGCTATCTGGTTTCCAACGCAATCGTGCTGAGTATGGACAATACGAGAGTCAAGGCCGTTCAATTTTCCGGAAATTTCCGCTGGCCCGTCTTCCGGAATTCATTGATTCATGGCTCTCCAGCCTCTTTTGTGCTATATTCTGTGCTGCTGTGGGTGTCCCGACAGCATCCTATAATAATGAAAACCGAGAAAGGAGGAATCTCCATGGCCCAGGCGCATAGACATAGCTTTGACATCCTAATTGCGGATGACGACGAAGACGACCGCTTACTTGTAAAACAGGCGTTAGAGGAATCGCTGCCAAATGTCTGTGCCAGCTTTGTTGGTGATGGTGAAGAGCTGATAGAGTATCTTGACGACTGCGAGCGGAGCGCGGGGCGTCCAAAACGCTGCCCTCACCTCATCCTCCTTGACATCAATATGCCTAAAATGGATGGAATGGAGGCACTCAGGAAGATAAGGGCCGATGATCGCTATAATGCGATTCCCGTTGTAGTCCTTTCTACCTCAGGGGATGTGCATGCTATAAACCTCTCATACAAATTGGGTGCAAACTCCGTATTCATAAAACCCTTTAAATTTGACGAACTTATTCGACTGATGGCTGTTCTTGGCACCTATTGGTTCAACACGGCCCACCTGCCAGAGATTCTATCTTCCGGACAGGCTACAGCCAAGCCCAAGATAACCGCTACCATACTCATCGTAGATGATTCGGTTTTCGCTCGCAAAACGCTTAATCAGATTTTAAGGCTGGCTGGTCACAATACCCTTCAAGCAACGGATGAGGAAACTGCACTCTATGTTTGCCGCACTATGAAGCCGGACCTCGTGATGCTCGATTTAACAATGGCTGGTCTCCAAGGAAAAGATGTCATTGCAAAGCTCCGAGAGATTAACCCGAAAGTAAGGGTCCTTATCGCCACGAGCAATGCTGAAGCGATTACTAGAGCAGAGATTGAGGTCAGTTGTGCAATAGGGGTTTTCTATAAGCCCATCATTTCAGAAGATATCCTAAAAGCAATAGACTCGGCACTGGTCAAAGAGCAATAGCGGGAAAATCGGAGAGATCCTCATAAAGAAGCTTAAGGCGCTCTGCCGTACGAGTTATTTGGGAAAATTGTACGAGACAATCCCACTTCAACAAAAGGAGGAAAGGCGCAAATGGAGCCAG
Organism: uncultured delta proteobacterium; assembly: GCA_963805125.1. Taxonomy (GTDB): domain Bacteria; phylum Desulfobacterota; class Syntrophobacteria; order Syntrophobacterales; family Syntrophobacteraceae; genus SbD1. The sequence goes on along the minus strand of CAWDTD010000003.1, from coordinate 55,338 downwards.
CATCTCTACTGGTGATCCATTCAAGCCAATGCAGCCGGAATGCCCCCGGGGCATGCCCCTTTTTTGGTACCCGTTCACCACAGAGGCGGGTCATCGTCCGGGCATTAAGAGAACACGGAGCGGAGAAAAGGTCATAGAATTCTCCGACGTATGCCGTCCTTCAATGCCGGCACATTGAAGTTGATGAGCAGGCCGAGCTTCCAGCCTCCCAGTTTCAGGCAGGTCAGAAGTTGCGCGTCATGAACCGGTTCGATGGAGGACAGGGATTTGATTTCGACTACGACAGATCGTTCGACGAGAAGGTCAAGGCAGCAACCGGAGTCCAACCTGACACCTTTGCATTCAACCGGCAACGGCAACTGCCTCTGAACGCCAATGCCGCGCAGCGCCAACTCTCGACATAAACACTCCTCGCAGGCCGACTCCATCAGTCCCGGCCCCAATACCTTATGCACTTCAATCGCCGCCCCAATGATCCGCTCTGTTATAGTATTTAAATCCACCTTTGTGTCCTCTGTGCCTCTGTGGTGAACGCTTGCCTTTTTTGAGCCTCAGTGATTACCATTGGTTTACGATCGCAGATTTTCGAACTTCTGCTCCGATGAAGTTTCGGATGAGGCTAACATCGAAGAGGGCGGGACTTTAGCCCGTCTATTAAGGAGCCCGCAGAGATAAAGATCGGATAACTCGGTCGTGAAGCTTGCACATAGGAGGAGACCGTGAAAAAAATTGTTTTAATAATTGCAATAGTTCTAGCGTTCTATACTTCTGCCCTAGCTGATTGTAAATTGGATGCGGCAACTGCAGCTCGCTGCAACCACGAGCATGTAGCAGGAGTTGAAATATCCAAGTCAGTCCATCATGATCCTTTAGATTCAGGCGACCCGGCGACGCGCACCGGCAAGTCGAAAGATGTGCATCACAAATGCACGGACGGATGTAAGCTAAACCTGAATGAAGGGAGCTAATACCAAGTTGCGCTCAAAGAGGTAAAACCTCCATTCACAAAATCCCCCCTGCCCCCCTTTAGAAAAGGGGGGTTCCAATCGCCAATTCTTACCCGTATGGGCGCAACTTGGTATAAGACGACGACTTTTTGGCTCGGGACATTCTCGACGGGCTTCGATGAGATCCTATGAACAATGAAGCCTTTTGATTCTCGCCAGCTCCAGTTTGCTAATGGTCGATCGGTTCCAGTTCCGGAAAGAGACCGACAAAGGGGCTGTCAAGTCACCGGAGTTTTGCCGGCAAAGGGAAGGAGAGCCTGACAAACCATTCTCAAGGCCCTAAAGCTTGCCGAACACCTTTTCCGCCGGTCGCCTTTCGCTTACATAGGAATGCGGGATTGTCCCTTCATTCCACTTTTTTGAAACATAGAGCCCGCAATAACAGCTCCCGTATTGCGCAACATCGGGCCCCCTGTACACGCAGGGGCAGATTATATCCCGGTCCCAGTCGCGGTCGTTTGCCGCCAGCCTGCACGGGCAGCACATATATCCGTACTGCTCCCTGTTATCGAGCAGCCCCCGCAGGAGAAGGAAAACCCTGGTTTCGTCCTTATTGAACAAATAGCCTTTGGCTTCCTGCGTCTTTTTGAGGAACTCGTAGAGCTGCTCGACATTCATTCCAGATTCAGCGCCTCCCTTATTTCTTCTCTCTTGAATCCGATGATGACCCTGGGGCCGATCAAAAGCATCGGGAAGGCGCACCCCGGGTTGGCTCCCTTGATTTCTTCGAGCAACCGGCGCCTCTCGTCGCCATCGAGCTTATCGACGTTCACACAATCGTACTCGACACCGCATTTATCGAGAAATTCCTTTGTATCCCTGCAATGGATGCACGTGGTCAGAGCGTAGAGCTTTATTTCTTGATCTTTCATGCTTTCCCTCCAATCGACAGTAGTGAGGCCAAAAGTTTCGCAGGCGGCGTTTCTGGTTTTATCCCCAGCCTGGTAAGGGCAAAGTCGTAGCGGACCGGGTCGTCGGGGCGCACCAGGCTGAAAGCCTCCGTAATCTCTATGGCGCAACGAATGTCCGCCTGTTTTCGCGATGTCAGTCCCATGGCTGCGGCTATCCTGTACATGTGAGTGTCAAGCGGGACTATCAGGTGAGAGGAGGGAATGCTTTGCCAGATTCCCGGGTCGACATTGTCACTTCTCACCATCCACCGCAAAAAGAGGTTCAGCCTCTTGCACGCGCTGCCTCCACCAGGAGAAGGTAAAAACGTCTGCATCGTTCGTCCACATGCTAGCTCAAGTTTTTTTACCAATCCGGCAAGAGCCGGGAGAATGTTTGGGTCCTGTTCACTGAATCCGGCCAGGAAGCAGGACTCCAAAGACCCGTAGTCCAGGGTGATTTGTCTTAGAGCCACCAGCAGGTTGGACAGGATCTCGCCCGTGGTGAAGCGGTGCTTGAAAGACTCAAACGCCCTCCTGATGACGGCAGGCCGGTTTTCAAGCAGGAACGCGGACGGGCTTGGACCCATGGTGTCAAGAACGGACCGCACGCTCCGAAGTATCTGCCGCACCCGGCCGTATGCGAGCGCCGAGGCTATGAATGCGCTTAGCTCGCGGTCGAGTTTTTTGTCGTAGAGGTAGACGAATTCCAGAGGATCGGGGTGGATATGCTCGAAACGATTATAATGGTCGTAAAGCTCTTCGAGAGCCGGCCCCAACATTGCGTCGATGGGACCAGTACCCGCATAAGGGGTGAAACTCAAAACGGCGCCTGGATGTGCGGCTTTCAAACGCAGGATACCTCCGGAAACAAAGTGATGTTTTGAGCATACCATAATAAAAATAGTGCGAACAGGCCGCATCCGGGATTCGCTCATCGGACATCCGGCTTCCGACTTTCGTGGAGCTTGTGATATAAACAGGATAATGCAGTCGTCAGTCTTGAGCCTTCTGTGGTCAGAAAAAGATTTTCTCCGACCACCGGCCACTGCCCACTGTATTTTGGAGGTGTCAATGCGGCGGCTTTTTTTTCTCTTACTGCCGGCTGTCTTGGTCTTTGTTGGTCTGCGGGCAGTGTGCTCCGCGCAGGTAAAGGAAGACACTCAAGTCCAGGGGCCGGTTCAGCCGCCTGTGGAGGAGGTAAATGACCCATGCGTGGAATGCCATCTGCGCATCACTCCCGGCATTGTAGCAGACTGGCGGTTGAGCAAGCACAGCGCCAATGACGTAGGCTGTTCCAACTGCCATGGCGACCGGCACAATTCCATGACCGATGCAGCCAAGACCGGGCTGGCAGGTCCAGAGGTCTGCGCAAAATGTCACGGCCTTCAGGTCGAACAATTCAGCAAGGGAAAACACGCTCTTGCCTGGGGTGCAATGAAGGCCATGCCCACTGTTCACTGGCAGCCGATGGCCCAGGTGGAAGGGTTGAAGGGTTGCGGGGGCTGCCATCGCATCGGCCTGAAAACCGAAGGGGAAGTGAAGAGTTTGATCGAGAAAGGATCGGGCTTTGGGGCGAACTCGTGCGACGCCTGCCATACGAGGCATCTTTTCTCGGTCGATGAAGCCAGGTCTCCGCAGGCATGCAGGACCTGCCATACGGGAGAGGACCATCCCCAGTGGGAGATGTACTCATCATCGAAGCACGGGGTGCGGTTTTTACTCAAACAGAGCAGGATGCTCCCGGAAGACGCGGCGGCCCCCACGTGCCAGAGCTGTCATTTCGTGGACGGAAACCATGCTAACAGGACTGCCTGGGGATATCTGGCTTTGCGGCTGCCCTATCCCCGGGACGTCCAATGGGCCAGGGACAGGGCGGTTATCATGCAGGCCCTCGGGATATTCGATCCCACGGGAAAGCCAACCCCCAGGCTGGCCGCTATGGAGACCTATAACCTTTTGAGGTTCACCGAAGAGGATTGGCAGGCTGAACGGGAAAAAGACCTCAAGTGCTGCAATGACTGTCATTCGGTCAATTTCGCCAAGGCTGAACTGGAGAAAGGCGATCAGATGATCCGGGAGGCGGACGCCTTGATGGCCGAAGGGATACGCACGGTCGCCGCTCTTTATCAGGCGGGCCTGCTGAAAAAGCCGGAGAACTACTCTTATGCGTTCCCCGACCTTCTAGCGCTGCATAACGCGCCGACGGTCATAGAGCAAAAGCTCTTCTCGATGTTTCACGAATACAGGATGAGAACATTCCAGGGAGCGTTTCACTGCAGTCCCGAATATTGCTTCCAGTTTGGATGGGCAAAGATGCAGAGCAGCCTCGTCGAAATAAGGGAGCGGGCTGCCGAAATAAGAGCGATGGCTTCAAAAACAGGGGACAATCCTGCCAAAGGCGCCAAGAGGTAGGTCAAAGAAGGGATTCATGAAGGTCATGTCCGGTTTCGGAGCAAATCTGTACGAAGCGATAAACCGGCGGATGCTTCGCGCATGGCGCGCCGCCGATGCTCCGGAGCCGGCAGCCGCCGGCCGGGCAGCGCTGTCTCAGGGGCCCCCGGCGTTGCTTGAAGCTGCTTGTTGGCTGTATGAAAAAGGCCTGCGAAAAGATCAGGCAAGACGCCGAAACAAACGGGTCAAGCTGCCGGCCCCGGTAGTGAGCATCGGCAATCTATCCATAGGAGGGACCGGAAAGACGCCCCTTACGATCTGGATGTGCGAGTTTCTGCTCCAAGCCGGGTTTCATCCCGCTGTTTTGACCAGGGGATACGCAAGGAGAGGGAGCAGCCCCGGACGTGTACCGCTCTCCGGTAACCCTAACGAGCTTTCCGATCTTTTCGGCGATGAACCCGTTATGATATCCGAGTACCTGCCATCGACGCCCGTCTGGGTCGGGAGGGACCGGGCGGCTTCCGGCAGGGCTGCCCTGGCTCACGACGCAGTGGACGTGCTTGTACTCGACGACGGTTTCCAGCACCTTGCGCTCGACCGCGACCTCGATATCGTTCTGCTCGACTGCCGCAGCCCTTTCGGAAACGGGCTTCTACTGCCTGCCGGCCCGCTCCGGGAACCCTGTTCGAACCTCAAAAGGGCTGATGCTTTCCTGATTACCCACGCAGCCAAAGAGGCCCATTGGGCGCCGCTAAGAGATAAGCTCGAACGCTTTTTTCCCGGAATACCGATATTTAGCTGCCGGCACAAGGTGAGAGGAATTAGCCTCACAAGGGGCGAACGCGTCTTTGAAATCGAGGCGCTTTTGGGGCGCAGAGCTGTCGTATTCGCCGGAATTGCCTGGCCGGAGGGTTTTTTTGAGGACCTTCGAGGGGCCGGGATAAGGATTTGCGAGTCGTTTGGGTTTCCGGACCATCACAGGTACAGGGCAGGTGATTTTTCGAAGATTTTTCGAGCCGCTTCCGAACACGGCGCCGAGGTGATAATCACTACGGCAAAGGATTCCGTGCGCATACCGCTGCCCTACAGGGATGCCTTCGCCGTCGCCCGGATCGGGATCGATTTCGGGCCCGATCGTGAGGGTTTCTGCAACCTGGCGAGGGTCAGGATCGGTACAAAACGATCGTGCGGTCCTTCGGATATTTGGCCATCCATTGCCTGACTTCGGCAGGCGACTCCCTGTGGGTCCCCTGAATTTTCCACCGGGAGGAATCCCGGTCATGGGGGGGCCCGCACGTCAACCACGATTACATCATAGTCACAAGTGAAATGCGGGCGTTTCAGACCGAATAGGTGCGCGGACAGTCTTTCAATAGCCGGGAAGATGTTTATTTATAAGCGGGAAGCGGGAAGCGGGAAGCAGGGAGAGGGAAGCGGGAACCTCGTTGATTGAAATTGACGGTGCACAAAAATCCGGAAGCGGCACGCTGGTAAGATTTGCCGTTGCGCTATCTACGCTTACAGCCCAGCCGATGCATATGGTCCGGATCAGACAAAAGCGGGAAAAGCAGGGGCTTCGGCCCCAGCACCTGGTTGCCGTCAAGGCGTGCGCTCAGTTTTCGTCCGGGCGGTTGGAGGGGGCCGAGGTCGGTTCCAGGGAGATCGTCTACTATCCAGGGGAAAGCATAAACACGGGTGTTTTCCAATGGGATATCGGGACAGCGGGTTCGGCTGTTATGATGGCCTTTGCCCTGATCCCGATCGCTCTTTTTGGAGGCGGGCGGACTTGTTTTACGATCAGGGGCGGCCTGTTTCAGGATCATGCGCCAACGGCTTTTCACATGGAGAAAGTCCTGCTGCCGCTTCTGAGGCAGATGGGGGCCCGGGTGAGTCTTAAGATGGTCCGTCCCGGATATGTGCCAAAGGGCAATGGCGAACTCGAGATTTCGGTCGAACCGGCGGAGGCTCCTCTGAAGGCCTTTCGAAAGACGCAAAGAGGAGAAATCCAAAGGATCGAAGGCATATCGCTCGCCTCGCATCTGGCCGGCCAATCCGTTGCGCAGCGAATGGCCGAGAGGAGCCGCGAACTTCTCGCGCGAAAAGGCTACGCTGCGGAAGTGGACATCATCGATGACAGCTCCGCTGCCCAAAGAGGCGCCGCATTGCTGCTGAGGGCCGAGAGCGCGGGCGGCTGCCTGCTTGGATTCGATATGGCGGGAAAGCGCGGCCGCAGTTCGGAGTCAATTGCGGAGAGCGTAGTGGAAGGCCTTTTGACGGATATCGCAACCGGGGCCACCGTGGACAGGTTTGCGGCCGATCAATTGATTTTGTTCGCGGGCCTTGCGCACGGACAAAGCCGTTATTTAGTTCCGCGCCTCACGGACCACATAGAATCCAACCTGTGGCTGATTGAGAAAATCCTGGGCGCCGGGACGGAGGTTAAAGAAAACCTGATTTGCATTGACGGGATCGGATTTTTCAGAAAATAATCTTGAGCGAATGCCTGCCGTCCGCGCCGAGTCCGCCCACCCCCGCCGGGGGCGGCGCTGCGTTGGGCCTGGCTGATTTTGGCCGCGGCGGCTCGCCGCGGGCGCTCAGTGCGCTTTGTTCAGGTCTCAAATGAGGGGAGATTGGCAATGTTGCCCCGCATAAAGATTCGGGGAATCTACAGTACGGCGCTCACAAAACTCGCGCTCGATTCCGGATTCCGGATCGTCGAGCCTTCCGAAAAAATCAGGGAACGATTTCATATGGAATTGCCCGATGATGAGAGATATGAAATCCTGATACAGAACAGGGAGGACCTTCAGGGAATCGAGGTCAGAGGGGAAGCCGACCATGTGTGCGAGTGGCTGATTCATATGCAGGAATCGCTTCTGGACGCGATCATCGTCGGTTTTGCGCCGAGCGATGACGGGGAACCGTCGGTGATCGCAGATGTGGAGCTGCCGGGAGGGGCCAAGGAGAAACTGGACCGGATCAGATCGAACGTTGTCCCGACTCTCAAGAATCACCACCGGTTAAAGATAATAGACTCGGAGCTGCTCGAATCGGCGGAAATGGAATTTTCCCGGCATCCCGAAAACAGGATGGGCCTCGAAAAGAGGCTCCTCAGGGAAGCGATCCTGGACCCTTTGATCAAAGGAGGCCAGGTCAGGCTCGAGCACATAAGGCCATCGGGCAAACCGATGCGTCCCAGGCTTGGGATTCTTCAATCCGTAAGCGAAAAGAGGGTGGTTTTCAAGCGCGAATTCTCGAAAGGTCGCTATGACGGGTTGGATCTGCCCATCTGCAAGGGCGACTACTGCCTGACTGAAGTGAGGGAAAGCCAATGGTACATAAGACACAGCTATTTCTCGCAGGGACATCTTCGTATAGGTGAATACCTCAACATAAACACCCCGACAGAGCTCTACCCCTACGGGGCAAGGTATGTTGACCTCGAAGTGGACGTTATCCAAAGGGCGGGTGAAAAAGCCTTTGGAATCGATCAGGAAAAGCTCGAGGTGCTTGCCAGGAAGGGTTGCATCGGAAAGGACCTGCAAAACAAGGTGTTTCTGGTCTCCGAACAGTTGCTGCGGGGCCTCAATCGTCAAAAGACAAAGAATTTACCGGAGCGCGAATGAAAATCAAAACCGCCTGGGCCATTCAATCCTTCTTTTTATGTGTTTTTTTCAACCTGGCTTTGACCGCAGTCATATTTTTCATGGCGGACAGAATCCTGGGAGCATTGAATGAATGGGTTTTGCCTTTGACCGGATCGGGCGGGCCTGCCCTGCCGGACGATGTACGCATGGCGCTTGGCAGTTTGGGAACTTTCGTAGTTCAGGTGCGCAGATACCCGATGCCCGTGCTTGCCGCCCTGGCATCGGCGTTTACCCTGCCTCTATGGTTTTTTGTTTTTCTCGCCGGGTGCAGGCAGATCAGGAGGGCAGGGGAGCCGGACGGATTATCCTGCAAACCTGAACTCGAAGCAGGTCAATCCAAAACCGAGGTTGATCCCGGCTCATAGCCGGCAACTCGATGTTTTTCTTCCAAAGACCGCGAAGTAATTGGAGGAGGAAGAGGCGCGTTGGAGTCCAAACTATAGGGGGAAGGCTATGTTGCAAGTTTTTGCGCCTCTTCCCGATTAGGTGTTCACTGGTAAGCGATTACAACAGACCTTCGTTACGTGATCGTGTCGAGTTTGTTACTTTTTCACGAAATCTTCCGGTGAACCCGTGGCAGAGGTGGGGCGACCCGGCTTCTGCTGCGGTCCAGGTTCCCAAGCCCCGCCGGGTGAATTGACACAAATCAAATTACCAGTACCTTCATGGGGGACTATTGCTCGTGCTATGCTCGTTTCCATCCGGAAAGTGCCCTTTTCCGCCCTGGCGGGCGGCGGGGCCGCAGCCAGGATGGCAACTCAAACCTTCGGCGGCGGCGGGGGTGTATCGGAGCCGTTCTCGACGCTCCGCGAGGCGGTACCTATGTACACCTCCGAGCAAACCCTCGATTTCCTCGCCAGGACGAAAATCTTCCGGCTAACAGCGCGCGACGCTCTTCCGCCTAAAGGCGGTAAGATGAATGACCAGATTATGCCACCTTTCGGAATTAAAAACTGGGAGTATTTCAGGCGGTGACATGTAGAGATCACTTTTTCGTCCCCTTTGGTTCTCATGGAGGCTCGAATGTTTTTTAAGGAGGAGTTCAGTAAGAGAACAATTATCCAGCTTAGATGGACTCTGGGTATTATCATTGGATATATTACCCTATTCAGCCATGCAGGTAAGTATTTTCCAGCCATTTTGTATGTAGTTCTCCCAATATATGCCTTAACGAATATTTTCTTGTCTTTCAGTCCTGAAAAATGGTTTAGGACACGGAAATTAGTTTACTCGATTATTTTGTTTGATATAGGTATTACAACTGTAATTATTTATATCGTAGGACCCAAAGATTCAGAATTTTATGTCACCTTTTTCCTCATCCTTTTAATGGCTGCCATAACCCGCAAGGCCATTTTTGTATATTCCACTTTTGGAATTATTCTGGTAGCATACGGGGTGACTTCTTATATTCAATCTCCTCAAACATTTTTTTCTACACATTCTTTACTTCAATTTCCATTTATACTCATTCTTGCTATTTTCTTAAGGGGCATGATCGTATCCTATAATCGCATCTGCCAGGAAAAAGAACTCCTCAAGGAAGATTATCGAGAATTGGAAGTACTGAACAGTGTGGCTTTATCGATTGGAGAACATGGAGACTTATCCCGTTTTTTGTTCAGACTTTCCGGTCTTTTATCTGAGATGTTGGGGCTTGAACGCTGTACAGCGATCTATATGGACAGCAAGGAAGATAATTGCTACATGGTTTCTTCCGATGACTTACCGGGAAAAAGATCTGATATAATTAATGTTGCAGATTTTCCGACCCTTAAAGAATCGTTAAGGAGTGAAGAAATTTCCGAAGAGGGTGAGTTTCCCTCGCCTCTTGAAGACGCCTCCAGGCATATTTTGAAAAAAATCCCCATTTTCTTCAAGGAAACAAACCTGGGAACGTTATATTTGCGAGCCAGCACTCCGAAACAGACCCTAACCCGCAGAGAAGAATACTTTTTGGGGGCGCTGGGCCGCATAACGGCAATAGCCATACTGGATGCCCAAAGGTCCCTGGTGTTGGAGAAGGCTGTAGATTTGCAGGAGTTGAATGTGTGGTAGCCGCTGTCTTTGGGGATTACCGCCGGCCTCAAGGCTTGCCGCCTTCCAATTCTCTATCCCGCTGCGAGAACCAACCCTGTTCCAGACCGTATCATAGCTGCATTCTCCGACTTCCGTCCTCCGTTGATCAGGCGGCCTCCTTTCTGCGGCTCCGTGTGTCATCGGCCGGTACCGGGTCCGAGCCGGCGCGAATTTTCTGATAGATTTGCCATGTCTCATCGAAGGCGCGCTCATAGGCGCGATTTTCCATGTTGAGCCGGGCGGCTTTACCCATCTCCTTTAACCTTGCGCGGTCGGCGAGGAGAAACTTGAGGGTCTGGAACAGGGCTTCCGCGTCTCCAGCCTTCACAACCTGGCCTGTTTTACGCGGAATCATATTTTCCTGCGGTCCTCCCGAATCCGAAACGATGACAGGCAACCCCGAGGCCTGCGCCTCGAGCACCACGTTGCCGAATGTATCGGTTGCGCTTGGAAATGCAAAAAGATCGCAGCTTGCATAAATTGTCGCAAGTTCCTCCCCGTCCCGGTAACCGGTGAATATAGAGGGCGTGCCCGCAAGCAGTTGCTTGAGTTCTTTGAGGTATGGCCCGTCGCCAACCAGTATCAGCTCGACCTGCTCGACGGTTTGCAGCAGGCTTCTGAATGCCCGGGCCAGAACGTGAAGGTCTTTTTCTTTCGAGATCCTGCCCACATAAAGAATCTTGGGACCATCTCCCGCGTTGAACCGTTCTTTGAGGAAGTTGACATTGCGCTTGGAGGGATGAAATCTAGCCGTGTCCACTCCCCGGGGGAACAGGCAGATCTTTTTCGGATCTATTGCCTTTTCTATCAATTCCCGCTCGGTACTCCCGGATGGAACGAGAATCAGGTTCAACTGATCGTAGAACCAGGTCGTATACTTCCAGACCAGTTCTTCGATTGAGCTGTCCCCGGTCAGGATATGAGCATACTGAGGAATGGCGGTGTGATAAGTCCCGCTTATCGGGATTTTCATTATTCTTGCCACGGCCAGCGCGGCAAGACCCAACGGGCCGGGTGTGGCCACATGGATTTGAGAAAAACCCTGTTCGTAGCAATAATTGAGCATCTCGAGGAACGGGGGCAGAAACATCTTCTGCTCGGGGTACTCCGCAAACCCGTAAACCCCGATCGGGTTGAAATTCATCAGACCCTTCAGAGGGGACCCCGTCCCGGCGTCACAGGTAATCACGGTCAGATCTTTGCCTGTTTTTCGGGCCAATTCGAGCTGATGCCGAATGGTCAGCGCAACGCCGTTGATTTCATGGAAGGTGTCCGTGAAATGAGCGATTTTTACCGGCCTGTCGATGCCCGTGACGCCGGCCTTGCCGATTCCGAAGTGCTCCATGGCGGCTGCGCTGAAATGGCGGTCTCTTGAAAAAACGGTGAACGTTACAAAGTAGGGCGCCAGCACGGTATAAGCCGCTCCGGCGGAGCCGAGCGACTGAAACATATTGAAGAACTGAGCCCCGGAGAGGCTACTGAGCAGAGAATCCCAGAAATGAATCAGGACCTTGTTGGACACCTTGTCCACGAAATTGAACCACCGTTCCGCCCTGTTTTCCGTTTTGCCATGGCCGTTGCCGGCTATGTCCATAAGACCGGGGTCGTCCTGCAGGAGCTTCTGAGCTTCGAAACGCAGAAGCTCCTGTATGCCGGATCCTTCCTGTTGTTTGGGAGCTTTGCGCTTTCTCCAGGAGTAGATCAACCTGGTGACAAGTCTTTCGTCCGATTCGGCGTCCGCCTGAAGGCATCGGTCCAGGAAACGCAATACCAGGTCCTTATTCACGTCACTTTTGAAGTTTAGTTTTCGTTTATAGTACTGGTAGGCAATCCCGTAGATGTTATGAGACATGACGCGGGGAGTCGATCCCTTGCCCACCGGCGCAGTGCGCGCCTTATCGATCCCCTGGAGGAATTCCTTCAGGTCCGTGGCGCCTCTTACCATCGTATGCTGCCGGGCTATGTTGAGAGAACTGTGGTCGTCGGAGCCTCCGGTCAAGCTCTTGCGCCAGGGTTGCGGGGAAACGGGGGCAAGATCATGCTTATCGGCCAGCATGTCAAGCACTTGCGGGGATAGATGTTCCAGAATCAGTCTTATTGCGTAGTTCTGATAGTCGTCCCGGGCTCCGTTGAGTTCGAAGTTTCTGAAAAGCAGAAGGAATTTTTCGAAATGTTCAATCCTCAGTTTGTCGTTGACGGAGTATAGCGGGTGGGCCAGCACGTGAACAATGCCGGCCTGGCTGAGGTAGGCGACCAGATCGAAGATGTTTTCCCGCACCTTCTGGATTTCGCGGTGAATTGCATCATTTATGTCATAGACCAGGACATGGGCTTTGCAGCCGTCATCGGGAAAGTAAGTCGTAACCTCCTCGCTTATGAACGTTTTCGGCAGGTGTGCGATCTCGGCGCTGCCCGAGATGGTATTGTGATCTGTTATAGTGACCAGGTCCATTCCCTTCTGAATGGCGATCCTGTAGACTTCGGCGGGTTCGGTGAAGCATTCGGGGCAGCCAAGTTTTTGAAGTATCCATTGAGAAGGGCGAACCGAATATTTGGAATGGACGTGCAAATCAATTCTCATGATTTCTCCCTCATATACCTTTTCTGGTTCTCATTCGATTAGAACGCTCTGACCGGCTTTGACCTTTTGCCCCGCAGAAACCCTGATTTTCATTCCTTCCAGGGGAGTAACCACCAGGTCTACCTGCGACCCTATGCGGATCATCCCGAAAATCTCTCCCGCGTTGACCTGGCTGCCCTCGCCCATATAAACGTCTATGCCGTTCACGCTTTTTGCGGCGATTTGGACGACGTAGCAGGCCAGTTCCCTGCCCCGGTACTTGCCTTCGATTTTTGTAACGGTCCTTTCGTTGCGGATTATATGCGAACTGTTCCTGTAGAGGGGCGCCCGTCTGAAAAGCGTTCGAAGGTGCATCGATAACATGCAGACGTTGTCAACCGATGCGGGATAATGGCGAATGAATCGAATTGTTCCGGAAAAGGGAATGCGGTTGTAGTGGGCGTTGAAGGGACTCATGAATATGCCTATCAGAATTTTGGGACGGCTTATGTCCTCCCTTGTGATGTCGTTGAGAGTGGCTTTTATACCCCGTTTGATACTGATCACGCTCTCCTGCGGCTTCATCCGCTCTGCGTATACCACCGTGCCGTCAGCAGGGCTGAGTATGCCTGTTCCTTCGGGAGGAATGATTCGTCGGGGATTGCGAAAAAACCACGCACGGCGCCAAAACAGATAAAGGGAGGCGCAAAAAACGAGGGCGGCGAGCAGTATGGTCATTGGAAACCCTATCGTTTTGCGTACCTCCACACTTTGTCCTGAAGAACGTGAACCACCGCCATTCCCGATGAGAAGGGGAAATTGGCTATTTCGAAAAACTCCTTCTCCTTCCTGATGATTTTCAGCCATTTCTTGACGCCGGCGTGTCCGATGATTTCCCGCACATAAATGTTGGAATCATGGAGGAGTATGTAGGAATTTTTGTGGACATGTTCGAGTGTGTTCAGAAAATCGTCTCTTACGTTTTCATAAGCGTGGCTGCCGTCGATAAAGGCAATATCGATCGGGGGCAACCCAAGGGCTTTGAAGGATGAGAAAAACTGGTCCGACCTTAATTTGTAATGGGTAACCATGTCCTCTACCCCGAACTGCTGGAAATGCGCATTGACTCTGAGAGGCTCGCTCCATTTGTCCTTTCCTCCGATCGTCTTGAACGGGCCGTTTTTGATCAGGGAGTAAGAGGGGTCGACGAAGGTAAGCATGCCACCCCCGTTGTCCTTTATTCCCAGAGCAAAACAGACGACACTGAAGCCAAACCCGGAGCCGATGACGAGAAGATGCTTCGGCCTGAGCGCCCTGGCCAGGCCGTAGTAGACAAAGCCAAACCCCAGATTGAGATTATCGGGTTTTTCGTTGTGACCCAGTGGTTTGGCGCTTTGGAGAATGTCTTTCAAAAGAGCGGTATTCAGGCTGAAGTTTTCCAATTTGTCCCCCTTCAAAATAGGTTTGCAGTTTTGCTCCCTCCAGGCAAATTCCGGTGACATTACTTGAACAAGCTTGCCAATTTCATGTCGGGAAAATGATTTTTCGGTTACGGAAAAGCTCGGGGGCTTTATGAGGACTGTGTGCTGAGTGCTGAGGACTGAGTGGAAAAACACCTTCCGTACCTCAGTCCCCAGTCCCGAGTTGGTCAGCATCCCAGAAGGGATTTCATGAATGCCTGCTTATAGGGCGCCATCGCCTTATCTTTTCTCATAACCAGGGCGATATGGTCGGGTCCGAAAAGATGGCCGAGGGACAAAAACTCGAGCTTGCGCCGCTTCAACTGTGGAAGATCTCTTATAATCGAGCCGCACGACACGCCAAGGCCCAGTTCGACATACACCGAACTTAGTTCGATGTTCGAAGACTCCATAATGATGCGGTAATCAAGCCCCAATTTCTGAAACTCCTTTTCCAGGAGAACGCGGCCCGGATGCTGCAAATGCGCGGGAGGCAAAATGAGAGGGTATTTGGCGAGTCGTTTCAGGCTTACTCGTCTCGAAGCGCACAGGGGATGTCCCGCCGGGACAATCACCACGGTTTCGACCTGTTTCCAGCGAATAGCCAAAAGAGTCTTGGGCACCACCTTCTCGAGAGTGAAACCAAAGTCGATATCTCCAGACCGAACAAGGTCGATAACCATGTGCTGGGGCCGGTCGAGCAGGGTCAGCTCCACCTTGGGAAATTGGCTTGCGTATTGCCTCACTACCTCGGGGAAAAGATGATAGAGCGTTGTGAAAGGCGCAGCGATCTTTAGCCGCCCGCCCTTATTTCCCTTGATTGCTTCCAGGTTCTCCTTCAAATCCTCGCTTCCTCGCAGCACAAGCTCTGCGAAGCTCAAAAAGCTCTCTCCCTCCGGAGTGAGCCGAAGATTCCGTTTGCCAACTCTCTCAATGAGCTGACAGCCGAATTCCTCCTCAAGCGCCTTGATCTGCTGACTCAACGCCGGCTGGGTTCGAAATGTCACCTCGGCCGCTTTGGTGAAACTGTGCAATTTCACAACATGGTAGAAGCCGATGATTTGTTGCCATTCCATATTGAATAAGCAGCTCTGATAGTTAATATAAAAACAATTACTTTGACTTATTATGTATCCATATCATATGCTCCGGGCGCCGTCCAGAAGATTGCAAAGGAAAAGGAGACACAAAGTGAAAGACACACTGCAGCCAGGCATCAGTTTCGAATTTAGCTTTCTCATCCCCGAGGAAAAGACGGTGCCATACCTTTACCCCGAATCTTCCGAGTTTCAGTTGATGCCCAGGGTGCTTGCGACGGGTTTCATGGTCGGGCTGTTCGAGTGGGCCTGCATTCAGTCGGTCAACCCTTACATCGATTGGCCCCGCGAGCAGACGGTAGGAGTTGCCATAAATGTGACTCACATTGCGGCAACTCCGCCCGGGCTCAGCGTAACCGTTAAAGTAAAGCTCGAAAAAGTGGAGGGGCGCAAGCTCACCTATTCTCTTGCAGCTGACGATGGAGTCGACAAAATTTCCGAGGGGTCGCACCAGAGATTTGTGATCGATGTAGCCAGGTTCAACAGCAAAGTAGCGTCCAAAGCGTCCCGCGCCCTTGCCGGCTGACATCCTCGTATTGAGCAGCGGTTGCGGATCTGCGCGGCGCGGCGCTCTATTCTCCGCGCGGGGTCTTGTTTTTTTTAAAATGCAATGAAGGGGGCGCCGGCCAGCAGCTCCGGAAAATTCCTGATGTCGAAGTCCAGTTCGTCCAGGCTTGAGCGCAGGTGCGAGCTGCCCATCTTATTCAGATAGTGTCCAGGAAGGAAACGGGAGCTCACCAGATCGGCGACGTATACCAGGTGCGCCATGGACCGGTTTCCGTTGGCTTCGCCCGGCTCGTGATGATGGAGCACCGTTTCGCTTACAAACTCCGGCATATCCCAGCGACGGGCCAGCAGGTACCCCGCATCAGTATGAGCTATGCCGAAGAGTTTTTTCTCCACGTCCGCCAGATGGTTGCCCTGTGTTTGAAGTTGCCGGTAAAAGAGCGGATAGGCGCTGTACATGTACTGGTCAAGGACCACCTTTCCGATATCATGCAGGAGGCCGGCCGTGTAAGCCTGGTCGGGGGGCGCCTTTGCGGTAAGTTCCGCCAGCTTGCCGCTGATACGGGCTGTCCACACTGAATGCTGAAATAGGCCCCCTTTACAGAGAGAATACCCTCGCTTCGGCAGGGAGACAAGATTATCCATAAAGTTTTCGATCGAGAACGAGAGGGCCAGGAGCATCAGGTTCTTTTGCCCAATCCTCAGCAATGCCCTGTCTATCGAATCGACTTTCATGGCGGGGTTAATGGAAACCGAGTTGCACATCCTTATTATTCTCGCGCTCAGCACCTGGTCCTGAATAACTTCACGCGAGACCTCCCGGAAGCTGAAATTCTCATCGTCGATCATGCGGATGATCTTGAGGGCTATCTGAGGAATGGGAACGAGTTCTTCGATCACTTCATTGAGTTGCTCGGCCTGTGGCCGGGTAAAATCTTCGGCTTTAGTCTCAGGGGCGGGCATTACAAAGGGTTCGATGGTCGTTTGCCATGTCGTGAGATTAAGGCGGATGCAACAGGAGAAAAACCCTCCGACTTCGGCATTCAGGATCGGGATGTTTTCGCTCTGCAGGATATGCTGCGCCATTTCCGCCGTGCGCCCCCCGATATCGAGCGCCAAATCGGTCTGTGAGACCGGGTCGATGAGCGCTCCTCCTGCGATACAGGCTTGCAGCCTTTCCTTTCCGGCGCCCTGTCTGCAAAGCTCGTCGATGAAAATAGGCATGCCGATGGCAGCGCTCACTTCCGGTTTCCAGCCGAGGTCCATGCTGGGGGGTTCGGGGAGCAGAAGGTGGATGAGACCTCCAATTCCGGCCCTCCGGTCAAACAGGGTAACACCAACGCAGCTTCCCAGGAATGCCTGCATGATTTGGGGTTTTTCCCTGCTGATCATGTAAGAGCCGGAGGTTACCGTATGGGTCATCATGGAAATCGCTCCTCTTTTCGTCCGGGAATATGGGGCCATGGTTTGGGAGGGTCTCCGGGCATGGCATGAAACATAAATCGGCCTTTAAAGGGTGTTTCTTTAGTTCAATATCAGTTCAGGAACACATTACGGTAGTAATCAAAATGTTCGGTTACCGAGCCGGCCCCGCGGATTACCGCTCGAAGCGGGTCTTCGGATCTTAACACATCGACTCCCACAATCTGGTGAACCAGCGCTAGAAGTCCTTTGAGGAGGGAACCGCCGCCGGCCAGCCAAATGCCGTTTTCGGCCACATCCGAGGCCAGGTCGGGTGAGGCTTTTTCCAAAACGCGCCGGATAGCTTCAATTATTGCCTGTGTCGGCTCCCTTATGGCAAGCCTGATATCGGCATCGGTTAAGGTGAGGATCTTCGGGATGCCTCTGACGAGGTCTTTGCCCCGGAGCTTTAGCTCGAGAGTTTTTTTGAGGGGGACTGCGGAACCTATTTTCATCTTGATCACCTCGGCCATCATTTCGCTAATGGCAATGCCGTGTTGCTGCCGGATAAAGTGGCAGATGGCTTCGTTGGCCTCATCGCCCGCCACCCTGAGCGACTCGCTGCAGGCGACGGCGAATTTGGAAATGATCGCCACTTCGGTTGTCCCTCCGCCGATGTCAACCACCATTTGTCCGGCGGGCTGATCGATCGGGATACCTGCCCCGATTGCGGCGGCCATCGGCTCCTCGATAAGGAACACCTTGCCCGCGCCCGCCATGTCTGCGGCTTCTATTACCGCACGCTTCTCAACCGAAGTGATCCCAATCGGGACGGCCACAACCAGTTTTGGCTTCGACAGGGGGAACCGTCTGAATACTTTTCCAAGAAACGACCGAACCATGAAAGAGGCCATTTCAAAATCAGAAATGACCCCGTCCCGCATCGGCCTGGTCACGATCATTGCCCTGGTG
Organism: uncultured delta proteobacterium; assembly: GCA_963805125.1. GTDB lineage: Bacteria > Desulfobacterota > Syntrophobacteria > Syntrophobacterales > Syntrophobacteraceae > SbD1. The sequence goes on along the minus strand of CAWDTD010000003.1, from coordinate 37,327 downwards.
TGGCGGCCGGCAAGGCTCTTTGCTTCCCGTCCAATGGCAACCACCCTGCCCGATTCCTTTTCAACGGCGACCATGGATGGTTCATCCAGAACGACACCCTTGCCCTTGACATATATGAGGGTATTGGCGGTACCAAGGTCCATCGCCATATCCCTGGATAGAAAATCCATCATCCGTCCGAACATTTCACCATCCCCTTTCGCCCCGGTTTTTAAAGTTGGCGAAGTATATATCAAAAGACCCCTTCTCATGGCAAAAAATACTTTCCCGAACCAAAATTGATCCTTGTCCTGACTTTTAGATAGAGAGTTGGATAATTTCAGTTGACAAATAGCTTCTATATCACCATAGATGCTCATGGTTCGGTACTGTCAAGGAGCTCGATGGCTGGCGATCTAAGACGCCGGGCTACAAATTATTTGCCCAGTTTCGTTTCCGGAATCGGGACATACAAGAGGAGAGGATTTGATGCAGCGCAAAAGGCGGTTCGTGTGCGTTCTCCTTGTTTTCTCTTTTTGTTTGCTTGTTCCTCAAATCTTACAGGCTTCGGTAAATCAGCATGTAAATGCTCGTTCTGCTATCCTGCTGGACATGGGAAACGGCAGCGTTCTTTTCGAGCAAAATGCCGATTGTCTTATCGCCCCCGCTTCAATTACCAAGGTTCTGACCCTATATCTGGTTTTCGAAGCTATCGAGCAAGGCCATATCAGCCTTTACGACAAAGTCGTGGTCAGCAGGCGGGCCGCATCCACGGGCGGTTCCCGAATGGGTCTGAAGGCAGGCACCTTCGTTCCTATGGAGGAACTCATCAAAGGAATAGCGGTGGTGTCAGGCAATGACGCCTCTGTCGCGGTTGCAGAGCACATCAGCGGAAGTGTGGAACGATTTGTCAGGAAAATGAACGCCAAAGCTCGTGAATTGGGAATGACCAGGTCCCGCTTCATGACGCCCAACGGACTGCCCGCCGAGGGTCAGGTAACCACGGCGCGCGACATAGCAAGGCTGTCGGTAGCATACCTTCGCCGTTTTCCTGAATCGTTGACTATACATTCGATGCAGTCATACACCTACGGCAGACACTCGCATCATAATGCCAACAAGCTTCTCGGGAAGTGCCCCGGAGTCGACGGCCTGAAGACCGGCTTCGTGTGCTCGTCGGGCTACAATATCGCGGCGACCGCAAGGCGCGATCATACCAGGATACTCGCTGTGGTGATGGGAGCGCGAAATGCCCGGGTGCGGTGTTCTGAAGCTGAGAGGCTCATTGAAGCCGGGTTCCGTGAAACCGGCGCCCCGTACAATGAGATCAAATACATTGCGCTCCCAAGGGCTGCGAGGGCGAAAGGCGCGCGCGCGGCAGCGGCCAGAGGGGCGCGCGGAGTCAAAAGAGCGCGGGTGAGAAGGGCCGGAAAACATGTCAGTGTGGCCGCATGTGGCCTTGCAAAGCTGCCGGTGCCCAGAAAGTTGGTCTTGAACCATAAGAAAAAAATAAACAACGCAGCTAAAAAATCGACGGTTAAGAAGCGCAAAACTTCTTCCCGGTACGCTTCAGTGAAAAACAACCCTGCAAGGGCCGTCTCGGGAAAAAGGTCTGCCGGTGCAAAGGCTCATGCAGCCACGGCCAAAAAAGCCGCAATAACAAAGAAGAAAACAGCCAAACACCATAGAAAACACTCAAAAACGACTGCACGAAAGAAAAATAATAAACGCGGCCATCATGGCCACGCACTGAAAAGAGGGCAAAGGGATAAATCGTTTTAACTGAACACAAAGGAGCAGGGCCATGCCCGATAAGGCCTCCCGCGCTCGCCCCCGTCTCGCGTCGGCAACCGGTGGGGACCGGTTGGGACAGGGCCGCCGAGAATGAGCGGTCGGCCTCCGCGCTCCGCGAAGTACATCGCGCAGGGGCGCCCACCGGGGCCCGTCTCTATCGCGGAGTGTTGTTTATAAGTCTATATTACGAGGCCGAGCGGGTGCGCGATCATGAGCAGGCTCCTGCGAAATCCGGGGGGGGGAATTTATAGTCCTCGATTTTTTCAATCCACAGTGAACCCGGTCAACACAACCGCTCGGGGAATTTCCCATGAAGACGACGCCCTGTTCAAGAAGATTTAGTCAGGGCAGGTTGTGGCTGCGCATCCAGGGTGAGCTTATTCTCCTTCTGCTTGTTTTGCTCATCCCCACACTCCCTGTTGAAGGTTACGACACTTCTAACAAATTCCAGACCCTCCGCGCAGAAGAACTCAATGCCAATCTTGAAATAGGCCGTGCCGCAGCAAAGACATTCGAGAATTTCGTGCGGGATGTCCTCCACCAGGAACTTTCTGTAGGGATTCCCATTAGCTCTGCACACCCGGTGACTCCCGAGGACGTCACACGCCTTCTTCGGGAAAGCCAACTTGCCGATGCCGCTATTTGCGATTTTTCCCGGGTCAACCCCGAGGGCACATTCATTTACTCCAGCAACCCTGCCCTGGTTGGCGCCAACAACAGTGACCGGGCCTATTTTCGAGACATTGCCGGCGGCCGCGAGTGGACCGTGGGCGAACTCGTACTTTCAAGGACTGCCGGAGAACCTGTCTTTGGCATCACCAGAGCAATTCGTGATGAAAAAGGCGCCCTGCTCGGTGTGGTTGCCGCTGAGAAAATCCCCGGGGGTTGAGCTATCGCGGCGCTCTGCCGTTAATTGGATGCCGCCTGAAGATTTACCTGCCGGAGTAGTAGCAATTATGACAGCTAAATCAGAAGAAAAGTCCCATTACCAGAAGCTAATCGGTCTCCTGCTGGTTTTTGCGTCCATGCTTGCCATAGTGGCGCTTTATGCCCTGGACATCACCTTCCTTTATGAACCGAAGTACCTGCTGGGCGTCACCAATACCATCTTCACCGCGATAATTCCCCTGGTGGTCGCCTTCTTCGCCGCCAGGACCTATCTGCGAACGGGATCCTCCAGTGTTCTGCTGATGGGGTGCGGTATGCTCGGATTCGGCCTGTGTGCCGCATCGGCAGGCTGGTTGATAGAATTGCAGGGTGGGGCAAACTTTAATGTGACCATCTACAATACGGGGGCCTTGCTTGGTTCGCTCTGCCATTTCGCCGGGGCGATAATCAACTCCTCCCGGAAATCATACCGGCGGGAGCCGGGTTGGCAGAAGCTGACCGTAGTGCCTGCTTATTCCGCGATCTTAATGTTTGCCGTTCTCTTCTCATTTGCAGCCGTTCAGCACGTTGTTCCCCCATTCTTCATTCAGGGGTCCGGACCAACGGCTGTTCGACAGATAGTTCTGGGGCTCGCAATCTTTCTCTACGCCACCTCTTGCCTCCTTTTCATGAACAACTATCTGAGGATCAAATCGGACTTTTTCTATTGGTACTCACTGTGTCTGGCGATGCTGGCGCTGGGGCTGTTTGCTTTTTACATCCAGAGAATTGTCGGCAGCCCTATCGGCTGGGTGGGGCGAACCTCGAACTACCTGGGAACAATCTTCTCGCTGATCGCCATATTGGCCGCAGTTCGAAGCGGAAAGTCCAGCGGATTGCCCCTGGAAGAAATCATCTCGGGCTTTTTCGTGGATGCTGAAGCCAATTACAGGTCCCTTGTCGAAACAGCTTCGAACGCAATTATCTCTTTTGATCAGGAAAACAGGATAATTCTCTGGAATTCAGGCGCTGAACAAATTTTTGGCTATTCAAAGCCGGAAGCAATCGGCTCGCCGGTTTTCGGGATGCTTATTGCCGAAGAGCATGAGAACACCCTGGCAGAGCTGATCGAAGCCTCTCAGGGCATGAGTTCACAAAAGACCGTCGAGATTGTTGCCAAACATAAAAATGGCGGTCTTTTCCCGATTGAAATCTCCGCCTTCCGAAGAAAGCTGCCAAACGGCCGGGTGAGCACCTGCATTCTTCGCGATATCACGGAGCGCAGGCAGATGGAAGATGAGCTGCGCAAATCACGTGATGAACTTGAATTGCGCGTACAGGAGCGCGCCCGGGAGTTGCTGGCGACAAACCAGGCCCTGCAAGAGAAGGCCGAACTCATCGATCTGGCCCATGACGCCATCCTTGTAAGGGATACCGAGAGCAGGATAGTTTTCTGGAGCAGAGGCGCCCGGGAAACATACGGGTTCACCAGGGAGGAAGCCCTCGGGCAGATAAGCCATGAGCTTCTAAAGACAGTGTTTCCCATGCCCTATGAGAAAATTACTCAGACCCTCCTCGAAAAGGGGGAGTGGAAGGGTGAACTTAAGCACACCACGGCAAACGGCGAACGTGTAGTTGTCGATAGCATCCAGGTCCGCAGGGACGGGGAACCGGCAGGGTTTCTCGAAGTGAACCGCGATATCACCACCAGGGAAATTGCCCAGGAACGATTCCGAAAAGCCGACCGAGCATTCCGGACCCTGAGTGAATGCAACCAGGCGACGGTGCGTCAAACAGAAGAAATGGAACTGCTCCGGCAAGTGTGTCGGATTGTGGTGGATGTAGGCGGCTACCGCATGGCCTGGGTGGGCTTTGCTGAAAATGATGAAAACAAAACTGTCCTCCCGATTGCCACCGCCGGATACGACCAGGGTTATCTGGACCAGGCGGGAATTACATGGGCCGATACCGAGAGTGGCAGAGGACCGACCGGAACCGCCATCCGTACCGGTAAAATCATTATTTCACAGAACGCTTTATCCAATCCTGCTTACCAACCTTGGCGCTCAGAGGGGACCAGAAGAGGCTACGCTTCTTCCATAGCGCTGCCTTTGATTGTAGAGAGGAATGTCATCGGGGCGCTTACAATCTATGCTTCGGAACCTGACGCTTTCGACGAAGGCGAAGCGAGCTTGCTGAGCAACACGGCCGAAAACCTTGCTTATGGAATCGGATCAATACGAGTGGCCGATCAGCGAAGGCGGTCCGAAGAAGAGCTAAGACTCTATGCGTCGCGGCTTGAAATAATAAACAAGGAATTGCAGGATTTTGCTTTTGTCGCATCCCACGATCTCCAGGAACCCTTGCGCAAGATACAGACTTTCTGCGACATGGCCAAAAAAAGATGCGCCCCGGCCCTGGACGCTACCGGTCAGGATTATCTGGATCGGGTCATAAATTCGGCAAATCGTATGCGGCATCTATTGCGTGACTTGCTCGAATTCTCCAGGATGGCTGCGAGACCCGAGCTATTCAAAAAAATAGACCTTGCTGCTTTGGCGCGCGAGGCAGCCGATGTTTTCGAAGCAAAAGTTAAAGAAACAGGATGCCGGATCGAAATCGAAAACATCCCTGTCATCGAGGCTGATGGAAGTCAGATGTTGAGCCTTTTCCAGAATTTGATTGGTAACGCTCTGAAGTTCCGCAGCCGCGAAGCTCCTCTGGTTAGGATATACAGCAGGTTTGACAGGCAGGGAATATGTGAGATTTTCGTTAAAGACAACGGCATCGGATTTGACCAGCAGTTTGCTGAACTGATTTTTAAGCCCTTCCAGAGATTGCATGGTCAGGGCGAATATCATGGGACTGGAATGGGGCTTGCCATATGCCGCAAGATTGTTGAACGGCATGGGGGCACCATCAGGGCCGAGAGCGAGCCGGGAAAAGGCTCGACATTCATTATCCGTCTGCCTGTAATCCAACCTCGGCTGGAGGCTGTCATTGCCGGAAAACAGCCGTAATACCGTCTTGATGGCTGATGACGGCGCAGAAGACTGCAAACGATTCCCGGGCCGGCACACGCCCGCCAAAAGCGCGGGCACGCCTGCCGGACCGGCAGTTGTGCTTATGCCGACAGCTTCCTGGCGATCTTGGCCAGGTGGGTCCCTTGAAAGCGAGCGATCTTGAGCTCATTGTCCGAAGGCTGCCGACTGCCGTCTCCCCCGGCAAGCGTCCCCGCACCATAAGGGGAGCCGCCTGTTGGTTCACTCATGTTCATGAGTTCCTGACAGGAATAAGGAACGCCCACGATGATCATGCCATGATGCAGAAGCGTCGAATGAAAGGAAGTGATGGTGGTTTCCTGTCCGCCGTGCTGGGTGGCGGTCGAGGTGAAAACGCCGCCCACCTTGCCAATTAGACTGCCGTTGAACCACAGGCCACCGGTCTGGTCCAGAAAATTGCGCATTTGTGCGCACATGTTGCCAAAACGGGTTGGAGCGCCGAAAATGATGGCGTCATAGCCCGGTAATTCATCGATAGTGGCGATCGGCGCCACTTGATCGAGCTTGGCGCCGGCCTTGCGCGCCACCTCCTCCGGCATGAGTTCGGGCACGCGCTTGATCGTGACCTCAGTGCCTTCAACACTTCGGGCGCCTTCGGCCACCGCCTTCGCCATAGTTTCGATGTGGCCATACATGCTGTAGTAAAGCACGAGAACCTTTGCCATCTTCCACCTCCTCTTCGGGCTTCATCTCATCTATTTGCCCACTCAAGTTGTTATCGCTCAGCCGGGCTATTGGTAGCGCGATTTATCTATTTCGAAGCGAAAAAATCGTCAAAGAATCTGGTCATGGCCGTTTCAGCCTGCTTCTTCAGTTTTCTATACCGCTTGATGATCTGCTTTGCAAAGGGGGTAAGTTGCGACCCTCCGCCTTTAATCCCTCCGGTTTTGCGCAGAAGCAAAGGTTGCCCCAGCCGCCTTTCGGTTCTCTGGATCTTCCCCCATACGGCTCGGTAGCTCATCTGAAGTTCATGGGCCGCTGCATGAATGGAGCCGTGTTTTTCGATGGCCTCCAGAATTCGCAAGGGCCCTTCGCCGAACACGGCCTCACCCTTTTCATTCTCGATCCACAGCTTCGATTTTGCGGCGAGGCGTTTCCGGCTCTGAGCCGAGGAAAGTGTCGTTTCGTTCGATGATACGCTCATAGAAAACCTGAACTTTCCAAATCAGTGGTCATCATGATTAATAATGAATGTTGCCGGTGTTGTCCAGAGACAATGAGCACTTTGTTGTTGCCGCGCCCGGTGGATGCGTGGGGAAGCCCGGGGCAATCCACCCTCATTGCAGAGAATAAATTTTTTTCCGGATCGTTATGCTTTGAATTACATAATGCTTGCAAGCACTATGTCATGCATGATACAAAGATCGACGTGTGTACCTTGGGCAGCCGAAATAGTTGGTCGAGTGGCGCAAAGTGCATCCAAGTCTGGCTTTGAGCTGACCGAAGAAAACATTCCCTCATCTATAACACCGATCTCCATTTTAATTTTCGCGACCGCCGGGTTGAAAGCAACTGTCCCGGCCAGCTTCTCTGCCAGGAGACCTTCGAGCCTGCATTAAGCTCAGCCCAGGAGGATTCACTGTTCGGATGGATCGCAACCCTTACAGCTAAGCCCTGGAGGAGAAGTCAATGAAGGTGGTTCCGGTACAAAGTGCCGTTGGGATGGTGCTGTGTCATGATGTGACCCGGATTATCCCGGGGCAGTGGAAAGAGCCTGCCTTCCGAAAAGGCCACATCCTTCGGGAAGAGGACGTACCGCAACTACTCAGCATGGGAAAAGAGCATGTCTATGCCTGGGACATCGAAACCGATAGCGGTCTCATTCACGAAAACGAGGCCGCTGTCCGGATTGCCCGGGCCGCAGCCGGTAGACATATCGCGCTCTCAACACCCTCGGAAGGCAAGGTGGATCTTGCAGCGACGATTGACGGGCTGCTCAAGATCGACCTGGAGGCCCTATTTGAGATCAACGCCGAAGAGATCGTTTTCGCAAGCCTTCACACGCATCAGAGGGTTGCCAAAGGGAAGGTGCTCGCCGGGACCCGTGTAATTCCGCTGGTCATCGAAGAACAGAAGATCGAACGGGTCGAGCGCATTTGTTCCCAACATCAACCGCTGATCGAAGTCCTGCCGTTCAGGAGCCTCAACGTCGGAATCATTACGACCGGGAGCGAGGTTTACCACGGCCGTATCGAGGACCAATTCGGTCCCGTCGTTCGTGAAAAACTCGGTGAATTTGGGTGCCGCGTCCTCGGGCAAACCTTTGTGTCCGACGACTCGAGGCGGATTGTGGATGAAATCCGGTCGTTTTCAATCCAGGGCGCCGAAATGATCATCGTCACGGGCGGCATGTCGGTGGACCCCGATGACGTCACACCGGGGGCCATTGGGGATTGCGGCGCGCGCGTGGTCACCTACGGCGCTCCGGTTCTTCCCGGCGCAATGTTCATGCTGGCCTATCTTGGGGATGTTCCCCTGCTCGGGCTGCCGGGGTGTGTCATGTACCACAAGACCAGCATCTTTGACGTAATTCTTCCCAGGCTGCTCGCGGGTGAAGAGATCACGCGCAGGGATATCGTCGGATTGGCGCACGGAGGACTGTGCGTCCACTGCAAGGAGTGCAGGTACCCGGACTGCGGCTTTGCCAAGGGTGCTTGATCGCTTGCTTGTCGTTTACCTCAGATCAGGAGAAGGCCATGGAGAAAAAGGTCCTTTACATCAACGAGATACCCCGGACGATTATCGCAAGCCCCGAAGCTTCGCTGGCGGACGTGCTTCGCAGACAGCTCGGCCTGACGGGCACCAAGGTCGGGTGCGGCATGGCCCAGTGCGGCGCCTGCTCGGTCATCATGGACGGGAAATTGGTTCGTTCATGTGTTACCAAGATGCAAAAAGTCGAAAATGGCGCCGCGATCACCACCATCGAGGGCATAGGCACGCCGGATGACCTCCACCCCATCCAGGTGGCCTGGATGGTTCACGGCGGAGCGCAATGCGGCTTCTGCAGCCCCGGTTTCATCGTTTCCGCCAAGGCCCTGCTGGATCAGAATTCCAATCCCGCCCGTGAAGACGTGCGTGACTGGTTTCAGACGCACCGGAACGCCTGCCGGTGCACGGGGTACAAGCCCCTGGTCGACGCGGTAATGGACGCGGCGCGGGTCCTGCGCGGCGAGATCACCAAGGGGCAACTGGCCTACAAGATCCCCGCCGACGGAAAGATCTGGGGCGGAAAATACCCGCGTCCGAGCGCCCTGGCCAAAGTGACCGGAACCTGCGACTACGGAGCAGACCTCGGGCTCAAGCTCCCGCCCGATGCCCTCCAACTGGCGCTCGTCCAGGCCAAGGTTTCCCACGCCAATATCCTCTCCATCGACACCTCCGAAGCCGAAAAGATGCATGGCGTCTACAAGGTGGTGACCCATAAGGATGTCAAGGGCAAGAACCGCATCACGGGTCTTATCACCTTCCCGACGAACAAGGGCGACGGCTGGGACCGGCCAATCCTTTGCGACACGAAGGTGTTCCAGTTCGGTGACGCCATCGCGATCGTCTGCGCCGACACGGAGGAGAACGCCAGGGCGGCGGCCGAAAAGGTCGTGATAAAGCTCGAAGAGCTTCCCGCCTATATGAGCGCACCTGCCGCCATGGCAGATGACGCCATCGAGATCCATCCCGGCACCCCAAACGTCTACTACGAGCAGAAGATTGCAAAGGGCGGCGAGACAAAACCGCTCATGGATTCGGCCGCCTACGTCGTGGAAGACGAGTTCTACCTCCAGAGGCAGCCTCATCTAACTAATGAGACCGACGTTGGTTTTGCCTATTTCGATGAGGACGGAAGGCTCACCATTCACTCGAAGAGCATAGCCATATTTCTCCATCACGCCATGATCGCGCCGGGCCTGGGTATCGAGCCGGATAAGCTGCGCATTGTGCAGAACCCCACTGGAGGCACCTTCGGCTACAAGTTCAGCCCGACCATGGAAGCTTTGGTCGGAGTTGCCGCCATGGCGACCGGTCGTCCGGTTTTCCTCAGATACGACTACTATCAGCACATCACCTATACGGGCAAGCGCTCGCCCTTTTTCATCAAGCTCAAGTACGGCGCGGACAAAAACGGTAAAATAACTGCCATGGAATCCGACTGGGTAGTGGACCATGGTCCGTATTCCGAGTTCGGCGATCTTCTGACCCTGCGCGGAGCACAGTTCATAGGCGCAGGCTATGGCATTGCCAACATTCGGGGCCGTGGCCGCACGGTGTGCACCAACCATGCATGGGGCTCCGCCTTCCGCTCTTACGGCTCTCCTCAGAGTTTTCTCGCCAGTGAGGTTCTCATGGACGAACTGGCGCAAAAGGTCGGCATGGATCCCCTGGAGCTGCGCGCCCTGAACGTCTACCGCCCCGGCGATACCACACCGACCGGCCAGGAGCCGGAAGTCTTCAGTCTTAAGGAAATGATAGACGAGCTGCGTCCGCTCTACCAGAAAGCAAAAGAGAAGGCGAAGGCCGAATCCACGGCCGAAGTTAAGAAGGGTGTGGGTGTGTCGATCGGCATCTACGGCTGCGGCATCGATGGGCCTGACGCTTCGGAGGTTGCCATCGAGCTCACCAGGGACGGCGTCACCGTGTATTCAAGCTGGGAGGACCACGGCCAGGGAGCCGACATGGGATGCCTCGGCACGACGCACGAAGCACTGCGCCCGCTGGGGATCGCCCCCGAGAAAATCAAACTTGTCATGAACGATACGGCCATCACGCCCAACAGCGGACCCTCGGGTGGCAGCCGCCAGCAGGTTATAACCGGAAACGCTATCAATAGCGGCTGTGAACAACTTCTTGCGGCTATGAAAAAACCCAACGGCGGCTACCGAACCTATGACGAGATGGTGGCGGAAAAAATCCCCGTTCGCTTCTCCGGCAAGTGGGCAGCCTCCATGAACGTGTTCTGCGACGAAAATGCGCAGGGCAAGCCGTTCGCCATCTACATGTACGGCGTTTTCATGAGCGAAGTGGCAGTGGATGTAAAGACCGGCAAGGTGAAGGTCGAGGGGTTTACGATAGTTGCCGACGTTGGCAAGATCAACAACAAGCTCGTGGTAGACGGGCAGATATACGGCGGCATAGCCCAGGGGATCGGGCTTGCGCTCTCGGAGGACTTCGAGGACCTCAAAAAGCACACCAGCCTGCTTTCCTGCGGCATCCCGTATCCCAAGGATATCCCCGATAACTTCAATATTCTCTATGTGGAAACGCCGCGCGTCAACGGGCCCTTTGGAGCGGCCGGTGTGGGAGAGCTCCCGCTGACTTCACCCCACGCATCCGTTGTCAACGCCATCTACAATGCGTGCGGTGTGCGCATGAAGCGCCTCCCGGCTCTGCCGGAGAAAGTGAAGGCAGCTCTTGAAGCAAAGGCCGCACACTGAAAAGGCATGGGTTGATCCTCAATTCTGAAACCTCTTAGCCCTCGCTCCCTACCGTGCTCAACAATGGCGGCAGGGAGCTTCTCTCATTATTGGACTTTGACGATTCACTGCACGCCCTTATCATCTCCTCACGGCGTTCATCGGAGGGAAGTTCTTCAGAACCATGGAACAAGACGAACTGCGCGAGCTGGAAGATCGATGCATACAGGAGCAGCCCCCGAACTGCGCCGCCGCCTGCCCCGTCCATGTGGACGTGCGGGCCATGATGGCCGAAACGGCTCGGGGAAACTTCACGGAGGCGGCAAGAATTTTCAAAAAAACGGTCCCTTTTCCAGGGATCGTCAGCCGGGTCTGCGATCAGCCCTGCCGGTCCGTTTGCAAACGGAGGGAAGCGGGGGAATCCCTGGCCGTTGTTGCCATCGAAAAGGCGTGTCTTGATTACGCCGCCGAAGTTTCGGAAAAAATCGCGGCGCTTCCTAAAAAAGAGAAACGCGTCGCCGTGCTGGGAGGCGGGCTGAGCGGCCTGACTGCGGCTTTCGAGCTTGCAAGAAAGGGCTACGCAGTGGTGGTCTTCGAGAAGGGGCCGCACCTGGGAGGCAGCCTATGGCGCTTCCCCGAAGAAAAACTTCCCGGGGAGATTATTGCAGGGGACCTGCAAGTCCTGGAGAAGATCGGGGTCGAGGTTCGGCTGAACTCCACCGTGGGGAAAGATATCTCGTTCGATGCCCTTTGCGGGGATTTTGACGCTGTTTACGTCGCCACCGGCGTTGAGACTTCGGATGTTTTCGGCCTTGCGACCTCCGCCGGAGGCAATATAGCAGTCGATTCAGTGACTCTGGCCACCAGCCGGGAAGGTGTCTTCGCGGGAGGCGGTTTCCGCCGGGCCGGGGGGAAAGGTCGCCGATTCACTCCATTTCAGATGGCAGGATTGCGGCCATCTCCATGGACCGGTTTCTGCAAAAGGTCTCCCTGACTGCCTCCCGCGCGCGAGAAGGACCTTTGCCAACCCGCCTGTACACGAGTACGGAGGGCGTAGAACCGCTTGCAGCAACGCCGATAAGCGGACCGCAGGAAGGCTATTCCAGGGAGGAAGCCGCCCGTGAGGCTTCAAGATGCCTGCAATGCCAGTGTCTTGAATGCGTCAAGGTCTGTGAATATCTCAACAGTTTTAGCGCTTACCCTAAAAAGTACGTGCGCCAAATTTACAACAACCTCTCCATCGTTATGGGGCATCGCAGCGCGAACAAGCTCATCAACTCATGCAGCCTTTGCGGGCTCTGTCAGGAGGTCTGCCCCGAGGATCTGCACATGGGTCTGGTCTGCAAAAAGGCTCGCGAAATCCTGGTAAATCAGGGCAAGATGCCGCCGTCGGCTCACGACTTTCCCTTGCGGGACATGTTGTTCAGCAACAGTGAAAAATGTGCTTTCGCTCGCCGGCAGCCAGGAACTGATCAAAGCCGCTTCCTTTTCTTTCCGGGGTGCCAGCTTGCCGCGTCGGCTCCGGAGCATGTGAAGAGCGTTTACACTCTGCTCACTGGGAAGCTCTCCGGCGGAGTCGGCTTCATGTCCCGGTGCTGCGGGGCTCCGGCGGACTGGTCGGGTCGGAGGGAGCTTTTTGAATCCACCAGGGAGGATTGCCTGGCCTTGTGGCGGGAACTGGGGAGTCCTCGCCTGATTGTCGCCTGCTCGACCTGCTACGAGATCTTTAAGACCCATTTGCCGGATGTTCCGATCATTTCGCTTTGGGAAATGCTCGACAGCCTGGGCTTTCCTGAAAGCGTAAAGCGGCAGAAGCGCGAAGTCATCGCCGTGCACGACGCCTGCACGACTCGGCATGACAGCGCCATTCAGCAGAGCGTACGCAACATCCTGGGCCGCCTCGGCTTTGAGATCGAGGAATTGCCTTTAAGTCGCGACAAAACGGAATGTTGCGGCTATGGCGGACTTATGTTTTTCGCCAACCCGGATCTTGCAAAGAGAGCCATCCGGCGACGCATCGAAGAAAGCCCGCGAGACTATCTGGCCTATTGCGCCATGTGCCGTGATTACCTTGCTTTCAGCGGCAAGCGTACCCTGCACCTTTTGGATCTGATCTTCGCAACCCCCGGGGATGAAGCCGCGTTACGGAAAGGTCCCGTCTATTCGCAGCGTCATGAAAACCGGGTTCGGTTGAAAAACGCGATGCTCAGGGAGTTGTGGGGAGAAACCACGGCTGAGGCGCAGGGCTACGAAACCATCCGGCTGAAGATTTCCGATGCGGTTCAACAACTCATGGAGGAACGGTTGATCCTTGTTGAGGACTTGAAGCAGGTGATCGACGCTGCCGAAAGAACCGGCTATAAGCTCATTAACCGGAATACCGGTCATTTCATGGCCCACCACAAACCGGCAAGCGTCACTTACTGGGTGGAATACTCCCCTTCCGGGGATGAGTTCGTCGTTCATAACGCTTACAGCCACCGTATGGAAATCGCCGAGGATGTGAAACCGTGACTCCACATGAAGATCGCGCCAAGGAACAGGTTTGGTTGTGCCTGAAATGCAACCTTCCACTGGAGATGGGGAAGGTCGGAATATCCTACCTGGGCAATGCGTTTCCCGTTGACCTGCCGAGATGCCGCGGATGCGGCCAGGTGTTTATCCAGGAAGACCTTGCGCTCGGCAAGATGGCGGAAGTCGAGAAGCTGCTCGAAGACAAGTAGGCGCCCGGGGAAAGGGGTTCATATGCCCGATGCCGGCAAGTGTAAGGTTTACGAGCGAATCGCAGCGGGCGGGGTTACGGGCGGCTTCATCCGTCCGGGCGGGGTGGCGCTGACGGAGCGGGCGCTTTCCCTGTGCGCGTTTCCTCCCGGCTCCCGGCTCCTCGACGTGGGGTGCGGGACCGGGGCCACAGTGGAACACCTGATCGTGCGGCACGGGTTCCTTGCCGCAGGGGTCGACCCGTCGCTTCCAATGCTCGCGCAGGGGCTGGCAAGAAACCGTCTTCTGCCACTGATTCGAGCAGCGGGAGAGAGTTTGCCCTTATTCGACGGCCAATGGGACGGCGTTCTCGCGGAATGCAGCCTATCGCTCACCAGGGACCCCGATGCGGCTCTCCGGGAATGCCGGCGGGTTCTAAGGCGCGGGGGCAAACTGATCCTGAGCGACGTCTATGTGCGGGATGTGAGAGCCATTCCGGAGCTTCAGGCATTGTCTGTGCACAGTTGCCTCACCGGAGCGCTGTCACACGATGAGCTTATGGGCAAGCTCGAGTACGCCGGGTTTGTCGTTCTTGCATGGGAGGACCATTCTCCGGCGCTGAAACATTTTGCGGCGCAGCTCATCCTTTCCCGGGGACCGGGGAGGTCCTTCCGGTGTTCGCTCACGGACGCCGATCCTCCGGACGGGTTGAAAATAGAGCAGGCGGTTTCTCGTGCCAGGCTCGGATATTTTCTGGCTATCGCGGAGAAGTCTGTAAGCGCCGGGTGCGCATGAGCTTTCAAGAGTCTAAGGAGTTATGCTCGTGACAAACGACACTGTTCGAATGATCGAACTCGCCCGGCAGGGTTTCTATTGCAGCCAGATCCTGCTCTTTTTGGGCCTGGAGACTCAAAGCAAGAGCGATCCCGACCTCATCAGGGCCATGAGCGGCCTTGTGGGCGGGTTGGGGTTTGCGGGTGATGTCTGTGGTGCGCTCACGGGCGGCGCCTGCCTCCTGGGGCTGTATGCAGGAAGAGGAACCCCCGATGAGGAAGAGGACCCGAAGCTCAACCTCATGGTTGTGGAGCTTGTCGAATGGTTCTCCGGGAAATTCGGTGAAATGTATGGCGGCATCCACTGCAGCGCCATTTTGGATGACGACCCTGGAAACCGGACGGCACGATGTCCCACTCTGGTGATGGGTGTCTATGAGAAAGTAAAGAGCCTGCTGGCTGAAAACGGATTCGATCTCTTTCGGGCGCGCCCATGATGGAAGCAGTCTATCTCTCAGAAACGCAAAGCATCTGCCTGGAGTGTTTCACTGCGATCCCAGCGCGGAGGGTTGCTCGGGGAAAACGGGTTTATCTCAGAAAGACGTGCCCGGAACACGGCTCATTTGAGGCCGTAATCTGGCGGGGTCATCCCCCCTACTCATCCTGGGTGAGGCCCAAAACCCCCTCTTATCCCAAGGACCCTTTCACTCTTGTGGAGAAAGGGTGTCCCCTGGACTGCGGCCTTTGCGCCGAGCATCGCCAGCACACGTGCACCGCGCTTATCGAGGTAACCCAGCGTTGCAATTTACGCTGCGCCTTTTGTTTTGCCGATGCGGGAAATAATCCTGTGGTCGATCCCGCACTGGAAGACCTCAAAGGACAATTTGACCGGCTGTTTGCCTCCGCAGGTCCCTGCAATGTGCAACTCTCCGGAGGGGAACCGACTCTGCGCGACGACCTGCCGGAAATCGTCGTCCTGGGGCGATCAAGCGGATTTTCGTTCATTCAAATCAACACGAACGGTCTGCGTTTGGCAATGGAGCCTTCTTACGTGAAAGCCCTGAAGGAGGCCGGCCTGGCGTCTGTCTTTCTGCAGTTTGACAGCATGGAGGACACCGTTTACCGGAAGCTTCGAGGGCGGGAGTTGTTTCGGGAGAAGCGGCTTGCCATCGAACACTGTGCGGAGAACGGCATCGGCGTGGTCCTTGTGCCGACCCTCGTTCCCGGAGTGAATACGGACCAAATCGGGGTCATTATCGAATTTGCCCTGAGGGAGCTTCCCGCGATCCGCGGCGTCCACTTTCAGCCCGTAAGCTACTTTGGCAGATACCCGGCGCCGCCCGGGGATGAGGATCGCATCACCATCCCCGAAATTATAACGGCAATTGAAACCCAGACGCACGGCAGAATCAGGGCTGAGCACTTCAAACCTCCGGGATGCGAAAACGCTCTTTGCTCGTTCCATGGCAACTTCGTGCTCCAGACCGATGGGGAACTCAGGCCCTGGACGCAGTGCAAGTCCGAAGACTGCGGCTGCAAACCCATTCAGGCGGCCGATGGAGCGGCCAAAGCACGCCGGTTCGTCACTCAGTTTTGGTCGCGGCCGCAAGAATTGCAATTGTCTTCCATGATGGTCAAGGCTCCAAGCCTTGGAGCCTGGGACGACTTTTTGATCCGCGCCCGAACGCATTCGCTCTGCATTTCGGGGATGGCCTTCCAGGACGCATGGACTCTGGATTTGGAGCGTCTCAAAGATTGCTGCATTCACGTTGTGCACCCGGATGGGCGGTTGATCCCGTTTTGCGCCTATAACGTCACGGATAGCGAAGGGCGTTCCTATTACAGAAAGGTACCGACCGGAGGAGCGGCATGAAGATCACCCCGCTGGAAGGATGGATCTCCAAACATATCGGTGAAAACGGCGCAGGGTTGAGCCGGGAACGAATCGAGGCCTACCAGCTTGGCAGGCTTTGGGAGACGATCGACTGGGCGAAAGCCCGCAGTCCATTTTACCGGGAGCGTCTGGCGAGTGTTTCGGGACGGGATCTTGCGTGTCTTGAGGATCTCAGAAGATTTCCCTTCACAACGGCGGAGGACATCCAGCGGCAGCCCCTCCGGCTTCTCTGTGATTCGCAAAGTGAGGTGAGCCGCGTCGTGACGCTCCAAACGTCCGGGACGACAGGCGACCCCAAGCGGGTTTTCTTTACGGCCGACGACCAGGAACGGACCATCGACTTCTTCCATCACGGCATGTCCACGCTCGCCGGTCCCGGTGACCGCGTCTTGATCCTTTTGCCCGGCGCTCTTCCGGGCAGCGTAGGGGACCTCCTGGTGAACGGGCTTCAACGATTGGGTGCGGTCGGTGTTCCTCACGGACTCGTCCGGGAAGCCTCTCAGACTCTGGACGTCATGGAGAAGCAACGAATCGACGCCCTGGTGGGTATTCCGACGCAGGTGCTTGGATTGGCAAGATTGAGCGGTGGGAAGGCGGCCCCCCGAAGTGTGCTGCTGAGCACGGATCACGTTCCAGATGCCGTCTCGAAGGAATTATGGCGCGTTTGGCACTGCGAAGTCTACACCCACTACGGCATGACGGAGATGGGCTTTGGAGGCGGCGTGGAATGCGAGGCAAGGAAGGGCTATCACATGCGGGAGGCGGACCTTCTTTTTGAAATCGTCGATCCGAAGACGGGTGAACCGGTAGAAGAAGGCAAAGCAGGGGAGGTGGTCTTTACCACGCTCACCCGCCGCGGCATGCCCATGATCCGGTACCGCACAGGTGACATGAGCCGGTTTTTTCCGGAGCAGTGCCCTTGCGGGACCGTGCTGAAGACGATGGCGCGGGTAAAAGACCGCATTGGAGGCCGGCTCGAATTGGAGCCTGGAAGCATACTCACCATGGCAGACCTGGATGAAGCGCTTTTCCCGGTTCGCGACCTCACCGATTTTTCAGTTGAGCTTACGTGGAAAGACGATCGGAACCATCTGCAAATCACAGCAACCTTTCTCGATGGAAGTGGTGAGCACAGAACTGAGGATATTTTCGGGGCTTTGAACAGTATCCCGGTTTTACGATCCGGCACACGTGAGGGAAGACTCCAAGTCTGTGTTGCGGTTCGGGAAGGAAGCACTGCCCAGTCAAACGGCAGATCCAAAAGAACGATGATCGACAAGAGGAGCTGAGGCGTTACATCATGGCCATTTTTGAGAGTATTGTGAAATTGTTGAAAGCGGGCGAAAGCTTTGTTCTGGCGACCATTCTCAGCCGATGCGGGTCGACTCCGCGGCATGTGGGATCGCGGATGATCATCCGGTCCGACGGCACGATTATAGGCTCCATCGGAGGAGGTATCCTCGAAGCCACTGTTCAGAAACTGGCCAAAGAGATTTTCTCCTCCCGCAAGACCCTGGTGAGAACGTTCAGTCTCAACCCCGAAGGTCCCGCCCCCATTGGGATGATTTGCGGAGGAAACGTGGATTTTCTCATGCACTTCGAAGACGCCTCCCAGAGTGCTCGGTTGAAGCACTATGAGGAGCTTCTGGCGGCACTGAATTCAAGAAAGCGGGCGTGGCTGATCGTGAAGCTTCCCGATGCCGAGGTCAGCGATGGGGTCCCATCAGGCTATGTTCTCGAAGATGGCGGCGATTCGCTGGAAGTCGAGGGACTGCCCCGGCTCAGGGAACTGCTCGTGGAAGTCAGCGCTGCCCGGTCGGCAGTTGTGGAGTGTGCGGGAAACCGCTTCTTCATCGAACCGTTGTCATCGGAAGGGACAGTCTATATTTTCGGCGCCGGCCACATCGGGCAAAAATTGGCGGAGTTGACCAAGTTTTTGGGCTTTCACACGGCGGTTCTCGACGACCGGGAAGAATTTGCCAACAGGCAGCTTCTCGGTTCCGCCGATCGGATCGTGGTGTTTGGATCCTTTGATGAAGCCATGGAAGAACTGGATATCGATGAACAGAGCTATCTTGTGATTGTGACCCGTGGACACGCCCACGACAAAACGGTGCTCGGTCAGGCGTTACGGACCCGGGCGCGATATATCGGCATGATCGGCAGCAGAAAAAAGCGGGACGCCATTTATGAGTGGCTGACAAAAGAAGGATTTAGCGCCGAGGATTTCGCTCGGGTCCATTGCCCCATCGGCCTCGACATCGGGGCCGAAACGCCCGAGGAACTCGCGGTGAGCATTGTGGCCGAACTGATTCAGGCCAGGGCCGGAAGAGTTGATGAGAAAGCCCCCTAAAATCGTCGCACTGGTCCTTGCCGCCGGCTACTCCTCCAGGATGGGAATCTTGAAGCCCCTGGCGCCCCTTGGAGCTTCCACCCTGATCGAGGAGGCCGCCACGCGATTTCTCAAGGCAGGCATTGAGGACGTGAGGGTGGTCGTGGGGCACGGGGCCGACGAACTCACGCCGGTTCTGGACCGCTTTGGCGTCCGGTGGATATTTAATGCGGACTACGACCAGGGGATGTTTTCTTCCGTCCTGGCGGGGGTGAAGAGCTTTGAAGCCGACGTAGACGGATTCTTTCTGCTTCCCTGCGATATTCCGCTGGTTAACCCCGAAACGATCAGAGCGCTTCTAAGTGCATACAATCGGGACGATCCAAAGATCATCTACCCGCGCTTCGACGGGCAGCGGGGCCATCCTCCGCTCATTCCGGCAGCTTATCTAAGAGAACCTCTATCATCGCACTACCCCGGAGGACTGCGCGCGCTCCTCGGCCGCTATGAACCCAACGCCATGGATGTGGACGTCATGGACGAAAACATTCTCCTGGATTGTGATACACCGTCGGATTACCGGGCGCTCGTGGAACGCCGGTCGAGGGAGGGGGTCCCAACGGAAGGAGAGTGCGAGGCCCTCTGGTCCCGGCTTAAGGTTTCCGAGGAGGTGATCGCCCATTCAATCCTGGTGGCCGAACTTGCCAGGATGCTCGCCGTTCACCTGAACGGCGCGGGACTTGCCTTAAGCCTTCCTTTAGTCATCGCGGCAGGCCGGCTTCACGATATTGCCAAGGGTCAGCCCGACCACGCCGGGGCAGGAGCGAAGCTTCTTGCCGAGACGGGCTATCCGAGGCTGGGAGCCGTTGTGGCAAAGCACATGGACATCCGGTCGCCCGGTCCTTCCCTGGATGAAGCCGACCTCATCTACTTTGCGGATAAATGGGTTGAGGAAGACCGCCTAATCTCCCTGGAAGAGCGTTGTGAGAAGTCCCTGGGCCGATATGCGGACCGGCCCGGCATCCGGAAAAAGATCATGGAACGCTTTGAGAATGCAGGGAACATAGGAAAACGCATCGAAGCCTTCCTCGGGCGCCCCGTGGAGGGCGTCATTCGCCGCTACGAAGGAAGCGTACGGGCGGCATCCATGGGCGGCCCAAGGTTGATCTATCTGGTGAGGCACGGGGCCATTCAGCCCCCGGTTGATCCCAAACGCTTCATCGGACAGATGGATATCCCGTTGAATGCCGAAGGGTTCCGGCAGGCCGAACGGTTGGAGCAAACCCTACGGGGCGCGCCTCTTTCCGCAGTCGTCTGCAGTGATTTGAAACGGTCAGTCGATACGGCGCAAATTATTGCCAAACCCCATCAGATTTCATGCATTGCGAGGCGCGACTTGCGGGAGATATCGCTGGGCCGCTGGGAAGGCCTGAGCTTTGATGAGGTCCGCAGGCTGCACCCTGAAGAGTTCCGTGCAAGGGGGTTCGATATCGTCCACTATCGCCCCCCGGAGGGAGAAAGCTTTCTCGATTGCACCTTCCGGGTCATTCCGGCCTTCTATGAGATTTTGAACTCCACACGGGGAAATATCCTTATCGTGGGACACGCAGGCGTCAACCGCGTCATTCTGTCCCAGGCTCTCGGCCGATCTCTGGAAGACCTTTTTGAAATCGATCAGGACTATGGCCGCCTCAACGTGGTCGTCCATCGGTACCCGACACTGGAAGTGAAGCTGTTAAACGGCTCGCTCTCCGACTTGAAGCGCTTCCATGCGGAACTCTACAGGGAGCCCGAGATTAATGAGGTTGAAGTATGGGGAAAATAATCGATCTTTCAGAGTACAGGGCCAAGAGAAAGGGTCACCCTCGGGATGGGATTCAGATTGAAGTCGTGTCCCATGTAATGATCGTCAGACATTATCAAAGAGGCATTCTAATCGGGGAGGAGCGGGTCATCTCCGAGCGTCTTTTAAGAGATATGCTCGACTGAAGGAAGCCACTTTATATGACAGAACAGACTCGCCGGGTCAAGACTCGATGCGAAGACATCCACTGGCGCTCCCTTGTCGATTTGCTGAAGAAGTGCGCCTGATCCCCCGAAATTGAAGACCACCTTCGTCCCCGGATTGGCGCTCTCGAATTTTTTCCAGGTCTCATCGAAAGCGTTGCAACGGAGGCTGCCTTGATGGTCAGCCAAAGAGGCTGAAGTCCAAAAATGGCGCTGATCATGGCTAATACCAAGTTGCGCTCAAAGAGGTAAAACCTCCATTCACAAAATCCCCCCTGCCCCCCTTTAGAAAAGGGGGGTTCCAATCGCCAATTCTTACCCGTATGGGCGCAACTTGGTATAAGGATCGGTTGCCCCGCCGATGTCACTCTTTCATTATCATGACGTTGCTTGCTTTGATCAGGGCGCTTACTTCGTCACCCGCCTTGAGGGCGAGGTCCCTTACGGCATCGACAGTAATCGTTGACGTGATAATATTTCCCCCTCCAATATCGACTCTGACCTTCGCCGCGACTACGCCTTCTTTTACCTCAACGACCTTCCCTTTTATGACATTCCTTGTGCTCAACTTCATGGCAAGCTCCTCCTCGTAAGGTAGACTTATTAACAGCCCAAAAGTATTCTTTTTTTGCTCCAAAAAAACACCACGCTGATGCGGCGGTGTGTGGCCTCTCGGCGCAGCCATGCGAAGGGGCCTGCGCAGCGTGAGGTGCTGTTGAATGTCCTGCGACTGGACCGGCACTCCAAAAAAGTGAAGCGGGCCGTGAGGAACAAGCCGCTCCGTCAGTTAAAACCTGATTTATCCATTTAAACACATCAGGCAGGTAATGTATAGAGTACAAATTTGGTCGCTCGCGCCTCTGCTGCAAAGTGGATGTGACAAAAAGGCGCCTTCATGACGAAGCATCTTGTGATACCAAGTTGCGCTCAAAGAGGTAAAACCTCCATTCACAAAATCCCCCCTGCCCCCCTTTAGAAAAGGGGGGTTCCAATCGCCAATTCTTACCCGTATGGGCGCAACTTGGTATGATCTGTAATCTCAGGGCGGCTCGGAAATCAAAAGGGCTCTCTCTGAGCGACCTCGCAGATTTGGCAGGGGTTAAGAGACAGGCCATCGAAGGGGGTGTGGGGGGCACTGCTCCCAGGCTTCTTGACATCCTTTGGTACTCACTCGAGCGCAGCTTCGTATTATTTGATCGAAAGTCAGGGCAGCCGCGAGCCAAAACGATTATACAGGCGGCGCGATGAAGCTCTAAGCCTGATAACAAAGATGCGCAAGCGCAATGTTTTACAACAAAAGGCTTTATAAAAATCCGAAAGCCGCCGGGGGGGCCGGGCGGCTTTCTTTTCTTTCTTGAGCACAGGCTGATTTTATCAGTGGGCAGCCTGCGTTACGGTAAGAGTCTGTCCGGCTATGGTCAACGTACCGGTGCGGCTCGTAGAGCTATTATTTGCACTTGCTTTGTACTTGACGGTCCCGTTGCCGGTGCCGCTGGCCCCGGATGTGACGCTTATCCACGACGCATTGCTGACGGCCGTCCAGGAGCACCCGGATTGCGAAGTTACGGTCTCCTTGAGATTTACTCCGGCCCAGCCCACGGAACTGGATCGGACGGATTTTGAATAGCTGCATGTGCCCTTCTAGCGGTCTGGCCGGTCTGTTTTACGGTAAGAGTTTTTCCGGCTATGGTTAATGTGCCGGTGCGGCTCGTAGAGCTATTATTTGCACTTACGCTGTACTTGACCGTCCCCTTGCCGCTGCCTTGCGCCCCTGATGTGACGCTTATCCACGACGGCGCATTGCTGACGGCTGTCCAGGAGCACCCGGATTGCGAAGTTACGGTATCGCTGGCACTTCCCCCGGAATAGGTTGCAGAGACGGACGTGGGTGATATGGAATAGCTGCATGGCTTGCCGGTCTGCGTTACGGTAAGAGCCTGTCCGGCTATGGTCAACGTACCGGTGCGGCTCGTAGAGGTATTATTTGCACTTGCTTTGTACTTGACGGTCCCGTTGCCGGTGCCGCTGGCCCCGGATGTGACGCTTATCCACGACGCATTGCTGACGGCCGTCCAGGAGCACCCGGATTGCGAAGTTACGCTGTCGCTGGCGCTTCCCCCCGAATAGGTTAGAGTTGCGGATTGCGGGGAGATGGAATAGCTGCATGTCTGAGCGGGCTGGCCGGTTTGTGTTACGCTAAGAGTCTTTCCGGCTATGGTCAATGTGCCGGAGCGGTTGCTACTGGTACTATTTGCACCTATGTTGTAATTGACGGTCCCGTTGTAGGTGCCGTTGGCCCCGGAAGTGACGCTTATCCACGACGCATTGCTGGCGGCTGTCCAGGAGCACCCGGGTTGCGAACTTACGGTATCGCTCGCACTTCCCCCGGAATAAGTTACAGAGACGGACGTGGGTGATATGGAATAGCTGCACGTGGTTTGATTGGCCTTGTACCCAACGTATGCGATCGTGTAGTATCCGAACTGCACCGGGTTGCCGAGCTGGCTATAGGCTATCAGGAAGAACCCGGCTTCCCCCCAACCGGCGCCCCAACTGTTCTTGACGATGAATGCCTGCTGGGTGTCGTCATAACCGATGATTTCAATGGCGTGTCCGCCCTGGTATGTGTCTCCATTACCCCCGACATAGGAATAAACCCCTTGCCTATATGAGAAGAAATCGTTGTAGACGGCCATTGTAGTGACGAGCGGGCCATACGTGACCAGAGCGCTTTTCAGACCGTCGACGGTCGGGGAGGTTGTCGCCACCCATTGCCAGCCCGTGATTTCGCTGGTAACGCTTTGCCAGGACGTGCATCGCGCGTTTGAGCAATTGTTGTTGGTAGCTGTATAAGGAAAGCAGGTCTCAGTTGGAAGACCGGTGCTCTCGATGAAATTGGATGCCCGGTCTATATAGCCTCCATTGCAGTTTCCCGCTCCACCGCACGATACAAGCACCTGCTCGGAAAGATCCAGATCAGACCATCCGACCCCATTTGTGCTTTTCAGCTCCTGTGATTCCAGGGCGGCCGTTGTCGCAAATGCCCAGCAACTCCCGCAGTCACCCTGATCTCTTATGGGGGTGACATAGTTGTCAATGCGGTAATCCAAAGATGCCGGGAGGGTTTGCCCGACAGGCGGGGTTGACTGACTCGGGGGAACGCCTTTCGGGGCAAGGAAAGCTCCCCTCAAGAGCCCAACGCGCATCCGCCTGCGTGCAGCGGGGAGCTTTGTAATCGATGTGTCATCCGCCTGCCACCTGGCGCCCCTGTTCCAGATTTCCTGTCTGATCGACTCAACTTCGGCTGTCGCCGCCAAAACCGACGAACTCAAGATGGACAGGAGGAAAACGCCCAACAGAAATGCAAAAAGACTTTGAACGCACCCTATTCTCGTCTTGCGCATAACGATCTCCTTTTCCTTACTCAATAACGATTGTGCCGTATTTTTTTGCCGATCTCCGCTTGAGTCCAGTTTGCTTGCAGGTTTTTTACTTCATTGATGTCAGCAAAAGGCTACACCTGTCGCCGCTCCCGCAAAGCGGGGGCTTTCCAGTTAACTTCTATTTACGTCTTCCTGGAATTTCTCCTACTATTACAGCTTGGGTTACAAAAAGGTTACCCAAACTTCGGGGCCAAAAACTATCCGGAATAATGCGTCAAGTTGTGCGCTCTGCATCTGAACTGCATTTTGGGGTCCAATTCTGCCCGGACAACTTCTGGAACAACCCCGAAGCCCGCAAAACCATTAAGATTTCACAATAGAACAAGCAAATGATATGCCAATAGGACTGGCCTGGGTACTTTTAGTTTAGGTATGTTCGAAAGGCGTTACGACCTGGCTGCCCATGTGACATAAAGATCGGCAGGTTGCCCTTAAAATTAAGCAAATTCGCTGCCAATCAGTGTAAAGTTTTGAAACGGGTATGAGTAACGGTCAAAAGGAAGTTGACATGTATAGGCGCGCGCGAACCGCTTTTATCTGTTTTGCGGCAACTGAGTCCTGATCTCTGTAACAGGATTTGCTTTTTGTCAGCTCAGCCCGAACAGCCTGAGCACCCCGATGGACAGGGCGGGAACGTAGGTGATCAGCAGTACTCCCAGGCCAAGTATCAGCAGGAACGGGATGACACTCCGGTATAGGACTCCCATCGGCTTTTCGAGGCGAGATGATGATATGAGCAGGTTTAGGCCGACCGGTGGAAAGAGAAAACCAACTTGGAGGTTGGCCAGAAAAATGACGCCCAGGTGCACCGGGTGGACCCCGAAAGCTACCCCGAGCGGAATGACAAGGGGCGTCAGGACGATGAT
Organism: uncultured delta proteobacterium; assembly: GCA_963805125.1. Lineage (GTDB taxonomy): Bacteria > Desulfobacterota > Syntrophobacteria > Syntrophobacterales > Syntrophobacteraceae > SbD1. Next base: position 12,205 of record CAWDTD010000003.1, on the reverse strand, counting down.
CGCCGAAAATATTTCCAGTATGCTTCCGATTACCAGTAGCATGACGTTCAATGTGAGCAGGAAAAGAAGCGGCGAGTGAATCTGCTCCTTTACAACCTCGAGGAGCCGGTCGGGGATTTGGGCGTCCACGAGGTAGCCTGTAAGGCCCATTGCGCAGCTAAGAAGGATGAAGATCGCCCCGACGAGCGCGGCCGCCTTGACGAGCGTCTCCGGCAACTGTTCCAGGGGGTGCAGGTCCCGGTGAATGAAGCATGAGATAACGATTGTGTAGGCGCACGCGAAAGCGGAAGTCTCCAGCATTGACGCCAGACCGGTCCCGAACAGAAAGGCCATTGCAACAGGGATGGAGAGGTCCCATTTTGCGATGCGCGCCGCACCCAGAAGTTCGCGCCACTTAAAAGGCTGCCGCTCTATCCCGGCTTTGAGGCTGACGTGTATGCAATAAATCGCCACAAGGATGAGCATCAGCGTTCCCGGTACAAATCCGGCGATGAACAACTGGTCGGCCGGGGTATTTGCGACAACGCTGTAGAGGACTACGGCAAGGCATGGCGGAAACAGGAGGCCCAGGCTCCCGGCCGCCGTTACCAGACCGAGCGAGAAGCTCTCCGAGTAACCACCGTTGCGCAGTATGGGATAGACAAGCCCCCCGAGAGCAATGATCGTAACACCCGAGCCGCCGGTCAGCGCGGTGAAAAGCGCGCAGACCGCTCCAACGAGCACCGCGACTCCCCCGGGAATGAACCCCAGCAGCGCTTGAAAAAAATTGACCAGCCGCCGGGGAGCGTTGGTCTCGGCCAGGATAAAGCCGGTTGCGGTCAGCAGCGGTATTGCGGGAAGGGTTGGAGACCCGACAAGCCTGTAAATCTCGGCTGTGACCGCCGAAACCGGGGTTCCGTCCCCCCAGAAAAGGATCAGCGCCAATCCGGACATTGCGGCAAATACAGGGCAGCCAAGAAGGGTAGCGGCAATGATTACTGCGCTCAGGGTCCAGACTGACAGGGCCGCAGGCTGAATTATACCCAGAAGAAAGGTTGCCCCTGAAATAGCCGCAGCCGCAAGACGCGCCGGCAACCAGATCGAGGATTTCAAAATGAAGGTCAGCGAGATAAGCCCCAGGCCGAGGGGCATTACGCTTTCGCTGATCCAGACCGGCAGCCCGAACGTCAGGTTCAGGCCCTGCGTCCGTTCGGCAATAACCACACAGGCACTGGCATAGGTAAGAATTGCGGTGACAGAGGCGGCTACGCAGCAGGAGAAGAACTCGGCCTCCCGGCGCGCTCTTACTCCCGGCAGCAGGCTGGCCGTGGAGAGCGTAAGATGTTTGCCCGTCAGGGTGGCGGCAAATCCGCCAATGAAGGTTAGAAAAATGGTCAACTGCTGGGTGTAAGACGCAGAGCCTGGAATGTGAAACCCGGCAAGGGGGCGGCCGAGAAAGTCCACCAGCGGCATGGCGGTGAGCAGCAAAAAGCCGGCGACAAGCAAACATTCCCCAATAACGTGTGCCAGAGCACGAGGTGTCACTTTCCCGCCTTACCCGCCTGCCGGCGGCATTGATCCCTGAGTTCCATGGCGGTGTCGAGAGGTTCGGCCGGCACATACGACCCGCGAGCCTTCGGGAGAACGCCTTCGATCACTCGCCGCCATTCATCCAGGACTTTTTCGTCAATTGAAACGACTACAACCCCATTCTTTTTCAGGGCCTCCATGTCCCTCTGGTCCGTTTGCCTCGAGAATTCGCGCATGCGCTCAGAGGCTTTGAGCGATGCCTGCCTGATAGCAGGGCGGATCTCAACGGGAATTTTCTCCCAGGCTGATTTCGTTATCACTATGCCCCCCAGGAGCACAGCCCATTTGAGATCGCTCATATAGTTGAGATGTTTGTACCATTGCAGCAGGAGGACCCCCTGAGACGTCATGGTGACGGCATTGACCAGGCCGGTCTGAAGAGCGGTCGCAATCTCGGTGGAAGGCAGCGGCACAGGATTGAATCCGGCATTCTTGACAAGTTCCGTATACCGGTCATCGCCCGCCGCCACGAACATCTTCAGTTTTTTCAGATCATCGGGCGTCCTTACGGGAGACTTGGTAAAAAAATGTGCCCATCCTCCGTCCGACCATCCGAGGACAATGAATCCCTTTGCCTCCATTCGCCGCTCCAACTGGGAACGGAGCTGCTCACGGACGCAATCCAACTCGGCGTAATCGGCATATGCCAGGGGAATTTCGAGTGCGAGTATTCCCCGGTCTATTTGACTGAGGCCCGCTACGGTAAGAAGCCCCGCATCGAGTATCCCGAGCCGCATCTTTCGGACGTTGTCCAGGTCATCCCCGGCCACCCCGCCCGGATAAAGCCGGAATACAATCCGGCCATTGGACGCTTTTTGCCATTCGGCGCCCATTTCCTGAAGTATCTTGTGCCATTCGGATCCTTGAGGCGCGAGGGTCGCCACTTTTATGACAATCTCGCCGGCCCCCTGCGCAGTCGATGCTGAAATTAAAAAGAAAATAGCCGCAAAGCTAAACCATCTGTGAAGTTTCATAGTGCGCCCGCCATCAGTTCTGCCTGAATCAGTCAATAAAGAGCCGGTCCATTCTGGCGAGGAGCCATCGCGCCCGGCGCTGTGCAATTATATTCGAAAGCCGCTGGTCCGGGGCATCGTCGATATTGACTGCGAGCGCCCGATCGAGCAGCTTTTCGAACTCGGCCCTGTCCTGTATGGCCACGTCAACCGTTTCGGCAAAAGAAACCAGGGGGGCGGCCCTTCGTCCCCCGGACAGCTTAATGGCCCGCGCAAGGCTTTCGCGCGCATGGTCGATAGAGCCTCCGGCAGCGGCCGGCCTGCCGCCTTCGTACACAATCATTAAATCATAAATCGCGCCAGAGCCAAATTTTTCGTCAAGTTCCAGGGCGCGCCGAATGAGGGCTTCCACCGCGGGCAGGTCCATGGAAAGGGCAGGGTTGGTTTTGTCCAGTGAGATGGCGGCCCCCCACGCGGCCGCGGTCCAATATAGGAGGGCAACGTCTTGTTTGCCCATCGGAGCCAGCGCCTTCCCCGAATCGCTCCTCAGCAGGACGACAAAATCGGGCTGGACTTCCTCAAGGCCGCGAATTCCATAACCCAGCCCCCGGCGGTAAAGACGCAGCGCACGCTCCCTGAGATATATGGCCCGCATAAGGTCGGTGTCTTCAATTAAATCGGCCTCCGTCTGCACGAAGGCGTAGGCGTACTGGGTAAAACCGCTCACGGCCGCCAACAGCAGCCTCCTATTATGTGGGGACTGCGCCAACAGACTCTCGATGGTCTTGAGCCCGAAAGGCATCGCCGCACCCACCAGGTCCGGATCGTCGTCGGTAGCGTAAACCGATGAGCCTTCCACCAGAGCGTTGCCCAGGCGATCCACCGCGAATTTCTTGAAAGAGCAGCCTGCCAGGGCCAGCACAAGAGCCGAAATCGATATCCAGCGCAAAACGGCAATGGCGCCCACAGCAAATTTGGCGGTCATAATCCGATTCCTGTCAGGCAGGGATGCCGATCCGGGGCGCCACAATACTCCGTGCCCCTGTCGGTAAGGACCCGCAGCACCGGCTAGTGCATTGTCAACTTAATTCTAATATGCTCAGAGCAGCAATGCGTCATTCCGGCGAAGCCTGCCCCGGACTCCGGATAAGGCCCACTTCCTGGGCAGGCTCTGATCCGGGGTTCGCCGGGGTGAGGGTCGGACCCCAACACATAAAAACTTAGTTGACAATGCACTAGTCCTGCTCGGGAGAAAACTGTTTGGCCGGCATTGATGGTGCGTTCTGCCGAATGGAGCCGGCAACCGCTCTTACGGCGATGTCCTGCATCTTGGCGTAAGCGCTTTCCATTTGCTCGGTTAGTTTCTCGATTTGCTTTTTCTGCGTGGCAAGCGCCTGTTCGAAAGCATCGATCCTGGCTTGAAGAACATTTTTCTCCCCTTCAAAGCCTTTCATCAGCAGTTGTTCATTCTTGGCCGTCTCGGAGGTGAGCTTCATGGTTGTTTCATTGACCGCTTTGTCTACAGCACTTTCGATCTCCCCGGGGAAGGCGTCCACCTTAGTCTGCAAATCGTTCATCGCCTTCTCGCGCGCGCTTACTGCCTGCTCCCGCTCCTTGAGTTCGATTTCCTTGGCTTTTGTCTGTTTATCAAATTCTTCTCTCTTTTCCAGAAGCTCCTTGTCAAGCTTATTGATTTCGTCAGTGAGAGCAGTGATCTTCTGCTCCTTTTCGCGTCCAAGCTTGTAATCGTACTCCTCCTTTTCGCGCCGCCGCCGCTTATCCTCCTGCTCTCTTTGGTCCTTTACCTCTTCGGTATATTGTTTTTTCTGACTCTCCCACCGGGCCTTCTCCTGGCTTATCTCCTGTTCAAACAATGCCTTGCGCCGCGCCGTTTCGTCCTCGAACGTCATTCTTTGCTGCTTTTGCGCTTCGAGAAGAGCGGCCAGGGTGAAAGCGGATTTCTCAATTTCGAAAACCTCCCCCAGTTCGGCTTCCTTCATCTCAATGGCTCTCTTGAGCTTATTGTAGCGTTCGGTTTCTGCCTCGAGTTTGACGGCGATATCGGTCAATGCCTTGCCGGTTTCGCTTATCAGCTCGTTTATAGTCTTGATTACCTTGTGCGTCGTGAGCTCATCGGCGATTTGCACAACCTGCTGTTTTTCCCGCTCCGCTTTTGATTTCTCGGGCTTGAGCTCTGTTTGTGCCTTGGTTTCAAGGGCTTTGAGAAGATTGTTGTATGCATCGAGTATTTCCTTCTTGGTACTGGTGGCGGTGATGCCGGCAATGCTGTCCGCTTTAGTGGTCATGTCCATCTCCATGCATGATTTTGGTTTGCCAGAGAGTATCTCAACAGAGAGTGCCGCACAACTGTGAAACGGGAATTTTGTCTCGCTGCTGCGATCGTCGCTTTAACAGAAAATCTAGATCACCCGAAGGTCTCGGATCAGGGTAGAACCGGACGCGACATTCTTTGCTTCCCGCCGGAAAGCATTGTGTCGCGGGAATTTGACAAAAAGGAATTCATGCAGGAGCGCCCGTGCCTTCTCACTCTCATTTGCAAGAATGTGATACTCCGCCAGAGCACCCATCACGCGCGCAGCCCGGTCGCAGGCGCTTCGATGCTGACCCGACACGATCGCCTCGACTCGGGCTCGGCCGATCTTATCAGCCCATGCCCCGTATTTTAGCGCATCCGATTCACCGATCTTTACGGATTTTAGACCTGTCAGAACCTCCTTGTAAGCACCTCCCGGCTTTGCCCCGTCATCATCGTCGTAATAACCGCTTCTTTCCGCATACTCCTTGAGCAAGGCCATGATAATGACCGCCTTTGAGGAGTTCTCTGTCAGGACCGACAAAATGGAAGCAAAAAGCACCCACGCCTTGCCGTAAGACCAGCCAAGGCTCTTTTCCGCCTGAGCTCGATCGAAAGCCTTGTTGAGCTTTCCGGCCATCCAGGAAAATACCGCCGGTCTCCAGGAATAAGTTTTCCAACTCCTCAGTCTGTTCCGGGGTCACATAGTCGGGCTCTTCCTCATCATAGCCGCCTTCATCCCAATGAACAGGGTTCTCATAGCAGTTCCCATTCTCGATGGCCCCGATCCTCTCTTCGATCTTCTCCCTGAGTACCGCTATTTGTTCGAGTAAGGCTTCTGCAAAGTCTTTGCCGCTTTTCCTTTTTGTGGCGGAAGCTTTGGGACCGAAGGCCCGAATGCGATCCAAAAAATCGGCCCGTCCCCTTACCGGCGCCTCTTGTGCCAGTTCGAGCAGGGTCTCAACCAATTCTTCCTTCGAAAGCCCAAAACTTCTCAGGCCGCCGAATTGTCAAATCATCGGGTGGGCCGCATTATAGCACGCCGCAGTTCAATCGGCGCATGAAGATTTTACACTATTTGCAGACGGAGCCTCCTTAGAGTCGAAGGATCCAAGTGTGATGAAAAAAGCCGAAGCCAAATCTTTTGGAGAGATTCCGGAGGCAGCGGACAAACTGTCCCTGCAAGAGCAGGAAGCGTTGATCGATGTTTTGTCCCGTCGTGCAGCGGATCGCAGGCGTGACCGGCTTGGCCGGGATATTCGAAAAGCTCGCAGGGAATTCAAAGAGGGCCGGGTCGGGCCGGCGATCCCGGACGATATTATGTCGGAAATACTTTCATGAAGCACCCGCTACTGCGCTCCAACTCCTTGCGGAACAAAAAATCCCGCTTGGGGCAACAAGCAGGATGGAAGGCCGGAAACATTTGTGCACTTTAGTTTATTTTATAAAATTATGAATTTATGCCGAAGGCCGGATTGATTGATGCAACGCAAAATCAATAACTTAGCCGCCATGAAGGTCGAAAAAGGCCCGATAAAATGCAAGGTCTTGCACCGTCCTTGCACCCTGTTACAGGGGGTTGCGGAGAGTTTAGCATTCATGTAATATGACCTCATCTTCCGGGGATAGGGGGACGCTCCGAAAAGCCGGATATCCTGGCCGGCCTGCCCCGGATTACCACCAGGACGCGACAGGAGGCGCAGATGTCAAAATTCCTAAGCGGCCGAAAGCTCCTAGAGAGATTGGGAATCAAGGATTTCGAAATCGTTGAGGCCATCCACAATGGCCAGGTCCCCTATGACAGTAATGGACTGGAAGCTTTTGCTACACTGAGTAAGAAGTTTTGGCTTCGTTACTTTGAGATGGCGCATTATGCCGAGAAAGTCTCCCTTGAGGGGACCCTGCCATTGCCTCAGGGCCGGGCAGCCAGGGAAGACCTTATCGCGGTTGTCAATTTGGATTTGGCAATAACAAGGGAAACCCTGGAAAATATATCCAAAAACGGAATAAGGGGCCTTTCTCTGCCAAAAGGGGGACCAATCTCAGGCGTGATGGCTCGCTACATGATCGATATGTTCATTGAATGTTATTATCGGATTGGTGATTCCCCGCAGCGAAGTCACGTTTCTGTTGATCCCAAGACGATGCCCAACGAAAGTCGGACCAAGAAATCCCGAGAGCAAGAAGAATTCTTGCCCTGCCCTGATGGGACTACTTGGAAACAGATCGAGATGACCCTGGTTGACAATGATACCGTTCGAGTTAAAGCTCCCCATGGGCAAACGAATCTCAACTACTCTGAGCTGGGGATGAGAGACAAGCGGAAGACCGATAGCCCTATTTTGGCTTGGGCTCTCCTACAAAAGTGTTTTGCGCCTGGAGGGGGGCGCGTCTCACCACATGACATGGAAAGGCCTATGTCGAACCTGGTGAAAGCAGCAGAGAGCCTAAATAGACATCTCAGAGAGGCGTTCGGAATTCAGGATTCAATCTTTGAGGCTCACTATCGAAGGAATCATGAGTACAAACTGAAGTTCACAATCAGAGATCGCACATTCAAATAACGAAAAGTCTGCCGGATCGCGAAATTTCGCGATTGTCACTTTTAGATCCCGCCATTTTTTTTGTTCCTGTATTCAAGCGATTACACCCATTCAAGAATTTTTTTCAGCATAATTCGGCCTCCTCAAAGAATTTTCGCGATTAATGGGTAAGACAACTTGCAAGCCATTGCACGGAAATTCACGGAAAGAGGTCTGCCAATGATGAAAAAGCCCGAAAGGACGCAAGAAACCAGGTCGAGGCGCACGAGGCAATCAGGCGCCATCGAGCCCGAATTTGTTCGCATTAGCACGGCCGCAGTTCTCCTCGATATTTGCCACAGAAAAATGTGGCAGTTGGTACGTGAGGGCGCCATTCCCTCCTACCAGGTCGGCAGGCGGGCCACGAGGGTGCGAGTTTCCGAGGTCATCGGCTACGCACAGAGGCAGCGCATTGGAGAGTCCGCGGCTGACAAAATCGTCGATGAACTTTTGGGCTGAAGGGAAATCGATGGCCAAGAATGTCATGTCTAAGATGGGGCGTCGTCTGTTTCCTGCTTCGATGCGGAGGGAAAGCTTTGACTGGACTACTCATCGAATTGGATTCGTTGACCGGTCGATTTGAGAACGCGACGATCATCAGCGAAAGCTCGGGCGAAGAGGCCCTTTGCCAGCAGGTCTTGGACGAAATTTTGCCATTGTTGCTGAAGAGGACCCCTGGATAGATCGACCTCACCAAGCGGACCGGAAACCATCTTCGGGCGCCCCAGGGGCAAGCGTGGGAAAAGGGCAACATGATAAACCCATGGAAAAAACTCTCTTCGACAAATCCACAACGAGAGGGCGGCCATAGGGAAATTAACAACGAAGTGCTCCAGGCCCTTATTCGAGCCGAGCTTACGGCAGCGGAGTACAAGGTGATTTTGTTCGTAATCGATAGAACGTGGGGCTTCGAGAAAAAGGCGGATTCGATAGCCATCTCACAATTTGTCGGAGCGACCAGGCTGACAGACCGCAGCATCCGACGCACCCTCAGTGATTTGAAAGAAAGGCGGATTCTCCATTACGAACCTTCGAAGAAAACACGCCTGACACGCGGGTCAGCCTTAAACGAATTTCTCTTTAATAAACACTATGATACGTGGCGCGATAAGCCTGACACACAGGTCAGGGCTGACAAAGATGGTAAAACAAGCCTGACACGTGCGTCAGCCACAAAAGAAAGTATTACAAAAGAAAGAAAGACCCCGCGTTCGAAAAATTCGAACGGCGGGTCCCGCCGATCGGTGACTCCTGACCCAACTTTCGAAGAACTCCTTTCCAGATATTCAGAACCTGAACAAGCCTCAATCCGGGAATGTTTCAAAGCGTTGGCGATTACCAGGAAAAGCGGGAAAATCAGTGATAGTGTCCTCCTTGCGCAACTCAAATACTGGTCGGCTTTCGAACAATGGAAGGTCATCGGTGGGATTGAAGTCTACCTCCAAAAAGAAACGCACCTTACCGGCAGGGGCGAAGACTATCTCCGGGGCATAATCCGGAAGTTTATTCCCGGGGAGCTGAAAAGACACTCAAGGCCGGCTGATCCTCCAGTAATAACCACAGAGGAAATGTACTCTCGTCTCAAGGTGCTATGATGGAACTTGATAAAATAGTACCACATCAGATCGAGGCAGAGCAAAGCATCCTGGGCGGAATGTTAAATGACCCCTCTGGAATTCCCGTGGTGATGGAGTTGCTCAAAGGAAATGAATTTTACAAAGATTCCCATCGACAGATTTACCAGGCAATCAAAGACCTCCATGCGAAAAATGAGCCAGCCGATCTTGTGACGGTCACCGATGAATTGATAAGGCGAAGGCAGTTAGAAGGCATTGGGGGTGCCTCATATCTTGCCAATCTCGCTGATTGCGTAATGACTTCGGAAAATGCGCCGGCGTATGCGGCGATTATAAAGAAAAAGGCCGATTGTCGAAGGCTGATCCAGAGCGCAAATGAAATGGCCTCTCTGGCCTATGACGGCAGATCACCCGATGAGGTGATTGAGATAGCCAAGCGCACGATTCAAAAGATCGAATCCGGCAGGATTTCATTTCCTCGGGATATGGACTTGAGCATCAAGCAAGGCATGAAGGAAGCCCTTGAACGGATCGAGCGGAGAATCGACCTTAAAGGCAAAATTCCCGGCATTGAAACGGGGTTCGAGAAACTGGACAGGCTCACTTGCGGAATGAATTCACAGGATTTGTGGGTGCTGGCGGGCAGACCGAGCCAGGGGAAAACGGCATTCGCTTTAAATGTCACGCGCCATGCGGCTGGAAAGGGAGTTCATGTACTCTGGTTTTCCTTGGATATGAGCAGGGCGGCGCTCTGGGATCGGCTGATTTGCACCGAGTCCAGGATCAACCTTGCGAAAATTCGGTCCGGGAATCTTCATCGGTTGGACCATGCGAGCGTTATTCAGGGCGCCTGCACGCTCCAAGATTTGCCTATTACGATCCTGGACAATCCCTGCTCGGACGCGGACATCATTCAGGCGACAAAGAAAATTGAGCCGGGCCTGGTCGTGGTCGATTTCCTGACGAAAGTCATTCCAACGTCTAACCTTGGAAACGTGAACAACAATTATGGGGCTATTTCTAAGGCGGTAAAAAATCTGGCGAAGGAAATGGACATACCCATCCTTTTACTTTGCCAATTGACCCGGCTGAATGAGCGGGAGAATCGGCCGCCCAGGGAATCTGATTTGCGGGACTCGGGAGAAATCGAGCAGGATGCAGACACGATTCTTTTCCTACACAGTCAGGATAAGACCAAACCGGAACGGGATTTGATCATTGCAAAGCAAAGGCAGGGCGAGCTTGCCATTCTGAAATTTGGCTTTTATGGCGAAGTGCAACGGTTCGAACCCATGTTGCGCTGAAATGAATCATGATCACCGTATCCGTTTAAAGGCGGGGGAATCGATTGGATCGGCCACTTTACAGCGAAGAATGCGATCAGGTCCTTGAAGGGCTGCGGGTCTTGTTCGCTGTCGCCAGGTTAAAAGGAGATCAGGCGACCCTGAATTATCTCAGGGAGAAATTGGGATCAGCACTGAATGAGATCGATATTGATCACCGAGGCGAGCGATTATAAAACCCGGCGGCACAGGCAAGGGCAAGATGGTTGATGACAACGGGCGCGTGATAAGGTTGGTCCGGACATGGCCCGGAGGGCCGCATGCTAGAAAGGTGGGTTTCAGCTAAAATGGCGTCCTGTAACATTTCAAAGGTTCTTCCAGTTTCAGAAATTGCGTAAGGGTCACGAACGGGCGATTGTCGGCGATTTACCAGGTTCGGGAGTTCGTTCGTTTTGCGTAATGTTAGGGAGGCAAAATGCTTGACCAAAATAAACTTTCCCAGCGGCTGAAAGACATCACGCAGTACGCAAAGGATTACTTCGAGTTGCAATCCAGAGGCCTCACGCTTTCAAAAATGGAACGGCGGCGGCTCGCTACACTGGAGAAACGTCTATTGCTCATATTTGAACCTGAAGAGCGGTCGGACCTTTTGGTTGACGTTCACACGATCTCTCGGTTCTTCCGCGTAACGGTTCGGCAGGTTCAGCACTGGTCAAAGGCCAGGGGTTGCCCGAAGCTCAAGCATGGACTTTACGATTTGCGGGCGGTGCAGGATTGGTACCTGGATAATATTTTGGGCTCAGATAGTCGCGAAATCCAGGACATAAAACTGGAGTATTGGCGCGCAAAGGCTGAAAGCGAGCGGCTTCGGGTTGACCAGGCGAAAGGTCGGGTTTACCCCCTGCAAGAGGTAATCGAGCAGTGGACGGCGCGGGTGCTCGAACTCAGGAGCGGCCTGCTTAACTGGAAGGACAGGCTTGTGCCATTGCTGGTCGAGAAATCGCCGGAAGATATGAGACAGGTTTTAGAGGCGGAGTGCTGGTTGCTATTGGATTCCTACGCGCGTGAGGGGCGTTATTGCATGCCGGAAGAAGTGCGACCCCAGGAGGGACAATAGGGTCCCCGACGGGTGCAATGACGGCGGTGCTGAATCCCTTTGGAAGATAATGGAGGTTACGGCGAAGCAGATCCTCACGGGGCTAAAGGAAATCTGCGACTACACAGGAATGAGTGAAACCCTCGTACTGAAGCTTATTCGAGGGGCACGCTTTCCAGCCAGAAAAACTGAAGAGCAGAGCGGGACGTGGATTTCAAGTACAGAGGCCATTGACAAGTGGGCTTATGCCTACGCCAATTCAGGAATAGCGGTCAACCTCAGAGAGGGCGGCAATAAATGAAAGCCGAGAGTGGATTCAAAAATTCAGTCTTGCGCATTCCCGAGGTAGCCGAGATTTTGCGTTGTTCCGTTAAGGGGGTCAGACGACTCATCTGGAACGGGCGTCTTGAGGCCTTCAGGCTTGGTCGAGAATTGAGGGTCCGGGCTGATGCGCTGGAGAGCTACCAGAGGCGGGCCATTGCAGAATTTCAGCTTGAATACCCTATCGATGAAGACTTTTTTGATGAAATGTAATACGGGTTGGCCAGTTGTGGCCAGTTGTGGCCAGCAGTTTTTGACATATAGCTCCCGTACAAGCTAAACGTGAGGCCAAAAGAAGAGAGGGCCAGGTATGAACTCAATCAAGGAGACACCCGACTGGTTGCCGCTTTTTGAACTTGGGGAGCAATTCCAACGGGAAATTGCCAGTCTTGAGAAATTCCGGCAGGAAGCGTCAAAGGATGATCCTGCCATGTCGGAAGCAGAAGAAAAATTGGCCCGTTTGCGGACTGAGCTGCTCGAATGCATGCCGGCGGACCGATTCCTTTGGAA
>CAWDTD010000002.1:0-40775 GCA_963805125.1 uncultured delta proteobacterium | reverse complement strand
TCGAATCGGCTGGTGAGAAAAGATCGCTGAACTTCCCGATACTCTCGGAGGAACCCAGGAACAAGTATCCATCCTGGTTCAGGGCATAGTAGAAGATCGGAAAGATTTTCTGCTGCAGTGATGTGTCGAGATAAATCAGGAGATTCCTGCAACTTATGAGGTCGAGTTTGGAAAACGGCGGATCTGCTATGATGTTCTGAAGGGCGTAGACGATCATTGTGCGAATTTTTTTGGATGTTCTGTATCCTTTGCCTTCTTCTTTTATAAAATACTTCTCCAGCAACTCCGCCGGGACATCGGCAACAATATTTCCCGTGTATTTACCCGCGCGGGCATACTCGATCGCATCCGGGTCCAGGTCCGTTGCGAAGATCTGAACATCGGAATGCCTGTTCGACTTACTTACTGCTTCCTCCATAAGTATGGCAATAGAGACAGCTTCCTCACCGGTGGAACAACCCGGAACCCAGATGCGCAAAGGAGCATCTACCTGCTTTTGCTCCAGCAGGCGCGGGATGACTCTCTTTGCCAAAATCTCAAAAGCCTGGGGGTCCCTGAAGAAACTGGTCACCCCGATGAGCAGGTCCTTAAAGAGTACCTGCACTTCCGCCTGTCTTTCGGTGAGGAAACGGAAATAGGCGCCCATCTGGTCTAATTGATGCACGGCCATACGCCGCTCAATTCTTCGGGAGACAGTGGACCGCTTATAATGCGTAAAATCCACGCCTGCACTGGAACGAATCAACATGAGGATTTTCTGAAAAAACGCATCCTTAGTATCTTCAACAATGCGGTCGTTTTTTACACGATTTTTGACGTAAGGGTGTTTGACGTAGGCAATGAGTTCTTTCGACATTTTTTCAACCGGCAATACGAGATCCACAAGCCCTGTCTCAATGGCGCTTTGAGGCATTCCGGCATATTTTGCCTGATGCTCTTCCTGAGCCATGGACATACCGCCCTTTTCCTTGATAGCCTTTAAACCAAGGGTCCCGTCGGATCCTGTCCCTGAAAGAATGACACAAATGGCCCTCTCGGCGTGATCTTCAGCAAGCGAGCGGAAGAAGTAGTCAACGGGCAGCCGGAATCCCTCGCGCGACACCGGATCTGTAAGCTGGAAAACGGAATTGAAGAGGGCCGTTTCTTTATCCGGCACATTGAGATAGACACGGTTGGGCTCTATCCTCGTCCCATCCTCGATTTGGGTGACCTTCATCGGTGTTATCCGCTGAAGGATCTCCGCCATCAGGCTTTTGTGTTTTGGGCTGAGATGCTGAATGACAACAAAGGCCATCCCGGTGTTGAGGGGCATAGGGGCCAGGAAAGCTTCCAGGGCCTCCAGGCCGCCGGCAGATGCGCCTATACCGACAATGGGAAAATCCACCAGCGCATCTCCTTTTGGGCTGATCTTCTTTCGTGGTCCGGATGTGGTCATAAGTTTTTCCTTGGCTTGGGGAAAATTTCTTTAGCCGCTGTAATATTTTATCATATAATTATCGCACAAGAAGCAGGCTCAGTCCATGCCAACTGATGATGATTCGATCGTTGAAAAAGCTTGGCTGATGACGTGATTCAGCAAGAAGTCAGGGCTCCTCCATCCATCCAGTTGTCTCGATCAGTACAAGGGTCCCTGAAATTCCTCAAAAACCAGAAGGGGAACCGTTAATGGACAAGAAAAGTGAGGACAGCAACGCCATTTTACGCAGGGAAGCCGAAGCGAAACTGAAAGATTGGAATCTGCCGGACGATGTCCCCGCAGAAGACGCCAAGCGCCTCATTCAGGAGTTGCGGGTTCATCAGATCGAGCTTGAGATGCAAAATGAAGAACTCCGCAAAACCCAGGCTCAGCTTGAGGAATTCAGCAGCCAATATGCCGACCTCTATGACTTCGCCCCCGTTGGATACGTCACTTTAGATGAGCAGTGCCTGATCTGGGAGGCCAATCTTACCGCCGCAAGCCAGTTGGACACTGAAAGAGCACGTCTACGCAAGAGTATTTTTCCTTATTACGTTCGCGAGCAGGATAAGGAAAAATCTCGTTTACACATCGCGAGGGTCTTCAAGACAAGGGAGCGGCAGACCTGTGAAGTGAGGCTGAGGGCAAGAGGCAGCGAGGACTTCTACGCGCGGCTTGAGAGTATATTCTTTGAGGATAAACACGGCACGGGCCGGTGCAGAACGTCAATTATCGACATCTCCCGTTCCAAGATTGCTGAGCAAGAGTTGCAACTGGCTCATGACGAAATGGAAAAACGGGTCGAGGAACGCACCGCCGAGCTCAGTGAGAACGAAAGGAAGTTTAGAAAACTCTCACAGGAATTCCAGACTCTTCTCAATGCTATAAGCGATACGTTGATCCTGCTCTCTCCCGAAATGGAAGTATTGTGGACAAACAGCGGCAATGCTTTTGAGTTGAATGAGACGGCACCCAATGCGGTAGGGCAATACTGTTATAAATTATTACATCGCTCTGCTCCCTCTGAGGACTCCCCGATAACGAGATGTTTCGATACGGCAGAAAAGGAAGTTTCAGTCGTAATCCACAATGGGGCGGTACTGGACATAAGGGCATTTCCAATCAAAGAGGCTGAGAAGGTCAGTAGCGTGCTCCTGCTTGTGAGTGATATTACCGAAAAGATGGCGATGCAGGCAGAAGCGATGCATGCAGGTCATATGGCCTCACTGGGGGAGTTGGCCGCCGGAGTTGCTCATGAAATCAACAATCCCATCACCGGCATCATAAACTATGGTCAAATATTGATAAATGAGTGCAGCCCTGAGAGCATGCAAAAGGACATCGGGGACCGCATCGTGAAGGAAGGCGAGCGTATCGGCCGTATCGTAAAGACCCTTCTCTCCTATGCGCGCAGTGGGCGGGAAGAGAAAAAGCCCACTCGCGTCCTTGCCGTTCTTGAAGAATCCATTATTCTAACCCAGGCGCAAATCCGGAAGGAGGGCATCGATCTAAAAGTAGATCTTCCCGACGACCTTCCTGAAGTGGATGCCAACTTTCAGCAGATCCAGCAGGGTTTTATGAACATCATAAACAACGTGCGCTATGCCTTAAACGAGAAGTATCCAGGAAGGCATAAAAATAAACGCTTCGAGATCACCGGCGAGAAAGTAACTATCAGCGGCCGCCCGTATGTACGGATCGTATTTTACGATCAAGGGGTGGGAATTTCCGCCCATGAGCTCTCCATGCTGACGAAGCCGTTCTTTTCCACAAAGCCGTTCGGAAAAGGGACCGGCCTTGGGTTGAACATCACTCAAAGAATCATCACAGATCATGGCGGGCAGCTCAGCTTCGAGAGCGCCAAAGGGGAATTTACCAGGGTCATAGTTGACTTACCGGCTAATCGGAGCGGTGAAGGGGCGGAAAATGAGTGCGAGAATTCTTGTAAGCGATGATGAGGAATCGATCAGGTTTACCTTTTACCGAGGGGTCTATCCGCCACGGACTGTTGCAAGCCAATGCCCTGGCAACAGAAGTGCATGAATTCTTGAAATCATTCCACAGACGGGTCGTTTGGGTTGCTATTTTTTTCCCTTTCGCATAATCATGTAGTTACAGTGTGTTTTGCTGTCAGCCCAAAAAGTCCGTAAGAAATACAAACAAGTCGAGGTAAACGACTCAAGTCCTTGCTGCAAAGGAAAGAGGCAATGTCCAGTTCAACACAATCCACTCCAGTAAATCAACTGAGAAAAATACCAACCGGCATAGGCGGGTTTGACGAGATCACGGGCGGAGGTCTCCCTCAAGGACGACCGACTCTTATCTGCGGGGGGCCGGGAAGCGGCAAGACCCTTTTCGGAATGGAGTTTCTGGTCCGCGGTGCAAGAGATTTCGGTGAGTCCGGCGTTTTCATGTCTTTTGAGGAAAGAGATGCGGACTTGGTCGAGAATTTTTCCTCGCTCGGGTTCGACCTGGACGACCTGGTGGTGCAAAAAAAGCTGGCCCTCGATTACGTTTACATCGAAAGAAGCGAAATAACGGAGACCGGCGAGTACGACCTCGAAGGTCTTTTCATAAGGCTCGGCTATGCCATAGACGCCGTAGGGGCCAAGCGGGTTGTCCTCGATACGATCGAAGCGCTCTTCTCCGGTTTTCCTAATGAGGGTATTCTGCGGGCGGAAATCCGAAGGCTTTTCCGGTGGCTCAAAGAGAGGGGAATAACAGCGGTAATCACCTGCGAGCAGGGGCAGGGAACGATTTCCCGTCATGGTCTTGAAGAATATGTGTCAGATTGCGTCATCTTTCTCGACAACCGCATGATAGAGCAGGTTGCGACGCGCCGGTTGCGTATAGTCAAGTATCGCGGATCGACTCACGGCACAAACGAATACCCTTTTCTCATCGATGAGGGGGGCCTTTATGTTCTGCCCCTCACCGCCGTCGGTCTCACTCATAAAGCCGTCAATGAGCGTATTTCAACGGGGATTCCGCACCTCGACACCATGCTTGGCGGGGATGGTTACTATCGAGGAAGCAGTGTCCTGATAACCGGTGGGGCGGGTACGGGAAAAACGAGCGTTGCGGCCTATTTTGCAAACAGCGCCTGCTCTCGCGGCGAGAGGTGCCTCTATCTTGCTTTCGAGGAATCCGAAGCCCAGATAGTGCGCAATATGCGATCGATCGGACTCGACCTCCAGCCCTGGCTGGATAACGGGCTTCTCTTTTTCCATGCCAGGCGGCCCACTTTTTTCGGGCTTGAGATGCACTTGGTCAGTATGAACAGGCTCGTGAGGCACTTCAAGCCTTCCGTTGTGATTATGGACCCGGTTTCGAACCTGATTTCGGTCGGCAATGCCGCAGAAGTTAAATCTACACTGATGCGTTTCATAGACAGTCTCAAAATGGAAGGCATAACGACCCTTTTCACAAGCCTGATATCGGGTGAAAAAGTCAATGAAACCGACGTCGGCGTTTCATCCCTTATGGATACCTGGCTGGCTGTGCGCGACATCGAGAGCAACGGCGAGCGCAACCGGGGGCTCTACGTCATCAAATCGCGGGGTATGGCCCATTCGAACCAGATTCGGGAATTTGTGCTCTCCTCGGATGGTATCAGCCTCGTCGATATCTATGTCGGCCCGAGGGGTATGCTGACCGGCGCCGCCCGGCTTATGCAGGATATGAAGGACATGCAGGCTGAAAAGGAGCGCGGGGAGGAAATCGAACGGAAGACGAGGGAGTTTGAAGCAACGAAGCTCTCGGTGGAAACGCAGGTTGCGGGCATGATGGCGGAATTGAGCGCTCAGGAAGCGGAGTTGGAAAAGATTGTCCGGAAAGAAGCTAATAGAAAAGTCAGGGCGGACCGTGAGCGTGCCGAAGTAGCCCGCCAGAGGCACGCGGATTAATCCAATGAGGAGGTTGAGAAAATGGCATTATCCGGCGGCAATCCCCTGATGGGAGAACAAGAAAGTGCGAATGCAACTGCGCCTGAGCGCCACTACGAACTGAGGCTCTATGTAGCCGGACAGACACTCCGGTCAGTGGAAGCTTTTGCCAATTTGAAAAAAATATGCGAAGAACATCTAAAGGGCAGGTATTCGATTGAAGTCATCGACCTGCTGGAGAACCCGAAGCTGGCAAAAGGCGACCAGATTCTTGCCATACCGACTCTGGTCAGGAAACTCCCCGAGCCGATTCGAAAGATCATTGGAAACCTGGCTGATACCGAACGCGTTCTGATAGGACTGGATTTGCGCTCTCGCAAATCTTGAAAGGACAACTATGTCCGACAAGAGGACAGCGACCGAACTGTTTGAAGAAGCTACAACCAAAAGCGAATCGCAAAAGTTTATCCTCACCCTATTTGTCGCCGGGCTCACACCCAAATCTTTGATGGCAATAGAGAACGCAAGACAGCTTTGCGAAACGTACCTTAAAGACAGATACGAGCTTGAAATAATAGACGTATATCAACAGCCTTATCTGGCCAAAGACGCACAAGTGCTTGCCATCCCCACTCTCGTCAAGAGTCTTCCGCCGCCGCTCCAAAGGTTTATAGGTGATCTTTCCGATCCTGAACGGATTCTGATAAGGCTTGCAGTAAAGAAAGAAGGCAAAGGGGATTCATGACATTCCGTTTATCCAAAGTAAAAGGCATGGGCTATCCCGGTGAAACAAGGTGAGCGATCGCGGCAAGAGCTGATTGAGGAAAACGAGACCCTCAAGGAGCGCCTGTGGGAGGCGGAGCAGATCATAAAGGCTATCCGGGGTGGCGAGGTGGATGCCTTCGTAGTCCAGGAATCGGGCGAAGAACAAGTTTACACCCTCAAGGGAGCCGATGTCGCATACCGTATTCTGGTGGAATCCCTCAACGAGGGTGCGCTTATCCTTGCCTCCGATGATTCGATTTATTACTGTAATGGCTGTTTTAGCGCGATGGTTGGCCTGCCGATTCAAAAGACCATTGGTTCCCATATTCGGTCATTTTTCATCCCCGATTCGCAGACGCTGGTTGCTGCTAAAATCCGGGAAACGAGAGAAACCGGCGTGGCAAGAGGCGAATTCATGCTGGAACGAAGTGACGGGACTTTCCTTCCGGTGAGCCTGTCACTTAATTTCATCACCAAGAAAGGCTTCGACGTCGTATGTGCCATTGTTACCGATCTATCAAGGCAGAAGCAAATTGACGAAGAGCTTAGAATACACCGCACAGAACTTGAATTTTCGGTCAACGAGCGCACGGCGGACCTTGCCAGGACAAATGACGAACTTCAGCAGGAAATCATGGAACGCAAGCGGATGGAGGAGGCTCTTCTTGAGGCGCACGACGAACTGGAATTGCGTGTCCTCGAACGCACGTCCAAACTCAGTGAGAACGAAAGGAAGTTTAGAAAACTCTCACAGGAATTCCAGACTCTTCTTAATGCTATAAGCGATACGTTGATCCTGCTCTCTCCCGAAATGAAAGTATTGTGGACAAACAGCGGCAATGCTTTGGAGTTGAATGAGACGGTATCCGATGCGGTAGGGCAATACTGTTATAAATTATTACACGATGGCTCTGCTCCCTCTGAGGACAGCCCGATAACGAGATGTTTCGATACGGCTGAAAAGGAAGTCGCAGTCGTAACCCACAATGGGGCGGTACTGGACATAAGGGCATTTCCAATCAAAGAGGCTGAGAGGGTCAGTAGCGTGCTCCTGCTTGTGAGTGATATTACCGAAAAGATGGCGATGCAGGCAGAAGCGATGCATGCAGGTCATATGGCCTCACTGGGGGAGTTGGCCGCCGGGGTTGCTCATGAAATCAACAATCCCATCACCGGCATCATTAACTATGGTCAAATACTGATAAATGAGTGCAGCCCCGAGAGCATGGAAAAGGACATTGGAGAGCGCATCGTGAAGGAAGGCGAGCGTATCGGCCGAATTGTAAAGACCCTTCTCTCCTATGCGCGCAGCGGGCGGGAAGTGAAAAAGCCCACTCGCGTCGCTGCCGTTCTTGAAGAATCCATTATGCTAATCCAGGCGCAAATCCAGAAGGAGGGCATCGATCTAAAAGTAGATCTTCCCGAGGACCTTCCTGAAGTGGAAGCTAACTTTCAGCAGATCCAGCAGGGTTTTATAAATATCATAAACAACGCGCGCTATGCCTTAAACGAGAAGTATCCAGGAAGGCATAAAAATAAACGCTTCGAGATCACCGGCGAGAAAGTAACTACCAGCGGCCGCCCGTATGTGCGGATCGTGTTTTATGATCAAGGGGTGGGAATTTCCGCCCATGAGCTCTCCGTGCTGACGAAGCCGTTCTTTTCCACAAAGCCGTTCGGGAAAGGGACCGGCCTTGGGTTGAACATCACTCAAACGATCATCACAGATCATGGGGGGCAGCTTAGCTTCGAGAGCGCCAAAGGGGAATTTACCAGGGTCATAATCGATTTACCGGTTAATCGGAGCGGTGAAGGGGCGGTGGAATGAGTGCGAGAATTCTTGTAATCGATGATGAGGAATCGATCAGGTTTACCTTCGAAAGGTTCCTCACGACCGAGGGGCATATCGTAGCGACTGCTGAAAGCTGCAGCGAAGCTTTGGCCCGAATAAACGAGACGAGCTTCGATGTGGTATTTGCAGACATCATTCTGGGGGATGGGACGGGAATTGATATCCTGCGTGAGATCAGGGCAAGAGGGCTGAGCTGCCCGGTGATCATGATCACGGGAGATCCGGGTGTCGAGACCGCTGCCGACTCCATTCGCCTGGGTGCGTTGGATTACATCCCCAAGCCCATAAACCAGGAATCATTGCTGCATGCCACCCGAACGGCTTTGAAGTATAAGGCCGTAAATGAAGAAAAGGAAAGATTCCGTACAAACCTGGAGGCTATCTTCAGGAGTGTCAGGGATGCCATCATCACCGTAGATAAAGAAGCAGTTGTGATCGAACTCAATGAGGCAGCCATGACCACGTGTGGGTATTCTCGTGATGACATAGGAAAACCCTTTAGCTCTCTGCCCGAAATTTGCAATGGGAGGTGTGTGGAGATTCTTGGGGAAGCGATCAAAAGCGGAGAGCCTGTAGAGGTGGACCGTATTGAATGCCGACTTTCCAATCGCTCAAGAAGAGTCATCAGCGTCAGGACATATCCTCTACTTAGCCCAATGGGCGTGCTCTCGGGTGTCGTTATGGTGTTGAGGGACGATACGCATGTGGCCGACCTCGAAAGGGAGCTCAAAGAGCACCGGCAGTTCCACCGCATCGTAGGTGGAAGCGAGCCGATGCAGAAGGTTTATTCCCTCGTAAAAGCTTTGGCCCATGTTCAAACGACTGTTCTCATCACGGGAGAAAGTGGGACTGGTAAAGAACTGGTAGCCGAGGCGCTGCATCGTGCCGGAGAACGCAGCCACAAACCGCTGGTCAAGGTGAACTGCTCGGCATTGCCTGAAAATCTCCTTGAAAGCGAACTTTTCGGCCATGTTAAGGGAGCGTTTACAGGCGCTATTAGAGACAATGTGGGGCGGTTCCACAGAGCGGATGGCGGCACCATTTTCCTGGATGAGGTTGGCGACATCTCCCCAATTATACAACTGAAGCTCTTGCGAGTCCTTGAAAAGAGGGAGTTCGAGCGAGTCGGAAGCTCTACTCCAACCAAAGTGGACGTTCGACTGATCGCTGCAACGAACAGAAATCTCATGGAGAAAGTGAGCCTTGGCGAGTTAAGAGAAGACCTCTACTACCGGCTGAAGGTGGTTGAGATCCGGGTGCCGCCCTTAAGGGACAGGCCCGAAGACATCCCGCTTCTGGTTGATCACTTTTGCAATGGGTTCAACGTTAAATTCAAGAAAACCATTGAGGCGATATCCTCCGATGTCTTGAAAGCTTTTCTAAAGTATCCCTGGCCGGGCAATGTGCGGGAGCTCGAACACACCATGGAGCATGCCTTCGTCCTGTGCAGCCAAAACATCATCACCTTCGATCATCTGCCGCCTGACTTCATGAGTGCTACCGGAATTGAGCACCGCTCTCCCGATGAGACACAGGCGGTCGATTCTCACGCAATTCTTGAAGCCCTGGACAAGACAGCCTGGAACAAAGCAAAAGCAGCCCGCTTACTGGGGATAGATCGTGTGACCCTTTACCGGAAAATCAAAAGATACAACCTCGCTGAAGATACCCCCCGATGTTGAAGCGTTGCACGTAACACAGAAAGTATGCAACGCTTCTGTTGCATGCAACACCTCCTTTTCTTGCCGGCTATAGACCAGAACACTGCCCGTTCAGCCTTAAGCTTATGTTTTTCCTTCACAATATGGAATGAGATGCTATCATCTGTATCTTCGGCACAGATTTTGATCATCCAAACCATAATGAATAGCCTTTCCGGACATTCGGCAGCCATGCCTGAGAGGTTAGCGGTCACAACGATAAGGAAAATGGAGCCGGTGCGACAAATAGTCCGGATAATCGAAATCAGACAACCATTCGAAAGGAGCGTGAGGTCTTATACCCAGGTGATCGTGGATTTAAGTCATCATACTAAGCGTATTGAATTCAATAACTTACAGCTTACCATTAATTGTAGTGTTTCTAACATTATAAGGAGACAGATCATGAAAAGAATTGCCTGTCAGTTCACTTATCCGGCTGCACTCGCTGTTGCGGTGGTGTTTCTCGCCTTTGTGCTTCTCGCAAGTCCAAGTTTTTCGAGTGCTGCATCGCCCGAGCCAGGCATGGCGACCGCTGGTAAGTCCTCAAGGCCCGACCGTGTTGAGGCGCGCATCAAAGAGCTTCATACCAAGCTCAAGATCACCCCCGCACAGGAAGAGCTATGGAATAACCTCAGCCAGGTGATGCGGGACAATGGAAAAACGATGGAGGCGCTCATCAAGGCAAGGTCAGAAGAAGCAAGCACCATGACCGCTATCGACGATCTCAAATCCTATGGCGAAATTGTCCAAGCACATGCAGATGCTATCAGGAAATTCATCCCGGCCTTCGAGCCTCTCTATGCCGGCATGTCGGACGCTCAGAAGAAGGCTGCCGATACGTTATTTCGCCATCACGGGCGCACGAAGTCAAAGGCAAAACGCAAATGATCGCGACTGCCACAACGTCAAGACAGCAAACCCTATTTTCCGGTAGGGAATCACTCCAAGAATGGAAGGTAACTATGAGAACTTCAAACACGCGAGCCAGGAAGTTTAGTTCCACAGCCGTCAAGATCTTGGTGGCGCTCGTCTTCGCCTCAATGATCGGCGGTATATCCATCGTGCCGGCGTTCGGCAGATATAGGCACGAAGGGTATCGCGTCTATGCGCCTCCAGTGGTCGTCTATACCCCGGACGAGTATGTATCGCCGGGCATCGACCTCGCCTTCCCCATCGAGATAGGAGGTGGCGGCGGTGGTTATTATGACGGCGGTGGTTATGGTGGCGGTCATCGTGGCGGTCATCACGGCGGTCATCACGGCGGTCATCACGGCGGTCATCACGGCGGTGGTCACGGCGGTGGTCACGGCGGTGGTCGAAAATAAATATGTCATGCAATGAAACGTTGGCGATTAGATATTGCGGTCAACGGGACGGTCATTAATAGCGTTTTATTATGCCTGCCTGGCCACATGGCGGGGCTTGGGGATTCTGTTCACATAAGCGCGACGACCCGCGAACGATGGAGAGCTGTCTCCAGTGCTACACGCGATGAACGGTCATGGCATGCCGGACACACATCATCGATAAAGAACTGCTCCTTCCCGTAGGGGATGCTTTCTATGAGGGCAAGGACGAAATGTTCGAAGATTATGTTTTCACAGATGTGAAGCTCAATGTGGGGCTTAAGGCAATGGAGTTTCCGAGGCACAATAAAAATCCTATCGCTTCTGATAAATCAGTCAGGCCGATATGGCTTCCCTTGCGCTGGGAACGAGCAATTGACAAAAGGTTATATCGAATTATATTCCATCAAAACTAATTTAACGGAAAGGCGCATACAATGACGCTCAATCTTCCTGAAATTCCGGTTTATGCAGGGCCGCTGGTATCTTTAATTGCCGGCCTGTTAGTTTTAATCATGCCCAGGCTCTTGAATTATGTTGTGGCGTTCTACTTGATCATTACAGGTATCTTGGGTTTGCTCCATCGATAACTGGAAATAATTCACCCCGTAGGGATTGGCTTATTCTTGTCGGCCGAGCAAAATCACGTATTGCGAGTTGCTATATTCCTTTAGATCCGGCCCACAGTCTTCCAGCCAAGAGGGCAGAGCCGATTTACCCTGCCCTCTTTCCGGACTCATTCTCTCTTACCACCATCGGCTGGTGGGCCTTGCTCCAATCAGACCAAGTATGCCGGTTACAATCAGATAGACCGCCACAATGACACTCAATAAACCGGGTTGAATCAGGATCAATATCCCGGCAACTAAAGCAACGGCTGGCCCGAGGTAAGGATGGTATGGCAACATTGGCGTATCCTTTCATCCGCGACTGTTTGGCAACCCCGGCAGCCTCGCTTTGCAGCAAGACTGCCACCTATGTGATGCATGATTTTAAGCGTAATAATCTCAGCCAATAAAATAAGGAAGTTCTGTGTAAAGTAAACAGATTGATAAGTGGATGCAGACGGTTATGAAATTGTGGCGGCAAAGCCATGAAGCGGGCGTAAAGCCGGGGCCTTTGGCCCCGGACAGTCCGATTCAATCAATCTCGTTACTGCAGGAATTCTTAAGAATCAGGCAAAGCTGCCACCAGCCTTCCTCCGCCAGTCTCTACCTCGGTTAATCCCGACTACATTCATTGAGGCATTTCTGTTCCTGTTCCCGAGCCCATTTGTCGCATTTGTTGTGTTGTGGGTGGCCCGGCTCATTGCACTCGGCCAACCTTTGCTTATAGTGCTCACGACAATGACTGACACAATGCTCTGGCGGCGCCTCTGTCGTGGATCTCGTGGTGATCGAGGAACTTTCGGAGGAACGATTCTCCTGCACTGGCGGCGGCGCCTCTGTCGTGGAACTCGAAGAGCTCGTGGAGCTACGATGCTCCTCCGTTGTCTGTGCCATTAGAAGAGGGGATTGTGATTGATTTAAGCCTTTGATATCAGACTGGTTAACGTTAAATATCGGGGAAACTGGAGAATTGTTTGGGTTACCTATGGGTTCAGCTTTGAGATAAGCAGAGGGCAACATGAGCATAAGTGCCAGAAAACCCATAGCAACCAGAATTGTCGAATAAGTCGTTTTGATCATTTTATTGCTCCTTTTTAGATTCTTGTAAGTTTCGTGGCTAATGGAGATACCTCAACGATAGTTTTAGGTAACGCCCCTGAAGCATTTGCGATGCCCTCACTCTTGTCAGATACGGCCCAGTAACAGGAGCACGAGCACGATCACGAGGACTAGTCCCAGGCCACCGCTTGGATAGTATCCCCACCCACTGCTGTGTGGCCAGGTAGGGAGTGCGCCCACGAGCAGTAGAATTAATACAATGATCAGAATTGTTCCCAACATTTTCATCTCTCCGTTCTGCCGAAAGTTCGGCGTTTAGAACTGACATCTGTAGAGTGACACACATTATGCCCATTGGGCTTGGCAGACTGACGCATACTGCGCCCTATCAACAAAGATGTCGTTATTTGCTTCTCTCACTTCGATGAGCCCGTTGTCCCTTACCAAATTCGGGATAACAGAAGAGAAGCAGGATGGGAGCCAAATGAGCCATGCTGCATCATCTTCACGCAAGTTTTATGCCCGGTACATGGAAAAGCGTCTCGTTTTATATTTAGTTAATATCTATAGACACTTATAGCAGGACAGGACACATCAAAAGTTGCGAATTTGAGTAGGAGAAGTGTTGCATGCAACATAATTGTTGCGCCGTTAATGGATCACAGGCAACGATTTAATGCTAGGGTATCTTTTGAAGGTGAAATGGGTCAGGCGTGCATCAGCCTCCACGCTTCTCAGTCGGTCAGGGCTGGAATTCAGCTATTCCAAGGGCGCCGTGACGGGAACCGATGTCACGAAAGCCTTTCTCAAGTACCCCTGGCCCGGCAATGTGCGGGAACTCGAACACACCATGGAGCATGCCTTCGTCTTGTGCAGCCAAAACATCATAACCTTCGATCATCTGCCGCATGACTTCGTGAGTGCTCCCGGAATCGAGCACCGCTCTCCCCGATGAGACACGGGCGGTCGATTCTCAGGCAATTCTTGAAGCCCTGTACAGGACCGCATGGAACAAAGCAAAAGCATCCCGTTTGCTGGGTATAGATCAAGTGACCCTCTACCGGAAAATCAAAAGATACAACCTCACTGAAGATACCACCCGATGTTGAAGCGTTGCACGTGACACAGAAATCATGCAACGCTTTCGTTGCATGCAACATTTCCTTTTCTTGCCGGCTATCGACCAGAACACTGCCCCCTCACACTTAATCTTTCGTTATTACATCATAATATGGAATGAGATGCCATCATCTGCCTCTTCGGCACAGATTTTGATCATTCCAAAGCAT
The DNA here is from genome assembly GCA_963805125.1 of uncultured delta proteobacterium. Lineage (GTDB taxonomy): Bacteria > Desulfobacterota > Syntrophobacteria > Syntrophobacterales > Syntrophobacteraceae > SbD1. Next base: position 26,813 of record CAWDTD010000002.1, on the reverse strand, counting down.
ATCTGACTGTCATCTCACATGGAGATTGGATGAAGGCGAATATTCTCAACATCGATGATGAAGAGAGCATCAGGTTCAGCTTTGGTGGATTCCTCGCATCCGAAGGGCATAACGTGATCACTGCCAACGGTTACCCGGAAGCTCTGGAAGAATGGATGAAACAAAATTTAGACTGATACTCGCTGATATCGTTCTCGATGATGGATGGGGAATAGACATCTTACAGGAGGTAACGCGGAGAAGACTTAAAACTCGCGTGATCATCATGACGGCATATCCCAGTTCAGAAACAGCTCAAGATAGTTTTCGCCTGCACGCCGTCGATTACGTCGTTAAACCACTAAGACATGGAACTAATTAATTCCATAAAGGAGGCATTACAACAACAATAAGGAAAAAAGGTCTTCGGCGCCATGGTTTATGACAAATTGTACGGTCTTCACAAACAGTTCTAGGGATGGAGATGTTTGGTCTGTGGAGAGATTGTTGAACCGGTCATTCTGGAGGGTCGATAATCGATGAGAGTGGTTACTAATTGAAATAAACCTAATGAAGGGGTACACTATGAGAAAAAGATCATTTGGGCGCGTATTATTGATTGTCATCATCGGTATAACTTTGGGTGGTTGCGCGTGTGGCCAGCAGAAAATGGCGGCTGAGACCACTCCTCCTTATTCGCCGCCTGCGGTAGTCCAACAGGCTCCTCAGCCCCCGCCTGCGGTAGTCCAACAGGCTCCTCCGCCCAAACAGGACCGCAACTAAACCCACCACCGGCGCCCTGCCTCGCTGATTGATAAAACACGAGGCAGGGCTACTTACGGTTGTTGCCGGACGAGAGAAACATGCCGATGCGGTACGGCCAATCATATGACAACAAATAGAAAAAAGATCAGGCTGTGCCTTTTGGCGGCATTGCGGTGCACAAAGCGCTCAGGGAGCATACGCTCGATCGCAGCGATCATAACCAAAGGACTTTGTCTTAGCCTGCTGGCCGTCAGTTTTACCCCCCACCAAGTTGCCGCTGCGGACAACGCTGCGCAATTGTCCAACCCGAGCCGCTCATTGTCTGCACATGAAGTTGCAGCAGCCCTCTTGACTATTGAGACGCAACCCGTGGTGGCACCTCATCCCAAACGGGCGAACTTCAAACGGGAGCATAAGTCCCGGGACGCCCAGCACGTGGCGGACTGGGTTGTCGATTCAGGTGACAATCGCGGCATGCCATTCGTGATTGTCGACAAGATGGACGCCAAAGTCTTTGTATTCGATGCCGATGGGCGACTTCGTGGCGCAGCCCCAGCCCTGTTGGGCCTGGCGCGGGGTGATGACGCCATCCCCGGTATCGGCGACCGGAAGTTGTCGGACATTCGCCCTGAGGAACGCACCACACCGGCGGGCCGCTTCGTGGCCTCGCTGGGCTACAATTTCCACGGAAAGGACGTCCTCTGGGTGGACTACGACACTGCCGTTTCCCTGCATCGGGTGATTACGACCAATCCCACGGAGCGCCGCCTGCAGCGCCTGGCCAGTGCAACGCCGCTCGACAAACGTATTTCCTATGGTTGCATCAATGTTCCAGCGAAGTTCTACAATAACGTCGTGAGCCCGGCTTTTACCGGGACGAATGGCATCGTCTATGTGCTGCCGGAAACCCGGTCGATCAGCGAAATCTTCGCCTTGTATTATGACGTCGAGTGACGTTGGGGAACAGGCACAACTGCGGACATCGACGAGGGAACAAGGATAGGCCGCCAGCGTTAGGACCTCGGGGACGATTTGTTTCGGCTGTTTCCGGCGCCCTGTCCAGCGGAGACAAGATTACGCTGGTTGGCTTCGGGACTTTCAGCGTGGGAGAAAGGTCTCAGCGTGAAGGCCGCAATCCCCGGACCGGCGAAAAGATCAAAATTCCGGCGTCAAAAGTTGTCAAGTTCAAAGCAGGCAAGACTCTCAGCGAAAAAGTCAAATAGCAGGATTTAATCCCCTCCCATTCAATAAGATGATCTGAAGGGACTGCTCGTCGAGCAGAACACAGTAATGTGGCAGGAGGAAAACATGAGAATAAATTTGCAAATTGAGCCCTTGATCGGATTCTTGGTAATAGGGATTGTAGCCGGTTTCCTGGCTGAACGAATTATGAAAGGAAAAGGAGCCGGTCTGGTCATCAATATGGTCGTAGGAGTCGTAGGCGCCTTGATTGGGGGCTCTCTGTTGGGCTTTTTGAAGTTGCCCTTTCACGGACTGACCGGAACGTTGATTAGTGCTACGGTCGGGGCGGTGATACTCCTGTTCCTGGTAGGACTGGCTAAGATTATTCTTTTTCCAAAAAAATCATGGTGGCGAAAAGCTCTTAAACGCAATTGAAGAGGGAGTTTGCAAGCTCGAATCAGTTCTTGGCAAAAGGCTTCGATTTCACCGGACAGGAACTTTCAGCAGGTTGGATTGAGGGAATCACCAATGTGGGCTACTGCTCAAATATGATCTGGAGATGAGAATACATCAGACGGCGCTTCTCCGATCGAGGAGGAAGAGAGGTGTGCGGAACTGCTTCTTTCTCCCCCATCATAGAGCCACAAGTCCTGCCTTCTGCAGTGCGCAATGATTCGGCGCTCACCTGCGTCTGCGGAGGATAGGTATGATCAGAGGGTTTCACGACTCGGCAAAAATCGCGCGAAACGAACCTAAGCCGCAGAAAACCCCTCTGCGATAGTTTTTCCCAGCTTCCGAGCAAATTCCATCTCTGGAATTTCAGGACTGAAGTTGATGACTACAGAAGCAGCACTAACACTGATACGAATACTCCTAACGTTATCCACTGACTCTAAAAGGGATTGTAGACTATTCGCATAAGCCTCGTCCCACCGCAGGCGCGGTATTCCCATCCTGATGCGTCCCCGTGTCTGGCGAAGCACTGTGGCAACAGTTGACACCGCGGGGAGGGCATGGGTAGAGGATCCTCCGAGCCGTGCTCTTTTGCGCGCTCCGATAGAAACGCGAAACCCTTCCATGCCTTCCAGGTAGGTAAGCAGATCAACCAGGAGATTCTGCAAGACTGCCAACCGTTCGAACCCCTCCAGCACCTCAGGTCGATAAGCCCGATCAATGGCGGCAAGGGTACTGCGGACGGGTTTGCTCTGATACAACGGGGTGTGTTTGCTTGATTTGTCACTCAACTCTTCTTGAAACTGAAAGAGCGTTATGGACTCGAATGTGGGGATGAGAGACGTTAAATCCCCTGCACGCCTTACAACGGCTCCGCCGAGAGACACTCTCTCGTCAATAGTGAAGCGGAAGGCATCCCCGGAAAACTTGCTGCGATTCTCGAAGGTTTCCCCTATCATTCTGACAAGTTCTATTACTCTGGGATCATTCGTGTAAGCACCGTACCGATAGTTACACTGCGCCCACCCAAAATACTGGCTGAAGCGGTAGAGGATTTCAATCGCATATGGAGAGCCAAATTCATACTCCTCAGGGTACTCCTTCTTATAAAAAGCCAGTTCGTTTTCTTCGAGCATACTGTAGAGCCGCATTTGCAGTTCTTCCGCGGCCAAGATCAAGGAATTCACAAAGAGAGCAGACTCCTGGTCCCGCTTGAGGTGCCTTTCCTTTTGCTGTTCCTCTCTCCAGGTCCAGAGTGACCACACCGATGCGGCTAACGCTGATATGACGGAAAAAAACAACGTTGGATTCATGACCATCCTCCTGCGGGACAAAATTAAACCATATCCTCATTTATGGCATATCACCGGCTTTTGCGGTCTCCATTCTTGCAACATCAAGGAGGACAAAGTAAATACGAGAACAGCAGATATTCCAAATAAGGATAGCACAGAAGGGCTAAAGACGATACCACCGGTTGGAGATGCCGAGGGGTCTGTCGAAAGTAGGTAAGACCATTATGTAAGAAGATGGATCAATCTTGCGGTGACGATTTCTGGAACTTGCCAGGGTAAGGAAAGCAGACTGGACCTAGACTCAACGCTCTTTATTGCCTGGAACTGTACTAATAATGTTTCATGGTAGCCGCCTACTCAGGCACACGGCCACTCTATAGCTTGCCAATCCATGAAATCCAAAAAACAGACCGACGCATAACGCCTTATGATCCTAATATGTAAATTCACCTCAAGTGGCAACAGTCGGCAACATGTGCGATGAGATCGGAAACCGGGGTGTGAATCGCGTAGGATGGAATTGAAGCGATCACATTTTATAACCGACGCCGTCATGAAGTTGAGGCTGGCTTTTTCTACTTCTCTGCCCATGTCCCCCCAATAGTAACCTCAACCTCAACCGGAACTTTACTGAGATAAACTTTGCCTGCCTGAATCATGGTCTCCTTGAGAATCACAGCAACTTCCCCTGCCATCCCACCAGGAACTTCGAGAATGATTTCGTCATGCACCGTTCCGATAATTCGAGCTCCAGTATCCGCCAATCTTTGTGGGAGCAGGCCCAGAGCCTTCTTTGTGATGTCTGCGGCTGTCCCTTGAACCGGCGTGTTGTAGAGTTTGTCCTGAAACCGCCAAAACCGGCCTCATTGACCTTTCACTTGCATCTTAGATTGTGAAATCGTATGGTTTTGCAGGCTTGGGGATGTTTAAGAAGTTTTTTTGGGCAGAATCCGACCCGAAAATGAGGTTCGGATGCAGAGCACACAACTTGACGGATTATGCAGGATAGTAAGCACAGGGCAAAGGTGGAGGAAAAAATAAATTGCTTGACAAACCTTTAGGAGGAGCAAAATGAAAGACTTGTTTATCAAAATCGGAATGCTGGCAATCATTGCTTTATTGGCTCTTAACCTCTTTATGCCGGTTCAGTCCGTTCGCTCGGCACAACAATATCAATACAAAGTGGCAGAAATTACCTATACCAACGTAGATGAGGTCGACCTAAAGCTTAACTCATTGGGTCGAGAAGGCTGGGAATTCGTGCAGATAGTAGTTCCAGGAGGGTTCGCCGTATTCAAAAAGTAGTCTGTGGATAACTCCATATGAAATCCAAGCTATTGATTTCCGGCCCCTTTTCGATAACATCCACCCGGTTGGCTGCAAAAGAGGCAGGGGAGGTCTATTTCGGCCCAAAAGGTACTTCCCCGGCATTGAAGTGTTACATGTGACATGAAAAGAATGCAACGCTTCTGTTGCATGCAACGCTTTTTCTACTCAAGTCCACCCCCTTGAGCGGTACTCGCTCCTTCCACAAGTATCCATATACATTACATAAAAAGAGAGAGCGACGGTTCTCGATCTCCCGGGCATAGAAATTGCCTAATCAACTGACAGGACAAGCTAGTAGTTGAAGGCAGGATTTATCGGAGTATAGGAGTATTTATCCGGCAAAATACGGGAGGCATATGGCATCAAACACGAAGAAGCCGATAAGAAGCTCAAAGGATAAGAAAATGTGATCTTAGGCTCTGCATTAACGACAATTAGGATTTTCAGGGGATAAAAATGAGCAAAAACCTGATTTTTGGAATCGGGCTTTCGCTGGTCCTTGTCAGCGGCGGCTTTTTCAGCGCACAGGCAAATTGCTCTGGTGGCTGCCTGTCCAGCCTCGCTCCTTGCAACTGACACTTTTGCGGCTGGCACTTGCCCTCCTGGTGCAGCTTCCATTGCGGTTCAAAAGACTCGGACAGGGCGCCGGTGAAAGATATGGACAAATCAGACGCAACTCGCCAGGGCACATATTCCCGGAGTTCGACCACTCCGTAACCGATACCGATGGGCTCGCAATCTGCTTACTGATTTTATTGAAAACCCTGCCGTCGGGGATACATAGGCTTAGTTCCCCGATGGGGCAGGCGTCCCGGCAGTAACATACTATGGGTTATGGAAAAGAGCCGCTCCGGCCTCTGTGGGGCCGGCGCACAATCCCGAACCGGTTTGAACGCAAAGGAGATGAAATGATAAAACGCGTTCTGTTATTTTCGCTGTTTTTGGTCCTGGTTGCAACATTCAATGCGCCCGTGACATACGCAAACGAGCAGGATGAGGTAGATCGGGCCGTTGCGACAATCCAGGCATTCCGGGACATGCCCGAAAAATCCATCCCCCCGGAGGTGCTAAGGCACGCCCGGGGAGTGGCTATCATGACGGTCTACAAGGCGGGCTTCGGCATCAGCGGGCGCGGCGGCACCGGTGTGGTAGTGGCGCGAACAGGCAAAGGCTGGAGTGGACCCTCTTCAATCGCGACTGGTGGTGCGGGATTCGGCTTTCAGATCGGAGCATCGGAAACCGAATTCGTATTTGTTCTCAATACTTATGAGGCCGTTGAGGCATTCGCTCATGGAGGAAACGTGCAATTCGGAGGCGATATAAGCGTGGCTGCCGGTCCCGTGGGGCGCACTGCCGAGGCGGATGTAACACCTGTTGCCGCAGTCTATGCCTATAGCCGAACCCAGGGACTTTTCGCAGGCGTCTCTCTTGAGGGCACCGTCATTGCGGCCAGAGACGATACAAACGCAGAATATTACGGCCGGCCGGTCACACCGGGGCAGATCCTCTCCGGGAAGGTCAAGGCGCCGGCGGGGGCCAGGAAGCTTCAAAAGGCACTGGCGAGGTACTAAAACCCAAGTGTTCTCCAAAACACCGGAAAGGATGTTAAATGAGAAAAGCCATTTTTCCTGTAGTTTTGTTTTTGTCCATGGCCCTGATCTTAGGCTCTGCATTTACGACATTCGCACGGCGATCGGCCGGGGTGGCGATCGACGATGCCACTATTACCACGAAAGTGAAGTATGAATTGGCAGAGGATGTCAAATTCGGCACACTGAAAACAGTCCAGGTCGATACCGATAGGGGTGTGGTCACTCTCACCGGTAGAGTTCACAGCAAGCAGGAAAAGAAGCATGCGGGAGCTTTGGCCCGCAAGGTTAAAGGCGTTGTGAAAGTACACAACATGCTATCGGTAGTCCGGGAACAATAAATCAGGGGATTGGCATTCACCAACAATGAATTTGGCCGACCCCGATGATTGAAATCCCCCCTTGCCCCTTTTCTAAAGGCAAGGGGGAGGATATTTAGGGTCAATTGCGTTCAAAGAAGGGGCCATTCGAGGATTCGTGCAATGAAGAATTTGAGCACCGGCCCGCTAATGGGACCTCTTTTTTTATTACTTTCGTTTCTCTGCCTGATCACTTTTCCCGGCTGTGCATCCCTGCCGAATGTACAGAAAATGATGGGCCATGAACTCTCAAGCTCCGATCAACCGACAAAGATAATGGGGCGTAAAGGAGAGCTCTCTGCAAAAACAAGTAAAGCCATGATCAAACGGCTTGAAGGGCAGGTCGATGCAACCAAACTTCTGGAGCAGCAGGTTCAGTTGATGCAGTCCGTCAGTGGGAGTCTTTTAGTGGCCGGCAATAAGGTCACCCTGCTCATTGACGGGAAGGCTACCTACGCAGCGATGTTTGAGGCCATCCAAAACGCTAAAGATCACATCAATTTTGAAACCTTCATATTTGAAGATGATGATGTCGGCAAACAGTTTTCCGATCTACTCATCCGGAAAAGTGCCGAAGGCGTACAAGTGAACCTGATTTACGATAGTTTTGGATCCAAGAATACTCCGGCCAGCTTTTTTCAGCGCTTGCGCGATGGCGGGGTTCGAGTGCTTGAATTCAATCCCGTTAATCCCTGGAAGGTACTCGCGGGAAAACATTGGGCGTTACGCCATCGAGATCATCGTAAGATTCTGGTCGTTGACGGCGCTATCGCTTTCACCGGTGGAGTCAATGTCAGTGCTGTTTATTCCGGAAGCTCAGCCATTGGGTCTCGTAGTGGGAATAAGGAAAAACCCTGGCGAGACACACACGTTAGAATCGAGGGTCCGGCAGCACTGCGGCTCCAATGGCTTTTCATGAAAACCTGGGAAAGGCAAAAGGGACCCACGCTTACCGGCAGGGACTATTTCCCTTATGTGCGGCAAGCAGGGAACACGCTGGTCAGGGTGGTAGGCAGCTTACCGGGCGAAAGCAATCGACTCATATTCATGATGTACATATCAGCCATCACTCATGCGGAAAACTCCATCTATTTAACGACCCCTTATTTTGTGCCTGACGACCAAATGTTAAAAGCGCTCACTGATGCTGTAGCGCGCGGTGTTGATGTGAAGATCCTGCTACCCGGCTACAGTGATTCCGCATTGGTTTTCTACGCCAGCCGATATTACTATGCCCGGTTATTAAAAGCAGGCGTGCAGTTGTTTGAGAGGCGCGGAGGAATGCTGCATGCAAAGACGGCGGTTATCGATGATGTCTGGTCTACTATCGGATCGAGCAACCTCGACAATGAAAGCTTCCTTACCAATGACGAGGCCAATGCCGTGATCCTCGGCCGGGACTTCGCCGATAGTATGCAAGCAATGTTTGAAAGAGATTTGGAAGACTCTGATCAGATAACTCCGGAGGAGTGGGAAAAACGGTCTTTGGACAATCGCCTGAAGGAATGGCCTGCCCATCTGCTCAAACACTTGCTATAAGGTAGTCAAGCCAGATGAAAAGCTGGTGGAGCGCTAAAAAAGTTTCTGTTTTCCCCTGTACTCTATAAGTATCTGCCCAAGCCATTTTTCCACGGGGATCTTCCCTTGTGCCGTCGATACCAGATAAGGTTTGCTCGACATAAGGCTCTTTGACGCGCAAACATGAATGAAATCCTCAGGGGATTCTATCTGGGATTTGAAATACTCATACTTATTCCTGATATGGTCGGCGGCCTCTTGGCTCGAATATTCGGTTCCATTCCTGGTGAATGTTAAATGTGATTCCGCTACTTGATCTATCAAATATGCGATGACCTTCTCAGGGCTTTCCTTTTGACTGCATGGTTCCCCTCCGTAGGCGATAAAACAAAAAAACAACAGGATACCTAAAGAGCACAAAATTATCTTCAGAGTCTTCATCGCGATAACTATGACCTTTTTTCTTTTCATCAGGTTCGCATTTATGTAAATAGCAGCCTGCAGCCTATTGAATTTTCTTGAAAGACAATGTTTTGGAGTCTGGAAAAGTGATGTGAATGGCGTCACTTTCAATGGTATCCACAATGACTCCCCCTCCTTTGGTGGTAAATTGGATCTTGATTGCATCGGCATTGCGCAGTCTATCGCAAAGCAACAGTATGAGTAACCCTGATTCTTGCGGGATCTGCCAGTCCTCCCCTGCGGAACATGAGGAGTCGGTCAAAATAATAGATCTGGATGGTGAAGATCAACAGAAGGACATTTTCAGTGATTTTTTTCCAGCCAATGGGTTCACCCACCGTATCGTAGCACCCGCAAGTTATGGGCGCACCCCAGTACATGTTGATCAGGACAATGATATTGAACAGGATAAGCATGAATCCAATGAGGATTGCGGAAGCTCTCGATAGAAAACCGATGACGAGGAACAGTCCGCAGACAAACTCGACCCACGGCAAAATGACTGCCCCCAAATTGAGGAACCAGTAGGGCAGGAGCCGGTAGTTCGCCGCTGCTTCGGCGAACTGAGCCGGGTATGGGATCTTGCTCATACTCGCGTAGATGAAAAAACAGCCTACGCATATCCTGAGCACAAAAGCCGTGTACTTGCTCATAGCGACTCGTCTAAGACATGACCAGATCATTTCTTTGCCCTCTCCTCCACCGGATACCCTCTGCCCTCCCAGGCCGTCAATCCCCCCTCCAGAATCCTTACATTCCTGTAACCACGGAGAAGCAGTTTATCGGCAACCTCAAGATCGTAGGGTTTACTGATCGTTTCACCGTACACGACTATCTTCTTTTCCTTGTCTTCTTCGGCGAAGGCCATCAGGTAAACGATATCGAAGATCCCCAGGGGTATGTTGACAGCTCCCCCGATATGGCGTTGTTGATAAAAGTTGGCTGGCATGGCATCTAAGACGAGCGTTTCACCGTGTTGAATCTCTTCCATGGCAGCGGAAGGGCTGAGCAAGGGAATGGAGCTTCTGTCGGGAAATTCAGGGAAAAGAGGTATCCCGTTGGGATTGGTCGTGTTGAAAATCACCGCAAGAACAACACTGATTACGATGACCAGAAAAAAATCAATCCATGACATCCGTGAGGCGTTGTAGGCCTTGCAGGCTTCCTTCTCAAGGCGCTCGTCATCCCTGAGAAGCCAGCGCCTCATCTCTTTCACGAACACTTTGGAGATGTCAGGAAAGTCCCTCAATATACGGTCAAACCGATCTTTTGACAGGGTCATCAGGTGAGTCTCTTCCAAGACCTGCGTATCGGCAGACATCGGTTCGCCCGTGAGGAGCGCCATTTCCCCAAAAGTATCTCCCGGCCCCTGGATGGCAAGGTCAATTTCCACTCCTTTTTCATTTCTTCCAAAGATCCTCACCCTGCCCGAACTGATGATATAGAGGCTATCTCCAGGATCGCCCTCTCTATGGATGATAGTATGTTGCGGCACCACCAGATCTTGAACCGCCAGGGCGATTGCACTCAGTGCTTCCTTCGGCAAGTCCCGGAAGACCGGGCTTCTCATTAGGGTGTTCACTTTGTTGTCGTGCTTGGTCATCGTCATCTACTGCTTCTTGTGGTTTTCTCTCAGATCTCTTAGCAACCCGTCGAAATCCTGGATCGCCCCGCTGTAGCTCGTAAGCACCTTGCCACTGTGCGTTACCAGGACCATGGCCGGGGTTTCCGTCACTCCCACGGCTTGGGCAATAGCCAAATTCTCGTCAGCAAATAACGGAAACGGTACCTTGAAGCTCTTCTTGAAAGCATCTATTTGCGCTTTGTCGTTTCCGCAGCATATCCCGATGATCTTCACGTCCCTGGCCAAAGCAGCGTCTTTCCGAATAACCTGGTAGAGCCTGTTGACTACGGGTGCATTCGCCTGGCAGTGAGGGCATAAGGCACTCAGGACCTCTATAAAGACAAGCTTTGCACCTATCTGGGAGATGGTGTAGGGGGCCATAGTTTTCAGGCCCAAATAACTCGATGTTTGTTGCGAATCCGGCGCCGGCAGGGTGAACCGGGGAAGCTGGGACCCTGCAAGAAGCGGCTGGTCTTGAGAACCGCAAACGGTATAGCACGGTAAAGCGAACAAGAGACAAGCCATGAGTTGAAGGCTCGTGACAAAACGTCTCTTCATTGACATTCCTCCTCGGAATCAAGCGAGTCCCGCCATCAAAACTCTTGCCTGTCGTCCCTTATCGAATGCGGGACGACAGCAGGGAGAAGCATAAAAGGAGTGAACTATGCTGCACAATCTTTGAGCAAATTCTATGCCCGACGCATTGAGAATCGTCGAGTTTTTCTTTTAGTCAATGTGTATAGACACTTACGCAAGGATGAGATCCGTCGATGGTTGTGGACTTCAGTAGAAATAGTGTTGCATGCAACAGAAGTGTTGCCGTCAAATTCAAGAAAACGATTGAGGCGGCATCTTCTGATGTATTCAAAGCCTTTCTCAAGTATTCCTGGCCAGCCAATGTACGGGACCCGGACACACCATGAGCCCCTGGAACAAAGCAAAAGCAGCCCGGTTGCTCGGCGTAGATCGCGCGACCATGTACCGGAAAATCAAGAGATACAACCTCACTGAAGATACACCCGATGTTGAAGTGTTGCACGTGACACAGAAATCACGCAACGCTTCCGTTGCATGCAGCACCCATTTTTCTTGCCGGCTATAGACCAGAACACTGCCTGCTCAGCCTTAAGCTTACGTTATACCTACTTAATATGGAATAAGTAATATCCTTCGCCTTTCCGGCACAGATCTTGATAATTGCAAACCGCGACGGGTGTCATACTGAACTTTTCTCATCTGCTCATCACGTGCCTGGTAGTGAGCGGCGGCGGTTGACGTTTCTGAAGAAGAAGCCAGTTCTGCCGCTGTTGCTTCCGGGAATAGCGGGGCCTCTAATTAAGAACGCAAGCAAATGGGCTTTTTAAACCGGGAGATAGGTCCGATAATAACTGAGACTCAGAGAGGTTAAAAAGGAGAAGGGTATGGAGAATCGTGGGAGGGAAGAATTCGAAATAATCACTCTGGAAGATCACCTGTCATTGAACGAGATAAGGATAAAGATGCAAACAAGGCCAGGCTTTCTAATGATGCAAAAATGGCTTGTGATCTATAACTTCATTGTGCATCCAAGACCTTTATCGCAAATCGCTGTGCATACGGGTCTGTCTGAAGCAACTGTTTATAGAATCGTTTCTGATTACAACAGGTTTGGACCTGAGGCTTTCGATATTAAATGAAGGCAAATATACTCGTAATCGATGATGAAGAAAGCATCAGGTTCAGCTTTCAGAGGTTCCTTGCAGCCGAAGGGCATAACGTCATCACTGCCAAAGGTTATAGGGATGCTCTGGCAAGAATGGATGAAACGCAATTCGACCTGATACTTGCAGATATCGTTCTCGATGATGGATGGGGGATAGATATCCTACAGGAGGTAATGCGGAGAAACCTCAAAACCCGCGTGATCATCATGACGGCATATCCTACTGCGGAAACGGTTGAAGCGAGTTTTCGCATGCAGGCTGTCGATTACCTCACTAAACCGCTAAGGCAGGAAGGGCTCCTCTATTGTGTAAGCAAGGCATTACAGCAAATGGAATATGGAGAGGATGAGGGTTCTGACCCTGTCGGGAAGTCGTGTCCCATTCCATGTCGTGATTTCCAAGCCCGTAATGTCACTCACGGTTAAAGTGCGAACGTCAATACTCCAGACAAGAAAGGAACGAGCCGGATGCAAAAGGGGCCGGTTTGTTTGCCTGTAGGTGGTCAAGGGAGTCTCGTGATATGAACATTCTTCTCATTTACCCAAGATTTCCCGATACGTTTTGGTCTTTCAGGTACGCCTTAAGTTTCATCGGAAAGAAAGCGGCCTTCCCACCTCTTGGCTTGCTGACCGTCGCAGCCCTGTTGCCGGAAGAATGGTCCAGGCGCCTCGTGGACGTCAATGTGGACGACCTTACGGATGACGACCTTTCATGGGCGGATATGGCCTTTGTCGGCGGCATGGCGGTTCAGCAGGAATCGGCGAAGCAAATCATCGCCCGTTGCAGGGCGAAGGGCTTGAAGGTCATCGCGGGTGGACCGCTCTTCACCGCGTTACCCGACGAGTTTGAGGATGTCGATCATCTTGTCCTGGATGAGGCCGAGCTCACATTGCCCTCTTTCATTGAGGACCTGCAAAACGGGCGTCTCAAAAGAGTCTACAGGGCTTCTGGTTTCTGCGATCTTCATCACTCCCCCATCCCTTCTTGGGATTTGATACCGATGAAACGATATGCCTCTATGAGCATTCAGTTTTCGAGAGGATGTCCGTTCAACTGCGAATTCTGCAATGTGACGGTTCTTTTTGGCCATCGACCGCGCCTGAAAACGTATCAACAGGTAATCGCCGAACTGGATCGGGTTTATGAGGCAGGTTGGCGCAATAGCATTTTTTTCGTTGACGACAATTTTATCGGAAATAAGCGATACATTAAAACACAGTTGCTGCCTGCCTTGATCGATTGGCGAAAAGACAAAAAGGGATGCGCCTTTTTTACGGAAGCTTCTATCGATCTGGCCGATGACCCGGAGCTTTTGGACCTGATGTTCAAAGCCGGCTTCGATTCCGTCTTTATCGGCATCGAGTCGCCCGATGAGGCATGCTTGACGGAATGTCATAAAACCCAGAACAAAAACCGGGATCTCCTTGAAAACGTCAAAGTTATCCAGCGTGCCGGGTTACAGGTAATGGGCGGTTTTATTGTCGGCTTCGACAGCGACACGCACTCAACCTTCCAGCGGCAGATCGATTTCATAAAGAAAAGCGGAATTGTGACCGCAATGGTGGGAATTCTTCAGGCTCCTCCGGGAACACGGCTATTTGACCGACTCAAAAGGGAAAACCGGGTGGTTAGTTCGTTTTCCGGAGATAACGTTGATGGAACGACGAATATCATCCCTAAAATGGGGCTGGATAGCCTTTCAGATGGATACCGATCGATTATGAAACAGATCTACTCTCCCAAAATCTTCTACCGGCGGGTCAGAACTTTCTTTAAAGAGCTCAGGGCTAATGAAATCAGAGGCCCCATGGATGTCCAGCGGTTCCTTGCGGTCATCCGATCGGGCTTTTGGTTGGGTGTTTGGGGCAAAGAACGTCTCCAGTACTGGCATCTGCTGCTCTGGACCCTGGTTCGCAGGCCGAGGCTGCTGTCATTGGCTTTCACCCTTGCGATATATGGCTATCACTACCGGAGGATATGCGAGAAGTACATATTCTTTAGTTCGGATGGTGAAATATCGCTGGATTGATGCAAATCCTTTGGCAGTTATGAAAGTTGCGGTCGAGAGCAAAGCGGCAGCCGCCTCCACCGGTGGCGACATGTTTTGGAGGAAAAATGCGGCCATGACTAACGACAAGATGGATGAAAAACGATCTGCTCTGCGGCGGGCCAGGTTTCAAGTGCAAATGGATCTTGGAGCCAACCGTGGGTTAAAAGAAGCAGGTAAAGACAGTTGAGCCTCTGATCCGTATATTTCATTTAAATGAAGGCTGGTAATCCGGCGGAAAGGCGACATCATGCAAAAGACTTTCAAACACCAGGATATCGAACAGATACTGGCTGAGGCCGATGATCTCCTCAAGCAAACTGATCCGGAGATCATAGAATATATGGAAGAAGAACGACGACTCCAACTTGCAGAACATGCTCAAAAATTAAAAAAACTCAAGTCTGAGGTTCAAGGCAAGATCGAGAAGGAAGGAACACCGGAGAACGGATCTTACGGTGAAGGAATGCACGAGGCGATCGAGGATATCGCGAAGGCGATGAAGGACTTGGCGAGCTATCTTTCCTGATTTTCGATAAGCGCACTTGGATGAAAAAATGGAGGCCGTAAATGCCGCCGGAGGCAAAAGGACCTGATTCTCTCCGGATGGAAAACGTTGCGCACTGTGCCTTGTTTGGCAACTTCGCCGGAGATGGTTGCGCCTTGGGACTTCATGGTTAGTTTCAGCTTAATTTGGTCAATACCCTCAAAGGAGAAAAGAAGAAGCGCCTTCAAATAAGCCGCATCAGCCTTGGACTGGCCTTTTTGGCACAACCTCGTTGCAGCATACTCCCGCAAACGGGCGACTGCTGAATTCAAACGCTAAAAACAACTGTTCCTCCCTCTGCCCACTCTTGACCGCGCTACGGCGCCAGTTCGGCAATCTAAGGAATGTTTTTGCAGAGCCTCATGGAATGTAGCGGTACTGAAGTCAAATAACTGCTTAAAAACACAAGAGGAGAAATGAAATGAGCAGCCAGAACTCAGTCGTTGGAATCTACAAGACCCACACCGAGGCCGAAGCCGCGGTCAAAGAACTCCAGAAATCGGGCTTTGACATGAAGAAGCTCTCACTGGTGGGGAAGGACTACCACACCGAGGAGAATGTTGTAGGGTTCTACAACGCAGGGGACCGGATGAAGTTCTGGGGGAAGCTCGGGGCCTTCTGGGGAGGCTTGTGGGGGCTTTTCTTCGGCTCGGCCTTCTTCGTCATTCCCGGGTTGGGTCAACTGGTGGTGCTGGGTCCCTTGGTCATGATAATTGTGGGCGCCCTGGAAGGCGCCCTTGTGACCGGAGGGCTGACCGCTCTGGGTGCTGCATTGTATAGCATCGGAATCCCCAGGGATAGCATCGTCAAGTACGAGACCGCCCTGAAGTCGGATCAGTTTCTGGTCATTGCCCACGGCTCAGCCGGCGACGTCGCCAGGGCCAAGTCGATCCTGGAATCCACGGCCAGGGAAGAGCTCGTGGTGCACCAGTAGTTACCAGGCGCTTGGGACTCGTGAGATATAGATTCCAGCACCAAGGAGACAGCCTATGAAAGATGTCAATCGAATTCTGGTCGTGAGCAGATCAACTAAGCATTGTCAAAAAGCCGTTCACTACGGAATTTCGCTTGCTCAAAAATACGGAGCGGAGCTTTTTGTGATTCATGTCATGCATAATCCTTTCATGCTGGAAGGTTGGAACCTTGGGGTTCCTTCTTTGCAGATGGAATATGAAAGATTGCAACAAACATTCAAAGATGACATCGATCACATGATTGAAGCTGAAAAAACACAGGCTCTCGCTGTCAAAGCAGTCATGAAAGAAGGGAACCCCTCTGATGAGATCATAAAGATGGTCAAGGAAGAAAATATCGACCTGCTCATCATGCTGGCCCACGAGGAAGGTCATCTCGAACACTTTCTATTTGGCCGTGATAATGAGGATCTGATACGCAAGATGCCCTGTTCCATCATGTTGGTCAAAAAAGAACCTCGCAAGGTAGCGTAGTGCAGAGCTTCCCGGCGCATCGTGGCGCATGGGAATCGAATCCTCGGGCAGCCTGCCGGACGTAACGGAGAGGTGAATGTGCGCGAGCTGGAAGCGAGCAAGAATGCTGAATCAAGAAACCGTGCTGCGGGAAAGGGTGAATCCCTCGTGAACTTTTGTGGCGGAACTGGAAAACTAAGGAGGCAAGAACATTAAAAACAATCCTTTGAAGCAATTGGGAACGTTCGGCCAATCCATCTGGCTGGACTACATCCGGCGAGATCTGATCGCCAGCGGCGGACTTCGGCGTCTGATCGAGGAGGATGGCCTGCGGGGGATGACCTCGAATCCATCCATCTTCGAGAAGGCGATTGTGGACAGCCACGATTACGATGAGGACATTCAGGCCATGGCGCTTAACGGAAAAAGCGCTGAGGAAATCTACGAAACCCTCAGCCAGCGCGATGTGCAGAGCGCCGCCGACGAGTTCCGGCCTCTCTACGACAGGACTGACGGCAAAGATGGATATGTCAGCCTGGAGGTCAATCCCCACCTGGCGCACGACACCAACGGGACGACGGAGGAAGCCCGCCGCTTGTGGGCCGCGCTGAACCGGCCCAATGTCTTAATCAAGGTCCCGGCGACGGCCGAGGGTCTGCCCGCAATCCAGCAACTTATCAGCGAAGGAATCAATGTCAACGTGACGCTGCTCTTTGGATTGCCTCGTTATCGGCAGGTGGCGGAAGCTTACATCGCAGGCATCGAAGCGCGTGTGGCCCAAGGGAAGCCCGTGAAGCATTTAGCATCGGTGGCCAGCTTCTTTGTGAGCCGCATTGATGTGCTGGTGGATTCGCTGCTGGATAAGATCGTCGCGCAAAGCGGCAAGGAGGCCGACCTCGCGGAAAAGGCGCGCGGGCAAGTTGCCGTCGCCGGCGCGAAGATGGCCTATCAAATCTACAAAGAGATCTTCGGCGGCGACCGTTTTAGGAATCCGGCTGCTCAGGGCGCACGCGTCCAGCGCCTGCTTTGGGCCAGCACCGGCGCCAAGAACCCGGACTACAGTGATGTGAAATACATCGAGGCCCTCATCGGACCGGACACGGTCAACACGGCCCCGCTGGAAACCCTTGACGCCTACCGCGACCATGGAGAGCCCAAAGCCCGGCTTGAAGAAGATGTCAAGGAAGCCCGCCGGGTGTTGGAGCGACTGCCGGAACTGGACATCAGCATCGACAATGTGACGCGGCAACTTGAGGACGAAGGAGTGGAGAAATTCAACAAGCCGTTCGACAAGCTGATGGAGACCTTGGCGCAAAAATCACCTCGGATTTGACGAGAGAGTCATGAAAGTAAGTCCTTTTTACAGGAAAGCCCGCCGAAACATCGCCTAAATCATGGAGGTAATCGAAATGAGAAAAGGCAGCTCTTTTTCAGCATTGATCTTCATCGTAATCCTTGGCATTGGCGCAGGATTAGCATTTGCCACGAATCGCTCATGGATTGGAGTCATTGCCTTTGTTATCGCCTTCGTTGCTTATCTCGCAATCAGGGTTGCAGATCAGTGGGAAAGGGTGGTGATATTGCGGTTAGGCAAGTTCCGCTCCCTCAAGGGACCGGGACTGTTTTTCATTATCCCGGTCATCGACGTGATACCTTACTGGATTGACACCCGCGTGATCACCTCTTCTTTCAAGGCGGAAAAGACCCTTACCAAAGATACGGTGCCGGTGGATGTAGATGCAGTGCTATTTTGGAAAGTTGTGGACCCCAAGAAGGCAGCCCTGGATGTAGCCGACTATCAAAGCGCTATAAATTGGGCCTCCCAAACGGCCCTGCGTGATGTCATCGGCAAGACCATGCTTTCGGACATGCTGGAAGGCAGGGAGAAGATTAGTGGCGAACTGCAGAAGATCATCGATGAGCGCACCGAGCCATGGGGCATTAATGTTATTTCGGTGGAAGTCAAGGATGTACTTATTCCCTCGGCCTTGGAGGATGCGATGTCGATGCAGGCCCAGGCTGAAAGAGAACGTCAGGCCCGGGTGATTCTGGGAGATTCGGAGCGACAGGTGGCGGAAAAGTTTGAAGAAGCTGCCAAGACCTATACCAACAATCCTACTGCTCTTCATTTGAGGGCTATGAACATGCTTTATGAGGGTTTGAAGTCAAACGCCACGCTCGTAATTGTACCCAGCACGGTCGTGGAAACCATGCAACTGGGGAGTGTTGCCGGGCTTACGGCCTTGACCATGGGATTGGGGCAGGAGCGCGCAAACAAAGAGAAGGAAAGCGTGATCAGAGAAGAAGAATAACTTCGATGAACGATTGGTGTTGTCGAGACTCGATATCACTTTGCAGCATCCGGCAACCAGCGGGGGCGGCCAACCATTACGCCCTTCGGGCGCCGGCGCCCGCAAAACTCCTGACGACAGATTATACGGGTGCGAGTCATGCGGCGGCTAGCCGGGTCGCTGTCCGCGTCATTCGCACCGATGAGGAATGGATGATCGCGAACACAGCCCGCCGCGTTCTCGGCCTTGGCATGGCAAGTGAAAAAAGGGATTCCGACTACGCGACGAAATCTCTTGGCTGAATCCTTTTGCGGCGCGCGGTCCCCCTCATAGCCAAGCCGCCCCCGCCGGCGCAATAGGAGTGTTGGCGCCCGTACAGATCGCGGTGAAACCGATCTTTCTAACACACTGTCAGCCGGACGCCAACGACGAACAAAAACGAGACTCAAAGAATTAAAGGACTGCTATGCTAAACAAAGCCAAAACACTAAAGGGTTACAAATTGGGCTGCGTCGACGGGGACATAGGGAAGGTCAAAGAATTCTACTTCGATGACCGGCACTGGGCGATTCGCTATCTTGTCGCCGACACAGGAAACTGGCTTACGGGCAGGCAGGTGTTGATCTCCCCGTATGCGCTGGTCGCCGTGATTGAAGAAGAGCAAAACATCGCCATCGATTTGACCAAAAAGCAGATTGAGGACAGTCCATCCTTGAACAGTGACAAGCCCGTCTCGCGACAATTCGAAGAGACCTACTACGGGTATTATGGATGGCCGTCGTATTGGGGCGGCCCATACATGTGGGGGTCTTATTCTTATCCCTTCATTGTGCGTGACCGTGAAAAATCGAGAGAATCCACCCAAAATGAGAAAGCGTGGGATCCCCATTTGCGCAGCACTCACGATGTGAGTCGCTATAACATCCAAGCCGCAGACGGCCAGATTGGCCACGTCGATGATTTTATCATCGATGACGAGACGTGGGCGATTCGTTATCTAATCATCGATACACGGAACTGGTGGCCGGGAAAAAAGGTCCTGGTTTCACCGCAATGGATCGAGCGCGTTAGTTGGAGCGAGTCGAAAGTCTTCGTGAATCTTCCCCGCGAGACCATCAAACAGTCACCGGAATACACGGAGGAGTCTCTGCTAACTCGGGATTATGAGACCGGACTGCATCGACATTACAATCGCGAAGGATACTGGGTCGATGAACCGGCTGCCAAATAAAAAAGGTGTCTGAAGGGAGCATTGTTATGAAGGTGAAAAATGGGGTTAAGGAGAACATCGCCGTGGAAACGGAGAAGATGAAGAAAACGGACAAACCGTTGTCGCCCGATCTGCTGCGAAAGATGAATGCGTATTGGCGCGCCGCGAACTACCTCTCGGTCGGCCAGATTTATCTCTATGACAATCCGCTGCTGAAGCAGCCGTTGAAACTGTCGCACGTGAAACCTCTGGTGGTAGGGCACTGGGGCACGACGCCGGGCCAGAACTTCATCTATGTTCATTTGAACCGGGTCATCAAGAAGTATGACCTGGATATGTTCTACATCGCCGGTCCCGGTCACGGCGGTCCGGCGCTGGTGGGCAATACTTACCTCGAAGGCGCCTACAGTGAGATTTATCCGAACATCACGCAGGATGAAGCCGGTCTCAAGAAGCTGTTCATGCAATTCTCTTTTCCAGGCGGGATTTCCAGCCATGTTGCGCCGACGACGCCGGGGTCGATTCACGAAGGTGGCGAGCTGGGATACTCGCTCAGCCATGCCTTCGGGGCCGCGTTCGACAATCCCGATCTGATCGTCGCCTGCGTCATCGGCGACGGTGAAGCGGAAACGGGCCCCCTGGCGACCGCATGGCAGTCCAACAAGTTTCTCAACCCGATTACCGACGGAGCCGTGCTGCCGATCCTGCACCTCAATGGCTACAAGATCAGCAACCCGACCGTCCTGGCCCGCATCGAGCATGAGGAATTGGAGCAATTTCTACGAGGCTGCGGCTGGATGCCTCACTTTGTGGAAGGTGACGAGCCCGAAAAGATGCATCAACTCATGGCCGGTACTTTGGAAAAAGTTATCGAGGGCATTCGGCAAATCCAAGGCAATGCACGGAAAAAGAACGACACCACTCGGCCGCGCTGGCCAATGATCGTCCTGAGATCGCCCAAGGGCTGGACGGGACCGAAAGTAATCGATGGCCTGCAAGTCGAGGGGACCTTCCGAGCGCACCAGGTGCCGCTCCTGGTGGATTCCGAGCATCCCGATCATGTCAAGCAGCTTGAAAGCTGGATGAAAAGCTACAAGGCAGAAGAACTGTTCGACGAGGATGGCCGACTCATGCCGGAATTGGCCGAGCTGGCGCCTAAGGGCGACCGACGGATGGGCGCCAATCCCCACGCCAACGGCGGCATTCTGCTGCGCGACCTGCGAATGCCGGACTTCCACGCCCATGCGGTCAGTGTGCCTTCGCCCGGCGCCGTTGACGGCCAGGATACGCTCGTGCTGGGTAATTTCCTGCGTGACGTGGCCAAGCTAAACCAGGATCAACGTAATTTCCGTATCTTCGGTCCTGATGAGACACTCTCGAATCTTCTGGGCGCGGTCTTTGAAGTCACCAACCGTCAGTGGGAGGCCTTGGAAGTAAAAAATGATGAATTCCTGGCGCCCGCCGGATGCGTGCTGGACTCGATGCTGAGCGAGCACCAGTGCGAGGGTTGGCTGGAGGGTTATCTGTTGACCGGGCGACACGGGCTCTTCAACAGCTATGAGGCCTTCATTCGCATTGTCGATTCGATGTTCAGCCAGCATGCCAAGTGGCTGAAGGTAACGTTGGAACTGCCCTGGCGCCGGAAGATCGCGTCGCTGAACTATCTGCTCGCCTCCCACGTCTGGCAGCAGGATCACAACGGCTTCACGCACCAGGATCCGGGCTTTCTCGACCACGTCGTGAACAAGAAGGCCGATATCGTGCGCGTTTACCTACCGCCCGATGCCAATTGTCTGCTGTCGGTCTTTGATCACTGCCTGCGCAGCCGGCATTACGTCAACGTGGTGGTGGCCGGCAAACACGCCCTCCCGCAATGGCTTACCATGGACGCCGCAGTTGTGCATTGCACGGAAGGAATTGGCATCTGGCAATGGGCCAGCAACGACCAGGACGCCGGGCCGGACGTGGTAATGGCCTGTTGCGGAGACACGCCCACGCTCGAGATCTTGGCTGCCGTTTCCATCCTTCGCAAACATCTGCCCGATCTGAAAATCCGGGTGGTAAACGTCGTCGACCTCATGAAGCTGCAGCCGCAAACCGAACACCCGCATGGGCTGAGCGACAAGGATTACGACTCGATCTTCACTAAAGACAAGCACATCATCTTTGGCTTTCATGGATACCCCTGGCTGGTCCACCGGCTGACCTACCGCCGGACCAACCGCAACCTTCACGTCCGAGGCTACAAGGAAGAGGGCACGATCACGACGGCCTTCGATATCAGGGTGCAGAACGACCTGGACCGGTTCCACCTGGTGCAGGACGTGGTCGATCGGCTGCCGCATTTGGGTTCCAAGGGGGCCTACCTGAAGCAGATGGTGCAGGACAAGCTCATCGAGCACAAGCAGTACATCGACAAGCACGGCCAAGACATGCCGGAGATTCGTAACTGGAAGTGGAAAGGATGACACTGCGATGGCCCTGCGATTGATTGAGATGGTGTTGCGCGAGAAGGACGGCGCGGAAGTCCGCGAGCTTCTCAAGGAGCACAAAGTGCTCGAACACCGGCAGGCCCGATTAGCGGACGGGGAAGTGCTGGTGCGGATTTTGTTGGAAGTGGAACAGAGCGAGGCGGTCCTGGATTTGTTGGAGAAACGGTACGCCGGTGGGGATGGCAGCCGAGTGGTGATTCTGCCTGTCGAAGCGACATTGCCGCGCGCCGAGCCGGAGCCGCCGGTCACACCCGAACAACCGCCGTCCGAGGAAAAACCGCCGGAACGCATCGGCCGGGAGGAGTTGTACGAGGACATCAAGAATGGCGCGCGGTGTTCGCGGGTCTATCTGGCGATGGTGGTGTTGTCCACCGTCGTGGCCGCCATCGGTCTGTATTATAACAGCGTGGCAATCATCATCGGGGCGATGGTGATTGCACCATTGCTCGAGCCGAACGTTGCGTTGGCGCTCGCCACGACGTTGGGAGATTTGTCACTGCTGCGGCGCGCACTCCTGACGGCCCTGGCCGGGATTGCAACGACGATGGCGTTGTCGGTGATCATCGGCGTGCTGCTGAAGGTGAACCCGACATCGCCCGAAGTGGCGTCGCGCACGGGGGTGGCGCTGGGCGACATTGCGGTGGCATTGGCGTCGGGCTGCGCGGGCGCGCTGGCGTTCACGACGGGCGTGTCGGCGACGTTGATCGGCGTGATGGTGGCGGTAGCGTTATTGCCGCCGCTGGTGACGTCTGGGTTGCTGCTGGGCGGCGGACATCCGGTGTTGGCAATGGGAGCGTTGTCGCTGTTTCTGGTGAACCTGGTTTGTGTGAACCTTGCCGGAGTGGTAACGTTTCTGGTGCAGGGCATTCGCCCGGCGAGTTGGTGGGAGAAAGATCGAGCCGTGAAAGCCACGCGCGTTGCCATTGGGCTGTGGGTGGCACTGTTCGCGGGGTTGGTCGCCATGATCCTGCTGTTGCGAAAGGGGTGAATATGAATGCACCAGAGCTTATGGACACCGCGAGGACGCTGGTCGCCGGCGACAAGGGCCTGCTGGCGATGGATGAAAGTAATCCAACCTGCAACAAACGATTTGCCAGGTTGGGGATTCCACAGACCGAGGAGGCCAGGCGCGCCTATCGGGAGTTGATTGTGACCACTCCTGGTTTAGGTGAGTTTATCAGCGGAGTCATCCTTTATGATGAGACCATCCGTCAGTCCAGGAAAGATGGTGCTCAGTTTGTTAAAGTCATAACCGATGCTGGAATCATTCCCGGCATCAAAGTTGACACAGGCGCAAAGGACATGGCCGGTCATCCCGGAGAGAAAATAACCGAAGGTCTTGACAGATTGCGCGACCGGCTGGCTGAATACTTTCAAATGGGCGCACGGTTTGCCAAATGGCGCGCGGTGATTGCCGTGGGCGACGGCATTCCCAGCCGGGCTTGCATCGAGGCCAACGCGCTGGCGTTGGCTCGCTATGCCGCGTTGTGCCAGGCAGCCGGACTGGTCCCCGTCGTCGAACCGGAAGTGCTCATGGACGGCGGGCATACCCTGGAGCGGTGCTGCGAGGTAACGGAGGAAGTCCTGCGAACGGTTTTTAACCAGCTTTACACACAACGGGTGATGCTGGAGGGTATCATCCTGAAGCCCAACATGGTGCTTCCTGGATTGACCTGCCCCAGGCAAGAAGCGACGGACGAGGTGGCCGACGCCACGGCCAGGTGTCTCCTACGAGCCGTCCCCGCTGCCGTTCCGGGGATTGCGTTCTTGTCTGGCGGCCAATCCGCCGAACTCGCCTCGGCCCGTTTGAATGCCATGAATGTTAGATTCAAGTCGCGACTGCCTTGGGCGTTGGCGTTTTCGTTTGCCCGCGCCATCCAGCAACCGGCTTTAGAGATCTGGCAAGGTGAGGAAACCCGCGTGTTGGCGGCGCAGAAGGCTCTGTATCATCGAGCCGGGTGCAACAGTGCCGCACGCCGTGGCGAATACAATGCCGCGATGGAAAGAGCATGAGCATGACAACAAGTATCCCGCAACTCTTGAAACCTGCGGCATAGCAAAGACAGGAGAATACCCATTATGGAACCCAATGCGGACCAGCACAAGACTCCCGAATCGAAGCCCAATGCGAAGGACGATCTTAAATCCCTTCCCATGCCGGAACTGCAGGCAAAATTGGGGTCATCACCGGACGGCCTAAGTCAAGCCGAGGCGCAGAAACGGCTGACCCAATATGGGCCTAACGAGATTGAAGAAAAAAAAACCAATCTATTCCTGAAATTCCTCACCTATTTTTGGGGTCCCATCCCGTGGATGATCGAAGCAGCCGTGATCCTTTCGGCGGTAGCCCGACATTGGCCGGACTTTGCCATCATTCTCCTTCTGCTTCTGGCCAACGCCGTGGTCGGGTTTTGGGAAGAACACCAGGCGGGCAACGCCATCGACGCGCTGAAGGCTAGGCTGGCGATCAAGGCCAGGGTGAAACGTGACGGGAAGTGGACCACCCCGGAGGCGCGTGAGCTTGTGCCGGGCGACGTCATCCGCTTGCGTCTGGGCGACATCGTGCCGGCGGATGCGCGCCTGCTCGCGGGTGACGAGGTGGAGGTCGATCAGTCCGCTCTGACAGGAGAGTCGTTACCCGCCACGCGAAAACCCGGTGAGGCGGTGTTTTCCGGTTCGATCATTCGTCAGGGTGAAATCGGCGCGATGGTTTACGCCACGGGCCAGAACACCTACTTCGGCAAGACGGCGCAACTGGTGCAGGAGGCGCAAACAGTCAGCCACTTTCAACGCGCGGTGCTGAAGATCGGCGATTACCTGATCATCCTCGCGGTGGCTATGGTGGCGGTGATTATTACCGTCGCGCTATTCCGCGGCGACCCGATCCTCACCACGCTGCAGTTCGCCCTGGTGCTGACGGTGGCCGCGATTCCCGTGGCGATGCCGACGGTGCTGTCGGTGACCATGGCGGTCGGTGCGCGCCTGCTGGCCAAAAAAGAGGCGATTGTGAGCCGGTTGGTGGCCATCGAGGAATTGGCGGGCGTGGACGTGCTGTGCGCGGACAAGACCGGCACCCTGACCCAGAACAAGCTGACGCTGGGCGATCCGTTCAGCGTGAACGATATCCCTGCCGATCAAGTCATCCTCAACGCCGCGCTGGCGTCGCGCGCGGACAATAACGACACCATTGACCTGGCCGTTCTGGGCGGCCTGAAAAACGATCAGGTCTTGAAAGGCTATCAGGTGGTCCATTTCCAGCCGTTCGACCCGGTGCATAAGCGCACCGAGGCCGCCGTCAAGGGCACGGACGGAAAGGAGTTCAAGGTGACCAAGGGCGCGCCGCAGGTGATCTTGGAGTTGTCGGCCAATGCCGGGCAGGTGAAGTCCGCCGTCGACAAGGCGGTCAACGAATTCGCGGCGCGCGGCTTTCGTTCGTTGGGCGTGGCGCGGGCCGAGGGAGAAGGCCAATGGCAGTTTCTTGGTGTGTTGCCCCTGTTCGATCCGCCACGGGAGGATGCCAAGGCAACCATCGCGACCGCGCGACAGATGGGCGTGAAGATCAAGATGGTTACGGGCGATGCATTGGCCATCGCTCGGGAAACCGCCGGGAAATTGGGGCTGGGCACAAATATCCTCGATGCCGGCGGCCTGGGCGACGTAAAGCATCAGGAGACAGCGCCGGTGGCCGAGTCCATCGAGAAGGCCGACGGCTTCGCCCAGGTGTTCCCCGAACACAAGTTCCACATTGTGGATGTCCTGCAGCAACGCGGCCACATCGTCGGCATGACGGGCGACGGGGTGAACGACGCTCCCGCGCTGAAGAAGGCCGACTGCGGCATCGCCGTTTCGGGCGCGACGGACGCGGCGCGCGCGGCGGCGGACATCGTGCTGATGACGCCCGGCCTGTCGGTGATCATAGACGCGATCAAGGAGAGCCGGAAAATCTTCCAGCGGATGAACAGTTACGCGATCTACCGCATCGCCGAGACGCTGCGCGTGCTGTTGTTCATGACGGTAGCGATCCTGGTGTTTAACTTTTATCCATTGACGGCGGTGATGATCGTGATGCTGGCGTTGCTAAACGACGGCGCCATCCTGTCCATTGCCTATGACAATGTTCACTACGAGGACAAGCCTGAGGCCTGGAACATGCGCATGGTGCTGGGGGTCGCCACGGTGCTGGGCGTCCTCGGACCCGTGGCCGCGTTTGGCCTGTTTTACCTAGGCGACCGTGTCTATCACCTCGACCATGAGCATCTCCAGCCGATGATGTACCTGATGCTGTCCGTGGCCGGACATATGACGATTTTCCTGACCCGCACGCGCGGCCCGTTCTGGTCCATACGCCCCGCGCGGATTTTATGGATGGCCGTGCTCGGTACGCAAATCTTGGCGACGTTCATCGCGGTCTACGGACTGCTTATGCCACCCCTCGGCTGGGGTTGGGCAGGGTTCGTATGGGGATACGCGCTGATATGGGCGCTTTTGAGTGACCGCGTGAAGCTGCTCGCGTATAGGGTGTTCGATCCAACTGCCGCGCC
>CAWDTD010000001.1:0-1339215 GCA_963805125.1 uncultured delta proteobacterium | reverse complement strand
TGACAGACTCGACAGCCCTTTCGCATGGCAATGCCATCAGGGTATTTAATGCGTTCCATTCTCCCGCGATAGGATACAAAGGCAGCGAACAGATCGCGCAAACGGGCAAGCCCTGTGACGCCGATTTCCCGCGATTCCGATTTAATCAGCTCCCCTATGCCCACCAAGTTCTGTCTCAGTACGCTGCTGTACATTCTGGCCGTACCCTGATAATCCCCGCTCAGCCGGTTTTCTATCAAGACTTGCTGCCAAGCGTGGAGATGGCAATAGCCGAGCGAGTTCGTAAAATCTTTCTCAACATCGGGATCTTCGAAGTGCTCGCGAAGGATGCTCAAAATGTAGCCTTTTTCGGCCTCGTTTTGGAGATGGCAAATCGGGCATCCAGGCTGGCTGCAAGCCATCTTGAAATCGGTCTCCAGGACATCTAACATACACTAGCCCCCCCTCGATTCAGCCGGCAGAGTGATAGTTTGTCAAAAGACCCATATATTTTCTGATGGTCGGTAGAGTTGGGGCAAAAAAATGGGAGTCAAGCTCGCGATAAAGGAGATCTGTTGGAAACGGCAAACGAAAAAAAGTGATTGTCTCTTCCGTGCTGTCATACAAGACCGAATTGGCCACGGGAACGCCGTCGCGATAAGGGCCGCCAACGCTCCCCGCCTTGATCCAGTAGCGTGAATTAGGATTCAAACTGATGGTGAGCCCCTGGTCGGCCGAAGGCCTGTGGATTTTGACAACCCCAGGGCGGGGAGGACCGCTCCCGCGGGGGAGCTCATAAACCGCTGGAATATGATCGTGGCCGCTAAAGATGATCCGTTTTGAGTGGCTGCTCCATACTTTCAGACATGACTCTAGAACGGGCTGGCTTAGGTAGTCGAAGCACCTGATCGTGAGGACCTCTCCTCGGGATGGGAGATGAAATGGGCTGTGATGAACTACGACAAAATTTTCTTTTTCGAGTGATGGCGGCAGGCTAAGAAGGTATTCGACGGCACCGGGAATCGTTGAGAGCAGCCCCGCGTTGTAGGCGGTCGCCTGCATTCGATCCAACTGCTGCGGGAAATCTTTGAATACTCCTGCCACCAGAAGGTCATGGTTGCCGGCGACGGTAGGAAATCCCAGGGACCGCATTCTAGATAATGTGCGATCTCCAAAGGGAAGCCAGCCCACCAGGTCCCCAAGGCAGTAAATCATATCGGCTTTTGTTTGATGAATATGCTTTAGACACGCCTCCAGGGCATATTCATTTCCGTGAATGTCTCCAAAGAAATAAATCCTCATATCTGTCCTCCAATTATCCTTCGCTGTTTTATCGGACCGGCGGTTCGCCCTTGCGGCGATGCATACTGTTTCGGTTCTCTCTTCATCCCGGCTAGGGATCTCGCTGCGGTATAAGCACGGGGTCATCCCTCTCACCTCATTAGATGGGATTTACTTTTGACCGTCAAAAGCAACGGCACCGACGCAAGCTGAGCCGCTACTGAAAACGCAATCAGGGACGGGATGGAAAAATCATAGAGAAAACCCATCAAAAAACTGCCCAGAAACCAAAACACCCCGTAGCCCGTATTGAAGATCCCGTAAGCAGTAGCGCGCCTGTCGCGCTGTACCATTGCCGGGATGGCTGCCCGCATTATTGATTCTTGCGCACCCATCCCCACGCCCCAGAGGGCCATTCCAATAAGGCTTAGAGCGAACCCTCCGAGAAAAACCAGCGGGGCAAAAATAGAAGATAAAATTACAGCAATAATAACTATCTGGATGCCCATGCGGTCAAACAAGCGGCCGAAGATCAGCGCTGTAATCGCAGCCGCCCCCATGGCGACGGAATAGAAAATGGGCACCCAATTTTCTGAAACAACTGAAGTTTTCTGAAAGTGATAGCCTATGAGAGGGAAATCGGCATATCCGGCGGCATTCAACGCCATTGCCGCGAGATAAATCGAGAAAATGCTTGGAAACCCCTTGGTTTCGAGTTCGGGTAAAGTGGCTTCCAGATCCTTCGGGTGGGGATAAAGCATTCTGGCAGCGATGAGCACACCTATCGTCACGACAGCGGGTATCAGCAGGAAGGCAAATCCTGTTTGGTAGGTCCCCTTAAAATAGAGCACAACGGCAACGATGAGAGGTCCCAGCATTGCTCCAGTCGAGTCCATCGCTTCGTGCAGCCCAAACCCCCAGCCGCGTCCCATCTCCAGGGTTGCGTGAGAGAGCATGGCGTCGCGGACTGGATTTCGAATAGCCTTTCCCAAGCGCTCCGCGATCATGAGAAAAGCCGCGAACTCCCAGTGACCCGCAAGGGCAAGAAGCGGCACAGCCGCCATGTTAACCAGGTAACCGATGATGGTTATGGTCCAATATTTTCCTGTCCGGTCGGTAATGAGGCCTGATACGAGCCGCAGGGCATATCCGACGAGTTCTCCAAATCCAGCGACAAACCCAACGATTGTGGCATTCGCCCCAACGAGGGCCAGGAACGGCCCCGTAATGCTTCGAGCCCCTTCGTGAGTCATGTCGGCAAACAGACTCACCCCCCTGGTTTCGTCAACTCGATTTGGCCCACTTTGATATTTTAATTTGGCCCACCCCTGTCCATTGATCTTTCCTCTGCTCTAATGACGGGCTTCCTACAGACAGAGCCGTGAAGAGCCGCCGAGAATGGGTCCTCCCATGACTCGTCGGAGGCGGCTCAAAGCGGCGGTACGGTGAACTCTGCGAACCATCACTTCTTCACGCCCTTCCTCTTCTCAATCGTCCTTCTGAACCGGTACGATTCGTCTCCGGTCTCAATGATGTGCGCCTGGTCTGTCAGCCGATCCAATATCGCCTTGCAGAGCCTGGCATTTGGAAACATCGTGGTCCATTCCGAAAACGGCAGGTTTGTCGTGACGATCACAGCTGCCCGTTCCGCCCGCCCGGATATCACCTGAAAGAGCAACTCGGCTGCCGGTTCCGGTATTCCCACATAGCCCATCTCGTCAATGACAATCAGTTCATAACGAGTCCAGCGGTTGGTGATCCGACTCAGTTCGCTTTTGTTTTTTGCTTCCATAAGATCATTGACGAGCGCCGCAGCGGTGGTGAACCGAACCCGCTTTCTCTGCCGACACGCAGCCACAGCCAAGCCAATTGCCAAATGGCTCTTTCCTGTTCCTGTCTCACCCAGGAAGATGACGGGTTCGCTGCGTTTGATATAACCCCCGTCGGCAAGGTTTCGAATCAATGCCGCAGGCACGGCAGGCGCCTTTTCAAACTCAAACTCATCCAGGGTCTTCACCTTTGGAAAATGAGCATCCACAACACGCCGGGCAATGGCATTACGCGCCCTTTCCTCCACCTCGGCCTCAAGCAGGGCTTCAAGGTAGCTCAGGTGGCTTTGCCCCTGTCTGGCCGCCTCCTCGGCAAGGCGTGCAAATTGAGCGCAAACGGTTGGAAGATGCAGCTCTTTGGCATACCGGACAATCGTCGATTGCTGTAACTCCATGGACGGGATAATCATTGCATTACCTCCGTCCCCGGCCACTCGCGCAGCAACCGGTCATACTCATTCATCTGTGGCTGGGGGCGGTCGTAGCGGCTAAGAATCCCTATTTCCAGTGCATAATCTGCCCTTAGCGCTTCATGGCCGTCATTTTCCAGCAACAATCGCAAGGCGCTCACATCGAAGCAGCCCAGTTCCAGCGCATGGCTCACAGCTTCTTCGAGTTTCCTCCACCCATGCTTTTGCCCAAGCATGAGGATCTCAACCATCACACGGGTCCCGTCCTGTTTGCCGTGCCGCTGCCGCAGTTCCTCCCAGAACCGGTCGTAGTCTGCCGGCCATCGTCCCTGTGTGCGCCATTGCTCAAGTGCCGTGCTGCCCGCTAAAGCCCCCGGCTTCTTCAACAACACCTCAAGGTAGTGTTCCAGATTCAGGACTTGGCTGTACCGGCCAAATGAGCGCTCGTGGCGGGCTATACACCTGCCCTGATGCCAGATCTCTACATGAGCCGGGTAGACTTTCGCGCACACCTCCACCCCTACGGCTGCCGGGACCGAGTAGAAGTTAGTGAGCACCTTTACCGTCCCCTTTGAATTAACCTGCGGGAAGTGAATCCCAGCAATCTGGAATCCTTCCCGCGCCAGAGGCAACAGGTGGTCGTGCTCCCTATTCATTGCCTCTCCGACACTGCCGCTGCGACCACTTATTATCCGTGCCTCATCCTCTCTCGAGCCTTCCAGCAACTGCCGATTTAAATCCTCAATATCCTTGGCTTCCGGAACAGGAACCAAGTGGTTGCGTCGAAAATAGCCTCCCTCACCTTCAACGCCGCCCTTCTCATGCCCACACCCGGGAGTGCAGAACTGCGATTCGAATCCCCAGTGAGATCGAAAGGCTATGAACCGCTCCGTCTCCTCTCTTTGATATCCCCGCAATATCTTCTTCACCGCAGAGGAGAGATTGTCGTAGCGCAGTACTTTGAATACTCCTCCAAAATATCCAAACCCCAGTTCATGTGCCTCCAGAAAGGCTTGCTGGCTCGCATGAGGATAGGCCCGATGGAAGGCTCCGCCACTGGCCATGCTGCGCATGCAGAAAAGATAGAACTTGCGTTCCTCACCATCCAACTCCACTTTGGCTTCATACCAGTCGATCTGCGCCTCTTCCCCCCAATCGTAGGACTGCTGGATGAACACCTCCCGGCCAAGCAGTCCCAACTCCTCTTTGCGCTCCCGTACGTACTTGCGAACCGTCGACTCCGATATCTCAAGATCCGGTGTCTCCTTTCGGAGCCGACACCAGATCCGATGTGCCGTATGCCGCTGCTTCCTATGCACACGCTTATCCGCTTCAAGGATCCCATCGATCAATGATTGGGCCTGACTGACTTTGGGCTTCCTACGGACAGCCCTCTTTCGTTCCGCAGGAATCGCATTGGATAGTGCTTCCCGCACCATACGGCGGTGCACTCCAAGCTTTTTCGACACCCCATTGATTGTCCCCACTCCATACTCGTACTCTCGTCGTATCTCCTCAAACAGCGCCACTTTCCCTTTCCTCCCCAAGTGTGCCTCCTTTCCAGTAGTAATTTCACTGGATTAGGATACACAACTTCTCTTTTTGGGGTGGGCCATTTCTGAGTATCAAAGTGGGCCAAATGAGAGTATCGAAATCACCCCCCCATCAAGACAACGAACAGCATTGCAGACTGCTTACTCTGATTAGCGCTGATCCTTATTTTGCGCCGTTTGTTTGGGTTTTTGAAAGCCATAAAAAAAGCTCCTGGGGGTGTTTAAGCCCAGGAGCTTTGGTCTTGAGCCATAGAATCCTCCCAGGCATTCGCAAATCAGATACCCTGGCAGGAGTCATTAGCTTTTCAGCAATTATCGGTGAACTCCATCACCGGAAAATCAAAAATCCATATCATCTCTTATTGATAATGTTTACTTGCTGGAATTAGCCATACCTTTGCCAGCCGGCTATTTTAATTTTTGGAATTCATAAACTTTGTGCGCAAAATCCTCGAACACCTTTTCGGACACCTTTATCTTCTCCAGGGCCGTCTTTCGGAGAGGCGCTCCCAGGAAATCTCTTTTCTCGATCTTTTTCAGCCAGTGCTTGAGCTTTTCCAATTCCTCCTCATTCTCTTCGACCTCTGCGAAGATAAAATTCTGCTCTCTGGTTTCCGTCTCGATCTCTTGGAGGTAGTCATCGCATTTTTTTATGAGTTCCTGGTAATCCTCATTTCTGGATGCCATAAAAGCCTGGTTGATCTGCTCCTCTTGGATCTTATCGAGGGCTTTGCCGTCAATGACGAGGCTCTCGCCTTTGAATCCTTCGATGTCCTTCATTAGCTTCTTCAGTTCGTTCACCCGGTCGCTCGAGAACGGAAGAATCCATAATGACTGGTAGCTCGAGGCCCCAAGCTTTCTGAGCTGTCTCCAGACATATACGCGATGTCTGGATGGCTTGGCCGGAAGAGTGTATGAGAAAAATATCCATTTCATGTAACCCATGTTACTCGTAGCATCTTCCAAAGTCAAGGGATTTCCGAGGTGATGACGTCGTGGAGGGTATGACTCCAGTGGTATTCTAAATTATCACGCCAGGTCCCATTGTCCGCTCAACTGCTCGAAACAGCATTTCTGTTGAAAAAGGCTTCAAAATGTAATCAACGGCACCAGCCCCCAGGGATTTAGCGACCAAGTCCGCGTGGCAATAAGAGGCCATAACGATGACCCTTGTGTCCGGGGCGTTCCGCTTCACTTCCTCCAGCACTTGGCATCCATCCAGGCAGGGCATATCCAAATCCATAACGACGATATAGAAGAAGCTCTCCGCCAGTAATCTGGAGACATCGAGAGGATCATCCGTATCAGTGATCTCACAATGGATTTTTTCTGATAGCATACCTCTGAGTCGAACAAGCATATCCTGCTCGTTATCTACGATAAGAATTTTGACCGGCATCTGCTCTGGCTTCATACGATATCCTCCTCCTGCCCTGCCATATCGGTCCAGCATATCTTCTTCGCCATCAACGATGAGAATCTTGGCAAGCATAGGCTTTCATTGTGTACAAGGTGCATCTGTCCTATCCGGTTTCGTCCTCCGTCCTGGCATGATTTGGGATAGGAGGCGGGGGATGGGCGGTCATAAACAGAGTCTTCCCTTCCATGAGCAGGCTCTCACGCTGCTGAATCTCGATTTGCTTCATTAGTTCCTTGATGACTTTGAAGTCCTCATCCAAGAAAGGCAGAACCCAAAAGCACTGGTATTTGAGAGCACCCAGCCTTCTCAAATGCCTCCCGACATGAACTCCCGGCTTTGATGCATCATTCGGGACGCTATAGGACAGAAACAAGCATTTCATATTCGCACCATTGCATCCAGCGCTTTCAGGGTTCGATCTCAACCAGGTCATCCCCCGGCTGCGTTCAAGGGCTCCAGCGGCGGATGAATTGGACCTCATAGAAGTCCAACCCCTCACTTAACCACCAGGACAGGTTTTTCACTGTATTCCGCGACCCTCTGCGAAACGCTCCCCCAGAGAATCCCTTTCACAAAACCTTTTCCCTGCGAACCTATAACGATCAATGACGCATTTTCTTGTGAGGCAATACGCATGATTTCACAATATGGTTTGCCTTGTACGATACGGCTCTTTACCAAAAAACCATAGAACTGAAGTTCACGGGCCAAATTCTCGATATTCTCCCTGGCCCTTGATTCAATTTCCTTTTCGGCCGCCTCTCTAAATGGTACGGGCACGTCAACACAGTCTCCGAAGTCCTCCATCACATGCACAATGACGACCTCGGATGCTCCAAGCTTGTGGAGATCGGGAAGAAATTCCTTGGCACGCTTGGCATAGGTGGACCAATCGGTTGGATAGAGAATCTTTTTAAACAGTTGGGTGTTATACCGGTCACCGACCTGACCGTTCATCTCCTGGATGGTGTGATGTTTTGTCACCAGAACCGGGACAGTGGCTTTTCGAATGACACGGTTAGTCACAGGCCCGGCATAAAGATCTCCTCCAACGTTCCTTTTCTGCCTCCCAGCCACAATGAGTGAAACCGCCTTTTCAATCGCAGTGCTGATAATCTTGGCAACAACCGGGCCTCGTGTGATCTCGGTAGATGCCTTGATCCCCGCAGACTTCAGACATTCGGAGAAAGGAGCGAACCTTTTGATTGCAACAGTGCGGAGCCAATCCTGGTTGAGGGGGATTCCATGTTCGGCTTCCTGTTGAAGTGCCTCAGTATTAATGACATGAAGCAAAACCACCTCTTCCAGTCCAACCGCCTTCAAACAGACGATGCTCTGCAAGTCCTGCAGCGAGAATTCCTCGAACCTGGTAGGAAAGAGTATTTTTCGAAACATGACCGGGACCTCCTTCCAGTCCTAATTCAGTGAGCCTTCAGAACAAAGGAGAGCACCGTGTAAAGTAGAAAAGAGACGATTCCAGCCACAATCGGTGTAAAAAACCATGAGATCACGATTTCTCGAAGAGCCTTGAGGTCCAGGGTTTTCAGTCCGCGAGCCCCGCCTGCTCCGGCAACTCCTCCAATTAACGCCTGGTTCATCGAGGTCGGATATCCAAGGAAGGCTGCAGTATGGGCCGTGATACTTTGCCCCATCTTTGCTCCCACTCCCATGCTGAGATCCAGGGTGACGATCCCTTTGCCAACCTTCTCGAGGATGGGCCTCCCCCAGGTAAGAGCTCCGATTGCCATCACGATACCGCCGATGAATCCCGCTTTCATTGGTGTCGTTAATTTGAGTCCGAAGAAGACCCCCACTGCATTGCCGGTGTTGTTTGCGCCAAGCGTGTATGCGGCATAGCAGCATGCCGCCGCGAGTCCATACCCCAGCCACCTGTTCACCCGCTCTGAGCAGTCTTTGGTGCAGAAAGTGGTGAGGCGCGTGAAGATGTACCCTAAAATGCAACTTAAGATAGGGGTGCCTATCCAGGTGACGAACAGAAATACTATCGTCGTGCCCCAAAAAATGGGCGCTCCCATCGCAAGAGCGGACCCGACCACAGAAAAGCATGCAAGTTGCGAAGTCGAAACCGGCCACTTCATCCACGTATTTGCGGCAGTAACGAGGGCTGCAGTCAGCATCATGCACATTGCCCCGAGAGGCGTCATGTCTTCACCCCGTATAATGCCCGTACCAACTGTGGTTACGACATTATGGCTTTCAAAAGTTGCTCCCAGGATCACAAAGACCGCAATCAGCACGGTTGCCGTGACAGGGCTCTTTATAACGCCCGACCCATAGGCCATTCCCATGGTCGCCCCCGTGTAGTGAGACCCGATTGTCCAGCCAAAGAACAAGCCCGAAAAAACCATCGCGGGGACCAGTAGATTGTACACAAAGTTTCTCCTTTAGACTTTAAGGTGACCGAAGTTACTCTGAACAGAACTGTTCTGTCAACTAAAAAAGTAATATATATTACATCTAATTTTTTTGTTTATTGAGTGCAAAATAGCATCTATTGTTACTTTAAAGCTACAGCCAATAAGGATTTGCTGGCAGAAATCGGCCGGATACTGTCGAAGAAAATTCATCAACAAAGATTTGCCGCAATGGGCTTAAAAGATTCGGACGGTAGAAACTTCGCTTTGGCAGGGTTTTTTTTAGCATTAAGATTGGCGGGTCGAGGTGACCCAGGGCAGGGTGCGCCCGTGCTCCCTCCCGTGAAAGGAAAACTTGGACGCGGCAGGGGAAGCACGGGCGCTCATTGGGATTCGTATCAAATGGTTAATTCAACAAGCTTGCCCCCTCTTCACGGTTTTGAAGTCGGTTTGCGGCGCACCTTGGCTCTAAGCTTCGGGCCCGGGTGATGGAAAATCATATACACGCGGAAGTTGAGACACAGGTAAATTACGACCGCACACAGGACCCATATGATAAAGTCGCTCCATGTAGGGAAATCGTGTCCCATGATGGTCTCCTTTAGGCCCTGAACGTCCAGTGCACAAGATTTCGACATCAACTTACTTCAGCAACAATGGCACCAGAAGCAGGGCTACGATATTGACAACCTTGATCATTGGATTGATGGCCGGGCCTGCTGTATCCTTATAAGGGTCACCCACCGTGTCACCGGTGACCGCGGCCTTGTGGGCGTCCGAGCCTTTGCCGCCGAAAAGTCCGTCTTCGATGGCTTTTTTCGCGTTATCCCAAGCAGCGCCACCAGAGGTCATAGAAATAGCTACAAATAATCCCGTCACGATGGCACCGATGAGCATTCCGCCCAAAGCAACCGGCCCCAGACCAGGGGTGAAGGCCACAATGATTGGAACGAGAACCGGAATTGCAGCCGGGGCCATCATTTGCTTCAAAGCAGCCTTTGTGACAATGTCAACGCATGTCCCATATTCGGCCTTAGCGGTTCCCTCCATGAGTCCAGGGATCTGCTTGAATTGCCTGCGTACCTCCTCAACTACGCCGCCTGCGGCCTTGCCGACCGCTTGCATGCACAGGGAAGAGAAAAAGTACGGGAGAAGCCCACCGATGAATAGTCCGGCCAGCACTCGGGGATCTGAGATCTCGAAGCTCAGACCACCAGGAAAGGAACGGGAATATTCGGCGAAGAGCACCAGCGCGGCAAGTGCTGCTGAACCTATGGCGTAACCTTTGGTGACAGCCTTGGTGGTGTTGCCCACCGCATCCAAAGGATCGGTCGTTTCCCTGATCTCTGCGGGTAACGGGGCCATTTCAGCGATGCCCCCGGCATTGTCGGTGATCGGCCCATAGGAATCGATGGCCACGACGATGCCGGTCATCGATAACATGGCCACGGCAGAAAGGGAAATGGCGTAAAGGCCGGAGGTAACGTGGGCAAAGCCTCCGCCCAGGTGAAACGCTCCCAGTATGGCGGCCGTAATTACCAGAACTGGCGGAGCGGTTGACTGCAAAGAAATGGCAAGCCCCTGGATGATGTTCGTGCCGTGACCGGTGCTGGAAGCTTGGGCGATGGATTTCACGGGGGTGAAGCTCTTGGACGTGAAGTACTCGGTTATCATGACGATAAGGAAGGTCAGCACCACGCCTATTACAGCCAGAAAGAATACGTTCAACGGGGGAATAATATAGCCTTCCTTTGAAGGCACGTCCGCCATGAACCTATTGGCAAGAGGATAGAAACCGATGGCCGCCAGAATTCCTGCGGCAGCAAACCCTTTATATAGGGCTCCCATAATGTATTTGGACGGACCCAGCCTGACAAAAAAGGTGCCCACAATCGAGGCCAAGATGGCTACGCCTCCGATGAGCAGTGGGAACAGGACCGCCATAGGTTTGTCATGGCCGTAGACCGTGTGAGCCAGCAGCATGGAGGCTACCGAGGTGACAACGTAAGTCTCGTAGAGGTCGGCGGCCATCCCGGCGCAATCACCCACGTTGTCCCCCACATTATCGGCGATGACCGCCGGGTTGCGCGGATCATCTTCCGGAATCCCCGCTTCCACTTTCCCGACCAAATCGGCGCCGACATCCGCTGCTTTGGTGTAAATGCCGCCCCCCACCCGGGCGAAAACCGAAATCAACGAACAGCCAAAACCCAGCCCTACGAGGTCGTACATCGCATGTTCGGGATCAAACCTCGATACGGCAAAAAAGTATCCAGCCACGCTTACCAGGGCCAGCCCAACCACCAGGAGCCCCGTTACCGATCCACCGCGAAAAGCCACTGACAGGGCTTGTGACATTCCTTTAAAGGCGGCCTGAGCCACCCGGACGTTGCTCCGGATAGCGACCTGCATTCCGATCCATCCGCAGACGGCGGAACCGATTGCCCCGATAAGGAAACCGACCGGAACATACTTACCCAACCCGAAAAGCAGTACAAAAATAACCCCGCCGACAACGGCCGCGGTTTTATACTCACGGTTCAAAAACGCATTTCCTCCTTCCAGCACCGCAGCATTGATCTCCTGCATCCGCGGTGTACCCGTATCCTGCTTGAGCACCCAATAAACGGTGATCAGGCTATAGGCCACGCCCGCCAAGCCGCACAACAAAGCGAATCCGATGATGTTGTTCACTATGTCCCCTCCTTTGTGAAATCATGTCAGCTTTCAAATCAGTTCAGGTCTTCCGGTCGGCATTCCTTCGTGTCTCATCCTCCCATGGCTGAATCCTCCTTCTAAAAGGGTCAAAAAAATGACTCCTGTCCTTTCGGTCAGAAGTCATCAGCTATTTGCCGCAATGGGCACAGCAGTTAGGCGGACTTCATCGCCCGGATTTGACGGTTCCTGCAGAAAGAGTCTGCCACCGGCTGAAAATCTGGTCCAGCCTGATGGAAGTTAGACCAGTCTCAAATCAGGCTGAAAAAGCAACGCCATCCGGCTTTCGGCCGGTTGCCAAAGCCGGATAGGCCAGGCTGAAGACCCCGGTTTTTGGGGCCTGATTATCCAAACCTCACTTAGAACACGCCGGTGGGCTTGCCGGTCTTGACATTCACATCCACCTTCCGAAAGGCCGGGTTGGAACTGGTGCCCGGCATCAGGCTGATGGTGCCGGTACACGGGCAGATGTACTTGGCGCCGCTGTACAGGAGGAAATCTCGCACCGCCAGCATCCAGTCCTTGGGCACGCCCTTCCTGGTGGGATCGTGGGTCAGGGAGAGGTGCGTCTTCACCATCATGGTGTGGTAGTCTCTGAACTGCGGGTCAGCTTCGAATTTCCTCGCCTTGGCCTCCGCCTCGGGGGTATAGACCACCCCGTCGGCGCCATAGACTTCCCGGGCGATGGTTTCAATCCGCTGGCGCAGCGGCATCTCGCTTGGATAAAGGAACTTGAACTCCCCTTTCTCTTTGCAGGCGTCCATGACCGCGTCGGCCAGTTCCAGGGCGCCCTCGCCGCCATACCGCCAGTAGTGGCCCTCCGCGGCCCGGACCCCTTCGGCTTCTGCGGCCCGTTTGATCATCTTGATTTCTTCCTCGGTGTCGGTGTGGAAGGCATTGATGGAAACCACCGGCTTGATTCCGGACTTCTTGACGATGTTGATGTTGTGGATCAGGTTCTGCATGCCGTCTTCCAGCCAGGCCAGGGTCTGGGGGGTGGAGGTGAAATACTCCGGGGGGAGGGGCCGGCCCGGACGGACGGGCAGGGCGCCGGCGTTGACCCCGTGGTGCTTCAGGCCTCGCACCGTGGTGGTGAGCACCGCCACATTGGGAACCAGACCGCTGGCGCGGCACTTGATATTCCAAAACTTCTCGAAGCCCAGGTCGCAGCCGAAGCCGGACTCGGTCACATGGTAATCGAAGAGCTTCAGGCCGAGCTTGCAGGCGACGATGGAAGACTGGGCCACGGCGATGTTGCCAAAGGGCCCGGCGTGCACCAGAACGGGCTGCATTTCCACGGTGGCAAGCAGGTTGGGGTTGATGGTCCTGGCCATCCAGGCGGTCATGGCCCCGGCGCACTCCAGGTCTTCCGTGGTGACGGGGTTGCCCTTCTTGTCATAGGCCACGGTGATCTCGCCCAACCTTTTGCGCAGATCCGGCAGGTCGCTGAACATGGAAAGGATGGCCATCACTTCCGAGGCTACGGCGATGCAGAAGCTGGTGTCCATCTCGAAGCCGTCCATCTTGGTGCCCCGGCCGATGGTGATATGGCGCAGGGCCTGGGCGCACAGGTCAAAGCACCAGCTCATCAACACATTTTTGGGGTCGATGTTCAGCCGTTTGAGGGGGATCCTGGCCAGTTGCTCATCGTCGTAGTTAAACTCGTGCTGCAGCCGGGAGGTGACCGCCACCATGGCCAGGTTATTGGCGATCATGATGGCGTTGATGTCGCCGGTGAGCCCCAGGGAGAAGTCGGTCAGGGGGATGAGCTGGGCGATGCCGCCACCCGCGGCGGAGCCCTTGATGTTCATGGTGGGCCCGCCGGAGGGCTGGCGGATGGCGCCGCCCACGTTCACGCCCCGCTTGCCCAGGCCTTCAATCAGGCCCATGGTGGTCACGGTCTTGCCTTCGCCCAGGGGAGTTGGGGTCATGGCGGTGACGTCGATGTAATAGCCGTCCTTCTTGTCCTTCAGGCGCTCCAGGATGGCCATGTATTCCACCTTGCCGAGTTTCCGGCCGTAGGGGATGCGCTCTTCGGGCAATATGCCGATCTTGTCGCACTGGGCGTTAAAATCCAGACCTTCTTCTGCAATCTCCGAGATTTGCCAGTCTTCCTGTTTGGTGGGATCATACTCCGGCTTCATGCTACCCTCCTTGGTAGGTCAATTAATAGCCTAAACCACTAACGTAATCAGTGGTCCCTATACCTTTGGTGAAGTTAGCGCAAAATCACCTCGCGCGCAGGATTATACTTTCTCGATAAGTCAGGCCATGTCGATCTTGCAAGGGCGCTCTCGGAGTCATGTGTTTTCGGAAATTTTGAAAAGTTGCCTGTCGACTCACCCGACTCGCTGATTTCCTGTCTCAGGGCACGACCTCCCAGTGAGTCTCGAAGGTATTATCATAAAGGGTGTAGGTGTATCCCATCGTCTTGCCCATGCCTGGTTGTACTCCCTCCCTAATTCGCCAGTACGTCAAGTGAATGGCAGGAACCAGTCGTGGTGCTCCCGTCTTAGGGTCGTCAAGGATATTTTGCCACATTTCTCTCTTTGCCATGACGCGCCACAGGGTGTTGTAGTCTTTGCTGCGCACCGTTTGGCCCACTCTAGGCAGTCCCTTTTTCTGAATAAGTTCCTCGAACTCTTTCATGGCAGCCCTCCTTTGAAGTGCATCGCAAAGTGCATCGCTCAAAAAAAATGACTTCTGCCCTTGGACAGAAGTCATCGTCTCATGCCTTACGGCTGGAGCGGTTAGGGTGGACTCCATCACCTCTTTGTATTGGTTTTATTATTATGCGAAATTCGCACCCTGTCAACTCATATCCTGGGCCATCGCTGGAAGGGGAACCGAAAGTGAATATATGCAAACCGGAATGTGTGCAAAACCGGCTAAAAGAAATCTTGACTTTTTTAAACCGGCCTGTTAGTCATTGCCCGCAAATCGGGCGATGGAGTCCGCCGCAATTGCCCTTCAGGCTGATGACTCCTGCAAAGTTCGTTTGATCTTTGACGCAGGGGATCGGAAGGGTGGTGGTTGCATTCCGCGGAGGCTACGCTCGACGCTCGTATCTGTCCTATCTAAGTTCCGCGCCATTCTTCTCCGGAACACGACCCGTCAGGCAGTCGCGAAAAAGGCATTGCTGACTCAGCGTAGTGTCTTGTTGAAGCATCGGTTCGCCTTGCGTCGCCACAATATATGGAGATCTGCGCCGGTCAATTTTGGATGCTGCTTTCTCCCTGGTATTTTGTTTTCATTCGGCGACCGTGCAGGACTGTTGGGCAAAGGGTTTTGCCCTAT
This sequence comes from uncultured delta proteobacterium, assembly GCA_963805125.1. Taxonomy (GTDB): domain Bacteria; phylum Desulfobacterota; class Syntrophobacteria; order Syntrophobacterales; family Syntrophobacteraceae; genus SbD1. The sequence goes on along the minus strand of CAWDTD010000001.1, from coordinate 1,324,356 downwards.
CTTCATGAGGGCCTTTCCCGGTGCTTTAACAGTTTATGGAAAGGAGGTGAAAGAAATTGGACCCGCACGAGGAAATCACGATGCAAAAAAAATTGCCGCAGGTTGGGCAAACGGTACGCAGCAAGAAGTTTGGAACATTTTGGAAAGTTATCGAAAAACGCCAAGTGTATAACCACTCGGCAGGTGATCCCGTTATGGGCAATTATAAGCTTGTCCCGGCAATTTATTTGCTCTACTGGAAGATCAAGAAAGGCGAAGCCCAAGGGATAGGCCACTTGCTTGGATACGCTTACACGCTTCACGACAACACGTTTGAATCAAATTGGGAGATAGTGAGTTAGCTCGAGATCAGTGGCGTGTTCTTTTAAAATCTGAGTTCTTGGTGATGGAGTCCACCGGACCACCCGAAAGGGTTGATGACTCCTGCTGAAGTGGAAAGCTTTCTGTAGGAGAATGGTGGAATGTCTTTTTTGGAGCTCCTGTGGAAGCATCTACGGGAGCTTTTTTAATGCCCCGAGGAGAGGAACTGCTATGAATCAACAAATTATCGCCCTCCGTGCGCTGGAAATCCTCGATTCCAGAGGGAATCCCACACTTCGGGTAATGGTAGCTCTGGAAAACGGAATAACCGCCCAAGCCTCCGTGCCATCCGGGGCTTCCACCGGAGAAAACGAAGCCATTGAACTGCGCGATGGCGATGTGACACGATACGGGGGAAAAGGGGTCCTGAAGGCGGCAGGAAATGTCGAACAGATAATCGCTCCCGGGTTGATAGGGAAAAATCCCGCCAATCAGGCTGAAATCGATTCGATTCTTATGGAACTCGACGGAACGCCAAATAAAAACAACCTGGGAGCAAATGCGACCGTTGGCGTTTCCATGGCTGTGGCCAGGGCAGCGGCAATTGGCGCAGGGCTTCCCCTCTATTCCTACCTTGGAGAAACAGGTCTGGTGAAAATGCCGGTCCCGATGATGAATGTCTTGAACGGCGGCAAACACGCCGACAACAGTATTGATTTCCAGGAATTCATGATCATGCCGGGCGGGGCGCCAAGCTTCAGGGAAGCTCTCCGATTCGCGGCTGAAACCTTTCACAGTCTTAAAGGGATTTTGAAAAAGAAAGGCTATTCCACCAACGTCGGCGATGAAGGTGGATTCGCCCCCGATCTAAAAAGCAATGAAGAGGCCTGTGAAGTAATTTTGGAGGCGATCCAGGCCGCGGGATACGAGCCTGGAAAAGATATTTCGATTGCTCTTGATCCGGCTGCCAGCTCCTTTTTTGATTCCGGTGTCTATGATCTCAAAAAATCCGGGCAGGGAAAGAAGACAAGCACCGAAATGACCGATCTCTACAAGAGTTGGATCGAAAAATACCCGATCGTGTCGATCGAAGATGGACTCGCAGAAAATGACTGGGAGGGATTCAGCGCGCAAACAGCTTCTTTGGGCGACAAAATCCAAATAGTTGGCGACGACATCTACGTTACAAATACCCGGTTCATTTATCGCGGCATACAGGAGAAGACCACCAATTCCGTGCTCATCAAGCTGAATCAGATTGGTACCCTCACCGAGACCATCGAGGCCGTCCGGCTTTGCAGAAAAGCCGGTTGGGGCTACGTCATTTCTCATCGCTCAGGGGAGACCGAAGATAGCTTCCTGGCTGATTTCGCCGTGGCCATGGGCGGGGGGCAGATCAAGACAGGATCGCTTTGTAGAAGCGAGAGAATCGCCAAATACAACAGGCTCCTCGAAATAGAGGCGGAACTCGGACCGGGGGCCGTGTTTGAAAATCCGTTAAAAGCATATTGGCCTTCTGAATAGGAAGCTGGTTGACAGATCAGGTCAGGGAGATTTCAAAAGTTGCCGCCGATCACTGAGGCGCCCGCCATCCGGTCGTGAAGAATCGAGGTTAGGCACATGATTGCCGAACTGGTTCCCAACCTCTCGAGCTTCAAACATTATACTCGCGCCAGGCAGACCATAGCAAGCGAGATCCGCACCCTTGCGGACTTCCTGGAAAAGCGCCTGGGCGAAAGAGAAGCCGAAGAATGCCGGCTGCTGATGGTCAAACTTGCCGAAGACCGCTTCGTGCTGACAGTGGTGGGCCAGTTTAAACGCGGCAAGAGTTCTCTCATGAATGCCATCATAGGGCGGAACATCCTGCCGACAGGGGTCCTGCCGCTCACCTCGGCGATTACGGTTTTGAAGTATGGCCCCGGCGATAAGCTCACCATCCTGAGAAAGGGAACTTCACACCCCGAAGAAGTTCCAATTTCCAAAATCGCGGAGTATGTGACCGAGAAGAAAAATCCGGGAAACGAAAAAGAAGTGGCATATGCCTCGTTGGAATTGCCGGTTAAGTTTCTTCGCAGGGGCCTGGAGTTCGTCGATACTCCGGGCATTGGTTCTGCCATCGAGGCCAATACGGCAACCACTTATGACTTTTTGCCCCAAAGTGACGCGGTGATCTTCGTGACCGGTGTTGATACGCCGCTGACGCAGGCTGAAACCGATTTTCTGCAAGGTATCCGGGAACACGTGCGCAAGATTTTTTTTGTAGTGAACAAGATTGACCTGGCCGCTGACGGCGAGCGGCAGGAGATTATGCAATTCATTTCTAAGGCATTAAAGCGGCAAGTCCAATCCGAGGAACTCCGGATTTTTCCGGTCTCCTCGGCGATGGCCCTGGCGTCTACCCTCGCAGGAAAAGAAGATGAATACGAAAAGAGCGGCGTAAAGACCTTGCAGGAGGCCCTGTCCGATTTTCTTGCAAGTGAAAAAAGCAGTGCGTTCCTGGTTTCGGTGCTGGACAAGGCACTTGTTTTAGCAAGAAAGGCATCCAGGCGGATGCATCTCCTGAGACTGGCGGCAGAGGTTTCACAGGAAGAAATCCAGGAGAAGACCGCAGCCCTGGCGGAGAGGTTTCAATCGCTTCGCGAAGCCCGAGCCAGGTTGCTCACTCAAGCCCGGGAGCGGATCATCTCGTGGGCCGAGGAAAGGATTTTATCCGAGGCCGGCTCATTCCTGACCGCCAAGACCAATGCTCTTGTCGAAACCCTGGATAGAACTCTTCTCCAATTGAGCTGGAAGCCTTCCTTCAGGGCTGTGCAACACTTTGCACGACATGCACTGCAGCCTATGGCCCGGGATATCGATGAATGGGCAAACCAGCAAGCCGGGCGCTTCAATCCCGAGCTTCGTGAAATATTGCGTTATGATTGGGCGCTGATCGAGCAGGAGTTGCGAAGGATTCCGGTTTCTGCCGGGCAAATTCTGGGGGCAGGCGACGAAGATGCTTTGCCTCGTGAGGAGGGCTCCGATCCGCCCATCGACGGCGTGCTGACTCAGCCAATCTCCGCAACGATGGAGTGGAATCCCGGGATTCCCATTCTACAGGCTCTCTTGCCGGCGTTCGTTGTCAGGTCATGGATCAGGAGACGTCTTCTCAAGCAGATTTATGGTCTCATGGCTGCCGGCATGCACCGTGCTAAAGACAAGCTGCTGAGCGAAGTTCACCATGCCTTGAACACTATAGCCTCAGAGATGGAGAAAAGGGCTGCCGAAATCGAATCCCGCATCATGCAGGCCTTTCAAGGCAAACGGTTCGTAAAGGGCGTCGATGGACGTTGGCAGGTCGTGAAAATCGATGTTGATGAGCTTGCTGCCGAGATGGAGACACTGGCCGATATCGAGAGAAAACTCAAGTCAATCAGAACGCGGATGCTTCAAACAGGACCGGCTTCACCTGGACGGCCTTCTTTTGAACTGGAAATCCAACCGGCCAAACCTTCCCTCTCATCGACAGCAGGGCGGGAAAATCTGGAGCGATTAGTCAACAAAGCAACGCGCATCGAAGACAAGGTAGATATCGCATGCGATTTAAGCACTCGTGGTTGTGCAGTGTGTAACCGGATGATCGATGCTGCCACACATTTCTTTGCAAACTGGCAGTATGCTCTTTCGGCCAGGGAGTCCGCTCGGCGCGCACACGCGGCTTCGCTTGGTTTTTGTTCTCTCCACACGTGGCAGTTGGAGGCGATGGCATCTCCGCAAGGGCTCTCCACAGGGTTTTCGACCCTTACGGAGCGGCTGTCGACTGATCTGAGCCGGCTCGCGGCAACCGCAGAATCAGACCTTGGCGAATCGGTTCGCAAGCTTGTCCAAGACCCGGGTCGCTGCAATGTTTGCCGCCTGGTCCTGGATGCCGAAAAAAAGTATCTCCATGACCTGGCCGGCTTTGTGCGAACCGACGAAGGTCAGAAAGCATACGCTAACTCTCAAGGACTTTGTCTGCGTCATCTCCCAATGCTGATCGCTGAGATGCCGGCTAAAGAAGTGGCGCGGTTTCTGCTCGATCATGCCGCCGGTCGTTTCTTCGAAATGTCCGAGGACATGCGAAACTACGCACTGAAACGGGATGCCCTGCGAGGCAATATGCTAAACCAGGATGAGAAGGATGCTTATCTGCGCGCTCTTATTCACATTGTCGGGGCAAGGGGAGTTTGTTTCCCGTGGGAAATGGATAAAGAGCTGTAGGGTTGGACCATTAGGTCCACAAAGACCGATTCAGCGTTTAACTTGACCATCCACTGATAAATTTATAAAATAAACTTCGAGCGATGAGGCTCGCTTCGCATAAAATGCCGTTCCTTGGCTGATAGCCTCTACTGCGCTGTTTGGGTGCAGCAGAGGCTTTTTTTTCGGCGCGACGCCTTGTTGCTTTCTATCGAAAAAAGGGTGTTTCACGATGAGTTTCCCAAGCATACTGTTTGAGAGACCGCAAGATTTCATAAACGAACAACAACTCGACGCACCAGGTTTTTTCGTCGATCTAAATCTCGATCAAATCATAGCCGCCGTCACGGCGGGCAGGGATGAATATAATCTAAAGCCCTTCTTTTACTTTCCACTGAACCGTACCGATGAGATCGAGTATCGTCATGAAGTAATGCAGGACCTTGAAAATGTGACCCTGTTCGAGCACGTAAAATCGTTCTCGCAAAAGATGCGCGCAATGCGCGCGCATCTGTCCCAGGCAAACGCCCTTTACTACAATTATCAGAAGGAAGCATGGTTCCTGGACGCTGTGGAGATTTATTGCGATGCAGTCAATTGTTTTGCAGACGATTTGTCCAACGTAGCTCTTAAATCCCGAGGGTTCCTGGCGTTTCGCGAGTATTTGGTCAACTATGTCGGCTCCGACCGTTTTGCCTCACCGCTGGCGGAAACAAAAAGGCTCAAGGATGATTTGGCCGCAGCAAAATATTGCGTACTCATAAAGGGCGACGGCTTTAAGGTGCAAAGATATGAATCCGAATCCGATTATAGCGCGGACGTCGAGGAAACATTCGAAAAATTCAAACAGGGGGCCGTGAAAGACTACAGGGTCAAATTTTCCTGGTTGCCCCAAATGAACCATATCGAAGCCAAGATACTGGATTTTGTAGCTCAATTGTATCCAGACACATTTTCAAATCTCGACAGCTACTGCACCGGGAACGGCAATTTTGTGGATGAAGCGGTAGCCGCCTTCGACCGGGAAATTCAATTCTACGTCGCTTATCTTGAGCATATGGCAATACTCAAACGTGCGGAACTCAAGTTTTGCTATCCGCGCGTCTCCAATAATTGCAAGGAGGTTTATGACTGCGAGGGATTCGATCTCGCCCTGGCTCATAAACTCGTTGGAAAAAATTCATCCATCGTCTGCAATGACTTCTACCTGAAGGACAAGGAGCGCATATTTGTAGTAACCGGTCCAAACCAGGGCGGCAAAACAACCTTCGCCCGCACCTTCGGACAGTTGCATTACCTGGCTGCGATTGGTTGTCCCGTCCCGGGTAGAGAAGCCAAACTCTTTGTCTTCGACAGGCTCTTTACACATTTCGAAAGAGAAGAGGACATCAAAAATCTGCGCGGCAAGCTGCAGGACGACCTGGTCCGAATTCACGGTATTCTAAACCAGGCTACATCGAGCAGTATTATCATACTGAATGAGATTTTTACTTCGACAACATTACAAGACGCCATTTTCTTGAGCAAAAATGTGATGGAAAAGATAATAGAACTTGATTTGTTGTGCGTTTGGGTGACATTCATTGATGAACTGGCTTCTTTCGGAGAGCAAACCGCATCCATGGTGAGCTCGATAGTTCCCGAAAACCCGGCATTGCGGACTTTCAAAATTCTGAGAAGGCCTGCTGACGGACTTTCATATGCGATGTCAATTGCCGAAAAGTACCGGCTTACATACGAAATACTAAAGGAGCGTGTAAAGCCATGAAAGCGTTCCTCATGTATAAAGATCGAGATTTCGACCTGGAACGACAACTGCCGCCCAATGAGCAGGCACTGGCACAAGACTTGGCATTGCACACTCTGTTCGACGCGATGGCGCTCGGTGACGAATTTTTATTGGAAGTGTCAAGGAGAGCAGTTTTGTCCAGTTTAAATGATCCGGGCTCAATTCTATATCGCCAAAATATCCTCAAGGATTGCATAAAAAATTCTTCCATCGTCAGGGATATCTATAATGTAGCGATAGAATCAATTGAAAACAAGAAAAAGCATTGGTGGGGCTTTTCAAGCAGATATCCCGGCTCAATACTGTATAGTTCAATAGATGCGTTAAAGATGTTTATGGGCCAGCTCAAAGAACTGAAGAATATCGCCGACGAACACGCCGATAAATTTGACTCGGAGGGCTTTACGCGGTTTTTCGCCATGCTCGAAGATGAACTCTGCGATGAGTATTTCGCCAGGATCGTGGAGCACCTGAGAGACCTCAAATTCCGCAAAGGCGTCTTGGCAAGCGCCGAGTTGGGGAAGGGAAACAAGGCTGTCAATTTTGTTCTTCACAAACCCAGTGGCAAAAAGCAGAGTTGGACGGAGCGGATATTTGGGCGTAAGGCGCAGGTCTACTCATTTCGCCTCCATCCCCGCGATGAAAACGGCGCCAAGGCATTGTCGGATCTAAAAGACAGGGGGCTCAATCTCGTTGCCAATGCGCTCGCCCAGTCCACAGATCACATTCTGAGCTTCTTCCAAATGCTGCTGACGGAACTGGCCTTTTATGTCGGTTGTTTGAATTTGCATGGGCAACTTCTCCAAAAAAGGGCGCCAACCTGCTTCCCCGTGCCCGCAGCTTCCGGAGAACGCAGGCGCTCCTTTTATGGGCTATACGATGTTTGCCTCGCGTTGACCGTAAAACAGAGAATTGTAGGCAACGATGTGAATGCGGACGCCAAAGACCTCGTGATAATTACGGGCGCCAACCAGGGCGGCAAATCGACTTTCCTGCGAAGTATCGGCCTGGCCCAATTGATGATGCAAGCCGGCATGTTTGTACCCGCCGAGTCCTTCTGTTCCGAGGTGTGCGACGGCCTTTTCACTCACTACAAGCGTGAAGAAGACACCACCATGAAAAGCGGCAAGCTTGATGAAGAACTCAGCAGAATGAGTGATATCGCGGACAACGTCAGGCCAAATTCCATGTTGCTGTTCAATGAATCGTTCGCGGCGACAAATGAAAGGGAAGGCTCTGAAATTGCTCGGCAAATAACCGGCGCATTAGTGGAAAAAGGTGTCAGGGTCTTCTACGTTACGCATTTATACGAATTCGCGCATGGTCTATATGGCAAAAAAATGGAAAACGCTATTTTCCTGCGCGCTGAAAGAAGGTTCGACGGAGCACGAACGTTCAGATTAGTCGAAGGAGAACCATTGCAAACCAGCTACGGTGAAGATCTGTATGACAGTGTATTTATACAAAGTTGCGCTCAAAGAGGTAAAACCTCCATTCACAAAATCCCCCCTGCCCCCCTTTAGAAAAGGGGGGTTCCAATCGCCAATTCTTACCCGTATGGGCGCAACTTGGTATTAGATCCGAATGTCCGTCCGATGTCGATTTAAGGGCGCAGTCGTTGCTCGCCTCCAGTAAGTAGATCCCGGTGTCGAATTTCGTCTTTTCCATAATGTGTGCCTCGCACTCGCAAGAAGGAAACGGTCTCGAGGGGGAATTTGGATGCTGGAACTGAACGCCGACCAGAAGAGGAATTTTCTGACCACACTGGAGCACGTGGACAAGCTCCTTTTCGACTGCGGGAGGGTCTTCAACAATGCCCGCTCGCCTTCATTTTTGCCGGAATATGCTTGCGATATCTCCCCGGAGCAGCATGAAAGGATGTTGGAATATATTGCCAATTTCAGGGTTGAGGTTGGCGGGCTTCTAAAGCAGCACGACCTCATGCCCTCCGAGGCCCGCAAAAGCGCTGTCGGTACTGTTTTTACCTACCTGCTTTTCGCTGATATGGCCCTGGAAGAGATCGATTCGAAAAACATGGACCACGGCAAACTCTCTGATGAAACCGCACGGGAACTGGACATGGTCGTATCCCAAATGCGCCGGTTTATCCAGCACATGCGTGAGTACCTGGATCGAGCGGCTCACAGTCATACAGGATTATGAGGCTTCATAGCAGAAAAGACCGATTTCGAGCATATTCAACAAACACTAACCCTGCTGAATTCAGTGGGAGGGATAGTTTGCCAAAAGGTCCATATATGTTCGAATAGTCGGCAAGGTCGGGGCGAAAAAATGAGATCCGAGCTCGCGACAAAGCTGGTCTGTTGCAAACGGCAAACGATAAAAAGTGAGTGTTTGTTCTGTGCTGTCATACAAAACCGAATTGGCCGCGGGAACGCCATCGCGGTAGGGTCCACCGATGCTGCCTGCTTTGACCCAGTATTTGGAACCAAGATTCAGACGAATGGTGAGCCCCCGGTCAGCAGAAGGTTTGCGAATTTTGACATCCTCCAGGCGGGGAGCAACGCTGCCGCCAGGGAGCTCATAAACTCCCGGAACATGATCGTGACCACTGAAAACGATCTGTTTTGAATGCCTGCTCCATGGTTCCAGGCATGACTCCAGAACGGGCTGGGTGAGGTAGTCGAAGCATGCGATCGTGGGGACCTCTCCTCGTGATGGGAGGTGAAATGGGCTGTGATGAACTATGACAAAATTATCTTTTTCGATTGAGAGCCGCAGACTCCGCAAGTAATCGATAGCGCCCGGAATCGTTGAAAGCAGACCTGCGTTGTAGGCTGTCGCCTGCATTCGATCCAACTGCTCCGGGAAATCTTTGAATACTCCCGCAACCAGGAGGTCATGGTTTCCGGCAACTGTGGCAAATTCCAGGGATCGCATTTTCGATAAGGTGCGATCCCCGAAAGGGAGCCAGCCCACAATGTCCCCAAGACAGTAAATCTCGTCGGCTTTGACTTGTTGGATGTGCTTCAGGCATGCCTCCAGGGCGTATTCGTTTCCGTGAATGTCTCCAAAGAAATAAATCCTCATCTGTCCCCCAATTATCCTTCGCTGTTTTATCGGACTGGCGGTTCGCCCTTGCGGCGAGGCATACTGTTTCTGTTTCCTCTTCATCCCGGCTCGGGCGCGCGCTGCGTTTAGACGCAAGGAATCGCGAATACGCGCCTTTCGACTCTTGGGTCTTAGGTCCGAAATCTGCGAAAGATTCGCGAGCTCCGATCGAAAAATTCCCAAAACCGTGTCATTTCCTGTCATTTCGTCTCATTTCCACCCCCAATCAGCAGACGACCCACACGGTCCTCTCCTTCGCCATGTGAACCACTTTGTTGCTCACCCGCCCCATTATGAACTCCTCGACTTTGGAAAGGCCCCTTCTTCCGACCAGGATAGTATCGTATTCACCTTTTTCAGCTTCTTCCATAATAGCTTGGGCCGAATTGGCCGCGCCCCGCACGATCTTATGATGCATTCGGGCCCCATCCACTCCATGGGAAATAAGCGTAGCCGTGGCTTTATCAAATGATGGCGCCATCAGTGACGCCACTTTGTCCAGTTCGCTATCGATTTTTGCAATGGTTGCCTTATCCCCCTCCGAAGAAAAGACTTCGCGCATGAAATTTCTGAAACCGCTAAAGCTGCGAACGGCGTGGAACAGCGTGATTTCGAAATCCTTCGAGGTATCCAGGACATCGGCAAGATGGGGCAGGCAAAGCATCGACCCTTCGGAGCCGTCCAGGCACGCCAGGACTTTTGCCGGCCGGCGGCTTCCCCCCACAATCCACATGGGGATGGATACAAGCCCCAGAATGTGTTCGGCGACCGAGCCGAGCATAAGGTCTTTGAAATCGCTGAGCCCCCTTCGCCCAACCACCAGCGCCTTATAGCCGTTTCGGGATTCAGCGGAAATATCCCGGGCGATCCCGACCTTTCTGTCCTCAATTTTCAGCGCTATCGCCTCATCAGGGAACCCGGCGTCCAACAGAATCGCCCGGGCTTTTTCCATGAACTCCCGGATGCCCTTCTGCTGTTGTTTCTCCCAGGCATCTACGCTCACTATCCGGTAATGGTATGCGGGAATTTTATTTTCGAAGTCCATGAACGATTCGGGCACCTTGGTGACAACGTGAGACAGGACCACCTCGAACCGATTCCGATCAAGGATCGAGGAGACGTACCTGACCGTTTGCAGCGAGTGTTCGGAGCCGTCCACCGAAACGAGTATTCTGTCCCGCACTGCACCGTTCATCTGGCTTCCTTTGTATTGTGGGCGTCAATTCAAGGCAAAAAAATGCACCACTCATGCGGGCGGTGCGCGAACGATTCAATTCAGAACGGCGGAGCTTGAGGACCCGGACAGTATGACCGAAGAAATATCGACGAGCAGTTTGCTCTTGAGTTGCTCACATGAGGCGTCATTGAACATGACCATATCAAGCTGGCGAGTGTGGATGAGCAGGTATCCCAGTATCCTGAGCTTTTCCTTCATCACCTCTTCATCGTAGCCTTCCAGACGGGCCATCACACCGTCATCCTTGATTTCGCTGCGGAATTCGAACTCTTCCAAAATGGTCCCCACAAAGCGTGCGCGGCGCGTGCGCCTGCCCTGGTCGGCGGCCCCGCCCTTAAAAGCAAAACTTATGTAGTTCTCGCTGGCCCGCTCACCGACAAGGGCCTCGACGCACGAGAAATGAAAACCGAACCGCGAACTGAGGCTGCAAAAGTTTTTCGAAATCATAAAGTAATTGCGATCCGCGAAGGGGGAAGGCATTGAAGGATCGAGCGCCGGATTGGAGCTGGCTTCCATGAGGATCGACATGAAGCCCCTGGAATCCACCGGCGGAGGCCCCTCCCAGGGCACGCCGACGATCCCTTCCCACAGGGCAAGCATGGGGATCGAAACTATATTGTCCAGATTCACGAACTTGCCCGGCGCATCCTCCCTGAACCCGTCATCAAGGTTAAGCACCCACCACTTCATGGGAATCCGGCACACCAACTGTTTACTTGCCCTCTCCGAGAAATGGTGATCTTTCCCGAAGCTGAACATCTCCAGGACAGCTTTCTCATGGCAGAACCTGGTTATATCGTGAAAAGTCCGGCACCCGGAAGGTTTGAAATCCGATGCCCCCGGATCGAGCAGATGCAAAGGGATTATATTCTCCGATACCCTCTTCAGGATCTCCAAAACAGGGGAGCCATCCATAAGGCTCCTGGGTGTCTCCTTGCTCACGAGCAGGGTTTCGATTTTACCTTTGCACACTCTGAGGCCATCCGCATCCACAGTAACGGGCTGACCGTTTTTGAGCAGATCGGTTGCTCCATCGAGTCCAAGGATTGCCGGCACGCCAAATTCTCTGGCCACATTGGCCAGATGCCCCGCCGCCGTCCCCTGTTCGGCCAGAAGGGCCGAGGCCCGGCCGAGCAAAGCGGCCCATCTTGGCAACGCCTGCTTTACAACGAGGATTGCTCCCCTGGGGAAAAGAAGGGCTTCGCTTTGTTTCCTGACCACGAAAACCGGCCCGAACCCGACCCCGGGACTTGCCGTAAGGCCGCCCGAAGCCATTACTTCACAAGCCGGGATATCGTATCCCCCCTGCCCCCGTTCAGAAATCGGCCTCCTCTGCCTGAGAGGGCGGCACTGAAGTATCGCTATTTCCCCTTTCTCATCGAGGGCCCACTCGACATCCTGGGCAACCCCGTAATGATCTTCTATCCGCAGGGCGATGCGCGCAAGCTCGAGCGCAGTATGTTCGGCAATGGAAGCCCGCGAACCCTCGACTCCGACGATTTCAAGCCGGCACACACCCTCGTCCGGATAGCAGACAAATTTCTGCTGCTTTTCCGCAATCCGCTTTTCGACGATCCGGGGCCGATGATTTCTGGAGACTACAAAGAGATCGGCCGCAACGCTGCCGTCTACCACCGATTTGGGCAATCCGAAGACGGAATGAATAAAAATCCGCTCATCGCGGACATCAAGCGGATTTTTCGAATAAATAACCCCACCCGCAACCGCGTTTACCATGGACATGCACCCTACGCACATGTCGATGTCTTCGTCGCGGATTCCCCTGTTCAGCCGGTAGGTGATCGCCTGCAGGCTGTACTTGCTTGCCGCTATTTCCTTGTAAGCGTGTGCGAGGTTGCCGGCGCTCACGTTCAATTCCGAGCGATACAACCCGGCAAAGGAGGTTTGCACGGAATCTTCGCCAAGGGCGCTGCTGCGAAGCGAGACCTTCGCCCCCTGCCCTTCTTTTTTTTCAAGTTCGCCGTAGGCGCTCAAGATGGCTCTTTCAAGTTGGGCAGGCACACCGGCCCGTATGATCTGCTGCTGGATGTGCGCGCTAAGCGAGAACAGTTGGTCCATCTCTTCGGCCGGAGATGATTGCATAAGGCGGTCTATCTCGGCCTGAAGGTCATTGGAGCCTATGAATTCGCGAAATGCGCGGGAAGAGATCACAAAGCCGTTGGGGACCTTTATGCCAAGACGATTGCGGATTTCCCCGAGGTTTGCCATCTTGTTGCCGGCCTCATCGGACCTCGATCTATCTACGTCCTCGAGAGAAAGTATCAGCGGACCGGCGCCCGTTTCTTTTTTTTCGGACAGAATTTCAGCAATGCCGCCCTGAATTGACCTGAAGCTGTCGTGGAGTTCCGTATACCTGCCGGGCGCCAGTTGATCCATACTCTTTATAATGCGAAATACATTGACGGAGACCGCCGTGCAATTGGCACGAATAAAGGACATTCCAAAAGGCGTCTGGCCTCTGCGGGCGTCCTCGAGTTCAGACATGATCTGCAGGGCTTTGTTGTTTGCGCTGAGGAGCAGCTTGAAATTATGGTACCTGGTCTGGAACGCCGTGCGCAAAGCTTCGACGTCTAACGGGGCGAGCGTCTTTTCCCTTCTTGCTATTCCAAGTTTTTGCAGACATTTCTTGATTATTGACATCACATTGAACAGTTCGTCAACCGGATGCGCCCCGCGTTTCCACCAGTTCGGCTTTTTCATTCAGTCTTTTTCTTTTAAAGGCGTCCTGTATTTTGTACACGAGTTCGTCGATCTCGATTGGTTTCATAAGATAGTCGAAAGCGCCGACATCCATCCCTTCGATGGCCACTTCCATATTCGCATGGCCCGTGAGCATGATTACTTCCAGAAGACCGTATCCTTTCTTTATTTCGCGCAAGGTATCCAGGCCGCTCATGCCGGGCATCCTTACGTCCAAAACGACGATATCCACCGGGCTTTCCTTCAATTGTTCAAGGGCCGCTTCCCCGCTCGTTACGCCATTTACGTCCAGTTTTCTTTTCCTGAGCCTTTTGACCAGAATATCCAAAAACTCGACCTCGTCATCCACAATCAGAACGCGTATAGGTTCCACCTGCGCAGCCTCCAAAAAGCCAGCGTCATACTCGATTCGATTCAACCAATAGCGGCGGCCGGGCCGCATCCAGGATTCCGGCGCCCCGCCGCCGGCCGCCGCCATAGACATCCGCCAATAAATTATTATTGCCAATAAGCAGGCATTAATAAAGAAATTTCTTGAGAAGTTCACCGGAGGTTTTTGACTCCACAAGTCGGACCAAACCAGGCAATGGAAAGATTCACCGCAAAGGTTCAAAAGACGCAGAGGAAACCGATTGAACAGACAAGAAAAACCAAAAGCAAATAATTCATTGTCACATTAGCGCACTCTTGATGCCCGGACCCTTCCGGCTAAGGCCGATAATTTGGTCCCTTTCGCCCAAAGGCGGTAATTTGGTCATACCTTTTAGCAGGCTTTAGCCGCAGAAGAAGAGAGACCAGATTATGACCCCCTTCTGCGGTGTAATTTATTGCCGAAAAAACGAGAAAATGTCGGATAGCAGCAGGAAGCGCACGCCCCCCGCGAGGTGGGGAAAGGGTTTACCTCAATCTCCTGGCTCCGCCGGGCGTGGCTCGGCATCCATAGACCGGTCCGGATAAAATCTTTTGAGCATGTCGGCGATGGCTGTCTTCAGGTGGTCGATGTTGCCGCTCTTTTCAATGTAAATTTCCCCTTTGTTCAGACTAAAGTCCCGTTCGGATTCTTCGGTCAGGAAAGTATGGATTACAACCGGCAAAGGGGGCCGGCGTTTCTGGGTTTTCTCAAAAATCTTCGAGCTGTCGGTGTCCGGCATTTCGAGGTCGAACACAAGCAGATCCACGCCGTTTTCGCGCTCTATTTCCTCGAGAATCCGGCCGCCATCGCCTGCGACCGCGACTTCGTAGCCCTCGGCCGAAAGTTCGCGACGGAGAAAATCCCGCACGTTCCTGTTTTTATCTGCGACCAGTATGGTGAATGTCTTCTTCATCTTTCCGGGCCCATGGCATGCGGGGATGCAGTTCAGTTAAGAGGCGGCCGCCGGACCGCTGTCAAACTATACGCTCCGCCGGGTGGGGGCCTGATTTCTCACTTTACCGGAATCTTCACCAGGTAGACGGAACAGGGACTGTACTTGACCGCCAATGGAAGGCGTTACGCCGATCACATAAATTTCTGCCCGCTTCGTTTTTGCAAAATCGGCGGCAATTTCCAGGGCCTTGAGAGAATGCGCAGAACCATCGACCGGGGACCAGTATTTTCATCCCACCCTCCAGAACTCTGCAAGGAGCAGCAATCGTGACAATCTCTCACAGGACCGCAAGGGGCCTTATACTTCCTGCTTTACCCTGGCCTTTTTCATGCTGAGGCCAAAACCGTCGAACAGGTAGAAAATCGCGAAACCCCACCACAAGGTATAAAGTATGTAAAAGCCCAGCAGACCCGTTACAGTGAATGCCTTTTCGCCAACATTTTGGGGTTCGATTTTGTAGAAGTTGTAGGCCGGTTCAATGCCCTTTTCCATGACCTCCAGAATGATTTTGGACTGCACAATATTTTTGCTCTTCTGCAGTACTTTTACGGCATGGTTCAGTGCGTCCCACCAAGTTGACATCACCTCTTTTTCGTCCATTCCATACCTTTGCCTGACTTCGTCGCCCTTGTCGTAATACATGGAGTTGGAGTCCAGCAGAGCGGCTTCGAGCACTTTTGCCAGGTTTCCCCTGAGGTTGAGCACGGCGCCCTGCGAAGTGCAATCCGGGGCAGCCTTTGTAAAAATCCTTAACGCCTTGGCCGCCTCCTCGGCATTTTTCATTTTGACGCTGACTGCAAGCTCCTCTTTTTCAACCCCCTTGAGCTGGGCGGTTACTTTCGGAATAAAATAAGCAGAACCTTTAGCCAGCATATTGAAGAGGTTATCCGAGTACTTCAGGCCGTTTCTGCCCTGTCCGAACACAGGAGAGAAAATCAGGACCAGGACTCCAAAGAAACTTACCGCAAGCAACAGGCCAATCCATGTCGTCTTTTGATTTCTGATCAGCATCTCTTTTTCTCCTCTTGTGCACAATGAGCTAAGCAGCCGGTTTGACGGAAACTTCCGGAACCCCCGACTCTTCTCTCAGGACCCCCAAATTCCCAAAGAACTTGCTAAACAACCAAATCCCAAAGATGGCTATCACAATCCAGAAAACAATGTTGCCCGCTGACTGGATAAAGCCGGTTACAGAATTAGGTATGCTTACCAGTTCAAGTTGATTCATTTTTCGAGGCAGCGTTGAAACCCGGTTTACAAACCCGGCGAGAATCACGGTCGCATAAAAGCCACGAATGTGAATGCCTTTGACCACTTTGGTGGTAATCGCGCCGATCTGGATGCCCAACAGCGAGCCGATCAGCATTCCCATCGCCAGTGAGTAAAATACAAACCCATAAATTGCATATTGAACGATAGACGCTATACCTGCCGTGAAAATGATCTGAAGGATATCGGTACCCACGGTCGTCATGGAAGAGACTCCGAAGACATAGACAAACATGGGGAAGGTCGCGAAACCGCCTCCCACGCCCATGATGGCCGCAAGAATGCCTACAAGGCCGCCGCCCGCCGTAATCATCGTCCAGGAAATTTTTTTGCCTCCAGGGACAAAATCCTCATCGAAGCCGATCATTGGTGGAATATTTACTGCTTGAAGTTTTGACCCGAGATTGGTGGTGCCGGAATAAGGGGCACCGTGAACGCCGCTTCCGGCTGCTGCAAAACCTTTTCTGTGTTTCAGAAAATCGAAGAGCGCATAAAAACCAAGAAAACCCAGCAAAACCGAATAAATCAGGCTGATGAAACCGTCGCTCAACAAAGGATCAGCATTATAGAGCGCCCTGTTGATTGCCCCGCCGACGAAAGTGCCGGCTGCGGCGCCGATTATAAACGCTATTGCCAGTTTCAGAGACACGTTGCCGAGCTTCTTATGGACGGTGGTGCCCATGATCGCTTTGGCAAAAATGTGAAAAAGATCGGTCCCGACCGCGAGAATTCCCTTTACGCCTGCGGCCATGAGGGCCGGAGTAATGATAAACCCGCCGCCCGCCCCGATACACCCGGTGATCAATCCGGCAACAAGGCCAATCACCATTGCAACCAGGAAGATGGTGGGAGAATAGAACGAGGGAGCGTAAGCATGGTGGCCGCCCAGCAAAGGCGCCGCTTCAAGTAGGGACACGAGCAGAATGGGCGCAAGCAGCAGAAGCAAAACCAGGAGTTTCTTGCGGTTTTTAATAATGGACGTGGACACTTCCAAATCCCATTGCGCATGTGCAATGGACGAAGCCTTGAGGAACTCGTAAACCTGCCTTGGACC
This sequence comes from uncultured delta proteobacterium, assembly GCA_963805125.1. Classification (GTDB taxonomy): domain Bacteria; phylum Desulfobacterota; class Syntrophobacteria; order Syntrophobacterales; family Syntrophobacteraceae; genus SbD1. The sequence goes on along the minus strand of CAWDTD010000001.1, from coordinate 1,307,329 downwards.
ACTCATTGGGGGAAACCTCCTCTTAATCGATTGGAGATGAAAACCAGCTTGAATCCAAAACGACCGGAAAATCGGCCTTCAGGCAGATTGGCAACTTTCATGCCATAGACCGTCTTTGTGAAGCGATTGGGTAACAGATTGATTTACTTGAATAATTATGGGAGAATCGGCTTTGGCTTGCTTCGGAATGACCCGGTAGAGTGTCAGCCTTTTTTACAAAGTGTAAAGCCATGAGCTATGTTAGACTTTACCATAAGCGGCTCCTGAGTTATTTTCTTCTTCGGAACGATCACATCATGAAATGCAAAACCGAGAATATGCGTACCTGCCTTCGTTTTATCAGCGCCGCTATCCTGCTGGTCGGCCTGGGCGCCGCTGTGCTGATTTATGAGACATCTCGCGATCATTTGACAGGCGTCGCGGCTTATGAAGATGGAGACGGGTCCGTGTATCCGGTGTCGCCTGAAGATTCCAAACAGTACTTGCGGGGTCTGCAACTCTACGGCGGAACGGCAAATGTGCTTGCCGACGAACTGAGACTTTGGTTTGACGGCTTGTGGCACGGCAAATCGCTCGCCTTCACAATAGCCTGGATTACCATTTTTATATCGGCAGTGGTTTTCTATGCCGCCAGTCGCCTGCCGCCCCGCTCAAAATCCGATCCCCGCGGTGAAAACGCGAGTGTCCGGCCACATCACGATGACTGACTCTTAACCACCAGCGACATGGGGATCTGAAGAAAAAATTGGATCCGATCCCACAACTTCTTCCACGATGCACATCAGAAAGCAGGCCCCGTATCTCGGATCAAGCCCGGGGGTAAGGCTCCGTTCCGGACTCATTTGTCGCCGCGTCCTGGGGACCGGCGATAACTCGACCACGCACCTCCATATTCATTTGACGCTTGCGATGAGTGTCACCGGTCGCGCCCGTGAGGGCAATGGGGGTCAACAGTTCTTTTTCTCTGTCGGCTATCCTTCTTTCGGCCTTGTCGAGATCGAGTTCTTTTCCAATATAGATCGAATGTACCCTGCCCCTGATTTTCCGGTAGAGGCGGTAGTAACCGTCTTTAGAGCGTTGTGCGTTCCACCTGCCCACCTTTTTAGGAGGAGTCCTCTGGTAGGAATTTTGTATAACCTCGGCGCCGCCTTGTCGAACCCATTGTATAACTGTTTGGCCATATCCCTCCTTGGCATCGGGCCTTTCGACCGCAACGATCTGACGGGCTTGGCCCTTGCCTGAAGCGAGTCTGCCAAGCTTTTTCCGGAGTTTCTCCATCTGCTTTTCGAAGGAATCTTCCCTCTCCCTTGAAGCGCTGCTCCTTTCCTTTAAACCAGCGTTTTCAGCTCTCAAGTTGTCCAACTCATGTATAACCCGCCTGAGATGTTCATTTGCAGCATCCAGCTTGTTTTGGAGCATCTCCATATTCTTTCTTAGCCCGCCCGCTTCACGTTCCAAATCCGCTTTTTGCTCCTTTAGCATCAGGGTGCTTTGTTCGAGATATTTGAGATTCCACAAGGCCCTGTCTCTTTCTTCAAAAGCGGTTTGCAGCTTCTGTATAACTGTATCTAACTGATTGCCCACCCCTTTGCCGCTGTAAACGCCTGCCTCCCACTTTGCCGGCTCGCCCCTGCCGACCAAGCCTCCCCCTTCTTCGGTGTTATTCCATTCCGAAAGAAAGAGGCTGAATAGCAGGATTTGCTCAAAAACGCCGAACTCCAACCTCCGTTCGACCCCTGGTATTGCGTCCCTGAAGGCTTTCCAGGCCTTCCTGACCGTTTTGTGCTCCTTGTAGAGCGCAGAGATAAGCTGTCTGTACGCCTTCACCCATTGCACATAAGGGGCGAGAACCGGGATGAAATAATCTTCTTCTTTGTCATATATAGGCATGATTTCTAAAACCCTCGGACCGTTTCCGGATCAAACGTTTTCCGACCGGCAAGCACAATCCGGCCGGGCAGACCGCTTCGGTTCCGACAGCGCCTGCATGGCTGTTATCAGCATCGGCAAGGTTCGAAAAAGGATAGAGAAACTTCCCGATTCACAACGTAGAGCCATCCTCCGGGCCTGACTGAATGAAGAGCTGCCTGCAGTTTCAAGAGGCGGATTCTTCCTGTGAATATTGAATTGGAGATTTGGTGCGTGTTGCACAAAAAGGCAAGCCCCATGCCGGGAAAAAAGAAATTACAGTATGGGGCGACGTAACTTTCAGCGGTTTTCTGCCCTGGTGTGGGGACCAGTGCGCCAACAGATGTCCCGGGCACAAAGCCGGGGACTGAGATTTTCGCTAAATCCCTGATTTGTCTTGATAGCGGGGCTTGGATTTGAACCAAGGACCTTCGGGTTATGAGCCCGACGAGCTACCTGACTGCTCCACCCCGCGGCAACACAACAAGTATACTCCGGGAAAATCTCAGTGTCAACCGAAGTATCCCCCGCCACTCTGGTTGGCCGCTCAGATTCGATGGGGCAAGCTAATCGAAATCCACGATAAGGTCCGCTTCGTTTCCACATACCTTGCATGTGCGAGTTTCAAGCTGCTTTTCCTTGATCTCGCCGGAGGCCATCTGAACTTGGACCATCTGGCAGGAGACGATCATTTCAGCCTCGTTTCCACACTTCTCGCAGTGACAAACTTCAATCTTTTCAGCCATTGCAGTGATCCTTTCGATCTGGAAATGAAAATATTTGACAGCCGTTGCCCGGCATCAAGTTAAGCGGATCAAATATAACCATCTCCCCCGGGAAAAAAATCAAGCGTTGTTGCTTGTGAAAAAAATCTTCGTCCCGCAGGAAAATCGAAAACGCGGCTGCGCCTTCACCGCTTTTAAGAGGTTCGGCTCGTCTAGCGGGTGAGACTGCAAGTAATTATTTTTGTATTACAAAAGCTAACCTGGACCGGAGTTATTCTTTCTTCAGGCAGTCTAATCCGGTCTGGTGGGGCAAATTTACCTGGGGCATTGTAAACGGACTTTTCACGGACCGAGGAGTTTCGATCTATGAAGTTTAAAACCTATTCAAAATTGCGCCGGCTGCTTTTGTTGGCGGTGGTCGTCGCCTTAATGGACGGGGCGGTTCCCGCAAACGCGGCCTCCTACGATACAAACCTTGTAACGGCTATCCAGGATGTGGCTAAAAACGCGATCCCCTTTGTCGTACATATCGAGGTGACCGAGAAGCAGTCGGTCCTCAATCCACTGCTGCCCTTTCAGAACGACCCATTCTTTCAATATTTTTTTGGAAATCCCGGCAGGATGCCGAAAACCTACGAAAGGGAAATACAAGGTCTTGGGAGCGGGATCCTCATTGACGCCCGGGGGCATATATTGACCAACAGCCATGTGGTGAACGGCGCCACGCAAATGACCGTCGTTCTCTCAGACGGCCGGAGGTACACCGGCAAATCGATCAGGGTCGTCGGCGTAGACTCGAAGACCGACCTGGCGATCATTCAGATTACGGCTGGACAGAGCTTTCCTTTCGCTACCTTCGGTGATTCGGACAAAGTGGACGTAGGGCAATGGGTGGTTGCCATCGGGCATCCGCGGGGTCTCGACCAGACTGTCACCCAGGGGATTATCAGCGCGAAACACCGTCAAGGCATAGCCGACCCGAGCAGCTACCAGGATTTTCTTCAAACAGACGCGGCGATAAACCCCGGCAATAGCGGGGGGCCGCTTCTCGACCTCGCAGGTGAGGTGATAGGAGTGAACACAGCCATTATGTCCGAATCAGGGGGGTTTGAGGGGATCGGTTTTGCTACTCCCGGCAACATGGCGCTCCGCGTAGCCAAGCAGTTGATTTCGAGCGGGAAAGTCCAACGCGGCTACCTCGGCTTGACGATTCAGAATCTTACGCCCGAATTGGCGAGTTCGTTTGGAGTGAGTGACACAAAGGGAGTCCTGGTGGCAAACGTTTTGAGGAATGGACCCTCTGACAGAGCGGGGATCGCGCAGGGAGACATAATTTTAGCCTACCAAGGCAAGCCCGTTGACAACCCGGACGCGTTCCGAAACGAAGTGGCCGCCGCTCCAATCGGGCACACCGTTGCCTTGACCATATTTCGGGGGGGCCAATCCCGGGATGTCAACATCAGGGTATCGAGCGATCAGGAACAGGGGAAAGCGCTCCTGTCCTCGGTGACTGATCGCTTCGGCATCGAAGTGAAGCCCATGGAGAAGACAGATGCGAAAAAATACGGTCTCGCCGACCGCAACGGAGTTGTGGTCAGCCGCGTTGAGACAAAGGGGCCTTTCGGCCGGGCCGGCATAGAGTCCGGGGATATAATTTTGCAGATAAACCAGAAAAACGTTGCCGGACCGGACGAATTCGGCGAAGTTTTAAGCACGACGCCTCCCAAAACTGAGATAATTCTTATGGTTGTTGACCACAGGACCCAGAACGCAAGCCTGGTCCAGATTGCTGCGCCCTAAGGCAAAGCTGCCGCCGGGATCTCGGCGCCCCACCGACCCACCCGCAAGGCGTGGCGTCCCGCCGCCCGGACATGTTTTATCAATCGCTGCACGGAGTCTTAGCAGCCATTTTTAAGAACTGAAACTGTAATGAATACTTCATTCGATGTGACGATTACAGGAGCCGGGATCATCGGCCTCGCCACGGCAATGAGACTGCTGGAAGAGTTCCCCGGACTGAGGGTGGCGATTTTAGAGAAGGAGGACATGATCGCCGCTCACCAGACCGGGCACAACAGCGGCGTCATTCACTCCGGACTGTACTACCGGCCCGGCTCCATGAAGGCTCGTCTGTGCACGTCGGGCCGCGATGAACTCATCGGATTCTGCCGGGACTACAATGTCAAGCATGAGATTTGCGGGAAGGTGGTCATAGCGACACGGGACGAGCAACTCCCGGCCCTTGCCGAGCTCTTTCGGCGAGGCAGCGAAAACGGCGTTGCCGGCCTGCAGATGCTCAGTCCTGCAGAGGTAAAAGAGTTCGAGCCATATGCGCAGTGCATTCGGGGAATGCGAGTTCCGGGCGCCGGCATTGTGGACTTCAGGCAAGTGGCCAAAGCTTATGCCGAAGTCTTTGGCAAAATGGGCGGGGAGCTTTTCCTCGGCGCTAAAGTCAAAAAAGTAAATGAACTCGATTCTAAAACACTTCGGATAGAAACCGGTTGCGGTCAATTTCAAAGCCGGGTTCTCATAAATTGCGCCGGGCTCTATTCAGATCGTGTCGCCCGGTCCTCCGGCATGCATCCCCCCTGCCGGATCGTTCCTTTCCGAGGCGAATACTACCGGATAAAACACGGGCGCTCATATCTTGTCAGAAATCTTATTTATCCGGTCCCGGACCCCGGCTTCCCCTTTCTCGGGGTACATTTTACACGAATGATCGACGGCAGAGTCGAGGCCGGACCGAACGCCGTCCTTGCTCTTGCCCGTGAGGGATATACCAGAACGCGGATTTCTCCTCTGGAATTGTTGGCGACTCTGAGCTACGATGGTTTTTGGCGCCTCATCTCCAAACACTGGAAAACCGGGATGGGCGAAATGATGCGCTCCTTTTCCAAATTCCTCTTTACCCGTGCGCTCCAGGAGTTAATGCCCGCTATTTCCAGAGATGACCTCGAGCCGGGCGGAGCGGGGGTGCGGGCCCAGGCCCTGGGCCATGACGGAAAACTTCTTGACGATTTCGTCATCCAGCAGACGGAGAAAATCATTCACCTGCTAAACGCACCCTCGCCGGCCGCCACTTCCTCTCTGGCTATAGCAAGACACATCGTCGGGATGGCAGGCAAAATGCTCGGCGCTTAGCCATTCCTGCCGAACAGCCAGGACCTGAACCAGGGGATTTCTATGAAAGACAATGTTCGAATAGCGATCATTCAGCCCAAGCCCTATCCCTCCTTCGACGATCCGCGCAATATCGGGCACGCCCTGCAGCTAATGGAGAAATGCCGGGGGCAAGAGCTGGACGTAATCTGTTTTCCGGAATATTTCCCCTGCCTGGGTGAACGGGAGATGGGTTCTGCGGCCCGCAAATTCAACAGCTATGTGATAGCGGGCATAGTCGAAGAAGAGGGCGGCAAGCGCTATAACACCACTACTCTTTTCAACCGGGCTGGACGGTTGGCGGGCAGACAGCGCAAGTTCAGTGTCGGAGCATTGGAGCGCGACACGCTTGGAATCTCTTCGGGAGATGGAGCGTTTCGGGTCTTTGCAACCGATTTCGGAAAAATCGGCATGCCGGTTTGCATCGATTTCTGGGGACAGCCTGAAGCAGGTCGGCAGCTCTCCGAGCAGGGGGTCGATATCGTTTTCAATCCAAGCCTCTTTCCGGTTCTGCGCGGCCACTGGAAAACGGGGGCACTGGTAAGGGCCTTCGATAATTTCGTTCCGGTCGTTGGGATCAACACGGCCGATTACAACACCGTGTTAGGTGAAAAGCGCGTTCACCAGTATGGGGGAGGCAGTTTCATACTCCAACCACCCAGAATGCTGGACAAGGACGATTTCAATCACTGGGCAAGGGGACTGGACAACATTCAAAACTGGGTGCTGCTGGAACTCGACGAACTCGAACAGGTTTATATCGCCGAAGTGAACCTGGCCACCGCCGGGCGTTTTCGAATCCAGTTTTTCAACCGGTTCGGTTTCAGGAGGCTTTCAAGGCCTCCCGCTGCCGCCCCGTCTAGCGGAGCGTAGAGATCGAGCGGTCGGCCTCCGCGCTCGGCGAAGCACCCTTCCGCCTAAAGGCGGTAATTTGGTCACACCTTTTAGCAGGCTTTAGCCGCAGAAATTGAATGACCGGATTATCGGTCAAGGGCGCCCACCGCAGCCCGTCTCTATCGCGGAGTGTTGTTCATAGGTCTGTCTTGCGAGGGAGGCCCGCGAGAAAGGCCCTTGATTTTTTTTGAAGTGCCTCCATGCGCGCGGAGCGGCTTGTTCCTCATGGACCACTTCACTGTGCGAAGTGCCAGCCCGGTCGCAGGACATTCAACCGCACCACACGCTGTGCAGGCATCCTCGCATGGCTGCGCCAGGGGACCACACACCGCCGCATCAGCGTGGTATTTTTTGGGAGCTGAAAAATACTTTCGGGTTGTTAATAAGTCTATCTTAGGAAGTAAAATTTACCGGCAGCCTCGAGCTGCGCGGAGCTGACATTTGTCGCAAGGACCAGGCATGCCTGTGAAAAAGCCGAAGAGAAATATATATCTCAAAATGAAAACCCTCCCGGAGGCCCGTAAAATCTGGGAGGGCCGGACCGGCATGCTCCGGACGGCCGAAGAGCAGGTCCAGGCCGCTTCGAGTCTTGGGCGCGTTACTTCGCGGCCGGTTATCTCCATGCGTTCGGTGCCGCACTATCATGGAGCGGCAATGGACGGCTACGCGGTACGCGCCCGCGATACATACGGCGCGAGCGATACTACCCCCGTCCGTCTGACCCCACTGAGCGCACACCCTGTCGACACCGGCGACCCGCTACCGGAGAGCGCCGACGCGGTCATCATGATCGAGCATGTCGAGAGCGTTTCGCATTCGGAGATAGAAATCCGATCTGCCGCATTTCCCTGGCAACACGTCCGCAAAGTGGGTGAAGACATCGTTGCGGGTGAGTTGCTTTTGCCACGGCAGCATGTTTTGCGGCCTGCCGACGCAGGTTCCCTTCTGGCGGCAGGTATTTTGACCGTAAGCGTTTTTGACAGACCGAAAGTGTATATTCAGCCCACCGGCAGCGAAATCATTGCGCCTAGCAGGGCGGCTGAAGCAAAGCCGGGTCAAATCGTCGAGTTCAACGGGGCCATTCTTGCCGGAATGGTCGAGGAATGTGGCGGGGAGCCGATCCTTCGTAACGTTGTGCCCGACGAATATGACTCGATAAAGGAGGCGCTCCGGGAAGGGGTCGAGTCTTCGGCGGATGTCGTTTTGATCAACGCCGGCTCCTCCGCAGGCTCGGAAGACTACACGGCGGCGGTTATCGAGGAACTCGGGGAAGTGCTGACGCATGGGGTTGCCATGATGCCCGGAAAACCGGTTATCCTCGGAATGGTGAGCGGAAAACCGGTTGTCGGGGTTCCGGGATATCCCGTTTCAGCGATAATGGCTTTCGAACAGTTCGTGAGACCCCTGCTCTATTCTCTCCAGGGAACCCAGGGCCCTGCTTTCCCCACCGTTTCTGCCATCCTTGGCAGGAAGTTGCCTTCGAAGCTGGGTCTGGAAGAATTTGCGCGAGTCATCCTCGGCAGGGTCGATGACAGACTGGTTGCAATGCCTATCCAGACAGGGGCAGGCATGATCACGTCGCTTACCCGCGCGGATGCAATCCTTCAGATCCCCCAGGAGCAGGAAGGCATCGATGAGGGGGCAGAGGTAGAAGTGAGGCTCCTTCGGCCCAGGGAGCGCCTCGATTACACACTAATCATGATCGGAAGCCATGATAACACGATTGACCTGATAGCTGACGAGCTGAAGGGCCGGGACAGCAGGTTCCATCTCTCGTCGAGCAATGTTGGCAGCCTCGGGGGACTGATGGCGCTCAGGCGAAGACAGACCCATTTTGCAGGCTCGCATCTACTGGATACTCAAACCGGCACGTACAACCACTCCTACGTGGAACGCTATCTCAAAGGGACCCCCGTGCGGCTCGTCCAGCTTGCCATGCGGGAGCAGGGGCTGCTTGTCAGCAAATCGAATCCGAAAGGAATAAATGGGCTGGAAGACCTTCTGCGGCCTGATGTCGTCTTTATAAACCGGCAGGCCGGTTCGGGAACGCGCGTTCTCTTTGACTACTGCCTCCGGCAGCGCGGCCTTCCGGCAGATGACATCAACGGGTATGACCAGGAAGAATTCACGCATATGAGCGTAGCCGTAAGTATTTTGAGCGGCCGTGCCGATGCCGGAATGGCGATCTACTCTTCTGCAAAGGCGCTGGACCTCGGTTTCATTCCGATCGGACAGGAACGCTACGATCTCGTTATAGCTGAAAGCGCATGGCCGGACTTCAAGATGCGCACGGCGCTCGATATCATTGCCTCGGATTCATTCCGCCGGATGGTGACCTCGATGGGAGGCTATGAGGTTTCAAACTCCGGGATGATTATGGGTGTCTGGGATGGCGAAAAATGGGTCAGTTGACAGATCTCGGACGTCGCAACGACAGAATCTGTTCTGTGGGACATGATCTGCGCCTTCCGTCCTCCGTCATCCGCCCTCCGTATTTGGAGCTTCTGGAGACCGGCGAGCTTTCGCGCAGGGCCGAATGCCTCGATGCAAGGCTTGAACGGTGCGATCTTTGCCCTCGCGCCTGCGGCGTTGATCGAAAAAGCGAAAAAACGGGCTATTGCGGCGTTGGGAGCCTGCCGCGGGTCGCCTCGATAAATCTGCACCCCTGGGAGGAACCTCTTATCTCCGGGACCCGCGGCTCCGGCACAATATTTTTTGCCGGCTGTACTCTGAAGTGTATCTTTTGCCAGAATTATCCGATCAGCCAGCTTGGGGTTGGCCGCGAAATGAGCGTGGAGGACCTGGCTTCGGGGATGCTCGATCTCCAAAACAAGGGGGCGCACAACATCAACCTGGTTACCTCCACTCATCAGATGCCTGCGGTTGTTCGCGCCCTTGTGTCGGCCGCGCGCCGGGGTCTTCGAGTCCCGCTCGTCTATAACTCGAGCGGCTACGAATCCCTCGAGACCCTCAGGCTGCTCGATGGAATCATAGATGTTTACCTGCCCGATATTAAATACTCCGATCCCGAAACAGCGAGAAAATATTCCGGGGCCGCCGATTACGTCAGTTGCAACCGGGAGGCTCTTGTCGAAATGTGGAGGCAGGTCGGACCGATCCGAACCGACGCCGAGGGAATCGCGCGGAAAGGCATGATAGTGCGCCACCTGGTGCTGCCCGAAAATCTCTCCGGCTCCGGCGAATGCCTCTCGTTTCTTGCACGCAGGATAGGCGTGCAGGTCTGGGTAAGTCTTATGAACCAGTACTTCCCGGCTCATAAGGGCCCCTCTACTCCGCCCCTTGACAGAAAGGCGACGAAAGAAGAATACGAGGCGGCATTTGCCGCCATGACAGAATTGGGAATACTCAACGGATTCGTTCAGTCCGCCTAGCTGGTGTCCATCCGCACGCAAACTCCATGTGCAGCCCTGAAAAATTCCCCTCCCCCGATCGGGCTCGGGTTTTGAGGCAAAACGTCCGGCAAGCGGAACCCAACCTCTAAAAACGGTGGAAATTCTAACTGTCCGCATGATAATGATAACCGTCATTTCCATTTTGGCCCCATAATGCACCAGCTCATCCAGGGTTGATCGATGGAAGAAACAGGCTACAGGAAGCTCCATCGCAAAATTGTGATAACCTCGCTCTGTTTTGCCATGATTCCGCTGCTCGTTGTCGGTTTCGGGATGCACATGGGATTTTCCAGGGTCTACGAAGAGCGCGTGCTGGAAGATCTGAGAAGCATGACAGAAAACCGCCGCAACGCCATAGATCTTTTTATTGAAGAGCGCCTGTCCCAATTGACTACTCTGGCTTATACCCAATCCTTCGATCAATTGAAAAACGAGGAGTATCTCAACCGGGTTTTCACGGTCATGCAGATGCGCTCCAAATATTATGTAGATTTGGGGATCATCGACAGGGAAGGCAACCACGTCGCCTACGTAGGGCCCTATGAGTTGAAAGGCGTCAATTACAGCAACGCGGAATGGTTCCATGAAACTATGGTCCGCGGTTTTTATATAAGCGATGTTTTTACCGGGTTCAGGAATTTTCCTCATTTCATTATAGCGATAATGAGAAGAGAAGGAGACCGGGTCTGGATTCTTCGCGCCACTATCGATTCCGACATTTTTGAGGGCATGGTCAAGGATGCTCAGACGGGGCAGAAAGGCGACGCTTTCCTCGTAAATCGCTTTAATGTGCTTCAAACCACGCCGCGTTTTGGCGGCCAACTGCTGGGAAAAGTTGATTACCCGATCTTCAACAGGTTTTCGGGGATCAGAGTGGAGCAAAGAGACCTCGGGGGCGAAAAGGCCCTCTTGGGGCTTACCTGGCTCAAGAATAAAGAGTGGCTGCTTGTGATAAAGGAACAGTCTTTGGAGAGTATGGCGCCTCTTCTGCGGGCAAGATATCTTGCAGTTGCGCTTTTAGCCGCAGGGGTCCTGGTGGTGTTGGCGGGCTCTCTGTTAATAGCTCGCGGGATGGTCCGGCAACTGGTAAAAGCAGACAGGGAAAAAGCCGTGCTGGATGCAGCCCTGATACAGTCCAGTAAAATGGCGGCCCTGGGGAAGCTGGCCGCTGGAATCGCCCACGAGGTGAACAACCCTCTTGCGGTAATAAAAGAAAAAGCAGGCTGGATACGTACCCTGTTGTCCGAAGAAGAGATTGCGAAAAGTGAAAACTTCGTTGAGTTCGACAATGCGGTTCAGAAAATCGATTACCATGTGGATCGAGCCAAAAAGGTAACTCACCGGCTGCTTGGCTTTGCCAGAAGAATGGAGCCTGTCAGGGAGCAGGTCGATCTGAACAAGCTTATATCTGAAACCCTCGCTTTTTTGGAAAATGAGGCTCATTACCGCAGTATCGACATAAAGATCGAATTCGACCAGGAGCTTCCTGTTACGGTAAGCGACTCTTCGCAACTCCAGCAGGTTTTTTTGAATATTCTCAATAATGCTATCGACGCTGTGGGCAAATCGGGGCAAATCACCATAAAGACGGGCCTTACTGCAAGTGAGCGGCAACTTTATGCCAGTATCTGCGATAATGGTCCCGGAATCCCGCAAGAACTGATGGGCAAGATTTTCGATCCGTTTTTCAGCACTAAAGAATACGGAATGGGTACAGGCCTTGGGCTTTCGATAAGCTACAGCATAATCGACAAGCTCGGGGGCAGAATAGAAGTGTCCAGCGATCCGGGGAAGGGCGCGACATTCACTATATATCTGCCGTGGGTAAACGAGAAAACGATCTGATCCCATCCGGGCCGGGCCCTTTTTTTCTCTAACTCTATGCCCCGCTAGGAGTTTATGAACATGGCGAAACCAAATGTGTTAGTCATAGACGATGAGGAGGATTTCCTGGAAACCATCGTTAAACGCCTGCTCAGACGCGGGATCGATGCGACCGGCGCTGACAGCGGACAGGAGGCTCTTCGAATTCTCCAGGAACAGTCCTTTGACGTGGTGATTCTCGATGTAAGAATGCCGGGGATGGACGGAATCGAAACATTGAGGGAGTTGAAGAAGACAACCCCTCTCACTGAAGTCATCATGCTCACCGGTCATGGGTCGATCGAATCGGGAATCCAGGGAATGCAACTCGGCGCGTTCGACTATGTAATCAAGCCGGCGGACTTTGAAGAGCTTATTGAAAAAGTAAACCGGGCCGCCGAAAGGAAGATGCTTCACGAGGAGCGGCTCCGAAAGCCATAGCATATCCTCTGATATTTTTACTGACCGGCCCCGCCCCGGGTAGCCCGCCGCGCCCCCGGTGTATGCCGGGACCTGCGGCGATCGTGCAGCGGCAATCCCGGCCGCGGCGTCTCCCCGCCTGCCCGAAAGCCTCTGCTCGCCGCTTCCTGCTCCCCGCTTCCGGCTCCCTGTTCTACTTAGTGCGGATGATGTTTCTTGAAGGATTTCGCGTCCAGCCTGGTTTCTCGAATCAGCCTGTGCAGGTACTGCCTCTTTAGTCCTGACTCGCGGGCGGCCTTGGAAACATTGCCGTCGTTGCGGCTTAAAACCCTGGAAATGTATTCGGCATGAAACTGCTCGATCAGCTTGTCTTTGGCTTCCTTGAACGGCATGGAAAAAAGACCGGATAGCTGACCAGGTTCTCGGGAGGAAGATTTGGGGGGCGCTCCGGACCCAAGAACATCGGATAATTCCAGGCTGTCCCCCGCAGCCATTATTACGCCTCTTTCTATTACATGCTCCAGTTCGCGAACATTTCCCGCCCAATCTCTTTCAAGCAGATGCTCCATGAGTTCATGCGAGATTCGTTTGACATTCTTGCTGTGCGTGCCGTTATATTTTTCGAGGAAATGGTTGGCAAGCAGCGGGATATCATCTCTTCTCTCCGAAAGGGCCGGGAGTTGAATATTGATGACGTTGAGACGGTAGTACAGGTCCTCCCTGAATTCACCTTTGCCGATCTTTTCGCCCAAGTTCTGATTCGTCGCCGCGATGAACCGAATGTCCACCTTGCAGATCGCATTCGATCCCACAACCTTGTATTCGCCTTCCTGAAGAAGGCGAAGCAGCTTTACCTGCATGGCGGGGCTGAGATCGGCGATCTCGTCGAGAAACAGGGTTCCGTGGTTGGCCTCCGCGACCATGCCTTTCTTGTTTCGGATCGCCCCGGTGAAAGACCCCTTAACGTGGCCGAAGAGTTCGCTTTCAATGATCGATTCTGGAATTGTGCTGCAGTCGATGGGAGTGAATTGCTGCCCGCTCCTGGCGCTCTGGGAATGAAGTGCGCGGGCAACCAGTTCCTTGCCCGTCCCGCTGTCGCCGGTAATGAGCACCGTGGCTGAAGTTTTGGCCACCTTCCGTATCTGATCGTGCAGCGACCCCATTGCCGCCGTCGAACCCACCAGGGTGGGGAAAGCGGATGTTTCTTCGAGCTTTTGACGAAGATAGATATTTTCCTTCTGAAGCCGCTGCCAGTTGAGTGCCTGCTCGATCACATGAAGAATCCTTTCCTTGCGGAAAGGCTTTGTAATATAATCGAAAGCCCCTTTGCGGGTGGCCTCGAGAGCCGACTCAATCGTACCATAGGCCGTCATTATGATCACCGCTGTCTGAGGGCTTTTCTGCTTGACCTCCTCCAGTACCTGAATGCCGTTTTTACCCGGCATCTTGAGATCGGTCAGTACGACATCGAAGGCTTTCTGCTGCAAAAGTTGCGTCAGTTCGGAAGGATCGCTGAGAGTAGTTAACCCGTGGGAACTCCTCTCGGATATGATTCTGCCCAAAAGGACCAACATGTCCTGTTCGTCGTCCAGAGCAAGAATTGAGGACATTTTTATGCCTTTTTACATCAAGATGCTGCGTTTAAACAATGGATCGGCCGGGCCTGGCGTATCATCGCCCGGAGAACTCGTTATCCGGGCGCCGCCCAGGACCCTGATCCGGGGCTCGAGCGGCCACCCGTGCTGCGGCGGCTCGCCGCTCGACATCCAATTTCCGTTCGCAGGGATTTTCACTCCACAGTTGACGCAGAGTCAAATAAAATGTCATTAAAAAGTTGCAGTTTGTGAATTTACGGCTGATTTTTCCCAACATGACGGACGGACAAAACGAGTGGACGCAAAAGTACGGCCGGAGCGCTCGAAAGTATTGAAGATCGTGGGCATAGCTGCCCTCCTGCTTGTCACGGGAGCTTCGTGGCTGGCCCTCTCGACCGCTGGATACATGAAAGGCATTCTCAGAGGCCAGTTCAACGAACAGCAACTGGTGCTCGCCAGGCACGCCGCCCAGCGGGTAGAATCGTATATAAACGACGCCATTAACGACGTAGTGCTCCTGAACTCCCTTCCCGCAATTCAGTATTGTGATCCTGACAACTATGAAGCCCTGCTGCTGTCGACGCTCCCGGTTTTCAACGGAAGCAGCATTATCGCGATTCGCCGCATAGACAGGGACGGGAGCCAGATTTTCGCCGCCAGCGCACAGGGGATCATCATACGCAATCTGGGACCGGCAAAGCAGGAACCCCGGGCCTATCTGTCCTGGGCCGCAGATCCGGCAAACAGGGACAAAACAATGGGTACGGCCCTGTATCCGAAAGAAGGGGCAAAAGACAGGGGCGCCCTGGTGTGCGACTTGATTGCGCCGACTTACGAAGACGCCGCCAGCGCTGCTCACCCTTTCCCCTCCAGAGCCTTTGCCGGCTACATCAGACTGACCCTGGACGTTAATCATCTCATGCAGGAGATAATGCCCTCCATCCGTTCCGGGAAAACCGGCTATGCCTGGGTCATTGACTCTAATGGAAAGTTCATCTACCACCCGGAAAAGTCGTTCATCGGCCAAACCGCCTTCGACGTGAGGTCCAACAGGAGCCCCGGCTTTTCGTTCGCCCAAATCAATGAAATTCAGCGCGATAAGATGATGAAAGGCAAGGAGGGTACCGGTTCATATTTTACTGGGTGGCATCGGGAAATTGTCAAACCGATGGAAAAACTGCTCGCTTACTCACCGGTGCACATTCAAGGCCCTTATGTGAATTATTCGTGGTCGGTCGCCGTAGCGGCCCCGGCCCAGGAGGTCGAATCCCTCGTAGATTCGGTATACACCAGACAATTTCTCCTCCAGGCGCTGGTTGTGTTCATCATCTGCCTGGGCAGCCTGTTCGTCGTGCTTTATGAACGGAGATGGTCCGGTGTGTTGGAGCATGAAGTCGCGGTCAAAACCGAACATATCAGGCAATTCGCCGATGACCTTGAAAGCTCGGAGACCAAGTACCGGTCCCTGGTGGAGAGCGCCGAAGACCTGATCTTCACCATGGATCGAAACGGGCTGATAAAAACCGCAAATCAGCACATGTCCCGTATTTTCGGCGTCAACATTCAGGAGATGACAAGCCAGAGCCTCTACCGGTTCCTACCCAGGGAGCAGGTTTATGAACAGTTGAATTGCGTTCGGCAGACCCTGGCTTCCGGAAAGGGTCAAAAGATCGAAACTCGCCTGGCTCTGCCCTCCGGAAATTTCTGGTTCAATATTCAGTATATTCCCGTAAAAGGTGAAGGGGGCGAAGACTTTGCCCTGGCCATCGCCAGAGATATTACCGAAAGAAAGGACATCGAACAGCAGCTCATCAATACCGAGAAGCTCGCTTCCCTTGGAACCATGGCTGCCGGTGTCGCACACGAAATAAACAATCCGATCGGGATAATGCTCGGCTTTTGCGATTTGCTTCTGGAGAAAATGGGCCCGGGCTCCATGGAGTACAACGATCTCAAGACCATTGAAAGACACGGCCTGCACTGCAAGAGCATCGTGGAAAGACTGCTGAGCTTCGCCAGGATGAGAGAGGAATACGAAGAATGCTGCGATCTCAATGCCAATATCGACTCTATCGCCTCGGTTGTGAAACACACCCTCGATATGAACAATATTGAACTGGTGCTCTCTCTCTCCCCTGACCTGCCGCTCGTGCAAGCAGATTCGACCGGTCTTCAGCAGGTCTTTCTCAATTTGATAAACAACGCCGTTCAGGCTATGGACGGAAAGGGGGCGCTCAGGATAGAAACCCGCCCGGGTCCCGGCGCAAGTGAGGTCGAAGCCATAGTCATGGATACCGGGTGCGGAATCAGAAAGGAATACCTGGACAAGATCTTCGATCCTTTCTTTACCACCAAGAAAGTCGGTCAGGGAACCGGATTGGGCCTTTCGGTAAGCTACGGCATAATAACGAAGTATGGGGGCCGAATAGGGTGCCGCAGTCTGAGCGAACAGGAAGCACCCGGCGCATCCGGAACCACATTTGAAGTAGTTCTGCCCGTCTGCGGTAACCTCATGCACGACCCGCCTGCTTGACGAATTCTCCCAATCATTGCCACTTTTCCAAATTCTGGCATGGACTTTGAATTAAAAATCTGTGCGGGAATGCGACTCCGGATTTAGACCGCTTCCTTCGCCGCCGCTATGCGCTCTGACTCAATAGAATGAAACCCTGTTGCAGGCGTTCGAAATGGTTGAAAAAACCCGAAAAAACATTCTCATACTGGATCCTGAAAGGGACACCGCTGAACTTTTCACAAGAGCGCTCGAAAGCCACTCTGAGGGTTACAACTGCTATTGGGTCAAAGACTCTCAACAGGCCAGGAGCCTTCTTTCCGAAATCCCCTTCCGCTTCCTTCTTGCCGATGTCTCCATGCTCCTGCAGGACCATTTTCTGCTGCTGGACTCGATTCAGGAAACGGCTTGCCGGACAGTCGTAATAGCCAACGCCTACCTCAACGAGAGAAACAACATAAAGAAGGCCATGGAAATGGGCGCCGCAGGCTACTTTATAAAACCTGTCATGGTGAGCTCGCTCAGAAAGTTAATAGACGATTTCTCCGTGTCGACGACCACATAATAACCTCATTTTGTGTCCACTTATAGTTTCATATTGTCGCGTTTTAGTTTCAGTGTGGCGCGGCAACCCCGGAGCAGCTTCCTGACGATTCAATAAGAGGTTGACGAACGTGGGTAAAATTTTCAAACGGCTTTGCAGAACTCGTGCGACCCTGCTATGAAGCGATTTATTAAAAGAGTAGTTGCGCAGGCCGGGCGGCTCAGTCCTGCTCGCCGATGATTTTAACGAGCACCCGCTTGCGCCTGCGTCCATCGAACTCGCCGTAGAAGATCTGCTCCCAGGGGCCGAAGTCAAGTTTGCCTCCCGTTATGGCAACCACCACTTCACGACCCATAATCTGGCGCTTCATGTGGGCGTCGGCGTTGTCTTCGCCGCTGTCGTTGTGCCGATACTGGTTGACGGGCTCGTGGGGGGCGAGCTTTTCGAGCCACGCGGTGTAGTCGCGATGGAGTCCGCGCTCGTCGTCGTTAATGAACACGGAAGCGGTAATGTGCATTGCGTTGACAAGAACCAGTCCCTCACGCACGCCGCTCTCGCGAAGGCATTCTTCGATCTCCCGGGTTATATTGATGAAGGCTGTGCGCGTCGGGGCGTTGAACCACAATTCCTTTCGATAGCTTTTCAAGCCGATTCTCCTCATCTGCAATTTATAGAATTTGAAACTGGACCGTCAAGAATAAATAATTATTAAAGTAAATGATCGGTGAACAGTGATGAGCGAGCCGTGAGCAGAAAAAAGCGAAACTGATCTGGTGTCTCTCCGTTCACCGATCACTGTTGTCACCCCTGAAAGGACCCGCTGTGCCGGAAGATCGCCCCGAAAACAAACCCCGCACTTTCGACTCCGGCACGATTTCGGCCGCCGAGAAGGTGCTGGCCCGGGAAAGAGTCCCC
Organism: uncultured delta proteobacterium; assembly: GCA_963805125.1. Lineage (GTDB taxonomy): Bacteria > Desulfobacterota > Syntrophobacteria > Syntrophobacterales > Syntrophobacteraceae > SbD1. The sequence goes on along the minus strand of CAWDTD010000001.1, from coordinate 1,289,381 downwards.
TGGCGCAAAAGGCTTTTTCCTTTCCTCGGTCCCGCATTTGTCGCCGCCGTTGCATACATAGATCCGGGAAATTTCGCCACGAATATCCAGGGCGGCGCACAACTGGGCTACACTCTTCTTTGGGTTATAATGGCAAGCAATTTAATGGCCATGTTCATCCAAATACTTTCGGCGAAGCTGGGCATAGCCACCGGCCTGAATCTGGCGGAATTGTGCCGGAATCGTTTTCCACGCCCTCTTGTCTGGGCAATGTGGGTTATACTCGAGATCGTCGCTATCGCGACCGATCTTGCCGAATTCGTGGGGACCGCCGTTGGACTTTTCCTGTTGTTTCATATAACGCTCATCTATGCCGGGTTGCTGACCGCCGTTGCCACCTTTCTTGTCCTTGGCCTGCAGCGATACGGCTTTCGGCCGCTCGAGGCCATAATTTCTGCAATGGTCGGAATTGTGGCTCTAAGCTACCTGACCGAAATATTCCTGATTAAACCCGACCCCGCGCAGATCGTGTCCTCGCTTTTTATTCCGCGCTTCGGAAACAGGGAAGGAGTTTTGCTTGCCGCCGGCATCCTGGGGGCAACCAGTCATGCCGCATGTCATATTCCTTCATTCCGCCCTGACCCAGGGGCGAATAATCGTGAAGGATGTCGATAAACTGAAAAGGCTGTTCCACTTTGAAGTCATAGACGTGCTAATAGCCATGTCGATCGCCGGGGCTGTGAACGCGGCAATGCTGATTATGTCCGCATCGACCTTTTATGCTCAGGGACTGCGGGAGATCGGAACACTCGAGGAAGCCTACAGGACGCTCTCCCCTATTCTGGGTTCGGCCGCCGGATATATTTTCGCAATTGCGCTGATCGCCGCCGGCCTGTCCTCTTCGGCGGTGGGCACCATGTCGGGGCAGGTCGTCATGCAGGGGTTCGTTCACTTCACAATCCCGCTTTGGATCAGACGCCTGGTTACGGTCCTGCCCTCGCTGGTCGTTTTGTCCTCTGGACTGGACCCCACCAGGACGCTTGTGATCAGCCAGGTTGTGCTCAGCTTTGGGCTTCCCTTTGCGGTGATTCCGCTCCTCCTGTTTACGGCGAACCGAAAAATAATGGGCCCGCTGGTAAACAAGCCGCTAACTTCGCTACTTGCCGGCGTCACCACCATATTGATTCTGGCGCTCAATTCATACCTGCTCTACAGTATGGCGGCCGGGGGCGATTGACATCCCTATATCTGGATTATGTGGAGGGTGTATGTTTTCGAATCTGCTCGTTCCCCTGGACGGGTCTAAACTTGCCGAATCGGTTCTTCCGATCCTAAAGCTTGCCCAGCGGCTTGGGTGCGCGGTCAAACTCCTTCACGTGATCGAAAAGCGCCCCCCGAGCAGCATACATGGTGACAGACACCTCCAGGACGTCGCAAGCGCCGAACGGTATCTGGCATTGATCGCCGAAAGGCTCGGGGGCTGGGGACTGAACGTATCGAGCCACGTGCACGAGGCCCCGCAGGGCGATGTGCCAAGGTGCATCGCCGAACACGCCGAAGAGATGGAACAGGACCTCATCGTCCTATGCACGCACGGAAGCGGCGGGCTTAAAAGGTTTGTGTTCGGAACCAATGCCGAGCAGGTGCTCACGCATGGACGCACGCCGGTGATTCTCATAAAGACCGATGAATACGGGCGCGCTCCCGATTTTGGACCCCGCAGCATAATAGCCTTTATAGACTCGACATCGCACAGCGATCCCGTCTTGACTGCCTGTTCGGAACTGGCGATGATATTCGGGGCGAAACTTCACCTGTTGTACGTGGTGCCGACGGCGGAAAGCGCCACGCCGGAGGAAGTTCCCGGAGGCCGCCTTGTCCCGGCCACTACGCGCCTGTTGCTGGATTTGGAAACTGAGCAGACCAACAGGCGCATCAGAGAACAGCTCCGGTTGCTGCTCTCCCGGAATATCAAGGCAAGCGGGTCCGTCGAACGCGGTGATGCCGAACCCGCCGTTGTCGGCGTCGCCGCCGGCAGGCAGGCCGACCTGGTTGCGATGGCCACCAGGGGACTCGCGGGAATTGGGGCGTTCTGGGCAAAGGACCTCGTCCCACGGATATGCGCCCGCTATGACGGCGCGCTTCTGCTTTTCCCGGCAGCGTAAGGCGTGCGAATTTTTCATGCGAAGACGCGAAGGCGGAAGGAACAACCTGCGGAAGAGTTATTGCCAAAAAAAGTGGAATGCTGGAACATTGGCCGGACATTAGGCCCCGGGACTCCCTTACCGCTACGCGGCTCAGTGCGGCGCCTGGCGGAGCCTGGAGATCGGCCCCGCATTGCGGGGCCGCCGCAGCGCCTAGCGCTCGCGCCTGCGCGCGGCCGAAACTTGCCGGGTGCGGGGGAATCATTCCCCAGCGCTTTCCAGTCTCTTAGCTCTTTTCTTTCCGCTCACCAGGTATCATTCTTTTTCGCGTCTTAGCGTCTTCGCGTGAGACTCTTCAGGCGCGCAAAGGACCCTGGATGTTAAAGCGATTCAGTCTCAGAACAAAAATAATGTTTGCTATAGGCGCACTGGTGGCTATCGCCCTGCTGGGCGGCACTACCACCATCTGGATGGTGCACCGGATGGACAGCGCCGTTTCTTCGGTGATCGGCTCCAAAGTCGCCGCGCTCAATGTCAGCCAGGAGCTGGAAAGCTCTCTTGCGATGCAGAGGGGTCTTCTGAGCTATTATTATATCGACGGCAACAGCGAATGGCTGGCTCAGCTCGATCAGCATCGTTACGAATTCGAAAACTGGCTGAAAAAAGCCCGCGAATTTGCCAATTCGGATCGTGAGCGCGAACTGCTGAACGACATTGAATCGAAATACATTCGCTATACCGGTCTGCGCGAACGTGTCATCGATCTCTACAAGGCCGGGAAACGCGAAGAGGGATACGCGCTGCACAAGGATGTCCGAAGCCCCTTTTTCTCGATCCGGGACCTTTGCGAGCAGTTCAAGCAGGTACAATATGAAAGGGTGGGTTCAATTTCGAAGGCAATCAGGCTGAAGGTGAGCTTTTTTGATATAGCCGCATCCATAGCAATGGTCTGTGCCCTGGGTCTGGGGATTACGCTCGGGGTGCTGCTTCTGAGCAGGGTGCTTGTGCCCATTCGGCTTCTCGCCCTTACCGCCGACCGCAACGGTGGCGCCTCGCCTGACGAACCCGACGAGGTGAAGGCGCTTGGGAAAAAAATTCAGGGGCTGGTAGAAAGTATCGATACCACGCGCATTGAACTCGAGCAGAGCCGCGAGCATCTGCTTCAATCCGAAAAACTCGCCCAAATAGGAAAACTGGCCGCAGGGGTTGCCCACAGTATAAGAAATCCGCTCACCTCGGTGAAAATGCGGCTCTTTACCCTGGAGCGCACACTTTTGCTTTCGACCGCGCAGAAAGAAGACTTTGACGTTATTTCCGAGGAGATCCGCCACATAGATACGATAGTCGGCAACTTTCTCGAATTCTCGAGGCCGCCCAAGCTCAAGATTCAAAAGGCGAGCCCGTCGGAGGTGGTCGATATGGCCGTGCAGCTTCTCCGCCATCGAATCGAATCTTACGGGGTTACTGTCGAACTGATGAGAGACCGGAAACTTCCGGAGGTCGACTGCGACCCCGAGCAACTAAAGGAAGTGCTGGTGAACCTGATCGTGAATGCGTGCGAGGCGATGGGCGATGGAGGACGCATTCTCATAACCGAAGCAGAAGGCTCGACCGAGCCGATGGGCAGTGTCGTGGTCATTCGGGTAAGCGACACCGGACCGGGCATTCCGGAGCCGATAAGAGAGAAAATCTTCGAACCCTTCTACACGACGAAACAGGAAGGCACCGGGCTCGGGTTGAGCATAGCGGCCCGCATTATCGAAGAACACAAGGGATGTCTAAGCGTTAAATGCCGCCCCCACAAAGGCGCGGTTTTCACGATAACTCTGCCGTGCCAGGAGGAGGGAGCATGGCTGCGATCCTTATAGTTGACGACGATCACCATCTGCGCCAAAGTTTCGATAAGCTGCTCACACAGGACGGCCACACGGTAAAGACGGCTTCGAGCGGCGAGGCGGCCCTGCCCCTGACAAGCTCGGGTGAATTCGACCTCATCATCATGGACGTGCGCCTCCCCGGTATGGACGGGCTTAAGACCTTCAAAGCGATCCGTGAAATCGAACCGCTTTTGCCGGTCATCATAATGACCGCGTTCGGGACTACCGAAACTGCCATAGAAGCCACCAAGATGGGCGCTTTCGACTATATCCTCAAACCCTTCAACATACCCGAAATGCTCGCCCTGATAGAGAAGGCCGTCGAGGCCGGCCGATTCATGCGCTCCAGGGTCGAACTGGACCCTGTGCCTGAAACCGACTCCGGCGAAGCCATCATCGGGCGTAGCCGGGCCATGCAGGAAGTATACAAAGCGATCGGAAGAACGGCCTCCACCGATGCTACGGTCCTCATCCGGGGCGAATCGGGCACGGGCAAGGAACTCGTCGCCCGGGCCCTCTACCAGCACAGCGCAAGGTCCCATAAACCATTCCTGGTCATAAACTGCGTCGCCATCCCCGAAACTCTCCTCGAAAGCGAGCTGTTCGGCTACGAAAAAGGCGCCTTTACCGGCGCTGTGAACCGCAGGGTGGGACGCATCGAACAGGCGGACGGCGGGACGGTTTTTCTCGACGAAATTGGGGACATGCCCTTCGGAATTCAGGCGAAAATCCTGCGCCTGCTCCAGGAAAGAAGCATCGAACGGCTCGGCGCCCGCGAACCCATTCCGGTTGACGTGCGCATAATCGCTGCGACCAACCGCAATCTTGAAGCCGCTCTATCCGAGGGCAAATTCAGAGAAGACCTCTACTACAGGCTCAAGGTCGTTACTATTTCGCTTCCACCATTGAGGGAGCGGGAGGGCGATATACCTCTTCTTTGCGAATACTTCATCAGGCGCTTTTCGAAAAAAATGGGGGTCCCGGACCCCGGAATCACAAACGAGGCCCTCGATATGCTTTGCGGCCACTCATGGCCGGGCAACGTCCGGGAACTCGCAAACGCCGCTCACAAAGCTCTGATCTTCAACCCGGGCGGGCCTGTATCCCACGAGGACATCTCCAGGGTGAGCGGAATCGTCCCCGATAAAAAGGTCGAAAAACCCGATTTGCCCGAGGATGCCATCCGCACCTGGGTCCGCAATCTTTTAAATTCTCAGCAAGGCGGTTTTAGTACGTTCGATTCGGCCATGGAGCAGTTTTCCGTCATGCTAATCACCGAAGCCCTCAACATGAGCGCCGGAAACCGCTCCCGCGCCGCAAAGCTCCTCGGCCTCTCACGCCCCACCCTCACGGCCAGGATCGAAAAATACCGCATCCGCTTCGAAACCTCGGCTAAAAGCGAAGAATGATCGCAATTAAGGGATTGCGAATTGAGGGATTCAGAAATTTTTGACCGGGGGCTAAATTTTCATTTACTCTGGGGGGTCACTTTTTCATTTCCGCTGACACATATTCGGGGTCGAAAACATACCATAAAACTGTGAAATAGCCAATCGGGACCGGCCTTTCCGGGGCATCACCGCCCTTAAGGTCGGGATCAAATTTTATCTTGACAAGCCGATTAAATAGTATATTTTCTTGCATACCTTATAAGGTATGGGAAACATGTCACCTTTTTATTTTAGTCCTCTTCGATAAAGACCCATTGCAACTAGGATGAGCAGACATGGGATTGGTCCATGGCTGTAAGTCGATGGCAGAAACGAAACCTCAAAACGAAAGGAGGGAAGAATCTCATTTTGGAACAGGTTGGCCCTATCGATCTTTAACTTTCAGAAGGGAGGAACAAAGATGAGCGGTAAGGGGGTTACCCGAAGAACGTTTTTCGAGAATGTGGTTAAGTATTGCGGGGCAGGCGTCGCAGCCCTGGGACTGAGTGGCGTGGAGCGTGCCCATGCAGGCCCCTTCGCGACTCCGGACCTGGATGTACCGACCCAGAGCGGTACCTGGAGGATGAGGGACGTTCAGTTGATGCAGTATAGCGACTTTATTACCAACGCTCCCATACCCAAGGACTATTTCGAGAAAAAGCCTGAAAGTTTGATCAATGGAGGAGCTCCGGTCGAGTGGTCCCATCTCCATCCAAACCACTACACCGACGAGCAGAAGAGATCCCTAGTCGGAATGATCATGGCCACCAAACTTGATCAAGACCTGCCCGGAGATATCAGGAAGGCCATGAAGCTCGTTGGCGGGTTTGAAAAATCCCTCAATAAAACAGATAAAATTCTCATCAAGCCCAATATGAACACCGGGGATCCCTGGCCCGGAGGTGGGACGGACCACGCATTTCTGAAAGCTCTGATTGTCGTCCTGAAAGACGAAGGCTACCACAACATTACCGTAGCCGATACCTGCGGACCCTGGGGGCCGACAGACCGGGTAATCAAGGACCTGGGTTTAGATGTGGTAGGCAAAGAAACCGGCACCCCTGTCAAGACCTGGGAACTTGAAAAATGGATGAACATCCGCAACGCCAAGGCCGAATTCCTGGGCAAGATGGGCGGCGGGGATGGGACCGTGGCCTATCCGGCGGACCTCAGAAATTACGACAAGGTCATTTATACCCCGGTGATGAAAACGCATTTGCTCGGGGGAATTACCCAGAGCCTGAAGCTGTCCGTTGGGCTTTTGCATCGTGCCGACCGAGGCAAGTATCTTCATAGCTTCAACCATATCTTCGTTGCCCAGCAGGCTGCGGAAATCAACCTGCCTTTCCGGCCCGATCTGATCATCATGGATGGAAGAAGGAGCTTCGTCTCCGGCGGTCCTTCCCAGGGCGAGGAGGTCAAGCCCGGTGTGATCATTGTCTCCGGCGACCAGGTGGCCAATGACGTCACGGGCATCAGGACCCTTCAGGAGTGGTACCCGAGCATGGCTGCCAACAAGATTGGCATGTACGCCTGGTATCAGAAGCAGATCGCACAGGCGGTAAAACTCGGTATTGGATACGCCAAGAAGGAGGATGACATCAAGCTCGTTCTGGGTTAATTTTCCATCAAATTTTATATATATTTAACTTATGCTCCCCTCTTCCATGTTTTCGGGGAAGGGGGGAGCTTTCAATCCAGGGAAAAAGAGTGGAGAAATCCTTATGACCAGATATGCTGTAGTTTTTCTCGCCCTGTCTCTCGTTATCGTCCTTTTTGCTCCACAAGCGGCCATGTCTCAGAAAGCAGGTCCAACCATTGCGAATTTCAGTGCCAGGCCCCTTTACCGAGCGGCCAAGTTGACCTGGAAGGTAAATCCTAATCTGAAAAAGCAACTGTCGGTACAGATTCTAAGGGCCGATACCTCCGAGGCAGGTCCTTATAAGGAATTGGACGTGATAACTCTTGTCCCCGGCAAGGACAGTTACGAGTATATCGATAGATCCATGGGAAGTGAATCAAGGTACTATTACAAGGCGGTTATCAAAGAAACCGGCGAATCTTTCGGTCCGGACGACGTGAGACCTCTTTTCTCGCCTCCTGCCACTCAGTTCCACCCACCGAAGCAGGATGATCCGCTCTTAGTCCTCAGATAGGAAAAAATGCAAATGGCCAAGGAGTTTGACCGTCGTATCTTTCTCAAGGGCCTTACGCTTGGCGCCCTGGCCCTTGGCGACGTCGTTGCCTTTGGGGATCTGCTCTGGGCTTCCACCCTTCCCAACGGTCAAAAGGTGGCCTTAGCTAAGATGGCCATTTTGGTAGATAAGAGTCTCTGTTGCGGATGCCGTGTCTGCGAAATGGTCTGTGCCAACCTTAACAGGGAAGGCCGCAATACCTCTTCACTCGCGCGGCTTTCCATAGAAAAAGAATACATCGAAGGGGACTACGGGCCCATGGTATGCTATCAGTGCAGCGAGCCTCCCTGTCTGGAGGTTTGCCCGGTAGGGGCTCTGCATGTGGATCAGCAGAGCGGCACCTGTGCTCGAATAATCGATGAAAGCTTGTGTATAGGCTGTCAGCAATGTATCGGGGCTTGCGGGGAACATTTCCACCCCCCCAGGCCAAAATTCGATGAGCAAAAGCAAAAATCGATCAAATGCCACCTTTGCTTCGGGGACCCTCAATGTGTGAAGTTTTGCCCCATGGGTGTTTTACGGGTGGAGCGTTCGGAACAGGGACTGCTGGTGGGCTATCCCGTGATCAAAGAGGACTGAGATGACTCCTTCGGGTGGATGGGTTGGAAAAATTCTCAGGGTTGACCTGACCAACGGTAAAATCTCCGAGCTTTCAACCTTTGACTATGTGCCCAAATTTCTAGGAGGTCGCGGCCTCGGGGCCAAGATCTGCTGGGATGAGGTGCCTTCGGAGGTGGGAGCATTCGACCCTGAAAATCGGCTGGTCCTGGCTACGGGTCCCCTGCAGGGGACCCTTGCGCCCACTGCGGGCCGGCTCACGATTGTGGGCAAATCTCCACAGACCGGCCCCGTCGAATCCTATGTCCGTTCAGGTGTTGGAGGACACTTCGCTCCCGAACTGAAATGGGCTGGATACGATGCCGTAATTATCCAGGGAAAAGCTCCGAAGCCCGTCTACCTTTGGATTACCGACCATAAGGCTGAAATCCTTGACGCCGCCGGTTTATGGGGCCTCGATGTCTATCAGGCCCAACAGGCGATCTGGAAGATTCATGGGAAAAAGACGAGGGCCATGGTTATCGGAAAGGCCGGAGAAAATCGAAGCCGCATCGCGTGCATTCTCACGGACTCCGGGGACGCGGCGGGCCAGGGAGGATTTGGCGGTGTGATGGGATCGAAAAACTTGAAGGCCATTGCGGTCCGAGGCACTGGAAGCGTGACCGTGGCAAAGCCAAAAGAACTGACGCAGCTCACCCGGCACATCCAGCGACTCTTTTCGCGGAAATCTTTAAAAGGGGATCCCTTTCAGCCGGAGGAAAAAGATTTCAAGTACAATGTATGGGGCGGCGGCTATGGCCGGGGAAGCCTTACGCTTCTTCCCGGCGAGCTTCTCGATCTCTGTAACGACCCTTCCTCGGGTTATTCGCAAACCCCCGACGGCTGCTTCACCTGCCCTGTCGCTTGCCGCTCACGGGTAAAGGGACCGGACATCACCCCCGGTGTAGCCCAGTGTGCCCAGTCTTACATGTATCTCGAGTCTATGGTCTATGAGCCTGAGAAGGGCTATAGCAAAGTCACCTGGCAGGCTGCCAAATTAGCCGACCTTTTGGGAATTAACTCCTATGATTTGATGGCCATCATCCCCTGGCTTTCGGACTGCTATCGTGAGAAGCTGATTTCAGAGCGGGAGACCGGGCTTCCTCTTGGAGAAATCGGTTCATGGAAGTTCATCTCCGTACTTCTTGAAAAAATTGCCAATCGGGAAGGATTCGGAGACCTTCTCGCCAACGGGGGGCAGCGGGCAGCCGCCGCGCTTGGAGGAAAAGCCGAGAAACTCTCCCGGATGTATTATCCCCGCGCGGGGAAGTTCGGCGGTTATCGTGAGCATTGGGTCTACCTGGGAGGATTTCCCACCGGATATGCGGTCCCTGCCCTGGGCTTGATGTGGGTCCTGGACAACCGGGACACCCAGGTCTCCCACAGCTACATCTCCATGCTTTGGGGTGCTGCTTTCACCATCGGGCAGAACGCCCTGACCGCCGTGCCGGAGCAAATCTACCCGATTCTCAAACCCGTGATGAAGGCTGTCTATGGTTCAGAAGAAGCGGCGGAATTTTTCCAGCCGGATGGAAAGAGTTTGAATTGGAAATGGGCCGCCCCGGTGGTAAAGCATTATCATGAACATTCCGTTCTGAAGGACAGTTACATTTTGTGTGACATCCTTTTCCCTTATCTGTTCAATGCCAATTCTGCCGATCATGTGGGTGACACCTCCCTTGAATCTCGCCTTTACTCCGCAGTTACAGGAGACGAGATGAGTGAGGAGCAATCCTATCGAAAGGGACAAATGCTTTGCACATTGGAGCGAGCCATTGCCGCACGGGATGGTCGAACCCGTGCGGACGACGTTTTCCATGACCTTTACTTCGAAAAGGAAGACGCAGGAGGCAGGAAATACCTGCGAGAAGATCTGGAACGTTCCAAGAGTGATTATTATAAATTAATGGAATGGGACGTAGACTCCGGCATTCCCACCCATTCAACCTTGGAGCGACTGGGGCTGAAAGATGTAGCAGAAGGCTTGGGAAGACAACCGTTACAGGAGGGGCTGCCCATCCCATGATGGAGTACAACGGAATAGCGAAAGCCGGGCTTCGCAGGGAGAAAGGCGAAGTGGTCCCCTAAAATTGGACAATGTGATAAGTTCTGAGTTAGCCCAATGAAAGGAGCGATAACACCTCAAGTTCAAAGCAGGGGTTAGCCCTAAGCTATTACATGGGTTTTAAAAAGTAAAACCGTTTTTTCTCTAAATTGAATGGTGCATTGGACGAAATTAATTAATTGAGATCCGCATGAGCGGCGGATTGTATCCTTAGATACAACAATCCAGATTCAGTTTATAACAATAAATCGAAATGAATTTACCAGCTCTCTTTCATGATGTTATGAGGAACATCAATCAAAAGGGCAGGGTTTGAAATCATATGCATACTTCAAGCGTAAGTCACTGTTGCCCGGCGACGAAGATATCGAAGAGCAATGTAGTTCAATGTGACCGCGCAGGATGCGGCAATCTGCCCGAATCCGGGTCGAAATGGTTCTTGTTTTGGGACGGGAAAGGATTTCCGTGCATTCGGCGTAATCCGGCCGCTCCGACAGTGACTGCATGGCGGACGAGAAGTGGCTTGATGTATTCACGCCGTATTTTCAAGACCCCCGCATCGCCCTAGTGTCCTGAGTTAATAATTCGCAGCATAAGTCATGCTGCCTCTGAGCATGAACCTCCTTGTCCACGTGGGAGGCGAGGTTAATTCCTTGCCAGGAAATATATTATGAATTAATGATTCAGGACACCAGCGGGCGGATATGTCTCCTCGCATTTTCGCAAAACTGGCTCGATCGCTATGAAGATGCCAAGTCCCCTCTGAATATGGGAAGATATGAGATTATTTCCTGCAGCTTTCTCGCGTTGCCTGTAAATTCGAAGCTTCAGATGTTATCATCTTCGCTTCGGAGGACGGAGTTTCTGTATTTAGAAGGGTGACCCCCGTCGTCCGTCTGAGGTTTTGGCTCTTTGGAGGCGCCATCAGTGACAAATTGCGATGACAAGTCTATAGCTCACAAATTCTCTCGGCTCAAGGAGATCCTGGCACGCATGGAGAGCGTGGTTATCGCTTTCTCCGGGGGAGTCGACAGCACTTTTCTTCTTCGGGTTGCTCGAACTGTGCCTCGAGGACAAGGTATTGGCGGTGACCGCCGAATCGGAAACCTCCTCGCGCCACGAGATGCAAGACGCCAGGAGGCTCGCGGCGGAGCTTGGCGTCAGACACCTCATCATTCAATCCGATGAATTGGAATCTCCAGAGTTTGTCGAAAATCCTGTGGACAGGTGCTACATCTGCAAGAAAAGCCGCTTTTCAGCCATTTTCGGCGTCGCACAGGAACATGGGCTGACTTGGGTGGCGGATGGATCCAACATCGACGACCAATCGGATTACCGGCCGGGCATGAAGGCGGTCCTTGAACTCGGGGTGAGAAGCCCGCTGCTCGAGGCAGGGTTATCAAAGCCCGATGTCAGGCTTCTATCCCGGCGCCTTGGACTTTCCACCTGGGATAAGCTCCCGTCTCCCTGCCTGGCGACACGCATTCCATACGGAACTACGATCACTGCGGAAAAGCTCGGGCAGGTCGATGCCGCAGAAGAATTTATAAGGTCCAGGTCAATCAGCAGGCAGGTGCGTGTGAGGCATTACGGCGATACTGTTCGCATCGAGGTGGCCGAAGAAGACATCCCAAACCTTCTTGAAAGCGAGACCCGCCGGCGTGTTGTCGCTTTTTTTAAGAATCTCGGATTCAAGTTCGTAACTCTCGACTTGGAAGGATACCGCATGGGCAGCCTTAATAGAGCGCACAGCGAAGAACCGGGCATGCAGATCTAAGAACAAGGTTTCCCATTTCCGGGCGGACACTCAACTGCAACACATAACACCGCACGAAGCGGAAAGGTGCAAAATGGACCACAAGCATCTAAGAAACCTTCTGGAGAAGGTTCAGAACGGCCGGATGAATCTGGATGAGGCGATGCTCCAGTTGAAAAAACTCCCGTTTGAAGATTTGGGTTACGCCAGAATCGATAACCACAGGTGTGTTCGCACGGGTGTCCCGGAAGTCATATTCTGCCAGGGGAAGACTATCGCCCAAATTCAAGGCATCGTACAGCGGATTTCACAAAACCATGCGAATGTCCTGGCCACTCGAGCGGGGCATGAAGTCTATGAAGCCGTTCGTGAGGTTACTGAGTGTGAATACTTCGAGGCGGCCCGAATCGTTGTGATCCGCCCTGAACCAGTCGAGAAGCTGGGGAATATCGCCCTGGTGAGTGCCGGCACATCAGACATGCCTGTCGCCGAAGAAGCTGCTGTTACAGCCGAGGTGCTCGGCAACCGGGTCAAGCGGATTTACGACGTGGGTGTTGCCGGAATTCACCGCCTTCTCGACGTCCGGGAGGACTTGTTTGAAGCCAATGTGGCGGTGGTCGTGGCGGGCATGGAAGGGGCACTGGCCAGTGTGGTGGGCGGATTGGTTTCCTGTCCGGTGATTGGAGTGCCTACCAGCGTCGGTTATGGTGCAAGCTTCGGAGGTGTGGCAGCTCTTTTGGCTATGCTCAACAGTTGCGCCTCGGGAGTTTCCGTGGTCAATATCGACAATGGTTTCGGCGCCGGGTATCAGGCCGGGCTCATAAATAAACTGGCTCTAAAGAACTCGAATGCGGAGTCGGCCTTTGAAGAGATCGAGGGCCCACCCAAAGTCTCGGCAGCCTGCAGGCGGTAGAAAAATCCGTTTTTTATGCAGTGGGAGAAGATTAATGAGAATCGCCTATTTCGACTGTTTCTCAGGGGCCAGCGGAGATATGATCCTTGGAGCCCTTATTGACGCGGGGCTGAGCGTTGAACGGCTAAGAGAGTACCTGGCAAAACTCAATCTTTCACACTACGAAGTGAAAGTGGAAAAAGTTATCAAGAAAGGTATTGGTGGAAGCAGGGCGATTGTGGTTGTGGATGAGCGCCACCATCACCACCATCATCGACGTTTGAGTCATATCGAGGAAATCATCGGAACATGCAGCCTCGATGATGCGGTAAAGAAAAAAAGTCTGAAGATCTTCAGGCGTCTTGCGGAAGCAGAAGCCAAGGTCCATCGAACTACCGTCGATCAAATCCATTTTCACGAGGTGGGAGCCATGGATGCGATCATCGATGTAGTGGGAGGGGTTGCCGGATTGACAGCCCTGGGCATCGAGAGGGTCTATTGTTCTCCGTTTCATGTCGGAAGCGGGACCGTGGAGTGCGCCCATGGGACATTCCCCATACCGGCCCCGGCCACTGCCGAGCTGATCAAAGGCAAGCCTTTCTATTCCACAGGGGTAACGGGCGAACTGCTTACACCCACGGGAGCGGCCATCCTGACAACGATTTGTTCCGGTTTCGGACCGTCGCCTGCTATGACCATGGAACAAATCGGGTATGGGGCCGGAACGTCTGAACGGGATATCCCTAATTTGCTCCGCATCATCATAGGAGAAACTCAGGATGAGCTACGGGGCTATGAAAAGGAACAAATAGCCGTCCTTGAAGCCAACATAGACGACATGAACCCTCAGATGTGTGACTATCTCATGGGTAGAACGCTGGACATGGGTGCTTTTGATGTCTTTCTAACCCAGGTGCAGATGAAGAAAAACCTGCCTGGAACGCTTGTCACCATAACCTGTCAGCCGCATCTTGTGGAACGCTTCACGGAGTTTCTTCTGCGTGAAACCACTGCGACTGGGCTCAGGTGGAGACTGGACAACCGGCTCAAGGCCCAAAGGCCAATCCGTGAAGTATAGCGGCCATTGGGTCAGACCAAATATATTCAAGACTCCCCCAAGCCATATCCCGGTGACTCGAAGCGATGCTTTCAGACACCAAAAATCATACCTTCCCAAGAAGGCGGAAAAACTCTTCCCGTGAAATACCTGCAGTTTTTAGATTGTTCCCAATTATGGCTACCGGCACCTCGGGATAGGTGGGAATCACAACGGAGCAATATCCCCTGTTTTACATAGTATCGGTGGCTCCCTTCCTGCCGCACAAACCGCAATCCCGCCGCAAGGATTACTCTCTCCAGGGTTTTTCAATGGAGCGGCGTGAGCTTGAGCATCAACTCAATCCGATCATGCTGGTGTGCCTCTCGATTGCGATCCATGCAGGGCGGACACAGGTCCCCTTATTTAGAATGCCCATCCTGCCGCTCCTCGAGTTCGGAAACCGCTTTCTCCCACGGACGTATAAATCGTTATTCGAAACCGCGAATGCCAGAGTTTTATAAATCATACGATGTTCCAATCAAAACCGGCAGCAAAAATGCCGATCGGACCAATTTGGGCAGTTTCAGCCCAAAGTTGCCACTATAAAGGGAAAAGTGAAAGTCAAAGGTTTTGCCTTTTACCTTTTTACTTTTTACTTCCGAAGGCGGTTTTGCCCTCCCGCCCACGGATACTCCTCACTTGACAAAATTCAAGGGTTTTGCTTTTTTTGTTCACCCATCACCCGTTACCCATTACCCCTCACCTTTTTCCCTTCATTTTGCCGCTTCTGGTTGCCGCTTTGCACGCCTCGATTCACACGTGGTAAAATATTGTTCGATTACTACAGATAGGAGAAATTGATGGGTTCGGGCATTTTGTTTCTCTCCGCTCACTACCTCACCCCGGAAGGTTTTAATCCGGGATCACTGGTCACTCCCGCAAGGCGCGGGATCAGTGTTCACCGCTCACCGTTCACTGCGCTTGCGGATGTCGGATATGAGCTTCCCGCGCTTCGCGGGATCGGAAGGAAGGAGAAATCGGATATCCGATACCCGTCTGGAATTTGATCTCCGATACCCGATACCCGACACCTGCATTTGGCCTGTATTTGCAGGAGGGCAATGAGCGGGGAATTTCCTAATTCAGAGCTTGCAAAGCCTGCCCAAGCCTGCCCCGGACTCGATCCGAGGGACTTCATCGGGGCATTGAGGAATTGAGTTGCCGGGTTAGGGGTCCTGGTCCCGCCCACGCGCGGCGCGTGGGCGGGGATTCACTGCCAAGCCGCGGCTTCGCCCGGTTCTTTGAAAACCGAATAACGGTGATAAATCCGGAACCTCCGCCGTTTCATGCCATTAGCTGTTCTTAAGTCCTGTAATCCCCGGATCAGCTCCTGGGCAAGCTCCTTTAATCCCGGCTTTCTTCATAACCTCCAGGCATTTGATCATAGCGCTATTTTAGTTCCGAGAACCACGAGGAACTTGGCCAGCCAATCGGGGTGTGCAGGCCATGCAGGGGCCGTTACAAGCTTCCCGTCCACATGCGCCCGGTCGACAGCAATATCAACATACTTGCCACCCGCTCGATTGACCTCGGGACCCACGGCGGGGTACGCACTGCAGGCTTTGCCCTGGAGCACTCCGGCTGCTGCAAGCAGTTGCGCCGCATGACAGATAGCGGCAATAGGTTTGTCTGCTTTGGCAAAGTGCTGTACGATGCTCAAAACTTTTTCGTTCAGCCGAATGTACTCAGGAGCTCTCCCGCCGGGGATGACAAGGGCGTCGTATTCCTCTGGCTTCACGTCATCGAAATTTGCATTGAGTGTGAAGTTGTGGCCCCGTTTCTCGCTATAAGTTTGATCGCCTTCGAAATCATGGACCGCCGTGCGAACCTGATCGCCGGATTTCTTGCCGGGGCATACCGCATGCACAGTGTGTCCAACCATCTGCAGCGCCTGAAAGGGCACCATAACCTCATAGTCTTCCACATAGTCGCCGATAAGCATCAAAATTTTCTTTGCAGCCATAGTGATCTCCTTCCCGGGTCAGTTGAAGTTCAACAATTGGGGTCCGCAAATCGGAACTCCGTTTCGATTATAGTAAGCACTATACTATGGAGGTGCGGATTTGCAGCTCACTTTTTGGCGTAATCGTCATGACGGGAATACTTCGCGCAAAGCCGATGGATCGACATAGAAGCCCTTTTCCTGTTAATCCTGTTGATCCTTGTCCGGTAACCCGGCTTTTCTCCGCCATCCAGGTAGCGTTCTGTGATCACAGTGCGCAATGTTCACAAGAAATCGACCATTCCGTCACCTTTATGTAACAACGCCGTGACACGATCGTGGTGAACTTGAAATCGTTGTCAATGCACGATATGCGGGGCTGCTCGGCTGACGACCGCCGGTTTTGAGTTCGTTGGTTCGTCCTGGCTATATCGATTCCACCGCCAGCGAGAGGGTTAACAGCATGAAAGATAGGCGAAACCTGGTATGCATGACGTTAATGTTGTGCGGGATTGTACTGCTCTCGGTCTGCAGCGGCGATCCTGCGGCCGCCGCGGGGACACAACGGAAAGTCATTCTTTTCGTATGGGACGGGCTCAGACCCGACAGCGTCACGCCGAAAACGACGCCAAAGCTGTGGAAAATGTCACAAGAAGGGGTTTTCTTCCATAAGAACCATTCGACCTATCCCACCTTCACGATGATGAACTCCTCATCGTTCAACACGGGCGATTTTCCGGGTAAGGCCGGCTTATACGGCAACTCCTTGTGGCTCGGACCCAACACCCTCAAGGGGAACGATGCATCGAATAGTCCGGTTGATTACAACCAGCCGGTATTTACCGAAGACTGGAACATATTGAGTTCGCTAAACCAGTATTACGACGGGCAACTCTTACTGGTCACGCGCCTGTTGGAAGCTGCCCGGGCAAAAGGGCTCAAGACCTGCATCGTAGGCAAGTCGGGCGCCGCCTTCATGTTCGACCTGACGCGCGCCGGTTACGGCATCGACGAAAACATGGTCTTCCCGGAGTCGCTTGCCGTTGAACTCCGGAACAACGGCTATCCCCTCCCCAAAAACACGCCGGTGATGTGGCCCGGCATCACTCTTGCCCCCAATAACGGGAGCCCGACCGGTTTCGGCACAAAGTCGGTTCTGTCCGACAGCGTGACCTCGGACCCGACAGCGGGCACGACCAGCATGTTCTCCAGCGCCGACCGGTACATGCTCGGCGCCTACCTGAACTACATTCTTCCCGGTAAGGACCCCGACGTCTCCGTGATCTGGTTCCGCGATCCCGACTCCACCGAACATGTGTACGGTCCGGGCAGCGCAGCCTACAAGGATGCCCTCGCCGTGATGGACGCCATGCTCGGCCAGGTCCTCTCGAAACTGAAAGCGCTGCGAATCTATGACAATACCGATATCCTGATCGTTTCAGACCACGGCCATAGTTCAGTAGCCGGCGATGTCTCGCTCTTTCCTCTTCGGGCAATCCGGGGCGGAGCGGTGGCGATGACAGCCACGGACCCCGCTGACGGCTACTCCGTCTCCGGCGACGTGCGAATCGCTCGGCTTCTCACCGATAACGGCATAGCGGCGAACGTCTACGACGGTTCCGGCTGCATCCGGGACCCGGTCATGTCCGGGATATCGTCGGACGGCGCCCCGGTCTATCCCACCCTGACCGACACCGACGGCACGGTATGCCGCAAGGGACCCGGTTACCAGTATAACTCGAGGAGCTTTGCCGTTCCGTCGCCGCTGCCCTAGGATGCTGTGGTCATAGCGGCAAACGGGGGGAGCGATTACCTCTATGTGCCGAACAAAAACCTCGATATGGTCAACAACATCGTGTCATTCCTCCAGTCGCGCGAAGAATTCGGCCCGGTCTTTATCGACGACAGCTGCGGAGACATCCCCGGAACCTTCAAAACGAGTATGGTTAACCTTGAAGAAAAGTCGGGAAGGAATCCCGATATCATAGTCAGCTTCAATTACGACGAAAACGCAACCGTCCAGGGGATGAAGGGGACCGAATACGAAAGCATGCAAGGTTACAGGGGTATGCACGGCTCATTCAGCCCGGTGGATGTGCATAACACCCTGATCGCCTTCGGCCCCGACTTCAAGTCCCGCTTTCACGACCGCATCCATTCAGGCAACATCGACGTGGCGCCCACAATCGCCTGCCTGCTCGGCCTGAATCTCCCCAATACCGACGGCAGAGTTCTCTATGAGGCCATCAAGGGTTCCCGCACGAAAGTCAGGATCACACTCCAGGGCCACGTCTTGACCTCACAGCCGGTAAAGGGCCTGACTTTTTATAAACCGACGGCGATCATGAATGCCAATTGCACGACTGAGCGTGGAAAATCGAACTACAAGGCCCAGCTTGTCACCTCAACCGTCAAAGATTCGACCGGAAAGAGCGTAACCTATTTCGACTACGCAAAGGCGCTGCGGCAGTAGCACCGTCACCGCCGGCTACGGATGTGGTGGAGCGCTCACCCATCCGGCAGAGGAGAATGCGTTTACTATGAAGATCTCTTGGACCAACATGTACAAAATAGGACGCTTCTTCGACTGGAACAGCATGAAAACCCTCGTCGATCTGCCCGGCAATACCCCTGTCACTGCCCGGAGCGAAACGCGGGATGGTTGCACTGTGTACCGGGCCGCAAAGGGTGACGTAGAGTTATGCGTAGACTCCACCTGTCATATCCCGCTGTACATGTCGCAAAAGGGCGCCACGGTCGCGCGGGTGGCGTCCGTAAAGCCATTGCACACGGACTTGAAGACTACAGCCGATTCCCTGATCCTCGCATGCCGGCGGGAGAGTTGCACTTTCTTTGATGCCGACTCATATTTAATACTCTCTTGAACGCATGAGACAACTCAATTGCTCGCCGTCACAGATGCATCTAGAGATTTTTTGAAAGGGGGGAACGGCTGCGATTTCGTTGCGGGGAGGGAAAATCCCTTTTTTAGATAAAAAAAAGCCCACTCGAAAACCGCCGGCATCTCATCGGGTGTTTCCGGATGGACACCGGACTTATGGCGCCGATTCGGTGAGGTTGCCGCCTGTGCCCTCGTGGCGGGAACACCAGACGGTCACTGTGTTTCCAAAAACCTGCTAAAGCCCTTTGATATTTCTGTGAAGTACGGCTGTGCCCTTCATTCGCATGCGGTCGCGCTCGTTTCTGATCTCCTCGAGTTCCTGCCGGAGCGCGAGCAGGCCCGGCTCGCTATGCCGCTTGCCCCCGCGCCAGGCTTCGATCAGACTGCGGTATATGTAGATCATCCTGCCGACGAGGTCCACCGCGTACTCTCGTCCCTGAACTTTGAGCGTGCGAAGCCCCAGATCCATGTACTTCCAGAACTCTTCCCCGGATATAACGAACGCGACGTTGGGATTTCGGCGGATACGTTCGTTGATGAACTCGATCTCCTCGACCTTTTTCCCTCTCTGACCAAGGACCTTTCGCCTCTGTTCATCCGTCAGCAGACAGATCCGAAAACAGCTTCCCGAACGGTCGGGCCATCCTTCGAATTCGATGATTTCGTTGCCGTCTTCATCCCGGCACCGGTTTTCGACATAGGAATCGCTGATCAGTTCGTGCAACTGGCAGTTCCCTACCCCGCCCACGCAACGGTTGCCGTGAATCAGGACTTCCGTGGCCACTCCAAGGCAGTCCGCGGCGCTCTTGAAACTGGAGAGCTGTTCAACGGTTCTGATCTGGGTGCTTGCTACCACCTGGGTGGCGCCGTAGCCAACGTACTCGGCTATCTGCTCCCGCGTCTGTATATTACACCCCACACTGGCGTGAATAACCAGTTCGGGGAAGTTGTCACGAGCCATCTGCATGACGAACGGGGTCCTTACGATTATGCCCTCGGCTCCCCATGAGGCATATTTCGCGATTTTTCCGAGAAGCACCATTGCCTTCTCCCGAGGGACCTCCGCGTTGATGGCAATGCGCACCTTCCCACCGAATCCCTTTGCGATCTGAATAGCCTCCCGGACCTGTGAATCTTCCAGTTCCCAGGCGCTTTTCCTGCGGCTAAACCCCTTGGATCCCACGTAGACGGCATCAGCGCCCTTCTCGAACACCGCTTCCACCATTTCGAGACTTCCGCCGGGCGCCAGTAGTTCGTTCACGAATTTCTCCTCCTAACAAAAACCCCAGTTTCCGACCGGAAGGGGTTTTCCAGGTTTTTCACCGGCCAAAGGCGGGATCGGTCCGAAAAACCTCCCCTTTCCGAATCGGAAACTGCCAATGTCTCATCCGGTGTTTCCGGATGAAGCATACCTGAAGGATATCCGTCTGATTCAAACAGCAGGGTTGCTGCCTGCCTTTATCCCTCTACGATCTTGAAGAACTCTTCGACCGGTAGAGCTTTGTAGACTTCATACGAAACCGTACCGCGCTGCAGCGTGTTGACCATACTTTTCACTCTGGAGTCCTCATCAGGGAATTCGGCCAGGATAAGATACTCTCCACGGGATACGATGTAGTATGCTGAAATGATTTTGCCACCGGCTTGCTCGACATTTTTCTTGCCATGTTCGAAGCGCTCCCGTGACTTCCTGATCTCTTTGTTCCCGTCCGCTGTAAGTTTCAAGAAAGACGCATAGACCGGCATAATACTCCCCCTTTTTAGAGAAAATGTTAGCGTGCTCACGGCACAAGCATGCCGACAAGCACCCTCGAACACCCCTCCGGCACGTTACGGAGGGGCATACCCCGCGATGTCTTCACGGATTCAAGTCAAACCCCGAATCTGAGCAAGAAAAATGCCCCCGACACACTGGAACCTATCTAAACCAGGCGGAAGGCAATTCAGCACCTGGCATGATGCTCCGACTGCCTTTCCGGCCCTCACACCGGTAGTGTGATACTCTTTTTTGTTGACTTTCATATTTAGCTTGTTAGCTCTCAAATTACAAGCAAAACAGACAGCCCCGAGAGATTTCGATTGAAAAACTCTCAATTTAATGTTACCGGATACGACTCGGAATAGTCGAAAAAGGTTTGGCTTTCCGAGGAGGGCGCTTATACCTCATCTCAGCGAATTTTCCAAGTCCTTTATCTAAACTGACGAGTAAATATTTTCTTGACAGTTCTTGACAACGCATTTGCGCACCTTATCGCTTATCTTGAAACCTACAGGCTCCCGATGCCATTTCTGCCGCCGTTCGTCGAGGCGGCGTTGAGCAGGTCTTCCGACCGAGCGCGGCAATAGACTTCGAGGTTTTCTCTCTTGACGGACGCTTCAAACGACAAACGGCGCGAAATCCCTGCAGCCGGCAACCCGCCGGCTACCGGTCAATCTACGCGCGAGAGGCATATGAGGAAAAAAATCCCCCCCTACTGCGAACCTCTTTCCTTCGAGACGTTATTCCAATGCCTGAATGAACCCATGCTCATCTGCGATTCAAACCTTCGCATTCTTCAGGTAAACCAAGCTTTTTCGATGCTTTTTAATGATAATGGAGGACCGGTGGTTGGGAAACTGTGCCGTGAACTGTTCGCCGGCGAGTTCGGCGAGCATTTTGCCAATCACTTCAAAGCGGTCTTCCGGACGAAAACGGCGCAATCATGGGACATGTCTTTCCCCCTGTCCAACGGGACATGGAGCAGTTTTGAGTTCTTCGCCTCCCCCATCTCGCATTCCGACGGCCCGGTTGCGAAAGCCATCGGGCATGCGCACGATATTTCAAGACGCAAGAACCTGGAAAAGGAATTAAAGGTATCCGAAGAACGATACAGAAACATAGTCGAGACCGCGCGCGAGGGTATTTATATAGTTGACAGCGAGGCAAGGATAACTTTCGCCAACAGACGACTGCCGACGATGCTAGGCTATCACCTCGACGAAGTACTGGGCAGATGCATTTTCGATTTCATGGAGGAAGATTCCAAAGCAGTGGCGCGCACAAAACTGCAAAGGCACCGGACGGGCTTGTCCGACACCTTCGAATTGAAATTTGCCAGAAAAGACGGCGTCCGCATCCATTGCCTTGTCTCGGCTTCCCCCATGATGGAGGAGGGAGTTTTTCAGGGCGCCCTGGCCATTTTGACCAATATCACGTGCCTCAAGGAGATCGAGGCCGCCCTGCTTTCCGAAAAGACCTTTTCCGAGAGGATCATCAACAGCATCACCGACAAACTGATGGTGGTCGATCCGTCGACCTACCGCATAGTTCAGGTAAACGATCATTTTCTCGCCAGGACGATGTTTCAGAATGCCAAGGAACTCTCCGGCAGGACCTGCTACGAAGTTCTTTTTGGCAGAAGTTTTCCATGTCATGAAGATGGGGTTTTCTGCCCGGTGCGCAAGACCTGCGAGACGGGACAGCCGTTCCTGTGCGACGCCGTTCATCCCGAACTGATGGAGAGCGGAAGAGTCAAGCAGATCGCCACATACCCGATTATGGACAACAGGGGTAAAGTCGATCTGGTAATCCGAATCGAGCGGGACGTTACCGAGAAGAAAAATCTCGAACAGGCCCTGGCCCGCCGTTCCGAGGAACTGCTCCGCACGCAGCGCAGACTCGAAGAGCTGTTCGAACTTTCCCGGGAGGTGGGCACAAAGGCTACATTGTCCGAGCTTGTGCAGTTTCTGCTGGACTTTACCCTCAAACTCCTTCCCGGCTCCGATCCCGCCTTCTTGCTGCTGGATTCCTCCTGCGAGCAATTACTGCGCTTCGAGGATTGCGAGCCGAAATATGTCGAAAAGCTCCTGCGGATCTTGCAGAAGCTCGAGTTGTGCGCGCTCAGCTCGGAACTGGTTCATAAGATCAAAAGGTACAAGGCCAGGGACCTCATCGGCCCCCTGGACAAATCCCAGGTATTTCCCCTTCTCAAAATCGTCGCCGACTCCGACCCTACCTGGTCGGCCATCCCGCTGTTCGTTCGCAGGCAATGCATCGGCCTGCTTTTTATGGGGTCAAAGACCTTCAACCGCTATCCTCCCGAGGATATCAGGTTCCTAAAGGCGCTGTGCGAACACGCTTCGGGACACCTCAGAAATCTTGTAATGCACGAGGCCGAAGTCAAGAATCTTAAATCGCAGGTCACCGAGCGCTCCGGATATGGCGACATTATCGGCCAGAGCAAGTGCATGCAGGAAATCTACGAGCTCATCGACCTTGTTTCCAGTTCCGACGCCACCGTGCTGATCACGGGCGAAAACGGGACGGGCAAAGAACTGGTCGCCCATGCCATCCACAAGCAGAGTCATCGGCGAAAAGGCCCTTTTGTGGTCGCCAACTGCTCGGCTTACTCCCCCACCCTGCTCGAAAGCGAGATTTTCGGTCACGAAAAAGGGGCGTTCACCGGTGCGTCCCATCAGAAAAAGGGCCGGATCGAACGTGCCCATGGCGGTACGCTTTTTCTGGACGAGATCGGGGAGATAGCTCCTTCCGTACAGATATTCCTGCTGCGGTTTCTCCAGGATCATTGCTTCGAAAGAGTCGGCGGCGAAAAGGTCATCTCGGTCGATGTCAGGGTTCTTGCGGCAACCAACCGCGATCTTCACCACGAGGTCCAGGCAGGCAGGTTCAGAGACGATCTTTTTTACCGCCTTAACGTAATAGGGATCCACCTGCCGGGCCTGAGGGAGCGCAAGGAGGATATTCCCCTGTTGGCCCATCATTTCCTCGCTAAACACAACCTGAAGGAGCACAAGAATATCCAGAACTTTTCATCCGGCGCCATGCAGGCCCTTCTGGATCATGACTGGCCCGGAAACGTCCGCCAGCTCGAGAACGCCATCAGCCATGCGGTCGTATTGTCCCAGGCAGAGTTGATCCGCAGAAAGCACCTTCCAAGATTTCTCTGGGAGATCGGCCCGAACAGAACTTTGACCTCACTTTCCGAGAGCGAACGCGAACTTATCCTCAAAGCACTCCAGAAATCCAACTGGAACAAACACGATGCGGCCCGGCGTCTCAAGATCAGCCGAAGCACTTTGTACAGTAAAATGAGGCGATACGAACTTGTGGAGGAGCCCAATGGAAGGAGTCTGGACGGGCACTAAGGGGGTCTATTTTCATACATGTCCTCTAAAGCTTGATTTTAGGACCTTTGCGCCTGATTTCACTAATTTGCGGGTCGGATTCCGTACACTTTGCCGTTTCCGGTCATCAGCAAAATCGAGAGAAAAAAATTTTGAGACTTAAAAATAATTTTCCCCCGGCTGTTTTTTGTTTCACTAACCGTGTTTTCCAACCTCCGGGCAACGGGATTCTTCGTCGCGAAGTCTGCAAGGAGCTTCGGCCCGGCGGTGTCTTCCGGTGACCGGACCGCTCTGATTCGGCGTGGGCATGAATCTTGTAAGATGGTGACGATCTAGTATAAGCCTCATGCATCTAAAATGATGGGACACCCGGGAAGTCGGTCTGCTGCATTCCCGGGGCACTTTTTCGATTGCGGTGCTGTTCAAACCTGATCCTGCTCTCTTCTCATCCTGAGCGTCCTCTCCTCCCCCTCATGCGCAGGCTGCGGCCACGCCGGGGGCTGTTGTTTTCAACCCGTGCGGCGGCCAATTCGTCTGGTGACACGGTACAGGCAGGAAAGGCAACTACTTTAAGATATGATTATTACCGAGATTGAGAGGAGGTGGTAAAGGGACCACAATTCCCCATTATGAGTCCTGGCTCTTCTACGGAAGGATGATCGTTGAGCGCAGGTTCCTTCTCACCGGTGCAATCACGCGAGCCAGGCCGGTTGCTAAACCAAGTGGTGGCGCTGAAGAAAGACCATCGCTTCGTGAACTCGGAAAAAGAGGCTACCACGAACAAGGGAGGTCAAAGATGCCGAAAAAGCGAGATATCGAAATAAATAGTCGGGCCGATACCATAGGCCTGATGGATCTGGATGTGAGACCCTACCCGGTCACCCCGCCGCCTTCTTACGAGGAGGTCAAACCGGTATATGAGAGAAGAAAGGCGCTGGAGTTCTGTAATTGGGCTGAGGATAACCTGAGATTCGAAAAAAGATACGACAAAGATGAAGCCCTGACAGGATTCAGGATTCTGGACATCGGTCTGTGGAGGCTGGGCCACAAATTTTGCGCCTCTTTGTATGGCGAAGCCGGGGCCGAGGTCGTCTCCATCGAACCGCCCAAAGGCGACCCTTTGAGGAAGCTGACGCCTTTCGGCCGCGAAGAGTACTTTCTTCAAAACAAGGACAGCGGCGAAAAATGCGGCATGGAGTTCGTCAACGAGACGGTGAACACCCACTGCGTAACCCTCGATGTCGAGACCGAGGAAGGGCGGGAAATTTTCAGGAAAATGGCAAAGAACGTCGACGTCCTGATCGACGGGATGCCCCCCGGTTACATGGATAATCTGGGGATCGGGTATCGACAGCTAAAGGAAATCAACCCCAGGATGGTCTACGTTTGGGTTGGCATGCTAGGCCAGTGGGGCCCCTGGAAGGACAAGCAGTCGAAGTTCGGCCAATGGATGGTCGAGCCTTTCGCGAGCGCCGCAAATTCCTGGATCCACAATACCGGCTTGGCCCAGGACCTTCTCCCGCGCGGCAAAGGCGGCGACCCGACCCGCTCCGGTATTTGGCTTGCCGACTATATTGCCGGGGCCCAGGGATTCCTTAACTCCATTGCGGCCCTATATTGGAGAGACGCACTGGGCGGCACCGGGCAGATGATCGAGGTCACCGGCGCCGAAGCTTTGATGGACATTCTCGACTTCGACATTACCTGGTACGGTTTCAATGCCAGTATCAAATCCCGTACCGGCGGCTGGGATGCATGCCTCAACCAGTACGCCTGGAACCCCTGTAAAGACGGCTACATGATGATCGGCGGCCAGACCGACAAGCTCTGGTATAACATTGGTTTTTGCCTTGAGCGCGACTACCCCCAGTTCGGCCGGCTCATCCACGAAGACCCCGTCCTCAAGGAAATGGCGGCCAGAAATGCCTTGGGCGCTCTTATAAAGACCTACACCCTGACCTCGCGGTGGCTGAGAGACACCAACCGGGTGGAAGCTGAAACCAAGCTGCTCGAGTACCAGGTTGCAGCGGGGCCCGTTCTCTACATCGACGAAGTTTGCGAGTTCCCTCACTTCAAGTATCGGCCCTGGGTCTACGTACATGAGACCGATTACGGCCCGCTGCTGATCGCGTCGAGCCCGGCCTCCTACCAGATGCGCGCTCCTTTCAGGTGCAAGTGGATGGGCAGAGACCTCGGCTGTGACAACTACGAGATCTATTTGAAATGGGTTGGAATGGGCCAGACAGCAGTGAATAAAATGAAACAGAAGGGGGTGATATAATGGCACAAGACCCTAGAGTAACACGCATGGAAGACCTGCCGGGCCCCAAGAGCAAAGGTGAAATGGATGAGTTCAAGATGCCCTACGAGGAGTACTGCAAGAAGCTCTTCGATGTTGGCAATGAACATACGAAGCCCAAGCCGCTTAACGGAATACGGTGGCTTAGCTGCACGATGTATATATTCACGCCGCACGCTGTGGCCAACCTGGCCGAGCTGGGGGCCGAGGTCATAAAGCTCGAGATCCCCAGGATGGGTGAACCCATGCGGCACACATCTCCCTTCAACGAAGTTTATCTCTATCCGTTCAGCGATTTGCGCCCCATGACCGGCACAGGCCTTGGCTACACAAACGCCAACCCCAACAAGTATTTTGTGACAATCGATTATCACGTCCCCGAGATGAGGGAGGTATTCTACAGCCTGGTGAAAAAATCGGACGGGCTAACCGAGCTCTACAGGCCGGGGACGCTGGACAAATGGAAAATGAGCTACCGGTACCTGAGTGAAATCAATCCCAGGTTCATTTACGTTTGGGGCGGCGGTTTCGGCTACGGTCCCAAAGTATTCGGGGGTTCCTACGACATCCTGGGTCAGGCGCACGCCGGACTCGCCTCAATAACCGGCATGCACGAGTACATGGGCGGGCATTGTTCCAAGTGCACCAACTGGGTTATCGACTGGCAATCCGGCAATCTCATATCCTGCGCCGTCATGTCGGCCATTCATCATCGCAGGAAGACAGGGCTGGGCACAATGATAGAGTTCTCCCAGGTGCAGGTCCCAACCAGAATGCTCGGCTATACCACGACGATGTACGGCAAATTCGGAATCGTTCGCCAGCGCTGGGGCAACTGGGACACCCAACTTGCGGTGCACGGCATCATTTTGTGCGGCAAGTCCGATTTCCCGGATGCCGAAAATCCCCAGGACAAGTTCGATGCCAGGTACATCATGGTCAGCGCCTTCCAGGATCAGGACTTCAAGGAACTGTGCGCCATTACCGGAATGAAGGACCTCTACGAAAAGTACAAGGCTCACAAGGACCGGGTGGAAGGCGAAGCCCAGGTGGAGATTTACACCGCTCTGGAAAGATGGGCCGCAGACAAGAGCAGGTCCCAGGCGGCAAAGATCCTGACCGACGCCGGCCTTTTGGCCGAACCCGTTCGAAACGACCGCGAGGTCTACGAGAGCCCGCATTACCGTGAGAGAGGCACTGTCCGTTGGATGGACGATCCTCTGTTCGGTGATTTGGTGGTCCATGGCGGCTACAGCACCGGGTTGATGGAAAAGACCCCCAGGAGGATCAACTGGCACTGGCGTCCGCTGGGTGCGGACAACAAGAAGATCTACCGTGATCTGCTCGGTGTTCCGCTGACCAAGATTGAAGAATGGTATAAGAAGGCCTACATCTAAAAGGAGGCGCCCGTGTGTGATATCATTTGGTGCAAAAAAGAAGTGGGTGGCAAACCATGTGACACGATCAACTACCTGGACCCCTACTGTTTCTGGAACTGGGAAGGCAAGATCAACTGCGCCGAGTGCGGCACGGTCTATTACATCCACATGATTCAGGGCTTCATGTACAATGGACCCGAAGAAAGACCCGGAGAGAAGGCTGACACCTCGCCCCTTTACGCTGACAAGCCTTATGACGGTTATTCCAAGTACAGACCGGGTGAGGAAGGCCGCACCAGACCGTTCCAGTGCATGCCCAGATCAAAATTGCTCGGAGTGGCCGACATGGTGAAATTCAGCATCCGGGGCCGGCCGGTGCGCGGATGGCGTCCGCAGCCGCCCTCGGCGGGTTTGGCCGGAAGCCTCGGCTTCAACTGGGATATTCAGAAATTGTCCCCCGAGGTCTGGGAGGAATATCAGAAGAAGCTGGCGGCAGGCGAAGTCAAAGACTGGTAGCTTGAGAAAGGAGTGTTGCATGTCACAACAGTTGACGCCTGAAGAATTCCTGGACACTGTTCTGGTCCCGGAAAAGCAGAGTGACCATATATGCTGGCAGTGCAAACACTTGAAGCCGGTCCTCAAAGGCTCCAAGTTCCCGCCTGCGGACATTATCGGCTGGTGCAGGAAGATCCACTGGCCCCATTACTGGTGCGTAGCGGACTTCAACGTGGTGAAGAAGTGCTATGCCTATGACGCCAGGAAGAAGGCCTAGCATGGAAGAAAACGTTCGTGAAGAACTCGATGCTCTCAAGGGGATGCTGAGCAACTGGAAAACAGGTTTTCTGAGTTGGGCATCCCCCGACGGGGATAACGAACATGTGCTCATCGAATTCACCGAGGAGATTCATACTCACGTCTATCCCTATGTCAAGAGATTGTTTGAGACAAACTACCTCACCCAGGCAGAGGCTACAGAGTTCGTGTGTTATTGCTTCGGCCAGGTTGAGGATCTTCGCGTCCAGTTGAGCAAAGCGGAAACCGACGAAAGCGAGAAGGAGGTTTAGTATGCCGGAAAAATGCCGTGTGGTGGTATGCGGCTTTGACCCCATGCTCGTAAAAGCATATGTAGCCGCCAACGCAAGAGCATGTTGGTGGCATGTATCCGACGAGCTGTTCGATGAATTCAAGATGAAGCCGCGAATGAAGGTCCAAGGGAAGCTTCTCAAGGTTTACACGGGTAAAACCGGTCAAGAGACAGCGGCGCCCAACGAACCGTTTGAATGGGAATGCTCCAGGGAGAGCGGCCTTGCGGTCGTGCTCCCGAGCGACGTCATCAGGAAGCACAAGCTCACGGAATTCCATTTCCTCGAGTTGATGATCGACAAGGTTGACGGCAAGGACGTTTATCCGGGCCAGGAAAAAATAAGTAAAAAGTGGTGGCCGGATGATAAGATGAAGCTGGACTATGCTCTGGATTATATCGAGTAGTCCGCAAACGACTCTCATAAAATGAATTCACCCTCCCCCGCGATCTCGGGGGAGAGGTGAAATTCAATCCAAAGACTCCCTTGCCGATGGCCGGAAAGGGGGTTTTTTATGCACTGATGGCGTGATACTATCATCTAACTAAACGCACGAGTGTTCATTGAGGAAAAGAGATGGCAAACCAGGCGACAGAAGACAGGAAGGAACCAAACCGGGAACTAAAGCCGCTCATAGAGGATGAATATCCGCCGGAGCAGGAACCGGCGCACCCGGGGTGGCTATCGATCGGTGAGATTTTGAAAGTATCGCATCCTGTCTTTGAAAAGAGCAGTTTTCTTATCGGATATCATCATTGCAGCAACGTGTATCTGCTTGCAGGCGATTACCTGACCATGGTGGATCCCGGAAACGACTACACTGTTTTTTCCGACTTGGACAAACTGGGCTATGACCTTTTGGATATAAAGAAGGTCGTGCTCACGCACGGACACCGCGACCACTGCATGGGCATATTCGAAATGTTGAGATTTCCTGCAGTCATGGAAAACAAACAAGTCGAGATCATTATGCATGCAGCGGGTCCACAGGAGTTCAAAAGGATCACCACGGAGGCCGGATTTCCCCCAACGGAATTAGCGGGTGGAGAAACCCTTGAGCTGAGCGGCTTTCAATGGGAAGTAATCCATACTCCCGGCCACACTATCGATGGTATATGCCTGTATCACGAACCGACCGGGACGATTATTTCCGGCGACACCGTACTGTCCGACGCCATGGCGGACGCCGATAAAACTGGCGGAGGCGGGTTGGACCACTATCTGTACGGGCTCAGGCAGGTGATGAAAAAAAACATCGTCCATGTGCTGCCCGGCCACGGCGTGCCTGTGGCGTTCACCGGCAGGCGCACTGTAGAAGATACATATGAAAGCGTGATGATGAAAATCCTGCAGGTGGTCCCCGAAGACAAAATAACCTGGATGGAAGGGGCCAGGCGGCTGGCTGAAAAGGGGCTTCTGGGTGAAGTTGTTTATTGCTGTGATAAAGAGCTCTCACTCAGGCCGCAGAATTTGCAGGCCATGCAGTTGAAGGGGCTCGCGTTAAACGATATGGGCCGCTGTGAGGAAGCCATCGACGTTTTCGACCGGATTTTGGCCCGGGAGCCCCGCAATGTCTACGCGCTGACAGCCAAGGGTCAGGCATTGCTGGGTCTGACCAGATACGCCGACAGCCTGCCCTATTTTGATGAGGCCCTGGCCAATGACTCGCAAATCAGGGAAGCTCAGGTTTTCAAAGGTATGGCCTTGTATTTTTTGGGCAGAACTGAGGACGCTATGGCGATCGAAGCCTTCAAATCCGAGTTCGGCGCAAGATTCAGACACCACCTGGACAAAGCGCAACAGGGACCCAAACCCGATGATCCCGGCCATGACACATAGGCGGCTTCACACTTGTGTCTTCCGGTTGGACCGTTGTCGGATGGCGGTGCACTTCCTCGACAGGTAGAGAAAAATGAACGAGAAATTCCTCGAATTCTATGAGGCTGCAAAAGCACTGATAACTTACATAGATCAAGAGTATGTTTTCGACAAGTCGGCCGACATGGGTTGTGGTGGTTGGGACACTTATCAATCGGAGACTTTTTATAACTTGATCGCAAACGCTAAAAAAGCTCTTGGCCATTTTGAGAAAGAGATGAAAAAATCCGAATGATTTGCCGGGGTGCAAAGGCGCGGAGGTAAAATGACGATCGAGGAAATCAGTTATGAAGAGTACATGAAAAAGCTCGACGAAATCGAACAGCGGTATTTGTCCGATGAAGAAGGTTTTCCCGAGGGCGCTCGCGAGAAGGGGTTGGAAATTTGCAGGAAGTTCCGGCGGGAAGTGGAGGCGCTGGGTCCTGAGAACTGCCTATATTACCTCGACACGGTGTACGGGTTGCCGATGCACAAACCCGGGACCCAACGCCGATAACGGAGGACGGAAGACGGAAGTCGAAAAAGAAACTACTCAATATGTCACATGTGCTCACTGTCATACCCGGCTGCCCTTGCAGGAGGCTGTTCGCTACGAACACAGACTTCTCTACGGTGAACACTACCATTGCCGTGAGTGCGATCCCCGAGGCGTCTGGGACTGTATGAGTCATGACACGGACATGGAGGTTCATTGAATCCCTCAATCCCCCAATCCCCCAATCCCCCTCACATGTCTTCTTTCAACACTATATCGCTTCCCACTATCGCCATTAGAAAACCAATCGATCCCCTACGCCTGGAAAACCTTTCCCAGCTTTCTTCACTCAAGCCGTGCTCGACTGTGGTCAAGAGCAAAGCGCTTTCGAGATTTTTGCTTTCCTTCAGCAGAAGAAATTGCCTGTGATTGCTGAATGCAAACAGCACCGAACCGTTAGTCAATAGATAGTTGTATGATCCCGGGTATTGCTCGATAAGCTGCCTGGAGGTATCAGCCACTGCCGTGAAGAGGCGGAAGACATCATTGCTTCCTTCATGGCGGGCCGCAATACCATCCAGAAGGTACTCGAAGGTTCTCGCCGAGTCACTGGCCACATCACCCAATCGAACCTTTTGACTTCGATAAGACTCTATGGAAGGGGCTTTCCCATTGTGAGCGAAAATCCAGTCATGTCCTTTGAATTGAAGGACAAAAGGGTGGGCGTGACATTCATCGATGGGACCGCTGGTTCGCAGGCGTACATGTGCGATGATGAACTTGCTGGAGACGACTCGGGCAAGCCTCTGGAAACCATCGTGGAACCTCCCCTGGTGATATGCCTGGGCGCCTGATTTCTCCACGTAAGCTCGGTTTTTCTTGAAAAATCCGATGCCCCAGCCGTCCATATTCCTGTCCGCTCTGACTGCAAAAATCGGCAGGGACTTGGGCGCCGAGTAATTCGTTGCTGCAGAAAGGGCGAATAAGTCGCACATAACCGTAAATTCCTAGATCCCTCAATCCCTCACTCCACATCCCCCAGGTACAATACGTCCGGTCCAGCCGCTACCAGAAGCTTTCCCAGGGTATTCTTCCCCGGTTTTACGGCAGTCCATTCTTTGTCGCTCAGTCCCTGGATAGAAGTGAGAACAAGGCTGTTTCCATAGCTTTCCGATTCCCGGAGAAGCATCAACGACCTGAAATTACTAAACGCAAAAAGCACTGACTCATTGGCGAGAAAAAACGTATAACGCCCGGGATAGTCTGAAAGCAGGTTCTTTACTGCTTTTACCAGCGATCTGCCCAGGCTCTCGTAAGGAGTGTAGCGCAGGTAGGAGATCAGTTGGTCCCGCAGGTATTCAAATACTCTGGCCGGATAAACATCGACATCTATTCCGGGTTCATTTGTGGTTTGATAATTCTCGATTCCCTCTATCAATCCGACATGCACAAACAGCCATACATGGCTGAGAAAGGATAAGGTAAATGGATGATTCTGAGCACTGTGACTTCCACCGCTCAGCGGGCAGCTAATGTGCGAGACAATGATTCGGCTGTCTATAACCCTCGCCAGTCTTTGGAAGCTCTCGTGCACCTGCTCGCTGTTATAAACCCGCTCTGCTGATTTCTCCACCAGGGCCTGGTTGCCGCGATAAAATCCGATACCCCAGCCGTTCATGTTTCCCCTGCCCTTTTCAGCAAATATAGGCAGGTACTGCTGGGCGGTATAATCAACACCAGCCGATAGCGCAAAAATATCGCACATCTTCTCTGATTCCCCTGCGCAGGGTTAGCCCCTGCGATCCAGCTCCAGCGGGAGTTGCAACTGGAACATCAAAGTCACCACCGCTTCACATCCAACGGCTCCTCACTCGTCTCTGATTAAACAGACTTGTGTGCGCCCAAACCGTTAATTCGATTCAAATGGCCAAATGCCAGATACATCTTGTATATCGTTTTCATCCACCTGTTTGCATCTGAGCGATACTCTATCGCCGGTATATTGTCATCGCTCAGTTCGACTAAAAACTGTGTGAATATGATCCACTGCATCGCTTCATCTATTTGATGGAGAACGGCAGAGTGATATCGAAACTCAATAGTGGATCGATACCAATACGAATGCAAATTGAGTCCATGATAACGTGTCAAGTCATACCTGTCAGATTTCCTGATATCGGGATCATACCTGTTTCTGTGAGAATACCATAGTTCCTTGAGCTTGCAACTGTTATTTTCGCATGTATCCTTACAATCGCCCATTTTACGTAAGACATTGATATCAAGATCCATGGGCCGGCAAGTATCCTTTTCGATCCGGCCACTGGCGATCAGAAGATAAATATAGTCTTCCATCGAATAGACAATTCTTATAAGCTCTTTGAGGTGTGTACACTCATAATGTTTGGGATCTACGCCGTGATGAACGTGAAATCCGCATGATTCGTCTATTTGCGCGCCACGGATTTCGCCGAGCAACTCAAAGAAGCGATACAATTCCAGTAAGCCCTCGAAGCCGCGGAGAATCGGGCTTATAAGTTCCACGCCGCCTCGGTGAACTATGGAAGCGTCTTCCTCAAAATGCCAGCAATGCTTGTCCGTGCCAACATTTAGCCTGCAGTCCCTCAGTAATTGAAGGAAATCTCTGCCGTCTGCGCCTTTCGAATGGATGTTGTAAGGTCTGATTATGCCGTTGTCCGGAGGTAATATGTAGTAGTCCAGGCCATAGAACTCGATTTCCACTCCGAAAGGCCTGTCAGTGAAGTAATCCAACATCGGATACTTCTGCTTGAGTTTTACTGCCAACTCTTGAGGCCCTCCCATATATGCCTCCTCCTCACGAAATGCATGTGAGCTTCACATTACAACGCAGAACGCAAACCGATCGATCAGGATATCTTAACGAGCTCGATTTCAAAGTTGAGTGTCTTTCCTGCAAGCGGGTCATTTGCATCCAGAACCACACTGTCTTCAGTAATGGCCGTTATTGTCGCAACCGCCATTTTCCCCCCGTTTGTGCGAACTTGCAGCTTATTACCCAACTCGAGGTTCAGACCGGCCGGGGCCTGGGCCCTATTCATTACGAACACGAATTCTTTTCTGTGCTGACCATACGCTTCTTCCGGATGAATTGAAATGCTCCTGGTGTCTCCTACACTCATACCGATGACAGCCTGTTCAAATCCCGGCAGTACGTTTCCCTTGCCAATGGTGAATTCAAACGGCTCTTTCTCCTCGTATGTGGAGCTAAACACCGTGCCACCCTCCAGAGTTCCGTGATAATGAACCCACACCGTATCACCTTGTTTTGCCTGAACCATGGATTTCACCCTTTCTTTAGCGGCCTCTTCACAGGCCATAGCACAACTTCGATCTCTCAGCAGAAGGTAACACGCACCGCAGAACTAGTCCAGTTTCAGTCCGCAAAGGGTCCTTTCGCCGCCCCGGTCCAGGGCAGGCTCCGGCTGGAAATTCGAGCTGCTCCTGCTCCTGCCTGCTTCCTGGTCCCTGCCGCCCCTGCCAGATTCCTCAATTCCTAAATTCATCGGCCCATGTCTGGAGGGCGGAAAGGGGTCGAGTTCTAAACGCACACGGAGAAGCTTGATTTCAAAGAGTTTGCACA
The DNA here is from genome assembly GCA_963805125.1 of uncultured delta proteobacterium. GTDB lineage: Bacteria > Desulfobacterota > Syntrophobacteria > Syntrophobacterales > Syntrophobacteraceae > SbD1. The sequence goes on along the minus strand of CAWDTD010000001.1, from coordinate 1,254,644 downwards.
TGATTTCACTGTTTAGGGGGACGTATTTCATACACTCTCAATCCCTCAATCCCTCAATTCCTCAATTCCTCGATTCCGCAACACTCATCGTCATCGCAGCCGGGCATAAATCTTGTATAATACCTTGAATCTCGGCAGATCCATCCTTCAGGTCCTCAAACGCGAGTTCAACAGAGCAATTATTCGATTCCAGCGCTGCTCGGTATCCGATCCTGCTTCTCTTGCTGTGACACTTTTCCGGTTTCAGGGGCGCCACCGGTCTTTGCGTGGAGAATCTTCGATTCGGTGCATAGATTATTCCGTCGTCTCAAGCAGATGAAGAATCGGAGTCGTCGATGATCACTCAAGATGTTCGATTTTCCGTCCTGGTTCTCAACGACGAAGTTCGCAGCCACATTCTGAACCTGTTGAGGAAGAACGAACACTTCAGCGTCGGAATCAGATCCCTCCACGAACTGATCAATCCCTCGAACATAAAGCCAAACTCGATAATCCTGATCGACTGCGAGGGTGTGCTCGCCTATGGCGTAACGGTCATATCGAAGCTCAAAACGTCCTGCCCCGAGTGCAAGCTGATTCTGCTGTGCAGCCAGACTCACCGCAGTATGATCAAGCGCGTCATGGAACTGGGCGCCTATGGCTGCATAATCGAACCATACCGGGAATGGGAGTTTTTGACCATGGTCAGGCTCATTCTGAGCGGTCAGAAGATTGATAAAAAGATAAAGCCAAAAGAAGGCAGGCGCCAGAGGAAAAAACCTCAGGAGAAGTGATTTCCACCCCTTTCTGTTCACTGCTCTTACCAATGTGGGATGTCGGATGAACAGAAGCTCGCAGCTCGTAGTTGGAAGAAAATCCCCCGCTTCGCGGGACTCGCCCCTTGCTCGCTGCTCCCCGCTCCCGGATGTTTGTCCGATACCCGTCTGGAGCTTGGCCCGGTGACTCCGGAGGCCCCGAAGATATCGAGCGCTCCCGGAGTCACAGACCTGCCTTCTTCCCCTCCCCCGCAGGCAGGAGGAGAAGACCCGTTTTGATCGAATAAGATACGGACCGCACTATGACGAACCAGCCGGGGGAAAGAGAGAGCGAGGATGATTCAGATTCAGAAGAGCTGATCGGGTGACCGCATGAGTATCGGGAGGAAATGGACTCAAAGCTCGAAAACTTATCTGAGTAAACGGCGCAAAAGTTTACCGGTCGGGGTCCTCGGCAGCTTATCCATGTATTGAATAATGCGAGGGAGCTTGTAGACGGCTATGTGGTCCCTGAGAAAGGTATTGATTTCCTCGCTCAACTTATCGGAAGCGGTAAATCCCGGTTTCAGCTCGACGACCGCCTTGACTATCTGCCCTTTTTCGGGATCGGGAATACCGACTATGCCCACATCGGCTATCGCCGGGTGCTTCGCCATCGCTTCCTCGATCTCGGAGGGAGCGATCCGGTAGCCGGAACTCTTGATCATGTCATCTTCGCGAGCGACGAAGAAGATGTTGCGGTCCTCAGCCATGAAAACCGCGTCGCCCATTCGGTTCCAGCCGTCAACAACACCCGATTTCTGCGACTTGAGCAACTTTTCGTTGTTTTCGTAAGGCTTCCAGTAAAGGGTCCCCGAAGGCCCTTTGATTATCATGCTGCCCACGTCACCAGGTTTGCAGTCTTTGCCGGAAGCATCCACTACGCGAACGTCAACGCCCGGAAGCGCCCTTCCGATCGAATTCGGGACGGGCTTGGGATTCATGGTGTTGGAAGTGACCAGATGGAGCATTTCGGTCCCCCCGAGCCCCTCCCAGATGGGCTTGCCGGTAAGTTCCGTCCAGCCCTGGAGTGTTTCGGCGCCAAGAGCGTCGCCCCCCGAAGTATAGAGCCTCACCGAACTGGTATCGTAGTTCTTGAATGCCGGGAATTTCATAAGCGCGCGGTATGCGGTCGGCAGCCCGGTCATGACCGTTATCCTGTGCTTGGGGATGAGATCCATCATGTCGGGTGGGGAAAACCTCGGGATAAGAGAGATGCCTGCCCCGCCCTCAAACGGAATGAGAGTGAAAGTCCCGAAACCCGCCGCAAAAGATACGGGCGCCGACCCTCCCAGCACGTCTCCAGCCTTGAGTTGATACACGTTTCGATTGACGATCTGTGTCTCGATGACGACGGGACGGATGAAGTGAACGCAGCCCTTGGGCATTCCCGTGGTTCCGGATGTGTAGAGTATTACGCCGATATCGTAGGCGTCCAGCATGGTGGGTTCCAGGTCCGGCGAACCCTTGGCGAGCATCTCTTCGAACACCAGGTTGCCGGCGGCCTTGACCTGGTCCGGAGCGCCGCCGATTACGATAACTTTGGTACCGTGCTGAAAATTCGGCTTTGCGGCCTCGACCGGTTCCATCAAAGGGGCGTTCACGACGAAGTACTTCATTTCGGCATTGTTGACCACAAAAGAGATCTCTTCGCGGGACCACAAAGGCGATGTCGGGACGGGAACGGCTCCGATTTTCTCAATGGCGAAGATGGTGACCATGGACGGAGGGGCGTTTACCAGCCGAATGCCCACCCTGTCCTGAGCCTCCACGCCGGCGGCTTTGAGGGCGTTGCCGAACTGGTTGACCATCTTTTGCAACTGGGCGTAGGTAATCTCCTTATCCATGAATTTAACCGCAACATTGTCTCCCGCTCCCTCCCTGACGTGCCGGTCAAGCAGAAAGTCGGCCAGATTCAGTTTGCCGGGGGTTTTGGCAAATTCTTCGGGGGTGAGGTATTCCGGCCAGGTCTCTTTTTCTGGCAAGTAGTTTTTGGGTATTTTGCTCATGCTTACTCCTTCTGTTCAGTCAGTGAATCAAATATCGACCCGTCGCCAATGCTGCACACAAACCGTATAATAAGGGGCAATAACCGTGCCAAACCTTCCACCGGCAGGATTGATGCCACAGACCCAAAACTGCGGGGTGTCGCCGTTCTGGCACGATTCGTGTTACAGCTATTCATACCTTTTGAATAACCCAGGAGAGCCACAGATGCAAGAGCGTTTCCCCGAGACGGGAATCGATCTCACGATAACGGTGCGGTTCGGGGATACCGACCCTTACGGGGTCGTTTACTTTGCATCCTATTTTCGATACTGCCATCAGGGGATCGAGGAGTTTTTGGACCACTTTGGGCTTCCTCCCCATGAAGTTTTCAAAAACCGGGCCGAAGGGTTTGGCCTGCCGATTGTTTCAGCCTCATGCGATTTTCTAAAACCCGTGAGCTACGGGGAGAAGTTGCGCCTGAGGGTGTCGCTTTCCAGGATCGGGGAAAAATCGCTTACCTTCGATTTCCGGTTCTACCGCCCGGGAGAACAGGACCTTGTCGCCGGCGGTCATGCGACTATGGTGGCGATAGGGGCGGACTGGCGCTCGATAAGTATTCCCGAGCGAATCAGAAAGGCGGTGTGCGGTGAGCAGTAATGGAAAAGAGCGGGGGAATGTTTCCCCCGCATACGCCATCTAAAATAGCCGCGCAACGGCAAAGGGGGTGTGGTGGGCACTTGTCCCCCCATCCCCCACGCCTCTTAACATCCTTTGGCACTCTCTTGAGCACAGCTTCGTATAAGTTGACGGCGATGGGCTTTAGCCGAAAGCTCCGCGTGAAAAATATACGCGCCCCGCACGGTCCGCCTTCCGTCCCCCGCCTTCCGTCCTCCGTTATCCGTCCTCCGTCCTTGCATAGGCGCTATCTATCCATGAAATAGAACTGATTTTATGTTATCTTTAGAAAGACCTTGAGTGGTCGCGCGGTTCTAATTATTATCTTCCCTGTGTGATCGTCGAGAAGAAGATATCCGTTCGGTGAGAATTTATCCAGGGTCCGCCGAAGGTTTCCGAGCGCTCACTTTTCACCGGGTTGCAGAAGGTGTCCAGCATGTTTCAGTTTCGCTTCGGAAAAAGAAACACGCTCACCGGCCTTGCCAGGACTTGCGGGTGAGCAGCCAAAATAGCTCCAGCAGTTTTGTTGGAGGCGCTGAAAGATTTGCCGGCTTCCTCGGACCCGAATCTTCTTGTCGGCTTCGAGACATCGGACGACGCAGCGGTCTATCGCGTCTCGGATGAAATGGCCGTCATATCCACGGTTGATTTCATAACCCCGCCGGTTGACGATCCCGTATGGTTCGGCCGCATTGCCGCCGCCAACTCGCTTTCCGACGTCTACGCAATGGGTGGGCGTCCCATTACCGCGCTCAATCTCATCATGTTTCCGTCGAAAAAGCTTGGAATGGAGACACTCAAAGGCATCCTGCGGGGCGGGAGCGAAAAGGTGGCAGAGGCAGGGGCATCGCTTGCGGGCGGCCATTCCGTCGAAGACGAAGAGCCAAAATACGGCCTGGCCGTAACCGGCATAGTCCACCCCCAAAGGGTCATTACCAACGCAGGCGCCAGGCCCGGCGACCTGTTGATTCTCACAAAGCCTCTGGGAACGGGTGTGCTTTTTAACGCACGCAGATCGGGAAAGCTTCCCTGGAGCGATCTGGAGCCGATATTACCCCTGGTGGCGGCGCTAAACGGCACTGCAATAGAAATTGCCCTCAAATTCGAACTGCATTCCTGCACGGACATAACGGGTTTCGGAATCCTCGGACACACCCTCGAGATGGCCATGGCAAGCTCCGTGCGGATCGATCTCGAGTTCGGCGCCCTGCCCCGCTATCCAAACTCCGTGGATATGTATCGCCGTGGTGAAACAACAGGCAGCAACAGGCCGAATCGAAAACTCGTCGAGGATTTTCTCCATATCTCCGCCAGGCTCCCGGAGGAAGAGCATCGATGGCTTTTCGATCCCCAGACCTCCGGCGGCCTGCTCCTGTGCGTTCCGGCACCCCGGGCGGAAACCCTTCTGGGCGAACTCAGGGCCGCCGGCCTAAGTTCTGCGGCGATGATAGGAAAGGTCCTCAGCAGCCCCCGCCCGGAGATCGGCCTGGTTTAGAAGGATGCCGGAGTTATATTAAGAGCATGCATAACTTTTGGACATCATTAAGAAAGCCTGTTTTTGCCCTGGCGCCCCTTTCCGGGATAGCCGACAGCGCGTTTCGCCGCATATGCAAAGGCTTTGGCGCCGATATCGTATACAGCGAACTGTCGAGTGCCACCGCTTTTGCATATCAACCGGAACCAACCCTTCGGATAATGCGTTTCGATGATTCGGAGCGCCCTTACGTTGTGCAGCTTTTCGGAAATAACCCCGAACATTTCGCGGTCGCTGCCCGATGTGTGAGCCGGGAAATCAAGCCTGACGGGATAGATATAAACTTCGGCTGTCCCATTGCAAAGGTATTCAATCGCGGAGCGGGGGCGGCCCTGATGACAAATCCGGCCCTTGCAAAAGAGATAATCCTGAGCGTCATCGAGAATACGCATCTGCCCGTGTCGATAAAGACCAGGATCAGCGTCAACGAAGTACATCTTCTCGGCTTCCTCGATTATATCGGCGACCTGGACGTAAAGGCCGTAATGATCCACGGCAGATCGTACGCGCAGGGCTTCTCCGGACCCAACGACATCGAAACGACCAGAAACGCCCGCGCCCACTTCAAGGGGATAATCCTTGCCAACGGCGGCGCAAGAAGTGCGGCGCAGGCAGTGGAACTGCTCGAGAAAACGGGGGCCGACGGAGTGGGGATCGCAAGAGGGGCGCTTGGAAATCCGTGGATTTTCAAGCAGTTGAAAACAGCGTGCAGCGGAGGCACAGGTCACGGGTCATGGGTCATGGGTCTCGGGTCGAAGACGGCCGGCGACTCGCGAACTCGCCGGCTCGATCACCCAAACCCGGATGTGAACGGAAAGCCGGGCAGTGAAGAGGTTTTCAGGACGGCAATGGAACACGCAAGGCTTTCAACCGATTTGAAAGGCGAGCGTGGAATCATCGAGATGCGAAAACACCTGGGCTGGTACCTCCGGCAATTACCGGGCACAAGGGGGCTGAGACAAAAAGCGGTCAGGATAGCCAGCCTCGAGGACATAGCCGAGTTGCTCGGGCAGGCAGTGGTATAGGCAAAAGACCCTGACCACGCCGTACAGTGGCAAGTAACGTGGACTTTCGCTGAACCTGACTTGGCGGCTATTCCAAAGATTTGTTACGTACAGCGAAAGGGTAGAGTTAATAAGAGATTTTGGTTTCGCCTTTATGCCCGACTTATGACTTATCCAACTACCTTAGCCAACTTTCGGCCAGGGATCTCATTATTTCGACCCATTCATCGAAAGTCGCTGGTTTGGTGATAAATGATTCGGCCCCGCCTTCATGCTGAAAGCGACATCCTTTACCTCTTTGGAATGTGCCAAATTGTTCCATGGATTCGGGCCAAGAATGGTAGTCATCAGGCATTCCGGCCCCCAATTTGATCCTCTTTGTCCGGATTTTGCTGTTAAAAAACACTTTTCAGATGTATTGGGTGACAGGCTAAATAAATACTTGGAGAGCCAGGATGATCGATGAGGAAAAAACCAGGGAACAATTGATCCTCGAATTGAAGGAACTGCGCCAGACGCTTTCCGAAGCGGGATCTCTGAATGATACAAGACGCCGTGATGCAAATAACTGCGACCACGGCGTTGCCGAATCTGACTTGGCTGAGAGCGAAGTCAACTATCTTTCCATCTTTGAGCATAGCCTGGATGCTGTTTTTCTGACAGTACCCGATGGAAGTGTCAGGGCGGCAAACCCGGCTGCTTGCAAGATGTTCGGGATGACTGAAGAGGAGATTTGTCGAGTCGGCCGTCAGGGGCTTGTTGATACTTCCGATCCTCGCCATGCTGCTGCGCTGGAAGAACGTGCACGCGCGGGCAAGCTTCACTGCGAATTGAGCTATATCCGCAAGGATGGTTCAAAATTTTTAGCCGAGGTCAGCTCTGTAATCCTGAAAGGAGGAAGGAACTCTTTCGTAATTCTCCGAGACATCACAGAGCGCAAACGGGCCGAGGACGTTTTACGGGAAAGCGAAGCGCGCTATCGCCTCCTTGCCGAGAACGCGACGGACGTCATCTGGACGGTGGGTATGGACATGGGATTGACCTACGTCAGTCCCTCCGTAACGTGGCTCTTGGGGTTTACGGCGGAAGAGGCAATGGCGCGAACGATGCAGCAAGCATTCACTCCGGCAGCATTTGAGAAAGCGATGAAGATTTTCGCAGAGGAAGTGGCGCTTGAAAGTGCAGGGCATGGCGATCCCAATCGATCACGAATTCTTGAACTGGAGCTGGTGCGCAAGGATGGAAATACCGTTCTGGTCGAAGGGAATTTTTCTTTTTTGCGCGATCCGACAGGTAAGGCGATTAGCATTCTCGCGATTGTGAGAGATATATCAGCGCGCATGCGCGATGAGCAGGCCTTGCGGAAAAGCGAAGAGCACTATCGCTCATTATTTGAAAACATGCTTGACGGATTGGCCTATTGCAAAATGATCTTCGAAAACGAACAGCCTATTGACTTCGAGTACCTTGCTGTCAATTCTGCATTTGAAGAATTGACAGGATTAAAAAATGTCATTGGCAAGAAAGTCACCGAGGCGATTCCAGGCATAAGGGAATCTAATCCAGAGTTGTTTGAAATTTATGCCCGAGTAGCCTTGACCGGGCGTCCGGAAAGATTTGAGACCTATTTGCCTGAACTAGGAATTTGGTTAATTATTTCTGTTTACAGCCATGAGAAAGGCAATTTCGTTACCATCTTTGATAACATCTCAGGTAGAAAGGAGGCGGAAGCGGCTCTCAGGTCAGTTAACGAGCAGCTTGAAAAACGCGTGGAGGAACGCACTTCCGAGCTGCAAGCCAAGACCGCCAACCTCGAAGAAGTAAATACCGCACTGAGAGTTCTGCTCGATAGACGGGAAGAAGACCGTAAAGAGCTTGAGGAGGCGATTGCGGGCAATCTTAAGAGCCTGATCTTGCCCTATATCGAAAAACTCCAGACAACCCAGCTTTCGGGCCAACAAGCCACCTATTTTTCAATTCTCCAGTCTCACCTAGCCGAAATTGAATCCCGATTCGTCAGGAAGCTCTCCTTGCAACACCTGGGGCTTACTCCAACGGAAATGCAGATCGCGATCCTGGTCAGGGACGGCAAGGAAACGAAAGATATCGCCGAGGTCCTGCATGTTTCAGTGAAGGCGGTTGAATTCCACAGGAACAATATAAGGCGCAAGCTAAATATCAAAAATAAAAAAGAAAATCTCAGGTCCTACCTCGTAGCACTCCAATGAGCACTAGTATAGTCCTAGGGTAATGCTGGCAAACAATTAGGGTTAAGAATTTGCTGCTTTCTACCGAATCTCATGTCGACGCAGGGGACAATGCTGTTGTACGAAGGCTTTGCAACTCCAACCCCCATATTCAGTTCGCACTCTGATGCTTGTAACCGGGAGAAAGAATGGAACCGCTCGAATTACTATCTGAAGCAGTGATTGATACACTGAAAAAATTTTCCATAGGGAAGCGGACGTTGACTTCCGCAACTCTGCAAGAGGCTTTTTCCACCAGGGAAGATGTGAGGTCTCTACTCTATCCCGTGGTTAATGCATCAACAAATGGAGAAGGGCAAGGGCTATCGGGTCCCGGTAAGGAACCGCCCCGTGTCTCACCGGCCGAATCAGAAACGCTGAATGAACCAGACACTGGATCCGTATCCGAAATTCGGAACGCGTTTTTAAAAATACTCGATCGTCTTGGACCCGTGATGAATGAAGACTATACGAATCGATTTCGCGAGTTGCAGAAGAAGATAAAGGAGTGTGAATCACTTATACCTTTAGGCTTGATTGGAGAGCAAGTCGGTGAAATGGCTGGTGAATTAATAAATCGCACAATTGAAAGTTTGGGTCTTTCGAATGATTATCTTATCGAACTTAGTAAAGATTTGTACAAAATGGAAGAGCAGTTATTATCATATCAAACCTACAACAAAGAGACTCACCAGATAGGCAGCGAGTTTCATAATGACTTATTATCACACACATACGATATGCATCGCGCATTTGATTCCGGAAAAAGTCTAAAGGATATCCGTGACTTGATCACCTTAAAGCTGAACACTATTTCGAAAGCGATTGAAACCAAATGCAAGTCGGACGATGCCAGGCTATTGGAAGCAGACACAAAGATAGCTGAACTCCAGAATAATCTCAGGACCTATAAAGAAGAGATACTCCAAGTAAGAGATCGGGCTGAGCATTTAGAGAAAGAAGTATTGCTAGATGAATTGACCCAGATGAATAACCGGCGTGCCTATGATTTGCAGATAAGAGAGAGCCTCAGACGCTATCATCGAAACGGGGAGCAGTTCAGCCTTGTACTAATGGATATTGATCAGTTTAAAAAAGTTAATGACAGTTATGGACATTGGGCTGGCGACAAATGTCTGAAAGAAATAGCAAAACTCATAAAATCATCTTTGCGGAAAACCGACTTTTTTGCCCGGTATGGAGGAGAGGAGCTGATCGCCATTCTTTATGGGGCATCTGTCGGAAACGCGCGAGATGTTGCCGAGAAGCTTCGGCGGCATATTGAAAAAGCCCGGTTCTACTACCAGAACGATATAATACGCGTCACTATCAGCTTAGGGGTTACCCAGGTCATGCCTTCAGACACCGAGCCTGAAGCTCCCTTCAGCAGGGTCGACGAAGCAATGTACCGGGCAAAACAGGATGGCCGAAACAGGGTCCGTGTAATTACTGATCTTTCCTTGCGCAAACGTCCGGCGGAAACTTTCGAATTGGCCGCTTCGCAGATGGAGCAAACTGAAAGATCAACACATGGATGTGAGGATAATCAACCCATTTCTTGATGGAGCCATAAGGGTTTTGGCTATGACAGAACCTGTTCCAGGAAAGCCTTTCATAAATGAGAGGACCAATATGCTAAAGGCACCGTCTCATCGATAATTTTGTGGAGATACTCTGGTATGCTTAAAGAAGAAGGGGTCTCCCTTAATACCGGGATTCCAGATATCGTGGTAGGAGAGAACCACCCGGTTGAGCACCTATTCGATGGACTTCGTTTGGCCGTACAGCTTGAAACTCCAGCAGGTCAATTCGTAGTGCAGGTGGTATTCCTTAGAAACTTAATACAGCTTGCATCTTAATCAAAAAGACAGCCAGATTAGATTGTTAGGTCAAAGCGGCACCTCGCGGGGCGTGGAGATTGAGAGACCTTGTGATTTGGACCTTCGGGAGTGAAAAACTAGCAGGAAAGGATGAGGCCCAGTGGCATACCGAAGCTTAGTAGCCAAGATTGTGGATGATTTTTCTACAATGCGACGCATCGTACGCAAAATTCTGAAAGATCTGCAATTCCGAGAGATAATTGAAGCCGAAAATGGCGCCGAGGCTCTCAGGCTTTTAAAGTCCAATAAAGTTGACCTGATCGTTTCAGACTGGAACATGCCAACGATGACTGGGCTTGAGCTGCTGAAGCGAGTGCGGGCGGATGAACGGCTGAAAGGCCTTCCCTTCCTGATGGTTACCGCCGAGGCCCAAAAAGAAAATATTATGGAGGCGATCCAGGCCAAGGTCAGCAACTATGTTATCAAACCCTTTAGTCCGGCGGTATTCGCGGAAAAACTCGCCAAGATTATTCCTCAGGGTCAGTGATGGAGAGTAGATGATGGATGTAAAAATTATTAATCCCTTTCTTGCCGCGGCCATGCATGTGCTGCAAACAATGGCTCAAGTTGATGCCAAACCTGGAAAGCCCTTTCTCAAGAAGGATGATCTTGCTATTGGAGATGTTTCCGCGATCATCGGGATCACCGGCGCGGCCCAAGGGTCTATGGCTTTAATCTTCACTGAGCAATGTATTAAAGACATTGCATCGAACCTCTTAGGAGAGCCTTTCACTGAGCTCAATCATGAGGTGAGAGATGCCGTAGGAGAACTTACCAACATGATCTGCGGAGATGCCAGAAGGCGGCTCGCCGAGGATGGATTCATTCTCCAGGCTGGAATACCGACATTAGTCGAGGGAAAGGGCCACATGATAAAGCATATTGCAGACGGACCATGCCTTGCCGTTCCATTCGAAACGTCTCAAGGTGGTTTCATGGTCGAGGTGGCGTTCGGCAGCTAGGCAGATCCAGCTCTGTCGTTCGGAATGCTCCGTAATTGGTTTGAAATGGCGTTCATTCTGCCGCTGCAGAGCTTTCGGTGTACGAGGGACCATGTCGTGCCTGGGATGGGAAATAATGACCTCCCAGGGAGGTCCAAGGGGAGTAGTAAAAGCTACTTCCTTTCTTATTTTAAGAGATTTTGGGGCGGAACTGTGCTGGCACTCCTTTATCTATCCTTCGTGCAGAGGGGGTCAGAAAAAGTAAGATATCTCTCCTGTATGTTGATCCTGGAGCCTCTGTCACTCTGTTGGCATATTCGTCTCATTTGCAGGGTTTTGGGTTTTCGCTAAGCCGTAATCTTCACTGTCGTCATGGTTCAGACGGAATTCAGTTGTCAGTGGCCAGTGGACAGTGGTCAGAGAATCCCGCGATACGCGGGACTGACCTCGCCGACTAAAGCCGGTTAGGACTAATACGGAATTCAGTGGCCAGTGGTCGGTGGTCAGTGGTCAGAGAATCCAGCGATACGCGGGACTCACCTCCCCGATTAAGCCGGTCAGGACTAATACGGAATTCAGTGGCCAGTGGTCGGTGGTCAGTGGTCAGAGAATCCAGCGATACGCGGGACTCACCTCCCCGATTAAGCCGGTCAGGACTAATACGGAATTCAGTGGCCAGTGGTCGGTGGTCAGTGGTCGGAATTCAGTGGCCAGTGGTCGGTGGTCAGTGGTCAGAGAATCCCTCGATACGCGGGACTGACCTCGCCGATTAAGCCGGTCAGGACTAATACGGAATTCAGTGGCCAGTGGTCGGTGGTCAGTGGTCGGAATTTAGTGGCCAGTGGACAGTGGTCAGAGAATCCCGCGATACGCGGGACTGACCTCGCCGATTAAGCCGGTCAGGACTAATACGGAATTCAGTGGCCAGTGGTCGGTGGTCAGTGGTCGGAATTTAGTGGCCAGTGGACAGTGGTCAGAGAATCCCGCGATACGCGGGACTCACCTCGCCGATTAAGCCGGTCAGGACTAATACGGAATTCAGTGGCCAGTGGTCGGTGGTCAGTGGTCAGAGAATCCAGCGATACGCGGGACTCACCTCCCCGATTAAGCCGGTCAGGACTAATACGGAATTCAGTGGCCAGTGGTCGGTGGTCAGTGGTCAGAGAATCCCGCGATACGCGGGACTGACCTCGCCGACTAAAGCCGGTTAGGACTAATACGGAATTCAGTGGCCAGTGGTCGGTGGTCAGTGGTCAGAGAATCCAGCGACACGCGGGACTGACCTCGCCGGCAATTCCTCGATAGCAGGAGCAGGAAGCGAGGAGCGGAAAACATTCCCGGCGGCTCCGCGTCTTCGCGTGAATGATTTTTTCAACGGTAGAACAAATGGTATGATTACAGGGTAATGACCAGGATGGAGGGAAGCGACTTCGCAGTGAATCGTGAATCGTGAATGGTGAATAGTAAAAAGCGAAATCCTCAATGCCAGGGAGCGGGGAGCGGGGAGGGAAGAAATCGTTAGATCGGCACTCGGCTTTCGCTTTCAGGCAGTTGCTCAAATCCAGCCTGTGAGAAATGCTTGTCGAAGGTAAGGGCCGTTCGGATTCGGAGCCGGCGCATCACAACAAAAGAAACGCAGTCGGTGAAGGAATACGACTTGTCGGAACGTCGGATAAAGTAGCCCCATGCCTCATCAAAAAGAGGCCGATCAATATGGACCAGTCTGACTGAAGGGCTTTCCAATAAAAGAGTTCCAATCTCTACACTTTTAAGATGGCGACTGCGGCTATTGAAGAAGGTCACAGCCTCATTAAAAACATAGCTCGTTGTGACGAGCGGCGGTAAAGATCTGGTCATATTCTGCCAATGAGCCAACGCCACTTTGTGGTAATGGTCGTCTACGGCCTCCAAGGCTATAAGATAGCCGGTGTCCAGAAACAGCTTCTTCATGATCGTGAGCCGTAGAGATATCCGTCATGATGCTCTGAGGCATCCGGTGCGCCACATTCCACCGGTTGCCTGCCAAGATTCAATATGGGATCACTTTTGATAATAGGGGAGATCACAATCCGATGGTCCTCGCTGCTGATTTCCACCTCTTCCGCGCCCGCCAGCATTGCTTTAGGGATAATAACACCACGTTCGGTCACCCTCACTTTCATGATTGCGTCTCCTTTAAGGATATTTTCATCAAAATACTTCAGAAATCATCTCAAGACAAGTTTGTCGTGCGGGAAGCTGCTTGGGAACAGGACCGAGGAAGTGAGACGGTGTTTTTCCACTCAGCACTCAGCACTCAGTCCTGTTCCGTTTGCGGAGAGCGGGGCTGCGCGAGGCGCGAGGACTGAGTGCTGAGGACTGAAGGAAGCGGCTTCGCAGTGAATGGTGAATGGTGAACAGTGATCCCGGATTAAAACCTTCCGGGATGACGTCGTGAGCGGGGAGCAGGGAGCGAGGAGTGGAAAACCTTCCCGGCGCCTCCGCGTCTCCGCGTGAATGATTTCCTCATCGGCACAACAAATGGTATGATTGGAGGGTAACGACCCGGGGTGGAGGGAATGCAAAAGTAACCCGATACTTGCTAAACAGGGACGCTTGAAACGATGTGAGGCAGGAAATGCTATTTACTCGAATAACGGTAAATCCCAACCAGATGGGCGGAGTTCCGTGTCTGCGCGGCCTGCGAATTCCCGTAGCTACCGTAGTTGACACGATTGCAGATGGAATGAGCGCTGAGGAAATACTTAAAGCCTATCCCGATCTTGAACGGGAAGACATCACAGAAGCTCTCCGGTATGCCGCTGAAGCGGTAAGGGAGCGTGAATTACCCCAGCAGGGTAATGATCAGGATGGAAGGAACGTAAAATGAGAGCCGATCTGATTAAGTCCGATCCATCTGTGATGATGGGCAAGCCCGTGATCACTGGAACACGCATCACGGTCGAATTAATACTCGAGAAATTGGCAGCGGGGGAAACCGTCGAACAGATCGTCGAGGCCCACCCAAGATTGACGGAAGAGGCGGTCAGAGCCGCTCTGGCATTCGCCGCCCAAGCCTTGCGGGCAGATGTGGTCTATCCAATCGGCGGTACGAGCTCATGAATTTTCTCGCTGATGAAAGCGTTGATTTCCAGGTGGTCCAAAGGCTTCGAGGTGATGGGCATAAAGTTCTCTATGTTGCAGAAATGGACCCGGGTATTTCCGATGAGAAGGTATTGGCTACAGCCAATGATAAGAATGCTCTGCTCTTGACAGCAGATAGAGATTTCGGAGAACTGGTCTATCGATTGCGCCGTATCTCGGCGGGGGTTATGCTTATGCGCCTTGCCGGTTTGTCCCCAGGCGGCAAAGCCGAGCTTATGTCATCCGTTGTTCGCGATCATGGTGAGCAGCTTATCCATACCTTCACGGTTGTAACTCCCGGTATGGTCCGGGTTCGACCAAAAGTAATCTGACATTGCGCAATATCGATCTTTCCCGCGCGCTCCGCGTCTCCGCGTGAATAATTTTTTCATCAGCACAAGAAGTGGAATTTAGATCTCGATTTCGGCCCACACGGGAGCGTGGTCGCTGGGATTGGACTGGCCGCGCAGACCGGCGTCCACCCCGCAGTCAATCGAGGCATCGGCTACCGGTTCGGTAGCCCTTATATGGTCCAGTCTCCAGCCCAGGTCCCTGTCAAAACTCTGCGGCAGGCGGTAATCCCAGAAAGTGAACTGGCGAACGTCGGGATGGTGCTTTCGGAAAAGGTCGATAAATCCCCAGGAAGCCACGCCGGCAAGCGCCTGTCTTTCCAGGGGGTGAAACCCTATTTTGCCTTCCATCCTTTTTGGCGAAAAAACGTCTATTTCCTCCGGGGCTACATTTATGTCCCCTGTCCAGATAATTGAATCGGAGGGCGTGTATTCGCGGCTGAAGAGGTTTTTGAGCTTGGCGAAAAAATCCAGTTTGACCTGGAAGGCCGGATCATCGGGGCTTCTGCCCATGGGAACGTAGGTATTGAAAACCCGGATTCCACCAATTTTTGCCGCAATCAGCCTGGCTTCCGTGTCGGGGCCGCCGTCGCCGAACCCGCGCCTTACCTCCCCGGGTTTTTGCACGCTAAGAATTGCGACTCCATGAAACGATTTCTGCCCGCACACGCTTGCCTCGTAGCCGAGCTGCCGCATGGAATCGAACGGGAACTCCTCATCCCGGCACTTTATCTCCTGAAGACACAGGACGTCGGGCCTGTTGCGGTCCAGCCAGGACAGCACCACATGCTCCCGCGACCGAATGCCGTTGACGTTGAATGTCGCTATTTTCCATTTCATCCGTGGTATCCCCGCTTTGAGAAACGTTAATCTTAAATAACGGGCGGCGATTTTTGACGCAAATAAAACCTTGCTCCACCATTGGGAACATGTTAAAAGATTGTTTTTAACAAAATTCGCACTCCCCTTTACCTTTTGGTGTCCGGCCCTCGATTTGCGGCCCGGGTGCAAAGGGGCGGAGGCAAAACCAGAAGGAGCCGATCCATGGCAGTTGTCGGAATGAAGCAGTTGTTGGAGGCAGGGGTCCACTTCGGTCACCAGACCCGCCGGTGGAACCCCAAAATGAAACCCTTTATCTTTGGCGCTCGCAACGGGATTTATATCATAGACTTGCAGCGCACCGT
The DNA here is from genome assembly GCA_963805125.1 of uncultured delta proteobacterium. Taxonomy (GTDB): domain Bacteria; phylum Desulfobacterota; class Syntrophobacteria; order Syntrophobacterales; family Syntrophobacteraceae; genus SbD1. The sequence goes on along the minus strand of CAWDTD010000001.1, from coordinate 1,238,924 downwards.
CAGGCTTTTCAATACCGCTTACCAATTCGTAGTCGATACCGTAACCTCGGGCGAAAGCGTTCTTTTCGTCGGCACCAAGCAGCAGGCCCGTGACACCATCCAGCAGGAAGCCGACCGCTGCGGCATGTTCTTTGTCAACCAGCGATGGCTGGGCGGGATGCTCACCAATTTCAAGACAATCAAGCAAAGAATCGACCGCCTCAAGGAACTTGATGCCATAGTCGAAGACGGAAGCATCAACCGGTTTCCGAAAAAGGAAATCCTCGGGCTTCAACGCGAGCGCGAAAAGCTCGAAAGAAACCTTGGGGGCATCAAGAAGATGAACCGGCTTCCGGGCGCGCTTTTCGTAGTGGACACTCAACGTGAGAACATCGCCGTCATGGAAGCAAATCGGCTGGGCATGCCGGTTGTGGCCATCGTGGATACAAACTGCGACCCCGATGTGATCGACTATCCCATTCCTGGAAATGACGATGCAATCAGGGCAATCAGGCTCGTTACCTCGAAGGTCGCCGACGCCTGCGTGGAGGGCCGGGAGAAGTTGTCCGAGGTCCAGCAGGGCGAAGCGGACAAGGGCATCGAACTGGAGGAAGTCCCGGCCGGACAGATTCTGGGACAGGAAAAAGAAGGTCCGGTCGTCGAGATTATAAACCCTGTGCAGACCACGCAAGGGGAAGAGTAAGCAGACGGGAGCTCCGCGCCGGCAGGTTCGGCAGCAAGCAAGTGAAGGGGGCTCCTCTCCTTCCGGGTACCGGTCCCGCACGCCCCTGCCGCTTCCCGGCTGACGGGAGACCGGAAACCCAGTCGCAAACCCGAATAAAATCCTCAATCCAAGAATAGATCGATTTGTTTTACAGGAGGAAGAAATTGGAAATCACATCAGGGATGGTAAAAGAGCTCAGAGACATGACCAACGTGGGCATGATGGACTGCAAAAAAGCGCTCCAGGACTCTTCGGGCAACATGGAGAAGGCAGTCGATCTGCTGCGTCAAAAAGGTCTTGCCAAAGCAATGAAGCGGGCCGGCCGGGAAGCAACCGACGGCCTGGTTCATGCATATATCCACAGCGGCGGGAAAATCGGGGTCCTGGTCGAAGTGAACTGCGAGACCGATTTCGCCGCGAAGAGTGAAGATTTCACCCAGTTCGTGCGCAACACGGCCCTCCAGATAGCGGCGGCAAACCCGCTTGGAATCAATCCCGAAGATATCCCACGGGATGTTGTCGAGCGCGAACGCGCCATCTACCTGGCGCAGGCACAGGAATCCGGAAAACATCAGAGCATCCTGGAAAAAATGGTTGACGGAAAAATGAGGAAATTTTACGAAGAAAACACACTGATGCAGCAAAAGTATATTCGCGATCCGGACAGAACCATGCAGGACTACTTGAACGAGTTGATCGCAAAGGTGGGCGAAAAAATACAGGTTCGCCGCTTCTGCAGGTATCAGCTCGGTGAATAGGACGCAGGGCCGCATGTGCGGCCCGGCACTGGAGTGAAGCCCGATGGGCCAAGAGGAAAAGCCGGTTTACGGCAGAATACTTCTCAAGCTGAGCGGCGAAGCGCTGATGGGGTCTGAGCCTTACGGGATAGACGCGGCGGTGCTGCGCGAAATTGCCGAGCAAATTTCAGAGGTGTACCGGTTGGGCACACAGATTGCCCTGGTCATCGGGGGCGGCAACATCTTTCGTGGAGTTTCGGCCGCATCGGGCGGCATGGACCGTTCCACGGCGGACTACATGGGCATGCTCGCAACGGTGATGAACGCCCTTGCCATGCAGGACGCCCTGGAAAAATTCGGCATAGCCACCAGGGTCCTGTCGGCAATCGATATGAAGGAGGTTGCCGAACCCTACATTCGGCGCAGGGCTATCCGGCACCTGGAAAAGGGGCGGATCGTAATTTTCGCGGCCGGCACCGGGCTTCCTTTTTTCACGACGGACACAACAGCCGCGCTTCGGGCCAGCGAGATCGGCGCCGAAGTCCTGATGAAGGCAACCAAAGTCGACGGGGTCTATGAATCCGATCCGGCAAAAAACCCCCATGCCGTGCTCTTCGAGCGCATCAGTTTTTCCGAAGTCCTCAACAGGAACCTCAGGGTCATGGACGCCACGGCCATATCCCTGGCCCGGGAAGAGAAAATGCGGATCATTGTTTTCAATCTCAAAGAGAGGGGCAACATCAGGAAGGCCGTTCTCGGCAAGTCGATCGGGACTGTGGTGGAGGAAACCTGTTATGCTCGATGACATTTACAGCGATCTTGACGACCGCATGAATAAAGCAGTTGACACCCTGGAATCCGAGTACAAGAAGCTTCGAACGGGAAGAGCTTCCATTTCTTTGGTTGATGGGATCAGGGCCGACTACTACGGATCTTCGACCCCGCTCAATCAACTTGCAACCCTGACCATACCCGATCCGCGCACAATAGTGATTCAACCCTGGGACATCTCGGTGATTGGCGAAATAGAGAAAGCCATTTTGAAATCCGATCTTGGCCTGACCCCGATGAACGACGGCAAGGCGATCAGGATCAACATTCCGCCGCTCACCGCCGAGCGGCGCCGCGATCTTGTCAAGGTGGTGAAGAAAAGATCCGAGGAATCCAAGGTCGCGGTCAGAAACATCAGGCGTGATATAAATGAAAAGATTAAAGATCTCAAAAAAGACAAGAAAGTATCTGAAGACGAACAGTTTCGCGCCCAGGAGGAAATTCAGAGGATTACGGACGACTACGTGAAAAAAATCGACGCCGTTTGCGGCGCCAAGGAAAAAGAAATCCTGGAAATTTAGTATACAGAGCAAATTAGATGGAACTCGATTTGGAGCGCCTTCCGCAGCACGTGGCGATCATTATGGATGGCAACGGCCGGTGGGCGATGCAAAAAGTCAGAAACCGAATTTTCGGGCACAAAAAGGGCGCGGAGGCTGTGCGCTCGATTGTGGCCTGTTGCGGAGATTTGGGTATCCGCTATTTGACCCTCTATGTTTTTTCCAAAGAGAACTGGAATCGGCCTCAAAAAGAGGTAAAAGCTCTGTGGGAGTTGCTCGAAAAATATCTGAAATCCGAACTGGCTGAACTCATCGACAAACAGATACGGTTGAGGCATATCGGCGAGGATGAGGACATTCCCGCATCCGTCCTGGAGCAGCTTCACATCGCCGAGCACAAGACAGCCCAATTTGACAAACTTGTCCTTAGTCTCGCTTTGAACTACGGCGGCAGGCAGGAGATCACACGGGCCGCAAAACTTCTTCTTGCCGATGTCATCAAGGGCGCATGCAGAGCAAGTCAGATTTCCCCCGAACTCTTTTCACGCTATCTCTATGGCGCCGACCTTCCCGACCCCGATCTCATCATCAGAACCGGTGGCGAGATACGGGTGAGCAACTTCCTGCTTTGGCAGATCGCTTATGCGGAGCTATATTTTACGGAGGTTTTGTGGCCCGATTTCACAAAGGCTAATTTCATCGATGCGCTCAAGGAGTTTCAGAGAAGAGAGCGGCGATTCGGCCGCACCAGCGAACAGGTGAAGGCGCCCCGGGACTCATCGGCCGAAGATGACGCCAAGCCGGCAGATATTGCGCTTTCAGGTTCGAGCTTACGATAAGGCGGTCATGCCTGATTCCCTAAAATCAAATCCCCACATTCAGCGCTGGGTTACCGGCATATTGACCGGCGTGCCAGTCCTTTTCTGTATTGCCGCCGGTCCCCCCTGGAGCTGGTGGCTGCTTGTAAGCCTTGTGACCGCAATCGGCTTGTGGGAGCTGCACGGTCTCCTTTTCGACGTCCCTCTATCATGGAAATGGCGGTTTTTTTTGTTTGCCGCCGGACTTTTTCTGCCTCTGGGAACTTACCTTTGGGGAATCACAGGCCTTAATTTTGCCCTTTTTGTCTCGTTTTTCGCCGCACTTTCCCTTATGATGATTTTCTCTCCCCTGGATCGGGGCCAAATCGGGCAGATCGCCCTGCTCTTATTCGCCTGGCTGTATCTGCCTTATCTTATTTCGTTTGTCCTCCTTATCGGGGGAACGCTGCAGGGGAGGTCCTGGATTTTGTTCCTGCTGGCGGTGATCATTGCCGGTGACACCGGCGCCTATTACACGGGAGTGCGGATCGGCCGCCACAAGCTCTACCAGACAGTCAGCCCGAAGAAGACCATCGAGGGCGCTATTGGCGGGCTTTTTTCCAGTATAGTTGCCGGATCGATCATCGGCTTGATTCTTTTGAGAAATATGCCCCTGTCAAGGCTTTTGTTTTTCAGCCTGGCAGTTGCGGCTGCCGGACAGCTTGGAGACCTGATCGAGTCCATGATCAAGCGCACCTCGGGCAAGAAGGATTCGAGCGCACTGCTCCCGGGCCACGGAGGAATGCTTGACAGGGTTGACTCTTTGATTTTCGCTTGCCCGGTTTTGTGGGCGCTGTTGCAATGGGCCTCTGCGGGTAAGCATAACGGGTTTTGACACCGGCGCGAACATGACCAAAAAGAAGAAAATATCCATAATCGGCAGCACCGGTTCGATAGGACGCAGCACGCTGGAAGTGGTGCGCCAGTTTCCGGACCGCTTCGAGATCGTTGCCCTCGGGGCCGGTTCCAATACGGCGCTTCTATTTGAGCAGATAGTGGAGTTTTCTCCGAGGCTGGTTTCCGTTATAGACGCCAGGGCGGCAAACAGCCTCGAAAATCTTCTTGGCGGGAAATCCGATGGATTTCCCGAAGTCTTTTATGGCAGCACGGGGCACTGCATGGTGGCCGCCTGTGCCGAGTCCGATATGCTGGTATCTGCAATGGTGGGCGCAGCCGGTCTTTTGCCAACGCTTGCCGCAATCGAGGCCGGCAAGAACATTGCGCTCGCCAACAAGGAGACGCTGGTTGCCGCCGGTGAGATCGTGACAAGGGCCGTAGCGGCGAACAACGTAAAGATCCTCCCCGTGGACAGCGAACACAGCGCTATTTTCCAGGCGCTGCAGGGCAACCACCGGCAAGCTCTCGAGAGGGTGCTTCTTACAGCCTCCGGAGGCCCTTTTTTCAATAAGTCGAGAAGCGAACTTGAAACAGTTACGCCCGAAGCCGCTCTTTGCCATCCCAAATGGTCCATGGGACCAAAGATCACAATCGATTCCGCCACCCTGATGAACAAGGGACTCGAAGTGATCGAAGCCCGCTGGCTGTTCGACGTGCCGGTCGAGCGCATATCGGTGCATATCCACCCTGAAAGCATCGTTCACTCCATGGTCGAATATGTTGACGGCTCGGTTATTGCGCAGATGGGGATACCGGATATGAAAATACCCATAGCCTATGCCCTCGCCTATCCCGAGCGCCTGCCGATAGCGTGCCCCAGGCTCGATCTTTTCCGCCTTCAGAAACTGTCCTTCTACCCTCCGGATGAAGAAAAATTTCCTTGCCTCCGCCTGGCTTTCGACGCATGCCGCAAAGGATCGACGATGCCTGCGGTGCTCAACGCGGCAAACGAAGTGGCGGTGCACGCATTCCTTGGGAAAATCATCGGCTTCTACGATATACCAGGTGTGATCGATGAAGTTATGGCTTCCCACAATCCTTGCGCAAAGCCTGACCTGGAGGCGATCCTTCAGGCAGACGCATGGGCGCGTCAAGAAGCCTCTGAAATTATTTGCGCCCGGGGGGCAAGAACATAACGCTCAATGGGAATTGAGACTTAGATTTCTAAAAATGACCGCTTGTTGAAGTGAGGTGTTGCACTTGCTGACCATTTTGCTCGCAACCGTAATAGTCCTTGGAATTCTCATTTTTGTGCACGAATTTGGGCACTTCCTCGTGGCCAAACGCGCGGGAGTGACCGTGCTGCGGTTTTCGCTGGGTTTTGGGCCGAAAATATTTGGAATCACCCGGGGAGCAACCGAATACCGCCTGTCGATGATACCTCTGGGTGGTTACGTCAAGATGCTTGGAGAGGAGTCGGGGGAAGAGCTGCCGCAAGCAGACCGGGCCGGCGCTTTTTCCGAGCAGAGTGTGTGGAAGCGGCTGGCGATTGTGTTGGCGGGGCCGCTTTCGAACTTCGTCTTGGCGATCGTCATTTTTACCTTCCTGTTTGCATTTTCCGGAATTCGTGAACTGGCGCCCGAGATCGGCTCCGTCAATCCGGGATCGCCCGCCCAACGGGCCGGCTTGCAGCCTGGAGACAGAGTGCTCTCGATCAACGGCCAGCCGATCGGTAACTGGGAAGATCTTTCCGAATCAATTGAAAAATTAGGTCTGAGCCCTCTGAGTCTGCGCGTAAAGCGAGCCGATTCCGAAATCTCCGTAACGGTCACCCCCACTATAAACGAGGTCAAGAACTTATTCGGTGAAACGATCAGGCGGCCTCTGATCGGCATCACCGCCTCAGACACCACGATCGTCAGATCCGTTAATCCGCTTGCAGCGGGCTACTATGCCCTGGCCCGCACCTACGATCTCAGCAGGCTCTTTTTTCTCACGGTTGTGAAGCTGGTAGAGCGCATAGTGCCGCTAAACGCCCTTGGAGGACCGATTCTGATCGCGCAGATGGCCGGAAAGGAGGCGCAGAAGGGCGTTGCCGAGCTATTGAACTTCATGGCCTTTATCAGCGTAAACCTGGCGGTCCTGAACCTTTTGCCCATCCCGATACTCGACGGCGGCCACATTTTCTTTTTCCTGATCGAAGCGGTCCTCGGCAGGCCCCTTTCACTGAAGAAAATAGAAATCGCTCAGAGGGTGGGACTGGTCGCCCTTCTGTTGCTCATGGTCGTGGTTTTCTATAACGATATAATGCGGCTCAACTGGACCTCGGTCACTTCCTGGCTTCATAATCTATTGTCCAGGTTGTGACGACCAATGAAAATTCTTGCGGCCGATACCTCCACAATATCGGGCAGTCTTGCGCTGCTCGATGATGAAAACCTGAGAGCCGAATGGACGCTCAGCTCCGCGAAGACCCACAACAGGAGATTGCTCAAATCAATTGAGTCGCTTCTCCGGGAAGCCGGGTGGGACCTGGATGCCATTGATGCATTTGCGGTTGCCAGCGGGCCGGGGAGCTTTACCGGCCTCCGGATCGGGATGAGCACCATGAAAGTGCTTGCCTGGGCCAGGGGCAAGCTTTATGCGGCCATTTGCTCCCTTGACGCACTCGCCTTACCCTTCTGTTTGTCCACCTATCCGATATGCACTCTTCTCGACGCTCGAAAAAGTGAAGTCTATTGCGCTCTCTACCGGCCTGACGGCAAAGGCGGCCTCAGTCTCCAGATCCAGTATGCAGCGATGTCTCCCTCACAGCTCGCCGGGAGCTTGATCTCCAAACTCTCCGAACCCGTTATTTTTTGCGGCGACGGCTGGACGGCATACCGGAGCGTTCTGAGAAAAAAGCTCGGGGAACTGGTCCTGGAGCCCCCATCGTATTTTCATCTAATTCGGGCAGCCTCAATTGGAGAGTTGGCCAGAAGAAGGTTTGTCAAAGGAGAATACGACGACCCCCGATCCAGTGCGCCTTTGTATATCCGGCCATCGGAAGCCGAAATCCATTACCCTCACCTGGCTGAAAAGAGCAGTGGAAAACCGCAAATTATTTGATTCGAACAGGCTCAAAAGGTCCCTCAAAAGAAAGGGGGCTGCCGGGAACAGGACCTTAAAGGGGCTGTGTGACCCGGGATTCCCACTCTACTATGTGCTGCGCAACCTGTGGTGGCTGAAACGCGAGAATTGGTGGAAAACCCTGTCTCCTCGCGCAAGGCGCGTGCGCGCCTTAAGGATAGTCAGCGAGCGAATCGCCATGTTTAATGAAGTCAAAGAGTGGAGAAAAAAGCGGCAAACGGGCTTCGGAACCGTGACCGCAGCCGGGACCGGCAGCCCGCCCCCCCGCCCTGCCGTTGGCGGCGCCGAGCAGATACTCGAATTGAACCCGGGCGAGATGAATACGAATACGCCGGGGTATTGCAATAAATGCGGTCTGTGCTGCGAGGTGGCAAGCGGGATGCCCGATTTTCCCGCTCCCGACGAACTGCCGGGACGCTGGCGTGAGGTTTTTGCCAACGGCCTGGGGCGAGGCCACCGCTTCTGCCCGTTTTTATGGGAAGACAACGGCTCAGGCGGCGGCTTCTGCTCTATTTATCCACTCCGATCCAATCCCTGCCGGCTCTTCGGGTCCGAAGAATGTGACTTTTTCTGGAAATCTTCCGAACCCGTCGAACTGTCGAGCGGCAGAAAAATCCTCCTAATTGGGCGATGGCTGATCAAGCTGGTTAATCCCCGCGAGCTGCCACTGGCGAGCACCGACACTACGGCTGAACGTCCAGAATTCCTGGAATTTGACCGGATCTAGCTTGTCCCCGTCAATGACTTTTCCACTACTGTCGTCGACCGTGTAGTCCAGCAGGTTGGCCGTAAAAAGCACGGTGATGTAATCCCTTCCGGATTCCTGCCAGACTTCGGCGATTTCCACTTTCCGAACCGCGATATTCTCCAGCCGGTTAATAATGTGCTGCTGCTTCATTCTTTCAAATTCACCGTTGAAATAGTCCTTCATTTCCGACGTCACCAGGTTCTTGACGCTATCGAGGCCGCGATTCATCCAGGCGGCCTGTATCCGGAAAAACAAGTCCTCGACGGTTTCCAGGAAACTTTCGGCGCTGAATGAGGCATCGGATCTGCCGATCTCCTCCAGGCCCCTTTCCACCTCGTTCATTTGAGGTAAAAAAGCCTGCCGGCCGCTGCCGTGATAAGGTGTCCCGCTCCGGGGGTAGCTCTCGGCCTCTTCATAATTGATGGATTGCCCGGCCCTTCTGCGCACGAAAAACCTGTAGAGAAAATAGATCAGCCCCCCGATTATGAGCAGGTCCAGCAAACCCGGTCCTCCCCCATATCCCATCGGTCCTCCAAATGCGCGGCCTCCGAAAAGCATATTGCCAATGAAGCCACCCATAACACCGCCTGCAAGACCCGACCAGAACGGGCTTCTACCGTAGCCCAATCCCGGGTTTGGCGTCATTCCCGGCGTTGGAGACGGAGTCGTTCTCCGAGGCATGGATGGAGGCGAAAAACTCCGGCCCCCACGGCTTCCCGAGGAAAATCCCCCTCCGGCCCTGGCCCACGCCGACGATTCCAGCGCCGGACATACCGCAAAACACAGGACGGTCAAAAAAATAAGAGCGCCGAGGACCCTTTTTCTCCTCCACATTTTCGTTTCTCCTCGTAAGATAGACTTACAAACAACACTGTGCGATAGAGACCGGCGCCGGTGGGCGCCCCCCTGCGCGATCATCCGGTCGTTCAATTTCTGCGGCTAAAGCCTGTTGATTGGATGGCCCTGCACGAAATTTTCATTCGTATCGCTGTCTTGTTAAGGGCTTGTCCGTAAATAAAACCTTTGCGCTCGCATCCGGCTTTTGGCCTGCTTCGGCCGCTCCTCAATCGCAAAATCCTTGACGCAGCCCAGCTACGCCTGCGGTTTTGCTCAATCCTCGCGACAAAATCAGTCTCAAAATCCGGCGCGATCCCTAAGAGGCTTATTTAGGGACAAATGTCAAGTATATCCGATCGCTCGCACCATAACTTAATCATTCCCCGGGGAAAAATTCATGCTTGTCTCAAGAATTGTCCAACCGGAACCGTCGGACAAAAATTTTTGGAAGGGCTGCTTGATAATACGCAGATTTACTTCTCGACCATCGAAGGGGGCGACAACGCCTGGAGCTTCAACGGACTGACTGCCGGGGGAACTCCGCACAGGGGCACGTTCTTTCTTGCCGTTATAAGAAATCCCAAAACCAGAAAGACCGACTCTGCATCTGTCGTCCGAGATAAACTGCAAAGATTCAGGAAAGCTCGGACACCATTCGTCAATGAACCGTAACCTCATCGGGGACCCCGAAGCGAAGCCAAAGGGCTCTGCCTTCCGCTTTGACGGGTATGCTTTGCTTGACCGAAAAAAGATACGGCGCCAGACAGTCGCCTCGGGTCCCGGGTTTCATGATCTACTCCGGAAGAGCCGGCAGGAAATGGAAGTCCATCGCAATCCTCCCGGGCTGAATCGATCCCGGTTACTGTTATCAGCAGGGCCCGTAAGGCGAAAAACACCTGAAAATGACCTCCATGGGACTTTCTTCGTTGCTGTAGAACCCGCTGCAAAGCACCATCCCGTCAACCCGTTCGAAAAAGACGGTCTTATGAGACTCTTTTTTTGAATCCGGGAGCGGCCACATGTAGTCGATAAAACCGTAGCCCCTGGCTTTAGCTTTGGCCACCAGTTTTCTTATGAAGCTCCTGCCTTTGGAATCCCTCAGGTCGGTCAGGTTTTGGCCCACAAGTTGTTTTGAGAATGGGTGGGCGAGAAGGTTTCCGTCAAGGTCCAGCGCAAAAACGTAGCGCTCGCCCCGAATGAAGGGACCTTCACGGTCGGCGATTCGCGCCAGGGTCTCTTGCTTGCCTGCATTCTCATACAAAGCGATTGTTTCCTGAACCAGATGCCTCACCTCAAGCCGTTCACGAGTGTCCATTTCCGTTCTCCTTTCGACTTCGAATTGTCATGGTCGCTCGCAACAAGTTTGGAAGCATTTCCCGTGCCCGGGATATGATATGGATAAGTATCTGTAATTTATGTCTATTTTTCGAGGTGCGTGGAAACGGGGGCCAAGATTTGGGGAGAATCTGCCCCAATTGCGCTGAGTGAATTTCACAGCTATATGAAATTATAGTGGAAAATTCATGCAGCTACTTCGCCCTGTTTTGGGGCGATTTAGCCCATATGCTTTCATCCCTGTATGGAAGCTCTTGCGGTCCCGGGTCATCAGTGATCATTCAGCGACGGCATTGTCTGATCGCCTTCACGATGGTTTTGGCCTCATCGGGGGTTAACCCGTGGTGTACCGGTATTGCCAGGATACTTTCAGTTATTTTTTCTGTAACCGGAAGCTTTGATCGACCATAGAGTTCTTCGAAGATGGGCTGCTGATGCAAGCCCCGTGGATAGTGCACGCCGCTGGCGATTCCTTTTTCCTTGAGTCTTTCGGCCAGAGAGTCGCGGTTTGAGCCGAATTGAACAGGATCGACCAGGAGGCAATACTGATGCCAGGCATGCATGCCTCCAGGGGTGACTCTCTGGGGCCGGATACCGGCAACGTCGGCCAGGCCGGCAGTCAGGATCTCGGCATTCAGTCTCTTTTTGGCCAGCATCTCATCGAGTCTCAGGAGCTGCTTGCGCCCAATGGACGCTTCCACGTCAGTCATCCGGTAGTTGAGTCCCAGAGCAGTATGGTAGTATTTGGCGGTCTCACCATGGCTGCGCATTGATCGCATTCTTTGGTAATATTCTTCATTATTGGTGCATACCATTCCCCCTTCACCCACAAAGATGTTTTTTGAGGGATAGAAGGAGTAGGCGACAAAGTCGTCGAACGCGCCGATATCTCGTTGCTTCCAGGTCGCGCCGTGCGCCTGTGCGGCATCCCATACCACCCTCAGGCTGTGACGCGCCGCAAGCTCATTGACAGCGGCAATATCAACCGGATTCCCGAAGAGATGGACTGGTGCAACAGCGCGGGTGCGCTCGGTGATACGGTTTTCAGCATCTTCGAGATCGATCAGAAGCGTATCGGGGTCAATTTCACAAAACACCGGCCGTCCCCCGGCCATTGTGACCATCGAACCGGTGGCCATGAAGGTGAAAGAAGGCACCAGGACCTCATCGCCCGGTTTGAGAAACGACATATAGGCTAAATGAAGGGAAGCCGTACCATTGGCGCACGTGAGAGCATAACGCGATCCCACCTTGAGAGCAAACTCCCGCTCGAAAGCCTCGCATTGCCCATTCTGACGAAGGTTTCCGGACCGCATCACCTCGACGGCAGCCTGTATTTCTTCCTCGCTCAATTTCACCTCGGATATTTTTATACTCCTCACCGTTTAGCTCCTCTCAATTCCAAATTCCCGGCAGACGAATCAGTGAGGGCCAATTCATTTGCAGCGGATCATCGGGTCCCAACAGGTTTGTTTATCATTACATCAATGAATATTCGCTTGCAAGTGGTCGCGTGAGTATGGATACTGCCGGATCGAGATGTTACAATATCAGGGAGGCATGAAGTGCGATCTCGAAAACCCGGCAAAATCGACGGCAACTCCGAATCAATCATGGCGGCACGGTAGACTGATAAGGTGCGATCTCGGAAACCCGGCAAAATCGACGGCAACTTATGGTACCTGGGCGCAGAGGAATCGGGGGCCTATTTGCTCCGTGGGGACAGCGGCACGGCGCTCATCAACGGCGGGTTGAGCTACATTCTTCCACTGGTTCTGGCCCAGATGCGTGAATTCGGGATCGACCCCGGGGAAATCACCAGGTTTTTGATCCTCCATTCACATTTCGACCACGTGGGGATGGTCCCCTATTTCAAGAGAAATTACCCGGCAATTGAAGTACTCGCTTCCCAGGCGGCAGTCAAGACATTCGAGAAGCCAAAGGCGATCGAGTTCATAAACAGCTACAACCAGTTGAGCGCCGGGGAGAGCAATGAATCGCTCAAGGGTTTCGATCTCGAGTGGCGGACCGATATAGAGCCGCTCCCTGTTCGGGAGGGCGACATCATTGACCTGGGCGGGGTCGCGCTGAAGATCTATGAGACTCCGGGGCATTCGAACTGTTCAATTTCGGCTTATGAACCCGATGCGGGAATTCTTTTTGCCTCCGACGCAATCGGCATACCCTTTTCGGATAAACTCATCCCCGCCATGAACACAAACATCGACCAGTTTCTGAGCAGCCTCGAAAAACTCAGACCCCTGAAAGTCAATTTGTTTTGCGCCGATCACTACGGCTACATAACCGGAGAGGAGGCCGGGACGGCGGTCTCCGAAACCATCGAAGAAGCGTTGAAATTGAAAGCGCTCCTGTACGAAACCTTCAGGCGCAACGCCCCCGACATCGACGCCGCCGCCGCGGAGATCACCTCCTCCTTTTATCGGCAGACGCCCGGCTACTTTATCGCTCCGGAGATCTTCGAGGGTGTTTTCAAACAGATATTCAAGTATATCGCGAAGACTTTGGAGGCGCAGAGATAGTCCGCTCCGGCTAAGGCGCAGCGCCGGGTTTGGGGAAATACGCCTTTGAACCATCCTGTGCCCGGCGGGCTGGCACGAACTTTGTCCGAAATGTTTGTGAAACCCCTTCAACAGTTGCCTCACCTGGATTTCTAACCGCTTACCTGAATTGGAGGTCGGAATGGCCGTATTCATGTCTGCTCAACAAGCCGTAAGTCTCATCAAATCGGGAGACACCGTCACGATGTCGGGCTTCGTCGGGATGGGACACCCCGAAGAGATATCGGCGGCAATGGAAAAGAGATTCCTTGAAACGGGTCAGCCCAGAGATCTCACGCTGACATTCGGAGCCAGTCAGAATGACGGAAAATCGAACTGGGGATTGAACCGCTGGGCCAAGGACGGATTGGTGCGGCGAGTTGTTTCCGGCCACTGGGGCCTTCAGCCCGACCTGATCAAAATGGCCGTCGAAAACAGGATCGAAGCCTATAATGTTCCTCAGGGGGTAATCCTGCACCTCTACAGGGCGATAGCGGGAAAGAAGCCAGGGATCCTCACCCATGTGGGTCTCAAGACATTCGTCGACCCCAGGGTAAACTGCGGCAAGCTCAACAGCATCAGCCACGAAGAGTATGTGCGCCTGATGGAAATAGATGGGAAGGAGTATCTTTTCTACAAGGCCTTCCCGATTAACGTGGCGATAATTCGAGGTACGAGCGCCGATGAAAACGGCAATATCTCGATCGAGCGCGAGGCAATCGCCCTGGAATTCATGTGCCTGGCGCTGGCGGCCAAAGGGTGCGGCGGCAAGGTGATCGTCCAGGTGGAACGAAAGGTCAAGGCGGGAACCCTTCATCCTATGATGGTAAAGGTTCCCGGAGTAGTGGTCGATGCGGTGGTGGTGGCCAAGCCGGAGAACCATTGGCAGGTCCCGATGGCCGAGCCTTACAATCCTGCTCTGTGCGGGGAGGTCAGGATTCCGCTCAGCGAAGTCAGACCCGCTGCCTCTTGACGAGCGCAAGGTGGTATGCCGCAGATGTGCAATGGAAATGGTCCCGAATGCCGTGGTCAATTTAGGAATCGGCATGCCTCCGGGGGTAGGGGTCGTTTGCGCTGAAGAGGGCATGAGCGACATGATGATCATGACGGTAGAGCCCGGAGCGGTTGGCGGAGTGCCTCTGGGCGGACTCTATTTCGGATCGGCGATCAACCCGGAAGCACTGATCGATCATCCCCTCATGTTCGACTTCTACGATGGAGGGGGCCTGGATCTCGCCGTGTTGGGGATGGCGGAGATGGACCGCTTCGGCAATGTCAATGTCAGCAAATTCGGCCCTCGGATCGCCGGGGCCGGAGGCTTCATAAACATCACTCAGAGCGCGAAGAAAGTCGTTTTTTGCGGGACTTTCACGGCCAGCGGCTTCGACTTCCGCATTGGCGACGGCAGCTTGAAAATAGTCAAGGAAGGAAAGATTCGCAAGCTGGTGGATAAAGTCGAACATATCACCTTCAGCGGGGACTACGGCCGGACCAGCGGCCAGAAAATCATCTATGTTACCGAGCGCGCGGTATTCGAGCTACGCCCGGAAGGCGTGAGCCTGGTCGAGATCGCCCCCGGGGTCGATTTGGAAAAGGACATCCTCGCTCAGATGGAATTCACACCTCAGGTAGCCCCGGATCTCAAGCAGATGGACCCGCGGATTTTCAGCGAAACAATTCCAATGGGCATCAAGTCCGAGATACTGGCGAAAAATGGCGATGGCGCCCAAGCTCAAGCCGTTGCCTTGAAATGACGCTGTGAGGAAGGCATGAAAAACAGCAAGGAGAACAAACGATGGCGCTTAAGACGAGAAAAGAGTACCTGGAGTCACTAAAGGTGTTGCGGCCGAATGTTTACAAATTCGGCAAACTCATCAAAGACGTTACCACAGATCCTGCAACCAAAAGAACGGTTGAGAGCCACGCCCGGGCTTTCGATGCCTCCAACGATCCGCAGTACGCCGATACCTTCACGATGACTTCCTCCTTTACCGGGGAGAAGATTCACCGCTGGAACGGCATGATGGAGACATTGGACGACATCATTGTCAACTCGAAACTCAAAAGATGGATGTACAGGTTCAACGGAAGCTGCAACGGCGGTGTGTGCGTCGGCTGGAACGCTCAGAATGTCATGTGGAACGTCACCGCCCTGATCGACAAGGAATGCGGCACCAATTACCAGGAGCGGCTCAAAAAATGGATCATGAATTCTCAGGAAAAAGGGCTGGTTGTGGCCGGCGCCCTTACCGACGCCAAGGGCGACCGCAGCATGAGGCCTTCACAGCAGTCCAACCCCGACAGCAATGTGCATATCAAGGAAATGCGCCCGGACGGGGTGGTTATCAGCGGCTACAAAGCGATGATTTGCGGGACTGCAGCCTCTAACGAGATTTTTGTTTTGCCCGGCAGCGGATACCGGGAGGAAGACCAGGACTACGCGGTTGTGTGCGTAGTGCCCAGGGACATCGAAGGCCTTACCATAGTGGAAACGCGCCGTCCGAGCGATTCCAGGGAACAGGAAGAAGGCTGGGATATCCCGGATACGGGCATTACCCAGGCATACCTGCTCTTCCAGGACTGTTTCGTGCCGAACCAACGAGTCTTCATGTGCAAGGAGTTCAAGTACACCAGCAAGATAATCGAGTACTTCACGGCCAATTACCGGGCCTGCATCGGAGCGTGCGTAGCGGGCCAGGGGGACGTCATGATCGGCGCCGCCGCTCTCATGGCCCGCGTGAACGGTTTGGCCGCCGGCACCTTTGCCAACAAGATGGTCGAGATGGCAGTGAACAATGAAACCACCTACACGATGGGAATCGGCTCGATGGCCCTTGGCAAGGCGGGCCCCGGCGGAACGTGGGTGGCCGACTCGCTCACTGCTCATGCCAACAAGGTCCATGTGGCGACCTTGCCCTACGAGACCAAGAGAATCTGCCAGGACATCGGCGGCGGCATTGTCGAGACGGGCTGCTTCCCGTCCTGCGAAGATTTCAAGAACCCGGAGTATGGACCTCTGGTGGAAAAAGCCGTCAAGGGCTGCGACAAGTTCAGCGCCGAGGCAAGAGCGCGCGCCGCAAGGCTAACCGAATGGCTTACGCTGGGCGCGGGCGTCCCGGGCTGTATGCACGGGGGCGGCTCGCCGGACGGCGCCAAGCTGGTTGTTCGGGCGTTTACCCCTGTCGACCAGTTTGCCAACTATGCGCGCAAGATTGCCGGCATAACCGAAGAGATCCCTGAGCCGGAAAAGAAGAAGAAGTAACTCCTGAGCCGGACGGGATGGAGCGGGTTTTCCCCCGGGGATTTCCCGCTCCATCCCGTCAATTTGCCCTTGCCGCCCGAATTGTTGATCGAACTTTATACCGGAAAGGAACAGTATGGATTTCAATCTGACGGAAGAACACAAACTGATCCGTGCAAACGTTAGGGAGTTTTGTCAAAAATACGTTGAACCGCTCGCGGAGATCACCGACAGCGAGCCGAAATTCCCTGCTGAGACCATCAAAAAACTTGCCGAGCAAGACCTCCTTGGGATTCCGTATCCGCAGGAATACGGCGGGGCCGGTTCGGACTACCTGAGCTACACAATCGTTGTCGAAGAACTCTCCCGCGCATGCGCAACGACCGGGTTCACCCTCGAGTGCCATACCTCTCTTGCCTGCTATCCGCTCTACAAGTTCGGCACCGAGGAGCAGAAGAAAAAATACCTCGTCCCCCTGTGCAAAGGCGAGATGCTCGGTTCTTTTGCCCTCACCGAACCAGGCGCGGGCACCGATGCGGCCGCCGGATCCACAGTTGCGGTGCCTGAGGGCAACGAGTACGTGCTGAACGGCAGCAAGATATTTATCTCCAATGCTCCCGTCGCCGGCGTGATCATCGTTTTTGCAATGACCGACAAATCCAAGGGGACCAAAGGGATCAGTGCGTTCATCGTGCCTGCCGGCGCCCCGGGCTTGGTGATCGGCAAACACCTCAACAAAATGGGAATTCGTGGAGCTCTTACCGCCGAGGTTTTTCTAAAGGACTGCCGCATCCCGAAGGAAAATCTGCTCGGCGGCGAAGGCCAGGGATTTAGAATCGCCATGATGACCCTTGACGGCGGAAGGATCGGGATCGCCGCTCAGGCCCTTGGTATTGCACAGGCGGCACTCGACGAATCGATAAAATACTCCAAGGAGAGAGTCCAGTTCGGCAAACCCATCGCCACCTTCCAGGCGATCCAGTGGATGATTGCCAATATGGCGACCGAGGTCGAGGCATCGAGGTTTCTCACCTATCATGCGGCTTGGTGCTACGATCAGGGTGTTCCTTACAGCAAGGAAGCCGCCATGGCGAAGCTGTTCGCCTCCGAGACGGCTTCCCGTCAAACGGACCGCGCAGTGCAGATCCATGGAGGTATCGGCTACATAAAGGGGACCAAGGTCGAGCGCCTTTACCGGGACGCCAAGATTACCGAGATTTACGAAGGCACTTCGGAAGTGATGAGAATGGTAATTGCCGGCAACGTGCTCAGATAAAGGGAGGGTTATATAAATGAGTGAGGTGACCGCTGGACTTGCCGTTTCAGAGACGGAGTTTGCCGGTCTGGCGAAGCGGATGCTTCGCTACCGCTGGGTTTGCTACGGAATGCTGCTTTTGACCTACATCTCCGTTTATTTTGGCCGGGTCGCACCTGCCGTCGTAGCCCCGGAGCTAATGAAAGAATTTGGCCTGACGGCGACAAGTCTTGGGGTTCTTGCATCGATGTACTTCTATCCTTACGCCTTGATGCAGATACCTTCCGGAATTCTGTCCGACTATCTCGGGCCGAGGCTTTCGGTCGGCACCTTTTTCATCATTGCGGCTGTGGGCACCGCGCTTTTCGGTCTCGCACACAGCTTCGGGACGATTATTTTCGGCCGTTTTCTGATGGGGGTGGGCGTAGCTGTCGTCTGGATTCCCTGCATGAGGATCCTGGCCAACTGGTACAGGCCCAACCAGTTTTCCACCCTGACCGGAACGATGCTGACCTTCGGAAACGCCGGCGCTCTGCTGGCCTCGGCGCCCCTGGCATTTCTGGTCGGCCTGGTTGGATGGCGCGCATCATTTTACTGGTTGGGCGCTTTCATGTTGATACTGGCCGCTCTGAATTTCATCGTGCTCAGGAACAAACCTCAGGACAAAGGTTTTCCCACGGTGTCCGAGATCGACGGGGTCGACTATTACGACCAGGAAACCACGGCCACGGTTTCATTCATGGATAATGTGAGGAAACTCATCAGGATGAGGAATTACTGGCTCCTCGCCATTTATGCTTTTGTTATGTATGGGACGGTGATGGGATTTCAGGGACTCTGGTGCATCCCGTACCTCCAGCATACTTATGGATTACCCAAACAGCAGGCCGCAGACATCCTGATGTTCTGGGCCATAGGCATGGGGGTCGGCTCTTTCGTTATCGGCTGGGCTTCGGACCGCCTTTTGAAATCACGCCGCAAGACCTCACTTTACGGGACGATCATTTACATAATCAGTTGGCTGCCCATAGTCATCTGGC
Source organism: uncultured delta proteobacterium (assembly GCA_963805125.1). Lineage (GTDB taxonomy): Bacteria > Desulfobacterota > Syntrophobacteria > Syntrophobacterales > Syntrophobacteraceae > SbD1. Next base: position 1,220,316 of record CAWDTD010000001.1, on the reverse strand, counting down.
CCGCTTCCATACCCGTTTGGATGTTTTATCCCCTGTTTTTGATAATGGGCTTCTGGTGCGGCTCCTACGTGCCCAATTACGCCCACATCGCTGAAGGGCAGCCGCACAGCTTCATAGCAACGGCCAACGGTATGCTCAACATCTGGTACATCGTCGGAGGCGCACTGTTTCAGTTGCTAATGGGACTTGTCCTGGACTCGTACGGCAAAGTCGGCGACAAATTCCAGGCTGCAGCTTATCGGATGAGCTTCGTTTTCTGCCTGGTGAGCCTGCTGATCGGCGCGATCGCCATGTATTTCACCATAGATACCCAGGCGCTTTTGAGGAAAAAGGCGCAGTAGTTTCCCGGCCGGTCTGCCCGGATGCAAAATGGTGGGCACACGATAAAGTGTGCCCACCCACTCGGAAAGTTGACATCGGCAGTGCCGGCGGATCGTTGGACTAAAATCCAAAGTCGGCCAGCAGCGAATCGACCTCATCCTGGGAGTGCACCGCGTTTTCCGAAGCGGGGTGTGCCGGGCCATAAAGATCGGTGTTCGTCTTTTGTCTGACGGTTTCCGACTTTACCCCGAAGGTGCGGATCAGGTTGACAAGTTTGCTTTCAATATCCTTGAGCAGCAGGGTTATCTTGAGAATGACCTGACCGCTTAAATCCTGGTAGTCCTGTGCGGTAAGGATTATGTCCAGGTCCGAGCGATGCCGGCCAATTATAGTTTCCATGGCGTCCAGAGCCTGAGCGGCCTGGTCGAGTTTTTTTCTTGCCGAATCACCTAGCGCGGTCAGCCCTCCGAGAAGCCCCCGCAGTCTCGATACGTGTTCCATCTCACTCGAAAGCCTCTCCTGCATGGCTTCCACGTGGTCCAGGGTGGTTATGGCCGCCTTCTCCGTCATCTCCATTATGTGTTCCAGGCGATTTCCGGAGTCGGGTATCTTATCCTTGACAATCTCATGGAGGGACGGGTCAAGAGTGTTGAAGAAACTGCGTATTGAATCGTGCAGCCCCCTGGCCAGGTTTCCAATTTCTCTGTAAAGACCCGAGGACTCAGACTGCTGATCGGCCAGCTTCAGCAGGACTGCCTGCGCACCGATCAGATCGCCGCTGGAGAACACTTCCATGAACTCCTTGCCCTTTGACACCAGGGTCTGGATCACGGTTTCTTCCTGGAGCCTGTTCGGTACCGAAGCCATAGGGTCTGCGGAGTGGAACAGCTTTTCGATTTTTTTCAGGGAACTCGCCGAACCCGTGAATGTAAGGCTGAATTTAGCGCCGCAGTCTCCGTTCGGGGCCACGGACAACTCACCGCCCCAACTCCTTACCAACTCGCTCAAGTTAGTGAAATCGAGAGCTGATTCACCTCCGTCAAGGGATTCAAAACCTGTTTCATACATGCTCCCCGAAATTTCAGGCACAGGTTCCACAGACAATTCATCTCCACTGATTGCGCACGCTGCCGTCTGCGGTGGTCTCAACATTTCCAGTATTTCGTTCAAATCGATTTCGGGGCGCCCGCCGCCCTTTTTAAGAGCATGCATCCAGTCGATGACCGAGCTTATTGCGAATCCCAGAGCGGCAATAGAGTCCATGCTGCCCGGCGAGACGTTGGCGGTCAGAAATTCTCCCAGTTCGACTCCGGCCTTCCCCAGGTCCTCCAGACCAAGCATGGCCGCTATGGCCTGAAATGACTCAAGAGACCGGCGACATCTTTCCATCTCTTTTTCGCTGTCCCCAACGCTCAGAGCAGCCAGGCATTCTTCAGCTTCTTTAAGAAGTTTGACCAGTTCATCCCAGTCCTGCGATCCTAGTGACATCATTTTGAGCTTTCCTCGTATAGATTGATTATTCCTTTTACATCAATTATCAATGCAATCTTACCATCTCCCAGTATGGCCCCCCCTGAAATTCCCGGCAATAGCTTAAACATGCCTCCAAGGCTCTTGATCACCACCTCCTGCCTGCCAACAATTCCATCGGCAAGCAGACAATATGAATTCCGGCCCTCTGTCACCACGAGGAGCAACGCCTCCCAGGGGTTGCGGTATTTGGGTTCTTCATCGAAATAGCTGTGCAGACGGACAAGCGGCATAAGGGTGTCTCTAACCTTGACCAGTTCTCCCCTCCCCTGGACGGTAAAATACGCCTCCTTCGACAGCCTGAGGGCTTCCTTGAGAGCAATTGTCGGCACGATAAATCGCTCAGCCCCGATCTGTATGATCATCCCGTCGATAATGGCCATCGTGAGAGGCAGTTTCAAATGAAAGGACGACCCCTTGCCGAACTGGCTCGATATTTCGATCTTGCCGCGGAGCCGCTCAACGCATTTCTTTACCACGTCCATCCCAACGCCACGCCCTGAGATTTCGGTCACCTTGTCCTTGGTCGAAAACCCTGGATGGAAAATCAGATTAAAAACCGCCTTTTCATCGAGTTGATCGGAGGCGCTCATTATCCCCCGTTCAATCGCCTTATCGCGTATCTTTTTGCCGTCCAGCCCCCTCCCGTCGTCCTCTATGTCTATTACTATGTTACCCCCCTTCTGCTCGGCTGAGATAAGTATCGTTCCCGTCGGGTCTTTGCCTGCTGCGACGCGTTCCTCGGGCATCTCGATTCCATGGTCAACCGAGTTTCGGATCATATGCACGAGCGGCTCATATATCTCTTCGACCATGTTGCGGTCGATTTCGGTCTCCTCTCCCTTCATTGTCAGAACGACTTCCTTTCCGGATTTCCTGGAAAGGTCGCGAACCAGCCGGATCATCTTTTGGAAAGTGTTCTTAATGGGGACCATGCGCATAGACATGCTGATACGCTGTATCTCGGAGGTGATCCTGTTGAGTTGAACGCAGTCCTTCTGGAGTTTTTGATCTTTTATTTTCAGAATGTCCGGGTTCTGTAACACCATTGACTGGGCAATGACCAGTTCTCCAACCATATCAACAAGGTTGTCCAACTTGCGCGTGTCAATCCTGACCGATGCGGCGTTTTCAATCGTATGCCGCTGCTCGCGCAAAGCCCTTGATACTTCCCTTGGGCTGGCCACCCCTTCATCTATTGCCGCCTCGCCGAACTTCCTTCCCTGCTGTTTGCCCTTTTGAGCAATGTCGTGTATTGTTTCATCCTCGATGACCCCGTGCTCGACGAGAATCTTTCCAACTTTCCTGACCGGAATCCCGGCGCCAACGGAGGGATCACCGCTAAAGTTTTTGACCCTTTCAAGAAAACTCTTAACTATCGGCGAATCCTCTTTGCGTCCTCCCTCGCCTTTTTCCAGTTCCTCGAGCAGGCCCTTCAAAATATCGGTAGCCCCCAGAACTATATCGATCACCGAGTCGGTCACCGCCAACTTGCCCGACCTTGCTGAATCAAGCAGGTTCTCGACCTCATGGCTCAGATGATGGATTTCCTTCAAATTGAGAAAACCAGCGACGCCTTTTATGCTGTGAAAGGGCCGGAATACCGCGTTTATCGCTTCGGTGTCCCCGGGGTTGGTTTCAAGGCCGAGCATGTTCATCTCGATCGTCGAAAGATGCTCTTTGGCTTCCTCGATGAAATCCTTGAGAAGTTCAGGGTCCTGTATTTCGGCTGCTTCGGGCCGGCTCTGCTCTTTAAAGAGGCTTTGCAGATCGAGGACCGACTCGACCGAATCCGAACCGTTGCCTGAATCCGTGGACATTGACGCAAAAAAATCATCGTCCCCCTCCGATTCAGGCGCTGCTTCGATCCCGGCGCTCCCAGCCTCCGCACTACCCGGCGCAGCGTCGAGACGATCAAGGGAACCGAGCAGCTTTTGAATCTCGAGCCAATCGGCGCTCGGGTCGGAGGACTCCTCCAGAATGAGGCGCTTGAAAATCAGTCTTGCCCTTTCAACAGCTCCAGCCAGCGGTCCTGACAGGCCAAATCGGCCCTCAAACTCGTCGAGAAGGTTCAGGCACTCCCCGATTCCCATCAGGTCGTCAGGACCGTCAATTACACCACTGGCTAGCCGGGTAAGTATTTTTTCCATAAATAGCGGCCCAAATTAGAATCAACTGCACAAATTCATCGCCTGAATCCGTCTCACGCAAGACAGACCCCCTCCACCCTACCGCGGCACGACCTTGGCCAGCTTCTCCTCGAGGGTCGCAGCCGTGAACGGCTTTACTATGTAGTTGCTGACCCTCGCCTTGATTGCTTCTATTATGTTTTCCTTCTGAGCTTCCGCTGTGAGCATCAGAAATGGAGTGTCCTTGATATTATCGGTGCTCCGGACCAGTTTGAGCAGTTCCAGGCCGGTCATTTTGGGCATGTTCCAATCCGAAACGATCAGGTCTACTTTTGTCTTTTTAAGGATATCAAGGGCCACCGATCCATCTTCGGCTTCGATAATGTTTTGAAAATCCAGGTCGCGCAGAATCTTTCTCACGATGCGCCGCATTGTCACAAAATCGTCAACTACGAGCACTGTAAGGTCCTTGTAAGCCATGGAAGCTACCTCCTCTAAATCTCTTTCACCTTGCCTGCGGCAGTGCAGTCAAAAGTGGTTTCCCCGGAATTCAGAAAATCCATCAAAGTTCGTGCAATATCCGGCAAAGATACAATCTTGTCGACCCCCCCCAACCGGATTGCCTCTTTGGGCATCCCGAACACCACACAGCTCGCTTCATCCTGAGCGACTGTATAAGCGCCCGCCTTTTTCATCTCGAGCAATCCGGCAGCGCCGTCCCTGCCCATGCCGGTCATAATCGCACCGAGCGCGTTCGCCCCGGCAAAGCGGGCAACGGAAAGGAAAAGCACGTCCACTGAAGGACGCTGGTGGAAAACGAGCGGCCCGGTTTTCACCTCCACGTAATAAGTGCCCCCGACCCGCTTGAGCACCATATGAAAGTTGCCCGGGGCAATCAGGGCGGTCCCGGGCAGAACTGCGTCCCCGTCACCGGCCTCGCGTACTTCGATCCGGCACAAGCTGTTCAACCGGTTCGCAAAAGTCGTTGTAAAGCGCGGGGGCATATGCTGGACGACCACGATTCCAGGGGCGCTGGCGGGCATTTCCATGAGAACGGATTTCAGCGCTTCGGTCCCCCCGGTCGATGCGCCCATTGCAATAACCTTATGGGTTGATTGCTTGAGCGCCGGGCTGAGCTTATGGTCGTTATTCTCTGCGCTGCGCTCTGCCGTTGGCCTCGGGCCAGGCATACGCACGCTGGCTGCCGCCCGGATTTTTTCGACCAACTGTTCGCTCATATCACCGACCGAGTACGATCCTCCAGGCTTGGCCAGCACTTCGACCGCCCCGTATTCCATCGCATCCAGGGCCATTTCGCTGTTGGCCGGGGTCAGTGAACTCACGATAATTGCCGGTATCGGATGATACTTCATCAACTTTCGCAAAAAGGTTAAGCCGTCCATCCGTGGCATTTCGATATCCAGAGTGATGACGTCAGGCTTTAAATTGACGATCTTATCCCTGGCTACATATGGGTCGGGCGCCACACCTATAACGGAAATATCGGCGTGTTTCGACAATTCCTGTGAGAAGATCTTTCTAACAATGGCTGAATCATCAACTATGAGTACTTTTATCTGCTTCATTTGCATTGTCTGTGCGATTCATCTCGAGTAGTTTCACAGCCTCAACCGGGCAAATAATTGAGAACGGCCGAGCCGGCCGGTTCTCCCAAAAAGGTGAAGCCAAGCCCGGCGGCGGCCCGAGTCCTATCCATCCCTTCGGCTCCTGTCTTCCAGGCACTGGGTATTCCCAACTGCCGGTCCGCATAATTGCTGTGGGCGTGATATCGGCCCCCGACCATGTTTGCCAGTTCCTTCAGGCTGTCTTTGAGATCATCATCATCAACCTGGTTTTCCTCGATGCCGAGGAAGTTGGCGGTTATCATCCCGGCGAATTCTTCACTCACTCGCAAACAAATGGCGATACGCCCATTGTGATTGAGGAGATGGATTTCCGATGCATAGTCGAAAGACCGATCCTGCTGCCCACATTCCTCGAACTCCACCATTACAAAAAACATGGACTCGAGGACTTCAGAAATCACGTCCTTCAATACTTGTTCCCACTCGAAAGCCATCTGTATCCCCCATGATGCGGCTCAGCAAGGCCCCGATCTCTTCGGGCCGAAAGGGTTTGCGGATGTAACCGCTGGCGCCCAGATCCATCAATTGATTGAGCCTGTCTTTGTTTGCTTCGGTTGTAACGAAGACCACCGGAGTATCTCCGCAAATATCCTTCTCTCTCAGGGATCGCATAAACCCGATGCCGTCCATTACAGGCATATGAACGTCGGACAAAATCAGGTCAACCCACCTGCCCTCCAGAATGCCCAAAGCTTCCTGGCCGTTTGAAGCTTCCAGGCACTCTCCGAGCTGGAAGCCGAAGAGTCGAAGAGTCTTCAGTATGACCTTCCGCATCGATCTGGAATCATCCACTATTAGAACGTTGCACGACATGGCGCACCTCGCGCAATGAGCGTCATTCCGGCAGTACGTCTTCCCGGCAGCGCCTTTCGGGCGGGTGGGCGGGCTCGGGATCAGGGCCGGAATCCGGATGTAATCGTTGCACATCAAATCTCTATGACAGCTTCGCTTCCCACCTTCAGAATCACTCCGCCCGTATCCATCTCCAACCAAACTGTGCGGTTGGTTTCTCCACCTACGTGCTCGGCGGCAATCGCTACGTTGTTTTTCCAAAAAATCTTGCGCATCGCCAGATAGTTTATCTTGCCGATATTGAAAAGACCGTTGGGGTCGAACATTTGTGCCCCCCCGACTGTTTTCACCACAATGTTCTCTTTTCTGGCCCCCATCCGGTAGCTGCTTTGAAAAAGACGCGTGATCCCCGTATCCGCAAACATACATGGGTTCTTCTTTGCCTTTTCCGGATCGAGAGATGACTCGGGAAGCATGTAATGAAGCATTCCGCCCACGCTTGCCACCGGGTCGAAAATTATGACGGCAATACAGGAACCCAAAGAATATGTGACCAGCAACTCGTCCGGCGAATCGCTGAGCGCCATATCAGCCACTCCTATTACTCTTATTGTCTGAGACTTTCCTGTATTTAATGCTTCCGGATTCATCAAAGCTATAATCCCCGGTGGTTGTATGTTTCCGGATGTAGGCTAATTACGGTATATAGCCGGCCGCACATAAGAGAGCTTATGCGCCAGTCCTGTGAGGCTTTCGGAATGGCCGATACAAAGATAGCCCCCGAGGGCGAGAAAGCCCGCCATTCTGTTGACGATTTCCTCCTGTGTTTTCTTGTCGAAATAGATCATTACGTTTCGGCAGAAAATGAAATCGAAGAGCCCTTTAAAGGAATAATGCTCTTTGAGGTTCAGCCGGTGAAAAGTGATGATCCGTTTGACATGTGAAGCTATCCGGAAGTCCGGTTTCCCGTTTGCGCCGCTGATCTTTTGAAAATGGGCCTGCCGGAGTGCAGGCGGAACTTTGCTTACCTTCTCCTCCGAGTAAATCCCGCGGTTTGCCGTCTCGAGCACTCGAGTCGATATGTCGGTCGCAAGTATCCGGAAATCCCATCTCGCGATATCCGGCAGATGCGCCAGCACACACATCGCCAGGCTGTATGGCTCTTCGCCTGTCGAGCACCCCGCGCTCCATATCCTGACCCTGGAGTCCCTCTTTTTTCGCTTGTTCTCGATCAGTTCAGGCAGGGCAACCTTATCCAGAAAATCAAAATGCGGGGACTCTCGAAAAAAATAGGTAAGGTTTGTCGAGATGGAATCCAGAAAATTGACGAATTCGCCGGTATGCCTCCCGGAGGTTATAAATTTGAAGTATTCTTCGTATGAACCGATGCCGGTCAATCGCAGCCGCTTGTTGAGCCTTGCCTGTAGAAGCGCTTTTTTGCCTTCGTGTAAATTTATGCCGCACAGCTCATAGACAAGCCGACTGAACTGCTGAAACAGGCGATCCGGCATATCGTTTCTCATCGCTACTCACTATTCATCAGGCCACTTTATCGAGAAGACTTAATTCGCTGTTGCTCAGAACGGAATCGATATCGAGCAGTATCTTCACGCCGCCGCCCGTTTTCGCCATTCCGAGGATGTAGTCGGTCTTCAAAGCGGTCCCGAAGCTCGGTGTGTCTTCGATATCGGCGCCCTTGATACTGAGCACCTCGGAAACCGAATCCACCACCACGCCTATGTGCAGTTTTGCCTCCGAACTGTCGATTTCGACCACCACAATGCATGTGCGTTCGGTATAGCCGTTCTCGTTCATGCCGAACCTGAGCCGCAGGTCAATGACCGGGATCACCTTGCCCCTGAGGTTTATCACCCCTCTAACGAAATCAGGTGTCTGAGGCACCGGCGTAATCCGCATCATCCCGATTATTTCCTTCACCTTCAAAATGCCGATTCCGTATTCTTCATCCCCCAGAGAAAAGGTGAGATACTTTCCTTCCCTCTCCGGCCCCGAACTTCCAAACCGATTTGCCTCGCCTGGCCGATCTTTCATAAGGAGTCCTTCCCGTCATTTTGCGTTCGATATGCATTCGTTCTTTCAGTCGGCCGGATAGTCCCACTGGCAAACCGCTCCTGTTGCGCCTACGCCGGCTGATTACCCACATGCGATAAAGATCCAACACCTTCAAAATGCACCCTTCCATGGGTATAGATCGGCAAAAGAATTTTTTTCTTCAGTGCCACTGTCGAAATATGGCAAAATTGTCTTGACTTTCACCTTTTATTCACCTAAACTCAACTTCAAACTCTCCAAAAGGAATTCGGGATGACAGGGCTTACTCCGGCGCAGGAAAAAGTTTTTCGGTTCGTGCGGGAATATATCAGCCGGCACGCCTATTCTCCATCTTATGAGGAAGTGCGGCGCCATCTCGGATTCAAATCTCTCAACTCGGTTTACAAGCACCTGAAGCAACTCGAAGAACGCGGGTATTTGCGGACGCCGTGGAACAACAAAAAACGAGCCCTCGAACTTACCCCGCTACGCTCCGCCCTGAAGGCCGGGGCCGCAAGCATTCCCTTCCTGGGAACGGTTGCCGCCGGAATACCGATCGAGCCTGTCCAGACAGCGGAATCGATAGAAGTTCCGGAAAATTTCTTTGGCAACGGAAGCAATTTCGCCCTGCGGGTCCGAGGCGATTCAATGATCGAAGACGGCATTCGGGACGGCGATATTTTAATCATCACCCGGCAGCCCCAAGCCGAAAACGGACAAACGGTTGTGGCCCTGGTAGCCGGGGAAGCGACCGTAAAGAAATTTTACCGCAGAGAGAACAAAATCGAATTGAAGCCGGCCAATTCCCGGATGAAATCGATTGTGGCAAATGCCGAACAGATCGAAGTGGTGGGTGTTGTAATGGGGCTGCTGCGCAATTACCGGCGAAAAGCAGTGAATAGTGAACAGTGAATAGGAATATCGTTCATCTGGGAATTGCCGATTTTTATACGGCGATCGAGGAACTGAGGCGGCCGGAATTGAAAAGGCGCCCGCTCGTTTTGGCCCAAGCAGGCGAGAGGTCTGTTATCCAGGGTGTAAACAGCAATGCCAGAAAAGAGGGCATTCGCGAGGGCATGCCGCTTTGCGGGGCGCGCCGCCTGTGCCGCCGGATTCATGTAATGCCGTCTGATTTTTATCATTATCGGGGCAAACACCTGGAGATCGTCCGGGAATTCGGACTCTTTTCGCCGCTTGTCGAAGGGAGCCGCCCGGGAAGTTACTTCATAGATATTACCGGGACACGCCGCCTTTGGGGGCCCGGCCCGGATCTGGCTTGCAGGATGGAAAAAGAGCTCTATAAAAAAATGGGACTTCGGGCACGGATCGGGCTTGCTTCAAACAAACTGGTGAGCCAGGTTGCAGCAAATTGCATCGACATGGGAAACCTGGGTTTTATCTTCCCCGGCAATGAAGAATCGTTCCTTTCACCTCTGCCCGTGGATCTTCTTCCCGGCGTAGGTGAGGTTACCACTTCCAGGCTGGCCGGCTTTAACATTCTGAGAATCGGTCAACTGGCATCCTTCCCTCTCGACATGCTTGCGGCGGTTTTCGGCAGGAGTGCGGAGCGTCTTCTTAAAATCGCAAAGGGGATGGATCCTGCCCCCGTACTTCCCGCTCGGCAGGTTCAGCGGCTATCCATTACGAAAATTCTGGACCGGGATGAAATCGATAAGAAACGGCTGGAATCCGTTTTGTTCCGGCAGGTTGAAGAGGGGGGATGGGACCTGCGCCGGCATAATCGCTGTCCGGGAAGTTTCAGGCTGGAGATTCGGTATGCGGACGGCATATCGGTCGATGCCCGCAGGCGGATTTCCCCCGGCTCTGTCCAGGCTGACCGGTTCCTTTTTCAGTCGGTTCTCCCCGTCTTTTACCAGCTTTTCCGGAGGCGCGTGGCCGTGCGCAGGCTGGTGCTGGAATTTTCGGACCTCGTCATGCCCTTTGTTCAGCTTCCGCTTTTCACGTGGGAAAATAAAAGATCGTCAAAGGAGCGCAATCTTCAGAAGGTCCTGGATTCGATCCGCATGAAATTCGGCAAAGACATAATTGTCTGGGCAGTTGTTAGTGGTCAGTCTTCGGTGGGCAGACAAAGCTTTTCTCTGACGACCGGCCACTGACAACTGACGACTGAGCCGCTATGGATTTTGTCCACCTCCATGTGCATTCCTTCTATTCCATGATGCAGGGGGTAAGTTCGCCCGAAGTCCTGTGCAGGGAGGCTAAAAAGGCCGGTTTTACCCATCTTGCTCTGACCGATACAAACGGGTTCTACGGCCTTATCAATTTTCTGGAAGCAGCGCTCGCAGCCGGGATCGAACCTATAGTCGGGGCCGAGATAAAAACTGCGCAAACCAGTGCGGTGTTTCTTGCCGCAACCGCCCCGGGATACGAAATCCTCTCGGAACTCATTACTCGCCGCCATACTGAGGATGATTTCTCACTTATACGAAGCCTTCCGGAAAAAAGCTCCGATCTTGTACTCCTCAGCTCCGATCCGGAATTGATAAAAATATTACGCAACCGGTTGGAATGCTTTTTTGAAATAGTGCCGGGCCCATCCGACCGAAAGCTCCTCCGTACGGCGAAGGAAATCGGCATTGCGCCTGTGGCCGCAAACGCGGTCCACTTTGCCGGGCAGCAGGACTACCCGCTTCACCGGCTTGTTCGGGCCATAGACCTGAATAAAACCCTGGCATCGCTTATGCCGGGGGAGATCGCAACTGCGGGCCAATGGCTGAAATCAGCCCGCCAGATGTCCGTACACTTCCCCAACTGTCCGGAAGCGCTGGCTAATACGGTAAAGATCGCCCAGGCCTGCCATACCGCCTGGGACCGTTTTCAGACCGTTTTCCCTCGTTACCTCGATGAAAACGAGGACCACTTCGCCCTCCTTGTCTCCGAGTGCCGCAGGGGGATTGGCCGGCGTTACGGAAAAACCTCTAAAGCGATTGAAGATCGCCTCGCCGCCGAACTCGATCTTATCCGCTCCAAAGGGTTTGTGGATTATTTTCTCGTGGTGGCCGATATTGTGCGCCGCCGTCCGATCCACTGCGGTCGGGGCAGCGGGGCCGCAAGCCTGGTCAGCTATCTTTTGGGAATAACCCATGTCGATCCCATCCGGCACAATCTGCTGTTCGGCCGATTTCTAAATCCCGAACGTAAGGACCTCCCGGACATCGACGTTGATTTCCCGTGGGACGAACGCGATGGCCTTTTCGAAGAAATAACGACCTGTTACGGAAGCCGGAGGCTGGCCCTGGTCAGCAGCCACGTGGGGTTCCGGGCCAGGGCCTCGGTGCGGGAAGTGGCGAAAGTATACGGCATCCCTGCCTCCGAGATAAAGGAAGTAACCCGCAGGATGAACTATTGGGCCTCGGGGGGCGGGCAAATATGGGAGCATATAAAATCATCTCCCAAATTCCGCAATTTTCCCCTGGACCCGCCCTGGCCGGAAATTATCCATCTTTCTTCGCGCCTGGAGTCAGTGCCCCGAAACATCGGGACCCACTGCGGGGGGTTGGTGCTCGTTCCGGACCGGGTATCGAGGTATGTGCCGGTGCAGATTAGCGCCAGGGGTGTCCGGATCATCCAGTGGGAAAAAGAGCAGACCGAAAAGGCGGGCCTTGTCAAAATAGACCTTCTCGGCAATCGCTCGCTTGCCGTGATCCGCGACACCATCGATTCGGTTCGGGAAAATACGGCAGAAAGCATCGACTATGCAAACTTCAATCCGATTGACGACCCGCAAACCCGGGAAATCATCAGCCGGGGAAATACAATGGGCGTCTTCTACCTTGAATCCCCAGCCATGCGGCTTCTCCAGGCAAAGGCGAAAACGGGCGATTTCGAGCATGCCGTAATCCATTCGTCCATTATCCGCCCGGCCGCAAACCGGTTTATTCGGCAATACCTGAGGCGGCTCCATGGAGAACCATACGAACCGCTCCATCCAAGCCTGAAAAAGATCCTTGCCGAAAATTACGGAATACTGATCTATCAGGAAGATGTCGTGCAGGCGGCGATGGCGCTGGCCGGCTTTTCATGGGGCGAGGCGGACAGGCTGAGAAAAGTGATAAGCAAAAAAAGCCGGGAGCAGCTCTCAGACTACAGGGCGCGCTTTGCGCAGGGATGCGCCCGAAACGGGATTTCCCCCGAGGTGGTGGAAAGCCTCTGGGACATGTTCGCCTCTTTTTCCGGCTATTCTTTCTGCAAGCCGCACTCGGCCTCGTATGCCCTGGTGAGCTTCAAGTCCGCGTATCTTAAAGCCCATCATCCGGCGGAATTCATGGCGGCGGTCCTCTCCAATGGAGGAGGCTATTACAGCGCTTTCGCCTACATTTCGGAAGCCCGCCGCATGGGGGTCGAGGTGCTGGGACCGGACATAAACGAAAGCCGGCTGCCCTGCACCGGCAGGGGAAACATGATACGAACAGGTTTTCAGCAGCTTCAGGGAATAAGGAAAAGCGCCATCGAAGCTATTATCAGACAAAGAAACCGGGGCGGACCGTTTTCATCAATCGAAGACTTTGTCGATCGAGTGGGAGGCCAAGGCGGCGTATCTGCCCCGGACGCCGCCATACTTGCCAAAAGCGGCGCCCTGGACTCCATTTCCGGGGTCTTGAACCGCCCTCAAATCCTCTGGTTCATCGAAGCCTGGCTGAACACCGAAGGCAGTCGCCAGTGGCCAGACTACAGTTGTCAGAAAAGGCTTTTCTCTGACCACCGACCACCGATTACCGGCCACTGTATTGTAAAACCCCGGTCGCAAATGGTTGCATTCCGCTCGCGCTCTCCGATAAAGGTCCCTGCCCTCCCGGATTTTTCCGACCACCGGAAATGGGCGCATGAATCCGAAACCCTGGGATTTCCCCTCTCGGTCCATCCTCTTGACCTGGTCGAGCCTTTTTTCCGCTCGCTCCGGGCGGCGATCGTACCGGCATCCGATATGGCCGCACACGTGGGGGAAAAAATCCACATGAAAGGATGGCCCGTCACACGGAAGGAAGTCTTGACCGGGAAAGGGGAACAAATGGAGTTTTTTACCTTCGAAGATAAAACGGGAATCTTTGAGACGGTCTTTTTCCCGAAACCATTCAGGCGATTTTGCCAGGACCTCGACATGAGCCATGCATATCTGCTGCACGGCCGGGTGGAAAGCGAATTCGACGTGGTTTCGCTCAACGTGGATTATGCTTATCGGGCACCAAAGAGCAGTGAACGGTGAGCGGATTATTTGCTCTTGAGATACTTTAGCTTGATCGGGCAGGTGAGCTTGCCCTGAGCCGAGCGAAGGGAGTCCGCCCCGGGGAGCTTGAATTTCTGAGGTCCGGGAGTTTCCCCGGGATATTTTGTTTACTTTCTCAGGAGACAACGTATAATATTTTGCAACTGAATTATAGTTGCGAATCGCCGCTACGGCTTTAACTTTATGTCGAAGAAGAACAAGCTGCTCGCTCGATTGTTTTCAAAGCCCAGGGACTTTGAATGGAGCGAACTTATGGCTCTTCTCAATGGACTCGGCTACGAAGAGGTCACAGGTATGGGGTCAAGGGTCAAATTTCGTGATCCGGAATCCGGGAGTATCCTCAGTTTTCACAAGCCTCATCCCGGCAGTATCGTCAAGCAGTACGTTCTGGATCGGATCATTGATGAATTAAAGGGAAGAGGTATTCGGCCGTGAAAAATATACTACGCTACAAAGGTTTTATCGGCTCGATTGAAATCAGTATCGAAGATGACTGTCTTCATGGAAAGCTTTTGTTCATCAATGATCTGGTCACCTACGAAGCTCAGTCCCCGAATCAGCTTCAGGCCGAATTCGAGTCTGCTGTCGAAGATTACCTGGCCACATGCAAGGAACTGGGTCGATCTCCTGACAAGCCATTTAAAGGGACTTTCAATATCAGAGTTGGCCCGGAGTTGCATCAAAAGCTCGCTAAACACGCAGCTTCAAAGCATACTTCTATCAATGACATCGTTAAACAAGCATTAATTGAGTGCCTCGGTGAGCCTGAATCGCCGAGCGCGGGCTAGGAAAATACCGGCCCGCCTCGCGGAGCGTGGAGTTCTTCTTCGCGGCTCCCGGCGTCCGGACCAGAGTCCGGTTTCGGGGCTTCCGGTTTCCATCTCCGTGCGGCTCCAGTGCTCATTTCTTCGCTACACGGGCGCTCCAATTCCAAAACACACCCCCCGAATAAGACGCAGGCTATGAACATTTCGCAAGTCTGACCGGCTGGTCAACTTCTTCCTTCCAGAACCGGGCAGAAAGTTGTACTCTTTCCATATCCTTGGAATTAGGCTTTCCGGTCATTCATGAATGGAGCACAAGCGCCATGCTGTACACTCCTGAACAGTACCGATCGATGCGGGAAGCATATTCTTATTGTGATTGCGACTGTCAGTTCGAGGTTCTGCCAACACCAAGCCTGGGTTGCCAATTCGTCAGAAAATATCGAGGTATTTTTGCAAAATTAGTTCCATTACATTATTCGGCAGGCATCAACCTCAGACGCTTTGAGTTACTAGTCCGCTCAATATTTGAAGACATATACCGTGAAGAATCAGCCATTTCCACCTTTAATCTTAAGGAAATTGTCTGTGCTGTCGTCCATTGGAAAACGGCTTCACAAGGAGGACGTGCAAACCAAAAGGCTGCCAATGTGAAGAACAAGTGGCGAAAAGAAACGACTAATCAACTAATGTCAAACATCACGTTAATTCCCCTCCTCCAAAATCATCTTAATTCCCCCCTTTTGCCGAAGTGGGCATGAGTGATTGGTTGATTTGTCCCCCCGAATCGCCCAACCTGTGGATCATAATTTCCCCCCAACTTGTCTTCCCGGGGGGTGATTTTTTTGGGGGTTGGGGGGGGGAAACGGAGGGAGCCCGTAGGGCAACCGGAGTTTCCCCCTCCCCCACCAAAGAGTTTTCGCTACGAGGGCATATATAGTCTTACCAGCTCCCGTGCTATCTTTCTGCTGTATTCGATGTTGGCTCTCGATTTGCCCCCGATCCAAACCGGATATTCACATCCGGCCTTACTGATCAAAATGCCGCCGTCCAAGTCCGTTATTTTGTGTATATCGGACCCCTTGGTGCACCTGTCAAACCATGTCGTGTTTTCTTCGGTAAACTCCACGTCCAGTGTTGTCATGCGCTGCTTGTCAGAGTTCCAGGCTAAAATTTCCATGGCTCTTATCCATTCTTCGTGTTGAGCGTTGACATGATTGTTCAGCCCACCGTCTGTGAACCGAGCAAGGGCATCACTGTTTTGCCCTGCCGGGACTCAGCTTCTTCCTGTATGACTCACCGCTGTCGATCATGATGTGGTGGGCGTTATGAGCCAGTCTGTCCAAAGCCGAGTTTGCTACGACCGGGTCCGGAAACAGGGACACCCAATCCTGTGGCGGTCGATTGCTGGTGATTATGATGGAGGATTTGAGGTGTCGCTCGGCAATAAGCTCGTATATGTCCTCGGTTTGGGTGGCCGTAAAAGGCGAAAGGCCAAAGTCGTCCAGGATCAACACATCGGGCTTGATATATCTTCTGATGCGCTTTTCCCAGGAATGATCCGCACGCGAAGCAAGAAGGCCTCGCAGGATTTTGGTGGTTTTTGCATAGAGCACCTCATAGCCTTTGCGACAGGCATGGTGCCCCAGCGCCTCGGCGATATGAGTTTTTCCAACGCCCGCCGGGCCATAGATCAATACATGTTCTTTCTTTTCTACAAACAGGCAGGTCGAAAGCTCCGTGATGTGCGATTTTCTAATCCTGGGGTTGAACGAAAAGTCAAAGCCTTCGAGCGTCTTTTCTTCCTCGAAGCAAGCGTTCCGGATCCTGTTGGCAAGCTTTTTGGCCTCTCGCCTCTCTATCTCATCCTGGACCATTCGTTGTAAAAACTCAACATGGGGGATCTCTTCCTCTCTGGCCTGCTCCAGCCGTACATCCAGAGTCTCGAGAAACCCGCCGAGTTTCAGAATCCTAAGCTGGGCAGCCAGTTGGTGTTGTGTGTTCATGAGCGATCCTCCCCGGAAAAGTAGTTTGAGTCGCGAAGGAAGCTTTGTCCCAGATCGGAGAGATTCGCTGTCGCTGCGGGAGCTTCAGTGGACAAGAGACCCTTTTCCAGCATGGACCTTATGCTGCGGTACTCGGTGCTTCCATAGGCAAGGGCTTTTTCCGATGCCCTCTCCAGGTCGGCCCCCCATTTCAAACCCAGCCTCAGGACCGCCTGCGCCTTTCTCATTGCGCGGTGGCCGCCCGCTTTGAGGATCTGTTTAATCAACGTTTGCGTTTGAGGTCCGTATTGGGCGGCTGTGGCCATGCAGCTTGCCGGCGTGCTCATGAGATAGGCGAGTTTTTCGGGCGGATAATCGGTGTGATCGGTTATCCACTTCCCCGGCTCCATTGATCGCGAATGGGTCTTGATCAGTTGATGATCCAGGAAAACCTGAACCGCTTTGCTCGTGCCCCGTACCCAGACTTTTTCCCCGATATAGCGTGTTGGCAACGAGTAGAAGGAGTTGTCAAAGACGATATGGTGATCGGGGTGTACCGTGCATTCCTTCCAGATGGGAATCTCAAAAGGCGCCTTCGGCAGCGGCTTTAAGTGCTCCTTTTCTTCTGAGATAAAGACGGCGTAAGGTTTACGCTTGGTGGTTCCGTGAATCTGGCTTCCAATCTCAAACCGGCACCATGCGAGGGCCCTTTCGTTGGCATCCCGGATATCGGTAAACTTGCGGCCGGCAAGTAGATGCTTTCGAACTACGGGAACCGATCTTTCAACTTTTCCTTTGTGTTTTGCCCTCCTTACACCCGCCGGGTCCGCCGCGAAACCATAATGCCTTTCCAAGTCAGCATATGCGTGGTGAATCCTTGGATCATAAAGATCAGGCTTGATAACGCCAGGCTTGAGATTATCCAAAATCACCCACTTCACCACACCGTGAAAAAATTCGAAGGCCCGGATATGGCAGTCGATCCACGTCGGTGAATCCTGGCGAAAAACAAACCGTACAAATCTATGCCGGCTGTGGGAAAGCGTCATTATGAAACACCAGGTCTTTCGATCCTTTCCCGACTCGGGGTCCCGCATGCGCCCGACATATCCAAAGTCCACCTGCGCCTCGTCTCCAGGCGCGGTTTCCAGATGAACCGTAGCTTCAGGTTTGCCCAAATTGAATTCATCGCCAACGTAGCGCAGAACACTGGCATAGCTCACTTTCAAGGCGTGCCGTTCTACAAGCAGCCGCATGACCTGTTTGGCCGTCATCTCCTTTTCCGTCAAAAGATTGGCAATCTCATCCCGGTAGCGGCCAAGTATCTGTTGGGCAGGCGCCCGTCGAACCAGGACCGACCTGTCCAGAACTGCCTTGAGTTTGCCAAGCATTTGCTGCTCATCGGGGAAAGGCTCCTCCCGCTTAAGTCCGGCGTCAAGGCCCGCATGGACGTAGCGTCGCACGGTCTTTCGGTCATATCCCAAAGACCTTGTTATCCCCTTGATGCTGGCTCCCTGGTGCCACTGATACAAAATCTCCATAACTTCGTTCATGTGGATTTGCCTCCTCGCCATGTTCCCTCCTCTCAGAAGCTTCTGCCATCAGATCCCGAGAGTACAGGACTTGTTCACTCAATTACACCTCGGCGAGGGGGGGAATTAAGCTGCAACTGGGGGGGGAATTCACATGATCACGGGGGGGGGGATTTGTCGTGATCACAACCCCCTCAAAAGGGGGGAATTATCATGATGCTCGACAACTAATTAATGCATATCGCCAGAAGGAAATGCCAATGTTTGAGATAGGTGGGATTCGCATCCCAACAGCAACTGCCTTCATGCGCTTCATTTTTCCGGAGGAATACGGAATCATGGATAGCCGCGTCGTAAAGATTACTCAGAGACACGGCATAACTCGGTTAGACCTGAGGGATGATGAGTATATAAAAGATAAGGATATTAATAAAAAACAGTACATCAATAACTACAATTCATTTTTGGTTGATGAGGCTAAACAACTCAATAATATTGGCACCAGCTTCGAAGACATCGATGAAAATGGTGCTATAGTTAGGTCCAAGTATAGACCGTGCGACATAGAAATGGCACTTTTCATCGCCTAACTAACGCGGCTGCGGTTAATCGCTCATCGAATATTTTCAGAGGCTGACTCGTTCTTCCCAGTGCCCAGTTTGGTCCGTACTGGGGAGCTTTTAAGGTCAGGATTTTCCTGGCCTTTTTGCTTCCTGGGAAGAAATGATTCGCTGAACTGAGGAGCTTATCTTCAAGCGCTTTTCTTTATTTCAACACCTGTCTCATAGAGGAATTCCGGAGCGAAATCCGCCCCGTTAGGCCATTCGATTGTGCGTGTGTCGGGATTGACGGACACTTTCAAGAAGAAATCGAGTTCCTTCAACGGCTCAAAAATCTCGCCGTGCAGTTCTCCTCCAAGATCTACATCCTTGATCGTGCCATCGCTGAACCCTATCCTAAGTCGATAATCATCGATATGGCTTACCCTTTCGACATGCAGAAACATTGTTGTCTCCTAATCAAGCGGCGCAATTTGCTTTAGTGATTTGCGCTCCCGGGCCAAGTTCCAGTTTTCCACGAGATCCTGCCGGTGCACCTCCATCCACTCGAAAAGCATGTTCAAAGCACGCTTAGACATTTGTCCGGTCACAAGGCCCGAAATGATTCCGACAATCACCTCCTGCTCACCTTACCTCGCATGAAAGTGAGGAGGTTCATGATCATTATAATTCATGAAAATAATAATGCCGAAAAATTTGGAAATTACAGGCACAGCCCCTACTGCAAGGGTATGATTCAGGATCGGCCTTTTCCCTGCTTGCTTGGAGGTCTGGCACGGCATCCGGGAGATGTCAACCGACGACCCCGACGACAGGTTTTTCTGTCAACAGTGAATCAAAGCAAATCCGCTCTTGTCGGTGCCCGGTTTGGTCCGTCCCGGGGAGCCTGAAAAATCAAAGGGTTAGGCCAAATGGTCTAGTCCTTTTGTCGCTTCGCCACTGTGAACCATTAAGTTGCTTGACTCCGGGAGGCGGGAGGCTATCATAGTAAGTAAGTGCTCGATGATTACCACGAGATAGACGGAGTCTTTCAAAACTGAGCGATACCAGCCAGGGGTGAAGTATGCCTGCCACCAAGGAGCAAGTCATTGAACTTGTGAGGTCCATGCCCGATGATCTTACAGTGGACGACGTGATAGAACAGCTCTATTTCAAGCTCCAGGTAGACCAGGGCCTTGCCGAATTGGACCGTGGCGAGAGCCTCCCTCATGAGGAAGTCGAAAGGCGACTGTCTAAATGGCTCTCCCGATAAGGTGGGCCTCTAGAGCCGCCCGACAGATAGGAGGAACTTGTCGAATATATCGCCGCGGATTCGCCCCGCTATGCGGCTGTTTTTGCCAAACGGGTCATGCAGGTGGTTCGCGCTATCCCGGCCAATCCCGAAATGGGCCGCATAGTGCCGGAGTATGGCGACCCCAAGCTCCGTGAAAAGGTCCTCCAAGGTTATCGCATCGTGTACCGCATCACTCCGCAAGCTGTCGAAATCGCCGCCATCTGCCACGGATCAAGGCTCATCCAAAATGCCCTTAACGATCCATCCGAATAGACGATCAAGAAATGGTGTCCCCCTTCCAAGGAAGAAGCTTTTGTCTAATGCGGCAGGCTGATTCGCTCCTCCCGGTGCCCGGTTTGGTCCGGTCCGGGGAGCTTGAAAAAATCAGGGTATAGGCTGCAAGGCTTAGGCCCTTTTTATACCAAGTTACCTACAAAATAGGTTCTCGTGAGAACCTATTTTGATGCTTCGCGGGTGAGGCGAGCATCATGAGAAACTGCGTTCAAGATTGGAGTAATGGAAAAGAGCGGGGGAATGTTTCCCCTCAATCTCCAGGCTCGGCCAGGCGCACACGCGCAAGCGCGTGAGGCTGAGCGCTCGGCGCATGCGGCGGTTGCGCAGCGGCGAAGGGGGTGTGGGGGGCACTGCTCCCACGCTTCTTAACATCCTTTGGTACTCACTTGAGCGCAGCTTCGTATTCCTTGGGGTGTGAAAATAGTGCGAACTTTTTGGTTCACTTTAGACTGCTGTCAAGAAAGCCAATCCATTTAGACGGGCTTGCGATGGTGGAATAATGAGCTATTGAGGGATGGAAAGGAGGCGATTATCGTAAATCCGCCGCTTCAGCTCTTCACAATCAATACTATCCTTCCAGGCCCCCGCAGTGGCTGCAAGAGCATCTTCAGGCATCGGCATGTCAGTTTCAGCCATTTTTTTCCGGCCTGTCCGTTTTGTCCCGGCTTTTTTCCTTAGCCGTTCGGCCAGCGTCTCCAGCAGCAAAATGTTTTCGTCGTCCAAGCCATGAAGGTCAATGAAATTGGCCATTGGCTTCTCCTTTCAGTGGTAATTTCCGAAAAGAACCGGTCCGGGAGCGGGCCGTTCCAAATCATTAGTATGACAAAGAATTTAGACGACTTCCCGCTCTCTGTCAAGCAGCGCGATGCCCACAGCCGGACCGCCTCGCGAATTGCCAGGCGTCCGGATTTCCCGACGAAAAGCCGCAGTGATACTTTTAGTTCGTTCGATGACCCGCGTCCTCTTACACTCATTGCGTTCCGCCGTACTCGACGGACCCTCCGGAACCCCTCGCTCCTCGGAAAGAAGCCAATCCGATCCAGCGCGGGCTAGGAAAAGACCGGCCCACCTCGCGGAGCGTGGAGTTCTTGTTCGCGGCTTCTGCGGCTTCAGGGCTTCCGCTTTCCGTCTCGGTGAGTCCCCGGTGCTCATTCGTTCGCTACAGGGGCGCTCCAATTCCAAAACCTCAAAAACCCCCGAAGAAGGCCGCCAATTATGTGCACCAGGCAAATCTCGCGCACTGGACAATTCCTTCTTTCCATAACTGGAGTGTTGTATTATATCTCTGTCCTGAAAACGCTTTCGCCCCGCTGACGGTGAGTGGTGGTACATGGAGACTCCTGCCGGCAGCGCTAAGCTCAGAATTCGACCGAATGCGGGACTTGGAACGCTCGATCACGACTTCAACGCCCCTGATGCAAGTTGGACAGTTGCCGCCCAGGTCGTTCCGAACGGCAGCGGCAGCGAATTCATAATTACGTTCTTCCAGCCACCCGCGTTCACCAGGGAGTTCTTCGAAGAGCAAATTGCGCTGGGGGACAAGGAACTGGCCCAGTTAAAGAAACTCATGGAGTCAGCGTAATAGGTTTCGTACATCGGAAAGCGGGTTCATGTTGAAACTTTTAAGTGCCCTGCATCGCTGTCGGCAGAGTTATATTCATTAAAGCATTTTTTGCAATTACCAAAACGACTTGCTATTCTGGATTTAAGGTATATAATTATTTTTAGTTGTTCGAGCTTTTGACGACCGGACTGCCGTTAAGCTCCATCGATCACTGACCTCCTTGCACCCGGCATATCTTTTCCTTTGCTCAGCATATCGGTTGGAGACGATGATTTGTGCCGAGCGCAAATGTGTGCTCTGCTGCGAACTCACTGATTCGGCACACGTAGATGCTCATCTCTAACCGGTTTCTGTTTCAAGGTTGCCAGCCTTCAAGATCAACCGCAGCTTTAGGTCTGAGCTTTCCGCCGAACTATGGTTCGAATCAGAAACAATCAAGGATCAAAACTTTATGTCCTTTGAACAAATGCAACTTGCTCCACCCATTCTCAAAGCCCTGGCGAGGTGCCACTATGAAAATCCCACTCCAGTCCAGCAACAGGCCATTCCCAAGGCACTTTCAGGCCGGGACCTGATCGCGTCGGCAAAAACCGGCACCGGCAAAACCGCTGCTTTCGTTCTACCCGCACTTCAGAGACTCTTTGACGATCCAGCCAAAAAAGGATTGCGCGTCCTGGTTCTCACCCCCACCCGTGAACTGGCCGACCAGATCGCCAAGGCGACGCGCAACTATGGAAGATACCTCAACGTTCATAGCCTCGCCATTTACGGAGGAATGAATTTCGGAGATCAGATAAGAGCGCTGTCCCAGTCGCCGGATATGATCATCGCGACGCCGGGCAGGCTGATCGACCACATCTGGCGTGGCCGCATAGATCTTTCCAACGTTGAACTGTTCGTCCTGGACGAAGCCGACCGCATGCTGGACATGGGTTTTATAGATGATGTGGAATTTGTGTCGGATGCCATGCCCGAGGGCTGCCAGACCCTTCTTTTCGCAGCTACGATGGATGCGGCAACCAGCAAGCTCGGGCAAAAATTCATGAAAGACCCCGACCGTGTAGAATTGACTCAAGTTAAGATACCCCACGATAAAATCGAGCAGTGGATGCACATCGCGGACGGCCTCCGGCACAAGAACCGGCTCCTGCGGCGCCTGTGTTCCGATGCGGAGTTGAAGAGGGCGATCGTGTTTTGCGCAACCAAGAGGGATGCTGAAAGCCTTGCCCGCGAACTCGCGACCGAAGGTTTCGGGGTTGCCGCCCTCCACGGCGACATGACGCAGACCGCCCGCAATCATACTATGGAGAGCATGCGGCGGGGCAAGATCAGGATCCTGGTGGCAACGGACGTAGCGGCGCGTGGAATAGACATAACAGGCATCAGCCACGTCATAAACTTCGACTTGCCACGGTCGCCTGAAGACTACGTAAACCGCATCGGGCGGACCGGGCGTGCATCGGAGTCGGGGATTGCAATTTCGCTTGTCACGCGCTCTGAGTTCCCTTACCTGGACCGCATCGAACGCTATACAGGGCAGAGGCTGGCCGTTCGCGCCGTTGCCGGCCTGGAGCCTTCTCAGGCAATCAGCGCCGGGAAATCCAAAAGGGTTGCGAGCACAGGCGCAAGACCGCCTGGTCGCGCAAACAGGGGCCGTCCCGCACGCAGCCGCTTCAAGAGGAATTCAGGGCCTCCCGCTGCGCGGGCCGAAAAGGCCTGAGCCATGCCGGCTAATCCAGGTTGTTTTTGAGGTGTGCTCTTTGCGGGGACATACGGGTTTTGAATTCCGCATCGTGTCCCTGCATGGAGAGCTGAACATATCGCTTGACAATCCGGCGCCTTGCGGGGAGAATGTGCCAAGGGCGTGTACCGGCGCCCACGGAACCCGATCCTGCCTTATTCGAGAACGCAAGGGTCGGTGAGACATTTCTGATAGCCGATAATGGGCTATGTCCGGCTCTGCAACGATCGGAAACCAACCAGCGATTCGAGCCAGCTTACCGGCGAAACGCTAGAGAGGAGCCAAGACTATGACAAAGCCCTCGCAGGGGACATTCAATTCATTTCGCAAACCCGTGAGGCAGGTTGCGGCATTGCCTCGAACCACCAGGGAATACATCGAGGTCTGGAAACCCAGGCTTGACGAAAGAGTGCAAACACCAAACGGGATTGGGATCGTGGTGAAGATCTCGGGGGATATGTATTTAATCGATCTGGACCACCAGATTGCAAGGGTATGGGAGCGCCTGACATCCATAAAACCTCCAAAATAGTTCGAACGACTTGCTTTCTTGTCGAAGAGGTGGTATCTCTGGTAAGAAATTCTCGTCTACTCTACGATGGAAAAAAAAGCCGGAGTAAATTTCCGGCTTTTTCTGTAAAAAGAAGCTGTATTTGCAGGCAGCAGGTTACCCGAATTTGGACAGAGGAGAACGAATATGAATATTTATGTCGGCAATTTAGCTTACAATGTCACCGAAGATGATTTAAGAACCCTTTTCTCCGGTTTTGGAGAAGTATCTGTTGTGAAAGTTATAAAGGAAAGGTCCTCGGGACAGTCAAAAGGGTTTGGATTCGTGGAAATGCCAAACAATTCGCAAGCCGATAACGCTATGAAGAGTCTGAATGGGACTCGGCTGAAAGACCAGCTCATAAAGCTAAGTCAAGCAAAACCGCCTGCTAAGCGACCGCTGCGTGGGGCAAGATATTAATTCTTGCGACTACCATGAATTCAACTGTGTTCATGCTTTCGACCATCGGGCCGCATATACTGCCGAAGAAGAATTGGAGCTGAGTTTTTGACATTTCCTAAATTGAAGATTGGTGATCTGGTTGCTCGGGTGCCCATTATTCAGGGCGGCATGGGTATTGGCGTCTCCCTTTCAGGTTTGGCCTCGGCTGTGGCCAATCAGGGAGGAGTAGGCGTCATTGCGACAGCCGGAATGGGCGTTCTTAGCTCCGACCGGAACATGGGCTATATCGAAGCCAGCATAAAAATTCTGCGGGAGGAAATCTGGAAGGCCAGAAAAGCGACCAGGGGAATAGTCGGCGTAAACATCATGGTCGCGCTGACCAACTTCGCCGACATGGTTGAAACTTCCATATCCGAGGGAGTCGACCTCATATTCTCGGGCGCCGGACTCCCACTCGACCTTCCAAAATACCTCAAAGACGGCGTAAAGACCAAGCTCGTTCCGATAATATCTTCCGCCAAGGCTGCGCGAATAATCTGCAAGAGATGGCTTTCGAGGTACAACAAGCTTCCGGACGCTTTCGTCGTCGAAGGCCCAATGGCTGGAGGCCACCTGGGTTTCAGTTCGGAGCAGATCGACGATCCGGGATACGCCCTCAACAGAATAATTCCGGAAGTAGTCGAAGCGGTCAGCGCGTCCGAGCAGGAAAAAGGAGTGGAAATCCCCGTTATCGCCGCCGGAGGGATTTATACGGGCGCGGACATATATGAGTTTTTGAATCTCGGGGCCGCCGGCGTCCAGATGGGTACCCGGTTTGTGGCAACCCACGAGTGCGATGCCGATGTCGAGTTCAAGAAGACATATATAAGAGCCAACGAAGACGACCTGGTAATTATCCAGAGCCCGGTCGGCCTTCCGGGCAGAGCCATAAAAAACGATTATATATCGAGCATCCAGCAGGGTTTGAAAAAACCCTTTAAATGTATCTACCACTGCATCAAATCGTGCAACTGCACGGACAGCCCGTACTGCATCGCCCTTTCCCTGGCAAACGCCAAGAAAGGCAAGTTCAAGAGCGGCTTCGCTTTTGCCGGCAAAAACGCTTGGCGCGTGGACCGGATTGTCTCCGTAAAAGAACTCATCGAGTCCCTCGAAGAAGAATTCAACATAGCCTCGGACAATTGGCCTGCCAGCCGTCCAATGCCTGATTTTGAGTTGCGGGATACAGCCTTGCCTCGTAACATAGACTTATAAACAACACTCAGCGATAGAGACGGGCCCCGGTGGGCGCCCCCCTGAGCGATAATCCGGTCATTCAATTTCTGCGGCTAAAGCCTGCTAAAAGGTATGACCAAATTATCGCCTTGAGGCGGAAAGGTGCTTCGCGGAGCGCGGAAGGCGCCCGCTCATTCTCGACAGCCCACCCGCCCGCCCGCGAGACGGGGCATTCGCCGGGCGCCTTGATGCTCATTGACCCGGAAGATCGGAATAGGAAAATCACCTCACGACCGATACTTTACCCAACTGTTCCCTCCCTCGGGCCCGGAGAGCACTTGCACCTGCAAGCAAACGCGCCCTGCCGGGCGCACCACAACAAAAAGCCGGAGCCTTTCAGCCCCGGCTAACGTTCGTTCAACTCCACGCTCCGCAAAGTGTAGAGTTTGATTAGAGTTTTTTTACCTTTGTGGCGCTTGGCCCTTTGGTGCCTCTTTCTTCCTCGAAAGTGACCCGATCACCCTCGGCCAAAGACTTGAACCCTTCGCCTTCTATGGATGAGTGGTGAACGAATACATCATGTCCGGTGTCAGCCTCAATAAAGCCATAGCCCTTTTGATCGTTGAACCATTTTACTCGACCTTCTACCATTTGTTAATCCTTCTCTAAATTTTGTGTTTTTTCCACTGCTCTTTTGGCGCGGCACTCGGAGTTACCCCGAAACCACACCATTAATAATGGCAAAAGATCGGTTTCCTGCAACCTCGAATTGACCTACTCCATTGGCACTCGATAATTATAACAGCTAATCCGGGAAGTGCAACTTATTTCGGACAAATGATCGGCTCAGGGTCAAAAAAATAGAAAACATAGGCCAGGCATCGCTGGATGACAAAGGTTCATACTTGATAAATATCCACTGCCAATTTTCACAAATAAGCTCAATGCGGCGCCACGATCAAGGCTTCTCACCAGCGGCAGGCGTCAGGACTCTCACTTCCTCGGCAAATTGCTTCAACTCGTCGCCATCGATGGTTTCCTTGTCAAGTAGAATCCCGGCGAGCTTTTCGAGGAAAACTCTGTAACTCTTCAACTTGAGGAGGACCTTCTGGTGAGCCTCATCCATAATCCTGTTTTTTTCTTCATCGATATCCTGTGCCGTGCGCTCGCTGTATTCTCTCTCGTTTGAACCCAATCCAAGGTCCAGATATCTTGCCTGCGGCGTGTGGGTGTAGGTCAAAAGCCCGAGGCGCTCACTCATCCCATACTCCATCACCATGGCGCGGGCGATATCGCTTGCGCGCTGAAGGTCGTTCTGAGCACCTGTCGAAATGTCTCCAAAGATCACCTCCTCGGCCACTCGCCCGCCCAGGAGCACCTGCAAGCGATCCAGGAGCTCATCGCGAGTCATGAGATAGCGGTCCTCGGTGGGAAGCTGCTCTGTGTAACCCAGCGCGCCAATACCCCTGGGGATGATCGAGATTTTACTGACCGGATCGGTTCCCGGCAGAAGCATCGCCACAAGCGCATGGCCGGATTCGTGGTAGGCAACGATTTCTTTTTCTTTCTGACTCATGACGCGGTTCTTCTTCTCCAGCCCTCCTATGATTCGGTCAGCCGCCTCATGGAAATGGGCCATGGTCACTTCGTCCGCGTCCCCCCGGGCCGCAATCAGTGCGGCTTCATTGATCAGATTAGCCAGGTCGGCCCCCACAAAGCCGGGGGTCATGGCCGCTATTTTCTTGAGGTCTATATCGGGGCTTAGCGTAACGTCCTTTGCGTGAACCTTGAGAATAGCCTCCCGTCCCCGAATATCCGGCTTGTCGATTGCCACATGGCGGTCGAACCTCCCCGGGCGCAACAGGGCTGGGTCCAGTATGTCCGGGCGGTTTGTAGCGGCCAGGATGATCACCCCCGCCCTCGGATCAAAACCGTCCATCTCGACAAGAAGCTGGTTCAGTGTCTGCTCCCGCTCGTCATGCCCGCCCATGGGATTTAGGCCGCGAGCCTTTCCCAGCGCATCCATTTCGTCCAGGAAGATAATGCATGGAGCGTGCTCCCTGGCCTGTTTAAAGAGGTCTCTGATACGGGCCGCCCCAACTCCCACGATCATTTCGACGAATTCCGACCCGCTCATGCTGAAAAACATCACCCCGGCTTCGCCCGCAACCGCCTTTGCAAGCAGAGTCTTGCCGGTCCCGGGTGCACCAACGAGCAGAACCCCCTTGGGAATGCGTCCTCCGAGGCGCTGAGATTTCTCCGGGTCTTTCAGGAATTCAACGACTTCCTCGAGTTCGCCCTTGGCCTCATCGATTCCGGCCACATCCGCAAAGGTTACCTTTACGTCCTTTTCACCATAGATTTTCACCTGTGCTTTACTCAGGGAAAGTATACCCTGCGCGCCTCCGCTCATTCGTTTCATCAGAAAAAACCAGATGAAAACGAAAAACCCTAGAGGCAGCAGCCAGGAAAGCATCGCCCCGAGCCACTTGTTCTCAATATAGCCGCTGAACTTGATTCCTTTTTTCTCAAGCTGCCCGACGAGTTCCGGATCTTCAATCCGAACGGTAACGAATCGTATTGCCGGCTTGCCCTCTTGTCCTTTCACGTTGCCTGTTATCTGCTCCGGGCCGACGACAAGATTTTCCACCTTTCCGCCTTGAACCCACTGCTTGAATTCCGAATAGGGAACTGTTTCGGTCTGCTGATCTCGCGTGTAGCTCTGAAACCAGTAAAACATCAGTATGGCTGCGACGAAGTACCATATGGAAAAGTGTACTTTTTTCCGAACCGGGTCCACCTGGTTCGGACCACCCCTTCCCGAACCCTTTATACGATCGATGATCTTATTCATCAGACTGGAATCTTCATTTCTTTTTGTTGCCATTAGATTGCTCCCGGTCCCGACTTTTTCAGGACAACTCCGTCGCCCCCTCTTTAAGGGCCCGGACATCTTCCATAGATTATGCCTGCCCGTCTACTCAGGCACACTTCAATCGGAGATTCCATCCGGGCGGGTAAGTCTGCTGTGCAACCCCTCAGGCGTACCACAGCACGGCAAAATAGTGGCATGTGGTGCCTGCGATAACAAATAAGTGCCATACGAAATGGGTGTAGCGCACCCGCACAGCCGCAAAGAACGCCACACCGCTCGTGTATGCAATACCTCCCGCCAGGAGCCAGAGGATTCCGGACAAGGGCATTTGAGACCAGAGCGGCCGGATAGCTGTGAGGATCAGCCATCCCATGGCAAGGTACAGTCCGGTGGATAATTGGGGGTGCCGGATGCCCGCTGCCGCCTTCGCCGTCACGCCGAATATTGCAAGGCCCCAAACAAGAAACAATAGGGTCCAGCCCCGGGGACCGCGAAGCACGCCGAGCGTAAACGGGGTGTATGTGCCGGCAATGAGGCCAAAAATCGCCCCGTGGTCCAGCACCCGAAACACACGCTTTGCTTTGCCCTTTGGAAAAGCGTGATAGAGAGTCGATGCCAGATACAGCACGACCATAGTTCCGGCAAAAATGCCGGCGCCGGTGATGGTTAATGAGTTGCCGTGGCGAATGGTCGACACGATCAGAAACGGCGCCGCGACAAGAGCCGCAACCAACGCGGCGCCATGGCTGACGGCGTTTGAGATTTCCTCTCCGAGTGACTGCGGACCTTTATGTTCTGCGACTATCTCATGCATTATTCAGTGTCCTTATCGGGGTCCGGGGATCGATGCTTTTGGGGGGGGCGCCGGGACGACACAAGAGTCGAGTTGATCTGGCCCTTTTTTGCGGTAAGGTAATCAAAAAATTATCCACCCAATTGATCCTGCCAGTCGGGAACCATCGTAACATTAGTTTGGATGATTATCTTGTCAATTCATGACAGATCCATGGCTATTTTTAACTCAGGACTCATAAAGGAGTGGTTATGGAAGAAAAAAAAGGAAATTTCGATGAGCGATACCATGCCTCCTATGTTTCTAAATTGAAGACCATTCCACTGGAGAAGATTGAGACTGCAATAGCGAAGGCCATAGGGGAATTAACCCGAGACAGGGTAGAGTGTACGATAATAAATTTCAATGCCAAGAGCGAATTGACGGAGATTGTCATTTCACTCGACATAGGCAGAGACAAACGATATTCCAGGTGAAATTATTATCGGGCGCCCTCCAGAGTGCTCATTCCCAGGTCATAAGCATCAACGCATTCACCATCGTTGCCCGGGACCGATTTCCAGTCACTTCCTCCGGAGGCGCCGGAGACGTCCAAAGTATTCAGCGTCGCCGGAATGTTCAATAACGGCCGGCTCATAATTCCGCTCGCCTCATCACGGCATACCCGGACCATACTGGTGGGCGGCGGCCATATGCCCGGGCCGGGCGAGGGCAGCCCCCCCACACACAACGGGTCTTTCTTCCGGACGAACTCCCGGAGTTGCGGCGAAACGCGCCGGATCTTCTGCACCGGCCGCTCGAAGACCGGCGGGTCACTATCTCCCGCGCAGCCATCACCCTAACCCCGTCCCCCGCTCCTTCTTGACGTGGAGTTTCGATGATTTCATTGAATTGAATAGGAATTATCTATTTGAAAAATAGAAAAATTCAATTTATATATTACGCTTGAAACCAAAACCGGGAGGTCCTGTTATGCCGACTTCCTATGATGCAATGCGGGAGACTAAATATTGACCTCGAAGCCCTTGCAGGGCTGCTCCAAGTGCTGGGGAAGTTCTACGGGGACATATACATGAGCCGGCAGGGGCGGCTCTGAGGGGCATGGAATATCTGGACTTCGTGCTCTCCGAAGTCCACGGGCTCAGGACAAAGGAGCTTCGGGACGCAAAGGCTTCGTGCAAAAAAGTAGTCGGCGCCTTCTGCGTTTTTGTCCCCGAAGAGATAGTGCTCGCGGCCGGGGGCGTTCAGGTCGGCCTGTGCGCGGGGGCGGAAATCGGGAAGGGAGAAGCCGAAAAGGTCCTTCCCCGAAACACCTGCGCCCTGATCAAATCGTTTTGCCAGCCCTACTCGATGGAAGCTTTCAAGGCGGGAAAAGCGCTCTCCAGGGCCGGTATCCCCATGCTTGCCATCGAAACGGATTACAGTATGCAAGATGTGGAACAGCTAGAGACCCGCCTCGAGGCCTTCGTCGAGATGACGCGCTGATGGAACTGAATTCTGATGGAACCTCTGAGCGAAAATGAAACAATTGCCGGCATAGACATCGGTTCACGGTCCATAGAACTGGTTGTACTGAACTCGGATGGCCCCATGCGCCGGGTAAAAACTGCGACCACTTTCGATCTCCTGGGTCAATGCCAAAAATTGATCGAGGAGATCCTCCCCTCCTCTGTTTTCCGTCCTCCGCCCTCCTCCATCCGTCCTCCGTCCAACGGCAGCCGGATTATCGCGACCGGATACGGACGCAGGCTGTTTGCCGAATCCTTCCGGCAGATGAATGTCTCAACGATCACTGAAATCCAGGCCTACGCGTTGGGCACACTATTCCTATATCCCGAAGCTAAAACAGTCCTGGACATCGGAGGCCAGGACACCAAGGTCATCTCCCTGTCTGAAACCGGGAAAGTGTCGAAGTTTGAGATGAATGACCGGTGCGCTGCCGGGACCGGCAAGTTCCTGGAATTCATGGCTGTTGCTCTCCAGGTCCCGCTGGAATCATTCGGAGAATTTGCGCTCCGGTCCGACCGCAGGATACCGATAAGCAGCATGTGCACCGTTTTTGCCGAAAGCGAGGCCACCTCTCTTATGGCCCGGGGTGAACGTCCGGAAAACATCGCCATGGGATTGCACATGGCGATCGTTCAGCGCACTGCAGCGATGCTAAGGCGTGTCGGTCTATCCGCTCCGCTGGTGTTTGCGGGCGGTGTGGCCCACAATCCGTGCGTAGTAAGACTGCTCGAAGAGCAACTGGGACAGCCTGTGATAGTGCCCGATAACCCGGACATGGTGGGCGCCCTCGGTGCTGCGCTCTATGGCAGGAATGGGGCCGCCGCCGGGATTTGATTTTTCCAATTCTGATGCGGAGCAGTTGCCAACAAGAATTGAGGCCCATCAACATGCTCGAAATTGAAATTCCGGGATATAAGCGCCTGTCGTTGTCTAACCTGGTGCTTGACTACAACGGAACTTTGGCCTGCAACGGTAAACTGATAACCGGCGTCGCGCAAAGGCTTGTCTTACTCGCCGGGCGTGTGCAGGTGCATGTCCTGACAGCCGATACTTTTGGCAGCGTTTGCAAGGAACTCGCAGAGCTGCCCTGCCGAGTCTCGGTCATTCCTCGAGAAAATCAGGCCGCGGCCAAAGCGGAATATATTAGATGTTTGGGTCCTGAAGGATGTGTCGCGATCGGAAATGGAAGCAACGATTGGGCAATGCTCAAAGAAGCCGCCCTGGGCATTGCGGTCGTGCAGGAGGAGGGGGCTTCCATTGAAGCGGTGCTCTCTGCCGACCTCCTGAGCCGCAATGTTATCGAAGCACTGGACCTTCTGCTCAATCCGCTGCGCCTCACTGCCACCCTGCGGGGCTGATTATGGCCGCCTTGACATTGCTTCGGACATTGTTTTTTCATTCCCCCTGGCTTTGCTTTCTCATGCGCCTTCTGCTCGGCGGAATTTTTGCTGCGGCCGGAGGCGCCAAGCTGCTTGACCCACGTGCTTTTGCCCGCATCATTTCCGCATATGATCTGCTTCCGGAGGAACTCCTCGCTCCAGTGGCAATAGGCATTCCTGCCATTGAACTTCTAGCCGGGCTCGGCCTTCTATTCAACGTTCGTGGAAGCCTTACGACCATTTGCGCGCTTCTGACATGCTTTCTTTTCGCCCTGGGATACGCGATCCGGAAAAATTTCGATCTGGATTGCGGCTGTTTCCCACAACTTGAAATGCAGGCAGGCAACAACCTTCACACGGCATTTCTGAGGGACTTGGGCTTAATGGCCGCATCGATTTATCTCATGGCCTGGCGACGAATCCGGAATCGGCTTTGCGCTGAATAGCAATTCGACAACGACCGAAGAGCAATGAAAGGAGTGGACATGATCGGAAGGCAGAAACTTATTGCACTTGTCCTTGGTTTCATTATGACGTGCAGCATAAGCGGAGCCGCCTATGCACTCGAATGGGGCAGCAAAGAATTGGAGACTGAAAAAGTTGCGGTTCAGTTCGCAAACCAGGTCATGAAGGGCGGCTACCGAATCCTAACGACCGAGGAATTGAAAGGATGGCTGGATAAAAAAGAGCCTATGCTCATAGTCGACACTATGCCGCTCCAGGATAGCTACAAGAAAAACCATATTCCCACCGCTGTTCAAATCGAATTTCCTGTTGAAGAAATGTCGCAATTGGATGAGGCAAAAAAAACGGCCCTGGAGAAACTCCTCGGTCCGGACAAGAATCGTAAGGTCGTCTTCTATTGCGGGTTCACAAAATGCGGGCGCAGCCACAACGCGGCAATGTGGGCGGTAAAGCTGGGCTATACGAACGTCTACCGGGACCCGGGAGGGATAAAGGCATGGATGGAGGCAGGTTACCCGGTCGAAAAGGAGAACAAATAGGATCGAACGGTGCCCGTTATCCGTGCAGGGAACTGTTTATAAACCCGAGGCGGGACATGAACGTGGTGACATTGGTTCTGCGTTATGCATCAATACGTTCGGTCCTTTGGCGCTGACGCCGCCGTTTTAAAGATGGAATCAGCCTCGGGGTGCGCGCGCAGTAGGCATCGTACTCAGCGCCGAACTCCGAGTGCAGAAGCGCCTCCTCGGCGCGTATGCGCGCGATGAGAGGCGGGATAATGAGCGCCGTCAGCAGCAGGCCGACCCCCGAGCGAAAAGCGAGAGCCCACCCCAGCGAGTTGACGATCAATCCCAGATAGCTGGGATGGCGGAGGACACCATAGATTCCACTCGTTACCAGCTTATGGCCGGGCTGGATGGCTACCAACCCGCTGAACCGGCGGCCGAGCACAAAGACCGGCCACATTCGCAGCACACCGCCGGCGGCGAACAAAACGACGCCAAGCCAACGAATGGAATTCCCGTCAATGGTCCAGAATTCCTTCCGGTCTGTGTATGCCGGCAGATAGGCAGCCAGAAGTCCGATCAGCCCGAAGACCGCGAGGACCCAGCGGTTGGAGCGGTCCTCGCGCACGCCGGGGCTCAGGCTTCCGCCGCTCAAAAGACCTGCGCCGGACATTACGAAGATTGCGATGGCAAGGGCAATCAGGGCCCGATGGGAGAAGAAGGCGGCAAACCCGCCCCAGCCGAGCACAGCGAGCCCGAGATAGGCTAGGGTCGCCATGATATTGCTGAGCGCAAATCCGGGTCTGAGCATTACCGCCTCGCTTAAGAGCTGGAGTCAAGGATTGGGGGCTGCGTCCGTTGAATGAATAATTTTCAATAAAACACCCCCACCCACACGGTCTTTTGCTTCGGGTCGGTCCATTCCACCCGGTGCCTCACATGGGCCGGGATATTCACCCAGCCCCCGGGTTTTAAAACAATGAGTTCCTATTCTCCATCAAATCTCAAGGCTGCGCCGCCTTCGAGCAGCAGGACCCATTCGTTTTCTTCCTGATCGTACCAGAACCCTTCCGGCGAAGCATGAGAATCGGAAATGATCCTGTGGATTGTCACCCTTCCCGAATCGACCAATGTTTCCATGATTTCCTCCGGGAACCGGTCCGGGATAGCCGAGTAGATATTTCCTTTGCGCATGTACACCTCGGTTTGTATCATGGCCTTGCCTGGCCCCAATCCGTGGAGGAACAGATACGTAATAAAAATCCCCCGGGGCTGAGTTTAAGCCAGCCCGGGGGGATTCTCAAATCCGGCCCCTGAAATCTTTCGACAACACATTGGCGGGCACGGTGAAGCTGCCGCGCTACGCTCCACCACCCTGCATAACTTCATCAACCTATATGTCGAAGTATAGCTTGAACTCCATGGGATGCGGCCGCAAGCGTACAGCGTCCACTTCGTTCAGGGTCTTGTATTCGATCCACACGTCGATGACATCCTGGGTGAAAACGTCACCCTTGAGCAGGAACTCATGGTCTTTTTCGAGCGCCTTGAGGGCTTCATCGAGCGATCCGGGAGTCGATGGGACTTTCGCCAGCTCTTCCGGACTCAATCCGTAGATATCCTCGTCGAGCGGCTCGCCCGGGTCGACCCGGTTTTCGATGCCGTCGAGGGCGGCCATAAGCAGGGCGGCGAAGCAAAGGTAGCCGTTGCATGAGGGGTCGGGGAAGCGGATCTCGAGACGTTTGAGCCTCGGAGAAGGCGAGTACATCGGAATACGGATGCCTGCGCTGCGGTTGCGGCTCGAATATGCCAGGTTCACCGGGGCTTCATATCCCGGGACCAGCCTCTTGTAGGAATTGGTGGTCGGGCTGGTAATGGCGCACAGCGCCGGGGCATGTTTCAGAAGTCCGCCTGCCGCCCAGAGGGCCATTTGGCTCAGTCCGCCGTACTTGTCGCCTGAGAAGAGCGGCTGGCCCCCTTTCCAAAGGCTGAAATGGGTGTGCATGCCCGAGCCGTTGTCGCCATAAAGCGGCTTCGGCATGAGGGTAACCGTCTTGCCATATTTCTTGGCCACATTTTTTATAACATATTTGTACCATGCGAGGTTGTCGGCCATCTTGACAAGGGGGGCCGCCTTCATGTCGATTTCAGCCTGGCCGGCCGTGGCGACCTCGTGGTGATGACATTCCGTGCGCACACCGACCTTCTCCATTGTCAGGATCATCTCGGAACGGATGTCCTGCTGCGAATCCATCGGGGGCACAGGGAAATAACCCTCTTTGTAGCGGGGCTTGTATCCGAGGTTCGGGTTCTCGATCCTTCCGGTATTCCACTGACCCTCGACGGAATCGACGTAGAAGTAGCTGTAGTTATAAGAGTTGTCGAACCGGATGTCGTCAAAGATGAAGAATTCCGCTTCCGGGCCATACCAGGCCATATCGCCGATCCCGGTGAACTTGAGGTATTCTTCAGCCTTCTGAGCGATGTTTCTGGGATCGCGCGTATATTTTTCCTTCGTCACGGGATCGACTATATTGCAGATCATCGTAAGGGTTGGCACGGTTGTGAACGGCTCCATCACCGCCGTCGCCGGGTCCGGAACAATCAGCATGTCACTGGCGTGTATCGGCTGCCATCCCCGGATGCTGGATCCATCGAAACCGTAGCCGGATTCGAAGTCGCTTTCGCCCAACTCTGCGATCGGAACTGAAAAATGCTGCCATATCCCGATAAAGTCCATGAACTTGAAATCCACCACCTTGGCGTCGTTTTCTTTTGCAAAGGCCACTACTTCTTTTGGGGTCATATTATCCTCCTGTGAGTTTTCGAAATTGGGATTGAACGCATCAATCCCGAACGTCTAGGCAAATTGCCTGCCAACGTCAACAATTTTCTTCCTGCCGCCTTCTCGCCCTCTGCTCGAAACCATTTCAAGAGCGCCTCGCCCAAAACCAGTGGTGCATTAGTCATAACCCTGCCAGCGAAAAAGAACATTTTTGTTACGCAAAGAAGGGCAAAAGCAGGAAACACCATACCTAAAGGATATTTGAAACTGTAATTATTGGATAACTCAACCGAATCGCCTATCCGACAGATCAGTTCGGTCTTGAACAAAAATGTACCTCTCCCGGACGACTTTAAAAAAACCGAGCCAAACATGAACGATCAGCAGACCACCGAAAGGGTTTCGAGGAGCTTTTTTCTTACCTTTTCATGCTTGTCGTTGCTCTGCAACTTCTCGCCGCTCAAGTCGGTCACGTAAAAGATATCGACAACCTGCGCTCCGGGAGTGGATATCTTGGCCAGTTGAATATTTATATCGAGTTCGAACAGGGCGTTGGTGATCGAGTGCAGCACGCCCGGCCGGTCCCAGGTATATACTTCGATCAGGGTATAGAAGTCCGAGGCTTCCTCGTCGACTACGACCCTGTCATCTTTGCGCGGATGGCACTTCGCGTCCAGAACCGACGGCCTGCGCCTGGTTTCCAGTATTTCGTCCAGATACGATGAATCGGCAAGGGCGCGAACCATATCATTTTCCACCTTGCCCCACAGTTCGTCAGGATGAAGAGGGTCTGGGATCCGCTCGACACGCAGGATATCGCAGACTACGCCCGGTTCGCGGGTGTAGATGTCGGCGGAGAGGATATTCAACCCTCTTGCCCACAGAACACCGGTAATGAGAGCAAACAGCCCCGGTCGATCACGTGTTACGACAGTGGTCTGCCACATCTCGCCTTCAACCGGTTCTGCCTTGAAGCAAACAGAGCGCGACGCCAGTTCCTTTTCCATGCCGTAGTGCTTGAGAATCTCCTGCGGATGCTGTGAGAGCAGGTACCTGAAAGGCAGCTTCTCCATCCATCCCGACAGCCTTTCGCTTTCAGCCGGGTCCGATAAAAGGGCCAAAACCCGTCCCTGCGTTTGCGCGGTGCGCGCCTCGGTATCCTCCGGTTCGAGGTCCGTCCGCAGTAACAGCCTGTCTACCTTGAAAAAGAGCTCTCTCAGTAGGGATGCTTTCCAGGTGTTCCATGCCTCCGTACCGGTAGCCCGGCTGTCGGCGACAGTAAGCATATAGAGCAGAAGCAGGCGTTGGCGATCCTTGATAGTAACCGCACACTGCGCTACAGGTTTTTCGTCCATCAAATCCCGCTTGAGCGCAGTTTCGGCAAGAATAAGGTGATGTTCGATCAAAAAACAGAGCAGATTTCTCTGCCAGTCGCTCAAGCCCATCCGTACCGCAATCTCCCCGGCCATCTTGGCGCCCTGCGCCGAGTGATTCTTTCCCCGCCCCTTCCCGATGTCGTGAAGAAGCGCGGCCAGGTAGAGAATAGGCCGCTCCTCGGGGCTTATCAGCTTTCCGGCGCTCTTGAGCAGCTCTTCGCCGTTGACCTCGCCCGCTTCCATCAGATGGAGTTCGCGGACCGTGCGCAGTAGATGCTCATCAACCGTATAGACATGATAGACGTCATTCTGGACGCGATAGCGCACTCCCGAAAATTCCGGTATGAATGCCTGGAGCAGCCCTGTTTCCAGCATGGTCTTCAGGACCTCAAAGGAGTATTGCGGGTCAAGCAAAATGTCGAAGAACTGGCTTACGACCTGGGGATTTCGCCTTTCACGCTCTCCAAAGCTACCCAGGTTTTCCCGGA
Organism: uncultured delta proteobacterium; assembly: GCA_963805125.1. Classification (GTDB taxonomy): domain Bacteria; phylum Desulfobacterota; class Syntrophobacteria; order Syntrophobacterales; family Syntrophobacteraceae; genus SbD1. The sequence goes on along the minus strand of CAWDTD010000001.1, from coordinate 1,182,545 downwards.
TTATTCTTCCCGCATTGTGGTGAAAATGAGCTTTGGAACGCGCCGCTTGCCAGAAGAACCGCATGAGCAGAAGCGGATCTTTCCTGACCCATTCGGGTTCCAGAAAGTGAAGGTGCTTGCCTTCCAGCAGAAATGGACCCGGCAGGATTCGCCTGCGCAGGTGGAAGCCGCGAAACCTCTTCTGGGACTCTCCAAGTCTTTCCAGAAAAAAGGAGGTCGTTCTGCGCACCCGTAAAGTGTTGCGATAATACAGGCGCATGAAAGCCTCAACGGCCGAACCTTCCGTACCTGCCATGCAGCCCATCCGCCCGGCAATCTGTTCCTGCTCCGGAAAAAGCAGCCGGTCCTGCCTTCTTCCACTCGACTGGTGCAGTTGAAGCCTTACCCGCCACAGGAAATCGTATGACTGGTCGAGCCAGAGTTTCTCGACCTCCATAAGCCACTCATTCTTGAGCATTGCTTCCAGCGAGGGATCGTGGAGGTAAACGATTCCCGCCCACCTGATCGTATGCAGGTCGCGCAGTGCTCCCACTCCATCCTTAACGTTTGGCTCCAACAGATAGGCGCTCTCACCATACTGGCGGAGTCTTGCCTCTCTATATGCGATCAGGTTCTGAAGAAAACGCCGTCTGCTGGGGTTGCCGAATAACTTGAGAAAGGACCTTTTCCAATCATCGAAAAACTCGGCGTCGCCTGCAACAAGACGAGCTTCCAGGTAGTTGGTCAGAATGGAGAAATCGTTCTGAACCATATTGCGGACCATAGAGACAGAAGCTGTGGCATGTCCCACTTCGAACGCAGTGTCCCACAAGCCGTACACGAGATCGCGAATCAGTTCCGACAAAAACGGAGGAAGCCGCTTTTTATAGAGGAAAAGAAGATCCAGGTCGGATGCGAAGCTGAGCTCGCCACGGCCGAAACCGCCGACGGCAACCAGTGCCCAGCCCTCCTGGGGCGCCCTATATTCGCCGAACGCATTGCCCAGAGCCTCCTGGATGTTTGAGGAATAGGTGCGCGCAGCCAGAAGTCCGGGAACATCCATACGGCATTCCTGAACGAAATGATCCCGCAGATCTCTGAGTTTTCGAGTAAGGTGTGAACGTATGACCATGATTTGTTCTTTGACGCCGAAACAATCCGAATCAGGCCGTTGCGGGATGGACAACGGTCTAAAGCGCGTCTTCTCCGGTCTCGCCGGTCCGGATGCGAATACATTCCTCAACAGGCATAACAAAAATCTTGCCATCTCCGATTTTGCCGGTATTTGCCGACTCGCGAATTGCGGCTACTGTCTCAGCCAGCCGGCGGTCGGGAACGGCTACTTCTATTTTGATTTTAGGAAGAAAATCAACCACATATTCAGCGCCTCGGTAAACTTCCGTGTGCCCCTTCTGCCGCCCGAAACCTTTGACCTCCGATACCGTCATTCCTTTGATTCCCAAGCTCGTCAGCCTTTCTTTCACATCCTCGAGCCTGAATGGCTTGATAATCGCTTCGATTTTTTTCATCCTTGTTCCCCTTCTTAGGAGCCAAAACGAGTTTTCAAAAAAGTTTTCAGGAAGAAAACAACAAAAATGTGCCTCAAGACTCGATATACCCCTGCGCAATCGGATTGCGCCTGCCGATCCCGAAGGCTTTTGTTGTGACCCTCAATATCGGGGGCGCCTGCCAGCGTTTGTACTCGTTGAGTTCGACCCGCCTTACCACCCATCTCACGGTCTCCGGATCAAACCCTTTTGCAGTTATCTGCTTTACGGGAAGGCGCTGCTCGACATATTCCGCCAGAATGGCGTCCAGAATCTCGTAGGGCGGAAGGGTATCCTGGTCCGTCTGATTTGGCCGCAGCTCCGCAGAGGGAGCCCGCGTGAGTACGCGCCCCGGGATCCATCCATGTTCATCGTTTAGTCTGTGGGCCAGCTCATAGACCATCGTTTTGGGAACATCGCCCAGAACTGCAAGCCCTCCGTTCATGTCACCGTAGAGTGTGCAATATCCGACGGCTATCTCTGATTTGTTGCCCGTACTCAGAAGCAGCCTGCCAAACTTGTTCGAAATGGACATGAGCACCATACCCCTTAGACGCGCCTGGAGGTTTTCTTCGGTAAAGTCGTGCGGCAAATCGTCAAAAATCGGTTTCAAAGATTTGAGTGAGGTCGAAAAGAGCCGATCTATGGAAATCACCTCGAAGCCGATTCCAAGCCGGGCGGTTAATTCACGTGCATCGGCAAGGCTTTCGGGAGCGTTAAAAGGCCCCGGCATTGCCACCCCCAGAACGTTCTCGGCGCCCAGCGCAATTACGGCCAGGCAGGCCGTAAGCGAGGAATCCACCCCGCCGCTGAGTCCGATGACCGCCTGCTTGAAAGAACACTTGCGGGCATAGTCGCGCAACCCCAGGGTGAGCGCGCCGATCACCTCCCGGATGTGGTCGTGGTCGGCCGCATGCACTTCGCAGGTGCTGCCGCCCGTGTCACAGACGATCAGGTCCTCCGCGAAATCGGCGCCTGCAGCGCGAAGGTGGCCCTTTTCATCCCAGATCATGCTGTGGCCCTGGAAAATCAGCTCGTCGTTGCCCCCAACCTGGTTCACATAAACCAGTGGGACGCCGGCGCAGGCAGCCTGTCTCTTCAACAGCCCGCCGACCCAGTCGATCTTGCCCACATGATAGGGAGATGCCGAAATATTTACGATCAGATCGACCGAGGCCTTCCCCAGTTCACAAACCGGATCGACCTCATAGAGAGGACGCGGAAGATAACCCTGAACGTTCCATGCGTCTTCGCAAATCGTAATGCCAATCCGCTTGCCCCTGAAATCGACCCAGCCGGCGGCTTTGCCGGGTTCGAAAAATCTCTCCTCATCGAAAACATCATAGGAAGGCAGCAGCATCTTATGGGCCACGGTACGGAGCTTGCCGTCCTCATAAAACACTGCGGCATTATGGTAAGGCTTTCCACACCCCTCATTTACCGAAACCGCCCCGAAAATGACCCCCACACCTTTGCCCGCATTGGCTATGCGCTCCCAGTAACATATACTGTCGGCCACAAAGCCGCGCTTATCGAGAAGGTCACGCGGCGGATATCCCATTATGGACAATTCAGGGAAAATGACCAGTTCCGCGTCGGCCTTTTTCGCTCTTCCAATAAATTCGCATATTTTGTGCGCGTTGCCCTCGAGATCCCCAACAAAAGGATCGATCTGCCCCATTGCGATACGCATCATCGGTTCCTTCTCATAAGCGTGTTGGCCAATACCCAAACCAGTCTCAGATATGCTAACTTATCTACCCGATTTTACAAAGTAATTATTTAGCCCATTGCTGGCCTTCCCGCATTAAGTAATCCCCTTTTTTAAATCTGTGTGTTATAAAAAAATTTAGCTCTTATCCAGGAGCCGGGCAAAAGCGTATCGGTTATGTCTTGTTGGTGGAGAACCGGAATCTATGAAGCAACGGAGGGCGCGAGTTCGAGAAAAAAGACGCAGTGCAGTTGAGGTGCTGCGGGAAGTATTGCGCGACGGAAACCGGCTCTATATTGGGTCGGGCTGCGGGGAACCTCAGCACCTGGTCCGTGCTTTGATCGAGCTTTTGCCCATACACCGCGACATTGAGATAATCCAGAATCTGTCCATGGGGGCCCTTCCGGAAGACTGGAAGCCTTTTGAGAAAAACGCACGGCTCAAAACCTTCTTTGTCGGGCCCAAATCCAGGCACGCGGTAAACGATGGTCTGGCCGACTACATCCCCATTTATTTTTCTTCCGTGCCCGGCCTTCTCAAGGAAGAACCCCTCTGGAAGATTGACATTGCAATGGTCCAAGTGTCACCCCCCGATGAACACGGTTTCTGTTCGCTGGGGATATCAGTAGGCACGGACAAGAGCGCCGTCGAATCGGCCAATATGGTTATAGCCCAGATAAATCACCAAATGCCGCGCACGCTCGGGGACAGCTTCCTTCACCTGTCCCGGATTCAATATACTGTGGAGTATGATGAACCGCTGCTCGAGATCATTTTCCGGGAGCGGAGCGCGGTCGCCGAACAGATAGCCAAATACATTTCCACACTGATCGAGGACGGCTCTACAATCCAGACGGGGATCGGAAGGATCCCCAATTGGGTCCTGAGATACCTCGAGCCAAAGAAGGACCTTGGGATCCATACGGAGATCCTGACCGACTCCCATCTGCATCTCATTCGAACCGGGGCCGTAACGGGCCTCAGGAAAACCGTAAACCAGGGGAAAATCGTGGCGAGCTTCTGCATGGGAAGCAGGCAACTCTACGATTTCGTGAACAACAACCCGGAGGTGGAAATCTACCCGACGGAGTATGTGCACAACCGCAAGCTCATAAGCCGGCAAAATCGGATGGTAGCCATCAATTCAGCCTTGGAAATAGATCTCAGTGGGCAAATATGTGCCGATTCGATAGGTTATAAAGTCTACAGCGGAATCGGGGGCTATGTGGATTTTATGCACGGGGCATCGAGCGCCAACGGCGGGAAGACTGTCATCGTACTGCCATCCACGAGTCCCGATGGGCGCAAGTCGCGAATTGTAAGCCATCTGACAAACGGAGCCGGTGTAATCAGTCCACGCAGTACCGTCAACTATATCGTTACAGAATTCGGAGTCGCCTATCTGCATGGCAAGACTATCCGCGAGCGTGCGCTGGCCCTTATCAACATTGCACATCCGCAATTCCGCGAGCAGTTGCTCGCCGAGGCCAAAAGCATCCATTATGTCTACGACGATCAGCTTCTTCCTCCCATTTACGAACCCCTCTACCCCGGCCAGTGGGAAAAGCACCAGGTGTTCCCGCCAAACGAAACGCTTTTTCTCCGCCCCATCAAGCCCACCGATGAGCGAGCGCTTCAGGAGTTTTTCTATTCGCTCCCCTTTGAAGACATTCATTACCGTTTCCTTTCCGCAATGAAGTCATTCCCCCATAGAAACATCCAGGCCATGTGCAATATCGATTATGAGCACGTAATGGCGATTGCGGCGGTTACCGGGGAGATCGGCGCCGAGAAGATCGTCGGAATTGGCAGGTATATCCTTGACCAGAAGACGAACCTGGCCGAAGTGGATTTTGCGGTTGCATCAGAATGGCAGCGCAGGGGAATCGGGACCTTCCTCATCCATTATCTGTGCGAAATTGCAAGAACTAAGGGCATTACAGGATTCCTCGCCTACGTGCTTGCCGCCAACAGGGCCATGCTCTCAGTGTTCAACAGCGTCGGTTACGCTGTGCATTCCATACTGGATGAGGGCGTATATGAAATCTCGTTCCGCTTCGATCAGCCCGCTTTGGCCTGCCGTACGGAAGAATATAAATGACAGCACGACCCGACAGCCCGATAGATCCTCGTCTGCTCGCCTTCGACATCGACGGGGTTGTAGCCGACACGATGGCCATATTCGTCAGGCTCGCCCACGAGAAGTACGGACTTACCCGTCTTTCCCAGCAGGACATGATCTGCTACAACCTCTATGAGTGCCTCTGCCTGGAAAAGGAGATCATAGACGACCTCATCCGCCTTACGCTCGATGAAGAACACACCATGCAGATTCCTCCTGTTCCGGGCGCCCCGGAAGTGCTCACGGAACTCGCCAGGGTTGTGCCGCTCCGGTTCATCACGGCCCGCATCTGGCCGGAGTCGATTACGCAGTGGCTTCTTACCATTCTGCCCGGTGTGCCTCATGAAAGAGTAACGGTAATAGCCTCCGGCGCTCCGGAAACCAAGCTCGACATCCTCAATGGACTCGACATCCGCTACTTTCTCGAAGACAGGATCGAAACCTGCCGGCACTTGAAGGAGGCTGGAATCGAGCCTCTTCTTTTCGACCAGCCCTGGAACCGTAACGAGCAGGCTGACGGTTTCATTCGGGTCCGAAACTGGATGCAACTGAAAGAATGGGTATTGCCCTCCGGTACAAACTTGGGGTAAAGTGTCTTCCACTTGGAGGGAATCATCTTAGCAACGCCGTCTTGAGTCAACTGACCTGACTACATATCGCATGAATTTTACCGCCTTTTCGGTATCTTAAGGTTGGTGGGCAAATGTTATGTCATTAGCCAAAGTGCCGCCCATGCAGATAAAGGCCGACCGCAGCGGTTTCACGCTGGTCCCCGACCCGGCCGCCTCTTTGGATGCCATCGTGGCGTTCATGGATGAGCGGCTCGAGCAGTCGCGCGATTTTTTCCTTGAGACGGGGATGGTTCTCGATCTGAGGACCAGGCCGATGAGCACGGACGAGATTTCCATGCTTTATGCGAAGCTGTATCAAAAATCCAGGGTTAAGCTGGTCGAGGTCCGCCTCAGCGACGATCTTTCGTTCTCATTGGCGGGAGAGCTGCAAAAATCCCGCTTTGCATCGGAAAAAACCGGCCGGGAGCGCACAAACTCTGCTCCTGTCATTGTCCGCAATACGTGCCGGTCGGGCGTGCGGGTCGTGTCTCCATCGGACTGTGTCATCCTGGGAGACGTAAATCCAGGCGCCGAAATCATTGCCGGAGGCGACGTCGTCGTTTTCGGCATTCTGCGGGGCCTCGCCCATGCCGGGGCCGGAGGCGAGCGAACCGCGCGGATTTGGGCACTGAGCATTGAACCCAATCAGATCAGGATAGCCGACCTGGTGGCGGTTCCTCCACTGGGGGTAAAGCCTGCGCCGAATAAATTCGAGGTGGCGGAGATCCAAAACGGGGTTATCCAGGTTATCAGTCTGTGAGAATGTAATGCTTGAGGTCGGGGAGAGGGGTACTGCACCGAAACCGGTTTTCGACGAACTTACAGGTGATTTATGGCTGGCAAAACAATTGTGGTTACTTCGGGCAAGGGAGGGGTCGGCAAGACTACTGCCGTAGCCAATCTGGGAACATCACTGGCCAAAAAGAAGTACAGCGTTGTGATGGTCGATACGGACATAGGCCTGCGTAATCTCGATGTAGTCATGGGGCTGGAAAACCGAATCGTCTACAACCTGGTTGACATCATCGAAGGTAAATGCCGTAAAGAACAGGCAATGATCCGGGACAGGAAGATTTCAAACCTTTTCATGATTCCGGCGGCTCAAACTCGCGAAAAGAATTCGATAACCCCGGAGCAGATGAAAGACCTCTGTTCCTGCCTCGCTGCCGAATTCGACTTCGTTCTGATCGACTGCCCTGCGGGGATAGAACAGGGCTTCAAAAACGCAATCGCAGGAGCCGATACCGCGCTGGTTGTTACTACGCCCGAAGTCTCCGCCATCCGTGACGCCGACCGGGTGATCGGCCTCCTTGAAGCCGCCATGCTCAGACACATCAGCCTCATCATCAACAGGCTCAACGAGAAAATGGTCAGAAAGGGAGACATGATGTCCACCCAGGACATCATTGCACTGCTTTCCGTTCCACTCTTGGGGGTTGTCCCGGAAAGCGACGAAGTGGTGGTGTCGACCAATCGCGGAGTCCCGCTGGTTCACGACCGGAGCAGCAAGGCCGGGGCCGCTTTCAGACTCATGGCCGATCGCCTCAACGGTGAAAGCCTTCCACCGGACGGGGACGGGTCCCACGGGTTTTTCGGCCGCATGAAACGGCTGATCTGGAACTGAAAGGAGACAGGCCAATGCTGAGTATTTTGCGGCACTTTTGGGGAGACAGATCGAGCGGACAGATCGCCCGCAAAAGAATGCAGTTCGTTCTGATGCACGACAGGGTGGATATCACGCCCGACATGATGGAAGCGGTCAAAAATGATATGATTAGAGTCCTTTCGAGGTACATGGAAATAGACAACAGGTCCATCAAGGTCGATCTGGAACAGGGTAAAGACTTTATGGCCCTGATCTCTAATGTACATGTAAAGCGCGTTTACAGGCATGCATTGTCGAGCTGACGGCATATCGGACATCGAGTCGGAAATCGGATATGGAGTCCATTTCCGCAATAGCCTCATGGTCGACAGCGGAGTTGCAAAATGGCGGTCAGATTAATGCTCGCGGCTACTTTGAGAAAGTATGCCCCCGGTTACAACGCCGAGACTGGATACGCGGTGGTCGTCGAGCCGGCGTCTACGGTCCTCGATCTGTCCCGGCAGCTCGGGATTCCCGAAAAGGAGGTAAAGCTGATCATGGTCGAGGGAGTTGCCGCCGGTTGGGAGACCACTCTGGCCGGAAACGAGCGGGTTGCTCTCTTTCCGCCGGTTGGAGGGGGCTAGGCGCAGGAAGTCAAAGGCAAAAGTAAAAAGGCAAAACGCAAAAAGGGACCCTCAAATCGTCCCTGCGAATAAGAAAAAGCCCGGGCCGAAAAGTTTTTGCAGTGCCTGCTACTGCTCCTCCAACGCTTCCTTGAGCTTTTGGAGCCCGACCTCGAGCTCGGAGAAAAGTTCCACTGATATGGTCAGCCCTTTCTTGGACGGGTGAAACTCTCCGTCATCCCCCTTGTAATAGATGCGGATGTCTACATACTGTTTTCCTTTGAAAAAGGTTAATGACGATCTGACTTCCTCGAGGGGATTCTTGGGGAAAGAGTGTACGATCTGAGATTCTTTTGCCATTTTTACTAATCCTCGTAAGATGGACTCAAAGCTGGAGTAGTCTCCATCCGGAAACCCCGGATGGAAACTGGAGTATACAGGTTTCTACCGCTTCCGGCCTCCGACTTCCCTCTTCCTACTTCCGACCGGGTCTTATTTTCAATAGATAAGTTAAACATCGACGAAAAATCCAACAGATCGCCATTGCGGAGATAACGCCGCGCCCCTGTTCCGGGTCCGGTTCCGGCAGAGCAATCATGTCCGTCCGTTTTGAAGGCAACCGGATAGAGGCCTGAGCGGTATCGGGTAGGAGGGGAAGTCGCCTTCCCCGTCCTCCCACACCACCGTGCGTACGGTTCCGTACACGGCGGTTCATGAAGTGCATTGAAGTCTTCGCAATTGATTTAGCAGTGACACAAGTCCAAGTCGATCAAAGAAGCTTTTAGGGAGGCACTGATTCATATGAGAGGCCCCGGAGTTCCACCAGGGGCCTCGCCCGTTCGTGGCTGACCTCCAGGCCCTCTCCTCCCCTATCCCATACTTCATCAGGTTCTTTGCACGAGTTTTGGGCCTCTTCCACTGGCGCCAGAGGATGCACCGAAGTTTCCGCCGTATCCATCCGTCCAGTTCCTCGAAAACACCCTTTACCTCGGACAACCAGAAGTAATTTACCCAACCCCGCAAGACAGGTGTCATCTCTTCGATCTGAGTACGGATATTGCGGCCTCGGCCCGCTCGAAACATTTCCCTGAGCCTGTTCTTGATGCGATCCACCACGGCTGAAGCCACTTTGAGCCTTGGCCGTTTATGGAAGGTCATGCTGTAGCCGAGGAACTTGCGATCCCAAGGGCGCGCAACCGCGCTCTTTTCCGAGTTGACCTTGAGTTTTAATTTGCCTGCAAGATACCGGGTAAGATTTTCCAGCACCCTTTGCCCGGCGCGCCTTGACTTTACATATATGTTACAGTCATCTGCGTACCGGCAAAACGCATGCCCCCTTCTCTCCAACTCCTTGTCCAAATCATCGAGCAAAATATTGGAAAGCAAAGGCGAAAGTGGGCCTCCTTGAGGCGTCCCTTCCATTCGGGGCGATACGATACCTCCGACCATAAGCCCCGCCTGAAGATAGCGACGTACGAGTCTTAGAACCCGTTTGTCCCCTATCCTACGCGCAAGCCGCGCCATCAATATGTCATGATTGACACGGTCAAAGAACTTCTCCAAATCCATGTCCACGACCCACCGCCTGCCGTCTGCCGCATATTCCCGTGCTTTAAGCACAGCATGATGCGCATTGCGGCCGGGGCGGAATCCATAGCTTGACTCGGAAAAGTCCGGATCGAAGATGGGTTGCATTACCTGATTTAGCCCCTGCTGTATTAGCCGGTCCATCACCGTGGGAATGCCCAATTGTCGCATTCCCTTCCCGCCCGGTTTGGGTATCTCTACCTTGCGAACGGGCTGCGGCTGATACCTGCCATCAAGCAGCTCTTCCCTGATGCGCGGCCAGTGTTCGCGAAGCGTGGCTCTGAGGGCAAAAACACTTACTCCATCCACCCCTGCCGATCCTTTGTTCGCTTCCACTTGGTGCAGCGCTTTAAGCATGTTCTCGCGTTCGACCACCGCTTCCATCAACTTTTGAGTCTTCTGGCGGGAGACATCTTTCTTTGCCGTGAGGCTTGACGCGCCAGCGACGGGTCCTTGCGGATTCCGTCCGCTACTCCCCGAAGAGTAACCGGGCATCCCAGCCCGATTTCCTGCGTCTCCATTCCTCATCGAAATTCAAGCTCCTGCCACACACTTCAAGTTCGGGCCTTCGGGTCCGGTCGATGGAACCTTAGTATGCCCTCTGCTGACTTCTGCCGACCCATCCCGCCGCCTCTCGACAGTGGTAGCACTTGGCAGATCGACAGATCTCCCCGGGTAATGCGCACCCACCTTCACGCTTATGCCCGCCGCATATACGTCCATGCCTCCCGTACAGGTATTGGACTTTGAAGATATTCGCCTTCTCATCCGGCATGACCGCCTCGTATGCGATTTCTGTTCGTCGAGCCAGCGCTTTGCCTGCGGCTTCCTTCAGATTCCACCTCACGATGGACACCCTTGCCGTCCGGCTAACAGTTCCCCCTGTCGGGCCTGTAGAGGACTTGCACCTCCAAGTGAGTGCGCCCTGCCGGGCGCACGAAGAAAAAAGCCCCTCCGAAGACGGGCTTTCTCTTTCATGCGATTCCGACAATACTGCGGAGCCTTGAGTTTCAGCTCCCTACTTCGCGAAGCCTGCCCCCGCCTTATGCCGCGTCCGCCCTTCCCTGCTTCTTGCTCGCCGCCCCCAGCTCTCATACGACGCTGCGCTCAAGTGAGTGCCAAAGGATGTTAAGAAACGCAACCTGGTATCAGACAGCGGCCTCTGCTGCAACAACCGCGTCTTTGGCCTGCTCGTATTCGGCAATATATCGTTCTTTTACCCTCAGCAGCATTAGGACGACCGGCCTGTAGGCCAGGTGCGCCCATTTGGCGAAAGGCACTTCCAGGACCAGCATCGGGATTGCCACCATCAAGTGAATGACATAGATGCCGTAGGTGGCCAATGGCCAATCCAGAATGCGTGTGAAATTGATGAAAATCCCTGTCATGGTGGTCAACTGGAGCAGGATCAGGAACATCCAGTCTGTACCATGCGAACTCTTATAAGCAGGCTTGCTTTTCCTGAAACGTCCGATCATCGCGTATGTAGTGCCATACATGATTGCGAATGTGGCGTAATAGCCGATCAGCCGGATCGGGTGAAAGATCGAGTACTCGGTTCTTCCGCCCAGCGAAGCCCAGCCGCGCTGAAATTTGAGCCAGTTGATCCCCAGGGGCAGCCCATTTACCAAAACAACCACCATCAAGAAAATAGAAGCATATCCGGTCATGATTGCAAGATGGGCGATCCACTGCTGCCTGCTGCTCTTGCATTTGCCGAACTGCTTCTGAGTCAAAAAATGGGTTAGCATGAACTTGAATTCGCTAAAATACATCCCCGGGGGAACCTTCTTGAAATAGTCCCCCATGACGATTTTTATGCAGCGGAAAACATTGGTCAGCAGGAAAAACGTCAATATGGCGGCCATTACCAGGTCCGCCTTTTCGATTCCAGCCGACGGCCATACGGAGTTGAGATCTGCGTGTACCCAGTTGATTGGCCCACTGTGGAAAACGAGCAGTCCAATGCCGACGAGGACAGCGACTATGGCCACAGCAATGGTCTCGAATGATTCAGAAATATAGAATTTGCGCGCAAAACCGGTCCAGTCATAGAGCGAGGTGAGGTATCTGCGCAAGACCATCATAGTTTCGCCAGGGTCCGCTCCACGGGGACACCTGGTCGAGCAGTCACCGCAGTAATAGCACAGCCAGGGTTCGGGCGATCTCAAGATTTTCTCTTTTTGCCCCAGTTGAATGTATCTTACCAGCTTCCTCGGAAACGGGTTCTCCGGGGTCGAAAGGTCGCATATGGCCGTGCAGGTTCCGCAGTTATAGCACTTGTTGGCATCCTTCAGGCCGTATTCTTCCAATTCTCTTATCAAATTAGGATCGACTCTGTTGCTCATATTAGTATCCCTTGTAGGGGTTTGGACCGATTTCGACAAGTCTTTCGGCAAATTCATCGAGCAGGGCGGGCAGCTTATCGTAGTCGACTATGGCTGCTGTCTCGAACCTGACCCGATCCGACTCCAGAACGAGCCGGTCAAGAGTTTCCTTGACTTTGCCGAGTCGAATGTTCGCCAGTTCACTGCCTTTGATGAAATGGCACTGATAGTTTTCACCGTGGCGGCACCCCAGAAGCAGGATTCCATCGATTCCCTTGGAAAGGGAGTCGGCGATCCACACCAGGTTGAGCGAGCCAAGACAGCGAAGGGGGATTACGCGAACCCACGCATTGTAGCTCAATCTGCGAAGCCCGCTCATATCCAGTGCCGGACAGGCGTCGTTTTCGCAGCACAGCACAAGGATGCGCGGTTTCTCCTCGTATTCGTCCGGAACATTGATCGATTTGATCATATCGCCGATCATCCCTACCGAATAGTTCTTGAAGGAGATGATACGCTCCGGACAAGAGCCCATGCACACGGAGCAGCGGCGGCACCGGGTCGGCTCTGGAAGAGGATTTGCCTTTTCGTCCTCGTTGATCGCGCCGAACGGACACTCTTCCGTACACCGCTTGCACTGCGTACAGCGTTGCATGAAGAATTCCGGGTAGCTCAAGTCACCGGCCCTGGGATGAACGGCCATGCCCTTGCGGGTGAGCTCGACGCACTGGATAGCCTTCATCGCGGCGCCTGTAGCGTCTTCAATGGCGTTTGAAATACCCATGGGACGGCGGACCGGACCGGCCGGATAAATACCGGTTCGACGGCTCTCATATGGAAAACAGATAAAGTGGGAGTCGGGGAACCCGTACTGAAGTTCCGGAAGCTCCGGACCCTGGCGGTACTCCAGGTTCAGGATGTCCGAGATGAAGATGGAGTCTACCGAAGCAACCGTTTCATCCTTCTTCTGCTCCTCTGTCTGCTGCGCCTTGAAGTCTTCTCCGAACGCCGTGGCCGGCACCATACCGGTGGCCAGCACAACCATGTCCACGTCGTCCAGGAGGATCTTGTCGCCCAGAAGCTCGTCAAAAGCCTCGACGGCGAGTTTGCCCCTGCCGGTGAGAACTTCGGGCGCCTGGGTCCTGACGAAAATAACGCCCTCCTGCTGGGCCTTCCTGAAGAAATCCTCTCCCTGGCCGGGGGTGCGCATCTCCTGGTAGAAGACGAACACATTGGCCTTCGGGTCCTGCTGCTTTATCTGGATGGCCTGCTTGAGCGCAATGAAACAACACACCGAAGAGCAGTAAGCAAGATGTTGCGGATCGCGCTGGCCGGCGCACTGAATAAAAGCTGCCGTCTTCAACGCCTGTCCGTCGGCCGGCCTTGTAATCCTGCCCGATTTTGCGCGTTCTTCGAACTGAATATTTGTGATGACGTTTGCAGATGCGCCGTACCCGAGCCTCTTGTCGAGCTTTTCGGGGTCGTATGGCTTCCACCCGGCGGCCAGGACAACCGCGCCGATACGATGATCGCTGGTTGCCCCGTTTTGCTTGATCTGCGCATTGAAAACGCAGGGACCCCCGACGAGCTTTTCAACTTTGGAGCCGGTCAGGACCTTGATGTTTTCGTTGCTGCTAACGGAGGCTATCAGCTTTTTGATTTCGTTGGCCTGCACGTCCTTGAAAGGGAACGTCACATTCTTGGAGACGTTTTTCTGAAAACCGCCAAGCTCCTTTTCCTTCTCTACCAGTACGGCGCGGTATCCCGCCCTGGCCACCTCGAGGGCCGCCGTCATACCCGTGGTGCCCCCACCTACTACCAGGATGTCGGTGGACATTTCCTGCTCCGGCTTGTATGGCTCGGGAGGCAGCATTTGTTTCATCCTTGCAGCGCTCATCCGAAGGTAGTCTTCGGCCATCATCTGGGTGTCTTCGTCGTTTGCCGGATGGCTCCACACGACCTGCTCGCGCAGGTTCACGCGATCCATGATCGTCCCTTCGAAGTTAAAGACATCGTACATCACGCGCTGCGAACAGGCGGCGATAATCAGGGTATTTACACCCTCGTTTGCCACGTCATCCCTGATCAACTGTGCGCCTTCGGAGTTGCAAAGGTTCGGATGGTTCCTGCATACAGCGGCCTTGCATTCCGATGTTGCTACCTTGCTGAGCTGTTCTATGTCGAGGGCCTCCCCGATACCGCAGCCCGTACAAATATATACCGCAATCTTTTTGTCCATCGAGTCTTACCTCCTGACAACGGATTGGATGGCTTTGAGCGCTGCGGCCGTGCCGTCCTGAACTGATTCGGAAACGCCCGCCGGGGTCCTTGAACAGCCTGCGGCGAAAAACCCTGGAGTCACTTCCAGGGAGGCGATGAATCCGTAGTCATCGCGCAGAGCGAAAGCAGGCAGGGGCGAAAGGGAAGTGTTAGGCTGCATGCCTGTGGCAAGTACGGCCAGATCGACATTGATCTGGTTCAGGCTGCCCGCAGTTGTGTCCTCGACCTTCAGGATGAGGTTCTTCGTTGCGCTGTCCTCTTCGATTCTGGCTACTTTGCCCTTGAAGAATGTGACGTTGCCGTCTTGCTTAAGATTGGCGTAGAAGGACTCGAGCCGGTCCATCGCGCGAATATCGATGAAAAAGATGTATATCCTGGCGTCTGGATATTGTTCGCGCACATAGGTGGCCTGCTTCATGGACGCCATGCAGCAGACGGAGGAGCAAAACGCAAGGTTGTTCTCATCGCGCGAACCGGCGCATTGGACGAAACCGACCGTCTGCGGCTCTTTGCCGTCCGAAGGGCGAACGATCTTGCCCTTTGTGGGGCCGTTACCCGCCGCGAGCCGCTCCATCATAACATTGGTTATCACATTCGGATAAGTCCCGAAACCGAGCGTATCGAGCTTCTTGGCGTCGTAGGGGCTCCAGCCCGTCGCCCAGACCACCGCTCCTACCTTTAGGTCAACGGTCTTGGCCTGCATGTCCAGCTCGATCGCATCATACACACACGCTTCCTTCACCTTCTGCCCTTCCGGGCTTTTGGCAAGGGCCGGGTCGATCACAAAGCGCTGAGGGAAGGCCATATCGTGCGGCAGGTATGCGGCCTTGATCTTGTCCATTCCATAATTGAACGGATTGTCGATCTCCATCGTGCATGCCTCGTAGCATTTGCCGCAGCCCGTGCACTTCTCATTGACATAGCGGGGACTGATTTTAATCCTGACATCCCACGCGCCTTTTTGGCCGGAAACCGATTCCACCTCCGCCATGGTGAAGAAGTGGATCCCGCTGTTGTTTTTTATCCGCCGGAAATTAAGTTCGAGGCCGCAATACGGGGGACACAGCTTCGGAAAATATTGGTGAAGCTGGGCTACTCGACCTCCCAGGTAAGGATTCTTCTCGACCAGATAGACCTCGCGGCCCGCTTCTGCTGCTTCGATGGCGGCTGTCAACCCGCTCATGCCGCCCCCGACCACCAGAATACTCTGCGTTTCTACGTCTGCCATGCTTATCCTCCTAAGCTGATTAGAAAAACAAATATCGAGAACCCCTCGTACAACTGGGCGCAATCACCTCGTAACATAGACTTATAAGCAACAGTCGGCAGCAGGGAGCAACAGGCCGGAAGCGAGCAACCGGTTTCCTTCCCGCTCCACGCTTCTCGCTACCCTCTGAGCGATAATCTGCTCATTCAATTTACCGCCTTTAGGCGGAAGGTACTTCACGCAGCGCGGAAAGCCCCCGCCCATTGTCGACAGCCCGCCCGCCCGGTTCCCAACGCGAGACGGGGCATTCGCGGGGCGCCTTGAAGCAGTTCGGATTACTCGGCGGGATTGCAAACCGGCAAGCCGTTCTCACGGCGCCTGTGTATCCCAAAAGATACCAGTCCAATGACAAGCCGGGAAATGGACAGCTCGGGGCCGCCAGGATCTTAAATGTCAAGGCAGGAAGCGATCTCAGGAGAACCACGTGCAGCTTGCAGCAGGAATTTATTCCCTTACCTCATTTTTTTCCGAACAGGTAATCCTTGCAGTCCGATATTCATTAAGCCGACTGCCTATATCTCTAAATTCGCCTCATGTCAATATTTTTCGTTTGTTTTCGTTTGCTTGTTTCAATCGATTTGCCTGAGTTTCCGGCTCGCAAACCATTGCCGTCAACTTAAGGAGATGTTCTTAAGCGGCCTCGGTTTCCGAGGTTTGCTACACCGTATTACCGGCGGGGTGGCCCGGATAATCATGCCCCCTTTTCTAAAGGGAGGGCGGGGGGGATTTTACCGGGTGCGAGGCGCAAGAGGTATGGCGATAAGCTGCCGAAAACAGGCAGGGTGCTAATGGAGCGCAAGGTCTTTGATCTCCGGGGCCATACCTCGCCGAGCGTGGAGAATAAACTTGAATCCCGTGCCACCCCCAAAAGTCCCTGCCAACCTGTAGCCGCTTAAGTTCACGGCGACGGGCCCGGAAACCGCGAGCCGGGGCTGGTTGTTCGGCTCAAGAATTGATTTCTTCCGGCTCGACTTCCGAATCGTTTGCGACCAGCAGAACCTGGGCTTCTTCGGATGGAAGCTCCTGCACGTTGCGCAGCTTACGCTCTATTGCACGAGATCTCTTCGCGGCGTCATCCATGGTATTGGTCGCCTGGTCCAATTTTTTCTTGACCCCTTCGAGAGTAGTTCCGAACTTCCCGAATTCGGTCTTCACCGCCCCGAGAAGCTTCCAAACCTCGCTTGATCGCTTCTGAATGGCAAGCGTTCGAAATCCCATCTGCAGACTATTCAGAAGAGCGGCCAGAGTGGTCGGTCCCGCCACGATGACGCGGCATTCGCGCTGAAGACTTTCAACCAGCCAGGTCCTCCTGATCACTTCGGCATAAAGACCCTCGGTAGGAAGAAACATGATGCCGAAATCAGTCGTCGCGGGCGGGTTGAGGTATTTGTCGCAAATCGTTTTTGCGCAATTTTTTATTGTGGCGGACAGCATCTTCGCTGACTGCTCGGCGGCGCCGGGGTCGCCGCTTTCCTGCGCGTCAACCAGCCTCTGGTAGTCTTCTATCGGAAATTTTGCGTCAATCGGCAGCCATACGACCTCCCTGCTGTCTCCATCGCCTCGCCCCGGCAGCCGGACGGCAAATTCCACTACTTCCCCGGAGTTTTCCTTGGTCTGAACATTTCGCTCGTATTGCTCCGGCGTCAAAATCTGTTCGAGAAGCGTTTCGAGCTGGATTTCACCCCACATGCCCCTGGTTTTCACATTGGTGAGCACCCGCTTCAGGTCGCCGACCCCGGTCGCCAGGGCCTGCATTTCGCCCAATCCTTTATGGACCTGCTCGAGTCTTTCCGAAACCTGCTTAAACGATTCCCCCAGTCTTTTCTCCAGGGTCCCCTGGAGTTTTTCGTCAACGGTGGCCCGCATCTGTTCGAGCTGCCTGGAGTTGTCTTCCTGAATCTGTTTGAGTTTGCCGTCTATTGCGTTTCGAAGGGCCTCGAGCCGTTTTTCGTTGGATTCGCTCAAATGCTCGATGGTCTCCCGCATCGAGTCGAGCTTCTTCTCGTTCGTCAGTGTCAGGATTGAGAGTTGGCCGGCAAATACGTCAAGCTGGGCCTTTTGAAGACCGGCGATATTGGTCATGCTGGTTTGAAGCGAGTCTCCGAAAGACTTCAGAGCATTTCCGGCCTCCTCGCGTCCCTGCCGGGCGACCAGTGTCGCCTCTTCGCGGTTTTTGGCGACCTCATCCCGTAATGAACGCTCGCATCGCTCCACGCCTTTGTCCACCGAATCGAATCGGGGCATGAGCGAGGTAAAATCTGCGCCCTTTTTGCGAAGCAGAACCAGGACGAAGATGACATTCAAGCCCAGCAGGACGATTATGATTGCCAGGGCAGGTAATAAAGCCGTCTGTAAAAGCTCCGCGCTGCCTGATAAAAATTGCATCTTTTACTCCACATGGTAACCTTCTAGTATCCTTTGCATCCCCGAGTGTCAAATAATTTGCAAAATTTATTGAAATCTAACAGAATTCCAAATATCCTTGATGCTTTAAGCCTTCTGACTATTTTCTATCCCAAGATAAATATTATCCGACATGAGGGGCGAAAATGAGCATCGAATGTAAACTGGCTGATGGCCCCGGTGTAGACCGGGATGTGAGAAATATCCTGTGCAGCGCCAAAACAATAGCCGTGGTAGGCATCTCGCCCAAAGAGGAGAACCCCAGCCACAATGTTGCAAAATATCTGCTCAAGCAAGGCTTCAGGGTGATTGGCGTTAATCCGGCTTGCGACGAGATTCTGGGGATAAAATGTTATCCGGACTTGAAGTCGATTCCGGAGCATGTAGACGTGGTGGATATTTTCCGGAAGCTCGACGCTATTCCCGGCATCGTCGATGAAGCGATCGCAATTGGGGCCGGCGCGGTATGGATGCAACTGGGACTGGAACACGAGGAGTCGGCCCAAAAGGCGAGGCGCGCCGGCCTGGGCGTTGTGATGAACAAGTGCACGAAAATAGAACACTCCCGCCTTTCCGGCGCCTAAACAACTTGAGCGGACGAATCGGGTGAATGGATAAAATCAATCTCCACGCTCCGCGAGGTCCATACATCGGCACAGAGGTTTTATGGCTGAACAGGTATGGTTCGGCAAGACGGGTTTCAAGGTCTCCAGGCTCGTGCAGGGTACCTGGGTAACCGGGGGCTGGGCATGGGGAGGCGCCGATGAAAAAGAGGCAATGCTCGCCATTCTGCGGGCACTCGAACTGGGGATAAACTTCATCGACACTGCCCCCGTTTACGGGTTCGGAAAATCAGAACAGATCGTCGGGCGGGCGATCGGCCAATGGGGGCGTGAAAAAGTCACAGTCGCAACCAAATGCGGGCTTGAGTGGGACGAGGGGGGCCGGCGGATTCGCCGAAATTCCCGTCCCGAGCGCTTGATGCATGAAGCCGAGGAGAGCCTGCGTCGGCTCGGGGTTGACTGCATCGACCTCCTCCAGATCCATTGGCCCGATCCGCACGTGCCTTTCGAAAATTCCATGCATGCGCTGATCGAATTGCAGGAGCAAGGTAAAATCCGCTGCTTTGGCCTTAGCAATTTCAGCCGCGACCAGGTCCTGGAATGCCTGGGAACGGGCCCCGTTTACAGCCTCCAACCTCCGTACAACATGTTTGAACGGGAGGCCGAAAAAGAACTCCTTCCATTTTGCATCGAAAATGAAATCCCGACGCTCGTTTACGGCGGCCTGTGCCGCGGGCTTCTTACCGGCAAATTCACCGGAAACGAAACTTTTCCAAGAGGCGACCTCCGCCGGGCCGATCCCATGTTCAAGGCGGACCGCTTCAAAAAATACGCAGCCGCCGTGAATGAAATAAAAGCGGTTGCGGCCGAATATGGAAAAACCCCCGCGCAGTTTGCCCTGAGATGGGCCATCGATCAGCCGGGGGTGACCTGCGTCATTGCCGGGGCACGCACCGCAAAGCAGGCCGAAGATAATGCGGGGGCGCTGGACTGGGAAATCAGCCACAGCGACTTGAGAAGGTTCCCCGCTGCCGCCCCGTCTCCAGAAGCGTAGTGATCGTTGCGGTCGGTCTTCCGCGCTCCGCGAGCTACATCGTTCAAGGGAAGCCCGCGAAAGGCGCTTTAAATTGTGAAGTGCCTTGATGATCAGGACGCAATCCGGCCCAGTACGACCGTTATGTTCATTCCTCCATGCCGGATGTTCCACAGGCGCACCCGGCCCGTACCCATTGCGGCGGCTTCGAGCCGGGACCTCGCGAGAATGGCGTATTTCCAGTCTTTGAAATTAAGTCGCAGGTGGGCGCCGATCCTCTCGTAGAGGCTTACTCCTCCCGCGCCCAGCCGTACTCCATAGGGGGGATTCAACACGATCAGACCTTTTCTCGACCCCCTGTTGCGGGGATTGAAATCAAAGAAATCCATCTTCTCCCACTCGATGTCACCACCTGCGCCGGCGCGATCTGCATTCTCAGCCGACACTCCGACAGCCTCCGGATCGATGTCGATTCCGATGATCGCCTCGGGCGCTTTGACAAGCGAGGCCTCCTTTGCCTTGCGTCGCAGATGTTCCCAGGTGTCCTTTTGAAATGAAGGCCACCTCTGGAACAAAAATTCCCGGCCAGGCCCTGGAGCAATCCGCCGGGACATCAAAGCCGCTTCTATCGGAAAAGTGCCCGAACCACACATCCCGTCGACGAGCGGCTCATCGCACTTCCAATCCGACTTGAAAAGGATGGCGGCGGCAAGGGTCTCACGCAGGGGAGCGCCTGTGTGCCGGGGCCGATATCCCCTTTGGTGCAGATGGGCGCCCGACATATCCAGGCTTACCCGGCAGTGGTTCTCCACAAGACGGACAAGGATTTTTTGCTTCAGTTCGGCTTCATCAGTTTGCGGCTTGCCGGCGGCCCCCATGTCCCGCGCTCCGTGCTTCCTGTCTTGGGCCGGGGCATCCGGGGGATGGACAGACCCTTTTTCCCGAAGACGTTTTTCGATGCTCTCCGAGATGATCTCGGCCACCCTCCCCTCGTGGCTTATCCGCGAATATAGCACACGGGCTTCGAGATCGACAGGTATCTCCGGATTCAGCCAAAGCTCCCAGGGTATCAGCGAAGCTTTGTAGAAGAGTTCTTCGGCAACGCCTGCACGAAATGGGGCAAGCCTGCAAAGCACCCGGCTTGCGGTCCTGAGCCAGAGGTTGCAAGTGTAGGCGTCTTTCAGCCTGCCGCTAAATTCCAACCCTGCATCGCTCACCTCCGGTTCCGGAACATCGAGCAAACGGGTCTCACCCAGACATATTCGGGCAAGTTCTGGCGGGACCAAAATCGCGAACCGATGCTCCGGCCCGGCGATACGGGTCTTGATCCGGCGGGAAAAACCCCCTGCTGTATGAATCTGATCGGCGGCCATGCTTTACCGGAAGAAGTGTTCGAATATCGAATGACTTTTGCCGGAACTCCGATGCAAAAGTTGCTCTCTGTCTGCCCTTACTCGCGCAACGGGGCCTTGTGTTTAATAAAGGTCCCCTTGCGGTGCTCATCGAAGGCCGTCCGCAGTTCATCCTGGGTGTTCATTACAATGGGGCCGTACCAGGCAACGGGCTCGCCAATGGGCCGGCCCGAGACCAGCAGAAACCGGAGCGGCCCGTCTTCAGCGCTGATCGAGACACGGTCGCCGTCCTCATAGAGGATGAGACTCTCATTGACGCACATGCACTCACGGTCGAGATCGAAGTAGTTCCTGCCAATGACCTGATGGCCGAAGGAATCCCGCTCGTCGTCGAAGTAGCCCTTTCCTTCGATCACATAGGCAAAAGCGGTATGGCCTCTTTCGATGGGATGAGTGAAGTTTGAATCGGCGGGCAAGGTGACGTCCAGGTACTCGGGATCGATCACGATGTCATGCACCGGCCCCTGGACTTCGTTCACTTTACCGCAGATGATTCTCACTTTTACGCCGCCCGCGAGCGAAACTTCCGGTATCTGCTCCCGCCTTACGTCACGATAGCGGGGCTCCATCATCTTCTGATGAGCGGGAAGGTTTGCCCAGAGTTGAAATCCACCCATGCGGCCCCCTTTATCTCCCTTGGGCATTTCCTGGTGAATGATGCCGCTCCCGGCCGTCATCCACTGCACGTCTCCAACCGAGATGTCTCCCTTGTTTCCCATGCTGTCGCCGTGTTCCACGTGCCCCTGCAAAACGTAGGTGATCGTCTCGATTCCACGGTGCGGATGCCAGGGAAAACCGGGGAGATACTTCGCGGGATCAATCGAGCGAAAATCATCCAGCAGGAGAAAAGGATCGAACTGAGGGACCTGGTAATAACCGAAAGCTCTTTTAAGGTGAACACCGGCCCCTTCTATGGCGGGCTTGCTCTTTGAGGCCGTCCTGATCTTTCTGAGCTTACTCATTGTCTGCCTCCCGGGGTATGTTTGCCGTTGTGCTGCGGGCATCACGAAACGATTGTTCTTTAAGACAGGCTCGGCCCCATGTCGAGGGGCTATTTCGATACGTAGCAATCCCCTGAAAAATGTGCTATACATCATTTTAAATCTTCGAGGCGCGGGGGAGAAATGTTCTTTCTGATCGGTGGAGTTCAGCCCAAAACTGTCGCGCTGGACGAAACTCGAAAACTTTGTTCCGCCTGCGGCCTGGCGCAAGCAAAACTGAAGCGGGTCGATCAGTACCTGAGCCTGTTTTTTGTTCCTCTTTTTCGTGTTAAGAAAGGCGATCCCGTTTTGATCTGTGATCGATGCGGGGCGATGTCCCCCCCGGAGGGCGATTTCCGGGGGGCCTCCCAGGCAGCTCGCAGGGGCGCGTGTCCCCCCAGTGCGGTTTTCCCGTGACTCGCGATTTTCGCTATTGCCCTTCGTGCGGAACGCGAATATAAGGGGAGCGTATACGGTGACAGAGATGAGCGAGAGCAAAAAGGTCTTACATTTTCCGACCGTTTCACAGCCCAGCATCGATGAGGTGCTGACGCTTTTTCTGAAGGATCAGCAAAAGCGGCTGAAGCCCAGGACTTTCAACAGGTACGAAGAAGTCATAGATCTTTTGCGCCATTGTCTGAACGGACATGGTTATCATGACCTGGACAATTCGTCCGAAGTAGCGCTCTACGAAAAGCTCTACTTCCAGAAAAACCTCGAATTCTGTTTTATTTTCGGTCCGGAAAAGATTGTTTCCTCCCTGCCCAACTTTTTGAACTATTTCATGATACGAAAAGTGATGGCTTCCGAGGCATTGCTTCAGGCTTCGGGAGTAGTTGCAAAGAAACTGGTGAAATGGCTTGAGGAAAACGGCCATATCGAAAAGGAAGTTGCCGACCGGGTTATCAGGCTCGCCGCTGAGGCGGCAAAAGAGCTGCCGGCGGCCGAACGGCTTGCAAGACTGATATACGAATACGCCCAGAGCCATGCTCCCAGGTACTGGACCGCCGAACTGGACGACTACTTCGTAATCGACCAGATCCACCCCGGAATTTTGATCCTGTCGGGAATGGCGAGTTCAGGAATCGTCGAAGTGCGTGTCCCCAAAGAAATAACCGACCACTGCCGGAAAGGATGGCAGGTCAACCTCCTTCTAGGAAAGACCAGAAACGGGTGGTGCATCCTCGAAACGGGAAACGTTTACCCCAGTTAACCTCGGCCGGAGTCATCAAGACCTCAAAGGCGGGCTTTTTGCCCGCCTTTGCCGTCTATTTCCCACCACAAAGGGCTAGCAGTCAAGCTTTTAGCTTGGCCCGATCCCAAACGCACCTTACCCCAAACGCACTTTAAGTAACGCCGAATTAAATGCCTATAAAAACCACGGTTTTAATCCGGGAGGCTTGAATTTTCAGGATTTGTCCCGTTTTTCAGAGAGTGTGAAGAAATATACCTCTGAAAAGCACTCATCAAACCCTCGCAACTGGCCTATTTATTGCTTGAGTTGGTTAAATAATCATTTCTTCGAACACTGAAGGAGTCTCATATGGCCAGACGCAGTGGATCGATCCTGGATGACCTTGCCGAACTTCCCTGGTGGGTGAATATTTTACTTGCGGTTATTGTTTACCTCTCCCTGAAGTATTGGATACCGTCTATTAAGTTTCAAAATCCCTTCTATCACGGGATTGCGGCGGGTCTTCCCATTCTCGCCCCTGTTGTCTTCGGAATAATGCTGCTCGCTGCAGCCGTATCAGCCTTCAATTCTTGGCGCAAAGGGCGGTTACTTAAAAAACAGAAGGGTATCGCAAGCATTAGGTCGATTTCCTGGCGGGAATTTGAGGAGCTGGTCGGTGAAGCTTATCGGAGACAAGGCCACCTCGTGACAGAAACCGGTGGAGATGGAGCCGATGGCGGAGTTGACTTGGTTTTGCGAAAGAATGGTGAGCATCTTCTCGTTCAGTGTAAGAACTGGAGAATGGATAAGGTCGGGGTCAAGGTTGTCAGGGAACTCTTCGGAGTGGTTGCCGCTGAAGGTGCAACAGGTGGAATCGTCGTCTGTTCTGGCACGTTCACGCAAGAGGCCATGGATTTTGCGAGAGGAAAGCCACTCGAATTGATTGGAGGAACTTCACTAGCCAGAATGGTGGAGGAGGTAAAAAGAAATCCATCTCGCCCCAACGTGCTGCCTCCCCCCGGTGATTCTCAGCCAAAGGTGAATACCTGTCCACTTTGCGGCGGTGAGATGGTGTTGAAAACCGTCGGGAAGGGACCAAAAGCGGGAGAGAAGTTCTGGGGCTGTTCGGCCTTTCCCAAGTGTCACGGCACCAAACCATACACCGATGAGCATATCACTAAAAAGGGGTCCCAGAGAACTATCAACTTTACTTGAAACCAGGAGGGGAAGTCGCCTTCCCCGTCCTCCCACACCACCGTGCGTAAGGTTCCGTACACGGCGGTTCATGAAGTGCATTGAAGTCTTCGCAATTGATTTGCCTGCGGCTTCCTTCAGATTTCACCTCACGATGGACACCCTTGCCGTCCGGCTAACAGTTCCCCCTTTCGGGCCTGTAGAGGACTTGCACGTCCAGGTGAGTGCGCCCGGCAGGGCGCACGAAAAACAAGGGCAGAGCGTAAAGCCCTGCCCTTCCTTCGTTCGCTCACCTCGGCACTCAAGTTACGCTTTCCTGCGGTAAATGTAACATACCTACAGTGAGCTTAGATAGTTAACAAGATCCGTTTTTTGCTGTTTAGTCAGGCCGATCTTGAAGCGGTTGTTGTAAAAATTGACCACGTCGGTCAATGTCGCCGCGTTCCCGCCGTGGAAGTATGGTGCACGAGCCCCCACTCCACGCAGGATAGGGACTTTCATCTTACCCAGATCTGCACACTTTCCTGTGATCAGGCCCTTGCCGGGATCAGTGGTGATGAACTGATCGCACGTGGTGGGAGAATTCGGGAGTTGCTGGCAATAGCTCGATTTGACAGGGTTTGAGAAATACGGGATGCTCCCTGTTGGACAGTAGAATGCAAACCGTGGGAAATCAGATGTAATGGGCATGACGGTGACGGGGGGCCCGGGTGAACCGGCAGGCACCTTATTGCTGTTGTCCATTATTCCTAAACGCTTAGGGTCGCCAAAGGCATCATTGACTGCGTTGGTGTTGTTGTGGCAGAGCGAGCAGGAGCCGGTTGCGGGGTTACCTACGAGTTCACTCACGCCCGCAACATTACTGATGGTGAAATGCAAAGTTTTCCCGGTGAAGAGAGCCTCGCCGCGTGCGATTGATGCACGCTTCGCTTTTTTCGCTGCGCTTCCGGTAGAACTCGCGAATGCAAGGTAGAGCTGGGTGACAAATTTAGGCAGAGAGACGACTCCGATTGCAGGTTCCCCTGGACAGACCAGTTGATCGAATGCTCCGAGGGCCTGGACTCCGGACACATATGGATACGGGGGATTAGTTAACTGGGTGGAATCATAGTTGACGCAGGCGTCATTTTGCCCCGCGACGACATCAAACACCGCCCTTGAAGGGAGAGAATTGTAGAGATTAACAGGCCCTCCCAGAGCGCCGCTGCCATCGTTGCCTGTAAGGTCCCCGGCCACAGTGTCATAAGTCTGGGCGGTAAACAATCCCGATTGAAACAAGATACCTTGTGCAACGGCAACGTCACTAGGCGGTGTGTCCATCTGCCCGTGGAATTCGAAGGCGTCGATGAACTGCGACCTCAGGTCCACTTCGCGCGCGTCCCACATAATGTCTTGCCTCTCCTCGGGAGTTATTACGGAACCTGTGTTTTGGTAAAAGCCCGGGTTTTGATCGAGGAAGACGACGTTGGCGGAATTGAGCGGCCGACGGTATACTGAAAGTAGATTGACGGGCAAGCCGTAGGTCGGATCCTTTTCGCATCCGTAGGGATCGTATGCCAATGTCAGTATCCATTGCGGCTGGCTTCCATCGAAGGTAATGTAGCCTGGTTTATTCTTCCCAAGCGGGTTTGGAGCATTCAGGGAGATACGGAAATTACCGCGTGTGAAAAGCTGAATACGGGAAGAAATAAAGTACGAACTCGGATAACTCGCATTCACTCCTTTCGCATTAGGGCACACAGCGGAGTCGATCGGCATAAACAATACGGACTTGCCCTGGGTCGTGGCATACTGAGCCTGTATCTGCGGCGGGCTTATCTCCCAGTCATTCTGCGGCTGGTGGCAGGTAAAACAGGTACGTCCATTAGCAGGCGAAGGAAGGAAAAACCCGTTGCCCGCCGTGGTCGTCGTACCGGTACCCGGGCCTACACCACCGTTGGCGATTTGGTATGTGGTAATTTGACCTGTTGGGTCGGAAAGGGTTTGGGTCGCTGGAATCTTCGTCGGTATTGCCCCCGTCAGAAACCCTGGAAGGATGGGTGTCTGCATTGCGTTGTTGACTATGGATGACATCCCGGGCGGCATCTTGCCTGCAGGGGTTTGCGATTTCGCCTCTTGTGCCTGGATGGGGGCAAGCAGAAAAACCCCCGCAAGGACCGACACGAAAAGCCCCGGGACAAGATTTCCATGTACAATAGATCTCTTTATCATGACTCGATCCTCCTTTAATGATCAGTGAATAAAACTTAGGGTTCATTGCCGATTATAGTGACCGCCATAAATAAGTTGATATGATACACATTTTCTTCGATCATGTCCCCCGAACCGACTACGGGGAGGGGGACAATGAAACCGTTGACGTTATCTCATCTGGACCACCCACGGCCGGGCAGGCCTCGCAATTTGACGTCCAAATCTTTTAGGCCGTGTCGATCCCCTCAATGGCTTCCATGGAATTATGAAATGGGTGCGCGGAAACACCGATGGGTTCCTGAAAATGCCCGCCAGGATTGTATCGCGTTTCAAATACCTGGTTATTGACCTTTGGGCGGATAATGCTTCCTGGCATAAAGGACCCCGGGTGAAACGTTTTCTTACCGAGCACCCAAACTTGAGCATTCATTATCTGCCGCCTTACAATCCCGAGCTCAACTATCAGGAGCGGCTCTGGTGGATGCTTCGCTGCGAGGAGACAACCAACACCTGCTTCGAAACGATGATGCACCTCCAGGTAGCGGTATTCTCCAGGTCACAACGGTGGAAACTGCTGAAAATTAGAAAATTATGTCAATTTATTTACGTCGGCCCCTATAGAGGTTACCCAACCATGATGAAAAAAAATTACTTCCCTGGTGGAACTTAATCTGTAAAAGAGGTGAGAACCTAAACAGGTTCGTGGAGCTACAGTCTCCAACGGTCATCCGTAAATCCAAGTCGCTGGAGACGACGTTGAATTTTTCCTCCTTTCTTGAAGGAGCAGGGAGCAAAAAACGCTTCCAGCTACCGGAAAAGTGAGCAAAGGGTTGTGTATTCCAGGACAAGCGACTTAGTAATAGGAAAATCCCTTGCCTTCCATTCGCCAGAGTTTTTCTTTTGGGCTTTGGTCAAAAAGGCGAAAAACTTGATGGTTTCAACTAGAGCCAGGAAATTAAAGATTTGTAAAGAATTGTCAAGGGTCGTAAACTATAATTTTTTCGGCTTCAAAAAAATTATCAGTCCGGCAGTCCGGCGGCAGTCCGGGGTCGGGCCAAGCTAAAACGTTTACCGCTCAAGCAAAGAGTAGTTCTGACAGGCTGTTCTACCACCTTAAAACGCTGTTTTTACCCGCGAAATGGCCGCTTTAAAGGCGACCGTCCCCGATCACGGATCCGGCAAGATGATGAAAACATTTACATTGCCTTTTCCTGGATGCTTTCAAGCAACCGCGCTGCCCGGTGCCTCACAGGCGCCTTGCTGCCGGAAACAGACACGGTTCTGTTTTTTCCGCTCACTGATCACTGTATTTAATAGCAGGCCACGGGCAGCGCGCCGGGGTCTCGACCTCGCTACAGCATTTGCTGCTTACTGCTTCATTTTGTGCTTGACTTAACTTCTTATTATGAAGTATAATATTGCCCGGAATAATTCGAAAGCGTCCGGAAATCGGTCTGAATTTGGCCTGCATTTGCAGGTAGAAATTCACTTTGGGTTCAAGTGAAATCAATCAGTTGGGGATCGGCACCTGAAATTGGCCTGAATTTACAGGTGATAAACTGTGGAACTTTTGACTGCCCACTGCCATTATTGCATTTGGCCTGCATTTGCAATGAAAGCTAATTTTTGCCATGAAATAAACGGTTTGCGTTTTTGAGGGATTTTATGTTTTTGACTGTTCACTGTTCACTGCCCACTGCCCTTATTGCATTTCGCCTGTATTTGCAATGATAAGCTACTTTATGCAATGAAAGCAACATGTCGCGTGTTTCAGGAATTTTATGTTTTTCACCCCTCCCCTGTTCACTCTTCACTGCTTACTCTTCACTGCTCACTCTTTACTGCGAAGTCCGGCTCTCTAAAAACCGCATATGGGGGTAGCATCCATCCGGAAACCCCGGATGAAGCACTAACGGTTTCCAATTCGGAAAGGCGGCAATGTCGTCCCGGCAAGGAAAGAGCTTGCCCTGAGCCTGCCGCAGGGAGGATTTGCGCGGAGGCGTACAAGAAATTCTCGACGCTCTGCGAGGTCCGAACATTGACACAGCCGGGGCGGAAAAGGACCCTTTCCGGATGGGAACTACTTGAGGCGCAAATTTACAAAATCCCAGTTGATCAGATGGTCGATAACGGCTTGGATATAATCGGGCCTCCTGTTCTGGAAGTCGAGGTAGTAGGCGTGCTCCCAGACGTCCACGGTCAGCAGCGGTTTCATTCCATGGGCTACCGGGGTATCGGCGTTCGCGGTTTTCGTCACCTCGAGCTTGCCGTTTCTTAATACCAGCCAGGCCCATCCGCTCCCGAACTGAGTGACTCCGGCGTTTTTCAGTTCTTCGGCAAATTTTTCGTAACTTCCGAAGTCGGCGTCGATCTTTTGAGCTATCTGTCCCGTGGGACGGCCGCCTCCCCCGGGTTTCAGGCAATTCCAGTAAAATGAATGGTTCCATGCTTGGGCGACATTATTGAATATCCCGGCCTTGGAGGCGTCCCCGGCAACCTTTTTGATTATGGTCTCCGTTTCCTCTTTTTCCAGATCGGTCCCGCCAAGGAGCTTGTTGGCATTATCGACATAGGCTTTGTGGTGCTTGTCGTGGTGAAACTCCATGGTTCTTGCGCTGAGATAGGGCTCGAGCGCGTTTTTCGCAAACGGCAGGTCGGGCAATGTAATAGCCATAAGTCTTCTCCTTTTGAGTTGCTCTGGTTTTACGACACTGGACACTGCATAATGGAGCCTGTGGAAAGCAAAAACTGAGTCCGATAAAACTTAAGCACGTCTTCAATAATGCTCAAGGCCGTGAGGATAAATGTGTGCTAATCCAGTGGAGGGTTAAAATAGCCCAGCCCGACATTGGGGAATTCGTCCCGGATTCGAGAGATCAGGCGCATGATTCCGATCTTTTTTTCGCTCAGGTCTGGTCTGAGCTTGTCCAGGTACCAGCCGGGGTCGATGTTGAGGTTTCGCATCTGGATCAAATCGAGGCGGGTTTCGGATATGAGCTTTCTAAGAGCGTTCCATTCGCTTTTTTGATCCGTGAACCCGGGCAGGACGAAGTAATTGATGGATGCAAATCCGCCGTTGGCTTTGACAACGGAGATGGAGCGCCGCGCGTGCTCGAAGCTATAGCCCTTCGGGCGGAAGTATTTCTCATAATATTCGGGACGCGCGCTGTTCATGCTGACGCGGATGCTCTGCAGACCGGCGCGGCAGAGCTTTTCCACGCCGTCCGGAAGACTTCCGTTAGTGTTAAGATTTATGGTGCCTCGGCCTGTGGCTTTGCGCATCATGCGGATAGAGGCTTCAAGGGTTTTGGCCTGCAAAAGCGGTTCACCCTCGCAGCCCTGCCCGAAGCTTACCACTGCCCGGGGGGCCTTTTGCAGGTGCGGGACCGCTACGCCGCATATCTCGTCGGGCGTAGGAACGAAACCGATACGGTCCTGGGTAGCGCACAGGCCTGTGCCGTCCTGGCGGCTGATGCATCCGATGCACCGGGCGTTACACTCGGGGGATGTGGGAAGCGGTGCCTCCCAGCGGTTCATGAACAGGTTTCTTGCTGCAGGGCAGCCGTAAGTAAGGGCGCACCTTCCCAGATGCTGCAAGAGCCTGTTTTCACGCTCCGCTTTCATGCGTCTGCCGGCGTTTCGCTCGATTAGTTTCGGGTCAAAATTGCGAAAATCCTGCCGCTGGTCACTGTCGATTCTCACCGCTGAGACGACAAAGCCGCCGTTTAGCCAGCCCACGGCCGTGTAGGCGAAAAGAGGTAGAAGAGGCGCACGGGCATTGGTCCTGTAAGCGGTGGAGTAGAGCTGCGTATAGGCAGGGGAAATGAATGCGGCTACAGCCCGGACAGGTTTGGCCGGGTCGAAAGGGTCTGATGACAGAGGTTCGAACCTGCCTCCTGCCGGGTTGAAGCCAACGGGCAGGCGTTCGGGTAGGAGGAACAGCTCGCTTCCTTCGGGGAGAGGAATCAGTTCGGCCGATCGGGGCCTTGTCCATTCGTTCGCGCTGGCTGCCGCCATTTCCAGGGCGGGCCAGTCGAAAATATTTCCGTTGACGTCAGCGTAAACGAGCGTCGGCCGGTTTTTCATCGGGGCCTTTCAACATCTCCCTAAAACTGATCAATCGCGCTCTTGTAACATATTTCAAATTATAAAGCATCCGGTCGAGGAACTCGAAAGCAAACAGAGTCATCCGCTGGTGGTGGATCGATATTCCGGTTGGCCCCTTCATTTTTGAGAGCCCGTAAAACTGATCGATCAACAGGGCAAGGTCATCGGCGGGATTTTCAGCCTTGCGGCCATGAAGGTCGAGGCGGACCGGAAAGTGTTTGATTCCGTAACAGGACTTTACGCCCGGCCCCAATAAGTCCGTTGAGGAAATTCCTTTGAAATCCAGTTTGTGCAGAATCTTTAGAGTAGCGGCGGAAAAACGGTTCCAGGGCGGAGTGAAGACCGGAACGAGTGCGGGACCGAAAATGCGCTCGAGTTTAGCGCGACCCTGAAGAATATCTTCGTGTTGGTGCTCAGGGTCCCTGTCCGACCCGAATTCGCTCTTGTTGCCCTTCTTTTGCCGGTTGCTATGTCTCCAGCCGTGCTGGTGCCAATTCCAGAGCTCCTCATCAACGGGCGCCGCCTGGAAAAGTTTTTGCTGCCTGGTCTCGCTGAGCCATGTGGGAATGACCGCCATCGCAAGCGGGATCCGGTAGTGGCGGAAGAGCCTGCACAGGGCGTTAAAAGCCTTGCTGGCGGCTCCGATATCGTCAGCGCGAAAAAAAATAATTGGGGGCAGCACGGCCGAAGCCATTTTGGTGGATGCTTCGTCCAGCATCTCCTTCCAACCCGGCAAGGGCGCCTTCCATAGCGGCGAGTACCTCCTTGGCATGTAGGAAGCATCGAGGCCAAGGACTTCGGGATGGAATCCCCGTTCCATCGGGCCGCTCCTCTGCGCAGGAAACCGAAACGCTATGATTCAAAAGTAATGTGCGGGAAATATAACGGATGGATTTCGAATCGACCTAACTGCGGTTTGCAGTCTATAGCATGGTTTGCCCCAAGTCAAGCTGCTAATTCAGGGTTCTGTCATTCCCTTAGATGTATCGGCCCGAAGCTCCCGGGAGTTTCCGGATGGACACTGCTAACGTTGGAGAATGACATTTTTCAGCCGAACGGAGTACTCCCCTGCCCTGCCCGCTATGTTTCCATCCTCCAGGCCGGATTCGATCAGCCCGTCGAAAGCCCAAGTTCTTTCCGAAGCGATACCGAAAGGCTGATGCTTCCGCACGCTGCGTTCTGTGAGGAGCCGGAGGCGGGTGGCCGCCTCCGGCTGCGTGGTGAAGGGAGGGGTGACACCTCCCCTACCCGATGTTTCCCCTCCGCTCTTAAGGCAAGTTGATATCAGTACTTCATGGCGCTGAGAACAACGTTGCTGATGTCCCTGACTTTGATGTTCCCCTTTCCGAGATCCCAGACGCCGTCCGTAAGCATCGTGCGGCAGAACGGACAAGCGGTGCACACAGTGTCCGCGCCGGCTTCCACGGCCATCTTTGCGCGCGCTGCGTTGATGCGCTCGCCCTCGCTCTCCTCCATCCACATCCCGCCGCCGCCTGCGCCACAGCAGAAGCTGAACTTGTGGTGCTTGCTCATTTCGGTGGGCGGTTTGCCAGTCGCCTTTTCGATGAGGTCGCGAGGCTGCTCGTAAATTTCATTATACCTGCCCAGGTAACAGGAGTCGTGCCACACGACTTTGCCCAAATCAACGCTTTTGCTCAACTTGATCTTACCCTCATCGAAAAGCTTCTTTATAAACTCCGTGTGGTGATAAACCTCGTAATCGCCGCCGAACTGCTTGTACTCGTTCTTGATCGTGTTGTAGCCGTGCGGGCACACCGTGATGACCTTCTTCACGTTGTAGCCGTTGAAGACGTCGACGTTGCCCTGCATCATTGCAGCGGAGAGGTATTCATTGCCGAGGCGTCGAGCCGTTTCGCCACAGCACATTTCCTCTTGACCGAGGATTGCGAAGTCCACGCCCGCGGCTTTGAGGATTGTCGCGGTGTCGATGGCGATCCTCCTGTTCTCCTGGTCGAGAGAAGCGACGCAGCCAAGATAGAGGAGATATTCGGCGCCGTTGTCTCCTTTTTCCACCATGGTTGCAACGTCGAGGTCGACGGCCCATTCTGCCCGCAAGTGCCGGCCAATGCCCCACGGATTCGAGTTCTTTTCCATGTTGCGCATGGCAAGCTGAACCTCCTGGCTCATCTTCGCCTCGGTCAGAACAAGATAGCGCCTCATATCCATGATGAGCTGCACGTGCTCGATCCACACGGGGCAGCAAGTCTGGCATGCCTGGCATGAAGTGCAGGCCCAGATGAATTTCTCGCTGAAGACGCCGCCGATAAGGTCCTTGCTCAAGACTTCGTACTTCTCTCTCATTGCTTCGAGTTTTTCCGGAGACATCTTGCCTTCCTTAATAAGGACGGGCGCCCGCTCGAAGAGGTGTTCCTTCAATTCGTGGATTAGACCCTTGGGAGTAAGTTCCTTGCCGGTGTTGAAAGCAGGGCACTGTTCCTGGCAGCGGCCGCATTCGGTGCAGGCATAAGTGTCGAGGAGCTGTTTCCAGCTAAACTGCTCTACCGCATTGACGCCGAACGATTCAGCCTCTTCGTCCTCGAGGTCCATCCTATTGATGACTCCCGTGGGACCGAAGTCCTGAAGGAAGATGTTCGGAATCGCGCCGAGGATGTGAAGGTGTTTAGAGCGCGGAATGTAGTAGATGAAGAAGAGAAGCGCCGAGACATGAATGAGCCACAGAAGGCCGAAAACGGCCTTGGCGGCGCTTGTCACCTCTCCTTCCTTCACGGCGGGCATAAGACCTGTGAACAAGTTTGAAACCGGTGCCCATGTAGCGTTTATTTCTCCGGTCGATATTCTCATCGCGCACATAAGGAAGTAACTGACGATCAGCGTGGAGATAAGGCCGAGAATGATGAGCGCGTCGATAGTGCCTGATAGAGGGCCTATAAGCCGCACCGGCTTGACAACAAGCCGGCGGAACAGAGAAATCGCGATAGCCGCCAATACCGCCAGGCTAATGATGTCCACGATCAATCCGATGACGGGGAAGCCGGGTATTTTCCAGAACGAAATTCCCGGGAACACAGCGTTGACAAGAAACTCCAAAGTCGCCAGGGAGATCATCAGGAAGCCCCAAAAAATCACGAAGTGCCCGATGCCTCCCGGAAACATCAGAACGCGCTTCTGCCCGAACACGAACGTCAGTACGCTCATGACCCTCTTGCCCGGGTGGTCGAACCGCGGTTTCGGATCAGGGACGCCTAGGCGCATGGCCTGGAACAGAAATTTAACCCGCGTTGCGAAAAGGTAAAGGACCCCGAGGAAACACAGCACGAACAGGAACCTTACAGGGAGAAACTCGCTGGGAGTGAGGTATGCGTACATAATGAAACCACCCTCCTGTTGGTGTTTTGTGCAAGTTGCGGCCTGATAATGAATATTTTCAAGGGATTGACATTGCTTTAAGCGGGAGATGTTCCATCAATAATGACTTATCGTGCGCTTTACGGGTAGCACGCCCTCGATGGGCTGTCAAGCGGACGATGTTGATGCAGATATTTTTGATGTGTCACACTCTCCAGCCTTACCATTGTCTTTTCCGCACAACAGCCGAAGCGTTTCCTCCGCTCTTCGCCGCCCCTTTTTTGTTTTCGGGGTTTTTCGTTTCCACTCTCGAAGTTATGGAGCAAAATTCTTGACAGACCGATATTTGGCATGCAAAATATTGGCCCCCAACACAACTGGAGTGCCCTGCACGAATGTCGGAGTGCGAATAGCGGGAAGTTCTTATGGTGATGGATGACCGGCTGATTTTTCTTCTCTTCAAGGCCCAAAACAAGCTCCAAAACTATATCAGGAGTCAACTTACAACCGCCGGCGTGCGAATTGGCGTCGCACAGGCAGGCATTCTTTTCCTGCTCAAGCAAAAGGACGGTCGAACGATGACCGAACTCAGCCAGATTCTCTCAACGGACAATTCCGCCATTACGGGCCTCGTGGACCGTCTGGAGAGGTCCGGCTTTATCAGTCGCAAAATGTCGCTGAACGACCGCCGTGCCTACCTCATTTCCATTACACCTGATGGATTGGAAGAAATCGACAAAGCCAAGGGGGTTATCAGGAGGGTGAATGAGGAGATCAAGGAGGGTTTTTTAGTCGAGGAGATAGAATCATTTAAGAAGGTCCTCAACGGCATCTTTGAGAAGTTCGGGCAGAGCGGGCAAGGGCGGAGGATCTCCGGTGGTTTCGATAAGTCAGGATCAAGCAAACCTTAGAGACAGAGTCATACGATTTGCCAGGCGGAAGATCGCCTGCCGGGGTGATCTGCACTCACTGGATATCCTTCCTCTCAACATCTGGCAAGCAATGGGCCGGGAAGGTTTTCTTGGGCTGCTGCTTCCACGTGACTTTGGCGGCCTGGGAGGCGGTCATTTTTCAGGAGTTATCGCTACAGAAGCTCTCGTATCCGAAGGCGGCAGCATGGGGCTGGGCTTGTCTATGGCGGTGCACCTCCTGCTGTCGCGCCTCTTTCTTGAATATTCGGGCATTAGCCAAAAGGCCGAATACTTGAATAAGCTTGCGAGCGGTGCGGTGACGCTTTCTCTTGCCGTATCCGAGCCTGGTATGGGCGCCCATCCGAAGGGATTGAGCACAGCGGCTTCCCCCCAAGGCGATTTCTATATCCTGAACGGGGAGAAAGCCTATCTCACCAATGGACCTATCGCAGACCGGTTTATTGTGCTGGCGGTCACCGCGCGGCAGGGCAAACTCAAGCGGTTTAGCGCATTCTCAATACCAAGAGACACTACGGGGTTACTGACAGGGGAGCCGATGGATTTGGGCTTTTTCAGGCCATCGCCCCACTGCAACATACGGCTGGAAAACTGCCAGGTTCCCAAATCGGCTATTTGGGGTGAAAAGGACTCGGGGTACGAGTCGATCGCCTTGCCATTCAGAGATCACGAAGAGGTTTACTTGATGAGCATCGGCTGTGGGGGCATGATGCGACGCCTGAAGGTTCTCATTGAAGCCGCTCGGGAGAGGGGATCTCCCGGCGCCGAGTTGTGTGAACGCGTAGGTGAGCTGGATTCGGTCGTCAATTCTTTGAGGCTCCTTACATACGAAGCTGCAACCGCACTGGATAGCGGAATTCTTCCTCCCGAATTGCACAGCCCCTCTTTTGCTTTCCGCTCGATTGCAAACCATGCTCTCGCCATTTTCCATCAGGTTGAGTCGGTACACGGATTGAGTTCACATCCGGAACTGACGGTCTTGGCAAATGATTTGCGCCACGGTCTCAAAATTGCCGGAGGCGCTGTCCGGTTGAAACAAAGGAAACTGGGAGACAGGCTCCTTTCAGGAAAGGCCTTTGCATGAGTACACTCCGGGACGGAAAACCCGACTCGGTCGAAGCCGTTCAATACGGTCTCAAAGTGAGCGGAGGTTATGTTTGCACCAAAGAGATCGCTACGACAGTCTATCTCGCATGCCATATGGTCAAACCGATCCTGGTCGAAGGACCAGCCGGCGTCGGCAAGACCGACCTCGCCAGGAGTGCGGGGCTCTTTATGAACCTTCCTCTCATCCGCCTGCAATGCTACGAAGGGCTGGATGAATCCAAAGCGCTCTACGAGTGGAAGTATGGGAAACAGCTTCTCTACACCCAGATGCTCAAAGAGTTGGTGGATAAAGTCATCATGAGCGCCGGCGACCTGGATCAATCAATGAGGATGCTGCATCAATACAACGATATTTTTTTCTCCCTTGACTTTCTCGAGCCACGGCCCCTCCTCAAAGCTCTTCAGCGCGAGCAGGGCGCCGTACTCCTGATCGACGAAGTGGACAGGTCCGATCAGGAGTTCGAGGCATTTCTTTTGGAGGTGCTTTCCGATTTCCAGGTGACCATCCCGGAGTTAGGCACCATCACCGCGGTTTCAAAACCGCTCGTCTTCCTCACGAGCAACAACACAAGGGAGCTTAGTGAGGCATTGAAGCGCCGATGCTTCTATCTCTTCATTACCTATCCCGACCCCGATCTCGAAAGAGAGATCATAAGAAGCCGCGTGCCTGGAATTTCAGAAAAGCTGAGAACACAACTGGTTTCATTCATACAGCGGGTGAGAGGACTTGATTTGAGAAAGGCCCCCTCTGTAAGCGAGACCATTGACTGGGCAAGAGTATTGTTGCTTCTTCACATAGAAGAACTCACTCCGGATGTCGTCAGGGAGTCTCTCAATATTTTCTTGAAATTCCAGGAAGACATCAAGGCTGTCGAAAGGCGGGTACACGAAATAATCGGCTGAGCCGTCCAGGAAACTCAATAATGGATCGTGTTCTGGAAAAGTTCATCCTGTCTCTCCGTCGTTCGGGGGTGCGAGTATCACCTTCCGAGAGCGTGGATGCCATTGGAGCGATTCAACTGCTCGGCTACAGCGACAGAATGGCCGTGAAGAGCGCTTTGTCAGCTTCTCTGGTTAAATCGGAAGCAGAGAAGCAGATCTTCGATTTGTGCTTTGAGCGGTTTTTTGCACAGGGTCAGTTCATCGCGAATCCCGATCCGGACAGGGTCCCTCCCGAGTATGCGCACGACCCCGATAGTCTTATCGAAGCAGCTCCCCTTTCCAGAATGCTTCTCTCAGATGACTGGCCGGGGGTCGCTGTGGCGACTCAGATGGCATTCGAGGCTGTAGATGTCGCATCTCTGCGCTCTTTCACACAGAAGGGGCAAAATGTCCGCAAAATCCTTCAGCGGTTGCAGTTTGAAGACCTCGGCCGGGATATCGAGCGCATGCGACGAGGCAGGCACTCGGGGAGCGCTGCGGCTGCAGCGGCGCTCCAAAAGGCGAGAGATGATCTTTATGGCGTTGTGAGGCATTACGTTCAAAGACAATTTGCCCTCTTTGCCCCCCTTTCCAATGAGGAATTTTATTTTCATTCAAAGCTCTCAGACATCGACGAGCGAGACTATCAGCGGATGCAAAGAATCATCACCAAAATGGTTAAACAGTTAAACACCCTTTATGCACGCAGGCGCTCCACAGCCAGAGTCGGGGTCCTTGATTTCAAGAAGACCTTGAGGGTCAATCTGGCTAACCAGGGGGTTCTGTTTGACATCAGATGGAGGAAGAAAAAGCCCGACCGGCCCGATGTCATCGCAATCTGCGACATGAGCCGCTCGGTGAGGCATGTTACAAGATTTTTTCTTCTCTTTCTCTACAGTCTCACTGAGATCGTAGCCAAAATAAGGACATTCCTTTTCTGTTCAAATTTGGCGGAAGCAAGCCACATCTTTGAATCCTATCCCCTGGAAGAGGCCATCGCAAGGATCGAAACCGGCCGAGGGTTACAGATCACGATGGGGCTGACCGATTACGGCCGAGCCCTTTCGGATTTCAAGGAGCACCACTTCAATAGCGTTTCGCGCCGGACCACTGTTTTCATCATCGGCGATGCCCGAAACAACTACGATGATCCCAGAGCTGAGATTCTGGGCCTTATTCGGCAAAGGTGCAGGAAAATCGTCTGGCTCAACCCGGAGAGTCCCCTGCTCTGGCAAACAGGGGATTCGGTTATGAACAGTTATCTTCCCTACTGCCATGTTGCACGAGAGTGTAATACATTGAACCACCTCGTGCACGTAACGGCGCTTCTTTGCCACACAGCCCGTTGATTTCGAAGGGGATCATGAAAAGACTGGAATATCTGCAACATACTCGGCATCACGTGCCAAGCCGGCTCCATAGTGCAGACAAGCCTCGATATCTTGCCTGTCAATCTACGGCCCGGAGGAACTGGATCTGCGACGGGCTAACACTGGAGAATGGCATTTTTCAGCCGAACGGCGTACTCCCCTACCCTGCCCGCTATGTTTCCATCCTCCAGGCCGGATTCGATCAACCTCTCAAAAGCGCTTCCCACAACTACTCCGTCCGCAAATTCGGACACTTTTGCCACATCGTCCGGCGTGGAGATTCCGAACCCGATGCAGATGGGCAGACCGTGGCAGCTATTTCTTAAATCGTGCGCCACGCACGCTATTTCTTCACGATTCAACCCACCACTCGAACCGGTGATGCCCGTCATGGAAACGAGATAGATGAACCCTGAAGCCTTCGAGGCTATCCGGGCCATGCGCCCGGGGGGGTGGTCGGGGCGACCAGCCTGATAAAATCAAGCTCATTTCCCCATACGCCGGTCAATTCATCGGATTCTTCCGGCGGCAGATCTACCACCAGCGTCCCGTCGGCCCCGGCCGCCGTCGCGTCCCTGTAGAACTCTTTGGCTCCATATGCCAGGATGGGGTTATAGTAGCTGAAAAGAACTATGGGAATCGAACTGAACTCTCTTATGCGGCGGACCATTTCGATGACGCTTTTCATGTTCGCTCCGGCGCCGATCGCCCGCGCCGATGAGCGTTGTATGACCGGGCCGTCGGCGGTCGGGTCGGAAAAGGGCACGCCCAATTCAAGAAGGTCCAGCCCCGAGCTGCACATTTGCCTCGCAATCTCCAGGGAACGGCCAAGGTCCGGATCTCCGGCGGTAATGAAGCCCACCAGCGCTTTTTCTCCCCTGGCGCCCAGTCTGCCGAATGTTTCTTCTATCCTGCTCATGACAGCTTGTCCTTTCTTGCGGACGCCTCGCTCTGAAAACGCGACACGATTCCCAAGTCCTTATCGCCTCGCCCGGACAGATTCACGATAATGATGTTCCGTCCCGGCAGCCGCGCTGCTTCCACCATGGCGCAGGCAACGGCGTGGGCGCTCTCCAGGGCGGGGATGATTCCCTCGATCGAACTCAAAAGATGGAAAGCATGAAGCGCTTCTTCGTCCAAAACGCTCTCATAGCGTACGCGGCCCGTATCCTTTAGCCAGGAATGCTCCGGCCCCACGCCGGGGTAGTCCAGACCGGCGGATATCGAGTGCGCCTCCTTGATTTGGCCGTTTTCATCCTGCAATACGTAGGATTTGGAGCCGTGAAGAACGCCGACCGATCCGGCCCCGAGCGTCGCCGCGTGCTTTCCGGTGTCGATTCCGCGGCCGGCGGCCTCGACCCCCACCATTTCAGTCGTCTCGTCGAGGAAGGGATAAAAGAGGCCCATCGCGTTGCTTCCCCCGCCAACACAGGCGATCAGCATGTCCGGCGCCCTCCCTTCGGCTTCCATGATTTGCGCCTTCGCCTCCTCGCCGATTACCCGCTGAAAATCCCGAACCATTGCAGGGTAGGGATGAGGACCGGCAACAGAGCCGATAATGTAGAACGTGTCACGCACAGAGCTTACCCAGTATCGCATCGCTTCATTCATGGCGTCCTTCAGCGTGCCGGTTCCCGAATCGACCGGCACTACTTCGGCGCCCAGCAATTTCATCCGCTGCACGTTCGGGGCCTGCCTCGAGATATCCTCGACCCCCATGAAAATCTTGCATTCCATACCGAACAGAGCCGCAGCCGTGGCTGTAGCGACACCGTGCTGGCCAGCCCCGGTCTCGGCGATCACCTTGGCCTTGCCCATCCATTTGGCAAGAAGCCCCTGACCGAGCGTGTTGTTGATCTTATGAGCGCCGGTATGGGCAAGGTCCTCCCTTTTCAGATATATAGCAGCCCCACCGGCACGAGCGCTTAGCCTCTCGGCCCGAAAAAGCGGGGTGGGCCTTCCGGCGTAGTCTTTCAAAAGCCATTTCAACTCAGCCTGGAAACCCGGTTCAGTGCATATTGACAAGTAGGCCCCCTCCAGTTCGATCAGCGCGGGCATGAGCGTTTCGGCTACATAGCGCCCGCCGTAAGGGCCGAAATGGCCCCCTGCATCCGGTTGAGATGGTTTTTTCTCAAAAACGGCGGTCATTCCCAAATCTTTCTCTCCTGATTTCATTTGAATATCCTCCCTGACCCGGTCCGCACTTTCGCATTCCGAACCGCCTGGATAAAAGCGCGAACTTTGCCGATGTCCTTTTTCCCCGGTTCGGATTCCACTCCGGAACTAACGTCAACAGCGTCCGGACCGAACTCGTAGATCGCCTCGCCTACGTTTTCCGGACTCAGGCCGCCTGCCAGAATGCACGGCAGGTCACCGGCCAACTCTCGGGCCTCGCCCCATTTCCAGCTCAGACCGGCCCCACCCGGAACAAGCCCTCTGCCGCCCTCGATCAGGTACGCCGAAGCGCGGTAAAGGCCGGCTTCAGACAAAAAAGGCCTTTTTTTCACAAAAAGAGATTTGATTACACTTATTCCAGCCAACTCGAGCGCTTCAACCATCTCGGGAGGTTCACTCCCATGGAGCTGGACGCAATTCAACCGGCAAAATACGGCCCTTTTCAAGACCTCGGTGAAAGGCTCGTCGACAAAAACGCCGATTTTCCAGACCTTCCCGGGAAGACTCCCGCTGATTTCCCGAGCTCTCTTCCCGCTTACAAAACGCGGACTCGGGGGATAAAACACCAGGCCTATGGCGTCCGCACCCATTTCCGCACACGCAACCGCCTCATCCACCAGGGTCAAGCCGCAGACCTTCACCTGTGGAGGGCGGCGAGCCGCCGCGGGCAAGGTGCGCAGTCCATCCACCCGCCCATGCAAAATCGCCGCACCAGGCACATAGTTAAGAGATGCCCCGCGGTCAATCTTACGATGGCGCCGCACGCATTCTTTCATGGTTCCGCTCCATGCAAAGCCTTCAGGAATCCTACGGGGTCCTCCGATCTCATGAGGCTCTCGCCAATCAAAAAATTCCATATTCCGGCATCGAGAAGCCGCCCGATATCGGAGCGGGTCTTAATCCCGCTCTCGGCGACCAGAACCTGGCCGGGGCCGGCTCGGCCGGCGAGACCGATCGATGTCGAAATGTCAGTCTTAAAGGTTTCGAGGTCGCGGTTGTTTATGCCGATGAGCCGCGCCCCGGCTTTTACAGCGGTTTCGAATTCATTTTCGTCATGCGTCTCCACAAGGGCGTCCAGGCCGATGCCTGAGCACAACGCTAACAGGTCCCGGAGAGATTCCGGCAAAAGCGCCCGCACTATGAGCAATACGGCATCGGCCCCCATGACCGCCGATTCATAGACCTGGTAGGAGCTAATGAGGAAATCCTTCCTGAGCGTTGGAAGCAGGACCGCAGATTTGACTTTCCTCAGATCGTCCGGACTCCCGCTGAAAAAGTCCCGGTCCGTAAGAACAGAGATAGCCGCGGCGCCTCCCAGTTCAAACTTCCGGGCATAATCGGCCGGATCGGCCATTTCCCTTATTTTACCTTTCGATGGAGAAGCCCGCTTTATTTCGGCAATTACATTCATCCCCCGCGGACCCGGCCTCGACAACCGATCGATAAAGGCCCTTCCGCGGTTCAGTTCCTCCGCCTGCCGCCGAAGGACCCGCTCTGGAGTGCGTTTTGCCGCCGTCCTGACTTCATCTTTTTTGAGGTCGAGAATTTTGGAAAGAAAATCGGACATCCCGGTCTATCCTGCCTGCTAAATCTGCCCGGTGAACCGGACGAGCGCTTCGAGTTTTTCCCTCGCCCTGCCCTCGTCAATGCAATCTTGGGCCATTCGGATACCCTCACCGAAATCGTGCGCGAGGCCTGCGGCAACCAGGGCCGCACCCGCATTCACTACAACGACGTCTCGCCTCGGCCCGTTTTCACCGGACAAAATTTTCCTGGTTATCTCCGCGTTCTCCGCCGGTGTCCCTCCGGCCATGTCCGACGGGGCGGCCGTCCGGCCCAGGAGCTGTTCGGGAGAAACGTCATAGGTCCGGATCAATCCATCGTTCAGTTCGCACACCCTGGTCGAAGAGCAGACGCTGATTTCATCCAGCCCTTCATGTCCGTGAACAACGAAGGCGCGCCTTGCGCCCAGCCGCTGGAGCGCACGGGCGAACATTTCCGTCAGCTCCGGCGCATAGACGCCGATCAACTGGCAGTTCGCCCCTGCCGGGTTGGTCAGCGGCCCGAGCATATTGAAAATCGAGCGCACCCCCAGCTCTTTTCGCGCATTGGCCGCATGCCGCATGGCGCCATGAAACAGCGGCGCAAAAAGAAATCCTATGCCGATTTGCCTGACCGCCTCCTCCACTACTTCCGGACCGAGCTGCAGGTTTACGCCCAGCGCCTCGAGCAAATCCGCGCTGCCACACTTGCTGGAAACCGAACGGTTACCGTGCTTGGCCACCGTAACGCCGCATCCGGCAACGACGAAGGCCGCCGTAGTCGATATGTTGAAAGTGTTTGAGGCATCGCCGCCCGTTCCACAGGTATCCACCACTGTATCGGCGTTTGTCTGTATCCTGACGGCTTTGCGCCGCATGGCGCGCGCTGCGCCGGCAAGCTCCGAGAAAGTCTCGCCCTTCGTTGCCAGCGCAGCCATTATGGCCCCGATTTGAGCGTCGGTCGCATTGCCCGTCATGATCTCACCAACCAGCCCGGCCATTTCTTCTTCGCTCAGGTCTATCTTTCCGATCAGCTTCTTGAGGCTCTCGCGTATCATATTCGGTTCTCCCCCGTGGTCGTTTGAATGTCGGCAAGTTTCAGGAAGTTTTTTAACAGCCGCTTGCCAACGGGCGTCATGATAGACTCCGGATGGAACTGCACACCCTCTGTGAAGTGTTCTTTATGGCGGATTCCCATAACTTCGCCATCTTCGGAGCAGGCCGTGACCTCGAGGCATTCGGGCAGGCTCCCCGGCGCCACGGCAAGAGAATGATAGCGCATTGCCTGGAAAGGGTTTGAAACCCCGGTGTAGATAGACCTTCCATCAGCGCTGACCGTGGAAACTTTCCCGTGCATAAGTCTTTTGGCGTGAACCACCTCGCCTCCGAAAGCGGCGGCAATCGCCTGATGGCCCAGGCAGATTCCGAGAATAGGAATTTTCCCCGAAAATCTCTGAATGGCGGCAATACAGACTCCGGCATCCTCCGGCCTGCACGGACCCGGGGAAATTACGATGGCCGCAGGCCTCAGCCTTCCGATATCGTCAACAGAGACTTCATCGTTCCTGGCGACCTCAACTTC
This sequence comes from uncultured delta proteobacterium, assembly GCA_963805125.1. Classification (GTDB taxonomy): domain Bacteria; phylum Desulfobacterota; class Syntrophobacteria; order Syntrophobacterales; family Syntrophobacteraceae; genus SbD1. Next base: position 1,138,895 of record CAWDTD010000001.1, on the reverse strand, counting down.
AGCCCCAAGCATCCGGAAATACTGGAAAAGATTGTAAGTGAAAGAATCGTAGTTATCGATCATGAACAGCATGGTCTCAAGCTCCTTTTACTCTCTTCCTTCGAGCATCTGCAGCGCCCTGTGGATGGATTTGGCCTTGTTGATCGTTTCCTGTCTTTCGCGCTCGGGGTCGGAGTCGGCGACTATTCCAGCCCCTGCCCTTACCCTCAGCTTGCCGTCGCGGATGCAGGCCGTCCGGATGGTGATCGCTAGGTCCATGTTCCCCGTGAATGAAAAATATCCGATTGCCCCCCCATATGGGCCTCGAGGTTCATCTTCCAGCTCGGCTATAATTTCCATCGCCCTGACTTTCGGTGCGCCGGCAAGGGTTCCGGCCGGGAAAGTGGCGCGGAACAGATCGAATGCGTCCAATCCTTCACGCAAATCGCAATTTATGTTGGAGACCAGGTGCATTACGTGCGAGTATCTTTCGACCACCATCAAGTCGGTTACCTGGACCGTGCCGATTTCAGCCACCCGACCGAGATCGTTTCTGCCCAGGTCTACCAGCATGAGGTGCTCGGCCCTCTCTTTTTCATCCTGCAGCAACTCGTTGGCAAGCTCCCGGTCCTGCTGCTCGCTGTTCCCGCGAGGGCGGGTCCCTGCAATAGGGCGAAGCGTGGCGACGCCGTTTTCCAGGCGCACCATAGTTTCCGGAGACGAGCCTACCAGCACTGTATCGTCAAAATGGAGGAAATAGAGGTACGGAGATGGATTTATGAAGCGCTGAGCACGGTAGAGGGACCAGGGGTCGGGGGGAGCCGGACAACTGAACTGTTGTGAGAACACCGCCTGGATGATGTCTCCCTCCCTGATGTATGCTTTGATTTTGGCGACCCCGGAACGGAATCTCTCAGGTTCGACTTCGTGATCGAAAGAAAATCCGCCGGCCGGCCGGGAAACCACTTTGGGGGCGCCTTCGAGTTTGCCCTTCATCTCCTTCAGGGTCTCAACCGCCCTGTCATAGGCTTCATCGGCCTCCCCGTTTTCGACGAGACCATAGGCCACAAGGCTCAGCGTGTGGCGTACGTTATCGAATATGAAAAGCTGTCCGGGAAGGATAAAGTGAGCCATCGGAATGTCTGCCGGCAGCCGGTTTTGGATCGCTTCGAAAAAGGATACGAACTCATAGGAGAAAAATCCGACCAGACCGCCCCAGAACCGAGGGAGTCTCGCCAACCTGACCGGTTTGTACTGAGCCATTAAAGAGCGCAGAACTTTGAGCGGATCTCCGTGATGGATAATGCGCTCTTTTTTGGGCCCGCCCTCGATTTCCACTTCATCGCGGAAAACTCTGACCGTCCTGGTGGCCGAATTTCCCAGGAAGCTGTACCTTCCCCATCTCTCACCACCCTCCATGCTTTCAAGAAGAAAGACCGGCCCATGATCGTCATATATTTTGGCCAGCGCAGAAACGGGGGTCTGCGTATCGGCCAGCACTTCCAGACAAACGGGGATGAGGTTCCCCTTTTGGGCCATAGCACGAAATTCCGATCTTTGCGGGTAAAGCCCCAATTCCATAGTTTGTCTCCTTCACTTCGTCATTGCGGCGCCTGCCGAGCCCGCCCCGGACCCGATCCGCTGAAAATTGGCTCTATCTGCCTGCACAGATCGGTGAACTGGTCGGGATAAAGCGAGTGAGGTCCATCGCTAAGAGCGGTTTCAGGAGCATGGTGAACCTCCACCATCAGGCCATGACACCCGACTGCAGCTGCAGCGCGGCTTAAAGGAATGACCTGGTCCCTTGAGCCTGCCGCATGGCTGGGGTCCACGATCACCGGCAGATGGCTCTCCCGCCTGACAACTGGAATGGCCGAAAGGTCCAGGATATTGCGGCTGTGGTGAGCGAATGAGCGGACTCCGCGCTCACAGAGGATCACCTTGTCATTTCCGCCCTCCATCACGTATTCGGCCGCCATCAGCCACTCATCTATGGTAGCAGCCATGCCCCGCTTGAGAAGAACAGGCTTTCGGGACTTCCCGGCCCGCCTCAGCAGGCTGAAATTCTGCATGTTCCTTGCGCCGATCTGGACAATGTCCGCGTATTGCTCGACCAGGTCGAAGACCTCATGGTCGATTGCCTCGGTAACCACCGGCATCCCGGTTTCCCGGCGCACTTTGGCCAGGATCTTGAGCCCTTCCTCTCCCAGTCCCTGAAATGCGTAAGGTGAGGTCCTGGGCTTGAACGCGCCGCCCCGGAAAATCTGGGCGCCGGTCTTCTTCACCATTCGCGCGATTGTAAGCGCCTGGATTTCGCTCTCGATCGCGCAAGGCCCGGCCATGATGGTGAAATTAGCGTTGCCGATCCGAACTCCGCCAACATCTATCATTGTGTCCCACCCCTGGGATTCGCGGCTCACCAGCTTGTACGGGCGGGTCACCGGAATGGCCTCCTGCACCGCCGGAAGTTGCAGAAACGGCGAGGCGTCCACCGGACCGTCATTGTGGAGAACGCAGATCGTCACCCGTTCTCCACCCGGAACCGGCCTTGCAATGTAGCCCTTTTGCTCGATTCCGGAGACCACCGCCTCAATCTCTACCGGTCTGGCTCCTCTTCTCATTACCACAAGCATCCCCCGCCTCCCTTCGAGGCCTGCACACCCCTAAAAAAAAGGGACCGCAGAGTCATCCACGGTCCCTTCCCAAAAACAAAAGGACCGTGAGCCTTGGCGCGGCCCACGGTCCCAGCAAATGTTCCAGTTCGAACTGATGGCTAACCCGTCAGGCTCGCACCTCCCCGGATAAACCACCAGCACCAGAAATTCACCGTATTGACATAATGATCCATAATCTCATCCCCGATTAAAATTGCATATTCTTTAACAATCAAAACCGGGAATAGCAAGAAGATTTTTCAACGGAGGCGATTTTTCCTGCGGTTCGAATTGCCCAATCCGGCGCCAGGTGCCTGAGCCTTGACGCCGTGTATCAATCAATTTAGTGACGAAAAAATCCGGCAGCGAAGCCATCATTGCGCGGTTGCGGCAGTTCCGGGGAAAGTTATCGGCCGATTTCAAGTTTGATCGGGAAGATGCAAATGCCCGATCCTAAAGTGTTCATCGACACCGATATTGTGCTTTATCTCCTGTCGGCTGGCAAAGATAAGGCCGATCGAGCCGAGATAATCCTGCAGGAGGGCGGCCTGATTAGTGTGCAGGGGTTAAACGAGATGGCCGGCGTGGCGCGTCGTAAGCTTGCCGTGTCATGTATGGAAATCAACGAGGTGCCGGCCCTGATTCGGTCGGTATTTCCGGCTGCTCCGTTGACCGTCGAAACCCATGACAGGGGGGGCTTGTCGCTGAACGATACGGGTTGAGCGTGTGCGATGCAATGATCGTGGCCGCCGCCCTTCCCGGAGGATGCGAAACCTTGTACTCCGAGGATATGCAGGACGGACTGTCGATCGACCATCAGTTGCGTATTTGGAATCCATTCACCATTCAAACATCATCTGAATCCCGAGGATTTGATACTCGCCAGTGCATTGTCAACTTATAAAAACTTAGTTGACAATGTACTGGCAGTCTATGATGGTCGCCCTCGGGCCAAAATCCCGACAAATTGACATCGATCCCGCACACTGGTATCATGGTCACGTTTTCTCGAAGGGGCGGCAGGCCATCGTTTTATCTCTCCTTTCCTTCCTCAGAACTTTGATTGGCACCGATCTTGCCATTGGCATTCTGTATCCCCTCGAGAAAATCGGGCCGCAGGGGGCTATGAAATTGCACCGGGGGAGACGGCTGGACCTTTTTACATCCCGGAGAAAGTTTCAGGGGGAAACAGGGGGAAAAGATGCAAAACTGCTTCAGCGCACCCTTCGAAATGTTTAGCGCAGCGGCTTCTTTAATGCGCAAATCAATGCGAGTCGCTCCTAAACTCAGTCGGGCGGCTTTCGCTCAGACAAGAGCGGCCCAGTATTACTGGAACGGAATGTTCAGCTACGTCACGGCATTTATGGCGCCGTCGGTAAATGCTCTGAATGCTTTCGCAGCCACCGAGAAAGAAAAGCTCGCCGCAAACTCTCCCGCCGAGAACCTGCAAAGCTATAGCCAATTGTCTAACCTCAATATGCGGCTTGCCGGCGCCGCGATGGCGGCCGGCCTGAGAGCCATGAACAGTTTTTTCTACGATACGCTGAGCAAAGGTTTTCTAGCCTGGATGAATACATTCGAAGATGAGGACTGCCTGTGCGACTTCGCCTGCAGGCTGGAAGAGGTCCTCAAGGTGACGGTTCGTGAATATCCGAAGGCCGTGGAGGAGATCAAAGCTGAATTCGGCTTCCACCTGGATAACGGCGGGTATGTGAAGGTGGCCGAAACCGGACGTTTCGACCTCTATCAGGTGCTTCCCAACAAAAAGGATATAACGCCCCGAAGCAAACCCATCCTGATCATCCCTCCCTATGTTATGGGCCCCAATATTTTGGCCTTTTTGCCGGGAGAACAAAGGAGCTACGTTCACTCTTTTGCGAATCAGGGAATCCCGACCTACATTCGCCTGATTAAAGATATCCATGCGACTGCCGCCGTCCAGACCATGACCGGAGAAGATGACGCTCTGGACATACGCTTCTTCTGCCAGCAACTGATGGCAAGACACAACAGGCCGGTCACGCTGAACGGCTTCTGCCAGGGCGGCTACCAGTCTCTTACCGCGCTTTTGTCAGGGGAACTCGACGGCCTCGTGGACGCCCTGATTACCTGCGTCACCCCGGTGGACGGGAGCCGGAGCAAGTCTTTGGCAGATTACGTGAAGAGTATTCCGCCGAGGTTTAGGGACCTCAAGTATTCTCAGAAAGTGCTTCCTAACGGAAACACCGTTATCGACGGCCCTATTTTGGCATGGGTTTACAAACTGCGAAAACTCGAGACAGAGTCGCCAATCGCCTCATTCCACCGAGACATCGCCATGTTTGACAGCCAGGCAGGTCCCCGGCCGAGAATCAGCAAGACCGCCGCGGGGGTCAGTCGATGGCTGACCCATGATCAGCAAGATGTACCTGTTAACATTACCAAAATGAGTTTCGATTCCTATTCGATTCCAATCGACGAGGAAGGGACTCTGCCTGTCACGCTTTTCGGCCGGAAGCTTAATTTGAAGCGACTCGAAGAGAAGAAAGTCCCATGGCTTATCTGTATTGCAGACGGGGACGACCTGGTTGACAAAGAAGCCTCGCTTGCCCCGCTGAACTATATCGATGCTGAAGTCTGCGTATTCCCGAAAGGCCATGCGTCTCTTGCAACCTCATGGTCGACTCCTGCCTCGGAATACGCCCTTCACCTTCGTTTTCGTCAGTCCGGGGCGTCTCCTGCGGGGCCTTGCAAAACGTACAGAGGGCCGGTCCGCTTCCAGATCGACCTGGACGCGGCCATCGAGGCCCCTGCGCCCTGTTGCGAAGCAAAGGAACAACAGAAGGCCGCGCCTGAATATCCGATCGTCATGGACCAGGATGCGAACATCGAGGCGGCATCGCTGCCTCAACCGCTTGCCCCAACTCCCTCCACCGGGAAAGCCGACGGGAAAACAAAAACCCGTCGCGCAGCGAAAAAGCTGCGCCCACCCGGGAAAATCCCGGCGTCCGATACGCAGTGACGCGAAACTGGGAGGACGGGGGGACCGTGACTCACCCCGTATCCCTCTCACTCTCTTTCCCACTCTTCCCGGGCGGTCGGGCGGTTTGTAAATCCACTCTCTGCAGGAGTTCTTCGAGTTTTTCCCTCAGTTTGCTTATTTCCTCGGATAGTGCGTCCACTCCCCTGTCTTGAGGCTTTGGACCGGCTTTGGAAGCAGGACCATACGCCTGGCGCCGAACCTGACGGTATCGTTCGTAGGCATCTGCTGTTTCATGCAGCAATTGGGTGTAGCCGTGCGACTTGAACAGGTCCAGGTAGGAACTCTCGAGCACGGAAAACCAGATGCCGGACGCCTCCTCGGTATTTTGAGGGACCCTGCCCTCACCGCGCATCTCACCGATCCTTTCGGCCCAAGCTTTCCATGCTTTGTTCATTGGAAGATAAAGTTGATACAGAAGTTCGCTCATTTTCGCCGAAAAGGCAGCGCACTTGACAAGAAGATCCTGGGAAGAACCACCCGCACCAGCATTCGGAATAAAACCGGGAAGCTTCCGAAAGGATTCAAGCCATATCAGCGGCGCATGGCTCAAAGGTTCTATATCCTGGAGAGGGGAAGCGCCTTTGCGAACATCGTCAAGCCATTTCTTCTGGAACTCCAGATACCCCTCGAATCCTATCTGCATCAGGTTCGACACGAGCTCGGACAGAGAATCGGCCTCACCGGCGCCGTATTTCTTATCCCCGGCGAGAGCGGCAAAGGAATCCGATATAGCCTGGGTCATCTTAAGAGGGATTTGCCATGGGCCTTTCCCTTTATCCGACTGCGTGAACCATGTGAACGGGCTCCCGGCAGGCTCGGCCCATTTCACCCACATATTGACCATCAGCTTGTTCCAGAAATCAAACACAGGGTTGTCCATCGATTTGTAACCTCATAGAGATCTTTTCCGTCGAGGTCCGTGGCATTTGCTTTCTTGCCCTCCCGGGGGATATGAATGACGATTATGATCCATTTGGGTTGGAGTGAAATGGGGAGAATACCCTATTTTCGCGTACAAAAGACCCTAGGGGACACCAGATCTCATGGGTTGAAGAAAACATTCAAAGGGCAGGAGTGGCACACCGCTGTTTTACGGCAGTAAAGGTGCCCGGTTCGAACCAGCAGGGCATGGAATTCCTGAAAAAGCGGCACATGGGGCTCCATTGCTCCCATGAAGTATTCCCGCAGGTCATCATAGGAAATCGACTCATCCACCCACCCATGTCTTGAGAAAATCCGGTACGTATATGTGTCTACGACAAAAGATGGTTTTAAAGCGGCATACAGGACTATACTGTCGGCGGTCTCCGGGCCGATGCCCCGGATTGTCAGAAGTTCAGTTCGCAGGGATTCCATATCCAGGGCCAGCAATTCTTCAAGACTGCCACCCCGTTTTGTCAGGATATGATCGCACAGGGTCCTTATCTTCTTTGCCTTTTGGTTATAGAAGCCGGAGGAGCGAATGAGGACTGCAAGCTCCTGTGCGCTAAGGCCGCAAAGACGCTCGAAGCTCAGCAGATCATGGCGACGCAGGTTGCCGATCGCCGTGGCCACGTTTTTCCATGCGGTATTCTGGGTCAGTACAGCGCCCAGTATGACCTCGAAGGGGGTATCGGCAGGCCACCATCGCTGGGAACCGAAAGCGGCTGATAGCCTGTTATATATCTCGCGCAGCAACTCTTTTCTGTTTGTGCTCAATCCAGTCCGACCCCTGCCGGTACCGTTCGACATATTGCGCAAAAGCCATGCGTCAGGTTCTGTTTCCTGATGGAATAGCCGATCCGGCTGATCAGCACGGCTCCGCAACGGTGGCAGTACGTATGCTCGCCGCTGTCTCCGGGTACATTTCCTGTATAGACGTAATAAAGACCGGCTTCCAGGCCGATTTGCCTTGCTCTTTGAACAGTTCCAACGGGCGTAGCCCCTCTGTCGGTCAGATGATATGCAGGGTGAAAACGGCTGACATGCCATGGGATTTCAGGACCCAGGCCGACCAGAAATTTCGCGATCTCCTTCAACTCGGCTTCGCTGTCGTTCAAGCCCGGGATAATCAGCGTTGTCACCTCGAGCCAGATGCCTTTGGCTTTCATGCCCTCGAGGGTCGTGAGAACGGGCTTGAGCCGGGCTCCGCACTGTTCCCGGTAAAAGGTGTCACTGAAGGATTTGAGGTCCACATTGGCAGCTCCAAGAAAAGAGGCCGCCATATCCAGCGCCTCTTTGCTCATGTAACCGTTTGTTACGAAAATGTTTGCAAGTCCGCGCTCTTTTGCCAGAGCAGCTACATCGAGAGCATATTCCATAAATATGGTGGGCTCGGTGTATGTATAAGAGATCGTGGCACATCCCTCTTTTTGAGCCCGGTCGGCAACTTCCGCGGCAGAGACGCTCCGGCCGTACACCCCGCCGTAGATTCGGGGGGACTGCGATATGTCAGCGTTCTGGCAAAACGAACATTCGAAATTGCACCCGGCCGTAGCAATCGAATAACTTGTTGTACCGGGAAAAAAATGAAACAGCGGTTTTTTTTCGACAGGATCGACATGCTGGGCGATCAACTTCCCGTAAATCAGGCTCCAGAGCTTCCCTTCCCTGTTTTGGCGCACCCCGCATTTTCCGGTTTCATCCGGCTCGATATGGCAGTGCTGCGAGCAAAGAAAACAGTGCACCCGGTTTTCATCAAGCCGCCTGTATAGCAGCGCCTCTTTCATGCTTACTCACTCATTCACCGAACTCTCAGGGCCGCCTCCGCAAGCCCGCCAACAGCTCAAAGATTGAATGGAAACTTTGGCGCCGGCGGGGATTTCATTGAAAACAGGCGTCTGGAGTGCGCGAACGCGGCATCGCATATCTATCCGCATTGCGATGAAATGTCCGAAAGGATGCCGTTGCAACAGAGGAATCCGCTCCACAAGATGAATGTAGCGGAGCAATGGCAGCGGTAAGGAAAAACAGGTCCGCCATTCAATCGGAACGGCGCCGGAAAGAATCCTGACGCTCATTCTGCGAAGCTGAAAAACGCTGAAGAACCTGGCGCGGCTGTAAATCGAGTCTTCCCAGAATCTTTGTATGCCATGGTGGAGGCGACCCATCGAATACTTATTCAAAACACCGAGCAGCACGTTTCGGCGCGCCACGCGGAATGCCTCCTTAAGCGCCAGGTACGGGTCGTCGACGAATTCCAGAGATGTTATCAGGGCCACCGTGTCGAATTCGTTGTCATCGTAGGGCAGGTTTTCGGCAAATCCCTGATTGAGCCACGCTTTGGGGCCAAGCCGCCTGCGCGCAAGCTCAAGGCTCGAGCTCGAGGGCTCGAGCCCGGCCGCTATATGCCCCTGCGACTTGAACCATTCCAGGAAAATACCGCTCCCGCAACCCACCTCCAGGACACGCTGCGGTGAAACGGGCCACCACAACTTCCGGAAGAGCTCTTGTTCGAACGCCAGCGCCCTTTGCCCCTCACGAGAGCGAAACCACTTCTCATGGCGCTCGGCGTCAGCTAAGCTGAAAACATAGCCCACGTCAAACCCTTGCAATAATGTCGGCAGCGATGAGCAGGAGACGAAAAACTCCCGGCTTCCCGCTGCCGTGAATTCTATTCGTTCAGCAAAACAGCCCCGCGGGAACCGGAGGTGACCATATGCGCATATCTGGCAAGGCATCCGCTCTTAATTCTCGGCTCACGCGGCTTCCACGCTTTCCTCCGCTTTGCCAGAACCGCATCCTCCACCACCAGCTCCAGCTTCTTGTTCGGGATGTCCACAAGGATTTCATCGCCTTCTTCGATCAATGCAATCGGACCCCCGACTGCCGCCTCAGGTGAAATATGCCCTATGGCAGCCCCCTGTGTGCCCCCGCTGAACCGGCCATCGGTTATGAGCGCCACATCCAGTCCCAGACCACGCCCTATAATCGCCGCGGTCGGGGTTAGCATCTCCTGCATTCCGGGGCCCCCTTTGGGACCTTCGTAACGGATAACCACCACGTCGCCCGCTACGATCCGACCGTCCAGAATGGCATCCGCCGCATCGGATTCGCTTTCGAACACACGCGCCCTGCACTTCCTCGTCAGCATCTGCGGCGCCACCGCCGACTGCTTGACCACAGCGCCCTCCGGCGCGATGTTCCCGTAGAGAACGGCGATCCCGCCCACTTGATGATAAGGATTTTCGAGCGGCCGGATAACCTCGGGCCTAAGAACGCTCGCTTTTTTCAGGTTCTCCCCCACCGGCCTTCCGGTAACGGTGAGAGGCGCGGGATTTACCAGTTCGCGCCGCGAAAGCTCCTTCATCACGGCCTGCACGCCGCCCGCCGAGTTGAGGTCTTCCAGGAAATGCGGTCCACCGGGCCGCAGGCTGCAAAGGTGAGGCGTACGGGCGCTGATTTCGTTGAAAATCTCAAGATTGAGCCGGATTCCGGCTTCGCTTGCAATTGCCGGGACGTGAAGAACCGTGTTTGTCGAGCACCCGAGGGCCATGTCCACCGCTATCGCGTTTTCGAAAGCCGCCCTGGTCGCGATGTCACGCGGTTTGAGGTCCGTGTTCAAAAGGTCCATTATCCGCATCCCTGCTTCCTTGGCGAGGCGCACCCTGGCCGCTGTAACCGCCGGGACCGTCCCGTTGCCGGGCAGCGCGAGTCCCAGGGCCTCCACCAGGCAGTTCATCGAATTCGCCGTAAACATGCCGGCGCACGACCCGCATCCCGGACAGGCATCATCTTCCAGCTCCTCCAGTTCACCGACGGTTATCTGTCCCGCTTTCAGCGCGCCCACCCCTTCAAAAACCGATATGAGATCCACCGGCTTTCCACCAACGTGACCGGCCAGCATTGGGCCGCCGCTTATGACAATTGCGGGAATGTTAAGCCTGAGGGCGGCCATTATCATTCCCGGTATGATCTTGTCGCAGTTCGGAATCAGGACCAACCCGTCGAAGGGATGGGCCATCGCCATTATCTCTATGGAATCGGCTATCAACTCGCGGCTTGCCAGAGAGTAGCGCATGCCGGCGTGATTCATGGCGATGCCGTCGCAAACACCGATAGTGCTGAACTCGATTGGAGTTCCGCCGGCCAGCCGGACGCCTGCTTTGACCCCTTCGGCTATTTTGTCCAGGTGAATGTGCCCCGGAATGATTTCGTTGGCCGAGTTGACCACACCTATGATAGCCCTGTCTATTTCCGTCTGAGTGTAGCCCATGGCCTTGAAAAGTGAGCGGTGAGGAGCCTTCTCGACACCCTTTTTCATCAGGTCGCTTCGCATCCCGTTGTCTCCCTTTGGTGAATAAACTAATTCACGTCCATCCGGAAATTCCGGATCAGGCATTGACAGCTTCCGATTCGGAAAGGGCCCTTTCCGGACGGAAACTAATTCACGTGTCTAAGATTTAAGCTCGTAATAATTAAAATATTTTTGGTTACTTTGGAAGCAAAAACACCGAAGCCCCCAAATTGACAAAGAATTTTCAACTTTATATAATTCCGCCGCTATGAAATCAATATTCGGTCCGGTACCATCGCGGCGGCTGGGGCGCTCCCTCGGAATAGACGTCATTCCGCCCAAGACATGCTCTTTCGATTGCATTTACTGCGAGTCGGGACCCACCACCCGCCTGAGCGTGACAAGAGAGAATTTCGTCGATCCCTCGGAGATTCTCGCGGAACTGAGCGCTTTTTTGCGCCTCCATCCAAACGCAGCGGACGTGCTGACCTTCTCGGGCGCCGGAGAACCAACCCTTTATTCGGGCCTGGGAGAACTTATCTCCGCAGTCAAAAAGGCCCACCCCCGGTTTCCTTTGATCGTGCTCACCAACGGCTCTCTTCTGTGGGAACCGGAGGTGAGGCGCTGCCTTTTGAAAGCCGACCGCGTGGTCCCCTCTCTGGACGCCGTTACCGCCGCCGTTTTCCGCAGCATCAACAGACCTCATCCATCTCTGGACCCGGAGCGGATCATCGAGGGAATCCGGGCGTTTCGGAAGGAATACAAAGGGCGGTTGCACGTTGAAATAGCGCTCGTCTCTGGAGTCAACGACAGCGCAGCAGAGCTTTCCGCGCTCGCCGGGGTCATCGAATCCATAAGGCCCGACAAGATCGAACTGAACACGGTCGTCCGCCCTCCGGCCCGCCCCGGAACACGGGGCCTCACCGATGCGCGGATGGAGTGGGCGGCTTCCTTTTTCAATTCACTCAATGCGGAAATAGTGGGCGTATTCGAGTCGGATGAACAAGACTGCGGCGCAGAACAGATCGGTCTCCGCATAGTCGAAACGGTGGAGAGGCGGCCCTGCACGGTAGCTGAACTGGCCGCCTCTCTCGGGGTCCCGGAAAAAATAGTGGAACAGGAGTCACGAAGGCTTCAGGAACAGGGAAAGCTGAGGCTGCTTCGCTTTGACGGGAAACTGTTTCTCTGCCCCGCCGAATGAGGAGGGCAATAGATTTTGAAAATGGCTGATGAAATCATCACGGAACTCTGGAAAGTCAAAGATACTATCGCAAAAGAATGCGGTTGCGATGTAAAGTCGCTTGTGGCCCATTTGCGACCGAAGAGACGTGAGGGAAATAATCGGGTTGTCGACCTTCGAGCTATAAAGCAAGCTGAATAAAAAAATGCAGCGGACGGCGAATCCGTGGGAGCATGAAAGTAAATGGTGCTTTCTTCATAAAGAATTCAGATTGGGGTCGGGCCGAGCTAAAGCTTGACTGATCAAGCAAAGATTAGTCCTGATAGGCTGTTTTATCCTCTTAAAATGCGGTTTTTGACCCCAAAATGAAAATGGCCTGTTTAATAGCGGCCTTCTCCCGCGATGTCACCGGCGATCTGGAACTGCATTAAAACCGGCGGTCTGAAAGTGCTGACTTATCCCCCGTATTTTCTTCCAAAAAATTCCGCATAACCTTTTCTTCGCCTTCCTTTTTTCTTCCTTGATTCTTTTTGTTCCGGCATTGATCCATTGACCCTCGGAGGTTGGCGATCAATGGCAAAACGAACGAGAAAGCGCAAAGTAAGCGTCCCGCTTACACCGCTCTAAAAGAAGCAGTCGGATTGCCCGAACATGAAGAACTCAGGATCAAAGAGACTGAGCTGCCTAAAAATGCGGCGAATCTTGAACCTGAAGAGCAATACATCCAGCGTGCCCTCACAAGTAGACCCGAACTCATGGAAGAAAAAAAAGGGGTCGAAGCCAGGCGAAAACTGCTTGACGCCGCCAAAGCGGACCTGTATCCTTTCGTTCTTACCGCCCGCCGTGGGATCGGTTGCCGGCGCACCCGACCGGCAAAAATTCGACAACTCATACATACCGGACGAATTCAATCATTCTTGCGCTGGAATAGTCGCCGGGACTCAGTGGCGCCTTGATTTCGGAATCGGGAAGGCAAAGCTCTACAAATCCGGTGCCGAGTATCAGAAGATGCGCAATACTCAGGAATTCGCCGAAAAATTGTCCCCGTCGAAGTGGTGGAATATTGCCAGGCTGCTCTTGAAGCCCGCAAATCCCACACGGCTTATGAGCAGGCGGCCGTTGGTTCACGCCGGTGGATCGTTGCGGCCTTTTCCAATCTCGGGATCGGCACAGCCCCAAATATGTTCGATGCCATAGACCGTTACGGAAAAAACCAGGGTGAGTATCTCCGGTCGTTGTACAATTTCCACGTGTCGCTTGCTCGTTTAGATTACACGATAGGTCAAAGAACAGATATGCCTTGAAAACCTTTTGACATTGGCTTCGCCCGGCGGAGGGCGAACCACCACTGATTGGAGGCGGTATGGAGTGTCCCTTTGCAAGACTCTTGACGGTCATTTGCCTTGCTTTAGCACTGGCGTTCTTTTTCACCATTGCCGAAGCACAGCCGCCACCAGGCGATTCGGCATCAGTTTCCGGCATCCCCACGGTTGGACAGGATGCTATCGACCACGCCTTTTCAAAGGGCAGTATCGAAACCGGATTAGCATTTGGTGGAGGTGTGGGCGCCAAAATATTCGGCAGCACGTTCCATCATGATTTTATCATCGGTTCTGTCTACCTGGGAAGAATTATGAGCGATACCAGGGGTGCAGGAAGGTGGTATGAAGGAAACTGGGAGATCCTTGCCGAATTATTCGGCGGTGATCAGATCAACCACGGTGGAGCTGCTCTTGTCGGCCTCACACCTTTCGTTCGCTACAACTTTATGACCCACTCCAGGTGGGTGCCGTTCGCTGAGGCAGGGGCCGGGGTCTCGTTTACGGATATATCCAGGCCGGACTTGAGCACCAACTTTGAGTTCAATCTTCAGGCAGGCATGGGAATCGACTACTTCTTCCGCCCAAACCTGGCCGCCACTCTGCAAACAAGATATCTGCACATCTCCAATGCCGACATAGAAAGCCCCGACCACGGCGTCAACGCAGCGGTATTTCTCCTGGGCCTGACCTGGTTTCCGTGCGCGTCCGGAGGTACCTGATGCAATTCTACAGGAACCGCTATGAAACAATTAGATGGACTACAGCTTTTATAATTCTTTCGGAGATTGGGGTCGGGCCGAGCTAAAGCTTGACTGCTCGATGAGGGACTGGTCCCGATTGGCCATTTTAGACTCTTAAAATGCGGTTTTTCACCCAAAAATGACCTGTTTAATAGCGGCCTTCTCCCACGATGTTCTCCTGCCATCCAGACAAGGGCTTTGAGGCAGCAATCGTTTCAGAAACAGGATGTTCCCGCCCAGTGCCGGTAGTCGCGGCCCGTCAGATTGAATCACAGCACCTTTGCTCCACTGCTTTACCTCTTACATGGCAATTCTTTGCATCAAAAATAGCCCGAGTCCAGCACCACCAGCAGGAGCGGTTCCAAGAAAAATGGGCGGACTTCAGGACAACTGAGTCAAACTCCCATTGCGAGAAGCCCTGCGTGACTACGAATGATATCGTCAAGGCCGATGCCGCCGGCACTGACGGGGAACGCATCCCTGGCCTTGGCCGGTAATGAGCAAAGCCTGTTGATACACAACCCCGCAAGGGCGAGCCCCGAATGAGAGGTATAGAATTCCTTTCTGGACTGAGCGATGATGAAATGCTTCATGCTTCACCTCTCAAGTGAGTTCTTGTGAGGTGGCGTAATGCCATAAATTCTAAACTATTACAAAGACTTAAATAGAAACAGACAAGAAAAATGATATTTATAAGCTCACGGATTCAGGTCCAAATCCAGGTTTTTGGATTGTGACCCCTGAAACCTAAGCCGTCCTTGCAAGCGTCTCTACCCGGCGACGGCGCGTCCGCGCCCATCTTCCGTTTCGTCAGGCCATCCGGATGGTTTTCAGCAGCCGCAATGTTCCCTGACAATTTTTCAAATAAAAATGGGCAAAGGTACTTTTCGACCTGGCTATTCGGATGGTTATTCCCTCATTCTCAAGCGCTTTGAAAGCCGTTTCATCCGTTACATCGTCACCGACCATTACAGGCATGTATCTTTCGGGCAGCCGGTCCAGAATCCAGAGGACGGCATTGCCTTTGTTCCAAGGTATATCGGGCATCAGTTCGAGGACCTTTTTCCCTTTCATCACGGTCAAAGAGCTATTTGCCAAAAATTCTGCTGCAACCTTGTAGAAGGCCTTTCTTAACAGCGGCAGCGTGCTCTTGTTCACCAGGCGGTAGTGGAGGCTCAATGCATAATTTTTTCTCTCGACCCAGGCCCCCTCGAAGCGCTCGATCTCTTTTTCAAGCCTGCATCCCGCCTCATCAATGAGAGGCTTTGCCAAAAGAGCTCCAGGATGGACAAACCGCATGCCTTCTCCCGATATGACCAGCCCGTGATTGCCGCCGTAACATATATTGCTCACGCCGACCCTGGATTTAACGTCATCGAGCATCCTCCCGCTCAAGACGGTTACTTGATGCCGGCTGGAATTCGCAAACCATTGCAGCAGTTCCCTTGCTTCATCGTCTAGAATGCATTGGGCGGGGTCTTCCCGTATCGGCGTCAAAGTGCCGTCGAAATCCAGAAAAAGGGCGATTTTGCGGCCGGCCAGCATACTTGCAATATTGCGGCCCTCACTGCCGAAAAAATAGGCCGGCCCAGTGTGAGTCCCTGTTTTCATCCCACACCCTCTGAGGGACGCAGGCGGGCAAGCGCCGCAATCAAATCCCCGGCCCAGCGATAGATATTATTGTCCCGTACCACTGCGCGCATGCGCGCCATGCGTTCGCTTTTCTCGTGCGGTCCCATCACAAGGGAACGATGGATGGCGTCCGCCATTTCTTCTATGTCGTAGGGATTTATTATAAGAGCGTCAGTGAGTTCCCTTGAAGCGCCTGCGAACTGGCTCAGTATCAAGACGCCGTCTTCGTCGTCACGGATTGAGACGAATTCCTTTGCGACCAGGTTCATCCCGTCATGGAGGGAGGTGACCATGCAGAGGTCGGCCGCCTTGTAAAAACGGTTGATCTCTTCGTGGCTGTGGTGGGCCTTAAGAAACAAGATCGGTTTCCACTCCTTTGTCTCGAAACGCCAGTTTATGCTTTCGACCGTCTCCTCCACTTCAGCCATGAAGTCATGGTATTTTTTTATATATGTGCGGCTCGGCGCCCCCAACTCCACCAGGGTAAATTCCCCGATGAATTCAGGATGTTTTTCCAGAAAGCGTTCGACCGCCCTGAAGCGCTCCGGGATGCCCTTCGTGTAGTCGATACGGTCCACGCCCACGGCTAGGCGTTCTGCCTGCACTCCTATTTCATCGAGAAGCTGTTTTCTCAGCGGCACGCTCTCCTTCCTGGCTGCTTCCCTGTCCGCGAAACTTTCAAAGCTTACCCCGATAGGGAATGACTTTACCAGGGTCGTATGGCCGCTCCTGCTGACCGAGAATTGCTCCCAGTCGGTCTTGGACTCAAGGAAACGGTCCACCGTGTCGAGGAAGTTATTGCAGTGAAACTGGATGTGAAAACCCACAAGGTCGGCTCCGAGCATCCCCATAAGGATCTCCTGCTGCCATGGGCAGATGCCGAAAGCCTCGGGATTGGGCCAGGGTATATGCCAGAAGAGCGCCACCCGCGCGTCCGGGCGCTTCTCCTTCACAAGAAGCGGCAGGAGCGCCAGGTGATAGTCCTGGACCAGCACCAGGGGGTTTTCCTCCCCGGCGATTTCTTTGAACAGCTCTTCAGCGAATTTCTCGTTTACCTTCTGATAATAGATCCAGTCCTCGAGGCGAAAAACCGGACGGGTGTGGGCAATATGGCAAAGGGGCCATATACCCTCATTGGAAAAGCCGTAATAGTAGCCTTTTTCCTCGTCTTTTGAAAGCCAGACTCTCTTTAGCGTATATGCCGGCTCTTCGGGGGGCACGCGAAGCTTGTCATCAAGGTCCACTGTTTCCCGATCGGCTTCTCCTCCGCCGTGGGCCAGCCAGACCCCGTCGCATATGCGCATCACAGGGTCCAGGGCGGTGACCAAGCCGCCGGCGGGGACGATGCACCTCACCGTATGCCCGTCTTTGACGTGCATGTATGGCTCACGGTTGGATACCAGAAACAGTTTCTTTCCGCTGAGTTCGACGCGCATTTGCTCCCTCAGGCGGCGGGCGGTCCAGAGCGAAGCGGCGTTAAAACGCCGTCGGGCCTCTATATCCGCCTTGGCGTGCGCGGCAGCAAGGCTCTTGGCGAGATGCGCGGCCTCGTTTATCAGGGAGGCAAGGATGTCTCCCCTCGGGATTTGGACCGATTGTGCTACCTTGCCCTTACCAGTCCTGATCTCCTTCATCCATTGGGCGAACTGGGCAATGGGGCCTGTAATGCTCCACCTGACAACGACCACCGTGATGAGAACAATGAGAAGCGTATATATGAGAAACCTGAGCAGGTTATACTTCCATATCTCTTTCAACCTCACGCCTATATACGTGGCATCACTGAAGAGGGCCATTGCGCCGATAATCTTCCCATTCGTCCGGAGAGGCAGGACATAGACATAAATTTCTTTCCCGTTTATGTTCATGAACTCACTTGAAGGTCTGCCTTTCAAAGTGGTTTTTACCGCAATCGGGAAATGACCGGGTATCTTCGGCCCGATCTCTGGTGTGGCAGCTATGATATTGCCCTCCATGTCGAATACGGCGACACCCTCCAGCCTCTCGTATTTTACAACAAGCTGGTTAAGCCACTCGGGTATCCCCGACCGCACAAGAGAGGCAACGGATTCGTGCAGGCTGTCCGCAAGAATCGCCGTCCTGCGGTCCAGGTCGGTCGTCATGCGGCCTTTCTCTTCATCCACCTGGTAAAATGAGAAAATCGCAGCGACCACCGCCACCACAACGACAAGGGATACGATCAGGCGAAGGGTGATTTTCATAACGTATCTCCCTCATTATCGATCTCACTTTCGATCTCTTCGGCTCCCTGTTTTTCGGAAGCTTCCTGCCTGGCCTCTTCGTCAAGAGCCACATGGCCCAGCTTGACAAGCCCTGCTCTCTGGCACAGTCTGAGGGTCTGCATAAAAAGGCCGGCAAGGGCTTTGAGATGGCGCTTCCTGAAATCGCATATGGTGTCATGATCGGAATGCCTGTTTGCCCCAATCACCCGGAAGGCAACGTCTTCATAAGTTTTCTTCTCGATTTGGCGGGAACCGGGGACCCCGGTGCAGTAAGCGTAGAGAACAAGGGCGGTCATCATCCCCGGTTCATACGGAGGCTGTCCCCGGCCATCGCCCTGGTAGGAGGCATATATTTTTGAGAGGTCAAGCTGCTCGACTACATCCAATATGAAATAGACCGGGTGTCCCTTCGGGAGCCAGTCCAACAACGATGGCGGGAGCAGCAACATTTGTTTTCGGTCGCAAGATTTGAATGTCTTTCCCATAGTGAGGCCATATTAGCAGAAAATGACTCTTAATGCCATCCCTCCGACAGGCTCCTAGCCCGTTACTATGGCATCATTTTCGCCTGAGGGCCATCAAATACGCTGGGGCCGCGGAACGAGCGCATCAACTGCGGGGAAGGAGTGTGTCCTGAAACTGCAAAAAGCGGTCTCACTCACATTTCGCTTGTATGTTCGATGGGAAATCGTATATTTCGCGCGTTTTGGGGTTGCGCCAGAAGCTTTTTAGGGCTGAATTCGACCCCAAAATGCGTACCCGTTCACCACAGAGGCACAGAGGAAAACCGGGAGTAAACCATGGATCGGCTCTGGGGGTGGGGGTGGGGATCTTTAAAGTGAAAAATCATTTCCCCGCTCTTTTTAGGGTCTGTTTTCCGTTTCCACTGCGCTTCCCTCTGTGCCCTCTCCTTGACCGGACTATGCCCCGTCTCTGTGGTGAACGCTTGCTAAAATGCAGTGCGGATGCATCGCGCCCAACTTCATGCATTATTCCGGACAATAACTTTTTGGAGGTACAAGCCATGAAACAGAAGCTGTTAGTTGGCGCGTTGACGATGGTGTTTGTATTGGAATTTATCTCGATAGCTGTTGCACAAACCGATCCTGAGTTTAGAAATTTTGTGACACGCTTAAATGGTAGCAAGTGGCTTGTTGCTGAGAGTAAATACGGCAAGTAATACCTTGAACTTCAAGGCGATGTGTTAACGCTATGAGATAACATAGAACACAGTACTCCCAAAAATGATCGGTTACGTTTACAAATGCGTAAAAGAGAACTAATGGTGGCTGATCAGCAAACGCTGAGACCACAGGTCGCCTTTTAAGGTTGTGCAAACCGTATCTTATGGCACTGCAAGTAAACTGACCTCAGCCCCATGTGCCAGACCAAGATCAGGAAACAATTGCCTTGAGCAGAAAAAGCCTGCTATATACATTTTGCCCTACCCGCCGGAGTCTATTACCCTTCGAGATCAGCGCCGCATTGAAAAGAATACTCTTGTATCCAAAGTGTTCGTACAACTATTGTGGTAAACGTCTATTCGTAGAAGATGGGGAGACACTGATATGAACAATAAAGGCATCTACATGCTACTGTTATGCGTATCCAGTCCGTAAAACACAGATAACTTAGAGCTCAAGACCTTGTTACAACACTTAGACAAGTGCATATGGGTGATACGTGGCGATAGAAAGGAAGAAAGGCAGAAGGAACTGTAGGGCTATATTATCACACATTGGAACTATAATAAAGGCAATCAAACTGAAAGCAAAGAGTTTAGCATTTCAGAAGATGCTGCATTTTCTGAATCGTGAGGACTCATAATCACCTTAATTTTCCCTTTACACTTACATGAAGTCCCGTAAACTCACAAAATGAATCCGCCTCTCCCCTTTCGGCACGTGCCCCCACTTCCCGCTTCCCCCCCAGCACTTCCGGGATTGAAATATTCCTTCATATTATGCTTGACAGTGCTTCTATTTATGATGTATAATATTGTCCGGATCAAGCAGCGGCCTGTAGCCTGAAAACAGTGAACGGTCCAGAGTGAAGGGGCAGGAGTGAACTTGATATCTGGTTGGAAAATCAAGGGATTCAGTGATTCGCTCGCTGAATTTCGTTGTTACTTTGCGGCAAACAAAACGATATGTCAATTAAATCAGCATGTTGCGCAGGCCAGCCCTGCATTTCGCCTGTATTTGCAATGAAACAGGTCTCGGCTTTTGACTCGCGACCCGCGAACCCCGAAGGCCGACTCGTGACATTCAGTTTCACTGCGAAGCCCGGTTCTTTGAAAAAAGCATACGGTTGATCGCGTTTAAAAAGCGCGGGAGTTGCGCCCCCCTACACCCACTTAGCCGCTGCTCAGCCAGCTAAAAGTGGCGCTACGGTGGCGCCCGGCGCTCTGCTGGGCAACCACGCGCAAGCGCCTGACGCTCGGCCTCACGCGCTTGCGCGTGTGGCCGAAATCCCGGGGGGTGCGAGGGAATCATTCCCCCGCTCTTTTGCGTTACTACAATCTTGAACGCAACTCCGTATCACCTGCTCACCCATGCCGCTCACATCTGCACGTCGCTCCTGGCAGGGGGCGGGGATGCAAGTATCTCTGTGGGGTGCTTGGGCAGCGTCCTCGCTATCAATGTATGAGCAAAAAGCCTGCGGGCCAGTCCTCTTACCTGATCGGCGCTCACTGCCTTGACCAGGTCCGGATAGCGCCGGCTGTAATCCCAGCCGAGACCCAGCACTTCATCCAGCGCCGCCTCGGATGCCTGGTTGCTCAGTGTTTCCCTGCTGAGCTTCAGTCCTACGACTATGGTCTCCTTGGCCTTTTCAAGTTCGCCTTCCGGAACAAGTTCATCCGTAAGCCGCTTCAGGTCTTGCTCAATCACTTCCTGTACCTTGGGCAGATTCGCCATGGTGGTCTGGGTGAGGACCCCGAAAAATCCGGCGTTTTTCCCATAAAACGGGAAAGTGCTCACTGTATAAACCAGGTTCTGGTCCCCGCCTCGAAGAGAGTCGAACATCCTGCCCGCCGGAGAACCTCCTCCTGAGAGAACAGCGGTCAGCACATCGAGCACGGGTCGTTCGGAGTTGTTGATATCCAGTCCGTTTGTGCCGATGAAAAGTGCCGAACTGCTCTTTTCGTTTTCTATCTCGATGGTGCGGCGGCTGCCGATCTGATGAGTCTCATCGGGCATTGACTTTTCAACCGGCGCCCCACTCCATTTTCTGAATTTTTCCTCTACGAGATGCGCGGCTTTTTCCGGATCGACATCTCCGTAGATCGCAACGACGGAATGAGTCGGATTCACCATTTTGCGGTAGAATGCAAGAATCTGCTCACGCGTAAACGCCCTGACGGACTCCGCTGTTCCCAGCTTGTCGTTCACATAGGAAGTTTTCTGGAAATAGTTTTTCTTGAACAGTCTCATCACCTCGGCCCGCCAGCTCTCATCGAGCTTTTTTATGGCAACCAGCGTGTCCTGCCTCTGCTTTTCGATCTCGTCCTGAGGAAACTGGGCGTTCTGGGCAATATCGGCAAGAAGGTCAAGGGCCCAGTCGAAGTCTTCTTTGAGCACCTTGATGGAAACATGGTAGGTATTGTTATCGGATTGGGCGCTGATTTCCCCGCCGGCATCCTCCACTTTTCTCAGTAAAGCGAGTTTTTGCATGGATTTTGTCCCGGCGGTCAACAACCCGGCCGTAAAGGCGGAGAGCCCCGGATGATCCAGGGTCTCCAGTGAGAGGCCGCCGGTCCCGAAGAGTTGCAGGGTGACAATAGGCAGGTTGGAGTCCTGCTTGATCAGCGTCCTCAACCCGTTGTTCATCCGGCTGAATCGAACCGGCGGAGTGACCGGGGGCGGGCATTCGGCGGCCGCCACGTTCTCAACCTCGGTTGACTGAGGCTTTATCACCGCAACGTTCATGCGGTCGGACACAAGATATTGCCGGGCCACCGCCTGAACCTGTTCCGCCGTTACCGAGCGGATCCCGTCGACATACTCATCGTCAAAGTAAGGATTGCCGGAGAGTAAATAGGATGATGCAAACGAAGCGGCCCTGGCTGAAACCGATTCTTTGTCGAAAATGTGCTGGGCAATGGCCGTTTTCTTGGCTTTATCCAACTCCTCCGTACTGATTGCAGTAGTCTTGAAGCCCTCAATTTCCTCCTGGATGTCCTTTAGCGCCGAGGGCCACTGAGAAGGAGACAGGGACACCGAGATAACGAACTGGCCGCGAACGAAAGCAGGCGTCCAGTTGGATGCGCCGACGCTGAAGACTTTGTTCTGATCTTCTTTCAAACGACAGCGCAAACGGCAGGTCTCGCCCTCACCCATCACCTGGGCGAGAACGTCAAGGGCATAAAGGTCTTTTTCGTAAGCATTTACCGATGGAAATCCGATCATTGCCTGGACAAGCCGGGCGATCGGAACTTCTTTTTCCTCCCACCGGACGGTTCCCTGCTGGGGCTCTTCGGGCAGGACTACCTGGTCGGAGGTTCTGGGAAGAAAGTTTTTGGTCTTTTCCGCCACAAACTGAAGGACTTTGGGCGCCTGAACATTGCCTGCCAGAGCTACTATCACGTTCTCCGGCTGGTAGCGCTGCTGATAATAGTCTACAAGGGCCTCCCGGCTCTGTTGAACGAAAACCTCCTCATAGCCGATTACGGGATAACGAACAGGATTTTTTTGGTATGCAGTCTGGACGAACAGCTTCCATAACTCGGTATTCGGGTTGCTCTCCCCCATTTTCATTTCCTGCTGGATGACCTTCTTTTCCCTGGCAACCTCTTTGGGGTCTGCGACATTTTCAGATACGTAGGAAAGCAGCAGATCGAGGGCATCCTGCCAGTGGTCGGCCCCGGTGTTTATGTAGTACACGGTCCTGTCATAGCTGGTGTACGCATTGGTTGTACCGCCCATCGCCCTGATCCGTTCCTTGGCCTGCTCTTCCGTAAACGACCGGGTAGTCCCTCCGGCCACTATGTGCTCGAGAAAGTGGGAAAGACCGGCCCTCATGTACTTTCCCTCAAGGGCGGACCCGGCCCGAACGAACACCTGGGCGGAAACGACTTCAGCCCCGGGCTGTTGATGAACGAGCAGTGTCAAGCCATTTTTCAGCACCACGAAAAGATCGTCCGGCTTTGAGGCAAGAGTGCGCTGCACGAAAGGCCGCGACTCGGGGGAAATAAGCGGACATTGCTCGCCTTCATCCGGAAGCGCGGCCGGAGCCAGTCCGGCGAAGACCGCAACTATAACTATAATACATACCAGAGCTATCTTTTTCTGCATTTTAAAAGTATTCCTTTCAGGATATTTAGGCCGATCCCCAAAAAAGGTTCGGTTATTGTAATTGGCTAGTCAATACCATTCTACAGGATTTTACAAGGGGGGGGTCGTGTGAAAACCGAAGAATGCCTGCCGCGCTCCCCCCCGTCTCGCGGAGCGTCGAGAATGAGCGGTCGGCCTCCGCGCTCCGCGAAGTACATCGCTAAGAGGGCAGCATGGAGCGAGAAGCACGGAACAGGAAGGAAACTGGTTGCCCGCTTCCTGCTTCTTGCTCCCTGCTGCCGACTGTTGTTAATAAGTCTATCTTACGAAGACTCAGAGCTTATTGGACTCGATCAGCAGTGAAATGAGCCTAAACCTGCTGGTTACGCCTTCGGGGGTCTGCCATGAAATCGGCGGGCGAGCAAATTCAATCAGGTGCCAGCCTCGGCGGGTTATACCGATTTCTACGGCAGCGTCGTTGATCTGCACCGCTCCAAGCAGCTTTTCAAGACAGGACACGATCCGCCTGTCGAAACATCCCGGAGCTGCCCCCCGATCCAAATGGGGGTTGCGGCGGATTGCGCGGCTGTCGAATTCGTGTTGCGCCCTGCTCGAAACTCTTCTAATTATCCCAGCGCATTCGTAATTTACAAAAACGAGCTGAAAGCGTTCTTCGTAATCCAACACTTCCTGGATTATCAAAGGGTTATAAATCCCGGAGACAACCCGCAGATCGCAACCATTCGACACCAGCCGAGCGCCGTCGGGCATCTTCGGACCCATTGCGCGAAACGGAAAAGAAAAATCTTCGACGATCGAGCTTTTTTGGCGTCCATAATAGATGCGCGTGAGAGGGTGAGGACACTTGAGAAACTGAAACAGCACTTCCTGTACCAGCCTGGATTTTTTGACACTGTAAGCAAAAGCGCTGGGAAACGTCTTCTTCCCGGCTGCTTGCAAAATCCTGACAAACCGTGGAGTGGGAAACAGGATTTGGCTGGCCGAAAGCAGCATTCTCCTCTGCCGAGGGCTGTAGTCGTCCATTGAGGCTCTGACGCCGAGCGTTATGACTTGCGGGCAGGAGCGAAGCAAGGGAGCGATTGCGACCAGTTTTTCTCGCATTGGATTCTATTGGCTAACCCGGCAGGAGGAGCTTCTTGACTTACCGCCCGGCCTCCTGAATGTCGGTTCGGCTATTGAGCAGCAGGTCCGGATGAACGCCGTAGTTGTAGCTTCGCATGCGAAAATAATTATCGAGTATTCCCACTCTGGAATCGACGTAATCATAGATGGTGAGCCGGCTGTCGGCTGAGTCTCCATCCTGGCACATATCCCGTATGGCGTTGGAAAGGTTTTTCTGGAAGTAGACTGGAACAGCCAAAAAAACCACGTGAGATTTCAGGGCATGCGAACACTGAGGCATAACGCGCGGGGAAACAAGCAAAACCTTTGCCTGTGAAGCTCCCGCCTGTAAAGCATCGTTGTTCCCGCCATCCTTGTCCACAATTTTGGGATTGGAGCAAAACTGATTATATGAAAAGGCCTTTATACCGCGCTGGCTCAACTCAGCGCTCAATGCATCGTCCTGGTCCTCTCCTCCGGAAAGAACAACGACCCGCTCTTCGCCTTTTTGAAGTTCGACTTCCACATCGTCCACAATTTTGCGGTTTCTTTCAGGGCTAAGCATGAGATCCCTGAGCATCGACGGATAATCCGCCCTGGAATTATAGGGGTAGTTGAAATCCGTTTGACGGGCTATTACGGTTCCCGAAATGACCCCGCGGCCTTCACGCGCGTCTTTTTCATCAATCGTATAAACAACGTCTCCAAGATAAAAATGAATCAGCTTCAGGAGGCGGTCCTTTCGCTGAACAGTGTTGGATAGACCCAATATGTAGCGGCAGTCGAAATTCGGAATCAGGCTGGTAAGAATCTTCGATGGAGAGCGCTGGGATTCGTCAAAGACTATGTATCCGATCTTGTCGTAGATTTTTCTCCAATAACGCATTATTTCGCCGGTATGGCCTATCGTGATCTGCTTTCCGACCTGGTGAGTCCCGCCGGAAAAAATACCCACTTCCGAAGCCGGGATCTGCAGAAAGCTGTCAATCTTCCTCAGCCAACCGTCAAAAAGGTCTATCTTGGGAACTACAATCAGCGCGGGTTGGCGCCTCTGAGAAATCGTATAAAGGGCAATGACTGTTTTACCGCTCTTGTGACCACCGACAAGGGTGGAGCAATCGTGCTCCAGTACGGCTTCGGCCGCCTCCTGCTGGTAGCTCTTCAATTCGCCATGGAATTCGATCGAAATCGGGTCGACGTGCCGCCTCCTGTCGATCAGGCGGTATGGAACCTGGTATCTTTTGCACAGTTCGATAAACTGGTCAAAGAATCCTCTGGGGATGAGATAATTTCTGCCTTTCTGCTTCAGACAGCATATCTGGGCCGGGATGTTGCCGATCCATTCGCCGCGGTTGTGCCGCATTTCGTAGTCAGGATTGGTAAAAACAAGCCGTTCGTGCAGTTTTTTCTCGAGAATGGAAGGAAGCCCGTCAACAGGAACTTTGATCCACTCGGAAAGCAACACATTGACATTCTTGACGAACATTCTCAGAACCCTCCCCGACGGAGTGGAGCCCCAAAAGAGCGCCCCAGACTATCGGTTGGATGCGAAGAGTGCGCTGGTGCGCCTGCCCCCGCGCAAATCTCTCCACACTCTTCAGCCGCCAATTCACCGCGAACCAGAGAATACATTCTCTATAAGTGAGATTTTTGAGAGCCGTTGAGATCCAACAAAGGTTTCGATAATTAGAACTATATCGTAACCCATATGGAAGTGTTATAACGATTTACAACTTATACCCCAAAAGGAGCCTTCATGAAAGATAGTTCCCCGCATCTATCGATTATAGGACAATTTGCTCGAGAATACGATGAAAAATATCGGGAACTGGAAAAACTGATTTCCGAAACTAAGCCGGACAACGTTTCGCCCCAGTTGAGAGCGCTTGCCGAACGCGCTACAGACCGTTTTCGCTCCGCTCAGTTGGCCATGCTCTCTATTCCGGAATTATTTGAGGGAGAGGAAGGGCAAAAAGCTATGCAGGCCATGACGGCACTATGCCGCGCTTTCGATGAGATGCGCATACTTTTCAATTTTCTTTTTGAAAACCATTCGCGGGGAGATAAAATCTGATTTCACTTTGGAGATGGTATTGCTACTGCCGGCTAATTAAGCCTTTCTTAATGAAATAGTACAAATCGCCCTGCTGCTTCATCGGCCCTGCAATCCTTTCCGCCGCCTCACCCGTCCCGCAGAAAACATCGATGCGACCCGGTCCTTTAATGGCTCCGCCGGTATCCTGGTTGAGGACCCACCTGCCAAAGCGCTCCCACCTCAGGAGTTTCCCCGATGAATCATATACCGGCTTCTCGCTTACCAGGAACGCAGGCGCACCGCACGGGTGGAATTTGGGATCTGTCGCAATTGATCTGCCGGCCGTGAGCAAGATGCCCAGACTGCCAACCGGGCCTTGCGAAACCCATTTGAAAAATACATATCTCTCGTTTTTCCACATAATCTCGTTCTGACTCTCCGGATGAGAGCGCAGGAACTTGCGTATCGCCTGCAGAGACATTTCCTCGGGTGAAACCGCCCCGCTCTCGATAAGGTCGTTGCCGATGCTATGATACGGCCGCCCGTTTGCTCCAGCATATCCAACCCGCATTAGCGGCCCGTCCGGATTTAGTCTGATCACTGCGGACCCCTGGACGTGGAGAAAGAAACTGTCAACCGGGTCCCTGAGCCACGCCAGAGGCGTGGTCGGTTGCCGCCCCAACCCTTTTTTTTCCAGTACCCTTTTCCCGTCTATTTCGGAGCGGGAATAGTATGGAACCACGAAGTTTTTTTCCAGGCGGCCGACCAGTCGCTCGCCATGGAATTTATTGCTGTCGAAACGGTCCAGTTCAATCACGAGAAGATCTGAGGGAACGGGATAAATAGGCCAGCGATATTCGCCTCCCCGCTTGAGACTTCCGTCGAGCACCGGTTCATAATATCCCGTTACGATCATCCTGCCGGTGTTGCCCCGAGGGACCACTCGAAAAATATGGAAATCCTGCGAAAGCCTGTCCTCGCTGATACGGCCGGTATCAGCAAGAGAGGCAAGATGCTCGAGGGACTCCCGAACAACCCGTGCCGGCACACTTATATCGCCCAGTGAAACCTGTCTATCTCCGGGAATTGCCGCATACCACGAAAGGCTTTTCTCGATGGCCGACCGAAGTGAAGCGGCAGGCTCATCGTCATGGAAGTCCGGGAGCTGTGCCGGGGCAACTCGTTCAAGAAGCGGCCCCTCAGCGGGTTGCAAAACTGTGCGGGATGGCTTCGAGAAACAGCCGGTCAGAAGAAGAATGCATATGAGCCAGAAAACCGTGTATCTTCTTTTGATGCTCCTACGCATTCAATTCCCGCCGGAAAACATGTTTGCCTAAGTGCCCATCTCCCACGAATGCAGGTAGGCGTCCTGCTCCGGGGTGAGCGAGTCGATCTCGACTCCCATGCTCGCAAGTTTGAGGCGGGCGATTTCACCGTCGATGTCCGCCGGTACCCGATAGACCTGGTTTTTCAGGGAGGCATGATGTTTGACGATATATTCAGAACATAGCGCTTGGTTTGCGAAGCTCATGTCCATAACGCTCGAAGGATGGCCCTCCGCGGCAGCCAGATTGATAAGGCGGCCCTGGCCGAGCAGGTATATCCTCTTGCCGTTTTTGAGGCTGAATTCTTCAACGAAATCACGGATTGTTCGCGCCGATGAGGACATTTCAAGCAGTTCATCCAGATTGATCTCCACGTTGAAGTGGCCCGAATTGCAAACAATAGCGCCGTCTTTCATTTTCTCGAAGTGTTCTGTGCGCAGCACGTGGATGTCGCCGGTCAGCGTGCAGAAAAAGTCGCCAATGGGCGCGGCCCTTTCCATGGACATAACCTGGTAGCCGTCCATAACGGCCTCCAGCGCCCTGAGCGGGTTTGTTTCGGTCACGATGATCTTGGCCCCCATCCCCGAGGCGCGCATCGAAACACCCCGGCCGCACCACCCATATCCGCTCACTACGAAATTTGACCCGGCCAGCAACCGATTGGTTGCCCGGATTATTCCGTCCACCGTGCTTTGACCCGTGCCATAGCGGTTATCGAAGAGGTGTTTGCTATCCGCATCGTTTACAGCTACGATTGGGTACCGAAGGACCCCCTTTTCCGCCATGCTGCGAAGCCGGATCACGCCGGTAGTCGTCTCTTCAGTGCCTCCGATTACGTTGGCAAGAAGCTCCTTGCGCTCGGAATGAAGAATGCTCACGAGGTCGGCGCCGTCGTCCATCGTAACTTGAGGGCAGTGTTCAAGCGCACTGTGAATGTGGCGATAGTAAGTTTCCTTGTCCTCGCCCTTTATTGCAAAAACAGGAATTCGCTCTGAGATGGAAAGAAAGGCGGCTACGTCGTCCTGCGTGCTCAAGGGGTTGGAGGCACAAATGCGTAAATCCGCGCCCCCCGCCTGGAGTGTCTGTGCCAGGGCGGCGGTTTCGGTCGTAACGTGAAGGCAGGCAGCCATCCGTATTCCAGCCAGAGGCTTTTCGGAAGCGAACCTTCTCTGGATCGACCGCAGCACGGGCATGGATTGTGCCGCCCATTCCGCCCTTAGACGCCCCTTATCGACAAGCCCCTTGTCCTTTATATCAAAATTCATTCATACTCCTTGTTTATCAGGTCCAACCCAAAACAAAGGTTTACCGAAAAAAGGCCATGAAAAAGCCGCGGCGCGTATCCGTTCGGACAGCCTGCGGCAAATTAGAAACCCTTAGCATGCGCATTTCTTGCTGACTTCCCCCAGCCCCGCTTTATCTCTCAGCGTCTCCGCCATATCGGTTTTCTCCCAGGTAAAGTCGGGATCGGTCCTTCCGAAATGCCCGCCGCAGGCGGTCTTCCTGAATATTGGTCTGAGAAGCCTCAGGTATTTTATCATCCCCGCCGGTTTGAAGCTGAACAGCTCCAGCACAAGTTCCTGAATCCTCTCGTCGGGAATGCGTCCTGTGCCGAAGGTGTCAATCATCAGCGAGACCGGTTCGGCCATTCCAATGCTGTATGCAACCTGAACTTCGACCCGATCCGCAAGGTCGGCGGCAACAATGTTTTTGGCGACATATCTGGCCATATAGGAGGCAGTCCGGTCGACTTTAGAGGGGTCCTTGCCCGAGAAACCGCCTCCGCCGTGACTGCCCTGGCCTCCATATGTATCGGCGATGATTTTTCTTCCAGTAAGACCGCAATCCCCTAATGGGCCGCCGACCACAAACCGCCCCGTGGTATTGATATAGTATTTTGTTTTCAAGTCGAGCAATCCGGGCGGGATAGCTTTCCTTATGACCTCTTCTATGATTGCCTCGCGCAAAGTGGAATAACTCACATGAGGCGTGTGCTGGGCCGCCACAACTATTGTGTCCACCCTTTTTGGCTGGTGATCGATATATTCGATCGTTACCTGGCTCTTTCCATCAGGCCGAAGGAAATCGACCACTCCATTTTTCCGGACTTCGGCGAGTTTTCGTGAAATCCGATGAGCATAGTAGATCGGCATCGGCATGAGTACCGGGGTTTCGCTGCAGGCATAGCCGAACATCAACCCCTGGTCTCCGGCGCCCTGTTCTTCGAAGAGTCCCTCGCCGGGATTGACGCCTACTGCGATGTCAGGCGACTGTTTGTCGATGCTGGTAATCACAGCGCAAGTTTCCCAGTCGAAACCCATCGATGAATCGTTGTACCCGATTTCTTTTATGGTTTCTCTAACAATATGCGGAATATCGACATAGGTGGAGGTCGTAATTTCGCCCGCAACAAAAGCAAGCCCTGTGGTGACAAGCGTTTCACAGGCGACCCGCGCTGTTTTGTCTTCAGCTATAATCGCGTCCAAAACGGCATCCGAGATTTGGTCCGCTATTTTGTCGGGATGGCCTTCCGTCACGGATTCGGACGTAAACAAATAACTCCTCATTGACATCTGGAAAAATCTCCTCTCTCAAAATCGGAATCCCGCCTTTGGCGGGACTTATCCGATGTTTCCGGATTAACGCCGCAGAAAAATCGACCTACTTAACCACCGCCAGATCGATTATGGGCTTCTCGACACTTTTTCTGTTTTGGGAGTCTACGAGCACCACAACAGGCTTATGCGCTGCCGCTTCAGCTTCGTCATAATTTGCGTAGGTAGCGATTATTATCAGATCGCCCGGCGTCCCCATTCGAGCAGCCGCCCCGTTGAGGCAGATACCCCCTTCCCCTGCGGGACCGGCAATAGCGTATGTGTCGAATCGCGCGCCATTGTAAATATTATAGACCTTCACCTGTTCGTAAGGCACTATATCGGCCGCCTCCATCAGATCGGCGTCTATCGTCAGGCTCCCTTCATAATTGAGATTGGCGTCCGTTACACGGACACGGTGGATTTTGGACTTAAGCAGGCTCCTCTGCATGACTTTCCTCCTGGCAGACATCGTTTGAGGCCAACTGGAGCAGGTAGAGATTCAGAAGCAGATTCAGCAGCAAAGCCGGATACCCCGCACCTGGGGACCTCTTGCCGTGAGGATCGCCATTGAGCTTGTTTCCAACCTTTTCTGTACCTGCTGCATCTCGCCAAACTCTTTGATGATGCGCATAATGTTGCTTCCCTCTTAAAAAACGCCGGTCTCCGGGCGCACACCCGAACGGCCGCCCACGCTGCACGCGTGATTCGATATTGTCCCGGTCTCACGTGAGATCCGGGCGAAACCGCAACAGAAACTACCTTTAGTTACAAAAAAAACCAATAGCAGTCAAGTCTTATCGGGAGTTTGGATTTTTTCCTTCCCACCGTCCCGATCTCATTTTATACTCCGCCGGAAACTTAGAGGAACAAAATCTTGCTAACATGACCAAAAGGATCCGAATTGATGGACGTCTATGAACGGCAGCTCAGGCTGGTTGCCCCCCACCGTCGCAAGATTGTGCTTGCGATGCTCTGCATGGCCCTGGTGGCTGCCTGCGGCACGGCGAGTCTTTATCTTATCAAGCCGGCGTTCGATGAGCTGATCGTAAATAAAAACAGGGAGATGCTGAACCTGTTATGCACGGCTGTGCTCCTCATCTTTGCCGTCAAAGGCGCCTCCTTGTGCGGAAACGCCTATCTTATGAGCTACGTCAGTCAGCGGATAATAACGAAGCTCAGGCAGGACGTCTACAATCATATACAGTGCCTGCCCGTTCCTTACCTGGACAAAATGAAAACCGGCAACCTGATGTCCCGCATACTCAGTGATGTTGGCGCAGTCCAGAGCACGCTTTCCGGGTCGGTTACGGGAATAATAAAAGAGTCGTTCAGCATAATCGGCTGTGTCGGCATCATGTTCTACATGGATTGGCGGCTCGCAAGTGCAGCGATACTTATTGTGCCGGTGGCCTTTCTGCCGATTTTCAAAGTCGGCAAGATATTGCGAAAGACCAGCACCAAGGTTCAGCAAACCATGGCCGACATCTCGGTCATAATGCACGAGACAATAGGCGGTAACCGGATAGTAAAGGCTTTCAGCATGGAGGCCTACGAAAAGAATCGCTTTCGTGAAGAAAATGAAAGTCTCTTGAAATACACCATGAAAGCGGTGCTCGTTAGCGCTGTAAACAGCGCGGCAATGGAGTTCCTCGGCGGACTGGGCATAGTCTTAATTATGCTGTATGGCGGCCACCAGATTCTTGACGAAAAAATGACGGCAGGAAACCTCTTCGCATTTCTCGCCGCTCTTATCAGCCTCTATGATCCGGTTAAACGCCTGGCGAACATCTATGCAGCCATCCAAGCTGGATTGGCGGCCGCGGAAAGGGTTTATGAACTTTTGGACCAGCCCACCGAGATAGTCGACCAACCCGATGCAAAACGCCTCTCGCCTGTCAGAAAGCATATAGAATTCAGGAATGTCTCCTTCAATTACGGGGGAAAACCGGTTCTCTCAGAGATAGGCTTCCGGGTCGACGCGGGACAGATCGTAGCAGTGGTGGGAATGAGCGGAGCGGGTAAGACTACTCTCATAAACCTGATCCCCAGGTTCTATGAGGTTACCGAGGGGGCCATTCTAATTGACGGAATCGACATCCGGGACGTAACTCTGGCATCCCTGCGCAGTCAAATCTCCATCGTTACCCAACAAACCATCCTTTTTAATGACACCTTCAGGAACAATATCGCATACGGGGACATCCGCAGAAGCGATGAAGAAATAATTGCGGCGGCCAAAGCGGCTAATGCATATGATTTCATAATGAAACTGCCCAGGCAGTTCGAGACCAACGTCGGCGAGCAGGGGATCAGGCTCTCGGGAGGGGAGCGCCAGCGAATTTGTATCGCACGCGCTCTGCTCAAGGATGCGCCGATCCTCATACTCGATGAAGCCACCTCATCGCTCGACAGCGATTCCGAACTTGAGGTCCAGAAAGCCCTCGAAAACCTCATGAGGGGCAGGACTACGCTTGTAATAGCTCACCGCCTTTCCACCATCAAGAATGCCGATTGCATAATAACCCTGGCAAACGGGAAAATTGTCGAACAGGGCTCCCACTCCGAGTTGATGTTGTTCGATAGTGAATACCGCAGGCTCTATGAATTGCAGTTCGCTCAATTCTCCAAAGAGGACCGGGGAATTGCCCTCACCCATTCCTGAAACGAGGCGTGGCCTTCCGGCAAAACAACCCCAGCCCGCTCGGTCCCCACCACGCTACGCTTCCGGCATTCTCACCCCAACCCAGGCCCTCGACCCCACTGGGACAGGGGTCACAGTCGGACACGAAGAGAACGAAGGCCACGAAATTCTTTGCCAGAAAAAGCACGAATTTCGGATTTAAGATACTACGCTTTTTCCAAGACTTCGCCTGGGAAAAGTGGCCCCTTTCGGGGCAGTGCCTCTAACTCCTTGGAACTGCAGCGAAATTCGCTTTCGACCAACATGTTGTCGTTAATTGTGTGATAAGCGCCTAACACGGAAACTGCCAATCGCCGAAGAAAGGGGGGCTGAATTGCCCCCCTCCCCACCTGCTGCTGTAGACCACGATCGCTCGCGCGCCACCTAACTGCGGTTTTCAAAAGCCTGGGTTCGCAGTGAAGAGTGAACAGTGATGGGACTTTGATTCTTTGCGTTTGCACTGGCATCTCACTATTGAACCTGGCCACACCCAGTGGAACGCTCTACTTTCACCGGCTGCAATTTATCGAGGAAAGCAATACCGCCCGATATGTCCTGACGGGAGACCCATCTTCTATTGAGAACAAACCGCGATTCGAAATTCCCTATCCGACATCCGACCGGTTGAAGATAGTTTTGGCCAACCCGGTAATCCATTGAATCCTGCCCCAAGGCATCCGTAAGCCGCTCATACTGATTGCCGCCCAGGATGTCGGCTTCTCAACGGATGGTCTGCCGCCTTCTCTGCCCAGAATGACCCACCGTGTGACAATTGGTTCCTGGAGATCGGACGGCTCTCACAGCCATGCCGTCTACCTGAGTAAACCAATCGAAAGCAGGTATCCATGGCTCGTCTTCGATATAGCCGGCGGAGGTTCGGGCACCTCCATTCAGATTGTGCCCGGGGAACGCCCAGCCGAGCCGGTTTCACTCGGCAGAGCGCGCGCCGAATGGCGGCAGGTACTGGTTAGGGCACCCGAAGGGCCTTTCAGGATACGTGCCACGGATGATAGCGGTTCGGGCTGGATCGCCTTCAGCTCCCCTAGGGAACTGGCAACGGGAGGCTTTTTTGCCCGGTGGATCTGCTCCGGGGGCAGCGCCCTGGCAGTGGTCGGCCTGTTTCCTTTGCTGGCTGGAATCTGGGTGTTCCAGAACAGGTATAATTCAGGAGGAATAATCTCACAAATAACGGATTGATGCAACAGAAAATCATTCAATATCAGCATGTTAGGGGAATTTTCGATAAGGCGCCTGCGTTAAAGTCAACAGCACTGACGAGCCCCCTGCTCTGTGATAGACGAACACGTCTTCAGCGCATATCAGCTTATACCCGGCGCGGCGCGCCCGCATGCAATAATCGTCATCTTCGTAGAAGCCCAGCCCGAAGTCCTCATCCAGCATCCCGACGAGTTGAAAACAGGTCCCAACAGTCGCTGTTGAGGAGGATCGAAAGTTCGCCGGAGGCAATCCCAAGTCCGTCATTGTTGCCGCCAGCAAATCCCCGGTTCGACGTGTTGAAGATGCAACTGAGCCGGGGTTCCAGATCCATCATGGCTCTCAGGTATGCAGGTGTCTCATCGGATGAGTCGTTGTCCACAACGATGACTTCGAAATCGCCCGCGGGGCCCTCTGTGAAAATACTCTCGAGGCATGGGGCCGTAGTTTCGCGCAGCCCGTTATGGCTTACGATTATGATGCTGGTCTCAGGGATCAGAGTTGCCGGGAAGTTTCTAAAGTATATCCATTATCACCCGGGATCCTGCCCCGGTATTCCAAGTCTCTTATGATATATTTTTCTTTGTATCCTGAGAACAGGCCTAATTAATTTGTATATGGGATAATAACAATAATAATATAAATATGAACAATGCACCTTAATTCTTCTTTTTGCCTCTACTCTTGTAATGACTCCTTATGGATTCGATCGCAAACGGGATATAATGCGCGTAGTTATAGGTGGGTATGCAGACGCTGATTTTCGGGACCATCAGATGATTTTCATTCATTCGGCGCTGCCGGAAGATTTATAGAGTTCATCCATCAGGCCGGAAAGACTCTTCTCCCAGGGAGGCGGCGATATTCCGAAACTCGTTTCGATCTTGCCGCAATCGAGTGCGGAATACCCGGGCCTCGTCGCAACGGTGGGGTATGAACTGGCCGGCACGGGCAACACCCTGGCAATCCGGGATGATTGCCTTCGCCCCGCCTCGTTCAGAATGGCCGAGGCAAAGTTATACCAGGTCGTGATGCCTGCCCCGCAGAAATGATAGGTACCCCAGGGGACCTTTTCCGAACCGGAAAGGACGCGCTCGGCGATCCGGACCAGGCACCCGGCGAGGTCTAAAGCCCAGGTGGGGCATCCGTACTGGTCGCAGACAACTTTTAATTCTTCCCGCTCAGTGCCGAGTTTGAGTATTGTTTTCACAAAATTCCAGCCCCTGGAGCCATAAAGCCATGACGTCCGCACTATCATGTGCTCGGCGAGCCTGGAGCGCACAGCCTTTTCTCCCTCCCACTTGCTGCGGCCGTATACGCTCAGAGGATCGGCGGCATCTTCTTCTTTATAGGGGCGGTTGGATTCACCGTTGAAAACATAGTCCGTTGAAATATGGATGAGCGGCATTCCCAGCCTTTGGCACTCATCGGCAAGATTGGCCGGCCCATCCCGGTTAACCGCAAAGGCGGTCTCCGGCTCCGATTCGGCTCTATCTACGGCGGTGTAGGCCGCGCAGTTTATCAGCAGGCGCGGGGCGTCAGGCCGGTCCAATACCGAACGAACGCTCTCCCTTTTCGTTATATCGATTTGAGGGGTGTGCAGGGATTCCACTTTGAGACCAGCGCTTTTGAGCGACCCGACAACCTCCCAGCCCAGCATCCCGCCGCTTCCGACGACTACGACGCTACAATCCGCGTTATAGTCAAAAATCATCTTCAAAAATCCTGAGCAGGCAAATCCGCCTCGCGAAAAAAACTCCCCCCGGCATCCTTTTCCGAGACGATCCGCTCGCCTTCCAAAGGCCAGTCGATAGCCAGGTCGGGATCATCCCATTTTATACATCTCTCATGTTCCGGGGCATAAAAATCGCTTGCTTTATAGAGCATTTCGGCCGTCTGTGAAAGAGCCAGAAAACCATGGCCGAAACCCGCAGGGATATAGACTTGCAGCTTGTT
Organism: uncultured delta proteobacterium; assembly: GCA_963805125.1. Taxonomy (GTDB): domain Bacteria; phylum Desulfobacterota; class Syntrophobacteria; order Syntrophobacterales; family Syntrophobacteraceae; genus SbD1. The sequence goes on along the minus strand of CAWDTD010000001.1, from coordinate 1,102,705 downwards.
TGACGCGGAAAGATTCAAACCGTACCAACGGCCAAAGGTTGGCGAGGACCTTCTGAGGTCCACGGCTACATCGAAAATCTCTCCGCCAACGACGCGAATCAGCTTCGCCTGGGAATTCCTTACCTGGTAATGAATGCCTCTGAGGGTACCGCGGCGCGACAGGGAGTGGTTGTCCTGCACAAACGACTCTTTGATGCCAAGTGCGCTCAGAGTGTTCTTGTTGTAACTTTCGAAGAAAAATCCCCTCTCGTCGAAAAAGACTTTTGGTTCCAGGACAATGATTCCAGGGATATCCGCGGAAGAAGCTTTCACTTTTTACCCTCACATTAGTTGGTCGAGCAGTGTCCGCACTTTTATCATCATCGCCGCAGAAATGAAAGCTCATCAAAGTTTTTGGAAAGTTTCCGGGAAGATGGTGTTCCGAGATGCCTGCACAGGCATCTCCACCTGATCGGCTCGGCGGGAAAAATTTCGACGAGCTTTTTTCAAAGAGTTTTTATTCTGGATTCATCTGGCATCACGAATCACATTTCTGGCGTCATCGGGCATTGCATTGCTCAGTCGTGTCTCTGGTTTCACTTCGGGTGCATCAAGGCCGGGAAAAATTTCGGTGTCCCGCTGACAGGGAATAGCGACGAGTGCCATCCGTTGTCTTCAATTCGCCGTCATCAGAGAACTTGAGCGATTGACCAGTTTCCGGATAGCGCAAAATCGGCGGAAGACGTTCGATCGTCGAAAGAGACCCTACAGCAGAGGGGGCCACAAATTAGCAGTGTCCCGCAGGAATTTCTCAGGCACCTTGCAGGACAGTCCACGAGCCAATGATGGCCAAAACTTACACGTGCAGCTTTCTCGGCATTGACGCCATTCTGGTGGAAGTCAAAGTGGACCTCCCCTCCGGCTTTCCCGGTTTTGCGACGGTGGGGCTTCCCGACAACATCGTTAAAGAGAGCAAGGACAGGGTCAAAGCTGCGATCCAGAACAGCGGATAATCCGGTCATTCCGCTTACCGGCTTTAGCCGGAACGATCCCTTCCCGTTTGAGCGGTTCACGGTAAATCTTGCGCCGGCTTCGTTGAAGAAGGAAGGGTCGGGGTTCGATCTGCACGTTGCGGTCGGGATACTTGCCGCACTCGGCATCGTGAACTCGGATAAAGCCGCCAAAATGATCTTTTGCGGAGAGCCTTCGCTTGACGGCAGGGTGAAACCGATTGCCGGATGCCCGCCGATGGCCATTCAGGCGCGGGATTGCGGATATGGCGACATCATCCTTCCGGCGGCACACGCCCGGGAGGCAGATGTATTGAACACGGTCTCGGTGCGTCCGGTAAATCACTTATCTGAGGCCGTTGAATTTTTGAACGGCCGATCGGAGTTGCCCGCTGTCAAGGCCGACCTGGATTCGATATGTAACGCCGAGGCGCCGGATGATCTGGATTTCGAAGACGTGAAGGGCCAGGAGCACGCAAAGCGAGGACTGGAGGTCGCAGCGGCAGGAAATCACAACGTGCTCATGATCGGTCCGCCCGGATCCGGCAAGACTATGCTTGCCTAGCGGCTCTCCGGGGTCCTTCCGCCATTGAGCTTCGACGAGGCGATGGAGACGTCCACGGTATTCAGCGTCGCCCACAACGGGGTTCTTTTTCCGGACGAATTCCCGAAGTTCCGGCGAAACGTGCTCGATCTTCTGCGCCAACCGCTCGAAGACTGGCAGGTGACAATCGCCAGGGCCGCAATCGCCCTGACCTCTACAACTATTTTCAACTTCATTTCGAGGCGGCAGTTTAGCTGTTACTCAGGAGTTGGCTCCGGTATCCAGCAGCTAAATCCTTAGTGCTTTAACCTACTTAACTCTGCACGCGCGTGCGAGCTTCGACCTAGATCTACGCTTCCACAGGTCTTCAGTGGTTTTAGGCTCCTCGCGTCTCTTCAATGCCTCTTTCGATAATTTCGAGCGCTTTCACGAATTTCTGCGCACATTTGGAACAGCAAATGCATAGTGGTGATTGCAAACAGAAATCGGAAGGTGTTTCTCCTGTGGGAGAAAGGCGTGCGCAATTTCTGTACAACCTTTTTGATTAAGTTGAAAGCAGAGGAGTTGGAATCCTTTCGTATGAATTTGGCGTTTAGGCTCGGGCTAGTGTGGATCCTCAGCTTCGCAGCGGGCAGCTAAGCACCAAATTTCTATGCCAACTCTGAGATAAATTTTTGTTTGACACTCAGTTGCTCCTCCAGGTGAATCACATCCGGCCGGGCTATCCCTGGAGGCGACGTGGTCAAATAAAAACATGTCGCTAACCATGTAAACTCCACCACACTTTTATGGATTTGGATCCCTGGAGCGGACACCACACCTGTCATGGACGAACGAACCAGCAAGAGCGCTGTCGGAGCCAACCATCCCGAATCTGGTGAAAGGACTCCCATCTACATTCCCGCTATCCATGCTCAAGTCGACATGGCAGCGCTGAACGAGACGATCCAGCGCTTGGAAGTCAAGAAACCGGGGCAAAAAGGCTGGGAGCGCTATGTGAGGCTGGTCAACAAATTGTGGACCCAGGTTGAACAAGCTATCCAGAGTCTGGTGCTTCACTGTGAGCGACGGCTGGTGAAGACCGGTGGACGGCTGGTGAGGCAGGCACGTTACTACTGGTTACCACTGGCGGAAGGACATCTAAGCCGACAGCGTTTCAGGGCGATACTGGAGCGGATCGCGCTGCTGCCTGCGCCGAGGCGATAGAGAGATGGTGGCAGAACTGGCAGTGGAACCTGTCTTACAAGAGGCTGGGCAGGGCGGAGCGTGGGGCAATTTCGGCAGTGATGGTGCTGATCACAGACCTTTGGCGGCGCTCCACATGAAAATGATTTCAGCAGCATCGCGAGCGGGCGAGACACGGGTGCAATGATTCCCGTTTTCGAAGTCAAGAAAAAAATTCCCATTTACTCCCTATTGTTTCGGCCGATGCTACCCAATATCAGCGAGCTCGAGAGGATGAACGAAGAGTTGCGCCGCTCCCAGCGGTTGCTGCTGGCCTTCAGCCAGGCCGCCCAGGCCGTACAGCGCGCCCGGACGCCCGCTGAGGTCTACCGCACAGTCAGCGAAGAGGTGGTTCGGCTGGGCTGCAATGCCATGGTCTTCAGCCTGACGCCGGACCGGGCGGGCCTCACCATCTCCCATACGACCTTCGAGCCGGCCTTGCTCCAGGCGGCCGCGGAATTTAGTGGGTTATCGCTCCAAGACTACGCCATGCCGCTGGCGCCGGGCGGTTTCTATCAGCGGATTATGGCTGAAGGACAGACCATCTTTACTGACCGTACCAGGACCGCCGAGGTCATAGCCGAGGGTTTGCCCGAGCCGCTGCGGCCGCTAGCCAGTCAGTTGGTGGCCATGGCGGGGATAGAACAGGGCATCATTGCTCGGTTGACAGTCGGCGGCGATGCGCACGGCGTACTGGCCATCTTCGGGACCGCCCTGACTGAGGCCGAAGCCCCAACGGTGAGCGCCTTCGCCAGCCAGACGGCCATGGCGCTGGAAAATGCGTGGGCAGAGGAAACGCTCAGGAAATCTGAAGAAAAGTACCGGTCTCTGTATGAATCCAGCAGGGATGGAATCATTTCGGCTGACATGAAAGGGCGGATCCTGGATGTTAACCAGGCTTCTATGGATATGCTCGGCTACTCGAAGGACGAACTCAGAAAGCTGACCTATCAGCAGTTTACACCGCTCAAGTGGCATGAAAGCGATGCAGATATTATCAAGAACCAGGTATTGGCCAGAGGGTATTCTAATGTATTTGAGAAGGAGTTTATCAGAAAGGACGGAACGACCTTCCCCATCAGTATCCGAGTTTGGCTCATGAAGAATGAACAGGCGCAGCCCGTGGGGACGTGGGGGATCGTGCGAGACATCACCGAGCACAAGCGGGTGGAGTCGGAACTGCGAAAGGGCGAGGAGCGCTATCGAGCATTCATTGTGGCGACTGCGCAAGTGTTGTGGACCACAAACGCCGGCGGAGAGGTCGTTGTGGATTTGCCTTCATGGAGGGAGGTTACAGGCCAGAGCGAAGAAGCGATTAAAGGATTGGGATGGATTGAAGCAGTTCACCCGGATGACCGTGAGCGAGCGGCACGGGAGTGGATAGAAGCAGTTGAAGCGAAAAGTCCCTACGGAACCGAATACCGCGTGCGCAAATACGATGGTAGCTATGCGTTCTTCTTCGCTCGTGGCGTCCCTGTGCTCGAAGCGGACGGCAGTATTCGGGAGTGGGTTGGCACCTGTACCGACATCACCGAGCGTAAGCGAACGGAAGCCGAACTGAAAAAACACCGCGAACATCTCGCTGAGCTGATAGAAGAGCGCACAGCCGAACTCAAAAGAACCAATGAAGCATTAGAAACGGAAATAAGCGAGCGGAAGCGGGCGGAGGAAGCGTCTAAGGAAAAGAGCGTATTTGTGAGCACGCTTCTGAATACCATGCCTGTACCGGTCTTCTACAAGGATACTGAGGGCCGCTACATCGGCTTCAACAAGTCCTTCGAGGAGTTCTATGGCCAGACGCAACAGGAGTTGGTCGGCAAGAGCGTGTTCGATATCTCCCCCGGGCAACTGGCCGAGGTCTACCACGCGAAGGACCTCGAACTCCTTCAGCATCCAGGATCGCAGGTGTACGAATCACAAGTGAAGGATGTCCGGGGTGTTGTTCACGATGTGGTTTTCCACAAGGCCGCGTTCACGGACCCCGACGGTCGTGTTCGCGGACTGATCGGCGCTATTCTCGACATCACCGAGCGCAAGCGGGCGGAGGAGGCCCTCGCGCACAAAAAAATGCTCCTGGAGGCCCACCTGCAAACATCCATTGGCGGGATATTGGCCGTTGACAGCTTTGGCCATGCCATCTTTTTTAACAATCGCTTCGCTGAATTGTGGAGGATACCTCAGGATATTCTGGATGAAAAGGACGCTGCCGGGATACTGGAATACGCTTTGACCCAGGTGAAGGATCCGGCGGAATTCGCTCGTAGAGTCGCCTACCTTTACGAACACAGGGACGAAAAGTGCATAGACGAAATCGTGCTTGCCGACGGGAGATGTTTTGACAGATATTCCTCACCACTTCTTGGCGCCGAAGGAACATACTGCGGCAGAATCTGGTATTTCTACGACATCACCGAGAGCAAGCGGGCGGAGGAAAAGTTGAAGCTGACCCTGGCCGACCTGGAACGTTCCAACAAGGAACTGGAACAGTTCGCCTACGTCGCTTCACATGACCTGCAAGAACCGCTGCGCATGGTGTCGAGCTATACTCAGCTCCTGGCCCGGCGCTATAAGGGCAAACTGGGCGCCGACGCCGACGAGTTCATCGCTTACGCCGTGGATGGGGCAAACAGGATGCAGGGGCTGATCAACGACCTGTTGGATTATTCCCGTACGGGTACTCGTGTTGAGGGATTCGAGCCTACCGATTGTACGGCCGTCCTCGATCAGGCACTCGCCAATCTGAAGGCGGCGATTGAACAGAGTGGCACGGTGGTGACCCACGACCCGCTGCCGACCGTGATGGCCGACAGGTTGCAGCTCGTTCAGTTGTTTCAGAACCTGATCGGCAACGCCATCAAGTTCCACGTTGAGGCGCCGCCCCGTGTTCATGTCTCGGCTGAGCAAAAGGGGAATGAATGGGTCTTTTCCGTCCGTGATAACGGCATAGGCATCGATCCCCGCTATGCCGAGCGCATCTTCGTTATCTTCCAGCGCCTGCACACCAGGCAGGAGTACTCCGGCACAGGCATCGGCCTGGCCATCTGCAAGAAGATCGTGGAGCGTCGCGGTGGGCGCATTTGGGTGGAGTCGCAACCCGGGACGGGCTCCACGTTTTACTTCACAATCCTTACAGGAGGTAGCGGATTATGAGCGCTGCATCGTTTGGCAGGCCTGTTGAGATTCTCCTGGTGGAAGACAACCCCGGTGACGTATGCCTGACGCGGGAAACCTTGAAGGATTCCAAGCTGCTCAACCATATGAGCGTTGTGGAAGACGGGGTAGAGGCCATGGCGTTTCTGCGCCGCGAAGGCAAGTACGTCAATGCGACCCGTCCGGACCTCATCCTGCTGGACCTGAACCTGCCGAAGAAAGACGGCCGTGAGGTGCTGGCGGAGATCAAGACCGATGAGCAGTTGAGACGCATCCCCGTGGTAGTGCTGACCACCTCGAGCGCCGAACAGGACATCCTCAAAACCTATGACCTCCACGCTAACTGCTACATCACGAAGCCCGTTAATCTGGACCAGTTCACAGCGGTAGTAAAGGCCATCGAGGAATTCTGGTTCACTATAGTGAAACTGCCACCGCAATAGGGAGAGGCCATGTTATCTGAACCCATCAAAGTATTGCTGGTTGAAGACAACCTTGGAGACGCCCGCCTGCTCTACGAGGGCTTGGAGGAAGCCCTTCCCGAGCAGTTCCGGATGACCCACGTCAGGCGGCTCAGCGAGGCGCTGGAATACCTGTGGGAAGAGTCCTGCAACGTGGTTCTGCTGGACCTGGGGCTGCCGGACAGTCACGGCATCGACACCCTTGTCGTGACTCGGGCGCAAGCGCCGGGTGTGCCAATTGTGGTGCTAACGGGCTTCCAGGACGAAGCGCTGGCGGTTGAGGCGCTCAAGGGTGGTGCGCAGGACTATCTGGTTAAGGGACAAGTGGATAGCAAGCTGCTGGGGCGCTCCCTGCGCTATGCCATTGTGCGCAAGGCGACGGAGGAGGCGCTGCTACGGCAGGGGGTCGCCCTGGCGAGGGTGGAGGAATTGCTGCGCTCGCGACAGCGGCTTATGGAGGCGCAAGAGCGTGTTCGCCGGGAAACCTCTGCCCAACTGCATGATGGTGTGCAGGAAAAGCTCTTGATCCTGAAGGGCAAGCTGCAAGAGATCCTGAAAGGTGCAAGCTCCGCTTCGGAAACGACTGGGCTTCTGAGCGAGGTGATCGATGGCCTAAGCCAGGTGATTGAGCGACAAGTAGGCGTTCTCAGCCGCCGGCTCTACCCTCCAACTCTGAGCCACGGGATCGTCCCGGCCTTTCTCTCCTTTGGCGATCGGTTTAAAGCGGGTCCGGCTGTTGAGATAGAGCTAGATGAAGAGCTTATGAGGCGAGAGAAGGCCGACCGGAACTCGGTTCCAGAGCAGGTGAAGCTGGCAGTATACCGCATCGCCGAAGAAGCCCTGACCAACGTGGTCAAGCACGCAAAGGCCGGAAAGGTCACCGTACGGCTGGACGCGTCTGGGGAAGGTTGGCTGCGCCTCACGGTGCGGGACGACGGCCGGGGCTTTGACGCGGAACGCGCTGCCGGTGGACTGGGGGTAGCAACAATGCAAGACTACGCTGACGCCGTGGGCGGACAGTGTGTGGCCCACAGCGCTCCAGGCGTGGGCACGGAGGTTACGGCCGTGCTCCCTCTATCGCGACCTGGCGCGGAGCATCCGGAGGCCATCGAGAAAGGAGGCGACCGATGAAGAAGCAGATAGAGACCTGCCCCTGGTGCCATAGAGAAGTGCAGGTGGAATCGGAGCGTCAACGCCTCTACTCATGCCCCTTCTGCAAGCAAGAGTTCACTTTTACCCCCAGCGCCGCCCAGGTGGAGGATAAGCCAACGGCCCAGCGATCCGGGGCAGGAATTGCTCCACCATCGGACTTCGTGGAGACCCCATTTGTCAAGGACCTGGTGGACCGCACTCTGGTCTATCTCCAGGATGGTTTACACGTTCACCTTTCCGGTCCGGCAGGCAGCGGCAAGACCACCATAGCCCTCCACGTGGCCCACCAGTTGGGTCGTTCGGTGGTGCTCATCCATGGGGATGACCAGATGGGCACTGCGGACCTAGTGGGCAGGGAGAGCGGCTACAAGCGAAGTTATACGCGCGACGAGTACATTCACACAGTGCTCAAGGTCGAGGAAGAGGCCAAGCCCACGTGGGTGGGAAGGGCCCTCACCGAGGCATGCCAGAAAGGCTGCACCGTGGTCTATGACGAATTCACGCGTTCGCGGCCCGAGGCCAACAATGTGCTTCTTTCGGTCCTGGAGGAGCGGGTGCTGCCTCTGCGCGGCGGGCATATAGCCGTTCACCCCGATTTCCGAATCATCTTCACCAGCAATCCTGCCGACTACGCGGGGGTTCACGGCGCCCAGGATGCTCTGCTGGACCGAATGGTAACGATCCTGCTGAGCGGATTCGACCAGGATACCGAGATCGGTATCACCCAGATACACTCCGGACTGCCCCTGGCGGAGGTCGAGAGGATCGTCGCCCTGGTCCGGGCCTTCCGCGATGCAGGGCTCAAGACCAGCAGCGCCAGCGTCCGGCCGTCCATCCTGATCTCGAGGATCCTTCAGGTGCGAGGCGGGCACGCCTACGCCGAGAGCACGGTGTTTATTCAGACCTGCCGGGATGTCCTCCTGTCCCAGGCACGCCGCATGGGCGCGACCCTCCAGGAGGACCAGCAAAACGAGGAAACCCTGTTGCGCCTGATCCGGGAGATCTGCTCCGTACCGCTGCCCACGGAATACCCCTCTATCGAGGCGGCAATCCACGGGGTGGAGGCAGGCAACCTTATAGCGGAACTGGGCGAAGATAAAGAGGTTCAGGAACTGCTGCTCAGAAAAATACGCGAGATGGGCCTTGCCGACAAGCTGCTCACGAAGGTCTCTAAAGGCTGAGGCAACACAAAACCTAAAACGGGGTCGGGCCCAATGCCGCTAATTTAAGGAAAATGCCCGTCCTCCCGGTTCCTTACGAGTTCCCTGCTTGAAACCTTTTAGCCTCATTTGGCTGGGATTCGTTGCCCAGCGGACAGGTCAGGTCAATGAACTCGTCTTAAAAGTGCTTACAATTCAGTCACTTACTTAAGTTAGCGGCATTGGGCCCGACCCCATTGCAGCCCTTCTTCCATTGCAGCTCTTCTTAGTTAGACAGGACCTTCAGAGACAAACCTGCCATTGAGCCTGTTGATAAATAATTGTCGTTGAACATAGGGGATTCGGTTGCGATATTCGGTTTGGATGGCCTGGGGGTTCATGCAGTTGAGATTGCACGGCTTTATGGTGCGGGTCTGGTCATCGGGGTGGATGTGGACGATCATATTTGTGAGAGGGCAAAGAAGCTCTTTGGCGCCGACAAGATGATAAACTCACGAGAGAAGGATCCAGTGGCGAAGATCCATCGGCTCACGGGGGGAGGAGTGGACCTCTCTGGACAAGATATCCGTTCAGTTTATCAGGATTCCCGGGATAGAAATCAGCCACCCCGTCGAGCACCTGTCCTTCCCCGAAGGAATTCGGAGGTCTGCGAGAAAGACCACAACCCTCATTGATTCAATTGAGCCAGGACGTGAAGAGAAAAAGGTGAAGAGAATAGTCCTCGGAAACGGGCGTTTTATTTCCATTCCTTCATATGAAAAGCCAGCCAGGGGGATTTTACTGGCTCCGAATCACGAAAAAGACACCCGAACAAATGAGCAGTACGCCGAGTATCCTGCACAGGCCAACCGACTCGTTAAAAAGAAATCGGCCAACGAACAGGGTCCCGATATAGGTCAGGCTCACCATTGGGAATGCTACGCTGAAGTCAAGTTTCGTGAGGACATCCAGCCAAAGAATTGCGCTTACGCCGTAAAGAGCAAATCCGATAAAAATATAGGGCACGGCCACAAACTTCCGCACCAAACCGGCAATGCCGATCTCCAGGACCGGCATGCCGCCGGACCGTAAGACCGCCAACTTCAAAAGTGTTTGGCCGGCTATTACCAGCAGTATGCAAACTGCGGCCAGCGCGAGAGCGTGCAGATCCAACTTCTGCATAAGATAGAAAACTCCCTCGATCTCCCCGATCCAAGTTCGGCAGGCCGTATCCGGCAAGGCTGCCTCTTCCAGTTCACGGTTCGTCTACCACGTTCTATAGAAAGTCCGCCCAGATTCGTTAATCCATGGAAAGTCTTCCATACGGCAAATCCGAATATCAAAGATGTCATCAGCCCGCAATCCTTACGGCGACGATAACGCCGCCGAAAGGATCGCCGGGATGATTCGTGACAGTTTTGAGTTGTAAGCTTCGAGTTCCTGCATCTCTATTTTGCGAGCGCCCACTTGCCGTCCTTGACCACGATCATTTCCAGGTCCTGTTTGGTGAGGCCGTTATGGTCCCGGGCGGACATGTTGAAGATTCCGTGCATTCCGACGAAACCCTTTGTGTTCTCGATATGGTCCCGGATCTTTGCGGGGTCCGGCCCAACCGCTCTAAGCGCCGATATGGCCAGGTGCATCGAATCCCAGGCATGGCCGCCAAACGAGGAGACAGGTTCCTTGAAGCGCGCCTCATAAGCCTTTTTATACTCCATAATGACTTTTTTCTGCGGCTGATCATCGGGCAGCAGATCGCCCACATTGACCCTGGCCAGAGGGAGAAGGACCCCTTCAGCGGCCTTGCCGGCCAGTTGCAGGTTTTTCAGGTTCCCAAAACCGTGGCTCTGGAAAAGTGGGATCGAATCCATGCCCAGATCTCGCCAGGTCTTGATCGCCAGAATCTGGGTCGGCCCGATGGACCAGTTTACGATGGCCCGGGGATGCATGGATCGGATCTTGGTCATCTGTGCAGAAAGGTCCGTATCCTGCGGCCCATAGCGTTCATCGGCCACGATCTCTATTCCGTTCTCCGGGGCTAGCCTCAGCAATTCCTCTCGCCCGCTTGCTCCAAATCCGTCAGAAACGGTCATTATGGCAATCTTCCTGATCCCTTTGGCCTTCATGTAATCATACATCTTCTCCACCACTTGACTATCCGAACCCGCGACTTTGAATATCCATTTATGGCTCTCAACCGGGGTTACGATTTTGTAGCTGGCAGCACAGGAAATCAGAGGGATATGGAGCTTCCTCCGCCACACCCACCACCGCGAGGCTGTTTCCGGTGACGGAGGGACCAATGATCACAGGCACCTCATCCTCCTTGATCAGTTTTTTTACTGCCAGAATGCACTTGGTGGCATCTGTCTCATCGTCGATGATGATCAGTTCAATGGGATGGCCGTTGATCCCCCCCTGCTTGTTTACCTCGTCTGCGATCATCTCCGCTGTTTTCTTTTCGGGATCACCCAGAAAAGAACCGCCGCCTGTGATCGAGAAAACGGCTCCGATCTTGTAAGGCTCCTTTTTCGAATGCGTCTTTGTCCCTGTAAAGTGGATCAACGCTACGACAACGAGCGTCATTATCCCCAGGCCGACTAAAACTCTTGCTTTCATTCCACCGCTCCTTTGCCCTGAATCGCATTTGAAAGATAAAAAGACCGGGTTGACTAAAGCCGCATCGCCGGTGAACTTATCCGCATTCATTTCGGAAAATGAAGTTGAAAGGTTTATAGAAAACGATCCCACCAGGTGTCAATGGAAATATGTAAAAAGACCCCATGCGGGCTCACGGAAAATCCATTGAAATCACGGAAATAAACGAGGTGTAGAATTTTATCCAATTTTCCCGGAATCTCGTTTACAATCCGGGGTGTCTACGTATTCAAATTCTGCTCCCGGAGAACTCATCATGCGCGAAAAACACAAGATTCTGATCGTTGACGACGAGGCTCCCTTCCGTTCCGCATTGCGCCGACTTCTGGAGAAAACACATATCATTCTGGAAGCCGATACCGGAGGAGCCGGGCTGATGCTTGCCGAGCGCGAAGACCCTGACCTGGTTTTGCTCGATATAGGACTCCCCGACGGCAGCGGCCTGGATTTGCTGTCCCGTTTCAAGGAAATGCGTCCTTCCCCGACCATTGTCATGATCACGGCATACGAGCGGGTAAAAGACGTGGTCAATGCAATAAAGCAAGGCGCTTTCGACTACCTGGTCAAACCGGTTGACCTCGATGAGTTTGAAGTAACCATCCAGAACGCTCTGGAACACGCAGGTCTAAAAAACGAAGTCACCCGCTTGCGGCAGGAAGTCCAGAGGCTCCAGGGAGTCCATCGGCTGATCGGCAGCGATCATATATTTCTGGAAGCGCAGATGCTCGCCATAAAGAGCGCGCAGAGCCGTGACGCGGGTGTGTTGATACAGGGCGAGAGCGGGGCCGGGAAAGAGCTTTTTGCAAGGCTCATCCACACCAGGAGCCCTCGCGCTCCATATCCATTTGTTGCGCTCAACTGTGCGGCCTTTTCTACGGAAATCATAGAGAGCGAGCTTTTCGGGTATGAAAGGGGCGCTTTTACGGGCGCGAAATCGGAAGGCAAAGAGGGGCTGCTCGAGGTTGCGGACGGTGGGACCGTCTTTTTGGACGAAATAGTGGACCTCCACCATGAGATCCAGGCTAAGTTGCTTCGCGTAATGGAAGAAAAGGAATTCTTCGCCGTGGGGGGGACCCGCAAAAAGAAGGTGGACATCCGGATCGTCTCCGCCTGCAACCGGGACCTCTGGCATGCGGCCGAGCAGGGCGGCTTCCGCAAGGACCTCTACTTCAGGCTCGCAACGATCAAGATCAACCTGCCCCCTCTTCGCGAGCGGCGAGAGGATATCCTTCCGCTTGCGCGTATATTTATGGAGGAATTCAACGACAAATACGGGAAAAAGTTCCGAGGCTTCAATCCCAAGGCCGAACAACTTCTGATCAATCATTCGTGGCCCGGGAACATACGCGAACTACGCAACACCATCGAACGGGTCGTCCTGCTGGAAAATGACGACACGATCCTGGGACGCCATCTTCACTTTCTAGACCCCGACCTGATCGAACTCGACGAGTTTAAGTCGGAAAAATTCAGCATAGTCCTGCCCGATGGCGGCATTAGTCTCGAAGAGATAGAAAAGGAGGTCATCCTTCAGGCGTTCGAAAAATGCGGCGACAATAAATCCAAAACGGCGCGATTCCTCCAGCTTCCTCGCCACGTGCTTCTCTACCGCCTCAAAAAGTATGGAATGGAAGTATGAAGCTTGAACAAAATGCTCCAATACCTTCCCGTTGTGAACAATATCCTACACATTAGAAGCAAGGCATTGAATTACCTGGTTTTTACAAAGCGGCCCCAGCGTCCTTGGTGACCAATAATCTGAAAAGGTGTAGAATATTATTCAATACGGCCCTGCCCCGACCAAGGCCCTAGTCTTCTAAATGCGCTTTTGGCCTCAATCTCCAGGATTCGGCCGCCGTGGCACGCTCCTTGCTTTCTGCAAGGTAACGGAGGCGAAAGTGCGTGTTGAAAATCTTGTTCTCCTTGTCGAAGACGACGCTCCACTGAGACGCTCTTTGGAAAAATTCCTGAATCGGGCCGGATATGCCTTTCATAGCTGCTCAACAGCCACTCAAGCGCTGGCTCTCGCTCAGAAAGCTCCTCCTCATGTGGTGATTCTTGAATATCATCTTCCCGATGCGAATGGGCACTCACTTATCGAAAAGCTCAATCTCGTTGCTCCCGAGGCCGTTGCGATCGTTCTTTCCGAATACGATTTCCAAGCTATAGCTGATGATCTTGATCGAGTGAAAATCGAAACGTTCCTGAAGAAGCCCTTTGACCTTGTTGATTTTGAAGCTGCTCTGTGCTCTGCCTGCGCAAAAGCCGGCGGGAATTCCGGGGAGGGCGAATGGCTGCCGGAAGTAAGACTCGAAGGCGTGCCTGCCTCCAAATTAATGCGGGGAACTCGCGGAAACCGAAGTGGACAGTAACACACAATCGCTCTGAAGCTCAAATTTCCAGGTAAAGGTAGGTGCTGAAAAAAGAAAGCTCAAGTTCATCTGACCAGCTCAGTTCATGCTCGCGCTCTGAAATTGTCTCCACGCTCTACTCGAACGGATGCTGAAACTCCTGTCGCCAAGTTGATTCTAATGCTCGATCTGTAGTCCCGTAGGTGGTGGAAAGTCTCTCTTTGTCTCTATCGGTCCGATGAGTCTCCTCTGCTCTAAAGGCCATAAGGAAACCCCTTATGGCCTTTCACTTTTTTGTGCCCAACAACAGAAGCAATCGCCTGTTGAAGTCCCAAACCCGAGTTCCATATCTTATTGTATTCAGTCTTTGCTCGGCACTTGCCTTTTTGAAAAGAAATGTGCGATATTACTAAGGCATTTTATCCCGACACAGGAGTCTGAAATGGAACAACGAAAACTGAAGATCATTGAAAAAATGGAAGAAAAACAGATGAGCGTTGAAACGGCCGCCGAGGCAATTTCCTTCAATCCCGTGATACTGGGCCTCTATCTTGTAAAGGATGCCTATCCTGTACCGAAAAGGATCCTCGACAAGCTGGAAGGCGCGCTGGCGAACTGATTTCCCGCTCATGGTTTTATGTGGAACCGCATCCCAATTGGAGTGAAACCATGAGTATAAAGATGCCCTTGAAGTTTCTCGGCAGCTACAAGGTGGTCACCCGCCACGGCGGGGCGGAGAAACACGAGTTTTGCCAGAAGCTGACCATGACACCCCTGGCGCGCGACGAGCAAGGCGCCGGCGACCAGGACAATACTCCCACACACCTGATAACCTACTTTTGCTTTGGCTGCCGGAGAGTCCTGGAGGGCAGGATAACGCAGGACCGCGAAGACAGAGTCGTTTTTCAGGTCGATGAGCGTGAATATGAGTTCAGCCCGTCCACGAAAGGCTGCTGAATTTGGCGCCTGCACCTGGACAGTTCGCCGCCTCGTTACCCTTGACCCCGGTTTTTCATGGCCAACGTGATTTATTAAAAGAACTGGATGCTCCGCGGTGAACCCGCGCTGTGGTGCGAATCGCCTCAGCGCGGCGCAATACGCCTCACCTTTGTAACAGGTCGATATTTATCGGTATTTATTGAAAATGCGGAATCACGAATAGTCACTGGCGCAATATGCGCCTTTTGTCATCCTGCCTCAGGCAGGGCGTGAGTGGCCGCACTTTGATGGCATCCCCTATAAATCTCTGTCATTTTAATCAGTTACATAATTCCATCAAAAAAAAGGCCAGTTGGCTTGAATCCTGCTCTATCAAGATGCAAACGACATTGCATGACTTCGGTAAGCGAGTTTTTTCAAGACCGTTACCCTTACACAGCAGGAGGAGAACCATCATGGAGACAAAAGACCATAAGAGGACGCTTCAACCCGTGATCTTTTCGATGGAAAACGACCAGTGCGTCTGGGGTCGGGCGGGTGTGATAAAGCCAACCAAATGCGTCAATGCATTCGACTGTCTGGGCTGCACCCTTGACCAGCGTGTTCTGAGCAATTTTGATGAGCAGCGAAAAGCCAGCGGCCAATCTGATCACCGGCCGCCGAGAATGGTGCTTATGATGCGCAAGGGCAAGTGTCGCCACATGCTCAGCGGCCGCATTCCCTACGGATCCTGCTCATATGCCTATAACTGCGTGAGGTGTCCATTCGACCAGATGATCGAGGACACGAGCTACCTGCCCAATCTAAGGCACCCGGAAGTGGAAAAGGCATCCGGCTTCGACGTCGCCCGAAATTACTATTATCACCACGGCCACACCTGGGCTCGGGTCGAATACGGCGGGCGGGTACGTGTGGGCCTCGATGATTTCGCTCTCAGGCTTTTGGGACCTCAGGATGAGATACGGATACCCGATCTCGGGTCAACCGTGGGCCAGAGTCGCCCGGCCGTAGTGTTGAAGCGTTCCGGGAAAGAAGCTCCAAGCCTGTGCCCGGTGGATGGTCAGGTTGTGGCAACCAATCATAACATCCTGAAAAGAGCGACCACCGCAAATGATGCGCCATATGCGGAAGGGTGGCTTATGGTAATCCAGCCCAAGTCCTTGCGCAATAATCTGAAGAATCTGTTTTTCGACTCGGAGGGCATGGCCTTTATCGACAATGAGGCTTCGCGTTTGGGCGGACTGCTGTCGGGTGTTACCGGTTATCCAACGATGCCAATCGGTGGTGAGGCTCTCAAAGATATATACGGTGCGGCGCCAGAGATCGGCTGGGATCGGCTGGTGCGTGAATTCATGCAATGATTCGGGCGCGAAACGCATTGAACCTTTGACACGTTTTCAATCAGCCGGATTGCGGGCAGATTTAACCTCAGGGGGCTGATCCCATGAAGGGGCCAGCCCCTCTGTTGTTTTTGACAATGGATGAAAACTGTTCCGCCCATTGTCACCACGAAGACATTTGTTTCAGGCGCCGCCGAAGATATGCCTGAGGCTCCGGGAGATTTCATACTGGCACGCAGCGCAGAATCTGGATGGCAGACCATCGAGTTTTTCGATGCTGCTCACAAAAGCCATCAGGCAATCCGGGGTCCGGCAGTGCCCGATTCCCAGGAGATGCCCGGTTTCGTGAAGGCCAATTTTGGCGGCTCGCAGATACGTGCGTGCCGGGTCTTTGTCCAGGAGCCGATGAAGAGAGATTACGGCGGCCTTGCCGCCGAGCTGGGATTCGCCGAACACGAATTTAAGAATCGGCGTACAGAGGTCGCACTGAACGATCCCCAGCTTGAATCGTGCTCCCCCATCAATTGACTCGAGCGCTTTGATAATTTGTCCTGCCGCATACTGGCTGCGGAGGGGAAGGTAGGCATACTCGGGATTCGGTTGCGACGGCAGGGTGGCGGCGTTGAGACCCATCACGGTCTCAAGGTTTGCCGCAACGATCGAAAGGGCCAACGAATCAACACATCCGATGGGGATAATATTTATGTGGCTTTCCTCGGACGTTTCGGGTCGTTTGCGCGGCAATTGCGGTTACCCTCTATTGGATAAAGGCCCCCCTGGTGACTCCTGCGGCGCCTTCGGCAGGCGGCCTGAGTTTCGCGTCAGCAGCGGTCAAGTTGATATCGTTTCATTTTCCGCATCAGTGTGCTCCGGTCGATTCCCAGCCGCTTGGACGCCCGGACGATATTCCCGTTGCAAGACTCCAGGGTGGCTTTTATCTGGTTGATCTCGAGTTCCCTGAGCGTCACCGACCCCATTGAACCCGCATCGGCACGTGGGTTCAAAAAGGTCAGTTCTTCGGCGCCGATCATCCTGCCCCTGGCGACGACCACGGCCCGTTCGACCACGTTTCGAAGCTCCCGGATATTGCCGGGCCAGTGGTACAAAGCCAAAAGGTCCAGCGCCTTCTGTGTAAAGCCTTCCAGGGATTTCCCAGTTTCTTCGTTGTAGCGTTTGAGAAAATGATTGGCGAGTACAGGGATGTCGTCCAGTCGTTCGCGCAAGGGCGGGACGTCAATGGTGATCACGTTGATGCGATAGTAAAAGTCGTCCCGGAATTGATTTTCTTTTATCAGAGAGGGCAAGTCGCGGTGGGTGGCGCTGATGAGCCGAAAATCCGACGAGATGGGCTGACTGCCCCCTAACCTGAGGAAACTTTTCTCTTCCAGTACACGAAGAAGACTCACCTGCATCTTCGGGGAAATCTCGCCAACCTCATCAAGGAAAAGCGTGCCGTCGTGAGCCATCTCCAGGCGGCCACGCCTGGCTTTGACAGCACCGGTAAAAGCCCCCCTCTCATGGCCGAACAATTCGCTTTCCAGGAGGGACTCTGATAACGAGCCGCAATTGACTGCCAGGAACGGACCACATGACCGATCGCTTCTAAGGTGAATGGCCTTGGCGACCATGTCCTTGCCAACCCCTGTTTCCCCGGTAATCAAAATGGGTGCAGACGAGGGGGCCACCTCCTCGATCTTGGTGAAAATGGCCCGCATGGGGTCCGAGTAGGCGATAAAGACATCGAAAAAGCCCTCGTGGCGTTCGCTCAACAGTTCCCTGAGGGCGATGTTTTCTTCGCGGAGCGCCTTGTTGGCAAGAATGCGCTCCATAAACAGCGACAGCTCATCAGGATCAAAAGGCTTGCAGAAATAGTCCGTAGCCCCGCGCTTCATGGCCTCGACGGCGGTCTGTACGGTACCATGAGCAGTCATCATTACTACTACGGCATTGGGCTGGTGTTCCTTCAATCGAGAAAGCAACTCGATTCCATCCATGCCCGGCATCTTGATATCCACGAGATAGATGTCGGCAGGCGAATTCTCGGTAATTTTCAGCGCTGCTTCGCCGGACAATGCCGATTCGACCTGATAGCCATCTCTGACAAACCAGGCCTGGAGAGACTCGCAGATCATCTCTTCGTCGTCCACAATCATGATACGTGTCGAAAATTTCATACGGGGTTTCCTCCTCCCTCCCCAAGTGAGCTCAACGCCTTAGCCTGTCACTGATCCATAACGCAGAGGAAGCCCTGTCAGCAAGATGCCCGTATTCCCCGCTGCTCACCGGGTTCCGAGGCAGCTTGATTCTGAAGGTCGATCCTTTGCCTGGTTCACTTTCCACCTCTATGTCTCCATGGTGTTCGTGTATGATGCCGTAAACCATCGGCAATCCGAGCCCGCTGCCTTTCCCATCGGCTTTGGTGGAGTAAAAGGGCTCGAAAATCTGCGGCAGGTCTTTAGGATCAATTCCACATCCTGTGTCGGTGACCTCCAGGTAGATGAGGTCGGCGTTCTCGTCGATTTCACCCGAGACGGTCAAGGTCCCTCCGTCCGGCATTGCGTCGATAGCGTTGAATACCAGGTTGAGCAGACACTGTTGAATCTGGGCGTAGTCTCCGCATGCGGTGAACGGACCGGGCGGGAAATGCACCTCGCGGCGGATATTTGCAAGTTCCAGTTGATGCTCTGTCAGGAGCAAAATGGTATCGACCAGTTCGGGAATTGCTATGGACTTTGCTTCTGCGCTTTTCGGCCGGGCGAAGGTAAGGAGGTTTTTGACAATAGAGCCGCAACGCATCGCTTCCCGAAAAGAAAGGTCCAGATATCGCGCCACATTCGACATCTCCGCATCGGAGGACTCACACTGAGCGCTTTTGGACTGCAGAATGCTCTGGACAAGCTTATTGAAGGTCACAATACTGGTGATCGGGTTGTTAATCTCGTGGCAAACCGAAGCAACGAGCCGCCCCAGGGAGCTGAGCCGATCTTCCTGAGCCAAACGGGCGAAATCCTTTTGGAGCGCCCTGGTGCGTTCTTCGATCTTTTTGCCCAAATCCTGAGTTATGTCCCGGAGCGTCAGCACGAACTGGGCGATTTCTCCGTGCCGGTCAAGAATTGGGTAGGCGGTAACCTGGCGAAACTGTGAGGTGTCGTTCGGACCCTGGATTTCATATATCGCACGGGCAGGCTTACCTGTTTGCAGAGCTTCGCGAGCAGAACAAAACATTGAAGGAGACTCGCACGGACTCGATCTCCGATAGAGCACCTCGAAGCAATGTTTACCAATGATGTCGTCTTTTTTTGCACAGCCCGAGATCTGGGACGGTCGGTTGCAGTCTAGAATACGCAACTTCCGGTTGAGGACAAGAACAGGATCCGGCGAGGCTTTAAGCAGGGTGGAGGCCAGCGGATTCGTTGCATAGCCCTTCACCATTTCGATCAGGCGCATGGAGGCCTGACGATCGAGTACACCCGCGGTAGGCCCTTTCTTCATGATAATGTCGGACAGAATGTGCTCATCGCCGGTGCACTCCAGGATCAGGTCAAGGTCCTTTATTGTCAGCAGATCCCGATACTCGTCAAATACCTTTATCCCCGATTCTTCTGCATATTTATGGCCCGAGACGGATTTTTCGACATCAGCGATCGCCACCAGTTGCATACCGGAGGATTGGATGGCGGGCAGATCTTCCATAATAGTCCGGAGAAAGGGCCCGGTGAGCACCATGCCAATGTTGAACTTACGGTTTTTGGAGGGAGTCTCAGGATTCATGGTGTCTCCTTTTGGCAACGCATGCCCCGATGGTCGAGCGGACGAGCTTGCCGGGTTAACAAGGCCGGTATTTTCACTCAAATCGATCCAGCCCCCTGAAGCCTGAAGCCTGAAGCGCAACCGGTATGGACCTGATGGGCAGGTTTATGCAAATGATATAGATATTTTGCGAGCAGGTCAATACTCGCCGGGTAATCCTGCCGGTCGATTCAGGTGAAGTCCTAAAGCGGAAGGAGCGAGGTTGGACGCAAAAATGCACAACGGTGTGAAACAAATTGCAGACGCCGAAACCAGAGGAAATTTTGCGAAAGTTCTTAAAGATTAAAAAAGTTCTATTGTTACAATAGATTAATAAATCGAAACGTATTCTCGGAGAAATTTTCGAGTGTGTGAAATGTTTTACTTGACATTGCACAACGCTTACTTTTTAATGGCCAACGTAGGACGAAAGCCGCTGTTCTTTCAAAAACTATCTCTGTGCGGATCCACCTGAGAATGAAGCGTTCAGGTGCATTTGTTCTTCGTGTTCACAGATGTGCCCTGACCTGGGGCGGATTTGACTTACTCCGGGCTTTTTCGTGAAAAGCCAGCGGGGCGGCGATCTATCCGGGCAAGGCTACCGTTGGGTGGTTCACATTTCCAATTCTATTCATGCGCAGTTTCAGATTTTCACGTAAGGAGATAGGAATATGACTGACGGAATGATGGCGATCGCCATCTTGCTACCGGTAGTGGCTGGCTTCCTGATACTCGTAATTCGCAATTATTTTGCGCGGGGCGTTGTTGTTGTCATAACAGCTTTAGTGCTGATCGCAAACAGCATCCTGTTCGCCGCAAAAGGCCCCCTGACCTATACTCCCCCTGCGGGGTTCGACTGGGGCACGCTAGTTACGGTCCTGGACTACGCCATTCTTGTCACCTACCTCGTACTGGGCCTTAAATTACGGAACCGGCTGATCCTGATTTTCACCGCGACCCAGATCATACCGCTTGCCTACTTTGAATTCATTATGAAGGCCCGTGTAGAGCTGAAACCGGCTTTCGTGGTCGATCATCTGGCCATAGTAATGACTTTGATCATTTGCATCATCGGTTCTCTTATATGTGTCTACGCCATCAGATACATGCGTGACCACGAGCAGCACGCTCATGTCGAAAAGTCCAGGCAGTCCAGGTTTCTGTTCTGGCTTGTTTTGTTCCTGGGCGCCATGAACGGTCTGGTCTTCGCCAACAACCTCGTGTGGCTCTACTTTTTCTGGGAAGTTACCACACTGTGTTGCTTCATGTTGATTTCGCACGACAAGACACAGATAGCCCTGGAAAATGCCGCGCGCGCTCTTTGGATGAATGCCGCCGGTGAAACGGCGTTCGTTCTGGCCATCATTTATCTCTACATTACTCAAGGGGGTTCTTCGGCCCTTTCGGTTCAGCACATCCTTGCAGGAGGCATTCATAGTTCAGCCATGCTCCTGCCGGTAGCTCTTCTTTGCTTCACCGGGTTCACCAAGGCTGCACAAATGCCGTTTCAGTCCTGGCTTCTTGGAGCAATGGTTGCGCCCACGCCGGTTTCAGCATTGCTCCATTCCAGCACGATGGTCAAAGCCGGGGTTTACCTTGTGCTCAGGCTTGCCCCCGCCTATGCCGGAACTTACTTGAGCACCGCCATAGCCATAGCGGGCGCATTCACCTTTTTTGGCACCTCGGCGCTGGCAGTCAGCCAGACAACAGGCAAGCGGGTGCTCGCCTACTCGACCATTGCCAACCTGGGCCTGATCATAGCCTGTGCCGGCATAAACACACCGTTGTCCATAGCCGCAGCGGTTCTGCTCATTATTTTCCACGCTATTTCCAAAGGTCTTTTGTTTCTGTGCGCCGGAACGATCGAGCACCAGATCTGGAGCCGCGAGATCGAAGACATGGAGGGCCTCGCCGCCAAAGCGCCTCTTGTCACCCTCATTACAGCGGTGGGAATGCTGTCCATGTTTCTGCCTCCGTTCGGGATGCTGGTTGGCAAATGGATAGCGATCGAAGCGGCTTACACAGTTCCTCTGGCGGCCATTTTGTTTGTACTGGCAAGCGCCTTGACCATGGTTTTCTGGACAAAATGGCTGGGAAGGCTTTTGCAGGTGATGCCGAAATTGGGATGGCCGCTGGAGAAGCTTTCTCCCAGTTACTCGGTTCCCCTGTGGACCTTATTTATAGGCATCTTTGTCATCGGTTTCGGGATCGGGCCGATCTATAGTCACTTCATCGCATCAGCCACGAGCAACATCATTTCGGGCAACAGCATTATCGCTTCGGGCTGGGCCAGCATAGTGCTGGCAGGCGCTTCAGCCGCCCGGGGATCTTTCCCCGTGTGGGCACTCTACCTTGTATTGGGTATTGCCCTGTTCCTGCCCATGTTGTTCTTCGGATTGAAGCCCACCCAGTTGCGGCAGGTTTATCTGTGCGGTGAGCAAACAGGCGGCACCGACACAGATGAATGGTGCGCTGAAGCCGATATTAAGACGAAGTTCATACTGGGCGGCTACTACTTCCAGGGAACACTTGGCGAAAAAGCTTTGAATCCCTGGGTGAATAGCGTAGCCATTTTGCTTCTGGCCATCATGATTGGATGCGGGGTGATTTTGAAATGAATCAGTTCATAACAATCATTGCATCAATAGTTCTTGCCCCTATTATCGGCGGCCTGCTTTTCGGGATCGACCGAAGGATTACCGCAAGGTTGCAGGGTCGGTTCGGTCCCCCCATTTTGCAGCCTTTCTATGATTTCTTCAAGCTCCTGGGGAAAGAGAGCATAGCCGTGAGCAAGATGCAGTTCGTGTGGATCTACGCGTATCTGATTTTGATGATCGCGAGTCTGATCTGTCTCGTTCTGCAGTCGGATTTTCTCGTGTTCGTCTTTCTGCTGGGATTTGCCGGTGTTTCACTGGTTCTGGGCGGGTTCAGCACCAAGTCTCCATACTCCCATTTTGGGGCCAACAGGGAACTGCTCCAAATATTGTCATACGAACCCGTGCTGCTGCTTCTGGCAATCGGGATATATGCGCAAAACGGGACTTTTCTCGTAAGCACGATCCTGAGCCACCAGGAACCGCTGCTCCTGTCTTTGTGGCCTTTGTTTATTGCGGTCCTGTATGTGTTGACCATCAAGATGCGCAAATCTCCGTTCGATATTGCCACCTCGCACCACGCGCACCAGGAGATAGTAAAGGGGATTACCACCGAATATTCCGGTCCGTTTTTGGCCCTCTATCATTTGGCGGAATGGTATGAAATCGTGCTGGTGCTGGGCATCATAGTCCTGTTCTGGGTCAATCCCATTTGGATAGGCATATTGATTGCGCTTGCAGCATTTCTGCTGGAACTTGTAGTCGATAACATTACGGCGAGAATGACAGCGCGGTGGATGGTGCGTCTGAGCTGGTCGGTTGGATTGATTCTCGGGATCCTCAATATTGCTTATCTCTATATCATGAAGGGGGTATTTTAAGACAAATGGGTTTGATAAAAAAATCTCGCGTGAAATCACCCTGGATCATGCACTTCGATAACAGCTCCTGTAACGGCTGTGACATCGAGGTACTCGCTTGTCTGACTCCTCTCTACGACGTGGAACGTTTCGGCATGGTCAATATGGGCAACCCGAAGCATGCCGATGTCCTGTTGATCACCGGACCCGTAAACAGGCGCACGGCGCGCGTGCTCAGGAACCTCTACGAGCAGGTCCCCAACCCCAAGATGGTAATTGCCGTTGGGAGCTGCGCCTCTTCCGGGGGGGTGTTCCATAACTGCTATAACATTCTCGGTGGCGTTGACCAAGTAATACCGGTAGATATTTACGTTCCGGGCTGCGCAGCGCGCCCGGAAGCTATTATCGATGGAGTGGTGATGGCGCTTCAGACCCTTACCGAGCAGCGCCGTTTTTGGGTGACATGCCCTCATTGCAAAACAGAACACGAGGTAACGGACCAGCGATGGAGAATCTAATAAAAATAGACAAGAGCGCAATAGTGAGCGAAGGCAAAAAATTGCTCGATGCCGGAGGCAAGCTTGTTACCGCCGTGTGCAACGATCTGGATGCAGAGATGGAGGTAACCTACTTCTTCAGCTCGAACAGAGGCGCAGAAATGAAGGGCCTCCGGTACACGGTTGCAAAAGGTGAAGAAGTCCCGAGCTTGACGGGCGCAACCCTGGCCGCTGTACTGATTGAAAACGAACTACAGGAACTTTTCGGCTTGAAGGTGAAAGGCATCGCCATCGATTACGGCGGACATATGCTTTTAGCGCACGACAGTCCCACCACGCCTATGTTGAAAGAAAAGAAGGCTGAGCCGAAAGGAGAGGAGAACTAATGGCTACGCGTACAGTAGTCCCCTTTGGCCCCCAGCATCCGGTACTTCCCGAACCCATACAGTTGCGGCTCACCTATGAAGATGAAAAGGTGGTGGAGGTTACGCCGGTAATCGGCTACGGCCATCGAGGCATAGAGAAGGCTTGCGAATTAAATGAATATGCCAAAAATATTTATCTGTGCGAGCGCGTTTGCGGGATCTGCAGCTACCAGCACAGCGCGACCGTGGTTGAGGTAATGGAAAGATTGTGGCCGCTCGAATTGACCCCCAGGATCAATTACCTGCGCACGATCTGGTCTGAAATGGCCCGTTGCCATAGCCACCTGCTCTGGCTTGGATTGCTGGCCGATGCGTTCGGTTTCGAGAGCATGTTCATGCAGTTCTGGCGCATAAGGGAAAAAGTGCTCGACCTGCTTGAACAGACTACCGGACACAGGGTTATCCAGTCTGTCAACATCGTTGGCGGCGTGCGGCGCGATATCGATGAACAGCAGAAGAGGATGATCGCCGGTGTTCTCGCAGAGGTGCGCAAAGAAAGCAAATCCCTGGTAAAGGCCCTTATAAACGATTACACGGTCAAGAAAAGGACTGTTGGGGTGGGGATCATGACCAAAGAGCAGGCCATTTCACTTGGGTGCGTCGGCCCAACGCTCAGGGCAAGCGGGGTATCCGAAGATGCCCGCTTGACCAAATACCATGCATACGGGGAATTGAATTTCGAACCGATAGTGGAAAGCGCCGGGGACTGTTATGCACGCGCGGCGGTCCGGGCCGGGGAACTCTTCCAGGCAATCGATCTGCAGTTGGAGGCCCTGTCAAAGCTGCCCGAAGGAGAAATAGCCGTAAAGGTAAAAGGGAATCCCCCGGCAAATGAAGCGGTCATGCGCACGGAAGCTCCACGGGGAGAGCTCTTTTACTATGCGAAAGGAAATGGCACCCGCAAATTGGAACGCATGAAGATACGCACGCCGACCTTTGCCAATCTTCCATCGGTCCTGGTCCTGCTGCCGGGTTGCCAGTTGGCGGATGTGCCGGTCAATGTCCTCTCCATTGATCCCTGCATCTCTTGTACGGAGAGATAGGAAACCAGAAGGAGCATATAAACCAATGCCTGTGATGTTACCCACAGTTCTGAGGAATTTGTTGGATGGTCCGGCAACGAGGCTCTATCCGATGAAGGTGCGAGAGCCATTCCAAAATGCCAGGGGCCACATTGTGTTCAATGATGACAAGTGTACGCTCTGCAGTGTGTGCGCTCTGCGATGTCCGGCTGAGGCGATTTCCATAGATAAGGAAAACAGGACGCTGAGCTTTGAGCCGGCTCGCTGCATAGTGTGCGAAGTCTGTGTCCTTGGCTGTCCCAGCGATGCAATCACCTTGATTTACAAATGGCGCGCGCCTTTCGCCAGAAAGCCGCTGGAGGTTCATGAGGCACGAGGGAAAAAGCCTCGTACACCGATGTAGAAAAGCGAAAGAGACGCCGCGTTCCCTCCTGGAACCGCTGCAAAAAGAAACAGGCAAAACTGGTTTGGCGTTTTGCCTGTTTCTTTTATCTCTTCCTGCTTTTGGTTTTGACCTGGCGCCTTCGAGCCGCACTATTCGTCGTAACTGTAAACCGCGCTGCAAAATATCAGCTCATTTTCTTTGTGATAATAGGCCAGTTTGGGGAGCACCTTATTCCTTCTGGGGTGGTACCATTTATATTTCACCCACCCACTGCCTTTGGTGTTGGCACTGTCCACAATCTCCTTGTTAAACGTTTTGCCGTCGGAATCCTTGACGCCAAGGAAATCCAGTCCCACGAATCTGTCGTTGACCCCGTGAGCGAGCATGATCCCGGAAGGGCTCAAAATGAAAACATACAGATCGCCCTGGACAAACATTCCATTGGGGTTGGAAAACTCAGCCAGGGCAACCTCTTTGCCAACTGCCTTGTAAAAGTCTAAGGCCTGTTCCACCCAGTATTTCGCGTACTCCTCGGGTCTCTCGTACATTTGCTTCTCCTTCGATAAAGGATGGTAACCTTCATCTGCGGATGAATGATAGCCTCTGCCGACCCCGGAATAATCGCCGGTGCTTATTCATCCGCCGACAGGCACAATCGATCAGGGCCGCCCGCAGCCAGCCGTGTCTCAAAGACGCAGTCCAATGCGGGCTTACAAGGGGTTGCGCGCGATGGGCGGCGCTGCTCCTTGCGCCGCGAGCGCGCTTCAGTTCTTCGGAATGTTTGTGCAGCCACACAAAATAAGCCTGCCTCGACGCTTCGCAAGATGTACTACCCCACCTCCATCTTACAGGGCATCAAAAGCTTTATTTCACATGCCCGGTGTTTTGTCAAGGGTCTCCATCACCACTAACTCTTCAAGAGGGCCGGCTTACGGACGAAAGGTCCCTGCACACATTCTTCAACGGGCAATCGAGAAAAGGGCTTCCCCCAAATGCAGGGAATCGCCGGCCGATAACGCTCATTTACATGGCGGTAAAAAAGCCTTAAACAGGAATTTGATCGATACACAAATATAAAAAAGGCGGCCGTTGATGGCGATAATTGCAATCGTTGGAAGACCGAACGTCGGCAAATCCACTCTTTTCAACAGGATAAGCAAAAGCAGCCAGGCCCTTGTCGATGACCTGCCCGGAGTCACCAGGGACAGGAATTATGCCCGTGGCGTATGGGACGAAAAAAGCTTCACCATTGTTGATACGGGGGGTTTCATCAGCAAGGGCGATTGCCTTTTCGACCAGAGCACACGGGAGCAAATCTTCCACGCCCTCGAGGAAGCCGACATACTTCTTTTCGTGGGGGACGGCAAAGCGGGGTTGCATCCCGAGGATTCCGCCCTTCTGGACATCCTCCGCCGCACCTCGAAACCCCTTTTTTTTCCGTAAACAAAATAGAGGGCCGCGAGCAGCAGGAATATCTGGCCGATTTTTACGCACTCGGGGTCCAGGACATCTACCCGATCAGCGCTGCCCACGGCTTTGGGGTGGGTGACCTTCTCTCGGATATGGTCAAGCTTATAGTTGAACCACCTGGCCCGGAAGTCGGCGAAGAAGTCGAGGTTTCGGAAATCCGCATATCCATCCTCGGCCGCCCGAACGTGGGGAAATCGACGCTGGTGAACCAGATTCTGGGCGCTCCGCGCGTCATTGTCAGCCCGGTTCCGGGAACTACGCGCGACGCGGTCGATACGCTCTTTGAGCGCGACGCCGGGAAATACCTGCTCATAGATACAGCGGGCATAAGGAAAAAGGGAAAGACGCGGCATAAGCTCGACAAGATAAGTATTATCAAGGCGCTTCAAAGCATTGACAAAAGCCATGTCTGCGTTCTTTTGATCGACGCTTCCGAGGGCGCAGCCGATCAGGACCTCCACATCGCGGGCTACATCCAGGAACGCTATCGGGCATGCATCATCGGGGTAAACAAATGGGACGTTTTCGACTCGAATCCCAAAACCAGGAAAAATTTTCTGGAAGACTTGAATTGGCGTTTCCGCTTCATGCCCTTTGCTCCTATCCTGACATTTTCGGCCCTCACCGGTAAAGGTACCCAAAAAGTGCTCCCGACGGTACGGGAGGTTTTCGGTCAATACACCAGCCGAATCTCAACGGGCATCCTCAACAGGGCGCTCCAGGAAGCCGTCAGCGCACATGAGCCGCCGATAGTGCGAGGCCGCAGACTCAAATTTTTTTACGGAACACAGGCCGGGACCCGCCCCCCAATGTTCGTTCTGTTTTGCAACTACCCCAACAGCATCCACTTTTCCTACGAACGCTTTCTGGTAAACAAGTTCAGAGAGAGCTTCGGGCTGGATAAAACACCACTGCGGCTCGTATTCCGCGGCAGGAAGCAAAGGGACCAAAAACAATAACCGCGCGGGGGCAGACCTCGCGACACGCACAATCAAATATTAAGAAAGAGAAAACCGCTATAGTTTCCAGCGAACGCTGATTATCGTTCCCACTTTATGAGTTGATTCAATCTCAAATTCTCCGCCTGAGAGCTCCGCTCGCTCACGCATGGATGTGAGGCCGAATTTGGCGCCCTGTCCCCTCGAGGCGACGGCCGCCCGATCGAATCCGACTCCGTTGTCGCTGACGCGCAATACAATACATCCATCTTCGAATGAAAGGCCCAGGTATATTTTACTGGCCCGGCTGTACTTAGCCGAATTGTTCATCGCCTCCTGGATGATTCGGAATATGATGATTTTCAGGTTTTCCGGAACCTGAGACTCCTCAAGCCTGACATCTTTTTCCACCGGCATATCGGCGTAAATGCTCTCAAACCCTCTGCAAAACCACCCTATGGTCGCAATTATTCCCAGATCGTCGAGCATGGAAGGCCGAAGATCGGTCATGATGCGTCTGGACTCATCAATCGCCTGCGCCGTCGCCCTTGACAGGATCATGAAGGCTTCCCGGACATCGGGGTTTTCAGCGAGCCGAGCCGCCACGTTCTCAACGCAAAACTTGACGGCGCTGAGCGATGACCCGATGCTGTCGTGTATCTCCCTGGCGATCCTCTTTCGCTCGTCTTCCTGGGCGCGAAGGAGCTGGGAGGCCAGTAGTTTGAGCTCTTCCCGGGACTCTTTGAGTTCTATCAAGGTCTCTGCAAGCTCCAAGGTCCGTTGCTGAACCCGCAATTCGAGATTGTCACGGACGATCCTGAGTGCTTCCTGAATCCGCTTCAACTCGCTTATATCTCTCCAGGCGGCCACCGCACCTGTTACGTTTCCCAAACCATCTCTAATGGGACCGGCGCTCACCAGT
Organism: uncultured delta proteobacterium; assembly: GCA_963805125.1. GTDB lineage: Bacteria > Desulfobacterota > Syntrophobacteria > Syntrophobacterales > Syntrophobacteraceae > SbD1. The sequence continues at coordinate 1,073,856 of CAWDTD010000001.1, read as the reverse complement.
ACGGGAATACTGTCTTCCCCGAACACCTTAAGAGTATGCTCCTGGTTTGAGGAGGCATTTCCGCGCAGAGCGGCGTCCCTGATCGGCCCCAGCAAACCGGACCCATCAGGCCACAGGTCGGCGAGAGACCAATCCAGATCGGTAAGTGGCTGTTTGCGCTTGCCTTCTCCGCCTGAGAGGCCGCCCATGTCCACGGCGTACCTGCTAAGAGCCTGCACCTGGAGCCCGGGGGAATTAACAACCGCAATTCCCTCGGGAATGAACTCAAGCAGAGCTTCCAGGATCGCCTGCCGCGCTTCGGCCTCATGCGCCCGCCTCTCGGCGTCGGCCCGCGCCTCGGCATGCTGAAAGGTTCTTTTCCTGACAAGGTCCTCGAGATTGTTCCTGTGCAGCTTTAGTTCTTCCTCGATATGCTTGCTCATTATGGAGTAGCGGATGGAGCGCTCCAGAATCGGGCCAGTAAATTCGCCCTTCTCCAGGTAATCAGATGCACCCGCCTCCATGGCCTTCAGATCGACTGCATAGTTCCCATGCGCCGTCAGAAAGATGATAGGCGCCTTGCAGCCTCCCTCGATGGCTTTCTTCAAAATATCGAGACCGTTATGGGAGCCCATAAAATAATCAAGCAGATAGACGCCGTGCTCTCGCCTGGAAATCGCCTCCAGCCCCGCCTCATATGTCTGGACCCAATCCAGCTTGAATCTGGTATTTTCCGCTGCGGCAAGCATATCGGAAACTATGAGGAAATCCTCTTTATCGTCATCGATCAGCAGTATGCGAACCTGGTCTGTCATCCGGATCCCTGCGCCATAAATTTTCGACCGAAAGCCTGATCATGTCTGAATTTGGTCCAGGCTACTCAGGTTTTGTGGATATGGAAGCCGAAGAAAATCAATAACCTGCGGGGCGAGAAAGAGCGCCCACGGGTCTTTTATATACTAATCGATTTTCGATTACAACCCTTGCCGGGTCTGCATGCGCCTGCATGGATCAAGGCTTGGCGCAGGACCAGGGGGTGGAGGAGCCTGCCCCATTTGCGCTCAACTACTTTTAAACCCGTAGAAGCCATGAAAATGGTGGACAGGTCCCTGCCCCCTGCCCAGAGGCAGCCCCCCGGCAACGGCCCCGGTTATGTAGATTTTTGCCCCTCCGACAGCATCCTCTACTGACGATCCCCGGGCCATAAATGCCGCTATGGCCGAAGCGAAGGTACAGCCCGTGCCATGAGTATGATGTGTCTGATACCGGAGACCGGGGTATTCACGAAAATTTCGGCCGTCGTAGAGCAAGTCAATCGGGTTTCCCTGCAGGTGGCCTCCTTTCATGACCACGTATTTGGGCCCGAACTGCCTTAGTTTAACGGCAGCACGCTTCATATCGTCAACGCAATCGACCCGCATACCCGTCAGGACCTCCGCCTCGTACAGATTCGGCGTGATTATCAGGGCCACCGGGAAGAGTTGGGAAACAAGCGCCTCGATCGCATCCTCTTTCAGAAGCCTGTCTCCGCTTTTGGCAACCATTACGGGATCGACCACCACGTTTTGGAGCTTCAGCGCCTTTAGATCGGAGGAGACCCTCGATATAATCGCAGCGTTGCAGAGCATCCCCGTTTTCACCGCATCCACTCCAATGTCCAAAACAACGGAGTGGATCTGCGATGAGACGAAATCAGGGTCTACTTCGATTATACCGTTTACTCCCAGTGTGTTTTGAGAGGTCAGGGCCGCTACGGCGCACATGGCGTAGACACCCAGGGCCGAAAACGTCTTCAAGTCGGCCTGAATACCAGCTCCGCCGCTCGAATCAGACCCCCCTATAGTGAGCGCTCTGGGTATTTTCATCTTTATGTCTCGATATTTTGCGGCAGACTCCATTTTTTCAAGCAAAATGATCCCACCCTGTCACGGATGGGACAATCCGGTTTCCGTCGGCCAGCCGGACCCATACCTTACCGGTTTCGGCTGTGATTTTTCCTATTTGCGTGCATAAGGTCCCCGTTTCGTCCAGTAACATTCTTTTTAGGCCGGCAACAGCCTCGGGGCTGGAGGTGAACATAAGTTCGTAATCCTCGCCCCCCGACAGGACCCATTCCAGTGAATCCGCACCAGCCGCTTTGGCTGCCTCGGAAATCGAAGGGCTAACCGGAAGGCTCGCAGCTTCGATTTCAGCTCCCTTGCCGCTTGATTTGCAAATATGGCAAAGATCGCCGACCACTCCGTCACTCACGTCTATCATGGAGGTGACCAGGCCGGAGCGAGCGAGAAGTTGTCCCTCGACAAGGCGCGGCTGCGGGCACAGATGTCTTTCGAGCAGCTTCTGCCTGCTCGAAGAACTCAGCACGAGGTCCGGCCGGCGGATCAACTCCAGACCCGCCCTGGACTCACCGGGCGAGCCGGTTAAGAGTATAGCGTCCCCCGCACGGGCCGTGCTTCTCAGTGTGAACCGCTCCGGTGCGACTACCCCCAGGAGCGTGAAATCCACTACGATGATGGATTTCATGCGGCTCAAATTCCCACCTACAATAGACGCCCCCGCCAGTGACGCCTGCTCCCGCATGCCGCGATACAACTCTTCGACATATCCGACTTGCGTACTCCCTGGAATGGCAAGCGAGACGAGCGCCCAGCGCGGGTCGCCGCCCATCGCGGCTATATCGCTCACATTTATCGCCGCCACCCTGCGTCCCAACTGATACGGGGTAATGGCCTCGCGGGTGAAATGGATGCCCTCGACCTGGACATCGCTGGTGGCGAGCAGGTATTCCGGCCCTAAGGTATCGAGTACGGCCACATCGTCCCCGATCCCTTTGACTACCCCGGTCGCCTGCTCCGGAAGCATGGCCCATATGCGCGCGAGCAGGCCGAACTCTCCGATTTCCCTGACCAGCATTTTACTTCTCCCGCGATGGTTGATCACACTAACTCATCCTTCACACTATATCGTATAATAAGAGGGCGCCCTATTCTTTTTTCAGACAGGACCAATATTTGAATTCATACGTTGCGGACTGCTGCTTCTGGCAGCACTGGCCCATCTGATCGGGATTGCGGCGCCTATATGATTTTTGGATGACGGTTATTGACTCGCAAGCGTTCTCATGAGTATACTACCGGCCTTAGGACGCCTTTCGGCCCTTTCACTCACATTTGGCACCCGCGTGGTAGATTGCCCTGTGGGTAATTTTTTTGATGAGGAGAACAAAATGAAGAAGGCTGGGTTAATCGCTTCCGCACTGGTAATTTTTGTATTTTTAGCCGGGTATGGCTTTTACGCATCCTACGCGGCCGAAAAGTCGTCCCAAAAAGCGGCCGGAAAAGACGACGCAGCACCGGCTAAAAAAGATGAAGCAAAGCTGCAGAATGCCGCGACGGTCAATGGAAAGCCAATCTCCATGTTGGATTATAAGGCTGGAATCGATCAGCTCTACCGCCAGATTCACATGACGGGCCGACAAGCTGACGAAAAAGAAATGAAGGAATTTAAGCAAAAAGTTTTTGACAACCTGATCGAACGCGAACTCCTGAAACAGGAAGCAGCGAAGAGAGGCATCAAGGCCGATGATGCCGAGGTGCGTGCTCAACTGGATGCTGTGAACAACAGCTCCACACCTTTCGCAATTTCACTTAAGCAGATGTATACGACCGAACAGGCCATGAAGGGTTACTTGAACTCTCAGATCATCATTAAGAAACTGGTAGAGCAGGATTTGGGGTCAAAGGTCGTGGTGACCCCCGAAGAAGTGAAGGCCTTTTATGATGGCAACCCCGACTTGTTTAAAACTCCTGAAATGGTTAGGGCCAGCCACATACTCGTAAAAGTGGATCAAACGGCCACCGCTGAGCAAAAGGCCAAAGCGCTGGAAAAGATCAAGGGCATCCAGAAACGAATCCGGAGCGGGGAGGATTTCGCCAAGGTGGCAAAGGAGATGTCCGATTGTCCGAGCAAGGAAAATGGCGGAGACCTGAACTTTTTCCAGAAGGGCCAGATGGTGCCGCCATTCGAAAACGCCGCTTTTTCGATGAAACCGGGGGAGACCAGCGATATCGTGGAAACCGAATTCGGCTATCACATAATAAGGGTAACCGATAAGAGAGCACCGGGAACGATGTCCTTTGATGAAGTCAAGTCCAGGATCGAACAACACATGAGGGTTGAAAAAATGTCCCGGGAAATCCCTAAATACATAGAATCGTTAAAGGCCAAAGCCAAGATAAAGATCCTTGTGAAAGAATAGTGCGTTCCGAAGTATTGCTCACTTCCCGAATAGCCGAAATCCCCCCTCCGCGGGGGATTTCGATTAGCGCATCCGTAAATGAAGCCTCCTGGCAGGCGGGTTTGACTCACACATAACAATCCAGCCCCTGCTGCATCGGCCCCTATCTTCATTCTTCCATTTCAGCCAACTATTGGGTAAGTTATGCGCTGATGCTTTGTCCCTTAAGTATTTCGCGCAAGGCTGAGCATCTATGTTGCTGCTTAAGCACAGTTTTTGCGTGTCCTTCCGGGACACCCTCGCAAATCATGAAAAAGCGTAACGTACGGCGGACGAGTCAATTATGATCAGGTTTACCAACGCGGACCGTCAGCAGATGAAATCCCTGGGGATCAGTGCGGCCGGGGTATTCAAACAGATTGACACATTCCGGCGCTCCGATTTTTTCGTCCGCCTCAAAAGACCGTGCACCACTGGAGACGGCGTTCGAAAAATCGAAGATGCTGATTTAGCGAAGTATATCGATCTGCACGCCTCGGCTGCCGGCCAGGGTCGGTTCATGAAATTCGTTCCGGCGTCCGGGGCGGCCACCAGGATGTTCCAGTCCCTGCTCCAGATTTTCTTTCTTCCCCAATATCTTGAACGAGACGAGCTGCAAAAGCGACTGGACCAGGGGGTTTCGATTGCGTGCGAGTTCAAGCGTTTTGTCGACGAACTCGACAGGTTCCCTTTCGTGCACAACTTAAGGGAGGCCCTGGCCTGTGACGGATATATTCTCGAGGAAATAGTCCGCGACGGCCATTTCAAGATCCTGCTCGAATATCTCCTGACCGAAAGAGGGCTCAGTTACGGGAGTCTTCCCAAAGCTATGCTCCCGTTTCACTCCTACCCCGAAGAACAAAGGACCGCCTTCGAGGAGCAGCTTGCGGAGTCGGCAGCATACCTGGGGGCCGACAACGCCAGGCTCAGCCTGCACTTCACGATACCGGAGGAACACGAGAGAGGCTTTCAGGCACTCAGGGAAGACGTTTGCCGCCGTTACTCGGATCGTTTCGGCGCCACTTTTGATGTTTCCTATTCCTTCCAGAAATCCTCGACAAATACGATAGCCGTGGATATGAAGGGATTTCCCTTCCGGGACAGGCTCGGCCGGATTCATTTCAGGCCGGCGGGACACGGCGCTCTGATCGAGAATTTAAATGACCTCCGCGCCGACCTTATCTACATCAAGAACGTAGACAACGTCGTTCCTGACAGACTCAAAGAGACCGTTTGCTTCTGGAAGAAGGCGCTGGGCGGCCATCTCGTCTCAGTTCAGAAAACAATTCATTCGCTTTTGCGCGGGATGACGAGGCCGGATTCGAACCAGGTGGTCCTGGAGGCTGCACGGTTCGCAGCGCACGAGCTTCTTTTGAGCTTTCCAGCGGGGTTTGAAATATGGCCCGAAGAAAAGAAGCGCTCTTATCTGCTCGGCATTTTGGACAGGCCGATTCGAGTCTGCGGCGTGGTCCCGAACGAAGGCGAGCCTGGAGGCGCACCCTTCTGGGTCGAGGACGAAAATGGAGAGCTGTCCGTTCAGATAGTCGAAAATGCCCAGGTTGATTTGAATTCTCCGGAACAGAGCGCCGTATGGAATTCATCCACCCATTTCAATCCGGTAGATATCGTGTGCTGCGTGCGGGATTTTGAAGGAAAGCCTTACGATCTCAGAAAATTCGTCGATCCCAAAGCGGTCATAATCACCAGGAAGTCAATGGACGGAACGGACATCCAGGTGCTCGAACTTCCCGGACTGTGGAACGGTGGCATGGCTGACTGGATAACCGTGTTCATAGAAGTCCCACAGACTACATTCAGCCCGGTAAAATCCGTCTACGATCTGCTGCGGCCCGAGCATCAGGCGGAAATACAACCGCGATTCGGCGCCAACTCAGGTATCTAATCCAGTATGCTTCACTCCGCCGCACTTGCCGGTAACGCAACCCGTGTAATTCCATGCAGGCGTTAACTGAGCTCCGAAGTGTTGCTTCCTGACGCCCCGCCCTTCCCTGCATCTGCGGGCAGTGCATGTCATTATCTTGACTGAGGCGCAGAGGACCGGCGGGAAACCCGTATGCTTTCGCATGCGCGCATCTACGGCCGATTCGAACGATACGGGAACCCTGGCAAATTTCTTGCACTACCTTTGCCGACCGAGGATTTCAGCTCTACATCAACTGTCCAATCCGATCAGAGGCCATTGGGTTCGAGTGAGCCCGGAAACTCGGAGAGAAGGACCTTGTAATTGTGTTGTCTTAGCAAAAAGGAGTTCAGGTGCCGATTCATGTGGTCGTAACAGGAGGCGCGGGTTATTTGGGATCGATTCTATCCGAGCATCTGCTGGATGCGGGCCACCGGGTTACCGCCGTGGATAACCTCACTTTTGGCCAGCATAGTCTTTTCCACCTGTGTGGCAATCCGGACTTTGACTTTGTCTTCGGTGACGTTCGCGACAGGGGCCTCATGGAGCGCCTTATCAAGGACGCCGACGTGCTCATCCCGCTGGCGGCGATGGTCGGAGCCCCGGCGTGCAGCCGCAATCGCTGGGACACACAGTCGGTAAACCTCGACGCAATAAGAATGCTCAATGAAATCCGCAGCCCGCGGCAACTCGTCATTTTTCCGACATCCAACAGCGGCTACGGCACCCGGTCGGGGGACGTTTTCTGCACCGAAGAAACCCCCCTGGAGCCTGTCTCGCTCTACGGACACACCAAGGTGCAGGCCGAGCGGGTGCTGCTGGATTCGCCCAATGCGATTACCCTTCGCCTGGCCACCGTTTTCGGCATATCACCGCGCATGCGCATCGATCTGCTGGTAAACCACTTCACCTACGCCGCGCTAAAGGACGGCTACATCGTCATATTCGAGAAGGATTTCAAGCGAAACTACATTCACATCCGTGACGTAGCCGACTGCTTCGTGCATTGCATCAAAAACGCCGACCGCATGATCGGGCGCCCGTTCAATGCCGGGCTCGATGCAGCCAATCTGTCCAAAGAGGAACTCGCCCTCAAAATCAAGGGATACGTTCCCAACTTCTATATCCACTTTAGCGAGGTCGGCCACGACCCGGACAGGCGTAATTACGTCGTGTCCAACCAGCGCCTGCGGGAGGCGGGCTTCGAAGCCAAACGGTCGCTGGATGAAGGCATTCGGGAACTTTTGAAAGGCTACAGCATGCTGGGACGTGGCCTATTTAGCAACGTTTAGCGCGGGCGAAGATCATGCAATCGAAGACTTTGCCGGCCGACCGGCGCACGCAGCTTCCAACGGCGGCAATCCTGGCTGGAGGAAAAGGCACCCGGCTCAGACCATGCGTATCCGACCGCCCAAAAGTCCTGGCTGAAGTCCGGATGCGAGGCTTCCTTTCCTTTCTGCTCGATCAACTTGCCGATTCCGGGTTCAGCTCAGTCACACTATTGACAGGGTACATGGGCGACCAGGTCCGCACGACTTTCGGAGAAACGTACAGAAACATGAATCTCGGCTATTGCCGGGAGGAAGAACCCCTCGACACCGCTGGGGCGGTTCGCGGAGCACTTCACCTGCTCGACTCCGACCCCGTACTGGTAATGAACGGAGATTCCTATTGCGAAGCCGATCTTGGCGCATTCCTTACCTGGCATTGTGCAATGAGAGCCGAAGTATCGATGCTGCTGACCCAGATGCGCGATACCACACGTTTCGGGCAGGTGCGGGTGGATGAACTCGGGCGGGTTCTGGCGTTCGAGGAAAAATTCAGCGGCAGTGGTCAGGGATGGATAAACGCGGGGATTTACCTGATAGGCCACCCGGTGCTCGAGACAATCCCCTCCGGCCGTCCCATCTCTTTGGAAAAACAGATGTTTCCCGAATGGGTCGGCAGGCGCTTTTTCGGTTACACGAATTCGGGGAGATTTATCGATATAGGGACCCCGGAATCTTATAACGCGGCGCAGAAATTTTTTGAGTCCAAGGAGATACGATGAGCGCCTGCCGTGTTTGTGACTCTTACGACCTGGAACTGGCAATCGATCTTGGAGTGCAGCCCTGGTGTAATCACTTCCTGAGGCCCGAGGAAGTGGGTTCGGAGCCGCGTTACCCTCTGCGCGTGGTTTACTGCCCGCGTTGCGCAACGGCTCAGCTCGACTACACGGTTGCCAAGGAAATCATGTTCGGGAACCACACGTATCTATCCGGCGTGACCAAATCTCTAAGCGCCCACTTCAAGGGCATTGCCGACGAAGTCGATGGTCGGTTCTTGAAGGACATTTCCCGGAAAGCGGTCCTGGACATCGGTTCCAATGACGGCACGCAGTTGAAGCATTTCAAAGCGCTTGGATATGAGGTGTTGGGAGTGGAGTCTGCAAAGATTCCAGCCCGGATGGCTATGGAGTCCGGGATCGACACGGTGAACGAATTCTTCAATCTCGACCTGGTCAAGCGACTTGATCGCAAATTCGACGTGATCAATGCGGCAGGCGTGTTCTTCCACCTCGAAGAGCTTCATTCGGTAACCGAGGGTATCCGGGAAGCACTGCGAGAGGACGGTGTGTTCGTTGTACAGTTTCTTTACATGAAAAGCATCATGGAGAACTGCGCTTTCGATCAGATCTACCACGAGCATCTTCTGTACTACAATCTCGAAACCATCAATGTTCTTCTTGGCCGCCACGGGCTGGAAATGTTCGACGCCTATGTCGCCCCCATTCACGGGGGGTCGGTTATCGGTTTTGTGGGCAAGCCAGGCAAGCGCCCCGTATCAGCGCGGCTCCTCGATATGCTCAAAGCCGAGCGCGATCAGGGAAGCAACCTGTTTTCAACCTACCTGCTGTTTGCCGAAAGAATAAACAGGATGAAGGAGGAAAACCTGGCTTACCTGGAAGCGGCGAAACGACAGAAGAAGACCATCTACGGGTTCGGCGCTCCAGTCAAAGGGAACACCCTGCTCAATTACTTCAACATCGGGACCAACCTGCTCGACTGCCTGGTGGAAAAAAACGAACTGCGCCGGGGGCTGTATTCGCCGGGAATGCACATCCCGGTGGCGATCGAGCGGGAACTGGAAAGACTTCCTGACGTCTATTACGTCCTGGCTTGGAACTTCAAACAGGAAATCCTGGAAAACAACCGGTCGCTTGTGGACCGCGGGGTCAAATTCTATTTCCCGGTGAACCCGAAAGTATTCGAAACATGAAAATAGCTGTCACTGGATCAACGGGTTTTCTCGGCAGGGCACTGACAGGACACCTGGAGGAATGCGGGCATGAGGTCACGTGCCTCAATTCCCGCAACTGTGATCTCACCAGGCAGGAGAACCTCGAAAACTTCAACGGCCATCAATACGACGGGATCTATCACCTGGCCGCATGGACGCAGGCAGGCGATTTTTGCCTCTACCACCCCGGCGAGCAGTGGATCATAAATCAGAGGATAAACACGAACGTTCTCGACTGGTGGCAGCGCCGGCAGCCCCAGGCAAAGCTTATCAGTATCGGAACGAGTTGCGCCTATGCTCCTGACCGGGAGATGATCGAAGAAAACTACCTCACCGGCATTCCCATCGACAGTCTGTTCACCTACGCCATGACCAAGCGCATGCTCTATGCCGGCCTGCTCGCCCTGCGCAAGCAATACGCGCTGAATTACCTCTACGTTGTCCCCTCAACGCTCTACGGGCCGGGCTACCATATCGACGAGCGGCAGCTTCATTTCATCTTCGATCTCATTCGAAAAATTCTGCGGGGGAAAATGCACGGGGAGCCGGTGGTCCTTTGGGGTGACGGCCATCAAAGGCGGGAGATCATCTATATCGAAGACTTCGTGCGCATCCTCGCCGACCTTGGCGCAAACCGGGAAAATGACATTGTAAACGTCGGCGCGGGAGAGGAATTCACCATCCGGCATTTTGCGCGGATGATCTGCGAGAACGTCGGCTACGACTTCAAAGATATAGGGTTTGACACGGGCAAATACGTCGGGGCGCGGTCCAAGTGCCTGAGGGTGGAAAAGCTAAGAAAACTCATCCCGGACCTCAGCCTGACCCCGCTCGAAGTCGGGTTGCCCGAGACCATCCGGTGGTTTCAAACGTATAAGGGGGCGGCATTGCAGTAACAGACCGCAGGAGTGTGTGCCATGATCATCACTCAGACGCCCGTGCGCATAAGCTTCCTCGGCGGCGGCACCGATTACCCGGAGTACTTTTCCCGGCACGGCGGGGCTACTCTCAGCACCACTATCGACAGGTACACCTACGTGACCGTCAGTCCTCTTACGAGGTTTTTCGATCACCGCATCCGCATCAGCTATTCGAAGACCGAACTGTGCGCAACAGTGGACGAAATTCAGCATCCGTCGGTTCGCGAATGCCTCAGGTTCATGAATATCGCAGAAGGGGTCGAGATTGCGGTTGTAAGCGACCTGCCGGCTCGAACGGGCCTGGGGTCCTCGTCATGTTTCACCGTCGGGCTGCTGCATGCACTCTATGCCTTTCAGGGCAAGATGGTCAGCAGGGAGCAACTGGCCAAAGAAGCGGTCCATGTGGAACGCGAGATGATAAAGGAGCGGGTGGGGCTGCAAGACCAGTACACATGCGCATGCGGGGGCCTGCTGCACCTTGAATTTCGAGATGGCAGCCGCGTCGATATCACTCCAATCACGATTTCCACGGATCGGACCCGCGCGCTCGAGGATCGGCTGATGATATTCTACACCGGCCTTCAGCGAAGCGCCCACGAAGTGCTGGAGGAGCAGATCGAGAGGACCAAATCCGGCGACATAACCCCCCACCTCACAGAACTATACGGCCTCGTTCCACAGGGTGTGGAAGTCTTATCAAACGGACACGATCTGGCCGCCATTGGCGAACTGCTTCACCAGGGCTGGCTGCTTAAGCGCCGTCTCTCCAATGCCATCAGCAATTCTTTCATTGACGACGCATACGAACGCGCCCGAAAAGCCGGCGCGATAGGCGGAAAGCTTTTGGGCGCCGGGAGCGGCGGCTTTTTGCTGCTCTACGTGGAACCCTATAACCAGCCGGGCGTGCAGCGCGCCCTGGCTGATTTGCGCCGCGTCGACTTCCACCTGGAAAACGGAGGATCGCGGGTGATCTTTTACCAGCGGAATTGACGCCCAAACATAATGCTACTTGAAAAAGCTCCTGCACTCCAAGGAGGATGGGAATCGATTTATGAGGAAATCACCCGAAGGGAGAATGAAACTCATCGACAAGAAATTGACCCAACTGGAGGCCCTTCAGGATCAAGATGCCGTGGACTTCGTCGATTTCGGCGACATAAAGCTGTTCATGCTCAAACACGACAATTTGTATGAGCGCTTTATTCCGGATTCACGAAAGAACCAATCGGTACGCAAATATCTCACCTATGCCCACAACCACGGTTTCCCGAAGCCATTGGTCGGAAAGGGCCTGAATTCACTATCTTACCACCTGATTGACCATCTGGCGGGCTGCACCGACGGGATAACCGTACTTGATGTCGGCTGCCATGCCGGTGCTTTCGGACTGCGCCTGGCAAACCAAATGCGATGTGAAGGCATGAAGGGACAGGTCGTCCTTTTCGATATCGGGCTCATACATGAGCTTGTCCCCAAAAACATTCTCGTAAATGACCTCGAAGGGATCGCCCGGTTCGAAAAATTGGCCGTATCGGGCACTTCCGGGCCCGTAAATGTCTATCATGATCCTGGACATTCGGATGGAGACAATATTTGCCACCGGAATTCTGACAACTCGATCAGCTATCCCGCAGATGCGGTCCGGTTAAGCGAGTATATTCGGGACAAGGAAATCGGCGGGAATCTGATCATAAAAATCGACACTGAAGGCCTCGAACCCCTAATCATAAAAGATATCAAAGAGGTCTTGGAAAAGCACAAAACAATACTCGTTTTCGAATTTACCCCTTCCCACTTCGACCGGCGGGAATCAGCCGCTGATTTCATCAATGAGATACTCCAGGATTTCTTGCTCTTCGATATATTTTATGCAATTTGTCCCACCCGGCTTATCGAGATAAAGGCCGAAAATCTGGCAAACTTCATCACCTATGTCGAGCATACCGAGTACGCTTACACAGATGTCCTGTGCATCCCGAGGAAACTGGACGGGCTGGATCATCTGAGAGTCAGACTGAACAGGCTGGACAGACTCCAGGATACCTATCGACTGGTTATGGATAGCATGGACACTTCGCTGGCCCCGCATCCTGAAAGATCTTATCTCGATAAGATGGGCGACTTCCTGAGTTCAGGCCATATCAGCACACTGTACAAAAGGTTCTTGCAGGAAAGCGGACTGCCTCTGCATGAGACTATCACCTCAATAGAGGCCGTGCTGTTCGTTGATCAGAACAACCTCAAGGCAACCCAGAGCCTTCGCGAGGCCCTGAAACCGGCCGTGCATGAAGCGATGGAGCTTGGCAAATGGGAGGCCGCACTGCTTCTTCTGGATAGGTTCCCCGAGGAACTGCCAGGTGACGGCGAGTGGCATTTCCTGAGAGCGCAGTGCCTCGATGCACTGAAGACTGATCTCGAAGCCGCGCTCCATAACTATAACCTGGCGCTTGATTTTGGATATTACGAGCCGGGAGTGCGACTCCACCGGGGTATGCTTCTTTATCATACGGGACAACAGGAAAAGGCGCGTGCGGACCTCGAGAGGGCAATTCCGGCCTTTGCCGATGAGGTTACGAAAGAGGCCCGTGAAATGCTGAAAAGTATTTACTGTTCCCAAGGCCGGGAGTTCATAGGGCAGGACATGCTCAACGAAACCTGCGATGTACCGTGTGAGCCCCGGGTCCCGGCCCCGGATGATATCAAACCGGCCGGCGAACCGGGAGATGTCCCGGAGCAAATCGAAGATTACGCAGCCGCTCAGCGCGAATTCGTAAAGGCAACGGCGCTCGACCCCGACAATCCGGAGGCTCATCTCAACCTCGCCAATGCGTTATTTGCACTTGGCAGGACCAAAAACGCCGAATCCACCGTGCGCCGCGTACTGGCGCTCGATCCTTTCAATGAAAAAGCGGTAAAGCTTCTTAACAATATCTGCAATTCCCACCTGCATGGAAACGGGGCCATCGCGCAGTTCCGGTCCTCCCTACAAGCGAAGGGGACAGGCGCGGGGCCGAAGATGTCCATTGTCACGCCTTCCTTTAATTGCGAGAGCTATATCCGCAATTGCATCGAGAGCGTGTTGGGCCAGAAGTATTCCAATTTCGAGCATATCATAATGGATGGGGCGTCAAAGGACGGGACGGTCGAAATCCTGAAGGAATACCCCCACCTCAAGTGGGTTTCCGAACCCGACAAGGGCGAATGCGAGGCCCTGAACAAGGCCCTCCGGATGGCGACCGGTGACATAATCGGGTGGCTCAATGCCGACGACTCGTATGAAAAAGAGGTCCTCCCCCGTGTGGTCGAAGAGATGACAACCTTTGGCGGCGCCGATCTCGTCTATGGAAAGACCGTTTTTGTGGATGAAGACAACGTCCCTACTCATTGGGTCATGCCTACCGCTCCGATAAACCTTATCACCCTTACCAGGTGGTACAATCTGAACCTTTTCCAGCCCTCCATTTTCTTTTCGAGACGGCTTTTTGAAACGGCAGGTTTTTTTCGGGAAGACCTCCAGTACGGAATAGACTATGAGTACTGGTTCAGAATAGCATCCAGGGGATTCCAGTTCCGCTACATGGACCAGGTGCTCTCCAGGGCGATGATCTACAGGTCGGGGGGCAAAACCGAAACGCCTTACGCGGTCAAGGCCCGGGAGTGGCTCGAGATTTGTTACTCTTACCAGCGCTACCTCACCTACGGCGAGCGGCTTCATTTCTGGAAAGATTACTTTGTCTTCCGGTTTCGGAATGCAGACACCTACTACAAGGGTGTTCCCATCACGATCCCCAACAGGCCTGAGGCGTTCATCGGCCTTATGATGGCACACAAAGAGGTGTTCGGGATGGACCCCCATCAGTACCACCAGCAGATCTGCGCCAATTCCATGGCCGGCGGGGTCTGATGCCCTGGGGCTCCTGGGCGAGGCGTTGCGTAACGCGGGCAACGAGGCCGAAGCCGCAAAGGCGTTCGAGTGGGCTCTTGAATTGAACTCTTTAGAATTATCGGAATCCGGAGAATGAAGATGGACTGATCGAGGAGGAAAATCTCTTTATGAAAAATCAACTAGACCTTCGAAGAGAGCTGAATGAGATCGAAATCAGACTCCAACTCGCTCGAATGGAACGAGACATTCTCTTGGACAGACTCAGAAAAGAGGAAGCTGTTTCCGACTATAAGATGTGGTTTGCGACTACCTTTGGTGCAAACCCTCCTGTTCCTGAATCACTTCCATCTACCAGTTGGACTCTACATGATGAATGGGGGAAAAAAGTTAATATTGAAATGGTGAATATAGAAGTAGAGTATGCTTCATTCCTTATACAAGAGCTGAATAGCAGGGGGGTTCCAGGTGCAATAGTTGAATTTGGGGTCTTCGAAGGATTTTGGCTTGGCAAAATAATCGACATTTGCAAACTAAATAAAACAGAAAGAAATATATACGGATTCGATTCTTTTGAGGGCCTACCGTGCCCATCATCAACTCATGACCTAGATTGTTGGCATGAAGGTGAGTATACTGCGAGCATTGAATCTGTCCAGAAGCGACTTGGCGTCGATGAAAATAAGCATGTCATTCTTGTACAGGGATGGTTTAAGGAATCCCTGCAATCTCCTTCCGCATTAAATATTGACTCCATTTGCTATGCGAGGATTGATTGTGATCTTTATCAGCCCGCGGTAGAATGCCTGGACTATTTATCACCGCGACTTTCTGATGGCGCTATCCTGGTATTTGACGATTGGACTTTCCGCTTGGACAAAGGTGAGACGAAGGCCTTTTCAGAATTTAAGGATAGAGCGAAGCACTTAGACTATGAGTTTCTTTGTTACACTTCTATAGGGCATCTCTACATCCGTGTAAAGCATAAGAGTTGACCCAAAGCGTCCTTTGCAGATTAACCTTCGCATTATATGATCGGAGTTTCTTGAAATGGAACCAAAGGGACCGGGAAGAAAGGGAAAGAAGGCGCTGATATTCTGGCCCTATAATGCCTTCCCGCCGGTAACGGGCACGCATCAGGTTCAGCTCGCCGATATGACGGCGCTCCGGGCGCTCGGCTATGAAATCGCTATTTTTGGCTCGGCGTGCGCCATGGACAGCAGCGGCGCTTCATGGAACGATGTCGCTGTAAAGGTGCTGCGCGAAAGGCTCGGGTCTGGAGTTGCACCTCTATGAGTTCGGCCTGATTGACAAACTGTACATGCGCCGGCAATCCGTCGCCCACCCGGATGGGTGGGACCAGTGTACCTCTCCGTGGTACGTGAGGGCTTTCCACGGCCTGTGCCGTCAATTGATGCCGGATGTCGTGCTGATCCATTATCCCAGTTGGGGAAAGCTCGCCATGGGCGAGGAGCTCAATGGGGCGATCAGGATGGTGAGGAGTCACGACCTCCTGGCGCGTAACGAGAGCATGCTGCGATATGTTGCGCCCTATCTGCCGCCCAATGTTTCCCCGGAGCGACTCGACCCCGGGGTACTGGAGGAGGACTTCTACTCCCGGCGGCACGACGAATTAAAAGGGATCGAATCCGTGGAGTTCAGCATCTATGATGAATTTGACATAACCGCTTCCCTGTCCCCGCATGATTCCAAGCTCATAAGCGAAAACATATCCCGGACAAGCGTCCACCACATCCCGCCGGCATTTGTCGCGGTGCCCCTGAATAACTCCTACGACGCCGGGCCGCTTCTCGTGGTCTCGAATTATCCTTTAAACGTTCAGGGCTACTATTACTTCTCAAAACGCGTACTGCCCCGAGTATTACAGCAGGTTCCGGATTTTTCTCTCCGCGTTGCCGGCAAAGCCTGCGAAAAAGTCATCCCAACTCGTGGAATCGAGCTGATGAACTACGTGCCGGACCTCAAGCCGCTCTACGCCCGTGCGAAGTTCGCCGTTTGCCCCGTGATCGGCGGAACCGGCATTCAGATAAAAATAGTCGAGGCGATGGCGCACGGGGTCCCCGCCATAGCCCTGCGAGACATCGCGCGGAATTCTCCCCTGGAGGACGGCGTAAACGGCCTGGTGGCGCAAAACGCCGAGGAGTTTGCCGAGCACGCGGTGCGCCTC
Source organism: uncultured delta proteobacterium (assembly GCA_963805125.1). Classification (GTDB taxonomy): domain Bacteria; phylum Desulfobacterota; class Syntrophobacteria; order Syntrophobacterales; family Syntrophobacteraceae; genus SbD1. The sequence continues at coordinate 1,057,410 of CAWDTD010000001.1, read as the reverse complement.
AGCCTCGATGCGGCGCTGTGCCGCAAGCTGGGAGAGGCCGCTCGTGATACGATAAGGGAACTCTATTCTCCGGAGGCCATTGCCGAAAAATGGGCAATGGCCATTGCCGGCGCGAAAAAGGACCCGCCAGCCAGCCCGGCCTTGCAAAGTCGAGTCAATCTGGCATCCATACCCCCTAAACCGGCTGTCAGACCAGCCGGCACCTCCAAGATATCCGTCATCACCCCCACCTTCAACTGCTCTCAGTTCATCCGGACCTGCATAGAAAGCGTTCTCGCGCAGGACTACGATAATTTCGAACACATCATCGCAGACGGCGCATCCAAGGACAATACGGTTGAAATACTCAAAAGCTACCCGCACCTGCGCTGGGTCTCCGAACCGGACGACGGAGAGGCCGACGCCCTCAACAAGGCGCTGCGGATCGTTACCGGCGATATCGTGTGCTGGCTCAACGCCGATGACTGGCTTTTGCCCGGGGCTTTCGACATGGTCGCGCAAAAATTTCGCCAACGTCCCGGACCATGCGTGGTGTACGGCAACACCAACCTGGTGGATGAGGCCGGAAACTTTCTTGTCCTGAAAAAAAGCGCTCCCAACATCACCCTTCAATTTCTGGCCAGGTGGTGGAAGTGCCCGGCCCATCCGCATCAGCCGTCCATGTTCTTTTCCAAAGCTGTGATCGACGACCTCGGTCCGTTCAGGCAGGACCTCTATTTTTCCGTGGATTACGAATACTGGCTTCGTGCCGTAATGAAATACCCGTTTCACTACGTGGACCAGGTCTTTTCCGCCGCCCGCATGCGGGCGGAGTCGAAAGGCATGGACACCGAGGCGGGCCAGATAAAGAGCCACTGGAAGGTGAGCCTGCCCTACCACAAACACCTCTCGGAAAGCGACCGCGAAAAGTTCTGGAGCGAATATTACCGTCATCGCCTGTTTGAGCGCAAAGATCCCGAACCGACGCGGCAGCCGGATTGTCCCGAAGCCTTCCGGGGATTATGCCTGGCCCTGTCGCGGGTCGCAAAAACCGAGGAGGCGTTTCTGGATTTGTTTCCGGATGCCGAAGAGCGAGCCCTCGCAAGAAAAGCGATCACCGGGTATGCCCGGCAAATCGCGGCGCCCCCCAACGCGAAGGCGGAAAAGGGCTGCGGCCCTCCCGGGGCCGGATCGCCGGCTCCCGGTCCGGCCGGGAAGGTGCCTGTCCTTTGGAGCGGACCCATTTTCAATCCGAGCGGATATGCAGACCAGGCAAGAAACCTTATAAAGCATATCGGGGATGAATGGCCCCTCTATATTCGACTGGCGAGCAATAACGACGAAGCGTTCGTTTCCGGGATGGAGCAGTCCGAACACAAGAATTTGACGCAACGGATCAAAAGTCCCGACTCCCCTTACATATCGATTCTCAGCATGCCTGCTTACGCTTTCCAGCGTGACCCCAACGCCCTTTACAACGTCGGAAAAACCGTTTTTGAAACCGACAGGCTGAGTCCCGAATGGGTTTCGCTGTGCAACGCCATGGACGAAGTCTGGGTCCCGACCTCATTCAATGCCAAAACCTTTCACCAAAGCGGGGTCAGCGTCCCCCTGGCAGTCGTCCCCGAAGGGGTCGATCCCGACTTCTACCGGCCGGGGCTGGAGCCCTTGCCTGTCCCTGGACGACGCGGGTTCGCATTCCTGTCCATTTTCGAATGGACATACCGCAAGGGATGGAACGTGCTGCTGCGGGCCTGGGCGAAAGCCTTTTCGCCCTCCGATCAGGTTTGCCTCATCCTGCGCTCCTACCCCGTCAAGAACGACAGAAAGAATCCATATCCGAATATCGAAGCCAGGGTGAAGACATACTATGATTCAATCGGGCTTGCCCTTGACCGGGTTGCGCCTGTTATTGTCCTTGAAAACCAGCTCCCGCAGCGACAGATGCCGAACCTGTACGCCGCAGGCGATGCTTTCGTACTCCCGTCGCGCGGGGAAGGCTGGGGCAGGCCTTACATAGAAGCGATGTCCTGCGGGCTTCCGGTAATCGGTACCGGATGGGGCGGCAACCTCGAATATATGAATCCGGGCAATTCCTATTTGATCGAAACAAACGGCCTGGAATTCGTTGACGAAAGAATGGAACTCCCCTTCTACCTGGGTCATCAATGGAGTTCTCCATCGCCGGACCATCTCGCGGCCCTGATGAAAGAGGTCTTCTCGGACCGTGAGACTGCAAGGCTCAAGGGCCGAAAGGCAAGGCAGGAGGTCATCGACCGCTGGACCTGGAAGAACAGCGCAGCTATTGCCCTGGCCAGGATTGGGGAAATTTGCTCGCGTCTTGGAATGCCGGGTGCGAAGACCGAGGACCGGGGGCCGGCAAAAGTGCGATAAGACGTCGTGGTCAAACGCGCACATTCTGTGCGCCCTGGCGGAAGAGGCTTTCCTTGGGCCGGAGAAATGAACACGGCGTTTAGAGCTATCAACTCCGCACGCAGGCAGGAGAGAGGAAGCAATGAATGCGGTTAAGCGGATAGCCTGGGAAGGCACTCAGCTCGTCAGCCATTCACTGGCGCTAGTCAACAGGGAATTATGCCTTCGATTGATTGACTCCGGTTTTGAGGTCTCGATTATCCCGGGCAAAGAAGTAGACAATATCAGTCCCGATTCCGATCCGCGTTTCGAAAAGATCGTTCAGAGGACCCGAAAACCGCTTTCCGGCATGACAGACGTCTGTATCAGGCATTATTGGCCGCCTGATTTCAACCCTCCCTCGGAAGGTCACTGGGTAATGATGCAGCCATGGGAATACGGCAGGCTGCCCGCAAGCTGGATCGAGCCCATGACAAACCTGGTCGATGAGATTTGGGCCTACAGCCGGCACATCCTGAAAACCTGCATTGCAAGCGGTGTCCCGGCGGACCGCGTGCAGGTCGTACCATTGGGCGTGAATTCCGCTCAGTTTAACCCCTCTGCTCAAAAGCACCGGATAAATTCCGGAAAAAAATTCAAGTTCCTGTTTGTGGGGGCGGCTATTTGGAGAAAGGGCATCGACATGCTTCTGGATGCTTATCGGAGCACGTTTGATTCCCACGATGACGTGGCCCTGGTAATAAAGGACTTGCCCGCCCAGGTATTCTATATGGACCAGGGCGCGGGCAGGATCATCCGAGAAATGCAGAGACATCCCAAGACGCCTGAAATCGTCCATATCGAGGCTGCGCTGAAACCGAGGCAAATGCCCGGCGTCTATACCGCCTGCGATTGCCTGGTCCACCCATACCGCGCCGAAGGGTTCGCCCTGCCCGTTCTCGAGGCCATGGCGTGCGGCATTCCCGTAATCACCACGGAGGGGGGATCCACCGATGACTTCTGCTCGCCTCGCAACGCCTATCTCATCCCTGCAAAGCGCGTCGAATTCAAGCCGCGTGATATCAAGCTCGCCAGCGGCGCAGGCTGGGTGCTGGAACCGGATTGGAACATCCTGTGCGAACTGATGAGGGAAGTGTTCGAAAACCACAGGGCGGCCAGGGACAGGGCTTTGAGACTTTCAGAAAATGTCAGATCGCAATACAACTGGCAAACCATCGCCGGGAGAGTTATTGAACGTATTCACCAGCTTGCCCAAAAGCCTATCCGCAGAGAGGGGAACCTCTAAGCATACTACCCGCCCTCTTCCGCTGCCACGCTTTCGCCGAGGTGCTTATATTCGATCAGGTCGTCCCTGTATTCCACCCCGTATATGAAGAGCATTATCATGGCGAAACTAAGGATGAGCGGTCCATAAAGAATGCCTTTTAACCCAAAATATTGAACCCCGCCAAGTATGGCCAGAAAGATGTAGAAGGGCGACATCTTCGATTTGCCTTTCATTAGAAAGGGGCGCAGGAAATTCTCAATGATTCCGGACATTACTACCGACCAGACGGCCAGAAAAACGGCCGACTTGAAATGGCCCAGCAAAACGAGATAGACGGCGATAGGGACCCATATGAGATAGGTCCCCACAAGTGGGATAAGTGAGGCGAGAGCTGTCATGGTTCCCCAGAAAAGACCCGGGAAATCCAGGATCTGAAGGGCGATTCCTGCCAGCAGTCCCTGGCAGATCGCGGTAAGAAATGTGCCCAGGAGCACAGATTTTGCCACCACCCTGATCCCGTTGATAATCCGGTCTTCCTGGTCGGCCCTGAGAGGCGTGTAAAACCGGATGCTGCTGACCATTTCCCTGCCGTCCCTCACCAGGTAGAAGGCGATGAAAATCATTACGAAAAACTGCGCCACCAGGCTGGCCACATTGCTCAGTATGGAGGCAACTTTTCCCAGCAGAAACTGCCCTATGTTCCTGCTAAGATAGAGCAGATCGTTGACGATATCCGTTTTGTTCACGTCGAGGAAAGGCAACCGTTCCTGGAGTTTGGCCAGATACTCGTTAATCCGGGGGTCCTGGACCAGTTGCTGCCATTTGCCGGCACGCAGCCAGTCGTTGGTTTTGTTCACGGTATCGAGTCCCTGCGCCACCAGCGTGGAAGTGAAAACGAAAACGGGGATGGCTATCAGGAAGGTTATTACGAGGGCGATTATCAGGGCTGCCAGGTTTTTTCGTCCCTTGAGGCGCTTCTCCAGGTAGACTTGCAGAGGATTGAAAATGGAGGCCAGGACAATCGCCAGGATGAGAGTATCGAGGAACGGAAAAAGAATTAGATACGCCAGGTAAAAGGAAACAGCGAGGACTACGAGCAAAAACGCCCTGTAACCCTTTGTCCGCCTGGCTCTTTCCTGTGCGATGTCAGAATCGGCCACTGGCTTATTCTCCACGCTCCGCCGGGCGCCCAGCGTCTTTGTTGTGGATTGTCGACGCCTTTCGGTTCGATTGGACGGCGCCGGTGGTGTTGCCCAGTTCGCGATAGAGGTCCGATTCGAACAAGAAGACTTCCTTCAGCTTCGCAGGTTGTCTCTGATAGAGCAGTTCGGCCTTCTTTGCGAATTCCAGGGCCTTGCGTCTTTCTCCCTTTTGTCTCCATGCCCTGGCAAGGAGCATGAAAGCTGCACCATTGCCGGCGTCTATCCTGACGGCCTTTTCGAGTGTGCGGATTGCGGCGTCCGGTCTTCCCTTCTCCAATTGTCCCCTGGCTTGATTGACCTGTTGCATGGAGGCCTGGCGTTGAGGCGATTTTGCCGCCTCAACTCTTTTCAGTTTTTTTGGCTGCGGCTCCTTTCCAGCCGCCGGCGCCGGTTGAGGCTCAAACTGCTTTTGCACCGGAGGCGGGTTTGAGGCGTGCGTCTCCTGACCCTTCAATTCGGGAGTCCGGGTGATGGGCGGGACCTCCTGGACGGGAGGCGCAACCGGCTGCGGCGCCGAATAAGAGGGCGGCGCAGGAGGAGGCGCATAGTTTACGGGGGGAATATAGACCTGTTTTCGCTCGCATCCCAAAAGGGCGATGGCGATCAACAGGACAAGCACAATGGCCTGAGCGAAAGAATGAAAAAGTTCTTTAGTTTTGAAAAGAGCCACTACAGACGCCCTCTCTGAATCCATGGTTTTTTTCGCTGGTCTCCATCCGGAAACTCCCGATGAGACACTAACAGTTTCCAATTCGGATAGGAGGCATAATCTGGTCATTATGGAAACCAGCTATAAACGGCACAGTGACCCATTTTATTATCTGTTATGAATAGTGCAATAACCATTCGGCCCGACTTCGGATAAAAAATACTCCCGCTTCGGTTCCTTGCAGCGGGCAGTCGCCAGTTGGCCCGAATCCGGGCAAATCATTTCCTCGACGATTCCGGGCGGCGCATCGAACTCTTGAGGTTCGATCCACGGCCGCACAAGGTTCATAAACCGGGCCCAGATACTCGCCGCACCCTGCGCTCCGGTAAGGCCGGTCGGGCTGCCGTCGTCATATCCCACCCAGACCAGTGCCAGCAGATCGGTCGTATATCCAACGAACCAGGAGCCCCTGAACTCGCTTGTCGTGCCGGTCTCGCCTGCACACCTGAAATCTATGCCGAGCCGTTTCAGCCCCCTGCCCGTGCCTCTTTCCACCACCCCCTCAAGAAGGCTGGTTATGAGAAAGGCTTTTGCAGGAGAGGTCACGGAAGAAAAGTCGATATGCCGCCGCTCCAGAATATCTCCATTGTCTGCCACGATCTCCTTGAGGCTGAGCAGAAACGGCTTTTGCCCGTCATTGGCAAGCACCGCATATGCCCTGGCGAGTTCCATGGGGGTCAGATCGAACGAACCGAGCGCAAGCGACGGCAGATCTGCTGGCGGCGGTTCTATCCCGAAACTCCTGAGTGTCCCAATTATTTGGTTAAGGCCCGTTTCGACGGCAAGGTTCACCGTGGCGGCATTTAGCGACTGCTCGAAGGCTTCGCGGAAAGCGACCTTCCCCCGATACCTGCCGTCGTAGTTTCTGGGGACCCACGAGACGCCATTAAGTTCGTAGGGCACAGGCAGATCGAAGAGCCAGTCGCAAAGTTTAAACCGATCGAGCGCCGCAAGATAGATGAAGGGTGCCAGAGCGGACCCCGGTTGGCAGCGTCCCTTAAGAGCCCTGTTGAAGCTGCTCTCAGCATAGTCTCTTCCCCCAACCAGCGCATAGAGTTCCCCGGTTTGGGGCTGCAAGGCTATCAAAACCGCCTGGAGCTGCCGAGGTGGCGGCGTGCCGCCGCGGTCGGATTGCCCAGCCCCCCCGCCCGCACTGCCGTCGGCGGCGGGCCTGGATTCATCTGAGCCTTGTCCGGCACCGCTCTCAGTCTCGATTTCAGCAAGGCCATCCCGGATCGCCGTTTCGGCGGCGGCGGCCATTTCGGGCTGAAGGGTCGTATAGATACACAATCCATCCGAGGCGAGCGTCTCCGGAGCATAGAGTTCCTGCGCCTGCGTGCGCACATAGTCCACAAAATAGGGGGCTATACGGGCGGCAGTGGACGCGGGAGCCACCTTCAGGACTTCGAGCAGCGCCGAGTCGTATTCGGAGAGCGAAATCTTGCGAAGCACAAGCATCCGCTTCAACACGAGGTTTCTGCGCTTCAGGGCGGCCTGACGGTTTACAAGCGGCGAATAATTGTTTGGCGCTCTTATCATGCCGGCAAGGGTAGCGGCCTCCGAAAGAGTCAGGTCCTCGACGTTTCGCCCGAGGTAATAAGCGGAGGCTTCGCCAATTCCATGGATAGCGATGCTGCCTCTGCGCCCCATGTAGATTTCATTGAGATACATCTCCATTATGTCATCTTTTTTATAAAGGGCTTCCAGGATAAGAGACATGGAGAATTCGAGCAATTTTCTGCGAAAACTGCGTTCGGATTCCAGAAAGTAGTTTTTTACGAGCTGCTGGGTGATCGTGGAGCCGCCCTGAACGACTCGGCCGGCCCTGAAATCGGCGATCATCGCCCGAAGTATTCCCAAGAGGTCGATACCGCTGTGTTTATAAAAGCGGTGGTCCTCGATTGCCACCACAGCGTCGATCAAGTGCCGGGGAACCTGCCGGATATCGATGAGCATCCTGCTTTCGCGTTCGGGCCCATAGAGGTGCGCTATTTCCAGCGGTTCGAGCTCGAAAAACGAAATCTCTCCCTTCGGGCTGCGAATGGCAGCTATCCTGTTTTGATCGAAATCGAATTCGAGGAGCTGTGAGGGCAAAAAGATGCCCGGGAACTGGAAATCCCTCAGGTGCACAACCAGAGTGTTGCCCGACGATTTAAACTCCCCGGCCAGCACCGGTTCTTTCGATGCCTCTTTATAGCGGCGCTCTTCGAGCATATGCCTGAGCTGGCCCTGCGAAAGCGGCTGGCCGCGATAGAGCGGGACGCTCGAGGAGAATACCCGCGCCGGCACGCTCCACCGTCTCGAAGAAAATCGGTTCTTGATTTCGTTGTAGAGATAATATGAGAAGCTTGCGGCAAAAAGAGTGGAAAGAACAATGAAGAGCGAAACAACCCACAGTATGTATCTGCGCCGCTTTGGTTTTTTATTAGCAAGATTCATTGAAGATCTTTTCTGTCGAACCTTACGACGCATTCCAGATGCGGCGTATGTGGAAAAAGATCGATCGGCTGCACCTCTTTTATGTTGTATGCCCCTAGAAGAAGGGCCGCATCCCTGGCCAGACTTGCCGGATTGCACGAGACGGCGACGATTCGCCCCGGCAGGGTTTCGAGCAGGGCTTGCGCCACTTTCGGATGCATTCCCGCCCTGGGAGGATCCACTATCACAATGTCCGGGCGTCCCATCTGCGAAGCTTTCCCGATCACGTCCTTCAAATCGCCCGCCAAAAAGCAACAGTTGCCGATGTTATTGATCCGGCAATTCTCGCGCGCATCGCGCACGGCATCTTCGACCAGTTCGATTCCAACTACGCTTCTTACACGCGAGGCGATATATAGCCCGATGCTTCCCGTTCCGCAATAGAGATCCCAGAGCTTTTCAGCTCCATTGAAGGCGGCAAGCCGGCTGACCACCTCAAAGAGCTCCTGCGCCCCGAGGGTATTCGTCTGAAAAAAGGAGTGAGCGGATACCTGGAAACGAAGCTCCCCAAGCCTTTCTTCGATGAACCCGGGGCCGAACGGAACGCGGCTCGAATCTCCGATAGCAACCTGGGACTTTTTATCATTTGTGGAATGGATGAAAGTCGCAACTTGTGGATATTTCGACCGCACGTAATCGGAAAGCCTGTCCACGCTTTCATCTGCTCGCGGGTTTCCGGAGGTGATGAGATGGATTAGAATCCGGCCGGTACTTTTTGCCTCCCTTATGACCAGAAAGCGCCAAAAGCCCTGGTGAGTGCGGATGCTGTAGGCCGGCAGGCCGCTTTTCACGGCCCATTGGCGAACTTCGCGCAGGATCGAGGATGCCTCGGGTGACTGGAGAACGCAATTGTCTATGTTGCATACCTTATCGAAAAGCCCCCTTACATGGAGGCCGAGAGCGAAAACGGATCCCCGTGCGAATTCCCGGTCGAGTTCTTCGGCAAGCAGCCAGCGCCTGTCGGAAAAGGTAAACTCCATTTTATTTCTGTAGTGCAGAGTTTCGGGGGAGGCAATGATCGGGGCGACTTCCGTTTCCCCTGCCCCGGCAATATGCCCGAGGCACTCCACAATGTGGGTCCTTTTCCAGGAAAGCTGAGCCTCATAGGATATATCCTGCCAGCTACACCCTCCGCAAATCCCGAAATGCGGACAAACGGGCGACCTGTAGTCGGGCGATTGTGACAACGTTTCGATTACCCTCGCCTCGGCGTAATTTCGCCTCTTCCTCGTTATAAGAGCTTTCACCGTTTGCCCTGGAACGGCATGGTCCAAAAAGACCACGAACCCGCCTACTCTGGCTACGGCCTTGCCGCCAAATGCGAGCTTTTCAACCCTAAGCTCGATATCGGTCCCTTTGATTATCCTTTCCATCGTTTGATCTTATCCGAAGCGGGTTAAAATGGAAACGAATCACTGCCGATCTTGACCCGCCGCACAACTTTGAGATATTGTAGCTAATTCGCATAACTACTTGCCAAGGAGCGCCGGGGCGTGATTGCCATACTGGACTACAAAGCGGGGAACCTCACCAGCGTGAAGCGGGCTTTGGACCATCTTGGACACCCATGCCAAATCACCAACTCCCACGATGAAATCCGCAAGGCGGACAAGGTGGTCTTCCCCGGGGTCGGAGCGGCCGGAAAATCGATGGAAAGCCTGGGTGAACTCGGACTGGACAGGCTGCTTCGGGAACTTTTAGACGCGGGTGCGCCCATACTGGGCATTTGCGTTGGCCTTCAGGTTCTTTTTGATATCAGCCAGGAAAACCAGACCACCTGCCTTGGAATTCTTCCGGGTGAAGTGAAAAGGTTCCCGGAAAAAATGTATTCCGAGACGGGGGATCTTCTGAAGATTCCGCACATGGGCTGGAACGCTGTGAGATTCGTAAACGATCACCCTGTTTTTCGAGATATTCCCGCGGGAAGCGAGTTTTATTTCGTTCACAGCTACTATCCGCAACCTGCCAACGAGGAAATATCAGCCGGGAAGACGGAATACGGGATAACTTTTACATCTGCCGTGGCCTTCCGAAATCTTGTGGCCGTTCAGTTCCATCCCGAGAAAAGCGGCAAGCCGGGGTTGCGGCTCCTTGACAACTTCTGCCGCTGGCACGGCGTTTCATAAACGCGGTGGGACCCGCCTCGCCGAGCGTCGAGATCATTCTAACCTGCGGCGCGGTTTTTGGGTGGACGGGCCCGACAGATGAGAGGATTCCATGCTCAGCAAACGCATTATACCCTGCCTGGACGTTCGGGACGGCAAGACAACCAAGGGCATCAAATTCAAGGACAATATCGATATAGGCGACCCGGCGGAAATGGGCCGTTTTTATTACGAACAGGGCGCCGATGAGATCGTGTTCTATGACATTACCGCTTCGAGCGAGCGGCGCCCTATTATGCTCGATGTAGTCCGGCGGGTGGCGGAGACCATTTTTATTCCGTTTTCGGTCGGGGGCGGCATTCGCACTATCGAGGACATGCGGGACGTGCTGCTTGCCGGGGCGGAAAAAGTGAGCGTAAACTCGGCTGCGGTGCTCAATCCGGACATCATCCGGCAGGGGGCGCAAGCCTTCGGCAGCCAGTGCATTGTCCTGGGAATGGACGTGAAGAAGGTCGCAATCTCGGAGAAGACTCCCTCAGGCTACGAAATAGTCATAAACGGCGGCCGGACCCATATGGGAATAGATGCCCTGTGGTGGGCGAAGGAGGCCGAAAGGCTCGGCGCAGGCGAGATTTGCCTCAACTCGATAGACGCTGACGGCACTCAGACCGGCTATGAACTCGAACTGACCCGGCTGATTTCAACCAATGTGCGCATTCCGGTGATCGCATCCGGGGGCGCCGGAGAACCTCAACACCTGCTGGATGTGCTCAATCAGGGCTGCGCCGACGCGGCGCTGATCGCATCGATGGTTCACTACGGCACCTATACCATTGAAGAAATAAAAAACTTTCTATCCCAAAACGGTGTTAAGGTGCGCCGTTTCTGGTAAGAGGAATTTTTCACGCGAAACCGGATCATAATCCGGCCTCTCCTCTTAGCAGCTTTAGCCCATTGCCGTCAACTTAAGAGACTACAGGTCGGCAGGGACTTTTGGGGGTGGCACGGGATTTAAGTTTATTGTCCAGGCTCCGCGAGGTATGGCCCCCGAGATCAAAGACCTTCCGCTCCATTAGCACCTCCCTGTTTTCGGCAGCTTATCGCCAGACCTGCTGCGCCTCGCGCCCGGTAAAATCCCCCCTGCCCCCCTTTAGAAAAGGGGGGAAATACGAGGTCCCCCTTTAGAAAAGGGGGGAAATACGAGGTCCCCCTTTAGAAAAGGGGGGAAATACTAAGCCCCCCTTCAGGAAAGGGGGGCATGATTATCCGGGCCACCCCGCCAGTAATACAGTGTGGCAAACATCGGAAACCGAGGCCACTTAAGAACATCTGGCTTAAGTTGACGGCAATGGAGCCCTCCCGCCCACCCCGCCGGAAGGTTCCGGACATGGAGCGACGAATAGTGGTCCGGACATGAAAGGCCATTGCAAATTCAGGCGAAATGCAGGAGCGTCCTCCGCAACATGCTGATTTTATTGATATATGGTTTTGTTCTCGGCAAAATAACAGTGAAATTCAGCGAGCGGATTCCTGAATTCCTTGATTTTTCAATCAGATATTAAGTTTTCAAAGAGCCGGGCATCGTGAGCAGTGCAGACGGGTATCTGCTGTCGGGTATCAGAAATGCGGCGTCTGAGGTCAGCAGGAGCTTAGTGACCCGGGGGCTGTTTTTTCCATTTACGCTTCACTCTTTGACCCCTTTACTATTTTCCGGCTGCACGGCTCTGAATCAATACGGACAATATTATACTTCATAATAAGATGTGATGTCAAGCATAAAAAGAAGTGATGCATCAATTTTGTCAGCGAAAGGGGTTCACTCGAAACTTCTTCCGTTTCCCCCCTCCCCCGGTACCGTCTCGCCCCGAGGTCCATTTCAAGAACCTTGACCCGGGTGGGGCTCACCTCTCCACTGTCCTTGACAGCGATATCGATAGTGATACTATCAGCAGGCAAGGCAGGCAAAGGCCAAAGCGCCCACTCAAGCGGCAACTGAGAAAGTTGAAGCCAGCGAATCGAAGCGGACGAGACTTCGGAAGAAGAAGGCAGTTTGATTTGCTGTAGTTGGAGAAAGTCCTTTGGGCAGATCGGTGGCACCTTTACCATCTGGAACTGCTTCGCCGTCCCGGTTATATTAAATAACCGGCGAGTGCCGACTTTTTTTATTAATATTCATGAACTGAACCGGAGCACAAGCCCCTGATTATATTTAATCGATATTTCCCCGCTCAGGAGCCGTTATGCAGGGAGAAAAAACGAGGAGAGCCAACAAGATGCGTCCCATAACCTTGGGAGAAAAAACGAAAAGAACCGTTAGGATGCGTCCCATAACCTTGCTGGTTTGTTTTGTGTGCCTTATTGGGTTGTCTGTTTCAGCGACTTATTTAATCGATCATGCAACGTATAAAAAGCAATCTGGCAATAAAGCCCAGGAGATCCTGGCCGTCCAGGAAAATAAAAAATCTTTGTCTATTGCATTGGAAAATTCGTTACAGAGGTTGGAAAATGAATACAGCAACTTGGAGTCTCAGCACAAAGTCCTTGCGTCCAAGCTTGATACTGCTGAACAGAAAAATACGCAAACGACCTCGGAACTGGCTTCGGCCTTGAAAGACCTTGAAGCAGCAAGGGTTGATGCTCTCAAGCTTAGAGGCGAACTGGACGCTAAATTGTCGGAAATAGAAGCCCTGAAAGCCGATCAGCAGACCTTGGAGCAAAAATATAACGGCTCCAAGGAGATGCTGGCACCTTATCTGATCCTTAAACCGACATTGGTGGGCTCGGGCGAAACGACCAGTGCCTTTAACGGCAACCTCCTTATTGTTCTTTATGAAGCCTCAGCCAAGAACAAGTGCCCAAAAGGTTCGGCGGCTTTCAGCTATCTCGTCAGTGGTAAAGACAAGACAAAACTTTGCCTGCGGACAGGCAAACCGGAGAGCTTTAAATATCAAGGCAAGAAATACCTGTTCAACTTGTTGGAATCGAAGGAAAGCGAAGGGGCACATCATTATCTTATTTCTATTCTCAAGGAGCGGTAAACGACAACCCTTCCAGAGGTTTTCAGAGCCCGAACTGCCACGGAGCCGGAAGTCAATGGCCCGCTTTTACGCATAGCCGCCACAGCAATGATCTACACCAAGATTTCCTTAGAGGAGTAATTCTTCAACTGTTTGGCCCCGCCAGAGGTGCAAATTCCCACCCGAAAAGAAAATCATCGGCATCCGGACTGATTTCCGCCGAGCAGGGGAGAGTGAAGGAGCCTTAGTAAATGCGATGATCGAGAGTTCGTGTGATGGGATTGTGTGGTCAAAAGAGGAGCTTTTGGAGACGATTTCTGATCTCTTCTGATTGAGGCGATGAAGAATATGGCAAGCTATCCGTCCTGAGCTTGGTCAATCACTGCCATACTCCACAAAGGTAGTGCCGGGGGCGATGCGGCCCCTTCAGATCCCAGGCTCTCCATGCGATTCCGTACGATTCCCTATTTTGCAGTCACAAAGCATCCTTGAGTGCGGCCAATAGGGGTAAAGCCCCTGCATTACCTTTTCTATGCCTTTTAGCATCTCCTTGTGTTTCCTCTCATCCACCAGCAGAGTCCTCATAAGAACTTCTTGGATGTGCAGGCTCTTATCCTTGGTCTCCTCCAGTGTTTTCTCGACTTTTTCAACCATCCGGGCCTTCAGTCGGGTATGGTTACGAATCAGCTCTATAACTTCGCCCACTTCATCCGGACTGAGTGTAAGAGGTTTACGCTCAAGACTGTTCAGGATAAATTCTTGGAGCTTCCTGTGCAGCTTGCTGTCGTGTTCGATGATGTCCAATACCAGACGGACAAGGGGGTTGCCGCATTTCGTCTTGACTTGCTCTATAGACTCCGAGGACTCCTGTTCGAGCAACTCCCAGTCCCTGAGCATGGACACAATTCTTTACCGTTGTTCTCTCATGGTTGACATGGTCTCTCACCTCATTCCGGATTTTGCGTTGCAGCCTCAAATCTGATCCTGCCCGTATCGCGGCCAACACTTGAATTCCCCGTCATTTGGCCCGACAACATATCGAGCAGAAGCCGGGCCGGTCTTGAGATCACACCTTGTCTCCCGCACGGATTGAGACCACTCCGCACCTTTTCCTTTTCGGACGGGCGGCTCAGATTGCATCTTTACCTCCAAAAAAGCAAATGAGCCGCATTTGCATTCTATCAAAATGCGGCTCATTCGCCAGGAGGTAATCGGGACAATGATCTCCTCCTCTATTTAATCGGGACTATGCCCAGTTTTTTGCCATCCAGGATCATGCCCCCTCAGTTCTGGTCCGCCATCATCTGCCGAGCCCGTGTCATTGCGTGGTCGTAAAATTCCGCATCGCCCATCCTGCCGTCAACGTATTCTCTCCAGTCTCCGAAATTATTGAAAAAGCAGGCGCTTAAACGAAGGTCTTCGCGGACCTGCTTGTAAATTTTGTTCGCCTTTTTGGCGCGTTCTCTCCTCAGCTTTTCTTCTTCCGAAAAATTCTTCTCCTCTTCCTTGTCCGAGAGGTATTTCCCGAAAGTTTGCGAGTACTGCTCGAAACTTCTCCTGGCCTGTTCATCCAAAGGATTTTGGCCCATATCGCCGCTGGCAAACTGTGAACAGTTCGCCTCGAATTCTTCTTTTTCAAATTTGCTCGCCATGTCAATCTCCCGGACCTTTATTTGATTGCATCCCGAACGGACCATCTTCAGGCTAGTTCAAGAGGCCAATCCGAATTTTCATTCCCAGAATGATAACCATTATTGAATTTATATCAAGGTGGGGAATGCGCAAAAACAAGGAGATGAAAGGGAGGAGAAGATGAAATTTGGCCTAACCTGGCGCGTTTGTACACTCGCATCACCTCGTCGCGAGTGACCAGGGCCTTGAAGTTTGGGACAGCAGGTTCGGAATTGCGAAGATGGGATATTCACGCCCTGCGGCATGTATGCCACGTTGAATTTGTCATCTCCGGCATAGTCCAACCGGGCAAACGTCAGTTTGAAATACTCTGAAATCGCATCGGGATCGGGAGAACGCCATGTTGAACAAAATAGAAGAACCGTTGATAACATTTCATGAAGATATCGACCACGTAGTTCCACTGGTAGTCTTTCGGCGGAGATTTGATGAAGGTGGGTTTGAGTGTCGAGCGTCATGATAATTCCCCCCTTTAGAGGGGGTTGTGATCACGACAAATCCCCCCCGTGATCACATGAATTCCCCCCCAGTTGCAGCTTAATTCCCCCCCTCGCCGAGGTGTAATTGAGTAAACATGTCCTGTATTCTCGGGGTGTGATGACAGAAGCCCCTGAGAGGAGGGAACATGGCGAGGAGGCTAATCCACATGAATGAAGTTATGGAGATTTTGTACCAGTGGCACCAGGGAGCCAGCATCAAGGGGATAACAAGGTCTTTGGGATATGATCGAAAGACCGTTCGCCGTTACGTCCATGCGGGCCTGGATGCCGGACTGAAGCGGGAGGAGCCGTTCCCGGAGATGTCACCGGCGATCTGAATCTGCACTAAAACCGGCAGCCTGAAAGTGCTGTTTTATCCCCTCTATTTTCTTCCAAAAAATTCCGCATAACCTTTTCTTCCAGTCCCTTTTTTCTTCCTTGATTCTTTTTCTTCGGCAATTGATCCATTGGCCTGGGGAGGTTTGCGGTCAATGGCAAAACGAAAAGAAAGACGCAGATGCCCGTGCTGCGGAGTTTTCTTCACTCTTCCCTGTGCACTGCGAAGCCCCGGTTTCGCCCGGCCCTTTGAAAACTCGATAATGGTGATTCTTCTCTTTGTCCCGTAACGGAAGCGGGGAAGCGGAATGGTCCGCTTCCCCGCGAGGGTCTCGCACTGGTGGCTGGAGGGCGATTGCAATCAACGCCCCGTCTTCATTTCTTCTTCACACTGTAGAGAACCTGGGCGAAGACATCTTTTGCGACCGCGCCCATTTCTCCGAGGTTTTCAACAACGGTTATCCCGGCTTCGCGCATGGCCTTGATCTTGCCCTGGGCCGTTCCGCTGGAGCCGCTGATGATCGCGCCCGCATGGCCCATACGCCGTCCCGGAGGGGCGGTCAGTCCCGCAATGAAGCCGATTACAGGCTTGGTCACGTTTTTCCTGATGAAGTCAGCGGCCTCTTCCTCAGCCGATCCGCCGATCTCGCCCACCATTATCATGGCGCGGGTTTCGGGGTCAGCCTGGAAGGCCGAGAGGCAGTCGATGAAGTTGGTGCCGTTTACCGGGTCTCCGCCGATGCCGATTACGGTGCTCTGACCCATTCCAAATTGCTGGATCTGATGCACCGCCTCATAGGTGAGAGTCCCGGAGCGGGATACGATCCCGACGTTGCCGGGCGAGTGTATGTGGCCCGGCTGAATGCCGATTTTGCACTGGCCGGGAGTGATGATGCCGGGGCAGTTGGGACCGATCAGGCGGCTGTTGCTCGTTTTAAGGTAGTTTTTAACTTTCAGCATATCCATGACGGGGATGCCCTCGGTGATTGCCACGAGCAGCGGCACCCCGGCGTCGATGGATTCCATTATGGCGTCAGCGCAAAAGGCGGGAGGCACAAAAACCATCGCTGCGTTGGCGCCCGTTTCCCTGACGGCTTTTGCCACCGTGTTGAAAACGGGGATTCCGTCAACGCTCTGGCCGCCTTTGCCCGGGGTTACCCCGGCGACCACGTTGGTTCCGTAGTTTTTGCAGTTAAGCGTATGGAACTGGCCTTCGCGCCCGGTAATACCCTGAACCACAAGTCTAGTATTGCGATCCACCCAAATGCTCATGATGTCCTCCTATCCCTTCGCAATCGCTGCAATTTTTTGGGCGGCGTCTGAAACGTCCTTTGCCGTTATAAGATTGAGCCCGGACTCGTTGAGGATTCTCCGGCCCTCTTCAACATTGGTCCCTTCCATCCGAATGACGATCGGGACTTTAATTCCCACCTTCTTTGCAGCTTCGACAACACCGTTGGCCAGCCTGTCGCACCGCAGGATGCCGCCGAAAATGTTTATGAGCACGCCCTTGACCGCCGGATCCGCCAGGATGATGCGAAACCCGTTTTCCACCTGCTCGGCGCTCGCACCGCCGCCGACGTCGAGAAAGTTGGCCGGCGCCGCACCCGCCTGCTGAATGAGGTCCATCGTCGCCATGGCCAGGCCCGCGCCGTTTACCATGTTGCCGATATTGCCGCCGGGCATCTTTATGTAATTCAGATCGTACTTGGAGGCTTCAACCTCGAAGGGGTCTTCTTCGTCCAGGTCCCGGTATTCCAGAATGTCCTTGTGCCGATAGAGCGCGTTGTCGTCAAAATTAATCTTGGCGTCCAGGGCTATAACTCTGCCGTCTTTGGTCAAAACCAGGGGATTGATCTCCAGGAGCGAGCAGTCATAGTCCACGCAAAGCCTGTAGAGCTTGGAGACCATGCCGATAAACTGCTTTACCAGGTCACCGGTAAGGTTCAACCCGAAGGCCAGTTCGTTAGCATGATATCCCTTCATGCCAACGAGCGGGTCCAAATAAACCTTGATAATCTTATCGGGCGTTTTGGCGGCTACTTCCTCGATGTCCATGCCGCCCGCCTCGCTGGCCATGAAGACGATCTTCGCGGTGCCTCTGTCGGGGAGCACGCTGAGGTAGAGTTCTTTTTCAATTGGAAGACCTTCTTCGACCAGGAGCTTTTTTACCACCTTGCCGTCCGGACCCGTCTGGTGGGTCACAAGGGTCATCCCGAGAATGCTGGATGCGAATTGTTTAACTTCAGCCGCGTTTTTGGCCAGCTTAACGCCGCCGCCTTTGCCGCGCCCGCCGGCGTGGATCTGAGCCTTTACGACAACCGGGAAACCACCCAGTTCCGCCCCGATCCGCTCGGCTTCCTCGACGCTGAAGGCCGCTTTCCCTCTAGGGATAGGGACTCCAAACTTTTGGAACAGTTCTTTGGCTTGATACTCATGAATTTTCATTTTTCTCCTCGCTATCCGGGAACAACTTGATCATGTGCAGACCGCGTCTCACCAACGAGAGCCCTAGTCCAACCTCTGCTGCGAATCTGTCTATTACTAAATGAAAGTTCTCACAATGTCAAATGTTGTTTATCGGCTTCGTGACCGAATTGGAGCCCGCAGGCAAGCTTTTGGGACTTGAAACCGGCTGCGCGCAAGGCGCCCGGAGCGCAGGGCCGGGTGGTCGGGCCGGGATCTCGGCCCATGCAGAAGAGGCAAATTTTCGAGATAGAACGATGGAAATGACGGTATGCAGTGTGATAAATTATAGGGCAGCGTCCATCCGGAAACCCTGTGAGCACTTGGGCGGATCCTTTCAAAGCATGCCCCGGCGGGGCGGGTGGGCGGGATCAGTGTTCCCCTTTGCTGAAGGGGATTTAGAGCCTGCCCCGGACCCGATCCGGGGGGGGATTTTCCCGGTTAAGTCATTAATTTTTTGAAAGGAACCCCGCCGCAGATGGAATACGAACCGGTAATAGGACTCGAAATTCACGCTCAGCTCAATACGGCAAGCAAGATTTTCTGCGGGTGTTCGACAAAATTCGGCGGCAGCCCCAACACTCGCACCTGCCCGGTATGCCTGGGGATGCCGGGGGTGCTTCCCGTGCTCAACCGCGTAGTCGTCGAATACACGATCAGGATGGCGTTGGCCACCCACTGCTCGATAGCGCCGCTTGCTCAGTTCGCCCGCAAGAACTACTTCTACCCGGACCTTCCCAAAGGATACCAGATTTCGCAGTACGAGCTTCCTCTTGCCCGCGACGGCTGGGTGGAAATCGAAAACTCCCGGGGTCCAAAGCGGATCAGGATACACCGGATACACATGGAAGAAGACGCCGGCAAGCTCATCCATGATGAACATCAGCCGGTCAGCTATGTCGATTTCAACAGGACAGGCGTGCCCCTTATCGAGATCGTGAGCGAACCGGATATAGCCACCCCTGAAGAAGCGGCGGCCTACCTGAAGACTCTTCGCGAGATCCTGCGCTACCTCGAGATATGCGACGGCAACATGGAAGAAGGCAGCATGAGGTGCGACGCAAACATCTCGCTGCGGCCCGCCGGAACGAGCGGCCTCGGCACCAAGATCGAACTCAAGAACATGAATTCGTTCAAGAACGTGCAGAAGGCCCTGGATTTCGAGATTCGAAGGCAGAAAGTCATGCTGGAGCGCGGCGAACCGCTCGTTCAGGAAACCAGGCTCTGGGATGCGGGGCGCAATGTGACCCTGAGTATGCGCGGCAAGGAACAGGCTCATGACTATCGCTATTTTCCGGACCCCGACCTGGTTCCGGTAGTGGTGAGCGAGGATTGGGTCCGGGAGGTTCGCAGCAGCCTGCCCGAGCTCCCCGAAGCCAAACGGGAGCGGTTCATCAAAGATTATGCTCTGCCGCCCTATGACGCGAAGGTGCTGACATCATCGAAGTCTCTTGCAAACTACTTTGAAACGGCCCTTAAAAAGTTTTCGCACCCGAAGGCGCTTAGCAACTGGATAATGTCCGAGCTTTTGCGCGAGATGAACCGTGACGACAGGGAAATCGAGGACTGCCCGGTAGCTCCGCAGAACCTGGCAGAACTTTTGGAGCTGCTCGATTCCGGGGTGATCAGCGGCAAAATCGCCAAGGGAGTTTTCGAGAAGATGTACGCAAGCGGCAAGTCCGTCCGGCGGATTGTAGACGAAGAAGGGCTGGTGCAGGTAAGCGATGAGTCGGAAATCGAGTCTGCAATCGAGCGGGCACTTTCAGAAAACCCCAAGGAAGTCGAGCAGTTCCGAGCCGGCAAAAGCAAACTTTTCGGCTTTTTCGTCGGTGCGGTCATGAGGAAGACAAAAGGAAAGGCCAATCCGCAACTCGTCAATGAAATTCTAAAGAAAAAACTTGAGGAGTCTTGAGTTTTAGTTTCCGGTTTTTGGCTACATTAACCAGGAACCGGCAACTAACTAAAAACTGATGGGTGGCCTCTTTATTTACCAGAAGAACAGTTCTTCAGGAGATCTTAATGCCGCAGCAATGGTTTCCGCCGATCCTCTGGGATGGTAAGGCCGTGGCGATACTCGATCAGAGGATATTGCCGCACCAGGAAAAGTTTCTTCGCTGCACGACCGCCGAACAGGTGATAGGCGCGATAAAGACGATGGCCATTCGGGGGGCTCCCGCCGTGGGAGTTGCGGGAGCGCTTGCCCTGGCCCTTGGCGCCAGGTCTATTCAGACCGGCGATCCAAAAGAATTCAGGCGGAAATTCTCCAGGATTTGCCACAAGGTGAGAGAGGCGCGCCCGACAGGGGCAAACCTGGGCTGGGCGGTCGAAAGGTTGTATTCCATTGTTGTGGAAAACCCCAAAGCGGGCATTGCCGAACTTCAGGAGCTCATTCTGGCAGAGGCAATCGCCATTCTGAGCGAGGACATTGTGTCAAATCAGCAGATCGGGAGGTGGGGACGCGAAGTTGTGCCGAGGGGGGCGAGAATTCTCACCTACTGCAATGCCGGCGCACTTGCGACCGCAGATTACGGGACCGCTGTGGGGGTAATCCGCGCGGCTTTCGAGGCGGACCCCACGATCAGCGTCTTTTCCTGCGAAACCAGGCCGTTCCTCCAGGGCGCAAGGCTCACCGTCTTTGAGCTCATGCGGTCGGCAATCCCCGTTACTCTCGTCACTGACAATGCCGTCGGAAGCCTGATGACCCGGGGCATGATCGATCTTGCAGTGGTGGGCGCGGACAGGATTGCCGCTAACGGGGATACTGCAAACAAGATCGGCACCTACATGGTCGCGGTGCTTGCCAGGACCCACGATATCCCCTTCTATGTCGCCGCGCCGCGTTCGACCATCGATCCGGGACTGCCGGACGGCAACGGAATCCCTATCGAGCAAAGGGACCCCAGGGAGGTCACTCACCTGTGCGGAAAAAGGATAGCACCCGAGGGCGTCAGAGCTCTCAACCCTGCGTTTGACGTCACACCGAACAAGTATATCTCCGGAATAATCACCGAGGTGGGCGTGTTGAGAAAGCCCTTTGCCAAAACGATACGGAAGGCTTTGCAGATCTGAAACTGATTCAATTTGAGCGATACACGCACTCCCGCGTCATAGGCAGATTGTTATTGAGTCCATTTGAAAAAAGTATCTGGTAGAGCCGGTTGGTGCTGTATTTGAACCCCGCCGATGAGACGTTGAGATACAGCCTCCACATGCGGATGAACCTCTCATCGAACAACTGTTGTATGCTGCCGATATTTCTTTCGAAATTGGATATCCAGCAATCGAGTGTCCTGCCGTAGTGCATCCGCAGCCCCTCGACATCCATGACGCACAGGCCCGCCCGCCCCATCTCGCGGATTGTCTCCGGCAGACTTGGAATGTAGCCTCCGGGGAAGATGTAGCGCAGCATCCAGGCGTCGCCAGCCGACTCGACCTCTTTTGCGATCGTATGCAGCAGGCCGATCCCACGCTTCTTCAGCAACCCAGCCACCTTTCTCATATATACCGGAATGAACCTTTTCCCCACGTGTTCGAACATCCCTATGGACACGAACTTATCGAATTTACCGGTAAGCTGCCTGTAGTCCCGCAACTTCACCTCGATGCGCTCACCGAGTCCAAGTTCTTCTATCCTTCGGCATCCATATTGATACTGGTTGCTCGAAAGCGTAATCCCGACCCCGCTTGCGCCGTATTTGCGCGCAGCGTGCAGGAGCATGCCGCCCCAACCGCATCCGATGTCAACAAGCGTGTCCGTCGGCGCGAGCTGCAGTTTACGGGCGATATGGTCATACTTTTGGCGCTGGGCCTCATCGAGTGAATCATCCTCCCTGGTGAAATAGCCGCAGGAATACGTGAGGGTCTCATCGAGGAAAAGAGAGTAGAATTCGGAAGTGAGATCGTAGTGATGGGCTATGTTTTTACGAGACCTTCCTATCGTGGCCATGGTCTTCATGTAAGAAGGAAGGAGCCGTATTCTTTGCCTCAGTGAAAAGGCCTTTTCGTCAAATTGCACGATCAGGCCCAGCCGCAGCAGTTCCTGAAGGTCGCCCTCGACTTCCAGATCGCCGGACATGTATGCTTCGCCAAAACCCAGAAACCCCTTGCTGAACAACTCCCCCGGAACCTTCGAAGACTTGATTACAAGGGTCGTCTTTGGCTTGAAGCCATATCCTATGACTTCTCCATCCCACAGTTTGAAAGCAAAAGCAGCGGTGGGGTCTGTCCTGTTTATTGCGGCGGCAAGTTCTCTGAGCGCTTTTTTCATTCGCACGCCTCCAAAGTCTTACCTGATCGTGCTTACCGCCCTGCCCTTCTCCTCCTGTCCCCCGCCGATCCGTGCCTCAGCAGCGGCTCCGCCAAGGGCGGCGCTGGTCAAATCGGGCGCCTGTTCGACCTCTTGTTCGAGCAGACCCTGAGGAAGTCCCCGGATGTGTTCAAGCTCGTGTCGAACGAAGAGCACGAGCGGTATGCCCAAGATCAGCCCGGGAATTCCCAGCAGCACTTCACAAAAAATCAGCGCGCCCAGAGAAATGGCCATCGGCAGGTGCACGATTCCGCCGATTATTCTGGAATTGAGAAAGTACTCCAGTTTGTGAATGGCCACCAGCAGGATCAGGCAGATTACCGTTCCCCATATTCCTGTCGCTACGAACGCATTGATCGTCAGAACGCTGTTCGACATCAGATTTCCCACCACGGGGAAAAGTCCGCAGAAGAAGACCACAAAAATCATCAAAAATGGATGACGAAGCCCAAGTCCGAAAATCACAGCCGACGAGATCAGGGTGTTGACGAGGGCGATAATCACCTGCCCTCCCATGACCCGTCTAAAATAGATGTAGAATATTCTCAATCTCATCTGCACGAACTTGAACACAAAAGCCATGAGGCTGTTTGGATTTCGGGTGAATGCCTGTTCGACCGTTTCGGACTCGAAATAGAAAAACAGGTTGATTGCCAGCGCGAAGACGAACTGAATGAACCCTTTATAAAGTGGAGTCAGACTGGTGGCCAGAAAGTGCAAAATGCCGGTGCTTGCGTTCAGAATCGAGCCTTTCAATTCATCGACGTCGACATACGCCGGGAGGTTCCATTTTTGGTTCGCCGCTTTGAGCTCTTTTACGATCTCGACCTGGAGCTGGTTTGAAAGCTCCGGAAGATTCTTCAGCATCATCGGAACGACTTTATAAGTAATCAGTATAATGGCCCAAATGACCAGGATGTACAGGACCGAAAAGAGCACGGCCTTTGGCAGAAAGGGAGCAATCCGGTGGACGTCTCTGGTCATGAAATCAGATATGAAGAAGAGGAAAAGGAACGATATTGCGAAAACCATCAGGTGAGACAGAGTGAAGGTAACAGCAGCGCCGACCAAGAAAACATAGCCGATGAGATAAGGATGATTTTCAAGCATGGTGTTGCGCCGGTTTTCCCACTTCTTTTCGAAATCGGACTGGTTGCGAACGCAATCGACCATTTCGTCCAGCTTGTGCTTTGCGCACTCATCCCTTTTCATCCCGATCCGCCCCCTGGCACCCAATTCGATAAATCATGGAAAATATACTCCATCACACTTCATATCGGCAACAGCTAACTCTGTGCCGAGGGTCTGCGACAGTGGCTTCGCAAGGGGTTCGCCGGCCATTGGAAGCGCATTGACATTACATCTTCAAAATATTTTGAATCGATTTTAATTGACAATCGATATCTAAGCAGATATTAGTTAAGGATCAATTTCAGAGGGATTTGAGGGGATTATGCCTGGCAGCCTGTTCTTCTTCAGTCTGTTTTTTAGCAGGTCCTCATTTTGAAAGCCTGCCCGTGGGAGAAAAAGTAGGAGCGATTTGAACTGAACTTAGAGATAATAGCCATGGGCGGGCGAAGAAGGCCGCGGCCATGGCTTTTGTCTTTTTCGGGGCTGTGGATTGCGGCAATTCACAGCGCGTTTTTGTCGCCCGCCTTCACGCTAGTTTCCATCCGGAAAGGGCCCTTTTCCGCCCTGGCAGTGTCAATTTTCGGGTTTGCTTGTGCGGCGTACCCGATGTGCGCCTCCGCGCAAACCCTCGATTTCCTTGCCAGGACGAAAAATGCCTCCTTTCCGAATCGGAAACTGTCAGTGTCTCATCCGGAGTTTGCGGATGGACACCAGGCTATTGTCAGCAGCAAGAGGAGTCCGGGGAATGATCTATGACATTGAATTCGAAACACTGCCCAGGGAAGCGCTGGAGGCCATTCAGCTTCGCCGCCTCACAGAAACTGTGGAAAGGGTCTATGCCACGGTTGCATTCTACCGCCGTAAATTCGATGAAGCCGGAGTAATGCCCTCCGATATCAAGAGGCTGGAAGATCTCAAGCGGCTTCCATTCACAACCAAACAGGACCTGCGGGACAACTATCCTTACGGGATGTTCGCGGTACCGATGGACAACGTGGTCCGCATTCACGCTTCCTCGGGGACAACCGGCAAACCGACGGTAGTGGGCTATACAGCACGGGATATTCAGACATGGTCCGAACTGATGGCTCGATCGCTGACGGCAGGGGGCGCAACTCGAGGCGACATTATACATAATGCATACGGCTATGGCCTGTTCACGGGCGGACTGGGGGTGCACTACGGGGCTGAAAAGCTGGGCGCATCGGTGATCCCGATATCGGGGGGAAATACCAGGCGCCAGATACTCATAATGAAGGATTTCGCCCCGACGATCCTTACATGCACGCCTTCCTACGCCCTTCATCTGGCGGAAGTCGCAGCGGAAACAGGTGTGGACTTCAGCACTCTTAGATTCAAATCGGGTATCTTCGGCGCCGAACCCTGGTCGGAGCAGATGAGGATCGAAATTGAGGCAAAACTCCACCTGAACGCCATAGACATATACGGTTTAAGCGAGGTAATCGGACCGGGAGTTTCCATCGAATGCCTGGAAGCCAAGGACGGACTGCACATCTTTGAAGATCATTTCATACCCGAGATAATCGATCCCATAAGCGGCGAAACCCTACCCAACGGTGAGCAGGGTGAACTGGTATTTACCTCGATCACCAAAGAGGCCTTCCCGGTCATCCGCTACCGAACGCGGGATATCACCTCGCTTAACCGTGAACCCTGCATATGCGGCCGTACGCACGTGCGAATGCGAAAGGTGAGCGGCCGCAGCGACGACATGCTCATCATCCGCGGAGTGAATGTTTTCCCCTCGCAGATCGAGAGTGTACTCATGGAAATGGAGGAGGTCGAGCCTCACTATCAGCTCGTAGTTGACCGCCTCGATAACCTCGACACCCTTACGGTCATGGTAGAAGTTGGCGAGTTTTTCTTTTCGGACGAGGTCCGCGTTCTCCAGGATATTGAAAAAAAGATCTCGAAGAATATAAAAGAGTTTTTGGGAGTGTCGGCCAAGGTGAAACTGGTGGAACCCAAGACGATAGCGCGAAGTGAGGGCAAGGCCCAGCGGGTGATCGACAATAGGAAGATTTAGCTCGTTTCCGTCCGGACAAAGGTTCTTTTTGGAATTCGAATTCCGCCTTTGGCGGGGCTCATCCGGTTTTCCGGGATCGACACCGGCTATCCCGATCAAAAAGGAGGATCTCCATGGACCATGTGGAACAGATTTCCGTTTTTCTGGAAAACAAGGCTGGGCGGCTTGCCGAGGTAACCAGGATTCTGGCCGAGGCCAATATCAACATTCGGGCGCTCTCACTTGCGGATACTTCCGACTTCGGCATTTTGCGCCTGATCGTAAACGACAACGACAGGGCCAAGGAACAACTCAAGAAGGCCGGCTTTACAGTGGCCAAAACCGACGTAGTCGCTGTGGAGGTTTCCGACCAGCCGGGCGGGCTTCATCATATCCTGCGCATTCTTCAAAAAGCCAACGTTAACGTGGAATATATGTACGCCTTCGTCCAGCAAAGCGGCGCCAACGCAGTGCTCATATTCCGCTTCGACAATCTCAGTGAGGCGCTGAGGATTCTGAAGGACAACAATGTACGGATCATAAGGGGCGAGAAGCTCTACACAATGTAGAGACCGGCTCGTATCAGGCCGCCAACGGGCATTGAGCGGGCTCCCGCCTGCAGGCGGTGCAACGCTCCCTCGTTTCCCCTCGGGGAGTTTGGCGCAGATTTCGTCCGGCACCTCGATGCTAAACGACGACATAAGCTTTTCCACGCCGCCCCGGCACCCGGGACATCTCAACGGCTCGGCTTCACCCAAAACCAGTTGTTCGAAGGTGTTCCCACATTTTGTACATCTATATTCATAGAGAGGCATTGTTTCTCTTCCTGACTTTATTAATAAGCATCCTCGACATAGGGTTCAAACACCTTTCAACAATCCTTGCAAAGTCCCTTCGCGAATCTTACAAGACAACTAAAGAACGGACTTCGGCGCGCGTCCGGAATTGAGGCGAAAGGTCACTGGAAATATTGAAAGAGATTCCAACCACACAAGAACAATCACCTTTACAGGGTGGACTTAGAGTAGCGCTGATTTATGCCGCCGCCGGGGTGCTCTGGATCATTTTCTCCGATCTGGCGGTGGATTTGATTTTCGGCCATTCCAGGGCGGCGCTCGTGTCGCAAACCGTCAAAGGCTGGTTTTTCGTCGGCGCCTCCGCCCTGCTCATTTATCTGGTCAGCAGCAGGACCATATCCTCCAAAAAAGAGTCCGAAAAAGCGTTTACCGAGAGCAAGCGTATCCTGTCCACTTTCTTTCAGAACTTTCCTGGAATGGTCTACCGCTGCGGGGGTGATGCGGAGTGCCCCCTCGATTTCGTCAGCCCCGGAGCGGTCGAATTGACCGGGTATTCGGTTTCCGAGTTGAGTCAAAAGCGAAAGCTCACCGACCTGATTCTGGAGGAAGACCGCCAGATGGTCAGGTCCGAAACCGAGGATGCTTTGGCCAACAGGCGGCCATTCAAGCTCATTTACCGAATTCGCGCCGCCGATGGCCGGATTAAATGGGCATGGGAGCAGGGGCTGGGCGTTTATTCGCAAGATGGCGAGTTAACCGGAATAGAGGGTTTCGTTGCGGATATCTCGGGGCGCAAGCGAATTGAAGAAGCCCTGGAAAGGTCGCAGGAAATCTACAAAGCTCTTGTGGAAGGCACTTCAGATGCCATCTTCATGGTGGACAGGGACCGCAATATAGTTTCAGTCAATCATGCTTTTTCTGCTCTTTTCGGCTTTTCGAGAGAAGAAATCATCGGGCAGTCTATCAGAATATTACACCCTTCGGATGAAAGCTTCATCGATTTTGGAAAACTGGCACGCTCCGCCTTCGAACAAGGGCCTCTCAGAGTGGATTGGGAGTTGAAGAAAAAAGACGGAACAGTTTTCCCGGTGGAGGGGACCTTTTCGGTCATCCAGAGACCTGACGGCGCAATCGGAGGGCATGTGGGAATCATTCGGGACATAACCGAACGTAAAAAAACGGAAAAGGAACTCCGGGAATACCACGAACACCTCGAAGAGATGGTGCATCGAGCGCACGCGTGAACTCAAGGAGGCGCAAGCAACGCTCGTGCAAAGAGAGAAGCTCAAGACGCTGGACGCCACGGCTGCTGAAGTTGCTCACGAGATCAGGAATCCGCTTGTTTCAATAGGCGGCTTCGCCCGGCGGCTGCAGAAAAAATATCCGGACTCGTCCGAGGCCGCGATCATTCTGCACGAAACCGAACGGCTCGAAACAATGCTCAACCGGATGCGCGATTATCTGCGCCCGGTGAATATGAAACCACGCGAATGCCACGTGAATGCGATTCTGACCGATTCGGTCGGGCTGCTCGGTCCGGAACTGGAAAAAGATGGGGTAAGAATTCATTTAGATCTTTATCCCGATCTGCCAACTGCTCACGTTGACCCCGCCATCCTCACTCACGTTTTTGTCGCAATGATTCGTAACGCCGTGGAAATGATGGACATCGAAAAAGAGATAACCCTGAAGACCTATTATGGCGAGCACAGCATATATGTGGACATGATCAGCGAGGTCACGGACAAAAAGCCATGGGACCCCGAACTTATGCTTCTGCCATTCGAAAATGGTGGCGAGGGGACCGGAATTTCCTCGACATTCAAGCTTCTCAAGGAAATGGGCGGCGCGCTCTCTTTTTCCAAACAGGACTCAAAGGCCGTTTTTACGGTTTCGCTCATTAAATGCCATGAAGCAGGGCACGATGAAGTGGTTCAGGAGCAGCAGCCAGTCTAGACAGGAGCTTACGCATGGATTTCCAAATACCGGCCGAATTCATAGAAAATCTTGAGCGTTATAAGGAATTCCTCTCTGAACGCCTCACCCCCAACCTTAGTAAATGGTACGCCGAAAAGGAGATTCCCCGGGATTTTTTCCGGGAACTTGGCGCCCGTGACTGGTTGGGGCTGAAACCGTACGGCAACGGATACCGCGAGCACCAGGCGCTCAAAGAGGTTCTCATGGAACAACATCTCGGGGCTGTATCGCCCGGCGTAGGGGTGGCCGTCCTGGTTCATGTTTCACTCGGCACAAAGGGAATAACTCTCTTCGGGAGCCCGGATCAGAAAAGCCTCTACCTTCCTCCCGCCGCCCGGGGCGAAACGCTGATTTGCCTTGGCAATACAGAGCCCGGCGCAGGGAGTGACGTCGCGGGAATAGCTTCAAGGGCGGAAAAGGTGGACGGAGGATGGCTGCTCAATGGAATCAAGTCATACGTGACCAACGGCTATATAAGTGACTTTGCCCTCATTACCGCGGTCTCGGACCCCGAGGCACCCCGAAACAGCCGGATTTCCATGTTCCTCGTTGACCTGTCCTCGAAAGGAATTACCCGCTCCAGGCTGCACAAGGAAGTCTGGGTTCCCTCCGATCTGACGCGCATTCAGCTCAGTGACGTATTCGTGCCGCAGGCCAACCTGATCGGCAGGCGCGGACGCGGACTTCAGCAGACACTCGAGATATTCACAGGCAGCCGCATCACTATCAGTGCGCTGACTCTGGGCACCGCCGAAGGCGCGTTCCGAAGCGGCATCGAACACGCAAAAAAAAGGCGGATCTTCGGTCAGCAGGTGATCGAGTTCCAGGCGAAATCTTTTGAGGCCGCCGATTTTTACAGCAAAATCGAAGCCGCCCGACTTGTGCTCTGGAAAACATGCTGGGAAAAAGACCAGGGACTGGATTTCAGGTTGCAGGCTTCGATCGCCAAGTATCTTTCGGTCGAACTGGCAAGAGCCGTAGGGCAATGGGCGGCGGACCTGTTCGGGGCAGCCTCGGTTATCTTCGAGCACCCCATCCACAAATATCCCATGGACGCCTGGGCCTCCTCTCTGGGGGAAGGTACGCAGGATGTCCAGAAACTCATTATCTTCAGGGAATTCATGAAGCGCAACGGCGCTTGATACCGGCGCTCGAAACTGGATGCCAGATACCCGATACTTGATTCTTCACCGTGAATGGTGGATACTTGGGGCACATCGCGGACAATCGAAATATAAGTCCAATTGGACGTGTTTGACAAATCGGCCTTTGGGGACCGATATCCGGTTAATTACCACAAGAAATGAAGGAAAAGGGATGAAGGCGAAAAAATGGGCATTGTGCCTGGGTATCGCAGCTCTGTTTGCCGGATTATGCGCACACTCGGCCAAGGCCGATCTTTACTGGGAAACTGAAAGCGTATCCACCAATATTCCTCACCAGCATAACGGGACCTCAATTCAGAAATATTATTTCACCTCCAACGCCTCCCGGGTTGAACTGGGTGGCGGCAAGGTCATCATAGTAGACTACAATACCCTGGAGATGTACTCTCTCAACACCAAGGCGAAAACCTGCACTGAACTGAATTTAAATGAACTGCCCGGGCTTCCTGACGGGTCCGCCGCCGATAAGAAGAAAATTGGCGAATTGATGGGGGCCATAATGGGAATCCACGTTACTCCCACAGACGAATTGAAAACCATCGCCGGCTATAAGTGCCGCAAGTACAATGTACGCATTGCAGTTATGAATGGAGAATACTGGGTTTCAAAAGATGTGAGAGGCTACCGGGAGCTGAAAACCCTGGGGGCTAAAGTGGGAGCCATCGCAGAGTCCAATCCAATACTCAGGCAGATCAACGTGGCGGGAATGGTCGACAAGCTTGGCGGTTTCCCCGTGTACACCATTAATCACGTGATGGGCGGAACCGTTGAAAGCACTCTGAAAAAAATTGAGCAGAAGCCTCTGGACCCCGCGCTGTTCGTTGTCCCTAAAGACTATACTATGACGAAGAGAAAGTAGCGGCATCCCAGCTCTCCCCCGCGTATTCTTCCAGACCTGCTCGAGGGATAGTGTGAGAGGCAAAAAAGAAGGGCGCCCGAAGACGCCCCGGCTTACTGCGCAGAGGCCCGCCTACCCGGCCGTCTGTTGAATTTGCGGTGTGGTCTGGGCCGCAGGAAATCCACTCTGATATATTCATGCTTGTTTACGAAGGAAACGAAGACCCGCTCTATGTTAAGCTCCTTTTGCACTACGGCCCTTATCAGGGCTGGATCGGAATATTTGCTTATTCCGTGTTTACGATAATCGTCGGTTTTAATGTAAAGGGACATAAGGCAACCTCTCCGCCAGCCGAAATCGGGAACTTGGCAATTTCACCGGCTAGATTCCGGTCAAAGAACGCAGGGCGAAAAGTTTTTGGTTTTTCTCCCTTGACTTTATGTTAACAAACTGCAGGAATTTTTCAAAATCAAAGAACATTATTAATCGTGAAATATACAACATTTCAATCTCCCTAGTCAGCTTTTTGCAAATGGAAAATCAGAATTCGCTAAAAAATGTCAGCGGTAAGCTCCAGGGTCTGGTGGAAAGGATAACGTTCACCAGCGAAGACTATGGCTATAGCGTGATCAAGGTCCGAGCCCCCGGACACAGGGACCTGGTGACCGCAGTTGGAAATTTTGTCTCGCTGTGCCCTGGCGAGACCATCCTGATGGAGGGAACCTGGAGCAATCACGCACGTTTCGGCAGGCAGTTCCAGGTAAATCGCTACGAGACAACCGTGCCGTCAACGGTTTTTGGGATCAGGAAATACCTAGGGTCGGGCCTTATCCGGGGCATCGGGCCGAAGATGGCAGATCGCATAGTCGAGTGTTTTGCCGAAAAAACTCTGGACATCATCGAAAACGAAATAGAGCGTCTGCTGGAGATCGATGGGATCGGCAAATACCGCGTAGGGCAGATACAAAAGGCATGGGAGGAGCAAAAAGAAATCCGCACGCTGATGATCTTCCTGCGCTCCAACGGAGCGAGCGTGGCGCTCGCATCCCGTATTTTCAAGAATTACGGCCGGCAGTCAGTCGATATCGTCCGGGAAAATCCATACCGTCTCGCAATGGACATTACGGGAGTGGGTTTTCTCACTGCGGACAGACTCGCCGGAAACCTTGGATTTGCAGCCGATTCCCCGTTAAGAGCCGAGGCGGGCATCCTTTTTGTTTTGCATGAGTCTACCGAAGAGGGACACGTCTGCATGCCCCGTTGTTTGCTGATGGAGCGGTGCCGCAACAGACTCCAGATTGAAACGCCAGTTCTGGAGGAGGCGTTGTCCAGCCTGAAGGCGCAGATGCGCATAAAGGAGGAAACGCTTACACAAGCAACTTCCAGGCAATTCGGAGATGAGCGGGCGATCTACCTGAGCCCTCTGCATGCCTCTGAGGTCGGCGCGGCGGCCCGATTTGCCACGATCCAGCGCTACAGGAGGCTACAGGCGCGGATAGATTCACAGGGCGCTCTGAATTGGGTCCGCGGGCGCCTGAATTTCTCGCTCGCCCCTCTTCAGGAAGAAGCGGTCAGGTTGGCCCTCTGCGAAAAAGTTGTCGTAATAACGGGGGGACCGGGTACCGGCAAAACCACCCTGGTCAGGGCGATTCTAGCCATATACGAGCGGATCGGGGGGCGCGTCAGGTTGGCGGCGCCCACCGGCCGCGCAGCAAAGAAACTTTCGGAGGCCACAGGGCATCCTGCCGCGACGATTCACAGGCTGCTGGAATTCAGTCCCCAGATAGGCGGGTTTCAACGTAACGAGCAAAAACCTCTTTCCGCCGACATCGTAATCGTGGACGAGATTTCCATGATGGACATAGTAATTGCCAACCACTTGTTAAAGGCTGTCCCGTCTCAGGCCGTTTTAGTCCTGGTGGGCGACGCCGACCAGCTTCCGTCCGTAGGGCCCGGAAACGTGCTTGGCGATATTATCGAATCGGACAGGTTCCCGGTAATCCGTTTGACAGAGATATTTCGGCAGGCCAGCCAGAGCCGGATCATCACAAACGCGCACCTCATACGCCAGGGGGCCTTTCCTGACCTGCGGGCCGACAGCGGCCAAAAACAGGATTTCTACTTCATAAACAGAGAAGACCCGCAAGAGGCGTTAAACACTATCGTCCAGCTCTGCGTTGAAAGGATTCCTCGCCGCTTCGGGCTCGATCCCATGGAGGATATCCAGGTGTTGAGTCCCATGCACCGTGGAGAGATAGGGTCGCAAAACCTTAATTTCGCACTCCAGAACGCACTCAATCCAGCGGGAATAACCCTGGAGACAGCAGGCCGAACTTTCCGCATAAACGATAAAGTGATGCAGATAAGGAACAACTACGACAAGGACGTGTTCAACGGAGATATTGGCCGCATCCGAAGGATCGACCATGAAGATGGGGGCATCCGGGTCGAATTCGACGGCCGGAGCGTAAAATACGATTCGTCCGATCTCGAGGAACTCGTTCACGCTTACGCCATAAGCATTCACAAGTCACAGGGGAGCGAATACCCTGCGGTAGTCTTTCCGCTGCTTACCCAACACTTCATGATGCTGCAGCGCAACCTGCTCTACACCGCAGTAACCAGGGCAAGGAAACTGGTCGTGATAGTGGGTTCGAAGAAGGCACTGGCGATCGCCGTCAAAAACAACCGCATGCAGACCAGATTCAGCTTGCTCAAGGAACGGCTTTCCTCCCAGGTGCAGAGTTGACTCGGCGTCCATCGGAAGCATACAGAACTGCACAATCTATTTGGCTATTTCAGGTCTGGAACTGAGAAAGAACTGCAAGGGCGGGCCGTTGATTGCTGAGGTGGTATCCCTTGGGGCCCGGCCTGCTCATGGATATTGGAAGGGCGATCTGAGTTCAACCGGTGTCTCTGACCATCGATGAGGGTGTATTCTTTACGACGATGATCGACCTGTACGCCATTCATAAGGACTTTCCGGGATTGGCCGAGGCCGAAAAATTGCGCCACATGCCTGACAGGCGGGTTGAGGCCCTCGAGCAAGCATTCGCTAAAGACATCTGCGACGGCCGGTTCGTCCCTTATATCCAGTTGCATAAGTACGAGGCATACCTGTTTTCCGACCCGACCTGGTTCGGGTACTTTTACGATCACCACGGGGGACAGATTGCTGCACTCAAGGCCATCGCTGATAATCACGACACGCCCGAGTTGATTGACGACGGAGACCCAACACGGCTCCGAGCAAGCGTATTATTGCCGAACTTCCCGATTACGAAGGTGCGAAGTCTGTCATAGGACCTCAGGTGGCAGAACTGATCGGGCTGGACGTAATCCGTGACAAATGCCCCCATTTCGCCACCTGGCCGTCCCGGCTCGAAAAACTTGGCGAGGACATGCAAAACGCCCCGCGCGTTTAAAGCCCGCTGCTAATACTGCCAAGTGTTCTTGTATTTCCTTCACAAAATTGATAAGTAAGTCTCCTCTGAGTCCGGGAATGAGTGGATCGGCTGGCTTTGTTTTCGATCTGCCGGCCTCTATATCAACGATTGCAAGGGACATTTCATGAAAATAGCAGTCATCGGGACGGGTTACGTTGGACTTGTGAGCGGGGCCTGCTTTGCCGAATTCGGGCATGAGGTCACCTGCATAGATTATGATGAACCCAAGATTTCGCGGCTAAGAGAAGGGCAAATCCCCATTTATGAGCCTGGCCTGGAATCGATAATAAAAAAGAATTCGCAGGCGGGCCGTCTCATTTTCTCGACCGAATACGACCCCGGCGTTCCGGAGGCGGAAGTCGTATTCGTTTCCGTGGGGACCCCGGCTTCGCGGCGCGGCGACGGCTATGCCGATCTTTCATATGTCTACGAAGCCGCCCGCCAGATGGCGCCGCATCTTCGCGATTACACGGTCGTGGTAAACAAGAGCACGGTGCCGGTAGGTACTGCCGCGCAGGTCAAAAGGATTATCTCCGAAACCAATCCTCTGGCCACTTTCGATGTCGCCAGCAACCCGGAGTTCCTTCGGGAGGGGGCTGCTATCAACGATTTCATGCGTCCCGACCGGGTCGTTCTGGGAGTCGATTCAAAAAAGGCCGAGGAGGTGCTTCAATCAGTCTACAGGCCACTCTATCTGATCGAAACCCCCTTTGTCATAACCACAATCGAGACGGCAGAACTCATAAAGTACGCGGCCAACGCCTTCCTTGCCACCAAGGTCAGCTTCATAAACGAGATCGCGACCCTTTGCGAGGAAATCGGCGGCAACGTCCAGGACGTAGCCAGGGGCATAGGTCTTGACGGCAGAATAGGGAAAAAGTTTCTTCACGCCGGGCCCGGCTATGGCGGCTCGTGCTTTCCGAAAGACACCCAGGCCCTGCTTAGAATAGCCCAGGAAAATGGCGTGGCTTTCCGTATTGTCGAAGCGGTGATCGAAGTCAATGCCGCCCAGAAGGCGCGCATGACTCGAAAGATCAGGCAGGCGCTTGGCGGACATGAGGGCGGCAAAACTGTCGCCGTGCTTGGCCTCGCATTCAAGCCTGAAACCGACGACGTGAGAGACGCTCCGTCCCTAACCATTATCTCCAAGCTGGTCGAGCACGGTGCAACTGTTCGCGCTCACGACCCCCAGGCAATGGATGAGGCGGCCAAATTGCTGGCGGGCGTAAAATTCTGCTCAAGTCCGTATGAAGCCTGCCAAGGCGCTGATGCCGTGGTGCTGATTACGGAATGGAACGAATACCGCGCGCTCGATCTGCTTCGCATCAAAAGCGTTCTCAGGACGCCTGTGTTCGTCGATCTTCGCAATGTTTACAGGCCGGCTGCGATGCGGCAGCTTGGATTCAACTACCACAGCGTAGGAAGAGCCACGGGAAATGCCTTCAACTCCAAGGCTTAAATGCGCCGCCGCCCTCACATGTTTCTTTGCGACTCTTTTTTTTGGAATCAGCCTCGAGGATACCATCACTGGAACGAGCCGGGCTTTGCGCATCCAATCCGCTCTGGCCGGCAATGCGGAAACGGCGACCCTATCGTCAGCCCAACGCCATTTTGCCCCCTTATTTAAAGTTAGAATCATGAAGAGGTATCCCCACGATCCCGGGGCATTTACTCAGGGGCTGATATTCGCCAACGGTTTCCTCTATGAAAGCACAGGCTTGAACGGCAAGTCGAGCCTGCGGCAGGTGGAACTGGAAACAGGCCGGGTGCTCAAGGAGCACGACCTGGCGTTCGGCTACTTCGCCGAAGGGCTGACTCTCTGGGATGGGTCCCTCATCCAGCTCACATGGAGGGCTGGAAAAGGGTTCGTCTATGACCTGGAGAGTTTCGCGGTCAAACGGGAATTCAGCTACCGCGGGGAGGGCTGGGGGCTGACCCATGACGACAAAAGCCTGATAATGAGCAACGGCACCGAAGAGCTCATATTCCTGGACCCCGCAGCACTGGTTCAGCAACATTCGCTGCGGGTGCTGGACATGGGGAGCCCGGTCCGCTTCTTAAATGAACTGGAGTACATAAAAGGCGAAATCTTCGCCAACATCTGGCAGGACGATTTCGTAGCGATAATATCTCCGAAAACGGGTGAGGTCACCGGCTGGATAGATATGTCGGTCTTGCGTAAGCAATTGCCACCCGGAAGCAGCGCCGGGACACTGAACGGGATCGCCTTCGACTCGGAAAAAGACAGGATCTTTGTTACCGGCAAGCTTTGGCCGCTTCTCTTCGAGATCGAAGTCATGAAGCAGTGAGCGCATTGTTCACTGTGCCACTAAAACCCTGCGCGGGTCTTGGTAATTGCCCCGAACCCACTGTCGCTCACTTTCCACAGTTTGTCCTTTTCGATGTAATACCATTTCTGGGTGAAGGTGACGCTCTCCAGGGTCGGCGCTTCGGGACGCCAGTATTGGAAGTGAAGGAGTGCTGTGGCCGAACCGCTCCGATCCTTGAGTGTGACTTCCCTTAATTCGTATTCTGTGAGCCGGATTTTACCTTTGAATTTGTCCACCTCGGCCCAGAACGCTTCTTTTTTGTCTGAAGGCACGAAAGCGTCCGCCGCCGAATAATCCTCCCATTTGAAATCAGCGTTGAATGCATCGACCGAGGACTTCAGCGACTCCTCCAGTTTCTTCTCCTGGCCTCCCGTCGAGGCGCAGGACGCCACGATCAGCGCCAGAAACACGATCAAGGGAAGCCAGAGTGTTTTCGAACCGGTTTTTCCAGCTTGTTTCATAATCTCTCCAAATCAGAATTGGCAAATACCGTAAAGTCATCCACATCTTTCTGAACCTGAGGGTGTCCCATCCGGCGTTTCCGGACGGACGCCGCGCCATTGTCATACAGAAGAATCCCCCGATCAAGCTAATTTAATTTCATTTTTTTGCCCTCAAAAATCTGCTCCCGACGATCCATTTGAGTGTTATTCGGAGATTTAATCGGTTAGAATAGGGGCACTTGAACTATCCCCACACAGAGTGAATTCAGTGACCCAATACGTCTGGTGCAAGAAGGACGAGTGCAGGATTCCCGCATTTCGATGCATCCTGTGCCGATTGGACTGCTACGAAGTGCGCGGGCGCACCCTCGAGGGTGAAATAAGCCAAGCCTTCGAAGCATTAAGAAATTCCGGAAGATTCAAGGAGTGTTTTGTAATGAAACGCAAGGACAACGCCGAAGCCACAAAGAAGACTCAGCTTTCCTTTTTCGAAAAGAACGGCAAAGAGCAATCCATGGAGACAGTCGAACAAAAGAACGGCAACAACGTCTTTCTTCTGGACAACGGCAGGATCGAGCTGTTTTCCCCGGATGCATACACGGCTTCCACCCTCTACCAGGCGGTCGATTCCTTCAGCGTCGAGTGCCGGCTGGTTCGCCCCGAAGAGCCGGGAAACATGGTTTTCGAAGGGAAGAGACCATCCAGAAAGACCGTGCCCATCCTGGTCGGCAAAGACGGAGGGTGCGTCCTTTTGAATTCCTGGGAAGAGCTGGAATCTGAACCCTCTCGGCTTGTCAATGCCCATGAGGTGCTTGGGGCGTTGCCGGTGAAGCAGGTTTTCGTTCTCAAAAGGAAATAGGTCTCCCGATATCCTGTATCCGCCAGGTTAATGCCTCTCATGGCCGCTGTGAGAAGGACCTTCTTGCCGGCTGCCGCCGCCATGAACCTCGCCACCGCCATGTTGCGAGCTTCTTCACCCAAGGCTGCCGCGGTTGCGGGGACCAAAATCTCGGTCACGGTCCCTGTCGTGGTGGCGCTCAAAGTCAAATTCGAAATATCCAAATCCGGGGTAATCATTGCACGAACAAGGCCCGGGGCTGTTCAAAGACCCCGGACCGAATTAAAAGCACACCGTCACGGCAAACCGGCGGGCGTGTAAGTTGAGTGAGAGATCACAGCAGTTCGAGTTCCGAGGGGTCTGGAGTTTCCTTGTATGTGCCGCAACAGATGACCATGTCGTCGACTTTTTCGAAATAGAGAGTTTTGGGCAGAGACTTTTTGGTAACGGGATCGGCCCAGTTATAGTCCGTCCACCCCGACCCCTTTTCCTTGGCCAGCTTTATGATCTCGCTGACGAACTTCTTGCCGGCTGTATCTTTGACTCCCATGAAATTCTTGCCGATGAAAAATTGGTTCATACCATGCGCTAGCATATTTCCTTCAAGGTCCATAACAAAAATATACTGCTGATCCTGAACGAACTGTCCCCTCGGGTTTGTGAACTCGGCCAGAGCAATTTCTTTGCCCGTGGCAGTGTAAAACGCTTTCGCCCTTTCTACCCAGTCCTCGGCTTTTTTGGGCTGTCCTGAAGCCATGTTTCACTCCTTAAAATGTTGGCGGTTGGTTGCAGGAAAATCACGACAAAGTACATCTCTCATACTTTGGCACACTTTTGTTGGGATTTCATCTCTAAAATTGCTCCAAGAGGCGCATACCTGGGCTTAAACTTCAAGCCCTAGAACTCCACATGCCCAGGTGTTCTTGGGAAGGCAATGACCTCGCGGATGTTCGGGATGCCGGTAACGAATTGCACCAGGCGTTCAAGTCCCAGGCCGAACCCGGAGTGAGGAACCGACCCGAATTCCCGGAGTTCTATGTACCATCGGTAGTCATCGGCTGAAATCCTTTTGAGGCGCATCTGTTCGAGCAGCATTTCGAGCCGTTCTTCCCTCTGGGACCCGCCAATTATTTCGCCCGTTCCCGGAACAAGTATGTCCATTGCGGCCACGGTTTTTTCGTCGTCATTGACGCGCATGTAAAAAGGCTTGAGGGTCCTCGGAAAGTTGACGATCCCCACCGGTTTTTTGAAGACCCTCTCCGTAAGATAGCGTTCGTGCTCGGCCTGAAGGTCGTGTCCCCACTCAACGGGAAAGCTGAATTGCTCTTTGGATTTCATTAGGATATCGACCGCTTCGGTATAGGTAATCACTTCGAAGGCGGACTCGGCAACGGTTTGAAGGCGACCCATCAATTCCGGCTCGATGAAACGAGCAAAAAACTCCAGTTCCTCCCCGCAGTCGTTGAGGACCACTGCGACCAGTTTCCTGATGAAAGTCTGGGCCATATCCAGGTCGTCCTCCAGGTCGTAGAAAGCCATCTCCGGTTCCACCATCCAGAACTCTGCAAGGTGGCGGCTGGTGTTGGAATTCTCAGCCCTGAAAGTCGGCCCGAAGGTATATACTTTCCCCAGGGCCAGGGCATAAATCTCGGCCTGAAGTTGACCGCTCACGGTGAGAAAGGCAGGCCTTGCGAAAAAGTCGTTCCGGTACGGGTCCT
This sequence comes from uncultured delta proteobacterium, assembly GCA_963805125.1. Taxonomy (GTDB): domain Bacteria; phylum Desulfobacterota; class Syntrophobacteria; order Syntrophobacterales; family Syntrophobacteraceae; genus SbD1. The sequence goes on along the minus strand of CAWDTD010000001.1, from coordinate 1,018,291 downwards.
CGCCCTCCGCAGGGACGGGGTGAGCCGGATCGAGCGTAGTTACACGGAAGATTTCCCCCGCCCCTTCACAGTCGCTTGCGGTAATTATCGGCGTATGGATATAATAAAAGCCGAGACCCTGGAAGAACTGGTGAATTGCGTAGCTCAGCCGGTTTCGAACCCTTGCCGCCGCCCCTATCGTGTTGGTCCTCGGCCTGAGGTGCGCGATCTGGCGAAGATACTCGAAGGAGTGCCTCTTTTTCTGGAGAGGATAAACTACCGGGTCGGCCCAGCCATAGAGATGGATTCGTTCGGCCCGAAGCTCGACACTCTGCCCTTTCCCCGGAGAGATCGACACGGTCCCTTCGGCCAGAATAGCACTCCCGGTGGTGATTTTCTTGAGCAGTTCGCTGTAATCCGGCCTGTCCAGTTCGGCTATCACCTGAAGGTTTTTGAGGCAGGAACCGTCGTTGAGCTCGATGAAAGCGACACCGGCCTTCGAGTCGCGCTTCGTCCTGACCCAACCCTGCACGAGCGCCCTTTTGTCTACGTATTGATGTTCATTTCTAAACAGGTCGGCAATGCGCACACCTTTTTCCATATTCGGATCCTGAAGTGATGTTTTGAGCGCAACGGTTTGATTATTCCAGCGTTTTTCAGCACCAATAATTATAATGGATTTTGTGCCCTAATGCATACATGCATCGGGTGTTTAGTGTGGAACCCAGCCAACATGGAGTCGGAGTATGCGTCCAGATTCAAAGAAATCACTATTTGTCATCCTGGTTGTGGTTGCCTCCCTCGCGGGATGTGCGGGCCGGGGCAAGGTCCAGTCCGCCGCGCCGATGAGCAACGGGGGGAGCATTATATCCATCGAAGCCAGCAATTTTAAGTTCTCGCCCAGTAAAATCGAGGTGGAAAAACCGGGCCTGTTGGCTATCGATGTCAAGAATGTCTCCAAGTCGGCGCACAATTTCACGCTTAAGGACCGTCACGGGAAAGTCCTGAAAAGCGTCCACCTTAGTCCCGGCGGAAGCGTTATCGTTAATGTGGAATTGCCTGAACCCGGAGTCTACAAATTTTACTGCAACAGGACTTTTCATTCCACTCTCGGAATGAATGGGCAAATTCTCGTCGGGCGCTAGTACTTACTTGCGTAAATGCGCGTACAGTTTACAGGGACACTCAAATTTCGTCATTCTGGCATGTCTTAAGTCGGAATCCAGGCCTCTTGCCATCTCAGGAAAACCTCTGGACCCCGGCTCAGAAACTCTGCCGGGGTGACGAACGCGAATTTGTTACGCTCACTTTTGCAATCAAGTACTAGAACGCAATGACGAACAGGGGCTCAGCATTGCACCCATAGGGCGTAAACCAACAACCTTGCCGGAGGCGTCCCGCGTTTGCAGGGACCGGTTTTTTGCTCTCCTGCCCCTGAACCTCCCATGTAGGATGTCCGTTTGACGTCTGATTGCCCGTGCTTATCTTTATGGTGCGAACGGTTCTCCGGTTGCGGACCATTCGTTTTTACCATTATGAAAACTCAATATCTCACAATGACGACGGAGATTGACAATGGAAAATCTTAATGTGCATGAACTTAATATAACGGAGCTCAGGAGGCAGAAAAGGCCTTTATGGATGAGCGACCTGGGCATCGATAATTACGCGGATATTCTCGGCGGCGGCGGCGATACATACACCGACAGGCTGCCGCCTGCTTTTCCCAGGCATGAGGGGATGGAACTAAGCGAGGAAGAAGAAAAGGAACTCGGGCCTGTCGCCTTGAAAAATGAGTGAGGGAGACTCCCGGAAACTCCAGAAGAATGGGGCGAAGCGGAAACAGAAATCAGCCGGAATGGGGGGAATGGTTTGAGCGGAATCATTTTCGGCCGGATTTTTAAGTTGTCAACTCCACGTGTCGGGTTTATATAAGCGACGCTAGCGGTTGGATATTTGAAATCTCAGGCTGTCCGGTCGACTGAGAATGGTCGCCCCTAACGGTGATTTCTATCGATTCGGACGGCCTCTGTTTTTGTTGTTACTGTCCCGAAAAGCTAATTTAGAGAGGGGAGATCGCTGATGGCTCGGGTAACCGTAGAAGATTGTCTCGCTAATGTGGACAGCCGTTTCACTCTGGTACACCTTGCGGTCCGGCGCGTTTTGCAGTTGCGTCACGGTGCGCCGCCCGTGCTGGAAAACGTCAAGGGCAACAAGGAAGTTGTTCTGGCGTTGCGTGAGATTGCGGCAGGCAGCATAAATGCTGACAACATCCGTCAGATTGAAGAATCCAGGCCTCTTCCAGCCGAGCCTGCACTGGCGGAGGGAGGCGTGGCGAGAGCGGAGCTCCAGGAGATCCTCGATGAAGTCACTTCGTATGGTGCTTCTATCGAATATGGATCCTCCGATCGCTATTTCGAAGAAGATCAGCCTGCGGCGGAGAGCCCTCAGGAAGAGTAGCGCGAATCTGCAAGGGGAATGTTAGATCCGGAAAGTCGCTTGTTAAATCATTTAGCGGTCTCTATCCGCCAACTTTGCAGAATTCCAAAAGACTCCAGCGCCTCCAGGGAGTTTCCGGATGCCTCGGCGATGGGCTTCGCAATGCCGTACCGGGCCGCTTTACGGTTGACAAGCGAGGCTATCGTGTTTACGAGTTAATCGCTTTCCGAATAACTTATTTACTGTATGCAGACGTAAGCACCCCAGGAGGAAACCGGCCCAGATGGGGAAAAGAGATTACTACGAGATTTTGGGAGTGTCGCGGCAAGCGGGCGAAGAGGAGATCAAGAAATCTTACCGGCAGCTTGCGCTCAAATACCACCCTGACCGGAACCCCGGCGATAATGAAGCTGAGGAAAGATTCAAGGAAGCTGCCGAGGCTTACGAGGTTTTGCACGATCCTCAAAAGAGGCCCCTCTATGACGCATACGGTCATGAAGGCTTGCGCGGGACAGGCTTCAGCGGGTTTAGAGGCTTTGAGGATATTTTCAGCTCCTTTGGAGACATTTTCCAGGATTTTTTCTCTTTCGGCGGCTTCGGCGCTCAGAGCCGCCAGCGGACAGCGGCAAGGCCGGGCGACGATCTGCTGGTTACCCTTAATCTCAGTTTTGAAGAGGCGGTGTCCGGAGCCGAAAAGGAAGTCGAAATAGACACCTTCGTCGGGTGCTCCCGCTGCAGTGGAAGCGGGGCTGAACCCGGGACCAGGGAAGCAATCTGCCCAGCTTGCCAGGGTTCGGGGCAGGTGGTCCAGTCACAGGGATTTTTTCGGATCAGTACGAGTTGCGCGCGGTGCCAGGGTACTGGAAAGGTGCTGGTCTCCCCATGCAGGCAATGCCAGGGCCAGGGGCGAATGAGGCAGATGAAGCGCGTTCAGGTGAAAGTGCCTGCTGGAGTCGATTCGGGGACACGGCTGAGACTGAGAGGAGAAGGTGAAAGCGGCTATCGCGGCGGTGCTGGAGGCGACCTTTACGTAAGGATCGAAGTCACTCCGCATCCGCAAATCGAGCGCGATGGCGACAATCTTTACTCCAAAATCTCCATTTCCTTTTTGCAGGCAATCCTCGGAGACACGGTCGAGATGCCCACCCTGGACGGGGCAAAATCCCTGCAGATTGCGCCAGGGACCCAGCCCGGGGCGGTAATGCGTTTCTCGGGGGAAGGGGTCCCAAAATTGAGGGGATATGGCCGAGGCGACCTTTTTGTCGAGATCGAGGTAAGAATCCCGAAACACATTACGCCCCGCCAGGAAGAGCTGTTGAAGGAGTTCATGGAGCTCGAGGGGGAGAAAGGCCGCAACAAGAGTAAGAAGTGGCCTTGGAACCGGCGCAAAGATCCCGATAATGAGACGATGTCCGATATTCGGCCGGAGGTCAACCCTGCTTAGGAGGGGTTAGGGAGTTCGAACGTGACACCTGCCGCTACTCCAAGACAGTTTGAAGAATTCAGGGCATCAGCCCTTTATTGTCCGAGGTGCAGGAGAGCTATGCCGGTTCGCAGCCGGCTCTTACTCGTTCTCCCGGACGGCGAGTTGCACGAGTATTTATGCCAGGCATGCACAACCTCCCTTGGAACCAGAACGGTCCGCGATAGTCGGCAGCACCGGATCATCATCCCGTAAAAGTCCTCGATACCGAAGTGAACTCCGATCATAGAACCGCAGACAGTCATGACAGGCACGAATTTGGGACCACGGACAGAGGAGCGAAAAACGGGGTGGATAGACTGAATTTTACTCTAAGATGAGGACTTGATATGATCGAAGCCGAAGGACTGACAAAACTTTATGGCCCTATTGGCGCCATAAGAAATGTTTCATTTCAAATCGAGAAAGGTGAAGTAGTAGGCTTCCTTGGGCCCAACGGGGCCGGCAAATCGACCACCATTCGCATTCTGACCTGCTATATGCCTCCGTCATCGGGGACGGCCAGGGTAGAGGGCCTGGATGTTATCGAGAATTCGCTGCAGATCAGACAGAAAATCGGTTATATGCCGGAGACCGTCCCTCTTTACAAAGACCTCACGGTGAACCGGTTTCTTCGTTTCGCGGCGGGTTCCAAGGGCGTTGAAGCAAAAAGAATGAAAGCGGAAATCAGCCGTGTCATTTCATCGTGCGGGCTCGAAAAGAATGCCAACAGGATTATCCGCAATCTCTCAAAGGGTTTTCGGCAGAGGGTCGGACTGGCTCAGGCGCTTTTGAACGACCCATCCGTGCTCATTCTCGACGAGCCCACAATCGGCCTCGATCCGACACAAATAATCGAAATAAGGCATCTTATACAGGATTTGCGCGAAGAGCGAACCATCCTTTTGAGCAGCCACGTTCTACCCGAGGTCGCCCAGCTTTGCCAGCGGGTGATCATAATCAACAAAGGGGAAATCGTTGCTACCGACAGTCCGACCAACCTTACAAGCCAGCTTCAGAAAACGGTAAAGATCGTGCTGGAAGTGAGCGGCCCGAGCCAGGAGTTCGCTCAGGCAATTGAAAATATGGCCGGCGTGCAGAAGGTCTCGCTGGTCAACAACGGAACGAGCAAGTTCGTGATAGAAACCGACCCGTCCATAGACATGCGCTCGCAGATCGCGGCCATGGCAGTGCAGAAGGGGTGCGGCCTGCTCGAGCTGAGAACCATGCAACTCAGTCTCGAGGAGATATTCATGCAGCTTGTGACCGAAGAGCCTTCCGGGGAGGGAGCCGAATCATGAAAGGTTTTTGGCCTGTTTTTAGAAAAGAGCTTTACGCGATGTTCATGTCACCCATTTTTTATGTAGTGGCCTTCTTTTTCCTCCTGGTTTCGGGTGTTTTTTTCAACTACATTTTGGGCCAGGTCGTTCTTGTCAGCTTTCAGGTGGCGCAACACCCCGAACTCGGGCGAGATGTCAGCATGATGGAACTGTTCTTGCGCTCTTTCTTGTGGAACATCAGTATAATTATGTTCTTTATAGCACCTCTTCTAACTATGAGGCTCTACGCCGAAGAACGCAAAAGCGGCACAATCGAACTGCTCTTCACCTACCCTGTGACCGATGGCGCGGCCCTCGCCGGTAAATTCGCCGCCTGCCTTATCACATTTGCCATCCTGATCGCGGCAACCCTTCCGGGAGTCATCGCAGTCGCGTTGGTTGCAGCATCGTCCTGGAAGCTAATTCTTTGCGGATACGCGGGGGTGTTTCTGATGGGATGCGCTTTCCTCTCTCTGGGCACATTCGCCTCGACGCTTACACGAAACCAGATCATCTCGGCCATAATCACATTCTGCGTCCTGCTCGTGCTCTGGTTCATAGGAGACGCAAAAACAACGACTGGTCCGGTGATGGGAAGCATTCTCGAATACGTGTCGGTGTCCAAACATTTCGAAGGACTGGCCAAAGGCTTGATCGATTCCAGGGACATTGTCTTCTACCTTGTTTTTTCGGTCTTTTTTCTTTTCCTTACGCATAGACAGATGAGCTCTTATCGCTGGAGGGGCTGAACGTGCAGGGCGACCCCTGCTCCGACTGGATTCAATACCGACAAGGGTCTCCAGGCGCCTGATTCATATTCAGAAAACCAAAGACAACGGAGTCATGAAAATGCCGGCAAAAAGCGGGCGCAGCCCTAAATGGGCTTACGGCACAAATTCCATAGTTTCGGCTGTCATTTTTCTTGCCATCCTGGTTCTGCTCGTTCTTATCGCCGAACGGAAACCGTTACGGGTGGATCTCACCGAAACACGATCTTTCAGTCTTTCCGGACAGACCCGGAACATCCTCAATCAAATAGACAAGCCGATAGCGGTCAAAGTCTTCATTTCGGCCAGCGGTCCCGGCGCTCAAAGCAAAGACAAGATAAAGGACGTTCTGGATACGTACTGCTATTACAACAAAAACATCAAGTACGAGTTCGTGGACCCGGACGCCCAACCGGAAATCACACGCCGCTACGAAGTAAAGACCTACGGAACCATTGTCCTGGAAGGATATGGCAAAAAACAGGTCGTTCAGACCGCTGATGAACAAAACATCACGAATGCCCTCCTGAAACTCACCCGCAAAGAGCAAAAAAAGATTTACTTCCTCACGGGCCATGGGGAGCATTCTCTGTCTGCCGATGCGCGGGACAGCTTTTCCAACGCCAAGTCCGCTCTCGAAAAAAGCCTTTACGCTGTTGCCGAGTTCAACCTGCTTCAGCAGGAGGATGTGCCTGCGGACGCCGCTGCTGTCATAATCGCCGGACCTCGAAAGCAAATTCCCGAACGGGAACAGCAGATAATCAAAAACTACCTGGCCCGGGGCGGCAAAGTCATGCTGATGCTCGATCCGCTCACGGACACCGGGATGAAAGATTTTCTCAAAGGCTACGGTATCGAAATCAGTGAGGACGTGGTGATCGACCGCCTCAGCCGTTTGTTCGGTGCAAGCGAGCGCGTGCCAGTCGTAATGGAGTATGGGGAGCACAAGATTACCGACAATTTCGCCGAGCCTACTTTCTACCCTGACGCCAGATCCGTGGTTCCATCGAAGAAGCCGCCCGAGGGAATCGAGGTGCAGGTGCTTGCTTCCACTTCCCCGAATGCCTGGGCGGAGCGAAACCTCGAAGCAGTAAAACAGGGCAAGACCGCGTTCGATAAAGACACGGATATGCCCGGCCCGGTCCCTCTGGTGGTGCTCGCCTCCATAAAAGGCCGGAACAGGCAGCATGACGCCGGGCAAAAAGGTGAGAACAGCTCCCCGGCGAAGGACGGCATACTTGTGGTCGCAGGCAACTCGCTGTTTGCCTCTAACTCCTACTTCAATGAGTATGGAAACGGGGACTTTTTTCTTAACACGGTCGGCTTCCTTGCCGACGAAACAAACCTGATAGCCGTCGACAGGCCAAACATCAACAAACCCCTGCTGCTCACAAGGACTCAGGCGACGGCGATCTTCTGGATCGTTCTTATAATAGTTCCGCTTTCGGTCCTGGTCGCCGGGATCGTTGTCTTCAGGATCAGGAGGTCGCAGAGATGAAATGGCGGACTACCTCCATATACTTCCTGATTCTGCTGCTGGTTGGCGGGATTTACCTGGTCATGGACGCCAAACAGAAGGAAGCGGCCCGGAAGGAAATGGAATCCAGGCGTGTTTTTGCCTTCGACGCTCAGGCCGTTAAAGAAATTGAAATCAGGTCCGGGGAGACTAAAACGCTTTGCCTGGAAAAGGGGGCTAAGTGGAGAATTTCCAAGCCCATTGCCTGTGATGTCGACAGTATGGTATTTGCCGACTTTTTTTCGGCGCTTCAGAATATCGAGCAGGAGCGCAAAATAGGTAAACCGTCCGGCAATCTCGACGCCTTCGGGCTTGATAAGCCTTCTCTGGTGGTCCGCGTGCTGGCGGGCAGCACCTGGCTCGAACTCAGGATTGGAGGAAAAAACCCTGTTGAAACTCAAGCCTCGCGATACGCAGAGGCAGGGGGCGGCGGGGACGTTTTCATGGTGTCCGAAGCAACCTATAACGCCCTGAACAAGAGCCTTAAAGATCTGCGCAGGAAGGAACTGTTCACATGGCAGCCCGACCAGGTCAGCGCTGTGGATGTGAAATGGCGCAACGGAGACGCATTCAGCCTCGAGCGGCATGGTGGGACAAAGCTGTGGAAATCGGCAAATCAGCCGGACCTCGAGATTAGAGACAGGAAGGTCCAAAATCTGCTTGATGAACTCCACTGGCTTCGGGCTGTGGATTTCGCCGGAAAAGACGCCATGCCGTCTTCAGCCCTGGTGCAGATCAGGCTTCAACTGAAGGATGGGAAAACATCGGAATTAAAGGTCGCAGACCCCGACGAGACAAAAAAACAGGCAGTTGCCGCCAGCTCCGAAATCGACGGCCCGGTGGTGATTGCCTCCCACATTCTTGGCTCGATCCCGAGGTCTGTCGTCTCGCTCGCCGACCGTTCTTTCATCTCGGCAGATGCTGCGGACATAAGGGAGATTACATGGAAAACGGAGAATGGGCGCGGAAACCTGGCCTGGATGGGCGAGAACAGTTGGGGAACGAAGCAGGGCACGGCTGCTCCCAAGGCCGTTGAAAATCCCTGGGTTGTCAGGAACTTCCTGGCCTTCATGGAAAATGTCGAATACATCGAAGCCGTCGAACCTGGGTCCAACCCACCGGAAGGGGCGCCCAATTCGCTTCAGTTCGTGGATGTCTTTGGAAAAAAAAGCTCGCTGACCTGGGACAGACTTCCCGCCAAAACCCTTGGCCCCGTCACTGTCTGGATGCAAAGAGACGGCGCGGCTCGCACGGTGAGGGTAAAATACGAAGCCGTTAAAAAACTGAACGACTCGCTGGCCCAAATGGGCGCAAGCGCAAAGGGAAAGCCATTGAAAACGAATTGATGATTGAGGGATTGAGGCAGGGAGTCCCCATGACGATCGTGACCCTCGAAAATCTCGTCGCTCAACAAAAGAACCTTCAAAGTGTTCTCGATAACCTGATGGAGGGCATAATCGCCCATGACCTCAATCGGCGAATCCTGTTTTTCAACCGGGCGGCTGAAAAGATCACCGGCTATTCGCGCGAAGATGTACTCGGGCGGGATTGCCACCTCGTATTCGGATCTCCGTTCTGCGGGAGCAAGTGTTCCTTTTGCGGCCACCCCCCGGCGCCGTTGGGACACCACACTTACACCATAAACGCCGCCACCCGGTCGGGCGATACACGCCAGATCGAAATGTCGGTCACCGGCATGTACGATGATGAGGGGACCTTTATCGGTGTTCTTGCCGCTTTCCGGGATCTTACCCAGGTCATAAGCCTTCAGCTCCGGCTTGGCGAGCTTACGAGTTTTTCAGGCATTGTCGGCAGGGATCGTAAGATGCTCGATGTGTACGAGCAGATCAGAAATCTTGCCGCGACGGGTTATCCTGTGCACATAACCGGTGAAACCGGGACTGGAAAAGAACTGGTAGCCGCTGCCATTCACAATGAAAGCACGAGGGCTGGTGGACCGTTCGTGCCGGTAAACTGCGGGGCCCTGCCGGAAGGGTTGCTGGAAAGCGAGCTTTTCGGCCATGTGAAAGGGGCATTTTCGGGGGCGATTCGGGACAAGAAAGGCCGGTTCGAACTGGCGGATGGAGGGACCCTTTTCCTCGATGAGGTTTCCGAGCTTCCCAGGCACATGCAGGTGAAGCTCCTGCGCGTACTCCAGGAGAACACCTTCGAGCGGGTTGGCGGTGAAAAGACGATTTCCGTTGACGTTCGCATAATCAGCGCGACTAACAGGAACCTGAGGCGGGAGATGGATCGGCAGAATTTCCGCGAGGACCTCTTTTACCGTCTGAGCGTAGTCCCGATCAGCATTCCACCTCTTCGCGACCGCAGAAACGACATACCTCTGCTCGCCTTCCATTTCCTGAAGCTGGCCGCCAAACAGGGACACAAGGCAGCCCGGCTCTCCAGGGAAGCCCTGTCTATTATGATGGACTACATCTGGCCGGGAAACGTGCGCGAATTGCAAAACGCAATCCACTTTGCCCTGGTAAAGTCACGCGGACGCAATATCGAAGCCGAACACCTTCCACTCGAAATCCGGCAGATAACCTGCACGACTTTGAAGCCGGGGCCGAAGCCCCGACTCACGCCGGAGGCCGTCGCCTCAGCCATTCGGAATGCCGGCGGAAACAGGTCCCAAGCGGCGAAGCTGCTCGGAGTGGGCCGCGCGACTCTGTACCGGCTTTTGGAAAAGATGCCGAATCGGTAAACGGGCGCAAAGATACCTGCATTCGGCATGGGGTGATTTTTCATGCCTCTCGATATATTTCAGCCATGTTTTGTGCTACGATATGGGCAGGTTGACGCGGCTACATTATTCATGTTTTAGTCAAATGCATCTGAGTGGAAAGATATGATCCTGCCGGGGCAACTGGTGGTCTTCTCTATGGACGGACAGCGGTATGCTTTACGCCTGTCTGCGGTCCAGAGGGTGGTTCGCGCTGTGGAAGTGACGCCATTGCCTTCAGCGCCGGAAATTGTGCTTGGCGTGATAAATATTGAGGGCCGCATTGTTCCCGCTGTAAATATTCGAAGGCGATTCGGATTGCCGCACAAAGAGATCGGCTTGAACGACCATCTAATAATTGCAAGGACGGCCAAACGGCCGGTGGCCCTCCTGGTGGACTCGGTATCCGGGGTCATCGATGCTTCCCCCGATGGAGTAGTCGAGTCTTCCAGTATACTTCCCCGGATGGATTATGTGGAAGGTGTTGCAAAACTTGCAGACGGGATGGTTCTCATTCATGACCTCGACACATTCCTCTCTCTGGAAGAAGATAGAATGCTTAATGGGGCAATGTCACAGGTTTAGCGCAAATCACCCGCACAATTTTGCGTTTCCGCTCCCAAACGACAAAAAACGATAAAGACTGATGGTAAACCAGACCGGGGCCTAATACCAAGTTGCGCTCAAAGAGGTAAAACCTCCATTCACAAAATCCCCCCTGCCCCCCTTTAGAAAAGGGGGGTTCCAATCGCCAATTCTTACCCGTATGGGCGCAACTTGGTATAAGATGCCAAGCAGGATGTCAGAAGAGAACCTGGAGAGGCTCGCTGCATTCGTTGCCTCCAGAATGGGCCTGTGGTTTCCTAAAGAGCGCCGGCGGGACCTGGAACAGGGACTCAACTCCGCTGCTCGCGATCTGGATTTCGAAGACAGCGAAGCCTGTTTGGAATGGCTCTTGTCATCCCCATTGAAGCGAAGTCATATCGAAGTCCTGGCCAGCCATCTTACGGTCGGAGAAACCTATTTTTTCCGAGATAAAAAGATTTTTCAGCTTCTTGAACAGATCGTTCTTCCCGAACTGATTCAGGCGCGCCGGGTGAATGGAAAGCACATTAGAATCTGGAGTTCGGGCTGCTCTACGGGAGAAGAGCCCTATTCCATCGCCATCCTTCTGAGCAGGATGATTCCCGACCTCAGCGACTGGAGGATTACAATCCTGGCAACAGACATCAATCATCTATTCTTGCGGAAGATTCGGCAGTGGTGCGCGAACTTCTCCATCATATTCTTGGCTCCGATCCGGAGATTCATATCGTTGGAACGGCAAATAACGGATGGGAAGCCCTGCAAGCCGTGCAGGAACTCAAGCCCGACGTAGTTACGATTGGACATCAGCATGCCTGTGATGGATGGGTACGAGGCTACACGCAGGATCATGGAAACGCATCTCGTGCCTATCGTCATAGTAAGCGTGAGCGTAGATCCACGAGAGATGGCGACGACATTTCGCGCGCTGAACGCAGGCGCGGTGGCGGCTGTCCAAAAACCCATGGGCCTCGGACATCCCGATCACAAACAAACGGCAAAGGACCTCGTTCAGACAGTTAAACTGATGTCCGAAGTCAAGGTCGTGAAGCGTTGGCCGATGCGCTACCTCGAAACACCTGTTCGTTGGGCTGATCGAGATGTAAATCCCGCAGTGCCCGGCAATATCGAGATCATCGCGATGGGAGCTTCGGCGGGAGGCCCCGCAACCCTCCAAACGATCCTGTCGACATTGCCGGTCGATATGCCTGTACCGATTCTCATCGTCCAGCACATATCTCCCGGGTTTATAGACGGTTTTGCCGAGTCGCTTGCAGTTTCGTGCAGACTACCCGTGCATGTCGCCGTCCAGGGTGAGGACCTGAAGTCCGGAAATGTTTATCTTGCACCCGGCGGGGTCCACATGGGCGTCGTGAAGGGCGGCCGCGCCGAGCTCTTCGAGGGGCCGCCCGTGGACGGTATGCGTCCCTCGATCTCGCACTTTTTTCAGACCGTCGCCGACGTGTTCGCTCACAGAGCGGTCGGAGTGATTTTGACAGGCATGGGAAGAGACGGGGCCGAAGGACTCAGGTCCATGAGAGACAAAGGGGCCGTAACTATCGCACAGAATGAGGAGAGTTGCCTGGTCTTCGGCATGCCTGGCGAGGCGATCAAACTGGGCGCCGCAGCCCATGTTCTTTCGCCTCACGAAATAGCGGCGGCTTTGTCTAAACTTGTGAAGAAGGATTGAGGGATTGAGGGATTGAGGGATTTAATTCCTGAATTCGCAATTCGGAGTTGCTGAAATGTCTTCTGCTGAAAATACCGCTACAGACGACCAGGAAGTCCTGCTCGTCGTGGAGGATAGTCCAACTCAAGCCATGGAGCTAAAGCTTATCCTGGAGAAACGGGGCTATCGTATTTCGGTCGCAGGCAACGGAAGGGAAGCCCTGGGCTGGCTGAGGCGAAACAGACCCGCCATGGTCATAAGCGACATAGTCATGCCGGAGATCGATGGATACGAACTCTGCCGAACCATCCGCAAAGACGAAAAGCTCAGGGGCATCCCTGTTATCCTGCTTAGCTACCTGTCGGAAGCAGGCGACATCCTCAAAGGACTCCACAGCGGAGCGAGCAATTTCATCGTCAAACCTTACAATGCGGAATACCTGCTTTCCTATATCAGGGAAGAGCTTTCAGGGAAGCGGGCTGAAGGCGAAGATCATCGGCTGCCTCCTTTTGAGTTGGAATATGCCGGGAAGCCGTACCTGATCAGCGCCAATGTCCGGCAGATAATCCAAATCCTGCTCTCAACCTACGAGACCGCAGTTCGCAAGAACGAGGAACTTATCAAGGCAGAAACCGATCTCAGGCTGCTTAACGAACTCCTGGAAGAAAAAGTTAGAGAAAGGACCGCCGAACTCACCGCGGAGATTGTGGAGAGGCGCCGCGTGGAGGAAGAACTTCTGCTGAAGAGCGAAGCGCTCAGGGCCTACTCGGCAAGGCTTGAGCGAAGCAACCGGGACTTGCAGGATTTTGTTTTCATAGCTTCTCATGATCTCCAGGAGCCGCTTCGAAAAATCCAGACCTTTGGGGACATGATTATTACCCGATGCAACGCATCGCTCGATTCCCAGGGAAAAGATCACATCAGGAGAATGCAGACCGCGGCAACTCGAATGCGCAGCATGATACGCGGCGCACTGGAATATTCCCGCGCGGCGGAGAAAGCACAACTTTTTCATAAGGTCGAATTGGCCGGACCTGTTCGGGAGGCGATAGCCGATTTAAAGCTGCTCATTGAAGAGGCTGACGCTGCGATAGAGATCGGACATCTGCCCGCCATCGAGGCGGAGGAGGGCATGATGCGCCAACTTTTTCAGAATCTTATCGGCAATTCATTGAAGTTCCGCAACAGGAATAAAAGGCCCGTCATAAAAATTCATGGGGAGCAATGCGGTGCGCAGGCCCCGAACGGTAAGGTTTGCTGCCGCATCATCGTCGAAGACAACGGGATAGGCTTCGACGAAATCTACCTCGATCGGATATTCAAAGCATTTCAGCGCTTGCATGGACGCGATAAATACGAAGGTACCGGAGTAGGGCTTGCAATATGCAGAAAAATCGTGGAGAGCCACAATGGCGATATTACGGCGAAAAGTATGCCCGGAGAAGGGTCGTCCTTTATAGTCACGCTGCCCCTGGAACAAAATAAGGGCCAATGTCATCCGGACAGGTAAGATTGAATTCCACCGATTCCCCCACTACCACCGTTTCTTGAACCTGTCTCATGATACAGATATGTCTCATGTTGTATCTCGAGACACATAAACTCACCCCCCGGCAGCTTGCTCCCCCCTGAATTACTTCGTTTCCGAATAGATTGCCTCTTATCGCGACTGTCTCACAAGTGTCTCGCTTTTCATCCAGACCATTGCGAGGCAAAATTCCATACTGTATAACCACTTGAATTTACACATTAATTTAAATTTACCGCATGCCCTCGGACTTGGTACGCTCGTTGCCATTGAAAGCGGCAAACTTGGCCTTCGGGGGATGAGATGAAGAAATACAATGAAATACTGGGAAGGATACTCCGGTTGACTGAAACGATGGTCGAACTGGCCGATCTGGGTGACGGGACGAGGGAAGACGTCGGCTGTGGAGTTCTGTACGGGCTTCTGAGGGACTCGGCATTCAAGATCAGAAAGGTTGCCGAACTGGAGAAAGAGGATCACATCAGGAAGGGCTGGTGGCCGGAAGAGAGGAAATCCGTCAGTGGAAATTGCGCCGGGGTAAGTTCCGGCCTGCTGCAAGGAAAACCGAATCGAATTTTAATCAGGAGACCAAAATGAAAAACGGCACCGAAACAAAGATGAATCTGCTGCAAGCCTTTGCGGGCGAGTCCAAGGCAAACCGCAAATATCTCGCCTTCGCAAAACAGGCGGAAGAAGAAGGCTACTCCCAGGTAGCGAGGCTGTTCCGCGCTGCCGCAAAGGCCGAAACCGTTCATGCGCTTTCGCACCTCCGGACTTTGGGGGAGATCGGCACCACCGTGGAGAATCTCGAAGCGGCCATTGCCGGTGAGACCTATCAATACACGGAGATGTATCCTCCGATGATCGAAAAGGCGCAAGAAGAAGGAAACCTCGCGGCCCTGAAGAGCTTCTCCTATGCCAATGCCGTGGAGGCTACGCATGCGTCGCTCTATCAGCAGGCCCTCGATCGGACGGGGTCGCTCGAGGAGACCGATTATTACGTCTGTTCGGTTTGCGGCTACACCTGCGCGGATGGGCCGCCCGACACCTGCCCGGTCTGCGGTTCCGCAGCCATGGCCTTTTCCAGGGTTGATTAGACAAAAGCGAAGTGTTCGCGGCAAAAAAAATGGCGGCGAAGTTAGAATCCTCACACATTAAGGGAGACAGCATATGGACACCCTTATGCTATCCAGACTCCAGTTCGCGGCGGCGACATTTTTTCATTTCCTGTTTGTGCCTCTAACTCTCGGGCTTTCCGTCCTGCTGGCGATAATGGAGACAGCCTACGTAAGGACTGGAAACGAAGAGTACAGAAACATGGCCCGTTTCTGGGGCAAAATCTTTCTGATTAACTTCGCCGTGGGGGTGGTTACGGGCATAACGCTCGAATTTCAGTTCGGGACAAACTGGTCACGCTACTCGGAGTACGTTGGCGATATTTTCGGCTCGCTGCTGGCAATTGAAGCGACAGTGGCTTTTTTTCTGGAATCCACTTTTATCGCCGTATGGGCTTTCGGATGGAAGCGGCTCTCACCGAAGGCTCACGCGGCAGCCATCTGGCTCGTGGCGCTCTCCTCGAACGTTTCGGCCCTATGGATCCTGATCGCTAATTCGTGGATGCAGCACCCGGTGGGCTTTGTCATTCGAAACGGCCGGGCCGAGCTCGACAACCTGATGGCCATCATTACCCAGCCGTTTGCATGGCATACGATAGTCCATACGGTTTCAGCCGCCTATATACTTTCAGCCTTTTTCGTCATGGGCGTCAGCGCCTGGCATTTACTCAGGAAGCAGCACATTTCCTTTTTCAAGAAATCCTTTCGGCTGGGGGTTTCATTCGCCCTGATTTTTACGATCGTTGAAGTTGTTCAGGGCCATATGCACGGCGGTGAGGTCGCCAGGATACAGCCCACAAAGTTCGCGGCCATGGAGTCGATCTGGGAGACCCAAAAATCCGCCCCGCAGTACCTGTTCGTTATCCCCGATCCGGACCACGAGCGCAACAGCGTCGAATTGGGCGCAATCCCCGGCGGCTTGAGCATGCTGGCATACCATGATTTTTCGGCGGAAGTGAAGGGTCTAAAAGCTTTTGCGCCCTCGGAAAGGCCTCCGGTAACCATTTCGTTTGTCTCCTTCCGAGTAATGATCGTGCTCGGGTTCTATTTCCTCGTAATGGCAATTATCGGCTGGCTCAGGCGCAACACGGTCGAAGACCGGCCCGCCTTGCTCAAGGTGTTCGTCTTTTCCATTCCCCTGCCCTACGTGGCCGCCGAATTTGGCTGGATGCTCGCCGAAGTGGGCAGACAGCCCTGGGTGGTATACGGAATGATGAAGACCTCGAATGCCGTATCTCCGATTGCGGCCTCCCAGGTAGCGGTCTCTTTCGGCGCGTTCGTACTTGTCTATACTTTCCTGGGGGTGGTGGCTTACTACCTGATATGGAGCCATGCTAGGAAAGGGCCCGTAGATGAAACGGCCCTGCCCGAAGCGGCTGATGGGGAGATGGGATATGCTTGAGACAATCTGGTTTGCTCTCTGGGCAATTCTGTGGGCCGTCTATTTCGTCCTGGACGGCTTCGATCTCGGGATTGGAACTTTGGCCCCGTTCGTCGCAAAGAACGAGGGCGAGAGACGGGCCGTTTACAACAGCATGGCGCCTTACTGGAACGGAAACGAGGTCTGGCTGATAACCGCAGGCGGAGTTACTTTCGCCGCGTTCCCGAGAACTTATGCCGTGATGTTCAGCAGCCTCTACTCCGCCCTTCTGTTGATCCTGTTCTGCCTCATAGTGCGTGGCGTCGCAATGGAGTTCAGGTCCGGATTTTCATCAGGGGGCTGGAAAAGGTTCTGGGACGCCCTGCTGTGGATAGGTAACTTCGGACCGGCGTTGCTGTTCGGCGTGGCTTTCGCCAATCTGTTTCGCGGCATCCTGATTGATAAAGGCGGAGTTTATCAGGGGTCGCTCTTTTCGCTGCTCAACCCCTACGGGCTTATGGGAGGGATTCTCTTCACGCTGATCTTCACGGTGCACGGGTCTCTTTGGCTCGCCGTCAAATCGGGAGGCGACCTCAAAAAGCGCGCCGGGCATCTCGCGGGCAGGCTCTGGTTTGCACTTGCGGTGGCGGCGGTCGTGTTCCTGGGGGCCACTTACTTCTCAACGGGTCTGTATGACAATTACATGAAAGCGCCGGTGCTGTTCGTAATTCCTCTTACAGCGGTCATGGCGCTCATCGGGACAGTGCTCTTCATCCGGCGGGCGCAATGGCTGAAAGCCTGGTTTTCCTCCGCTGTCTTCATCGTCACGGTTACGCTTTTCGGAGTCGGCGGAATGTACCCGAATCTGCTCATATCCAGCATCGATCCGGCATTCAGCCTGACAGCATTCAATTCATCATCGAGTCCCCTGACACTCAAAATCATGCTCGCAGTGGCCCTGGTATTCGTGCCCATTGTCATTGCCTACCAGATATGGGTCTACAGGCTTTTCGGGGTGGGTATCGATGGCGGGAAAGCCGCAGCGGCGCTGGAGGTCAAACCGTCCTGGAAAATCGGTGAATAGTCAGATGAGAAAGGGGTTCGAAGATGCCGGAGGTTCAAATCCACTCGGGCCCCCTATTAATTAGCCGGAAGGTCATAAAGTCTGTGTTACGCCTGTGTGACAGAAAAGGCTTGAGAAAAGGACATATCTGTCCTATAATCCAAAGCATGAAAGGGCGTGAACTCATACGAAAACTCAAGCGTCTCGGGGTCGAAATTATTAAGGGGCGCGGAAAAGGCGGCCACTGCCTGGCAAAGTACAAGGGCAGGCAAACCACTATCCCCATCCATGGAGACGTCGACATTGCAGGCCCCTTTGTTAAGGAACTGTGCAAACAACTTGGAATCGACCCGAAAGACGTAATATAGGAGGCCCCCATGACTTATCCTGTGACGCTCATAGAAGACCATGAAACCGGCCAAGTGATGGCCAAATTCCCCGACGTTCCGGAGGCGACGACCGTTGGAAGAGACGCGTCCGATGCGCTGGAGTGGGCGCTCGATGCGCTCATCGTGGCCCTCTCCGGCTACATGGACGAAGGCCGCCAAGTCCCGGCTCCTTCCGCAGCAGCGCCAGGCGCCACGGCCGTGACGTTGCCGGTGCTTGTTTCCGCAAAGCTCGCCATATATGAGGCGATGCGGCGGCAGAAGATTACTCAGCTTGCCCTCGCCCAGAAGCTTGGCGTTGACGCAAGACAAGTCCGCAGACTCCTCGACCTCGATCACAACTCTCGCATGGACCAGGTCGAAGCCGCCCTCAAGGCCGTTGGAATGCGGCTGGTCGTTAGCGCAAAAGAAGCTGCATGAAGGGGCGTGGAGCGCCGGAGAAATGCGCCCCCGTAACTAAGAGCTACAGCCGATTTGCCCGGCTACCGCCCGCAACGCCTTGACCCCTGGCTCGGAGCAGACCGGCCGGGGCCATGCGCGGCTCAGGCATCCCTCGTTACCCTGTAATCCAGCCCCCGGCCTATGTGCTACGGGGTTCGACTCCCCGCATCACAAGAATGGGCAAAGGGGCGCACGGAACCTTCCGCCACCACCCCTTTTTGTGTCAAGTATTCCATTTGTGTTCCACCGTGTGTCCGGACAGATGCCGGGTAAAGAGCGACCGCTGGTTTGAACCCAGGTGTCCCGGCCATCCAACATGCCGCCTCATTTAGCCTCGCTGATAATCGCGCGAAGAGCCTTGGCCTGCGACTCGATACTTTCGGTCAGCCGAAACTGCACAAGCGCTCTTCGGAGGTTGTGCCGGCGGTCCTTTACCTTGAAATAAACGTCGCCTTCCAGGTAGTCGGTAAAAAACCTCATTCCCAGCTCGAAGGCCAGCAGGCGGATAGAATCGTAGATGAATTCGCGATCGTGTTCGGTGAGAAAGCTTTTGGCCGCCGAAAAATAACCCCTGAGCAGCGCCTGGCAGAGTCCGGGTTCGAAACGGACTTCTTCGGGCGTGCCGGGGTCTTCTCCAAGCGGATTGCAGCATGAACGCAGGCTGTCGCCGATATCATAATGAACCAGGCCGGGCTTGACGGTATCAAGGTCCACGATGCTTACGGCAAGCCCCGTCCTGGTATCGATCATTACATTGCTCACTTTGGGATCGCCGTGAATTATCCTGAGAGGCAGCCTGCCGTCCGCTTTGGCCTTTTCCAGAACCGACGCGAACTCCTTGCGCCTGTCTATGAAGTCCATGCAATAAGCCGCATCGGCAGATGCAGGTGTGCGGCCTTTTTCCAAAACCGCCAGATAGCGCCCCAGATAGATCGGGGTGATGTGAAAACCCTCCAGCGTGTCCTTCAGCCTCTCTGCAGGCAGGTCGCTCACAAGGCTGTGGAAAAGCCCTATGGCAAACCCGACCTCGGCTGCATGATCGAGGTCGATGACCGAATCGAACGATTCCGAGTCCTCTATGAAGCTGATCGCGCGCCAGAAGCAGCCGTCAGGATCGATCCAGTGATCTGTCGAATCGGCTGTGAGAAGCGCGCGCGGCATCTCCCAGCGGCGGCCGGCAGGCGGATTGCGCCTCAGGCCCTCTGAAACGTGCGCGGACAATACGCGAAGGTTTTGCATTATTAATTCGGGTCTGATAAATACACGTCTGTTTATGCGCTGAAGAACGAAGTATTTGTCTCGTTTCGAGCCGGTGGCAACAAGAAACGTGTCGTTTACGTTTCCAGCCCCTAATTCCCTGATTTCGGCAATCCGGTCCGCCGAGTCGAACCGCTCGGCAGCCGCCCTGAGGTAACTGGAGGCGCTGCCCCTTGTACTCTGTCCTTTTGTCATTAAATTCTCCCGGCTCCATTCCGGAACTTCGGACCGATTACGTGTCAATGCTTGGCCTTTATTGAAAGGAGCAGAAAATGGTTTACTTTTTTAACACATTGTTGATCGTCCTCATATCATGCAGTGCGCTCGCGGTGCAGGGCCTCTCCTGGGCGGCGGATACCGCAGAAAAAGCCCAATCCGCAAATCCGGCCGTCTCTATGAAGACTTCCGAGGGCTTGATTCGGATCGAACTCTGGCCCGACAAAGCCCCCGAAACAGTGAAAAACTTCCTCCAGTACGTGGATGAAGGATTCTACGACGGTACGATCTTCCATCGCACCATGGACAATTTCATGATCCAGGGGGGCGGGTTTACTACTGATATGAAACAGAAGCCAACCCATGCCCCCATCAAAAATGAAGCGGGCGCCGAGCTTAAAAACGACCGCGGCACTATTGCAATGGCGAGAACAATGGTCGTTGACAGCGCGACTGCACAGTTTTTCATAAACGTCGTGGACAATCCGTCCCTTAACCACAGGGACAATTCAGCCGCCGGTTTCGGCTATGCTGTTTTCGGCAGGGTTATCGACGGAATGGACGTCGTGGACAAGATAAAGGGTGTTGCGACTTCAAATTCCGGACGGTTTCAGAATGTGCCGGTAAAACCCGTGGTGATCGAGAGCGTCAAACTGGAAAAGTAGGCGGCCCCTGCGGATCACAAGACCACTAACCCTGCAGCGGAGGTTAAAGGGGGCTGACCCTCTTCCTGCGATCGGAGCAACAGGACGAATCGGTTTCCTGCTGAGCCCACCCGATCAGACAAGTGGGTGATACGAAGGGCTCGGGGCTGGGGGCAAGATTCCCCTATGCTGCTCGACCATGGATTTTCGCGATTTTTAAACGTTGCTAATACTGTAAGCCTCTATCCCCGGTTAGCCACTTGACATGGGCCATTACCGCCTCAGCTTCGGGGTTTTTCCCCTGCTTTTGGTAAGCCAGGGCCAGGTTGCGATAAAAGACGGCATTGGTGGGTGTGAGTTTGATGGCCGCCTTGAACAAGGACACCGCCTCGTCAAATCTGCCCAGTTGGGCGTAGATGATCCCGAGGTTGTTGTAAGCCGGAGCGTATTGGGGGGCCAGTGCCAGGGTATTCCGATACATGGCGATGGCCTGGTCGGTCTTTCCCTCGTTGGCAAGGGCCATGCCTAGGTGATGATAGGCCATGTAGTTGTTGCGGTCGACTTGAAGGGCGTGGTTGAAGAGGGTCTCCGAGTTGCGCCAATAGCCTGCCTGTACCCAGGTGGAGAGCAGACAGGCCAGGATTGCCATGAAGGCGCCCGTGGCTGCGACAACCTGTCGATGCCGCCGCCCGGCGGTGAGCTCGGACACCCCCCAGGCGACCATGATGAACAATCCGATGAAGGGGATATATGCATAGCGGTCCGCCATGGCCTGGCCCCCGACCTGAACCAGTCCGATTACCGGCACCAGGGTCCCGAGGTACCAGAACCAGCCCACCGCAAGGTACGGATAGCGCCGGGCCCGGTATAACAGGAAAGTGGAGAGGGCCAGCAAGGCCAGGCCCGCCACCGCCGCCTGCCACCAGGGCACCGGGGCCAGGGGATAAAAGAAGACCATGGGGTAGGGCCAGAACAGCTTGACGATATATTTGACATAGGCGACCAGGGCGTTGGCGATCCGCGGACCCAGGGGCATCACGGCCAGGGGCATCATGGCGCCGGTGTCTGCTTGCACCACCATGGTAATCAGGCACGAAACGGCGACCAAGGCCAACAGGGGGATTTTTTCCAGGAGGAGTCGCCGGTAGACGCCCCTGGCCGGCACTAGCCCGGGATCTTCAGCTTCGGTGAGGCCCGGCGCCGGTCCTCCCGGTATCCGACCCAGGGGCCAGAAGTCCAGAAGAAGAAGCACAAATGGCAGTGTGACCAGCATTGGTTTAGCCAGCAACCCCAGGGTGAAGGACAGCAGGACCGGCAGATAGCGGCGTAGCGACGGGGCCGCGGCGTAGCCCGCGTAAGCCCACATAGTGGTCAGCCAAAAGAACGCGCTCAGCACGTCTTTTCTCTCCGACACCCAGGCCACGGACTCCACGTGCAGAGGGTGCAGGGCGAACAGGGCCGCCACCAGGGCGCTGGGCCACAGGGCCCGGGTCAGCCGGGCCAAAAACAGAAACAGCAGAATTGTGTCAGCCAGGTGAAAGGCCACATTGGTCATATGGTGGCCTGGGGGATGCAGGCCATATAACCGGCAGTCCAGCATGTGAGACAGCCACGTCAAAGGATGCCAGTTGGAGGATTGCATGGTGGTGAAGGCCCATTTTACCCCTTGCCAGGTCAGCCCGGCCTGCACTTCGTGATTTTCCGTGACATACATTGGGTCATCGAGGGTGATGAAACCGTGGTCCTTAACCTGGAGGTAGGGCAGCAAGATTGCCCCGGCCAACAGCAGGCAGACGAGCAGCTTCAAGCCGCCCAACATTCGGATAGGCCTGTTCATGGAGTGAAAGGGTCGTTCCCGCGTCATGATGTCCATTGTCATATTAAGGCATGGAAGCGCCCCGGGCATAGACCATGAGGGGCCGGGTCTCGGCATCCGCGTTACTCCCGGGGCCGTGGAAACTGGCACCGGTCAGGATCGAGAAATTGTAGACCGGCATCAAGCCGTTGAGCCGGGAGCAGTTCATATTGATAAGGCCCGCCGGCCACAGGGCCGGCGGGCCTTTCGTTGGAAGAAAACAGACTAGTTATCCATCACACGGCTGGCACCCTTTCTTAGAACTGCCAGCGCAAGCCCGCGTTGAAAATATGGGTGGTGCTGGCAGCGCCGCCCACTTCGGCGTTGTAGTCGAGATGGACCGAGACGTTCTTATTGACAAACATGGTGACGTCGCCGCCCACATTCGCAAAGTTCCCCTTAGCTCCCTCGGTCTCCCAGCCGAACATGCCGCCCCCCTGCGCCAGGCTGGCACCTATATCCCGCTTGCCGTTGGAGAACTCGTGCTGCCAGGTGGCGAAAGCCTGCGGCACCACTTTCATGCCGCCCGAAGTGAAGGGGGCCGTGACCTTAGCGCCTACGCCCGTTTGCGCGGAGTCGATACTCTCGCTGGAGACGTTCAGGTTCAAAGAGTCGGCCCCGGTCTCCGTAAAACTGTCGATCCCGAGGTGGGAGTAGCCCACGGACACTATGGGCGTGACCACCACAGGCTTGACCTTCACGTCGTAACCCACCTCCGCGTACAAGTCGAACAGGTTACCGCCCGGAGAACTCGAGGCGACGCGGGATACGGAGGAGGGGTTGATCCATTCCTGGGCCAGAATCGGGCTCGCTGAAGCTGATTTGCCTCTTCAGATCGTAGAGGTTCCGAGCATAGCCGGCGGTGCCGAAGATGTAGAAGTCATTGGGCATGTAAGCGCCGTAGATCGAAATGGGCACCACGTCGACATCGGCGCTGCCCCCGGAGTTCGAGAAAGAGGCGTCGGCGTGGGTATAGCCGGCGGCCAGCCCAACCAGCAGGTTGTCCGCCACCTTGCGGTCAATCCCCATGATGAAGCCTGCGCCGTCGAAGTTATAGCCTGTCCGATCCATCGTGGTGCTCCTCGAGCCCAGGAACCCGGTGGGGTCGAGGAATACGCTGCAGCCCTCGAGGTTATACGAGCCGGCGCCGCCCGCGCCACCCATATCGTCGATCCCGTACCGCAGGTTGGTCATCCGGCGGGCCAGGCTTTGGGTCTCCGCTCTAACCGCCGTGAAGCTCAAGTCGGACAGGACCTGGACTTTATCCGGAGATATCTGCTGCAGCGCGTTACCCACCGCGCCGGCCGTGGGCAGATAGTCGATAACGTTAAGCACGTTGTCCAGGTCGCCGGTGGCTGTGCCGGCCAGGCCGTTGAGCATGGTCCCCACCCCGAGCTGCTTGAAATTGAGGTTCAGCCCCGGGTCGGTGTAGTTGCGCGTAACCACCAGGTCGAAAGTGGGGTCAGACGCGACTTCGGTCGTCCAGAACAGGGTATGAGAATTGGGAAGCTGTGAGTACGCAGGCATCAACGACCCAGAGATGCTCGACGCCGTGATGATTGGAAAGATCGTGTTGCCACGCGGCAGGTAACCATTCTCCAGGATCGGATTCACATACCCAGCCAAGCTCGCCATGCCGGTCACAATGATTTGGTCGTTGTAGATACCCCCCCAGTTGTCGGGCGCCGCGAATATCCTGATATTGAGCAGCCCAGTGCGGTGCCCAGTGTAGTATTGAGTGTAGTCGCCCCCGATGTACAGGGTGGCCCCCTGGTTGGGCCACAGCCCGATGATATTCACCGTGCCCGAGTTGCGCAGGCTGCCCGAGAAGTCGCCCGAGAAGTAGTTGAAGACCCCGTGATCATAGACCTGGAGGCTGCCCGTGACCGTGCCCCCCTGCTGGTTGAAATGACGGGCTTCAAGGTCGGTGCCCATCGGGTTCTGGTAAAAGGTGCCCCCCTCGTTCAGGTCGATGGTCCGCGCATAGAGGCTGCCTCCGCTCAGGTTATAAGTGCCGGTGCCGTCAGCCACCTCCATATATCTCACTTTATTGGTTCCGCCGGTCTGGTTGAATGTGCCGGTGCCGGAGTAGCCGATGTATTCGTTGCGGGCCGAGAGGCTGCCTCCGCTCAG
The DNA here is from genome assembly GCA_963805125.1 of uncultured delta proteobacterium. Taxonomy (GTDB): domain Bacteria; phylum Desulfobacterota; class Syntrophobacteria; order Syntrophobacterales; family Syntrophobacteraceae; genus SbD1. Next base: position 993,829 of record CAWDTD010000001.1, on the reverse strand, counting down.
GTTGTAGGTGCCTGTGCCGCCCATGGCGTAGCCCAGGTAGAGGCTGCCGTCTACCTTATTCATGCCGCCGGTCTGGTTGAAGGTGCCGGTGCCGCCCATGGCGTAGCCCAGGTAGAGGCTGCCTTCTACCTTATTCATGCCGCCGGTCTGGTTGAATGTGCCGGTGCTCATGGCGATGCCGACGTACTCGTCACCCTCGACCTTGAGCTTGCCTCCGCTCAGGTTGTAGGTGCCGTTGGCGCCCATGGCGTAGCCCAGGTAGAGGCTGCCGTCTACCTTATTCATGCCGCCGGTCTGGTTGAATGTGCCGGTGCTCAGGGCGCTGCCGACGTACTCGTCACCATAGACCTTGAGCTTGCCTCCGCTCAGGTTGTAGGTGCCGTTGCCGCCCAGGTAGCCAAGGTAAAGATTGTTGGATACCGTATTGGTGCCGCCGGTCTGGTTGAAGGTGCCGGTACCCGTGTAGCCGACGTACTCATTGACGGGATCGAGGTTGCCCCCGCTCAGGTTGTAGGTGCCGCTGCCGCCCAGGTAGCCAATGTAAAGATTGTTGGATACCGTATTGGTGCCGCCGGTCTGGTTGAATATGCCGGTGCCGAGGGTGGTGCCGACGTACTCATCGGTCGCCGAGAGGCTGCCTCCGCTCAGGTTGTAGGTACCGGTGACGCCGATGATCACACCCAGGTAGAGGCTGCCGTCCACCGTATTGGTTCCGCCGCCCTGGTTGAAGGTGCCGTTGGCCAAGGCGCCGACAACCTCGTCATAGGAGACGGTGATGCTGCCAGTGCCGGGGCCGGCGGTATTCAGATTAAGGGTGCCGGAGTGCCCCAGGGCACCGACGGCAAGGCCTGTCGTGGTCAGCGGCACATGGCCGGTGAAAGTTACGCTATATTCTTGGTCATTATATGTGCCCGAGCCCGACAAATTCCCAATGGTTCCATAGGTATATGAAGCGTCACCACTCTGAACATAGCCATCAGGATATGAGACGGATGGCACATTAAGGTTGGCCGCCTGCGACAACCCCGGCACCATGACCGCAACAAACAGGGCCGCCACCAAAAGCGGCAGCCAGCAATTACGCATCTTAAGGCACCCGTTAACTTTCCTTCTTCTCGTTAACGGTACCAAGAGTCGAGCCATTCGCTTTGACGTCGCTATTCGTTTAACCATGACTTCCCCCCTCCTCGTCAGCGATATCAATCGACCACATTGCCCGCGCCTGGCGCGGCGCCAGGCCCTCCCCCGGCAACCGCTCTCAAATGGCGCGAACACCATCTATCGTAGCTCTTTCAGTTCTATGTTGCTTCCCTCCCCCCATTTGGAATGTGAAAAAAATGTTATCTGGGGACCGGACCCCTCTTTTCGCTTTTGGGCGTTGTGTGTGCCGGGGCCGGTTGTGCTACGGCCGGTGGTGCGGCGGCCGTGGGCGACTTGGCCTCCCGGATGAGCTGGGCCACCCGGGAATCCGGGGACACGGGCTCGATAAGCACCACGTGCCGGGAGTTGATCCGCATGAACTCCGGGCCGTGCAACTCGTTGCCCCGCTTGATCAGGAGGTTTTTCATCTCTTTTTTCGCGGGATCCTCCACCCGCTGGATATAGTACACATCCTCGATCAGGATGTAAGCCGAAGCGGTATCCGACACCTTGCCAAAATAGACCTGACCGTTGTCCAGCAAGACGGCCTGGTACTCTGTGGGAAACTTAAGGCCGCCGCTGCATCCCGAAAACAGAGCCACAACAGCCAGCAACGCGACCCCCAACCACCAGAGTCCATGATCGGGTTGTTGAGTTTGTTTCATCAATCCCCCAAAGATCTTATCATTCATTAAAAAAGCTGCGATTAGCCATGGTTCTGCCCGATTAACCCCGAGAGATCAACCCGGGGCAGACAATCGGGCCTCCAGCCGCCAAAAGGGTCAAGACTATACTGCCTTGCTTCATAGGGTCGCCTTGAAGCAACCAGGCCCAAGTTTGGCCGATATAAGTTAGCGATCGAGAAAGAATACACTGCTCTACGCCCGCTGGGGGCTGCCCCTTTGTCAGGCTTTGCCAGTACTACGTTTTAAAAGTCTTTGTCAAGAAAAAGAATAAAAAGTAGAAAAATATTAAAAAAAATCTGGATTCCGCCGCCCGGTTGTACGCCCAAAACTGGTCCATGGATATAATGAGAGCAAGAGGCCTTCAATTTCTCGTACTTGGACGCTGCAACCATTGTAGAGAAAGCATTCAAAAAGGCGTCCATCAATAATGGTGACCAGGGAAAATTACTTCGAAAACACCTCCCGAAAACACCGATCCGCCTTAACAGGCCCGTTTCGGGGTCAGCGTAGAAACCCGATATCTGATTGACAATCCGGACCATTTGTAAGTGTCCGGACAAATCCACCTTCGCAGGATGTTTGGTAACGCGGCACGACAGCTCCCGAAGTCAATGAGATTTTTTGTGCACACCAATCAGGCAAGACTTCCTGCGGGATGTCCCGCCTGCAATCTGCTCCATACGATCCGGGCTACTGGGTGGTGCGTCCTGCAATTGAAAAAATCAGTCTATTTGTCTTGCCACTTGCGTGTTCGGCCTGAAAATCGTATGGTTTTGCGAGCTTTGGGGTTGTTCGGGAAGTTTTTTCGACTGGAATTCGACCCCAAAATGTGGTTTGGACACATAGGGCACAACTTGACGCATTGTTCCGGATGACGGGATGCGGTTTATGTTAGGAAGAACTAAACAAATCCCGGCGATTTACCTTTTTCTGACGGTTATTACCCTCATAGCATTTTGGCAGGTCACCCAGTGCGATTTCATCAATTACGACGATCAGTCATACGTAACCGAAAATGTTCATATTCGCAACGGCATTACAATGGAGGCAATGCGATGGGCCTTCACGACCACTCATTCCTCAAACTGGCATCCTTTGACATGGATGTCCCACATGCTGGACGTTCAACTTTTTGGATTAAAGCCGCGATGGCATCATCTGACTAATCTCCTGTTCCACATTGCAAATACGCTGCTGCTTTTTTTCGTTTTTCACCGGATGACCAAAGCGCCCTGGCAGAGCGCTTTCGTGGCGGCTTTGTTTGCGCTTCACCCCCTTCACGTGGAATCGGTTGCCTGGGTAGCTGAACGCAAGGACGTTCTTTCGACTTTTTTCTGGATGCTCACCATGGGTGCGTATATCCATTATGTGGAGAACCGGCCCTCTCCCGGAGGGAGAGGGGGGAGTTGGGTAAAGAATTATTCGGCTGTTCTCGTATTTTTTGTTTTGGGCCTCATGGCAAAACCCATGCTTGTAACCCTGCCCTTTGTCCTGCTCCTTCTTGACTACTGGCCTCTGCAGCGCTTCAAGCAAGAAAAATCCGCTCAGGAAATCCGCAAGGAGGTAAATAGACCTGTATCTGCGGATAAGAGAAAAAGGAAATCGAGCAGAAAGCGCACCACCTCACGGGGCGTGGAGTTAGAGGAAAAACCGGCGGATCATAAATATCGGTGGGCATTGATTGGTCCTGTGCTCCGGGAAAAAATGCCCCTTTTTGCACTGGCGGCGCTTTCAAGTATCGTAACACTCGTCGCTGAGGCGAAAGGAGGCGCGGTCAGGTCCGGCGAGGAATTTCCACCGGGTGTTCGTATCGCCAATGCCTTTGTTTCTTACGTCATTTACATTGGAAAGACGATCTGGCCGGATAATCTTGCGATTCTTTATCCTCATCCGGGGTCATGGCCACTGTGGAAGGTCACGGGGGCGGTTGTTCTCCTCGTCGCTGTGACCTTAACGGTTATCCGGACGGCAAAGAGGTTTCCCTACCTGACTGTTGGATGGCTGTGGTTTACAGGCACACTTGTGCCCGTCATAGGGATTGTGCAGGTCGGCAGGCAGGCCATGGCGGACCGCTACACTTATATTCCCCTTATTGGCCTGTTCATCATGGCAGCGTGGGGTATTCCGGAATTTTTGAAAAAATGGAGTTACCGGAAAGAGATTCTTTTTGCGTCGTCTGCATTAGCGCTTCTATCTCTTTTCATTGTAACACGCATACAGGTCGGATACTGGCAAAACAGCATTACTTTGTGCGACCATGCCCTGAATGTCACCAATCGTAACGCCCTCATTCACAACAACCGGGGTGTTACCTACGCCAAACTTGGCAACTACGTGCGCGCGATCTCCGATTATGACAGGGCCATCGAAATCATTCCAAAATATCCGCTGGCCTATAATAACCGGGGCATTGCCTATGACCGACTGGGCAACGAAAGGCAGGCGATTTCGGACTTTGACCGGGCCATAGATATTGACCCCACATATGCAGAGGCATATTGCAACCGGGGTATCGCCTATGGCAAACTAGGCAACTACAGGCGCGCCATCGAGGATTTCGACAGGGCCATCGATATCAATCCCACATATGCAGATGCATATTATAACCGGGGTGTTTCCTATAGCAACCTTGGCAACCCGGGGCAGGCGATTGAGGACCTGCAAAAGGCGGCCAGATTTAACAACGAAATTGCAAAGAACTATTTGAGAAGCCACGGGGTAAACTGGTAGCCGGAGTTCCAATTCCGGGATAAGGGTGGGCACATGCAAAAGACTCATGTTCAAACACATCGCTGTACCGACCCCAGACGACCTGCAATCCCAAAGCCACTTCCGCCGGCTGGATCAGCTTTTAAAGCATTGACACGATAGACTCGAAATGGTTGCGTTTGGCAATAATAAACAGCTCCAGGGTATGCCTCATACCAAGTTGCGCTCAAAGAGGTAAAACCTCCATTCACAAAATCCCCCCTGCCCCCCTTTAGAAAAGGGGGGTTCCAATCGCCAATTCTTACCCGTATGGGCGCAACTTGGTATCACGCATAGCCCGGGTTCAGAGTGCGCCGCTAAAACCCGCGATTATTGAGAGCGTCAAACGGGAAAATCAGGCGGGGCCTGCGGATCACACACCACAAACGAAACCGGATATGGCCCGGAACTGAACCCTGTCAACATTGCTGTTTAAAAACCGGGCCATCCGCCGGCGTACGGTCTGCCGCTCGCCGGCAAACGGCTAATGGTGATGTTCATGTTGACCCGATCCAGCCATCTGCTCGTACTCGCCGGGAGAAATTTTGGGAAGCTGCTGGACGAAAGCGATCACGGCCGCAATTTCCTCTTTCTCGTAAGTCGAACCGAAAGCCGGCATTCCGGTCAATTTGATCCCGTTTTCCACAATCCAGTACAACTGTGCGCCGTTCCATTCGTTCTGTATGGACCCGGAAAGCAAGTTCGCCGGAGCGGGGTAAAGGCCTTGAGAAAAGGGTTCCGCCGAAATCCCGGGGGCGCCGTGGCAATGCAGGCATGCTTCGTGATACAGGGGCGCCCCTTTCGCGGGGTCTCCCGGCGCAGGTGTCGTCACGCCTTGGCTGTGAACGATTATCGACCGGTCGCGCAAAACTTCAATGGCTTCAGCCGTGATGTCCCAATGCGGCACGCGGGCCGAGATATCATAGAACCCCAACCAGACGAATACGGCGCCTGCCGCCGCAACCACAGCCAGAAAAACAATAATTGTGAAAAGCGTCTTCACGAGGTCTCCTTTTCGCACATACGATTTAAGAGCGCTGAATCCATGTTTGTTAATCACGATCCGGCAAAATATCACAAAAAAATGAGAGCCAGGAGGGGGATCCTGGCTCTCGGTTGAGGATCATAAAGGGGACAACGGGGTTTTTGAGGCGAGACACTTGGATGTAATTTAGCCACATGATTCGGATTTTTAAATCAGGTATAAACAGTAATTCCAGAGGGAATGGACTGTATTTGTGATGGTCTTTTTCTAAAGGGGGGGGCGGCAGCGTTCAGGTTCCATGTATCGGAACCGCAAGACCCCCGCCCCTTGTACATATCTAGGTTTTTTCGAGCTTTTTTACTTCCTGTTCGTCGATCATGAACCCATGCTCGGGTCCGGGGAAAATGCCTTGCTCCACCTCTTCCCTGTATTTGACCAGGGCTTCTATAATGACTTCGTCAAGCTTGGCGTATTTTTTCACGAAGCGAGGCACGAACCTGTCGAAAAGCCCCAGCACATCATGAATGACAAGCACCTGCCCATCGCAGCCCGGCCCCGCCCCGATACCGATAGTGGGCACGGGCACTGCCTCGGTGACCATCTCGGCGATTGAGGAAGGAATGGCCTCCAGGACTATACTGAAGCATCCAGCCTCAGACAGCGCCTGGGCATCTTCGATCAACACCTTGGCGGCTTCGGCCGTTTTTCCCTGTACCTTGAAACCCCCGAATTGCGCTAAGCTCTGCGGGGTGAGACCAAGATGTCCCTGCACAGGGATCCCGGCTTCCACCATTGCCTTGACCTGCGGGACAATCCTTGCTCCACCTTCGAGTTTTACGGCACCCGCTCTGGCTTCCTTCATAAAACGGCCGGCATTTATGAGCGCCTGTTCCACGCTCGCCTGATAGGACATGAAAGGCATATCGCCGATTACTATGGCCCGGTTTGCCCCCCTGCTGACCGCCAGAGTGTGGTGGAGCATTTCCATCATTCCGACTGAAAGGGTGTCCTGCTGGCCCAAGACCACCATCGCAAGCGAGTCACCGACAAGCAGCATATCGACTCCGCTTTTGTCCGCCCACAAAGCAGTTGGGTAATCGTATGCGGTGAGCTCGGTGAGTTTGCGCTTGCCTTTAGCGGCAATGATCTCGGGAACGGTTACTCTTTTGCTCATTTGGCTTCTCCTTTTTTTACTCGAGCGGCATAGCGCCTGCCCGGTAGGTTGATTCCGGGAGAGTCCGGTCAAAAGCCGAACCCATCCTTCAAGATTGGCGGCATTATATATCATGGCGGGTTAAGCGCAAGCGATAACGCCTCCCGGAGTGCGGCGCCCGGCGCCATACAAAGAGGATGGAGCAAATCCCGGCTCTACCGGCCCGAAACAACACGCCTCGGTGGGTTCATGGAAGCCTCCGAAAGATTATTTGACACCCTGACGGAATTAGTAGTACAAACCCCTCGTCGATTGACGCCCCCCTGAAGGCGCGGTAGCTATTACAGAGGTCAGAAGTCAGTTGCCGGAGGACGGATAAAAGCGGTTCGCACGCGCCGATACATGTCAGCTTCCTTTTGACCGTTGCTATAGTATCCATCCGGAAACTCCGGATGAAATACTCCCGGTTTCCTATATTGACACAGCCAGAGCCTGCCCCGGACCCCGGATAAAGCCCACTTCCGGGGCAGGCTCTGATCGGGGGGCGGAAAAGGGCACTTTCCGGGTGGAAACTAGTCCATTGTCAACTAAGTTTTTATGTGTTGGGGTCCGATCGTCACCCCGGGGAAAGCCGGGGCCCAGTGCTTTAAACAGCCGAAAGGACTCTGGATTCCGGCCCCCGGATCAAAAGCGTTTCCGGGGCAGGCTTCGCCGGAATGACGCATTGCAGTTCTGAGCATGTTAGAATTAAGTTGACAATGCACTGGCTAAACCCCGGAAAAGGATTCCTCACCTCGTGGAGTGCGGGAGAGTTTTTTCCAATGGTTAGAAGATGGGATTTCGATCAGACAATCAAGTGTTCTTCATTTGCAATATCGGAAGGCGCTGAGGAATATTATTTCGCGTTTACAAATAATGAAGCCCGATCCTTTGATAAAGCAATTGCAGAATTATGTGAAAAATATCAATCCGTGACTGAATATCTCGGTCTTTCGGAGAAGACTCTCGTTTTCTCCCGCCTGCATGTCAGCGATATTATCAATCAAAAGAACCTGCTCATAAAATCCGATCTTTTTCGTCACATTGGGCATGGCGCCGTTTCTGTGATACAGCAAACTCCTCTCACACCAGATTCACTGGTCCTTTTTTCTTATCATTTGAGAAAGCGAACAGGAAACTTCCTTAGGGAATTTCCAGACAACGGAAGCAATCCATGGCGCACCGGAATGGTCGTTAAGGGCGATCATTATTCAATGGTTTGGAATTCCAATCTGGCAGAAGCAGGACCTTTTGATTCAAGGCAGCAGACAGAGCTGCTTTTCAAATCTTTTTGCGCTTTCCTGGATCGATACAATCTGAATGTACGAAAAAACCTGGTGCGGACGTGGATATATGTGAGAGACATCGATAACCATTACGCGGGAATGGTCGAAGCGCGCAGGGCCTTTTTCGATTCGCAGGGTCTTTGCAGGGATACCCGATTCGTGGCAAGCACGGGGATAGAGGGCAGGGGCGCCGAGACTGGAGCCATCGTTACCATGGACAGTTTTTCACTTGGAAATATCGACGAGGAGCAAATAGTTACGATAGACGCACTGGAGAGTCTGCCGCCTACGATGCTATATGGGGTGACCTTCGAGCGAGGCCTGAGGATAAGGTTTGGTGATCGCTCCCACCTGGTGATTTCAGGAACGGCAAGCATCAGTGAAAGCGGAAAAATAGCGCATGAAGGCGATATCGAGAAACAGACCCATCGGACGATCAATAATGTCGAGGCGCTGTTGCGCAGCCAGGGCGCCACGCTCGACGATATGGCCTATGCGCTGTGCTATATGCGCAATCCCAAGGATTATGAATGCGTAAAGGAAATAGTGAGCGCACGCCTCCCCGGAAATATTCCCCTGATTGCCGTCGAGGCGGCTGTCTGCCGGCCGGCGTGGCTTTTCGAGATGGAAGGGGCTGCAATAATCGCTGATGACAATCCTTTTCCTCCTTTCATGTAAATTATTCCAGGAAAAGACATGGGTAATAGTTTGAAGATATTGGGGGTAATACCGGCGCGCTACGACTCGACCCGCCTTCCGGGCAAGGTGTTGCGCAATATAGCAGGCAAACCGATGCTCTACTGGGTCTATAGGAACGCTCGTGAATCCAGGCTGCTGGCGGATCTGCTGGTAGCCACGGACAGTGACAAAGTTCTTAAGTATTGCGAGCGGGAGGCAATCCCCGTCATGCTCACGGGCCGGCATCCCTCCGGAACCGACCGGCTGCGAGAGGTAATGGAGCGGGTTGATGCGGACATCTACATCAACATTCAGGGGGACGAACCAATGCTGCGTCCGGACCACCTCGAGGCCCTCGTGTCGCCTTTTCTGACAGGAGATGCCCGGGTGGCGACCCTCAAAGTTGCCGTTGGTGAGGCCGCTGCCCTGGATCCCAATAATGTGAAGGTGGTAACTGACGATTCCGGACGAGCGCTCTATTTTTCGCGTCACCCGATTCCCTTTGACAGGGATGGCACGGGCCTGGTCAAGCGCTACAAACACATAGGCATCTATGCATATACGCGGGCGGCGCTCACCCTTTTTCATTCGCTGCCTGAATCATCCCTGGAATCCGCGGAAAAGCTCGAGCAACTGCGCTTCCTGCAAAACGGCGTGGCGATTCACGTTGTCGAGACTACTCATGACACGGTGGGAGTGGACACCGAGGCCGATCTTCAGCGGGTAGATATTCTGCTGTCAGGGCCTGAACGCGGGTAGAGGCAAATGTACCTGCTATACAGCCTCCTTTTAGGCGCCTGGGTCGCTTTCATGATGCCGCTTTTCCTGTACAGGACATTGCGTCACGGGAAGTACATGCACGGCTTGCCCCAACGGTTTGGCCTGCTCCCCGACAGCCTGCGTTCGGACGGACGGCCGACTTTCTGGTTTCATTCGTGCTCGGTGGGCGAAACCCTGAGTGTCCAGCCGGTTGTAGATGAGCTTCACCTTCGTTTTCCGGAAGCTCGTTTCGTCTTTTCGACGATAACCAAGACCGGGCACACAATGGCCCGGCAGCGGTTTTCAGCATTCGGCCCGGGGAGTATCTTCTATTTTCCAGTCGATTTTACATCTGTTTCCAGACATTTTCTGGACTGGATCCGGCCCACGCTCATCGTGATCATCGACACGGAGATCTGGCCGAACTTCTTGCGCCAGGCGCACATGCGCGGCATTCCTATTGTAATGGCCAACGGCCGCATTTCGCCCAAATCTTTCCGCTTCTACCGCTTGGTCCGTCCCATGCTGCGAAGGGTGTTCTCCAACTACCGTGTACTCCTGATGAAATCCGAGGATGACGCTGAGCGCATCCGAATGATCGGCGCCCCGCCCGATAAGGTCATCGTAAGCGGTAATATAAAGTATGACAAGGAATCGGTGAAACAGCAACTAAGTGAGGAGGTGGCGCAATCACTGGACGAAGCGCTGGGGCTTACGTCCGCAGATGGGGACCTTATCGTGGCCGGCAGCACGCATGAAGGCGAGGAGCAGGTCCTGCTCGAGGTGCTGCGCCGATTGAGGCTTAGGCCCAACCTCGGAAGAACAAGACTTCTCTTGGCGCCGAGGCATCCCGAGCGCTTCGATGGGGTCGTGGATCTGGCGGCCCGTGCAGGTTTTCTGATCAAGCGGCGCTCTGAAAACAATAAATCCGCAACCGGAGCGGAGGTAATGGTGCTGGATACAATCGGGGAACTTGCCACGGCTTACCGGTTCGCCACCGTCGTCTTCGTGGGCGGAACATTGATCCCGCATGGCGGACAAAGCATCCTCGAGCCTGCATGGTATGCCAGGCCTATCGTAATCGGGCCTTCAATGGAGAACTTTCGGCAAAGCGCCATGGACTTCCGCGATCGAGGCGCCCTGAGGCAAATCCAGGCAATTAAATCGGACAGGGAAGCACAGATCCGGGAACTCACGGATGTATTCGCGCAGTTGCTCGAAGATGAGGAGCGGCGAACGGCGTTGGGGCAGGCGGCCTATTCGGTTCTGGAAAAAAACAGGGGGGCGGCTCGGTTCACGGTGGACAAAATTGCGGCGATTTACAGCGAGGTCCGCAAGGAGGCGACGACCCAATGAGTTTTCTTGGGCATATCAGCGTGTGTGAAACTCACGGAATACGCCGGTTTCTCTATCCTGTTTCACTGGAAATCCCCGCATCGCTGCTGGACCCCGACTACGGCCCCGGCCTCTCCATGGCCGACGGACGTATGATTCCGGTGCAGGTGACCCCGGGCGCCACCAACCCCGACCTTCATCGGAGGCTTGATTTCGCTGTCTGGCTTTCCCCCTTCGAGAAACTGAAATTAAAGCTTTTTACACAACGGCCCGGCAGCGCCGGCATGGACGATCCCCTGCAGATAAAAGAAGAAAAGCGGTTTCTAAGTAGTCAGCGGCGCTTCTCCACCGTGTTCGACCGGTATGGAACGCTCCACGAGGTCGTGTATGATTCGGTGCCGCATTTGCGGGCGCCTGCCGCTTTCACCCGCAACGGGCGCCCGGCCGCTCTTGAGGGCGCTTCGGCATTCGCGGTCGGCTTTCCTCTGAGCGCCCGCGTGACGGCTGCGGGACAATACCCCGACGGCTGCGGGGCGGAAACGCGCATCGAGACAACCGCCTGTAAATCCTGGGTCATGCTGACGCATCTGCTTTCACGGACTCAGTCCGGGGACGAACTGGTCTTTAATCTGCCGCTGACGGTTTCCTCGTCGGTGGTAACATGTGATTTCGGCGTGGGTGGCGCAATATATGGGAGCCTTCAGCCCGAAACCTGCCCGATGATAGTCTGGCACAGCGAGTTTTTACAATCGGGAGCGGTGCGTTGGTCAATCGCCTCGGGCGGAAGGACCGACTACGTCGGACAAGCCCGTGCGGCGGAAGAGTACCTTCGGCAGCTATGGTTCCACCAGATTGACGGACACAAGGCGCTGGCTGTGGCCGTCACTCAAATTCCCCGGTGCTGCACGGAAATGAAGGTCACACTCGGCGCCAACGGGGATGTCACCGTCGCGTTTAGAACCGGCGAAGCCGCCGGGGTGCCGGCGGCCTTTGGTTTATGCTGTCACTTCCTGAACGATATTCCGGCGATCTCCGCTGCCACCAGCCCGCAATCGATCCTGCTGCCCCCGGTCGTCACGTGGGAAGGCAGTGACGCGGGGTCGAGGCATCAGCGCTTCACCTGGATATAGTTCCTGACCGGTGTATCGCCGGCAGGCACGAAAACACCCTCGGCGGTCCTGTCGAAAAGCAGCGGCTCCATCATCAGTACGCCCCCGAAAGTATCGTCGGCGCTCATGGCGTGATCGCGCTTCCGATACAGGAAGTGGTAGCTGATCAGAAGCGTATCGTTGCTCCTTTCCCAAAGGGTGAAGTAGGTGCTCTCAGATGGTATGCCTTCCGCCGAAAGCAGTTCGCTCAGCCAGAATGCGTCGAAGCTCTGCGGTGCAATCTTGCGGTATACGCAGTACATCTTTCCCTTGGGATCGATGATTTCAACCTTGTATTCGCATTCCGCGGCATAATGCTTCCAAAGCGAGCAATTGGTCACGATGTAGAGCGTGTCGTATTCTTCGGAAACTATGCAGGGACCGAACCTGTCGGTAACCTGGACAGGACTGTAGTCGTACTGATGACACATCGGATTGAGTTTGTCGATATAGAAGGGAAGATTCGGATCTTCGAAGCCGCTGGCCGGCGCCGTACAGATGTGAGGGTAGTCTTTGTGCTTGAATCCAACGATGCTGATGGCGCGCCGAGGCACCTCCTTCAACCCTTTTGCGGGAGCCAGGCCGAAAAGTCCCGAATCGATCCGGACGCCGTGCCGCCGTGCGTAATCCTGCAAGTTCAAAAACTGGGGGCTGCGGCCGTCGATCGTCTCATCTTTGGAGAATACCACCTCGCCCCCGGCGTTTCTGAAGATAAAGGTGAAATCGCTGATTTTGCTAAAGGTGGAAGAAAGCAAGCCGAGATAAGTGTCGATTTCGAAACGCTTGTCGAGCATGGGGAACTGAATGACCCATGGATCGGTATCGTTCCTGTCGAGCATCTCGAGGTAATCGGCCTGATAGCAGTCTGCTGCGGTTGGAACGGCCCAATGGCATGCATCGGAGCCGGTTTGATGGCTTGTGTTGATGTACTGTTTCGTCCCCCTGGGATGTATGTAGTAATTGGGGCGGTGGAGTGGTGTGTCCAGGGTTATCAGGTAAAAAGCGCTGTTTGCACCTTCGAGGGACACGTCCCTGAACAGCTCGGATATGTTCTGGTAGGACATTTGCCGCGCCGGGACGACGGCGGCCGGCCTTTCTATGGCTTTTTCCCCGCCGTTGCTGTTGAAGTGAAGAAGCACTCTCGGGTGAGATTCGACATCGCTATCGTTCCAGAAGCACAGCGTGAGATCCAGGTCCGGCTCAACGGGCATATAGCCGCGCGAGAAGATCACATTGGCCGCCCACTGGTCCCATCCTGACTGGTGGTTTCGGCAAAGCCCCGTCTCGCTTATGTAATCGGCCCAGTAATGCATGAAGGGCTGGATTCGAGACTGCAAGTTCTCCACTTCCACCATCACCCGCATGTATCCTTCGAACCGGCCCAGATTGAGGTCCCTGCTGTCGATCACTGTCAACCCGCCGGCGGGGATGATACGCTGGCCCGCTGCTCTGAGGGTGCCGTCGCACTCCCTTATCGTGTAGCGCAGGTCAACCGGGAAAAGCGTCCTGTATTTACGATCGAAGTAGTTGCTGATCTGGACCAGCGTCTCCGTTTCGCCTGAGAAAAAGTCCATGTAGGTGCTGATGGCGGTGCTCTGGCCTCCGTAGAGCCTGCAGACAACCTGTTGTTCGTTGCCTGTCGCCACCAGGGCATGATTGAGAGCAAAGACCGCCGCGCGCAAGGTGGACAGAATCAGCCACCCGTCACAGGATGGCACCGGGCCACAGCTCTTTATCAATTGAATCCGGCGGCCGGCAAGTTCTGTGCCGACCAGATTGATATCGAAAGTAAAGAAGCCGCACAGTTCGAAGCCGCGCAGCTCGGGCAGGTCTTCGACTACCGACGTGTGATCCGCAAGCACGGCATAGCGCTTCACACCGTAAGCGTCAAAGAAGTCCCGCACATATTCCCCACCCCTGCTTACGTCCCTGTCTCCCGATCGAAGTATGCCCTGGGTCAATGATTTCTCACGAAGCATTGGCTTTCTTCTGCCTCCTTTATTTGAGGGAAAGGATATTTGCCCGGCCTGAAACCACTTCGCGAACGCTTATTTCCTCTCCAAAGTCAGGGCAAAGCCCATCCCGCCGCCGATACACAGAGTGGCCAGACCCTTGCTGGAATTGTTGCGGTTCATTTCCATCGCCAGAGCGTAAGTGATTCGTGCCCCGGTGCACCCGATGGGATGTCCGATGGAAATACCGCCGCCATTGACGTTGACCTTGTTCCAATCCATTTTCAATTCCCATATGCAGGCCAGGGCCTGAGATGCAAAAGCCTCATTCAGCTCGACGAAGTCCACCTGGTCCATGGTCCATCCGGCCCTTTTCAGGGCCAGCCGGGTGGCTGGAATCACCCCGCAGCCCATGTAGGCCGGATCGATGGCGCCTGCTGCATACGACTTTATGCAGGCCAGGGGCTTTAGCCCCAGTTCATCTGCTTTGTCCCTGGACATTACCAGGACCGCGGCCGCCGCATCATTGATGCCGGAGGCGTTGCCCGCCGTGACGGAGCCGTCTTTTTTAAAAAACGGCTTCAATTTGGCCATTTTTTCCAGGGTTGTATCCATCGGGCGTTCGTCGACTCCAAACACGAGCGGATCGCCTTTGGACTTTGGCACTATGACAGGGATGATTTGATCCTTGAGCTTGCCGGAAGAAATCGCCGCTCTGGCGCGCTGATGGCTTTCAAAACTCATTTTGTCCTGATCTTCACGGCTGATCCCGTATTTTTCTGCAATGTTCTCGGCCGTTACCCCCATGTGATAGCCGTAATAAAGCTCCCACAAACCATCATGGACCATCAGGTCCACGGCCTCCGCATTGAACATGCGGGCGCCCTCTCGCAGGCTCGGCATGGCGTAGGGAATTTGGCTCATGTTTTCCATCCCGCCGGCCACGATGACCTCGGCATCACCGGATGCGATCGCCTGGGCAGCCAGGGCAATCGCTTTCATTCCGGAAGCACAGACTTTATTGACCGTAAAAGCCGGGGTCTCCTTCGGCATACCGGCATAAATGGTGGCCTGACGCGCCGGGTTCTGTCCCTGACCGGCCTGGACCACATTGCCCATTATGACCTCATCGATCTCGATTTCGCGATGTGAATCATCCCATTGGCTGTATTTTTGCTCCAACGCGATCAGACCTGTTCCCCTAAGTTTGTCCGGGGCAAAGGAAACCATATCTTCTGTGGCCCTGGGTCTCAGGCCGGCACGCTTCAAACTCTCACGAATGCAGATCGCACCAAGGTGGGCTGCAGGAATGTCCTTCAGCGATCCCATGAAATTTCCCACCGCAGTTCTCGCTCCACTTACGATGACCACTTCTCTCATTTCTGCTCCTTTACCGGCAGTGTCAGCTCGATCTATCAATTAGCTCCAATCAAAGACTTTTTGAGTGTCGGTCGTGAAACCATAAAGGATCGTAGCGTGTCATGTTACCAAAGGACTCGGGATATTTCAACCGCATCAGATACATTGAAATAACCTGCCCCACCTTGCGCGGCATTAATTTTAAAGGGTTTTCAAAATCTGAGGAATAATGTATGGTCCGGCAACTACTCAAACGAGGAGCATCCAATGAACATTTTCATTTCCGGAGCCCTGGCTTATGACAGAATCATGGATTTTCCCGGCCACTTTGCCGACCATATTCTGCCCGACAAAATTCACGTTCTGAACGTCTGCTTCAACATAAACGGCCTGGTCGAAAAATTCGGAGGGACGGCTGGAAATATCGCGTACAGCCTTGCCGTTCTCGGAGAGTCCCCCTTCATTGTGGCTACCTCCGGTGAGGATTTCTCCCGATATGAAAAATGGCTGCTTCAAAATCATCTGCCGACGGCCCACATAAAGGCGATTCCGGGCGTCCATACCGCCGGCGCATACATTACGACCGACCTGGATGACAATCAGATAACCGCGTTCAATCCCGGCGCCATGGCCTTCGAGGCGGACCTTCCCTCGCTCAATGGTTCAAGTATGGTGTTCATCGCGCCGGGCAACAAGAAGGACATGATGAATTTCGCGCGAAAAGCCCGGCTTGCCAATGCGCCCTTTCTCTTCGACCCCGGGCAAAGCCTCAATATCTGGGGAGGCGATGAATTGCGCGAAGCTGTTTCGGGGGCGCTCTGCTTCATCTCGAATGATTATGAACTCGCACAGTTTCTCCGGATGACCGACTGGGAAACAGAGGACCTCGATAAGGCAGTGGAGGTGGTGATCACCACAAGAGGATCGGATGGGGCCATGCTCGGTATCGGAGGCGACAGATTGCTGATACCTGCTGTCCCTGCCCTGAAGGTTTTCGATCCGACCGGAGCGGGTGACGCTTTTCGCGGTGGATTGCTCAAGGCGAGAACGATGAAACTTTCCTGGGATATCGCATGCCAGATGGGGGCTACAGTGGCGTCATTTTCCCTTGAACATTATGGAACACAGGAGCACAGGTTCAGTTGGGAGCAGTTTTGCGACAGGTACAGCAGCACGTATGGCGCCCTAGTCTGCTGATATAGAAACGGTCATCACTCCGGCCGGCAATGCCCGAGATCAATTTCGATCCCCTGTCAGGACCTCGGCCAGGCCGACACGATAAACACGGGATTTAGCGCCTCCAGCCTCAGGTCTTTCCCGGTGGAAACCGAGCGGTTCACCTGGAGTTGAACGATGGATACCTCGAAGTCCCTGCCCTTCCAGAACGTGTTCACCTTTTCGAGCGTCTGAAGCAGGACGACAGTCTGTACCACTCTGCCACCCGGAAGAAGCCTCTGCGCTACGGCTTCAAGGAGCGTGTCGAGATCGTCCCCGCTTCCCCCTATGAAGACCCGATCGGGGTCCGGAAAAGCGCCGATCGCCTCGGAGGCCCCTGCACACACGGCCTCAACCTCCGATGCGCCGAATTTGTCCAGATTTCGAAGAAGTTTGGAATACCTGGACGGGTTTCTTTCGACGGCGAAAACCCCCTTGAGGCGTGCTATCCTTGCAGCTTCCACCGAGACCGAACCCGTGGCCGCGCCGAGGTCCCAAAGGATCTGCCCCTGCCCGAGCTGAAGTAAAGCAAGCACCACCGCCCTCACTTCCATTTTTGTAATCATCCCGGCTTCCCGTTCAAACGCCTCCTCGCCAAAACCGAAAACCCTTCCGGGCTTATCCTTCCGATCGGGTTGGGCCACAAACGCGGCAGGTTGAACGACAATGACGTTCAGGGGCGAAAACTCCTCGCCTGCGGCATCCGAAGGCGAAAAAGAACGTACTCTTTCCGAGGGCGTTCCCAGGTCCTCCCCGATAATGAGCTTGCATTCACATTGGCTCGATTTGATCAATTCGCGTGCGATCCATTGGGGCTTATGCCCGGGGTCGGTGATTACGGCCGCCTTCCGGCCCCTGTTAAGGATATCGAGGACGCATTCGATGTCGGCCTCGCTTTTGAGTCCGTGAAAGCTCACGGCGTCAATTGAATCCCAGCTCTCGCAAATCCTGGCGCACAGGGTCTGAACGCTGGTGACGTTTGGGATTATCAGAAGGCGCTCACTCCCAAATCTGTGCGCCAGCGTCTTCCCTATACCGAAGAACAAAGGGTCGCCCGAACAGAGGACTGCAACCCGCCTGGTATTTGAAATTCTGCCGATTTCTTCCAGGCTCTCTGAGAGAGGCGACTTGAGCGAAAGTTTTCCGCCGGCATGGTTTGGGAACAGTTCAAGATGCCTGCCGCCGCCTGCCAAAACTTGTGCCGCGCCGATCCACTCGAGGGCCAAAGTGCTTAGGCATTGCAGACCGGTACCCATTCCTATCGCGGCAATCAGGGGCGGCTTCCACTCACTCGGTTTCAAGACGTTCCCCATTTCGCATCCGCAAGCAGGCTGCCGTCGTAATCGAAAAGAAGCAGCCTGATCCCGGCGCCCTCGCCTGCAAGGCGCGCCGACTGTGCGGCGGCACTTCGGGCAACTGATTCAACGATATCATATGAACCTTTATCCGCAATAATTTCGAGGGCATGCCGGGCAGTATTTGCAGAAGCCAACTCCCGGCAGTGAGCGGCATCATGGCCAAGGCTATGAGCCATCCCCGCCAGGAAGTCAAGATCGAGCGGCACCGAATGCGCGTGCGTGTAAGGATGCCCCTGGGCCATCTTTACGGCTTTGCCGAAAAAGATGCTGTGAATTATACGGGAAAAACCGAACAGGCGAGCCTCCCTGACGGCAAAAGAAAAGAAATCGGCAATCTGGACGAAAGCCTCAGGGCGCAGTTCTGAAAGCAGGTCCCTTGCAAACCGCTCGCTTTTTCCGCCGGTGCTGAGCACTATCGCGTCGCAGGCGCTGGCGGCCCCGACCGAAAAACCAGCCCGGATGGTCTGCTCGTACGCTTCATTGGAGAATGGCTTAACAATGCCGGTCGTGCCGAGAATGGAGATTCCACCGATAATTCCCAGGCGGGGGTTGAGTGTGTACCTGGAAAGTTCTTCGCCCCTCGGGACTTCGATTTCAACCATGACCGAGAAGTTATTATTCGCACGGCTCAAAGTCCCCACCTGCCCCGGCCCGGCATAAAGAGGCAGGTGCAGGGTTGGCTTGCCGGCCCGCGCGCTTCTGTTTGCCGAAATGGCGGGATCGGACCAATTCAAATACAGCGGTTCGAGATCGAAATTTTCCGAGCCTTGGAGTTCAAGGGCAATATTTTCGGAGAGCATTTGTCTTGGTACCGGATTTATGGCCGGTTCGCCCGGAACTGCCGGGAGGCCGGGCTTGGTAACCAGGCCGACCCCCTTGCCTGCGACCAGTAGGATCCCTGGCCCGTTACGCCCTGTGCGGTCGACATGCTCCTCGGGTCCGTCGCGCAAAATACCCACTGTTGCCCTGATCTCAGCTCCATTTGTGATATCGGGGTCGTCTCCGCCGTCTTTTATGACCGATGCGCATGCTGTCCCGCCTCGCATGCCGCACCATGCTACGGGGACCGCAAGATAGACGCCCGAAGGCAGCCGGACGGCTACGGCATCGGCTGAGGCGCCGGTGATAAGGTGGCGCAGGGCGGCCCTTGCTGCTGCAGCCGCAGCCGTTCCGGTGCTGAAACCGCAGCGCAGGGCGCACGGGCGGCCCCTGCCTCCCCTGCTGCCGGATTTTAACCGATTATCGGGCATCGAAACCTGCTTGTTCACCGTTCACTGGTCTGTTTCTTTCGCAAGTTCCAGAAGCGCGTGGATTATGGCTACGGCGACCGAACTGCCGCCTTTTCTCCCCAAAACCGTTATCGAGGGCTGTTTTGCGACACCAAGGAGCGCGCTCTTCGACTCTTCGGCCTGTACGAACCCGACGGGGACCCCTATCACCAGGCCCGGCTGGACCCCGTCTTCTTCAATCAGGCGGATTACTTCGAGAAGCGCCGTCGGAGCGTTTCCAATTGCTATTACAGCCCCGTCCAGACCCGGCGCGCAATTCCGGAACGCCGCAAGAGTGCGCGTCACCCCGGTCCTTTCGGCAAGTTCCTGGCTCTGCGGGTTTTCGGCCGGACAAACCACCTCATTGCCGTGCCATTCGAGACGCCAGGGAGAAAGCCCAGCCCGAATCATCCGAGTGTCCGCGTAAATGCAGACCCCCCTTCTGAGCGCTTTGATTCCGCAGGAAACCGCATCCGGCGTAAAACGAATCCTCTGAGCATAATCGAAATCGCCGGTCGTATGGATAACCCGGCGGATTATCCGCCACTGATCGTGCGGGAAACTGTGCTCTCCAATCTCTTCTTCGATGATGCGAAAACTCTCTCGTTCGATCTCCCGCCCGGCTTTGACCAGGCCGGGTCGGTCCCGTGCGCCTTTTGGGGGAAATTGCAGTATCACTTTATTTTCACCTCGAAGTTCTGATATACCATTTTAGCTCCGGAGGTCAATCTTTATGCCCTTCGGGCCGAAATCATTTCGCCTGGCGGGTCATGATCAGCGTAATAATACCGACATTTAACCGGGCAAAGTTTCTGGTGGAGGCTGTCGCCTCCGTTCTCGATCAACCGGACGTTTCCGAGGAGGTCGAGATCATGGTGGTGGACGACGGTTCAACAGATAACACCGCGGAGGCGCTTGCAGCCCTGGCTGGAAAGATATGCTACGTCCGCCGGAAGCATTCCGGGGTCAGCGCAGCCAGAAATCTTGGCATCTCCAGGTCCGCAGGTGAATGGATCGCGTTTCTGGACTCGGACGATCTGTGGCGCCCTGGCAAGCTGAGGGCACAGATGAAGTTTTTTTCCGATCACCCTGACATCTTTGTGTGCCAGACTGACGAGATCTGGGTCCGAAACGGCAGGCGCATCAATCCCCGAAAATATCACAGCAAACCAAGCGGACACTGCTTCCCTCTGCTGCTCGAAAGGTGCCTCGTGAGCCCTTCCGCCGTGGTTGTGCACCGCAGCCTTTTCGATTTGGTCGGACTCTTTGACGAAACCCTGCCCGCCTGCGAAGACTACGATCTCTGGCTGCGGATCGGCTGCCGTTTTCCTGTCGGACTGGTCGAAGAGCCCCTCGTTGTAAAGCGTAGCGGCCATCCCGACCAGCTCTCGGCAACCATAGCCAACCTTGACAAATACCGAATAGAGGCCATCCTCAAACTCATTCGCACAGCGCCGCTCAGTTACGAACAGAGACGCGCGGCTGAAAAAATACTCGATAAAAAACGCCGGATTTATTCCGATGGATGCCGTAAACGTGGAAACATCTCTGAGGCGCACAGGGTGGATGCGCTGGTCCGTGCGCAATTGTCGGCAGACTACTGAGCGCTTTCGGGCTTTCAATATCGATTCGCTGCTTCTATAATGATTATCATCTTCGTCAAAAGAGAATGATGTCGGAACTCAAACCGTAAATGACAAAGGAGGTCTGTATGCTTTTCATGGCCATATTCAGCTACTCTCCCGAGGACAGAAACCTGGTGATCGAACGCGGAATGGGATCGGGAAAGTCAGTGGGAGTTGCAATAAAGGGCGAATGGTTCGATATTTCCGGCCACAGGGTGTTCCGGTTGTTCGAAGCTGAAGACGAAGCGCATCTCGCCGCGTCCATATTTAGCTGGACCGATCTGGGCGTAGCGGAAATCATACCGGTCATGGAAACCGAGAAGGCATTGAAGCTGCTCAAAAGAGCCGGAAGGAAGTCCTGAGAAGTTTCCCGCGCGGATAACGCAGGATTAAGTTTGTTAGCGCCCTCCCCGGCGGGGGCTTTTGAACCGGGGACCGGTTGGGACAGGGCTCGGGCTTTGAGCGGCGTTTTCGGCTTGGCAATCCCGGCCGGAGCCTGCCCCGGACCAAGATCCGGGGGCGGCCCACCGCCCACCGCCCATCGCCCACCGCCTGACGGCGTACTGCCGGGGCCGTGGCGTTCCCGGCCCCGGCAAGCTGGCCGGCTGTTCCGGTTCCCGGGTCCCGCCGTCCTAAGCAATCCTCCTGAGCTTTTCCGGTTTCGGTAAGGGCGGCGGCTATGAAATAGCAGGATGCACGAGGAGAGAGGGTGCCTGAAGCCGCAGAATTGAAGAGGGGGAGCGGGGGGCCCAGGTTTGAGTTTGTTGCCGCCGCCGCAGGTTTGAATGGCGTTCCGGACGATGGCAAGCCTGGCCGCAGCGCCTCGCCGCAGGAAAATTTGCGGCATCTGATCTCCGATCTCCGTCTCATCGCCGCGCCGCGCCCCAAGGAAGCCCTGGACCTGTTGCTTTATCCGGATGGGGTAGAACTGAACGGCTATTATCTTCGCCTCGCTTCTTCCCTTTATAGAGCTCGGATAACAACGCGGGACATTCCAGAACCGCTTCTTAAGATTCTCTGCGAGTTGCTCGCCTCGGCAGGAAACATCACTCGCGGTCCCGATGCGCATGAACTTTTCATTCGCCTCCTGTTCAAAATACCGCCGGGTCTTCTGGCCTGGCTTTTTGAAAAGAGGTTCCCGCTGCACCCTTTCATAGACAATATTGACTCAAGAAGAATATTTCCCGGCACTATGCCGGCTTCTCAGGTGCTCAGGAAAATGTGGAGGCTCCTCAGGAGACGCCTCATCTCGGGTTCGAGTGAGGCTTGCAGCCCGGCCCACGGCCTTGAGACCACTCTGTCCGACCTGCGGTTTCTCTCGAATGCGTCGAGGCGGCCCGGACGCGTGAAATCGGCATGGAGAATCCATGGAAAGGCGGTTGCCTCAAGACTGGCAACCGCTCAGCGCGATGGGCCGGCCCAAACTATGAGGCATCTATACTGGGGAGGAGCGCGGAGCCGAAAGATTGCTTTCTGGGAAAAACTGATCCGGACCCAGGCAGAGGAACTCTCTGAAATCAGGCGGCTTGCTCGTGAGGTTGGCAGTCGAACGGGCCGTGTCGTCCTGAGCTGGCATAATGCCTCGCTGGGTGCGGCAGGAGGCTGGGCATTCGAAGGCATCTCAGCTCAGTTCGATTCCCCGGCGCTCTACAGCCTTTTTGTCCGGGCGGCCCTCGAAGAGGCGGCGCAAATCCGCAAATCCTTCGATGTCTCTTCAGCTATGGGCCTTTGTGCTATGAGGTCCGAGCGCCTTTTCGCCCCCGGGATGGCCCGCGCTGTTGGAGAAAAATACGAATGGCCGGGTGCGCTTAGCCCTCACCAGCGCACATCCCCTGAACAGGGCTCGGCGTGGATTGAAAAAGCTCATAAGACTTGGGCGGACGGTCTCATCTTGCTTATTGCGCTTGCAAACCAGGGTCAGCGAATGCTCGATTCCGGCAAAATCCACTCCCTGGTGCTGCCCTGGATAGACAAGTTCTTCATCTCGTCTCGAAGGCTGGCGGACCTCACTTACCTGGAACGCCTGTTTCGATTCGTATCGGCAAATATTAGACAACCATTGATCCTGTTTTGGGATGACACTCCACACTGCAAGGCCCCAAGCCTCGGGCTAGCCCTTGAATATCTGGTCGGACGCGGCCTGCCTGTAAGAGCTATAGGCATATTCGACACCGGCGCATCGGCGGGCGGATTGCATGGCGATGAGCGTGCCGAGGCCATGCGGATCATTCTCGAAGACTATCGGCAGAAGACGCTTTTCGCTCTTCGGCCCCTTAACGAGAATCACTGCCCGGAGGCGTTCCGCTGGATTTTTAAGGACCTCGACATGAAGTTCTTCCTCAACTATGATTCGTCCTGGAAGGACAACCTCGCTTTCATCTATACCGGGACGCAGGTTTTCCCTCTCCTATCGGTCCAAACGGAGATGGAATCCGTGTCGCCCTGGGTTTTTGGCGGAGGGGACCGGTATGCTTTTGGCGCATGGTTCAGGCGAACGCTTCGCCACATTTCACTCGGTAAGCTTGAAGGCATCTCCGATCCGCTCCGCCTCAAGTACTGTTCGTGGGCGAACCTGCTCTGAGCGCCAATCCGGGTGCGTTTAAAATCTCCTTGCTTTATCCCTTTTAATGTTGGAAAAAGCCTCATAGTTCTCCTAATCTCGTGTCATGTCTATTGGGCAGTTGTTGGACTGGAAATGCCGGCATGGTTAACTTCAAGAAAGCTCGTGAACGCATGGTGGAAACCCAGATCTTAGCTCGCGGCGTTCACGATGAGCGGGTGCTCGATGCGATGCGAAAGGTGCCCAGGCATCTGTTCGTGGATGAAGCGCTCCGGGACCAGGCTTATAGCGATCACCCCCTGCCGATTGCCGAAAAGCAGACTATTTCCCAGCCCTATATAGTGGCCCTTATGACCGAGAGCCTGGAACTGACAGGCACAGAAAAAGTCCTCGAGATAGGTACGGGTTCCGGCTACCAGTCGGCGGTACTTGCCGAACTGGCCGACCGGGTCTTCTCTATCGAACGCTATCCGGACCTTGGGTATCGCGCAAATTCGATACTCCGGAAGCTGGCATATAAGAACGTCATTATCCGGGTGGGAGATGGTTCGCTTGGCTGGCCGGACGACGCGCCATTCGATGGTGTTATCGTTACGGCGGGCACTCCCAAAATTCCGCAGCCGCTCATAGATCAGCTCGCGATGGGTGGCAGGCTGGTTGTCCCCGTCGGCGATCGATTCGCCCAAGACCTCATCCTGGTGCGGCGGGCGCCCGAAGGGATCAAGAAAACAAATCTGGGCGGAGTTCGGTTCGTGGACCTCGTGGGGAAATGGGGATGGAAAGAATAGAAATCGGCAGTCCAATCATAGGGGTGGTCGGTGCTGGAACCAGCCGGCCTGATTTGGCGAAGCTGGCCGAGGAGGTCGGGCGCGAAATTGCACGCAAGGGAGCACTTCTGGTTTGCGGAGGTCTTGGAGGAGTCATGAGCGAGGCGGCACGCGGCGCCAAGGAAATCGGCGGCGTTACGCTCGGAATTCTTCCAGGGCCCGAGACGGCGGATGCAAATGAATTCATCGATTTTCCGATAGCAACCAACATGGGGCAAGCGCGCAACTCGATCATCGTCCACACCGCCGATGTGCTGATTGCGATCGGGGGCGGATATGGCACTCTGTCGGAAATAGCACTCGCTTTAAAGATTGGAAAAGGAGTGGTGGCGCTTCAGCCAACGCATCAGATTCCAGGGGTGATAATTGCCCGGACGCCGCTCGAGGCGGTTGAAGAAGCCCTCACTCTGGTCGAGCTCGGCCGCTAACCACCCAAATTCCAGGACAACTCCATGTCAAAACGCGGTCGCGAAAAGGGTCCGCCGGAACCCGGCCTTAGAGTCCCGGCATCATGGAGCGGCACTGCTCCCGAGGGCCGCGATGTTCAAAGACTCCGGCGGGAAAACGAAGCTCTGCGAAAAGAACTCGCCGAGGTCCTTGCCAACGCCCTGGAAAACGAAAAAATCTGGAGGCATTTTGCCGCGATCGAGCGAATCCTTTTCAGGACCCGCGAGTTGGACCGGCTCATCGAAGAATTGCTCCGGGAGATAAAAAACCGGTTCCAGACAGGGCTTCTGGTTTTATTCCTTTCGCATCCCGAAGCGCTCGAAAGGTTCTTTCAGAATGACCCGGCGACGAGCCGTGAAATAGACTCCAAAACCTGGATTTCGCCCCTGGACGGCGAATCTGCGCATGCGCTTTTCGGACCCGTGCTAAAGCCGGTGCTCTTTTCGACCGAAAGAAACGGCTATCCCACGATGCTGTCCGGGAGCATCGCGACGCTGCGCTCGGGGGCGCTGATCCCGCTAAAGATAGGTGATATCCTCTTCGGGGCGCTTCTGCTTGGCAGCCCCGACCCTGGAAGATATAATCCGGAAGACGGGACCGACCTTCTGGAGCAACTCGGAATAAACATAGCCCTATCCATGGACAATTGCCTTACCTATGAAAAGGTCCGTGACTTCACGGTAAAGGACCAACTGACCGGGCTCTTCAATTTCTTTCAGATACACACGATCCTGGAGAAAGAATTCAGAAAGGCGCGCAGGTCGGAGAGCGCGCTCTCGGTTTTGGTGGTTGACCTCAATTTCGTCCACGACTGGGATGAGTTCGAGAGCGGAATGGAGGTCCTAAAGCATGCGGCGCGGCTGCTCGAAGTCATCCTCCCTAAGGAGCGCTGCTTCATGGGCAGGTACGGAAGCGATGAGTTTCTCATCGTACTTCCCGGCGTGACCGAGGAGGAAGCCCGGGAGGTCATGCCTTATATTTCCTCCACCATGAGAAAGTCCCCTTACCGGGAAGGCAATACGGCAATCCTCATCACTACAGCCATAGGGGTGGGCGCTTTCAACGAACGTGCAACCGGCGCGCAGGATCTCGTCGATGCAGCCTGTGCCGAGCTTTGCGCCGTGAAGCTGCGGCGCCAACCGGCAGGTGAGTAGGGCCTGCTCCGGAGGCGATCCGGGGGCGCGCCGGGGGGATTTGGTCGGTTGACCCGCTCTTGCCTTTAAATGCCGCCCATGATAATAAAATTTTCTTTATCGGGGCGTAGCGCAGCCTGGTAGCGCACCTGCCTTGGGAGCAGGGGGCCGTAGGTTCAAATCCTATCGCCCCGATTGAGTTTGCGGGGAATGACACTTAGAGTTGTGACACTTTTGTGACAGGCAGGATTTTGAGAGCTGGCACGCCCGTTCAAAAGATTTACCGCTTCTTTCTTGTGCTCCTGGCTCAGGTGTGCATACCTCATTGTCATGGTGATGCTTTTATGTCCAAGCAACTCTTGGACCGTCTTGAGATTGGCGCCGCTCATCACCAGCCAGCTTGCGAATGTGTGACGCAGATCGTGAAATTTGAAGTCCATTATTCCCGCCCGTAATAATGCCGCATGAAACGAGGTCTTTATACTTCTGACCTGTTGAGGCAGGGGGGCGATATCCTTCCTGGCTCTAACGGGCTCTGCTCCTTTGAGGTTGTGCGCTCCTTTGGCGAACATGAAAACATGCTCGGCTCCAGGTCCCTGCTCCCTCCTGATCTCTGAGAACAGGTCTTGCAGCGTATCATTGATCGGAATCTGTCGCGGGTTGTTCGTCTTCGTCTTTTGGAGATATATGAGTCCGTTTTTTATCTGAGCCCATTTCAGGCTTAAAACTTCGCCCTTTCTCATCCCCGAGTTCAGAGCACAAACAACGATACGCCGGAGGTGTGTGGGGCATTCCGCAAGCAGCCTCACGGCCTCATCTTCCGACAGGAAGCGTAACCGCTCATTGTTCTCCTTTACGATCAGGGATTTCCCCCGCTTGAATGGGCTGCTCTCGATCATCTCCCATTCGACGGCCTTATTGAATACATGGCGAAGACAGGACATTTCCCGGTTTACCGCTGCATCCGTTCTAACTGTCCCGTTCTTTGTGGGAAGCCGCTTCAGGTGCTTCTGGTAAGTCTCTACATCGACATACCGAATGTTTTCAAGCCGGGTGTCTTTGCCGAAGTTCTCCCGAAACCGAGTGAAGCAGAATTTCTTCCAGTTGCCGAAGCCCGGCTGATCGCCGAAATTCTCCTCATACTTCTTTAGAATTTCATCCAGAGTGGTCGTGTGGTCCTTCTTCACGTCCAGGTATCGCTTCTCGGCAATGAGGGATACCCGTTTTGCAAGCTCGGCCTCTGCGTCCTTTTTCTTCTTGAAATTCTGCCGGACTCGCTTTCCTGTGGGGTCCAAGTAATCAATCTGCCATGCGTTACCGCGTTTTCGGATCGCCATGATTACCCCTCCTTTCTCTGGTCGGCCCTCTCCACATATACCCGGAGGGATCTTAGAATCAGTTCTCGAAGGGAAATCCCCTCCAGCGCGGCCGTTGCCTTTGCCTTTCTGTGCAGGTCCTCTGGAAAATCTCGAATCGTGTATGCTGTGGCCATCTTTTAGCCTCCTGTTGGGTTGTGGCCACTAAGATAGCAAAGATTAAAATGATTGTCAAGCTCAAAATGGAGGGGGAATAAAAAAGCCGGGGATTCTTCCGGCTCAATAGAAAGCAGCAAAAGGTTTGGCTTCACTTCAATGCATATCCTTCTTGTCAGAGAAAAACTTCGGATAATCTGTTTCTAGAAATTTCAAGAACTCTGTGTGTTGTTCTTCCGTTACTCTGCCCCAAGCATGGTATAGAGTAGCATTCCAGTCAAAATCTGCATTTTCGTCCTGCACTTCTATCCCCAAATCAGAAGCCATTTGTGTAGTGACTCGGCGTAAATAATCTCCATATTTCTCCGAATAATAGATCCTTACGTCATCGGCCATGCTAACTATGTCCATTGCAACCATTACCGCTTCAGACTCAGACATTCGAAGGGCGGCGGCCATGATTGTACCGTGAACGGCTTCCATGCGTGCACCCTCATCTCCGCCCGGATCGCCGGATTCAAATTTCTCGCGAAGCAAATCAAACCTGTGACGTATTCTTTCGGGCAAGTACTTGGTTTCTACCCATGAAAGGTGACTGTATGCTGCCCCTACTCTCACTTGAATAGATTCCGGCCTGACAGACAGGGCATCAAGCGCGTTTAAAAAATAAATTTCGGTTTTTGGATTCATTACTCAAGTTCTCCCTTCCCGGGTCTGGCCCGGCTCATCCGGGCGTTTGTGGTCTCCGCCACATAGCTATTTTGATCCTGGCGCTTTCCTTATCAAGCTTTTTCCCCAGGTAAATGCAGGCGGTTTCCCCTTCCACATTTTTATAGAGCCGGTAATAGCCATCCTTGCCCTGGCGGATCGTCCATCCCATGACATTATTCGAATTGTCCCCCATGGGGTCTGAAGCGATTGGTGCGATACCAGCCTGTTTAGCTTGCAATAAGACGCTTAGGGTTTTCTGCCAGCATGAGGGGCAAATAGAGATGCACTTCTTTTTTGCTCTGCACGAGACACATTCTTTATCGAAAGAAAAGGCTGGAAGGTCTTCGGTAATACTCAAGGGCGGCTTGAATCCGCCGGGTCGTATCCGACTGTGAGCATTTGCAATCTCGAAGTTGAGTTCAACGACGTACTCCCTGAGCATTTCCTCTCTAAAATCATATGCTATCGTCGCCAACTTCACAGGAAGGCTCTTTAGGTCGGGGTACTTTTCAACCGCTTCACAGAATTTCAGGATTAATGGAGTTGGATGGTAGGATTCGACTTGCCGGAATAGGTCTGGATATTTTAGGTAAGCTCGCTTAAGTCTTTCTTCTTTCGTCGGTTTGTCCGGTTTTTTCTTTCGCATGCGTCCTCCAGGCAGACAGATTAGACAAAACTATACAGTATTATATCTAATTTGTCTAAGAGGCTTTCTATGATCCCATGCTCTCACAGTCTTCGATGTCGAGCTCCGTGGATACAGACTTTCCGAGTATTGGCAGGCTAACAATGAGCCGCCCCCGTCTATGATCGAGTCTTTGCAGGATACCGACACAACAGGCCAAGGGTCCCCTCACAACCCGGACCCAATCGCCCTCTTTCAAATAACTGTAGACTGTCAATGGCATGGCTGTGTTTATGATGGCCTGCAAACTTTCAATTTGATGGTGCGGAACTGGCAAGGGCCCCTCTGAATTTCGCACAAAACAGAGCACTGCCGGGGTCCGGATGACATTCTGGTGTGAATAGGCGTCCAGGACCACGTTTACAAAGAGATAGCCCTTGAACATAGGGACTTGTATCCGTTTCCGCCGGTCCAGCCTCTTGCTCCACGTTCCCATGAGTGGCAGAAAACAGACGACCCCCTTTTGGCTAAGTCGCTGCTCTACGTGCCGTTCGTGGTGCGTTTGGACGTATAGAGCGTACCATTCAAGCACAGGACCCCTCCAGGATGCCACAGAACCAACGATCTGCCCTCAAGACGTATCCAACATCGTTCGGAAGAATGCGGGTTTGCCGGGAATCGCCTTCAGCAGGGCATTTTTAGGCACAGAAGCCACAATTCCATCCCCCCCTGTGGGATTTCATAGCGCTATGCCGCGAAAGGAAAAAACACCCTTCTAGCAGCCCTTGACCACTTCCTTGCCAAGAAGAGAAATTTTTGCCAGAGGACTCCCCGCCGGATGCAACGAGCACAAAGCGTTTCCCCCCAAAAGCCATCGAGTAACAACTCTGACGCCGCCATGATCGAGACGCGCTGTTCCTCAGTGAATTGGCTTCGCCAGTATTCAATACCTTCTCCGCTCCTTTCGGACGTCTTTGCCCGGATGTATGCGAGATATTTCCCCCATGTGACGCCGTTGTCAGCAAGGTAGCTAAAAATTAAAAGGCCGCTGGTTAGATCCCGGCCGCATTTATCACAGTGTAATCTGAGTCCCATATCTCACCCTTCCATACCTGATGTAAGTTTCACCCTGCACCCCGTATCCGGGCATATCCCCCTCTGGAAGAAAATCCAACCTCTCAATCCAGACTCGAGCTCTAGCGTCATTCTTGAGCACTTCGGTTTGAACCCGGCGCAGATCATACTGTTCGATCAGAAACGAGAGGCCCCGCTTGATTGTCCGATGCAAAGTTAAGGGACGGTCTATTGCTGACTTCCCCAGGTAGACCCATGCCTGCCCGACTCCTGCCCAAAGGATTATGATTCCAGCCGCCCCTAGTATCCGTTCATTTTCAAACCCGGTAAAAGCAGGCCCGGCCTTTTTAAGCGCCATACGATACAAAGTAGACTTAGCAAAATGCCCGATGGAGAGCCGGTCATGGGCAGCCTCACCGATCAGGTCAATATCCGCAATTTCAAAAGGGCGAATCGAAATCATTCCAGCACCTTTGCACCGGTATTTAATTAGGGCATAACCGTATTGTCCGTCACCGACAGTGAAGTTCCCGCCCTTGTGGACAGAAACGGTGCGGCAATACCCCCCAAAAGTGTCGAACCGGCTTTGATATAGCCACTCTCTTTCGCCATCTGCGCGGCCCATAGATCAACGGAAGATTGATACTGGCCTGTCACACGAGCCACGTCACCTGTGTAGCCGGTATATTGAATATCTCTTTCGTATTGGGAATAAGTCTGAGCCATAACATCCAGGGGCGTACCAACTCCGGGATCGACCCCGGCTGCACCGTATTTAGCTATTTGAGTTCCTATCGTCTTTCGGCGCTGCTCGGAGAGGTCAAGTTGCTTGGCCTTCTCGGTTTGAGCGGTCATAGTACCTTGAAGTCGGGCAAGGTTCGCGTTCTGTTGAAGGATTGCGGCCTCAGTTTTGCTCTGCTGAATGGAGCCGATAGCGGAAACTCCAGCCCCGGCGATAGCAAGATAAGGTGCGATTGCGGTCATAAATGCCATGATGTATTCCTTTCGTTAGCGAAGGCCTTTCCGGTAAACTTCGGACTCAGCCTTTTGCTCTTGGTTCCAATGGTTCATCGCCGCCCTGAAATGAGCGTCACTTTTGAATTCGGCTCTTACAGGACCCGCTCTCGGTGCATCGCCAAGCGAAGGGTACCGGAAACGCTTGCTCGTGTCCGGATGAAGGATATCACTTATCCTGTGCTGCTCTGCTTTTTGGCGTTCCGCAAGGACAGGTGCCATGCTTGGGAAAGTCAAGCCCGGCGCGGTTTTCTTTGCCACGGACGGAAATGACAACATCGGTTTTGCCGGGTCTTTCGCCACTCGTTGACATTTCGCTTTTTGCATATACGGGTACAACATGATTTTTCTCCTTTTAAGTCCACCAATGCGGACTAGCGCCCATTGTGCGGATAAAATCGTTCCAATCAATTTCGAGTTGCTTGCGCGTCAACGGCTGGAATCGGACATGCTCGCACGCGGTGCGCATTTCCGCATAGAGTTGGACGCTGCCCTGAATAAAGGCTTCACGCTTCGCCAAGACCTCTTCTTTCAATCTCTCGATAAACTCTCCATAGGCCGCTTGCCACCCGAGATAGGCGGTTTGAACCTCGTCCTCAAGTTTCTTCAGGCTCTCTTCGCGTCCGCGCCAGCCCTGAGCAAGTTCTAACCTTTGCTGAAGCCGTTTCAGTTTTTTGCTGGACTTTTCAATCTCGGTTTCGATAGTTTCGGCTGCGTCTTCGTTGTCGAGATTTTTGGTAAGCTCTCCCTTAAGCGAATGCAGCCTTGCCTCTTCAGAAGTGATGTCTCTCTGAATTTCAATCACCTTCTCTTCGAAGGGCTTGGCGAAAACGCTCAATGCTGCTTGCGCTGCGGCATAGACTTTCTTGGCCTTCTCAAGTTCGATACGTGCTGCCTCAAGTCGGCTGATGTTATTTTTCATGGCGGTGACTCCGATCATACGAGGCTTTCATGCTTTCTGCCGCATTGTCCAGTTGTTTTGTCGGGACACTCGAAGGCACACGGGGGGAAAGGTGCCCGGCCTTGATGGTCGGATCGTGGATCTCATCCTGGACAGAAACGGAAACGGGTTTTCGCACAAGCTTCGCCTCCCCGCGCGAAGTGCGGTGAACTAGCGTCATGTTCCTGGAAATAGATTTTTTCATCGTGTTCTCCTTAGATCCCTTGCCCAAAAAAAGGGCGGTTCGAGTTGATTGTCTTCTTCGATAAAGCCGTACAAAGCTTCGTCGGCCATCTGCTGCAAAATGCTTGGTGGTGGTGCCAATTCGCAGTCGTCCAGCTCTTCAGGTTCCGGAATTTTCTCCACAACCCGTCTTTTCCTTCTCATCGCTTGCCTTCCCTTTCGGCCCGCTGGTCAGCCCAATACAACAGCTTCCGGCTGCCGCCGGTTGTATGGGTTTGGACGTTGCTCTCCAGGTGTCTTCGGCGTGCTTTTTCGGCACTAACCCAATGTGGCCCGAACGGAATCTTGTCGCCGTTCGAGTCGATGATACAATCGTCTTCAATGTGGAGTGTTTTCATCTCAGCCATCCTTTCTATGTCGCCTGTCATTCCAATAAAGCGGGCCAGAATTGTCAGCATAGGCCTGTTCGGGTCCTGTCTGAGGTTCGAAGAAATCCATTGAGCCGATCACGTGAGACAGGGCTGCAAGTGGCGGCTTTTCCTCTACCCCTTGGCCGCTTCCCATCTCAGGCGGGATATTCTTTAAATATGCCTGAAGCTGGGGACAGTCCTCAAAGATCAGAGTCTTTTTGTCCGGTCTGGTGCGCTCCAGGATTCTCCCGATTCCGTACTTGAAAGAGTCTTTTTGGCCCTCTCCTTTCCTCAACAGAGGTGCGGGTCTCGGCCGAAATTGAGGCATGTTCGCCAATCGTCGTTCTGTATTGTATTTTTGCACCCAGGCCATATCCGCTTGGTTCTCAGTATTAGTTCGCCAATCGTCAATTATGAGCTTTGTGGCAATCCCAAGGCATTGATCGAGAAGAGAAGAAATGTCTGCGTCTTCAATTTCCAAAATGGCGTGGTAAAGGTGGTGAGGATAACCTCTGTGGCGAAACCGATCTTCGGCAACAAGAAGGGCAAAGCCGGGTGTTATTCCGGTCGGGAAGGCCAGTCCCCCCCATATCCGGCGAAATTCCCGGTTGTTCATGTTGTCGAGATAGTAGAGAATCTCTCCGTTAATCGTAAAAGGCGTAATTCTGTCAAGTTCCATAAGGACCCCCTTCAACTTAGGTCGGCATCGGCAAAAAGGCTCTGCGTACTGAAGTTCATTGCTATGCAAATGTAATTTGCTGCTTGTCTGTAATGGTCATCGGAAGTCCGGACGTAAGTGTATTTGGAAGCTCCGGTGTCGGGATCGGTTTGTAGGACCCTTGCCAGATTGCTGCAATGGCGGGCAAACTCATTGATTGCTTCGGACTGCCTTGGGAGTACCCAATTACCTTGAGATAGCTCCCTGTGACTTGCGTCAAGGCTTTCCGTTCGATTTACGCCTACACTTAAGTCCCTGTCGTTCCAGTAATAAGGCCCGTGCTGGGTGTCCTGATAAAAACAGATATATGCCCGGCCCCGGTGGCTCTTTGCGAATTCCCTAGAAAGCCTGAGTTCCGGCTGCGCATCAATTACCGCTCTTGATACCGAGAATCGCTTCATCAGTGAATCAAGGTGCGACCAATCGGGAAATGCCCCCACATAAACGATTTCAGTTTTTCCATGATTCCGCTTCCCGATGACGCAATGAATGAGTGAGCCGATATCAGCCCCGAGGAAGGTTGGCCCCGAATCGTCCTCAGCGATGGGCTTGTCGCCGCATAGTTCCAGAATTTCCGATGCCGTCAGTTTGTTTTCGGCGCTGATGTAAGCCTCAGCCAGTTTGGAGTTATAGACTTCCTGAAGATTTCCCCCTGGCGGATCATGGAAAAGCTTCAAAATCTTGCCGGGGTCCATAAAGGCGGAATTAAGCTGGCTCATTCTCCAGCCCACCATGTCTTTTGCCCGGTCTGGGTAAAGTGCTGCCCAATGTCCATCACGCGGATAAATCTCCCGGTCCTTGCAGCGCTGGCAAAGCCGGATTGCTCGACCATCGGCCTGTTCTTCAATGCAGGCAGGGAATTCAAGCTCAAGGCAAGTTTCGCCGGCGCACTTGGAACACCGAATAAACCAATGATTTTGGCTGGATTTTTGAAAAAGAGCATCCACACCATAGGAGGGTATCGAAGGCGTGCTCAAGTAGACCTCTTCCTTGACCGGCGAATGTGCAAGACGTTCAAGCGCAAGGTCGATCATTAAGGGGTCCATTTCGTCTAGCTCATCGAAGCAAATCCGGTCCGAGGGAACAGACTTAAGTTGGCTACTGGTCCGCTTCATGCCCTGAATTCGTGCTGTAGAGCGTGCGCCCCTTAGATAGAGCATCGAGGACCCGATCCTTTTGATTGTTTGACTGTCTGTGTCCTGAACGAACTTAGCGACATCTTCATTATCGCTGATAAGAGGCCCAAAACGGCCGCGCGAGAAGTCCAGGACATCTCCCCTGGTTGGAAAGAGATAGAGCGCACCCTGAGGGTAGCGTCCAGTAATCAAGCCGTGCAAGGTCTTCAACATAACAATAGAGGTTGCACCGACCTGAGCACCCTTCAAATAAACCTGCGCCCTGGCGTTGTCTGTGAGCATATCCGCCTGATATTCGTGGTCTGTGAGCGAGAAAGGTCTACCATCGAGCCTTAGACCATGCGCCCAGTCCACAATATCGCCTTTGATCGCCCCGGCTTCGTTTCCAAACCGCATACAGAGCGAACCTAAAAACTGATCGTATAAATCATTTTTGCTGAGTGTTCTCAGTGAACCCATACCTTTAAACCTTCATGTCCAGAACTGACCGGATCGCCCGCCGCTCTTGAAGTGTACAGAGTATCTTTGCCCGGATTTCCGGCGCCGCTTCACCAATCGCTGTTAAGACTTCCTCCTGGAAGGCTTTCACTTCATCGACATTGTATAAAACCTGTGCGATTTCCAGGACCAGACCAATCTGCTTGCGTACCTCGCTGACGTGCTTAAGCCTCTGGTCTTGCAGTGTCTGGCGCTCGGCCCCCTCTGCGCTTGCTATCGCCTGCTGAATATGATCCAATTCGCCATTGATTACTTGGTTGATTCTCTGAAGCTGCGCCATCGCGTTAAGGCTGTTGTCCACCAGCTTAGGCGCGCTACGCAGAGTCACATCCTTGGTAACTGCAATTTTGAGCAGCTTGAGCCGTTTGCTCACTGCCGGAAGGCCCACACCATACTTTCCCGCTATCTCTTTAGGCGACATTCCAGCACGGACCATGCGCATCAGTTCGGAATCATTGATTATTCTAGGTGGCATCGGAAACCCCTTGGATTTTTCTGGAAACAGTTTCCACAGATACCGGCCTTTGCAGGCAGTCGAACCGCTTGCGGATCTCATAGGCAAACTTCGATAACAGGCTGTAGGTCATCAACTCCCCGCCCGCCCGGCTCCCGCAAAACAAGAACCCACAATGGTATCGCACGCTAAAGGCGCAAATGGATTGAATGACTGCGGTGCTTTTCATCTGAGAACGGTATCTGCCCAGGATGATGTCCTGTAGAGGAAACTCACAAACGACTGCGAACATTTCAAAATTCCGCGCCCTGGCAAGCTCCCGTTCGAAGCGTTCTCGGTTACTGGACAGGCAGGCCACAAGATCATCCAGGCGCTTTCTTTCCAAGCTGATCCTGTCTTCAAAACCTACAAGCGAATAGTCTCCGGTGTCCAGGGCGCCTACTTCGCAGATGACATCCGGGAAATTTGCGAAAGAGTAGGGCGCTTGCTCGCGCGAATCCTGGACAATCCTGAGCTTCCCGTTCATAAGAGCACCTGATTGTCTATCAGGTTCCATTGATTTTTATCCTGTAATTCCAATATGTTAGAAATCGCTTGTGCCATAAAGTGTCATCTTTTCCGATAGTGGTTCTCGATGAAAACGAAAATATCTTCCTGCTTGAACCTCACCATATCCTTCTTGCGCTTCTCGCCGATCCCAGGACACGGTATCCGCACGCATGGCAACACCCCGGTGCTCGCCGCCTTGTAAATCCATGGCAGGCTGCATTTGAGCATCTTCTTTACTTCTGCCGGGGTTAAGAGTTGCATCTTAGGATCATCCTCATTCAGTGAGGCCATCGCTGGGTTTTGTAATGCCGCCCTTGGTCAAGGGTCCCATGGTTTTTGCCCCTATCTAAATTCGAGCCGCCAGCCCCAAAGCATGCTTCCCTGGACCGGAGGCCGGGAGGGGGGCAGTCCGCACACCCGCCCAACTCGTCACAGGTCAAAGTCGCTCTAGAACGTCCCGGCCATTTTTCGCAAAACCGTAGACAGTTTTGTAGACAGTCCAAAAACGAAGGTAAGTTGTTGATATTACAGTGTGTATACAATTCTTTAATATCCATACCCCCCCCAAGGCACCCCCCCCCTCTTAAGAGATTTGTATACGCTTAATGATTTCGGTAACTTAACCCCGTTTTTTCCATGTCTACATTTTTGTCTACACTTTTTCATCAAGCCCCCCGAAATAACATCTTGTGGACTTATCCCAAGCAATCTCACGAGCACGCATGAGATTTTTCATTGCGTTGTTAAAGACGAAAAGCCCGTCCCGGTTAGCCCCGGTAACCTGTTTTATTTGCCGCTCCCTGAGTGGTCCCCTGGCCTTCAGGTTGCGCCGAATCTTTTCTTCCATTTTGGCTATACTGTTATCGCAGTCTATCGGGTCATGGAGTTTGCGCGTCTGTAGCTGCCAATCGCATAGCCGCACAACCTTTTGAACGGTATCTGCATCAACCAACGTCTTACAATCATTGGCGGCAAGAAGGGGCATCAACCGGAGTGCGTAGGTATCAATGCGCCTTGTGTGCACCGAGTTTTCAAGGGTGAGATACCACTTATCAAAGAGTTCAAAGGCGTCCGCTTCAACGGGCATTTCGACCCGTTCACGGAACAAGCCCAGGATTTCGTTTAAGTGGTCTTTGAGATGATACAGGTCCCGCTCGGGAATTTTTCGCGGTATCGAGAACCGCCGTTCTCCGCTGCCGGTCACAATCCAGAGGCGGTTCCCAAACCCAATATCTGTGAATTGGCTTGTCCAAATGTTTTGGAAGGTCTGCACGGTGGACGCTGCAAGGAGGCTCAGGTATGCGTTATCAAGCTGGATATTCGTGTTCCTGGTGCGGGACTCATAGCGGTTTGACTCATAAAGAGTTGTGCAGCATGGTAGGAGCACGCTTCCCTCAATCTTACATTTCGAGACAAAGCTTTTGAATTCATCGAAAATGAGTATGAGTTTAGCAACCCCGCCCGGTCCCTTAATTTCATCCATGCGGGCTTGCAACCCTTCAGCCGATCCCAAGCCGTGGCAGACATTGAGAATTTTATCCACTGAGAACCGATGGAAAAACTTCACCGTCTGATCTATGGCGGTTGATTTCCTGTCGTCTGCGCTTTCTCCGAGCAAAAGAGTATTAAGGCGTGGTTGCGGTTCAATCTGGCTTTCCAGGGTTATTTTATCGGCAAGGACGCTGCCCAGGCATGTGAGAAACGAGAAGTAGTAAAACTGAAGCGGTGGTTCAGTATAGGAGCTAAAAAGTTCCGCAAACTTAAAAGCCAAGCCGGAAAGCGCATCGAAAGGAAATTCGGAAGCGGGAACCTCTTCTTTCGGTTGTTTTCTCGCTTGGTCCGGTGTCTGGATCAAAACTGGCGGGTTTTGTGAGAATTCCGGTTCCCACTCTATCTCGGGATATTCGCATCCACCATTTCCGTTGCCGGACTTCTTTGGCTCCATGTCCAGGAGCCGTGCTGCGCCCTTAACTGCTTCCTTCATGTCGCCGCCATGCTCTAAAATCATGAAGACCGCAAAGGCATCATGCCCCGGATCTCCCTTCATGCCGCCGGTGAAAAGTGGGTCAGAGCTATGGTGGCTAAAAGCACGGCCTTCTTTTACGGAAACCCCGGCTTCTCCCGTGCTGCTTGTCGGCGCAAGCCACTTACGGCCGATCTTTTTATAGCCGTACTTTTCAAGCTGACTCTCGACGGTGAAAGCCCGGTTAAAGGCGCCGATCACGTCCTGGTCGTCGCCGACGACGAGACCCCTCGCCGTCGTCGGTTTTGGCTCAGGAGTCGGGGATTTTTCTTCCGGCGCTCCTGGCAGGTCCCATATCGGCAAATCCGCGCCCTCGATGATCAGCGTCTCGAATAGCGCCCCCGGCTTATGTCTCGGCAGGTAGAAAAGCCCATTAGGGTCAGAACGAGCAGGGTCAGCCGTAAGCCCCAGGTGATGAGCCGCCGCCTTGTATCGTTCTCGCCATGCTGCGGCGAAGCTGTCCTGATCCGGATAATCCGAAGATTTGAAAGGCCGGTCGAATCTTAAAACCGCTCGGTACTTCGGGCATGGCTGGTGCTCAAGGGTTATTTCGTCACCATTGCTCGGTAAAACTTTTGCGCCGTTCGCTACACGCGGGAGATAGCCTTTTTTCTCAATCAGGTATCGTTCGGCTGTAAGCCCTCTCTTTTCGAATTCTGAACGTGCTATCGTTGTTCTGGTGGTCATGTGAGAGTGTGTGCTGTGAACGATAGCAGCAAGGCCATGTTCTCTTATGTTTGACTCGATTTCCGAAAGCGTATAGCCACAATCAAAATCATAAACCGGCAAGGTTATTTCTTTGACGTATTCTCCCTTTCGCTCTCCCTCACCGAGAATTGCCGGGATAATGCAGGGACCGTCCTTAGCCCCTTCTTTGTGGTCTGTCAGGATCGCCGCAAGTTCCGCCCAGGTGAGCGTTCTCTGGTCCGTCCAAGTCCCCGCAGCCTGGTTTTTCTTCTTGCCGAAAGTCAAAGAGAATTGCCTATCCGCTTGAGGTTCGACTAGGGGCTTGACATTCAGCTTGTTCTCAGATATTTTTATTGCGTCGCTCATTTCATTCCTTGCCGCCCCGGTCGCCCGCCGCGCCGGGGTTTTCCATTTCCAGCCCTTCATTCCGCAAGCCTGATCGTCCGGCGCTCCATAGTTTTGAGCACATCGGCCAATGAATATCTGACAGACGCCCCGATCTTCACAAAAGGGAATAGTTTCCGGGACGTACTGCGATCAGCCCGCAGCGTGCTTAGAGAAAGACCGGTCAATTCGGCAACCTCCCTTTCATTCAAGAACCTCTTTTCCATGGGGCTCCCTTTCCAGTAGCAAATCAAATCGTTCAATAAACACATATTCTCTGGTGCTAAATAATGGCATAGCTCGTAAGCGCCTGTAAAGATTGTTAAATTCGGATATCCGGATTATTGAAATTGTCCGAATTTCTAAGCCTTACGCAGCAACAAAAAAGGCCGTCACAATTTCTTGTGCGGCCGTCCGAATTAAGTGAATCGTCCGAATTAAGTTATCTGCTTTTTGGTTTCCCTCTGGGACAAATGCCTTTCAGGTTTTTCTCAAGCTTCCAGAGTGGACAGGCTGCAAGCGGCGAATCATGCTTTATCGCATCTTTAAGAAGCCATTCAGCCAGTTTTCGTCTGGTTAGAGCGCCCTTACCGTCTTTTATGCGCCTCTCGTTAATCCGCTCAGCCTCAATTTTTGCGTGGCCAATCGAGTAATCCACGGTGGTCTTTTTCTTTGCAGGTTTCTGTGAAGCGGGATTGCTCTCGGACAGTGGGGGGATGGGTTTTTCTACTGGTTCCTTTGGGGTACTGGTAGAAGATAACCCTTCGTCTATCAAACGCTCGATTTCCTCATGACAAGCTGCTCTCTTGCGCTTCAATTCCAATACGGCATGATAGTTGTGTGACGGATGGATCAAGTGCTCTGGTGGCTTATCTGGTGGCTCATAGTGGAAAGCGCCGGGGGGGATGTCAGGGGGCATGTGCCGATCCAACCGCAACGGGGTTTCGGAAAGGGGGTGGCAACGCCGCTTGATCTCCGAGTTTATCCTGTCCAATTTCTCCTTAAGGAGTTGGATTTTCTCTATTCGGGTGGTGTCAGACATGGTGCGCCTCCTGGTGGACGCTCCTGGTGAAGTATTTCAGAGGAAACTGGCCCAGGTTGCCAGCTTGTCGGGTGTACGGCCCTATCCTCTGAAAAGTTGTGACACTCTGTGACAGTCACCAAATTTTTTGTCTCTTTCGTTTCTATTGTTTATACCACAAAAACCGCGTGAACACTACATTTTTAAGTTTATCAACTCCTTACAAAGTGGCCCGGCACTGCCTTGGGAGCAGGGGGCCGTAGGTTCAAATCCTATCGCCCCGATTTTTTATTCAGTAATTCGGATAGTCAGCGAGGCAAAAACCCCAAAGTGTACACCGTTCACACAGACGCGGGAGTTGAATCCGAAGGACCGCCTTACAGTGTAATAATCATTTAAGTTCAAAAAATGCCGGTTCCAAAGTGGCACCCCTTGTCTTTTCTCCGGCCTGCCCGATACGCATTGACGAATTCCGGATGCTTTAAGATACATACCGTTAATGGGCAAGGCTCCCGCGGGCACCTTGAACCGGATCATCGACGCCCTTTTCGAGCTCATAAAACAGTCCCTGCAAAACGGTGAAGATGTTTCCATCATCGGGTTCGGGAAATTTTCAGTAAAAGAAAAGCAGGGGCGTACAGGCAGAAATCCCCGGACAGGGGAGCCGATGACGCTGCCACCCAGGAGGGTAGTTACTTTCAAGCGCTCTGATGTTCTGCGAACCAAGATGAATGGGGAGGGTGATTGAGGGATAGTATTCACCCGCTCAACCATTCAACCCCCCGTACAAACAATCTGTTCATAAATCTCCGATAGATCTACCGGATAAGATTTTGGTATATGAAATGAGTGATCGCCGCCTTCAATAACCTCCAAATCCCACGGCGCAATCAGCTTTGACAGTACTTGTCTCAAAAGCTGCAAATCGCAAAGCCGATCCCCCGTTCCAGCGAAAAAGAGCATCGGAGCTGCGATTTTATACTGAATCAGGCCGGCACCTTGCGGGCTACTACTGCAGTTGGGCGAAATCTGCCGAAAGAAACCGCCGCCATAATTGCGGTCCCCCAGGAATCGCCAACGTACCGAATATGGATGAGGCCAATCTGTGCGAAGTTGGCAGCATACTCCGCATGATGCTCGATGTCTGCGAGCACGAGATAACCATCGGGCTTGAGAACGCGGGTCATCTCTGCGAGCGCTCTTGCGCGCTCATCGGCTTTGCGCAGGTTGTGGACCGCCCAGTGGGAGATAACCACATCGAAAGACTCGTTTGAGAAAGGCAGTTGACGCATGTCGGCAGTATAAACCTCGATACGTTTTGCCACACCCTCCATCCGCGCATTGTTGAGGGCTGCGTCAGGCCGGTTGCCGGCCTGGTCCGCCGATTGCCAGAGGTCTATCCCGACGGCTTTGCCCTCAGGGAGCCGCTTGGCTGCTCCCACAAGCATCAAGCCTTGCCCGCAGCCGACGTCCAGAACTCTTTCCGCGCCCTTCCAAGAAATGAGGTCGAGCAGATGCTCACGCTCATCGAGCTTGCCAACACGGCTGGAATAGAGCATTAGACAGCCCTGACCAAGGAAATAAGCTGCACAGAGCAGAAGCAGAGCCGCAAGAATAACGCCCCACAGACGACTCGGCCAAAAGCCAAAAGCTGCTGGAAGTATCAGCAGCAAGGCGCCTGCGCCTGCAAGAAACATGTTGCGAACCATGCCGGGGGCATCAATGCCGTAGTCTGGACGTCTCATGGCAGCCTCATATCATTTCGAACTGAATTCCTTCTCGCCGGAATAATGCATCAAGTTGGGCGCGATGCATCCGAACTGCATTTTGGGGTCGAATTCAGCCCTAAAAAACTTCTGGTGCAACGGCAAAACCCCTAAAGCCATACGATTTCCCAATCGAACATGCAAGTGATATGTCAATGAGACCGGTTTTTGCACTTTCAGGACACACTCCCTGCTCTAAGGTCCTGGCATCAAAAAAACCGAAAAATCATCTCCAAAAGCTCCCCGCTTGTCCTCACAATCCAATCACACGAACACTCGGGCATGGCATCCACTATGGCGCCTTCACTCTCACCTGCCCGCCGGAAACCAGTCCTTATGCCGATGATTTTCTGTTCGGGCGAACTTTTTGCGAAGAAATAGCCCATCTCCCATGCATTGCCATCATCTACCTGCAGACCATCCGGAAGGACAACCAGGATATCCGAATCTTCAAGGTTGGGCCGGCAAAAGGCCGGTAATTTTTTGAATGCCATCTCAGCCGATTTGGATCGTGAGCATAGATACTGAGCCTCCATCGATCCCTTCTACTGGAAAACTTAAATGTTCGCCCTCTCTACGGAGAGCGAT
This sequence comes from uncultured delta proteobacterium, assembly GCA_963805125.1. Taxonomy (GTDB): domain Bacteria; phylum Desulfobacterota; class Syntrophobacteria; order Syntrophobacterales; family Syntrophobacteraceae; genus SbD1. The sequence continues at coordinate 951,875 of CAWDTD010000001.1, read as the reverse complement.
CACGTAAAGCAGCGGCAAATAATGGTCGGGGGTGGGAACCGATAGCGCCGCCTCACGTCCCAACGTCTCGTAGTTTATGAGCGGACCGTCGTCGGCGGAGAGCATCAGGTTGCGTACCTGCTCTTCGAATCGCATGGCCCAGTCGAAAGGTTCAATAGTGTGCCGACCCCATGCGTAGGCATGCAGATTGTGCACAAGGTTGCCGCTTCCGATTATAAGAATCTGCTCATCCCTGAGCGGTGCAAGCCGTTTACCGACCTCGTAGTGAAAAGCCGGCGGTTTCATTTTGTCGATGCTGATCTGTACAATGGGTATATCAGCTTCCGGGAAGGTATGCATCAACACGGACCATGTGCCGTGATCCAGCCCCCAGCTATAGTCAAGCTTGACGCTGAGGGGCTTGAGAAGCTCGCGTATTTGAACTGCAAGCGTGGGATCTCCCGGCGCTGGGTACTGAACCTCGAAGAGTGCTCTCGGAAACCCGCCAAAGTCGTGGATGGTGCGAGGTCTCTCCATTGCGGTTACGGCCGTCCCCTGTATATACCAATGGGCGGAGATGGCGAGAACGGCTCCGGGTCTTGGAATAGTCTTTCCGATTTGCCGCCACCCCTCCGAATAGGCATTTTGAGTAAGAGCGTTCATGGGATTGCCGTGGCCGAAGAATACCACCGGCATCCTGGACATGCTTCGCGGCATTTCTGTTCACCTCTCAATGGCTCACAGAGGGAGCCGATGTTGTTCCATGCCTTGCTCAGCGAATATAGTATTAAGGAGCTTTCTTCCTTCTGACGGTAACCGTTTCTCCACCAATGCCCCAGTTGTCGGTTTCAACCTCATCGATCACCACAACCGTTGTCTGGGGATTCTTTGCAAGGACATCCACCAAAAGCTGAGTCACTCCTTTGATGAGCTGGGCTTTCTGATCAGGTGTGGCACCCTCTTTGGTGATTTTGATGTTCACGTATGGCATGGCAATTCCTCCATAGTCAGCGCCGGTCAATGACTCTTCAACCAGCATCGGCCAGTTTCGATTATTTCCTTTGCATTAACACCAGGTCATGATTATGCCACCTTTAACAGGGTTCCTTAAAATCCCCCCGCCCCACTCTCAGCCCGGATTTTATCTGAGTTGTTCACCAGGACCACTAGCTGGTTGGCTCGCGATGTATATACATCTGCCCCACCCCAACCTGGTCCGTGGGAAAGACAACCAGTTCCTGAACGTTTACATGAGGCGGCCGCTCCAGGCACCAGATTACAGCTTCCGCTATGTCTTCGGGCCGGAGCGGTTTGAATCTCTCATAAACAGCTTCCGCTTTGGCCTCATCTCCCACACGCACCAGGCTGAATTCGGTTTTAACCATACCTGGCTCAATATTTGTCACGCGGATTTTCTTTCCCATTAAATCCATGCGCAAACCGTCGGTAATTGCCCGAACCGCAAATTTTGTGGCGCAGTAAACCACAACACCGGGGAGTGTCCAGCGCCCTGCGACTGAGCCGATGTTTACAACGTGTCCCGCATCGCGCTTGACCATCTGTGGGAGGATGAGCCGAGTCATATAAAGCAGACCTTTTATATTAGTGTCTATCGTCTGTTCCCAGTCGTCGATTGACGCCTCATATATCCGTCCAATGCCTTTGCCCAACCCGGCGTTGTTTACAAGGATTGAAACCTCTGAAACCAGGTCAGCCTTCACTTTAAGCGCCGACTCGCACTGCTTGAGATCGCGAATGTCAAATACCAGCGGCTCCACTCGAACGCCGTGTTTGCCGCAGAGTTCTTCCTTGAGATCCAACAGTCGGTTTTCCCTGCGCGCATTGACCAAAAGATTAACTCCACGAGCAGCCAATGCTTGAGCAATAGCCCTGCCCATGCCGGCAGAAGCACCTGTAACCAGTGCCCATGAACCTTTCATAACAGGTCTCCTCTTATTCCGGTGTGCACCCCCAAATTTTTTGGCATGCTCCATTCGCGTTGCCGGACTATGCCATCGTTTAGCCCGTCCACTTTTACAGGCGCATTTCCACCCGCGTTTACGTCGCCAATAAAAAATCACTGCGATCCGGTGTTCGCATCCAGATGTTCTTTTAACCTGGATTTGCGCTGCTCTCTGTTCCCGGCAATCCTCTTGAAAACCTTCGGCACGTCGGCCATAAAGGCTTCCGAGCATGCAGCCGCCTGCTGATAAAAGCCTTGTATCTTGCTTTCGTTGGCGATGGCTGTCTTTAGAACTTCGGTCGGGCCCTGGCCGGCATTGAATACAATGTCGATGGCATAGGCTTCCGATGACAAGGTTTGAAAGGCGAAGCCGGTCTCGAGGGCATCGCTGATGGAACTGTAGTAGGCCCTCTTAACGGCTTGCACGTTCTTTTTGTTTTCCCTGGCGAAGTTACGGAAGCAATCTGTAAGGCTTGCCAAATGGAGTGCGGCAGATTCATAGAATTCGGCTGACTTGACCTCGAGGTTTTCCGCAAAACTGACTACGGCGGAAGCAGTATTGAGATCCATTAAAACCACCTTTCCACCACCACCTTGGCCTCTGTGAAGAAGCGAATCACGTCCCTGCCCTGCCCATGCAATGAGCCAAAGAAGGAGTCCTTCATGCCACTGAAGGGGAAAAATGCCATGGGGGCAGGAATGGCGATGTTGACGCCTATATTGCCGCATCTGACATCATGGCGGAATTTTTGCGCAACCTGGCCGCTGGAAGTGTAAATTGCCGCGGCGTTTCCGTATGGGTTGGCATGAATGATCTGGATGGCATGGTCGAGGTCCCTGGCTCGTAGAATGCTCGCTACGGGACCGAAGATTTCCTCCCGGGCAATGGTCATCTCAGGGTTAACGTCCACAAATACCGAGGGGTTGAGAAAGCAGTCCAGCGGGAGGCTTGGATCGACCAGCTTGACTTTTCTACCGTCCAAGGCCAGAGTCGCCTTTTCCCGGATGCCGGTGTCAATGTAGCCGAGCACGCGCTGTTTGGATGCGACATTTTGCAGCGGCCCCATCTGGACCGATTCATCCATGCCGTCTCCGACCCGAATCTTTGACGCCGCATCGATAAAGGCATCCACCGCCCGTTTATAGAAGGTATCGTTTTCTCCCACCAACACGAGATTCGCGCCGGCCAGGCAGCGCTGACCGGTGTTGCCAAAGAAGGAAGTCATGAGCCCGGCCATCGCCTTTTCAAGGTCGCAATCTTCCATCACAACGATGAAATTTTTCGCCCCGCACTGGGCGATGACCCTTTTGCCGGTTTCACCACAGGTTTTGTAAATGATATCTCTACCTACGGCGGTCGAGCCGACGAAGGTCACCCCTGCCACCTCCGGATGGTGCAAAATCGCGTTGGTGGCATCATTGGCGCCATGGACCATATTGACCACGCCGGGAGGGAGGTCCACTTCTTCCAGCAGCTCGGTGATGCGGGTTTGGGAAAGCGGGACTCGCGGTGACGGCTTGACGATGAAAGTATTGCCGGTAGCGACGGCGTAGGGGAGAAACCAGAGCGGAACCATAAAAGGAAAGTTGAAGGGAGCGATGTGGGAAAACACTCCTACGGGCTGGAAAAAACAGTGCTCATCGATGCCGCCGGCAATGTCCTCCAAATTGTAGCCCTGCATCAGAGTTGGAATGCCGGCAGCCACCTCAACCTGTTCTATGCCCCGCCGGGTCTCCCCGCGCGATTCGTCGATGGTTTTGCCATGCTCTCTGGTCTGGACCTCGGCCAGTTCATCAAACCGCTCTTCCATCAGTTCCTTCAACCGGAAAAGATGTCGAGCCCGGGCGGCAGGAGGCGTGTTTCTCCACTCATGGAAGGCTTCCCGAGCACTTTTGACAGCCTTGTCTATATCTGCTGCAGAGGACAAGGGGACCTGAACCAGAAGCTCCCCTCGAGCGGGATTGATCACATCGGCATATTGGTCCGTTCGTGCTTCAACCCACTCACCGTGGATATAGTTCTTGAGTCTTATAACAGCCATTGAGCCTTTACCTCCTTCCTTGAGAGGGATCCCTCACAATGATCTCCGGGCGGCCCTGATAGTTTTGCATCATTCCCGTAACACAAATTTCCTTCCCAGAATAGAGCACTTCAGCAGGCTTTTCAAACTTTCCCCTGTCCGGCCCCAAATCAGCACAGTGAAAACCTGATTCGGGTCCCGAACAGGACCACCAGCAGAACCGAAGATCTAAAAATCCGCCTCATCTGCACTTCCCTCAAAAGATGAATAATACCGAACAATCGGTGAAACTTCGGCGGCCTGGTCGCGGGACTGCCCCCTTGGCAGGCTCAGGCAAATTTGCCTTATACCAAGTTGCGCTCAAAGAGGTAAAACCTCCATTCACAAAATCCCCCCTGCCCCCCTTTAGAAAAGGGGGGTTCCAATCGCCAATTCTTACCCGTATGGGCGCAACTTGGTATTAACCTCATTGTTAATGCGAACTATTTTTCTTCGCCTCTTTGCTGGTCTTGTCGGTTCGGAAGCTGTATACTGTGGACTTCGGCAAAAGTCCCTGGCGTGAAGGTCAAAGGTTTTCTAAGCGCATCTTACCTATCGGGAGTGATAACCATGTTCCGCGCAATTCTATTTACAGCCTTGATTTGCCTAACCTCTTCCGTACTGTACGCACAATCAGAGCAGCCAACACCACCTTCAAATGAAAGTAGCGAGCAACCACAAAAACAGGCTTTTACAATCCAACAGGAACCCAAAGATAGTTTGGAAGCTCAGGGCAATACCGAGGGTCCAAAACAAACAGCCAAAAACCCGCCTGTTTCTATCCCGGAAAGCCCAACCAGCCAATTGCGGGAAGCACCCCAAGGCAATGGTAAACAGACCACTAACCAAGCTTCCGAATTCTTTGAACTATTTGGGCGCAAGATCAAAATCACCGATGGGTTGCTTGCCCTTTTCAACTTCCTCCTGGTCGTATTCACCGCAGTCCTGGTGGGGGGAACTATCCGGCAACGCCGACTCATAAAAAAGAATTTTGTTTCGAGCCAGAGAGCCTTCGTTTTTCTCAAAGGGATTGAAACTCTGAAAGTTAGAGATGTCGGCAACAAGGTACGCTGCTGGAAGCTCACTCCAATATGGGAAAACAGCGGATATACACCGACGAGCAAGTTGGCAATCAGCATTAATTTTAAAGACTTTTATGAAGAACTCCCCAAAGACTTCAATTTCCCTTACGATGATTTTAAGGATGTCCCAATGATGATTGGTCCCAGAGCGGAGGCCCGGAGTAAACCTTTCGATATTCCTGCCGACACCCTCAACATGGTTACGCATAATATGCGAAATCTCTATATATGGGGATGCGCCGAATATTTCGACATATTTAAAAATTCTCCAAGGCGTCGGACTGAATTTTGCCTTAAAATGTTCATCGACGACACTCCAGGAGAACCATTGATAGAAAATGTGTCGTTTTTCCAATGCGGTAAGTATAACAATGCTCATTAGAATTGCTGAAACTAATTCTTTCATCCGGGGCTCCGCTCGCGCTGTCCCCCTTATACGATCATTATTAGTCAGACTCATCCGGCGTCATCGCGAAGCGTTTTTCAAAGTCTGCGTTGGAGGCGAGATGCCCACTCTCAGGCTCTCCCCACGATGAGCACCGGAACCTCTGTCTCGTTATGAATGACCCCACAGGCAACGCTTCCAAGCACCGCGGCCGGGGAACTTTATTAAAAATCCATGATGCTTGTTGAGACATGATCCCAATAGGTAACCATATCTTCTTTCCATTTGACGAAGCGCACCAGCCGATCTTGAGATATTACGATGCCAATTGCCTCATGCACGGCATTGCAAAAACGGAAAACAGACCGATGCCGTGCCCCGAAGCTTCCGGCATGTGCCTGTTCTCTCTGAAGCCCCTCTATATCCAATGCGCGGGCCACTGTCTTCACCCCTTTCAGTCCCACGGATATCATGGCCCCAAACCCCAGCAACTCAAACGCATCGGTGAATGCCACCGCACCATCCACCGCGGTCAAATCTGCAAAAAGATGCGCGATATCAAAAATAGCCTCATCCAACCGCGCGAGTGATTCCTCGTTGCTAGCCACATACTCGCCCCATCCAACGGCCTTCCCTTTGTTCGCCTTCCTGCCATACACCTCGGCAAGTGTGTTCATAAGGTCCACCAGCAACGTCTGAAATCTTTGCCGTGTGGCCTCATCAGTCACCCTGTATTCGATGCTTAAGTATGGGTTTTCCCCGAGTACCTGCTCAACCATTTCAGGAGGGATCACCAGGATTGTGCCACCGTGGCCTGAATTTCTGACAGAGCTGATGATGCGCCTGACTACTTGTTGGGCAACTGTCTTCACAATAATGGGATTGAGATCCGCCCAGGGATTTTTGGCCGCCTCCCTTGCCTCCAGGTGTAGCTCCCACAGCCTGGAACGAACCAGGGCAAAACAGGCGGGAAGCCAGGCTGAGTCAAAGACTTCGCGTGTAGGGGAAATGACCTGGCCGTGATTCAACGTTGCAATCGTCAAAGGACCTTTGCAGACGGTTATTCGACCAGGATCAGTCACGTAAACGACCGGTGAGAGGGGCAGACTTGGTGCGATCACCCTTCCGCCGTGTACATTCTGAACCCATCGAGGCCCGGAGTGGACGATACCCCAGATCTGCAGACCCTCGTGAGTGTCATGTCTTACTCCGATCAGAGATCGATAAAAATCAGCCGCAGGAGATAATCGCTGCAGTTCGTACTCATCAAAAGGTCGCAACTCGCTAAAAAGCAGTCGATACAAACCCATAGGCGGCCCATCCTTACTGTCGAAACAACCTGGATCTCTCAAGATGAGACGGAACCGCACCGGCCTGTCTTCCTCCTTCATAAGGCTTGCCTGGTAACAACATGAGATGAGATGCTCGAAGGTGATCTGATCAGGGAGGCAATCCCCGGAGTCGCAATCGATCTCGCCGCTCAATTTGGACAGCCGTGTATCCCCCCAGTGGTCGGCAACGTACCGGGCGAGGTCCAGCGCATATGCATGCCGCATGTGTATTCCTCACAATTGTAGTTCGTCTGCAGATGAGTCCCTATGAGTTGATCGAATGCGAAGAAATTTGCAAAAACCATGTTGTTCGACATCGCTCGAATAATGTAAGGATGTTCCAGAGGATGTCCACATCGATACTGGACCATCTGTATCACATCACCTGCGACCATCATCCGTACCGGTTGCGGCGAGTGCGTCGAACACTGCGAGAATCAGGCGCTTTCGATAATTGAGGGCACGTACAGTCCAGTCTCCTCGTAGCGTTTTGCAAGAGGTTCGACTGTCAGGACATTCCCTGATTATCGCATCCTCCTGTGAGAAGATCAGCGATTTCATCCGGGGTCAATCCTACTTCTTCTTTTTGTTCATGTTGTTCATGCTCATTTTTCCTGATCGTTTTGCGGGCCATGACGGACCTCCTTTTATCGACAACAACAGTTCGTTGATAGCTGCTCTCCGTTAGCGCGCAAGTTAAACATTTGCCTAACTTTGTCAAATGACCCCGCACTGGCTATCCCTCCCCTGCCCTCTCGATGAGGCATCCGGATAGAAATCCGGCTCTATTTAGTGTATGTTTAAAGATGATGGACCGTATGAGTCCGGTAAAGACCAATCGCACGCGGGAGGCGGCCTGGAAATGTCTGGTGCAATGGGCCCTGAATCGAGAATCTTGAAAATCGACCCTGCCGAAATCAGTCTGGAGGCTATTTGCTATGCGGCCTCGATTTTAAAGTCCGGTGGGCTTGTTTTATACCCAACCGAGACATTCTATGCGCTTGGGGCCATACCGGGGATTACGGAAGCAGTGGACAGAGTTTTTCAAATAAAGGGCAGGGATCCTGAAAAACCCCTGCCGCTCATCGCCTCGGACCTTCAGGCCGTCCTGAGCGCCGCATCGGAGTGGCCAAAATCGGCCGAGGCGCTGGCGTGCATCTTCTGGCCCGGTCCACTGAGCATAGTGATTCCCGCCGCTGCGTCTCTGCCCCCTGCCCTGCACGCGAGAACCGGCAAAATCGCCATACGCGTCTCTTCTCATCCGGTTGCCTCGCTGCTGGCTCAAGCTTCGGGAGGACTTATAATTTCAACCAGCGCAAACAAGGCGGGAAAGCCTCCTGCCCAGAGTCCGGGCGCTATCGACGCTGAGTTGCTCCTGGCGGTTGAGGCATTAGTCGATGCGGGAAATTTGCAAGGCGGTTTGCCTTCGGCTATAGTAGATGCTACCGTTGAGCCGGCGGCGCTCATACGGGGAGGCAAAATCGCCCGGGAAGATATTCGACGGGCGCTTGAACTTAAATCGAAGCGCCTCGCGGAGCGTTGAGATCGTTTTTGTCGCTCGGCCACGTGTGGTGTGGAGATTGACCCACTGCAGTCGTAGAATTCGAGAAGAATCGAAAAGTGCTCTTATTAATTATCGCGTTTTCGGTACTATTCTTGATCCTGACGGGCGCTTTTGCAGCCTCCCGCCGATGGAAAAGGCCGGGGGTCGCCCATAGCCGAGTTGTCCTATCCGGCGGCGGAACGGGCGGCCATGTCAACCCGGCGTTGGCTATTGCGGAAGGCATAAAATCACGTGAGCCCGAAACCCGCTTTCTTTACATCGGTGTAAGAAATAAAGCCGAAAGTATAATCGTGAACAAAGCGGGATATGAGCTTCGCTTTGTCTGCTCCGAGGGATATCCGGGCATTGGCCCCTCTTTTCGAACTTTGCGGTTTCTCTTTAAGCTTTGCTTCGGAATCGCTCAATCCATCATTATTCTTATCGCGTTTGCTCCAAAGTGGATAATTGCGACCGGCGGCTATGTGAGTGCGCCCGTCATCATCGCCGCGATTGTATTGAAGAAGCTCAAAATTGCGCGAGTACGAATTTTTCTGCACGAGCAAAACAGCATTCCCGGCCAATTGAACGCATTAATGGGAAGGTGGGTTGACAGGGTCCTGCTAACGTTCCCGCAGACCCTGTCTTTTTTTTCGAACGCAACGGTCGTGGGCTATCCGATACGCCACTCCATAGTGCCTATCTCACCGGAGCAGGCCAGGGAAAGGCTCTCCTTTGAAATCCCGCCGGGCCGGGATGTGATTTTCGCCTTTGGAGGATCTCAGGGAGCGCGCACGATAAACCGTGCAATAGTAGATGCGCTTCCTTTCCTTCTCCCGCACAGGGACAGGCTGTTCATAATACACGGCAGCGGCCTCGCCGGTTCAGCCGAATACGATGCGGCGGCGGACACCGAACGGCGTATCGAAAAAACCCTATCGCCCGAACAAAGGGCTTCGCTGGGGGAGTTTTATTACCGTCAGGACTATTTTCACAATATCGCCGAAATTTACTCTGTAAGTTCGCTGATCGTGTGCAGAAGCGGTGCGGGAAGCCTCAACGAAATTTCCCGCATCGGAAAACCCGCTTTGCTTATCCCGAAGGTCAATCTGCCGGGCGATCACCAGGTGATGAACGCCCGGGCCATGAAAAGCGCCGGGGCCGCCGAGGTACTTTTTGAAGACACGGTTATGGAGAACGGAGGACTGCTCGAGAAGCTGGACGGACCGGTTCTGGCGGAAAAAATATTATCCCTGATCGAAAACCCGGACCTGCTGCGCCTCATGGGTGAAAGGAGCAGGGACTTTCTGAGGCGCATGGCCATCGAGCGGATATTGAGCGAAATCTACGGAGATATGCGCTTCATGGATGGCAACGGATATCAGGGAACGCCTTTCAGAGACCTGGTCGGAAACACCCGGCTTCTGCAAATGCTTTCCACTGCCTATGGCATTTCCGGGCGCGACTTCGACCCCGCTTCCGTGGTGGAAGACCCCGATGACCTTGCCTACTACCGTCACAGGGCGGCGGGGCTGCTCAGCTATAAGGGCTGGCCGGAGCGCAACCTGGGCGTAAAATTGATCGGTTACACGAAGTACGGGACAAAAATCCCCACCCTGCTTGAAATGCTCTCGGACAGGACCCCGGTCAGCAGAGTAAAAAGATTTTTCGGGGGAGATTTCGAACAAGTTGGGTTTATCCGAAGAAATATCATCCAGGCCCTTCAAGTTCTGGACCATTTCGATTCTAATGTGGAAAAGCATCTGCTTGAAGCCTTTAAAGACCCCTATTTCGAAGTGCGTGCCCAGGCGTGCCACAGCGCCGCTCATTTTGCCCCGTTCGTGGCGGGAGAAATGTCATGGATAAACAGAGTTACCGAGCGCCTTCAAGACGATTGCTTCGAGGTTGTGATCGAGGCCGCCGGAGCTCTGGGCGAGATAGGAACAGATTGGGAAGCTGCCGAGGCGCTTTTTTCCATGAATGAATCGCGTTACTGGCAGGTACGTAACGCGGCCCTGCACGGACTGAAGCGAATGATCGAACGGGGAGTTGTCGAAGTCTCCGACCAACTGCTCTACAGAACATCCTCTTTCATCCTCACCTCAACTGATTTCAGGCCGCATTTCCAGATAAAGGAAACATACGCCGCAATCCGGAAGTGCTCAAAAACCAATTGCGAATCCGGGCGCCATTTGCCGGGTCCGGCCGCCTCATCAAACCAGGGCGCCAGGAAAATCCAATGATTTACGAAATCTGCAATTTTCTCCTCCCGCTTTCCGAGAGTTTTTCGTTCTGCCGGCTGGTGAACTACATCAGCTTTAGGGCCATAATGTCGGCGCTTACGGCAGTCATCTTCATTTTCCTTTTCAGCAGGCATTTTATTCTGTTCGTCCATAGGCACTGCTTCCTGGAGCAGGTCCGCGAAACGGGAGTCCAATCGGCGTTCGACAAGACCGGCACTCCGACAATGGGCGGAGTTCTCATAATCGGGGCCGTAGTCGTTTCGATGGCTATCTGGGGTAACTGGCGCAGCCCCTTCATGCTGTGCTCGATTACAGGGATGGTCTGGTTCGGGCTGCTCGGCCTTTGGGACGACGTGTCCAAAGTGCGGTTGAAAAGCGGAGACAGGGGTCTTTCAGAACGCAGCAAGCTCTTTCTGCAAGGGTTTTTCAGCCTCGTTTTCGCATGGATTTGCGTCGGTCCCTGCGCACCCCTTGGAAGCGCGCTTGCCACCAAAGTCTTCGTTCCGTTCTACAAACACCCGCTCACAGACATTGGACCCTGGCTCTACGGGCTGTTCATATTCCTGTTCGTTATCTTTGTTTGCAACGCCGTGAACATAACCGACGGTCTCGACGGACTTGCCATTACGCCCTCGATTTTCGTTGTGGCCGTCCTGGGCATCTTCGCCTACGTGGAGGGCAACCGGATTTACTCGAGCTATCTCTACTATCCATTTTTGCGCGGGGCCGGTGAGCTGACCATCTTCGGGGCGGCATTCGTGGGCGCCGGCCTGGGCTTCCTGTGGTATAACGCCTACCCTGCCCAGATTTTTATGGGAGACACCGGATCGCTTGCCATCGGAGGCACAATGGCTGTGATGTCGGTCCTGTTAAAACAGGAGATGCTTTTCCCTCTGCTGGGCGCCCTGTTCATCGCCGAAGCTATCAGTAGCCAGGTCCAGGACAAAATAGGGGTAAAGTGGATCGGACGGCGCATTTTTTTTCGCGCCCCTCTGCACCACAACTTACAACACAGGGGGATTGCCGAAACCAAGGTCGTGATCCGCCTGTGGATCGTTGCAGGCATCCTTGCTCTCATTTCTCTTGCTACTCTCAAACTGCGGTAATTAACCTCCATCCGCCGCAAATTCGTCTTCTCATGCGGCCTTTTACCTCAAACAGTGGGGACCCCACATTTTCCGTGGCGCCGGACACATTTCTGCCCGGCTCCGTTCTGCTTACGGTTGCGTCAGCCCTCGTTTTTTTCGCTTTCTATTTTTAAGGCTCAAGTATACAAGTCGATATCAGCAGGCATGAGCCATCTGATTAAGGGCGGAACAACGGGGGAGGCAATGAACATTCTTGTCGTTGGTGCTGGAGCGCTTGGCAGTTTGATCGGGGCACGGCTCTCGAAGACGCATGCATCCATTTTGCTTTTCAGCACGAATCGCGAGCACATGGAGGCTATTGGGCGGGGCGGACTCAATATCGAGGAACTTGACGGAACTGTGCGCAATTATGCGCTCGAGACCTGTTTCGAGGCCGAAAAACTCCCCCGCAACCCCGATCTGGCGCTTGTGCTGGTAAAGACATATGCGACGCAAAACGCCCTGTCGCTCGTGCATAACATCTGTTCGACCTCCACGGTCTTTCTCACCCTCCAGAACGGAATAGGCAACTGGGAACGCATAGCCGAAATTACCGGCAAAGAGGCCGTTCTTGCGGGCACCACCGCTCAGGGATCAACTCTGCTCGCACCGGGCTCAATACGTCACGGCGGCAACGGGCCCACCTATATCGGCGAACCTGGCGGCCCCGCATCCGAAAGGGTCGCCCGCTTAGTCGAATTGTTCAGGGAAGCCGACCTGGTGACGGAACCCAGCAACGAGGTGGAGAGGCTCATCTGGGAAAAGCTCATCGTAAACGTCGGGATAAACGCGATCACCGGCTTGACCGGCATACGAAACGGCTTCATTGCGGAGATGCAGGAGGCGACTGACCTGTGCAGGTCCGCCGTCGAGGAAGCAATACTGGTGGCCAGGTCGAAAGGTTTTCCGGTCGGCATGGACATGATCCAGCGGGTAATCGCGGTCGCCAGGGCCACCGGCCGAAACCGCTCGTCAATGGGGCAGGACGTGGATAGGAAAAAGAGGACTGAAATCGACGCAATAAACGGGGCAGTGGTACGCTTTGGGATGGAAGCGGGAATTCCAACCCCGGTCAACCGGACACTTACTGCACTGTTGAAGGTGCTCGAAGCGCAATACACCGGTCAAAGGGCGTCGTAGTCCCGCAATTCCTCATTCCGTACGTTAATAAAAACCCCGCAAATCGAACCGAATCCTGCCATTTCGCTCTTAAAGCCGCTCAATGAATCGTCGGTTTATCGTCTTCGGACTTTATGACTTTAAGGTGAACTTTTCTCGTCTTGACTTTTTGTGCGACCCTGCGTCCGTGCGGGCGCGGACCGCCGTCAAAATGGGCCCTCCAGTAACTTACCGCGTCCAGCGCGGGTTTGATGACAAGAATGAGCCCCATGCAGGCAACTGCCAGTCCCGTGGTCAGGTCGCGCCCTGAGACGAGAAAGCCCGTGTATATCAAGGTTATCCCGAAAAAGAATAATACCGCTGAAATCATAGAGACTCTTTATTTAACTTTCTTGAAGAAAAGTTCCTCCAACCCCGGGAGGGTGACGCGAATACCTTCGTTATCCAGGCTTCCAACGATGACACCCCCGTTCTTGGTGTTGAGCCTGAGTTGGTTGCCTTTCACATACCAGGAAAAAGTGACCTCATCGTCACCCACCGTCCAGACGCCGACCCCGGTCTCTTGCAATTCCAAAGACGTTTCATGGAGATGCGGCGAAGCCTTGATTTCGGCAATGTAGGTGCCAACGTGCGTCGTTCCTCGACTGCAGCCGGTCATGACGGCGAGAAGAACGCAGAATAGAAGCAGCCACAAACAACCCGCAGATTTTATCTCAATACGCATCACGATTAACCCGTCAAGATTCGGCAGAGGTAATTCGGCTCCCGGCGCCAATGATGGATCTCAATCTGTTCAAGATCTCCGGTCTGTCAAAATAATAAATCTGGATGGAGAAAATCAGCATTAGCGCATTATCCAGGACTTTTTTCCAGCCGATCGGCTCGCCCACCGTATCGTAGCACCCGCAGGTGATCGGGGCGCCCTGGTACATGTTGATCAGGATCATTACGTCGAACATTATCAGAAGCAGTCCGATCAGCATTACGGATGAGCGCGACTTGAAACCGATGATCAAAAAAAGGCCGGTGACAAGTTCAATCCACGGCAGTATGACAGCACCCAGGTTCACAAACATGTAAGGAACCAGCCGGTAATTCGCTATTGCCTCTGCGAACTGGGCAGGATACGGTATTTTGCTCAAACTCGCGTAGATAAAAAAATAGCCAAGGTAAAACCTGAACGCAAAGGAGAGATACTCACTCGTTATCATACGTTTGATAAAAGATGGTATCATCTCGAAACCTTTTGTTCCAGAGGATAACCGTTGGCCTCCCAGGCTTGCAGACCACCGTCCAAAACTTTAACACTCCTGTATCCACGAAGCAGCAGTTTACCTGCAATTTCCAGGTCATACGGCCTGCTTCTCGTATTTCCGTAAACCACTATTTTTCTGTCTTTGTCTTCCTCCGAGAAACTCACCAGGTACATGATGTCGAAGAGCGCCGGTGGCATGTTGACCGCGCCCTTTATGTGCCGTTTCTGGTAGAAATTGTTGGGCCGGGCGTCCACAATGACAGTCTGCCCCTGCCGGTAATCCTCCATGGCCGCAGAAGCGCTGATCGCAGGAACAGCGTCGGGACGCTCGGGGACAAGCGGTATTCCGTATGGATTGGAGAGGTTAAAAGTGATCGCCAGAAGCACACTTGCTCCAATCACAAGGACAAAATCGAACCAGGACAGCCGGGATGCCCTTATTACCGCATCGGCTTCTTCCTCGATGATTTCCTGGTCTTTGAGAAGCCAGCCGCGCATGTCCCGCACGAAGTTCCTGGAAATATCGGGGTAATCGCGCAGGAGGCGGTCAAATTGATCCTTGGAGAGCATAATGAGGTGCGTTTCGACCAGACTTTCCGCATTGGCGGTACGCGGCTGACCCGTTAGAAGAGCCACCTCGCCCAAGTGCTCACCCGGTCCGCATACCGCAAGCTCCCTCTCGATCCTGTTCTTATGCCTGACGAAAATCCTGATTCGACCGGAACCTATGATATAGAAAGCATCCGGCGGGTCCCCCTCCTTGAAAATGATCTCGTTCGGACCCGCAACCTTGCTCTGAACCGTTCGGGCAAGCTCCTCGAGTTCTTCGGGGGGCAAATCCCGAAAAATAGAGCCCTTCAGAAAAGTCTTTCTGTTTTCAAGCTCGGTATCGGTCATTGCTGCTGCTATTTTTTCCCCTGCAATGCCTTCACCTGCCTTACAAACCCATCAGCGTCCTTAATGACGCCGGCATGGCTGAAGAGCACCTTTCCGTTTTGAGTTGAAACGATCATAGTCGTTGGCGTGGGAATACCATTCATGGAGACCGAAATGGAGAAGTCCTCGTCAAGCATGACCGGAAAAGGCACCTTGAACTTCTTTTTGTAGGCCTCCACCAGGGGTTTTTCACTGGCAATCGCTATTGCTATAACCTTTGCGGCCTGACCCGGGTTTGCCTGGATCGTTTTGTAGATCTTATTCATTACGGGGGCGTTGGCTTGGCAGTGAGGGCAAGTCGCACTCATGAACTCGATAACGACCAGCTTAGCTTTTATATCACTTACTTTGAACGGCTCCATCGCCTTCAGACCAAGATATTTCTGCACCTGAGCAGAATCGGGGGCGGGAAGGGTGAACTTTGCAGGCGGAAAGTCTTCCGCCGCGTCGGCACAAAAAGCCCCACTGGACTGCAAAAGAATTAACGCGCAGATAATAATCTGAAAAAATTTAATGTATCCCCACTCTTTCATCTCTTATCTCCATCCAGTGCTCGGTCCTGCTAAAGTGAACTAACTATGTGCTACTGCCAATCCTACACTTGCGGTTTGCGTTTCGGGATTTTCCATGAACGCATCGACACAGGCTGTTCTCGAACTGGTGACCACCCGGAAACACCGTATGAGTCCCGCCAAAGGCGGGATTGGGATCCGAAAAGGAGAGGCTTTTCGTCCCGGCAAGTAACTTAATAGAATAGGGGATACAGGCCGCTGCGTCAATCACAAGATGAGTTAATTTTGCCCCCGCTTACCGCTTGGACAATCCGTTGAATTATCATCAGCCCAAAGCGCGACCGATCCCTCCTGCGGGCGGAGTGCGGCATGAAATAGTTCGGGGAGTTGTATATAGGTGAGCAGTCTGCTATAGACTACAGCGGCAAAATCTATCCAATCCGAGCACAATCTATTCTCAGGGAATGCCATATATGCAGCAGGTATCCGAATACTCATGGGTTCGCGACTTGCCCTGGCTGATTGTCTGCGGCCTTCTTTCGTCGGCCTACTGTGTGCTTGCCGCCAGTCACACAGGTCCGACCCACGACGAACCCATATATTTGCTCAGGGGACTCGAAAGCTGGCATCTGGGAGGCAGCGGCGGGTTGACCAGATTAGGGACGATGCCGCTGCCGATCGATGTAACGACATTACCCCTGTATATTTGGGAATTATTGCGAGGCCAACGTTTTGATCAACTCTCGGAAATTGACCGGATGCTGCCCGTGGCACGCGCCGGGACGCTGGTGTTCTGGTGGGCGGTGCTGTTTTACGGTTGGAGGCTGGGTCGGAGTCTCGCCGGACCCTGGGGAGGGCGATTGGCTGTTGTGATGCTCGCCAGTGAGCCGACCCTGCTTGCCCACGCAAGTCTGGCGACAACCGATGTGGCGATTACTGCCTGCATGATGGCGCTGGTATATCACTTTCGTGAGGGACGTTCATCCGGCTGGCGGCTGCGTGTGGGGCTACCGTCCATCCTGTACGGACTGGCCCTGCTGGCTAAAGCTTCGGCGCTGCTGCTGGGGCCGTTGTGCTTACTGGTGGTCGAATCGGATCGACTGGGTCGCAAACAGGTGTTCACTATCCCGGCAAACGGCGGCGCTGTGCAATTGTTCAGGCGTGTCATCGCAGAATTTGGTCCGTTTCGCCGCGACCTGACGCAAATCTTTGGACTGGGATTTCTCGTGATGCTTATTTACTGCGGCAGCAATTGGCGCACCGATCCCAGTTTCGTAGCATGGGCCAGGACACTGCCCCATGGTCCGATGGCATCAGTTATGGTGTATGTGGCAGACCATTTGCGGATTTTTAGCAATGGCGCAGAAGGAATCGTTCGGCAGATCAAACATAACAGTACCGGACAGGGCGTGTTCATTGCGGGCCGGACTGACCCTCGCGCGCTGTGGTACTATTTCCCTCTGGCGATGACAATGAAGTTGACGGCATCTCTGCTGTTGCTGCCGTTGCTCGTTGCGATTATCCGGCCACGAGCGCTGTGGAATTGGGTGACCCTGATGACAGGGGTACTGATTCTTTCCAGTGTCACCTTCAGGGTTCAAATCGGCATCCGGTTGATTTTGCCGCTGGTGGGTTTCTTTATCGTAGGTGTGGCGGGTGCGGCGGCTAATATGATCGCCGCCATAGAAGCCGGTTGGCGAAAACGCCTGGCTGCGGGAGTTGTGGCCGGCTGTGTATTGTGGACTGCGGCCGCATCGGTCACTGTCTGGCCCAATGCCCTCTGTTACTTCAACGAGCTGTGGGGCGGAACCGCGACAGGTTACAAACTATTGAGCGATTCCAACTATGATTGGGGCCAGGGGCTCAGGGAACTCAGGGACTGGCAGCAGCGCAATCACATCGAGGATCTGGACGTCTGGTATTTCGGCACCGATCCGGAGCGCTCAAAGGGACCGTTCCATTTGGTATCAATGAGCGAAGGTGACTTCAAGGGACAGGACGATTTTATTGCTCGGTTTCGTGGTCGCTATTTGGCTGTGAGTACAACGAATCTCTACAGCGGCTATTTCATCGAAAATCCTAAAAAGGGGCACCCTATTGAAAAATCGGCCCTCATCGCCATTCGCTACCTCCGGACCAGGCAGCCGGTTGCCCGCACAACGACATTTCTGATTTATGATTTTACCGGTGAACCGTAGGCCGTCAAGAGGGTCTACCAGGACGTGAACACAGGCTTGCGTTTTTCTGTAAATGCTCTCAGTCCCTCTGTTCCATCGGAAGTTTCAGCGCAAGCGCATATGCCCTGGCGCTCCCGTTCGATTTGAGTCTCGAAAGAAGAATCAAAGGAGTCCGTGAGCAGCTTTTTTGACCATCCAAAAGAAGCAAGAGAACCGCTTGCAAGCTCACGAGCCATTTCTGTTGCCTCTTCGATAACATTTTCATCATTAACGACCTTGGTTACCAAACCCCAGGCCACGGCCTGTTCCGAAGAAATTGGCCGGTCAAATGCCAGTATCTCCAGTGCGCGGCCAAGTCCCACCAGTCTGGGCAGCGTAAAGGAACCCCCGCCATCGATGCTCAGTCCGCTTGATGTGTATGCCTGCCGTAGAAAGGTGGATTTAGCCATTACCCTGAAATCACAAGCCAGCGCCAACGAAAAGCCCCCACCGGCCGCTACCCCGTTAATGGCGGCGATGACGGGTTTTGGCATGCGGCGAATCTCCAGAACTGCCTGGTGAAAACGGGCGACCATTTTGTGAAGAGCTGCCGATGGCCCTTGCGCGAATGAGAGGACATATTTGAGGTCTCCGCCGGCACAGAAGGCTTTACCCTCTCCAGAGATGATGACTGCGCGGATATTTCGATCTGTTGCAAGGTCAATCAGATGTTCCGCGAAGCAGTCCGTTAATTCAAGGTCGATCGCGTTGAATGCCCCGGGTCTGTTCAGCAACACAGTTGCAATATTTTCCGCTATCCTGACTGTCACAGGTTTTGCCATCTATTCCCTCCGTAATAATGTTGCGGATAGGTCATCAAGAGCCCATGTGTACGATATTACCCTTGGGTGACCATCTCGCTCTTTTGGAGATGATTTCATCGTAACATTCGATGAAATCGCCGACCTTGCCCAAGGTCGAGCCCGAGACCTGCACGCCTACCTGCTGTCCGGCTCTGGCTTCCTTCACGGGCTTCTTTTCTACCTGGAGCGATTCGATCCTGGCGCTGTGAACCGGTCCCATTGCCGTTACCACCCGGAAATGCTTTCCGACCTGGACGGTGCCTTCAACAACCTCGCAGCCGAGGATCGCCCCTCCTTTTTTCGATTTGAAAGTGGCGATCACCTCACACTTTCCGGTAACCTTATCTTCGATCTCGACCGGAGCCAGACTCTGGGCGATGGCTTTGATATCTTCGGCCAACCTGTAAATTACGTCGTACAGGCGAACCTCCACCCCATGTTCTTTTACCCACTGTTCCATCTTGGGAGCGACCCCCACGTTGAATCCGATGACAAGCCTACTCCCAGTCAAAGCCATCAGCAAGTCTTGTTTGGTTATGTTCCCCACGCCCGATTGAATCACCTCCACTTCCGCTTCGGGCGCCTTCAGGTGGGCAAGCAGGGCGCAAATGGCTTCAACGCTCCCCATCGTATCGCATTTGAGCACCAGCTCAATTCTTGCCCGCCCTTCGCCTCGGCCCGCGAATTCCGGGGGAGCATGCCTTATCTGTTTTGAAGCCTTATGGGAACGCTTTTTTTCGGGCATTTTCGATCTCCATTCCGGCTCGGTGCGAATTTTTCCATAAGCTGGACAAACATTCTGTAAAATTAAGATGGCGCAACATTGCAGGCTAGAGTTCATCTGAAAAAACCCGTTGAGACACTGGCAGTTTCCCATTCGGATCTTTTGTGAGGAGGCCGCATGGGGCGCCGCTTCGCGGAGCGCCTGGATCAATGATTGGCGGCTCTATGTGGAAATGGCAGGCGCCGCTTAGGCAAGGGCCTTATCGAAAGTGACGATCATGGCCCTGACAGGGCAGGCCTTCACGCACAGCTCGCAAGCGCTGCACCGCTCGGATTCAAAGTGGACCTCCATGTGCGGTCTCTTCACGTGGAGAGCCCCGGTCGGGCACACAGCCGTACAGGACCCGCACTGATAGCATCTTTCCTCGTCGCGGCGAATCCCCTGGCCGACCGGTTCCACCTGGACCCCCACCTGTTCGAGATATTGGACCCCTTTGTCGAAATCACCGGCGCTGCCCCGCAGTTCCATTACCAGCATTCCCTCTTTTCGTGGGAAAATCTGGGCCTTCAGGATATTGAAATCCAGGTTATAATCGCGCACCAGGTGCACTATTATGGCTTTATCGACAATTTCCTTCGGGAATCTCAGTACAAGCGTTCTTGAATGCATGGGTGCTCCTTCCATTTCGGGTCAGATAAAAATAACATTGCCGAGCGAAAGGCCAAGCATTTTTTGACCTCCCGCCTCCGGTATCCGAACACGCCGATTTTCGCCATCCGTTTATCTCTTGACCCGGCAGGCTTCAAAACTTTACTATACTGTAAAAATAGTCATTTAATATTTTTTTGACGCCATCCTGGAGACCGAATATGAAGCTGTCCACAAGAAGCCGATATGGGGTCAGGCTCATGCTCGATTTGGCCCTTCACGCGGATGCAGGGCCTGTTCGACTGGGAGTTGTTGCCAAAAGGCAGGATATCGGGATAAAGTATCTCGAACAGATTATAATCCCTCTTAAAAAGGCGAACTACCTCACGAGCGTTCGCGGCCCGAAGGGTGGGCACATGCTGAGCAGGCCCCCCGAAGAGATTACGGTGGGTGAGATCGTGAGACTTCTTGAGGGCGGCCTGAAACTAACGAGGTGTATTCAATATCCGGAAGAATGCGACCGCTCAGATCATTGCGTTACCAGAATTATTTGGAATGAGGCCACCGAGGCCATTCGTGAAAGGCTTGATGGGGTTACTTTGAGAGAGCTTATGAATAGGTCCCCTGCTCGGGTTAATCCAAAAGAATGCCGTTGAAAATGCAAAATTCCGATGGCCGGGGCCAAAGTCAGGGCGACGATGAGCGCAGGGAACTTTCAATGAGAATAAGATCTATTGCGGTCAGCAAAAGAAAGGGCACTCGTAAGAAACTTGTCGAGCAGGCGCTGCTGGTGACGGAACATGGCATCCAGGGCGATGCGCATGCGGGGGCATGGCACCGGCAGGTGAGTTTTTTGGCAACCGAAAGTATCGATAAGGCTAAAGCCGCCGGCCTGTCAGTCGGTTTTGGAGATTTTGCCGAAAACATTGCCACCGAGGGAATCGACTGGGTTAGTATTCCTGTGGGCGCCAGGTTCAGGTTGGGAGAATCGGTGCTGGTGGAAATCACTCAGATCGGTAAGGAATGCCACAATAAATGCGCGATCTACTACCAGGCTGGAGATTGCATCATGCCACGCGAGGGCGTTTTTGCCAGGGTAATCCAAGGAGGTATCATTTGCTGCGGCGACCAGATCATCCCGGTTGGCGTCCCTGACGCTGGAGGATGAATCATGCAGACGGACAAAGCTAATTTAAACCACGCGGAGATAATTGAGAGAATCCGGGCCAGAAAACGAGAACTCGGCAAAGAACTGATTATTCTGACCCACCATTACCAGCGAAAAGAAATTGTTGAGCTTGGCGATTTTGTGGGAGATTCGTTCGAACTTTCCAGAAAGGCTGCAACCGATCGGGATTGCCGCTATATAGTGTTTTGCGGTGTGCACTTCATGGCGGAAAGCGCCGCGATCCTCGCTCAGCCTCACCAGATAGTTCAGATTCCCGACGTGGAAGCCGGATGCTGGATGGCCTCAATGGCCGAAGCTGAAAAAGTGAAATCCGCCTGGGAGCAGATCGAATCGGTGGCCGGAGACAATTCGACGATCCCGGTGGTCTATATGAACTCGGACGCGGAACTGAAGTCGTTTTGCGGCAATCGCGGCGGGATTGTCTGTACTTCGTCCAACGCGGCCAAAGCTGTCAGGTGGGCGTTTGGGCAAAAAGATAAGATTCTGTTTTTCCCCGACCGGCACCTTGGCCGTAACGTTGGTCACGATCTTGGAATAGCCCCTGAAGAGATGATTGTCTGGTCACCCGACAAAGCTTTAGGCGGAAATGATCCTGACGCGCTCAGGCGCGCCAGGATGATCCTCTGGGACGGCTATTGCCTAGTGCATACCCGGTTTACCGTCGAACAGATTGAAAAAATGCGGAGCCAGTTTCCTGAGGCCAGCATAGTTGTGCACCCCGAATGCACGCGGGAGGTAGTGGCGCTGAGCGATGCGTGCGGGTCAACCAGCTATATAGTGAGATATGTAAGGGAGGCGCCTCAGGGTTCGACAATCGTTATAGGTACTGAAATAAACCTCATTTATCGTTTGGCGGTGGAATATCCGGACAAGAAGGTGCTCGACCTGTACAATTCACTCTGCCCCAATATGTTCAAGATAAACCTGGTAAACCTGCTGCAGATTCTTGAAAACATTGGCGAGATGAATGTGGTCAGAGTACCCGCACAGATAAAGGCGGGCGCCAAATTGGCCCTGGACCGGATGCTCGCTTTGGCGTAATCGATGTTCAAAACGCTCCAGCCTCTCATCCTTGCCTCTGAGTCGCCGCGCAGAAAACGCTTGCTTCTCTCCGTCGGGATCGACTTCGAGGTGCATCCCGGCAGCACAGACGAATCGGTCCGGCCGAACGAATCGGCCGAACCGCGCAAAAGTCCCTCCGAATTTGCCAAGAGATGGGCCTGTCTCAAGGCCGCCTCTATTTCCCATCTCCACCCCGATTCATGGATCTTTGGAGCTGACACCATAGTTGTCCTCGACGGCCGCATCCTCGGAAAGCCCTCCGATTCCTCCGAGGCCGCCAGGATGCTCGATATCCTGAGCGACAGGGTCCACGAGGTAATTACGGGCATGTGCCTTATCCAGCCCGGGGGGAAACTCCGCAGGAGCGAATCGGTCACCACACGGGTTCGCTTTAAAACCCTCTCGATGGGAGAAATAAATGCATACGTCAGGACCGGCGAGCCCATGGACAAAGCCGGAGCGTACGGCATTCAGGGCATCGGCGCTTTTCTGGTAAGATCTGTCGAAGGCTCCTGCACAAACGTCGTCGGCCTTCCGCTTTGCGAGACTATTGAGTGGCTGATCAATGAGGGTATTATCGAGCCGGCGTAACCAGCGGGGCTTTGCCCTCATTTTTGCGCAGAAGGACGTAGAATGCGCCCCAGCCTCCGTCATAGGACCGGGCCGAGGCGAATGCGAGGACCACCCTTTTTAGGGGGGCGCGCGTGAACCAGGTGATCAAATTGTTCTTCAGCACCGGTTCCTTGTCCTTGGAATTGAGGCCTCTTCCAGCAATTATCAGGACGCACCTGCGCCGGGCGGCAAAGCACTCCATGAGGAAGTCCCTGACCTCTTCCCGGGCCTGCTGCCGGTTCAGTCCGTGCAGGTCCAGATAGTCCTGGTAGCTGAAATAACCCTCCCGCAGCTTCTTCAAAACATCGGGCGAAATCCCCAAAACAGCCCCGTCGATGTATTCATCGGAACTCGAAAGCTCAAAGGGCCCCTCACCGGCTACAAGGTCTACCAGCTCTGTGTAAGCCTCGATCTCCTCCATGGCGAGAAAACGCGGATATTGTCTCCCGGAAGGCCGGAGCGGAACCTTTTTGCGACATCCGGCAGGCAGGGGGCTTACATCGGACATTGCCGTTTGAAAAAGACAATCCTCATCGGCTCCGCTTTTAATCTTGTGAAGATGTGCCCCGGGTTTTTCCGAAAATGGGTCGAGCTTTGCCAAATGTTTCGGACTGGCGGAAAAAATTCGTCCAAACAGTTGATCTAACTCCTGAAACGGGGTATAGAAACCGTCAGGAGGCTTGTGCCGTGTGGACTGGCGCATCGGTTTAAGGCTTTCACCCTTGCGTTTGTTCATTTCGGCCTCACTTTTTCATGTTAGAATAGCACAGGACAAAAGAGCGGAAAACCTATACCATGAAATTGAACAGCGTAGCACTGATTGAAAACCAGCATGATTTCTCAAAATTTATAGGTAAACTCGAAAAATCCGCTCATGTTGCTGTCGATACAGAGTCGAACAGTTTTTACGCCTACTTTAATCGAATCTGCCTCATACAGGTATCTACCCACGAGCAGGACTACATCATCGACCCGTTTTCGGTCGGCGATCTCAAAGCTTTTGGGCAGATCCTTTCCACTCCCGGCATAGAAAAAATCTTCCATGCCGCTCCCAATGACATCTCCGGGCTCAAACGCGATTTCAAATTCATGGTGAACAATGTTTTCGATACGTCAATCGCGGCCAAGATGCTGGGATATAAGCAACTGGGGCTTGCACCGATTCTTCTGGAGTATTTCGGCATAAGTCTCAATAAAAAATGGCAGCGCTATGACTGGGGCAGGCGCCCCCTTAGAGACGAGCAGATCGAATATGCCCGCTTCGACACCCATTTTCTTATTCCACTCAGGCACAGGCTCGTCGCGGAACTCAGAGAAAAAGAACTGCTTGAGGCAGCCCGCGATGCCTTTGAGAAGCTCTGTATGCAGCAATTCGCTGAAAAACACTTCCGCCCCGGCGATTTTTTACACATCTGCGGAGCGCAGTCTCTAGACGTGGCCGGAAAACGCATATTAAAGGCGCTGTACCTGTTCCGCGAAAAAGAAGCTCGCCGTCGCGATCGTGCGCCCTTCAGGATTCTGACCAACGAGACGCTTCTCAGGCTTGCTCTCCACCGGCCGAAGAGCGTACAGGATTTCACTAAAATAAAAGGCATTCCCCGTATCTACCTTACATCGCGAGCCTCCGCACAGCTACTGGAATTGATCCGCAAAAATGAAGAGCAGGAAGATGAGGCCGTTGTAAATTGACTTCTAATATTGAATTAAAAGACAGTTTTAAAAAGTACAGCCACGATCAGGATAAAACGAGGACGCCCGAGCAGACGATCTCATGGGTGCGGGAACGTCTGGCCGGCCTGGATTTGAGTGTTCTTGCCAAAACTGTTCGAATCGATACCGGCAGATTGGACATCCCCGTATATATAAGCCTGTGCGGCGAAGACGCTACCCGATTTACCGGCACGAAAAAGCAGATGGGCAAGGGCGCCACCCCCCACCAATCCGAAGCCAGTGCCCTGATGGAGTTGATGGAGCGTTTCAGCTTCTTTACATTTGTTCGACAGTTTCCATTTCCCACCTACCGGTACAGGGACCTCGACGATTTTGCCGTCTCGGTGCACGATTTGAAAAAATCGGTCTATGATGCTCAGACCCCGACAGAGTTGTGCCAACAGTTTCTGGACGATCTGCCGCTCCGGTGGGTGAAGGCATGGAACCTTTCGCTCGACAGGGAGCAGTGGGTTCCAATCGACTGGTTCTACACCATCAACGAGTACAACGGACCGGCCAGCGGAAACACCTTTGAGGAAGCAATTCTTCAGGCCCTGTGTGAGGTGGTCGAAAGACACGTTGGGTCAATCATCAGCAACGACATGCTGGTTACCCCTGAAATCGACGTCGATTCCCTTCGCGACCCTGCGGCAATCGAACTTGTAAACAAGTTTCGCTCAAAAGGAATTAAGCTCTTCCTTCGCGACTTCTCGCTCAATACCGGGATACCAACCGTCGGGGCGCTCGCCTATGACCCATCCACCTTCCCGGAAAAGAGCGAGATCGTTTTTACGGCCGGGACCACTTCGAATCCCGAAAAATCTCTTTGCCGGGCGCTCACAGAAATAGCTCAGCTCGCGGGCGACTTCGAAAGCCGTACCTCGTACAGGCCCACGCTTCCAAAGTATGCGAGCCTTGAAGAAGCCGCCTTCATGATCAAGGGCAACGGGAAGGTATCCATCCGGGACCTTCCCAACCACGATGACAACAACATGCGGGTCGAGATCGAAAGGTGCGCTGCTGCTCTGGCAAAAATCGACCTTCAAATTCTTGTGGTAAACGTCAGCCATCCACAACTGCAAGTCCCGGCGGTATACACGATCATCCCCGGAGCACACTTTCTGGATCACACCCGCAACACCGATTTTCCGCAGCACGCGGCGCGAACCATGCTTAAGGGACTTGCCGCTGACGAGCTGGTCCCGCAGATGGAGCGCCTCCTTTTCACGTTCGGGCCGCGTTATGATCTCACGTTCTTTCTTGCCCACAGCCTCGAGCTGCAAGGCGATGCAGAGGCTGCGCTGAGGCTTCTCATACGTGCTCTCGATCAGTCACCCGATCCGGGGGAAGTCGGCAGCATCTACGTTCATATCGCATCCTGCCTCAAGGAGTTGGAGCGATACGAAGAAGCTCTGGATGCGCTCGGTCTTGCCGAAAAGGCCAACCCCGAGCTCAAAGAAGTCTACAACCTGCGAGGGTTCTGCTATTTCAAACTGAAGAAACACAACGAATCGATCGCTTCCTTTGAGCGGGTTATAGAGCTGGACCCTGGCTCTGCAATAGATTACGCCAATATCGGATCCAACCTTAGAGAACTGGGCCATAAGCAGGAAGCCATCCGGCTCTATCGAATCGCTCTGGAACTTGATCCGGACATCGATTTCGCCAGGACCGGCATGGAAAAGCTTGAGGCTGAGATGGCCGGGGGGAGTGAGTCTCATTTCGGCAATCCGATGCCCGACAGATCGAGTTATACTGAGTTGCGTCCAAGATTGAAGCAATGGAAAAGAGCGGGGGAATGATTCCCCCGCACCTCCCATGTTTTGGCCTCGCGCGCAGGCGCGCAAGGCCAAGCGCTCGGCGCATGCGATGGTTGCCCAGCCCCGCGCTGGGCACCACCGCAGCGCCATCCAAAATAGCCGCGTAGCAGCCAGGGGAGTGCGGGGACACTGTTGCACATCCTTTTTAAGATCATGTAGTACCTTCTTGAACGCGAATTAGTATTAGACAGCTTCCGGAGGTGATCATGAATGTTGCGGGTAAGATTATAAAACTGCCAGCGCCTGCCTATGATGGAAAACTTGCCGTTGAGGCTGCATTTCTGGGGAGAAGGTCGATCAGAAATTATAAGGAAGCCCCGGTGGAGCTCAAGGAGATTTCTCAGCTCCTTTGGGCTGCGCAGGGGATAACACGCCCGGGCGGTTACCGGACCTGTCCTTCTGCCGGGGCGCTCTACCCTTTGGAACTCCAACTCGTAGCGGGCAGGATAGACGGACTGCCCTGCGGCGCCTACAGGTACGATTGCGCAAATCACGCAATCCTGCATGAAGGTGAAAAAGATATAAGATACGACCTTGCCGCGGCGGCGCTCGGGCAGTCGATGATCTCCCGCGCACCCGCCACGATCGCCATTTCAGCCATTTTCGAGCGGACTACCCGCAAATATGGCGAGCGCGGAATCCGCTACATTTGCATGGAGGCGGGCCATGCCGCTCAGAACATTCACCTCCAGGCCCTGTCGCTCAACCTGGGCACGGTCGTGATCGGGGCCTTTCGTGACACTGAGGTTAAGAATGCCCTGGGTCTTCAGCCCAATGAAAGTCCGCTTCTTTTGATGCCGGTTGGAAGAATTTAGGAATTCGGTCGAAACATACCCCTTTCTCAGGTAAATGACATCGAGGTGGCAAATGTCCCGAAGGGATTCAGGAACATGGGTAAAAACACACTGCGCCCGCTTTGACCATGGGGGATGCGGGCTCGAGGTCTTCGTAAGTGATGAAAAACCTCGCAAAATCAGGCCTGATAAAAGTGATCCCTTCAGCAGGGGATATTGTTGCCCCAAGGGTCTTTCCTCGATAGAGCGGGCCCTTCATCCGGGAAGGCTCAAAAAGCCGCTGCTGCGCAAAGGCGAAAGGGGGGGTGGCTCATGGGCGCCAATCAGTTGGGACAGGGCCCTTGACCTTCTCTCCTCTGAATTCGGCAACGCTATTGAAAAAGGTGGACCGGAGTCCGTTGCCTTTGCCCAGGGGACGCCCAAGGGTCTCGAATTCTTTCTGCTGCTGCGTCTCGCAAATCTTCTGAAGGTCCCCACGGTTGGAGGGATCCAGCATTTATGCCACATGCCAAGAGAGCAGATGGGGCTTGTAACATGCGGGTTTTTCCCCGTACCCGACTATGAATCGCCTACAAGATGTATCCTTCTGTGGGGCAGCAACCCTGAAAGGACCAACGAGGAGGGGATTCTCGGCAATTTCTTCACCGAAGCACTCGAACGTGGAGCAAAGCTGATAGTGGTCGACCCGGTTCGAACGGGTCCCGCCCACAGGGCAGACTCCTGGCTTCAGATCCGCCCCGGAAGAGACGATTTGCTGGCGGCCGGCTTTCTGCGGGTCATTATTGAAGAAGGCCTTTATGACCGCGAATTCGTGGACCAATGGACCGTGGGGTTCCCGGAGTTGCGGGAATCAGTCCGTATGTTCGATCCAGCAAAGGTTTCAGCCGGGACCGGAGTTCCTGAAAGGCAAATTATCGAGGCGGCCCGGCTCTATGCAACATCTAAACCGGCACTTATCCATTGGGGCAACGCAATCGAGCACACGGCGAACAGTTCCCAGACATGCCGCATGCTCCTCATGCTGATGGCTCTGACCGGGAACCTGGAAGCGCCCGGTGGAAACATAAAAGCCCAAAGTCCGGAGTTGATGCGTCCATCGGATCTGATATGCCTCAAGGGGTTTCCAGACAGGGCGGAAAAGCTTCCAAACCGGCACTACGGGCTTATACCCCGCCTCCTTACCACCCCGAACTGGATTCTGTTCCGCTCAATACTCGACAGGTCTCCCTACGCAATAAGATGCCTGTACCTCCAGGGAACCAATCCTCTAATTACCTGCCCGAATCCGCAAGAGGTGCGGGAAGCCCTTCTGAAACTCGACTTTTTGGCGGTTGCCGATATTTTCATGACTCCCACTGCAGCCATCGCTGACCTTGTCCTTCCTGCGGCCACTAATTTCGAATTCAACGATATCGGCCACTACGGGCTGCCGCACGGCCACATTTTTGCAAGGCCGCGAATTATGGAGCCTCAAGGTGAAGCCTGGCCCGACATAAAGATCCTCAACAATTGGGGCAAGCGAATGGGATTAGGCGATTACTTCTGGGACACCGAAAATCTCATCCTCGAGGAGGTGCTTAAGCCGGCTGGATTGACATACAGCCAATTTGCCCAAAGGGGGATTCTGAGCGGTCCGGTGACTCGGTATTCATACAGGGACAAAGGTTTTGCAACGCCCTCGGGAAAAGTCGAGCTAACCTCTGGTCTGCTCGAGAAGTGGGGATATTCCTCCACACCTGTCGTGGCCCGGCATATCGAAACAGATGAGCAATTTCCCTTTCTGCTCACCAGCAGAAAACCACGCTGCTTCTTTCACTCCGCTTACAGACAAATCGAGCGCCTGCGCCGGCATGCCTCAATTCCGAAAGCGCTGATTCACCCCGCCGCCGCTTCGCGGACCGGAATTTCGCAAGGCGCGGCGTTAAAGATTTCTACCTCTTGCGGGGCTATCCTTCAATTTGCCGAGTTCTCGGAAGATATCGATCCCGGGATAATTCTGGCCGATTACGGCTGGTGGTTCCCGGAGAGGGCGGATGAAAGCTTCGGCTGGACTGATTCCAACATTAATTGCCTGACCAGCTCAAATGGTCCGATAGACCCCATGCTCGGAACAGTCCAACTCCGCGGCATTCCCTGCAAGGTGGAAAAAATCGAATAGACAATTATCGGGATTGAGGGATTGAGGGATTGATACCAAGTTGCGCTCAAAGAGGTAAAACCTCCATTCACAAAATCCCCCCTGCCCCCCTTTAGAAAAGGGGGGTTCCCATCACCAATTCTTACCCGTATGGGCGCAACTTGGTATGAGGGATTGAGGGATTGAGGGATTGAGGGATTGAGGGATTAAATTCAATTCCCAAATTCCTCAATTCGTTTTAATTATCTATTCTTGCGCCACCGGCTGTGAGTTATGCCATGCTTTTTGATCATATAGTTAAGCTTGCGCGGGGTAACTCCCAGCCGGCTCGCAGCGTCTTTCTGGACCCATTGGCTGAGTTCGAGGGCTTCCAGGAGCAGGTCTTTCTCGCTTGCTTCAAGGTGTTTCAAAGGCTTTGAAGAAAATTCGGCTTTGTAGGAAAAGCCGGAAAAAGAGATGCTTTCAAGGGTTATTCGGTTGCTTTCCTCCAGTAGAACGGACCTTTCGATGGCATTGGAAAGTTCCCGCACATTGCCTGGCCAGTGATGGCGTTTGAAAAGCTCTGTGACGCCCGGATCAAAACCGCTGAAATTTCTTCTCAGCTCACGACAGGCTTTTTTAAGCAGGTAGTTCGAAAGCGGCTCGATGCACTCCCGCCTGTCTCTCAATGGCGGCAGGTGCACTCTCAACACATTGATCCTGTAATAGAGGTCCTCTCTGAAAGTCCCGGCCTCCACGTTGGCCTCAAGGTTTCTATGAGTTGCGGCAATTATACGGATGTCTGTCCGAATGGTTTGGTTTCCGCCAAGCCGCTCGAAGCATTTTTCCTCGAGTACCCGCAGCAGTTTTGCCTGTAAGGTGGGAGTAAGCTCGCCTATTTCATCCAGGAACACGGTACCCCCATTCGCCTGTTCCAGCCTTCCGGTCCTGGTCTTGGCGGCCCCCGTGAAAGCCCCTCTTTCATGACCAAACAACTCGCTTTCCAGCAGAGTTTCCGGGATGTTGGCGCAGTTGATCTTGACGAACGGCTTTGCGCGTCTGCGGCTGTTGAAATGCACCGTTCCGGAAAGCATGCTCTTCCCGGTTCCGGTTTCTCCCGTTATGAGGATAGTAGCTTCCGAATCCGCAATCCTCTTCAACGTAGAGATAACTTTGCCCATCCCTGGGCTTGCCGCGATTATCCTGTCAAAATCGTAGGTTATGTCCTGAGTGCGCCTCAGGTAGTCGATTTCATTCCTTAAGGCCCGATTTTCAACCGCCTGTTCAACAGCGATCCTGATCCTGCCGGATGTGTAAGGCTTGACAATGAAGTCAAAGGCGCCGGCCCTGATCGCCCGGACAATTGTTTCGCTCTTCGTCTGCTCGCTGACCACCAGCAAAGGGGTATGGGGTGGGACTTTATCTTTTAAGGCTCGTATATTGTCGTCGTAGTTGGATTCAATGCTCACCACTATCACATCGAATGCTTCTTTTTCCAGTAGTTTGTATGCCTCGTTTAAAGCGGCACAGGATTCGAGCCTGTATTCTTTCAGGCCTTCCGAGGCAATATTCCGCCAGGTCTGGTCATATTCAACTAAGAGCACTTTCGCCATTTTCAGTCCAACACCGCCTTGACAAGTAATCATGAAAAACCGAATGACCGGTTCGCCCAAACCCTTCTCATCACTAATCGGCTCTCCGAAAATAATACTTAATGGTTACTCATAAATTTCCGAATAACGAATTGTGCAACATAATATCGCATTTTGTGTTAAATAGCTAATTTATTGCGCTTAGTCCCGTTTTCTGGTATTTAATATACCCCATCACGAGAAGAAAGGCCGAGGGGTGCTCTTTTTGCCATAGCATACAGGGTGCTGTTCCGCTCAAAGGGTCATTCGGCTCGCCGGATCGTGAGCTTCGCATCGGGTATAGAGGCGCGCTCTGTCGCTTCATCCTCTGTGAGACCATGATTGAAAGTGCGCGTTATGGAAGCTTTCAGGAATTTCAAGGTCACGGTGCTGGACGACGACCAGTTGGTCTGCGAATCTCTCACCGAGATAATTCAAAACTGGGGCCTTCGCGTGGAAGGCTTCACCCAGCCCGAAGCCGCCCTTGAAAATACCAGGCGGAATAAATGCGATATAATCCTGCTCGACGTTTTCATATACGATGTCTGCGGCCTGGACCTGATCCCGCTGTTCGGTGACGATCTGAAAATCATAATCATAACGGGATTCGCTGATAAGGATATGGCTATCCGGGCACTGAAACTGGGCGCTTTCGACTTGCTTGAGAAACCCTTTCAGAATGATCTGTTGTACCATTCGATATTGAGGGCCTTAACGGCCCTCGAAAATGAGAGGGAATCAAAAAGGCTGATAGACGACCTCAAACAGAGTCGATCGGAACTGCTCGCCCAACAGCAGCGGCTTGAAAACTTGAACACCCAGCTTCTCGACACCAACAGGGCCCTGTCTATTTTTGCCCAAAACATAGAGCGCGAGAGAGAGGAAATCGAGAAGCGAATCGCCTTGAAATTAAGAAATCTGATAATACCGATGGTCATAAGGCTGAGAAACGATCAGGCTCTTCAAAAGTATGAAGCCCAACTCGATATGATAACCAGGCAGATTGAAGACCTGACTTCCGGGTTCGCCATGGACTCCCGCGTTGCCATGACCCTTTCATTCACCGAGATGCGGATTGCCTCCCTGGTCAAAAATGGTATAACGACCGAAGAGATAGCAAGGCAGTTGCACATTACGGAGAGCACGGTGCGTACCCACCGGAAAAATATCCGCAAGAAACTGAAGATAAACAATGCGCAATTTAGTTTGAGAAATTTCCTCAATGCGAGAATCTGAACCTCACCGGAACAAATCCGCATGACAGCCCGAAAAAAAGATATGATTTCATCTCTCAGCCTTGCAAAAGATTTGATCCGCAAGGAGATATCCTCCCTTGAATCTCTTCATGCCCGGATCGGTCCCGAATTTGAACGGGCGGTCTCCTGCCTCAATGAGATCCGGGGAAAGGTGATTGCAACCGGCCTTGGGAAGTCGGGAATTATCGCCGGCAAGATCTCGGCGACCCTTTCCAGCACCGGCACGCCATCGATTTTTATTCACCCGGTCGAAGCGATGCACGGAGATCTTGGGATAATACAGCGCGGAGACCTTGGCCTGTTTCTCAGCAACAGCGGTGAAACCGCCGAGGTGCTTCAGTTCCTTCAAATGCTTAAACGGCTGGGCCTCAAAACGATTGCAATAGTTGGAAGAGCGAATTCCACTCTTGCCAGGGATTGTGATATCTGCCTGGACGCATCCGTAGAGTCCGAAGCATGCCCTCTCAATCTTGCTCCTACCAGCAGCACCACTGTCGCAATGGTCCTGGGAGACGCGCTGGCTGGGTGCCTTCTAACTCTCAAGGGGTTTTCCCCCGAAGATTTCAGCAGACTGCATCCCTCGGGCGCTTTGGGCCGGCGTTTGCTCTTCCGGGTTAAAGACATTATGCATTCGGGAGAGAATCTGCCCGTGGTAATGAGCGGAACGCTAATGAGGGACGCACTTGTAGCCTTGACCGGCAAGGCAATGGGGGCGGTCCTCGTTGTTTCTTCGCAGGGCGATCTTCTGGGGATTTTTACAGACGGGGACCTGCGCCGGGCGGTACAACAGCATGAAAACCTGCTTGATATCGAAATCGATAAAATGATGACCAGAAATCCGGTCGTTATTCATGACAGCCGTATGGCGGCCGAAGCCCTGAACCTGATGGAAAACCGCCCCTCGCAGATATCGGTGCTTCCAGTCCTGGACCGCGACAATAAGGTCGCAGGAATCATACGGGTGCACGACCTGGTGCAGGCGGGCCTGTAGAAAAGACCGGGACATTCAGTGTGCGCCTTCGTGCAGCAAATTAGTTGGCCGCCGGAGGACCTCCCTGTTTTTTGTAAAAAGACATGAGAAACTCGGTGTCCTTCGGGGAGAGGTCAAATCGCGTGACGGCTTCATTTACGAGTTTTTGCACAGATTTGCGGGGGTTGTCGTCGATCTCGGCTGAAATCCATTTTACAGCCCTGCGCAGCGCTTCGCCTTCAGGCATTATAGTAGTCATAAGTCTCACCTCCTGTTGAAGATTCAAATCCCGGCCACTTTGAACTTATTATACCAGATTGTCGATTACGGCCGCACTATTGAATCACGCAGGGTTCCCCCCGACGTGCTCCGCGTCCCTCGATGCCCCGACCACGACCCGTCCTGTTTGCGCCGGGTAGGCCCAATACCCGATTTCTCCCCCCGAAAATGCCCCTTGTGCTCGGCATTTCCCGTTTATATAAGAGTAGCGTAGACAGAATTCGGCGTCTGGAGCGGCGCATACCTTTCGGCGTCTGGCAGCAAGTTGTCGGACAGCCATATTTTGAATCGAGATTGAAAATGCCGGAGCCGATCCGAGTCAGAATAATCGAAATTATTCAGCAGAGCGGCTATGATATTCCAAAAAATGTCAGCTCCGCCCTTTACCGGATAAAGGACTTGGTGAATATCTCGAAGGAGGCTTTCGAAAAATTCAGAGCCCACAACCAGCAGGAACTCCAAGCTCCGCAAGAGCCTGCCCAAGCCGGCCCCGGACCCCGGATAAAGCCCACTTCCGGGGCAGGCTCTGATCGGGGGGACCCGATCCGGGACGGGCGGGATGAGCGGGAGAAGAAAAGTCGCCAGGATCCCGAACTAAGAAGAAATCTTGAGGCCCTGGACCTGAATTTGGGAGCAAAACCCGAGCAAATCAGGAAAGCCTACCTGGAAGCCGTCAAGAAATATCACCCGGATAGATTTCTCAACCGTCCGCCTGAACTGATGAGAGTTGCCGAAGAGAAAACGAAACAGATAAATACCGCCTACAGCATACTGAAAAAAGCATAGCCTGCCGAAAAACGC
Organism: uncultured delta proteobacterium; assembly: GCA_963805125.1. Lineage (GTDB taxonomy): Bacteria > Desulfobacterota > Syntrophobacteria > Syntrophobacterales > Syntrophobacteraceae > SbD1. The sequence continues at coordinate 917,712 of CAWDTD010000001.1, read as the reverse complement.
CTGCTCGACGCAATAAATAGGAGGGAAAATATATGGCCGACAGGTTTAAGATATGTCTGATAGCCGTGTGTATCTGCCTCTTGGTGCCAGACCCCTCCTGCCTGGCGGTGACCTCTTTCGAAATATACGAAGCGAGCGCTCTCAACCGGGTGATGAAGCTCAACAGGCTGATTGTGGGAATGGAAGTCGAGTTTTTCCCGTTCGAATATGCGGATACCGACGGGCGGCCCATCGGTTTCGATGTAGACCTCGCAAAGATCGCCGCCCGGGAACTCGGCGTGCGGATCGAGATAAAGGACATGGAATTTAGCGGCCTCATTCCCGCCCTCCAGGCAGGCAAGATAGACATGATAATTTCCGGAATGACCCGGACGCCTGCGCGCGCAAGAACCGTCTCGTTCACCCAGCCATACTTCGAGGCCGGCCTGTGCGCCCTCATCAGCAGCAAACGCGCACCGGAGGTTTCCGAAATCGGTCAGTTGAACGCTGAGGGCCGAATCCTGGCAGTAAAACTGGGCACGACCGGCGACCTCGTCACCGCGAGGCTGTTCCCCAAAGCCCGGGTCAAACGGTTCAAGCAAGAAACCGCGTGCGTACTCGAGGTCGTTTCGGGCCGTGCTGACGCCTTTATCTACGACCAGTTGTCGATCGGCAGGCACCACGCCCAAAACCCGGAAACTACCCGGGCAATCCTCAAACCATTCACCTACGAACCTTATGCGATCGCCATAAGAAGCGGCGATTTCGATTTTCTGAACTGGTTGAACATCTTTCTGGAGACTATAAAAGCAGATGGAAGGTATCAGGAACTCCGCAAAAAGTATTTCAGCGATCTTCAGTAGCGGCCGGGACAGGGTGAACGTCCTCGCCTGCACTGCCTTGCTGGCTGGTTTCACCCTGGGTTTGTACCTGCTCCTGAGCCGGATGGAGTACCACTGGAACTGGCGGGTCACCTGGGAATACCGCAGGCTCTACCTGGACGGCCTCTACTATACCCTCGTCATCTCCACGGGCGCCATCTGCCTCGGCTATGTCCTGGGCCTCGCGGGCGGAGTCGCACGAATATCGGGCAACGCCTTCGCGAAGGAAGCCGCCAGGCTTTATGTCATATTCTTTCGCGGGACCCCCCTGCTGATTCAGATATACATATTTTATTTCTGCCTTGCGGCGGCCATTGGCTACGACAATCCCGTCGTCATAGGGGTCATCACCCTGGCGGCGTTTTCGGGGGCATACATAACCGAGATAGTTCGAGCCGGGATAGAATCCGTCGAACGAGGTCAGGCTGAGGCGGCGCTCTCGACCGGACTCACCCGATGGCAAACCTTGAGGTATGTAATTTTCCCACAGGCATTCAGACGAATCATTCCGCCCGTAACGGGCCAGTTCGTCTCGCTAATCAAGGACTCATCCCTTCTTTCGGTGATCTCGGTGCGGGAACTGACCAAAGCATCCGAAGTGGTGAACGCGACAACTTACAAGACCTTTGAAGCTTACCTGCCGCTCGCTTTGATGTACCTGCTCCTGACCTACCCGCTCTCTCATCTCACACAGGCGCTCGAAAGAAAACTGAGAAAATCGGCTGCCGGATAGCCGATGCCGGATATTACTGCAGCTATCTGACTTTTCATATCCGATATCCGCCCCGCATAAGAGTGTCCTCCGTCCTGTTTTGCCCCTTACCTATCACCCATTACCTCGCACCTGTCTTCTTCCGGCCACCGACGACTGAATTCCGTCCTCTGTCCTTTGTCCTCTGTCGCAGCTTTCACCTTGACTTTAGAGCGATGGTTCGATATTTTCATGGTCCACTGGGGGATCGTCCAGCGGCAGGACTGCAGACTCTGGATCTGCCTACCTAGGTTCGAATCCTAGTCCCCCAGCCATTTTTTTCTACGGTCCCATCGTCTAGCGGCCTAGGATATCGGCCTCTCACGCCGAAGACACGGGTTCGATCCCCGTTGGGACTATTCGGTTTGCGGGCTCTCTCAGGTGATTCGTGGTACTTTACGTGGTACTTTCAGTTGATTGTTTAAAGCAAAAAGAAAAATCCCGTCACCCAAAACCATCAACTAATGCCGATGACCTTGGGTGGCGGGATTCGAACCCGCACGGAGCAAGCTCCACCCGACTCCAAATCGGGCGCGTTTACCACTTACGCTACACCGCCAAGCCATTTTTATAATCACTATTCTCTCAATGTCAATACCCTTTTCATAGGCTCTCAATGAAATGGGTTTTTATGCCACTATGTAGGAGGATCAACCTTTGATTTCTTTCCCGCATGGACCTGTGATAATCGGTTGATAGCTTCCGTGAGTTCCTTTTCGTCTTTCAACGCGTGCCCAAGCTTATCGGCGAATTCCACCAGCACGATACGAATGCTTCTCGCTAGTTCCAGGCAATCCTCGTCGGGAAGATTATGTACACCCTGGCTAAGCGCGCTGTGGAGGAGAAAAAGGGGGTTATGCCCGTTGATGAGCAATACTGCTGGCATTCCTGGCTGGATTTCCTTAATAGCCTTGCTAAACTGCTGCTGATCCCTAGCGGCGTTAAGTGAATCAAATATTTCTTTCGCAGCATTAACCGCCTCTGCCACCTTTATGATCTCATCGATCAGCCGAGTCCACTGACCCTCCACGACGCGTCGATAGTAGGCGAATGCCCCAACGCCAAGCCCCTGATTCTCAGATTGGCGACCCTTCATGAAAAGATCATGGTCAGCTTGAACAAGCCGAAGAACCCGGCTTGGGAGAGGCGGACCAAATGGAGGGTATTCGCCAAACTTATAGACCTCGGCACCTTCGCCTTCTTCGCCGCGTCGAACAGATACTGAAAATATTTTGGAGTACTGCCAACAGTTTCGGCAAGTATATCTCAAGAAAATCTCTTTCGTTTCTCCCTTTGAGAGTCCAGCCGGACGCTCAGCGCAGGTGAAAAACATTTTATTATTACATTTTGGTCCCGGACAGTGGATATGCAACTGCGGCGTGGAAACGCCTACATAAGATATATCTCTTTCTGTTTCGTAACGGCTTATGCACCCAGAGACTGTTACAGGGCCACCAGGGGGATGGTCCTGAAGAAAATCCTCCCAAGACATTACAGAGGCATCTTCTGCTGTTTCAGGCTTCTTCGTTTTTTGTGTCATATTGATTCCCCCCTTCAATATCGCCCTTACTATTCGCAAGCAGCTCCATCACCGCTTCAAGATCCTTGTGAGCGTTATAGAGGTAGCGTTCCGTCGTGGCCTCGCTCGTGTGTCCCAGGATCTTCTGAATGGTTTTGGTGGCGATCTTTTCCTTATCCGACAGATATGTTGCCACATAGCGCCGAAGAGCATGGAATCCAAAAGCCCTAACCGTGTATTCCTTGACGACTGCCCGGGGGCAGATGATCTTGCCGAACTGATCCGGCAAGGCGTACAGAAGGCCCCCTTTGGCGAGGGTGATTAATGGAGAAGCATTGCAGACGATCTGCTTCATACGCTGCTCTCGTTGAGCGCATCCAATATTTCATCTCCGGTCTCTTGAAATGGAGAAACGCCGAATCCGGACAGGGCATCTATGAATGCGGCCCTGCTCATACCGGATAGCTGTGCAGCCTTCTCCTGACTGATTAAGCCCATTTCATACCACTTGACCGCGGCGGCAAGGCGCATCTCCCGCGCCAATTCTTCAGGGCTCTTGTTCATGCCCAGAAAAACCTCATCATCTACTTCCATGCATACGGTTCGCGTCAAAGTCATATCTCCCTGTATCCGAAGGTCGGTGCGAACATCTGCGGGTACACATGCACTTTTTTCTTTTTACCAGATAGCCGCTTGGTTTTCCAGGGAGTATCTCGATCACCTTGCTATTTCTGTCCCGCATGATCTCTGTTTTGAAGTGGTCCTTCACCACTGACCTCTCGTGCTGTCTTCTCCTCCGGCTGCGCTGTTCCCTTGATCCTTTTCTTTTTGTGTTGCATGATGCGTCCGGACAGTTACCGGCAAAGAACGACCGCTGGTTCGAATCCAGTGTCCCTGCTCCGGTGTTACACATGTCGGCGGCACCCATAAAACGGCGTGAGGCATCTGCCTTTACCGGATGGATTCCCGCACTGCCCGTGGTACTTTTCGTGGTACTTTCGTCCCGAAAATGCCGGAAAATACCACCAAATGATATTATGAACACCGGATAATCAAAGGCCGTTCTCAAGAGGAATGCCGGCATGAAGGAAAAAAACGGAAAGGTTCCCTATGACGGAAAAGACAAGCCGTGGTACATTAACTGGAGCCAACTTCCTTTTCTTAGCCGCGATTGTGATAATTTTCGGACTTTTATTTAGAAACTGCGGCATCTATCCTGTTGTTTTTGCAGATGAGTACAACTACAGCAAGTTTTCCAGACTGCTGCCACTCCAAGATTCAGTGTTTCCTGATTACCTATATTTAGTGATTTATCGTTTAACCAGCATTTGTGGCGACGGATTTCTCGATTGTGCGAGAATACTAAACATCCTGTTCTTTGTCGCGGCCATGCCATTTATTTATCTAACCACCAGGCGAGTCTCCACGCGGTGGGTGGCATCAATCGTTGCATTGCTGGCCCTTTTGGGACCAATTAACAGCTATACGGCTTACTTCATGCCGGAGGCACTCTATTTTTTCTCGTTCTGGCTCCTCACATGGTTTATTTTGCGGATAGACAACACGTCTGGTTTAAGATCGTGGTGTTTTGCCGGAATCCTATTAGGTTTCTCCGCACAGATTAAGCCGCACGCCTTGTTTTTATTGCCGGCGATCGCAGGCTATATTTTGTATGTCAACAGGAAAAAAGAAGGCAAATGGATGCTGCAGGCGCTACGGGACGCTATTATTTTTGTCGCCTTTGCATTCGTCGCAAAAGCGTCAATCGGTTATTTGTGTGCAGGTAAAGCCGGACTGACCATTTTCGGCTCATTTTACACTCCCATACTTACCCAAACAGTATCCAAGCCGGGGCAATACCTCGAACTTCTTTCGTTATCCATCGAAAATGTTAAAGGTCACGTTTTGGCAATCTGTCTAATGTTTGGGGTGCCGATCGCTTTTGCAATCAAAGCTTCATTTGACTCTGCAGTCTCTAAAGAGGAAGTGGGGGCCGGCCATAGGGTTGCTGTTTACGCGCTTTTGGTTTTAGTTAGCCTTATTTTGGTTGCAAGTCTTTTTACAGGCGCTACTGCAGATGTCAGGCATCTTCGTATGCGCTACTATAATTTCGCGCTTCCCCTGCTGCTCGTCATCGCGGCTTCTCAATTGTCTTTCGAGCAAACTACCAACATGCTCAAACGCAGGGCGATTGTCGCTTTACCAATTGGAGCAGCGATTTTGTACGCCGTTTATACATTCCTGGTTCCTTTTATGCCAAACTTTATCGATAGCCCGGAACTAAGCGGTTTGACTTCCAGCCCGATTGTTTTCTATGCCCTGAGCGGGATATCCATGGCCGCCCTTGCTTTATGGGTATATTCAGCCCGGGCCGGGGCTAAAATTTTCCTCTTTCTGCTTATGCCGCTTGCGGTGGGTTTTTCAACCTGCGATGTCAATCACGAACTCAGGCTGCGTGTTGTGCCGGACGTTTTCGACAAGGCGGGGATTTTTGCAAAACAGTTCCTGCCCGACGAGGAGCTTTCCAAGCTTGTAATCGCCGGCTCGGAGCCTGGCGGATTGTTCCGATCATTGTTTTACCTCGATAACCCCAAAGCATCCTGGAAGACGATCCCGCAGGGGGCTGCCTGTGATTTGTCCAAGCTCCCGGCCGGCAAGGAGTGGATTTTGGTTATCGGAGACCATCCATTGCCTGAGAATACGTTCTACCAGCTACAAATGAATGGTTTTACACTCGCGCGCACGACTGGTGCAAACACCATAGACTTTAGAGAATTTTCATGGCCCGGCATTATTTCGAGCTCACATGGCTTGTCTTCCGCCGAGCCGTTTGGGAGATGGTCTTCAAGTGATGTCGTTACTCTCGAATTTCGTCAACCTCTTCCGGAAAAATTCGCCGTTCATCTCCTCGCAAACGCTTTCGGCCCGAATATTGGAAAAGAGTTTGTGGCCCACGTTGCGGATAGTGCCGTCAGATTTAGATTGGGAGCTTCCTTTGAGGAAAGAGTGCTCGAATTTAGCAACCCCAAAAGATCGAAGATCATAAGGATCGATGTTCCGTCTCCCTGTTCGCCTAAGGAGTCAGGGCTGAGTGGTGGTGATGAGCGACGTCTTGGCATTGGATTCAGGGAGTTGCGGATTGAACCTTTGTAAACCGGTTCCGGAGTTTCCGGATGGACACCAGCTAATTTCGCTTCAGACTTTCAGTTCTCTTTCCGATAATGTCACTGAGGTATCATGCCTCCCAAGAGAGCCGTGAGCAGGGCCAAATATGGCACCTTCCATCTCGGCTCTCACCATTTTAACGGGTTCATCACCGGGGGGGCGGCCCAACCTAAACCGGGCCGGTTGTGGTTAGCCGGCTTCGTGCTGCTCGCCCGGCTTCAATGATGGAGGGCTATGTAAAATTGGACATAGCCTTCTTCCATCTGTGCCAAAAGCAGTCTCATTGACGCGCCAGTTGCCTCTATGATAAGGATACGGGGCAATTAAACGGTCCCTTCCGGGTGTTCCATGAGGCCACTGGCAGCCAGCCCCGCCTCGCGGGTGGGTGGGCGGGCTGTCGAAAACCTGACACAGGCCGGCAGGGGTTGCGAGCGGCGCACTTGCGCGCGAGCGCCCTTCAGCCAACAAGGGTGAATCATAATGGAATGGAGCCAGGCAGCATGGATGAGCGCAGGAATTCTCTTTGCCGCACTCTGTCAGGGGATGACAGGATTTGGTTTTGCGTTGCTCGGCATCCCGGTCCTTGCCAATTTCATGGGTATGAAGGAAGCGATTGTCGCGGGGACTTGTCTGTGCTTCATCCATTACGTACTGCTGGCGGTCAGAAGCTATAAACATCTCTGCTTCAGAATGAATGTTCCAATATTAGTCAGCACACTTATAGGAATGTGCCTGGGTCTGAGCATATTTGTTTTAATCGATGAGGGCGCGCTCAAATTGATAGCGGGTGCTGTAATATGCTGCTCGGGAATATTGTTGATTCGTGGTCGGTTTCCAAGGCTTGGCGATTCCCGCTTCGCCAAAGTGACCGTCGGAATCTCGGGCGGGCTGCTGGAAACCACGACTGGAATGGGGGGGCCGCCTTATGTTATTTACTATGTGAGTCAACATCAGCCGGCTGACCAATTCCGGGGAAGGCTCGTCAGTATACTTGTGATCATATGCGGCGCTGCTTTCGTTATGCTCGCGCTCACACCGGCTGCAAGACACCTGGCGGTACGAAACCTTATAATTCTACTCCTCCCATTGATCGCTGGATACGAGCTTGGGGTCAGGCTTTCCAAAGTCATCAGCGATCGGCACTTCAGGATCATGGTCCACATATTGATCATTATCAGCGGGATCGCACTGATCCTGAGTTCGTACCGGGCGGGTGCGCCGAATTGACCCATTCCTGGACACCGGCCGCCGCCTCAGACTGAGAAACGACTTTTTGCCGTTTCTATTGCCGCTTCCGGTTGCCGTTTTGCAGACCCGAATCATCCCTGCTATAATATTGTCGCATTAAAACAAATGGCGGGGTACCCGTTCACCACAGAGGCGGGTCATCGTCCGGGCATTAAGAGAACACGGAGCGGAGAAAAGGTCATAGAATTCTCCGACGTATGCCGTCCTTTAATGCCGGCACATTGAAGTTGATGAGCAGGCCGACCTTCCAGCCTCCCGGTTTCAGGTAGGTCAGAAGTTACGCTTCATGAATCGGTTCGATGGAGGACAGGGATTTGATTTCGACTACGACAGATCGTTCGACGAGAAGGTCAAGGCGGTAACCGGAGTCCAACCTGACACCTTTGTATTCAACCGGCAATGGCAACTGCCTCTGAACGCCAATGCCGCGCAGCGCCAACTCTCGACATAAACACTCCTCGCAGGCCGACTCCATCAGGCCCGGCCCCAATACCTTATGCACTTCAATCGCCGCCCCAATGATCCGCTCTGTTATAGTATTTAATACCAAGTTGCGCTCAAAGAGGTAAAACCTCCATTCACAAAATCCCCCCTGCCCCCCTTTAGAAAAGGGGGGTTCCAATCGTCAATTCTTACCCGCATGGGCGCAACTTGGTATAAATCCACCTTTGTGTTCTCTCCTTGACCGGACTATGCCCCGCCTCTGTGGTGAACGCTTGCATGGCGGGAACCGAGGAATTTAGGAAAAGCTAAATAGTCAATCGCGTTTTCCCTCGTGTTCTCCGCGTTCTCCGTGCTGAAATCCGCCATCTGCTTCTCTTCCCTGTTCGCGTGAAAATTTTTCTTTCATTTCCCCCAGGATGTGATAAAAAGTGCAACTATGGTTAACCTCATTGCCTCCCGGGGTTAACCATAAGATGCCCTAATCAGAAAGATGAGACCCATGCAGGACCGGGAATTGAAGTCGATCCGGAAAGCGGCGGAAAACGATCAGCCGATATCCGAGGAACTGGCGCTCTATGTTTTGCGCTCCTCTGCCGCCGATCTGCCCCAGATTTTTGCGGCTGCCAGTATTTTCCGCCACCGCTATTTTGGCAACTCGGTGCGCCTGTGTTCAATTCTGAACGCGCAAAGCGGGGCCTGCTCGGAGGACTGCGCGTTTTGCGCCCAGGCGTCCTGCCATAATACGGAGATAGAGACCAGCACGCTCTGCTCACAAGATGAAATGGTTGAGGCCTTCGACGCAGCCGCCCAGCTTCCCGTTACGCATTTCGGCGTGGTCACCAGCGGCTGCGCGCTCTCCAAAAACGGAGTCGAGCGCGTGTGCAGCATCGTGCGTGGAAAAAAACACCCGCGCGTGGACTGGTGCGCTTCGCTGGGGTGCCTGGACTACGATCAACTGTGCGCTCTGAAGGCATCGGGGCTTAAGAGATTCCATCACAACCTCGAGACCTCGCAGAGCTTTTTCCCGCAAATCTGCACCACGCATAGCTGGCAAAAGCGCCTGGAAACGGTCAGGAGCGCGAGAAAAGCGGGCTTGCAGGTCTGCTGCGGCGGAATATTCGGCCTCGGGGAGTCGCTTGAGCAACGGGTCGAGTTTGCTTTCAGCCTCGCACGCGAAGCCGTCGATTCCATTCCTCTAAATTTTTTGGTTCCCATCCCCGGCACAAGACTCGAAAAAATGGAAATCATGAAGCCCCTCGATATATTGCGCACCGCGAGCATGTTTCGCCTCACCAACCCCCGGGCCGAGGTGAAGGTTTGCGCCGGGCGCGTGCACCTGGGCGACCTGCAGTCCATGATATTCCACGCCGGGGCCAATTCAATGATGATAGGCCCGCTTCTAACGGTTGCCGGCCGCAACGTCGAGCAGGACCTTCAGATGCTTCGAGATCTCGAGGTCGAATATGCGTTCTGAGGCATGGATTGAAGAGGAACTGGCCGAGCTGCGGCAAAAAAGTCTCGAACGCCGTTTGACTGTCTTCGGCGAGGCCGGAGGAAAGATAAAGATCGAGGGCAGGACGTTCCTCAATTTTTCCTCCAACGATTACCTGGGGCTTGCCCGCCACCCGGAAGTCATTTCCGCGAGCCGCAAATACCTGGAATCGCATGGGTGCGGAGCAACTGCTTCAAGACTTATAACCGGCACGCTCACCCCGCATGATCAACTGGAGCGTACGATTGCGACCCTTAAGGGATATCCCCGAGCCCTCGTGTTCGGCAGTGGATTTCTTGCCAATGCGGGAGTGATCCCGGCCCTTGCGGGGCGAAGCGATCACGTATTTGCCGATAAACTCGTACACGCCAGCATCATCGACGGCATCGTGCTCAGCCGGGCAAATCTCAAGCGTTTCCACCACAACGATCCGGCCCATCTCAAGGCGCTTCTAAAACAGTGCCCTGCCACCGGCCGCAAATTGGTTGTCACCGAGTCTGTTTTCAGCATGGACGGAGATATCGCTCCGCTGCCCGAGATAACTTCGACGGCCGTCGAATTCGGTGCGATGGCAATGGTCGACGAGGCGCATGCGACAGGCGTTTTCGGCCCTGGCGGCAGCGGTTTGATTCGGGAACACGCCCTCGAGGACCGGGTCAACGTGTCAATGGGTACGCTTAGCAAGGCCCTTGGCGGATATGGCGGGTTCATAGCATGCTCGCCGGCTTTGCGCGAACTTCTCGTCAATCGCGCGCGAGCGTTTATCTATACCACCGGACTTCCACCGGCCGTCGTGGGAAGCGCCCTTGGCGCCCTAGCCGTGATGGAAAACGCAGGCGATTTGGGCGTGGAGCTTCTCCGGCGGGCAGCAATTTTCAGGAAGCGGCTGCAGGAGGCAGGTCTCAACACCTTGAATTCGGAAAGCCAGATCATCCCAGTGCTCATCGGCGAAAACGCAAGAACACTCGCGGTAGCGCAACGGCTCAATTCAAAAGGCATACTTACGGTGGCAATCCGCCCGCCCACGGTGCCCGAAGGAACCGCCCGCCTGAGGCTTTCCGTCACGCTGGACCACAGCGATCGTGACCTGGAATGGGCCGCCCGAGAAATTATCGCCGAAGCGACCGGGCGGCGAGGCGCCGCACGCCTCGCGTCGGGAACCGGGCGGGCCGTCGAGATCTTGCCGGCGGCGCTCCACAGTGCGACGAACGGTGATAAATGAAAAAGCTACCGGTGCTCCTCATTGCCGGGTGGGCGCACGGCGCCGAAGCCATGCAACCGTTAACCGTCGCCATGGCGGGCTCCATCTATGCAGTCACTTCCCTTTCGCTTGCCGACCCCCGCATATGCCAGGACGAAGAGGGCGAAATTTCCGCTTATGCTCGAACGATTTCCCTTCATCTCGATAAGTCAGGCGAGCCTGCCTGTATCGTTGGATGGTCAACCGGGGGTATCGCGGCGATCGAGGCCGCGGCCAATTATAGGGAAAAAGTCGCAGGACTGGTGCTCTTGAGCGCAACAGCGCGGTTTTGCTCAGCGAATAATTTTTCTATTCCTCAAAGCGCGCTCCTACAAAAGCCCCCGCTTTTCGAAGAAGAATACACTGCGGGTGTGGACGAGGCCGTTTTGAGGGTAATGATCCGAGGGCTGAAAAGAAGCCCTGAAAAGGTAATCTCCGATTTTCTCTCACAAGCGCTTTATCCCCTGCGCATCACGGCAGATGAGCTGGCCCGGAGAACGGAAAACGCCCTCAAGCACGGAGCGAATTCACTGATCGAGGGGCTCCAATATCTTGCTCGAGTGGACCTCCGTGAAGCTCTGCCGGCAATAGCCGCTCCCTGCCTCATCATTCACGGCAGGCAGGACAGGATAGTGCCATGGGAGGCAGCCCAATACCTGGTTTCAAAGCTCCCGGTCTCCAATGTCGAGTTCATGCCCTCCGCCGGTCACTCGCTCATCGAGCAGTGCGGTAACGGCCTTATAAATCGAATCGAACAATTTGTGGGATACCTCAGATGAACCAAGCCGCCACCTCACGTTCAATTTCCGCACGCTTCGCCTCCGCTGCCCGAACCTATCACGAAGAATCCAACGTGCAGCGCACGGTTGCCGAAAATCTTGCAGCTTCGATGCTGCCCGGAGAGGAACCCCACAGCGTCCTCGAGATTGGCTGCGGGACGGGGTTCCTGACTGAACTGCTGAGAAGACGCTTCCCCCGCGCTCTGATTTATGCCGTAGATATAGCCCGGCCGATGATAGACCTGGCAAGAGAGCGCATAGGGGAATGCGGCCGTATCCGCTGGCATGTGGCCGATGCCCGGCAGTTTCGCCCCGACAGGGATTTCCCGCTGATTATCAGCAGTTCAGCCCTCCATTGGATGACCCCGGTATCCGAGACCGTCAAACGGCTCGCCGGCATGCTCGAACCCGGCGGTAACCTGGTTTCGGCGCTGATGGTCAAGGGGACACTCGAAGAACTCCATGCCGCTCGAACATGCGTTTTTCCCGACAAGAGCGCACCGGTGTGCCTGCCGGGCGCAGAAGAAATCCTGGAAGCCATTGAGGCCGCAGGACTAAGGACCCGGAGCAGCCGCCGGGAAGTCTTCCGGGAGCGCTATGACTCGGCGAGCGCATTTCTTCGAAGCCTGAACCGGCAGGGCGTTACAGGGGCTGCAAACAGCGGCTGCAAGCTGCTCACGCGAACAGAATTGCGAAAGCTCATCGGCTATTACGACGATAGATTTGCAGCGCCCGCCGGCGGGGTATTCGCAACCTACCGCGTTCTTTATATAACAACAAGGAAGGAGAAATGATTCCGCCAGGCAATGGGTTCTTCATTACAGGCACGGATACGGATGCGGGCAAGACAGTTGCGGCCGCCGCCGTGCTGGTTTCGATGCGCGCAGCCGGCATCGACGCCGTTCCCATGAAGCCGGTGCAGACCGGCGGGCGGTTGGACCGCCGTCCGGGTTCGGCGCTGTCTTCGACGGCGCCTGTAAGGAGTGACGGCAGGGCAGGCGGTTGGCCAAATCCTGAACTGCAAAGTCCCGACCTCGCATTTTGCCTCCGGATGGCCGAATTGCGGCCGGACGCCGAAGAGCTGCAAGATATGGTTCCTTATATTTACGAGCCGGCCTGCTCGCCTCATCTCGCGGCGGCCAAAACGGGCCGTGAAATCTCGCTTGACCGGATTCTCGAAGCATTTCACAGCCTGCTCCGAAAGCACGACAGAGTGGTCGTTGAAGGCGCCGGAGGTCTGCTGGTTCCCCTTACCGGCGATAAGACCATGATCGATCTTATGGCGATGCTGGGCCTTCCGGTTATCCTCGTCGCCCGCCCCGGCCTTGGCGCCATAAACCATACGCTGCTTTCCATCAGGGAACTCGAGCGCTCAGGCCTCACGCTGCACGGGATAATTTTTTGTGACGCCAAAGGGTCCGGTTGGGGAGAAATCGAGGAAAACAATGCCGAAACAATAGCGCGGATGGGAAAAGCACGAGTGCTCGGGCGCATTCCTTATATGGCCGAACTTAGCGGCGAGACGCCGCTGCCTGAATTGACGCAATCGGAATCGCCGCCGGCCCCGAGCCCGCCAGCCCGCCCCGTCGGGGCGGCGGTGGGTCGTCCACTGTCCCATCTGCTTCGGGCGGCCTTATCGCCCGATCTTTTGACCCCGAAGGTGGACACGGCGGCCGCCAGCCAGGAACAGAAAAACCTTACGAAGAACATTACCGACTACTATCGCGAGATCGATCTGGCGAATCTTTGGCACCCCTATACCAGGCATTCGGCGCTCAGGGACGGTTTTCCCGTGATCACCAGAGGCGAAGGAGTATTCCTTTTCGACAGCACAGGCAACCGATACGTGGACGCAATCTCTTCCTGGTGGGCCTGCAACCTGGGCCACAGCCACCCGAGGCTCGTCCGGGCCATCGTACGTCAGGCCGGGGAACTCCAGCACTCTATTCTTGGCAACCTTACGCACCCTCGCGCAGCCGAACTGGCCCACAGACTCGCAGGGCTCTTCCCCGACAGGCACAGAAAAACGCTGTTCGCAAGCGATGGGGCCAGCGCGGTGGAGGCCGCGCTCAGGGTTGCCGTTCAGTTCTGGCACAACAAGGGGGAAAAGGGCCGTTTCAGATTTGCCGCCCTCGAAGACGCCTATCATGGGGATACCATCGGAGCCATGGCCGTAGGGTACCTGCCCGCTTTTCACGGTGCATACCGCCCCCTGCTTTTCCCGGTCTACAAGGTAAAAACGCCTGAGTGCTCCGGGTGTCCCGCCGGGGAAGCCCCCGAGAACTGCGGCCTCCACTGCTTTTCTTCCATGGAGCGCACGGTAAAAAAGCACGCAGGAGAGCTTGCGGCCGTTATTGTGGAGCCGTTATGCCAGGGGGCCGCCGGAATGAGAATGTATCCTGCCCAATACCTCCGAAGGCTGAGCGAGCTTTGCAGGGAAAATCGGCTCCTGCTTATCGTGGACGAGATCGCTATGGGTTTTGGACGTACCGGCAGGATGTTTGCCTTTGAACACGCGGGCATCGACCCGGATATCGTCTGTCTTGGCAAGAGCCTCTCCGGCGGTTATCTTCCAATCAGCGCAGCGGTGGTGAAAGAGGAAATCTTCCAAACGTTCGCCGATGAACCCGAGGACCATACTTTCTACCACGGACACACTTTTGCCGGGAACCCCATTGCGGCTGCGGCGGCCATCGAATGCCTCAATATATACGAGGAAGAAAAAATAGTGGAAAAGGCCGAGCGCTCCGGAAGGCTCCTGGCCGGTCACTTCGAGGCTTTCAAGGGCGTTCCCGGTGTGGAGAACGTTCGCTGCCTCGGAATGATTGCCGCGTTCGAATTGAGCGAAAAAGAAGCTATAACCGGGGCGGACCGCGCCCGGCGCCTCTGCCTGACGGCGATTAGAAAAGGCATCCTGATTCGGCCGCTGGGCCCCACCATTTACCTCATGCTGCCATTGATAGCGGATAATGAAGTTTTGGCCCAAACCGTGAGGGTTTTGCTCCAAATGGTTGCAGAGAGCTAATCAAGGCATGATGCCATCGCGCGCATGGCGCGCTCCTACGCACGGTGCCATCGCGCGCACGGCGCGCTCCTACAGATGGGAATGACTTCACGGGGGCGCCTCCATGTGCGCGGAGATCAAATCACGCCATCTGCCCCAGGTACGCCCGGGCGATTGCCGGATCGGACTGGAGCTGCTCCGATTGCCCCTCCAGGACGACCCTGCCGCTTTCGATGACGTAAGCGTAGGAAGAAACAGCGAGCGCCTGCCGGGCGTTCTGCTCGACCAGAAGAATGGTTTGCCCCTCATCTCGAAGCTTGCTGATAAAGTCGAAGATAAACCGGACCACCAAAGGGGCCAGACCGAGTGAGGGTTCGTCGAGAAGCAGCAGCTTCGGGCGGGCCATGAGGCCCCTGGCAATCGCCAGCATCTGCTGCTCTCCTCCGGACAAAGAACCGGCGGCAGATCTGCTTCGCTCCCGCAGGATAGGGAAATACTGCTCCATTCGGCCGATATCTTCGAGCACGTTCCTGCCGGGCCGCCTGTAGCCGCCAAGCTCCAGGTTCTCCCGTACACTCATCCCCGCCAGCACCCGCCTTCCCTCCGGCACTTGCACGATTCCTTCCGCAACCCTTCTGTGCGCGCTCATCCGGGTAATATTCTTCCCGTTGAACACTATACTTCCGGATCGAATCGCCACAAGGCCGCTCAAGGCGTTCAGGATCGTGCTCTTTCCGGCACCGTTTGGGCCGATGAGAGAAACGATCGACCCTTCGCCAACACGGAACGAGACGTTGTTTACCGCTGCTATGGGGCCATAGGTCACTTTGATATCGGTTGCACTCAGCATGGGATTTAACTTCTTTCGACCCCAAGGTAGGCTTCGATCACCTCCGGATGCCGGGCCACTTCTTCAGGCGTTCCCGTAGTGACCGTCTGCCCGAAGTGGAGCACGGTAATTTTGGAGCAAAGGCGCATTATGAAAGGCATATTGTGCTCGATCAGCAGAATCGTTACTCCAACTTCGGCGAGGGACCGAAAAAGATTTTCCATTTCCTCGATCTCCCGCTGGTGCATTCCAGCAATGGGTTCGTCAAGAAGCAAAACGCGAGGCTTAAGAGCCATAGCCCTGGCGATCTCTAGCCTGCGCCGCTCGCCATAAGAGAGGCTGCCGGCGAGCGCCCCGGCCCGGTTTTCGATGCCTGCACTCGAAAGACAGGCCATGGCGTCCGCCCTGCCCTGGCGCTCCTCAAGCCGCGCCGATGGCAGACGAAGCAAACGGGGAACAAGCCTGCGTCCAGCTCTCAGGTGCTGAGCAGCAATGACGTTCTCAAGGCAGGTCATGCTCGAAAACAGGCGGATGTTCTGAAAGGTGCGGGCGACACCCAAGGCTGCTATCCGGTATGAGGGGAGCCGATGGATCGGCCGGCCATCGAGCAGCAGGCGGCCCGAATTAGGTCCTGTAAGGCCGCTCACTACGTTTATAAGGGTAGTCTTGCCCGAGCCGTTCGGCCCTATGAGCCCGTGAATCGTTCCCGCTTCCACGCCAAAAGAGACCTCTGAGAGAGCTTTAAGACCTCCAAAGGAGCGGCTGATCTTGTCAAATTCGAGAAACACGGCTCAGATCCCGTCCCTCTGAACGTGGAACTCGCCCTTTTTGCCGAAAAACGAGCTCAGCCCATTGGGGAGATAAAGAATCACAAGCAACAGAATAACTCCGTTCACGCCGAGGCGCAGCGGCCCGGCCGTCACACCAAATCCCCGGAGCGCTTCGGGCAGAGCGGTGAGGATGAACGCTCCCAAGATGGGACCGTAGACGGATCGCGACCCACCGATAACGTTGTAGATGAGCAATTGGACCGCCGCAGTGAATCCAAACTCACCCGGCGTAATTATGAAATTCAAATGAGCATACATGGCCCCCGCCATTCCGGCGATGAAAGCACCCAAAACAAACGCCATGGTCTTGTAATAGGTGGTGTTGATACCTATGACCTTGGCGGCGGTTTCATCCTCGCGAATGCTGGCAAAACTCCAGCCGATTCTCGATCCCCCGAGGACCGCCAGAAAATAGGCTGTGGCCGCAAGCGCGCCGTATATGATGCAGGTTGTTGTTTTATTGGGGATGCCAACCAGTCCCTGGGCGCCTCCGGTGATGTCCAGGTTCACCGCCGCAATCCGCACGACCTCCCCAAACGCCAGGGTGGCCATAGCCAGGAAAATGCCCCGAAGTCGCAATACGGGCGTACCGATCAGGAGCGCTATCATAGCGGACAGGGATGCTCCTGCGGCCACGGAGACCGGATAAGGCACATTGAGGCGCATGGTTAGAATGCCGGATGCGTAGGCGCCGATTCCGGCGAATGCCGCGTTGCCAAGTGAGAGCTGCCCTGCGGAGAGCGTAACATAGAGGCTGAGGGCAAGAAGCGCGTTAATCCCGATGAAGTTGATCAGGCTACCGTAAACGGCAAAGAACTGAGACAAAAGCTCCACCCTCACGCCTCCCTCACCCGCCCGCGTCCGAGCAGTCCGGAGGGTTTCAGGAGCAGGATCACCAAAAGGACGGTGAAAGCCACTGCGTCGCGGAGATTGGATGTTCCCGTCAACGCCACCGTAAACACTTCACTCAATCCGAAGGCAATCCCACCCAGGATGGCCCCCGGAATGCTTCCCATCCCGCCCAGAATGATTACGGCAAGTCCCTTCAGCTCGATAGAGCGGCCCATATCGGGGGCCAGGGCATCGAAATAGAGTCCGTAGAGGATACCCGCGACCCCGCCCAGAGAGGAGGAGACAAAGAAGGTCACTGCAATCACGCCGTCCACATTGATGCCGAGCAACCGCGCCGTGCGCTCGCTCTCGGCAACGGCACGTATAGCCTTGCCCATGCGGGTGTGCTTGAGAAAAAGCGTCAAAGCGAGCATCAGAGCCAAGGCGCTTAGAACGATTTCGACTTGCAGCGAGGTCACTGTAACCGATTCGAAACGCCAGACCCGGTTCACAATAATTCCTTCCGGAAATCGCACGGTCCGCGCCCCGAAGATGCCCAGGGCAGCGCTTTCGAAAACGATCGCCATGGCAATGCTGGAAATAAGGCCGGAGAGGTTTGAATCGGCGCGGCGGCGCAGGGGAGCAAAAGCTATCCGGTCAAGGGCCAGCCCGAGCGTTCCGGAAAAAAGCGCTGCCAGGGGAAAAGCAATCCACATTGACAGACCGGCGGCGGTAGCAAGCCAGAGCGCCGTGAGCCCGCCAAGGGTAAAAATGGCTGCGTGAGCAAGGTTGAGGATGTCCAGGACGCCGAAAACCAGTGTATAACCGATTGCAAAAAGCCCGTAGACGCTTCCTATGAAGAACCCGTTTATCAATTGTTGTAGAAGAACGGCCATTCAAATATCTTTTGCGGATTTATTCGCCGAAAACCTCGAACTTGCCGCCCCTGACCACCTCGACCACCGGGGGGTGATCCGCATCGCGGCCAACGGTAAAGGAAAACTTACCGAGCACAGTGTCCAGACCCCTGATTTGCGCAAGCGCATCGCGCACTGCCTTTCGATCATCGGTGGGACCGGCGCGCATGAGCGCTTCCCGTGCAATGTGGACACCGGCGTAGGCCTGGGCGGCAAACTGGTCGGGCGGGAAACCGTATCTGGCGGTGTAGGCTGCGACAAACTTACGATTCAACGGATTTGAGGAAGTTGCATTCCAGGCGGCCCCAACGATCACATTCTCCGCCGCCTTGCCCGCGTTTTTCATTAACGAAGGCGAATTGAATCCATTGCCTCCAATAATGGGCACATCCTCGGGAATCCCGAGCTGCCGCGCCTGGCTCACTATCCCGGATGCTTCCTCCACCAGTGCGGACACGATCAGCGCATCCGGGTGCATGCTTCTAATCTGCGTCAACTGGGGCGAAAAATCACGATCACCCTTCGCGAAAGTCTGCTCGTTCAAAATCTGTATATTCGAATCCCCAAGCGCTTTTTTGAAGACATCATAGCCACTTTTCGTGAATGCGTCATCGTTTCCGTACAATACCGCCACTTTTTTGATACCCAATTTTTCCTTTGCGAGGCGAATCGTATTGGGTATCACAACCATCTCGGTAAGAGAGTCGCGAAAAATATAGTCACCTATTTCAGTAATGCCCTCTGCGGTATTGCTGATGGCCAGTACGGGAACCCCGGACTGCTGAGCGATCCGGTCCGTCACCTGGGCCGTGTTGCTCAGAGTTGGACCAATAATCATCACAACCTTATCGGCGGCTATAAACCTGTTGAACACGTTTACCCCCTGCTGAGGCTGGCTTGCATCGTCCTCGAAAATGGGGACAATTCTGATCCCATCCTGCCCGGCCTGTGCGTTTATCTCATCTATAGCCAACAGTGCGCCATTCTTTTGCGTCTCGCCATAGGCTGCCGCCGCCCCTGTCATACTGAGCGCAAACCCGATTTTTGCTTCTTTGGAAGCAGCCGGTGCGGCGGAGCAAATCCCTGTCAGTCCCAGCATCAAAACTAACGCGAGAGCCAATCGCTTTAAATTGTTTGCTGATTCGATACGCATCTTAATCTCTCTTTCACTGAAAGTTTCATTGCCTAAAAATTCAGCCCCGCAAATGCCCAGACACATTTGAAAAATGGCTCACTCCGTTTCGCCTGTCAATCCCAAAAACAGACCTCTTGAGCTCGACTTCGGGTAATACTTTAACTAAAGAGCGAATTTCATTCTATGCGTGCTTGCACGAACAGTTCGAAAAATTGCAGTGCCGCCCGCCAGCGGCGGGACCGGGCCTGGCAACCGGGGCCGCCGGCCGGATTTGGCGCTGGCCCCGACCCAAGTCGGAGCGGCGCCAGGTCCTGCCGACAACTCTGCGCTCAGGGTAGCGGGCGGCCCGAAAAAAATCGAGACTCCGGACAGCTTTTGATTTAGCGAAAGATGAACAGAATGTGGACCTGTTTTGCACCATTTTTTCCAATTAACTTGACACTGTGGTTTTCATCGAATAGAGTCATCGCACTCTTGAGAGGGGTAAAAAGTTTAGACTGTTTTATCCGTATCCCCTTTTTTCCGAAGTTTTCTTTTGTGTTCAGTTCATGTGCGCGTGCAAGATCTAATTTCGTTCTCTTTGCGCCGATCTTCTTCGTGCAGCGGTTCAACATCCATCTGCGTCCTGTTGTTTTAAGCCGGGGTCTCGCTTCGGCATTTCAAGCGAAAGGAGGTGGTGGTAAGTCCTGGCATTTTGATAATCTGTGAGTTGCTTCAAGCTTTGTATCTCGTATCTACAATTGACTTTACTAACGCATTATTTTTGAGGAGGAGTTTGCTATGGCTGGACCAGCACAGGGAAATCCGGCAGTCGTCGGATTGGCAGGTTTTGGTGCGACTACGCTTTTACTCCAGTTTCATAACCTCGGGTGGTGTGGATCGGGGGTTGTTTTTTGTACCGCTGTAGCGTTTGGCGGCCTTGCACAGCTCATAGCCGGGTACCAGGAATTCAAGGCCGGGAACAATTTCGGCTACAGCGCCTTTACAGCTTACGGCGCTTTCTGGCTCGCACTGGCAGCCATTTTTCTGATTCTGGACCTGCAGAGCGCACCTAACACTTTTATCACGGAACCTCTCAAGGTTACCCATGGCGATGTCGGATTCTTTCTCCTTACATTCACACTCTATACGATAATAATGTGGATCGGTTCGTTTGCGGTGCACGTCGCCATGTTTCTTACATTCCTCACACTGGTGCTCGGTTTTATAGGTCTTGATCTGGTGTTTTTGGCCGGGATGAAGAATTTGATGACCATCACCGCCTGGGATTTGATCGTTTGTGCGCTCCTTGCGTGGTACATGATGGCCCATGTAATCTTTCTGCAGGTTTTTGGCAGGAATGTCCTGCCGGTGGGCGGCCCCCTGGTCAGCAAGCCGGCAGCGTAGTCTGGTTCGCATTTGATAGACTGTTTTTATTAGAAAGCAAACAGCCGGGCCGACATAATAATGTCGTTCCGGCTGTTTTTTGCATGCCCCTCAGACAGGGCATTGAGAATCCCCTATAAGTAGAAAAGCCGGGAGGACTCTGCCCTCCGATGCGAATATTTTAGTTTATGTTAATAAATGCAGGTAAATCTTGCACGTCTCAATCGAAAATCAACATAAGCATTCTTTTGAGGAATATTACACAAAAAAGGCAGGGGAACCCTGAGAGGGCGAAACCGATTCACTGGTTCGCCGCTTTGTAGTCGGTCTCGACTATTCGAGCAAGGCGCTCGCGCGTATTGAGGCCCGGGTCCTTCAGGACAAGGTCGAACAGGTGCTTGAGAACCTTTCCCACTTTTGGCCCCGGCGGAAGGTCGAGAATCTTCATAATCTCATCCCCGCCAAGGGCAAGCTCACGCACGCTTAGAGCCGAGATCCGCCCCATCTGCGTTTCCATCCTGACCCGAAGTCGCTTTATCCCTTCGATTCCGGCTTCCGCATATCCTCCGGAGACAACTTCGGCTTCGGCAAGCGCGATGAAATCGTCGACCAGCTCCGGGCGGACCGCTGCTATGAACCGCCTGATCCGGGCGTCGCTCCAGGACAGGGCATCCGGTGCAAGTTGATGCGAAACGAGCGTAGAAACTTCATCGATACACCTGTTTGACATGTTCCACATTTTCATTGTCTCTATGGCGCTGCGGGCGCTTTCGCGCCTGAAATCCATCTGTTGCCCGCCGGCTCCGGCTGCGGCGGTTGCTGTTGGGGCGGCTATTTTGTGAAAAAGAGCGGCAAGCCTGATGCGTGTTCTCTTCGGACAATTAAGGATACAGGCAAGGGTATGCTCCAAGATACTGACGCCCGATCCGGTGCGGGTTTCGATGTGCGCGGCCGCTTCGAGCCCTGGAAGCAACCTGCCAAGAGCGCCGCTCTTTCTAAGCAGGTCAAAAGCCCCGGATATGTTCGCGGCCGGCAGTATTTTTAGTATTTCGTCCCGAATCCGCTCGCCTGAAACGTTCTCAAGCTTTCCAGACCCCTCCCGCATGGCGTCGAAAGTGGCGTGATCGACCTGGAAGCCGTAAATTCCGCAAATCCGGGCGGCCCGTACGATCCTGAGCGGGTCTTCAGAAAACCTGGCCCTAGGATTTCCGACCGCCCTGATCAGACCAGCCTTCAAATCATCGCGGCCTCCCTGAGGATCGATGAGGACGCCGTCCGGATAGGAAAGCGCCAGCGAATTCATCGTAAAATCGCGCCGTCCCAGGTCTTTCAATATTCCGGCCTCCCCGGGGAGCTCGAAGCTGGTTACCTCTATATCGCGGGTCCGTGTATGGACCTGAACGGTGCCGTGCCGGATTCCCACCGGGATGACCCTTGGAAAAAGGGAGATGATCCTGCCGGTATTTGCGCTGGTGGCAAGGTCCCAATCCTTTGGCTCGATTTCGAGCAGAAAATCCCGCAACGCGCCGCCAACGACCCACACGTCAGCTCCAGCCTTGTGGATTTTTTCCATTACTCTTAGAACATCGTCAGGGACAAAGGAGAGTCCGAACCTGGCGGACGGGATCGGCATAAGAGAGCAATCCTCTTGTAATTAAACGTGATTTCCGCATTCACGCGATTGCAGGAAAAGGGCTTGATCTTTTCGTCATGGTAAATATAATAAAATGATATGATTTGTGGCAAGCGACATTAAGGCTTAATCGAATTCGCCCGATTAGCCGATATAATCCGTAAGACAGGATTTTTGGATGGATACTGAACAGGCATATGCCAGGATGCAGGAAGCAAATCGCATAATCGAAGATTTCCCCATCGGCAAATACGCGCTCCTGACGGTTTTGTTTCTTGCGGAGATTGCGATCTGTTTCGCTATCATCTACTCTATTCAAGCTTGACTTGTTCGTTTCGAGTGAGTATATCAATGCGAACGTGAGAAAATACGCTTTTTGGAGACCGACAATGATCGCTCCCCTGTCTCTATTCCTACTACTCGTTCTACTACTTAGTCCGCCGTGCCGGATCGGGGAACCTTTCGCCTTTCTCTTCCTATGACGTAAACTGAGACTGACTGACGATTGAAGGCCATGGGTTCTCCCCATGGCCTTTTTGCGCTTACGGACCCTTTTTCATTTTTAACAGCCGGCATCGCCCAAGGAGGACAAGATGAGCAGAAAGATACATATTTTTGATACCACTCTCAGGGATGGGGAGCAGGTCCCGGGGGCTAAGCTCAATAAGAGACAAAAACTTGAAATCGCCCAGCAGCTTGCAAAGCTCAATGTTGACGTAATCGAAGGGGGGTTCCCCTGTTCTTCCCCCGGCGACCTCGATGCGGTCAGGGCAATTTCGCGACAGGTCAAAGGCCCGGTGATCGCGGCCCTTGCCCGCGCGGTGAAACAGGATATCGACATAGCATGGGAGGCCGTCCGCGAGGCGGAAAGGCCCCGGATTCATGTTTTCCTTGGCTCATCGGACATTCACATAGAGAAGAAACTGCGAAGCGACCGCGAAAGCGCCCTGGAGATGGCCGTAGAGGCGGTCGAATATGCAAGGAGCCTGTGCGATGAGATAGAATTCTCCACCGAAGACGGATCGAGGACGGACTTCGAGTTCCTGTGCCGCATTATCGAGGCCACCATTCAGGCCGGCGCCACTGTGATCAACGTTCCCGATACGGTTGGATACGCCCTGCCCGAAGAGTTTGGCGACCTGATCCACAGAATTCGCGAGTCCGTTCCATCCATGGACCGCGTCCTTCTGAGCGTTCACTGCCACAACGACCTCGGGCTGGCGGTGGCCAACAGCATCGCCGCTATTCGCAATGGAGCGGACCAGGTGGAGTGCACGGTCAACGGAATCGGCGAGCGAGCCGGAAACGCATCCCTCGAGGAAATCGTAATGGTGCTCAGGACGCGGTTTGCAAATTACCGGGCGACCACAGTCGTCAATACCGGTGAGATATACCGTACGAGCCGAATGGTAAGCAGGGTCATGAACATCCCCGTCCAGCCGAACAAGGCAATAGTTGGAAGCAACGCTTTTGCTCATTCCTCCGGAATTCATCAGGACGGCGTTCTCAAAGACAGGACCACATACGAGATCATGAGACCAGAAGACCTGGGGATAAAACAGCACACGATAGTGCTCACAGCCCGTTCCGGGCGGGCCGCTCTCAAGCACCGTCTCGGCGAACTCGGATTCTCGCTCGATCCCGAGATCTTCGAGCGCGTCTACAATCGTTTCATCGATGTCGCCGACCGGAAAAAAGAAATTGGCGCCCAGGACCTTCAATCGATCGTCGAGATCGAGGTTTCCAAAGTGCCCGAAACATATAAGCTACACAGCCTGCAGATCATGAGCGGGAGCAAAATGATCCCCCTCGCCTCGGTAACTCTCGAGCGAGACGGACAATTCCATACGGACGCCGCGACTGGAGACGGCCCGGTTGACGCTGTTTTCAACGGGATAGAGCGAATCACCGGAGTTTCGGGCAAGCTTCGCGATTACGATTTGAAGGCGGTCACAATGGGCCGGGATGCGCTTGGTGAGGCTATGGTAAGAGTGCAGATCGGCGACACCATCTATTCGGGTATAGGGACCAGTCCGGACGTGATCGAAGCCAGTGCCCTCGCATACTTGAACGCCTACAATCGATACTTTGCAAACGGCGGCGCGGAAATGATTAAGAGTTCGAGTGTCGATTCAGGTCCGAGCTCGCCGGGCGTGGAGACAGGCGCCGATTGATCGGAGGCAGAACAACCCCGGATCAGGTCCGGAGCAGGCTTATATTAGGCGGGCCTGAGCAGGCTCTCGATCAGCGTGGATAGACCGGGTACTGGATACTCGATGGCGCGTGTAGTTTAATCCAGTACCCGGATACAGCCCTATGCCCCGTAAATCGCGCTGACGATTATCAGATCGTCCACTTTTTCGAAATAAGCCACTTTGGGGAGCCATTTCTTGGTGGTCGGATGATACCATTTGTACTCAACCCAGCCCTTCCCCGAGGAATTGGCCGTGTCCACTATCTCTTTTATGAACTTCTTTCCGTCTGAATCCATCAGCTCGATGAAGTCCTCTCCGACGAACTTCTCGTTTATTCCGTGAGCCAGCATTGTCCCCTTTGAGTTGAGCACGTAAATGTACATTTCATCCTGGATGAACATTCCCTTCGGGTTGGTAAACTCGGCAAGAGCGATCCTCTTTCCGGCGGCCTTGTAAAATGATTTGGCGTTATTCACCCAATCTTTTGCATCATCTTTGGTCCTCGAGCTCATTTTTGTCCTCCTTAGACGTGGAAACCAGAGAAGAAATTGAACATGAAGTCAGAATGCTAGATGGTCAAATTGAAACTGGGCGGACAGAACAAAACTGCATACTACTCGCCGGGAGAATAGTCAATATCTTTTCGCCTCGGGGCGGGGCCGACGGCGGGTGGCCTGCTTTAACCGGCAGATCTGCTCGAAGACGCCGGTCCCCCGGGGCCAAGATTCCCGGCGGTGTCCAACAGCAAGGAGCGCCGGAGTGGTGGGTCAAAAGTTGAAGACTCTCGCTTCGGCAGCCAGATCGATCAAATGAGGTGCGCCTGACAGGGCCATGTTCGGGAAGAATTTCGCCTCGTCAACCTGACGGACGTTTGCGCAGGGAATTCACACGCCTATAAACACTTGATGTTCGACAAGATAGGGCAGGTAATCATTCGGACAATCACCTGTCAGCGTTTTGGCGCTGAAGTCCCTCGTCCGGTCGGCCCATAAGACACCACCGTCGACCAGGAAAAGATTTACATTGTGGTCCTTGGAATGAGCGATTTTGGCCAGTTGAAAGCACCTGGTCGCTGGCTCGGTCTCGTTTTTGGTCAGCACAAAAATAAAGTTCGCCACTCTTTGTTCCTCCTATGCAACGGAAAGGTTACGTTTAGAATGCGCTGAAAACCTCTTTTTCATCCTAGCGCTCCCCGATCCCATATTCAAGACTCGAGTTCACGCCCAGCCGGGACAGCCGGTTTCCGGCTGCGGGGCCCCAACCATTAGCCGGGACGAAAAATCCCTTTGTTCAGGTCAAAAATCCGAATTGGGAACGGCCAGTGTCTCATCCGGTGTTCCCGGATGGACGCCATCCAGCCGCTTTGGAAGGAGGCCGCCTTTTTTGCACCAATACCGGTATGGTTTTTTGAGTTTAAATCGGATAAACATTTCTTGAACAAATTCCTTCGTGTGTTTAGAATGAAAACTTGATTTTGGTTGCGAGTTCGGTTAGTCGGAAGAAGATGAAAATATTTGAAACCGATGCAATCGTTTTGAGCACCCGCGACCGTGGCGAATCGGATCGGCTGGTGACGTTCCACTCCGCCACATTCGGCAGATTGCGCGCAATCGCCAAGGGCGCCAGGAGAAGCAGAAAAAGATTCGCAAACGTATTTGAGCCGTGCACCCTTGTGCGCCTGGAATGTCGGGAGAGGAATTGTTGTATCTGGATCGAAGCCTGCAAACTGGTGGAACCTTATCTGCCCATGCGAACAGATATCGAGAAATGGTCATACGCAGCGCTTTTTTCCGAAATCATTCTGGAAATGGCCCCCGAAGGGGAACCGCACCCCGCCCTTTTTCTTCTTCACAAGGAGACGCTCCACAGATTGGAGCGGGACAAGGACCCGCAGAATGTGTTATTATTGGCGCTGTTGCGGTTTCAGTTCCTGATGGGGTATATGCCGGCCCTGGATGGATGCGCGATTTGCCAACGCAGGATCAAGGCCGCCAAAAAGTGGCTTTGGCATCCGGCACACGGAAAGCTGGTGTGCGAGGATCACTTTTGTCCAAGTACCGCTTATGTCGCCTTGGATATGGGGACATTGGCGTTAATACATTATATGAGGAAAATTCCACTTGAAAAGACTTGGCGGCTTCGGATGCGCCAGGAAATGAAAGCACCTCTTTTGATGGGTCTTCTCGACTGGTTTTGCTATCATACCAGAAAGGAAATCCAGAGCATCAAGGTGCTTGAGCAAATCCTGCCCTCACGTGGATTTGCCTGGTCGCTCAACAGAAAAAATCGGGAAGGCAAAGGGATTCCGAGACTGACTGCCGACCCCGTCGAACCGAGAATCTGATCTTTTGGAAGGCAAACAAGGCGGGCTCTTATGGAGTGGATCGGCCATTTCGAGAGAATCGCTCACAACTCCCCGTGGCTTGCAATAGTTCTTTCCTTTGCCGGAGGCGTTCTGGCAAGTTTTACCCCCTGTACCTATCCCATGATGCCTATAACGGTTGCCTTTATTGGCGGGAAGGCGAACGGCAGCAGACGCAGAGGTTTTCTGCTTTCGATTTTCTATGTCCTGGGCTTGTCGATTGTCTACTCAACCCTGGCCGTCTTTGCGGCCCTTACCGGACAGTTGTTCGGCTCTCTTACCGCCAGCCCCTGGGTTTACCTGATCGTTGGCAATATTTGTCTTTTTTTCGGGCTCGTGATGCTCGAGGCCGTTCCTCTTGTGCCGCCAGGTTTTCTCAATAACTTGAAGGTAACGGAGCTTACCGGCCACGATGTTTTTACCAGTATGATACTGGGCGGGGCATCGGCTTTAGTGGTCAGTACCTGCACCACACCTATTCTCGGCGTTCTTCTGGCCCTGGTCGCGGCCAAGCGCCAGATCGCCCTTGGGGTGGGCATGCTTTTCTCCTTTTCAGTCGGCCTTGGGGCGCTCGTAATCGTAGTGGGAACTTTCACCGGATTGCTTACTTCACTGCCGCGATCCGGGATATGGATGCTTCGAATCCAGAGGGTCTTCGGAGTCCTCATGATTCTGGCGGCCGAATATTTCCTCATAAAGAGTGGAGAGTTTTTGATATGAATAGTTTTAGAACCGGCAAAAAGTTTGCAGCCCTTTTCATTTTCTTCATTTTGTTCATTACGGCCACCGTCTGTTTACCGGCCGTAGCGGCCGAGGAAAGCAAGACGGACTCGGCCTTTGTTGCGCCTGATTTCGATTTGCAGGACCTTACGGGATCACACGTAACTCTTGGTCAATTCAAAGGACAAAAGCCGGTTCTTCTCTATTTCTGGGCTACATGGTGCCATTTCTGTCAGACCGTGCGGCCCGCCGTGATCAAGCTGCGAAAGGCTACCTCCGAAGATGACATTGAAATCCTTGCGATCGACGTGGGCAGCGGAGATTCGCTGGCCAAGGTAAAGCGCTTCGAAGAAGCCGATCCTGCGCCCTTCACGGTTCTATATGACCCTGGTTCGAAGGTCACGCGTTCCTTTCGGGTCGAGGGAGTACCCCATTTCGTTTTGATGGACAAAAACGGAACGGTCAAATACGAAGGCAATCGACTGCCTTCCGATCCAATGAGTCTTCTCAGATAGGCAGTAGGAACGGAGAGCGGGATCGATGAGGGATGTGCTGACTGTCATCATGGCCGGAGGCAGGGGAACGCGGCTGATGCCGCTCACCGCTGACCGCTCCAAACCCGCCGTCCCTTTTGGAGGCATATACCGGCTGATCGATATACCCTTGAGCAACTGCATCAATTCCCAACTCTACAAGATTCTGATCTTTCCCCAATACAAATCACAATCCCTGGTGGACCACCTCGAAGAGGGCTGGAATATATTTTCCGGCGACCTGGGCCATTATTTGCGAATCGTTGCCCCTCAACAGAGAACGGGAGAGGAATGGTACCGGGGAACAGCCGACTGTGTGCGTCAGAATCTTTATCTGATCGAGCGTGAAATGCCCCGGCACGTTCTGATCCTTTCCGGGGACCATGTATATAAAATGGACTACACAGCGTTTCGGGATTATCACGAAAAAGTCGATGCGGAGGTGACCGTGGGTCTTTTGGAAATTGATCGGTCACAAGGCTCCGATTTCGGTATTGCCGAAGTGGACAACAATTTCAGAATCCGCGCATGGGAGGAAAAGCCGAAGGAGCCAAAGCCTATTCCAGACGACCCGGAGCGGTGTCTAGCCTCGATGGGGATCTACCTGTTCAGGACGGACCTCCTCCTGAACCTCCTTCACAAGACGGACTATGACGATTTCGGAGGAGACATAATCCCCAGACTCATAGATAAAATGAAAATCTACGCTTACCCTTACAGGCGCATGAATCGGATTCGCGATTATATCCGCCAGACGGACCCCGACGGGGTCAGGAGGGTTCACCTGATCGAACAGACTCGGGACTCGCAGTACTGGAGGGATGTGGGTACGCTCGATGCTTACTGGAACGCCAACATGGATTTGACCGGAGTGGACCCTTTCTTCAACCTCTATGGGTACCTTTGGCCTGTGAGGACCCGCCCACGCCAGTACCCTCCGCCAAAGTTCGTTTTCAACCAGCCTGAGCACGTGGAACCCAGGACCGGCACCGCCGTAGACTCACTTGTTTCACCAGGCTGCATAATAAGCGGAGGGATCGTAAGGAGTTCGGTGCTTTCCTACGACGTCACGGTCCGAAGCTGGGCTAAGGTTGACGAATCCGT
This sequence comes from uncultured delta proteobacterium, assembly GCA_963805125.1. Taxonomy (GTDB): domain Bacteria; phylum Desulfobacterota; class Syntrophobacteria; order Syntrophobacterales; family Syntrophobacteraceae; genus SbD1. The sequence continues at coordinate 888,756 of CAWDTD010000001.1, read as the reverse complement.
GATCATGGACCATGTGGAGGTGGGCCGTCACTGCAAAATCAAAAAGGCGATCATAGACAAAGAAAACGTTATCCCGCCTTACTCTGAAATTGGAATAAACCCGCAGACCGACCGGGAGAAATTTACCGTAACTCCCAGGGGAATAGTCGTCGTACCGAAAGGATATTTCAGGCGGCAATGATTCCACTCGCCGTACCGGAGATATAGCGCTTCTTCCACCGGTTTCATCATCATCCATAACAGACTTCGCCCAGGGGCCTTGTGAAACGGGTTGCCCAAGCCACCAGTTCCGGCTCCTTGTTCTTGAGGTACTCTTTCATCTCTTCGCCGGGCAAAGCAGGGCTGATAATATACCCTTGCACCTGCTTGCATCCATGGTCGCGCAGAAACTCAAGTTGGCTTTCGTTCTCGACGCCCTCCGCGATAACCTCCAGATTGAGGCTGTGCGCCATTGCAATAATTGCCGCCGCAATCGCCTCGTTGTCCCGGTCGCCCGGAATGTCCCGAATGAAGGAGCGGTCTATCTTGATAATATCCAGTGGGAATCGTTTTAGGTAGGCCAGTGATGAATAGCCGGTCCCGAAATCATCGATGGCGACCCGCAGCCCCATCTGCTTGAGATCGCACAGGATACTGGAGGATTCCTCCATATTCTTCATAATGGCGCTCTCGGTGAGTTCGATCTCGAGCCAGCGGGGATCAAGGCCCGATACATTCAGCACGCGCGTTATCGCCGCAACCAGGCTCCGAGGCCTGAACTGCAGGCTCGATATATTGACGGCCATGCGCATGGGTGGCAGTCCCATCTTTTGCAAAGCTTTATTATAAGTGCATGCTGTGCGCAATACCCATTCACCTATCGGCACGATCAGGCCAGTTTCTTCGGCCATCGGTATGAAATCACATGGAGGAACAAATCCTAATTCGGGATGCTTCCAGCGAAGCAGAGCTTCCAACCCTATGATCTTTCCCAAATCGATATTGACCTGGGGCTGGTAGTAAACCATGAACTCCCGGCGGTCCAGCGCCTTCCTGAGTGCGTTCTCAAGAGACAGTCTCTTGTAGGACGAAGCGTTCATCGCCTCGGAGTAAAACTGGTAATTGTTCCTGCCCTGCTCTTTGGCGCTGTACATAGCAGAATCGGCGTTTTTTAACAGCGTATCGGGGTCTTCCCCATCCATAGGATAGACCGTGATCCCAATGCTCCCGGTAATGAATATCTCGTTGCCGGCTATGACCAGAGGTCTGGATACGGAGTCCAGGATACGTTTTGCAACCTTGGCCGAGTCCTGGACATCCCTTATCTCCGGCAACAGTATCGTAAACTCGTCTCCGCCAATCCTCGAAACGTCCTGCGAGCTTTGCGCCTCTACATTGCGGGCCGATTTATCGCCTTTGCGAACACCTTCCTCTATCCGCTCGGCGACGCTCTGGAGCAACAGGTCTCCGACTTTATAGCCAAATGTGTCATTTATACGTTTAAATCTGTCCAGATCAATGAACAGAATCGCAACATAACGACCGTGACGTTGCGCCTGGGCAAGCGCCTGAGCCAGATGATCCTTGAAAGAATTCCGGTTGAGCAGTCCGGTAAGGATATCGTGATAAGCCAGGCGGAATACGCGCTCCTCTGTCCTCTTGCGCTCGGTAATCTCGCGTACTATCGCCAGGGCCTCATCTTTACCGCTGCTCACGATTCGCCACTCATAATATCGTACATCTTCGCCCACTTGCAGGTTATGTTCGAAAAACTGCATCCCGCCAAGGGTGAGCGCCCGATGCAGGTTTTGCACGATCGGCCGGGAAACCTCTTCGGTAAATACTTCGTTGATTTTCTTGCCCAACAGCCCGGCGCCGGAAAAAACCCGGTCGAAACTGCTTGGTTCTCGCAGTTCCAGGATCTGGCCGTCCCCGGTTATCCGAAGTAAAAGGTCGGGCAGGGCGTCGATGAGCGCTCGGTTCTTCATCTCGCTTTTTCTGAGATCGTCGCTCACAAGGGTCGACCGCCATATGTAGCGCAGGCGATGATGAAAAATGGCCCCGTTGATCGGTTTGGTGATAAAATCAGTGGCCCCTGCATCGTAGGCGCGGTTGATCGAATCTATATCATCCAACCCGGTCATCATCACTACCGGAACGTGTCTGCCCTCCTCCCATCTGCTTCTTATCTCGCTGCAAACGGCAAAGCCGTCCATCTCGGGCATGATCACGTCGAGCACCACGATGCTCGGTTTGAAGTGCTCAAAGGCGGACAAGGCCTCGATCCCATTGGAGGCTTCCTCGACGATGAAGCCTGATTCCTCCAGCAAGGTGCATGCAATCAGCCGCGCCCCCTGGTCATCATCTACAACCAGGGCAACCGGCCCATCATCCCGGCTAGAACCATCCATCAAAGCCCCCTTTGGATCTCGCCCTTCAGCGCTTCCTTTACTTTCTCATACTCCAAACGAATACGGGAAATAAGCGTGCCGGCGCCATCCATCGAGTTACCACGGGCCAGATCTTCGACCTGCCTGCACATCACGGCAAGAGCAGTGGCCCCGAGGCCGGCGCTGGTCGATTTGAGCGAATGCGCTGCTCTGCCCATTCCGTCCATGTCAGCCGCATCGAAAGATTCACCTAATCTGTCGAGCAGAATCGGAGAGTCATTCAAATAAATGCCTATAATCGCTGAAAGCATCCTGGCGCCATTTGGGCTCAGCAACCTTATGTTATCAAGGCTACTGCGATCCAGGTAAGTCTCGGTGACATTTTCCGACGACCCCGGATCCGATTGAAACCCTTCAGAACTCGCCGCTGAATCCCGCGCGCAGATCTTTGCACGCCACTTCTCCATCATGCAGGAAAGATCCTGCATCCGGAAAGGTTTGCCCAGATAGTCATCCATTCCTGCCTCGAGGCATTGGTTGCGGTCCTCATCGGTGACATACGCCGTTATTGCCACGATTGTAACCCTGGGTCTGCCCTGCTGCTTCTCCCGCTCTCTGATCAGACGAGTCGCTTCCAAACCATCCATCACGGGCATCTGGCAGTCCATGAAAACAATGTCATATCGGGCGGTTTCCATCCGATCCAGCACTTCATGGCCATTAGAGGCCACATCGACATGACATCCGAAAACCTCCATAATAGTGCGCCCAACTTCCTGGTTGACGGGATTGTCTTCGACTAGAAGCACATTAAAGTTATTCATTTTGAATTTCCTGGCAGAATTCCCGGCTCCTCAATCAAAACAAAGCTTACCCCAAAGACCCCGGTCCATAAAATAATCGGAATTTATCTAAAAATCTTAAACGCTTATTTATGGCATCGACCGAATCCGACAACCAGAGTGAACCAGGCAACAGGCCCCATTTAGTATTTATTATTTGGCTTTTTGTATTAGTGGACCGGGAGGGCAAAGGCGTTGCCGTCCGGCGCCGCGAGCTGCAATCCATCCATGAGATCATTATCTGTAAAATACCCCCGCCTAACGAATACTTTTCGTGACCTTCGAATATAACCACTCGCTTCCAGGCGTTCTAAAAAACGCGATCGACCGGGCATCCAGACCTTACGGCGACAATGCCTGGGATGGTAAACCCGTGGCGGTCATTAGAGCTTCCATCGGAATGCTGAGGACCGCCCGCGCGCAATACCACCTCCGCCAATCGTTCGTTTTCCTGAACATTTACCCCGTAAACAAGCCTGAGGTAATGATAGCATACGCCGCGTCGAAATTTGACGAACAGGGAAATTTCAAGGACGAAAAAGCAAAAGAGCTTATCCGCCTGCTTTTGACAAGACTTGCGGAATGCACCCGTGTACTTGGCTCAGTCTGAGGATCGGAACCAAGCTGCTTCGACAGCGCACAAAAAAATCACCGGGACCTGGCGGCCCCTGCCATTTTCAAGCGCTTCCCCCTCGCTGTTGCTCCGCAGCGTCCGATATGGAAGCAGAACCCTGTCTACCACTAATATCGATACGGATGATAGGGGTAATAGTAACGATGATAGTGGTGGTAGTAAGGGTAGTAAGGGTAGTTATACCCGTAATAAGGGTAGTAATACCCTCCCCAATAAGGGTAAAAACCAAAGCCCCAGCCCCCATGCCAATAGTGGTGTCCACGCCAGGCATAGCCGGGCGTCGCTGCGAAAAGAGTCCCCAAAATCACCATCACGACCAGAGCGATTTTTAAGCTACGAGCCAATCTCATCTCACTTACCTCCCGTTGCTCCTTGAATAGAAATCCCCACAGCTTCTCTCACGCTGTTTTTTATCATTGCACTCTTATTTTAATGATGAACGACACGGGGATATAGTCCACATTAAGCAAAAATTCTTTCCTGGTCAGGACGAAAAATTCCTCCTCTCCGGATCGGAATGCCGGCTTTGGCGGCTCTCATAATTATGCCGTGTTTCAGGAGGACACCAGTTATTACCAGAGCGCGCCTTAAATTTCTTGTATTACACTGGCATCTCAGCTACTTTTATGGCATATCCACCCGGACCTTTCTGAGGATGGCAAAGATGATCGAACTGCTTCACGCCCTTCCCATTTTTTCTTCACTCAAGAAGAAGGACATTAAATTCCTGGCCGAGATCGCCAGGAAGGTCGAGTATCCTCCAAATACCATCCTTTTGCACGAAGGCGACTTTGGGAACTGTCTGTATGTAGTCACTGAAGGCCGCCTCCAGATCTTAAAATCGCTTGGCACATCCGCTGAGTATATTCTTGGAGTTCGCGGCCCCGGCGAGTATGTGGGGGAAATGTACCTTTTCAACCCCGGAAGAGTAAGGACTGCGAGTGTAAGGTGTCTCAGCCGAGTGCAGTTGCTGGAAATATCAACGGAGGATTTTGAAGCTCTTTTGAACCGGCGGCCTGAATTGGAGTATGCATTAGCGTGCGGGATAACTCAGCGCCTGCTCGATACCGAAACGAAGCTTCTTCGCACAATTGCCGAGAAGGACCGAAAGCTGGCCCAAGCTCTGACAAGAACTAAATTCCCCGAACACGAAGAAGCATATGAGCTGGATAATCTCGAACCGTCTCATGCCCGGGAAGAAGAAAATATAAAAGCGGATGCGGGGACTGGAACTTTTCCGATCAGGATCCTGACATTCGGGAATTTTCAGGTTTTTCGAGGCCAAACCCAAGTCCCGGATCAGGACTGGAGAGCAAGGTCTCCAAAATTGATGCTAAAGGCGCTCATAGCCCGCGGTGCATCAGGCGTGCCTAAAGACTTGCTCTGTGATGATCTCTGGCCCCAGGCATCGCCCGATTCAGTTGAAAGACAGTTCAAAGTGGCTCTGCATCGGTTGCGTTACGCTCTGGAACCTTCGATGGAGAAATCCCGCGGGTCCTCCCATGTGATCTTGAAAGATAACCTGGTCTCTCTCAGAAAGGAGCTTTGCCGTACGGACCTGGATGAATTCCTGTCACTGGAAAAGCAGGGGAAAAAGGCTGAAGAAACAGGAGACCATGGACGAGCCATCCTTTGTTACAGATCGGCTATCGAGCTCTACAGGGGGGATTTTCTAGCCGAGGATCTCTACGAGACCTGGGCCGAATTGAAAAGATATCAGTTGTGTACCATGTACATCGACCTTTTGTACCGCACGGCCGCATTATTCGAGGCGCAGGGGAGGTCCAAAAAAGCTTCCGAGTACTACAAAATGGTAATCAAAACTGATCCCATCTGTGAAGCCGCTTATCAGAAGTTGATGCTGATTTACTCCAACAGTGGCATGCGGGCCGAAGCCCTGAAGGTTTATGAAGATTGCAGAAAGGCCCTCGAGCGGGGGATTGGAGTACAACCAGGCAGATTGACTTCGTCTATCTACAGGAGAATTATAGAAATTTCCTAAGCTGCATCCCGCCCCGGGGCCCGAAGGTAAAAGTTTGCGCCCGTCCCGGGATTTTGCTCACGGCATCAGTTGGATCAGGCAAGGCAACTCAGGGCCATCCTTTCCCTGTTTTGACGTCAAAAGCCTGACAAAGGAGTTTCACAAGGCTTCTATGATAATTTCGCCGTTCGCTCCTCGGTGATGCGCTTGAATCTTTCCATCCTGGTGGGAGGCGGTGTCGATTTCTGCGCCTCGGGCTTTTCCTGGAGGCCAATCGCCTCTTCCGGACAAGTTGTCACGCAAAGGCCGCACCCGATACAGCGCTTGAGGAGCACAGAGGCGCAATCCCCATCCATCTCTACGGCCTCCATCTGACATCTGTCCACACAGGTCCCGCATCCGACACACAGCTCGGGGTCGACGGTTGCGAAATAATTCGAGGCGGCGTGATTGGCCGGTTCCGGAAGCTTCTTCAGGTTAATGAGAATCTGGCAGCAGCACCCGCAACAGGCGCAAATATTGCTCACTTTCTGCGTATTGGAAGGTTGCAGAACCAACCCGGCTTTTTCGGCCTCATCGAGTATATCGAGAGCCTCCTGCTGTTCGATCGGACGCCCCAGCCCGTTTTCCTCGTAATATCGAGCTCCCAGCCCAAAAACCAGGCAGGTCTCGAGCGGCCTGTCACATCCTGCGCCCTTCATCTTGTGCTCCCGTCTGCATATGCACGGGGCCACTACGATCTTATCCTGGCCGGCAACGATCCTGCGGGCATCCTCGTATGGCATTATTGCCTGTTCGGCTGCGAGCGCCCTGTTAACGGGGATTGTCCGAAGCTGCGGGTTTTTGATCTGTGTGCTCTGTTTGAAAAAATAGGGAATGAACTCGCTCACATCTTTGATAAGACCCGCATCCAGGTCGTTTACATGGAACTCCCAAATGCCGATCACAAACGGCGCCGCCATGTAGAGGACATCCTGTCTTTTGCGGATGCGGAAGATAAGACCCTTGCGGGCCATCTCTTCGAGCCTGCGGCCGGTATCCTCCGGGTCGAGTCCGTTCCTGGCCGCGACTGAGGCCGGAGATTGGGGGTCCAAACTGATCAACTGGGCCAATGCGGCCTGCTCCGGAGTAAAAAGCCTGCGAAGGATTCGAATCTCTATGCCTGTCCCAGTCCGCGGATATCCTTCCGGAAGCCGGTCGAGATGGTCTGCCAGTTTCTCATAGACTTCGGTATGTTCATCCATGACGCCTACCTTTCAGCACGACCGCGCCATCATGGCGCCCGTAATGGTCCAACGGTTTCCGATAGTAACATTTGCGCCATCTCTGTGAAAAGAATTTGTGAGCCGCCCACAAATTCTTCGATGACCCCCTTCACCGTCTTTATCCGCTTGATCAATCCGACCCCCTGGCCGCAGGTAAACAGACCATCTTCATCTGTGGCCCAATCGGAAGAAATGATTTCGCCAACGATCTGCTTTTTGGACGCCCCCTGCGAGACTCGTGCTTCGAACAAAAGCCCCCGGGATCAGAGAAGCCGCAAAGCCCCGGCAGTCGGCAATTCCGCCGGCAGCAAGCTCAGGGATGCTTACTGCGTCAACAACCTGCGGCACAAGGGCGAGTGTGCCGATTTCGCAAGGGGAAGCAAAACCGCCCGATTCGAAACCCTCGGCGATCACGGCGTCCACGCCGGCATCCTCCGCCCGCCTCGCCAGGTCCACACAGGGAACCACATGCACTACACGGATGCCGGAAGCTTGCAGTTGTTTGGTATAACTCCTCGGGTCGCCTGCCGCCGTAACCACCACCGGCGCCCGGTTTTCGACGGCGGCTGCCATAAGCTCCACAACCTGTGGAACGATCAGTGGAATATTGACCGCGAAGGGCTTAAGGCTCAGTTCTTTCAAACGCCGGATTTCCCCGGCAAGGCTCTCCCCCGATTCCTTGAAGGCCCCTATCGTTCCAAGTCCACCCGCCTCGCTCACAGCAGCGGCAAAAGGTCCATCGCTTACACCGGCCATCCCGCCCATCACTAAGGGATACTTGATCTTTATCATCTCAGTGATTCGATTTTTCATCTTGCGAATCCAGCGCGGCGCATTGCCGTCGATCCGTACACCCGGATAGGAACTCCGGATTGGCGGTCCAGCACGCGGACAGTCATTTCCCTCAGATTGTAGTGATTGTCTGCATAACTGTCGTTTGCGCCGAAAACCCTCGAACAGCCGATCTGAGCGTTGTTCAGCTCCGTTTCGACTTCCAGACAGGTCCGGTTGGCACAATAATCGCGGAGCAGCCGGTCCAGTTCCATTCATCGCTCCGAATTCACGGCGGTCGGATCTCTTGAGCAGACATCGTAGGAGTATTCCACTGGATCGAGGCCAAGGAATTTGGGGACCCGGGGATAGATCGCCCCTTTGAAGGCCGCGATGACGACCCAGCCGTCCTTACACTTGAAAGTGTCGTAGGGCTGAAATCCCGTGGCGCGGTTGCCCGTGTGCCCGTATACGACGCCCTCGCCGGTGTAGAACGGCATGCAGTTGCCCTGCGTTTGTGCAACACATTCAAACTGGGCCACATCGATTACCTGCCCTCGTCCCGTTTTTTTGACTTCCCAGAGGCCCATCATCGTAGCGGCCCACGCCGTGAGGGAAGTCAGGTAATCTCCCGTGTAGGTCTTGGCCCTCTGCGAAGGACCGCCGGGATCGCCCGTTATGTGCATCATCCCGCCGTAGGCCTGAGCAAGTATGTCATAGCCGGGACGCCCCAGGTATTCTTTCCGGCCGAACTGCCCATAGGTGCTGACACGGACGACGATCAGGCTCGGGTTGACTGCCAGAGCCAGTTCACTGGTGACCCCGGACCTCTCGAGAGTCCCCGGCGCCGAGGACTCCATCCAGACATCAGAGATCTTCCAGAGTGCCAGCATGCGTCGACAATATTGAGAAAGAAGGTTTTTGAGAAAATTACGATCCCCAGCGGCTCGATGCCATCGGTCACCTCTTTAAAAATATGTTAACGTTAACGATCCCGTAAAACTGCCAAGCGCCAAAATCTGCACAAAGGGCAACACCGCGAGAACCACAAAGATTTTAGCACACTTGCAATTGAGGGATGAAGTAATCAGGAGATCGAGGGCGCTGAATGCTTTTGGCCCGATTAGTGCTAAAGCTTTGTACGCACGATCCGTGCGCCTGCGCGGATTTAACCGCGCTACTTTTGCCAAGGCATAAAAATTGAGTTGCCCTTTGAGGATGGCACTGTTAAATTCGCCGGGTTATAATCATTTTTTCGTGGGGCCTTGGCAGCACGGGCCCTGAATGTCTCAAAACCTGGGACAGTTGTCCCGCCAGGTTCAAAATTCGCTACAGTAAGGGAAATCCCATGTTGAAGAAGCGCAAACTTTTACTTCTCGTTGTGGCCGGATCATTGATTTTGGCCCTCGGGGGCCGCTCAACGCTCAAGGCTAAAACCAATACCACGGAAAACCAGGACGCCTATCAGTATTTGAAGCTCTTTAGCGACGTCATGTCAATCGTACAGGACAACTACGTAGAGAAGACCGATCAGAAGAAGCTTATGTACGGGGCGATAAACGGCATGCTTCGGGAACTCGACCCGCATTCTTCATTTCTGAAGCCCGAGGATTACAAGGAACTTCAGATCGAGACAAAGGGAAAGTTCGGCGGCCTTGGAATAGAGATAACCATTCGTGACAACATTTTGACAGTTGTTTCCCCGCTCGAAGATACCCCGGCGGATAAAGCCGGCATCCAGGCAAACGATCAGATCATCAAAATCGATGACCAGCCCACCCAGGACATGTCCCTGATGGACGCTGTGCAGAAGATGAGAGGCCCAAAGGGCAGCAAGGTAAAGCTGACGATCTTGAGGAAAGGGCTGCAGAAGCCACTCGAAGTCGAACTGGTCCGGGACATCATCTCGATTCAGAGCATAAAGTCACGCGCACTTGAGCCCGGCTTCGGCTACATAAGGATTTCGAGTTTCCAGAGCGGAACGGCAACCGATCTGCGCAAGGCGCTCCACCAACTCGAAGCTGACAGGTCCGGCTTACAGGGACTGATACTCGATTTGAGAAACGATCCCGGCGGTCTGCTCGATCAGGCGGTGGAAGTGAGCGATGAGTTTCTAGACGGAGGGCTGATCGTCTACACCGGTGGAAGGCTTGAAAACCAGAAAATGCGTTTCGAGGCCCACAAGAAAGCAAAACCTGACACCTATCCGATTGTTGTGCTGGTGAATTCGGGGTCGGCAAGCGCCTCCGAAATCGTTGCGGGGGCCCTCCAGGACCACAAAAGAGCCATTATCATGGGTGAGCAGACCTTTGGCAAAGGCTCCGTTCAGACGGTGATTCCGCTCAATGACGGCTCAGCCCTCAGGCTTACCACATCGCTTTACTATACTCCTTCGGGAAGGTCCATTCAGGCCAAGGGAATAACGCCCGACATCGTGGTCAAAAGGGAGAATCCGAAAGGCGAAGAAACTCAGAGCGAAGAGCCGTCGCGCATCCGGGAAAAAGATCTCCCAAGGCATATGGAAAACCAGAAGTCGGATATTCAAAGTAAGGGCGAAGCAGCTCAGGGCGATGTGAAAAAATTTGTCGAAGAAGACAACCAGGTGCGCCGGGCCCTCGATCTGCTCAAGGGCTACAGAATAATCGCTCAAACGCAAAACAAGTAAGAGGATGGCAACACCTGACGGCTTTGGTCTGAATGACTCAAGGCAGGCAGCCGGAGAAGAAGAATTTGCCGCCGGAAAAACGGACTAAAACCGGGAAGGCACGGGACGGGCGCAAAAAAGACCGTCAAACGCACGGTGCCCCTGCCCCGAAAAAAAGGCCTCCAACTCCTCTTTTGGTCGCATGGGTACTCGCAGTCATATTTTTATCATCACTTATTTATTTCGCAAGAGAGAGCCGGCGTCTGCCTGAGCCGCCTGCCGACCTGTCGGCCCTGAAGACGACAAAAAGCTCCAAGGGCCAGTATGCACCATCAGGCGCTCAGGCAGATACGGCAAACCCAAAGCTGCAAGGGGTCCGCGATTTGCCCCCGGTTGCGCAGCAGTCTGAAGAAAAGACTGAGGGATCATCCTCCCGGAGCGATAATTCTGCCGAGTTGCCCCTGCGTCAGGGTTTACCTCCTCTTGCCTCGACGCCGAAGGTGCGGCCTGCGCCTCGACCGGGAGGCGTCCCCTCCCCGGATATTTCGCCCACGCAGGCCAAAGTTTCAATCGTCATAGACGATTTTGGACCCGACGTAGAGATCGCCAAACAATTCGCTTCGCTTCCTTTCCCCGTTACCTTGTCTGTTTTGCCTCACCAGGCGCACAGCCGCGAGATCGCAGAGATGGCTCACCTGGAAGGCAGGGAAGTGATCCTTCACCTTCCCATGGAGCCTTTGAACACCGGAGAAAGCCCTGGCCCGGGGGCGCTGCTGGTTTCAATGTCTGGCGATGAAATCCGGCGAAACATCAGGGCCGCCCTCGATACTTCCCCTTACTTCGATGGGGTGAACAACCATATGGGCTCGCGGATGACCCGGAACGCGCGAATCATGAAAACCATACTCTCCGAGCTGAAAGGACGCGGCCTGTTTTTTATCGACAGCATGACGACCAATGAGAGTAAAGGGTGGAAGGTAGCACAGGAACTGAAGATTCCAAGCTTTAAGCGTGACATTTTTCTTGACGACGACCCATCTGCGGATGCAATTCGCTCCCAAATTGCAAGATTGGTAAAGATAGCCAGGATTCGAGGCATGGCTCTTGCTATCGGACATCCGCACAAGACGACTTTAAGATCATTACAGGAAGCGGCCGCACATTTCCGGGAGGAAGGGATCGAGATAGTTGCAGCCCGTGACCTGATTAATAAGTGAAGGGAAACTGAATGAAAACTTGCGCTCGAAAAAAGATTGTTATCGCTTTCGCGTTTCTTTGCATCTCCTTTTGCCTCCCGCCCGCGTTCGCAGCAACAATGCCGCCCGGCCCCAAGCAGCAGGCTCCTGAGCCTGAGGTCAAGGCCTATCCGTCGCTTCAGGTAAAGCAGCCCTATTATAACTTCGGCGAGATACAGGAAGGCGCCGAAGTCGAACACGAGTTTACCGTCAGCAACAAGGGCAGGGAGGTCCTCAACATTGAGCGCGTCCGGGTCGACTGAGGCTGCACATTAGTCCGGTACGATCCGGCGATCCCTCCCGGTGGCGAGGGAAAGGTGATAATGAAGCTAAACCTGAGAAACTATCAGGGAAAGGTGAACAAAAAGGCGACCATCCAGAGCAATGATCCGCACAACCCGGAGCTCACCGTAAGGATGGAGGGAACCGTCCTTGCCATTATCGATGTAAAACCTTCAACACACGTTTTTTTCAGGGGAATGGCCGACCAGCTCTCCGAATCAGTGCTGGACCTGGTGGGATCAACTATGCCTTTTCATATTTCAGGCACTGAGACCAACCTCGATGAAAGCATAAACTTCACTCTCGAAACAGTCCTGGAAGGAAAGCACTACAGGCTGAAGGTTTCCAATAAGGCTCGTCATGGAAACTACAGCGGGTTCATCAGGTTGAATACCGACGTGGCCCAGAAACCTGACATAATCATCCGTGTAACAGGGTTTGTCGAAGGCGAAATCACCGCAAAGCCTCAAAACATTCTGATCGGAAAACTGTGCGCCAGCCAGCCGGAACGTGTTGGCAGAGTGGTCGTCGTCAGCAATCGGAACAAACCTTTTGAGATTACCCGGCTAACCTATGACCAGAACCTCATGGCGGTCTCACAGGAAACGCTCCAAAATCAAACGGGGTTCCTCCTCGATATCCAGCCCAATCTCCAGAGTGTCCCGGTCGGATCACGCAAACAAACTGCCCTGGAAATCGAAACGAATCTAACCCCTGATGAAAAACTCGAAGTGATGGTCAATGTTCTCAATCACTCAGACCAGCCGGAGGCCCAGCGCAAATGACTCAGGAACCATATTGGTCCGAGAAAAAACTGATGCTGCCCTGGCTGTCTGACCCAGCGACTCGCTGTGAAGCGGGAAATTTAATTGATTCAAGCGGATACAAATAATCCGACAAATAAGACGCTCTACTTGACTGTATATCTCATGCCAGGAAAATACAGCCCATAGAGTATGTAAATACCCTGTTTGACCTGATTTCAATTTAGTCGACAAGCTGATATTGAAGGCGCTAAAGATATGGTCCCAAAAACTTTGAGGAGACGGTCGTGAGAAGGGGAAAACCAGAGCGCTACATGGCTGTGGAAAGTTGCGACAAAGTAAGACGCAACGTCTTCTGTCGCCACTACGGGGATTGCCTTGACTACACCATCCGCAGGAAATGGCCGGGATTTTCCTGCCAGAGATGCCAGTGCTACGAACAGGAAAGGCTCGAGGGGGACGCTCTCGGTGACGATTATGCCCGCTGCATGGCCCTCGCTTTCGTGAGCGGCGCCGTTGAGTTCGCCGGGGAAATGCATGCCTGATGAACAGTGACGGGAAGGCGCAGGTCGGAGAATGGAGGGCTTCTTGTGCCCTCCGATAGCTGATCTTTGCATGTTGCGCTCTTCGTTCGAGGTGAAAATTCCTCCGGCAAAGGCCTCTTGCGTCTAATTGTCATGACGCTCGCCACACCCGCGACCCACAAAAACAGGTCAATGCTTCCACGCAAAAAATTCAGAGAACCCCGGAATTCCGAAAACTCGAAAATCCCGCCGAGTGCATTCAAACCCGCCATAGAAGGCGTGATTATGGCGCGATTCATTGGTATGGCGGGCTTATGGCTGTATTAAGCCACAAATAAACACTCTTGAATAAACTATAAGTTGCTGTAACTGCTTATTAAATGTTTTTACCGGCATTTGGCATCAAAGTTGCTGTATGATTACAGCGAAAATTAACTCTTTCCTCCTCAAAGCCGATCGGTCCGCCCCACCGAGTCGGCTTTCAACTTTTAATCAGGACCCGTTTCTCGCCCTTGCTCTCTAAACGGACTAAAAAAAACGCCGCGCTGCGCGGACAATCTGCCACATTCTCCCAGATAGGCAGCCCTTAAATACCCGGGATTTTCGTATCATGACAAGAGATTGTCAGCTTCCTGCCCTTACGCTAACCTGCTTTCCTCACGTGAGGGAAAGCCCATGATCTAAATAACGGATCAAATTTCCATTCCCGCCGAGGAGCTTAAGTTCACCGCATCGCTCAGCGGCGGACCCGGCAGCCAAAATGTTAACACGTTTTAAGCTATTTAAGCTCTGCCATATCAATAGTTTCGTCGCGATTCTCAAGCCAGTTCCCAAGCACCCCTGCCTCTCCCGGTCCAGATCCAACTCGATGGGCTCCTTGTTGCGGGCACATCCCCGCAAACAAGGCTTTATCGACTTGCATGGAACCCAGGAGGGTGTGAGACACAAGAGCTTAAGGGAAAGATTTGCATACCCATTGCACTCATGTTAAACTATAAATCGATCAGTAAGCCAAACCTCTGGAGGTAAAACCAAATGCCAATAGTAAGGACATCATTGCGTCGGCACCGGAAGTAAAGGCAAGATATGCTCTCTCTTATGCCGATTGCTTTGCCGTAGCGAGCGCATTAAAGCACGACGCAACTGTCGTGACAGGAGACCCGGAGTTCAAGAATGTTGAGCATATGGTTGAAATCGATAGGATACAAAAGAACCACTGCCTGACGACATACACCAGGTGGACATATGATAAAGATAATCGATCATATTTCCATTCCCGAGGAGGAACTAACCCAACTTCCGCAGTTGGGACAGTTAAGTTGTTGATATTTCACAATCTGAGGTCAAAAGTCGTCACTACAAATTGTGTTTTTCAAATCTTCGCGGCAAACTCAGTCTTAGCCTCTGCAAGAGGATACGCTGGTGAGTATCCGGTGTCTCTACGCGACGCAATCTGATCTCTGCACCGTTCCGGGTCGGCAGAATCACATCAGTCAGTTTGAGCTGGGCAAGTTCCCACAGCACTTTCCTTGGCTCGTCTCCGAGGCCTGCCTTATGACACAGTCGACCCAGGGTTTTCCAAAGCACATAGGCCAGGAAGCAAATCAAAATATGCGCCTGAACACGTTCGTCTTTTTGATGCCATACCGGGCGAACACTAAGATCGCTCTTGTGGATACGAAAAGCATTCTCCGCCTCCGTCAGTTGAATGTATGCTTTCCATAATTCTTCTGGCGACCAGTCTCGTATATTGCTTCGTAACATATAGCACCCTTCACTCAACTGAGACCATTGCCGCCATTTCTCTTTTTTGGTCCAGGTAATCTGCGCCCCTCCGCTCGGACTTTCCGATACTTCAACGTCAAACAATCCTGCACCACGGCTGTTTTTCCCAAGCAACTTTCCTACACGACGTTCAATTACCTTCACCTTATATTTTCGCTTTTCACACCCCTTGGCCATTTGCATCAACGCGTCTTCAATCCGTTGCTCAAAACGATCATGCATCGCCTTTTCTTTCTCGGCGCGATCCTTACTTCTGCAAAGGATGAAGACCTCCTTGCCCTCAGGCCCGTCAACCAGCTTTACCTCCAGCCCGGGATGCACCACCCGCCAGTCTTCTTTCAATAACTCAGACTCGTACAGTTTCAATTGCCCACGGTTGGCGCCCAGAATATATCGGCGGCCTTGCTTGTTCAAAAAATCAAAATTTGTCTCGCTGGCCATTCCACGGTCCATCACCCAGATGCGGTTCGCTTTACCGTATCGGCCCTCCATGGTGCCAATGATTTCCTCTACGGTTGTCACGTCTGCGCGATTTCCCGCAAATATCTCATAGCCCAGGGGAAAGCCATCTCTCGTCACGACCAGGCCGATACAGACCTGCTTACAATCTCCCCTTTGGTCCCGCGAGTGACCATGCTTGGCCGAAGGATTGCTTTTGGCTTGTCCTTCAAAATAGGTGCTCGTAACATCATAAAGATACAAGTCATAATCCACTTTGAATAAAGCGCCGACTTTGTCTTTGAGATGTCTTTCCAGATCGGCTTTATGCGGCAAAAGCTTGTCGAGGGCGCGGTATAGACGATCATCGTTGACTCTGTCCGGGGCAATACCAAGCAAATCGGACAGCGCAGTTTTTTCATAAAAATGTTCGGCGATGTGCAGTTCACTCGACGGCCGGCAGAATCTACAAAGCACCAAGACCTTGGCCATTTCCGCCCACCCAATCCCTTCTTTTCCTCGTGGAATATGGTCCCGGAAAAATCGATCAATTTCCAATCGGCGCATCAGCTCCAAGCCAAGCCATGGACCACCGAAGTCCTTTATCTTCTCAACCCGCACCTCATTGACATTGACTTCTACCCATTCAGGCTTGACATCATCGAACAATCTGCGCTGGACGCCGGCAGCTCCTTCGGCAGCATTCTCAACACCCAGGCGGCCGGACTCGTCCATTTCACCAAGCCAGGCCACCACCCGTTGCCTCGGTCCTCGTTCGGTCCGGTAGGACTCGACCAATGCCCAGTAATGGTGCTGTTTGCCATCTTTTGCACGTGTCAATTTGCGTATATACACGCGGAAATTATCGATAATCAGGAAACCAAGTCAACGGGGTAGGTCGTCACTACATTCGGTTCTTGGCATTTAGAAAAAATCGCTCTCGCAATAACAACAACTTACCGACAGTCCGACAGCGAAAGAGGGTCAAAACACGTCAAAAAAACTTCCAACTGCGGAAGTTGGGCTAAGCTTCACTGCATCCCTGAGCAGCGGGCCGGGCGGGCAGAACGTAAACAAAGTGAACACACGCGTCACTCTCCGGTTCGATGTGGCTAATTCTCCCAGTCTTTCCACGGACCAGAAGGAACTTATTTTGCGCCGCCTTGCAACCCGCATAGGCAAGGACGGAGTTCTCCGGGTCATCTCGCAGCAGACCCGCAGTCAGGCGGCCAATAAGGAGTTGGCGGTAGAGCGCTTTTTAGACTTGATGCAGAATGCATTTAGGCAAGTCCCAATAAGAAGGAAAACACGAGTGAGCCGGGCTGCGAAGCTAAGGCGGTTGGATGAGAAGAAACAGCGCAGCATCTTGAAAAGAGAGAGGTCGGAGAGGGTTCACGTCGAGGAATAAGCCAAGGAGGTCACGCAGCTGTGCCTAAAACGTTAAAACAAAAAAGCTCGAATCCTGCGTAATCTTGGCATTGCCCATCCATGACTATTGCATTCTTACGGAGCGCACGGGCAAAAAAGTTGCCCGTGCCGTTTGTGGGTAGGTCTTTTTCAGAGGTTCTTATGAGTCATCCTGATCTGATGCCTCTATTTCCAGGCGGATGCATTCTTTCGGGCGAATTCGGCAAAGGGGATTGGGGCCTTACCTGTGACTCTCAGGACATCTTCCGTAATAGTGGCCATCCAGCCATTGCGAACCACACTATAGAGAGTTGCCAGGTACTGCACGGCACCTTCAGGCATACCGTTCTCCCTCGCCCCCCTGAGCATGGCTTCTTCGGTCAGGGCGAAGTACTTGATATCCTTTCCCGAGACATCCGACAGGATCAGTGCCACTTCAGTATGATCCAGCGCGTTCGGACCGGTCAGATTGTATTCCATGCCTGTGGATTCTCTTTTGAACGCTTGTGCTGCCACTTCGGCTATGTCAGCGGTACTGATGAAGCTTGTCTTGCCGTCGCCGGCAGCCAGGAAAATGCCTCCTTGAGCGATCATCGGGGCGATGAATCCGGTGGAAAAGTTTTCCATAAAAAAGTTTGCCCTTAGGATCGTATAGCTCATGCCTGAGCCCATCAGGTGGCGCTCGATAATCCTTAGAGGCGCTTGTTCATCCTTGTCAACCCCCAATGCGGAGATGAATACGATGTGGCCCACGAAAGCGGACTTTGCCTTGTCGATAAAAGGGATCAGCTTTGCGGGGGCATCCGGGTCCAGGGGAGGAGCAAGCAAAAAGAGCCCCTGAGTTCCTTTCAGAGCTTCATTAATAGTATTCGGATCCTCGTACACAACCTTTGCCGCCTCGACTCCCGGAGGCCATGGTGTTTTCTGTGGGTTCGTGCTGCCTGCCTTCACATTAAAACCATTCTTACAGAGAGCCTCTACAACGGCTCTTCCCAGGTTCCCAGTTGCTCCCGTCACCAAAATCGTTTTTGAATTCAACCCGGCCATTTCTAATCCTCCTTGTTTTTTCTTCTTTGATGGAATTGCATGAATTTCCGTTTTAAGTCATAATGCAACCTAAGATTCCTTTGGTCAAGTACGTACTATTTTGTATGATAGTATCGAAAAAGATACTAACGGGGGTACACATGCTTGTACGAAGTCCTTGCCCGGTTACGACGACACTTTCCGTTATTGGAGGAAAGTGGAAGCCGGTTATTATGTGGATCCTGAAGGATGGGAGAAAACGCTTTGGAGAGATTAAGGGGATGATTCCCTCAGTTACCCAGAAGATGCTAACACAACAATTGAGGGAACTTGAAGACGATGGAATCATTCACCGTGAGGTGTATGCGGTAGTGCCTCCCAAGGTGGAATATAATCTCACAGAGTACGGGCTAACTCTTTTGCCTGTGTTGAAAGCCATGGCGGAATGGGGCGAGAGTCACCAGTATCGGCCGCAGCCCTCTTATGCACCGATGTCGTCCGAGTCTAGGTGAGGTCCGAACTGAGATGTCAGGCGGCCAACGATTAACCGGCTGAAAGCTGAGGACGGTTTGGTTTCATTGTCAATTCGCCTCCTAGAGCCAAGTTAAATTACTTAGAATGTTAACAAAGTGAACACACGCGTCACTCTCCGGTTCGATGTGGCTAATTCTCCCAGTCTTTCCACGGACCAGAAGGAACTTATTTTGCGCCGCCTTGCAACCCGCATAGGCAAGGACGGAGTTCTCCGGGTCATCTCGCAGCAGACCCGCAGTCAGGCGGCCAATAAGGAGTTGGCGGTAGAGCGCTTTAATGAGCTGTTGCGCAATACATTAAAGCGGGTCCCAATGAGAATGAAAACACGGGTCAGCAGGGCCGCAAAGATCCTCCGCTTGGAGGAGAAAAAGCAGCACAGCCTCTTGAAGAGTCAGAGGTCCAGGAGATTCCCCATAGAGGATTGAACCTCGACCAGGCGAAGAAAGGGAGGTAAAGACAAAGCAGAGAGTCTGCAACTGGCCTTCGGGTATGTACAAAAAGCCCAATTGTAGAAATCCCCGCACGCCTGATAGGAAACATTCGGATGAGCTACTATCATCCAAAACATATCTTGGTAAAACTTATAGTTACGTACAGATGAGAGATTTCTTTACTTTCATATGAACCTCAGGTACTACGGTAGCGTATAGCAGAATATGCAACGCGCTGAGATGAGGCAACTTCTGTATCCATTATGGAAGATGCCCGCTTTAATCGATCCTGATTCTTGTCGCTATACTTTTTTCAATTTTCTTGAGGGAATGTAGGACTATTATATCGACATTAGAGGATGTTCAAAAACAATGAACTGAAAGATTCCGGGCATGAGTTTTCTGAACTGGTTTCCCGCCTTAAGGAAAAAACTCGATTCTATATCTTCCCGGGCAGAGGATAAACGCTACGGCTGGTCGAGTCATGTTCGCTGGCCGCTACTCAGCATCGTGGTCGGAATCCTTGCGGGGCTTGGCGCCATCTTCTTCGAGGAACTTCTCAAATTTGGCGCCTATCATCTGCTGCGGCTTCCCACCGGCTATTTCGAACCAGTAAAGGGCGCCGAATCGGCGTTGATCTCGACTTTGGCAGCTACCCGCACGTGGCTGTATCTCATCATCCCCACCGTGGGTGGTCTGGCGGCCGGCCTCCTGGTTTTTCTCCTGGCTCCGGAGGCGGAAGGGCACGGCACTGATGCCATGATCGAATCTTTCCACAATGCGGGCGGCTTCATTCGCAAGCGGGTGCCCCCCGTTAAGGTGTTGGCCTCGGCCCTCACAATCGGCAGCGGGGGGTCTGCCGGCAAAGAGGGTCCCATCGCCCAGATCGGGGCTGGCCTGGGATCGATTTTGGCCTCCCTTATGCACCTCAGAGCTCGGGACCGGCGCATCCTTGTTCTGGCCGGCGCTGCCGGGGGTATCGGCGCCATTTTCCACGCTCCCCTGGGAGCGGCCCTGTTCGCGCCGGAGGTGTTGTACCGGGAAACGGAATTTGAATTCGAGGCCATTATGCCCTGTATCGTGGCTTCTATCGTCGCCTCATCGGTCTTCGACCAATACTCCGGACGAGCGACTCTATTTTTTCCGGGACCGGTTGACTTCGAGCCCCAGGAACTCCTGGCTTATCTCATTTTCGGATGCGTGTGCGCTTTGACGGGGTATGTATATATCAAGATATTTTACGGGACCAGGGACTGGTTTTTCCATCCCATGAAGATCCCAAGAATCCTCAAGCCTGCCTTGGGTGGGTTGATGCTGGGATCGATCGCTTTGTTGGCGCCACCTGTTCTCGATGGCGGTTACGGTTGGATTCAGGTGGCCATGGAAGGCAAAATCTTCTGGAGCACGATGCTGGTCCTGGCTTTTTTGAAGATTGCCGCCACTAGCTGCACAATCAGCTCGGGCGGCAGTGGGGGAGTATTCGGGCCGTCGGTGTTCATCGGTGCCATGCTGGGTGGGGCCTTCGGCTTCATGGGGCACAGCCTGGCTCCAGCTTGGGTGATCAACCCCAAATCCTTTGTGCTGGTGGGCATTGGCGGGTTCTTCGCGGGAGTGGCCAAAGTCCCCGTGGCCTCCATCATCATGGCTTGTGAGATGTGTGCCAGTTATACGCTGCTGGTGCCCCTGATGCTGGTCTCGGCCATTTCATACCTGCTTTTGGGTAACACCAGTCTTTATGAAAAGCAGTTGGTCACCCGCCTGGCGTCCCCGGCCCACTTAGGGGAGTTTGCCCGTGCATTGTTGGAAAAGACGCAAGTCCGGGAAGCCTTCCAGCCCCGGCGTCTTGTCACTATTCCTGAATCCATGCGTTTCGGGGAACTCATCAAGGTCGTTACCGATTCCCCGGATTCCCATCTCCCTGTCGTCAATGATCAGGGAAAGCTCACCGGGATTCTGTCCATCAACGATATCCGGGAAGTCCTGTTCGAAGCGGACCTGGCCCAGGTGATTATCGCCAAGGACGTGGCCACCCCCACCGTGGTTCGGGTCTTCTGGCAGGAGTCACTGCAGGAAGCCATGGATAAAATGGCCCTTCTAAACGTCAACGAATTACCAGTGGTGCGGGAAGAGGATCCTGATGCGATCATCGGCATGATCGCCAAACGGGATATTATCAGCTACTATTACGAAAACAGTCGCAAGTATGGCTAGTTGGGAGTTGCTGGAAGTTTTCTCCCTAAAGTCGAGGGCGGGTGAAAATTAGCTGGTCTCGGGCAAAAAAGAAATGCCGCAGAGATGAGGAAAGCCGGTACAGAGCTCACCCGCAGTGAATCAGCCAACCTGGAATTGGCTGTAAAGCGGTTCATTGAACTTCTGCGGGATGCAGTAAGGCAGGTGCCGGTAAGAAAGAGGACACGAGTCAGCCGGGCGGCCAAGCCCCGCCGCCTGGAGGAGAAGAAGCACCGCAGCACGTTGAAGCATGAGAGGTCGGAAAGGGTTCCAGTCGAGGCGTAGGCAAAATTAAACCACCCGGCTGGTGGCCCGCATAACATGATCTGTTACACCATCCCTCAGGACAGTAGGTTTGGGTGAGCGCTATCGACCAAGATGACCTACGGCTTACGGTGGCGCTGCGGCGGCGGCCTTCGGACGATCTCCACGCCCCGCGAGGTGCCGGCGCCCGGCCACACGCGCTTGCGCGTGTGCGCCTGGCGGAGCCTGGAGATTGAGGGGAATCATTGCCCCGCTCTTTTGCGTTACTACAATCTTGAATGCACCTCCGTATAAGCGGGCATTTTCGGTTGCCAGAGTGCAAAGGCCCCGCACCGGTCGGATCGTGGAGTATGCTGTACCGCCCCATTTCAGGAATTTCGGTGATATCGGCGAGGACCATGGCGCCAAGGGATTTGGCCTTCTCAGTGGAGGCTGCAATGTTGTCCCCCAGGGACGTACGGCGCCCACT
Source organism: uncultured delta proteobacterium (assembly GCA_963805125.1). GTDB lineage: Bacteria > Desulfobacterota > Syntrophobacteria > Syntrophobacterales > Syntrophobacteraceae > SbD1. Next base: position 866,862 of record CAWDTD010000001.1, on the reverse strand, counting down.
GAGGCAGCGCATCCGGCATGGGGCTCCTCATCATGCCTCCCCCGTCTCCTCTCCCACACTGATGATGGTATAGTTCATGTCCGGCACATCCTCGAACTTCCTGTCAAACAATTCCTTGTAGAATTTCTGTGCCCTTCCCGGATCCTGCGTATGCAACTCAACATGCACGAACGGATTCACCATCGCTTTCCTCCTTTTAAAATATAAAGTTATCCGTCTGCGATCTCCTTTCAAGTGGAACAGGGGCGATCCGAAACCATGGTCAGGATTAGGTGTAAAGCTGGTTGAATCGCCCTTTTCCGTTCGGCGATGTTCGTTCAACGATGAGTCGCTCAACAATGTTGACAAGCGGGGTCACTTGTACTAGAAACGTTATGTTAAAAGCAGCATAGCGCCATCTTCCTGCAGGTTCCGAAAGGCGGTGCACTTTCCGAGATTATTTGTCAGCCCCAAGACGGCTTGGGTGGAGGGGAGGGGTTTGCATGAAAAGGATTGGCGGGCAGGTGCTTTACTTTTTCGTGATATGGGCTATGTTTTGGATGGCCGGCAATTCCGCGCTGGCTGAAAATGCCACTACAGGCGAGTACACTCTTGGCGAGGTCGTGGTATCGACCCCGAGTGAGGGGGTTGCGGGGGTTGAGACGAAAAGAACCGTTACTGCAGAGGATATCAAGGAACGCGGCGCACGGACCTTGGACGAGGCCATTGAACTCCTGCCCGGGGTACATGTCAGGACGGGCGGAGACGGAATACCGCGGGTGGATATAAGGGGATTCAGAACCAGGGATTCGAAGTTGCTTCTGAACGGCACCCCCTTTAACTCCAGTTACGACGGTCAATTCGATCCGTCGTCAATTCCTGTTGAAAACATAGCAAAAATAGAAATGATTACCGGCGGCATGTCGGTTTTGTACGGACCGGGCGGAGTTGGAGGTGTGATCAACATAATCACTAAAAAAGGGCAACCGGGCCTGCATGGTTCTATTCAAGGGGAGGGCGCCGAGGGAAACCAGTACCTGGCGACAGGCACCCTGTCGGGAGCTATCGATAAGGTGAATGGTTTTGTCAGTGGCAGCACTTTAGGCAGAGAAGGTTTCTTTTTATCCGATGGCTTTTCGCCAACCCCGGCTCAGAATAAGGGTTTACGAAATAATAGCGATCTTTATAGAGACAACGCGTTTGCCAATGTGGGCTACTCTCCTTCGGATAAGACATCTCTCGGGCTAACCTACAGCTATACTCAAGACAGCCACGGAATTCCGCCCTACGACGGCGATCCGACCAGCCCATTCGGCAACAACGTGAAATACGAACGTATAGACAGTTCGGAAAACAATCAGGTTCAATTTGCTATGAACCATGACTTTGGAGGGCCTCTCAGCGTCAAGGCATGGGGTTACTACAATCAGTTGGATATGCTGGATAATTTCTACGATGATGCAAGCTACACCACTCAAAATAACAAAGGCTCATCCAGCACCGATTCTTCAACAAGGATAGGCGGCGCGAATTTTCAGTTGAGGGGAGACTTCGGCAAGTGCGGAATCGGCACCGTGGGCTTTATGGGGGAAGACGATGAATGGATCGCAAGTGGCTTTAAGGTGGTCAATATCGGAACGAATAAAAACCCTGTCCTGGTCAAGCAGCCTTTTAATGCGGATGATTCCTTCCAGCTTTATTCAGGGCTTTTTCAATATGAAGTCTCTCCGATCGAACATCTTGGTTTCGTCTCCGGTTTAGGCATTCACGAGCAGGCGCGCGAAAACGGTTCAAATGACGATTATTCTTACCTGTTAGGCGTATACTATGATTTATTCAAAGGGACCCGTTTAAAAGCAAACACTTCACGTAAGGTCAGGTTCCCTACTCTCCGGGACTTGTACAATGTTGGTAATCCCCAGGGCAATCCGAATCTGGTCCCGGAGTGGAGCCTCAACTACGAAGCAGGCGTGGAACAGGACCTGCCCGCCAAAACGCTGCTGTCGGTCACCGGTTTTATTATCGATGCGCACAACTTCATTGAAGCTGTGAACACAGGTCCCAGTGTCAGCGTTGCCGAAAATCATGACAAATACCTGTTCAGGGGGTTTGAGATCAGTGCAGAGAACAGGTATATACAGAACCTGCTGGTGCGGGCGTCCTATTCATTTATGCATAGCCAAAATGACGACCCCGGCATTCACACCGATGAATTGCAGTACCGTCCCCGAGACAAGGTGGCCTTAGATGCAAATTACCGTTTTCGTTGCGGGACATCCATAAATGCTACGCTCTTATACGTAGCGAACCAGTATGACGTGAGCAATGACGGTTTGCAGGCACTGCGCATGCCCTCCTACACCGTGGTGAATTTGAAAGTCAACCAGAGTTTGATGAATAACTCTTTGGACCTGTACATAGGGGTCCGCAACCTCTTTGACGAGAACTACGCGGACAACTTCGGTTACCCTCAGGCCGGACGGACTGTATACGGGGGGATGAGATACCGGTTCTGACATTCAGGCAGGCTTTCCACGTCCGATCGTGGGGGTGTCACAAAAAAGCTTGACCCGGGCGAAGCAAGTGCCGAAAGACAGCAGCCAATACTTGGAACTTAACAGATTACCCCACAGATTGAAAGATTCAAGGATGGAGGTTATTCGGCTCAGGGACTACTCTTACGCTTACCCCGATGCCGACGGGTGCGTATTGAAAAACATCAACCTCAAAATCGAAGCCGGGCAGTGTCACTGCATCACCGGACACACCGGCAGCGGCAAGACAACCCTGGCCCTGGCTATGAAGGGACTTCTGCCTCCCGGGAAGCAAGCCGGAGAGATCACCTGCCATAATTCTTCGGATCATAAGGGAGGAGATGTCGGAATAGTACTCCAAAATCCGGAAACACAGTTATTGGCATTTACGATTGGGGCCGAGGCCGCGTTCGGACTGGAGAACCTATGTGTGGACCCGGCGGTGATGCCTGCAAAGGTCGAAAAGGTCCTTTCCAGACTGGGACTTGGAAAACCGATCGATTCCGATACGCATAAGTTGTCGATGGGCGAGAAGTACCGTTTGATCCTTGCCTCCCATCTGATTATGGATCGCAGCCTTTTGGTTCTGGACGAACCGGCCGGCCAGTTGGACCCGGACGGATTGGAGGAGCTCCTGAGGATTATTCAGGATTTGAAAAGATCCGGCATCGCTTTCCTGCTTTTGGAAAATCGTCCGGAGCCTTTAGGTGAAGCCATCGATTTTTTTTGGCATCTGACCGCGGCCGCGACGATCCGTCCCGGCCGCGAAATCCTCAATGCCGACAGCTCAAGAAGCTCGATTTTCTCTTCGAGGGCGGCCGGGCAACGGAAATGCCCGGATGACCGGTTGACGGCAACCGAGGAAGTTGTCACTGTATCCAGTCTAGCGGTGAAAGACAGTGATGAAAAATGTATCTTGTCTGATCTTTCTTTGTCGGTATCAAGGGGCAGGCGGGTTGCCATATATGGTAAAAACGGTGCAGGTAAGACCACCCTGCTGAGGTGCCTTATGGGTTTTGTTCAGCCTTCAGGGGGCGAGGTCGGTTTATTGGGCGGGAAGCCGATACCAGGAAAACTTCGAGGAAAAGTGGGATGTCTGTTTCAAAACCCGGAAAAGCAGCTTTTTGAAAGCACGGTCTTCGAGGAGATTGCCTTCCCTTTGAAACGGTTCGGGACAAAAGGCAAGGATCTCGCGCACAGAGTCCTGGAGGTGCTTACGCTGTTCGGGATTGAAGGTCTGGCTGAATTTTCTCCCCATAAACTCAGCTACGGTCAGAAGCACATCGTAGCGTTGGCATCGGTATTCGCGCCCGTACCTGAAATGCTGATTCTGGACGATCCTCTTGCCGGTCTGGACCAAGCGTGGTGCGAAACAATTTCAGACCTTTTGTCTTATGTGAACGAAACCTATGGTACAACCATCATCCTGACTTCCCACGATCCCACGCAACTGCGCGGCTGGGCCGATCTTGTCCTGTACCTGGAGGGAGGGAAAGATGTGCACCAATGATATTTGCCGGCCGTCGGATTCCTCGCGGGCATCCGGCCTTACGGCAAAGGCCCGGAATCAATCGGCCGACCGCATTCCGGCAGGGGCAAAGCTCCTGGGATGTATGGCTCTTTCGGTCCTTGCTCTTGGGGCTCATACGGTTGCCAAGCTGGCTGTGCTTACCGGGGTGAATCTCCTCCTTTTGTTCCTTTTCCGGTGTGGATACAGGACCCTGTGGCGAGGAACAAAGGTTTTCCTTCAGCAGGCGGTCATCGTAACAGGGCTATATCTCCTTCGATTCGGACTCGATGAAGGTCTCGTGCCGGGCCTCAAAATTTCATGCCAACTGTTTCTGACCTTTCTACCCGGTGCAATATTGGTACAAACGACGCCTCAGGCACGGATCGTTCGGACCCTGGCCCGTATCATGCCATGGCGGCCGGCTTTTGTGATGGCAACATGCCTGCGGTTCATCCCGTTGGTCCTGGATGAAATCAGAACCATTCATGAAGCCCAGGCGCTGCGCGGAGCAAAGATTTTACCCTCAGACCTTGTGAGGCCATGGAACTGGCCCGATGTCATCCATTGCCTGGTAGTTCCCGCGATTATCCGAAGTCTGAAGCTTGCCGGTGAAATTGCATTGGCTGCAAAGGCAAGAGATTTCGGGGTCACTGGCCGCCGTACCTTCTGGCCGGGAAGGTAGCCGCGATTCAAGAAGCAATCAGTTGCCTTGAAAGAGGAGGCTCGCTCGGATGTACAAAAGACTGGCACTGAAGGAATCCCTGTTCCTCGGATTTTGCGCTGTGTTCATTCTGTTGACTCGCGTGATTTTCAGACTGCATCTCAGTATATCGGGCCATGTAATGTTTTTCACCGTGCTTTTCCTTATGATAGCCCGGGGATCGGTCGCTTATAGCTTTGCGGCAACCTTTACCGCCCTGCTGGCCGGTGTGGGCGCCATGGTCTTGGGGATCGGCCAGGGGGGACCTTTCCTCTTGCTTAAATTCGTGTTGCCCGGACTGGCGATTGACATCGGGGCCTTGGTTTTCACCGGAATGTTTCAAAGTTATGCGATGTGCGCCCTGGTTGGAGCGGTTGCTTCATCAACCAAGGCCATTGGAACCTACATTATCGATACGCTGCTTGGTGTGGACAAAACTATCATTTTCCAGCACGCCGTTTTGGAGACTTCAGCAGCGGTGTTGTTCGGTGTTGCCGGTAGCCTTTTCGTCCCGCACATTATTAAGAGGCTTAAATCCTATGGCGTTATCCAGGACTGGAATAAGAGGAATGAGACCCGATGAGAATCTTTGTCTGTATCGATGACACGGACAACCTCGAAAGCAGAGGCACCGGAAAGCTTGCATCCATTCTGGCGGAAGATCTGGAGAAAAATCGCTGGGGGAAAAGCTATTTCGTTACCCGCCACCAACTGTTCGTTCATCCGCATGTTCCCTATACCTCCCACAACAGTTCAATGTGCTTTGCCGCCGACATAGACCATACGAAACTGGACAATTTCATCGGCTATGCTTCCGAGTTTCTCGAAAATGAAAGCGCACAAGGGGCCGATCCCGGCCTGTGTGTCGCTCGTGTCGAGAATCCGGCCTGCCTCAGCCAGGTAATTGATTTTGGCCTGAGAGCAAAAAGACAGGTCCTTACCAAGAAGGAGGCCTATGATTTGGCCTTCCGGTATGAAATACATCTTTCCGAGCACGGCGGGACAGGAGACGGCGTAATCGGCGCTCTGGCCGGAACGGGATTGAGGTTGAGCGGAAACGACGGGAGATTGAGAGGCAAATTAGAAATCGGAAATGAAAACAGCGTGGTCAAGGTGGTTGCTGTTCGATCCCACGATCATGTGGATACCGTCAGAAGCATTTGCGGGAAGACCCTTCTGGATGATGAATTCGTCAGGCTCGGAGATAAAGTAAAAGCCGTCCTTTTAGACGGCAAATCCGTCTTGCTTGTATCACCCGCCGATCCGGCCCTTGACGGAGTTTACTGGAGAACATGCTCCAAGCAGGAGCTGAAGAGCTATTGATGGTTGGTTATAAGTGATTTAGCGAAAAATAGCGGGGAGTGTGGAAAAAAGCTGGCAAAGCGGCATTGGATCTTTGGCGGTGCGGCTGGTGAGGACTGGCTGCCGCCTGCGAGGAGCTCGAAATGAAGTTTGCGATCCCGGATGACCCGCTTGATGGATGCCTCTCCGAGTGCTGGCGGAAACCGATCTCAATTTTTTCAGATACCAGGACCTGGTCGAGTTTGGCCATGGTGCTTTTTCTGCACTCTGCCCTCGCGTGTCTTCTGTGGTATTCTCCAAGGCCCCGGCCACAAAACCAAAAATGGATCGAGGTAGAACTCGTTTCCTTTAATACAAATGTATCTCCGGGCCTCAAGGATGGACCTGGTGGGACCGAAATGAGCGCTGCACAAGAGACGAGCCGGGAGTCTCCAAAATTATCTTCGCCCTTGGAAACCAAGGGTTTGCCTAAAGAAAAGGAAATTAATAAGCGGCCGCAGGTCACTGCGAAAAAGAATGCCAAATCGACCCCGCCTCCGGGTAGGCATAAAGGGAAAAAGACCACGGCTCAGTCACGGCCTTCGCCTTCAGACCCGCCCGCCTGCTCAAATGCTCCCTCGGAAGGCTCGGATCAGATTGTTGGAACCGGCACGGGTGCTGCAACTTCGTCCGGCGCGGGATTGCCCGAAGGCCGCGGCTCTGCGGGAGGCAATGGTCCCGCAGAGCGAGCTTTTGGGTCATCCGATGGCCCCAGCTTTCTGCACAGAGTCATGCCATCGTACCCTGCTTTGGCCAAAAAGCTCGAAAAACAGGGAACCGTTCTTTTGCGTGTGACCATCGATGAACACGGTAAGCCGGTAGAGGTCGAAATACTCAAGAAAGCCGGTTTCGGCTTTGATGAAGAAGCGGTAAGAGCGGTAAAGAATTCCACTTTTGTCCCAGCCCAAAGGAATGGCAAGCCACTGGTGTGCAAGGCCCTTCTGCCTATCCGATTCGTGATCGAACATTCATAATCATATCGCGGCAGTCAATCAGCCAACCTGGAATTGGCTGTAAAGCGGTTCATTGAACTTCTGAGGGATGCAGTAAGGCAAGTGCCGGTAAGAAAGAGGACACGGCTCAGCCGGGCGGCCAAACTCCGCCGCCTGGAGGAGAAGAAGCACCGCAGCATCTTGAAAGGTGAGAGGTCGAAAAGAGTCCCTGCCGAGGATTAGGCAAAAGGAGATACCGCCGCTCACACAACCTGATAAATGACAGGACGATATCGAGGTTAAGGGATGGGTTTTCCATGCTCTCGTGCTGCCTCAAGCCATGCCCCTCCGGCTTTGAGCACTTCCCGCAGTGCTTCTTCCGGGGTTCAGCCGAAAGCAGAACAGTGCTTCAAATCAGGTATGTCAGCAACGTACCCTTCATCTTCTTCACTGTAGAATAGGTTGATATGATAGTCTCTCATTCATCATCCTCCAGTTGGAGATCGTACCGTTCAATTATCTGCAATAATTGCTTAACCTGATATGAGTATATCACCTCTCATGCTCATTATGGCACAGGGGCGGCAATGCCGCACGCCTAACCGCCCGCATGAGCGAGAATGCCGGAACGATTTTTGTTTCGTTAATTCGTTAAATGACATACAAACGCCACCGGACCCGCATCGGAAAGGACGGCGTCCTTCGCGTCATATCTCGGAGAGAGTTCGTGATGCTGTTCAGGTAGTTTTTGGTTTCAGGGGCCTGGTCAGTACCCTGTCCAGCGTATCCGCGAAACGCTGCCTGTCTTTCCGACCGAATTCTTTGGGGCCGGGCGTAATGCTCCCTGCCTCGCGGAGATCCTGCATGAAGTTGCGGATTGAAAGCCGCTCCCCGATATTTTCCTCCGTGCAGAGTTCACCTCTGGTGCTTATGACGATCACTCCCCTTTTTACGAGGGCAGAAGCAAGCGGGATATCCTGTGTGACCACAACGTCCCCCGTTTGGGCGTTTTCGGTTATATGCATGTCGACAGCTTCAGGATTCGCCCCGATCCTGCGGCTGGAGACGTAGCCGGATTCAGGAATGCTGATGTATTTATTAGCGACAAAGACGGCCATAATCTTGAGCCGCTTTGCCGCACGGATAATCAGTTCCTTGATTGTTCCGGGGCACGCATCGGCATCCACCCAGAGCGTCATTATTCCTCCCATTATTGTGCTGCTCCTGCATCAAGATGCAGGCTTTATTAAAGAAAATCGGATAAGATGTCATATCCGGCCCCGTACTCACAACAATATTAACAGAACAACCAACCGGTTGACTATTTCCGGTTCATCGGGCATTATTCCGAGCTTTTCACTCGTTTGAATTTTCTCTGCGTTCTATGCGCCATCCGCGGCTGAGGAAGGTAACTGTAATGCAAAAACGTCACGACATCCGTAATCTCGCCATTATCGCCCACGTAGATCACGGCAAAACCACCCTCGTTGATGCCATGCTGTGGCAGAGCGGCATTTTCCGGGAAAACGAGCAGGTCGCCGAGCGGGTGATGGACAGTCTGGATTTGGAGCGGGAAAAGGGCATCACCATCATGGCGAAGAATACGGCCATCATATACAAAGGTGTAAAGATCAACATAGTCGATACGCCTGGCCATGCGGACTTCGGCGGCGAGGTGGAGCGTACCCTGAACATGGTTGACGGGGTCCTGCTGCTGGTTGACGCCACCGAAGGACCGCTCCCCCAAACGCGGTTCGTCCTCGGAAAGGCCCTGGCGCTCGGGTTGCCTCCGATTCTGGTCATAAATAAAATCGACCGGCCGGATCGGCGAATAAATGAGGTCCTGGATGAGACCTACGATCTTTTCATAGATCTGGACGCAACTGAAGATCAGCTCAATTTTCCAGTAATCTACACGAACGCCAAGGCGGGAGTCGCGCTAACCGGTCCCGAAGGCCGTGGACGCGATCTGGTCCCGCTGTTCGATACTATCCTTTCATCCATTCCCGCACCGTCATACGACCCCGAAGCCCCACTCCAGTTTCTGGTCACAACTCTCAACCACAGCGATTATGTCGGAAGAGTCGCAGTTGGCAAAATCGTCAACGGCACATTGCAACTCGGCAGGGAGGTCATGCTCCTCAAAGCCGACGGCACGTCCCGAAAGGCTTCTCTGAGTGCGGTCTACACTTACGAGGGGCTAAACCGCGTTGACAGCCAAATTGCCGAAGCAGGCGATATCGCGGCCATCGCTGGACTGGACGACATATTCATAGGGGATACGCTTAGCGACCCCTCGGACCCGCGCCCTCTGCCCGTTATAACCATTGAGGAGCCGACCATATCGATGGTCTTCTCCGTCAACTCCTCTCCTCTCGCAGGAACAGAGGGCAGGTATCTGACCTCCCGCCACATAAAAGAGCGCCTCGAGAAGGAACTCCTTTACAATGTGAGCCTTCGGGTCGAACAGGCCGAAAATCGTGAAGCGTGCCGGGTGAGCGCCCGAGGAGAACTGCAACTGGCCGTTCTTGTCGAGACCATGCGCAGGGAAGGCTTTGAGCTTTCCATTTCGAGGCCCGAAGTCATCACCAAAGAAATCGATGGACAGCTCTGCGAACCCATGGAACTTGCCACGGTAGACATTCCGGAGAGCTTCATAGGGATCGTCACCGAGATGCTTAACGCCCGGCGCGGACGGATGACCAGGATGATCAACAACGGGTTTGGCCGTGTTCGTCTTGAATTCGAGATTTCATCCCGTGGACTGATCGGGTTTCGCAGCCAGTTTCTGACCGAAACGCGCGGCGCCGGCATATTGAACACGCTTTTGTTAGGCTACCGGCCACACACGGGAGAGATCCCCGGCCGCCCCAATGGGGTACTGGTTTCAGACCGTGAGGGAAAGTCGGTCACCTTTGCCATTCATCATCTGCAGCCGCGCGGGACAATTTTCCTGAACCCGGGAGAGCCGGTGTATGCAGGCATGATCGTAGGAGAGAATTCGCGTTCGGAAGATATCCGGGTAAATATCACGAAGGAAAAAAAGCTGACGAACATCAGGGCCGCCGGCTCCGATGAGGCCCTGAGGCTCATTCCGCCACGCCGGTTCAGTTTGGAGCAGGCTATGGAGTACATCACCGACGACGAACTGGTTGAGGTAACCCCGCTTTCCATCCGCCTCCGCAAGATCAAGAACAGGCAGCATTAAGGGCTTGTCCATAAATAAAACCTTTGCGCTCGCATCCGGCTTTTGGCCTGCTTCGGCCGCTCCTCAATCGCAAAATCCTCGACGTAGCCCAGCTACGCCTGCGGTTTTGCTCAATCCTCGCGACCAAATCAGTCTCAAAATCCGGCGCGATCCCTAATACCAAGTTGCGCTCAAAGAGGTAAAACCTCCATTCACAAAATCCCCCCTGCCCCCCTTTAGAAAAGGGGGGGTCCAATCGCCAATTCTTACCCGTATGGGCGCAACTTTGTATAAGAGGCTTATTTACGGACAAGCCCTAAATCCGGGTAGATATCCAGATCAGTGGTTTGCTTTCCTCAGCCCTGGAGGTGTCTCTCCTGCACATGCAAAATCCTGACGCCTGGAGTGTAACATTCATGAGCACTGGACCGGGATATCCGACGACAAAGTTCATTGGCATGCTCAACTATGTGACTGCACGGATTACAGGTAAAAAGGGAAACCGGCGTCATCCGGCCACCAGTGCCGAGTTAAATTACTTAAAATGTTAACAGGGTAAACAGCAGAGTTACACTGTGGTTTGGTGTCGCCAACTGGCGGAGCCTATCCACGGAGCAGAAGGAACTGATAGTCCGCCGCCTCAAGACTCGGATCAGCAAAGATGGGGTGCTGCGAATCGTTTCGCAGACGACCCGCAGCCAGGCTGCCAATCGGCAACCGGCTGCAGAGCGTTTCGCCGAACTGTTGCAGACCGCCTTATACGGAGGTGCGTTCAAGATTGTTGTAACGCAAAAGAGCGGGCGAATGATTCCCCCGCATCCCCCCGGGGATTTCGGCCACACGCGCAAGCGCGTGTGGCCTTGCAGCTATTTCTCCCACCACCTGATCAGGGCGCTCCCCCATGTAAAGCCTGCTCCGAAAGCGCACAGCACCAGATAGTCGCCCTTTTTCAGCCGATGGTCTTTTTCCAACACCGCTTCGTAGAGGGCGAGCGGAACGCTCGCTGCAACCGTGTTCCCGTATTTACTAATGTTTATAACCACCTTTCCGTCTTCGATACCAATGCGCTTCGCGGCGGCTTCTACAATGCGGTTATTTGCCTGATGCGGGATCAGGAAAGTGACGTCCTCGCCGCTAAGACCGTTTCTTTGGAGAATCTCGACCGAAACACTCGACATTTCGCTTACCGCAGCCTTGAACACGTTGCGGCCATCCTGAAATACGAAATGTTCCTTGTTATCTACGGTTTCGTGTGTTGCCGGCCTGCGGCTCCCTCCGCCTTTCATACAAAGGGAATCCCCTCCCGAGCCGTCAATGTGCAGGATAAAATCGAGAATACCAAATCCGGGTTCGGTGCATACGTCCAGAAGTACAGCCCCTGCACCATCTCCGAAAATAACGCAGGTGTTCCTGTCCGCATAATCGATTACGGTGGTGATTACGTCGCTGCCTATGACGAGCGCCCTGTTGATTCTCCCTGCCTCTATGAGCTGGGAGGCGGTCGAAAGAGAGAAAACGAATCCTGAGCATCCGGCCGACAAGTCGAACCCCCAGGCGTTTTTTGCCCCAAGCTCATTTTGCACGAGGCATGCGGTTGCCGGGAACATCATGTCGGGAGTCACTGTGCCCACAATGATGAGGTCCACCTCCTCAGGGCCTGCTCCAGCTCTTTCGAGGCATTCCAGTGCAGCCCGGACCGCCATATACGAACACCCAAGGCCAGGTTCCAGAATACGGCGTTCCCGGACTCCTGTCCGGGTCAAGATCCATTCGTCCGAGGTGTCCACCATCTTTTCCAAATCGCTGTTTGTGAGCCTCCTTTCCGGCAGGAAGCGGCCGACTGAGCGAACATACGCGGTACGTTTAGTCATCAGATCAATACCCCTACATTACTCCCTTATAGTATCCACCATCTATCTGGATGGAATCACCAGTAATGAAACCGGCCCGTTCCGACGCAAGAAAAGCGATCAGCGCCGCCACTTCCTCGGGTTTCCCCATTCGCCCGAGAGCCATTTGAGATTCCCATTTTCGGATAAGCTCCCCTGGCGTTGTTCCCTGCTTTTGGGCGACATCGACCGAGAGCTTGCGCACACGTTCGGTCGCGATATATGCCGGGCAGACATTGTTGACGGTAATGTTGTAGGGAGCCAGTTCGTTGGAGAGCGTTTTTGCAAGCCCGACAACCCCGATTCGGATCGTGTTGGACAGGATCAGCCCTTCGATCGGCTGTTTTACTGAAACTGAGGTCATGTTGATTATCCGGCCCCAGCGTTTTTCCATCATCACCGGAACGGCTTCGCGGGTCATCGTGATGGTGCTCAGCAGATTGAGCCGAAAACCAAAATTCCACAACTCCTCGTCAATTTCCAGGAACTTCTTGTCTGGAGGACCGCCGGCGTTATTCACCAGGATGTCGATCGTCCCGAAATACTCCACACCCTTGCGAACGAAATTCCTTGCTTCTTCCGTCACTGTGAGGTTTGCTGGAATTCCGATGACCTCGTTGCCCGTAATCGACCGGATTTCTTCAACGGCTTTTGGCAGTTCCGGATCATCCAACGCGCAGATGACAACTTTCGCGCCCTCTTTGCTCAATTCGATTGCGGCCGCTTTGCCAATTCCCTGGCTGGCGCCGGCCACAAAGGCAACTTTGTCTTTCAAACCGAAATCCATTTTCGCCCCCCCCCCGCACAATGAATTAAAACCGATTGCAGGCCAAATAAAAACAGGCGACTGCAACGCCTCCCACATCTTCTTAGTCTTTTTTGCAAATCGGATGCGCAAATTAAAGCAGCAATTTTAGATGAGATTTGCCTTTGTTTCAATACGAATCTTCAGGTGGGCCTTTTGGCTGCGATGCTCGCGGCGTGGTGAAAATGAAACGGACGCTGTGAAGCGGGAAGCGCTTCCTGCTCCTTGCTTCCCGCTCCCGGTCCACTGACCTATTTCCCCGACTGGTAGGGATCCCAATCGCATCCCCAGATTTCGCTGTTGAGCGGCAGCTTATAAGATCTTCTGTCCGAGTAGGCCGGATACCTTCTGTCGCCGTTTTCTCCGCAATTCATCGATACGGGGAATTTAGGCGCGAGCAATCCGTGTTTTCGCGCTTCCTTTTCCAGCCATTCCCGATCGTCGGGATGGGCAATGGAGATCAACGCTGTCGCCCTCTCGTAGCCGCTAAGTCCCCTCAAGTTTACAATCCCGTACTCCGTGCATATGTAGTTTGACAGTTGGGCAGGCACATCCACGCTGGAGCCCTCCGGCAGAAAAGGAACTATCCTCGAAGTTCCATGCTTGCTTCTTGCCGTCATGGATGCCACACCCCTGCCCCCCTTGGACATGGCGCAGAAGCTTACAAACTGGAAATACCCGCCGGTGCTGGAAATGGGCCGTTTTTCATAAAAGCCGGCACACTGCTGTCCAAGAAGGTCAACGGCTACGCAGTTGTCGATGGCAATCATGTTGTCGATTCGGCTCAACACCTGGAAGTTGTTAGTGTAGCCGATGTCGTAGACAGCCAGGTGCTGATTGTGATCGACCGTATTGTAGTACCATTGCACGTCAACCGGGAAGGCAAAGGTCCACACGCTCTTGTTCCGGTCGATATTCTTGTATGCATTGGTGACCTGGCCGGATTCGATCAGCCTGATCAGACCGAAATTGAGCATTTCCGTGTGAATCCCCAGGTCTTTGAAGCCCGCGTTCTCCATTGCGGCTACGCAAGCCGAGGGAAGTGAGCCGATGCCGAGCTGAACTATGTCACGGTCTCGCATTATGGTCATTACGTGCTTTGCAATGGCTTCTTCTTCCGGCTTTGGTTTGATACCGCGCTCGTTGATCTGAGGCCATTTGTATTTTTCGCAGTCGACCTCGACCCAGTAATCTATGTCATCGATATGAATAGTATTGAAGCGCCCTCCATCCGCCCAGGGGTAATCGCTCCTGACCTCGAAAACGGTTTTCTTTGCGGTCTGTTTGTATATGTTGCAGTTGTTTGTGCCGTAGGACATGTTGAAAAAGCCGTGGCTGTCCGGCGCTGTTGCCGCATTGAACCACCAGTCGATTCCGCGCTTTTCGCGCGCGGCATTGATGAACCTGTAGTGGTGGGCCCACATGCCATACGCCCAACCCCACTGGGCCCAGTCCGTCACGTTATTGGTATCTCGGGCCTTGCGGTTCCATGGGAAAAAGAAGTATTCATGAATGCAGTGATATTGCTGGCTGGGATCCACTTCCTGCAGTTCGAGATGCGGATAAAACTGGGCATACATCCAGAATTCGATATCCTTCAGGTCATCAGGACCGGGCCCCAGTCTCCTCGCCACGGCTTCCGTACAAACAGTCGAATCCCCGCCGACGCTTCCGTTGTTTATCCAGTCTCCGGATTTCACCATCTCCGCAATTTGCTGCGCAGTCCTCTTTTTGTCGCGAATCTTTTGCTGAATCGGTGTAGTCATAGAAAACCCTCCTTTAGTGTTGCGTTTCAGTTTTAGAGGCTACTCTATATTTACCCAGGCGATGAGCCGCAGTCTCATCACTCCGGCGAAAGCCGGGCGCCAGCGCATTTATATCAAGCGATGTTGCCGGTAAGTTAGAACAATTGATTCAACCTGCTTTGCCGGCAGCTTTGGGCGCCTGCTGGCCGTAACGTTCGGCTTTTTTGGCAAATTCCTCTCGAGTGAGCTCGCGGGAAATGATGATTCGCCGAATTTCGCTTGTACCCGCCCCGATTTCGTAGAGCTTGGCATCCCTCCAAAGCTTCTGGACCGGGAATTCGAGGCAGTACCCATAACCGCCATGAATCTGGACAGCCTGATCACAGACCCAGGTGGCGGATTCGGCAGCAAAAAGGATGGCTGATGCTGCGAGCCTTGTAAGCTCAGTGCCTTTGCCTCCCCTGGTGGCTCTTTGAGCGGCCTCCGCCGCCCGATAGACGAGGAGCCGGGAAGCTTCCGTGCGGGTGTACATGTCTGCGAGTTTCTGCTGGACCATCTGGAAACTGCCAATGGACTGACCGAACTGTTCACGCTCCACCGAATATTTGATGGAGTACTCCAGGGCCTGTTGCGCCATACCAACGGAGCCGCCCGCCAGAACTATCCGCTCGATGTCAAGTCCGCTGGTCATCACGTTGACGCCTTTGTTCTCCTGACCTACAAGGTTTTCAGCCGGCACTTCACAGTCTTCGAAAATCAGCTCGGCTGTCGGGGAGCCGCGCATGCCGCATTTTTTGAGCTTCCGCGCCACAGAGTAGCCCGGGAAATCCTTCTCCACTATGAAGGCGCTTATCCCCCTTGGGCCCAGATCCGGTGAGGTCTTGGCATAGACCAGAAGAGTATCGGCAACAGGACCATTGGTTATGAAGATTTTGGACCCGTTGAGGATATACTTGTCTCCCTGCTTGACTGCCCGGGTACGAAGACTCATGGCGTCCGAACCGGCGTTCGGTTCGGTCAAACCCAGGGCGCCGATTTTTTCGCCGGAAGTCAGGGGCGGCAGGTACTTCTCCTTGAGGTATTCGTTTGCATTCTTATGAATGTTATTGGCACACAGGTTGGAGTGCGCCCCATAGGTCATTGCCAGTGCGGGGCAGATACGGCTCATCTCTTCAATGGCCAGGGTTTGCATCAGTACATCGCCGCCGAGTCCTCCGTATTTCTCATCGATGGTTATTCCCAGGATGCCGATCTCGGCGCATTTCCGGAAGAAATCGGGGGGGAACCAGTCTTCGTCATCGATTTTCTCCTGCAACGGTCCTAATTCATTTACAGACCATTTGTAAACAGTCTCCTTGATCATGCGTTGTTCGTCGGTAAGCTGAAAGTCCATGGTACACCTCCCTGGGAAAAATGAGCAGTGATTGTTAAAAGACAGCCTCCAATCAGAAGGGACCTATCGACGACCCGAGAAGCCTCTGCCTCGAGGTGAAGAAATGCAGCCAACAGGATGAAAACGACTCAACTTCGAAAGGACGGCGCGCGGCTCGAGTAATCACTGACCTGACTTGCCGATCACCAGTCCCAGGGGGTCCACTTCCTCCCTGAGAATCTTTAACTCCTTGTCGGTCGGTTCCAGCGTTTCCGGCAAGGGGTCAACAAAGAGCATCTCGAAACTGGTATTCTCGATCACCTGCTCTCTGGTTACCCCCGGGTGCAGGCTTTCCACACGCATTCGCTTGCTTTCAGGATCGTATCCCATCAAGGCGAGCGTGCTTATGACCTTAAAGGGTCCGCAATCCGCAGGTAATCCCGCTCGCTCCCTGGCGCCGGGGCCGCTCAGATAGCCGGGGGTAGTCAAAAAATCCAGCTTCTTGACAAACCTTCGCTTGTCGTGTGGCGTGATGGTAAGTGTCTTCCAGCACAGGGAAGCCAGATCGTTTGCCCCCCCGCTGCCGGGCAGGCGAACCTTGGGGTGGTTGTAGTCAGTTCCGATCATTGAGGAGTTGATGTTCCCATACATGTCGATCTGGGCCCCGCCCAGAAACGTATAGTCAACGGTGCCCCTCTGGCATGCCTCCATGATCACATCCATGCTCGTGTGCAGCAAAGCGCCTGTCTGCGTGTTTGAGTCGGCAACGGAAATAGGCAGCCTCTCCAGCTTCGGCGCAATGCCGCCTGCCTCGAACAGGATGACCAGGTTAGGCGCTGCGGTCTTTTGAGCAAGCATTGCGGCTGCCAGCGGCATGCCCGTACCGATGACCGCAGTCTTGCTGTCTTCAAGCTGGCGGGCAGCGACGCACACCATCAGCTCCATCAGGTTGTAGCGACTATTTGTTTTCATTGGCTTCCTCCCTTGAAGACACGGGCATCCCTTCATCTCGCCGCAGGGGTTCGAGTGCGCGCAGTTCGGCCATCCGCGATTCCCCGCCCTTCAGTTCCAGATATTCTGCGAAATCCCTGACGCCATAGATGTACTTGTCCAGGAATTCCTGGAAGACCTTGGGATCCTGCTCGGCTTGCATCCATTCGGCAAGGTGCTCTTCGTCCGAAAAGTACTCGTACGGCATGTTCCCCGGATAACTGCCATATGGAACATGACAGACGGCATCGACGAGCCAGAACGGCAGCAGGGTTTTGAGGGGCTCCTTGCGGATCTCATCGGTATCGACCAGGTGCTCGGTGGTAATGATAATGCGCTTCGAACTGCGCCCCACGTCGTAATCGGCAATAGTGATTCCATCGATTTGACAGTTGCCGTAAATGTCCGACCGGTGGACATGGATGATTCCCACGTCGGCATAGAGCGCCGGAACGGCCAGGAGCTTTTGTCCCGTGAAGGGGCACTCGATCGTTTTTGCAGCGCTGTACTTCATGACGTCAGTTCCAAGAAGCACGCGAGCGGGCAGGAAAGGAACACCCATCGATGCCGCCTTGTAGCGCCATGCAAGGGTGGCGTTGGACCATTCGGTCATTTTGACTGCACCGCTCTCCATGTATCGGCGGGCATTGGGAGAAAGCCCCCTCAGCTCCAACCCGACAATGTAGGCGATATCGCAGCGGTCGAAACACCGGCCGGCTGCAAGGATCTGAAAATCATGTGTGGCCGTGTGCCCGGACACCCCCAGGTTCTTCTTGCGCTGACGCACAATTTCATGGAGTACTGCGCTGGCAATCCTTACCCCGCCGAAACCGCCGGAAGCAAGGTAATCGCCGTCATGTACGAACCGGCTCACAGCCTCGGAGACACTCATCAGCTTTTTCGTCATGGTGCGCGGTTTCTCCCTGAAAAACGACCGCGCCTCTTCAACATTGGG
Source organism: uncultured delta proteobacterium (assembly GCA_963805125.1). Lineage (GTDB taxonomy): Bacteria > Desulfobacterota > Syntrophobacteria > Syntrophobacterales > Syntrophobacteraceae > SbD1. The sequence continues at coordinate 848,923 of CAWDTD010000001.1, read as the reverse complement.
GGAAGAGAAAAGCTCACCCTGTGGAGTTAGAGATGGGACTTGTTCATTCATGATAACCTCCTTGACTATTGACGACGCTTTATCTAAAAGACCGCGAAACCTCCGGGCGCATTTTCCATGCCTCAGGTCCCCACTTCTCGGGCAGAACAGCCCCCGGGGGCCATTCCGGTGGAACAAGCTGGCCGGGTTTTTCGCCCAGTTTTTCTATGAGCTTTCCGAGACCAGGGCGGGCGTATTGCGGATGCCCCTCTTTCAGAGTCCGGCCGTTAATGACGGCCTCGGACCGGAGCCTGCGGCCTATGGTTTTCTCCATCTTTGCTCCGAGCCACAGAACACGATTTACATCGTAGCCGTGTTCGATTCCCAACTCGTCGATCATGACCACGAGGTCCTCCAGGGTTATTAGACCCACGTACCTCGGATCGTAATAATATTCGCCCGTTCCCCTGACTGGACAATCATCGAGGAAATTGGACGGCTGTCCGCCAAGGCCGCCAAGGGTCCCCTCGAATCGGCAAATACCGGCCTGGAGAGCAGCCAGCACTGAGGCCGAGGCAACGCGTTTGGTCTCGTGAAGATGGCACAGATGGGCCTCGGGATTGGGCATTGCATCAAGGACCATGGAGAAATACCGGTAGACTTGAGCCGCAGAGGCTGAGCCATCGTGGTCGGCATGCTCGATGTCGTGGGCGCCGATAGAAAAATAGCGTTTTGTAAACTCCACAGCATCCTCGAGCTTCGTGGCGCCGGTTATCGGGCTCCCCCAGATGGTGCTGACCGTGCCGCACATTTTCATGCCGACATCGGCCGCTTTCTGTATGCAGTGTTCCGCCTCTTTCCAGTATTGGGTCAGAGTCGTGCCGGAATTGGCGAAATGATGTTCGGGATCGGTCGACACCATCATCAGAACACGATCTGGACCGATTCCTCTCTTCTTGAGCTCGATCGCTCTATCAACAGCGGCTTCCCTAATCGTCACGGCAGTCATGACGACCTCATCGTAATTAACCCCCTTTCTTTCGCAGCGTTTCTTGAACGCATCACTCCTGAGCGCGGTGAGAACCTGTTCGGCATCCCTGAACTGAGGAATGCCCTCAGGATTTCCCAGGTTAGTCACCTCAATTTCTCTTACTCCCGCAAGAATCATCTCCTGGGCATAAAAAATCTTGGCGTTCGTGGAGATGAATTTCTCTTCATGCTGAAAGCCGTCGCGCACGGTAATGTCACCGATGGTCACCTTCTTCGGCATTTTGGGGAAGATTTTCCAGTAATCAAATTCCGTCATAATCCATGCCCTCCTTTTCACCAGGTACGCGATTCACCGATTGATCGTAACTTTTGATCCCTTCTTTGTCAAAAGACCTAAACCTTCAGATCGCCCCAATCGGTCTTCTCAATAGGTACGCGGTAGCAAAGCTCAAGGCTCCTGGCCAGCTTATCACGTGTCTCTCTGAAAGTGACGACACCGTCATGGAATAAAAGGGAACCGGTCAGAAATGGATATCCTTCGGCATCGTAGCGTTCGATCATCATCTTGCGGAATTCCGCCATCTGTTCCTCATCTACCGTTTCGCCCTTGTCGACAATGTTCTTTCTGCGCACACTTTCCACAACGAATGCCGCCGTCCTGCCGGACATAACAGTCGTGCGGCCCCTCATATTGGTAAAGCAAAACACCGGCTTGAAAGCCCTTCCGCACATGCCGTAGTTGGCCGCCCCGTGGTCGGGTCCAATGACAAACTGGATTTTCGGAACCTTCAGAACGCTGCAAGTACGCACCATGTCCGATCCGTATTTTCCGATGCCGCCCCACTCTTCACTTCGGCCTACCATATAGCCCGGCGATCCCTGGAAAAAGATCATCGGCAGCTTCGAGTTACCGCAGCGAATCATCCATTCCGTCGCCTTTCTTGCCGCCTCGATATAAATGACGCCGTTGCCGCTGGATGCAATGACTCCCACGGGCATGCCTTTCAGCCACATCTTGCCGGCAACGATAGTTTCACCGCGGTCAAGGCCGTATGTAGGCTTGTATTCATGGAAATAGCTGTCATCGGCAAGACACTTGAGGGTATCCTTGATGTTGATTACGCTGTATGTGTTGACTGGAGATGAGCGCATCATTTCCTTGTAGTCAAATCTTGGTTCGACGGATTTCCTTCGCTCACAGTAAAGGGCCTGAGAGGGTTCGAACTCGATGATGTCACGGAGCTTCATGATCCCTTCTTGCTGGGTCTTTACAATGTGGTCGCAGCCACCCGAGTGCTGCGTGTGGACATAGGCCCCTCCCAGGTCTTCCATGGACACCGTCTCACCGATGGCCGATTTCACCATTGGGGGGCCAGCCAGAAAGGCAAAGGAAAGCTTCTCTATCATGATCGATTCGGAGGCGAGATAAACGATGTAGGCGCCGCCTGCAGTGTTCCCGCCGGTGGAAAGGGTGTACTGTTTTATGCCCATGGCTGACATGCGGCACATGTTATAAAACATGGTGCCAAAGTGACCGTCGTCCGCAAAACAGCCTAACTGCAACGGAAGGTTGATGCCACCTGAGTCTGCGATGTATATGCAGGGTAACCGGAGACGCTCGGCAATCGCCTGGGCCCTCATATGTTTTTTCAGCGTGATCGGGAAATAGGTCCCTGCCGCATAACGGTTTTCATTGGCAAAGATCATACAGTCTTTACCGTGAACGGAACCGACCCCGGTCATTACGCCCCCGCCGGGAATGTGCCCCCTTTTCTCCGAGAGGTAGATTTCCCCTCCGTAAAGCTTTATCTGTCCAATGTTGTAGCCCGCATCCAATCCAAGTTCGAAGAACTCCGTGCCCGGATCGATCAACATCCTGATGAGTTCACGCATTGGTTTCTTGCCCTGCTTGGCAAGGCGTTGCATCTGGCCCTCACCTCCGATATTGTATGCCTCATTACGGCGTTCCACGACGATGGCATCCTGTTCTTCCCAATGCTTCAGCCGCTTTGCGCGCTGATCCTCTTCCATAATACCCTCCCCAAGCGAACTGCTTCCGATGTTAGGTGTTTATCCCGCCTTTGGCGGTATTGCATGCGAACAGAACCGTCTTGAGTTCCACGCTTTGCGGGATGCCCATTATGCAACATCGAATAACAAATACTCCAAACAGCAGGAGTCACTACTAAGTTGTCACGGCTCGCAAATATTGTGCTCAACTCGATGCTTTTGTTATCGCTTGCTGCATCCCTACTTGATCTTTACTATTCTTGTTACGGGATAGGACCTGAAAATCGAAACATCAAACGCAATTACGAATAAAGACGATGCGGAATGTCAACTCGAAAAAGAGAATGAAAAAGAAGTAGAAGGTTCACGCACTACAGCTTGAACTTTGAAAATCGACTCGAATATTAAAAGTATTAGCTCCTTTATATAGTATTATAAATTCAAAAATCTTTGACTCGGTTCAGATCCTAAGCCCTGTAGAGTCCAGACGAGCCTCGGGACTCTGATAGGTACAATGGGCCGAGTTAATTCTTGCCTCGCTCAGTGTCCGCCCGGAAAGGCCGCTCGACCGAATTTGGCTGTAGAGTCTGACTCCCAGAAGTCTTTCCAGGAAACGGCCGCACTGAATCAAACGGTCTATGTCTATTCCCGTTGGGATGCCCATCTCCTCGAATGCGTAGACGAAATCCTCGGTGGCCAACCCGTGGGGATCGCTGCTTCCCAGAGACTTTCCCGGGATGACCGTTCTGAAGTAGGTGTGGACGCCGGCTCCTCCAAGGCTCGATTTGAAAACGCGTATCCCGGACTCGTAGGCGACCGCTACATTGGCTAATCCCATCCCCCGGTTATCATAGAAATGAACGGCGAGTCTCGATGCTTCCACCTCCACCATACACATCCGCAGATGTTGCCGCACTGTCACCGGGTTCGCCATTGCGAGCTCGTCGTTGAGACACACGAGATAACAGCCAAGCTGGACCAGTTTCGCCACCATTGCGCACAAAGTCTCATAGTGGCTCGGATCTTCTCCCGGATAACCGAAAGCCGCGCCAATGTACGCACTGACCTTGACCGCATTCGCTTTGGCAATCTCGCAAATCGTGCTGATTCGTTTGAGCTGTTCGGCAATACTGCGGTTAAGCGTGGAATAGCTCAACCGGTCGGTCAGAAAAACCCACACCGCGATTTCATCGGTTTTGCAAGCTATTGCACTGCGGCATCCGGTTTCGTTGGGAACCAACACCTGGCAGATCCTCTCCTGTCCCTCATGGCCCCTGCTGCCCCGAATCCCGGTAAGTACGTCCACCGCATCCTTCATCTGAGGCGCAACCTTGGGATGAACAAACGAAGTAACCTCCACCTTTCGGAAGCCGCAATCAAACAGCATCTTCACAAAGGCGATCTTTTTCTCGGCAGGGATATATTTTTTGTGGTACTGCAGCCCCTCTCTGGGACCAATTTCTATCAGCTCAATATCGCGTTGCATGGGTCCATCTTTTCTTCAGCGTTTGTTCGCCACATCCGTGCGGCGCTGGCCGTTTCCGGCCCGTAAAGGGTCCTTTTTCATCCTGGCTGCGAAATCGAGGGCTTGCGCGGACGCATACATCGGTACCGCCTCGCGGAGCGTGGAGATCCTCGCCCATCGTCCCCGCCAGGCGCCGCCGAAGCGTTTGAGTGCATATCCCGGCGGGCAGTCCCTCCGCCCCGCCACAGCCCGCCCGGGATCTGATCCCGGGGCGGAAAAGGGCCCCCTTCCGGACGGAAACTAACTATCCGCAAGAACTGTTCCAAAAGTATGACAAAACTGAGATGAGTGAATTTGAGATGTCTTCGACATAAAAACAAAGGCCTTTTGCCCGAAATGGGCCAGCCGCCTTTGAACAGGTTAAGCTATGCACAGGCCGAAAAACGCACAACAATCTGTATATTTACGGTGACAACCTAATTTGGTGTTTCCTTTTTTATATAAAAAAACCTCCCTAGCTTGCCGCAGGGATCACTATAAGCCATGTTTTTTGAGTTTTAGGTAAAAGGACCTGCGGCTAAGACCTAGAACCTGCATAGCTTTGGTCCGGGTGGGGTATCGTTTCAGAATTACCTCGATCAGATCCTTTTCGAAAGCGTTCATCACATCCCTGTAAACAAAGCCGTGCCGGAAGTCCTCCGACTCGTGACCTGTGGGGAGAATCCTTTTGTTCAGCGCCGTTTTGCTCTCTGAGAGCAGCAGATAATGAGGCAGATCGCTTGGGTTTATCTCATCGGAATCGGTCATGTTAAGAGCGTAGTGCACCACGCTTCGCAGCTCCCTTGCGTTACCCGGCCAGCTATGGGCATAAAAGATATCCATGGTGGCCTCGCTGAATCTGGCATTTTTCTTATAACGCTCGCACAGCACCGAGAGGAAGTGCTCGGCAAGCAACTCTACATCGTGCCCGCGTTCTCGTATCGGGGGCACATCAATGGTCATGGTGTTGAGTCGATAGTAAAGGTCCTCTCTGAACTTCCCATCCAACATCATTCTGTCCAGATCCCTGTTAGTGGCGCTCAAAACCCGGGTATCAATAGGTATACACTTCTGATCTCCAACCCTCCTGAACTCTCCCTCCTCGAGAACCCTTAGAATCTTGGCCTGGGTGTTCAACTCGAAGTCGCCAACTTCATCAAAGAAGATCGTCCCCTTGTCAGCAAGATCGAACAGGCCCTTCTTGCCCTCCCGTCTGCCGCCGGTAAAACTCCCGGAGACGTAACCGAAGAGTTCGGATTCTATCAATGTGCTCGGAATAGCCGCGCAGTTTATGCTAACAAATTTATGGTTACGCCGTTGGCTGGACTCGTGAATCGCCCTGACCAGCAGCTCCTTTCCAACCCCGCTTTCACCCATGACCAGGACCGAAAAGTCCGCTTTGCTGGCCTTGTATGCCATGTAAAGAGAGGCCCTGAAGCTGTTGCTCGTTCCAACCAATTTCCGGAAAGGAGAAGGCAGGTCGGCTCCCTGCGCGATTCTGGCATCAAGATATGATTCGACGTAGCGCTGTTTTGCTTGAACGTCCTGGCGCGCGGCGTCTTGATGCACTCTGTTCATGATGGTGACAGAGCAGGTAAAATCCTCAGACGAGGGCATAAGCAAAACCGAGCAAATCACCCCGCCTTTAAGGGCCTCTACATACTTATGAACCTGGAGGACCTCCGTGCGATTGGCCATCACCTTAAGGGTGAGTGAATCCGGTTCAACATCGCAGAGCCTCCGATGAAGAATTGCCTCAGCAGGTAAACCAATAACCCGGGAGTAGGCATCGTTTACGTAAATAACGGTGCCATCCCTCAGTGTAATGAGAACCGCATCACCGATATGTTTGAGAATACGGAACTCACTATCTGATAAAACAGACCATCTGAGGTCATTGTCAGGATTCTCTTCCAAACCCACCAGTCTTCCCCCCAAGCAGATTCAGATCGGCAGGAAGCGGTTTTGACCGGGGAGAGAAACCGACGCGGACAGGAAGGGCACAGTTTCGTCTCCGCCTCCCTTCATACCCGCACCATCACCCGTCATAGCGTCTTGCTTTCCGCTCCCCGCTCCCCTTCTTAAATCACTTGCCCTTATATACCGGTTTCCTTTTTTCACGAAAAGCGGTCAGCCCCTCCATGCGATCTTCCGTGGGAATTGTCACCCAGTAGGCATTCGATTCTATGGCCAGACCCGAATGCAGGTCCACCTCGCAACCGTGGTTAACAGCGTACTTCGCCTGCCCGATGGCAATCGGGCCGGCTTCACATATCATCGCAGCCATTTGAATACACTCATCGATCAATCTGCCCGCTGGAGCCACTTTATTCACCAAACCGATCTCAAGGGCTTCCTTTGCATCCACTCGCCTGCCCGTGAAGATCAGCTCTTTGGCCTTGCCCCGTCCTACAATCCGCGGCAGGCGCTGAGTGCCGCCGGCCCCGGGTATTATAGCCAGTCGAGTCTCCGTAAGTCCCATGGTTGCATTTTCCGAAGCAATGCGTATGTCGCAGGCAAGCGCCAGCTCAGTTCCGCCACCCAGCGCAATCCCGTTTACCGCCGCAATGACCGGCTTGTTCATGTATTCAATGAAGGTAAACAAATTGCGAATGGTATAGATGAATTTTCTCACCTGATCGTCGGGCAGCGACACTCTCTCTTTGAGGTCAGCTCCTGCACAGAAGGCTTTTTCGCCAGCTCCCGTTATGATTATTACCCGCACTTCCGGCTCCCACTGAAGGCTCTCCACCTTTTCTCTGAGTGCCCGGAGCAGAGCGAAATTCAAGGAATTCATGACCTCCGGCCGATTGAGCGTCAAAATACTGGTCTGTCCCGATCGATCTTCCAAAACCAGTGGCTGTTCCATTTTTCCTCCCCCTGTATCGCGAGATTGACATGAACCCGGACAAGTAACACCACATCAAAGCCGTGCCGTTGTGTACGTTAATATGTCGATATCGTCGCCCACACACATTGCAAGAATTATGCATCTGACCTATTTAACAGTCAAGCAAAATTAGTTTGAGCGTAAGTATTGCGATTTTGTATCAGAGTATACCGCTTACTACTATTCGTTCTCAATGAAACCGCATTGCGCCTGGTGAACAAACACTATGATATCATTTCATTATTCCTGTCTAATTCACTAAAACCGATAGATACCTCCGAATTGTTATTTAATATGCCTCGTTGCATATATACCTACAATTATAAACGATTTTCAAAGCTCTATTAATACCTCGCAAACGCCCAAGAGTAACTATATACATAATTTTTCTCTTATGATATTTTAATCATTTCGTGGCTATACTGTCCTATAACTCACTTTACTGATAAATATATAATGTTCCAGTTAGCATTTGTATACTTATTTGCTATATCATTTCGCGGAATTCATATTTAATGAAATAGAGATATCAGATATCAAATGAAGGAGTGCGCAGATCCCGAGCATAAATCATCGGAAAGTGCCAGTGATGTTCCCAAATCCATACAACGGGAAAGTCAAAAAGCCGCAAACCAAACCGGGAGGAAAGGACCATCCGGACCGCTCTTGTACTTAAATGACCTCCAATTCGGACTTGCAGCGGTATGAAAGCTGAGTAAGACTCTGTACAGGTTTTCCTTTGAATCTGGACAGGGCCAAGATCAACAGCATGTTGCAGGCTCTGAATCGGCTTACCTCTTTCGTCACGACCCGGAGTATGCTATAAGTGCAAAGGTGTCCGGACATGCTTTTTTATTGGATGCCTATCGGGGGGCACAAACCGGGTTTCAGCGTCTTGTACTTCAATTTAAGTCGGAGACCCAAACCCATGAACAGCTATCTGGATTTCTTGGATCGCGGGGACTGCATTCTGCTGCTGGTGGACATTCAGAAATCAATGCTGGACCTTTGCGTAGACCGGGACCACACAGTGTTGAATGCCAGCGCTCTCATCGAGGCCGCCGAGCTCTTTGGGATTCCCGTTTTGTGCTCTGTCCACAACCCTGATAAATTAGGTGGGTTCCTGCTTGAACTGACCAATAAGATTTCAGAGCCCAAACTGTTGAACAAGCTGGAATTCAACTGTTTCGAAAACGAAGATATCGCGCGGGCAATGGAGCAAACACGCCGCACTACATTGCTTCTGGCGGGTATCGAAGGACACGTCTGCATCTTTCACACAGGCGTCGGCGCATTGCATCTCGGGTATCGTGTTCATATCGCTCACGACGCAGTGACATCCAGGCGCGCCTCCGACAAGCAAACCGGCATGCATCGCCTCGACAGGGCGGGCGCGGTGATCAGTTCCACCGAGATGATCATTTTGAATTGCTCAACCGGGCGGGCACAAAGGAATTCCGCGCGCTCCTGCCGCTGCTCAAAAGACTTCAGTCAAGCTGAAAGGCTATACGTCCAGCGACCTGCCACCCGTTTATCGTGAAGGCAGTTTTGTCCCAATTGCGTCGAATTCGTCGTGGAGCAGGGGCTGGCAAAAGTGCCAATCATTGAATCCATACCTTAATTGAGCGATTCTTCGCTTTTTTGCCGACCGCATGCCTTCGGGCAGCATGGCATCTCGCGCAGTGTCTATATTCATTCAGATGCGCGCCTTAGGGCTGTCGGGGAATGCCTGAAACAGATGCACGATCAGGTTTTATCAAGATTTCATTGATTCCCGGTCCCTGATTCAATCCTGGAAAATATCGGCTGGAGTATACAGCCCAGGCGTGGGAGTCTAGCCGCGAAAACAGCCGCGCCTGCGACGCAAATGGACGCGCCTGCAAGCAGGGTGTTCTGGACCCCTATTTTCCCGGCGATGCTTCCGGCAAGAAGACTTCCGAACGGCATGACGCCCATGAAGGACATTGCGTAAAGACTCATCACCCGGCCTCGTTTGTCCTCGTCGACGACCGTTTGAATGATCGTGTTGCTGGAAGCTACATGGGTCATCATTGAAAATCCGGCCAGGAAAACAAAGAATGCGCAGAGCGTAAACGTATGCGAAAGCGCAAACGCAGCAAGGGCCAATCCGCATGCCCCCACAGCCACCGGAATTACTTTTATCAGGCCATGCGCGTTTTTGCGGGAGGCAAGATATAGTGTGCCGGCAATCGCCCCCAGTCCCGAAGAAGACATAAGCAGGCCATAAGTATTCGCGCTTCCGTGCAGAACATCTTTGGCATACGCAGGCATAAGCATCAGGTAAGGAGCGCCGGCAAGGGCGAACACCGAGAGCAGAGCCAGAATGGCGATAATCGGCTCGAACTTGCGGGCATAGTCGACCGCTTCACGGAATTCGCCAAGGACCCGGCCGTTTTGCTTGCGCCCTTCTTTTTCCGCTACCCTGATGGCCTGAAGCGCAGCAAGGACAGCCAGGAAGCTGATCCCGTTGACAAGAAAGCAAATCCCCTCCCCAAAGGCGGAAATCAGGATTCCCGCAATCGAAGGCCCGATGAAGCGAGCGCAGTTAAACATCGCAGAACTCAGCGCTATCGCGTTTCCCAGATCATCCTTGCTTTCGACCATCGCGATCACGAATGACTGCCGTATGGGTATGTCGAAGGCGTTTATCGTTCCCATGAAAATGCTCAGGGCGATGATCTGCCACGGCTCAATGACCCGCGCCAGTACCAGCGCGGCAAGGACAAACGCCTGCACCATGGCCAGCCCTTGAGTCCAGAGCAGCAGTTGCTTGCGGTCAAATCTGTCTGCCACAACACCTGCAAACGGGCCGAGAAAAAGCATGGGGATCTGGTTGCAGAAGGCCACGGTGCCCAGCAGAAGCGTCGAGCCGGTAAGGCTATAGACCAGCCAGCTAAGCGCGACCTGCTGGGTCCAGGTCCCAATTAGAGAAACACCCTGGCCGAAGAAAAAAAGGCGATAATTCCTGTGCCGGAAAGCCCGAAAAATACTTTTGAAGCGGCTTGTGCCACTTGACTCGAAACCGTTTGATCTCACTTCTAAATTTCCATTCATAAACAGCCGTGGATAAGTGTCGATATGCATGCTCGATTCCAGACGCATCGGCCAGCTTGCCCTATATAACAGCGCCAATGACGAAAGCAAGCGCCAAAAGCAGGCATGATACCCACCTTTCTGCTGGGCCAACGATGAAAAAGACGCCTGGTCCGCTAGAGTTTCAATACCAAATTAGGGCAAGAACGAAAAACCAAAATTGCTGAAAGCAAGTCAATGACGTATCTCATCACAGGGTAAAAATTGCCGTCGTTTCCAAGGGCGCCGAAACCTTACGCGCCGAGTACAAGGCCCTTATGGCCATGCCTCCGCAACAGCAAGCACCTATTCACCGATTTTTTTACTTTTTGCCGCTTCTGGTTGCCGCTTCTGGTTGCCGCTTCTGGTTGCCGTTTGGCAGATCTAATCCTCTCCATGATACGATATTGCCTGTTCGAGTGATTCACTGGGTCTGGAACGGAGTTTGGTTTCTAACTGTTCACCGTTGTTACGGATGTCGGAGGACGGAGGTCGGCTATCAGAAGGAAGAAGGAACCCGAAACCCGAAACAACGCCATTATTCATTGAATTTGGCCTGTATTTGCAATGAAACGGGAGCTCGGGTCACGAGTTTCGGGTATTTAAGCAACGACTCGCGACCAGTCGATCCGCGACTCGTGATTCATGACATTCAGTTTCACAGCGGAGCTCCGGCTCTTTGAAAACCGAATATGGTTACCCTGTTTTTGGGTCTTTGAGCAATTTGTCAGAATCCGTGACTGGATTGGCCTTGTCCTCGCCCATTTCCCTTTCTCTGCGTAACAGGGTTCCATCGAAAAAATCCCAAAACCGTCTCAAATCGACTCATTTCGTATCATCGGGAGCAGGAAATCAGTCATACCTGCGTCCCGTCCGGTGCAGAAAAAGCTCACCTTCACTATTCCTCTTCCTCTCGTTTGTATTCTTTCCGGCGCGCCTTATCCGGTGCTCATGCCCGCGTATGCCAAAGACATTCTGCACGGAAGCGCGCGCATAGGTTCGGCTTTTTGATGTCTTCAGCGGGCATCGGGGCACTCTCCGCCACTCTATATCTTGCTTGCCGCAAAAACGTGCATGGGCTGATAAAAGTAATTCCCGCCGCAGCGGGGGCATGCGGGCTTGCCATCGCAGCCTTTGCGCTTTCGCGCAGCTTCACATTCTGCGTCTTCTATCTTTGCCTGACCGGATTTTCCATGATGGCCCGGATAGCTTCCAGCAACACCATCATTCAGACGATCGTCGACGATGACAAACGCGGCCGGATGATGAGTCTTTACGCCATGTCCTTCATGGGCGTCATGCAGTTCGGAAGTCTTCTTGCCGGAAGCATCGCGGGGAAGATAGGAGTTCCAAACACTTTGCTTTTGGGGGCGGCCTGCCGCATCGGGGGCGCCTTGATTTTCGCCTCGAAGCTGCCGGCGCTCGTCGAGCGGCTCAAACCCGTTTTTGTCTGCATTGAAGCTTACGATATGGGGAAGGAAACAAAAGCAGCCCCCTCATGCCCGAAAATCCATTGATGCATATATATAAATACTGAAAAACTTTTTTCCCGGGAGAACTGATAGCAGATACAGGGCAGGCCGGAAAGTCGGCCCCTGCTATGCCTTTTTGTATTCCTTGCCGGGCTCGGCCAGGTCCGCAGCCGGGAAAAATCGCTTGAAGAAGAGAACGCTCACTGCGATAGGCACGAAATAGTAGACTATTCTATAGATCAGGACAGCCAGTAGAGAAAATTCGTAATCCAGTCCCATCAGGTAGAACGATCCTGCCATCGAGCCTTCCATGAGTCCGATCGATGCGGGGGTCAGCGAAAACAAGCTCGTGAAAAGACCAACCGAAAATCCCACCATCAAGACTTTATTGCTCACCGGGTAGTCTATCGTGATAAACGAAAACTTCAGGCAAAGGAACATAAATATCCAGTCGAAAAGGGCAAGGGATGCCGGGAACAGTAATATTTCCCTGTTTCTCATTATCATGTTCAGGCTCCCATTGAAGTTTTCAAAAAAAACCTCGGCTCTTTCACGGCTGATCCAATGCGGCCTTCCAATCCTCGCGCAAAAAGCAATCACCACCCCGAGGCCGATTTGCCATACCTTCCGTCGGAAACCCTCATGAATGATTGTCTGGATGGTCACCCAGGTCAGCAGAAATGCAACGAGCAGGACCACTATTCCGAACACTGCCTGGTTGCGCTCCGTTATCTGGTGCTGGCTGTAGAGATAGAAAAAGCCCAGATAGATGAACAGGACCGCTATAGTGTTGGTGAGAAAGCCGTGTATGATCGAGACCGAGAGCGTGTTGCTGGGCGGGATGTTCTCCCGTGAGAGCAGGTAGACCTTTGCAGCCACTCCGCTCAGTCCGCCCACTGACATCAGGTAGTTGAGGGTGCTCGACAGGAGCGAAATCTTGAAACAGGACGCAAAAGAGATCGAGAGGCCAATTCCCCTAAGCAGTTTGCTAAGAACGCCTGCAACGCAGGCATAGCTCAAAAAAGCCGACACCAACACGGCAACGGCCCAAATAGGGCTTATGTCTCCCAGGTGTAGCGCAAACTTGTGAAGGTTGGCCTGCTTGACGGTATAGAAAAGAACGATCATGCCGAAGACAGCGGCAATCCAGAACCTCTTCCGAGTGGCTATACTTACCAACTCTCCTCCAAAAACCGAGCCATTAACGCACCTGATTCCGGCTCTCAACCAATATGTCGTCCCGAGGCGATAATAACATGAAGCTGTGGCGGCCCGGGAGCTTGGGCGTAAGAAAAGCACTTTACCTTTGAGTTTAACTGCTAAGTACCAAAACCGCAAGCTGGACAGATATACCGAAACCGACGGTGCGTCAAATCGGAAATCGGATTCCCGAGTTCGAGATTGCAAGACGAGCGTTGGCGAGAACGTAGGGTGGACACAGCATCACCACCCCATCCCGCACGATCCCCACCACCCGCGGTCCCACACCAATCCCTACTTCAGGATCTTTTTCACCTCTTCCCCGTAGCGCTCAAATATTTCCTCGGCCAGGTTGCAGAGTTTCCCCCGGATCGAATCAGACTCGGGAAGATTGAGTGGGGCGGGGACGTTGAGTTTTTCCACCGATATAGGACTGATATAAAGATTTTTATCCAACTCGGCCATTTCTTTTGCTGTAAAATTCTCCCCCAGAATCTTCTTTTTCTCGATCCCCCGCATGTCCAGGTTCCTGAGGAAATTGAGTATCGAAAGCAGGTCGAAATTCTTCTGGAAGGAATTTATGTTCCTGTTGACTGCCGAGCACTCGTTTGCCAGTTCTTCGTACTGCGCCTTATACTGGTTCATCCGGTAATAAAGGCGGGAGTAAGATTCGAGGAGCACCTTGCGGAATTTTGCCTTTCTGGTCAGCGCCCTCACCCAAATCAGCCGCACTTTCCGTTTGAATTTCACGTTCAGACAGGCAATCCAGAAGTAGCGGGCTCCCATTCCAAGGATTTCTTGGAGCCTGCTTTGCATGTCCGGCTGAATCATGAGACTTGAAAGCCTTGCCAGCCGCAGGCCGACGATCCATGCCTGCCCCCGGATTTCAGCAGCCTGCGTGTTGAGGTGTTCGATTTGAAGCTCTATAAGACGACGCTCCAACAGGTAGTTCTCAATTACCTCTTCTTTTACCTGTCGCGTCAGACTGGTGACCAGGTCTTCTTCCATCAACGATGGCAAACCTCGTAAGATGGACTCAGAGTAGACTACGTAAAAAGCGAACTTATTTTCTCTGGTTGCACAAACATTTGAAAAAACTCAAGCGCGCCCGCGACGCAAGCAGCAGCGCCGCTTGCCGCCTACAACCCTTGCCGGCCCGCGTTGGACTGCGTCTTTCAGACGAGGCCGCCACTGGCTGAGGGTGGCCTCATTGATCCCCACAGCCCGCACACCCACCTGCGGGGTGAGGTCTTTTCAGCAGCAGAAAAGTATTGGGATCAAGCATGAACTCGAAATCGGCCGGATTGTACTTGCCTTTTTCTTTCAGCGCCTTCAGCCTGATACCGTTGTTTTCCGGCTCCAGCATGAAAACGGAGCTGAAGAGGTCGTCCATGGCGTCGATGGGATACGGGATGCCTCTTTCATTTACGTCAGGTATGTGCCGATGAGACCTGGCGGAGACCCAGACCGGCGTTGCGTGCCTCCGGGCGAGATCGCCTATTTTTTCGAACAGGGGGCGCGCGCGGCCGAAGTCCAGACCGTCCAAAATGATGAGCGCGGGCGAGAACTTGGCCTGCTGCCTGAGATTGTCGATGCTTAACTCCAACTTCTCCGGACTGAACGTCTGATTAAGAAATGACATTATAAACCGCAGAGGTTCGATGGCATGCTGCAAGTCGGAAATCTTGAATTCCGGCTGGTTCGAAAAAATATCTCTGAGCAGTTTGTGGTACCAGAGCTTCACCTTGTCCGGGACCACATCCACGCAAACATGGAGAACAGGCTCTTTGTCGAGCAGGTATCCCAGAGCAAGATGAGTGAGACAGGCTGTTTTGCCTGCGCCGGCCCGGGCCAGTAGAACTCCCATCTCTCCCGGCTCGAGCCGACTGACCGGTATTTTTACGTAACCACTGCAAACCGCGTTTTCCTCGGCCATTTGTGTGCTCCCTTCTAAGTGCCGGTTTCTTGTCCAGCTCCATTCAATAATACTTTACCGCAGGGAAAAATTCCATCTACAATAAGGGCGCCGGAACGATCAAGGCCTCCCGCCGCCGCCCCGTCTCGCGTTGGGAACCGGTGGGGACAGGGCTGTCGAGAATGAGCGGTCGGCCTTCCGCGCTCCGCGAGGCACATCGTTCAAGGGAGGCCCGCGAGAGGCTCTTCATTTTTTTGAAGTGGTTCGATGCGCGCGGAGCGGCTTGTTCTTCGTGGCCCACTTCAGTTTTTTGAAGCGCCGACCCGGTCGCAGGACATTCAACCGCACCTCCACGCTGCGCAGGCATCCTCGCATGGCTGCGCCGACAGGCCACACACCGCCGCATCAGCGTGGTATTTTTTTGGAGCTAAAAAAAGAACACTTTTGGGTTGTTAATAAGTCTATCTTACGACAAAAAGGGGAAAAATCGCCCGCTCCACCTCCTCTCAGCCTGTGATAAGGATCGCGAATTGGAATGCATATTGATAGGGACCGGCGGCATGATGCCGATGCCCTACAGGATGCTGTCCTCCCTGGCGATAAGGCTCAACGGCCAAATATATCTCTTCGATGCCGGGGAGGGGACGCAGATAAACTGGAAAAGGGCGCGGCTCGGAGTGCGAGGGCTGAAGCTGATCGCAGTAACCCACCTGCACGCCGACCACTGCCTGGGGATTCCCGGTATGATCATGCTGCGGGCACAGATGGAGGACCCGGCCCCCCTTACAATCCTCGGTCCCCCGGGGACCCGGGAGTTCATCACCCAATCTCAGAAGTTGCTCGAGTTCAAGGTCAACTTCCCGATAAATATCATCGAATGGTCCTCAAATAACGCTGGTCCGGCATACCGGGACGACCAAGCTGAAATTCTGTGGCAACCGGTCAAACATACCCGCTTTTGCCTTGGATACAGGTTCGAAGAGGCTGACAGGCCGGGGAAATTCAATCCCGCGCGGGCAAAGACCCTCGGAGTACCGATGGGACCGCTCTGGGGGAAGCTCCAAAAAGGCGAAAGCGTACAGACTCCTTCAGCCAGGACCGTACAACCCTCCGATGTGCTGGGGCCTGCCAGAAGAGGCAGGCATATCGCCTTCGTGGTGGACACCAGACCAACTCGCGGGGTCTATTCTCTGTGCAAAAAAGCAGACCTGGCCTTTCTCGAAGGCATGTTTCTCAGCGAACACTCCAACCACGCGGATCTAAAAGGCCACATGACGGTTGTCGAAGCAGCAAGAATCGCAAGGAAGTCCGGTGCAGCCAGGGCGATTCTGGTTCATATAAGCCCCAGGTACGAAAACAGCGAACTCGGGAAACTCGAAGAGGAGGCGCGCAAAGAGTTTTCCTCCTTAAGGATCGGAAAAGACCTGGATGTTTTCGAGGTGAGCTTCCCCGAAAAAACCGGGCCTTGATCGAATTGCCTGTGTAACGCATGACAATATCGTGATAGGGGTGGGAACGATCCATTGAGCCGGCGCTGATTGTTTTCTGCCACGTTCACCTCAAAGCACGCGCGCCCTGCCGGGCGCACCAATGGAAAAGCCGGATCATTCCGAACGATATGGCCAAGAAGGCAACAGGGGTGCCTGCAGTTCCCTGTCTAAAAGTACCACTAAGGAAGTCGAGGTCCGCACTTTCCGATTCACTTTTTCGCTAACGGAAGGAAAACCCCGATGTCAGTGCACAAGCACACCATCGTTGAGCAATACGATGGAATGGTGGCCTTCGGGCTTTCAAGAGAAGTGGATGAAAAATCGCTGATCTACTACCTTCAGAAATTTTCGGATGATGACCTGCTGAGGGCCCTGGTGCCCCGCCTCTCGGATGAGGAAATAAACCGGTTGTTTTTACAGCTTTCGGAACTCATGCGAAACCACCTGAGCGACAGCGAGTATCACGGGTTATTTCTAAAGGACGAACATGATTGATCATGAGTTCGAACACCAAATCCGGGATTGGAGAACAAGCAAGATCGTTCAGAGCGCATGTTGCAGGGCTGCGATCAACCTGTCGTTTTGATCGGGCAGGCGCACCGCCACGCGAAAATACCAGTCGTCAAGCCCCTCGAAGGACCCGCAGTTGCGAATGATAATGCGGTCGCGCTCAAAAATATCCCACTTCAGGCGCGACGCCGGCTGAAGCCTGCGGTCCATCCGGACGAGCAGGTAATTGGCCTGTGCCGGAAAAACATCAAGACCGGGAATAGCTGAAAGCTTCCCCGTGAGCCGTTGGCGTTCTTTTGCAATCAGCTCCAGAGTTTTGCGCCTGTATTCGTCCTGCGTAAAGCAAAAGGCGCCCGCAACCTGGGCCAGGGTGTTTACCGACCAAGGTGGAAGGTGGTTTCTTACCTGCGCGGCAACGGGCGGCGGGGCGAGCAGGTAGCCGATCCGCAAGCCGGGCAGGCCATAGAACTTGGTGAAGGATCTTATGAGCGCCAGGTTCTTCGACTGGTTCAGCAAACGCTTCAGGGAAGCCTGCTCGCAAAAATCGATAAAAACCTCGTCAATCACAAACAAGGGGCGCCCCGACTTGGTGCTGTTTTCAGCAATCCAGCCAACTGCCTCGCCGTCCAGAAGCGACCCCGACGGACTTGCCGGGTGCGTAAGCAAGACAGCCTCAAAGGCATCCTTTCGGACTGCGGCTTCCAGATGTTCGACCCTGGGCTGAAACCGGTCTTCCGGGGTCGAAAACAGTTTTTGCAGGCGCGTTCCCTGAAGCTCGAAAGCTCTGGCATATTCGCTGAAGGTGGGCAATACCACAAGTGCTTTGCTCACTCCAAGCGCTCGCGGCAACCAATAGATCAGTTCGGTCGAGCCGTTTGCGACCGCAATGCATTCAGGGTCGATATCGTGGAATCTTGAAATGGCCTGGGTCAGGGATTGATTATGTATGTCGGGGTAGCTTTCGAGACGGTGAAAGCAGCCGGAAAGAATCCGCGCTAAGCCGGGAGGCGGACCGAGCGGGTTTATGCTTGCGCTGAAATCCAGAATGTCATCGGGAGAGCATCCGGCGCGCGCCGAAAGCTCGTAGATATTTCCGCCGTGGACGATGGTCATGCTCAAAATCCTGAATTCCTCAACGAGTATTGATGAACCTGACGCAGACCGCCATGAAGAAAGCCAGCCCGGAGCTCAGATACATGAGCCGGATCATCCGGCCGTAGGTTTCCAGCGTTATGTGGTTGATCCGCTCACCCAGCAGGGGTTTTTCAACACGTGCCCCGAAATAGTAGCCGGTCCCGCCGAGCTGGACCCCGAGCGCCCCTGCCGCTGCGGCTTCCGGGTATCCGGCGTTGGGGCTTTTCGTCTTTGGCGCATCCCTCATCATGATGTTTGCAGCAGCCCGCCAGTCCATGCCCATACAGGCCGAGGCGCCCACCATGAGCCATCCGCTGATCCTGGCCGGGACCCAGTTGGCGACGTCGTCGGCCCGCGCCGCAAAAGAGCCAAAATAGCGGTAGCGCTCGTTTTTGTACCCCAGCATGGAATCCATGGTGTTTATGGCTTTGTATACCAGAGCGCCAACCGGTCCGAAGAGGGCCAGGTAAAAAAGAGGCGCCACTATGGCGTCGGAGATGTTTTCGGAAACTGTTTCCACCAGGGCGCGCAGGACTGCATCCCGGTCAAGTTGCGAAGTATCGCGGCTCACGATAAGCGACAGGCGGGCGCGGGCCAGGGCCAGGTCGCCGATTCGCAGGGCCCGGGCTACACGAGACGATTCCATCTGGAGGCTGCGGGTGGCAAGAGTAGAGTATGCAAGCCATATCAGAGCCAGATTTCCGATAACTACGCCTGCAACGTGCGATATTGCGATAAACACCTTTGCCGCGCACAGGACAACCGCAATCACAATGGCCCAAAGAGCGAACCCCGAAACCCGCATAAGAAGGGTGGACGCAGACTCCGCGTAGAGCACGTTTTCGGTCCGCAAAATGAGCCGACCGATCCATCGGACCGGGTGAGGCAGCCATCGGGGATCGCCTGCCGCAAGGTCGAGAAGGTAAGCAGAAACAAGATGCCAGGGGAGAAATACCATTTGACTCCGAATCATGCTTTAAGAAGTGAGGCTCTCTGTGACCATGTTATACCAAGATGCGTTCAAGATTGAAGTAATGGAAAAGAGCGGGGGAATGTTTCCCATCAATCTCCAGGCCCCGCCAGGCGCACACGCGCAAGCGCGTGAGGCCGAGGGCTCGGCGCATGCGCCATCTAAAATAGCCGCGCAGCGGCGAAGGGGGTGTGGGGGGCCGGCCTGTTGCCTAAAAGGTTTTTGAAACAGCCAAATATCTCCAACCAGGCGATATGGCCTGAAGGGGTTTGTAAAAGAAACATAATAGCCGGGAAAATGACCCCACCCGAGTAATCAAAGCGATTGTGCGTGCCACCCCATAAGGGGGTTTCCCCCTTTTTGGCATTGCCATTGCCACTGCCTTGGCAATGCCTGGCTCTTTGACATATCGAACAAGAATCAGAATGTTCTGAATGGCGGCTGTGAGGTACTCCTGGATCTGTACTCTCCACAGCCTTCTCCAGCGGGCTCGTTTGAACCCCAGTGGCACGGCCCTGGCAAAGCTTCTTTCCATAAGGTGCTTGCGAGTCCTTATGTCCCTTCTGGACGCGGGCTTCAGTGCCTTTTCGCGCATATACTCAATTTCGTCATATCTGAGATGGCGCTGTATGGTTCTGCCCTTCCTGGAGGCTGTGGTGCACCGATGGCGAAGCGAGCATGCTTTGCAGACCTTCGTTAAACACCGGTATTCGAAGGCGGTATTTTTTTTGCTGTATTTTCTACAACTTAGCAGGTTTCCCGCAGGACACAGGTAGGTGTCATCCTGCGGATTGTAGCTAAACAACTCATCAGAGAAGATGCCCTTTTTCTTGTGGGTGGTATTAAGTGAAGGGATGTGAGCCTCTATGCACCGATCATGGCACTCAAGATAGTTTTGGGCAGTTCCATACTGAGAGTCTGCGACCACCACCCGGGCCTGTCTCCGAGTGTTTTGGCCGTGTTCATCAATGAGCTCGGAGAGCATATGGCCCTCGTTGACATCTCCGGGGGTAACTTCGGCAGCGGTTATGACTTCAGATTTGACATCAACTGCCCGGTGGACCTTGTAGGAAGGCTTGGCAGGCCCCCTTTTGTGGCGGACAATCGCGGCATCGGGATCGGTTGTGGACATACGGGTACTGTTGACCAGTCTGCGATCCTCACCCCCTTGGCAGTCATCGTCGAGCCGGGTCTCGAGTTCGCGAAAACTGTGCCTGACGCGTCGCCTCAGGCCTTTGGTCTTAACTATGGAGTTTCTTGAGGCATCGGCCTGGATGAGGCTTGCATCCAGGAAGATCTTCGATCCATCGATAAGGCCCGCCTCAATGCATTGCCAGACGATTCTTTCAAAGAAGCTCTTAAAGGCGGCGCTTCCCCATCGGGCTCTGGCCTTGCTTAGCACACTATGGTCGGGGACCGGCTCGTCAAGGTCCCAGCCAAGAAACCAAGCCCAGTCGATCCTCTCGGGGATAGTGGCCATCAGCTCACGCTCAGATCGGACGTTATAGAGAATCAGCAGGAGCATCAATTTGAGGATAACCGGAGGGGGAACCGAGACATTGCCGTTTACCCCGTAGCTCTCCGCGACCTCTTTGTAGGTGAAATCAAAGTCGATTAGGTCCTTGATTTTGCGCAGGGGGTGATCCGAGCGCACCCTCTTGTCAAGGCAAAATCCGTGGTAGAACAGTTTGACTTGTTGGCCTCTGGCTTGGCGACCCATCATGGCAACCGACTCCTAGTTGAAATGATGGGCCAATTTACCACAATGACTAACACTTACAACAACTTAATCGCTTTTCTATCACTAAATTAGAGCTGCGGGGGAAGTATTTGGGCAACAGGCCGGGGCACTGCTCCCCACGCTTTTTAACATCCTTTGGTACTCACTTGAGCGCAGCTTCGTATTACTGCCAATCATGCTTTAAGAAGGATATCGAGAATCCGGGCCACATCGACGTGCTTGCGCACAAGTTCGGCAAGCCGGTCGTACTGCTCCTCTTTCCAGAGCCGGAAGGAAAAAGAATCCGAAACAGGGGCCACAATCTTGCCGGACCTTTTTCCAACATCTTCGAGGAACATGTTCCGGAACCCGTCGTTGTCGAAAATGCCATGCATGTATGTACCCCACGTTCTTCCATCGGGCTGCGAGAGCCCATCCTCCATGTCGACAGGCTTGCCCTCCCGACGCAGGATCCTGAAGAGCGGTTTTGCCTTCCCGCCCGAGACGCTCCGGCCCATGTGAATTTCATATCCCGAAAGCACCTCCCGGCACCCCGGGAAGGGCAGCCATTCCGAGATAATGCTGGCTTCAACCTGCGAGGTTATCTTTTCGGGATACATTTCGGTTTCCATATCCAGCAGGCCCAGACCGGGAGTGGCGTCTATCGAGCTTTCAATTCCGTGCGGGTCGCGCACCATGGTCCCCATCATCTGGTACCCCCCGCAAAGCCCGACTACAGTCCCGCCCGTTTTGTGAAAGGCGCACAAAGCGTCGGCCATTCCATTTTTGCGCATCGCCTCCAGGTCTTCAATAGTGTTCTTGCTTCCTGGAATTATCACGGCGTCGAATCCGAAAATTTGGGCCGGCCTGTCGAAATACACCAGATCGATTCTCGGGTCCCTCTCGAAGGGGTCGAAATCCGTGTAATTGGAAATGAACGGCAGACGGACGACGCCGATGCGAATGGCGCACGGGGCGCTTTTGGTACGCGCTCCGCCCATTCGCCGCCCGAGCGCCACACTGTCCTCCTCGGGCAGGGAAATGTTTTCGAAGTAAGGCACAACCCCGAATACCGGCACACCGGAGCGCGATTGCAATATTTGAACGCCGTCCTCAAACAGGCGCGGATCTCCCCTGAGTTTGTTTACGATAAACCCGATAATCCGATCCCGCTCTGCGCCCTCGAGCAGTGAGAAGCTTCCGAGCAGGGCCGCAAATATCCCTCCCCGGTCGATGTCTCCCACCAGGATGCATTTGGCGTCGGCCATTTCGGCCATGGCCATATTGACCAGATCATGCCCCTTTAGATTCAGCTCGACCGCACTCCCGGCGCCTTCCATGATTATTAGGTCGTTTTGGGCGCAAAGCCTTTCAAATGCGCCCCGGACTATGGGGACAAGTTCCTTTTTGTATTCATAATAGCCTTTTGCCGAAAAATTCCCGATTGCCCGTCCGAGCACGATCACCTGAGAGCCCATTGCCGATGTCGGCTTAAGAAGAATGGGATTCATATCCACATGAGGCTCGATTCCCGCTGCCTCGGCCTGCACGACCTGGGCGCGCCCCATCTCCCCGCCCTGCGGAGTGATGAAGGAGTTCAAGGCCATGTTTTGCGCCTTGAAAGGAGCCACGCGATATCCCTCATTTTTGAAAATGCGACAGAAAGCAGCGGCCAGGACGCTTTTGCCTACATCGGAGCCCGTCCCCAGAAACATGAGCGACTTTGCGGTGGACATTTTAGATCGGCTGCCTCCCCTTGCCCCACTCGGCGCAGCGCCTGACGAATTGGTCGGCAGCCTCGGGGGCGCTGCCCCAGTGCAGGTGGATATAGCTGGCAAGCACAGAACCCGCCTGATAGCCCTCGGGACGGTCGGCACAGGTTTCGTGTTTGCGCCTGCGCAGGTCATAAGCGAACTCAAACCCCGAGTTCGACTCGGGATCGACTATTTCGGAGTAGTGGAATTCATGCCCCCTGATAACCCTGCCGGGGCCGCCGAGCAGACATTGCCGGCGCAGGACCACTTCCGTATATCCAAGCGCCTTGCGCCGTGGCAGCATTCTAGTCCCGAATGGCAGTATCCCTGCCATCGGGTACTTCTCCCCTTCAATTGTATCTATGAAACGGCCAAGGGTCATCAAACCACCGCATTCGGCATAGATCGGCATCCCTTGTGCGGCACGCTCCCGAAGAGAGTGAAGAAACCGGGCATTGCCGGATATTTCCTTTGCAAAAAGCTCAGGGTATCCTCCGCCCAGATACGCCCCGGAGCATGCCTCCGAAACAGTCTCGCCGCACACCGGAGAAAAAAAACGAAGCCGCGCTCCGGCCTTCTCCAAGAGCTCCAGGTTATCGGGATAATAAAAGCAAAAAGCCGTATCGCGCGCCACTGCAATCTCAGGCCCACAGCAGGTCGCCGCCGGCTTTCCAGGCGCGGCTGCAGGTTTGAGTGCCAAAACCGACTGCGGGGCTTCACCGCCGCTCACAGGCTCTATGCGAAGAGGGCCGGGCGCAGTTTGCATGGAATATCGGGTCCTTTCCAGGAGCAGGTCAATGTCGATGCGCTTTTCCATAAGCCCGGCCAATGTCTTTTGCCACCCGGCGTCCAGCTTCATTTCGTCAGCGGTTACAAGCCCCAGGTGCCGCTCGGGTATTCGGACCCGCTCTTCTCTGGGAATGCCGCCCAAAACGGCAATTTCCGGACATGCGGAAGCGACAGCCTCCTTCAGGCACCCCAAGTGCGCCTCTCCGCCGATCTGGTTGAAAATCACCCCGGCAAAGTTCAGCGCCCGATCAAAACGCGCGAATCCGTATATCAGGGCCGCAGCGCTCCGGGCCATGCTCCGAGCGTCTACAACCAGCACGGCGGGGACCTCGAGCCATTTGGCCATCTCGGCGCTGCTGCCCGATTCCGTTTGGCCCTCGTAGCCGTCGAACAGACCCATAACGCCTTCGATCAAACCTACGTCGGATCCTTCCAGAAGGCGCCGGAAAAGTTCCGCGTTCCATCGGCGGCTAAGCATCCATCCGTCCAGGTTGCGGCTTTGCTTACCGGCTATCAGGGTGTGAAGCCCGGGGTCTATAAAATCCGGTCCCACCTTGAAAGGCTGCACACTGAGGCCTCTTGCCCCCAACGCGGCGAGCAACCCGAGCGTAATGGTCGTCTTGCCGCATCCGCTATGCGTTCCACATACCAGGAAGGCGTGTTTTTGCCGGGGGTTGCCTGCCATCTTTTCCCTCTGATCTCCGTATGCCGCGGCAATCCTAATTTTAGATCTGCTTTTTGGAAATAGAAAAACGTGTCTTCTCCGCTCTTGATTGAATCCTGCCGAGCCTGGGAAAAATTTTATTCGACTCTTCAAAGTATATCAGAAATCCGGCGCTTTGTGATTTAGCCATCTTACGCATTTCTCGATTTGGCTTCTTCTACGAATCGTAACCGCTTGATTCCATTGATAGATAAAGTTTGTCCTGAAAATACAGGCCAAATGCAGGTGCCGGTCCGGCAACCAATTGATTTCATTGACACTTATTAATTTTGTTCCCTGCAATAACAGCGGATAACATCGAGCGTGAACAACGAAACAGTGAGCGGTGAAGAGTGAATGGTTGCATTGCAAATTCAGGCCAAATTCAATGAGCTGACGGAAGACGGAGGACGGAGGACGGAAGACAGTCCTGCTACCCCTGACCTCCGACATCCGTAACAACGGTGGACAGTTAGAGGCCAAACCGCATTGCAGAGCCCGTGAATCACTCGAACAGGCAATATCGTATCATGAAGAGGATTAGGCCTGCCAAACGGCAACCAGAAGCGGCAACCAGAAACGGCAATAGAAACGGCAAAATGCAGAGATGAAGAAAATTTTTCACGCGAAAGCGAGAAATAGGGAGAGACAGACTGACCAACGTAAACGTTCATCCCATAACAGGGCCGGAGGTCTTCACAGCTCGTGGGGCCACAACCAAAAACTTCTTTGAGGAGTGCAGCGGGGTGGATGAACACGGATTTGTCACGCGAAGCTTCCGGCTAACAGCGCGCGACGCTCTTCCGTCTAAAGACGGTAAGAAGAATGACCAAATTAATCGCTGCCCTCCCCCCAACCCCCGGTAAGTTGAATGACCAGATTTGTGTAGCAGGCCCAATAGGTTAGAGACAATTGAACACATTTTCATCACTGTGGGTTAACTGATGCCCCAGTACATGAATGTTAATCGGTAGATTCTCCCGCAAGGCGCGAAAGATGTCGGATCCAGTAAGTCTGCTGCAAAAGAAAATGAAGTGAGGATTTTAGATTGGCCCCCACCAGTGACGATCCTGACGACAGCCATGCAGGTTCACAAATGATTCGGGAAGGGCTGAGGCTTAACCATTGGTTAGCGAGTTACGGGTTTCGGGTTACGGGTTAAAAGCCAACGAGTTTATCCTGAGCAAAGCGAAGGGCAACTCTCAACCCGCGACCCGCAACCTCTGGCTATGACCTGTAACCCCTCACCCATTACCCATTACCTGTTCACTCTTCACCCTTCACCCTCTCTTCACTGCTCACTATCCACAGCATTTCTGATATACTTTGGGAGATTGAGGGATTGAGGAAGGGGTGGGGATAAGCCCCGCCCCGAAGCGCCGGACAGGGAGCCATTAGCAGTAAAACCCCAACCGTGGGTCTTCTTGCTCCTTGCTTCCCGCTTCTCGCTCCCTGCTCCTTGCTCCCTGCTACCTTTTCGAGAAAAGTATGCTCTGGAAGCTCAAACAGCGGCAGCAAAAATGGCTGGAAGGCGAAAAGGGGACCGTTTTCAAGGACTGGGGAGGCAAGACAAGCATCGCCCTGGCCTTTCCGAACCGCTATGCCGTGGGGATGTCCAATCTCGGGTTTCAGTTCGTCTATGAGGCTCTGAACCGGTTTGAAACCGTGGTGTGCGAGCGTGTATTCTACCCGGAGCCCGAAGATATCGCCATGGTCAGACAATGCCCCGGGGCCCTGCTCTCGGTCGAATCTCAAAGACCGCTTGTCGATTTTCACCTGGCAGCATTCTCCGTTCCTTATGAAAACGACTACACAAACCTTGTAGAAATGCTTCAGCTTGCTGCAATTCCCGCACTGGCGCAAGAGCGTACCGCAGCGCATCCCCTGGTAGCGGCAGGTGGAGTGGCGCTTTTCCTGAATCCCGAGCCGCTTGCCCCGTTTATGGATTTCATATTCGTGGGGGAGGCCGAAACGCTTTTGCCCGATTTTATCGACTTTTGGAAACAGTTCGAACAGAGCTCTGCCCGCCGCCCTGAAATTCTAAGAGAGATGGGCAAATCGGTGGAAGGAATTTATGTACCCTCCTTCTATGAGCCTGTGTTCAATTCGGACGGGACACTGGATTGCATTCGCCCCCCGGATGGCAGCGGCCTTCCGGAAAGGGTTGCCGGCAGGCGGGCCGATCTTTCAAAAAATCCTCCATGCAGGACGGCTGTACTCACGGCCAATACCGAATTCAGCAACGTGGTTCTGCTGGAGATTGGAAGGGGCTGTGGGCGAGGATGCCGGTTTTGCGCCGCGGGATTCGTCTATCGGCCGGTCCGCTACCACGACGTGCACGATCTCTTGCAGGCCGCCGCTTCCGCAAACTTTGGGACAAAAAGGATCGGACTGGTCAGCGCTGCCGTATCCGATCACCCGGAAGTAGTCCGCCTGTGCTCTTCACTGCTCGATCGGGGCGGCTCCCTTTCCTTTTCTTCGCTTCGGGCAGATACGCTCAACGCCCAAATCCTTTCAGCGCTGGAATCGAGCGAGCACCAGGCGGTTGCGATCGCCCCCGAGGCCGGCTCCGAGAGGCTCAGGCGGGTTATCAACAAGAATTTGTCGGAAGATCAGATATACGAGGCAGCCGAAATCCTGGCCCAAAAAGGGATCCTCAATATCAAGCTCTACTTTATGATCGGCCTCCCGACCGAAACCGCCGAAGACCTGGAGGCAATCGTCGAGATTGCCAAAGGGATTCGCCATCACGTATTGAGCGCAAGCCGCGGCAAAACACGGCTGGGGACCATCACGCTAAGCGTAAATGCCTTTGTCCCGAAGCCCTTTACGCCGTTTCAGTGGACGGCTTTCGCCGGAGTTGGGGAGCTCAAGGCAAAGGCCAGGTGGATTCAGAAAGCCCTGCGAAAAGTACCCAACATCCGGGTCCATTTCGACTTGCCAAAGTGGGCATACGTTCAGGCTCTTTTGTCCAGGGGAGACCGCAGGGCTTCTTTTTTTGTCGCCAAAGTCGCACTGGAAGGGCTCGGCTGGGGCCAGGCGATGCGCGCTTCGCCGTTAAACCCCGATTTCTGGGTCATGAGGGAGCGCGAGCGAGATGAAAAATTTGCCTGGGAGGTGATAGACCATGGAATCGAGCGTAAATTCCTGTGGGAAGAATACCAGCGCGCTCTTCAGGAAAAAGAGGGCCCCGAATGCCGGCCGGAGCTAAATTGCAGGAGATGCGGAGTTTGCGGACCGTAGCACCGGATGGACAGAGTAAACGGCGCCGCGTGAGCGCATCTAACGTCTTGCGTTAATGGAACCGATCGGACTCTTTGGCGCTATGCGGTATTGCACAGTCCAACGTTCTCACGTAAGCTCCCGGTGCTTATTTTTCAATTCACATGGGAAAAAATACTTTTGGATTGTAAGTCTATCTTACGAGGAAAAATGAAATCCCGTTTCAGCATAAACTTTTTTCTCTGCACGCGCCTGCTCCTGGGGGCTCTTTTCGTAGCCGCGAGCGTCGACAAAATAGCTCACCCGGCGCAATTTTCCGAAATAGTCTCTAATTATCAAATTCTTCCAGGCTATCTGGCAAATATTGCCGCTATCGTTCTCCCCTGGCTTGAAATGCTTCTCGGGTTACTTATCCTGTGCGGTTGGTGGCTTGCAGGCGCTATCGCGCTTGCCAATTTGCTTCTGATTGCTTTCTTGGGGGCGCTTTCCTTCGCTGTTGCGCGTGGAATCGACATTAACTGCGGATGCTTCAGCGTGACAGGCGCAGCATCGCCGCACACCGTATGGTATCTTGCCCGGGACCTGCTTTTCCTGCTGCTTGGGACCGCGGTAATGATCCAGGTTTTGCGGGCGCAAGCATCTGACGGAGATCGTAGGGATTGAAGAATTGAGGAATTTCAATTCGGAATCCCTTAATTGACCTTTAATCCCTGGATCCCTAAATTCGGAATTCCTCGTAAGGTAGATCTCGACGCTTGGGATCGGAGGCAGCTATCCAGTTTCCATCCGGAGTTTCCGGATGGAAACTATCTAATCCACGGTTCAAACCTTGACTGGGTGGCAATCGTGCATAGGTTTATAGGCTCAATTGGGCAAAAGAGCCGGTTGGGGCACGATCTGGAACAGCATGCGCAAACACTCGGGGGACAACATGAACGAGAAAATAAGGAAAGCTTTGAACGAGCAGATAAACGCGGAACTTTATTCCTCTTACCTCTATCTCTCAATGGCCTCTTATTTCAAGCGGCTCAATTTCGACGGGTTCACCCGGTGGATGGAAATACAAGCGCTGGAGGAAGTGACTCACGCCATGAAATTTTTCAACTTCGTAAACGAGCGGGGCGGCAAGGTTGACCTGAAGGCAATCGACGGTCCTCCCACTTCGTGGGATTCACCGCTTTCCGCTTTCGAAGCGGTTTACAGACATGAGGTCAAGGTGACCGGCCTTATTTACAACCTGATAAATATTGCAACGGAAGAAAAAGACCACGCGACCGGCAATTTGCTTCAGTGGTTCGTAGGCGAACAGGTCGAGGAAGAAACAAGCGCAGACAGCATCGTGCAAAAACTAAAGCTTATCGGAGGCGACGGCGGCGGCCTTTACCTCCTGGACCAGGAACTCGCACAAAGAGTTTTCACACCGCCCCCCGGCACCACAATTCTTGCGGGAACGGGTAAGGGGCAGGCGTGATCCGGTCCGGACACGAATCGCTACTGAAAAGAAGCCTAATCCCTCCGGGCCGCCCTGGGCCAATGAGTACTCTTGGTGTTTACTATCTGCACGCCCACCTCGCGATTCGTGCGGCCTTTTCGGCAGAGCTTGTCATAGCTCACTTCTGATCCAGAAATAACAAAACAGCGCAGAAAAAATTACGTTTCCGGCCCACACCCCTAGAAAAGGCGGCAGAGATCCGGCGGAGGCGAGTGAGCTTCCCATGTTTGATACGGCAATGAAAACGAATGCCACGACGAGCGACATGCCGACTCCGGCTGCGATTCCTTCCTGGATCTTCTGCCTAAGAGCTACAAGGATCCCGAGCAAAGCCAAAACAAAAGTGGCAAAAGGCGATGCAATCCGCATGTGCAGATCAACCCTGTAAGGGGTCGAGCTGAATCCCTCCCCCTCTATCTTTTTCACGTAACGGTACAGCTCCAGCCAGCTAAGGTTGTGGGGAACGGTTTCGCCCACATTGAAGTCAGAGGGTGTAACTTTCAAATGGAGAGGTCTTCGCTCGAACCATTGCTGGTCCGTGTTTCCGTTATGGAAGACTATGATGAGGCCGTCTTCGGCAAGCCACCCCGGGTTGGTCCAGGTTATGCGCCGCGCGTCTACCCTTTGGATCAAGTGGAATCTGGAATCCAGGAAAAATATCGACGCTATCTGCATGACATTTGTTGCCCGGTCGTAGAGCCGGATCTGGTAAATGGTATTCTCATCGCGGAACCACAGGTTTTCCGGGTTCATCCAGAGTGCGGGCTTTCCGTGTTTTACGCCGACCTCCCAGATTTCGTCCAACTTCCGATTGAGGGGGCGCGCGGCGAATTCCGCCACGCAAAAGTGCATTACCGCAAGCACGAACGCCGCAATTACGATCGGCGCGACATAATAACGGGGATTGACGCCGGCGGTCTCCATTGCGATCAGCTCCCGGTTTCGCTTCATGATCCCAACTGCGATGATCGCTGCAAGGATTGCCGACATCGGGATGCCCTGGGTCAAGATCAGGGGAATTTTGCACAAAAAGTAAGTGTAAATCTCCCGAAACGGTAGGTGACTGTCGAACATATGGTCCACCCGCTCGAAAAAATCGACGGCGAGGTAAATTCCGACAAAGCCGACGGTGGCCAGCGCGAAGATGGGCAGGAAGTGTCTCAGGACGTATCTGGGGATTATTTTCAATGCTCGACCGCCCCATGTTTGATGGCGCCACAGCCGGCCCGCCAAAGACGAGCAAGCGGCCGCCAGAGGAACGCTGTGGAAAAGGGCGTCTCCCTGTGCATTTTTGTCCACAAATAGACGGCAAGGACAAAACTTAGCAGGTTAGGAGTCCAGACGGCCAAAAAAGGCGGGACCAGGTTACTGTCGCCGAGCGTCCTGCCGGCGGAAAGCAAAACGTAATAAGCGAGGAAAATTCCCACTCCGATCGTAATTCCCGTCATTCGGCCCCTCTGCCGGAAAATGGAGCCAAGCGGAGGTCCAAGCAGCCCGAGAAGCAGGCAGGCTGAAGGGAAAGCGATCCTCTGGTACAGCTCCAGACTCCACCAGACAACGGCGGCTTTATCCACGGCGTTTTTCAGTTGATGGCAGATCTCCGACAGGTTCATCTCACTTCTTTTCCTGCCCGCTTTTTCTACCGCCCCCATGATTTCGTCCATCGAGAGGACAAAGTCGTAGGTTTTGAACGCCACGGCCTGGGCATCTTTGAAGTCAGTGGCGGTTCTGGTTATCATGCCGTTGGTGAGCTTGAAAGTGATGGCGTGGGCGTCCGAAGGGATATCGAGCTGGGCGCTGTCGGCCGCTATGGTGACTTTTTCTTGCGGTTGTCTCTGGTCCTGGATGAAAACTCCCTTGATACTATAGTCCGAGCGGTTAACCGATCTGAAAAAGAGCACCAGTTTCGGAATAGCAGAAATGAAGACGCCCTCTTCCAGAAGAGACGGAATGGAGGCGCGGCCAAGCGACCTCAGCTTCGTCTCGAAAGCGTGGTTTGTCACAGGCAGAACCCAAATGGAGTTTACGAAGGCGAGCGCGGTCATAAGGCTAAGCACTCCGAGCACCGGCGGCAGAAAGCCGAGAAAACCGGTTCCCGCCGACCGGAAGGCGACCAGTTCGTTATCGCTGTTCAGGCGCACGAAAGCAAGCATAACCCCCAGCAGGGCCGCCATCGGGGCCGCATATGAAATGAGCCTCGGCATGGCAAAAAGGATCAACTCGGTGATGTCTTTCAGGCTGCACGAGGAGGCGAAAAGGATACGCATGAGTTGGAGAAGCTGCCCCGTGACGAGCACGAAGCAGGCCCCGGCCAGGCACATGAGCACCGGCGTGATCTGCTCCCTTAGAACGTAGGTGTAGAGAGTCTTTTTCATGATGAGGTAATCTATCCAATGAGGGCAGACCAGGTCAAGCAAAGATGATGCGCCGGGTATGGAATGGTTCCGAGCCCTGCCGCCCACCCCGCCCCGGGAAGACAGTGAGACTCCCCAAAAAAACCGTAAAGATTTGCCTCCGCCGCGACGATATTTGAAGTACATGAGCAATCAGGTCTGGAGAGGATACAAAAAGGCACACCACTTTTTCAGGAGAGTTCAGATGGTCCAAACCCAAGCCTTGAACATCTATCAAAGAACAGCAATTGAAACCGCTAACCCGCTCCAACTGATCATTATGTGCTACGACGCCGCGATTGACGACCTCAAGGAAGCCAAAGAGCTTCACGAAAGCCACGAAATGAATGAGGCCTATCGGAAAATCAGGCACGTCCAGGACATAATCACAGAACTCCTGGTGGGCCTCGACTATGAAAGGGGCGGTGATATAGCCCGGAACCTCAATCGGCTCTACAATTTCATCCTCAGGCGGCTGATCGGTATAAACAGCCGCGAGAACACCTCCGTCTATGAACATCTGGTCGAAATCCTCTCAGAACTCAGGGACGGTTGGGAGACAATCAAACTGAGACCAGACCAGAGTCCCGTGAAGATGGGACTTCTCCCCCGAAATTGGCAGGCTTCTGCATAGGATTCAGTAATGAAAAGCAACGAATCTTGCTGGATGGATCAGGCTGAATCCATTCTGGACCAACTCCTGAAATTTACCGCGCAGCTTGAGGAATTCGAAAACGATCCGCAGGTGGACGCCAAAGCACTTTCGGACGCATGCATCAGACGCCTGGACGATCTAAAGAGACTTACGCGGCAGGACCTGAGAAGCTCACAGGCGGCCAAAAGCGAAGTACTTGGAAAAATGCGGGACCTCTATGCCCGCACTCAGGTGTGCCTGGACATTCTGGAAAGAAAAAGAAACCGTGTGGCTGCCGAACTACAGAGTCTGACCAGGACCAAACAGGCGATCAATGCCTACACTATCCGGAGGAGTTCGCATCGGTGATAAAGCGAATTCAGGGATTATTAAAGACAAATTCCCGATTCCATCGAGCCTCTTGCAAAACTACTGCGGGGCCGGCCTGCGGTGTTGCCGCTCGCTCGAAAGCTCAACGTACTCAAATGTACGCCTCGCTTCCTCGCTCGCTTGCGCCTAGCACTTGATTGCAAAAGTGAGCGTAACAAATTCGCGTTCGTCACCCCGGCAGAGTTTCTGAGCCGGGGTCCAGAGGTTTTCCTGAGATGGCAAGAGGCCTGGATTCCGGCTTAAGACATGCCGGAATGACGAAATTTGAGTGTCCCTGTAAACGGTACGCGCATTTACGCAAGTAAGTACTAGCATTCCGGTCCCCTCGTAACGTTTTGCAAGAGGCTCCCTCAATTCCTCAATCCTTACCGGTTCACCCCCCAAGTGAAAAGCCTGTTTGACAGATAGTTCCAGCTCATCCCCACCCATATGCCAAGAACGCTTGCATAAAACCAGAAGATTCCTTTTTCGACCAGATACCAGCCGATAGCGAGATTGAAAACGCTTCCCAGCATGCATGCCAGGTTGAAGGTGACAAGCCCTTTCCACCATTGCATTCCCAGGAATCGATGTTCCTTGAAGGTCCACTGGTTATTCAACATGTAGTTGGAAACCATTGCCGTTTCGATCGCGAAGACAAGAGAGACGGGATAGCGCAAGCCAATCACGACGTAGAGCAGATAGAGGACGAACAAATGCAGCACGACCCCCGATGCCCCAACCATCCCATACCGGATGAACTGAAAGTTGAACCTGGAAGGGATGGCCCGCGAAATCATAAGGTCGGCGAAATCGAAAATCACTGCTGCCGTCAGTTTGCTGGTTCCGTGCAGGCGGGCCTTGAACTCGTAAGGCAACTCCTTTACCTTCAGGTCGGGACGCTTGATCAGTATGTCAAACAGGATCTTGTAGCCCTGTTCGAAGAGCTGCGGGGCCAATTCCCCTATGATTTTGCGACGGATCATGAAAAAGCCGCTCATCGGGTCGGAGATCTCCTTTTTGAGCAGCTTTTTAGCCATAACGGTGCCGGTCCTGCTGAGCCTGGATCTCCACGAGTCCCATCCGGGCACGGATTTTTGGTTCATATACCTCGAGCCTATCACGACGTCACAGTCGCCCATTTCGTCGAGCATAGCGCCTACGAGCCTGTGATCGTGTTGAAGGTCCGCATCGATGACCACAACATATTCGCCCTTGCCCAGAAGGAAACCTTCGATTATCGCCGAACTCAACCCCTTTCTGTTGATCCGCCGAATCACTCTGATATTGCCATAGCTCCGGGAGAACTCCTCTGCAACCTGCCAGGTACCGTCCTCCGAGTCGTCATCCACGATGACGATCTCGTAGAGGAGGTTCTCCATCACTTCCTGAAGCCTTTCAATGAGGATGGGGAGGTTTTCGCGCTCGTTTCGGGTGGGAATAATTATCGAGACCTTAGGGCCTGCCTGGCCGCAGACATGCGGCGAAGGAAAGTCGAGGACGGGATTCACACCGGTTTTCATGCCATAGCCACCTCCCGGGGGCGACCATCTTATATGCCGCAGCGTCCGCCCTGGTCAAGCAGAATCAGGTGTACCCGTTAAACAGACCAACAGGTGAGCGGACGAATGGGGGAATCGATTCCACCTGTTCGCCTTCCGACCTGCTCACCCGCTCTTGTTAAGTTTCCTGTCGGACCATCTTTTGAAAAAACCGCTCACTTTCGAGCCGGGGTGTTCCTCGACTATCCTGAGCTTTCCCCGCCTCACCATCACGCTCTGGAGACAGGCTCTCAGGTGGGAACATGGCAGGCACCCTCTCCGGGGCTGCATTATCCCCTCTTCATCGACAGGGCACACCTTATCCCCGTCGCCGAAACACTCCGGGAGATCCCTACTCCCCGGTCGGGAACAACTCGGTGGTATTTCTTTCATGCACGCCCTCCGGCGCACTGTCTTATTCGAGAATTTCCAGTACAGCGCGTTTCTTCAGTTTCGTTGCGGCCGCGTTGACGATTGTTCGCATGGCATGTGCGTTTCGGCCCTCCTTACCTATTATCTTTCCAAGGTCATCTTTGGCTGCCCGCAATTCTATCACGGATATCTGTTGCCCGGTAATCTCTTTAACCACAACCTGTTCGGGATGTTCCGCAAGACAGCGCGCAATGTATTCAACCAGCTCTTTGATTTGAATGTCTTCCATAAACGCAGGCTCCCTGTTGATGGCCATCCGCCAAAAGTCCGGCAATCCGGGGGATTCCGGTAAAATGAATCCGTCCGCCAGTCAGGCAGAAAATACGGTGGAAAATGGGGGCGCTTGATCGTGGGAACAGGAAGAGCAGAACCTGACAGCCTAACAATAGTTCAAGGTTTGTGAAGTTATGAAAAATCGGTTATGGTGTCAACTGATTTTCGAGTGTAAATAAGGCGTTAAGATAATGAAATCCATCACAAGCTCAACGCCCGCCCTCACCTCTTTCACAACCTGCAAATAACCTATCGGGGGGCGGAAAGAAAGGGAGCAAAACAAAAGCAGGCTATAGAATAAATTGAGTCAGCAAACGTCCAGGGTTTCCGCTGGTCTATCCTTTCAACGAAAAAGAAACCGGCACAAAATGGTGAAAAAGGTTCCAGAGACGAATTTTGATATCCCGGTCAAGCTTGAAAACCAGCCTCTAATCGAGTCAATCGGGGTCGATCTTCCTGCGCCAAGTCTGAACGACAATACCGCAGACCTCGACAGGCTTACCCGAACTCTTGGGCAGATGGGATTTTCCCCGGTTCGAATCGCACCGGGCAAAATGGATGAGTTAGTCCGGAAAATGCGCGGAAACGGCCCCTACCCCCCTTTAGGAAAGGGGGGAAAAAGGAAACGGCCTTTAACACCCCCCTTGTCCCACCAACCACTTTTGGAAAAGGCGGAACATGGCAGCCCCCCTTTGGAAAAGGGTGGAATACGACTCGGTTTCCGAGCCATAGCGGGATACACAGGCACACATTGGGAGGTTTTGGACGTAGTTGCCCGGTCGCCCGATGCGGCCGTTTTCGGCTTTGCACTGGACCTGGGCACCTCCAGCCTCGTCTGCCGGCTCATCGACATCGCCCGCAAAAAAATCATCCGGGAGGTCTCGGTAAAAAATCCCCAGGTGGCTTGGGGAGAAGATATCCTCAGCCGTATCATCTTTGCCAGACACCGGGAAGGCCTGGCTGTGCTTCG
Organism: uncultured delta proteobacterium; assembly: GCA_963805125.1. Classification (GTDB taxonomy): domain Bacteria; phylum Desulfobacterota; class Syntrophobacteria; order Syntrophobacterales; family Syntrophobacteraceae; genus SbD1. The sequence goes on along the minus strand of CAWDTD010000001.1, from coordinate 813,474 downwards.
GGACTCGCTGGTGAAAGCCTGTTCGGATGCGATTGGCAAAACGCTCCAAGACTCGGGGATCTCTGCTCATTGCATCTATGTCGTATCCTGCGCGGGCAACACGGCGATGAGCCATTTTCTCTGGGGCCTCGACCCGTCAAACATCTGCCGTGAGCCTTACATTCCGGCGGCCAACACTTTCCCTGTGGCCCGCGCAAAAGACCTCGGGTTCGATTTTTTGCCTAACGCGCTGCTCTATCTTTTCCCCAATGTCGGCTCGTATGTCGGTGGCGATATCATCTCAGGGGTGATCGCAGCCGGTCTGAACAGGTCGCCAGACCTCCGCATGCTCATAGATGTCGGGACAAATGCCGAGATTGTGCTGGGCAATTGCGAGTGGCTGCTGGCCTGCGCGGGCGCGGCCGGTCCGGCCCTGGAAGGCGGGGTCGTCGAGCGCGGAATGCAGGCTTTTGCCGGGGCAATCGACAGGGTAAGGATCAACAGGAAGACACTGGAGCCCGAGTTTCAGGTAATCGGAGGCGGAAAAGCCTCCGGCATCTGCGGCTCCGGCCTGATAGAACTTGTGGCCGAGATGTTTTCGTCGAAAATCCTGAACATCCAGGGCAAATTCAGCACGGGGCTCAGTTGCTCGCGGCTCAGAAACACCCCGGACGGCCCTGCTTATGCTCTTGCGCTTTGTTCTCAGACCGGTGACGGGGCCGAGATGCTCATATCCGAGATTGACATCGGAGTTTTTTTGAAGTCAAAAGCTGCAATGTACACTATACTGTCGCTCATCTGCCGAAAGGTGGGAGTCGGCTTTTATGACTTAAAAAGTATTTACATCGCGGGAAACTTCGGCAATCGTATAGATCCCGAAATGGCGGTCCGCATCGGCATGATTCCGGATTTGCCGCTGGAAACATACCACGGGATCGGCAACTCGAGCCTTTTGGGGGCTTCTATGCTAATGTGCGACCGAACACTTCTGGCGGAAGCCGAAAAAGTTCGAAACATGATCACCTACGTTGAACTCAACGTAAATGTCGAGTTGATGAATGAGTTTCGAGGGGCGCTTTTCATTCCCCACACGGACCCGAAGCTTTTCCCATCCGTGCTGGTGCCGGGCTTCGCAGAGAACAGTGAAAAACCAAATTCCTGAACAATAACAAATCGAGGGATTGGGGGATTGAGGAATTTAGAGCCTGCCCCGGACCCGATCCGGGGGATTTAGGAATTGAGAGATTGAGGGATTGAGGGATTTAGGGATGACAACGAACCGCCCGACACAGGCCAACAGGTATCAGCAAAAAGCGGTCAAGCCCAGATTCACCATCAGGGGCGTCTACGTCGTCCGGCTTCTGGTCGGCTCTCTTTTGGCTCTCAATATCATTCTCATCCTCGCAACCCTGTTTTCCTCCAATGGACTTCCCGGCTTCAGAAAACAGAACCGACAGGTAAAGGAACTCCAGGAAAAGGTCCTCAAGCTCAAGGTCGAAAACCAGCAACTCTTCGAAATGATTCAATCTCTCAAGACCAGTCCCAAAGCGCAGGAGAAACTCGTTCGCCAGGAACTCGGCTGGGTCGGCGAAAACGAAATTATCCTGGAATTCGCCGACAAGGAAAACGAAGGGAGCGAAAAAGGTGCTGGACCGATCAAGCCTTTCAGCCCTCCCAGATAGTCCCGATCGGAAGATCCGCTGCCGGCGACCCGGCGAGAATATCAATATTTTATCGGAAACTCTTGAATGGATAGATCATATTTGCCGTGGCGACATCGAAAGGATAGATGATTTCGAGCACGGTGTTGCCTGCCTTGTCCTTTTGATATTGGCCGATGATGCCCGATCCCAGTTCGTTCCGACCTTTGTCCTGTAAATAGCATTGACCTGGCCCGACACGTTCTTTACCTCGGCAACCCCTGGTCCGAAAACCGTTCGGGTCAAAATCCCCACTACATCATCGCCCAGTTCCGTCCGGAATTCGGGGGATTCAAACCCGGCGTCCTGACCCCACACGATCTTGGCGCTCACCCTCTGCGCCTTGAGGGTTTTGACCATGAGGACGGCATTGGAGGCGTAACCGGCGAAAAGCATGACGTCAGGTCCGGCGGCCTCGAGGGAGGTTATTGCGCCTCTTTTGGCCATAGTCATATCTATGGGCATTTTGTTATTGGCGATTTCGGCTGTAAGCTCCGCTCCTGCCCTGAGTTCGCGCCCCTCTGCAGCCGCGCCCCCGGTGAGCGGATAGAGCACCCGATCTTGACCGTGTCCGCGCTACATGACGGAGCGGTCACGAAGAGGATTGCAAAAAACGGTAAAAAGACACCTGGCATTGGGTGTGTCTTTCTCATGGAACCCTCCTTCGTTGATCTTGATGTCTGGGGATTATTCCGGTGGACAGTGTGGATAAAAAAAAGAAAATAGGTTGACAGATTTCGGGAGTCAACAAATTCTTGAATGAAACAGTAAACAGGGAACGGCGAGCAGGGAAGAGAGAGGTAGCCCCGCCTTCCACGGCGGTGGCCAGGCGAGTGAGCAGTGAAGAGTGAGCGGGAAGCAGTGAGGAGTGAAATCCCTCAATCTCTCAATCCCCCGGATCGGGTCCGGGGCAGGCTCTGAACCGCCTAATTCCTAAATCCTTAAATCAACAACATTGACCCCCCTCGGGGACCCGGTGGAGGTTTTCCTGTGAGACAGGTAAGATTGTCTTTCTAAAACTGGACAATTTCTTGTTTTGTCCACTTATTGGAAAGAGGAGGAAAAATCAAAGGAGATTTAGCATGGATGCTTTTTGCCAGAACATTACGATATCTTTAGTCACGGGTTTAGTCACAGGCGTCATTACCGGCCTTATTACGGGTTATTGTGTAACGCGCATGGCACGCTTCGCAGACCTGAGAAACGAGGCACGCGGAATTGTTTGGGGCATTGAGTTTATATACATTGGAGGAAGTAGGCCTAAGATAGAAGCAAAGCGCCATGTTGGAAAACTTGTCTATTTGTCGGCGGAGCTATATTCACTAAAGCATAAAGGGGCGGGAAATACAGTTTCAGCGCTACGACAAGAAATCGAACAAACTCTTAAGAGTCCACCAACCAATTTTGCTGAAATGAACGAACGGTACTCCAAGTGGCAGCGAACTTGTCGAGAGCTAAAACCCAATTGGGGTTCTCTTTTCAGTCTAAACCTCACGAAGATATAAAACTGGACAAAATCCCGTATTGTCCATATCTCTAAAAATTGGCTTCCGAAGATACTTCAACTCACAAGGAATACTATAAAAAGGAGGGATGAAATGAAGCGTATTACTTTTTCCATTATCTTAAGTTTCTTTGTTTCAATTGGATTACTACCCACACAAGAACAAACAGCTTCAGCTCAGCAGCAGACTTCAGGAAACCAAGAAACTGTATCTGCCGTATATTATCATAAGACCGGGAATAAAGCCGAACTAGGAAAGAAATTGTATATTCAAATTCTTGATAGATATCCTAAGCTCGACAGGTCTTTTAAGCCATCGCTCTCCGGTGCTGCAACGTCCGATCCTCTTGTAGAACTTCTTATACCCATTGACGACTGGAACTCTCTGTCGGAAGCGGACCGAGGTTTGCTTGCCATATATGCAGCGAGCCTTGTGAATGAGGTCAAAGCCAACCCATTTCCATATGCAAATATTTCAGCCTCTGCTCCAATCGCACCTTTCATTCGTCACAATGTATCGACTAATATGACATCGGATAGTTGGATAATAAAAGAAGGTGAAATATTCGAGCTAAAAGATGTGGGCATAATAGGCGAAAATGGGAAAGAACAAGACATGTCCTCCGGCAGGACTCTACTCTCAGGAAAAGAAAGATAGAACAATTACAATCCAGAACACGGCAGACCATCCCGAAGGGTGACAAAATGAAAAATGCTGCGAAATGGGTAGCAATAATTTGGTCTACTGTTTGTCTGACCGGAATCATTTTGGGTCTTGGCAATGTGGGACAGACCGACACCCCAAACACTGGACAATTGGAATCATTGAAGGTGAATTGTGTGGCGGTTCGGCCCCTCACTTCATTCGAGTCCACTTAGATTAAGCCGCGCCACACTAATTCTTAAATCATTTTGTCTCATGTCAAAAATCGTGGTATTTGCTGGACGCGGGTTTTAACCCCCTCCAACGACCCAAACATGAGATAAAACGATGAACGAGCTAAAAAAGAGAGAGCTTGCAATGTATCTCACTAAGTGATATAGTTGCGATGATGCGGGTGTTCAAGAAACGGTTGTCACGGACAGGCGGCGGAAAGCGAGGGGGATACCGTGTTATTGTGGGGTACAAAAAACCGGACACAGAGCGGATTATTTTTCTGTATGCCTTCGCCAAGAGCGACAAGGCCAACATTTCCGCCAAGGAAGAAGCCGCTTTAAACCTTGTCGCTGAATCTTTTGTTTCAACGGCTGATAAGCAAATCCAAGAGCTTTTAGCGGCAGGCTCGATATGGGAGGTACAGTGTCATGAGTGAGATTTTAGATATTGCCCATGAAATGGCGCAAGACCTGTTTAAGGCCGGAGCCATGGACGAAATCACCATGCGCGAGATTGAGGCGCTTTGTTTGCCCCTAAAGCGCCCCTTCCGCCCCGAGGACATCCGGCGCATTCGCATGGCTAACCACGTGAGCCAAGCCGCGTTTGCGGCAATGCTTGGCATTGGCAAGACTACGGTGCAGCAGTGGGAACAGGGACAAAAAAAACCGAGTGGCCCCGCGCAACGCCTTCTTGATCTTATTGACCGTAAGGGACTGGCCGCGCTTGGCTAAGCCTGCGGACGGCCGAAAGCACCTCGTCGCCGCCGAGGTTGATAAACTTCTTGCCACTACCAAGGGCAGCCGCTTTGAAGCCCGCGACCGTTGTTTATTGCTGATGATGTTCCGAGACGGCTTGCGCGTGTCGGAGGCTTGCGCCTTGCAGCTTGAGCAAGTGGTCATTGAAAGCCACGTGATGCACGTGGCGCTGCTTAAAAAGGGCCTTTCTACCACGCACCCGCTACGCGCCGACGAGTTGCGCGTTATCAAGGCATGGCTGGCCGAACGCGCCCAGATGAAGGCGACCGGCAGGGCTTTTTTTATAAGCCAGCACAGAAAGCCCCTTAACCGGCGCACCGCATGGCTAGCCATTCGCAAATATGGCGATCTTGCAGGGCTGGAATTGCCTACGCACCCGCACCAGCTACGCCACGCTTGCGGCTTCGCCCTGGCCGACAGGGCGCGGACACGAGACTAATTCAGGACTATCTTGGGCACCGCGACATCAGGTAAACCGTCATTTACACGGCGACGAATCCGGCAAGGTTTGAAAAGCTCTGGCGTTAACAAGGAATTAAGCACTTTTAAAACTCGACGAACCATCGAATAGAAAGGGGTCCTCGCGCTATGGGGCCGTGTATCTTCTGTTTTAGAAATAGTCCCGAGGTAACGTTCAACGAGGAACACCTTATTCCAGATAGCATCGGAGGTAAGCTCATCCTCTGTGATTACGTATGCACCGAATGCAACAAAAAGTTCGGTGCAGAGTTTGATCACCAGATATTAAAAAATCCTGATATTTTTAGGGCCATAGAGAAACTTGAATTGCGACATGACAGGACTCGAATCATTAAACATAACTTTAAATGGGGGAGAAGGTTGAAGTAAAGGCAAGAGTCACAGGGGAAGGACCGGAATTGGGGCTGGTTACAACGGATTTGCCCGATGGAAGTCGAATTGTTCCTGAGCCAGAGTATAAAAAAGTACTCCAGACGATGTGTCTACGTGATCGACAACTGCATAAGGCAGGACTCACAGAGGCTCAGATCGAAGAGGAGGTCCGGAAGTTAATCGATGTATACGACAAAGCAAAAGTGGGCGAAAAGATTGAGTGGGCTGCATTGGGTAGAACGCTCATCAAGTGATCCGACCACATGAAGATCGAACTCGAACCCAAAGGGTCCAGAGACGTGTCGCGGTTGGTGGCGAAAATAGCATACGAGTTCGGTTTCATAGTCGGTGGCCGTGATTTCCTGTTAAGCGAGCGTGTAGCCAAACCCCTCAACAGATTCATCCAGACAGGCGAGAAGCAACCCGGAGTTCTTCACGTCATTCCTATCAGCACCCACTGCTCAGATTTCGTTCCGGCGCACTTCATTCGTAATCGTTCACCGGGATTTCATTCCGGTTAGCTTTTTTCCTTGCGTTCGAAAACAGAATGAGCTATTCCATCATGCATGGAAAACACCTTCACTTTCAGAAATCGGACCTTTTCACCGGCGGACATTGCTCTTGTCCGGCAGATGATCGCCGAGCACCCGGAGGAAGGGCGGTGTGCCCTGTCAAGGCGGCTGTGCCTCGCGTGGAACTGGACCCAGAAAAACGGACAACCCAAGGACATGATCTGCCGGGGACTCCTGTTGGATTTGGAACGCAAGGGCGCCATCCGTCTTCCCCCAAGGAAAAAGATTCCTTTCAATCCTTTTCTGCAACGAAGTTCTCCGGAAAGGATCGAGATCGACCGAAGCCCTATCGAGACGCCTTTGCAGGAGCTTTTTCCCATTTCGATTCACCAGGTGCGAAGAAGCCCCCTGGAAAAGCTCTTCAACAGCCTGATCGAGGAGCACCATTACCTGGGATACACCCAACCCGTGGGGGAGCACCTCAAGTACATGGCTTTTTCCAGGGACCGGGCGGTGGCCTGTCTTGCCTTCTGCTCTGCCGCATGGCATCTGGGGCCACGGGATCATTTCATCGGGTGGACTGCAGCGCTCAGGGAAAAGAATCGCCACTTACTTGCTTACAATACTCGCTTTTTGATTCCGCCCTGGGTCCGGTCTCCTCATCTTGCCTCGCATATTTTGGCCCGATGCTTGAGGCGGCTTTCCAAGGACTGGGAAACGCTCTATCATCATCCGGTCCACTGGGTTGAAACCTTCGTTGACGGTGAGCGGTTCAAAGGGACCTGCTACCTGGCCGCCAACTGGATTTTCCTCGGAAAAACCACCGGTAGAGGAAAATTCGATCAGGCTCGAAAGCCAAACCGCTCCGTTAAGGATGTCTATGGCTACCCGCTTGTCCGGCAGTTCCGGGAAAGGCTGTGCAATGGATAAGCCGGAAGCCGAGCGGCTCTATGATTCCGGGAAAGACCCCACCGTTGGGAAACTCCTCGAACTCGATCAGGAATGCAAAACCCTCAAAGCAAAAATCGCCGCTATTTCCACTGATTCCACAAATTCCTCAAAACCTCCCTCATCAGACGGCCCCGGAGTGAAGAAAAAGAGCAAAAAGCCAGGCCGCCGGAAACGAGGAGGCCAGATCGGGCACAAAGGCAAAAAGCGAGTTCTTCTTCCTGAAGCTGAGATGGACCATATCCAAAACATCTATCCGCAAACCTGCGAGGAATGTGGCAAGACCTTGGCGCCGCATCAATTTGAAGAACCATCCAGGCCCCTGAGACACCAAGTGTTCGATCTGCCGGAAATCCATCCGATCAAGACCGAATACCGATGCCGCGAGCTGGCCTGTTCCTGCGGCCATGTGACCCGCGCCGCATTACCTCCGGAGGTGGAGATAAGCAACTTCGGCCCGGGTGTTCATGCGGCAGTGGCCTACCTGGCTTCGGTCCACAGGGGAACCAGAAGAGGCATCGCGGAGATCATGCGCACCATCTTTAATCTGGATATCTCACTGGGCGCCATTTGCCGGATTCTTGAACGGGTATCTCTTGCCTGCGCACCCGAAACCGAACATATCAGAGAAGACATTGCCGGGGCTCAATCCCTCAATATAGACGAAACAGGGTGGAAGTCCTCTGGCGACCCCCGCTGGTTGTGGGTTTTTGTCTCCTCAGTGGCCGTATTCTTCCGCGTTGCTTCAAGCAGGGCATCGAAGGTCCTGCAATCCGTTCTGGGTGAATCCTTCTCTGGAGTCATCACGAGCGACGACCACTCCGCCTACAGCAAATATCATAAATCCAAGGTCCGCCAGCTTTGTTGGGCGCACCTTATCCGCAAACTAAAAGGCATCAAGGATGGGCGAGCAAGTCCTGATGCTTATCTTTTTGCCCGGCATATGCTAAAGGAAGCCGGAACGCTCTTCAGCTATTGGCATGCTTTCAAGGAAGCCGGTTGTACCCGCGAAGAGCTGTGGCAGGCGACCGCTCTTATCCGGGGCCGCATGAAATGCTCCTGCCTGCGCTACCGGGACAGTTCCGACAAAGGAGTGAGGTTACGCGCCGCCGGTTTTCTCAAAAACTGGGACATTCTTTTCACCTTTTTGTGCGTCGAGGGAATCGAGCCAACCAACAATGTGGCCGAGCGGGCAATCCGGCCCGCCGTTCAATGGCGCAAGATTTGCTTCGGTAATCAGTCTTGCGACGGAGAGCGATTCACCGAAAGAATCCTCACCGTTACCCGAACTTGCCAGATGCAGCAGAAGAATGCTTTTCGGTTTCTCACTCACCTCATGACCGCGTTCTTCCGGCAGGAGTCACTGCCTTCACTTATCCGCTGACACACTCCGGTGAACGGTTACCTTCATTCGTTTTGAGACTAATGAATATAATATGACGAGGGTTATCGTTGCTTTTTTCGGAAGTATCGCACACGCTCATATTGCTCCGCCGTTTGAACATAATGTACTCCAACACCTTGGGGAGCGCCATACTTGCCAGAATCTCATCGGCGTAGAGTATCAGCAGGACTTACAGCGGGACACTATGAGTTTCTGGGCTCTTCTGCCTGAAAACAATATCAAGGCCATTCGATTTTGATAAAGGCAGATTTTGTGCCAAAAATCCTGATTTATGGCACGATGTTCAATCCGGTCAGGTTTTAGCGATGTTTTTACGGACAGGCGCCGGGATTTCGCCCCGACGTGGGGAATAGGTACGTTTGTACAAATGACGGATCTTTACGGATTCGTGCAAACCTCAAGGTTTTTCGGTGCCAGTCTGTACCCCATAACGTGCAAGATGGAATCGATGCCGGCGAACTCGGGGTTTCCCCCTTCGCAAAGCGCTTTTTAAACGCCTTTGCGGCTCATGCCCGCTTCTTCGTTTGGTCAGGCCCTTAACGCGGCATGGAACCCGCAAGAGAGCAGCGCCCCCGTATCGCCCTCCTTTGCGTATTGTTCAAAAAGGATGGCGATGTAATCGTCAATGTCTTCCGGATGCCCGCGCAACTATGATTCATCCACATCGGTGAAGGTCCTACAGTTTCTCATCTCATTTTAGGGGCTTGCATTCCTGCATTGGGATGCACACTATTGGGGCCGAGGAGTATGCTTTTTATTATCAGCGTCCATCCATATCCATCGGTGGTTCTGATTTCCGGAGACTTAAGGTCATGATTGCAAACCTCGACCCAGTGCTTCTCTCACGCATCCAGTTCGCTTTCACTCTTTCGTTTCACATCTTTTTTCCGGCCTTCACAATTGGTCTGGCAAGCTGGCTTGCCGTGCTCGAATGGCGATGGCTTAAAACCGGCAACACGGTCTACGCGGATATATACCGCATGTGGGTCAAGATCTTTGCCGTCACATTCGGCATGGGCGTCGTATCGGGCGTGGTCATGTCATTCCAGTTCGGCACCAACTGGTCGGCATTTTCGGACAAAGTCGGAAACATTCTCGGGCCGCTGCTGGGCTACGAAGTGCTGACGGCATTCTTTCTGGAGGCATCATTTCTTGGGATCATGCTTTTTGGCATGAACCGCGTCGGTCCCCGGATGCATTTTGCCGCAACCGTGATCGTAGCTGCGGGGACCCTGATTTCCGCATTCTGGATACTTGCGGCCAATAGCTGGATGCAGACGCCGCAGGGATTCCGGGTTGGCGAAAACGGCCTGCTCTATCCAGTGAACTGGGCGCAGATTATCTTCAGCCCGTCTCTGCCGTACCGGTTCCTCCATATGGTCACCGCCGCCTACCTTACGACAGCTTTTGTTGCCGGAGGCGTCGGCGCATTTTACCTGCGGCGCGGCCGCCACGGGAGGGAGGCGCGCGTGATGTTGGGGATGGCCATGATAATGGCGATTTTCGTAGCCCCCCTGCAACTGTTGTTTGGCGACATGCACGGTCTCAACACATTTATTCACCAGCCGGTCAAGGTTGCCGCCATGGAAGGACTATGGGAAACGCAGCGCGGCGCGCCGCTCAATCTGTTCGGGTGGCCGGACCAAAAAGAGGAAAAGACCAAATATGCAATCGAAATTCCAAGACTCTCGAGCCTTATTCTCACACATGATCTGAACGGAGAGGTAAGGGGCTTGAAGGCATGGCCCAAAGACGAACGGCCGCCTGTGCCCTGGGTTTTTTGGTCCTTCCGCGTTATGGTCGGAGTCGGCCTGTTGATGATTTTTACGGGCCTGAGCGCGCTTGTCCTCTATTTCAGGAAGCGTCTGTTCGACACGAAGTGGTTTCAGTGCTGGTGCATGGCCATGACCCCGGCCGGATTTGCCGCCGTGCTGGCCGGATGGTTTGTCACGGAAATCGGAAGGCAGCCTTATATAATCCAGGGTGTCATGCGTTCCTCGGAGGCGGTCTCCCCGGTCCATGGCATTCCCATTGCCATATCCCTTGCCGTTTTTGTCCTCACCTACGGGGTTGTGTTCGGCGCCGGGAGCTATTACATCATAAAGCTGATCAGAAAAGGCCCCGATGCCGAGGCGGGTATTTACGGTTCGCACGGCGTCAAGAAGCCTCCCATTATGCCGCGTTTTGCTTCGAGACAGGAGTAAGAGCATGTTTAGCTTAGAGGGCTACGTGGATCTTCCGCTCATATGGTTCGGCCTGCTTTTCACGGCACTTTTCCTGTATGTCCTTCTGGACGGCTTCGACCTGGGGGTGGGCATTCTGTTTCCCTTCGCGCCCTCGGATGAATGCAGGGACCGCATGATGAACTCGATCGCACCCTTCTGGGACGGCAACGAGACTTGGCTGGTGCTAAGCGGCGGGGGGCTTTTCGCAGCGTTTCCGCTTGCTTATGCTATCCTGATGCCGGCGCTCTACATGCCCGTCATCCTGATGCTTTTGGGTCTTATCTTTCGCGGCGTGGCGTTCGAGTTTCGATTCAAGGCCGTCAAATCCCGGTTTATCTGGGACTACGCTTTCCACTTTGGATCTATTGTCGCCGCTTTCATGCAGGGCATGATCCTTGGGGCCTACGTCAAAGGGGTGCAGGTCGCGGGGCGAAGCTTCGCGGGGCACCCCCTCGACTGGCTCAGTGCATACAGTTTCATGACGGGGGTGGCCCTGCTGTTCGGCTATGCGCTGCTTGGAGCCACCTGGCTGGTGATGAAAACCGACGGAATCACCCAGGAGTGGGCGCGAAAATGCGCCTCTTATGTCCTTGGCTATGTGGGAGTGTTCATGGGGATCGTCAGTATCAGCATGCCGATAATGAATGCGGGCATAAGAAATTTGTGGTTCGGTTTTCCCAATTTCTACTACCTTTTGCCCGTACCCCTTATAACCGCGGCTCTTTTCGTCATGATATGGCGGGATCTGCACAGGGGTATGGAGAATCGTCCCTTCTTCCTGAGCATCGGCGTTTTTCTTATGGGTTACATCGGGTGGGGCATCAGCCTGTGGCCATGGCTGGTCCCGTTTGCCGTCACCTTCCGGCAGGCTGCCGCAGCGGCTTCCTCACAGTCGTTTTTGCTCGCCGGAACTCTGGTCATCCTGCCGGTAATTCTAGCCTATACCGCCTTTTGCTACTATCTGTTCAGAGGGAAAGCATCGCATGAGGGCTACTACTGAAACAAATAGTCTTCAAGACGCGGGAGGTTTCCGGATTCATCGTAGGGAAGGTCGAAGAGTCCGCCCTTGCCCCAGACTTCGAACTCCTTTCCAGCCGACTCCAGCAGCACGCTCGATACGGCCATGAACTCAAGATTCTTCGTATTCGAAATCCAGGCAATCCTCACCTTCTCGGGACTCCAGAGCCCGATCGTTTTGAATGCGGCCTCCACAGCCATTTTGTCCGAGGCAAAAGACAACGGAATACGGCCCTTTTCCGGAGCTACGGCCGTCACGCAGTTTAGTGCGGTTGCCTCAAAATCAATCTCGTCTACGGCTCTGCGTGCAGTGTAATCGGCAAGTCCGATCCCGGTGGCGTTGCCGCCTGACGCCTCAGACAGTTCGCGAACGACAATTCGGGTAATCCTCGGGCTCCGGCATTCCTTCTCTTACACATTCATGATCCGGCCGGCAACCTTTGTATCCATCCCGGCCCCCGAGAACTCCTTTCCGATCCGGTCAATTATCAGGATGTCCAATTCTTCGAAGGGCAGCTTCGCTTTATAGAGCCTCGATTCCTTAAGGAGCACCGGTTCCCTGGCGAAAACTTCGTCCGCCCGAATGGCTTCGACCCTTCGCAGATGGTTGAAATGGTCTTCAAGAAGCGCAACCGCGCCAAGGACCCTGAGATTTTTGAAAAGCGACGCCGCTATCGCGTGAATCGCTTCGAAGTAAGTAATATTTACCGCGAGCCGGTGCATCGTTTCGGCGCCGGGTTGCCTGCCAAGACCTACAACCGCCATAAGGATGGCCCCCACATTCCTTTATTGCAGCAACGCAGGTTTTGAGCACCTCATTCATCGACTCGATGCCGCGGCTGCCGGCGGTGACCAGTACCCGGTCGCCTTTGCGGATTGGCGCAAGGAGCCCCGAGCGATCCAATTGCGACATCAACATCAGGCCGAGGTCCGCAGAGGTCCCTTTTTCAAATTTCTGTCTGATGAAACCAAATTTTGGATATCCCATTTTGGCATGCTCCCTGACCATTGCTTAGGAAACCAAACGGGGGACAGAGGACGGAAAACAGCGATTGTCCGCCTTCGGTCTTTCGTCTCCATTACACAGAGGCTGGGCTGTCGGCTGAGTCCCCGGCTTTACTCGAGGTTTTTCTCCAGAAACTGGATTGTAGCCGGCCACGCTTGCCGTGAGGCCTCGAGGTCCGCCCCGCCTCTTTGCTCCTGCGCCCTTAGAAAACCATGCCCTGCACCCTTGTAGATGTGCGTAACATAGACCTTCCCAAGCTCTTTCATTTTCTCTTCTGCAGGCTTTACAGTGCTCACCACGCGGGCATCGTCGCCGCCGTAGAGGCCAAGCACCGGAGCACTTATCGCACCCATCGCCTCAAGTCGGGCAGATACGCCGTAATAGACCACCGCCGCGCCAAGTTTGGGCTGAACGGTCGCGTAATTGAAACTCTGGCCGCCACCCCAGCAGAAACCTACCGTCGCGAACTTTCGAGTCGCTGCCGGCAAGTTCGTTGCGTAGTCTTTTACTGCATCAAGCATGGTAACGACATCAGCCGATGAAAGACCGCTCACAGCCTTCACGACATCATCACGGCCCGCAAAAGCGTCGGTCCCTCCGCCTCCCGGCCCACGGCCCGAGAGCAAGTCCGGCGCAAGTGCTATAAAGCCCTGTGCCCCCAAACTGTCAGCGACGGCCCGGATCCAGTCGGTCAGGCCGTATACTTCCATGATGACAATAACTACCGGCGCCTTATCCTTACGTTCCGGGTAGACGATAAAAGAGCTCAACTTTTTCTCCGAACCCGGAACGGAGATATTCACCCATTCGTGATGCCTCGGGGATTTTTCCAGCGCGGCTTTGGCTTCGGCCTCCCCCGGCGGGATGGAAAACGGATCGCTGGCAAGGCCCTCTGCCCTGGCGTCACGGGCAAGGCCCCCTGCCTCGACCCTGCGAGCCACGATAAAGAGGCTTGCGATAACCGCGCACAGCAGTATTATGCCACTCTTTTTGACCATAGTGAATTACCCCCTGGATATTCGAGTTTTCTGACTAACACTCCATTGTCTAAAACTTATTTAAGGCGGATCGCCAATTTTGCAGTATGCCCTAAACAAAATTCCCACCCCGATGTAACGAATCCGGCTGTTCGCCGCCGATGCGCGTAACCCCGGGCGTCATCGGCAATACGAGACTGTCATTGATCTTTAGATGTCCCGCACACCCTTTGGGCAGGCATAGCTCACGCATCAACGATCCGCGGCAGGCCTCCTTAAATGGCACGGCAGATGCATCGAGGTTGAAAACGGATTTCTTCCAGAAGGGTTCGCATCATGAAAGAGCAAAGAATCAGACCCGTCCATCCCGGTGCAATCCTGCTCAAGGAGTTCCTCGAACCCATGGGCATCACTCAGGCCAAACTGGCTCTTGTCATAAGCGTTCCGCCGCGCCGCATCAACGAGATCGTGCATGGCAAACGCAGGATCAGTCCGGATACAGCTCTTCGTCTCGGGCGCTACTTCGGCACATCTCCGCAATTCTGGCTGGGTCTCCAGGCGGACTACGATCTTGATATTGCGCAAGACAAGCTCGGCGACAGGTTGAAGCACTGCATACGGGAATATGCGGCATGCAGCTGATCTCTCTATTTTTTGTCTTTTCCTGGAGTTTTGCTCTCATACGGAGGTGCGTTCAAAATTGTAGTAGAGCAAAAGAGCGGGGGAATGATTCCCCTCAATCTCCAGGCTCCGCCAGGCGCACACGCGAAAGCGCGTGTGGCCGAGCGTTCGGCGCATGCAGCGGCGCCATCTAAAATAGCCGCGCAACGGCGAAGGGGGTGGGGGGGGCACTGCTCCATAAGCGCTTAAATAAGCGCGTAAGTCATTGAAGTTATTAATAGCCTTTATTCGCATTGCCGTCGCCCCGGACCCCGGATCAAGTCCGGGGCAGGCTTTGATCCGGGGTCCGGGGCAGGCTTTGATCCGGGGGCCGGGGCAGGCACCGGGGGCCAGTGCCTTTCTATTGATTTTAGAATGAAAACCAAGAGCGCTGGATTCGGGCGTTCGCCCATTGCCGTCAACACAAAAGGCTACAGGTTGGCAGGGACTTTTGGGGGTGGCACGGGATTTAAGTTTGTTGTCCACGCTCCGCGAGGTATGGCCCCGGAGATCAAAGACCTTGCGCTCCATTAGCACCCTCCCTGTTTTCGGCAGCTTATCGCCAGACCCCCTGCGCCTCGCGCCCGGTAAAATCCCCCCTGCCCCCTCCCGGATCGGGGTCCGGGACAGGCTCTAGAAAAGGGGGGAAATACGAGGTCCCCGTTTAGAAAAGGGGTAAAGGTTCACCACAGAGGCACAGAGGGCACAGAGGAAAACCAAGAGTAAACCATGGATCGGCTCTGGGGGGTGCGGGGGAAATTTAAAGTGAAAAATCATTTCCCCGCTCTTTTTAGGGTCTGTTTTCCGTTTCCACTGCGTTTCCCTCTGTGCCCTCTCCTTGACCGGACTATGCCCCGTCTCTGTCTCGAAAAGTTCTTTAGGCCGCACTTTCGAGCGGTACCAGATTTACCTCGTAGCCCATGTTTTTTAGCCGGTTTACGAGGTAGGGGACGAGTCGTTTTGAGTTTAGTTTGTCAAAATAGTCCTGACCAAGGTCTTTGTATTCAACATGGTCCCTGAGCACATAATAGATGACAGTGAGGAGAGAATGAGCAACAGCGATCACCGCTCGCTTTTTCCCTCTTCGGCCAGCCAGGCGGCCGTATTGGGCGTGGAAGTAGGAGTTTTTCTTCCTCGATGCGGCCCAGGCTGCCTGGGCAAGAGTGGAGCGGAGCCATTTGCTTCCCTTGGTAGTTTTGCCACTCTTCCTTTTGCCGGCGCTCTCATTACTGCCCGGACAGATCCCGGCCCACGAAGAGAGGTGGTCTGCCGAAGGAAACTGGTCCATATTGCAGCCGATCTCTGCTATGGTGTTCTCAGCAGCACGCCTTTCAAAACCGGGAAGGCGCGCCACCTCCTCAATGGCTTGTGCGAAAGGGCGGCTCACCTCTTCGATCCGTTGACTGAAACGTTCGATTTGCCCGTCCAGATAATCAAGCTGATCCATCAACTCGCCCAGCATAAACCGATGGTGGTCGGTAACATGCCCCTCGAGAGCAAGGCGAAGCTGTGGGATTTTTCCTCTAAGTTGCCTTCTGGCAAGCTCGGCCATCTGGGTGCCGTCCTGTCGACCTTCAATAAGCGCCCGAATCATGTCTTTTCCCGATTTGCCCATGATGTCGGTTGCAACAGCCCCGAGCTTTATGTTGGCATCTTCCAGGACCTTGTGAACCCGATTTACCACAGAGGCTCTCTGGTCAACCAACTTGGTACGGTGGCGAGTCAGGTCCCGAAGCTCCCTCTGGGTTCTATCGGGAATAAAGCTTCCTTTGAGAAGCCCACTTTGGAGCAGATGCGCAATCCACTGGCAGTCTTTAACATCAGTCTTTCTTCCAGGGACATTCTTGATATGCCTTGCATTTACAAGCAGGATGTTGAATCTGCCCTCAAGAATGTTGTAGATGGGCTTCCAGTAGACCCCGGTAGATTCCATGGCTACGTGGGTGACCTCCTCTTGGGAAAGCCAGTCGGCAAGATCCCGAATATCCTGTGTCATCGTGCCGAACAGACGTACCTCATGTTGGACTTTCCCATTTTTGCCAATGCGCCGGACACATGCCTGGATGCTTTTTTTGTGTACGTCAAGACCGCAACAACTCGTATAGATCGGCTCCATGCTATTCCCTCCGTTTGTTGTGACACTAAACGCTGGAGGACGTCGGAACAAAATCAATCTGCTACGCGTGCTCATCCCGCATGGGATAGCAACAGTCTCGGGTTCGAAGCGATGTCCGGGCCATGCTGCTACGCGAGCTCATGGCATCACAGAGAGACGGCCTGCTTCCATCATTTAGCTAAAGGGCAAAATAGCATATCTATAGAACCTTTTCATGGTTTCAGGGTGTCCCGAAGGGACGTGAAAAGCTGCTACGAAAAGTTGATCGCGCGCATGGCGCGCTCCTACAGCTTAACACCTTTTCATGGTTTGGGGTGTCCCTCAGGGACATGAAATGCTGTGGTGAATGCTTGCGAAAAGGGGGGCATGATTATCCGGGCCACCCCGCCGGTAATACAGTGTGGCAAACCTCGGAAACCGAGGCCACTTAAGAACATCTGCCTTAAGTTGACGGCAATGGGCGTTCGCCGGAATGACGATCTTTTTTCCTTCAGTTGCTCATCTTTATTTAAGCGCTTATGGTGCGAAGCTCCCCACGTTTTAGAGTCAAACGCTGCTGGTAGTTGTCCGCATTCATTCCGGCCCTCAGCCTCTTCCCGCAATTGGAATTTTAAACCAGCGATTGCGAAACCTATCTGTTTGTAATAATAGCTGATATTTAGCGCCGATGAAGCATGGAAGATGCATCGGGGGACCAAAGATTTCTCATTGCCGAAGATATCGTGAACTTGCCGGTTCAAACGGGCTTTTGCCAGGACGCCGTTGGAGTTGCAGGACCATGCAAATTGAACCGGCCATGATCGAAGACGCTGCCGAGATCCTGGGGCTGCAAAAGCTCGCGTTTCGAAGCGAGGCGGAAATTTACAATGACTTCTCGATACAGCCGTTGATGCAGACGCTTGAAGAGCTTGAGGACGAGTTTCAATCGCATAGTGTTTTCAAAGCGATACAGGGAAATAATCCGGTGGGTTCCGTGCGAACCACAGTGAAGGGCGATACGTGTTTCGTGGGGAAGCTGATAGTACATCCGGCGTATCAGAATCGGGGGATTGGTTATGCGCTCATGACCCACATTGAAAGTCATGCCGGCATGATAAGAAGATTGGAACTGTTTACCGGCCATCGCAGTGTGCGGAATCTATATTTGTATCAAAAGCTCGGATACCGGGAATATAAGCGTGAAAGGGCAAACAATGACCTGATATTCATTTTTATGGAAAAGCAACTGGAAGCAACCTGACTGTGAAGCCAGGTGGCGCAACACCGGCCAATGCCGGGGAGGTTCAGGCGGAAAACGTTTTGGGCAAGGTTGCAAAAACCTCCCGCCGTTGCTCCAAAGATATGCGGTTTTGGACTATTCCAGCCGATAAAAGCAACGAGTGTTCCGTTCCGTGATCCTCCCGGCCTCCTCGACCGATATGCCTTTGATCCGTGCAAGCTCCCGCAGGGCAATGATAAGATCGGCGGGCTCCGATATTTTGCCCCCGTATTCGACCGGCGCGTCCGTTTCAACCAGGATGCGCTCAAGGGGCGCAAAGGCGGCGGCGTCACGGTGAAAGGGGCTGTAGGCCAGGGCCGGCGTCACCGAGATAAAATACCCCGAATCGAGCAGCCCGGTGAGGACATCTTTTTCACCGCTAAACCAATGAAATACGGCTCTGTCGATTCCGGCCGATGCGGTCATCTCGTATGTGCGGGCGTGTGAAAAGCGGCAGTGAATTATTACCGGCCTGCCCGCCTCGTGCGCCATCGATATAAGCCGCCCGTAAACTTCCCGCTGAATCTTTTTTTTCACCTTCGCCCTGTAGTCGATGCCCACTTCGCCAAGGGCCACGCAGGATGGAAGCCTTTCTTTTATAAATGCGAGGTTTTCTTCGATTTGGTCGGCCACTATAGACCAGGGGTGGTATCCGACCGCTGGATAGACGATCCCGGGGAAACGGCCGGCAATATCCAGCGTTTTTCTGTTTGACTCGATATCCATGCCGACACCTATTATTGCGCAAACCCCCGACAACCTGGCCCGCAAAATCGAGGCGTCGATATCCTTTATTTCATTTAGATGAGCGTGTCCGTCAATCATAAACAGTGAACGGCGCCTTCAATTCCTCAATTCCCTGCCGGATATATCGGTCTATTCCCTCGATATCGTCGGCGTCAAAAGATCGAAACTCGTGGTCGCCACGGAACCACGTGATCTGCCGTTTGGCGTAATGCCGGCTCTCACG
Source organism: uncultured delta proteobacterium (assembly GCA_963805125.1). Classification (GTDB taxonomy): domain Bacteria; phylum Desulfobacterota; class Syntrophobacteria; order Syntrophobacterales; family Syntrophobacteraceae; genus SbD1. The sequence goes on along the minus strand of CAWDTD010000001.1, from coordinate 794,713 downwards.
CTTTATCTGAAAGGCGGCCTCATCGACCGGGATGGCGCCCGCCAGGTGAGCGGCCATCTGCCTGTATCCGATCGACTGCATCGATTTGAGCTCCGCTGCGTAGCCCATGGCAAGGAGCCCTTCGACCTCATCTTTTAAGCCCGCCTCAAGCATCCGGTCGACTCTCCGGTTTATACGTTCGTAGAGCACCTCCCGCTCCCGGTTGATAAAGACCTTTACCGCGGGGAAAAGCCGCTGCCTGAAACCATGGCCCTTCTGCAGAATGGATAATGGGACCCCCCCGAGATAAAAGACCTCGAGCGCCCGAATAATTCGTTGCCGGTCGTTTCGGTGAATTCTTGTTGCCGATTCAGGGTCGATCCGCAAAAGATCGCAATAGAGCCCGCCAAGGCCTTTAGACTTCTCATCGGCGATCAGCCTTCTTTTCACTTCGGGGTCCGAGGGTGGCCCCGGGCACAGACCTCGAGTCAGTACCCTCATGTAGAGGCCCGTGCCTCCCACGACCAGGGGGAGCTTGCCGCGCTTCAATATATCTTCGATTACCGGACGGGCGATTGAGAGGTATCTTGCCGCATCGAAGGGCTCATCGGGGTCCGCTACGTCTATCAGGTGGTGGGGGACAATGCGGCGTTGTTCAGGGGTTGGTTTTGCAGTCCCGATTTCCATGCGGCGGTAAACCTGCATTGAATCGGCGTTCACTATTTCGGCTGAAAACCGGGCGGACAGTTCGATCGACAGGGAGGTTTTACCCGATGCGCTCGGCCCGGCAAGCAGAACCAGAGGGACAGCGCCCCCCTGCTCAGCTCCTTTTGAAAAATCGGAAAATCTGCTCATATTTAAGAGTGTATGAAAGCGGCCTGCCGTGCGGGCAAGTAAAGGGGGTATCGATCGAATCGAGCGCCTCCAGCAGGCGCTTCATTTCTTCGGCTTTGAGCCTGCGGCCTGCTCTCACCGATCCGTGGCAGGAGGCCACCCTGGCAAGCCCGAGCAGGATTTCGCCCTCGTTTGCCGGGCACTCCTCTTCGGCATACCGCAGATAGTCGCGCACTATTTCTTCGGGTTTAAACCCGGACAGAGTCGCCGGGACTGCGTGAATGACGAAACTGCTTCCTCCGAAAGGCTCGATTTCAAATCCTAGATCGCTCAGGGAGGGGACCAGGCTTTTGAGCAGCACGGCTTCCTTTGGCAAAAGGTCAACGACGGCGGGCCGTGTAAGAAGCTGAGCGGCCCTTGTCTTCTTTTTGCCGAGGGCGCTGAAGACGATCCTTTCATGAGCCGCGTGCTGGTCTATCAGAACGAGACCGTCCGGGGCTTCAAGAAGGATGAAGGAGTTCGCAAGCTGCCCGATAAGATTGAGGCTCGACCAGGCGAATGCCCCCGCATCCATCTGGGCCTGGGCCGGCGGGCCCGGCGGCCTTTCGGGCAAGATTCCCTGTTCGGGCAGCGCTTCTGCGGATAGATCACGGAGCCTGGATATGCCGGAAGCCGGATGTCGAAGGGATTTGACACAGAAGTCCGGGGCAAGTTCCATGTTACTTGCAGACGATCTTGCGGAACCGAAAGGCGCCTGGCCTTCGCTTGCTATCCCCGCGTGAGGCGCCGCTTGCCTTTTTTCGAAAATTTCGCCTCCCGGCAGCGAAAATCCGTGCGGCCTCGGGCGAATCGCCGAAAGCGCTTTGAGGAGGCCGGCCTTCACAACCGATATTACTTCGCCGGGGTTTCTGAACCTGATTTCTCTTTTTGCGGGATGAACGTTTACGTCCACCTGCGCGGTGGAAATTCCCACAAAAAGCGCCACGACCGGAAATTTCCCACGGGGGATCAGGGCTTCGTAGGCCGCAAGCACCGTCCTTTGAAGAAGCCTGTCCCAGACGGCCCTGCCGTTTACACAAAGGAAAAGGCTCTGGCTGTTCGTCCTCTGGACGTCGGGAGGCGCAAGAAAACCGGATACGCTTATGCCGTTTTTTTCAAAATCGATTGAAGCAAGCGACCTTCTAATTTCAGGTCCGAGCACCTGTGCAGCCCTGGGCAGTAAACCTTCGCACCTCGGATGATCGCACAGCACCTTTTCCCGGCTTTGGAGCTGCAGGTGGATCCCGGGGTTTGCAAGGGAAATGCGCAAAAACTGGTCCATTATGTAAGCAAGCTCGGTTTCCGCTCTGCGCAGGAACTTGCGCCTTGCCGGAACGCAGTAAAAAAGGTCGCGCACGAGCACCTGGGTCCCGGGAGGACACCCCTTCTCGGCAACATCCTTTATCACGCCTCCTTCAATTCTGATCGACGTTCCGCAAAGGGCCTCATGTTCGCGAGTGCTAAGCTCGAAGCGGCTTACAGCCGCAATCGACGGGATCGCTTCCCCGCGAAACCCGAGCGATGATATTGAACTTAAGTCCTGTGCGGACCTGATTTTGCTTGTCGCATGCCTTTCGAGCGCCATCAGCGCGTCTTCGCCGCTCATCCCGCACCCGTTGTCCACTACCCGGATTTCCCGGCATCCCCCATCGATGAGGCTTACTGAAATCCTGGAGCTCCGGGCATCGATGCTGTTTTCAATGAGCTCTTTGACCACAGCGGCAGGCCGTTCGACGACCTCGCCGGCGGCGATCTGGTTGCACACAATTTCGGGTAAAATCACGATCTTGCCCATCGGTTTCTCCAGGGACTCAAGCCTATTGACAGAAAACTCTCATTCCAGTACTAGAAAGACGCTCATAGAGGCTATTCTATCATAGAACAAAATTTCTGCGCATAACAGGAAGCGGGTTTTTTGCTGCAGGCGGAGCTTATGGATTCCAACCCCTATCAGCCGCTGGTAAATCTTCTGGCCAATATCCTCGAAGCTTATACCACAGCTTTTTTTGTCTTCGATGAAAGAAACCGCCGGCTCGATCTAGCCGCCGTGCAGAGCTTGAGCAAATTCATTCCCACCCGGATTTCGCTTCCCCTGGAAGGCAGCGGGATACTTTCCCGTGTGCAAAAAGTAGGACAAACCATTCATCTTGATAAGCTCCACGAGGCGACCTCATCCATACCCCTTACCCTTCCTTTCTACCGGGAAGGCGAATCTCACATAAAGGGGCTCTATGCAGTACCGGTTGCGGGCGGAGCGGGGATTCTCTACGTCGATACGAAATACGGCTGGGGATTTAACGATAAGCAGCAAAAATGGATAAAAGAATTCGCCGACCTTCTCGGCGGGGTTTTGAAAAGCCGCGAAGCAGAGGAGCGGCATGAAAACTACGCCAGGGTATTCGAAGTCTTGAACCGGCTCGACGAAGTCGCCTTCAAGGGGTGCGCTCTCGATAACTACTGCGGGCTGTTCACTGCCGAGTGGTCGCAGATACTGGGCATGGACTACGGCTTTCTGGTGCTCAGAGAACCCGAGAGGAAAAATTATCGCATCCTGGGCTGCACGGCAAACACGCCAAGAGGGTTGGTCACTCAGAGTTTTTCAACAAAGCAGGGGCTGATGGGCTGGGTCCTGCAGAGCCAGAAAAATTTGCTCATCATACGCCTTAATCCCGCCACATCGGACCACTACCTGTTTTCTCCGGGCGAAAACCTCCCCCATCAGGGCACGGTCTGGGGAATGCGCGGCCAGACCTCGCTCGGATATGAACTTGCCCTTGCTTTTCTGGCCCGGCAGGTGATCGACTGGAACGCGGATTCGGAGCGCACCGTGGCGCATGCCTTTCATTTTCTTCTGCTCCTGCTCGAACAGATCTATTACAAGGAAGAAAACGAGGCCCTGCACTCATACGATATCTGCACCGGCCTGTTCAGCGCCCCGGCCTTCGAATCAAGAGTCGAAGGCATGTTTCACGCATCCATGCAGTCAAACGCTCCATTTGCTCTGGGGCTCATTCAGTTCGAACCCTGGCAGATACTTACCACAAAAGTCCTGCCCAAAAGGATCAGGCAGCTTCAACGCGAACTGGCCTCATCTCTTTGCGACGCACTGCCTCCGGGGGTCCTGGTCGGGCAGCTTGCGCAAAACCGCTTTGGCGTTTTATTCGCCGAAACGACCGTCCAGGAGGCCGAAAACCAGCTTGCCGAGCTTGCCGGCTTTGGTAAAATCGCACTCAAAGGAATCAAGGGAATTAGACTCCACCCCTATATTTCTTCGGCCGGTTTTCCACAGGATGCGGCAAAAATCGATGAGCTCTGGCCCCTTGTCAGCCAGCGGCTCTTTTCGGCATTTGGTCTAAAACCCGAAAAAGCTGCCTCATAAACAGTTGACCGGCTGATTCATTGTCTATAGACTCTGCGAAAAACATGACGGTTCACCGGCACAGGGGGCGTAGCGCAGTCTTCGCAGCCCGCCCAGCCCACAGGTGCACCGTGCGAGCTTCTGCGCAAGCAAGATCAAATAGAAGGGTTATATATGTTTGGATGGCTTCTGTCATTTTTCTCAAAAGACCTGGCGATGGACCTTGGGACGGCAAACACACTCATATATATGCGGGGCAAGGGGATCGTGCTCAACGAACCATCGGTTGTGGCCATAAACCTGGATACCCACAAGGTGATAGCGGTGGGCCAGGAAGCAAGAAATATGATCGGCAGACACGCCCAGAAAATCGTAACCGTTCGTCCGCTCAAAGACGGCGTCATTGCCGATTTCGAGGTAACGGCAGTGATGATCAAGTATTTTCTGTCAAAGGTTTTGGCCAAGCGTCAGCTCTTTCACCCCAGGCTTGTCGTAGCGGTGCCCACCGGGATCACTTCGGTTGAGAAAAGGGCGGTAATCGAGGCCGCCGAACAGGCCGGGGCCAGGTTCATACACCTGGTCGAAGAACCGATGGCCGCCGCTATCGGCGCCGGACTTCCCATCGACCAGCCTCACGGGAATATGGTGGTCGACATCGGGGGCGGGACCACGGAGGTCGCGGTGATATCCATGTTCGCCGTGGCCTACAGCGAATCGGTGCGGGTGGCGGGCGACGAGGCCAACGAGGCGATCCTGCGCTACATCCAGCGCGAGCGCCAGATGATAATAAGCGAGATTCTCGCCGAATCGGTGAAGATGAGGATAGGTTGGGCGGTTGTTCCCGAAAGACCCGAGCTAATCGAGATCACCGGGAAGGAAATTCTGTCGGGCATACCCAGAACTTTTACGATCAGCGACGAAGAAATCCGCGAAGCGATAAAGGAACCGGTGGATGCAATCGTTGAAGCGGTGAGGCGGGCGCTTGAGAAGACCCCGCCCGACCTTGCAGCCGACATTCACGACAGCGGGTTCTGGCTCGCTGGTGGAGGAGCGCTCCTAAAGGGCCTCGATAGACTTCTCGCCAGCCATACCAATCTCAAAGTCAACATAGCCGACGACCCCCTTACCGCCGTAGCCAGAGGCGCCGGTTCGGTGATTGAACATTTGGACTTCTACAAGCACGTTTTTATAAATTAGCGGGACGCCTCCGGGAGCGTCCAAATCGGGCTTCGTACTGTCTTTCTGGCTCCGTCTGTTTGTTTAGCGTTCGGGAAAAGAATGGCAGATATCATCGATCTATCCTCAAGATTCAAACCGGGACACAACCTGATCGCCATCTCTCCGCTCGAGTTTCGCAAAGGCGAATGGCTGTCGGGAAGCCCCATCCTGTGCACGCGGGAGGAATCTGCAAAACTCGAAGCGCAGCGTCGGAAGGCAACCCCGGACAGACCCCCTATAACGCTTGTGCCAAATCATTTTACGCTCGACGGCGGCTATCACTACACATGCCTGTGGCTTTTCAGGTTTCGGGAAGATGAAAAACGCATGCGCCGCCTCTACTGGCTGGCGGGACTCATGGAGTGCGTTACCAGGGCGCCGTCCCCCGTTTTGCGAACCGACCTGGTGAGAAGGTTTTTCAAGATCATAAACGAGGAGCGCGAAAAGTTGAATGTCTCATGGAGGGGAAACGTCCGAAGTTTTCTGCTTCCGCTTCACGCCGAGCATTACGCTCCCGGCGTCTTTATCGATACCGTCAGCAGCGCTCAGTCTCTAAAAGAGCTTTTGGCCGGCATAGAAAGGGAGACAAACTCCCAGTTCGACATTCTGGCAGACAGCTATGTCTTCTACGTACCCGAAACGTTCCTGTCCAGATAACCAGCGGAGCATGAAAGATATTGAACACACCGCCTATATCGGAGTCGACCTCGGGGGGACGAACCTCAGGACGGCCCTGGTGAACCGTTCCGGGAAAATACTCGCCTCCCGTCTTGCGCAGGTGCGGCTGGACCGGGGGGCCGAATCGGTTTCGAATAAATTGCTCGCCCAGTGCCGGGCGCTTCTACGTTCAGCAGCGAAGCTGGGGCTCGACGTAGCCGCGATAGGGCTTGGGGTCGCAGGAAAAATCGACCGCTCCACCGGTTCGGTGATTTTTTCTCCCAACCTCCCGGTGCTCGATGGATATCCTATCGGGCAGCACCTTCGGCGGAATCTGCAAATCCCTGTTTGCATGGAAAACGACGCAAACGTTTTCGGCCTGGGCGAGAGCTGGGCCGGCGCGGCCAGGGGAGTCCGAAACTGGGTCGGAATCACGCTTGGCACCGGCACGGGAGGGTGCCTCTTTCTCAATGGGAAACTGTGGGAAGGAGACGGCCTGGGGTTTTCGGCGGAGATCGGCCACATGATCGTGGAACCGGCAGGGCCCCTTTGCCCCTGCGGATCGAAAGGGTGCCTGGAGGCGTTCGCATCGGCGCGCGCGCTCGTATCAGGCGCAAGAAAGGCCCTCGTGGACCAGGGGATAAGACAGGGCCCGCTTCATGCGCTCGAAAGTGCGGCAAAACTCAGCGCGCAGACGATTTATGCGTGTGCGAAAAAAGGGGACGCAACGGCCCTGGCCCTCTTCGATAAGATGGGCTGGGCGCTCGGGATCTGCCTGGCGAACATCTTCTCGGCCCTCGCAATCAGGTACGCGGTCATAGGAGGAGGAGTCAGCCCGGCCTGGGACCTGTTCATCGGTCCGCTGGAAAAAGCCCTCGCTCAAAATTCTTCTATGCTCGATCCCGGTACTGCGGTGATTTTGCGGAGCCGTCTGGGCAATGACGCGGCCCTGATCGGCGCTGCGCGTCTTGCCCGTAAGTGCAAGCAGGTCGAAAGCTGATGCGCAGTGGCGCACAGGGGATGATTTCCCCCGGAATGTATGCTTTATGAGATTTCAGATGAGATCGCGGCGCACGAATCTTCGGCAAAAGGGAAAAGACAGCTTGTATCGAGGCTTCCGATATAGCTTTTTATGCCGGCAATTGCCTCCACCTTGCAAAAGCGCTCTATTCCCTCGATTATTTCCACTGCCGCGACGGGATTTATGAAATTGGCGGTCCCCACCTGGACGGCGCTCGCCCCGACCAGCAAAAACTCGAGGGCGTCCGTTGCCCCTGCGATCCCGCCAATTCCTATTACCGGGCATTCGACCGCCCGGGTGACCTCGTAGACGCACCGAAGAGCAACGGGCTTTACGGCCGGACCTGATAGCCCTCCGAAAATATTGGCAAGCCGCGGCCTCCTGGAAAAAATATCCACGGCCATTGCCGCCACGACGATTTATGCGTGTGCGAAAAAAGGGGACGCAACGGCCCTGGCCCTCTTCGATAAGATGGGCTGGGCGCTCGGGATCTGCCTGGCGAACATCTTCTCGGCCCTCGCAATCAGGTACGCGGTCATAGGAGGAGGAGTCAGTCCGGCCTGGGACCTGTTCATCGGTCCGCTGGAAAAAGCCCTCGCTCAAAACTCTTCTATGCTCGATCCCGGTACTGCGGTGATTTTGCGGAGCCGTCTGGGCAATGATGCGGCCCTGATCGGCGCTGCGCGTCTTGCCCGTAAGTGCAAGCAGGTCGAAAGCTGATGCGGAGTTGCGCACAGGGGATGATTTCCCCCGGAATGTATGCTTTATGAGATTTCAGATGAGATCGCGGCGCACGAATCTTCGGCAAAAGGGAACAGACAGCTTGTATCGAGGCTTCCGATATAGCTTTTTATGCCGGCAATTGCCTCCACCTTGCAAAAGCGCTCTATTCCCTCGATTATTTCTACTGCCGCGACGGGATTTATGAAATTGGCGGTCCCCACCTGGACGGCGCTCGCCCCGACCAGCAAAAACTCGAGGGCGTCCGTTGCCCCTGTGATCCCGCCAATTCCTATTACCGGGCATTCGACCGCCCGGGCAACCTCGTAGACGCACCGAAGAGCAACGGGCTTTACGGCCGGACCTGATAGCCCTCCGAAAATATTGGCAAGCCGCGGCCTCCTGGAAAAAATATCCACGGCCATTGCCGCCACGGTGTTTATACACGAGATTATGTCTGTTCCGGCGCCCCGGGCGGCTTTGGCGATCTCCGAGATGCTCGTGACATTAGGGGTGAGCTTCGTGATCACGGGCAGGGTGGTTTGGCCCCGGACGGCTTCGACCACCCTCGATGTCATCGCCGGATCGGTCCCGAAGACCATCCCGCCTTCTTTTACGTTAGGGCAGCTCACGTTGATCTCGATGGCCGCTATCCCGGGCGCTCCGTTGAGCCGGGCGGCAAGTTCGCCGTATTCCTCGATCGTGCTGCCAAAGATGTTTACGATCACAGGTATGCCCAGATCGCGCAAAAAAGGGAGCTTTACGGATAAAAACCTTTCGACCCCCACATTTTCCAGACCGATCGCGTTTATCATCCCTGCCGGTGTTTCGACGAGGCGCGGGGGAGGATTTCCGGCGCGGGGCTCAAGGGATATCCCCTTTACAACAATCGCCCCGAGACGGCGCAGGTCGAAGAAGTTCGAGTATTCCTCGCCGTAGCCGAACGTGCCGGATGCGCTCATAACGGGGTTTTTGAGGCGCAGCGGCCCTAGTTGAACGGCCAGGTCGGGGGAGGCGTCTGCCGGGCCAGAATTTTGTTCCATTTGATAGATCCTGCCGAAAAGATTGGACCGTCTTCGCACACGTGCACGAAGCGCTCTGTCTCGGGGTCACCGGGTGTGGCGGCCGGGAGCGCGCACCCAAGACAAGCCCCGACCCCACAGGCCATGAACGACTCCATCGAAAGCTGTGCGAGTGTATCGTTTGAGAGCGCCCACCCGGCAATGTGATGCTGCATGGCGAGCGGTCCGCATGAGTAGACCTCCAGGGGCCGGAAGTCTCCCTGCGCCATGGCTTCTTCAAACATTTGACTAACGCGCCCCCTGTAGCCGAAACTGCCGTCGTCGGTTGCAAAGTGGACCCGGATGCCCGACTCACGCAGAAAGTCTTCGGGCAAAAGTTCGATTGCCGTGCGGGCGCCGTAGAAAAGGCGCAGGTTCTGTGCGCCCTTTTGACCTCGATCTGAAATCACCTGTGCGATCAGCTCCAAAAGAGGCGCTATCCCGATCCCGCCGGCAATGAAGGCCAGGGGATGGGTCCTGTCTATCGGGAGCTCGAATCCGTTTCCAAGAGGGCCGATAAGGCTTGCAAGATCCCCCGGCACAAGCTGAGACATGAGCCGCGTGCCTCGGCCGACAACCCTGTAGAGGATTTCGAAGTCTCCGTCTTCCGGATATATCCGGCTGAAGGAAAAAGGGCGGCGCAAGAAAGGCTCTGTCCCTTCACGAACGCGAATCATCACGAACTGCCCGCAGCGGGCCGCGACCGCAATTTTGGGCGAATGCAGCCGGAGCCGGAATATCTGCCCGCAAATCCTTTCCTGGTAAGTGATGCGGGCCTCTTCGATTAGCTTACCCATGGCTTTTCCAGCCTATTACCGAGGCCATGCGCCCCGTTGGGCCTTCTGCCCGGTAAGAGAAAAACTCGTCCCTGCCGCACACGGTGCACTTTGCCGCGAACTCGATGTTTCCCTCGCCGATGCCTGCCGCCCTGAGTTGGTCCCGGGTGATCGCCCAGAAGTCGAAGTATCCGGGGCGAACCTGAAAGAACCGGAACTCTTCGGGAATCTCCTTTCGGTAGTTCACAAATTCGCCGCAGCAGGGACCAAGGGAAGGCGAAACGGCGGCAAGCGTTCCTGCGGGATTCAGCCCGAACCGCTCTTCGAGGTGTCGGACGGTCTTTCCGGCGATATTGCGGATGCTTCCGCGCCACCCGCTGTGTATATTGGCAATGATGCGGCTTTTAGGATCCACCAGCAAAATGGACTGGCAATCAGCGACCTTTATAATGAGACCAAGCCCGGACATATTGGTCGCAAGCGCATCTCCGGGAGGTGCGATCAGAACGGGCGGGCGCACCTCCAATCTTTTAACGGACTCTTTGTCGATAAAATTTATCGAGTCGCCGTGGAACTGGCGGCTCGAGACGAGCCTTTCAAGGCCGGCCGCCCTCTTTATACGGGTAAGGTTTTCCCGCACTGCCTCGGGCGCATCGCCGTTGCTCCAGGACACGTTAAGGCTATCGTAAGGCGGCAGGCTTACCCCGCCGTGCCTTGTGAAAACTCCATGCACCAGCCCGGGTATGCCGGACAGGTTCCCGAAGGTAAGGCGGGGGGGGCCCTGGGCCGCAAGATCCTGCTTCATCTACTCATCTCCGCGCCCTCTGCGTCTCCGCGTGAACAGCCACTTAGCTTTTAATCAGAATATGTCCGACAGTAAACAGAAAATGTCCCCTTTTTGCCGGCCAAGGGTTAAAATGGCAGTGAGCGGTAAACGGTGAAGCAAGAGTGAAGAGTTAACAGATAAGGGCGGATAAGTATGGAAGAGCGGATCGGGGAATGTTCGATGGTGACGATCGAATGCGAGATGCGGGTCGTTCCGGCTGATGGTCCGGGGCCTGTTGTCCAGTCTCAGACATGCAGTTTTGTGATGGGCGTGGACGTCCAGTATCCATCGGTTGAAACTGCGCTCATGAACAAAAAGGCCGGCGACCGCGTAAAGGTCAATATCCCGCCCGAAGAAATCTTCGGCGCAAACGACCCGGAGCTTATCCGCGAGCTGCCCAGGGCCGACTACAGGCAGGAACGCCTGAAGCCCGGCAGGATGTACCGCGAGATGAAGCGCAGGTGCCTCGTGCAGTTCATGGTAAAGGAGGTGCGCGACGACGTGATCGTGGCGGACTTTAACGATCCGCGGGCCGGAACGCGGGCGGAATTCGACATCCTGGTAAAAGAGGTCCGCCCGGCCAAAAAAGAGGAAATGAAGCCCCCCTGCGCGAAGACGCCGCAGTTTCCGCAATGTTAGGAGCCGTGAACAGTGGTCGGTGGTCGGTGGTCGGTGGTCAGTGGTCAGTGGTCGGTGGTCAGTGGTCGGTGGTCGGTGGTCGGTGGTCAGTGGTCAGTGGTCGGTGGTCAGTGGTCAGTGGTCGGTGGTCGGTGGTCGGTGGTCGGTGGTCAGTGGACAGTGGCCGGTGGTCAGTGGACAGTGAATGGTGAATGGTGAATGGTGAACACAAAGACAATACTTCAGACAGTTATTCATGTCCCTTTGGGACACCCTGAAACCATGAAAAAGTGTTAAACCCACAAATCCAACAAAAATCCGCTGATAGTGCGAAGATGAAGTTCGGCGGTCTGAGCCGGCGGGTAAAAGCTCGGCGCCTCGCACCTGCGCTTTGACAAAAACCGGCGCCTGTGATACGGGAGGCATCTGGGCCCCGGGATATCGGGACCTGATTTTAAAGAAACACCATCGGACATTTTTCCTGCCTGATTGAGGGCGACTAGCTCAGCGGATAGAGCGTTGGTCTCCGGAACCAAAGGTCGCGGGTTCGATCCCCGCGTCGCCCTCCAATGCCTAATTACTAGCCTTCTGGTGAAGGGCGAACACCCTTGAAGTGCATGCCAGGTTGCAGTTTCCCTCTGTAAATTAGCTCCCGCTCGCGCCTAATAATGGTGGCTATCCGAGAGTGCCTGGTTGTTTCCTTTTTATTTTCAGTGCTCTTAGGCCCCCCCAAGACCCCAGGCACCCCCCTCGCGCGCCTGATTACTCCCTCACGATACGCGAGTCAATTTTTAGAAAAGTTGTTCCCTGCTGAGCAAGGCGGGAGTGAAAAGGTCAAAATTTGACGTTTGTCCGCCGACCTATCAGTCGGTGTGATTGTCGTGCGATTCCGTCTGCCATAGAGCCCTCCGGTTCACAGCAATAGAATGGTAAATGGAGAAGGCCCTGAATCTGGTCTTCCGATTCCGTCTGTGCCCTTTTCCTCCTCACCACTGCTATAGTTGCAGGAACTCTTTACTGTTGCAGGCCGGACAGCAGCTTTCGTCCGAGCAAAACCCGCACTTGGCGCATTTTCTCTCAGCTTTAGGCAGCGCGGGATTCCTTTTGGCGCAAACTCGGCAATACTTAAAGACCGGCTCGTTGGCTGTCTTGCATTTGGGACAAGTCCATTGCTCCTCGGTTTCGGCCATGGATTAGCTCCTTCTTCTTTGGGCGTCCATCCCAGTCACGCAAAGTTGATTACCAACCAATATAAGAAAGGCCCGAATGACCGGCAAGGGATACCCCGCTCTGCGACCGCCCCATTATTTAGTACCGTTACCAGTCAGCGTGCTACATGGCGCTTCCGTAAGACATAATCCTGTTACATCCAAGAGGCAGGGTGCCACGTGTCGCCTCCGTCTCCGTCTCCGCTAATCACAAACCGCCAATTTCCAGCTGCCAGGGGAGGCGGGAGTTTCAGGTCGCCTACGTTTTTTAGATTCTCTTGATCCTATTTCCAGAAACACACAAAAATTAAATTTTCTCCCGCCGCGATTCAAGCGGGCTGAGTTACGCGGCGCTGTCCGTCTTAACTGGTCTTAATTGTCATTCACCAGCACGCGAGAGGGGCCATGGGGGGGGATTTTCGGCTTGGGCGGGTGGCGTTACCCATTCAGATTTTTCTGTAGAAAATTGAGCTGTGGTCAGCTCTGCGAAATGGTCTTAGAGCCCAGGATTGAACGAATCGTTTCAATCAAGTCGTTCTCTAGCATCTTACCGCCCGTCGCGCTGTCTACATACTCGATTCTTCTGATATGCGCCAAATCGAAAGGGAACTGAATCTTGTCCCGTTTCTTTAGGTAAATCAGTATGGTCTCTTTGCCTACGGTGTGCGCCATCCCAAGTTCGTACATTACATTGGGGTTTAGGGTGGTGAGGTCAGCTATCACAATGCGAGCTTCACAAATACCTTGCCAGATGTCTTGGATTACCGCCTTATTGGTCTTGTAATCATCGGCCCGGCGACACACCATCCCGAAGGTTACTCCCTCAATCAAAGGCTTAATGATGGTATCATAAATTCGGGTCAACTCCTCAGTGAAAGGCATGAGCACGAAAACAAGGTTGGGATTGAGAGTGTAGGACGCGGGTCCGAACAATGGGTTGATTTGCACCAAGCTGGTCATCTTCACCATCCTTTGGTACTCTGATTCCACGAAAGTACTTGCAGTCGCTTCGATTATGGGACGCCTATCGTCAGTGGCTTTATCTAATACGGATCGTGGAAAGAACACCAGAAAAGGATCTTCAAAGCCAAACTCCCATCTTGCAGCATCAATAACGTCCTGTGGTTGGAGCCTCTGCTGCGGCAGGTCTATATAATGCACGGTTTGCATTCCCAAGTGGGACTGTCCTGCGACGAAGAGCCGTTCACTGTCCAGAACGGCAACAATGCTGCAGAGCAAATTGCTCCTAACCGCCGCACGTCTTATCTGCTTCGCAGAACCTATTTCTGAGGCAATCGCACCGAACTCCCGCAAGACTTCCTCAGCCTTCCCTTGCAGTTCGTCTGGCATGTTACCACCGGTACTTGCGATACTTCGAATCATAAAGCATCTCCCTGCTCGCGACTCACAGCACCCGCTATCTCAAACATCACGACAGCCGTTTGAAAGACCACCCGCCTTCCATCCTCCCAAACAATCGGTTCACCTTCCTCCTGGCCAGCATGTTCCTGCCTCTGTACGAGGTTAACCACTGTCCCCCAGTAGGGCAGGAGTGCATCGAGGAAAGTTTTCTCAGTGCTCCCCAAAGTTGAAGCCCTGTGTTCCAGAACAGCTCTGACACGAGCAACCGTTTTGACCGGATCGAGATTTACATTTGGCGGGTTGAACTTCGTGATGAGTGCAGACGCAAACTCCTGCATTGCCTTTCTGCACAAATGCCCAATCGTGTGTGAGCGGAAATGCAATACGGACCCACTAACGGACAAGCAAAAGGGACCCACCTTGGTTAAAAAATCAGTTGCTCTTCCCTTTCTGGGGTTTCCATCTCATTCCTGAGCCAGAGGTTAAAAAAGGTCATTCCCTCGCCGTCGGCCTAATTTCTGGTGAGCATGGCTGAAGAATCGGGGTCAAGGCTGCGACCGATAGGAAGCACCCGAAGGGCTTGGCCTTGATGCCGGTTCTGGCCATGCTACTGTTAGGAAGCCGAACGGCCCTTTTCATGTTTCCGCTACCCCGTGAAAGTGGTCCCCTTTTCCATTTCCATACACACATTGCATTATAGTAAGCGCATTAAATAAGTTGACACAGTTTTCTGATTCTAACGGGTTTCCATCTTTGTGACCGAGAGAATACCGCTACCTCAAGGTGCAACATAGTTTCATAGTATGTGTCGGTTGTCTCCTCGTAGCGAAGCATACGCCAGAGTCGCTCCTGGTAGTTGAGCTTCGGGTTGTAGGGCGGCATATAGTGAATGCTCAAGTTTGGATGCTCGGCAAGAAAACATTTCACTCGGGGTCCTTTATGCCAGGAAGCATTGTCGGTCCAGAGGTCAATGGTCAGCCCCTTGAAACGCAATACAATTTTGATGAGCATGTTCAGGAAACCGTCTGTGTTTCCACGCACCCATTTCATAATACCATGGAAGCCGTTGAGAGGATCGACCCAGCCAAAAAGATTAAGCCGCTTTTGGTGCTGGCTTTTGGTATAAATGTAAGTCTTCGTCCCCTTCTTTCCCCAGATTCGGCCCAGCTTCGGATGAAGAGAAAAGCCGGTTTCATCCTCAAAAACCACCACCCGGTCACCGTCGCTTTCTCGGGCCTCGAGGAGTTTTTTTTAACTCATCTTGAAATTCAGCAACCCCCTCGTCCGTGGCCTGAACGTATCGGTAAAGCGGGCGGCGCAAAGAATAGCCCAGTTTCTTTATCATACTCTGGGCGTGCCGCACCCGAACCTTTACATAGTGGAATCTTTTCAAATACTCGACAACCACGACGCCGTCCCAGCGATTCCTGGATAAACCGAAGTCCTGAGGCGACTTTGACAGCGCATCATCAAGATCCTTCAGTACCTTCTCGTCGAATTGAGACGGCCTGCCAGGACGTGGATGGTCTTCAACCGCATCAAGCCCCTCCCGATTGGCCTTGTGAATCAATTTTATGGTACCCCATCGACTCAATCCGAAGAGGTTGGCGATTTGAGTGGAATTCCACCCCCCCAACATTAGCAGAAGAGCAGCGATCCGGATGCCAACCCATGCCCCAGGTATCTCTTCGGCCTTACGCAGAAGAGCTTCCCGGGTCAACTCGTGATGCGATAACGTCAATGCTTTCATTGTCTCCCCCTGTGAATTGGTTGGGAGACATAGTGGAGAAAGTTGCTAATTAAGTCAACTTATTTAATGCGTTTACTATAGGATAAGAGATTCGTTGATGGAAAGGTTCAATATTAATATAGTTTTTGGTCTTTTCTTAAATTCCACGCAAATGCATTCCTCAAATATGAGAAAAATAGGAACAAGAGATCATCGCCGGAAATAAATCAGAAAGAACCTCCATCAGTTCCTCACTCGATCTTGCAATCCGATCACAAGCACATTCGACCATGGCTTCACCACCGCCCCCGGCGCACTTCCTTGCCGAAACAAACCAAATTACCAAGACCCTTTACTTGGATCGCCGAGAAGGATCGACACGTGTGGCAATGTACATGGAGAGCATGCCCAGTAGAAATCCACCAAAAACATGGAGAATTCGATGTCCCACGGTGCCGCCATTGCGGAAGTAACCAACTACGAAGATCGCCGCCCACACGATAAGAACGCCGATCACGTATGCAGTGAGCGTATTCAAGGATTTGTGTAAGGATTTCATGTGTCCCTCCAGAGCAGGCGGTTGAAAATTGGGGTTCATCTCATTTCCATTGGATAACACCACTTACCGCCTTTGTCCTCTCTGAACTGAGCCTGAACCCATATAGTATTTTACCATCAACCCTGCCAAGATCTCCAATAATTCTTTCCGTGACCCCGCAATCCGATCACAAGCACACTCGACCATGGCGTTGACTACTGCCCCGGTGCTCTCCCCGGCCTTTCGAAAGTCGGTTCTGATCCCGATGATCGTCGCCCCTGTGGGCTTTCCCCGATAAAAGTAGCCGATCTCCCAAGCCGTCCCATCATCGACCATACAGCCATCGAGAAGAGCAATAACCATATCGGCATCATCGAGATGGGATTTGCGCCGGGAGAAAATCTCAAATTTGGCTGCTGCACCAAGGGAATCGATCTCTTCCTGACCGATGAGGTCATACGGGAAAATAATGGTGACCACTTGCCCACGTTCGAGCGCAAGAGCTTCGATCCTTTTGATCGTGGAGCGAATCCAATCCCTTTCTGCTTCCGTGAAGAGGGGGGCGGCGAAGTAGATCTTCATTTTCAATCCGACATTTAAACTTAGTATTCAGTTCAAGGATCTTGGTCACAAACATGCTGGTTCGGTTGCAGTCCATAAATCTTTAGCTTTTCGATTAGCCCCACTTTTGTCTGTCGTGACGCCTCAAACCCCACATACCAGGAGTATGAGTTGAAGAAACAATGCTTAAAAATGATTGGGGCATAGGCCCAATTTACATCGAAACGATAAATATCGGCAGGATAGTTATTAGGGCCTGATGGCCACCCAGGCTGCCAGTCCAAGGATTCAAAGTTTGACTCCTCTGTGAAGCTCTTTCGCAATAAGTCGGTAAGTCGTTCTCTCTCAATTGCCCCTGGTTTGGCGGGAATCCAGTGGGGGCTTTTAACCAATGCTTCATCCCATCTTATGGCTGGATCATACCGCCTGATCGCATTGTACACCAGAGCCGCTGTCAACTGTCGCATCCATTCTTTTATATCTATTTGAGGCGGGAGATGTGCCAGTTCGGCACCGAGGTTATCTGGCGGATTCTCCATGATCGGGTGTGTGGTTATTACATTTTTCAATCGAGGGAAGTAGGGTTCTGCTACTTCGATAGCCTTCTTTATCTCGTGGCTGCGGTTTGGATAAAGGTAGGAAGTGTTACGTAGAGAGATAAGCATTGCTTTGATAATTGCTTCATCGGAGCCACTTTTGGACGCATTGTGCTGATCACACGAGTACACCGTGACCTTGTCACAGGGAAACATTGTAAACATCTGCGCTGGCGGAGCGTGTTCCATGGATGTGACTGATGCACCACAGTAATAGCATTGTTTCCCTTTGAGTTTTCTCCCCATATTGTCGAGCATCCTCTGAATTTATGATCTCTATTGGGCCAGCACAAGTATTAGACCACTTGTCAAATGAGGGATCACTGGCAATTATTCCATCTTCTTCGGGCTAAACCGTTGCCTGACTTTCTTGGCTCTCTGATTTCCTGGACCACTCGGTTCAGGTACGGCAGTTTTCGCAACCTTTGCCTGCCTTCTGGCTTCAATGTACTGAGTCAGCTTTTCAGGCAACCCCCTCTTCTTCGCTGCTTTGCTTCTGGCTTTGGTCAGCGATTTTGCCGCCAAGGGCATTCTCATCGAGAACCCATACTTTTTCCGGTATTCCTTCTGATCCATGCCGTGAACGACAAGATGTTTTGAGGTCAACTGGCGCATTTCGGCACCACACTCAAGGCAGATCACTTTGTCGTTTTGAATGGAATCTTGGGGAGCCAAAGTCTTGGGAGCCTCTTCAGCCATTATTTGGGGGGCGAGGACGGTTCCCGCTGCTTCCGACTTCTGGATCTCCTGAAGAGTTTGGAATACCTGACGCAATGAAGATGCAATATCCGCAGAGGTCATTGAAGCTGATGCTGCTTGGGTCTGAACTATTTCGGCGGCGATTTCGAGAAGTTTTTTGGTCATGCTAGAACCCTCCCGTGTTGGTTGTTCACCCTTGAATGATAGAAGCTCTGGATCAGTCCCTTGGTATCCCGAAGCACTGCCATCCGTTCGTGCTGGAGCCTGATATCACGCCCGAAGCCTCACTTGGGCTGTTGAACGTCACATCCGAATTGAACACATAAAGATCGGTTTTCCCATCCCGCACAAGTTGTCCAATACTGATGAGTTCCTGCCTTTTGCGTCTGTGTCCCTCAGCCATCGAGTCATTTACCAGCCCAGTTGCCGTTGATCCCGCCAATACAACAAATGAGCCGTTCCGTATTTCTATCCTTGCCACGATCCCGTATTTAGAAATGCGATAAGTATAGACCTTCCCCGCTCCTGAGCGAGAATATTTCTCCACGGCGGCAGATCGGATTTTTTCGGGCTTCACATGAACCGCCGTTGTGGTGCGATCTGAAGATGAGGGTAAGCCCTTTATTTTCGGTTCGGGATCAGACGGTTCATGAACCCGCCTGCCGTAAGCTCCAAGTATGGAAATCCCATACTGCGCCAATTTAGCTGGAAGAACCTCAGAAAGAACTGGGATGTCCATGGGAAACAGTTCAAGAAGCCTTACACCCGCTTGATCGTACATCGCTTTCTTCTTCTGACGCCGGTCATCGTACTTCGGATCTCCCACCTTTCCCCAAAATTCAATGAAGACCTTCTCTGTGGGAATGTAGAAATCGCATCGGAGAAAATTCAAGCCGATCTGCATCCTGTGTTCGTAAGCATGCACGATGTGGTGATTGTAGAGCCAGTTATCGATGATTATTTCGGAGTACGAGCGCACGAAGTGTCCATCCTCACAGAGATACTTCCCCTCAGTTTTGTCTTTCACAAGTTCACTCGACTCAGTGTTCTCGGAGAGCAGGACATCCAGCAATGATTGGCTCTGTTCATGATTTATTCGGTAGGGCGGCAATGTACCGTCAAATGGAACGATTGCTCTGAAAGACTCTTCAGGGATTCCCCTTTCAAGATCGAAAAGACGCTCACAGAACACTACGGCAGGGAATCTGCCATCGAAGACGATGGGATCATACTGCCCACGGGATCTGGCACGCCAAACGCCATAGAGCTTTCTCTCTTCTATAAGCCAGAGAAATATGGTGTCTCCTGTTTGGATGTGACTCACTATCGGTTTGAACTGTGCGACAGGTGCGCCCATTACATTGTCCGAGAAGCATTTGCCACCAGTCACTCTGTCGCATCGGAATATGTAAGCACGTGAGGTAAGTTGTTCCTTCGGTACTCGTGCTGGTATAGGTGTAAAGTCATTGTTTTTCTTCTGGAGCGCATTTACGAGTTCCCGAACCGTCTCGTTTGGAATTTTGGAAGGAGGTATCAACCCAAACTTTGTGGGAGAAAGATGTACGATGTGCTGGATCTCATCTGCACTGAGAGCTTTACCATATTCACCATCAGCACTAATTCTGACCTGAAAAGGAAATGCAAGCCCCTTCCTATCCTTCCACGCATGCGGCTCGATATCCTTGGAACAGGGGGTTAATGCCCTGAACAAACCCTTCAGACTGGCTTTTTCATAGTTGAAGAGGAAGACCCAATCGCCGATTTGGATGCTCTGGAAATTCTGCGTGTAGATTTTGGGATTGTTGGTTCCGAAGAGCAGACGCTGGAGGCATTCCTGCTCAGTGGTGTTGTCGCAGAGAAAAATGTATCCAGCCATTGCAAGCCTCCCCTTAAGTTCCCTGCTCTGGTCTATGATGGAGGGTGCGTCAAACATTTCGCTTTTACTTTGACATTAGCAGATCATCAAATAAAGTAGAAGGGAATCTCGCCAGCGTATGGCAGACACCCGCAGAAATCGGAGTCACATCGCCACTCATTATAAGCCGTGCGGGATATGCAAACCGTAATGAATGCAAGGGGCTAAGGTACGCTTCGTGAAGCTCTGCTTAGTGAAATCATCCTTCTTTTTACTTTTCTGTGTTATTTCGTCCCAACCAAATCCCCCAATTTTAGATTCAGCTTTTGAGCCATCTTTATCACATTGCCGAATTCATCATTTGGCTCCACATCTCTCCCCCCGTTGTTAATAAAATACTCTGCTATTTCTTCAGCAAGGCATTCTGGAATAAACATAAGTCGTTTATTTACTTTTATCTCAAGCCTTTTCACAGCATTCTGAAGACTGTCCAAGTCATTGTTATCGACAATAATTTTAGTAATATATTCTACTGGATCTATTGGATCTATTGTTATGATACCTATCTTTGCATGTTGGATCGCATTCCTCAGTTCCTTAGCTTTTCTCACCATATCCATTAGAGATTGACGTGCTCTTTTGGCAGCGGACTTGTTAGCATTTATGTAGAACTTTTCTAGCTCTCTATTTGCCTGTTCGTATGTTTGCGTGAGAGTTGTTGAAATATCATGAATTGTTTTTTGATCTTGTGGATTTAGCATCGGTTTCATTTTGGCTCCTTTCGATGAATGTGCAAGCATACTAATTCATTCCACTGCCCCGTGATCTTCTTTCCTTTAAATATCAAGGTTCCCTAAACCATGCTTTTCCTGCTGGTAATTTACATACTGGACACTTTTTTCGATAAAACGGTAATACAACGATCCATTTACCCTTTGTCAGTAACACCAACATCAAACTTACCAATCCATATTGTTTTTTGAATAATTGTCTTTTACTACAAACAGGACAGTATATGGTTTCGTCAACTCGATTTGGCCCACTTTGATATTTTAATTTGGCCCACCCCTGTCCATTGATCTTTCCTCTGCTCTAATGACGGACTTCCTACAGACAGAGCCGTGAAGAGCCGCCGAGAATGGGTCCTCCCATGACTCGTCGGAGGCGGCTAAAAGCGGCGGTACGGTGAACTCTGCGAACCATCACTTCTTCACGCCCTTCCTCTTCTCAATCGTCCTTCTGAACCGGTACGATTCGTCTCCGGTCTCAATGATGTGCGCCTGGTCTGTCAGCCGATCCAATATCGCCTTGCAGAGCCTGGCATTTGGAAACATCGTGGTCCATTCCGAAAACGGCAGGTTTGTCGTGACGATCACAGCTGCCCGTTCCGCCCGCCCGGATATCACCTGAAAGAGCAACTCGGCTGCCGGTTCCGGTATTCCCACATAGCCCATCTCGTCAATGACAATCAGTTCATAACGAGTCCAGCGGTTGGTGATCCGACTCAGTTCGCTTTTGTTTTTTGCTTCCATAAGATCATTGACGAGCGCCGCAGCGGTGGTGAACCGAACCCGCTTTCTCTGCCGACACGCAGCCACAGCCAAGCCAATTGCCAAATGGCTCTTTCCTGTTCCTGTCTCACCCAGGAAGATGACGGGTTCGCTGCGTTTGATATAACCCCCGTCGGCAAGGTTTCGAATCAATGCCGCAGGCACGGCAGGCGCCTTTTCAAACTCAAACTCATCCAGGGTCTTCACCTTTGGAAAATGAGCATCCACAACACGCCGGGCAATGGCATTACGCGCCCTTTCCTCCACCTCGGCCTCAAGCAGGGCTTCAAGGTAGCTCAGGTGGCTTTGCCCCTGTCTGGCCGCCTCCTCGGCAAGGCGTGCAAATTGAGCGCAAACGGTTGGAAGATGCAGCTCTTTGGCATACCGGACAATCGTCGATTGCTGTAACTCCATGGACGGGATAATCATTGCATTACCTCCGTCCCCGGCCACTCGCGCAGCAACCGGTCATACTCATTCATCTGTGGCTGGGGGCGGTCGTAGCGGCTAAGAATCCCTATTTCCAGTGCATAATCTGCCCTTAGCGCTTCATGGCCGTCATTTTCCAGCAACAATCGCAAGGCGCTCACATCGAAGCAGCCCAGTTCCAGCGCATGGCTCACAGCTTCTTCGAGTTTCCTCCACCCATGCTTTTGCCCAAGCATGAGGATCTCAACCATCACACGGGTCCCGTCCTGTTTGCCGTGCCGCTGCCGCAGTTCCTCCCAGAACCGGTCGTAGTCTGCCGGCCATCGTCCCTGTGTGCGCCATTGCTCAAGTGCCGTGCTGCCCGCTAAAGCCCCCGGCTTCTTCAACAACACCTCAAGGTAGTGTTCCAGATTCAGGACTTGGCTGTACCGGCCAAATGAGCGCTCGTGGCGGGCTATACACCTGCCCTGATGCCAGATCTCTACATGAGCCGGGTAGACTTTCGCGCACACCTCCACCCCTACGGCTGCCGGGACCGAGTAGAAGTTAGTGAGCACCTTTACCGTCCCCTTTGAATTAACCTGCGGGAAGTGAATCCCAGCAATCTGGAATCCTTCCCGCGCCAGAGGCAACAGGTGGTCGTGCTCCCTATTCATTGCCTCTCCGACACTGCCGCTGCGACCACTTATTATCCGTGCCTCATCCTCTCTCGAGCCTTCCAGCAACTGCCGATTTAAATCCTCAATATCCTTGGCTTCCGGAACAGGAACCAAGTGGTTGCGTCGAAAATAGCCTCCCTCACCTTCAACGCCGCCCTTCTCATGCCCACACCCGGGAGTGCAGAACTGCGATTCGAATCCCCAGTGAGATCGAAAGGCTATGAACCGCTCCGTCTCCTCTCTTTGATATCCCCGCAATATCTTCTTCACCGCAGAGGAGAGATTGTCGTAGCGCAGTACTTTGAATACTCCTCCAAAATATCCAAACCCCAGTTCATGTGCCTCCAGAAAGGCTTGCTGGCTCGCATGAGGATAGGCCCGATGGAAGGCTCCGCCACTGGCCATGCTGCGCATGCAGAAAAGATAGAACTTGCGTTCCTCACCATCCAACTCCACTTTGGCTTCATACCAGTCGATCTGCGCCTCTTCCCCCCAATCGTAGGACTGCTGGATGAACACCTCCCGGCCAAGCAGTCCCAACTCCTCTTTGCGCTCCCGTACGTACTTGCGAACCGTCGACTCCGATATCTCAAGATCCGGTGTCTCCTTTCGAAGCCGACACCAGATCCGATGTGCCGTATGCCGCTGCTTCCTATGCACACGCTTATCCGCTTCAAGGATCCCATCGATCAATGATTGGGCCTGACTGACTTTGGGCTTCCTACGGACAGCCCTCTTTCGTTCCGCAGGAATCGCATTGGATAGTGCTTCCCGCACCATACGGCGGTGCACTCCAAGCTTTTTCGACACCCCATTGATTGTCCCCACTCCATACTCGTACTCTCGTCGTATCTCCTCAAACAGCGCCACTTTCCCTTTCCTCCCCAAGTGTGCCTCCTTTCCAGTAGTAATTTCACTGGATTAGGATACACAACTTCTCTTTTTGGGGTGGGCCATTTCTGAGTATCAAAGTGGGCCAAATGAGAGTATCGAAATCAACAGTATTTCACGAGTGTAAATCGTAAATGTTCCCATTTGATTCTATGTTGCCGTCTGTAGCCACTTATTGCGACTATAATGAAAAATATTAAAAGAACTAATATTACAAATCCACCACCGCCACCATGTGCATACATTATTAGCTCCCATCGGGACAGACCACATAGGGTTCGCAGCCTTGAACAGTGATGTGATCGTCTGGGTCAAACAAGGAGGAGAAAACACAATAGCCTCTCCAACGTATTATCGGATGGGCGTTCTGAATACTTCAAGGGAGATTTTTTTGCTGGCGGTGGTCGGTGAGGAATGCCGACCTACCATCCAGCAACCGCTCAGCATGCGTTCTTCTCAGGGTGTCGATGGTGGCGATGGGTTCAAAGATTTCCTTCTTCGTCCCTTGGGTTCTTTCGAGTCACGGAATGTTCCCGCCAAAGGAAGCGGCTCTGGAGAGCAGGCGGGAATGACCGACACCACCTCAACCCCGTGGTTCTCCCTGAGAGGGCAAAATGCCGTTTTCTAACGAACTATGGCGATTCATCGATGAAAATTACTCTTTGCGCCTTGTGCCTTATAGGTCTAAGATTGACAGGTGATTTCAGCGAGGGGGAAGACCAATAGCTTCCCAAAAACGATGGATGAAAGCCCAACCCAAACCAGCAGGCACTAAAATAGCCGATGGTTTCAAGTTGGAAATACAACTGAAAGCCGATGAGTTCTTGGAATCTTACTTGAAGACTAATTTCGTCCTCCCGCCGCAAGATCCGAAGTGGACTTCAGTGGTTGAGATTTCCACCAAGTGGCACCAGCGATATTTTCACTTCTGCTCGAAATACCGATGCGCCCATGCCAACTGCATTTCAGAGTTCTTCGAATCGAGATTCGCCCGACTGGAGTATGTGGGAAACCAAGATCCCCATCAGTTCGTCACCTGACCTTGCAATCATATCACACGAACCTTCGACCATGGCATTCACCACCGCCCCGGTGCTCTCCCCGACGTTCCGAAAATCAGTCCTGATCACGATGATTTTTGCCT
The DNA here is from genome assembly GCA_963805125.1 of uncultured delta proteobacterium. Lineage (GTDB taxonomy): Bacteria > Desulfobacterota > Syntrophobacteria > Syntrophobacterales > Syntrophobacteraceae > SbD1. The sequence goes on along the minus strand of CAWDTD010000001.1, from coordinate 770,385 downwards.
TTTCAGGCTTGCCCCGATAAAAGTAGCCGATCCCCCATGCCGTCCCATCATCGACCTGAGAGCCATCGAGAAGGGCAATTACCATATCCGCACCATCCAGATGGGATTTGCACCGAGAGAAAATCTCAGACTTCGCTCTTTCACCAAGAAGGTTGATTTCCTCTTGGGTAATCAAGTCGTATGGGAAGATGATCTGGATCTTGGTTCCCCGTTCGAGCGCAAGACCTTCAATCTTTTTGATGGTTGATCGAATCCAGTCCCTTTCTGCTTCCGTGAAGAGCGCAGTTTGCTCACGTTGTATGCCCCCAATGCCATTCGCCCCACCAGAGCGTAAATATATATAGTATGAATTAGAATTATTTCCTAGTAATTAACTCCTTCAGAAAAGTCATCCCGATAGGCATAAAGGCCGATGTAAACAATTTGACGAATATTCCAAAATTAAACGGATACAGTTGAGTATTGCGTAGATCATAATAATAACTTCGAACGTGCTCGTAAAGCTCAGCAACGGGTTTGTCCCCGCTCTTAGTGAGAATTTGAGTAATATATGCGTTTAACTCTGTCGCCAAGAAATCTAACCGATTATAAACATCTCGTTTCGCCTTTTTATATACCAAGTAATTCGGCACGATGAATGACAGTAGAATAAAGATGGAAAATATTCCCACAATCGTGTAAATGAGAAGGGACGCTCTCGACGATATAAACTGTGCATCATCTAAGAGAATTGGGATATACAGCGACCCTGTTGCAAACATAATTGTTGTTTTCATTGTTAACTTACCGAATATACCCAGTCCACCCAACTTATCGGCCTTATACGGACAGATCATGAGATTACATGATTTATACACTTTGACAACCAGAACTACCGTATTAACTACTCCGTAGAAACCTACTCCAGTAAGCAAGCCTTGGATTGCCCAATAAAGGATTGATATAACATAATTGAGATCGCTATATCCTTCAAAACCCCATATAGCACATATGTAGTATTTGCTGGCGAGATACGAGATAATTATAATCGTTGTCCAACACACAATCACTAAGTACTTGAGGTTTTTAGCAAGTGAGAGCGTCAATTCATTGCATTCTTTTTCGCTAACAAGTTCCTTGAGTCGTAGAAAAAAGTTATTCAGCAGCACTTTCTCATAGTACCATATGAAGTATGCTCCGATCCACGGCCACGATATAGCTGCACTGAGAAATATAATCTGTTTGTAATTTGCGTAAATTACATTTGATCTTAAAAGAAAATGAATTGCGAAAATTGCATAATAAGGCAATCCAAACGCTAATAAGCATGTGATAACAGGATTAATACCACGATTAATTCCTCTTTCTACAAGATGACATATGCTTCTAGTGACCATGTGTTATTGCTTTCTTCCAAATAGTAATTTCCAGAAATAGGAAATGTAATCGATGTCACCCGACAACAATGACATGAATGATTCCATATATCTACTACTATGTCGAAATCGATTCTGTGCTATTGAAATAAATGGAGTTGGAAAAAATATGTTTCGAGCTAAATACGACTGACGCAATATAGGTATTATTTTACTTTTGCATTTCTTGATATATTCAACGCCTTTATTAGCGCCGCAGCCCATTATGCTTTCAGCCGCTAGAATCCCACTCAGAAGAGCAAAATAGATCCCCTCGCCGTTAAGACATTCAACGAACCCAGCAGCATCGCCTGTAAGAAGGATATTATTAGTCGCTGGAGTTTCTAAGTAAGTTCCGTATGGAAGTAAAGCACCCAGCGGCTTAACGACACCAAGAATATTCAACACGCCGAGATCGCCTAAAAAGTTATTGAACGCATGTTGCAATCTCTTAGATCTATAGCTCAGTCCTCCTATGCCGATACTCAAATAGTCCCCTTTAGGAAATACCCAACCCCATCCATATGGTATATATCCCAAATATATACGTGGTAACACAATATCAAAAAGTCCCTTAACCATATGCCTGGGAATCTCAATCTGTAGCCCAAGTGCAAGGTACTTTACATTTAGCGACTTTGCAATATGTTTCCTTGTAGCGCTATTGACACCATCTGCCCCTATGAGGTAATCAAACGTAACGGTGGTACCATTTATAATAAGATGGTGATTATCAATGCATTTGACAAAGGCATTGTCCGATAGGTTGCAGCCAGCGGCCCTCGCCTCCAGAGCTAAATAGTGATCAAATACTTGTCGGGAACAAAAATATAAATGCTTATCTGACCTGATCGAGTTTAAGATTTCCAATTTGTTATACATCTCAAATCCAGATGCATTATCGATTATAGCAGTATCTATATCAAGAAGGTTTAAGCGAGTTTTTAGCAGTCTGTAAGTCTTTTCAGTAATCATCCCACCACATACTTTATTCCTTGGCAGGATGCTTTTCTCCGCAATCAGGACCTTTGCTCCCGCTTCTGCCAATACCTTACCTGCTGCACTTCCAGATGGGCCAGCACCGATAATGATCACATCATAATTGGTAGTGAATGACATACTGTTCTTCTTCTCCGTAAAAAAACTGGATTTCGAACCAGAACGTAGGCTGAGAAGGAGTTTATGAAATACCTTCTCACAATACCAAAAATTTATGGTGGCTCTTAGTCTAAAGTGAGATTAAATTGAGCGGTTTTTCCGAAGTCTCGTCCGCTTCGGTTTGTTGGCTGTCTCTGTGGCCGTAGCCGATTTACCGGACGCTTCGACTTTCCGCTGCCTTCTAGCCTCAATGTCTTGAGCCAGCTTCTCAGGCAACCCCCTCTTTTTCGCAGCTTTGCTTCGAGCCTTCGTCAGCGATTTTGCCGCCAGTGGAGTCCTCATCGAGAACCCATACTTTTTCCTGTATTGTTTTTGATCCATTCCGTGAACGACAAGATGCTTTGAGGTTAACTGGCGCATTTCGGCTCCGCACTCAAGGCAAATCACTTTGTCCAATTGGATGGAATCTTGGGGAGCCAGAGTCTTGGGAGCTTCTTCGGGCATCATCTGCGGGGCAAGAACGGTTCCCGCTGCTTCCGACTTCTGGATCTCCTGAAGCGTCTGGAACACCATCCGCAGAGAGGATGCAATATCCGCAGAGGTCATTCTTGTCGATGCTGCTTGGGTCTGTACGATTTCGGCGGCAATTTCGAGCAGTTTTTTGGTCATGCTGGAACCCTCCATTTTCGTTGTCGTACTGCCTATGTGGCTTTATTATGAGCAGTGGGAGCAGGTTTGCAAGAGAAATCATTTGAAAACGGGACAGGCGTTCTCTATTTTTCAAGCGTGATCGTTTTGTTGGCGGTCAGGTTCAAAAGTACGAAGAAACTGATATGGCAATGATTTACGCAGGGTGTCGGTCGTGGCGATGGTGCCGATTTGCTTCCAAGACCTCCCTTTTGTCTTGATTCGTTCGGAGGGCATGGGGGTATTCCCGATCAGGAAGGCTCCGACTTTTTGGGGGTCAACCGCTTTGGGCGTGCTCCCTATAGACCCCAGTGTTCCTGTATGTAAGGGAATGCCTCTTTTACGCCCAGTTCTCTGGTGGAATTACCTGTTCGGACATAAAATGTTGAGCCGACATACACAGGGCTGGAGGATGGCTGAACACGCACAACACAGATATCCTGATCATTCACATTTTCAAATTTTACACCAACATTCAGATTGAACCGATCCAACCCAATCCTTTCAGACACAATTTGTTGTAAAGTATTTTGAAAACCATCTGAAGTTTTTTTCTCTGAAAATGTTTCATAATCACGCTGTATACCAAGGATGTTCTTATTATCATCAACGCCAATGAGAATATAACCTCCATATGCGTTAAGAAAACCTGCTATTGCATTGATAACTGCCTTTTGGGGTACGACCGTAGCTTGGTTCTTATCATAATCCCATCGCAGAGATGACTTGAATTCTAAGGTGTCAGATTCATCAAGCATAAGTAAATCAGTAACTGGTATATCAGGAAGTTGATGCTTATGGGATTGACTAAATAAATAAAATGTAACCAGAGCAATACTCCATGACAATATGCCTATAATGATATTGAACTTCATTACAGTCCTTAAGGCTCGCTCTTCGAATGTGATATCCTTCGGGATCAGAATAGTCCCAACAAATTGATTTGACGAATCTAGGATAGGTTTCACAAAAATGGAAAATATATGGTCATCGGTACTGACTACCTTGATATTTTCCGACTGAGCATTCAGGCTTATTGGAATTGTTGAAGTTGCTTTGACAGGGACACCGCCGATTGCGTAACGCAGTTCACCTGATGAATCTACAACACAATAATCTATCTCCCCTTCGATTTCACGAGGAATAACTCTCATCGCTGAATCGAGAGTCAAACCGAATTTCCTAGAGTTCTGAATTAACTTGATGTCAACGGACTGAATGTTGTCGGGGTAAGGAACCCCAAGAAGAATGGTTCCGCCATGCACTTTTTTCGCAAGCAAACGCCACGGCTCACCAACCTCGGATTGATAAGGTTGGGGACGATCATAATCCAAGCCTTCAGGCAAAGCCGCACGGTTGACTAAACCGGGAATAAACCCTTCAGCGTCCAGCAGAGTACCCTCTTTCGAGAGCACGAAAGAATTAGGGGCTTCCCAAGATGCCCGCCTGAATGCTCGTAAATTCCATTCAGTGGTATAATTTAACTCCCTCATTAACCCGTTCGCCCATTTCGACAATTCAGTGTGTCTGGTCTGTAATATTTGATTTCTGACAAAATGATATTGAAGTAGTGCATTCAACGTGAAAAGAGAGGCAAAGACCAGTGCGGCGAATTGGATTTTCCGTTTTATTGGCGATTTAAAGAACCTGATCAGTTGCATCTTGGCTCCTAAGTATAAATCCGATCAAGCCGCCTGAGTGTGCTCATCCTACCACAGTCGTAGATTGTTATTTCACCTCGCCAGCCGCTCAATCACCGGAATAATGCTACAGAGTGGTTTCTGCTGGCTTCTACATGGAGACAGACACTGGATTGAAAAGCCAATACCAGTCAAGATGTCTGCCCATTCATTTCCTTGCCGAGATAGGTCAGGAGCATCATTTCAAACATTTTCCCATGATTCGGATACCGCATATGCAAAAGCTCGTGAAGAACCGCCTTCACCCTCTTCTCTTTTGGCTCAACCAATAGGGCAGGATCAAAGGTCAGCCTTCCCTTGCTGGAACAGCTTGCCCATTTCCGCTTCATCTTTCGAAGGTGCATTTCTCTGGCTTCAACGCCGACCTCTTTTGCCAGCCTTGAAACATCCGCCTTGAACTCTTCGGGCGTCATTGTCTCACACTCCCTTTTAGCACCCGAACAATTTTATCCGCAATTTCTTTGATCCTCGAAACGTCTACTCCCGTTACCGACCTGCCGACAAGCACGCCCCAAAGTTTTTGCTTTATCGATCTTTCTTGGGTCTCGCTCGTTCGCCAATGGGGAAATTGATCAAAAACTGCCCCCATCGCACTGGCTTTTTCCTCTGGAGCCTCAACTCCCTCATTTTTCATTATCCAGAAAACGGAGAATACTTCAGGGGCAACCTTCATTGAAGCCTGTTCTTTTCTCGCTGCGTTGATCTCTTCGATCATCTTTTTGAGTTCTTCCAAAGTCTCCTGAGTCGTTCGCTGGCGATCTTTGAACAGTTTCGCTATCGATTCAGCCTTTTCACCGATGGAGATGAGTACTGGAAGAGACTGCCAGTCCCGCTTGATCGTATTCTCGATACTCCGAATGAGGTTGAAAATCTTCTCAGTGTCGGATGCGCTACTCTCTTCGATTTTTTCCAGAAGATCCCCATCGACTTCATAAATCTCCAGAGAGGGCTTGATTTCACCCGTTTTGGTGTGCTTTTGAACCAGCTTGGCAGTTTTTCTAGTGAACTGCCTGTCTATCGGAATACTTGGCTCAAAAGCCTCAAGCAGAATCCGGTACATGCGTGCAAGGGTTTCGAGGTCATCGATGAATGGTCGCAGAAAGGCATCGGGTGAGAGTATTTCGTAGATGCTCGAAATCTCTTTGAAGAACTGGTAAAAGCTGTGCCTCTCCTTCTCGTCCATGAAGTGCTCAAGGACAGCCTCAACCTTCTTGTCGCTGGTTTTGCCCTCTACAAGCGCAAGATAGTTCGATCTGGCTACCGTTAAGAGTTCGTGAAACCTTCCTTTCAGTAGTTCAATATCCCGAACCACCCCTTCGGTGTCTTGCGAATCGAATGCGAGGGCTTTCTCAAGGTTCTCGAAGATCCCAACGAAATCCAAAACGAAACCCGAAGGCTTCTTCCTTCCAGTATCATCTTCATACGGTCTGTTTACTCGTGCAATCGCTTGCAGCAGAACGTGATCCCGCATAGGTTTGTCAAGATACATACAGTAAAGGATCGGCGCATCGAATCCGGTGAGAAGTTTTTCGGTAACGATTAGGATTTTGGGGAGTTTTTCTGGATCTCTGAACGATTTTCGGACTTGCTTTTCTTCCTGTTCGCTCAAGTAAAACTTCGTGAGAGCCTCTGCGTCATTTTGGGCTGCGCTGTATACCACCTTCGAATAGTCTGGAGGCAGATACTTATCGAGTTCCTTCTTGTACAGAGCACAGGCTTCCCGATCCACCGCAACCAGAAACGCCTTGTAACCCATTGGCTCTATTGTCTCTTGAAAATGGGTTACCACATGCTTGGTAACCTTCTCGACCCGCTCCCTGTTTTTAAGCATGTTTTTGAGGTTGACAGCCTTCTCCAGAACCTTGTTCAATTGCTGTATGTCGGTAACTCCTTGAGCTTGGGCAAGATCGAGAAACTCCTTTTCGAGAATTTGCTTGTCCACTCGTAATTCATTGCTTGCCAACGTGTAATGCAGAGGGACTGTGGTTCCATCCTCGATGGATTCTGCAATGCTGTATTTATCAAGGTAGCCCTGCGGGGGGTCATCTTTTCCAAAGGTGATGAAAGTTCCCTGTCCGTAGAAAGTTTTATCAATGGGCGTTCCCGTAAATCCGATGTATGTGGCGTTTGGAAGTGCTCCCATCAGGTAATTTCCAAGCACGCCGCCAGTTGTCCGGTGCGCCTCATCAACGAGAACGAAAACATTCTCCCGTGTGTTGATTTTTTCGGGAACACCTTCGAACTTGTGAATCATCGATACCATCAAACCACGATAGTCACTTGAAAGAAGATCCTGCAAATCACGCTTGCTCTCTGCGACTTCAACGTTGGCTATCCCAAGTGCTTCAAGGTTTCCGAAGAGTTGTGACTCCAGTTCGTTCCTATCGACAAGCATTATGACTGTGGGATTATCGAAGGCGGGATTTTGAAGTATTTTTTGAGCCACAATGATCATGGTGTAGGTTTTTCCCGATCCTGTCACCGGCGATCTTGAACTGCACTAAAGGTGGCGGACTGAAAGTGCTGCCTCGTCCCTTGTATTTTCTTCCCCAAAATTCCGCATAAAGTCTTCTTCCCATTGCTTTTTCTTCCTTGATTCTTTTTCTTCGGCGATTGTTCCATTGACCTGCGGAGGTTAGCGGTCAATGGCAAAACGAACGAGAAAACGCAAATGCCCGTGCTGCGGGGTCTTCTTCAATCCCGACCATCGAAACCGGCGGCGGCAGAGATATTGTTCCAAGCCTGAATGCCGCAAGGCCGCTAAAGCGGCAAGCCAAAAGCGTTGGCTCAATAAACCGGACAACCGCGACTACTTCCGCGGGCCGCACAATGTGCATCGCGTTCAAGAGTGGCGCAAGGCCCATCCGGGATATTACCGGAAAAAGACCGAAGCGTTACAAGATCACTTGTCCGGGAAAGGCGCGGAAAATCCAACGGTTAACACCGCTTTTGCCCAGCTCCGGACCTCTTTTGCCCGTGCGTTACAAGATGTCTTGACCGCACAACCAACCGTTTTAATTGGATTAATCTCTCACTTAACCGGCTCTGCGTTACAAGATGACATAGCTTTCACCGCCCGCCGCCTGCAAAAATTGGGAAGCGATATTTTAAATGGCCCAATTCAAAACACAGGAGGCATTTATGATCAAAAAGCGTCTCATCTACCCCCGGCGCATGCGCCGGATACCCGGCCAGTTCAGTTGGGTGGACCACCGCCTGGTCCGTGACCGCCACATTGAATCCTGCTCGCACCCAGCGCTCGCGCTCTACTTGTTTTTAGTGACCGTGGCCGATCAGGAGGGGATTAGCTATTACTCCGATCCAACTCTAATGAGCAGACTCGGCATGGATGTGCAAACCCTGGATTCGGCCCGGCAAAACCTTATCCAGGCTGGTCTTGTCGCCTATGAGGACCCTGTCTACCAGGTACTCTCGCTTGAGCCCTCGATTCCCGGACCACGATCCATGGAGAGCGGCCCGAAAGTCCCTGGCAGGACGCAGGTGGACGGCCCTGTTGCCATTGGCCGGCTATTTAAACAAATTCTAGGAGAAAGCTCATGATCGACTTCGACCTGTTTACAAGAATTAAAAACTACCACGAGCAAAAGGGTTTGAGTGCGAACCAGATCGCCGAAGAGCTCCATCTTGATCCGCGCACCGTCTCCAAGTGGTTAAAAGAAAACCGGTTCCGGCAAAGAGCGCGAGTTTTGCGTACAAGCAAGCTCGATCCCTTTAAGGGATCGATCGTCCGGATGCTTGAAGCCCATCCTTACAGCGCCGCTCAAATCCTTCAGAAAGTCCGCGAGGAAGGCTTTGATGGCGGGTATACCATCGTCAAAGACTACGTCCGTAAAGTCCGCCCTCGGAAGAGCCCGGCATTTTTAAAACTCTCGTTTGCTCCCGGCGAGTGCGCCCAAGTCGATTGGGGCTCCTTTGGGAAGGTCCGGGTGGGACAGAGCAGCAGAAGACTCAGCTTCTTTGTCATGGTCCTTTGCTCGTAACCGTTCACCGGAGTGTGTCAGCGGATAAGTGAAGGCAGTGACTCCTGCCGGAAGAACGCGGTCATGAGGTGAGTGAGAAACCGAAAAGCATTCTTCTGCTGCATCTGGCAAGTTCGGGTAACGGTGAGGATTCTTTCGGTGAATCGCTCTCCGTCGCAAGACTGATTACCGAAGCAAATCTTGCGCCATTGAACGGCGGGTCGGATTGCCCGCTCGGCCACATTGTTGGTTGGCTCGATTCCCTCGACGCGCAAAAAGGTGAAAAGAATGTCCCAGTTTTTGAGAAAACCGGCGGCGCGTAACCTCACTCCTTTGTCGGAACTGTCCCGGTAGCGCAGGCAGGAGCATTTCATGCGGCCCCGGATAAGAGCGGTCGCCTGCCACAGCTCTTCGCGGGTACAACCGGCTTCCTTGAAAGCATGCCAATAGCTGAAGAGCGTTCCGGCTTCCTTTAGCATATGCCGGGCAAAAAGATAAGCATCAGGACTTGCTCGCCCATCCTTGATGCCTTTTAGTTTGCGGATAAGGTGCGCCCAACAAAGCTGGCGGACCTTGGATTTATGATATTTGCTGTAGGCGGAGTGGTCGTCGCTCGTGATGACTCCAGAGAAGGATTCACCCAGAACGGATTGCAGGACCTTCGATGCCCTGCTTGAAGCAACGCGGAAGAATACGGCCACTGAGGAGACAAAAACCCACAACCAGCGGGGGTCGCCAGAGGACTTCCACCCTGTTTCGTCTATATTGAGGGATTGAGCCCCGGCAATGTCTTCTCTGATATGTTCGGTTTCGGGTGCGCAGGCAAGAGATACCCGTTCAAGAATCCGGCAAATGGCGCCCAGTGAGATATCCAGATTAAAGATGGTGCGCATGATCTCCGCGATGCCTCTTCTGGTTCCCCTGTGGACCGAAGCCAGGTAGGCCACTGCCGCATGAACACCCGGGCCGAAGTTGCTTATCTCCACCTCCGGAGGTAATGCGGCGCGGGTCACATGGCCGCAGGAACAGGCCAGCTCGCGGCATCGGTATTCGGTCTTGATCGGATGGATTTCCGGCAGATCGAACACTTGGTGTCTCAGGGGCCTGGATGGTTCTTCAAATTGATGCGGCGCCAAGGTCTTGCCACATTCCTCGCAGGTTTGCGGATAGATGTTTTGGATATGGTCCATCTCAGCTTCAGGAAGAAGAACTCGCTTTTTGCCTTTGTGCCCGATCTGGCCTCCTCGTTTCCGGCGGCCTGGCTTTTTGCTCTTTTTCTTCACTCCGGGGCCGTCTGATGAGGGAGGTTTTGAGGAATTTGTGGAATCAGTGGAAATAGCGGCGATTTTTGCTTTGAGGGTTTTGCATTCCTGATCGAGTTCGAGGAGTTTCCCAACGGTGGGGTCTTTCCCGGAATCATAGAGCCGCTCGGCTTCCGGCTTATCCATTGCACAGCCTTTCCCGGAACTGCCGGACAAGCGGGTAGCCATAGACATCCTTAACGGAGCGGTTTGGCTTTCGAGCCTGATCGAATTTTCCTCTACCGGTGGTTTTTCCGAGGAAAATCCAGTTGGCGGCCAGGTAGCAGGTCCCTTTGAACCGCTCACCGTCAACGAAGGTTTCAACCCAGTGGACCGGATGATGATAGAGCGTTTCCCAGTCCTTGGAAAGTCGCCTCAAGCATCGGGCCAAAATATGCGAGGCAAGATGAGGAGACCGGACCCAGGGCGGAATCAAAAAGCGAGTATTGTAAGCAAGTAAGTGGCGATTCTTTTCCCTGAGCGCTGCAGTCCACCCGATGAAATGATCCCGTGGCCCCAGATGCCATGCGGCAGAGCAGAAGGCAAGACAGGCCACCGCCCGGTCCCTGGAAAAAGCCATGTACTTGAGGTGCTCCCCCACGGGTTGGGTGTATCCCAGGTAATGGTGCTCCTCGATCAGGCTGTTGAAGAGCTTTTCCAGGGGGCTTCTTCGCACCTGGTGAATCGAAATGGGAAAAAGCTCCTGCAAAGGCGTCTCGATAGGGCTTCGGTCGATCTCGATCCTTTCCGGAGAACTTCGTTGCAGAAAAGGATTGAAAGGAATCTTTTTCCTTGGGGGAAGACGGATGGCGCCCTTGCGTTCCAAATCCAACAGGAGTCCCCGGCAGATCATGTCCTTGGGTTGTCCGTTTTTCTGGGTCCAGTTCCACGCGAGGCACAGCCGCCTTGACAGGGCACACCGCCCTTCCTCCGGGTGCTCGGCGATCATCTGCCGGACAAGAGCAATGTCCGCCGGTGAAAAGGTCCGATTTCTGAAAGTGAAGGTGTTTTCCATGCATGATGGAATAGCTCATTCTGTTTTCGAACGCAAGGAAAAAAGCTAACCGGAATGAAATCCCGGTGAACGATTACCCTTTGCTACAGCCGGATGATGTATCTCGAGTTCACCGTCTCACAGACTATGGAACATTGGCTTTCCTGCCACCAGAATGCGTTTGCCGCCTTTGACGCGGTCCCCAAAAAGATTATGATCGACAACCTTAAATCGGCCGTACTCAAACGGATCATAGGTCAAGCCCCGGTATTCAACCCGAAATACCTCGACTTCGCCAATCACTTTGGTTTCACTATAGCCCCGTGTGGCGTAGGAAAAGGTAATGAAAAGGGGCGCGTGGAAAACGGGATAGGTTATGTTAAAAAAAATCTTCTCGCCGGACTTGATCTCCCCCAATTCGACGCCATGGCGAACATGTGTCGGCAGTGGCTGGATACAATCGCCAATGTCCGAATCCATGGGGAAACCAGAAGAAAGCCCGTCGAGATGTTTTACGAAGAAAAAGCATCTCTATCGCCTCTTCCACCTCACCCTTACGATATCGGCTCGATCACGCAGGTGCGTGCTTCCACGCAGTTCCGGGTAAGTATTGACTCAAACCACTATTCTGTTCCCGCCGAGTATGCCGGGGCAAGCCTGAGTCTTAAAACATATCCGGAAAGGATCTGCATCTACCACGGTGACAAACTCATTGCCCGTCATACAAGGTCCTATGACAGAAATGAAGACATTGAAGACCCGGACCATCCCAAGGTGTTGATCGCTCAAAGGAAAAAAGCGCGCGACCAAAAGATTTTCATGCGCTTTCTCGGCCTTTGCACCAAAGCTTCCGACTACTACCGCGAACTCGAGAAACGCCGAATGAACCCGCGCCATCACGTACAAAAGATCGTGGCATTAAGTGAAATCTACGGTGTGGACCCTGTTGCAAGGGCCATGGAGGACGCATTCTTTTTCAAGGCATTCTCCTGTGAATACGTTGCAAACCTTTGCGAACAGCGCGCACGGCACTTGCCCGAGCCCGGAGCGCTGCATCTTACCCGAAGATCCGACCTCCTGGACCTCGAAGTCCAGCAGCCGGACTTATCAATCTACCAAAAAGAATCCCGGAAGGATTGAATCGATGGGGAAAAACAAAATTACAGACGAAACCCCAATCAAGACAGGTCTGCCAGCTCATCTGGAGTTCCTTGGCCTTCCCTTCATGCGAGACAACTACGATATGCTGGCCAACCAGGCCGCACAAAAAGGCTTGTGCCATGTGGATTATCTTGCCGCCCTTGCCGATGGAGAGGCGGGTCTGCGCCGACAACGCTCCATCAAAAGGCGAATCAAGCTTGCACGCTTCCCGGTGGTCAAAACCCTTGAGCAGTTCCGCTGGAGCTGGCCAAGTGCAATCAACCGAGCGGCCGTCCAGAATCTTTTCCGCCTTAAGTTCATCGATGATAAGACAAACGTTATCATGCTTGGCGGGGTTGGCCTCGGCAAGACTCATCTTGCTACCGCCCTCGGCTATGCCGCCTGTCTGGAGGGCAGGTCCGTCCTCTTCACTACGGCTGTTGATGCTATCAACATCTTGTCGGCGGCTCAGGCGGCAAATCGCTTGAAATCGGAACTTAAAAGATACCTCGCTCCATCCTTGCTCTGTTTGGACGAACTTGGTTTTCTTCCTATCGACAAACACGGCGCCGATTTGCTCTTCCAGATCATCAGCCTGCGTTATGAACAGGGCTCTATGGTGATCACTTCGAACAGAGCATACAAAGACTGGCCGGGTATCTTCAACAACGATTCAACTCTTACCTCGGCAATTCTTGACCGGCTCCTTCACCATGCAGAGACCGTCGTCATTGAGGGCAAAAGTTATCGCATGAAGGGCGAGATTGAATCCTGATCCCACGGCCATGCCACTGCCGCCGGTATCGGTAATCCTCTTCCAACTGGCGGCATCCATGCCTATCCATACATCCATTTTTAAACCGCTATTTTTGCAACACTTTCACGCCGCCGCTAACAAAAGAAGACGATCTGGTGTTTCCCGCCCGTAAAGGAGGCAAAATACAATCCATTTCGAACACTTTTGACATTGTGGTGAGGGAGCTTGGATTTAATGAAGGGATCACGGATCGAAGGAAAAAGCTCGTTTTTCACTCTCTCAGGCATAGCTGTGCCAGCATTTTAATAGAAAGCGGAGAAAGCCTTTATGTGGTAAAAGAACTTCTTGGGCATAAGACTCTCCTGATGACTGAACGGTATAGCCACGTTGGGAATGAAACTCTTCAACGTGCAGTAAAAAAGTTAGAGGTGCGGCTTGAATCTGGATCAGATGGCAGGAACCATGATGACATGGAAGAACAGACGAGCTAAATTGCCCTGCACACGAGAAATCTGAGCTTGCCAAATTACAAAATAGGATGACTAAATACCCAAAATCCGGACCCGAGTAGCTTAGTAATCGAGCTTTATTGGAGAGTCAAAACGACATGGGCGGGAACTGATCCTGCAAACAGGATGACATTCAGGGAGTCAATTATGCCGAGAAGATATGAGAAGCCTTTTTTGAAGCAGGTAATTGTCAGGGTGGATTTTCCAAACGGTGGGAACTCGATCTAAGTGCTGCTCGCCTGCCCGATGGAACAGAGCGACCAGCTTGTGAACAAAACCCATCTAAATTAGTATTTGGGTCGGTCCACTATTGGTGGCCTGCCGTATTTTGAATGAAGGACTGAAAAAAATGGACCCGTTGTTGCCTCTTGTCACGAACTTAGCCACACGAAATCGCGAATATGTCTTCTTCGTCGGCGCCGGTCTTTCAAAGGACGCCGGAGTGAAAAGCGGGTGGGATATTCTCATTGAGACACTTAAGCCAATTTACATCACCGAAAATAATCCCACCGAACTTCCGGAAAATTATTACCAACACATTTCTCAATGGTACCTTGACCATGCAACACTAAGAAATCTCGGATATTCAGAAATTCTCGAACAACTATACGAAGGAGATATTGAAAGAAGGGAGTATCTAAGGCAATTTTTTGAAAATACTCAGCCCGGTGAAGCTCACAGCATATTGGCGCAACTGGTCAAAAGCGAAATAATACGATTCATTTTCACAACGAATTTTGATGATCTACTCGAAAAGGCACTCGATGAATTGAATGTACCTTATGACGTTATATTTTCAGACGATATTCTGAGAGCATCCAAATCATGGGATAAGGTAAAAACATGCCGTATTTATAAACTGCACGGTGATTACAAAACAGGAAGGATTCGCAACACCATTCCAGAATTAGAACGATTGGACCCTGCGATATGCGAAGACTTCAAATACATTATCGACAGACATGGGTTAGTAGTAATAGGGTATGCTGGTCGAGACAAAGGAGTAATGGAATGCTTTGCAGATAGAAAACCCTACCACTATCCTTTCTACTGGCAGTATGTCTCCAAGCCGCCAAATAATGAGGAGTTCAGACTGTATCATGAGTTAAATGCTCTGTACTCAGATAAACACAAAAGGGAAATACATTTAATCCACAATGCTAGTGCAGCATCTTTTTTTAACATTCTTCTGGCTGGAATAGAAAACCTGCAAAGAATAGTCATTGCAGAAGGTGCGGCGCAATCTCAATATAGGGCTTACATTGCGGGGAAGGATGCAAAGAAAATAAGAGCTTTGACATTGGAACTTATCACTAAGTTTGAATCACTTTATGACGAATCTGCCACAACGGAAGATTTGAACGAGTTTTATGACTACAAGTTTGATATCTTTCAGGAGTTCCTTAACAAGTCTCAATTTATTTTTTATTATTTCGAAGAGCTTCTTAATTTTGATTTACACGATGAGGCGAAATACCTAATTACACGTTTAATTCAGTATACAACACGCCCCGAAATACGTTACGACTATGAATTCATATCAAAATCAACTCCATATTATTTATTTATGAATTTTGGATCTTTAATGCTGAAGAATGACAAATTGACCTTACTGCCTTTGATGTTTGAATTCCGATTGAAGCTACGAAATGGCACATACGTTCCACTAGCTTCCAGAGTATCTTATGAGGGACAAGGCTGGCCGCATATAGGCCAAAAATATAAAATCTTAAAAAAACCGAAGTTCCGAATAATTGGAAACTACCTACTTCCAAAGGCGGTAACTCAACAGGATTTTAATAGGTTCGATGCATTCGTTTTACTTTATATAGTATCGAAGAACCTAGACTATCATTGGACTGACGGTTCCGCCTTTTTCACAGACGATTTTATGGATACCTATTTGAAATATTTCGACACGCAAATAACTACTATTGATGAGGCGACAAACCTAATGAAAAAGCTTCGTTTCAAAGTCAGTGACCAAGCATACTCCGATACATTTGAGGCGATGCTTGAACATGTGAAAGGACGGTTTTCTCAAAAGCAGTGACAAAGCTTCAGAAAGGAATTGAAATATCCAGAGTACAAATCCAAATCCGAATAGCCTGAGAAGCATCTTTCTAAACGCTATTCAAGAATGTTTCACAACTGCTTGCAGGCGATTTGCTCATTTTTAAATTGCAAAATTCGCATCGTTTTGGATAAAACCACAAGAAAACAATCCATTTCCCTTTTGTTAGTAAAATCAAAATGATGGTAATAATTCCCCATCTTTTCTTAAACCATGTCCATTTTCCGCAATTAACACAGGGCCATTTGATTTTATAGTGCATACTGTCCTTAAATCGGTTCCAGAGAGTATAACGATACGGTGACTTATTGCCAAAGATGCCGACAAGCACCATAAAAATTAATAATGCTAGAATCGTGAAGGGACCTAATCCAAAGTAACCTGAATGCATTGTAAACTCCTATTTTCGCAGAAGATTTTGCACAATCATTTCATTGAAAGGGATTCTGGAAGCGGTGACGAAACCCGCCCTATTTAATTCATCCGCCACTTCCTTGTAGCTCATCCGTTTTTGACCTTTTGGCTTTCTTCGTCTGAGGCGTTTAATCTCCTTCAGTAGCCTCTCATGGTATTCCTGATCCTCAAAATCCTTGTAGCCCTTTCTTCCTTCACACTTTCCTTTTTCTGAGCGAACCTTCTCTCTGGCATTCCGCAATTTTTTTACCAGAAGGTTTTTTTCGAGTTCGGCAAAGATGCCTTGAATCTGAACGAGAGCTTTTTTCATCGGGTCAGCCTGAATTTCATCGGTTACATTCTCTTCGGTCCTTGCTGAAATGAGGCTGACACCTTTGGAAGCAAGGTAAATGAGCAGTGTTTCCTGAATTCGGTATTCTCTCGCCAATCTATCGAGACCTTCGATTATGACTGTTCTGATTCCATTTCGAAGAATTTCTGACATCATATCCTGAAAAGCTGGTCGGTCGGCCTCTCCCTTTGTTCCCGAAACAGCTTCTTCTTTAAAAATTCTGACTATCTCGAAACCAGCCTTTTCGGCATAGGCTTTAATACTTTCTTCCTGCCGATCAAACCCGTTTCCGGTGAGTTGGGATTTCCCTGAAACTCTGATGTATCCGTAAGCTTTGGTTCTCTCATTCATGGTGTTCCTCCTTTTTATTCAAGGTACGATTTCTTTCTCTCACAGTTTCAGGTGTTTGTCAAGAATAATATGTATTATTCTGTAGAATAAAACGATAGTAAAGTATCTAATTGTTGAAGAATACTGCGCTTTATATTTTAAATATTATTTATTTTTCCAGATCAGTGAGAACTCGTAATTTGGAAACCCATTCTGGCGAAGTTTCACCGGCAGCATACCGACAAATAGAATCTAATTTGTTTCGAGCATAGTCTCGAAAGTGGGCGAACAAAATCCACCGGAACAATTCCGGTCCCTTCGATTCACGAAGGGTTCCCTTGTGGTTTTAATTGCCGACCGGATAAATTTTTATTAGGCAAAAGGATCAGGCTGAGGGGGCCGAAATTTTTTTTAAATTTTTGCTTTTAGGTGTATTCTCATAGTGCCTTGAATTGACTGTCGGATTGGCCGGAGACAGGTTGATTTCAGACTATTGACAATTTGTTGTATTTTGACCCCAAAATATTTCTTGTTGCTCTATGCAACTCCGTAACGCAAAAAACGGATGATTTTGATAACCTAAAATTCCCCCGCTTTGGATAAAAACGAGCGTCCAAAATTCCCCCACCCATCACAGAACTTCTGGTAACACGAAGCGATCTAAAAATCGCGAGTGTCGCTGGAGGGTTGGAGGGATGATCAGTATGGATCAATACGAGTATGTCCGTACGGCTCACCGGGTCTACGGAAAGAGCATTCGCACCATAGAGCGGGAAACCGGCCATGATCGCAAGACGATCCGCAAGGTCTTAAGGGGTGAGTACAGCGGATATAGCCAGAGAGAGGCTCAGCCCTATCCGAGGCTGGGGCCGTTGCTTGAGACCATCAACTCCTGGCTTGAGGCTGATAAGAGGGCCCCGAAGAATCAACGCCATACTGCAGCAAGGGTCTTTCAGAGGTTAGTTGCCGAGGAAGGGTTCAAAGGAAGCGAGTCCACAGTGCGGCGATATGTGAGAAAGGCCAAGGTTCACCTGGGAGTCAATGCTCCAAAAGCCTTCATCCCACTCGATCCCGATTGCGGCCAGGAAGGTGAGGTCGATTGGGGAGGAGCACTGGCCATTATCGCTGGACAACCGCTTCGCTTGAAGTTTTTCTCTATGCGTTCCAAGTCTTCGGGCAAGCACCTTGTCCGGTTTTATCCCTGTGAGAGACAGCAAGCTTTTTTTGATGCCCACATGCATGCCTTTGCGTTCTTCGGGGGTGTTTTCAAGACGCTGGTCTATGACAATCTGACCTCTGCGGTCCAGAAAGTGCTCCGTGGGAAAGGAAGGATCGAGCAGGAGAGCTTCCGCAAGTTTCATAGTTATTACAGCTTTCATGCTCGGTTCTGCAATGTGGCGAGCGCCCATGAAAAGGGGGGCGTTGAAGGCAACATCGGATATGTTCGGCGAAACTACCTGGTGCCGATCCCAAAGGCGCAAACCATCGAAGAATTAAACGAGCAAGTGCTCCGGGACTGCCTGGCTTATGGAGACCACCGGCTGCAGGGCCGTGATAGAACCGTTAATGAACTCTTTGAAGAAGAAAAAGAGCATCTTCTTGCCCTCCCGGATCACCCCTTCAGCAACATTCAGACCGTCGAGAGCCGGGTCAACCACTATTCAACGGTCATCCTGGACAAGAATCGCTACTCCGTTCCAACCGAATATGCAGGTTTCAAAGTGCGAGGGGTTCTTTTTGTTGACCGAGTGGAGATTTTCTATGAGGGGAAGCGGATTGGCGCCCACCGCAGACTTTTTGGAAACAACAAATGGCAGCTCGACCCTGACCACTACCTGGAACTGCTGCAAAAAAGACCGCTGGCATTCAGTTCCGCCAGGCCTATCCGGCAGTGGCGAAAGAGTTGGCCTCAATGCCTGGAGAGGCTTCTGGAAAGGTTCATCGCAAACCACGGTGAAACAGACGGAACTAGGGAGTTTATCGCCGTTCTTATGCTCTACCGCAATCAGAGCCAAGACCAGGTCAATGCGGCGGTGGAACGGGCGCTTGAGTGCGGCTTGAGTTCCAGCGCCGGGGTAAAGCATCTTGTCCAGAATTGCGAAAACGGCCATCAATTTGAACCTCTTTCGAACTGGTCAAAAACTGTGGTTCCTGACATCTCCGCCTATGGCGAGCTTGGAGGTGTCCAATGAGGGCCGGCACGCAGATGCTTTTAAGGGAGAATCTAAAGGCTCTAAAGTTATCCCATATGCATGGGCATTTGGATGTCCTGCTTCGCCAAGCCAAAGAAAACGGGGTGAGCCACGAAGATTTTCTGCTCTCCCTGACCGAAGTCGAACTTCAAATGAGAGCGGAAAACCGCCTCCGGCGCATGATCGGGGAGGCCCGGTTTCCCCTGTTGAAAACCCTTGAGATGTTTGACTGTGAAGCTGCACCGGCCCTGGATAAGAGGCTTCTCAAAGAACTCGATGAGGGTGAGTACATCCGGGAAAAAAGAAACGTTATTTTCCTTGGAAAAAGCGGTACGGGGAAGACCCACCTGGCAACGGCACTCGGAGTTTCTGCATGCAGGCAGGGTATCGCGACCCGTTTTGTTAACGGCTGCGGTCTTGTAAATGAACTGATCGAGGCCCAGAGTGCAAAGGTCTTGACCCGTCTTATCCAGCGATACGCAAAATACGCACTGCTTGTCTTGGACGAACTCGGATACGTCCCCTTCTCAAAGCAAGGCGCCGAGCTTCTGTTCCAGGTCTTGGCAGAGCGTCACGAGCGGGGCTCGGTAATAATCACAACCAACCTTGGATTCGCGGACTGGACTCAGGTTTTTGGGGAACCGACCCTTACTGCGGCGTTGCTTGATCGGCTAACTCATAGAGCGCACATCATCAATTTTAACTGGGAGAGTTACCGTCTAAAGGAAACACTGAAGGGCAGGAAGACGAAGAAAGCAGATCGTGGAGAGCTTGAGTCCCCTCTTGCCGCCGGCTGACAATAGCACGAGCGCCAGAGCTGTAAAGGCCAAGCCCTGCCGGGTGCTCCCTTTGGTCGCAGCCTTGACAGCTCTGTCTTGCTCGTGCTGGTTTGGAATCAGCGACGGCGAAGGGAGCGCAACCAGTCGCTCCGGCTCAGAGAGCTGGATTTTTTATAACTGCGGGTGGGGGAATTTTACGTTATCGGGGTGGGTGATTTTTCGGTTGTCATTACGACTCCACCCTCTCCATGTGAAAACGCAGAAAAATCAAATCATCCAAGATGAAATCGGGATTATGACTGAATACCACTGTCCAGTCGCATTGTCATCAATTTGGAATGCCACGCTAATAAAGAGGAAGCAGGATTTCACAGAGCCCAGAATGAAATCCAATAGCCCGATACAGTTTGCACTCCTGTCGGCAGTGGCGATGATTTTCACGAATCTTTATTCACTGTCACCTTCGTTCCTGATTCGCTGCCATGCCCCCCACGGAAAATGCCACGTGGTTTTGAAAATGAAATCTGACCGAGACCACCGCAGCCCCCACAGCGTGCAAGGATCGGAAGCATATGGATAAACTCCTTGGTTTCGTCAACTCGATTTGGCCCACTTTGATATTTTAATTTGGCCCACCCCTGTCCATTGATCTTTCCTCTGCTCTAATGACGGACTTCCTACAGACAGAGCCGTGAAGAGCCGCCGAGAATGGGTCCTCCCATGACTCGTCGGAGGCGGCTAAAAGCGGCGGTACGGTGAACTCTGCGAACCATCACTTCTTCACGCCCTTCCTCTTCTCAATCGTCCTTCTGAACCGGTACGATTCGTCTCCGGTCTCAATGATGTGCGCCTGGTCTGTCAGCCGATCCAATATCGCCTTGCAGAGCCTGGCATTTGGAAACATCGTGGTCCATTCCGAAAACGGCAGGTTTGTCGTGACGATCACAGCTGCCCGTTCCGCCCGCCCGGATATCACCTGAAAGAGCAACTCGGCTGCCGGTTCCGGTATTCCCACATAGCCCATCTCGTCAATGACAATCAGTTCATAACGAGTCCAGCGGTTGGTGATCCGACTCAGTTCGCTTTTGTTTTTTGCTTCCATAAGATCATTGACGAGCGCCGCAGCGGTGGTGAACCGAACCCGCTTTCTCTGCCGACACGCAGCCACAGCCAAGCCAATTGCCAAATGGCTCTTTCCTGTTCCTGTCTCACCCAGGAAGATGACGGGTTCGCTGCGTTTGATATAACCCCCGTCGGCAAGGTTTCGAATCAATGCCGCAGGCACGGCAGGCGCCTTTTCAAACTCAAACTCATCCAGGGTCTTCACCTTTGGAAAATGAGCATCCACAACACGCCGGGCAATGGCATTACGCGCCCTTTCCTCCACCTCGGCCTCAAGCAGGGCTTCAAGGTAGCTCAGGTGGCTTTGCCCCTGTCTGGCCGCCTCCTCGGCAAGGCGTGCAAATTGAGCGCAAACGGTTGGAAGATGCAGCTCTTTGGCATACCGGACAATCGTCGATTGCTGTAACTCCATGGACGGGATAATCATTGCATTACCTCCGTCCCCGGCCACTCGCGCAGCAACCGGTCATACTCATTCATCTGTGGCTGGGGGCGGTCGTAGCGGCTAAGAATCCCTATTTCCAGTGCATAATCTGCCCTTAGCGCTTCATGGCCGTCATTTTCCAGCAACAATCGCAAGGCGCTCACATCGAAGCAGCCCAGTTCCAGCGCATGGCTCACAGCTTCTTCGAGTTTCCTCCACCCATGCTTTTGCCCAAGCATGAGGATCTCAACCATCACACGGGTCCCGTCCTGTTTGCCGTGCCGCTGCCGCAGTTCCTCCCAGAACCGGTCGTAGTCTGCCGGCCATCGTCCCTGTGTGCGCCATTGCTCAAGTGCCGTGCTGCCCGCTAAAGCCCCCGGCTTCTTCAACAACACCTCAAGGTAGTGTTCCAGATTCAGGACTTGGCTGTACCGGCCAAATGAGCGCTCGTGGCGGGCTATACACCTGCCCTGATGCCAGATCTCTACATGAGCCGGGTAGACTTTCGCGCACACCTCCACCCCTACGGCTGCCGGGACCGAGTAGAAGTTAGTGAGCACCTTTACCGTCCCCTTTGAATTAACCTGCGGGAAGTGAATCCCAGCAATCTGGAATCCTTCCCGCGCCAGAGGCAACAGGTGGTCGTGCTCCCTATTCATTGCCTCTCCGACACTGCCGCTGCGACCACTTATTATCCGTGCCTCATCCTCTCTCGAGCCTTCCAGCAACTGCCGATTTAAATCCTCAATATCCTTGGCTTCCGGAACAGGAACCAAGTGGTTGCGTCGAAAATAGCCTCCCTCACCTTCAACGCCGCCCTTCTCATGCCCACACCCGGGAGTGCAGAACTGCGATTCGAATCCCCAGTGAGATCGAAAGGCTATGAACCGCTCCGTCTCCTCTCTTTGATATCCCCGCAATATCTTCTTCACCGCAGAGGAGAGATTGTCGTAGCGCAGTACTTTGAATACTCCTCCAAAATATCCAAACCCCAGTTCATGTGCCTCCAGAAAGGCTTGCTGGCTCGCATGAGGATAGGCCCGATGGAAGGCTCCGCCACTGGCCATGCTGCGCATGCAGAAAAGATAGAACTTGCGTTCCTCACCATCCAACTCCACTTTGGCTTCATACCAGTCGATCTGCGCCTCTTCCCCCCAATCGTAGGACTGCTGGATGAACACCTCCCGGCCAAGCAGTCCCAACTCCTCTTTGCGCTCCCGTACGTACTTGCGAACCGTCGACTCCGATATCTCAAGATCCGGTGTCTCCTTTCGAAGCCGACACCAGATCCGATGTGCCGTATGCCGCTGCTTCCTATGCACACGCTTATCCGCTTCAAGGATCCCATCGATCAATGATTGGGCCTGACTGACTTTGGGCTTCCTACGGACAGCCCTCTTTCGTTCCGCAGGAATCGCATTGGATAGTGCTTCCCGCACCATACGGCGGTGCACTCCAAGCTTTTTCGACACCCCATTGATTGTCCCCACTCCATACTCGTACTCTCGTCGTATCTCCTCAAACAGCGCCACTTTCCCTTTCCTCCCCAAGTGTGCCTCCTTTCCAGTAGTAATTTCACTGGATTAGGATACACAACTTCTCTTTTTGGGGTGGGCCATTTCTGAGTATCAAAGTGGGCCAAATGAGAGTATCGAAATCAACTCCTTTGTTAATAGGGGAATTTATAGTATTTTGCCCTCATAGCAAAGCCGAAAGGGGGTAGTGTGATGCTTCGGCTCGGAATCGGTTTGGCAATACTGATAATTGCTGGCTGCGGGACTATCTGCTCACGACAGAAAGGCACTGCGCCGCTGGTTTACTCTTGGAGGGGGTTAAATGGCTGATTTGGAGTTAATCCGTCATTGTGTCTTTAAGGTCTTGAAAACAATGGCTGATGCGGAGAAAAATCGTCCTCGCCAATATTCAAATCAATATGCTCATTTTCGGAGTGCAGTTGCATCAAAATTAGATGAAATAAGCAACAGCCCTGATGACTTCAGTAATTATCATCGAAAACAGATGGGTGAGCAATTGACGTTGAGTTTAATAAACGAAGAGAGATTAAGAGTTGTTTTTTGGTCATTGATTTTTCAGGGGATCATTGTTCTAGGCGAACGAGGCAGTACCAGTACTAGCGGATACCCTTGGTTTTTCCTTTCTGAATACGGGAAAGAGTGCGCTGATAAAGGAACAGTTGTGCCACACGACCAAGGTCATTACTTGGCATCACTGAAAACGAAAATACCTGATTTGGATGACACTATATTGTTTTACCTCGCCGAATCTCTACAAGCATTCAACTATGACTTACTTACATCTGCTATCATTACACTTGGATGCGCATCTGAAAAAGCCTTCTTGATATTAGAGGAAAAGTATATACAATATCTGAATAGAAGTAATCCATCCCAAGCGCAGAAATATGAAAGAGATGTTAAAGGCAGAGTGTTGAAACGGAAGTATGATGAATTTAAGAAACGATTCCATGATATTAAGCATAGTTATGAACATGCGAATGGTACCGATGAAAGATTAGACTTCATCGACACGATTTTCAATGTCATCAGACTCAATCGTAATGATGCAGGACACCCAAGTGGGAAACTGGTTGACAGGGCTGTCGTCTATTCCAATCTTTCAATATTTCATACATACTGTGAAGCAGTTTATAAGTTAATCAACTTTTTTGATACAAATTAGAAGCCACGCTTTATTAGAAAAATTTCTCGATCCCCCCCCGCAATGACACCTCCAACAATCCGCTCTTGAATACCTGCCATGCCGCAAGCCAAACGGCGCTTCCTGCCCGAATAGGCACGGTAGATAATCCACCGGTGCCGTAATGGTGAAGGCGAAGCGGCCCCTGTTTATAGCTGTAAGCCGGCTTGGTGCGACGTCGGGGGTAACGGGTAAAAACCCCTAACCCCTGACCCTATACCTGGCGGAGCCACCCCGTACCTGCCGGTCTTTTAGCCGCGCCCCGTCTTTTTGCCCCGCTAGTCCCACTTCCGCCCCACTTCTATAAAAATATAAGTAATTGATGTTGTTATATTTATCCCACTTGCCCCACTTGCCCCGCAAATACGACAAGTGAGGTGCAAGGGCTAAGAGGTAAAACCCCTAACCCCGCACCCCGAACCCCGTACCAGGCGAAGCCCGGGACAAGTAGGACATCTCTTTAATTTCCATAACTTACAGTGGGGCACCCAGCGGGCCAAAGTGAGACAAACTGTAGGAGCGGGCCTTGACCGCGATGATTCAGGGCAGAGACCACGCTACGCTCCCGGGGCCTTGACCGCGATGAGGCCTTGCCCGCGAAAATAACTTCACTTTTTTACTTGACAAACATCATAATCTGAAGTATAATATTGCCCGAATTGATTTTGATCCTTGTAGCCGGAAATCGGACCTGAAATCGGCCTGTATTTGCAGGAAACAAACTCGGGAGTCGACCAATTTGTTTCAACTGACCACTGACCACTGACCACTGTTCAACTGACCACTGTTCACTGACCACCGCCCTCATTCATTTGCAATGGCAGGCTGCTCTCGGGAGTTGAGGAATTTGTTTCAACTGACCACTGACCACTGTTCACTGTTCAACTGACCACTGTTCACTGACCACCGCCCTCATTCATTTGCAATGGCAGGCTGCTCTCGGGAGTTGAGGAATTTGTTTCAACTGACCACTGACCACCGGCCACTGGCCACCGCCCTCATTCATTTGCAATGGCAGGCTGCTCTCGGGAGTTGAGGAATTTGTTTCAACTGACCACTGACCACTGTTCACTGACCACCGCCCTCATTCATTTGCAATGGCAGGCTGCTCTCGGGAGTTGAGGAATTTGTTTCAACTGACCACTGACCACCGGCCACTGGCCACCGCCCTCATTCATTTGGCCTGCATTTGCAGGTGAAGGTTAACACTTGTAATAATATCAATGGGTTGTACTGACTTCCCCGGTTCTTTGAAAAATGAATAGGGTTAATCGCACTTTCCCTGAGCTCTTGTCCTGGGCCTGCCGAAGGCCGCCCTGATCCTGTGCGCCATCACCCTCTGTTATTTCTTTGCGTCTCTGCATTAAAATCCGGCAATCGCTCCGTTTCGTGCTGTCCGCCCTGCGACGCCAGGTCGCGCCATCACCCAACACTCTACACCCATCACTCTTCACTCGCGAAGCGCCCGCTGTTATCCGCTGTTATCTCACAAATCCAAGGCCATAACTATCAATGAAATCAATCTGTTATGAAATTAGGCCCTCAATTTCGCCTGCATTTTCAGCGAATACAGAAAAAAACCCGCCTCGCGCTCCCCGCTTCGTGAAATCAAGGGGTCAGGCATTGAAATGGCAGTTTTGAATCTTTCACGGCGCTCACGCACCCCTCCCCGCTAACCGGTCGCTAAAAGCCTCGCTGTATTCTTTTGCCCGGCGGCTCACTTGCAGTCAATGCATCGAGTCCCCATCATTTTCTTCCCTTTTCAAGACCCGACCCCCCGGTTTCATGACCCCGTGGCTTCACTAAGAGTCGTCGTTGTTGCCTCTTGGGGCGGCGCCTGCTCTGTGGGCAAGTCCCTGATAGTCGCCCCCAGTGGCGCAGGGCGCCGGCAGATCTTCAGGAAAGCCAATACCGCAGCTTCGACCGGAAACGCCAAAGCAACCACCATTAAACAAACATCGGCGAATGGTTTTGGCAAGGCCGGGAGGACCGATCATTAGAACGTTATAGGACATTTCTTTCATCATGTGACGCGGCTTTCCTGGTTTTGTGCTCTTCACGCGCCAAGTAAAACCTGTGACTTACCCAACATGGAAAAGGGTCACATTATCTTTCCTGCGGTTTCTGGATTTCGGGATATCCGCAAGATGCCCACTGCGAAAGGTGAGCTACCGCTCCGGCCCGCACCATGTTCAAATCAATGTATGTCAAGCAACTCGAAAGGACAGGTATTTCTCTTAAGTCAGCGGAATTGGGCCCGCCCCGGTTAGTTTGAGCGTTTGATCAGGATTCCCTTTATTGATGGTGCCGGTCAGCATCTTTGTGCTGGATTCACTTGTAGACTCGATGGCCATCTATGGGACAAAAAAGTCCCGCGACCCGGCAGAAACCGCCATGGGTGTACTCGGCCCGGCGCCTGCTGTCATTTTGAGCCTCCAGGCATTTGAAGCCATTCGCCTGCTATCCAGTAAGCCACCGACATATGTTGAACAGACTCCTCTTTTTCGATGGGGAGAGCGGGCTCATGGAACCGATTCCGCTGAATCGTCTCTCCATGGACGCCAAACGATGATCCGACTTGCACTGATTGATTTGATGGCTGGTCGCCCCGGTGCGAAATGACTTTTTGGTTCCCCCTTAGAGATCATTAAACCTTGGGTCTTGGCAGCAGGCCGGCTCGTTCGGCGATCTCGGGAACCCTGTGTTCCCATTCAATAGCCATGAGGTGGATGCCTGCAATACCCTCCATTCCCTTGAATTCCTCAATCTGCTCCAGGGTTATTTTGATCCCCTCCTCTGCAACCTTTCCTTTGCCTGCCCCCTCAAGTCTCTTGATCAGGGAATCGGGCACATCCATGCCGGGGACAAATTTGGCCATGTATCGCGCCATACCGAGGGTCTTCATTGGCGTCAGACCGGCCAGAATATAACATTTTTCATGAAGGCCCATGTCCACGACCTGTTTCATGAATTCCCGGAATCTTTCCATGTTGTAGATGCACTGAGTCTGGATAAAATCAGCCCCTGCCGCAATTTTTTTGGCCAGACGATGAACTCTGAATTCACAGGGTTGGGCGAACGGGTTGGCGGCTGCACCAATAAAAAGCTTCGGCCTCTCATCGATGTCCTCACCGTTGAGGAACTTGCCCTCATCCCTCATTGTCTTGACCAGATTGATCAATTGCATAGAATCCAAGTCGAAGACATTCTTGGACTCCGGGTGGTTCCCGACTCTTTGATGATCTCCCGAGAGGCAAAGCATATTTCGGACACCATGGGCGTAAACACCCAAAATGTCGCTTTGCATGGCCAGACGGTTGCGATCCCGGCAGACCATCTGAAAATTGGGCTCAACCCCCATCTGCATGAGGGTCAATGAGGCCGCCCAACTCGACATACGCACGACTGCCGTCTGATTATCCGTAACATTTACGCAGTCGACCATCCCTACCAGATGGGCCCCTTTTTCCTTAAGATGCTCAACATTGGCTCCCTTAGGGGGGCCGCACTCTCCGGTCAAGGCAAAATGCCCCGCCTTGAGAACCTTTTCCAAATTGCTTCCGGACTTCAACTCGCTCATACCCGGACTTCCTTCCCGACTAACCATGAATAAAAGTGACTCTGCTCAGATCACCCCGCCTAGCCTGCGCCAGTTTCCTTCTCCGTTTTCATATCTTCCCTCACCTGCCTGCGCGGCCCGCCGTTCCTTGAAGTGGTCCAGTTCCTGGCAGGGATATAAGCCTGGATGAGACCTATGCGGCCTTGGGACTTGAGACGGTCATGGATCAGATGCCATCCACAGGGAACATCGGGGCTGATCTCGCAGCTACCCTTGTTGCTTCCACCGCAGGGGCCATTCAGGAGGGACTTAGAACAGAGGGTGATGGGGCAGATGCCACCTGTGAGGTGAAGAATGCACTCTCCGCACATTACGCAGCGCTCGCTGAATTCCCCCGGGGCGTCCACAACCCCGATGAAGGTCGTATTAAGACCGGGCAGGACCGTTTTGTCGGGAAACTTTTCACCCAGAAACTGCACTCCGGCGCCGCATGCTATGGAGAGGACGGCATCAGTTCCTTCGATGTCTCCGACGGCCTTTTCAAAGTACTCGTGTTCGCACTGCCGCTCGATTCCACCATCTTTGATCTCTATATCCACTCCCTCGTTCTTGGCCTTCATGCGCAGGAGGGACCCCAGGATTTCGGCCTCCCTGTTTCCACCCTCATGGCAGACAGCAACACAAGTGTTGCAGCCGAAGACGAGAATCTTCCCGTAGTCTTTGACCATGTCCCAAATTTGTTCAAGTGGCTTCTGTTTGCCGATAATCATGCCATATTACTCCTTCCCGGCGCGCTTGCGGTCCGCCAGCCAGATGGGAGATGGACCGAGTTGCCTGATTCTTTCAGTAAATTCCGTACAGATTTCAGCCCATCTTGGACCCTCGGCCGCGGAGAGGTTATACATTCCCATGCGCTCCGGACTGATTCCAACCTTGGGAACCAGGGCTTTTAGGTATTGGACTCTCTTCTTGGCGTTTGAATTTCCTTCCAGGAAATGGCACTGGCCGGGAAGTCACCCGGCCACAAAAACGCCATCTACCCCCCGCTCCAGGGCCCGAAGCACATAATAAGGATCCAGTTTCCCCGTGCAGGGAAGCCGAATTACCTTTACAGTTGTCGGGTAAGAAAGCCTCATCACCCCCGCCAGATCTGCTGCCGCAAAGGCACAATAATGGCAGGCAAAGGCCAGAATATTCGGCTCCCAGCCCGGCGGGGCTTTCTGCACCTTTTCTATGTTAACGATCTCCTTGGCAGCGATTGCATGCTGTTCTGTCATGCGCTGATCCTCTCTTTACAAATATTGCTGATCACTTCACACACTCTCTGTCAGGGCATCAATCATGGGCACGATCTGATCATCTCGAAAACAGTTTACCTGAAAGGCCTTGGCCGGACAGACGCTGGCGCAGATGCCGCACCCCATGCATTTGACCTCATTGTGACCGATTTTACCGTCCTCGCCGATGTATGGCGAATCGAACGGGCAGAGCCTGAGGCAGGTCAGGCACGACATGCATATGTCCCGGTTGTGTTTAGCAACAATGCCGGAAACTCCCAGATGTTCATGGGAGAGGACGACCCCCGCACGGCCGGCGGCGGCCAATGCCTGGCCTATGGTTTCATCCAGGTTTTTCGGCGCATGCGCCAACCCGCAGAGGAAGATTCCTTCGGAGGGGAAGTCAACAGGGCGCAGTTTGACATGAGCCTCCAGAAAGTAACCATCCTGATTCAGGGTCAGCTTGTACATACGGCCAATATTCCCGGCTTCGGGGTTGGGCCTCAAGCCGGTGCTCAATACCAAATAGTCGGTCTCAAAGGTGACTTCTTCATTCAGCATGCCGTCGAGTGCCTTGACCAGGACTTTCTGTCCCGCCGCCACAACCTGAGGTTTCCTCTCCGGTTCGTATTGGATAAAGAGGACCCCCAGGTCCCTCGCTTTCGTGTAGTGATCTTCTCTCAGGCCGTAGGTCCGGATGTCCCTGTAAAGGATGATGACCGGGCTGTGGGGGTCTCGTTCCTTGATGGCAATGGCGTTCTTGACGGCATCCTGACAGCAGATCCTGGAGCAATAATTGTGGGGCTCTTCCCGTGATCCAACGCATTGGATCATCACGTAGCTCTCGCCCGAGAGAACCCGGCCGTCATCGAGGCGATGCTCGAGTTCCCTCTGAGTCAGAACCCGGTCATTTTCTCCGTAGAGGTACTCGCTCGGGCGATATTCTTCTCCACCGATTGCGACTACAACCACACCATGTTCGAACTGAGTCCCATCGGTGAGCGTTGTCCTGAAATTGCCTACAAAACCTTCCGTGCTCTTCACTTCCACGCCGGTGTGGACAGTTATCTTGGGGTGTGCCTCGACTGCAGCGATCCTATCCTTGAGTAAGCTCTGAACATCGCTTATGCCGGCAGTCCTGCGCAGGTCTCTGACAAGACCTCCCAGCGAATCCTCCCTCTCGACCAGATGGGTCTGGTAGCCCTGGTCGGCAATGGCGATGGCCGTGGTCATTCCGGCAATGCCGCCCCCGATGACCAGTGCCGCAGGCGTCACCCCCACCGATTCCGTATGCACCGGTTGAAGGTTTCTGACTTTAGCCAAGTTCATCTTGACGATCTGTATGGCTTTCTCCGTGGCTTTTTCCTTCTGTCCCATGTGGCACCAGGAGCACTGTTCCCGGATGTCGGCCAGTTCGAAAAGGTACTTATTCAGACCTGCGTCCCGGATGGTCTCCTGAAACAGGGGCGAATGGGTTCGAGGAGTACAGGAGGCCACCAGAACCCGGTTGAGGTTCTTATCCCTCACAAGGCTTTTCAATCTCTCCTGACTGTCCTGAGAGCAGGCATAGAGCATGTTCTCCACATGGGCCACATCGGGGAGGTCCTTGAAAGCATTAACGACCCCTTCCACGTCTATAGTTTGAGCGATGTTGACGCCGCAGTGGCAGACGAACAGGCCTACCCTTGGCTCTTCTCCCGACACATCGCGCTCCGGGGGCAACTCTTTGACCGATGTCTCCGTATGCCGGGCCTCTCCCAGAAGGGCCATCGCTTTGCCTGCCACAGCGCTTCCCTGGACAACGGTCTCGGGGATATCCTTGGGGCCCTGGTAGATTCCGGTCACATAGATGCCCGGTCGAGAAGACTCCACCGGCGCAGATTCGGACGTCTTGGGGAACAGATATTGCGTAGTCTGGATGCCGAAGATCTCAGCCATTCGAGCAGCTTCGTCGTGCGGTTGAAGCCCGATAGAGAGCACCACCATGTCGAAGGTTTCGTCCACCAGCACCTGATCTTCCTGGGAGTATCTCAGGATCAGGTTTTGCGTCCCGGGTTCTTCCCTTATCATTGAAACCATGGCACGCCGGTAACGGACTCCGTACTCGTCCCGGGCCCTTGCCACGTACTTGTCGAAATCCTTGCCGAAGGCCCTCATCTCCATAAAAAAGATAGTGGGCTCAACGTTCGGATCATGCTCTTTGGCGATGATCGCCTGCTTCGTCGCGTACATGCAGCACACAGAAGAGCACCAGGGATTTGCATTGTGGGGATCGCGGGAACCTACGCACTGGATCCAGGCGATCTTGCGGGGGTGTTGCCCGTCCCCGGGACGCTTGATGACACCCTTGTAAGGTCCCGAGGCGGAGAGGACGCGTTCGAACTGGATAGAAGTCGCCACGTTGGGCCAGCGGCCGAAACCCAGTTCGCCCCGTGCCCTTGCATCGTATCGCTTGAGGCCGGGGGAGAGGATGATGGCCCCAGTATTAAGCTCAATGTCCTTCTCGATCTCTTTAAAATTGACGGCCTTGGCCGGGCAGATTTTTTCGCAGATCCTGCACTTGCCTTTCTGGAAATAAGTGCAGTTGTCTCGATCTATAACCCTGGTGTTTGGATAGGCCTGAGGAAACAGGGAATAGATGGCCCTGCGAACTGTCAGACCCTGCTCGTATTCGCTGATTACCTTCTTTGGACATTTCTGCTCACACATACCGCAGCCTGTGCACTTGTCCTCATCTACGTACCGGGGGTGCTGCTTCACCCTCACCGAAAAATCTCCGGCTTCCCCGCCAACAGAGATCACCTCAGCGAGAGTAATGACATTGATATCCGGGTGGCGGCCCACCTCCACCAGTTTGGGTGAAATCATGCACATGGAGCAGTCACCGGTAGGGAAGGTCTTGTCCAGCATGACCATGGTGCCGCCGATGGACGATTCATTCGTGAGGATGTGCACTTTGAAACCGCTCTCGGCCAGGTCGAGGGCCGCCTGCATTCCGCCGATGCCCGCGCCAACTATTACCACCGACCCGCGCTTCCGACTGCCTGCAGAGGATGGCCTATCCATAGAGGTTCAACTCCCTTAACAACACCATAGCGTCCACGAAATGCCGATCCACCCCCAGATCTTCGGGTGGCAGCCCGATGGCGACCCCGATCAGCTCGGTGATGAAATAAACGGGCATGCTTTGGGAAATGCCGTAAGTGGCTCTGACCTTCTCCTGATATGCGTCCAAGTTGAGCTGACACATGGGGCAGGTGGTCACAAAACAGTTGGCCTGCCGGGCAATGGCGTCCTTCATGATCTTGGACATGAGCATGAAGGAAGTCTCATTTTCGTTCACCGCTGCAGATGCCCCGCAGCAGTCCGTCTTGTAGCTCCAGTCCAAAGGGGTTGCTCCCAGGGCCTCCAGGATGGTCTCCATGCCCTGCGGATTCTCCACATCGTCCGGCGCAAGCACTCCATAAGGAAACCGTGTCAGCATACACCCGTAATAGCAGGCGGGCTTCAGGCCTTCGAGCTTGCTGGTAACCCTTTTGGCCAAATCTCCGGAATTCACTGCAGTCTGAATGGCCTCCAAAATGCTCAGGATTCTCGTCCTTCCAATGACCTTGTTGGACAACTCCTCATTGATCTCGTCCAAAAGGCTCCGGTCGGACTCAAGTACCTTCTGGGCCACCAGCATTCGACTGTAGCAGGCGGAGCAGGGAATGACCAACTCGGCGTATTCCGACGCATCCGCGATTCCCAAATTGCGTGCCGGCATGGCGATGGCGAGAAAATCGTCCATCTTGCTCGCCGAGGTGGCTCCACAGCAGTTCCAGTCATCGAGTTCGTGCAAGTTGATCCCAATGGCCGACAGGACCCGTTTACACTGCACATCGTAAATCTCACTGGATTCCTTCAGCGAGCAACCGGGGTAATAAGCCAGTTCCATGTTCTACTCCTGCGATGCCGGGGACTTTGAGAGGCCCCTCGCCCGCTCGCCGCCCTTCTTGATTAGCCGCCTGAACTCTTGTTTGCCCTTGATCTTCTGGAGGGGAAGGTGCATTCTCCCCTTCCGCAGCATGGTCAGACCCAATCCGGCTTGACTTTTGTGCTCCTCGATTACTTCTCTGAACTTGAGCTTCGCCAGACCTTCTAAGGTATTCTTCAATTCGTAACGCCCCATGAACTCTAGTTCATTCAACCTACCCAGGCGCTTGGCGGCGGCGACAAAACTATCGTGAAAGGCAGCCACCTTGGGGAACAATGGTGGAACATGGGCCTCCTTGGCCATTTTCTTCAGAGTATCGACAATCCTGGCGGTCATGATGTCGTTGGGACATCGGGTGCCGCAGGCAAAGCACGAGACACACTTCCAAACCAGAGGGTTATCGAGGGCCGCTTCCCTTTTGCCGAGAACGATCATCCGAATAAGGCGATCGGGGGTCACGCTACCGGTCTCTTCACCTACCGGACACCCTGATGCGCAACGCCGGCATTGATAACAAGCATTGAGGTTTTGACCCGACCTAGCCATCACCTCCCCAGCAAGTGAGTAGGCTTGGTCCGGTCTGAATTCAAGGACTGCCGTCATGTATGTCCTCCTTCGTTAGAGCATTAGATCATTTATCGATTTGAGACATTATCATTGTGTACTCGACCTCAACCAGAACGACTGAGACGTTTTCCAGAGCCAATCTGGTGGCTACTGGGAAGTTAGTCATCACATTCTCATTTTCCTCAATCCGTGAGCTTAAAGTGAGCGAAGCCATTTGTCAGGTTTTAGGGATCCGTTTTTTGGCCGAAAACCCGGAGCAAAAAGCAGAAATTAGCACACTGACGGTCTAATAGCTCATAATTATTATTGTTAAATAATCAATATCTGCCACTAGGGCAAGGTCTGGGCGCAGTTATCCATTTGACTCGGTTGTTTTCTATGCATTCTGCGTGCACAAAGGCTCCAAATGCTGCATCAGCCGCAGGCAAAGCGCGTGTAAACGGTCCGGAAAGCCCAAAAAGCAGGACAATGACGGCTGAAGACCAGTTTCAGACGGCGGCCTGTCCTCACCAGCCACGCCGCCAAGTACATCAGCTCCTGCATCACAGTCTTGATCCGGCGCCTTTTGGCGCCATGGCGTTTAAGTGGGGTTTGTCCGCAAACAAGTCCGAGTTGACCGATGGCGCGCAGAATGTTGCAAGCCAGTCCGCCAAGAGTCAGGATCAAGGCATTGGTAGCGAATTTGCCCGACGGGAGCCTTTCCATGTCCATATCGGATTTTATCTCGGAGTGGAACTGCTCGCTTGTGCCACGATCCTCATAGAGCCCGATCACATCCTTTTCGGGCAGATCCAGTGGCGTCCACCATCGTTCGACTTCGATTTCCGGCATGAGAAGGCGCTGGCCGCGCCGGTCAACGGTACGCTCGACTGCCCGCATCACCCTTTTGAATCTGTACGTCTTGCCTTCGTGGATCTGCTGTATATAGACGGTAAGCAACCCCACCCTTTTCCCGTCCCGGGGAGTAGCAACCCTGCCCTGCTCGAAAATCCGCCCCGCCCATTTGAGCTGGTCTTCCCTTCGCGGATTCCATTTTATGATGTAGCTGACATTCTTTTGGCCCGACAGGGCAACACGGGTATAAAGCGCATCGCGGGCCAAGTCAAGACGCACGAGGATTTTTCGGGAAGTAAGGCTGCGAGCCTTCTCGATGACCCGATTAAGAAAAGCAATGAATCCGTCCCGGCTGTGTTGACTGCCTTCACGCAACCCCAGCTCCAGGCGGCGCCACCCTTCCGTGCCCGGGTACGCCGCTATTGGCGCATAGCCGTCCTCTCCGTTGTAGATACGGGAGACACCTTCCTTCCTGGTCTTGGAGTTGTCCATCGGAAAGACATGGCAGTCCAGGGGGATGTGTCCTGTATGGAGAGGGGTGATTGTCACTCTGGCTTTTTCACAAATTCCACCGGGCAGGCATCGGCAAGACGACGCAGGGCGGACGCAACCTCGTCCGGACGCTGCCTCAAGGTTTCAGCGGAGGGGACCCGTGCAACTCCCAACGACTGACTGAAGTGCTCGTCGTCCCGGCGGTCCGTTATGGCCTCAAAATCACTTTTCCCAATTGTGAGAAGCCCTGCGTAACTACGAATGATATCGTCAAGGCCGATGCCGCCGGCACTGACGGGGAACGCATCGGTGGCCTTGGCCGGCAAGGAGCAAAGCCTGTTGATACACAACCCCGCAAGGGCGAGCCCCGAGTGAGAGGTATAGAATTCCTTTCTGGACCGAGCGATGATGAAATGCTTCATGCTTCACCCCTCAAGTGAGTTCTTGTGAGGTGGCATAATGCCATAAATTCTAAACTATTACAAGGACTTAAATAGAAAAAGATTAGAAAATTGATATTTATAAGCTCACGGATTCAGGGCCGAGTGAAGCGGGGAATTTCGCCATATTACCCAGTGCTCTAATCCTTTAGGGGATCGAAGCGGGCTTTCCTCTCAAGGCGCCCTCTTTAGATGCACGAAAAAGTCAGCCAGAGTGGTAAGAAATACTTGAAACGGAGAGTCAAGTTGGTAGAATTTACCCTGCCAAACCAGGTGGAGGTTGATACGGCAAATGGCTAAGCGGTTAAAGTTGACAAGAAGACCCAAGAGGCTTGGGCCTTTGAAAGGAGCGCAGGATTTATCGTACCTGTGAACTTGAATTTTCGGGGAAGAAGCGTGGGCCATATCAGATCTCGTATAAGCATCTCTTGCGACTGCCGGGGCGAGAAGAGCTCGATCGGTCCAGTGCTGAATCCTGATGAACATAGACGAGCGATCAAAGCAGGAGGGACTAAAATTATGACGATAAATCCGGATTTTGTTTCTCCTTGTGGTCTTTATTGCGGAGTGTGTGCCATTTATATCGCGCATCGCGATAATAATTACAAATTCAAGGAGCGGCTAGTGAGTCTTTACAAGGGAGAAGTTCCCGGCAAGGGTAATATTGCTGACAGTGAAAACCTTTGCGTAGAAGACATTCAATGCCGCGGCTGCTTGTCTGAAGAACCGTTCATGTATTGCCGAGGGTGTGAGATCAAGGACTGCACAAGAAAGAAAGGTTACACCGGATGTCATCAATGCGATGAATTTCCTTGTCAGTATATTGAAAATTTTTCCATGACTGTTGGCAAAAAGGTTATTTTGCGGGCCATTCCATATAGGCGAGAGGTTGGCACCGAAAAATGGATTCAAGATGAAGAAGCCCGCTATATTTGTCCTGAATGCGGCAATAAAGTTTTCCGGGGCGTCATAAAATGTAATCAGTGTAAAGTGAAATTGGATCTGGATTAGTTTTTATTGGCAGGACAAGGGCTATTTCATCTAAAGAAGCCAGGGGGGCAGGCCATTAAGTAGTACTTACTGGTCGGTCAGTATCGAGATTCTGAGTCCGCAGTGTATTCCCTTTCCGGTTGAAGTCTGAAAGAGGCGAACTGCACTCCAGCCCGCGAGGTGCGCCATGCCAGCGACAGTCGTGATCACGATCGCCCGTCAACTGGGCAGCGGAGGGTCCTACATCGGCCAGCAAGTCGCGAGGCGGCTGGGCTACGCCTGCATCGACCGGCAGATCTTGCAGCAGGCAGCCAAGGAACTGGGGGTCGAGGAAGCGGAGATCGAAGGCCGCGACGGGCGTCTGCAGAGCTTTTGGGAGAAACTGATTTCGGTCTTCACGCTGGGACCCCCGGAGGGCAGCTACACGCCACCGCCGCCGAACTGGGTCTCCGACGAAGAACTGGCGGAGATCGAGCGCCGCCTCATTACCGAACTGGCGGCCAAAGGGCCCTGCGTGGTTCTCGGCCGCGGCGCTTTCCACCTGCTGCGCGGCAGGGCAAGGCTTCTCAACGTCATGATTCACGCCCCTCACGAGTTCCGGGTGGAGCGGGTCATGAGCATCTATCATGCGCGAAGCAAGGCTGAGGCCATTCAGATGATCGAGCGCTCGGACCAGGAACGCTGCCGCTATATTCGGGCCTTCACCGGTCTCGACTGGTTTGACGCCCGCAACTATCACCTGACGATCGACACGGCCAAAATTGATTTCGCGACGGCCGAGGAAATGATCGCCTCTGTTGCCCCGGCGCCTGCCGGCAGATGAGGTCCGGCCGCGGATGAATGAGCCGATCTGATCATTTCCACACTATGCGAGCCGGTTTTTTATCGGGATACCTGGACAGGTTTGCTGTCGGGGGGTTGCGGCTCCCACCAGCCGCCGCCAAGGGCGACAAAGAGGGCCGTGGTGTCCTGGAGGCGAAGCGCCTGCGCCTGGATAAGGCCAAGCCTTGCCTGCTGATACTGGGTGTCGGCGGAAAGAACTTGCAGGTAATTGACAAGCCCGGCCTTGTAGTTTGAATTTATAAGTTCAAGGTTCCGGGCGGCGGCTGCGAGGGATTCGGATTGAGCTTCGAGGGTGTGGGCATCGGCTTCCAATGCGCGAAGAGAATCCGCCGCCTGCTGGAAACCGGCCACGACCGCCTGCTGGTAATCGGTAAGCGACGCCTCATAGGCCCGGATGGCGGCGCGGCGCTGAAACCAAAGTGTGCCTCCGTGAAATATTGGGGCGGCAAGATTTGCGCCGATGGACCAGAAACCTGCGCCGGGGCCGAAGAGCGCAGCGATGTCGGTGCTGTTCCAAGCGTAGTTTCCGTTCAGGGTGAGGCTCGGGAACAAGGCCGCGGTCGCCACCCCTATAGTGGCGCTTGCACTGTGCAGTTGCGCCTCGGCAGCCAGGATATCGGGCCGCCGGCGCGTGAGCTCCGAAGGCAGACTCACCGGAACTTCAACCGGAAGGGTAAAGTCAGCCAGATCGAACGCGGGCGGCGTCCACTGCTCCGGGATTTTTCCCACCAGGGCCGTCAGCAGATGCTGCGTCTGAGCGAGGTTTTTTTGCAGCGGCGGAAGTGTCGCCCCGGTTGCGGCAAGCTGCGCCCGGATTGCCAAAACATTCGAATATGGGACCGTTGCGGCTTTGGCCTGGGCTTCGGTGATTTTAAGCTGTTCTTTCTGGAATGCGATTGTCTGTTCGGTTGCTTCGATTTCCGCCCGGTAGGCGGCCCCGGCGATGGAGGCGTTTACTACATTGCCGATAAGAGTGAGATAGGCCGCCCGTGCGGTCTGCTTCTGATATTCCGCCTGTGCGGCAAGGTTTTCCACCTGGCGGCGCTGGCCGCCGAACACGTCCAAAACGTAGGTAACCGTGTTATTAAGCGTATAGAGATTGAAAGTGGAACCCTCCACCGAGCTTCCAAACCGGGCCGGTGAAAACTTCTGCCGCGTGGCGTTGAAGCTTGAGTCAATCTGGGGGAAAAATACGCCGTATCCTGCCCGAAGGGTCTCCTGGCTCTGGCGCAAACGCGAGAGCGCCGACTGAAGGCTTCGATTTTCATCGATTGCCCTCCTCACGACCGCGTCAAGTTCGGGGGAGTTGAAAAGGCGCCACCAGTCTTCGGCGATTTCTGCCCCCATCTCGAAGCGCTGCGCCTGACCGCCCGGCGCCGCCGTTTCCTTCGGCGCCTGCTCATGGGTGTATTGCTTTACCGCCGGGGGTTTCGGGCGCACAAAGTCGGGCCCGACCGCACAGCCCGCCGTTAACAGGAACAAGGCGATAAAAAGCGTGGGGAGCCTGGCCCCCCACACTCCCCCCGCCGCTGTGCGGCTCAAAGTCTCGACGCTCCGCGAAGCGGGCCCTGCGCAGCGCGGGGCCGGCCGCCGCCTGCGCGCGACCGAAAACCTGCGGGGGTTGGGGGGACAGGGGGAGTCATTGCCCCGCTCTTTTCTTACCGCGCCCAGAGCGACCCGGTATAACCTGATTCGTTTTAGCGACTCGGCCACTGACTCACTCACCTGTTCACCTGTTCACCGTTTTTCGCTTCCAGGTAAACGTCGACAAGCTGCCCCGGGTATACGCGGGTATCCTTTGGCGGCTCGAAGCGGAACACGACGGGCAGCACCCTCACGTCCACTCTTTCGGTCCGCTGATTCGACAGTTCGATCTTGGGAGTTACATAAGGCTGGGTGCGCACGAATTCCAGGGGAATGCTGGTATCGGTCCCCCTTAGAAACATCCGGGCGTTCATCTGCGAGGGCGGAGGAAGCCTCGGGATGAGAATTTCATCGATATAGCATCGCACCTGAAGGCAGGGATCGGACTGCGCCATAACTATAACGGGGCCGTAGCCCTCCGTGTAAGTCCCGTAGGCGCCCTGTGTCGATATAAAGCTGCCCGCAGCGGTGTTGACCGCTAGGACGACCCCGTCAACCGGCGCACGGATAGTGTATTTGGCGAGCAGCGCCTTGCCGGATTCATAGGTTTTCGCCAGCGCCTCGTACTGATGCTGCTGGTTCAGGATGTCGTAGCTCCAGGCCCCCGCTTTTGTCAGCTCAAACTGCCTCTTTGCGGTTTCCAGATTGGCTTTTGCGACCTTCACCGCATTTTCCGCATTGTCCAACTGGTCTCTGCTTACCGATTGAGGGTCTAGTTCAAACGACTTCCTGAGCTTGCTCAACTGGTCCCCGGAGGTTTTGAGGCTGGCGGCCGCCGCTTCCATCTGCGCCTTCGAGACTTCGAGCACTTCTTTTCTCGGCTGCGCCTTGAGTTCTTCAAGCAAAGCCAAGGCTGCCCCGGCCTGGGCCTGTTGCTGATCGACAACGGCCTTCTGGATGGAATCGTCGATCAGCAGCAGCGGCGTTCCCCGGGCCACCGTTGCGCCTTCGGCAACCAGCACCTGAACGATGGTCCCGGAGACTTCCGGGAATATGTTGATATTGGCCCCGTTGGACTGGTAGCTTTCGATGATGCCGTTGGCGTAAATACCCTTTGCATACGGGTTCCGGGCAGGGGGAAACACAGGGGGCGGGGCATGTCCCTTGGCGCCGCCGAAATATGCGCTGGCAATGCCCGCCAGGATGCCCGCGACAGCCAGGACGACCAGCAGCTTACCTTTCAATTTCGCCTCCGCTCTTGATGTTCACTATCTTGCCGTCCTCCATTTCGATTATGCGATCTGCAAACTCGAATATTCTACTGTCGTGGGTGACAATCAAAATGCACCTGCTATCGTTAAGAATGTTGTCTTTCACGAACTCGATGATCCTCTTGCCGGTTACTCCGTCCAGAGATGCAGTCGGTTCATCGAAAATCAGAAGATCCGGACGGCCGACAATGGCCCGCGCTATCGCCACGCGCTGCTGTTCGCCTCCACTCAACTTGACCGGCGGAAGCGGCGCCCTGTTTGCCAGCCCGACCACTTCCAGAACTTCCAAGGCGCTTTTCATGGACCGATCCCAGTCCTGCTTTTTGAGAATCAGCGGGATCGCAACGTTTTCCACAGTGCTGAGCTTCGGGAAAAGGTGGTAGTCCTGAAAAACGAAGCCGACCTTATTGAGTCTGAAATCGGCGATCTGATTGGCGCCAAGTCCCCAGATATCCCTACCCTCCACGATGACCTTGCCCGAATCGGGTTTGAGGATACCCGAGATCATGCTGAGCAAGGTCGTTTTGCCGCTGCCCGAAGGACCTACGAAGTAGAGCATCTCTCCAAAATAAGCTTCGAAACTGATGCCCCTTATGGCGTAAGTTTTCGCACCGCCCTCACCGAAGGATTTCTCCAGTCCGGCAGCTTCTACTGCGGCCTCGGCCATCCTAACCTCTGAGAATATCGAAGGGTTGCACCCTGATTACTTTTCTGACCGCAAGCAGGCTCGAAACTCCGGCAATTATGAGCACCATGAGAAACGCCAGCCCAAGATTCCAATAACCCAGTTCGGCCGTATAGCTCGGGACGTATCTTTTTCCCAGAAAAATAAACAGGGAACTGCAACCCACGCCCAAGCCATATCCGATAAAGGATGAAAACGATGTCTGGAAAAGGATCATGTGAACAAGCTCGGAATTTTTGGCCCCGATTGCCTTGAGGGCTCCGAACTTATCGAGGTTTTCCAGGATGAAAGTATAGAAAGTCTGGCCGGAAATGGAGAGGCCGACAAGAAATCCTATCAACATCATCATCAGGATGTTGACACCCGCGCCGGTATTAAAAATATAGAAATTGGCGGTCTTTTCCTGAAATTCCCGATCGGTTAACCCCAGGTACCCGATCTTGGAGATCTGATCTTTTATCCCGGAGATGTCCGCCTCACTTTTGGGTTCAACCAAGACGTTGGCAATGGTGAACCGGGTGTTGGGCAAGTACTGGAGTGCGCGATTGTAAGTGGTGTAAAGAGTCGGGATCCCGAAAAGGCCGCTTGTGGTCACCCGTGCTATGGCCACTATCAATCCCCTGTGGTCATTTATCTCGAAGGTTGTCCCAATGGCCGGTTTTTCCAGTTTGGAATATTCCTGGTCCTTGACAACAATAAAGGCGTTTTCTCCATAGATATCTTCGATTTTACCTTCGACCAGATCGGGTCTTCCCAACAGGGTGGCATCGTCCAGTCCCAGGACAGTCGCCGGCTGGTAGGCGCCGCTTTTGAGTCTGACCAGGCCTATGCCGGAATAGAGGGGCACGGCGTATTTTACGCCGTTCATGCTTCGGACGGCATCCAGAACGTAGTCCGGCATCGGAATGGTGTTAAGAGGGTTATTGACCGAGGGGTCCATGACCCAGATTCTTGCGCCGATATTTATGACGTTTGCCGATGCTTTGAACAGTATGCCGGCGAATATGGAAGTGAGCTGGACGATAAGAAAGATGGCAAAGGTTATTCCCACGACGAGCGCGGCAAATTTTGCGCGGTCGTTTATCAGCAGCTTCAGGGCGATTTTGAACATTCCGATCATTGCACACTACCAGTCAACTTGACGATCGAGGAACGCACGCAGAAAACTGAGTTTGCGCCCCGCTATTCCGTCACAATGATGGTTCTTTTCGCATGCGAAAATTGCAACCCCTGTGCGCAA
The DNA here is from genome assembly GCA_963805125.1 of uncultured delta proteobacterium. Classification (GTDB taxonomy): domain Bacteria; phylum Desulfobacterota; class Syntrophobacteria; order Syntrophobacterales; family Syntrophobacteraceae; genus SbD1. The sequence continues at coordinate 728,683 of CAWDTD010000001.1, read as the reverse complement.
GCGATTGCAATGCCTCATCTCACGCTGCGGTTTAGCGGGTAATATTTAAGCTGGATGACTCATCGTGTCAATCCATGGGCGGCGAGGCGCCCTATCAGGACCTGACGGGGGACTCGCAGACGCGGGGATAGTGGCACAAATTTCTAAATCCCTCAATCCCTCAATTGATCTTCACATGGCGGGAGCACATAGAGGGTCACTCGAAACAGTGTCTGGACACCGGCCCCAGGATAGCGCACCAGCAGGAACCCAATGCCGGCCGCCATAAAGATGGGCAGGGTATTTTACACAAAGATAACAAGCAGTTCCATTGCGTATTCCCCTTCATTTCCCGCCCGCGCCGGCTCTCTGTGTGACGCAAAGGCGGCACTTTACCGCGAAACCCTTTTATGAGATATACGGGGCATTAGGGATTGAGGAATTGAGGGATTTTTGCATCAATCGGGCAGTTGGCTCACCGTTCGATCATCATGTGGGGAGGGCAATAAAATGAAAGTCTTTATCACCGCTCGGGTACCGGAAGAAGTTTTGGCCCGAATTGGCCTGGAACATGAAGTGGAAATGCACTATGAAGACCAGCCGATCAATCGCGCCAGGATGCTGCAAGGTGTTGGAAACAAGGAAGGACTTTTGTGCACGATCACCGACCGCATCGACAGGGAGGTGCTGGAACACGCGCCGGGCCTGAAGGTGATCGCCAATAACGGCGTCGGCTTCGATCACATCGACATCGAGGCTGCAACCGCGAAGAAAATTCCGGTGACAAACACTCCGGGGGTACTTACGGACGAAACCGCCGACCTTACCTTCGCCCTGATTCTGGCGACCGCTCGAAGAATTGTGGAAGGGGACGCCAAGACCCGGCGGGGAGAATTCAAGTACTGGGCGCCCTTGCACTTCCTGGGCTGGAAGGTGAGCGGGAAAACCCTTGGAATCGTGGGCCTGGGCCGGATCGGGCAGGCAGTGGCAAAGAGGGCGCGCGGATTCGAGATGAAGGTCGTCTATCACAGCAGGTCCCGGCTCGATCCTTCGCAGGAAAAAAACCTGGGCGTCTCCTACATGCCCCTCGAAGAACTCCTGAGGGAAGCCGATTTCGTTTCGCTCCACGTTCCCCTGAGTCCCGCGACCCGGCACCTGATAGGAAGCCGGGAACTAGGGATCATGAAACCGTCCGCATGCCTTATCAACACGGCCCGAGGCGCGGTGGTCGACGAAAAGGCGCTTGTCGAGGCATTGAGATACGGACGCATTCGAAGCGCCGGGATGGACGTCTATGAAAATGAGCCGGAACTAAGCCCGGGCCTGGCAAACCTGAAGAACGCGGTTTTGCTCCCCCATATGGGGAGCGCCACCATCGAAACCCGCTCAAAAATGGCCCTTATGGCCGCAGAAAACCTCCTGGCCGGGCTTCGGGGCGATCGTCCTCCCAATATCGTGAATCGTGAAACGTGAATCGTGAATGGTGAATGGTGAATGCTCAATGGCGATTAGTGAGCCCTCGTTTTCACGAGTCACGATTCACCATTCACTAACTACCCCCTGTATCTCAGCTTGAACCTTAAAGGCGCCTCACCTGCCATTTTCCTGGCTTCATCCATCACCAGCGCGCGCTCCCTGGGCAGTCGGACCACCCCGCGCACGCAAACGGCCTCGCCATCGAAGTCGACCTCCAGGGTTGACATGAAAAAGGGCAGCGTGGTGAAAAGGCGTGCTTTGATATCGGCTGCCAGCGCCCTCATTTTGAGCGCATTTATGGATTTTTCGTCCATCAGGCGGTCTTTTTCCGGAACAAGCCCGGTTATGGCGGCGGCGATCCCGTTAATGGGCATGACCGTGGAATCGAACACAAGATCATAATCCGCAGAGTCTCGGCCGTCCCGGCCATAAACACCGAGCAGGTAACCCGCCCTTTCGCGATCGGTTCTTTCAATAAGCCAACGGGCCGAATCCTCGTCGATTCCCTCTCGCTCGGAAATCCTTGCGAGTCTTTCTTTAAAAAGCGCCATAACGCGGACGCGCAGTACAAACGGAACCCCTTTGAGCAGATAATTGCCCCCTCGCCCCATGACGATCGCCCTGTCGGAGCAGGCCTCGTTGATGATCGTACTTTGGACCATGGTCACAAAGCCGCGGTAGGACCAGTCGTATTTTTCCCAAACCCTCGGGGTATGTTCATCCAGCCCTTCGGTCCACTTCTCCCATTTGTGGCCTGCCGCCTTCAAACGGGCAACAATGCTCTCCCGGTCTATGAATCTGTATCCCAGACCCCTCGAAAGCATGAGTCCGACTTCGCGGCCTCCGCTGCCCAACTCCCTGGAAATCGTTATAACCGCCATGTCATTCTCCGATTTCTTTTCCTGATCGCCTTGTGCTCTGAGCGCTCTTGTCGGCGCCGATCAAGCGCTTCAAAGAGGCTCTACCGACCAGAATCACACCCGCCGCACAAAGAGCCTCGAATCCATAGCGCGCAAAAGCGGGCACATCGATATAACCGGCAAGGACCGCGTCGGTTGCCACCATCTCCGCACCCACCTTTCCCAGTATCGCGGCCCCAACGTAGATTATGAGCGGATAGCGGTCCATGAGCATTGAAAACAGACCGCTGGTAAAGATTATGAAAGGAATGGAAATACCCAACCCGAGGAACAGAAGCAGGAAATTCCCATGAGACGCGCCGGCAACGGCGATCACGTTGTCGAGCGACATAGTGAGATCGGCGATCAGCATGATCCTTATCGCCTGGGAAAGAGTTGCCGCCTCTTTTCCTTCACCGCCGGGGAACCCCTGCACGAAAAGCCTGACCGCGATCCAGAGCAGCGCGGCGCCGCCGGCCAGCTTGACAAAAGGAATTGCAAGAACCTCCGCGATGACGAAGGTAAGCACGATTCGCAGCGCAACCGCCGCTCCCGCGCCAAAAATGAAACCTTTTTTTCTAAGGCCCGGCGGAAGCCATCTGACAGCCATGGCGATCACGACCGCGTTATCTCCGGACAGGATCAGATTAATTATTATGATGCTGAACAAATCAGAGAGGAAAGTCCAGGTAAAGATGAATCCGAGAGGTTCAAGATTCAATATGAATCCTCCTTTGAAACCCTGGAGGGGTCTCGAGATCCAAACGAAAGTTCAAGTGAGATTTCAAAACGTGTATAATGCAATTGCGGGTGGTTAGCTACCGTTAGGCTCAAAAAGATTTTGAGAGATTTTTCGGAGGGCGGATGGCCAGGAGCGGACGGTTCGGAAAATATGGAGACCTGAAAAGAAAAGAGCAGATCAGGTCCACCCGGGTTTCACGTTCCGGACGGGGCAAGGCCCTGTTTGCATCGGCAAAAGCGGCGCGGGAGGACCAATCCGGAAAATGTCCGAAGAAGCAGCAATTTTATGGAAGAACCAGGCACCTGTTTGCGGGAGAAGAAAAAGGCGAACGCGACTCTCCGCCGAATGGAAATTGATGTTTCCGTGACATTATGGTGGCCTGGGGCGCGCGAATGCGGAAAGGAACACGAGATAGTTTCCATCCGGAGTTTCCGGATGGATACGAGATAGCCGGTTTTCTTTTCGACTGTCTCATACCGAGTTGCGTTCAAGATTGAAGTAATGGAAAAGAGCGGGGGAATGTTTCCCCTCAATTTCCAGGCTCCGCCAGGCTCACACGCGCAAGCGCGGGAGGCCGCAGCGCCACCGTGAGCCGCGAAGCGGCGAAGGGGGTGCGGGGGGCACCGCTCCATAAGCGCTTAAATAAGCGGGTAAGTCATTGAATTTATTAATAGGCTCTACTCGCATTGTCGTCGCCCCGGCGAACCCCGGATCAAGTCCGGGGCAGGCCCCGGATCAGAGCCTGCCCCGGAAGTGGGCTTTATCCGGGGTCCGGGGCAGGCGCCGGGGGCCAGTGCCTTTCTATTGATTTTACAATGAAAACCAAGAGCGCTGGATTCCGGCGTTCGCCCATCGCCGTCAACTTAAGAGACTACAGGTTGGCAGGGACTTCTGGGGGTGGCACGGGATTTAAGTTTGTTGTCCAGGCTCCGCGAGGTATGGCCCCCGAGATCAAAGACCTTCCGCTCCGCTAGCATCCTCCCTGCTTTCGTCAGCTTATCGCCAGACCTCCTGCGCCTCGCGCCCGGTAAAATCCCCCCTGCCCCCCTTTAGAAAAGGGGGGAAATACGGGGTCCCCGTTTAGAAAAGGGGGGCATGATTATCCGGGCCACCCGGCCAGCAATACAGTGTAGCAAACCTCGGAAATCGAGGCCACTTAAGAACATCTCCTTAAGTTGACGGCAATGGGCGTTCGCCGGAATGACGATCTTTTTCCCTTCAGTTGCTCATCTTTATTTAAGCGCTTATGGGCACTTGTCCCCCCATCCCCCACACTTCTTAACATCCTTTGGTACTCACTTGAGCGCAGCTTCGTATCAAAGACGCCGGGCTGCCCGGCTGAGCCTGGAGATTGGCCCTGGCAGGCCCCGGAAATCAGGGCTTTTAGATTTTGCATTTGAGTCGTTATGATGTAATAATTAGAGTTGTTTCATCTTGATAACGCATCATCAACATTTATTGTTCACCAGGTCATGAAAGAATACAGCCTCGATATCCGGATCGATTTGAAAAGAGCAGGACTCCCCGAAACCGGCCGGACCCTGGGAGTGCTGTTTCGCAGGCATCTCAATCACAGGCTTGCCGCCTGTAATGTGGAGAGGCAGAGCGATACCGAGGTTTCGCGCAAGGCGGAGGTGGTCGCCAAATGCCTGTTTGGCCGCCCTTCGGCCCGGGAGCGGATTGCGGGTTGCGCCCCGCCCGAAACACGTGAGATTCTGCTCAATGACGAGCAGGTCGGGCGACTTTCGCGGTATTGGCGCAAAAAGCAGATTCCGGACTCCACGATAGTTATTCCGCACATGTTCTACCTCACACTGCTCCAGTCCTTTATCGGAAATTTGGAAAACAGAGCCCCCGAAATCTTGAGACAGGCGTGCTTTGTCTTCGATTATTCCGCACTCCGAGGCATATCCGAGATTGTAAGGAAGTGCTTTTGGGGTGAGCGGGCCTCGGTGCTTCGGTTTTTGCGCGGCAAAGGATTGCGCTGCATCGATCCGGGGCGGCGATTTGACCTGGAAAACGTAATTTCGCTTGCTTGCTACATCTTTCCGGCAAAATACCTCGTCTTCATGGATGACGATTTCTTTCTGGAAAACGAAGCGTCGCTCGACGTGCTTCTCGAACCGCTCAGGTCCGGATATCAGATGTCGGGGAGCTACGTCCGGAGCACTGACCGGCTACACACGAGTTTTTTCGCACTGAGACCGGATTGGTTGCGTGACAGACTCGAGCTTTTCGATGACGGAGTCAATCTCTATGCCGAAGATTCACGGGATACCGGAACCATCACTTTCAGAACTCTGGCAGCCCGTGAGAAAGGGGTTTTCGTTATCGGGGACCACGCCGACGGCAATGGGCCGTTCGGGCGGCATTTGGCTCACTGCACGATGGAATTGTGGAGCGACATGCCGCAGGTCCTCAATCTACACTTCAGGAAGGAAAATCTGTCCGGCGCAGGTCGAATGAGGCTGGATGCATCGATTCTGCTCGAAGCGCTTGCAACTTACCTGGGCGTGCAGCCCGGGCTATGCGGCCATAAGCCGGTGGGCACGGCCTTGAGGGGTGAAGGGCCTTCCGATTTTGTCCCCTATTTCCAAAGAATTTACGACAACCACCATTGGCTTTTGAGGCAATCCAGCCCTGCAGACCCAACCGGCGACGACCCAGAGGGCGATCCCTGAGCGGGGCGCCCACCGCCGCCCGCCTCTATCGCGAAGTGTCGTTTATAAGTCTATTTTACGAGGACCTGAAATGGCGAATGTACTCCTTACAACATACTGCAACCGCTCCTGCCCTTACTGCTTTGCGAAAAGAGAGATGTCGGAATCCCCGGCCAAAAGTCTCATGTCGTGGGAAAATCTGATGTACATTGCCGACTTCCTCCAGGCATCCGGGCAGATGAGCGTCTCACTGCTTGGCGGCGAACCAACGATCCATCCCGACTTTGCGGACTTCGCGCTTTATCTTCTGGAGCGGGGTTTCAGTGTGACGGTATTCACCAACGGGATCGTGGCGCCCTCAAGGCTGGAAGAATTCCGCGAAAGCTTTTCCGAGGTCAATTCCGACCTGTTTACCTTTGTCTGCAATCTTAACGATCCCATCCAGACACCGCCTCTACGGGGAGAGGCAGCCAGAATCGAGCGATTCCTCTTTGCGCTGGGCCCATGGATTTCGCCGGGCTTCAACATCTACCGGCTGGATTTCCGGCTCGAATTCCTCTTCGACCTGATCAACCGCTACGGGATGAAGCGCCATCTCAGACTTGGAATGGCTCACCCCGTACCCGGAAAGTTAAATGGATTCATCCGGCCGAAGGATATGCGCCATGTCATCGAGCGGCTCTATTCGTACCGGGATGCATTTGTAACGGCGCGAGTCACCCCGGGAATCGACTGCGGATTTCCGCTCTGCAAGTTCACAGACGAGGAACTGGGGTGGCTTGCTCGCTCCGGAGCTCAGTCCAGGTTCGGTTGCGGACCGGCTATAGACATATCCCCGGATATGAGTGTGTATCATTGTTTCCCCCTGTCAAACTATCGGAGAAAATCACTCTTTGAGTTTAATTCCCTCCACGATCTCGAAGATTTTTTTGTCAAACTGCAGTCAGAGATCAAGGCGGAGATTCCAGGAATATTCGAGGAGTGCGACGGCTGCAATCACCAGAGTGACGGTATGTGCCGGGGCGGAGGCCTGTGCCAGGTGCTTGACCGCTTCATTGGTGAAGCTCCCGTGAGACTTGCGGAGATTGAGAATGAGCTTTGCAAATATCGTGTGCCCGTATAACGAGCAGTTGCTCGAAACACTGAAGGGGCACACTGTTGCCGTCAGGGTGAACGATCCCGCTCATGCCCGGGACGCCGCCGCCTGCGTCGAGCAGTCGGGAAATAGCCTGGCGTGCGTCATCGTGCAGGCTTGCCGCCCTGCGGACATCATGGACCCTGGTGACGGTCTCAAAGGGATCCCGCTTGCCGTGATGTCGCCTTCTCTCGGAAAGCTGCGGAACCTGTGGAAGCACGTTAGAGGGATGCGGGATCTCAATCTGAGGATCTACCTCTCATGCGACAGCCGCGAGAACATTACCGGATTGCGGATTTTATCCTCACTTGGATTGCACGGGTGCGCGATTTTCGGCAACCGGGAGACAGACTGGGACTCTCTGGGCGACCTGATGACATATGCCGTACTCGAACGCGCCTGCCACGCCTCCATCGAGCCTTTCTCGTTCATTGCTTCTCACTATGACCCGCACGGTTGGATAGAATGGGGTCACATCTGGTTCGACGATCCGAGGTATTTTCTCCATCTGGACGAGGAGGGCCGAGTGGCCCTTTCCGCGATGGACCTGGAAAAGGGCGCCTTCATTGCGCAAGACCTCTCGGAAATTCCCGAACCTTCCGCTTTTCCGGCTATAAAGGAAAGGGTGAATGCCTGGAAAAGCCTCTTCATCCAAAACCACGCATGCGCCTCCTGTGCCGGATGGAAGATCTGCCGCGGCAGGTTTGCAGGCGAGGTTTCGGGGGACAGGCAGGGATGCGCCGCCTTTTTTGTCGAGCTGATCGAAGTGTGCCGTCAATACAAGGCCAGCATTGACAAGGCCGGGGAGAGCAGGATATGGCAACCGTAATATTCAAGGCGACCGAGGCTTGCAATGCCAGGTGCATCTACTGCGACGTAGTGCACAAGAAGCCTCGCAATCCCGTCACGATGCCCCTGGAAACACTCGAATTGTTTTTTCGCGGATAAACGAATTCCTCACCGAAAAACCCGAAGAGAAGCTCGATCTCGTCTGGCATGGCGGAGAACCGCTTCTGCTGGGGCCGGATTACTTCGCGAGCGCCCTCCATTTCCAGCAAAAGCACTGCGCCGGGACAAGCGATCGCATACATCACAGCATCCAGAGCAACCTTACTCTTTTCTCCGGGGAATTTACACCAATACTTAAGGAACTCGGGATCGACTCTATAGGGACGAGCTACGAGCCAATACCCGGTGTTCGCGGGCTGGGGGCAAAGCGGGATTGGCGCGCGTATAACGAACGGTTTCTGGAAGGCATAAGCCGCATGGAAGAAGAGGGGTTTTGCTGGGGCATAATTTACGTGGTGAACAAGCTCTCCCTGGCAAAGCCGGTGGATATCTTCCAGACGCTGCGCAACCTGGCGCCCAAGGGTGCGTTTATGTTCAATCCAGTTGTTCTTTATGATTTGAAAGCGGCGCACCTGAAAATCGAACCGGAGGAATATGCAGACTTCCTGGGAGCCATATTCCCTTCGTGGTGGCAAAACCGCGAAGAACTGGGCAACGTGGAGCCTTTCGCTTCCCTCGTCAGCAACCTCATCGATGGGAAAGACTCGCTGGTTTGCTCCGATTCAGGCGCGTGCGCCGACACCCATATCAATCTGCTGCCGGACGGCAGCCTCTCCCATTGCGGACGTTCCGCCGACTGGGGGCTGCTCAATTACGGATCGATCTTCGATACAAGCCTCGCCCGCGCTTTTGCCGATCCACAAAGAGAGGTGCTGCGCCGGCGCAATAAGGTCCTTCCGAAAACCGTGTGCAAGGGTTGCCGATTCTGGGACATCTGTCACGGCGGCTGCCCGCTGGACGCATGGTCTGTCGAAAAGACCTTCATGCACAAGACTGAGTGGTGCCTGGCCAAAAAGAGATTCATCGAAAAGTATTTCGAACCGACTGTCAAACAGATCAAAGACGGGGAAGAACCGGGGTCCGAATACAGGCCCTACCACCCGCCGCTGCAAACCGTTTTGGAGAAGTCGTGGCTGGATGATGAAGAGCCGGTGTGGATCAACCCGATGGGGGGACTCGGTGACACTCTGATGTTCTCAGGAGTTCTCAAGCTCCTGGCGGACAAGTATCCAAACCGGAAATTCAATTTGGTCGATCGCACGAAGTACAGGGAGTTTCTGGAAGGGCACCCCGCGATAGCTCGAATCGGCCATCCGCCGCCTGGCGCCAGAATCGTCCACACCTCCTACTGGGAGCATGAAATATTTTTCTCGCCGGGTCAACGAGCTTTCCAGACTCTCGCGCGCATTTTTGGCCTGGAGACCCCGGTGGAAGAGCGTCTCTACGTTCCCTGGGAGATTGAAGAGGGGGATCCGGCAATCGAGAGGATAGTTCCCTGGAAGGAGCACAACGTGCTTATCTGCCAGAGTTCCGATTCGTTCAGAAAGCGGATGGACGTCGCGAAATGGGAATCCCTCGTGGCTTTACTGAAAAGACAAGGCGTTGGTGTCGTGCAGGGGGGAAGAAACGGGGACCAATATGTCCGTGGAGCGTACAGCCTGATCGGGTTGACATCTCCCCGCCGTATGATCCGCCTTCTGAGACGATTTGAGGCTGTCGTAACAGTTGACAGTTTCATTATGCACGCGGCGCATCTGTGCGGCGTACCCGCAGTTGTCCTGTGGGGACCGACGGACAATCGGGTTTACGGATACCCCGGGCAGGTGCATTTGCAGGCCGAACCGGCGTGCAAAGATCCGGAAAGCTGTATCGGACCGGGACAATCCCGGATGTATCGTTTGGATTGTCCGGAAGGGGACGCGCGCTGCATGAACAGTTTCCGGCCCGAAGATATCGGCAGGGAAGTTTTTGCCCTTTTGAGAAAAAAACCCAAAAGGCATACGAACCAACGGCGGAGCGGCCGGTAATTATAACAATCTGATTTCGGATGCCGCCTATTTTTTACTCGAGTAAGGCGGTGGAACATAGATCTTATGAGATGAGTAGCTGGTGTAAAAAGACATGTACCGCGAATAAGGGTGTTGAGTCGGTGGCACGTATACGGCGTCATAGTACGGATTGGTAAAGGCCAAATGCGTATCGTCGGAGGCCTGCTGACCGAGTACCTTCGCCCCTGCCGCCGCTCCCGCGAACATGAGTGCGATTCGCTTTATTGCGGCGCGCCTCGACAGCTTTTCTTCACCCGCGTTTCCCTTTACCTCGTCGCCGTTTTTCCCATCCTTTTTTTCCATAATGTTCACCATTCCGATAAAGGTTGCGCCAAGGTGGCATCCAGGCGAAAACTCACCGCGAGCGATAATGCAAGAGGAATAATCGCATGTCAAGCAAATAAGTTTCGGCCGCGCCTCTTATTCCGGCACAAATCCCATGCGCTTTATGGCCGCCAGGGCGGCACGTAGATGCTGGAATACCCGAGGAAGCTGCTGTAACTGAGGGACAGATACGCGAAGGACGAATAGCGCACATAAGGCAAAGTAAAGGACGCATACGAGGATGAATAGGCCTGGGGATTACCGGCAGCCAGTTTGTCGTTCCCGGCAGCTCCCGCCGCGCTGATCGCCGCCCCTGCGAACACGGCCGCAATGCGCTTAATGGCGGCTCGCCTCGACAGCTTTTCTTCCCCTGCTTTTCCCTTTGCCTCGCCGCCGCTTTTCCCGCTCTTTTCTTTCATATTGCTCACCATTTAATAGGTGGGTTGCCTCAAGGTTGCGCTGAAGGAAAACCCGCCAACGTCCATGCTTAAGGGGGAATTATCGCTTGTCAAGCAAATAAGTTCCGGATGGGGCTGCCGCCAATGTGAGGTCGGTCTCATCACCCTGCTGAGATGCTCAGGAAAACCGGGGGCCAGACCCCGGCCCCGGAACCGGTGCTTACCCCTGACAAGCCGGGAACATCGGCAAGAAAGACATTTTCCACTATAGTAAGATCGAGATTTATCTTATTGCCTTCCGGCACGTCACATTTTCGGCAAAACTGTTCGAAAGCGTTTTGCAGCAACCGCCTCTTGCCCTGTAGTTCAGCCGCCTTTTCTCCCCCCGGATCGGAGCCTGTCCCGGATTTGATCCGGAATTCGGTTCCGGCGGCGCTTCTTATGAAACCTTCAAGGTCACGGTGGCAGGATGAGAGAAGCTCGGACATCCCCGGCGCCTCGATGAGGGTCCGGAACTGTTTGGCGCCAAGCCCGTCCAGCCCGGGAATCGATCCCATAAGGTGAGTATCGGTCGAAAACTCCTTTCCTACCCGCTCGCATCCGGCCCGTATAATCTCGAGAGTTTCCTCTATGACCTCGGGAAAACAAGCCACAAAGACCGGCATGCCCTCGATGGGTTCGACCGAAAGCAATCGAAACCAGCTCTCGATTCGCCTCGGGAGCATATAAAGCAGGCCGTTTGTGTCCGGGGCGAGCGCCGGGCTGATGTTGGCGGCCCGTTCGGATTCCTCGTCCTCGATACCCAATATGTCTCGAAATTCCTCTTCGATGGCATTCAGCCGGGCATAGCCCGATTGGATCTCCAGTTCCTTTTCATCCAGTTCGCGGGCTATTTCCAGAAAAAGCGCCGCCTGGACGATCTCCTTTTGAGCCGGGTCCATCTCCGGCGTAAGTTTCTCCCTGAGTTGCTCCTGGATACGGAATCGGGGTTCATCGATCTCATCGAGCGCCCGGCTTAAGAAACCGAGTATCCCCCCCGGGCCGCCGTGGACCTGCGCGAAGGTACGGTATCCGTCGATGCGGGAGCCGATCCGGGCGGAAAGATCCTCGCTGCGCACAACAGGCCATCCGGAAAAACTTTTTTGCGCCCATTCGGGAATCGAGGCCTGCCGGGCGATTTCCAACACGCTCACACGGGGCAGAAAAATGCAAAGGTTCCTGAAATGATTCTCGGATACTGTCGTATGCGGGAAAAGAAAATAAGAAAGACTCCCTGTTTTGGCCATTATGTCAGCACCCTTTTATATGCGCCACAAGCTCCATCAGCTCTCTTTTACCATGAAACCGCAAGGCAGTATAGCCGCCCCGGGGCGGGGCCGCAGCCAAAAAGTTACACCGCCTTGCGTCCTCTCCGGCACTCAGTACGTGAGTGCCGGACCTGAGCCCTTACCGGCCTTAGTCGGAGGGATCAGGAAAAGCCTTTCTCCGACCACCGGCCACTGACGACTGAATTCCGTCCGCAGTCCTCACTATTAGCACAAGACACCGATCGGGGGCAACCTCGTGGCTTTTTCCCGGCACGCAGCCCAAAAATCGCGGCCTCGATGGATCGCAATCGCATATGACACTTTCCGCAGAAACCTTGTTGCGTTCTGCTTTACATCTCGAGGTAATATCTTAAAAAATCCGGAAGATTACATGTTGGCAAGGGATGTTGAGCATGCGAAGATCTCGAGGTTTAGGATATACTTCCATTCTGCATGATAGACAGAAGAATGCACACTCTGTATGGGAAGACCCTTGTAAAGACCCTATGCCCAACGTATATTGAGATATCAGGACGATGTGAACAGCATCTCCCGCCGATATGCAACAAGCCAGACTTCCCTTGCCCTACTGAGAATCGGGGACTTGCCCCGCGTCCCGGAGATATGCAGAACCTGTACACGTTAGGCGTACAACAAAGGAGGTGTGGTATATCAACTCTTGGAACTGTTCGTAAAAACATCCAGGCTCAGGGCTTCTGCGGTTTAGATGATAAGACCTGCGCGCAGCTCAATTATCCTTTGCGGCTGTCGCCCGCAATATGCATGTTGTGGGCGGCCCTGGGAACGGCACTCGCCTCGCCAGTGATTCTCCGGGCCTTGGCGCCATTTGCAGCATTGGGCGCCATTCTGCCCGGGCACCCGTTTGATGTTGTCTACAACTATGGCCTGCGTCATCTACTGGGTACACCGGCGCTGCACCGTTACGGGGTCCGGCGACGCTTCGCTCGTGCTCTAGCGACGATCATGATTATCGCGGCCGCGTGGGGCTTCCGGACAGGCAGGCCCGTGGTCGGCTACCTCGTCGGCTGGCCGCTTGTAGCTGCTGCCTTCGTGAATGTGAGTACGGGGTTCTGTGTACCGTCGTTCATTGTTCGCATTTTCTTCGGTAAGGCGGTCTGTGGGTCATCTGGGGGCCTAACCAACGGGATCAACCGGAGCGCGCGAGGCGGATTTCTTAATGTTCCTTGAGTATGGCTCCCGCGCCCGGTCATCGCGATTATTAGCCCATTCAGCAACCCGCAGCTGCCTTTTCCAGCAGTCCATACGGGTGCCAGCCATTGCTTCCTACATCTCTCCTGAACCTCAAGAAACAGAGCGCGGAAAACGGCAGCCTCCCTGAATCATATGTTTTGTTCACCCTGGACCCGGTCAGATTGGTATCTAAAATTCCCCCTGCGTACAAATGGGGTCAAATGGAGGGTAAGGGGTCAAGTCTCCGTTTGACTGGAGAAAGCCATCAAGAGGAGACCTGCCCCCTTCACCATCGTGCAAAAGAGCCAATCGGTGCAAGCCGAATGTTGATGAGAAGGGGGGAGATTTCCGGTGGGGTCTTGATCATCGCCCTTCGGGGATATATGATGTCAGGCAAATGTCCGGAGACACAACCCTGTGCAAGAACTCATTCAACTGCGCAGTAGTGTCGAGAATCGTAGAGGATGAGAATGCAGCCGAAGCTGTCAATCGGAGAACTCAAAACAATCTTTGTGGCCCTGTTTCTCCTGGCGGGATTTCTCTGCCGGGGCGGTTTTTGCTTTGCAGCCGGTTCGCAGCCAGCCGGAAATGCGGGCCAGATTGAGGCCGTGGTGATCCAAGTCGATGAATGGGCCGTTTATGTACCCAATCTGATTTTCTATTTTGATACACAAATGGATAAAAGAAAAATAGAGGCATTGAAAAAGGCGGCCAACCAGTTGCGAAATAAGAAGGCCCTGATCACTTACTCCTCGACTGGAGACTTCAGCAAGGACAAACACATCCTGCTTTTGGATATTGCTTCTGCGGCAGAGAAGCCGAATCTGGAGAAACCGGTGCATGAAGCGGTTGAACCTTCCAGTGACGCGCAAGGGCAAGTGACCCGAAAGCTTTCAGAGGAGAAAGTGTCCCCAGCGGAGATTGTTCCCGAAGAACCTGCCCCGACGCAAGCCGCTCACCAGGAGGTAAACCAGAGCATAAAAGCCGGACAGTCCGAGCCAATTACCAAAGAGGAAATCAGCGCATTCGTACGCCGTCTCCTTTACCTGAACGGCAGGAAAGACCTGGCAGCCGTAGCGCCATTTTACGCTGACAAAGTGGATTACTATGACCGTGGCATTGTCAGCAGGGATAAGGTCCTCCAGGACTTGAAATATTATTTCCGAAACTGGGCGGAGATAGATACGCGATTGGATGGCGACGTTATGATGACCGGCTTCGAGCCCGAGGTACGAATCGTGAAATTCATATCCTCTTTCTCAGTTAGAAACGAAAAGAAATCCATAGCCGGAAAGACTGAGAACATCTGGCAGATTGAGAGAAAAAACGGTGAGTTGAGGCTGATTGACGTAAAACAGAAGATACTTGAAAAGGAATCATCCGATTTATAAGGGCTTTTGCCGGACTCACAAGCCTGTCCCTGTCCGGCGCCTGGTTCCTTAGACTTGTAAGCACCAGAATAGAATACCCTGTATCACTTGCTTTCGCTTTTCGGCAACTTAATCGTGAGTGTCCCTGCTCGATCTACACGCTTCATACCCGGTTTTCTATCTCATCTGAAGACTACGTGATCAGGAATGAGCCTTTTCCCTTAAATCATCGAATATGTCTGGTCCGTTCCAATGCATCTTTTCTAGCCGCCTGCACGGGCTGCACCATAGCATTGCCAATACAGACCAGTGCCAAGGGCACCTTTCCGGGATCGATATCCAGAATCTCTCTCATCCTGCTGAAATCGAACAATGTAAACCACAGGCTGCCCAGCCCAAGTGAATGTGCAGTGAGCAGCATATTCTGTATGGCTGCAGAGCAAGCCTGTTGGTAACCCATTCCTCCATCTTCCAGGAACCTGTCTGCGCCTGTTTTCTCAGGGTTTCCAACCACGGCGATCATCACAGGAACGGACAGGAGAAAGTCCACCTGATAACGCCCCAACCATTTCCAACCACTTTTTTCAAGAAGGAATTTCCGGCGCTCGTCAGCCTCCGTAAAGATTTTCTCCTTTAATTCCTGGTTTGTGATCACAATGAATTCCCAGGGCTGTGCGTTCATTGGCGAGGGAGCCCAAGTGGCGGCCTCCAAAATCCTCGCGATCGCTTCATCGGCGACCTGTGTCGGCAAAAAATTTCGGCAACTACGTCTTTCTTTAATAGCGGTGAATAAATCCATGTTCACTCCTTCCATCTACGATGAGAACCAATTACAGATTTTACCACAGGTCTTGAATCAGGATCTTCCGGTAAAGGAGTACCTGAGACCGAGTTTTCTTCGTGCCTCTTCGTGCTCTTCGTGGTGATAGAATCACCGGGGCTGAATCAGCTCCAGAACAGCTCGATCTCCGGGAAATGCCTCTTTTCCAGTGCGCACGCCGCTTCCAGAAGGCTTCTGAGCGCTTTTTCCCCTTCAATCCCTGCGTCCAGGGTAAATTCATTTACAAAGGCGTCGATATGCAGGCGTATCACCTCGGGCGCCATTTCCTGAGCGTGCCGCCTTATGTAGGGCCAGGCTTCATCGGGGTGTTTGCTGGCATATAGGAGGCTCTGCCTGATTTTTTCTTCGACCGCGCGGGCGACTTCGCGGCCGAGGTCGCGCCGGATGGCAATCGCCCCCAGGGGGAGCGGCAACCCCGTTTGGCCTTCCCACCACCGGCCAAGGTCGAGCACCATGTGAAGACCGTATGCCTGGTAGGTCCATCTGCCTTCATGAATTATGAGCCCGGCGTCAACCTCACCGGCCGCCACAGCCGGCATTATCCGGTCGAACTGCATCGGGACCCGCCGGCCCCGGTGAGTTCCCTCGAGCCGAAGCAGCAGGCTTGCGGTAGTCAAATCGCCAGGGGTTGCAATCGTAGCGTCCCGAAGCTCCTCGAATCCAGCCGGACGCCCTGCCACTACGAGCGGGCCGCATCCTCTGCCCATGGCCCCTCCGGACCGCAGCAGCCAGTACCTGTCCAGGATGCCCGCCACTGCATTTGCGGAAATCTTCGAAATATCCAGAGCGCCCTGCCCCGCCCGCCTGTTAAGCATTTCGACGTCTGCGAGCAGGACTTCCAGGGCAAAAGGGACTTCAATCTTCTTCTCCGCCAGGGCGTAAAAGATAAAGGTGTCATTTGGACAGGGAGAATACCCGAGGGTGAGCGGCTTCAATTTTAACCTGCTTCGAAAAGTTGATCGCGCGCAAGGCGCGCTCCTACAGCTCAACACCTTCTCATGGTTTCAGGGTGTCCCGAAGGGACGTGAAAAGCTGTCTCGAAAAGTTGATCGCGGGCATGGCCCGCTCCTACGCCCGCGAGCAGTTGTCCAGCAGGTGCTTTACGACAGCAAGGCAATGCTGAGTTGCAGCGCCCGGGTCCCACCTGGCTTTGTCCCGCACTCCGGCCATGTTGCTGATTCCGCGAAATTCCAGGAATGGTACGTCAAAAAGAAGGCAGGTCTGAGCAATCGCGCTTCCTTCCATATCTTCCGCCAGGGCCCCGAAGCGTCGGAAGCGTGAGTCCGCCGTTTGGATGTCGCCGCTCGTCATGCCCACTGTTAGACTCGGCCCATATTGGACCCTGAATCCGCGCTTTTTCCCGGGATCAGAGCCGGGGTCAAAGCCGCCCGGGTCTGCGTCGCGCAGCTCGTGCGGCCGGATGCCTCCCGACAGGCCCGCACCGTACATGCCCGCAGGAATGAGGGCACGGATTTGTCTGCGCAAAAGGCAGTCGCCGAGCGGGAAACAGTCGTAGAAGGGTTGACCCTCTTTTACGACCAGCGGGATTTCAAGACTGCTGGTCGGCATCGGCCCCTCTTTTCCCAAAATTCCTTCATCTGCGCAAATACAGTTCTCGCTGATCAATACGTCTCCTATTTCAAGCCCCGAGCCGCAATAGGCTCCTGCGCAGCCTATGTTCCAGACCTCGCGCGGCCCGAAGCTCGAAAGCCCCGCCGCTGCAATTGCAGCCGCATTCACTTTCCCTAACCCTGTCGTTCCGATCAGCAGTTCAAAATCGCGATAAGTATATATTGAGAACGGGTTCCCGGCTATTTCAGCACTGATCGAAGAACCAGGGACGCAGAGCGGAGCGACTTCTCCGGGAGTTGCCCCGAGAATTGCCAGATCGATTCTTTTCATTTCCTTTCCCGAACAGTAAAGGAGCAAACCGCTACCTTTTCCGACCTCACACGAAGCTTTTATCACCGTTTGAAATTAAATTCAGTATTCAAATTACCCCTTTTGGTCGCCAAGGTTGCCAGGGCTTCTCAAAGTTGGTAGGATTCCAGGCCGAGCAGCCGGTTTCGGTCCGCAAAGGGTTCGTTTCGGAACCCGTATTCCGCCTTTGGCGGGACTCATCCGGCGTTTGGTTGACACTGGGGTGGAACACCGACGATCTCCATCAGGACACGAGAGAATAATGAAAGTTGTCATCGCCAGGACAGCAGGCTTTTGCAAAGGAGTCCGGGGCGCAATCGAAATCACCATGAGCGCCATCCAGCACCGGGAGAAAGGTGAGGATATCTGCACCTTCGGACCGCTTATCCACAACAGGCAGGTCCTTGCGATGCTGGGAAAAAAGGGGGTCGTGGACGAAAACCGGATTGAGCGCTGCGCGGGCAAGAAGGTGGTGATCCGCGCCCACGGAATTCCTCCTTACAGCCGCCAGCAGCTTCATGAACAGGGGGCAACTCTACTGGATGCGACATGCAAGCGTGTAGCCAGGGTCCACGCGGCGATAAAAAGACATGCAAGACACGGATATCACACTATAATAGTTGGCGACGCGGACCATGCCGAGGTCATCGGGCTTCTCGGTTACACGGAAAACAGCGGGGTTGTAATAAACCGCCCCGAACAGATCGACGAACTTCCCTCCCAATGGGACAAGGTGCTTCTGGTGGCGCAAACTACCCAGAACGAGGAGGTCTTCCGGGAAATCGAGGAAACTTTTCTAAAGAAATACCCCAACGGAATAGTAAAAAACACTATCTGCGATTCAACCCAGGAAAGGCAGGCCGAGGTAAGGCAGTTGTGCTCCGGAGTCGAGGCAATGGTCATAGTGGGGGGGCTGAACAGCGGAAACACCCTCAGACTTGCCGAGGTGGCCCGGGATTGCGACATACCTACATTCCACGTCGAAACGGAATCGGACCTGGATCCCTGTGTAATGGCCCGTTACTCGCGCGTTGGAGTTTCAGCGGGGGCCTCGACTCCCAACTGGATCATACGAGACGTTGTCGAATTCCTCGAGGCCATTACACCCGAAGCCGGAACAAAGTTCCGGTGGAAACAAATTCTTGAAAGGCTCTCTTACGGCAACTTCTATATCGCTTTGGCAACGGCGCTCCTGGCCCAGATTTCAGAAGCCCTGACCGACTTTGCCGGTTCGGCGGCTTTCAGCCTGATGGCTGCCGGATACGCCTTTGCGATGCATTGCCTCAATGTTTACCTGGACCAGGACTCCATCGAGTTAAACGACCCGGGCAGGGCCGCTTTTTATAGTAAATGGCGGCCGGTTTTTATGTTTTCCAGTGCCGTATCCCTTGCGGCCGCACTGATTCTGGCCTATACGATAGGCTTTCCCAACTTCCTGGCCATGCTTTTCTTGATATTGCTGGGTCTTCTGTACGGGGTCAAGCTCTTCATGCCGACAGGGTGGGAAAAATTTCCGGTCAAACTCAAGGATATCCCAACTTCGAAGACTTTTTTCGTGCCGATGGCCTGGGCGGCGGTCTGCATCCTGCCTTATTTCGCCGGCGGCTATAATGCAAGCCGTGTGGCATACGCCTGTTGGATCATTTTTCTCCTTTCTCTGGTCCGAACCACCCTGCGGGACTTGCTCGTCATTCAGGGAGACAGGCTTGTCGGCAAGGAGACCCTGGTCGTGCTCGTGGGAGAAAGGAGGACCGTTCTGTTCACGGTGGGGGTCCTTCAGGCGCTCGTCATCACGGCCCTTTGCGGCCCCTTTGCCGGGATCTCCACCGGTTTTTCCTATTTCCTTATCCCTCCGGCCCTCATTTACGGGATTTTTCTTAGAATAGGTTCTACAAGAAAGCTCCGGGAGAACCCCCTTCACGATGTCTTTATCGAGATCGTGCTGATTGCGACCGGCTTGAGCGCTGTAGCCTGGAACCTTACACACTGAATAAACGATGAACATTTGAATCAAATTCCACAGGAGCGATCATGAAAGCAGAGCCGTTCAACCCGTTTACAATTGCGCAGCAGCAGATCGACCAGGCGGCGGAAAAACTGGAGCTTGACAAGGCAACCCATGAGCTGCTCCGGTGGCCGATGAAGGAGATCAAGGCAACCCTGCCCGTAAAAATGGACGATGGTTCGACCAAAATCTTCCATGCGTTCAGAATTCAGTACAACACCGCGCGCGGTCCGGCCAAAGGCGGCATAAGGTGGCACCCCCTGGAGACAATCGATACGGTTCGGGCTCTTGCCGCCTGGATGACGTGGAAGACCTCCGTTGTGGAACTGCCGCTCGGGGGAGGCAAAGGGGGCGTTGTATGCAATCCCAAGGAACTCTCCGAAACCGAAAAAGAGCGTCTTGCCAGGGCCTATGTGCGTGCGATGGCCGGGCAACTGGGCGTAACGAAGGACGTTCCGGCCCCTGACGTATATACCACGCCGCAGGTCATGGCCTGGATGATGGACGAGTACGAAACGATCATCGGGGAAAATCACCCGGGAGTCATAACCGGCAAACCGCTGGCTCTGGGCGGCTCAAGAGGCCGGGGAGACGCTACCGCTCGTGGCGGCATCTATGTTACGCGCGAAGCCGCCGCAGTCGGCAACATCGACCTGGAAGGCGCCGCAATGGCCGTCCAGGGATTCGGCAACGCGGGTCAGCACGCCGCTCTTCTGGGCGAGGAGATACTGCACATGAAGCTCGTCGCGGCTTCGGATTCCAGGGGCGGGGTCTACAACCCCAACGGTATCAGCGCGGCGGCCCTGGTCGATCACAAGATAAAAAACGGTGCGCTCAAAGGCTTCCCGGGGGCTGAGGATATAACAAACGAGGAGCTTCTCGCGCTGCCGGTGACGGTGCTTTTCCCGGCGGCGCTCGAAAACGTCATTCGCGCCGACAACGCAGACAAGCTCAAATGCAGGATCTCCTGCGAACTGGCAAACGGGCCGACTACCCCCGAAGCCGACCACATTCTCGGCGACAAGGGTATAATCGTATTGCCGGACTTCCTTGCCAACGCAGGGGGGGTGACCGTATCTTACTTCGAACAGGTGCAGAATGCCTACAACCTGTACTGGGAACTCCAGGAGGTCCACTGGAGGCTCGACAAGAGGATGACCCAGGCCTATACGAGCGTATACGAGATGAGCCGGCGCAGCAAAATCAATCTCAGGGAGGCCGCCTATCTGGTTGCAATCGCTCGAGTGGCCGAAGCCTGCAAACTTCGCGGTTGGGTGTAGGTACGGAGGTGAACCGGGGTTCTGATGGACCAAAACGCCAAAGCATACTTTACCCTGACAGACATATGCGCAGCGGACCTGATTCGTGCATACCGGCTCTACGGCAAAATGATGCGGTTTGCCGATTTGAGGGGTGAGATTCGCAAACTTTTTCTCTCCGTACTGTGCAAGCGCGGGATCGTGTGCACGGAGTCAATCCGGCAGGATGCGGTCAAGCAACTCGAGGCGCTTGGCGAGCCGGCAACCGAGCAGGCGGTCGGGGAGGTCATGGACATACTTACCGATATATACTTTGCCCGGCATTTTACATGGGAGGACATAGAGAACTATATCAATCTTGCCAGAAAACGTGATTCTTTCCAGAGTCTCAACAGGCTAATGAACACGGAGGGAGTCACCTCCAGCCAGATTCGTCAAGCGGTAAGAGAATTTTGCGCGATCCCCAAGGGCAGTCTCTACATAAGCCCCGGCGAATCAATAGGCGTGCGCGTGGGCCTGCTCGGCCGGTTCATTTCCGATCAGCTCCCCTTCCTGGGAGTGGCCAAGAATCATATCGTTATCCGGGACATGGACGAGCTGATGGAACGCATAATCTGGAACCCCAGACGCGGCGGACGAATCGGAGGTAAAGCGGCGGGCATGTTCCTGGCCTACAGGATCATTTTGCCCCTGCTTGGACAGAAAGACCCGGAATTCGAAAAATACGTAAGGATTCCCGAGTCGCATTACTTCACTTCCGGTTTTCTGACCGACTTTCTCGACTCGAACAACCTTTTCTGGCTTCACTCTCAGAAGTACAAAAACCGGGAAACAATCGAGGAGGAATTCGGCCAGATATCGGAAACAATCCAGAAGGCCGCTTTCCCGTCCGACGTGATAATGCAGTTCAGGGCTTTTCTGGAAAAAGTCGGTGAACATCCGCTCATAATCCGCTCCTCGAGCCTTCTCGAGGACAACGTAGGATATACTTTTTCGGGCAAGTACGACTCGGTTTTCATTGCAAACCAGGGCGATATCGAAATCCGGCTCGACGAATTCATCCGCGCGTTGAAGCAGGTGCTCACCAGCCTCTTCAGCCCAAGGGCCATTCTTTACCGCCAGGACCACAACCTGCTCGATTTCGACGAACGGATGAGCATTCTCGTTCAAAAGGTGGTCGGAAGGCAGTTCAAGGATTATTTTTTTCCGACCGCGGCAGGGGTTGCCTTTTCGCAGAATATGTACGCCTGGACCCCGAGAATAGTAAGGGGGGATGGGTTGCTGAGGATGGTCTTCGGTCTGGGCACGCGCGCTGTTGACCGCATCGGGCCGGACTACCCCAGGATGGTCCCGCTCAGCCACCCGCTTCTTCGCCCGGAAGCCGGGGCCGAACAAATCCAGAAATACTCGCAGAAGCTGGTTGACGTTTTCGACCTGAAATCAAGGTCGGTCCTGACGGTCCCCGCCCTGGACCTTTTGCGGGCTCACTATCCGGACCTCTATTACGTTGTCTCCGTCGATGATGAGGGGCATCTTTCGGCGCCTCTTTTCAAAAAAGAAGAAATCGACACGGCACGAACCTGTGTAACTTTCGACAACCTTCTTTCCAAAACGCCCCTGGCGGGCCTTATGAAAAGAATCCTTCACCAGTTGGAGAAAGCATACGGCCGGCCCGTAGAAGTTGAATTCGCCTGGGACGACGGTATATTTTATCTTCTCCAGTGCCGCGCGCTCGCCGCGAGCAGACTGGTGGAAAAAGTGGCCGTCCCCGGGGAGATCGATCCCCAAAAAGTTCTCTTTACGTGCAGCAGCGTCCTTTTCAGCAGCGCGGTCAAAAACATTGAATATATCGTATACATCGATCCCAGGGTCTATGCGGCGCTTTCGACACTCGAGGAGCGGCTCGCTGTCGCGCGCATGGTGAGAAGAATCAATCGGCTGCTCGAAGGCAGGGTTTACGCACTTTTCGGGCCGGGGAGGTGGGGAACCAACGACGTAAAGATGGGGGTCAGAGTGAGCTATGAAGACATCAACCGCACGAGGGTCCTGGCCGAAATAGCCATGAGAGAGGTCGGGATCGTACCTGAGCCGTCTTTCGGCACCCATTTTTTTAACGACCTGGTAGAGGCGAACATCGTTCCCCTGGCGATCGATCCTGACAGCCCCGGGACAGTATTCAGGGAGGAGTTTTTCCACCGGTGCCCCAACGCGCTCGCCTCGCTCGACCCAGGGCTTCAAGTCGATGGGATCGCCCGGGTCATAGACGTGCCCTCCTGCACGCAGGGGCAATATCTTCAGGTCTATCTGGACGGGGAGCAACAGAAGGGGGTTGGCTTTTTGGGCTACCCTGAAAAGGCGGACAAATAGGAGAACTACATGAAAAACTCGTCTGTGCTATAATTTCTTAGAATAAACCAAGAGAGGAGATGCTTCACATGACCTTCCAACGCATTACCGTGAATCCTGAGGTTTGCGGGGGCAAACCCGCAATCCGCGGGCTTCGTTTTCCTGTGTCACGGCTGCTGGGGTTGTTGGCGTCCGGTGAGACTCAAGAGTCTATATTGAAAGCATATCCATACCTGGAGCCTGAAGATTTTCATGAGGCGCTGACTTACGCCGCATTCCTTGCTGATGAACAGGTCATCGAGTTCGCCCAATGAAGTTTCTTCTCGATATGCCGGTATCACCTCTGCTGCTCGATGTGCTTCAAGAATATGGACATCAAGGTGTTCATGCTCATCAGATCGGCAAAGATCGTGTTTCGGATAGCGAACTACTGGAATTGGCCCGCCGTGAGAGGCGAACCGTTATCACGGCAGACTTGGATTTTCCACGGCTTTTGGCGCTAAGCCTGGCGGACGGACCCGGACTTATTCTTTTCCGTGGCGGGAACTACTCTGATAGCCAGATGTGCGATTTGCTCAAAGCTCTTCTGAACAAAGTGTCATCCGAGGTCATCGAGAAATCTATCTGCGTGGTTGACGAGAGGCGCATACGTATTGCCCGATTACCACTGGGCTACCCTGAAAAGGCGCCCTGATATTTGTCATATCTTCCCGCATTCAAGATATGATATGATCGCTCGACCAATGGCCTTAGTGGCTGCGAATCGCCGCGCCCATTGCCCCCGGGGCGGCACGAGACCTAAAACTACAGGTTCAATAACCCCGGCACGCAAGCCGGTTTAGCCTGGCGGCATGAACAGAAAACTTGCCTTAATCTTCCTTGTTTGTTTTTCTCTCTCCATTCTGGTGTGTGCATTTCATCACCATGAAGACGGAGAGCGCCACGACAATTGTTCTATCTGCTCTTGTGTCCTCCACCATTCAAGTCTGGCCTTCCAGGATTCCATCCAGGTTTCACCGCCGGTTTCCGACATTTTCCCCGGCGTTTCGGAAAATGAGGTAAATCTTTCCTCTTCTTGTTGTTCCCCATATTTGAATCGAGCTCCTCCCGCTTAGTACCCTGGGCCTCTTGCAAAGTTCAATGAGAAGCGGTTTGCGCAACGTCAAGGGCGCAACCATGTGTGGGACCAAGGCGTCTAATCTCAACGCCCGCAAGGATGTGCCCGAACACGCAGACCGTCTCCGGCAGGTTGGTAAAGAGGCCATTCGAAACATCTCAGTCTGGAAAAAGCCGGAAAAAATTCATCGGGACAACTGATCATGTGGAGGGGCGCCGCTATGCGGACCATGATTGCACTTGCTTGTCTATTGGCATTTTCATCTTATGCGTTTGCTCAGACCACGGAAGAGAGGCTTGAAAAGCTGGAGAAGGCCCTCAAAAACCAGGAGCAAACCATCCAGGAGCTAAAAACACTTCAAAAGACGGTTAAAAAGCAGCAACAAACCATCGACGAGCAGCGAAAGTTGATCGAAAAATTGACGTCAAAAGTGCAAAAGTCCCAGCCTTCTGCTGCGGCCTCGACAGCCGCAACGGCCCGGACGGCTTCGCTCGACCAGGTACAGCAGCAGGTTGAGGAATTGAAAGACCAGGTGAGTTCGGTGGCCGAAGCGCAGCAGAAGAAGCTGCCGAGCGAGTTCAATCCTGCCATCGGGCTGGTGGGTGAGACGGTCTTTTCTTATCGCAGCCAGGGATCGAAGGCTACCGGCAGCGACAGATCCGGCGGTTGGGACGTGAATCAGCGTTCGGTGGAACTTAACCTGGCCGCATCGGTCGATCCTTTTGCAAAGGGCTATGCGGTGATCAACGCCTCTGCGGACCCCATAACCGGCGAAGCCACAGCAGGGGTCGAAGAGGCCGCGATCCAAACGACCTCACTGCCGTATAATCTGGAGTTGAAGGCGGGACGGTTTTTCGGCGAATTTGGCCGCCTGGCCTATATACACGATCATGAACTGCCCTTCGTTAACCGTCCGCTCGTGCTCGACCAGTATATCGGCGGCGAATCGAGGACGGACGGGGCGCAGCTAAACTGGCTTTTGCCGATCGAACATTACGTCAGCCTGACTGCGGGCGTGGGCAATAATTTCGGGGCCGCCCCGGTCGATGTCGCCGATTCCAATAACGGGGATTTTCGTTCCTTCGAGGGGTTGAGCTTTTGGGGCCGAGGGTCCACCTCTTTTGACCTGACACCCGATTTATCCCTCGAACCCGGCATTTCAGGCCTGTTAAATCCAGAGACAATAGACCGCGGAGGCGTGCTCGCCCTGCCCACCGGCGATCCTGTCACGCTTGCTCAATTCCCTGGCAGCAGGCTCTCCCAAACCAGTCGCAGCCTGGAGGGAGTGGACCTCACTTTGAGCTACAAGCCGCTGAGAAACAATCAGTTCGAGAGTATCATCTGGGGCACGGAAGTGCTCCGCAGCGATAGTAGCTTTGATGTCATGTCAACAACGGGCGGCGCCGTGTTCAGTCCGTTCAGCCAATCCGTAGAGTCCTATGGCATGTATTCGTATCTGACTTACAAGTGGAGCCGGGAGTGGTCGGCAGGGTTACTGTTCGAGTGTCTGGAGGACTCCTGGAACAATGCAAACAAGACTGTTGCATTCTCCCCGTATATTACGTGGGCACTGAGCCACTGGAATCAACTGCGCCTTCAATACACTCATACTGACCACAACGCCATATCGGGCCTGCACCCCGACGATGCCGTTTATCTGCAGTGGGCCTGGATCATCGGCTCACACGCTCATGGCTGGCAGCAACGCTGACCACGAGGGAAAGGAATTTACATGAACCCAAGACATATAAGTTTATTATCGATACTAACACTTGCCGTGGTTTTGTCGTTTGGCGGGCCGACTGCGGCTCACGCGGCCAAAATCAGGGTAGTCACGACCCTAACCGACCTGGCCGACTTTACGCGCGCTATCGGCGGAGACCTGGTTGAGGTTCACGGCCTGGCCACGGGAGTCGAAGATACACACGGGATCCCGATGAAACCGAGTTTCGTGCCCATTATGAACAGGGCGGACCTGCTTGTGCTGGTGGGGCTGGACTGCGAACACGCCTTCCTGCCTGCGTTGATCGAAGCGAGTAAAAACCCGCGCATCCTGATGGGCAGGCGGGGCTACGTGGATTGTTCGAAAGGCATCATACCCAAAGACGTACCCAAGTCGACCGATCACTACCAGGGCGACGTTCATCCCTACGGCAACCCGCACTACATGCTCGACCCGGTCCTGGCGAAGACTGCTATCGGGAACATCTACAACGCACTGGTGGAGTTCGCGCCTCAACACCAGGCGGAATTCACACGCAATCGCGATGCGTATCTGGCCAAGCTCGATGCGAAGATTGCCGAGTGGAAGAAAGAGGCCGTACCGCTCAAGGGTGTGAAGTTCGTATCCTATCACGAGCACTGGAATTACTTCGCGGACCGCTTCGGCATGGATTACTTCGGCACGATTGAAATCAAGCCCGGCATCGATCCCACTGCTGGTCACATCGAGAGACTGATCTCCTCCATGAAGGCCGAGCATGTTCCTATCGTAGTGCGTGAGCCGTTTTTCCCCGAAAAGGTGCCCATGCGCATCGCCGAGCAGACCGGCGCAACCATGGTGACTTTGCCCATCATGCCCGGCGGCGTACCGAATACCGAAACGTACTTCAAAATGATGGACAAGATCGTCCACACAATGCTGACAGCCGCAGGGAATAGGGCACAGGCGAAGAAGTGACATATGAATGATGCCCTCATAACTCTCGACAACCTGAGCATTGGTTATAACGGCCAGCCCGTCCTGAGCGGTATTTCGCTTTCGATTGCCCGCGACACTTTCACTGCGATTCTCGGCGCGAACGGTTCCGGCAAATCGACCCTGCTCAAGACGCTCCTTGGACTGATTCCTCCACTCGCAGGCAGAATCGACACGGACGCGCCGCTCGTGTTCGGTTACGTTCCTCAAGCCATTCAGTTCGATCCGATTTACCTGCTGACAGGGTTCGACATAGCTCTGATGGGCACCTATGGGCGCGTTCGCCCGGGACGTTTTGTTCCATCTGCCGAGCGCGCCTTTGCGCGTGAGTGTCTCCGAGCGGCAGGCGCTAATGATTTAACACACAGATGGTTTGCCGAACTCTCCGGTGGTGAGAAGCAACGCGTGCTCATCGCTCGCGCGCTGGCTACGCGCCCTGACGTCCTGGTGCTTGACGAACCTACTGCGGGCGTGGACGCCGAGGCAACGCACTCTGTGCTGGAATTCATTTCCCTGACCCGCAAGGAAAGGCACATCACCGTGCTGCTCGTCACTCACGATTTTGCCGCTGTTCGCCATCATGCCCGGCAAATCCTCTGGCTTCAACAGGGCAAGGTGCTCCAGGGCGCTCCGGATGAATTGCTTACTCCCGAAAGGATGGCCGAGATTTTCGAAATAGGGATAAGCTGATGGGGGAGTTTAGGAGTTTAGGAATTCAGGAATTCAGGAATTGACGATGGAAACGTTGAGTCAGATTCTCTCGCCCGATTTTCTCCTGCGCAACTCGGTTTATACGAGCGTCTTCGTTGGTTTTTCGTGCCCGCTCGTCGGCGTGTTTCTCGTGATGCGCCGGTTGGTGTTCATGGGGGTTGCCCTGCCGCAGATTTCTTCGACCGGCGTTGCTATCGCTCTTTCCGTTCCATTGTGGCTCGGGGTCAAGGTAGGCGGCCATCCCTCGAAGAGCGCGCACATGCTCGCCTTTATCGGCTCGATGACATTTTCGCTGGCTGCGATTCTGATGTTGGCCTTTATGGAACGACATGGGCGCGGGCAGCCCGAAGGCCGGCTCGGCACTGCATACGTGGTGGCCGCTTCACTGAGCATCCTGCTGCTGTCAAAAAACCCATACGGAGAGATCGGCTGGCTGGACATGCTCAAAGGAGAGGTCATCACGATCTCCGATTTCGATCTCGTTTTGACGGCGGCAACCCTTACGCTCGTCCTTGCAACGCTGGGGCTGTTTCACAAGGAGTTGCTCCTGGTGTCCTTCGACCGCCCAATGGCAATGACACTTCGAAAGAACGTAATTTTCTGGGACGTGCTGCTTTATTTACTTATCGGTCTGACCGTCTCGATGGCAGTGCTCAGCGTCGGTCCGCTGATCGCGTTCGGATTCCTGCTGATCCCGGCGCTGACGGCGCACCTGTTTGCGAGCAATATGCGCCAGTTCACGATGCTGGCCTCACTGTGCGGCGGAGTCATGGCGTTTGTCGGTTTCTGGGTCGCATATTCAGTCGATTTGCCCGTCGGACCCACGGATGTCGTCCTTCTCGGAGGGATCTATGCAGCAGCCTGGATTATCCTCAGGCTTCTTCGAGGCTCAAAATAAAAAGGAGGCGCCCAAATGCGAAAAGTGCTGATATTTTCGCTAATGACAGCATTCATTATGCCGCTCCTCTCACATATCGGAAAGCCGTCCTGCGCCGCAGCGGAGAGGTTTGTGGATAACGGAGACGGCACGGTTACCGACACGAAGCGGCAATTAATGTGGCAGAAGGGCGATAACGGGGAGGAAGTCACATTCGAGCAAGCTCAGAACTACTGCAGGAATCTCCGGCTGGGCAAGCATGCTGACTGGCGTTTGCCCAACCCCGACGAACCGGACACCGCTGTGGCCGTAGAGTTGATGATGCCTGCTCATTCCCGTGCGGCCTATGCCCGTTTTGATCTCTATTGGTCATCCGACCCAACTGTCCTGGTCCCGTTCAACTATCACCCCGCTCGTGGAGCCGAGGTCTCGAGAGTATATCCTGCGAGGCAGGGCGATAGAGCGTATGCAAGAGCAGTACGTTCCGCTGGAGCAGGTGGCAACTGAGCCGATCCCGGGCGGCTGTCATTTGCAACTTCAACCACTCGACCAGGCGGCAAGGGCCTGTTCGCTATTTTTGCCATGTCCGCTATCCTCTTTGAGAAAAGGAGCATCCCGGCCGGTTACACCGAGCTGTTCCAAGCCGGCGCGTTTGTTTCACAAATATCTTGACAAGGAATCGTTTTCAAGAAATACTGCCTTACAACCGAGGACATCCGGGGCCGCTAAGAAGGTGGCGGGGATGCGGGGTAGGTTTTTTCCAGCTTTTTCCAAATCATAATATAAGCTATATCAAACAATCCGGTTCGACCAATAAGGCCGCGAAAGCCTTTTTACCCTCAGGCATGAGGGGAAGGTGTTTTTGCGGCCTTTTTGTTTTTTGGACTCGGAGAATCGTGGCATGCCTCTTAAGCTTGCGGTGTCTTTCCCTTGGATTCAATGGGGAGCCTGTAAGTCGGCAGTGTTGGCCCTCCGTTTTATGCTGGACAATTCTGGTTGGAAATCCGTGCGAAAGGAGGTCGTTGGAGCAAACACTCATGTTTGATTGAAAAAGGTAGGAGCAGGTCTTCCTCTCGACAAGGCATAAGACCTGCTCCGGGGAATGAGTTGGAAACCAATCCCCACGCTTCTTTTATCACGGCTGGAAGCGTGTGGCAATGAGGAGGGAAATTGATGGCATCGGTTAAGACTACTCCAAGCCGCAATCTCTTACCGCGCACGTGGCGCCATCACTGCGAGTTGGCAAAAAAGGTCCATAAAATAAATATTATACTGGCGGGCTTAATGCTGTTGCTGCTCATGTTCTACCCGGTCTGTGGCTTTGCTGACGATAAAACGGACACCACTCAGGCGGTGGAGAGCCGGACGGGAAATAGCGACCAGGCAACCGATGAAACTGCTCCGAAAAAAGAAACTATGAAAGATCAATCCCTTGAGCCGATTGTGGTTACGGCCACCCGAACGGAAAAATCCCTTGCGGATGTGCCTGCCGCCGTATCGGTTGTCACGAGTCAGGACATTGAAAGCCGGAACATCCAGAAAGTGGACGAAGCCCTCGACCAGCTCCCGGGGGTGTTCGACCGACGTTCCAAAGGGCTTGATACGACCGGGTTCGTCATACTGCGGGGAATACCGGAGCAGAAAAGGAGCCTGGTGCTTCTGGACGGCGAACCTTTAAACAACGGCTATACCGGGCAAGTAAACTGGAATTCGATTAACCCTGAAGACATCGCACAAATTGAGGTCGCCCGCGGCCCTTTTTCCTCCCTCTATGGGGGAAATGCCATGGGCGGCGTCATCAATATCATCACCAAAACGCCTCAGCAAAGGGAAGTCACCATTCAGAGCGGATACGGCTCGGACAACACCTGGACCGAGTACGCATCATACGGGGACAAACTTTATAATCGGTTGAGCGTTTTCGCAAGCTACGGCTACAAGCAAAGTGATGGATACCCGACTGCCCTGGTGACAAAAACCCCGGCGGGCTCGGGTGAGACACCGGTTACCGGGGCCGTTCCGACGACGAACGCCTATGGCAAGCCTGCCTATATCGTTGGCAACACGGGAGACAACAACTGGTGGACGGAATCCGGAAGCCTCAGGCTCGTCTACGACATAAATGCAAATTCAAAAGCCTTCTTCTCCTACAGAAACGACCAGTATGGTTATGGATATGACAATCCGCAGAGTTTCCTGAGGGATTCTTCCGGCAATAACATCTTTTCGGGACAGGTGGACATCAACGGCGGTCTGGCCAAACTCTCACTGCTGAATTTCCTCAACGGCGGAGGCTGCGTTACTCAGAATGTTTACCATGGAGGCTATGAGACGCAATTGTTTAACAATGCCGTTCTCAAAATCTCCGGAGGCATGCTCGATATGCCGGACAACTGGTATCTGACGCCAACATCGTCAACCGCGACGCGGTCCGGAGGAGCAGGAACGCTCACCTCGACCCCTTCTCAGGTGTACAACACGGACGTGCAACTCTCCTTTCCCGTGTTCGAAAAACATCTGATCACCTTTGGCGGTGCATTTCGCCACGAGGAAGCGGACAACCAAACAAGTAATGTCACCAACTGGACCGACGAGGGGTCGAAAACCAATCCGACCTATGAGGCCAAAGGCAAGGATAATATTTATTCGTTCTATACGCAGGCAGAGATAGCCCTGCTCCGTAATCTTACCTTGTATGCCGGGGCGCGCGGCGACTACTGGGAAGGTTACGACGGCATGGTCAATTGGGTAGGTTCGGCCGGGTACCCTAAGTACTATGACTCCAATAGCGACTTTTCCGTAAATCCCAAGGGGTCGCTTGTTTACAAACCTTGGGACTGTACTACATTCAGGACCTCCATCGGAACGTCCTTTCGGCCTCCCAACGTGTATGAGCTCTACCAAACATGGCAGTACTACGGGAAAACTTACGCGTCTAATCCCAATTTGCAACCTGAGACAAGCTTCTCATGGGACATCGGGGCGGAGCAGAAACTGGGGAGCAGCACCGTTTGTAAGCTCAATTACTTTAACAATACCATACACGACTACATTTATTCGATGTCTATCAACCCGACCCTCAGCATGGAGTCCAATGCCGGCAAGGCTGAGACCAACGGCGTGGAATTCGAGATCGAGACCAAGCCATGGGAATGCCTGAGACTATTCTCCAATGCCACATACATTCACAGCAAAATGCTGGAGAATGCTAACCCTTTGTTTGTCGGGAAGCAGTTGCAGTATGTTCCCGAGTGGATGTTCAACCTGGGCGGAGAACTGATATACAGGAAGTTTTCTTTTACGCTGACCGGCCGATACGTGGACAAACAGTATGGCGCCAGCGATAACACGGACACTAGATCCGGCGTATACGGTTCATACGATTCGTTTTTTGTGGCCGATTTCAAGGTCCGGTACAAGGTGACCCAGTGGGCAACGCTGGACTTTGCAATAAACAACATGCTGGATGAAAAATATTTCACTTACTACCAAGCCCCGGGACGAACGTTCTTCGGGGGGGTGACGGCAAAGTTCTGATGATAAAGGTTGTCATTTTCGTGCAGGTGACAGTTTTCCTTGTGGCCGTCACGGCCCTGTCGCCTGCTTGCGGATTCACAGTCAAAGACGCGGCCGGCAATGAGATCGAGATCACGCCGCCCGTAAAAAGAGTGGTGTTCCTTTCACTCTATGAACTCATCCCGGTATTCGACGTCTGGGACCGGGTGGTCGGATTGAACCGCTGGGCATACGACGATGAACTTTTGAAAGGGTTTCCGCAGTTAAAGGAAATCCCATCGGCAGGCACGCCGGACACGGTCAACATCGAGGTCCTGCTTGCTCTTCATCCGGACCTTGTTATCACGTGGTCCTATAAACCGGAGGTTGACGATTTCCTGGTCCGAAGAGGCCTCAAGGTCATTTCGGTCTACCCGGACAGCCTCGAAGAACTCTACGGGGTCCTCGACCTATGCGGAAGGCTTTTCCGGAAAGAAGACCGGGCCCGGGAAATCCGGTCCCTCATGGAAAGGAGTTTTGCCGCTACGGCGTCGAAAGTATCGCAGATACTTCCGGAAAATCGGCGCAAGGTCCTGTGGCTTTGGCAAAAGCCTACGATTGTAAGCGGCGGAGAGGGTCTTACGAACGAACTGATCAAACTCACAGGCGGGATCAATCCTGCCGAAGGCATTAAAACGAAGCACCCGGAAGTTTCCATGGAATCGATTGTGAGTTGGGACCCGGATGTGATTTTCATTTGGGCAAGCGCCCGATACGGCCCGGAGGAACTCCTTTCCGGTTCACAATGGAAGAGCATAAAGGCAGTCAGGGACGGCAAGGTATTCAAGGCCCCCGACCTGACCACCTGGTCGCCGACGATTTGCAGCCTGGCGCTGTGGATGGCCTGGAAAACTTACCCCGAGTATTTCGACCGAAAGGAACTTTTGGAGGATGTCCTGCGGTTTCATCAGAAATGTCTCGGTATCCCCATTGAGGGATTTGCTTTCGATTAATTGGACGTGCCCGTGAAAAGAAAAATGATCCTTTTCGGCATTGGACTGTCTCCTTTCGTTTTTGCCTGTATTTCTCTTTTATGGGGGGCATACGCGATAGCCCCCTGGACGATAGCGAAGGTGCTGTTCTCCAAGATTTTTCTCCTGAAATCGGCCCATGCCGGAACGGAGCTATCCATACTGTGGGATATCAGGCTGCCCAGGATTATTTTGTCCGCACTCGTCGGGGCAACCCTTTCCGGTGCTGGAGTGACGCTGCAGGGCATATTCCGAAATCCGCTGGTCGATCCCTTTATTTTGGGCCTCTCGTCGGGGGCGGCATTCGGATGTGCTCTTTCCGTAGCCCTTTTTCCCCGGTTTCCGATCCAGGTGGCAGCTTTTGTCTTCAGTCTCATTGCCTCTTTCACGACGTACTTGCTGGCCAGGAGCCAGGGTGAAATATCCCGGCTTCATCTGGTGCTCTCCGGAATAGTGATCTCCGCTTTTTTCAGCGCACTGGTTTCGATACTCAAGTTCCTCGTCGACCCCCATAAGTTGGTCAGCATCGTCTACTGGCTCCTGGGAAGCTTTTCCCTCTCGGACTGGTCATCGATTTGGGTTGCATCTTCAGGAATGATCGTTTCGTGTGTTCCGCTGATGATGATGAGATGGCGTCTCAATGCGCTTTCCATGGGTGAGGAGGAGGCCAGGTCACTGGGAATACCCGTGGAAAGAGACAGATTAATATTTATCGGCGCTGCCTCGCTCGCTGTGGGCAGCGCAGTGTCGGTTAGCGGGATTATCGGCTGGGTTGGACTCATGGTGCCCCACCTGACCAGAATGCTGGTGGGACCGGACCATAAGCTCCTCATGCCCTTTTCCCTGGCGGCGGGTGCGGCCTTCATGATTTTTGCGGACACGCTTGCCAGAAATCTCACCTCTTTCGATATCCCGGTGGGGATCATAACCGCCCTTAGTGGTACGCCTTTTTTCATTTATCTCATGAGAAGGGGCGCCGAAACGAGCTGGGGAAGATGATCGAAGTAACAGGACTCACATTCCTGCATCGGGGAGCAAA
The DNA here is from genome assembly GCA_963805125.1 of uncultured delta proteobacterium. GTDB lineage: Bacteria > Desulfobacterota > Syntrophobacteria > Syntrophobacterales > Syntrophobacteraceae > SbD1. The sequence goes on along the minus strand of CAWDTD010000001.1, from coordinate 694,945 downwards.
GGAGCCTGTGCTCCGCGAGGTCGATTTTCAGGCCAAAGGCGGAGAGGTGACGGCTATTCTCGGGCCGAACGGCTCGGGGAAAACAACCATCTTCCAATGTGTGCTCGGGATCTGGAAGCTTCAGGAGGGAGAAGTTCGCCTGTCAGGAGAATCGGTAAATCAGCTCAAAAGGGCCGAGATTGCCAAGAGGGTTTCATCAGTGCCACAGGAGCACGATCCTCCGTTTGCTTACTCCTGCCTGGATATTGTCCTCATGGGCAGGACCGCTCACATTGGAGTCTTGTCATCCCCATCCCGGAAAGACAAGACACTGGCCGGCGAGGCGATGAAAACTTTGGGCATCGATCACCTTGTTGAAAGGCCTTACACCCGGGTGAGCGGCGGCGAGCGGCAAATGGTTCTTATCGCTCGCTGTCTCGCACAGGATGCCCCGGCGATGCTTCTCGACGAACCGACGGCGCACCTGGATTTTAGAAACCAGATCACAATCCTGAAAAAGGTGAAACAGTTAGTTGGGGAAAGGGGCCTGGTCGCGCTCATGAATCTGCACGACCCTAATATGGCGCTTCTTTTCTCTGACAAGGTCCTTCTTTTGAAAAACGGGACGCTCGTTGCACAGGGGCCACCGCATGAAGTCATCACTCGGGAGAGCCTTCTGGAGGTATACGGGCTGGAAGTCGAGTTCGTCGCCGAGAACGGCTGCCGTGTGATCTGCCCTAAAATTTGAGACCGGAGAAACCTGAATCAAGGAGAATGCATGAAGCTCCTCACCATTATGTGGTCCAACTTCATCCCGGTTTTGAGGGATGCCGCCGAGGTCACGGCCATTTTCAACCTGAAGGCATATTCCAGCAAACAGCTCAACCTTGATCCGCAGATCATTGGGGAGGTCGGCAGGGAAATTAAGACCGCGGATCTGATATTGCTCTACCACACGGCGGAACCGTTTTGGGACGAAGTGGAAGATGCGATCAGAGGCCTTGGAGGGCGAGTCCCGGTGGTTTCGGTCGGACCGGAACCGTCTTTCTGGACGATTTCCAACGTAAGTCCCGAAATCGTCACAACGGTGTACCGCTATCTTCTCTTTAACGGCGCGGAAAATTTCCGGGAGATGCTCAAGTTTCTCGCCTCCGCGTTGTTCTCGGTTGACCTTTGTTTCAGCCCGCCGAAAGAAACTGCATGGGAGGGCATCTACCATCCGGAATGGGGCGGACCGTTTACTAATACCCGGGGGTATCTCGACATTTATCCATTGCACAACCGCCCATTGGTGGCAGTTCTTTTTTCCCGGACGAACTGGGTGTCGGGAAATATGGACATCGAACGCTGTCTGATCAAGGCCATGGAAAATGAAGGAATCGGGGTGCTTCCCGTCTTTTTCTATTCATTCAAAGACGGTAGCCTTGGCAATCTTGGCGGTGAGGATGTAATCCGAAAATTCTTTCTGAGAGAAGACGGCGCCTGTCTGATAGATGCCGTCGTAAAACTCACCGTGTTCTTTCTCGGTCAGAAACGCGGAGATAATTCCGAGTCTCAGGCGGAATCGGGTGTGTCGCTTCTGAAGGAATTGAACGTGCCCTTGATCAACCCTGTCATCTCCTATTACAAGGACAGGGAAAAGTGGCAGGAAGAACCCAACGGGCTGGGGCAACAGGTAGCCTGGAGCATCTCACTTCCGGAATTTGAGGGTGTTATTGAGCCGATGGTGGTCGGGGCAAACAAGGGTATCGGCAACCCCGAAGAAGAAATGTATGAAGCCCTGCCCGACCGCATCGAGCGCCTCGCGCGGAGGATTTCCCGCTGGGTGGGTCTGCGGCATAAACCGAATGGCCAAAAAAAGGTTGCCTTCATTCTGCACAACAATCCGTGCGCATCGGTCGAGGCCACGATAGGCGCGGGTGCTCACCTGGATACCCTGGAGAGCGTGGCCCGGATACTTTCGCGCATGAAAGAGCAAGGCTATGAAGTGGAACCTCCCGAAGACGGCAAGTCGCTCATCGAAACGATCCTGGAGAAAAAGGCCATATCGGAATTCCGCTGGACCACAACCGAGGAAATCGCAGCGCGGGGAGGCAGCCTCGAGCAGCTCGGGGCTCAAAAGTATCTTAGCTGGTTCGAGGAACTGCCTGAAGCAACCCGCGACAGGATGATTGAAGCCTGGGGAAAACCTCCAGGCGAGGAAAAGGATGGCATCCCGGCGGCAATGGTTCACGATGGAAAAATCCTGGTCACCGGGGTGCGGTTCGGTAATGCCGTCGTTTGCGTTCAGCCCAAAAGAGGCTGCGCGGGATCGAGGTGTGACGGGCAGGTGTGCAAAATCCTGCATGATCCGGCCGTTCCCCCGCCGCACCAGTATGTCGCCACATATAAATGGCTCTCAAGAGATTTTGGCGCCGATGTGATCATCCATGTCGGGACGCACGGGAACTTGGAATTCCTGCCAGGCAAGGGCACCGGGCTCTCTTCAGGGTGCTTCCCAGATATCGGGATCGATGAGATGCCGCACCTCTACATTTACAATGCCGATAACCCCCCGGAAGGGACCACCGCCAAACGCCGGACCTATGCCGCTTTGGTCGATCACATGCAGGCTGTCATGGTCCAGGGAGAACTCTACGGCGACCTGGATGAAATCGAAAGACTCATTTCTGAATATGAAAAGATCAAAAACCTCGAGCCCGCGAAAGCACATACCCTGAGCCACATGATCGAAGACAGGCTGAAAGCCGGCAACCTGATGCCAATGCTCAAAGTTGCCGGAAATGCGCCTTTTGATGAAATAGTGAGGTCTGCACACGAAGCACTGTCGCTTTTGAAAAATTCCTATATCCCCAAGGGCATGCACGTTTTCGGAAAACTCCCTGCGGACGAAAGATTCTCAGAATTCATCTACGCGGTGGTTCGCTATGAGAACTGCCCCGAGTCGCTTCGAGGTATTGTGAAGGGGCTGATGGAAAAAGATCATGAGTTCAGGGCAACGGACGAAACCCTGCAGAAAGACCTTGTGGACCGGAAAGCAAAGGAGATTTGCACGGCCTATCTCGCGGGTGCAGAACCCCTCACCGGGGTTTTGAAAACATACTTCGGCGAAACGTGCGAGCTTGAATCCATCATCCAGAGCGTTCAGGCAAAGATCGATGACGTGAGGACGCGGGTGCTTCAATCCGATGAAACAGCCGCTCTGCTGAACGGGATGGCGGGAGGATATATCCCCCCCGGTCCATCGGGGATAATCACTCGCGGAAGAGCCGATATCCTTCCGACCGGCAGGAATTTCTACTCCCTCGATCCTCATAAGGTGCCATCCCGCGCAGGGTGGGAAGTAGGCGTAAAGCTTGCCGCTGTCACAGTCGACAAGTTCTTGACGGAAGAAGGAAAATATCCCGAAAATATAGCCTTCTACTGGCAGTGCACGGACATCATGTGGTCCGACGGCGAAGGGATGGCCCAGATGATGTATCTTCTTGGCGTTCGACCTGTCTGGCAGGCAAATGGCAGGGTAAACAGCTTTGAAATTATACCGCTTGAAGAACTCGGACGGCCCAGAATCGACATTACCGTCAGGGTGTCGGCAATTACGCGCGATAACTTCGCAGCCTCAATCGAGCTGATTGACGAAGCCGTGCTGGCGGTTGCCCGGCTCGATGAGCCGGCCGATCACAACTTTGTCCGCAAACACCTTCTTGCGCAAATCCAGGAAACGGGCGGCAATCCGGAGGATGAACAAGCTTTGCGAAGAGCCGCCTACAGGCTTTTTTCGAGCATGCCGGGAGTGTACCAGGCCGGTACACAGCTTGCTGTCTATGCATCTGCCTGGAAGGACGAAAAAGACCTTTCCGACATTTTCCTCTATTGGAACGGCTATGCCTACGGCAAGGGCGTATTCGGCGAACCCGCCCACAAACCTTTGTCCATGAACCTCAAAACGGTAGACCTCACTTTCTCCAAGACGGTGACCGACGAGTACGACCTTCTGGGATGCTGCTGTCACTTCGGCACTCACGGCGGGCTGATCAACGCGGCAAAAGTCCTCTCGGGCAAGGAAATCAAAACATACTACGGCGACACCAGAGAACAGGGCGATGTCAGGGTGAGGGATTTGGCCGATGAAATCCGAAGGGTTGTTCGAACCAAACTGCTGAATCCCAAATGGATACAAGGAATGAAGGAGCACGGGTACAAGGGCGCAGGCGAGATCAGTAAGCGCATCGGCAGGGTCTACGGCTGGGAGGCGACCAGCCGGGAAGTGGACGACTGGATTTTCGACGACATCTCGCGGACTTTCTTAATGGATGAGGAAAATCGCAGGTTTTTTGAAGAAAATAACCCGTATGCTCTTGAAGAAACTGCGAGAAGGTTGATCGAAGCATCTGAAAGAGGTCTTTGGAAACCGGCGCCCGACGTTAAGGACACCCTGAAACAGATTTATGTCGAGATTGAAGGCTGGATCGAGGAAAAGTCGGGAGAGCTGGAGGGAAACTTCCAGGGCGGTTCAATTGACATTATCACTTCCCGGGAAGTCCGGACCTGGAAGACGAAAATGTAAGAGACACCGGGTGGAAAGGTTTAAGAGATGGTTTTCCCTTTCACGGCAATAGTCGGCCAGGAGCAAATGAAGCTGGGTTTGACTCTCAACCTGATCGATCCGTCGATAGGCGGGCTTTTGATCATGGGTGAGAAAGGAACGGGGAAGAGCACAGCCGTTCGATCCCTTGCCGAACTGCTGCCTGAGATCGGGGTTTCACGCGGATGCGCCTTTAACTGCGATCCGGACGGCACGTCTCTTTGCAGCATATGCTCGGAAAGACTTGCTAAGGACGGCGAACTCAAACAGGAAAAGCGAAGAATGCGGGTCGTCGAGCTGCCGCTTGGAATTACCGAAGACAGGCTGGTGGGCACCCTCGACATCGAACACGCACTCAAGCACGGAGAGAAGCGCTTCGAGCCTGGAATTCTCGCCGATGCCAACAGGAATTTCCTCTACGTCGATGAGGTCAATCTTCTGGAAGACCATATTATCGATCTGATGCTCGACTCGGCTGCCATGGGACACAATTCCGTTGAAAGGGAGGGAGTTTCCTTCAGCCATCCCGCCCGGTTCATTCTTGTCGGCACAATGAACCCCGAGGAAGGCGACCTGCGGCCCCAGTTGCTGGACCGGTTCGGTCTCTGCGTGTACGTGGAGTCCATTCGGGACAGGGATCTCCGGATTGAAATCCTCAAGCGCCGCTCCCGGTTCGATGATGATCCGGACGGCTTTTTCCAAAGCGTTCAGAAAGACCAACGGGCTTTGTCCGAGGAAATCGTCCGAGCCAGGGAGCATCTCCCCGAAGTGAATGTCTCCGAGGATATTCTTGAGAAAATCGTGGCAATTACCATCGAAATCCATGTGGACGGCCATCGTTCGGATATCGTATTACTTCGGGCGGCCAAGGCGCTTGCCGCCTTCCGGGGACAAAGCCATATAGCGCCCCGGGACATCAGCGACATAGCTCCATTAGCTCTGAATCACCGATTGAAACGTACTCCGTTTGAAGATGCAGGCTCGGGCAGAAAAAAACTCGAAGAGCTCCTTGAAACGCTGGCTGAGAATTGAGAGCACCCTTTGGAGGCATTATGTCATTTTGTCGGCTGGTCGGTCACAAGAACGCAAAACTTGCTCTCATATTGAACCTCATCGATCCGGGAATCGGCGGAGCCCTTCTGGTGGGCGACAAAGGGACGGGCAAGTCCTGTTTGGCCCGCTCCCTGAAGCAATTGCTTCCCGAAGGGATACCCTATGTCGAAGTGCCGCTTAACGCGACTGAAGATGCGCTTATGGGCGGCATAAATCTCGAAGAGGCGGTGAAGACCGGTCAACATATTTTTCAGCCGGGTCTCATTGAACGCTCACGAGCAGGAGTGCTCTACATAGATGACATCAACCTGTTGAATCTTGATATGCTCAACCTGATACTGAATAACCACGAATTCGGCAACGGGGCCCTACACCGAAAAAGCGTTGACGGGCAAGTCCGTCACGGATTTTCCCTGGTCGGCACTATGAATCCGGAAGAAGGCCCGATCTCACCCAAGCTGATCGACCACTTCGGCCTGTGCGCTTTGTTCCAAACTCCGGTTGATGCAGAAGAGAAAATCAGGGTGCTGCACCGTTGCGGTGAAAACAACGATGCGGGAAGGCGGTTTGTTCTACACGACACAAGATTGAAGAACAGGATTTCCCTGGCCAGAGAGTTGCTGAAACATATTATAATGCCGGCGGAGCTTTCGACATTTGTGGTCGAGGCGTGCCTGGAATCCGGGATTGAGGGACATCGGGGAGATATTGCGCTGGAAAGGGCTGCCCGTGCTTATGCTGCATTCTGCGGGTCATCGGTAGTGATGAAAAGGCATGTCGAAAGAGTCCTGCCTCTTGCCCTGGTTCACAGAAGACGGGAGGCCGGACTCCAGCAGGAAAAGCAGCAGCAGTTGCCGGATCGGCAAAACAAGGGTCAACAGGAACAAGCGGATTCAAACAAAAGTGAGATGCCTGAGGCGGCTTCCGGGCACGACACCGGTGAAGCGGCAATGCGCCCGCAACCAAGCGCGGGGCATTCGCGGGAGGAGGTGTTTCCGGTGGGCAATCCCTTTGCTGTCCGAAGACTCCTTTTTCAAAGGGACCGGATCGGTCGTCGCTCGTCAGGCAGAAGGACGAATACGCGCTTTACGGGAAAAGGAGGCCGTTATGTCAAAAGCGTGCTGCATTCAAATGTGCGCGATCTTGCCGTAGATGCAACTCTCAGGGCTGCGGCGCCGTGGCAGATCCTAAGAGGCCGGACTCTTAACGTCATCGTTCATGATGAGGATCTGCGATTTAAGCAACGTGAAAAAAAGATGGGGCACCTGGTTATATTCGTGGTGGACTGTTCGGGTTCTATGGGGGCCAGGCAGAGGATGATCGAGACGAAGGGGGCAATCCTTTCGTTGCTAATGGACTGCTACCACAAGCGCGATAAGGTCTCGTTAATTGCGTTCCGCAAGGATCGCGCCGAGATAGTGCTTCCTCCAACAGCAAGCGTCAACCTCGCTTCCAGGAAATTGAAGGAAATTACGGTAGGCGGCAAGACCCCGCTCCCGGCTGCGCTGTTTGCCACATACAATCTTATAAGGCAGGTCCGCATAAAAGATCCCCAAATGCGGTTTATAGTGGCAATACTGAGCGATGGCCGCGCCAATCAGGGCTTATCGGGCATTGCCGTGCGCGAGGAAGTATCAAAGTCGGCAGGAATGCTGCGAGATGTCGCAAACACAGATTTTATTGTCGTGGATACCGAGGACAAATCGAATCTCATCCGGATGGACCTTGCCCGCAACCTCGCAGAGGAACTGCGTGCGGATTACTTCACAACGGATGACCTCAAAGCCGAATGTCTTGCCGGCTTAGTTTCCAATCTTAAGCTTTGAGGATTATCTTTTGCTTCCCGGTTCGCAATTCTTGCCCGGAGTGGAAAAACGTGCACCGAAGGAGGAGAATCAAATGTGTGAAGCCAATGCATATCTCATGAAAGGTGATGAAGAGGAGCTCTTTATGGAAAATGTGGACATTATCAGGCCGGAGGGGGAAGGTGTCTATATCCAGGATATCTTCGGGGAGCAGCGCTGGCTTAAAGCACATATCAAAGAGATGAACCTGGTTCAACACCGTATCGTCCTGGAAAAGGATTAATTCCCTGGAAGGGGTGAACTCTTGGTTCGCATAGCGGTCATCGACGGCCAGGGCGCAGGCATTGGTTCCACGATTATAAGGAAAATCCGGCAAACTTACGGAGAAAAAGTGGAAATCTGGGCCCTGGGAACTAACGCCATTGCCACAGGGCAAATGATGAAAGCGGGAGCAAACCGGGGAGCAACAGGGGAAAGCGCAGTCACTTACTCCGTCGGTCGGGTGGACGCGATAGTAGGTCCCATCTCCATTCTCGTCAGCAATGCCATGATGGGAGAAATCACTCCCGCCATGGCGCTGGCCGTCGGTGATTCCAGGGCCGTCAAGCTTCTCCTGCCTCTTTCGACAGAGCTGGTTACGGTTGTTGGAGTTGTTTCCGACCCTCTGCCCCATTTGGTGGACAAGTTAGTCAACGAGCACTTATCTGGTATCGTCTGGAGCAAAACTGGCGCCTGAAGCTCCGGGATGGGGGTGCAGACGCCGGGCCGAGGACAATAGGGAAGATCGGGGCGAAGAAGTTCATACCGTCACTTTTGGCTCGATCCACGAGAACATCAGATCAGAGGGAAAGATTTCGCTAAGCGCAGCTCCAGCAAAACCCCCGGCAAGAGACCTCATCGATAAGCATTGGTCCGCAAGCCAATGAAAGTTCCGTTCGAATGCGCATTTGTCCCGACAACAGGTCCTTCCCGGAGGGCCGCCCATATTTACGGCCTGAACGACTTTGGCAAATTCCGTCCCGCAGACACAAACGCCGGCACAGGATGAATCCTCGCCTTGCCTGAAAAGAGAGCCACCGGCAAGCTTTCCCGGCGCCCCCCACTTTTGTCACCAGCCACGCGTATATTCTTCCGAGCACGGAATGCAGGCGATCTTTCCGTCACGGACGCGTGCTCTTGGCTCCATTACCTTTTCCCCGCAGTAATGGCATAATACCGACTTGAAGATTCGTGCTTTTTCCGGCATATCAATTTGAACATCTTCGATCTTAAAAAGGGTCTCCTCGTCCATTTCGAGGAGTTCCTCCATAAGTTTTTCCCGAAAATCGTCCAGTGTTTCCCGTTCCTCTGCAGAAGCCTCATTTTCCTGGGCTTTTTGGAAAAGTGCTTCTATTTCGGAAGGCCTATCGAGAACAGTGGATTTGAGTGCGATCCGGGCAGCTCTATTCGATTCTCTGGAAACAATCGTGTAGACCTGTTTGCCATAATCCCGGTATATGAGATTGCCCTTCCCGAGTGTGCAACCGAGCAGGACTTGGATGGCGTCCACACTACAAGCATCGTTTTCAACGATGGCAACGAGTTCCTCATCCTTGGAGCGTTCGACCCTAAAGGCCGACAGGGCAACTTTGGCCGCCCGGTATCCTATGATCAGTCCCGGACAGACGTGCCCGTGGAAGCGGATGGCGTCTTTTAATGCCTCAGGGTATTGGTCCATTGATTGCGTTCCCATTTCTCACCTCACTTGACAGCAAAAGAAAAAGCCAAAAGAGGCTCCGGCAATTTTGAGTCTGCCCTAAGGCCTTCTTGGCTCTACTGGACTGCAGATTGAGGCAAAGTATACTCAAACTCACATGGATGGCTGCTTCTTGCCGCCAAACAGGGACTATCGTACCTCGACTAATTTTACTTAAAGCGCCGGCTCTGGATTTGTCAAGAAAAAATGCAGTCGAGTACGCACCATGTTTCGACAGGTTAGCGTTGACAAGCAACCCATGATGATGTGATGAACATGTCAAATTCCTAATCGCGATCATCCCGCAGTAAGAAGCTGCACCGAGTGTCGCCGTCAGCGTCCAGGACAAACTTCAGCCAGGAAGGCTTTGACGGGTGGAGGAACCCCGAGCGGTCTTTTCCCGGCTTTTTCGTTGTCCGGAGATCGCCGCCCGCCGTAAAACTCTTTGCCTGTCAGTGCGCCATATCAACGGATAGAACATGAACGCTCCAGAGCCGTTGAGGTCCATCCGCTACGACTTGTTGAGCTACATTCAGGAGAGGGTGCAGGTGGATTTCGACAACGTGAGCCGGCTTCCCCTTCCTTTCTTTTACAGGACGCAAAGGTACACGGTCCGAGATGTTGAAGAGGCCATTGACCCGGAAAAATGCGGAATTTCCCCAACGTCTCACTAATGCGAAAGACGGGTGGAGTCGGCAATCACAGAGGACGACAATCCCAAAATGCTTCCACTTCGTCGAACGACTGACCCTCCAGGACGATGTGGCCATGCTCGAGCACTATATAGCGCTCACAGAAAAGCCGGGCGAAGGAGATGTCGTGCGTAGCGGCGAGCATGGCCGAGGGGTGATCGCCGAGATGTCGGGCCAGCCTTTTATTTGCCGGGGGATCAAGACCGGCGGAAGGTTCATCCAGAAGCAGGAGCAGCGGGTTGCCCACCAAGACTCCCGCCAGGGCGGCTTTTAATCGTTCTCCGTGGGACAGCTCATGCGGCGGCAGTTCAGCGAACGAATCCGCACCCAGGCTCGCCAGGGCTTCGAGCGCCTTTCGCCTGGCCTCCGGAGCGGGCACTCCCTTCCGGATCAAGGTGAACGCCACGTCGTCAACCACCTTCGGGAAAAGCAGTTGGTCCTCGGGCACATTGAAAAGAAAGCCGATCTTGGATCGAACCTGTGCGAGAGATTTCTTCTCAAGCACAAGGCCGTCAACCGTGACAATTCCCTGGTATGGAACGAGCCCCACGGCGGCAAGAAACAGTGTGGTCTTGCCGGAGCCGTTCAGGCCGAACAGGGCGACCCGCTCGCCGGGATGGATAGCAAACGAAACATCATTAAGGGCCGGCGCCCGGTTCTCATGATACCGGACGGCGACGTGCTCGAATTTCAAAACGACGGGCGTCATTTAATAGCTTCCAATTGAATCAGGACGGCTGCCAGGGGCCATAGCAATCCGATCATCAGCAGGAGGTAATCGTTCCAGATCATGGGCTGCCGGTCGAACTCCGGCAATATGCCGCCATATCCCCGAAGTTCCATTGCCTGCGAAACGCGGTCGGCCCTGGCGATTATCCGGTGCAGCCACGCGGAGGGGGCGTGTCGGACCATCAACAGCCCGGTGCGCAGTCTGGAGGCCGCGCCCCGGACTGCCATCGCCTGGGACACACGCACCGATTCGCCGTGGAGCAACTCTGTTTGTTGAACGATCTGCGACACCAGCAGGACTACAGAGGATGGCAGAGGCAGGCTGGCGAGGGCTTGGTAAAACTCGGAAAGCCTCAGAGAGGAGGCGGTCGCGGAGAATATCAGCAGCGAAGCGAACCCCTTCGAGAAAATCCGAAACGGCACTGAGACGGCTTGCCAATCCGTGAAGCGTTGAAGCAGCGGCAAGGAACGGGAAGCCGTTTCAACCCAAGGGGTCAGGAGGAAAAATGGGGTGAAAAAGATCAGTCCGAACACCACCAACCGCCCGAGTGTCCGCGCGGGCGGTCTTGCGGCGATCAGCCATGCCATGGTCGTAATCGCCGTGAACAGAAAACCGGTGAGTCTGTCGGGGGAAGGGATAAGACAAGCCACGAACAGACCGATTCCACCCAGGAAGCGGGCCTGTGGCGCAAAATGCCTCAGAGGGCCCGACCCCGTGCCCCATATCTCGATGAAGCGATTGTAGCTCACCCTTTCACCCCTGGTTTTCGGGCGACGACGAGGTAATGCTCGTCATCTTCCTCCGCCGTCAGCACGTCGAAGCCGCATTCCTCAAGCAGCCGGGCAAGTTCTGCTGCTGGTGCAAGCAGATCCTGATGAATGGCCTCTCCTGCTCCGGCATGGATGGCGTTGATCGTTTCCCGCGATCCGGTGTGCCAAACGTGGAACAAGCCGCCGGGCTTCAGCGCACGCCGCATTTCCAGCGCCACCTCATGCGGCGAGGAAAAATGAGGCCATGCGGAAAAGCAAATAATCCGGTCAGCCAACGCATCACCAAGCGGCAACGACTCCGCTGCGGCATTGATCCATTCCACTCGCGGGTCACCCACCTTGCATCTCGCTTCGTCGAGCATCCGAGGCGAAAAGTCTACCGCGATCACCCAGCCACGGTCGGAAAGGCGCATCAGCAGGGCTTGCGTCAGGTTGCCCGTGCCGCAACCCAGGTCGATGACGATTTCGTCAGGGCCGACATTGAACCGCTCCAAACCTCTACTCAAGGCCGAGCTCAGAACATCCCGTTTGACCCAACCGTCCCATTTGGCGGCGATGCCGTCGAAGAAATCGCGTTTGGGATTGCTGTTCATTACTTGTCTTCTCCTTGTGGACCGAGGACAATCTTTCGCCGCGTGGCCAGACGAACGAGCGGTGGAACGACCGCCAGCATTAAAATAATCCCGGGCCAGCCGCTGATAAAGGACGCTCCGGCGACGAACCCGGCCGGGAGGTCGATGAACCCGGCGAAGAGATAAATCAGACCGATGTTGACAATCCGCCCCAGAATCAGAGCAGGGACCAGTATGACCCATTCGTTCCATTTCGGCTTATATTGTTTGATGGCCGCGATAACCGTCGCCATGACGGCCAGTTCGACCGCCATAATCACGGCCACGGGCGGATAGAAGGGCGGCATCCCGGTCGCCGCTCCGGAGAGCAGGGGCACGACAAGCGCCGTCAGCGCCGCCGGAAGCGGACGGACGAAAAAGGCCAGAGCGACGAGGGGCAGGTACATCGGCATGAAAATATGTCCCAGATGGACCAGGTGAAAGATCACCGGCAGCAGCAGCGCCGATGCGCCGAAGAGACCCCCGTAGGCGAGTTCCCCGGGTGAAAAAACTTTTCCGCTCATAACGTCGCCTTCAGTCCGCCCATCACATTGAAGCCGGGCATGGGGTAGTTCTTGATGTATTCGTACCGGCTATCCGGCAGGTTCCGCAGAAGCAGATAAGGCTCTACCGAGACCCCATTCTCCCTGAAGGTATAACCCTGAATAATGCGTCAACTCGACCCCTGAATGGAGCCGAACCGCATTTCCGGGACGGATTCCATCCGAAAAAGCTCTTGGAATGCCGAATGTCCGTAAATCATAGGATATTCCAATCAAAACCCGCAAGAAAAATGCCGATCAGACCAATTTGGACAAAAGGATATTGTTCTCAAAGCGGCAGAGGGCGGATTGGCCGGCTCCGCAGTCATGCTCTTTACCCAAGGCCAATCGAAGTGCCGGGTCCACCCTCAGATGAGAAGAGATGCTTGGAGTAACCGTATATATTCGGTGGTGAAAGGTGAAAGAGATCGACTGCGTCGCCAAAACCCGTTTCGCCGCCCCCGTATATTGCCGCGCCGCTCGCGTACGGAAAGCGAATTTCCCGCGAGGCAGCCCGTTCGGCAAGTATGCAGGTGAGGCGGTAGTTGCTTCCCATGAGGTGGTCGGCGTCACGCTCGGTGGCGGATGAACAGGCGCCCGCCACGTTGTGTCCCAAAAGACAAAAAGGCCGGGCGCTCTAAAGTGCTTCCGCACCCATGGAGCCTTCCCGGCCTTCCACTACGCTTGAAATGTTCCAAAGATAGCCACAGCCACATGGCAAACATCTTAGTGAACTCAACCACTTACAAGAACAAGATCTCAGTGGGCGTGATCATGGGATTCCGCTTCATGGCCGGGATGGTCATGGTCATGAGGCCCGTGGTCACCCGTGTGCTCATGGTCGTGTGCCTGGAGGGTCCCGCCATGGGAGTGCTCATGGAGATGTTCGTGCAGGTGCTCGTGGGCATGGCGATGGGTATGCTCATGGGGCCGTGCACCTTGCCGTTATGTGAATGTTCGTGGGAGTGCGCATGAGTGTGGTCATGGGCGTGCAAATGCTTGTGTTCGTGCTTTCCTTCCATAACTGATCCTCCTTGTCCTAATTCGTTAGGTTGCCGAGGCCCTTCAAGAGCCCATTACCCGTTTGCGTAAACATCGGCTCAAGAATTGTCAATGGCCAACAGGCAATCCTTACCCGCTCCGGGAATGACCAAAGCTCGATTCCGGTAGGAAACGGTACAGTAGCAAGCCTCCTTTACTTTGCTCCGAGAAGATGGATCTGTAACGAGACTCGTATGCCGGGGAAAAATAAGCACTATTACATTGAAATATGCCGTTGACAGCATCGGGAATAACTTGTACAAAGGAAGCCACATAGTTTTTTAGCATCAGGTACACAATAAGTTTAAAAGGGAATCCCGTGAAAATCGGGAGCGGTCCCGCCGCTGTAAACGGGGACGAAATCCGATGACGCCACTTTCTCGCCTGAACGGGATGGGAAGGCTCGGAGAGTAGATCGATCCGTGAGTCAGAAGACCTGCCTGATGCCTTTCGGTGAGCCCGTGCGCGGAAATACCGGGTAGCTGGCTTAAGGACCAAGTGAACCAGGGTGCAATCCTTAGGGCGTTTTAGCTCTAAGGATTTTTTTTTGGCCAAAATTGCGCCTCGGCGCGGTGGTTTACAGTAATCGACTTTTACACAAACCTTTCCACTGCCTTGGGGCAAACGGCTCACACATGGAGGTTTTCGATGAGGAAGGGCATGATCCTGTATGTCACACAAGGTAGAGAGGATCTTCCTCTGCAAGCGGCGGCGGAGTTGATCGAGACGGCGCGGTCTTTGGGAGTCACAGCCGTCTCCGTGGCAAGCTCGGAGGAGGATGCTGTCTATGGATGGTGGAGCCTGATCACCAGAGGAATGCAACAGGTTCTCTTTATGACGGTAGCCTATGATGCCGTCCTTGACAGGTTTGAATCCCGGGGAGCCCCTGTGCGGCTCTGCGGATGATCCAACGGATTTCGGCAATGTCCATCATGAGGTGAAACGTTTAGATTGTGAGTTCCGGTAGCCGAACAGAATAGTTGGAAACCATCGCATCGATTTCAGGGAAGGAAGTGCAAGTCTTCCGCCGCCCCGCGACTGTGATCGGGACGAAAGCCGCATGGATGCCACTGTCCGGTTTGATACGGATGGGAAGGCGCGGTGAGTAGCGTGAACGAAAGCCAGGAGATCTAATCGATGCCAAACGCTTACTCAAATCCCCGAGGGGGGAAAGGAGTTTTAAATGAAAAGCGCGGCAATTGCATCGGTTCTTGCCTGTCTCGCCTTTTGTATCCCGGTGATTAGCGCTGCCGATGATCCACCGCCCGAAGGCGCCCAAATCGTCCAGACCCAATCGGACACACAATCGGGAAACACGTCCAAACCAGATGAAGGGACCCCGACAAAGCTCGAAGAAGTCGTGGTTACCGCCACGCGCCTTCCCACACCGGCAAAAGAACTTCCCGTTCCCGTGCAGGTCATTTCAAGAAAACAAATCGAAGAGTCGCGCGCCAATAATTTGGGGGAAGTCCTGACTGAATACCTTCCCGAGCATTTCCAGACATACCCCGGGGCTCTTTCATCGGTCAGTATCAGAGGCTTTTCAAGCGATACAACGGGCACGGATATCAAGGGACAAGTGCTGGTTTTGATCGACGGCCACCGCGCCGGGACAGGGAACATAGCCGAAATTCCGCTGGAAAATGTGGAACGAATAGAAATCGTGCGCGGTCCGGGTTCCGTCGTCTATGGATCGGCAGCCATGGGAGGGGTCGTAAATATCATTACGCGCAAGGGGCTGGGACCTCCTTCTGCAAACGTAGGGGTTGAGTATGGAAGCTGGAATTATACCAAAGGCTACGCAGGTTTTTCGGACAGCCTTGCGGATAACAGGGTTGGAGTCTCGCTCACCGGGCGAACCATCACTCAAGGCAGCTACGATATGGGAGGAGGGGCCAGAGTTCCCAATACCGGCTACAACGATCAGGCTTATTCGGCGAGCCTCTTTGCAGCCCCAAGCCCCAATCACGCCTTTTTTGCCGTCGGCAACTTCTTCCAGGGCTGGGGCATTGGAACCCCTAACCCTACCTATATGGCGCCAGATCTTGTAGACAACAAAGATATCCAAAGGTGGTACGGTTCGCTTGGCTATGATGGTGCTTCCCCGGATTGGGCAATGAACTGGCATCTTAGCTATTACAACGTCTTAGACCAGAACCGATGGAACTATCCCGAAGCTGCTTACGGTTATAC
Source organism: uncultured delta proteobacterium (assembly GCA_963805125.1). Classification (GTDB taxonomy): domain Bacteria; phylum Desulfobacterota; class Syntrophobacteria; order Syntrophobacterales; family Syntrophobacteraceae; genus SbD1. The sequence goes on along the minus strand of CAWDTD010000001.1, from coordinate 679,209 downwards.
ATCGGCAACGACCGAACAGCATACCCAGGGGGTACGAAGCCAGTTCAGTCTTCCCACATTCTCATTGGGGCGTTTGCTCCTCGGTTTTGATTGGGACGGTATTGACGTCACCAGCTTCACAAATCCCGCAGGCTTTCCATGGAGCCCGGACTGTCATTACGACAATTATGCGCTTTTCGCGGAACAGAAAATCGACTGGAACAAGCTGACGCTCCTTCTTGGCATTCGCTATGACTTTTTCCAGGAGCAGGTACAGCCCACGGAAGGCCTCGAAGTTCTCCCGGAAAACCAGCAGTTCGGCCATACATCCTGGCGCACCGGGGTCACTTACAAGTTTTTCGATTGGCTGAGTGGCCGTGCCGCTGTCGGGGACGCCTTCAGTATACCATCGGCAGACGAACTCGCCGGACGCTTCCAATCCGGGGAGTTTATGAAGGTCATCGGAAATTCCAACCTCAAACCGCAATCCGGCACCACTTACGAAGCAGGCTTAGACGCCGAACTTGCCGGGTTTAAGCCCAGCCTCACTTTCTTTTACACCGACTACAATAATAAAATCACGGGAGGCTTCCCTGTCTGTGTCGACGGAGATTGCACCTGGACGACTTATGAAAATGTTAGAGGAGCTATTCTCTCCGCATTCGAAGGATCGGTCAGTTACAAAAAATCATTCACGTTCAATGACATGCAGGTAGGTCTGAGGCCGTTCGTGAATTTCGTCTACTATACTCAGCGTGAACTCGAAGACCCGAGCTATGTCGAAATTCTAAAATCCAATACGGTCCCTTACGTTCCTCTCTGGGATGCCACCGGGGGCATCGAAGTCACCTTCAATCGCAAGGTGACCTTGCTTTTTACCGGCTTCTACACGGGAGACGAACAGCAGGCGAATTACAATTATCTTTCCACAACTTACGGCCAGGCCATTAATAAGGAAGGGTTTGCCGTTTTCTCGGTCAAGCTTACCTACCGTCCCACAAAGTCTCTTGAACTCTTGCTGGCCTCCGATAACCTGACCGACAAAAATTATGCTTTCGTAGACGGCTATCCAATGCCCGGCAGAAGTTTTCGAGGGGGCCTCCAATATCGTTTCTAGACCGAAAGGAAGGAGGATCGATCATGTTGGGAGGCAAGGACAACCTTTTCACATATTTCGGTGTCTCGACATTCGTTTCTGCCACTCGTGGCACATCTGACCGTATGAGGCGCTCACTTGCGGGCGTCTTTCTCCTGTTGCTTCTGCTTGGCAGCGATTGTGCGCTGGCCGCCTATCCGGTGAGCTTCTTCGATTCGCGCGGCAGCCATATAATGCTTCAGAAAAAACCACACAACGTAGTTTCCCTTGTGCCTGCCGTTACTGAAATCATTTTCCGGCTTGGGGCCGGCGATTGTCTGGCAGGAGTGACGCTCCACGACAGCCTTCCACCCGAATCAAACTACAATAGTATCGTTGGAGGCTTTGTGGCGCCTTCGCTCTCACACATTGAAGCCATCCAGCCGGATGTGCTCTTTGTTTCATCCATGCATCAAAGAATATCGAATAGTCTTGCGGAACATGGATGTCAGACGGTTGAACTGGATTCGCGCTCCATTTCGGACCTCTACCGCAACATTCGGTTGTTGGGAGCAATTTTTGATAAAGAAACAAAAGCCGAAGAAATCATCGAGGGAATACGCAACGAGTTGGCGCTTATCTCCAAGAAAGTTGAAAAGATTCCCGCGAACAGGAGGAAAAGGGTCATGCGGGTAATGGGCACAGGGCAGAACTCTTTGATGGCGCCGGGTGACGATTCCTTTCAAAATGAATTCATTCGTTCAGCCGGAGGCGCCCCTCCCCAATTCGGCAAAAAAGGCGAAGCAGTATATGTCACCCTGGAAGAATGGAAAAGATTTGATCCCGAAGTAATCTATGTTTGCGGAAGCGGTCCGAAAGCAATCGACAGATTTCTCTCGCAGCCCGGATGGAAAGACGTCCAAGCGGTGCGTGGAGGCAAAGTTTTTTCTTTCCCATGCGAGATGACGTGCCGTGAGTCCGTGCAGGCCGGTGACTTTATAGCATGGCTTGCGTCGACAATTTACGATGAAGAATTTGCTGCGGACCGGAATCGGATGCTTGAGGAAAAACCTGTTCGGACACACTCCATTGAACTCCCTCTATGTTACGTCAGATCGGCAAAGGTAGATGAAACCACAATTTTCGATTTTCCCAACAAAACGCTAATCGTCGAATTCACGGAACCCATGCGGGTTACTTCCACGCTTGAAGGTGAGAGAAAGGGCATTACAAGTGTCGGCAACCACTATTTCCCGCCCCCGTGCTGGAGCATCGAATACAGGCTCGGGCTCAAGAAGTGGAGGGAGCACACCTTCAAGGCAATCGGGAAAAAACAGGGCAACTGCTGCCTGCTGTTTACCGGCGCGGATATGGGAAATCTGTCGGTTCAGAAGGCGCAATTCAAGGACATGACAGTCTACGCCCTTGTAACGGCCGGGGTCGAGAGCAATGCTATGCGCATGTCAGTGGATGAGGGCAGGTTCTATGAACCGGGGACAATAAATATCATTCTCCTCACGAATATGAAGCTCTCGCCGAGGGCAATGGCACGGGCCGTCATCACCGCCACGGAGGCCAAGACGGCGGCCTTGCAGGACCTGGACGTTCGAAGTTCGTACAGCCCTGGCAAAAGCCAGGCGACTGGCACAGGAACCGACGAGGTACTGGTGGTCGAAGGCAGGGGAACAGCCGTTGACAATGCCGGCGGCCACTGCAAACTCGGGGAATTAATAGCCAGGGCTGTTTGCGAGGGCGTAAAGGAAGCCGTCCTCCAACAAGATGGGATCTCCGGCCGGCGCAGCGTTTTCCGGAGATTGCAGGAAAGGCGCATTAACATCTACGAGATTCTCAAGGGACGCATTTTTCCTAATGATGAAGCCGATGAGCGCCGGCGCCTTGCCCATTTCGAACAGGTCCTGCTTCAACCCCGTTATGCCTCATTTCTCGAATCGGCTTTTGCACTCAGCGATGCTAATGAAAGGGGGCTTCTGTCGAACCTCGATGCCTTTGAAACATGGTGCCGGAGTGTGGCTGAGCAGATCGCAGGAAGAAAACTGGAAACATGGACGGATTTCATTACATCCGAGGAGATTCCCGTCGTTATGAGGATGTCCCTCAATGCTTTGTTGAACGGACTTGTATCACAGAAGCCGCAGCCTGCCGGTGGTGGTTCATAAATTCTTTCTCATTGAGACCCTCAGTTGTTGATTCCCGTCTGGCAAGCGCGGCAAGACGCTGATTCTTCGGCTGGAAGATCTGAGCTATTGTCATGGAAGATATGCAACACATTCTCGATTCCTTTACAGTGACATTTCCGTGGGTAGATGAGGAACATTTACCCACTGCGTCCTTCCTGGCGTCACTGGAGCTGTTGGATGGCGGTCTCATCCTGCCACCGGCACACAAGGCTGCCTGGCGAGAACTGGTCCCGGGAACGGCAGGGGCCATCCTGGTTCATGTGCTCGCGGCTGCAACCTTTCTGCTCTTGCCGTTTCTTCAGCCGCCGCGACATACCCATGAGCCTTTTATAAGTGTATACTTTGCGGACGTGGAGGGAAGCGGATGCAGTTCGAGCTGCGCCGGCCCTGCTGATGGCGCCGACGGTGCAAAACAACCTGAGCAATCTCCACCGGAAGTAAAACCCGGCGAAAAAGAAGCGGCCCCTGATGTCCCAAAAGCCAAAATCATGATGAGGCAGGAGGTTTCGCCAGCGAAAAGCCGTAAAAAACCCTCCACACGCGCCGAGACCAGGCATACCCCGAACCTCGAAACTCTCTTGGCCGATTCACCACAGATCGCCACGGCTGCTGAACATTACGCTTCAGAAGGCGCTGGAGCTGACTTGGGGGGAGGACAGGCAGAAGGCATGGGAAACGGAAAAGAAGCGGGCGAAGGCTCCGGTGGTCCGGGACCGGGCAACTCATCTTCCGGAACGGGATTCTTGGCCGGTTTTGACGCGGTTTCCGTCGATAAGGTCCCGCAAATCCTGAAGAAAATCGACCCGGTTTATCCCGCGAGGGCCCGAACTCTGGGTATCTGCGGCAAGGTGGTGGTAAGATTTCTCGTGGACCCCGATGGCCGTGTTTCAAAACTATCCATTGTCGAAGCTCATCCCGGGGGTTACTTCGAGCAATCTACCCTGGAGGCCATACGCCACTGGCAGTTCAAGCCCGGTTGCATTAATGGGAAAGACGTTGCCACATGGGTGGTACTCCCTGTTCAGTTTCGGCTCACCGGACAGGATTAGCAGATAGGATCACGGTATGCGTCCTTCAAAGATGCAACGAGATGCGCACCTCTCAACGTGTCGCAAAATCTATCTAACAGTGATAATGGTAATGCTCGCCTTAGTCGTCGCCAAAACCGGCGAACCCGGGATGGTCCGGGACCAGGCGGGCCGGACAGTGTCGGTCCCCGACAATCCACTGCGTGTCGTGTCGCTGGCCCCCAGTATCACGGAAATCGTTTTTGCGTTAGGGGAAGGCGACCGTTTGAAAGGGGTTACCCAACACTGTGATTATCCAGCCGATGCTCAACTTTTACCCAAAGTGGGCTCATACGTGCACCTCGACCTGGAAAGAATCGTCGCATTGAAACCTGACCTTTGTATTGCCGTTCGGGACGGCAATCCCGGCAATGTGGTGACGGAGCTTGAGGCATTTGGGATACCAGTCTACGCGGTGGACCCCAAAAACCTGGACACCGCCGTGGATACCGTATTGGAAATAGGTCAACTGCTAAACGCCACCCAAAAAGCGCAGCATCTCGCAAACGAAATGCGCACCAGAATCGAACGGATAAAGGAACGTGTCGCCAAAACCGAACTGCGCCCACGAGTCTTTTTCCAGATCGGGACCGCTCCCATTGTTTCAGCCGGGACAAACACCGTTATCCACGAACTGATCGTAGCTGCCGGGGGGCAAAATCTGGCCGAGGGTCCAACGTCTTATCCCCGGTTCAGCAGGGAACAGGTCCTGGCGCTCCAGCCCGAGGTCATTATCATCACTTCCATGACCAAAGAACCGGACCTCGAAAAGGTGAGCGCCCAATGGAAAGAGTATGAAGGGCTGCCCGCGGTCCGAAACAATCGCATCTTTATCGTGGACGCGGATCTTTTCGACAGGGCCACACCACGTCTCATAGACGGCCTGGAGACCCTGGCCCGGATCATACACCCGGAGCTGTTCCGATGAAAGCGACGGTCCCCCTTGCTTACCCCATTTTGAAACGCACACTGGCCGTTTCCCTTTTGCTGGGTTTGCTTCTCATCATAAGCGCCTTTTTGGGCCTTTCGATAGGATCTACCGCGCAAAACTTCCGGCAAATACTGGCCGTGCTTGCCGGCCATACCGATCGGTATCCGACTTTGTCGAATATCGTCTTGCGAATCCGGTTGCCCAGGGTTGTTTTGGCGGCAATGGCCGGGGCCACACTTTCTCTTGGGGGACTTGTCTTCCAGGCCTTGCTGCGCAACCCCCTGGCCGAGCCATACATCCTGGGGATCTCAGGTGGATCTGCCGTGGGCGCCATAATAGGCATTTTGCTGGGGATGTCTCCTTTCCCCGGCGTTGCTTTGTTCGCTTTCGCCGGAAGCATGGCCACCCTGTTGCTGGTGCTTCTGATCGCCTCGACAAGGTCCGCCATGAAAAAAGACACCTTGATTCTAGCGGGGGTCATGGTCAATGCCTTTTGTTCCTCCGTTATAATGTTTCTAATCTCGCTTACCCAAGACTCACGGCTTCACAACATTCTTTTCTGGCTCATGGGAGATCTCTCGTTATCTGATAAGCATCGGACGCTTATGCTCATGGTTGCCCTTCCGCCGTGCTTTGCCGCCCTGTTTTTGCTCGCCCGCCCGATGAACATCCTTCTTATGGGGGAGGAAATGGCCGCCAATATGGGGGTCGATGTGCGCCTCATACCGCTTGTCCTGCTTCTGGTTACTTCGTTTATGGTAAGTGTCATTGTTTGTCAAACAGGGCTCCTGGGGTTTGTCGGACTGGTAATGCCACACCTTCTCAGGCTCCTGTTCGGACCGGATCACAGGCTGCTGGTTCCTGCCTGCATTTTGGGCGGCGGCGCATACCTGATCCTGTGTGACCTGCTTGCCAGATCGCTTCCGTCGCAGGGTGAAATGCCGGTCGGGGTGATAACCGCTATGATCGGCGCACCCTTGTTCATCCTTCTACTTCGGAGATCCAGACGATGAAGATTTCCCTAAGCGTAAAAGATTTAAGTCATTGCTATGGGAGGAGAACCGTTCTGAATGCCATCTCCTTCTCAGTGCAGGAAGGGGAATTTTTCATCATCATTGGACCGAACGGCTCCGGGAAGACAACTCTTGTCAGAACCATTTCGGGAACTCTCCAACCTCAGAGAGGACAAATAGAAATACTCCGCCGCCCCATTGGGAGCTATTCGCGAAAGGCGCTTGCGCGAACCGTCGCGGTAGTCGCTCAGACACCGCCCTCAGACGTACCTTTCACGGTGGCGGATGTGGTCCTCATGGGGCGTTCGCCCCATCTGAGCCTTTTGGCAATCGAGAAACGAAAAGATCTGGAATTGGCGGAGCGCGCCATGTCGTTCACTAATGTGGAGCATCTGGCCGGGCGCAGGTTCGATCAGTTGAGCGCCGGGGAGAGGCAACGGGGTTTTATTGCCCGCGCCATTTGCCAGCAGCCCCGCATCATTGTTCTCGATGAACCCACCGCGCCGCTGGATCTCGCCAACCAGATTCATGTCATGGATCTGCTGGAGCGACTCAGGATGGAGGAAAAGATTACCATAGTCATGGTTTCTCACGACCTGAACCTTGCGGCGATGTATGCCGATCGCCTGCTGCTCATGAAGGAGGGCGGCGTTGTCGGCTTGGGAAAGCCCGATGAGGTCCTCACCTTTCAAACCCTTGAGCAGGCCTACGGCTGCGTTTTGCTGGTTGATGAAAACCCGGTTAAGAAAGTGCCCAGGGTCACCCTGGTGCCGAATTCACTCCTGATAAATAGTTTTCATATTGACATGAAGCGTCGATTCAGCTAGATTGGCGCCAATCTGCCGATTGTATATCCACACAATGAATGTGTGATTTTCGCCGGCCGCGCAGAGAGCTTCTTGGCAGCGTTTTAACCGGGTCGACCAATAGGCCGCGAACGCCTTGTACCCGTCCGAAGACGGGGAGGATGTTCGTGGCCTTTTTTCGTTTGATGGTGGCAGGCGATGAATTTGGTGAGGGAAAGAACAGGCGGATACCGTGTCAGGACCGCACTTATTTGTGTCCCGATTTTTTGGGCCGCTCTAACCTGTTTTACAGGGGCCGAAGAGATCGGCGCGCAGGTTACTGGGTCCTCATCCTCGCAGACAGACCAAAATCAGCCGGGCGCAATGCATTTGCCCGAGATAGTGGTGGAAGAGCGAAGCGACAGTTTGATCGGCATCGCCGATACCTCGACACCAGGGGACCATTGGAGCGCTTCAACTCGAGGAACGCCCCATCAGCCGTCCCAGGGAGGTGCTTGAAGCCATGCCCGGGGTCATCGTCACCCAGCATAGCGGGGATGGCAAGGCGAACCAGTATTTTCTTCGCGGCTTCAATCTCGACCATGGTACGGACATGGCCGGCTTTTTCAACGGCATCCCGATCAACTTGCCTTCGAACGCTCATGGCGAGGGCTACCTGGATCTCAATTTTCTCATTCCGGAACTGATCCAGAAGATGGACTATGGAAAAGGGCCATATTTCGCCAATGTGGGGAACTTCGGCTCAGCCGGTTGGGAAAATATTCAAACCTTTCAGACCCTTCCACAAGGCATTGCAAAAGTGGAATATGGCAGTTGGAATTATGAGCGCACCCTGCTGGCCGATTCGACCAAAGTCGGACAGGGCAATCTCTTGGGCGCCTTTGAATTTGTCCACGAAGACGGACCCTGGGACGTGCCCGAAAATTACTTAAAATACAATGGGATACTGACCTACAGCCAGGGGGAAGCAAGCCAGGGCTTCAGCGCGACGGCCATGGGCTATCACGGAACATGGAATGCGACCAACCAGATCCCGGACCTGGCGGTCACACAGGGACTGGTAGGCCGCTTCGGAAGCCTTAACCCAACTGACGGAGGCCTGACTGACCGCTACACCCTGTCGGGCGAATATCACTACGCCGACGAGCACTCGGTGACAAAAATTCTGGGATATGTATATTACTATAACATGGGGCTATGGAACGACTTCACTTTCTTTCTGGATGATCCGGTTCATGGTGACCAGTTCGAGCAGAAGGACACGCGGTGGGTGCAGGGGGTTAGAGCAAGCCGGACATGGTTCGGAAATTTGTACGGCATGGCGACCGAAAACACTATTGGACTCGACATCCGAAACGATGTGATCCACGACGGCCTGATTCACACTGCAGACCGAGAGACCTTGTACACCGTTCGTGCCGACAATGTTGTGGAAACAGACCTGGCCCCTTACATTGAAAACAAGATTCATTGGCTGCCATGGTTTCGAACGGTTGCGGGACTTCGGTATGATTTCATTAACTTCAACAACAAGAACGATTTTACTTATTTTACCAACGGCCCCAATCCAGCCGACAGCGGAGACCGGTTCGAGTACACTCCCGAGCCGAAACTCTCTTTGATCTTCGGGCCATGGGCAAAGACGGAGTTCTACCTTAACGGCGGCCTGGGCTTCCACACCGACGACGCCCGGGGTGTAACCACTACTCAAGATCCATCAACGGGCCAGCCGGTTCAACGGGCCTTGCCGATAGCACAAACGGAGGGCGCGGAGGTTGGCATACGAACTCTCGCCATCCCGCACCTGCAAAGCACGTTGACGTTCTGGGCGCTCAGGCTGCAATCCGAACTGGTCTGGGACGGGGATGCGGGTACGACCGTACCCAGTCCTGACCCGGATCTCCGCAAGGGCGTGGAATGGGCAAACTACTATACGCCGACCAAATGGCTGACGATCGACGCAGATTTTGCCACCTCGACGGCGCATTTCGAAGGTAATCCGGCGGGGGGTAATTACGTCCCCGAAGCGGCCAGGATGGTCATAGCGTCGGGCGTAACCGTGCACGATGTAAAAGGTTGGACTAGCAGCCTGAGGTGGCGATATTTCGGACCTCGCTATCTGACCCAGGACGGTACTGTGAGTTCCACAAGCACAAGCCTGCTATATTACCACCTCGCCTACAAGATCAACAAAAACTGGTTGATCGAGGGAGACATCTTCAATCTCCTCAACGCGAAAGCCGACGACATAACCTACTATTACACCTTTCGGCTGACACCAACGGGCCCGGCTGAAGACGGTTACACGTTTCACGCGGCCGAACCGCGAACTTTTCGCGTTGCGCTGACTTATAGATTTTGAGGCTATGTAACGCGGCCCGGAATGCGGCGCAAGGAGCAAAGCATGTGTGGAAAGTTAGTGTCATTTACGGTGGTTTTTCTTTCTTTGTCGATTGTTTCCGCCGCTAGGGCCGGCCTCTCTGAAGGCGCTGCAGCTTATAGCAAAGGCGAGTACGCCAGGGCGTATGGAGAGCTTAAACCCTTGGCCGAACAGGGAAATGCCGTAGCGCAATGGTATCTGGGAGTGATGTGCCATGACGGCCAAGGTGTGCCACAGGACTATGCTGAAGCGGTGAAATGGTTCCGGAAGGCCGTGGAGCAGGGGTATGCAAAACCACAATATAATCTGGGGGTGATGTATCGCAGGGGCAATAGTGTGCAGCAGGACAATGTGGAGGCTGTGAAATTGTATCGCAAGGCGGCGGAGCAGGGACTTGCCGAAGCACAACTAAATCTCGGAGTGATGTATGCCGAAGGCCAGGGCGTCCGGCAGGATTTTGTGCAGGCTCACATGTGGTTCGATCTGGCGGCTGCATCAGGCGATTCAACTGCCCGAAAGAACAGAGACATAATCGCGGGCAAAATGACGCTGTCCCAAATCGCCGAGGCGCAACGCTTGTCGCGGGAGTGGAAACCGAAAGGCAGAGACTAGGTTTTACCGCGTCAAGAAGAATCGGAGCGCGTCATAGGAGATCGCATTAATTCGATAGTCGAAGACGCTGCGGATTGTGAGATGGATTTTCTTCCATTTCCGGATGATCCGCCGGAGTTTGAAGTGTCAGGGTCCGGGCAGGGTAACGTCTTTCTTGACGGGATGCTCCGGTCCAGTCTGGCCGTAGCCCACGTGAAATCAGCAGTCGCAGATGCTGAATTCGATTTTTCGTTTCCGGACGATCCCCCGGATCTGGAAATATTGGGCTTCCGGCTCCCGGAAGTTCCAGTCCTTCTGGACAAAAAGACTTGGTCCAGCCTTACAGCAGTGATCCTCCTGCATGTGACCCTGGTCTGCCTCCTTTGGCTTTCGCCTAAACCTCCTGCCGCCAGCCCCAAAAGCATCGAAGTGCAACTCGTATCGATGCTTGGAGGCTCGGGACCCCAGCAGGGAAGCCTGGAAGGCGGAAAAGATGAGCAAGCCGGTGCTTTGGCCCCTCCTGCCGCAGCTCCTCCCGTGGTCCCCCCAGTAAAAAATGAACCACCAGATTCGAATCTGTCCATAAAAACCGACGGAATTTTACCTGCGGAACGGAAAATACATGTCCCTCCGAAGCAACACCCCGAGAAAATTGAGAAGGTGACGCCCCACCCCGCACAGCATAAAAATGTCAAGCCCGTACAACAGTTAAACTCACCGCAAACCGAATCCCACCCAAATCAATCTGAAAGTTCGGGGCAGCCGGTTGGGACCGGCACAGGCAGCAGCGCTTCCTCCGGGCAGGCGGGGACAGGCAGCGTGAATGGCGCCCGAGGCTCGAGCCCCTCGGAAATTGCCTTCGGCTCTCTCAACGGCCCCAGTTTTCGCCGCAAGGTGCTGCCCTCTTACCCCGCTCTAGCAAGGAGACTCGATAAGGAGGGAACTGTCCTTTTGCGTGTGACCATAGACGAACGAGGCCGGCCCGTTGAAATCGAAGTGCTCAGGAAAGCGGGCTTCGGCTTTGATGAAGAAGCGGTCAAGGCAGTGAAGGATTCGACTTTTGTTCCTGCCCGAAGGGAAGGAAAACCGCTTGCCTGTAAGGCCCTGCTGCCGATTCGGTTCGTCCTGAAAAACTCAGGGTAAATACGAATAAATACGAATTAAGGAATTGCGAATTCAGGGATTGAGGGATTAAAAAACCAAATTGCCCAATCCCTAAATCCCTAAATCCCTCAATCCCTGATACCAAGTTGCGCTCAAAGAGGTAAAACCTCCATTCACAAAATCCCCCCTGCCCCCCTTTAGAAAAGGGGGGTTCCAATCGCCAATTCTTACCCGTATGGGTGCAACTTGGTATGAATCCCTCAATCCCTAAATCCCTGAATTCCCGCATACGGGACAACCCTGCAGGCGGAGAGGTTTTTCAAGTCCGCTCGCATCCAGCAGGTCCCGGTTATTGAGAATATCTCTTGCGGCTCCATCAGCTACAATCTCGCCGTCTTTAAGGACGATCGCCCTGGAACACAGGTCAAGGACCATATCCATATCATGAGTGGCTATGATTTTCGTGTGATCGAACTCCGAGAGCAGGCGTATCAATTGCCGCCTGGCTTTCGGGTCCAGATTCGATGTGGGTTCATCCATGACCAGGATGCTTGGGGACATCGAGAGAACGGTGGCGATTGATACGGCCCTTTTTTCACCCCCGGACAGTCTGTAAGGGGGCCTGTCCTTGAGATGCACGGCCCCGACAAGCGCCAGGGCGCTCAGCACCCTTTGTTCAACTTCGTCAGGCGGCAGGCCCAGGTTGATTGGACCGAACGCGACGTCCTCATAGACCCGGGGCAAAAAAAGCTGGTCGTCCGGGTCTTGAAAAACCATCCCTACTATTTGCCTTATGTGCTTGAGAGTGTTTTTGGTTATCGGCATATCCCCGATTCTAACCGAACCCGCCTGCGGGGAAAGATATCCGTTCAGATGCAGAACAAGGGTTGATTTTCCGGCCCCGTTGGCTCCGACCAGAGCGACGGATTCTCCATGAGTAATGCGAAAATTGACGCCGTTTAGCGCCGGCGTCCCATCGGGATACGAAAACTTGAGCTCTTTTACTTCTACGATATGATGGCTCATATCAGCGTTCCCAGTTCTTTGCCAAGCCATGCGGGGAAGTTGTATAAACGAAGCAGTATAAAGAAGCCGCTCCAGCCTGCGAAAAAGAGCAGGTCCGATAAACGTATTTTTGATGACGAAATATGGTGGATTTCTCCGTCGAATCCCCTGCACAGCATTGCGAGATGTATCCTTTGAGCCCTGTCCATGCTCCGCAAAAGCAACTGCCCGATCATGCTGCTGTAAACGCTCATCCCCAGCCCTTTTGCCCCAAATGAGCGAAGGGCCCTCGCCCGTGCCATGCGGACGGCTTCTTCGCCCAACACGAAGATATACCTGTAAAGAAAGAGCAGTTGGATAGTGAAAGCTCTGGGGACACCCATTCTTGCCAGGGCCGAACAAATCGAATCGAACCCCGTACAGGCGATCAACGCCAGCCCTGCGCTCACCGTCAGCACATACTTTGCCATAATGGACGCAAACGAGACGAAACCTCCCGAGACCCTGAAGAGTCCCAGATCGAGGGCGGGGCTGCGGTCCAGTATGGGATTGAACAGCGCCACAGAAAGAACGAACGGAGATGCGATCAACAATTTTTTCATTATGAACGAGAACGGAATGTCCCCGATTACCATAACGGCCATGGGATAGATAACCAGGGGCGCAAGCCCGGCCGGATCGTACTTATTGAACGATATGACAACAACTATGAAACAGATGGTGGTCAATACTTTTGCGCGAGGATCGACCCTGTGCATCGGGGTCTGTTTGCTCGAAAGAGCATCGAGATGGCCTATATCGAAAAATGAAGAGTCTATGCTTCCCATTTCATTTTCTTCTTTGGAAGATCCTTATACCAAAGCCGATAAGGCCGGCAAAAACAAGCGACATTGCCCCTCCCAGAAGGCCTGAAATGGAGGTTCCCGCACTTACCGAGGGCCAGGCATCCTCTTTGCCCTCTCTACTTTCACTCTTTGCGGACTCCTCGGTCTTGTCTTTCCTGAAGTTGTAATCGGGCAAGACGGCTATTTTTTTCTGCACCCTGGACAACAGGGCATGTATCCTGCTCTCTCCCTGCAGTGCCTTGTTCCCGGAGCTCCGGGCAATCGACCATTCGAGGCCCTCCGGGTTTGCGGAAGCAAACCAGGAGAGTATGCCGCCTGTAAGGACGGCTGCTACGATCAAGGTAATCAATACGGGTTTAATCGAGATTGCTTTGCTGCCGGCAGACCCCGTCGCCATTTCAAGCATTTCGGGGCGGGTCCTGAGTATAAAACCGACAAGAGACGCCGTAACAAGACCCTCGACAATGCCGATCGCCAGGTGTATGGGCTGCATCAACAACAGGAAGGTCCCGAAGGACAAATCGGAGATGCCTGAAAAAACCGTCTCGATCACAACCGCCAGGGAGCCCAATTGAAGGCCGACGATCGAGGCCGCCATGGCGGCCGGAAGTATTCGTTTCCCGTTGCGACCCGCGATAACTCTTTTGTAGATGAAGGGAAAAGCAACGAAACAGGGGAAAAATCCCATGTTGAAGATATTGCAGCCAAGGGCAAGGAGACCCCCGTCAGCGAAAAACAATGCCTGGATTGTCAGGATTGAGGCCATGGTAAGAAAGGCCGCATAGGGCTCAAGCAGGACGGCAAGAATCAATCCCCCTCCGAGATGACCGCTTGAGCCCGTTCCGGGGATAGTAAAATTGATCATCTGGGCGGCAAAAACCAAAGCGCCCAACACGCCCATCAGGGGAATTTTCCGCTCGTCCATTTCCTCCTTGAGTTTCCTGGCGCTAAGGACGGTCAGTCCTGCCGTAACAGCCCACATTGTGCCGCCGACAGCCGGTGAGATCAAAGCGTCGGCCATGTGCATAACCATTCTCCTTAAAAGGCGTGATGCCCAAGTCAGCGCGGATTGTTTTCCGGTTGGCAATATAAAAAGGCCAAACAGCTCTCCATGAGCATTTGGCCTTCCTGTGCCAGAATCCGGGTGATTCTTTGCGAAAATTTCCCAGGCTTCATGCCTGATTTACCAGCAAAATAGCAAGCAGATGCCAAACAGTCAAATGATTTTCACTGATAGGAAGTTGCGTTCAAAAGAGTATTAAAAGCGTTTAAAAGCGTGGGGAGCTGCTGTCCCCCCAACCCCCACACCCCCATCGCCGCTCTCCATGTCCGGACCACGATCCGGCTCACGGTGGCGCTTGCGCGTGTGGCCGAAATCCCGGGGAGGATCATTCCGCGCTCTTTTGCATTACAACAGAACCTCTTGCAAAACGTTACGAGGGGACTGGAATGCCAGGCGCAAGCGAGCGAGGAAGCGAGGCGTACATTTGAGTACGCTGAGCTTTCGAGCGAGCGGCAACACCGCAGGCCGGCCCCGCAGTAGTTTTGCAAGAGGCTCTACAATCTTGAACGCACCTCCGTATGAAGCGGTCTGGTGAGTAAAATCGACCCCCGGGGTACTCTCACCCCGGGGGTCAACTCTTCTCGCTCGAGCGGATGCTCTAACTCTCATCGAGTCCGGCGGCATTCGCCTCTTGCGTGTCTCCGGTGCCAGGATTGTCAATAAAATCAGAAACCAGGCGAGCCCATCGGTTCCGGCGTGACAGGGCCATACCGAAATGCGCCCTGACAGGTTGCACCCGGCCTGTCATAATCTCTTGCCGGCTGCCTGTCCGCAACGCTTGCACAGGACCAGCATGAGGGTAAGGTTATGTGGGGCAGACAGCCAAAGCCGCACTCCGCCTGCGCGCTGAAAAAAGCACCACCGACGAGCACCACCGCCAACGCCAATCCAATAATCAGTGTCTTGCTCATTTTTTGTCTCCTGAATATCCACGAACATCCAAATAGTCATTCTCGTAAATGTCACAATTACCCGGGAACGCCGCATAAAAACTTGGCTGAACGTAACGTAAAGCCGTTTTGGCTTACTGTCAATATGGTTTACAGAAAGTAAGCCCCCCGAGGAATTGAATCCCAGGGGGGCAATAAGGTTCTCATTCGCCTTGTGTATCTACGGTGACAGGATTGTCAATAAAATCAGAAACCAGGCGAGCCCATCGGGTCCGGCGTGACAGGGCCATACCGAAATGCGCCCTGACAGGTTGCGTCCGGCCTGTCATAATCTCTTGCCGGCGGCCTGTCCGTAACGCTTGCACAGGACCAGCATGAGGGTAAGGTTATGTGGGGCAGACAGCCAAAGCCGCACGAAGCCTGCGCGCTGAAAAAAGCACCACCGACGAGCACCACCGCCAACGCCAATGCAACAATTAATTTTTTGCTCATTTTATGTCTCCTGAATATCCAACAGGTCATTTTTTTTTAAGTTCCTCGACCAACTCAGTATGGGGTGCCAAAAAGTGTTAGGCAGAACTTAAATTCGGCTTCGACTCTTGTCAACCCCCAAAAAAATAATTTCCCACAAATTATTTAGAATGCTTGCTCGAGGAGGTTCGATAGACCTCTACCGGGAGGAGGCGAGTCGGGTCATCCATCTGCCGAATTACAACAAATTGCGGCGCGGGACCGGGCGGGGTTGTTTTCGCGTGGCGGAGATTGATCGCGCGCATGGCGCGCTCCTTACGCGTGGCGGGAGAAAATTCGAAGCGCCGCGGTGAGACGCGGCGCCCGGTGACCGGATGCGCCCCTTGCGGGGCGCATCCGCAATGCCTGTCGATCCATCCGATTGCGCTTATTTGCCACTGCCAAGCGGGCACGGATTTCCAAGAGGAACTATGATGCGGAAGTTGAACCATTCGCCGCCGACATCACTTTTGGTGGCAAGCGGAAAATTGTACGTCAACAACATGCTGCACGGGCCGAAATTGTAACCGACTATCGGGCCGAGGGAGTAATTTGATACCTTGGTGCCGGGCAGGGTTATGCCTCCCTGCGAATCGTTTCCAACCTGATTTTCCTGGGCGGCGCCAAGCCCGAAGGTCCATTTTTTCCAGGTATAAGTAATGGTATAGTCGGCTGCGAACTCGTCAGCACTTTGGTAGTCGGTAGTATCGTTCTTCAAAGCCCAGGTATAGAAGAAGTCGGCGCTGACGTTCCAGCCCGCGTGCAGCCAGCTTATTCCAATATTGGGCGTAAAGGAATAGTACCCGTTGCCGGATTGAGCGTAAGGTCCGCCCGACTGGCTGTCTCCCGGCGCGGTCGTGGCGTCGTCGAGACCAACGTCAAAAGCGGCCTTTACCCGGAAATCACAGGGGAGTTTCCACGACAAAATGACCGGAACAAGAACTGTATTGTATGCGCCCCATTGCGCCCCGGTTTCCCACACATCCTTCCCATACAATGGATTTAGCTTCTTATGCCACCAGTGGCCAATCCACTTATCAACCCCACTTTTCTCGTTTAGTATACCCTGATCTATTCGCAGGCTCGTGAAGTCGAACGGCTCAGCTACGGCTACGCCATAGTCTGCGCCCAGAAATTTAAGTCCGGGCGTCCACAGCAGGATGGGAACGTCGACATAGGCGAAAAGTTTCACCCCGGGTTCTGCGTGTCCGCTGGAGTCATAACCGTGGAAGCTCGGTGCAAAATAGGCATCGTTGATGAAATAAAAGCCTGGTGGCGGCAGAGCGCCGGCGGCCAGTCCTTCGTCCACGCCGCGCAGATGGAAATCCCACAGCTCCTCTGCGAAAGCGGGGGTAACCACCATCACCGCTGCCATCGCTAAACAGATTACCAAAAGAAATTTCTTCATCTCTTCCTCCTCGTATTTTAAAAAAGTCCAAACTCAAAACAGGGCCGGCCAATTGGTCCTCCAACCGGACCCGCTTTGCGCCCTCATGCCGGCGGCCTCTCCGACACCACCTCCTTTCAGCCCCCGGATTAGCCAAACCAGTGCACAATCGAAACTCGCCCCCCAGAATTTCCTTCGAGCAGGGCTAAACCAATACGTTAAACAGCAGCAGCTTAGATCCGAACTACACCCCTTTTTCGGCACAAGCCGCCGCATAAACTCGCATACAGTATTTTCCAGGCAAATGTCAAATAAAATTTTGTAAATAAATTTCTACCCCAAAAATCCGCGCGAGCAAAAATTACCGAGAATGAGACGCTAACGGCTTCGCATTCGGATTTTTTTTCATAAAAAAAGATGTTTTTTTTCGCTCGAGGACGTCAACCCGGTTTGACATTCCGTTCCGGGACCGAAAATATGCGGCTTCCGATTTGGCTTTCAAAGCATTATAATTTAAATTTTGTGACAATGACGCCGAAACAATCATTAACTCCCTGAATTTCTTCAACAGACAGATACCGGAGACATCGATGGACTACAAAGATACGCTCAATCTCCCCCAAACCGATTTTCCGATGAAAGCCAACCTTTCGGTCCGGGAGCCGGAACTCCTCAAAAGATGGGATGAAACGGGTCTCTACAAACGGCTGCGCGAGAAAAGCAAAGGCCGCCCGCGATATATTCTGCACGATGGACCGCCATATGCGAACGGCCATATCCACCTGGGTACGGCTTTGAATAAAATCCTCAAGGACATGATCGTAAAATCGCGCCAGATGAGTGGAATGGATGCCGTCTACGTTCCGGGCTGGGACTGCCACGGCCTCCCGATAGAGCACCAGGTGGACAAGGAGCTGGGAAAAAAGAAGGAGACCATGTCGATTGCCGAAATCCGCCTGCATTGTCATCGCTATGCCGAGAGTTTCATCGATATCCAGCGAAACGAATTCAAAAGACTCGGGGTGCTTGGCGAATGGGACAACCCCTACCTGACCATGTCTTACCACTATGAGGCGGCGATTGCGCGCGAACTCGGCCGTTTTTTCGACAAGGGAAGTGTGATTCGCAGCAAGAAGCCCATCTATTGGTGCACCAGTTGTATGACCGCCCTGGCCGAAGCCGAAGTTGAGCACCACGACCGCAAATCCCCGTCCATTTATGTAAAGTTCCCTCTCACGCCCGAGAGCCAGGCGAAGTTCCCCGAGTTGTCCGGAAAGCAGGCTTACGTCCTGATCTGGACGACAACTCCCTGGACCCTCCCGGCGAACCTGGCCATTGCGCTGCATCCCGATTTCACTTACAGCGCCGCCGCAGTTGACGGCGAAGTCTGGATTCTTGCCCGGGGGCTTCTGGAAAACGTAACAGGACTGATGAGCGTGCGGAACTACAAAGTAATCCGCACTTTCGAAGCCAGGGAGCTAAACGGTCTTAAGGCGCGCCACCCTTTCGCAGACCGCGATTCGCTCATAATCCTCGGGACTCATGTGACCCTGGAGGCCGGAACGGGCGCAGTCCACACTGCCCCCGGCCACGGACGCGAGGACTACGATGCGGCCCTGGAGTATGGCCTCGACATCTATTCGCCCGTGGACGACAGGGGGCGTTTTACAAACGACGTGCCGTTTTTCGCAGGGCAGTTCGTCTTCGACGCAAACAAATCCGTGACAGCCAAGCTCAAAGAAGACGGCAAGCTCCTGTTGGAAGCCGAGATCGTCCACAGCTATCCACACTGCTGGCGCTGCAAAAACCCGGTCATTTTCCGCGCCACACCCCAGTGGTTCATCTC
This sequence comes from uncultured delta proteobacterium, assembly GCA_963805125.1. Lineage (GTDB taxonomy): Bacteria > Desulfobacterota > Syntrophobacteria > Syntrophobacterales > Syntrophobacteraceae > SbD1. Next base: position 660,519 of record CAWDTD010000001.1, on the reverse strand, counting down.
TATGGAGAAAACCGGCCTGCGCCGGAAAGCACTCGAATGGATCGATCGGGTGCAGTGGATTCCGGACTGGGGGCGCGAGCGCATCCACAACATGGTCGCAAACAGGCCTGACTGGTGCATCTCGAGGCAGCGCTCCTGGGGAGTGCCGATCACCGTGTTCAAATGCCCGCAATGCGGGACCTACATTACCTCCAGTGAAGTCTTCGATCATGTTGTGGCCCTGTTCGAAAAAGAAGGCGCGGACGCCTGGTTTTCACACCCGCTCGAGGACCTGCTGCCGCAGGGTCTTACCTGCCCCGGATGCGGCGGAAAAGCTTTTGAAAAGGAGATGGACATCCTGGACGTCTGGTTCGATTCAGGGACCTCATTTGCAGCCGTCCTCGAGAGGCGGCCCGAGCTGGGCATGCCTGCCGACCTGTACCTGGAAGGCAGCGATCAACACCGGGGATGGTTCCATTCCTCGCTCCTCGCGGCGGTGGGCACCAGGGACCTGGCGCCTTACAAAACAGTTCTCACTCACGGCTTCGTCGTTGACGGCCAGGGATACAAGATGGCCAAATCGCTTGGAAACGTCATAGCTCCCGAAGAAATCATTCGCCAGTACGGGGCGGAGATACTCCGGCTGTGGGTCTCCGCCGAAGATTATCGGGACGACATCCGCATCTCCCAGGACATGCTGAAACGGCTGAGCGAAGCCTACCGCAGAATCAGAAACACGTGCAGGTTCCTGCTGGGAAACCTCTACGATTTCAGCCCGGCGGACGATTCCGTCCCGCGCCGCCAAATGGAGGAACTGGACCGGTTCGCCCTTCACCAGCTCCAGGACTTGATTCACAAAGTGCGTCAGGGATACGACCGGTTCGAGTTCCACCGTGTCTATCACGCTCTCCATAACTACTGTGTGGTGGATTTGAGCTCGTTTTACCTCGATATACTCAAAGACCGCCTCTACACGTCTGCGGCGGCAAGCACGGCCAGGCGCTCGGCCCAGACCGTGATTCATACCGTTCTCAACACCATGGTCCGATTGATGGCTCCTGTTCTCTCGTTTACAGCCGAGGAAGTCTGGCTCCGGATGCCGCACGGCACTGAGCCCTCCGTGCACATGGAGGCTTTTCCGGAAGTCGATTCGAACCTCAGCAATGAAGAGCTGAGCGCCCGGTGGGAAAAAATCATCGCGGTAAGAAATGATGTCCTCCGCGCCCTTGAGGCGGCCCGCCGGGACAAGGCGATCGGGCACCCGCTGGACGCCAGAGTGCGCCTTGCGCTTCCACCCGAACTCGATAAAGAGTTCGCGGGCAGCCACGAGCTTTTCAGAACAGTTTTTATCGTATCGCAGGTGTCAATCGAGCCGGAATCCGCCCTGAGCGATCCGATGCGGGGAGTTGAGCTGCCGGGCCTTAAAATCCAGGTCGAAACCGCTTCAGGTGAAAAATGCGAGCGCTGCTGGGTGAGGTCCGAGAAGGTGGGACAGTTCCCCGATCAGCCGAAGATATGCGACCGATGCTATTCAGTGGTAGGCTAGTTTCCGTCCGGCAAGGGCCCTTTTCCGCCCCCGGATCAGGTCCGGGGCAGGCTCTGTCGGTGTCAATCTTCGGGTTTGCTTGTGCGGCGTACCGATGTACGCCTCCGCTCAAACCCTCCCTGCGGCAGGCTCAGGGCAAGCTCTTTCCTTGCCAGGACGAAAAATGCCTCCTTTCCGAATCGGAAACTGCCGGTGTCTCATCCGGAGCTTCCGGATGGATACCAGGCCAGTCGATGTCGGAGGGCGGAAGGCGGGCGGCTGCTCCTTGTCATGGGCGTAAAAGTTGCTCGGCCAGGGTTTATTCTTCCGAATCGGATTTTATCCGGTCAACCGTCATGTGGCCTATACAGCCGCACCTGGTATCCATCCGTTCGGCCCGCACTTTCGGCCTGTTTGCCTTACTATCTTGCCCCATGTTGGCTTACGGCTCCAGCAATCGGAATTCCGTTCCGGTCAGATACACTCACTTCGATTGTCCTGCCGCCGTCCAGGCGGTGTGCTGCACAGGAAATTCAGGGGTCGTAGGCGCGCACCGCCATTTCGATCCGGTTCAGAGCCTCCCCGGACACTTCGCCGTTCTTTACGAGATCCCGCGCTACACGGTTCACGCTCATATTGATCGGCGCAAGATTGTGGGTCGTCCCGACGATCAGGTTCGCCCTGGTAATGAAGCCGTTTTCATCGGTCGAATAGTCGTGAATGAGAGTTCCGCGCGGAGCTTCAACGCAACCCACTCCGCGGCCCATTTTCGGGACCACTTCGCCTCTAACATGCTGATCGGTTATTGCCGGGTCCTCGAGAAGCTCGATAACCTTCTCGCAAACATACAAAAGTTCGATCAGGCGCGCCCGGTGGTAGAGCATTGTCGACTGCGCGGGCCGGCCGAAAAGCGAGCGAAACTCGACGAGTTCGGCCTGTGCGAGAGGGGTGCGGATAAAATCCGCCACGTTGATCCTGGCCAGGCAGTTTGACCTGTAAATGCCGCGCGGGTCCCCGAGTTCCATCGAAAACCCCTCGCCCCAGCCTCGAGCATATGGAAATTTCGCATAGGACCAGGGTTCGACATGTTCTCCTATGAAGTCGGTGTATTCCCGGCTCGAAAACTCATGAAAAGACCCGTCCGGCCGCATAAGCCGCAGAATTCCATCGCTGAGTGCCAAGCTGCCGTCTTCGGGGTTGACCATGCCGAGAAAGCCGGTGTTAATCTCGCCAAGCTCCATGAGGCCGGGGTCGAATCGCGAAAAAACGTGCTCCCTGGCAAAATCGACGGCGAATCTTGCGAATTCGAGCTGATCGAGGGCGCCGGCGTGCAACTCGTCCCTTTCCCTGCTGCTCATCGGCTTTGAAAAACCTCCGGGGACGATCGCATCGGGATGGATTGACCTGCCGGCTAATTTCTCGAGCATCATCTGCCCCCGATAGCGCATCTGAACGACTCTTTTCGCCAGTTCGGGCGCCCGGGCGGCAATTCCAAAGATGTTTGCGGCTGAAAATTGGCGCGAATCGACCAGAAAATCGGGACCTGCCAGGAAAAAGAAATGAAGCACCTTGTCGCTTATATGCGCAAGGACCTGGGTAAGCTCGCGCAACAGGCGTCCCGCCTCCGGGACATCCGATCCGAAGCACCCGTCAACGGCCTTGTTTGAAGCAAGATGATGCTGCCAGGGGCATATTCCGCAGATGCGGGTGACGATCCCCGGGACCTCTTCGGCTGCACGGCCCTCGATAAACTTTTCGAATCCGCGCATCGACATTATATGGACGCGGGCCTCGGCTACGCCGCCGCTCTCGTCCAGCCTGAGGCCGATCCGGGCGTGGCCTTCGATCCTGGTCACCGGCTCGATAGTTATCTGTCTGGCGGAACCGGACGCCGATTTCGCAACCGTTTCGCGCATAAAAATCCTCTTATCTTAAGATCTTCGATCATGCTTTTGCACAGAGCGCCTGTTCAGCCTGCCGTGGGCTCCGGAAAACCTGAGTATGGAAAGCCTGTCCGGGAGGCTCTTCGTATCGATTCCGTTGCTGACAAGCGCGTTCAGAATGTCCATGAGCTGATTGCCGCCCTTGCGCACAGGCCCTTGGCAACCCCGGCACGGTACCCTCGCCTCTATGCAGCGCGGCGGGCCGCAATTAATGCCGGCGCACCCGGCCAGGGTGACCGGCCCCATGCACAGAAACCCCTGATCGAGCAGGCAGCGCATCTCGGAAATCGGCTTGTCAGGCTGGTACCGGGCGTTTTTCAAAAATCTCCGGATCCTCTGCACAGAACTTTTCCCCTCCCGCCTGGCCGGACAGCAATCGCAAACGCTCACCAGGGGCAATTCAGGGGATTTGCCCTCCAGAATTGATTCAAGGGCCGAGCCGATGTAGTCGCGATGCGGCGGGCAGCCCGGAATAATGAAATCCACGGCAATCTTTTCGTCCAGTGCGAATGTTCGCTCGAGGAAGGGCGGAATCACCTGCGAAGGGTTGAGCGCCGCGTCCGTGCCTTCGGCACTCCGGTAATAACGCCGGAAAAGATCTTCGTCTTCGAAAAGATTCATCATGGCCGGGATGCCGCCGTAGGCTGCGCAAGTTCCGAATGCTGCGATGGTGTCGCATTGGCGGCGCATCTTTTCGGCAATACGCAACTGTTGCTCGTTTCTAACGCCCCCGCTGATGAGTCCCACGCGGGCTCTTGGAATATGGATTTCCCGGGTGCCGCCGGTGCTGCTGAAATATTTGTGGTCCATTAGAATCGGCATGTGGACGATGTCAAATCTTTCGAGCAGGCTCAGGGACCCTCCTCCCGCATCAAGGAGGGACATCTCGCATCCCGAGCAGCCGCTCAGGGCCTCGGAGCACAGAGTTACAGACATTGGACCGGCTCTCTTTTCGAGTACATCGAAGGGTCTTTACGGTACCTGGAAGGCCCCATGGCCCTCAGGGCTTCGTCGGTTTCCCGCACCAGGCATGCAAAGCGTTCGGCTTCGGCTGAGGAACACCACGCAAGTCTGAAACGTTCCGGCTCGATCCCCATGAGGCAAAGAACCTCTTCGATTGCCCCGGACCTTGCTTTTGCCTTCTGATTGCCGTCCTGGTAATAACAGTCCCCGGGATGGCAACCCATCAGCAAAACACCATCCGCACCACACTCGAAGGCTTCCACAACCAGGTTCGGATGAACCATAACGGAGCACATAACGCGGATAATCAGCAAATTGGGGGGATACTGGATACGTGCAGTACCCGCAAGGTCCGCCGCCGCATAGGAGCACCAGTTGCATGTAAAAGCCAGGATCCTGGGTTCGAATCCTGGATAGATGTCCGGCAAGTTCAATTCCTCCGATATGTGTTCATTCAAGCGCCGCCCTGACCTGCGCGGCAAGCTGGCTGTACGAAAAACCCGTTACGCTGATTCCTTCCTTGGGGCATGTAGCCTCGCAGGCGCCGCAGCCCTTGCACTTGGCCGGCCGGACAACAAGCTTCTGTTTTCCGGTTTCATCTTCGCCCACCGCCTCCTCCCGTTCAATGGCCAGGGCCTCGTATGGACAAACATCGACGCAAAGGGCGCAGCAATCGCACCTCAGCTCGTCGACCCGCGCCTTTACCTGGTCGAGGTCCACCCACCTGCTCGACAGCACCGCCACGGCGCGCGAAACCGCCGCCTGCGCCTGGGCGATGGACTCTTCGATCGGTTTGGGGTAATGCGCCAATCCGGCAAGGAAAATGCCGTCAGTGGCGAAATCCACCGGCCGCAGCTTTACGTGCGCCTCGAGCAGAAAACCGTCCATATCGACCGGAAGCTTGTATATCTTTGCAATCTCCCTGGTATCGGGATTCGCAATAACGGCAGTTGCAAGCGTAACCACATCCGCAGGGATGGCGAAGGGTTCACTGAGCACATGGTCCCATGCTATGACCTCGATTCTGTCCTCGTTGACCACTACGTTGGGTTTGCCGCCCTTGTCGTAGTTGATGAAGATAACCCCCAGTTCGCGGGCCCGGCGATAGAGATTCTCCCTTAGACCGTACGTCCTTATGTCCCTGTGAAGAATGAAAATCCGCCTTTCCGGGTTCTCTTCCTTGAGGGAAACAGCGGACTGGATCGAATGCGTGCAACAGACCCGTGAGCAATAGTTCCGGTCAGGCTCCCTTGAACCGACGCACTGGATGAACACGAAATTGCGGCTTTCTCTTATCCGTTCGTTGCCCACCGCGTGCAGCTTGTCGAATTCGAGCGAGGTGAAAATATTCTGCGAGAGGCCGTAACCATATTCGGTGGGCTTAAGGGGCTGAGCGCCCGTGGCCAGTATGGTCACGCCGTGATCGACGGATACGCTGCCCCCCGGCCTCTGAATCGTGGACCGGAAACGGCCCACGTATCCTTCTGCTTCTATGACGGTCGATTTCAGGTGTACGGTTATGAGGTTGTGTTCCCGCACCCGCGAGATAAGCATCTCCATATAGGAAGGGATGTTTTCGCCTTTCCAGGTCTTAAAGAGATGACGCGCGATTCCGCCCAACTGGGCGGCCTTTTCCACCAGATCCACCGGAAAACCTTGATCGGCGAGTGCAAGGGCTGCCGTCATGCCCGCCAGGCCGCCCCCGATTACAAGGGCCTGGGGAGTAATCCGAACCGAGACGGGCGGTACCGGCTCCAGCAAAGCCGCTTTCGCCGCAGCCATCCGCACAAGGTCTTTAGCCTTGCGGGTGGCATACTCGGCTTGAGCCGCATGAACCCAGGCAAGCTGGTTTCGGATATTGGCCATCTCAAGCAGGCATTCGTTGAGCCCCGATGCCCTGAGCGTTTCCCGGAAAAGAGGTTCATGAGTTCGGGGTGTGCATGCGGCCACTACGACTCTGTTGAGGCTTTCCTCCAGTATGCGCTTGCGAATCAGTTCCTGCGAATCCTGGGAACAGGCAAAAAGGGGCTTTTCAACGAATACGACGTTCGGAAGCGATTTAGCGTACCGCGCCACATCGTGTACGTTTACGACCTCAGCGATGTTTGACCCGCAATGGCACACAAAGACGCCGATCCGCGGCTGCTCTCCGGACACGTCTCGCTCCGTCGGAAACTGCCTCTGCCTTGACATGCTGTATCGCACGTCCGAGAGCCGGATGCCTGCTGCTGTTGCTGCGGCCGAGGCTCCTATGACCGAAAGCGGAATATCCATCGGCTCGGCAAACGCACCGCACGCGAAGATTCCGGGCCGGGATGTCGAAACGGGCGAAAAACACGAAGTTGCCGCAAAGCCTTCGGGGGTCAGCTCGATTCCCATCCTCCTTGCAAGGGCGGTTACCTCAAAAGACGGTTCAATTCCCACCGACAGGACCACCAGGTCGAAATTCTCATGCATCTGCCTGCCGTTATCGGTAACGAAACGCAGGTTGACGTCGTCTCCGGATTCTCCAGGTTCGACCGCATGGACACGGCATCTCTGAAAACTGATCCCCCTGGCTTTTGCCCGGTCGAAGAAGCGCTCGAAATCCTTTCCATGTGTCCGAACGTCCATGTGAAAGATGGTCACACTCAGAGATCGGTTGTGATCCATTGCAAGTATCGCCTGTTTGATGGCGTACATGCAGCATACGGCTGAGCAGTAGCCCCTGCAGGGCCGATCGTGATCCCTGCTGCCGATGCACTGGAGGAAAGCCATTTTCATCACCGGCTTGCCGTCCGAGGGACGCAACAGATGCCCGGCTGTCGGTCCGGCCACCGCAAGATAGCGCTCCATCTCCATTGCCGTTATGACATTGGGAAATCTCCCGTACCCCCACGCTGAGAGTCCGGAAGGATCGAACGGGCGGTATCCGGGCGATAAGATTATGGACCCGACCTTTACCGAAATTTCATTTTCTACGTCGTTGTAATCAATAGCACCGCACGGACATACCTTCTCGCACTCACTGCACCTGCCCCCCCTCATCCTGTTGCAGGCCACCGGATCGATCTGATACTTAAGGGGAACCGCCTGAGGATACTTTACGAAAATCGCTTTTCGGGTATTTATTCTCTGGTTGAATTCGTCTGCGACCTCACGGGGACATCTCTCCGCGCACTTGCCGCATGCGATGCATTTGTCCACGTCCACGTACCGGGGATGCTGGCGCAAATGCACGGTGAAACTCCCCGGCTCGCCCTCGACGCGGTCAACATCTGTCATCGTCATCAGTTGGATATTCAAGTGCCGACCGCACTCGACCAGCTTGGGCGACAAAATTCACATTGCGCACTCGGTTGTCGGAAAGGTCTTGTCCACCTGGGCCATAGCGCCGCCTATTGCGCCGCTCCGCTCGATCAGGTAGACCAAATAGCCGCTGTTCGCCAGGTCCAGGGCGGCCTGAATTCCGGCAATGCCGCCCCCCACGACCATTACACTTCCTATTGTTTCCTCGAAATCAGCCATTGGAGTTCCCGGCCCCCGCAGCGGGCGGGGCGCTTCCCCCGTTGCCCGACAGCACAAGAGAATCAGCCACCAACTCCCAGATGTATTTCACATCCACCTTCAGATTGTACTCCCTGCAAAGGCTTTTCAGTATCTGGTCACGGCAATTATGACAGGCGGTAATTACCAGTCCCGCCATGGAAGCCTCGATCTGGCGCGACTTGAAATGACCGTGAAAAACCCGTTCCTCTTTGAAGGGCATCGCCCAGCCACCACCCCCCGCCCCGCAACAGTAGTTATCCGCCCCCGTCGGGTATAGATCGACGAAGTGCGAAGCGCATTTTCTTACAATAGCGCGGGCCTCCTCGAAATAGCCGTGGCCGAACATCTTGAGAGACTTCCGCCCGTAGTGGCACGGATCGGTATAAGTGGTAAGCTTTGGGTGGAGCGAGGGATCGACCTTGATGCGTCCTTCCCTCAGATAACCCGTCAGAAGGTCGAAAATCGTCGTCACCCTGAAATTCTTTTTGTCCTCTTTGAACCAGCGCTCCAACCCGTACCGGGTGGCATAGTAGGCATGACCTCAGTCCGGCAGCAGGAGCGTTTTGCACTCAAGCGCGTACATGTTCCGGACTATGTTGCCGACAATTTTCCTCTGAGACTCATCATCGCCCGTAAAGTACGCCCAGTTCACCCCCTCCCAGTTTTCCGAGGGAATTGTCCAGGATTCGCCTGCAGCGTAAAAAATCTTCCACCAGTATTTCATATCATCCGGCTCGGCGAAGGGCTCTTTGGAATTGACCGTCACGAGCAGGTTCGCCCCCTTTCTATCTATGGGGGATGTAAAACCGGCACAGCCCTCCTCGGCCATTTCCCTCGACAACTCTTCGACAATGGCGACGAAATCCTTCCCTGGAATGCCCAGGTTGTTTCCCCTAGCCAGGCACATAAGAACACCCTTGTGCAGCGGACCCGGAACCTTCGGCCTCTCCCGAAGACTCCTGATCCGATGAACCAGGGCGACTATCTCAACATTCTGCGGGCAGGCTCTTTCGCATTTGCCGCACATCGTGCACTTCCAGGGCCACTGCGAATCAAGGATCTCCTGCTCCAGACCCAGCACCGCCATGCGCACCATCTTGCGCGGGTCCATGCCATCGACACCCGATATAGGACATGCGCTGGCGCAACTCCCACAGGTCGTGCAGACACTCCCCCAGGAAGGCTCATCGAGCAGCCTTCCCGATGGGATTCCCAGCCTGCGCACGTCTAATTCGTGCAACCCCATTTCCCGGCTCATCAGCGGCGTGCCGGGAACATATTTGAGCTTCAGGGTCGAGCGATCGATCCCGAATTCCTCACAAATCCTCCCAAAATCACCCTCGGACACCAGGTATCGCTTCCCGGACATGACGCGCGCCGGAAGCCTCCCGCTCCTTATCCAGTTGCGAATCGTGTTCCTGTGCACTCCGAGCTGATCCGCCAGTTGGCCGATTCGGATAACTATCACCACAACACCTCTAAAAGAGTCCTACAGCAGCGCATTCTATTTGGATATAATCTGGCGAAGCAGCCATTGGCAGGCATCCGGAACAGCCGCTTTCACCGAATCCGATAGACCCGGCCGGATTTCGCCCGGCATGCTCTCCGCCTGAACGGCCAGCACCCGTACTTTGACCCCTGCCCCATTTTGTAGATCGTCCAGCAGCTTGATCGAAGGAAACATGTGCAGCGAGAAATCGCTCGTCTTATTTGGCGCGATCCGGCTGATGTCCATTTCGAATATCTCGCCGGGCCGCTTTCCCGATTCAAAAGCCGCGTCCACGATGAAGATGACTTCAGGCCTGTCGGCCATGAGCACCAGGTCGAAGAGAATCTCACGGATACCGGTGCCCGCATCGAAGGCCGCCACTTCGGACGGCAGATCGAAATTCGCCAGCAGATGGTCGATTACCGCCGGGCCAAAACCATCGTCCCCGAGGAGAATGTTGCCGCAGCCGAATACGAGAACTGGTTTGGTAAAAAGGTCCTGAATTGTGCCGATCTTATTTCCGATCCCTTGTATCACAATTGCAAATGTGCACAATGTGCATTTTCCGCTCAAATATGCCGCAAATGATAAAGAGTCAACTTTTTTTCCTTTCCTGTTTTAAAAATGCCTGTCGCTTAAGAAAAATTGTCATATTTTCTGAGCCGCCGGCAGCCGGAAACAAAAAACTGAAATCGCCTACCCTATTCCCTTTGGCGCCGCGCGAACTTATATTTAATACACTTAGGTATTGAATTACGTGTAATCATGGAGAATCACTGATGATTAGAAAACTCACCCATGTTTTGGCATTGTGCCTTGGAATTTTGGTATGCTCTTCCGCCTTCAACTTCGAACATCCAGGTGCGGGCACCTTCGCGGGCGGTGTCGTGCAGCCTTTCGCAGCGAGTCCTCAGTACGATGTGACCGAATCGAATGTAAGGCGGCAACTAACAGTGGATGAACGGATTCAGGGGACGAGCAGCGCCCCGCAAGGCGGCGCAGGCCTGATGTGGTCATCGAGTTTTTAGTGGAGGAATTCACATGAGCTTCGAAGAGATTAAAGATTCAATTATAAATATGGACATAGACGATCAGAAGCGGCTGATAACCGAAGTTGTCCCGCAGGTGTGGGGGAAAGCGTGCGACGATCGGTCCTGCGCCCTCAAACTCAAGGAACTTGTGGATAAAGACATTGTGCGTCCCTACGACGAAATGTTTATGGGCGGCATCTGATCGTTGTGGACATCGATCACTGAAAAAACAGGTCTCATGAGTATTCGCCGGGACCCGAACGGATTCCGGCGAAACTCCCTGTTTTAAGTCAATACCCCAAAGTCCGGGGCACAGACCAGCCGGATGCAGGATGTTTGGATCGGGAAAGCAAATGGACCAGCGGAAATTCTTATTTTGTGTTCAGATGCAACCCTAATGCCGCAGCTTCCATTTTTACAGCGGAAGCCGGACGACCCAATCTCTGAGCAATCACATTCAAAGGCTGGCCCTGGTTCACAAGAGTTTTCAGTTGCGCCAATTGTTGATTGGTCCAGGCTGTCTGCGACGACGTTGATGATGCATAACCCACTCCGGAAATAGCGCTTATCGCCATTGGAATCTCCTTTACGCCATGTTTCCCTGGATTTGAATCAGTCTCCACGTTTCCATGTATTTTCATCAATACAATCGGAAAGTCTGGGAAATAGTTTAGCGCAAAAATGATTCCAGCCGATCTTTACCAAATCCCACGGGCGAACCGGTATGCCCCCTCTTTTTGACAATGACTCTTCACCATGAGAGGAGCAGAATAAAACGCCGCAGTATTGAAGGCGCCCGCTTCAGTTTTGCCAGGGGATCAAATTCTTACGAGATCGCGCGGATAGTCGGTCAGAACCGTGTTTTGCCTTTCGCCCACGTGAATGACGTCTGTAATCCTCGGGCCGCCAATCCTCTTGCGGTAAATTGTCGGAAGGAGCAGGTCGATCACCATGCCGATTTCTATGATTTCAGTGCGGCCGCGCCCGATAATCGGATAGAATTCGGATTGCCGAAGCCCCACCCCGTAGCCGACCGACTCAAGGTAGGATTTGCCGAACCCCGCCAGTTCCACCACCTCACGGGCGGCGGCATCCACTTCGCCTGATGTGGCCCCGGGTCTCAAAGTTGCCTCGGCTCGCTCGAGAGCGCGCAGAAGCAGAGCGTGAACATCGGCCTGCCCTTTGGGCACAGCGCCCACGGCGGCAGTCCGGGCCATTTTTGAGCAGTATCCCTCGCATGTGGCCCCGAGGTGTACTACAACCGCTTCGCCTTCACGTATTTTCTTTGAACTTGCGGTCGGATGCGCAAGCAGGGCTCGATCTCCCGAAACCACCTGGGGACGGAAAGACGAACCGCCCGAGCCCGCCCGCAGCATTGCGTATTCGGCTTCGGCAAGCACATCGAGCTCCGCCGCCCCCGGACGGACCGCTTTCATCGCCGCATCCATTCCCTTGCAGACCGCCTGAGAGGCGCGCCTGATCAGGTCCAACTCTTCGGACTCTTTCACGGAACGCAGCCTGTAAAAAACATCTCCAGCGCCAACGAAATTGCGCTCGCAAAATGCCGCCCGCAAAGCGTCATATACGGCGAAATCAACGAAATATCTTTCAAAACCTATCTGCGGGTCTTTCCAGCCGAAGGAGCGGACATTTTCGCAGATAGCAGCGCCAAGAGTCTGACGGGGAAAGAAATAGGCATGGGTCCTAAGTCCCGAATGCTCGCGAACGTAATCCGCATCAAGCCACAGAGCTACTGCGCATGCCTCGCCTTGCCCGGGGATGAGAAGGGCCAGGCACTCCATCTGGGTAACCCCGGTAAAATAGATGAGGTTTTCCCTGTTGGTCACGACCAGGACGTCCAGCCCTGCTCCGGCCATGGCTTTCTGAGCACGTTCTATACGACCTGCAAATCGGGCAGCCATTTTCTTTCACCCTTGTTTTTTCTATGCACCGATCACTCAAGGCCGGTGCCTGGTCCTGCCGGATTTGTGTCCTTGAGGAGTTGTTTGAAGCTCGCCCCCAAACTGAAACCCTTCTCGATGACGGCCATGACAATCCTCAATTGAAGAATGACAAATACCTGATACTACCCATCCGCAAAGCCCGGTTTTTAGGGATGGCGGGCACGGTAATGTGTGCCCGCCAACAGGGGGTTTCCGGATGAACTCCGTATTAAGGGACCTTCCGGTTCCCAAAATCAGGCTGCAGCCGCTGCCTGCACTAAAACGCCACGCTGCCTCAGCCATTTTGGAATAAGCTCTTCCTCGACGCGCCGATTTACTTCAGGGGCTTTGGCAAGCAGTAAATCCCGAAGCGGCGGGCTCAAGTTGATTCCACCCGGCGCACCGTCGAAAATGAGCACCTTTTGGGTTCCTGTAATCTTTCGGGCGAACTCCACGGCCGATTCGGCCGATTCCGACAAAACCGCGTGTTTTATATACTTGAGGTTTTGCGGGTCTCGATTGAACGACTCGGCCTGCTCGCGTCCTACAACTACAGTCGGGATATGCTCGCTGAAAAATGCGCTCGGATATCCTGTCCATGCATAGTTGTGCACGCACATTTTGATTGCGGGGTTGAGTCTTGGGATTTCCTGCAGGAGGGGAAAGCCCCTTCTCCCGTAGAACGCTTCCGTGTACCAGGTGTATGCGGGAAAAGGCAATTCGAGATCGAACAAATCGGTATTGGCGCCCGTAAAGTTGGCGTAGATGACCCCGGCTGAGAACACGTAAGGAACAGGACAGGGAAAATCCAGGGCGGCAATACACTCGTCTATTTCGCCGAACAGGGTCATCATTTTACCGTAGTAGCGGCACCCGATCTCGGTGACGCGTTCATTGAGACTATACAAATCGCTATCGGCATCGACCCCGAGGATGCCGTGCGGGACCACTGTCAGAAAACAGGCGAAGGCGAATTTGTCCTGAACGAAGGGTGAATCGAAAATCGCCCGGGCGATGAAGTTCGCAGCTCTCGGCCCGAGATTCTGATGGTAGGTAGACCGGGTCTCGATCCGGGCGTATGACATGCCAAAAGGCTTTACAGCCCGGTCCACCATGCGGTGAAAGTGGACCTCGCGCACGTCGCTGTTGTGGGCATGAACGATCCAGTCCGCATCGTAGATTCTTTTTATTCCGTAAAGGGTCCCGATCTCGGTGTCGATCTCAACTCCTTCGTCAACGGGAGCAACGCCCCTGGCCTTGCCGTTAAAGTACTCGTCCAGCTTGTAACGGCGGATGTACTCCTCTGTTTCCCGAAACCGCAGGCCAACCCCGGCGCGAAGGCGTATATTTTTGCAGCCGGTGCGCTCCTCGATGACATCGCGGATCGTCTTTAGCATCTCCGCGTAGGGTTCACCTCCAAGAAGGGTGAAGCCGTGATGAGAGGAACAAATGTTTACCTTGTGCTCGGGTTTTATCCGGCTCATGTCGACGCTTTTAAGCGCCTCTTCGGTGCGCCTTCGGACCGCGACTATGCCCTCATCTCCCGGATAGATCACGGGAGGCAGGTCTGGAAAGAGTTCGCGCAGAGTCACGGAGGTCATCCCAGGCAACTCGCTTACCCTGGTCTTAACCAGGGAGGGATCGATACCATACATGGATTGGCGGGGCGGAATGGGTGTAATCGGGGGTCGCATAGCTCACTACTCCTTTCCCTGAAGGGGTGCGTTCACCACGCGGTTGAGAATTTCGATGTCCTCGTCAAAATAAAATCCGCGGGATGCATATTTCTGTTTCACATCTTCGGGAATCTCCCAGGCGGTCACTGTGCGGCCATACCACTGCCAGCCTCCCGGGACCGGCACAGGCTGGATTCCCGCTGCTTCGAGCAGCCGCAGAATGGGCTGAATGCATTCCACTTTGCACCCGGTGCGAATACCTGTCATGTAGGAGATATCGTCGGGTGTTCGAGCCCCCAGCATAATGGCGCCCGCTACTTCATCAGCGCGTGTGGCCGTGCAGAAGCACACGATCTGTTCAGGATGGAACCGCGCTTTGATGCAGAGTTGCTTTATCTTCTCATAATCGAGCCCATCGAGGTCCACACCGGCCATTACCGGCTCCGGGCGATCGACCATCGTAATCGCATATTCGGGGCACCGCTGCTCACAGTCCGCACAACCCCTGCAGCGCTCAAGGTTCACAACGGCCAGTTTTTCTTCCATCCTCATGGCGAGGACCGGGCAGACACGCGTGCATGTCGTGCACCCCTGGCACTTTTCCGTGTCAACTACAGGCATCAGAGTTACAAGCTTCATTTTTCGCCACCTCCTTTTGTTGAGCCAACTCAAAGGCAACATCCAAAATCATGTCTTCCTGACCGCCTACCATTTCCCGACGGCCAAGCTCCAGGAGGATATCTCTCGGATTGAGGCGGTACTTTTCGGCGGCCCTGTAAGTATGCAATAGAAAGCTGGAATAGACGCCCGCATACCCTTGAATCAGCGAGGCGTTCCGAATCGCCTGAGGTCTGTGCATTATGGGTTCCACTATGTCTTCGGCAACATCCATGATGCCGTAAAAATCGATCCCTGTCTCGAAGCCTGCCTTGTGCAAAACACCGACCATTACCTCGGTCTGCGCGTTGCCGGCGCCTCCCCCGAGACCGCGGCAGGTGCTGTCCAGGTAACGGGCGCCGGCTTCAGCGGCCGTCAGGCTGTTTGCAATGGCAAGACCGAGGCTTGCATGGGCGTGAAAACCGATCGGAACCGAAACGGCATCGACAAGCGCCTCGATCCGGGGTTTGACATCGCAGGGGAGCATAGCTCCAGCGGAATCCGCAATGTAAATTACATCGGCCCCATACGACTCAAACAGCTTTGCCTGCTCGGCGATCACTTCCGGCGAACGCATGTGGGCAAGCATCAAAAAACCGAACGTGGTCATGCCCATTTTTTTACCAAGGCCGATATGCTGCTCGGCAATATCGGCTTCAGTCACGTGTGTAGCCACTCTGACCGCCCTGGCGCCGCAATCGGCGGCCATCTTCAGGTCCTCCTGCGTTCCGATTCCCGGAAGCAGCAGCACGGTAAGGGTTGCGCTCCGAATTACTTTCGAAGCGGCACGCAGTATTTCCTCATCGGTGAGCTTAGCCCTTCCGTAATTGATTGACGATCCACCAAGCCCATCGCCGTGCGAGGCCTCGATGAAGGGAACCCCTGTCCTGTCCAGTCCTTCGGCAACCGCAGCGATCTGTTCCCCGCTGAATTGGTGGCTCACCGCATGGCTGCCGTCCCTCATGGTGGAGTCCACCACCCTAATATACCCGCTCATATCCGATATCTCCCATGCCAACCGGTAGCAAGTAGCGGGAAGCAGGAGGAGAACCATAATCCGGTCATTCATCTTCTGCGGCTAAAGCCTGCTAAAAGGCATGACCGGATTATCGCCTTTAGGCGGAAGAGCGTCGCGCGCTGTTAGCCGGAAGCTGCTCGCTCCCCGCTCCCGCTCCCGCTCCCCGCTCCTCGCTTCTCGCTCCCTGCTTCCAAGTTCTATTTAAGCATGCGCTCCGCAAGCGCCTCACCCACAGCGGCCGCAGCGGAAGTCATTATGTCCAGATTGCCCGAATATTTCGGCAGGAAGTCCCCTGCCCCCTCCACCTCGATAATTGTGACCACCCTGTGATCGTCAACTGTGGGAGGCATCCTGAGGCGGTAGCCCGGCACGTACCGTTGAACGGTCCTGATCATCTCCTCGACCGAAGCCCGGATCGCTCTTTGGTCCGGATTCTCCACCTCGGCGTAAACCGTATCTGTCATCAGCAGGGGAGGTTCGGCGGGATTGAGTATGATTATTGCCTTGCCCTTTTTCGCGCCGCCCACAACGCAAAGCGCCCTGGCAGTGGTCCGGGTGAATTCGTCTATGTTCTGCCTTGTCCCGGGACCGGCGCTTTTGCTTGCTATGGCCGCCACAATCTCCGCATAAACGACTCCGGCAGCCCTGTTGATCGCATGGACAATGGGGACGGTTGCCTGCCCGCCGCAGGTTACCATATTGAGATTGGGAGCCTCCGCAAGCCCGCCCAGATTGACCGAGGGCACCACGTAGGGCCCTATGGCCGCCGGTGTGAGGTCCACCGCTATTTTCCCGGCCTCCTTGAGCAGCGGGGCGTGAACCATGTGAGGTTTCGCGCCCGTCGAATCGAATACGATCCTGATTTGCGGATCGTCGATGATCGGCCCGATCCCGTCCGTGGTTGTGCGTATTCCCATGGATTTTGCCCTGCGAATCCCGGGAGAATCCACGATGCCTGCCATCATTTCCACCTTCAGATGCCGGCTTCTCATGATCTTATACATGAGGTCGGTCCCGATATTTCCGGGCCCCAGAATTGCCACATTTATCCTATCCATCGCCCATTCCTTATTCAACGAACCTGACACCCACCGACCCAAGGCCGTGGAAAGAGATAACAAAGCAGTCTCCAGCCCGGGCATCGACGGCTGCCGTTAAAGCGCCGGACAAAATAATCTCGCCTTCCTCCAGGGCGATCCCGAATCCTCCCAGCTTGTTTGCAAGCCAGGCAACCGAGGAGGCGGGATGCCCCATAACGGCCGCACCGGCGCCGGTATTGACTACTTCGCCGTTTTTCTCGAAGACCATTCCCACCAGCCGAAGATCGACTTCTCCGGGGGCAATCAGCCGCGACCCGACCACGAACCGTGCGCTCGACGCATTATCTGCAATGGTATCCGCCAACTTTATCTTCCAATCCCGAACCCTGCTGTCAACAATCTCGATGGAAGCCATCACCCCTTCGGTCACCCTCAATACATCCGCAATGGTCACACCCGGGCCCTGTAGCCTCTTATTGAGTACGAACGCAACCTCCCCTTCAACCTTGGGCAGCAGGAGCCGGCTGCATGAAATCGGCTCTCCTTCACGCACCAGCATGTGGTCGAATAGATGTCCGTAATCGGGTTCGTCTACACCAATCAGCTTCTGCATCGCGATCGAAGTCAAACCGATCTTTTTGCCGACCACCTTTCGCGAATCCCGCTTGCGTCGAATCGCCACCCCTTCGAGCTGAATCGCATAAGCCTGCTCAACCGTCAATCCGGGGCAGCTCACCGTGAGCGGGTCAACCGGGGTTGCGCTCATCTCGGCCCGATAGAGTTGCTCTGCAATGGCCTTGCTATCCATGTACACTGCCTCCCCTTCAGTCAGTGCTTTGAAGTTCTACCGCACAGGGCAGAGGTCGCAGAGATCTGCCAATCCTGTAGATCCCGTCTAATTTGTTCATAATTTGCTCATAATTTGCTCATTCAACTTATCGCCTTTAGGCGAAAGGGACCAGATTACCGCTCACTGTTCCCAGCCAGCGCTCCCTTATAACCGAAGCTATGGATTCGGCCAAAGCAGCATCGCCCAGGCCGGCTTGGATGCCTTCGATCAGGGCCCGGCTGCCCAGGCGCACTTCGGGGTGAGGACCGGGAAGCGAAACTATCCTGCATATTCCGACCCGGCCAACGGCTATGCGCACGCCCTCCTTATGATGACGCTTCATGTCGGGAGTGAATTTGAGAATCCAGGGGGTTGCCGCACGCGGATCGAGCTTCAGCACCGCCTCCACACTGTGGTCCTTGCTCTCGGCCCCTACTCCTCCGGTAGTGATGATGAGGCCAAAGCCCCGCATCAACGCCGCTTCGAGCGCGGATACCGAAGCGGACACACTGTCTTCGATAATTCCTCCAAACTCCGCCCTGAATCCTGCTTCTGTGAGCGTCTGCACAAGATACGGGGAATTTGTATCCTCGATTTTCCCGGAGATCACTTCTGAGCCGGATGAAAAGACGCAGGCACGCCTAGCAACGGCATCGGCCACGGCCTGACCGATTTCGGCAGATCGGGAAATAACCTCACGGGCAGTTTTCGGATCGAGCGCAATCATCCCGAGGACCCCTTCGGAATGAACGGACGCACCGGGCTGAACTCTAATCCCCGGCACTCCGGCCAACCTCCCGAGAATTTCCCGGGCTTTTCCGGCAACCGATTCGGCGGATACATTCTTTTTGAGCACATCGAAAGCAATCAAGCCGGGCTGAACGTCGACGACCATTATCTCCCGGGGATCGAAGCCCAGAGCCAGAGCTGCGGCCGCAGCCGTATCGTCCAGGTTGGCGCCTTCCAATTCGGCCCCTTCGACCCGGAAAGTGGTTTTTTCAAGAAGGTTCCATTCCATACTATTTTTGCACGTCCAACTGGAAATCGAGAATCGGGGCGTCGATAATTGCCCTCCCGATGTCGATTATATCTGCACCGGCGGCCACGACTTCTTCCAGCCGCTCCAGGGTGACGCCACCTCCAAAAGCTATTTTCACCCGCTGTCTGAAACCCTGCCGGCGGGCGGCATCCACCACTTCTCGAAGGTCCTTCACACTTCCGGTATCCACCATCAGCACGCCGGCGCCGGCATTGCAGGCCAGCACCGCTTCTTCACCAATCGAGCCGGTTTCGCCGCGAATCTGCACGACGACAACGCGTCCATTCATCGAGCGCGCTCTGCCGACAACTTCTGATATTCCCGCAAACATCCTGACAAAGTTCTTATCCAGATATACGAAAGGCTCGTCTACCAGCCGCATACCGGCCCCGCCGATCGCAATGGCCTCCCGAAGCTGCCTTCGTATTTCAGTGGCCACTTTCTTCCAGGCGCCACAGACGATGCGCGCCCTTCCGCCAGCCAAGGCGGAAAAACGGCAAGCGGCCGTTGCGACTCCGGACGGCTTTCCTATACAGCCAAGAAGCTCTTCTTCTGCGCGCGCAATCTGTTCGGCCGTCCCCCGCAGGCTTAAAACGCACACCCCGGCTTCGAGGTCCGAGCCCTCGGCAAGATTGGCCAGTACTGAAAGGCCCAGTTCCGATGCGCGGTTGAGGGCAAAGGCTGTGCCGGCAAGAATGCCTGGTTCGACTGCTGTAAGGTTGGCAGTAAAGAGTTGCCCGTTGAGTGGTTCAAAAAGGTAGAGCCTGACGTCCATAGGTTGTTCCGTATTGTAGCACGACGTTCGGCATTTTCGAACTCAAGAAACCTACCACTGTGATTGACAAGCGTCAAGGAAAATGTGTCACCCTTCAAAATTCCTGATTACTGTTCTTCGTGCGATACCCCAGGCACGCCGAAATTTCTTCCGCCGTTTCCCTCACACGCCTTATGGCCTTCTCGAACCGCTCACCCTTCATGCGCGACACAGGGCCGGAAAGACTTATTGCTGATATCACATTGCCGGACTGATCTCTGATTGGCGCAGCCACGCACCGAAGACTGTCCATTATCTCCTCGTTGTCGATTGCAAAACCCTGAATCCTGACCCTGGTCAACTCATCGTCAAGGGCCTCCACATCCGTCAGGGTGTTCCTGGTGAATCTGGGGAGGCCTTTCTTGTCAATGAGTTCACGTCTTTCCTCGGCCGAAAGGTGCGCCATGAGCACCTTGCCGACCCCGGTGCAATGGGCGGGCAGCCGCATCCCGACCTGTGAGGCGATCCGCAGTGACCGGCTCGATTCCCGCTTGTCTATGTAGAGGACTTCCTGTTTGTCGAGGACGACCAGGTGGACCGTCTCGCCCAACTCCTCGAGCAGTTGGTTGACGTACGGGGCGGCGACCGTGCGTACTTCCCAGCCTTGGGCGACAATGTGGCCCACTTCAAAAAAGCGGACCCCCAGCTTGTATTTGCCGGTAAAAGCGCTTTGCTCGATATAGCCAAAATCCTTCAGTGTAGAAATGAGACCATGGACCGTGCTCTTGGGCAGCGACAACCGCACGGCGATTTCATTCAAAGCCAGCTCGCCTCGCGCTTTGGCAAGAATGTCGACAATACTGAGCGCACGGGCGACCGATTGAATTCTGGAATTCAATTGCACTAAAATGCTCCCTCAAAAGCAGTAGCGGGAGGCGAGAAGCCGGAAGAAGACCGCTCCCCGCTCCTATGTAATTATAGCAGCGCCGCCTGAGAGGTGCAATTCGATAATGTCGAAACCCGAAGGTGCCCTATCATCTCGTCTTCCATGATCCCGACATCCAAATAGCCTTGCTTCCTCAGGCAAGGGAGAGTAATAGTTGGGGAGACAAATAGGAAGGATTTACTCCACCGAAAAAGACTCATTCCTGATCGAGCAGTCTTTTTGGCAACTTCATCGGGGTTGCCCGTGCTCCGTTTTGCACGCTTCATACCCCGTTTCCGATCTCATCTGACATGTTATCATTTTTTGCTTCATTCACATAGGGGCGCCCCGCCCACGGCCCAACGCGAGTGATAGACGATCGGGGCGGGGTGCGGAGCGGGAAGCGGGAATCGGGGTGCCTCTCGCGAGTGGCGCCTCGCTTAATGAAGTGCCGCGATGCGCGCGGAGCGGCTTGTTCCTCGTGGCCCACTTCACTTTTTTGGAGTGCCGGTCCAGTGGTAGGACATTCAACCGCACCTCACGCTGCGCAGGCCCCGTCGCATGGCTGCGCCCGGAGGCCACACACCGCCGCATCGGCGTAGTATTTTTTGGGAGCAAAAAAGAATACTTTTGGGTTGTTAATAAGTCTGTCTTGGGAGGAGATGAAGGTATGGAGAGCAAGATCGTCTATTTCGAGGAGAGAAGACCGGAAAACACGGATTTAACCTTCCGTCTTGTTCAGGAGAAGTTGAAGACAACAGCGATAAGAAAACTGGTGATAGCTTCAACAACCGGTGCCACAGCAAGAAAAGCCATGGATTTCTTCAAGGACTCGGGCGCAAAGCTTATCGTAGTGCCTCACCAGTTTGATTTCCGAAGGAAAGTGAATCCGTTCCCACAGGAACTGGTGAGATCCCTGAGAGACTCGGGCCACGAAGTCCATTTCGGCACCATGCTATTTCACACCAACGCCTTATACGAGTCCAATGTCCCTATCGTCATGGCAAACCTGCTTCGCTGCTTCAGCCAGGGAGTCAAGGTATGCTTTGAAATAGTTCTCATGGTAACCGATGCAGGTCACGCTGTATCCGGAGAGAAACTGATCGCCATGGCCGGGACCGCGAGAGGCTCGGATACGGCGCTTGTCATGCAGGCAGCCTCTTCTCAGCACGCCAAAAGGCTTCGTGTTCACGAGATCATCTGCAAGCCTCTCAATCCGCTGAACATAGACGAGGTGCTGGAGGAGGAGTCTTCTCAGGGACGGCTCCAAGACTATGATCTGAAGGGCTGATTTCGAAAGCCGCAACAAGTTGACGAGGCCCATGCCATCGGGATAAAATTGGGAACAAGAATACATCGAGGGCCGGTGTCCAGGGATTTCGGTTGCTTCCAGCAAAGCTCTCCAGTGCTGAACGGAGGTGGAAGGCAGTGCGATACGTCATACTCGGGAAAACAGGACTCGAAGTCTCCGAGGTGGGTTTTGGAGGCATTCCTATCATCCGTCTATCCACTGCCGAGGCAGTGATGGTTCTCAGGCGGGCTTATGACAGAGGGATAACCCTGTTCGACACGGCCAACGCGTACCTCGACAGCGAGGAGAAAATGGGGCTGGCCTTTGACGGCATCCGAAGCCGTCTGGTTCTTGCCACTAAAACGTTGAAGCGCGACCGCGCAGGCGCCGAGGCGGATATCGATCTCAGCCTGCGGCGCGTGCGGACCGATTACATCGATCTTTTTCAGATACATCAACTGTCGCTCGAATCCGATTATCAGGCGATAACCGGACCCGACGGGGCACTGGAGGCAGTCTTCCGGGCAAAGCAGGCCGGCAAGATCAGGCACCTCGGCGTGACTTCCCACAGCATCGAGATGGCCGTCAAGCTGGTCAAGACCGGGCTTTTCAGCACCCTCCAATTCCCCTTCAACTTCATAGAATCCAAACCCGTCGAAGAACTCCATCCGGCTGCCCGGCAGGAGGAAATGGGCATACGCGCCATGAAACCTTTCGGTGGGGGTGTACTGGACAACGGAGAGCTCTGTTTTAAGTTCCTTCGCCAGTTCCCCGACGTGATCCCTCTGCCGGGGTTCGATGCCGTCGAGCAGGTCGATCAAATTGCAGCCGTTTACGAGACTGAAAACGAGGTCATCCCCGAAGACCTGGCTGCCATGGAAAGATACCGGACGCAGTTGGGGCAGCAGTTTTGCCGCCGCTGCGAGTACTGCCAGCCCTGTGAACAGGGGGTTATGATCACAGCCGCGATGAACTACCCGATAATTGCACGCAGGATGTCCGGCCCTAAGGCAGCGGGGTTCGCGACAAAGGCAATGGAGTCAGTCGGGAATTGCACCGAGTGCGGGGAGTGCGTGGAACGCTGCCCCTACAGCCTGCCTATCCCTGAGATGCTCAAAAAGCACCTGGCAATTTACGACAAACACACAGCAGGGGCTTGATGCTCCGATAGAAAGACAAAACCATCCGTGTCCACGGCAATGCGGCTCGCATCAGTGACAGCAATGGCATGAAAAGGCGCAACATGTATATTAAAACTGTTTTTGGCCTCCATTCTGTTTAAGGGCGCACGAATCATGAGCTTGCTTTTTTCACGGTTTCATTTGAGGGACACCGTATTTAGAAACCGAATTTTTGTCTCTCCGATGTGTCAATATTCAAGCCGGAACGGTACGCCTACCGATTGGCATCTTGTCCACTTGGGCAGCCGTGCAGTAGGCGGGGCGGGGCTTGTCATGGTTGAAGCAACGGCTGTTTCACCCGAAGGGCGCATCTCTCCATCGGATTCGGGCATGTGGCTGCCCGAGCATGCACGGGCATTTCGCCCTATAGCTGCATTTATCAAAGACCAGGGTGCCGTTCCCGGGATTCAGCTTGCGCATGCTGGAAGAAAAGCATCAACTGATGTGCCCTGGCGAGCGGATCGCCCGCTAAAGGAAAATGAGGGAGGATGGAAACCGATAGCACCAAGCTCCATTGCTTTTGATGATGGCTGCCCGATTCCTTTGGAGATGGACGCACAGAGCATGGCGGACGTGCTGTTGCAGTTTATCGCATCTGCCCAATTTAGCCTTGCAGCGGGTTTTGAGGTGGTTGAAATCCACATGGCGCATGGGTACCTTCTGCATGAGTTTCTTTCACCCCTCTCAAATCAAAGAACCGATGAATTTGGTGGCAATTTCGAAAACCGGATCAGGTTCCCTTTAAAGGTCGCAAAGGCAATTCGCCATATCTGGCCTGAGGGTTGGCCTGTGTTCGCTCGCATTTCTTGCACTGATTGGGCCGAGGGTGGATGGGACTTGAAGCAGTCAATTGAGTTTTGCCGACGACTAAAAGAAGTTGCAGTGGATTTAATCGACTGCTCCAGCGGCGCCCTGGTCCCACATGCAAGAATACCTGCCGGTCCAGGGTTCCAGGTTCCTTTTGCGGCGGCTATACGGCAAAATGTCGGGATTGCGACAGGGGCTGTGGGTTTTATCACCGATCCGGCGCAGGCTGAACAAATTGTCGCCACAGGTCAGGCTGATGCGATATTTCTGGCCAGAGAGCTATTGAGGCAGCCATATTGGCCTCTTCATGCGGCTCAAGCCCTTCACGTAGACTTTCCATGGCCAAATCAATATGAACGAGCAAGACAACGCTAGCTCATAGGGCTAAAATCTTGTTGAAGATATGTACGTCCAGGCAGCGGAACACTTCCCTGGCGTTCTGACAGACATGGAAAAACACACGCTTAACTTTTCCATGGACAAGTTCATTGGCGAACGAGAAAAAGAGCTGCTGACAGTACGAGTGCGGTAAGACCCCCTGCGATATTGATGACTCTATCGAGAAACACCGCCTTCTTTTGTGAATCCTGGCTCTGCCTGATATCCGGGTAGAGCGTCAGATTAGTCGATGAACCGTCAGACCCGAGCTTTTCAGGGAAAAGATGCAGGGATATATCAATTTTTCCGATTCCACCCGGCTCAAGACTCGAAGCCAGATTTGACCTGATTCTCTCCATGATGCGCTCGGATACAGTTCCGTTGCTCGACGTGCAAATCTCGGCAAAAATAATTCCGATAACCGAACCGGACCTGTACCACCCGAGGACGTCTATGTCTCTTTTGCAGGATGCAAGGCTTGAGAGTATTTTCCTGCGCGGGTCGTTTCCGTTTCCACCGGCAGGGACACTGTCAAGGGACAAAAGCATCAACATGAAAGGTCTTCTCGACCTTTCGCATCTTTTGCGTTCCAGAGCAAGAATTCTATTGAAAGCCTCCTCTTCATATTCAAGTGAAGGCAAAGCATCCACTTCAGCCCGGCACTCGGAGAAAATGCTTTTGCGTGTCGACGGCAAATCCGCGACCTTCGTTGTCGATGTCTTTTTCATGACTGCTTAGCTATCCGCCTCCCTAAAATCATGCAAAGCAAATACCCGAACCGGAGCGCAAAGATATGTATTGGTGGCAATGCTACATTGGGTATATGAATATAGCCGGCGGATTGTTTAGTAAAGGGTGGTTTTAAGGGGGATAAATCGGGTAATCGGCATGTTCAATCTACAAATAACTATCAATGAATACGGCAGCTTAAAATGGCTACCCAATTTACTCGAACAGCCGGCGACATGGGCGAAAAAATATACCGGAAGAGATCTAGCCGCAATAATGCGCCAACTTGTACGCCACGCTTCAGAACTGCACTTTGGGGTCAAATTCCGCTCGAAAAAGCTCCCGGAACGCTCAGAGTCCATAAATCACACGATATCCCTATCAAAACACGCAAGTGAAAATGCCTATCATACGGAGGTGCGTTCAAGATTGCCGGTGACAAAGATTGTAGTAACGCAAAAGAGCGGGGGAATGATTCCCCTCAATCTCCAGGCTCCGCCAGGCGCACACGCGCAAGCGCGTGTGGCCGAGCGCCGGCACCTCGCGGGGCGTGGAGATTGGCCGAAGGCCGCCGCCGCAAGCGCCACCGTGAGCCGTGAATCTGTCTTCAGCAACAATGTCGGCAATACTGGTCATTCCGGTCAGAATCATGATGGCCAGGCCTATAAAGTCGCTATAGTTCCAATTTTTAATCGTTAATCGACAATCCGTTTATTTCACCATCAATGATTTTTCTCGCAAATATGATGCCTTCCATGTCTGCTACCTGCTTGGTAGAAAAGGTATTTTCGGAAGAGAAGGTTCGCTCTCTCGTTTCAGTTTCTGAATCTTTATTTCGGACAACGGTGACTTCCAGGGTCCAACGGTCACTTTCGGCAAGATGAACGGATTTTGACCTGAGCAAATAACCCTTGTATATAAATCCCATTACCAGTCCTTTGCATTGAACGGCAAAACCAACTCTTCCTTCCGACGTAATCTTCTGATGTTTGGACCCAGGTGCCGTCGCGAATTCCAAAGTGAATAATGCGCTCGGCCCATGGGTTCTGCCGTCTAACATCTTAGAGGTGGTCCAACCTTCTTTCCGTCCTCATGTGGAATGTCATCGGCTCTTGGCTCACTATTTTCCTTTCAGGAATTTTCGCACTGCGTCAGCAGAAGTACCAACTGCCGTGACTGCATTTTTTAGCTGCATGTCGGTGCAAGCGAATTTTTGGCACCAATATTTAAGTTCATTTCGCTCGTGAGGATTGACTCTGCTGTTGGCGTAAGGGCCTCGCTTGGATTTATCGGCAGACATTTTTCTCTCCTTATCAGAGTATGGCAATGAACCGCTGAGTCCAAAAAACGCGATGAGTCTCGGTCCACAGGCAATTCCCTGAACACGAATTAATAATCCAGGCTATCGGGTCCGGCTTTCTTTTGCTGAATGCCGTAACCAGTACGGCTTCCCCCATTTTGAGAGCAGCCAGTACAATTAAACGTTGGTCTCACTCTCCCCCATCCGGGAAAGCACATGAACCGCTTCGAGATACCCGAGTTGTTACTATATCACTTTGCAGGACCAAAGAATATGGGGCCAAACCCTCATTTTTGAAAGATTTGAAATTCGTGTCCGCACGCCTCGCATTTTTTGTCATAAATTTTTGCTGTGTGGGCTCCCGGTAACCTGCTCATCCATGCTATGACGGTGGTGCGAGTCCACCTCGACTTATCATTCTCGCTCCCGCACTTCGGACATTTGACCGGTATCGATATGTTTGGCATGATCATTGTCAACCCTCCTTTCTGCTGAATGATGCTGTTTTCGCAGCCGGTCTTAGTTCCGACCAGTCAGGCTGAGAGTACGGCGGTGAATCAAATTGTTCTTGTATTCATATATTTAGGGAGGAAGCATCATTTTGCGGCTCCAAGATGTCTGGGTCCGGTAAGTTTGGCACAAAAAAGGGACGAAGTGAGGATTATAAGTTGGCGTTGACCAGTGACTATCTATCGGCAGAAGACGGAGGCTGATTGGATGCCCGCCATCCGGATGGGCAGTCCGCGAAGATTCACAAAGGTGACGGACATGGAAAAGTTGATTATGCCTCTCTGAAGTTAAAATTCAGCATTGATTTGCGGAGTTGTCCTTATATGAAGTTGCGATCAATAGAGTATTAAAAGCGTTTAAAAACTTGGGAAGCTGCTGTCCCCCCAACCCCCATACCCCCATCGCCGCTTCGCGGCTCACGGTGGGGGGGATACGGGGGAATCATTCCCCCGCTCTTTTACGTTACTACAATCTTGAACGCACCTTCGTATAATTTATTTAATTCGTTTATTTGTTTATCGGACTTTGGGCTTTCTGCCCCTCGCTCCCCGCGCCTTGCTAATGTAGGATTACAGCGGCGGCCCCGTAGAGATGCAATTCGATAATGTCGAAGGCAGTTCGAAAATGGG
Organism: uncultured delta proteobacterium; assembly: GCA_963805125.1. GTDB lineage: Bacteria > Desulfobacterota > Syntrophobacteria > Syntrophobacterales > Syntrophobacteraceae > SbD1. Next base: position 633,355 of record CAWDTD010000001.1, on the reverse strand, counting down.
CCCTCCGATGGATTAAATCATTGTTGTTTGATATTGTACTTGTCCAACTTCTTGTAAAATGTTCGCCTGCAGATCCCTAACATCTGCATGGCCTTAGTACGATTGCCGTTACATTCCCTCAGCGTCCGAAGTATCTTACCCTTTTCCACCTCGGCGACAAAGTCTCTTAAAAGGGATTGGCCTCCGGCAACCGCATGATTCGTGCTAACCTCCAACTTGCTAATCGAATCTAAAAAATAACCAGGTAAATCCTCTAAAACAATTTCACCTTTTTGTCGTAGTATTATTGCATGGTAGATCACGTTTTTCAATTCTCTTACATTACCTGGCCACTGATAACTACATAGCACCTCTAGGACTTGTATTGACAGCTTAGCGTTCGAATTGAACTGTATGATAAACTCCTTAGCAAGCTCTGGAATGTCTCCAACTCGGTCCCTCAACGCTGGTATTCTTACACCTGAATCCGTGAACTTATAAATATCAGTTTTCTAGTCTTTCACTATATAAATATTTGAAATAGTTTAGGTTTTATGGCATTATGCCGCCTCACAAGGACTCACTTGGGAGGTGAAGCATGAAGCAATTTATTATCACGCAGTCCAAAAAAGAATTCTATACCTCTCACTCAGGTCTCGCCCTCGTGGGGCTGTGCATCAACAAGCTGTGCTCGTTGCCAACCAAGGCAATGGACGCCTTTCCCAGGAAGGTCGGCGGCATTGGTCTTGACGATATCCTCCGTAGTTATGTAGGGCTTCTGACAATGGGGAAAACCGATTTTGAAGCCATAACGAACTGCCGGGATGACGACCACTTCAGTCAATCCTTGGGAATTGCACGCGTCCCTTCTACTGAAACCTTGAGGCAGCGTCTGGATGAGGTTGCGCCCGCCCTGCGGCCTGTTGCCGATTCCTGCTCGGTGGGATTCTTGAAAAAAGCCCGGGTGACAATCACTGCGCTGGACACAGGACATATCCCTCTTGACTGCGACGTCTTTGGCATGGACAACTCCAAGACCAAAAAGGAAGGAGTCTCCCGGATCTACAATGGAGGAGACGGATATGCGCCCATAGCTGCGTACCTGGGAACGGAGGGCTGGTGCCTGGAATTGGAATTGCGTAACGGCAGCCAACACAGCCAGGAGGGGTTCATCCCTTTTATTGAGCGGGTCATCGAGAAAGCCCGCAGTCTCAGCTCGCGAAAGCTTCTGGTGCGCCTGGACTCGGCCCACGATGCGCTGGATACACGCGTTACCCTGGCGGGCAAAAGGAATGTCGGCTATATCATAAAATGGAATCCCCGAAGAGAAGACCAGGTCGAATGGGCGGAGCGGATTTTCAATGAGGGCGCGCTTACTACTCCCAGGGATGGAAAAAGAGTTGGACTGCTCACAGTCCATATCCGACAGGTCCACGAGGGGAAGACCTACATGTTCAAAAGGGTGATGCGGGTGGTCGAGCGCACCATCGACCGGCGCGGGCAACGTCTTCTCACCCCGGAAATCGAGATCGAGGGATGGTGGACCACACTGGATCTGCCCGAAAAAGATGTGATCGGGCTTTACGAGGGTCGTGGCACAAGCGAACAGTTCCATGCTGAGATCAAATCTGACATGGACATGGAAAGGCTCCCATCGGGCAAATTCGCTACCAATGCCTTGATCCTGACTCTTGGGGGACTGGCATACAATATTCTGCGCGCCATCGGACAACTCGGACTTGTTTCCGGACAAACCCCTGTGCGCCATATCGCCAAAAGACGCCGGATAAAGACCGTGATGCAGGAGTTGATGTACCTGGCGGCGCGCTTGGTGCGAACAGGCCGCCGCCTCAAACTTGTCTTCAGCCGTCATTGTCCTGCTTTTGCGGCTTTTCGGACCGTCTATACACGCTTTGCCTGTGGCTGATGGGGCGTACAGAGGCTTGCTGAGCGCAGAAAATTTGGAAGACGGCAAAATCAGAGGGATAACTCCGTCCAACTTGCAGATATTGATTATTTGACAGGAGAAATTATCGCCCATTAAGTAGCCAGTTCTGTAATTTTTGGGCTTCGGCCCCGAGTTTTGGCAAAAAAATGAATCCCAAGGGTTTGATAAGTAACCTCGCTCAATTTGAGTTCACGGATTCAGGATCTACATTATGAGAATTGGATCCTCCAGTTTCAAAATAGGTTTCAAGTACAATTAAAAAAGAAGGGATTTTGTAACTGCACATTAACGCTCGGTGGCAGACTACAAGCCAAGGAGGATAACATGTGTAAGAAACAGGGTAGGCTGAGAAGGCTGCCTGAAATCGAATGCTTATTCCCAAGAACGGTGCAGGAAGCCCTGTCTATGCTCGAAAAGCATTATGGCTCTGCCAGGGTAATTTCTGGGGGAACTGACATAATCAATAAACTGAAAAGGCGTGATTTAATTGCAAGGTACATAATTGACTTGAAAGCAATTGCCGACCTCAATTTCATCCGGAATGATCCTCAAGGATTGAGGATCGGGGCGGTTACGACCTTAAGTGATATTCTGGAATCGCCGCTCGTATGTGAACTTTACCCGATCATTACGGATGCTCTATCCGTATTGGCGTCTCCTCAGATTAGAAACACAGCTTCAATGGTGGGAAACCTGTGTAATGCCGTTCCCTCCGCTGACTCCGCGCCCCCCTTGATCGCCCTGCAGGCTAAATTGAAGGTTGTAAACCGCGAAAAGGAATCAATGGTTCCGGTTGAGGATTTTTTTACAGGCCCTGGTGCAACCGTGCTGGCTCCGGGTGAACTGGTGACGGAGATTTTGATCCCCTCTCCGCCTGCTCCGGGAGCAGGAACATATCTGAAACATCAGCTCAGAGCAGAAATGGATCTGGCAATGGTCGGAGTGGCCGTCTATCTGGCGCTCGATGCAAAAAAGTCGGTTTGTAAAGATGCCAGGATAGTACTTGGGGCCGTTGCCCCGATCCCCATGCGGGCCAGAAAGGCAGAAGATATTTTGAGCGCTAAGGTGCTCGATAACAATTTGATCGAGACTGCCGCCCGAATTGCTTCCGAGGAATCCAAACCGATCGATGACATAAGGAGCTCCGCCGAATACAGGAAAACCATAGTGGGGGTGCTCACAAAGAGGGCTATCCGGCAATGTCTCGACAGGGCATGAACTGGACTTCAAAAGAGAACAGAAGATATCCTGATGAGACGTGTTTGGAAATATCTTTAAATATTCCTTTATTCGTGAGACTCTGATTGAACATTAAATGTGCAACCTTGAGGACCAAGAAATGAAACAGGTAATGAGCTTTAAAATAAATGGAATGATATTCGAAGAAGAGATTGATCATCGCAGGACCCTTCTGGAGGTTCTACGGGAGAATTTCGGATTATTAGGCACCCATAAAGGTTGTGACGAAGGCCAGTGCGGCGCGTGCACCATCCTGATTGACGGCAAGGCTGTCAATTCATGTCTGGTTCTGGCCGCCACTGTTCAGGGAAAAGAAATCACGACGATTGAAGGTCTGGCACGCGAAGATAAGCTCCATCCGATACAGGAGGAATTCATCAATGCCGGAGCAATCCAGTGCGGCTTTTGCACTCCGGGGATGATCCTGATGGCCAAGGCCTTTTTGGACAAGAATCCCGATCCGACTGAAAACGAAATTAGAAACGGCCTCTGCGGGAACTTGTGCCGTTGTACGGGCTATTTTCAGATCATAGAAGCAGTCTCGAAAGCGGCCGAGCGAATGAGGAAGGAGGCCTAGATCATGAAGGATGAATTTTCGAATATCGGTAAAGGGATTCCGAGAGTCGACAGTGTCCTCAAAGCCACCGGGAAGGCCGCATTCGGTGCTGATTCCTTTTTGCCGGGCATGCTTCACGGGAAAGTATTAAGAAGCACGGTTACCCACGCAAAGATTATGAATATCGACGCCAGTGCCGCACTGAAACTTCCGGGAGTACAGGCGGTTATTACCGGAAAAGATTTTCCGTGGGGTCTCAAATTCGGATTTAGTTCGCAATATCGCGATCAGGCGCCTCTGGCGCAAGACAAAGTCCGGTACATCGGGGATGAAGTGGCGGCTGTGGCTGCCGCAGATGAGGATATAGCAGAAGAAGCCCTGGACCTCATCAAGGTTGACTACGATATACTTGCCGCTGTTTTTGATCCATTCGAAGCGATGAAGGAAGGAGCTCCTCTCATTCACGAAGATAAGCCCAATAACATATGTGCGGAATCACATATAGGATTTGGCGATGTGGAGAAGGGATTTCAGGAGTCGGATCACGTCAGGGAGGACGAATTCTGGACGCAGGCTATCAAACACGGCTTTATAGAGCCTCATGCCGCTTTGGGTCTTTGGGACTCTTCAGGTAAGGCGACGATCTGGGCGAACAAACAGAGTCCGTATGTTGCAAGCAGAAAGATGGCCATGGCGCTTGGCCTTAAGCCAAGTCAGCTAAGACTCGTTCAAACATTTGTAGGCGGCGGTTTTGGGTCGGCACGGTCCGATCCCCATGCCCTCGATTTCTGTGCGCTCATGTTGTCCAGGAAGACAGGCAGGCCGGTAAAAATTGTTTACACGATGGAAGATGTCCTGGTCATGGGCGAGATGCGCCATCCGTTCTATGTGAAGGTCAAAACGGGAATGAAGAAGGACGGAACCTTAAAGGCCATGCAGATATACGTGGTGGCAGACGGAGGAGCCTTTACCAGCATTGGTCCGATCTCAATAAACCTGGCTGCGCTTTCCACAGATTTGCCTCTCTACATTCCCAATGTCAAGTACGATGCGGTCCGTGTTTTCACCAATAAGGGCCACTGTGGATCTTTGAGAGGACACGGCGTTCCACAGGTCAGATGGGCGTTGGGGCAGCAGCTCGATATGATGTGCAATGATCTGGGGCTCGATATCGCCGAAGTGAGCGTCAAAAATGCTGTCCATACGGGCGATATAACCCCCCGAGGCTTGAAAATTGAGAGTTGCGGTTTGACGGAGTGCATCGAAAAGGCGGTGGCGGCGTCAGGATGGAAACAGAAAAAAGGTAAGCTGCCTCCTTATCGCGGCATCGGTATGTCAACCGGTTCGTACTATACGGGGGTGAGGATCAGCGGCCATAACTCAGCCTCATGTATCATAAGAATGAACGAGGATGGAACGGCTTCGGTCCAAACAGGCGCCACGGATATCGGTCAAGGCTCATGTACGGTTATATCCCAGATCGTGGCGGAGGTTCTTGGTTTGAGGATGCAGGATATTACGATCAATTGGGGAGTCGATACGGATTTTACACCGCTCGACCCTGGCACCTATGGATCTCGGGTCACCTTCTTCTCCGGAAATGCCGCGAAACTGGCAGCCGAGGACGCCAAGAGACAACTGGCGGAACAGGCTGGTAAAATGCTTGAAGTAAAACCGGAAGAGCTCATCTTCAAAGATCGAAGAGTATATCCGGCAACCAATCCTGAAAAAGCATTGAAATTAGAAGCGCTTATCAGGCACCTCGGACAGAAGATGTCATCAGAGAGTAAGACCGTATGGGGACGGGCCAACTATGACTTCGATCTCCCTTACCTGGACTTCAAGTCGGGGAGAGGCAACGTTTCCCCGGCTTATTCTTTTGGAGTGGATATAGTCGAAGTGGAAGTAGATCCAGAGACAGGAAAGATCACTATCGTGAATATGGTTGGGGCTCATGATGTCGGCAGGGTATTGAACCTCAATAATTGCGTCGGTCAGGTGAACGGGGCATGGATAATGTGCCAGGGGCAAGCCATGTTCGAGGATCTAAAGAGGGATCCTGCCGATGGTCACGTGCTCAATCCGAACTTCATGGATTATAAGTTGCCGACTTCTATGGATATTCCGCGTAAGGTCGAACACATTCTGGTGGAAAGCATTGATCCGAATGGTCCGTTTGGGGCCAAGGAGGCAGGCGAAGGGGCCTCAGTCGGCTGGTTGCATGCATTCGGCAATGCAGTGGCAAACGCAATCGGTGAGAGATTTTATGATCTTCCGATCACCCCGGAAAAGGTCCTTCGCGCCATCAAGAAGAAACAGAGTGAAACCAGTGCACGGTCTAACTAGTCAGCCGTAGTTTGCAAGTTGTTGACTCTGTTCAGCTTTGAATTGGGACTGGTACTCGCGGTAAAGGGAAAAAAGTCGCTGGCTGCGGCGGGCTAAATGCCGCACCCCTTGGGGAATGCCTCCGGATGAGAGCAGGAGTCTTTGCCAAAAACTTGGCCTTACTAATTACGGAGTGAGAACAATGAATATCAGACTAATCGGAGCTGTCCTTTTTGCCCTAATCGGCCTGGTGGTGGCGGTAGTGGCCCCTGTAGGGGCCCTGACCCATGACGGCAACCTGGTTATGGGTACCATCGTCATCACCTTGGGCCTGTGGATCTTTCGCCCCGGGGGAATACCCTATACCACTGGATGCTCTGTCCTGCTGGCCGGATGCCTCGTAGCCGGGCTGAAGTACTCGGTGGTTATGGGCGGATACGCCAGCCCGGCCCTGTGGGTGCTGATTCCGGCCTTGTATTTTGGGTATGTCTTGCAAAAGACCGGCCTGGGAAGAAGGATAGTTTTCTGGGTCCTCAAGATGTTCCGCCCCAGCTATCTGACTATAGTTTTGGGGTGGGTCATCGTCGGGATCATTTTGTCTTTGCTCACACCCTCCATTACAGTGCGGGTGGCCATCGTCATACCCATTGCGCTGGGAACCGTGGAGGCCTGTCGCCTGCGATTAGGCGGTCGTGAAGCCAGCCTGATCACCCTGACGGCCTTCGGCATGGCCATTTTGCCGGGGACCGGCTGGCTGACCGGCTCCCTTTGGGGTCCTATCCTCACCGGAATGTTTCCTGCCGAGTTAAAGGCAATGGGAAATTCGACTGCCTGGGTAGAGGGCATGGGCCCGTTTTGGCTGGTGGTGACGGTGGCCTACATCGTATTGGTCTATTTGCTGCTGCGGCCGGAAAAACCACTGGCGCTCGAACAGCATACCTTCAAGGAAGAGTATGAGAAGCTGGGTCGGATATCCAACAAAGAGGCGGTCAGTCTGGCGATTTTGGTGGGGGCCTTCCTGATGTTCTCCACCGAGAGCATTCACCACATCCCTACCGCAGCTACGGCTCTGGGTGCTTTCTTTTTGCTGGCTATATTCGGAGTGCTCACCTCCGCCGACATCGGCGTCGGTGTGAGCTGGGATATCATACTCTTTCTGGGCGGAGCGATCAGCCTGCCGGCAATCTCGGCTTCTGCAGGCATCGCCAAATGGCTGGCTGATCTTCTCGATCCGGTAATATCCGCCCTGGCTGTTAACCCGGTGTCCTTTTTGCTCATTTTCGTCCTTGTTTTCTGGATACTCCGCTTCTTCGATGTGAGCTGGGGCCTTGCCACTGCCGCCTTGTTGGCGCCCATCATGGTGCCCTTATACTCTAAGTTCGGGATTCACCCCATAATAGTGGCTACTGTTTTCGCCATCGGCGGCAATGCCTTTTTCATGGCCTATCAGCAGCCCTTTGCCATGATGGCGGACGCAATTTCCAGGGGCACCGTTTGGGATAACAAATATCTTTCCCTGGGGGGTCTGGCATTCGCCATTGCGGCGATAGTGGGTATGCTTATCTGTATGCCCTACTGGAAGGCCATAAAGTTCATCCCTTAATTTCATCGCTCAAGCCGCGGAAAGCTCTACCGGCTTCGAACGGGAGGAGATTTGATTGAGTAGCTCTCATGAAAAATTGCATCGAATAACTCGAGCTCCACGGCTCTATCGGCCTGTAATACAGATCAATCCGGTTCCCAATGCATAGGTTCTGCTGCGTTGCCGATCTTGTGACAGGTTTAAGAAATAACCATCAAAGAAGCAAAAGGAGACATACATTATGGACTTGGGACTCAAAGATAAAGTGGCGTTTGTTTGTGGTTGTACGGCAGAAATCGGCCAAGAGATATGCTCCTGTTTTATCCAGGAAGGCGCAAAACTTGCCATTACCGATATCGTGGTCGACAAAGGTCAACAGGTGGCCGATGACTTGGTATCAAAGGGCGGCAACGTATTGTTTTCTAAAATGGACGTAACCGACTATCAGCAAGTTGCCGCTACTGTGAAAAAGGCTCGGGATTCTTTCGGCAGAGTGGATATTCTCGTATATGTGGCCGGATTCGCGACAGCGGGAAAATTCGCGGAATCGGTTCCGGAAAAATGGAAAAAACAAGTTGACGTATGCTTTTATGGGTTGCTCAACATGACACACGCCGTTCTCCCGGGGATGATTGAAAATAAGTATGGGAAAATTGTGAGCATAATGGGGGATTCGAGCAGAGTCGGTGAAAGTGGCATATCAGTCGTAGCTGCGGCGCGCGCCGGACAGATCGGGTTAATCAAATCGGTCGCCAAGGAAGTGGGACGCTACAATATAACGCTTAACGGAGTATCCCTGGGAGTAGTCAATACATCCCATTATCCGCAAGGTTTTGTCGAAAAGAATTACGAAAAGCTTGTTCGTCAGTACCCTCTGGGTCGGCTGGGAAAACCCGAAGACATAGCCCCCATGGTTTTGCTTTTGAGCTCCGATCGATCCGCTTGGACTACGGGGCAGATAGTAAGTGTTAATGGTGGTTTTTCAATGGTTTGATTATTCATGACAATCATCCCCGGGCTAAATATGAGGCATACACCTGAATAGATTGGACTTTCGCTTATTCTGCCGTGTTCCCTTCTGTTTGAGTGGTAAATAGCATACAGGAGGGAAGCATGGCAAAAAGTCAGTCTCGGGAAGTATCCGACGCATTCTGGAGACATTCAATGCGAGAAACAAACTGGGAAGCGCTGATAAGTAAACTGGATGAAATGGAAGAAAAGGCGCGTATCGGCGGCGGCCTGGAAAAGCAGGAGAAACAGCGTCAGAGAGGCAAAATGACCGCAAGAGAAAGGGTTTCGGCAGTAATGGATGCCGGCACGTTTGTCGAGATCAACATGCTTGCGGAAACTCAGACATTCGACTTCCAAATGCAGGAGAAAAAAATTGTCGGGGACGGTGTCGTAACGGGTTATGGGCGAATTGAAGGCAGGCGCGTTTTTATCTTTTCCCAGGACGTAACGGTTTTTGGGGGATCGACCGGGAAAGCGCAGGGCGAACAGATCAACTACATACTTCGTCTGGCTCGCAAGATGAAAGCTCCTGTGATCGGACTGTATGAATCAGCAGGCGGGAGGCTCCAGGACGGCATTGAAAACGAGGCGGGGTACGGTCGGATGTTCTGGGAAAACACTCAATGCTCCGGGATAATTCCGCAGATTTCGGCAATACTGGGCGCATGCACGGGCGGAGGCGTTTATTCTCCGGCTCTTACAGACTTCATATTTCAGGTGGACAAGACCAGTCAGATGTTTATTACAGGCCCCGCCGTGATAAAGTCTGTTATGGGTGAACAGGTTTCGTTCGAGGACCTGGGGGGAGCGAAAATTCATACCCGTAAATCAGGCGTGGCTCATTTTTGTCTCTCCAGTGAAAGTGAACTCTCGCCGGCGATCAGGCGTTTGCTTGGTTATCTCCCCTCCAATAACAGGGAAAAGCCTCCACTTAAGCAAACGCGCGATCCATACGACCGGAAGGTCCCACGGTTGCAGGACGTCGTCCCTGTTGCCAAAAACAAATCTTACGATATGCTTGAGGTCATCGGAGAAATTGTCGATGACGGAGATTACCTGGAAGTTCAACCGGCCTTCGCCCGCAATATAATCATCTGTTTTGCCCGGTTCGCCGGGAGATCTGTTGGGATTGTGGCAAATCAACCCCGGTTCATGGCTGGTGTAATCGATATTGACGCGGCGGACAAGGCGGCAAGGTTCATCAGATTTTGTGACGCTTTCAACATTCCCCTGGTCACTTTGGTGGACGTCCCCGGGTACATGCCGGGCACCGAGCAGGAGCATCGGGGAATTATCCGCCATGGGGCGAAAATGCTCTACGCCTATTCAGAGGCAAGTGTCCCAATGGTCAGTCTCGTGTTGAGAAAATCCTACGGAGGAGCGATCCCGGCGATGTGTTGTCACGAAACGGGGGCGGACCAGTTTTTTGCGTGGCCCACGGCGGAGTTCGCAATGATGGGGTCCGAGCCCGCCGTGAATATTCTTTATCGAAGGGAAATAGAGCAGGCCCAAGATCCCGGGGCTCTCAGGCAGTTGAAAATGCAGGAATATGAAGATACTTTTTCAACCCCGTATTTTGCTGCATCGAAGCAGTACGTCGACGCCGTGATCAGACCCGAAGATACCAGAACAGCCATAACAAATGCGCTGCTTATGCTGGAGAATAAAGAGGAAGCGCCGCGTGTATGGAAAAAACATGGAAATATCCCGCTGTGACTGCAGCTCGAAAGGATGTGTATGTCCAATGTAATCTACCCTTTATTGCTGGGTAAGCAAACCTTCAGCAAAGGTCAATTCACCTACTTCATGAATTATGACCAGAAGATATGGGTACCGATCGTGGCCTGGTATATCAGGACGGCAGACACGGAACTGCTGGTGGATACCGGGATGTCGGGTCAGGATATAAAGCGCTACCTGTTTGGACAACTCTATGAGAACTATCAGTCCGTAGAGGAGGCTCTCGAAAAGAGAGGTTCCAATCCGAGTCGGATAAAAATCATCATTCAAACCCACCTGCACTACGATCACTGCGGAAACAACAAACTATTTCCCAATGCAAGAGTCATTATTCAGGAAAAGGAGATGGCATTTGCACGAAATCCCCATCCTGTATTCCGAGGCTCTTATAATCCCTTATTTTTCGAATCATCCGATTTTGAAGTCATAGAAGGTGAAAAAGAGATCGTAACGGGAATTAACGTCGTTCCGGTTCCAGGACATACTCCGGGATCACAGGCTGTTCTCGTGGACCTGGAAAACAAAAAAGCGGCATTGACTGGTTTTTGTTGTGTCCTTGAGAACTTTGAACCGCCTGAGAAAATACGGAAGGCCTGGCCGGTAATTCCCATCGGGGTCAGTGTTAACAGCCTTGAGGCATACGACAGTATGCTGAAGCTAAAGGGCATGGCCGACCTGATCATTCCCATGCATTCAATGGAATATGCGGAAAAGGAGTCCATATCTTGATGAATTGACTACAAATGCGATTGGCTGTTCGCCAGAGAAAGAGAGTCCCGGAAGTCCATGACAATCGTATTACGGTAATCTTTATTCCGTACGGTGTTTTCTTTAACAAAAAGGAAAAACTATGTCCATTGAAGCGAATTCAGTTACTGCAGTACAGTCACCAAAGAAGATGTTGCGGATGACTTGGGGGTAGAGTTCTAATTCCGACTCTACACCCTCGCACTGAAACATTTTCAAACCGGGATTTTTGGGAGTTCGCATGCATAGGAGAAGAGAAAATGAATAAAGTCACACCTTTGGATCAGGTAATGGAAAGAGTTCACGATGGCATGACAGTCATGATAGGCGGTTTTAACGGCATTTGTGCGCCAATAAAGTGCATCGACCGATTAGCCAATCCGGAGTTAAGGATATAACCCTGATTTCCGTGACATGCGGCTATCCTGGAGGAGGGTTTGATCTTGCTCCTTTATTTGTAAACAAGCAGATAAAGAAGGTCATAACCTCCCATATCGGCACCAGTCCCGAAGCTGTAAAGGTGTTTAAAAACGGTGAATTGGAAGTCGAATACCATCCGATGGGAATTTGGATTGAAAAGATTCGCGCGGGCGGCTACGGCCTGGGAGGCGTAATATCCCCCATCGGCATTGGCACCATGCTGGAACCGGGGAAGCAAAAGGTGACCATTCAAGGAAAGCAATATCTGATTGAGTTGCCTCTCAGGGCGGATGTCGGCTTCATTAAAGGCTATCGCGCCGACCCGATGGGCAATGTCCAGCACCGGATGGTTTCACCCAACACCAACGTCGTCATGGCTTCGGCAGCCGATTATACCGTGGTTGAGGTTAATGAAATCGTGGATATAGGAGAGATCGAGCCTGACAGAGTGGGAATTCCCGGCGTTTTCATCAAGGCCGTCGTCCAGGGCAACGCGATGGAAGATCATCATAAGATCTATGAAGATCTTTGGGTACGCACAGGAAACTTGAAACGAAAGGAGGCGGCAAATTATGAATGACAGAGAAATGATAGCCCGCAGGGCTGCATTGGAGCTCGAGGACGGCGCAGTGGTAAATCTGGGTATCGGCATTCCAACAGCGGTTGCCAACTATATCCCGGAGGGTGTTGAGGTGACCATGCATGCGGAAAACGGCGTCTTGGCGTACGGTGCCACACCTGAGGTGGGCTGTCAGGACCCCGATGCGTTCAATGCTGGTGCACAGCCCATAACACTGCTTCCCGGCGCTGCAATATTTGATCTTTCCACCTCCTTTGGAATTATTCGAGGTGGGTATGTAGATACAGTTATCCTGGGGACCTTGGAAGTAGACCAGAAGGGAAATTTGGCCAATTGGGCCCGAGAGCTTGTCCCGGGCAGATTTGGACCTGGTATGGGCGGGGCCATGGAACTGGTCAGTAAAGCCCGTAAAGTAGTGGTAGTTACTCAGCATAATGTCAAAAACGGCGAGTCAAAAATTTTGAAGGAATGCACATTACCGCTTACCGGTAAAGGAGTGGCGAATATCATCATCACTGACAAGGCGGTTTTTAATGTGACACCTGAAGCTTTGGTGCTGAAGGAAATCGCCCCCGGTATCACGGTTGAAAAGCTAAGAGCCATCACTCATGCTGAATTTATAGTGGCCGAGGATCTGTGTGAATATCGCCTTAGCTGATCCAGGCCTAGTACGGAGGTGCGTTCAAGATTGTGGTAACGCAAAAGAGCGGGGGAATGTTTCCCCCGCATCCCCCCGGGATTTCGGCCACACGCGCAAGCGCCACCGTGAGCCGGATCGTGGTCCGGACATGGAGAGCGGTGATGGGGGTGTTGGGGGCCGCTGCTCCCCACGTTTTTAAACGCTTTTAATACTCTCTTGAACGCAACTTCGTATAACATGGCGGAATGTACGCAGAATCACGTTCGAAAACTTTCGCATGCCAACTGCGGGAAAACTTGTTATTGTCGCATCACAAGGCTGCTCGGGCGTCGTGAGGCGGGTCTTCAGCAGCGTAGCTCCCAAAGCCCTCCATGATACCAACATTCCGGTACTCTTGATCAAACCGGACGTGAACCAGCCTGCGATATAGTTCTTTGTGAGGGAAGGCAAGACCTCGGGACCAGGGGCATCTGTTTTTCATGCGCACCCATCCCGGGATGCTCTCCGGTCCCCGGGATCGAACAAGTTGTGGAATGCTGTGCAAACAGGGTTGGCAGGCCTACCAGGAAACAGCCTCCACCGATGAGAAAATCGCCGATGTCAGATTCTCCATGGGACAACAGCATACACGGGCAGAGTATACATGTGTCGGTTCTGGTATACATAGGAGAAATGAAAAAGGCTACCCGATATACTTGGTCCGGGGAAAACCGTTGGCATGAGGATTGTAATCCCAAGAAAAGACTCGGTAAAAAAGTTCGGCATGTTTCAAGTATTCATTTCAGAAAACAGACAAGGGACACATATGAAGACAGTATCGGTCTATGAAGCCGAAGACATGGTCCTTGGACATGATATCACCCAGATCATTCCAGGAAAGGCGAAGGGACCCGCTTTCAGGCGGGGCCATATTATCAGAAGAGATGATATTCCCCGTTTACTCGACATGGGTAAAGAGAAACTCTTCGTCTTCGATTTGGCTGAAGGTGATCTTCATGAAGATGAGGCCGCAAAACGTATAGCATTGGCTGTTGCAGGTCAAAATTTATCCCTTTCCGAGCCGAAGGAGGGAAAAGTAGAATTATCCGCAGTAAGGGAAGGATTGCTAAAGGTTAATACACAAGCTTTGTATGAGCTGAACTCTTATCCAGATGTGATGCTCGCCACCATTCATACAAATCAGCGCGTCAAGGCCGGGAAGGTTGTCGCCGGAACCAGGATTATTCCTCTCTTTATTGCTGAAACTGAAATTCTAGACCTTGAGGAGTCATGTCGAAAGTACCCTTCCATTATTGAAATCCTGCCCTTCAGATCGCTCAAAGTTGGCATCGTCACGACTGGAACTGAGGTGTTCAGCGGTCGCATAAAAGACGGGTTCGGCCCAGTCATCCGGGAGAAGGTCCGCGAATCCGGGAGCGAGGTTATAGATCAGATTTTCGTATCCGATTCAGTCGACATGATTTCCAAATCCATCCATGAGCTGATCGACAAGGGCGCGGATCTGGTTACTGTTACGGGTGGCATGTCGGTGGATCCTGATGACGTTACACCGGCAGGCATAAAAAAGGCCGGCTCGGAAATAATTTGTTATGGAGCGCCTGTACTGCCTGGCGCCATGTTCCTGCTGGCTTATCTGGGTACGATTCCGATCATGGGACTGCCCGGTTGCGTAATGTATCACAAAACAAGCATCTTCGATCTTATTTATGCAAGAACACAGGCAGGTGAATCCATCGATAGAAAAGACATTGTGAAGCTTGCGCATGGAGGGCTATGCACCAATTGCGCGGAGTGCAGATACCCGAATTGCGGCTTCGGAAAGGCATAGTCAGTATCTGATCAAATAACTCAACCTCAAAGAGGAGGTTTGGACATGGCGCTTAAAACTGCCGAGCAGTATGAAGAGAGCTTGCGCAAAATGAAATTCAAAATCTACCTGATGGGGGAACTGGTTCAAAATCCTGTAGACCATCCCATCATCCGGCCGTCCATGAACAGTGTGAAAGCTACCTATGCACTGGCTCAGGCGCCCGAGAGCGAAGACCTCATGACGGCCAAATCCCACCTGACAGGGGACAAGATCAATCGTTTTGCCCACTTGCATCAGAGCACGGAAGACCTGGTGAAAAAGGTCAAAATGCAGCGTCTTTTGGGCCAGCACACCGGGGCCTGCTTCCAGCGTTGTGTAGGGTTGGACGCCATCAATGCGGTGGATAGTGTCACCTTTGAGATGGACCTGAAATCGGGGACCAAATATCACGAGCGGTTCTTGAAATTTCTTCGGATGGTCCAGGATGAGGATCTCACGGTGGACGGGGCCATGACGGATGTGAAAGGCGACCGGAGTTTGCCGCCCCACCAGCAGGCAGATCCGGATCTTTATGTCCGTGTTGTGGAAAAGAACGATAAAGGGATCGTGGTCCGCGGCGCCAAGGCTCATCAGACGGGTGCGGTAAATTCTCATTGGATTCTCGTCATGCCGACCATCGCCATGCGAAAGGAAGATGCCGATTACGCCGTATCTTTCATCTGTCCGGCGGATGCCGAAGGTGTATATTACATATATGGTCGCCAATCCTGTGACACCAGGAAGCTCGAGGGCGGCTCCATCGACGTGGGAAATGCTCAATTCGGAGGCCATGAGGCCCTCATGGTTTTCGACAACCTGTTCGTTCCCTGGGAAAATGTGCTCATGTGCGGGGAATACGAGTTCAGCGGTCTTCTGGTCGAACGCTTTGCCGGTTATCATCGTCAGAGCTACGGGGGGTGCAAGGTCGGCGTGGGGGATGCGCTCATCGGCGCGGCGGCATTATGCGCGGAATACAATGGCGCCTCCAATGCATCTCACGTGAAGGATAAGCTCATCGAGATGATTCATCTCAACGAAACCCTGTATTCCTGCGGAATCGCCTGCTCCTCCCAGGGCCATAAAACCGCGTCCGGGACCTATCTGATCGACCTGCTTCTGGCCAACGTCTGCAAGCAGAACGTGACCCGTTTTCCCTACGAGATATGCAGACTGGCGGAGGATATAGCCGGAGGGCTCATGGTGACCATGGCTTCGGAGAAAGACATGAGACATCCGCAGATCGGCAAGGTCCTCGAGAAATACCTGAGAGGCAGATCCAATACCCCTACCGAGGACCGTTGCCGTATCATGAGGCTGGTTGAGAACCTGACACTGGGAACAGCGGCCGTGGGCTACCGAACCGAGTCCATGCACGGTGCCGGTTCTCCACAGGCTCAGCGCATTATGATCGCTCGCCAAGGGAACCTTGAGAACAAAAAAAGGATTGCCAAAAGACTTGCAGGAATAAAGGAAGAAATTCGCCAGGAGGCTTGCAGGAAGTAGAGAATGCTGCTGGATGTCGATCTGAGCGACGATCTTGGAACCAAAGATGGAGACCTCTGCGGTGGTAAAATGTGGATATTCATTGAGCGGTTTGTTTGGGATTGGACTCGGAGAATAAAATATGGCCAAAGTATATTCGCTGGAAGGCATTGTGCCGGTGATAGACCCATCTGCTTTTGTTCACCCCGAAGCCGTCCTGATTGGCGATGTCATTGTCGGACCGGGGTGCTACGTTGGTCCCTGTGCCAGTCTGCGTGGCGACTTTGGCCGAATCAGGCTTGGAACGGGCGTTAATGTCCAGGACACATGCGTGATTCACTCATTTCCGGAGGTCGATGTCATCATCGAGGAGGACGGCCATATAGGGCACGGTTCGGTAATTCATGGATGCATAATAAAGAAAAACACCATGGTTGGAATGAACGCCGTGATCATGGATAACGCGGTTATCGGCGAGAGTTCCCTCGTTGCCGCATCTTCTTTCGTGAAAGCCGGCATGAAGGTTCCTCCACACACATTGGTTGCGGGTGTTCCCGCCAGGGTGATACGGACGTTGAGCGAGGAGGAGATTGTGTGGAAATCGACGTCCACCAGGCTATATCAGCGGCTCGCGGTCCGCTCCATGTCAACGATGAAACCAGCGGAGCCCCTCCCATGCGAGGAGCAAAACCGGGGCCGGGTTTTAGCATCGCGTACCGAGCAGGTGCCTTTAAACATCTGGAGATCCGGAAAATAAAATGCCCGGACCTTGCCTGCCGCCCTGAGCACATAGCCGTCAACTTAATGAGGTGTTTTTGAGCGGCCTCGGTTTCCGTGGTTTGCTACACTGTATTACTGGCGGGGTGGCCCGGATAATCATGCCCCCCTTTTCTAGAGGCGGGGTCAAGGGGGCAGGCCTTGAAAAAGGAAAATTCTATCCGCAACGGCCTCGCCATTTCTTTCCCTGCCGGTGCGCTTTACAAATGGTCCCCATCGCATTTTTCCTTCACATCTCTTACACTTGTTTTTTGGTAACCCACACTCTATTGCGGACACCATGCGCCTGGTTTCCGCCTTCGAGGTTGAGAAAGAACTCGAAGATGCGCGTGCTCGTGAAAAGGCGGAGCTGTCTGCTGCCGATTATAATAAGAAAGCTGATGGACCTTATAAGGCAGAAGTGTATAAAGGCTGGCGGTTGAATACGTTTGGCGCCTTTACAATCCTAATGGGACCTTTGTCGTGGCTTCCCTGCTTTGCGATGGTAGATAAATTAGACAAAGTAAATGGGCAGTTGGTCGTGTAGTTGGGCGCCGTGCAAGCTTCCCGTTTATTATTTTGCAAATGTGATCTGCAAAGGTGTCTGACTGCCGACGGTATCACACAGCGGACACCTGTCAAAAAGTTCCCGCAGAAATTCCTCTTTCTCGGCGTCGGAGAGCTTCGATCCCATCTCGACCTGCACCGACAGGTGTGAAAAGCCTGCCCTGGTTGCCGTATCGATGCCAAAGGCCCTGGACGGGTCGACGTCTCCGGCAATCGATATCCGGAGGTCCTCGAGGACAATCTGCTTCTCCATGGCAAGAATGCGGCAGATGTTGAGGACGCATCCCCCCAGTGCCATTGCCAGACATTCCGGCGGGGTCGGGCCAGCATCGTTACCTCCCCGCTCTTTGGGGATATCCATCAGGATTTCGTGATCGCGCGCCCTTGCAAGCATCTGTCGATTGGCGCCTGCAACTAGTGTTGTCGAAATGTGGATCTGTTTCATTATGCCCGCTGATGTGTTTTCACTTGCATTCATGGTCGTCTCCTCGGCGCGTGGCCCGAAATTAATCTTTTATTTAGATTAAAGTTTGTTGCCGGTGAAATTCCGTATATTAATGTGTACCCAGCAACCAACGGCTCGTCCAGCGAATTTTTTGTATATGCTTATCGTACAATTCGATCAAAAGGAGAGACCTCATGGACATGCAGCGCTTGCAGACCTTCCGGACGGTGGCAACTCTGATGAACTTCAACCAGGCTGCCGCAGTTCTCAATTATGCGCAGTCAACCGTTTCAGCCCAGATCAAGGCCCTTGAAAATGAAATCGGGATCATGCTGTTCAAAAGGATCGGCAAATCTGTCCAACTTACCGAGGCCGGGGCAAAAATGCTCACCTATGCCGACAAGCTTCTGGCCATCAAGGAGGAGGCATTGGCCGAGGTCACCGGCAGAAACCGGACATCCGGTCTGCTGACCTTGAGGATGCCTCAGACCCTGGCCACATATTATCTGCCTCATATCCTCTGTGCCTATCAACCGCGTTTTCCCGCAATGAGGTTGGATATCACCAGTTGCGCCATACATTCCCTTGAGCATGAACTGCGAATCGGCATGGTGGATCTCGCCTTCTTGTTTGCTGACACCATCGGTGCGAAAAACCTTGAATCCGAGTTCCTGCATAGCGAGCCCCTGAGCATTGTCACTCATCCGGGTCATCCGTTAACCGCTTGTAAACGAGCTGATTTCAAGGATCTCGAAGGACAGGTTCTCCTTTTGCCGAAAAGTGATTGCGGATACAGGATGATGTTTGAACAGGCATTGGCCTCAGAAAAAGTGACACCGGCCACGGTGATTGAGATGAACAGCATTGAGGCCATCAAACAGGCGATTATGGCGGGAATGGGAGTAACCGTCATCCCGGAAATTGCCGTGCGGATGGAATCGGAAGAGGGGCGAATGACCAAGGTGGGTTGGGTGGATGATCTGGAAACCGGGATTCTGATGATCCAGTATAAGGATAAATGGCGTTCTCCGGCCTTGGAGGCTTTTATGGATATGGTGAGGCGGTTTTTTAAGAGTACTCGCTAAATGAAACCATGGGGTCGTGGCTTGAAAAAGGAAAAATATCAGAAGACCCTTTGTAAAGAATATCGGGAGAGAAAGAAATGGCGAGACCGTTGCGGATAGAGTTTTCCTTTTTCAAGTTCCTTGCATTCGCGGAATTTCTACTAAGGTCATGCTGCCTCAACTCGATTGCAACTGGCGTTCCGGCAAGTCAGATGTCCCTACTGCTCGTCCGGAAGGATCTCCTGTACCCGTCCGATCCGGCCGTCATCCAGCCGCACTTTGATCCCGCGAGAATGGAAAAAGGAGGATGTAAGGATATCCTTCACGACTCCAACGGTGCGTTTGCCGGTTCGCTGGTCCTTTTTCAGAATAATTTCGACGCGCTTTCCGGGCCGAATGTCGCTGCGCTGTTGACCGTTCATTGCACTCTTCCTCTGCTGCTGCACGCTGATCACGACTTATACCAAGTTGCGCTCAAAGAGGTAAAACCTTCATTCACAAAATCCCCCCTGCCCCCCTTTAGAAAAGGGGGGTTCCAATCGCCAATTCTTACCCGTATGGGCGCAACTTGGTATTAGATACGGAACTGAATATCCAAATCGCGAGTTCTTTAATCTACACAAAAATAAGAAAGGCCACATAATGTTTCACCCACATTTCTTTCACCCCGGCTTTTTTAGCGGTACCTCAGATGCATTCGCGGATGCCATGCGCCTCGTTTCCGCCCGCAAGGTTGAAGAGGACCTTCAGAACAATTGGAGGCAACAAAGGGAACGGCAACTCCAGTCCGATCTTGAACGCATTCCTGAGCACCTCAGAGTGAAGCCGATTCCCTCAATAACACGCGTCATGATGCAGGAAACGGAGAAAATATTAGCCTCCCCCCTTGAATTTTCCGCGATTCCTGACATGTTAAATGTGTGAATTCAGATTTCCACTATCAATTGCAAATAAGTCACCAAACGCAAGGGCGGGTGAGGGTCAAAATACCCCGGCTACAAGGCCGCCCCGCAGTGGCCCTGGTTCTTGAACGACATCTTGCGTGCGAACCGCACGTACGGTCAGCCAGCGTTCGACCGATTACCGGCAGTCTCATCTTACATTATGACGCCCAGGCGGTTGATGCGCCCCAACTCCTCAGCCGATTGCAAAGGACCATGGCCGAATTGGAGTCCGGTGTTTTCTCCGCACCGCTATCCGTCGGTCATACCGGCTTGCGCCAGGGGCAAACCGGTTTAGCCGGATCGTTGCGGCGTGGCATTCTCAGCGTGCTGGCGCTTTCCGCCTTTACGCTTTTTTATTTATGGAAACGTTTTGTGCTCAAGGCGCCCCTGCCGGCTTCATGGCTTGTGGCCGCAACGCTCCTGGGAGGTGCCAATCTCTTTTATCGCGCCTTGTCTGACCTGCGCCGGAGAAAGCTTTTAAGTGCCAACACGTTTTTATCCGCAGCCACCCTGCTGGCCATTGCCACCGGTGAAGCCGTCGCCGCCCTGGAAGTGATCTGGATACAGGAGCTCGGCCAACTGCTGGAAGACTACATCCAGGACAGGTCGCGTCGTACCATTCGCGAGTTGTTCCTTGTAGCCCCCAACCGCGCTTTTGTCATTGTGGATGGGGTCGAGGTTGAAACCCCCATTACCCGCATCCAGGTCGGAGACATTTTATCGGTTCGCGACACAGACCGGATTCCAGTCGATGGGGAGGTGGTCCAGGGCCAAGCCCAAGTGGATGAAGCCCATATTACCGGCCGCGCAGAACCGGAACTGCGGACCCAAGGTGACAAGGTCTTTGCCGGCACGACGGTTCAGCAGGGCCATTTGCAAATCAAAGCACAACAAGTGGGCGATGCGACTTATCTTGCGCAAGTGGCGCGCATGGTCGAAGAATCCCTCTCTAAACGCACCATGGTCGAAAAGCAGGCCGACAAACTCGCCTCCCGTCTGGCGGTGCTGGGTATCGGCGCCGGCGCTGCAACCTTTGTGCTCACCGGCAATCTTTCCAAAACCCTGGCCGTCCAATTGGCCCTGGCCAGCCCTTGCGCCACCGTGCTGGCGGCTTCCACGGCCATCACAGCAGCGTTGGCCAATGCTGCCCGCAATCGGGTCTTGATCAAGGGCGGTCCTTATCTGGAGAGCTTCGCATCCATTGATTGCATCTGCTTTGATAAAACCGGCACGCTCACCGCTAACCTTCCGGTAGTGGCGGCGGTCATGCCCCGCTCTGCCGACATGACACCCGAACGTATCCTTGGCATGGCTGCCGCAAGCCAACAGCGTAATATCCATCCCATCGCCAGGTCCCTGGTTCAATCGGCCCCCCGACAAGATTGGCCTGCCGGGAACGTGGCCATGAGTACAACAATTCTGGGCCGTGGTGTTAAAACCCAGATCGGCCAAGATTTTTTCGCCGTGGGCAATCCTGCCCTGATGCAGGACGAGGCCATCGACATCGACAGCTTGAAAGCTTCGGCCGCAAAGCTTGCCAGGGCAGGCTGTTCGGTGATTTATGTGGCCCGAAACGGTCAGGCCCTTGGAGTCATTGGACTCAAGTACGACATAAAACCGAACGCAGCCCTACTCGTAGCGCAACTGCGCCAGAATGGCATCACCGAGCTACATCTTTTAAGCGGCGACAATCAATCAGTAGTTGCACAAACGGCAAGAGATTTGAACCTTACACAAGCCCGCGGCGATATGCTGCCCGAAGACAAGGCCGCTTACGTGGCCCGCCTTGTCGCCAGAGACCAAAAGGTGGCCATGGTGGGGGACGGCATCAATGATGCGCCGGCCCTGGCCCAGGCCCATATCGGCATTGCCATGGCAGCCGGCGGCGCCGAAGCGGCTATCGAAGCAGCCGACATAGCGCTGATGGACAGCGAGCTGGACCGGATCTTGTTCACTCGCCATTTAAGCCGTCAAACCCTTCGAATTATCGCCCAGAACCATTGGTTTGCGGTTACAACCGATCTGATCAGCGCCATGCTGGCCATGGCCGGTATATTCTCACCGCTTTTAAGTGGGGGCGCTCATATCTTCCACACCCTGACCATCTGCGCCAACTCCGGCCGCCTGTTGTCCTTTCGCCCGAAGGACGCCGCCGCAGGCATTTTTAAGAGGCCACCGAGAAAGGATGGGGTCAGGCCTTGAAAAAGGAAAATTCTATCCGCAACGGCCTCGCCATTTCTTTACCTGCCGGTGCGCTTTACAAATGGTCCCCATCGCATTTTTCCTTTTTAAGCCCCATGATTTCTTCTACTGCTCGTCCGGAAGGATCTCCTGTACCCGTCCGATCCGGCCGTCATCCAGCCGCACTTTGATCCCGCGAGAATGGAAAAAGGAGGATGTAAGGATATCCTTCACGACTCCAACGGTGCGTTTGCCGGTTCGCTGGTCCTTTTTCAGAATAATCTCGACGGGCTTTCCGGGCCGAATGTCGCCGCGCTGTTGACCGTTCATTATGCTCTTCCCTCCGCCGATACAGGCGAGGCCGTCCTTGATAGCTATGTCGGCAGACTTTGCAGTCACACAAGAGTCAACCGCCGGCAAGTTTGACCATCCAACCGCGTTCGCTGAGCTCCTCCAGCAACACCTGCCGGTGATCATTTCAATCACACCCTCTTTCACGGCGCCGCCGGCGCCGCACTTTGTCTTGAGCTGTTTCACAAGCTCTTTAAGCTCTGGTTCATCGAGACCGACGCCGGTAATCACTGTAATACGAAGCTGCGCTCAAGTGAGTACCAAAGGATGTTAAGAAGCGTGGGGAGCAGTGCCCTACCACCACCTTCGCCGCTGCGCGGCTATTTTAGATGGCGCTGCGGCGATCCCGCGCCGCGCGGGACTCAGGCGCTTGCGCGTGTGGCAGAAATCGCGGGGGCGGTTACGAAAAGCTCTTCATCGCGGGCAAGGCCCACCTCGCGGAGCGTAGAGTTCTTTTCATGGTTGCCGGGTGCCCCCAAGGGACATGAATTGCTGCGGGGAAACATTGCCCCGCTCTTTTCCATTGCTCTAAAACACTCACAGTCTACTTTTTTGCCTTTTCACCGAGTTTTGCCTTAAAAACATCCGCCAGAGTGCCAATAGATTTCGTATTCTCTTTTAGATACCCTGAATAATCGCCCTCACCTTCCTCATCACCTTCCGCCTCTCCGGACCCTGCCAATGACAATGAAATACGTTTACTGTCCCTGTCGACACTATCGACCTTTACTTCAATGACCTGGCCCTTTGCCACCACCTCGTGCGGATGCCTGATCCTTTTGCCCGACCCAAGCTTGGAAATATGGAGCAGACCGTCCACTCCGGGCCCCAAAGTTACGAAAGCGCCAAAATTAGTCAATCGAGCCACTGTACCCATGTGGCGCGATCCCTGAGGAAAATCCTCTTCAATCTTTTCCCGGGGATCGGGCAAGGCCTGTTTTAAACTGAAAGAGAGACGATCCTTCTCCCACTCCAGTTTCATGGCCACCACCTCAACTTCCTGGCCAACAGTCAGCAGTTCATTGATGTCTTCCACCCGGTCCCAACTTATTTCGGATATGGGGATAAGTCCTTCTATGACGCCGATTTTCACGAAGGCGCCAAAGCTTTGAATGGAGCTGATCGTTCCGGTAACCCTGGTTCCTGCCTGTAAAAGGCTTTTTTGCTCTTCCCTCTGCTTTTGGCGTTCTTCTTCCAGGACCGATCTATGGGACACAACGATGTTTCGTCCACCCTCACCGTATTGAGTGATTCGGAAAGCAAGATGCCCGCCTATGAGATCTTTTGGATTTCCCGCGCGCTGCAGACCCATCTGTGAAAATGGGCAAAACCCGCGGAGTCCTCCGGCTATCCTGATTTCAAAGCCGCCCTTGATTTCTTTTTCAACGAGCCCTTCCACAGGTATTCCGCTTCGCCATGCTTCTTCCAAATAGTACCGCCCGGCATCGCCCCCGGTGATCCGGGTGGTAAAACGCAGCTCATTATTGCCAGCCGACAGGAAATAAGCTTCCATGAGGTCACCTTCTTTGACTGAAAGTTTGCCTTCCTCATCGAGCAATTCTTTCCTGTCGAGATAACCCTCACTTTTTCCGCCCAAATCCAGGAATATCCATTCCGCCGAAATCTTTACGATCTTTGCCTTCACTTTCTGCCCCGGATTGAACCGGACAGGCTTCACAAAACTCCCCTCCAACAGTTCAGCAAAGCTTTCTTCTTCCATCATTTCGTCGTCTTTTTCGTTATTGCCTTCTTCCATGCGGTTCTTAACCTCTCCAATAGATGCTCAATCGATACACACTCATTCCATTATATCTTTTCCGCGTAAAATGTAGAATCTCGTCATTAATGATCTGCGGAGCTGGCTCACGATCCATTGAGGCAAAGAGCAAAGTATCCGGCAATAAGCGCCGCGCGACGGCCTCCCGGACCCTCAACGCGGATGCCCTGTGGAAAATGGCCTTGGTCATTCTTGAAATCCTAATTCGTTTCCATCCGGAGTTTCCGGATAGACACTAATTCGTGCAAAGATCCGTTAATGAGTCCCTGCTTCCTGCTGCACAACTTTGATTATGATACTAAATTCTCCCCTTGTTGTATCCGGCAAAATTTCGACCATCCTTGCCAATGTACGTAATAAATCTTTGAAGCAGGCGCCGGCTGAGCGCAGCGATAATTCATCCTCCTTGCCACCGCCAGGAAAGGCAGGCGGATGAATTTCGCTCTGCCTGCCGCCTGATTTGTCCCTTCCGACTGCGGTGTTCACCGGTATGCGTATGGACCGGGAACGCTTGGCACTGGAAGATCAAGTCCCCCGGTTCGCGCATGCATGCTCTCTGTATTCGCTGAAAATACAGGCCAAATTTAAGGCATTGTTTCACTAACCAGTTGATTTAATTTATAATTTTGGGCCTAGATTTCCTAAATAACAGCGAATAACAGCGGAGAGGCGCGAGGACGGAATTCAGTTGTCAGTGGACAGTGGTCGGTGGTCAGAGAAAAGCTTTTCCCGACCCTTACGACTAGAGGCGGTAAGGAGTGAGGACGGAATTCAGTTGTCAGTGGACAGCGATGGGAGAAAAGGTTTTCCCGACCCCTCCGACTAAAGCCGGTAAGGAGTGGGCGCTGATGACATCCGTAAAAAGAGCGATCTGGTTTTTTCCGTTCAATCTTCACGCTTGCCCCTTCACCTTTTCCCGGCGGCAGGCCACGGTACCGAGACGGATAATGTTATACTTCACATATAGAAGTGCTGTCAAGGATAAAAATGAAGGTATCCATCATATTTTGAAGAAAAAATAAGGCAGGTGAAATTAGCGGTTCATCCGGCAAACGAGTATCTCCGATTTTTTTCACGCGAAGCCGCGAAGACGGATCATGGTCCGGACATGGAGAGCCGCGAAGATCCGTTGATCAGAAGAGAATCAATGGGAAAATTAAATCTGAAAACAAGAAAGGCAGCCAGCGAGGTATTCGCCGGGCGTCCGGAATATCAGGTGGCGAGGCTCAGAGTCGAACTGGGGACACGAGGATTTTCAGTCGTTTTCGAGCAAGGGGGCAAAATCAAGCCCCCGTACTATTTTACAATGGCGAGATAAATTTCCGCACATTTTTGGTTTTGTCGGTTCAGATGAGAAATTTTTGAGGTTGGCGGTTACAAAATAGAGACATCTGCCAGTCGAAGGTTCGACAAGATCCAAATCTTTGTCAAAGGGATTTTAAGTGCACTGCTGAGACATTTGCATCAGGCGGCGACACTCTTTCTCTCATTCTGAACTGTTATTTTGGGGTCGGGATTCACCGGAGGAACCGGCAGCCCTTGTTTTCTCAGCAAATCCAAATGTTCCCGCATTCCCCATTTAGCTTTGTATATGCAGTCCTCCACAGAATGCCCTATCCCCGAAAATCCTTCCAATTCGTGGGAGTAGAACCCGAAGTAATCCGGTTCATCTGTAGCTTCGATGATTAAAGAGTAAGGCAAGTCTATCATCGTGTTACCTTTTTCCTGTCGAGCATCATGATAATTCCCCCCTTTTGAGGGGGTTGTGATCACGACAAATCCCCCCCCCGTGATCATGTGAATTCCCCCCCCAGTTGCAGCTTAATTCCCCCCCTCGCCGAGGTGTAATTGAGTGAACAAGTCCTGTACTCTCGGGATCTGATGGCAGAAGCTTCTGAGAGGAGGGAACATGGCGAGGAGGCAAATCCACATGAACGAAGTTATGGAGATTTTGTATCAGTGGCACCAGGGAGCCAGCATCAAGGGGATAACAAGGTCTTTGGGATATGACCGAAAGACCGTGCGACGCTACGTCCATGCGGGCCTTGACGCCGGACTTAAGCGGGAGGAGCCTTTCCCCGATGAGCAGCAAATGCTTGGCAAACTCAAGGCAGTTCTGGACAGGTCGGTCCTGGTTCGACGGGCGCCTGCCCAACAGATACTTGGCCGCTACCGGGATGAGATTGCCAATCTTTTGACGGAAAAGGAGATGACGGCCAAACAGGTCATGCGGCTGCTTGTAGAACGGCACGCCTTGAAAGTGAGCTATGCCAGTGTTCTGCGCTACGTTGGCGATGAATTCAATTTGGGCAAACCTGAAGCTACGGTTCATCTGGAAACCGCGCCTGGAGACGAGGCGCAGGTGGACTTTGGATATGTCGGGCGCATGCGGGACCCCGAGTCGGGAAAGGATCGAAAGACCTGGTGTTTCATAATGACGCTTTCCCACAGCCGGCATAGATTTGTACGGTTTGTTTTTCGCCAGGATTCACCGACGTGGATCGACTGCCATATCCGGGCCTTCGAATTTTTTCACGGTGTGGTGAAGTGGGTGATTTTGGATAATCTCAAGCCTGGCGTTATCAAGCCTGATCTTTATGATCCAAGGATTCACCACGCATATGCTGACTTGGAAAGGCATTATGGTTTCGCGGCGGACCCGGCGGGTGTAAGGAGGGCAAAACACAAAGGAAAAGTTGAAAGATCGGTTCCCGTAGTTCGAAAGCATCTACTTGCCGGCCGCAAGTTTACCGATATCCGGGATGCCAACGAAAGGGCCCTCGCATGGTGCCGGTTTGAGATTGGAAGCCAGATTCACGGAACCACCAAGCGTAAACCTTACGCCGTCTTTATCTCAGAAGAAAAGGAGCACTTAAAGCCGCTGCCGAAGGCGCCTTTTGAGATTCCCATCTGGAAGGAATGCACGGTACACCCCGATCACCATATCGTCTTTGACAACTCCTTCTACTCGTTGCCAACACGCTATATCGGGGAAAAAGTCTGGGTACGGGGCACGAGCAAAGCGGTTCAGGTTTTCCTGGATCATCAACTGATCAAGACCCATTCGCGATCAATGGAGCCGGGGAAGTGGATAACCGATCACACCGATTATCCGCCCGAAAAACTCGCCTATCTCATGAGCACGCCGGCAAGCTGCATGGCCACAGCCGCCCAATACGGACCTCAAACGCAAACGTTGATTAAACAGATCCTCAAAGCGGGCGGCCACCGCGCAATGAGAAAGGCGCAGGCGGTCCTGAGGCTGGGTTTGAAATGGGGGGCCGACCTGGAGAGGGCATCGGAAAAAGCCCTTGCCTATGGAAGCACCGAGTACCGCAGCATAAGGTCCATGCTGGAAAAGGGTCTCTTGTCCACTGAAGCTCCCGCAGCGACAGCGAATCTCTCCGATCTGGGACAAAGCTTCCTTCGCGACTCAAACTACTTTTCCGGGGAGGATCGCTCATGAACACACAACACCAACTGGCTGCCCAGCTTAGGATTCTGAAACTCGGCGGGTTTCTCGAGACTCTGGATGTACGGCTGGAGCAGGCCAGAGAGGAAGAGATCCCCCATGTTGAGTTTTTACAACGAATGGTCCAGGATGAGATAGAGAGGCGAGAGGCCAAAAAGCTTGCCAACAGGATCCGGAACGCTTGCTTCGAGGAAGAAAAGACGCTCGAAGGCTTTGACTTTTCGTTCAACCCCAGGATTAGAAAATCGCACATCACGGAGCTTTCGACCTGCCTGTTTGTAGAAAAGAAAGAACATGTATTGATCTATGGCCCGGCGGGCGTTGGAAAAACTCATATCGCCGAGGCGCTGGGGCACCATGCCTGTCGCAAAGGCTATGAGGTGCTCTATGCAAAAACCACCAAAATCCTGCGAGGCCTTCTTGCTTCGCGTGCGGATCATTCCTGGGAAAAGCGCATCAGAAGATATATCAAGCCCGATGTGTTGATCCTGGACGACTTTGGCCTTTCGCCTTTTACGGCCACCCAAACCGAGGACATATACGAGCTTATTGCCGAGCGACACCTCAAATCCTCCATCATAATCACCAGCAATCGACCGCCACAGGATTGGGTGTCCCTGTTTCCGGACCCGGTCGTAGCAAACTCGGCTTTGGACAGACTGGCTCATAACGCCCACCACATCATGATCGACAGCGGTGAGTCATACAGGAAGAAGCTGAGTCCCGGCAGGGCAAAACAGTGATGCCCTTGCTCGGTTCACAGACGGTGGGCTGAACAATCATGTCAACGCTCAACACGAAGAATGGATAAGAGCCATGGAAATTTTAGCCTGGAACTCTGACAAGCAGCGCATGACAACACTGGACGTGGAGTTTACCGAAGAAAACACGACATGGTTTGACAGGTGCACCAAGGGGTCCGATATACACAAAATAACGGACTTGGACGGCGGCATTTTGATCAGTAAGGCCGGATGTGAATATCCGGTTTGGATCGGGGGCAAATCGAGAGCCAACATCGAATACAGCAGAAAGATAGCACGGGAGCTGGTAAGACTATATATGCCCTCGTAGCGAAAACTCTTTGGTGGGGGAGGGGGAAACTCCGGTCGCCCTACGGGCTCCCTCCGTTTCCCCCCCCCCAACCCCCAAAAAAATCACCCCCCGGGAAGACAAGTTGGGGGGAAATTATGATCCACAGGTTGGGCGATTCGGGGGGACAAATCAACCAATCACTCATGCCCACTTCGGCAAAAGGGGGGAATTAAGATGATTTTGGAGGGGGGGAATTAACGTGATGTTTGACATGTTCACCCCATCTATGATCTAATCCTCGATGAGGTCTTGGAAGATGCTGCACTCCATGGGGTAACTGCAACACGGCGGCTTGCTCGAAGACCTATGGGAGCTAAAATTTCAAAAGAGGATTTGGCCAAGGCCCGCAAAAACGCCGACGATATCGGTCGCATGGGGGAGGAGTTTGTCAACAGCTATTTTCTCGACCTCAAGATCAGGGGCGAGTTGGATAGCTTTGAATGGACTTCTGAACTTAATGCAATTGCCCCATATGACTTTTGCACCAGACATCCAGGCGGCACTCAGTTGCTGGTGGAGGTGAAATCCACATCGAGTTTTTTCGAGAGGCAAATTCATCTATCAACCGGTGAATTGTATAAAATGGCGGATCATGCTGAGGACTATCATATTTACCGAGTTTTTGAGATGGACGACCGAAGGGCCAAGCTGCGCATAGCGCCCGTCTCCAGCGACTTTGCTCAGAACATCATTAAAGTGTTTGCTGGCCTGCCTGCCGGGGTGCTACCTGACGGTATTTCGTTCTCTCCCGAGTTGCTGGAATTTGGGCCTCCAATTGATATTGAATTCAGTGAAGCACCAGAGGAGGAATAGTTGGACTCTTCTGAAAAAGACCATCAGGCAAAATCGACAGATATTTTCACTCCTTCTCAGCGCAGCCGGTGCATGTCCAAGATCAAGGGCAAAAACACCGCACCAGAACTGTCTGTCCGTTCGTTGCTCCACAGAATGGGGTTCAGATTTCGCCTCCATGTAAAAGATCTCCCAGGTTGCCCAGACATAGTGCTTCCAAAGTATCGGTCTGTCATCTTCGTACATGGGTGTTTTTGGCACCGTCATGTGGGCTGTAAATACGCTTATACACCCAAAAGCCGTCAAAACTTCTGGACCGAAAAATTCAGAAGGAATGTTGAACGACATGAACAAGTGGCTGAGCAACTCAGGCTGAAAGGGTGGAATGTAATAGTATTATGGGAGTGTCAACTGGTTGATTATGATGCGCTCTCGGAAAAAATCATGCTATTCTTAGGGAAATAGTGCAATAGTACCAATTCTTGACCCAGCAAAACAAAAAGTGTAAGTAGTGTTTTCTCTTTATGCCACCCAGATCTACTGTATACTTTCTGCTTTCACTTCCTCTTTTTCGGGGAGGCGAAAAGCATGTAGCAAGTCACTTAAGAAAGGAATCGAACAATCGACGACTTTTTGAATGTCAGCAAATGAATCACCCGCAACATCACGATATCGATGAAATAAGAAGTTACGAACTAAATATAAATAATCCTTCATATTGACGCCGCCTTTCCTCCCTGCCCTTGTGAGGAAGGCATTACATGAATCTCTGAGGTCGTGCTCAATGGGTAGCTTCTTAACATATGCGGACTGAAGAAGTCCTAGTCGCTTCTTTTCGGATAATATGTCCTGAAACTTGGCTAGTACATCTTTAGTGCGAAGAGAATCCTCAACTGAGTTAATTAGTTCATTAACCAGTTTTGTTTGTTCATATTGAAAAATCTCCTCTAATATTAACTCCACAATTTGATAAACATAAAAAAAACTCAGGACGGGATTACTTTCATAAGCCACCAGTTCAGAAAATAGAACTTCTATAAAGTTGTGGCTTTTCAATGATTCTGAAACCTGTTTGATATGAATTTTCCCCCCCGTTGGGCGCTCCCCTTGAAAAACTATAGACGAAGGTTTTTGCCGTGTCAAAGGGACATACCCATAGCAAAAGAGCGATGGTAACCAATGAGGTATAGAAAAGGAGTACCCACTAGAGAGAGTTTTCTTGCTAACTGCAAATATAACAGTCCCATCATGAAAAAATTCACTGAATTTTATTCTGCCGGATTCTTCGAGGTCTGGAACTTTGCTGATAGCAACGTCAGGGAAACTATTTAGGATTTTTACCACAGACACGTATGCATATCGAAGAAAATGTGGGTTCTCAGCATAATCGTGCTCCCTGGAATCAAGGGCTACCGCCGGAAAGCACCAACCTATCCTTGTGTCTTTTTCAGCAAGAACTTGATATATGTCATTCTCTCTTACTTCTTTCTTGGCCAAGAGATAAACAAGAAAATCGTCAGGGTGGTAGCTTTTATCAACAAATAGTCCATACGAAATCTCAAAGTCTTCAAAATCTTTCTCATCACAAATACACGTGAATATCCCATTAATATCGTCTACGTCCTTGATTTTAAACGAACTTGCTAATCCACGCTGGCGAACTTTCAGTCCCACTATATCCCCTCACTATACATTCTGACTCTGGTATTTTCTCAGAGCCGTTTGCACAGCACTTTCTGGATTCTGAAAGCAATCGTTCTCAGGATTAAAAACCTCTCTGAAGAAGTATTGAAAGTAGGAACGCTGTGCGTTTCCAATTTTTTTTGTATTCTTCTTAATCCAATCCAAGTTTCTATTCACTTCCTCCAAAAATTCCGCAGGGCTCTCAAGTGATAATTCTTTTATGTACGATGCGATGGAGCCAAATCCCTCGATCTTTCCATAATCTTTTAGCTTACCTATTGCTGCACCGAAACCAGACATAGCTTGAGGTTTTTTGAATATTTGAATAACATTTTTCCCGAAGGGAGTACCATAATTTTCGATATATTCATTCGTCACCTCTGTTAATTCGCAAAGCTCCGTCATTTTTGAAATAAAACCATGGAAGGTTTGAAGGTAACCCTCAAATATGTCAGTTTGCTGATTTTCAAGGGCAAGCTTTTCAAGACTCCTTATATTTTCTAGGATATCAGCACGATCAATCGGCAACTCATTCCGCTCAAGATAAGAGTTAAAGCCCTCGACAATGTCCTTGAAGTTGTATTGATTAAAACCTGAGGCATATCTCCCTTCAGCTTCTCGAATGAGCTCAATATCGCCTATGGATGCTTGTGAGTAGTCAAGATACAAAATTTCAATTTGCTGACGCAATGACATCGGAGTTTGCCCTGTATTTAGTGTCAGCATTCTATAAAGAATCCCCAATCTGTTCAAACCAATGTAAAACTCGGCCCTGATCTTATGGTCCAAAATTTTTTCGACTTCCGCTTCACTCTCGCCATCTTTCACTTCCTTGATAAGATCTATTATTGAGTAGGTCCGTTGCAATCCATCGAGTATGACGAGATGCTCTTTATTTGTCTGGACGAAAGTCTCAAATGTTTCTGTATCAGGATCCTTATCTATTAATTCAGAGGTCAGGGCAAGTACGATTGGAGGTATAATGCATCCGCGCTTCAGGTCTTCCTTTAACAGGGCATAAACACTTTTCGATAAAACACGCCTCCTCTGGAACTCATTTTTGTGCATAATATCCAAAGCGATTTTCAAATACTCATAAATCGTACATTCCACCAAATAATTAACCGATTTTATTCGCATGTCAGGCAGTTTAGATACTACTTTCATGTCGCCGAACCTCCTCAGGTATTTGGGACAGAGGCTTATAACAGTACAATCAGGATGTCCAGGAAACTTTCCAGACTCCTCCTCCCTTTACTCCCAGTCTATTCTCAAGGCCAAAGCGCTCTGTGCGGCCTATGCACAGCCTTAGTGATGAAGAATTTATACCGCTCCAACCATGTGTCCATCTTAGGTCCTTTTCCGAATCATGAAGGGGGAAATGTGATTCGCGGGGCCTCCGCTCACAAGCAAGGAGTAAGTTATTTTTCTATAGCACAATGAAAATTTTATTCAATCAGATAGTTCTGACCCGAATTGAAAACAGCGGATGCTCCGTAGATGTCCGGCGAGCCCCAAGTCCTGCACCACTCTCACCTATCCCACCTTCCCGGAATTGGAAATAGAAAGGGGGCGTTCGGAACGGGTCCGATGCCCCTCTGCAGATGATGTATTCCACTTGTGTTCCATGTCTGTCCGACAGTCTCCGGTAAATAGCGACTGCTGGTTCAACTTCCGCGCCCTACTCTTTTGGTGCAGCTTTGGTGCAGGTTCAAAACGCCCCTTACCCAGTCTATGTTTGCGGGCGAAGTCGGAGGTTCAAATCCTTACACCCCGATTTTGATTTTTTTACGATGCAATCTACTATTAGTAGATTTTTTCGGTTTTTTTGGATTTTGAATTCAGGTGTAAATAATTGTAATTACTTGATCGGGACGACTGGATTCGAACCAGCGACCTCTGCGTCCCGAACGCAGCGCTCTACCAGGCTGAGCCACGTCCCGATCTAATCGTGCCGTTTTTTTAACAAAATTCCCCCATCCTGTCCACATCCTTTTGGGGCCAATCCTTTTAGACGGTATCCATCCGGAAAGGTTCCTTTTGCGCCCCCGGATCAGAGCCTGCCCCGGACCCGATCCGGGGTCTGTGGCAAGCTCTGGCGGCGTCAATCATGGGGTTTTCCTGTGCGGCGTACCGATGTACGCCTCCGCGCAAACCTTTGATTTCCTCCTAAGTTGAGCGATTTTTCCCCTGGGGCCCATCTGTGGTCATTCATGCTAAACCATGAATGCTGGTGGCCCGACAAACCTGCTGGATGCCGACTTTCGTCGGCATGACGATGGTTTGCCGCTGAAATCGCTCAATTTAGATTCCGAGCCGGGACGAAAATCTTCCGGCTAAAGCCGGTAAAAGGAACGACCAGATTATGCCTGCTTTCCAAATCGGAATCCTGCCTTTGGCGTGACTTATCCTAAGTTTCCGGGTGGACCCCGGATGGAAAATGCTCCTGGAATCGATTCGCCGGAGCAATTCCGAAGCCGGTTCGTGCTTGAGGCGCACCGGGCCATTATCTTCATAAGAGAAGCGGGACTGAGGACTGAATTGAGTCGCCGGTGGTCAGCGGTCAGTGGCCGGAAAAAGCTGAAGAACAGTGGACAGCGGCCAAAGGACTGAGGACTGGATTCAGTCGCCGGTGGTCAGCGGTCAAAGTGCTGAGGACTGAGTGCCGAGGAAACAGGTTAGCGGGTTCAGGGTTAGTTTACCCTGAGCGTACGAAGGGGGTTAAAAGCCAACGCACCTTGACACTTCACGGGGTCGGATTTACTACGGAGACCGGCGCTCCCGGATCTTTTTCCGACAGCCGGGACCCGACGGCCGACACGCGAGAGCGGACGTTCGAGAGCCGACACGCGACAGCGGACATCCGAAAGCGGGCACCGGATAGCGGACACCCGGCACCGGACAGCGAACATCCGAGAGCCGGCACCCGACAGCGGACAGCGGACACCCGATAGTTGGCACCCGAGAGCGGACGTCAGTTTTCTGCTTCCGGCTTCCTCGAAGGAGATGAATGTGAACATTCCAATCGCGCTTATCGGTGCTTTTCTAATAGTCGTTATACTGTGGGAGGCGTTTGAAACTATCATTTTCCCGCGCCGGGTCACCCGGCGGGTGCGACTGACCCGGATTTTTTACCGCGTGACGTGGCACGCCTGGAAACGGATCGTATTCCTGTTGTCAGCCAACCGGCTAAGAGAGAATCTGTTGAGCATCTACGGGCCGATTTCCCTGATAATGCTCCTGAGTTTATGGGCCTTCATGCTCATCCTGGGGTTCGGGCTGCTTCATCGGGGCGCGGCTTCCCTATCGGAGGGCCAAACCAGCCTGGCCACAAATCTTTATTTCAGCGGAACGACTTTCTTTACTCTCGGATTGGGCGATGTGCAGCCGCTCTCACCTGTCGGGCGACTGCTTGCGGTGGCAGAGGCGGGCACGGGGCTCGGTTTTCTGGCGATTATCATTGGATATTTGCCGGGTCTTAATCAGTCCTTTTCCAGGCGCGAGGTCAATATTTCGCTTTTGGACGCCCGCGCCGGATCTCCGCCCACGGCAGCCGAAATACTTTACAGGCACAACGACGAGCATGGCATGGAATCGATCCGGCAGCTTTTGCACGAGTGGGAGAGATGGTCCGCCGAATTGCTCGAAAGCCACCTGTCATACCCGGTACTTGCCTATTTCAGGTCTCAACACGATAATCAGTCGTGGCTCGCAGCGCTTGCGTCGATCCTCGATACAAGCGCATTAGTAATGGTCGGCCTCGAAGGCGCCTGCTCACGCCAGGCGCAACTGACCTTTGCCATGGCCAGGCACGCCGTGATGGACCTTTCCCTGATTTTCGGGGTTGCGCCCCGATGGCCGGATCCAGACCGTCTTTCGCCGGCTCAACTGGCGGACTTGAGGTCCAAGCTGGAGGCGGCTGGTTTACGGCCCCGCACGGGAGACGAAGTGGACGGAAAGTTAATGGAATTGCGCGGTATGTATGAGCCTTTGCTCTTTGCCCTCTCGACGCATTTTCGCCTGGTCCTGCCGCCCTGGGTCCTCGAATCGGCCATCGCCGACAACTGGCAGGCGAGCATATCGACTCCGGAACCGGGTAAAGCAAGGGCTGTGCGATTACGCGAAAGGAGAGAGAGGCATTTTTAGATCTACCCCGGACCGCCTTCAGGCGGAAGATCCGCTCAGCGGCTCCCGGATTAAAAATTTCCGGGACAGGCTTAGCCGCAGCTCCGCTACGAAAAGTTCTTTATCGCGGGCAAGGTACGCTCCTACGCTTGGCAGGAATTAATCGCGCGCATGGCGCGCTCCTACCGCGGGGCAGGAATTAATCGCGCGCATGGCGCGCTCCTACAGGTACGGTTTTTCATGGTTCAAGGGTGTCCCCCGGGGGACATGGAGGACTGCGGCGGATCTTTTTGGCTGCGGCTATGCTGCGGACTAATGGACAAGCTCGACGCCGATCAAAGGTTCCAACCGGGCAAGCGCCTTATGAAACCCGACCGTCGATTCGTAATACTTTAACTGGTATTCGAGAAGGGACATCGAGGCGTCAATGAGCTGGAGGAAGTTGATTTTGCCGACCTGGTAATCGGCTATGGCGGAGTTTAGAGCGAGGTTTGACTGGGGAACTATTGCAGACTTGTAAAGATTGGCGAGTTTTTCGGAAGTGGTCGCCGTCGTATAGGCTTCCCTTACCTGGTAGCGCACCGTCGATAAGGTGTTGTCGCGCATACTCCTGGCACTGGCGAGATTGAGCCTGGCGGCATCGAGTTCGGGCCCCTGCTTTCTCCAGAAATAAAGCGGCAGTTTTGCGCTCATCATAAGACCGTACATTCCGGGGTTCTGCTCTCTTTCAAAATAGGTAAACCCAAGGGCAAAATCCGGATAATATCCCCTGGCTGCCAGATCCACCCCCTGCTGCCTGCTGCTTACCTCGCTTTCCGATGCCTTCAGGGCCGGGGAATTGCTCCGGGCAAGCTGGAGGAGTTCTTCGAGCGAATAGGCGAGTTCGGCTTTTTCGAATTCGGCGGGTTTGCCGACCGGAGTCTCCGCCGGCCTGTAGATAAGGTTATTTATTTTTGCTTCGGCTATGCGTTTTTTTTGCCCTTGCACGAGCAGCTTGTCGAGAACTTTGGATATTTCGACCTGGGCCTTGAGGACGTCCTGCTGCGCCGTTTGGCCGACCTTGTACCTGGATTCCGCGATATCCTCGAAATTTTCAAGCAGCTCTTTGTTCTTCAACAAAACTTCTATCGACTTATGGATCAAATAGAAGTCGAAGAAGGCCTCTTTTAGCTCCGAGATGACCTTGAGATGCACGGCCTCATGATTCCACTGCCAGGACTGGGCTTCGACCGAGGCGATGCTTTCTTTCAGCCCGCGTTTTCCGGGAAACGGGATTTCCTGCTCGACGCCGTAGGTGCGCGCTGAAGACGGGTCCCCCTTCATGAGTGTCGGGGGGATCAGGTGCCCCATAGTTTCGAATTTGACTGTAGGTTCGGGCAGGGCTCCGGCAGCGGGAATCATTGCCCTGGACGCAGCAGCGGCCTGCGCGGACGACCTGATTTCCGGATTGTTTTCGGCAGCGGCCTCGAGAAGTTCGTGCAGGGTAATTTCTTTTGTTTCCGGCGGCCCCGGTTCCCGGTTCGCCTGAGAAAAAAGATCCGTGGGCGCCAGCATACAAATGAACCAAAGGAGAAACAGCCCGATAAGATTTTGAGCAACCAGCCGCATTCCACCCCCTCGTATTACAGACTTATAAACAACGCTCCGCGATAGAGACGGGCACCGGTGGACATCCCTGAGCGATGTGCTTCGCGGGGCGCCTTCTTAAGGCCACCGGGAACCCTGTCCGGATTTTGGAAAAAGCGCGCCGGCCTGATCGATTTATCAGAACCGATGCGTTTTATTGTGCCTTGAAAAGTACCCCGGCACAAGACCCTCGCATGATAGACTTATAAACAACCCAAAAGTATTTTTTTTCTTCCCAACCTAAAATATAGGGCGTAGAGCCTGACTGAAAAAAAGACTTTCAGTTGCCATACTATTACGAATTTGTTCCAATGGTCTTTCATTTGCCAATGGACCTGCCATTGCCGCATCTTTAAGTGGAAAAGGGATCGAACCAGATGACGACCGGCAAAATTTACGGTCCGGACGAACCAAAACCCGCCGTTGCCCGGAAACGGCTTTCTTTTCTCATCCCGCTGCTGTTTTTCGCGCTCGGGGCCATGAGCGCCCTGGGCTATTTCCGCTGGCACGAGAGCCGGAATGCGGGGGATATCAAGACAGTGTCCCCGGAGACCACGGACCGGACCCCGGGAAAAAAGGAGCCAAAGATACTTTACTATGTCGATCCCATGAACCCTTCGAATAAGTCCGACAAGCCCGGCAAAGCCCCCTGCGGAATGGACCTGGTCCCGATCTATGAAGAGGAGCAGCCGGGGGGGCGTGATCTGCCTGCCGGCACAGTTAAAATAAGCCCGGAAAAACAGCAGATGATCGGCGTTAAAATCAGCGAAGCCGCCGAAATGAACATCTCCAAGACCATTCGCGTAGTGGGTCTGGCCGCATACGACGAAACCAAAGTCGCCCACGTGCACACAAAATTTCCGGGGTGGGTGGATAAGGTTTACGTGGATTTCGTCGGAAAGCTGGTCAAGAAAGGCCAGCCTCTGCTGAGCATCTACAGCCCCGAGCTCGTAGCAACACAGCAGGAATTGCTGATCGCAAGAAAATCCAGGGACATTCTCAAGAACAGCGAATTCGGAGACATCGGCTCCAGGTCGGGATCACTTTACAACGCGACTCGCGAGCGGTTGAGATACTGGGACATAAGCGAGGCGCAAATAAATGAGGTCGAGCGGCGCGGGACCCCGCTAAAATCGCTCACACTCTATTCGGCCCTGGACGGTTTCGTGGTCACCCGGAATGTGTTTGCCGGCCAGCAGGTCGCCCCCGAAACGGACCTCTTTATCATCGCCGACCTTTCCAATATATGGATTCAGGCCGAGGTCTACGAGTATGAAATCCCGTCGGTCAGCCTGGGGCAGAAAGCGTCGGTCACTTTTCCATCTTTTCCTGGAAAGACTTTCACGGGAAAGGTTACTTACATATCTCCCGAAATGGACCCGAAGACGAGGACGCTGAAAATCCGGGTGGAGCTGGCCAATCCGGACTTCAAGATCAAGCCGGATATGTACGCGAATGTAGAGCTGAGACTCGATTATGGAAAGAAACTTTCAATTCCGCAGGAGGCGGTGCTCGATTCGGGGCCGGACCAGATGGTTTTCGTGGCAAAAGAGGGCGGCTATTTCGAGCCGCGCAAAATAACCGCCGGTCCGCGCGTGGACGGCCGCCTGGTCGTGCTCGACGGCCTCAAGGCCGGAGAGCGGGTGGTGACGTCGGCAAACTTCCTGATCGATTCGGAGAGCCAGCTCAAATCAGCCGCCGGCGGCATGGGAGGCGCGCATGCCGGACATGCGGAGCATGGCGGAGGCGAAAGTCCGGCGACCGATCACAGGGAGCGCAGCGGGGTCGATCCCGGGACGCAGGACGGAAGAGCGGACCACTGGGGCCATACGGAATCGGGCGCCGACCCGGGCCATTCACGATAGAGTATGAATGACTCATGATCAACCGAATCATCGATTTTTGCGCGAACAACCGATTCATCGTTTTCCTGTTCGTTGGAGCGGCGGTTGCGGCCGGGATCTACTCAATGCGGCACATCACGCTGGACGCCGTCCCGGATCTTTCGGACACCCAGGTAATCATCTATTCGAAGTGGGACCGCAGTCCGGACATCATCGAGGACCAGGTTACCTATCCTCTTATCACGGCCATGCTTGGGGTCCCAAAAGTTAAGGACATACGCGGTTTTTCAGATTTCGGCTATTCGTTCGTATACGTCATTTTCGAAGACGGGACCGACATCTACTGGGCAAGGTCCAGGACGCTGGAATACCTGAACAATATCCTGCCGAAACTGCCGCGCGACGTTCAGGTGGAGCTTGCCCGCGATGAGACGGCGATCGGTTGGGTATTTGAGTACGCGCTCGTGGACAAGACCGGAAAGCATGATCTTGCCGAACTGCGCTCGATTCAGGACTGGTTTTTGAAATACGAAATCGAGTCCGTGCCGGGCGTTGCCGAAGTCGCCCCCATTGGGGGATTTGTCCGCCAGTACCAGGTAAACCTCGACCCCAATGCGCTGCTCTCCTACAAAATCCCGATGGACAAGGTGATGAACGCGATTCGGGAGAGCAACAACGACGTGGGGGGACGGCTCGTGGAGTTCTCCGGCCGTGAATACATGGTGCGGGGCCGGGGCTATGTAAAATCGCTGAGCGACATAGAAAACGTGGTCGTGGGGACCAATGAAGCCACCGGAACGCCCGTTCTGGTGAAGAACCTGGGCAAAGTTGTCCTGGGGCCCGATATTCGCCGGGGCGTGGCCGAACTGGACGGTGAGGGCGAGACCGCCGGCGCGATTGTCGTCATGCGCTACGGCGAAAACGCCTTGAAAGTCATAGACAGGGTCAAGGCCAAGCTGGCCGAAATCGCCCCAAGCCTTCCCGGGGGAGTGGAAATCGTTACGACATACGACCGTTCGGACCTCATCAGACGGTCGATCGATACCCTCAAACATACGCTTGCAGAAGAACTGATAATAGTCAGCCTGGTGATCCTCATCTTTCTGTGGCACATTCCAAGCGCGCTCATTCCGATCATCACCATTCCGGTTACGGTGATAATTATCTTCATTCCGATGTACGCGATGAACATTACGGCCAACATCATGTCGCTCGGCGGGATCGCGATAGCCGTGGGCGCCATGGTGGACGCAGCAATAGTCGTTGTCGAGCAGACACACAAGAAGCTGGAGCACTGGGACACCGAAGGAAGGCCGGGAGATTTCAAGAATGTGGTCGTAAGCGCTGTAAAGGAGGTCGGAGGGCCGAGCTTTTTCGCCCTGCTGGTGATAGCGGTCTCTTTTATGCCCATCTTCACGCTGGAAGCCCAGGAGGGCAGGCTTTTCAAGCCGCTGGCTTTCACGAAGAATTTTTCCATGATCGTTGCCGCCGTTCTGGCCATCACCCTTGACCCGGCCATTCGGCTTGTCTTCACGCGGATGAAGAACTTCTCCTTTCGGCCGAGATTTCTCGCGCGCGCAGCCAACGCCGTTTTGGTCGGCAAGATTCACAGCGAGGAGAAGCACCCGATAAGCCGCCCGCTGATGAGAATCTACCATCCGGTCGTAGAATTCGCGCTAAGACACCAGTGGCCCACGATTTTTGCGGCCTGCCTGGTCGTGGCCGTTACGTTCGCCCCCCGCATCGGAGTTTTCGACAAAATCGGCTCGGAGTTCATGCCGCCCCTGGATGAGGGCGTGCTGCTATACATGCCTACAACGGTCCCGGGCATTTCGGTCACCGAAGCTCAGCGGGTGCTCCAGATCCAGGACAAGATTTTGAAATCCTTTCCGGAAGTCGAGCGCGTGTTCGGCAAGGCCGGGCGGGCCGAAACGGCTACCGACCCTGCGCCTTTTTCCATGATGGAGACGGTGATCGTTTTAAAGCCGCAGTCCGAGTGGCCAAAAATAGCGACCTGGTATTCGGACTGGGCGCCCGAGTGGCTGAAGAACATCCTGCGCAAGGCGTGGCCCGACCACAGGAGCACCCAGGACCTGATCTATGGACCCAACGGCCTGGATAAGGCCATGCAGATACCGGGAGTCGTAAACGCCTGGACCATGCCGATCAAAGCCAGGTTGGACATGCTTACGACCGGAGTGCGCACTCCTGTCGGAATCAAGATACTGGGTCCGGACCTCAACAAAATCCAGCAAATAGGACTGCAAATCGAAGCCGCCCTGAAGGGGGTTTCCGGCACTTCCAGCGTATATGCCGAACGGACGACCGGCGGCTTTTTCCTCGACCTCGACCTCAAAAGAGAAGAGCTTGCCCGCTACGGCCTCACCATCGCACAGGTCGAAGGCACAATCACTTCGGCAATCGGCGGAGAGAACGTTTCGACCACGATCGAAGGCCGGGAGCGCTACCCTATAAACATCCGCTACCTGCGCGATTATCGAAGCACGGTTGACCGGTTGAACAGGACCATGATCGCCACCGCGAGCGGCGCGCAGATCCCCATTGCGCAGTTGGCGGACATAAAGCTTTTGTCCGGTCCCGGAATGATCCGGGATGAAAACGCAAGGCTCAGCGGATATGTTTATGTCGATATCGCCGGGCGGGACGTCGGCGGCTACGTCGAGCAAGCCAAAAAGGTCGTAGGGACACACGTTCAACTGCCGCCCGGCTACACGCTCACATGGAGCGGAGAGTATGAAAACATGATCCGGGTATGGAACAGGCTCCTTGTCGTCGTACCGATCACGATCCTGATCATATTCCTGCTCATCTATTTCAATACCCGGTCGGTGACGAAAACCCTGATCATTTTGCTGGCCGTTCCCTTTTCGGCCGTCGGGGCGATCTGGCTGCTGTATCTGCTCGGCTATAACATGAGCATTGCCGTTTGGGTCGGCCTGATCGCGCTCATGGGCGTCGACGCGGAGACAGGGGTATTCATGCTCCTGTACCTGGACCTTGCCTATTACTCGAGGAGGGACAAGGGGCTTATGAATACGAAGGAAGACCTGCGCCACGCCATTGTCGAGGGGGCGGTCAAAAGGCTGCGCCCCAAGTTCATGACGGTCGCGGTCATGTTTATGGGCCTGGTGCCCATAATGTGGTCCACCGGGGCCGGCTCCGATGTAATGAAACGCATCGCCGCCCCGATGATCGGCGGCATTTTCACCTCGTTTCTCATGGAACTGGTTGTTTATCCGGCGATCTATGAAGTGTGGCGCAGACGCGACCTGAAAAAAGAAGCGGGGTCTCCAGGGGAAGTCGCGGCTTGAGCTGAAAATGGGAGGCGCGGGCATTGCCCGCAATTTGCTTCAACCAATCAAGGCCTCCCGCTACGAAGTTGCGTTCAGGGGAGTGTTAGAAGCGTTTAAAAACGTGGGGAACTGGTTCGACCGGATGCTTTCAAGCGCCGCACACCACGCGCAGGGCCCAGCCCCGCATGGCTGATCCGAGGCGCTAAACAGAGACGGAAGCGGTGTTTATTTTATGCAATAAGCGAAAAAAAATTACTTTTGGGTTGTTGATAAGTCTATCTTACGAGGAGAAGAAAATGAAAATGATTAAACTGGTGGTGCTTTTGGGGGTAACGCTGGGGCTCCTCAGCTTTGGCTGGAACATGCCGGGGATCGCGCTAGCGGCGCCTCAGACCACGTGCCCGATCCTGGGCGGAAAAATCGATCAAAAGGTCTTTGTGGATTACCAGGGCAAGCGAATTTATTTTTGCTGCACCGGCTGCATCGATAAATTCAAGAAAGATCCGGAAAAATACCTGAAGAAAATGGAGGCCGAAGGAGTGACCCCGGCCAAGACGCCTTAGAACGAAGAATGGAAGACGGAGGGGGAAGACGGAAATCAGTCCATCCTCCTCCGTCCTGCACGGTTGGATCGAGCTGTTACTCCCAACTGCCCATCGGCTCCGGGACCCGTCTGAGGTTCTCATTCAACGGGCAAGGAATCGCCCGGGCATCGACATAGCCGGTGTAAGCGGGGGCCGCAATACAAAGATAGGGCGGCAATGCCGTGAGGTTACCGGCGCCTGCGGTATCTCTGTCACCGACGTTTGCGGAGACGTTGTGCACCGGGGCCAAAACTGCCAGGTTGCCATTGTAGGAAGAACCGGCTCTGGCTTGTCCGACTGAAACCAGGACGAGAGCCATGATCGCCACCGATAAAACACTCATCATCACCTTCATTTCCTGCTCCTTTCTTGCCTCTGTGTTTCCCTGAATACTTTTGTTTCCTGTACTCACGCTTTTGCTTACCCTGAAACATTCACTCGCCTTTCTTATTGAGCAAGTGGAGTGCCAGTGTGGGCCAACAGGGTGGAAAATATAAAAAGTCCGTATGTTCAGATAGTTGGAGTTTCAAAAGAGCATAGCTTCAAGGTTGCCCTGGCGGGCCGGGAAGTTTAAAGTGTTGAAAACTGTTTAAACATGTTTATCTGTTTCGGGACTGTCGGATGGCTGGAGAATGCAGGATGGACGAACAAAAGTTGAGCGGGTATTTGAAAGAGATCATCAACACGATGAACGACGGGGTGCTGCTGATTTCACCGGAGGGAACAATTCTCATGGTCAACCACGCCATGGAGGAAATCACGGGCTACAGCCGCGAGGAAATGACAGGGCGGCCCTGCTCGATTTTTCATTGCGATATATGCCAAACGGTCCGCTCCGGAGGCAAGGGGCACTGGTGTGAACTGTTCAACGCGGGCTACACGCGCAAAAAAGCCTGTTCGTTGCTGCGAAAGGACGGCTCGTATCTGCACGTGTTAAAGAACACCTCTTTATTGAAAGGGGCTGACGGCGCCATTCTCGGGGCGGTCGAAACACTCACCGATATCTCCGAAATCGAAGAACGGGATGAAAAAATAGAACAGCTCTCGAAGCTTCTGCACGGCAACACCAATTTCGAGGAAATGGTGGGAAAATCCGAGATAATGCAAAGGGTATTCGAAGTCATCAAGAAGGCGGCTAAAAGTGAGGCGCCCGTGATCATCTATGGAGAAACCGGCACGGGGAAGGAACTCGTCGCCCACGCCATCCACAATTTGGGCCCACGGCGGGACAAACCCTACATCCAGCTAAACTGCGCCGCACTCAATGAAGGTCTGCTCGAAAGCGAAATGTTTGGAATGTCAAGGGGGCCTTCACCGGAGCACACATGCACCGGAAGGGACGGTTCGAGGCCGCAAACGGCGGTGATATTTTTCTCGATGAGATAGGGGACATCCCGCTTTCAATTCAGATAAAGCTTCTGAGGATTCTCGAGACAAAGCAGTTCGAACGCGTTGGAGATTATCAGCCAATCAAGACGGACGTCCGTATTATAACGGCAACCAACAGAGACCTTGATCGATTGATAGCTCAGGGGAAAATCCGGGAAGATTTTTTCTTTCGCATCAATGTGGTTCCCATTAACCTGCCGCCCCTAAGGGACCGCACCGATGACATTCCCTTGCTGGTGGAACATTTTATCAGGCAACT
This sequence comes from uncultured delta proteobacterium, assembly GCA_963805125.1. Classification (GTDB taxonomy): domain Bacteria; phylum Desulfobacterota; class Syntrophobacteria; order Syntrophobacterales; family Syntrophobacteraceae; genus SbD1. The sequence goes on along the minus strand of CAWDTD010000001.1, from coordinate 588,989 downwards.
GCAAGGCAGGAGCGGCAAGAAAATTCTCGGCACAGCGCCGGAAACCATGGATTTTTTTATGAACTACCGGTGGCCTGGAAATATACGGGAATTGAGAGGGGCACTGGAGTATGCTTTCGTTGTTGCGGAAAAAGGCCGGATTTTTCTCAAACACCTTCCGGCTCGGATGATACGCCCCGGAATCCGGGATGCAACCTCAGCCACAGCCCCATTGACCGAAAAAGACGCCCTTGTCGATGCTCTCATAAAATGCGGCGGCAATCAGACCCGGGCGGCCGGGATGCTCGGGGTCAACCGTAGAACTGTGTGGCACCGGATAAAGAAATATGGGATCGATCCCAGGCACCCTCTCGCGCATGATTCTTCCGTTCCTGTATGAAAGGAGCGAACTCTTTTTCCGAAAAGGCGGCCGGATCGCGATTCCAGCTTATTAATCCGCGCCGGTTTGCCGATAAAATTTTCGCACCAGGAACGTGGGGCAATAAACCCACAGGCGAGGCGGGGCCGGTTGCGCTCGGCGTGGAAAGCTCTGTAGCTCTGCAAGCAACCTGCAGAGCATGGAAAGCGAGTGCATGGAGAATCATCAAGGCAAAGAATCCCAAAGTGAGGAAAGGCGTTCGGGCAAGGAACGGCGCGCCAAGCCTACTTCGCCGTTCACCATTGAAAGCCTCGTCGGTTCGAGGCGCCACTACCGGAGAAAGGAAGATGCCCGAAAATTCTATTATGTCGATCTGTACAGCCCACTTTCGGTGGTCCTGCTGGTGTCTACGCTGGTTCTTTCGATAGTGGACTCCTTTCTAACCCTGAGGCTGGTGGGAGAAAATATTGCCGAGTTGAATCCGGTCATGAAGTTTTTCCTCAACCTGGGCCCCTTTGAATTCATAATGTTCAAATGGTTTCTGACCGCTTTTGGCCTGATCACTCTGCTGGTCCTCAAAAATCATTACCTCTGGCAAGGCAGGATCAAGGCTGTGGCCATACTGGTCCTTTTCCCCTTCCTCTACCTTTTACTTGTATCCTATGAAGTTCTTATGGTGCTGAACGGGTGAGAGGCTTGAAACCGAGACGGGTAGAGATTTCGATCCTGGGCCTCGCGGCGGCCCTTGCCATTTTGGCTGCGGCCGGCTGTGCGTCAACCGGAGGGATGAAGCCGGGCATCGCGGGAGCGGCGGTGCAGGAGAGCGCAGACAAGGGCTGGTGGTACGCCAGTTTTCGAATTAACTGGCCCCCGGATGAAGAGCCCGCTCTGGACACGGATTTGCTGATCGCCCACAGGATCATAAGTCCCATACTGTACCGGTACAGAAAGCAGATCGTGCTTTGGCGCTTTCACAGGAGAGCAGCTCGGGATGAGGCCGGACACCGGTTCAGTTTCATCTTCTACTCGACTGCGGCAACCGCCCGCAAAATCTACGCGGCAATCGATTCGAGCGCCGTTGTCGGTCAGTTGCGGGCCGAAGGCGTGATCCTGCGGGTACTCGAAGACGATACGAAGACGATCTCCAGGCCGGGTTTGGGAGGCGTCAGCGACCCCAGTTGGTCTGTTCCCCTCCAAAAGGCATGGCCGTATTTCATCATGGGTGTCAGCCAAACATGGCTTGACCTGATTGTCCGCTATGCCGGGGAGAGGCACAGGGAACCCCATTCCACAGCGGAAATGCTGGCTTTCTACCGTGAGATCGGCCAGGAAGTGGAGACAACCTGGCAAAAAGAGGGAGGCCACGCTTTTCTGCACCACCTGAACGCTCTTTTCGGATACGGTCCCGTCAATCTTGGCGGCAAGACCCAAATGAGGTTTTAAGGAAGAAGTCAAGAATTGAGGAATTCAGGGATTCAGGAATTGAGGAATTAATCCCTCGATCCCTCAATTCCTCAATGCTTCCTGCCTGTTTTCCCGATTCTTCCTTGCCCTTGGTTTATTGAATTGCTAAGCTCTTGCATCCGGAAATCGCGGATTTTATGCGTCCAACTCCCGGTTGGCAATTTAGATGTCCGGAAGAGATCTCTATGACCAAAGCCGGAAAAATATTTATGTGGGGTGCTGCCGGGGCAGGGATTATCCTGGTTCTGCTTATCGCGGCGGCTGCGCTCCTTCCCCGTGTCCTCAATACCGACGCCATCGGCCGCAACCTGGCGAGCGAGTTCGAGGCCCGGTATCACATACGCTCGGAGCGAATCAAGATAAGTTTTCTGCCCTTTCCCCGCGTGGTCATGTACGGTGTCGGAACGACCATTCCCGATACAGTAACCGCATCGGCCGAGGCGGTGATCCTTCATCCGAAGATTCTGCCTCTGCTTATGGGCAAGTTTGCACCCGCCAAAATAGAGCTTCTGAGTCCGATGATCACGGCAACACTGCCGGAGCAGAGGTACGAAAGCGCGGCAAAGTCCTTTACTGAGCGGCTTCTCCACGTGAAAGAGAGGATTTCCCTGCTCCAGGCAACTCTTGTTGCGGCAATGCCCGGCGTGGTTATCAACGCTCGCAATGGCGGGCTGGAACTCTGCTGCGGGCAAAACCGCACCTTCTTCTTCGAAGAAATCGATCTCCGGATTTCCGTTCATGCCCAAAAGGCCGATTTCGAGCTGAGGAGCGGCAAATCCAATCTCTGGCGGGCCCTTACATTCAGCGGCCGGGTTGACATTGGTACTCTGAAGGGCTCAGGAGAGTTGAACCTGACCGGAGGAAATCCGGCAGACCTCATGCGATATCTGAATACATCCGCATCTGACAAAATCGGCGATTCTCAGATAGACCTGAGCATTACCCTTTCTACCGGCGGCCCCAAAAGCGCCCGCGCGGATTTTACGGCTTCGGTCCCGCAGTTTACTCTCGAGGGCGGACCGCAAGACCCTGCTCTTTCCCCCCAACCCCCTCCGGAAAAGGGGGGTAATCAGCAAAGCGTTGTCATGAGCAACGGCGCTCTGACCGGCTCATTAACCATCGACACCAACGGCATCGACTTTTCCATTTCACATCTTCAGTTCGATAACCCGCATTTAAACCTCACTGCAAGCTACGTCGAACGATACTCGGATCAAAGCCTGACCCTTGTCATCGAGGGGCGGCAGATCGACGCCGCCACGGCGCGGAGCATCCTGCTCACCGTGGATAAGGAAAACAAGGGACTACGGCGGGTTTTTGAAATCATCCGAAAGGCGCAAGTACCGGTGATTGTTTTCAGGTCACGCGCAAAGAACGCTTCGGATCTCAAGAAATACGAAAACTTCACACTCAGCGGTTCGCTGGAAAAAGGAGTCGTTTTTGCCCCCAAAGCGGAACTGCTCGTCTCCAACGTCAGCGGAGACGTAGTGGTTGAGGACGGCATACTGAGCGCATGGCACCTTTCGGGCCAAAGCGCCGGTTCTTCAACCCGCGATGCGGAGCTGGAAATCGGGTTGCCGCACGACAACCACCTGTTTCACCTGGATCTTCCGGTTGTGGCCGATCTGTCCGAACTGCCCGACGTTTTGAAACGGGTTGTGGGCAGCGGGGCCTTCAGGCAGGAACTGGCCCAAATGAAGGATGTGACCGGCAAAGCGCAGGGCAGACTCGTACTTGGTGAAAACCTGAAAGCGCTCGCCGTTAAAGTGGAGACGGGCCCTTTCCATCTCGCAGGGCGATATGGCCGCTTTCCTGACCCCCTCGATCTGGAAGGCGATTCTTTCCTGCTGGAAGGCTCGAAGGTATCCGTGACATCTTTGAGCGGGAAGAGCGGAAGTTCGAGTTTCGATCATGTGGATCTGAGCTACGACTGGGGTGAGGCAAAAGTCCTGGAGATGGACTCCAGGGGCAAGTCCGTTGTTTCCGTGGACCTTTTGATCCCGTACCTGAAAACACATGAATCCTGGAAATATTTGCTGGACGGCACACCGAAAGGATCGCTGGCAGTTAAGTCGATTCGATTAATCGGCCCGCGCGCAGGCAGCTCCGGATGGGTTTTAAAGGCAAGCGGGCTGGTCGAGGACGTCGTTGTTGAAAACAAACAGTTAAAGGGCCCCCTCAGCCTGAAGACAGGCGCCTTCGAGATAGACGGGGACGAGGTCACGCTCAAAGGGATCAACGCCGTCATGGCGGACTCCTCCCTTTCAATTTCAGGCAACATTACAGGCTACCTGGATCATGTGAAGAAGCTGGACTTGCAATTGAGCGGCAGGCTCGGCCCGGCGGGGAACAAAATTGCCGCTTCGCTCGCCGGTTTTCCGCAGGCACTCAGGGCCATCTCGAATCTAGAGGTGCAAAGCTCGCGCCTGACCTGGGACAACGAGCCGAAAACAACTTTCAAGGGGCAAATGCAGCTTGCCGCCGGGCCCCGGATCACGGTGGATCTGGTCAAAACGCCACGGGAGCTTTCCATTGAAAATCTCGTGATAAAAGACGAGGACTCCGACGCCACAATTTCGACGACCTTCGGGCAGGATCAACTGGAGATAGGATTTTCCGGAAAACTGAGCAACAAGACGGCCGACCGGCTCCTTATCGACAACAGGCTGCTTACAGGACCCATAGAGGGCAAATTCACATCGCACCTGTACCTCGACGCTCCCGGCAAATCGAGTGCCCAGGGAGAGGTCAGCATTTCGGGGTTCCAACTGCCGGTAAACCTGCCCGTACCGGCGCGAATTGAAAGCGCGGCGCTCGAAGCCGATGGAAACATACTAAAGGTAAAATCAGCCATGATAAGCTGGAGCGGAAGCAGGCTGAGCCTTGCGGGGAGCGTGGCGATAACCGGGAGCGCTTATCTTGTGGATATGAACGCCTTTGCGGATACTTTCGACCTGGAGAGCATGTTACGGGAGATGGAAAATGGAAAAGGCCAGGAGGAGGTCGGCCCTGTGTCCCCGGTCCTGAGTCATCCGGTGGATTACCACGCTCAAGTCAGCCCGCAGTCTCCTAAAACAGCCTGGGAAGCGCCTTTCAGGGGTATTATCCGGGTGAGAAGCCAGTATCTGTCCTATGGAAAGATTACCTGGAACCCGGCCAATGCCGATGTGGTCCTAAGCCCCGGGTCCGTCGACATTCGGTTGACCCAGGCAAATGTCTGCGGGATCTCGACTCCGGGCAGCATCACGATCAGTCCCGGAGGTCTGAAGATCTCTCTTAGCCTGTCGGCGAAGGACCAGGACATCGAATCGACCCTGGCCTGCCTTTTCAATAAACAGCATATTCTTTCCGGCAGTTACACGCTCACCGGACATCTGGCGGCCGGAGGCGGGGCAACTGAGAGCACCTCGAGTCCGCCCCCGAAGACTGAGCCGGGGAAGGGGGGACCGGAGGGGGCGGGCATGTCGGCCGGCGGCCCTGTTCGCCTCGCGGATTCGCTCGAAGGTGAGGTGGAGTTCAAGGCAAAGGACGGGCGCATTTTCCGGTTCGATACGTTGACAAAAATAATTTCTCTGCTAGCCGTGTCCGAAATATACAGGGGTGTGGTCCCGGACCTCGCCGGAGAGGGCTGCTCATATAAATCCATAGAAGCTAAAGGAAAAATAAAGAACGGTAAGCTCATCCTGTCCGATTCGGTCGTTAACGGCCCGTGCATCAAAACGGTGTTTCGCGGAGAGATCGACATCGCAAGGCAGAAAGTGGACGTTGTTGCCCTCGTGGCTCCGTTCCGCACCGTGGAGAGGGTGGTAAACGCCACGCCCCTTATGGGTAAGGTGCTCAAGGAGGCCTTCGTAACTCTTCCGGTCCACATAAGCGGAAACCTGGCCGACCCCGCAGTGGTTCTGCTTTCCCCCAGCGCAGTGGGCGAGGAACTTTTCGGAGTGATGAAAAGGGTCGTCAAGCTGCCGCTGACTATTTTCCAGCCGCTTGTCGAAAACGAAGCGTCCCCCAATAAGCGAGCGGTCGACGGTGGAAAGTGAAAAAACGCCCGCTGTTGCGCCTGATTTATCGATGCTCTGACTGGAATCGGGAGCATTTTGCACTATCATTAAATAGTGTGAGATCGTTGCCGGATAATTGTTCCTTCCAGGATTGAGTTGACGAGGCCGTTGGGTGAAAAGCGAGTAAATGGAAAGACACTCCTTCCGAATAAAAGGCATGTGCTGCGGCGAAGAAGTAGGGCTGCTCAGATCTGAGGTGGCGCCTCTGGTTGGAGGCGAGGATAAGCTTTCTTTCGATCTCTTGCAGAGCCGGATGACAATCAGCGGCAGTCTGGACGCAAACGTTGCTCAAAGGGTCATAGCGGCGGTTGCCAGGACCGGCATGGAGGCGGTGCCATCCGAGGAAAGCTGCGCCGCGGGCGTATGCGCATCGAGCGGGGAGGGTGTCTGGGAAAAGCATGGAAGACTTTTCTCATGTGCAGCCAGCGGCCTGTTGCTGACAGCGGCATTTGTTTTCCATGCGCTCCACAGTGGGAACATATTGGCTACGCTCGCGGGGCATAGCGGCACTTCGATCCTTGCGGCCGCCCTCTATTTTTCGGCAATCATTGCGGGGGGCTGGTTCATTTTTCCCAAAGCCCTCTATGCGGCAAGAAAGCTCAAGCCGGACATGAACCTTCTCATGACCGTGGCGGTCCTCGGGGCAATCGTTTTGGGTGCATGGTTCGAGGCGGCCACCGTGAGTTTTCTGTTCGCCCTTGCACTGTTGCTCGAATCATGGAGCCTGGAGAAAGCGAAACGTGCGATAGCCGCGCTTTTGGATATCGCCCCCCCCACAGCCCGCTTCATTTGCCCCAATGACGGGGAAATCGAAGAAAAACCAGTGGGCGAAATACCAATCGGGGCCACCGTCGTGGTTCGGCCCGGCGAGCGAATTCCGCTTGACGGCGTGATAACGCGGGGAACCACCTCTGTTAACCAGGCGCCCATAACCGGCGAGTCCGCCCCCATTTCCAAGGGATTGGGTTCCGAGGTGTTTGCCGGAACAATCAACGAAGAGGGGATCATAGAGTTCAGGTCGACCCGGTCCGCCTCTGAGACCACCTTGTCGAGGATCATCCGCATGGTCGAGGAGGGCCGTTCCAGGCGCGCTCCCGCCGAGCAGTGGGTGGACAGGTTCGCCGGGGTGTACACTCCTGTCATGATGCTGGTCGCCCTCACCATCGTCTTGGTTCCCCCGCTTTTCACAGGCGGGGGCTGGGCAAAGTGGTTCTATGAGGGCCTGGTCGTTCTGGTCATCGCCTGCCCGTGTGCGCTTGTAATATCTACTCCCGTGACAATTGTGGCAGGACTCGGTTCGGCAGCGCGAAACGGCGTCCTGGTGAAAGGAGGCGCCTATCTGGAAGCTCCGGCGCGGCTCAAGGCGATTGCTCTGGATAAAACGGGGACCATTACCTTCGGCGATCCTTCCGTAAAGCAGGTCGTCCCGGTGGGCAACCACAGCGAGAACGTCCTTCTGGCAAACGCAGCCGCTCTTGAGGCGCATAGTACGCACCCGCTCGCACGGGCTGTTATCCGGCATGCGCAATCCAGAGGCATTCGCGCCACCGTTGCCGACGAATTCACAATTTTGCCGGGCCAGGGTGCCGAGGGGTCGATCGGAGGGAAAACTTACTGGATCGGCAGCCACAGGATGCTCGAAAGATGGCAGCGGGAAAGCCCGGTCTTTCATGACGCGATCGACAAGATCGAGGAGGCCGGGAATTCCCTCATGGTGATGTGGTGCGACGATCACGTCTGCGGACTGGTATGCGTTGCCGACCAGGTGCGCCCTGAGGCACGCGGGGCGGTTGCCGACCTCAAAGCTCTCGGTCTGGAAAAAGTGGTAATGGTAACCGGCGACAATCGCAAGACCGCCGAACTTATAGCCAGAGAGGTTGGAATCGATGAATTCCACCCTGAATTGCTTCCCGGGGATAAGGTCCGGCTTGTCTCGGAACTCAAGACGAAATTCGGCGCAATTGCCATGGTGGGAGACGGAATCAACGACGCTCCGGCATTGGCTGCCGCAACCATAGGGATCGCCATGGGCGCCATGGGCTCGGATGCCGCAATTGAAACCGCCGACGTAGCGCTGATGTCCGACGATTTGTCCAAAATACCCTGGCTGATCCGCCACTCGAGAAAGACGATGGCCGTAATAAGGCAGAATGTGTTTTTCGCCCTGCTGGTGAAATCCCTGTTCATAGCCATGGCCGCCGCGGGCGTAGCGACCCTGTGGGAGGCGATTGCCGCCGATATGGGGGCTTCGCTGCTCGTTATCTTCAATGGGCTGCGAATGCTGAGGATTACGGGCGCAGGCGGCGATAACAAATATCCCGCCCTCTGCCGCTCCGAGTTGGCCTGCCGGACGAACCCGAGGCTATGAGCCGGATATCAGATGGCGGATGACGGATGCCGGAGATTCCTTACGCGCTCGCGCGTCATTGCTCCCCATATGTCGTCCTGGCTCTCATGCTTGATCGCGAGCCTTTTTCGCCGGATGCAGCCAGATGCTTCTCCAGGGTTGAGGCAGGGGAGATTGACGGTTGGCTGTGTGGATCAACTGTATACACGGTTGGGAGGAGTTTGACCAGTACTGACCGTAAGTCGGCGATTTAATTTCGGGACCACAGCAGAACAAGTTCACCGCGGCCAGGAGTGCAGGGGTGTGCAGGGGTGTTGACAAAAGTAAAGGACAGATGGTATAAGACGAGGGTGCGCTCTCTCGATTTCCATCCAGGGCTTACATAAAGTGGGATTGCCGGTACTACGAAGCCATGCCCTGATGTTTGTAGAGCGGATTTGCCGGTTGGTGCGGGGATCTAAGCGAAATCTTTCACAAACGAACCCTACTTCTGGCAGGGGGTGTGCCGTGGTTGCGCTTGAGAATCCCCCCAAGGCCGGTTTGTTCCAAGGGGACCGTAGACAATACGTCTCGCAACACAAAGGGACCATGCTTGATCAGCAGTCGATGCAAAATTTATGGGGGGAGTTCATTCACCTCAAGGATTCTGACGGCAAGCTTTTTGTCAAAGGGATCGACAAGATCGCCAATGGTCAGGGCGTTGGGCGGGTCGAACGCAGATGGCACCAGCAGGTGACCAAACGGTGGTTTGCGAGAATCGCGTATGCTGAAAATGTCGATGACTTGATCGTTTGCAGCGGCATCTATAACGGATAGGTCGAAATGACATAGGTGAAAGGCTATCCGGCCATAAACAGAGTTGTTATATCCCCGTATGGAAGGGGTATATTTGGCAAAGAGGAGCAAGCACATATCACATTCACTGCTGAAGGAGGACCGAATGAGCCCAAGAATTCAACACCACGCGTTGGTCTGGGTGGAGAAAGCAAAATCGTTTTACAACCATTCTGGCAAGAGGATCGCTTTGGCTGAGTTTACGAACCCTAAAGGACTATTTGTTGAAGATGAATTGTATATTTTTGTGTTGAGCAACAAGGGAACCATGCTTGCGCATGGAATCAATGAAAAATATGTGGGGGAGGACTTCATTGACCTCAAGGATGACGACGGCAAGCCCTTTATCAAAGAAATCGTCGACAAAGCCAACGCTAAAGGGAGTGGCTGGGTGAGTTACAAATGGTACCATCCAATAACCAGGAAGGTGCTCCCTAAAACGGTTTATTTTGAGAAGGTTGATGATCTGATCATCTGCAGTGGCGTCTATGCCGGAGAGGCATCATTGGAGGAAGGCGTTCAGAGAGCAAGGATAATAGTACATATGGGTTCGTGCGGTATCGCTGCCGGGGCAAGGACAGTAATGGATGCATTGATGAAAGAGATTGCCGATGCAGTGGCAACAGATGTCAAGGTATCGACATCCGGTTGTGCCGGCATGTGCAGTAAAGAACCCATGGTCACAGTGGAAATGCCCGGGCAGGAACCGATCATTTACGGACAACTGGATGCAAACAAAATGCGCCAGGTGTTCAGGGGACACGTTCTCCAGGGAGAGGTCCAGACCATGTTCGTAGTGGCCAGAGGCTAACGTCACGGGATAATTTCTTTTGGGTCACCCCCGGCTCTGCCGGGGGTACTCCCAAAGTTTGACATGAACAGGAGGAATCAGTCAATCTAATCGGGAAGTAAACATTTCACCACATCCTCTTCTACGATCGATTCTGTTTCCTCACGTCTCTGTCAAGGTAGCAAGGCCTCGTTCACCAACCAGTATGATCTCGGTATGGGAAAGACGGTTGCGTATCACTTTTGCTATGGCATGCATAAACTTAAATCCCAGGGCTTTGTCTTCGTTCAATATCTCCCTCAGTTTTGCCGCCTCAAAGACAGCTACTTTCGAGTCATCAAGACAGCGCACAGCTCTGGTATAAAGATAAGGTTCGACGACCGCCGACCATCCCAAGCTTTCGCCGTTCGTCACAATATCGACGGTGACCCGTATCGGGAGTCTATGGGGTCCTGCGTCAATATCCAATGTCATGATGGCCTTTCCCTCAACCAACAGGAGGAGACTTTTTGCCGGGTCCCCCTTTTTCCATAGCTGGACACCCGCCTGATAAAACTCCTCAGTGGCCATGTCCGCAAATTTTTTTAGATCTCCATCACTGAACCCTTCGAACAACCCAAAATTCTTTAGCAGATCTGCCGAAATCATATGTCATTGCCTCCTTTTCTGAAAAAAAGATACAGGTTCCAGTGTTGTTGCACTTACCGCTCTTTTCCGGTAGTAGCAGACTACGGACGAACTCCAGGCCTTTTTCATGCACTTGTACCGAAAGGTAACGAAGTCACCAGTCGGAGGATATAATCTACTGCCGGCTCCACAAGAGCCCTGGTATCTGCAGAAAGGTCATGGCGGAAGTCAAAGTCGTAGCCGCGGATAGACACAAGGTGTCCAGTGGGTCCCGGATAGTGCAGTAGCTTGAGCAGCGCAAGAAGCATCGCCGGGGTCATGTGGTGAGTGAATGTAGACGGAGCGTATTCCGCAGATATGGGTGCGCAATGGAGATTGTCCATGCTCTCATAAACATGTGCGTCTACGAAGATGACCTGGTGGTAATCAGCCAACACATCCATTAACTCCGGCGCCAGTTGAACCAGGAAGATGGAATCCACCTCTGCGCCAAGTTCATCCAGGCCGGTGTAGTCCCCGCTCAATATTTTTTGGCCCAAGCGCCGTCGCAGAGCATTGACTACGCAAAAAGCAACACCATCGTCGGCGCGGTCTATGTTCCCGTAACCGATAACCAGGCTACGAGGTGGTTGTTTCTCAAGTTTCATGACATCTCGACCGGTCTGATCAGATTGTTTCATTACGGGATATGCGATCCAGGACCGTGCCATCGGCGGCCACAAGCGTGATTTCCAGGGGCATTTTCCCCAGCGCATGCGTTGCGCACGACAGGCATGGATCATAGCACCGGATAGCCGCTTCCACCCGGTTCAACATCCCTTCGGTCAGCTTTGTGCCATCAATGCAAGCCTTTGCAACCAGTCCTGAGGCTGTGTGCATAGCCCAATTATTGTTGCCTGTGGCCACGATGAGGTTGACTCTTGTCAATTGCCCATTTTCGTCTGTACTGTAATCGTGGAAAAGGGTCCCTCGAGGAGCTTCGATAACGCCGACTCCCTGGCCGGGGAGCTTGGTTGGTGAGGGATAGGCGCGGATATCGCTGGACATGATATCCGGATGGTCCAGCAACTGAGCAACGCGCTCCAGGGCATAGACAAGCTCGATCAACCGGGCGTAGTGATAATAGAGGGACCCTTCAACAGGCTTGCCACCGTTGATCTGTTTGAAAAGCTTAAACTCCGCGTTGGCCAGGGGCGTACCAATTTTGTCCGCAACGTTCAGGCGTCCTAACGGGCCGACTCGATAGGTCCCGTTGGGCCAGCCCAATTTGCGATAGAAGGGAAACTTGAGGAATGACCAGGATTCCACATGCTCCCCCACATGTGAGAGGTAATTAGCCGGCTTGAACTGTGCGATCATTTTGCCTCGGGAATCCTTTACCCGGATCTCACCGTCGTAGAGCTGAAGGCCCCCTTCCATATCCACCAAACCCATGTAGTTGGATGGAAAAGTTGCGAATGTGGCAGCCAATTCTTTGTTGCTTCCCAGCCAGTCCTTGCCGATGCTCACGGCCACTTTGGCAATTTCGACCATGGTATCGAATTCGGCAAGGATTTCGTCTCGATCTTTTGTAGTAAGAGGTTTGTTCACTCCACCGGGAACGGCAAAAGTGGGATGGATACGTTTTCTGCCTAACCTTTCGATGATCTGTTGTCCGTAGCGGCGCAGGTTCACCGCCTTCAACGCCAGTTCAGGGTTGGCCTGGATGATGCCCACTACATTGCGAACAGCAGGGTCGGCGTCGAAACCCAAAATGAGGTCGGGCGCCGCCAGGTGGAAGAAATGCATCCCGTGCGACTGTATGCACTGACCCATGTGCATTAATTCGCGCAGCAGCCTGGCCGGTCGCGGCGGTTCCACACGAGCGACGCCATCGCACGCCTTGGCTGCGGCCAGATGATGGCTTACCGGACAGATACCGCAGATGCGCTGAGTGATTTCCGTCATCTCAAAATATGGGCGGCCTTCGCAGAATTTCTCCAAACCGCGGAATTCATCCACGTGGAAGAAGGTCTGTTCCACCTCGCCCTGTTCATTCAGATGGACCGTGACCCGCCCGTGACCTTCGATGCGTGTCACAGGTTCTATGGTGATCTTTCGAGGACCCATAGCTCTTCTCCTCTAATCATATTTGAAATATTGCGGCGGAAGAATCACGGGGACGCGCCCGGCAAGCAGTTCCGACAACGCAAAGAAAATCGAATCAGCACTCGGCGGGCAGCCGGGTATAAAGAGATCGACCTTCACCACATCACCAACGCCCGTGACCCTGTCGAGGGGCCTGCCGAGCTCCGGGGAATCAGGGATGAGTCCATCTACCACACTCTCCGCATCCAGGTAGGCACGCTTCAATGCTTCGGTTGTGCCCACGAGATTGCGCATGGCAGGCACATTTCCAAAAGCAGCACAATCGCCAAGGGCGATAAGAACCTGGCAGCGCTCCCGCATCTGTTTGGCAACATCGATGTTGTGAGTGTTACAGATTGCCCCTTCGAGAATGCCCACGGTTACACCTTCTTTGGGCGGGTGTTTGAGGTCCGTCACCGGACTCGATGTAATTTCCACCGCTTCCAGCAGCTCTACGATGCGTTCATCAATGTCCAATATGGACATGTGACATCCTGCGCAGCCAGCCAGCCAGTCAGTGGCTATCTTGACTTTTGCCATCATTGATTCTCCTTTCACTCGAGTTGCCGGGACGCGTTAGCCGAAATCTCGTCCAACGAAGCCCCAAGCCTCTTGCCCAGTTTTTCTGCCAGTAAGGAGAGGACTTCCCAGTCCGGCTTGGCTTCTCCCGCGGGCTCTACCGCTTTGTTGACTTTCTGCACGAGGCCCTCTGTATTTGTCAGGCTGCCTGTTCGCTCCGACCATATGGCCATCGGCAGCACCACGTCAGCCTGCTCGGTCAGGGCAGATATGAAGCTGGCCTGCACGGCGATAAATGCGTTCTTATCGACATCCTTGAGCACATCCCTGCCGTCACAGTCCTGCTCGCCGAGCAAAGCATACAGCACTTTGACGGTGGACGGCTTGAAGCCGTTGGCTAATCCGAAGGCCGCCGCAGCATGGGTGTTGACACCAGGCTCAAGCGCCACGAAAGCAGCCTTGCCCTGCAACTTTTTCAGGGCGCCGGCAGCCTCCTCTGTAACACCGGCCCCATACAGCACGACAGGCTGTTCTGCACGCCCGGCGATTTCAACGGCCTTATCAGCGTCAGCCATCTCCAGGCGCATAGATGCAAACGGCGCCAGCCCATTGTCCTTGCCGTCCACCACCACGAGCCGCGCACCCTTGTCAACGGAACGCTTAACAAAGAAAGATGATACCGGCTGATCCCTGACCGGATCGGCGCCGACCACAAGAATGACATCGCTCCCGGCGATCCGGGCAAGCGAACCTTGTGGTTTATCAATCAGTTTCGGGGCAACGTCGTTAAGTAAGCCAACGTTGGCCGCCTTCAGTTCCTGACGAAACAACCTGGCCAGCAGGTAAAGCGCCTCATTGGTAGAGTTACTGGAAGTCAACACCCCAATCTCATGGGCATCAACCCTGCCGAGACGATCGGCAACTGCTTGCAACGCTACATCCCAGCTTACCGGTTCAAGTTTGGCTTCTCGTCGGAGCAAGGGCCTGGTGACGCGCTCGCGCTCATCGTATAGCGGATCAAAACGACCATATTGGCAAAGCCGCCCACCGCTGACCTTTGCGTCCCAATCACCTTGAATACGCAGGACATTGCCCCCACGGGTGATGATTTCCGTACCACATCCTATGCTGCACTGGCTGCAGGTGCTCTTGATATGTTCGGTCTGCGCCTCACGGCCCATGAAAGAGCTTCGACGGTAGAATATTGCGCCTGTAGGACATACCTGTGAACATGTACCACAGGAGATACAGGAAGACTCGCCCCAAGGTAAAGCTGCATCGCAATGGATCATGGACGCATTGCCGCGATTTCGCAAACCCAGCGTGTGATTAGCGACAAGATCGCTGCACGCACGCTCACACCGACCGCAGAGGACGCACCGGCCATGTTCCATGATCAAGTGCTTGTGTGAGGCATCTATCGGGAAGGGTTTTGTATAAGTCGGGTAAATCCAGTGATCAAGACCATAGCGATACCCCAGGTTTTGCAATTCGCAGTCCCCGGACGCCTCGCAAAACGGGCAGTAATGGTTTCGTTCCGAAAATAACATGTCAAGGATGAATTTTCGCGCACTAACCACCTGTGGTGATTCTGTCTGTATCACCATTCCCTCAGTGATAGGGAAAGTGCATGCCGTTATTAAAGTACGCTGTCCTTGAACCTCCACAACGCATATTCGGCAGGCACCGATCGGAATCAGTGCAGGATGGTCACAGAGGGTCGGGATGTCTATACCCGCCTGTTTTGCAGCCTGGAGAATGGTACTACCAGGCGGCGCGGTGACTTTTTGGCCATTCATAGTTATATTGACCATCTCCATCGTTTGTCACTTCTCCCTTTATGATAAGCTGATGACATATGATGTTATGTTTCTTATGGTAACAGCAACAGTTACTCACTTTTCACATCCAGATTCAGAAGAATCAGCCAATTTCAGCATCGCATCGCAGGCAGCGGCTTGCCTCCTTTACAGCTTGTGCCCTCTCGTAACCCAGCTCGACCTCTTTGAAGTCACGCCTCCTCCTTTGCTGGTCCAACTCCGGCATCTTCGCTTGCGGCGCCTCTATGGATTCCTCGTCGATGACGAACGGCACCTCAATCTCTTCTTCCGGTGGTTCCGCATATGCCGGCTCACCGTTGATCATCCTTATGTAGTCATCCATATCACGGGCAGCCCGGTGTCCTGCAGCAATGGCGCCGATCACTGTGTCGGGTCCTGTCAGGGCATCGCCTCCCGTAAAGAACTTCGGATTTGTCGTTTGGGACTTGCTTCCAGATGCCAGCTCAAACGTCGACCACCTGCTGACACCAACGCCGCTATCCATTGGGACAAAGGTCATATCCGGCACCTGGCCGATGGCCGAAATAACGGCATCCACACTGAGAGTGAATGCAGATCCCACAATCGCACCGGGTATCTTTCTCCCGCTCTTATCAAACTCGTTGAGTTCCATGCGCTCGCAGGTAATCCCGCAGACCTTGCCGTCCTTCTCTTCGATCCTCACCGGGGCGACCAGAAATTGGATTTTGACCCCTTCATCTTCGGCTGCGAGGATTTCCTCTTCCGCTGCCGGCATGTCCTTTTTTTCGCGGCGGTAGAGGATTGTCACATCCGCACCCAAACGCAATGCCACACGGGCGGCATCGACGGCTGAGTTACCGCCGCCGATGACGGCCACTTGCGAACCCAGCGTTTTTTTGCCACTCAGCCAGGCTTCTTCACTGGTATTAAAATCTCTAAGGAACTCTACACTACCGAAGACACCCGGCAGGTTTTCTCCATGCACGCGCATCGGCTGGCTACGATGAGCGCCCGTGGCCAGGAATACGTAGTCGAACTCCCTGTCCACCTGGTCGAAGGAAATCTCTTTGCCCACACGGGTGTTGCATTTGATTTCCACACCGAGGGCCTGGATGTTATCGTTGATTTCACCGGCCAGGATATCCCTGGGGAGTCTGTAGGCGGGAATTCCCCAACGGAGCATTCCACCCGGTTCAGGGAGTTCTTCGAACACGGTTACCTTGTATCCTCTGAGTGCAAGGTCTCGTGCCGCTGTCAGACCGGCAGGTCCCGCGCCGATAACGGCGATCCTTTCCTTTCTGGTTAGCGGCGCCGGCGCTGTTTGTGGCCTTGGTGCGTTGTCGGCAATGAACCTCTTCAAGTATTTAACGGCGATGGCTTCATCAAGATCGCGTCTGCGGCACTTGGTCTGGCACTTATGGTCACATACCCTACCGCATACAGAGGGGAAGGGGTTTGTTCTTAACATGATCCTATAGGCATCTTCGAAGCGTTCTGCTCGAACCAGGGCCACGTAAGCCGGTACGTCCATTCCCGCAGGACAGGTATGCTGGCAAGGTGATTTGAAAAGGGCCGAACATACGACGGCCCTGCACCTCTTTTCTCTTATATGCTCCTCATATTCATCCCTGAAGTAGCGGATAGTGCTGAGGACCGGGTTCGGGGCCGTCTGCCCGAGACCGCACAGAGATGCATTTTTAATGGTAGCGCCCATCTGTTCGAGGAGTTCGATATCTCCTTCCTTGCCCCTGCCCTGGGTGATGTCGGTCAATATGTCGAGCATCCTTTTCGTTCCTGCCCGGCACGGGGTACACTTCCCACAGGATTCATCCTGGACAAAATCCATGAAAAAACGAGCCATATCGACGGCGCACTTGTCCTCATTCATGACGATCATACCGCCGGAACCCATAATGGCTCCAACCTCTGTGACCCTCTCATAGTCGATCGGAGTATTGAGATGCTCTATGGGGATACATCCACCGGAAGGTCCCCCCAATTGCGCGGCCTTGAACTTCTTTCCGCCGGGGATACCGCCACCGATGTCATAGACGATCTGCCCGAGGGTAGTTCCCATGGGGACCTCGACAAGACCAACATTGACGACATCGCCTGTCAGGGCGAAGACCTTTGTGCCTTTGCTTTTTTCCGTTCCTATCGCGTTATACCAGGATGCCCCGTTTAAAATAATCTGACCGACATTGGCAAATGTCTCAACGTTGTTCAGAACCGAGGGTTTGCCCCAAAGTCCGGCAATGGCAGGAAAGGGCGGCCTCGACCGCGGCATGCCGCGCTTGCCCTCGATAGAGGTCATCAAGGCCGTCTCTTCACCGCAGACAAATGCTCCGGCGCCCTGATAAACCTCAATATCAAGGTCAAATCCCGTACCCAGGATATCCTTTCCCAAAAGTCCATATTCCTTCGCCTGGTTGATTGCAACATCCAAACGATGAAGGGCCAGAGGGTACTCTGCACGGCAATATATATAACCCTGATGAGCCCCAATGGCCTTGGCGGCAATGACCATTCCTTCAAGGACGGCATGAGGGTCGGCCTCGAGGACGCTTCTGTCCATAAAGGCGCCGGGGTCACCCTCGTCGGCATTACACAGAATGTATTTTACCTCCCCGGGCGTCTGGGCGCAGAACCTCCATTTGAGACCCGTAGGGAAGCCTGCACCTCCTCTTCCCCGCAATCCCGAGTCAAGGATCTCTTTGATAACCTGTTGCGAAGTCATTTCTGTGAGGGCCTTTGCCATTCCGGCATAACCGTCTCTGGCAATGGCCTCATCAATGTTTTCCGGATCGATCACGCCCCTGTTTTTCAATACTATCAGCTTCTGGAGGGCGAAAAACGGTATGTCATTCATTTGTGGAATGGCTTCTTTTGTGATCGGTTCTTTGTAAAGAAGCCGCTCCAGAATTCTTCCCTTCACCAGATGTTCTTCAACCAGTTCCGGCATGTCCTCCGGGGTTGCCGACATATAGACGACGCCCTCCGGATAGGCCACTATTATGGGGCCAAGGGCACAAAGTCCGTTACAACCGGTCTCAACAACCTTGACTTCCCCCGAAAGTCCCTTTCTATCAATCTCTTGCTGTAAAGCCCGCCTTGTATTAATGCTTCCGGCAGTGTGGCATCCGGTTCCTCCACAGATCAAGAAATGCGAACGAAAAACTTTCATGTGGATACTATCCTCCTGCACATAGATTCAGTAGGGAAGCTCTCATCGCACCTTTGTCAATTATCCGATGGCCTCAGCCTCTGGCCATCGCAAACATGGTCTGGACCTCTCCCTGGAGAACATGTCGCCTGAATACCTGGCGCATCTTGTTTGCATCCATTTGTCCGTAAAGGATAGGTTCCTGCCCCAGTATTTCTACCGTGACCATGGGTTCCTTGCTACACATGCCGGCGCAGCCCGATGTTGTCACCATGAGATCTGTTACCCCTGCTTCGGCGATTTCACTCATCAATGAATCCATCACCGCCCTCGCACCGGCGGCAAGCCCACACGTACCCATATGCACGGTTATTTTTGCTCTATGGCCCCCTTCTCTTACGGACATCTCGGACAGTACCCTTTCCTTGATTTTCTTCAAATCTGCTATCGATAATTTTGCCATAGCTGATCACCTCATCCCTTCACTCGTACTGACCAATTACTTCTTTGACCTTCGACGGCTTACACCTTCCATGGACGTTTGAACCGACGAAGATCACGGGGCCCAATCCGCAGGCGCCCACGCAACGCACTGTTTCCAGGGTAAAAAGCCTGTCGGGGGTCGTTTCTCCTTCTTCCACTCCCAGTTCCTTTTTGACTGTGTCACGGATGCTCTTACCGCCGCGCACATAGCAGGCGGTACCCAGACACACGCGCATGGTGTGCTTGCCGCGCGGGGTCATCGTAAAAAATGAATAAAAGGTCACCACTCCATAGACTCGGCTCAGAGGCAGATTAAGCCCGGCGGCGATGATTTTCAGGATGGGCATCGGGAGGAATTCCAGCAACACCTGAGCCTGTTCCAGAACGGGGATCAATGATCCGGGCTTGTCTTTATTGCTGGCTATAATTTCGTCTAACTTTTTAAGTTGTTCCGCTGTAAATTCTCTGGGTATGTCGATTTCAACATTTGCCGATTGTGATTTCATGCACTATCCCTCCTTCTAATTGACGCTTCACGCTTTGCTTCCTATGGTATTGAGCCCTCCCTGGACATGCTTACTAATGAAAATAAGCACTTTCACATGATTCATGGGCAGATAGCCCATTTCTTTGTTTATAGCGCGGGTATCCAAGATATATTCCCGATCATTGTGTAGATGGCGGTATATGAAATCAACATCCGTATTGCCCGCAACCAGTGTCACCATAGTACTTGCCATATTCCCAAGGGGTTGTCGATCAATGTGGCCAAGCTTAAATTCGGCTAAAACTCTCGTTCCTTCACCCCCCTTCGATTCTATGATAAATCTACCGCCCGTTCTTTCCGCGGCCTGAGCAAGCATTGGAAGCCCCAACCCGAAATTGCGAACCGTTTTTGTGGTGAAGAATGGATCCATGGCTTTTTTGAGAACATCCTCACTCATGCCGGACCCATTGTCTCGTATTTCTATGGATAGGAGGTCCCTTCTTGTGTCTTCTATAATGTCAATATAGACCCTTTTGGCACCGGCCCGGGTTGAATTTTCCACAATATCAAGGATATGGAGGGAGAGCTCGATCATTTACTTCTCCTGAATACATCTTCCTCTTCGATGCTCAAAGGCCATCTTCAACTCGGAAATCGTTCCTCTTTCGAGAAACATCGTCGTCACCCCTTGCCCGATATCCTTTATAAAATGCGCATCCGATGATACGACAAACGGGAAACGGGATAATTCGGGATATTTTGACCGGGCATCTCTTATCCCTGTGCGATATGTTACCTCAAGGGCATCAAGAGGAATGTCCGGGTCGATAAAACCCAACTGGCCTATGATACTGAAACCTTCCCGATCAATATGGGACGCTATTGCAAGTCCACCGAAGCCATGAATATGATGAATGATTTCAAGTAAAGACAGCTCAGTGGCTCCGAGAAGAAATCTGTCGTTAAAACCCTCTACCTCGTCTAAATCGTTGACGATGGCCTGACACCCAAATATCTCCTCTCGATTCGTGCCGGAAAGATGATCATAGACAATATTCTGGATCTTCATCAGATCGTCCAATGTATCAAAAAGAGCCAGCAGATGAACTTCTTCGCTGCTTGTTATTTCCATTCCAGGGAGGACAGTAAGGGGCTTTCCCTCAACAGACCTCAACACGAATTGCACATTTTCCATGGCGTTGTGATCGCATATCGCGATGATATCCAACCGTTCTGCGATGGATTTCTCAACCACAGCCCCGGGATACATGCCCATGTCTGCACAGGGTGAAAGGCATGTATGTACATGAAGATCACAGCGGAACGACCTGCACATATCGCATCTTTATCCACACGAAGAAAAGACGGTCATCATAGTCTCTTTTTCTGTTTATTCACGTGCCAACCGGTTCTTTTTAATCTTTCATGTGCCAGGTTTAAATCTTTCGTTTTTCAGGCCAACGGCTTTAGCACTTGAGATTAGGCACAGTTAGATCTTCAGCATGGCAGTAAGGAAGGAACGAAAACGGAGTTTGAGATCAGCTTTCAAAGGCAAGTTCCTTTTTGGCTTCAGCCGCACGACCGACTTTCAATCGTAACCAAGATCTACCTCCTTTCAGATTGTAGTGGTTTAATTAAGTTATATATTCTGCCCGTTAGCTCAAAAGCAGATAGGTCTGATACGAGTATTGGGATACCCTCTTTTATTGCTTTATCGAGGGTATCCTTGGCGGGTTCACAACCCTGGACGAGGATGATTCCTGCGTGTTCTTTGAGACTGGCGACAGCAACGATATTCTGATGAATCTGGCGGGTGATCCAGATGTCACCCTCCTTACTGTTTCCCATGACATCACTGAGTAGGTCTCCTGTGTATCCTCCCCCTATCTCTTCATTCAGCTTGTCTTCGCCGGATCTGATTCTTAAATTCAAGACTTTGACGATAGACTCTAAATCCATGTCATCCAACTCCTTTTCTCAACTATTGAGAGAGTCTCTATTCGTCTTGATAATCATTTTGAGGTACGTTCCCCTCCCAACTTCGGATGAAATCTTGAACATGTCAGCGAAGCTCTTTATATTGCACAGTCCCATTCCAGCACCAAATCCCATTTCCCTGATTCTTGGACCCGCAGTTGAATAGCCGGGTTGCATGGCCAGTTCGATATCCGGAATCCCCGGACCTTCATCGATTGCCTCGATCGTAATAGAACCAGGCACGACGTGAAGACGGATCATCCCCCTTCTTGCATAAGAAACGATATTGATTTCAGACTCATAAGCGACCAGAGCAGCTTTCCTGACCACATCACTGGACAACCCCATTTGTTTCAAGATCGTCTTGATGCTGCCCGATACCTCCCCTGCATTATCGAAATTGCCTCCGACAACTGTAAGACATCCTTCATACAAGGGTTTTTCATCCACGATGACCTTATTTACTCCACACTTTTTCAATGCAACCTTTGATGCCTTTTAAGTACAAACGCCCGGCAATCTCAAAAAGAATATATTTCGTTGTAAGCATGGGGATATTTAGCGTTTCAGCTAATCGGATGGTTTCCGGGGAAGGCCTCTTCCCGCGTCCCATAATAATTGCAGCGATATCAATTACATCTGCTGTTCTGAGAACCTGCGGATTGGTTAGTCCCGTTATTAACAGACTTCCGGCTGTGGCAAAGGCAAGGACATCGCTCATCAGGTCAGCCATAAAAGCTGTTTTCACCTCCATGTCCAGTTGCGCTTCACCACAGAGCACTTCCGCTTCAAGAAGGTCTTTTATCTCATTCAGGGTCACTTAAGTCTCCCGGTTTAGAGATATGAAAATATCCCATCTGATCAGCTCTGTCAACACACTTATTGGGTAAGCGTCCTGTAAACTGCACGGTTTCAACGAAGCAAAGCAAGCGCCCGGTGGACCCCGTCCGGTAAGTCAAATCGAGGCTTGGCATGATCTTGCGAAAAACCTGTTTAACGGCGAGTGTATCCGATGGGCGTTCAACCATCCCGGGCGGCCCGTCGCAGCAGATTCGGCAAGATCGTGAAATCATTTAGACCGCTTTCTCGTAAATACTTTCAGGTACCCGCTCCCGCCTTACTTTTCCCGTACCCGTTCACCACAGAGGCGGGTCATCGTCCGGGCATTAACACTACTACGTTAAATAATTACGGAGAACGTGATAGATGCCCATAATTTATCTTTCTATTGCAGATCGGGCATGTTCCTAACCAGCAGGCTATCAGGCGCTGCATCTCCCGTCTCACTTTCGGGAGGGTCCACCCAGAAGTTTTTTTTACTGCGTAAGGTTTCAAGTAGGAGGAACCCATACGCAAGCATGGTCATTGTGACATGGTGATGCCATCCCAAATAGCCCCTACCTTCATAGTGATCGAGCCCCAGTTCTTCTTTGAGTTGCTGGTAGCTTTGCTCGATCCGCCACCTCACCTTGGCAAAAAAGACAAGCCGGCTAAGCCCTGCCTGGGGGGCCAGATTGGAGAGCCAGTATTTCGTGGGTTCCGGCTCCGCTTTGGGCCATTCGATAAGCAACCACTGCCTGGGGGGACGCTTTTTGACATTAGCCGGTCGGTGAGCCGGAAGTACCCGGACGGCAGCAAAACGAGAAACCAGTCTACGCTTAGTTCCTTCGCGCCATTTAATCGTCTTCCACATCGGGGCGTGGAGCTTGAGAGCAAAGTCTTTAACCGAGAGGACACTCGCTTTGCCCGTCTGGTTACCGGGAGCCGGGTCGCCTACTCGGCCCCTTGTTTTCTTCGGTTCATCGAAGACAATGGTCTTGGCTTCGATTTCGGCTACATAGAAAAGCTCTCGATCAATCAGGCCCTGCCGAAATGGGTTGCCGTTCCCGTAAGAGCAGTCACAGACTACGACACCCTTTGGGATGTCCCGGGAAAGCGCTTGGCCGATCAGATCCAAAGCGATCTGCCATTTGGCCTTAAAGCAGTATCCGTCCGGAACACCAGCTCGTTTCAACCTCAACGGGTCCTCCGCCCAAGCTTTCGGAAGGTAGAGCTCAAAATCGACCGGCATGCAGGCCTCGGCTGTAGCCAGATTGAGCGATACCGCAATCTGGCAGTTTCCCACTTTGCCCAGAGTGCCCGAATACTGACGGGCAACCCCTACAGAGTGCTTTCCCTGTTTGGGAAACCCGGTATCATCAACAATCCAGGCAACCGCAGGAACCATTGCCTCGACCATCCGTTCGGCCAGCTTTTTTCGAACGGGGCTGTGGTCCCAAGGACTTTGACCTACAAACTGCTGCATCGCCTGGACATTGCCATCAGGCAACCGAGCAGCCATAGGCTCGATGGACTTTCGTTCGCCATCCATAAGCAGTCCACGAACGTAAGCGTTACCCCATCGGCGCCTTTCCAGACGCCCTATAGGCTCAAGAAGCTCCGCAAGGTATGCTTCGAGCCTGCTTCGACACGATTGTAGTTCCTTGCTGTCCATAGGTATCCCTCCCGGTACCCATATACGACAGCAAGAGGCAAAATGTCAATAACTTAACGTAGTAGTGTTAAGAGAACACGGAGCGGAGAAAAGGTCATAGAATTCTCCGACGTATGCCGTCCTTTAATGCCGGCACATTGAAGTTGATGAGCAGGCCGAGCTTCCAGCCTCCCAGTTTCAGGCAGGTCAGAAGTTGCGCTTCATTAATCGGTTCGATGGAGGACAGGGATTTGATTTCGACTACGGCAGATCGTTCGACGAGAAGGTCAAGGCGGTAACCGGAGTCCAACCTGACACCTTTGTATTCAACCGGCAATGGCAACTGCCTCTGAACGCCAATGCCGCGCAGCGCCAACTCTCGGCATAAACACTCCTCGCAGGCCGACTCCATCAGTCCCGGCCCCAATACCTTATGCACTTCAATCGCCGCCCCAATGATCCGCTCTGTTATAGTATTTAAATCCACCTTTGTGTCCTCTGTGCCTCTGTGGTGAACGCTTGCCTTTTCCCTTTTGCATTAATTACCCGCTTCTCGGTAGATCCCAACCCGCGATTCGCGACTCGGAACCTGCGACTTTTCTTTACCACTTTTGCCTTCCCCTAAGGGGTTGCCCTTTTTACTTTTGCCTTTTGCGCCCCCGTTTCCCCGCCTGCGCAACTACTCAATCCATCAATTCCTCAATCCCCATCTTGAACTGTCCTAATGCAAGGTTTTGGGATAGAATGTCCGGCGAGTTCGAGTTCGAAGTTCTTCCGGACCGTTCCTCTGAAGGAAAAGCAAATTGACCATGGAGCAGATTAGAAATTTCAGCATTATTGCTCATATCGATCACGGAAAATCCACCCTGGCCGACCGTCTGATTCGGCACGCCGGTTTGGTTGACGACCGGCAGTTTCGAGACCAGATACTTGACAATATGGACATCGAAAGGGAGAGAGGTATTACGATCAAGACTCAGACCGTGGTCCTCTCATACACGGGCCGATCCGGTAGTGTATTTCAGTTGAATCTTATCGATACGCCGGGTCACGCGGACTTCTCTTACGAAGTATCCGGCGCGTTGGCTTCGTGCGAGGGTGTCCTGCTTCTCGTAGATGCTTCGCAGGGAGTTCGGGCGCAGACCATAGCAAATCTCTATGCCGCGATGGAACATGGTCTCACAATTATACCGGTCATTAACAAAATTGATCTGCCTTCGGCCGATATCAAAATCGGTGACACCATAACACTGGATTCCAATCCTGTTCCATCTGCTCTGCCCGGCTTCAGAGATGTAAAGCCGGTGGTCTTTTCCTCCATCTACCCGATCTATTCAGACGATTATCCGACCCCGGCCCGAGTTGAAATCACGTTGGATATGCCCCTTGCCGAGGTCGTTTTCGACTTCTATGACAGGCTCAAGACGGTTAGCCAGGGGCACGGCTCATTTGACTACGAAGTGATGGAGTATCGGGATAGCGACCTTGTAAAGCTGGATATTTTGGTGAACGGATTGTCTTTGGTGCGCCGGCGGCAGGACCGGAATTGGCTTAAAAAGGTGAAGCTAGTACTTGATTGCAAAAGTGAGCGTAACAAATTCGCGTTCGTCACCCCGGCAGAGTTTCTGAGCCGGGGTCCAGAGGTTTTCCTGAGATGGCAAGAGGCCTGGATTCCGGCTTAAGACATGCCGGAATGACGAAATTTGAGTGTCCCTGTAAACGGTACGCGCATTTACGCAAGTAAGTACTAGATGAAATACGGTAAGGTCATGTGTACGAGTAATATGGTATTACATTTACTAAATAGACATGATATAGACTAGTAATGGAATTGGAGATATGGAGTTCATTCATGACTGAAATACTTTTATTCATCTCTATTTTGCTACAAGTGGTTGCAGTCATTTTGGTGTTCAGGCTTATTAGAATTACTGAAGTCAGCACGGCATGGATTCTAATAGCCATTGGTCTTGTTCTAATTGCTGTAGGACGCATTATAGATATATTGCCTTTCTTCTCTATTGAAATAACGCATGGAATAAACCGCTTCAATGAATGGGTTGACGTTTTTATATCCATTGTGATGGTGGCAGGTGTGGCATTAATTCAGCCTTTCTTTTGCGCAATCAAGGAGTCAGAAAATGCCCTTCGAGAGAGTGAGGGAAAATATCGCTCCTTGGCCAGCAACGCAGATCCGATGTATATGATAGACAGGAATTTCAACTACATAGTGATGAACGAAACACTGTTGTCAAGGTTAGGCCTGCCACTAGACAAGATCATAGGTAGATCTTATGGTGAGTTCCATTCCGAAGAGGCAACTAATGAATTTATGCAAATAGCAGAATGTGTTTTTAAATCCTCTATACCTATCCATCACGCGCATAGAAGTGAAAGAGACAACCGCTACTTTCTCCGAACTTTTAGTCCTGTCAAAAGTCCTGATGGAATAAATACAATAGCTATAACAGTGGTTTCAAAAGACATTAGTGACCGCAAAAAGATGGAAGAAAAACTGGTAGAAAGCGAGCAACGATTACATAATGTGATTCAGGGTTCTCCTATCCCCACATTTGTGATCGGGCAGGACCATAAAGTATTATACTGGAACACAGCACTGGAGGAACTTACACGCATTAACGCTGAGGAAATCATCGGCACAACAAACCACTGGAGGGCATTCTATAGCGGCGAGAGGCCCTGTATGGCGGATCTGCTGGTGGATCAGGCGGTGGATGCAATTCCTCAATATTATTCAAATAAGTACATCAAATCCAGATTGATTGAGGATGCATACGAGGTAACAGACTTTTTCCCGGAACTGGGAGATTGGGGCAAATGGCTTCGTTTTACAGCAGCTGTCGTCAGGGATTCTCGTGGGGATGTGGTCGGTGCCATAGAGACCCTCGAGGATGTCTCGGAGCAGAAACTTGGCGAACAGGCTCTAAGAAATAGTGAACAGAGGTTGCAGAGTGTCATTCAGGGTTCTCCCATTCCTACCTTTGTAATCGGGAAAGACCACAGAATCATATACTGGAACAAGGCATTGGAGGAACTCAGTGGTATCAAGGCTGAAGAGGTGGTTGGCACAACAGATTGCTATAGATCGTTCTACAGCGAGAAGCGCCCGGTTTTGGCGGATCTGTTGGTGGATCAGGCTCTGGAAGCGATTCCTCACTGGTATTTTGAAAAGTATACCAAGTCCAGCTTGTTAGATGAGGCTTACGAGGCAACGGACTTTTTCTCGGAACTGAAAGGAGGCGGGAAATGGGTTCGTTTTACAGCGGCTGTCGTCAGGGATTCTCGTGGGGATCTGGTCGGTGCCATAGAAACGCTCGAAGATGTCACAGAGCGGAAAAGGGCGGAAGAACAGCTAATCATTGTCAAGAAACTCGAGTCTCTCGGGATTTTTGCTGATGGAATTGCACATGATTTCAATAACTTGCTATCTATCGTGTTGCGTAATATATTTGCTGCCAAATTGTCTCTCTCCGATGAACATGGGCTTTGGAGAGAAGGACTGGAGATAGCGGAAAAGGCCGGACTTCAGGCAAAGGAATTAGCCCATCGCTTGGTCACCTTTGCCAAAGGCGGTGAACCCATAAGAAAAATTGGTTCTATTTCGCAATTGCTAATGGATTCTGTTGATCTGTCTCTGTCCGGTTCCAATGTCATCTGTGAATTTTCCCTACCCGGTGATCTTTGGCTTATTGAAATGGATGATGTACAGATGCGACAGGTAATCAATAATCTGGTCGTCAATGCTCGAGAGGCTATGCCCGAAGGTGGCACCATAACCATCGATGCCGAAAATGTGAACGTAACAGCAGGTTGCGGTCTGCCTCTGAAGGAGGGCAAATACGTCAAGTGGTCTGTAAAGGACCATGGCGCAGGCATTCCTCAGGAGAATTTGCAGAGAATATTGGACCCTTATTTTACGACCAAGCCAACAGCAACCGCAAGGGGCAAGGGTCTGGGACTTGCTATCTGTTATTCCATCGTCAAGAGACATGATGGATTTATTGGCGTTAAATCTGAATCGGGTGTTGGGTCTACTTTCTTCGTGTATTTGCCTGCGTCCCCTCAGGGAGACTCTATTAAAAAAGCTAAGATGGATCAAGGTGGTACGAGAGGAGGGAGAATTCTACTCATGGATGACGAGGAGACGGTGCGCAATGCAACGGGTATTGTCCTCAACTATCTCGGATATGACGTCGAATACGCAAAGGATGGCAAGGAAGCCATCGATCTCTATAGAACAGCAAAAGAAAAAGGCTGGCCGTTTTCTGCCGTCATATTGGATTTATATGTGCCGGGGGGCATGGGGGGCAAGGAAGCCATGAGGGAGTTACTTGCAATAGATCCATACATCAGGGCGATCGTATCCTGCGGGGATTCAGACGATCCGGTCGTTTCAGAATTCAGGA
The DNA here is from genome assembly GCA_963805125.1 of uncultured delta proteobacterium. Lineage (GTDB taxonomy): Bacteria > Desulfobacterota > Syntrophobacteria > Syntrophobacterales > Syntrophobacteraceae > SbD1. Next base: position 561,050 of record CAWDTD010000001.1, on the reverse strand, counting down.
AGTATGGATTCTTTGGGGCTGTGGACGTTCCCTATGATGTTGAAAAGATGGAAAAAATCCTGAACAACCTCTTGCAGGAAAACTTATTGGATAACGCAGACCCCTCAAGCTAACTCTAACAGGGTGCTGAAAAAAGATTGAGCTTCCCACTTTACAGTAAAAACCTCATGGGGTTGTCACCCCGGCGAAGCTTGTCCCGGAAGTGTTGAATCCGGGAGCCGGGGTCCAGTGTTTTGTTTGAAAAATCAAATAGTTCAAAAAAAATCTGGATTCCGGCGTTTGCCCATTGCCGTCAACTTAAGAGGCTACAGGTTGGCAGGGACTTTTGGGGGTGGCACGGGATTTAAGTTTGTTGTCCAGGCTCCGCGAGCTATGGCCCCCGAGATCAAAGACCTTCCGCTCCATTAGCACCTCCCTGTTTTCGACAGCTTATCGCCAGACCTGCTGCGCCTGGCGCCCGGTAAAATCCCCCCTGCCCCCCTTTAGAAAAGGGGGGAAATACGAAGCCCCCCTTTAGGAAAGGGGGGGCATGATTATCCGGGCCACCCGGCCAGCAATACAGTGTAGCAAACCTCGGAAACCGAGGCCACTTAAGAACATCTCCTTAAGTTGACGGCAATGGGCTTTTGCCGGAATGACGAAATCATGGGTCTTTTTGAGGCCCTTCTTCAGCACCCTGCCAGTGTAGCATTCCGTAAGTTCCTTGATATTTGGTGACTGCCGTAATTGGCTGTCCGTACGACATAGTGCGCGACCTATAATATCAAGCTATTTCAGGAATGCTACGCTAGGACTTACTTGCGTAAATGCGCGCACAGTTTACAGGGACACTGAAATTTCGTCATTCTGGCATGTCTTAAGCCGGAATACAGGCATCTTGCCATCCCAGGAAAACCTCTGGACGCCGGCTCAGAAACTCTGCCGGGGTGACGAACGCGAATTTGTTACGCTCACTTTTGCAATCAAGTACTAGTATTAACGCGCATAAGTTAGCGATATACTTTAGCTGCACAGAGAAGCCATGCGAGAACGTTTCACTGGCTCTGAGCTGTTACTTGAATTTATGCAATCAAGTACTAGTGTTATCTGTCGCAGCGGGGACGTTCAAGACTTTGATCCTACGGTAAATTTTCATGCGGCTGAATTCATTCCAATCGTGATAAAGAATCCAGCCTCTCCATGAGGTCTTTGAAGTCATCGGGCACAGGCGCGTTTGCCAAAACTGCCTCGCCGGTGATCGGGTGAGTGAATTCAAGCCGTATCGCGTGCAGCATCTGGCGTTGCGTTGCGAGCAGCAGATTTCGCACCGGGGCCGATTTGACGTTTCTCGCCCGCCTCCTGCCGCCCCCATAGGTCTCGTCGCCTACGACCGGATGTCCGATATGGTTAAGATGCACCCGGATTTGATGTGTCCTGCCCGTTTCAATCTGCACCCGCAACAGCGCGGTCTCGCCCCAGTCCTTTTCGACCCGCCATCGTGACAGGGCCTCGCGGCCGCGGTTCCGAAGAACAGCTATCCTTTTTCGGTCTGTGGGATGTCTGCCAAGCAGCGACGAAACCTCCCCCTCACCACGGGCCGGACTCCCGTAAACCAGGGCGAGGTATTCCTTGCTGACTCCCCTTTCCCTGAACTGCCTCACCAGGCTCAGATACGCTCGCTCGCTCTTTGCGATCACCAGCGCCCCGGAGGTATCCTTATCCAGGCGGTGAACGATTCCCGGCCGAAGAGGGGAACCCTGAAGGGCCAGGCGCGGAGAGTGGGCGAGCAGGCCATGGACAAGCGTGCCTTCAGCGTGGCCGGCCCCGGGGTGGACCACAAGGCCCGGCGCCTTGTTCACGATCAGCAGGTCCTCGTCTTCGAAGAGAATGTCCAGGCGCATCGGCTGGGGCTTGAGGAGTTCATCCGGCCCGGGTCCCGGGACCTTCACATCGATGAGGTCACCCGCCCGGGTCTCGTAGCTCGGCTTTGCGGGGCCCCCATTTACCAGGACCAGATCATCTTTTATCAGCTTTTTAAAATGGCTGCGCGAAAGGTCAGGAATCTTCCTGCTCAAAAACAGGTCGAGCCTTTGTCCGGTTTGTTCGCTTGAGACCACGAAAGAAAATTCGTCCTTTGAATTTGCAGTCTCTGCGAGTGTCCGATCGATGTCCATGGACGGAGTCTCCGCCTGCGCAATAATCGATGCCCCCATTGCTGTAAGAATAAATTCTACATTCAATGTTTTGAAAAAAACAGCAGATACGACCGGACCGGTCTTTCTTTCACTGCGAAGCAGGTTCCAGAGGCCGGCCTGAAATGCACAGGGCAAAATGCCTATGTGCAATCCTGGAAGCGCCGTCCGGATTTGTGTTAGAGCGAACATTTTGAAATCGTTGACAAAATACAGGTCCGGCGCGCTTGTTAAAAAAATCTCTTGACTCGGAAAGCCTGTTTTTGTAGAGTTAGGGCAGACGGCCCAGCTTGAGCATTTTAGGGCGAATTTACATGTAGACTCGGTCTTTACGGGGATGCGTCGAGTATCAGGATTGTTCTTTGAGAAAACTGGAGGCGGTTAACCAAATGTGAAATCTAGCGCATGTTCCGCCTCGCGCCCCTCAAAAACCATGGCTTCGCGGTTTATGGACGTTTTCAATCGCGCAGGCGGATAAGCGCGTGTGCGTATTGTTGCCGTGGAACCTATTCTTGTTGTTGGCCAGGTACTTTTGTTTCTCACCCTCTTTTCATGCTGGTAAATGGAGGAAAACGCTATGGCTGAAGCCAGTCCAAAGAAGGATGCCGATGACGGAAGGGACCCCCGTTACAAAGGCATCGACCGGGTTCTGAAAAGACTGCAATTCAAACAAGACGCCCTGATAGAAGTGCTCACTTCTGCTCAGGAGGGCTTCGGTTATCTGCCTGAAGAGGTGATGATGTACATCGCCAGGCAGCTCAAGCTGCCATTCAGTTGGGTGTACGGTGTAGCCACCTTCTATCATTTCTTTTCACTCAAACCGCAGGGAAAACATAACGCCATCGTATGTCTCGGAACGGCCTGCTATGTAGGACGAGCAAGCGAGATAGTGGAGGCTATTTCCAAGGAGTACGGCCTTGAGCCGGGCCAGACGACGCCGGACGGCGAGCTGACCCTGACCACGACCCGTTGCCTTGGGTGCTGCGGCCTTGCGCCGGTGGTCGTATTGGAAAACCAGGTCCTTGGCAAGGAAAGCCCTGAGACCGCAGTTGAAAAGATAAAGTATGTTCTTGACGGCGGGAGCCTGGGAACGGCCTTCCAGACCCAGGCCGAAGAGGCACAGGAGGAGACCGCCACAGCCTAGTTGTTGCAGAATCGCATACAGCCCGAATCTCGCTCATCTTTAAAGCTGAGCGTTGTGAATCGTTCAGAACCTCAAGGAGAATACAGCGATATGAACCGACAGGAACTCTTGGAAATGGCCCAGAATGAACTGGACCGCCAAAAGCAATTCCGCTGCCGGCTGCTCGTCTGTGCCAGTACTCCCTGTATTTCTTCAGGAGCGCTGGCAGTTGAAGCGGCCTTGAAGAAAGCCGTGGAAGCCGAGGGGCTTCAGACCGAGATCGAGACGGTCGGCACCGGCTGTCTTGGCCCGTGCAGCCGCGGCCCTCTGGTGACAGTTCAGTTCGAGGGAAAACCGGACGTAATCTACGAAGGGGTAACCACCGAGCTTGCTCCGCTGTTAGTTGCGAAGCACTTGAAAGGGGCATCGGTCCCCGAACTCGATGCAAAGGCAGTCGCTCAAGACTGGCCCTTTTTTGCGAAGCAGAAAAAACTGGTCCTGGCCGAAGCCGGCGGGTTGGACCCGGAGAGAATCGAGAGCTACATAGCCAGGGGCGGCTACACCGCTATCGGGCAGGTCCTGCGGGAAATGACCTCCGAGGAAGTTTGCGAAACAATGGTTAAAAGCGGCCTTCGAGGGCGCGGGGGCGCGGGTTTTCCCACCGGCCTCAAATGGGGCATGGTCCGCAAGGCGCCCGGCGAGCGCAAGTATGTAGTGGCAAACGGCGACGAAGGCGACCCCGGGGCTTACATGGACCGCACCCTGATGGAATCCGATCCTCACCGGGTGCTTGAAGGGATGGCCATTGCGGGTTTTGCGGTCGGCGCCGACCAGGGTTTTATCTACGTGCGCGGTGAATATCCTCTGGCGGCAAAACGGCTGGAGAAAGCCATCCGGCAGGCGGAGCGCAAAGGCCTCCTCGGCAGCCGCATCCTGGACAGCAACTTCAATTTCCGAATCGATATCCGCATGGGCGCGGGCGCATTCGTGTGCGGCGAGGAAACGGCCCTCATGCAGTCGATCATGGGACGCCGCGGGCAGCCCGTACCCCGTCCGCCCTATCCTGCAAACAAGGGCCTGTGGGGCGGCCCGACCGTGATCAACAACGTGGAGACATTTGGAAACATTACGTGCATCATTCTCGAGGGCGCTGACTACTACGCCTCGTTTGGCACGGAAAAGACCAAGGGCGCAAAGATTTTTGCTCTGGCCGGCAAAGTCAATAACACCGGCCTTATCGAAGTGCCCATCGGCATGACATTGCGCGAAATCGTCTATGACATAGGCGGGGGCATCCAGGGCGGGCGTCCGTTCAAGGCCGCTCAGACCGGAGGGCCTTCGGGCGGATGTATCCCGGCTGAATATCTCGATACGCCGATAGATTATGAAACCCTTCAGAAGCTCGGCTCGATTATGGGTTCGGGCGGTCTGATCGTAATGGACGACCAGAGCTGCATGCCTGACGTGGCCAGGTTCTTCATGGAATTCTGCATGGATGAGAGCTGCGGAAAGTGCAACCCGTGCCGTGGGGGGACGGTGCAGATGCATCGCATTCTCACCAAGATCACGAACGGGAGCGCGACGATGGAAGACCTGACAAAGCTGGAGGAGCTGTGCATGATGGTGAAGGAGGCCAGCCTGTGCGCACTTGGAGGTACCTGTCCAAATCCGATCTACAGCACGCTCCGCTATTTCAGGGATGAATACGAGTCGCACATTAAAGACCATTACTGCCCGGCCGGAGTGTGCCAGTTTACGGAGGAGCCGCTCAGAGTCGCTGTGGCATGATGATCCTACAAGCATGAATTTCCAATGGAGGCGCAAAAATGTCAGTTGTCACACTTACGATTAACGATAAACTTGTCAGCGCCCCGGCAGACGCCACGCTTCTTAGTACGATACAGGAACAGGGGATTGATGTTCCCACCCTTTGTCATCTCAAGGGGTTGAGCGAGCGCGGCGGGTGCCGCCTGTGCGTGGTCGAGATGGCAGGCAGCCCCAGGTTGTTTGCCGCGTGCGTGACTCCGGTTGCCGAAGGGATGGTGGTTCTGACGCATACCGAAAGGCTGATCAAATATCGGCAGATGATGATCGAACTGCTCCTGGCCGAGCGTAACCACATTTGCGCCGTCTGCGTGCAGAACGGCCACTGCGAACTGCAGACCCTGGCCGCAAAGCTCGGGGTGACCAGCGTTCGCTACGATTACATTTGTCCTGATTTGCCAATGGATGCCAGCCACGAACGCTACGTTCTGGACCATAACCGCTGTATACTGTGCGGACGGTGCAACCGAGTATGCGACGAAGTGGAAGGCGCCCACACCCTTGATATGGGCGGGCGCGGCATCCAGTCAAGAGTCATCGCGGGCATGAATCAGCCTTGGGGGACCAGCCGGAGCTGTACAGGCTGCGGCAAATGCGTCCAGGTCTGCCCGACCGGCGCTCTTTTCAAGAAGGGATCGAGCGCGGCGGAGATGGTGAAGCAGCACGACTTTCTGACCTGGATACTGGATGGTCGTGAAAAGAAGATTTATCACTGGTCCTGATAATCTGGTCATACCTTCTAGCAGGCTTTAGCCGCAGAAGAGGAGAGGCGGAGCATGGCAACATCGACTAACAGCAAAGCTCGGCTGGCTACCGTGTGGTTGGGCGGATGCGCCGGCTGTCATATGAGTCTATTGGACCTGGATGAACGGATCGTGGATGTTCTCGCGCTGGTAGACCTGGTCTATAGCCCGGTCGCCGATATTAAGAAGTTTCCCGACGGTGTTGACGTGACACTGGTCGAGGGATCTTGCTGCAATTCCGAGAACGTGCACCTGGCCCGTGAAGTCCGGGAGAGAAGTAAACTGGTTGTTGCCTTCGGCGACTGCGCGGTTACGGGAAACGTCCCGAGCATGCGCAATCGGCTGAAGCTTCAGGACATACTGGACGAGGTCTATGAAGGCCCCGGAGCGGCCCCGCCCGCTGAGGGCGATTTGCCGATCCTGCTGCCCAAAGTGGTGCCACTGCACCAGGTGATCCCGGTCGATATTTACCTGCCCGGCTGCCCACCGGATCCTGAGAGAATCTGGGCTGCCGTTACGGCGATACTCAAGGGCGAACCGATCGAGCTGCCCGTTGAAATGCGTACCTTCGGCTAGCTCCATTTGGATTGGGCGGACGATGATTTCGTCATACGTCCCGGCGGAAACCCGAATAAACAGAGAAGGACGAGTATGGCACAGACTATAACAATCGAACCTGTCACTCGAATTGAGGGCCACGGAAAGGTAACGATCCACCTGGATGACGCAGGGCTTGTATCCGACGCGAAGTTTCATGTGGTAGAGTTCCGCGGCTTCGAAAAGTTTTGTGAGGGGCGCACTTTCCCGGAAATGCCTGGCATCACGATGCGAATTTGCGGTATTTGTCCGATCAGTCATATGCTGGCATCCGCAAAAGCCTGCGACGGAATTCTGGGCGCCAAGATTCCTCCGGCGGCAAATAAGCTGCGCCGTTTGATCAATTACGCTCAATACACGCAGAGCCACACGCTCAGCTTCTTCCACTTGAGCGCGCCCGACCTGCTGTTTGGGATGGAGAGCGACCCGGCCATCCGCAACGTTGTCGGCCTGGTGCAGAAGTTCCCGGACCTGGCGGTAAGAGGGGTGAAGCTGCGCGCATTCGGTCAGAATATCATCCGAATGCTTGGCGCAAAGTCGGTCCATCCGCCCTGGGCCGTTCCCGGTGGAGTGCGCGAATCTCTTACCGCCGACCAGGTCGACTGGATCAGGCAGAATCTGCCTGAGGCGTTGGAGACGGCCGAAATCGCAGTCAACCTGCTCAAGGACAGCTTCGACAACTTCAAGGACGAGATCAGGACCTACGGGGATTTCCCCAGCCTTTTCATCGGCCTGGTCACCCCCCAAGGCGGTCTCGAGCTCTACGACGGTCTGCTGCGGGTCATGGACTCCGACGGCAGGATTATCGAACCGGGCCTTCCCACTGACAGGTACGGGGAGATAATTGGCGAGGCCATAGAACCGTGGAGCTATATGAAGTTTCCCTACTTCAAGCCCGGTGGATATGGAAACGGCGCCGGTCTCTATCGAGTCGGCCCGCTTGCCCGGATCAACATCTGCGACTTTGCCGGCACGCCCCGGGCCGACCGGGAGATCAGGCAGTTCCGAAGGCTAAACGGCGGCAAGCCCGTTCTGGGCAGCTTCTATACCCACTATGCGCGCCTGATCGAGATTTTGTTCTCGCTTGAAAAGATCGGAGAGCTGATCGAAGACCCGCAGCTTTTCGATCCGCATATCCGGGCCATCGCAGGCGCAAACGAGTCCATGGGTATCGGGGTCATGGAGGCCCCGCGCGGCACCCTGATTCACGAGTACCATGTGGATGACTACGGTATACTGAAAAAGGTCAATTTGATCGTCGCCACCGGCAACAACAATCAGGCGATCAATAAGACCGTCCAACAGATCGCCCAGGCGTATATGACCGGCAAGAGCAAGATCACCGAAGGCATGATGAACCGTGTCGAGCACGGAATCCGGATGTACGATCCATGCCTGAGCTGTGCGACCCACGCGGTGGGTCAGATGCCGCTGCAGTTCCAGGTGTTCGATCATATGGGGTGCCTGGTCGAAGAGAAGGTAAGGTACTAGGACTTGCATGGGGAGATCGGCGGCCGTTTGCTCATTGCCGGCAGCCGGCTTGACGGGCGATTCGTCCACGCAGGCGATGCTGGAGCCCGTTTGAAGGGGCGGCGGCGATAAGACGCCGCCCCTGCCCCTTATCATCATCTGCAGGGGTCGCGAGCATTGGTTCCGGGACGTTGGTTGACCGCATAAAAGATGGTCCTTACCTTTACTACTATTTTAAGGCCAATTTTGAAGCCGCTGTCTAAGACATACTCAGGATTGTAAATATCAACACAATGACATAATGCTGAGTAAGATTAGCTATATACCTATTTTCTTAAGTTCGAAACAAGTCTTCGTCGTTCCTATGTTTCCGCAACATAGCTCTTTCTAACCCGTCCCGAAAACTACTCGGTACAGTCTTGCAGATTTTTCACCGCCAGTTCTTTATCAGGATTCGGTCCATCCAATTGCTCTAGGACTTCTCGCAGCAATTTCGTTTGCGGGTATGGTGAAAGATTATGCAACTCGTTTCCGCCTACATCGTCGAACAGGACCTTCATAGGGATCGGAGGAGAGAGAGGGAACAGCAGTCCAGATTAAGACCAAAACATACTGGACCTGATCGATGCGTTTCCTAAAGGATACTCCATGATGGAGATCGTCTGGGATGCCTCCGAGGGCGAAGCCTCGATCCGGGACCTCCGCTGGGTCCACCCCAAACGATTACCTTCTGTGATTCGATTACACCCAAAATCCTCACCGAAGAGGAGCCGGTGCTCGGCGTGGCCCCCCAGCCTTTCAAGTTCGTCTACCACCGCTGCCGGACCCGTTCGGGATACGACACCAGGGCTGGCATAATGCGCGTGTGCGCCTGGATGCACCTGTTCAAAAATTACGCCCTTAAAGACTGGGGCAAGATGAGAAAATGGCCTCTCGGTGGCAGATTTTGGTTTAACGGGTATGCGCGCTTAAAAGCCTGTCCGGCTTATCATGCCAAGTGCACTAATTACCAAGCTGCTTCCTACTCTACTCGGAAAAGGTCTGCACGTGCGGGGCTGAGATCTTAAGAACCGGCGAAGTGGGTTTGTGAAAAGCTCGATATCATTCTGGTAAAGATCCCGAAGAAACCGGCATAATTTTCGGGGAGTCATGGCATCAATCGCCATGCAGTCACCTCTTGTCGGACCCAGGTCTTTCAGCATGTTGGGAAACTGTTTGTAAGCGTCTTGCCCGCCAAAACCTAACGAGTCTATAGTCAAGTCGTTTCGGACGTGGTACACAGCAATTCTGTCGGGATCACCGGCATTTCGATCAACAGCCGGGAAAGTCATGTTGAAATGAGATTGCCGGTTCCAGTCAAACTGCTCATCACAGAATCCGTTCCAATCGAATCCTTCATACGCGGCCTTTTAGTCCATTGATGCTTCCTTCCAGTCGCCTTGCGTTATCTTGTTTTGTCGGTCATATCACCCGGTCCTCTGCTGATTATTTCATTATTTCGATCCATTCATCGAAAGTCGCCCGTGAGGGGGAGTGAACGATCGAGCAGCAAAAGTGCAAGGAGGAGGAAATCAGGATGCCGATTCAGTCCAGAGGCATACTGACGGAGAGTTGTGGTGCCTTGGACCTAAAGTATCTTATTCCGAGCAAAAAGAGAAAGGTAGTGAATATGAGCCTGAGGTTCTTGTCATTGATGAAATTGGCGAAAGTGCCCCCGAGATATGTCCCGACGAGAACGCCCGGGAGCATGCTGGCAAGGGTGCCGCCGCGCACGTTCTTTAGCCGCCAATGAGCCAGTGCGCCCGAGATCCCGGCCGGAACCATCGCCAGGAGAGCACTTCCCTGGGCAGTGTGCTGGTCGAATCCGAGAAAAAGGACCAGGACGCACGCAGTGACCGATCCGGCCCCTCCGCCCATCATCCCGGCCAGAAAGCCCGTGAAGACCCCGCAGACCAGCAGGACCGGCGCCTTGACCCAAATCACGGCACTGGCCGAAAAAAGGTGCGGCAGATATGGTTTGGCCAGCAATAAAGCCGTGATGCTGATAAGCAGGCACCCAAAAGATTTCCTGAGTTTCCATGCTGGAAGAGATGTCGCGAATCGCGCGCCGAGCGGCGCCGCCACAATCGCGGTAATCGCGACTATGGCCGAAGCGGTGACATCTACCGAACCGTGCATCGCGTAGGTGGCCGCTCCGGCTGTACCTATGAAGACGACGGCCACCATGCTGGTTCCGTGGGCTTGGTGCTGGTCGGTCTTCAGGAACTCCACCATGCAGGGGACAATTGCCGCCGAGCCTCCGATTCCAAGCAGTCCTCCCAACAGACCGGCCAGGAGACCGATCAGGAAGTTGATCGCAGATTTCATACCCAGTTGTTTTTCCTTCTCCGGAAGTTACAAGCGGCTAAATGCTCCGGCTTTTTTCAGCCGCGCCGGCGCTTGCAAAATTTCTTTCCAGCTCCTGCATTCGAGCCGCCCCCATAAGTTCGTTGAACTTCGTGAAATCCACCATTCTGTCGATGAAATTCGCCGTCGTATCATCGGCCCTTAACCGCTCCAACACCTCCATAATCGCCCTGGTGGCCGAAAAGAGGGCCGATAGGGGATAGATCACGATTTTATAGCCGATCTATTCCAGTTCCCGGCCGGTAAGGAAAGGGGTCCGTCCCTTTTCGACCATGTTCGCGAAAAGCGGCTTTTCGAAAATACCTGCTATCTTTTTCATCTCTTCCACGGATTCCGGAGCTTCGATGAAGATGATGTCCGCGCCGGCCTCGTCATAGGCCCTGGCGCGCTCGATTGCGGCATCGAGGCCCTCTACCGCTCTGGCGTCGGTTCGTATAATGATGACGAAATCATCGGAGCGTCGCGCATGGACGGCTGCCCTGATCTTGGCCACCATATCTCCAACCGGGATAATCTGTTTGCCCTCCATGTGGCCGCACCGTTTCGGGACAACCTGGTCTTCGATGTGCAGTGCGGCAACTCCGGCCCGTTCGTACTCTCTCACGGTCCGAACGACGTTGAGGGAACCACCGTAACCGGTGTCCGCGTCGGCTATGACGGGAATGCCTATGGCATTTGCAATGTTTCCTGCATGGGTTACCATCTCGGTCAGGGTCAGAAACCCGATGTCGGGCTGCCCGAGAACGCTCGCCGAAGTACCGAAACCGGTCATGTAGGCTGCCCGAAATCCGGCTGCCTCCACGAGCCGCGCGGACCAGGCGTCATAGACGCCCGGCGCCCGGATGATGCCCGGTTTATTCAGCAGTTCACGAAGTTTCTTTGCCTTCAATGTATTGCTCCGGGGATGAATTTTTCTTGGAAATTTTGGCCGATGTTTCCCCTCGACAAACGCTCAGACCCCAAAACAGGACCGCTTGACGCTGACAAAAATGGTCGTTCTACCGATTCAGGATTTTCGACACAGCGCCTCACAGCGCTTCTATATCTTCCAGAATCCTTCTCACCGCTTTTCGTCCATTTTCGTCCAGTTGACTCTGAGGCGGAATTGGATTTCCCACTGCAAACCCCTGCATTTCCAGTCCCGCCTTAACGCATGCAGACAGGGAGTATTGCTGAAAGGCCATGTTCAGCGGCCAGAGCTTTTTTTGGAGCGCCAGGGCTTCCTCCCATTTCTTATCTTTTGCCAGTTCGTACAACCTGATGCTCAGCTCAGGGATCAGACAGGCAGGACCCGACATCCAGCCGACACCCCCCAGCATGAAAACAAACAAAGGAACATGAGCGGTCGCACTGAATATTTTCAGCCTGTCACCCAATGCTACGAATATGGACATCAGCTTGCCCATATTTCCGGAAGCGTCCTTGAGATACAGAATGTTTGGCTCTTCCGAGATCATCCTGAGCGTACTTACGGTAAAATCCCACCTGGAGAAGTGCGGGTTGGTGTATAACGTAACCGGGCAGGAAACGCTTCGAGCGACGGCGCGGAAGTGCGCCACGACCTGTTCATCCTTCACCGGGAAATATGTCGGCAACACCGCCAGGATCGCATCGGCCCCCAGCTTTTCCGCTTCCGACGCCTCCTCGACCGCATCTTTCGTCGATATGCAGTTGACGCCTGCGAGAAGCGGTACGCGCCCTCCGGAGACCCCCACGATTGTCTTTATGAGCTGGCGCCTGGTGTCGCGATCCAGGTAGGGACCTTCTCCGGTACTACACATCGGCGCCAATCCATGAACGCCCTTTTGGATCAGGTGGTCCGCCAGTTCGGCCAAAACCGGCTCGCTCAGGCGGCCTTTTTCCGTCGTCGGAGTCACGATATAGGGTATTATTCCCATCAGCGTTTTGCTTTTCATGATTTATCCCCGAAGAGCGTATGGTTACTGTTCCTTAGCCACCAGCCGCGCCTGCATTTCCTCCTTGCTTCCGTACTCCAGCTTTTTCAGCTGCTGGTAATAAGAATTCACCGTATAGATAGGCGCCATCGGGTTATGGGCGTTGACCCTGTCCTTAACCGCGAGCACGGTGGTCGGGCCTTCGATATATTTCAAGAAAAGGGAGTCATGCCCGACGCAGAGGCAGAACATGATATTGAAATCGGTTTTTAAATCGTTCAGGATCATGGCCTGCGCAATGGGGTTACACATGGATTCGTGATTGCCCCGGTTGATTTTTTGTTCGTCTTCGAGGCCGATTCTCTCCTTGGGAACCCCTCCCACCTTGCAGGTTACAGCCACAACTTGGAAACCGTGCTTTTCGAGCACGCCGGTCAACACGCCGGCCTCGTGTATAACGCCGCCGCAAAACGCCAGCCCGATCTTTTTGTAGCCCATCTTATTTGCGAATTCCATCACCTCCACGATACGTGTCTTGACCGGCTGCAACACGTACGGTTTTTGATCCCTGTTGATATAACATTCGCTCTCCTGGATGGATGCCTGCCGGGTAAATTCGCTCCACTTGGGGTCTGTCGTACTCGGTGAGAGCTTTCTGAATGGTTTCGCTCATGGTTTGCGTGGGACAGAACGCCGGTCCGTGCCCGTCAGGTTTCCTGCAGATTTTATCCACGATCTTACATTTTACGCAGTTTGCATCCATTGAATCCCTCCAGTTCGTTAAGCCGCATCACCGGGAGATGGCGCAGGAAGACAACCGCCTTTTTCGGTCGGCCTGAATCAACTCCCCTCTCCGGATACGGACATTTATATTAGCTCTTTCCATCTCCGGATAGACCCAAATCAAGCTATTCCGATGGTAAGAGGACCGTTATGCCGGCGAAAGCCAGCACGGCGGTTTTCAGTTAATCGGCAAAAGAATCGCTCAATTCAGGTATTAATAAAGTTTCGTCAGCTCGAAGCCTGCTGGTATATTCAGGAGTTCGTAAGCCTTCTTTTTGTTTTCTTCTATTTCGCGGTCAAGTTCATCGAAACGGTTATTCCCTTCGCAGTCGATGTCGACAAGGAAAGGGCCAAGTTCGTTCACCTCGATCTGCCAGGCGGCCTCTATGCTTCCCAGTTCCTCGAACCAGTAGACATCACTGATTTTGATCTTGTCGATGAAGAGGTTGGGCGTAACCCCAAGGGGAGTTGCGTGAATGCAGTGGTGTTCCTTCATCGCCCGGGCGGTGGCTTCGCCCATCGTGCTCTTTCCCACTATTGCCTTGAGGCCCCACTGCGCAACGGATTTCGGCCCCCACTTCTCAAACCTGATGCTCGATGTGGGCTGGAAGGAGACGAGTTCCCACTCCGCGCCTTTCCGGACCACAATGGGGCCGACGTGGATCAGCAGGTTTTTTTTCTTCGTGGAAAAGGGCAGGGCGTGGCCTTCGTCGAATACATATCTCTGCAGCCGGGAGCGGCAGGTCCAGGTGGAACCCGAAAAATAGACCAGATCACCTATCCTGGGACCGGTAACGTCTTCATCTTTCAATGGCACCTTAAGGTGAAACTCCTTCATATCATCATCTCCTGTCAAACCAGTCCGGATCGTCCAGTTCCTCGGTACTGCCGTCGGCGCGTATCCTGATCGTGGCGCGGCGTGCAAGAAGGCATATATAATTCCTTAAATATTTAATGCAGTACTTTATACTGTACTTTCGATAACTTACATTGTTCACAAGAATTATTACTTGTGATGCTCCAGTAAACAATAAGTAAGGACCACATAATATTTCATGCACTTTTCTTTCACAATGGCTTTTTCCCCGTAACCCAAATGCCCCTGCGGACACCATGCGCCTCGTTTCCGCCTTCAAGGTGGAAGAGGACCTTCAGAGGGCTTGGGGGAAAGAGAGGGAGGAGCAGGTCCAGTCCGATTGTGAACGGACTACTGAAGAGCGTAGAGGGAAGCCGGTACGGTTTAGAGGTTGACCCTCTCGCGATGTGGGTTCAAGGGGAATTTCCGGTTTGCATTCCAGAACGACCTTATTCATAATATTGCCGTTTGTCTGAGGCGGCTGCGCCAGTTGCTCCAGAACAACAACTGAAGGAGGTGTAGTTATGATTATACATGTCGCGGCAATGAAAGGCGATTTGCGAAAGGTCGAGGCACTGCTCAAAGATAATCCTGATCTTGTTTTTAGCAAAGATAACATTGGCTGGACACCTCTGAGCTACGCAGAAACCGACCTGGGAAGCCGAAGATAGTGTCTGTCATCAGTATTCCCGGACAAACCGATCGTCAGGCATGTGAATGTTAACTGTTAACAAGACATAAACCATAAGGAGAAATCAAATGACAATTACTGAAACGCTCTTTTCGGCCAAAAAAGAAAAAGGGTTGAGTTTTGCTGACCTGGAAAAGGCGCTGGGAAGGGATGAAGTGTGGATCGCGGCTTTGTTTTATCGCCAGGCCAGGGCTTCCCGTGAGGAAGCGGAAAAACTGGTATCCGTCCTGGGGCTTGGCCCGGAAATTGCCGAAGCCCTAATGGATTTTCCCAATAAGGGGCTGGGCCCGGTTGTTCCGACGGATCCTCTGGTTTACCGCTTTTATGAAGTCCTGCAGGTCTATGGCATGCCGTTGAAATCGGTAATTCATGAGAAATTTGGTGATGGGATAATGAGCGCTATTGACTTTACATTGGATGTGGAAAAAGAAGAAGACCCGAAAGGGGATCGGGTCCGTGTTATTATGTCAGGGAAATTCTTGCCATATAAGAAGTGGTAGCAAAGGGTGGAAGGGGTAGTGGAAGGGGTCGGACCTAAAGCGCCGGGATAAACCGGCATAGAGTAGGGGAGGAAAGAGCCCCACATAAAAGGAGGAGCTGTTCTTTGCTTGTAAAGTGGGTATTCTGAAAAGCCGTGGTTAAATATGGGTTAGGTGCAGATAATGGCCTCTCGGTGGCAGATTTTGGTTAGCAGTTCCCTTCGACCAAGGGGAGCTTGAATGTGAAAAGCCTTTCTCTCCGGGTTTCTGGCTGGCCGGCGTTGCCGGATGGGAAGGGAGGGGACGGGGAGTTGTACCGTCTCGGTGCATCATCCAGGCTATCATCTCTCGGGTATTTTCGAATCTGAACGGACGGTATTGCCTCTGGTGTTCAAGGCAGATCAGGGATTCGATAATGGAACGCGGCGGGGACCTGGAAGTGGCCGCCGCCGGTTCTCACAATGTCCTCATGATAGGTCCGCCCGGCTCCGGCAAGACAATGCTCGCCCAGCGCCTCTCCGGGATCCTTCCGCCGCTTAGCTTCGACGAGGCGCTGGAGACCTCCAAGGTGTTCAGCGTCGCCGGGATGCTCAATAACAGCAAGTCACAGTCCCGGGCACCTCATTATAGCATATCCGATAACGGCTTGGTCGGGGCGGCCACATACCCACGCAGGGAAAGGTCAGCGTTGCTCCCAGCGGGGTATTTCGCCGCTATTCCGCATTTTTCCGTCCAGGTTCTGATACAGGGCCGATGGAGATCGTCGATTGTAGGGCATTTTAGAGCGGTCGGTTTTTGCCGCCGGTGCGGAAAATCAGTTTCGGACCCGGGTAAGGACTCTTTCCGGGCCGTATCGAGTGGCGCCGGGACCGGACAGGTGATTTACGGATTTAGAATTTTTCTCGCCAATGAACTGAACTGGGAAGACGCCGGGTTCGATCTGCCGATTGCGGTGGGCATCCTTTCGGCAATCAAGATGCCCGGTCGTCCAACCGGGTTGTCCAGCCAAAGAGCCTCATCTGATCGATCCATCATTATTTTCTCACTTCCACGTTTCCTCACTCGACAATCTGGGCAATCATTCAGCAAGTCTCCTGGGAGACTTGAATGGAGGCAGCTCCTTGATCTCATTTTCTTTCTACTTTTGCTCAACATGGCGGTCCACTATTCCCAACCTGAATTATGCGTAAACATACATATCAATTATCCTGTATTCATCCCAACTAGAGGTTCTTCGCGTGAAATCCGGGTGCAAAATGCGCTTCAGCATCCGTTGGGGATTAAGTTGACGCATTATTCAGGGTGAAGAAGATGCGAGTCGTTTAATAATTACCGAAAGGAGCGGCAATGAAGAAGTTTTCTGCTATTGTAATCACGGCAATTCTTCTCACGGTTTCCTCCCTTTGCGGGGCCATGGATTTTCATCCCCTGCAGCCCGTGATGGCGGCCAGGATTGAGGCCTTAAGACAAGAGGTCCGGGCCAGAGGGGGCACTTTCGAGGTTGGCTACTCCACTACGATGGATAAGCTTATAAGGCATCTTGCCGGGTAAAGGAGATTTTCAGAAACTGACATGTTGATAGCTGATTTTCTGGCTTTTCCAATCGTTTGGACCGGGGATTCCCTTATCTGGACGGGTGAAAAAATGTTTGAGGACAAAAGAAAATTCAAGAGGTTTAAGGGCAAAGAAGGAGCATTTGCTGCTTTCATCAAGCCCGATGAGTTCCTTAACATGGGGCAGATCCAGAATATCAGCATGGACGGGCTGTGTGTCCGGTATTTATCTACACACGAGAATCATGGGGGATGCTCCGCAATAAAAATATTCGGCAGCAACGACCGTTTCATTCACCTGAGCAGTGTTCAATGCAGAATTGTATATGATCGGGAAGTCCCTGAAGGTTCCTGGAAGCAGATCAGCACCAGGTGCTGTGGGGTGGAGTTCGAAAACCTGTCTGTCAAGCACTTGTCGATGCTCCAGGATTTCATCGATCATTTTGCCTTTGATGAAAACCCATGTGAGAACTCATAGGGCTCGGTTACCTTACCTTCCCCAGTGTTCTTCCGAGCCCGTTTTGCCCGAAGAAAAATCAAACTGATCGAAGTAGGCAAATTCCAGTCATTCAGCAAAGAAGGTAAGAGCGGCAATGGCGACAAAAAAGCGATGGATGTATGTACCGTCGAAGCCACCGAAGCCCAAGGTTCCAGAATACCTGAAATCATTTGTCAAAACCAAGGCCGATGACTTCGTGGAATCCTTCCTCAAGCCCAATTTCATCAAAGAACCACCGAAAGACTACGAGTGGAACTATCCAGTCGATATCTTCACGAAATGGTATCAGCGGTACTTCTATTTCTGTTCAACATGGCGTTGCCCAAGTCCCAATGCGATTTCAGAATATTTCGAAATCAGGTTTGCAAGGCTTGAATATGCCGGAGACGAGAAATTCAACATGGCATACATGAGATACACCGGCCAGTGGTGGGAAATCTTCTCTAGAAAGAATATGAAAGACTGCTGCAAACAGCCAGGGGATATCAATCGCATCATTTTCGTCTGAGCACTTTCAGCACTGACAGGCGGGAAATGAGACTATAAACTGTGGGGCTAATGGTGTGTCCTGAAAGCGCTAGAACCTGTATCGTTGACCTTTCACTTACGCATTCTTAATTAAGATATCGGATGATTCTTTGACCCTTGTGCGTGTCCCGAGAACTTTTTCGGGTGGAATCCGACTCTATAATGCGCTTCGGTAGCCCTTGGTGGTCAAACTGATGCATTATTCAGGGTGGACTCCCTCAAGGGTGGGTCTGCTCAATAGTCCCGAAATGCTGCAAGGCTGGCAGTGATTGCGGGGGGGGAAGAGGCGTTAATCTAAATCCAAAAGAGAGGCGGAGGTAGGGAGATGACGAAAATTGAGGCAATAATAAAACCTTTCCGGCTTACCGAAGTGCAGGAAGCACTGACAGCGATTGGTATCCAGGGAATGACCGTAAGCGAAGTGAAGGGATTCGGGCGGCAGAAAGGGCATGTGGAAATCTACAGGGGAGCGGAATACACTGTAAATTTTATACCCAAACTGTATATCATGAGCGTTCTTCCGGACGATCTGGTACAAAAAGCCGTGGATGCGATACAAAAGGCGGCTTACACCGGCAAAATAGGAGACGGTAAGATATTCCTTTCAAAAATTGACGAAGCCTTACGGATTCGCACGAAAGAAACGGGGAGCGAGGCTCTGTGATCAAGAGCAAACAAGACTATTTTTACCTCAATTCCGGCCTGACTTATTGGCGGCACGCCTTCCGTAGAACTTGAAAAAGTGAATCCGGCAGTGTATTACTCGTGCCATTGACAAATTGTCCGGGGCTTTTTTGAGTTTAGCCGCCGGGCCTTGCCGATTTCCCTGCCGGAGGGCGGATAAAAGTGGAGTTATGTTTACAGCAGGAGAAGATTTCGAGTTTTGCCCTTGATTCGTGGGATTTGGGCCTATTTACGCAAAATGTTTTGGACTATCTGACCGTTGAATTCTCTGCCCAAGCTAGTTTTGAATCCCCGCCTATTCAATTCCTCGGCAACCTGCCCATAGGTCATCCGCTTCGCACCTTTGGGCTTCCTCCTCAGCTCATTGATCAGATGGAACAACTCGGGCATAGTATCTTCATAAGTCTTTCTTACTTCACACCTGCCTTCACAGATTCGTTTTCGGTCCCTTGCAGCCCTTGATTTCAATACAGTCATGATCTTATCATATTCGGCAATAGCACCGAAAACGTGCCGGGCCAGCTTTCTTGTGGGATTTTCACCAAGCAAGTCTTCGCTATCATGAACGCTGATCAGTTGAAAGCCTCCCTTTCTGAAGTCATTGATAATGGCCTCCTGCACCATCAAATCACGGGCTAGGCGGTCCAGTCGTTCTATGATTACCGTCTTCACGCCATGATGATTTAGCTCCATCGAGACCATCATTGCTGCCAGTGCACGTCTGGTTTCCAAGGTTCCGCTGACACCCTCCTCCCTGAAAACCTCTTCAATTGTAATACCGTGGGCATTGGCATATTGGCGAATCGCCGCTTCCTGCCCGATAGGACCATCACACTCAACCTGCCCCTTCCCACTGAACCTCACATATCCGAAAGCTTTCATTTTGCCCTCCCCTGGGGGTGATCGGCAAATTTGATCCGTATGCTTTCTTGCTGAAAAAACCCGATCCCCGAACTGGATTTTGCTCTTCTCTCCGATTGATGATTTCGCCGGGCATGGGGGCCATAAGGTTTTCGACCGCACAGACAAGGTCCTGCCGACCTGGAACCTTCACCTTGGCAATGGTGAAGCCATTTTCTTCGTTGGTGTAGGTGATCCTTTCGATCTGTCCTTGTAGCTCTGCGAGCATGCTATCCTCTTCGAAAAATCCATTTCCGTAGTGGAGAATATATATCACAGAACAGAGAAAGAGAGGATTTTGACCAGCTAATGGGTGGGGATGTCACAAGGATTGAAGAGAAGTTTCAAAAGCACTCGTCACAATGTGTATGGAAATGGAAAAGGGGACCACTTTCACGGGGTAGCGGAAACGGAAAAGGGACCCACCGTGACAGCTCCTTTGGTTACAAACTATCGAACAGATATTTGCAGCCAAGGGGGTCGAGGAGATGATCACAGTGGAGTTGAAGGAGATAATTCGCAAAGAGTACTTTTTAAAGCGTAAGTCCATCCGGCAACTTGCAAGGGAGTTGCACCACAGCCGGAGGACCATTCGCAAGGCCCTCAATGATCCTGGAGTTCCGGTCTACACCAGAACGAAGTCCCCAACAAAGCAAGCAATCGGTCCCTTTGCCGAGGTCATTCGGCAATGGTTGGAAGAGGACAAGCGCCGTCCTGTCAAACAGCGTCACACAGCCAGGCGCATTTTTGATCGACTTCGAGACGAGCATGCCTACATGGGAACAGACCGGACAGTGCGCCGAGAAGTGAGCCTCCTTAGAGCAAAGCTGCCGGAGAGCCATGTACCCCAGACTTACACAGCGGCTGAAGGAGCAACATTCGATTACGGCGAGGCCCGGGTTATTTTCGCAGGCAAGGAGAAAACAGTCCATCTGGCCTGTATGCGTTTGGATTTTTCCAGCAAGTTCTTTGTCTGCGCCCTTCCAACCGAAAGAAGAGAATCGCTTTTTGAAAGCCATCTAAGAGGATTTTCCTACCTGGGCGGCGTTCCCCTGAGAGTCCGGTACGATAATCTCAAGCCAGCGGTATACAAAATTTTGAGGGGGCGAAACAGAGAAGAACAATCGCTCTGGGTCGGTTTCCGCTCCAACTTTCTCTTCGAGGCCCATTACTGTACGCCTGGCAAAGGGCAGGAGAAAGGCGGGGTTGAAAACCTCGTCGGCTATGCTCGCAGAAACTTCTTCGTGCCGCTGCCAGAGGTCGAGAGCTTCGATGAGCTAAACGAATATCTGCGTGATTGCTGTGATCGGGATGCCATCTCCAGGGAGCGTTTTGGAAAGCCAGTGGAGGAACTTTGGAATGAGGAACTGGAAAAGCTTCAGCCCCTTCCAAAGAGACTGCCGAAAGCCTGTGTAGTGCTCACTTTAAAGGTCAATCGGCGCCAGATGGTACGCCTTTCTGGAAACTGGTATTCCGTGCCTCCCCAATATGTGGGTCAAGCCGTAACGGTGCAGGCTTTCGTGTTTCAGGTGATCATCTCTTTTAAGGAAAAGACCATAGCTGTCCACGAGCGGAGCTACATGGGTGATGATCAAGTTCTCGATCCGCAGCATTATCTGCCGGTTCTCCTGCAAAAACCGGGAGCCTTTGATCGGGCGACTCCGGTGGTCAAATGGTCGCTTCCCGCCGTTTTCTCCCGTTATCACATGCATTTAAAGGACCGATTGGGGCATTCCGGTGGGACCAAGGAATACATTCGGATTCTCATGCTCCTTAAAGACAGCCCGGTGGAAGAAGTGACTGAGGCCGTTAAACGGGCCACAGGATTGGGGATATACAGCTTTGATGGAGTAAAGAACCTTCTCTACCAACTGCTGGAGCCTGCAAAGAAATGCGGCCTCTTTGAGGTCCGGTCCCCGGAAGTCTGGCCAAACCAGGTCAACCACTTTGACCGTCTTCTTCAAGGAGGTGTATCATGAAAGGAAAGATGCTCCTTGAAGCCCTGCTCAAAAGGTTAAAGCTTCCGGCTGTGCTTAAATTTTACCAGGAACTTGCCAGACAAGCCATTGAAGCCGATCAAACCTATGAGGGGTATCTGCTCGCCTTGGTCGAAGCTGAAGTACAGCAGCGAGATGAGAATGCCCATAAAAAACGGATCAAAACTGCCCGGTTCCCGGTTTTAAAGACACTGGATCAATTCGACTTCTCGGTCATTTCCACGCTAAACAAGGCTAAAGTAATCGATCTTGCCCAAGGAGACTACATCGATAAAAAAGAGAATCTGATTCTCATGGGCAACAGTGGAACCGGGAAAACGCACTTGGCGGTCGCCCTTGGGATATGCGCCTGCCAGGGTGGGAAAAACGTTCGGTTCTATACCGCAGCCGGCCTAATTAACCAGCTCATGGAAGCCCAGGCAGCATTGAGGCTCTCTTACCTTGAGAGATCACTTTCCAGAATGGATCTGCTGATTATTGACGAGGTGGGCTATGTCCCCTTTTCCGAAAAAGGGGCTCAACTGTTCTTCCAGATGGTTGCGGCAAGCTATGAGCGCCAGTCCCTGATAATGACCACCAACCTTGAGTTCTCAAAATGGCCGGAAGTCTTTGGGAGTGAACAGCTCACTGGTGCGCTTCTTGATAGACTGACGCACCATGCCGAAATCCTTTCCATGAACGCGGAAAGTTATCGTTTCAAAGAAAGCGTATCCAAAAGGAAGGAAACATGAAAAGGGCCGTTCGGCTTCCTAACAGTAGCATGGCCAGAACCGGCATCAAGGCCAAGCCCTTCGGGTGCTTCCTATCGGTCGCAGCCTTGACCCCGATTCTTCAGCCATGCTCACCAGAAATTAGGCCGACGGCGAGGGAATGACCTTTTTTAACCTCTGGCTCAGGAATGAGATGGAAACCCCAGAAAGGGAAGAGCAACTGATTTTTTAACCAAGGTGGGTCCCTTTTGCTTGTCCGTTAGTGGGTCCGTATTGCATTTCCGCTCACATCACAAGGCAGAATAAGCAGAAAATCTGCCGAGGCTTGATGCATCCCGATAGTAGCGGCGTTGAGAATGTGGTATGAGTCTCGCGAACCATAACTCAGAAGATAAACCATCATGATTAAGATCAAGCACGGAAGCAACCAGGGGCGTGGGCCTATCTCGCAAAAGGTTCTCTCCGGGATTGAGAAAATCCAAAAGAGAAAAGTCATTGACTTATCCCAGTTCAAAGAGGCCAGGCTGAACGCCGAAAACTTGGATAAAACCGTCATCACCGAGAAGGAAATGGCGGCTCTTGATCCAGTGCATGCGGTCTACGTTTACGCCCAGAATAAGATGTCTGTACTTTCTGAGCAACTCGCTGAACTGCCGGAACTTTCTAAACTCGTAAATGCCATCGCTGACGCGCAGGAAGAGTACATGCCGTCATTTCCTCCGATGAGTCCTCTCACGACCTCCTACTTCACATGCTGGGGATTCTTCGACCTGGCCACAGGCGTTAAACGAGAGACGTTCGGCACCATCACCATCGATGTATGCCGCGCATTGGGAGTGGATAAGAGTCTGGTAACCATTTTCGAGCTTATGCAGGATTCTCGAATGGGTTTTTACGTCCACGAAGGGGTGTCCGGCAAATATGTCTCGCTGAGAGAGTTAGTGACCGGCAGGAAAATGAAGGCTATATCACCGAGTGGTTACTTTGGGGAGGCCGGTCAGATTTGGTATGCCAGGATAATGCCTGAGCCCTTCCCGGAAATGGGTTACGGGTACGCTGTTGTATTTGCGACTCCCTACGTCATAATGGAAATGGCAGGCAGCAATAGATTGAACCATTCCAACGAGAAGAAGTGGAGGGAGTTTTTTGAAAGGAACCTTCCCAAGACCAACATAAAGGACCCAATCTCTGCCTATGAGTTCTTCATGAAGCATGGGCTGAGCAGGCAACAGATGAACTATCGCCGTCAGGGAATGCATTACTGGAATGAGTATGTATTCGAAGGATATTTCAATCACCGAGACGACATGATCACACTGGCCGGATACCCGGACATCCCTCTGAGCAGACCTCATTCCAACGAAAGTGAAGCATTAAGGGGAGAATAAGGTGCGGCGGTTCGAAAGTGACACCGGAGAAATCAATGACTCTCACCAAAGCCCAAATCGTGGAAGCATTCTTCGCCAAAAACATTTTCCCAAGGACTCAGTCAGCCCAGATCATCGACACCGTCTTCGAGCTGATAAAACAGTCCCTGCAAAACGGCGAAGATGTTCTCATTACTGGATTCGGGAAATTTTCAGTGAAAGAAAAGCAGGCGCGTAGGGGCTGGAATCCGCGGACGGGTGAGCCGATGAGGCTGCCGCCGAGGAAAGTGGTGACTTTCAAATGCTCAGGTGTTCTGCGGGCCGAAATGAATGGGGAGAGGGACTGAGGGATGCAAGGAGATACTTGAGGTTAACCAAGAATGATGTCCTCCAACGACCGCTTAGGGACGTGATGTACCCCTTCATTATCACGCCAATACTTGGTATTGCCCGAAGCATCAACCCTTTCGACCATTACTCTCTCCTTCGGCTTGCCCAAGGCCAAAACAAGCAAGATATCGAAGCGGAGAGGTATTTCGAAAGCTGTTCTTAAATTTTCTCTCTGTATTGTGCCGATGATGCACCCCCCAAGACCTTTTTCAGTGGCGCCTAGAAGTATGGATTGAGCGGCTATCCCGTGATCACAGCCAAATGATTGGCTTATCTCCCTGTCTCCCAAGATGATGATGTAAGCCGAAGGCCTCTCCCCATCATCCGGTCCTGCCCAATCTTTTAGAAAAGCAGCCCAGGTGAGATGGGGAAAGATCAAGGCATTCTTTTGCGGATCACAAGAGAGAATGTATTTGAGCGGCTGAACATTGCCGCCAGAGGCTGATAATCTAGCCAAGTCCACGAGATCTTTCAGGGTCTTAAGATCCACACTGTGTTTCTGATAAAATTGCCTATGGCTACGATTTTTCAGAACTAAATCTGCCAGCATTATGTCCTCCACCTTGAACAGAAAAAAGACGTTCACCCGTCTCTGTTATCGGCAGAGCAAAGGTCCTGCATTACCGATTTTCGTCAGCCAAGGCGCAGATGGCTCTGGATTTTGGGAACTGCAATGAGCGGTGGAATTCCTTTCTGGATGAGCAGTTAGAGCTTCTTTACCTTGACTGCCGATGGTCCTTTGGCGCCCTGCTCGATTTCGAAACTGACACGATCGCCTTCCGCAAGGCTCTTATAACCCTCGCCTTCGATGCCGCTATGGTGGACAAAGACATCTTTTCCGTCTTCAGCCGTGATAAATCCGTAACCCTTCTTATCGTTGAACCACTTTACAGTACCCTGAGGCATTTTTCTGATTTCCTTTTGAATTGTGTTAGTTGCAGGTATATTTCCGAGGCCAAGATAGTAAAACAAGGAAACTAGCGCAAGCCAAAAGAGCCAGGATATTTTGGAATGTGCAAGTCCTTTTAACTTTTGAAAAGTGGAAAGCTGGAGGACTTTTTGCGCCCCGGATCTAATAACTTCAGAAGTTTAACTTCTAAAGTCCAACCAGGCCCGGGTCTCTCCGGGCCTTGCTTTTCAGACTGGATGAATAAAACGTGGAAACTCTTGATTTCATATCACAAGCATGGATGGTAATCTTCGGATGTGCCGCGATCTGGCTGCTTGGCCGACGCGAAGACTGGAGAAGATGGGGCTATGTTGCCGGTCTGGTCAGCTAACCCGCATGGCTTTTCTCAGGCTTTTATCATCACCAGTGGGGGCTGGTCCTGATAAGTTGCTGGTACACGTATTCCTGGGTTCAAGGCGTATGGAATTTCTGGATAAGACCCGAAGTGGGCTAAAGAAAACTGTCCGATGATGGGCCGGGCCCCCGTGGCGGCTTGCGCCTCATGCGCAACAGAAAGGTGGCGGGCCTTTTAACGATGACGGAAACAAACTCGAACTCCTCTTTGGTCTTTCGTGATATCTCTCCAAATACGTCCTCCGCGCTTATGCAGAGGATCTCGATGTATTCGCGCATCGTCCCTGCCTTTCGTCTAAGCCATCTTCATGTAAAGATACTCATTCCCGGTGATCGAAGATAGAGCCGCTTTATCTTTAATTCTCAGGATATCCATTAAAGAACTTCTTCGAAGTAATGCCTTGCCTTTCCCTTCATTCCCGGTGATGAGTCGGGCGAAATCACTGGAGACAAGATATGTCGGAACTGGAACCAGTCAGTCGGATCCTCCGGGAGTGTTTAAAATCGCTCAGTAAAGAAGAAGTGCAACTTCAATTGAAATTACTTCAAAAGATCAAAGGAAGTTACCGACTGGACCTGGAATCAATCCATCTGGCCCTCGAAGTCAGCAAAAAGGGCGGATGCGAAATTGTGTATCCGCTTTTGTATCGGCTTGTTGGAAAAGAAAGTCTCAATGAATGGCTTAAAAATCCAGCGCTAGCCAAACAGAAAATCAAGGAGACGAAGGACCGGATAGCAGAGGTCGAGCAGCTGATTTCGCTTTTGAAGGCGAAACTAGGATCACTTTCCCCAAAGGTTCGGTGATGAGCCGGGTCTTACTTTTCAAACTGGATGGATAAAACAGTGTGGACCAGGCATTCCAAGCCCCTGTAGCCCGAAGAGAAATCAAACCGATCTAAGCAGGCAAATTCCGGCCAATTAGCAAAGAAGGTGAGAGCGGGACCCGCCCGAAATTCTCAAAAAAAACCCAACCCGAACGCGTCAGTCAAGATGCGGGGAACGGTGGTGACCAGAGATTGGATGGCCGAAATCCTGACGTGTTCTCTTTCAGATATGGCTTGACCTGAGAAAACCGATCCTGGGGCATTCTGACGCGTTGTGGATCGATTGTGCGCGTGGACTTTCTAACGTACCATAGGCGTTATCTCGAATCAAAATCAGAAAGACGGGTTCGGGTATGGGTGCTCAGACGGCCGCTAAAATGATCAAACTGAGACTCATGAGAGCGATGCCACCTGCGTAAAAATAAGGGTTGATCAAAACAGGAGCGGATAAACCTTTGCGCCAGTATTCGAACTGAAGACGCCAGCCCTCTTTAAGACTATTGAAGAACCCGCCACTTTCCCTTTTCAGATCAGCCGCTGGCGAAAGAGACAAGACCAGGAGAGCTATACCCAATATTCCGATAAGGACACCGATTACTTTCAATTTCGCACCTCCTCAAACAAATCCTTCGCCTTTACTTCCAGGGCGCGGGCAATAGCTTCTAGGGTCTCCAGCCTACAGGATGGAGGGGAAGTTCACCGTGCATAATATATTTGGAGGAAAACTAAAACGATCAACACAGCAACTAAAATCAGTAATTTCCAGTTCTTCATGTTGCCTCCCAAGAACAGGGGCAGTGCAAGGCAGGAAATATCTTGACGCGAATATGGTTAGATTACAGTAATCTAGAATCAGTGTCTATCGGGAAAATTCATTGCTCCGGTTTTCGAATTATAGAGCCAAAGGGCAGCCAGAGACCAGGTTAAGGGGAGCCGGCCCGGTTTCGGCCGGGCCATGTCACCGGAGGCTAAATATGGCGGAGGAAAGATCTTACAGCAAAGAAGAGATAAAGGCTATTTTGCAGGAAAAAGAATTGATGAAGAAATGCGAACTCCAGCGCCAGGGAGCGATCCGTTTAATCCTCAGGTACGGAGAAACAGGGTCCATTGAAACCATGCGCTGGCTTCTGGGGAAAGAGAATGCCGATGAGTGGCGTAAGAATCCAGAGCTGGCGGAAGAAGAAATCAAAAAGTCGAAAGATCACGTCGCTGAAATAGACAAGGAAATTTCTGCCTTGCGAGGTCAGTTATTATAACCGTGGGCCCGGCTTCGGCTGGGCCTTCCAGCGAAGGGAATTGAACATGTTCCCGGTAAAGATGTTCAGATGCCGCAGTTGAGGGACTATAATATCCAGAGAGGGGAAATGGGGCTGTCCGTCGGATGCGGCGTGAAGTTAGAAATAACTTCAATATTGGTCAAAACCGAGGAAGAAGCGGCAGAGGAGTGGCGCATTTTTCAGAAGCTTCTCGAGCAGCACAGGGATATTTATCCAGAAGACGAGGATGCCTGAATTGTCGAGGTCTTTTCGAGGACCCGGTGATGAGCCGGGCCAAACACGGAGGTTGAGAATGAGTGAGTCTCAAGTCTTTCATGAGGAAAGAATAACGGCCGAACTGAAGGCTCGACGCATACTAAAACGGCTCCTGATGCTTCAAAAGGAAGGTATCCAAACCATCCTCAAGGCAAGTGAGGCGTCAAAGGCTTTTGGTTTCGTGGATTTCCTGTTTAGCGAGGCCGATGTTGATAATTGGATCAAAGACCCTCAGTCGGCCAGAGAGGAAATCAAGAGGATCCGGGCTGAAATCCTTAAAGAGAATGATGCAATTAAGTCACTGAAAGCCATGATCGAGAAGGAGGCCGAGATGACAATGGTAGGCGCCGAGGTTCTTGCCGAGTCTCATGTTGGGGAAGGGATCGGCTCTGTCTGCAATCTCTGTTTGACGGAAGAAGAAAAGGCTCGCATGTCAGATGATAGTGATGTAAAGCCGATTTCCCGCTTTGAAGCAGACGATCAGAATTTCACCTGTGTTCGATGCGGGAATCGACTTTAACCACAACCGGCCCGGTTTCGGCCGGCCATACTGGATTTTGAATTTGGAACTGTTGATTCCATGTCACAGGCATGGATAGTAATCTTCGGATGTGCTGCGATCTGGCTGCTTGGCTGGCGGGAACAATGGCGCAGATGGGGCTATGTTGCCGGACTGGTCAGCCAACCCGCATGGCTTTTCTCAGGCTTTTATCATAACCAGTGGGGACTGGTCCTGATAAGTTGCTGGTACACGTATTCCTGGACTCAGGGCGTATGGAATTTCTGGATAAGGCCGAAAATGGGATGAATGCAACTTAATCCCGGTGATGAGCCGGGCTTAGAGAGGGTGACTGAAGAATATGACGGACCAAACTGGGCACTTGGAAGAACGAGTCAGCCTTTAACAGGGCAGCTTCTTGAGCCGGAGGGAAAAAGTTGTGCTCTGATTTTTCATTATGCTTTCTCTGAATTCACCCTTAAATATTTCCGGGCTCTCCTCAGGCTGATCCGACCGAATCGCGCGTGGTTTCCTTTATTCTGTACATGGCCGTATCGGCAAGCCTTAAGAGTTCGCTCTTGTTCTTTGCGTCCCGGGGGTAGGAGGCCACCCCGTAGGAGGCGGTGATCCGGAGATTCAGGCCTTCTTCGGAAAGAAAAAGATTCGACTTGATTTGCTCTCGAATATGATATGCAAACTCGATCGCCTCTTCTTTCTCGGTCAGCGGCATCAGGATCACAAACTCATCACCCCCGTAGCGAACAGGAATATCTTCAGACCTGACCACTTTCCGAAGTAGGAATCCAACCTCCCCCAACACCTTGCTCCCGAGCAAATGCCCGTGAGTGTCCACCACACGTTTGAACCGGTCGAGGTCAAAGAAAATCATGCAGACCTCGCCGCCTTCTTCGTCCGCCGACCGTAACACGCCATCGAGGGCCTCATAGAGGTAGCGCACGTTGAAAAGGGAGGTGTGGTCGTCGGTGATCGAAAGCCACTGCGCCTTCCGGTAAAGGTCCGCATTGGAAATCGCGATTGCGGCATACTCGGCGATCGTTTCCATCGAATGCATGTCTCGTTCGGTAAAGGATGTCTGCTCGATCCTGTTGATCAGGTTCAAAACCCCAAGTATCTTTTCCCTGTTTTTCAGGGGAACGCAGATGATCGAGCGGGTCTCAAAGTGCGTCACTGCATCGAACCGGCTGCAAAACCTCGGGTCTTTCCGCACGTCTTCGACCAGGATTCCTTCGCCGTACCGGGCCACCCAACCCGCGATTCCTTCCCCAACTTTGAGCCGTTGCCCGGTAAGGACCTCGCTCACCTCTCCAACCACCAGTTCGAACCTGAGGTGCTCCCCATCGGGTTCCATGAGAAGTAAGGACCAGTTTTCCGGGGCGAGCAGTTCTCCCACCTTTTGCATGATGATTAGGAGCACTTCGGAGAGGTCGAGCGTTGAAGTGAGCGTTCTGGCCAAGTCGGCGTAAATCTCATGTTCGAGCCTTAGACGGGAGGTATTCTGTTGTTCAGGTGCGGTCATTGCCGAGTTCATTGCGCTCATCCTCCGAATAATGCATCAATGTGTGCGCTACGCATCCGAACCGCATTTTGGGGTCCGATTCGGCCTGAAAAAACTTCTG
Source organism: uncultured delta proteobacterium (assembly GCA_963805125.1). Classification (GTDB taxonomy): domain Bacteria; phylum Desulfobacterota; class Syntrophobacteria; order Syntrophobacterales; family Syntrophobacteraceae; genus SbD1. The sequence continues at coordinate 531,589 of CAWDTD010000001.1, read as the reverse complement.
GAACAACCCCAAAGTCCACAAATGTTCTCTACCATTCATCCGCGCCGAATGGTTAGAAGATTTTATCAGTGCTTGGTTTAATTCTACGATGTTTCGGGAACCTCACTCTTTCGCGCCGGTGCTTAAAGATAAGCCAATAGAGGCAAGAATTGACAAACTGAAAGGGATAATTCAAAATTTAAAAGAGGAATTACAGGGAAAAGAGAGAGGGCTGACAAACCTAGCTAGGATGATGGAAAAGAAAAATTTTGATCCGGAAGGTGCTAATACTCAACGGAATGAACTTCTGGCTGGGAAAAGGGACCTGAAGGCAAAAATTGCTGAAACTGAAGAAGAACTTGAATATCAGCTTCAATTACGAGAAGATGAAGAACGATTTCAACAGTTCCAGAAGTCAAAAATGGGAATTTTGCAAGATTTATATAAAAAACTGATTGAACTTCCGAATGAACCAAAGCGGAGATTGATCACGGGCTGTCTTCGTGACCCAATTAAGGTTACACCACCTGCGCCTGACGCAAAGCTCGAAGGTGATACTTTTATGTCGCTCGCTGGCTGGGTTACTTGCGACTTCCGTTATAATCCATTGATAGTAAGTGATGTCTTTGGATTGGATAATTCCAGCAATGGTCCTGATTCTTGCCTATGGAAACAGCCTGCGCCGCGATGACGGCGCGGGATTTATTTTGGGTGACGTGGTCGAGCGGATGCTTTCCGAAGCGGGCTTTGAGGTCAAGCGGATCGACTCCCACCAGCTCGAGCCCGAACTTGCCCTGGACATCAGCGGCGAGAAAATCTCCGCTGTCCTGTTCATGGACACGCGCACCGTCCCTCGAACACCGGACGATGATGACCTGCGCGTTCAGTTCCGCCGGGTTGTTTCCGCCGAAAAAGCGTCCCCGGGCCTGGGTCACCACCTGAACCCATCAACCCTTCTGGCCTACGCCGAATACCTCTTCAAAAAACAACCCCCGGCATGGCTCATTACCGTTCCCGGAATAGACTTCGACCATGGCGAGGGGCTGAGCGAGGCCGCCCGCAACGCCATAAGTTCGGCGCCGGAAATATTGCATGAATTGATTGGCCTTCTTCCCACCTCTTGAGCAGGCGCCAAAAGTTGTAAGATTTCTGCGTGGTTCGACCAGCTTTTTCACCACGAAGAGCACGAAGAGCCACGAAAGAAACTTAAATCAGAGATGCATGGCCTCCGTGCAAAACAATCCGAGCCCGCCCGGTCCCCCCCATCCTGCACTCCCGGTTCGGCCACGAAAATTACGAAGGCAACGAAGATTTTTGCCGGGAAAAGAGTCAATTTCGGATTTAACGTTCTAAGTTCGCGCAATTATCTTCGCTGTGTTCGCTGAAAATACAGGGCCTAATGCGAGTGCCGGTTTGCCAACCAATTTATTTTATTATTAATTTCGGATTCGATTTTTACAATAACAGCGGATAACAGCGGGGCTGCGCGAAGCGCGAGGACTCCCTCCCTGTTGGGATTGAGGCGTGCAAAACGGCAACCAGAAGCGGCAATAGAAACGGCAAAATGAAAAAAAATGGGGTGCAGGGTGAGGGGTAAAAAACATCTAACCCCGTGGCGTAACGCTCCAAGGCGTGTCGGCTCTCAGATCGCCCCCAAAATCGACCAAAAGGGACCAAGAATTGCCCAAGAACAACCAGTGGTTCTTGCCCTGCCTGCAAAATAGCCATCTCCCCCTCCCGTAAATAGGTTCGGGAGGAGGTTAGAGGTAAAGCAGGACAAATGCAGCAATAAATAACAAAGTAGTACTAGTCCCATGCAGTTGTGGCTTTTTGCTCATAGCCGGCCAATAGAAGATGCAGATCCTCAGGGCTGAGTTTGCGTACCTCCTCAGGCTGCCATCGATACTTGTCAATGAGATACCTATAAACGGCCTGCATTCCCTTCAGACCTACATAACCTTTTTTTTGCGCCATATGGTCGCCAATTTTTTCAAGCAGCGAATCGGTCATATACACACACCTTTTTAGCGATAACTCCAGTTAAGGAAAGGGAAAATCTTATGATCTCAAAATGGCAGATATTCTCCTTTTGAAAAATAAGGTCTAGAATGTATTTTCCATTCACAAATACAGTACTAATTATCGCAGGTTTCCATTTGATTGCAGGCTAAGGTATAGAATGGTTATGTCAGCGTAGCTTTTTCTCCAAATAAGTTCAGATCTCGGCTTTCTTGTCCTGAACGACACCAGCCTACGATTCCCTCCGTTTCGGGAGGCGACTCCAAAAAGCACAACAACCGCCATTTCGGAGATGGGGTTGGAGCGCTTTGCCGAAAGATTGAGATACAATTCCTCCGCCTCGACACCAAACGAAGCAATGATTAGTCATTATCGATGACCCGGCCCCCATTTTTCGACGGGACGGCAATCCACATCGGAACTTCTCCAAGGAGTCGACAATGGCAGTGAGAGATTCAGTTTGGCTGGCGCTGCTTGTTTTAGCGACAGCACTCACAATTTCCCTTAAATACTTCGCCTATCTTCCGGGAGATGTCGCTTCCACCCGGCTGATACAATCCGTTCTGCCGGAATCCAAAAGCTGGGCACAGATGGTGTCCGCCACAGCCCAAATGCCCTGGGTGCTGATTCTGATCGCTATCACCTTTTTCTGTTCCCGGGTGATTGCCGGATGGCGTGCAGCCCTGCTGTCTATTGCAAGCTTCGCCGGTTTATGGTTGCTTGGAAAGTGGCTCGGTCCCTTTATTGCGCAGCCCCGCCCTTCTTCTGAACTGGTTCACGTCACAGGCTCACTTTCGGGTTCTGCATTCCCGTCCATCTTTGCCTTTAATTACATATCAACGGTTGGGTTTCTGGCTGTTTTTTCGGCAGTGAAAACATCGGGGAAGCTTCGATGGGCCATGATGCTAATCTGCTCTTCTCTTCTTATAGTCGGATGGATTGCTCGTGTCGATCTGGCGGCTCACTGGCCAAGCGATGTAGCGATATCTTATCTCATTGGACTTTTGTGGGTTAGCCTGCTCGTGCGCTTCGCCTGAGGTAATGCAAAAGGACAGGACTTCAGAGCAGATGAATGACGGGCATCAAGGCCAGGCCATTAGTGCCGGAACAGTAAGCTTGAGCAGGCTGGCGCTTTTCTTCCTGCGTCTTGGAACGACGGCCTTTGGTGGGCCTGCGGCTCACATTGCCATGATGGAAGACGAGTTGGTGCGGCGTCTGCGCTGGATTTCCCCGGATAAATTCCTCGATCTGCTGGGTGCAGCCAACCTGATCCCCGGTCCCAGTTCAACGGAAATGGCGATCTTCATAGGTTACTTGTGCAAAGGTTGGATGGGGCTGTTATTGTCCGGCGTTTGCTTTATCGTTCCGGCGATGGTTATGGTCCTGGCATTCTCCTGGGCCTATGTTCAGTACGGGAACATCCCCCAGGTTGCCTGGCTGCTTTACGGGATCAAGCCGGTGGTAATCGCCATCGTTCTGCAAGCGCTATTAGGTTTAGGGCGTACAGCGGTAAAAACCAAATTCCTGGGAGCGATGGCTGTCGTTGCTGTTATATTGGATTTTCTGGGGCTCAATCCGCTCGCCCTGCTCTTTGGAACCGGGTTGGTCATGGGAGTGCGGCAAGGATTCATGCAGGATTGGCGAAAACACCGGGTATCGATTCTGATTATGTCTTTATCGGCCTGCTCCTTTCTGGCGGGCGCTTATTTCGCTTCGGGGTTTTATTCTGCCGGCAAAGTCGATTTCGGTTTGCTGCCTCTTTTCCTGTTCTTCCTCAAGATCGGCTCGGTTGTCTTTGGAAGCGGTTATGTGCTGTTGGCTTTTTTGCAAGCCGATCTTGTCGACCATTGGCATTGGCTGACTGCAACACAGCTTCTGGACGCTATTGCCATAGGGCAGGTGACCCCTGGCCCGGTCTTTACCACCGCGACCTTCATCGGTTATCTGCTCGCCGGACTGCCGGGGGCGTTCATCGCAACGGCGGGAATTTTTCTCCCTTCATTTATATTTGTAGCAGCCGGCAGCCTGGTCATGCCGCTATTGCGCAGGTCAGCAATTGCCGGATCATTTTTGGATGGTGTCATTGTGGCCTCTTTAGCCCTTATGGCTGTGGTCACCTGGAGTCTGGGCCGCGGCGCGGTTATGGATCTGCCTACTTTTCTGCTGGCCTCGGGAAGCGCTGTTGTGTTGATTCGTTTTCGTTTGAACTCATTATGGCTTGTGCTTGGTGGAGCCCTTATCGGAATGGCGTTTCAATTTGCTATTCATTTGAGCTTTTGATTTCCATCACTTTCAGCAGGTTCGTCGTTCCCGGCACCCCTACCGGAACGCCCGCCGTGATAACAATGCTGTCTCCCGGCTTGACCACCCCTTTTTCTATCGCCCAGGAGCGCGCGGATGAAAACATCTGGTCCGTATCGACAAACGAGCTTATGAGGTTGGGGATTACACCCCAGGAAAGAGACAACTGGCGCTGGGTCACGATGCTGTCGGTCAGGGCCATTACGGAAGATGAGGGGCGAAAGCGCGCGACCAGGCGGGCCGTGCTGCCCGAGGATGACATGGCAACGATCGCCGCGGCTTTCAGATCGAGCGCCAGCAGGTATGCGGCACGGCTGATTCCAGCCGGAACCGTGGGCAGCATCCCGGGAGCTTCCTCTTCCAGGTAAGCCCTCTCGTTCATGTAAGGCTCGGTAGCCCTGGCTATCCTGTCCAGGGTCGAAACGGCTTCCACCGGGTAAGCGCCCATCGCGGTCTCATCGGAGAGCATCAGGGCGTCGGTCCCATCCAGGATGGCGTTTGCCACATCCGTCGCCTCGGCCCGTGTAGGTCTCGGGCTTTCCACCATCGAGCCAAGCATCTGGGTCGCCGTGATGACCGGCTTTCCCGCCTGCCTCGTCAACCTGATTATCATTTTCTGGATCATTGGCGCCTCTTCCAGGGGCATCTCGACCCCGAGATCTCCCCTGGCCACCATCACCGCGTCAACTGCCGACAGGATCCGTTCAAAATTTTCCACCGCCTGCGGTTTTTCGATCTTGGCGACGAGCATCGGGCGATAATCCGCCCGGGACATAATCCGGCGCGCATCCTGAAGGTCTTCCAGGCTGCGGATGAAAGAGAGCGCGACAAAATCCACCTTTTCGTCGATTCCTACCATGAGGTCGTCACGGTCCTTGCCGGTGAACGCGGGCACGCTCAACGGGCTAAAAGGCAGATTCACCCCCTTGCGGGAGTAGATCGTTCCGCCGACCACGACTTCGCAGAGGGCGCTTTTGTCCGTTTTCTCCACCACCATCAACTGAACCGTGCCGTCGGCCAGAAGAATCGGGTTGCCCTCTTCCGTATCTTCGATCAGACCGGGATAGTTCACCGGGATGGTATCCCCCCGGGCGGATTCTCCCGGAACCAGCGTGACACGCTCTCCGTGGGTCAGGATTCTTTTGCCGCTGCTGAGTTGACCGAGCCTGATTTTTGGCCCGCCAAGGTCCTGGAGAATGCCTATTTCCTTTCCTGCCCGCCTGGAAAGCGAGCGGACGGTGTGGATGGTCTGCCTGTGCTGCTCGTGGTTTCCGTGGGAAAAATTGAGGCGGGCAACGTCCATGCCTTCCTCTATGAGCCTGGCGATCATCTCCGGCGAACTGGTCGCGGGGCCGAGGGTGCAGACGATCCTGGTTTTCCTGAATTTTGCCTTTGGCTTCATTGCAGTGCCTCCCGTTCGGCCTCGACGACGAGGTCTTCTATGATTTTTATGCCCCGGTCCCAGAACCCGGCATCCGCCAAATCGAAGCCAAACGGCCGAAGCAGTTCTTTGGGTTCGGCTTTGCCGCCTGATTGCAAAAACGCCAGGTACCGGGGGACAAAATCCGGCCCCTCGCGCAGGTACTGCTCGTAGAGGGCCATCACCAGCAGTTCACCGAAAGCGTAGGCGTATACGTATCCCGGGGAGTGAACAAAATGAGGAATATAGGACCACCAGGTTTTATAGTGGTCGAGCAGCCGCACCGAGTCTCCAAACATTGCGGCCTGTGTTTCGATCCACGCGGAGGAAATGAAGTCCGGGTCAAGTTCGCCGCGCGTCCTTCTGGCGTTGTGCACGGCATCCTCGAACCGGTTCATCGCCGCCTGCCGGAAAACGGTGGCGAAGGTATCTTCTATTTTCGAACAGAGCAGGGCCAGGCGTTCGACGGGAGAAGCCGTCCTTTTCAGGACGCCGCGGAAGACAAGCATTTCTGCGAAAACCGATGCGCTTTCGGCGGTCGTAAGGGGCGTATCGGAGTTAAAAAGTCCCTGACTTCGCGCCAGGTACTGGTGGATGCCGTGACCGAGTTCGTGGGCCAGGGTCATTACGTCCCGGCGGGCGCCCGTAAAATTGAGAAAAACGTAAGGATGCGCCGAGGGGACCACGGGGTGTGAGAAAGCCCCGCTGCGTTTTCCGTGCATAACCGGAGCGTGGATCCATTCATTTTCGAAGAACCGGGAGGCGATCTTCGCCATTTCGGGAGAGAAATCCTCGCAGGAAGCGAGCACGATCTGTTTTGCCTCGTCCCATGAGATTTTGATCCCGGCAGGCGTCCGAACCGGGGCGTAACGGTCGTAGTCGAAAAGCTCCTTGTAGCCGAGGAGCTTTCGCTTGAGACGGTAATAGCGTTGGACCAGGTCGTACCTGGAAGAAACCGCGTCAACCAGGGCGCCGACTACGGCATCATCGGCCTCGTTGCTCAGGTTTCGGGAGCTTAACCAGTGGGGGTATTGGCGCAGCCGATCGTCTATCGACTTATCGAGCAGGATTGTATTGAAAATGTGTGTCAACGGGAGAAGGATCGACCGGAGTCCCTGGCTCAGCTCGTGTGCCGCGCGTTTGCGGACCTTGCGATCCGGGCTGTAGAGTTCGCTTAGTACTTCGGATTGCGTCCTTTTTTTGTCTCCAAACCTCAACTGGCCGAACATCTTGTCGAAGAGGGCCCCCCAAGCCGACGCCCCGGCTGGTTCCTTCTCGGCCAGGATGCGCTCCTCCGGTTCGCTTAAAATGTGAGGCTTGTAGCGCCTTAGCGAGATGAGGTAATGCGCGTATTTAGACAGAACGGGGCTGGACGTGAGGTCCCCGGCCCGGCTGTCTTCGAGTTTCGTCCATTCGAGTTGGAAAAAGAGGGTATCGCGGCGGATTTCGCTGTAGAGTTCTTTGCGGGATTGAAAAAACGCACTTGCCGCCGGGTCGAGCGTCCGGGTGGAAAAATTCAGATATGCGTATGCCAGCAGCTTCCGAGCCCGGTCATCTATAGCTTCAAGTCTGCCAACGGTTTCGAGCAAATCCTGCGGCCCGACCCCGGCCACCTTCCCCCTGCAGGAAGAAAAAGCCAAAACCTGCTCCCTGATCCACTGCGTATCGGCTTCGATTTGCGGATCGGATGGAGCCTCGTAAAGATCGCCCAGGTTCCAGACAACGTTTTCCACTATGGAGTTTTCCATTGGCCGCTCCGTGGGGCGGCGGGGCCGCCAGCCAAGTTGCCCGCGACCTTCGGCGGCGGGCAGCCGCCGCATGCGCCGAGCGCTCGGAATCCAGTCAAACGATTTTATGGTAAAGATCCTCCCGGAACGGGAAACCATCGCGGGCAAGGCCCCGGGAGCGTAGCGCGGTCTCGGCCCTACGCGATGACGAACGGGAAACCATCGCGGGCAAGGCCCGCTCCTACAATCTCGAACACACCTCCGTATCAATGGGTCTTGATTGCGAAGCCCGTACCCACCCGAATCGGTATCATGCATTTCGAATACACATCTCTTTCAGGATGAGAAATGCTACGCAAGGGTGGAATTATTTTTATCGGGTAGGAGGGGAAGTCGCCTTCCCCGTCCTCCCACACCACCGTGCGTACGGTTCCGTACACGGCGGTTCATGAAGTGCATTGAAGTCTTCGCAATTGATTTAGCAGTGACACAAGTCCAAGTCGATCAAAGAAGCTTTTAGGGAGGCACTGATTCATATGAGAGGCCCCGGAGTTCCACCAGGGGCCTCGCCCGTTCGTGGCTGACCTCCAGGCCCTCTCCTCCCCTATCCCATACTTCATCAGGTTCTTTGCACGAGTTTTGGGCCTCTTCCACTGGCGCCAGAGGATGCACCGAAGTTTCCGCCGTATCCATCCGTCCAGTTCCTCGAAAACACCCTTTACCTCGGACAACCGGAAGTAATTTACCCAACCCCGCAAGACAGGTGTCATCTCTTCGATCTGAGTACGGATATTGCGGCCTCGGCCCGCTCGAAACATTTCCCTGAGCCTGTTCTTGATGCGATCCACCACGGCTGAAGCCACTTTGAGCCTTGGCCGTTTATGGAAGGTCATGCTGTAGCCGAGGAACTTGCGATCCCAAGGGCGCGCAACCGCGCTCTTTTCCGAGTTGACCTTGAGTTTTAATTTGCCTGCAAGATACCGGGTAAGATTTTCCAGCACCCTTTGCCCGGCGCGCCTTGACTTTACATATATGTTACAGTCATCTGCGTACCGGCAAAACGCATGCCCCCTTCTCTCCAACTCCTTGTCCAAATCATCGAGCAAAATATTGGAAAGCAAAGGCGAAAGTGGGCCTCCTTGAGGCGTCCCTTCCATTCGGGGCGATACGATACCTCCGACCATAAGCCCCGCCTGAAGATAGCGACGTACGAGTCTTAGAACCCGTTTGTCCCCTATCCTACGCGCAAGCCGCGCCATCAATATGTCATGATTGACACGGTCAAAGAACTTCTCCAAATCCATGTCCACGACCCACCGCCTGCCGTCTGCCGCATATTCCCGTGCTTTAAGCACAGCATGATGCGCATTGCGGCCGGGGCGGAATCCATAGCTTGACTCGGAAAAGTCCGGATCGAAGATGGGTTGCATTACCTGATTTAGCCCCTGCTGTATTAGCCGGTCCATCACCGTGGGAATGCCCAATTGTCGCATTCCCTTCCCGCCCGGTTTGGGTATCTCTACCTTGCGAACGGGCTGCGGCTGATACCTGCCATCAAGCAGCTCTTCCCTGATGCGCGGCCAGTGTTCGCGAAGCGTGGCTCTGAGGGCAAAAACACTTACTCCATCCACCCCTGCCGATCCTTTGTTCGCTTCCACTTGGTGCAGCGCTTTAAGCATGTTCTCGCGTTCGACCACCGCTTCCATCAACTTTTGAGTCTTCTGGCGGGAGACATCTTTCTTTGCCGTGAGGCTTGACGCGCCAGCGACGGGTCCTTGCGGATTCCGTCCGCTACTCCCCGAAGAGTAACCGGGCATCCCGAGCCCGATTTCCTGCGTCTCCATTCCTCATCGAAATTCAAGCTCCTGCCACACACTTCAAGTTCGGGCCTTCGGGTCCGGTCGATGGAACCTTAGTATGCCCTCTGCTGACTTCTGCCGACCCATCCCGCCGCCTCTCGACAGTGGTAGCACTTGGCAGATCGACAGATCTCCCCGGGTAATGCGCACCCACCTTCACGCTTATGCCCGCCGCATATACGTCCATGCCTCCCGTACAGGTATTGGACTTTGAAGATATTCGCCTTCTCATCCGGCATGACCGCCTCGTATGCGATTTCTGTTCGTCGAGCCAGCGCTTTGCCTGCGGCTTCCTTCAGATTCCACCTCACGATGGACACCCTTGCCGTCCGGCTAACAGTTCCCCCTGTCGGGCCTGTAGAGGACTTGCACCTCCAAGTGAGTGCGCCCTGCCGGGCGCACAAAAGAAAGCCCGAAGGAGAATAATCCACTTCGGGCTTTTCATGCAGGTGAGAGTTTTTGCTTTTACTGATTTTACAAAACTTCCGACGGGTCTACCGAAGCGCCTATAAAACTATGCGTTTCCCACTCCCCATCGTTGCATTTAAAACAGTAGACATCCAGGCAATATTCCGATCCATGGGAATATATTTTATCGTCTTCCAAACACGGGCTTTTTTCTTTCTGCTCTGCCATTTCGACCTCCTGAACCTAATTTGCATCTGCGACGTAAATATAAGAATCAGATTCCTTTATGGCAAGGCGCTTCATCAGGATCAAAAGGACGCCTGGAATGGTTTCCGGATGTCCCATGGGGACATGAGGCACCGTTTCGCAAAGTTTGCGGCGGGCTGCGCTTGTGCAGGTTGCCCGATGCCGCGCTGTGCATCATGGCTCCTCCCCGTTCCCTTTATGTCCGTAAGCCATGTAGTATGCAACGGGCACTACGATAAGAGTAAAGAAGGTCGAAACCGCGATGCCGAAGATCAGCGCCCAGGCAAGACCGGAAAAGACCGGATCGAGGGTGATCGGCCATGCCGCCAGCATTGCGGCAAGAGAGGTCAGGAATATCGGTCTGGTTCTAAGCGCCCCGGCTTCGATCAAAGATCGCTTGAGAGGCTTTCCTTCTTTTTTTCGCTCCTCGACGAACTCGATGAGCAGGATCGCGTTTCTCGTGGCGATGCCCGAAAGGGCGATCATGCCGATCATAGCAGTCGCGGTGAAATAGACCGGGTTGTCCCATCCTCCGGCCGGCCGATCCGTGATGAGGTTGAGGAGCCAGAAACCCGGCATGATGCCTATTACCGAGAGGGGCAAGGCGATGAGTTGGATTGCCGGAAGCAGATAACTCTGGGTCTGGTAAAGCAGCAGGATGTAAATCCCCAGCACCGCGACTCCGAAGGCTATCCCAAGGTCGCGGAAAACCCGGATCGTGATGTTCCATTCCCCTTCACCCGACCAGACCACGTCTGCGCCTTTGAGCTCCGGGGAATGCTCTACCTTGTAAGAGAGGTCGAGCACGGCGTCAGGGGGAGGAAGGCCCGCTGTATCACCGAAAACGTACACGACGGGGTCCAGGTTCTTATGGTAGATGGGCTGATCGATCGTTTCATCTGCAAATGTTCCCAGTTCCGACAGGAACACTCTGTCGCCGCCGCCCCCGGTGATCATCACCTGCTTGAGGTCGGCCTGAAGAGCTCGAGCCTCTCTTGGCAGGCGAAGCTCGATGTTTACGGGGTGGACTTCGTTGTCAATCCTAAGCGAACTCGGACTCGCTCCCAGGACCGTGCCCTGAAGGGCCTCGGCAATCTGCCGGTCGGATATGCCGTTTAGGGCGGCTTTTGTCCTGTCAACCTTGAAGACGGTTTTTTCCTGCGGGGCAACCAATGTATCGTCCACATCCACTACGCCGGGCGTGGTTTCCATGATACGCCGCACCTTCCTTGCCGATTTGGCTATTTGCTCGTAAGGCTCGCCCAGGCCGCCGTGAATCTCGGCGACGATGGTATCGATAACGGGAGGTCCAGGCGGGACTTCCACTATCTTTATGTTTGCCCCATCCCGGAGGGCTATGGCCTTGAGATCGTTTCTGATCCGGAGTGCAATGGCGTGGCTCTGGTATTTCCTGTGCTTTTTGCCAACGAGATTTACCCTGACATCGGCATATCGAGGCCCCTGCCTCAGATAGTAGTGGCGCACCAGTCCGTTGAAGTCAACCGGGCTGGCAGTTCCCGAATAGCTCGTAACGTCGGTGGCTTCGGGAAGGCGGACGAGGTATGCTGCGATGTCGTGGGCGGCAGCTTCGGTTGTCTCGAGAGTGGTTCCCTCCGGCATGTCGATCACGACACCGAACTCGTTCTTGTTGTCGAACGGGAGCATCTTGAGCGGCACTCTATGCGAGAGTACAAGCCACACGGCAAAAGCAATCAGGACCCCGATGAGCGCAGTGAGCCCCATTCGAAGTTTTCGGCTTCTGAACATGGGGCCCAGAATACGGCTGTAGCCCTTGAAAAAGGGGTCCTCCTCCATCGTGTAGGGTCGATGGACGGGGTGGTCATAGCTCCCTCTCAGCATGTGAAGGGAAAGCCACGGTGTGATGGTGAAAGCGACAAAAAGGCTCAGGACCATCGCCACGGGGACGTTAAGAGCCATGGGCGCCATGTAGGGACCCATCATGCCGGTAATAAAAAACATCGGCACAAAAGAAATTATAACGGCAACCGTCGCCAGAATGATAGGCGGCCGGACTTCGTTGACCGCGCTCACTATGGCGTCGAAAGGCTTTTGCGTTCGCATGGCAAAATGGCGGTGGATGTTTTCCACGTCCACTATGGGATCGTCTACGACGAGCCCCAGGGCGAGTATGAGAGCAAAAAGGGTTACCCGGTTTATTGTGTAGCCAAGCAGCAGGTTCAAGAGCAGGGTGAAGCTGAATGTGATGGGAACCGCAAGGGCGATGATTATCCCTTCCCGCCAGCCCAGGGTGTAGGCCAGGAGAAGCACCACTATCGCTATGGCGACAAGAAGGGCCTCTACAAGATCGTTGACCTTCTCATCGGCGGTCCAACCGTAGTCTCTTGTGACGCGCAGATACACACTTTCCGGGAGCGCCTTTTGGGCGAACTTTTCAGCTTCCTTTCGGACCTCCTCGGAAACCCATACCGCATTGGTTCCCTTTCGCTTGGCCACGGCTACCGTTACGGCAGGGTAGTCCTTGTGCGGCTTAATATCGGAAGGCCGACCCCACCCCTGCGCGGCGGGGTCCATTTGCGAGAACGCTCTTTGGGCAAATGAAATTCGGGTATAATTGGCAGCCTCGCCCGGACCGTCCTCGACGGTCGCCACTTCCTTGAGGAAGACCGGTTTCATATTCTGAACGCCGACTACAAGATTGCCCGCCTCCTCGGCGGTGGAGAGAAAACGGCCGGCGTCCAGCCGAACTACATTGTCCCGCTGGATCAGGTCCCCCGCTGGAAGAGCGACGTTCGACGCCTTGATGGCCCGTTCGACCGCGTCGATGCCGATGCCTCTTCCGGCCATGAGCTGAGGAGAAATATGAACCGAGATCTGCCTCTGTCTTCCACCTACGATATAGGTCCTGCCCGCGTTTTTGACTCCCTGCAGTTGTATTTCAAGCTCTTCGGCCATGCGGTGGAGCTCGTAGTCGCTGTATCGGTCGCTGTAGAGGGTGAGATCTACGATGGGCACATCATCTATTTCAACCGGTTTTATCACCCAGCCGGTAACCCCGGGCGGCACCTGGTCGATATTGGAGTTGATCTTGTTGTAGAGCTTGACCCAACTGCGCTCCCGGTCTTCGCCGACGTAAAAGCGGACCGTAACGACGGCCCGTGACGGGTAGCTGGTCGAATAAACGTATTCGACACCGTCTATCTGGTACAGCAATTTTTCAAGGCGGGTGGATACCTGGCGCTCCACCTCGCGCGCCGATGCCCCGGGCATGCTGATGATTATGTCTGCAATGGGCACTACGATTTGGGGGTCCTCTTCGCGTGGCGTAACCGAAAGCGCCACCACCCCCGCAATGAGGCTTATGAGGATGAGAATGACCGAGAGGTTCCCGCGAAGAAAAGCGACAACGATCCGGGTCATCAAGGTGTGCGGTTTGCCCTCGGTCACGGCACCACTACCTCCTCACCCTCCTTGAGTCCGGAGAGCACCTCCACGAACGAGTCCTGCGCCCGTCCAAGCGTTATGAACCTGCGCACGGGCCGTCCGTCAAGACCCAAAGTGTCCACCAGGTACAACTGGCCGACCTCCCTTACCGCTCGGGCAGGGATCACCAGCGCCTCATAGGAGCCGTAAGGGACGTATATTCTCCCGAACATGCCATTTACGATGTCCGAGCTGGCAGGCAGGGCTATCTTCACCTCCACGGTGCGGGTGGCGGAGTCGGACTGAGGAACGATTTCTTTTATTTCACCTTTCGTAGTGCGGTCCAGAGCGTCTATTCTGACCTTGGTCTCCTGCCCGATCTTGAGGTAGCAAATGAGTGATTCTGAAACGACTGCGTGGATTTCGGCCAGAGAAGGCGCATCGAGAAAAAAAACAGGTTGACCGGGCACCGCCATGTCACCGGCGTTTAACATCTTCTTCACCACACGTCCGGAAAAGGGGGCCTCGATCACGGTATAGCTGAGCATCACCCGGGCTTCCTTTACCGCCGCTTCGGCTTGTTCTCTCTGAGCCTCCAGCCGTGCCATGTCCCCTCGAGCCGCCTGGACCTCCTGAACCGCCGAGCCGGCTTGAGCGTTGGCAATATCGCGCTGGGTCCTTGCGTATTGGGCCTGCTGCTCAGTGGCAGCCCCGCCTTTCAAAAGATTTTCATACCGGCGAAAATCCAATGCCGCTTTTTCCCGGTTCGCCCTTGACGCGGAAACCTGTGCCTCGGCGGCGCGGAATTTCGCCCTGGCCTCGTCAATGGCGTGCCCCATCGCATCCACTTGCGCCGTCGCCTGGCGAAGCTTTGCCCGGACTTGCCGATCGTCGAGCGTTGCAAGCACCGTGGGGTGGGCGCCGGCCTCGGGCCCGCTAACCCAGTCACCCTCCTTTACACGGATTTCCCTGACTTGAGCCATGAGGCGGCTGGATACCTGCGCTTCGTCCCTGGACCGAATGGCTCCAACCTGTTCGATGAACAAAGGGAACGTTTTTCGCTCCACCCTGACCGTTGGCGAGCCCGCCCTCCCGGCCCGCCGGATTGGTTCAGGCCGGGCCGCCTCAGGCCCCACCTTTTTCACGAATGCTCCGGAAAGCCAAAGCATCAGGAAGATAAGGACGCAAAGCGCGCCAATCCCCTTGCCAAGTCGAGCAAGAGCGGCTCTTTTTTTATCCCTGGCGGAATCGTTGTCTGTCATTTGAATCTCTCAGAGTCTTGAGTTTTGAGGTTTTGGTTATAAAAAATGGCGGAGAATAGCCCCTCACAGCAAGTTGCGTTCAAGTTGATGACACTAGATAATGCGCAAGGCAAGGCGAGGCAAGGGGAGCGAGTGAAGAGGCCGGGGCTGCTTTTCCCCTATCGCGAACTTAATTAATCCTTTTCAGTTTAATATGAAGCTTCGTCTGATTGCAAGCCCGGATAGGCCGAAGGGTCAAGGGGTTTTGGAAGTATTCATCAACAAAGGATGTCAAGAAGCGCGGGGAGCAATGCCCCCGCCCCCGATCCCCGGCACCCCGCCCACAGGACTCAGGGCATTATGCACACGGGTGTGCCGATCTGGACGACGCTGAACAATTCGTCCATGGCCTGATTGTTCAAGGCTATGCAGCCCAAGGTCCAGTCTGAGTAGCAACCGCCTCCGTGGATCATTACCTGCCCGCCCAGGGCCGTGTTGGCGGGCGGCATCTTCATGGCGTCGCTGGCTTGTTTTATCGAGCAGTATTCATTGTAGGAAATCATCCCTGATGAGAGGGCGTTTTCCCCATTGCGCGGACTGGGGTAGTTTATTCCAAGCGACTTGTAATAGTGGCTTGCAGAATTTTTGGAGCAGATGAAAAAGTCTCCCTCGGGGGTCCTCCCGTCGCCCTGGAAGAGTTTATCTCCTCTCGGGCTGGGGCCAAGTGCGATGTGATAATCGCGAACGAGCGTCCCGTTCTGGATCAGCCAAAGCCTGCGATCCGCTTTGAGCACGTAGATTTTGGGGTTGGTGATGAGGGACAGAGGGAAATCGAGGTCCACCGAGGTATATGGAAGTTGGCCTTCAGGAGCGGCCGGGGGCGGTGGCGGCTGGTTCTTTGCCACAGGCATTGGAGTCATGTGTGATTGGAAAAGCGAACATGAGCACAGGGCAACGCAAACGAGCCCGCCGCAAAACAAATGCATCACTGCGCCCCGAAGAATTCGCCTGGTGAGTTCCATTTCTTAATACCTCCTGTCGCATTTTTAGTGCTGTTGCCTGAAAAAGAAGCTTTCCTGATGTCGCGGCCCAAATCCTTCAAAGACTCGGTGATCAGGACGGCGGTCCCGACATTGGCCCAGTCATAGAGTCTTTGGGCATGACCGATGGGTACGTTTATACAGCCGTGCGAGCAGTTCGGACCGATCACGTCCCCGGTGTGGATCCAAACGCGGTCGTAGATGTGCAGGGCATTGGGCATGAAAGCCGGTTCGCCGTATGCGTTGGGGTATGTGGACATGTGACTGGGATCTTTTCCCATTACCTTGAAGAGTCCCCTTTTTGTCCAGGTATTCATCCTTCCAATGCATACATAGGTATCGCCAACCAGTCTGCCGTTTTGATACCATCCAAGAAACGGGATATCCTTTACCACCAGGATTAACTTGGGGAATTTCCGCGCGCCTGTAATTTTCTCGGGAAGAGGCGACCAGTCCTTATAGGAAGCGAAATTCCTCGGCACTATCAGGGGACGTTTTCGCTTCATATCCTCACGGACATACTCGTTATCCTTTTTGTTGAGGCGGCAAAGAATTTCGATGCAGCGGTAAAAGCCCAGGTCGGGGTCCTTTTCCTCGATCTTGCGCAGTTCCTTTTCGGTTATCAGGCGCCTTACGGTGGAAAAGTCCTTTTTAACAGGTTTGACCGGAGCTTTCCGGTGATGAAGCGCTATGCCGGGCTGCGGGGCGAGAGAAGCGCGTTCGGCTTCTTCACGCGTGACATTTATCTGTTCGGTGCCCACGGGTGTGTTTGCGCATCCGGACACCAATAGAAGAATCGTGCCGATCCACAAGCCCGGATTCAATCCTCTGAGCATGGCACTCCCCCTGGAACGCAGTGCGAACCGCTGCCCGGTTAGTTTTCGATAGATTCGTGCAGGATTCGATCAGTCAAGTTCGGGCAACTGCGCCCCTCCGGGTGAGATAAATACGTTATCATCGGGCGCTTTGCAAGAGTCTTGTTGGTGGCTGATCTGCATTATATGGGTTTGGGCCGCTATTTTTTACGGAGAAATCAAAAAGCTCAGCCGCAGAGAAGGCTCGGATCTCTCAGAAAACCACTGAATATTTTGGCTTGACATCGATACAGGGCAATGTGACTTCTAATGGGCCGAGTCCGGCATAGCTTGCAGCAGTGCAATGAAAACTGGTGAAAGACGGAGGCGGGCAACCGCCGCGTGGAAAACAAAGCAAACATGAGCCAAAATGTAAGCCGGAAAGAACTGCTTTTAGTCTTGATGGTGGGCCTGGTAGTGGCAGTGGTCAGCGCGCGGCCCTACGCCGGCAGTTGGAACGACGGCAGCCGCCTGGCCCAGGTCGAGAGCCTGGTGGATTTCAGAACGCTGGCCATCGACCGGTCCATTTTTGTCGATCCGGCCGGCGCCAAAGGGATCGGGGCGCGTGCTTATGCGGCGCAGCCACGAGGTCTCAAGGAATACGGCACGTTTGATAAAGTCATGGTCAAAGGCCGGTTCTATTCTGATAAACCCGTGGTCCCGGCTCTTTTGATGGCCGCCTGCTACCAGGTCCTGGAGTGGACAACCGGATTGCGGGCCCGCTCACGGCCCGAGATTTTCGTCTACGCGATGACCCTCATTTCTTCAGGGTTGGCATATGTGGCGGCAGTGCTCTGCATCCACCTCTTAAGCCGGAGGGTATTATCCGGGAAATCCATGGCGCTTGCCGTGACCGCCAGTTTTGCGCTGGGTTCATCGGCACTCGCGTATGCCAGGCAGGTAAACAGCCATGAGGAGTTGCTCGCCGTGGCGGCTGCTCTACTGGTTTGCCTTCATTGCCTGCCGCAACGGCTCCTTGAGGCCCCCCCACCCCGTGGACTTCTGGCAGGCATGGGAGTGCTTACCGGCCTGGGTTACTGCATGGACTTTGCCGCCGGTCCTCTGCTCCTGGTCAGCATTATGCCCCTTATCGTTTACCGCTGCCGCGTTATGGGCCGAAGGGCCCCGGGCATGCTCGCCGTTTTTTTCTTTTCGGCTTTGCCTTTGATTATCCTGCATCATGCACTCAATTATCAAATCGGGGGGACATTGCGTCCGGTCAATACGGTTGGCGAATATCTTTTCTGGCCCGGTTCACCCTTCAACGTCAACAACGCCACCGGCCCCTGGCAACATCGCGGCATCTGGCGAGGCATGGTTTACGCGCTGGAACTTTTATTTGGCAAAAAGGGGTTTCTGCTGCACCAGCCGGTATTGATCCTTGCCTTTTGCGGCGGCATCGCAGTGATGATCAGAAATCGCCGGTCCCTGCCGGAGTTGCCGGAGATGCTCTTTTCGTTCGCATGGAGCGGGGCCGTCTGGCTGGTCTACGCATGGGGCTCCAACAACCTTTCGGGGGTATGCGCCACTATCCGCTGGTTCGTGCCGTTGCTCGCACCCGGCTATTATGTGCTTCTGACGGTGTTGCGTTATCAGCCTTATCATTACCCCGAGTTTCTGGCGCTCGCCGCCGGCGGTATGCTGCTCTCGATTTTGATGTGGTACTATGGTCCGTGGATGTGGCATATGGTTCCCGGATACTGGTTCATCGTGGGATTGACGCTGCTGGGCTGGGGCGTTGTCGCGTCGCGTGGACGGAGATCGTCGAGTTTTATCGAATGATTCACCGCTATTTCGGTGCGATGCGCGGTAAGCTTGAATTATTCGCGTAGCCTTCTTATTATTATTCGCGTGTGGTTATTTTACGTTGTCGTGCTCAGGAGGACTTAAAGATGACCAAGGTAGAAATACTTTTCCTTAGAGATATGCTCCTTGACAGGCGCATCAGCATAGTGGAAAGAGTCCGGAGGCTTGCGGCCGCCTGGCAGGAGCTCGAAGAGCCTGCCATAGAGCTGGAAGAAGAGGCGCAGAAGGCCAGCATTGCCAAGCCTTACGACAAACTCGACCAGAATGGGAAACTCGAAATCGAGCAGATCGATCTGGCGCTGATCAAGATGTCGGTAGGTGATTATGGGGTTTGCGAGTCATGCGGGGACGACATCGCGCCGAAAAGGCTGCACGTGATACCTTGGGCGCGACTTTGCGTCGAGTGCGCCCGCGACTATGAAAAGCAGCGTTGGAGCCTGCCGCAGATGTCCGAAGTGGTGGTTTCCGGGAAAATTCCCGATGAATACCAGGGTCTGACCAATGAGCAGATAGTCAGTCTGATCTATGAACGTTTGCAAACCCACGAGACAATGGACACGGAAGAACTCAGGATTTCCTTCAGGAAGGGAGTTGTTTTTCTGGAGGGCGTCCTTCAAAGTGAGGCCGAGCACGAATTCGTTGTTCAGATACTCACCGATTCGATGGGGTTCTCATCTCTTGTCGATCGTATTGAAATCGATGAACTGGGCATGGAGCCGGATGAAATCTCGGGAAGCGCTCCGGGAGTCGATGGGCTGGACAGCCCCCTGTTTTATGACCGGGACGTGCACGAAGAGGCTTTTGAAACAAAAGGGCATTTCCTTTCAAGATGAAGAACGAACCAAAATGATCGAGGGCTGCGATGGGGCCGCAACCCTCGAACTCTTGGTGGCCTGGGAATGGCCGGGGGGTGGGAGAAACGAAAAAGACCCACAGACGAATTTGAACGACAGGCCTGCATGAACTCGATGCTGAGCGTGAAAAGGGACATGGGGTGGAAGTCGCCGTCGAACTTGAATTTCGGAACAGTGAAGCGCTATTCCGATTGGGAGAGCGAATCGCAACCGAAAAGAGAGCCCGGTCGTCGAAGAACTGAGAAGAAGCGTCGCAGGAAGCGAGTTTGAATGAGATTGTCAGAGAGCATCCTCCAGCGTGGTCGCGTGGCACGCTGAACACCAGGGTCGGAACCTGGTATTCTGAAAAGAGGTTACTTTCCCCGTCCGCACACAGAGCAATTTTCGTTCCAGGACAGATAGCGCCCGGGTTTTCCCAATAATATCCAATTGTTCTACGGCAGGGCCAATCAGGCTTTCTTTGGTAATTCATTGCCGAAGGCATGAAAAAAAGGGCAATCAGGGCAAAACTGAACGATTCAGATGACATTAGCATGTAATCTGAAAGTTTCAGGGTACCTCTTTGGATGCTACTTGGTGAGGCTCGGGTTTGATCCGCAGGGAGCCCTGATTTTTGATCGAATAACCGCAGAGAACGTGGGAAGACGGCTGGCGATAGTATTGGATGGAGTTGTTTATTCAGCGCGGGTGAATCAAGAACGGATCAGCGGCGGCCGCGCCCGGGTGGCTCGGGTCGCCTCATTTAACGGGTGAAACCTGCGGAAATCATGATCGGCAAAAGGGAACTCCGCCGTCAACGCCGGTTTTTCAACAAACTCTCAGATCTATTGCTGTAAGATGCCTCATTGTTGAACCCTATTGTGCCGGCCCGGTCAGCAAGCGCTTGAGCGCATCCATCGCCTCGCCGAATTTTGCCCAGTTGCCCTGCTGCATTGCCTTTTGGACTTCATCGAACTGCGCCTTCGCCTGGCCCAATTCCGGTTGCCGACGCAGCGCCTGCGCGGGACTCCGGGGTTGCTGAATTCCGAAGACGGATTGGATTGCCTCATCGAGTGTAGGCTCCATCACCACCGTGTCCCCCGAAATCACGATTACGCGTTTGAGTTGGGGGAAGTCTGTGCCGGCCGCCGTGAGGTACACCGGCACCACATAGAGGAAGGAGTTCTCGATCGGCACGGCGATCAGGTTTCCGCGAATGACTTTCGACCCTTTTTGGTCCCAGAGGCTCAGTTGCTGGGAGATCGTAGTGTTCTGATCGATCATAGCCTCAATTTGCATCGGGCCGTAGATCAGCTTCTCCTTGGGAAGTTGGTATACGATCATCTTGCCGTATTCGGAGAAATCGCACCTGGCGGCCATCCATGAGATCATGTTGTCTCGTTTCTGAGGCGTGAAAGGAGTCATGAGGAGGTACTCAAGCCGGTCGCTTCCGGGGAGCTTCATCAGGATGTAATAGGGCTGCATCGGCAGTGTGTTGCCCGAGAACTTCTCCTGGGCGAGCACCCAGAGGTCCTCCCGGTTATAGAAGACCTGCGGAACCGTCATGTGGAATGTCCTGTACTGGTCGGCCTGGATGGAAAACAGATCCTCCGGATATCGCAGATGCGTTTTGAGGTCCGCCGAGAGCTGATCGAGGTCCTTGAACAGGCCGGGAAACGCACGCCGGTAGGCTGCCAGAACGGGGTCGTTGGGATCCATTACATAGAACTGGACTGTTCCGTCGTACATGTCCACAACGATCTTTACGGAGTTTCGAATGTAGTTGAGCCCCTCCCCAAAGATCGCCGACTGGAGATTGGAGTAAGGAAAGTGATCCGAGATGGTGTAGGCGTCCTGGATCCAGTAAAGTTTGCCTCCGCTCAGCACTGAGTAGGGATCCCTGTCGAAGCGCAAGAACGGGGCGATCTGCGTCACGCGCTCGTGAACGCGCCTCCAGATCTGAATCCTGCTGTCCGGGCGCAGATAGGAGGTGAGCAGAATGTTCATGTCGGATTGAGTCCAGGCGAACAACAGGCGCTTCCACAAGCTGTCGAGCGGGATGCCTCCCGTTCCGCTGTAACTCGTATAGACATTCTGATTCCCCTTGGGATAGTCGAACTCTTTGATGCCGGTCCTGACGATCCGATATCCCGGCATCGCCTTGCCGTAGTAGATGGAAGGCTGTTTTATGGTTAAGCCGTAGGCGGATTCGGGCGGGATGTTCTCGATAAGGTATTGCGGAAAGCCTCCTCCGATGGTCTTCGAGACGAAGCTCATGACCAAGCCATAACCATGCGTGAACTGCAACTTCTGGTTAACCCAGGTTCGGGCTTCAGCGGGGAGTTCCGCGGAGAGCTCGCGGGCCGAAAGCATCACCTGATGATAACCATCCGGCAGGTGGTAGCGGTCCACATCAACCTGGTAAAAGTGATAGTAGAGCCGTATCTCCTGGGCTTGTTTGTACATGTGAAGCAACGGGCGCCAGTCCCACAGACGGATATTCTGAATCGTGTCCTGATTTCTCGCAATCACCTGGGCTGTCAAATCCGACAGCGCCGGGTAGAATGTTTCCTGGATAGCGTCGAGCCCGTAGGCCTTTCGGGTGAATTCTATGTTGTCTTTGAGATAGGGGGTTTCGAAGGCCAGTTCGTTCGGCTGTACCATGAACCTTTGAAAGAGAGTGGGCGCCAGCACAACCGTGATGAGATACAAGGCTACGTAAATTGCGGCTCCGATAACTATCGCTTTGAACAGCGGCCGGAAGATATTGAGCACAAGCAGCGCGCACAGCGCCGCCGAGGCGCCGACCATGATCCAGAAGGCGATCCGGGTCACATGATCCGCCGTATAGCCGGCTCCGAAAACTACTCCCAGAGTGGAGTAGAGGAGTTGGTAGTGAGCCAGGTAGAACCCCCATCCCCAACTGGCGACCAGGACGAAGAACATGATGGAAAGGTGTGCAACGGCCTTTGTGTTCTGGGCCTCCATCTGTCCTCTGCCTCCCAAACGCAGTAACCCGAAGTACGCATAGAAGACCAGGACGCCAATGAGCGTAACCACCGCCAATGCGGTCAAGCTGCTCTGCAAAAGCTCATAGAAGGGGAGATGGAACAGATAAAACCCGACATCGACTTTGAACAGAGGATCGGACAACCCAAAGGATCCGCCATAACGAAAGCGGAGATACGTATCCCATTGTGAATAGAAGATGACCGCAAAGATTAGGGCGGCGGCGGCGGCGAGCGCACCCATGGCAAGTTTGAAATCCGCCGGAGAGATCTGGATGCCGACTTTCTCAGCAAAGCTGGACTCGCCTGTCAAACTACCCGCGAGGGAAGTAGCGGTGTTTTTCGCCGCAAGGACAAGATTGGTCCAGAGGTAGACAAGCGCGACGACGAAAGCCACGCAAAACAGCCCCAACTGCAGGGACAGCAGTGTCCAGAAGACGCCGGCGTAGCCGAGTTGCCGCATCCACAGGCCCTTTTGTATCCAGCCGGAGATGACCATCAGCAGAGCGATGATTACGACCGCTGCAACAATGATGAGTTTCAGCGGACGCCATCGCCGGGCGATGCGGTAATTTCCCGAAGATCTGTTAGTTTCGTCTGCAAGCCACCTTGGCCGCTCGCCATGAGTCGGTTTTTCAATCATTGCTCTACCAGCTTTCCCTTTGTCTGAAACTAATCATAGAATCCCAAGGCATAACCATCTTGCGGTAGTAATAGGGTCTAACTTTTTTCATTTTTTTTGAATGTGGGCCATAGCTGGAGTGTGCCTAGTAGGGTCTGTCAAGTCAAGAAGAAATGAGCAAGCGCCCAAAATTTTTAGAATTTTTCCTCGAATTTGAAGGATGAAAGAGGGTCTGGCAGAGGTTTTGACTGCAAATGGTTCAAATTACAGACAACTATCAGCGCCGGCGGATTGATTCCTTGAGGTATGGCCCCGGAGATCAAAGACCTTCCGCTCCATTAGCACCTGCCTGTTTTCGGCAGCTTATCGCCAGACCTGTTGAGCCTCGCGCACGGTAAAATCCCCCCTGCCCCCCTTTAGAAAAGGGGGGAAATACGAGGTTCCCGTTTAGAAAAGGGGGGAAATACGAGGTCCCCCTTCAGGAAAGGGGGGAGGGGGAAAATTCCCCCCTGCCAGTGCGTCTTTCATATCGAACGGCTTGACGTCGACCGGTTCCACGTCGTCGAGACTCAGACCGTTGAAAGTCAAAAAAACCCCGAGGTAGAAAGAGGCAATGCTTGTGAAAGTGACGCCGATTCTTTTGCCTCTCAGATCCGCGGGATTGGTGATTTTATCTTTGCGGGCTATGACCCCGGTATTATCGATAGTCGCACAGGACCCCATGTATCCAAGGTTTTTGCCTCGCTTAAAGATCCTTTCGACAAGTGCAAATTCAGAACAGGACGCCAAATCGACCTTGTTGTCCAGGAGCGCGTCGACCGAGAAGTTCCCCGATTGATATTCCTGGATGGTGACATCGAGGCCATTTTCCCGGAAATATCCCTTTTTGTCGGCAACTAAGACCAGGGTTGAGGTTTCATTACCATTGTTGTCCAGCCTGGTCCATTTTTGGGGCAGGCTGATCATGCTCACCTCATTCAAGTATCAGCACTCACTTGCCTTAGCCCTGATTGCCTCACAGGAGACCTTTACGACAGGTGTGTCTCCCTCTTTGTGGGAACTTGAGTGCGTTCCCGATAAGATTTTGGAGGAGCTGCCGCATCAGTGCAGGGTCGGCCTTGACCGAAGGGAGACCTCCAACTTCGACCTTCCTCGGGGGTTCCTGCAAGTCGTGAGAAACAATCGAGGCAAAATCCCGGAGGGCCTGGTTGCTCTCTTCCAGTTTGACCATGGTTGCACTCGGTTCTGCTTCGGCCTGCCTCCGGCCGGTAAAGTCGATGTTCATCTATATCGTTTTGTTTGGGAAACATGAAAGGGACCGGCCGCTGATAGATTCCGGCGGGCAGTCCCTTCGGATTATCTTGTCGAATGTTACGGGGATTGAATTGCGCTATTTGACTTTTGCGCTGAGAGTCTTGCCTGCTTTGAACTTGACAACTTTTGTGGCGGGAATTTTGATCTTCTGGCCGGTCCGGGGGTTGCGGCCTTCACGCGGAGACCTTGCCGCTACGCTGAAAGTTCCGAAACCTACCAGCGTAATCTTCTCACCGCCTGCCAGGGCGGCGGAAACAGCGGCAACGAATCCGTCCACGGCTTTTTCGGCCTTTGATTTGGTAATTCCGCCTTCACTTGCGATTTTGGCAACCAACTGAACTCTCGTCATTTTGCTTCCTCCTCAAAGAATGCATGATGAAAACCGCTCCCTCCCAAGACCTCTCGACAATTGGGCGCTTCACCCCTTCCTGGATTAGAGCACACCTTTGCACCGGCCGTCAATTGGATTCCCCGAGGCAAAGCAGCTCCTGGAACACTCGGATAGCCGGTTTCATTATCCGGCATCCGGGCCGAACAGGCAAGCGATATGCCGGTGGGGCCCGTCGGGGGCGTTTTACAGGACTCACTGTCATTTCCGGCAGTTGGCAGCTCCTCACCTGTATTCATGCCCGTGGTCAAATGCAGAGGAGAGCCATGCGGCAAGGGTGGGCACGGCCTTTTCGCGCCCACCAAAATGGACTTGGACGAGATTGAGTGGTGGGCACGATAAAACTGTGCCCACCCCTGCTCCTGCAGCCTGCCTAACCGGGGATAACCTCCTTGAGCGATTCTTTTGCAGATGAACCCCGATCGCCATTGCCTGCTTCAGGAGCAGGTGAATCTTTCCGGTTACAGTGTGGTGTCACTTGTATCAGTCAGACTCGTCCCGCTGCGACTTCAATCTTCCTGTCAACTAATCGAAATCTTTTGCGAACCGATTATTCAAACGTATGGAATGACATTTGCTTGCGGGATTAACCCGAGGGCCGGGTTAGCTTCTTCTGTCCGTCCGGTCAGCCGCCTGAGTCAAAAGGCGGGCCGCAGATTTCAGGTTTGCAGGCCGAAGCATGGAGCATACAGGAAAGGCGGACGGACGATGAGATAATTCAAGGTTTCGATGATGCGGTTGATTTTCTCAATCCCTGTCTTTGCTCAATTGATTCCGATGCTGAAATTCTCTTGTACTTCACTTTCTCTTAATCGTGCTCCTTGCGGCCACTTCATGCTGAATGCCCCAAGTCCAATTCGATTTGCCGCGGTGAATCTCCGATCAAGCTGTCCGGCCTTGCCAAACCCCTGAAGATTTTTTCAACCATCATCGCCAGGCAATGGAAACGGTGCTCATTGGTGAAAGGATTACCAGAGATGCCGGAAGGCCGCGTAAAATGGTTCAATGACAAGAAAGGCTACGGTTTCATTGAAACTAAGGACCATGGAGACGTTTTCGTTCACTACAGCGCCATTGTTGGCGAGGGATTTCGCTCCCTGAGCGAAGGTGATCGTGTATCCTTCGATGTTGAACGCGGCCCAAAGGGACCGCAGGCCACCAAGGTCGTCAAAATGGACTAAAAACCCACCTGCCCGATTCACCCGACAAGGGGCCGGAAGGAACGCTTCCGACCCCGCATAAGTGTAACCATGTCTGCTCATCCCGCTAGAAATCGTAGTCATAGGTGTCGTCGTGAGCCGGCTTGATATCCTTGATCATGACCGCAATATCCAGGGGCATATTGTCCTTGTCTTTGGCCAGGTTCGGGATCACCGCAGCACGGTAGAACCCGGCTCGGGTGAAGGCGTTGATCGCCGAGGTGGCGGTGTCGGGGATTTCCGCCACAAGTTTTTCGATTCCCAGTTCATAAGCGACGTCGCAGAGTTCCTCGATCATCAAACGGCCCAGACCAACATTGCGGTAGTCTCCGTGCACGAAGAGCCGCACGGTGCCAAGGTGCCATTTCCATCCGGACCTGCGGCGGTTGATGGTAGCATCGGCGATGATTTTGCCGTCTTTTAGCGCCAAAATAGGCAGGGTCTTGTTGTAATCGAGGTTGTTCGCCCACTTTTCAATGAGCAGAATCCTCGAGACGTCATCACGCAAATACCGGGTTTCTTCTCTGGGGACAGCCTGGAAGAATTCATACAGTGCATCCTTATCTTCCGCCGCCATGGGGCGCAGAGAAATCGTTGTCCCGCTTCTGAGCTGAGTTTCTTTTCGATACGCATTCAGGTCGAATTCAGGATCAGACATGACAATTACCTCCTTATCTCATTCAACGGGTTGATGGAATGGACAGAGCTGCACATTAGAGCCGTTTGGATATGGACAGGAGAAACTCGGTTTGGGGCCCGGGCCCTATCGATATCGATCCTCCATGGCATGCGGCTATCTCCCTGACTATGCCAAGCCCCAGCCCCACCCCTGGAATTCCCTTCGATTGGCTGCCCCTCCGAAACAACTCGAAAATCACCTCGCTGTCCTGCCCCGTCAAACCGGCGCCACGGTGTAGTCGCAGGGGAAAAGCCTCCCATCGCGCCGCCTCTTGGACAACTCGGCAAAACGACAAAAACCCGGTTCGTCAACCGATGAGAGAATCGATTCCTTGAACTGCTCCAAGACTTTCCCATTGGCGTGCAGCAGGCTTGCGGATTGCCCCGCAAGCTCTTTCCTGCCGTAGCCGAACACCCTCTCGGCAGCCGGATTACAATCGACTATGTTGGGGATGCATTCGTTATCGAGTATGAGAATGGCAACCGGTTGGCAGGTGAACACATTTTCGAAAATCTCCCCGGACTTTCGTTGAGTCGCCTCTACCCTGGTGCAGCCTCTAATTTCCCGCTCGATTGCCCGCAACATGATGCCCCTAATAGTCGATCATGCAGTTGGTCCACCGCCGACAACAGATTTCACCGCTCGAAGCTGCCGATCCCTCAGTCGATATATGAATCTGGATATGGAACGGAGCAGGAAAGGATGTTCACAAGAATCGAATTTGCGCAAGACCGGGGAGAGCAGCCGAGACCTCGCCTTAGAAACGGGCAGGGTTTCATGTGAAAGGTTATGCAAAATTTGTTCCTACCGGCCCCAACCTCACTTTTGTCCGGTTTTCCGAAAAGATTTGGACATCTGTGTTCCGGCTTGTGAAACTCCAGGATTACACTGTCCTGTAATCTGAGAGTTTCGGTCTGGGGGCGGGCGGTGGGAGGAAAGAGTGACTCGGGGACACGGAGATGAGGGGGTGCGGGGAAAAATCCGCGCTACTGCCCCCCTTAGCAAAGGGGGGTGATTGACAAATCGCCCCTGCGAGCCTGTCCGACAACTCGAAATTCGCGAATGTTCCGGCTCAAAAGTGGGAATTGCCATCCTATCTATAGAATTCCCTGTCCAGATGGACTTATTTGGGCTAATTTTATACACGGGAGAGGGAATTTTTTAAGCCAGCCTGAGTTGTCGGACAGACTTCCGGCCCCCTTTAGAAAAGGGGGGAGGAGAAAGATCCCCCCTGGCCCCCCTTAGAAAAGGGGGGAAGATGAAGATCCCCCGGCCCGGTTTGCGAAGGCGGGGGAATCCTGTCGCTGGGCCGGTTTTCAATTAAGCGAGGTTTGCGAATTAAACGAAATGCATCCATTCTTTAAGTTTCTTGTGCGAGCAAATCAGGCGGCGGACTACACGGGGGCCGACAGGGCTGCTGCGCCGGGAGACCGGTCTTTAGCTCTCTACAAAGCATTTGGGAAATACAGGATCTTCCGCTGGTTTGTCTACGGGGCGGCAATCGGCGCCGTGAGCGCACTCGGGGCCGCCGCCGTCTTCTATCTCCTGGAATGGGGTAAGTTTTTTGCCTTGGAGTATCTTGTCGGTTACCGGATGGCAAAGCCGGCCGGAGAGAATCTAGTGCTTTTTGTGGCTGGAACCCCCCTGCGGCCTTGGCTTCTCATTTTGCTCCCCGGCATCGGGGGGCTTCTCTCCGGTCTGATCGTCTATACCTGGGCCCCTGAAGCGGAGGGGCACGGAACCGACGCCTTCATCGACGCCTTCCACAACAGGGAGGGGTTCGTCAGGACGCGTGTTCCCTTCATCAAGGGAATAGCTTCGGTACTCACTCTTGCAACGGGGGGAAGCGCGGGCCGGGAAGGGCCTATAGCGCAAATCGGAGCGGGAGTAGGTTCCTGGTTTGGGCATATCCTCAAGCTCAGCGTCCGCGAAAAAAGGCTCATGCTTCTGGCCGGATGCGCCGGGGGGTTGGGCGCTATTTTTCGCGCTCCCCTGGGAGGCGCCCTGACCGCCGTGGAAGTTCTCTATCGAGAGGACCTGGAAACCGAAGGAGTTGTACTCTGCATCATTTCCTCTTCGTTTTCCTATGCGATCTTTACAGGCATCTTCGGTCACCAGCCCATATTCGCAATTCCTTCCATACACTTTTCCAGCGCCATCGAGCTGCTTCTCTATGCGATTCTCGGACTGGTTTGCGTTCCTTTCGGATACATATACGTGAAGACCTTTTATGGTCTAAGGGACCGCTTCTTCCGGAAACTCCCGATCAGGCGCGCGCTGATTCCTGCATTTGGCGGCGTTTTGGTCGGACTGCTTTCGCTGTGGCAACCCGAGGTCCTGAGCGGAGGCTATGGAACCATTCAAAAGGCCCTGATGGGCGAATTCCCGGTAGTGCTCATGTTCACCATGGCTTTTCTTAAAATAGCGGCGACCTGCTTCACCATATCGTCCGGGGGAAGCGGGGGCGTTTTTGGGCCGTCTCTTTTCATAGGCGCCATGCTGGGCGGGGCCGTCGGGCAATTCGCGCACGCATGGTTTCCCGGAATCGTCGGTTTTCCGGGCGCATTCGCCCTTGTCGGTATGGCCGCATTTTTTGCCGGTGTCGCAAAGGCCCCGATCGGGGCCCTTCTCATGGTCTGCGAAATGACCGGCGGCTACGAGCTCATCGTGCCGATCATGTTCACCTCGGTTGTCACAATCATGCTCTCACATCGCTGGAGTCTCTACGAAAACCAGGTCCTAAATAAATTCCACTCTCCGGCGCATAGGGCCGATCGTGTAACCAACGTACTCCAGGACTTATCGGTAGAGGATGTGTACCGAAAGGACGCTGCGGTCACCATTCTCCCGGAAGATATGGCCTTTGTCCAGTTGAGACGCCTCATTGCCACCACGCGCGACTCCGTCTTCCCGGTGGTAAACGATGATTTCCGCCTTACGGGGATATTGTCGTTGCGGGACATCAGGCCCGTAATGTTTGAAGAATCGATTCTGGACCTGCTGATTCTGCGGGACCTGGTTTTGCCTCCGGTGAGCGTGACGCCGGATGAAAGCCTCTCGGAGGCCCTTCTCAAATTCCTGGAAACCGGGTTTGGACAACTTCCCATCGAAGACAAGGCGATGGGAGTGATCGGCATGCTGAGTCTCGAAGACCTCATCGCCCGCTATAACCTGGAACTTCAGAAATTGTACATGGACTAGCCAGTTTCCATCCGGAAAGTGCCCTTTTCCGCCTCCGGATCAGAGCCTGCCCCGGAAGTGGGCTTTATCCGGGGTCCCGGGAAGGGTGGGCTGTGTCAATCCCGGGACCTCGCAGAGCGGCGACAATCAACCTCAAGTCAACAGCATTGGGACTTGATCCGGGCCCCCCTTTGGCATGACGATGTTTTACCGCTCGAATCGATCGGGTCCCGGTGATTACTACTTAACTCTGGACATTAACTATGCGCGTCTCTTTCCGCAGAGTTTTTCTACGGCAGTGTTATCCGCACATTGCCGGATTGGCCGCTTCTGTGGTCGACGGCCAATACGGTCGCCTTATGCTGCTTTTTTAGAGCGCTCAGAAGCGCGAACAGGGTGTCCGGACCGCTCACTGGATTATTGTCGACTTGCAGTATGATATCGCCTTTTTCGAAGCCGGCTTTTCCGAAGGGACCCCTGGAATCGACTTCGGTAATCACCAAGCCCGACCGGGAACCCAGTCCCAACGCATTTGCTTCTTGTGGGGTCATCGGCCTGACAGCAATCCCGAACTCTCGTTTCAGGGCAGCCGCCAGTGACCTCTCCTGCTCTTGCAGGTTGCCGATCTTTACCGTAACGTCCTGTTTGGCGCCGTTGCGCACAATCGTGAGTTTTACGTGAGATCCCACTGGCGCCAGTGACACACTGTTGCGCAAAGAAGACGGGTCATCGACCGGTTTGCCCTGATAGGCTACGATTGCGTCTCCCTGCTTTATGCCGGCGTGATCGGCCGGACTGCCTTTGATTACGTCGGAAACCAAAGCCCCCTTGGCGCTGCTTAAACCGAACGACTTGGCAAGCTCGGGAGTTATGTTCTGGAGGCTCACTCCGAGCCAGCCGCGAATGACCTTGCCGTTTTTGATCAGCTCTTGCGAGATGTGTATAGCTATGTTGCTGGGAATTGCAAACCCCAGCCCCTCAAACCCACCGGACTCGGATATGATTGCCGCGTTGATGCCGATCACCTGCCCGTTGAGGTTGAGGAGCGGACCGCCGCTGTTGCCCGGATTGATGGCCGCATCGGTCTGCAAATAATCCGTGTAGCTGCTCGGGTCTGAAATCCCCGTGCGGTGCTTGGCGCTGATGATCCTCTGTGTAACGGTCTGATCGAGTCCGCGGGGTTGCCCGATAGCAACTACCCATTGCCCGACCTCCATTTTGTCGGAATCTCCCAGGGAAACGTGTGGAAACGGGCCTTTCTCCACGATTTGAATGACCGCCAGGTCGGTTTTCGGGTCTGTTCCGATAATTTTTATCGACTTTCCGGAAAACTCCCTCCCGTCCGCCAGCAAAACCTGGATTTTCGTCGCTCCCCCAACGACATGGTAATTGGTGAGAATGTGTCCCGAATCGTCAATGATTATCCCGCTCCCCAGCCCTAATAACTCGCGCTGGAATTTTTTGGGCATTTCCTGGGGATTCCCGAAAAAATACTTGAAGAACGGGTCGCTTTCAAACGGCAGGAAGGGGTTCGGAATCTCCTGGCGCTCCGTCACCTCGATATGCACGACCGCTGGGATCGCCTGCCTGGCGACAGCTTCGATAGCGGTAGCCAAGTTGGTCTGCTCGCTTTGAGCCCGGGGTGTATGGACTCGGATTGCCAGGGACAAGACGATGCCCAATAAAATTAGGGTAAATGGATAGAGAATGTTTCTAAAGTGGTTTTTTTGCATTTTTTTGTTTCCTATCTCGAGAAGTTCTGTTCCGAAAAGTTCATCGCGCGCAAGGCGCGCTCCTACAGGTACAGCTTTTCATGGTTTCAGGGTGTCCCAAAGAGACGTGAAAAGCTGCTTCGAAAAGTTCCACCCTGGAACCTCAAAATCCCCCCTGCCCCCCTTTAGGAAAGGGGGGTGATTGGCGTGTCTTTTCATGGTTTCAGGGTGTCCCAAAGGGACATGAACAACTATCTTAAAAAGTTACACGCTGCAGGGCCGAGACCCCAGCCCGCCCGGTCCCCACCACCCGCTTAGCCCGGCACCCCACCTACGGGCCAACGTGATGCCGATTTCTGTAGTAGATTGAGGCAACTATAACCACTCGACCGGCGAATGCATCGAGTCCCTGCAGGTATCGAGGGATGCGCTTTTCGGAGCGTTGACCGGCACAGGCAGTTGCGGGGGAGTTTGGCAGGGCCGGATATGGAATGCCCGTATCTTGTGCGATCTTTACTTTTTGGCATCCGGCATTAAGAAAGGAACCATGAACATCTCTGAATTTTCTTTTCTAACTTTTATTGGTTCCTTGACGGCCGGTTTTTTGGGGGCGCTGACCGGTCTCGGGGGCGGTGTCGTCATTGTCCCGCTGCTTACTTTGGCTTTTGGCGTGGATATCCGCTATGCAATCGGAGCTTCGCTCGTTTCGGTCATAGCCACATCATCGGGCGCGGCCGCCGCCTATGTCAAAGAGGGCTTCTCCAACATTCGGCTGGGAATGTTTCTGGAGATGGCTACCACTTTCGGAGCGCTTCTGGGGGCGGCAGTTGCGGGAATGATATCGACTCAGGCAATCGCGGTGATATTCGGCATTGTCCTCTTATATTCAGCTTATCTGTCCGCCTGGGGACACCCCTCAACTGCTGCGGAGGATACCCCTGATTTTCTGGCAAACCACCTGCATCTGGACGGCACTTATCCCAGCTTGCACGGACCCGTTTCTTATCACGTGCATGCCCTCCCGACCGGATTCAGTCTGATGTTTTTAGCCGGAACTCTTTCCGGACTGCTCGGGATTGGCTCGGGCGCCGTTAAGGTTTTAGCCATGGATCAGGCCATGCGCGTTCCCTTCAAGGTTTCCACGACTACCAGCAACTTCATGATCGGTGTCACGGCGGCTGCAAGCGCCGGTGTTTATCTGAATCGCGGCTATATCGATCCGGGACTGGCAATGCCGGTCATGCTGGGAGTCGTTTTGGGGTCCCTTTTGGGCTCGCGGGTTCTTGCCTTTTCCAAGACGCGGCTGCTCCGGATAATTTTTGCAGGAGTCATTCTGATCCTGGGTTTCGAAATGATTTATAACGGCATAACAGGAAGACTTTAGCCATGAACGATAAAAGGTACGCAATTTCAGATGCCAGGATTGATGGAGTGATCGGCAACCTGCTCAGGGTTGGAGTGGTGGTTTCATCTTTGATTGTACTGGTTGGCGGCGGCCTGTATCTGACTAGACATGGGACCGAACTGCCCGACTACCATATTTTCCATGGCGAACCTTCGGAACTGTGCAGCATTTTGGGAATCATGAAGTTTATATCCTCATTTTCCGGCCGAGGTATAATTCAATTTGGCCTGCTTCTACTGATCGCAACCCCCGTCATGCGGGTTGCGTTTACCGTTATTTCATTCACTATCCAGAGAGACAGGGTTTACGTCGGCGTGACCCTTATCGTGCTGGCGGTGCTCCTCTTTAGCTTGGTGGGCGGAGGCCGCTGAAGTGATGGCGAGGGAAAATGGCTAAAAAGAAAGCTGTAATAAAAAATATCGAGGGCATCGTCATTGCGATCCTGATCGCCCTGTTTGTTCGGACTTTTATTATACAGGCATTCGATATCCCATCCTCATCGATGGAACCGACTCTGGTGCCCGGCGATTACATTCTGGTTAACAAGTTCATTTATGGAATACGGATACCTTACGCGAACACCAGGATATTTTCCTACGATGAACCGAAACGGGGAGATGTAATCGTGTTTATTTACCCCAAAGACCCATCGAAGGACTTCATCAAAAGAGTCATTGGAACGCAGGGAGAAACTGTACAGATCGTTAAGGGTAAAATATATGTCGATAATGCGCTGGTCCCGGATCCGTGGGGTTATTTCGATAACAGGGAACCGGCGAGCTTCGTAGCGGCAGTGGAGAATTTCGGCCCCGTCGTGGTTCCCAAGAATTCTTTCTTCGTTATGGGCGACAACCGCAACAATAGCGAGGACAGCCGTTTTTGGGGCACTGTGCCGTTCGATAACGTATTGGGAAAGGCTTTCGTCATTTACTTTTCATGGAACGGCAAGGCTGAAAATCTGCTGGACAAGATCAGGTTGTCAAGGATCGGGGAACTGATCCATTAGGAATTGAGGGATTCAGGGATTTAGAGATTCAATTCCTCAATCCCTCGAGGCCTCGATTCCTCAATCCCTCAATCACTCAATTCCGCCTGTGGAGGCTCGACGCCCGCCCGAGCCATTGAGGCTTGTGCTTCTATTTGCACCGATTCCCTCTCCGGGGCCGTAAACATCCTTTGTCTTTCACCGGCAAAGGGGATGCTGCGGTCGAACCGCAGTTGGGTGATCTGTTCGGATACGAGGCCGATGAGAAACATCAGCGCGGAGAATACGATCAGCATTTGAGAGGTCGGACCGTAGCGGCCGTCCAGCATGAAAATTTTATAGAGGCCGTAGCCGACGCCGGCCAGAAAAGTGAAAATGCTGGCCGGAAGAAAAATTTTCATGGGCGAAAACAGGGTCGTTATTTTGAAAATGATCAGGAAGAAGCGCGATCCGTCCTTAAAGAGCTTGATTTTACTCTTGCTGCCCGCCGCGCGCTTTGGGCTTTTTATCGGAAAGTAGGCGAGGCTGTAGCCCGAGCGGACCGTGGCAAGGGTTATGGTCGTTGGGTAGGAAAAAGTGTTGGGCAGCAGCGTTACGAACTCCTTTGCTGCGCCGGCCCTGATCGCTCGAAAGCCGGATGTGAGGTCGTCGATGGGGCGCCCGCACACGTATGAGGCAAACCGGTTGTAAATCCTGTTTGCCAGGTTGCGGTGAAAACTTGTTTCGGAATCCGAAGTGCGCGCGCCCACGGCCATGTGATATTTTTCGAGCATTTTCAGAAGCGTTGGGATCTCTTCCGGCGGGTGCTGGCCGTCGGCGTCGAGCATTACGATCGAGGCGCCCTTCGCATACCGGATACCGGTCTTTATGGCCGCGCCGTTTCCAATGTTATACGGATGACAAAGGACCGTGGCGCCCGCCTCATGGGCCCTCTGAGCGGTTGGGTCGCCGGATCCGTCATCCACCACGATGATTTCGTAGCTTCGGCCGGTTTCGTCCAGTGTTTTGCGGACTCTGCCGATTATTGACCTGATTCCCCGGGCCTCATTCTTGGCGGGGATTATAACGCTTATTTGCGGATTTTCGGTGGATCTCATGTATAGCACCCGGGACTTCTTAAAGAGTTTAGAGTTTTTAGTTAACTCAGCGGTCTTATAGTACCCGCCGCTCCCGGAATACGAGGCGTTGAATTCTCGATACCGATCAGCAAGGTAGCACGATTCGTGCCGCACGGTCGGCATACAGGGATTTAAGTGTACGGGATTTGGGGATTTAGGAACTCAGGAATTGAGGGATTGAGGAATTGAGGAATTAATCCCTCAATCCCCCAATCCCGTAAGATAGCGTTGAAACTCACGGCCTAACGATTTACAATAAACATTGAGCTAATCCTGCGGTTAGGAGGAAATGTTTAAGTGTCGATTCTTCCCATATGTATATATCCCGACGCGGTGTTGCGCGAAAAGGCCGAACGCGTCGAAAATATCGACAACGGTCTTCAGCGTCTCATAGACGACATGATCGAGACGATGTACAACGCGCCGGGAATCGGTCTTGCGGCTAACCAGGTAGGCCGCGCGCTCAGTGTGCTGGTGGTGGATGTTCAGCGCCAGGAATCGGAATCCGGGCTGATCGTGCTCATAAATCCCGAACTGGTGAGTGCGCGAGGCGAGACGACGTTCGAGGAGGGCTGCCTCAGCGTGCCGGAATACTACGCGAAGGTAAAGCGGCACGAAGAAGTCGTAGTGTGCGGGCTTGACCGCCGGGGCGAAAAGATCGAAATATCGGCCGGGGGTCTGCTCGCGATTGCGCTCCAGCATGAAATGGACCACCTGGAAGGGAAATTGTTTATCGACCTGATAAACCCGATTGCCAAGGACATTTTCAAAAGAAGGTGGAAAAAGAAGCTCAGGGAGGAAAGGGAAGAAACGCAGCCGTGCCTGGACTAGTATTTCTCGGGACCCCGGATTTTGCGGTGCCGTGCCTGCGGAAATTGCTGGAAGCCGGGGCCGGGGTCCGGCTTGTAGTGACCCAACCCGACCGCCCGTGCGGCAGGGGCCGCAAGATTCGTCAATCGCCTGTCAAAACGTTGGCGATCGAGGCAGGCATTCCCATATACCAGCCCGAACGCATCCTCGGGGGTGAAGTCGAAAAGATCCGGGCATACGGCGCCAAGTGCGCCGTGGTGGTGGCTTTCGGAGAGATTCTTCCGCAATCTTTCCTCGACATTTTTCCCCTCGGGACTTTGAACGTCCACGGGTCTGTTTTGCCGCGGCACAGGGGGGCCGCCCCCATCCAGCGCGCGCTGCTCGCGGGGGAGACCCTGACGGGCGTCTCGGTAATGCTGCTCGACGCCGGGATGGACACTGGACCCGTGCTTTCGCAAAAAGAAATCGCGATAGGTCCCGGGGATACTTTCGGGACGGTGTACGGAAGTCTTGCCGAACTGGGCGCGGGGCTTTTGGTCGACACCCTTCGCGAGTGGGCGGCCGGACGGCTCGCAGCCCGGGCTCAGAATGACGGTTTGGCTACATACGCCCCTCCGATCCAAAAAGAGGAACTTCGGATTGATTGGAATTCTTCGGCAAAAGATATTATAAACAGGGTGCGGGCGTTCGATCCGGCGCCGGGCGCCTGGTTTATGCTGGGAGGCAAGAGGGTGAAGTGCTTCCGGGCTTCCTCATTTTCATGGGCGACAACCGGAGCTCCGGGCGAGGTGGTGGGCATGGCGGAATGCGGCCTGATCGTTGCCGGAGGCTGCGGGCAGCCTCTGTGTATCGGGGAGCTTCAAATGGAAGGCCAGCGGCGCATGCCTGCGTGTGAATTCACTCACGGCAGGCCGATGCCGAGAGGCTCGTTTCTGAAATGACTCTGTAGGGTCGAGACCCGGCGACGCTCCCGGGGCCTTGCGCGCGATTATGGAAAAACCGACAGAACTTCCCCAAAAAGAAGCGTTCCCTGATTTCAACCCGCCTGTCGTCGGTTCGGAGAAGCGGGTCATAATATCTCTTGTCGCCCTTTTCGGGATCATCGCCACAACAGTTCTGATCCTCCTCTACATAGTACCCTATTACGGTTTCAGCCGGATTTCGGTCTATCTTCCGCTGATAATGGGGGTTGTTACCGCCCTGGTCGGCGTCGCGCTGCTCGGAAGCCTCGGGCTGCTGGTCGCCGTTTTCGCGCTGGGCCGTGATGTTCACTTTTCGCGGAAGCTCCGCAGCGTTGCGATCAAGCTGCTCCTTCCGATTCTGGTCGCCCTGGGCCGGCTGGCCGGCTTTCGCCGTGAACAGGTCCAGCATGCGTTCGTCGCCGTAAACAACGAACTTGTTCTGGCTCAGTGCCGCAACGGAAGACCCCCCCGGTCGGTCCTGCTCCTGATGCCGCACTGCCTTCAGGATAAAGACTGCCAGGTAAAGATCACCTATCGGGTGGAGAATTGTAAACGCTGCGGCAAGTGCAGCATAAAGGACCTTCTGGGGCTTGCGGAAAAATACGGCGTGCACATAGCGGTTGCCACCGGAGGAACCATCGCGCGCCGGATAGTCATCGATACTCGTCCGGATCTCATTATAGCCGTTGCATGCGAACGGGACCTGACCAGCGGCATCCAGGATACGACCCCACTGCCCGTTTACGGCATTTTCAACCAGCGGCCCTTTGGACCGTGCCTGAATACCCAGGTCGCGCTGGACCGGGTCGAATCCGTGCTGAGGGAAGTTTTACCAGGGGCGCCGGGCCGCCCTGAGAACTGAGAACTGCACCGAAGTCTATATATTTGGCTCCGCCTAACTTATCTGATAGATGGTCACATCACGAACCTTGGCTTACCAGATCCTGCTGCATCTCGAGCAGAAGGCTTCCCATCCCGACCGGTTGATCCGGACCACCCTGGAGCGCCACTCGGGGCTCGATGAGCGCGACCGGGCGCTTCTGACCGAGCTTGTCTACGGTGTTGTGCGCTGGCAGGGCCGCCTCGACTGGCACATCGATGAACTTAGCAGCACGAAGCCCGGCAGGATTGCTCCGGCTGTCCGGGTCCTGCTTCGGCTGGCCCTCTATCAGGTGCTGTTTCTCGACCGCATACCGGACCACGCTGCCGTAAACGATGCGGTCGAGATCGCCAAGACCAGCCAACCCCCCCATGTTATCAGGTTTATAAACGCGATCTTGCGCGAGGCTGCAAGAAAAGGCCGTTCGAGTTGGAACTGGCCCGACCCTGGGAAGGACCCGGCCGTTCATATGGCGGTAATGACCTCGCATCCGGTTTGGCTCGTCCGAAAGCTGATCGATGAGATCGGCATCGAGGAAGCCGGGCTTTTCTGCGAGGCGAGCAACCGGATCGCCCCGGCGGTTTTCCGGGTCAATACGCTCAAAGCCTCCTGCGAAGAGGCGCTTGAATCTTTGAGGGCAGAAGGAATTGAGGTGGCGCCTTCGCCCTGGCTGGAGGGGGCCTTGCGGGTAAAATCGCCCAGGCGCGACATGACCGGGACGGCCGCCTTCCGGGAAGGCCTGCTGCAGTCTCAGGACGAAGCCTCGCAGATAGTTTCCCTCCTGCTCGCCCCTTTGCCCGGCGAGCGCGTGCTCGACCTTTGCGGCGGTTTGGGCGTCAAGTCGGCGCACATCGCTATCATTATGAAAAACGAGGGCGAAGTGCTAAGCGTCGACAAAACGGCCTGGAAGCTCGAAGAAGCGCGCAAAAACGCCCGCAGGCAGGGGCTGACGATAATCCGCACGCTCGCCGAAGATATCCTTACGCTTCAGCCGCAGTCCATCGGGCTTTTTGACCGGGTTTTGCTGGACGCCCCCTGCACCGGTCTGGGGACGATGCGGCGAAAGCCAGACATCAAGTGGCGCAGGCACATAAAAGATCCCTATCGGCTGTCCCAACTCCAGAAGGAACTGCTCTCTCATGCCGCAGGGTTCTTGAAAGCCGGGGGAGTACTGGTCTACGCAACCTGCACGGTTTGCAGGGACGAAAACGAATCGGCAGCCGGACACCTGAGCCGGTTACACCAGGATCTTGCTACTGAGCCTGCTGCCGAAAACCTGCCTTACCGCTGCGGGGAAATGGTGTCCGGGCCTTACTATCGTTCCTGGCCTCATAAACATGACGTGGACGGCTTCTTTGCGGCCAGGTGGCGGCGCCGGACGGTCATTTAGGTCGTATAGGCCCCATATGACTCATTCTGGATTATGCGTGAGCATGCCTGAGAAATTACACTGCGTTAATACCAATGGTCTGATATTATGACGCTAATTTGTCAGAGGGAGGAAAAACTGCATGCGTGCATCTGGTGACAAACAAACAGGACCATAAGGCGGATTTCGACAGATCCGCCGGTATTGATTTTCAGGGCCCAAAGATCACCACCGATACCGGGGGGGGGCTCATTACATATCCCAATCCGGTGTTCCTCGAGGCCGACTTTTTGAATCCAAAGAAAAAAGGATGAACAGTATGAAAGAAAAAGCCGTTATCACGGCGGCAATCACCGGGAGCATCCACACTCCCACGATGTCGGAGCATCTCCCCATAACGCCGAAGCAGATTGCCGATGAGGCTGTGCGGGCTTATGAGGCAGGCGCTGCCGTCTGCCATGTCCACGCCCGGAATCCCGAGACGGGAATGCCAGTCCCCGATGTAAACCTCATGAAGGAAATCATCACGGGTATCAAGAGCCGCTGCAACATGGTCGTCTGCATCACGACAGGCGGAGGCCTCGGGATGACCATTGAGCAGAGGGTTGCGCCGGTGGACCTCTATAAGCCGGAACTTGCGTCATTCAACGCCGGTTCCATCAACTTCGCGCTTTTCCACGTAATCCCAAGATATAGAGAGTGGAATTTTGAATGGGAGAAACAATACCTCGGCTTCACGGAAGACTTTATCTTCCCCAACACCTTCAAGTCCATGCGGGAATACTGCGCTAAATTCAACGAGACGGGCACCAAGCCCGAGTTCGAGATCTATGACGCCGGAATGGTGAACAACGTAGCATTCATGATACAGGGGGGCTATGTCAAGAAGCCCGTTTACATCCAGTTCGTCATGGGGGTCCTGGGCGGGATCACCCCGAGTTGCGAGAACCTGCTTTTTCTCGTGGACTATGCGAAGAAGCTCATCGGGGACTTCGAGTTTTCCGTCTGCGTAGCCGGCCGCGCCCAATTTCCCATCTGCACGCAATCGCTGCTCATCGGCGGAAATGTGCGCGTGGGTCTGGAGGATAATCTCTACCTTGAAAAGGGCCGGATGGCGAAAAGCAACGCCGAACAGGTAGCCAAGATCGTCCGCATCGCGGGAGAGCTGGGCATAGATCCGGCAACACCCGATGAGGCCCGGAATATCCTGGGGCTGAAGGGGATCGATAAGGTGGATTTCTAAAGTACTTTAGTACTTTCTGCGGAGACCTCCCTCGTTATGCAGGCATCGCCCGCAATCCGGATGGGGGCTGTCTTTTTTCGTTTTAATATTGACATCGAGCTTTTTGTTGTATTAAGTACAGAGTTCACATTGAAAGGATCGTATAGTGGCGGCCGATTTCGGGAATTCTTCCATGGTGTGGTGGTGGCGGGCTTTGAGGTGAGCCTGTCCACATAAGCCCCGTTTTGCATAATCAAGGGCCGTGGGGCCAGGTTCAATATGTAGACCTGGCCCCACGGCTTTTTTGTCCTTTGGGCCGCTTGGTTTCCAACCACCGCCC
This sequence comes from uncultured delta proteobacterium, assembly GCA_963805125.1. Lineage (GTDB taxonomy): Bacteria > Desulfobacterota > Syntrophobacteria > Syntrophobacterales > Syntrophobacteraceae > SbD1. Next base: position 491,261 of record CAWDTD010000001.1, on the reverse strand, counting down.
GTCGGCAGGTGGCCTTGATTCAAGTCTGGAGCTGCCGCCACCCCGGCGCGTGCCGGGGTCGGCGGCGACTTGGGCTTCGGTAATCTTGGCCTGCGCCGGCTCGGCGCCCCTCAACCGACAAGGAGGAAAACGAGAAATGGAACAAACAAAGTTTATTCTGGCAGACAATGAAATCCCGAGGCAATGGTACAATATACTGTCCGACATGCCGACGCCGATGAGTCCGCCGCTGCATCCGGGAACGGGCAAACCGGTGGGTCCCGAGGACCTGGCCCCTGTGTTTCCCATGAATCTGATCGAGCAGGAAGTGGCCACCGAGCGTTGGATAGACATCCCGGAAGCGGTGCTGGAAAAATACCTTTTGTGGCGCCCCACGCCGCTTTGCCGCGCGCGCAACTTCGAAAAGCTCCTCGGGGCCCCGGTAAAGATCTACTACAAGTACGAAGGGGCGAGTGCGCCCGGCTCCCACAAGCCCAACACGGCGATCGCCCAGGCATACTACAACAAGGTTTTCGGCATAAAGCGGCTGTCGACGGAAACCGGGGCAGGCCAATGGGGGAGCGCTCTTAGCATGGCCTGCGCGATGTTCGGCCTGGAGTGCAGGGTTTTCATGGTGAAGATCAGCTATGAGCAAAAGCCTTACCGGCGGCTCATGATGGCCACCTGGGGGACCGAGTGTATCCCGAGCCCGAGTGAGAGGACACGGGCTGGACGAAAGATCCTGGCAGAGAATCCCGACTCTCCCGGGAGCCTCGGGATCGCCATAAGCGAAGCCATCGAGGATGCGGTTGGAAACAAGGATTCCCGTTACTCTCTTGGCAGTGTTCTCAATCACGTGCTGCTCCATCAGACCGTGATCGGCCTCGAGGCACAGAAGCAACTCGCTCAAGCCGGCGAATATCCCGACGTGGTAATGGGGTGCGCAGGCGGGGGCAGCAATTTTGCCGGAATTTCGCTTCCCTTCGTTCGCGACAAAATCCACGGCAAAAAGATATCCGTGGTTGCCGCCGAGCCGGCGTCCTGTCCAACGATGACCCGCGGTCCGTTCGCATACGACTTTGGGGATACGGCCATGACCACGCCTCTTCTGCCCATGTACACGCTTGGCCACGACTTTGTGCCCGAGTCGATTCACGCAGGCGGGCTGAGGTATCACGGAATGGCCCCCATAATTTCCCATCTTGTAAAAGAGGGCATAGTCGAGGCAAGGGCCTATGACCAGATCGAGACTTTCACTGCGGGAGTAAACTGGGCGAGGACCGAAGGGGTAATCCCGGCGCCGGAGACCAATCACGTGATAGCCGCTGTGGTTCAGGAAGCGGAGCGTGCGAAACAGGAAGGAAAAGAAAAGGTGATTCTTTTCAACTTCAGCGGTCACGGAATAATAGATCTGTCAGCCTACGATGCGTTTCTTTCGGGAGAGCTCACCCAGCACTGGCTGACCGACGAGGAAATCGCCCGGGCCCTGAAGGCGATCGAAAACTTTCCGAAACCGTGAAGACCTTACCGCAGAGACGCAGAGTGCGCGGAGAACGCAGAGAGATGAAAGAATCTGCTGTGCTCAACAAGCTCCTGTCGAAAGTAGGGGGTACAGAGCGGCAAACGATTCTTTTCATTCATTTGTCATCTCCGCGCGCTCCGCAGTGGCGGTTACGCAGGGGGAAAACTTGAAAACTCAGGGAGAACTTCGAATCAGGTGCCCCAGGCTGGGCGGAGAGGCGCCTTTCTCATATTGCCTGCAGGAAGCAGGGGACCTTCCATGTCATCGGATTGTTGTCTGCTGGCAGGCCCTGTTTCCGATTGAAGCATACCTCAGAAAAACGCTTTCGCCGCAAAGGTGGGATGAGTTTGCAAACAGAAAACCCAAGGAGAAGATCGCCTCTCTGCTCGATTTGGTCGAAGAGGCCAAAAGGGCAGGTGAATGGGCGAATGGAAAAAAAAACAGGTGAGCAGGTGAGTGGGTATACATGGTTGAGTGGTCAAGATCTGTTATTGGTTTGTGCCTTGCGCTGCTCGGGCCGGCCGCGCTGGCTCTATTTTTTGAGACCTTCTTCGACGCTCGGCGGACTCTTGCAGCGGCGCTTCTTGCCCAACTGATATTTTTACTTATTTGCGCCTGCGTTGTAACCATCGTGATGCGATGGGAGCATCAGAGGCTTTCATCCGTGGGCCTCAGGCCCCTTTGTTGGCAATCGGTTGCGTGGGGAGGCGCATTTGCCGCTTTCCTCATATGGATATATTCGCCCCTTCTGGCGAAAGCGATGGCTTTCGCTCAAATCCCCTGGTTCACGGAAGGTCTTTCAAAACTTTCTGCATATCCCATCTGGTATCTTGTGCTCGCGGTGCTTATCGGCGGCACGGCAGAGGAATTCCTCTACCGCGGCTACGCTATCGAACGGCTTGCAAGTCTGACAGGAAACTACTGGATCGCCGGCCTGGTATCCGTGTTTTTGTCCGGATTGGCTCACGTTCCAATGTGGGGCTGGCTGGCGGCTTTGACCACGGTGGTGTCATGCGCGCTCGGGACGGTGTTCTACATATGGCGCCGGGATCTGCTTGCCAATATCATTGCCCACGTCGCGGCGGATTTTGCCGGCATTGTATTTCCATTGCTCCTTGTGAAGGGTGAAGGGTGAACAGTAAAGAGGGAAGGGGGGTGGGCCCCTAACCTGGCGATGCCGCCTCGGCGGGAACAGCCTCGAGCTCCATGCGGTCCTGTCCGCGAATGATGGTGAGCTTACCGGATTTGCGACGGGCCAGTCGGCGGGGAACCTGTGAATGTGATCCACACCGGCTGTCTCATGCCCGTCTATGGCTACCATGATATCGCCTTCTCGAACGGCGCCGCGCGAGGCGGGGCTTTCCGGCGCTACCGACATGACCTCGACACCGAACTCTGCGCCCAGCCGATAAAAGCGCACCAGACGCCGCGGAAGCGGGCGCTGCCGGGCGGTTATCCCCAGGTGTCCGCCCCTCACTCTTCCGAGCGTCAGCAACTGAGACACCACCCACTTTGAAGTATCGGAAGGGATGGAAAAGCCTATTGCCCGGGCCATGACTATTATGGCGGTATTGACCCCGACGATGCGTCCTCTGGAATCCAGGAGCGGCCCTCCTGAATTACCGGGACTGAAAGGGCGCCGTATGCCGGATGATGTTTTCTATGAGCCGTCCGCCGGCGCTTCTGAGGGCCCGGCCAAGAGCGCTCACCACACCTGTGCTCCCGGGGGCGACCTTAAATCATTTTCACTGGAGGTTGTTTATGGATGCTATTCGTTTTGTGACTCTTTTCGCTCTGGTCCTCGTTATTGCCGCCGGTCCGGCTTGGGCCGCCGACCCGGGTGCCGGAGGGGCCAAACAGAATTCGCTGGAACCGTCCACCAAGTCCTGCCCGCATACGACATACATCAACTGCATGCCTCCGGTCCCCAAAGAGCGCCGGCCTATGTGCACCAGAGAGTATCTCGAGTGGATGAAGGAACACTGCCCCGGGGTCAGGGTTGTTCGCTGAGCTCATGGCATAAGTTTTTTTCACGCTTTAGCATATCCTCACTTCTAGAATGGAGATGAAACGATGATCCCTATCGGACCGCTTATGAGAGAACACCGGCTGATCGAGCACATGATCGGTTTAATGAGATCCGAGGTATCGAAAATCGAGGCCGCTGGGAAGCCAGATCCGGTTTTCATCGAGACAGCCGTCGATTTTTTCCGGACTTACGCGGACCGGTGCCACCATGGGAAAGAGGAAGATATCCTCTTTGCGCAATTGAGAGGTAAAAGCCTGAGCCCGGATCACGAAAAAATCATGAGTGAGCTGCTCGAAGAACACAGGATCGGGCGTGAGACAGTCCGGGACCTGCTCGATGCCAACGACCGCTGTAAGAGCGGCTCGGCCTCCGCTCTCGATAAAATCAGAGAGCTCTTAAGCTTTCTCATTGATTTCTATCCCGCACACATTATCAAAGAGGACAAATCATTCTTTTATCCGTGCATGGCCTATTTCACAAAACCCGAACTCGACGCCATGCTGGACCGATTTTGGGAATTCGACCGCAAACTGATTCACGAAAAATATGCTCATGCAATAGCTGAACTTGAAAAGGTTCGGCTGAGCGAAGCTGAAGGAGCGCCTCCGCATTAGGAATAATCCAGGCGCTTAGACCTTTATAAAAATTCGCTTTCGCCACATAATCCATGCGACTAGAAACACGGACATCAGAATCACAAGCGAGTAGAGCAACGCCGCGATTTCCGATTCAGCAACCGGGATGCATAAGGTTTTGAACAGGTAGAATTGGCAAGTCACGCCGTCCCCGACGGATAAGGCCAGATTGGCAGCCCTGAGGCTGGTATCGAGGACTATGGACAGCACGTAGATGGTGATTGGATTGAGGCCGAGAATGACGAGCGGCTTGGCCCATCGCGAAAAACCTGCGACGTCGATGAACCAGTGAAAAAATGCAAGGCAAACAAGAGCCAGCCCCGCCATGAAGATGCTGAAAGTGCTCGTCCAGATGCTCTTATTTATCGGCAGCCAGTAGTCCAGTATGTAACCTGCGATTAGCAGGACCAGGCCGGCGCAAACCAGTCCGGCAACTTTCCTGCGGTTGGACGAAGAAGTCATGAGCCACTCACCGGTGAGCACGCCGAAAAGAGTGGTGGCGATTGCGGGAATTGTACTTACAATCCCTTCGGGGTCCCATTGCCCATCATAATACGACCACATGTAGCCGCCCAGAAGATGCGAATCGACCCAGGCGGCAAAATTCTTTCCAGGCTCGAGTATGCCGGCGCCGATTTCGGGGACATGTATGAACCGCATCATCAACCAATAGGAGGCAAGCAGGCCGATGAGCCATAAGATGCGGGCTCTCAAACCGGATTTGAGAACAATCACCGAAACAAAAAAATAGCAAAGCGCGATCCTTTGCAGAACCCCCGGTATTCTGAGCGTCGAAAGATCGAAATTTGGAAAACTGTTAATAAAAAGTCCAAGCGCGAACAGAACGATAGTACGCCTCAGGACGCGGACCACAAACGCCTTATCTGACATGCTTTTTTCTTGCATCCTGGCAAATGATAAAACGATCGATACTCCGACTATGAAAAGGAAGGATGGAAAGACCGTGTCGGCAAAGGTCCATCCGTGCCAGTCCGCATGTCTCAAGGGCGCATAGGCGTTTTCGGAGTCGCCGGTGGAGTTTACGACTATCATCAGGGCGATTACAAGCCCGCGAAAGGCGTCCAGCGCAGCAAGGCGCCCCCTGGGGAGGGCGATGCAGGAATCGGGGGCAGCTTGGATTGCGACGGGCATTCTCAACAAACCGGTCCTCACAAAACAGCGGCAGGGCCACAGGCCGCAGCTTTTTATCCTAATTTAAATCGAACTGAACCGTTTGGAAATGGGTAATCTCATAAGATTACGAGAGGAGCACGCTGGGCCAAAGTTACGGTTCACCCCAGCGGAGGCGGAAGAGAAACGGAAGTGCGAAAATTCGAAACAGCGGTACGCACACGCGGCAACCGGCTCAGTCCGGCGAAAATTCCACAGCTTGCCGCTATCCTCACTGATAATTCATACCAGCATACCTCGAAAAGGGAAAAGCTGATTTGGGACTATATAACCCTCGACGATCCAACTGGCAACTGATTTGTCATAGATCGGCGCACTTCCGGCAGCGGGCCTCCATGAAGTAAGAAACGTTATTGTAAATAGATTGAATTTAAGTTTAAGTAAAAAGGTCGATGTATTCTTTACAGGAGGAGAAAAGCGATGCGCCCTATCCGGTTTCTACTGTTTGTCCTGTTGAGCTTCACTGTGACATGCGCATGGGCGGATATTGCGCCCAGACCGCCGGGGCCCAGGCGCCCCTGGAAGCCTCCGCCACTGGAGAAGTCGGATACCCTGAAGGGAGGAGCCGTGCAGGCTCAGAAAAGCACCGCGCCTCAATCTTCCGTAGGGCCGCAGGCGCAGGGTTCGGACACCAGGGTCTCCATGGCGGCGGCAAAGGTGCAGGTACGCATAAGAAATATGGAAGCCGCGCCAGGGACCGGCGAGAAAGGAATGGGGCTGCTCGCCGATGTCACGGGGGAATTCGACATGGAGTGTTTGGCAGCTCCCGAAGAGGGCGAGGATCTCCAAATAGTCTTCCCCATAGCTTATGCGGGTGAAAAGCCCCCCGGGCTGTCGACTTCGCTGTCGCAATCGATGGAAAACCTGCCGCGGATGTAAAAACAGATACCTGGTCCGTAACCGATGAGAAGGATAAACCACGTACCCAGTGGGGCTATACGTGGCGCCTGCCGGATCTCAAGGGCGGGCAGAAGCGGCAGATCTCCGTGCGGTATTCCCTTGTGCTTCCGCAGAACGAGGGCAAGGCGAATTTTATTTATTTTCTGCGATCCGGCTCCGGCTGGGACGGACCCATCGGCCGGGAGGCAGTCAGCGTGAGCGCTGAGAAGGGGTTGCGGATGGAAGTGCTCACCCCGGCGGCGCTCAAGGCGGAGCGATCGGCCGACGGTTCGCTCACCTGGAGGATCGTGAACTCCAAACCGGCGGAAAACATACGGCTCGTTATCGTGCCCGACGCCCAACTGTAAAGGGTGACGCGATGGATTTGGAGGGAGCCGGGCTGAGCCGGAATTACCTCGAGGCGCAGGCCCCGAGCGCCGTGGCGGGCGGCAGGGCCATGGGGCTCGCAATGAGGCTCGGCGGGGTTCACGCGCTGGTCGATGCCGCGTGCGGGGCGATCCTTTATGGTGAGGTGGGGCTCGACAGGCTGCCATACCAAACGCTCGTCGCCCTGGTGATTGTCTATAATTCGCTTGCCTTCGGCCTCCAATGGCTGCTAGGCATCCTGGCCGACCTGGGGTGCGCCTACCGGCTCACAGCCGCCCTTGGAACGGGGCTCATCGCAGCGGCTGCCGTTGTCGAACCTCTATATCCATGGGGGGGCGCGATCCTGGCCGGGATCGGCAACGCCTGTTTCCACGTGGGCGCAGGGGCCGTGGTGCTGCGGCAGTCCCACGGGCATGCGGCGGAGTCAGGCGTTTTCGTAGGTCCGGGCGCAATCGGGCTGGCCGCGGGCCTGTGGCTGGGCCTTAACGCGGATTTCTGGCGCACGCCCGCTGTAGCGCTGCTCCTTTGCTCGAGCCTGTTGCTGTTCCATTTTATGCCTTCGGTTGCCGCCCCCTCCGGGTTGAACAGGGGGCGGCCAATGGGCTTTCCGGACGTGGATACGGCGGCGCCTCGCCGCCTTTACCTCTTAGTGGCCCTGCTTCTTGGTTCCGTAGTGATCCGCTCCGGTGTGGGCGGCCTGTTGAGCGGTTCCTGGCGCTCATCGGCCCTTGCCGTCTTTGTACTTGCCGCGGCCGCCATGACCGGCAAATGCATCGGAGGGATACTTAGCGACCGTCTCGGCTGGCGAAGCTCGAACACGCTCGCCCTGCTCGTTGCCGCGCCGCTGGTCGCCGCCGGCTTGCAGCGCTTCGATGCGGCCATGGCGGCAATGGTGGTCTTCCAGTTTACGATGCCGGTCACCCTGGCCGCAGTCTATCTCGCTTTGCCACGGTGGCCGGGGCTGGCTTTCGGCCTCCCGTGCCTCATGCTGCTCCTGGGCGCCCTTCCCGGCCTCGCCGCTCTGCTCGACCCCGCTGCGATCAAGCCCTTTGCGGCGCCTTTGGTAATTCTGTCGGCCCTGCTGCTTTTTGCTGGATTAAAACGAACTTAGGAATTGAAGAATCGGGGAATTCGGGAATTTGGTTTCTCACTGCTCCTGCGGCTAGAGCCTGCTAAAAGGAATGACCAGATTACTGCTAAATGCTCACCGCGGAGTCACGGACCCCTCCGGCTCGCGCAGGATGGCGTTAGGATTTATGACCGGGTCCTGCACACAGGCCGGGCAGTAGTAGACGGGCCAGACGGAGCCGCAGCCCGATCCTATCAGTTCGAAGCGGGCGCATGCCTGGCAGACCGCTTTGCCGCATCCTGGGCAGACAGTAAATACCTTCCCGCCGCAGATCTCACAGGAACTCCCCGATTGCCGGTTCTCCATATCGGTCATTGATTTGCTCCTCGCCTGGATTATACCATAACCGGTGAAACTTTGGGACTCATGATTCCTGCCTGCCCCTGTTTATATCGGGATATCATAGTGCAAGGTCCCACGAGATGATCTGGAATAACCCATCTTTGATTAGCACTCGTATATGTGAGATAAAAGATTTCGTTGACCAGGCCCCGATTGTGCGCTTATTCTCTGCTCGGAAATAGAGTGACTCGCTACGGGTTTTTATTTCGGGCCGGGGGTCATGGCTGGAAAAGTTCCGATCGAGTGGCATGGTTGGATGGTGCTTCTGGCAAGCGTCGCTGCGGCGCTGGCATTGTCAAGTCTGCCGGTGGGGCGCTATTTGGACCTTTTGGGCTACGATCTGCTCATGGCCGCGACGGCCCGGGCTCCTGCCGGCCGTGATGATGTTGCGGTGGTGGGGATCGATGACGACGACACCATTTCCAACCAGCAACTGCGCGAGGAGGTCTCGGACCTGCCGAGGGTGTTCCGGCGCGACTACCTTGCCAGGGTTCTCGAATCGCTGCTGGACGCCGGGGCTGCGGGAATCGGCCTGGATATCGTACTCTCCGGTTCCGTGTACAAAACGTGCGACAGGGAGGCGGATCGCAAGCTCAAAGAGGTTCTGAGGAAGGCAAGGACGCTGGGAAGACCGGTGGTCCCGGGCTTCTACCCGGCAAGCCCCGGGAAAAAGTCGGAGCTTCCCCACGATTACTTTCTGCTATCCGTAGACCGCGTGGCCTTTATCAATTTTGACGAGGACCTGGACGAAAAGAGGCGGTCGGTGGCTCTTTCGATTCACGGCCAAGATACGGAAGGCCGGGACGTTACAGTCCATTCGATCTGCTTTGAGTTGGCCCGGCTCATCAAGAAAGACCTGCCCTCCGATAACCCCTCCCACCTTAAGATCGACTACAGGCTCGCCCCGGTTCCCGGGTATTCGTTCTGGGATATCTATTTGCTGGCAACCGAAAGGAGCGAGGTCGGCGAATCGAAGCTCAGAGAGGCGTTTGCAAATAGAATAGTTTTTGTTGGCTACACCTTCAGCGCTGAGGACGAGCACACAATCCCGATCAGCTCGAATGTCGTATCGGGTCAAAACGCGGCCTCCGACCGAACCCACGGGATTTACATACATGCGCTGGGAGCAAAGACGCTCCTTTCAGGCCCATTGCTAAGAGACGTTCCGGCCTGGGCTGCCTGGTTGCCTGCCGTCGGACTGGCCCTCGCGTAAGGTAAGCGACCTGTCGGGCGATGTATCCCTTGTTCGAGGTTCAGGTGAGCGGATTTCTGCGGTTATCGGATTGGATATCGCCTCGGGAGACTCGATGACAATCGGGGATGGGGCATGGGTTGAACTCGTGTCCACCGGAACATGCGAGGTGTGGGAACTCAAGGGGGCCCGTCAGTATACTTTGATCGGGCATGAGATTATGAGCAGTTCCGAAGGCGGTAGAATCCCGCCAAATCACCGCCTTTCGGTTTGCTTCAACCCCGCCGGATTCTCCATGGGTAAATCGCAGAGAATAGGGGGCATAATAGAAAGAGGGGGATCCGCAGAAGACGAATTGGCCGAGATCGGATCGAAATCGAATGCAGCGCTGATTAACCTCATTATTATCCATGCGTTGAACGAGAAAGACGTCGAAAAGGCCAGGCCGTACTACGAGGCGCTGAAGCAGCGCGCGCCGGGGTCGGAGTTTGTTGCAGGCGTGGCGAAAATCTTCGAGGCAAAGACACCCTGAAGCAGGCAGGGGTTGAAGCCGATGCCTCAATCGATGATTTTCCGTCCGCAGGGGTCTGGCGGGAACGGACTGGGTGCGTTAATTCGGGAGTGCCCCGGAGTCGATTCAAGTTGTAACTTTTTTGTAACCGCCCCTTGCTGTATATTGTTGTATATACTATGAGAAGCTGAACGGGTGAACAGAAGCCGCAAGGCTGGCCAAGGTTTCAGGCAGGGCCGGACGCCGACGAGGGTTTTAGGGGCGATCCTGCGGGCGCCGCCGAAGGATCGGCCAACCTGGCCGGCGGTCCTGGTTCCCAAGCACCGGTGGAGAGACGGGTTGTGACGTTTGAACAACTTCTGGATCGGGATAAGGTCCTGGAATTGATCGAGCAGGGGACGGGAAAGGGTGTCAAGGTCGGCGTCCTGGACAGCGGAGTCGATTTCACGCATCCCGCCATTGCGGAGTCCGTGCATCGATCTTTCGAGGTGCGGGAATCCCAGGGCAATTTCGTGGCGATCGAGGCGCCCGGCACGGACGTTCTGGGTCACGGCACCATGTGCGCCGGCGTGATTCACGGGATCGCCCCCGAGGCCGAACTCTACAATATTAAGACCCTCGATGAGCGGGGGATCAATTCACCCGCCAAAGTCATTTGCGGAATCCAATGCGCCATTGCCCAGCGTCTGCACGTGCTCAATCTGAGCCTGGTCTTGGTCAACATGTCCAGAAACACCATCGTGGATATGCTCTACTGGGTGGAAAAAGCCTACTATAGTGGAATGATCCTGGTTGCGGCCACGGACAACAAACAGAAGCGCGGGTTTCCGGGTGATTATTCATCGGTCATAGCCGTTGACTTTGAGCATTTTCCGGATTTCAGGTCGTTTAACTACTATCTGGACAAACCGGTTGAAATGGAAGCCAAAGGGGTCTATGTCGAGGCGCCCTTTCCCGGGAACACCTTCGTTTCGACAACCTGCACGAGCATTGCCTGCCCGCATGTTACGGGCGTGGTGGCGCGGCTTCTGTCCGCGATGCCCGGCCTCACACCCTTTCAAATAAAAACGCTGTTGATGGCGGCCAGGGCCAACGGCCGGAAAGCATAGGGGCAAATGATGGAAGCGGGAGGCGGGAAGCGGGAAGCGGGAAGCGGGAGGTACGAAAATTGGCGCAGGAATCAGAAGCCAGGGTCGAGGTGCGGTGAATATTGCTGCTTCCCGCTCCCTGCTTCTCGCTCCTTGCTATAGGAGGCTATATGAACATCCTTCAGGCAATTGAAAGGGTGAGTAAGGCTGTCGAAGCATTGTCCAATGAAATCGAACAATTGAAGCTCCTGGCTTCGGAAGCTCCCCCTTCAGGCTCACACCCCTTTCAGGCCGAATGCCTGGAGCCTGAGGATCAGCTAAAGGTCATTGCAGGCTATCTTGCCCTTGGCTCCGGCATGGAACAGGATGAACTGCTCAATACCCTGCTGAACTGCGCCAAGCAGGTGGTGAGAGCCGAAGGGGCGGGGCTGACCCTCTACGACGATCGCAAGGACGTGCTGGTCTTCCGCGCCGCAACGGGAGTTGGCGCCGATAAAATCATAGGCTGGGAGGTGCCCCTTACCAACTCGCAGCACGGCATTGCCTTCAGAATGCGCCAGGTCATTTCATCGACTCCCCTGAACAGGGCGATTGATCAGATGACGGGGGTAACCTACAGAAACGTGCTTGTCGCCCCTCTTATCATCAACGAAGAAGCTATCGGCACGGTGTCGGCCGTCAACAAGATAGCCGGAGACCACTTCACCCCGCAGGACATCGAGGATTACACGGGCTTTGCGGAGTTGGCCGCTCATATCATCCGGCAGCGCATGCGTGAATACAACCTCAAGCAGATCATCGAAGGAGAGGCCGCTCGAGTTCCCGCGGAACTCGCGGGGGTTAAGAGCCTCACGGGCGATACGGACCTTCTGGAGATAATCAAAGACGTTGTTGCGATGGGGCGCAGGTCCCCCGAAGTGCTTCCTTTGTGCAGGCAGTTAATCGGCGCTCTGGCCAACATGGGTTGATTGACGGAACGTTTTCACGCGGAGCTTCCGGCTAGCAGAGAGTGACGCCCTTGCGCCTAAAGGCGGTAATTTGATCATACCTTTTAGCAGGCTTTAGCCGCAGAAGAGGAATGACCAAATTATGACCAAATTATTAATCGCTGCTGTCCCCCCAGTCCCCGGTAATTTGAATGACCAGATTATTATGCGGAGACGCGGATACGCAGAGAGCTGAAGAATTCCTGATGGAGCAGAGGCATCTTTTCTGCTCACTGTTCACTGTATTTCCCTCGTAAGATGGACTTAGAATAATATATTACTTAAGAAACGAACTTAATTAAGGTGGCGGCACGAACATTTCGAAAAACTGAAGCGCGCTCGCGGTGCGAGGAGCAGCGCCAGCCCGCCTGCCCGCCGCACGCAACCCTTGCCGGCCCGCGTCAGATTCTCGACGCTCCGCGAGGCGGGGCTGGCTGCGGGTGGCCTGAAGGAGGAGAGGCTATGACCCTTTTGAAGGGCCCGGATGGAACGCTTTACGATATACCCGATGGTGAGCTCGAGCAGTACGAGATAGCGCCTGAAGACCTTGTGGACAAGATGGAGGCCTCCGGGGTGAAACCGCCGCCCGGCATCAATCCGCAGCAGATCGGACCTCAGCGGAATATGCCGATGCGTCTTTGCCTGAAGCGGTGATTTGCATCAATGGAGTGGCTTAGCATGCGTATTGAATCTTTCTTTGAACCCATCGTGTACGTGACGGCCAAAGTAACGCACGGCTGTAACCAGAAATGCAAGTATTGCAAGGTTGACTCCTTATCGAGCAGGTCCATGAAGATGTCGCTGGAAACGGCCAAAAGGGCGGCGCGTCTCCTGATCGAAAACTCGAGCTTTTCCTCCCTGTGGTTCAATATGCACGGCGGGGAGCCGTTGCTCATGCCGGACGAATGGATTGAAGAGGTGGTTTGCTATGCGCGGGAGCTTGCCGGCAAGCACTCCAGGGAAGTCAGGTTTCCCGTAGCAACCAATGGGACCCTTCTGTCCGAGGAGCGCCTCCTCAAACTCCACAAGCTGGGGATCGACTTTTCGATGAGCTGCGACGGGCCTCCGCAGATACATAATATCATGCGCGGTCGCGGAGCAACTGTCTACAAGACCCAGCAACTGTTCAGGAAGCATAAGATCCGGTGCGGCATCATGGCGGTTGTCAGCAGGGGCAATTATGACAAAATGAAGCAGGTCATGGATTGGTACCGCGAGCAGGGGATTCGTTCTTTCCTGTCGAATTTTGTCGAAGCCCAGGGGCGCGGCGTCAACAATCATCTTTTGAACCCGCAGGAAATGTATGAAAGCGGGGTCCATATCCTGGACCACATGTACGAAACCGATATTTCGGTTGCCAATGACGATATGCTGCGCAAGGTTGCTTGGTTTGCGCAAGGCCGAAAGAACGCCGACACCCTTGCGTGCCCGAATATAGAATGCCATGCGGGTCGGCACATGGTGGCAGTCGACATGGATGGAAGCATTACGACTTGTGGAAGCGCCGATACGTCCGATTACCTGATCGGTCATATTGATCGCGATGTAGATGACGATCAGTACAAGAATGTGCTCCATCGCTTTCATGACAAGGGAAGATGGATCATACGCTGCTTCGATTGCGCCGCCAAGCAGATTTGCAGTCATGGCTGCACGACTGCGTGCAACAAGTCGGGCGACTACCGGGAAAACGTATGTCAATATACTCGAATGATATGGACTCATTTATGCGAGCATCCTGAAAAAGCATATCATATTAACGGGATAATAAACGGTCGTAAGGCGCATTACGGGTAGCTTGTCAGCCACCGCAGGAGGAAAGGTTCGAACACAGAGCGCAGCGATTTCAAGAAGGAGAGGACCATGGCAGTTGTAAGAAGTCTTGAAGGAACGTTTTATGACATCCCTGAAAGCGAACTCGAACAATACAAGGTTCCTGCCGATCAGGTGAAGAAATTGATGGAAGCTGCCGGCCGGAAAATGCCGTCGAATGCGGGACAGCAACCGGGCCCACAGATCCAGGGCCAGGGCGGGGGAGCCGCCGGGTCCCCGCAAATCATAGTTCAGTTCATAACGCAAAGCCCGGGCGGCGCCCAACAGAGGCAGCCTCAGGCAGCGCAGGCGGAAGGCGAGGAGACGGTTGAGCCGCAGTGGTACTGGATAAATTGGGCAAACTGGGCAAACTGGTACAACTGGTATTAATCGCCTCGCCTTGCCTTGCAGTGTTCTTGACCCCGAACACCCTTTGAAAAAAGGGGTTCGAATTCAGTCGTGTTGCCTTGGTCCCCCCTTATGTGTGCAAAAGGGGGGGAATTAGTTAGTTTTCGTCCGGGAAGGGCCCTTTTCCGCCCCCGGATCAGGTCCCCCGGATCTGGTCCCCCGGATCTGGTCCGGGGCAGGCTTGGCAGGCTCTGGCGGTGTCAATCTTCGGACCTCGCAGAGCGTCGAGAATTTTTTGTACGCCTCCGCGCAAGCCCTCCCTGCGGCAGGCTCAGGGCAAGCTCTTTCCTTGCCAGAGCGAAAATCTTCCGGCTAAAGTCGGTAAGAGGGTTAATTTGTTCATTCAACTTCTGCGGCTAAAGCCTGCTAAGAGGTATGACCAAATTATCGCCTTTAGGCGAAAGGGACCAGATGATGCCTCCTTTCCGAATCGGAAACCGTCAGTGTCCGATCCGGAGTTTCCGGATGGACATTAGTTAGGATTGCTCCGTATGCAAATGCAAAATCCGCAAGGTATGCCCCCCCAATTATCTATAGGGCAGAAGGTTTCGAACGCCCTGTTTTTTGTTAGTTACTTGAAGCCTGTCCTGGGGATCGTAATACTGCTTGTCGTCATTAACCTGATATCGGCTTCAAGTTTAATACCCATCATGGATTTTGGAAGGATACTGACTGACTACTTCGGAAAAAGAGAGTCGGTGGTATGGACTTTCATTGGTTTTTTTGCCGCACCGGGGCATGCCATATATGTTTACGTCATTCTGGCGGCGTTGCTCATAGTCGTTTCGGGCGTTGTTACGCTTATATCGCATTATTATGGCAGTTACGTGCGCGAGTTCATGTTGAGGAACATCAGGCTAGATGTCTACAAGAGTCTCGAACACCTCAACATGCAATCGGTGAACAGAAGAGGGGCGGGAGATTATGTGCAGGGAATTCACCGGGACGTTTACGCTGTGGACCAATTGTTCAGCGAACTCTTTAACAGGACCCTGCCTCAGACCATATTCGCCGGTGTTGCCCTCGCGGTTTTGCTCAACATCAATTGGATTATGACTTTGGCGTTGTTTGTGGCCGGCTTCGTGCTCTTTCCGGTTTTCAACATCTGCAACAGAAAGGTGAACCAGCTTGCAGGGTACCTGAGGTACGCCTTCACCGAGATGTCGGATCAATTGATCGAGACCATAGGGGGATTCCGGGACATTGTGGCCGGAGGGCGCTTCGACCGGTTTGCGAGCCGGTTCGACGATACTCTGGAAAGATCGCAGGGCAGCGCGGTCAGCATTGCCTGGTGGGGGCAGGTCGGGGGCATAACGACAACGTCTCTGATGAGCCTGTTCACCGCGGTCCCGATCATCGTGGCGATTCCCCAACTATTGAAGGCACACGCTGCAGGCCAGCCTATAACGGTTTCCAGCCTTATCGGCGCCACAATTTCTTACGTACTGTTTCTTCAGCAATTCTTGCAGATTTATTCAGTTGTGTACCAGTTCCTCCAGCAGGCCGCGCTGACTTCCCCGAGTTTCCTGAGCCTCCGGATGATGCTTACGCCCGAACCGAGGAGGATCGCGCAGATTGCCCGTCCGAAACCTGAGGGCGGCCCTCGCGCGCGGCTGTCGCCCGTTAGGTCCATCGAGTTCGAGGGCGTCTCGATGAACTTCAACGGCCTTGCGCTCTTTGAGGGTCTGGAGTTCTCGATACCCGGGGGGAGGCTTTCGGCCATTGTAGGCCAAAGCGGATCGGGGAAGACGACGATATTCAACCTGCTGTTGCGTCTGCTCGACCCGACGGACGGGAAGATCCTGATCAATGACCAGCTTCTGGAAGACATCGATGAAAAGCAGCTCAAGAGGATAATGGGACTTATTCCCCAGGACCCGTTTATCTTCAACTCTTCGCTTCGTGAAAACCTGCTGATGGCTTCAGCCGACGGATTGGACGAAAATTTGCTCAACAGGGCCATCGATCTGGCGCAACTGCGTGCATTCGTCGAATCCCGCGAGGGCGGTCTGGATTTCGTCGCAGGGCACATGGGCAGAAATCTTTCCGCAGGCGAAAAACAGCGCCTCGCCCTGGCCCGTTTGATCGTGCAGGACCCGGAAATCATTATTTGCGATGAATACACGGCCAATATAGATGTGAAGACGGCGGGGCTGATTCACGAGGTGATGAGGAGCGAATTCTGCGATCGCACGCGCATCATTATCACGCACCAGTTGTACACGATCAAGGGCGCCGATCACATCGTCGTTCTGGATAGAGGGACCATCGTCCAAGCCGGCACACACGAAGAACTGCTCGCACAACCCGGTGTTTACAGGGACCTTTGGGAACTGCAAAAACTCACGTGAGGCGAGAAGGCGGCGAGGCGGGGGGGGGCTGGGTTTTTTCCTGCGGCTAAAGCCTGCTAAAAGGAATGACCGGATTTCTGCTCACCGCGAAGCCCCGGAGCCGTCCGAGCCCTCCCGCCCACCCCGCAGGATGGCGTTGGGATTTATGTACGGGTCCAGCACACATGCCGGACAGTAGTAGACGGGCCAGACGCAGCCCGATCCTATCAGTTCGAAGCGGGCGCATGCCCGGCAGACCGCTTTGCCGCATCCCGGGCAGGCAGTAAATACCTGCCCGCCGCAGATGTCACAGGAACTCCCCGATTGCCGGTTCTCCATATCGGTCATTGATTTTACATACAATTTCAGGCTTTACCTGCAAATACAGGCCAAATTCAGGCGCCGTGAGGGCAGTGAACAGACGACGATTTAGAGATGTATTATACACCAAAATGCCCGGTAATGTCATTTCACACCCTGACGCATACAGGGGAAAAATCTTTCAGGACGCACATGAATACCTTTCAGTCCATCTTCAACAATCATAATTGATGCGTAATTAGTTGCCTTTCCATTACAAACCTGCTGAATTAAAATGTTCCTTGGGTGATCGGCGATGCTTTGTTGGGCGCGAGCGCGCTTGAGGCTTCAGGACTAGAAAATGGTTGACAGTTCCAACCCCGTGTGGTAAAATACTAATGGTGAGGTATGGGGAGAGTTTGAACCCTGGAAATTCCCGGATCAAGTCCGCCGGGGTCCCCATTGGGCAGGCTCTGTTAATCGTGCCTCGAAACGTTTCTACGATATAAACCTCTTGCGCTTCGCGCCGGATAACGAGTTATCCCGGTCACCCGTCAGGAGAGTTCTTTTCATGGTTTCCGGGTGTACGGGGGGACATGAATAACTGTCTGAAGTAGCGTCTTTTGAGTTCGCAGTTCGCAAATACCGCCATTGATTTATCCAACTGAGTGCCTTCCATACTGTGGATATAGAACTAACCGCTCACCAGGGGGGAAAGCATGACTGGTTCAGCGTTCCTGAGTTCTTGGTCCATCTCGAGGAAATTTCTTCTTCTATTGCCGATCATCTTGCTGCCTATATCCGGGATCGTGGTCACTTCAAGCATTTCACACCGCGCAGATGAAATCCGGATGGCGGAAAAGGATGCACTCCTCCTCGTCCAGGGCCTGGCCGCCCAACAGGAGCAATTGACTGCCGCAACCAAACAGATGCTAAGCATCCTGGCCCGGTTGCCGGCGGTAAGAAACCTGGACGCTTCGGCCTGCGACAAACTATTCAGCGAAGTGAAAGAGAATGATCCGATCTGCTCCTTCATAGGGGTGACAACGCCCGACGGAAACCTTGTCGCCGATTCTGCACCATTTTTTCCCGGTGCTGTCAATCTTTCGGGCCGTAAGAACGTCAAGGATGCCATAAGTACGCTCGATTTTTCCGTTGGTGAATATATCGTGGGCAAAGTCACCAAGGTCCCGTCGATCAATTTCAGTTATCCCGTCCAGGACGTGAATAAGGCAATTCTCGCAATCCTGATCGCAGCTCTAGGGCTGGACGAATACGCTCAATTCCTGACTAAGGTGAATCTGCCTCGAGACTCCGTATGTACAGTCACCGATCACAAGGGGAGACGTCTTTTCCGTTTTCCGGAAACGGGTTCTGTCCCCCTGGGCGCGCTTGTCGACGAAGATACACTTCGACGTATATCCGGTGACCGTGAACAGGGAGTATTTGAGAGAACCGCACAGGACGGCATCCACCGGATCTATGCGTTCAAGCGGCTGCGGCTCAGGGAGGATTGCCCTCCATATCTTTATATATCGGTCGGCATCGCAAAGAGCCGGATCGTCGAGCGGGCCAACCTCAATATGCTTCGCGGTCTGGCCGGTCTTGGACTTTCAGGGCTTTTTGGGGTGCTTTTTGTGTGGATGACCGCAAAGCGCCTTTTAATTCGGCCTATCAATCAACTCGTCGAGACGACCCGGCAGTTCGGCGAGGGGAAAATAGAGGCGCGAACGGGCCTGCCGCATACGCCCGATGAACTCGGCCGGCTCGCTGAATCGTTCGATAAAATGGGATCGCTCCTTGAAATCAGCAGTATCGAACGCATGCGGGCGGAGGTGAAAATCAGGACCGCAGAGCTTCAGAGAGCAAATAAGATCCTGCTGATGGAGATATCCGAGCGCAGGAAGGTGGAGGGTGCGCTTTTCGCCGCGCTGATTCGGGCCGAAGATGAGAAATCCAGGTCGGAATCCATTATTGCCGGTGTGAGCGACGGTTTGACTATTGTGGATAAAGATTTAAAGGTTATTTATCAAAATGAAATTTCCAGAACACATGGCGGAAGCCATCTGGGTGAAAACTGCTACCGGGGCATTCATGGCAGGGACCAAATCTGTGAGGATTGTGCCGTTGCCGGGTGTTTTGCCGACGGTTTCGTGCACAGGAAGGAATCGCGCAGAGTAGTAGAGGGTAAAATCCATTATGTTGAAGTCGCGACATCACCTCTTAGAAACGCGGCCGGGGAGATAACGGGAGCCATCCAGATTGGAAGAGACATCAGCGAGCACAAGCGTACAGAGAAGGCGCTCGCAGAATCCCGGCAGCTACTAGCAAACATTATCGACTTCCTGCCGGATGCGACCTTTGTTATCAATAGAAAAGGCAGGGTCATAGCCTGGAACCTGGCCATGGAGGAAATGACCGGGACAGGGGCGGCCGATGTGCTGGGCAAAGGCGATTACGAATATGCTCTGCATATCTATGGTGAACGCAGACCTGTACTCATCGATTCCGCACTTGACCCCGCCCGTGAAGTCGGGGCGAATTATTTTAACGTGAGAAGAAAAGGCGGCGTGCTCTATGGAGAATCCTATATATCGGAGTGGAGGGGACGCGCAGCCTATCTTTTCGAAACGGCGAGCGTTTTGTATGACCCCGGGGGAAATGCGGTCGGAGCGATCGAGTCGATACGAGACATCACCGAGCGCAGGCTCCTGGAGGAAGGTCTCAAAGGCCACCTGCACAGACTGCGGGTGCAGAACGGTCTTGCCGGGTCCTACGACCATGAAAACCTGGAGCTTCTGCTCACCTATGCGATGCCGGCAAAGGACGTCAAGCGCATCGCAAGAGACCTGCTCAGTGAGTTCGGAAACAATCTCGCCTCGATATTCGACAGCCCGGTCGAGGTGCTTCAGCGTGTCGAGGGAATTGAAGAGCATGCCGCAGTTTTGATTCGCCTGATACCACGTCTGTTCGATTCTTACCTGTCGAGCCTCTGGGTGCGCCATGAGACTTTCGATTCGACTGAAGCGGCGGCCTCATACATCCGGGCCCTTCTGGGGACCCAGAGAAACGAAGTCTTCTGCGTTCTCGCCCTGGACAGCCGGAACCGGTTGATCGCTGTCGAACGTGTACAGGAGGGGAGCGTAAACCGGACCGCCATCTTCCCGAGGCAGGTTGTCGAGATCAGCCTCAAACACCATGCAACCGCAGTGGTCCTGGGTCATAATCACCCCGGCGGAAGCCTGCTGCCTTCGGCCGCCGACAGGCAGATCACCCAGAGACTCAGGAAAATACTCGGCGATCTGGACATAGTGCTCCACGATCATATCATCATATCGGGCTACGACCAATATTACTCATTTGCCGAAACCGGGTGTCTGGATGAAAGCTTAACATTGAATTTCCCTTATGGTTGGTAAGGGGGCGGGACACTAAGACGCGGAGACGCGGAGAAAAGCGTTTAAAAACGTGGGGAGCTGCTGTCCCATAAGCGCTTAAATAAGCGCGTAAGTCATTGAATTTATTAATAGGCTTTATTCGCATTCTTCCGCCCATGTAAAGGTTCACCACAGAGGGCGCAGAGGAAAACCAAGAGTAAACCATGGATCGGCTCTGGGGGGTGCGGGGGAAATTTAAAGTGAAAAATCATTTCCCCGTTCTTTTTAGGGTCTGTTTTCCGTTTCCACTGCGTTTCCCTCTGTGCCCTCTCCTTGACCGGACTATGCCCCGTCTCTGTGGTGAATGCTTGCGAAAAGGGGGGCATGATTATCCGGGCCACCCGGCCGGCAATACAGTGTAGCAAACCTCGGAAACCGAGACCACTTAAGAACATCTGCCTTAAGTTGACGGCAATGGAGCCCTCCCACCCACCCCGCCGGAATGACGATCTTTTTTCCTTCAGTTGCTCATCTTTATTTAAGCGCTTATGGAGCTGCTGTCCCCCCAACCCCCACGCCCCCATCGCCGCTTCGCGGCTCACGGGGGCGCGCGTGCGCGCGCGTCTGAAATCCCCAGGGATGCGGGGGAACATTTCCCCGCGCTTTTGCGTTCGAGTCGAACAGCCCGCCATCGCCCGATCCGTGTGAAATTGGCGCCGAAGATTGACCCCCGTAACCTTCAACTTTGTCAAAACCCGTGTCGGATGAACATCCGTGAGCTTGCACGGACGGCTCCGGGACATGGTTTTTCCGGCTCACCTGGTTTTTGATTGACCGGTTTTTCCGACATTTTGTTGTCCTTCGCAGAGGATTTTCTGTATAAGTTTGCTGTTAATCCTATGTTAAGTATTGTTTTTCCCGGTTCGTTGGACTGAGGTGATATGCGAGTTATATTCCGCATTCTCCCGATGCAGCTTCGCTGCTCGACATTGCCGGGACGAAAGTTGCCGTGGTGCAGAAACGAGCCGAGGCGAAAGACCATCTTGATATTGACGCGCTGATACGGCACGGCATCGACTTGCCGACCGCGCTTGCTGCGGGCCGGATCGTTTACGGGCGACGCTTCAACGCTATGATTACGTTGAAAGCTCTGAGCTTCTTTGATGATGTGCCGACACTGGCCGCTGAGGTGCGAGAACGGTTAAATGCCGCCGTTGCCGACGTTGATCCGTAGAGCCTTCCCGCGCTCACGCCCTACGTCGAGCGGACGGACGAGAGCGGATACAAGCCGTGAAGCCCTTACCCGTCACACCGGCATTGCTGAACGTGGCCCGCCGCGTCGTCTGGTTCAAAAAGCCGGAGGAGGCGCTTGCCGATCCTGTGCACTTTCTCGCACATGTTATGACCTACGGTACTATAGAAGATTTGAAGGCCCTCAAAGGCATAGTCGGCAAGGACGAGTTCTGTGAGGTGCTGGACAGGGCCCCGCCCGGAATATTCGATCCATGTTCGTGGGCCTACTGGAACCTGAAATGCGGACGCCTGCCCCCGCCGCCCTTAGCGATCCGCGCCGTGGGTTTTGAGTCAACTCAAAACTAAAACTCAAAGCCCGAAATTCGATGGATAATCATGGAAAAACGGACCAGAAACTCGATACTTTGTCCCAACTGCCGATCGCTCATCAGCGTCGATGAGGGGCGTTGTCCCCACTGCGGCCTGCGAAATCCCGGCTCGCGCTGGAAGAACGTTTCCTTCGGCAGAGCTTTGTTCGGCGCCGACCGGATCATGGTAAACATCATCTCGATAAATGTCGCCATGTTCATTTTGTCGATTCTCATCAATCCGGCCTCCATCGGTTTTTCCGCAAACCCGTTGCATTTTCTGTCCCCCGGCGCTAGAAGCCTGCTGATCCTCGGGGCGACGGGAACGATCCCCATCGACGAGTTTCATCGCTGGTGGTCGGTCCTGAGCGCCAACTATCTGCACGGAAGCATTCTGCACATACTTTTCAACATGATAGCCCTGTGGCAAGTTGGCCCGTTCGTTATCCAGGAATATGGCAGCTACAGGATGTTTTCGATTTACACTCTGAGTGGAGTCGCAGGCTACCTTGTGTCATACGTCGTTGGAGTCCCTTTTACCCTGGGAGCATCGGCGGCCATTTGCGGTCTTATCGGCGCAGCGCTCTATTTCGGAAAAAGCAGAGGCGGGCACTACGGGCAAATGGTCTATCATCAGGTAGGCGGGTGGGTCATTATAATTTTCGTATTTGGCTTCCTGGTCCCGGGAATTAACAACTGGGCCCATGGCGGGGGGCTGCTTTGCGGGATCCTGGCAGGATTTCTTCTGGGATATCGGGAAAAGGGGGAGGAGGACTTTTATCATAAGCTCGTGGCAGTAGTCTGTGCCGTGGCCACTATGGGGGCGTTGATCTGGGCGGTCGGCTGGGCTTTGGTAATCGTGCATTAGGGCCGCCCGTCATGAGTTTGTCTTTTTAAATGGAGTTGCAACCAGGCGGCGTGGCCGCAGCCGCGATGGGCAGCGGCCATCCTGCCCGGACGCCGATCCGGCAGGTTGAATGGCCATGCCGGCTGCGGCGCATCGCCGCCCGCTGTCCTGACAAGCACTATCGATCCCGGATTTTTGTTGGCAACTTAATTTCGCAGGTTAGAGTATCGCAGGTTTCTTATTTTTGCGGAAGAAACTGGAATTGGGCCTGGCAACCTTAAATCACAGAGCCGATATCTCGCGTTGCTTCAGCCTGTGTTTGGCCCTGTTCATTTTCACCGTCACCGCCTTTGTCCATTTAACCCACAGCAAGGCCGATTTTCAGTCAGTTGCCTGTGAACAGGCTTCCTATTGCTTAAACGACGCCGGGGCTCAGCCGATATGCCTGGCGTGCATGATCGTAAAGACCTTCCAGACGGCTCAAGTCATCCTCTTTTTTCTGTTTTTCTACATTGTGGCAGCATCGGGATTTCACCGGTCCTGGAAATCGAAACTTCACTCCGTAAGCTTTTTTACCAGCCAGTGGGTTCGCGGCCCGCCTTCGCTTGCCTCGAGCTTTTAGTTTCCCGTCAGTTGGATCATAGTTTCAGAGCAGATGATTATTGGGCGGGTCAGCGTCGCCGGTATGCAAGCGTTTCCCGTTACGGAGATAGAGTTATGTATTGCCCTGCATTTGAAATCAAGGTTTCAAGGCGAGGATCTTGAGGAGTCATCCCATGTCTGAGTTGAATCATCATTCAAGGGGAGTGCGCTTTGCCCTGTTAGGGGGCGCGATATTGGTTTTTGCGCTGGGCATGTGGTTCGGCAGCCGCGAGTCGCGTTTGTTCGGACAAAGCGCCGGCCAGGGCACACCGGACCCCCCGCCCGCCTTTAGTCGTCAAGGCGAAAGAATTATCATACCCGAGGGGTCCGCGCTGCGTTCGCGGTTGGAGGTAGAGCCGGTCGCCGTGAAAGACAGCCCCCACGTGCTGCAGTTGCCGGGTGTGGTCGAGGCCGACCCCACGCGCACGGTCAACATCCTACCGCCGGTGGCGGGCAAAGTGATAAAGCTTGACGTTCAGTTGGGCGACCGGGTTAAAAAAGACCAGCCCCTCGTCGTTATAGACTCGGGTGACCTCGCCCTGGCTTATGCCGATGACGACAAAGCGCGGGTCTGCCCTCAAGCGCGCCAGGTTCAGCCTGGAGCGGGCGCGCGGCGTACATCAGTCCGGAGGCGGCCCCTTAAAGGACGTCGAGCAGGCGGAGAACGATTATGCACAGGCGGCGAGGTTCAACGGCTTGTGCAGAAGATGGACATCTCCGGTCAGTGGTGGACGCTTTTCCATTCGATGCCGCTAAACGCTCTGATCGATCAGGCAATCAAGAAAAACCCGGACATGGAAAGCGCGCTGGCCGCGCTGCGCGTGGCCCGGGAAAACGTCTACGCACAGGAGGGCGCTCTGTGGCCCGGCATCTCAGCCGATTACAGCGCAGCGCGTCAGAAGGTTGCCGGGGAACTGGGCAGCCCGACAGCCTCCGGCGCCTACATTTACAGCCTTCACACCGGCCAGTTTACCGTGGCCTATGCGCCGGATGTGTTCGGCGGCACAAGGCGGCAGGTGGAATCGCTCAAAGCGCAGGCCGATTCGCAACGCTTCCAGCTCGAGGCCGCTTACCTGAGTCTTACCTCGAATGTGGTCGCCTCGGCAATACAGGAGGCGGGTTTGCGCGGGCAGATAAAGGCGACCCGGGGAATTATAGATATCGAGAGCCACTCGCTCGAACTGCTAAAGCGCCAGTATGCGCTCGGCCAGGTTGCCAGGGCGGACGTGGTTGCGCAGGAAGCAACCCTGGCAAATACGCAGGCCACGCTGCCGCCGCTTGAAAAACAACCGGCGCAGCAGCGCCACCTGCTGAGCCGCCTCGCCGGCCGTTTTCCCAGCGAGGCGCTCGCCGAGCAGTTCGAAATCACATCGCTGGAACTGCCCCAAGAGCTGCCCGTGAGCCTTCCGTCGAAGCTTGTCGAGCAGCGGCCTGACGTGCGCTCGGCCGAAGAGCAGATGCACGCTGCCAGCGCCCTGATCGGCGTAGCCGCAGCCAACCGGTTGCCCAACATCACCCTGAGCGCCAACTATGGGTCCGGCGCCACTGCGATCAGTCAGTTGTTCACCCCCGGGACCGGTTTTTGGGCCTTGTGGGCCAATATTGCTCAGCCGATATTCCAGGGAGGGACCCTGCTGCACCGGCAGCGCGCCGCCGAAGCGGCCTTCGACCAGGCGGCGGCGCAGTATCGCAGCACTGTGCTTACCGCTTTCCAGAACGTGGCCGATGTGCTCCACGCCGTCCAAAGCGACGCAGAGGCCGCTAAGGCGGCAGTAGCCGCCGAGCAGGCCGCCGGCCAGAGTCTTGCCATTGCGCGCCGCCAGTTGGAACTGGGAGACATCAGCTACCTGGCCCTTCTTAATGCCGAACAGACCTACCAGCAGGCATCGCTCAACCTGGCGCAGGCCCTCTCGAACCGCTACGCCGATACTGCGGCGCTGTTCCAGGCGCTGGGCGGCGGCTGGTGGAACCGCTCCGACGCGCCGGCCGGGGAGGGAAATGCGGGGATGTAGAGATGCGGTGGCGCGGTGGCGCAGTGACACGGAGACGCTGAGAAGGGGGGAGAATTTAGAAACGCAATGACATGAGGGATGTTTTGTGAAAATTCTCCGGGCTTAATACCTTGAATTTATTAGCAAAGCAGCGAGGACATGCTGAGCGGTCAAATGATTTCAGGAACGGTTCCCAATCAATGTCCGGCAGCGAGAGCATCTGCTTTCGTTTTGTGCACGGTACCGTCTTTGTGTTCGGGAGGCGTATAAATCGTATACAGCCTCAAGTCCTCTTTTGCCGAGGTATTGACGATATTGTGCTCAACTCCCGCCGGAATCACCACCGCCGACCCGTCCATCAGGGGATGCTCCTTGCCGTTGAGCACCGCCTTTCCTTCGCCGGCCTCAATTCTTATGAACTGATCGACATCATCATGCACTTCCGAACCGATGTCTTCCTTCGGCCTAAGATTCATGACCACCAACTGGGACAGGGAAGTTGTGAAAAGCACTGTACGGAAGTTGCGGTTGTTTGATGTTTTCTCTTCAATGTTTGTAACGAATCCAGCCATGTTGCACCTCTGCTTTCAGAACTGTTTAGCGGCCAATCCGCAGGTCTCGAAAAGCGTAACGAAAGGGGGCCGTTTCCTTTGCTGGTTCCGGCCCCGGTTGCTGGTAATAACAATCGGCAGTCAAGCAAATCAGTCGTCAAAATCAATAATCATGTCAGCTTCATTGCCGCAGACTTTACATGTCCTGGTTTCTTTTTGTTTTTTCCGGGTTTCTCCAGATGCTGTCCGAACATCTACCCATTGGCAGCTTATGGTCATCTCAGCTTCATTCCCGCACTTTTCACACATACAGACCTCAACTTTGTCAGCCATTTCAGTCTCCTTATCTTTGCGCGTCAGCGCAGTATTGTACGTTTCACAAATAAGAGGAAACGCCGGCAGTTTTGCCAAATGATGGGGAATCACTCCCCATAGCGGACTCAAAAGAAAGGCTGCCCTTTTTTCTGACACTCAGGGCAGATGCCGTAAAAATCCAGTCGATGGCCGATGAGTTTATACCCGGATTCCGAGGCGAGCTTTTCACTCATTTCGGCCAGGCTCGCTAATTCGGGATCGACAATGCTCTTGCATTTGATGCAGATCAGATGAGGATGAGGACCGGGTCTTTTACCGTCATAGCGATTATAATCACCGCTGAACTCAAGTTCCAATACCTCACCAATCGCTTTTAAGACAGCCAAGGTCTTATACACGGTAGCGATGCTTGTAGTGGGGAAATCCGCTTTTACCGCGGCGTAAATTTCTTCTGCGCCGGGATGCCCCCTGTTCTCGGCAAGGACCTTGAGTATCGCAAGCCGCTGGGCAGTGATGCGGAATCCCCGTTCCCGAAGTTTTCGGAGCATACTGTCAAGGCGGCTCGGGATGTCTTGCATCGGACTCTCGGAAGCGCGCTCGCACGCCAAAAGATGTGGATATTCACTATTAGAAGACAACGATCAGTTATGGAGACTTACTATCACAAGGAAATAGCTATGTCAAGCGTGAAAGAAATTGAATTTGGGATGCATCTCTTATAATCTATTTTAGAATGCGGGCAGGGGGCTCTCGCGTTCAAGCAAGCTTACCTTTAAAAGCCGGGCGACAGAAATTTGGCATGTTCTTATTTGGCTGCAGGTGTTTTTCGGAGTTCGAAAAGTTCACCGGCAGAAGAGCGAAATTATGGCCGGTCGGAGAAAATGGAAATGAGCACAAAGGGCGCGGGTGGCCCGGATAACCGCGCGCGAACCGCAAAAGGTCTGAGCAAGAGGCTTAAGGAAATCTGTCTTGCGCTGCTCATTAGCGGCGTCGTGCTCTCGGGATGCGACGGTAAAATGTCGGAAACCGGGGCCGCGCCGGGCGGCCACGCCGGGACAATTGAAAATAAAGGGTCCGATACCCTTGTAAACCTTGCGCTTGCATGGGCCGAAACCTATATGCAGGTGCACCCGGACGAGCGCATATCGGTGACGGGGGGAGGCAGCGGGACGGGCATCGCTGCCATGATAAACGGGACGGTTTCGATCGCAAACGTGTCCCGCGAAATGAAGCCCGAAGAGGTAAGCGCCGCTAAAGCCAACGGAATTGTTCCGGTTGAATTCACTGTCGCGCACGACGCAATCGCGATCGTCGTGAGTCCCTCCAACCCGGTTCAGCGTCTGACCATGCGGCAGATTTCAGAGATCTACACCGGGGCGATCAAAAACTGGAAGGAAGTGGGGGGCGAGAACAGGCCGATCGTGATGCTGTCCAGGGAGTCCAATTCCGGAACTTATGTCTATTTTCTGGAGAATGTGATCCGGGTGGGAAACGGCAGGAGCAAACTTCTGTTTTCTCCCGACACGCTCCTGATGCCTTCGAGTGAGGGGATAAGCAGTGAAATCCGCCAAAACCCGAATGCTATCGGGTATGACGGCCTCGGTTACGTGACCGGGGACCAGAAAGTCATAGCGGTAGCAAAGAGTCAAAGCGGCCCCTTCGTTGTCCCGTCGGCGCAAACCGTCAAAGACGGTTCCTATCCTGTTGCGCGCCCACTTTACATGTATACGGCAGGCCAGCCTGCGGGACAGATAAAGGACTACATCGACTGGATACTAAACGGTGGCCAGACCCTTGTGGCAAAACTGGGCTTTGTCCCTCTATGGTAAAATTTCGCAGAGGCTTTTGAAGGGCCGGGGGGGTTCATCCGATACAGCGGGCAAACGCTGGACCGAGTTTTTCATCGAGTCCACCATCCGCGTACTCGGATTTTCCACGATCGGTTTCGTCCTGCTCATCTTTTTCTTTCTGCTCAAGGAGGGCCTTCCTACACTCTGGGAAGTTTCCCCCGGCAATCTGTTCGGGACCCGGTGGTATCCTACCTTCGATATTTTCGGCACCTTGCCCCTGATCCTCGGATCGGCTTACGTAACGATAGCTGCAATAGCTATCGCCCTTCCCCTGGGAGTGACAACCGCTGTTTTTGTCCGGGAAGTGGCGCCCAACTGGGCACGTGAAATTCTAAAACCGCTCATTGAAGTGCTCGCAGGAATACCCTCCGTAGTTCTGGGCTTTTTTGGAATGCACGTCATAGCGCCACTGGTGCGCACCACTCTGAATGTTCCGACGGGGCTTTCGGCCTTCACGGGAGCGGTGCTTCTGGCCTATATGTCTTTACCCACAATAATCAGTGTGGCTGAGGACGCCCTGGACAGCGTGCCAAAGAGCTACCGCGATGCGGCGCTGGCGATGGGGGCTACCAGTTGGCAGACTATCTGGCGTGTAATTGTCCCTGCTGCGCGCTCCGGAGTCGCCACGGCCGTGATGCTCGGGATGGGGAGGGCGATCGGTGAGACGATGGCGGTCATGATGGTTACCGGAAATGCGGGCCGGATGCCTCTAAGTCTTGGATCGCTCTTCATGCCGGTGAGGACTATGACCGCTACGGTGGCGGCCGAAATGGGGGAGGTTGCCAACGGGAGCGTGCACTATCACGCTCTTTTTGGAATCGGAATTATCCTGTTCATTCTTACGTTTATCATCAATATTGTGGGTGCAGGCGCAATTTTCAAAAAGCGGCACAAGGGAGGTCTGCGCTGATGGACCGGAACCGGACGCAGCAGATAGGATTTGCCGTTCTGACCCTGTCGGCGATAGCCGTAGTTGGACCTATTCTGATCGTGATAGGAATTATTCTGGTTGAAGGGGCAAGGGCCATTTCGTGGGGATTCATTTTTTCGATGCCTTACGAGGGCATGAAAGAGGGAGGCATTTTCCCGGCCATATTCGGAACGCTCATTCTAACGGTAGGCACTGCGGTTGCCGCCATCCCGGTGGGTGTTGCCGGAACCATTTATCTTGCCGAGTACGCAAGAGACACCTGGATGACGCGGGCCATCCGGCTTGCGATCGTAAACCTGGCGGGCATTCCTTCCATTGTCTACGGGCTTTTCGGACTGGGCATGTTCGTCCTTTTTCTGCATATGGGCACTTCAATCGTGGCGGGCGTACTGACCCTGGCAATCATGACCCTGCCGGTCATCATCAGCACCTCGGAGGAAGCTCTTCGTGCCGTTCCCATGGAATTTCGCACCGTTATCGCAAGCCTTGGCGGCACCCGCTGGCAGGGAATCCGCTATATCGTTCTCCCAGAGGCCCTGCCGGGTATAATAACGGGCATAATTCTGGGTCTTTTGCGTGCTGCCGGGGAGACCGCCCCCATTCTGTTTACGGTTGCCGCCTTCTATCTGCCACGGCTGCCCCAGTCACCGTTCGACCAGGTAATGGCGCTGCCCTATCATCTCTATGTGATCAGCACCCAGGTGCCCGGAATGCCGGTAAGGGTTCAGTACGGGACGGCGCTCGTTCTGCTCATTCTCGTCCTGTCCATGAATGTGGCGGCAACCGTCCTGCGAAGCTATTTTCGCAGGAGGCGGCAATGGTAGAGCCTAAGATATCGATCGAGGAGGTAAATTATTTTTACGGAGATTTCCAGGCGCTGCGCAACATCACCCTGGAGGCGCCACCCAGGTCCGTAACCGTTTTTTTCGGGCCTGCGGGAGGCGGAAAGACAACCTTGCTTCGTCTGATCAACAGGCTGAACGATATGGTCGAAGATACCCGCATGAGCGGGCGGGTGCTTTTGGACGGCAAAAACGTCTACGATGCCGGCACCAACGTCGCAAACCTGCGCCGCCGCGTCGGAATGGTGTTCGCGCTCCCGTTGCCTCTTCCCGGAACCGTTCGGGAAAATGTTACCTACGGGCTGAAACTGGCCGGCTATCCGGGGCGCGGTAGAACGGAGGAAATCCTGGAACGCAGTCTCACCCAGGCGGCTTTATGGGACGAAATAAAAGATAGGCTGGACAGCCCGGCAAATGCCCTTTCCGGAGGCCAGCAGCAAAGACTTTGCATCGCCAGAAGCTTGGCGCTTGAGCCGGAGGTGCTGCTGCTCGACGAACCGACCTCCGGTCTGGACCCGATCTCGACGAGAAAGGTCGAGGAATCTCTGCATGAGCTGAAAAAACTCTATACGATCATCATCGTGCCGCACAGCATTCAGCAGGCAGCCAGAGTGGCGGACCAGGCGGCCTTCCTTCTAATGGGCGATCTGATCGAATACCGTTCTGGAACGGAAATATTCACAACCCCCGGCGACAGGCGCACGGAGGATTACATTACGGGCCGTTTCGGATAGCCCCCAAAGCGAAGAGATGGTAAGAATCAGGGTAGAGCACCTCAATTTCTATTACGGCAAAAAACTTGCCCTCAGCAATATTTCGATGTCCATCCGGGATCGACGCATAACGGCGCTGATCGGGCCTTCGGGGTGCGGCAAATCGACTTTTCTGCGCTGCCTCAACCGGATGAACGACACTATTGAGGGCACAAGGGTAGGGGGGCGCGTCGAATTCGACGGGCAGGACATCTACGCCCCCGGCACCGATGTTGCTGAACTCCGCAAGCGGGTAGGAATGGTCTTTCAGCGCCCCAACCCCTTTCCTCAGTCCATTTTCGACAACATCGCATTCGGGCCGCGTGTGCTCGGGCTTCACAGGGATAAGGGAGACCTGTTCGAAATGGTTGAACGCAGTCTTCGAAGCGCTGCGCTCTGGGACGAGGTGAAAGACAGGTTGAAAGAAGACGCACTGAGTCTGTCTCTTGGCCAGCAGCAACGACTCTGTATCGCTCGAACTATCGCCGTAAAGCCGGAAGTGATCCTGATGGATGAACCCTGCTCGGCCCTGGACCCGATTGCCACCCTTCAGATTGAACAACTGATGCGGTCGCTCGAAAAAGATTACTCTATCGTCATTGTGACCCACAACATGCAGCAGGCATCCCGCGCCTCTGATTATACGGGCTTTTTCTGGCTGGGCGAACTGATCGAATTCAATGTAACCGAGACCATCTTCACCCGGCCGAGCCAGAAACTAAGCGAAGACTACCTCACCGGTAGGGCGGGATAGTGGCGGCGGCGAGCCGCCGCGGCCGAGATTGCCGCAGCGGGGGCGGCGCCGGGGCATGAGCAGCCATTGCCGCTGTTTTCCCTTCTATTAGCACCTGCCTGTTTTCGGCAGCTTATCGCCAGACCTGTTGCGCCTCGCGACCGGTAAAATCCCCCCTGCCCCCCTTTAGAAAAGGGGGGTTCCAATCGCCAATTCTTACCCGTATGGGCGCAACTTGGTATTAGTGGCGATCCAGTTGGCATCCATCGATACTAGCTGGGCAATCCCGGCTGCGGATGGAGCATAAAATCGGCCAGCACCAGCAGGGTCATGGCCTCCAGGACCGGAATGATCCTTGGAATAGCCGAAATGTCGTGGCGGCCTTTTACACTGATAAGCGCGGGTTTGCCGGCCGTGTCCACCGTGCGCTGGGGTTTGGATATCGACGGGATCGGCTTTACTGCGGCCCTTATTATGATCTCCATGCCTGTGGAGATCCCGCCGAGAATACCGCCCGCGTGATTTGATTCGTAGCCCTCGGGAGTTATCGGATCGTTGTTCTGGCTGCCGAGCATGCCCGCTGCCCTGAATCCTTCCCCTATTTCGACCCCTTTGACGGCGCCCACTGACATGATTGCAGCCGCCAGCCGTGCGTCAAGTTTGTCGAATACAGGCTCGCCGAGACCGGGAGGGCACCCTTTGGCGCGGATTTCTACGATCCCCCCCGCCGAATCCCCGGCGGCGCGGATCTCTTTGAGGCGGGCCAGCATCTTTTGAGCCGCTTGCGGGTCCGCGGCGTAGAGCGGGTTTCTATTTATTTCGTCCGGGTCGAAGTCGCGGCATTCCACGCCCGCAAGGGAAAGGGTGAAGGCGTGCACGGAAATCCCGCGTGCGTCCAGAAACTTCCTGGCGACGGCCCCTGCAGCTACTCTGGCCGCAGTCTCACGGGCCGAACTCCTGCCTCCGCCCCGCCAGTCTCTCAACCCGTATTTCTGCTCGAATGTCCTGTCGGCGTGACCGGGCCGGTAGAGCTGCGAAATCTCGGAGTAGTCGCTGCTTCGCACATCGCGATTGTATATAATCAGGCTGATGGGGGTACCGGTTGTGAGGCCCTGGAAGACCCCCGAGAGGATTTCAACGGTGTCCGTTTCGCCACGTGGTGAGGTAAACGCCTTTCCGGGCCTCCTGCGATCCATGTCCTTCTGGATGTCAGCGGGGCTTAAGGGGATTGCGGGCGGGCAGCCGTCGATGACGGCTCCCAGGGCAGTACCGTGCGATTCTCCCCAGGTGGTTACGGAAAAAAAGCGCCCAAAGCTGTTGCCTGCCAAGTTAGCACTCCATTTTTCCGGCAGCGGGCAGCAAGGGTCGAGGTGCGAAGATACAGGACGAAAACCGTTTGCCAGCTTCCCGCTTCCGTTTTAATTAAGAATGCACTGCACTTTTCGATACTGTATTAGTGAAAAAGTAATACATTATATTATAATTAAGAGAATGAGCGGACGACTTTCCTTTCTTTAATTTTTCACGTGAGGGAAGGTGATGAGCGATTATCATCCAGATTACCGGGAGGATCTGGAGCAGCAGGTTGAAGAGGAACTTGAGCTGCCTCCCATGTACAAAGTCCTGCTTCATAACGACGACTACACTACGATGGAATTCGTCGTTGAAATTCTCCAGCAGGTCTTTCATAAAAACGCTGCTGAAGCCACCCGAATAATGCTGCTGGTCCATAAAACGGGATCCGGCGTCTGCGGAGTTTTTACCGAAGATGTGGCTGAAACCAAAGTAGAGATCGTGCACCATCTGGCGAGAAAGAGTGGGTTTCCGTTAAGGTGCACTATGGAAGAAGCATAAGATGATCAACAGAGAGCTCGAACTCACATTTGCGGCAGCCATTAAGGAAGCAAAACAGCGCCGGCATGAATTCTTCACTTTGGAGCATATCCTTTACGCCATTCTCCACGACGTGACGGGCAGACGCATTCTCCACCAATGCGGGGCCGATCGCGATAAGCTCAAAGAGCGCCTGGAAAAGTATTTCGACGAGCGTTCGGAAAAGCTGCCCGAAGGGGTGGAGCAGGACCCCATACAGACCCTGGCCGTTCAGCGCGTTTTGCAGCGAGCGTTGATGCACGTGCAGGGAGCGGAGAAAAAGGAAGTTGACGCGGGCGACATTTTGGCGGCCATGTTTTTCGAAGAGAACTCCTACGCCGTCTATTTCCTGAAATCTCAGGGAATATCCAGGCTGGACGTGCTCAGCTATATTTCACACGGCATCTCCAAGGTTTCCGATCCCGAAGAAGGGGAGTATCAGTCAATTTCGCAGGATCAGCCTAACCGCAAGGCCGGCGCCCTGGAAAGCTTTACGGTAAACCTGATCGAAAAGGCCGCCAAGGGTCTGATCGATCCGCTTATCGGGCGTGATGAGGAAATCTTGAGGACGCTTCAGATACTTGGCAGGCGCTCCAAGAATAACCCCATCTTCGTGGGGGACCCCGGGGTAGGCAAAACTGCCATAGCGGAAGGGCTTGCGCTCAAAATCCATAAGAAGGAGGTCCCGCCGGCCTTCTTCAGGGTCGATATCTTCTGCCTGGACATGGGGGCGCTTCTTGCAGGAACCAAGTTCCGGGGCGACTTCGAAGCGCGCCTGAAGGGCGTAATTGCCGAACTCCAGAAGAAGCAGGGAGCGATCCTTTTCATAGATGAAATCCATACCGTAGTGGGCGCCGGCGCGACGAGCGGCGGGTCCATGGACGCTTCCAACATCCTTAAACCGGCGCTGGTGGCGGGTGGGCTCCGCTGCATCGGTTCGACGACCTACGAAGAATACAAGAACCACTTCGAGAAAGACCGGGCGCTGAGCCGCCGTTTTCAAAAAGTGGAAATTCGCGAACCTTCGGTCGATGAGACTTATCGAATACTCCAGGGGCTGCGGCCCTACTATGAACAGCATCACGAGGTAAAGTACACGGACGGAGCGCTCAGGGCCGCCGCCGATTTGGCTGGCAGGTACATAAACGACAGGTACCTTCCCGACAAGGCAATCGACGTGATGGACGAAACCGGGGCAAGTCTGCGGCTGAAAAAAGATAAACGGATTCGAAGGATAGTCGGGGTGCGGGATATCGAGACCGTGGTGGCCAGGATAGCCAAGATTCCGGCCAGAAGCGTCACCTCCGCCGATCAACTCAGGCTCCAGAGCCTCGAAGAAGAGCTCAAGGGAACCGTCTTTGGGCAGGACCAGGCCATCGAGATGCTGGTAAAGGCGATCAAACGGTCGCGGGCCGGCCTGCGGATTCCTGAAAAACCCATCGGGTCATTTCTTCTCATCGGTCCCACCGGAGTGGGAAAGACCGAAGTGGCCAAGCAGCTTGCCAGGATTCTGGGGAACAATTTCCTGCGGTTCGACATGAGCGAATACATGGAGAAGCACACGGTCTCCCGGCTGGTGGGCGCTCCTCCGGGCTACATCGGGTTCGACCAGGGAGGGCTTCTGACCGACGCCATCCGCAAGCAGCCCTACACGGTCCTGCTGATGGATGAAATCGAAAAGGCGCACCCGGACTTGTTCAGCATCCTTCTGCAGGTAATGGATCACGCCACCTTGACCGACAATAACGGCAAGAAGGCGGATTTCAGAAATGTGATCCTGCTCATGACTTCAAACGCCGGCGCAAGGGAGATGAACGTGCCATCGATCGGGTTTGCGGGAGCGGAGCGGCAGGACACTCGAGTCGCAAAGGGCCTGAAGGCCGTTGAAAACCTTTTTAGCCCGGAGTTCCGCAACCGTCTGGACGGCATTATTCCGTTCAATGGTCTTAACATCGGGATAATGGAGCGGATCGTCGATAAGTTTTTGGCCGAAGTCGAAGAGCAGCTCGCAGAGAAAAATATCCGTTTCGAGCTTACCCCCGCTTCCAGGAGGTGGCTGGCGGAATCGGGCTTTGACTCCAATTTCGGCGCGAGGCCGCTTGCAAGGTTCATCCAGTCTGAGATAAAGGACATTCTGGCAGACGAAATCCTGTTTGGAAAGCTGCTAAGAGGCGGCCGGGTAAGGATTTACAGGCCCGATGAAGCTCTGCCTGAGGATTCGGATGCCCTTAAGACCGAGAACCTGGTCTTCCAGTTCCCCGACAGGAGTCTTGCGCAAAATGTCGAACAGGAGCTTATAACTTAAAGCAAAAGTGAAAAGGCAGTGGTCAGTGGCCTGTGGTCAGTGGACGGAGGAAGACCCAGCCTTGATCCGGGGTGTTATTTCCGGCCACTGGCCATCGGCCGCAGGCTTTTCCCGGCCACAGACGACTGACCGCTGGCCACTGACCACTGTTTTGACATATGCCGGTTTATCAGCTTACTGAGGAACTCATATTTCCGAATCCATCGTTTGCCGATCCCTGCGGTCTTGTGGCCGTCGGAGGGGACCTGTGTGCGGAACGGCTCCTGCTCGCGTACGCCCACGGGATATTTCCCTGGTATTCAGACCCGGGTCCGATACTGTGGTGGTCTCCCGACCCGCGGCTGGTCCTTTTTCCCGGCGAGTTCAAAATATCCCGCAGCCTCAGGCGCGTTATCAAAAAACAGGTTTTCACCATCACGATGAACGGGGCGTTTGGCGAGGTGATCCGCGCGTGCGCCCGGAGTCGCGAGGAGACCTGGATAACCGGGAAAATGATCGAGGCTTACGAGGCGCTGCACGAACTTGGGTATGCCCATTCGTTTGAAACCAGGCATGAAGACAGGCTGGTGGGAGGACTATACGGGATCGCAATGGGCAGGGCATTTTTTGGCGAGTCGATGTTTTCAGCCATGAGCGACGCTTCGAAGGTCGCCCTGGTGTACCTGGTGCGCTATTTGGCCGACCTGGGCTTCGAATTCGTGGACTGCCAGACGACGACCGAACACCTCAAAAGGTTCGGCGCCAGGGAGATCCCGAGGAAGGAATTCCTGGACCGCCTGGGAAGGGCGATAAACTGGAAAGGCAAAAGGCAAAAGTAAAAAACATAATTTTATCCACGTCTTGCCTTTTCACTTTTGCCTTTTTACTTTCTACGTTTGCCTTCCGGGGGTTCCGGATGATCGAAAAAGTCTTGATAGTTGGTGCAGCCGGACGCGATTTCCACAACTTCAATGTCTACTTCAGAGCAAACCCCCGCTACCGGGTGATGGCTTTTACCGCCGCTCAGATACCAAACATCGAGGGCCGGACTTATCCTGCCGGGCTGGCCGGAGAATTGTACCCCGATGGAATCCCCATTTATGCCGAACGGGACATGGCAAGGCTGATCCGCGAATACCGCATCGACCTTGTGGCCTTTTCCTACAGCGACGTTTCATACGGGGAAGTGATGCATAAGGCGGCCATAGCGATGGCCGAGGGGGCCGATTTCATTCTTCTGGGCGCCACCTACACGATGCTCGAGTCCAGCAAGCCCGTCATCGCGGTCTGCGCGGTGCGAACCGGGGCCGGAAAGTCCCAGACCACCCGCAAAATAGCCGGCATACTCAAAGAGGAATTCGGCAAAAGGATTGTCGTTGTCCGCCACCCGATGCCTTACGGCGATCTTGGAAGACAGGTGGTCCAGCGCTTATCGGCCTATGAGGATTTCGATTCGAACAAGTGCACCATAGAAGAGCGCGAGGAATACGAACCCCTGATCGAGAGGGGAATAACGGTCTATGCGGGAATAGATTACGGCCGGGTCCTCGAGTGCGCCGAATCCGAAGCCGATATCATCATCTGGGATGGGGGCAATAACGACACCCCGTTTTACGCTCCCGATCTTCACATAGTGGTCTTCGACCCTCATCGGGCAGGCCATGAGCTGCTCTACTACCCGGGGGAAACCAACATGATCATGGCCGACGTGGCGGTCATAAACAAGGTTGATACCGCTTCGCAGTCCAACGTGGAAAAGGTCAGGGAAAACATCGCAGGCAGCAACCCGGACGCAACGATCATCCTGGCGGAATCTCCGATCTCGGCCGATAATCCCGACCTCATCCGGGGGCGGCGCGTGCTGGTAGTCGAAGACGGACCCTCGATCACGCACGGAGGGATGCCTTTTGGCGCCGCAACGATTGCCGCCCGCAAATTCGGAGCGGCGGAAATCGTGGCGCCACAGCCATTTGCGGTAGGGGCTATCAGGGAGACTTACCAACGTTATCCTCACATCGGAGACCAGTTGCCCTCCATGGGCTACTCGGAGCAGCAGATAATGGACCTGGAGGAAACGATAAACCGCGCCGATTGCGACCTGGTGGTTTTTTCGACCCCGGCGGACCTGCGCGCCCTTCTTCACATAAACAAGCCGGCGATCAGGATTCGCTACGAATACAAGGACCACGGGCCGCCTTTTCTCAAGGACGTGCTCGCGGAGAAGCTTAAGAAAATCAGCGTCTTGTAGGGTGCCTGCGACCCGGTGACCGAAATTTTTCCAGCGTCCTCACTTGTCTGGAAGTCCCATTCATGATAAGAATAGTTATGTAGAAACAATGTGCAATAGAGGAGCTTGAAATGGCACATAATTCATCTACAGAAGACGCCAGACTAAATCTGATCGTTCCGTTGGAGCTCAAGCGCAGGCTGGTTAAGTCCGCCGCAGCGCAGGGAAAGAAGGTGTCAGCGCTCGTGCGCGAGTCTATTGAGGAAGGGCTTGGCCGTTTGGAACGCAAGCAATTCGAGGAGAAGATGCGTGAGGCTTATATTGAGATGGCTGGGGAGAACCTAGACACGGTGGAAGAGTTCAAGTACGTGGATGCTGAGAACCTTTGAAAGGGAGAGGATAAGCTTTGAGCGTTCTGCAGGTGAAGCGTGGAGAGGTCTATTACGCAAATCTGGAACCTGCCATGGGGAGTGAGACAGGCAAAACCGGACCTGTTGTGATCGTTCAAAATGATATCGGAAACGCATACTCGCCTACGACAATAGTCGCCGTCATTACCGGATACTCCGAAAAGAAGGCCTCATATCCGATATGCGTGGCCGTTGGCATTGAGCAGGGATTGAAAAAGGCTTCCATAATCAACCTTGCACAGCTCAGGACAATAGACAAACGGCGGCTTATTGCTCCAAGGGTTGCAAGCCTTCCGGAGGTTGTCATGTGCGAGGTCGATCAAGCGCTTAAATACAGTCTTTCCCTGTCCTGAAGGATGTTGGGGACTTGAGCGCTCATCGGGTAGATAAAAATGAAACGCGGCCGATCCTGCTGGTTGCCCTTGGCGGCAACGCTCTCATCCGCAAAGGCGAGAGCGGGACAATAGAGGAACAGTTCGCAAACCTCGCGGTCCCCGTTGGACAGGTCGCGCGCCTCACGAAGAAATATCGCGTCATAATAACTCACGGAAACGGCCCACAGGTCGGGCATCTTCTCCTCCAGCAGGAATGCTGCCCCGAAGTTCCCAGCCTCCCGCTCGAAATTCTCGTCGCTCAGACCCAGGGACAGATCGGGTACATGATCGAATCCACGCTCGATAACGAACTGACCAAAATGGAAGGAGAGCACCAACACCTGATCGTGACCGTGCTCACCTATGTACTGGTCGATGAGAAAGACCCCGGCTTCCTCGAGCCCTCAAAACCTATCGGCCCTGCTTTCAGGGAAGGTTCCAAGCTCGGCTATCCCGCGGTGAAAACCCACCTTGGCATAAGGAGGGTGGTAGCCTCTCCGAAGCCTGTCACTATTATCGAGAAGAGGGAGATCAAACGGTTGATCGAGATGGGATTCATAGTGATCGCGTGCGGAGGAGGCGGAATTGCCGTCATCCGGCATGGGAGAGCTTTTCAGGGGGTCGACGCGGTAATCGATAAGGACCTGGCCAGCGCGAAACTCGCCGAAGAAGTCGGAGCGCAGGTGCTGATAATCGCAACAGACGTTGATGGGGCGGCAATTTCATACAATACCGCCGGGGAGATGTTCCTGCGCAAAATGAGTGTCGATGAAGGAGAGCGCTACCTGAGACAAGGGCACTTCCCGGCCGGTTCGATGGGCCCCAAGGTGGAGGCCGCACTCCAGTTCATCAAATCAGGCGGGCGCCGGGCGGTGATCTGCTCGATCGATTCGATCGAAGAGGCAGTGGCTGGAAACGCGGGGACGGAAGTGGTAGTATAATGCCGCATGGTTGAATCATACGGGAGACGATGGGAATGGAAGAAAATCAGGTGAGCCGCACTGCCCTGGGCACCGCACTCATGCGCGGCTATCACGCTCTGCACGACAACCCCAGGATATTTGACGATCCCTTGGCCTGTAGCCTGCTGACGGAAGAAGAACTCACACGTATTGCGAGGTATTGGATAGCGAGGCTCGAGGCGATCGATCCTTCCGGCGCGGCTTCGTGTCCGGATAAGATTAGCGCAATGGGGCGGATGCTGCAACTCTGGACGATTGCCTCGACTGTTCTGAGCCGTGCACGGTTTGCCGAAGATGCCCTTGCGAAGGCCGTCGGCCGGGGTCTGCACCAGTATGTTATTCTGGGGGCCGGGATGGATACGTTCGCCTTTCGCTGCCGGCAGATGCTGGACAGGCTACAGGTATTCGAGGTAGATCATCCCGCCACACAGGCCTGCAAGCGTGAGCGCATTGCCAGGCTGGGCTGGGAAATTCCGGCCGGGTTGCATTTCGTTGCGCTGGATTTCACAAAGGAGGAACTGGACAAAATACTCATGTGCCCGGCCTACGATCCCTGCGCTTTGACTTTCTTTAGCTGGTTGGGAGTCACATATTATCTGTCTCGCGATGAGGTCTTCGCCACTTTGAGTGCCGCGGCCAGGATTTCTCCCCGCGGCAGCATGATCGTTTTCGATTACTTCGACCCCACCGTGTGCAGCACTGGAAAAGAGGCTGAACGCATAAAGGCTATAAAGGATTCCCTGGAATCGCTGGGGGAGCCGATAAAAGAGGGCATTGACCCATCGACTCTTGGCGCCGGCCTTGCCCGTATCGGATTGCGCCTCCAGGAAAATCTTGCCCCGCCGGACATCCAGCAGCGGTACTTCGAAGGGCGCACCGACGGCTACCGCGCGTCGGAACATACACATTTTGGACTGGCCGTGGTGGAATGAAAACAGTGGACAGAAAAAGATCGAGCTTAGTTTAGACCACTGACCACTGTTCACTGTTTTCGTATGAGCCTCCGGTGCAGATTTACGACAAAATCCTGCGTGTTGGTAAGAATCGATCTGGCGGTGAGCGAGCCCCGGTCGGCCAGCTTGTTTGCCGCAAACTCGGACATATCTATGACAAAGAAATATAGGGGGCGGACTATGCCGTTATCCATAACCCTGTATGACGGAGTCATGTTTCCGGTCGCAATGGAGTGAAGCTGTGTGGCCATTGCGATCACCGTGGTCGCGTTTCGGGCCAGCGCCCGCATCCTGTCCTGGGCTTCAGTCGAGTCTGCGATCACTTCGGGCATGGGGCCGTCGTCCCGGATCGAACCGGCAAGCACGAACGGCACTCCGCGCTTTACAAGAGAAGCCATGATCCCGTCTTTAACTATCCCCTTTTCGACGGCTGCTTTGATCGATCCGAGCCCGCGAATCCGGTTGATCGCGTCGAGGTGCTTGTAATGGCTCAGGCGGGCGTGTTTTTTTGTGTAGATGTCCTGCCCGAGCGCGGTGCCGAAGAGCGCAGCCTCGATATCGTGGGTCGCCAGGGCGTTTCCGGCGAGAACCCCGTGGACGAACCCCTCATCGATAATGGCGGCCAGACAGTCGCGCGAGTCCTTGTCGAAGGCGACTGCCGGGCCAAGCACCCAGAGCAGGAACCCGTTTTCGCGGTCGTATTCGAGCAGGTTATAGAGTTCGTCGTAATCATATGAAAAAGAAGTCTCGCGGGATATCCGCGTCCGAAAGGCAAACTTTTCCGAAACCGCCTGTTCCCATCCGAAGGCCTCGACGTGGACGAATATCCCTTCTTCCCCATTTTCGCTCCGGCCGCATGCGACAAGATCTCCCGGCTTGAGGAGGCGGAATTCCCGCACATCGATGGTCCCCTCGGCGTTCAGCACTGCCACGCAGTCCATGCGTGAGTCCTTCGCAAGGACCCAGTCCCCCTTGCGGACCTGGAAATATTCCGGGTAGATCGAGGTTGCGTGATAAGTTTCCGGGGCTACGCCGAACCTTTTGACTTCTTTGAATCGCACCTCGGGTGCGTCATTTAAGGGTGGTGCGGTGAAATCGGGCGGGCGGAATTCGGGCAGCTTAAACGATGACATTTTCCATCTATGTATTGGGTTGGCCCCGGTGTTTTGCTTCCCTGTAAAAACTGAGGAAGTAGTCCAGGGCGGATATATAGCTCAAGACCAGTGAAATCCACAGGAAGGAGGTCCCGATCAGATTCAGGGTGGACTGAATCCCGGGGATGGCCGGCAGAAGAAAGACAAGCGCCAGGGTCTGGGAGACCATTTTGTTTTTCCCCATTCGGCTGGGGTTGATGATCATACCGTGCCCGGCGGCGATCGAGCGCAGGCCGGTTATACCTATCTCACGGCCGACGATGAGGAAAACCAGCCATGCGTGAACTTTTGGAATCAGCATTATGAGCACGGCCGTGGTGAGGAGCTTGTCGGCAAGCGGGTCGAGCAGCTTCCCGATGGAAGTAACCGTATTGGAGCGACGCGCCAGGATGCCGTCCAGGTAATCGGTAAGCGAGGCGACGCAATAGACTACGAAAGCCAGATTCTGCGCTAAAGCGGAGGCGGGAGGTATCAGGAGCGACACTATCACGGGTATGGTGGCCATCCTGAAGAAGGTCAGGACGTTGGGCAAAGTCGTGAGGCTTTGCCTCGATAGATCGCTTCGGTTCAAAACGATCATAAAGTCAAAACTTTCATGCTTGCAGATGCCGTCCTCGGAGCTTTGCGCTCCCGCTCCCTCTAGATTAGTAACGGTACCGATCATAAAAGTCCATAACTCTCTTAACATAAATTTGGGTTTCATCAAAAGGCGGAATTCCACCGTGTTCAACAACCGCCTCCGGACCCGCATTGTAGGCGGCCAGCGCAAGGGCCGTGTTGTTGCTGAACCGGTCGAGCATCATCCTGAGATACCTTACTCCACCGTCGATATTCTGCCGAGGGTCGAAAGGATCCACAACGCCGAGGTCCTGCGATGTCTGGGGCATGAGCTGCATCAGGCCCATTGCGCCTTTTGGAGATACCGCCAACGGGTTGAAGGCCGATTCAGCCCTGATGATCGCCTTCACCAGGTTGCAATCCAGGCCGTAAAGCTTGCAGGTCAGCTTTATATGAGGATCATAAGCTGCCTGATTGGGCAGATTTGACAGGGGTCCGGGCCGAAACCCCCGGGACGACCAGTTGTAATTCGGGAAATATCTCTGGAAATTCACCATGGTCAGGGGCGGCAGGTTCACGACCTTTGACTGCGCATAGGTGGGGGTGTTGGTGTAATGAATTACCCCATCCTTATCCACATACTTGAATATTTCCGCATGTGAGCCCATCGGGCAGGAAACCGTCAAAAAAACGATGATCGCAGCGAAAAGGAGATACCGGGCAACCCGTGCCGTTCGCTTCATGACCCCTCCTGTTCACATCTGCATCGCGGGCAAGGCCCACTCCTGCAATACCAAGATCGTGCACCACGACCCTGCAAATGACGGTGTTCTATTTTTCGACTTTTTTCCAATCTTGCAAGAATTTTTCTATTCCCAGATCGGTCAATGGATGGCGCGCAAGCTGTTCAATGACCTTATACGGGATGGTAGCAATATCCGCGCCTAAACGCGCGGCTGTAAGCACATGTATGGGATTTCTAACGCTGGCGACGATAACTTCGGTTTCAAAAAGGTAATTCGAAAATATATCGAGAATCTCACGAACAATGTTCATGCCGTCCTGGGATATGTCATCGAGCCTGCCGACGAACGGGCTGATATAGGTTGCTCCGGCCTTTGCCGCAAGAAGGGCCTGAAGGGGAGAAAATACCAGGGTTACATTTGTGTGCACCCCTTCCTGAGACAATGTTTTGACGGCCTTGAGGCCCACTGTGGTCATGGGTATTTTCACGACGACGTTCGGGTCTATTGCGGCAAGTTCCCGACCTTCCCTAAGCATGCCGTCCAGGTCGCGGCGGACACCTTCGGCGCTCACCGGGCCCTGCGCGATCTCACATATCTTGCCGATATGGCTCTTGAAAGCGTCCCTGCCCGTGATTCCTTCTCTTGCTAT
Source organism: uncultured delta proteobacterium (assembly GCA_963805125.1). Classification (GTDB taxonomy): domain Bacteria; phylum Desulfobacterota; class Syntrophobacteria; order Syntrophobacterales; family Syntrophobacteraceae; genus SbD1. Next base: position 447,920 of record CAWDTD010000001.1, on the reverse strand, counting down.
CAGGCTGGGGTTGGTGGTAACCCCATCGAGGACCCCGAGATCGTAAGCGTCTTTTATTTCATCAAGGTTGGCCGTATCGATAAAGAATTTCACGTCGGACTCCTGCCAAAGTGTTGTTTATTTCCGATTCCGGCTTTTGAGATATTTGTCGTAGCATTGCTCGCTGCAAAAATGGATGACCTGGCCATCAACGACTCCTTTCACCCCCTTTTGTTTCAGGAAATAGGCGCCGCATTGAGGGTCGCGGATGAGTTCGGCGTCCGAAGCCGGGCCGCGCTCCTGGCGCTTGGAACCGGAGGGAAGGGAGAGGCCCTTCCAGATCGTTTTTACAATAAAATAGGCTATCCATACCAGTATGGCAAAGACAAATAAACGTCCCATTTCACTTTTCCAGTTTTTGAATTTGCTGCCGGCGATCGATCTCGAGGATTCGATCCAGCATTTCCTGAACGGAGAGTCCAAGTCCGGGATGCACCCAGCCGGGTTCTATTTCGGCCAGGGGCCTCAGAACGAAGAGGCGTTCGCTCATCTGCGGATGAGGCACCTTGAGTCCGGGCAGATCGAGCTGGATATTTTCATAGAAAAGAACGTCCAGATCCAGGGTCCTAGGTCCCCATTTTGCCGTGCGGACTCTTCCGAAGCTCTTTTCGACCTCGAGCATGAGTTCGAGCAGCGCCCGGGGCGCCAGCCGGGTCTGCACGAGGACGGCCGCATTGATAAACCAATCCTGCTCGGCCACCCCTACGGGGCTTGTTCTGTAGAGCGACGACGTCCTGAGAATATCGATCGCCGGGTTAATTCGAAACAGGTCAAAAACCTCCCGGCATATCCGGACCGAGTCCCCCTGATTACTCCCTACTCCGATTGCTGCTTTTTTCACCTGAAGGCGGATTTCCCAGATCGAGTTTGCAGATTCGCTCAACGGCCTCCCGGATGCGCTCCCAGGGAACGGTCAGCGCCATTCGGACGTAGCCTTCACCGGGGTCGCCGAACCCGCTGCCGGGGGTAGTCACTATGGCGGCCTCGCGGAGCAGAAGGGAGGTGAAATCCCTTGAATTGTATCCCGGCGGGGTTGGGCACCACACATAGAATGTAGCTTTAGGAATTTGCGGGTGCAGCCCTGCTTTTTTCAGGCCGTCAATAAGAATATCGCGCCTTTGCTCATAAGTCTTCTGCATATCGGCGACCGGCCCCTGGTCGCCCTCCAGTGCTACGATACCGGCCCACTGGACGGCGTTGAAGGCGCCCGAGTCGATGTTGCTCTTTATCTGGCCAAGCGCCGCGATCACGTCGCGGTTGCCTGCGGCGAATCCCAGCCGCCATCCTGTCATGTTATAGGTCTTGGACAGAGAATGAAACTCTACGCCAACCTCCTTTGCGCCGGGGATCTCGAGGAAGCTCATCGGACGATAGCCCCCGAAAGCCACTTCCGAATAAGCCGCGTCATGGCAAACGATTATCTCGTGCTGCGCGGCAAACCGGACGACCCGCTCGTAGAAGTCCCAGTCGGCCGTAGCGCCGGTAGGATTATTGGGATAGTTTATGAACATAAGCCGGGCGCGCCCGGCCACCTCCGGCGGAATGGCGTCCAGGTCCGGCAGAAATCCGTTCTTCTGGAGAAGCGGCATGAACCAGGATTGACCGCCCGCAAACATGGTGGCAATATGATATACGGGATAGGCGGGAGAAGGGCTGAGGGCCAGGTCTCCCGGGTCGATGAGCGCAAGCGGCAGGTGAGCCAGTCCCTCCTTGGAGCCTATCAGGGTAAGTACTTCCGAAAGCGGGTCCAGTTCGACTCCGAACCTTCTCTTGTACCATTTGGCCACGCTGAGCCGGAAGTCGTTCATGCCCGAGTAGGAAGGATACTGGTGGTTGGCCGGGTCCTTTGCCGTTTGCGCCAGTTTTTCGATTATATGTGATGGGGTCGGTAAATCGGGATCGCCCACCCCGAGGTTTATTACGTCAGCTCCGCTGGCGATCAGTTCCGCCTTGAGCCGGTCGATCTCGGCAAAAAGATAGGGTGGAAGCCGGCGTACCCGTTCGGCTTTTGCAACTCTCATTTAGACCTCCGAAGAAAAATTGAGGAATTCAGGAATTTAGGGATGGAGGGATTTGCTGTTAATTCCTAAATTCCTTAATTCGCAATTCCTCAATTACTTGATACCCAGCACATCGCTCATGTCGTAGAGCCCGCTTGGCCGGCCGATGACCCACTTGGCGGCTCGTATCGCTCCCCTGGCGAAATTGTCGCGGCTGTGGGCACGATGAACGATCTCGATTCTTTCGCCAAGGGAGGCGAAAATGACTGTATGCTCGCCCACGATGTCGCCGCCGCGAATCGTCTGAATTCCAATCTCGGCCCCGGTTCGCTCGCCGATCATCCCGTGCCTCGCATAGACTCCAACCTGCGCGAGGTCTCTGTCGAGGGCCCCGGCTACGATTTGCGCGAGCTTTACGGCCGTCCCGCTTGGCGCGTCTTTTTTGAACCGATGGTGCGCTTCCACTATCTCTATATCGCAACTCTCACCGAGCAGCCGGGCCGCTTCGGCCACCATTTTGAACAAAATATTCACACCCACGCTCATGTTGGGAGAAATTACGCATGAGGCCGCGCGCGCAAGCCCGGCAGCCTCATCAAGCTGCTCCCGCGCAAATCCGGTCGAGCCTATGACCATGGATTTGCCGCGAGCCGATGCGGCCCTGAGGTGTTCGAGCGATGATGCGGCATTGGTAAAGTCGATTATAACGTCGGCGGCCTCCAGCACATCTTCGATTCGCCGCCCGATCGTCTTACCGGTTGGGCTGCCTCCGATCGCTTCGGCCAGATCTTTCCCAACCAGAGGGTGCCGTGAAAACTCAAAGCCACCCGCCAATTCGATGCCCTCAGACTCGCCGAGGATCTGGGCTACTCTCGAGCCCATTCTTCCCGCAATTCCAGCAACCGCTGCGCGTACCATCTTATGCCTCTCCTACGGATGTCGGATATCGGATTTCCGATACCCGATACCCGACACCTCTTTTCACCGGTTCAAGCCCTGGTCCTTTTTTCAGCCGCTTCAGGCAGAAGGCCCTGAGCTTCGAGAACTTTTCTCAGCCGCTCCTTGTTGCCTTCGGACATAGCTACCAGCGGGAGCCTCACTTCTTCGGATTCTATTTCCCTCATCATGGCAAGGGCGGCCTTGACCGGCGCCGGGTTGGTCTCGATAAAAAGAATGTGAAGCAGGGGCAGCAGCTTGTAGTAAAGCTTCCGGGACTCTTCAAACTTACCGTCGAAAAAGAGATTGCAAAGGTCCGCCATTTGCCTCGGAGCAACGTTTGATACAACCGATATGACCCCCCTGCCTCCAACGCACAACAGTGGGAACGTGAGATAATCCTCGCCGGAGACCACAATGAAATCATCGGCGCACAGGGCGATTATGTCCGTGATCTGCTTCATTGAACCGGAAGCTTCCTTGACGCCCGCAATGTTGTCAATCCTGGACAGGCGCTCGATTGTGGCAGGTTCTATGTTGGAAGCCGTGCGGCCCGGTATGTTGTACAGAATGATCGGAATATCTACAGTTTTGGCTACCTGCTCAAAATGACGGTAAATTCCTTCCTGCGTCGGCTTGTTGTAGTAGGGGCTTATCATGAGGGCTGCGTCAGCGCCTGCCTTCTTCGCATGGCGGGTCAGGGAGATCGCTTCCTCGGTACTGTTGGAGCCTGTTCCGGCAATGACCGGGACGCGTCTTGCAGTGCATTCGACTGCGATTTCAACCACCCGCGCGTGCTCTTCATGCGACAGAGTAGGAGATTCGCCCGTAGTCCCGCAGGGGACAATGCCATGCGTTCCATTGGCGATCTGGAACTCGATGAGGTTTCGCAGCCCCGCTTCATCGATCTTACCCTTGTTAAAAGGGGTGACAATCGCCGCTATTGCGCCACGTAGCAACATATCGGCCTCCTTTCTAGCTTCTCAAGGTTTCGTCCCAAAGTTCGGCGTCGTAGACAACCTTTGCGTCGCCTTCGAGGTAAACGTTGTAGAACTCAATTCTATCTCCTTGTGAAATTTTCTCAAAGTAAATAACCAGTGTTTCCCCGCTTCTGGTGAGCACATCGACCGGAGAAGCCGTGAAATTCTTTGCGGCGGCCACCAGGGCGGCTGCTATGGAGCCCGTGCCGCACGCAAGGGTTTCGGCTTCGACACCGCGTTCGTAGGTCCTGATGGAAATACGGTAGGGGTTGCTGACGAAAACGAAGTCGGCGTTGGAACCTGCGGGCTGAAATCGCTGGTGAAAGCGTATGCGGCGTCCCTGCCCAAAGACGTCCAGCTCTTCGAGTTGCGCGCGGGAGTCGGCGAAAAAGACTGCATGCGGGACCCCTGTGTTGATGAAACCGAGGTGGAGAAGACCATCATCGAATTCGACCGGGACGTCGATTTCCATGCTGTGAGGCCGGGGCATGCGGATTTTGGCCAGTTGGCCCGAGACTTGTGCTTCGATAAGGCCGGCAAGCGTTCTGAAACAGAGGCGCTCCTTGTCTGTTATGCCCTTCAGCAGTGCGAACCGGGCTGCACAGCGCGCTCCGTTTCCGCACATCTCCGCTTCGCTCCCGTCGGCGTTGAAAAACTGCCATGCGAAATCCGCCTCGGGATCGTTTTCTATGAGAATCAGGCCGTCAGCCCCCACGGACAACTTTCTGCGGCAGGCAAGCCGGGCGAGTTCCCGCCCGCGCTCCTTTGCCAGCTTCAATTCCCGATTGTCTATTATTATGAAATCGTTACCGCTGCCGGTCATTTTAGTGAAGCGGATTCGATGCAGGGTTTCGGACAATTCCGACTCCTACGAAAGGACAAAAATGATGTTTATCACTCAAGAAAATCCGGGATGATTTCGGGCCGCACCAGGTCTTCCCAGGTTTCCCTTTGTCTTATCACGAAATATTGCCCGCCCTTTACGAGTACTTCCGGGACGCGCGGGCGCGAGTTGTAATTGGAGGACATACTGAACCCGTATGCCCCGGCGCTCATCACAGCAAGATAATCGCCCTGCGCCGTCATGGGAAGACCGCGGTCCCTGGCCAGAAAGTCGCCGGACTCGCAAATGGGACCCACCACGTCGACGATCTCTGTTTCCCTGGGGCTTCTGAGGACCGGCTGGATATAATGGTAAGACCCGTAGAGGCTTGGCCGGATAAGATCGTTCATGGCCCCGTCCGTTATGACGAAATTCTTCGCCTGGGTCCGCTTTGTATAGAGTACTTTTGTCACAAGAACGCCGGCGTTTCCCACTATAACCCGTCCCGGCTCAAAAATCAGAGTGCAGTCGATATTTTCCAGCTCGCGCAGGAGGGCCCTTGCATATTCATGCGGCTGTGGGGGCGCTTCCCGGTCGTAAACTATACCGAGTCCCCCGCCCAGATCGAGATAGCGGATATGGGCCCCTGCCTGCCGCAGCCGGTCTATAAGAGAGCGAAGCCGTTTGAGCGCATCGACGAAGGGTGTGACGTCAATAAGCTGGCTGCCGATATGGCAATCCAGTCCGACAATTTCGATATTCTTGAGGCTTTTTGCCTTCTCGTAGGCCCGCAGCGCGTTATCTACCGAGATCCCGAATTTATTCCTCTTCATGCCGGTGGAAATGTAGGGGTGCGTATTCGGATCGATATCGGGATTGACCCGAAGGGAAACGCAGGCCCTCGTGCTCATTGCTTCGGCCCGGCGGTTGATCTGTTCGAGTTCCTGGGTGGATTCGATATTGAACATCAGGATTTTTTCGCGGAGCGCGAAATCGATTTCTTCAACGGTTTTGCCCACCCCGGAATAGACAATGCGCTCGGGCGGAATATCGGCCTTGCGTGCGCGGTAGAGTTCGCCGCCCGATACGATGTCCACTCCGCCGCCCATGGAACCGAAAAGTTTCAAAATCGCGATATTGGAGTTCGCTTTTACAGAGTAACAGGTAAGGTGCGCAACATGTATGAAAGCCGAGTCGAAGGTCATGAAATGGTGGCTGAGAGTCGCAAGGCTGTAGATATAGCAGGGAGTGCCGATTTCTTCGGCAATAAGCCGCACCGGGACGTCTTCGCAATAGAGTTCGTCTGGTTTGTACTGAAAATGATGCATTGATCATCCTAATAAAAAGAATTGAGCAATTGAGGAATTTTAGCAGTTAATCCCTCAATCCCTGAATTCGTCAATCCCTCAATCGTTCAGCAGGTTTCTCACCTCGACCCACTTGGAGAGAAGCCCCTCTTTATGGTCCGCCTGGACGCTTACCGCCGACACGGCGTAAAAGTAAGTCTCACCCTTCTTGACGTCTTTGTCCACAAAAGGCTGGTGCTGTACCGGACTTGCAGTCAGGAGGGTAATTTCTTTTCCTTCCCTGCGATATACGTGATAGCCGGCGACTTTCCCATCGCTTTCAGCCCAATGAATCTCAAGGGTCCCATGCGCAGGAATTATCCAGACCCTGCCGGGAGGAGGGGGCGGCACGGATTCGGGCCCTTTGGCCAGGATTATGGAAGACGGCTCCCCATAAATGTAGACCTCATCTATAAACAGGATCGGAATAACCCGATAGCTGTAGCTCTGCTCGGGAGCAATCGCCTGGTCGTAATAGATATCGCCTTTTACAAGAGAAGGGGATGCCTTTTCCCAGCCCTTTTCACCGGAGAGCCTTTCGACGCGGAAAGACACGCTTGCCGCATTTAGAGGATTGCCGTCCAGGTCCTTCAGGACCGGTTTCCACTGAATTAGAATCCCCTTCGGCTGGGTGACCGCCGTAAGGTTTACGGGGGCCGCCGGTCCGAGGTAGATTTTAGCTGTCACGGGGTTGGAAAGGCTCAAACGACCTCCTTTTGCGTCGATGAGAGCTATCTGGTAACGAAACGCCCGGTGATTGGAGACATTGGTATCGACCCACCGAAGCTTGCCGTCGGCGCCCGGTTTTGCGTAGGCGGCATCTATGCTTTGGACCTGCTGCTGGTCGGGGGAGGGGCATTCAAGGCAATTGCGGTTTTCCCATTTCAGCTCGGACCTCAGGACCGCGTAACTAATCCCCTTTGCCGCTTCCACAGCGAGCGGACTCCACGAAAGTTCGACTGATCGAGGCATGGCCTGCGCTCTCAGGTCCCTTACCTGTGGAGGGGGCGCCACTCCCTTGGGTTTTGGGAAAATTTTCTGGCCACAGCCTGAAATTATAGCGCTCAAAACGCAAATACAAATAATTCCCAGGCACTTGTATTTCGCCGAATCAGGCAGGATTCGCATACGCCCCCTATTTTTCCGGTTTCAGGTTTTGCTTCGAGTATAGTTTGCAGGCTTCCAGCTCCGCCCGTGCCCGGGCAATGGCTTCTTTTACCCGTGATGTTGCGGTTCCTCCGGCTGATCGTCTCCGGTCGACTGCGTTCGAGATCTCGAGGTACGGGAAAACGTCCTCATCGAAAGCCTTGTGGAAAGTTTTGAACTCATCGAGCGAGCACTCGCTCAGCTCTTTGCCGGTCCGAATGCAGTATTGAACGATCTGGCCGACAACATGATGCGCTTTGCGGAAAGCAACGTCATGTCCGACCAGATAATCGGCCAGATCAGTGGCCAGCGTAAAGTTATGCCCGGCCATACGGGCCATCCTGTCCCGGTTGATCCGGATTTCGGGGAGCATTTTGCTCAGAAGGCGCAGGGTGGCAAGGAGCGTGTCAACGGTGTCGAAAACCGGTTCCTTGTCTTCCTGCAAATCGCGGTTATAGGCCAGGGGCAGCCCTTTGGTCACAGTCAGAAGAGCAACCAGGTTTCCATAGACCCGGCCGGTTTTGCCGCGCATGAGCTCGGGAACATCCGGGTTTTTCTTCTGGGGCATGATACTGGAACCGGTGCAGAATGCGTCACTTATCTCGATGAAGGCGAATTCCGGGCTTGACCAGATGATAAGCTCTTCGGCCATGCGGCTCACGTGCATCATTAGAATAGCCGAAACCGAGCAAAACTCTATCAGATAGTCGCGGTCGCTGACCGCGTCCACGGAATTTGCCACAATCCTGGAAAAACCAAGCTGACGGGCCGTCCATTCCATATCGGTGGGGAAGGTGGTGCCTGCAAGCGCCGCGCTTCCCAACGGCATGACGTCTGTGCGGATGAGGCAGTCTCTTAGCCTGGCGCAGTCGCGGCCAAACATTTCATAGTAGGCCATAAGAAGGTGCGAAAAAAGAATCGGCTGCGCATGCTGGAGGTGGGTGAACCCCGGCATGGTTACGTCGAGGTGGTTTTCTGCCATATCGACCAGGGTCGATTGAACTTCGCGCACAAGGCCCAATATATCCGAGAGCGCATCGCGCATGAACAGCCGCATATCGAGAGCGACCTGATCGTTTCGGCTCCTGGCTGTGTGGAGTTTGCCGCCGATCTCTCCTATCCGTGCAGTAAGCTCGCTTTCGATCGCCATGTGAATGTCCTCCAGGGAGGAATCCAGGGCAATCCGGCCCCGTTCTATGTCGCGAAGTATTTCGCCCAGGGTCTGCACGATACGGGAGGCCTCCTCGTGGGAAATTATGCCGCACTCTGCCAGCATGCGGCAATGCGCGACACTCCCCTCGATATCGTAACGATAGAGCCGGCTGTCGAAATGGATGGAGGCGGTGTATTCCTCCACCAGCTTGTCTGTGGGCTGCTCGAAGCGTCCCTTCCACAGCTTTTCGGCCATGTACTCCTCTATTAGTGGCTAGTGAACGGTGAATAGTCAATGGTGATTAGGATTTTCTATTCACCAGTGATATTCACTATCGTCTAACAAGCGTTTCGATCCGCAGCCTCAGCCCAAGCAGCCGGATGAAGCCGCTCGCCTCGTCCTGCCGGTAAACGTCGTCTTCTTCAAAGGTGGCAAAGCCGGGCTGGTAGAGAGAGCGCTCCGATCTGCGCCCGATCACCTGGCAGCTTCCCTTGTAGAGCTTCAGACGGGCGGTGCCCCAGACATTTTCCTGCGCCAGGTCCATCATATTCTGCAAGTAGCGCATTTCGGGTGAATACCAAAACCCGTTGTAAATCATACGCGAGTATTCCGGGACAAGGCTGTCTCGCAGGTGCATGACTTCCCTGTCCATTGTTATGGATTCGACCGCCCGGTGGGCGATTCGCATGATAGTGCCGCCCGGGGTTTCGTAAACGCCCCGCGACTTCATCCCGATGAAGCGGTTTTCGACCAGGTCCACGCGGCCGATCCCGTGCTTTGCGCCGATCCTGTTGAGATGCTGGAGGAGGCGGGCCGGGCTCATGGGTTTGCCGTCAACGGCAGCCGGGTCTCCTTTTTCGTAGTCGATTTCGATAATTTCGGGCTCATCGGGAGCATTTTCGGGATTTACGGTCATGATGAACATATCCGGGTCCGGCTCCAACCACGGGTCTTCGAGAATGCCGCCTTCGTAGCTTATATGCAGCATGTTGCGGTCGCAACTGTAAGGTTTGGCCTTCGTAACGGGGATCGGTATTCCGTGCTTTTGAGCAAACGCGATGAGGTCGCTTCGCGACTTCATGTTCCATTCACGCCAGGGGGCGATCACCTTTATGTCGGGGCTGAGCGCCATGTAAGCCAGCTCGAACCGGACCTGGTCATTTCCCTTCCCGGTGGCTCCGTGGCTCACCGCGTCGGCCCCTTCCTCCCCGGCTATCCTGATCTGGTGTTTGGCGATCAGCGGTCGGGCAATCGATGTGCCGAGCAGGTACTGGCCCTCGTAGATGGCGTTGGCGCGAAACGCAGGAAAAACGAACTCGCTTGCGAACTCCTGCCTCAGATCTTCGATGCGCGCTTTGATCGCGCCGGTCGCAAGGGCTTTTTTCTCGATCCCGTCAAGTTCCTCATCCTGGCCCAGGTCGGCAGAGAAAGTGACAACTTCGCATCCGTAAGTCTCGATGAGCCATTTGAGAATGATCGAGGTATCGAGTCCGCCGGAGTAGGCGAGGACAACCTTTTTTACACCCATTATGGATCCTGATTTTTGTAGGTGTGGCTCCGGGGAGCGTAGCGCCGCTGTCTTATCACAGCGCTGCGCTCCCCCATCTTTACCCTTGCAGAATGGTGGGCACGGTGACACTGTGCCCACCGCCCACACTGCGTTTTGAAAGCGTCAATCCTGGCCGGAGCCTGCCCCGGATCACGATCCGGGGGCGGCTCGCCGCCCGATCATCCAGTCAAGGAGCGCCATTTGCAGGTGAAGCCGGTTTTCGGCCTGATCGAAAACCGGGGCACGCGGGCTTTCGAGCGCTTCTTCGGTGATCTCCTCTCCCCGGTGAGCGGGCAGGCAGTGGAGTACTATCGCATGCGGGGGCGCATATGCCAGGAGCTGCGAATTTATCTGGTATCGCCGAAAGGCTTCCATTCGCTCCCTGGCCTCGCGCTCACGTCCCATGCTCGCCCAGACGTCGGTATAGAGCACATCGGCGCCCGATACCGCTTCCCTGGGGTCGGTGACCAGCTTGATCTTTCCCTCTGCCTGGCTCGCGGCCCAGTCGAGAAGCTCCCGGTGAGGCTCATATCCGGGCGGGCAGGCGAGATTTAGCGAAAAGCCAAGCCGCGCGGCCGCATTTATCCACGAATTTGCGACGTTGTTTCCGTCCCCGATCCAGGCGACCGTCAGATTGTCGAGCGAACCTCGCTTTTCCCGGATGGTCATAAGATCGGCCAACACCTGGCAGGGATGAGAGTAGTCCGTCAGAGCGTTTATCACCGGAATCGAGGCGAACCTGGCCAGTTCCTCGACGTCGCTTTGAGCAAAAGTCCTTATCACTATGGCGTCGATATATCGCTCGAGAACGCGCGCCATATCGGCCAGGGGTTCCTGCCGGGAAATCTGCGTATCCAGGGCGGTCATGAACATGGGTTGGCCTCCCAGCCGGCAGATGGCGGCCTCGAAGGAAACCCGCGTTCTGGTCGAGGGTTTCAGAAAAATGAGGCCCACGATTTTTCCTTCGAGCGACTTGGGCAGGGTCCCCGCGGAAAGTTGCGCCTTCATTTTTTCGGCTTTGGCGATCAGGCCGAGAATTTCTTGTGCGGAAAGGTCCCTGATCGAGAGCAGGTCGCGCTTCATAGGGCTTCCTCGTTAAAGACGCCCTCAAGGATGCCGACCATCTCGTCGACTTCCGAGCGGCCGGCGATAAGGGGTGGAACGAACCTCAAAACGGTATCGTGGGTGCAATTGATTATGGCGCCTCTCTCCAGGCATTTGGAAACAAATTTCGCGCCCGGCACAGCCAGCTCCAAACCCACCATGAGGCCTCGGCCGCGGACGCCTTTGATGAACGCAAAGCGCTCTCTTAATGCCTGGAGCCTCGAGATGAAATAGGCGCCGGTTTCGCGCACCTTGCCCAGGAAAGCGGGTTCGGAAATGATCCTGAGAGTTGCCAGGGCCGCCGAGGCGACCAGGGGGCCCCCGCCGAAGGTGGAAGCGTGGCTGCCCGGAGTAAAAGCCCCTGCCACTTCATCGACTGCAAGCATTGCCCCCATTGGCAACCCGTTTGCCAGCGCCTTGGCCAGCGTCATTATGTCAGGGGATACATCCTCCTGTTCATAGGCAAAAAGTGAACCCGTTCTTCCCAGTCCCGACTGGATCTCGTCAAAGATAAGCAGAAGCTTCCTCTCCTTGCAGAGCGCCTTGAGGTCCCTCAAGTAGCCCGGCGCCGGAAAGTTAAGTCCGCCTTCCCCCTGGACCGGTTCAACCATTACGGCGCAGGTCTTGTCCGTAATGGCCGCTTCAACAGAGGAAACGGAATTGAAATCGACAAAGACGAAACCTTCCATCAGCGGTTCGAAACCTTGATGGATCTTGCTTTGACCGGTTGCCGAAAGAGTGGCCATGGTCCGGCCGTGGAAGGAATCCTTCATCGAGACAATGTGGAACCTGCCGGGGCCGAAGGTCTGGCTGCTGTACTTTCTGGCGAGCTTTATCGCCGCTTCGTTGGCTTCGGCTCCGGAGTTGGAAAAAAACAGCTTATCCGCAAATGAAAGTCGTGTCAATTCCCCCGCCAGTTCAACCTGCGGATATGTATAAAAGAGGTTCGAAACATGGACCAGTTTTCGCGCTGCCTCGCCGATCGCCAGGGCCACTTCCGGGTGGCAGTGCCCGAGGGCGCACACGGCAATGCCGGCAAGGAAATCGAGGTATTCTTTTCCGGCGTCGTCCCAGAGCCTGCACCCCGCTCCCCTGACAAAAGCCACGGGAAATCTCGAGTACGTGCCGAATATGTGCTTGCTGTACTCCTGCTCTATTCCTTCGATATGTGCGTTCATTTTGCTCGCTCGCTTCTCCTCGGAATCTCGGTCCCGATCCCCCGCACGGCGTCCTTTGCGAAGCTCTCCTCAATCTCTTCGGACCATCGCGTGACCGCCGTATTTTATGACGATCGTCTTCTGATAAAACCGGCGGATATAGGGGAGGGCCTCAACCAGTATATTTGCTTTTTCAATCATGGCATTCCCCCTGAGAATAGAAACAAAAATCCTCCCTTTCCGCCTAAACGGGAGGATTGGCGAAACAATCAGTTGTTTGCCCATAGAATTTAAAGGATTGCGCGAGGCGTTTCAACGATTTTTCACGCGAAGGCGCGGCTAAAGCCTGCTAAAATGCATGAACGGATTATTTTGCGAAGGCGCCAACGTCGTAGTCATCGATCCCGATGCGGCTGAGTATTTTCCCGACCACGACCCGGTTAACGAGGCCCTGAATTCCTAAATTGTTAAATTCCTAAATTCCCCAATTTCGCAATTTCGCTCTCCGTTAGCGCCACGGGGGTCTTTCGGTCCTCGAGCATCGAAGCGTAGAAAAGAATTTTTGCGCAGTGTTCGAGTTTTTCCATGCGTATGCAGGCTTCCATCGGGCTTGCGCCGAAAGTGATCGCCCCGTGCTTTCTGAGAAGTATCGCCCGGCTGTCCATGATGTGAGGCTCGATGGACTGCGGGACTTCATCTGTCGATGGAGTTGCGTAGGGCGCAACTGGAACTTTTCCCAGCATGAGCCAGACTTCGGGCAGGACCTTCGAGTTGAACGGGAACCCGGCCAGTGTGAACGCTGTTGCAACAGGCGGGTGCGCATGCACGATCGCCGAAACGTCGGGCCTCACGCCGTAGACGTGTAGGTGCATTCGTATTTCGTTGGACGGCCTGATCGGGCCTTCCACAAGATTTCCCAGCATAGAGGTTTTTGCGATCTCTTCAGGTTCCAGGTCCCCCTTTGAAACACCGCTCGGGGTAATCAGGATGGAGTCCCCGCCCGCCCTGCAGCTCACATTGCCGTCGCTTGCCGCAATCAGCCCTTTGCTCTCGAGCTTGCGGCAGACCTTGATGATCTCCAGACGTAAACTCCGCTCTTGACTATCCATGCTGCTCCCCCCAAAATCGCGCCTTGGCCGGCGCTCGGTCGGCTCGACTCTTGAAACCCGGTTGACAGCAGTTACATACTATAATTTGCGCAAGCCTTCACCATGAAGAACACCAGGGACGGGAAAATGTCACATGGCTGATGGAGGCAGGCACCGCCCGAAGGAGAAGAAGATATGGTCAGGTGGTTCAAGCGAAAGAAAAAGAAAGACCCCGGGCAGGAGTGGGAAAATGTCGGGGAAACCGGGAGCCGGGAAGAAGAGATCGAAGAGGAAAAGACCCCCGCCGGGGATATTCTGACCCCGGTCGAAGCCCCCGAGGCCGAAGCCGGGGAGGAACTCGAAACCGAAACGTTTGATTCTGCCGGCGAAGAGGAAATCCGGGAGGAAGAAGAGGTGGATGAAGAGGAAGCCCCGGAGGAGAGCGTTCCGAAAAGGGGTTTTTTCAGGCGCCTTCGCCAGCGGCTCAAGGGAACGCGGGAGAAATTCGTCCACCGCATAGACCTGCTGGTTCTCGGCAAGAAGGTCATAGATGAAGACCTGCTCGATGAACTGGAAGAAATTCTCATCACTTCCGACCTGGGGGTGAAAACCACCGGGATGCTCCTGCGCAAGGTAGCCGACAAGGTGAAGCGAAAGGAATTGAGCGATCCCGCCCTGCTCCGGGAGCAGATACGCGAAGAGATCAGGTCGGTTTTGAGCGTTGAAGCCCCCCCGCTTGACTACCGCGCACGCAAGCCGTTTGTCGTCATGATCGTGGGAGTTAACGGCACGGGCAAAACCACGACCACGGGAAAGCTGGCCAACCAGTTGAAACAGGAGGGCCTCAAGCCGATGCTCGTCGCCTGCGATACCTTCCGGGCCGCAGCAGTGGAGCAGTTGTCCATCTGGGGCGAGCGCACCGGCGTGCCTGTCGTGAAGCGCAAAGGTGGATCGGACCCTTCCGCGGTGGCCTTTGACGCGCTCGATGCAGCGGTCTCGCGCGACATCGACGTCGTTTTTATGGACACCGCAGGCCGCATGCACACCAGGGTCAATCTCATGGAGGAATTGAAAAAAATCCACCGGGTCGTCGACAGAAAGATGCCGGGGGCCCCGCACGAGGTTTTCCTGGTCCTCGATGCCTCAACGGGCCAGAACGCCCTGTCTCAGGCAAAGCTCTTCAAGGAGGGCATAGGCATCACGGGGTTGATTTTGACCAAGCTCGACGGCACCGCCAAGGGCGGGATCATTGCCGCCATTTGCGACGAACTTCAGGTGCCGGTTCGCTATATCGGAATCGGAGAGGGCATCGACGACCTGCGCCCCTTCGATGCCGAAGAATTTACGAATGCGTTGTTTTGACCTAAATTGGACGATAACTATGAAATGCGACCTTAGAGACTATCGCGCCACCTGTCTTAGCAGCCGGTCAAGAAAAATGCGGGCCGTGAGATCTTCGGCTGGCTCGACATAGTTTTCCTTTTCGTTCGCTCTATGCTGGTCAGCCATCAGAAAGCAAGCTGCATTATACTGACGATCGAGCACCAGCTTCCGGCAGAGAAGCCCGTAGCGCTTGGAGTATGTACTGTTTTGGAACTGGGGAAGGACCTTGAAGTGCGGCTCGCGTAATCGATCTCCTCTGTTTCTTGATTCGTAGCAATCCTGAAGCAGGAAAAAATATCCCAACCAGGGAGATGTTGAGGGAGCAAAGGCACTCTCCCTGAAAGCCGTCCAGAGATCGACGGCATTCCCAATCGCTTCCTCGGCCCGGTTGTTTACGTTGTTGCCGAAAGAGCCCACCTGTGATTTTAATTCCAGGGCAGCAACCAAGCTCTTGCCACGCTTGACAATGACGTCCCACTTCTTGGTGGGCCGGAAGTATCCTGGCAATTCAAGGCACTTCTTGAAAAATATCTCCTCTTGAGGTACGCCGGCCCTCATCATGAGTTCGGTGATTTTTGCGATAAATCCATCCATCTGCTTTCCGCCGGTTACCGATGAACGGGTTCCCTGGTCACTGGCCCCTCGTTGCTCCTGCCTGGAAGCCTGTCTCGCCCTGGTATGCCAAAAATACCCGACTGCCTCAGAAAATACATAGGGCTCTATTTCAAACACCTTCTTGCTCCGGAACGATACATTGGATTTCGGCATACTGTGAATTCTGGAAAAGCTGCTGCTTTGAAAGCACATAATAGCCAGGTTCAATCTCGAACCCAATGCTGTTTCTTCCCCAGTTGCAAGCGGCTATGTTGGTTGACCCCGTTCCCATGAACGGATCGAGCACGGTATCTTCGGCGAAGGAAAACATGCGAATTAAGCGCTCGGCCAGTTTGACCGGGAAAGGAGCCGGATGTTTCCGTGTGGAGGCTCCTGTCAAACGCCAGATTTGGTTGAACCACTCTTTGTGATTTTTTTCGGAAATGATGGAAAGCACCCTGGCACGGAGCTCGGGCTTACGATACCCGCCCGGCTTCCGCTGAAAGAGGATGTACTCGATGTCGTTCTTTATCACGCCGCTTGGTTCGTAAGGCTTGCCAAGAAAGTTTGACCCCCTGGCGACTTCAAATTTGGCATTGGCTATTTTATGCCAGATAATGGGAGCCAGGTTGTCAAATCCGATTACCCTGCAATGCTCCTGTATGCCGGCATGAAGGGGGAACACCACATGTCTTCCGAAGAGACGGCGGGGCAAACAGACATCACCAACCACTGCGACCAGCCGGCCGCCCGGGACCAAAACCCGAAACACCTCTTTCCATACTTTGTCCAACTCGGCCAGAAATGCTTCATAGTCGTCAATTGCCCCGAGCTGGTTCTTGTGCCTGGGATAAGTTTTTAGATTCCAATAGGGGGGAGAAGTGACGGCAAGATGAACCGTTTCGTCCTGTATCCTATCCATTTTCCGGCTATCGCCCAGAATCAGGGTGTGCCGAGTGGGCAGCCTTTGGAGGACGCCCTCAATTTGCTTCATGTAGGCCGCATTCTTGGCAATTGCCGGAATGCCGTTTTGATCCTTTTGGGCAATCCGCATAATCTCTTCAGAGATGTCTTCGTGCGCCAAGCGCAACTGTCTCGAGGGAACCAGCATTTTATTGCCTCGTTTTTGGGTATCGAGCCAGAATAAACTATACTCGATTACCTCGGCGCTGTTGATAAAAAAAGGACGCCGGGATTGAGGCGGCTTTTACCAAAGTTTGGGACCGGATCTTACTCAAGAGGTCTTGATTGATTTATTTGCCGGGGGTTGTTAGAATTATAGTGTCATGCTCCAGTGCGAATTCCCACGCGGTCCCCGGGGCCGGGGGCTCCGTTTGTTGGGGTAAGCGCCGGAGAGCCGTCACGGAAGGTTTTGCGGCGAGCATTCGATGGAGCAGGAGTGGCTTTTACCACTTTAACGGGGAGGAGAAGATTGGAACTACCTGCCCAGGCCCCTCAGATGCAATCATAACGCGCATCTGAGGGGCTTTCGATTTTGCGCCCCATCCCCGTGGTCGCAGACCACCCGCAGCCTGCGCATTCATTGAAATTTCCCGGAAAAATTAACGAGCGCCAGGGGTTGAACCCGCCGCATCTATCGAGCACCTGGTAAAATCAATTTCGCTGCCGCACTTTCCACATACATGCTTTTTGTCGAATTCATCCGAGAAGATTTCCTTCTCTTTGCCGCATTCCGGACAAAAACATGAGAAAGACTGAAGGGTCTTGAATTGCTCGAATCCCGGACAGTGTTGCGGTGTCGTCATTTGTCAGCTCCTGTGTGAAGTAAAAAAAGTGTCTGTTTTGCCTTTTTACTTTTAACTTAGGCCGAAGCGCATAGAGCCAAGCTCCCTCAGGGCAGCCCTGGCTTCGTCTACCGTCATTCCCAGCTTCCAGGGCTCCATGAACCCACAGAGCATCAACTTCCAGCCTTCCTCATCGTGAAGGATGTCGACATCATCTTCGCACGTGACGCCGCACCCTTGCTCTCCCAATATTTCAAGCAGGGTCTGCCTTATCTGCTGTTGGCCTTCCATATCGAAATCTCCCCGGATTAAAGTCATTGGCGAGTTTAATTTTTAGTTTCGAGTTTCCAGTTAACTCAAACTCTTTTAATTACGATTCTTCGGCTAGGCAATGCGTCCCAAAAGAGCACGATGCATTCTCGAATAAAAACAGTATGTCAGGCTCCCGGATGCATTCCCAGCGCCTCGCGCAGATAGGGCGCCGTATGGGAATCTTTTGAGCGGGCGACCTCTTCGGGGGTGCCGGCGGCAACGATACGCCCACCGCCTTCTCCACCTTCGGGGCCGAGATCGATTACGTAATCGGCCGATTTGATCACGTCCGGATGATGCTCGATTATGATAATCGTGTTCTGCTGATCCACCAGTTTGCGCAGGACGTGCAGGAGCTTGTCGATGTCTTCAAAGTGCAGGCCGGTCGTGGGTTCATCGAGGATGTAGAGCGCTCTGCCCTGGCCCCGTCGGCTCAATTCAGCCGCCAGCTTGATCCTCTGCGCCTCGCCTCCCGAAAGAGTGGTGGCCGGCTGGCCCAGCCGTATGTATCCCATCCCGACGTCGATGAGGGCATCGAGCTTGTAGCGGATCGCCCGGAAATTGCCGAAAAAGGCCGCGGCCTCGTAGACCGTCATCTCGAGGACCGAGGCTATCGAGTAGCCCCGGTAGGTAATGTCCAGCGTCTCCCGGCCGTACCTGCTCCCCTGGCAGACAGGGCAGGTAACGTAGATATCGGGCAGAAAATACATCTCGATCCGCTGGAGGCCCTCCCCGCGGCAGTGCTCGCAACGGCCCCCCCTGGCGTTGAACGAAAAGCGGGCAGGGGAATACCCTCGAGCGCGGGCTTCGGGCACGCGTGAAAACAGTTGCCTGATGAGGCCGAAAACACCCGTGTAGGTTGCCGGAATCGAGCGTGGCGTCCTGCCGATCGGCGACTGATCGACCAGGATCACTTTTTTCAGGCGCTCGGCGTTCTCCAGGGCGGAGAAGGGGGCGGGATGGGTCTCGATGTTATAGATCCTTTGGGCCAGGGCGCGGTAGAGCGTATCGAGGACAAGGGTGCTCTTGCCCGAACCCGAAACCCCCGTGACGCAGGTCATGCATCCATAGGGGAAATCGGCGGAAATGGACTTGAGGTTGTGTCCTGAAGCGCCGGTGAGCCGAAAAAAATCCGCGCTTTTTTTCCGGCGCCCGGGAGGCTGAATCTGCTTTTTACCCGAGATATAGAGCCCGGTAAGCGAGGCGGAACAGTTCGCGATCCCTTCGGGCGGTCCCGAGAAGACGACCTCGCCTCCCTGCGTTCCCGCGCCCGGTCCCATATCGATGACGTGGTCGGCGCGAAGGATCGTCTCCCTGTCGTGTTCGACCACGACCAGGCTGTTGCCGGCGTCCCGGAGCCGCATCAGGATACGCAGAAGCCTTCGGTGGTCGCGCGGATGCAGGCCGACGCTTGGCTCATCGAGAACGTAGAGCACGCCGGAAAGGCTCGAGCCGATCTGGTGAGCCAGGCGAACGCGCTGGGCCTCGCCGCCCGAAAGCGTGTTGGAGGGCCTGTCCAGGGTGAGATATGGCAGCCCCAGTTCGATCAGGTTGTTCAACCGGTTAAGGATTTCTTTTTGGGGGCGCTTCAAAATCTCCCGCCGGGATTCGTCGAAGTCGAGTCCTTCGATCCACCGCGCTACCGAGGCCGGATTCATTGCGCATACACGATTTATCGAAAGACCTCCGAGACGGACCGAGCGAGCGGCTTCGCTCAGCCTCGTTCCGTTACAGGCGGGGCAGAGGGGCGGCTCGGAGCTGAATCCGGGGGCGGTGGGACCGCCGGCCGTGATTGCCAAGCCTGAAGTGTGGTTGTCTTCGACAGCGTCATGTACCAAACCAGAGACCTGGTCCCATAGATCGAGGTCCGGGGCAGGCTTCGAATCGGGGCCATCCGCCGAAGGGCGGCGAGCCGGGTCCGCCTGTTCGTCGTCGGCTCCGGCATATCCCAGTCCCCGGCACAAAGGGCACATGCCTGACGGGTGCTGGAAAGAAAACAGAGCGGGCGTGAGGTCGGGCCCGGTATACCCGCAGGAGGCGCACCGGGCCGATTCGGAATAAAACCTTTCCCAGCCCTCGGCAGTGGCGATTCCGGCTGTTCCTTTTCCAACCCTGAGGGCGAGTTCCAGCGAATCGATGAGCCGCCTGCGCTTTTCATCATCGAGCACGAGCCGGTCAACCACAATTTCGATCAGGTGGAGGGGCCTGCGGGGGAGGGATGGGAACGGGTCCAGTTCATAGACCGATCCATCCGCGCGAACCCTGCCGAAACCGTCCCGCCTGAACCTCCTCAGCAAATTGGGCAGTTCCTTTTCCGCAACTGCACCGAGGGGCGCAAGTAGCAGTATTCGGCTCCCGGGGGGAAGGCTCTCCGAGAGGTCCGCCAGGATCTCGAGGACTGTCCAGGCCCGGACGGGCAAATCGCAGTTCGGGCAAAAGATTGTGCCCAGCCGTGCGAAAAGAAGCCGCAGGTAATCGTAAACCTCGGTCAGGGTGCCCACAGTAGACCGGGGATTATGCGGCAAGCCTTTTTGTTCGATTGCAATCGAAGGGCTCAGTCCCTCGATTTCATCGACAAGGGGAGCGTTCAGCCTTCCGGCCATCTGGCGCGCGTAAGTGGAAAGGGCCTCGAGATAGCGCCTCTGTCCTTCGGCGAAAAGCGTATCGAAGGCGAGCGAAGATTTGCCCGAACCGCTTACCCCGGTGATGACGACGAACCTGTTTCGAGGGATCCGCAGATCGATGTTTTTGAGGTTGTTCTGGCGCGCTCCCCGTATGTAGATCGATTCGTCAGCCTTCATAATTCTATCACCAGGCACAGGCAGAAGGCTCTCCTATCAAAAAGTTATCCCCGCCGCGCCTGCCCTGGGCCCGGACCCGGGGGCGGCCCGCCTGTTACGAGCGATGAAGGCTGCGAGACTCACGGCTTCCATCAGGCTCCCGGGGTCGGCCCGTCCAGTACCCGCGATGTCGTAAGCGGTCCCATGATCGACCGAGGTGCGGACGATCGGAAGGCCGAGGCTTACGTTCACAGCTTCATTGAAATGAACGAGCTTCACCGGTATGAGCCCCTGGTCGTGGTACATCGCCACAACCGCGTCAAACTCATTTGACAGGGCGCGATGGAAAACGGTATCCGCAGACCACGGACCGCTGATCCGGGCGTAAAAGCCGCTCGCCCCGCCGCCCGTCTGCACGGGGGCGGCCTCGAATTCCTCGATTACGGGCCTGATAACCTCGATTTCCCCGCGCCCGAACCTTCCGGCTTCTCCCGCATGTGGATTGAGGCCCGCAACGGCAATGCGGGGCGATTTCACGGCGAAGTCACGCGACATCGACTCCGCCGTAATGCGGATGACTTTTCGGAGCCGCTCTTTTGTGATCAGGCCGGGGACGTCGGCCAGGGACTCGTGGATCGTGGCGAGCGCCACCCTGAGCCCGGGGCCGGCAAGCATCATGACCACGTCTTCGGCAAGTGTCAATTCCCGTATGAATTCCGTATGCCCCGGGAAAGGAAAACCCTGCCCGTGAAGCTTCTCTTTGTTAATGGGACAGGTGCAGACCGCATCGACCAACCCGGCGCAGGCGAGTCCGACCGCCGTCCGGATCCATGAGACTGCGGCCTCGCATGCAGCCGGTGAAGGTTTGCCGAATTCAATATCGGCCGGCGTGAGTGCGGATGCCGGCTTCCGGCTAAAGCCGGTAAGAGGAACGACCAAATTATGTTGGATGTCGGATGTCAGATTTGCGACACCCGACACCCGAGACCCGAGACCCGATACCCGCGTGACATCTAAAAGAGGAATCACGCCCGCACCAGCCGTAAGGGCTCCCGAGCGAAGCGACGGCAGCATTTCACCGGTCATCGGCCTGAGCGTTGCGCTTGAGCCGAGAAGCCCGGCTGCGCGCTCGAGCGGCAGGCTGTCTCCGACCACCAGTGGAAAGCACGCGCCAGGAAACCGAGGCGAATCGAACGCTTTAACGATTATTTCCGGGCCGACCCCGCACGGGTCTCCCATTGTTATAGCAACGATTGGCCGCATTTTAAGACCGTCCTGAGTCCTTTCGGTTTGTCCCGGCATATTTGCCCATGTCCGGTGCGAAACTGGAATTGGAGTTCAAGGCTGGAATTTTACCATCCTTGGCAAGGATTTGTATCGCAAAACAGACATAGACCATAAAGAGAGATCTCGGCAGGCCGATCCATTGTGCCTCATTGTCCGATGGAGTTTTGAAAGAGCCGGAAGAGGTTTGCACAACCCATTGATTTCATTAGTAGAATGAAGTTTCTCCTGTAAATGCAGGGCAAATGCAGGTGTTGACCCGTAAGCTATTGATTTCATTAACGGTTGGGATTTCATTTTCTGTGAAAACAGCGAAAACTGCATCGAACGGATCCAGTGGAAAGGTGGAAGGTGAACCAAATTCCCCGGTTCAGGTCCGGCGCAGGCTCTAAATTCCTCGATTATACGCACGGATGGACACGGTAAACACAGCAATTCCTGATTCCTCGGTTTCAGGTATTTGTTTTATTCCGCGATATTGTACCATGGGGTAATTTGGGCCTGCAAAACGGCAACCAGAAGCGGCAACCAGAAGCGGCAATAGAAACGGCAACCAGAAGCGGCAAAAAGCAAAAAAACAGGTGAACAGGTGAATAGCTCAATAGCAGCCACGGGGCCAAGTGGGCACTGATTTAAAGTTTATCAGAGGGAAAGGCTGCTGATTATATCCCCGACTTCTTGCGCCAAATCCTCTCTTCCGAGTTTGTGGAACCATTCCTCGGAACGGCGTAGCACCTCCAGTCCCCTCTCATTTTCGTTCATGGAACAGAGGAGCTTGCCAAAATCCAGGCCGACAGAGCTAATGGCCTGGAGGGAGCCGAGGCGTACCAGAATCCCATAGGACCTGGTCAGGTGCTGGAGGGCATTTTTATAGTCTTTCCTCGTTATGTCAATCTGCGCTATGGACCAGAGAGCATTAGCTTCTCCCGCCGGGTCGCCGAGTTCTCAAATTGTTTTAGCCGGCGGGTTGGCCATGAAAATACTCCCGGCATTAGTAAGAAAAAAAATTTCAAACCTTTCAACCAACTGCCACGCAGGGGCTTTCAGCTCGTGCGCATCTTTTATTGGGTACCGGGCGAGCGATCTCTGCTGCGGCCCTGCCGCTCCCGGCTGCGGCGCCTCCGCCGCCCGTTTATTTTCCGGAGGAAATCCTGGCCTTCAACTGCTCGATTTGAGCAGGACTCAGCTCGTGGCCGTCGGCGCCAAAAACCTTCGCCGAGGGCGGCACATCCAGGTGGAACAGCCCGGGATCGAGTGTTGAATGGGGTGTAAAGGACTCGATCGAGATCTCGTTGGTGTTTCCCAGAATATCATGACTTTGTACGCGGGAAATCCGGTAGGTTAGCAGGTCTATCCACAGATAGGCGAGTTTGACGTTCGGGTCTTCCTGCCGAGGGACGAGTTTAAGAACAGCCACACTTTGGGTTGACTGTATGGGGTCGATGGTCACGTCAAAATGGTTCTTGAGTCCAAGTGCCCCGTCAAAGAAAGTGCGGGCCAGAGGTGAGGCGAAAAGCTTGTCTGCGTTGAACAGGGTGATCTGGTTTTCAGCACGCACATAGAGCCAGGCGAACTGGTTATTGGCAACGAAGAGCTGTTCTTCGGGCTCGTCGTATTCCCAGCGCATCTGCCTCGGCTTTGCGTAGTAGAGTCTTCCCCGGGCCTCTCCGGCGCTGAAGGTCCCCGCTGCCGCCGATGTGGTCTTCTGGCGGAAAAGTGCCGTGAAAGCGTGGATGTTCCGGTAATTTGCTTCCGTTTTGTCCAGGATTTCCCCGAGCATCCGGGGACCTGCGGCTGAAACGGGGCAGGCAGAGCACAAAAGGAGAAACAAGACGGGAAGGCATGAGCATGCAGTACGGAAAAGGCATCTTTTCACAGCCGCATGATTTCCATTATTTGTCATTGAATACCTTCGCGATCACGACAGCCGCCTGCCGAGGACTTCCCTTGGCTTTATTCCGTCCGATGGGGAGACTATCCCCTGCTGTTCCATTACTTCTATCATACGGGCGGCGCGATTGTAACCCACCCGCAGTCTTCTTTGCAGCATGGATATCGAGGCCTGCCTGGTTTCCAGAACGAGCTGGACCGCATCCTCGTATTTTTCGTCCAGTTCTTCTTCCGGGAACTCCGCAGCAGCACCTTCA
Organism: uncultured delta proteobacterium; assembly: GCA_963805125.1. Classification (GTDB taxonomy): domain Bacteria; phylum Desulfobacterota; class Syntrophobacteria; order Syntrophobacterales; family Syntrophobacteraceae; genus SbD1. Next base: position 424,354 of record CAWDTD010000001.1, on the reverse strand, counting down.
TCGCGCAGGTCGACCCTGCCCTTGAGCGGGTCATCGAAGAGCTTCTGCGCCTTCCAGTGCTCGGTGAGCCTTGCGATCTCGGCATCGGAGACGAAGGCCCCGTGTATGCGCTGGAGCTTTGCCGTGCCGGGCGGAAGGAAGAGCATATCGCCTGCCCCCAGCAAAGCTTCGGCGCCGGAGCCGTCCAGAATGGTCCTGGAATCGATTTTCGATGAGACCTGGAAAGAAATCCGAGTGGAGATATTGGCTTTGATTATGCCGGTCAAAACGTCCACGGAGGGCCTCTGTGTGGCGAGGATGAGGTGGATGCCCGCTGCGCGCGCCATCTGCGCAAGGCGCGTGATAGACTCTTCAACCTCACGGGAGGCAACCATCATCAGGTCGGCAAGCTCGTCGATTATTATCACCACGTAAGGGAGCCTGTAGTGTTGAAGATCGGGATCGGAAAGCGCACCCGTTTCCAATTCCTTTTGAGCGTCTTTTCCCTTTAGTGGCTTTTCGCGAGCGAGCAACCGGTTATAGGTCTCGATGTTGCGAACATTCGCCTTTAATCGAACCCCTAAGTCGGCCAGCATCTTGTAGCGAAGTTCCATTTCCTCGACGGCCCAACGCAGAGCCCTTGTGGCCATTTTTGCGTCGGTCACCACCGGGTGGATCAAATGGGGGATGCCTTCGAAGCTGCTTAGCTCGATCCTTTTGGGATCGATCAGAAGGAGGCGCATCTCTTCGGGCGTGTTTCTGAAAAGCAGGCTGTTCAAAACGGTATTGATGCAGACGCTTTTACCGGTCCCTGTGGCCCCGGCGATGAGCAGGTGAGGCATTCTGCCCAGATTGGTCACAACCGGCTGGCCGTTTATATCTTTTCCCAGGGCGATCGTGAGCGGCGCGACGGCGAGAGAGAAGATATCCGATTCGAGAACGGCCTTTAGGGAGACCAGTTCCCTTTTGAGATTGGGTATTTCGATCCCCACAGCCGCCTTGCCCGGAATGGGGGCGACTACACGCACGCTGATGGCTTTCAGGGCCATCGAAAGGTCATCGGCAAGGCTGGCGATCCGGCTGATCTTGATTCCCGGCGCTGGAGCGTATTCGTACATCGTAATTACCGGCCCGGGATTTATACCAACCACCTTTCCCTGGACGCCGAAATCGGCCAGCTTTTCTTCGAGAACGGCGCCGTTTTGTTCGAGCCGCTTCCAGTCGGGTTTGGCGGTTTCGGTTTCATAGGTGTCGAGCATTGTGAGCTCAGGGAGCGCATAGTGCCCCGGCGCAGGGCGAAGGGGCGCCGAAGATAAGGATTCTCTGGGTGCCTGCTTCTTTGAGAACAGCTCTGTCTGGACCGGGGGCGGGGAGAGTCTTTCCTTCTTTTTCACTCGCTCCGGGGGCGCATCAAGCGATTCGGGCCCCAGTTGCTCTTCTTCTTCTTCCGTTTCTCCCAGGAGCCAGACGGACGTCTTGCTCCAGAATGCTGAAATCCCATGGATCATAGCTTTTAGTGTGAAAGGGGTGGAAAGCAGAAGAGCGATCAGAAACATCCCTATTAGAAGGGTGTGGGAACCCAGAGCAGAGAGCCGGTCGTCAAGGAAGTCAGCGAGGACTCTACCGACTTCTCCGCCGGTTTCGAATTCCTGGCCCGGAAAAGGGGCCGAGCCCCAATCCAGGGCGCTCAGAGTCATTATGCTAAGGATTAAAAGAGCGATGCCCGAGAGCCGGACCCACGCCCGTTCGAACACAGGGTCTTTGAACAGACGCCAGCTTGCCCACAAACCTGTAACCGCCATCCCGTAGGCGCCTATTCCAAAAAACGTGATCAGCGGCCAGGCAATGTTCGCCCCGAAGGCGCCCACCCAGTTGCCTGTCAAATTCTTGTAGGGGTTAAAAATAGTGGGATCTTTTTCGTGATAGGACAAAATGCTGAAGAGGACCAGAAGCGAGATCGTCAAAACGCATAAAGCCCATATTTCGTGCTTTTTTCGATCCACTCGAAACTCCCTCAAATCTCCACCACGATCGGGTAAATAACCGGCCTCCTGTCCAGAGTTCGGTTGAAGAAGCGCTTGAGTTCGCGGCGTATTTCCTCCTGGAGCAGTTGGCAGTCCAGTTGGTGGTCTTCTTCCAGTTGCCTGTCGATGCTTTCAAATATTATGCATTTGGCCTCGAAGAGGATTTCCGGTTTTGTCTCTTCGTGAATGAATCCTCTGCTGAATATGTCCGGGCCGCTCAGAATTTCGTGAGTCTCCTTGTTCACCACCAGTGAGACAATTACGAGGCCGTCTTCGGAGAGGTGCCTGCGGTCCCGAAGCACGAGGCCTCCTACGTCGCCAACCCCCTTGCCGTCTACAAAAACCCTGCCGGCCTCAATCTTGTCTTTGGTGCACACCGTGTCCCGGCCGAAACATATTACGCCGCCGTTTTCAACCAAAAGACAGTTGGCCGGCGGCATACCGAGGGACATCGCCAGTTGCCTGTGCTTCATGAGATGGCGGTATTCACCGTGAATAGGGATGAAATAGCGAGGCTGGACCGTGTTAATGAGTATCTTGAGCTCTTCCTGGTAGGCATGTCCCGAGACATGGATGTCTTTGACCTGCTCGTGTATTACATCGGCCCCGTTCCTGCACAGGTGGTTTATGATGTTTTGAATGGTGCGTTCGTTTCCGGGAATGAACTTGGAGGAAAGGATTATAGTATCCCCTTCCTTGATTTTGAGTTTCTTGTGATCGTTGAAAGCCATCCGGCTCAAGGCGCTCATAGGCTCGCCCTGCGTCCCGGTGGTCAGCATCAGCACCTGTGAGTCGGGCATGTACTGAAGGTCCTGAATCGATATCTCGTCTTCCCTCGTAAAATCGAGATAGCCCAGTTCGCGCGCGATCCGAACGTTTGTAATCATCGATTTGCCGTTGAACAGGACCTTGCGCCCGAACTCCCGCGCAATATGGATTAGCTGCTGCATCCGGTGCAGATTGCTCGCAAATACGGCGACTATTACTCTTCCGTGCTTTTCCTGGAATACTTCGCGAAGCGTGATGCCCACTTCCTTTTCGGATACCGCGTATCCCTCGCGCTCCACGTTGGTCGAATCGGAAAAAAGGGCCAGAACGCCCTCTTCGCCGTAGGAGCCAAGGCGCGCGAAGTCGAACCTTTTGCCATCCACGGGCGTGTTGTCGATCTTGAAGTCGCCCGAATGGACCAGGATGCCGACAGGGGTGCGGATGGCAAGTCCCACGCCGTCGGGGATGCTGTGGCAGACCCTTATGAATTCGAAACTGAACGGCCCTATCTCGATGACCTGACGGGGGACGGTCTGGACAAGGTCGGCTCTGTCGAGCAAATTGTGCTCCCGAAGTTTCTCTTTGATCAGGGCAAGGGTGAGGGCCGTTCCGTATATCGGGACGGACAGTTCACGGACGAGGAAGGGAATGGCGCCTATGTGGTCTTCGTGGCCGTGCGTCACGACAAGGCCGGCCACCTTGTCTTTTTTTTTGAGAAGATAGCTGAAATCGGGAATGACTATATCGATACCCAGCATCTCTTCTTCGGGAAACATCAATCCGGAGTCGATAACTACGATGGTATCCTCATATTCGAGGACCATCATGTTGAGGCCTATTTCGCCCAGACCACCGAGGGGGATGACCTTTAAAGTGGGATCAGTCTGTTTTTCAGGCATCGCGGCAGATGCTGCTCCCTTCATGTAGAGGGGTACTTTTGATTTCAGGATCAGCTTTGGAGTCGCCCCCCGCCTCTTCGAAGGTCAAATTGGCGCGGATCGCCTCCCGGACCTGTTGCATCAGGAGACCCCGGCCCGTGTTGTCGATGCCTGCGGTCTGAATCGGGTTGCCTATTGAAAACCTGATTTCACCCGGGTGGATCATCCAACTGTTCTTGCGAAGAATGCGATACGATCCGCTGATGCTGACGGGAACGATGGGCTGCTGCGATTTGACGGCCAGGACAAACACGCCTTTCTTGAAATCTCTGATTACCCCGTCAACGCTTCTGGTGCCTTCAGGAAATATGAATACGGAGGTCCCCTGCCGAATCACTTCGGAGGCCATGTTCATGCTGGCCAGCGCTTTCCTGCGGTCCTTGCGGTCGATTGGGATATAGCCCGCCTTGTACATGGCGTGTCCAAGGATCGGAATTTTGAAAAGCTCCTCTTTTGCGAGCCAGCTAAAACGGAGCGGCAATTTGCCGAGCGCCGTAAAGATATCGCACCATCCCTGGTGATTGCTGACGAATATGTATGGGCCATCACTGATATTCTCAAGACCCGTAATGTTAACCTTTACCCCGGCAGCCCAAAGGTTTATGTTGCCCCAGATCTTGGCCATCAAAGTCGTCCAGGCCCGGCTCACAAAAGAGCCTATTACAACAGAACTTCCCAGAATTATGGTAGAAAGCAGTAAAATGATGTAAAAGAAAACCGAGCGCAATAATCTCATTTCTCACCCTTTGGGGTGGACTAATGAATCGGAAACAAATTCCAGGCTTATTTTCAAACTTTTACTCTAAACCGTTTGCATGCGGGAGTCAATCAGAAGACGGAGGGCACAGGGCGGAAGACGGAGGGAATCCAGCCGGAGGGGGGCGGGGCGAGAAAAATCCCGTGTGATTTTCCTCTTTTTTTATTCATGGTATATGGTGTTCGAAATTCAGGAGGTTAAACGGCTTATTTTGCTGGAAGGAGAAGGTTAGAAATGGCTAAAGGGACGGTCAACAAGGTTATATTAGTCGGCAGACTGGGGGCTGACCCGGATATCCGATACAGCCCCAGCGGAGTTGCAGTTGCCAAATTCAACCTCGCAACGAATGATTATGTCTCTGCGGGAGCAGAAGGCAACCGGGAGGAGCGAACGGAATGGCACCGGATCGTCACCTTCGGCAAAACGGCTGAATTCTGTGGAAATTATCTCTCCAAGGGCCGGCAGATCTATGTTGAAGGCAGTATCAGGACAAACCAGTGGGACGACCCTCAAGGTCAGAAGCGCTACTTTACCGAGATTATAGCTCGGGAAATCCAGTTGCTGGGGAGCGCGGAAGGTCAGGGCCAGGGTCAAGGGCAGGGGCCTGCAGGCGGCCAGGGCCAGGGGCAGGGGCAGGGGCCTGCAGGCGGCCAGGGCCAGATGAGAAACACCGGCGCCGCCGGTCGTTCCGGAGCAGAGGAGCTGCCTCCCAGTACGGGGCCCCCCCGGACGATGATATACCCTTCTAGAGCCCGGGCGAGGGGAATGAATTCCAACCCTCCGTAATGTTCAGGGTAGGAGCGCGCCTTGCGCGCGATTGATTTCGCCACATACGGTAGGAGCGCGCCTTGCGCGCGATTGATTTCACGACGCATGATGCCATCGCGCGCAGGGCGCGCTCCTACAGAGAACTCAACAGACCTCTAAGAGAAATTTATGGCCCGGCAAGGTCGTCAAAATGCGTTGAGACGGGGTCGAGCACCAATTCGGGGACTGGTCTATAACATCGCCACGGCTACGATTGGGCGGGCTTCTTTCTTTCTTGATTTTGAGGCAGGCTGCGCCGCCGCCCGCTGCTTCGAAAGTAGACAATTATTAGGGGATGCCGACATGCTTGCATGGGTGTCGATGCCCGATCACGTTCACTGGTTAGTCCAACTGGGCGAGCACGATAAGCTTGAAGCAGTGGTTGATCGTCTGAAATCAGCCAGCGCGCGCGAGGCAAATCGGAAATTGCGACGAACAGGGGCATTATGGCAAAGAGCATTTTATGATCATGCGCTGCGTAGCGAGGAGGATGTTGTCGCTGTAGCCCGTTATATAATAGCAAATCCTATTCGGGTCGGTCTGGCTTCACGAGTCGGCGATTACCCCTTTTGGGATGCCGTATGGTTATAGATCCGGCGGGCCTTTAACATCAGGCCTAACCGTAATGATAAACGCTTGCACAAGGGACCCCTCATACCGGTTTCTCAACTCCTTCCCCACCCGAACCTGATGGCGCCCCGTCCGCATACTCAAATCATCGCGCGCATGGCGCCGCACCTACACCATCGCGCGCATGGCGCCGCACCTCGGCCCTACACCATCGCGCGCAGGGCGCGCTCCTACATTGCGGCGGGCAGGGTGCCGCACCTCGGCCTTACACCATCGCGCGCATGGCGCGCTCCTACATTATCGCGGGCAGGGCGCCCCGAGTTATTTATTTTTTGAGCAGGTTTTCGACTTCATCCATGAGTTGAAGGAATTCCTTCGACTGCCTGTACTGGTCGAGCGCTTTTTGATGCTGGAGCCAGGTCTCCCATACCTTCATCCACGCGGAATTATGCCAGTAGCAGTCCAAATCGGACTGGTTTCCACCGGCCCTGGCGCGGTATTCTTCGTACTCATGCCGGCAGGACTTGCAAAAACTGTATGGAGCGGCAAACCTGGCGTTTTCCCCGGGGTCTGTTTGAGCCCCGCACTTCGAGCACTTCACCATGCACCGGGTACACTGAAAAATCTTCCGCAGGGCTTCGATTTTGAGCCGGCGGACAGTGTTGTCGCGCTCCGACCTCAAGTTCTCGGCTTTCTTAACGAATTCGAGGATGTCGGCCATATTGCCTCTCATTTCTTGGCGGTTTTAAGAAAGGTCCGATCTTCGGCGTCCTCGCGTTGTTCGCGCCCGGATAGCGAGTTATCCGGGCGAACCGGAGGCAGTTCATCGAGGGCATTGCCCGCTCCTGCGGGCCGGTTCTCAAGAGCTTGGACGCCTTCGACCAGATTGAAAAGCTGTTGGGTAAAATCCATGTAAATGGCCTGCGCATCTCTTTGCGCCTTCTTTTTCAAAAACACGATAGGGTCGTGCAACAATTTCTTGATGATCGATGCGGTAAGGATTTCAATTGCTTCTTTTTCCCTGTCGCTTAAGTCCGGAAGCTGGGAGAATGTCTTCCTCAGTTCAATGCGCCTTATCCTCTCGGCCTTTTCACGCACGGAGACTATCGTTGGCACCGCGCCCAGGCCGTTCATCCATTTGTTGAACTTGATAGTTTCCTCATTGATGATGTGTTCGGCCATCTGCGCCTGGTTTAGCCGTTCTTGCCTGTTGAGATCGATCACCCCCTGCAGGTCGTCTATATCGTAAACATAGACGTTGTCTATCTTGTTTACCATCGGGTCAACGTCTCTGGGCACGGCGATATCAATGAAGAAAAGAGGCTTGTTGCGCCGCTCCCGCATCCTGGACCTGACGTCCTGGTAGCCGATGACGGGCTCCAGGGCGCCTGTGGAGGAGACCACTATATCCACTACCTTCAGCTCCTCCAGAAAGCGGTCGAACGCAATCGTCTCAGCCTTGAATCTGATGGCCAGCTCCATTGCCCGCTCCAGCGTGCGGTTGGCCACCACCGTCCGGCGCACGCCCTGCCTGAGAAAGTGTTCAGCGGCGAGTTCGGCCATTTCTCCGGCGCCGATGAGCAGCACGCTCTTGTCCTTGAGGTCGCCGAAGATCTTCCGGGCAAGCTCGACGGCCGCATAGCTAACCGACACGGCGCAGGAGCCGATGCAGGTCTCGGTGCGCACGCGCTTGGCAACGGAAAAAGATTTGTGTAAAAGCCGATTGAGCACTACCCTCGCCGTTCTGTACTCGACGGCATCACGGTAGGCGTCCTTTAACTGGCCGAGTATCTGCGGTTCTCCGACAACCATCGAATCAAGGCTCGATGCGACCATGAACAGGTGTTTGACAGCCTCCAGGTCCTTATGCACATACAGGTATGAATCGAATGAAACGGAGGCCGGCAGCCCCACATGGGTTCTGAGCACCGCCTTTATCTCCCGTATGCCTTCGGCAAGAGAGTTAGAGGTAAACAGGAATTCCACCCGGTTGCAGGTGGAGAGAAAAACCATCTCGTCGACGTGCTCCAGATGCGGGAGCATATGCAAAGGGTTTACCTCTTTGCGGCATGCCACGGCAAGCTGCTCCCGAATTTCCACGGGCGCCGTCTTGTGACTCATGCCTAACAGGACGATGTGAGACATTACATCTTACTCGAAAGAACCGAATGGTGACCGCTGAGCAAAAGGCTTGCCCCGACAAAGGTAAGAAGAGTTGCCGAAAAACCTAGGATCGAAAGCCACGCCGCTCTTCGACCCCGCCATCCGACCGCGAGCCGCTCGTGGACCAGCACGGCGTATATTATCCAGGTGACCAGGGACAGTATCTCAGTAGGGTCCCAGTTCCAGGGCGAATGCCAGACAATGGCCGCATAGGCAAAGCCGGTTATCAGGCCCGCCGTCATGAGAGGAAACCCCGATATCAGGCAGTAATGGGCAATTGTGTCGATCCGTTCCAGCGAGGGCAGCCGCTCGTAGAGGAACCCGAAACTCTTTTTCTTGATATATCTTTCCTGCAGCAGGTACATCACGCCAAGGCTGAAAGCCAGCGCAAACAGGGCGTTCGCCAAAAAAAGGCTTGCCACGTGCACAATGACCCATCCGCTTTTAAAGGACTCGCTCTTAAGTATCATATGAGACGGCAGAAGAGAGGATGAAAGCATGAAGACTACGGCAAGCGGAGATACGAACGAACCCAGAATGCGAAGCTGCAACTTGATTTGAAGGACAAGATAGGTCACCACGAACACCCATGCAAACAGGGAGAGCGCTTCCTGAGTCGTGGCAAGCGGAAGGTGCCCGGTGTCGGCGGTGTGCATTACCAGCGCGACCCCATGGAGTAATGCGCCGGCAAGCAATATGGTCCATGAGATACGGTGCAACTGTTCCCGGTCCCTGAAAAGATAGACCAGGTATCCTACCGTCCCGCTCAGGTAGCAAAGCGTTGCCATTACCAGGAAAAGAGATTCCATAGATTTTCCCACAGACCTTTTATTTCGGCTGCCGGCATAACCGGGCGGCAGCTCTCGATCGTTTCCTCCAGGGCCTTTTCCGGGCGGCCCTTCCTGAGCCATTCAGGGATGGGCAGCCCCGAAAGCCTGCTGAAGACCTCCTGAGCCTGCTTTTCCGCTACTTGCCTGGATTTGAAGCACTCCCTCAACTCCCCCAGCAACCGGACAAAAAAATCCCATTCGGGGCCGATTTTCAGTTGCAGCTTTTGCCTGAGCAGCTTTGCAACCGCCGGGCTCAGGCCCGAGCTGGATATGGCGATGCTTATGGCCCCCTGCTCGAAAACGGAAGGAACGATAAAAGACCCAAGGTCCGGTTCCGTGGCCATATTGCACCATACGCCAAGCTCGCGGGCATCGGCCGCAATGGCCCGGTTCAAATCCAAGTCGTCTGTGGCGGCAAACGCCAAGCTGACTCCCTGAAGATGCGACTTCTCGTATCGCTCGCCGGCCCAGGTGAGCAATTTTTCCGAGCGCTTCTCCTCGAGCCATGCCGAGAGTTCACGGGCGACAAGCCTTATTCCGGCTCCATATTTGAGCAGGGTCCTGACCTTGCGCTCACCTACGGCCCCTGCGCCCACGACAAGGCAGGTTCGCCCCTCTATGGCCAGAAAAAGAGGGTAGTAGCGAGTCGGTGTCCTGGTGATTTTTCCCATTAACAATATCAGTTTCAAGAGTGCGGAGCTGCTTGCGTCCACAGCGCTACAATTTATCATTGATAGGCTGATTAAACAAGGTCGCAGAAAGCAAGAGTCGAGGTTCGGGGGAGCAGGAAGAAAAACCATTAAACAGGGCAGCCGGCAGCAGGGTCAAACCCCGTTGCCGCTCTTCGCCGCCCGCTTCCAGCCGCAGGATAATTGAGATGATTTCAATGGTTTCCAACCTGTATTGACAACCAACCGTAAGCTTATACCTTCTATAAGAGAAAGAATTTTAAACCGGATCGACAGAGGAGTGCGATATGCCAACGAATTACCCTTCGAAGGAACAATTCGTGTGTGCAGCCTGTGGCGTGGATTATGCCAGGGAAACGGCCGTCCAGGAATGCCGCGTATGCCACCGGACCTACTGTGAGCAGTGTATCGACGAGTGGGGAATATGCGTTCCCTGCAAGGAAAAATAAGAAATGGCGTTAATGAAAGAACCTGTCGTCCGATCCACTCACATGTAGCCAACTGACAAGGGCCGGCTTGTCCGGTGAGGATATTAAAAGAAATTCTTGAGAAGATGGAATCTCAAGTTAGAATAACCCGGCGGCCGATTCGACCCGGACGATCGCTGCGCCCGGGCCGGTTAACCGTCACGTTCGCGGGTTGCGCGCGGTGAACGGGGCCGCTTCCTGCGCCGCGAGCGCGCGTTGGTTTTTTGAGTGGAGAGCTACAGGCTTCTCAAAGGAAAACTCACACCAGCGCAATGAGACAGCGATGAAACAATTTTCTATTCAGGAGGAGAGCGAATCCAATGAACGAATTCGGCCCTGCGGAACTCGCAATCATTTTGATAGCGGCCCTTTTGTACCTGGCGCCTTTCTGGAAAATCTTTTCCAAGGCGGGATTTCCGGGGCCGCTGAGCCTTTGCATGGCGGTACCCGTGCTCAACCTGATCATTTTATACTACGTCGCATTTGCGCGATGGCCTGCCCATAAGCAAAGTGACAGGGCTTCTCCTCCATTCGAACCGATACACCCTTCCTAAAACCCTGCCGGTAAGAAAACCTGCCCGCCTGCGGACATGGTCTTGCCCCATGAGTCTGCTCACTGTTTACCGCACACTGGTTTACGTCCTTCGGCAGATTACATAAGCGGCGATGTCCTCAAGTATTTCTTTGACCGGGCCCTGCGGGAATATCCGAAGCGCTTCTTTGGCCCTAATGGAATGCGCGCAGGCCTGGTTGTGCGTATATTCGATTCCACCGCTGCGTACTACCAGGTCGCTGATTTCACTTATCTCTTTTGCAGGAACATGATCTGAGGTGAAAATCTGCCTCAGCCGAAGCCGTTCGGCGCCTTTTGCGTTTCGCAGAGCATAGATGAGCGGCAGGGTTGCCTTGCCTTCCTTGAGGTCGTTTCCGACCGGTTTTCCGAGTTCTTCGGCCTCACCGGTAAAGTCCAGAGTGTCGTCGATCAACTGGAAGGCTATGCCCAGGTTGTGCCCGTATGCCTTGAGCGCCTTCTCCCAGGCTGTGCCGCCTCCTCCGAAGATGGCCCCTGTCTGGCACGCCGCGCTGATTAGCACGGCGGTTTTTCTGGTAATTACCTCGAGATATTCGTCCTCGCTTATTTCAAGATTATCGGAATTTACGAGTTGGAGAACCTCGCCTTCGGACATCCTGGTCGTGGCGTCGAGCAGCACCTTGAGGATTCGGATATCCCGGTATCCAACCGCTATCTGTATGGACTTCGAATAGAGAAAATCCCCAACGAGCACAACGGCAGGATTGCCCCAGATCGTGTTTGCCGAGGGACGGCTCCGTCGAAATTCGGCGTGGTCAACAACGTCGTCATGCAGCAGAGTTGCCGCGTGCACGAATTCGAACACAACGGCAAGCGGGGCATCATTGTTTCCGTTGTATCCGCAGAGCCTGGAGGACAGAACCATGAGCAGGGGCCGCAGCCGTTTGCCCCCGCTCCCCATTATGTAGCGTCCCACAACCGAGATTAACGGGATATCGGAGTCAAGCAGGCGGTTTATTTCCTCTTCGACCCTGGCAAGGTCCTGACCGACCTGGGCGTAAATCTTGTCCTTGAGGTTTCCCGGACAGGAAGGCATGAAGTTGGGCAGGGCGGAAACGTCCACTATTTGAAAGTCCAGATTCTTGTTTAGGTGAACTTACCGGTTTCGCCTGTTCTCCTCATGGCCGGGTCCGACAAAAAGCCAAAGGAGAACGGTTACCTAATAGCCAAAAATCCGCACTATGTCAAAGCGTTTCGCTCCCGGAGCAAATAGGACCCCGAGCCGTCCTCGCAGGAAGCGGCCGGGCCGCGGTGGGAAAAACAGACACGGGGATGCGGGGATGTGGTATATCTTCCCAGAGGGATGGGGAAGAGGAACTTCCACGGGATCGACACCTCTGCGGAAGGTCTCAAGACCATTTTTCAACCGCGGTGGCCAAAGGTTGCCGCATAATCACGTGATAAATCGTTGCATAGGGAGGCCTGGGAAATGAAGGTGGGAATCATCTGTTCGACCAAGGACCCGGAGATCCTTTGGAATGCCTTTCGCTTCGCCAATCTCTGCCTGGAAAAAATGGACGATGTCTTTCTTTTCCTCAACGGAGGCGCGGTGCAATACCAGGAGGTGGATTCTCCCAGGTATAAGCTGGGAGACCTCCTAAAATCCTTTGCGTTAAGTGACGGCGTACTCTACGCCTGAGGCTCTTGTCTGCGCTCCCGGGGGCTGGGAGCAGCCGAGTACGGCGAGACCGTGACCCAACAAAACCTTTATGAAATGGTGCAAACCTGCGACAAGGTGCTGTGTTTTTGAAAATGCCCATCTCCACGCGAACATTGTCCTGCCGCGTATCAGGTGAACATTGAACAAATGATTCTTTGGGTGACGTTGTAAGACCCCAATAGCAGGGGAGTGCCGGGGGGGGGACACAAAGGAGCGCTTGAAAGCGCTCCTTTGTGTCAAACTAAAAACTGGCTAGAGAGGCGGGTGCCGGGGGCGCCGTTCACGGGTGACCACTATCTTTCAGACAGCTCAACGAGTACCCCGAAGGTTGACTTGGGATGCAGGAATGCAATCTTTGCCCCGCCTGCGCCTTTGCGCGGCTTTTCGTCGATCAGCCTGACCCCTTTTGCCTTGAGTTCTTCGAGGGCTTGTTCGATATTCTCCACGCGGAAGGCGATGTGCTGAACTCCCTGTCCCTTCGCTTCAATGAATTTTCCGATGGGACCGTCGGGGGCGCTCGATTCGAGTAGCTCGATCTCGGTGTCTCCCACCGGGAAAAAGGCCGTGGTCACCTTTTGCTCGGCAACGGTTTCGCTTCCGAGGTGCGGGAGCCCGAGAATGTCGGAGTAGAGCTTCTTCACTTCCTCGATACTGCTTACCGCAATACCTATGTGGTCAACTTTAAGTACCTTCATGATGCCTCCTTGTGGACTTGGAAATGGAAAGCCACTCGCTTACAATGTCATGCATCAGAGTGTAAGGGTCGCTCTTCTTGTTTATTAGTTCCTCGACAGCGGCGTCGAGCCTTCCGTTCTCCTCCAGTTGCTCTCGAACGACCCGAAAAAGCTCTCCATGAATCATCCGAAGTGTTTCCCGGCTGGTCCTTTGCCGCCTGTTTTCAAAAAACCTGCCGGAATCGAACAGATATTTGCGGTGCGACTCGATGGAGAGCCACAGTTCCTCTATGCCGATATCTTCGATCGCAATGGCTTTATTGACCGGGGCAGTCCAGTCGCGCTTCTTGATGTGAGCATCGATATCGAGCCGCGAGCAAACTTCGGTGCAGAGTTGATCGGCCCCCAGCTTGTCAGCCTTGTTAACCACGAACACGTCGGCTATTTCCATGATGCCAGCCTTCATGCTCTGGATCGCATCTCCAAGGCCCGGCACCAGAACAAGACAGACAGTATCGGCAATGTCGATTATGTCGATCTCATCCTGTCCGACGCCGACGGTCTCAATTATGATCAGGTCCTTGCCGAGGGCGTCCAGGACCTTTACCACATCTCCGGTGGCTTTGGCCGTGCCTCCGAGAAATCCCCGGGTGGCCATGCTACGGATATAAATATCCGGGTCATTGGAGAGTTCGCTCATTCGGACCCTGTCGCCCAGCAAGGCGCCCCCTGTGAAGGGGCTCGAAGGGTCCACGGCAATGATACCGACCTTGAGGCCGCTCTTACGGATAACTCGCGCCAGCCTGTCCGTAAGGGTGGATTTCCCGGCCCCCGGCGACCCGGTAATTCCCACTACGTACGCTCTTCCCGTGTGCGGGTAGAGTTTTGCCATCCACTCGGACGCCCTGTCATCCTCGTCCTCGAGCCAGGAAATGAGGCGCGCGGCCGCTCGAGGAGAACCTTCCAGGATTTGGGCCGCGTAATCAACGTACATTACGGTTCATTCCTTTCGGGGCTTGGCAACCGGGACCCGCCTCGCAGCAAGGCGGGCAGGCTGTCGAGATTACTCAAACCTTCGACGACGCCTGCCGGACCACAAATGGAAGGGCCGCAGCCAGGATGAGCGCCCCCTGGCAGGCGCACGCCGGGGGCCGCGCCTGTTCGCCCGGATAGCGAATCATAGAGGCCACCCGAGGCAGGCCGGCGAGGGGCGGCCTCGATCCAAGCCGTTCTTAGCGCTTGCGCACGTTGTTCTGGATGAAACTGACGATCTCGGTGGTCGGCGTGCCTGGTCCGAAAATGGCGGCCATGCCCGATTTTTTCAGAAAATCGTAGTCTTCATCTGGAATAATGCCGCCGCCCACCAGCAGCACGTCCTCGAGCCCCTTCTGCTTCAAGAGTTCATGGACCCTGGGGAAGAAATAGTTATGAACGCCCGACAGGCTGCTCAGGCCGACAACGTCGGCGTCTTCCTGCTCGGCGGCCGCAACGATCATCTCAGGGGTTTGGCGAAGTCCGGTGTAAACCACTTCCATTCCAGCCTCAGCAAATATCCTTGCCAGGAGTTTGGCGCCGCGGTCGTGTCCGTCCAGACCGGGCTTTGCCATAATCATCTTAATTTTTGTGGCCATGGAATTTTCCTCCGATATCACTATATTTTAACTTGTTGGGACCAGTCTTATACGAATTCTTTGGGCCGGTACTCACCGAAAACATCGCGCCACACATTGCAGACTTCGCCGACGGTGGCCCTGGCTTTAACGGCTTCGACAACATAGGGTATGACATTTTCATCCGTCTGAGAAACCGCACGCAGCTTGTCCAGCGCCGCTTTCCACTTTGCATGGTCTCTTTGCGCGCGGTACTTTTTAAGCTCGGCAGCCTTCATTTCGCCAACGGACATGTCCACCTTGAGAAGACCGGTCGGAGGTGGCTCTTCCATGGTGTACTTGTTTATACCTACATAGACGCGCTCACCCGATTCGATCTCCTTCTGGAACCGGTAGGAGCTGTTCTGTATCTCTTTCTGGATGAAACCCTGCTCGATTGCGGCAAGCGTTCCGCCCATCGCGTCGATCTTCCTGATATAATCGTCGATCTCAGCTTCGATTTTGTCGGTCATGGTCTCGACATAGTAGCAGCCGGCAAGCGGATCGATGGTATCGGTGGCGCCGCTTTCCTCGGCAACGACCTGCTGGGTCCGAAGCGCAACGGTTACCGCCGCCTGGGTCGGAAGACAAAGGGCTTCGTCATAGGAGTTGGTATGCAGCGACTGCGCTCCGCCAAGGGCTGTGGCGTAGGTCTGGAGAGCCACTCGAACGATGTTGTTGAGCGGCTGCTGGGCCGTAAGCGTGACGCCGCCCGTCTGCACGTGATATCGCAGCATCATCGAGCGCGGGTCTTTGGCCTGGAAGCGGTCTTTCATGACCTTTGCCCAATACCTGCGGGCTGCGCGGAACTTGGCGACTTCTTCGAGCACATTTGTGAAGGCGTTGAAGAAGAAGCTCAGCCGCGGGGCAAATGTGTCGACTTCCATGCCGCGCTCTACACAGGCCTGGGTATAGGCGATACCGTCCGCCAGGGTGAAAGCCATTTCCTGAGCGGCCGTCGCTCCCGATTCACGGATGTGATAGCCGCTGATGCTGATGGAATTCCACCTGGGAACGTATTTCTGGCAGAACTCGATCAGGTCGACCGTCAGTCTCATCGTCTGCTTGGGCGGATAGATATACTGGCCGCGGCAGATGATCTCCTTCAAAACATCGTTCTGAATGGTCCCGCCGACCTTGTCCCAGGGCACGCCCTGCTCTTCGGCGATTGCCAGATACATCGAGAGCAGCACGCCGGCCGGGGCATTCATGGTCATCGAGGTGGTGACCTTGTCCAGAGGAATTTGGTTGAAAAGAATTTTCATGTCATCGATGTGGTCGATTGCCACACCCACCTTTCCGACTTCACCCATGGAAAGCGGATGGTCGGAGTCGTAGCCGGCCTGGGTGGGAAGCTGGAATGCGACGCTCAGGCCGGTTTGTCCCTGCTTAAGCAGGTAGCGATAGCGCTCATTGGTGCTCTTGGCGTCTCCAAATCCAGCGTACTGTCGCATGGTCCAGTAGCGGCCGCGGTACATGGTTGGCTGTACGCCCCGGGTAAACGGATACATTCCAGGGTAGCCGAGATCGCGGTCGTAATCGAGCCCTCTAATATCCAGAGGGGTATAGAGCCTTTCGACCGGGGTCCCGGAAATCGTGGTAAAGACATGCTTTGCTTCGGGCAACTTCGAAAGTGTCTTTGCAACAGGTCCCTGATCCCACTTTTCTTTACCAGCTTGAATTTTTTGAATTACCTTCTCATCGAACATAAGACGACCTCCTCAACGGCGAAATTCCACACGACACCCCGCCGGTTGCATCGGCGGGGATCTTCTGAAAAGCACGAAGCCCAACACAGTTCGGCACCCTTGGCCATTTTCCCGGGCGGCGGAGCCCCAGCCGGGATGGCCGCCCAACCCCCGGATCAGCGCCCCCCGGATCGGGGGGGTCCGCGGACCCAATTGGCAGGCCCCGGGCTGCGCCTGTTCGCCCGGATATCGAGTTATCCGGGCAACTTCGGTTTTTGAAGCGTTTGTGCAACCACCCACAAAATGAACCAATCCCCACAGCCCGCCTGCACACTCGCGAGATATATTGCCCTAAGTCCCTCCTCGGAGGCAAGACGGGTGAATTGTGAAAATATTTTCAGTCTTCACCTATACCAGCAGTTCCACTGTCGGTCAACATCAATTGAGAGGGAGATCGTGAAAAAAAGATGCAAATAGGGTCCCCGGACCCCGGAATCAAGCCCCAATGTCGTTGACTCGATGAAAACTCCCGACGCTTCGCGAGATATATTGCTCCAAGCCCATCTTACGAGGAAGGATATTGAGGCGAAGCGTTGACAGGGGCACATGCCTGCTCCAGGTCCTCATGGCTCGGTTTGCTCCACCTTGTGCGGCCGCCGCACTTTAAAAACTTAAATTATTTACATGGGATACACGACTTTCACACATTTTTCGCTTGACAGATTGTGAAAATATGCTCTACCATGACAGAGTTGAAATTACCCCGTTCACTTACTCAGTCGCCTGCGGAGGAACAACCATGCCTGCCTTTGTCAGAACCGTCGAAAGCCCCTGTAGAAGTTGCGAGTTCATTGATCATGATAAGGACGAATGCGCAAAAGACTGCCTGAGACTCAGCGCCTTTCAGGCCGCAATTCTGCGCCATGACGAGATCAACATCAAGAACTTCGAGGTACGGAATTTCATGATGCGGCCCCTTGCGGAAGGCAAGGCAATTTAGCGCAAACCGGAAACAAATCCGGGCGGCGGCAGTCACTTGCCGCCGCCTCCATTTTTTGGACATCTGCCGGCTTGAACCGGTTTTACCCATTGCTGCTCACCCGCTGTCCGAATTACTTCCCCTCTATTCTTGCCTCTGAACCCGTTTGTGCTAAATTTGCGATTTATCAAACACCCGACCGCTATAATTAAAGGAGAAGTGGATGCCCATTGTAGTTAAGGAAGTAGCACTCCGCAATATCCTTTCATTTGGACCTCAAGGATTAAACATTGGTCTGGCGAGCCTGAATGTATTGATCGGCCCAAACGGTTCCGGTAAATCAAATCTTATCGAGGTATTTGCTCTTCTGCGCTCAAGCCCTGCCGATTTGTGCGCCGTTATTCGCCAGAGCGGCGGGGTAAGCGAGTGGATTTGGAAGGGAACGCCTGGAGAGGCGGCATCGATTGACGCGGTCATGAGTTATCCCCGCAAACCGCAGTCCCTTCGGCATGTGCTGGAATTTCACTCTGAAAAACAGGGCTTCAGCCTTGATGATGAGCGAATCGAAAACGAGAGTCCAGCCTATGGTGAAGCGGACCCTTACTTTTACTACCGGTACCTGCGCGGGCGTCCGGTACTTAACACTGCCGCCGAGAAACGGAGATTGACACACGAGACTGTCGAGCCCGATCAGTCCATCCTTGGGCAAAGGCGAGACCCGGACGCCTACCCCGAACTATTTTACCTGGCCTCCATCTATGAAAAGATCAGAATCTACAGGGAGTGGACCTTCGGGCGCAGAGCCGTTTTTCGCGAACCGCAAAAAGCGGATATGCGAAATGACCGTCTTGAAGAGGATTTTTCGAACCTGGGTCTCTTTTTGAATAGACTTCGCAAGATACCCAGGGCTAAAAACGCGATCCTTGAGGGCTTGCATGATTTATATGAGGAATTTTGCGACTTCGACATAAGTATAGAAGGAGGAACCGTTCAGGTATTCTTTACCGAGGGTGATTTCGTTATCCCCGCTACGAGGCTCTCGGATGGAACTCTGCGCTACCTGTGCCTTCTGGCTATCCTGTGTGACCCGGACCCGCCCCCGCTTGTCTGTATCGAAGAGCCCGAACGCGGGCTTCATCCCGATATCCTGCCCAAAGTGGCCGACCGGCTCGTCGATGCTTCCCAACGTACGCAACTGATTGTCACGACCCATTCGGACATCCTGGTCGATGCGATGAGCGAAAGACCCGAGGCGGTAATTATTTGCGGAAAGCGTTCGGGGCAGACCGCGATGGAACGCCTGAATAAGCAGAAGCTCTCATCCTGGCTGCAGCAATACCGCCTTGGCGAGCTGTGGAGGCGAGGTGAGTTGGGGGGGTCCCGGTGGTGAAAGCAAGCATCCATGTGGAAGGGGGCGGTGACGGCAGGCAACTGCATGCACCCTGCCGCGAAGGGTTCGGGAAAGTCATCGGGAAACAGCGGGGCAATGTTTCCCCCTGTGCTCCCAATCCCGCCGGGGCCATCGCCGGACCTATAAAGACAGCTTCGAGGCCATTTCCAGTATCCCGGTTTTCCTGAGCCATTCCATGCTCGAAGATACCATGAATGGACCGTTTAGCAAATTCTGCTTGTTATAGACGAAGGGGTTTCCCGACAAATCGAGCATGACTCCGCCCGCGGCGGTGACGATCGCCTGGCCGGCCGCTGTATCCCATTCCCAGGTGGGGCCGAACCTCGGGTAGAAATCGGCTTCCCCCCCGGCTACGGCGCAGAACTTGAGGGCGCTCCCCCGGTTTATGATCTGATAGGAAGGGATTAGCGACAGAAATTCATGCAACCCCGGGGTCGGATGAGAGCGGCTTCTTACGACCCGCACAGGCCCGTTGCCGGCGACCTGGGCGACTTTCAGCCTCCTGCGCCCGTTCTCCGATATTTCCCAGCAGCCTTTGTGCACGTCCGCCATAAAGAGCCGGTCGGTCACCGGGATATGGATTATTCCCGCAACCGGCGTACGATCTTCCACCAGGGCTATATTAACGGTGAATTCGCCGTTTCGCTTGACGAACTCCTTTGTCCCGTCAAGCGGATCGACAAGCCAGAACCGGTGCCAGTTTCGCCTGATTTTGAATGGGACCTCTTTGCCCTCCTCGGAAAGAACGGGAATATCAGGGTAGCGGGCCCGCAGCGCATCTGCGATTAGCCTGTGCGAACGCTTGTCCGCGAGCGTGATCGGGGATTCGTCGTCTTTGCGGCTCACCTCGAAATTTGTTCCATAGACATCCAGGATGGCCTTACCGGCCTCTCTGGCAAGGTCGCCAAGAAAATCAAAGTCCAGCATCAAACAATCCCCTTTTCGGACAGGTATCGGGTGTCAGGTATCGGAGATCGGATTTGCCGGTTTGGGCATCTTTCCGACACCTGACATCCGAGATCCGTTTATCGCTCTGCTTTTACGAACAGGCTCCGGATAAGCTCGAAATGGTTCCTGTGATTTCGGATTTTCCACCACACCGCTCCCCTGCGCGCGATTTTCCATGCAGGGGACGCCGGTTGGCCCTCCCCGGAAAGCAGGCGTACAATGTTGTCTATCCCGGCCCCGGCAAATCTGCCGCCAGGCGCGCCCCCAAGCCACCTGTCGGGAGCGCACACCGCCTCGGACCATGAAAACGGGTCGGATATGAGCAACTGGGCCTGCCCGGGTCGCGCTGTGCGGCTTGCCTCACCTATGTGCTCGAGCGGATAGGCGATTTTGTCTATCAAATTAAGAGACGCGACACAGCTAAAGGACCCCGAGCGAAACGGCAGCGCGTTGACATCGGCCACTATGAATTCCACTTTCTTCGAGTCCCATTGGGCAGGTAAAACGAAAGCCCTTTCCGAGACAATACGGCCTTCTTCTTTGACCCGGAATTTCAGTTTGCGTTCCTCCATGATCTGCCTGGCCGTGGATATAAAACTTTCGGAAAGATCGACCCCGATCACAAAATCGCACTTGCGCGACATTTCGAAAGAAAACCTGCCCGTGGCGCAGCCCGCGTCAAGGGCTGCACCGGCGGCCGGCGAGATCTGCCCGGCCCATTCGGAGTAAGCCCCCGTTGCGTCAGGGTCTTCGAAAAGATCGGCGTAATGGCTCCACAGGTAGGCAGACAGAAGGTCGGGGGATTCATAGACCGAGGTCGGATATCGGATATCGGTGGCCGGATTTGCGATATCCGATACCCGATACCCGGCATCCCGGCAGACCGCCAGGCAGGCGACCCCTTTTTTTATCGGGTATGCCCGCATGCAGCAGCCGCACTCGAGGACGCCTTCGCTTATCTCCCGGCCCGAGCTCTGACAATGCCCCAGGCTGAGCTGATTCTCTTCCGGCAGGCAAGCCGGGCATATCAGGTACTCGAGGACTTTGCGCTTCATCGCAGCGCCCTTCGCCGTGAACGGTGATCCGTTGCCTTTTCACCTGACACATACCCGGCTTGCGCCGGCTATTGGGCTTTTTTCTCCGCCTCTATTTGCCCCGTGAAGATCAGCTCGGGTTTTTTCAGGATTATGCGGGTGTGGGGCGGAACGGATTCGGTAAGCCAGACATTGCCGCCGATTATCGAACTTGCCCCGATAACGGTATTTCCACCAAGGATCGTCGCTCCTGAGTAGATGATCACATCGTCCTCGATAGTAGGGTGCCGTTTCTTATTCCTTAACTGCTCGCCGGCATCGCGCGGGAGCGAAAGCGCCCCCAGGGTCACGCCCTGGTAGAGTCTCACGCGGTCCCCGATCTCGGTTGTCTCGCCTATTACTACGCCCGTCCCGTGATCGATAAAGAAGCTCTCTCCGATATGGGCGCCGGGGTGGATGTCGATCCCCGTCACGCTGTGGGCATATTCGGTGATGATACGGGGCAGAAGGGGAATTCGCTGTTCCCATAGTTGGTGAGCCATTCTATAGACTGTTACGGCAAAAAGGCCCGGATAGCTGAAGATTATCTCATCGAAGCTCCTGGCGGCGGGGTCGCCCTGGTATGCGGCGCGCACGTCGCTTGCAAGTATGAGCCGCAGGGAAGGTATGTCACGCATGAAATTGACTGTGGCCGCCTGGCCCAGTTCCTCACATTGAACACAGGGCAGGTTGTGACGAATGCAGTCGTGGCGCACGGCCAGAGCTATCTGCTCGGCCATCAGCTCGAAAAGCTCCGTTGCCTCCTGGCCGAAATAGTAGCCAAGATTGAACTTTTCCAGCCGGCCCCTGATGAAATATCCCGGATACAGGAGCCTTCTCGTCCGGTCCACGATGTCTACGACGGCCTCTCTTGACGGAATCGGTTCCGGTCCCACGTGGTCGAAGCACGCACCGTCCGAACAGGAGCTGACCAGGTTTTCGACAATTCCGGGAATCTCCTCTCGAAAATGCCGTTCCGTCTCAATTTCAGTCTTGCAAAGATCGAAAACAAGCTTGTCTTCCATGGTCCCACCTCGCAACCGCTGTGAGCATCGAGCAGTGAGCGGAAAAAAACGACTTTGTCCGTTCGCGCCCCTTCCGTCCAGTGTTCACTTTTCACTCTGTTCACAGTTCCGCCTCCAGGCATGCCTGAGCGCCCGTTTTCCAATAGGGTGACATGCTCCGGAGCGTCTCGATTATGGGGGGCAGTTTCTCGATGACGAAATCTATTTCCTGATCGGTGTTGTACACGCTGAGGCTGAACCTGATAGATCCGTGCGCCATGGTAAAGGGAACACCCATTGCCCGCAGCACGTGGGAAGGCTGGAGCGACCCCGAGGTGCAGGCCGACCCCGATGAAGCGCAAATGCCGTACTCGTCCATCATGAGCAGGATGCCTTCGCCCTCGACGAATTCAAAGCTGATGTTGGTCGTGTTGGGCAGCCGGTTCACCCTGTCGCCATTTACCTTCGTGTTGGGGACGGTACTGAGGATAGTGTTCTCGAGCCTGTCGCGCAGGCTCTTTACGAAGGTATTCTCAGTATCCACATTGTTTTGCGCAAGTTCGGCGGCGACCCCCATCCCGATTATGCTCGAAGTGGCCTCCGTTCCGCCGCGCCTTCCGCGTTCCTGGTGACCGCCAATGAGGAAGGGCGAAAACTTGGTGCCCTTGCGCAGGTAAAGGACGCCTATTCCTTTGGGCGCATGCAGCTTGTGCCCGGAGAGCGAAAGCATGTCGATGCAGGTATCGGCAAGATTGATGGGAATTTTTCCGACCGACTGAACCGCGTCGGTATGGAAAAGGATACCGCGCTCGCGGGCCATTTCCGCCGCCTTCTTTATGGGGAAAATCACCCCTGTTTCGTTGTTTGCCCACATGAGGCTTACGATTGCCGTGTCCGGGGTCAGTGCCCGTCTATACTGCTCCATATCGAGGCGCCCTTCGCCGTCCACCGGCAATTCGGTCACCCGGTATCCCCGCGTGGCCAGATGAGCGCAAAGCGCGCGCACCGCCGGGTGCTCGACCCTGCTGGTCACGATGTGCTTTTTGTCCGGGTAACTTGCCAGGGCCGAGCGGATGGCCGCGTTGTCGCTCTCCGTGCCGCAGCTCGTAAAGATGATTTCCTCGGCGGATGCGCCCAAAAGAGCCGCAACCTGCTCGCGGGCTTTCCTGACCTGCTTCATTACCTGCCCTCCGAAAGAGTGCATGCTCGAAGGGTTTCCGTAGAGTTCATGGAAATATGGGAGCATTGTTTCCAGCACTTCCGGGGCCACCCGGGTCGTCGCATTGTTATCCAGATATACAGTTTTCACGCCGATACCTCCTCGACCACAAGCTCGGGCAAGACCAGTTCACGCAGTTTTGCCTCGACGAAATTCTTCAGCGTCTGGTCGGACGCCTGGCAGGATGCGCATGCGCCCCGCGTTGCAACCAGCACGCGATTGCCCACCACGTCCACCAGTTCGATGTCCCCGCCGTCGTGCTTTAGGGCCGGCCTGATTTCGCGCTCCAGGGTTTCTTCTATCATTTTGATCTTCTTGATATTGGACAGCTTCGGCCTTTCAAAGGGGGTTTCGCTAATCTGGGAAAGCACCCTGTCGATTATTTCCTGGATAAGCGGGTGGCAGTTTCCGCAGCCTCCTCCCGCTTTGGTGTAATTGGTCACCTCTTCGACCGAGCTGAGGCGATTCTCGCGGATAGCCCGCTCGATTTCCTTTTCGGTTACCCCGAAGCACTCGCAGACGATCTTTTCCTCTGCGGTCTTGAGGGGGGTGCCCTTATAATATGAAATGGCCCTCTCCAGGGCCTCCCGCCCCATAACGGAACAGTGCATTTTTTCCTGAGGAAGACCGCCCAGGTAGTTCGCTATGTCCTGGTTTGTGACCCTCGCGGCCTCCTCGACCGTCATGCCTTTTATCATTTCAGTCATCGCCGAGGCTGAAGCTATTGCACTGGCGCATCCGAATGTCTTGAACTTCGCCTCTTTTATCCTGCCGTTTTCATCGAGTTTGAAGGTGAACTTCAGCGCATCGCCGCACGCAATCGATCCTACTTCCGCGACCCCGTCCGCGTCTTCGATTTCTCCAACGTTTCGAGGATTGAGGAAATGCTCTTTAACTTTGTCAGTGTAGTCCCACATATCGCTTCCTCCCGCTACCCTGTTTCGTTTTCCGGTCCGAAAAGAGCCGGGCTCGGAGATTTGGCTCGGCCGGCCATTATTTATTATAACTATGAAAAGCAACCCCCGGTAGGCACCGGCTTCCATGATATTTCTAGAAACTCTATCATGTGAAATCATTAATTTTAGCAGAACTGAACCCCTGTTGAAACATCCAAATTTCAGAAACGGCAGCTTGAAGCGGGAAGCCTGAAATCCGGTAGCGAGCAGCCGGAAGCGGCAAGCGGGAACAAAACCGTAACAGGTATCGGGCATCGGGGCGCCAGGTACCGGGAAGATCCTCCGATAGCCGATACCCGGTATGCGACATCAGTAACGCTCCCTGCCGCCCGCCATCCGTTCTCAATGCCGACTTTTTGCTTGACAAAGTAGGCGTCCCTAAATTAGTTTGCCCGATGATCAGTTTCTGCCTTGTTCGCTCTTATTCTCTAGCTGCATTTGCATCGATTCCGCAGCGCTGACCGTTTATTCAAATCCGGAGTCTTCTATCTGTGGCTCGGGTTCTTAGGAACCCTAAATTCAAGGCGGCGCACAGGTTTGATAAGACCAGATCAAATTCAAGGTGGTGAGAGAAATCCTCACCGAATCTTAGGCTGAGTGCCAAGAAAAAACTTCAAAACGGAGGTTGAATCGAACATGCCTTATGATGCGACAAAGATGAAGGACTGGCAGATTTCGGAAGCAGCGGAAGCTAATATGCCCACGCCATGGGAGTTTCAGGAGAAACTTGGGCTGAAAAAAGATGAAATCCTCCCCATGGGCAGGCTCTGCAAGCTCGATTTCCTGAAAATCATCGACCGGCTCAAAGACCGCCCCGATGGAAAGTACATCGAAGTCACCGCGATCACCCCCACCCCTCTAGGAGAAGGCAAAAGCACAACCTCCTGCGGCTTGCTGGAAGGCCTTGGTAAAAGAGGCAAGAATGTGGGCGGGTGCCTCAGGCAGCCCTCGGGCGGCCCGACCATGAACATAAAGGGAACGGCTGCGGGCGGCGGCAACTCGCTTATCATCCCGATGACCGAGTTCTCGATGGGCCTCACGGGCGATATCAACGACATCATGAACGCGCATAACCTGGCGATGGTGGCCCTGACCTCCCGCATGCAGCACGAAAGAAACTACAACGACGAGCAGCTCCAGCGCCTGACCCGCATGAAGCGCCTGGACATCGATCCCACCCGTGTCGAGATGGGCTGGATCATGGATTTTTGCGCCCAGTCGCTGCGCAATATCGTCATCGGTATGGGCGGCAGGATGGACGGCTTCATGATGCAGTCAAAATTCGGGATTGCGGTCAGCTCGGAGCTGATGGCCACTCTTTCGATCGTAAGGGACCTGGCTGACCTGAAGAAAAGGCTCAATGAAATCACCGTTGCGTTCGACAAGCGCGGCAAACCTATTACCACCGGCGACCTGGAAGTCGGAAACGCCATGACCGCCTGGATGAGAAACACCATCAACCCGACCCTTATGTGCACCGTGGAGTACCAGCCGTGCATGGTTCACGCCGGTCCTTTCGCAAACATAGCCGTCGGCCAGTCTTCGATCATCGCCGACCGTGTCGGCCTCAAGCTTTTCGACTATCATATCACGGAGAGCGGTTTTGCCGCCGACATCGGGTTCGAGAAGTTCTGGAACGTCAAATGCCGTTACAGCGGCCTCAAACCTCACGTATCGGTTCTTACCACGACCATCCGCGCGCTCAAGATGCACGGCGGCGGTCCGAAAGTTGTGGCTGGTCTTCCTCTTCCCGATGACTACACCAAGGAAAACCTGGCCCTGCTCGGGCGCGGCATTCCCAACATGGTCCACCATATCAACACCATCCGCAAGTCGGGGATCAACCCGGTCGTGTGCATCAACGCTTTCCATACCGACACCAAGGACGAGATCGCCATGGTCCGCAAACATGCCGAAGCCGCCGGCGCCCGCTGCGCCGTCTCCGAACACTGGGCCAAAGGCGGGGAAGGCGCCCTGGAATTTGCCGACGCGGTTGTGGAAGCCTGCGAACAACCCAGCGAGTTCAAATTTCTCTATCCCCTGGAAATGAAGCTTAGAGAGCGCGTTGCCCTGGTGGCCAAAGAAGTCTACGGCGCCGACGGCGTCGCCTGGACGCCCGAAGCTGAAGCGAAGGCCAAGATGCTCGAGGCGGATTCCAAGTACGACGACTACGCCACGATGATGGTCAAGACTCATCTCAGCCTGACCCACGATCCGGCGGTCAAGGGCGTGCCCAAGGGCTGGACGCTGCCGATCCGCGACGTTCTGATCTACTCAGGCTCCAAGTTCCTCTGTCCGTGCGCGGGCGCAATAAGCCTCATGCCCGGGACCTCTTCCGACCCGGCGTTCCGCAAAGTGGACGTCGATGTGAAGAGCGGAAAAGTC
The DNA here is from genome assembly GCA_963805125.1 of uncultured delta proteobacterium. GTDB lineage: Bacteria > Desulfobacterota > Syntrophobacteria > Syntrophobacterales > Syntrophobacteraceae > SbD1. The sequence goes on along the minus strand of CAWDTD010000001.1, from coordinate 398,124 downwards.
ACGGGCCTGTTCTAATGAACCAGTGAGCAGTGAGCAGTGAGCGGATAAAAACAGCGAACCGTTCACTGTTCACTAATTCTTGAATTCCTCAATTTCTCAATTCCTCAATTCCCCACGGGAGGTATCATATGTCTGCTAAACTGCTTAAAGGGGCCGAGGTAGCCAAGGAGATTCGCGCCGAACTCAAGGTCGAGGTCCAACAGTTGCAGGAAAAACACGGGGTGGTGCCGGGACTCGTCACTATCCTCGTTGGCGAGAATCCCGCATCGCAGAGCTATGTGAGGGCGAAGCAGAGTACGGCCCACGAACTTGGCTTTTACTCGCTTCAGGACAGCCAGCCCGTCGATATAAGCGAAGACACGCTGCTCAAACTGATCGACAAGTATAACAAGGACCCGAAGGTAGACGGAATCCTGGTGCAGTTGCCCTTGCCCAAGCATGTGAACGAAAACCGCGTGCTCCTGGCAATTGACCCCGGGAAGGACGTTGACGCTTTTCATCCGGTAAACGTCGGAAAACTGATGATAGGGGAGCCCGATTATCTGCCCTGTACCCCTGCCGGGATTCAGGAACTGCTAGTGCGCTCCGGGACCCAGATATCAGGCGCCGAAGTCGTGATAGTCGGAAGGTCCAATATCGTCGGAAAACCGATTGCCATGATGCTCATGCAGAAGGCGCCCGGGGCAAACGCCACGGTGACCGTCACCCACACCCGCACCAAAGATGTCAAGGCGCACTGCCTGCGTGCGGACATCCTGGTCGTTGCCGCCGGAGTCACGGAATATGTCAAGGGCGACTGGGTCAAGCCGGGGGCCGTCGTGATCGACGTGGGAGTTAACGAAGTGGGAAAAACAGCCGATGGAAAACGCATCCTCAAGGGAGACGTGGCCTTCGAGGAAGCGGCCCAGAGGGCGAGCGCCATTACGCCGGTTCCCGGCGGAGTGGGGCCGATGACCATCACGATGCTCATGAAAAACACCGTGCGCGCTTGCAAGGTGCACAACGGCATCAAATAGATCGATTTAGGATAAACCAAATTGCGGCCGAAGCGGGAGAATCGCTCCGGGGCTCGGCCGCTTTTTATCCCCGTCACACTGAAGTCTTCGAGGGCTGTTCAGCGGCAACCGGATGGTGAAGCCTGTCCCCACGCCGGGAGCGCTCTTCGCCGTAATGCTTCCTCCACGCCGTTCGACGAATCATCGGTAAACATGGGGGGTGTATCCGGGCTGAGGGCGCGGTAAATGGCGGAGATGCTTTTTACTTGACTCTCGGCCGATCGGTTCTCTAAATCCGTTGTACGGGTATGCCTTATACCAAGTTGCGCTCAAAGAGGTAAAACCTCCATTCACAAAATCCCCCCTGCCCCCCTTTAGAAAAGGGGGGTTCCAATCGCCAATTCTTACCCGTATGGGCGCAACTTGGTATTAAACTTCAATGAGGCGTCTTGGACTCAAGGTAAGAATTTCAACTGCCGTCCCGGTTACGTGGAGCGTATCCTCTAATTTTAACGTATAAGCGTCGGGTTCCATCAGGTGCAGTTCGAGGGCTATTGTCATGCCCGGTGAAAGCACGACATCGCTGGTTGCCGAAAGCAGCGGCGGCTCATTGATTTCAAGCCCGACTCCATGCCCGATGAAATGCGCCCTGGAGCCGTTGTCAAACATCATGAATGAATCTTTGAGGCCAATTATTCCGGCTGCAAGAAAGGCTTCATTGAACAGGTCCTTTACGGCGGCGCCGGGCCGCATCTTCTGAATGATCCGGTCGGCAACTTCCCTCAGTTTTTCAAACAGCTCTTTTGCCCTCGAAGGGGCCCTGCCAACTGCATACATCCGGCTCTGGTCGGCGTGGTAGCCCTCTATGCAAGTGGGGATATCGACCAGGACCAAATCGGAAGACTCGATTAGTCTCCGGGAAGGCCCTGTCGGCACCGCGCTGCTGAGTCCTGCGCCCGTCAGTGTATAAAGCGTTCCGCTCGTATGGCGCAGATTGGGGCCTGAGGCCAGCGGACCGCGGCTCATCACGAAATCGGAGCTGCGGAGGAAAAAACAGCCCTCATGCCCGGCGATTCGCTGCGCATTCTCAACAGCCGCTGCGAGCTCAAGTTCACTAATGCCGGGGCGCAATACGGAGGCTGCCGCCAGGTGCCCTGCGTGAATTGCCGAGCAGGCTTTCCTGATGCTTTCGATCTCGCTGTCATCCTTTGTCATCCGCTGGCGGAGAATATGGGGAGAGACATCGGTAAGTTTTCGGCCGCTCAAAGCCCGGTTCAGCGCTCTGGCCCGGGGAATGGTAAGCAAATCCAGCTCGGTGCCGATTTTTTCTCCGGGAACGCCTGGACCGGGAAACATGGCTTGGATAATTTTTTCCAAATTTCTTCCGGCTGCGATTTGTCCGGCATCCAGCCATGCTTCACCCAGAGCGATGTCATAGCCTCTTGAGACGAACAGCATGTAGTCGTCGGGACGTATGACCAGATAGGAAGGCTGGGCCGTATTCGTGTAATAGACAATATCCCTTGAGTGAAAAAGAACCGCTCCCGCCAGTCCCTCATTTTGGAGAATCTGCTGCAGGCATCGAACTCTTCGGGTTTCGGGCATCTTTTGTCCCACGGCCTGTTATCCTGGACAAGAAGGGATTATCAACATGGATCCCACTCGCCACCCCCTGCTCGGTGGAGTTTGGTTTTTTTAAAATATTCTCGTTACTTCATAGACCAGGGGCTCATCACCCTGCCTTCCGTGAAAGCAGGTTGTCCGGGGCAGTATTTTGCCGGCCCTGTCCCTGAGCTTTACGATTTCATCGATTTCCGGTACTCTCCAGAATTCGCCCGGGACCGGCAGATATGCGTCTATCCTGAATGGAATATCGGGATTGACCGAGGCAATGAAAGCGGCAATCTTCATGACCTCGGCTTCGTCCACGTAATCGGGGATGAAGACCGTCTCCGCATGAAGCCTTATCTGGGGTAAGCCAGCCAGTTCCTTGAAATGTTTCAGGATAGCATGATTGGCAAAACCGGTATAATTGCGGTGCAACGAAGGGGTGATCGCCTTTATGCTGAAGATCACCTCGTCCAGCAGATCTACGGGCGGCATTAGTTTTCCGTTGGTCAAAAGCGAAATGATGCAGGACTTTTTCCGGCGCAAGAATTCAAGGACCGGGGGAAGAAAAGGTTCGCAGAGCGGCTCCGCTCCCATTAGAAAAACCCGTTTGATTGGCAGGCGGTCCAAAATGTCGAGACTTTGTTCGAATGTCAGGAACCGCCTGGGTCTCTGACTCACGAAAGAAGGATCATAGATACGCAGCCTTGTTTCGGTCAGATGGCAGTCAAAAACTTCTCTTTTGAGAAGACAGATACGACACCGCAGGTTACAGCCCCAGAAATAGAGAGAACAAATGCCGTACTGCTCTCCCCATGTAATGTGATAAAGCGAGATGCGGTCGGCTTTGGCCGGCATAATCGCACCCTCTCGAAAGGCTTCAAATCACGGGGGACTTGCAAAAGTTTTTTGGATAATTTTTTTCAAATCGGGTTTGGAAACCTTCCCCATGGGATTCCTGGGCAGTTCCTGAAACTCCAGCGCGTCTCTGGGGACCTTGTAGGGGGCGAGCCGTTCCTTGCCCCAGGCTCTTAGCGCCTCGGGATTAAATCTTGCCCCTTCCCGCATGACAAGCGCCGCGACGACCCGCTCACCCCAGGCCGGGTCCTGGATTCCCACTACCGCGCATTCCTTGATGTCCGGGTGAGTAAGCAGGGTTTGTTCGATTTCCAGGGCCGATACCTTGTAGCCGCCGGTCTTGATGATGTCCACACTGCTGCGGCCGAGAATCCGATAGACCCCGTTGTCCTGCACGGCGATGTCGCCGGTTAGGAACCAACCCTGCCGGAAAGCTTTGCGGGTTTCCTCCGGTTTGTTCCAGTATTCCAAAAAGACCGTCCTGCCTCGCACAACGATCTCACCCGGGGTCCCGGGCTCTACCGGCGCCGCTTTTTCATCCGTTAACCTCGCTTCCACCCCCGGCAGAGGGAACCCGACGCATCCGGGAAATCGCTCCCCGTGCAGCGGGTTGGAAAGACCCATGCCGATCTCGGTCATCCCGTATCTCTCCAGCAGGATATGACCGGAAATCTCCTTCCACCTCTCCAGGGTAGGCACAGGCAAGGCTGCGGAACCGGACACCATGAGCCGCATCCGGCTGGAGCCCCTGGACATCCGTTCCCGTTCGGAGGCAGATGCCTTCTCCCAGGCGTCTATGAGCTTTACGTAAATGGTGGGGACCGCCATGAAGAGCGTCAGATCGCCCCGGGCGATCCGGTCCCAGACCTTCCGGGCGTCGAATGCGGGAAGTATTTCGCACACGGCCCCCGCCCAGAGGGCGCAGGCGATGACGTTTACAATCCCGTGAATATGATGCAGGGGCAAAACTTCCAGGGTCCGATCCTGCCCGGTCCATCCCCAGGCCTCAACCAGGCTGGTGATCTGGGCGGCAATGTTATCATGGGTGGTTACCACTCCTTTGGGCTTGCCCGTCGTGCCGCTGGTGTAGAGGATCATGGCCCGCCGCGACGGCGCCACCGGCGGCAGGGGACCCTGCGCATGGTCCAGCGCCTCGGTGCTGAGCGCGAATCTAAGGTTGCGCTCCGCGGCCAGGGAACTGAGGCGGTTGACAAAATCCGGATGGGCCACTGCCGCGGCGGGAGTGGTGTCATCGAGCACGTATTCCAATTCCGGCCGAGGATGGAACAGAGACAAGGGTACGGCAATCCCCCCGGCTCGCCAGATACCCCACTGCAAGGCTACGTAATGGAACCCCGGAGGGGCCAGAAAAGCCACCGGCTTTTCCTGCAAATCCGTGGCTGCGTCCAAAAGAAAGGAGGCGACCTTGCCGGAGGCTTCCAGGAGTTGCCGGTAAGTAAAACCGCCTTCCGGAGCGATGATCGCCGTCCGGTCCGCATACTGTTCGGCTCGTGGTGTGAGAAGTATGGACATGACCGGCCCTCCGCGTAACATTCATGGTTGCGTTAAAGATTGATGTAATGGAAAAGAGCGTGGGAATGTTTCCCGCTGTGCCCCCAACCCCGCCAGAGCCTGCCCCGGAAGTGGGCTTTATCCGGGGTCCGGGGCAGGCGCCGGGGCCCAGTGCCTTTCTATTGATTTTACAATGAAAACCAAGAGCGCTGGATTCCGGCTTCCGCCCATGTAAAGGTTCACCACAGAGGCACAGAGAGCACAGAGGAAAACCAAGAGTAAACCATGGATCGGCTCTGGGGGTGGGGATCTTTAAAGTGAAAAATCATTTCCCCGCTCTTTTTAGGGTCTGTTTTCCGTTTCCACTGCGTTTCCCTCTGTGCCCTCTCCTTGACCGGACTATGCCCCGTCTCTGTGGTGAATGCTTGCGCGGGGTCATAGAATTCTGCACGGATTGTTCGACGAGAAGGTCAAGGCGGTAACCGCAATCCAACCTGACACCTTTGTATTCAACCGGCAATGGCAACTGCCTCTGAACGCCGACGCCGCGCAGCGCCAACTCTCGACATAAACACTCCTCGCAGGCCGACTCCATCAGTCCCGGCCCCAATACCTTATGCACTTCAATGGCCGCCCCAGTGATCCGCTCTATTGTAGTATTTAAATCCACCTTTGTGTTCTCTGTGTCTCTGTGGTGAACGCTTAGCACCTCCCTGTTTTCGGCAGCTTATAGCCAGACCTGCTGCGCCTGGCGCCCGGTAAAATCCCCCCTGCCCCCCTTTAGAAAAGGGGGGAAATACGAAGCCCCCCTTTAGAAAAGGGGGGAAATACGAGGTCCCCGTTTAGAAAAGGGGGGTATGATTATCCGGGCCACCCCGCCAGTAATACGGTGTAGCAAACCTCGGAAACCGAGGCCACTTAAGAACATCTGCCTTAAGTTGACGGCAATAGGCGTTCGCCGGAATGACGATCTTTTTTCCTTCAGTTGCTCATCTTTATTTAAGCGCTTATGGGGCACTGCTCCCCACGCTTTCTTAACATCTTTTGGCACTCAGTTCATTCCCCGCTCTTAACTTATAGACATGGGTCCGCCCCGCGGTCAATTGCGTTTACCGAACCCAGCCGCAACTTGTCTCTTCCTGCTTGAAAAATGGGTCTGCAGTTAATCGAAGTTTTTGAAAATCCTCCCTTTATCGCATCCCCGCGGTGTTCTTCATCCATTATTGCAAACTCTCGCCGCCGGTAACCACTTCCCAGTTTGCTTCAAAGGTGTTGTCGTACAGCGTGTAAGTATGCCCCAGCATTTCTCCTTCACCTGGCATTTTCCCTTTCTCAATTTTCCAGTAGGATAGATAAATGGCCGGAACTAATCGAGGATTCCCGGTGACTGGGTCATCTGCCGTGGCGCTCCAGACTTCGCGCTTTGCGAGAACGCGCCATAATGTTCCATACTTTCTGCTTCGGACCGTATCTCCGACTCTGGGCAAATTCTTTTGCAGGCTTACTTCATCGTGCGGCAACATTTCATCCTCCTTTCCGCTTAAGTCGGTTCTGCCGCAGTTTCGCGGACTTCGGGCCGGATGGATGCAAAATGGCATTCCATCAGGGGCTGTAAAATTAGACCCGTCCACCCTGGTCCGAAGAAAACAAAGCCTTCGGGACCAGGGTCGCTAAAAACCTTGACCTCGGGCTTTTCACCCGATCCGGATGCGGTTACAGGTCCGGCCTTTGACGAGTTGCAAGCTTGGGCAGATTGAGGGAGTGTGGAGAAGTACGGTCTCTCAAACACCTGTCGCCGCATGACCGGAATTTAAGCCAACCATTCCATCTCCTTGAATGAAAGAGCAATAGATTATATATATATTATTAAACTAAACCCTTTGTTAGTATATATTACCAGCAATACGCCGTCAATAAATAATTTAGTGAAAACTCATTTTTCTCTTGTAATTCTCTCAATTGCTGCTAGTATCTTCAAATAGAAGGGGGAGTTTCTTCTCGCGCGTCCGGTGGCTTCCACGCTCATTTTCCATCGGCAGGGCCAGCTTTCCCTTAGCTCAAACTCACGACCCTTCCTGGTTTCTCACCCGAGACATTGCCTTCGCCCGGACTCCCCCCTCGACAAAGGGCAACGTGCAACTCCCTCATGGGAGCAGCTCAATCATGAGAACTGCTGTCTTTCCCGGCGGCGGGGCCGCAGCCGGGATCGCCACTAAGCTCTTTTCTTCCGTACAGTACCCAAAAGACTTCTTTGAGCTTGCCTCGGGAGTATCGTGAAATCGTGAACACTCATCCGCGATTGAAATGATATTGCACATCCTCCCGTATGGTGCTATGAAATCGACAAGGTGATAGGCGAAAAATCGAATCCCCCCCCGGAAGTTATGCCAATCTTATTGCCGTACCGGTTCCCATTCGAACTTGCAGGAATCGCGCAATCCGCTGGACCAGGCATTTCCGGGCCCAGTCTTTCTTTCGGGTAAGATAGAAGGAGACCCTGGTGGCTCATATACCGTTACCGACTTACGAACAACTGAGGGAAAAAGTCCAGGAACTGGAAAAGGAGGCTCTTGGGCGCAAGCAGGCCGACGAAGTGCTGCGGAAGAGCGAAGAGCGGTACCGGATGATTTTTAATTATTCTCCGCTGGGAATCGTCCATTTCGACAGCAGCGGACTAGTCGTAGACTGCAATGAGTGTTTTCTGGAAATCGTTGGCGCCGCGAAGGAAAAACTCCTGGGGTCCAACATGACCGAGTCCATGCGGGATGAAAGGATGCGGTCGGCGGCTGTTGCCGCTCTTTCGGGAAAGCCTAGCTACTTCGAAGGTGATTATCGGTCCGTCACCGGCGATAAGGTCACACCGGTCAGGGCCATGTTCAGCCGGATAACCACCGAAGAAGGCAGGTTTTTAGGTGTGGTGGGACTTTTTGAGGATATTACGCAACGAAAAAAGTCCGAAGAGGTGCAACGGGAGTCACAGGAATATCTAGGCAAAATAGTCAACTCGATCGGCGACCCCATATTCGTCAAGGACAGGCAGCACCGCCTGATACTGGTCAACGACGCCGAGTGCGTGCTGGCCGGCCGGGAGCGTAAGGACCTTATCGGCAGAACCGGTTATGATTTCTTCCCCAGAGAGCAGGTTGATGTTTTCCGGGAAAAAGATGAAGTCGTCTTCGAGACAGGTAAAGAGAATGAAAACGAGGAGGAAATAACGGATGCTCAGGGGCGCACACGCACTGTAGTCACAAAGAAAACCCTCTACACGGATAAGGCTGGAAACAAATTTATTGTGGGCGTCATACGGGACATTACCGAGCGCAGGCAGGCTGAGGAGGCTTTAAGACAACGACTTAACTTCCAACAGATGCTGATCGACAGGATTCCGAGCCCGATATTCTATAAAGATATCGAGGGCAGGTACCTGGGGTGCAACTCCTCCTTCGAATCGTATATAGGTATGTACAAGGCCGACATCATAGGAAAAACCGTCCATGAGGTTTTCTCCGGAGATTTGGCTGACATATATTGTCGAGCTGACCTCGCGCTGTTCGAGGAGCCTGGAACCCAACAATATGAGACGAGCGTCCGGTATGCGGACGGTACTCTCCACGATGTCTTCTTCACCAAAGGTACTTTCACGAATCCGGAGGGCAAGGTCGCGGGCCTGGTCGGAATAATATTCGACATAACCGAACGTAAGCGGGATCAACGAGAACTGAGCAGGTACCGCGATCACCTCGAGGATTTGGTTAGAGAACGCACGGCCGAATTGGCCAAGGCAAACGAGCGGCTCACGCTCGAGATAAAGGAGCGCGGGCGGGCGGAAGAGGCGTTGAAGATGTTCGCCTACTCGGTCGCGCATGATCTCAAAAGCCCAACCATCGGAATTCATGGATTGACCAAACGCCTCCACAAGCTCTACGGACATGTGCTCGACGAGAAAGGCCTGAGTTACTGCGATCAAATTCTTAAAGCATCCGAGCATATTGCGGCCCTTGTCGAACAGGTCAATATCTTCATAGTGACCAAAGAGTCCGTACCGTTATTCGAACACACCTGCATCAAGGATCTGCTTCGGATGCTCAAAGTCGAATTTTCAGCTCAACTCGGTATTCGCAGAATCGAATGGATCGAACCTGAAAGTGAGGTGGATATCAAGGCGGACAGGCTATCCCTTCTCCGTGTTTTCAGAAATCTTGTCGATAACGCCCTGAAATACGGTGGGGAGCGGCTGAGTAAAATTTGGATCGGCCATCAAGATACACAGGATTTCCACATTTTCTCAGTGGCAGACGATGGCAAGGGGCTCAAGGGAGTGGACTCGGAAAAGATTTTCAGGATGTTTCACCGTGAGAGCACATCCCGGGGGATAGAAGGGACGGGCTTGGGCCTGACAATAGTAAAAGAAATAGCCGAAAAGCACGCTGGAAGTGTCTGGGTTAAAGCAGGAGCCAAAAAGGGAACTACCTTTTACATATCCATTTCAAAGCACTTGTGATCGTTTTTTTAAGTAGATTACCGACCATTTTTCGCAATTAGCAGGGCGATGCATTTTTTCTTGACATTTACAAGGAAATGTGCCTAGCCTGAACTGTAATGGTTGAGGTACGCCCATGAAAGCGACAGCTCTGTTTCCAGACGGCTTTCGTACCAACCAGACTCTCAACAGGCGAACCGTCCAAAGTAGCCTCCAGCGCCGATCTCTTACCAGAGTTCATTTCTTCGCTCTCATATCGGGTTATCCCATATCGCACGCCGTCTCAGGGTGCAATTGCCCAATCCTGGCGCGCAAGCCGTCTGGTTTAATATTCTATTCGAGTCCAAAACGCAGGCGCATGGGAGGTCAACCAGGCCACTCCGCTGCGGAAGATGCATCCGGCGAGTCCGGTCCGGGATTGCAGCCCAGCGGCCATTCATTGCTCTCGGCCCTTGCAGAGTGCGCCCCAGGCGCCGGAAATGAGGTGCTCAGATGAAAGCGGCGTTAATTTTCACTGGAAGTGGGCCTATCGTTGTCCTTACCACCTTCGAGTCGCTCCGATCACCCGACTTTATTCAAAGGCTGGCTGCGAGGGGTATCTCGAAATTCATTGCCCACGAGGTATCGCTGGAGCTGGTGCAGAAACGCTACGGTACACGTTTTTCGGTGGTTATGGGCGATCTGTCTCAGAAAGATGACTTGCGCGTCATGGATTTCGACGGGCATCACGCCTTCAAGAGCTTCTCTTTTGAAGAGCTGGGACCGCCCATTTACTCTCCGGGCTTACAGAAGTCAGCGACGGAAGTTGGTATGGAAGAAAGAATCGAGAGTGAATGGCTTTTCGCGAAAATTGACGAGTACGGCAACCTGGTTGAGTCATCGTATCTTCCCATGCTCGGGTCCCGTATAGTGCCTTCAGTTCCGTTGGGAGTAGGTATTGCGTCAAAGCAGGCCCGCTTTAAAATCGACAGGCAGGGAATCATTTTCGATGGATCACCTCGAGATCTCAACGGCCGTAAACTCGTCCTCCATGGCCGGTCGTCTCCTCCCCTGGGCAGGGCGCTGACCGATACACCCGCTTGTACATGGAGGCTTGACTATGAAGGCGCCTGGACCTGAATCTAGACATGTTCTTACCCTGGACGGGTGAATAAAGTTGCAGGCTGAGAGGCAATCCGGGACAACAACCACCAACCTGAAAAGGAGGACGCCATGAAAGCGGCATTGATCTTTAGCGGTAGTGGCCCGATATTGATTCTCACATCCTTCGATTCGCTCGAACATCCCACCCTTACCGAAAAGCTCGGGGCTAGGGGCATCACCAGGTACATTGCCTACCAAGTATCGGTGGATAAAGTAAAGAAGGTGTACGGGACGCGTTTTTCGATAATCCTCGGCGACCTGTCCCAAACGGACGACTTGCGGGTGATGGACATCGACGGCCACCACGTTTTCAACAGCTTTGGTTTCGAGGAACTGGGGACGCCGATTTATTATCCATCAACTCAAAAAACCGTGAAAGCGGTTTCGGCGTCACAAGAGGCGACTGAAGCAGTGTAGACTTCTCTTCACTGGACTTTGGCGCGGGCAGAGACAAAAGGAGATGAGAAATGGCTGTTTTCACCCTGTTTTTGAATGTGGCGGGAAAGGGAAAAATGGAAGTTGGCAATGTGGCCTTCGAAAATCCGGATCTTAATGATTTTGAATCGGTGGAATTGGTTCAGCAGGATGCGGAGTCGCTCGAAGATGCGATTTCGATGACGTTCGTTCCGGGGTAAGCTGTTCGATGCATCAGTCCTGCTCGGGCAGCATTAAATCCGAGCATGGAACGGAGGAGACCCAACGGGGTACAGGGTGGGCACAGCTTTATAGTGCCCACCGTTTTGCACCTGCAATATTCGTAATAGCTGTTACAGGTAAGGGGAAAACTTTAGCCCCTTGCGCCTTTTGATCGCCTCCAGCAATCCCGCCGTTCCGGTCATCATATTGTCTCCAAGGGGGGCCCCGAATGCGATCGGGAGCTTTGAATTTTCGACCAGCCGCCGCTTTGGGCCTGTGGCCACAATAAGTTCGACTGCCTCGAACCCGAAAGCCTTCCTGATGTACGCCCCATGACCTCCTTGCGCCAGCACTTGCCGGTGGAGCAGCTTGCCTTCCGCCAGATCGACTACGAGCGATTCCACTTTTTCCAGGCTGAGGTCCCGCGTATGGTATTCAACGAAGCCCGCAATCTCATCGCCTTCAATAGCCGCGCAGATGGTATGCGAAGTGGCGATGTCGAGCACGATGAATCTTCTCTTTCCCCTTAACTGAAAGTCCATGGATGCGCCAATTATGGCCGCAATGCCGCTGTCCATGACATAAACTTCCGCGCAGGGAAGACTCGAAGCTGTTTCAGCTATAGACTTCAGACGATTCAAAAAGTGAGGGACGCTTGCCTTCTCAAAAAGTAAAGATTCCGGTAAGGGCTTTCGGTCCAGGGCCTCTTTGAAGATTTCATGCCGAAAGTCCAGATGCGATTTACCCGTTGGCGGCACACCATGGTCCTGGGCGCACACGCCTATAACGTCAAATTCGAAAGAAACTCCAAAACTCGCTGCTATGCTCTCCAGATGTTCGCGCGGAAAATCACTCAGTCTCAAGGATGTATACCCTTCTAAACCGGCAAATGCCGCTTCCTGCGAATCTTCGATGATTGTTATGCCCGCGTTGCGAATACGATCGGGGTTGTGGCTGAGGGTTCGAGCGGCCGAGGCTGAAATAACCACCCGCGCTTTTTGAGCATGCCGCGAAAGGACATCCAGAAAAGCGCCTCCCCCCATTTCAACACCGGTTATCAGGAGGTTTCCCGCAATGCTTTGCGCCCGCTCGGCCAGGTAGAGCACCGGAGACCTCACGGCGGCCTTGTAATGCAGACCCGATCGATCGTCATAGAAAAGAACATCCAGTGTCCCGGCGCCTACATCCAGGAGCAGAAATCTACTCATTCACGCCCTTTCAATAAGACCGCCCTGTCCGTCTTTTCCCAGGGCAGGTCAAGGTCGAGCCGTCCCACATGGCCGTAGACCGCGAGCTTCTGGTAGAATTCTCCCTGGTTCTTTGCCGGAAGGCTTCTCAGTTCGAAATCCCTTACTATGGCGGCCAGCCGGAAATCGAAATGTTTCTCCAGAAGCGAGGTGAGTTTGTCGTCGGCGATTTTGCCTGTCCCGAAAGTCTCTACCTGGACGGATTCGGGACGAGACCGGGAAATCGAATAGCTTAACTGCACCTCGCATTCATCGGCCAACTCGGCGGCTACCACGTTCTTGGCCGCGTATCTCGCGGCGTAGGCGCCCACCCTGTCTATACGAAGCGGGTCCTTTCCGCTCAGAGCGGCCCCGCTGTGCCTCGAGTAGTCGCCGTATGTATCAATGGAGGTTTTTCTCCCGGTGAGGCCGGAGTGAACCGATGGGCCTCCAAGGTGAAAAATGCCCTCCGGGTTTATGAATATCTCGGTGCGGCCGTCGGGCCGAAGGGGTTCGTCCCGGAACACATGCTCGATTACGGCCTCTCGAATTTCGGCTCTCAGCTTGTCCAGCACGGGCTTTGCGGCATCTTTCTGGCTGGCCGTGATGGTAATGCTGTGAATGCGGGAGGGCTTTCTATCCCGGTATTCGATTCCCACATCGGTTTTGGCTTCCGGACAAAGGTAGGGCAGCATTTTTTCTTTTGCCACCTCCGCCATTCGTTTCGACAGCTTATGCGCGAGCCAGATGGGCAGGGGCATAAGCGCGGCGTTTTGGCGGCATGCGAACCCGAATGTGGTAACCTGGTTTCCGGCCGGTATTGCCTCTATTTGCCTCGAGGTCGGCTTCCTTTCGTCAAACCGGTAGACCGGGTCCAGGGGAAGCTCCTTTATGCTCGTCAGCACGCTGGAAGTCCTTGCGTTGAAATCGGGGCCCTCGTATCCAACCCTTTGGATTACTTTGCGGGCAATTTCGGAGAGATTGAAGGCGGCCTTCGAAGCAAATCTTGCGGCGATGAAGACTATGGAAGCAGCGAGCGAACACTCGGCGATTATCCTCGAGTAGGGGTCCTGCTCGAGGAAGTGGTCCACTATGGCATCGCTGATGATGTCGCAGAGCTTGTCCGGGTTGCCTTCCGTCACCGATTCCGATGTAAGCATGAAGTTGTTTTTCATAAATTCCTCAATTTTGGAAGCGGGTCGGGTATCGGGTGTCGGGTGTCGGGTATCGGAAATCCGATCTATGACATCTGCCATCCGGCATCCGACTTGCTCCCTGCTCCGGCTCCTTTGGTCGCCTCGTTTACAAGGAGCGGCAGGATCGAACTGATCGCGATTATGGCGCCGTCGAAGAGGTTTACAGGCGCAATCCCGAGAAGATTGCGAAGCCCCGGGACTATGAACGTGAGCAGTTGCAACCCGAGCGAGCCCCCAAGCGCCAGGGTGAGGTACCTGTTCGGGGGGAGTTTCTCCTTGTCATAGATGCTCACTTTTTCTGAGCGGCAGCTTATGGAGTGAAGCAACTGGGCGAGGGTGAGACTCTGAAAGGCCAGCGTAGAGGCCTTCGGCCCGATGCCGTAACGGGCCAGGCCAACCCCGTAGGCCCCCAGGCTTGCCAGGCTTATTACGCCGGCTTCGATCCCTATTCGCTTGAAATCCTGCCTTCCTATCACCGGCTTTTTGGGGTCTCGAGGCGGCAGCTCCAGAACATCGGGTTCCGGAGGCTCCAGAGCAAGGGCGAGGCAGGGGAAGATATCGGACATAAGGTTTATCCAGAGAAGCTGCATGGCGCTTAGTGGATAACCAATACCGGCCGCGCCGGCCACAAACATCACTATGATTTCGGTGAAATTGGTCGAGAGGATAAAATGCAGCGATTTTTTTATGTTGTTGTGTATTGCCCTGCCGTTACCGACCGCCAGGATCATCGTTTCCAGATTGTCGTCCTCGAGCACCACGTCGGCAACTTCCCGCGCGACGTCGGTGCCTCCGTGGCCCATGGCGATCCCGATATCGGCGGCCTTGAGCGCCGGCCCGTCGTTTATGCCGTCCCCGGTCATTGCAACTATCTTTCCGGCATCCTGGAGGGCCTGGACTATTTGCAACTTATGGGCCGGACTCACCCTGGCGAATACGTGCACCCTTTGCGAAAGGGCCCTCAGGGCCAGCGAATCGATGTCGGTAAGGCTGGTCGAATCAAGGATTTCTATTGGTTTTTCGCCGCTGAGCTCCAGCGCTTTCCCGATTGCATAGGCGGTCGGGCTCTGGTCGCCTGTGAGCATAATGGTCTCTATCCCGGCGTGGTGGAAGCGCGCCACCAGTTCCTTCATCCCGGGGCGCAGCGGGTCAGCCATACCGATAAGCCCAAGCCATGTCAGACCGCTGAGGCTCTCCAGGGCCTCTTCGTCTTCGGCAGATCGGCATGCGAATCCCAGCACACGCAGCGCCTCGCCGGCCATGCGCTCGTTGCCGATCTCGATTTTCGAGATGTCCCGCTCGCTGATCGGGAGCTTTTGACCCCCGACAAGCTGCGTGTCGCACATGGCGAGAACTTCCACCGGATTTCCTTTTAGAGCCCGAAACCTTTCGGTGGTCCCGGCGATATGGAGGGTGGCCATGAAATGGCGGTCTTCGGTGCGGAATGTGGTCTTGATTCTGGGATAGCGCTCGTTGACTGCCGTTATGCTGAGACCGGTGCGAACGGCGAATGCGAGCAGCGCTTTTTCGGTGGATGAACCTTGCTCGGCCTCTTTTTCGCTTACTTCCCCGCACAGTATACAGACTTTGGCCAGTTGCAGAAGGTCGGGGCTCGTTGTGCGGGCTGATTTTTCTGCCGCCTCGGAAAAATCCGTCCTGTTTAAGTTCGATCAACCGGTTTCCGGCAAATATTCTCATTACCGACATGCGGTTCTCGGTTACGGTCCCGGTCTTGTCAAAGCAGATCGTCTGAACTTCTCCCAAAGTTTCCACGGCTTCCAGGTCCCTGATAATTACCCTGTGGGCGTTCAATTTGCGGATGCCCAACGCCAGGGTCGTGGTGGCGACTGTTGGAAGCCCCTCGGGGACGGCGGCTACGGCAAGAGAAATGGTCGTTTTGGCTATCAGCGCAAGTGCGGCCCGCCTAATCACTCCCGTTACGAAAACAAGCCCGCAAATGGCCCCGCACACCCAAACCAGTTGGTTGCCGATTCTATTGAGCTGTTTTTCCATCGGGGTCTGTGGGGCAATGGTTTCGCCGATCATCGCCTGGAGCTTTCCTATTTCCGTGAAGCGGCCTGTTGCTACCACGATCCCACGCCCCTGTCCTCCGGTTACCAGAGTGCCCGTATAGACGATATTTTTGCGGTCGGCGAGCGGAATGTCGGCTTCTTCGATCACTTCCGGATCTTTTAGCACGGGGATGCTCTCTCCGGTGAGACTTGACTCGTCGATCGTGAGGCGGGCGGCATCGAGGAGTCTGCAATCGGCGCCGATGTATGTTCCCGGCTCCAGGATCATCAGGTCTCCGGGGACCAGACCGCGGGCGTCGATTCGCATCCTGGCGCCGTCCCGCACAACCACCCCCGATGGATTTATCAGCGTTTTGAGAGAGGAGATCGTCCTTTCGGCCTCACTTTCGGTTGCGAAGCCGATCGCGGAATTGATTGCCACCACGCTCATTATTGCGACCGCATCGACGATTGCGCCGGTAAGGATGGAAATCCCCGCCGCAGCGCTTAGCAAAGCGACCGGAAAAGAATTCAACTGATTGAGAAAAATATCGAACTTCGATCTGCGCGGGGCTTCCGGGAGACGATTGGGGCCATAAGCTGCAAGCCTTTCGCGGCTAACCTCGCTTGATAGCCCCGCATCCGCCGAACCTCCCAGGGCGGCAACCACGGCCTGAGAGCCCATTCCGTGCCAGGGGCGCTCGTGGGGGCTTGGGAACCGGGGCCCGCCTCGCGGGTTGAGGGGATCGGGCGGGCTGTCGAGCTTAGTCAAACCTTGGACGGCGGGCTTGGGAACCGGGACCAATGAATCGGCCTGCGGCGCGTCGCCGCTGCGATCCCGGGTGCGGCTGTGCCGCCTCCCTGAGGGATGGCTGATATCGGGATCGTATGATTCATTGAATTCGGATAAGGCCTTTTCGATCAAAGACCTGATACGGGTCGGGGCGGCCCCGGAATCATAGCGGACCAGTACGGCTGAGGTCAGAGTGCTTGCGCTGGCGCTGATTACTGCGGGCTCGGCGCCAAGCCTGCGCTCGAGGTGGCGCTTCAGAGAATCGCAGCGGTAGAGTTGCTTTACCCTGAATCTCGCTCTGCCGGTTATGGCGGCGTGCAAAGTCTCGACCACAGCGAATTCCTGCCCGGTGAACTAAAAACTCAAAACTAAAAACTCAAAACTCTTTGTCCTTGCGAGGAAGAGCTGCTCCCGCCACGTCTTTAACGCCGGAGACAACCTCCATCAAAATCGCGCGCACCGCCTTTACAGTGTTTTCGCCGATAGACCCTGCCGCCTCGATGGCCCCGTTCACGGCGGCCTTGGCGACTTCATTGACGTTTCCGCCGATCTGCATGGCGGCCTCCACGATACCGTCAACCGCTCTTCTTGCAACCAGCGCTACGTCCGCCCCGACATCGGCGGCCCCCTTCACGGCGTCTGTGGCAGTCTGGGCGGCTGCGCCCACTACGTCGCCTCCAACTTCGCTCACGCCGATGATGATCCCCTTTGCTATACTTTTGGTCCCGTCCAGAAGACCCGAGCCCGCTTCCTTTGCGGCCGCAACCGTCCCCTTTACAACGTCGCTCGCTACACCAAGCGCCTCGCTTGCAACTGCCCCGGTCGCCCTGATCGTGTCTGAGACGGTGTTTCGCGCCAGGTCGACCAATCCGGCCTCGACCTGGTTGATAATCTGAAAGCCGTTAATTATGCCTTCCTTTATGGTTTTTTGAGCACTTCCGCTCCCTTCGGCGGGAGCGGGCCGCGCCGAAGCCGATTTGCTTCCCTTCTGCTGAGCGGGGGGTGCCGAAGCCGATTCGCTCTTTTTCATTTTCATCTCCTGTGTTTCCCGGGTCCCCAGCCGCGCGATTATTTGACTAAGGGCCTCAGAAAGCCGTGTCCAGGGTGCGAAGCAATGAACGGCCGCCTCCGGACGAGCAGTTTTTAGTTGCTGGTTCTCAGTGAACTAAAAACTCAAAACTAAAAACTCAAAAACTCTGCCGGTTAGGCGTTCGCTTCATCCCCGGCGGCGCCGGAGACCGTAGTAGAGGTTTGTTGCAGTTTTTCCTGAACAAGTTCCGCATGAGCTTCCGCAGCCAGGTCCTCCACCGATTCCTTTGCCTCGGCAATCAGCTCCTGGGTCTTTTCAAACAGCAGTATGCAGCTTTTTATCGATGCCTTGGCCAACGGCTTTACCACGGCTGCCACCGCCGGGGCGACCGCGGGCGCCAGGATCAGTACTCCGAGACCAATTGCCAGACCCGTTCCGATCTTCAACCCATTGTCCAAAAGAGCCATTTGCCACCTCCTGTGTCACCTGAGCAAGCCGGCCCATACTCGACCGGAACTCCAACGCGCCCATGTTTTCCAATACATATGTGTTCTTTGATAAAATTGTGTTTACGCAATGACTCCGGCCGATTCTTCAGTGGTCAACTCTTTGACGGCGCGCATTTTTCTACCGGACTATTGAGCCTGATGAAGGATTCAAACGCGAAGTAGGCAAGCAGGTACCAGGGCGCACCCCCGATCTCGAGGCCTCGTCTGGCGAGTTGCAAAGCGGCAAGCGCACCGAATCCGAACGGCACCAGCAGCTTCAAACTAAGCATGCCTCCGGTCGCCGAACCCAGGTGCCTGTCCAGGTCTGAAACCGCATCGGTCAGCGATTTCGCGGACATTTCAAAACCCGTTGCCGCCATCATCATGACGCCCAGGTCCTGCAGTTCGTCCTTGATATCTGAGAGCGCTTCTTCCTTGTGGTGGACAATTATGGTTCCGGTGTGTAGATTGGTTTCGACTCTGCTGACCTTGGCAGATGCCTCGAGGGCCCCGGCAAGCCGGGCCATTTCCTTTGGGTTTCGCCTTTTGCGCGATAACTTGATTCGGGTGCGCCTCGGAGTGCTTGATACAATTTGCGTATACTCGGCCATGAGGACTCAAGTCCCGTTTCAGAAGAACGCTTACAAAAGATATAAGAATGAGCCTTGAACGTTTACAATAGGGTGCCGGTTTGGTGATGTCAAGTTAAGTTTCTGTTACATTTTCATGACATAACATTCCACGTGAAGGATCGGGCAGGCCCCGTAATGGCGAAGGAGACCGAAAACAAAGACTCTTTTATAGACAAGCTGATTGACCTTGCCGGTCAAACCGAAATCGTCCACCACATTCCTGGGCGCATCAGGCTGAAGGTTCAGCTCCCCGGGTTGCTTCTCGCACGAGGTCTCCAAGCCGGGGACCTGATTAATTATATTACCGGCATTCTTGATGCCAGGACCAACGCGGCTGCACGATCAATAGTCATCAGCTACGATACGGGAGTAATAGCCCCGGACCTCTGGGAGCGCCTGGTCAACGGGAAAAAGGGCCCATCGCTCGGAAACTCGGTCAGGGAAAAACTGGAGAGGCTCACCCGGCCGTAACTTGAGCCCCCGAAATAGCTTTGATACGAAGTTGGGTTACTGCAACCTTGAACGCACCTCCGCGTGAGACGCTCCCGGGTTCATTTGCCCGCGTAGTCTCTTATGAGAAGTTATCCAGCCGTCATATTCCACCAGGAAAGTTTCCCCTGAACTTCTTAATCTCAAGTAATTGCTAACTGTCTATAAATTGTACGGATTTTGTCACATTCCCGTAACATTCGGAGGCTACCTTTATGTCATGTCTAAAGGGACCGACCGTTTGAGGCCGGATGATAGCGGAAAAGAAACACAAATCGAGAGGTGACCATGAGCTACTATTGCCACATCACGCCCGGGAGACTCAGAATCAAAACACCCATAATCAAGCAGAACCCTGTGGAAATCGAGAAAGTGCGCGGACTGCTTCAAGCGGTATCGGGGGTGAATGCCATTTCCATTAACGCCCTCACCGGAAGCATCACGATCAACCATTCCGGTTGCGCGACGGATTCCGAATCGATTTTGAACGTTCTAAAAGAAAAGGGCTATTACAAAACTTCACCGGCAGACGAACGGGAACACCCGATCGAAACCGTTGTGTCAAGGGTCGGAACGACCGTGGGCAAGGCGATTGTGGGGGCTGTCGTCGAACAGGTTTTTGAAGGCTCGATGCTCTCGCTTCTTGCCTTCCTCGTTTAATCCCCGTAACAGACTCAAAGTATAGTTTCCTTGATTTTCCAGTCGCACGCAACGGCTGTAAAAGGCCGAACATTCCCTTAAACAAGTAATCATACCTCGTAAGACAGACTTATAAACAACACTTCGCGATAGAGGCGGGCGGCAGTGGGCGCCTTCCTGCCACGAAATGCCAGTGATTTGAACCAGGCCCGTCATGCTCGCAATCCTCGAGCCGGATCAGATCGAATCCTGCCAACAGGGACTTTAGCTGCGCAGCGACACAATAAAACATGTACCGGGACGGGATGATCGAAAGCGGCTGCAATGCGGCGCCGTGTCTGAATGATTGAGGCCTTGCGCGCGCGCGTCGTGGTTTTTGCATTGGCCACCTTGGCAAAAAACAGCGGATGCTCACCGCATTGGCGGTATCGTCCGCTCCCTGATCTGTGACCTTGAGGGTGTCGTCGGGACCGATTATCGAAGCCGTAACCTGTATGCCTCCGGAGGGGCCCCGGTTGCGGGCCGCGGGTTACAGGGCGCCGACTTCCGACCCCTGACATAATCTGGTCATACCTATTGCCGGCTTTGGCCCATTGCCGTCAACTCATGAGGCTACAGGTTGGCAGGGACTTCTGGGGGTGGCACGGTATTTAAGTTTATTCTCCACGCTCCGCGGGGTATGGCCCCGGAGATCGAAGACCTTCCGCTCCATTAGCACCCTCACTGTTTTCGGCAGCTTATCGCCAGACCTCTTGAGCCTCGCGCCCGGTAAAATCCCCCCTGCCCCCCTTTAGAAAAGGGGGGAAATACGAAGCCCCCCTTTAGCAGAGGGAGGGAGGACATAAACTGCGTCCTCCATCCTCCGTCAGATCACCCCAGCCTGCTGGAGTTCTTTTAGCCGTGTTTTCCCCATTCCGAGGTACTTCTGGTAGATGAAGCCGTTGTCTGCGCCGATGGGCCTGCAAACCCACTTGATGCGGCCCGGAGTTAGCGACATCGCCTTGAATGACGAGTTCTGAATGAAGATATCCCCGTAAACCGGGTCCTCTGCTTCATAGAAAGTCACTCGATCCTGCCAGTGTTCCCTTTGCACGACTTCCTTCGGCGTCTCGAGGCGCCCTACCACCACCGTGCCTTTTCTGTCAGGTTTTTTCATGTACGCCCCTACGATGCGCACGAGTTCGTCGGCCGTGTATCTGACCGTAAAACCCTCGATCTGATGCTGTATGTCGGGCTGGTTCCCGGGATCGAGCCGCTCCTTGATGGTCGGATACTTTTCACGAAGGTCCGGGCGGTCTATGATTTCACAAACCGCAGTCCAGTTGGGATCGGTGAACCCGGAGATGAACGTGTAGCCGTCCTTGCACTTTACGTAAGTGTAAGGGAAAACTGCATAGTCATAGTTTCCGGCGCGTGGCATAAGATTACGGGACATGTGATAATACTGCATTACATAGTTCGAGATGGAAAGCAGGCCCTCGGGAGGCGAGCAGTCCACTAGCTGGCCTTTACCGCTTTTTCTTCTGTAGTACATCGCCGTCATGATTCCGAAGCAGGCCCAGGCGCCCCCGACATACCATCCCATCCAATTGCCCTGTTTGAGAGGGCGCTTGTATTCGGGAGGGACCTCGGGATCGAGGTCCGGCTCGCCCGTAACTGACATGATGACACCCCTGGCCTGGTTGATGATATCGTAATCCGGCTGATTGCAACGTTTTTCGGCATCTTTTCCAAATTGCCCATAAACGTAGATCGGGCAATAGATCAGCCCGGGGTTTTCCGCCGCGAGCTGTCGATAGCCGACGCCCAGTTCGTCAAGATAGCCGGGCTTAAAGGTCTCGATCACAACGTCGGCTTTCCTGGCAAGTCTTTTGAAAATACCCGCCCCTTCTTTGGTCGATATATCCAGTGTCACGTGAAACTTGTTTCTGGCTTCGGTTATGTAAGCAAGCCCCGAGTCTTTTACCATCATCCCGTAGGGACTCATCTTACGCGCGATGTCGCCTCCGGGCGGCTCTATCCGGATCACTTCGGCCCCCAACTCCGACAGGATCGAGGAGCTAAAAAGCCCTGCGTAGCTCCCATAGCTCGCATCTATGACCAACGTGTCATCGAGGGCTTCGGGTTTATTGTAAATGTCCTCCGGGTTGGTCTCCCGGTATGCCCACCTGGCCCATTCGGCGTTGGGCGCCATACCGACTATTTTCTTATCGTCCATGTCGTTCCTCCAGGCTCAACCAAGTTTCTTTCCGCTGATCTCATCCCAATCCGAAGGTGGACAATGAGACGGGACACTGGGGTTCCACTTGAAAATAACCCCTTCCTCCTCGAGTTGTCTGATATCAGGCCGCGGTATACCCAGGACCGTGGTGAAAACGTAGTCGTTGTCGAACCCCAGGGGGCGGCAGCTCCACTTCAGCCTTGGCGGCGTCTCACTTAGGCGGGGTGGATAGCAAGGCTGCACCATGTCGCCATACAGAGCGTCATCGTATTGCTGCACGGTCCCGCGCTCGCGGAAATGCTCGCTGTGGTAGACATCGCTTGCGGAAAGAACGCGCGAGGCTGCAAACCCGAGCCTGCTGCCGAGTTCTTCGACCTGCTCGACCGTCTTTGTGCCGGTCCAGGCTTCAATTGCCTGCAGGATATCACGGGCATTTTCGTCTTTGAGCCGTTCGGTCGGGTCCTTGAACTTTTCAAAAAGTGCGGGTTTTTCCATCGCCTGGCAAAGACCCTTAAACTCCCCTTCAGTGAAAGCGGCCACCGCCGCCCATCCGTCCGAACATCTGAAAAGGTCGGAGGGACAGATCGCAAGGTCGCGGTTGCCGGAGCGCTTTCGGTCCGTGCCGGTTTTACGGGTAAAGAGCCAGGTCCAGTCGAGAAATCGAATGACGTTTTCCACCTGCAGGTAGTCGATGAACTGCCCTTGGCCCGTTCTTTCCCTGTAATTGAGAGCGGCCAGGATGCTTACCGCGCACATCAGACCCGGTGGTCCAGTCCGCGATCCAGACTCCCGATTTGATCGGCCCGCGCTCCTCGAACCCCGTGATGGGCGAAAGCGCTCCCATACTCTGAGCCACCGCGTCGTAGGAAGCTCTTCCAGTCCAGGTGCCCCAGCTTCCATAACCCGAAACATGAAGCTGGATAATTCTCGGATTGATTTTGCGGAGTTCCCTGTAGCTGAGTCCCCAGGTGGCCAATCTGCCCGGCGTGAGATTGTCGACGATAATGTCGGCTTTCCTGACCAGATTTTGGAAAATCCCTTTCGCCTTTGGGTGACCCATATGCATGCCCACCCAGTACTTATTGTGATTCTCGATCTCCAGGCCGGGGGACATGTTTTTCCAGAAGAAGGCGTAAGGGGTGACGAACCGCATCTGGTCTCCCTTCTGGCCTTCGAACTTGATCACCTCGGCCCCGAATTCGGCAAGATAATCGCATGCCGCAGGGCCAAGCACGACGTAGCATACTTCGAGCACCCGAACGCCTTTGAGCGGTTCAGGCTTATCGAAAAGCTTCCCAACATCGTACTCCTGCTTCAAAAACTCCAGATAAGAACCATCCTGCTTCATCAATCGACTCCTTCCAGCCGCCCCCTGCACAGGGAGCGGCGCGTCTCGGGTCTTCCGGCCAATACGCTTTGCCTCACGGCAAAGTCTGAAAACTACGGAGACAGGCCCCTCAAATAACCAGGAAAAGCTTCCCGGGTAATCATCGGATGCGGGTCGCAAAAATCCCGGCCTCGATGAGCTCAGCAGCTAATCGCTCGATTGCGGTAAATGCCTTCGTGACAAGTGCGGCTACCGGAAGCATTCACTCCGGCTGAAACGAACCGGAACACAGATGGAGCAGCGCAATGGAAGGGTCACAATATCGTATAAGAAATTAAACAGGTCGAATGAAGGACTGCTCTTTTTGGAACTTTTCCGCCTTACCCCGTGTAAAGCTAATCATATCTTCGGCTTTGGCAATCCGAAACCAGTTGGATGGTTTCCATCCGGAAACACCGGACGTAAAATTAATAATATTAAATAATCGTGCCGCAATTCAAACCATTTTTGTCGAGGTCCTTCCCCCGCTGTGTTGCCCTTTTGTTTATTCCCTGCTGCGTGTGGAGAGCAAAAATATCTCGCTCTGACTTGCCTGCGCATCCGGCCGTGTTAAAATTTAATTAGGGTCCCCTTCCTCTTCACGGGGGAGGGAAATGAAGTCAAACACAGCCGGTTGCCTCGATGAGGCAGCCGGTTTCTTCGATTTTCCTTTGAGATATTTAGCGCAAATGTCATCCCCTTATTTTCAATTGATTCTTCATCGGGCGCACCCAGGGCATAAGAACCTCTAAAGTTTTGATTTATAGATGCCGAATCAACACAAAAGAACTTTGATTTCCTGAGGGGAAGCGGGCAAAGCTCGTCCGCGCCAATATCCTTTACCTCAGCCTGCACCACATAGGGAAAGTTCAGTTTATTGGGGGGTGAAGAACCTTTCTTCATCAGCACTTTGTGTGGATTTCGGGGAACGCGACTGGAGGCAGATTATGAAACTTATTTACACAGTATTGATTGCCGTTTTTTGCTCAGTTTTTCTTTTTGGCGCAATCCCCGCACTCGCCCAACAATCCCAGGAGGAGCTGGCCAAGGAGTCCACGGCGGCTTGCGTAGCCAGCGAGTCCACAAAGCCAACGCCCCAGATGGTCATGGACAAGGTGGAAAAAGCGGCCGCTCTTTTGCAAAAGGAGGGCAAGGCTGCTTTCCCTAAATTCAAAGGAAAGGACAGTGAATTCATTTTCGCGGGAACCTACATCTGGATCCACGATATGACGGGTACGATGCGCATGCACCCGATCATGTACAAGATGGAAGGCAAGAACTATATCGACCTCAAGGATGCCACCGGAAAACTCTTTTTCACCGTCATGAACGAAGTGGCCAAAACCAAGGGGGCAGGCTGGGTGGACTATATGTGGCCCAAACCGGGAGAAAAAACGCCTTCCCTGAAGGTGTCCTACGTAAAGCTGGTCAAAGCTGATGGGGAGGACCTCGTGGTCGGCTGTGGCATATATGATGTGCCTCCGGAAGAGGTGCAGAAACTTACGAAATGATTCCAACGCCGGGTCCTGCGGTTTCTTTCAGCAAACCGCAGCCCGCCATCTCATGCGCGGTGTCCTCATGGAGCGGACGATGAAGTCAAAGACACGACATACTAGCCTCAACAGGAAACTCTTCGGTTTCGTAGGATTGACCTCACTTCTTGTGCTTGCGGCTCTGGGAACGGGTGGCTTTTACTTTTTCCAAATCGAACAGGCTAACCTGCTGAAAGAAGACGTTAGCAAGACAGTGGAAATAGTGCTGGAAACCCGTGCGGCGGAGAAGACCTATTTGCAGTTTTTCAAAGCCGAACAGAAACAGGCGTTCAAAGAAAAGGCGGAGAAGGTCAGGGGGTGGTTTGAAAAACTGAAGTCTTCAACTGCCAATGAAGAATGGAAAAAACGGGTCTCGGTGATGGAGAGCCAATTCGGGAACTATCAGAGGTTATTTCAGGAAATTGATGAACTCCATTCCCGGCAGAACGGCTTGAAGGAGGAAATGGTCAAACCTCTTCGGATGTCCGCGCAAGCGCTGCGGAAAATACAGGCTGATATTGAGGCAAAACAGGCCCAACTCCAAATGGAAGGGGAAACGCTAAGCGCCCAGGAATTCGGAATGCTTAACGTCACGAAAGACTGCGGGGATGCGTTCCTTAAATTGCAGAATCTCCAGCTTCAGTATCTGCTGACCGGAGATCGGAAATTCACCGAGGAATATAAAAAACTTGCCTCTGGCAACGTGCGGGCCTATCTCACCGCTCTGGGCCAGTTCGCCTCTGCGTTGAAAAACCAGTCCTGGGTAACTGCGACCACCGGCGTCAAGGATTCTCTAGATAAATTTTTAGGATTCATAGATCAATCCCAGCAGTTGTATCAGAAGGAAAGCGACAGTCTGGGCAGCCTGAATGAAAGCGGCGCCAACATCCTGAGCACGGCTAATACCCTCTCGGATGAGGTCCGCCATTCGATAGCAGCTCAGAGAAATGAGGCGCTGAGACTGGTGTGCGCGATTATATTTTCGGGCCTCCTGGCTTTTTGGGGGCTGTCATTGGTTCTCGTTCGTTCAATTTCCAGACCGGTCAGAAACGCCGTCAGAGGGTTGACGGAAATCGCAGAACAGGTGAATGCCGCTTCGAGCCAGTTGTCCGAGGCAGGCAGGGAACTTGCTGAGGGATCGTCGACACAGGCGGCGGCAGTCGAGCAGACTTCCTCCTCTCTTGAAGAGATGGCCTCGATGACCAGGCAGAACGCGGACAATGCATCTCACGCAAACAAGCTCATGCTGGAAACTAAAGAAACTGCGGGACAGGCGAACCAGTCCATGCAGGGAGTGACTGCCTCGATGAAGGAAATCTCCAAGGCAAGCGAGCAGACCCAGAAAATCATAAAAACGATAGACGAAGTCGCTTTTCAGACTAATTTGCTCGCACTCAACGCCGCTGTGGAAGCGGCCCGGGCCGGCGAGGCGGGGGCGGGTTTCGCCGTGGTCGCCGAGGAGGTCAGGAATCTTGCGCGGCGGTCGGCCGAGTCTGCCAAGGATACGGCGGGGCTAATCGAGTCAACCGTTAAAAAGGTTAAAGATGGCGCAGTCCTGGTAGACCGCACAAACGCGGAATTCAGCCGGGTACTGGACAGCGCCGCCAAAGCCGCAGAACTTGTTGGCGAGATTGCCGCCGCCTCGCGCGAACAGTCCCAGGGAATCGACCAGGTAAACAAGGCTGTCGCCGAGATGGACAAGGTCATCGAGATGAATGCAGCCAATGCGGAGGAGTCCTGCTCGGCTTCTCAGGAACTCAATTCACGTGCGGGGGACTTGCAGACATTCATCCTGGACCTGAGCGGGCTGATCGGCGGCAGCCTTAAGGAAGACGCAGAGGCAAGAACGCAGGGCCGCTCCAAGGGCCGGGGTCTCCTCGGTGCAGCGCGTGCGAACAAAGCTCGAGGGTCTCGGAAAGCACAGGATGAAAGGCCCCTGGAACCGGAACCGGGGTTTTTTGAAGAAGCAAAGGAACAAAAAACCACAGGCCCTCAGGCGAAATACCTGCACAGCTTTTAGAGATGAAACTGCTTCGGGAGGGCCTGGTGCAGGATCAGCACCCGGCCCGGCCGAGGCGGGATATGCGCTGTTTATCCGCAACCTCTTCCTCTACGCACAAAATCCCGACCTTTCTCATCTCCAGTTCGAACAAGGCGCCCTCCATATCTTCCGGCGATGCGGCGAGCCTTCCAATGTCATTTATGACCAGACGCGCTACCCGGTCCCGCTCGACGTCCCTGAACAAATCACTCCTGCTCGTGTAGAAGACCACCTGCGACTCATCTATGCCTTTGTCCCTGATGAACTTGAGGCATTTTTGCTTCTGTGCCGCCAGGGGTCGCTCGTAGCTGCCTTCGTCCCCGGCCGTCAACTCCTGTTTCCAAACCAAAAGGTAGACGGCTGTCACTTTTTCTTCCATAATTTCCTCATAAATTTGTTATTTTTAGTCAGGGTGTCTTTCCTGTTCCGATTGATCAATTTAACAGCAGGCGCCTGCTGCTGAAAAGAGCCAAAAGGGCGGTGAACGGTGAGCAGAAGGAAAACGGAGTGCAGAATAGGCAAGACCGGGGAGGAGCTTTTTCTCCGTCCTCCGTGCTCTGTCCTCCGTTGAGGCGCCGGGGTTGAGCGATGAAACAGAAGAGCTTCGAACAGGGTCCGATACGTCCTCCAAGCGAAGCAGGGAGCCTGTTGTTACGTTTCACCAGAAACTGTCCGTGGAACAGGTGCACCTTCTGTCCGGTATACAAGGGAAAGCAATTCAGCAGACGCTCTCTGGAAGAAATTAAGGGTGACATCGATGCGGCAGCGGAGATTTATCAGGAACTTCGCGCCCTTTCCGCCATCCCGGACCATGGGGGGAACCTTACCCGCGAGGTCCTGGAAAGCGTATTCACCGACGCGCGCTTCAATGACTGTTACCGCCAGGTAGCCCTTTGGCTCTACATGGGAAAAGGAAGCGTCTTCATCCAGGACGCCAACAGCTTTGTGCTCCCCGGCCCTGTGCTTGCCGAAGCGATTCGGCATCTGAAGCGAAAGATTCCAGGGATCGGGCGAATCACATCTTATGCCCGGAGCAGCACGTTCGCCAAAATGAGTGTGGCCGAACTCGAAGAAATCCGCAAGGCCGGGCTTGACCGAATTCACATAGGCATGGAGAGCGGTTCCGACCGCGTGTTGAAGCTGGTCCAAAAAGGGGTTGGCGCAAAGGGCCAGATAGAGGCAGGCAAAAAAGTTATCGAAGCGGGCATGGAGCTTTGCGAATACATCATGCCCGGACTTGGAGGAAAAGAACTTTCCGAGGAGCACGCAAGGGAGTCGGCGAGCGTCTTGAATGAAATCAACCCGCATTTCATAAGGCTTCGGAGCCTGCGCATCCCTTCACACGTCCCTCTTTTCCAGGACTGGCGCTCGGGCCGCTTTACACCTCTTTCAGACGATGAAACGGTAGTTGAGATCAGACTATTCATCTCTTTGCTCGATCGGGTTTCAAGCCGGCTCATATCGGACCACATAATGAATCTGCTCGAAGAAGTCGAAGGCACTTTCCCGGAAGAAAAGCAAGCGATGCTCGCCGCAATCGACCGCTACCTGGCCCTGCCTCCCGATGAAAGGCTGCTGTTCCGGCTGGGTCGCCGTGGAGGGGCCTTGAGGTCCCTCGATGACTTGAACGATCCGATCATGCGGCAGCGGCTTCAATCGGCGATGAAGGATCTGGCATCCGAGACGGGCGGCGATGTGGAGAAGCTTATAACGGAACTGGCGGACCGGTATATTTGAGACCGCCGTCAGAAAGGTTTCCTCTATGGTTTCCAAGCGTTCTATAATCGAATCTAGAATATTTGGGAGAGGGTCACGCTTTGGGGGCGAATAGTCCAATAGAGATTCTTTAGCTGGTGGACTTATAATCGAGATCATTTAATGTTTTTTCACGCCCCCCGGGATCGCCAGGAAGTCCGACTCCCGGTGGACTTCAAAGTTATCCCATTGAAAGCACCCGCATTCCAGCTAATTTAGGAGTATCTAAGCATAACATGATTGAAAAAGCTTTTGACGTACCGTTCATTGCGGACCTTGCCCTCAGAGAAAAGCAGATCCAGCAAAACTACCGACCTGTCATCGCCGTGCACAAGTGGTTTGCCCGGCGACCGGGGACGTTGTTTCGCGGGTTGTTGTTGTCTGAGTTCTCACAGGATCCTTTGCGTGTAGCATTTTATCGGGCAAACCAGTTTTCCGATATGCAGGTCGCAGATCCCTTCATGGGTGGCGGCACGCCGCTGTTAGAGGCAAATCGCCTCGGCTGCAGTGTGATTGGGTTTGATATCAATCCGATGTCCTATTGGATCGTGAAACAAGAAATCGACCACCTTGATGTCGATGACTACACCAGTTCTGCCTATGCGCTAAGACATGCCCTGGAAAAGGAAGTCGGACACCTCTACAGGACGCAGTGTGTCTGCTGCGGAAAAGAAAACTCTCACGTCAAGTATTTCCTCTGGGTGAAGGTGACTAGGTGCCGTCAATGCCAAAATGTTATCGATCTTTTCCCGGGCTATCTGCTCGCCGGAGACTCCCGCCATCCGAAAAACGTCTTCGTCTGTTCCGCCTGCGGCCAATTGACGGAAACCGATGATCGAAGAGAGCCCCGCTCTTGCCGGCATTGCTCCGCGGATCTGCGTCATCATGGGCCCGCCAGGCGAAATCGCTGCACCTGTCCTCAATGCGGGGCGGTCAATTCCTTCCCCGATCCGAAACTTGGGCCACCCTGTCATCGTCTGTTTGCCATCGAATATTACTGCCCCTCGTGCAGGGAAAGGCATGTCGGCCGATATTTCAAAGCACCGGACTCCAACGACCTCGCAAGAGTTCGGGAAGCCGAGCAGAAATGGGTTGAAACGCGCCCCGAATATGTGCCGGACGATGAAATTCCATCCGGTGACGAGACCAACCGGCTGCATCGGTGGGGGTACCGGCGCTATCACGAGATGTTCAACGCTCGGCAGCTTCTTGGTCTGGAAACCTCTTCGCGGCTCATCTCGCAGATAGTAGGTGATCGTGTACACAATGCTATGGCGACCAACCTCTCCGATCTATTGCGTTATCAAAACATGTTGTGCCGCTATGACACCATGGCGTTGAAGTCCCTCGACATTTTCTCAGTTCACGGCTTTCCGGTCGGCCTTATCCAATGCGAATCGAATCTATTGGGAATCATGGACCCAACCAAGAACACATGCATAGGGAGCGGCGGTTGGGCAAACATTATTGAGAAGTTCCGCAAAGCGAAGATCTATTGCGACCAGCCTTTCGAGGTAAAACATCGTGGAGGCAGCAAGCAAATCATTCCGATCAAGGGGGAATGGATCGGAGATCATTTGAAGCGCGGTGAAACAGAAGAAAGGCGCAAGGTAGACATCCGCTGCGAGGATGCCGCGACAGTGGAACTCCCACCGGCTTCTTTGGATGCGGTGGTAACCGATCCGCCCTACTTTGGAAACGTCCAGTACGCCGAACTGATGGATTTCTGTTATGTCTGGCTCCGCCGGTTACTGGGATACCGACAGCCGGCGTTCATGACGGCATCCACTCGGAATCCTCATGAACTGACCGGCAACGAAGACATGGGAAGAGGACTGAACCACTTCGCGGAGGGGATCTCATCGGTTTTCCAACGAATGGCGCGCGCTCTCAAACCTGGTGCACCGCTGGTCTTTACCTATCATCATAACGATCTCACCGCGTATTATCCGATCGCAGTGGCAATCCTGGACTCGGGCCTAACGTGCTCGGCTTCGCTTCCATGTCCGGCGGAAATGAGTGCATCCATCCACATCAATGGGACAGGCTCCTCGATCATCGACACCGTTTTCGTCTGCCGGTCAACAGGCAGGGTGCCCGGAAAGTGGGTGGTAAATTCAGCCGAGGGCGTGGCCAAGCTTGTGCTTCAAGACATTGAAAACCTCCGGGGTGGCCATGTGAATCCGACACG
Source organism: uncultured delta proteobacterium (assembly GCA_963805125.1). Taxonomy (GTDB): domain Bacteria; phylum Desulfobacterota; class Syntrophobacteria; order Syntrophobacterales; family Syntrophobacteraceae; genus SbD1. The sequence continues at coordinate 367,281 of CAWDTD010000001.1, read as the reverse complement.
GGGGGATGGCAGATGTATCGCTTACGGCCATCTTATCCGTCTTGCGATATGGTCTCTCCGTACAACATGGAACAGGAACGACACAATCACCAGGCGCATCGCCAGGATAGCGGGGTGGCTACAGGACTTCGGTGGATGGATTGAAGTGGAAGAACACCTCCATGCTTCCATCGCACAGCACCAGGATGTTCCCCTCCTCGCCGTTCGCGAGAGTACCAGGGAGTATGGAGTCGAAGATGCCGACATTTCCTTTTGAAGCACCGTCGGCAGAGATACAGAAAGACGCCGAGCGCTATGTGGACGCGGTCTTCGCGTGTCTGGAATCGGAGTTCCTGGTGCTGCCCAAAGGGGCCGGCTTCGTCGAATACCCGGTGTTCGAGCTCGGCTATGAGGCCATAAAAGCGGCGACCAACGGTTTTACCGAGATGACACCGGAAAGGGTCTTTCCTGTAACAGTCTCCGAGCCTATCTCAATCGTCGTCTTGCGATCCATGCTAGGGTCTGACACCACCTGAATGGGGTTATGTCACCACCCAAGAAACAGGAACCAGCGTAACCCAAGGGTTCATCCGCTCACTTGACCGGAAGGTGAGAATGGCCCCGAAGACACCGCTGAACCCCAACGGAGTGACGAAAGAAAGGCTCAGGGCGTTGGTGGAGACTGCGTGTCGTTTGCTTTGCACAGCTGTTCCCGGAGTGGAAAAGGATCAACTGCATCGTCTGGATAAGGCCGATACGAAAAGAGGAGTGGAGAGTATCAGAAATCTTGCCGGAATGGGTGTCCCTTAAGCCATGCTCCTTTATGAACGCTTCCTCGGCAGGCCGTTCGCGGGCCATCGTGACTCGGTCAGCGAATTGGTGGGGGATAGCCTTGAGTCTGCCATTGAGGAGGTACTCGCCGGGGCGGGAATCAGCTTTCGTAAGACGAAGCGTGCGGAACGAATCGAAGGCTTCGACCAGGCACCGGACTTCATCATCCCCAGCGAATTTAACCCGCAGGTCATTATTGAGGCCAAGATCACCGAAGATGACGGCACGGCCAGGGACAAAGTGACACGCATTCAGCACCTTGGCGAGTTGAGTCTAGCGGGACGCTCCCAAGATAATCCGAAGTACGAAGTGGTGGCCTGCATTGGCGGGCGAGGCTTCGGGGTGCGACGCGAAGACATGAAAAAGATGATCCTATCGACAAGGGGGAAGGTTTTTACGTTGAAGACGTTGGACCGTCTTGTCGAAAATACCCGACTTAAAGAATTCCAAACAAAGAAAAGCGTCTTCGGGCAAAGCTGAAGGAAGGTAAACCCGCCGTATTTTTTCATCTTTTCATTGTTTTAATTTTTCCCGCTTTTGTTGCCGTTTCTATTGCCGTCCCTGGTTGCCGTTTGCAGGGCCAAAGCACTTCATGGTATGATACTGCTCGAAGAAGTCGAAGGCACTTTCCCGGAAGAAAAGCAAGCGATGCTCGCCGCAATCGACCGCTACCTGGCCCTGCCTCCCGATGAAAGGCTCCTGTTCCGGCTGGGTCGCCGTGGAGGGGCCTTGAGGTCCCTCGATGACCTGGACGATCCGATCATACGGCAGCGGCTGCAATCGGCGATGAAGGATCTGGCATCCGAGACGGGCGGCGATGTGGAGAAGCTTATAACGGAACTTGCGGACCGGTATATTTAACTCGCACTCTACTAACGGGTGATGAATAGTAAGGATTTGGATATGGGTGTATTTCTTTTATTTCTGTTTAGAGAAAGGTATCAAAATGAATACACAGGAGATCAAGAAAATGAGCCGAATCGAGCGCCTTCAAGCCATGGAGGAGCTTTGGGATTCGCTTATCGGCGACGAATCCGGAATCCAATCACCTGAATGGCATCGGGACATCCTTGAAGAGAGAAAAAGAAAGATCGAAACCGGCAAGGGAGAATTCATTTCGCTTGAGAAGTTGAGGGCGAGCCGTAAACCATGAAAGTTAAAGATGTCGTTATATTGAAAGAGGTTGCTGATGACCTGAACGACGGCAAAGTCTTCTATGATCAAAGAGAATCCGGTGTTGGCGATTACTTTTGGGATAGTCTATTTGCCGATATTGAATCCCTGATAATCTATGCCGGCATTCATAATAGAGAGTATGGTCTCCACCGAATGCTTGCCAAGCGATTTCCCTATGCCGTTTATTACGAAATTGTCGATGATATTGCCTATGTTGTCGCGGTATTGCCCATGCGTCGTAACCCTGCATGGATTAAGAGAAAACTTAAAGGAAGGAGCTGACACACGGTCTCCTTCAGCCCTGCCCCCATACGCAAGACGGTGGGCCGGCCTATAAATTGCGTACATAATCAATCTGCTCGAAGAAGTCGAAGGCACTTTCCCGGAAGAAAAGCAAGCGATGCTCGCCGCAATCGACCGCTACCCGGCCCTGCCTCCCGATGAAAGGCTGCTGTTCCGGCTGGGTCGCCGTGGAGGGGCCTTGAGGTCCCTCGATGACCTGGACGATCCGATCATACGGCAGCGGCTGCAATCGGCGATGAAGGATCTGGCATCCGAGACGGGCGGCGATGTGGAGAAGCTTATAACGGAGTTGGGGAACCAGTACATTTAGCGAGTCATACGAAGTTGTGTTCAAGAGAGTATTAAAAGCGTTTAAAAACGTGGGGGATGGGTGGACATGCTGTCCCCCCATCCCCCACACTCCCATCGTCGCTCTCCATGTCCGGACCACGATGCGGCTCACGGTGGCGCTGCGGCGGCGGCCTTCGGCCGATCTCCACGCCCCGCAAGCGCCGAGCGCTCTGCCACACGCGCTTGCGCGTGTGCGCCTGGCGGAGCCTGGAGATTGAGGGGAATCATTCCCCCGCTCTTTTGAGTTACTACAATCTTGAACGCACCTCCGTATCAGTCACTGGCCATGAATGCCGGGCTTCTTACTTTCATCGAACTTCAAACAATGTACGCTGAAGTCCCGATTGCCGGATAATGGATCGTAATGTACCAACACGTAACTCATCATAATCGGGAACAGGGGTGGTGATCGTTGTACCGCCTTCCTTTCTCTGCATTACAATATGACTTCCACGTTGCCTTGCCATGTTGGGGTAAAATTTTACAAACTGCCCGACCGGAAAGAACGCGCAATTTACCCAGCGGCAACCTCCACCTGAGTAACAAAAATCTCGCGGTGTAAGCGATTCTTTATTTCCGACGGATCTGCGGTCTCAAAAAATAATTCCAATGCTTCGGTTAAGTTATTCCTTGCTTCTTCAACAGTCTGTCCCTGGCTGGCAATATCGAGTTCAGGGCAAAGAGCAACATAGCCTTTCTCCTCGCGTTCTATAATTGCCGTAAACCGGGGCATTCCATTTTCTCCTTTGTCCATCGCATCAAGATTTTAAACAATGGCCGACGCGGTGTTTCACTATTGAAATCCAACATGAGCTTAGACCATAATAACATAAATTGACGGCGGGGATGAACACTGCGTCCGGTAGACGGGCTGTCAGATCCCGTGCTCAGAGAGGGGCCCCGGGCGGATCGTCGCGATCTGCGCCAACCGGGTCCGGAGGGGATGGAAGAGATTATGAACGATCCGGCGAACCAATATATTTAACGGGGGTTAACTGAGTGAAACTCCTCATGTTCTACTCGCCCGAATTCCGGGTCGGGCCATCGGAAAAAAGCGTCCCGGACGCCCCGCAGCATCCGCTTGAGGAGAGCTTTCATAAACCTGTGCTAATTTTCTATCATGCGGAAGCTGGCGATGCCGGGCGGTGGAGGTTAAGTGTGATCGCCAAGTGGGTAAAAAACGCCAAATGGCTTGCGGGAAAGCAAAGAAATCTGAAAGGAGATCCATGGAACGCTTCCTTATCGCGCTCGACTGTCAGCCGAACTGCGTAAAAATTATCGACTACATGGTGCGGGTCCTCGAGGGGGCTAAACACTGCGAGTTCAAGATTCTCCACATCATTGCAACCGCGTCTCCCGACAAACTGAGAATGGAGGAGGTCCAGCGGATCGAACATATGCATGCGGCCCGGCCGGACCTTGCGGGGTATTTCTGGAAGGAGGAGGATGAGAGAATAATGACGGGCTGCTTTGTCCAGGCCAAAGAAAAACTTGTGCTCGGGGGCTTCCGGCCGGAGTCGGTATCGTATTTGTTCGTCGTTGAATCCGCTGACAGGGCGGAAATCATCCTGGCCAAAGCTGCCGAACTCGGGTGCTCGACCTTAGTGCTCGGCCGCAGGCACATGAGCCTTGTAAAGCAATTACTGCTTGGCAGCGTATCGACCTCGGTAATTAAATCGGCTCGCGGATTGGCGGTGTGGGTCATCGCAATCTAGCAGATAAATAAGAGGAGGGGAACATGGGATCAAAACTCTTCAGGAAGATAGGCTTTTGCACCGATTTTTCCGAAAACGCCGATCAGGCGTTTATCGTTGCCAGGGACCTCGCAGTCCAATTCGGTGCGCCCATCGAGATTATTCATGTAACGGTGAGTTTTTCGCTATCCCCGCCTGTGCACGCCTCCTATATCCCTGTCGAATACGATCCGAAGTTTGTCGAGGAAATTACACAGGCCGCCCTGAAATCGATCCAGGAAAAGTATGTGGACCAACTTCGCGAGGGCCTGCCCCATAACGTGAATCTCCGGTCCGGATACGCCTCTACGGAGATACTCAGGGTCGTGGAGGAAAAAAACATAGATCTGCTGGTCATGGGATCTCACGGCTTGACGGGCATTGCTCACGTCCTTTTCGGGAGCACTGCGGACAGGGTGGTTCGAAGAGCCGCATGTTCGGTGCTTACCGTTCGTTTGGGCAAATCGCAAGTGCGGTGTCCATCCGGAGACGCCGGATGATTGAGTATACTCGATGGGGCGCGTTGGGTGCCTGGAATGAGGTTCGGTAAAAGATGGAGATGGAAGCAAAGAAGGTTGCAGAAAGCAGAGTCACCATGACTCAGGTGATGAGCCCGCAGGATGCCAATCTCTACGGGAACGTCCACGGCGGCGTGGTAATGAAGCTCATTGACGTTGCGGCGGCCGTGGCAGCGGTCCGGCATTGCCGCCGCAATGTGGTGACCGCCTCGATCGAGAGGCTCGATTTGCTTCAGCCCATTTTCATCGGGGACCTCGTTACTCTTAAAGCAAGCCTTAACATGGTCGGCCGGACCTCGATGGAAATCGGCGTCCGAGTGGAAGCGGAAAACCTGCGAACGGGAGAAATCCGAAGGGCCGCCTCTGCATACCTTACATATGTGGCCCTGGGGAAGGACGGCCGGCCAACGCCGGTCCGGCCTCTCATCCTGGAAACCGGCAAAGACATACGGCGCAACTGCGAGGCCAAACTGCGGCGTGAGGCGCGTCAGCAGGCTAAAGCCAAGGCGAAGACCTCCTGCTGAACGGCGCTTCCTTGTAAGATTGAGTTATTAGCAACAGTCGGCGGCAGGGAGCAGGAAGCAGGAAGCGAGCAACCGGTTTCCTTCCTGTTCCACGCTTCCCGCTCCACGCTACCCTCCTGGCTGGAGGCCTTCTTGCCGGTGCGGTTCCAATGCCTTATAAATGAATGAATAGTCGAATGAGTTGAACTATGCCCGTGCGTGGCGCTTTCTGGAAATGCCGATGAACGAAGGATCAAACGTAGCAGCGGAGAAAAAAAAGCGGCTTGAGATGATGGTTTTGTCGGTTTCCATCAGTGCGTTTCTCATGGCGCTGAAGTTTTATTCCTACTGGCTCACAGGTTCGTCTGCAATCCTTTCGGACGCGCTCGAATCGATAATAAACGTGGTTGCCAGCGGATTTGCCCTGTGGAGCGTTTTGCTGGCCTCCAAGCCTCCTGATGTCGGCCACCCTTATGGACACGGAAAAATCGAGTTCTTCTCGGTGGGTCTCGAAGGGGTGCTGATCGTCCTTGCGGCAGGTGGAATATTCTGGGAGGCCCTGCCTAAGATCATTGAACCCAGGCCCCTGCCAAAACTGGGTTTCGGGCTTCTCATCCTCTCGGGAACCGCACTGGTAAATCTCTGGCTGGGGAAAACCCTGATCGGCGTCGGTGAGCGCACGCGGTCCATGGCCATTTCAGCAGACGGCAAGCATATCCTCACAGACGTCTACACGACGGCGGGCGTGCTTATCGGACTGTTTCTGGTCCGACAAACCGGGTGGTACTTCCTCGACGGAGCGGTGGCCTGCGTGGTTGCGGCAAATATCCTTTTCATTGGCGCCAGGCTGGTCTTCGAGTCTTCATCGCGCCTTATGGATGCACACGACCCTGAACTGCTCGACCGGATCACCGCGATTATCGCGCAGCACCGAAAACCGGAATGGATAGATGTCCACCGTCTGCGCGCCTGGCGCGCGGGCCAGCTCATCTACATAGACTTCCATCTCATCCTGCCGCGCGGCTTGAGTCTCGAGGATGCGCACAGGGAAGTTATGGAGGTGGAGCAGCTTCTCAAAACACAACTGCCGGGAGTGGGAGACGCCATGATTCATGCCGAGCCGTGTATCGGCCCGGAGTGTCGCATTTGCCTGCAGGAGTCTTGCCGGATTCGCAGTCAATCGTTTTTCGAGCAACCGGGTTGGTGTCGCAAGGTAGTGACCCGCCCGGGTGCGGCTGACAGTGAATGCGAAGCGGATCCGGTAGAGAGCAAATCCGGCAGGAAGTTCACGAGGGCAGACATTGATTGAAAACACGACGGGAGGCGGAAAGGATGCAGATGCGCATCATCTTGATCGGACAGGCGCCTTTTGGAGCCAGGACCCTTGAAGCGCTGCTGGACGCAGGTGAAGACGTCATAGCGGTGTACTCGCCGATGGGAAAGCCGGGGGCAAAACCCGACCCGCTGAAAGAAGCGGCACTGGCAAAGGGAGTAAGAAACATCGAGCCGAAAACATACAAGGACGAGCAGGTCTTCAGAGAATTTGCAGGGTTGCAGCCCGACCTTGTGGTCCTTGCTTTTGTGACCAGCATTGTGCCGGCCCGCTACTTCACCGCCGCCGGCAATGGGGCTGTCTGCTACCATCCTTCGATACTGCCGCGCCATCGCGGTGCAAGCGCAATAAACTGGGCGCTTATAATGGGAGACAAGCGGACCGGGTTGACCATCTTCTGGCCGGACGAGGGGATCGACACTGGTCCCATATTGCTGCAAAAGGAGGTCGATATCGGCCCGCAGGACACCGCCGGCTCACTCTACTTCAACCGGCTTTTCCCGATGGGAGTGGAAGCGATAGCCGAGTCGGTGAAGCTCGTCCGGGACGGAAAAGCGCCGCGAATTGCGCAGGACGATTCGAAAGCCACATACGAACCTCCATGCGACGACCGGGTTGCGGGTCTTGACTGGGACAGCCCCGGCCGGCAGATCTACAATCTCATTCGCGGGTGCGACCCTCAGCCCGGGGCTTACGCGGACTTCCGTGGAGAGAAGGTGCGCTTCTATGGCGCGAGCTTCGTGCCGGGAAAAATCGGCGGGGGAATCGACGCTCCACCCGGCACAATCACAGGACTTGATCTGAAGAGTCTGAGAATAGCGGTTGGGGGAGGGGAACTGCTCGTAACCAAAGTTCGCAGCTCTTCGGCCGGTAAAATCGATGCGGCCGCATGGGCCGAGGCCGACAATATAAGACCGGGTGACAGGTTTGACTCGGAATCAAATAGTTGAAAATGGAAAAAGTCGGGAAATGAACTCAAAGCACACCGAAATGAAAGGCCGCCCCAGCCACGCCGCAGCGGGGTCAACTCTCCAGGCGAACCTGCGCCTTGTGGCCTGGGAGCTTACACGCTCCTGCAATCTGGCATGCGTTCACTGCCGCGCCTCCGCCCGGGACCGCCCTTACGAAGGGGAACTCACCCTGGCTGAGTGCAACAGAGTTATGGACGAAATAGCCGAGGTTGCACAGCCTATAATCATTCTGACGGGCGGAGAGCCGCTGCTTCGGCCTGATGTTTTCGATCTCGCTCAATACGGCAACGGGTTGGGCTTCCGGATGACCATGGCAACCAACGGCACCCTGCTCACGCCGCAAATCGTGCGAAAGATGATAGACTCGGGAATTCAGAGGATAAGCGTCAGTCTCGATGGGGCAACGGCCCGGTCTCATGACGCATTCCGAATGGTCCCCGGCGCTTTCGAAGCCGCCTTGCGCGGGATCGCCATGGCCAGGAAAGAGAAACTGGATTCCCAGGTCAATACGACCATAACGCACGCAAATATCGAGGAATTCTCCAAAATCCACGAACTCGCCGTTTCGCTCGGCGCGGTTGCGCACCATATTTTCATGCTCGTCCCGATGGGAAGGGGAAAAAACCTGGCCAAAGAGGCCATCAGCGCCGAAAAATACGAGGAAACGCTTAACTGGTTCTACGAGCAGAAGGACAAAGCGCCCTTGCAGCTCAAGGCCACGTGCGCCCCCCATTACTACCGTATAATGCGGCAGAGGGCCAAATCCGAGGGAATGGACATAAGCCTGGAGACCTTTGGGCTCGATGCCGTGACGCGCGGCTGCCTGGGGGGGAGCGGCTTCGTCTTCATATCCCATGTGGGGCAGGTGCAGCCCTGCGGGTATCTGGAGGTGGACTCCGGGAACCTGAGGGAAAAATCGTTTAAGGAGATTTGGCGGAATTCGCCGGTTTTCCGTGACCTCAGGGACCTGAAACGCTATGAAGGCAAATGCGGAAAATGCGAGTACATAAGAGTGTGCGGCGGGTGTCGCGCAAGGGCCTACCAGATCGCGGGCAACTACCTGGCCGAAGAACCGCTTTGCCTCTATAAACCGCGTGGCCGACAGCCGCAGAGTGCCGGCGGCCGCAGTTGTTCGTTCGTATGAAAACCGCTGCCCGGAACAACTTCATCATAAAGGCCCTGTGGCAGGGCGTCCTGATCATTTTGATCGCGGCCGCTCTTTCGCTTGCGGTGAATCATTTCAGGCGAGGAGGACTGCCGCTTGTTGGGGACTGGTCCTCCAGAGCGGGTTCGAGCGGCCTGGAAACAGCCGGGGGTTGGGGGGACAACGTTATCTCGATCGAGGAGGCACGGGCGCTCTTCCTCACAAATGGGGCTGTGTTTATCGACGCGAGGCCCGAGGAGGTCTATCGTTCCGGCCATATCAAGGGGGCGCTGAATCTGCCTCCGGACAGCCTGGAGGACTTATTGCCCGTTGTCGCGGCGCACATCCCGCCGGATTCTCTCATCATCACCTATTGCGACGGCGAAAACTGCACGCTGGGCAAGGAGGCTGCCCTGCAGCTATCCGCCAAAGGGTACTCACACGTCGAGGTGTTGGTAAACGGATGGTCCGTCTGGCAGGATGCCGGGTTGCCTACCGAAAAGTAGCAGGGAGCAAGGGTAGAGGTGCGAGGGAGCAAGCAACCGGTTTTCTTCCTGCTTCCCCGCACCTCGACCATTGCTACTCGCTCCCCTGGTTAAACGGCAGCGGTTGCCTCTTACGGTAAACCAGGGCCAGGCATGTCGCGATCAGGTCCCCACGCTCGTTGTGGACTTTGATGTCGTAGGAAGCCGTTTTTCGCGTGAGGCTTACCTCTCGCGCTTCGGCTCTCAGCGTGCTTCCCAGCTCCGGGGATGCAATGAAGTTGACATTCATATTGAGCGCCACCGCAATGGTCCCGTGCGAATTTGAAGCGGTCTCGAACGCCTCGTCGATAAGGGCGAACAGAGCCCCCCCGTGCGCTATCCCGAACAGGTTCTCCATATCCGGGCGGAATTCCATCTCCACCTTCGAGTAACCGTCCCCGATTTCCAGCAGCTCCAGGCCGAATTTCGAGGCAAAAGGCTCCTTGTCGACACGGGAATGGAAAGCTTGCCTGAGTTTTGCGTCCATCCTGTTTTGCCCGCCCTTCCAAAAAAGTTTTGTCAAAATGGTTGTGCCGGTTTTTCAAGAAATCAATCCGAGAAAAAAATCTTTAGTCGTGACCATAAACCATCCGCCGAACAACACGAGGAAGACTCCGCATGCCCTGATGATCGTCTGGTACGCACTGTCCCGCATAATCGCGGCGCCCTTGCTTACCCCGAAGGAGACCACGCTGTACCAGGCAAAATCGGCCGCGATATGACCGACAAAGAAAACCGCTATGCCCGGTAAGCCCTTGCCGGATATCCTCATCAGGTATCCAAGACCGAAAGTCGCCCACCAAAGTGTCCAGTAAGGGTTGGCAAGGCTTGCAAGAGCACCGGTGATAACCGGAGTTCTGCCCTGTGCCGCACCGCCCTCGCTCCGGGCCTGAATCGACTGCCGTCCGGCCGTTCTCAGCATTTCTATGCCGAGATAGAGAAGAATCGACCCGCCAAGCAGCGCTGTGACTGCCATGACCGGTGCCGCCCTGAGATAGACGTCCAGCCCGAGGCAGATGGCAGCCACGAGCCCCAGTTCGAGAACGGAATGGCCGACCATCAGGAGCGGTCCGGCGATGTATCCTCGCCTGGCGGATTCGGATATTGTAACCGTGAGCAGTGGGCCGGGCATTAGAGCTCCCGACAGGGCAACTGTAAACGATGTTGTGAAAATTGCAATGAATTCGAACATCTATAATCTTGGAACCTCTCCAATTTTACTTGCATAACTCCCTTTTTATTGTATTTTTGTCAAGAGCATTCGATATGAACAGCGCTTGAAGCTGTCTGGCCTGCAAGCAAATTGTCAGGAGGAAAATAGGGCGGGATATGGGGCTGATCGGGGCAAAATCATTTTATATTTTAACATTTTTGGCCTTATTATGAATTCATTCCGGAGGAGGAGGGAAATCAATGGCAAGAAAATTACTGGAGATCGCTGCTTCTATCGTGAAAGCACGGGCGTCTGTTGGCAAGATCTCCCCCGATGAAATCGAACAGACTCTCGTGAGGACTTTTTTTATTCTGCAGCGCATGCAAAATGCGGAACAAGAAGGGGTTTTGCTGGAACCGGCTCGCGAATCGGACACTACCGCCCTGCCGGGCAAAGTTGTCCAGCCTGCCGCCCCGAAAGACTCGATCCGAGAAAATAGGATAATGTGCCTGGAGTGCGGAATCGAAATGAAGCAACTCACAAGTAAGCATCTCGGGATGCATGCCCTTAGCCAGCGGGATTACAAGAAAAAATGGGGTCTTCCGATGAGCACCCCTCTTTCGGCGAAATCTCTTTCCAGGGCCAGAAGCCGGGCGGCGAAAAAGCGGGGGCTGCCCGAGAACCTCGTGAAATTTCTGCAGGAAAGGAAACGCAAAGCCGCTCAAGGGGCGTCGCCTTCACCACCTGCAAGGGCCTGACGTATCCGGCGCCGGGCGGGAATGAAAGCTCATGTTTACGGCTTTGGAACTTTTCGATCTCGCTGTCCAGGTCGAGGTGAACGGCGAGCGATTTTACCGGCATGCTCTGAGAAGAGTAAAACGGGATTCCCTGAAAAATCTTCTCGCCTGGCTCGCAGACCAGGAACTGCTGCACAAGAGCGCGTTCGCGGAAATAAGGGAGAGGATCGCCCATGGAACTAAACCTGCCGCCCCCTTTGCCTCACTCAGTCAGCAGGCTTTGAGCCGTGCAATGGGTCGTCATGCCCTCTGCCTGGATGAACTTCAAATAGAGTCGATTCAGGACGAAGAAGAGATGCTGCGGGAGGCGGTCCGATTCGAAGAAGACACCATCCTGTTCTTTGAGTTCATCGCTCCCTTTATTTCCGATCCCGGCGCCTCTTTTGCGCTTGAAAAGATAAGAACAGAAGAGTTTAATCATAAGCGGCTTCTCGTGGAGAAACTCTCCGAGATTTGAGCAAAATACCCTTAACCGTAACCATAACGGAGTAATTAGATGGAAAAGCCGATTGAAAATTTCTGGTCTCTAAGACTCGCTGACCTTAAAGATGCGCTTGAAGCAAACAACTTCGAAGTCTACATCGCTGAAAACCGCGATGCTGCAAAGAAAATCGCCAGGGAAATTCTTCCCCGGACCGGGGCCAGGAGCATCTCATGGGGCGGTTCGATGACTTACGTGCAAACCGGCCTGTACGAGGAGCTGAAGAATTATCCGGGCCTCGAGATACTCGACACCTACGAAAAGGGGCTTCCGCCCGAGGAGATGCTCGAGCGAAGAAGGCGCTCGCTTCTCGTGGATCTTTTCGTCACCGGAACAAATGCTGTAACCGAAACCGGAAAGCTGGTGAATCTCGATATGACGGGCAACAGGGTAGCCGCTATCACTTTCGGCCCCAGGAATGTCATTATTTTTGCCGGACGCAATAAGGTGGTTCCCGACATAGAAGACGCGATGCAGAGGGTAAAAAATTACGCAGCCCCGACGAATGCGATGCGGCTTGACAAGAAGACCCCCTGCGTGAAGACTTCGATATGCGAAGAATGCCGCAGTCCCGACCGAATTTGCAATACCTGGACGATTACCGAAAAATCCTTTCCAAAGGGCAGAATCAAAATAGTGCTCATAAATGAGGACCTGGGGCTGTAAGCTTTACACTACCTTCATAAAATCCCGTACCCGCTCACCACAGAGACGGGGCATAGTCCGGTCAAGGAGAGGGCACAGAGGGAAACGCAGTGGAAACGGAAAACAGACCCTAAAAAGAGCGGGGAAATGATTTTTCACTTTAAATATCCCCCGCACCCCCCAGAGCCGATCCATGGTTTACTCTTGGTTTTCCTCTGTGCTTCTGTGGTGAACCTTTACAAAATCCCTGGCGAAGAGTGCGCCCTTCGTCGGTCTTTTTCCAGTGGAACCGCAACCGGCGGCCTTGGCTTGCCGGTCGCCGGCTGCCAATGGCATCAGAGGACTTGCCAGATTTGCCGGAATGCGGTAGTTTTAATTCCCTGGCCCCCGTAGCTCAGGTGGATAGAGCACGAGATTCCTAATCTCGGTGCCGCGTGTTCGAGTCACGCCGGGGGCACTACTTGGCTTCGAAGGTTGTCTGAAATGGTGGGGAATTTGGCTATTTCCTAATCATTTCGTCGTCTTTTCTTTTTTGACTACAGGATTAGTTTGTTCTTTGCTCAGCCGAAGAATCTCATCTAGAATTTGCTCGGTCGGCCTGAGGCAATCTTTGAAGTTGTTTATGATTTCCTTGTCTCGGCAACAACAGCTTATGCACCGAGAAACCCCGTAATCGCAACGATACCCTCTCTGCCTAAAACCGTATTCGTAGCCCTCTTTGAAGGCTCTTTCTTTTTCGTTTTGGATAAAGATCGCTTCCATAGCAGTTGAGGGCTCCGTCTCAACCTCCAGTGAAAGTTCATCAAGGCCGTCAAACGGGGAGAAGAATGTCTTCTTCCCGGCCTGCTCAACGATTTGTCGAAGTTCCTACTTCATAATTTTGATTCTCATACTTTCTTGAAACAAAAACTCCGAAAATATGCTAACCTCATCAGGAAGCATCATTCGGGGTTATTATTGGATAAGGTTAATTATAACCTGATAACAGCAGTTTGCTAGGATTTGTCAAATCAGGTGCAGGAGCAATTCAGCCAGAGGCCTATTATGAACGGGAAAAACGAGCGCAAGACTATAAAAGAGATTTTCCCGGAAGTGAAAAGCTTTATAATCAACGTGACTGAACGAGTTCCAGGTTTATCAGACCCGCTCTCTACAAAATCTACGCAGTACAGCGAAAATAGTTACCTAAATGAAATGGTCCCTTGTAGCTGGCCACAATGCCATAATGGGGGTGTTCGGGTCGGAGACATTATCCGTGGCATTTTAGCAGAAAGAAAAGAAGAATATGAGGAAACACTTCTTTGCGGGGGATATTGGGGATCTCCCAAAGGAAGGGTGAAATACGAAAACCACTGCAATCGCTATTTCATAGTGAAAGCCTCGGTACGGTATGTTTGATTATAGGTGGTGGCCGAAAATGGTGGACTCATACGAAAATCGCCGCTGCCACAAAATGGACATCCCGCAGGTCTGCCGGTCCCAAACGGCTCCTTGACCGAATGGCTCAATGGCAGCTCTGTCTCTGAGAGTCCTGTTAGAGATGAACTATCTCCAAATTGCTTAGCCTCTGTGACAGGTACTCCCCCACCAATCTTCGATGACAACGGTCAGGCTTATCTTCACTACACAGCAAACAAGCGTGATCAAGTAGTTCGATGCTAAGATTCTTCTCGACCTGCCTTTGATTCAATAATGCCGTAAATCTCTCCTCGTATTCTTTCCAACTCATCTTGCGTTTTTTGTATGCGTCAAGCATATCGTTTGTTGGACAAAATTTGGGTAGATAAACATAGTCAATCCTTCCAATCTCCTTCAAAAAAAATTCAAGATCATTTCGTTTTGCAAATCCAGACAACTGCGAGCTATTATTAAGCCTAATGTCAAGGATGCGCTTGATGTGGGCCGATTTCAGCCTCGCAAAAAACTCCTCTGCCGTCTTCTTAGTAAATCCGATTGTGAATAACATTGTCACCGTCGTATTTCCCTTCCTTGGCCGAAGGGTTCTTCCGTTGAAAAAGCAATCCTTTCAGCTTGTTTTCGATATGCATGTTCAAGAATATCTTTTTCATTCCTAAAAATGTCGATATTATTTAAGTTGAAAAGCCTCAGAAGACGTCTCTCCAGTTCACTATGGTTTTCGAGGTGGCCGTTGTTCATTATGTGCTCTATTGGGGTAATCAGATTTCTAAGGTACCTACATACAAGAATAGCGCGATGACAATTGAGAGGGTCTTTTTCAGCACATAATAAAGCTATGCGCATTAGCCCTAGCCCTTTGAGCAGCCGTCTAACACCATCCTGGAAAGCCTTAGTAGTGAAAACAAGATCATACGATACTTTTCCATTTACATAACATTCACTTTCTGATCTTCGAGCTCCAAGTTCCATCCCCATAAATACGTATTTAATTCTATGACGTTTAAGGATCTCTTTCAAGCTGCCCTGATTGAATACAGGATAGAATTTGCTGTAAGGCGAAGAACGCACATCGGCGACAGCTTCAATCATATGCTCTTTGAGGAGATTCACAAAAGAATCCATACTCAAATCTGAATACCCTATCGTAAAAAGTGGATGGCTTATCATGGTGTAATTACTCATAAATCAAAGCTCAATAACCGTAGCAATTATCTTGTAATGATAGCCGTTGAGTTCAGGTGTAAGGCTCACGCAGATCAGAATGTCCTTGTCCTTCTCGATTGCCACGACGCCACCGGGAACACTCGCGAAATCCGGAAAGTATTTCTGGCTTATGAATGGATCTGTCATCGAAAAATCGTAGTGTTGCCTATTGTAGTTGAGTAATCGTTCACCGGGATTTCATTCCGGTTAGCTTTTTTCCTTGCGTTCGAAAACAGAATGAGCTATTCCATCATGCATGGAAAACACCTTCACTTTCAGAAATCGGACCTTTTCACCGGCGGACATTGCTCTTGTCCGGCAGATGATCGCCGAGCACCCGGAGGAAGGGCGGTGTGCCCTGTCAAGGCGGCTGTGCCTCGCGTGGAACTGGACCCAGAAAAACGGACAACCCAAGGACATGATCTGCCGGGGAGTCCTGTTGGATTTGGAACGCAAGGGCGCCATCCGTCTTCCCCCAAGGAAAAAGATTCCTTTCAATCCTTTTCTGCAACGAAGTTCTCCGGAAAGGATCGAGATCGACCGAAGCCCTATCGAGACGCCTTTGCAGGAGCTTTTTCCCATTTCGATTCACCAGGTGCGAAGAAGCCCCCTGGAAAAGCTCTTCAACAGCCTGATCGAGGAGCACCATTACCTGGGATACACCCAACCCGTGGGGGAGCACCTCAAGTACATGGCTTTTTCCAGGGACCGGGCGGTGGCCTGTCTTGCCTTCTGCTCTGCCGCATGGCATCTGGGGCCACGGGATCATTTCATCGGGTGGACTGCAGCGCTCAGGGAAAAGAATCGCCACTTACTTGCTTACAATACTCGCTTTTTGATTCCGCCCTGGGTCCGGTCTCCTCATCTTGCCTCGCATATTTTGGCCCGATGCTTGAGGCGGCTTTCCAAGGACTGGGAAACGCTCTATCATCATCCGGTCCACTGGGTTGAAACCTTCGTTGACGGTGAGCGGTTCAAAGGGACCTGCTACCTGGCCGCCAACTGGATTTTCCTCGGAAAAACCACCGGTAGAGGAAAATTCGATCAGGCTCGAAAGCCAAACCGCTCCGTTAAGGATGTCTATGGCTACCCGCTTGTCCGGCAGTTCCGGGAAAGGCTGTGCAATGGATAAGCCGGAAGCCGAGCGGCTCTATGATTCCGGGAAAGACCCCACCGTTGGGAAACTCCTCGAACTCGATCAGGAATGCAAAACCCTCAAAGCAAAAATCGCCGCTATTTCCACTGATTCCACAAATTCCTCAAAACCTCCCTCATCAGACGGCCCCGGAGTGAAGAAAAAGAGCAAAAAGCCAGGCCGCCGGAAACGAGGAGGCCAGATCGGGCACAAAGGCAAAAAGCGAGTTCTTCTTCCTGAAGCTGAGATGGACCATATCCAAAACATCTATCCGCAAACCTGCGAGGAATGTGGCAAGACCTTGGCGCCGCATCAATTTGAAGAACCATCCAGGCCCCTGAGACACCAAGTGTTCGATCTGCCGGAAATCCATCCGATCAAGACCGAATACCGATGCCGCGAGCTGGCCTGTTCCTGCGGCCATGTGACCCGCGCCGCATTACCTCCGGAGGTGGAGATAAGCAACTTCGGCCCGGGTGTTCATGCGGCAGTGGCCTACCTGGCTTCGGTCCACAGGGGAACCAGAAGAGGCATCGCGGAGATCATGCGCACCATCTTTAATCTGGATATCTCACTGGGCGCCATTTGCCGGATTCTTGAACGGGTATCTCTTGCCTGCGCACCCGAAACCGAACATATCAGAGAAGACATTGCCGGGGCTCAATCCCTCAATATAGACGAAACAGGGTGGAAGTCCTCTGGCGACCCCCGCTGGTTGTGGGTTTTTGTCTCCTCAGTGGCCGTATTCTTCCGCGTTGCTTCAAGCAGGGCATCGAAGGTCCTGCAATCCGTTCTGGGTGAATCCTTCTCTGGAGTCATCACGAGCGACGACCACTCCGCCTACAGCAAATATCATAAATCCAAGGTCCGCCAGCTTTGTTGGGCGCACCTTATCCGCAAACTAAAAGGCATCAAGGATGGGCGAGCAAGTCCTGATGCTTATCTTTTTGCCCGGCATATGCTAAAGGAAGCCGGAACGCTCTTCAGCTATTGGCATGCTTTCAAGGAAGCCGGTTGTACCCGCGAAGAGCTGTGGCAGGCGACCGCTCTTATCCGGGGCCGCATGAAATGCTCCTGCCTGCGCTACCGGGACAGTTCCGACAAAGGAGTGAGGTTACGCGCCGCCGGTTTTCTCAAAAACTGGGACATTCTTTTCACCTTTTTGCGCGTCGAGGGAATCGAGCCAACCAACAATGTGGCCGAGCGGGCAATCCGACCCGCCGTTCAATGGCGCAAGATTTGCTTCGGTAATCAGTCTTGCGACGGAGAGCGATTCACCGAAAGAATCCTCACCGTTACCCGAACTTGCCAGATGCAGCAGAAGAATGCTTTTCGGTTTCTCACTCACCTCATGACCGCGTTCTTCCGGCAGGAGTCACTGCCTTCACTTATCCGCTGACACACTCCGGTGAACGGTTACGTAGTTGAAGACCCCTCTAATCCTCTTCTTCTCGATACCCTCCCAATTGGTTATCTCTACCAAAAAGCGGAAATTCACTGGCTGGATCAGGTAAAGTGATTGGCGGGACTTTTGTGAGAGCAGGTATTGAGGCCTTACGCGATCTTGCTTGACTCCTGGTTCAAGCCAAAGATCCGGAGGAGTTTCTGTCAGTCGTTGAGCTTCCTTTCTGCTCCAGGATGTGATTTTTCTCCAATTAGCACCCTGCTTAATAAACCAGTTTTCAGGTTGAGTAGCGCTGTTTTCAGGAGAGGTTAACGGAACTTGGACCACGTCAAGTGGCGCCGGGATGGCCCCATCCTGCAGACGACATTCAGACATGCTGATTGCTCCCTCGTCATGATGGGTTACAGGTCTGATCCAGTTACCCCAGTATTCTTCCCCATCCTTGCCCGTGACAATTTCTATTCCTGCAATACACCTCTGCTGTTTCTTTATGGAATTTGCCAGGACAAACAGCTTTTTTTCAGGCATGTTTTCTCCTCGGCTGCTCCCTGCTCGCCGGTTGGTACTGTCGTCCCATCGATTAGAATATGGCGCGACAATTGATGTCAGCAAATCGATTCGCATCTGAGCCATATCATATAGGATTTCCAGCGACTTGAGAACATATTTCACAGTCGATGGACATCTCACGTCGTTTACTATGTCCAATACGGCTGTTAATTTCAAGCCTGAAAGTGTGGGCACTCGACGACTCGGCCTCCCCGCGCGTTTGTCCCCGGCGATCTGAATCTGCACTAAAACCGGCAGCCTGAAAGTGCAGTTCTATCCCCTCTATTTTCTTCCAAAAGATTTCCCATAAAGTCTTTTTCCCCTTCCTTTTTCTTCCTTGATTCTTTTTCTTCCGCAATTGATCCATTGACCTGAGGAGGTTTGCGGTCAATGGCAAAACGAAAAGAAAGACGCAAACTCCAGTCGGGCAAATCTCGATTCGAAAAACTCCGACATGCAGTTTGGGCGGGGGCGCGGTACTTCAAGCAAAAGTAGAAATACCGCTGACGCCATTTCGTGGAGATGTCCACCACGTAATTCCATTGAGGATCTTTCGGTGGCGGAAGAATGAAAAGGGGGCTTCAGGAGTTTTGGAATTTACACAAAAGACCTTACACCACCCCCGCAGACCTCGGAGCTCGGTGAATAATTTTGCTTGTCAAGTAATGAGCATATGCTTAAAATCAGCTCCGGAGTGTTGCTTATGGCCAGACCCAAGACATGCCGAAGAGTTCACGGCGAGCCGAACCGCACGGTCTTCAAGCCCGCAGGAACCCCTGCATCCGGGCTCGAAGCGGTCACGCTCGCGATGGATGAATTCGAAGCGGTTCGATTGGCCGATCTTGAACAACTCTACCACGAGGATGCCGCAAAGAAGATGAATGTCTCCCGTCAGACATTCGGAAGAATCCTCGAGAATGCCAGGCGCAAAATTGCGAGGGTGCTCGTTGAGGGGTTGGCTCTCAAGATAGAAGGGGGAGTCGTTGAAAGAGTCGAGCTGCGCTCGTTTACGTGCATGAGTTGCCGGCATATCCGGCAGGAGCCGTTTGGGACCGGCAGACCCGCGGGATGTCCATTTTGCGGCAGCGGCGATCTTGTGCGATCGGGTTGAGGGAATGCAGAGGTGGCAGGGCAAGACTCCGGGCGGCACTAAATATGCCGCTCGATGTAGTTGACCTGATTCGATAATGTAGCCTAAGCCCGCTTTTCAGTGCGATTCTAAAGGAGAAAAAAATGAAAATCTGTTTTCCGACCGAAAACCTACAGGGGCTTGACAGCCAGGTATTTGCACATTTTGGGTCGGCTCCGGGATTTGTAATTGCGGATACCGAGTCCAAAGAGATCGAAGAGATAAGCAATGGCGATCTTCATCATGCTCATGGTATGTGCCAGCCTCTAAAGGCTTTGGGAGGGCGCAAAGTTGACGCCATTGCCGTAGGGGGAATCGGCGCCGGGGCCTTGATGAAGCTGCACGCTCAAGGTATCATGGTGTATCGTGCGGTGCAGGGAACGGTAGGTGAAAATTTGTCGTTCGTCGTGAAAGGAATACTGCCCGAGTTCGATCCCGGTCTTACCTGTTCGGGCCATGAGGATGGAGGGTGCGCCCACTGAGCACCGATATCGGACAGGTTTTGAGGTCGATTCCGGACCTGAACCGGTTCCGGCCGGTTGGCTCATGCGACTTTGGGATCAAAAAACGACAACTGAGATCAGAGGTGGATTTACATGAGCGAAAAACTGCTCGAAGATCAATCGGATGCTGCGCAAATAAATAAAATGCTGGCAACTTCCGGGTACTCCGCAAGAGCTATCCGGTACTTTATCGATAAGCCCAATATGGGAAGCATCCCCAAACCGGACCATGTTAGTGAAATGACGGGCAGTTGTGGAGATACCATGAGTGTTTGCCTGAAATTCGAGAATGGCTCGATTCGGGATATCAAATACCAGGTGCTCGGATGCCCGGGAGCGGTGGCCGCCGCCATGGCGGCTGCGGACCTGGTAAAGGGAAAAACGATTGAAGAAGCCCGAACTCTTAACGACGGCGATGTTTTCCGGCTTTTGGAGGAGATTCCCGCAACAAAGCACCATTGCATTCAACTCGCTGTAAAGACCCTGCATAAAGCACTGAGCGAGTATACCCAAAAATCAACATAGCCAAGAAAAGGAAAAGACAGCATGCCTCTTTTTGATTTTTTATGCAAGAAATGCGGAAAAACGAGTGAACTGCTCGTCGCCTCGTCCGACGAGCAACCAAGCTGTCCATCGTGTGGGAGTGCGGAGGTCAGCAAGTTGCTTTCCGCACATTCCTCCCTGTCAGGAAGCTCCAGACACAGAATGCCCGGCAGGGGTGATACGGCCTGCTGCGGCAGTTCGCCTGCCCAAGCCGGATGCGCCGGACCTGGAAGTTGCTGTGGAAAGAATTAAACACCTTTCATTCGGCGTTCCAAAAGCTTTTTCGGATGGAATCCGACCCGAAAATGCTGTTCGGCTCGAGTTGGGGGTCAAGTTGACGCATTATTCAGGTTAAACACCGCCATCTTGCCAGGCCCTAATAGAGGGGTTTTTCGGGTGAAATCGAAGGAGGGGACAAAATTAAAAGGGGGCTATTCCTTTGTGTTGTGATGTTGTCATTCGTATGCGCCTTATTGTTTATCCCCGGTTACTCATCAGCACAAACGGAAAATTTGGATGAACCGACAGGGAATTTGGAGATTGTCACCAATCCTCCAGGAGCCACAGTTTTCATTGAGGGTGCTAACAGAGGGCAATCACCTTTGCACCTGTTAGGTCTTAGAGAAGAAACCCTGAGGATCAGAGTTGAATTGAAAGGTTACCAGAGTGCGGAGGGCACGGTTAGGACCGTGGGCGGGAAAGAGGTGGGAGTCACAGTTAACCTTAAGCCGTCCAGGAAGTAAGCGTTTGATAAAAACTACGCCTCAGGGTTAGCCCGGCGGCGATTCATATCGGGGTGGACCCCCTGAGAATGGAGGGCTCATGCAGGACCGGAATTTCACCACCGAACCATTAAAGAGAATCGCTGCCGGCGGTGGCATCATTATCTTTTTCCTAATGGCCTTCGAGGTCATGATAATGATCAGTCCCTTCGCCTTCTTCTTCTACTCGGTCTTCAACCCCGTACTGCACCGGCTCCAGGACTACAGCGCAACCAGGTGGCTCACCAGCTTCTTTCTACCTCACATGATCCTGCCTCCGACGCTGTTCCTCAAGGCCGTTCGCATCCTGGGATCGGTCCTTTTCGTCTTCGGTTCACTGACTTTTTTGGTGTGCGCGTTCCAGGTCTACCTCGGAAAGATCTTCGGGCGTGCAATAGCGAGCAAGGGTCTATACGGCTTCATCCGTCACCCGCAGTACCTTGCCCTTGGGCTCTGGGGAACCGGGATGAGCATCCTCTGGGCGAGGTTCCTGGTGCTCGCCTCTCTTTCGATCATGTTTATTCTCTACTATTTCCTGGCCAAAGATGAGGAACGACGGATGCTCGCACAGTTTGGAGACAGCTACCGGGCGTACATGGACCGCACAGGCATGTTCCTGCCGCGCTTCATCGAGAAAGGGCTTCGGGGGCCGTTCGGATTTCTCGGCAGCAGTTTTGTAAAACCCATAGCGATCACTTTTTGTATCCCCATTCTCGTCATCGGAACGGGATTTTTACTCAGAGCGGTCACTCTAAATTCACTTCCCATTGAAACAAGCCGCAACGTTACGTTGGTTTCGATACTCCCGGAAGATGAGGGCTTGAGCAGGAACGTCCTGAAGGAAATTTTTACAGGGACCGATTTACCGGCTTCCCTCTCTTTCCTCAGGTCCAGTAAAGACTATCTCGGATATGTAATGCGGCCGGACTACGTGATGCAGGGAATGATTGCCGATACCGGCGGAGCTTTCCACCTGCATCAGCAGCACCACACGTTCGCTCTGATAGCGGATTGGATATTCAATCCCTTCGAACACCTCAGGCGTTCTCCATCGGCCCGGATGGCGGCGATGCACCATGTCGATCCCGCCATGGCAAGAAGGCGCCACTGCCCGGTCATGGTGGATGATGCCGCCATGAACTGCGAATCCTGTCCGGTGAGGCGGGTCGTATTCGTCGAAATAGACCATGAGGGGAAAGGGCGCCTATCCAAAACCGGTATCTTTGCCTTCAATACGACGCGGGTTCCGATTGGTTTCATGGACATAAATATCAAAACGGGCGATATCATAAATGCCAAACGCGTGGGAACACCCACCGCATGGATGGATGTGCCCACCCCTGCCATTTAGCTGCCGCTAACGGAATTAATAGATATTCGAATCAGTGAAGTGAGCTTTCGTGGAAATGAGTGACGCCTGCGAGAAGCGGCCCGATCAGCGGCTGTTCCAACTGTTTTTGGCTTTCCTGCGAGTGGGAGTCACCGCTTTCGGCGGCCCGGGCATGATCGCCCAGGATATCCAGTCTTGCCGGGTGCGCTCCCTATCCCCTGGAAGCTGTGACACTTTGTGACAGTCACCAAATTTTTTGAGTCTTTCCTTTCTTTTGTTTATACCACAAACTGCGCGAAAACACTACAAATCCAACTTTATCGCCAACTTAGATTTTGGCCTTTTTCAGATTCCTAATCTCGGTGCCGCGTGTTCGAGTCACGCCGGGGGCAACCGGAGAAATCAAGGGGTTATGGTCAGTGGACTGTAGCCCCTTCTTCATTGGTGTGTAGTTCGGTGTGGGGTTTTATTGTCCTTGCTCTTTCAAACGCCATTACAGCCTCTCTCTGTGAGTCGTCGATAGGATGCAGGCAGATTTCCGTGGTCTCTCGTTTCTCATGACCCAGTATCTTCTGAATTGTCACCGTCGCAATTCTGCAGTCATCCATTACGGACGCTCCAGAGTGTCGGACAGGATGCAATCGAAAGCAGGGAACGACGGCCTTCTTACAAAGCGTTTTCATGAACCTTTTACAGTCCTTGTAAGGACCCCGCTTCTTTTCACGTGTTTTGCCGCTCGTATACGTATGCCAGAAAACCCACCTTATTTTTCAATCCCGGCCATGATCCGGGCACACCTTTTTAGATAGTCCATATTTGTTGCCGCCCGGATCATCAGCCGTTGTGCAGCAGGAGGTCCCGCTCCATGCATTGATTCGGTCGGCACAATAGATGACTGCCCAACGAGATACTCTACAAGCCGGACAATCCTGATCCTCTCTTTTGCGGGTACGTCTGCCTTGCCTTTAAAGTACTTTTCCACATACCCGGCAATTTCCGGGCTATCAAAATCTTTGCCACTGGGTGCGGTACATACTACGCCTCCAACGATGTCACAGGCCAACCGCGATGCATCCCAAACAGCCTTTACCGCTTGCAGTTTGGCGGCATTGACCATGAGCGTATTTGGCACATAGACTCCCGATGGCGTTGACGAAGCCATGTAGCCGGCAGCAATTGCCGAACCGAAGGCGAGAGTCGATTGAAAGGACATTTCGGTAAGTTTCTCTCTGATGTGAGCCATCTTTTCGCAGCCATTATACTCGGCCGCCACCGCTGCCGCCCCGCACAAAAGACTACAGTGGCCGGACTTGCAGGCTGCTGTGGCCAAGCGTTGAAAAGAAGCGAATCTTTGAACGAGGGCTCCGGTATAAGTGTATTCCCCGCACATGAACACCCTTTCACGGGGAACGAAAACATCGTTAAATACCACTAATGTGGAACCGTGGACTCCGTAACGGAAGTTCCCAAAATCCCTCTCATCGGCCTGAAACCTTCTTGCATTGGGAGCTGGGGCCTCGGCGATATGAACGATTCCAGGGGTATCAGGGGAAATGGCGAACGCTACGGCAAACTTTTCTTCGTCCGGCCCCATAGTGGTGGTGGGGACCACGATGTTCTCATGAGCTATCGCGGCTCCTGACTGATGAGCCTTTGCGCCTCTCACCACAATCCCGTCATCGCGCACCTCCGTCACATGCAGATAAACATCGGGGTCGTGCTGCTTTCCGGGGCCAAGTGACCTGTCTCCCTTGGCATCAGTTACCATGCCGCTGCAGGCAAGGTCTTCTTCCTGCACATATCTAAGGAACTTCAGAAAGCGCTTGTGGTAATCCGTTCCCAGCTTTTCATCCATTTCATAGGTAGTGGCGTAAAGGGTGTTGAGGGCACCCGTTCCGGCACATCTCGCGCCTACGCAGGCACCGTGGAACGGAGTGAGAAAATTGCCAAATTGGGCCCGCTTTATTAGATCCTCAGGTGATTGGCAGATATGTAGAAAACGGTTTACCTTACCTCCCGTAATGGGTGAATCGGCTGTCGTGAGTGCGCTTTGCTCCTTAGCAAGATCATAAGTTAGGGCCAAAGCATTGACAGTGGGACGAAAGCAGGGATGGTTTGTGAGGCTTTGCACCTTTTCGCCGAAGGCATAGACTTCGCTTTTCATTGCCTGAACGCTTTCGATATAATCCTTTCCCGTCTTCATAACTCCCCCTGTGAACTCGTTAGGAGTCAACTACGATCCGGCAATCCACACACCAGCACCCGTCGGCATTGGCCAGAACCGGGTTCAGATCCAGTTCGGCCACCTCCGGATGCTCCATTGCAAGTCTCCCCAGAGTAAGGGCTGTTTCCGACAGAGCAGGCCAGCATACCCCGGCTTGGCCGCGAGTCCCCTCCAAGAGTGGATAGATCCGCAGAGACCTGAACATCTCTTCCACATCTTGAAGCTGTACAGGGAGAAGACTGCGGGCCGTATCCCGGAAAATTTCCGTATAGATGCCTCCCATGCCCAGGACTAAAATCGGCCCAAACTGCTGATCCCTTTTGATCCCCATGAGCAGTTCGGTCCCCTGAATCTGTTGCTGCACCAGAATACCATCGAGTCTGCCATCCGGCGTGTGCGACACAAACAACCCGGTTAGCTCTGCATAAGCTTGCCGCAATTCACGGTCATTGGAAACATTGAGGCGGATACCACCCCGGTCGGACTTGTGCAACCATTGCGGGGATATGATCTTCAGCACCACCGGATAACCGATTTTGCCGGCAGCAATAACGGCCCCTGCCGCATCTGCGCTGAGCTCTTCCGGGGCCGTGGGAATGTGGTAATGTCGCAGAACCTCAAAGGCCGATTTGCCAACGTGGACGCCTTCAGCCAGGCTGGGCGCCGCCGGCCGAGCGACCTCGGGCTCTTGCGGGTGCCGTTGCACGCCTGAATCCGGCTTCTTCCGCAACCACTGGTAATATCGCCGACAGGCACTGAGTCCGATGATCGCTTCATCGATGCTGCCGAAACACGCGACGTGTTCGGTTTCCCCCAGGGCGGCGGCGACCCGGGCCTGATCGCCACCATACAACCAGAAGGCCACCGGTTTACGCCAGTGGTTGGCGGCGCTGATTTCCCGCCCCACGGCAGCCATATCCAGGTCCTGGTGCAGCGGTGAACGCAACACCGGAGCGATGCCCAACACAGCGTCCACCCGGTCGTCGGCAAGCAGGAGGCACACCGTCCGCTTGAAGATATCGGTAAATGAGCCCGACACCATGCCCAAAGGCCATATGTCGGCTGGATTACTCAAGCGATGCCAACCGATATGCGGGTTTTTCAATGCCTCACGAACCGGTTCGGGAAACGGGGCAAATTCCAGACCATAGTCTTCGCAGGCATCCGCCGTCACGATGCCCAGCGCCCCACTTGCCGTCACCACGGCCAGTTTTGGTCCTGACATGGAACGGAAATGCAGAAACGCCTGGCAAACTGCACGCAGTTCAATGATATTCCGCACGCGAATCATACCGGCCCGGGCAAAAGCGGCATCAAACGCAGCGTCTTCGCCCACCATGGAGCCCGTATGGGACAGTGCGGCCCGGGCTCCGGCTGCGCTGCGGCCGGTTTTCAGGACGATGACCGGTTTGTGCCTGGCCACTCGGCCAGCCGTGCGCAAAAATTCACGGCCCCGCCGCATCCCTTCAACATGCAGCACAATGATTTGGGTTTGCGGATCATGTTCAAGAAATTCCAACACATCGACGAAATCCACATCGCTGGTATTGCCGATATCGATCCCCTTGCCAAGTCTCCCGGTGAAAGACTCCAAACCAACCTGGAAGACTCCCGACTGTACTACAATGGTGAGGGGCGGGGGTGAGGGATCGCGAGGAATATCAATAAAGGCGGTGGTGAACCCATTGAAGGCATTGACGATGCCCAAGGTGTTAGGTCCCACCACCCGCACCTTCCCGGCCTGCGCCAAGGCCTGCAATTCTGTCTGCAGCCGCCGACCGCGCCGGTCGGCGTCGGCGAATCCCTGGCTGATCACGACCACATGCCGGATGCCGTGTTCCACGCAGGCGGTAAAAACCGGCAGAACATTTTCTCGACCCACGGAAATGACCGCCAGATCCGGCACCTCCGGAAGGTCACCGACTTGAGAATAGGTCTTATGGCCGAGGATTTCGGCAACTTCGGGATGGACGACATAAATCCGCCCCTGATACCCGTAGCGCAGCATCATCTCAAGGTTGTTGTATGCGCCCGCACCACTCGCACGGGTTACTCCAACCAATACTACCGAACGGGGCTCAAAAAAATATTGCATCGGGAAACTCCTCTGCGAATATGCTACGTTTCCCGGGACAGGAAACAGATCACTCGTTCACGGCATCATGCCAGACTGCCCGGCACTCCTGCAGCACACCTCCGGCAGCTCAACGATACGAAGACCATCGTGGCCGAACGGACGAACCGGTTAGTCAAGGACATGCTTTTTATCGTTGTAGTTTCAAAAAGCATCGGCATATCCTCCCTCCACAATGGAATCGCTGTCCTCAGTCATCCCGCTCATTCATGGCAGCCCGCAAGACACCGGAGCACCTGAAAGTGACTACCTTCCCGGGTGGCAGCCTCATGGGCTTCCCAGTCTGGGGATTTCTGCCCCTACGCGCCTGCTTTTCTTTCACTGAAAATTTCCCGAACCCGCTGATGAGAACATCTTCGCCGTTTTGAAGGGACTGTTTTATCAGCTCGAAAAGGGTGTCGACGATCTGGGCTGATTCTCTCTTCGTGAAACCGCCTTTGGCGAAAAGTTCTTCCATGATATGGGCTTTGGTGAGAGTCACGGATCGCTCCAAAAAGTTGAAAATGGACGGCTTGTGGGTGGGGGATGATACTGCACCGGCTGTCCAGACGCAAGGATAGAGCATGCCGGCAGGTAATTTGGGGGCTGTCAGTTAACTTGGGGATTGAAAGGAGTGAGCGAAATCAATCGATGATTGCCATCCAATTACAAGATGGGGTTCACCGAGCGCTCATCCTGCTTTATTTCTTGCATCCACTTGCGATTTGTGTTTTAAAAGGGTTCAAACCAACAATATGGAAGGATTTTGAGTGTTATGGCACAAGGTACAGTAAAGTGGTTCAACGATAAAAAGGGGTTCGGATTTATCACGGTTGAGGGCGGAAAAGATGTCTTTGTTCACCATAGCGCCATTGAGGGCTCCGGCTTCAAAAGCTTGCAGGAAGGCGATAGTGTCAGCTTCGAAATCGAGCAGGGCGCCAAAGGACCATCGGCAGTCAAGGTGAAGAAGCTCTAACCGAACGGCTCTCATCAGGAATCCACCAGCGAAATTCCTTATCTCTCGGTCACTCTGCCTTTTCATCGCAGCCCGCAGAACACCAGAGCACTTGAAAGTAACCACCTTTCCCGGCTGGCAGCCTCATCGGCTTCCCAGTCTGTGGATTGGTGCCCCTACGCGCCCGCTTTTCTTTCACCGAAAATTTCCCGAACCCGCTGATGAGAACATCTTCGCCGTTTTGCAGGGACTGTTTTATCAGCTCGAAAAGAGTCTCAGAGAAACGAAAATTGTGCTCGGCCGGAGAGCGGGCGTCCAGTCTCAACAGCTCGAGACCTGTCTTTTACAAAATTTTACGGATACTGAAGGATACTTAACGCGACTCATCGCAGCATTCTTGTATCATCAGAGACGGAAGAAAGGCTTTCATCTGAATCAAGAATGCCTCCCGCGCTCGCCCCGCGTCTCGCGGTGGGGACCGGTGGGGACAGGGCTGTCGAGAATGAGCGGTCGGCCTCCGCGCTCCGCGAAGTAGATCGCTCAAGGCGCCCCGCGAATGCCCAAAGCGCACGGTAG
Source organism: uncultured delta proteobacterium (assembly GCA_963805125.1). Classification (GTDB taxonomy): domain Bacteria; phylum Desulfobacterota; class Syntrophobacteria; order Syntrophobacterales; family Syntrophobacteraceae; genus SbD1. The sequence continues at coordinate 339,015 of CAWDTD010000001.1, read as the reverse complement.
ACTGCGTAGCGGGCACCTTCCGCGCTCCGCGAAGTACCCTTCCGCCTAAAGGCGATAATTTGGTCATACCTTTTAGCAGGCTTTAGCCGCAGAAATTGAATGAGCAGATTATCGCTCGGGGGGTAGCGTGCAGCGAGAAGCGCGGAGCAGGAAGGAAACCTGTTGCTCGCTTCCCGCTTCTTGCTCCCTGCTGCCGTCTGTTGCTAATAAGTCAATCTTACGAGGAGAAAAGATGAAACATTTCAAACTGGTTGTACTGGCGGGATTGGTGACGGTGTTTCTCATTTCAGGCACGGCATTTGCCCAGTGGCAGGGCGGTCGTGGTGCTCCAAGGATAAGTTGTCAAGAACGTTTTGATGCCTTGGACACCAACCATGATGAGAAACTCACCGAAGAAGAATTTATGGCAGCTCCGCATCACAGGGGTAATCCCGAAGAGATGTTCAAGGCAATGGATGTCAATGGGCGTGGTTACATAACAAAAGACGAATTCTGCTCAGGCAGAGGAAGGGGTAGACACGGTATGGGCGGAGGCATGGGTCAAGGTCAGGGCACAGGAACGAATCAGTAGGACATTTTTCCCGAAAGCTCTCAACCTCAGTGGCTTTTATAAGCCCGGTTCTTCGAGCGTGGAATCAGTCTCTACGCATAACATGGCAGGGGAGGGTTTCCCCTCCCCTGCTCCCCAGGGGCACCTAAGAGAATGCGTCCATCCCCTGATTGCAATATTACCAGTATTGGTTCATAAAGTTTCCGGTTGCCGATGCGGATGCGGAGTAACCGAGGTTGTTCAGCAGGTCTTGCAGGAAAGTCTGCAAATCCGTGCTGCTGGCGGATGTGCTGCTCGTGCTGCTCGATGTGCTGTTTGTGCTGCCCGATGAGCTTGTGCCGGAAGCCCCCTGAATAGCTGAAACCAGGTTGTTGAAGTCCGATTGCAGTGTGCTGAGGCTGCTGTTCGTGGAGGAAGCGGAGGGTGAACCCGCCGAACCGGCCTCCAACTGCGAAATCAGTTGCTCGAGCCCGCTCGAAAAGCTTGCGTAAGGGGATGTCGCTGTCGAAGAGGCGGAGGAGGACGAGCCGCCGCTTGAAGAGGATGCCGCTGCCGAAGAGCCGGAGGAGAACGAGCTGCCGCTTGAACCCGATTCCTCCTCTATGGCCTCGAACAGGTCGTGCATAAACTTTCCGAGTGCGTGTCCGTGTCCATGGCGCCCGGTGGATTGGGTCGGGTTGGTGGATGAGGTGGAGCTAACGGACGAGGTGGAGCTGTCGGAAGTCGAGCTTGCGTTCCAGTTCGGCGGTGGGCCGTTTGGCGCAAAGGGCATCGAAATCCCCATCTGGCTGAACGCCTGCATGACGCTCTGCATTAACGTACCATTTCCTCCCGCGTTTGACCGACTGCCCGAAACCGGGGCGTTTGAGCCCCCACCACTGCTGTTTGACTGCTCGATCATGTAAAGGTAGTCCGTGTATAGCGAATCGGTCCCGTTGACTGCTGAAATGCTCATGGCCTTCCCCCTCTCAATATAATGTCTTGGAAATGTGTGACGCCCTGAAGGGACACGTATTGTTAAGCTCCATGTCTGTATCCGTCTTTTCGAATTGGTTAGTGCGATTCCGTTTTGTGTTTGTCTTATGGCAATAAGCGGACCGCTTTGGGAAAATTGCTGTAAAGATACGTTAAAAGTAATGTAAAGATTTGAAAGCGACTTGTGTTTAAAATGAAAAATGGCGTCTGATGCTATTTCCCGCAGGGTGAGGCCCCTGGATCATATAATTGGAGGCTGGATTGAGTTGGGGGATTATAGGGATAAAGAGGAGGTTGAAGATTCTAAACTTTTCCGTTAAGTGCCGTATTTTTCTACCGACCATCGCAAAAAGTGCCGATCCGGTCGGCAGATTCTTCCATATCATGCCTATGAAAATTGCCTCACCGCATGTCCCTCATTCAAGGGGTTATGGTCAATGGATCGTAGTAGCCCCTTCTATGTTTGTGCGGGAATTCATCGATGCTGGGCAGGTCCTCGAAGATGCCGGGAAGGGCATTCACGCCTGGCTGGAGGAGAATGTTTATACCAAGTTGCGCTCAAAGAGGTAAAACCTCCATTCACAAAATCCCCCCTGCCCCCCTTTAGAAAAGGGGGGTTCCAATCGCCAATTCTTACCCGTATGGGCGCAACTTGGTATTAGGAGGCTGGGAAAATAACATGAACACTATTGGTTGTTGCTTGGGTAGATTTTGTAATTCCATTCGCCGTGAAACTCATCGCGGCTGATTGCCAAATTTGCCATGTCCTCATCCGGGACTTTGATCCCTGTAGCATAGCTACCGTTCACCACAGAGGCGGGTCATCGTCCGGGCATTAAGAGAACACTGAGGGGAGAAAGGTCATAGAATTCTCCGGCGTATGCCGTCCTTCAATACCGGCACATTGAAATTGATTAGCAGGCCGAGTTTCCACCCCGTATGCAAGACATGCCTCGTAGGTTGATTCAAAGAGCCCCGGGCCCAGTTCGCGATGAATGGCAATCGCCGCCCTAATGATATCCTCTGTTATATTATTTAAATCCACCTCTGTGGCCTCAGTGTTCTCTGTGGTGAACGCTTACAATCGCAAACACCGTAAGGCACGACTTTTCCGAGTTCCTTATCGGCAAAATCGTGGACGTTCACCTCTTCGGGCTGCGCCTTTCTTTGCCATTCCCGGCCTCCATTCTTGAATCGCCCGATCAGTTCCTTTTTCTTGGTGTCCACCGAAATGACTGGAAAACCAGACTGTTGGAATTGCTGAACCTTCTCGGCAATATAAAGAAACTGCGCATCCCGGTCCGGATGTTCAGTGCCTTCGCGTGTTTTTCGGTTCGACTGCATGCTGTAGCCGAGTTGGTCCAAAAGAGTCCAAACTGTGCGCTGACTGACCTGGTGTCCTTGGGCTTGCAGTTCTTTAGTCAGTTTCGTCGTGCTCTTACAGGTCCAACGAAGCGGCGATTCAAGATCGCCGCGGGTTATGGGATCAACCAACTTGTCAAGGTCCTGCAACAAGTCCGGGTTGCTTTCCGTCAATCGTTTACGCCTTATTATTGCTAGCGCCCAAGTTCTTTTGCAGGTTGAATCGTATTTTCCAATCTCGACCAGACTTTGAGTTCTACGACAATGTTTGTTTCTCCCGACTTTCCGGGCATGGAGCGGTGAGCGATACCACGCGGGATGAGCAGCATCTGGCCAGGTTGCAATTCTACTTCACCCAAATCCGTCTCCCATCTGATGGACCCCTGGAAACAGATGATTAACTCATCGAAATCGGCGCTGCGATGCCAGAAAGACATCTCTTCGACCGTACGCTTGGACAAGTCTACCCTGGTGTTTTCCCATTTAATGAGAGGCAATGGCGTGCCTTCAGGCTTGTCAAAGTTCGACGGCGCCAGATTCGGGTCGGTAATGTCCAATGTGAATAACTGCAGATTTTCCTCTTCACCCTCGACACGCACGTTGTCCGTTGGTTTCCTGTCCCGATAGAAAAGGATATTCTTGCCTCCGATTGTTAATTTTTCTTTATATTCGACAGCCATAAACTCCTCCACCTGTTATCGACAGGCTTCACTCGTAGAATTGCCGTCCGTGCTGCTTTCCACAGTTGCCGGAAGCTCAGCGGACCCAATCGGGCCTGAAGCAGACAAGCCCTTTTTAGATCATTCTCTATTCGCCTTTAAAACTTGGCTTACGTTTTTCCAGAAAGGCCTGCACCCCCTCATTGTAATCGCGTGTCGTCCTCAACCAGGCATAAGTCTTTCGTTCCATTTCCAAAGCCGCTGCCAGCGGACTATCCGCACCTTCCTGTAAAACCCTCTTGAGAGAGCGAAGAGCAAGAGGGGGAAGTTCGATCAACCGATTTACCACTTCACTCACCTTCTGCTCGAATTGCTCGGGGGCCACACAAATGCTGACGAGTCCCCATCGCTCTGCCTCATCAGCGTTCAGCCGTTGTGCCGTCATCAAAAGGCACTTGCTCCGACCCAATCCCACAAGCCTCAGAATGCGCTGAGTTCCTCCACTCCCCGGTATCATCCCGAGACTCACTTCCGGGAGGCCGAAACAGGATCGATTTGTCGCCACCCGGATGTCACAACTAAGGGCAAACTCCAGCCCGGCGCCCAGACAATAACCGTCAATAGCTGCAATCACCGGTTTCCCACAGCGCTCGACCTCCATCATCTCCTCACCCCAGGCCACAAGCTCGTGAGGCTGAAGCTTGAGGAATTCGCCGACATCACCTCCTGCGCTGAACGCTTTGTTCCCTGCCCCGCGAACGACGATTACCCTGAGCCTTTCGGTGTTGGAAAAGTTGCGGAAAGCCTGAGCAATCTCACTGCGCATTGCTACAGTCATACTGTTCATCTTCTCGGGGCGGTCAATCAGGACCGTGGCCAGTTTGCCTTCCATGGAGATTTCTATGCGAATATGTCCGGAGGCCATAGGTGATTTCCCTCAGTTTTGAGATTTACCGAAAGTATTTCCGCTATCGACCGGAGAGCGATGCCTTCGGGCCTGTCTAAGAACGCAACTTCAGCAGCCTTGCAGCGTTGTTTCCCAGGATTAGCTCCTTAGCGTCATCGCTTATAGCCAATTTTCTTATCTCGTCAATGTTCTCTTTGATGTCTTTTACGCCATACCAATCGGAACCAAACAGCACCTTGGTCGATACTCGTTCCAGGTCCGGGAAATAGCCGAGTAATCTCCTGGGTGGCAGCCCCGAAATCTCCAAGTGGACGTTTTCATGCAAGCGGGCCAGGAATGCGGCTTTGTCGTACCAGAAAGGCCGACCGCCGTGACACATTATAATAGTCAGTTCAGGAAAATCGACCGCCACATCGTCAAAGAAAATCGGGTCCCCGTATTTAAGTCTCGAACCCTTGAATAATGATGATCCGGTGTGGAACATGACAGGTATCTGCAGGTCCTGTGCTTTAGCATATAGAGGATAGACGAGGGGATCGTTGGGGAAGAAGTACTGATAGGTAGGGTACATCTTTAAACCTTTAAAACCCTCCTGGCACACGAGTCGTTCGAGCACAGCGGACGAATCTGTGGTCAAGTAAGGGTTAATGCTGGCGAACGGAAGGAGTCTCGGGCTCAGCCTGCAGAATTCTCGCACCTCTTCGTTGGTAACCAGCGCAGAAGTTATCGGAGCAACTTCAGCAACCACCACAGCGTAATCCACACCCGAATGATCCAACAATTTCAGCAACTGGGCCGGCTCGCCATAATTTTTTCTCAAGTCGGCAAAGTCCTGTTGTTGTCTCTCTACAAAAGTCCTGAAGCTTTCCGGGATATGAGCCTCTGATGGGACTGGATGGATATGGAAGTCAACGATCATGTTATTCTCCACAAAAGTTGAAGAACTTTAATTCCTCGATATCACGTTGTGCACAAGCCTGATCCCAATAAGAACCTGCGTTACCACATCTAACGCCGTTCATTTTCAAGCACAACCTTCGCAGTGCGTGTCGCCTTGAGTCTCAGATAATCCTGCCAGGTATCTATATCAAGATGAATTCCGTAGTCAGCGACCTCGATCTCTACAATTTGTTCCGAATATTCCTCGAATAATACCCTGGCGCCCACATCGCCAGTTAAGCCATTCAGCCGGTTGAACAATGACCTGTGAATTACGACTGGATTACCTCTCCGCCCTTGGCAGGTTGGTATCACAAACAGAGCTTTTGTTTTTTGAAATTCACCGATAATTGTATCGATGACACTAACATCAATCAAAGGTTGATCTCCTAAGATGCACATGACGCCTTCACAGTTACCTGAGACAGTTGCAAGCCCTGCCTGCAGTGAAGTACTCATCCCCTTATCCCAATTCCGGTTGATCACGATCCTGACTCTTGAAAAACCCTCGAAATCAATCACACTCCGGATTCTATCCGCATATCGACCAAGCACAATGATTACTTCAGATAATGAAGAGCGTACAGAATTGTCTATTACTTGACTCAAGAGTGTTTTATCCTGGAACGGCAGTAGCTGTTTGATGTAATTCATACGGGAGGATTCACCTGCGGCAAGAATAATCCCGGCAACTTTACACATAGAATCCTCATTCGCTGACCCGCTATAAGGGTTAATTAGAGTTTCTAGTCATAACTGCGAAAAGACATTTCGGGACGATCACAGCCTCTGAGCGCCTTTAATGCTGCTTCATATGGTAGAAGTAAACAGGAATACCGGCTCCTGTGGCCCTTGACCGGTTTAAAAAACCAGTGTGACTCGGGAAAAAGATTGTCGTCAGAAGCAGCTTTTAATGCGTATTCAAGCTCCGAGTGCGTTTTTTCTATCCACGCGCGATTACGACCCGGCGCAATCTCAGCCAAATGGGCAGCCGCCGCTTTGCATAAGATGCAGCCTTGAATCTTAAAAGCAATTTCTTCGATTACAGACGAACCCACATTCATCTCTATGAAGATCCTGTCGCCGCACAGCCGATTGGTGACCAATGCTTGACAACTACTGACTTTAAGCGGCGTAAAACAATCTACCTTTCTTGACCAGGAGATGATTTCTTCATTATAAAATTCCCTTTCCACGATCCGCTCTTTCCCTGATGTGCGAGTTAGCGCTATCCCAGGAACCGCATGCAATCTTCAATACCATTTAGAAATGTTTCGATGTCATTTACGTTGTTAAAAGCAGCCAGGCTCAACCGGGTACTGGCCTCCAGTCCCAACGCCTTGTGAAGAGGTTGTGCACAATGATGCCCACCTCTTACGGCAACATTATGCCGATCGCTCAGAACCTGACAAATATCATGACAATGAAGCCCTTCTATATGAAAAGAAACTAACGGCAGCCGTTCCTGCGTCATGCCGGGACCTGGAATTCGAATTGGCCGTTTCCCCTTGCCCAATTCGGTCAACCCTTTCATTGCGCTTAGGGCAAGGTCTGCCAGGTGACTTCGAAGGCCGAGCAGATCTTTATTGCTCAGCCACTTTAGCGCGGCTGACAGACCAACTGCCTGTGTAATCGGTGGTGTTCCTGCCTCAAACCGTTGTGGCGGAGGCTGATAGGTGCATTTTTCGAAATCCACCTCGTCTACCATCCCTCCCCCGCCGAACCCCGGGGCCATCTGTTCGAGCAGGGGCATCCGCCCCCAAAGCACGCCGATTCCACTCGGACCGTAAACTTTATGCCCGGAAAACACATAAAAATCGGCCTTCAGGCCAGGCAAGTCGAAAGGACCGTGTGGCGCAAACTGCGCGCCATCTAATATAAGTTTTGCCCCGCACGCCTTTGCCGCCCCGGCGACTGCGTTGACATCGGTAATCGCCCCGGTGACATTCGAAGCATGAGTCACAGCAATCAGACGGGTCTTCCGGGTGAAACAGCGGTCAATATGACTAAGATCCAGCCTGCCGGCTGCGTCCATCGGAAGAACACGGAGATTGACCCCCAAGGCCCTTCTTACGAATTGCCAGGGGATGATGTTGCTGTGATGTTCGAGTTCGGAGAGAACAATCTCGTCGCCGGGCTGCAGCATGGTGCTGAAGCTTTGAGCCAGCAAGTTGATCCCCGATGTCGTTCCGCCGGTAAAGATTACTTCATCGGCATTCTCCACTCCCAGGTATCTGGCGACTGTTTCCCTGGCCCCTTCAAAGGCTTCGGTGGCCGATTCGGCTAATCGATGAACGCCTCTTTTCACATTGGCTCGGCACTGTTCATCGTATGCAACCATTTGGTCAATAACATCGGCGGGCATTTGGGCCATGGCGGCGTTATCAAGGTAACACAAATCCCTGTTCCTGTCGTTCGCAGTGAAGATGGGGAATTCCTGCTTTATCGCCGTTGGATCAAACGCCCTCATATCATAAGTGTGTCCTGGACGGTAGGGCATTGTCGCCGCATGAATCTTGCCCCGGGGCATCTCGCCCTTCAACAACATTGTCTCGATCCCATGGGCTGGTTTTCCTCATTTGAGAGCCCTTTTCGTCTTTTCTCTATTATTTCCGCCAGAATCGAAACCGCTATTTCCGTGGGTGTCCTGGCGCCAATGGGCAGGCCTACTGGCGCGTGGATACGTCTTAGATTTTGCTCGGAAAATCCGCAAGCGGCCAACCGCTTCAGACGAAGGGCATGGGTTGCCCGGCTGCCCAGCGCCCCAATATAAAACGTATCAGACTTCAAAGCGGCTTTGAGCGCCGGGTCATCCAGTTTGGGATCGTGGGTAAGTGTAACTATAGCCGTGCCCGGGTGCAAACCTACGTTCTCCAGGGCTTCATCAGGCCACTCGGGGATAATTTGGACGCCGGGAAGACGCTCCGATTCTGCAAAAGCGGCCCGAGGTTCAATGATAATCACCGGAAAGCCGGCCATCTGAGCCATCTTAGCAAGCGGCTTTGCCACGTGGACTGCGCCGATGATAATCAATTCCAGTCCGGGAGCAACATAGTGGACGAAATATTCGGATTCGTCTGACCGGATTATCTTGCTCTGAGAAGAGAGAAAAACATCCTGAACCCCTTTCCGTACGTCCTCTGGAAGGTGGGCCATACGATTTATCCCGCTGGTTTCAATCAGCGTCTTATCACCGTCCGCAAGATTGGTGACAGTGCAGTAGGCCTTATGACCAGCTTCAAACGCAGCCTGTTCTCTGAGAAGTTGTTTGTGCCCGGTATAGTTTTCGATGACCAGCTCAATCTCACCACCACAGGCAAGGCCTATCTCCCACGCGCTTTCATTGCTGACACCAAAGCTTATCCGTCTAGGCTCTTGTTGTCTTAGTATTTCCTGAGCTTCGACCACCACTGCCGCTTCGATGCACCCGCCGGAAACGGAGCCTTCAAATTTTCCCAGACTGCTGATCACCATCTGACTGCCAACGGGGCGGGGGGAGGAGCCTCGAGCAGCAATCACGGTGGCAGTTGCGATCATGTCGCCCTGCTCAACCCAGGAAAGGGCGGTCCTGGTAATGCTATCCTCATTTTGCATGTCTCAAACTCGTCATAGAGTGCAATTAGCAATAACATGTCAAGAGGGCAGGCAATAAAATGCTGGTTATTACTGGTTCTAAACAATGGGCCATAACGGTTTGATCTTTTCAGCAAGATTCGTTTTTCTCAAGATCTTCCCCCCAATTGCTTTTACTTTCGCATATACCTCTTCCTGATCGATGGTTAATGGTTGCCCCTTTTCTACAAGAATTTTGCCTTCTACGATCACCGTGTCCACGCTGCTGCCGGTGGCGCTGTAGACGAGGTTGACAAGCGGATTGGCGTAGAGAGGCTGCCATTCGGGCCTGAGCGTGTCGAATAAGGTTATATCCGCCTTTTTACCTATTTCCAGTGACCCGATTTCATCTTCCCAGAGCGCGCATAGAGCCCCTTTAACCGTTGCCATCTCCAACACAGTTTCCGGGCGCATGATTTTGGGATCGAGTCGGATCTCTTTCAGCGCCGTTGCAATAAGAAGCATTTCCAAGGTAATATCCACGATACCTGAAGAGGCATGATCCGAACCCAGACCAATCGGCACCCCCATTTCCAACAATAGCGGGATGGTATTCATTATCAAATTGCCGTAGCCGTTATGAAGGCTCGAACTGGGACACGCTACCCCCCTGACCTTATGTTCTTTAAGGAGCAGCAATTCCTTTGGGTTGAGCCAGCCGAGGTGCGCCAATACCATGTTGCTTCCAAGCACGCCAAGTTTTTGCAGTCTTTCAACTTCACCAAGGCCGTATTTTGCAATCGAGGCATCCCTGGTCTTTTGCGCAAACGCACAATGGCTTTGAACGCCGGTGCGGTATTTATCCGCTAATTGTTTCATGCCCGTGATAAGCTGGTCTGTGGAATTGTTCAACCCTCGAAATGAGAAAAACACGCGGATGCGCCCATCGGCTTTCCCATGCAGGAGCTTGATCAGGGCTTCGCTTCGCTCCAGGCACTGATCCGTAGTTTCTATGAATTTATCCGGCAGACTTCCAAAAGAAGATTTGGCGATATCGAGACAACTCTTGGACAAAACGCAACGCATCCCAACCTTTTCAACCGCCCTGGCAGTTTGTTCGATTTCGTAATTACCGGGATCAACGAAACATGTAACGCCATGCTTCAGCAACTCAAGGGTGCAAAGCGTAGCGCTCCAGTAAGTATCTTCCTCATCCATACATCCTTCATATGGATACATACGCTCGAACAAGAAAGCCTGCTCTCCCACCTCGTCGGCCAACCCTCTGCTCATCTGGAATGCAGAATGAACGTGAGCATCGATCAAGCCGGGCACTGCCACCTTATCGCTGCAGTCTATCCGAGTTCCGGCCGTATAATTTTGAGATATAATATTTGACTTGCCGATGTCGATGATGCGATCGCCTCGCACCGCCACAGCACCGTCCTTAATAATCTGCCGATCTCCATTCATAGTGATGAGCCAGTTGATATTCTTGAGAAGCAAGTCGGCCTTTTTCATTTGTTCACTTCCCCCTTTTCTTGATTGGAATTGAATCTATCGCGAAAACCATCTTTTTGCAGGTCCCACCGGTTTGCGAGTTTACTGAGGCTTCTTCGGCAAGGGAAATCCCATCCGTCAAAACTTTTGGAAATCAAGCGCCCTGTTGCCGCTTGTTCAGCTCCCACAGACAATGTGGCCGCAACGGTAAGCGGTCAATCTTTATGCCCAGCGGAGCAAGCGCATTTTCCACCGCATTGGCGATAACCACCGGAGCCGTCTGACTGCTTGCCTCGCCGATTCCTTTAGAGCCCAGGGGATTAACGGGTGAAGGGATTTGGATATGCGCAACGGTCATCCTGGGCGCCTCAGCGACGCCCGGGCAGATATAATCCATATAGGTGCTATTGAGGAACTGGCCGTTCTCATCGTACATCAGCTCTTCAAACAGCGCCGCGCCAAACCCGTGCAAGGCTGCCCCCTTTACCTGACCTTCTGCAATCGCAGGATTTAATATGATTCCGGCATCGTGAACGGAATAATAATCGAGCAACTTGACACTAAAAGTCTCCGGATCCACCTCGACCACCGCCAGGTCGGCTCCGAATCCATAAGCGGCAGACGAGTTGATTCGATTGCCCTCGCCCCTTTTGGCCACTTTAGCCTCGAAATAGCACGTTGCCGACAAACCGGGTTCTTCGCCTGGAGGCAAGCCCTGAACATCCCAGTGGGCGGTAGCGGCGATTTGTTTCAGCGATAATCTGACATCGCTTCCTTTCAGTTTACAGTGGCCGTTTTCAAGAACAATGTCATCGAGCTTTGCATTCATCAGGTGGGCGGCAATTCTTCGAACTTTAGCAGATATCTTTGCGGCCGCCAACAGGACCGAACTGGCCCCAATCGTCGCAAAACGGCTACTGTATGTGCCGCTCGAGATCGTCCATGCCTTGGTACTGGTGTCCATGCCGCTGATGACTTTGATCTGCCAGGGCGTCAACCCCAGTTCCTCGGCAACGATCTGGGCGGCCACGGTCTCATGCCCCTGCCCATGACAAGCCGTGCTCAGATCTACAGTTACCGTTCCTCCATGGTCAATGTGGATGGTGGTTGCCTGGGCTGCACCTGACATCGGTCTTTGGCTCCGCACTTCTTCGGGCAATGCCATTTGCATGTACCCCATGTTCGAAGCGGAAGGATCAATGCCTAATGCGATACCGATGCCGATCAGTTTGCCCTCGCGCTGTTTTTGGTCCCTTGAGCGGCAGAGCTGTTCATAGTTGCTGATCTCCAGCAGTTTGTCAAAAGCGGCAGGATAATCGCCCGAATCGTATACGCCCCCACTCGGTGTGGTGTAAGGAAGTTGATCTGCGGTTATCAGGTTTTTCCTCCTGATTGCCACTGGGTCAAGGCCCAGTTTTCTGACCAGGCTTTCGACCGCTCTTTCCAGTACAAAGTAAAGATGTTGACATGCATATCCGCGAATTGGGCCTGTCAACGATTTGTTGGTCACTACGATACATGCATCCATTCTGACAGCGCGAATATCGTATGGTCCGTTCAGGTTCCCCAAAGGCCGTAACACGCAACCTGGTTCGGGGGCTCTAATATATCCGCCAACGTTATCGATGAACTTCATATCAAGGCCGTGAATTTTACCATCGCGGTCGGCTGCAAGGCGCACATAGGCCACCCTTTCGGTCGTGCTTGAACTGGCATGGAGACTCTCCATTCGGTCTTCGATCCATTTAACGGGGACCTTTGCCTTTTTTGCAGCGAGACAGATCAGTACGACATACGGATAAATTGTGATCTTCGTGCCGAAAGAAGACCCAACATCAGAAGGCACAATCATACGAACGTTGTTGGGAGGGGTCCTTAAAGCCGAACAGATAGCCGGGTGCATGGAAAATGGCCCATGAAAATTGTTCCACGTCGTGAAGCTCTCACGATCCGGGTCGAATTCGGCGATCACGCCGTAAGTTTCATTCGGATAAGAGGCATACTTAGGGAAAAACAGCTTTTCTTCAACAATTACTTCCGCATCTGCAAAAACCTTATCCACTTCGCCGTAACTGTAAACATTATGGAAAGCGATATTGTTGCCGTGGGGTTCGTGGAGTACCGGGGCATCGGGCTTCATGGCGGCCTCCGGATCCACGACAGCCGGAAGAGGTTCATAGTCGACCTCCAGCAGTCCCAGAGCGTCTTCGGCAACGTACCGGTCAACGGCAACGACGACGGCGACAGGTTCACCAACAAATCGCACTTTATCTATCGCACAAGAATAGTACTTCATGTTCCTGGGGCCGATCACGGGGAAAGGATTCGACATACCGGCAACTTCCAGGCCCGTCAGCACAGCCGTCACACCTGGCAGATTCAGCGCCTTCTCAACCTTGATGCTTTTTATGCGTGCATGAGCATGAGGACTGCGGAGTATGGCTGCATGATGAATATTCGGCACCGGTTCGATGTCGGCAATATAGCGACCTTTCCCCCGTACCAGCCGGTCGGCTTCCAATCTTTCAACAGGCTTGGACACCCAAAGCTTATCTTTTCCCATGACAAATCATCCTCACTTTTTTAACTCATGGCACTTCCGTGTGGCGCTTCAGCCGGTTTTTTCCCGCAGATCTCCGTGGCTGCATCCTCAATGGCCTCAACAATTTTATCGTAACAGCCGCAACGGCACATATTGCCGGAAATCGCCCTCTTGATGTCCTCGCTGCCGGGGTTGGGATTTTTCTCGAGGAGGTCGTAAGCATTCATCAACATTCCGGGGGTACAGAAACCACACTGAAGCGCATGATGCTTCTTAAACGCCTTTTGCAGCGGGTGCAAACCATCCTGTTTGTCCAACAAACCCTCAATGGTGGTGATATCGGCTCCGTGCGCCTGGACAGCGAGTATAAGGCAACTGTTTACCGCCTCTCCATTTAGAAGCACTGTGCAGTTCCCGCATACCCCATGCTCGCAGCCGACATGAGTTCCGGTTAATCTTAGATCCCCCCGGATCACATCCACCAAGAGCCTGCGAGCTTCGACCGCTATTTCATAGTCATGCCCATTGACCCTCAACCTGATCAGATGCCTGTTGCTTTTGTTCATGGCGCTCATTAGGAACGATTACCTCCCTTCGGTAACGCTGCGATGTGCCTCTCTCAAAGCTCTCTTCGTAACAACGCCGGCCATTTCCCGCCGGTAGGCCGCCGTTCCATGCAGGTCCGATTCGGGTTCCACTTGCTCTGAGACCAAGTCAGCAACCCTTGCCAATAAATCGTCGGTCAACTCTTGACCTCGGATTGTTTCTTCGACCTCCAGCGGTTTCAAAGGAGCCGGTGAACATCCCATTATGCCCAAATGCACGTCGGCAACCCTGTTGCGCGATAATTGCAGCAGACAGACAGTTCCTGCGATGGCAAAAAAGTTCTCCTTGCGGGCAAGTTCCTCTACGCTCCATCCGCAACCAGGCGGAGAAACGGGCACTTTAATTGCGGTAAGAATGTCGGCCGATTTCAATGCTGTCATCATAAACCCGAAAAAAAACTCTGCCGGTTTTAGCCAATTCACACCTCCAGGACCTTCAATCTTGAGTTCAGCGTCTAAGGCCGTCACGACTGTTGGAAACTCGGCAGCGGGGTCGGCATGGGCGACGCTGCCGCCGATCGTGCCGCGATTTCTGACCTGACGGTGGGCAATATGTCCACCGGCCCCGGCCAACAACGGGCATTTTTCCTGAACGAGCGTTGACGTCAGTACCTTTTGATGCGTGACCATGGCGCCAATTTCAAGGAAGCCGTCTACCTCGCGAATTTGTTTCATTTCGTCGATGTTGCGAAGATCGACCAGGGTTTCGGGAGTGGCCAGGCGCATATTCATCAAAGGGATGAGACTTTGTCCGCCGGCTATAATCTTGCCGGTTTCGCCGCTGCGTTCCAGCAACGTGATGGCTTCCGCCAGGCTTGCAGGTGCAAAGTACTTAAAAGGAGCTGGTTTCATGTTGGTAGTTCTCCTCACAGGCAAAACCGCCGAATCAGGCACAGATCAAATGAAAAGCGGCTGCATGACGCCCATCAGCTTTCACCTGTCCTGCCCATGATTCTTTTGAAAAATCTCCTCAAGGTCAGCCACAGCTTTTCAAAGAAGCTCGGCCGATATTCAGCCCTTTTCAATTTGAGCTGCTTGTCCATTTCTTTGAAAAACTGTTCGGCCATGATTCTTGTGATGCCGCTGATCATCCGTTGACCGATTCCCGCGATCTTCCCGCCCACCTTTATATCTAGATCATATTCCAGCAGCGTTGTCGTAAGATTCTTCGCCTTGAGCGTGATTAGTCCCTCACCATTGACAAATCCCGGTGCGCCGCTGCCCTCGACAACCATCCTATATTGGTGCGGCAACATCTTGTCTTTTATCTGCACCGTCCCTGTATACTCGCCTCTTATGGCGGCAATCCCCAGGCTGAGATCCGCCTTGTAGGTATTTTCATTGATTAATTGCAGATTCTTACAGCCTGGTATGCTGGCCTTGAGAGCTTCGGGGTTTAGAAAATGATACCAAAGCTCTTCCTGGCCGACTTGAAACTCATATTGGTTTTTGACCTTCATCGGATGTTTCCCTGTTTTGATTCTTTAACTTTATTCTGGCATCCAAGACAAAACACCCGTGCGGAAAGGCTTGAACGGGGTTGAAATCTATTTCCTCAATCTGCGGGATATCCTTTAAAAGCCTGCCGGTATTTACAATCACCTTGCAGATTGCATCGATGTCGCAGACTTGCCTGCCTCTCACACCTTTGAGGATTTCATATGCAATGGTCTCTTCAATTTGGCGCCGCGCTTCTTCCTGATCCAATGGTGCCAGGCGAAAAGATACATCCTTGAAGACTTCGATCAGAATGCCTCCCAAGCCAAACATGACTACCGGCCCGAACTGGGGGTTATCGGCCCCGCCTACGGCGACCTCTACTCCGGACGGTATTGACTGCTGCACCAGGATACCGGTTATCGGCACGTCGCCTGCCTTCTCCCGAATATTCTTCTTTAGCCGATCGAACCCCTGATCAAGCTCCTCGGGTGTTCTCAAATTCAAAATGACACCGCCAACATCCGATTTGTGTATCACCTCGGGTGAGACAATTTTTATTACGACGGGGTAGCCGATTTTTTCGGCAGCGTTCAAACATTCGTTTTTTGTCCGGCCTAACAAAAATCGAGGATGAGGAATATCAAATTCTGCGCATAATTCATAAGCGTCCGGTTCTGGTATAAAAGTACAGGTTTTGTTATAACATGATGCGATAACATCTTGGTATTTCATTTTCATCTTTCTCCCTCTTATCCTGGCGGTGTTTAACCGTTACTTGCCGATGCGCGCTCTATACTGGCTATAGGTCGCCATGTTGGCCATAACCTTTGCGGCAATGTCGGGATATTCCAGAGTGGGCAACCCATTGGCCTCCATGATTTTTCGCCCTTCAGCAACGGAATAACCATAGCCTAAAACAGAGAGAAGAGGTTTCCTCCGCTCCTCCGGGAATGACTTGTAGGCTGCGACTATGTTTTCCGCAAGCTTCCTCTCGTCCAGGAAAGCGGGTGGCGTGGTCAGATAGATGAGACCGTCAATGTTGGGGTCTTGCAAGACGATCTTGAGGACTTTCTGATGGAGTTCTTCGTTCACGGCCCCGGTCATGTCCGTATAGCCCTGCGGCCGGTCCACCGTAGCGGTCGGCGCCAGCGCAGCCCGCAGATTTTTCCTGGTCTCATCAGCAATCTGCGCCATCCGGATATGCTTTGAACGGCTCAATTCATCCAGGCAAATGGTTCCCGGGCCACCAACGACTGTAAGGATGTAGATACGATTGCCTCTGAGCATCGGCAACTTGTCAAAAGCGCGACAGGTATCATAGAATTCCGCTACAGTTGAAGTCCGAACGACTCCTGCTTGCCTGAAAGCGCCATCATAGATTGTATCGCTGCCGGCGATGGAGCCGGTATGAGTCTGAGCAGCCTGGGAGCCGAGTTCGGTTTTACCTGATTTAAAGGCAACGATCGGTATCCTCTTTGATACCTCGGCAGCAGCTTCAATCAGTTCCCTGGCGTTAGCTATTCCCTCCAGATAAAGGGCGATAACTTGAGTTCTTTCGTCTTTGCCCAAGTATCGGATAAGTTCAATGGCGTTGACGTCCGACATGTTCCCCATTGATACGAACTTATTAAGCCCGACCAGGCCCAGCGGGTGAGCCCACTCCAGGTAGGATACCGAGAAGGCCCCGCTTTGGGCGAGGAAGGAGAGTCCGCCTTTGGGGTAGCGGCCAACATCAAAGGTAGTGTTCACTCCACTATGTGTATCTATGATTCCCTGGCAGTTGGGTCCAACCAGCCTGATGCCGTTCGAAACAAGGACTTCTTTCAATTCCTTTTCTCTTTGCCTGCCTTCGGGGCCATATTCGCTGAAGCCGGCCGAAACCACGACAACGCCGGCCACATCCCCTTTCTCTTTTTTCCTGGCCACGATCTCTTTTGCGGCATCCACGCAGGCCAACGCCGGAAGTACGACAATAACCAAATCCACCGGCCCGGGAACTGCACTGATATTCTGGTAGCATTTAAGACCCAGGATGGTCGTGGAAGAGGGGTTAATCGGATATATGGTCCCCAGGTAATCCATTTCCAGCGCAAATTGGATAATCTGATTGCCCGGCTTGCCCGGCACGGAAGACGCGCCAATAATCGCCACCCCTCTCGCATTGAACAGCATATCGAGCTGATCGAACCCCGCTTCATGTTGCTGCACTTCATTACTCCTTGGTTAGCGGGCTATTTTGTCGCAGTGTAAACCGTCTATACATCCACCCCAACAATGCCCACGGCAAAGGCCGGGCGCATACTGCGCAGCCCCCGGCTCAGATAATAAGCAACACCCGAAAATCCCGGCCACCTGATTCATGTCAACCCCGAAGCATTGCTGAGGAATAAGCCCTGCGGGCTTCCATGGTATGTGATATATGATGTATATCACACGTCCCGGCTCAATGACAAAGCGTATTGCCCCTGTATCCCTTTTTCGGAGGTGCAGCATCGGGGTGGAAAAGGTCGCCCCTCAAAGTGAGGCGCTTACCAGAGGCAATGAGGAGGCATGGACCTTAGCAGCCTTTCGCCGCCCTCTCCCCGTATTTTTGCTCTTCCCCTTCCTTGAGGACTTTTCTCATAATCTTGCCGGTGGCGGTCTTGGGCAATTCCTTCACGAATTCCACTTCTCTGGGGGCTTTGTATGGGGCCAGCCTGGCTTTTACGTGTTCTATTAAGATTTCAGCCATATCCGGGGTAGGCTCGCGTTTAGGATCGCGCATGGTAACGAAGGCTTTCACCTTCTGGCCCATTACCGGATCGGGGCTCCCCACCGCTGCGGCTTCAAGGACCCAGGGCAATTCCATGCAGGCTTCCTCCACCTCCTTGGGGGAGATCAGGTAACCCCGGCTCTTGATCAGGTCGTCGGACCTGGAGACGTACCAGTAGTAACCGTCACTGTCCCGGTATGCCTTGTCCTGGGTGCAATACCATTCTCCCCGCATGACCTCTTCCTCCCTCTCGGGCATCTTCCGGTACCTCAAAAACAGGCCTGAATGGCTTCGATTGATGCAAACCTCTCCGGTCTCGCCCACCGGGCATTCATTCAGGTTATCGTCCAGGACGCGGACATCCACCCCTGGAAACGGCTTCCCCATGGAGCCGGGCTTGATTTCGACGCCCGGGATATTGCCAACGAACTCGTGGGGCTCGGTCTGGCCCAGGCAGTCGTAAATTTTGACACCGAACCGGCGCAGGAATTCGTTGAAGGATTCAGCCGGCAGAGGTTCCCCGGCGCTGTGGCATAATTTCAGGGAGGACAGATCGTATTTTTTCTCCGTGCCCTGTTCGGCCAGCAGCATCCGGTACATAGTGGGCACCCCGCAATAGACGGTTACCTTGTATTTCTGGATATATTCGAAGACCGTTTCCGGATTAAAGCGCCCGTAATACATGACTACTGCCGCGGCGCAATGAAATGGATAAAAGAATGTGCAGCCGAACGGGAACATAAAGCTGATTTCCTGGGGTTGGAGGACGATGTCGCCGGGGCCGAGGTGCATTGCCAGTTTGCCGATGGGATCTCCGGAGCCTATGAGCCATCTGTGAGCGTGCTCCACGCCCTTGGGATTGCCGGTGGTTCCCGAGGTATAGAGAATGTAGGCTCGATCGTCCTTGCTGGTGTCTTCGGGTTCCAGTTCGGGCGTCGCATGCCGCATCAGGTCGTCGTAAGAAAGGCATCCCGATTTCTGGCCGCCGATGAGCATGACGTGTTTGAGGGCCGGGCAGTTGTCCTTGACTTCTTCGATGACGTCCACCAATTCCGGCGTGGAAAGGGCCAGGACCGCATCGCTGTTGTTCAGGATGTGCTCCATCTCCCGGGTCCTGAACATGGTGTTGGTGGGAATGGGGACTGCGCCGATCTTCATCCCACCCAGCACCGCCGCGAAAACTGCCAAACAGTTGCTGGAACGGATGAGAAAAGCATCGTCTTTTTTCACCCCCAGGTACTTCAAAACGTGGCCGAACTTATTCTCCAGAGCCATCAGGTCGGCGAAGCTTATTTTTTTGTCACCGTCGTAAATGGCCGTGTTTTCTCCACGTCCCTCCATCACATGGCGATCCACCGAGTGGACCGCCATGTTGAACCTTTCAGGCACCTGCAGGTATCCTTTCGGCAGTTCAATATGGCTTTCCTTGATCGCGCACATTTTCAGTTCCTCCTTTCATTTTTGGTTTTCAAGCTGACTACTGCTGCAGCTTCCGGCGCAGTTGCCAGTGCGGAAACTTCCCGCAGGTGATGCTTCTTTGTTCCTCTGGAGGCAACCCTATGTGGGCCATAGCGGCGTACTTGATCATCTGGGCGATTTCCGCGACCCTGGTGCCCACCAACCGCACGCGCACCATGCCGGCGGAGTCGTCTAAAACCCCGTGTTCCATATACTGAGGTCTTTGGCCGTGAGCCGCGGTGCTGACTTTGGCCCAGGCGCGAGCCACCGGAATCATCAACCAGTTGCCGGCTATGGCCTCCATCGTCATGAGGGCGAACTCTTCCCCCACCCCAAACCAGGATACGGTCAGGGTCCCAAAGACGATGTTACGAAAGTCGCCGGTAAAAAAAACCTGATACCTGCACCTGGAGGTCAGGTTGATGAGTTGGGGCGGAATGGCGTGGGTCCAGACCGGGGCGCCCCAAATCATCCCGTCGGCCTCCGCAATCTTGTCGATAATCCAGGTGGCGTCATCCTTAAACTTGCAGGGCTCTTTTTTCAGAATGCAATCCTGGCAATGCATGCAAGAAGCAATCTTTTTATCGGCAAGAGGGATGAATTCCGTCTCCACCCCTTCAAGCTCCGCTGCCGCCTCCAAAGCAGCCAGCACGGCTTTATCGCAATTGCCGTCTTTAATCGGCGTCCCGGAAATTCCCAATATCTTAGTGGTCAGATTGCCCATAGGCGGAGCCTCCTTTGTCATCTCCTCATTTAGTCAGCCAATTCCCTTTGCCTTAATCTCCCGGACAGTAGCAAAAGAATTTCTGAACAGGAATGCAGCGTAACTTGATATCCAGGGGGTTATAGAGCGTCTTTGAAGATGGGTTTTCTCTTTCCCATAAAAGCCTCGATGCCCTCTCCGGCATCCTGACCGGAAAAGCAGAGGGCGAGGCCATCGGATTCCAACTGGCACCCGACGACGATATCACGATCAACGTCCTTTTTAGTAGTGTTCTTTATTTCCCGGACCGCCAGGCGCCCCTTGGAAGCCAAAGAGCGCGCCACCTTCATGGTTTCTTCCCATAGCCGGTCGGCAGGCATAACCATGTTTACCAGGCCGATTTGCCAAGCTTCTTGGGCGTCGATGGTCCTTCCCGTCAGGCGCAACTCCAGAGCTCGATTCCTGCCCGCCAGGCGCGGCAGCCTTTGCGTCCCACCCAGCTCGGGGGGATCAGCCCCAGATTGATTTCAGGCTGCCCGAATTTGGCCGTATCGGCCGCGTAAATCAGGTCACACGCCACGGCGACCTCATTGCCGCCCCCGAAAGCGAACCCGTTGAGGCAGGCGATCACCGGTATGGGCAGCGATTCCAGCTTGGCGAATATCCCCCCTGGCCATACTGGCTGAACTTTCTTGCTTCAATGTTCTCATAGTTCCGCGTCATGACAGACTCCTTATCATGGCGCCAACATTTGTCCCGGCGCACAGATTGCACAAACCCTGCGGCCTGACAACCGAATGCAAAGCCAAAAAAGCCATTCGGTCATTTCTTGGACCAGTCGTAGAAACCTTTGCCGGTCTTGCGGCCGAAGTGGCCTTCTTGCACCAGCTTTCTCATGGACAGAGGAACGATCAGCTTCTCATCCTTTAGCGCTTCATAGAGGTTGTCGGCCAGATTGCAGTAGTTGTCGAGTCCCGCCAGATCCAGAAGCTGAATGGGCCCCACGGAATGACCGGCGCCGGTTTTCATTATTTGGTCTATATCCTCTTTGCTGGCCACGCCGCTTTCCCAAAGGCGGACCGCGTCCAGCACAAAGGGCGTCAGCAACCTGTTGATAATAAAACCGGGGGTATCTTTCGCCAGAATGACCTCTTTGCCGAATGACCGGCAGAATTCCATGGCGAGATTGAAAGCCTCATCGGAACAATAGGAGGGTCGAATCAGTTCAAGGGCCCTGCTTTGGGCCACCGGGCTGAGCAAATGGATGCCCACTACGCGCTCGGGCCTTTTGGAGGCTTCCGCAATCCTGGTGACCGATAAGCCCGCGGTATCGGTGACGGCGAGCTTGGTTTCCGGGCAAATGCCGTCAAGCCGTGCAAACAGGTCCTGCTTGATCTTCAAGTCCTCGACGATTGATTCGATGATGCACTCGGAGCCGGACAAATCCTCCAGGTCCATGGTGAGGGAGATTCTGCCGAGAATTGCATCTTTTTCGGCTTCGGTGATTTTGCCCTTGGCCACATAGTAGCCATCCAGGGATTTGGTGATGTTTTTCATGGCCCTGCTCAACGACGCCTCGCTGCGCCCGAACATCTTGGTTTCATAGCCGGTCATGGCGCACAGTTGGACAATTCCATGACCCATAACACCCGTACCGATCACACCAACTTTCCTAATCGTCATCTTTTTTCTCTTCTTTCTAGAAGCCATTCCGGCCGTCCGGAATCGGGCACCGGATTAGTCCTTGATGTCCGCGAGTTTAAGGACGCTGCGCTTGTATTCCTCGAGGTTTTTCCTGAGTTCTCCGGTGACCACCATTTGCTGGCTGGCAGCGGGGGCGCCTCCTTGCGTAGACTCGGCCACCAGAATATTGCCGATGCCGGTGAGATATTCCATCAGCCGCATGATCTTCATCCGATTTTCGGTGGATACTGCGGGGTTGGCCTTAAAATATTTCTGGATGAGGGGGCGCAGTTCCGGGTGCTCCATATCGGCTTCGCTGGGCATGCTCATAACCAATCCGCCGCTGATATCCACCCCCATGCGGGCCCCGAACCACAGGGCTTTGCTCGCCTGGTACTTGCCCACGTTGGCATAGAGGGCGCTGGGGAAGTAGTTGCCGGACTCGGACTTGAAGCCGCGGTAGGCCGCTCCCAGGATACAGCCGTAAGAAAGCTCGCTCTCATAGCTCATTTCCGATAGCTTTTCCGCTATGTGTCCTGCTTTGCCCACGCCGTTGTAATCCGCTATCACCGCCGCGCCGCCGATCAGCAGGTCACGATGTCCACACTTGCAGGCGGAAGTGACGCAGCGGAAACAGGGCGACAGGCGGCTGACGAGAGGACCGGTGAATTCGTGTTCTCCGCACATGAAAACTCGATCCCGGGGAACCAGCACATCGTCGAAGAAAATGAAACAGGCATTATAAACACCATACTGTTCGTTGCCGAAGTCGGTTCCTTTGGCCCCGGAGACGCAACGGCGAAAGTCGGGACTGGGAAACTGGTGCAGCAGGGTTAAACCCGGGGCGTTCGTGGGGATCGCAAAAGCGATGGCATATTGTTTTTCGTCATCTTTCATAGCCCTGGTAGGCATGATCAATGCCTCATGAGCGATGGAAGCCCCGGAAATAAGGACTTTGGCTCCTCTTACGACGATGCCCTCTTTTTTCTCCTCCACCACTCGCAGGTATAAATCCGCATCGGCCTGCTCAGCGGGTCTTTTGCTGCGGTCCCCTTTAGGGTCCGTGATATAGCCTCCCACGGAAAGGTCCTCACTCTGTACCATCGCCCAGTATTTGCGGAATCTATCCAGGTACCCGGTGCCGTGCTTCTTGTCGATCTCATAGGTAACCGATTCGAGCCCGTTGGCAATGTTTCCCGAGACGCAGCGGGCGCCCGTGCACATGCCGTGGTAGTGCAGCAAGTCCCGCATCAGGTCCAAACGTTTCACGAAATCTTCCGGGCCATGGTAAAGATGCGTGAAGTAGTTGATGCGCTCCCCGGTCAGGTGGGAGATGGCGGTGATCTTGTCCTGGTAATTGGGATCGAGAGCCATATCGTAGGTCAGCGCCACCGCGTCGATAGCCGGTCTGGTGATGGGATGCTCCAGTTGATTTTCGATTCGCTTGCCAAAACAGAAGACATTGATGTTCATGTCCCTGATGCTGTCGCGATACTGTTGGCCAGTCATTAAAGGCATATTTTTCTCCTTGGTGTTCCACACGTTAAGGAATCTGTTGCTTGGAAGCAGACTCCATGTCATGGATGGGGATGATGATGTCGGCGATTTCCTGCACTCGCACAGCGCTGCTAAAGGCCGCGAGGCTATCGGTGTGCACCCCGGGAGTCAACACGGGCCAGACTTTACGCATCTTCTCCGGTGGTGAGAAGTTATCCGCCACGGCACAGAAACCGCTTAGAACGGCGAGGCCTGCCGCCGTCTCGACCGCTACCGCCTGGGTTCCCGGGGTGTGTCCGGGAGCTTTGAGCACCTTGACGCCCGGGAGCAATTCTGCGTCTCCTTCCACCTGCCTGAAGTTCACCCCGTCGAGCGCCCCGCCCCGGAGATAGGACCCCATGAAAAGGGGATGCGGGTTTCGGGCAAATTTTAGTTCATCTGCCTGAACAATCACCTCGGCATTCCGGCACTCGGGAGTATTACCGCAATGGTCGAAATGCAGGTGAGTTTGTATGATCATGTCGATTTCCGGGGGAGACACAGATACCGTGGCCAGGGCGTCGGCAAAGGTCCTGTCCTCTTTATACTCCCCATACCAATACTTGCGCATCATCTCCGCAGGCGCTCCCGTGTCCACCAGAACGTGCTTATCGCCGACCTGCAGGTACCAACAGACGATGGGGACCCAGATCTCCTTGGGGAAATTCATCATATAAGTCATCAGCGATAAGCTCATTCGCATCTCGCCCAGCTTGATAGGCTTGATTGTCAATTCCATCTTGTAAATCCTCCTTGCAATGTTTACCGAAAGTCTTGGCGCCACGGCTTTGGAAATTTACCTGCACCCCAATCTCGACAACTCTTTGGGAGTCAAATCCATCATGTATTTGTGCTCCTCCTCGTCCAGCCTCGACCATTCCCATCCGGCGTCTCCATGCGGCGGATGGAGGACAAAATAGAATTCTCTCCCGAAGACTTCCCCGAGTTCTGCTTTGGCCAGTTTTTTCACCAGGGCAAATTCGGCCACCCGCCTGGCATTGACCACGCTGAGGAGGCGGGCCCTGGCATCTTTTTTTACAGCAATTTCTCCAGAGCCGGGAAAACCTCCTGAAGCCGGGGTTCCATGGGGCCAGGACACCGGCAGAGATTCGTTCCAGCGATTGCAGGTGTTCATGATATTCAGGCAGGACTCCTGACCGCCTTCGTCGTCGTAAGAGACCGCAATATTGGCGATGGGCTTCAGATTGTTCCAACCCGTCCATATGCCGGTGACTATCCGCTCGGCAAAGAGCCTGAAGGTAATGCCGGGCGCCAGGGCCACCACGCATGACCCCAATATGACGCCATCAGCCTCGGCGTACCGGGGCAATACCTCCTTGGTGAAGTAGTCGTTTTTCAGGACGCAGCCATATGTGCTCCGGTCGGGGTACTCAGCACCCTTCCAGCGTTTGCCGCCGTGAGGAATATCCGGATATTTGTCGCAGTTGAGGCACGCCCTGATCTTCTTGTCCGTCAGATCGACGAATTCGCACTCGAAGTTCGCCAGCGACTCCACCTGACGTCCGAACTTCTCCACTGCTTTAAGTGAATTTATGATGAGCCAGTTAGAGTCACCCTGCCGGGAATCATCACATCCGAATCCGACGATCTTACAAGTTAGCTCATTTCCTCCGGCTGGCTTTGAGTGCTTAAATATACTTCCATCCGGTTGCTTAAGATCCTCCTGGTTCAAACCCTCCATGAATTGCCGGTCCTTTTCATCCAGCTCCGTCCAGGCCCAACTATCTTTGGGGAAGGGTAAGGTGTATCTTTGTATCATTTCCCGGCCGTAGAGATTTCCCAGGCGCCGTATGCCCAGTTTCCGCATCACAGCCACTTCGGCGACTCGTCTCCCCACGAGAATTGAGGTCCAATGGGCGAAACGGTCATTTTTGACCGCAATCACCGTGCCATCGTCATCGCCGCTGAGGGGACCATAGGGCACCCCGCTGGTGCCCGCACAGCCGAACAGCGGATGCACGGGCATCATTCCCAGGGCCCGGAGGCAGATTTCCATAGCCTCCAGACAGCGGTCCTGCCCTCCCATCGGCATAGTAGCCACGGAAACGCACCCTGCCGGCTTGTCCGTAAAGTAGCCATGCTTCACCCCTGCACGCAGACGGTCGCACAAGGTAATAAATTTGCTGGTAAATGAGCCGGTGAACACAGGGGAACCGAAGATAAAGCCATCGGCCTCAGCCATCTTGGGAATCAACTCGCTGACAATGTAGTCCTCCTCGTCGCTTTCATAATAGTCATCCACCTTCCGGCAGCCGGCGCGGCTTTGCACCGACTTGGTCTGCTCCCGGAGGTCTATAAACTCCGTTTCGATATTTGCAACTTCACTTATTCTCCGGCCGAACTTTTCTACGGCCTTTAAGGCAAAAAGCGTCAACCAGGCAGTATTTCGGGCGCGGCGGTGGTGACAACTGATGCCCAGGATCTTAATGTTCACTTTTTCCATAAGGTCTCTCCTTGACTGCCGGTGCTTTCCAGACGACTCGAAACTCCACAGCCTCCATGACCACAAATATCAATAAAGAAAGAGCATTAAATGTGCCAGAGATCGGAGAAGGTGGTTATCGAAGCTAAGGCTCTGATATAATGTGACTAGTGTAAAAACTGGGCTGACTGGATTGGCGGCTGAGATGTAAATTCTTGAAGAAACGTTAACTATAGTTGACATTAATTTTTCCTGGAGCTATATTTCGACAGTTGAGAATTTTGGGGTGAGCAAGCGCCTGAACCAGCCGGCAAACGGTGGTATTATGACAGCATGCACAATGGTTTGATGGTCACTGACCATCAGAGATACGTGACCTCGATCGACGTTGCGGCGCGCCGTACTCCCGGCTTAAGCGCCTCGATGGCGCCTAAGGCCTCACCGGATTGCCGGTTCGGGACATAAATTCTTGAAGAAACGTTAACTATAGTTGACATAAATTTGGGGCCATGCCCTGGAAATTGAGAATTTACGGGCCTGTAAGCGCCTGAACCAGTCGGCAAAGCAACTGTGGTTTTCAAAGGCGCCACCGATTTGCTCGCTGTTTTTATACGGAGGTGCGTTCAAGATTGTAGTAACGCAAAAGAGCGGGGGAATGATTCCCCCCGCATCCCCCCGTGATTTCGGCCACACGCGCAAGCGTGAGCCGCGAAGCGGCGATGGGGGTGTGGGGGGCGCAGCTCCATAAGCGCTTAAATAAGCGCGTAAGTCATTGAATTTATTAATAGGCTTTATTCGCATTGTCGTCGCCCCGGCGAACCCCGGATCAGGTCCCGGGCAGGCCCCGGGGGCCAGTGCCTTTCTATTGATTTTACAATGAAAACCAAGAGCGCTGGATTCCGGCCCCCGGATCAAAAGCATTTCCGGGGCAGGCTTCGCCGGAATGAGGATCTTTTTTCCTTCAGTTGCTCATCTTTATTTAAGCGCTGCGGTACAAACTCATTTTAACATATAAAAACTGTACAAGGTGGCTAACCGACCTTTATCACGAGAGCGGCAGCCGTGTCCCCAGCCGCGCATCCTCCCCACAGAAGATATCCGCCGCCCAACTTCGCCGTTTCCTCGATGCCTTCAATGATGAGCCTTCCCGCCGTGGCCGCCTGCGGATGCCCGAAAATCAGGGAGCACCCGTAATTGTTGAAGCCCATTACGTCGATGCCCAGTTCCCCGGCCATATAGAGATCGTTTGCAACGAAGGGGTTATGGGTCTTTATTGCCTTTAGATCGGCGACGCCTATGCCTGCTTTATCAAGGGCCATTTTGACCGCCGGGACGACTGCCATCGCCAGGAAGCCCTTTTTAGTCCTGGCGAAGCCGTATGAGACTATCCGAATCTCGACCGAGGGATCCTCGCTCAACTCCGCCGCTCTCGCTTTCGAAGTTACTACTACACCGCAATTTCCGTCCGCCGGATGGGTTTGGGAGCCGAATGTATGAATGCCGCCGGGCAGCACGGGCTTCAGGCTTGCCAGACCTTCCCGCGTGGTCGGCGTTATTCCCTCGTCCTGTTCCACGATTACGGTCTTCTTTTTGGTCTTGACTTCGACCGGAAACATGTACCTTTTCTGAAAATCCCGGTCGTTATCGAGGGCTGCCAGATACTGCTCATAGCGCCGCAGGGTCACCTCATCGGCCTGCTCCCGCGTAAGTCCGGCCTCCCTTGCTACATTCTCGGCAGTCTCGATCATGGAATTTTTGGCCCAGGGATCATGACTGAAGTTGTCCATCACCCAGTTCTCCGATTCGACTTCGCCCCCCGGACCCAGCGGATTGGGCCATACGGTGTGGGGTCCGTTCGAGCACCTGTCCGTCATAAGGCAGAAGGGATTCCGATAGAGTCCCGTCTCGACGCCGATGGCGGCCTGGTAGATGCATGTGGCTGAAGTGGTGCACGCCTGGCTGATCGTCATTCCGGAAATGCCCGGAGCGCCCATGAGAGCGGCGGCCCAGGGGCCTCCGTAGAACCATTTGGGCTGCCCGATCGTGATCCCAAGGAAGAGGTAGTCGAACATTTTCGGGTCCCACCTCTTTTCGGCCAGCCACCTTTTCGATGTATCCGCAGCAAGGATTACGGAATTCTGTGTCGCCATACTGCCCTGCCACCGCGAAAACGGGGTCGAGTAATAACCCCTGAAGGGTATGTATGCTTTCGTGGACATAGTCTTGTTCTCCTTTGCTAATATCAGCCTGGTGGTTCTCCATGAAAAGCTAGCCAAAAATATTTGAAATTTTAAGAAGTTAATTCCATCGGTCGTTCTTCCGAAGATTGTTTGGGAGTACAAATCAGAAGGAGGAAAAACCGACGCCAAGAATCACCGCATCCCGATCGAATGGGCAGAGGCAGGCGTTCGTAATGAAGATTACGTTCAGCCTCGTCTCAAAAAATGGAGGGTGATGACCGCTTTGGCGTCTATTTCATCTTGAAAAGTATGGAGCAGGGCAACACCTTCCGATCGGTCGAGCCGAAATATCCAACCGAGGACCCCAATTATCGAATTGTGAAAAAGGGTCGCAGCCGGCTTACCCACCATTATTTCTACATCCGTGACGAAAAACTGGGCGCCATGTGCATCCGCGTGGCCTCTTTTCTTCCATTTCAAACGACCTGTTACCTTAACGGCCATAATTACATCGAGCGGGAACTGTTGGGTCTCCGCATTTCTTTTCGGAAAAACGACAACTCCTTTCTTTCCGCCACTGATCCCGAGGCCGTCCAGAAGGCAGCCGGCAGCCTGACATGGGAAATAATCTCCGAGCGGCTTGACTACTGGACGCTTATTGTAGGACCCAAGTTCTCAAAACGCGAACATGCCAAGATGAACCTGCGGCGTTTTTATGCAATGTCGCAGATCGAGTACTGCCACAATTTAGCAATATGAGAGAAGAACTCTCAGAGCGGGTTTGTAAGAATCTAACTGCAATTCGTTATCCCTGCATCCGCCTCGCGGATGCTCAGGCGGGGTGTCAGGGTCCTCTCCGCCGCCCCCGGCTGATATCTCGTCTGCAATCTTCCGCCGCAGGCCGATAACATTGCCGGTAAATAATGCATCAGTTTAGTCAGTCAGGCCTGCACGAGTTCCGGGTCCCCGCCTTCGGACAGCTCGCAGAGCGCTTCCCGGGCAAGCAGGCCGAGTTTTGGGAAATGCGTATAGATAAAGGCTAGCCCTTATCACGGACACGCAGTTTACTGTACATCTCTATAAAATACGCGATAGATTCAGGATTATTCATGGAGTCAACGTTTACGGCCTTGTTTACGGGAACTCCCGTGAGGATTTTCTTAACCGGCACCTCCAGTTTCTTGAAGTTCAGGGTTCGGGGTATAGCCGGAGCCGCAAAGATCTCATCAGGCACATGACGGGGAGAGAGGGTATCGTGAATCTTTTGCTTTATCTTGGCCTTAAGTGTATCATCGAGACTGATGCCCTCTTTCAGGACGACAAACATGGGCATGAAATATCCCCCGTCCGGGGTATCGTAGCCTACGATCAGGCTGTCGATAACTTCCGGGAGTTCCTCCACAGCACTGTAGATTTCGCTGCTTCCCATCCTGACACCCATACGTTTGAGTGTAGAATCGGACCTCCCATAGATAACCGAGCTTAGATCGGGCTTGATCTTGATCCAGTCTCCGTGCCTCCAGATCCCCGGATATAGATCAAAGTAGCTGTCGTTATATCGTGAGTAATCAG
The DNA here is from genome assembly GCA_963805125.1 of uncultured delta proteobacterium. Taxonomy (GTDB): domain Bacteria; phylum Desulfobacterota; class Syntrophobacteria; order Syntrophobacterales; family Syntrophobacteraceae; genus SbD1. Next base: position 309,657 of record CAWDTD010000001.1, on the reverse strand, counting down.
GATCATTCCATAGAAAGAGGGGCATGGATGGCATTGGCTCCGTGACTACCAGTTCGCCCACCTGGTCAATTACGGTGTTGCCATTTTCGTCGAAGGACTCCACCTTGACCCCCAGGCAGGGGCACTGGAGTTCCCCCGCTCTTACGGGAAGCAGAGGGCATGCCCCGAGCAGACCGGAGCAGATATCCGTACCTCCGCTGGTCGATCCGAGCAAGACATCGCTTTTGACCTTCTCATAGACCCATCGAAACCCATCGGGCGATAGCGGGGAGGCACTTGAGGCGATGTGGCTCAAGGCGCTCAGGTTATGGATTTTTCCGGGCTCCATGCCGGCCCTCATGCATGCATGGAGAAAGGGGGCTCCGGTGCCGAAGAAGGCTATGTTAAAATCTTCTGCAAATCTCCAGAAAAGGTCCATATCGGGGTAGCCCGGGTTGCCGTCGTAGACAAAGCACGTGGCGCCCAGGAGAAGACCGCACATGCCGATATTATAGACTATCCAACCCGTCGTGGAATACCAGAAGAATGTATCATCAGGCTTAAGATCACAGTGGATCCCCCAGAACTTGAACTGCTCAATCAAAATTCCACCGTGGCCCTGAACGATCGCCTTTGGAAGGCCGGTTGTCCCGGAGGAATAGACTACCCATAGCGGGTGGTTAAAGGGGACCTGTTCGAAGACCAGATCGCCTCCATCCTCCTTGATGATATCTTCCCACATCAGAAGATTGTCCAAGCCGGTGCCTGAGGCATCTTTATCCATGTAGGGGACCAAAACGGTTTTCTGAAGTGATGGCAGGGAACGCTGAAGGTCGGATATGACATTGAGCCGATCAAAGGGTTTCCCCCCGTACGTATAACCGTCTGTAGCAAAAAGGACGTTAGGTTCTATCTGCTTGAAGCGGTCAACCACACTGCGGCTTCCGAAATCAGGGGAGCAGATCGCCCAGACGGCCCCGATGCTGGCGCTGGCGAGAAAGGCGATGGTTGTCTCTGGGATGTAAGGCATATAGGCGACGATCCTATCTCCCGGTTTTATCCCCATGTTTCGTAACGTAGCAGCTACAGACGCAACTTTACTGTAAAGTTCATCCCAAGAGATATATACAGGTGACTGAACTTCGTTCTTAAATATTATGGCCGGGCGATTTGAAGACCTCATGCGAAAGACATGCTCGGCCAAGTTTAACTCTGCGCCCAAAAACCACCGGGCGCCCGGCATTTTTCTCTCGGAGAGGACTTTGGCATAGGGTTTGGAGGCCTTCAATTCAAAGAATTCCCACATGGACTCCCAAAACTCCTCGATGCTGGTGACCGACCATTCCCATAAGGGGTTGTAGCTGTTGAAATCCAGGCCCTTATTTTCCTTTAGCCAAGCCATATAACGCTTGATAGTGGACCGGGCCTTGAATTCTTCGGAGGGTTCCCAAAGCAACGTCCCCTCTCTTACCGATAGTGCCTTCATTTCTACCTCTACTCCTTCCGCATGACCCGCATGATTTCGTGCAGATTTTCAACCGGCGTCTGGTAGGGCACCTCCCAGCCGGTAGAGACAAACAGCCCCTTCACATCCCCTGCTTCCCGCATCATACTTTCAACTTCTCTGCCGGCATTCTCGGATGGTCCCAGAAGTATGGACTCCGGTATTCCCTTGCCAAAGCACCGGTTGTTTTTGGCGGCCAGATTACCGAGTTCGACCAGAGGCAGGTTGGCTCCGAAAATGATGCCGTCGCTCTCCAATTTAAAAATCTCCTCCACCTGAGACGCCCGGCAGTCCCTAACAAGTAGTACCGGGTTTACCCTGTAAAACCTGATCACATTGCAGAGCGTATTAAAGGCAGGAATCAGGCGGAAAATATGGGACAGCTCGAGCTGGGACATCCATTCCTCGGAGATGACGATGAGGTCAATCTTGCGGTCGCAGTATATCTTACTCAACGCGATACAGATCTTGGTGGTCAGTCCCAGGACCTCCTGTGCCTTTTCGGTTCCTTCTTTGAATTCATGCATGAAAGATTCGCCTGCAAGATGCATCGCCAGGGTGAACGGCCCAGTGAGCGATCCGATCAAGGCAACCTCTTTCCCTATCTCGACATGCAGTCTCTTGAGGACCTCCAGTAAGACAGGGATTCGCCCTCTGCCTTCAAGCATGGAGATGTCAAAGGAGGCGATCTCCTTTGTATCCGCACCTTCAAGGGGATGCCCGATCACCACCGGGCACTCCTCTTCCGACTCCCAGGCCACGCGACAACCACAGGCTTCCGCTTCGAGGCTTGTATCGAGGGGGAGACTGATGCCGTGATATCCGATAAGTTTATAGCAATCTCTGAGGGCTTTTGTAAAAGGTGCAGGATCGCTGAGCATGCGCGCGACAGGGACCTGGGCCAATTTCGCTGCAAACAGACTGGTAAAAGGGATCACCGGGGTAGTTAAGAGTTTCCTACCCTTGAAAAGCCCCTTAACCAATATTTTGGAGGATTGAGATGGCTGCTGCATGGCTTACCTGCCTACATGCACTAAAATCTCATAATCTGTCTATTAGGCTCTGCAGTGGGCCAGACCCCATAGTAGTGTAAATCTTTGTCCTTGGGCTTCTTGGTAAGCCATTCACTTTCAAAATCCTCCAATTTCATGCCTCTCTTTTTCCTTTCTTCCAGTTCCCTCTGTCTAGCTCCCTCTGTTGCATGGTAATCGATCCTAAGAGTCTCGGGGTCAAATACCACGTGATAAATGTTCTGGGCCGTCCAGTGGGATATGAGTTCGTCCTTGATATCCTGGATCACGCTGTCGGGGTCCCTTTCGATGGGGTCCCCCCATCCTGTGCCCGCAAAAGCATTTGAGACGAAGATATCTCCGGAGAGTATGGGGCGTATAGCCCGAGCCATGTGAGAAAACTGATAGTCCCCGGCAATTGATTTCTCCCGTACCATCTGCCAGATATCCGAGGGGATGTCCTTATCCCCCCTCCTCATCTTTTCCATGAGGTCGGCCCCTATAATCTGCAATCCAGGGTGGACCCGCGTGGTGTACGAGCCATTAATGGTCATGGTCAGGGGCCTCTTGGAGGTGCGGCACCAAGACATCCATGCCTCATAAGGGACATCCGGCCCGACCACCCAGGCTATAGTTATTCCAGCGCCGCCCCTGAATTTGCCGTATCCGCCCGAGTCCTTCCAGTGTTTCTGAAACAGATGAAACTGCGGTTGCTCACTTTCAATCTCTTCCACATCGGGGGCCTTCCCCCAAGGGCACCAGGGAAATCCCCAACTGTTCACCCCATCCCGGTCGGGTCGGGCCCCTCCTCCTTCCGTATTCAGGGGAAAGGCACAGATGTCCGCGAAAGGGACGCCGTGCTGATTGATGCCGCCGTTTACCCCGCCGCTGCCGCTGTTCCCCATGGCAGCCGCAACCCCAAACTCATCTCCTGCCGCGTAGGCTGCTTTGGACAAAAGGGTCTGGATGAGGGTGAAACACTGGACTGCATAGGGCGGACAGTTGGATATGGCGGCCTCCGGAGTGGCATTGGTGGCTGTTCCCAATGGAATGACAAATTCCACGGGCTCAAATAGCCCTGAGGATACGGGGAGGTCGGAGAACATGAACTCGTAGAGGGTGTTGCAGATATGTGCTATGGTGGAATGTCTGAAAGAGTTATAGGACCCCTCATTTTCCGGAGATGTCCCCGTCATGTCAATGAGCATATGATCGTCTTTCTTGGTTATGGTCATGACCATGCGCGTCAGAGCAGGTTCCAGTCCCACTCCGTCGGCGAACACCACCCCACGGTAAGTGCCGTCCTCCCATCGCGACAGTTTCTTTCTCACCCCTTCGGCGGTGGCCATTATCATCTTTCGAAAGATGGCCTTCAGGAACCTCGGCCCTTTCTGAGCAGCCAGGTCCTGCAACCTCTTCCTCACCCTGTCAGCGGCCGTACATCGGGCCCTGACGTCGATGGCCTGCATCCTGGGGGCCCTGGAGATCATATTGACCATCATCTCCAGGAGGTCCGATTTGAGTTTATAGTTCTCAGCAAGCTTAATGGGGGTGAGTTTCATGCCTTCATCATGTCTGCTTTTGGCGGTAATGGGCAACCCGCCCGGCTCGGTTGCCCCTGTTTCGGGCTGGTGAGTCGCAGCAAGAGTCCATGCGATAAGCTCACCGTTATAAAACACGGGCTCCACGGCCATCTGGTCACAGTTATGGATGCCGCCGTAAAGGGCTTCATTGCAGTAGAATATATCGCCTTCATGGACTCCGACCATCTCGTCGTTTAAAAAATGCTTTAAGATGAACTTGATAGGTATCTGACCCGCTACGGCATGGAGGTAGGTACCACAGATGGCCGTGACCTGGTCCCCTTGGGGCGTGTAAATGCCCACCACAACGTCACCGGAATGAAGCATGCTGCTGATCCCGAGTCTGACGAATATCTCATAGGCTTCCTCGGTGATAGCCACAAGTTTTTCGCTCCAGACTTCGTAATCACCCAGTTGCAGCTCATTGACTGCATCATATTCATCCTGTGCGACGGGTTCCGATCCCAGATGCTCTAATATTTCTAGATCCGGCATCTTACTTTACCTCCTCTATGATGGCGTTAAGATATTCGTCGTTGATGTACCTGAAACCGGGAGGGACCACGCAACTTGTCAAGTCCGACTCGATGATTGCAGGCCCTTCGATAACATTTCCAGGTTCAACGAGGCTCTCTACATAAACAGGGGTCGTCGTGAAGCCCGCAGTCTTTTCAAAATAGGCTTTTCTCTCGGATTTTTGAGCCTTGCGCGGATCGGCACCCTTCTTTTCAGATTTGGAAAAGCTAACTTTTCCTTGAAAGACAGATGCCTTCAGAATGAAGTTCTCAATATCAACCCCTCCTTCGGGATACACTCCCACCGGACTGTAGGCCTCGGCATACTCTTTGGCAAATGCATCCAGAACAGCCCTGACATCCTCTGCGCTGTTGATGAAAAGGAGTGGAGACAGGGTCCTCTTGATATCCAACTGGCCTCCATACTTCATATCCATTTCCAAGGCAAAGTTGATCTCTTTCTCTTCGATTCCCTCTGACCGGAGGTCTGCCGAGGCTATCTTTACTAATTGCCTGACGGTATTATTAAAGACTTCGAAGTCGGTCAGGCGGACCCTGCCGCCGGGTTGGAGAAGGTGAATCAACTGACTTTGCTCATAGATATGGAGGAGATCCATCGTAGAAGAACCGAATGCACAGAAGACGGGGGAATAAGGGAAAACAAGGATGCTTTTAATCCCTGCGAATGCCCCATAGTTGCAGCAGTGGACAGGGCCCGCACCTCCGGCTACAAACATCATGTATTCTCTGGGGTCATACCCGCGCAGAACGGTTTCTTTATAGATCTGGCCTCCCATCTTGGCATCAATGATATTCCTGATCAGCCAGGCACCCTCCTCCACTTTGATATTTCGAGGCCGTGCTATGACCCGTTCCACGGAATCCAACGCCTTTTCCCTGTTCAACTTATGCTTGCCGCCGTGGAAGTAATCGGGGTTAATGTAGCCCAGGACAATATCCGCATCTGTGACCGTCGGCTCTGTTCCGCCCAGATCATAGGAGGCCGGCCCCGGGATGGAGCCCGCACTCTGCGGTCCGACCTCAACTCGGTCAAACAGCAAGCGATTGACCCAGGCAATAGAGCCTCCTCCAGCACCGATGGATTTTGTCTCGAGGATCGTAAGGTTGACCAGCCACTGCTCTATGACAGGATTGAAGGCGTAAGATCGGGTACTGCCCTCCACCACCAATCCCAGATCGAAGCTGGTCCCCCCCATGTCCGTCATGACCACATGAGGATATCCATAAAGAGTCTTGGCCAGATAGGCTGACCCGATGAGTCCGGCCACCGGGCCTCCATTGAAGGTATCAATAGCCCTTGTCTTGAATACTTCTTCGATCCCTCCCGTATTATGGACCATGTGCAATGGCTTCCGGTAGCCCCTGTCCCGCAACTCATCCCCCATCCCCCTGAGCTGCTCCTGCATGGACCCGTGGAGATAGGTATCGAGAACAGTGGTAATCGTGCGGGAGTATTCATGCTTCTTGGGCAGGATCTCGTGCGAACATAGGACGGGCATATGCCCGAGGTAGATTTCAGGGTATTCGGTTTCAATGATCTCCTTGACCCGCTTCTCATGCTTCGGATTCAGGTATCCAACCAGGAGGCTTATAACAAACCCGCGAGCCCCCTTATCCACCAGATACCGCACCTTTTCGAGAACATCCTCCTCATCCAGGGGCCTGAGTATCCGGCCGGACCAGTCGATTCTCTCCTTAACCCCTACCGTCATCTCCCGGGGAATAATGGGAATGGGTTTATCAAGGCTGGCAACGCGTCGGGCTTCCGATACAGTCAACCCATCTTTCCATGCGCTCCCCCTTCCGATGAGTATCGTATCCTCGAAACCCTCCGTCGTGAGCAGGGCCAGTTTGGGGCCTGTTCTCTGTATGAGGGTGTTCATGGCTATGGTGGTGGAGTATCGTATTCTTTCGGTGCTTTCCAGCAGGTCTTCCATTTCCAGGCCCAACTTTTCGGCCGCTTCCTCTATGGCCCCAAGGAAGCCTACGCTCAGATTGTAAGGGGTCGTTGGAGACTTGCCTGCCGCTATCTGATTCCCGTGAACCACAAAGGCGTCGGTAAAGGTCCCACCTATATCGACATCGATCATTGCTCCTTCGTTTTCAGCCATCTCGGGTTCTCCTTTCTTAATCGGCGCCGCAAAACATCGGCTAAGCCGATGGGCCGACGGTCCATGCTTTGCTAAGCGGGTAGGTCAGGGCCGCATACGTGCATTTCACTTCAAGCACTGCTCCAGGCTCTTGAGAGTAGGGACTTGAAGGATGGTTATTGATTCAAATACTTCTCCTTAAGCTTGGTGATATCCAGTGCAATGTCGTGGGTTATGGGGTGTCCTACGGGCAGATACTCATTTTCAATCATAATCCCGCAGCCTGGACAGTAGAATTCCACGATAGTGCACCATTCAGGGTCCGGGCTGAATGTATATTCCCCGTCGACCTCCTTTGGGTAAATTGTGGAAGGGTCTCTGGGATATATGAGGCAACCCCTCTTATAATTGTCCCTGGCAGAGATGATGTCGCAATTGCATTTATGACAACACCACATCTCCCTCTCTAAATCGATGTCCAGATATTCCGTAATCCTCTTCTTTTTTCCCATGTCGATCCCCTCCATATCAATCATGAAGTCTTTTCAATGATTCCGCTTAAATATTGGTCAATCTTGTATGTCCTCCCCGTTGGGATCAGGTATGTAGAATCTTCATCTTCAATAATAGCAGGGCCCACAATTACGTTTCCGGGCGCGAGGCGCATCCTGTCATAGACATTCGTCTCTTTAAATCGGTCCCCCCAGAAGGCCCGGCGACTTCCCTTGAGCGCCTTTCCGGAATCTTCGCCTTCGACGGGCAGGACCCCGGGACGATAATGGATGACAGGACTGGAGGCCCTGAGCTTCAAAATGTTGACAAAGATGTCCTCCCTCGGCAGAACCTCGGAGCACTGCTGAGTAAACGTATCGCAGACCGTCTGGACATCTCTCGCACTCCTTAGGAAACGTCTGCTGACGTCCTGGACGTCCTTGGCGCTCTTGAACAGGATTTGCGGAAACGGAACGACAGCGGAATGATCCCCGCAACTCATCTCCATTTTCATATCGAACCTCACGGCCTCGGCAGGAAACCCCTCTCCTTTCATATCCCGGTAGGCTGCTTTTTGCAGGTCGACTACCGCCTTGTTGAAGTCCTCAAGATCTTCCAGATAGACGTTGGTCGCAGACTTCAAGATCACTCTTTCCCTGCGTTCGTAAGTATGGACCACATCCATGGTCGATGCCCCGCAGGCGCTGAATACGGAATTCGTTGGGAAAGTTCGGATCCTTCTAGGCATTCCTGCACGATCCGCAATTCCACAGCAGTGAAGTCCCGATGCTCCTCCAAAGGCGAAAATGGCAAAATCCCGTGCACTAAAGCCCTTCTTTTCGACTATGGAGTTGACGACCTCTGCCGCTTTGGCCTCAAGGACCTCCTTGATCCTAAAAGCGGCCTTTTCCACGCTAATACCCAGGGGATCGGCCACTTGTTTTTTGATCGCCCTTTCAGCCAAACCCTTATCCAGTTTTCTTCTGCCGCCCAGGAAGTAGTCCGGGTCGATATAACCCAAAACTACATTGGCGTCGGTAAGCGTCGGTTGGGTCCCCCCGAGGCCATAGCAGGAAGGTCCGGGAATTGCTCCAGCACTCTCCGGCCCCACATGAAGACCCTTGGTTCTCGGGTCCACGGTGGCTATGGAACCGCCCCCGGCCCCGATAGAGTCTACACTCATCATCGGGATGTTGATGGGGATACCGTGGACTACGGGTTCTGAATTGTATTCAATCATCCCATTGGCGATAATTCCCACATCCAGACTCGTTCCGCCCAAATCCAGCGTGACCACGTTGGGCAGATTATACAACTGGCTCATCAACAGACTTCCCATAAGGCCGGCTACGGGTCCCGAAGAATAGGTGTTTATGGCCTTCGTCTTGGCCACACGGGCCGTACCCCCGTCGTTGTGGACAATACAGGGGGTTTGGGGATTGATGGTTCCTGGAATAGTCATCGGCCTTGTACAGGTATTCTACAAGGTCCTGATGAATATATGCATTGAGCAGGGCGGTATTGGCCGTGAGGATTTCATTGGATCTGATGCTGATCTCGCTGGAAAGGAGAGTGGGTACGTATCCAAGATAGTGTCGGGGATAATCTCTGACCACAATACTCTTGATGATCCGTTCATGGGCCGGGTTGATATGGGAATTCTTCAAAGAGATCACCAGAAGCTTGGCACCGGCCTCCAAGAGCTTACGGATCGCTTGCCGGGCCTCATCCTCAGATAATTCCCGTTTCACCACCCCCGTCCCATCGACCTCCTCATCCACACCGATAACCATACTCTTATCCACAAGAAAACCGATGATCGGATTTGTGTCCTTCGTTAATTCTTCGACCATACCATTGGATGTGATCAATCCCAGCTTGGGCCCTGTCCTCTGAATCAGAGAGTTGGTTGAGATAGTGGAAGAGAACCTTATCACCTCGCTCTCGGCAACAAGATCCAACACATCCACACCGAATTTATCAGCACCCTCTTCGATGCATTTGGCAAAGCATACGGTGAGATCATGAGGCGTAGTATCCACCTTTACTTTCTGAAACTCCTCACCCCGTGTGATAAATCCATCCGTGAAGGTCCCCCCTGTATCAATGCTGATCGTGAATTTCATAGACAATGCTCCTCCTGCTGATGAATCTCGGGTTGTTGTTTTTTACATTCAACTGACAAAACTTTGGGTCTTACGGCAAAAGCGTATCCGGATAGTTGAAAAAAGGAACCAGCCGCTTGACTCCGTGGCGAATAAGGCAGATGCAGTAGTCCTGCAGCAGCCTAGCAATCGTCTGATATTGCGGGGAAATCGATCCAGGGTTGAACCATGTGGAATAGCCGATGGGAAGGGACGGCCCGATCAGAACGCCCGGCGCACCGGCAAGCCGGGCGGCTATTCCATTGGCAACGATTGTGTCAACACCAAGCGGAAGGTGGGAACCTTCCAATTCGGTTGATCCCATGGGTATCACAACCACCGTAGCGGGATCGACCGAGTCCCTGAATTCCTCCCAGGTCATGTCGACGATGAAGGATTTATTCATGGTTCTTCAAGCCTCAACAACTTTCTTGATCGGGAGCCCTTTGCGAGTCAGGGAGCCATCACCGGCCATGTTATTCCTCCTTTGTCCGAACCGAATTCATGACAAGATCAGCCCCCTCGGTTGAAAGGAGTCAATCAATTTCTCCACCTTTTCGTCTCTGAAAAGATTGAGGTCATGCCCCACAGGACTGTCGATCTTCTGGTGGAGAATGGATCTGGAGTACAAGTCATGGGCTTCCAGCAGGTGCTGCTTAGTCTTGTCGAATGCCTCCACCGGATTCTGGTCGATGATTGACTGCAGTATGCTTCGGTGTCGGTCTATCATCCGCTTTGTGGTGGCGGCATCAACAGCGTGTTGCGTCATTTTAATCAGCGATGCGGAGCACACCTGAGTTATGGATTGGCTCAGAAAGATGATCAGTGGATTTGCCGTGATTTGCGCCACCTTATCGTGGAATCGAACGTTTATCAGCCGAGCCTCTTTGATACTGGTGCGAAGGCACTGTTCAGCCTGATCCAGAAGCTCGTTCAACATGTCAATGTCTTCCGAAGTTCTGCGCACTGCTGCGGTGGCGGTGGCGTTGGGTTCGAAATACATGCGGATCTCGATGAGGTGGGTGAAATTCACCTTTTTCACTTGGATGAGGTTTTCAAGGCTTTGCGTAATCGGAAGTGGATTTGGATCGAGGACGTATGCACCGGCGCTTATTCCCCGTTTGGTCTCAAGGAGTCCCATGTTCTGGAGATTCTTCAACGCATCGCGCACCGTTGCCCTGCTGACCTGAAACTGCTCTACCAACTCCCGCTCGGGCGGCAGCTTATCACCGGGGTTGTAGATCCCAGCAAGGATGGATTGCTTAAGTTGCAGTTCCACCTCTTTGGAGAGAGAGGGCTTCTTTACCGAGCAAAATAGCTGAGCCATAGTTCCCCCTGTGGTCTGATGAGTGACATCTGATGTCAGACCATACCACAACCAACACGGCTGTCAAGAACTTTTCGCGGGGCCACGATTGATTAATTCGTAAAAACCCCTCGTTTGGGCTATCAAGTTAAAATTATTACTAAAGTTGTCCGGGAAGGGTACCATCACTCGAAATTCAAATCGAAAACGAAAAATTATGTCAAAGAACTATAAAAATCCAATACTTCAAGCCGTATATCGAAATTTTACCGGACAGTAGTGATTCATGCGAGAAGACAGTGTTGAAGCGACCCGACAGGTTCAGTTGCAGCACTTTGAGAATTTCAGTGTTGAAGCGACCCGACAGGTTCAGTTGCAGCAGTTTGAGAATTTGAGTAAGGCTTTGAGCCAGTTTTACTTTGAACTTGTAATAGGCAAAAAGAAGGCGGAGGTCCATAGACTTGCTTCGATATTTGGAACTTCACTTATCCTCCTATATTCTCCTATTTTCCGGTCGAACTTTTCTACGGCCTTTAAGGCAAAAAGCGCCAACCAGGCCGTATTGCGCCCGTTGCGGTGGTGACAACCGATGCCCAGGATCTTAATGTTCACTTTTCCCATAAGATCTGTTTCTTCACTACCGGCGTTTTCCAGGCGGATCGAAACTCCACAGTTCCCATGACTACGATTTGTCAATGAGAAAGAGCATTAAATGTGCCAGAAGTGGGAGAGGGCTGTTATAGAAGCTAAGGCTCTGATATAATTTGACTAATGTGAAAACTGAGGCCTGACTGGATTGGCGGCTGAGATGTAAATTCTTGAAGAAACGTTAACTATAGTTGACATTAATTTTTCCTGGAGCTATATTTCGACAATTGAGAATTTTGGGGTGAGCAAGCGCCTGAACCAGCCGGCAAATGGTGGTATTATGACAGCATGCACAATGGTCTGATGGTCACTGACCATCAGAGATACGTGACCTCGATCGACGTTGCGGCGCGCCGTACTCCCGGCTTAAGCGCCTCGATGGCGCCTAAGGCCTCACCGGATTGCCGGTTCGGGACATAAATTATTGAAGAAACGTTAACTATAGTTGACATAAATTTGGGGCCATGCCCTGGAAATTGAGAATTTACGGGCCTGTAAGCGCCTGAACCAGTCCGCAAATTGGTGGTATTATAATGGAATTGTTAGTTCGTCACATTATGATGAGTTCATTTAAAACCGTCCGGGCCGACGACCGTTTGCAAACAGTTATGGAACTCATGCGGCAGACCAGACTGGATGGTCTTCCCGTGGTTGACGACCATGGGAAATTGATCGGGATGATGTCCAAAGCCAATCTTTTTGATGCCATCGGCGCAGGTTTTTCCCTCCAAACGCCCATCACGGAACACTTCGTCCGGGAGCCGGTAGCGTTTCAGGAATCGATGCCTTACAGTGTGGCTGCGGAAACGGTGCACAGCACCAAGATAGGTTCGGCCCCCGTGGTGGACGACCATGGCAAGGTCAGGGGCATTGTGACCAAGGCTAGCTGGATCATGGCGATGTTCAGGGAGGAGTCATATCTCAACAGCCAACTGAGGGCGATGTATGACAGCATGCATAATGGTCTGATAGTGACTGACCATCAGGGATACGTGACCTCGATCAACGCTGCGGCGCGCCGCGCCCTCGGCTTAAGTGCCTTGGAGGCAGCAGGCAAACGCGCGGATTCTATCCTGCCTGGCCTGGATCTCGATATGGTGTTGCAGGGCCAAAGCATTATCGGTGTTGAACACCGGTGCGGTCCTCTGAGGCTTGTTTCCAACGCCACACCCATTGTCGGGCAAGGGCAGGCATCTTCTAAAGGCATTGAAGGCGCTATTGTCGTTTTTCAGGACCTGACGGAACTGGAGCGGGTTACTGAACTCTATGAAACTTTACAGGCGGTAATCGATATTGCCTATGATGGAATCCTGGTAGTGGATGAGAAATGCCGCATCACCATGGTCAACCAGGCGATGGCGAAGTTTTTGGATGCCCGCCCGGGGGAGATGGTGGGCAAGCCGATTCAGCACTTCGTCAAGAATAGCGGTCTGCCCAAAGTGGTCAAGACCGGCATCGCGGAAAAATACGAGGTGCATGTTTTAAATGACAGAAAACCCTACATCGTCTCGAGACAGCCTGTCGTGCGTGACGGCCGGGTGATTGGCGCTGTCGGTCGAATACTTTTCCAGAATCTGGAAGTGATGAAAGAATTGGCCGAAAAGTTGGAAAGCAAGGATCGGGAACTGAAATTTTATAAGTACAAGCTTGCTCAAGAATCCGGCTTTGCCGGCTTCGAGCAGATCATCACCTGTGACCCGAAATTCATCAGGATCAAGGAAGAGGCGCAAATTGCCGCGCGCGGCAATTCCAATATCCTGATTACCGGTGAAAGCGGTACCGGCAAAGAATTGCTTACCCAGGCCATCCATCTTAAGTGCGGCCGAAAGGGTCCTCTGGTTAAGGTCAACTGCGCCGCCATTCCGGAAAATCTGCTGGAGTCGGAATTCTTCGGTTATGCTGCAGGCGCTTTCACCGGCGCCCGCCATGGAGGAAAGGAGGGGAAATTAACCCTTGCAGACCGAGGAACGCTTTTCCTGGATGAACTCGGCGACATGTCCCCGCTTCTCCAGGGAAAGCTTTTACAGGTTTTACAGGATGGCACCTTCGAGCCGGTTGGCTCCAACCAATCCCTCAAAGTTAATATACGGGTCATTGCCGCCACCAACAAAGATCTGGAGCGAATGGTCAGGGAGGGTGGCTTCCGTGCCGATTTCTATTATCGCTTGAACGTCATCCATTTACACATTCCCCCGTTGCGTGAGAGAAGGGGGGATATTACCTTGCTGGCCTACAATTTTCTTGAAAAATACAACAAGATCTTTGGTGTAAACATCAAGGAGTATTCCAACCAGGTGAGAAATATTTTCCTCCAGTATGATTGGCCCGGTAATGTGCGGGAATTGGAGAATGTTGTGGAAAGGGCCATCAACTTTACCCGTGGGTCTATGATTGGGGTGGAAGAACTCCCTTTGTACCTGCAGGATGGAGGACACGGAAATCGCGGCAAGGCAGGCGCTCGCCGCAAAAGGATGTTGCGGGAACGGCGAGAGGATGCGGAAAACGAGGCAATCCTGGCTGCTCTGGAGCAGACAGGCGGCAATAAGGCCCAAGCCGCTAAATTACTTGGCATTAGCCGCACTTGGCTCTACGCTAAAATCTCGCGGGGGGGAATTGCAGACATAAAATCCCTCCACCAGTTCAACATCGCGGCCAAAGCGGCGGGTGCAAAAGTACCGTAGCGGTCGGTGAACCTCCGCCCCTCAAACATTTACCTCCTCGATCAGGCAAAGACCTTACACCCCGGAAACACTCTGCTCCGGGGCTTCCCTCTGTTTGATCATATCGAGAAGGACCTTTTCGGTATTCTCCAGATGCTGACTCATTTCCTTTCCAGCCTGTTTACCGTTTCCTTCCTTTAGAGCAGTCAAAATATTGATATGCTCTATCAGAACCTGCTCTATGCTCAGCGTGCTCCTGGATAGCATTCTTCCATTTTCTTGCTTCAGTAACGTCCTCGATGAAAGCATCCAGGTGGAGGATTCTGCCGCCGGCATCCCGAACAGCCCTGATACTCAGCGCACAGGCAATCATAATCATAGCCAAAGATTGCGGCAAAGGCAGGGTTGACCGTCAAGAACCGTCCTTCGACGAGTGGACTGAAAAATTCCCATTGTCGAGTTCTCAAAAATGCTCTGGAATTTGTCGGCACGCTGGCGAATTTCCTCGATAGACATATCCGGCGTCGGCATCCCGCTCTCCATAGGCACCTCACATCAAATTTGAAACGAATTGGAGCGAAAATAGTTCACCGTGTCAACTCCCCTGATCTGGGGCGACTCTTTATCTGATTTGGTAGTAAAAAGGAAAAAGCCGGAAGGGTCTAAGGAAGCGGCATCCGGCTTTTCTCGGTGAGAGAAAAGAAAGCGGCGGCAGGAAGATTTCTGCGGGCTATTTCTTTATCATATCTTCCCCGCAGCATTGAAGCGGAACATTGCAGGTCGGTTGGCCCTCTGCGCACGTGCATGCCTCCTGGACTTGAAGTTGCAGTCCACACGACTCGCATTCGAAAAGATCTCCCTTTTTCATTAGTTACCTAAGGGCCTGCAAGACACCGCTCACTTTTAGATCTCTTGTCCGCCTTCCGGATGCTGAAGCAGGTCCAAAGCTTTGAGCAACTGGGTATCCTGACTGGCCTGCAATTGAGCCGGGTTCATACCCTTCTCCTTGTCCGGGTAAAGCGGAGTGGCCAAGGGGGGCAGGCTGACTTCCACGTCGGGTTCGATGCCTTTGTGCCAGATGACGTGCCCGGCGGGAGTGATCCATTCCGCTATGGCAAGAAGCAAAGCAGAACCATCCGAGAGGCCGAATCTTTGCAGCACCGTACCGGTGCCGAAAGTCTTTTCCCCCACCAGTTTGGCCCGATGTGCGTCCTTGAGAGCCCCGGCTACAATTTCCGAACCGCTGGCGGTGCCGGCGTTGATCAGCACGACCAAAGGAATGTCGGGCGCCTGGCCCCCGGACTTAACGGCAATCGATTTGATATCGCCGTTGCTATACTTTTCAAGAACTACATCCCCACTGCTCAGAAACTGACTGGCCGTGCCGACGGCTTCATCGAGAACGCCTCCGGGATTATCGCGCAGATCCAGGATAACTCCCGCTAAACGCTGATTCCTGATCTCTTTTAGAGCTTTGCGGACTTCATGCGCAACCCCCTGACTGAACCCGGAGATTCGCAAATGTGCCGCCTGGGTGCCGGGCAGCCGATCCCACCTGACGTTTTGAACATTAATATTGGCCCTCACGATAAAGACTTCCCGGGTTTGCCCGGTCTTTGGGTTCGAAAGGGTCAAGGCGACCGAAGTGCCCGGCTTGCCGGCAATCCGGGTCACAGCCTGCTCCAATGGAAGGCCGGTAATGTCCTCTCCGTTCACCTTCAAAATGATATCGCCGGCTTGGAGGCCAGCTTGCTGCGCCGGAGAACCATCCATCGGCGCCACGATTACGACATGGCCTTCCTTGATTTGGATTTGCGCCCCAATGCCGCTGAAATTGCCCTGCAGGTAATGAGACTCGATGCGCAGCATCTCAGGGTTCAAAAAAGTGCTGTGCCCGGTATCCCCCAAAGCGTTAACCATGCCGCTGATCGCTCCATAGGTAAGTTTTTGAGGCTGTACAGCCTGGCGATCCACATAGCTCTTTGAAATGATGTTCCACGCTTCGGATATGAGTTTGTAATCGGGTTCAGCCGCCCTTTGCACATTTTTCGAGCCAACGGAGTCCGCCAGGACCATCCGGTCCAGGATGACTCCCCCGAGCATGGTGCCGCCCATGATGATCGTAGCGCAGAGAATCAATCCGATGAGTTTTGCGCCGGTGCCAATTTGTTTCATTTATCACCCCATGGTTCCGTCAACAGTGAGTAAGTGAAAATAAAGAGAGTGAACAGACAAAACCATTTTTCTGATCACTGCTCACCGAAATAGTCCCGGCAGCGCCCGATCGCCTCCGCATCGTCGATTCCCGAAAAACCGAACCCCTTCCAGAGATAAGCGGCGATGCGCGTTTCTTGCGATCCAGGCTGGAGCGCGATGAAAGAATCCCCCCGGTGTTCGGCGCATAAAATCCCACCCGCACCGGGCAGCAGGGCGGCATCGAGGAGCGGCCAGGCAAGAGCGGTCCCCTTCCATTTCGGGACAAGACCCTCCGGACGCGCTTCATAGACGCAGGGACGCAAACCTTCCTCGCCGTCCATGGTCGAAAAGTGGCGCTCGAGCGTGAGCAGATATTGAGCCGGTTGCGGCCCGCCCACTTTCATCGGTTCGATGGAAACTATCCTCGCATGACCGGTCTGCCAAAGGAGCTTCCCTTCACGGACGGCCTCAAGCAAAAGCCCCGATGGATTGCCCCGCTGTGAGCCATTTTCAGGTCTAATCATGATGCCGCCTACCGTCAGCGCGGCTGAGAGCCTGAAAGCGCACCGGGACAGGACTTTATCATAGCTTCCCCGTCCTGCGTCCTGCGTCCTCCGCCCTGCGTCCTCGGCATAGCCGTCCGCTCCGGCTGCGACCGGCAGTGTAGATCCCGCTGGAGTCCGGGTTTGAAGTCCGGCGCACCACACGGTCCCGCCGCGGATTCGGCAGTCTGCAAGCAGGCCTTCCCTTGTCGACGGATACTTCTGATCGAAAACAAGGTTCCCGAGCGAAAAAAAGACGGGTTTGCCGTGAAGACATTCAGGTTTTTGAACCAGATGAGGATGATGGCCCACTATGATATCAGCGCCGTTATTCATGAGCCAGTCGGCGGCCCGGCGCTGTTTTCTATCGGGCCAGTCGAGAAATTCGCTCCCCCAGTGAATATAGACAACCACAAGGTTCGACAGGTTTTTTGCCATGCGAAGCTTCTGTCGAAGACCCGTGCAGGGGACATCTACGGCCGGTTCGTTCTTGCCCGGAATCATCGAGAGGCTGACAATGCCGATAGAGAGGTCGCCAATGCGGACAAAATAAGGAGATTGCTCGTAGGTGAGCACCGAGACATCATTTTGCCAAAGAAGCCTGGCGGTCGCTTCGCGCCCCGTTTGCCCAAGGTCCGAGCTGTGGTTGTTTGCCAGGCCGATTGCCTTGAATCCGGCCTGGCGAAGCAGAGGGATAAACTCACCTCGAATTGGAAAGCACGGCCCCTGAGATGTGGATTGCGTGCATCCGTCAGGCGGGCCGACGGCGCCTTCCAGGTTTCCGAGCGTCCAGTCGGCGCCCGAGAGAATGGGGTGGAGCGCCCGGCTGAGGGATTGCGGATCATGGATCAACCGGCGTTCGACTCCGCGCGACAACAGTATGTCCCCGGTAAACAGCAACCGTACTTCGACTTCCGGATTTTCGCCGCCATGAGAAGCCCCGTGTGAAGGAGCGACGAGCAGAAAGGGGGCCGCGGCGGCGATCGCCAGGAGCATCAGAATGGATCTTGCGGCGGACATGCCGGCGAACTCCTGGACAAGAAAGGGGAGATCCACTTGGGATGTTGCCGGGATGGAAGCGACTCGAGCCACTCCCGATCGTTCATGAGCCGCTCCGAGGCAAATTCATAGTACGAATAGACAGCGCCTTTGGCGATCTCCCTTCGCCCGAAATAGGGCACAATGTGATCCCATTCTATCGGCCTGCCAACCGCCGCCACTAAAAACGGGACGTTCGAAGGCCCGCCGCCCGCCACATCCGCAATCTTGGGCATAGGATCGGGATTTGATAAAGCAAGTTGCTCACTGGCCATACTCTTGAAGATGAGAAGATGATGTTCGGCTATCCGGCCAACGAGCAGGATTTCTTCATACTCCTGGTTGGAGAGCGGTTGGCCTTTGATTTCCTTTTCGGCGATCGTTTTGAATATCCCGGCTTTTGCCGCCGTCTCGGACAGCCGGCGAATAACGCCTTCCCTGAGAGCTTCCCGCTCCTGTTCATCATTAACCTGGATCGTATCTTTTGACGAAGGATTCCACGATTTCACCCGCTTCTCCATTGACTCGAAAAGCGCCGCAATCGCATCGAACGTCCGGGGATCCGGCTCGACATAACCTCTGGGCGGTGTCAGAAGGATAGGCTCAAAAGCCGCTTCTCCACACTCCGCACCGGTCCTTTCATTAACCAGGACGGTCGCGTGGCGCAGCGTCGCCCACGACGCCAGGCCAGTCTGCAACCTCTTGGCATGCCACAGCTCACGGTCCCCGCTTTTGCCTGGAGACGCCGCATCATCCGCCCATTGAAGGGCGAGGGCCTCAATCCAGCGGTTATAAATACTCGTTTCGTCCCTGACGATCTTCGCGGTCTCGGCCAGTCGTGTCCGGAGTTCTTCCAGTGCCTTGCGCAAAGAAGGATATCTTTCTATTTCCGTGGAAAGGAGCGCAGTGGCCAATTCGCTGCCAAGCGCCGAAGCGATATCCAGACCCGAGGGTATCAACCGGGGGCCCGAAGGGCCCTTTACCTGTTCGGCCTCGGGCCAGTCCGGATGAAATACCGTCGAGAGCAGCACCTCATTGTCGACTCCCCATGAAAGCGGAAAGAGCCGCACTTGTTCCAACAGGTGTTTTGCATATGGGGGCGGTTCGAACTTGTCTTCACAGAACACGGGAGATCGAGAAGGGGCGATGAAGAAACTGTAGGCTGCCACCCAGGAGCGAGCCTTGGCTTTCACTTCAGGGGGCATTTTTGCCGGATCGTCGGGCGGCAGGGCCTCTGCTGCCAGTATGGTCAGGTATTTGAAGGCCTTGAAATAGGTTTTCATAGCTTCACTTGAGTTGTAATGCCCCCTGGGTATTAACTCGCCATAGTCCGCTTCTTTTCCCAGGACGGGGGAAAATTCCCTGCCGGCGGCTTTTTGAATCCGCTGCAGCTCGGAGGCCACATTCTCGTTTTCGCCGGCGGCTTTGTCCATATTTGCCAGCGTGGAGAAGACCTGCGTCCAGGCGGAGTCGGGTTTTTGCTGCCGGAAATACCGCTCCGCCTCCCGGACGAATTCCCAGAAAGCAGGTATGGCCCGCTGCCGCTCCTCAACGATGAAAATGCCTTCGTAGGCAGCCCCGAGCAGTTCCCAGAAAACGTCGGTAGTGACCAGATAGGGCCTCGTGGGAGTCGATTGATCGTATGCGCCGCAGTCGTAGGCTTCCGATTCGTACATGGAGTAGAGCTGATCATCTTTGGGAAGGTCCCTCAGGAGCCCTCCGTTCCTGGTAAAAAGTTGCCGATCCTCCGGTTCATCGGCAAACATCCAGGCATTGGCGACGTCCGCCAGGGGAATCGGCAGGGGCAGGTAAGCCAGGACGGGCGCTTTGTCTTTCCTGATCAGACCTGCGATGCCTCTGCCGTCGGGCACGCAGGAGGGAGTGGAAAGGAAACTGTATTCGGAAGCCAGTAGGTCCTTTTTGCTGCCGTGCAGGCTGATGACAGCGACGCCCGCAGACCCGGGGCGCCAGTGGATCAGTGCGAGGCCGTTGGGGGTCGGGGTCAACGTTCCCCCGGAAACGTCGGGGTAGGACAGTTTCATGCTTTTTCCCCAATGGTCGCGTTCATAGAGGGCATAGTGGAAGCCGTGCTTTTCATCTTCCCACAGCAGGATATGTCCCGCCGGGTGAAATGCCAGTGGGAGCGCCGAAGGGGCCTCGATGCGGCTCGGCTGCACAAAGGCGTCCTTGAAGGTCGTAAACCCTTTTTTTGGGCCAACCGCCTGATATTCTCGCTTTCCGTCTTCGGTTACCGATTCTATCGAGTAGGTCCCATCCGGGTTCCTGAGCCCGAAAAAGATCCGGTAGACCTTTGTGATTCGCGGTTCATCTCCGCTATAATCGGTTTCTATGGCAAATGGCCTCGGTGCCGGGACCAATCGTCGAATCTCCCGGGAAGTCCTGTAAATCAGCTTTGCCCCCCATCCGTCAACTCCCTTGTCTACGCGCAAAACGACGTGTTCGCTTCCCTGTCTTCCGGCAAGAAAAAGGCCTTTTGCCGCCGGGTGCCATGCGAGAGCGCGGGGCGCGAAACCTTTGGGCACCGGCCACTCTTCAGTGATTCCCGTGGCGCCCGGGTCCCAGAAGACAACTTTGCCGCCCCCGGTTTGACCCTCTATCAGGATTGCGGTCTCCGGGCCGTCTTTTGCCACGTCAAAATCCAGGACTTTCTCCGTCTGCTTGAGTGGCAAATATTTCGCCTCCGCAGGCGAGGGCGCGACCTTGATCTCCTCGATATCGAATACGCCTGCACGGGTCACACCGGGGACAGCCAGAATGATAAACAGGACACAACAACACAAGAGGGGTCTGGACATGAGCAGTTCCTTCGTAGCGTTTAGCTGCCGTCTGAAGGGTCTTGTGCGGCCTTCATTCTTTGAATCCCCTGTCAGGGAAAGCATGGTGAAAAGTCAGCGCGCGACTTCCACCAGCCAGAACCGTTCGTAGAATTCCTCGATTACCTCTTCCAGCGGCATGGAGCCGTCCAGGACGATAAACCTCTCGGGTTCTTTTTCGGCAAGCGCCAGGTAGCCGTTGCGGACCTTCTGGTGAAACACTCTATCCTCCTGTTCGATCCGGTCCCGGTCTGCTCCATCCCGGACTCTGAGCCTGGACATGGCCGTATCCACGTCGCAGTCGAGCAGAATGGTCTTGTCCGGCCACAGGTCTTTCGTTGTCCATTCCTGGATTATCCTGAGGCGCTCGAGGTCGAAGCCGCGCCCGAACCCCTGATATGCAAAGGTGGCGTCAACGAACCTGTCGGTAAGGACCCATGTGCCTTTCTTCATGGCGGAAATGATGACCTGTTCCGTCAACTGAGCCCTGCTGGCGCTATAGAGGAGCACTTCGGCGCGGCTGCTCATCTCAAAGGAAGCAGGATCGAGCAGGATTTGGCGGATTTTTTCGCCGATCGGCGTTCCGCCAGGCTCTCGAGTCCTGACACAGGGAATTCCCGCCCTTGTGAGCCAGTTCTCCAACTGGCCCATGAGGGTGCTTTTCCCGCACCCGTCGATCCCCTCGAAACTGATGAACTTTGCCGGGAATGAAAGCCGGTGGTGTTTGGGCTTATCCTGCCTGGACCTGGTCACGCAAATCTCTCACACTTTTATGGACAGATTGTCGGCTTCGGTCTTTGTGTCCTCGTTGTAATTTTGCCGTTGCCGTTCGAAGTTGATCCTGTTTTTGACAACATAGATTCTTTTAAGTTCGGGAAAGCTCAGGCTAAAAACTGCGCAGGTGCAGGCAAGCGCGTTCCACAGGTTCAGGATGGCGCTTCTTGCCCTCTGCGGTTTAAACCCACCGCCTTTTGCCCACCACTTCCACTTGAGGCTGTCTTGAAGCTCATCGATACCAAGAAACGCCAGGATGGCGCAGCTCTCGAAAGAGGCCCCGTTTGCCGAGGCGCTCAAAGACGGAATATCTTCAGACTCGACGCCCACGATTTGGGAGAGGCTCACCAGGAAATGGAGCATATCGACAATTTCGACCTTGCCGTTCTGAGTCCCAAGGCCGTGGTCCCGCACCTCCCGGATCAGCTCGGCAAGTTCGGCGGAAAGCGCCTTGCGGTAGTTCTCGATCCAGATAAGTCTCTGTTGCGGGTCGTTCATGGTCGCCTCGAAATCCTTGCCCGCATTTGCCAGGGTCCGGATATTCAGTTCCATTTGCAGCGAAAATATTTCCCGCATCCCCTCGCGTTCCACGCTTGTCCCCTTCTTTGCAATATCAGCACTCCAGCCCCAGGTTTGCAAAATACTTTCTTACCTCTTTTGCGAGGAAGCGAATCCGCGGGTGCGCCTGACTCGAATCTCTCAGCAGAATGAAATGTTTCCAGCCGCTCCACCTGCCGCTGACGAAAATTTCGCTCTTCAGCAGGTTCGGCAGGATGTCCCTCGCGATCTCCGGTCTCAAGCCCCGGGCAAGGTCTTCTCTGTACCAGTGGAAAAGCACTTCCGCGCGCTTTCGCCATTCGCCTGCCAGAAGGTCGTCAGGCGCCAGTTCGCCTTTGGCGTCGTCGTATGAACTGTATAGTTCTTCGGGCAGAATGAGAACCATGCCTCTGTTTCCATAATTCACGTACCGCGTGCTTTCCTGGGTAAAGGAAAACACCCGGTGCCGCACCACCTCGTGCGTTATGCCGCGGTCGCAGACGAACTTGAAGACGAAGACGGGGAGATCGAGAGAAGGGTCGGTTTTAACCAGCTCCAGTTGCTCCTCTTCTCCTACGAGCGACGCCCTTGAGGGAATTGCCTCCGTCCGCCCGTTTTGCGGGAAAAGAGCGGGAAAAAACCGGCTCAGGGTACGGAGCAGAAAACCATGGACATGTTCCAGCCTCTTCAGGTGATCCAGGGTCTCGATCCAGGCCCGGAAATTCCCCGCCATGAGAAACCCCGATCCCGAATCGACGGGGAAAATGCGGTGAAAGGCGAGCCTGTCGTGCAGCGCATCAAAAATATCTGCAAAGGCGATCGGGTCCGGTCCGCCCGGAATCTGCGCCGCCGGGTCTTTTTCCACTTTGAGCACAATGTTGCTGTGTTCGAGCACGGAAAGATGGCCTTGCGACTTGAGCATGAGCACGAATTTTTTTGCGGAATCCTCCGTTATCTTCTCTTCGGACTTGTAGGCCGTTCTCCCGCATAGCTCGACGAGCCGCAATGCGCCGCTCTGGTCACATGGAGCCAGCCCGTAGCCGGAAACCGAGCTCTTGACGAACTGTACAGACATTGCTCTCTCCTCTCGAAAACTTTCTTGGCAGTTCCCATAACCCGGCGCAAAAGCATTAGCCTGTCGCCTGTACAAAAGTCGTTGAATTGAAAGCCGAAATGCCGGATTATTCAATTTAAGCAGAGAACGGCACGCTGCGCATGGCGCAGAGTGCTATTTATCTCGAATCGAAGTATGTTTACCAGCATTTTCTTTAGGGTTTAGGGGGTATTGTTGCGCACGATTTTGAGCTTCAAAAGCGTCCTCATCTGCTTCATTTTTGCCTGTGCGCTTTCAGGTTCCAGCCCGGCCCGGGCGAACTCGGCGCCGGGGCCTCAGCCACGGTCTCCACACCCCGCAAAGGTGATCGTCCTCACGGATGCCGCCGGCCTGGGGGACAAAGGCTTCAATGACGTCTGCTGGCAGGGAGTGCTTAGAGCTAAAAAGGATTTCGGCATCGACGCACAGTTCCTCCAGTCGCGGGAACAGGCCGACTATGCGTCCAATATAACCCTGGCCGCCGGCAGGGCCGATATTGTCGTCACGCTCGGATACCTCTTTGTGGACTCGCTCAAAGAGGTGGCGCCACATTTTCCGAAAACACGGTTCATTCATATCGAAGGCGATGTCCCGGCTGACAACGTGGCGAGCTTCGATTTCAGGTCCGAGGAAGGCGGGTTTCTCGGCGGGCTGATAGCCGGCCTTTTCACCAGGAAGATGATGGTTGGAGTTGTGGCGGGAATGGATATCCCTCCCGTTGAGGCCTATGTCAGCGGATTTCGGGCCGGTGTGAAAACGGCCCAAAAAGCGCGGGGGCAAAAGATCGAGGTAATTGTTGCAACGGCAGGGTCGTTTAACGATCCGGTCAAGGGGAAATCACTTGCAAAGGTGATGATCGACAGGGGGGCTGATGTGATCTTTCGGGCCGCAGGGAATACGGGAATCGGCGTTACCGAGGCGGTGAAAGCAACCGGCGGCGTTTACTTGGTCGCCGAAGACCTCGACCAGGATGCGGAAATTCCGGGCCGGGTGCTTGCAAGCGTCCTTAAGAGGATGGACGTCGCGGTGTATGGGGCGATCCGCGACGCGGTCCAGGGCCGTCTCAGAGACGGGCATCGCTGGCTGGGCGCCTCCGACGGGGCGATAGACATAACCGGGATGAAGTATTCGAGGCAGCTTTTCGACCCAACCGATCTCCTGCGCATAGAGAAGGCGAAGAATCTTCTCAAGAGCGGCCAACTGAGCGTTCCAAAACGATACGCCGAGGTCGATTCGTTTGCCGCCCCGGAACTATAGACATGCCCCCTTCCCCTATCATCGAATTCCGAAACATAAGCAAGAGATTCGGAGAACTCTACGCCAACAGGGATATTTGCCTCGATATCGGCCAAGGGGAGATCCACGCCATTGTGGGAGAAAACGGGGCCGGGAAGACCACTCTCATGAACGTGCTTTTCGGGAGGCTGCGGCCCGATTCGGGATCGTTGGTCCTGTGGGGCATGCCGGTCTCGTTCCGCAGTCCGCGCGAAGCCGTCCGGGCCGGCATCGGAATGGTCCATCAGGATATCCTGTTTTTCCCCCAGCTTTCGGTGCTCGAAAACATCATTGTCGGCTGCGAAACGGGATGGCCGTCCTTTTTTGCGGGGATCCTCAGGACCGGCCCTTCGAGGGAACAGGTAAAACGTATCCAGGACTCGCTGGGCTTCCGTCTGGAGCTGGACCGGCAGGCAAAAGAGCTTACCTTCGCCCGGAGACAGCAGATAGAACTTGTAAGAACGCTCTACCGGGGGGCGGAAATTCTGATCCTCGATGAACCTACAAGCCTTCTTTCTCCGGAAGAAACGGAGAGGTTCCTCGACTTGATGAAATCCCTTCGCGCGGGCGAGCGAACGGTTCTTTTCATCAGCCACAGGCTTGCCGAGGTTTTTGCGGTCGCAGACAGAATCAGCGTGCTAAGAGGGGGGAGTCTTGCGGCCACACTGGACGCAGGCGCGACCGATATCGAGGAAATTGCCCGGCTTATGGTGGGCGGCGCCGGCGGCGGGCCGCCGCAGCCGGAATTAGCAAAGCCCGAAACGGCGCCGGCCCTGAGCCCGCCCGGTCCTCACCGCCCCGCCTGGGCCGTGCCGGCCACTTCGCCGGCAGGGGCCCCCGATTCCAGTTCGGGGCCGCCGCCGTCGGAGGCGCCCGTCCTGGAGCTTCGTGACCTGAAGGTTGGGCCGTCGGGGACAGAGCCGGCGCTGCGAGACATTTCCATCTCCATCGGGAAAGGGGAGATCTTCGGAATAGGCGGAATAGTTGGAAACGGGCAAAGATCGCTTGCCCGCGTTCTTGCCGGGAAAATCCGCCCGGACAGCGGATGGGTCCTGTTCGAAGGCGAAGAAATTTCTCGCCTGGATATAAAGGAGCGGCTTGGAAAAAACCTCCGATGGCTCCCGGAAAACCCTGTCGAGGAAGCGCTTCTGCCGGAGCGTCCGTTATGGGAAAATTTTCTTCTCGGTCTGGAGCGGGAGAAGGAATTTGCAAGGGCGGGATTTATCCGAAAGCAAAAAGTCATTCGTTTTTCGGAGGAGCAGGTCTCGCTGAACAATATCGCAGCCCGGGGTCCGCTTGAACTCCTCTCCAGCCTGTCGGGCGGCAACCGGCAGAAGGTTGCCCTTGCCAGGGTCCTTGGCGGTTCGCCGCTCCTGGCGATCCTCGAGCAGCCCTGCCGGGGACTCGACCTCCGCGCGGCCGAAACCGTCCATAACCGCCTGCTTGAACTCAGCCGCAGCAGGGGAGTTTCATTCATCCTGATTTCATACGATTTCGACGAACTGATCGCCGTTTGCAACCGGATTGCGGTCATCTACCGGGGCGAAATAATGGGAACGGGCAAAAGCGTAAATCTCTCTCGTGAGATTCTCGGCAGGTGGGCTGCGGGAGTGCGGGAGCCGAGAGATGCGGAGAAGGCCGGGGGATAAATTGGAAAATGTCACCGCGTCTGCGCGTCTGCGCGTCTGCGCGTCAGTCTTGACGGCGCTCTCGGCCGGAGCGCTCATATGTATGGGACTGGCGCTGGCGGCCGGAGCAGGGCCTCTGGATCTTCTACGCACTATCTGGACCGGGTCCTGGGGAAGCCCGGAGGCAGCGATAAACACCCTGGCGAAAATGACTCCCCTGCTTTTCACGGGACTCGCCGTTGCTCTGGCGTACAGGGCAGGGCTCCTAAATATCGGATGCGAAGGGCAGCTAACTGTCGGGGCGCTCGTCTCAGCGTCCTTCGCCGCGGCTGCGGCCCCTATGCCCGGTTTTGTGCTTCTCCCTCTCACGCTGGCCGCAGGCGCCGTTTCGGGGGGCCTCTGGGCGCTTCCGGCGGTGCTGCTCCGGCAGCGGCGAGGCGTGCACGAGGTGATCAGCACCCTGCTCCTCAATTACATCGCTATTTACCTGTGCAGTTACCTGGTTTCGGGGCCGCTCGGGGATGGGTCCGCCATGGGGAGAACGCCCCTCATCCCGGCCGGGGCCCAAATGCCGGAGATACTTAGAAGCGGCTCGCTCTTTCTCACCCCGGCGCCGCTGATGGCGCTCGCCTTTTGTTTTGCCGTCTATGTCTGGTTTTCAAAGACGGTCTGGGGATTTGAGGCAGGAGCCGCGGGGATTAATTTCGATGCGGCGGTAAACGCCGGTATTTCCGCCTCGAAGTGGCAGGTGATGATCTTTGTAAAAAGCGGCGCCCTCGCCGGCCTGGCAGGAGCGCTCGAGGTCTGTGCGGTCCACCACCGGTTCTACAGGTCCTTTTCGCCGGGCTACGGGTTCGACGGGCTGACCGCCGCCTTTCTGGCCAACTCCTCTCCGGAATGGCTCTGGCTCAGTACACTCCTTCTGGCAAGCCTGCGTTCGTCTGACAAATGGCTCCAGATCGGTCTCAATCTTTCTCCGAATTTCATACTCGTGGTCCAGGCCGTTCTTCTGCTCTCGGTGGCCTGTAAGAACCGAATAGGGCTGGTGGTCGAAAATTTTTTTCTTCGCGTTCGCACTTGGGTGTCCGAACATGGAGGTTTGCGAACCTGATGCTGATTGAGAGACACCTGGCATGATGGCAATCAACCTGATCGCACTTACTCTCGTCAAGGCCTCTCCTTTGCTCCTGGCGGCCTTCGGCGGCCTGGTCTCGGAGCTTGGCGGGGTGATTAACTTCGCGCTGGAAGGCATGATGCTCTCCGGGGCCTTTGCGGCAGTGCTTGGGACATGGGCCACCGGGTCACACTGGGTCGGCCTGTTCTGCGCGATATTTTCCGGCGCCTTGATCGGCGCCGTTCACGCCGGCGCGAGCCTCAAACTGCGGGCCAACCAGATCGTTAGCGCAATTGCGGTAAACCTTCTTGCAGCGGGCCTGACGGGGTTCTTGTTAAACCAGGTATTCCATGTATATGGAACTTCACCGGGTGTGGAGGCCTTGCCAAATCTCGGGTCTGTTCTTCCGCAAGCGGGCGTGTCCGACAATCTGCGCCGCCTTGCCGAAGGAATTTCGATCCTGGTCCCGGCTACCCTGGCCATCGGGATCGCGGTGACGGCCTTCCTCAACTGGACCGTCCCCGGACTTCGCCTGCGGGCGTGCGGCGAAAACCCCCGGGCGGCCAGGGCTGCCGGTGTGATGGTCTCGCGCATTCAGTTTTTCGCCGTTTGCGCCGGGGGGGCGCTGGCCGGAATGGGAGGGGCGTTTCTTTCGATAGGCGAGCTGTCACAGTTTGTCGAGAACATGACACAGGGGCGCGGATACCTGGCCGTGGCGGCCGTCATCCTTGGCAGGTGGAGACCGTCCGGTGTGCTTCTGGCCGTGCTTTTCTTCGGCTGTGGCGAAGCAGTTTCCGAGTGGCTTGCCGTGAGATGGTCGGCCCTGCCGAACGAGATTTTCCTGGCGATGCCTTACGTAGCCTGCTTTGGGGTCCTTGCCCTCTATACCGGGCGCCGCCGGCCGCCCTCCGCTTTGGGGCATGCGGAAAACTGATGAAAATTTGGGATTGGCAGAACTTTTCTAACCGGGAGGAAAGATGAGTTACATCGAAAGCAATCTAATGAATGGCGAAAGCATACTTTACCGGGCCAGGTTGCACTGGGTGCTGTTTGCCTGGCCTATAATCTGGTTTATTGTCGCAATCATGTTCTTTGAACGAGGTGGTGACACCGCCGCCGCCGCTGGCGGCTTATTCATGGTGATCGCCATAGCCAAAGCAATTTCGTCAGCCATTAGCTTTTCGACCTCCGAATTTGCGGTAACAAACCAGCGAGTTATAGCAAAAGTAGGCTTCATTCGCAGGAACTCGATTGAAATATTCCTCGGTAAGATCGAAGCAATTCAAGTGAATCAGGATGTTTTAGGCAGAGTTCTTGGATACGGGTCTATTACGGTAAGTGGAACCGGCGGCACAAGGGACCCATTCCACAATATAGCCAACCCTCTTGAGCTCAGGCGGAAAATACAGGAGCAAATTGCAATCGTGCAGAAATGAAAGTAGCTGCCCTCAAAGCGGCAGGATCGTCCTCCCCGGGAGCCTCGCAATGGCGAGTAGCCCAAGAAGCATCACACTTAGACCCTTAAAATGCCGATGACCTTTTCTGAAATGTCCTGCAAATCAGCTTCATTGGGCCTGCCCACGATGTTTCCCATGCGGCCGGAAATCGAGAGGTGATGGAGCTTCCCGTGGAACTCTCCCACCACGTACCATTCACCCATTATCTCATAGCCGAGATGGTCGAAGATCTGCCCCATGTACTTAACCGCCGGCACAGCCTCGTTTGGCCCGGTATGGCCGCCGCCAAACGAGCAGTAGATGACGGCTTTCCTGCCGGGCCGCCTTGGAGATGCGGGCTTGATTTCACCTCCGTTTGCGTACTTTTCCCTGAGCTTGCTCAAGAGCGTCATCATCGATTTTCCGGGAAGCCACGTATAGACTCCCGATCCGGCAAAAACGAAATCATAGGCGAGAACGTCCGGATCGGTATCGTCGGCCACTTTGATGCTGTCCACTTCATGACCGAGTTCCAGGAGGGTTTTTTCGATTCGTTTGGCGATTTTTTCGGTATTCCCGCTACCTGAGGAATAGAGGTTCAGTATCTTCATAGGTTATCTCCCTTTACAGGTGCGGGGAAGTCTCCTCAACACCCAACAGTTGTGTGGATCGCAAAGGATATTGCTAACATGGCGATGGCGCCGGCTCAGGCCCGGAAGCTGGTTCCGGTTCACGCTTTGGCGTGGGGGAGCTAAGGGGCCCGGCCCCGGCGTCCCCCGGGTTTGTGCGTGTTCAATGCTTGCCGGGCCCATCGCGGCCCGCGATCTGCCCTTCGAGTTCTTCCAGAGGCGGGAGAATTTCAGCGATTGCCCGCCGCAGCGGCCCCAGCTCTGTTTCCACCATCTGCCAAACCTGCCGGATACTCACACCTTCATAATGGTAGATCAAGATATCGAGCAGTCCGGCCAGTTCACGCCAGGCAATATTGGGATGCTCTTTTCTGTATCCTTCGGGAACGCGTTTTATGGCCTTGGCAATGACCTCGAGGTTCCGGATAACGGCATCCTGGGTCTTCTCATCGGCAAAAAAGGCGTCCCTTCCAGCTGCCGAGTACTCGAGAATTCGATCTATCCGCTCCAATATCTGGGCCAGGTAAACCCGTGGATCACGCTTCATAGGGGCCGCACCTCCTTTAGAATCCTCCGACGCAACAGCCAATAGATCGCATCCTCGGAGACCACATCCACCTTGACGCCCAACAACTCCCGAAGGTCTAATGCCAGGCCGCTCACATCCAGGAGGCTGCGGTCCTCATCCATTTTTACCAGCAGATCGATGTCGCTCTCAGGACCGGCCTCACCGGTTGCAACGGAGCCGAAAACTCTTACGTGCCGAGCCCCGTGCTTGGCTGCCAGGGCCATTATGGCTTGCCTTTTTTCTTTCAGCAGGGTTTCAAGACTCATGTTTAGTCCAGTTAAATGAAACCACGGAGTGATCACAGTGGCACAAAAGTTAACTTAGAGCAAGAGCGCGATGAGACAAGCGGGAATAGAGTTCGTCTCTGACGTCCGGACTGGTTGCGGTTATCCACGGCCGCTAATCACCGGTTGCTTCAGTGGGGGCTGCCAGCCGGTCGAGAAGCTCCGAGGCGAGACGGCCGATTTTGTGTTCGGCGAAAGATCCATCCTGAAACACACGAATTTCGGATCGATCTTCGAGTAAAGGCGCAAGAAGCGGCGCCAGCCGGTCCAGTTCGAGCCTGCCCCGCCTCAGACTGGATTGTGACCCCTTCCGCCCGCTCAGCCGGAATGACACACAAACGCTTGAGCTGGCGCCTGCGGGGACTGCCCCGGCCAGGGAAAGCAGCGTTCGGAGCGCAAGCCCTCTTTTCACCGGGTCGGGAGAGTTCAACTGCGCCAGGATCGGTCCGGTCCGTTCGAGCAAAAGCTCCGGCCTTTTCTGCGCAAGCCGGTCGATTCCCCACATGACCCCCCGCTCGAGATCATTATTTTCCAGCAGGTTTCCATTTTCATCTATGTATGAGACAAGGATTCGATAATATTCGCGGGCCAGGGTTTCATTTTCGGCCATTATCTCCCCCATCGCCTCGGGAGAGCCCCAGCCGATCCCCCCCGATTCGTCGTTGAGACTCCAGATAAGCCGCCGCATGATAATACGGGCCGGTTCCAGGTCCTTTTCGGCCATTGCCGCTACGGTCATCCCGACCCCCCGGACCGCCCGCCACCTGATTGCTTCATCTGTTTCGAACAGGAAGCAGAGCAGCGGGTTTATCATTTTTCCCGGGGCGACATCAATCCTTTTTAGCGCCTCTTCAAAATCGGGCGACTCGAGAAGCGAACGGACAAGCCTCCTCAGCTCAAATCCGCCCGGCCCCATGCGGCGAGCGCAAAAGCCGCCGCTCTTGTCTGAAACTTTTTCCGTTTTGCTCATTCCGTCTTATTGTTAAGCATGCAACTTGCCTTTTGGTATTATGCAGGTCGTCTTCAATTTCACATTCCATCAAACAGTCCTTACAATGCTATCAAGTCTCTTTTGACTAATGCGCCGCCAAACCCGTTCGAGAATTGATCAGAGGAGGATACGAAGGATGAGCCCCTCAAATCGCAGACCCGAAAAGACAATCGCCGCCCATTACGAAGAGGCCGTACAATGGCGGCGCCAATTGCACCGCAATCCGCAGCCGGCGTGGCTCGAGTTTTACTCCACCGGCTTTGTGGCGGAAAAACTCGCCGAGAGGGGCTACGATCTGCTCCTTGGCAAATATATTATCGCAGCCGACAAACGAGTGGTCGTTCCCGATTCGCAAACTCTTGAGGATCAATACCATCGCGCGATCAGGTGCGGCATAAAGGAGCAGTTCGTTGCTCCCGCCAGGGGCGGCTTTACCGGGGCGGTCGGTGTCCTGAGGGGCGCTCTGCCCGGGCCCACGGTCGGTTTTCGCTTCGATATCGACGGCCTTGAAATCCTGGAGTCCAGCAGCCCCTCTCATCGGCCCGCAGCCGAAGGGTTTGTCTCGCAGAACCCGGGTTATGGACATATGTGCGGCCACGACGTTCATACGGCCATCGGATTGCTGTTGGCCGGGCACTTCGCCCAAAACCGCGAAACTCTGAGGGGGACGGTTAAATTTCTGTTTCAGCCCAATGAGGAAAACCTTGGCGGGGCCGTGGCGATGGTTGAAAAAAAGGTGGTCGATGACCTGGATTTTCTGTTCGGCGGGCATGTTGGCATAAACATGAAGCAAGTCGGGCAGATTGCCATGAACGTGAAAGATTTTATGGCGCTGTCCCGATTCGAGGTCACCTATCGCGGACGTTCCACGCATGCGGCGCTGCGTCCAAACGAGGGCAAGAATGCTTTGCTTGGTGCATGTGCGGCCGTGACCAACCTTTACGCCATCGCCAGACATGCGGACGGGGCCTCACGCGTCAACGTCGGGGTGATGCAGGCTGGGACGACCTGGAACATCATTCCCGACAAGGCTTACTTCCGCATGGAAACGCGCGGTGTGACCAACGGGATAAACGCCTTCATGGTCGAGAAAGCCAGGGAAGTGCTGGAGGGCGCCGCAAGGATGTACGACCTGGATCTCGAAGTCAAACCTGCTGCCACAGCGCTCAGCGCCGAGAGTTCCCCCGAGCTCATAGAACTGGGGACCTCAGTGGCCGGGAAACTCCCGTCGACTACCCGGGTGATACAGGAGACCGCTTTCAATGCATCCGAAGACGTGACCGTGATGATGGAGCGTGTTCAGGCCAGGGGGGGCAAGGCGTTGTTCGTTCTGTTTGGCACTCCGGTCGGCGGCGGCCATCACAGCACGACCTTCGATGTCGATGAAGAGGTTATCCGCAACGGAGCCGAGTTCCTGGCGGCCATGCACCGGGAAGTGACACAAACCAGACAATGATCCGCTTCAGGGACTTCCTGTGCTCCGCGAGCAAAAGCGGCTCATCGCACAGCGTCCCCTTATTGGAGGAATTTCTCAGCTCTGAGCGACTTTTTCCTTTAGCTGTCTCAAAAGCTCATCAAATGAGCTTCTCGATAATATTTCGTCGAACTGGCCGCGGTAGTTGGTCACCAGACCCACCCCCTCGATCACGACATCGTATACCTTCCACTCCCCGTCTTTGCGGTGGAGGTAATAATCGATGGTGATCCTGCCAACCTGCCCTCCGACTACAAGGGCATCTACAACGGCATAGTCCTGTCCCGTCTGCTTCTGCTCGTAAGTGATTTTTTCGTTTCTATACTTTTCGAGCCTTTGAATGTAGGTGTTAAAGAGCAGTTGACTGAAGTAGTGCGTAAGTTCCTGCATCTTTTCGGGGGGTTGATCCCTCCATCGCGGCCCCAGGGCGCGCCTCGCTATCGCGCCGAAATCAAAGTATTGATCGACGACGGCCCGGATTTTTTCCCTGCGAACCTGGGTATTCTCACGATATTGCCTGAGGAGTTGAAGCACCTGGTCCGTACCGGCTTTGATTACTGCCTGTGGATTTTCGTCCGCTATTGCCGGAGATGCCGACAAACAAAGACAAACCAGCGCGATGAGCGTTTCGAAAATGCGGCGTTTGCTCACCCGCCCAATTTGTGAATGCGCTGCCATCATTGTTTGTCCTTTAATCAGTATTTGTTTTAATTATACTAAACTCCTGTGAGTGTCAACAAAGGAAGGTTCCTGCAACGGATCGTGCTCATGCTCCAGGTATCCCTGGCCACCCCTTAGGAACGAAGCCACACCACCCGCGAACTCAAGGGCGCCATCCAGGAAGTTCTAAGGCGGTCTCCCTCAAATTTGAGAAGCAATTCTCTCTTGTGACACCGGTGAGCAATGTGCCAGGCGTATCCGGGCAGAAAGTATCATTTTGCTCAGGGCGTGGCTTAAGCGCCTCGCCTGTGCTTAGAAGGTCGTTTTTGTTAGCTGGTTCTCATGGCCCGGCCCACCAGCACCATGGTGGCATCGCGGCGCAGCAAGTTCAGATAGGCGTTGTAGTCGTGCTTTGCGGAGACGGTGTCGAGGATGAAGTCGAAGCGGTTGGCGTTCTTGCTAAACGCACTCTCATCTCGGGTCGCGATGAAATCGGCCGCACCGAGTGCTAACGCATCGTCGCTTTTTTGCGGTGAATGGCTGACCACGGTGACATTCGCCCCCATGGCTTTGGCGATTTTTACGGCCATGTGACCCAGCCCTCCGAGTCCCACCACGGCGACGCTGTCTCCGGCTTTGACGCCGAAACGATGCAGCGGCGAGTAAGTGGTGATGCCCGCGCACAGGAGCGGCGCCGTGCGTTCGAGCGGCATTCCTGCATATATTCGCAGTACGTACTCCTCGTTCACGGTGATGCGCGTGGAGAAGCCGCCGAAGGTCGGAGTCTTGCCGTCGCGTTCGAAGCTGTTGAAGGTTAATACCAAGTTGCGCTCAAAGAGGTAAAACCTCCATTCACAAAATCCCCCCTGCCCCCCTTTAGAAAAGGGGGGTTCCAATCGCCAATTCTTACCCGTATGGGCGCAACTTAGTATAAGACCGCTCCCTCTTCGCAGAACTGTTCTTCACCCGCCCGGCAGGCCTCACAGGTGCGGCACGAATCCACCAAACAGCCGATGCCCACGCTATCGCCCTCCCTCCATTTCACGACCTTGTCCCCCACCTGTGTCACGTGGCCTATGATCTCGTGACCCGGGACCATGGGAAAAGTGGATCTGCCCCACTCGTTGCGGGCCAGGTGGATGTCGGAATGACAGATGCCACAGTAGTCAATGTCGATCAGCACCTCGTGCGGACCGGGCTCGCGGCGTTCGATGGAATACGGGGCCAATGGCGTTTTGGCGGAAAGGGCGGCATAAGCTGAAGTCTTCAGCATGGGTCTGACCTCAGGATTTGTGTTCAAAGAAGGTCTATGGCGGGAGTTGGCCGCAGACGCCGGAGCCGGGAGGCGATGCCGGTTAGCGGAAACCCGGGGATTCAATGCCAAATCGGCCTCACTGACATCCCCCATGCCCCGGGGCAAGGGGGAATGTCAGATCGCAACCATGGCCCACCCCGGATCGACCGCGCTTCGCTCCTCCCGGAACCCCATCTCGCGTTGGGAACCGGCGGGGCGGGCTGTGGAGATCGGGCGGCGGGGACCGGCTACCAGTTATAAACTTTGTCCAGCTCTTCGTCGGGTACAGTGAACACCACATTGTGCGGCGCGAGCTGCTCGTTTTTGAAAAAGCTCGGCAGCCGATCGTGCTCTTTGCTAAAGCCCGCCCTCGTGTTGAAGTCCCGCTCGGTCTTCAAAACCTGCTTGCCAAGCGCCACGACGTCATCGCCGGTCATGTTCAGGCCGTAGAAGGCATTGATCAGATCGACGAGCGCCTGGAAGGTATCAGGCTGATCCATAATAGCAAAGGCGATGAACAGGCACATGCCGGTCGAGTCAATCGCAGCGGTTGCTATCTGGAGATTGCGCGAGAGTTCGACCTGTCCCTCGGGTTTGAGCGGGTCGAGCTTGCCGCCCACCCCGAGAATGTTTGTGGCTACGGCATATCCGGCGGTGTGATCGGCCCCCATGGTGCTTGTGGCGTAGGTTACCCCGATACCCTGCACGGCCCGGGGATCGTAAGCCGGAAGGGCCTGCCCTTTAACTACCGGCACCCGTTCGACGCCAAAGACCCTGCCGGTCACAGCCGCGCCGCTGCCCAGAATGCGTCCCAGCGGAGTGCCCTGGCCCACTTCCTTGACGAGCCTGATGGCCCCTTCGGCGTCTCCGAACTTGATAACACCCGCTTCCATGGCAACCCCCAGGGTTGCCCCCATCTCGATGGTATCCACACCGTAGTTGTCGTCCAGAAAATCGAGCATGGCTATCGCATCCAAATCAGAGATGCCGCAGTTGCCGCCATGGGCCCAGACGGTTTCATACTCGGGCTGCTTGGTCAGATAATGGCCGTCCTTATCGTTATAGGTCCCCGAGCACCTGATGACACATCCCCGGTGGCAGCCGTGGGTGGCTGAACCCTGCCGGGCTATTTCAGTCTCGGCCTGGGTTTCCCCGCTGATCTTGTGAGCCCCATCGAAACGGCCCTGCTTGAAATTGTAAGTGGGATATCCCCCAGCTTCATTCATAATGTTGGTCAAAACGTTGGTCCCGTAAGCGGGCAGACCCTGTCCGGTAACGGGATGCTTCGTTAAACCCTCGACGAATCTCTTGTTGGCGTCTTTGTATTTCTCGGGGTCTTTGGGGGTGCGCATCTTCATGCCGGAGTCGTCCAGAACGATGACCTTGATCCCCTTGGCGCCCATCACGGCGCCCAATCCCCCGCGTCCGGCATGACGAGTGGGTCGAAACTCCATGTCGGTGCAGGCGATCGAAGCCGCCGCCAATTTCATTTCTCCGGCCGGGCCGATGGAGATCAGAGCCACGCCGTCCCCGTACTCGGCTTTCATCTTTTCGGCAAGATCATAGTTTGGGAGCATCTTGAGGCTATTGTCCCTGGTGATCTTTACCCCGTCTTTATTTACGTAAACCTTGTAGAGATCGTCACTTTCCGGCTTGCCTTCCAAAACGATGGCCGCGTAGCCCAGTCTTGCCATCACCTGCGCCGCCTGGCCGCCCGCGTTGGCTTCCTTGATGCCCCCTGTCAGAGGACTCTTGGCGCCTGCCGAAATCCGTCCGGACATGGCGGCTATGGTGCCGCTCAATATACCGGGGGCCAGTACCAGCTTGTTCTCGGCGCCCAAAGGATGGCAAAGCGGCGGCACCTCTTTGGCCACCAGAGTCGAGGTAAGCGCGCGGCCACCCAGTCCCGTGTATTCTCCCGTGGGGACTTCAGTTGCCTTCGGTCCTCCAGCCGCTCCCGAGTCGATCCTTAGAATCTTGAGCATATGTTTCTCTCCCTTGTCAAAGGCAAAGCGCAAGGCCCAGAGCCGTCAGGCACACGATGCACCTCCTGCGGCAGCTTCTGTTGAAACCAATTCCAATTTATTGTACTACGTCGCGCAGCTTCTTGCAACTGAAGTTGAAACAGGCATGCCGGATTTCATCAATTCCCGTTTCGCACCGGTTTTCGACGATAATCCGAAGCATTATCTTATGTTAAAGATGATGTTCGATATGAACGGAATCGATGATCATAACTGGAAGGAGACGCAAACATGACCACGATATTTGAAAAAATAGGCGACCACATGGCAATGAAGGAAGGCTATGTGGGTTTGAAGGGAATGCAGGCTGTTCACAGGTACCTGATTGACAAGTATGGTTGGCAACCCGAGCAGGTCCGCCGGCTAAACGAGGAGGACCTTCATCTCTTATTGGCCGGCTACGAAGACAAACCTACTACAGCGTGGAACTAGGCGCATGGTCAACTAGGTCCCGGGAGTAAGAATCAACAATCAGTCATTCCGGCGATCCCGACGTGCGCCGGGGCGCAATCCAGCGTCTTTGCCGCTGTTTGAACGCATTGGGTCCCGAACCCGCCCACCCGCCTCGCCGGGATGACGATCCCCCATTCTTTTTGGTTGCGGCCGGCTGCGGGTGGCCTCAATAGTGAGCCAGGACGGTCTACCCGTTAAGCGTACTCAGAGCGTCCCGAAGCATGGCGATCTTCTGCTCCATTTCTTCCAGGAACGCCTCGGCCCCGCTGAGGTTTCCTTCCAGTGCGAGTTCCTCCATTCTTAGTGCGACCCGGAAAGCATCCCGGCCTCCGAAGTTTCCAACCGAATTCTTCAAATTGTGTGCCGATCGTTGAAGCCTTTCACAGTCCCGGCGCCCGATCGATTCCCGGATGTCCGAAAGCAGCTTCGGGCACTGCTGTTGGAAAAGAGCCGCTATTTCCCTCAGAAGATCCATTTTGCCCCTGGCTCGAGCGAGAGCCACACCCATCTCGAATACTGAAGCCCCGGGCGGGGAAATCTCCCTCATTTCCTCTTTCCCACCCGGACGCCCCGAGCGCGCGCCATTCGGAGGGTGCTCCTCAACCATTAAGATAAGTTCATCGGGATCGACGGGTTTTGAGATATAGTTGTCCATGCCTGCCGCAAGGCACCTTTGCTGGTCGTCTTTGAGGGCGTGGGCGGTCATGGCTATGATTGGCATATGTGTATCCTGCCCCTTTTCAAGCTCCCGGATCGCGGAGGTCGCCTGGATGCCGTCCACCTCGGGCATCTGTATGTCCATCAGGATGAGGTCAAAGGGCTTTGCCTGAAACAGAGAGATCGCCTCTCGGCCGTTGTTCGCTACTGTCACTGTGTGTCCGCGTTCCTCGAGAATCGAAATCGCCAGTTTCCGGTTGATCAAGTTATCCTCGGCAAGAAGAACTCGAAGGCGGCGGAGCGGTTCGGGCAAAAGAGACAACCCCGCAGCCTTCTGGTGACCTGTCTCTCCGCAATCGAGCGAAACCTCTTGCTCGGAGCTGACACCGAAGCGCGCGGTGAAATGGAATGTGCTGCCCTGGCCTGTTTGACTCTCAACCCTGATCGTTCCACCCATCAGTTCGACCAGCCGTGATGAAATAGCAAGCCCCAGGCCCGAGCCTCCAAAGTGCCGCGTTGTGGAATTGTCCGCCTGAGTGAAGGCATCGAAAATTATCTGCTGCTTGTCTTCGGGGATGCCTATGCCGGAATCCGATACGGAAAAATGCAAAACAACTTCCTCCTCGCAGGCGGATTCCACCTCTACGAGCACGGAAACTTCCCCCCGGTCGGTGAACTTGACGGCATTGCCCAGAAGGTTGATAAGGACCTGGCCCAATCGGCCGGGGTCTCCCACAAGCACGCTGGGGATTTCGCGGTCTATCAGATAGGAGAGCTTGATATCTTTGCTGCGTGCCTGCACGGCAACAAGGCCCATCGCCCCTCCGATACTCTCCTCGAGATTGAAGGCAATGCTGAGAAGGTCCAACTTTCCCGCCTCGATTTTGCTGAAGTCCATGATATCGTTAAGGAGCCTGAGCAGTGATTCTGCCGAAGCCCTTGCCATGCTCAGGTACTCCCGTTGCCGGGGGTCCAGTTCCGTTCGCAGTGCGAGTTTGACCATCCCGATTACGCCGTGCATTGGCGTGCGGATCTCGTGGCTCATGTTGGCCATAAATTGGCTCTTGGCCTTGCTGGCCGATTCGGCGGCCTCCTTTGCGCGCCTCAGTTCTTCTTCCCTCTGTTTCAGCTCGCTGATGTCCCTTACGAGTTCGATACCGGCGATGATTCTGCCCACGGCATCCCTTAGCGGAGATGTGCTGACCTGAACGTATACATTGCTGCCGCGAGAGGGAGCGCCGCTTCTTTCCTGCTTATGGATATTGCCGTCCGCGAAGCTCATCTCCATGGCACATTCATTGCAAACTTTATCCAGTTGGTGGAAGGCTGTGTAGCAGTATTCACCCACGTGATCTCCAAGTTCTTCTTTGGATATCGCGTTCTGGAAAAGAATCTTATAGCTGGTATCCTGAATTGTGAGGGCATCTCCAAGCGCGCTGATGATCGACTCGGTCTTGGACCGCTCATCGTCAGCTTTCGCCATTGCCACACGAAGAGCTTCCTCCACTCTCCTGCGTTCTCGAATCTCGCAGAGAAGCCTGCGGTTGAGCCCCTCGAGCTCCGCCTTCTCCCGTTCGTGGGACAAGCGGGCGTGCAGAAGCGACTCCGCCATCCCGTTGAGGGCTTCAGCCAGGATCGCCAATTCATCGTTTCCTTCCCTGCTCATCCGGGATTCCAGGTCTCCCCGGGAAACTTGCTCAGCGAACTTTACAGAATCATGGACTCCCTTCCAGATGACCCGTGAGATGAAGAACGCAAGGCAAATCCCAACCAATGCCGCCCCCGATCCGACTCCTGTCATCGTCCATGTGATTATCGAACCAATCCGGGTGACCCGGTCGTATGTTTCCGTATCGCCTTGCCGGACCCTGTCATGAACAAGGAAGTGTTGGCCAATCAGCGCAACCGTGACTACTACCATCGTCAGCATGATCACGATCAGGGACCCAAGCGTCAGTTTGGCTCGAAGCTTCAATCCGTGATGAAAACGCCGGGCGATCTTTGGCATAGGTCCTCTCTCATGCCCGGGCATGATAGAAAAAACCGTCAATGCCCGGCGCATTTTTCTCATCGTTGTCCTCCGCGATCTTTGCCCAATTCCTGATCGAGCATTGGTACTACATGCTTCTCGTAGCATTCCGGGCATATTCCATGGCTGAACCGGACATTGGAGTGAGCGGCCAGATAGCTTTCCAGTTGGCGCCAGTAGCTTTGGTCGTCCCGGATTTTCTTGCAGTAGGAACAGATGGGCAAAATGCCCTGGAGTGTTTTGATATGGTCGAAGGCTTCCTGCAAGTCCTTGACACGCGCGGCCAACTCGGACTGCAACTCGACGATGCGCCTCCCGGCCTGGACACGAACGCGCAACTCCTCAGGATCGAAAGGCTTGGTGATAAAGTCGTTGGCGCCTGCTTCCAACCCGGTGACGATATCCTCCCTGGAATTCTTTGCCGTAAGAAGAATGACGTATGCCGGCTCAATGCTGTCAAGTCTGCGAAGCATCCGGCAGATCTCTACGCCGTCCATTCCAGGCATAAGCCAGTCAAGGATTGCGAGCTTCGGGGGATCCTGCTCCTGCAAAATCCTCCAGGCTGCGCCGCCCTCCTGCGATACAACGGCCTCGTAGCCCCAATCACTTAGCATATCTTCAAGTATGCGGCATGAAACGATATCGTCTTCCGCGATGAGGACCTTCATAATGCGCCTTCCCTCAGCATATTCTTTGTGGTGACTCTCGCTCACTGTTCACTGCTTTTCCGGTCGCGCCCATGCTGCGCTCGCGCTCCGTCCTCAGTCCTCCGCCTTCCTCCTTCTGTCTCGCATAATGCGTGCCCGGCAGATCAAAGAAGCGCCATCTTCCCGATATCATTAGTATTTATACCAGTTGGAGGCTTTTTGTCTCTGCAAAACGACGCGAAGGAAATGTCATCTGAAACAGAAGGCCTCCCGCTGCCGTCCGGTCTCGCGTTGGGAACCGGTGGGGACCGGTTGGGACAGGGCTGTCGAGAATGAGCGGTCGGCCTTCCGCGCTCCGCGAAGCACCCTTCCGCCCAAAGGCGATAATTTGGTCATACCTTTTAGCAGGCTTTAGCCGCAGAAATTGAATGACCAGATTACCGCTTAAGGGAGGCCCGCGAGAACCACTTTGTTTCTTGAAGTGCCTCGATGCGCGCGGAGCGGCTTGTTCCTCGCAGCCCACTTCACTTTTTTGAAGCGCCGGCCGGGCCGCAGGACATTCAACCGCGCCAGACGCTGCGCAGGCCTCCTCGCATGGCTGCGCCGAGGGACCACACACCGCCGCATCAGTGTGGTATCTTTTTGCAACTAAAAAAATACTTTTGGCTTGTTAATAAGTCTATCTTACGAGGGGGGAGCGGGAAGCGAAAGAGTCGCCGGTCATCAGTCTTCAGAGAAAGGCCTTTTCTGACCACCAATCACCGACCACAGTTTGGCTGCCTGCTCCCTGTGCCCTCTCTTTGCGCCGCGACCTGAATGTCGCGGCCGGGTGACCTGAAGTTCACTCACTGCTCACTCTATTTTTCATACTCGCTAATTTTCTTTGCAACTGCCTGACGGTGATGCCCAAAAATTTTGCAGCCTGTTTTCGGTCGCCTCCGGTTTGCTCGAGTACGAATAAAACGTGCAGCTCATCGTTTTTCTTGAGTGTGCATAGACTTCGAGCCGGCGAGGGTGCAGACGGGGAGCTTTCTCCCAAATGACGGGGTAGAATGAAAGGCGAGTCGCAAAGAAGGACCGAGTTCTCAACCAGTTGGGCCAGTTCACGCACATTGCCGGGAAAGGCCCTGGCTGTCAAAACTTGCATGGCTTCGGTGCTGAAGGATTGCACCTTCTTGTCGTACCGCTTGCACGCCTCTGCAAGAAAGTGGGTGGCGAGCAGCGGGATATCGTTTTCCCTTTCTCTCAAGGGAGGCAGGTGGACATGGGCGGACTTGAGCCGATACATCAGGTCGAACCGGAATCTTCCTTCACGACAGGAGTGCTCCAGGTCCCTGTTGGTGGCGGACACAATCCGAACGTTCACATGGGTCGGCTTCGTATCACCGAGGCGGACAATGGATTTGTCCTCCAATACGCGAAGCATTTTGACCTGGAGGTTCAAAGGGAGTTCCCCGATTTCATCGAGGAAGAGCGTTCCTCCGTTTGCCTGCTCGAAGTAGCCCGCGTAGTCTCTCTGCGCCCCGGTGAAGGCACCTTTGACGTGTCCGAAGAGCTGGCTCTCAAAAAGGGATTCCGGAATAGAAGCGATATTTACAGCCAGGAAAGGGCCCCCGCGCGCGGGTCCTGCACGATGAATCCCCCGTGCGGCGAGTTCCTTGCCGGTACCGGTCTCACCGGTTATGAGCACGGGATTGCCGCTTCGGGCCATGACCTCGGCATACCTCAGCACTTCTTTCATGCGTGGATCTTTCGTGATGATCTCGAAGAAGGCCCCTGGAACCTGCGCCGAGCCTTTGCCCGACCCTGCAAGACCGGCTATCAGCGCCTTTCGTTCGTAGGCTCGCTCAATCGACAGACACAGCCTCTCGTTGTCGACAGGCTTGACCAGATAATCGTAAGCCCCGAGACGCACGGCCCTGACTGCCGTGGAAAGGTCGTCCACGGCCGTTACAATGATAAATTCGGTGGAGGCACTGAAAGGCTTGGTGGATTCCAGGACCTGCATGCCGTCAATGGAAGGCATCAGAAGGTCCAGCAGGACAATATCATAATCCTGCTCCCTGATGCGGCAGATCGCCTCTTTCCCGCTCTCGCAGATCTCGACGTCGCATACGCCCCGTCTTCTCAGAAGACGTCTTATGGAACCCAACGCCACTCGTTCATCATCGACTACGAGAACTTTCATAGGACCTGCCTGCCAACTGAATCTACCAGCCGTGTGAGTTGTTGAACCGTGAAGGGCTTTTCTAGATAGTAATCGGGAAAGGGCACTCCTTTTGGTTTGCCTTCGAGTGCATCCTGGTGACCGGTATACAGGATGAAAGAAATCAGGGGAAACCTCTCCTTGACTTTTGCAAGGAGCTGCCAGCCGTCCATTCCAGGCATGAAGAGATCCGAAAGGACAATATCCACCTCCGGATGATCTTCCAGATATCCCAACGCGGCTTCCGCGCTCTCCAGGGTCTCGATATCCGTATTTACCTTGATGAATATCGTCCTGAGCATGTTGAGGAACCCCTGATTGTCGTCCACACAGAGGATTATGGGACTAAGCCGAATCCCGGCCTCCCGTTCAACAGGAAGATAGACGGTGAAGCGGCTTCCGATTCCCGGCCTCGAGAGTGCGCCGATGGTGCCTCCATGCTCCATTACCAGACCGTAGGAGACCGAAAGCCCCAGCCCCGTGCCGCCCGAAGCCCGCCTGGTGGTAAAGAAGGGCTCGAAAATCCGGCTCATGACCTCAGTCTTTATCCCATCACCGTTGTCTTCGATCTCGATCAAAACGGAGCGCAGTCTTCCGATATAGCGGGTGGTAACCGAGATTCTCCCCCTGTCTTTGATCGGGAGCGCATGGGCTGCGTTGAGGAGCAGATTGGCCAACACCTGTTCGAGCTTTTGCAGGTGCCCGCTGACTCTCGGAAGATCGTCGGAAAGGCTCACGTTGACCTGGGAAGCCTGTTTTCTCAACTGGGCCCCGACAATCGTCAGGGTTTTCTCGACGACCTCGTTTATCTGGACGGCCCTGGCCCCGGCGCCTTCGTCCATGCGTGCGAAATCCTTCAGGTTGCTCACGACATTCGAAATGCGGTCCGAACCGATTCTTATGGCTTCGATGATTTCCCTCATCTCCTCACAGAACTCGCCAAGAGACAACGGCCCCTTCTTCCATTCAGGATGCGATGAGGCATAATCGGAAATGATCGGTTCGAAGGTCTTCCATGTTTCTTCCAAAAGAGGAACATTATAGGCTATGAAGCTGTTGGGATTATTGATCTCATGAGCCACACCCGCCACAACCTCCCCGAGCGAAGCCATCTTGTCCGCCTGGACGATCTGCTGCAAGTGATACTCGGCTTCCTTGCGCATCCTTTTCTCTTCGGTCACGTCCTCCGAAATCCTGGCGACACGGTGAATTTCACCCGCTCCATTGCGTATGGGAAAAAAGCGGTCACGTATCCATCGGATCGAATTATCGGGCCGCTCGATGCGATACTCGTAAGTGCCGAACTCATTTGGATCATGCCCCCCAAGAGCGGCCGGCACGCGGTCGCGATCTTCCGGATGAAGAGCATCCAACCAGGATTTGGGCCACTTGCGCAGGGTCTCCAATGAGATACCCCAAATCGATTCGAATGCCTGGTTGATATAGATGATCTCGTCGCCCTCAAGAGAGGTGATCCAGAAGACCATGTTGATGTTTGCGGCCAGTTGGTCGAATCGCTCTTCAACGGCCCGCAGTTCTTCCTCTACCCGCC
This sequence comes from uncultured delta proteobacterium, assembly GCA_963805125.1. Taxonomy (GTDB): domain Bacteria; phylum Desulfobacterota; class Syntrophobacteria; order Syntrophobacterales; family Syntrophobacteraceae; genus SbD1. Next base: position 265,770 of record CAWDTD010000001.1, on the reverse strand, counting down.
TGCGCTCGACCGCGTAGCGAATGGCGCGCTCAAGCAAGGGGGCGCTCAGATCGCTCTTGGCCAGGTAATCAGCCGCCCCCGCCTTTATTGCCGACATATGCAGCTCATAGTCTCCCAGTGCCGACAGAAGAATAAAAGGCGCCCGAAAGGAGTCCGCGCCAATCTCGTGCAGAAGCTCAGGGCCGTTTCGCTCCCCCAGATGGTAGTCCAGCAAATAAACGTCGTGTTCGCGACGCCTTATCGCTTCCAGAGCGGCGCCATAAGTAGAGACTCTCTCGATCTTATACCCGGCAGGGCGGAACTCCGAGAGCAGGTCTTCAATAATTACATGGTAGTCCTCATCGTCGTCGATGAGCAGTACTTTGAGTTGCTGTCCCATTCAATAAACCTCCGGGGCGGCATGAGCTCTGGATACAAAGCGCGCACCCACCATTATCACAAAGACCACTGCTCTAAACCGCAACTGGTTTTTTATTGAAGTGGCTGTCGCTGAATTCCCCACCCTGGTATATTGAGGAGGTGATAGAGTAGCTTTTTTAAAGGAGGGCAGGGGGGGATTTCCGATTCACCCCCATTTTCTAAAGGGGATGCCGATCGCGCTCCCTCTCCCTCGGGGATCGAGGGGCGGGGTGAGGGCGCCTCCCCCTTTTCTAAAGGGGGGGCAGGGGGGATTTTGTCTTCATGGCTGCCATGAAGGATCGACGGGCATGAACCTCGGCGCCTCCCGCAACAACCTCGGATCGTCTTTCCATCTTTCGTAGGCGCGCCAAAGCTCAGGTATAAACCGGGTCCACCGTGGGTAGCGCGCACAAAAGCAGGCCCCATCGAAATCACTCTGCTCGTCGACCCAGGGATTGGGGAGCGCTTCAGCGTTCGTCCTCATTGCAGGCATCACTTCCGGATCCGGGGCGGGGATGCTTCCGGCGGTCCCCAGTGTTTCTTCAAGCCTGGACCGAATTGCTCCGGCGCTTCGTTCCTCTTCAGCGGCAAGATTGTGGTACTCCATCGAGAAGCGATGGTTGCCGATCTCATACCAGGCGTTGCCCTTGAAGCGATATTTGCGGGACATGTACTCGCGGGACCGCAAAAGATCGAGCAGCGAAGCGATCTCATGAACCTCTTGGGCGTTCATCCCCGGGATCGTGACTGGTGCGTCAACCGGGGCCAATTCGCTCTTCAACGTTTTCTTGAAGACAAGCGGAATGGTTTTGTACATGCCCAGGATAGATTCGCCGTCACTTTGGAAGTGCTTGCTGATTTTCGCAAATGGGAAAGCGGCGTTGGCGGGATCGAACACAATGGCCCACTGCCCCCCGGTAAAGCGCCATTCCCCGCCGAAGCGCCGGCGGATGCACTCACCGAAAAACGAGCCCAGAACGCTCACCAGTTGGCCTGCTACTTCCTGAGACAGCTCCCCTCGGATTCGCACAATGTAGTTATCCAGCCATGCGACCGATTCTTCATCATAGGAAAGTGTCACTCCAAGCAGATTTTTCATCTGTTCGATGACCAACTCGGCATTGCGCCTGATAGACTCATCCATCACTAACCGCTATCCTGCATGCCCTTCTCGGGAACTAAAAACTCATAACTCAATAGAGGCCCGGGGGATTTTCACAACCACCCCCCTTTTCTAAAGGGGGGTGGGGGAACATGGGGGGATTTCGAGATCGTAAGCAAGAGACATGGTTAAGAAAACCCCTCCCGGATCGGGTTCCAATGTTCCTGCTTTAAGCCCCGGGGTTATGATGCCGAACAATTTCGACGCTCCGCGAGGCAGGGGAGGGTGGGCGGGCCCTGCACGAGGCAGGGCCCAATCTTCAGGCTCTGCCGCCGGGGATCTAATACTATTTCGAACCTTTGACGGCTTTCAGGGGCTTGCCGCAAGTACATTTTCCCGGTTTTTGGCTGATCGTGTCGCAATCGCAGCCGGCGCCGCAGGCGCAGACGTACTTCCCTTTCGTCTTGAAAACCAGCGTCTTGCCCTCTACGGTCACGTAAGCCTTACCCCTTGCTACTTTATCGATTGTCGTTTTTACCAGGTCTTTTTCGCACACACACTGACCCGGTTTTTTCGACATGGTAAGACAGGGGCAGCCAGCTCCGCACCCACAGACGTAAACCACATCGCCCTTCTTGAATGCGGTCTTGGCCCCGGCAACCCCGGCACCCACGAAAACCAGCGCAAAAACCACAGCACATGCCACTACAAACACCCTCTTCATCTTGCCCTCCTTTGATATTAAATTGTTCACATCTTTGCCACCCTCACCGCTCCATCCGTTTTTTCCCTGTTCGCATCCTCGCCTGAAAAAATTTCCAGGCCGCGCGGTGCAGAGGCTTCTCGTGCTGCGCGTGCGGTCAACGTTTACAAACGGACAGACCCAATGTTATCATCATACTACAATTTTGCCCCATGCACGACTTTAGAATAGTCTTCCGATCATAGAACATGGAGGTTTGATGGAACTTCCACTGATCGGTCCTGTCTAAAATATCAAGAGGAAATGCCGGTTTGCCTCGGCTCGGGCCATGGCGAAAGAAGAAGACAGAACGGACATTGCCGCTTTTCTGGCGGGGGATCGCGAGGGCCTGGACAGGCTGGTATTGCGGCACAAGGACCGCATATTCAACCTGTGTTACAGACTGCTGGGCGAGTACGGCGACGCCGAAGAGTGCGCGCAGGAGACTTTCATAAAGGTGTTCCGGTCGCTCGAGGGCTTCAGGTTCGAGTCGAGTTTTTCGACCTGGGTCTACACCATTGCGGTGAACATCTGCAGGAACAGGCGCAACTCCGCCGAGCATCGCTTTTGGAAAAGGGTCCTGAGGTTCGGTCAAGACTCGCGGGAAGATGAAGGACCCGGGGACTTCGAGATCGAGGACTCCGCGCCCTCACCACTGGTCCAGATGACGGAGAAGGAGAGGGGCATCATGCTTCAATCCGCTGTCAATTCCCTGTCTCACGACCATAGGACCGTCATTGTCCTGCGGCATGTGGAGGGGCTCTCCTATGAAGAAATATCCAGAATTACGGGATATAATCTCGGGACCCTGAAATCCAAGCTGGCTCGCGCGAGACTGATCCTCCAAAATAAGCTTCAGGGCGGGGCGAAAAGAGGTGGTTCCCATGGAATGCTCTCAGATTAGAGCCATTCTTTTTGAAAATATGGATACGGAAATCCCGGCGGAATTCCGGGAGGCCGTGGAGGCGCATCTGGCCGTGTGCAGGTCGTGCTCGATGCAGTTGGAAGCTCTCAGAGAGCAATCGAACGCCCTTGGAAGCCTGCCGAAGGTGGCAGCGCCCGGGGACTTCCTCGAGCAGGTCCGAAGCCGTGTGGAAAAGCCTTCCGTTCTCTCGAGGCTCAGGCAGGGACTCACGGGTTTGTTCGCCCGGAAGCATTTCTTTCAACTGGCGGGGGCTGCGGCGACCGCAGTAGTGGTGATTGCTGCGGCACAGGTGATTTTGCGGGACGGGGGCCAGAAGACGTTGCGCTCTTCGGCGCCTCCCTCGGTTGAATCACCCGGCTCGGCCGCCCCGGCTCCTTCTGCCCGGGCGCCTCGAGTCTCACCCGCTCCGCCGGTCCCGCCCATGGGCGAACCTCACCGTCTGGCCGGCGTTGAAACGCAGTCGGTGACCCTTACTGTAAAGTTGCCCGCAGCTTCCGTAAAAGTAAAGACTCGAGGCGGCTCATTCAGGCCGGAAAGCCTTTCACCCCCGAGCGCAAGTGCAACGAGGCCGGGCGCCCGGGATGATAGAAGCCTGAAGCGGGATGTGTCAAAAGGATTTGGAGGATCCGCAGAAGTGTCTGAGGGCAGTCCGCCCTCTGAAACGCGACAAATTTCCTCCGATGTCATACGACTGATCAAGCGGGCAAACGGGAGGGTCTTGAGTGCCGGGCCTCCCCGGGATGAGAATCAGCGCGAGACCCTGCTGGCTGAGATGCCTGCCGCGAACTACCACTCCTTCCTTGACCAGTTGCGCCGCCTCGGTGACGTAGAATTGAGCGGGGATAAAGAGTTCAGCCCCGCCGCCGATTCGAAAGTCCGGGTGTCGGTCAGTTTCGACACCCGTGACTAAAAAGGAATCGGGTGGAGAATTTGTGGCGCCTTCTCGGGGTTTGATCCCCGCATTTTCTCATGATCTTATAACCAAAAGAGGTGGAATATGGCGACGTTCAAGTGCAGCAACTGTGGATTTGAAAAAGATGCCCGATGCAAACCTCAAAAATGTCCGCAATGCGGTGATAAGAAAACTTTCGAAAAGTCGGAGAGTGGGAAGAAGACTTGATGACGGCCGCCGTGTTGCACCTGGACCAACCCCTTTTCTAAAGGGGCAGGGGGATTTCCCATGGAGCCACCTTCCCTAAAAGGGCAGGGGGGGATTTTGAGAGCGCAGGTAAGCGGATGGGAACAAGTTCACTTGATCACTTTGCCTTATTCCAAACCCAGATGGCATTTGACTGCCTCGTCGACCCGGCCCATGATTTCCCTCTCAAGGGAGCCGATTAGCTTGACGATTCTGCTTCTGTCCAGGGTCCGTATTTGATCGGCCTTGACCTTTGAAGGCTTGGGAAGATTGGCCGCTGCCTTGGGGAGAAAAACCTCAAAGGGATAAATCTTGTCTGTATGACCCGAGGTGAGGGGCAGAACGGTTATCGTCCCGGAAAATTCGTTATTTATGTCATTGGAAACGACAAGAATCGGTCTTGTTTTGGCAATCTCCCTGCCCACTACAGGGTCGAGCGCGGCCAGGTAGATCGAGCCGCGCTTAATAATCATCCCACCCCTCCAGGTCGGCAGCTTCAAATTCGGCTGACAGGGCCCTGCTTTCACCGGCGTTGGACCGATAACCCTCCTCCATCGCGCCATGCATCTCTTCTTCCCGCATTTCCCTGATCCGCCGTCTGATTGCATCGGCTATGAACCGGCCGCGCTTCCTTGGCGCGGTCAAAGCGTCCACTTCCTGCGCCAGCGTCTTGGGCAGAATTATGTTGATCCTAACGGTTTCCATATAAGGTGCCTGCCAGTGTGTAAAATTATACGTCCTGATTTACACATATAATTAGAACATTATTGACAGAGATGGAAGGGGAAAAATAACTCGCAAAGAAAATCGGGAAAGAAACGAAAGATGCCGTCAATTGAAAAAAAGCTCGCGCAAGTAGAAAGCCTGGCACCGGCCACGCCCGCCTGCGGCACGCCTGCCCACGGCCCGCCCGCCAGGCCGCCAATGGCGTTCCCGGCCCTCCCCGATCCGGGCGCGCCAGACAATGCCTAAGACTTTGCCCAACTCCTCCGGGAAGCTCGGCTGAGGGCCGCAAATGGAGAACCGGCCCCTGAGGACCCGATAACTCAAGAAATGCTCGACAGTCCCGTATATGGGCAGTTCTACCGGCAGATGCTCAAGGCGCGGCGCCCGGGTGGCCGAGCTTGGGGACCCGGATGGCGCCCATGACTCGCCGCTGCCCCCGGATCGGAGCCCAATGCCGTTGACTTAAGAAAATCAGGGAACCTTTTTGCATCCTTCCTTGTCAAAGAAGGTTGAAAGAATCTCGATTATCAACCCAAAAACGATGAAGGAGCAAAAATGAAGCGTCCACTTTTTGTATTCGGCAGAAAAATTCTTTTCACCCTGATTGTGACGATGCTTTTGCCCGCAGCAGACCACCCGGGAATGGGAAGGCACGCCGCAGGCGCCGCACAGGCCTTCGCACAGGGGGCTGAGTCGGACGACAAGACCCTTTCGCCTTACTTTTTCGTAAAATCCGACGATTCAACCGTCGACCGGCTTCCGTTGAAATCCACTTCGGTCACTGTAAACATTTCGGGACCCATTGCCGATGTTGTCGTCGTCCAGGTCTACAAGAATGAAGGCCAAAAACCGATAGAGGCGATATACGTTTTCCCCGCATCGACCCGCGCATCTGTCTACGGCATGAAGATGACCATCGGGGAGCGCACGATCACAGCGCAGATACAAAAGAGGGAAGAAGCCCGCCAGGCCTATGAACAGGCGAAGCAGGAGGGCAAGAGCGCATCCCTTCTCGAACAGGACAGGCCCAATGTCTTCCAGATGAACGTGGCAAATATCCTGCCGGGAGACGAAATCAAAACCGAACTGCGCTACACCGAAACAGTCGTGCCCACCGAGAGCATCTATGAATTCGTCTACCCGACCGTCGTCGGACCCCGGTATTCAAACCAATCGGCCGCCACGGCCCCCGCATCCGAGAAGTGGTCTCAGAACCCCTATCTGCACGAGGGGGAATCGGCGCCATATTCTTTCGACATCAAGGCCAGGGTGTCCGGCGGCGTCCCCATTCAGGAGATGAGCTGCCCGTCCCATAAGACGACCATCGCATTCCAGGACAAAACCATCGCCAACATCGAGCTGGACCCCGCCGAGCATTCCGGGGGCAACCGGGATTTCATCCTCAGGTATCGGCTTGCCGGGGACCGGATCGAATCGGGGCTGCTGCTCTTCGAGGGAAAGGAAGAAAACTTCTTCCTTCTCACGGCCCAGCCGCCCAGCCGCGTGACACCGGACTCCATGCCCCCCAGGGAGTATATCTTCATTGTCGATGTTTCCGGATCGATGTCCGGCTTTCCTCTGGAAATTTCGAAAAAGCTCGTCAAGGAACTGCTCACCGGTCTTCGCCCGGCGGATATGTTTAACATAATGACCTTTTCGGGCGGCTCGGACCTTTTCTCCGAGCGCTCCGTGCCGGCAAGCCCCGAGAACATTCGACGCGCAGTCGATCTCATCCGGCAGCAATCGGGGGCCGGAGGCACCGAACTTTTGCCGGCAATGCGGCGGGCGCTCACACTGCCGAGGACCGAAGGCTTTGCTCGAACTATCGTTATTGCAACGGACGGATACGTGACGGTCGAGCCTGAAGTCTTCGACCTCATCCGCGAAAATATCGGTAATGCCAACATCTTCCCCTTCGGCATAGGCACGAGCGTCAACCGCCATGTGATCGAGGGCATGGCCCGGGTCGGCGCGGGAGAGCCCTTTGTCATTACGCGGGCCGAGGAAGCGCCGGGCATGGCCGAAAAGTTCCGCAAATACGTGCAGTCCCCCGTGCTCACGCGAATCAAGCTCGATTTCGGAAGTTTCGAAGCCTATGACATCGAGCCTTCCGGAGTGCCGGACATCTTTGCGGAACGCCCGGCAGTGGTCTTCGGCAAGTGGAGGGGCAAACCGCAGGGGACGATCACATTATCCGGCTTGAGCGGCGGGCGCAAATGGGAGAAGCGGATCGATGTCTCAGCAACCAGGCCCCTGGCCGACAATTCGGCTCTTCGCTATCTTTGGGCGCGGTCCCGCGTGACGCAGCTCTCGGACTATAACAAGCTCGAAGCTTCCGATGAGAGAGTCAGGGAGGTTACGGCGCTTGGCATCAAGTACAGCCTCCTCACAGCCTATACTTCCTTTGTGGCGATCGATGCGCAGCCGCGCCGCCAGGGTGCGGACGCCGTCACGGTAAAGCAGCCCCTGCCCCTGCCCCGGGGGGTCTCGGACAACGCGCTGCCCGGCAGTCCGCCCTACGCATCGGTGATGCCGGCGCCGGCCCCCGGATATGGTTATATCGGCTCGGGCGGTTCGCTTAAGGCCAAATCTGGCCACCATGGCGTGGTTGCGGACATGAGACTTGGTTCCCGACGTGGGGAGGCGCCGGAAGAAAGTGCGAGCACGGCGGGCGCGCCTCACTTGTCCCCGGAAACGGAGACCGGGCCCACGGGAGAAGAGCAGCATGTGGAACTTGTGATAGAAAGCCTGAAGGTCGAAGGGCGACTCTCAAAAGAAACTGTCAGGCAGGTGATCGAACGGAATCTTACCTCGATCCGGCATTGCTTCTCTGGACGTATTGCAAGACTTACCCTGGAGTGGACTATCGGCAAGGATGGTTCGGTTGTAAATGTCCACGCTGTCTCGGCTTTGAGCGGCGCCGATAAAACACTTGTGAACTGTATCGGCGCCCAGGTGGAGAAGTGGAGCTTCCCCGCCCCTAAAGGCGGCAGGAAAGTTCACGTCAGGGTGGTATTGAGCGTCAAGAGCTGAGAACTGAGAAAAAGCGCGGGGGGACACTGAGAAAAAGCGCTGGGGAATGGTTCTCGGCCTGTTGCCTAAAAGGTTTTTGAAACAGCCAAATATCTCCAACCAGGCGATATGGCCTGAAGGGGTTTGTAAAAGAAACATAATAGCCGGGAAAATGACCCCACCCGAGTAATCAAGGCGATTGTGCGTGCCACCCCATAAGGGGGTTTCCCCCTTTTTGGCATTGCCATTGCCACTGCCTTGGCAATGCCTGGCTCTTTGACATATCGAACAAGAATCAGAATGTTCTGAATGGCGGCTGTGAGGTACTCCTGGATCTGTACTCTCCACAGCCTTCTCCAGCGGGCTCGTTTGAACCCCAGTGGCACGGCCCTGGCAAAGCTTCTTTCCATAAGGTGCTTGCGAGTCCTTATGTCCCTTCTGGACGCGGGCTTCAGTGCCTTTTCGCGCATATACTCAATTTCGTCATATCTGAGATGGCGCTGTATGGTTCTGCCCTTCCTGGAGGCTGTGGTGCACCGATGGCGAAGCGAGCATGCTTTGCAGACCTTCGTTAAACACCGGTATTCGAAGGCGGTATTTTTTTTGCTGTATTTTCTACAACTTAGCAGGTTTCCCGCAGGACACAGGTAGGTGTCATCCTGCGGATTGTAGCTAAACAACTCATCAGAGAAGATGCCCTTTTTCTTGTGGGTGGTATTAAGTGAAGGGATGTGAGCCTCTATGCACCGATCATGGCACTCAAGATAGTTTTGGGCAGTTCCATACTGAGAGTCTGCGACCACCACCCGGGCCTGTCTCCGAGTGTTTTGGCCGTGTTCATCAATGAGCTCGGAGAGCATATGGCCCTCGTTGACATCTCCGGGGGTAACTTCGGCAGCGGTTATGACTTCAGATTTGACATCAACTGCCCGGTGGACCTTGTAGGAAGGCTTGGCAGGCCCCCTTTTGTGGCGGACAATCGCGGCATCGGGATCGGTTGTGGACATACGGGTACTGTTGACCAGTCTGCGATCCTCACCCCCTTGGCAGTCATCGTCGAGCCGGGTCTCGAGTTCGCGAAAACTGTGCCTGACGCGTCGCCTCAGGCCTTTGGTCTTAACTATGGAGTTTCTTGAGGCATCGGCCTGGATGAGGCTTGCATCCAGGAAGATCTTCGATCCATCGATAAGGCCCGCCTCAATGCATTGCCAGACGATTCTTTCAAAGAAGCTCTTAAAGGCGGCGCTTCCCCATCGGGCTCTGGCCTTGCTTAGCACACTATGGTCGGGGACCGGCTCGTCAAGGTCCCAGCCAAGAAACCAAGCCCAGTCGATCCTCTCGGGGATAGTGGCCATCAGCTCACGCTCAGATCGGACGTTATAGAGAATCAGCAGGAGCATCAATTTGAGGATAACCGGAGGGGGAACCGAGACATTGCCGTTTACCCCGTAGCTCTCCGCGACCTCTTTGTAGGTGAAATCAAAGTCGATTAGGTCCTTGATTTTGCGCAGGGGGTGATCCGAGCGCACCCTCTTGTCAAGGCAAAATCCGTGGTAGAACAGTTTGACTTGTTGGCCTCTGGCTTGGCGACCCATCATGGCAACCGACTCCTAGTTAAAATGATGGGCCAATTTACCACAATGACTAACACTTACAACAACTTAATCGCTTTTCTATCACTAAATTAGAGCTGCGGGGGAAGTATTTGGGCAACAGGCCGTTCTCCCGCACCCCCCGGGGTCTTGGCCTCGCGCTCCCGGGCGCGAGGCCAATAGCTCGGCGCCGGCGCCGGGCGGCGTCCGCCTTACGCGGGGGCGCCGCCGCAGCGCCACATCAATTTTTAGGCTTCACCAGGCGAATCGTTATCAGGCAGCCACGGCCTGCTGTGCCCGCCTTGAAAGTTCCTCGGCGCTGACGTCTTCCACGTTAGTGGCAATCCACCACTTGTTTCCGGCAAAGTCTTTTATGGTGGCCACCCGGTCGCCCCAGAACATATTCTCCGGTGCTCCGATAGATTCGCCCCCTGCGTCCAGGGCCTTTCGATACGTAGCATCCGCATCACTGACGTAGAGATAGAGCGCTGTGGGCATTGGAGAAGCGCCCTTCATCACCTCGCCCAGCATCACAACCGAATCGCCGATCTTCATCTCCGCGTGCATCACGCTGCCGTCCGGAGCCGGAAATCTATTACTTGATTGCAAAAGTGAGCGTAACAAATTCGCGTTCGTCACCCCGGCAGAGTTTCTGAGCCGGGGTCCAGAGGTTTTCCTGAGATGGCAAGAGGCCTGGATTCCGGCTTAAGACATGCCGGAATGACGAAATTTGAGTGTCCCTGTAAACGGTACGCGCATTTACGCAAGTAAGTACTATAGAGTTCTCTAACCTTAAAACTTCCTTATTGTTGACGAATTTCGCTAAAAGTTCTTGATCATCTCGAAGCTGGTGGATAGACACAAGCTGTTTATTAGCTTCCTCAAGGCCTTGTTTCAAGTACATTATTTCGTTAGTAAAAGTGCGATACTTCTTCTTGAATTCACCAGTTTCAAATTCTTCATCTGTCATTAAGTCATCTAAATTCTTGATTTGGCGCTGTTTTTTAACGATGACTTGCTGAATACCATCGATTTTCTGCTGGATTGCTTTAATTTTCTGATTGTAATCGTCAGCTTGTTCCTGGATGATTAGTCCATAAGTTGCCTCTTTGTCCTCTATTCCAAGTTTGTGCAGTAGGTAATACCAGACATACTGATCCAGTAATTCAGCCGGTAGCAGCGGAAACGAACACTGCTCAAAAGGATATTTTAGGGGTCTTTCCGGTTTCGCAAATTTTGGCCGGTTTCCGGTTACTCGAAACCCAAGTTTTTTATCGAGCGGGAAATGACTCTGATTAGACCAAGATTGACTGATTACTATGATCTTCCTTTTACCCAATCTGAAGTGGATTTTGCTATTCCGGTTCTTAGACGAAGATATTCCGCTCTACCTGGTGGTTTCGTCAACTCGATTTGGCCCACTTTGATATTTTAATTTGGCCCACCCCTGTCCATTGATCTTTCCTCTGCTCTAATGACGGGCTTCCTACAGACAGAGCCGTGAAGAGCCGCCGAGAATGGGTCCTCCCATGACTCGTCGGAGGCGGCTCAAAGCGGCGGTACGGTGAACTCTGCGAACCATCACTTCTTCACGCCCTTCCTCTTCTCAATCGTCCTTCTGAACCGGTACGATTCGTCTCCGGTCTCAATGATGTGCGCCTGGTCTGTCAGCCGATCCAATATCGCCTTGCAGAGCCTGGCATTTGGAAACATCGTGGTCCATTCCGAAAACGGCAGGTTTGTCGTGACGATCACAGCTGCCCGTTCCGCCCGCCCGGATATCACCTGAAAGAGCAACTCGGCTGCCGGTTCCGGTATTCCCACATAGCCCATCTCGTCAATGACAATCAGTTCATAACGAGTCCAGCGGTTGGTGATCCGACTCAGTTCGCTTTTGTTTTTTGCTTCCATAAGATCATTGACGAGCGCCGCAGCGGTGGTGAACCGAACCCGCTTTCTCTGCCGACACGCAGCCACAGCCAAGCCAATTGCCAAATGGCTCTTTCCTGTTCCTGTCTCACCCAGGAAGATGACGGGTTCGCTGCGTTTGATATAACCCCCGTCGGCAAGGTTTCGAATCAATGCCGCAGGCACGGCAGGCGCCTTTTCAAACTCAAACTCATCCAGGGTCTTCACCTTTGGAAAATGAGCATCCACAACACGCCTGGCGATGGCATTACGCGCCCTTTCCTCCACCTCGGCCTCAAGCAGGGCTTCAAGGTAGCTCAGGTGGCTTTGCCCCTGTCTGGCCGCCTCCTCGGCAAGGCGTGCAAACTGAGCGCAAACGGTTGGAAGATGCAGCTCTTTGGCATACCGGACAATCGTCGATTGCTGTAACTCCATGGACGGGATAGTCATTGCATTACCTCCGGCCCCGGCCACTCGCGCAGCAACCGGTCATACTCATTGATCTGTGGCTGGGGGCGGTCGTAGCGGCTAAGAATCCCTATTTCCAGTGCATAATCTGCCCTTAGCGCTTCATGGCCGTCATTTTCCAGCAACAATCGCAAGGCGCCCACATCGAAGCAGCCCAGTTCCAGCGCATGGCTCACAGCTTCTTCGAGTTTCCTCCACCCATGCTTTTGCCCAAGCATGAGGATCTCAACCATCACACGGGTCCCGTCCTGTTTGCCGTGCCGCTGCCGCAGTTCCTCCCAGAACCGGTCGTAGTCTGCCGGCCATCGTCCCTGTGTGCGCCATTGCTCAAGTGCCGTGCTGCCCGCTAAAGCCCCCGGCTTCTTCAACAACACCTCAAGGTAGTGTTCCAGATTCAGGACTTGGCTGTACCGGCCAAATGAGCGCTCGTGGCGGGCTATACACCTGCCCTGATGCCAGATCTCTACATGAGCCGGGTAGACTTTCGCGCACACCTCCACCCCTACGGCTGCCGGGACCGAGTAGAAGTTAGTGAGCACCTTTACCGTCCCCTTTGAATTAACCTGCGGGAAGTGAATCCCAGCAATCTGGAATCCTTCCCGCGCCAGAGGCAACAGGTGGTCGTGCTCCCTATTCATTGCCTCTCCGACACTGCCGCTGCGACCACTTATTATCCGTGCCTCATCCTCTCTCGAGCCTTCCAGCAACTGCCGATTTAAATCCTCAATATCCTTGGCTTCCGGAACAGGAACCAAGTGGTTGCGTCGAAAATAGCCTCCCTCACCTTCAACGCCGCCCTTCTCATGCCCACACCCGGGAGTGCAGAACTGCGATTCGAATCCCCAGTGAGATCGAAAGGCTATGAACCGCTCCGTCTCCTCTCTTTGATATCCCCGCAATATCTTCTTCACCGCAGAGGAGAGATTGTCGTAGCGCAGTACTTTGAATACTCCTCCAAAATATCCAAACCCCAGTTCATGTGCCTCCAGAAAGGCTTGCTGGCTCGCATGAGGATAGGCCCGATGGAAGGCTCCGCCACTGGCCATGCTGCGCATGCAGAAAAGATAGAACTTGCGTTCCTCACCATCCAACTCCACTTTGGCTTCATACCAGTCGATCTGCGCCTCTTCCCCCCAATCGTAGGACTGCTGGATGAACACCTCCCGGCCAAGCAGTCCCAACTCCTCTTTGCGCTCCCGTACGTACTTGCGAACCGTCGACTCCGATATCTCAAGATCCGGTGTCTCCTTTCGGAGCCGACACCAGATCCGATGTGCCGTATGCCGCTGCTTCCTATGCACACGCTTATCCGCTTCAAGGATCCCATCGATCAATGATTGGGCCTGACTGACTTTGGGCTTCCTACGGACAGCCCTCTTTCGTTCCGCAGGAATCGCATTGGATAGTGCTTCCCGCACCATACGGCGGTGCACTCCAAGCTTTTTCGACACCCCATTGATTGTCCCCACTCCATACTCGTACTCTCGTCGTATCTCCTCAAACAGCGCCACTTTCCCTTTCCTCCCCAAGTGTGCCTCCTTTCCAGTAGTAATTTCACTGGATTAGGATACACAACTTCTCTTTTTGGGGTGGGCCATTTCTGAGTATCAAAGTGGGCCAAATGAGAGTATCGAAATCACCTGGGCCCCTTACTCCTTTGGATGTCTCCCTCTCGGCAAGATAATGCATTGCATACAGGAATTATCTACTCGTTTAATGCCTTGGGCAACGTTTTCACTCAGGGGAGAGAATCAGATGCTCTAAAAATTCTGTGCAAGATTTCAGAATGCAACGAAGTTGGGCCGGGTGACTCAAACCGGATTTCTTCATCTAGAGGCAGTGCGGTTATTGGTTGATCAAATTGCAAAAGACAGGATTAGCGATATTGCCTGCAATTTCCTCGACAGCCCGCCCGCCCGGTTCCCAACGCGAGGCGGGGCTGATTGCGAGTGGGCTGGATTGTTTTATGCGATTGTCAACTCAAGTCCGTCTTCGGGTATTTTTCCGCATAACGTGCCAATATATAAAGGAAGTATCCTAGTCGATTAACGTACTTCAGTGCTTCTTCACGTTCAAGTTGCCCCATTTCCTGCAAGGTGACCATGCTGCGCTCCGTGCGCCGTGTGATAGAGCGCGCCAAATCCAGAGCAGCACTTACAGAGTTGGCTCCCGGCTCAACAAAGTGGGTCGCACAAGGAACTTCCTCTTTCAGCCCATTGATCCACTTCTCAAGTTGCGAAATGTGTTCTGGTTCAATGCACTTCCCACTTCGGCGAGGGACGGTGCTGGACAACTCCGCCCCTAATAGAACCAGTTCCTTTTGAATGGTTGAGATTATGTTGCGGATTTGTTCGTTTTCTGTAAACGCCTTGGCGAGACCCATTGCAGCATTGGTTTCATCCAAATTGCCACAGGCCTCAATGCGAATGTTGGATTTGGACACTTTTTCACCCGACAATAGACGGGTTTGGCCGCGGTCACCTTCGTTAGTTGATGTGACGAGCTTGGTTTTGTTATCCGCCCCTTTTTTTTCAGGCTGTGTATTTGTTTTCTTATCTTTCAATATCGTACTCCATCAGGTATAGACTCTTGTCGGATTTACCGTCGCCCCCGGTTATTATCCCGTTATGGGACGCCACTGCTCGGGAGAAAGAAGGGTTACTTAAGTCTTTTCGCCCTAATGTATTCAAATGCGTAATTTGCAGCCCTGGCCCCATCAGCACAGGCCGCCACGATCTGGCGCATATTCGTGTCGCGAACATCTCCAGTTGCAAAAAGATCTGGCATCGAGGTCATTAGTTTCTCATCAGTCTTTAGAAAACCCTCGGACGTTGTTTTCACCGGTACCTTAATCACACCGAGGTCAGCGCCCCATCCGACGGCCATAAAGACCCCACTGACAGGGATAAAGGACCTTTCCCTTCCATTTAGGGTTACCGTAATGCCGTCAATTTCCTCGGCAGCATGAAAGGCATGGGCGCCCGCATTGAGAAGGACCTCTATATTGCCTTTTTCGTCGACCCGGGTGCGAAGGTGTAGCCTATGGTACCACCGGCTGCAAGGCTAGCGGCAGGCGCCAAGGCGGCCGCAGAGGTGAGCATCGAATCGGAATTCATGGACCTGCAATGCTTCAGCCCTTAGTCTACTAAGTAGGATATCCATAGCATGCTGAAACTGAAAGGGCAAGCTTTTGTTGAATTGCCAAAGGCGGAAAAACTTGTAATTGCCCACCATTTCATGCCAATTCATGTCATTCCCCCGCCAGCCGGGCCTTTCGCCTCCTGATCGGTCCTTCACAGTCCAGCATCCAGTAACGGCCTCCAATTCACTGCACTCACTATGCAATTGACGCTCTGAGAATAAAGGGTAAGAATGGAAAATGTCTTGAACTGCTATCATCAGGACCTCAGGTGGGCAAGGAGGTGGATCAGTTGGAATTGAAAGCCTTGCGGTTCGTTTTTGTACTCATTGGCATCACATTGACGTCCATGTGTTTGTTTGTCCATATTGCCGACGAATTGATCAGCGCAGCCGAGGGCCATTTGCCGGCGGGCCGGAATCATAGTTCTTGATGAGCCTGCAGCTTCGCTGAATGTAGCTCATCAACTGCACATCATGGACCTTATGGAGAAGCTCAGGAGAGAGCAAGGCATTATGGTGATAATGGTTTCTCACGATCCGAACCTTGCAGCGATGTACGCAGGCCGCATACTGCTGTTAGACCATGGTAACGTTGCAGCCGTCGAAACTGCCCGTGAGGTGCTCCAGGCCGGAGTGCTGGAGTCGGCATGCGGTTGCAGCCCGCTGGTGGACCAAAACCCATTCAGGGAGGTTCCCGGAGTTACTCCGGCGCCTGGAGAATTTGCCCGGTCGGACAGCCTGGCCACAAAGGTAATTTTGAAACGGGATTGAGGAGGGCTGAAGGTTTATGGCCGCGTTCCGTCAATTGCGTTCCGGAGGGAGGAATATGGTTTTCCTGGTGGAAATGGATCTCATCAAATCGGGCGAAATATCAGACCCCAAAGATGGTATCAACTTTATCGAACAAATTATACAGCCGACACTGGAGGTATGCGTCAAGTGGAAAGAGGAAAACAGGATTGTCGCAGGAGGCCCTGTAAACGGATCCAGTAAGCTCGTTTTTGTAATGAAGGTTGAATCGGCCACGGAACTGGACCTGAGGCTGATGACCCTGCCTCTGTGGGCTATGGCACAAACGACGGTGACTTCTTTACTGGAGTTTGAGGACCGTATTGTTCACGTTCGCCGAAAAGCCGAACGTCTCAAAGCCTTGCTTCACTGGCCGGGTCATGCTCGACCAACCGATCCTTTGTAGCGGTGCCCCGGGTCTGTAGGCCGGACTCGGAAATGTGCGCCTTTCTGTCCATGAACTGTTTGGGCTCAATGAGTTCGCGCAGGCGCTTTTTATTAATGCGCAGTGGCTCCGGGACTGGCAGGGCATTACCGGGAAATTCGTTCACGAATCGCCCCAATCAGCTCATCATGCTGAGGAATGCACGGCTAATCATAGCCTCACGCATGATGGAAATCATCTGCTGTTTTCTCCAAAATCGTCTCTGGGACTATTTTCAGCTCGAAGCCAAATCCTGTAAGTAAAGCTGCAGGACCTGGAGTGCTACACAACGCTCAGGATTGGCGGCGGCAGGTGTGTAGGGGGGCACAACCGGGCAGAGGACCAGCATCAGCGGAGGGCCAGATATGTTTCCTTTTGAGTTCAAAAAAGAACCGAAGGTATGTGAGGTCGGAGGAGTCAAATTCGGGGGACAGCCCGGAGACTATCCATGCGTTTGCGTTTTCTCCATTTTCCAGAAAGGCGACAGGGTCTTCGAGGGAAAACGCAAAAAAGGCTTCAACGAACAGCGCGCCACTGAACTGCTAAAGATGCAGGACAAACTCTGGTGCGAAACGGGTGTGCCCAGGATGGCCGACATCGTCGCCAATACAGGCCAGGAATTCAAGACTTACATCGATTTTGTAACCTCTGTCAGCAATATGCCTTTCTGTGTCGACGCATGGGTGATGAAGCCCAAACTCGAAGGTGCAGCCTTCTGCGCTGAGAAGGGTCTGCTGGACCGCATGTTTTACAACAGCCTCACAGTCTGGGAACAGGACCTGGAAACCGAGATTCGAGAAATCTCTCAGATCGGTGTCAAGCATGTCCTGCTCGTTGCCTTCGACCAGAGCGATCAGATGCCTACGGGCCGCATCACCGGCACACAGAAGATTCTGGACATCATCGACAGGGTCGGGGCCAAATTTGAGAGCATTTTTGTGGATACATCGGTCATGAACGCCCCAGCGACGGCTTTTTGCGGCGTCGCCAATCAACTGATTAAAGAAAAGTGGGGCTTCCCTGTAGCCAGCGCTCCCAGCAACGGCTCATATATGTGGAAAAAAGCCCGCGATCTTTGGGGGTTCAAAGGCTGGTCAGCGGCGGATGCCGCTCTGGAAGCTCTTTCGGCATTCTATTACCACGACATGATCTTCTCCGGGCCTATGGCGGGAGCTGAGCGCATTATGCCGGCAGTGGCCATGGCCGAGGCTTTCAAAGCGACCGTCCGGTTTGCGGAGAGCAAGAAGTTGCCCAAGGATCCTAACCATCCGCTGTTCAGGCTTTTCCCGGAGTTTACTGATCAGTTGAAGACGCTATAGCAGGCGACAACACTCTAAGGACAAAACCACAAAGGAGCCTTTAAATGGCTGCAATGAGTGGTTACGAACAAGCCGGAGATCGATGGCTTGATTGTGCGATCCGGTCCGGGCTGAATCTGCGAAGTGAAGTTCATTGTCCGGGAGACGGGGCAAGCTGGATTCCAGACTAGGCGAGCCGTGTATTTGGGACTCAAGCCAATTTCCCGGTCGACTTTGATCATGTCTGCGAATATCTCGGCGAGGCAGCCCAAGTCTGCGCACTGGAGAAGATGGAACACTGGCTGCGGGAACAAAAGCACAATCCGAAAACCAACGCAAGCGTTCACCACAGGGGCACAGAGGACACAAAGGTGGATTTAAATACTATAACAGAGCGGATCATTGGGGCGGCGATTGAAGTGCATAAGATATTGGGGCCGGGACTGATGGAGTCGGCCTGCGAGGAGTGTTTATGTCGAGAGTTGGCGCTGCGCGGCATTGGCGTTCAGAGGCAGTTGCCATTGCCGGTTGAATACAAAGGTGTCAGGTTGGACTATGGTTACCGCCTTGACCTTCTCGTCGAACGATCTGTGGAGAATTCTATGACCCCGCGCAAGCATTCACCACAGAGACGGGGCATAGTCCGGTCAAGGAGAGGACACAGAGGGAAACGCAGTGGAAACGGAAAACAGACCCTAAAAAGAGCGGGGAAATGATTTTTCACTTTAAAGATCCCCCGCACCCCCCAGAGCCGATCCATGGTTTACTCTTGGTTTTCCTCTGTGCCCTCTGTGCCTCTGTGGTGAACGGGTACAAACCAACAATGTCTCATCAGTTTGAATTACACCCCCAGCCCGGCTTTGGGAAGCCTTGATGGCGCGAGTCTTAAAAGATAGACAAGGGAAGTGGAATGAAGAAAAAGGAAGATCTGCTAAAAGAACTTAAAGATACTGTAATCAATTATGATGAGGACGGATGCAAAGCAGCCGCCCAGGAATATGCAGATGCGAGCTATCCAGCTCTTGAAGGCATCATGGAGGGACTGGCCGCCGGAATACAAGTGGTTGGCGAACTCTATGAAAAAACCGAGTATTTCATCCCTGAGGTGCTGATGTGCGCGGATGCTCTTTACGCAGGGCTGGCCATTCTCAGGCCTTTGGTTCCCAAAGCCGGCACCGGTCCGAAGTCCCAAGTGGTCATCGGCAGCATCCAGGGAGATGTGCACGACATTGGGAAAAACCTGGTAAAAATAATGTTCGATGTCGCCGGCTGGGAAGTATACGATCTGGGTCGAGACGTTCCCCTTGAAAGGTTCGTCCAGGAACAGATGCGGACCGATTCGGAGGTCGTTGCCTTGTCGACAATGATGACCACAACCATGCTGGGCATGAAGAAGGTCATCAAGATGATCAAGGAAAAGAACCCGAATGTGATGATCATGCTGGGTGGCGCGCCCGTAACCAAGGATGTGGCCAAACTCTTTGGTGCGGACCGTTACGCGGAGCCAGCCGGGAATGCCGTTCAGGAAGGTATACGCATGATTGCAAGGCTTAGAGAGTTCGAGGCCTCTGGGGCTACCTTATAGACTCCCTGGTTGACCGGGTGTTCACTCTTTCATTACGGATTTTTGGGATAAGTGCCAGGGGTATTGGCATCAGTCCCCGTTTACAATATATATGCGTCGACTCGTGGGCCAGCCAATGACAACCGAGAGGCGTGCTGCCGGTTTTTGCGAAAATGCCGGATGGCTGCGGTTGAGCTTAGGGGGAAAGGTTATCGGTTAATTCGATTAACCCGATGTAAGGCTGGCAACCCCTGTCTATTTAGATGGAGCTGGCACTGGACTTTATTCCCCGGGTGTGCATATACTGAGCCGGGGTTCGTATGGCCCCGGCCGATTCAGTATGGGAAGAACTGAGGCAAAAAATCGCTTCTTCATGAATGCACTTTAGAGATGTCGCGCCTGTCGAATCACGATTTGAATCAATCGTTTCCCTTTACTCCTTCCTGTGCCTGACATTCGCTGCTGATTTAACCGCGAGGGTGAAGGCCGCTTCTGCATTCCCGATCGATGAGGGCCAAACGGAAACGCAATAGCACTTCAAACTAAGTCGACAAGCGCTACCAGGCAGGCAAGCATTTCAGAGGGTCTGAAGTCATGGGACGAAAGGTCGTGTCTTTCAAGAGCAAAAATCCGTTGCCCTCATCGCTTCTGTCACGCCTCACCGAATCGGCGGAACTTCACGGGATAGAGAATATACATCCTTTCTGCCCCGAACAAATCGTCGTAGCGGAGTGGGTCCAGTTGAAATGTCGCTACGGGTGCACTCTGTACAACCGCAGCTGGTGCTGCCCACCGGCGACACCTACTCCTGAGAAGGTTCGCGAAATCATTTCCGAGTATTCAGTGGCGCTTTTGCTCCAAAGCACCCATTACCTGCCCAATTTTTATCACGACGATGGCCGCAAGCGGGCTAGTCTGGTTCGCTGCTGGAAGGGAACTGTAAGCCTCGAGCGGATGCTTTTCCTGGAGGGCTATCACAAGGCATTCAGCCTAGTGGGCGAAAGCTGCTCCCTGTGCAAGAAATGTGTGTATCCCAGGAATTGCCGATTCCCTCAAGAAAAGAGGCCTTCCCTCGAGTCGTTTTCGGTAGATGTAATTGGAACGTTGCAGAGGCTGGGGATCACCCCGAAGCTGGCTACCAATATACGGGAACACTTTAAGTGTTATGCAATCATCCTGGTAACATAGAATCAGAACCACGACTTTTCCAGGGAACCTCGTCTACCTCATGGAGCCAATTCAAATACCGGGCAAGTACAAACAGGTATGCAGAAAGGCGGTTTAGAAACGTAAGCAACGCTATGAATTCGGTATGTGCTTTCCCTTCGCCCGATTCGGCGGCCAGGCGCACGACATGTCTTTCGGCTCTGCGGCATACGGTTCGAGCAATATGGGCAAAAGCTGCTGAAATGTGTCCACCGGGAAGAAGGAATTCTCTGAGACGCGGCAACTCATTGTCCATGCTGTCAATAGCCTGCTCCAGCGTCTTGGTCTCGAACTCGGGAATGCTATCCACGGTTCCGAATTCCGGCGAATCGGGAGTGGTGGCGAGCCAGGCGCCTGCGACAAAGAGAAGCGACTGGATGTGCTCGATCCGTGCCTTAAGATCGCCTTTGTTTTCCGGCAAAGCAGGTATTAAAGCGCCCAGAATAGAGTTAAGCTCATCTGTATCGCCGTAAGCTTCGACTCGGGGATGACTCTTGGGGACTCGTTCACCGCTGTAAAAGCTTGTCTTGCCTTGATCGCCTCTACCAGTATAAGCTTTCATCTTCGGCTCCTCATCAGCGTGAACTCAGGCAGTTGAACACGTGCAGCAGGGACTCTGACGGTTTGGTGGCATGTCGAGCAAATGATGTTCCGGAATCACCGGATATCCGCAACTTCTTCAACTAAAAGAAGGCGATCGCCATGGAAAATACTCGGTGCAGTGCCGTTTTAATTGCCGGATTTCCAGGCGCCGGCAAAACTACCCGCCTGGCACATATCCTGAATTGGGCGATCAGCCTATCAGGGACTGCGATATTCGTCAACGAATTTGATACAATCGGCATCGACGGTGAACTCCTCACGGCAATTCCCGGAACTGGGTAGTATCCATCCGGAGTTTCCGGATGGATACCAGGTAAGCAGGCATCTCACTTACTGGCAAAACGACCAATTTCCCGCAATCAATCGTCACTGCCTGAGTTCAGGGCATGTTTTCGAGAACCCGATTATCGAAGTCGGCTCCCCAACCCTCAGTTTCGACAAAAAAAGACAATAGCTCCCCGCACTCGGCCGTTGAGTAAGCCGCTGGAGCGCAGTTAATTGCTGATTGATTGCTTCCATTCGGAAACGCTTCCTGACATCACCTTTTACCTTGTAGATTTGTTCTGACGTTTACGAAAAACCGTTTCCTGCACGTCCTTCAAATCACGTTCCACGGGACTTGCGGGGATTGCTGGAAATACCTTAGCAGCCCGCCGGCAGCATGTCGAGGAGGCCGGTTTCCGCTTGGGGGCGCTTATTTCGGCCCTGGCTGGAGCGACACGGGAGGAGGTGAACTGCTAACATATCTCGCAGGCAAGGTGCATTGGGCTTCCCTTAAAAAGGCGTTGGCTTCTGCAAGACGTCTGCCCTGCATCTGATAGATCCTTCATCTGAATGCCACATCCGGTTTCTGTGGCTGGATCCCTTTCAGAGGGAAGGAGAGACACCATGTTGATCCCACCCACGCACATCATAATATTCCTTTAGCAGCTTTTCCATTTCCTCTCTGGTTATGACCTTCCCCGACTTCAACGGTTCCTGATGAAAACGGCGTGGCAGCCGATCGTCCTCCGGTGTTAACCCTTCTCGGATATTAAACCGTCGAGTGTCATTGGTGATTCTCGGCGCTCAGGGGGTCCACACCGGGCGGGTTGAGCTCCAAGAGAAGACAGGTCGCAAGACCCTTGCCTCCCAAATAATCCTTACAATAGGGTATCCTCAATCGGGTCAACACGATACGTATGGTCTGAAATCGTAATGACAACCGAAAAATCACCCACCCCGATAACGTAAAATTCCCCCACCCGCAGTTATAAAAAATCCAGCTCTCTGAGCCGGAGCGACTGGTTGCGCTCCCTTCGCCGTCGCTGATTCCAAACCAGCACGAGCAAGACAGAGCTGTCAAGGCTGCGACCAAAGGGAGCACCCGGCAGGGCTTGGCCTTTACAGCTCTGGCGCTCGTGCTATTGTCAGCCGGCGGCAAGAGGGGACTCAAGCTCTCCACGATCTGCTTTCTTCGTCTTCCTGCCCTTCAGTGTTTCCTTTAGACGGTAACTCTCCCAGTTAAAATTGATGATGTGCGCTCTATGAGTTAGCCGATCAAGCAACGCCGCAGTAAGGGTCGGTTCCCCAAAAACCTGAGTCCAGTCCGCGAATCCAAGGTTGGTTGTGATTATTACCGAGCCCCGCTCGTGACGCTCTGCCAAGACCTGGAACAGAAGCTCGGCGCCTTGCTTTGAGAAGGGGACGTATCCGAGTTCGTCCAAGACAAGCAGTGCGTATTTTGCGTATCGCTGGATAAGACGGGTCAAGACCTTTGCACTCTGGGCCTCGATCAGTTCATTTACAAGACCGCAGCCGTTAACAAAACGGGTCGCGATACCCTGCCTGCATGCAGAAACTCCGAGTGCCGTTGCCAGGTGGGTCTTCCCCGTACCGCTTTTTCCAAGGAAAATAACGTTTCTTTTTTCCCGGATGTACTCACCCTCATCGAGTTCTTTGAGAAGCCTCTTATCCAGGGCCGGTGCAGCTTCACAGTCAAACATCTCAAGGGTTTTCAACAGGGGAAACCGGGCCTCCCCGATCATGCGCCGGAGGCGGTTTTCCGCTCTCATTTGAAGTTCGACTTCGGTCAGGGAGAGCAGAAAATCTTCGTGGCTCACCCCGTTTTCTTTGGCTTGGCGAAGCAGGACATCCAAATGCCCATGCATATGGGATAACTTTAGAGCCTTTAGATTCTCCCTTAAAAGCATCTGCGTGCCGGCCCTCATTGGACACCTCCAAGCTCGCCATAGGCGGAGATGTCAGGAACCACAGTTTTTGACCAGTTCGAAAGAGGTTCAAATTGATGGCCGTTTTCGCAATTCTGGACAAGATGCTTTACCCCGGCGCTGGAACTCAAGCCGCACTCAAGCGCCCGTTCCACCGCCGCATTGACCTGGTCTTGGCTCTGATTGCGGTAGAGCATAAGAACGGCGATAAACTCCCTAGTTCCGTCTGTTTCACCGTGGTTTGCGATGAACCTTTCCAGAAGCCTCTCCAGGCATTGAGGCCAACTCTTTCGCCACTGCCGGATAGGCCTGGCGGAACTGAATGCCAGCGGTCTTTTTTGCAGCAGTTCCAGGTAGTGGTCAGGGTCGAGCTGCCATTTGTTGTTTCCAAAAAGTCTGCGGTGGGCGCCAATCCGCTTCCCCTCATAGAAAATCTCCACTCGGTCAACAAAAAGAACCCCTCGCACTTTGAAACCTGCATATTCGGTTGGAACGGAGTAGCGATTCTTGTCCAGGATGACCGTTGAATAGTGGTTGACCCGGCTCTCGACGGTCTGAATGTTGCTGAAGGGGTGATCCGGGAGGGCAAGAAGATGCTCTTTTTCTTCTTCAAAGAGTTCATTAACGGTTCTATCACGGCCCTGCAGCCGGTGGTCTCCATAAGCCAGGCAGTCCCGGAGCACTTGCTCGTTTAATTCTTCGATGGTTTGCGCCTTTGGGATCGGCACCAGGTAGTTTCGCCGAACATATCCGATGTTGCCTTCAACGCCCCCCTTTTCATGGGCGCTCGCCACATTGCAGAACCGAGCATGAAAGCTGTAATAACTATGAAACTTGCGGAAGCTCTCCTGCTCGATCCTTCCTTTCCCACGGAGCACTTTCTGGACCGCAGAGGTCAGATTGTCATAGACCAGCGTCTTGAAAACACCCCCGAAGAACGCAAAGGCATGCATGTGGGCATCAAAAAAAGCTTGCTGTCTCTCACAGGGATAAAACCGGACAAGGTGCTTGCCCGAAGACTTGGAACGCATAGAGAAAAACTTCAAGCGAAGCGGTTGTCCAGCGATAATGGCCAGTGCTCCTCCCCAATCGACCTCACCTTCCTGGCCGCAATCGGGATCGAGTGGGATGAAGGCTTTTGGAGCATTGACTCCCAGGTGAACCTTGGCCTTTCTCACATATCGCCGCACTGTGGACTCGCTTCCTTTGAACCCTTCCTCGGCAACTAACCTCTGAAAGACCCTTGCTGCAGTATGGCGTTGATTCTTCGGGGCCCTCTTATCAGCCTCAAGCCAGGAGTTGATGGTCTCAAGCAACGGCCCCAGCCTCGGATAGGGCTGAGCCTCTCTCTGGCTATATCCGCTGTACTCACCCCTTAAGACCTTGCGGATCGTCTTGCGATCATGGCCGGTTTCCCGCTCTATGGTGCGAATGCTCTTTCCGTAGACCCGGTGAGCCGTACGGACATACTCGTATTGATCCATACTGATCATCCCTCCAACCCTCCAGCGACACTCGCGATTTTTAGATCGCTTCGTGTTACCAGAAGTTCTGTGAAGGGTGGGGGAATTTTGGACGCTCGTTTTTATCCAAAGCGGGGGAATTTTAGGTTATCAAAATCACTGAAACATCGATACTCAAGAATCGATTAAAAAAACCCTTCATGATCGTTCCTCCCGCAGGACCCTATGTTCTCATGCCAGTTTCTGTTTCTTCTCCCATTCTTCCTGACCGCTCCATTTGAACGGCCCATAGAGACCTTGACAGATATCGAGCCTGTCTCGCCCATATCCACCCAGCCACATCTGGGCAATCTTGTAGTCTCTCATGATCTTTTCAAGGTGAAACTCATACGAGTACCCATAGGCCCCCATGAGATCCATTCCCCTGTTGCAGATGAATTCACAGGCCTGTCCACTGATGAGACGACAGGAGGCCATTTTGGCAAGCATCTCCTTGGACCACGGAGGACCGTATATCTCGGGGTGTTGGACCATGTAGATCGTACATTGATAGTACTGTCTGGCCGTATCGAGTTTGTTGAACATCTCTGCAATGTTCCCTGCAAACAAAGAACGCTCTCGCAACGGCTTACCCACGATCTCCCTGTTCTTCGTGTATTCAAGCACGATCTCAAGGGCCGCCTGAGCTGCACCGCACAACCTGGCAGCATTTGTCAATTTGGCGAAACCAATCAGCCCCAACTGAACGAGAATGACACCCTCCTTAGGCTGCCTGTCGACGCGGTATCTTTCGGGGATACGGACATCCTCAAAATAGATCTCCCTGTTTTCATCTGAATAGAGCATCCCCAGTTTCTCAAAGGGCTCAGAAAAGCTCAGACCCTCTGCATCAGGGGGCACATAGAAAACGCCAGCGCCTTCCAAGCCTTTTGCAGGATCTGTCGTTGCCACGACCCAGTATCCTTGATGTCCCTTGAGGTCCTTAGTCTGAAAAACACTAAGCGGTCCGGACGGTCCAGGCCAGATTTTGTGCCCTTTGAGGACGTATTCATCACCGTCCTTCCTCGCGATCGTCCTTACAGACCTGAATTCCTGGGCCGGATCTTCCGTATTTCCTCCCCCTGTTGGCTCTGTGATACAGATGCAAGGCACGTAAACATCATTTCCAGTAAACATGGGGGCAAATTCTTCCATCAGGTCTTCTCGCTTGGCCAGGAGCATAAGGCCAACGGCCCAATGGTTCTTACCGGCCATAACCCCCAGGCCATAGTCTCCACGGGAGATTTCATCGGCAATCAAGATACGGCTCATCGGCGGTAATCCTAATCCACCGAACTTCTCGGGGTAATTGGATTTGTGCACGCCCAGCTCATACATCCTTCTGTTCAAGAAATACAGCGTCTCTTCAGCGAGCTTCCTATCCCTGTGCCACCCGCCCTCAATGTCATGGCGGCGGGGATAGACTTCGTTATCTGTAAACTTGCGTACAGTCTCCGCCATCTCGATGTCTTCTTCAGTGCAGAAAGCCGCGTTATACTTAAACTTGGTATCGAACATTTTGAAATACTCTTGTCGTGTCATTATACGTTCCCCCCTTGAAATGGTGTTCCTTCCTGCTCTCCTTTTTCAATTTCCTTGAAAGCGTCTTCGGGCTTTCCCAACGTCTGCGTCTGCATGGTTAAACAACAGGTTTTATCCCTTTTTGCTGAGGATTGGCCTCAAGGAGAAAAGATATCCCATCCGACAATTGAGACATGCGTCCCAGGAAAAGGCTTCCCTTGGCTACAAACATGGCCCTTTTCATATGACCTTTTTTCATGGCCTCAATAGCGTGGCCCAAGAAGGGCACCGCCGAAGGCACATGACCCTGGGTAGGACAAAAGCCGGGCATGCCTTTGTCTAAAACGAATTTGTCAATTTCTGTCTTGTCAATCTGCTTGTTCAAGGCGGCCAGGGCAGCTATGATTTTATAATTGGTGGTTGGCGTGTCCCCACTTCCTGCCGGGAGGGTGATCTCAGGGTTGTGCATTTCCGTGGCGTATTTGTCGATATCCGTCATCTTAAGGCCAAGTTTGGCCAGAGGCTTGACAATGAGGGAGGTCATCAGGGCTTGCTGGGCCGACCCTGCTCCCACATCGTGTTTTCCTACAGCATCCAATCTTATGACGGGACTCAGCCCGTCATCCCTGGAAATCAAAAAGGCAATTCCGGCGATCACGTCTTCAAGGATAGGCATATTATGCTTCAAATGTGCGGAAGACTTCATGCCTACCTTTGCCAGGCAACCTCCCCCGGCCACGACCACATTATTGTATATGCCGGCGCCCACCAACCCGGCAGCGTTGATAATGGCGTGATTAGGGGCGCAACAAAAGGCCCTGATGTCGTTTCCCGTCGCATTCACACACCCGCACATTTCGGCCATTGCCTTTGACATGCTGCCGCCCCCGCGATTATACCTGTCCCCCACGGCTGTTTCAGTGCAGTCCAGTACGAAATCAATATCCGCAGGCGCTGTTTCTGCCCTCTTAAACAGGTGAAACATGGCGAGAGCTCCGGAAGCCTTGGCCATCAAATTCTCCATGAGAACAAGGGGTTTTAGAGTATCATCCTTATCGTGATCTTGACGCAGGGCACCCACCAGTTGCCCCTGATAGGAAAGCGGCAGGGCATGCCCGAGTTCAACGATTTCATTAATTTTCTGCAAAGTCTTCCCTTGGCCAAGCTTCCTTATGTGATGCTCGGCGGCAAAGGGGTGGGAAGCGAGCGGAGCACTGATTCGGTCAACAAATTGCGAGTCCAGCCAAAGCAGATCGAAATCATCAGCAAGCTTCATCCAGGCATAGAATTCATCTTCGGGCATGATCTCCCCGAATGGCCCGTGTCGTTGGGCCTTTTGAAGGGGATTCTCATACCAAGGTTTGGGAATATGGTTCAATTCGTCGGGACACATGTTGCCGATGAAGACTTGAAGGGGAGCATAGCGGGTCAGGTCTCCATAGCTGCGCAAATGAGCGGTAATTTTTTCCAATACGGCACTGCTTGCTTCGATCTCCCGGGTGGGCTTAGATCCGTACCGCACAAAATCGGGCACATGAGCGACGAAATAGGCCACTTCTTGAATGACGACCGACATTTTCCGGATCCCTCCTTAGCCCTGGCCGATGATTTTTTTTATTCTGTTTTCGATGTCTGCGATCTTGAGATGGCCTCCCGTAAATCGGTCTATCTCTTTTCCGTTCTCATAAAAAAGATATGTGGGCAGACCCAATACCTTAAGATTCAAACAGAGCCTCCTGTTCTTAGACGCATCAACCTTGATTATCTTGATCTCTTCACCATATTTGTCTTCCAGACCTTCCACGTAGGGCATCAGAGCCATACAAGGCCCGCACCCGGGGCCCCAGAAATCGACTAGAACGGGTCTCGTTTCCTCGATCACCTCTTTTTCAAACGTATCGGCATTCACATCGACGGCCATAATTGTCCTCCTTGAAGGCATGAAATGGAAGTCATGAGGTTTTTTAAACCCTAAAGACCCGGGGGCCAGCGACCTGCATTTGCAGGATCTCTAAGGCCCGTAGTACATATTTCCGGCGTAGTTCTCGCTCCCGCTCTCTACCAAGACCGGGATTTCCTACTACAAAGATGACGCTTTGTCCTTCCAGTATCCTGTAAACGCCCACCATTTCGGCCACATCGGGCACAGCCGTGATCTGGACGACCGGCACCCCGGCCCTCTCAATCCCTTGTGCAATTGCGGACCCGCAACGTGTGCTCGAACCTCAGGTTGATGTGAGAATGGCAGCGTCGATACCCCGGTTCTTGATCACTACGCCTATCTCGTCCCCCATCTCCGCACAACGTTTGGAGACCGTGGCATTCCCGGAGGTGGAGAAGAAGGTGGGGTGGAGTTTTCCGATCTTCCCCTCTTTTACCAGATCCCGCAGGGCGTCCGCCGGGATCAATCTGTTGGGATCTTCCAGAACATCCTTCTGGAAATACCCCGTGTGCATGATCTCGCAGCCAGAGGTTTTTTCTCCAGGGGGCAGGAGGGAATCCAATTCATACATGGCCCAGCGGAGGTTGGCTTTCCCCGTAAGACGGTCCGGATTTCCCTTCGGCACCAAACCACCATCGCTCACCAGGGCAATCTCGCATCTTGCGGGGTCCTTGATGGGGGGGGCGGGATTGACCTCCTCAAACCGGGGAGGAACCACCTCACTCTCAAAGGGTTCGCCTTTGAGCTTGGCCAGCAACTTATCCACACTCCGCTCCGCCACCGTCTTCTCCGCAACTTCATTTCTCAGGATAAGACGGGAAAAATAGTCATAGTCCCGGGGTCTCGGCAGATTTTCCCGGCAAAACAGATCATTTCTTCCCTGACCCGAGACCAGTTCAACACCCAGCCGGACCATCCTGTTCAGGCTGGCGACCATGTCCCGAGCACTCGCACCTGTCTTGCAGATAAAAGCATACTTGGAATACATCTCCACCCCGGGGTTATTCTCATGCATCCCGGTGATGACGGGTATGCCGAGCCTTTCCCCCACTGCCTTGCAGATGGCACCGCAGGAGACACCATAGCGTCCGGCCTCAAAAGCCGGACCGGCAAAAAAGAGATCCGGATTGCAGGACTCGATGAGTCTGGCCCCCTCCTTGCCATGTTTGTCCGGGTCCTTGGAGAAATAGTTGTCTCCACATATAAGGGTGGCCGCCACCTCTGCTCTTTCACCGAGGGCCTTCTTCAGGGCCAGACCCGGTCCCACGGCCCCTTCCCTGACAATAAAGCCCGTATCGGCACGATCCTCTCCGCCCACCTGACCAAAAAACTGGTTAAGGTAGTGAACCACAGTCCATTTCTGCTTCCTCATCCTGCCTCCACACGGTGGAAATATCTGGACCCAGAAGGCCCCATCCCACCTCGCATAGCCATAAGGGTAATCAATACTCCTTGACGATCACATGGACATCCCCAAACTGGTCATGAACGCCGGCGGCCAAGAACTCCTCAAGATCAATAAGGGGAGCACCGGCCTTTTGCTCAATGCCCTCCGCATGGGGGATTCTGGTCTCTGCGGTGCCTCCTAGAAAACGGTCGGCCTTCAAAGGCACCTTCATTCTTTCCAGAGTCGCCCCGATGGTGATGATCAGATCGAGCCTATCACTCTTAAAGAGCAGGGTGTCTGAAAGGGTCCCGTAGCCTATGACAGGCTGGTCGAAGACGGCGGTCTTGACCCCAAGGTTTTCGCACTCTTCAGCCACGAGGGCCATATCCACATGGGGCATGCCACCGTGTATCTTGCTGGCGATTACGCCGTCGGCGCGAAGGACGTTCTTGATCAAATTGGAGGCGATCATGGCCTTCCGCGAGCGCGTTGTGGGATCCAGGTTGGCGACTCCGTAAACGACGCCGGCAAAGATGAGGTCCTTTCCGTGGCGCCGGTACAATTCCTTGATGATCCCATGGTTTTGGATGCTGTACGTGTTTCCGGCCTTCCTTGTGTGAGGACCCACGAGCCCCCCGTCCAGCACCTCATTGGGATGAATGATGCCAGGCATCAGGTTGATGACGTCTCCCCCATAGAAGATCTTGTCAGGGATACCACCCTGGTCATGTTGAGGTGTATACAACTGGTAGTAATAGGCGACTCGAGGAAGACTCCCGTTGGACTCCGGAATGGGGATGTCCAAATCATAGACCATCGTATCATCGGGTGGGTGACCCTCCGCAGCCTTGGCGAGATAGACAGCCGTCTTCAAACCGGTCGTCTTTGCCGCGTTCTCAAAATCGAGCCCGTCAACCCCCTCTGCGGGATGGGGTGAAATGCTCACATGTTGCATCTTTCCGAACCGACTCAGTTCTGCCAGCACGCCGGACATATCCAGAACGGCCTTCCAGACCTTGTCCGCCGGATTTGGGTTGGAGACAAGAACGGTCACGCCGGTCAAAGATCTTGTCTTACCTTTTCCAGCGATCTGCATTTTTCCGATCCAACCCGGAAAGTCTGCACCGACTGGTTCTATCTTGCACCGGGGCTGGATTATATCGATCAGATTCACGATCCTGACAGAATCTCCTGGAAAGGCCAGGCTGAGATCGACGGCACTGATCCTCCTGTCCCGGAGGATGAGTTCTTCCAGTTCCTGGAAATCCACCTGCAAAACACCGTTCTCGGCGTATGTCCCAGATCCCTGCTGAATCGCCTCAACCCTGACGGATTCCATTTCAAGTTTCATAGGGTCCCCTTCTTGCAGTCCTGCTATTTTTCCGATTCAATCATAAAAGCCAAAAACGCTCGCTCCATCCTCTCCTTTCATTCAGTATCCTGGAACTTAATCACGACTTGGTTTTCTTCCCTTCTGACTTCCGAAGCAGTCGCATCCGGATCAACGTAGAACTCCTCGCTGCAGGCATTCAAGGTATACTCTGTGACAACAGGATCACTTAAAGGACCGGCGAGGCCACCTTTACCCAAAATCACCGTCTTCACTCCGAGGCGATGCAATGATTGGCCAAGTTCCAAGCCGACAAAACCACACCCGAAAACAGCTCTGGAAGCGGGTAGATATTGCCAACCGAAGACATCGTCATTGACGAGGACGCGATCCCCCGATATTCCGACAAAAGATGGTGATGACGACAACGTCAGCCTTCAGTTTTTTCATTGGCAAATGGCATATCCTGCCTGGTTCTATCCAAAGTAAAGATCTGTGGACGGCTCACCGTCATCTCCAGGATTTCCAAGGCGCGCCGCATGTATCTCCGTCGCATGTGTTGTTCCTCCTCCTTGCTCAGAGAAGGGTCTCCAACAACACAGGTCACGCTTTCTCCTTCCAATATCCTGAAGACGCCGACCATTTCAGCCACGTTGGGTACAGCCGTGATCTGAACAACCGGCAATCCAGCCCTTTCAATCCCTTGCGCAATTGCGGACCCGCAACGACTACTCGTCCCTCAGGTTGATGTGAGAATGACAGCGTCCACATAACGCCCTTTGAGTTCAGTTCCAATCTCATCTCCCATCTCGGCACAGCGTCGTGGAGACGCAACACCGCCGGAGGTGGAGAAGAAGGTGGGGTGGAGTTTTCCGATCTTCCCCTCTTTTACCAGATCCCGCAGGGCGTCCGCCGGGATCAATCTGTTGGGATCTTCCAGAACATCCTTCTGGAAATACCCCGTGTGCATGATCTCGCAGCCAGAGGTTTTTCCTCCAGGGGGCAGGAGGGAATCCAATTCATACATGGCCCAGCGGAGGTTGGCTTTCCCCGTGAGTCGGTCCGGATTTCCCTTCGGCACCAAACCACCATCGCTCACCAGGGCAATCTCGCATCTCGCGGGGTCCTTGATGGGGGGGGCAGGCCTCACCTCCTCAAACCGGGGAGGAACCACCTCACTCTCAAAGGGTTCGCCTTTGAGCTTGGCCAGCAACTTATCCACACTCCGCTCCGCCACCGTCTTCTCCGCAACTTCATTTCTCAGGATAAGACGGGAAAAATAGTCATAGTCCCGGGGTCTCGGCAGATTTTCCCGGCAAAACAGATCATTTCTTCCCTGACCCGAGACCAGTTCAACACCCAGCCGGACCATCCTGTTCAGGCTGGCGACCATGTCCCGAGCACTCGCACCTGTCTTGCAGATAAAAGCATACTTGGAATACATCTCCACCCCGGGGTTATTCTCATGCATCCCGGTGATGACGGGTATGCCGAGCCTTTCCCCCACTGCCTTGCAGATGGCACCGCAGGAGACACCATAACGTCCGGCCTCAAAAGCCGGACCGGCAAAAAGAGATCCGGATTGCAGGACTCGATGAGTCTGGCCCCCTCCTTGCCATGTTTGCCAGGGTCCTTGGAGAAATAGTTGTCTCCACATATAAGGGTGGCCGCCACCTCTGCTCTTTCACCTACGGCCTTCTTCAGGGCCAGACCCGGTCCCACGGCCCCTTCCTTGACGATAAAGCCCGTATCGGCACGATCCTCTCCGCCCACCTGACCAAAAAACTGGTTAAGGTAGTGAACCACAGTCCATTTCTGCTTCCTCATCCTGCCTCCACACGGTGGAAATATCTGGATCCAGAAGGCCCCATCCCACCTCCGCCCCTAAGGGCCTCCCGAGACTCTGCTACGAACCGCTTTGAACTCTTGGCCTATCTTTTCTGCATCAACGATCAGGGTCCAGATGCCGACGTTTTCTTCATAAATATCTTCGGGAATGGCCTCCCTCACTTCCGGTTCCAAAATGTGAAATACGGGGAGTCCCAACGAGACTCCTGCCAACGGCCCTGCGAAACTCGGATCACCTACGGTCACGGTCTCTGCTGAAATGAGTGCACCCTCAATATCGCTCGCGCCAAGTACCACGATGATGTTCCCGGAAATATTTCCATGAACATTCTCAGCGATATTCTTGATTTGATGCTGGTTTTCCGGGGCCATTGTTCCTGCTGCCGTTCAGACAAAACACTCTGTTACGGCATAGACCACATGCGCACCGGCCGCTTCAAGGCATGCGGCAATGGACGGGCCCTGGACACCGTCTCTTTCTCCAATAACAATGGCGGTTTTGCCTTCAAGCCAATTGGACATAGAAACGAATCCTCCTTTCAAGTTCATGGTTGCTCGCAAGAAAAAAACCAACAAGGTCCCCTTATTGAGATCCACCACCCAAAACCAGGTCATTTTCGGCTTGAATGAGGGCCTTGGAGATCTGCCTCGAGGTCGCAATTAGAGGGCCGGACAATTTTTCCTCCGCTTCGGTCAGGCTGTAACCGGTCGTTGGCACACTGATGCCGATGGCGGCGACGGCATAGCCGTCTATATCGAGTATCGGGACCGCGACGGTGCGAATCAGTTCGGAGAGTTCCTGGTCATTGACGGCGTAACCCTTCTGTCGAACCTGATCCAATTCCTCCAAATAGTCGTCAAAACGGGTAATGGTAAACTCTGTTAAGGGGGGAAGAGCCATGGTCTCAAGAATGGGCCGCGTTTTTTGGGGGGGGCCCAAGGCCATCAGGACCTTTCCCATTGCGGTGCAATGTACAGGGAGTTTGGTGCCTATGCGGATATCGAAGGGGAGGTACTTAATTTTTCTAATCCGAATGACAAACAGGATCTCGGAGCCTTCCAGTACGGTTAGATTAACGGTCTCCTGGACCTCTTCAAAAAGCTGTTCCATGAAATATCTTGCTATCTCCCGCCAATCTATCCCTCCCACCGCAGCACATCCCAGAGTAAGAATCTTCGGGGTCAGGTGGTAGCGTTTTTGGTAGTCGCGCTGAATGAAGCCAAGGTGGCTCAGTGTGTAGCAAAGGCGGGTGGTAGTGGTATTATTCGCGCCCATGGCCTCCCCGATCTCAGAAAGGGAGAGTGGTCGCATAGCCTCGGCAAAAATTTGAATGAGGCTCAATCCTTTTGCCAAGGACTGAACAAAATAGCGGGGTTTGTCAGGGACGGTATTACGCATAGCGAAATATTCCTACGCACAGTGAAAATTACGAGTCTCCTGTTAGCCTATTTCGTTCTGTCCTGTCAAGCCATTTTTCTATCAGGAACTCGACGCCTTGACGAAAAATGGCAAGACCAGTGCGAAACGATTTCTCCACGCACGCACATTACTGCTTTGTGATGCAGGCCCGCAGGGGCCTGCCCGGACTGCGGCGGATATGGCAGAAGCCATGGGAGTAGCGCCTCGCACCATCGAACACCTGAGGAGGCGTTTCGTTGAAGATGGGCTGGCTGCTGGGCTGGAGCGCAAACAGTTGGAAAAGCCGCCGCGCGAGGTTACTTTCGATGGGGCTTTTGAGGCATGAGTAATTGCATTGGCCTGGTCAGAGACGCCGGAAGGTCGGCGACGATGGACCGTGCGACTTCTGGCTGAGAAAGCCCTCGAACCGAACTTGGCTCCGAGCGTCTCGCACATGACCGTGCAGCGCCTGCTAAAAAAAACGAACTTAAACCTCACCTCAGAAAGTATCGGAAAATCCCGCCGGAGGGGAGCGCCGCATTCCTAGCCAATATGGAAGATGTCATTGTCGTCTGCCATCTGCCCTGCGATCCGGACTATCCGCAGGTTTGTATGGACCAAACCTGCAGGCAACTTATCGGGGAAGTGCACCGGGCAATAGCTTGTGCGCCCGGAAGACCAGAACGGATGGACGCTTAATACACACCCAAGCATGGCAGTTGGCTCAACATGGCGGAGATCGAGCTATCAGTAATCTCGAAACAATGTCTCGACCGCCGCATCGCCACCCAAGAACAGCTTAATAAGGAGGTCTGCGCATTGGTCGAGAAGCGCAACAGAGCCAAGGCTACAGTGAACTGGAGCTTTACCAGAAGTAAGGCACGGCAAAAGCTGGAAAGGCACTATCCAACTATAACTAACTAAGTTGACAATGCACTGGTTTCCATCCGGAAACTCCGGATGAGACACTCACAGTTTCCGATTCGGAAAGGAGCTATTTTCGTCCCGGCAAGGAAAGAGCTTGCCCTGAGCCTGCCGCAGGGAGGGTTTGCGCTGAGGCGTACATAGGTACCGCCTCGCGGAGCGTCGAGATGGGATCCGATACACACCCCCGCCGCCGAAGGTTTGAGCGGCCATCCTGGCTGCGGCCCCGCCGCCAGCCAGAGCCCGCCCCGAACCCCGGATAAAGCCCAGTTCCGGGGCAGGCTCTGATCCGGGGGCGGAAAAGGGCACTTTCCGGATGGAAACTAGCTGGACAGTATCCATCCGGAAATTACCCATCACCGTGGCGACGGTTGAATTTCGGGGCTTGGAACCGATTCGCATAAGGGCTCCAGCGAGCTTCCGGATGCGGTTCCGAGGCAAAGAGAATGGCGAGAAAGAAAGAGCCCTCTATCGGGAACAGGGGCTCATGCGTGTGTGTGTTGTATAGGGGGGAACAAGTCAAAAACAGAGTATCCCTTTTGCACTGGCCGCCAGATCGATCAAGTGCATTGCCCCTTCTGCCGTTGCCCCTTCGACAAGGTCTTCCTCTTTGATGTTCTTGTTGGACATGGCTTGTGTGCAGACCTGGATTTCAACGCCCATGTCCAGCGCTTCCTTCAACCTCTGGGCGAGTGTGGGAACTCCCGGCTTGGGTGTCTCATTCTTTTCCGCTGCCCCCTTGACCACGATTTCCACACCGTTCTGAGCGCAGTAGAGCACCGACCTGAAGTCGGCGGCCGCGGCCACTGTGGCAAACATCAGAGCGGATCGCGCATTGGGAGCTTGATCAAAACCGGAAGCATTCATCACTACAAAAAGGTCTTTAGTTTTTTCACTCATGACATTACCTCCATCCGATTCTTTTAATACGCCGATTCTCTTTCCTGAAAAGAACAGAGAACAAGACTACCGAATGAAATCTTTGCTGGAAATCGCCCAGAGGACGATTTTTGGGAAGAAATCAGACGATTTTTGAGAATCGAAGACCCTCCGCCGCAAGCACCTTGAGCTTTTGAGAGGATGTGAACCATGTGATGTCTCCATCCCTTTTCCCCACCTTTTTTTGTTGACGAAAAAATTAAATTATGGACTATTGAATTTTAAATAGATTTTGTGGAGCGGACTACCCTATGCATATCGACTGGCGGAGCGAACTCACCCGTGAAAACCACGGTCTCTTTCTTTGCGGCCTGCCCATTGCCATGCACTGTCACCATTACAGCATTAATCTCCAGAAGACCCTGGAAGATGCACTGGGAGAAAGCGGCGCCGAACTTCTCTTCGAGGCTGCTGAACGGGCAAGTTATAAGGGATTTTACGCTTTCTTCAAGAAATACAGTCGTCTTACGGCCATGGGCTCGAAGCTGGAGTTTGCATCCACAATCTATCAGAATTGCGGACTGGGCGTGATTCATTTCCAGGATATGTCGCCCGGTGGTGGGCTGGTTGTGAGCACGTCTAGCCACTATGTGACAGGCTGGCTTGCAAAAATTGGGAGGCGCCAGACTCCAGGGTGTCACTTTGCCCGGGGATGGATCGCTGGCGTATTAGAAGTAATATGCGACAGACCCTATGGATCATACCTGGTTCAAGAAAAGCAGTGTAAAATGATGCGGGACGAAAAATGTGTTTTTCTCGTCGAGGAGAGGACATAGATGGCCATAGAAGCGGAGAGGATACTCAAGGCTGTGGTGGAGGGAAGCAGGATCCGGGATGAGAAAGGCATTTCACCTATCTTTGGTGTCTATATGAATTTTTTCTATACGGATTTCTATAATGATATTTCCTTCGGATTAACCAAAAAATTGGGCCATGAGAGGGAGCAGGAGGCAGCCATTCTGCTCATCCAAGCAGCCCAGCAGTGCGCGTATGCGACCTTTCAGGGTATCCGCAGCTCCAGGGAGTGGGAGGAGATAGTGGATCCTATGATTGAAGTCGAGGAGGATCAAATATATGGATTTGCGGCGATAGCCTGGGCCTTAGGCTGGGGGGATTTAAATGTGAAGGAGTTGGTCCCGGGTGAAAGAATGGTGTTGGAGGTGAAGGGTTGGTATGAAGCTCAGGGCTACCTCCAGCATGTTCTCTCCAATTCGGGAAAATGTTATGGTATCCGGGGGGTGGCCGGCGCCTTCATGGACCTGCTCTATGGAGAAGATTACCCCAATGGATGCTTCACATTCCTTGCTGATGAACCTCTTTGCCAAGCTAAAGGAGACCCATATTGTGAGTTTATCACACAAAAGGCCCCAGAAGGCATCTTCCAGCGAGGAAGGCTATTTTGACAGTCCCGCGTGTTGGGAGTCTCTCAAATGTAATAAGATTCGTTGTCCTGCCCATGGAAAACGTGATGAGCAATGCTGGCTAATCTCCAGGACCCACTGCGGTGATGTCATTACGGGGGACTTTTTCGAAAAACTATCCATGTGCCTTGGATGTACCTACTTCATTGAGCGGGGGCAGGATGCGGGGAGATGGCATTATTTTCTTGCAGACCAGCTCAAGAAATACAATTCAAAGGCTTTGGAGAGTATATATCAAAAGGAAGAGAGCTTCTTAGAAATTTTGAATCGCATCCCGGATGGCCTTTTTACCACAGATAAGGATTGCCGAATAAACTATTTCAATGCGGCTGCGGAGAAAATCACGGGCTTTTCGGCCTATGATGCGGTGGGCATGTACTGCAAGGATGTTTTCAAAAGCCGTGTATGCGAGATGGGCTGCGCTCTCAAAAGGGCTGTTAAGGAAAGGCGGGATATACACAATCAGGAATGTACTTTAACGAATATCGAAGGCGTGCAGATCCCTGTGATATGTTCCACTTCCGCTTTTTTTAGCGATTCAGGAGATTTCATAGGGGGCGTAGAAATATTTAAAGATGTCAGCGAATTGAAAAAATTGCAGGAGGAGATCGCCAAGCGGGAGAAGAAATACAGCCGGATCTTTGAAGGCAGCCACGACATGATCTACATCACCAACGAGGCGGGCAGGGTCCTGGAGGTGAATCAGGCTGGAGTCGAGATCTTGGGTTACCAGAGCAAAGCGGATATGATGGCGATCCCGTCAGCAAGAGACCTTTACTGGCGGCCTGCCGATCGCGACAAGTTCCTTCGATTGATCAACACGGAAGGATACACAAAAGACTTTGCAGTGGACTTCAAGAGGAAGGACGGCACCAAGATCCACGTCCTGATCTCCTCCCGCAGATATGAGAATACGGAAACCGGGGACATCCAGTTCGAAGGAATTATCAAGGATATTACCGAGCGGAAGCTTACCGAAGAGATCCTGATCCAGCGAAATCAGGAGTTGTCCATCCTGAACAGTATCGCCGTCGACCTGAACCTCAGCATGGATCTGGATCATATCATGAACAAAACGCTGAGCCATGTCCTTAATACCCTGAGGTTGCAACGGGGCGCCTTTTTTCTCATAGACAGGGAGAGAAAGAAAGGCTGTGTTCGGGTTACCTACGGCCTGCCCCTGGCGGATCCTGAACGACCGGACGAAATCCTTTTCAAGGATTCTCTCCTGATGAAACGCCTCATCGAGGACGGGGTGGAGTTGACGCCGCATCCCAGCTTTCCGTCTTTTCAGGCCACCTACAAAGCAAAGGAGAGCAGAACCGTTCCTTGGCTGCACTGTTTCCTCATAACGTTCAAGGATAAGGCGGTCGGCTTTTTCGGACTCGATATCCCCCCTTACCGTGAACTGAATCAGCACGAACTCCATCTGCTGGGATCTTTGGGCAATTTCGTGGGCGGGGCCGTAGAGACCACGCAGTTGATGAATAAGATTCGAAGCCATCAACATGAATTGCAAAAGCTTACCGAGAAGCTTTTTCGTAGTCAGGAAGAGGAACGCCGCCGCATTGCCAGGGAGTTGCATGATGAAGCCGGCCAGGCCCTCACCGCCGTTAAACTCGGCCTGGACAGACTGGAGGAGAAGGTTCGCCCGAATCACCCCGAATTTCAGGAACATATCAGCGAAATCCGACATATGCTCGTCCACACCTCAAATGAAATCAGAAGGCTTTCATATCACCTCCATCCGACCTTGTTAAGCGATCTAGGGCTTGAGCCCGCGCTGAACTTCTATTTTAGAAAGATCGCCGAGAGTTCGTCTCTGGAGATCGACTTTCGTATGATCGGTTTCGAACATAGGCTGGATATTGATATGGAGACCACGTTCTACCGATTCAGCCAGGAAGCGCTTACCAATACCTTGAGGCATTCCAATGCAACGCATTTTCGTCTCGCGATCGTCAAGAGTTATCCCAACGTTATTTTCTCTGCCGAGGACAACGGCCGGGGATTCGATAGCCAGATCGACGACTCCGGAAACGGGACCATGGGACTGATAGGGATGCGTGAGAGGGCTTCCCTGCTCGGAGGAAAATTCCATATCCGAAGCAGGCCCGGCGGAGGAACCCGGATCAGGATAGAAATCCCATTAGCAGAAAGTGAGGCCCATAAATGAACAGATGCATCAGCATCTTACTGGCCGATGATCATACGATTGTTAGCCAGGGACTGGCCCGACTCTTGAGTGACCAGCCTGGCTTTAAAGTCGTGGCAGAGGTCACAAACGGGAGAATGGCTGTGGAAAAGGCCCTTGAGTTAAGGCCGGACCTTGTCATCCTGGACATTGCAATGCCCCAGATGAACGGAATCGAGGCGGCCCAGAGAATAAGAAAGCGACTGCCGGAGACAAAGATCATCATCCTGTCCATGTATTCCCACCAGCACTATATCCATGAACTCCTTGAAGTAGGCATATCGGGTTACCTCTTAAAGGACTCAGACGGCCGTGACATCATCAATGCAATCAACGCTGCGATGAACAACGAGACCTTTTTGAGCCCTTCCATATCCAAGATCATCGTCGATTCCTATCTTTCACCACGCAAGGCCACATCCAGGGAGGAGCTTTTCAAGCAGTTGTCCAACCGAGAGCGGGAGGTCTTTCAGCTTATCGCAGAAGGCCATTCCATCCGAAAGATCGCCGATACGCTGTGCGTGAGCGTGAGCACAATAAAGTCCCACAAGGCCAAGATTATGGAAAAGCTAAGA
This sequence comes from uncultured delta proteobacterium, assembly GCA_963805125.1. GTDB lineage: Bacteria > Desulfobacterota > Syntrophobacteria > Syntrophobacterales > Syntrophobacteraceae > SbD1. The sequence goes on along the minus strand of CAWDTD010000001.1, from coordinate 225,541 downwards.
ATCGACAGCCCTGTTCAGCTTGTTCATTTCGCCATTCAACTGGGACTGGTAGAAGATCTATAATTGTTTTTCCAGCCCCCGGCGCCGCCGGGATCCCGTCGTAATATCTCCTCGCGTTTCGTCTGAAATTCAGCTGTTTTCCTTCCATAAATCATCTTTCGGACTATTTTCAAGGCAGGCGATACTTTGTAGCTTAATGCATCCCGTTGCAGACATATATCCGATCTGGGTCAGATGGGATTATTCGAGGAAAACTCAACGCAGGCAAAACCCTTTCACTTGAAAGGAGCAGGGGGAAAGCGATGGATACACTCAAGCCTAAAGAAAGAGTCCTAAGGTTCCTGAGGAAAGAGAAGATAGACACCATGCCTGTATTCTCGGGCATGGGCATGCTCACCATCCAGGCCATTCAGAAGATGGGCATCAAGTTCCCCCAGGTCCATGTTTCCGCCGACGCCATGGCCGGGTCGGCCGAAATGTCCTCCCGTATTTTCGGCTTTGACGCCGTTATCGTTCCATTTGACATCTGTGTGGTTGGAGAGGCCATGGGGTTGAAGGTGAGTCTGTACGAGGACGTCGATCAGACCCTCTATCCAACCATTCCGGACAAATGGCCCACACCGGATGCTGTGGTGATTCCGGATAACATACTGGAGCAAGGGCGGATGCCCCTGGTGGATGAAGCCATCCTTAAGCTGAAATCCATTGCCAAAGACGACTTTGCGGTGGGGACCTGGGTCCTTGGCCCCCTGCTTCAGGCAGGGCAGGTGGTGGAACTGGATGTGCTGTTGAAGATGATTGCCAAGGACCCACCCCGGGTGGAGGCGCTGCTGGATAGGATGACAGATCTCATTATCCAATTGGGCCGGCATTACCAGGACCTGGGGGTGGATTTCATCACCCTGAGGCCGGAAGGCTCGGGGTCGGACATAATTTCTCCACGTGTCTTCAAGAACCTGATACAGCCCAGGCTCACAAAGATCCTCGGCGCATGGAAATCGCCCAAGGTCATGCACATCTGCGGGTCCACAGACATGATCATAGAGATGATGAAAGAATGCGGCGCGGACGCCATAAGCGTCGATCAGAAAAATACCCTGGCGCAATCCCGTAAGAAGCTGGGTGAGGATACGATCCTGCTGGGCAATATCGACCCCTTCAAGACCCTTTGCCAGGTCTCACCCGAGGAGACTGAGGGTGCCGTCAGGAAGTGCATCGACGCCGGCGCCGACGCGGTATGGCCGGGCTGCGACATGTGGCCGGAAGTGAAAAATGAGAATGTGGAAGCCTGGGTGAGGACGTGCCGTACTTATGGGGCATCTCCCACGGCCGCCGTGGGCCGACTATGACCTGCGGGCGCCGACGGGAGCATCGCTTGGCCCAATGTGCCTTGATATCCACGGTTTCTCGGAAGGAGGAAAGTCTATGATTTTGATTGGGCAGAATATCCAGATCACGTCCAAAGCGATCCTCGAAGCGATTGAAAATCGAAACCCCAATCCAATCAAGGAGCTCGCTGTCAGACAAGCCGAGGCAGGGGCCGATTACCTTGACCTCAATCTGGGGCCTTTGCAGAACAAACCCGAAGAGATTGCCCAGTGGGTGGTCAATACCGTCCAGGAGGCGGTGGATATTCCTCTGTGCATCGACACGCCCAATCCCGTGGCAATGGAAGCTGCTCTTCGTGTTTGCTCCAAAAGGGGGGTTATAAATTCCGCCAACTGCACCCTGGATGGAAAGGAGAAGATGCTGCCCCTGGCGGCCAAATACCCGGCTGATGTCATTCTCCTCATGTTTAGCGAGAGCGGCGTCCCTTCTACGGCTGATGAAAGAGCGGAAAGCATCCTGGAGACCCTGGACTATGCCAACGGCCTGGGTATCCCGACAGAGAACATATGGCTCGATGCCGTGATCTATCCCATCATTACCAATCAGGACCAAATAAAAGAATACATAGAATTCGTAAAAATCATCGGGGATGTGGTCCCCGGCGCGAAAACGGTCACCGGGGTTTCCAACGTGTCCAGTTGCGGCGTGACTGCCGAATTGCGAGGAATTCTGAATCAGACGTTTTTCGTCATGTTGGACCGGTACGGCCAGTATGCGGGTATCGTCGATATGATGGATCGCGATCTGGTAAGATTAAACAAGAATGAGCCCTCAGAGATCGTCCAGCTTATCCACCGGGCCATGGAAGAAGAGGTGGATGTCTCAAGTCTTTCCCCGGAGGAGGCCAAATGGGTCAAAACGGTGAACGTGCTGCTGGGCAGATCGATCTTCTCCAATAGCTGGCTTGAATTATAGAGCATAGAAAGAAACAGTTCGTAAAGGGGGAAAATATGGCAGAGCGGATTCCTATGGAGATATTCAAGGGAAGCCTCAATGAGGTCGTCCTGGGCACAGGAGACAGGGCGCTGACCGTCGGGGGGGATGCCTCCTATCCATTCCATTTTTTTGAAGGCTCCCTTCCCCATGTGCCTCGTATCGCCATGGAGGTCCACGACCTGGAACCGAAAGACTGGCCGGAGGGGGCTGTTGAACCTTTTGCGGATGTGCTTTCGAACCCTGTGAAATGGGCGCACAAATGTGTGAGCGCTTACGGGGCGGAGTGCATTTTCCTCAAGTTGACAAGCACCGATCCTAACGGGGAGGACCGGTCGCCGGAAGCGGCAGCGGTTTTGGTGAAAGAGCTGACCGATGCTGTCCCTGTCCCCGCCGTTGTTTACGGAACGGGGCGCAAGCGCAAGGACGCTCTGGTTTTGGCGGAGGTGGCCAAGGTCTGTCAGGGGAAGAACCTCTTTCTGGGGCCTGCTTTGGAAGAAAACCAACGGGAGATTGCTGATGCGGCCAGGCAATACGGCCACGGCGTCATCATTCAGACGGCCGTGGAAATCAGTCCGGCCAAGGAGAGGAATGTCAAGTTGACCAAGGTCCTTGCCCATGATCGGATCATGTTCGATCCAACAAGTATGGCCGTAGGGTATGGCATGGAGTTCACCTACTCGCTGATAGAACAGGTGAGACAGGGGGCGCTTTTCGTCAATGACGCCAACCTCCAGATGCCGTTTTTCGTCAACCTGGGCGCGGAGTGCTGGTCCACCAGGGAGGCCAATGACAGCGCGGAGCAGGGGGTCATCCTGGAGGCCATATCCGCGATGTCCCTCCTTCTGGCCGGGGCCAATCTGGTTGTCGTCAGACATCCTGACTCTCACATACTCATCAGGGACATGATCGCAGGGGGGAAGGGCTATGCATCATAACAAGGCGAAGAAGAAGGAAATCGATGAATTCATCAAGGCCCACGATGAATGGGAACCCGTCGGTCCTACACCCATGCCTGATATCACGACGTTGCGGGGACACCATTTGCGTCTGCTGGAGACATATAAGCCCTTTTATGCCCCTTTTTGCGACCTGTGCTGCCGCTGTACATTCGGGAAGTGTGATCTGAGCGGCGACAAGAAGGGCGCTTGCGGCATCACCCTGTCCACTCAGCAGTCAAGGGAATTCCTGATGAGTTGCTGCATGGGGGTCTCGGCACATGCGGCTCATGGGGGGCACCTTTTGGATTATCTGATCGAGAAATTCGGGGCGGACCACAAGATCGATTTGGGGCCTGAAGTCCTGATAGAGATGCCGGTCATGCGGACACTGATCGGCCTCAAGCCCGAGACCCTGGCCGATCTGAAAAAGAGCCTGGATTATGTCAATGATAACATTGTCCATTTGGTGGCCTCGTGCCACACGGGCCAGGAAGGGGGCCACCTGGACTATGAATCCAAGGCCATGCATGCCGGCTTGATGGATATGCTGGCCATGGAGATCTCGGATGTTTGCCAGATTTCGGCCCTCGACATGCCCCGGAACTGTAAGGAGACCTCCCTGGTCGATATTGGGTGGAAGTCGGCCGAGAGGAGCAAACCAACTATTCTTTGTGTAGGTCACAACGTGTCCTCTTCCAAAGAACTCATCGACTATCTTCAGGCCAACGATCTGTATGACAAGGTGGAAGTGGGAGGCATCTGCTGCACGGCCATAGACAATACTCGCTATTCGGACAGGGCAAAGGTGATCGGACCCCTCTCAAGGCAGCTCTTCTATGTTCGTAGCGGTCTGGCGGACGTGATCGTCACGGACGAGCAATGCATCAGGTGTGATCTGCCCGGCGAGGCCAAAAAGGCCGAATCGGCCTTCATAGCAACGTCCGATAAGGTTTCTTACGGCCTTGAGAATGTGACGGACAAGGGGTCCGATGAGATCGTCAGGATGATCGTGGAGGAGGGCAAGCAGGTCCTGCTGCTCGATCCTCTAAAAATAGGGGAGGTGGCCGCCAAGGTGGCTCTTGAGATGGTGAAAAAACGCAGGAAGGACCTGGTGGAGGCCTCGCAGGTACAGGAACTGGCAAAGGCCTGCAAGAAATGCGGCATATGCAATCAGGTTTGCGCCAATCTCCTTCCCGTTCAGGATGCCGTTCAAGCGGCGGCGGCCGGAGATCTGGGGCCCCTCAAAAGGATTTATCAGCAATGTATAGGCTGCGGGAAATGCGATCAGGAATGCAGGGAGGAGGTCCCCATCATCAAGATGATGCAAGCCGTTGCCGACCCCGAAATCTATAAGATGAGGGTTGGGCGGGGGGCCGCACATGAACTGGAAATAAGGTTCGTAGGGACGAGACTTGGTCTGGGGGAGATTCCTTGCGTGCTCGCTTTTGTGGGTTGCTCGAATTTCCCGGAAGAAGAGGATATAGCGGACATGGTCGAGGAGTTTGCCAAGAGAAAGTATCTCGTTCTTTTGACCGGATGCTCGGCCATGGCGGCAGCAATGAAAAAGGATAAGGACGGGAAGAACGTCTACGAGAGATATCCGGGCGAATTCGTACCGGGAGGGGTGGTCAACATTGGATCATGCGTTGCAAATGCTCATATCGGCGGGCTGGCAATCAAGGTGGCCCAGGTATTCGCAAAGCTACCCTTGAGAGCTAATTTTGAGGTAATGGCCGATTACATCCTCAATCGGGTGCCTGCTGTCGGCGTGGCCTGGGGGGCCTATTCCCAGAAGGCTACATCCATCGCGTCGGGCTGTAACGCGTTGGGCATTCCTGTGGTGCTCGGACCCCACTCTTCCAAATACAGAAGGGTCCTGATCAGTGATGATTCAGAGGCCGATTGGACAGTTATGGATGCAAGGACGAAGGTGTTGAGGGATGCGGGAGAGGCCTCTCCCGTCCACCTGCTCACAGTGGTGGAGTCCAAGGAGAGAGCTATGGTGACCATCGCCAAGCTGGCGATGAGGAGAAACGACACAGAGCTCAACAGGAATCTGAAGCTCTTTCACTATATCGACCTCCATATGAAATACATGGGGACTTTTCCACCGGATTTGGGGCAGTTCGTGAGGAGGCCCAGTGACATTCCACTCGTTTACCGGCGGCAGGTCATGAAGTTACTCAAGTCAATGGGCTGGGAGCCGAGAGAGGGAATTACCTCGCCTACCCTGATCGGGACCTATCAGGGCAATGTGACCGTCGAGCAAGCCATGGCGTCGCAGATTAAATAGGTTTGGATGGATTTGAAAGTCAGGACGGCAAAGAGATGCCCGTGAAGGAGGATGAAAATGAGGACGCAACCCTATCATCGGGTGAATGTTTTTACAGGGGTGAGTGGGCCTAAGGTCATCGCAAAGGACGAGGAAGACGCCGCGCGCTTTGCCGGTTTCGTCAAAAAGGCGGAAAGGCCGTTGCTGGTCTTGGGGGCAAAGGCGGATAGATACTGCGGCCTGGACAGGCCTCTTGTGGAATATGCTCTTGATATGGTGATAAGTGACAACATACCCATTTGCGCCACCGCGCACTCTCAGAAGGCTCTTGTTGAGAAAGGCTTTTTTCCGGAGAGCAACTATGATCTCATGGAGATCCTGAATCACCTGAAAAATAAGGACTGGAAGGGGGTGAAAGGAGAGGGAAATCACGACCTGGTTATATTCATCGGTTTTCGGACCGATCTCTTGGAACAGGGACTTTCCGCCCTCAGAAACTTTGCCCCCCACTTGAAGACCATGGTCCTGGACAACTACATCCACGCACACGCCGACTATACCCTTCCCAATTTCATCAAGGTTGAGAAGTGGAGCCAGTTCCTTAAGAGTTTCATTCAGGTCCTTCAAAATTCGGATAAAGAGGGGGGCTAAAAAGAGCAAGTATCATCACGAAAATGGTAAACAAACAAAAGAGGAGAAAGAAGCTATGGCAGAACAACAACAGGATAAAGCCCAGATCCCGGCAGACGGTGCTCATATTATCGATCGAGAAAGATCGGCCAAGATAGACTTCGCAGTGGCAGAGGGGTTCGCTGTGGCAATTGGGCCGCAGTATGACGGAGAAACCGTCCGTAAGGGAGAGTTCCAGGTTGAACTGGGGGGACCTCGCGCAAAAAACTTTGAGCTTTTGGTTGTCAAGCAAATGGATGAGATCGAGGACGGGAAGGTCACCGTCATCGGTCCGGATTTGAACGAGATGGAAGAAGGGTCCACTCATATGTTCGGCCTGATTATCGAGATAGCAGGAGAAGAGCTGGAAAAGGACATGGAACCGGTCATGGAAAGAAGGTGCCATATGTACACCAACTATATGGAGGGTGTGTGGCACACCGGGACCAGGACCGATATTTGGATCAGGGTTCACAAGGATGCCTATGCGCAGGGACTCAACTCATTTCAGGAGATCGGGGAGATCTATCACGAACTCTTTTTGGCGGAGTTCTACCAGATCGAGTCTCTGGCCTGCACTTTTATCACGGACCCGCAAAAAGTTCAAGAGATGTTAGGCATGGCCAACGAGGTGTATGAACAGCGGGATGCAAGGATTGTGGGTCTCACCGAGGAGGATGTGGAGGAGTTCTATTCGTGCACCTTGTGTCACAGCTTTGCTCCCAGCCATGTCTGCATCATCACCCCGGAGCGGGTCTCCCTCTGCGGGGCTATGAACTGGCTGGATGGACGTGTCTCTTACAAGATGGATCCGGGAAGCTTCATCGGAAATGTCCTCAAAGGAAATCTCATTGATGATGTGAACTATGAATATGACGGCTGTAATCAAGTGGTAAAAGAGAAGTCCATGGGGGCCCATGAACGGTTCTACATGCACTCCGTATTCGGATTTCCGCACACCTCCTGCGGCTGTTTCCAGGCAATTGCATTCTATGTACCCGAAGTGGACGGCATCGCCATTTTCCACAGGGAATATCCGGGTAAAGGGCCTACGGGGGTGAGTTTCTCTGTAATGGCCAGTGAAGTGAGCGGCGGGACCCAGAACGAGGGCTTTGTCGGTATCGGGATCGAGTACCTGCGGTCGCCAAAGTTTTTCATTGCTGACGGCGGTTTTAAAAGGATTGTCTGGATGCCCAAGGAACTTAAGGAAAGGGTAAAGACGGCCATTCCGGCGGACCTCTACGATAAGATCGCCACAGAAGAGGATGCCAACGACGTAGACGATCTGTCGGAGTTCTTGCAGCGAGTGGGTCACCCTGTCTTCGGCTAACGACTTAAGGAGGTACAATGGAGATCAAAGCGGCGGATTTCAAAGACAAGCTTCCTGAGAAGGGGAAGAAGAACTGTAAGGAATGCGGTGTCCCCACCTGTTTCGCCTTTGCCATGAAACTGGCGCAGGGAACAGCAAGCCTGGACCGGTGCCCGCACCTTGATCCTGACGTGAAGGTATGGCTGGAAGATCTTTTGACGCCTCCCATGAAACTCATCACCATCGGCGCAGGAGAGATGGAAATACCGCTGGGAGATGAAGAGTCCATGTTCAGGCACGAGAAGGCCTTCCGTCACCCGCCTGCCATTGCCCTCCTCATTTCGGATCGAGACGAGGACGAAAAGATCGAACAGAAACTCAAACAGGTTAAGGAGATGGTGTTCGAGCGGACCGGAGAGATCATGAAGGTGGGCCTCCTGGCTCTCAGGTTCGATTCAGGGGACAGAACGAGGTTCGAAAATGTCGTAAAAAAGGTCTATGACGCCTCCGAGCTGCCAGCGGTCATTATCTCCGAGGACCTGGACGCCCTTTTTTGGGCCAGGGACCACTATAAAGAAAGAAGACCTTTAATCTATCCGGTCACCGAGAAGAACCTGGAGGCGGCCATTCCCGGGATCAAGGCGCATTTGACCCCGGTAGGCGTAAGGGCCGATGGGGTAGAGGCCCTTGTCCCGATTACGGAGCGTCTCAAGGAAGAAGGTATCGATCAACTGGTGCTGGACCCTTCGCCGGGAAACATTTTTGACGGGATAAAGTATCATACACTGACCAGGAGATCGGCCTTGAAAGCCAAGATCAGGCCGCTGGGATATCCGAGCATTGCATTCCCCTGCGACCTGGCGGAGGGCAAGAGAAAAGAGATCCTCTTTGCCTCCGTGTTTGTGGCCAAGTATGCCGGAATCATCGTGCTCTCCTCCCTTATACCCGATCACCTCTTCCCTCTGCAGCTTCTAAGGATGGATGTGTACTCGGATCCAAGGACGCTTAGGACGGTGGAGGAGAAGGTGTACGAACTCAGCAACCCGACGGCAAATTCCCCCGTTCTGGTAACCACCAACGCTGCTCTTACCTATTTCGCCGTCTCCTCCGACCTGGAACAGGGAAAGGTTCCCGCCTATCTTGCGGTGGTAGACACGGAGGGTTTTTCCGTAGAGACCGCACTGGGAGCCGGGAAATTCGGTGGGGAGAGGGTCGCCAGGTTCGTCAAGGAGAGTGGTCTGGCCGACACCAATAGCCTCAAAAAACTAATCTTGCCAAAACCGGCGGCTATAATTAAGCGAGACGTGGAGGCATTGCTGCCGGGCTGGGAGGTCATTCTGGGACCAGCAGACGCCAAGGAGATTACCGTATTCTTGAGGAAAAATCTCCTATGAAAGGGAAAAAAGCTCTATGTCCATGATTGTTGCTGTTGCGGGGAAGGGTGGCGTGGGCAAGACGACCATTTCGGCCTTGCTCATCCAGTCCCTTTCCCAAAAAGGTGTCGTCTTGGCTGTGGATGCGGATCCCGCAACCAATTTGAATCAGGCCCTGGGTATCACGTTGGAAGATACCGTGGGGAGTATCAGGGAGAAGATGGACAGGGAGATGAAGGTGGGGACATTCAATCCTGGCTTGGCCAAGAGGGATTTTTTGGATCGTAAGATCCGTGGAATTCTCGTGGAATCCGAAAAGGTCGATCTTATCGCCATGGGGAGGCCCGAGGGGCCGGGATGCTATTGTGCGGTGAATAATATCCTGCGTACAGTGATAGACCATCTCATTGGCAATTACGATTACGTGGTTATGGACTGTGAGGCCGGGATGGAGCACATCAGTCGGCAAACCACGCGGCATATTGACGTCCTGTTCGCCGTCTCCGACCCCACGTTGAGAAGTCTTGCCACGGCTGCGGCTATGAAGGAGCTGATCCGTGAATTGAGAACCGATGTAGGGAGGATTTCGCTGGTTATCAATCGCGTGCGAAAACCCCTTCCTCCGGATTTCCGAAGAATGGTCGAAGCTCAGAGTTTCGACTCGGTTTTGCAAATCCAGGAAGACGACGCGATCTATGATCTCGAGGTGATGGGTAAACCGGTTATACATATTGGTGAGGATACCCCCATACGGAAGGGGATTGCTCCCTTGGTCTCAATCCTCAATTCTGGAATGTAGACAGCATGCCCCCCCGGGAGATAACCGTGGGGAACAGGGGAGTGAATCCGCTCCAAATCTAATTCAATGGTTTTTGCAAAGAAAGGAGGAGGGTTATGACACCCAAGGAGATAATGCTCAATGCATTGGATCTCAAACCTGCGGAGAGGCTGCCGACCACCATATTCGGTGGAGGGATCTGGTCGTATCTGAATGCGGGGGAAGGCTTTGACAGCCTGAAAGATAAACCGGAGAGGCTTGCGGAGATACAGATCAAGACTGCAAGGACATTGGACTCAGATGTTGTCTATGTGGGATCGGGCTACAACAATTGCCTGGCAGGGGCGCTAGGATCACCCCTGAAATGGTCGAACGAGAATCCTCCCCAGTCCCAAGCACCGATCATCAATTCACTAGAGGACATTGAGAGGTTGCGAGGCGAATGGGACAAGATCTATGAAGACCCTGTTCTTAATACGATTCGAAAGGCCTTCGATATCGTAAAGAAGGAGATTGGAGACACCTATCTAATCGCCATTACCTCCTGGGGCCCTTTTATCCTCTCGGGCCAGATGGTGGGTTATGAAAATCTGTTGAAGTCCTGTTTCAAGAACAAGGCGCTGGTGCATGCAGCAGTGGAGTTCGGTCTGGATTTGCTCAAGAAGTTTTTCGCCCCTCTGCTGGAAAATGGGTACCTGGAATTACACTCAACGGCTGATTCTTTAGGCTCTATGAGTGCCATCTCCCGCAAGGGTTTCGAGGAATTCGTCCATCCGTACACAAAGAAATGGAATGATTTCGTGAGTAGCTATGGGGCCAAGGAGCTGCTTCACATGTGTGGGCCCATGAACGACCGGCTCGACCTCCAAGGGGATATCGGCGCCCATATCGTAAGTTTGGACGAGAATACAAACAGAGTAGAAGCAAAGAAGCTGTTCGGTGGAAGAACCAACTTTGGGGGGAATCTAAGCCCCACGAAGATTATCGACTGGGGCAGCAAAGAGGACGTGATCAGGGAGACCAGGAAGTGCATTGAGGAATGCGCCCCGGGAGGCGCCTATGTCTCCATGCCCGGATGCGATCTGACGCCTTCGACAAAATTGGAGAATATTCAAGCTTTTTTGGAGACCTCCAAGAATTACCCCATAAGAGATTTAGCTGCCGGCTGATTAAACCGGGGAACAGCCCAAAGCCCCCTATGATGTGATCTCCTTCTCCATATCGGTCCCTGTCAAGGGGGATAGGGAGGATGAAAAATGTTCTGAGTCGGGAGAGTGGACGATGAGTGCTAAAATAGTGGGTTCGGTCATGGTAGTGGGGGGAGGAATTGCCGGTATACAGGCATCCCTCGATCTGGCCAATTCGGGCTTCTACGTTTACCTGGTGGAACGATCTCCCGCCCTTGGCGGAGCCATGGCTGGACTGGACAAGACCTTTCCAACCAATGATTGCGCCATCTGAATATTATCGCCCAAACTGGTCGAGGTCGGCCAGCATCCAAACATCGAACTGCTGACCTGCTCCGAACTCAAGGAGGTCTCCGGAGAAGCCGGGGATTTCCAGGCGCAGGTCCTCAAACACCCCCGTTACGTGGACCTTGAAAAGTGCGTGGCCTGCGGCGACTGCCTGGCCAACTGCCCGCGCAGCCTCGCCGACGAGTTCAATCGGGGGCTTTCCATGAGAAAGGCCATCTATATCAAATATCCTCAGGCCGTTCCCCTGAAATACGTTATCGATAAGGAGCACTGCAACTACTTTGCCGGCGGCGCCCAGCTTTGCACAAAGTGTGAAACCGATTGTGAGGCCAAGGCTATCGACTGGAAACAGACCGAACAGAAGTTAACGTTAAATGTCGGGTCGGTCATACTGACGCCGGGTTACACCGGCTTCGATGCCTCCCTCATCCGGGCCTATAGCTATAAGGAGTCGCCCAATGTGGTGACCGGCGTGGAATTCGAGCGGATCTGCAGTGCATCGGGCCCATACGCGGGGGCGGTCTTGAGGCCTTCAGACAAACGGAGGCCCGAGCGGATCGCCATTATTCAGTGTATCGGTTCCAGGGATGCATCTGTGGGCAATCCGTATTGTTCTTCCGTCTGCTGCAAGTATGCAGTCAAGGATGCTATTGTTGCCCTCGAGCATGAGCCGGACCTGGATATTACTATCTTCTATATGGACAGGCGCCTTTACGGCAAAGGCTTTGAGAGGTTCTACAACAAGGCGCGAGACCTGGGGGTGAAATTCGTCCGCTGTCGCGCGCCCCGCATTGTGCGCGACCCGGACACCGAGGAACTGGGTCTGAAATATATCGATGAAAGCGGCGTCCTGAAACGCGAGATCTTCAACCTGGCGGTGCTGGCCACGGGAATAGTCCCCTGCGCGGACAATACCGCCCTTGCCGTTGCCTCCGGCATACGATTGAACCGATACGGTTTTGTCGAGACAAGCATGCTCTCGCCCCTGGAGACCACAAGGAGGGGCGTATACGTGGCCGGCGCTTTCCAGGGGCCCAAGTCCCTACAGGACAGCGTAGTCTCCGCAAGCGGCGCTGCAGCGTCGGTGGGGGAACTGCTGGCCCCGGCCCGGGGCAGTATGGTCTGTGAGAGGGCCTATCCCGAAGAGCTCGATGTTGACGATCTGCCGGTGCGGATTGGAGTTTTTATCTGCCGCTGCGGCAAGAATATCGGTGAGGTTGTGGATGTTTCGTCGGTGAAAGAATACGCGCTTTCCATGCCGGATGTGGCATGTGCGGAGGAGAACCTCTATTCCTGCTCCCAGGATAACCAGATCGTTCTCCGGAAGGCTATTGAGGAGCACCATCTGAACAGGGTCGTCGTTGCGGCCTGCACGCCAAGGACCCACGAACCGCTGTTCCAGGAAACCCTGAGAGAGGCAGGGTTGAACAAATGTCTCTTTGAGATGGTAAATATCCGGGACCAGTGTTCCTGGGTGCACGCCCACGAAAAAGAGGCCGCTACCGACAAGGCCAAAGATCTTCTGCGCATGGCGGTTGCCAAGGCCAGGCTGATTGAGCCGTTGAAGGAAGAGAAGACCGGTGTGATTGCCAGCGGACTGGTTATTGGCGGCGGGCCCTCGGGCATGTGCGCTGCTTTGAGCCTGGCGGAACAGGGGTTTAAGACTTACCTGGTCGAAAAAGATGCGGAACTGGGCGGGATGCTGCGTCATACCTACTATACGCTCTCCGGGGAAGATCCGCAGAGTTATCTCAGGCAGTTGAGCGCCAGGATACACAACCACGAGTCGATCACTCTTTTTCTGGGTTCTCGGATTGAGTCTGTGGAAGGATTCGTGGGAGATTTCAAGACTACCGTGCGTATCGGGGCCCATCCCGAGGAAACCAGGGAGATTCACCACGGGATAATCATTGCCGCGCCCGGCGCCGGGCCCTGCGAGCCCGACGAATATCTCTACGGCAAGAACCCCGGGGTCATCCTGCAAGGGACATTGGAAAGCAAGATCGGTCAGGGCACGATCGAGACGGACGAACTGGACAATGTGGTCATGATCCAGTGTGTCGGGTCGCGGGATGACACACACCCTTACTGCAGCAGTATCTGTTGCTCTCAGGCCATCAAGAATGCCTTGAAGATCAGGGAGATCAACCCGGATGCCCGGATCACCATCCTCTATCGTGACATCATGACATACGGATTCAACGAGGACTACTATTCCTATGCCAGGGAGCTGGGAGTGAGGTTTATCCGTTACAGCCCGGAGCGCAAGCCTCAGGTCAAGGAGGAAAGGGGTAAGCTTAAAGTGTCCGTCTATAACCCGCTCCTGGGAAAAGACGTGGTTGTGGAGCCTACCCTGCTCGTCCTGAGTACGGCCACCGTACCCCGTGAGAATGAGCAGCTTGCGGCCCTACTCGGTATCCCGCTCACCGAGGATGGGTTCCTCCTGGAATCCCACGTGCAGCTCAGTCCCGTGGATTCCCATGTGAATGGAATCTACATTTGCGGCATGGCCCATTTCCCGAGACCCCTCGACGAATTGATCGCTCAGGCCAAGGCTGCAGCGGCCAAGGCCGCCCTGTTGCTGTCCAAGGGATACGTTACGGTGGATTCCGTCAGGTCCTCCATCGATGAGGGCCTCTGTATCGGCTGCGGCATTTGCGAGCACATGTGTCCTTACAAGGCCATAAGGATGAAGAAGGTGGACAAGCGAAAAAGGGCCGACGTTATCTCCGCTGCATGCAAGGGGTGCGGCATATGCGCCTCTTATTGCCCCGCCGAGGCCATCACCATGGGGCGGTTCACAAATGCCCAGATCTCCGCCCAGATTGCCGCCTTCGGCGAAGTCATTTGAAGGGGAGGAAATAGAAATGCCTGAGTATCAGCCCAAGATATTGGGTTTTCTTTGCCACTGGTGCTGTTATGCGGCAGCCGATGCGGCCGGTGTCTCCCGTTTTCAATATCCTCCATATCTTCGCACCATCAGGGTCATGTGCACCGGAAGGCTCGACCCCGTTTTCCTGATAGATGGTTTCGTCCACGGCGCCGACGGCATTTTCGTGGGGGGCTGACTGCTTGGTGAATGCCATTACCGGTCCGGTAATTATGAGGTCATGAAAAAAGTGAGACTGGTAGATGAGGTGCTGAAGCTGCTTCACATCCACCCGGAAAGGTTGAGTCTGCAATGGGTGTCGGCTGCTGAAGCCTCTCGTTTTGTCAATGTTATCGGGGAGTTCAGCGAATCCATTAAGAAGATCGGTCTTTTGGGACGCTATGAGGGGCTCTCCGGCGATCTGCTCCAACTCAGGCTGAAGGCGGCAAAGTCGGCCGTGGCGCAAAAGAAGCTCAGACTGATCTTCGCCAAAGAGGCCGAGTCCATGAATGCGGGAAACGGCGGCAAGGCGCGGATGGAGGATTATAAACTCAGCGCTCGGCTTCAATCGGCCCTTACCGACGAGATCGCCAAACAGACCATACTTGTCTCCTTGGAGGAAGGGCCCCGTTCCGTTAAGCAACTTTCCGACATTCTGGATTTCCCGGGCGGCCGGGTGGAGACCTACATCGGAGAGCTGGAAAAAAAGCAACTCCTGGATCGCGGCAAAATAATCGCGTGACAGGGGAAGGAGCAGGTGGTGGAACATCAGACGAGCAGTGAAGGGGATAAGCCCCTGTTTCTGGACCGGTTGGACCTTCATTTTGCAGAGCAAATCGCCAAGAAGCTGGGCATCGACGGTATCAAGTCCTGCTATTCCTGTAACGCATGCACGAGTGTTTGCCCGGTAAGAGAGGTAATCGAGGATTTCGATCCCCGCAAGATAATGCACATGGTTCTTATGGGCATGCGCGACGAGGTCCTTTCCTCCGACCTGATCTGGTTCTGTTGTTCTTGCAACTCTTGCGCCTATGCCTGTCCCCAGTGCATCCGATTCAGCCGCGTTGCTTCCGAGCTCCAGGATGCGGCCGTTGCCGGCGGATACGTGGACGAATCCTTCCTGGCCAGGCTGGCGCCGGTAAAGGATGTTTTGCAGGAATTGTGCCGGCGCACCATGTTCCTGAAGGTAAGAGACGGGTTTCGCGGTTACCATACCATGCCGTGCTGGAGGAAGAACACAAGCGGGCCGGCGCCCGAGGAGTAAGACATGGACCTGGGAAACATCGACAAGATATTGGAGAAGTATAATTTTGAACATCATGCGCTTATCGCCATTCTGCACGACATCCAGGCGGAATCGGGATATCTGCCGCAGCCTGTTCTGGAGCATGTGGCAACTCAGATGGAGGTGCCTCTGAGCCGGGTTTACGGCATCGCCACTTTCTACCAGTCATTCAAGTTGAAGCCCCGGGCGCCGCACCGGATCCAGGTCTGTTACGGTACGGCCTGTTACTGTAAGGGCGCACCGGACATTTTGAAAAAGCTCGAAGCCTCTTTGGGAGGTAAAGCGGGCAATTGTGGCGAAGGGTCCGGGTTTGATGTCGAAACAGTTAACTGCCCTGGCACCTGCGCTCAGTCCCCCCTTATACTGATCGATGGAAATGAGGTCGGTGAGGTTAAACCGGAAAGCGTGGAGGCCATTTTGGCGGAGTATAAAAAGAAGTAAGAGGGCTGTTCCATGGGGAAAATCAGAACAGTATCGGATTTGGACGCCTTGCGAAGAACTCTGGAGAACCGAAGGTCTCCCTCCAAAAAATGGATAAGGATCTGTGCCACCGGGTGCAAATCCAGCCGCATCATCGAGGCCCTCGACCGGAGGATCAAAGAAAACAATCTGGACGACCGGGTCGAGATCAAGAAGACGGGATGTCACGGCTTCTGTCAAAAAGGCCCCCTTATGGTGATCGAACCGGACAATATTTTCTACCAGATGGTTTCACCGGACGACGTGGAAGAGATCCTGACCGAAACCGTTCTAAACGGAAAGGTCCTGGACAGGCTTCTTTATGAGGATCCCCGGACAGGCGAAAAGGTTGTCCGCGAGGCCGAGGTCCCCTTCTACAGCAAACAGAAGAAGGTCGTAACGCAGAACAGTGGAAAGATAGATCCCACGGACATTGAGGACTACATCGCCTCGGGGGGTTACAGTGCCCTCGCAAAATGCATAACGGCCATGAACCCGGATGAAATCATCGGTACGGTGGAGGCCTCCGGCCTGAGAGGGCGCGGTGGGGCCGGTTTTCCTACCGGAACCAAATGGAGGGCTTGCAAAGAAGTCCCCGGGTTCGTGAAATACATCATCGCCAACGGTGATGAGGGGGACCCCGGTGCTTTCATGGACCGCGCCCTGATGGAGGGGGACCCCCAGAGTATACTGGAAGGCATGACAATTGCTGCTTATTCTATTGGCGCCGCTCAGGGATACATCTACGTGCGCGACGAATATCCTTTAGCCATAAAGCATCTGCTTGCGGCCATCCGGCAGGCGGAGGAATACGGTTTCCTGGGAGGGGATATCCTGGGCGCGGGATTCGGCTTTGCCGTGTCTCTGGAAAGGGGCGCCGGGGCTTTTGTGTGTGGGGAGGAAACGGCCCTCATTGCCTCCATCGAAGGGATGGTGGGGGAGCCGATAGCAAAATACGTCTTTCCCTCACAGAGCGGCCTCTGGGGAAAACCAACCTGCATAAACAACGTGGAGACCCTGGCCAATGTTCCTAGTATTATCAATATGGGGGCACAATGGTATGCGGATATGGGGACCCGGGAAAGCAAGGGGACAAAGGTCTTTTCCGTTGCGGGGCAGGTTAGACACTCGGGCCTGGTGGAAGTCCCCATGGGCACAAAATTGAGTGAGGTGGTCTTCGATATCGGGGGCGGCCTTGCGGGCGACGCAAAGCTGAAAGCGGTTCAGACCGGCGGCTGCATGGGTGGCTTCATTGCCGGCAACAAAGTCGACACGGTCATCGATTACGCAAGGATGCGCAGAGCAGGGTCGATGATCGGGTCGGGCGGCGTGGTCGTGCTGGGGGAAAATACCTGCATTGTGGATATGGTCAGATACTTCATGGAATTCCTTATTTTCGAGTCATGCGGAAAATGTACCCCCTGCCGCGAAGGTCTCAAACAGATCCACCAGTTGCTGACCGATATCTGTCAATTCAAAGGAGAGGAAGAGGACATGAAGACACTGGATAACCTCTCCGAATTTATGAAAGATGCGTGCCTGTGCGCCCTGGGCAAGGGGGCCTACGGCCCCATATCCAACTCCATCCGCACCTTCAAGGCGGAGTTCATGGCACATATCGTCGATCGGTGCTGTCCGGCAGGGATATGCGGTAACGGTAAAGGAGCGACCTTATGATTGTCACGATTAATGTCGAGGGAAAACCGGTGCAGGTCGAAAAGGGGACTCCCATCATCGAGGTGCTCCGCCGGCTCGATATCTTTATCCCCACACTCTGCTACCATGAGGCCCTCGGCGGCTACGGGGCGTGTCGGCTATGCATGGTTGAGATCGTCAGCAATAAGCAATCCCGCCTTGTCACATCCTGCAATTACGGCGCAGATGAAGGGATGGACGTTTTTCCCAACAGCCGCAAGTCTGTCGAGATTAGAAAGAGAATTTTGGAACTGCTCCTGGCCAGATGCCCTGAGGTGCCCATCATCGAGGATTTGGCTTCGAAACTTGGGGTGGCAAACTCCCCCTTCAAGAAAAAGGAAGAACAAAAGTGCGTGCTTTGCGGGCTCTGTGTGAGGTTCTGCCGAGAGTTCGTGGGTCCTAATGCCATCGGCCTCGCGGGTCGCGGCGCATTTCGCGAAGTGGCCACTCCATTTCACATTCCCTCTCAAGTCTGCATAGGGTGCGGGGCCTGCTCATATGTATGTCCCACCGGCTGTATCGAGATGCAGGAGCACCCGGACGGGACGGGCCGCCATCTCATGCTGCCGGTTAACTCTCTACCCGTCTGTTGCGAGCAGTACAGGTGTGAGACTTGTGAAAAAGACGGACGGTTTTTCGAGAAAATGCAGCGAACTGTCGATGCGTTCAGAAGATAGGCAAGCAGGGAGGACAGGAAGCTTCAGGGCGCTTTTTTTAGAGCAATTCTCTGCTGGAAACTTTTCAATGGATGGTTTGTTGAAAGAGGTCCTTTCCCCGGTGGTGGTCAACCCGGGGAACTGCAGGAATTGTCACGACTGCATCTATTCCTGTCCTGTGAAGGCGCTGCGCAAGGACTGCGGGGTGACCGTCGTGGACAGGGAGCTGTGTATGGCTTACGTGCTCAAGGAAGAAGAATGCCTTGAATGTATAACGGCCTGTAAGACCATGACCTTGGCTCTACGGGTCTTTCTGACAGACGGTCGAGGGGTTGTGAGACAGAAATAGGAAAATGGGGTGAGGGCCCCGGTAAACGCAGCGTGGAAAGATACAAAGGGGGACTTGGACATGGCTAGGAATCCGAGAGAATTATTATGCGAGTTCAGGGCAGGATTGAAAAACTTGATGACGAGTGAAAGAGAGGTGGCGGCGGCGTATCTAAGCCTGCGTGAGACCTCGGTTAGACCGAGGGCTTTGGATACCAAGACCAAAGAACTGATCGGCGTGGCCGTCTCGGTATATAATCGTTGTGAGTATTGTATAGCCGTTCATGTCACCAAAGCCTTCGAGGCCGGGGCGACGGCTGAAGAGATCCAGGAAGCGGGCCTTCAGTCGGTCCTGTTTGGCGGGGGTGCAGCCCTGTCTTACAGTGTCACATTTCTCAAAGATGCGATTGAGGAGTTTGCGCCCGATTACAAGGGGTGTGTTACCGGGAAGGCGCTGCCTTAGCAGAGGATGTGTTTTCCTGGTATGGGTGGTATCCTGACCGGACGGTTTCGGAAAAGTGATGCGTCCTGGTTCTGTCAACATTATGCAACGGGGAAAGGAGATGGGCAATGTCAGAGGAATTTGTGGATAAGGACGAGCTTTTTGAGAAAGAGTTCTGGGACCTTTTCAAAGGAGAGCCTCAAGACCTGGTCAAGTTCATGGATGAGAAGCTGGAAGAGCTTTTCGGAGGAATTCCGTTGATTTTCAAATACCTGGCGAGAAGGCCGGATTTCTATATCCATACCATGGCCATGCGAAAGAATTTGTATCTGACGCCCAAAAAGATTCCCTTGATGTGGGTTGAACTCATCTCGCTGGGCATCGCCTTTGCCCTGAAAAACGAGTACTGTGCAAAAGTTCACATGGAGAATGCATGGAAGGCAGGTGCCAGTACCGATCAAATGCTGGAGTGCATGCTTATTGCCGATGTTATGGCCACCTCCGGAATTGAGGCAAAAGCCGTTCGCGTCATCCAGGAATTTGAGGAACGACACAAAGAGGAACTTGAAAAGACAGGATGAAGATACACCAGGAAAATCATCCTTTTTGGGGGCAAAAATCAACCTTCGGACGATTCTCATTGGAATTGCTTTGGCATAATCTTAGAGCGATTTACCTATTGACTTAGCTCATAATAACACCTGAGCATTGGCAAGGGGCCGTCCAGGACCTTTATCACTTAACTTTAACGTTGCGCGGAGAAAAGAGGATTTACCGGGAACATAGTCTACTAGGATTTCAGACCGAATTCTCTTCGGAGGAGGCCTGCCTCGCCTACCTCAAAAAGATAAGATGGCCTCATGGGTTCAGGTGCCCCAGGTGCGGCAATGACGATGCGTGGTTCATTAAGACGAGAAACCTGCTGGATTGCAAAAGGTGCCGCGCAAAGATCAGTCTGACGGCGGGCACGATTTTTCATAAGACCCGAACGCCTTTGGTGAAATGGTATTGGCTTATCTATCACATGGCGATGAAGAAGGTGGGTGTTTCCATTTCGGAAATGCAACGCGAGCTCGAGATCAAAGACTACAAGACGGCTTGGCTTATGGCCCATAAAGTGCGCGCGGCTATGGCCGAGAGGACAGTCCGCTATAGCCTGGCCGGACTGATCAAGATGGATTACTCTTTTTTCCGACTTGGCAGGAGAAAATTGCAGGAAACAGGCGATCAGAGAACCACGGTTCTGTGCGCGGTGGCTCTTGTCAGAGATCTCCAGGGAATAGAAAAGCCCGGCTTTGCTCACATGCAGGTCGTTGCTGAAGATTCTCTTGAGGCGACCGAGAGATTCCTCCAAAGTGTGGGCTGTGGACGGGACACTGATGAAGGCGAGCAACTCCTGAAGCAGATTGAAGAATGGGGTTGGAGACCGTGCGGGGACGTCGTGAGGGAGCATTTTCAAATTGTTGTTCGAGGTTCAAAGGACGAAATGAAATTCCTGCCGTGGGTCCTTCGTGTGATATCGAACGCCAAGGCGGTGATCCTGGCGGCACACAGAGGTGTTTCTGACAAGCATCTTCAGGCCTATTTGTCCGAGATCTGTTATCGATTCAATCATCGGTTCTGGGAAAGGGAACTTTTCGATCGGCTCCTGCAGGCATGCGTACTCAGCGAGACTGTCACCTATCGTCAACTGACTGATGTGGAAGCGTTTTTATGAGCTAAGTCGATAGGTGAACTCCCTTCACCATGAAAAGCACATAGCGAGGAGAGGCGGAACATGTCTGACAGGCTCCTTGACATCCAATTATCCCATGTGAAAGAGCTCTACCAACAGTTGCCCGAGGACCTTGAACAAGCCCTTTTAGCTACCCGCGAAAAGGATTCATTTCACTTCAATGCCTTCGGCGAACCCTGCATCCTGAGCCCGGAGGGGATATTCCTCGGGGGAGAAAAACTCAGCGGCCCTAAAGGCGTCCTTATTGCGCTTTATGCTCGCCATGCATGCAAGGAACCGGTGCAACTCACTCCCGTGAAATCCTTCAGGCAGATCAAAGCGAGCATGCCGTACCAGGCCGCATTTGCCGCATACTCCGAAAAGAGTCTCGCTCCGTTTGTAAACCGTATCCAATCTGCAAAGGACAGTGTCATTGCAGCATTTGACGGACATGAGAATGCGGGAGGAAAGGGCAACCTCTCGTTTACCTTGTATGCGCTCCCAAAGGTTCCTTTACACTACAATTGCTACCTGGCCGATGAGGAATTTCCGGCCTCGGTAACCTGCCTCTTTGCTGCCAATGCGGAACTCTTTATGCCCGTAGCCGGACTTGCGGACGTGGCAGAGTACACGGCTAAGAAGGTAATCGAGATGGTTAGTACCTAAAGCATTGAAGGAGAAAGGCATGGTCATGGCGGGAAGTGAGGTCCCTGATTATGGGAAGCTCAAGAGCAGGGTGGAGGCACTGGCCAGAGGACCTGCTCGAAGAGAGGCAGTCGAGTTCAGGGTCAAGGCCTTATGCCGGGAGGGCATACCCAAGAAGATAATTGTCCGTGAAGAGTTGGTTCCCGACAAGAAGGAGATCTTGGAGCGCGTTCAGAAGCGGGCGGAAGAATACTATCAGGTGACAAGGAGCTGCTCCAAAAGTCCTGCCCTGGCCGTCATGGAGGAGTTCGGATTCGGGGACATCAAGGTTATCACTGCATTGACAGCCTGCCCGGGGGTTGCTCTCACGGGCCAGACCTGCGGCGCGGTGCTGGGAGGAATGGCCGCCCTGTCAGCCTATTTCGGCAGCGATGATATCCTGGATTTCGGCGCCAACCAACGTTGTTTTGCTCAGGCGCGCAGTCTTCTCTTTTTGTTTGAAAAGGCATTGGGCACTGCCAAGTGTTACCGCATCCACGAGGATGTTGTCTTCGGGAGGTATTATGATCTGGCAGATATGGAAAAGGGGCGGCAGGGCTTTATAGACAATGGGGGATTTGAGAAATGTGCCCTGCCTCCCGGCATAAGCGCGCGTATTGCAGCTCAGCTCATTATTGAGGACAAGGAGAGGTCTGCTTCGGGCGATACGGAAGGAGGCGATAAGGGCTCATATGGAAAGTAAGCGGTCAAGGGTTACACATGGGCGTAAGGGGAAGGAAAGCTAACCTCGAGAAGGGAGGCAGGACTATGGCGACCGAAGAATTAATCCGGATTGGGGAAACCACTTTCAATCAGTACATTGACAACTGGAAGAAAGGGGGAGGCCGCGTCATTGGCTACACATGCAGTTATGCGCCTGAAGAGATCATACAGGCTGGAGGCCTTTTACCAATAAGGCTCAAGGCCACGGGATCCAGCGAGACCAACACGGCCGATGTCTATATGCCGAAGTTCCACTGCCTATTCTCCAGGCATTTGCTGGATCAGGGAATGACCAAGGCATTTGATTTCATGGATGGCGTGGTATTTGTGAATTCCTGCGACCAGTTGAGACGCATGTATGACGTGTGGAACAAGGTCGTAAACTTCCCCTATCAGACCATCATGGTGATGCCCTATTCCTATGATAAGGAAGATTTCGAATGGTATCTGGATCATGAGGTGAAGAAGCTAAAGAGCGATCTGGAAAGGGTCTATGACGTAAAAATAACGGATGAGTCCTTAACCGAGGCGGCAAATCTCTTTAACCAAACCCGAGTACTCAACGCGAGACTCTATGAATTGAGAGGGGCAAAGGAGCCGAAGATCAATGGGGTGGATACTCATAAGATTATTCAGGCCAGCACCTCCATGCCCAAGGACAAGTACAACGAAATGCTCAAGGCGGCCATAGAAGAGATAGAAAGCCGGGAGCCCATAAAGGGTAAAAGGGCTCGCATTCTTATTGGGGGTAGCATCATCGATCAGCCCGAGCTCATCAAGATCATTGAGGATGTCGGAGGACTTGTGGTGGCCGATGTGCTCTGTACAGGCACCCGCTGGACCATGGATAAGGTAGAAATGAACGGCGATCCTCTGCGTGCAATTGCCAAACGTTATTACGATCATCAACCCTGTCCGAGAATGACTTTCGTCTATGAAAGGAAACGGGATTTTGTCCTGAATATGGCCAAGCGATTTCAAGTGGATGGAGCCATTTTCTCCAAGATCGCCTTTTGCGATCATCATTCGGGGGACAATGTCCTGTACAAGGAGGATCTGGAAAATGCGGGTGTGCCGTCCCTGCTCCTGGACAGAGACTACCGGATAACGGACGTGGGCCGATTCAAGACCCGAATAGAGGCCTTTTTTGAGAAACTTGGGAAGTAAGGGAGGCGATACAATGGAACTGATACCCAAAGAGTTAGAAGGCATTGAGCTGTTCCAGAGGTATTTGACTACCTTTGAACTGATCAAGACGGCATTAACCGCTTTTGAAACAGTTGAAGATCTCATGAAGGCGGCGCCTGATGTCTTGAAGACCCTGCCCGAATATGCGGTCAAGGTTTTTCAGTCTATCCGGCCGGATGTTGTTGTGGCTGCCTTTCATCCGAAAAACAGGGGCGCAGTGCTGAAATGCGCCGAGACCCAAATACCATTCTGGCAGGGCATCATCGATGATATCAAGAAAGATAAACCCCAGTTGGACTTTTGGTTTGCCCAAGGTCCCGAGTTGTTCCGTGCGTTGGGTTTTTCGCCCCTGTGCAGCGAGGTCACGCTCGTAGCTTCGGCCCTGTACAACGATGGTTGTGAAGATGCCATTGACAATTTCAGGTCCAGAGGATTTGCCGATCATATCTGCACAGCCAATGTGGCCTACCCCGGGTATGTGATGAACGGGAACTGGAAGCTTCCCCATGTCATGGTCAAGCCCGGCACGCCCTGCCCTTCGAGCAATCTGGCCTACCAGGCCTTGAAGAAATGGTACGGCAACGAATACGTGATGTATGACTCCACTTACTATTTTGACGAGCAGGGTCTGGAACATCAGACCGACGCCATTCAAAGGGCGATACCGAAATTGGAAAAGATCTCCGGGCAGAAGCTCAATGAAGATGTGCTCAGGCAGCAGATAGTGGAGAGCAATAAGACTTATGCGTTATGCGAGGAGCTTCTGGAACTCAGGAAGAACAAGCCCAACCCGGATCCCGGGATGCATCGCATCCTGGACCTGCTCACGATGGTCACACTCCTCGGGGAACCCTCATGCACCGAATACTTTCAGTTCGTAGTGGATGAGGCCAAAGACCGTATGGCCGGCAAAGGCACGCCTGTGATACCGGAGGGCAAAAAGGAAATCCGGGCCCTGCATACCTGGGCCTTGAACGCATATATGCCAGATCTGTATCACTGGCTCGAGGAGACCTATGGAATGAGTTATATCACGTGCGGTCTCTCCTATTTCATCAACCATCAGGTGGACACCTCCTCCAGGGACTCTATGGTGAAAGGCTGGGCCCAGAGGATTATGAACTGGACCATGGAAAGACAGAGCATGAGCTTCGGCGATGTATGGATAGACGACATGTTCTATCTGGCCAAGAACTGGGATGCTGACTGCGGTATTTTTGCCGGCAACCTTTCATGCAAGCAAGGTTGGGCAATGAGCAAGCTACTTGCGGACAAGATGGAGGATGAACTGAATATCCCGTCAGTGCGATTTGAAATCGAGTTGTGCGACAAGCGCACCTGTCCGCCCGACGAATTCAAACATCGCCTCGGAAGCTTTGTGGAAACAATCATGACATAGGGGACGTCCTGCCCTCGCCCGTCCACCCTTTAAATGGAATGGTCGGGCGGGAGGGGCAGAGGAGCAAAAGGGCGCGGCCGAATTTTCCATGCAATCCATTTATGAAAGATGGCGTTGGAATCCGTTTCAAGGAGGAGGAAGAAGCGCCAATCGTTTTTTTGCCTCAAGCCTATTCCCGGAAACCGGGGGAAAGATTCGGCCCCCCGACGGCAGATCGGAAAAGCGAGGTCGATAATGATCGTTGCAGGTGTTGACGTAGGTTCTCTGACTGCGGAAGCCGTGGTCATGAAAGATGGGGAGATACAGGGATATGAGATCATCAAGGTGAGGCCGACCCCTATCCAGTCCTCCATGGACGTGATGCTGAAGACCCTTATGGCGTGCGGGCTCCGATTTGAGGATCTGGACTACTGCGTAAGCACGGGTTACGGCAGGGATGAAATCCCTTTCTCCAATAAGAGCCTCTCCGAGATCTCATGCCACGGGATAGGGGCCCACTGGTGCAATCCCTCCGTCAGCGGGATCATTGACATCGGCGGACAGGATTGCAAGGCCATCACGGTGGATGAAAACGGTGATCTGGTGGATTTTATCATGAACGACAAATGCGCAGCCGGGACAGGGAGGTTCCTTGAGATCGTCGCCAAAGCCCTGGGAGTGGATGTCTCCGAGCTGGGTCCCATGACCTTTCAGTCAAAACACCCCTTACAGGTCTCAAGCCGATGCAGCGTCTTTGCCGAATACGAAATCATCTTCTTGCTCTCTGAAGGTAAACAGGCCGTCGACATCGGTGCAGGCATCAATGTGGCTATGGCTGAGAGGGCTTTTTCTTTGGCAGGCAGAATCGAGTTCAATATGCAGGCAGGAAGAGGTTTGACCATTACAGGGGGAGTGGCAAAAAACGTAGGGGTCGTCAAAAACCTGGAGAACCTGTTTGGTAGGATGATTATCCAATTGCCTTTGGACCCTCAAATTATGGGCGCATTGGGTGCCGCGCTGGTTGCTCAAAGACAGTGTGAGAAGGAGAGGACATAGATGCCTTCACTGGGAATTGACGTGGGGTTGGTGGCTGTCAAGGGGGCAATCTTGGATGGAGACCGCTTCCTGGGGACGGTTGTGAGAGAGACCGGCATCATGCCCGCTGAGACGGCAAAGGAATGCTATGAACAGCTCGTTTGGGAAGCCGAGATAAGTCCAGAGCAGATAGAAGGTTGCGTGATCACGGGATGGGGGGCAAAGAGAGTATCCCTGGGGCTCAAAACGCAGATTCAACGGGAGGCGGCCTGCCTGGCTAAAGCGGCCAAATGGCTGTGCCCCACGTCTCGGACCGTCGTGAACATTGGGGCTCAGATCGTCGAAGCAGACCCGTTTTGATGAGAAGGCTAAGGTCAAACGTTATGACCAGAGCGACAAATGTGCCGCCGGAGCAGGGCGATTTCTGGATATCATGTCCGCCGCCCTGGAACTGGAGGTGCATAAGCTGGCCGAGATCGGCGCCTCTTCCGACAGAATGGTTGAAATCTCCTCCCAGTGCAGCGTCTTCGGGGAAAGCGAGATCATCAGCTATGTGAACATAGGGGAGAAGATCGAAGACATCGTTAACGGGATCAACTATTCCATAGCCAAAAGGGTTTCAACCATCGTCATGCGGCTCGGGATACAGGAACATGTGGTGCTGACGGGAGGTGTCGCCAAGAATTCAGAGGTGTCCCGATACCTGGAGAAGATGCTTGGCATACGTTTCGCCGCCTATGAGGTGGACCCGCAGATGATCGGGGCCATCGGGGCAGCCCTTATGGCCTGTGAAATATGATGTGTATGCGAGGTTTGGTGATGGGAAAAGTTATCGCTATCAGCGGTAAGGGGGGGATAGGAAAGTCCACTCTGTCGGCGTTGATCACCAAGGTGTTTTTAGAGAAGACGGACCGTACGATTCTCCTCGTGGATGCTGATCCCTCCATTAACCTGACCCTCATGCTCGGCGTTGATCCGGGGAGGACCCTCAGCAACCTCAGGGAGCGTCTTGTCAAGAGTGCAGAGGCCCGGCAGGAAGCCATGTTCGGCGATAAGCACATACGGGAAACAATTTACGATGAGTGTATGCAGGATGCGGGGAGATTCCGCCTGCTGACCATGGGCAGACCGGAAGGACCGGGCTGTTTCTGCTCGGTAAATGAGCTTTTGAAGTACGGCATCGAGAGTGTTTCAAGAGACTTTCAAATCACCATCATCGACTGTGAAGCCGGACCTGAACAAGTGAACAGGCGAGTCACGAAAAACATAGACGATCTGATTCTCGTCATCGAGCCCACTGTCAGGAGTGTTCAAACGGCCCTTTACATCAAGGATGTGGCCGAGAGTTACGGCGTTCAGAAATCATTTGATCTGCGCGTCATCATCAATAAGGTGGGGCAACGGGACAGGACAAGGAATGTCCGTTCCATGTTGCAGGATGAGGGAATCGAGATATCCGGCGTCGTACCTGTGGACGAAAAGATAGCGGATTACGACGCGGAAGGAAAATCCCTCTTTGATCTGCCCGCGGACTCGCCGAGCGTGAGGTCCGTAAGCGAGATCCTGTCCCGATTGTACCTGCAGGAGGAGATTTGTCATGGATCGAAGCAGCAAGCTGCCATCTGAGGAGTCCCTGGCAAGGAGACTCCAGGGAGCCGAGCGGGTGGATCCTTCCTATTGGGAACGGATGGCCGAGATGGGACCGGAGGAGGTGTGCGTCGGCACCGGGGCACGGGTGGCGGGAGACGGCATCTACGCCGTGGAGTTCCTGGGAAGAGAACTTTTCTGTTACGGGAAGGAGCGGTGCATCAAGGATAGCATGGGAAACAGGTTAGATGACTTCCATATGAACCTGATAGTTCTGCTCTATCTTCAGAGCAAAGATCGGGCGCAGCATGGAGAGCGCTGCCTGCCTATGGGAAAAGCCATATCTGCTTTTCAACTGCCCAACGGCGAGATCTTTTTCAAGGGGCCCCATGCCCTTCCCACGGCTTCTATCGAGAAGGCTTTTGGAAAGGACCCGGGCAGTTTCTCCAGAGCAGGGAAGGCCCTCGGCGGAAAGCGGTTGAGTAAGGGGGATGCATCTTTTTCCCTCAGAGTGCTCCCCTGTATCGAATTTTATTTCTATCTCTATGCCGCCGACGATGAATTCCCGGCCAGAGCAAACATTCTTTTCAACGATTCCATTGCCTCCTATCTTCCTTTGGACGGCATATGGGTCTTAGCCAAGGTGGTCGTCAAGGAGCTCCTGGATTCAGATGTACAAAAGGGAGTCGAGTCTGTCGCAAGAAAGAAGGGAGGTGATGGTGCAGCAGGCAATTTATAGGGAACGCTGTGTTGAAGGCAGCCCGGGAGCAGTCGTGTGTTCGCCGAAGATGCGCCCTGATGGTTTTTGACTTATCTTATTAGCCCATGAAAGAGGAGGAACTGCCATGGCGAAATTTTTGAATGTCGCGTGGGATGCGCCGACTGAACCTGAGGTGCAGCCTTACCTTGAAGAGAGCAAATGGAGTGATATGGATAACCCGGTCGTGAGGGACCTTGCAAAATTGTTGTCCTCTCGCTGTACGACCCCCCGGGAATATGCCATCACCGTGTGGAATTGGATCGTCGAGAACATCATATTTGTATATGAAGGTCCTAAAAGGGTAATGCAGGTCTTGTGGGATATGGAGGCGAACTGCATGAACAGATCGAACCTCCAGATGTCGCTTTTGCGGCTGTGTAAGATCCCCGCAAGGATGAGCTACACCAAATACTACAAACCCTACGCCTCGTGCTGCCTCCCTCCCTCCATAATAGAGGCGCTTCCTGTCAACTCTATCACCCACAATTCGTGCGCCGTTTATCTGGATGGGAAGTGGATCGAGGCGGATGTGGTATTCGATCGTTGGCTTGTGCCATATACCTGGCAGTGGAACGGCTACACAAGCATGATTTGCGTGCCGCCCGATCTGGTCAATTATCACGTGGGCTACTCTCAGAGTGTGCTGGTGGACGAGCTCAACAAGGCCTTCAAGGATATGGGCGCGACCAAGAAATGGTGCGTTGAGAACATCGATCCTTACACCCGTTTCATGCGCTCTTTGTGGAAGGATCGCCTGAGGCAGGCGATGGAAGACGTCATGGGAAAAGAGGTCTCCGACAATTGGGCGCTTTACTGCGCACAAAGGTCCGCGCCGCAACTGCGGCAATACTATCCCCAGGAAGCGCCTCATGGTAAATGGCACGGTCCGAGGAAGGAACCGGATGTGTGGAACCCGATCGAGGATGCCATCGTACAACCAAAAACGATAGAAGAAGACCGTACGGAACTGATCTATGGACCTTTCAGAACCAACGAAATGGTCAAAAAGGAAAGAAAACGGTGGGGAGTTCCTGCCGCAACCGCTGCCGCCGGCTCTTAAGTAGCGCAGAAATTAGAAGCCGTTTGCGCCCGGGGCAGCTGAAACTGCTGCGTTCGTGGCGCTGACGGCCGGCTTACGGGCGGCGAAACGAGAACCACTCATGCATAGCCATATCGCCGGGGAGGGGCCCCGCTCGGGCCCTTCCTCTCCGATAAAAGGCTTCTTGAGAGAGGTAGACATGACTGAAGATCGGTCGCTTACGCCGGAGGGCAAAAGGACCCCCTCGAATGGGACCGCATCGGGGATGCCATTACAAGAATGGTAGAAAACGCTGTTACGAAACCAAAATCTAAAGGAGAAGGCCGCACTGAAGAGATCTTCGGCCCTTTCAAAAGCCTTGGCGAAATAGCCGAAGACATGGACTACTGATGCCCTGTTCGTATTTTTGGAGGCAAAGCCGTTCTCCACCCATGCCCGGGGGTTACCAAGAAAGGTACACCATGTACAAAACGCGTGATAAGGTCTATGTCTACATTCGTGACAGGGGCTCGCAATTTGAAGATATCATGAGGCCCCTCAAAACGGCTGGACCGATCCCACCTGAGCATATTGAAGGTTTGCACCAGGGAACGGTTCAACAGCGCAACCTTTTCTGGACATTGTTCGCCAAACAATCCGTGAACCTGCCCCCCTTGTATGTCGAAGGCATACACCAGGGGACAGTATCGCAAAGACATTTCGCTTACACCATGTACAAGAAGATGACCCATGAGGAATGTTCGGCTTCCCGTGTAGGAGGGGAGGATTTACCGTCCCTGACTGAAATGGCAGGCTTGAGCCTTAAAAACGCTGAAGGACACCGATCCTCACACCCGTTTCATGCGCTTGCGGAAGGGCCGCCTGAGGCAGGCGAGGGAGGACATTGTGAGAAAAGAGGTCTCCGACAACTGGGCTCTTTACTGTTAAATAAGGTCCGCGCCGCAACTGCGGCACTACTATCCCGGGGAGGCGCCCCACGGTAAACGGCACGGTCCAAGGAAGGGCACCGATGTGTGGAACGCGATCTGTGGGATGCCGTCATACAACCAAAAATGATAGAAGAGGACCCTGCGGAACCGATCTTTGGACCTTTCAGAACCAACGAAATGGTCAAAAAGGAAAGAAAACGGTGGGGAGTTCCTGCCGCAACCGCGCCTGCCGGTTCATAAGTGGCGTGGAAATTGGAACCATTTGCGCCTGGGGCAGCCGAAGCTGCTGCGTTCGTGGGGCTGACGTCGGGCTTGCGGGCGGCGAAACGAGAACCATTCATGCAGAGCCATATCGCCGGGGAGGGGCCGCGCTTGGGCCCTTGCTCTCCGACAAAAGGCTTCCTGAGAGAGGTAGACATGACTGAAGATCGGTCGCTTACGCCGGAGGGCGAAAGGAGTCCCCAGGAGTGGGACCGCATCGGGGATGCCATTACAAGAATGATAGAAAACGCTGTTACGAAACCAAAATCTAAAGCAGAAGACCGCACTGAAGAGATATTCGGCCCTTTGAAAAGCCTTGGCGAAATAGCCGAATACAGAGACTACTGACGCCCTGCTCGGATCTTTGGAGGCAAAGCCGTTCTCACCCATGCCCGGGGGTTACTAAGAAAGGTACACCATGTACAAAACGCGTGATAAGGTCTATGTCTACATTCGTGACAGGGGCCCGCAATTTGAAGATATCATGAGGCCCCTCAAAACAGCTGGACCGATCCCACCTGAGCATATTGAAGGTTTGCACCAGGGAACGGTTCAACAGCGCAACCTTTTCTGGACATTGTTCGCCAAACAATCCGTGATCCTGCCCCCCTTGTACGTCGAAGGCATACACCAGGGGACAGTATCGCAAAGACATTTCGCTTACACCATGTACAAGAAGATGACCCATGAGGAATGTTCGGCTTCCCGTGTAGGAAGGGAGGATTTACCGTCCCTGACTGAAATGGCAGGCTTGAGCCTCAAAAACGCCGATTACTGAGAAGATCGGACCTTGCGTCTCCGAGGGGGGAAATGGGCGAATGAGAGATACTCCCATGACGTTCATTTCTCCCCTTTCCAGGGTCTGTTTTCGGAGAAAAGAAAGCATACCTTTTGAATCCGAACTGCGCCAATGGCACATGAAATCAAAATCATCTCTTCCCGTCGTAAAAATCGTCCTCTGGACTATTTCCATTAGGCTTGTCAATAATACAGAGTAATACCTGAACGAACCATTCCTGATCGGGGCAGAGCTTCTGTGCCCCACGGGTTTCACTTAGAAATCCTTCGGCAATGGTTAGGGGTGAAATCGCTCATGCAGAAGGCGCAAAGCCTTCCGAGCTCCGAAACTTCAAAGAGGAGGAACTCTATGAAAGAAATGAGACCTAAAGAGCGGGTCATGGGCCTATTTAGTAAGGAGCCCATAGACACCATGCCCATTTTCAGTGGTATGGGCATGGTGGTTGTGCCTGGAATCGAGAAGGTAGGGTGCAGCTTTGCCCAGGTCCATACGGCTCCCGAGCGGTTGGCCTATTCGGCCATTTGGTCCAGCAGGCTCATGGGATTTGACAGCATTGTGGTCCCCTACGACATGACCTTTGAGTCTGAGGCCATGGGGAACAGCATCAGCCTCTACGAGGATTCAGAGGATATCCTGTACCCCACTATTCCCAAAAAGATATGGCAGAGTCTGGATGAGGTCCGGATCCCTGAAAATCTCCTCGAGAGGGGTAGGATGCCATTCATCCCAAAGGCCTTTGAAACCATCAAACGGGAGGCCCCGGAATACCCCTTGGGGGCTTGGCAGTTAGGGCCCTATACGCAGATGGGCCAGATTCTCGAGCTTGACATGCTCCTGAAGGCTACCTTCAAACAGAAGGCAAAAGTGGAGGCCGTGCTGGACCAGGTGACCGACATGATCATACATATAGGCCGAAACTGGCTGGCTTCAGGCGCAGATTACATCACCTTGAGGGAGATGGGAACAGGGTCGGATATTCTGAGTCCGCGGCTCTGGAAGACTATGATCCAACCCAGGCTTCAGAAGATTTTTGACGCCTGGGACGCTCCCAAGGTCCTTCACATCTGCGGGGCTACCGACCTCATCGTCGAGATGATGAACGACTGTGGCGCGGATGCCTTGAGCGTGGACGTCAAGAATAACCTTGTGGAATCAAGGAAGAAAATCGGCGACAGCACTTTACTGTTAGGGGATTTTGACGTCTACAATCTCCCCTGTAAGGCTGAGACTACGGCGGCTGAGTGCGAAAAGACCATAAGGGCGCTCATCGATAAAGGGGTGGACAGTGTTTGGCCTGGATGCGACATCTGGCCGGCCATTATCGAGGAGAATATGTCGGCCATCGTAAGGACAACCCACGAATACGGGAGGAAGCCGAGCCCGGCCGTAGGGAGGCTATGATCTTAACAGCTCTTTGGACGCAAGAACTAAACCTAAAGAAGGGGAGATTAATATGGCGAAATCATTCGACGAACTGAAACAGGAATTGCACCAGGCGGTTGTCGAATTCGACGAAGACCGCGTGAGGGCGGCGGCAAACGAAGTAAGCGAAGCAGGCCATGATCCTCTCGACGCAATCATGAACGGACTCGCGGCTGGAATGGAAGAGGTCGGGCAACTATACGAGCGCAATGAGTATTTTGTTCCTGAGATCCTGATGTGCGCAGACGCTTTGTACGCCGGATTACAAATCCTGCGCCCGATGGTGTCGGGAAGGGAAACGGGGGTTAAGAGCCAGGTCGTAATAGGTTCGGTTCAGGGCGACGTGCACGATATCGGCAAGAATCTAATCAAAATGATGTTCGATGTTGCCGGTTGGGAGGTCCATGACCTTGGCAAGGACGTACCCCTGGAAAGATTCGTCACGGAGCAGATGCGCACGGACTCGGACATCGTGGCCATGTCCGCCATGATGACCACTACCATGCTGGGAATGAAGAAGGTAATCCAGATGATAAAGGATAAAAATCCCAACGTGGCCATCATGCTGGGAGGCGCGCCCTTGACACGGGATGTGGCTGATCTCTTTGGGGCGGATGGATATGCGGAATCGGCTGGAAACGCGGTTCAGGAGGCCATCAAGATGATCAGCCGTCTGAGAGAAATGCAGAAGTAGCGGAAATCGGAGCGGATATCTCGGTTGATACCAAAACGTGTCCAACCGAACAGGAGGAGAGATGAGGATGGACGATAGCAAGGCCATGATCATATTTCAGCCCTCAGGCCGCAGAGGTGAAGTTGAAAAAGAGATTACCTTAATTGAGGCATCAAGGCTGCTTGGCGTAGATATTGAGGCGCTATGCGGAGAGAAAAAGAAATGCGGAAAATGCAAGATCCGGATTGAAGAGGGGTTCTTTCAGAAATTCGGGATTCAATCCACCATGTCCCACACAAGCCCCTGGCAGGAGGAAGAAGAGAAGTTCATCACGGAAAAGGAGAAAGAGGCCGGCTACCGGCTGGGTTGCGTGGCCAAGGCTCAAGGGGACCTCCTGATCTTTGTGCCTGAAGAATCCCGGGCTGGCAAACAGGTCGTCAGCAAGAAAGCGCGTGACATTTACATTGAACATGATCCGGCGGTGAACACCTACTATGTGGAGGTTGTACCTCCAACCTTTGAAGAGCCCACAGGAGATTTCGAACGGATCTGCCGGGAGTTGGAAAAGCAGCACGGCCTCAAGGACCTCAGGGTGGATTTCTTTACCCTGCGGCAATTGCCCATGGTCTTGCGCGAAGGGAACTGGAAGGTGACCGTCAGTGTCTGGAACGGCCAGGAGGTCATTCGAGTCAGGCCCGGAAAGGCCGAGACGTCCTACGGCATTGCCATTGATGTGGGGACCACAACGGTGGCCGCGTACTTCTGCAATCTCAATACCATGGAGGTCGTCGATACGGTCACTCTCATGAATCCCCAGTGCAAGTACGGGGAGGACGTGATGGCGAGGATCACATTCCACATGACGACGCCCGGCGGCCTCAAGCGCATGAGCGATGACATTATCGAGGGACTCAACTGGTTGTTCGGTGAAGCGATCAAGAATACCCATCCACCCAGGAAAAAGGTGAAAAGACAAGAGGGTGATCAGACCATCGAGGAAGAGGTCGAGGCCCCGGAGGAGGGTAAGACCTATCTGCGCCTGTCAAGAGAGGATATCGAAGACGTCACCATCGGCGGAAACACGGCCATGCACCACATCCTCCTCCAGCTCAACCCGGAATACGTTGGCCTGGCCCCTTTCCCCCCTGTGATTCACCGGAGCCTCGATATCAAGGCGAGGGACCTGGGCATCCACATTAATCCCGGTTCCTATGT
The DNA here is from genome assembly GCA_963805125.1 of uncultured delta proteobacterium. Lineage (GTDB taxonomy): Bacteria > Desulfobacterota > Syntrophobacteria > Syntrophobacterales > Syntrophobacteraceae > SbD1. The sequence goes on along the minus strand of CAWDTD010000001.1, from coordinate 191,262 downwards.
GTTCGTCCTCCCCAACGAAGCGGGCTTTGTCGGGGCCGACAATGTGGGCGTCCTCATTGCTGAGGCGCCTTACGAATCAGATGAGATCCAGCTTATCATAGATATCGGAACCAACGGTGAGCTTGTTTTGGGCAACAAGGTAAAAATGATCTCCTCATCGTGCGCCACCGGGCCGGCCCTCGAAGGGGCCCAGATCCAGTTTGGTATGCGGGCGGCCCCGGGCGCCATTGAGAGGATAAAGATCGATGCGCAGACGCACGAAGTCGACTATAAGGTGATCGGGCGGGATGCCTGGCGCTCTTACTCCGAACCCAAGGAGATGAAGGCCAAGGGGATCTGTGGATCCGGAATCCTGGATGTGCTTGCAGAGCTTTACGCAGCAGGCGTGGTCACAAAGAGCGGCGTCTTCAACAAGAATCAGAAGTCAAACCGTTTTCGGAGAAATCCGGATAACAAGCAGCCGGAATTCGTTCTGGCCTGGGCTGAAGAGACGAGTATCGAGAAAGATATCGTGATTACCCAGCGTGATGTCCGGCAGATTCAACTGGCCAAAGGGGCCCTGCATGCAGGATGCAAGTTGATGATGCGGCGGCTGGGCATGGAGAAGGTGGACAAAATCAAGATCGCTGGCGCCTTTGGGACCCATGTGGACCGGACCAAGGCGTTGGTTATGGGGCTGTTTCCGGATTGCGAGATCGATAGGATCCTCTCCGTGGGCAATGCTGCAGGGGATGGATGCCGAGCGGCTCTTTTGAACCGAAAGAAGCGTGACGAGGCAAACCATGTCTCCCGCAATGTGGAATATCTCGAGCTGACCGTTGAGGAAGATTTCCAGACGCAGTTCATGGAAGCCATGCAGATACCCCACATGAGGGATGCATTTCCCCACCTGGAGGGTGTGGTGGCCCCTGAGATTCTCCATCAGAAATAGGATGGAAAAAAGGATTGGATTGAAGGAGCCTGAAGCGGAAAACAGCGAAAGAAATTCGTTTCGCGTAGTCGTAGACCCGGGGATCTGTGGGTTTTGTTGCAGCATCCATGCCCGTAGAGAGGGGAAGTGGGTGGTGCGGATAATCATGGATTCCGATTGTAAGCAGATACAGAGATTGGCCGCCCTTTTGAAGCGAGGTATTACAATAAAAGAGCTTTTCGCACCCTTTAGCAAGAACCCGGTATACAATTGGGCAGAGAAGGTCGGTTGCCACACCTCCTGCCCGGTCCCCGCAGGCATCTTAAAGGCCTGCGAGGTTGGATTGGAGGTGGCACTTCCCAAAGACGTGATCATCAGGATCGGTAGAAATGAGGAATGACCAGTCAGTTGAAACGTCAGCTCGCGACATTTCTCTCACACCGGATCTTTATCTGATCTTTGGGTTTCTGGGGTCGGGTAAGACCACCTTGATAAGGAATATGTTTTCCTGGGAGTGGGATCTGTCCGGCACTGCGGTGCTGGTGAACGAGTTCGGTAAGGTGGGATTGGACGGGATTATTTTGGAGGGCGGACCCGTGCCGGTGGTGGAACTCACCAATGGATGCATTTGCTGTTCCATGAGGGCGGATCTCCCGATCGCTATCAAAGAGATCCGAGAACGGTTCTCTCCTCAACGCATTCTGGTCGAGGCTACGGGTATTGCCGATCCTGTAGATGTGTTGGCGGTCTTGCGGCCTCTTGAAGAAAGGAGCCAGATTCGCATATCCAAGGTCATCTGCGTACTGGATTCAGAGTTCTGGGAAGCCAGAGAGATGCTGGGGCCGGTCTTCTTCAAACAGATCGATCTTGCAGATCTCCTGCTCCTCAACAAGGTGGATCTTTTAGGGCAGGACCAGGTGTCCCTGTTTCTGTCTCAGCTACATGCGGAGTACACGCGACCCCAAATCGTTCCCACGGTCTATTCCCGGATAGATCCCCTTGTTTTGTTCTCAAATGAGGGGAGCAGAGATGGGTGCGTTCCAGTCTCTGAAGACCTGGATCAAATGCATCGCCCCTCTGCGGAGGAGATGGGGTTTGTTTCTTTTTCCTATGAGGGTGAGTCATGTTTCAGTGAAAAATGCTTTGAAGAGTTCCTGAAAAACCTCCCCTTTGAGTTATTTCGCGTTAAAGGGCTGGTTCGCTTCCCAAAGGCAAGCCGCCTCTTGAATTTCGTTGGTGGCAAAATTTATTGGGAGCAGAGGAAAGAGAAGACTCCAACCCGTCTGGTCTTTATCGGTTGGAATTTAAACCCTGAGGGTTATCTTCGACAACTGGAGGCCTGTATTCAGGAATAGACAATGAGTGAGAAAGAAAATCGGTTGAGGAGGTGTTCACCTTGATAGACGACATCAGCCCGGATCAGACTCTGGATTGCCGTGGCCTCGTTTGCCCCATGCCGATTATCAAAACCAGGAATGCGACCAAAAATATGAAACCGGGACAGGTCCTTGAGATCCTTGTAACGGATCCTGCCACAAAAAATGATCTCCCTCCTTTTGCAGCCCGAGCCGGACATGAGTATCTCGGTGCAAAGGAAGACCAGGGATTCACCCGGTACTATCTGAGGATTTATTTCAAATAGAGATCACTGAGAAGCCTCTCCGAAGGATGTTCATATCCGTGGCTTAAGCGAATTCATATAAAGGAGATGAAACGATATGGGTATCCACATAGAACCTTTGAAATGCACAGGATGTGGTATGTGTGAGGTCGTTTGCGGCTATCATTGGGATGATGCCTTTTCAATGACGTCGTCCTGCATGGTGACGTATCGTATGCAGGAAAAAAGGAATTACTTCGGCCTGATGTTGAAGACCGAAGAGGATTTGATTCTGGGCAGGCCGGAAGGAGTCGTCATTCAAAGGCTTGGCAGCTCCCAACAGGAGCAGAAGTCCTCCGACGACGAAGAAGACGAGGGGGTGGTCAGGGGACCGGCCTCCAAACCCATTCTGCTGAGAGCGCCATGTGACATGTGCAAGCGCTATGAAGGGCCGCTCTGTGTGGCTTTCTGTCCCACGGAATGCCTGTCCGTGGAATAAGGTTCATGTAATCACTACAAAGTCTTGAACTAAACAGGGGGACAACATGGAGAGCCTTTCGTCGGGAAAATATGCTGTGGTAGATCTCAATGAACAAGAGATCCACGATGACTATCTGGAGGACGATTTTTACGAAAAGAACCTGGGAGGAGCAAGAGCCAATCTGGCGCTGTTCGAAAAGTATAAGGATGAGGACCCTATCGTGATCGGGACGGGGTTGCTCACCGGCACCCTTGTCCCCGGGGGGGCCCTTGCCGTGATCACTGCAAAGAGCCCCATTAGCGGTAAGGTTTGCCATGCCCCGAGCTTCTTATGGGTGGGGTCGGAGCTAAAATATGCCGGGTTCGATTATGTGGTCCTCAAAGGACGCTCGGAGACCCCCGCACACCTCTGGCTCCATGATGGCCTGGCGGACCTGGAAGAGGCATCAGACTTATGGGGAGCGGATACTTGGAAAACCGTCGATGACTTGAGGACGATCCATGGTGATGATCTGATACAGGTCCTTTCGATAGGTGAGGCGGGTGAGAAAGGAGTTGATTTCGCCCAGATTGCTCTCAACTACTGGAACTCGGGGGACCGCTTCGGATTTGGAAAGATATTTGGCGAAAAGAACGTGAAGGCCGTTGCCATTCGGGGAATGGCCATGCTTGAGATCGATTCCAGTCGGAAATTCGTGGACAAATGCCTGCAACTGGTCAGGTCCGTGAAGACGGGGGCGATTGCGGGAAAGAAAGGAAACGTGCAATTTCCTGGATACCTGGGGCTTGAATCCATCAGCGAGTGGATTGATCCCCTCGTTCATCGATACAGCTCCTGTTTCGCATGCCCTTACTGCTGCAACACCTTTTTAAAGTACCATGAAAGCCCGCAGGTCATGAAAGAGAGCAATATTGTTGAGCCCGGTGTCATGATTACCGATGTGGGTGGGCTACTGGGGTTTAAGGATGCCGGCATGGATGCGAGGAATGCAGGAATGGCCGTTGAGGTGTGCAGCAGGCTTGGGGCCAATCCGGTCGCGGTGGCCAAGTGGGCAAAGGAAGCGGGTAGGACCACGGTCGAGGCCCTGTCTGAGGCCCTATCTTCCTGGATTGGGGAAAACCGAAAGGTGAAAGGCATTGAACCGTGGCCTGTGGCCGATGGGGCAGCCAAGATAGAAGCAGAGGAAGGTCTGTTCAGCCCGTGGACACCCCCTTCACCCGTATTCGCCGACTTTGGCCTCGGGAATAACCCGGAGGAGAGGGCGAACTGGTGGAGGAAAAGGAACAGCATGGCCTACACACTGGGGATCTGCCCCATACTCTGTATGATGTCATCGGAACTCGAACCGGAGGTTCTAGCCGAACTAATCCAACTGGGTACCGGTCTTGAGGTGGACAAGGATCTCTTATTAAATCTCGGTTAAATAGTTCTCATCAAGGCCAACCGGAAAAACTCAAGCAAGGGGGAGACTATATGAAGCCAATTCGTTTCCTATGTTTGTTTCTGTTGGCCGTTGTCTTGGGCACCGCCATTCCACCTCTTCCAGCATATGGAAAGGGTCCCGTTGTTCGGTTGGGATACCTCCAAAGCGATCTTCATCAACTGGCCTGTTTCGTCGCTTTAGAGAAAGGCTACTATGCCCGGGAAGGCGTTGAGGTCGAGATCGGCGGGATCTTCAGGGCCGGCCCTGAAGAAATGAGCGCCTTCGGAGCCGGTGGCTTGGACGCGGGCTATGTGGGGGCTGCGCCTGCCACCGTTGCAGTGGCCAACAAAGTGGTCAACGTCAAGATTGTTGCGCAGGTGAATCTGGAAGGCTCGGCCATTGTCGTGAGAAAGGACTCCGGAATTAAGTCGCTCAACGATCTGAGAGGGAAAACGGTTTCAGTCCCCGGTTACTGCAACGTGCAGGATGCACTCCTGCGCATGGCGCTGAAGAACGCGAATATACCAATGAAGGCAGTCAAGATTATTGCGCTTAAACCACCCGAAATGATCTCGAGCCTTGAGACAAAACAAATCGACGCCTTTGTGGCCTGGGAACCTTATATCGCAAAGGCGATCAACATGGGGGTGGGGGAGGTGCTGCTCTATTCCGGAAAGATTTGGCCCCGGCATCCATGCTGTGTCCTTGTTGTGGATGAGAGGTTTTTGACCCGGCATCAGCAGACCGTTCTGGGTTTGTTGCGCGCCCATGTGAAAGCCACGCGGTTCATTAGGGAACATCCTGAAGAAGCTGCCCAGATCGGGACCAAATACACGGGGATGGACCTTGAAACGGTAAGGCTCGGCATGCAGGACATTGTCTATGAATATGTTCCAAACGTGGACGGTGAGTTGCAGTACATTAAGTTCCTTAAAGATGTGTGCGTGCTCAAGATAGAGGACCCCGATCAATTCGTCAAACAGATCATTGACGCTGAGCCGCTCAACATGGTTTTGAAATAAGAAAGCGCCTCATGTAACCCGGTTGGTGCTGCGGGTCCTTCTTGGAGGATGTTTCATAAAATGCTGGCAGGTTGCTGAACATGGCCCACATGTCATTGGATTACGCTCACGGCCTCGATCAGAGCCGAGGGGTAGCGTTGCCCTCGTCCTTTCCCGTGTCCGGCAGGGGTGGGCTTGTTGGCGACGCACTTGGAATCCAGGGCTCGCTCCTGCATAATTTCAGGTACTTTGCACCTGCCTGCCGAAGTTGACGCAGGCTGGTGTGGACGTTTTTGAGCAACCTGCGAGCATGGACTTTTTCAACACCTGTTACTGCAGTCACGGAGGAATAAATGTGGCGTCTCTTGGGAGTTTATCGCCTGCCTCCATCAAGGGAAAGGCTGCTGAGTTTAATAAGAGGGCAATTCGTGTTCTTTTTGCTTGTCTTATGGCAGGTTCTATGCTGGGCGAGGGTATTTCCACCAGTCATTGTGCCTTCACCAATTAATGTGGCGAAAGGGTTGATTGAACTGGTCCGTGTGGGCCTCCCTCCGGGGCTCACGTTAGGCTGGCACCTCCTGGCAAGCCTTTATCGTGTGGCATGGGGTTTTTTTGTCGCCATTATCATCGGCTTTCCGTTGGGTATCCTCATGGGTTGGTTTGTAGGTCTGCGGCAGGCATTAAGACCTGTGATAGAAGTGATCCGGCCCATACCGCCCCTCGCTTGGATCCCCATAGCTATCATTTGGCTGGGCATAGGGACGAAATCGGCTGCTTTCATTATTTTCCTGGGCGCATTTTTCCCGATTCTCCTGAATACCATTTCAGGTGTCGTCCTGATTGATCCCAGCCTGATCGATGCCGCAAGAAGCCTTCGAGTTTCTTCCTGGGGGATATTCATTCATGTTGCCGCTATGGGGGGCCTTCCCGCCACTTTTACAGGGATGAGGGTGGGTCTTGGCGTAGCCTGGATGGCGTTAGTCGCAGCCGAGTTTACCGGTGTTAAGAACGGATATGGGTTGGGATACATGATCATGACCGCACGGGATATTCAACGTCCGGATGAGATTATCGCCGGGATGGCCGTTATCGGAATGATCGGTTATGGCATGGATGTGTTCATAAGGTTTTGCCGGACTAAAGTCCTCAAGTGGTCGGGGGAGGAATAGGATATAAGATGCTATATATCGAACAGTTAAGCTATTCCGTCTCGTTGAAAAATCACACCTCTCGTGAAGTCCTCAGAGATATCGATCTCCACGTCAAGCAAGGGGAGTTCTTGTCGATTGTGGGACAGAACGGATGCGGCAAGACCACTCTTTTGAGGCTGATCTCCGGGCTTATCTACCCCTGCAAAGGCCATATCCGCCTGAAAAGTGAAAGGATCGAGAAAGCCGGTCAAGGGGTAGGCATAATCTTTCAAGATCTCGCACTTCTGCCCTGGAAGACGGTTCGGGGAAACCTGGAATTCGGTTTGGCCGGTTCAAACCAGATCAAGAAAAAAGAGAGAAAACGACTTGCCGAACTGTACCTTTCTCAGATCAACCTCACAGCCTTCGCCAATCACTACCCGCATCAGCTCTCCGGTGGCATGAAACAAAGGGTGGCTATAGCGCGGACCCTCATCAGCGAACCTGAGATCCTATTGATGGACGAACCCTTTGCCTCGCTGGACTGCCTGACGCGCAACTCCCTTCAGGAAGAAATGATTCAGGTCTGGAAGAGGAGTGGAAAAACCATCGTTTTCGTCACCCACAACGTGGACGAAGCAATCTATTTATCCCAGAGGATCGTCATCATGAAGCCTAACCCCGGCAGGATCCTGAGCGAGACCAATATAGATCTGCCCTATCCGAGAAATCGAACAGAGAATCGGTGCCAGGATATACGAGGGCACATCCTGTCCCTGTTGAGGCCCTTACCTTGATGTCGTCCCAGATATCTGTTGTTTTCTTTGAACCATGGCTGAGGGATGGAGATCGTCGCCTATCCGGCCTGATGATTGTAATACTTTTTAAGGAGTGAAAAACTGGGAGACCAGTTTCGGTTGTTGGTCCGTAAATGCTCCGCTTGAACCAGCAAAAGAAAGGAGAAAAAGATGTCGAGTGTAGATCTTAATTCAATTAAGGCTGCAGCTTCCATCGATGCGCGAGGCAGCTCCTGCCCCGGACCCCTTCTGGAAGCAAAGAAGGGCATCGGCAAAGTCAAAGTCGGGGAGGTGCTGGAGATCCTTTCCAACGACCCCGGCACGAAAAGGGACATACCCCTCTGGGCCGATAAAGTGGGCCACCAAAGCCTGGGATATCTTAGCCAGGACGGCTACGACAGGATTTTCATTATAAGGAAAAAGTAGGACCGCCTTCACAGCAATGAGGGGCATTCGATGGAAGCCGCGCACGAAGCGGGAAAGATCCTGATTTTGGCTACCGAAAGCTGCGCCTACCCCGGAGCAAACGCGGTCGGACAGGCGCATTCGAGCTATGCGGCAAACACGTACATTCTCAGGGTGAGGGCCCCTGTTATGTTCCCCGAGAGTTTCTACCTCGACTGCTTTGCGAAAGGCTTCTGGGGAATCATCATCATGTCCTGCGGCGTGGAATGCCCCTATGAAGGCGCCTATGAAGCTCTGGCCAAAAGGGTCGATCGGGTATTCGAGATGATGAGAGATCGTGGTCTCGACCCCCGAAGGTTTAGGCTCACATCCATCTGCACGGTCTGCACGAGGGCTTTTTTAAGTGAGGTCCGACAGATGAATGAAGTTATCAAAGGACTCGGCCCCCCTGGAATGGAAAGGCAGAGTGCCAAAGCGAGTTGAGCGCGATGAATGAAAAAAAGGTAAGCTCGATGCGGTCTTTCCAATTCGATGCGCTTGTCCTTGGAGGCGGTATTGCAGGCCTTCAGGCATCGCTCGACCTTGCCGATCAGGGCTTCAAAGTGGCCGTTGTCGAGAAGGACGCCACCATCGGGGGCAAGATGATCCGGCTCTCGAAGGTATTCCCCACTCTTGACTGCTCGAGCTGCATCACCACTCCCAAGATGGCTGCCGCCGCCCATCACGAAAACATCACCCTTTTCACCTATTGCGATCTTGTCTCGCTTAACCAAAATGGGGGGCGGGGATTGAGTGCACTGATTCGGCAAAAGCCAAGATTCGTCGATCCGGTCAAATGCATCGGGTGCAGGAAATGCGAATACGCCTGCCCGATCTACCTGCCCGACCCTGACCAGGGTGGGTTTTCGGCCCGAAAGGCGGTCTATGTGCCTTTTTCCAATGCAATCCCGCAAATTGCTCTCCGCGACCCGGAAAATTGCCTCCTCTGCGGAAAGTGTGAAAAGGTCTGCCCTACTCAGGCCATAGATTTTCTTCAGCAACCCGAGGATTTTCTCATAGAATCGCGATCGGCAATCCTGGCAACCGGTTTTGAAATGACCCCGCTTGAGAATAAACAGCAGTACGGTTACGGAAAGATCACTAACGTCATAACGGCCCTCCAGATGGAGAGACTCCTTGCTCCTCACGGGCCGTATAATCGCGTGCTGCGGCCCTCTGACGGCATGGAACCCGAGTCCGTCGCCTACGTGCAGTGCGCCGCCTCCAGGGACAAGAGCATGGGTATATCCTACTGTTCCCGCGTCTGCTGCATGTACGCCATCAAGCAGGCCATGCTTCTTTCCGGGGCGCTCCCGCTTGCGGACATAACGGTCTACTACATTGACATCCGGGCATTTGGAAAGGGCTACGAGCAGTTTTTCCAGAATGCGGCGGCAATGGGGATTCAGTTTGTGAAAGGCAAGGTGGCCTTTCTAAGCGAGGGCGATGAAGGAAAGGTGAAGATGCGCTACGAATCCCAGGATCAAAACGGCGGCGTACGAGAGGTGGAGCACGATCTGGTGGTTCTGTCTCTGGGGCTGCTTCCCGGCTGGAGTCCCGATGGCCGCTGTGGAGTCTCGACAGCTTCGGACGGTTTTATCAGGACTGTCCTGCCCAAGAGCGCGCCGGCCCTGACCGATATGGAGGGGGTTTTTGTGGCCGGGGCAGCCTCGGGACCAAAGGACATCGTCGATACCATAATTGAAGCTGGAGCTGCGGCCATGGAGGCCTCGAAGTATCTTGTGAGCCGGGTAAACGGCGACGGAACCGGGAGATGATAATGGAGAGCGCGGCAGATAGCAAATCCCCCTCTGAGCCGAAGGTCGGCGTATATATCTGCCACTGCGGAGGAAATATTTCCGACCAGGTGGATGTGGACGCTGTGTGCGACAGAGCGGCAAGGATGCAAGGAGTCAGCGTCGCTCGAACGAATACATTCATGTGTTCCGATCCGGGACAGGAGACAATTATCGAGGACCTGAACAAGGGGGAAGTGAATCGGGTGGTGGTAGCCTCGTGTGCTCCCAGCCTGCATGAGACCACGTTCCGAAATGCCCTCACCAGGGCCGGGGTCAACCCGTACCTGTATGAGCATGCCAATATCCGGGAACAGGTAAGCTGGGTCCACCACGGGGCGGCGGCCACCGAAAAGGCGGTACGCCTGATCGCCTCGGCGGTCGCAAAAGCCAGGCTCCTGGGACCGCTGGATCCAATCAGGGTAGAAGCTAAAAGACATGCCACCGTTATAGGCGGCGGCATTGCAGGTCTAAAAGCCGCAAAGGACCTGGCGGAGCGCGGGATCGAGGTTGTCCTTGTGGAAAAATCGCCCTTTCTCGGGGGCTGGACCGCAAGATTGGACACCCTGGCGCCCACGGGCGAAAAAGCTGCCGACCTCCTGAGCGGACTGGCCCGCGAGGTTTTGGCTCATCCGTCCATCACGGTCCACTACTGCTCCGAGATAAGCGGCTTCGAGGGGTTCATCGGCAATTTCAAGCTCCATGTGAAAAAGCAATCCACCGGGTCGAAAATGGATTCCGGGTCTGCCGGGCAGAGCTTCGGAACCGGCTTTGAGTCAAGGCGCCTTCGTACCCTTTAAGGGAATTCTGCCGGCAGGACCTCCGCAGTCGGAAACAGAGTTCACCGTGGAGACGGGGGTGATCGTCATCGCCACGGGGTTTCAGCCTTACAGTCCCAGACCGGGGGAATACGGGTTCTCAGAATTTGAAGAAGTTGTGACACTGCCCCAGTTTATCAGAATGCTTGCCGAAAGCAGCTCCGAAGGCGGGCTCTTCAGTTTTAACGGAAACAGCGTCAAAAATATTGCAATGATCCACTGCGTCGGCAGCAGACATATACCGGGAATTCACGAAGAAGACGAACGCGGCATTTTAAATGAATACTGCTCCAGGACCTGCTGCGTGGCCACACTGCATGCTGCCCAACTGGTTCGCGAAAAATACCCGGGAACGCACGTTTTCGAATTCTTCCGGGACATTCGCACATACGGCCGCTTTCAGGAAGATCTCTATTCGAAGGCAGCCCGCAACAAAGTGGTTTTCCTGCGGTTCGAGCCGGACAGCCCGCCGGTTGTTGCAAAAAATCTCGGAGACGCTGTGTCGCCCCTTACAGTAAGTGTCAATGACACCCTGACTTTCGGAGAAAGAATCGAAGTGCCTGCGGACCTGGTGGTGCTCTCGGTGGGCATGGAACCGGCCGATGTTTCGGACCTGGTGGAGATGATGAAACTTCCGGTGGGCGCCGACCGGTTCCTTCTCGAAGTACACCCCAAGCTCCGCCCCGTCGAGATCTCCGTTGCGGGAATAATGCTTGCCGGGAGCTGCCAGGCGCCAATGGACGCGGGAGAGGCGTCCGCCGCCGGATCGGCCGCGGCCGTAAAAGCATCAGCCATTTTTGCCCGCGACTATGTGGAACTCGATCCTTTCATAGCTGAAGTGGACCTCGAAAAATGCAAGGGAACCGGTGCCTGCGTCGAGGCGTGTTTGCGGGAAGGCGCGTTGGGCCTGACACAGATGGATGTCAACGGGGAAAAGGTCTTGAGGGCGCAGGTAAATCCTGCCTGGTGCATGGGCTGCGGGGCCTGTGTTGCGGTCTGCCCGGAGAATGCCATCGATATCAGGGGGTGGACCCTCGACCAGTATGAGGCCATGGTCGATGCCATCGTGGCCGGCGAAGACGCCATGCCATCCTTGGAAGTATGCCGGGAGGATATCTCAAATGGATGAGGCGTGCGACCGCAAAGAGAGCAAAAAGGAATTGCTGAAGCGTCTGCGCGAGGCTCGAAAGCAGTCTATCGAGGCTCTGTCCGGGAAGATGAAGGAGCAAAAGAAAATAATCAAAGGAATCAAAGAACAGCTCGGGGAAAGCTCGAGGACGGTTCCTGAAATCGCATCCGCCCTTGGGCTGCCTCCTTCGGAGATCATGTGGTATATCGCGGCCTTAAAAAAGTATGGCGAAGTCGTCGAGGGAGAAAAGGCAGGGGGCTATTTCCGCTACGAACTGGCGGGGAACCGGGAAGCAGCGGTCGGCGGGCCGGCGGCTGGAAAGGATGAAGATGGGCCTCATCGATCCTGAATTTTCCAAAAAGCTGGAGCGCTTCGGCGTCAGCTCGGCTTTGGAATGCTTCAATTGCGGTTCGTGCGTTGCGGTTTGTCCGCTCATAGACGAGCATTTCCCGCGAAAGATGATCCGGTACGCCCAACTGGGAGCAAAAGACAAAATCCTTCGGGATGCTAAAGACCTTTGGCGCTGCCTCCACTGCGGCCTTTGCACCCGCACCTGCCCCAGGGAGGCCGACCCCGGCGAGCTGATCCTCGGGTTGAGGCGATTTGCCCTCGACCACTGGAGGAGGTGGCCCAATGTATGATCCAAAGGACATAGCCGAACTCATCGCATCAAATGTGCGGAAAACGCGAAACCCGTTTGGCGTCTCCAATTCGATCCTCAACACATGGTGGAAGGGTGTTCCTTTCAGCCGGCAGGGGGATTCTATGCTCTTTACCGGCCTTATGTACCAGTCTATCCCCTACATCGAAAGGACCACCGCGTGGCTTGCCCGCTATGAGGATACATCCCTGACACGTTATTTGCGCTATGCAAAGATGGTTCCCGCCTTGCTCGTAAGTCTCGGGTTCAGGTTTCTGGTGTCGAGAGAAGACAAAAAGAAATTCAACGGCATCGTTAATTCCGTCCGACAGGTTCTTGAGAAATCTAATGCGGATTTCTTTTACCGGCCTGAGCTGGACTTCTACAGCGGCATTCTGCTCCATGACCTCGGGGACTCGGAAGGCTTTGCGCGCCACGCCGCTTTCGTTGCCAGGCGCCTCAAGCAGAGCGGGGTAAAAAAGCTCATAACCATCGATCCTCACACTACGTATGCCATGAAAGTCCTATACCCGCAGGTCACGGGAGAAAGCTTCGAGGTGCGGACCTGGTTCGAGCGCGTAAACATCAAGGACCAAAAGGCATCCGGGCGGGTGACTCTCCACGACCCGTGCTTCTATGGAAGGTATCTCGGATTATCGGACATACCGTACAGAATTTTCGAAAAGCTGGGAATCGATTGCGTGCGCCTGAGAAACTCCGGTGAATTCACAAATTGCTGCGGCGGCCCGGCTGAATCCGTATCCCCCAGACTTACCAGCGAGGTGCTTGGAAGGAGAGTCGAAGAGCTAAACTCGGCCGGGGCGCCCGTCATCGCCATGTGCCCGATCTGTTTAGGAAATCTTCTTCGAGCAGGGGTGCCGGCCGAGGACTTCTCGACCTTTGTCGCGAGATACGTCTAGTATCATGTAATATTTCTTATTTCGTATAAGGCAGTGTAATTCATGGCAAATCCAAAGGAAGGGGTTGCCATGAAGCCACGCTGTCGTGTGACGCTGACAGAGAAAGAACGTCAGGAACTTGAGGCCTTGACAAAACCGGGCAGGACCGGTTCAAGACGATTTCTCCATGCACGCGCTTTACTTCTGTGTGACGCAGGCCCGCCGGGGCCTGCCTGGAACGTTGCAGATGCGCTGAGGCTATGGGCGTTACTCCTCGGACCATCGAACACCTGAAAAAGCGCTTCGTTTTAATTCGTTATAATTGGATAGTGGTTTTCCAGCTTTTGTCGTGCTGCAGTTTTGCTAAACTGCGCACTCCCTCTGTCCCGCAGGTAATAAAATCGTCCTCAGCCTTTCAGAAAATCATCTTTAGGACGATATCCAAGCGAAAATGGCGTCGATATTATGCAACACGGTTTCCGATGTATGAATGGATAATGGATTGTCCTGCGATTATACAGGCGATCGGGGGAACGATATGTCGCGTGTGATCTCTTCTCCCATGGAAATGGCGAGAGTTTACGAGAATTGTATCGCCCTCAATCGTAGACTCATCCGGGGCCGGGAAGTCCTTCTCAGCGAGATTGCACGGGATGGCGGATTCCTGCCCGGGGGCTGCAGTTGCGACATTCGTTTGCGCTATCCCAGGATAGGGATCTATGTGGGAGAGGGCGCTTCCCATTCATGGCTGTGGTTTGCCGAAATCCTGGACAGAATGGGATTTTATGAAGTTGTATTCCTGGATGAGAAAGATGTGAGGGAAAATGCCTTATCCCCTTTGGATGTCTTGCTGGTCTCCGGAGGAGACACCTTTGCGCTTGCAGGAGCATTGGGAGAAAAAGGATCTGAGAGCATCAAAAATTTTATCGATCAAGGAGGCCTGTATTTCGGTACGTGCGCGGGAGCCTATCTGCCGTTGACATCCTCAAAGCCGCCTCTGAACCTGTTCAATTTCATAGATATGAAAATATCTAATATCTCCAGTAGGATACATGGATCGCAACCCCTCGAAAAAAGATACTGTACGTCTTACGGGTGCGATCTTGTCCTTCATGCATTGAGGGAGGAGGTCAGATTGTCGGTGGCCGACGGCGGGAGATCCGATGGAAGAAAAGAGCTTATTGCTCCTATGTATGGCGGTCCTTCCCTGTTGCCTTCAGAGCATGTTGAGACGCTTGCCCGTTATAGAGGATTTACACGGAAGACGAAATTCTTTGTGGATGAGGAGATTGCAAGAGAGATCTTCATCGGAAAGATTGCTGTCGCAAGAAAGGCCATGGGGGCCGGCTCCCTCTGCATATCCGGGCCTCATCTCGAACATCCCGACTATGCGCTCTGTAACGGATACATTGCTGGTTTGATCTACGATGGCAACAGGAACGGGCCTGAAAGGATTCGAGGAGAAGAATGGACCGACGAAGAAGCCCCGCTTGGAGATGGCGAGTTAAATCGCACTTTGCGGGAGCTGAAGAGGGCTTTGAGCAATGCGCGCATTTCCTCTTCATGGTCGGATCCTTTTACCGGTTCCTGGAAAATTGGCGAGAAATATTATGGATTTGAAAAGATCGCCTTCTTCATGAATTTCATATGGAATAAGTTTAGGGTCCTGGAGACAATTCCCGATCTCCAAATGGCCGGGCAAAGGCTATCGCGCTGCATCGAAATTTCCGAGTCGGTAAAGAAATCCATCCTGGACATAAAATCGGGACTAAGTGAAAACAGTGATACCACACAACTGGCCGCAAAGCTCTTTGCCCAATTGAAAAAACTGTGTTCCACCTTCTTATGTGAATATTTCAGGGCAAGGAGAAACTTCTTTTTTACATGGAGTGGCAATTGAAAGCAACAAAGTACGGTATGGTTATAGATCTTAGTCGATGTATCGGTTGCCATACGTGCGAAGTCGTATGCAAGATGGAAAACAGTGTGTTGCTGGGTGTGTGGCAGATATGGGTCAAAGAGATCGAAAAAGGACGCTACCCGAATGTGCGCAAGGAATTTCTTCCTCTGCTCTGTAATAACTGCGATAACCCCATTTGTGTTACGGTATGCCCTACAAAAGCGTCTTTCAAGCGAAAAGACGGTATCGTTATGATTGACCCCCATAAATGCATAGGATGCAGGTATTGCATGGCGGCATGCCCGTATGCCGCCAGACATCTGGATCCGATCATGAACATCGCGAAAAAATGCATGTTTTGCTCCCACCGTGTCGATGCAGGGCTAAGGCCTGCCTGTGTGGAGGCATGTCCGACCGGCGCGCTGGTTTTCGGCGATCTTGACGCCCCCGGGGATGATGTTGCGATTCTCAGGAGTACGAAACCGGTCCAGCGTATAAAGCCCGAGTCCGGGACCGGACCCAATGTCTACTACATCGACCTGGATGGGGACGTGGTTTCAGCCGGCAGGGAGGGAGGGTGATGGTATGGATGCTATGATACACGTTCTATATCATGTACGTCACCAGGAGGCATTCGGCATATGGATAGCCTTATATTTTTTTCTTCAGGGAATCAGTGCAGGCTCTTTTGTTCTTTCGACGACAGCTTATGTGTTCGGTGAGCCGAAATACAAGTCCATTGCAAAAGTGGCGCTTGTACTGGCTGTAGGAATTTTACTGATTGCTCCCCTGCCCTTGTTGATCCATGTGGGAAGGCCTCTTAGAGCGTGGAGGCTTTTTTATGAGATAAACCTTCTTTCTCCCATCTCCTGGGGCTCGTTTTTGCTTACCCTTTACCCCCTCAACTGCATTATATACGGTTTTTACCTCTTCAGGGGCAATCATCGAATGAGCCAGGTATTCGGTATGATCGGGGTACCCATGGCCCTGGCCTATTATGCCTATACGGGTTTTATCCTTTCCTTTGCAACAGCGAGACCTCTCTGGAATACAGCCATAATGCCCGTCCTGTTTCTCATGGCCGCGATCACGTCGGGGACCGCTCTGCTGATTGCAGTGGTCTTCATTAGAGACAGGTTTCTTTCAACAAATCGAGCCGCGAACGAGGAGTTGATTTTTGATCTCGGAAAGCTGCTCGGCGTCTTTGTCGTTCTGGATATCTTCCTGATCCTGTGCCATGTGGCCATGTTGTATACGGGGGATTCCGGTGCAATCGGGGCGGGCAATCTCCTTTTGAACGGCAGATTCGCGCTCCTCTTTTTGGGCGTAACAGTCGGGCTGGGAAAGGTACTGCCTTTGTTTCTGATATTCTTGCGAAAAATCAGGAGCATACACGGCATTGTACTAGCCTCCCTGCTTGTGATTGTAGGGATTTTTTTCATGAGGTATGTGCTCGTTTTAGGCGGCGAATTCCATCCTCTCATATAGTCGCCAAAAGGAATTGAAAGAATGCTCTACATTACACGCAGGGGCTTCTTGAAAGCCGGGGCGGTCGGCGCCGCATCCGCAGCCCTGGGAGTACATCTGGACAGATTGGCCCGGGCACTGGAAAGCAACACCGATGATCCCGAAGCCTTTCAAAGAGCGATCAGGCCTTTTAGTGCCGTTCCTACTGTTTGTCTTCAGTGTCGGGTCTGGCTGTGGTATCTACGGGCTGGTCATTGGTGACAAGCTCATAGGGGTGTCGGGGAATCCGCAATATCCGAGAAGCAAAGGAGGCATCTGTCTAAGGGCTGCAGCCGGTTTAAACCTCGTCTACGATCCGCAAAGAGTCCTCTACCCGTTAAAAAGAGATGGCCAGAGAGGAAGCAATAAATGGAAGAGGATAACGTGGAAAGATGCTCTCGAAGAGATATCCTCAAGGGTTGCGCAACTGAGATCGAGCGGAAAAATAGACCGATTTCTGATTCAAACAGGTGCAGACGAAGGCTACACTCCCGCCTCGATACTTCTCAAAAAGCTCGGTCAGCCAACCTTGATCGATGATCCATACCTTGAAGGCTTAAGCAGGATCAAAGGGCATAAGCTTGTTTTGGGCACGGATGCCGGCTTCCCGGACATCGGTCATAGTGACTATATACTCAATTTCGGCGCAAATCCTTATGAAAGCCATGAGGATTCGATTCCTCTTTCAAAACAATTGACAGCGGCCCGTGAAATAAATCGCGCAAGGCTGATCACCTTTGATGTAAGGCTTTCAAATACTGCCGGCCTCAGCGATCAATGGCACCCCTTGAGACCGGGTACGGACCTTGCCGTGATCTTGTCCATGTGCAAGGTCATTTTGGATCATGATCTTGAGGACAAGCGTTTCTTGGAGCTCTGGACAAACATATCGAGGCAGCAGCTTGTTTCTCATCTGACCCCCTATACGCCGGAAATGGCCGAGCAGGCAAGCGGTATCGACAAAACACATATAGAGAGGATTGCGCTGGATTTTGCCGGAATGAGGCGGGCAGTTGCCTTCTGCGGGGGCGGATTGACGGATCATCACAGTGGGACCTATGGCCAGATGGCTATCCTTTTGCTTAATGCTTTAGTCGGCAATATAGATGGAAAAGGAGGATATGGCCTTCCACGAAGATACGGATTCGAAGAACCTGAAATCCATTCGATAAATTCCCGAATCGACGATCTTGCAGACAATCAGGGCAGACCCCCTTTGCTCTATATGACCTACCTGTCGAACCCTGTCTATTCAGACCCGGCGGGAGGGCGGATAGAGGAAATCCTGAGGGATGAAAAGCATATTCCCTTTTACGCCGCTGTGGACACGCATATCACCGAGACAAACGTACTGGCAGATATTGTCCTCCCGGCGGCCACTTGTTTTGAAAGCTGGGGATTGGATTCCAGAGAGCCGGCAGGAATGATTCCTTATATCGGTCTAAGGCAACCCATCGTGAGACCCGGGGGCGAGGCCCTCTCCTTCTCCTCCATACTGGCCGCAATTGTTAAGGGAATCGGTGAAGATGTTCCGTATGACGATGTGGGGTACATCGGAAGCTGTTTTGAAAAGATCGAAGGCCTCGGTGGAAACGATGCATTCAGGCATTTAAGTAAAAAGGGGTTCTGGTCGAACCCCGACTTTAAGCCGAGGTATCGACGTTATACGGATGGGGGTTTCAGGACACCCTCGGGCAGGATGGAACTATACTCGGGCAAACTGCAAAAGGAAGGCTTTTCTCCATTGCCTTTTTATCGTGCGATAAATGAGAGTGCGGACCCGGCAAAGGGCAAGCTGTTTTTGACGACCTTTAAAGCAGGTGCATCGGCAAGTTTAAATCCGAATTCAAAGTGGCTGTCCGAGATCTTTCATGAAAACCCGCTCTGGATCAATGAACAGACGGCAGGCAGCCTTGGTCTTGCCGACGGGCAAAAGGTGAACATCCACTCCAGGAACGGCAATGCCGTGGTCATCGTCAGGTTGACCCAGGCCGTACACCCTGAGGTTGTAAGCATCGCCACAGGTCTCGGCCACTGGGCATGCGGGCGCTTTGCCGTGGGTAAAAAAAGCAAGGGTCCGGATCCGGATACGTCATTGATCTGGTGGACAGATGAAAAAAGCTTTCATATCAGCCGGGTGTTAACCGGCGAAAGCGACAAGGTGAGCGGCAGTAAGGGGCTCGATGGATACTTTTGTGTCTATAAAGAAGATAGGATAGAGGGATGGGAAGATTAACCGTAACGCACAAGGCATGGATCCTAGGAGGTTGCACCATCCTTATTTTTTTCGGGGTAAATCTTTCTTTTGGTCTTGTGGGATACAGCACGAGAAGCGCTTCGGAATGTGCGAGTTGTCATGAGGATGCGTATAAGTCCTGGGAGAAAAACAAGATTCATACTACCAGCATAGAATGCGTGTACTGCCACAGCCAGGTATCGAGCAGCAGTGGATATATACCGGCAACTTTCTTTGCCGTCGAAAAAGAATTGGATAACAAATGTTTGGGATGTCACGCGAATTTTATGGATAAGAAAAAACTCGACACCACTCTTTCCATTGAATGGATCGACGACAAGGACGAGGTACAAAAGGCGTTCGGACCGTGGAAGTTGAAGGAAGTCACATGCAGGGGGAAGATTTCATGCCTTGCCTGTCATAAAAACGTCGCTCATGATATGGCTGATTTCCCTACAAACCTTCCACGAGCCGATTACTGTGCGGCATGCCATCATCACAGCAAGGATGAATTCAGCCGTGTTTCCCCTGGCTCAAGACTTGTACTCGTGATTATGAAAAACGGACAGAGATCGGTATCTCCTGGAATCCGATAAAGGAAAAGCTGATGATCAGAGGACTTGCAAGATTATCGGTTGTGTTGATCTTTTTGATAGGTTTCGTCTTTCTTTTAGGCTCGAAGGCGTCTGCGACTGAACAGTATGTGGCCAAAACACAAAAGGACTGTGTGCAATGCCATGTCAATAAGCTCTATCCGGCGGGAGATTTCTTCAGGGCGGAGACGCAGACAAAGTGGCGCTTTCTCTGGTGGACCTTCAGTTTAAGCTTGTTTGTATTTGTTTGCGGGATAATGGCAAAGCTGTATGTGGGGAGTCTCGGTCAGGGGAAGGTGTTCGGTGAAAAAATCGAGAGGAAGAGGTTTTTTCAATTCCTTATTTTTGAGGTAATCCTCCAGAGGAACATATTCAGACTGAGCCGGCTAAGATGGTTTATTTTTTTCTCTGAATCCATGGGATTTATAGCACTGTTTCTGTTTTTTCTTACCCTCGTTTTCACGAGGTTCGTGTTCAAGGTGGAATTCTTTATATCCGGCGCCGGCGGCCTGGCCCTGAAATTTATGCTGGATCTGACCGGACTGCTGATTCTTTGCGGAACTGTGGTATCCTTCATTAGGAGATTGTCCGTAAGAGAAAAGCTGTTTACCGAGAGACAAGACCTGGCTGCGGTATCTTTCCTGTTCTTTATCGTGGTTACCGGGTTTCTAATTGAAGGTTTCAGGCTTGCCGTCCTTCCTGTTTCATACGAGTCGCATTTCTCCTTTGTGGGCTACGGAATTGCCGGTATCCTGAGGAGCTATGACTTGCCGTGGGCGGTTTTCGGATTTTATACCTGGGTCGTCCATGCAATCCTGGTCTTTGTCTTTTTGGCGTATGTGCCGTTCAGCAAATTTATTCACTTTATGGCATGTCCGGTCTCTATATTGGCCATGTCTTCCGATCCGCAGGGATGAGAATGGAAAAAGCAGCGGAAATCAATGCAGCCAATCTTGAGAGGGTGAGATTCGTGGAACTCGATGCCTGTACGAACTGCGGGGCCTGTATCGAATGGTGTCCTGTTGGGGTCGTTGCCCCTGAGTTGGGACTCTCCATTTCGCCACCGGCAAAGATAAGGGCCTTCAAGAGGGTTCTGAGTTCGCAGTACGGTATCAGGAGGCTCCTTTTTGGTAAGAAGGATAATTTCTTTAATCGACTGTTCATGACGCCCGTCGTTTCCAGAGAGGAGATTGAAAAATTAACAAAAGACCTGTACGCATGCTCCACGTGCAGGCAGTGCCATTTCGTATGTCCCGCTCATATAGATACGGTTGAACTGTGGGAAAGGATTCGCAGGTGTCTTGTAGACGCCGGCTACGGACCCCTTGATACCCACAAAGGCGTCGTGTCGAGCTCCAAGGCATATGATAATCCCTGGCAGCAGCCACGGAGCCAACGGGCGAGATGGACGAGGGTGGCTAAAAAGGAAAAGAGGATAGAGGAAATCCCGGTGATGTTACGTGTGCCGGCAGGCGTGGGAAAACCCATGCCGCCCAGGAAGTGAGTAAAATGCCGAAGCTTATGACTTCCTATGATATCGGATGGTGGTGACGATGAACGACGAAAAGCCGGGTATCCCTCCCGAAGACACGGATGAAGGGACCAAACATAGTGAAAAAGTGGCAAAGGTGGAAGAAACCGCAAGCAGGTTGATCGACAAGAACATAGTCGATAGCGCGGACTCCATAGATCACTTGTACTATCTGGGTTGCACGGCATCCTACGATATCAATGTCAAAGAGGTTGGAATCAATACGATCAACGTGATGAATGCACTGGGGGTTCGTTTTGGGATCTTGGGTCCGGAAGAGAAATGCTGCGGAAGCGTGTTGCTCAGGATTGGAGATTATGAATTCGAGAGATTGTCTGAGTATAATATTAGACTGTTCAACGCGCTTAATGTGAAGCGAATATTCACCTCCTGTGCCGGTTGCTACCGCACCATCCAGGTGGATTATAAAAAGATGGGTACGCTTCGGCCCACGGTGGTGCATAGTATCGATATCGTAGACATGGCCATACAGGAGGGAAGGCTCGAATTTACCCATGAGGTACCGGTAAGGGCCACTTATCACGATCCCTGTCATATGGGAAGACACAGCAATTGGTATGATGCACCCAGAAGGGTCCTTAGGGCCATTCCGGGCGTGGAATTTGTAGAGTGTGAAAGGGTACGCGAATTTTCGAGGTGCTGTGGGGCAGGTGGGGGTCTTAAAGCGGGCTTTGGGGACGTTCAGGCTCTCATGGCTCAAGAGAGGGCAAAAGACGCCGAGAGAGTGGCGGCAACTCATCTCGTTTCTACCTGCCCATTCTGCTATCAGGGTTTACAGGTGGGTCTGAATGCCTTGAAGTCAAAGGTGAAGATGACTGATCTCATGGAGTTGGTCGCCAGGGCCATGGGCCTCGAAACGGTGGAGACCGAAGAGTGAGGTTTTGAGGTGGTCCCGCATGACCCCGGGCGACAGGAACAATGGAGGTCCTATGCAGGACGAATATGTGAGAACGATAGAGATACGGGAGGTAGCTCCCTGTTTTACGAAACCCGGCAGGATAAGGGTGGAAGCCCAAACGATCCCCGAAGGAGGGGAACCGCTGAGAGATCTTCTTCCGGTGCTCCTGCTCAGGTATCCCGGTTCCGTGGCGAAGCTGGATGAAAAAGATCTGACTCTCACGTTGAATATACATGACAGGGTCATGGGGATTTTCCCCTCCGGAACCATCGGGATGCAGAATACAAAGGATGAGGAAGAAGCCGAACAGATACTTGAGGAGATACGAACGGCTCTGAACGAGGCCTATAAGGTTCTCATATCAGAGGGCGGTCCGTCCCGGGAGGTCATTGGAAGACGGTTGAATCTTGGCCGGTTATCCACTTTCCAGGTCATGAAATGTCTACCGAATCGAATCCGCTGTCGAAAGTGCGGGGAACCAAGTTGTTCGTCATTTGCCTTGAAGCTGCGCTCGGGGGAGGCAGACATGGGGGCTTGTGAGGTGCTGAAGGAAAACGGATTTGAGGATCAAAGAAATAGGCTTGAGGCATTGCTTAATGGATAGGTTGGGGATAGGTTCGGTGTACTAATCTTGTCAAGTATTCACTCGTGTGCACAAGGATGAGGCAAAGGCAATTAACAAACCGGTAAGGTCATTTTGAAATGAAAAGATTTCTTTTATTTTCCACCCTGTTTTTACTGCTTGCCGTTTTCGTATCAGCCGCGCAGGCCTCTCGAAAACCCGTCAGGTTAGCCTATCTCCAAGGGGGCGGCATCCACCAGCTTGCCTGCATGGTGGCCATCGAAAAGGGCTTCTTCAAAGAAGAAGGGCTCCAGGTAGAGGTTGCGGGCACATTCATGGGTGGCCCGGAAGAGATGAACGCCTTCGCCGCCGGGGCCCTCGATGCGGGATATGTGGGGGAAGCCCCTGCGACCACCGCCGTGGCAAACGGCACGGCACAGGTCACGGCTCTGGCCCAAGTGAACATTGAAGGATCGGCCGTGGTTGTCGGGGTAAAATCCGGCATCAGCCGGATGCAGGATCTGGCAGGGAAGGTGGTAGCCATCCCTGGCTATTCGACGGTCCAGGATTTTCTTTTGCGCAAGGCATTGGCCCAGGCGGGAATGAAACCGGAGTCAGTCTCCATGACGGTGCTCAAACACCCCGACATGATCAGCGCCTTGAGCGGGAAGCAGATCGACGCCTTTATCGCCGGGGAGCCTTACCCCACCAAGGCTGAAACCATGGGGGTGGGCCGTTTGCTCATCTCTTCCCGCGATATCTGGAAAAATCACCCCTGCTGCGTCCTCGTCGTGGATAACCGGTTCCTGGCCAAACACCATTGGGAGGCACAGGCCCTGGTGCGCGCCCACGTGAAGGCGACCGACTTCATCAACAGCCACCCTGAAGAGGCCGCCCTTATTGCCGCCCAATACACAGGTATGGACATGGACACGATCAAAGCGGCCATGAAGCGCCTCAAGTATACTTATGCGCTCAGCATCGAAGGGGAAAAAGAATATGTCGTCTTTTTGACACGTCTGAAATATATAAAAGTGATAGATCCTGACGCCTTCGTGAGGCGTTTCATCAATGAGAAGATCATCGAAAAGATCACCAATGAATGAGAGTGGAACGGTATCTCCTGCTGGCGGCCTTATTCCCCGTTTAAAAACCGGCGCCCCGACGGCTCTCGGGTGATGCAGCAGCGGGTGGCCACCGCGCGGACCCTCATCATGAATTCGCGGCTCCTGCAGACGGGACGGGCCGAGGAGGTCCGCAATAATCGTCGAACGCTTTGAGATTGGCTTCGCCGGACCAAAGGAGCGTACGAGCGGCGGAGTGTAATTCCATTCGCAAAGGGGTGTTGAAGACGCTTAAGGGAACGAGATGGAAATGTTAGGTGAAATCATCGCTGAGATCCAGAGCCGTGGGGTTCGAATAAAGGAAACTATCCTTCAAAGGAGCGGGGGGGCTGGGCCGGCCGATGCCGGCTCACTCCTGGTCGAAGGCATTCCCGTCAGTGTCCCGGTGAACAGTCCCTATGTGGCCGCCTCCCCCTATTGCCTGGAGAAGGTGGACGGCCGCTTCCTGCTCATAAAGGACGGCCTTCCGCTGCTGCCGGTCGATTTCGTAGCGGAACCACGATTCTATCGGCTTTGCACAGCAGACGGGGTTCCTTTTCATAAGATCGCCCTCCTTCACGGAAGCAACTGCCTGGCCACTTCCGTCCTCCAAACTTGTATTTACTGGAATTCTCCAAGGAGATGCCGATTTTGCGGAATCCGGCTCACTCTGGAGGCAGAGCTAACCCTTGCCATCAAAACCCCCTCCCAACTGGCCGAGGTGAGCATGGCCGCAAAGGATCTTGACGCCGTGAGGCACGTTGTCCTGACGACCGGTACGGGGAAGCCGCCCGGCAGTGAAATCTCCCTGCTTTCCGAAGCCACGGCGGCCGTTAAGAAGAAGACCGGCCTGCCTGTCCACGTCCAGTTCCAGCCCCCTCCGGGACCGGATGCCCTTCACGAACTGAAGGAAGGGGGGGTGGATACCGTGGGCATTCACATCGAAAGTTTCGACCCGCAGGTCCTCTTGAGGGAGGCCCCTGCCAAGGCGGCCATCGGTTTCCTTCGATACAAGGAGGCGTGGAAGAGGGCCGTCGAGATTTTCGGGCCCAACCAGGTAAGCAGCTTCCTGATCGCAGGGCTGGGGGAAAAGCCCTCCTCCGTCATCGATGGCAGTGAGATCCTGGCTGACCTGGGTGTCTACCCTTTTGTGGTTCCCTTGAGGCCCATTCCCGGTTCGCACTTGGCCGGGGCCGTGCCGCCCTCCCCTGATCTAATGAAAGGCATCTATGAGAAGACGGCGCATATCTTGAGCAGGAAAGGGCTGTCCGCCGCACGGAGCCTCGCCGGCTGCGTCCGCTGTGGGGCTTGCTCGGCGCTCGCTGCCTTCGAAACAGGGGCATCCAAACTCATTTGTCATCCGGTCCGCACAAAAGAGGAGCTTGAGCAGGCATTCGAGATGAGAAGGGAGGTCTTCGTGCGGGAGCAGGGGATCTTTGAAGGCTCGGATCAGGATGAAAATGATTGTAGAAGCGTTCATCTTGTCGTCGAAGCAACTGAGGGAATCATGGGGACCGTCCGGGTCTTTCCTTCCGAACAGGGTCACAACCACTGGATCGGGGGCAGACTTGCGGTGAAAAAGGCGTACCGGGCTTTGGGCGCCGGTGAACTGCTTGTCAGGGAGGCCGTCGGGTACGTGAGACGTCAGGGATGCAAGCGCTTCACAGCGCACATCCAGGTGAGGAATGTCCACTTCTTTGAAAAATTGGGGTGGAAGGCGGTGGGCCCGCTCGAAACTTACTGCGGGCGGTTGCACCAGCTTATGGAGGCGGACCTGGGGCAAGCCGCGGGAAGGGAACCGAACCAATACCCGGGGGTGCAACTCTCCATTCCGGCGAGCCCGGGGGAGGATGAACCCCACTTTTGCAAAAAAACTCTCGGGGACCGAAGTATGCAGTGGCAGGATCAACACCTGGACAAAGGAGATCGCTGAGATATGAACGGTGCATCGCAGTCGGACAGGCGCTTGCCTGAGATCGTCCGGCAGGTCAGGAACTACGTGGGTCTGCTTCGCAAAAAGCCCATCGGGGAGGTCTATTCCCGGCTCGTCCTCAACGGACTGCCGGGACCCCGGTTGCCCGGCTTCGGCGATGACGCAGCGGTGGTCCCCTGGAACGGCGGTTTCCTCCTGCTTGCTGCCGACGGGATGATGACCGGCCTCCTCAAAAACGAGCCCTATGCGGCAGGGAAGGCCTCGGTCATGGTGACCGTGAACGACATCTACGCCATGGGGGGGCGGCCCATCGGTATGGTCAATGTCCTGGCAAGCGGAGACGACGAACAGAGGGCGCAGATTGTCGAAGGGATCAGAAAGGGGTGCGAAAAGCTGCGGGTCCCGATGCTTGGCGGGCACCTCCACCCGGATGCCTCCCCCGATACCCCCGCCCTCGCAGTGGCCATTCTCGGATGGGCAAAAAGGGTCCTTCAAGGCCACCTCGCGCAACCCGGCGACGACCTCGTCTTTGCCGCGGACCTTAACGGCCGGGTGGGCTGCCATTCGGTTATCAGTTGGGACGCCAATTCCGGAAAGACCCCTCAGCAACTGGTCAGCCGTCTGGAAACGCTGCCGCTTATCGCCGAACAGAACCTGGCTCATGCGGCCAAAGACGTCAGTAATGCCGGCATCCTGGGTACCGCTTCCATTATGATGGAAAATTCGGGTCAGGGTGCGGATATTGATCTGGGCACCATTCCAACCCCTGAAGAAATGGATATTTTTAGCTGGCTGTTTGCTTTTCAAAGCTTTGGTTTCGTGCTGGCCGTGCCCCCGGAACATACCCCAAAAGTCACGGCTCTATTTCGTGCCCGAGACATTGTCGCGGCCGTTATCGGAAAGGTGGTGGGCAAACCTAGTGTGACGGTTCAAGATGGTTCAGATGTGGAAACCCTGTTTGATTTTACTAAAGATAAGATCACCGGGATCAGCTATCGGCCGGAATACCGGCCGACAAATCCGTCCCGATCCCTATAAAGTAGATGAGCAATGATGCATCTAAAACAGATTCAGGGCATAGAGATTCTTACGGTTATAGATAACCCTGAATCCGTGAGCTTATAGATATCAATTTTCTAATCTTTTTCTATTTAAGTATTTGTAATAGTTCAGAATTTATGGCATTATGCCACCTCACAAGAACTCACTTGAGAGGTGAAGTATGAAGCATTTCATCATCGCCCAGTCCAGAAAGGAATTCTATACCTCTCACTCGGGGCTCGCCCTTGTGGGGTTGTGTATCAACAGGCGTCGCTCCTTGCCGGCCAAGGCCAGGGATGCGTTCCCCGTCAGTGCCGGCGGCATCGGCCTTGACGATATCATTCGTAGTTACGCAGGACTTCTCACAATGGGGAAAAGCGATTTTGAGGCCATAACGGACTGCCGGGACGACGAGCACTTCAGTCAATCCTTGGGAGTTGCATGGGTCCCGTCCGCTGAAACCGTGAGGAAGCGTCTGTACGAGGTTGCGCCCACCCTGCGGGGGCGCCCCTTGAGGCGTTGGGTCTCGGCCTTTTTCAGCTACAGATTTGTCTTCTTCTGCCCTTCGGACAGGGCCGGAGATCTCGTGCGGCGCTTCGCGGCCCCCGCTCGATTGCGGTGGCGGTTATCGGCGAGGTCACGGTGGACCGCTGGGTTTTCCTCGAAACCGGCGGGCAGATGGCGCTGATCTTCGATCTTGGAGATCTTGGAAAGGAACGGATTCTATAAGCATGCTAAGTGAACTGACCCGACTTAAGATCGACCTTCTCTGCCAGGGGATCCGCGTACCGAAGAGCACCCTGGAGCGTTTCCCCGGTTACCGGCACAAGCGGGCCTCCCTCTCCGAGGGGCTGTGCTTCAAGCTCCTGCCAGAATCGGGCGGCGTGATACCGGCGAACCTCGCCATGCATGAGCCATTCGTGGCGCGCTCGGAGTTCAGCCTGTCCGAGGACGAGGGTTGGGTGAGCCGGGACGGGCGGCGGGTGATTCGAGCGAGGATCATCGACTACCCCTCCTGGTACCGTGACGAGTTGCCCGACGGCACCACTTTCCAGGAAGTGGTGCAGGTGCACTACGAGAAGATCCTGGCCACCTCCCTCACCAACTTCTGCGAGTTCAAGGAGGAGGGCCGGGGCTGCCGCTTTTGCGCTCTCGGCTACGGGGCGGGCGAAAAGCGCTTCAAGGACCCCGACCAGATCGCCCGGGTGATCCGGCTTCTAAAAGAGCGCGGGGCGCCCTTCGAGGAGGTGAACCTCAACTCGGGATCGCTCCTCGACGAGAAGGAGGGAGTGGCGATGTACGTGGCGGCTCTGCGGAAGATCCGCGAGGTGACCCGCGTGCCGGTTTACGCGCAGCTCTGTCCCCCCGAGGATCCCGCGCTCCTGGAGTGGCTCAAGGAGGCGGGGCTGACCACGGTGAGCTTCAATATCGAGATCTTCGACGACCAGGTGCGCCAGGAGATTATGCCGGCCAAGGGGAATCTGCCGGTCGGTCATTACCTCGAGGTTATCGCCCGGGCGGTGAAGCTCTTCGGCCGGGGGAACGTTTCTTCCTGGCTCATCGCCGGGCTCGAACACCCGCAGAGTACCATTCGCGGCATCCGGGAGCTGGCCTCGCGGGGGGCGATCCCCTTCGTGTCGGTCTTTCGCCCGCTTATCGGCAGCAAGCTGGCCCGAGCCGACCCGCCCAAGGCAGATTTTATTTACCCCGTCTTCGAGGCCCTGGGTGAGGAACTGGCCCGTAGCCGCCTCGACCCGGCCACCTCACCGGGGGGCTGCGTGAAGTGCAACTGCTGTAGTGCTTTGCGAGAGGTCTTTACTTGAGGGACGGCGGGCGCAAAAGCTCCTGGGACGCCATGATCGGCTTGGGGAGCTATGACCTGGATCGCCCCGACCCCTGGGTGGTCGAGCAGATCGCCCGCAACACGCCGCCTTGCGGGCGGGTAATCGACGTGGGGTGCGGTCGCGGCCGCCACACGGCAGCCCTCAGCCAGGCCGGCTTCTGCACGATAGGGGTGGATAACGCCCCGAGCGCCATCGAGTGCACCGCCGCCATGGTCCGCGGGGCGGGGCATGGCTGTCCCATTGTACGCTGCGATATGCAGGCGCTGCCTTTCGCCGACGCCGTGTTCGACACCGTCCTGGCTTGGCGCACCTGCTACTTGCAGAACAAAGCGGGTATTGTCAGGGCCGTGGCCGAGGCCACGCGGGTGCTGAGGCCGGGGGGATTTCTTCTCGCCAGCTTCCGCTCGACGACCAACACTCTCTTTTACGTGGGCCGGCAAAAAGGCCGCCGGATCGAGGAGAACACTTACTACCTCGATGACGGGAACGAGTTCTACGGGGTGATCTATCACTTTTTCTCCAAGCGGGAGCTTTTGAGCCTCTTCGGCGGATACGAGGTCGTGAGCCTCGAAAAGCGCGAGCTGTCCCACACGCAGTTCACAGTGTGCCGGCCGGAGCTTTCAAATAATTTCTGGATCCTCTCGGTCTTCAAGAAGGGGTGAGCATTGGACGCCGTATTTATCAACCCGGCCTACTTCCCGAAGGATGTCGCCTCGGAGCGCTACAATCGCTTTCTCGGCTTCATTCGCAAGGGCAACATGTACTTTCTGCCCTTCGAGCCTCCCCTGGGCCTGGCCTCGCTCGTCTCCTACCTGCGTGGCAAGGGGCTCGAAGTGCGCCTGGTGGACCAGCCGGGCGAGGGGCTCTCCACCGCCGAGGCCGCCGAGACCGCTTTGCGCGACAAGCCGCGGCTCGTCGGGATCACCTCGATGACCCCCACGATCAAGGTCGGCCTCGAGCTGGCCCGGGCGGTGAAGGCTCGCTCGCCGGCGACGCCCGTGGTTCTCGGCGGGGTTCACCCGACGGTCGGCCCGGAGAGCCTTCTTGAGCGGAGCGAGGTGGATCTCGTCGTGCGGGGCGAGGGGGAGGTGCCGCTGGCCTGGCTTCTTGAGGGCGGGCTGGAAGCCCTGGCCCAAGGCCGGAAGGCGCCGCAAGGCATCTGCTATAAAAGGGACGCAAAGAGGTTTTTATCCGGCCGGGCGCCGCTCATCTCGAATATCGACGAGCTGCCGCCGCCCGACTATCAAGCCTTCCCGGTCGAGGAGTACGTGCGCTACACGCAGGATCTGCGGGGGATGCGGGCCATATCCATGATGGTCACCCGGGGCTGCCCCTACAAGTGCACCTTCTGCGCCGTCCAGGAGACGATGGGCCGCCGCTGGCGCAGGTGCGAGGCCAGCCACGCCTCGGCCCTCATGGACCGGCTGGTAGGTGACCTGCGGCTCGAAGGGATCTGGTTCAAGGACAGCATCTTCAATCTGGACACCGGCTGGGCCAGGTCGTTCTGCGCCTCGCGCGAGAGGAGCCCGGTGAACGCCTTCTGGCAGATCAACACCCGCTGCGACCTCGTGCGCCAGGACGAGATCCATCGCATGGCCGACGCCGGGCTAGTGCAGATCGATCTGGGGATCGAGTCCGGGTCGGAGCGGACGCTCAACTCCTTGAACAAGAAGATCACCGTGCGCGACATCCGCCGGGCCGTCGAGATCGCCAGGGAGCGCGTGAAGGTGAGCGGCTTCTTCATGATCGGCGTACCCGGCGAGACTGAGGATGACATCCGCAGCTCCTTCGAGTTGGCCCGGGACCTGGATCTCGATGCCTACTGCTGGAGCATCTATACACCCCTGCCCGGATCGAGCCTCTTCGAGTCCCTGCGCCGGCAGGGACGGATCGGCCCGTCCCAGGACTTCGAGAAGATACACTTCACCGAGGCCGACCGGAGCTACTGCGAGGTGCCGATCGAGAGGCTCAAGGAGCTGTACAGCGAGATCAACGAGCACTTCAGCCTTCCCACGGCCTGAGGGGCCTTGCCCCGTCGGGACGTTCCTTAGCCTGCCGGATCGTTCCAGGGGTCAACTCAGAAAACGGGGTAGCACCCGCAGCCGTGCGAAATCTTACGCTAAGTATTATACGCAATGTTTGCCTTTGCAACTTATTGAAAACACGAATATATGATGAAGACGGATACAAATCAGCCGCCCAGGAATATGCGGCTGGAAACTATCCGGCTCTTGATTTGGTCGCGAGCCTTTTTGATTCCCTTTTGGACGGCTGGTCGGGCGTTTTCAAATTCCTTGCTGCCAGGGATCTTCCGTTTCGCAACACGGAGCTTCTGTTCGTAGTCGGCTATTCCGGCAGCGAACCTTTCAGCGTCATCCGGGTCATCGCAAACATCCCCTCGCTTTTTAACCCTACGACGACCGTTAAAGGCGGCTAACTCTCTTTTTGCGATGAGAGCAATAGGCCGAATGATTTTTCCGCTGAATCCATTTGATCAGTTGGAACATGGTTTCCAGATCTCTTTTCCGAATTGGGCGCAGCACCTGAATAAGCACTCTAAGCTGCGATATGGTAATGGACGGTGCTTTTTTTCCCCAATCTGATTTTCAAGTGCCACAGAAAAAAGTGGGCCAGGATGCAGGTCAGCATGTGTTGGTGCCATCCGCGGAATTTTCTAACCTCGTAATGGTCCAGCCCCAATTCGGTCTTTGTTTCTTCAAAGCATTGTTCGATGGCCCAGCGCAATCCGCTGAGCCAAACAAAACGGTTGAGTCGAGTGCTTACCGGAGCGTTGCTGATAAAATAAGAATATTCCAGCTTATTGTTGATCAAGTCGCCGCCTGACTATGAGCCAAACCTCCTTGCCCGGAAGGCCCTTTTCATAGAGTGTGATGCGCCTTTTAGTAAACTCGTAGCTGATGGGTCCCTTGGCGCCCTCGCACACTGTGCGCTTGTACCAGTAGAAACTGCTGAGGGATTTGGCGAAATCTGAAACTTTTATGGAGCCTTTTTTCTCCAAAAGCACCCGCTTAATGCGCACTTTACCGCCGGTTTTGTATTCCCTCTTTTCTGCACCGGGAGGTCTGAGCCAACATAGTGTTTCTGAAGAGATGGAGACAAAATAGGTTATCCCTGTCATCTGCCGGGCGGCATCAATGAAATCCGGGCTGTTGCCGTAGATGGAATCTGCAAGGATGTACTTGAAGGGCAAAATTTCTTTTTGTGCAATTTCTTGGAGCATTTCGACTGCCAGTTGTGGTTTTGTCCTGAACGAAATCCCGTTGGGGACCTCACATTTTCCCATCTTCTCCCGATATTGGCCTGAAAACCAACGTTGTGGAATGAATAATCTTTTATCCAGAAGAGCATAGCCATGCGGCGAAGCATAAGCTGCGAAAACGCCGACCTGGCAGTTGTCGATCTTGCCCGACGGGCCGCAATATTGCCGGGCAACCCCGACGGATTCGTCACCTTTTTTCGGAAACGAAGTTTCGTCGAACATCAGAGCCGCTTGCGAATCTCCCATGTCTTCATTGACCATCTGGTGATATTTTGTGAGGGCGAGCTTTTGATCCCAAACTACGTCGCTTACAAAACGCTGCAAGGCTCGCACATTTCCTCCTTCGATGTACAGGGCCATTGGTTCGATCGATTTTCTTTCAAGATCACTAAACTGGCCTGTCATATATCTGAAGAAATTTTCCCGCGGTTCGCTTCGAGAAAAGCAATCCGCAAAGTTGTGATGAAAAGCTCGCAGTTCGTCACTAAAATCTTCGACATCCTGCGCCACGACCTCAAATTTCGGAACGCTGTAAGGATCGCCCTCGGTCCGGCATGTCGGCAACATGGTCCCCCCCTCTTTAGAGTTAGATGCCGGGGGGACTTTATAATAAAGTTATTTGATAATCAATAATAAACGTCGTTGTAGGGTTAAAAGCTTTCTCCGGCGCAGGTCACACAAAGCGCGATAAAAGAGATTGGCGCCTCCCGGGAGCGTTGCGGCCACAAGCCATGAAGCCGGCAGGGGCGCCTTGAGCACAAAACGTTTCCATAAATAAAAAAGCGTGAAGGCGAAAAGCGCCGGCACGCTGAAAATGCCACGCCGCAACGATCCGGCTAAACCGGTTTGCCCATGGCGCAAGCCTGTATGACCGACGGATAGCGGTGCGGAAAAAACACCGGACTCCAATTCGGCCATGGTCCTTTGCAATCGTCCGAGGACTTGGGGCGCATCAACCGCGTGCCCGTCATAATGTATGATTACACTGCCGGTGATCGATCGGCCGAACGCTGGTTGACCGTACGTGCGGCTCGCGCGCAAGATGTCGTTCAAGAACCGGGGCCACTGCGGGGCGGCCTTGTAGCCGGGGTATTTTGACCCTGACCCGTCCTTGCGTTTGGTGGCTTAATTGCAATTGGTAGTGGAAATCAGACTTTACACATTTAACATGCCAGGAATCGTGGAAAATTCAAGGGGGGAGGCCAATATTTTCTCCGTTGTCTGCATCATGGCGCGTGTTATTTCAGGAATGCGTTCAACATCGGACTGGAGTTGCTGTCGGCTCTCTTTCCCTTCTAGTCCTCTGAAGCATCGTCCGAGAGGGCAGAGTGGCCGGATCTGCCCACACGGTCTCCTCCCGGTGGAGGGCGGGAATAGAGTTGTCCGGTGTTTGCCACCTACATATGTGTGACACGGGCATGAGGAACAGGCAGATCAGGCGGTCATGGCCTGCTGGGCTCGCCTTTCGACTTCGTTGGCACTCACTTCCTCTACGTGAGTGGCAATCCACCATTTGTTACCGGCAAAGTCTTTGATGGTCGCCACCCGGTCGCCCCAGAACATATTCGCCGGTGCGCCAACAGATTCGCCCCCTGCGTCCAGGGCTTTTCGATACGTAGCGTCCGCATCACTGACGTAGAGATAGAGCGCTGTGGGCATTGGAGGAGCCTCCTTCATCGCCTCGCCCAGCATCACAATCGAATCGCCTATCTTCAGCTCCGCGTGCATCACGCTGCCGTCCGGCCCCGGAAATCTATAATTTTCCGTCGCCCCAAACGCCTTCTTCATAAAGTCGATCAGCCGCGCCGCCCCCTTGACTGACAGAAGGGGCGTCACGGTGTGGTAACCTTCGGGTATAGCTTTAACAGGCATGGGATACCTTCGCTCCTGGTTTGTGTCAATGTCAACCAAATCCGAGTTTCTATTTATTTAATTTAATTCGCCCCTGCCGAAAAGTTCAGGCCGTTTTCCCGAAAAACTGCAATGGCCGCAATCCAGTTGGCTTGGAAATTCAGTATTCTTCAATCCCCCGATTCCGTCGCGGGTCGTTGTCCTAAAAGAAGATATATCAGGTAAAGAACAAATCCGAGGCACACAGAGGGGCTTAGCCAGCAGTTGTTCCCTCGCGTGATTTCATAGCTCGCTGCCATGATGATGATGGCGGCCGCCATTATCGCCCCGGTCAACCGCCGTCGGTCGTATAGCAGGGCCCAGGAGCAAAAAAGGGCCATCGGGACCCCGGCGAGCACATAGGTGTTGTTCTCCGTGCGCGGACTAAAAAGCAATGTGAAGCACGCCGCGAAGCTGAAAAAAAGCAGCGTGCCTCGCTCATGCCCCCACCGGCTGAGCCCGATGTAGGACAGGACGATAATGGCAACAGCGGCCGCCACGCGAATGAAGTTCTGCACGAGTGAAGGAACATCGAATCCGATAGACCTCGCGATTCCGAAAAAGTCGCTAAACTGTTCAAAATGCGGATTTCCGGCAACCAGCATCTTGGTAAAAAAAAGCCTGTACTGAGCAAATACGTAACCCGGACTTTGCGTCAGGAAAGGAAGCGCGAAAACAATGACCAGCCCCGGGCCAAGCCGCCATCGCAAGGGTCTGTAAAGCACGGCCGCAAATCCGAGCATAGCGATTACGAGGGGCTTGAGCGCAACTCCCAGAAGAAGCCAGAACGCCGCCGGCGACCAGCGCCGCCCGGCCAGTTCGACGGCCGCTAAAGTCATCAACGCCGCCATCGGGATATTCATTTGCCCGTTGCGCGCCGATTCCATGGCTGTGGGTATCACCAGCAGGGTCATGAGCGGGAAAGCTTGCGTGCCGCCGCCCTGCCGTCCCAACCTGGACAGTCTCCAGACGGCGATCGCGAGTATCCCGACGGCAAAAGCACGCCACGAAATTTCGGCAACCCTGAAGGGCATTATCGCGAATGGAGCAGTCAGTATGCAGGATTGCGGCAGGTAAAGATATCCATAAATCCCCTGTTGATAGATGTCCGATCCTTCAAACCAGTTGAGCGAGGCCTCTCTGTAAACGTTAGTGACCGATCTGCGGTTCGAAGGCGATCCGGCGATTGCAGCAATGACCACGAAGAAAATCATCCAGACGATCCAGGCGTTCCGGGCAGCCTGCGGCTTCGTAACGTCCAATAAATTCAAGAATGAACCTCCTTAAAGCATTGAAAGCTCATGGAATGAGAATCGAGGAGCCGGTAGTCCGTCGGGATTCGATGTCGCGATGGGCCATGCCCGCATCGGCCAGGGAGTAGGTCTTCCCTATCTGCACCTTTACAATCCCGCTTCCCACCACTTCGAACAAATCTTTGGCATGTGCAAGAAGGTCCTCCCGCCTGGCAGTATAGGTCATAAGGGTCGGCCGGGTGAGGAAAAGAGACCCTTTGGCGGAGAGTATGCCGATGTCGAATGGAGCAACTGTCCCACTCGATTGTCCGAAGCAGACCATTGTGCCGATAGGTCTCAGGCAGTCCAGGGACTTCATGAAGGTGTCCTTGCCCACGGAGTCGTAGACCACGTCAACACCTCTTCCACCCGTTATCTCCTTTACGCGGGAAGTGAAATCCTCCTCCCTGTAAAGGATCGTATGGTCGCATCCGTTGGCTCTTGCAATTTCGGCTTTTTCCTTCGATCCCGCTGTTCCGATTACCGTTGCGCCGAGGTGCTTTGCCCACTGGCATACAAGTGTCCCCACGCCTCCCGCTGCCGCGTGGATGAGGATCGTATCGCCCGGCTTGACCCTGTAACACCCGTAAAGCAGGTATCGGGCGGTCATTCCCCTTAACATCATGCCGGCCGCCTGGTGCATGGAGATGCTTTGAGGAAGCACAACCAGGCGATGAGCCGGGATGACCCGCACATCCGCATAAGCTCCCGGAGGAAGCCCCGCATACCCCACACGGTCTCCAACCGAAACCTCGCTCACCCCCTCGCCGACAGCTTCGACTATTCCCGCTCCCTCCATTCCGATTGCCGCCGGCAGGTGGGGCAAAGGATAGAGGCCGGTCCGGTGATAGACATCTATGAAGTTCACCCCTATGGCTTCGTGGCGGACAAGCGCTTCACCGGGACCGGGCATCCCCGGATCGTATTGCTCGAAACGCAGGACTTCGGGCCCTCCAGTCTCATGTATCATAACGGCTTTCGGCATGATTTCCCCTTTTCAGGATTCTGGTTTGTTTTTTCTGCCTGCCAATAATCGATAATGATAGGATGATGCCCCACGGACTTCAAGGCATTTACTCACGAGCTTTGCAAACTCCTCAAAAGTGGGAAAGAAATTGGACTTGCCGATTTGGGGCAATCGGGCCAGAGTGTCCGCATCATGTTGAAGCATGCGGCAAAGACAGTTGCCTGAGTTGAGCGATTTGAACGGCAAGACATCGTCATGCCGACGAAAGTCGGCATCCGGTTTGGTTTCTTCGATTGCGTGGATTCATGCTTTCCCGTGAATGACAACTGGGGTTTCCCGGGAAACAAGCACTCAGTTCGGGAGTTATTCATGTCCCCATGGGACACGCTTAGACCATGAAAAGGCGCGCCAATCACCCCCCCCTGAAACCACGAAAAGACGCGCCAATCACCCCCCTTTCGTAAAGGGGGGCAGGGGGGATTTTGAGGTCGCAGGGTTGGACTTATCACACAGTGCAAGACTCATCACTTTTGGTCCACTTGTTTTCTTCTCAACTGAAACGGGGGACGCATGGATGCTCGATCCCGATGATTGTTTATCGCTTTGTGTTTCACGTGACCGGGAGAAGAAGCCGTATAGCGCGCCGGTATAAATCTAAAACCTTAGCGCACCTGCCGGCTTCACTTTAATCTCTTCGAACTATTCTCCGCCCTTTTTGACAGTCCTGCTGAGTCAAGGACTCTGCGTCAACCTTCGAGCCGGACGCCTTTTGACACTTTAATCGGCATCAGGACTCACGGCCCCTCCGAAATGACCCGCTCCAAAACCCTTCTGAAACCCTCCTCATCGAAACCCGCCTCTTTCGATCTCGGCGAACCTCTCCAGGATTTGGTCTTCCGGGACGGACATCCGCACCAATAAATTCCTGTAATTCGCAAAAGCCGCCGCAAGGCGCGGATGCAAATGACGGGTCTCCAACGTGAATTTAAGGAAGATGACCAGGTGTCGCCGCATGAGCGGCTCCGCCGCCGGCAGCCGGTTGGCGGCCTGGAGCAGTTAGGCGAGATTGTTGAGGCGAATGGCGACCGTGGGATGATTTGGCCCAAAGCTTTGCTCGTCGATTTCCAGGGCGGGGCGGATGGCCAGGTTTCCGTCTTCCTGCCTCCGCCCCGCGTCTTCCATTTCAGAGAACTCCCTGGTTGTCGAGATATTCCCTTCTCATTACACTTCATATTGTGACGTGAGATTACATCTTATTGTGATGTATAATATATCCGTCTAAATCCCCCCCGAAGGGTGAACCTCCTCGCCCGGCGCGCTCGGGGATCGGGTTCGACCCTCGGGGGAAAAATCGTTTGGAAACGATCTTGCCGATCGGACGGAAGCAGATCGCAGAGTTCCTTTCGCCCTGATTGGAACTTCCTGCATTTCGCCTGTATTTACAGGAGAAACTCAATGCTCCGTCCTGCTCTTTGAAAACCTAAAAAAGCCTGGAATTGTTTAAGTGAGGTCAAAACGCTCGCGGGCATCTATTCAATTCGGCCTGAATTTGCAATAAATGCAGTCAGGAATTCAAATCCGAAATTCCTGTTTTTTCCGGCAAAAAATCGTCGTGGCCTTCGTTCTCTTTACCCCGTTGCGCTCCGCCGGCCGGGCCCCTCTACCAGTGGGGTCCAGGGGCGGGGCCGGGGTGAGGGTGCCGGGAGCGCGGGGTGTTGGGGACCGGGCGGGGTGGGGTTGTTTTGCACGGAAGGCCACGCATCTCTTATTTAAGTTTTCTGCAAGGCTCTTCGTGCCCTTGGTGGTGATAAAACCATGTCAAGGGCTCGAGCAGCCTCGCGGAACCTGGATAGCCACCCTCCTTTGGAGTTTTTGGTTGCGGCTGTGCTGTGCTGTGCTCTTTGTTACCTTTTTAGTTCGGGCTCGTCCGGGCTGGGGGGTTATTGGAATTAAAAACTAGAAATTACGAATTGCGAATTGCTAAATTTGCCTCTTGAGGCATCGCTATGCGCCGAATTCATATCTATCCAGCTTGCGGTATAGAGTGCTTCTGGAAATGCCCAGTTTTTTGGCGATGTCCTTCTTGGTCAGACTCGATCTGAGCAGCCTCAGGATCAGTTCACGCTCCATCCTGCCGACCGGTTCGACATCTTCTTCCACATTTTCCGGCGACAGCGAATCGATAATTTCACGCGGCAGCAGATCTACCGTTAGTTTTGAGGTGTGCGCGATATTGATCATTCTTTCCAGAATATTTTGCAGCTCTCTCACGTTTCCCGGCCATTGATAGCTCATAAAGTGTTCCAGCACGGTGGAGTCGATACTGACGATCTGTTTGCCCATCGACCTGCTGATGTTCCTTATGAAAGAATTCACCAGCAGCGGGATATCCTCTATTCTTTTTCGCAGCGGCACCATGCGGATAGTGAATACGTTGGATCGGTAATAGAGGTCTTCCCTGAATCTTCCCCTCCTGACCTCTTCTTTCAAATTCCTGTTGGTTGCGGCAATGATCCTCACGTTCACGGTCGTGACCTTCTTTCCGCCGAGCTTGATTATGGATTTGTCCTCTATGACCCGGAGCAGCGCCGCCTGCACCTCCAGGGGCGTTTCCCCTATCTCGTCGAGGAAGATCGTACCGCCGTCGGCCAGTTCAAACTTGCCCTGGCTCCCCCCTTTCCTGGAACCGGTGAAAGCACCCTCGACATAGCCGAAAAGTTCGCTGGTAATCAGGTCCCGCGGAATGGTCGCCAGGTTAATGGCGACGTAGGGCCCCTCCCTTCGGTTGCTGTTGTTGTGAATGGCCTGCGCAAAAATATCCTTGCCTGTGCCGCTCTCGCCCAACAGAAGGACGTTAGAGTTTATCTGGGAAGCTATCCGGGCATGCCTCACCGTTTCCAGGAACTCGCGGTCGCGCCCGATGATGTCCTCGAACTGGAGCTTCGCCTTGGCCCCCATCATTCGCGCAGCAAGAGTCCTGGCCCGCTTGATCTCGTTGAGTATGATGATCTTTCCGGCTACCCTGTTCATTGAAAGGATCGGATTGCAGGTCAGGGTAAAGTCGGCGTGGGAGTTCTTGAAAGATATCCTTACCTCTACGTCGGTCAGCGATCCATTGCTGCCTATGAGTTGGATGATCCTCGGATTCCGGCGCCAAAGCGCTTCCAGGCTCCTGCCGATAAACCTGTCTGCGCCCGCGCCGAATACCTTCACGGCATTGTTATTCATAAGAGAAATGATTCCATCGTTGTCGATGGCGATGATGATTTCCGGGATGGATGAAATAACCGTCTCTTGAAAGCTGTGTGCGACCTGGATTTCCGTCAGGGCCTTTCTATAGCGGAATTCGTTCTCTATCGCATCCGCCGAAGCCACAACCATTCCCAGTGTATGAGGATTGGCCTTCTCATAGGGGCCGGTCATATCGATGGCCCCCACCAATTCGCCCTCCGCATTGTGAACTGGAGCTCCCGAGCAAGTCCACCTGCGCGAATTGATGCAGAAATGTTCACACCCGCAAATCTGGAGCGGCTCCCCCAATGCCAGAACGGTTCCCACGCCGTTGGACCCGGCAGCCTCTTCGCTCCAGCATGCGCCCACGACGAAATTCCCCTGCTTGACGCTTTCCAGGATGTCGTCGTCCCCGACGAGTTGGATGAGAAACCCGTTCGGGTCCGACAAGGCTACGATAAAGTCGGAACCCTTGACGAAACCGAAGAGATGTTCCATGAATGGGCGGCTGATATCGATGAGTTCCCCGTTCTTTTCGAGCAGGGCCTGCAGTTGCTCTGCGCCAAGCACAAGCGGCGCTGCCGTGAGATAAGGGTCCACGCCCTTCGACCTGCACCTCTCCCAGGAATCTAGAATAACGGGGCTCACTGTACCTGGCTCAACCGTCATTCCATCCACAAATTTCCGCCATTCCGCGTGAATCGCATCGAACCGTTTGGCATGATCTGACATGACCCGTTCCCCGCAACTGCCGCATAAAGCGTTTGCTAGTTAGTGTCCATCCGGAAACTCCGGATGGGACACTGATAGTTTCCGATTCGGAAAGGCGGAAAAGGGCCCTTTCCGGACGGAAACTAAGTTAATAGACCGGCCTGGCGCCCCGAAGCACTGCATCTTCAAAAAACGCCGGAGCGAAATTGTCCGCATGAAGACATGTCCTATCCGTGTCCCGGCCTGAGACAGGGATGTCCGATTATGGGACATCACGAGTTGAACACACTTCTCGAACAAAGGCAAGGCAATTGTGTAAGATGCTGTTATATCAGCTCAATTCCCAAAAACTTCCAAGCTGGCATGCTAAATGCTCTTTGTGTGTAATGCCGCGTAGTACGGCTGACAAAAAAGTAAAGTCCTTTCACTTTCCTTATTTATTTGACTCCGAACAGGTCGCACAAACACGGGGGGTGAGCATGCGCTATCCCATTTATAGACCGAGAAGGCTCAGAAGAAACGAGGCCCTGAGAAGGATGATCCGGGAGACGAGGCTATCTGTCGACAGCCTCGTCTACCCCCTCTTCGTGGTATTCGGCAAAGATGTGAAAAAACCCATCGAATCGATGCCGGGCAATTTCCAGATGTCCATCGATCACATTGTCAAAGAAGTGCGAACGACGAAAGATCTGGGCATACCGGCGGTTCTTCTCTTCGGGATTCCGGATCGAAAGGATGAACTCGCATCAGGGGCTTTCGCCAAAGACGGAATAATTCAAAGAGCGGTCGCGGAGATCAAAAACGAGGTGCCGAATATAGTCGTCATAACCGATGTATGTCTGTGCGAATACACGAGCCACGGTCACTGCGGGATGCTTGAAGGCGAGGAAGTCGATAACGATGCGACCCTTGACGTCCTGGCGCGGACCGCGCTGTCACAGGCCGTCGCGGGGGCCGACATCGTTGCCCCTTCGGCCATGATGGACGGCCAGGTTGCCGCGATAAGGGCTGCTCTAGACGAAAACGGCTGCGGGAACACGCCTGTGATGGCTTATTCAGCCAAATACGCATCCTGCTTTTACGGCCCGTTCCGGGAAGCCGCTGAAAGCACTCCGCAGTTCGGCGACAGAAAAGCATATCAGATGGACCCGCCAAACAGTGATGAAGCCATGAGAGAGATCGCCGCGGACGTGGAGGAAGGGGCGGACATTATCATGGTGAAACCCGCTCTGCCCTATCTCGATATTATCCGAAGGGCAAAAGATGAATTCGATCTGCCTTTGGCTGCCTATAACGTCAGCGGCGAGTTCTCGATGATCAAGGCAGCCGACAGGCTTGGCTGGATAGACGGCAACCGGGCGATGCTGGAATCTGTAACTGCCATAAAACGTGCCGGTGCCGATATCGTCATTACCTACTTCGCCCGCGATATCGCGCGAATGCTTTAATCATATCGGGAAGGGAGAGTCTGAACGATGAACGATGAGGATACCAAAAAGGCTTTAGACAAAAGGATGAGCTTAAAGGAGGCCGTTTCCAGGTTTGTTTTCGACGGATGCTCCATCGCATTCAGCGGCATGGGAGGCGAGCAGGTGGTAGCCCCGACCTACGAAATCATAAGACAGGGGCAAAAGGATATGACGCTTATGGGGGACAGTCCCTGCGAATGCGCGGACTACCTGGTCGGGACCGGGCAGCTAAAGAGGGTGGAGGTCGCCTGGCTGGCTTTCGCGGTGGCAGGCATCAGTCCGAACTACAGACGCGCCGTGGAAAATGGAATCCCCCGCAAAATAGAGGTCCGCGAATTCTCCAACTACACGATGGGACTTCGGTTCCTGGCAGGAGCCATGGGCCTTCCCTTCATGACTACAAGATCGCTCATCGGCTCGTCAATCCCACAATACAACGACATGATCAAGGTGATCGACGACCCGTACGGGGGCAAAAAGGTGGCGCTGGTGCCCGCGGCCACTCCGGATGTGGCGATCGTGCACGCAAACAGGGCGGACATGCTCGGAAACGCTCAGTTTCTCGGTTTTTCCTCCAATGCGGAAAACATCGCACGGGCCGCGAAAAAAACGATCGTCACCTGCGAAGAGATCATCTCGACCGACGATATCAAAAAGGCCCCGAACTCCACGACCGTACCACAGTACGCCGTCGACGCAGTCGTGGAAGTCCCCTACTGCAGCCATCCCTGGAACATGTGCTATGCCTATGCCTATGACCTTCCATTTCATATGGAGATGATGGCGGAGATAGATACCGAGGATGGTTTCAAAAGATGGATTGATAAGTGGGCCTTCGGCTGTAAGGATCATGAAGAGTACTGCGAAAAAGTAGGATGGGGCCGCTTAAGAAAGCTCACCCAGATCGAGAGAAAGTTCTGCAAGTGCAACATTTAGGTCCGGATTCTCTATATTTATGTGCCGACAACACGATCTGTAAAAGGAGTCGCATGTGAGTAACCATATGGAAGAATACGCGGAAGATTATACGCTCCAGGAACTTTTAGTCGTCTCTGCCGCCAGAGAAATCAAAGACAGGGAAGTCGTATTCGTAGGCGTGGGCATACCGTGCCTTGGCGCACTCGTCGCGAAGTTGACCCATGCTCCCGACGTGGTCCTCGCCGTCGAATCGGGATGCATCGGGGCCACACCTTACCGACTGATGCTGGGAATCGGCGATAACGCGTGCGGGGAAAACTCGATATGCGTGACCTCGCTGTGGAGGGCTTTCTCCGATCAACAGCGGGGGTACTTCGACGTGGGGATGCTCGGTGGAGCGCAGGTGGACAAGTACGGGAATCTGAACAGCACGGCCATCTTCGGAGATGGCGACTATTACACCCCCAGGACCAGGCTGCCCGGGAGCGGCGGCGCGGACGACATTGCTATTTCCTCAACGCGGAGCCTGATTATGATGAACCAGCAGAAGCGCCGTTTCCTGGAAAAGGTCGACTTCATCACATCGCCCGGCTACCTCGATGGGCCCGGGTCCAGAGAACGCAACGGATATCCGGGCAAAGGCCCTGCCGTCATTATTTCGAACATGGCCATATTCCGTTTCGATGAACAGACCAAAGAGGCCTACCTCGATTCCGTCCATCCGGGCATCACCGCCGATGCCGTTCGCAAAGAAGTTTCATGGGACCTGAAGGTCTCCGCCAACCTCAAGACGACGCCTCCGCCGACGAAGAAAGAGGCCGAAATAATTAGAATACTTGACTCCCAAAAAATATACACTGGCGCTGGACTGCGATCCCTTACCTTCGAAAGCTACATCAACATGCTGGATTCATCATATGAAAGACTGAAAGCCGTATTTACCTAGCACTAATCCGGTGCTTCCGGATGAACACCAGCTAGATGACGTCCTGCTCGACTCTCTATGAACCAGGTGTGAGGAGATAAGAGGATGGCTAGAGAATGTTTTGAAAAG
This sequence comes from uncultured delta proteobacterium, assembly GCA_963805125.1. GTDB lineage: Bacteria > Desulfobacterota > Syntrophobacteria > Syntrophobacterales > Syntrophobacteraceae > SbD1. Next base: position 148,214 of record CAWDTD010000001.1, on the reverse strand, counting down.
TGGTTTTCCATGGAGGGCAAAGTAGCTCTCGTTACCGGTGGATATAGAGGAATAGGGCTGGCCGTCTCCGAAACGTACGCCGAGGCAGGGGCCAATCTCGCAATCGTTGCGAGAAACCTGCTGGGGTGCCAGGCGGTGGCGGAAAGGCTCGAAAAGTCATACGGAATAAAGGCTGCGGCAAAATCGATGGATGTGCGGGATTCCAAATCCGTTGACCGCGTCGTTCAGGAAATTGCAGACGAATTCGGGAAGATAGATATCCTCGTTAACTGTGCGGGAATCCCCGGCAGCGAGAAGCCCGTCATCAGGATGACCGACGAAGACCTCGACGAGGTCATGAACGTCGATTTTCGCGGCACTTTTCTGGTCTCCAGGGCGGTAGCCCAGATCATGGTGAGGCAGAAAAGCGGCAAAATCATCAATGTCTCCTCGATTCTCGGAAAGATTTCTGCCCGCAACATGACCGGCTACTGCGCAAGCAAGGCCGCTGTGCTTCAGTTGACCCGCGTAATGGCGCTCGAACTGATGCGTGACAACATTCAGGTTAACGCGGTGTGTCCCGGCTACTTCCTGACCGATTTCAACCAGAGTTTCTTTGAGTCCGAAACGGGCAAGGGTTTGATCAAAAAAATGATTCCCATGAACAGAGTCGGGCAGGTCGGCGAACTGAAGTCCCTGGCGCTCTATCTCGCGACCTCTCCCCCATACATGACCGGTTCGGAGATCTACATCGATGGCGGACATACGATTGTGTGAGGCGGATTAACCGCTCTTTTGCTCTAAACCCCATTCCGGAAAGGTTTCAGACCTGTGATCAAAGATGTCGTTCTGGTAAGCGCATGTCGGACGGCCATCGGCGATTTTCTGGGCAGTCTGAAGGACGTGCAGGCAAGGGACCTCGCCATGATAGTGGGTAAGGCCGCTGTCGAAAGGGCCGGTATCCCGCCGGAGAGCGTGGACGAAATCTGCATGGGACAGCTTTATACCGCCATGCAGGGGTCCCTGCCGGCCAGGCAGGTTGGGATGAGAATCGGCCTTCCTGCCAGGAGCAGCGCCGTTTCCGTTAATCAGAACTGTTCCTCGGCCATGAGGGCGCTGGAAATTGCGAGCCACAATATCATGCTGGGGAAGACCGAGATCGGACTGGCAGTCGGTGTCGAGAGCATGAGCAACGTCCCTTACCTGCTCCCGAGGGCGAGACAGGGGTACAGGATGGGTTCTCAAACCGTTGAGGACCATATGCTCCATGACGGACTCCTGGACGAGCTTGTCCCCGGCCATATGGGTTTGACGGCGGAAAACGTCGCCGAAAAGTACGGTATAACCCGCCAGGAGTGCGATGAACTCGCTCTTTTGAGCCACCGCCGCGCAACCCGCGCCATCCAGGAGGGAAACTTCCGGCGGGAGATCGTGCCGATCGAAGTGAAGGTAAAGAAAAGCGTCCAGATTTTCGACACGGACGAACATCCGATCCAGGACGCCGGTATCGAAAAGATGAGCCGTCTGAAACCGATCTTCAAGCAAGACGGGGTCGTAACGCCGGCCAATGCCTCAGGCATAAATGACGGGGCATCCGCTGCGGTTCTCATGTCCCTGGACAAGGCAAAAGAGCTCGGTATCCGGCCCATCATGAAATTGATCAACATCTGCGGCGAGGGCTGCGACCCAAAACTGATGGGCATAGGCCCGGCTTTCGCCATCCCGAAATGCCTAAAACAGGCGGGCCTCCGGTTTGCAGATATCGAGTACTGGGAAATCAACGAAGCATTCGCGGCGCAGTGGCTCGGGGTTGGAAGGGTGCTCGAACACGAGTTCTCTATAAAGCTCGACCTCGACAAGGTAAACCACAACGGTTCCGGGATAGCCCTGGGACACCCGGTGGGAAGCACCGGGCTGCGAATCATCGTCACCCTCTACTACGAGATGGAGAGGCTGGGTCTGACCATGGGCGGGGCTTCTCTTTGTGTGGGCGGCGGGCCTTCGATGGCCTCTTTATGGACCAGGGAAGTCTGAGCAGTGAACAGTGAGCGGTGAACAGTAAAAGGGTAGCCTTGAAATACTGTGGCGGCTGCGATCCAGGGTTTGACCGGGTGAAGTATTTCCAGGAGATTCAAAATGCCGCCGGTGGCCTCATCGAGTGGGTCACCCTCGATGACCGGGACTTCGAAACCGTCCTCGTCATCTCAGGCTGCAACACCGCGTGCCCCATGGAAAATATGGTTCTAACTCCCTGTTGGAGAATAGTATCTGTCAGGGACGATAAACGTGATCCCGCAGAAGTTGTCCAAAGTCTTTTGAACGAGGGAAAATCATGAAAATCAGGACAAAACAAGATTACATTCAGAGTATGAAAGAACAGAAATTGCTGATCTACTACAAGGGGGAAAAAGTCGAAGACCGCACCACGCATCCTGCTTTTGTCCCGCACATTAATTCTGCGGCCAAGACGTACGAACTCGCTCTCATGCCCGAGCACGAAGACCTGCTGACCGCAGTGAGCAGCATCACCGGAAAGAAGATCAACCGGTTCACCCACATTCATTCGTCGGTGGACGACCTCATAAAGAAGGTCCAGATGCTCCGCCTCATAGCCCATGAAACAGCGAGCTGTTTCCAGCGCTGCGTGGGGTTTGACGCCATCAACGCCCTCTACATGACTACCTTCGAAATAGACGAGAAGCACGGCACTGATTACTTCAAGCGACTCCTCAAGTATCTCGAAAGACTCCAGGACGAGAACTTCATGCTCGTCGGCGGGATGACCGACCCCAAGGGCGACCGCTCCAAGAGGCCCAGCCAGCAGGCCGACCCCGATCTTTTCACCAGGGTCGTCGAGAAAAGAGCGGACGGCGTCGTTATCCGGGGGGCTAAAGCCCATCAGACCGGCGCCGTGAACAGCCATGAAATCATGATCATGCCTACGCAGTCGATGGTCGAAGGCGAAGAAGACTATGCAATCGTGGCGGCCATACCTCTCGATGCCAAGGGCATCACGATGATTTTCGGACGGCAGACGAACGAGGAAAGAAAGTTCGAGTGCGGAATCGATGCGGGAAACTGTGAGTTCGGCATGGTCGGAGGAGAGGCCCTCGTCGTTTTCGAAGACGTTTTCGTTCCCTGGGACAGGGTCTTCATGTGCGGCGAGGCGGATTTTAGCGGCCTTCTGGTCGAAAGGTTCGCCACACTTCACCGGCAGAACTATGGCGGCTGCAAGGGTGGTGTTTCAGATGTCGTTATCGGCGCCAGTGCCCTTGCAGCACAATATCAGGGCACTTTGGGCGCATCCCACATTAAAGACAAGCTCGTCGAGATGCTGCACCTCGCCGAGACCGTCTATGCGGGTTCCGTCGCCTGTTCGGCCCTGGGTTCCAAGACCAGGAGCGGGGCCTACTACCCTGACGCGCTCCTCGCCAACTGCACGAAGCATAACATCACGCGCGTCATATACGAAATATCGAGGCTTGCGCACGACATCGGCGGAGGCATCATTGCGACGCTCCCGTTCGATACCGATCTGCGGAGCCCGGAGATCGGCAAGTACGTCGAGAAATACATGAAAGGCGTCGAGGGCGTCTCCACGGAAACCAGGATGAAAATCCTTCGCCTGCTGGAAAACATGACCGGTGGTACGGCACTGGTGGAAAGCATGCATGGTGCAGGCTCGCCTCAAAGCCAGAGGATCATGTATCAAAGGCTCGGCAAACTGGGCGAGAAGATGAAGATTGCCAAAAAGATCGCCAAAATAGACGAGTAATTTTCGGTGTCAAGTTTACGCTTTATTCAGGAGTCTATCAGGATCGTGGCGGTGCAAGACTGAGCCGATAAGCGTTTTCTCGGAAAACGTTTTTTATCGGCTTCACCGATGTTTCCTGGAAGGGAGGTGCGAGAAAGAAATATTTGTAGTCGAGGAAGACTAAAGAAGTGACCGCTTCATCCGCAGGCATCAAGAACAGCGACAAAAAACCGGGCTTGATGTGGTGGAAAATCACCTCATTCTTGCCCCCTGACGTGGTCCCAAAAGATAAGGATATAGAATATGAAGGGTACGATGAAAGCATTGCGCTTACACAAGACGACCCCGAAGATTGGAGAAGGGTTGAAGCTGGAGATGGTGCCCATTCCGGAGATCGGTCCTCGAGATGTCTTGATAGACGTCAAGGCATCGGGGCTTTGCGGTTCGGACATCCACATGATCGATGGGTCCACGGTTTTGCCGCGCTATCCGATTACGTTGGGGCATGAGATGGCGGGTGTGGTCTGTGAGGTGGGTAGCGAGGTCAAGGACTACAAAGTAGGGGAACGCGTCTGCGCCAATTTTGCGGAGCCCTGTGGGAGGTGTTATCAGTGCCAGACTGGGAGGCCTTCCATATGTCCGAACAAGCGCTTGATGGGGATGACGGAACAAGGGGCCTATGCTGAGTACGTGAGGACTGCTGCCAGTACGCTGATCAGGCTGCCGGACAATATCCCTTTTGACCAGGGTGCAGCGGCCACGGATGCTGTAGCTACGCCCTTTCACATGATCAGCAAGCGCTCCGGGCTGAAGCCGGGAGATTCGATTGCGATATTCGGTTTGGGTGGTTTGGGGGTTCATGCCGTCGAGATTGCGCGGATGTATGGTGCGGGTTTGGTCATCGGGGTGGATGTGGACGATCATATTTGTGAGAGGGCAAAGAAGCTTTTTGGCGCTGATGAGACAATAAACGCAAGACAGACAGATGCGGTGGCGGAAATCCAGCGGCTCACGGGTGGAGGAGTGGACATCTCTGTAGAAGTTGTGGGCAGTCCGGTGTCGCAGTTGCAGGCGGTCAATTGTCTGAGGTTCGGTGGCCGGGCACTGATGGCGGGACTGGGAGCGGAACCGGTCGCCTTGCCCAGCACGGCGGTATTTGTGAGGCGGGAGTGGGAGGCTATCGGCTGTTATGCTTTTGAGAACGTAGAGATAGAAAGGATTGTCGGCTTGGCGTCGAGGGGGAGGTTGGATTTGAGCAAGACTGTGACGTCGCACATCAAGTTGGAGGAGACAGGTCAAGGGCTTGACGATCTGGAGCACAAGAGGGGATATCCTATCCGGATAGTGGCGGTGCAGGACTGAGCCTATAAGCGCTTTCTCAGGAAAGGTTTTTTTATCGGCTTCACCGGCGCCTGCTGTAAGAGGAGGATGTCACAGAAGCAGATGTTTGGCAAGAGGGATATTTGAGCGTGGCTATTTACCTTCTTTCAGAATGGGAGACCTGAATTATGAGACTGTACGCATTCAGCAGTGGGACATTAACGTGTGACAAAAGTGCGATTACTTTTGGCCGGGATGTAGGCAAGTCGTTTACGGTGCCCGTGCCCTATTACCTGATTCAGCATCCGAAGGGGAACGTGCTCTTCGATCTTGGTAATTCCATCGAAGTGGCGAGGGACGCCGACAAGCACTGGGGGCTGGTAACCACTGTCTATGTTCCTAAAATGACGGAAGACGATTACGTCATCAATAACCTTAAAAAGGTAGGGGTAAAGCCCGAGGACATCAAGTATGTGATCCTGTCGCATCTTCACCTCGATCACGCGGGAGCCGTGGGCGAATTTCCAAACGCTAAGTATATCGTGCAGAAGGAGGAGCTGCGCTGGGCATATGCCGCTGATTTTTATCAGAAGGCTGCGTATATCCGTGCGGATTTTGACAAGCCGGTAACGTGGTGGCAACTGAACGGCCACGATGATGATCCCTTCGATCTCTTCGGCGATGGCAAGCTGATTATCTGGTACACCCCCGGCCATACTCCAGGCGGACAGGCGCTGGTTGTCAAACTGAACGAAGGGACTTTCGTATTGACAGGGGATTCGGTTTACACCACAGAGATTCTGTATGAACCCGTGCTGCCTGGTCTGGGATGGGATCAGGAGATAGTTGTGCGGTCTATCCAAAAGATGAGGATGGCCGAGGAACTTTGGGGTTTTAAGATTATAACCGGGCACGATCCCGATGTGTGGGCGACTCTAAAACATGCCCCGAAGTACTATGAATAATGGTTGGAACATGCCTGCTTAATATGGGCTCTTGGTAAGACAGGGAGGAGTTATGGCGAAAGAGGTTTACACGATTGATAAGTGGAAGTATAAACCACAGGATATTTTCAGCGTTAGAGATAAAGTCACTTTTGTGACAGGTGCCGCTTCCGGTCTGGGGCAGACAATCGCCCTCGGGTTTGATGCCCTCGGTGCGAGAGTAGCCCTTGCCGATATCGACGAGGAGGGCCTCGACCAAACGGCAAAGTCTTGCGCAGGAGACGTTCTGAAAGTCAAACTCGATGTCACCAATGTGGAGAGTGTACAAGCGGCGGTCAAAAAGACCCTCGAAAAGTATGGACGGATCGATGTGTCTTTTAACATTCCTGGAATCAACATCAGAAAGCCAGCCCTGGAACTCACCTACGAGGAGTTTGACAAGATCTTGCAGATCAACCTTTACGGTGTCTTTCGCTGTGCAAGGGAAGTAGGCAAGATCATGTATGATCAGCAAAAAGGTAGCATGATCAATATGGCCTCGGTTTTTGCGGAAATCATGATGCCAAAACAGGTGGGCTATGCCTCAAGCAAGGGCGCTGTTCGCCAGATGACACGAGTTTTGGCGTCCGAGTGGGCTCCTCATGTGCGGGTGAATGCTATTGGTCCGGGTTATATAGAAACCCCATTGGTCAAACAGGTGATGCAAAACAAAGAGTGGTATGAAAACATCCGGAAACAGAACATGATGCTGCGTTTTGGAAAGCCAGAAGAGATTTTGGGGCCCGCAGTATTTCTCGCCTCTGAGGCGAGCAGTTATGTAACCGGATTTTTATTGCTCCCGGATGCTGGCTGGCATTGTTTCGGTGGATGGGTGTAATAAATTGGTAAGCAGGAGTAGGGGGATGACTGCAATTACAAGTTGAGCCCCCTTCTCCTCAATAACTTGAAGCAATGCATCAAAGCGGGAGAAAAGGCTAAGCGCGCTGGTGTTGCGTTTCATAAGTGATTCGATATTTTTTGAATCCTGCTCGTCACCCCGGCGAACCCCGGATCAGAGCCTGCCCCGGAAGTGGGCTTTATCCGGGGTCCGGGCAGGCTCTATGAAACAGGCTGATCAATGAACGCCGACCTGTGGTGATGTGCAGCTAAAAATCTGCCGGGCAGCGGAGACCTGTCCGGTGAACGTTTTGGACTTGACAGGAGGAACGCTGGATGAATCCATCTGTAGACTCTGCCGGTATCGCGGCAAGGGCCGCTGAGTTGGGACGGAAATACGAGCAAATCTATTATGGCTGCGCCCAGTGCCTTATCGGCGCCGTACTGGATGCTCTGGGCATTAAGCGGGACGAATTGTTTAAAGCCGCTACCGGATTCGCTGGTGGCGTGTCTATGATGGGTGACGGTTCCTGCGGTGCTTATGTGGGTGGTGTACTCCTTATCGGCGATCGGACCGGGCGCGGGAAGTCCAATTTCGCCGACCCGGAACGTGTGCGTTTCCGCACTTACGAGCTTTCCAAGCAATATCACGATCGTTTCATCGAACGCTACGGTTCTGTAACCTGCCGGGATATCCACATGAAACTTCTCGGCAGGCCTTATTACCTGCTTGACAAAGACGATTATGTCAAATTCGAACAAGCAGGCGGACACCTGGATAAGTGCCCGAACGTGGTGGGCGACGCCGCAGGTTGGCTGATAGAACTAATGGCCAAAGAAGATCTATTGTTATAAAGGTGTTAGTTCTCACGTCCTATGCGCTGAATTCAGACCATTGAAGCGCTATTAGCGCTGCACGTATCATCTTTGCGCTCACCACTAAACAGATTGAGCAGGAATGGAAAAATTGAGTCATACTTAATGGGTTCAAGGGGTACCTGATTGATCACAGAATAGCTGTTGTTGCTCGCTTTAAAGCGAAGGAAGGGATGGACCAGAAACTTAAGGAACTTCTCCTTACTCTCATTGAAGCAAGCAGATCTGATGAGGGCTGCATTAATTATGACTTGCACCAGGCAATCAATGGCCCTGCCCTTTTCATATTCTATGAAATCTGGTCGAAGATGTTTTTGACCGACATCCAGTTCTGGCTCTATGTCCTGGGACTTTTCGTCATGCTGATGATTTACTGGGGAATGACTACCTGGATCAGTACGTTCCTGGTCAAAGAGCATGGAATGAATCTGAAGACCATGGGTTTTATGCATCGCTCCCCTATGTCGTGGCCTTCTTCGCGATGTACCTTGGCGGGACGATGGCTGACAAGTGGTTCGGAGGAAAACCAAGATCGTGACGATTATTTCCTTCCTCGGTTGCGTTCCGGCCCTCAACATGATCGGGCATGTTTCCAAGGGGAATACTTCGATGCTGCTGCTCTGCCTGGCGCTCGGAGGCTTTTTCATAAACCTGGCATGGGGCATGATGTATGCCTTCCCCTCATGGCGTTATCCAAAGGAACTGGTCGGCCGCGCGGTCGGAGTCTCCAACGGCATCGGCCAGTTCGGGGCCTTTCTATCACCGATGATTGCCGGTTATCTGGTCGTCACGATGCCTGACAAGTCGTTCAATTTCGGCAATGTTTTCCTGTTCTGGTCGATACTGGCAGTGGCCGGAGCAATCGGTATCGCGTTTCTGAAGGAGAAGTCCATTGTCGACACGGTCGAAGTTACGGCCGCCAAACCTGCCGGGGGGGGGGAAATAGATCGCGCGCGAGAATGCAGGCGCCGAAATAACTTCACTATGTTTCCGGATGTACACCATTGATACCAAGTTGCGCCCATACGGGTAAGAATTGGCGATTGGAACCCCCCTTTTCTAAAGGGGGGCAGGGGGGATTTTGTGAATGGAAGTTTTACCTCTTTGAGCGCAACTTGGTATGAGGTGTGAATGCACCTCCGCTGTCTCGAGTTGGCTTCTTCCGGACTAGGTCGTGTTTATAAGCTGCTGAAGGGGGGAACATGGAAATCGGGAATGTATGTGTATTGGGCGCTGGGATAATGGGTTCGGGCATTGCCCAAGTGGTTGCTGAAGCGGGATTCAACGTAAACTTGAACGACATTGAAGACAGGTTCGTTCAAAAAGGCCATGCTGCGATCGCAAAGAACCTCGAACGCGCCGTTTCCAAGGGAAAGATGCAGGCCTCGGACGCCGAGGCGGTTATGGGACGCATCAAGGGAATGACCGATCTAAAAGATGCGGCATCCGACGCTCATATCGTCATAGAGGCCGTAATCGAAGTAATGAGCGTAAAGCGGGAAGTCTTCAAGGAACTTGATTCCATTTGTCGATCCGACACAATGTTCTGCTCGAACACCTCGGGGCTTTCCATCACTGAAATGGCATCCGTGACGAAGCGGCCCGAAAGCTTCATCGGCATGCACTTCTTCAATCCGGTCCCGGTGATGAAGCTGGTCGAGCTGACACGCGGGTTTCTCACCTCCGATGCGACCTTTGCGATCGCAAAAAGCTTTGTCGAAAAGACGGGGAAGACTCCTATCGAAGTCAAGGAAGCCCCGGGGTTCGCGGTCAACCGGATCCTTTGCCCAATGCTCAACGAGGCGATTTTCGCGCTCGCGGAAGGAATCGCGTCAGCCGAAGACATCGACCGTGGAATGGTCCTGGGCGCGAATCACCCCATCGGACCTTTGGCGCTATCGGATATGGTCGGCCTCGACACGCTTCTGCACGTTATGGAAGGGCTGCATCAGGAACTGGGTGAGGACAAGTACCGGCCCGCGCCTCTGCTTCGCAAGATGGTCCGTGCAGGCTATCTCGGGCGAAAAACAGGCAAAGGATTCTTTGATTATACAAAATAGCCATGGCAACTGCCTGGTCAGGTCGGTCCCAACGAATCCGCAGCTCCGGTGCTGGAATCACCCCGGGCGCGTGAAGTCCGATTTCGCCGATCCCAGTCGGGTGCGTTTCCGTACCTGCGTGCCGGCGAAGCAATATCACCATCGTTTTATCGATCTCTACGGTTCGGTAACCTGCCGGGACATCCAGATGAAACTCTTAGGCAGGCCTTACTGGCTGCTTGACCATAACGATTATGTCAAATTCGAAGAGGCAGGCGGTCACCGAGATAAGTGCCCGAACGTGGTGGATGACGTCGCCGGTTGGCTGATAGAACTAATGGCCAAAGAAAACCTGCTGCAAGAATGGTGTTGGTTCTGGGCGTCCTGTGAACCCTGGGTGCGCAGCAAAGGTTAAAGTCGTCACGGCTCAGCAACAATGTTGCTTCACTATCGGCGCGGGGCCTTCGCCCCACCCCCAATCACTGACGGCGTCAGTGGTTTAGGCTATTAATTAAATCATACTTGAGTTGAAGGAGCATGTGATGGATCAGAGAATAAATGTTGTCGCTCGTTTTAAAGCACTGGCAGGAATGGATCAAAAGCTTAAGGAACTTCTCTTGACTCTCGTTGAACCAAGCAGATCTGATGAAGGCTGCATTAATTACGAATTGCACCAGGCAATCAATGACCCTGCTCTTTTCATATTCTATGAAACCTGGCAGAGTAAGGAGCATTTGGACAAGCACGCCGCCACATCGCATGTGCAGTATTTTAGATCGAAGGCGAAGAACCTGCTTGCAGAACCGGCTGAACTAACCTTGCTTGCGAAGATAAGCAGTTGAGGGACGCCGATCAAATGGCAAGGTACCGTTTCACGACCGCTTCGTCGGTCCAGATCGCTTCCATACTCCCCTGATGGACGATTCTGCCTTTCTCTATGATGTAGCCCCTGTCACATATCTGGCGGCAAAATTTGAGATTTTGGTCGGCCAGCAGGATGGCCGCATTACGCCTGCGGATCTCCTGGATGGTCTCCACGAGTCTGCGCACAACCAGGGGCCCAAGCCCTTCCGAAGGCTCATCGAGCAGAATCAGCTCCGGGTTGCTCATAAGAGCCCGTCCCAGGCTGAGCATTTTCCTCTCTCCTCCTGAAAAACTGGACCCCTTTTGGTGTCTGCGGTCCTTGAGCACCGGGAATAGCTGCTCGACCCGCTCACGGTTCCAGTATCCCTTGCGACCGCAAACGCGCCGGACGATCTCCAGATTCTCCTCACAGGTTAGTCCCGCAAAAATCCGCATATCATCGGGGACATAGCTCACACCCCGCTGAGCCAGGGTATAGGGAGGAAGCCCCTGAATATTCTCCCCCCGCAAACGGATGACTCCGCTTCTGGATGGGCTGAGACCCATTATCGACCGGAGGGCGGTGGTTTTTCCGACTCCGTTGCGCCCCAGCAGGGCCACCACCTCTCCCGTCCCGACTTCGAAGGAGACGTTCTGCAGAATATGGGAAGTGCCATAGTAAGTGTTGATCTCATCTACCTCTAATATCATACGGCGACTTCCTCTCCGAGGTAGACTTCGCGAACCTTGGGATTGCTCTGGATCTCATCCGGAGTGCCATCCCCGATAATTTCACCTTGATGGAGCACCACCACACGATCTGATAGAGAAAAAACAACATCCATATCATGTTCGACAACGACGAAAGTGATCGCTCCATCTTCAGCCAGTTGCCGGATATTGTTCAGGATCTTGGTCCTTTCGAGCGGGCTCATGCCGGCAGTGGGTTCGTCGAGGAAAAGCAGTTGCGGCCGTGCCGCCATGGCGATCCCCACCTCGAGCAGTCGCTGGTCGCCATGGGACAGGGCACACGCCGGGCTGCGGGTGGCACTGCCCAGGCCGATTCGCTCCAGAATCCGGTTGGCATCCTGGCCGGCCGCGGTTTCCCGTTCAACCCGACCTAACAGGCGGTGGCCCCTCCTTCTGGCCGCCAGCGCCGGAATCGTCACATTCTGCAACACGGTCAAATTGGGAAAGATGTTGGCAACCTGGAACGAGCGGCCCAGCCCTTGCCGCACTCGGCGGTGAATGGGCAGATGGGTGATGTTCCGGCCCCGGAACATGATCGATCCGGAGTCGGGAGCCAGGAACCCGGTGATCAGGTTGATGAGGGTGGATTTGCCTGCGCCATTGGGACCGATCAGCGAGGTGAGCACACCGGGCTGTAAAACCAGATTCAGGTCCCTGGCCGCCACTACTCTGCCGAAGGCCTTATTCAATTTGACAACCTCCAGCAGGGCTTCACTCATAGTGCACCCTCCCACAGGGTTCCCAATCCCCCCGTTCTTTCAACAATTGTGCGGTCGAACCCACTATGCCCCCTCGAAAGCCCATGATGATAACGAGCAGAATCACCCCGAACCAAAGCATCCAGTTTTGGGTGAAGCGTTCGATGATTTCCCGCAACACAATGTAGACCACGCTGCCCGCCACCGGGCCGCTAAAGGTTTGCATCCCGCCAATCAGGCTCACCAGCACCGGTTCTGCGGAATGACTCCAGTGGGCGGCTTGGGGGGTGATACCGCTTTCCAGCAGAATGGAAAGCGTGCCCGCCAGCCCCGCATAGATTCCTGAAATGACGAAGGCGGCCAATCGGTACCGCTTCACGGCCAATCCGGCAAATTCGGTTCGCACGTGGTTTTCACGAATTCCGGAGAGCACCAGCCCGAAAGGTGACCGATGAATGTGGCGGATGGATATCACGGTCCCCATGAAGAAAAAAAGGACCATGAAGTAATACTGGCTTTCCTTCATGATGGGGATGTTGACGATGCCCAGGGAAACGGAGGTTCGCATAATGCCGTACAACCCGTCGTCTCCGCCGGTGATGCTGCGCAGGTTCCAGACGAGGGAGTAAACCATCATGCCGAAAGCCAGAGTGAGCATGGCGAAGTAGATTTCCGTATGGCGCACGCAAAAAAAGCCGATAATGAGGGACATGAGAGCGGCCAGCAAAACTCCGGCCAGCATCCCGAGCAGGATGTTGGCAGTGATATGAATGGAAGTCAGGGCGAGCCCGTAGGCCCCGCAGGCATAAAAAGCGGCGTGACCGAATGAGAGCAGGCCGGTCCTGCCGAGCAGGATGTTGTAGCCCAGTGCAAAAATGCAAAGAATCATCACGCGTATAGCGAGATAGAGAATGAATCGTCCGGCAAAAAGGCCGACGGCTATAAGCACGCACAGCAGAATCACTGTGGCGATGGCGGTCAAGTGGCGGTTCACTGCTCACGCCTCCCAAAAAAACCCTGCGGCCGCCAGAGCAGCACCACAGCCATGAGAATAAAGGTCAGAAACATATCGAACGTGGGTATATACCGGGTGCCGAAGGAAGAAAGCAGGCCGATGACGAGGGCGCCCAGGAAAGCTCCTTTGAGGCTCCCCAGCCCACCGATGACAGCCACCACAAAGGCTTCGATAATGATGGCTCCGCCCATCCCGGAGGTGAGCAGTCCGACGTAGGGCACCGCCAGTGCCCCTCCGACCGCTGCAAGCCAGGTGCCAAAGATGAACACCACCGTGTAGAGCAATGGGACCTTGACTCCAATGGCTGCGGCCATCTCCCGGTCCGAAGCGGCAACCCGGATGATTCGACCCCACCAGGTTTTCTCCAAAAACCCCCATAGCCCCAACGCCACCAACGGCCCCATGGCGATAATGAAAAGGTTGTAGACGGGGAAGTCACGGCCGAGGATCAAGACTGAACCGGACAGGCCCGGCACACTGGGAGAACCTATGGACCCGGCGCCCCAGATCATGTTGACCAGGTTATCGAAAATGAGAACGAAGGCAAAAGTCAACAGGAGTTGGTAGGGTAAGGCGAGATGATAAACGTAGCGCAGAAAGAATCTCTCAACGACAAAACCGATCACACAGACCGCCAGAGGGCCGAAGATGAGTCCGAACCAGAAGTTGTTTCCCTGAATGCGTAAGGCTGTGTAACAAAAGTAGGCCCCCAGCATGTAGAAGCTGCCGTGAGCGAAATTGAGCACGCCGAGAACGCCGAAGATCAAAGTCAGACCGCTTGCGACGAGCCAGATGAACATGCCGGTCGATAATCCGGCCAGGCACACATGGACAATGGATTGCAGCATAATTAAACACTCTCGTTACAATAATCTCATGCATCCGCACCATCAGGCTTTAAAGGGCGGCTTGCACGCTGGACTGTCAAAGGGCGGCCGATTGAAGCATTCCTTTGCTGGAATCACCACCATCTTGCCCATGATCTTGAAAGGATACTTGGGATCTGATTTGGTCAGTCCCCACGGCACATCGTACATGGCCTGATGATCCTCTTTGCGGAATACTCGATGGCCTGCCGGAGAATCGAGCTGCATGCCTTCCAGCGCCTGAATGACCTTGGCCGTATCCTTGGAGCCTGCGGATTCTACCGCTTTCTTGAAGGCGAACATGGCCGAATAACTGGTCTCGGAAACGTAGGAGGGATAATGGTTCCAGCGTTTTCTGAAGCGAGCGACCCAGTTTTTGTTTTCCGCAGTGTTGGGATAGAGGAAATAATAGCGGCCGGAGATCCAGATATTGTCAGGCATCTCCTTGCCCGTTCCTTCAAGCACGTCCATGGCTGCGCCCACGGGCAGCATGACGTATTTGATTTTATCGAACAGCCCGGCCTGCCCGGCCTGTTTGATCATGGTGACCAGCTCTCCGGCCCACTCCACCGAGTAGAGCCCCTCGGGTTTGGCGTCCATGATGGTGTTGATGTGGGGGCGAAAATCGGTTGTTGCGAACGGCGCCCAGGTGTCGGCGATAAATTGCACCCCCGGCTTGAGCTTGCTCAGCGTATCCTTGAACATGCTCCAGGTGGTGTAGCCATACTCATACTTGGGATTGATGGTCGCCCAGGTTTTTGCCGGCAGGTCCTTGGCCACAAACGCGGCTGCATTAGCGTCCTGATAGGTGGGAGTGGAGATGCGAAAAATCTGTTTGATGCCCTTTTTGTAGACTTCGTCTTCAGTGAGCTTCTCGGTTGCGGCATGGGTGACCATAAGGACCCGGTCCAACTCGCCCACCACCGGCGCCAGGGCCAATGCCTGCCCCGAGGAGTCCACACCTGCCAGGAAGTCGGCCCCCCAACTGTCTACGAAATAATGGGCGTTTTGGATGGATGCCGGAGCAGCCAGAGTGGAATCGCGAAATTCAATGTCGAGCTTATTGCCGGCGATGCCCCCCTTAGCGTTGATCTCCTCCATGGCCATAGTGGCTCCCATCTTGTGAAACTCCCCATATCCCGCAAGAGTACCGGAAAGAATGGTCTGATAGCCGACTTTGACGGGACCTTTAACCTTCGGCACCGCAGCCCACAGGCCGGTAGGTTTCAAGACGCCCGGACCGAGCACCGATGCCGCTACGGTAACATACCCCGCCCCTTTCAGCAGCTCCCTGCGCGTGACTCCTTTTTTGCTCATCTCTCTTCTCCTAATTGTTCAGCGTTGACATTGCACGTATCCACTCCGGCTGCTCACCGGAAGGATACCATTGGGACCTCATCGGTCTTGACGAAACCATTTTGCGCGTCACGACCACACCGTCCACCCGCCATCGATGAAAATAGTATGGCCGGTGATGAAATCCGAACCCCGCAAAACAAGGAAGACTGATCACTTTGCACCGCTGTCCAGCGGGAAAATGGCGGCACCACCGCCTGGGCCATGAGAAAGCAGGAGATGAGATTAATATTGAGGGCGATATTCATCGGCGAGAGTTCAAGAATCGGCTTGGGAATATTGACCCCGGCATTGTTTTGCAGACTATCAATTCGATGCAGGCTTTGTCAAGAATATCGCTGTGGAGATTTACGCCCGGCGCACATTGGTCTGTATGAGGGACTTCAGAGTCTTGAGATCATCAACATTACGGACATGCAAGGCAGAATCCGCATAGGTGATAAAGCGGCCCGGCAGCCGGTCCAGACGAATCCGCAAGCCGGGTGTTCGAATCACCCCGGACGCAGCAGACCTAAAGGGATATGGTCAGGACTGGCTGTACTCTTTTCCTATCCCGGGCGGCTCAAAGATATCGGAAGCTATTTAGCCTATTTAGGCGGCCCTCCCTTTCCCATCCGCTCCTGCTGTTTTTTCAGCCTCTCTTCCATGGCGGCCTTTACCTCATTTTTGGTTATGAACCCATCCCCGTTTTTGTCAAGCAGCATGAATCGTTTTTCGTAATAGGCCATCCATTCGCTCTTGCTTATCCTGCCGTTATGATTGGTGTCCATCGCCAGGAACATCATATCGATTACCTGCTCCATCCGGGGGGCCGGCTCCGTTGGTTCCCTTCCCCGGGGCGCGGAAGATTGCCCCGTCTTTGCAAAAATCTATCCGCAGCAGACCATAAGCGGAATAACAGCCGGTATCGCTATCGTCTTCGACGTCGCAAGGTTGATGAATAGTTCGGAGGTGCGAGGCAAATAGGGTCAGCGCTATTCCATTAGAGATCGTGTTGGTTTACAATGCGCCTTGTTCATCGGGATTGATCGAATAAAGGCTGTCAAATCTTGCGCTGTATGTCGGAAGCTGGCATCTCGTCTTTCCAGGGCTCTCACGAAGGCGTTGCTTCCAAATGGCGATCGATCCTCTGGAATCCTGAACAAGCTGGAATTCCGGCAAGAATCGCCCTTGACGCTGGAAAGCAACTCAGGGATGCACGAGGAAACAGACGTGCGCAATTTTGCCAATTCACTCGCATTCAGGCTCTTCTGCCTCCTTTTGCTTGTCAGCGCAGTTGTGTTCATTTCCCTGACCACCATCATTATCCGGGCCAATACGCGGAACATTATGGAGGAAATAACCCTCTCGGCCAATCGTACTAACGAACTGCTTTTGCGGTCCATGCGCCAGAGCATGTTGCTCAACCGTCTGGGAGACATCGCGCAGACGATCGGCACCCTGGGCAGCGGACCCGGAATTGAGGGCATAAGAATTTACGACAAAAAGGGAAGTGTCGTTTTCAGCACAGCCGCCCTGGATATAGGGCAAAAGGCGGACCTCAAGGCCGAACAGTGCATTGTGTGCCACCACACCGGCGAAAAGCCGCTTGAATATATTCCGGAAGCCGTTCGGCCTAGAATTTTCACCTCCCCAAATGGCGGCTACCGGGTACTGGGGGTTTTAAAGTCAATTCGCAATGAGCCCGCCTGTGCCGTACCAAGCTGCCATCCGCCGCCTTCGAAACAGAAAATACTGGGCGTGCTCGACTCTCGGTTCAACCTCGCTCAAATAGATCAGAATATTCTTGCCAGCCGCACCCTGATGATTCTTTACTCCATCGGCGCAATTCTGGTCATCGAGCTTTTTGCGGGGCTTTTCATCATGCGGATGGTGCACAGGAGGGTTGTAAAGCTTGCCGAGGGACCGCGCGAGGTCAAGAAGGGCAACCTTAATTTCAGCATCCAGGTCAAAGGGAACGACGAAATAGCCGATCTGGCGCGTTCATTCAACAGCATGGTGGCGAGCCTGAAACGAGCGGAAGCTGAAAACGCGGCTCTGTCCCGCAAGATGGTCCAGGTCGCAAAAATAGCCTCCATGGGTAAGCTAGCGGCCTCCGTGGCTCATGAAATCAATAATCCCCTCGGCGGGATTCTCACTTACACCAGGCTGATCTGCCGCAAAATCAGCATGTGGCCCATTGCGGAAGAAGAAAGAGGAGAAGCCCTGGGGTACCTTGAAGTAACCATTAACGAGATCAAGCGCTGCGGAAATATCGTCAAAAATCTGCTCCATTTTTCCAGAAGCTCCGAATCCGCGATGGAAAAGGTTGACATCCACAATCTTATTGATAAGAGTCTTTCAATAACCAACCATCACTTCGAAATGAATAATATCAGCACGGCAACGAAGCTGGAAGCGCAGGACCCAAACGTCATCGGCAATGCAAACCAGATAGTGCAGGTGCTGATTGCACTGTTCATGAACGCCGTGGAAGCCATGCCCCGGGGCGGCGCTCTTACCGTCGCGACCCGGGACTTGTTCGACGAGGACGCCCTGCGCATTTGCGTCGCAGATAACGGCAGGGGTATTCCCCGGGAAATCCGGTCGAGCATATTCGAGCCGTTCTTCACGACCAAGGAGAACGGACATAGCGTCGGTCTGGGTCTGTCCGTCGTCTACGGCATCATGGCGAGACACCAGGGGAAAATCGAAGTCGAATCGGAACCGGGACAAGGAACGACCTTTCTGCTCACGTTGCCCAGACGGATAAAACCGGAGGAAGAGAAGGAACCAATCTTCGAGGGGCCTGTAGTATCGGATTTGTGATCGCAGGTTTCTGCGCGGTCAGTCTGCAAAACGCTTTGAAATATGCGGGAGATTGAGAAAAAATGACAGATCAGGTTTCAATGCTCATTGTGGACGATGAGCCCTCGGTCCGCGATTCTCTCAAGCACTGGTTTCTCCCGGAAGGCTACCGTGTGGAGACCGCGGCTGGAGGGATGGAAGCTCTGGACAAACTGCGCGATTCAAGTTTCGACATCGTGCTGCTCGATATCAAGATGCCCGGAATGGACGGGATCGAGCTTCAACAGCGCTTGAAGGAAATAGACACCCAACTGGCGATCATAATAATGACGGCCTACGCCACCGTGGACACCGCAGTCCAGGCCCTTAAGCAGGGCGCCTACGACTACATAACCAAACCGGTCGACCCGGACGATCTGAGCAGGCTCATCCGCAATGCGGTTGTCCAGCGCCAGCTTATCCGCGAAAATCTGAGCCTCAAGGAGGAAATCCGGTCGCTGATCTCCGCCGATCAAATCGTCGGTGAAAGCAGGCAGACGCAGGATATACTCAAGCTGATTCAAACCGTGGCCCGGACTGACGTTACGGTGATGATCCAGGGCGCTTCGGGCACGGGTAAAGAGCTTGTCGCCAGGGCTATTCACTTCAACAGCAGGCGCAACTATTTCCCTCTGATCACCATCAATTGCGGCGCCTTGACCGACACGCTGGTGGAAAGCGAGCTTTTCGGCCACGAGCGAGGGGCCTTCACCGGCGCTCAGTATCGGCGCAAGGGTAAGCTGGAACTGGCGCACAAAGGCGCCATTTTCTTCGACGAAATAGGCAACATCGGCCCGAAGACTCAGATGGATTTGCTGCGCGTCATAGAAACAAAACGATTCACGCGGCTTGGCGGCAACCAGGTCGTCGAAGTGGACTTCCGGATCATCTCTGCGACAAATAGGAACCTGGAAGATGCGGTCAAGGAAGGGGCGTTTAGAGAAGACCTCTACTATCGATTGAATGTTTTCAACATCCAGTTGCCCTCTCTCAAAGAGAGGGCTTCCGACATCCCGCTGCTGGTCGACCATTTTGTGCGAAAGTTCTCCACAGCCATGAACAAGCCCTTCACAGGCGTTGACCCTCAGACCATGGAATGGCTCAAACAACAACCCTGGCCCGGAAATGTCAGGGAACTCCAGAACGCGGTCGAAAGAGCCGTTGTTGTCGGAAAGCCTCCCTTGATCACCATGGATGACCTTCCCTGCCCTGTCGACTGGCGGACGTCTTCAGATGCCGATGAGGTGCTGCCCCTTGCGGAAGTCGAAAAACGCCACATCCAACTCGCCCTGGAAAAGACCAGGGGCAACGTTTCACTGGCCGCACAACTGCTCGACGTCGATAGAGCCACCGTTTACAACAAAATCAAGAAATATTGCCTCAGCTATTAGGATCTTGATGACCGGATTGACTGCCCGGTTGGCTGAGTTCGGTTTGCGGTAGATATTCACAAATTCAGAATATTCATAATGATGCTGCTGATCCCTATTGACTTTGCCGATGAAATAGAACCCCTGCGCGTTCAACTCGAAACTCGATTTCATGCAAAAGTCAACATTTCGCGGTGTGAGTTCGATAGTCGCGCCTTCCTCGATCTTCACAGGAACCAGTACAACTCTTCTGCGATTATCGAACGGCTCGAACGGGACCTCCCCGGGGCGGATTCCAAAGTGCTCGCCGTTACGGGATTGGACTTGTATATTCCCGTGCTGACCTTCGTTTTCGGCGAGGCGCGCTTGAACGGCCGATGCGCCGTTGTCAGTTCTTACCGCCTGGATAACAAGTTCTACGGTCTGCCCGATAATCCCGCGCTTCTACATGAGCGCCTCCTCAAAGAAGCCATCCATGAGTTGGGCCACACCTTCGGCCTCTTCCACTGTCATGATACGGAATGCGTCATGAAATCTTCGACCTACGTGGAAGAGATCGATTTCAAAAGCAGCCGGTTTTGTGATAAATGTTTCGATAAACTGCTCAAACGCTGATCCTCACCATAGCCGGGCAGGGCAAACCTTGCGCTATCAGGCTTTTTCCGCTTCTGCGGCCCACAGCTCCTTTAGAGTGTTGGTTCCAACGACGGGCCTATCTGTCGTCATCACCGGCAGCCGGTTCACTATCCACCTGAACAGCCAGATTCCCATCGTCACCAGGGCCAGCGAAACCGTCACTTCCATCCAACTCGGCCTGTAATGAGGGCTGACTTGCCAGTTCATCGCAATCATCGAAACGTTGAACCGGTTGAAGATTATCCCGATCACGGTCCAGGCCCCGGCTATCCTCACCGCTTTTACGTCGCGGGTCCTTACTCCGAATACATACAGAGCGCACGGCAGCGCCACAAAACCTATAATCTCGATCAGGTATAGATAACCGTATGGTGTATTGAGTAGGTCCCAGTGATTGCCTTCGGCCAAACCGATCAGCTTCAAAAAGAAGTAGACATAGAGAACGGCGGCGGCGGCTTTTCCAAGCCCGAGCGTCAGCTCGTCAAGATCGAAATGCGTGGAAGGCGACAGTCTGTAAGCGAACAGTCTATGTGACAGCGCGCTTTCCACGATCACCATCGAAAGTCCGGCGATAATGCTCGATATGAAGAAAAAGAGGGGCAGGTACATCGAATACCACAGCGGGTGCAGTTTTGTCGGCGCAATCAGGAAGAGCGAGCCGAGGCTGGATTGATGCAGGGTGCTGAGCACTACGCCCAGGATCGCCAGCCATATCGTCAGTTTGCTCCAGAACTGTCGGACACTGTCCCATCCGAGCCACTCCCAGAAAGCGGGCACAAATTCAAGCGCCTGCACCATAAGGTAGCCGGCCACGCACATACCGACCTCGAAAAGCACCGAAGTGACGCCTCGAGGGAACAGCATGATGAACGGCATGCGCCACGGCTGGCCAAGGTCCAGAACGAGTCCCAGGACAACAAAGACATATCCCACTAACCCTGTCAGGATAGCGGGTCTTACCAGAGGCTCGTACTGTTTCAGTCCGAACAGGTGCACCGTGGCGGCGATGGTGTAGCCGCCCGCTGCAAGGGCCACTCCGCACATGACGTCAAAACCGATCCACAGGCCCCATGGAGTCGTCTGGCTAAGGTTTGTGACGGCGCCAAGTCCCTTGATCAGTCTGAGCCCGATCAACCCTATCCCTGTCACGATGATCAGCCCGCTTATCACATTGAACGGGGTGAATAACTCCTTCGGATCGCCTATCAGCAAATGAATTATCTTCTTCATTGTCGGTGTCCTCAACGTGAAGCATCACGGCGCGAGCGCTCTTCATGAGCCTTGTCCTTGCCGTGTGACGTATCGTGTGACATATAATGGATCCCGGCGAGCAGCGCGGGCCACATCAGCAACACTGCCGGCACGGTCCCCATGGCGCCGGCGGTAAGCTCGGGGTAGTCCTTGTCGCAAAGCTGGGGCAGACCAAGCTTTTCAAACGGCGCGCCTGCGAGGTAGAGCCAACTCGTGCCGCCGGCCTCGTGTTCACCGTAAATATGATGCACGTAGGCGTCGGGGGTGTCGTGAATGCGCTTCTCGGCCTCTTCGAGAAGCTCCGAGCGCCGTCCGAATTTCAGGGCCTCCACCGGGCACGCCTCGACGCAACCCGGCAGTTCGCCCCGCTCCTGGCGCTGGAAGCAAAACTGGCATTTTCTGATGAACGGCGACGCCTTTGAATACTCGAACTTGGGTACGTTGAACGGGCAGGCCACCATGCAGTAGCGGCAACCCAGGCAAAGGTCGCTTCGATATGTAACTGCACCGTTTGATCGCTTTTCCATCGCTCTTATGATGCACGCCGAGGAGCAGGCCGGCTCCACGCAGTGCATGCATTGCTGCTTTCTTGTAATCTCAACGCCTTTTTCCATCGTGTACTTGTTGACTACCGTGAATGCGGTGGGGGAAGTATCGCGGAGATGTTCGAAGAGGGAGTCGTTGTCCTCGAAAGCCACTTTGGGCTTGGGCAGCCCGTTTACCTCGTTGCAGGCGGTTTCGCAGGTGCGGCAGCCAACACATAAGGTGGTGTCCACGAGGACCCCCATCGGCTCTTCTCTACGCATCCGCGCGGCCACTTCAGCCGCCTGCGCAGGATTTGCGGCCAGCAGAGCCATCGCCCCTCCCGCTCCGGCAAGTTTCAGGAAGCTGCGTCTGCTGCAGTTGCGGACACCCTCGGCGCCGTTTTTTGACTTAGTCACCGTTTTGCTCATTTTGTCTTCCCTTGTTATGTTTGCAGCCTGGTGAGCGGCTTGTTCCTATTTGGTGAGCAATAACTCCCTGGCAAGCTCATCCCATCTTTGGGGATCGATCTGCCTGGCGAGCCCTGAGAGCGGCTCGCCGCCGTCCTGATGGAGCCCGGCCACCGCCAGACCCTGCCGTCGGCAGAAAAGGGCCTCGCGAGTGTTTTCAAGCCACTTGCCGATCATGGCCGCCGGAACCATGTTTTCCAGATCGGCGGCCGGATTGCCGTTCAAGACCTTGAACAACCAGCCCTTTCCGTAGGGATCTCCAAAAGCCAGGGCGGGAGAATCGACCACATCCCTGTTGATCGCCACAACATCGCCTTCAACCGGGCACAGCATGTGAATCGCTCGGTTATCAGCCTTCATCAGCCAGCCGGGAGAGCCTTGCTTCACTTTGGAACCTTCTTCCGGCAGTGAAATCGAATCCACCGAACCGAGCAGCTTAGCGGCAAAATCATCCATACCGACTGCAATGATGCCGTTTCCTTCCATCCTTACCCAGGCATGACCGGGATGGAACATGACATTATTGGGAACTAGAAAGCCGGCGATGCGCTCGCTTACAACCGCCTTGGGAGCCAGGAAATGCCATGCGAGCCCCAGTACGGGGATGCCCACCAGGATTCCGATCACCGGAAGAAAACTAACCCCCAGGACCATGAACCCAACTCCGACCACGAGCAGGGCCGCGGCGATAATAATTCCTGCCAACCTGTTCGCAATGCTTATTGTCTTTTCCATATCTGTATGTTCATCCCCTGTGTGTCTACGGGCCGATCGGGCTTTCGCCTGCGGCGCCGGGCTACTTTGTAAGAAAAAACTCTCTGGCAAGGTCGTCCCATCCTTCGGGATCGACTGCTTTGGCGATGCCCCGAATGGGCTCGCCGCCGTCTGCGTACAGTGGGGCCAACGCTGGAGCCAAACCCCGGCTCGCCAGAGTTTCGCGGACGTTTTCAAACCATTCCCTGACCATGCCGCTCGGAATCATGTTCTTAAGGTTGGAAGTGAGGTTGTTGCTCTTGACTTTGAACAGCCACCCGCTCCCGTAAGGATCTTCAAAAACCGCGTCGGGGGAGTTGGCCACTTCGTGGTTGACCGCCACGACTTCGCCTTCCACCGGAGACAGCATGTGAATCACCCTGGAATCGGTCTTGAACCCCCAGCCCAAAGATCCCTGCTTCACCCGGGATCCCAATTTGGGCAACGAAATCGAATCCGCCGAACCGAGAAGTTTTGCGGCGAAATCGTCCATGCCTACCGTCACGGTGTCCACGCCCTCCACCCTCGCCCAGGCGTGACCGGGATGGAACATGACATTCGCCGGGGCCAGGAAGCCGGCGAAGCGCTCAGCAAAAGTACTGACCATATCCCTGACCGCTTCCATCTCGACCCTTGGACCGTTCAGCACACGCCAAAAGACAATAAATCCGAATAGACCGAGTAGCGCGATAATGTACTCCTGCTGCTTTCCCTCTGCGATGTGAGCTAAGATATACATGGCGTCTCCGTTCCATAGTTTAAAGTTTTTGATTAAAGGGCCATTGAAGTCCACTACAAGTACCGTGCCATCGCAGGAAACGAGCCGCCGATAAGCAAAATATACCGATATATCCACTGGTTAAGACAAACAATCCTGATGTGCCCCGCAATGTCACCCATCTTTTACAGAAACAGGTGTCGAAATTTTCAACACAACAGGGATAAAATCCGCCGAAAATTTCGAATCCCATGCCGAGCCTGTAGAAATTTTCTACGGGCTGACGGATCGCCCCGGTGTGAACTATTGCGATTTTGTTAAGGTGGGGGTCCTGTCATGCCGATTGCTGGTATTGATAGTTATATTCATCAAATAGACGGGGAAGAGAAAACCATGGGCAGGATCGAAGCAACCCGGCTCCTTCAAATGCTTGAGTCAGGCTACGCTATACCGCCGCTCTCCGTCATTGCGCTCAGACTCCTGGAGGTGGCGTCAAGCGAGAATGCTTCAAACGAGCAGATTGTAGGACTCATAGAGCAAGACCCTTCACTGACCGTGCGGCTCCTCAATCTTTCCAACAGCGCCTTTTTCGGCAAAGGCACCCCTATTGCTACCTTGCCTCGGGCTGTGATGGTTCTCGGGCATAATCAAATTAAACTGATGGCCCTGTCTGTTTCTCTGCATGATGCATTCCCGATGGGAAAAGTTGAGCAGTTCGACTATGAGCTGTTTTGGCGTGTTTCACTCTACCGTGGGTTGATTGCGAAGTCTTTGGCGGACCAATCGAAAGCAGCCCATCCGGAAGAGGCTTTTCTTGGTGGGCTGACTATGGAAATAGGGCTGCCCATCCTCTTTGATTTGTGTATGAGGGGACACCCCGACCAGTTCAGTCTGGACCTTGAACCATTAGAGGAACTGCTGGAAAAGGAAAGAGCCTGCTACGGCCTGAATCATCGTGAGGTGGGTGCGGCTGCACTAAGATTCTGGAGGTTTCCAGAACACATCGTAGCCTGCCAGGCACTCCACCCCGAAGACCATGACCCAAATTATTCACGGCTGCGGGCGGTTTGCCGGCTGGCGAGGCTTTTTTCACGGGTCATTTTAAAAGCACCCCGGGCATTCGGATCGTTTTATTCACAAGCCGAGTCGGTTCTTGGCCTGAGCCAGGAAGACATCCATGAAGCTGTTTTCAAAACTCTTGCCGAAGTGGAAAAAATCGCTCAGGGGTTCAAACTGCAGATAGACGGCCAAAAGGACATCATAGGAGTCCTGCAAAATGCCCAACAGGCACTGGTGCGGATTTTTCAGACGATTTCGCAATACCACGAGGAAGGACCTCAATGCCTCCCCGCATTCGCTTCTATCGACAAAGAAGACAGGAGTGTAAAATATACTCTTCAAGCCGTCGCTCACGAGATACGAAATCCGATTACCGCCGTCGGCGGTTTCGCCAGAAGACTGGCTGCCTCTTTGGATCCTGAATCTGAATCGGCCAAATATGCGAAGGTGATCCTTGATGAGGCGCTAAGACTGGAGAAAGTTCTTTTCCAAATCCCTGAACAAATGTTGCATTCCGCTTCCAATCTTTCCTGACAAGTTTCATTCCAGCCATAAACAACATGTAAGGTCGCTCTCTGCGCGTTGAAGTGGATATTGCTCATATCCCTTGCGTGTTCAATTTGTACATAGGATAATTCAACGAGCCTTGCGGGTGTCCCGGATGACGTTGCTGACTGACCGCGCTACTGAACCTTGGGACGCTGAGTAAAAAGAACCCCAATAATCGAACCAAATGGAGGGTAAGATGGCTTCTCCCGCGCTCTGGGCAACAAAATACGCCTCCTATCCACCGCGACAGGGCAACGAGATTCAGATTCTCATTGACGGACAGGCAGCCTACAGCGAGATCGCAGCCGCTTTTTACAGCGCCAGGCAGTTCATCTATTTAACGATTTCCTTCGGCGAGCAGGATTTCCTGTTGGTTCCGGAAAGCGGCGAAACGCTGTTCGATATTTTGAGGTCTTGCCAAAAGGAAGGTGTTGACGTCCGAATGGTCCTGTGGCAGCCCGCACTCAACACTCCGGACACAATTGCCGACCCTGCCCCGGGCAGAATTTCAGGGGTCAATGAGGGACCCGGAAGCATTCAAGCCCGCTGGGACAAAGCCAGGGGGTATAGCGGCTGGTATCGTTCGCCGCATGGACATTTCGAACCGGTTTATTTGGATTTTCCTGCGAGATTGGGATGCCATCATCAAAAGACCTACATGATGGACGACGGCAAAGGCGGTTGTGTGGCGTTCGTCGGCGGCATCAATCCGGTTCAGGCCTACTGGGACACTCCGACACACGATTCGTTGGATGTTCGGCGCGTGGAGAAAGGAAAAGATCCGGTCAAGGGGCTTGAGCAGAACCCTCCGCTCCATGACATTTTTTACAGGATTAAGGGACCCGCGGTCGGCGACGTTCTTGCTAATTTTGTCGAACGTTATAATGGCGCGAGCATTCCCTATACAGACGTGACATCGGACGCGGCGGCTCAAGTCACCGCAGACCGGATTCCACCAGTACCCGACGGAATACAAGTTCAGGTGGTGCGGACCATCGCTCCAAAGACATACCCGGCGACACCCGAAGGGGACACGGGCATCAGGGAGCTTTATCTGAACTCGTTGATGGCCGCTGGAGAAGGAAGTTTGGTTTATATCGAAAACCAATACTTTTTCGACCACGGGATTGTTTCCGAGATACATGAGGCTGCCGAACGAGGCGCCAGGATCATTGCCCTCCTGACATCGAAACCTGACGAGGGAACGCTGCAGGGGCCGGTGGAAAGCCTCATGGAGACGATCTCCCATTATCGGGAGGTGTTTCCGCTGGTCTCCGGCCATAGCAATGTGGCGCTGCTCACCTTGGGCAACAGCAGGTCCGATCCCCGAACCGCTGGGGAAATTCTCGACAGCGAAACCTATATTCACTCGAAGAATATGGCTGTATTCGGTTCCAATTGGGCATTAATGACAGGCGGGTCGGCAAACATCGCTTTCACGAGCATGTGGTTCCATTCTGAAATGAATATCGCCATTATGGACGTTGCCCTGATAAAGAATTGGGTAGCACAGCTTTGGTCAGAACACCTCCAGGTTTCTGTCGAGCAGGCGATGGGACTGATTGAAAAACCAGGTGATGCCTTAACCTTCTTCAAAGCCCAGGCAGCCCGCAACAAGGCGGCGTTGGAACAGGGACAGATGCCGGAGGGGCGCGTGTACGATTGGCAGGGGACCGATTTCCCGAAACGTACCTAATTGGGTTCCGCTCTCTCCATTGAGACTCGTTCACGTATCAACGCGACACACCTTGCCGATTCTGTAGATTTGTTAGCTGAAGAATTTCAGAGCGCGGCCCGCAGGGCTATCGGCGATTCTCGATTGCCTGCCGTTGAGAAACGCGCAGATCGAGATGTCCAAATTATACCGGACGAGTCTGACTCTGAACATGTTACAACAATATGGGCGGGTCACAGGAGTGGAACATGGAACTGCGGCTGGAGTTCGTAGAGATCGCTGATGTGCAATTCGGGTCAAAAACGTCAATATCAAACGGTGTTCTATATGTAAACAAGCAGGAATTGAACGACATGGTGTCCGGGGACGAAAATTTCACGAGCGTAAATATCGAAATCGTCAAACCGGGCGACAATACTCGAATCGTCAACGTAGTCGACGTTGTCGAACCAAGATGCAAGATTTCAGGTGGAGTCGATTTTCCAGGGGTCCTGGGAAGGATCGTTTCCGCAGGCAGAGGAACTACAAGGGCCTTGAAGGGGATGGCAGTCGTATTGTGCGATCGCCACCGCCACTGGATTCATTCAAAGTCCCTTATCGATATGACGGGACCTGGAGCAGAACTCGGTGGATACGGGAAAATGCCCAACCTGGTGATCGATCCCATCCCTAAAGAGGAGATTGACGATATAGACTACGCATATTCAGTCAGGCGGGCCGGTTTCAGGGTCGCCGCCCATCTGGCCGGGGTTGCCGGGGACGACCAGGTGGATGAGGTGGAAGTATTCAATACGGAAACAATCAATCCTGATTTGCCCGGGATCGCCTATTACTATCAAATCTACAGCCCTCAACACGATCCAAAAGGAAATCCGGACCCTATATTCTACGGCAACCCGATTTCAGTAACGCTTCCTCTGGTAGTCCATCCCAACGAGATCGTCGACGGTGCAGTATTGAGCGGCTACACAATCCGCATGATGGAGACCTATTCCATTCAAAACCATCCCATCATCACCGAACTGTTCCGCCGTCACGGCAAAGACTTGAATTTTGTGGGAGTTGTCGTCGGGGTGTGCAGTATGGAGCCGATTCGTCGTGCACTGGGCGCAATGATGGTCGCTAATCTGATTCGCGAAACACTAAAGGCCGATGGAGTGATTATGACCAAGCCCTTGGGCGGCGCCCCGAATGTCGACCTGGGCCTTGCGGCATCTGAGTGCGAAAAGCTTGGCGTTAAGACTGCGCTGTTGATTCAAATGCTCAATACCCGGGCCTCTCTGGATTCCGAAGTGCTGTTTAACGACCCGGCCCTCAACGCCATTATCAATTGCGGCATCATTTTCGAAACGCAGAAGCTGCCGCAGTTGGAAAAAATCATTGGCGGCGCAGCGGAAACTCCGGTGTTCAACGATAGTTGCAAACAGTTCGCGGGACAACCGATCGTAGTCGAGAAAAGATTTATTTGCGGCTGTCTAAACCAGTTGGGAGCTTCAACCGCGGTAGCCGTCGAATACTGATGGTGCATTGTCGACAAATTTTGATCTGCCGGCCCATGATCGTCACTCCGGCGGGGCGTGCGTGCGGGCGAGACCCGGTTTCGATGCGGCAAACCGGGCCGAACCGTTGGAGGTATCAGGATGAGCGATGAAATGATGCAGAAAGCTTCAGAAAATCAAAAATGGCGGATCGTATGTTATATAAACCAGTTTTTCGGGCAATTGGGTGGTGAAGAGAAGGCGGACTGCGGATTTGTGGTGAAACATGGGCCGATTGGACCGGCCGCGTTCCTGCAGTCGCTTTTTGAGGGAGACGGAGAAGTAGTGGCCACGGTGATCTGCGGCGACAATTACTTTGCCCGCAACCTCGAGGAATCCGTTGAGGAAGGCCTCAAGCTCATAGCCGACCTGAAACCGTCGCTTTTCTTTTCGGGGCCGGCGTTCAATGCCGGCCGGTATGGAATCGCCTGTGGGGCCATTGCAGGCGCGGTTGAACAAAGACTCGGGATCCCTGCGATAACCGGCCTGTTTCCGGAAAACCCCGGAGCTGAGTTGTACCGTAAGAAAGCCTGTGTGGTGAAGACGGGCGCCAACGCTGCCCGGATGAGGGATGCTTTGAAGACAATGGCCGGTATCGGCAGGAAATTGATGAAAAACGAGCCGCTCGGCAGCGCCGGGAAGGAAGGCTATTTGCCCAGAGGTTTCTTGAAAAACGAGGCCGCTGAGAACACGGCGGCAAAACGCGGCATTGAGATGCTGCTTGATAAAGTCGCCTCGAGGCCTTTCAAAACGGAGTTGTCGATACCTGAGTTTGAAGAAATTGCGCCCGCGCCGCCCGTAAAAGACATCAAAGTGGCTAAGATTGCCATGGTGTCGGACGGCGGAGTTGTGCCCAGGGGAAATCCGGACAAGATGAAGGTAAGCCAAAATACTGTATGGGCATCGTATAGCCTCGAGGACGTTTTTGCCAATCCGTTCCAAATTGTTCATTCCGGTTATCACCCCACTGAGGTTCGCGAGAATCTCAACCGTTTGCTGCCCATGGACGTTCTTAAAGAAATGGAGGCTGAGGGTCAGTTTGCCCGGCTATATCCGATCTTCTTTTCCTGTTCGGGGAATACGACAACTGTACAGAGCGCCAGAGCCATGGGCAGGGGCATTGCCCAAAAACTCGTCGATGAAGGAGTCGGCGCGGTCATACTCACATCCACGTGAGGGACCAGCACTCGTTGCGGTGCAACGATTGCAATGGAAATCGAAAAGCAGGGAATACCCACGGTGCATATTACGTCAATGGTCGATGTGGCTATGATGGTCGGGGTGTCGAGACTGATCCGGGGCTATTCGATAACCAGTCCGGTTGGTGATTTTCATTTGCAGCCCGAAGATGAAAAGGCAATGCGGCGCCGCTGCCTGAAGAGGGCGCTTGAAATGCTTCAGCAAGAGGGGAAAAAGGGCGATTACGAGACGATCTAGTTGGAACTGCCGATTAAACCCGGTAAATGGGAGTAAAAATGTCGTATCCGGTTCTCAAGGGTGTTTCCAACGTGCTTATTCACACGCCGGACCTGGTGCGATACGGGTCGAAGCCCTCCCGTATGATTCCGGAGGACCCCGGACTCCTGGATCGCCTGAGCGGGCATCTGAGGAGCTACCGGGAAGCTGTTGCTTACCCGCCTCACCAGGTTTATGTCGGCAACTTGCGTCCGAAAAAGCTCCGGGAAATCGAGCAGCCCTGGTTCCGCAACCTCATGGGCTTCCAGAAAGGCTTGCTGGCTTGCGTGCGGATAAGCACGGTGAAAAGCTCCGCCACTGGCCATGCTTCGCTTACAGAAGATGTAGAGTTTTTGCCGCTCTTCATCTAAGTAGGCATAGGCTTCGTACCAGTCGACCTGGGCTTGTTCCCCAAACCTGTATGATTGAGGAATGAAGGTCTCGCGTCCAATCAGTCCCATCTCATGTTTGCGCTCGCGCACGTACTTGCCAACTGTTGGCTCCGAGACGTTCAGGTCGGGCTTTTCCTCGCACAGACGCCGCCAGATGCGATGGGCCGTATGTCGCTGCTTGCGCGGTGCTTTCTGATCTGCTTCAAGAATAGTGTTGATGAATGTGATTGCCGGTCCCAGTTTGGGTTTTTTCCGGACCGCTACCTTGCGTTCTCTGGGAACTGCACTGGCTATGGCTTCCCGAACCATTCGCCGGTGCACCCCCAACTTCCTCGCAATCCCCTTGATTGTCCCCTCCCCATGCTCATAGTCCCTGCGGATCTCCTCGAATAGCTCCACTTTCCTCCTCCTGCTCAACCGCACCTCCTTTCCAGCCTGATGGCAGCCCGGATGAAGGTACTTCATTTTGGTTGTTCAGGGTGGGCCAAATGAAAGTATCAAAGTGGGCCAATTCAGAGTATCGAAATCACAGTCGCGCATGAATGCGGTGCTGAAGGCATAGGTGAAGGCGCAAAGAGAGCAGCGAAAGGTCTCGTAAACGGCGGGAGCTTGCCGGGTATGTGGAAGCATTGGGGTAAGGGGTTAGGGGTAAGAGGTAATAGAAAAGGCGGTATCAGTGGTTTCTTTGTCTCGACATCTTGCCGAATATGCGGCGATGAGTTTTGCGTCCGGATGGCAGGAGAGGATCGTGGGAGGAGGCCGCTGTTAAACAGGCCATTTTGGGGTCAAAAACCGCGTTTTAAGAGTCTAAAATACCCAATCAGGACCAGTCTCTCCTTTAGCAGTCAAGCTTTTAGCCTGGCCCGACCCCAAACGTAGACATTCTGGCGCAGGAGCTGAAGCGGCGAATGATCTGTGTGCCTCTCAGACCAGCGGTCCGGCGAAATAGATCCTGAATGATCAACCCACGTTATCACCCTTTGGCTGACCGAGTGCCTCAAATCCTGTTGCGTATACACTCGTTTACGGGCATTGTGTCAATCTTGACATAACAAAATTATTCCCCTAGCTTACTGCAGAGGCGCATCCGAGTGAACAATCCGGTTACTATACACAGAGCAAAGGAGTTTGAGCATGTTGAAGGGAGTATCCACCATAGCAGCGGTTTTAGCCTTAGCTGTATTCTCGCTCACGCCCTATGCGAGAGCGGCTGGAACCGCGCCGCAAATTAAGGACCTGATTCTTGCAACAACGACATCCACCGTTGATTCAGGGCTTCTTGACCAGCTTATTCCGATCTTTGAGAAGAAGACGGGTTACAGGGTAAAAACCGTTGCAGTTGGAACGGGACAGGCCCTTGCCATGGGAGAGAAGGGGGAAGCCGATGTTTTGCTCACCCACGCTGAGGAAGCAGAGAAAAAAGTGGTTGATAGCGGTGCTGTGAGGAACTACCAGCTTGTCATGCATAATGACTTTGTGATCGTTGGGCCGCCCGGTGATCCGGCAGGAGTCAAGGGGAAATCCAGCATTGAAGCCCTAAAAGCAATTGCTGCCAAAGGGGTGATTTTTGTCGCCCGTGGCGATGACTCGGGGACGCAGAAGAAAGAGCTTTCCATCTGGAAAAAAGCGGAACTGAATCCAAGCGGGGCCAAGTGGTATCTGGAATCGGGTCAAGGGATGGGGGCAACTCTTCTGATTGCATCCGAAAAGCAAGGCTACACTCTTACTGATCGGGCTACATACCTTGCTCAAAAGAAAAACGTGGAACTCGATATCCTCTCGGAAGGCGACAAGACTCTCCTTAACATCTACCATGTCATGGAGGTAAACCATGACAAATTCAGCAAGGTTAATGCGGCAGGGGCAAAAGCCTTCGTTGAATTCATGGTTGCTCCCGAGACTCAGAAGATGATCGGAGATTTCGGAAAGGATAAGTTCGGCCAGTCGCTATTCTTCCCTGATGCCGGAAAGCAGATGTAGATGAAATGTCTCTTTAAGGAGTCCGCGCGTGGAAGTGATCCTTGCAGGTTTGGCGGAAGCTGTACGGTTATTGATAACGGGTGACCCGGATGTAGTCAATATTACCCTCAGAACTATGCAGGTATCTGGAATATCCACCCTGATAAGCGTCGTTCTAGGGATTCCATTTGGAACGTCTCTTGCCCTTAGAAAGTTTTTCGGACGCGGATTTGTCGTCAGCTTTGTCAATTTCGCAATGGGGCTCCCTCCCGTAGTGGTCGGGCTTATTACGTGGCTTATGCTCACTCGCTACGGCCCCCTTGGAGCACTGGGTCTTCTTTACTCCCCAACGGCAATGATACTGGCCCAGGCTGTTATCGCTTCTCCCATCGTAGCGGGATTTACCCTTGCTGCGGTTCAATCCATGAATCCGAAAATGGGTTTGCAGATCCTCTCTTTTGGTTCCAACCGCTGCCAGTACATCCTGCTTCTTCTTTGGGAATCAAGGCTTGGGATCCTTGCTGCAATCATTGCCGGTTTTGGAAGGGTCATAAGCGAGGTTGGAGCGTCCATGATGGTCGGAGGAAATGTTCGGGGCTACACACGGGTCCTGACCACGGCCACAGTCCTTGAAGTTTCAAAGGGGCAGTTAGAACTCGCCACCGCGCTTGGGATCATCCTTCTGCTCCTTACTTTCCCTATTACTGCGGCCCTGAGCTATATCCAGCAGAGGGGGAGGATGCCTTGAACCCCATACTTTCGGCAAAGGACTTAAGAATGGTTCGAGATGGAAAGCAGATCCTTGACATCGGCGAGCTAACTGTGGAGCAGGGTGAAGTCGTTGCAGTGGTTGGGCCGAACGGGGCTGGAAAATCGAGCCTTCTGCTTACTCTGGCTCTGCTTGAAAAAGCGACCTCCGGAACTGTCAGACTCTTTGGTGAAATTGCAGGCAACGATAACCTTCTCGCATTGCGCCGAAGGATTGCACTCGTTTTTCAGGATGCGCTGCTGCTTGACACGACGGTCAAGCGAAACGTCACGGTGCCGATGCGCATAAGGGGCATTCCCCCGCAGGAGGCAGGCACACGGGCAGATAAGTGGCTGAATCAGTTTGGAATTGCCGAGCTTTCGAGCCGCCGGGCCCGTCATCTCTCCGGCGGTGAGGCTCAAAGGACAAGTCTTGCCCGTGCCTTTGCGCTGGAACCTGAAATACTTTTCCTGGATGAACCGTTCTCTGCTCTGGATTACCCGACACGGAAATCATTGCTTATGGAACTCGGACAGATTCTCAAAAAGATGAGCTTAACCACCGTATTTGTGACCCATGACTATACTGAAATACCCTATTTTTCTGAAAATGTCGCCGTGCTCTACAATGGAAGGATCATCAGACGGGGTTCGGTCCGGGAAATTTTTGGAGATGAACTCCTTGAAAGAAAAATTTGCGTCCCTTGGGACATGTAATGTGACAATCTGATGAATCCGATAGGGCGGTTTCCTGTGAAGAAGAAAAAAAACCTTCGAGGGCGAAGCGTAGGCTGAGGGACTATACTATGCCCGGATGGCCACCCAAAATCCCCCACTTGTGGCCACCTCAAAATCCCCCACCGAGCAGTGTGTGGCCACCGGCATAGGTTCGCCATCAGTGCAAAATCCCCCACCGCGGCCACCGGTTCAGGAACAAAACCTGCCAGGGCATGCTCGTTCAGCATGTGAAGCGCACCGGGACTGGATCGAGAAACAGTGACAAATTGTACAACAGACGCAATCCAATTTCCAGGGTGTAAACAGCGCAGAGTCGAAGCTGAATTTAGTGGTGGGAACGTGTCCAGTGACGGCGGCGTTTTGCTGTTGAGGCAGGCCGACAGACTCACCGGTTTGACTAAAAGGGTTGCCGAAGGCCTCAAGGACACTCGAAGGAAAGCCAGTTGCGACCACACTTTGCTATTATGGTCACTACTGTTTTCTTCCTCTTTATGTTTTTTGCGGGGACCAGGTGCTGGTTTCCTGCCTTCGGCCAGGCAACATTGATGCCTCCAGGCATACACTGGCCATCCTGTCTCTTTTGGTCAGGCGGCTTCGCAGGCAATGGCCGCATGTGAAGATAATCTTTCGCGGGGACAGCGGTTTTTGCCGGGACAAGATTCTGTCATGGTGCGAACAGCAGGACAAAGTTTTCTTCATTGCAGGATTGGCGAAAAATTCCCGGCTTCCGGCATTGGGCGACAGCCTGAATGGCGAAGTAGCCGCAAGATTTAAAACAAACGGCGGCAAGCAGCGACTCTTCGGGGAATTCCAGTATGGGGCTGCGAGATGGAAGCGCGAGCGCGCGGTGATCATCAAGGCCGAACACGGCTCCAAGGGCAGTAATCCGCGCTTTGTGGTCACCAATATGACGGATGATCCCGGCTGGTTGTACGATGCCCTCTACTGCGCGCGCGGCGAGATGGAAAATCGGATAAAAGAACAGCAGTTGTATATGTTTGCCGACCGGACGAGTTGCCATGACTGGTGGGCCAATCAGTTGAGGCTTCTTTTGTCCTCAACGGCGTACACACTGGTAGAGACTATCCGGCGCCCGGGGCTTTCCGGAACGGAATTGCAGGAAGCCCAATGTGACACAATCCGTCTTCGTCTGCTCAAGATCGGAGCCGTGATTGTTCGAAATACCCGGCGCATACGTTTTCATCTCTCGAGCGCATATCCATGGAAGTCTTTGTTTTTGGCCGTTCATGCCAGGCTGTGCGCAGGATAGGAGGGGCTCAATCTCGCAAATAACAATAGCAAAATAAAGACCATACAAGCAGGTTGGAGGGACGGGTGCGCCCATACGCCCTGATTCTGAGGGGAATGGGCAGTTTGATTGGAGTGAAAGTCCTGACGCGGAGCTGAAGAATTTAACCAGAGAGGAAAAATGTCACAAAAATGTTCCACGGATCAGAGGCGGTTCACCCAAACCGCATCGGAAATGCACCTGATAGGGTTCATGAAATATCCGGGCTAGTCATCCGTGAGAACTTCGTGCGAAATATTATCGACAACGACGGGGCATTCGAAGTAGGTGAGGGATGGATCCGCCCCATACTTTTCGCGCACAAAGCTCTTCCAGTCCTGTGTATAAAGCCGGTCTGCATCTTCCTTAGAATTCCACAGATAGATACCACCAGCCGTTCCTCCATCTTGCGACAAGATGTAGTACTTTCGGATGAGGCCTGGCAAGTCCTTGTACTTTGGTGCAGTACCCAGGAAGGTTTGCCGAGCCAGTTCCCTGGTAATTGGCTGTGGCAGCTTGAACTGCGCGATGACGGTAATCATGCTCATGTACCTCCTGCTGTAAAGAGTTGCGGGTAAGACGCCGAATGGCGAATTCAGTGGCCCGGTCGAACTGGTAAAGAGCTTTCGAATCCGAATAACGCATCAACCGGACCACCAACGGATCGCGAAAGGCATTTTGGGTTCGTCTAACACCTTAAAAACCTCGCAGGACAGCTTCAAGGCTATAGAATTATCCCATTTACGGATTAAGAACGCAAGAGGTGTGTGTCAAGGGAACCGGTTTTGGCAATTTCAGGACACACCCCATTCCCGCAGTTGATGGCCTCGTTCCCCCCATCGTGTTGACACGGGATTTGAGCAGAATCTGCGAGTTACTTCCGAAACACCTGAAATTCATGCCCACACTCCGAGCATCTCTTCTCATAAATCTTAACCGTCGGGACCCCGGGCAATTTCCCCACCCATGCGACAACGTTGGTAGAGGATAGCTTGGATTTCACATTCTCGCTTCCACATTCCGGACACTTCACTTTTATTCGTGGATCTTGAATAACCATGACTCGATCTCCCTTTGTTGAATGATTTCGTTTTCGCTGCCGATCTGAGTTTCGACCAGTTAGCTGAAAGTACATGGTGGATACAATTATTTCATGTATTCATATATTTAGGGAGGGAGCATCATTGCAGCGGCCGGAAGATGTCCGGTTCGGTGAGTCATTAATTCCTACCATCTCAGAATGCCCCACTATCGGCAATCTCAGCTCAACCCTTACCTGATGTAAATTTGCGCCTTTCAACTTGATTCGCTGCCGAAAATATTCCTGCGAAACCGGAATATGACTGTAATATGCTTTCGGCGCCAAGTTCACCTGCTTTGCCCCTCCCATTGATGCCCACCAGATCGGGGAGGCCAAATGACAAGACTCAAATTCCTGCTTCTTGTGGCTTTACTAATCGGATTCTTTGCCCTTGCTTATGCCAAGAAGTATTCCAATGCGGGGTGAAAGAATATGTGAACGCTGAGACGTACTATAGGGACCGACATAAATAAGTTGATATGATGCACATTTTTCTGTATCATGTCCCCCAAACCAATTACCGGGGGAGGGGGACAATGAAACCATTGACATTATCGCATCCGGAATTGACCCGAGACGCTCTGTTGAGTTTGGCAGAGGTGATCCCGGGAGCATGGGTTGGTATCCGAATCGCTGCATTCTTACTGATATTGGCAGGCTGGAAATCCACCCAGGTTGCTGAACTCTTTGGATTGAGCAGATGGGGAGCTGTAAAGTTGATACGAAAAGCCAACCGAGAGGGCCTCTACGCAGCCGTGGATAATCCACGGCCGGGCAGACCATCGCAATTTGACGAAAAGGTCCTGACCGAACTGGATGAAGCTCTTTCCAAGTCGCCTCAGGATTACGGATTACCCGGGAATCGTTGGGATGGCGTTATGGTCGCCGAGTATCTGAGAAGATCCCATTCGATAAAGATCCACGTGCGACACGCCCAAAGGATGATACGGAAGCTGGGTTATACTCTGCGCCGGCCGATCTACCAATATGTACAGGCAACCGACGAGGGCGTAGCCGAATTTCAAGAGGAGTTAAAAAAAACTCCTTCTCGCCCGGGAAAGCGACGGTAAACGAGTGGTGCTCTTTGAAGATGAAACGGGTTTCTCAAAATGCTCACCAAGATTGTATCCCGTTTCAAAGGGTTGGTTATCGAAATTTGGGCGGATAATGCTTCCTGGCATAAAGGAGCCCGAGTGAAACATTTTCTTGCCGAGCACACCACCAACTTGAGTATTAATTATCTGCCGCCTTACAATCCCAAGCTCAACTATCGGGAGCGGTTCTGGTGGATGCTTCGCTATGAAGAGACAACCAACACCTGCTTCGAAACGATGATGCACCTTGAGGTGGCGGTATTCTCGAGGTCACAAAGGTGGAAACCCCTCAATATTAGAAAACTATGTCAACTTATTTAGGTCGGCCCCTATAATCGGGTAAACTCGAAACCTTCTCCCGCTGTAAATCCCGTCTCGATGATGCCGATATTGTAATCGCTCTTTTGCACTGGTCCAATGTAAGGTCCTGGAAGATTTCTCACCACTGGCCGGTGTATCTCATGTATGCAATGTTGAATTTCTCGTCTCCGGCATATTCAAGCCTTGCAAACCTGATTTCGAAATATTCTGAAATCGCATTGGGACTTGGGCAACGCCATGTTGAACAGAAATAGAAGTACCGCTGATACCATTTCGTGAAGATATCGACTGGATAGTTCCACTCGTAGTCTTTCGGTGGTTCTTTGATGAAATTGGGCTTGAGGAAGGATTCCACGAAGTCATCGGCCTTGGTTTTGACAAATGATTTCAGGTATTCTGGAACCTTGGGCTTCGGTGGCTTCGGCGGCACGTAGATCCAACGCTTTTTTGTCGCCATTCCCGCTCTTACCTTCTTTGGCAAGCGTTCACCACAGAGGCACAGAGGACACAAAGGTGGATTTAAATACTATAACAGAGCGGATCATTGGGGCGGCGATTGAAGTGCATAAGGTATTGGGGCCGGGCCTGATGGAGTCGGCCTGCGAGGAGTGTTTATGTCGAGAGTTGGCGCTGCGCGGCATTGGCGTTCAGAGGCAGTTGCCATTGCCGGTTGAATACAAAGGTGTCAGGTTGGACTCCGGTTACCGCCTTGACCTTCTCGTCGAACGATCTGTCGTAGTCGAAATCAAATCCCTGTCCTCCATCGAACCGATTCATGAAGCGCAACTTCTGACCTGCCTGAAACTGGGAGGCTGGAAGCTCGGCCTGCTCATCAACTTCAATGTGCCGGCATTGAAGGACGGCATACGTCGGAGAATTCTATGACCTTTTCTCCGCTCCGTGTTCTCTTAATGCCCGGACGATGACCCGCCTCTGTGGTGAACGGGTACCTTCTTTGCCGATTGACTGGAATTTGCCTCCCGTGCATTGAGATTCGAAAAGGCAATTACGGCACTATTTTATAATTGAGTTTAAGCCAGATTTCCAGGCCCTTACCGACAGTCCGAACATCTTCGCAAGCCCGTAGTCCTAAAAACTTTATTCAATGCCTCATACTGCCTACCCCTGGCTCGAAATAAGGCAACCCCTACCAGGAATTTACTGTATCGACCGGATTCCTCTGACCTCGTGGTTCGGTTTTACTATGCAAGATTCTCACCTGGAGGAGGAGTTTATGACCCGCTGTCAGACCCGCCGATTGGTTAGCCTTCACAAAAAGGCCGCGAAACACTGGGAAAACTATAAGAAGCTTTCAAAGGACCAGAGCGGACAATCGAAAGCGCTCGATCATCTGATGAAAGTAGACCGGCTTAATCGTCAGATTTCGGGCATGATAAGGGATATCAGTTCGGCTCAGGTATGGGTCGAAGAAGAGAAGTCCTCCGGATTCCAGTTCCGCTCATCACAACTGACGATGCCGGAGCACTGTCGCTAATTTTACTTCAGACCTTTAGTTCTCTTTCCGACAATATCACTGGAGGTCTTATGCCTCCTCCCGAGAGCCGTGAATAGGGCCAATTGTGGCACCTCCCTTCTCGGCTCTCACCATATCATTGGGTAGCGCACCTGGAGACCAGAGACCAGTATCACAAACGGTTTTTATCCAGTACTCAGTTAGCGGAAGGGCTTTATACTCGCTCAAGACGCTTCTCCACAACGCAGTACAGCCCCTCGCCCGCTATTGCCGGTTCATAACAAAGATTATCTGAGAGGCACCTTGCCTTACCGGTGTCTCCAGACCTCCAGCGGTTGACCAGATCGGGCTCCCGAATTAAAGGACGCGACAAGGAAACGTAGTCTGCAATCCCTTCCTTTACGATTCGTTCCGCTACCGCATATGAGCGAATCCCGCCAACGAGCATTAGAGGAACGCTGACCCTTTCCTTGAATTTCCTTGCCGCTTCCAGGTAATAGACTTCCATTTTCTCGGTATTGAGCCTTCCCGGCCTGGCCCACATATAGTCGCCCGAATATCTGGTCCCGCCGCTTAGCTCAATGGCGTCGATACCGGCGCTCTCCAGAATCGAGGCAACTCCCAGCATCTCTTCCACAGTAAGTCCCCCTGTGACAAAGTCTTCCGAGTTCATCTTGACCATCACGGGAAACCTGTCCCCGACTTTATCCCTGATATTATGCGCAACTTCCAGGAGGAGTCTTGCCCGATTTTCGACGCTTCCGCCATATTGATCATTTCTCCTGTTGTAAAACGGCGAGAGAAACTGGCTCAGTAAATAGCCATGGGCAGCGTGTATCTGGACTCCATCGAATCCCGCCGCTTGAGCACGTACTGCAGCCTTGCCGAAAGCTTTGGCAACCATTTGAAAATCATTTCCGGTCATCTCAAGGCAATTCGGCACGCCTTCACCATTCATGCTCGACGGCCCCAAAGGCATCTGTCCTGTGAGATTTGGGTCGGCATGGCATCCTGCATGGGCCAACTGGACAGCGATCTTTCCACCCGCCTTATGTACGGCATCGGCGATGGCGGCCAGCCCCGAGACAAGTTCGTCGCTGTAAATACCAAGCTGCCAATGTCTAGCCTGCCCTTCCCTGCTCACATATGCATGGCTTGTGATGATCAGTCCCACTCCCCCTTTCGCAAGCCGGACCATGAGATCGGTAAGCTTCCGGGGGCATGAGCCATCTTCTTTTGCCATTCCCTCCCATGTGGCCGAACGGACGAATCGGTTAGTCAAGGACATGCTTTTTATCGTTGTAGTTTCAAAGAGCATCGGCATATCTTCCCTCCACAATATAATCGCCGTCCTCAGTCACCTTCCCCATTCATCGCAGCCCGCAAAACAGCAGAGCACTTGAAAGTGACTACCTTTCTTGGTAGCAGCGTCATAGGTTCCCCTGTCTGCGGATTCCTGCCACTACGCGCTTTGCCGGACGAAAGTCCACGACGGGCGCACCTTGCCGCGACCACCATTCTCAGCGGGCCTGGAATGAAGAAAACTTTGTCCTGCTGTCCGCACCATGACAGAATCTTGTCCCGGCAAAAACCGCAGTCCCCGCGAAAGATTATCTTCACATCCGGCCATTGCCTGCGAAGCCGCCTGACCAAAAGAGACAGGATGGCCAGTGTATGCCTGGAGGCATCAATGTTGCCTGGCCGAAGGCAGGAAACCAGCACCTGGTCCCCGCAAAAAACATAAAGAGGAAGAAAACAGTAGTGACCATAGTAGCAAAGTGTGGTCACAACTGGCTTTCCTTCGAGTGTCCTTGAGGCCTTCGGCAACCCTTTTAGTAAAACCAGTGAGTCTGGAAGGCAAGATCAATTTCGTTGCGGACCGTAGCGGCCCTTTTGTGCTCAACGAGGAGTGCCTCGAAGAGTTCAACATGATTCCCGGTGTAATGTGCGCCTCGCGCAGAAGCTTTACCCCTGTGAGCAGCGGCTGGATCGCACAATGCGCAGAAATTGCGGGATATTTTTGCCCCATTACGTTATTGTACCCTGTATATAGCGGATTTAACAGGATAATTTTCCCAGATTCTGATGAATTTGGCAAACTCGAATGATTCCCGCATTATGTCAGTCTTGACATAACGGACGACACTCTGCTAGTCTCCCTGTGCTCTAACATGATCAGTAAAGAAATCCTGCCTGATGCAAAAGCAGGTTCTCGATCGGAAAGATGATTGGCTGCCTGAACTTATGGTTCGCCAGGCAGGGAGCAAAACAGATTCGTAGAGATGGCCGAGAAGGGTGGCTTCTGAGAGAGGAGAAATCATGAAGAAAATAGGACTCCATGTGAACGGGATATTGCGCGAGCTTGTTGTCAACGCTGACACGGCACTTCTGGATGTGCTGCGGGAGGATCTTCGACTGCTTGGTGCCAAACAATCATGCGACCGCAAGGGGCAGTGCGGGGCATGCACGGTTATCCTCGACGGTCAAGCTGTGCGGTCTTGTCTTACAAAGGCAGCGGACCTGGACGGCGCCAGGGTAATCACCATTGAAGGCCTTGGAACCCCCGACAACCCTCACTTGCTTCAGGAAGCTTTCGTTTTGGCAGGGGCCGTGCAGTGCGGCTTTTGCACTCCCGGCATGATCATGGCCGCCAAGGCTCTGCTTGATCAAAACCCCAACCCTTCGGAAGTAGATATAAAAAAGGCTCTGAGCCGTAATCTTTGCCGATGTACCGGCTATCGAAAAATTATCGCCGCAGTCAATCTGGCGGGCGGGTTTTTGAGACGCGAAATAACGCCCGATCAGGTTCGGCCGGATCTGACAGGAGGGCTTCTCGGCATTTCCATGCCGCGCCCCACGGCCTATCTGCGCGCATGTGGAGTGGCCCAGTTCACCGCCGACATTCCGTTAAGAGAAGCACTGCATTTGGCAGCGGTCCGCAGCCCTCATCACCACGCGGTGATCAAAGGCATCGATACGGGGCCGGCGTTGGATATGCCCGGCGTGTTCGGCGTCATGACCGCAAAAGACATCAGGGGCACTAATCGGATCAAGTATTTGGTTGCCGACCAGCAGGTGCTCTGTGACCACAAGATAAGGGTGCTGGGAGATGCCGTAGCCCTGGTAGCGGCCCGGAGCAGGGAGGAAGCCTTGGCCGCAGCCGGGGCGGTGCTGGTTGATTACGAGCCGCTGGTTGCAGTCAGAACCCCCCGGGAAGCCCTCGCCGATAATGCACCGTTGGTGCATGAGGGACAGCCTAACCTGTGCCATACGCAATGCCAGTTGAAAGGGGATGCCGAAGCG
This sequence comes from uncultured delta proteobacterium, assembly GCA_963805125.1. Classification (GTDB taxonomy): domain Bacteria; phylum Desulfobacterota; class Syntrophobacteria; order Syntrophobacterales; family Syntrophobacteraceae; genus SbD1. The sequence continues at coordinate 105,679 of CAWDTD010000001.1, read as the reverse complement.
GTCTTGAGGGATTCTGCGACAGTCGTGGAGGCTGACTTTAGTACTCAGCTCATCCACCAGGCGCCCCTTGAACCGGAAGCTTGCGTCGCCTTTCTCGAAGAGGATGCTGAAGAGGCCAAACTCGTCGTCATCGGCCGCGGCATCAACATCCATCATCATGTCATGGTCCTGCAGGAAGCGTTGGGGTGGGAGAATATCCGTTATGAAGAGGCTTTTTCAGGCGGCCAATTCGGCATCAAGCTGGACATTACCTCCGAGGCTCTGGCCGGCGCCGCAGCACTTCATTTCGGCCGGCCGGTACGATATGTGCCGAGCCTCACTGAATCCATGTGGATTACCAGCAAACGCCACCCAATGAGTTGCCGCATGCGGCTCGGAGCGGACCAGGAAGGACGGCTGACGGGTCTCGACGTCGATTTCACCTTGGAGAATGGAGCCTACACCTCCTGGGGCAAAGCCATCGTGTTGCGCATGTTGCAGATGCTGAGCGGGTGCTACAACATTCCCCATGTGAAAGCCCAGGGACGGCTCGTCTATACCAACAATGCCTGGGGAGGAGCCGCACGTGGGGCCGGGCCTCCCCAGATGAACTTTGCCCTGGAATCGGCTATGGATATGCTGGCTCGAAAGATTGGGGCAGACCCTTTGAAGTTCCGGTTAGCTAATTCGCTCCAGCCCGGGCAATCCACTTCCACGGGGCAGGTTGTTGAAGAATGGCCTTTTCCTGGCTGCCTCGAGGCTTTGCGCCCTCACTACCAAAGAGCTCTGGCTGAGGCCGCAGCCTTTAAAGATGGCAAGAAACGAAGAGGGGTCGGCATTGCCGGAGGAAGTTTTGGCATTGGCAAAGCGGGCCCAGCGGACAAGTCCACTGTCGCGGTCGAACTCAATCCTGACGGAGGGCTTACAGTCTTCGGCTCGATAGCGGATCCCGGCGAGGGTACCGACGCTATGCTCACCCAGTTGGCTGCTTATGCCACGGGAATTCCGGTTGACAAGATCCACCTCATTACCAGGGACACCGACAGGACCCCTGATTCCAGCTCAGCATCGGGGAGCAGGGTTACGTATATGTCGGGAGGCGCCATGCTCCTGGCCATAGAGGCCCTGCAAAAGGCAATGTCGGAGATTGGCGCCACCACCTGTCAGGAACTGGTGAACGCGGGAAAGCCCGTCAGATATCTCGGCACCAAGATTCAGCAAACCACACTGCTCGACCCTCAATACGGTCAGGGCATACCGTACGAATCCAGGGTACATGGCGTGCAGATGGCAGAGGTGGAAGTCGGTATGGAGACTGGCGACCTCAACATTCTCAGAATGACTGCCGTGGTTGACGCTGGCACGGTTATCAATCCCCTTGTGGTGGAAGGGCAGATCGAGGGCGGCTTGGATATGGGCGCCGGTATGGCCCTGCGTGAAGAATATGTTCATGGTGAGACCAAGGACTGGGTGACCTTCAAATTTCCGACCATCCGGAATTCCTTAGAAAGCAAGATCATACTCCTTCAGACCCCCCGCGCCAAGGGACCCGTGGGTGCGGTGGGCGTTGGCGAGTTTGTCCTGTTGCCGACTGCGGCAGCCATTATGAATGCAATGGAGAATGCCACCGGGACGCGAGTGCAACACTTACCTGCTACTCCCCAAAAGGTCCTCGCAGCCTTAGTGAAGGCTTAGGAACTCTCCAAGAATAATGCACCGGATTTTGCCACGAAGAACACGAAAGACGCGAAGAGACTCATTTGTGGTCTTCGTGTCCTTCGTGGTTTCAAGGAAGGTGAAATGAGTGTGTGCTGTTTTATGACGGATCCTTGCGGAAAAGCATGAACCCAAGTCTCGAATCAGGTGCAGCGGCTTCCGGTCATAAGCTTCGCTCGTTTGGGGGCCGGGAGATTTTGCTGGATCAGGATGGCTTCCTGGTTGACCCAACAGCATGGAGCGAAGAGGTGGCCGTTGGAATGGCTCGCGAACAGGGCCTAAAGGTGATCGAGGAAACTCACTGGGTGACGATTCGCTTCCTGCGCGAATACTATTTCACCCATGGGAAAGCCCCCATGAGTCGCGATATCAAGAAAGGCACCGGGCTATCGCTTTTGGATATTGAACGGCTGTTCCCGGGCGGCCTTAAAGAAGGCGCCCGGCGCCTGGCCGGGCTCCCGAACCCCCGTGGGTGTATGTAGAGGTGCTGTCGGTGGGAAAGGACGGTCATGATTTACCTTGATAATGCAGCTACCTCATTTCCCAAGCCTGCAGAGTGCCTTCGCCGGGCGCTTGAGCTTTATCTGGAAAAGGGCGCTTCCCCTGGTCGAGGGGGCTATGACCTCGCGGTGGAAGCAGAAGAACTGGTCAATGCCGTCCGTAGGCGGTTGTGCCGGTTCTTCGGAGGAGATGAGAGTTACCATCTCTGCTTTACCTACAACGCCACCGATGCCCTCAACGTCCTCATCCGCGGTCTTGTTGATCCCGGTAGTCATGTGGTGAGTTCCCGGCTGGAACATAACTCGGTCTTGCGTCCACTGCACCATCTTCGAAGACAAGGGCTGATTACTTTTGACCTGGTACCCTTCAACGAGAAGGGATTCATTGACCCTGATCAGGTAGCCGCCGCGATAAAGCCGGACACAAAACTCGTCATCCTCACCCACGCCTCCAACGTGCTCGGTACGATACAGCCGGCTAAAGAGATAGCCGACCTTTGCCGAGCGCGAAAGGTGCCTCTCATCCTTGATGCCTCCCAGAGCGCCGGTGCGGTCCCCATTGATGTCAAAGGCTGGGGAGTGCAGGGGATCGCTTTCACCGGCCACAAGTCACTTCTCGGTCCGACCGGCATCGGCGGGCTTTTGATCAGCCCCGAACTCGATCCCGAACCCACAAGGTTCGGCGGCACAGGAGTTGATTCCAAAAGCCTATACCATACCCAGGAGTACCCGAACCGGTTGGAGGCAGGCACCATCAATCTGTTCGGAATTTTTGCCTTGGACTCCAGTCTTGATTATCTTGAGCGTTGCCACACCGCATCTTATGAACGGGAGATGTTACTTTTGGAGAAACTGCGAGAAGGGCTCCAAAGATCGCCCCGGGTGCAAACGTATTGCATTTATGATTTAGACAACCATCTATCGCTATTGACTTGTACCGTGGATGGAATCGGGTCGGAAGATGTTGGCGCGATATTGGACGGCGATTTTGGTATCGCAGTGCGTGCAGGCCTCCATTGTGCTCCACTCGTCCACCAGGATTTGGGAACATTCGAAAAAGGGGCTGTCCGTTTCAGTTTGGGAATTTTTACTTCCGAGGCTGAAATCGATGAGGCAATCAGGGCAATGACCGCCGTTGCCGGATGAATTCTGACGGATTACGGAAATGAGAAGCCATCGCATCAATGATTTGTACTTGGGGGCACTACTCAACGATTCCCTGGATGCAGCCTTGGACGGCAAAACATTCATCGGCCCTGAAGTCATTGCCGAATGGGGAAATACTCTGGCCGGTAGCATTCGAGGCATGTACCCCAATCAGGTGGAAGTCCATGAGGTCATCCGGAGCACTGCACGTGAGGTGCTCGAAGAGCTCACCTTTCAAAACAATTGTGGTGAATTGTTGCGGGATATCCTGTTTCGACCCGATGCGTTTCTCAGGTCAATAGTTGTGGCCCTCAGGTTTCGTGGTTCTCAAAAGACCCTTGGACCGATTAGCCTGCTAAAACTCCATTGAGACTCACTGGTCCGTTGCAATCCGATAGCCGGCCGACTGTCCAATCCCCCCCTGTTGCCGCTTGGGTCCGATAGTATGTTAATTAATCATGGGTAAACCCCCGGCTCTGCCGGGCGACTCCCAAAGTTTGACATTTGCGGGAGTCGAGTCGTCATTCCGGCGGCGTTTTTGAGCCGGAATCCAGGTTTTGGAGTTCGCTGGGTTTGTCAGGATGTTTTTTTTTGGCAATTTGAATTAACCGGGTCAAGCTGTTGTATCGTAACTTCCGGAGAGACGCTGGATTCCGGCTCAAAAACGCCGCAGGAATGACGGGCGAGTTAGTCATCCACTCTGCGGGTAGTCCTTGAAGCTAACAAGTACTTACAGCCGCTTTGAGCGGCCCAAGTTTTTTCAGGCCTCCGGCTTGGCCGGAGTATCTGACTAACTAATTCGAGTTCCTTTTTGTCTTTGTATATTGATTCCTGTAAATAATGATATTTTAACCGTTAATCCATTTTCTGAAAAATTCCACATCTTTTACGGTTCCATCGGCATTGAGAACGTTTAAAAAAACACCGTCACCTTTGCCAACTTGCCATATAGCCTGAGCTGTATTAGGTTTCTGAGAAATACCGTTCTCTTTAATATATTGAAAGAACTTCAATTTTCCTGCACCGAATCCTTCCGCCACATACGCAACTAAATAAATATCAATACAACTCGCTCCAAAATCTGACGGATTTCCCTGCAATATGTGTTCTTTAATTATTTCTTTCCATCTCTCTTTTTGTGAACTGAGTATTTTAGTTTTAATTTTGTCGATCTGGTAAGCGCTGTAAGATCGTTTTTCCCATTGCTTTAGCAGTGTATCGTTTCCATGTAATTCTTTTAATTTCAGCAACATATTCTCCAAATTACAAACTGTTGGTATTACATTATGGTGAGTACTCCTCCCTCTTAAATTGTTTGGCATACGAATCCTAATAGACAGAACTTGACGGAAATCCTTTTCGTTTGCAGGCCGATCTCTTTTATTCATCACTATTTTCACATAATGATATTCGTCGATTTTTTTGGCAATCACTGAGTTGCGTGGAAGTTTCTCCGCGATTTTATACTTTCTAATTAGATTGTGAATTCCCTTTAAAAATATAACATAATACTCACCAGACTCCCCGTTCATAATGCCGGGAATCAGGTTCCTATTTAAGCGTTTTCGGATTTTAGTATCCCACATTACAAATAGCTCTGGGTTCAGTAAGCTTAAAGCCTTACTTGCACCTGTCTGACCGAGAAGTTTTCTAAAATGGTCAAACACGTCCTTAATTGTATCCCAACTGGTATCATTAACAGTCAAAAGTGATTGCTTAGTAAGCAATCGCAAATTACTTTTGGTATTATTTATTAGAGTTCTTACATTTTGGAAATTCAGGTTTTTAGTTTCTTTGGCTGCGTAATTCCAAGTAAAAAGCAAAAGCAATATAGCCTTTATAGAGGCCGTTGCAAAACTCTTTACGACCGTGAAGAGCAAATTGGCCGATTTGTAACCGTTCACCGGAGTGTGTCAGCGGATAAGTGAAGGCAGTGACTCCTGCCGGAAGAACGCGGTCATGAGGTGAGTGAGAAACCGAAAAGCATTCTTCTGCTGCATCTGGCAAGTTCGGGTAACGGTGAGGATTCTTTCGGTGAATCGCTCTCCGTCGCAAGACTGATTACCGAAGCAAATCTTGCGCCATTGAACGGCGGGCCGGATTGCCCGCTCGGCCACATTGTTGGTTGGCTCGATTCCCTCGACGCGCAAAAAGGTGAAAAGAATGTCCCAGTTTTTGAGAAAACCGGCGGCGCGTAACCTCACTCCTTTGTCGGAACTGTCCCGGTAGCGCAGGCAGGAGCATTTCATGCGGCCCCGGATAAGAGCGGTCGCCTGCCACAGCTCTTCGCGGGTACAACCGGCTTCCTTGAAAGCATGCCAATAGCTGAAGAGCGTTCCGGCTTCCTTTAGCATATGCCGGGCAAAAAGATAAGCATCAGGACTTGCTCGCCCATCCTTGATGCCTTTTAGTTTGCGGATAAGGTGCGCCCAACAAAGCTGGCGGACCTTGGATTTATGATATTTGCTGTAGGCGGAGTGGTCGTCGCTCGTGATGACTCCAGAGAAGGATTCACCCAGAACGGATTGCAGGACCTTCGATGCCCTGCTTGAAGCAACGCGGAAGAATACGGCCACTGAGGAGACAAAAACCCACAACCAGCGGGGGTCGCCAGAGGACTTCCACCCTGTTTCGTCTATATTGAGGGATTGAGCCCCGGCAATGTCTTCTCTGATATGTTCGGTTTCGGGTGCGCAGGCAAGAGATACCCGTTCAAGAATCCGGCAAATGGCGCCCAGTGAGATATCCAGATTAAAGATGGTGCGCATGATCTCCGCGATGCCTCTTCTGGTTCCCCTGTGGACCGAAGCCAGGTAGGCCACTGCCGCATGAACACCCGGGCCGAAGTTGCTTATCTCCACCTCCGGAGGTAATGCGGCGCGGGTCACATGGCCGCAGGAACAGGCCAGCTCGCGGCATCGGTATTCGGTCTTGATCGGATGGATTTCCGGCAGATCGAACACTTGGTGTCTCAGGGGCCTGGATGGTTCTTCAAATTGATGCGGCGCCAAGGTCTTGCCACATTCCTCGCAGGTTTGCGGATAGATGTTTTGGATATGGTCCATCTCAGCTTCAGGAAGAAGAACTCGCTTTTTGCCTTTGTGCCCGATCTGGCCTCCTCGTTTCCGGCGGCCTGGCTTTTTGCTCTTTTTCTTCACTCCGGGGCCGTCTGATGAGGGAGGTTTTGAGGAATTTGTGGAATCAGTGGAAATAGCGGCGATTTTTGCTTTGAGGGTTTTGCATTCCTGATCGAGTTCGAGGAGTTTCCCAACGGTGGGGTCTTTCCCGGAATCATAGAGCCGCTCGGCTTCCGGCTTATCCATTGCACAGCCTTTCCCGGAACTGCCGGACAAGCGGGTAGCCATAGACATCCTTAACGGAGCGGTTTGGCTTTCGAGCCTGATCGAATTTTCCTCTACCGGTGGTTTTTCCGAGGAAAATCCAGTTGGCGGCCAGGTAGCAGGTCCCTTTGAACCGCTCACCGTCAACGAAGGTTTCAACCCAGTGGACCGGATGATGATAGAGCGTTTCCCAGTCCTTGGAAAGCCGCCTCAAGCATCGGGCCAAAATATGCGAGGCAAGATGAGGAGACCGGACCCAGGGCGGAATCAAAAAGCGAGTATTGTAAGCAAGTAAGTGGCGATTCTTTTCCCTGAGCGCTGCAGTCCACCCGATGAAATGATCCCGTGGCCCCAGATGCCATGCGGCAGAGCAGAAGGCAAGACAGGCCACCGCCCGGTCCCTGGAAAAAGCCATGTACTTGAGGTGCTCCCCCACGGGTTGGGTGTATCCCAGGTAATGGTGCTCCTCGATCAGGCTGTTGAAGAGCTTTTCCAGGGGGCTTCTTCGCACCTGGTGAATCGAAATGGGAAAAAGCTCCTGCAAAGGCGTCTCGATAGGGCTTCGGTCGATCTCGATCCTTTCCGGAGAACTTCGTTGCAGAAAAGGATTGAAAGGAATCTTTTTCCTTGGGGGAAGACGGATGGCGCCCTTGCGTTCCAAATCCAACAGGAGTCCCCGGCAGATCATGTCCTTGGGTTGTCCGTTTTTCTGGGTCCAGTTCCACACGAGGCACAGCCGCCTTGACAGGGCACACCGCCCTTCCTCCGGGTGCTCGGCGATCATCTGCCGGACAAGAGCAATGTCCGCCGGTGAAAAGGTCCGATTTCTGAAAGTGAAGGTGTTTTCCATGCATGATGGAATAGCTCATTCTGTTTTCGAACGCAAGGAAAAAAGCTAACCGGAATGAAATCCCGGTGAACGATTACGCCGATTTAGGGTAAATTTTTGACCGAAGACCGTCTTCCCCCTTAATGATCGAGCAAATATATCCATGGGAAGACCCTAAAGGGGCGTTGAGCGGGCTCTACCCCAACCTCCTTACGTGGTTGGGACCACTCCGAAGGCTCTGAAAAGCTTCATAAGATTATGGCAGGAACAGATCAGCTTCCATTCGCTTCGAACTGCGTCTATGCCTCGGCGCATAAATCCATAGATGCCCATCGCAGCTTTGATCTGTCCAAAAACCGGCTCTACGGTCTGGCTCCTCAGTTTATACTTCGCTTTTCCCCATTTGGTTTTGAGTCTTCGTCCCATGCGCTCACGGGAACTCGCATCCACAGGGATTCTCCCATGAGAATGGTCCTCATCCAAACATTGTTCGCGCTGCTTCGAAGCTTTTTGGACGGCGATCAAGAGCTTCGGCCCTTCAGCTTCAATACTTTTGACGGGTAAGTCATCCCGCCAATACCCTGTATCAGCCGTGCAAGTGTCAATGCCTTTCTCGATTCCCGCTTCATCAAGGCTCTCTTTGGTTTCATGGATCATCGGCTCAAGCTGGTAGAGATCGTTTTCTTCCTGTGTAACATCGGCTCCCACAATGATTTGTTCCTTGGAAACAACCGCTTGTCCATTGTAGCCCTGGACATACCCTTGTCTTGTCTTCATGATCCGGCTGTCAGGGTCTGTCGCGTTGGCTTTTCGGTCCCGCTGGACGGCATCTTCGGGTTCTTTGGGCTTTGGTCCGGGTTTCTTCCGGCCTGCTTGCTTCTCCTCTTCCTCACGGTCACGGAGCTTCTTTTTCTGCTCCTCGCGTTCCGCGTTGGCCTTGGCTTCGAGCCTGGCTTTGGCCTCTTTGAGCCGGGCAAGACGACTTTGCGGATCTTCCATGTCCTTGGGAAGTTCATCACCCCGGCGGGTCGGCCCCAAACGCCTGTCCTCTTCTTCGTCCACGGCCTTGGCCTCTTCAAGCATTTCCTCGATCTCTTTATTCAACTGATCGAGAGTCCGGTTGGCCGAAAGCGATGCGTTTCCCTTTACCTTTGTTCCGTCAAGGTAGACATCTCCAACACGAACCAACCCGGCTTCGGCGCAAACAGTGAGAATCTCGCAAAATACGGTCTTCATGAGCTTTTCATGGCGGGACCTGAATCGCGATATGGCACAGTGGTCGGGAACCGTATTGCCGGTCAGCCAACGGTAGGGCAATTCTTCCTCGCAGGCTTTGGAAATCTTGCGAGAAGAGCGCCTCCCTTGGCAGTATGCATAGATCAAAACCGCGAGCATCATCGCCGGATCGTAAGGAGGACGGCCCTCCGCCCCATAGGAAAAGTAAAAAGCCGTAAGATTCATCTGCTTTACGATCTCCCAGATGAATCGGACCACGTGATTTACAGGGACCCACTTGTCCACCGACGGTGGGAGGAGCCACATTTGATTTCGATCACCAGCGATGAAACCGCGACCCATGCAAAACCTCCAAATCTGATTTAAGAGTTGGATTTCATTACCATAAAGTGCTATTTAGCGCAAGGATAATATGAGAAGTTTTGCAACAGGCTCTATAGTGTTGATATCATCATACCAATTTATTGTATCTTGTTCCTTGGCCTGACATATTAATTGAGTGGCCAGTTCGTAGCAGAAAGAACGTGGTTCGTCGAGATAATCTTGAGAAGGATCATAAAATTCTTCATATAATCTGTCTTCCACATCCTTTTCTGCTTGGATAAGCTCGGAAGGTTCAATCGTCTCATCAGGGGGGATCGTTGAATCCTTTTCTCTCAACCATTCTCCACAATATCTGCACTTTATTGCTTCATCTTGGATCGACTCAGCACAGAAGGGACACTTTTCCATCGATTTCAAATCTCCATACATGAGAAGGAGACAGCACTTTCAGGCTGACGGTTTGCTGACGATGAAACGACCGTCAAGTATTTCATGGAAAAGCCCTTTCAGTTTTTATCGGAGAGAATAAATTCATAAGAATTTATTTTATTTCGCATTCTTGTACAAGCCGAATTTGGGGGTTTGATTCTTTTTGTGAAGTGGAGGATTCGGAAACAAATTTTCACTTCTCACAAAAATTTGGGCTCAACGGACTAATCTGGAAAAAGCCGGATTCAAAAAGTGATTTTCCAGATTGTGAATGCTTCTCCAAAATACGGGGGAAAAGTTACGAGAAATGGCAAGTTTTGTTTCCGGAAATCAAAAAAAATTCAATTCGCATTCAGAAAAGTATTTCCCTGAACAGGGCCTATTTCACAAGAAGTCTCTCCACATATGAAAAATGTTCTCAACATTCAAAACTTGGGACAATATTGGGACAAATTGACCATGAATAGAAAAGGGACTAACCGTCTTCCGGCTAACCCCCTGATTTTACTGACGCGCCCAGGGTGATTCGAACACCCAACCTACGGATTAGTAGTCCGTTAAAATATCTTTTCCAAATTTTTCCTTCCTTGAGAAAATCATTGACACAGTAACGATTTTCTGATAATCATGTTGTCCGATGGCAGGACAATTTTTGACAAGTGAATCTGTTTTCGTGCACGCAATATGCACGCAAAAAACTAGCTCGGCGGATTCCGCCTAACTCGAAAGGTTCCGGACATGGCGATTCAAATCTACTGCTCAGGGTGTCGGAATAGCTCTTCTCTCGATTCAAAGAAATGTCCAGTGTGCGGCGCTATCTTCGGACGCGACAAGAAGTATCGAGTCAGTGTGTCCGTTAAAGGAAAGCGAGCCAACCGCATTGTCGAAAACCTGACGATAGCGCGGGAAGTCGAGGCGGCGCTCAAGGGCGATTTGGTCCGGGACGAATTCGAGATTGCGGACCACCGGACACAGGAAAAGCCGCTCACTCTAGCGGACGTGTGGGATAAGTACCTTCCCTGGGCTAAAGAGCATAAGGAATCTTGGAAGGATGATGAATACTACTACCGGAAGCACCTTGAACCGCGATTTGGCTCAAAAGCTCTCAGTGACATTTCCGCCTTCGACATCGAGAAGATGAAAACCGAACTCAAGAAAGGCGTAAACGCTCATGGCAAACCCTTTGCTGCACAGACGATAAAGCACCAAATCGTTATCATGCGGCGCCTCTTCAACCTTTCTCGGAAATGGAACCTGTATGACGGCAAGAACCCGGTTGAGTCCGTGTCCATGCCGAGGGTGGACAATCAAAAAACCGAAATGCTCACCGACGAAGAAGCGCTAAGGCTGCTTGATACCCTGGATAGCTGGCATTGCCGGGAATCGGCGGCATTCGTCAAGTTCGCTATGTTCACTGGACTTCGGCGCGGCGAACTCTTCCGGCTTGCCTGGAATGACGTTGACTTTGAGCGTGGCTCTGTAACTCTCAGGAACCCGAAGGCCGGAAAAACTACCACGATCGCTGTGAGCACTCAGGCGCTCGATACGATCCGGGACTTGCCTGTAAGCTGTGAACTGGTGTTTCCTGGCAAGGGCGGGGCGACCCGGTATGATTTCAAGGGACCGTGGCAGAGAATCAGACGTGCGGCGGGACTCCGGGAAGATTTCCGGTTTCACGGACTTCGGCACCACTTCGCCTCAATGCTTGTGAGTTCCGGCATTGATCTGACCGTTGTCCGGGAACTGCTCACTCATAAGGACATGGCCACAACACAGCGCTATGCCCACTTACGACCTGACGCGGTAAGAGAAGCCGCTTTGAAGTCCGGCGAGTTGCTCACACCGAAGCATGGACAGGTTTTGAAGTTTGTGAAATGATGATGACCTTAGATTAATCGAGTCGAGAAAGGAATAGGACCATGGCGGACCTTGCAAAGGAAAGACTTCATGAACTGGTTGACGCTTTGCCGGAAAGCAGGTTCGAAGCTGCGAAGAGGGCGCTTGAGTGCCTTGTCAACCTGGCATGTGACCCCGTTTTGCAGGCTTTCCTCGATGCTCCCGAAGACGACGAACCTGTTACCGAGGAGGATTTGAAATCTATCGAAGAGGCAGAAGAGGACATAAGGCGAGGTAGAACGCGACCGCTTGACGAGGTGATGAAAGAATTCGGTTGTGAGAGTTGAGACGACCAAGAGGGCGGATAAAGATTTGCTTAGCTTGGATGCCGCAACGAGGAAGCGAATTCTGACCGCATTGCGTGGCCTGCAAGAGCAAACCGGATTTTCAGATATCAAGAAAATCAAAGCACAAACTGACAGATGGCGGTTGCGTGTTGGAGACTGGCGGGTAATCCTTAAGATCGACCAGGCTGAAGGCGTTATCTACGTACTCGCTATAAAACACAGAAGCGAAGCTTACAGATAATCACCCCTTCCAGGGATAGGGAGCGCACCCGACAAGACCGGTATCCTGGCCGGTTTTCCCTGGACCTCACCAGGACGCTTACAGGAGGCGTGCGTGGCGGAAAAGATTTTATTCGGAAAAGAATTAGCCGAACTTCTCAACATTCCCCCCTGACGCTTGCTCGATGACCTCTCATTGAGTAGTGAAATTCATCCGCTCGATCCGATAACCGGCATTGAGATTCTTCCACCAGGCTGGGAGCCGAAATTAGACGCGGTTCGCACAAAAATTGGTCTTCTAGAGCATGAGGTTTTAGGCCTCAAGAGCAAACGAAGGGCGACCGTTGCCGCTCTTAAGCATCTAAAGATGGCAGCGCCCGGGGTCGGAGCTTGAGTCACCCTCTGGCCCAATACTGGGTGCTGGAAAAGCGGTGGACGGATTTGTTTCGGCTCTTTCCGTCGCTTTGTCAGGCGGTGACAAAATTACACCGGCGGCATTGGGCCGGGCACAATGCCGCTGACTTATCGGCATCGGGCCCGAGACCCCCTTACACTGAGTTGCGTCCAAGATTGAAGCAATGGAAAAGAGCGGGGGAATGATTCCCCCGCACCCCCCATGTTTTGGCCTTGCGCGCAGGCGCGCAAGGCCAAGCGCTCGGCGCATGCGATGGTTGCCCAGCCACGCGCTGGGCACCGCCGCAGCGCCATCTAAAATAGCCGTGTAGCAGCCAGGGGAGTGCGGGGGCACTGTTGCACATGCTTTTTAAGATCATGTAGTATTTTCTTGAACGCGAATTAGTATTACACCCACACGTTGCCGAATATTTGGCTATGAATTTTGCGTTCGGATGGTGGGCGGGGGAACATGCGTGGAAGAAGGCCGCTGTTACACAGGCCGTTTTGGGGTCAAAAACCTCGGTTTAAGACTGTAAAACACCCAGTCAGGACCAGTCTCTCCTTTAGCAGTCAAGCTTTTAGCTTGGTCCGACCCGAAACGCGAAGTCCGACCCGAAACGCGAAACGCGCCGAAACGCGGCATATCAGATAGAGTGATCTGAAGGGACTGCCCGTCAGAGTATATTGACGGTCAGTCCTTTTCACTTTTCATGTCCCCATTCGGGAAACCCTGCTCCACAGTTGGCAATACCCGCAGAGCTCAATTAGTTGGTTGTGTGGACTTGCGCTGAGCCTCCAGACCTCCGCTGTTTTTTCCTCAGGTGCTGCAGTTCGAAATGTAGTAAAGGACACACACTGCTGTTGGTGAAAGCCTGCAATCGAGTCCGGTCCTTATCGCATAGATCAAGACCAGAGACTATTTCGAGGGTTGGCATGTTAGTTGCCAATTCCTGCCTCAGGGACTCGGGTGTGCCCGCTAAACCCGAACCGGGGTGATATCTGAGTCTCATGAAATCGCTCAGGTAGAAACGCCGGTCAGTATCTCTCACGCCTGAGCTGGATTCTTAAATGTTCCGAAGTGCTTCCATGCGAAGCAGAGGACCGCCCCCTCTCCCTCGTAAATTGTGAACCGGGATTGTGGCTCACAATGAAAGGATCAAAAGCCATGGCTAGAATCTTGATAGTGGATGATGATGAGGGCCTTCTGCACTTGGTGGGTGAATATCTGGAATCGGTTGGCCTCGAACATGATCAGGCCGTTAGTGCAGAGCAGGCTCGCAATCGTCTCAAACGTTTCGGATATGATATGGTCGTTTCGGATTTCAACATGCCGGGAGAATCCGGCCTCGACCTTCTCCGCTACGTCTCATCCATGTATCCGCAAACTCCATTTGTCCTGATGACTGGATATTATGATCTGCGGATCAAACGGGAATCCATTAGGATGGGAGTTCGCGCATACATTCAAAAACCATTTTATTTGAATCAACTGGCGCAGACTATAATCAACCTGATGCGGCGCGACGATCAAAAGGAGATTTCAGCCGCTTAGCCCGCCAGGCTTGCCGTTGAAACAGAAGGAGGAGAGCACATTCTCCGAAGCCATTTCCCACTACGGGTCAATCTCGGCGGCCTTTGCATTTGAATGATTTATGCCGAGAACGCATCCTTAACTTGAAACGATGTCAATGAGTTGCGTAAATTCTTGGTAATTCGTCCTAACGTCATGGAAGGCCTTTACATAAAACAACGCTTGCAACTACCGAAATTGTAAAGTAATATAAAGTTAGGGATTGTCTTATTCAATTGTCAACCGAAAAGATTTCGTCAATCGGCCCACCAAAAGGAGGAGGAGGAGAATGAAAAGAACGCTGGCGGTTATGTTTGTCATTGCTTTGTCTTGCACCTTGATCTCGAGCTGTGCTTGCGTCCAGAGTGATTGCCAAAAGTGCACCGAACTTTGTCAAGCGGCGCTGGATAAGGCAAAAGCTACGGAGCTATCCTGCTCTGATAGTCTGAAAGCAGCCCAAGGAGCTGCTATGAAAGCAGAAAGTGCGGCCCGCAGCGCAGAGCAAGCAGCCGACAGAGCTGAAGCAGTTCTGAAAATGCACATGAAGAAATAGCACAATGGGCTTCTAATACCAAGTTGCGCCCATACGGGTAAGAATTGGCGATTGGAACCCCCCTTTTCTAAAGGGGGGCAGGGGGGATTTTGTGAATGGAGGTTTTACCTCTTTGAGCGCAACTTGGTATAAGAGATCACGGCCGAAGGTGACATGCCTTTTTCTCTAATACCGTTTGAGAAAAGGTGTCTTCGGAAAGAGGACCGTTTAAGTGTTTAACCCCGGGGAAAGGGGTTTCAAACATCAATTTTGGACAAAGGCAGAAGGGCTGCCGCATATTCTCTGCTAATATCATAAACCCTTACGATGAGAGGTGGATATGAAAAAAATTGCATTTGTTTTGATGGCGGCAATCTTGCTGGCTGGAGGGGCAGTCGCCGTCATGTCTGCACCTTCTTATGCTCAGGACTATGAGTATCCGCCCCCGCCCCAAGGAGCCCTATGTGTCACCCTGGGTGGGGCCTGATACGCCGTGGGTCTATTACAACGGTGATTGGTTTTTGAATGGCGTCCTGTACTACTTTTTCGGCCCTGAATACGGTTGGGCCCCATATTACGCTTATGCTCCCAGCTATATTGTCAGACCCGGAACCTGGTATGGTCCGAGATGGCTTACGTGGTATAAGGTGCGGCCTCAATACTGGGAGAGTTTTGGGCGGCGGTATCCTTATTGGCATCAACACCGGCAGGGCCAGCGTTATAGCCGGAAATTCTATAAGCAACACCATGGCGGCCAGGGCGGTGGGTGGCAGAAAGGATTCAAAGGCCGCCCCGCTGCTGTATCCCGCCCCGGGGGACGCAAACCAGGTCCTGGTCACGAGGCCCCCTTTGAAAGGCACCAACTGAAGCAGCACGAACAACACCCTCAACAGCATCAGCAGATGAAGCACCAACAGCATCAGCAGATGAAGCACCAACAGCATCAGCAGATGAAGCACCAACAACCGCAGCACCAGAAGCAACAACCGCAACATGAAGGCGAGGCTAAAGAGAAGTAGGAGCAGAAAGGTCACAAGCAACAGGCAAGACCATTTTGGGTACGATCCTTATAATTAGAGGCGATCCCTGACCAGTACCCATGTATCAGGCGGTGACAAAATTGTGCTGGTAGGTTTCGGGACTTTCAGCGTCGGGGTAAGGGCTCAACGTGAAGGCCGCAATCCACATACCGGCGAAAAGATCACAATGCGTCGGCTTTTCCACTAGCCCGGTATTATCGGGAATTAGTCCGAACCCTATTCCGCTGAGGTCGATCATAGTAGCCAGGGTATTTAAGGCTGCGAGGAAGTTTACCATTTCCGGCGGTGAGAAAATGGGTCGCTTCCGGGGGGTGTGGAAAACAGTTGTCATGTTTATGGCCCGGTTTTCCTGGACGCTACCGAATCGGCCCATTTCCCTTTTGATAATCCGCAATCAGGGAAAACGCCCAAGGAGATTGCAATTAGCGATTGCATCGGGAACAGTTGCGCTAATTGCAGTGTGCGGCGCTTTTTATTTTCAGCCTAAGGCCTCCATCCATTTTGCATCCGGCCGCCGGCATTCCTCGGAGAGACTTCCCGTAAGTCCCGCTCCAAAACGGGCTTTGCCCGTCCCGGATTATCCAGCTCCCAAATGGAGTCTGCCCATTCCTGATCATCTTTCCGTGGATACATGGGTAAGGCGGTTTTCCATAAAAAATCACAACAGTTTTCAAACTCAGCTCGATCGCGCGCATTCCTATGTCGTCCCTGCTCAAAGAGTCTTCCTGCACAAGGGACTACCAAAAGACCTGGTCTATGTCGCCATGATCGAAAGCGGTTTTTCCCCTGCTGCACGTTCGCATGCGAACGCGGTAGGGATGTGGCAGATTGCTTCGAAAACCGGCATCCAGCTTGGGCTGGAGCAAAACGACACGGTCGACGAGAGATCCCATCCCATTAAATCTGCGCAGGCTGCCGCCGATTATCTGTCCTCGCTCTACGATCATTTTGGATCGTGGTCTTTGGCACTTGCCGCTTACAATGCGGGCGAAAGCACCGTTCAAGGAGCGCTCGACAAAAGCGGCCTAAAGACTTTTTGGGAATTGCTGGAAAGCGGCTGCCTGCCGGCCGAAACACGCGATTACGTTCCGAAAGTATTTGCGGCCGTAAAGATCATAAAAAACCCTAAACACTACGGTTTCCGCCCTTACTCCAAACACTTCAGTGCACGGCAACCTTCTGCTCCAATATCGCACAAAGTAAAACCCGGGGACACATTGTCTGCCCTTGCGAGGAGGCACAAATGTTCCGTTGCCGCTCTGGCCGCTCTGAATGGCATGGACCCATCTCAGACTCTCAAGGTTGGTCGGGTTCTGAAGATTCCTCCGGAGAGCCATGTTCGTGTCTCTCAGTCCAACGAACCTATTAGCAATGTAACTTCCTAAAAAAGCACCTCCCGCATTCTGAACCTCGCAGCGGAAAATGGGAAGGGTTTGCCTTTCCGTTTCTTCGTACCTCGATACTCAGCTCCCTGTTGCTTTCTTTATAAAGACAATTCCCGACTTCTTTCGCATCTAAGTAGTGAGAGTTTCAATGGACTTCATAAGCGCCGCCATTGACAGGTTCCGGCCTGGATGCGGGCGTTGGCGTGTCTGTCTCACCGTCGTGAAAGGTCGGCAATTCCCAAGTGCTGCGCACTTGCAGCCTGTCGATCATAGCCGCGAGCCTCTCGTTTTGTATGACGCTTCCTGTTAGTTGTATCAGAGGTATCATAGCCTCTTCGAAACACGTGGGACATTGAGCTGTATTGAAGATGGTGTCGCATTGATAACATACATACATCCCACGGATGGGTCCGAAGATGGATGGAGGGTCGGGTCTTTCTTTTCGAGATTTGCTCCTCGAAAATATGACACCTAGCAACACAACCCAGAGAAGAATTACGATAAAAGCCGCTTGACTATGATTTGTGAAGAGTTCGCTCAACATGTGAATTTGCTCCTTCCAGAGATTTATTCGATACTCGGCATCGCCCGAAACGCACAGCCATGGAGCCTGCTCCCTGCCTGCTTTCGTTTTCTTCCGTCGATGCGAACGCAAAGAAAGTAATCATTCTCAAATTAACTATAAAGTAGGGCGACATAATATTTTTGGCCCACTAATGTCGATTGCCTCCGGTTTCCCGATTTTGACGGCGCTGGGGAAAATATCCCTCTACGTTCAAACGCGGTTTAAGCTGAGGTCTGGAAGACACATCCCAGTCCGAATCTAGTGACTCGGCAGTTTGTAAATTACGGCTCCGGTTCTCCCTCGTCGGCGGGGTCTAAGCCTGACAGCTTGGTCAGGCTCCTGCCTTCTCAACTCCAAGCTCTCTAAAGTACGCTGTTGCTATAGACTGCATCATCAGGCGGCTCATCAAGGTTGGAGGCAAAGTGGTCTTTCATGCCATGAAGCGGTATGTCCATGTTGCATCAGCTCTTTCCCTCGCCCGTTACAATCGCATTATATTCGCCTGAACCCTTTGACTCCGACAGGCGGGAA
The DNA here is from genome assembly GCA_963805125.1 of uncultured delta proteobacterium. Taxonomy (GTDB): domain Bacteria; phylum Desulfobacterota; class Syntrophobacteria; order Syntrophobacterales; family Syntrophobacteraceae; genus SbD1. Next base: position 87,758 of record CAWDTD010000001.1, on the reverse strand, counting down.
GCGGGCTATAAACTCCGGGGATGGAGGTGCATCCTGAAATCGCAAAAACGGATCTCACGGACATATCTCTTGCATGTCCGATCTGAAAATCGTATGGTTTTATTACGGGTTTCAGGGTCGTAGCGGAAGTTTTTCGGGCAAAAATCCGATCCCTGGATGCAATTTGGATACATAGCACAGAAGTTGATGCATTATTCCGGTTAAGGAACAGAGATGAAAATAGCCGTAGCTGTAGTATCTCTACTGTTTAGCCTTGTTGGACAGGGATTCGCCGCGGAACCCGCCGAGATCAATCTGCGTGACGGCAGCGTCATCCGTGCCGAGGTTATCTCATTGCAGGATGGCTTATATACACTTAAATCCGAAACCCTCGGAACTATCATTATCGAACAATCCCGGATCAGCAGCATCAAAATGGGGTCCGGCGATCCGGCAGGTAAGCAGGGTGGCACCCCTTCCTCGATAACGCCGAATGTAGCCCCGCAGACGGCGCCGGATATCACTGCACAGATAAACACCATGCGTGAAGCCATGATGGGCGATCAGAGCATCATGAACAAGCTCTCATCTCTCACTAATGACCCTGACGTAATGCGTGCCGCTCAAGATCCTGAAATTATGAAGGACGTAGTTTCAGGCGATGTCACGGCGCTCATGTCAAATGACAGATTCATGCAACTACTGAATAACCCGACGATTCAAGAAATTATCAAGAAAGTCTCGCCCTGAAAGAAGGAACGAGAATGTTTGTGCCCCTTTACCACAGTGGAAGGGGTAGCAAATCATTTTCTAATTTCACGGGACTTCGAAGCCAGCACTCTGTCGACGAAGACCACGGCAAAAAGCTGGACGCAATGGTCGACGAGGTTCTGCGTGATTTGGGAATCCCCCATCGAAAGAGGCGGGCCGCAATGACATCAAGGCGATAGCCGCGCTGTACTGTGCCCACCGTCCGATTGACCGACTCGTCAACAGTCTGAACAAACAAGGAACCCTCGGCGATTAATGACCTTCACTATTTATAAAATTTAACCTCAAAACCCATATCTATCAGCACTTCAGCCATGAATTCTTCCGCGATGGCCGCCGCTTTGTTGTGGCCCATGACGACAAGATTGCCCGGCAGTCAAAAAATACTCGCTGGTTGCGCATGGCCGGGGCGACATCCTACGTAAAGTAGCGCATCGCACGCACCAAGGCGCGGCTTGACGGAAGCATTCCGGCAACCGGGAAAGTCCTGACCCACCAGGAAACCCTGCTTCATCTTCACGATTACCTGAGGGACTGAAATCTTACCAAATTCTATGAAGTCTACCTGGACGACCAGGGCCATGTGGCCTGGCGTCCCGACAATGAGAGCCGACTTTGGGAACGTGCAATTGACGGCAAGCTCCTGCTTGAGACCACGAACCATACCCTCGGGCCGGAAGAAGTCGTTTCCCAGTACAAGGAATTACAGGATATCGAGCGTTGCTTCCGAACGCTTAAAAGCTCTCTTGATATCCGGCCGATGTATCACCGAACGGATCGACGGATCGAAGCGCACATCTTCATGTGCGTCATGGCTCTTCAACTGCAAAGGTTCATGAGATCCCGGCTAAACGCCTCAAAGATAGTGAGATCTCCCGAGCGCGTCCTGGAAAACCTCTCTTTTCAAAGAACGGTGGAAGCACAGGTCAACGCCCGGACGATAAAGGGGCTGACGGCCCCAACTCCTGAGCAGCTAAACTTCTATGATGCCTTGGGGATAGCAAAGCCACAATGCCGGAACATGAATGCCGTGTAGTGACGACACAAAAAATCATGTTGTTGAAAATACAACGTTTTTTCCTTTGAACTGATAATGACCGGGCAGCAACAGCTTTTGAAAAAAATGTTGACATCGGGCAGAATCCGGTGTAGAAGTCTCCTCATCTGATGAGTAGATGTCTTCTGAGTTAGGAGGATCAGCGACATGGTAATCGCAAAGATACGTATTTCCGATCAGGTGCTCAAAGAACTCAAACGGATGATAGCTCAAGGGAATTTCGCCGCCGGAGACAAGTTCTATTCCGAAAGCGAGCTTATGAGTCTTCTTAATGTTGGACGTTCCTCAATCCGGGAAGCGATCCGTCTCTTGGAGGTTGCGGGTCTTGTGAAGGTGCAACACGGAAAGGGTATTTTCATCTCGGATCCCGGGCAGGACGGCCAGCAGGCCTTCGCCGCATGGTTGCGAGAAAATGAAGCAACCTTGACCGAACACTTCGAGATCAGGTTTATCTTAGACCCGAAAGCCGCCGCCGCAGCGGCGGTCAAGACGGACGCAGCGAGTATCCAAAAGCTCAAGAATATCTGCGAACAGTTTAAAGTCGCGGGCGGGAACGGGAATACCGCTGACATGATCAAGATCGACGAACAGTTTCACCTGCAACTCGCCAAATGCACAAGGAACCGAATTCTTTACATGATGATGAAAACCATGACCCAGTCCTTTCCGGAAGGCTGGATTTCCAGCCTCCACGTACCAGGGCGCATCCAAAAGACGGTAGTGGAACACCGCAAGATTGTGGAAGCCATAGAAGCCGGAGACGCTCGTCTAGCGGAACACAGGATGGAAAAACATCTTGTCAATGCTTGGAACGACATTCGTTCAACTAAGGACGCCAAGGCGGGAGTAACCAGTTGATACGGATCACAACCCTGATAGAGAACTCGATGGGCGAACATCTGGCCCTGAAAAATGAGCATGGCGAGGCATTCTGCATCGAAACTGGAGCGAACAGGGTTCTTTTCGATACGGGTCAATCCGGCGCTTTTATTGAAAACGCGGCCCAGCTCCGCATTGACTTATCCGACCTGGATTTCGTGGTCTTGAGTCATGGCCATTACGACCATTCCGGCGGACTTCGCGCTCTGTCACGTGTGGCAAAGAACTTAAAGATCGTCGTCGGAAAGGGCTTCTTTGAGGAAAAATACGCCGAACTAAGGGGCGGCGGCTACGAATTCCTGGGGAATAACTTCACCGAAGAATTCTTGGAGGAGCGTAACATCCTTTTCAGCGAATTATCGGTTGACGTGCTGGAGATTGTACCGGGGGTCTTCATCCTGGGAAATTTTCCACGCACCCATCCCGACGAGGCAATGAAGGATCGATTCAAGCTCTTCAAGCACGGCAAATTCGTTTTGGACTCCTTTGACGACGAAATTATGCTGGCAGTGGATACTCCCAGGGGGCTCGTAGCCATTCTGGGCTGTTCTCATCCGGGGATGCGCAACATGCTGGATGCCGTTGTCTCCCGCTTTAAGAAGCCGATCTATGCGGTCCTCGGCGGAACACATCTGGTGGAAGCATCACCCGAAAGCATGAAGGCGTCGTTGGAATATCTTCAAAACGGAGACTTCGGCGTCATAGGGGTTTCCCACTGCATTGGCCAGGAGGCCATGAGAATATTGGAACTGTCGGGGGCCCCGTACTTCCACAATAGGACGGGGAGTTCCCTGGTCGTGCTTTGAACCTTTTGTTTGGGCGTTGGTTAGTCCATCTCGGGCCAATTCCAGATCTTGCACAAAACCGAAGGATGTCAACATGAAAAGAAGGAGGTCAACATGAAAAGATTGAGAAGCCTATTTCCAAAGATACTCGCGGCGAGCCTTGCATTGGTATTTGCCACAGGAATGGTTTACGCGAAAGGCAGCTCTAATCCTCAAGCGCCCGCGAAAACTACTAATCAAGTGGCAAGCCCCAAGTCAGAGGGAATGGACGGCGCGGTGCTTTCCGAAGGCATCAACCGGGTGGTTAACACCTACATGGATAAAAAGGTGATGCCGGGCGCGGTGGTGCTGGTTGCCCGTCACGGTCGAATCGTTTACCACGAAGCCTTCGGCGAAATGCAAAAAGGTGTTCCCATGAGAACTGATGCGATTTTCAGCCTTGTCTCCATGGGTAAGCCGCTGGTTGCGGCTGCGGCCATGCAATTGGTGGACGAGGGGAAAATTCTTCTGAGTGACCCTATTTCGATGTACGCGCCCGAGTTCGCCAAGATGAAGGTGGCTGTCAAAGCCGAGGACGGTTCGATAAAATTGGTTCCGGCCAAACGTGATATTACGCTCCACGACTTGCTCAACATGACCTCGGGCATCTACCGTCCCAACAACGCGACCGGAGACAGGGCCAGAGACGGTTACACAGGCGATCCCGTCAAGGATTATGTCGGCGATCTCATGAGGGACGCGGGTGTGAAGTGGGGGACCGGCGACTATGATATTACGGCTAAACAAAACGCACAGCTAGCCGCAAAAATCCCCTTGATTTTTGAACCTGGTTCCCAATTCGCCTATACCGACACCAGCGCGGACGTCCTCGGATACATTGTGGAAGTCGTATCGGGGAAGCCCCTTGATAAGTTGATGAATGCGAGCCTTTTCAAGCCCCTGGGAATGGTCGACACATCATTTTATCCCGCTGAAAAAGACCTGGCGCGTATTCCTTCCATGGTATGGGGCGGCGGTCCCGGGACCCCTGAAGGGAAACTGGGCGAGTGGTGGCCGCGAAACATGGAATTCGGAGGCTATGGGTGCTGCCCGCTCGGTCTCCAAGGGGTGCTTGGCTCCCACAAGAAATGGCTCAGCGCTGCAGGCGGTATCTTTTCGACCTCCTATGATTATTTCCGATTCGCCCAAATGATGCTTAACAAGGGTATATTGGATGGTAAACGCCTCTTGAGCGAACAGGCCGTCAAACGAATGACAACCAATCAGATAGGTAATTTCAAGAACAGCTTCTGGGATAACCGTTGGGGTTATATGATCGACATCCAGGAGGACAATGTAGCCAAGCCTCCCTTTGACAATCAGAACGGCGCTAAGGGCGCCTTTGGATGGATGGGAGCTGCCGGGACGAGGTGGTTTGCCAATCCCGAAAGCGATACTGTCATCGTGTTTATGTCCCAGGAGTGGTTCTTGTGGAATATCCTTCCCGCGACCGAGAGAATTGTAAATATTGTTAACCGGTCTATCATCCAATAGGGATGAAGCCGCTCAGATGTAAACGGAAGCAGAGCCCCAAGGACCAACCGTGGGGCTTTGCTTCCAGAGGAGTGGTAAGAAAATGAGGGTCGAATTTTCAGGAATAGTTTACCTGGCGCCGGTCTCCTCATTTTTGAACTCCGTCCGGGGGAGAAGAAATACTTCCCGAATATTGGAGTAACTACCCTAATTCTTGAATTAGGAGGTCGGCACAAAAATGGATAAACGTTATTGGCGGATAAGTTTTATGAGTTTCATAATCTACATCTTGTTTATTATGGACCGCCTAAACATCAGTATGGCCGCCACCCACATGATGAAAGATCTTCGATTCAACCCGACGGCCTTCGGCTCCGCATCCGGAATATTCTTCATCGGGTATCTGGCACTTCAGATTCCCGGTGCTCTACTGGCGGAAAAATGGAGCATCCGCAGGCTCATTTCGATTACGATGGTAGCGTGGTCTGGCCTCGCGTTATCACAAGCTTTCATAACCTCAGTCAATCAGCTTTATGTCATTCGCTTTCTATTGGGCGTGTCAGAGTCTCCCTTTTTTGCAGGGATAATAATATATTTGAACCACTGGTTTCTGGAAAAAGAACGCGCCAAGGCAACAACTTTCTTTATGTTCGGTTTCCCCCTATCGGGGCTGATCGTTTCGCCGATCTCCGGGTTCATCATTTCCAATCTAGGCTGGCGGTGGATGTTTGCTTTGGAAGCAGTGGTGCCGCTTCTCCTTTCCGTTGTTGTCTATTTGGTTTTCACGGATTATCCGCATCAAGCCGGATGGTTGAGTGAAGCCGAGAAAAGAACGTTAATCAAAACGCTGGAGGAAGAGAGATTGGCGGTGGAAAAGAGGAAGAAATTAGCAACGGGGGACATATTCAAGAACAGAGCCGTGTGGATGCTAACAATCGTATATTTCTTTTGGATGTCGGCTTTTTACAGCTTTAATTTCTGGTTGCCCACGATACTCAAGTCATTCTCCAACTTTGACATATTCAACATCGGTCTAATAACCATAGCTCCCTATCTAGCCGCGCTTCTGGCCATGTATTTTGTTGCGCGTTCGTCAGACAGACGGGGTGAGCGCAAGTATCACACAGCAATACCATTACTGGTAGGCGGCTTGGCGTTGTTTTTGAGCGTTTTGGCAAAAAACCGGATTGTCTTGTCCGTGATTTTCCTTTCTATTTCGTGTGCGGGACTTTATAGCCCCTTTGGCCCGTTTTGGAGCCTGCCTTCAACCTTTTTGACGGCTGAAGCTCGTGCCGGCGCTACCGGGCTCATTAATTCCGCAAATCTGGGTGGTTTTGTCGGACCGTATGTTATTGGCTACCTCGTTACGGCCACCGGGTCCTTTTTGGGAGGAGTGAGCTATGTAGTCTGCGGCTTACTGGTGTCAGTGTTTCTTGTGCTCAGTCTCAGACCGGCGACTGCGAGACTGACGACTAAGGCTGCCTAGACCCCATAGGTGACCTCGCTTCCTTACCGCTGCTTTTGCAGTAAGGGATGCGATTTGCCGCCGGTCCCTCTTGGCCTGACACGTTATTATGAGAAACAAGCTTCCAGAGTTGATCGAAGAACCTCGACATGAGGTGAAATATTCCATCGAACGCAACCCCGTATGAGATTCCAGCTACCTGGCCGCGCCGGCGCGTCGGCTTTTGCTCCGGCCCGGCTCGAGGACTGTGGAGTTTTTGCCCTAAGACCCTCCAACGCATAGAGGTGGGAGTTGAGGCCATCTAACTGCGAAGCCGGTGATATGTCCTGAGATTGCTAAAACCGGTCCCGTTGAGCTTTCTATTGTGTTTTCGATTCGCATATGGGAAGGTCGCACGGCCTCCAAGGTTTCCCGAGAGGGTTTCAGGGCCGCAGGCGAACCCGAAATGCCCTTCGGGATCCGTTGGTGGTCAGGTTGAGGCATTATTCGGAATGACAATATTTGGCGTTTAAAACTGTCCGGAGGTGTCAATGTCTCTATCCCCACTCATGCTGGAAAAGCTGAAGCGGGCCCTCAACGCCCGGCGCGTCGCCTTGGTAGGAGCTTCACAGGAACAACTTTCCGTAGGGATGGGCCCCCTCTACAACCTTCTTGGCACCTCCTTCCAGCAGAGAAAGGGGTCAGGGCTTGAAAAAGGAAAAGGGAGTGAGGTAGAACGTTCAGAAACTCTTGGCTGAAATGATGGCGAGCGTCTCGATTGGCAATAGAGTCCAGAGACATCCTTCGCGATGTTAAGTGCGCGCTGGGCGGGCAGCTTGGAAAATTCACAAATTCCTTTTTCAAGACCTGACCCCTCATTTTTATCGGATATCCCCCCGCTGGACGAAGAGTTTTTCAAGAATCCCGCTATCCGGATGCTTGAACGGAAATCATCCGTTGCCTTGCGGGTGGACAGAGAAGTTCCCGAGTGGTTCAAATCGCAGGGCAAAGGGTGCCGGTAGCGCATGAACGCGGTGCTTAAGGCGGACGTGAAGGCGCAAAGAGAGCAGAAAAAGGCCTCGCAGACGGCGGGAGCTTGCCGAGTATGAGGAAGCATTGAGGTAAAGGGTTAGGGGTAAGAGGTGAGAGGAAGGGCGGTCTTGATGGTTTCATTGTTCTGACATCTTGCCGAATATTTGGCGATGAATTTTGCGTCCGGATGGCGGGCGGGGAAAGACGCGTGGGAGAAGGCCGCTGTTAAACAGGCCGTTTCGGGGTTAAAAATCGCGTTTTAAGAGTCTAAAATACCCAATCAGGACCAGTCTCTCCTTCAGCAGTCGAGCTTTAAGCTCGGCCCGACCCCAAATGAGCGGTAAGTTAGCGGGCCCGACCCCAAGAGCCGTAAAGGCCCGACCCCATGAGCGGTAAAGGTTCTGGCAGACAGCTGATAATTTCCCACTGCTAATGCGTGAGCTGTATGTCGTCCCAAAGCAGAATCATGTCTTCAATGCGAGTAACTGCCCGTACCTGTCCATCCTGAGATATTATAAATCCAACACTGCCAGGAACGGACCAGCAATATCTAAAAACCGATCTGTGACGTGTGCCATAAGTTTCGTAATCAACCTTCTTAAGATTCCTCTTCGTAATCCTAGGGGATGGGGACCTGAAGATGTTAATTGGAACTTCTGTAGCTAATATTTCTGCACCAAAGCCCAGTACACTAAGATTTGTATCCATAATAACCGCACCATCAATGCGTGACAAAAGAGATATAAACCATATTGCTCCATCAATCTCAGAACGGCCATCGCTTACTTCATCTTCGAAAATAGCATTATCACAAAAAAGTTGAGATGGTGGTTCCTTGATATCTTTAGAATGATATATATAGTTCCAAGAACATGTAGACTGAATTTGCTGGACAGCAAAATTTTCAAGGCAAGTTCTTAATCTGGAATATCTAAGAACGTATTTGATCTTAAGCTGACTACATGAATTATCTGGAGTGATTAGGACCGACCCTCCGTGGCGTAAATTTTGAATCCTTCGTAGAAGTCTAGCAATAGAAGTGATCCAAAAATAATGCAAATCCAGCTCCCAAAAGGAAGAATCTTTATAGGGGCTATTTTCAAGTTGATGTATAACATTATCGTTAGAAAACTTACAGGAATGGCTAATTATCATTGAAATTGGCCCGTCCCAAAGGACATCAGGGCTATTAGTTACAAGTGTATTTATTCTAAGTTCAGCTATTTTCTGGCTAGAGATATAGGCTCCAATTCTTCCGAATCCAAGTATGCTCGCTTGGAATGTACCGGGCCAAGGATGTGCGGATTCAACATCGAAGTTTATATAATCGTATAATCTATTACCTTGATCAACTAAACCCCAGATAAATAACTTTTTATCCTTCGCGTGGTAAACGGCTAATGAGGATGTTCGTGGATCAGTTGCCCTAGCAAGCTTTATGCAATCGGAGATGGAGAAAGGGATTTTGTCAGCGAAAGGTGTAACTCTCCATCTGTCCTGTCTGATCCGTTTCGGGGGCTTGCTGTCCGGTTTTTTCGGATCAATATAGACAATGTGAAAAGATACCGGCTCTCCCTCTTCTGTATGAAGGCTAGCGAAGTACATTACCTCAAATAGGGAAATCAGTGTTCTTATGGGAGGGGGGCGACCGGATCGGCGTTTAAGTTCCAGAGCCACAAAGTTTGCGAGATCAGCTGGTTTATGGTTGTGCAGGAGAGCCATTTCCCAATTCCTCAAGTGAAATATACACGATCCAGGGAAAACTGTGAAAACGAAAATACTTCTGCTTCCATTCTGCTTTTGCTCAATCTTAGTTAAAAACGTGCGATTTCTGCGTGTCATTAGCATCTAACAAAAGGTCTTAATTTCGTAGAATTTTAGGTAAAAAATGGGGCAGTTTTACGGGTTTTCACCTAACAAGGCAGGAGGAGGCTATGAAACGGCTTCTCAAGGCTGTAGCGGTGAACGCAAGCCCCCCCCTCGACCCCAGCGCACGATTGGCTACCTGCGGGTTTCCACTTCGGACCAGGACCTGGAGAAAAACAAGGCCGATATTCTGGCCTTTGCCAACGAGCGCAGGCTAGGAAACGTCGATTGGGTGGAGGAAAAGGTACCAGGCATGAAGTCTTGGAGAAACCGGGAGATTGCCAGGGCCGTGGATCCCCTGGATACCGGAGATTGGCTTATTGTACCGGAGCTTTCTCGGTTGGGTCGTTGAACTCTTGACATTTTGGAAATCCTTTCTGAACTGAAGCGGAAAGAGGTTAACGTTTACGCTGTCAAGGGCGCATGGGCACTGAACGATACCATTGAGCCAAAAGTATTTCTCCACATGATGGCCTCGTTTTCTGAGATAGAGCGGGACTTGGTATCAGCCCGTACGGAAGAGGCGCTCAAAGCCCAGAAAGCAAAAGGTGTGAAGCTGGGCCGCCCAAAAGGACCGGGCAAGAGCCGACTGGACCCGTTCAAGCCGGAAATCGAAGCCTTATTGAAAAACGGCTCGTCCAAGGCCTTTGTCGCCAGGAGGTACAAAGTCAGTGAACCAACCCTTTTCAATTGGCTGAAAAAGAACAAGATTGACATCAAACCGGAGTGAGATAGGATAAGATCATGAACACCGAGATCGCATAGTTTACTCGATCCAGCGGAAGGTATCACAAAACGAAAGGAGGCCCGGTGCTGATGGATGAATTGAGTAATTTTAGGGAACTTCATAAATTCTTGGATTATTGGGACGACAAGGAAGATATATTTGAAATGCCGAAATCGAGTGGCCACCCCTCATTTCGGGCTGTTGTAGTATACGAATCTGAAAAAAGAACAACGACCAGAGTCACAAGTATAACCGCATGCGTCCTTTCTGGTCCAAATGATGGGATATTAAGTTTAGGGGAAGCGAAAGGCTTGCGGCCTGAAGACTATCATTTGGATTTTAGCCCAGATTTTCAGGAGTATCGGTATGCTGAATCAACTCATGCTCTGGTCGTCAGCGGCAAGTCTGAGAAGATGGGTGTTTATAAGGTGACTATAACTCCTGTATCGCTTTGAAATCCTACACTTATCCCAATCGAAAAGATTAGCGGAGAGATCTCCATGACACTTTATGAAGAAATCCGCAATGAGCTTGAGAATGAGTTGCGCGCCAGGAAGGAAAAAGAGCGATCAGACGCCAGTATCAAAAAACAGAATGAGGAAACCTTACGGCGAATGTTTGCGGCGCGGCTGGGATGCGCGGAAGAGAAGGTGATTCTAAAACTATCCAATGCGAGGATCAAGGACACCACCAGTGAAGGAACGCTCACCGAGTGGGAGCTGAACCTGAAAATCGAGGTTGAAACCAAGGAGACCGGCAAGGTGGAAATACCCATTAAAAACCTGGTCGTCCAATCCGCTGGCAAGGGACTTCATGTCGGCGATGTAGACAGCGATGACGGGTTTTACATCAATAATGAGATGGGATTTGTCGAATGGCTCTCCTTCAAGGAAATACGCCAAGGCATCTCTCGTGAAATCAAGGACCTTGTGAAGATGCTGCAAAAACCAGAACCAATTAGGAGAATACGACTTCCGGATTCGGTATAAGAGGCGGCTCGTCAACAATGCTCAAGGATACGATAGTGTGCACAGGCAGACCGAATTTGTCGAATAGTAATGCAGCGGGAACGGCCTCAGTTGCGGGCACTTGGTGGTGTCTGGTTACAAGGGCGGGCTTCGGCAAAATCAAAGTACGTAATCGGCACGTAATGGTCTTCCGGTCACTCACCAAACCCTTGCCAATTGGACCAAAGGCTGGAAAGAGTATCTGCCGATCTTAAAAACCCCCGCCGAGCTCTTGGCGAGCTATGATCCGCGAAAAGCTTTTATTAGAGCGCGCCTTCTCCATGGCCAGGCGTACGATTACCAATGCCACTGGGCCAAACTCGATTATCTGATAAGCCGCCATCACGAGCTCGGGAAATTCTCCCCCCTCCAAAACTTTCTGGAATCTGTGCCTCAAGATTGCCCTCACCAGCTATTCCGCCGGATGCCCGAAACCGAAAACCGCTCGTCAAGGCTAAAAGGCGTCTTCAACCTCGACCAGGTCAAAATCACGCCCCGGGTCAATAACAGCGCCACGAAAAACGCCCGCTTGGTGCTTCAGGCGGTAGGCACTAACAAGCTCCGCCACCCCAGGCTCCAGGAATTTATGCTCGCCAATGATAGCGCGACGGTGGCCGTGGAAGCGCCGGTGATTTTGACTGGGAGAGACCTCCGCTATTTTCAAAGCCAACCGCTCTTCCAGGTTCCGCTGGCCCTTAAACCGAGAGAAGCCATCACCGGCCACATTGATCTGGTGCAGATCCGGCGCGGCGCCATTTATATTTTGGACTTTAAACCAGGGGCCAGAAGAGAGAAGCCGATTGGACAGCTGACTATCTACGCTTTGGCCTTGAGCCACTTAACCGGGCTGCGGCTCTATGATTTCAAATGCGCCTGGTTTGACGAGGACAATTACTTTGAGTTTTTTCGGCTCCACGTGATTTACAAGAAAAAATGAAAGGGGAGATTTGGCAATAGCTATTCAGTGGCGAGCGGACTTTTTTCCCTTATCCCTTCTCTCGCACGACTGCTTCAAGCAAATAGAAAACCCCTTCCCGCGTTGCGGATTAGGGCTTTGGCCAAAGGGTACTTTCCCTTTGCGGCCGTTTCATGACCATCATTGCCCGTCATCATCACTCACTACCAGGCTTATAATCGCATCCGGGTAATTCTCTTCCTCCTTGTGTTTGTTTTGAAAGACCATGATTTGGGCTTCCCCGAGAACTCCCAGAGCGAGGGTTCCGGAAAAGTACGGTTGCTTATTCTTGTCTTCCTTGTTCCAGAGAGCGCCGATTCTTTTCAGTCCCATGATCTGTCTCCTTGTATTCGACATGCGTGGTGGTTGTGTCCACCCTGATTTGGAGTTAGGAATTAGGGTGAAAGCGCCGCGTAGAACGCGGCCCGCTTGGATTTGCGGGAGCGAATAAAGGCGCGGGAGAAACATTAATTTTTATTGTTTCTGGTGTGGCTTCGTCAGCTATGGGACGGACATGATCTGCTGCGCCTGCCGACTGGTAGGATCATCGTGCCGATGAATGGAAGGGAAGGCGACCCGTAACACGGACCGCCCCTGGCTCCCCGGGCTAGTTGGAGTTTAACCTTTAGGAAGGTAAGCGCGATCCATCGGCAGGGTTGTGCGAAGATGGAGATTGAGTATAGGACGAGCATCGTGATCCATTTCTTGTGTAGGACGGTAAGCGCCAAGAAGCGCCGCTTGATTAAGCGCGAGAAAGGATAATTTTTATCCCACCTGGAACCGTAGTAAGACATTGAACTTTAAGACGGTAAGCGTGATCCATCGACTGTGGACTGAGCGCGGGCTCGTGGTTCAAACCCAGTGGCTAACAACTATTCCGGGACAAAAGCGGGACAGTTTTCCAAAAAGCCCCATGAAATAAATTAAGGGGTTTCGGATGCCTCCGTAACCCCTTAATTTCTAAAGCTTTTCTCACGCGCCCAGGGTGATTCGAACACCCGACCTACGGATTCGTAGTCCGGCACTCTATCCAGCTGAGCTATGGGCGCAAACCAAGGTTTAATGCTAACAGAAAATCGTCCTGAAAGCAACCGTTAGGACGGGGGGCGGAGGACTCCGTCCCTGCGGTTCGGGATAAAGTCGGACGGGGAGCTGATACCGGTCTCCGGATGTTTGAATCGGTAGCGAGGCGCCGTGAGGCGTCCGGTGCGCCGGCCTAAAATCGAAACATTAAGGGCTTGTCCGTAAATAAGCCTCGTAGGGATCGCGCCGGATTTTGAGACTGATTTGGTCGCGAGGATTGAGCAAAACCCCAGGCGTAGCCGGGCTACGTCGAGGATTTTGCGATTAATGAGCGGCCGAAGCAGGCCAAAAGCCGGATGCGAGCGCAAATGTTTTATTTACGGACAAGCCCTAAATACGAACCTGGATTTTTCCTCTTACTTTACAGATTCCTTGGAAATAAATTCGCCAGCGGAGACGACCTTGGCGTAAAGTCCGTTCAGCGCCGCGAGGAAGGCCGACTGGACGTGACCGGCAGGCACCGTTTCGCCTCCGAACGAGAGTGGTCTTGCGGCGCAGGCGTCGTGGACCAGCGTGCAGGTAGAGCCGTAGTCGAATGCGGCGCGCGTCGTTGCATCCACGCACATGTGGGTCATCATGCCGGCTATTACGAGCCGGGTGATGCCTCCTTTTTCGAGAATCGTCCCCAGGGGGGTATCCCGGAAGGAGTTCGGATAGTTTTTTTCAATAACGGCTTCCGTGGGAAGGGGCCTGACGTTTTCGTGAATTTCGGTCCCCCGGGTGCCGGGCAAAAAGAAAGTGGCGCCCGGCCGCACAGACAGATGACGGACATGAATAACCGGCATCGCCATTTTCCTGAACAAATCGAGAACTTCGCGGGCGCGAAGACTCGCCTCCACGCTGCCCGGAACTTGGATGTTCCCCCCGGGGGAATAATCGTTTTGGATGTCGATCAAAAGAAGAGCCGTGTCCATATATTCCTCCACAAAACTCAGCAGTTGACAGGCCGTGCCTTCTCTTTTCCCGTTCACTGTTCACTGATCACTATTCACCGTTCACTGTTCACTGATGACTATTCACCGTTCACTGTTCACTGTTCACGGTTCACTGAATTACAGCCTGCCCGACCTCAAAATGGAGACAATCAGCCAGATTCCAAGAAGGGTTGCGACCGCGTAGCCGGCTATTCCCAGGATTGCCGTGAGCGAGACGGTCTGGGGGCCGAGAAAGCTGAAGGTGAGTTCCATGACTTTCTGGCCTGAATTTAAAATCATCGCGCCGGCTATGATCGACGCTGCGATTATGATGCCGACCGTCAGCCGGTTTACGCCTTTTTCGACCCGGGACCGCACCTCTTCCAGGCCGGTGTGGCGAAGTTCTATCTGCTGCCTGCCCGCCGCCGTCTGCCTGAGGATGTCATTCACGTGTTTGGGGATGCTCCTTGCATAGCCGCTCATGGCGCGGCCCTCCCGATCGAGATTTCTCAGGATGCTCTGGGTGTTCAAGCCGCGCTGGAGGAGTTTTTTGGCAAAGGGCCTGGTCACCTCGAGGATGCTCGCGTCGCTGCCAAGTATCTTTCCCAGCGCCTCGGTCTGGATAAACGTTTTCAGAAGCAGCAGCAAGTTTCTTGGGAGCCTGATGCGGTATTTGAGCACAAGGTCCATCAGTTGGTCATAGACGTCTTTTACCGAAATGTGCTGAAGGGAACGGCCATAGAAGGATTCACTTACGTCCTTGAGGTCGCTGCGCAATGCTTTGAGGTCCATATTCTCGTTTATGAGCCCTGCGTCCATCAGGGCATCCATAACCATGTCGTAGTCGTGTTCGGCGTATCCCAGAAAGAGGTTGGCGATCTGGCGCATCGTTTCCTCGTCCAGGTAACCGGTTATGCCGAAATCCACGAGGCTCACCCGCCCGTCGCGCATGACTATGGTGTTGCCGGGATGGGGGTCGGCATGAAAGAAGCCGTAGAGCATGATTTGGCGGGAAAAGGAGCGCAACCCGATCATCGCCACCTCTTTAGGGTCGATTCCGGCCGCGCGGATCTCCTGGACCTGGTCCATCTTTATGCCTTCGATGTGCTCCATCACCAGCACGGACCTGGTAGTGTAGTCCCAGTGGACCTTCGGGATGTAAATCTCTTCGACCTCCTCGAAATTCCTCGCAAACTTTTCAATGCTTCCGGCCTCGATCAGCATATCGAGTTCGCGGGTGATGTTGCGCTCGAATTCCCGGACAAGATTGGTTGCGCCGATGACCCTGCCGATTTCAAGCGTCTTTTCCGCCCTGCGGGCCAAAAAATACATCAGGCGAAGGTCCTCTTTTATCCGGCGGTCGATTCCGGGGCGAATGATCTTGACCGCGACCTTCTGGCCCGAATGCAGCTTTGCTATATGCACCTGGCCTACAGAGGCCGCCGCGATGGATTGCTCGTCGAACTCGGCGAAGATTTCGAGCAGGGGCCGTCCGATCTCTCGTTCGGCCACCGCCTTGACCTCCTCGAAAGAAACCGGAGGCACCATGTCCTGGAGCTTCTTGAATTCAGCTATGTATTCGGGAGGGAAGATGTCGGCGCGGGTGCTCATGAGCTGACCCAGCTTTACGAAACTCGGCCCCAGCTCCTCGAGCACGAGCCGGATGCGACGGGCCGACGGGAACCCTCCCCGCAGAAACATCTCCCCGTCCGAGACTTCCGGGCGTGCTTTCCTGCCGTTTAGCAGCCTTTCGAGAAGGTCTCCAAATCCGTGTTTGACGAGGACACCGGTGATGACGCCAAGCCTTCTCAGTCCTTTGAGCCCGTGGATTCCTCTGGAGATTTTCATTTAATTCCCCTTACGGATATCGGAGACAGGGTATGGAAAGCAGGATCGGAAGCCGGATACCGGAATCCGCCCTCCC
Source organism: uncultured delta proteobacterium (assembly GCA_963805125.1). GTDB lineage: Bacteria > Desulfobacterota > Syntrophobacteria > Syntrophobacterales > Syntrophobacteraceae > SbD1. The sequence continues at coordinate 71,823 of CAWDTD010000001.1, read as the reverse complement.
TCATCCGATATGCGATATCCGTATTGCTATTCACCCCATGCTTGCCGGCTTCGTGCGATTTTCTTTTTCACCCCGGCCCAGGTGCCGGTCAGCAGAAAGGATTTTTCCCACCTTTCCAGGAAAAGAAGATACATTTCATACGGAACGGAAAAAGTCATCTCGTCGGTTTTCATGAACTTCCTGTCCGACGGGTCCCAGCCTCCGAGAACGGCCTTCATCCTGCCTTGTTTCAGGTAGTGCAGGGGCCATGTGACCATGTAGCTGCACCCCGCTCCGAACGGTGAAGCAACTGCTTCGAAATCTTCGGTGACAAAGGCGGCAAGTGTGCATAAACCGGCCATGGTCTCACCCCTGGCAAAGAAAGTGACAATCTCGGGCGATTCATTTTCTTTGAACAGGCTGAGGGGTTTAAATACGCAGAACGTGGCGGGGGCCGGCCGGGGTTGCAGTTCGTTGAAGAATCGCCGGGTCGTCTCCGGTGATGGAAGGTAGCGTTCGCCGTCGAGTCGGCCCGGGATGCCGGTTGAAACGTAATGGGCAATGAATTGGAGCTGTGGCTTGTGGAAGCCGAGGTAGAACGAACCACCTATGCATCCGTAGCGCCTGGCTTCGAAATAGGCGGCGGACTTCTTCTTTCGGGCAAGCCATATATTTCCCATTACGCACGACCAATTCTGAAACAGCGCAGAAAAGTCGATCTCGCCCCGCTGCTCCATTTCGTAGGAGAACGCGGCGCCCTCCTTTGGCACGAATCCGCTCTCAGGCTCCGTGTCGGTATAGAACATGCCAAAAGGTTGCTCGCAGTATCCAAGGGCTTCCAAAAATGCGGTTGGTCGATCGCTCATCCTGTCTCCTTCCAAAAATCGGTTCGGTCTCTCATCTAACACATCTCTGAGGGGTTTTGAAAGCGCCTTGAGAGGACGGAAGGCGGATGGCGGAAGGAGAAGGGCGGAGCACGAAAGGCGGGGGCGGAAGAAGGAGAAAAATCTCCGTGCTTTGTACTCTGTCGCGGCGGCCGCGACGAACGGCCTCCGGGAAGGAGCCCGACAAAAAACATCGGCCCCCCGGGTCCCCGCAGTCAGGACTGGAGCCGGCAGGACCGGGGTGCAGGGGCCCGGATCAAGCCCGGCAGGCCCTGATCCCGGGCCCGGGGCGGGTTTTGCCCGGGATTCGTTTCAAACGGAAGGATGAGGGCGGAACACAGAGGGAGGAGTTCTTTTGTCCGTCCTCTTTTCCCGGTTCACTGCACTGCGCCTAATATCGAGATCGCCAGTGTCCGGGGACCCATTGCCCGTACCGGCCATAATGGCCGCGAATCCTTGCCCGGTGGTGATGATATAGGCGCGGACCGTAGTAGACCGGCGCCGGAGGAGGGGGAGCATAGTAGTAAGGTCCATAACAGGGACGGAAGGGAGCGGTTACAATAGCCGCCGCAGTTCCCACAGCGGCCCCCACCACGGCGAACGGAAACAGAAGCGGGTTGCAGTAATAGCAATCTTGGGCATTCGCACCACGGGCAGGTACGATCATAAAAAGAGCCAGCCCGATGGACGCCAGAATTATGATTTTTCTTGTATTCATTGCTGCCTCCTGATGTGTCGTGGTCGATAACGCTTTTCAATTCTTTACGACTGAAATGACGTATTGGCCTTTGAATTTGTCTACTTTGGAGGCCGGAAAGTTCACAAGGTCTTAAACACTAGCCCGGGAGTTTGAATCAGGATGAGGATCGTCGAGCTTGAGAGTCACGAATTTGAACCAGTAGGGTCCTGAAATTCTGATGATTTCGGCGAATGTCTGGAGCCATTTCCCCTTGCTGAAAACAGCCGTTGCGCCCAACTGGTAGCATTCCCACAACTCCGACCAGTCAGTGGAATCGGTGAGCACCACCACGTCCAACTGACTGAACTCAGGGTCCTCTCTTATTGCCCTGAGCACCTCACTGCCGCTAAGACCGGGCATATAGAGATCCAGCAGAATCAGATCCGGGTATTCGGGATCGATCCCTGCGAATTTATCACGACCGCGCAGGTAGTCCAGCAGTTCCGAACCGGATCCAAGTATCGTCAGAGTATGGTCCAGTTCGCTTTCAGCCAGGGCCTCTTTTATGATAAAGCAATCATCCTCGTCATCGTCAACCATGACAATCGAGATTTTTCGACCCGTTTCCCACATAGCCGCCTCCGCCTTACACTCGAACAGTGTTTACAGCATGCTCCAGAGCGGCATCGGTGATGCTTGCCCACTTCAGTCATACCAGGGGAAGGTTTCCGGCAACTGTTCCCGCGCTCAACTAAGTGCCGTGGGAGGCACAATTCCATTTCAGCTCACACGGCAAGACCTCTTGAAAACTAAAACGAACGCGGGAACAAAAATATGTCGGGTCTGAGTACTCTATTCTAAAAAGTGGAAAATGGACCAGGTAGTTTTCACATTAATCAGGGCCTCTTTTTTCGTCAAGTCTCCCACGGGAGGGTGGAAATAAGCTATTGACGACGGCGTTGTTTTATGAGAAATAGTCCAGTAATTCGATGGGAATTATTACTTATCGGGAAGGCTGCAATGAAATTATCAACCAAAGGCCGGTACGGCGTTCGCCTCATGCTCGATCTTGCCCTCCACGAGGCAGACGGACCAGTTGCATTGAAGGATATTGCGGCACGGCAGGAAATCTCGGAGAACTACCTCTCCAATCTTATTGCCCTCCTGAAGAATGCGGGATTCGTCCGTTCGGTCCGCGGTTCTCAGGGCGGGTATACATTGGCAAGGCCGCCCCGGGAGATCACCTTGAAAGACATCCTGTTCGTGCTGGAAGGATCGATGTGCCTGGTCGAATGCACGGAAAAGCCCCTGCTTTGTCGACGTTCCGGGCAATGCCTCATGCTGGACATCTGGTCCGAGGTAACCGGGAAAATGCGCGAGGCGCTCGAATCATTTACACTGGAGAAGATGATGGAAAGACAGATGCTCAAACAGACGGTCCTGTCTTACAACATTTGAGTTTTCCTGGCATTTCCATCAGGGGAGGCACTAATGGCACAAGCTGAAAATATAGGGTGGGGCCCGGAAACGATAGGTTTGCACAGCGGACAGGTTCCCGACCCCACGACCGGCGCGAGGGCGGTTCCGATCTACCAGACTACTTCCTACGTATTTAAAAGCACGGAGCATGCCGCGAACCTTTTTGCTCTGAGAGAATTCGGCAATATCTATTCCCGGATCATGAATCCGACCAATGACGTTCTGGAACAGCGGATCGCCCGGATCGAGGGCGGCAGCGGAGCGCTGGCGGTGGCGAGCGGGCAGGCGGCAGAAACTCTGGCGCTTCTTGCCATCACGCAACCGGGAGATGAAATTGTATCGGCCGACAATCTATACGGCGGAACTTACCAGCTCTTTCACTACACTTTTCCCAAGCTGGGACGCAGAGTAAAATTCGTCAATTCCACGGACCCCGACGAAATCAAAAAAGCCCTGACCAGTGCTACTCGGGCTATCTATGCCGAAACTATCGGCAATCCCAAGCTGAACGTGCCCGACTTCGAGGCAATTGCAAAAATCTCCCATGATGCAGGGTTGCCTTTCGTCGTGGATAACACAGTCGGAATAGGTCTCGTGCGGCCGTTCGATTTTGGGGCAGACATCAGCGTGCTTTCAGCCACAAAATTTGTCGGCGGCCATGGGACTTCGATTGGCGGGCTGATTGTGGACGGCGGGAAGTTCAACTGGGGCAACGGCAAGTTCCCCGAATTCACCGAACCGGACCCGAGCTATCACGGCCTTAAATTCTGGGACGTCTTCGGGGACTTTCCCGGCCTCGGCAATGTTGCGTTCATAATAAAGACCCGAGTGCAATGGCTCCGCGACATTGGACCGGCCATGAGTCCATTCAATGCATTTCTCTTCCTCCAGGGACTCGAGACATTGACCTTGAGGCAGGAGAGGCATTCGGAGAATGCACTGCAAGTCGCAGAGTTTCTTAGAGGCCACCCGCTGGTAAGCTGGGTGAATTACCCTGGTCTCGAGGACAACCCGAACCATCCGATTGCAAAAAAATATCTCCACGGGCATTATGGAGCGTTGATCGGTTTTGGAATAAAAGGCGGCCTGGAGGCTGGGAAAAAATTCATCAATTCCGTCAAGCTGCTTTCACACCTTGCCAACATCGGAGACGCAAAAAGCCTGGTGATCCATCCTGCTTCGACCACGCACCAGCAGCTCACCGCACAGGAGCAGGAAGCCACAGGTGCGACCGAAGATTACATACGGCTTTCGATAGGTCTGGAAAATGTTCGGGACATCATCATCGACATAAGCCAGGCGCTTGAAAAAGCGGGGGAGGGCAAATAATATGATAGTAGAGACCAAATCTATGACGATTTGTCCGCCGGGTGGGTTTTTGCTGGAGAGCGGCGGGAAACTCGAAACGGTCACGATCGCCTTTGAGACGTACGGCGAACTCAACCCCGAACGCACCAATGCGATCCTGATCGTCCATGCCCTTTCGGGAGACGCCAACGCAGCGGGCTTTCACCGCGGGGCCAGGAAGCCGGGATGGTGGGACGACATGATTGGCCCCGGAAAAGGCTTCGACACCAATAAGTATTTCGTTGTATGCTCAAACATTCTGGGAGGCTGCAAGGGGACGACGGGGCCTTCGAGCATCGATCCGGCCACGGGGAAACCCTACGGCCTCAGTTTTCCGCTTATATCGATCCATGACATGGTGAACTGTCAGAAACTCCTCCTGGATCAGCTCGGCGTAGACAAGCTTCTGAGCATCTCGGGCGGATCGATGGGCGGGATGCAGGTGCTTTCATGGCTTACCCGGCACCCGGGCCGGGTGCGCAGCGCAATCCCCATTTCCACTGCGATCGAGCACTCGCCCCAACAAATTGCCTTTGATGAAGTGGGCAGGCAGGCAATAATGGCCGACATCCACTGGAAGTCAGGGAACTACTACGGCGGGCCTCTGCCGGCCAGGGGATTATCGGTCGCCAGGATGGTGGGCCACATCACCTATATGAGCGATACCTCGATGCGAGACAAGTTCGGCAGGCAACGGAAAGACTGTATCGAACCTTTTAAGTTCGGCCCCGACTTCGAGGTGGAAGGATACCTCCATTACCACGGCGATAACTTCGTCAAGAGGTTCGATGCGAACTCCTACCTATACATCACCAAGGCAATGGATAATTTCGACGCGGCCGAGGGCGGCTCCCTGCACGAATTGTTGAGGGGGACCGATGCGAAGGTCCTTGTGATCGCCTTCAAGTCTGACTGGCTCTATCCGCCGTACCAGACCAAGGAGATCGTCAGGGCCTGCAAACTTGCGGGTATCGAAGCAAGCTATTGCGAAATCGATTCCACCTATGGGCATGATGCTTTCCTGCTCGAAATTGAGGAAGAGACGCATCTGATCACCCATTTCCTGAAGAAGGTCTACAACGGCTACGAGGTTATGAGCGAACATGCCGTCTGAGTCAAACCTGGACCACCGGATTATTTTTGAACTGATTGTCCCCGGCTCGTCGGTCCTCGACCTGGGGTGCGGCACCGGAGAACTGCTCTACATGCTGATAAAGGACAAAGGAGCACGCGGCCAGGGCATAGAAATCGACGAACAGGCAATATACGCGTGCGTGGCGCGGGGCTTGAACGTATTTCACGGTGACATTGACTCGGGGCTTTCCGAGTATCCGGACCGTTCGTTCGACTATGTAATCCTCAATCAGAGCTTGCAGCAGGTCAGGCATGTCGAACCGGTGGTCGAGGATTCCCTGAGGGTGGGAAAGAAGGTAATTGTCGGGTTCCCCAATTTTGCCCATTACAGCGCAAGGCTGCAGATGTTCTTCAAGGGCAGGGCGCCTGTGACGGCGTCCCTGCCTTATCAATGGTATGAAACACCAAATCTTCACTTTCTGAGCATCCGCGATTTTTTCATATTCTGCCGGGACAAAGGCATTACAATCGAGCGCTGCGAATACATTGGAGACAGGGGGCGTCTTTCAAGGCTCCCGAATATATTCGCGCAAATCGGCATATTCGTAATTTCCAGGTAAAGTATGATCAAAGTTATCTTCAAAGATGTGGAATGGCAAATACCCGGCAACATAACCATCCGGGAACTGATAACAGGCTTGGGGCTCAACCCTCAAAGCGTTCTGGCCGTCAGGGACGGCAAGCTGGTCAATAATGAAACCAGACTTGGAAATCAGGGCGAGATCAAGCTGATTTCCGTTATTTCGGGCGGATAGGGAAGGAAAGACAGTCGTCAGTGGCCAGCGCTCAGAAAAAGCTTTTCTCTGACGACTGACCACCGGCCGCTGAGGTCTGTCTTTTTGCTTTTGCACTCCCGAGGGCGGATTATGGGAGTACATCGTTGCCGCAGGTGCGCGGCGGACAGTGTCATCAATATGCGCCAGCACAGGCTCGCTCTGTGTGAAGTGCATTTTGTGGAGTGGGTTGAAAAGATAACCTACAGCTTCATCAAGAAGCATCGGATGTTCGAGCCTGACGACCGCATACTGGTTGCGGTATCGGGGGGAAAAGACAGTCTGTCCCTGTGGCGCATTCTGCTGAAACTGGGTTTCCAGGCCGACGGGTTGTATATCGATCTCGGGATAGATACAGGGTGCAGCTATTCAAAAAGATCGGGCGAGCATGTCAGCAAATTTGCTCAAGACATCATTGCTCAAGCTAAACTGCATGTCCTGGATTTAGCCGATATCTATGGCAAAACGGTACCCGAAATGGCCGGCCGGAGAATGGGTGGAAGAAAAAAACTCTGCTCGGTCTGCGGCCTGGTCAAACGGCATGAGATGAACCGCGCGGCTCGTGATCTCGGCTACACGGTCGTTGCCACAGGCCATAATCTGGATGACGAAGCGGCCGTTCTGCTTGGAAATGTTCTGCATTGGGAGGCCGAATATCTTGTCAGGCAATCGCCCGTGCTTCCGGCGGATGGTCTGGGGCTGGTGAAGAGGGCAAAACCTCTTGCCCGGTTCTATGAGCGCGAAACCGCCGCTTATGCGATCATCTCCAACATTGATTATATTCAGCAGGAGTGCCCGTTTTCAGTTGGGGCGACAAGCCTTCGTCTAAAGGAGGTCCTAAACTCCATGGAGAATAGTTCTCCCGGAACCAAGCTGCAGTTCTACTTCAGTTTTTTGCGGGCCAAAGAAAACAGCCTTTTCCCGGGGTACAAACAGCCCGAACTTCACCCTTGTGAAGCATGCGGGCAAGCAACCACGGCCCCCGGTGTGTGCGCCTTTTGCCGGTTGGTGTAAACGAGGATGAACGGGAAGACCGGAAGACAAAAAGACAAAAACCTTATGCAACCCATCTATCTCGATTACAACGCTACGACCCCAACCGACCCTGCGGTGGTCGAAGAACTTGTCCCTTACCTGGCCGAGGTGTTCGGCAATCCTTCCAGCGGCCACCCTTACGGGAAAAAGGCCAGGGTGGCGGTGGAACTGGCGCGGGCAAGGGTTGCGGCTCTGCTGGGCTGTGATCCGGCGCAAGTCATCTTCACCAGCGGCGGCACGGAGTCCAATAACCAGGCCCTCATCGGCAGCGCTTTTGCCAACAGAGACAGCGGCAGGCACATCATTTCCACCGCCATCGAACATCCTTCGGTTATGGACCCTCTCGACTGGCTGGAGGGGCAGGGCTTCACGGTAACACGCCTGCCCGTCGATGGCGCCGGCCGCGTCGATCCGGACAAAGTCCGCCGGGCCGTCACCGCCGAGACCATCCTCATCAGTGTCATGCACGCCAATAACGAAGTGGGGACGATCCAGCCGTTAGCCGAAATCGGCTCAATCGCCCGCGAAAAAGGGATCATATTTCATAGCGATGCGGCCCAGTCGGTGGGAAAGATCCCGGCGCGGGTGGACGATCTGCAGGTGGATCTGTTGACGGTCGCCGGCCACAAGCTTTATGCCCCCAAGGGAATTGGCGCTCTTTTTATCCGGCGGGGGATAAAAATCAACTCGTATCTGCACGGCGCAGGGCAAGAAGGGAGTCGCCGAGCGGGCACGGAAAATGTGCCTTACATTGCGGCCCTGGGCAAGGCGGCAGAATTGGCCGCTCAGCGCCTGGCCGCCGATGGCGCTCGCATCCTCTCCCTTCGGGAGCATTTTCACACAAAACTGCGCGAGCGGGTGGATGGTGTGGAGTTGAACGGAGACCCAACCGAGCGGCTTCCCAACACCCTTAACGTCAGTTTTCGCCGAGTAGTCGGGGCCGACCTGCTGGCGCAGACACCGCAGATCGCCGCTTCCACCGGATCGGCCTGCCATGACGGCAGTGGCGAACTGTCCGGGGTGCTCAAGGCCATGGGAACATCACTTGAGCAGGGCTTCGGCGCCGTGCGCTTCAGCATCGGCAGGCTCACCACGGCTGAGGAAATAGACCGCGCAGCGGAGGTTGTTGCCACGAAGGTCGGCGAACTTCGTGCCGTCCGGCACTGACCGATACGGAAGTCGGATATCTCATGTTGCGCCAATCCCGGCTGGTGGTCCAGGCGCCCGCCTTACAAGGAGAATCGACATGGGGAAGATATTTGAGGATAACAGTTTGAGCATCGGGCGGACGCCGCTGGTCCGCATCAATCGAATCACGGCAGGGCTGCCCGGGATCGTCCTGGCAAAGATAGAAGGGCGCAACCCCTCCTATTCGGTGAAGTGCCGGATTGGGGCGTCCATGATCTGGGCCGCCGAGGCGCAGGGAAAACTGAAACAAGGCAGGCGGGATGTGACCGTGATCGAACCGACCAGCGGCAACACGGGAATTGCCCTGGCGTTTGTCTGCGCAGCCAGACAGTATCCATTGGTTCTAACCATGCCTGAAACCATGTCCATTGAACGCCGGCGTATGCTGAAAGCATATGGGGCGGAATTGATATTGACCGAGGGCGCCAGGGGCATGCCGGGGGCCATAGCGAAAGCCGAAGAGATCGTGGCCGGGGACCCGCAAAAATACTATATGCCACAGCAGTTCAAGAATCCGGCCAATCCGGAAATTCATTTCAAGACCACAGGCCCTGAGATTTGGGACGACACCGACGGCAGCATCGATACCTTGATATCGGGGGTAGGGACTGGCGGGACTATCACCGGAGTGAACCGGTATATTAAGGGATCAAAAGGAAAAGCCATCTGGTCGGTTGCGGTCGAGCCGATTCATTCACCCGTGCTGACCGCCATCCGCAACGGGGAACCGCCGAAGCCGGGACCTCACAAGATCCAGGGCATAGGCGCCGGATTCAAACCTGACGTGCTGGACCTGGATTTGGTAGACGAGATAGCCACTGTGTCAAACGATGAATCCGTGGAAATGGCAAGGCGTCTGCACAGGGAAGAAGGGATCACATGCGGCATATCCAGCGGCGCAGCGATGGCCGCTGCCGTTCGAACGGCATCTCTGCCGAAAAACAAAGATAAAATAATCGTCGTCATTCTGCCCGATGCCGGTGAGCGCTACCTGTCAAGCGTTTTGTTCGAAGGGATAGACCCCTGACATGATGGCAACCGCCCGGACGCCTATATCCCGACATATCGTGCGTAAAATGTCCTTGCCCTGGCCACGTCGGTCGTATCCGTGACAATGGCCCTTCCATCCGGGAAGATCACCATTTCGCCATCATCGGCTCTAAAGCGCATCAGCAGACCGCTCGAACTGACCCGGCCGACCTTTTCGAGCCGTTGGCGAAGCGCCTCGAAGTCAAGCTCAACGGATTGCGGAGGGTTTACCTGGACCGAATTGCTGCCGCAAAGAGAGGTTGTCCAGGAGACCTTGCGCGCATCGAGAAATTCGAAATTGCCCAGGGCGCAGCATGGACACTTCTCATTTCTTTGGAACTTCATCAGCTCAAAGGAACCGTTCCAGACATCGGCGTAGAGGAGGCCCGTGTTGGCCGGGGGAGACCCAAGCAGTATTCGCAGGGCGATCGTAACTTGCAGGGATGCCATGACGGCAACGGCTGAGCTGAGTACGCCCGCGGTATCACAGGTGGGCATGGTGCCGGGCTCGGGAGGGGTTGGAATAACGCATCTCAGGCAGGGACCATGGCCGGGCAGGATCGGCATCACCATACCCACCGTGCCAATAACACCGGCGTACACCCAGGGTTTGCCCTGCTTGATGCAAACGTCGTTAAGCAGATAACGGGTTTCGAAGTTGTCCGTGCCGTCGAGGACAAGATCGGCGTCCGCCAGAAGAGATTCTGCGTTTCGCGTTGTCACATCCACAGCCAGCGATTCCACGGAGACGGTGGAATTGATCGCCCGCAGGTGTCGTGCAGCGGCCTCGGCTTTCGAGACATTCGCCGCCGCGTCGCTTTCGTCGAAAAGAATCTGCCGGTGAAGATTGTTCCACTCTACAAGGTCACGATCTGCGATTCGAAGTCTGCCCAGACCGGCCCTGGCCAGCAGGTCGGCTTGAAAACATCCGAGCGCTCCGCACCCGACGATGAAAACGGTGCTCTCAGCCAACTTAAGCTGGCCGTTTGCGCCTATTTCGGGCAGTATTTGTTGCCGGGCATAACGATTGTTGGCCGTCGAACTCATTTCTTACCTCGCCGCGGATGCCACTATAGGTCGTATAGGTCCTGGAGGACTTATACTTCCGGTTCTGCCGCCCGGTCGATCCATCCTCCTCCAAGCACACGGTCACCTCGGTAAAAAACCGCCGCCTGTCCGGGCGAGACGGCCGTCAGGGGACGCTCGAACCGGACCCGCACGGTGCCCGGTTCGTCTTGTTCGACGGTGGCGGAAACCGGGGCCTGATTGTAGCGAACCTGCACAAAGCAGTGAAGCCGTTTAGATTGCTGCGTCGGCGCATGCCACCGGACACCGGTGGCGATCAGCCCCCGGGCGATCAACCCTTCTTTTCTGGTCGTGAGAAAAACGGCGCCGCTCTGCGGATCAATCGATTTTACCCAGGCGGCCGAACCCAGGGCCACCCCGAGCCCGCGCCGCTGCCCGACGGTGAACCGGTGAATCCCTTCGTGCATGCCCAGGAACCTGCCTTCCTCATCAAAGAGCGGCCCCGGGTTCAAGCCTTCATTGAACCGTTGCCGCAGGATCTCCGAGTAGGCTGTCCCCTTTGTGGAGAAGCAAGCGTCCTGGCTTTCCTGCCGATCCGCGTTCCGCAGGCCCATGCGCCGCGCCATAGCGCGAACTGCATCCTTTGTGTGCCTGCCGACCGGGAATAATGCCGCCGAAAGCTTATCGGAGCATATCGAAAAGAGAAAATAGGACTGGTCCTTTCGAAAGTCGGCGCCACGCCTGAGAAAAGTTTGGCCGTTCTTTCGAACGCCGATGCGGGCATAATGGCCCGTGGCAATTTTGTCCGCGCCGAGTGCTTTGGCATAATCGAGCAACATGCCGAACTTGATGTGCTCGTTACAGATCACGCAGGGATTGGGCGTGCGGCCGCGGGAGTATTGCTCCCAGCTTGGGAACAGGACGGTTTGTTCGAACAGTTGACGGCAGTCCAGCACGTAGTGATGTATACCCAGGTGGCCCGCCGCCGCCCTGGCCTGGGCGACGGCATCGGTCCCGCAGCACGAGCGCCCCTGCGCGAACTCGTGACATGCGTGCAGTTGCAGGGTGACTCCTATGACCTCGAATCCCTGCTCCAGGAGCAGAGCAGCCGCGACGCTCGAGTCGACCCCGCCGCTCATGGCCGCAACGATGCGTCTCTTCGGCAAAGTCAATGCCGCAGTCCTTCCACCGATTCCCGCAGAGCCTCAACAACAATGTCCACTTCTTCCACCGTGTTGTCTGCGCCCAGCGAGAAACGAATGCAGCTCGATGCCTGGTCTACCGTACATCCCATAGCCGAAAGCACATAGGAAGGCTCCCTCGTATCGGACTGACAGGCAGACCCGGTAGAAACGGCAATTCCCATCAGGTCAAGGTTCATGGCGAGCACCTGGCCCTCTACCGCATCGAAACTCACGTTTAAAGTATTGGGCAGGCGGTGTTCCGGGCACCCGTTGACCTTGGTCCGCGGCACTCGTTCGAGGATTCCTTTTTCCAGTCGGTCCCGCAGGGACGCGGTGATGCGGCTGTTCTCCTGAAGACGCTGCCCGGCCAGTCGGCATGCCTGCCCGAAGCCGACGATGGCCGCGACGTTCTCTGTTCCGGCCCGTCGCCCTCGCTCATGATGGCCGCCGTGGACAAGGACCGGCCCCTGAATTCCAGAGCGAACGAAGAGAGCGCCGCAGCCTTTTGGTCCGTGAAATTTGTGCCCCGAGAGGCTCAACAGGTCCACGCCCAGGCGGCGCACGTCCAGGGGAATTCTCCCCGCAGCCTGAACGGCATCGGTGTGGAACAGTATTCCCCTCGATTTTGCTATTTCCGCCGCTTCCCGAACCGGCTGAATGGTCCCCACCTCGTTGTTGGCGAGCATGACGGAGATCAGGATGACGTCATCATCGATAGAATCGGCAAGAGCCTGCGGGTCTATCCGGCCCTTGCTGTCCACGGAGAGACAGGTGACGAGAAATCCCTTCCTTTTCAGGTGACCGCAGGAGTTCAATACAGCCTGGTGCTCGATCGCCGTGGTGATGATCCGGCTGAGCGGCTTTCCGAGCAGGTCCGCAATTCCAAGTATCGCCTGGTTATCAGCTTCGGTTCCCCCGCTCGTGAAGACGATCTCATCTGTGGATGCGCCGATGAAATCCGCCACGCGCTCTCGAGCCCGATCAATGCCCCGCCTCGCCTCCTGGCCGAACCAGTGGACGCTCGATGCGTTACCGTAATTATCGCGAAGATATGGAAGCATCTCCTCCAGGACTTCGGGATGGAGCCGTGTGGTGGCATTGTTGTCGAGATAGATGTGTTTCATGCCCTGAATACTACCTTCATCACCCCTGTTCACGGAAGACGAAAACCCCGAAGCTGGCTGCGGCCCCGCGCCTTTGCGTCTTTGTGTGAAAGTCTACCCATTTTCTGCCACGGCTTCGTGCATGGCCCCGGTCCGATACCCCTGCAGATCCAGTGTGACGAAGGTGTACCCGGCGTCTTTGCACGCGGCGACAACGGCCTCCCGTAACCTGTTTTCAAGCAGCCGCCCCATATCCTCCGGTAGGATTTCCACCCTGGCGAGCGTACCGTGGTCCCGAACGCGCAACTGGCGAAATCCCATGTCACGCAGAAGCGATTCGCTCCTGTCGATGCGATCGAGACGTTCAGGGGTTATGAGTTCACCGTATGGAATTCTTGAGGCAAGGCAGGCCGAGGACGGCTTGTCCCAGTTCGGCAGGCCGTAATACTTTGCGAGGCGGCGGATCATTTGCTTACCGATGCCCAGTTCCAGGAACGGGGAACGAACGCCGAGTTCGCGCGTAGCCGCCATGCCCGGCCTGATATCATTCAGATCGTCTGTATTGCTGCCTTCTACGACAAAAGGCAGGCCCTCTTCGGATGCCCTTGCAAGCAGTCGGGTAAATAGACTTTTCTTGCAGAAATAGCAACGATTGTGAGGGTTGGCTTTATAGTGGTGATCGTCGAGTTCGCCGCTTTCCAAAGTGATCCAGCGCACGCCCAGCCGTGACGAGATCATCCTCGCCGACTCCAGGTCGTGGGCCGGGACGCTCGCCGATGTACCCGTGGCCGCCACCGCCAAGTCCCCCAGAGCTTTATGGGCCGCAGCCAGAAGCACCGAACTGTCCACGCCCCCCGAAAAGGCGACCAGAACCCCCCTCATCTCCTTCAAGAGTGCTTCCAGTTGACGCCCTTTGGCTTCCATTGCCAAAACCTCCTCCCGCAATGAGTATATGCAGACTGAACTGAGATTATAACCTGACATTGATAAACAGGGGCGTCAATTCAGCCCGGGTGATGCAAATATGTTCGATTTTTTATAACTTATAAGCTCGGAGCGAGAAACCCATTTTTGCATTTTCACGGGAAATGCGGGATTAACCAAGGCGGGTGTTATTGCGGGGAGCGCCCCGTTCAGTCAAGCGCGCTCGAACCGGCCTGCGGCCAAGGATGCGGCTTACAAGTCCGTGTAGGACACTACCTCGATCCCGTGCTCCTCGAGGTCTGCAATGATTGGCTTTACGTCGGTTTTTTTGAGCCGAAGGGAATAGGAGTATTCGGGTTCTTCCTCGCCAGGCAACTGGCAGAGGCTGATAACTTCGGCCCCATGTTGCCTTACGATTCTGGTTATCTCCGGAAGCGGGTTGGGAGAGCCCGAAACCTTTATGTCCAGTCGCGTGGATTCGGTGAAAAGTCCCAGGAAAGTGATGAACGCCGAAAGAATGTCGGCAACGGTTATTATGCCGACCAGCGTAGCATTCTCGACGATGGGCAGGCCGCCGATGCGTTTATCGAGCAAAATGCGCGCTGCCTTATCGAGCGGCATCTCGGGATTGATCGTAAAGGGCTTTCGAATCATCACGTCTTCAAGGGTCAGTTCTTCGAGCATCGACGCGATAAGCACCCCCCTCAAGTCCGCGTCCGTAATCCACCCCACCAGATTCATCTGCTGATCCACCACCGGCAGATGCCGGATGGATTCCTGTTTCATCAGGGCCATCGCTTCCTGAATGGAAGCATCCTTCCCGATCGTTACCAGTTCAGTTGACATCCAGTCGCGCACTATCATCCGGCCTCTCCTCGGGAAGGCAAAAGTGAAAATTAAAAAGGCAAATCGTGGATAAGATCATTTTTGCCCTTTGCCTTCTAAGTTCTTATCGTCACCGGAGCCCGATCGCTCCGTTCCATAAGGCCGGCTATGCTCACCGTCCGGTCCCCGAGCATGTTTGTGTAGCTTCCCAGTTCGTTATCATACCACCCGTAGATTACGGCCTGGGTGACCGGCACCTCGATAAACCTTTGCGGCCGCGATCCCTCGGATTCCCTTTTCTTGATGATTCCCAGGTCCAGGGAAGCCGAATTGCCCGCACCGGTCGTCTCCAGGTATTCGACTGCGGAAGCCAGGCGCTCGACATCGATGTGAACTGCCGAAGTGCGCGTGTGGTTCTCGAAGCCTTCGATGACCGCAGCGGCCCGTGGCAGCCCGATAATGTCGGAGGACACATTCTGTTCTTCGGAAAAAACGAGGTAGCCGTCGGGAAAATGGGAGACAGCTCTTCTGTAGATACCGTTTACCAACTCACGATTAATCGGGTTGGTCATGCTTTCGTCCTGAATCATCAATGCCAGGATTATGAGAGAGCCGCTCGTCACGGGGACTCTCACGGACTCGGCGATGAAGCCGATTGTTTTCATCTCCGGGATGACCAGCCCGAGTGCTTTGGCCGCCCCGGTGCTGGTCAGGATGATATTGTTGAAGGCCGAACGAGACTTTCGCAGGTCGGTGGCCCTGGCTTTCGGAGCGTGGTCCAGCACGGATTGTGAACCGGTGGCCGCGTGAACGGTGGTCATGGCCGCCGAAAGGACGCGCTCGGCCCCGAAATAATCCAGCAGCGGTTTCACCATGTAGGCAAGACAGGTGGTCGTGCAGGAGGCGGTCGATACGATCAGGTGCTTCTTGGGATCGTAATCGGATTCGTTTATGCCCATAATGGTCGTGACGGCATCGGGGGGCATTTCCCGGCCTTTGTCCTTTATCTTGAAGGGCGCCGAGACGACAGCCTTCTTTGCGCCCGAAGCAAAATGGCCGCGCACAGACCCTTTCGGGTCTTCCGGGGAGGCGGTGGGATCGAGAAAAGCGCCCGTGGCGTCCACGACGAGCTCAACCCCGTATTTTCGCCAGTCGATATGGGCCGGATTTCTGGCGGCGCGCAAAAAAGTTGTCTTTATCCCGTTTACTAGAAAACTTCCTGACTTTTCGTCGATCTCTTCAATGACCCTGCCGGCCCGTGAGCCATACAGAAAGGCGTGCAAAGCCCCATAGGTGGAATCCTTCTCCAGGAAATGCGCTATGTCCTCGAGTCTTGTTCCTACCTCCCGGCCTATATTTACAACGATTTCCGAGAAGTATTTCCGTTCCACATGGTGCCAGATCGACAGCTTTGCGATTCTCCCAAGGCCATTGATGCCCAGTTTCCGTTCAACCATTGTTTCCTCGCCCATCGCGGCCTCCGTGCCGAAAGAGGTGAAATGGGAATGTGCCGATTAGAAAACCGACCCGGAAGCTTCCCGTCCGAAAACGGGAATTGAGTTCCGGGAGGAATTCAAATCGAAACCGGTCGATGCCCAACACGGACAGCCTAGTATTAATGATGAGCAGATCAATGTCAAAAAATTATTCAAGGCCCCCGCAATTTCCCGGCACGAGCCAAAGACCTCCCGCAGTATGGAGAACACCTCGCAAGGCTGGGGAAAAACCAAAATGGAGAAGAACGATTGTATGTTTGAAGACAAACAGTATTCAAACGGCAGCGAGTTATGCGTAGAAAGCGATTGCATACGGTGTGAGGAGGGAGAATGGAAGACAAGTGAGTTCGATATCGGCTGCCGCTACTGAGAAGGGGGCATACCAACATTCACCGTGGAAAGATTTGGACATACCCGTAAGGCGGACCTGAAGAAAAGCTATATCCTGGAAGCGGCCCCGGCGGTGACGAACATCCATGTCGATCTTCCTTTAATTTGCGATATTCAACCATTTATCCAGATCCACCGTTTTCGCGTATTCCCTGTATGTGGACAGATCGCCCACGATCTCCTCGATCGAGCCGGTTTCCTTAAGGGACACCACGGCCCTTTCCACCGCTTTCATTGCGGCGAAGAGCGGGAGGTACCAGTAGAGGACCATCTTCACGCCGGTTTTCTTCCATTGGTCCAGGGTGAAATCAGGTTGGATGGAGAAGTGTTCGGGGTCGGCGGCACAGACGACTAGTGGAGCTTTTACCTCGCGGACAAGCCGCAAATACTGGTCAAAAGTATATAAGTCACCGACCATTGCCATGTCGGCCCCGTTTTCAATGTACATATTCAGCCTTCTTATGGCTTCATCGACTCCTCCCCCCACTTTGGAGTCGGTTCTGGCTATTATTACAAAGTCCATGTTCTTCCTCGCATCGACTGCGGTTCTGATTCTCTTTGCGAATTGTTCGGCCTCTATGAGCTGTTTGCCACGAAGCGCCGCGCATCTTTTAGGAAAGGTCTGGTCCTCGATGTGGATACCGCTTACGCCGGCAGCCTCGAACATCCGGACGGTCCGGCAGATGTTGATGCCTCCGCCAAAACCCGTATCTGCGTCACATACAACCGGGACATTTACCACTCCGGCTATATTTGCGGCCTTCCTGACAATTTCCGCAACAGTGGTCAGCCCCAGGTCGGGATAGCCGAGGTCGCTGGCCTCGTTTCCCAGCCCGGACAGATACGCGAGCGGAAACCCCGCTTTTTCGATGATCTGGGCGGACACCACATCATAGGCGGCCGGGGCGATGATGATCTCTTCTTTATCCACCAGTTCTCTGAATCTCATTTATGCCCTCCCGATGTCATTGAAACTATAGCACAAGGGTGGGAGCGGAGAAAGTGATCGGTGTATCTTTGTTGCAACGGACCTCTTCTGCCATTACGAGTCAAACTTTTTTTGACGAGCATAGCTGCGATTACCCTGCATGTGACAGTGAAGGCAAGCAAAAAGCCGGCATGCCCCGATCCCGCGCAATAGGTATGACCTGTCCCTGCCTTGTCATACGGAGGTGCGTTCAAGATTGTAGTAACGCAAAAGAGCGGGGTAATGATTCCCCTCAATCTCCAGGCTCCGCCAGGCGCACACGCGAAAGCGCGTGTGGCCGGGCGCCGGCGCCTCGCGGGGCGTGGAGATCGGCCGAAGGCCGCCGCCGCAGCGCCACCGTGAGCCGGATGGTGGCCCGGACATGGAGAGCGGCGATGGGGGTGTGGGGGCGCAGATCCCCACGTTTTTAAATGCTTTTAATACTCTCTTGGACCCAACTTCGTATCAATCCATCCTCTGCTTCCCGCAATGTGCACCTCGCCTTCTCACAGGGCCCGCCTGGCGGGCGGGGTGTCGGGGATCCAGGCTGCGGTGCCACCCCGCCCGCGACTTGCCAACAATGCCGCAATGGATTATAAAACCCTCCATGCGGTCTGGAGCCGTAGAAATCGAGGTGTCTTCGTGAACGATAACATACTGGAAACTCCTACAGCGGAAGAATGCGCAAGTAAAATCTTCGAGATGTCCGGCGCGAAGTTCGAGCCCGAAATCGCTGCCGACCTGTTGGCGAAAATCGAGCAGCATAAATGGCTTTTGTCCGAAAAGCTCTCAAGGGACGTGGGCTTTCGCACCGCATGCGTCGATTTTTTGGAAAACATGGAGCAGGCGGTCAACGAGTATCGGTCGTATAAAAGGAGAGACATTCTCAATGAGATGGGGGCTCAGACCTTCGGAAGAGAAGTCTGGGACACTATCTCCGATTCGCAACCCCCCAAACAACTGGTCAAGCGCAGAATCATTCTCCCCCTGACAATGGAAGACCTCTCAAGGAAACACGGCGTGAGCCCGCCCAAAACAATCATTTTCTTCGGTCCTCCGGGGACGGGAAAGACTCATTTTGTCAAAACCATAGCAGGAGTTTTGTCCTGGTGGTACATCGAAATCGCTCCGAGCATGCTCATGGAGGAGGGGACCGACAAACTCGGGGCCAATCTGCGCAAAACCATGGAAAAGGCCAGGCAACTGCAGGACGCTGTAATCTTCATAGATGAATTTGAGGAGTTGGCGCCTTCCCGCGACAAAGCGGATCGTCTGGACAAGAGCATAACCAACGAGTTTCTGAAGCAGGTCCCGTTATTCAAGAATGAATCCAACCGGCTGTTGCTCGTGTGCGCCACCAATCACATCGGGCAGTTGGACGACGCATTGCTCCGCCCGGGAAGGTTCGATTGCATAATCCCGGTTGGCGGCCTGAATGCCGATGAGCGAAGGTCCATTCTCGAGTACTACCTCTCGCGGATCAATGTCGGCCAAATCGACCTGGACCGGCTTGTGATCGAGACGTCGAGATTCACCCCGGCCGATATCGAATATCTTTTCGAGCAGGTCGCTCAGTTTGCCTTTGAACGGGAAGTTGCCGAGAACAAAGACTACAAGGTAGCCACCGAAGACTTTTTGCAGGTAATGACGAAAATGCGGCCGTCTCTAACCGATGAGATTGTCGAGAGGTTCGAAAAAGATAGTCTTACCTATTCCAGGGTATGACGTTTCCACAGGACCCAGAGGCATGCTCAGGCAGGGAACTGCGAGGCATATCGGTTATATAGCGTTTCTGCTAGTGAGCCTTACTATCCTGCACTATATCAGCCCGCGGATAGCTCATGACAGATACCATCTGGAGATTATTTTTCAGCGGCTGTATTTTCTGCCGATTGTCCTGGGTTGTCTCTGGTTCGATCTAAGGGGCGGATTGATCACGTTTTGTGCTGTTTTCCTCCTTCTTGTCCCCCATCTGGTTCTCCATTGGGCCGGTTTGACCCCGGGCGATTTAACCAGAATCATGCAGATAGTGGCCTACTTCGTGATTGCGGTAGTCCTGGGGGGGACCGCCGGCCTTCAGAAACTGGAGCAATTGAAGGCCAAACAAGCTGAGAATCTGGCGGCAATCGGAAAGTCTCTGTCGGCTGTAGCTCATGACATGAAAACGCCGTTGATTGCAATTGGAGGTTTTGCCAATTTAATAAAAAAACATCTCCTGCCCGGCAATCCCGATTGCGGCAAACTCGATATCATCATCAGCGAAACCGCCCGGCTTGAAGGCATGGTGAAAGATATGCTCGACTTCTCCCGCCCGCTGGAGCTCAATCGCGTTGAAGTGGATATTTGTTCAATGGTCAACGAATGTCTGGCCATAGTCGAAGAAAATGCAAAGGCCCACAGAGTGAGCATGCAGGCAAAGCCAGCCGATAATCTTCCCCTGATGCTCGTTGACCCGGTGCGTATCAGGCAGGCTCTCATCAATTTATTGACCAACGCTGTTCAGGCTTCCTCAGAAGGGGATAACGTTTTAATCCACTGTTACCACAAGGGGAAAAATCTTTCCGTCGACGTCATTGACTGTGGTTGCGGCATTCCACTGGAAATGCGGGAAGTAATATTTTCCCCGTTTTTTACCACCAGGAAGAATGGGACGGGACTTGGACTGCCAATTGTAAAAAAGATCGTCGACGCGCACGGGGGATTTCTCGAAATAATCGATAATCGCTTGAAGGGGCTGACATTCAGGATGATTATCCCGGCATAATGTCCATCCGGTACCGCCCTCCCTGGAACCTGGCGCCCACCTTTGCTGTTCTTCATAAGAAACCACCATCTGCTCCCTTGTAAAGTGAAGTGGGCCGCGAGGAACAAGCCGCACCGCACGCATCGAGGCACTTCAAGAAAAGAATTGCCTCTCGCGGGCCTCCCTTAAGCGATCTGCTGCGCAGGGAGCGAAATCAGTCTTTACATGCCTCTAAGGACGATACTTGCGTTTTGACCTCCAAATCCGAAAGAGTTGGAGAGCACCGTCCTGACAACGATCCGCTGAGCCTTATTGGGAATATAGTTGAGGTCGCATTCGGGGTCCCTGTTCTCATAGTTGATTGTCGGAGGGATGATGCCTTCCCGGATGCTCTTAAGCGAGGCGATCACTTCGACGATTCCTCCGGCGGCCATCATATGGCCCGCGGCTCCTTTGATGGAGCTGACAGGCAGTTCGTAGGCTCTGGGGCCAAAAACCTGCTTCATTGCGAGCGTCTCAGCCCGATCCCCCTGTTGTGTGGACGTTCCGTGAGCACTGACATAGTCGATCTCGGCGGGGCTAAGGCAGGCGCTGGCCAAAGCCTGGCGCATACAGTATATCTCCCCTTTCCCGTCCGGCCGCGGAGCCATAGCATGAAAGCCATCGCCGCAATTGGCGTAACCGATCACTTCGCCCCAGACGGGACCGTTTCGTCTGTGTGCGTGCTCGAGACTTTCCATCACCAGGAATCCGGATCCTTCGCCCATGACAAAGCCGTCCCGGAGGAGGTCGAACGGCCGGGACGCGCCGGCCGGGTTTTCGTTTCGGGTGGACATGGCTTTAGCAGAAGACAAGCTTCCGTAAACCAGTTGACAGTACAGGGAATCCGAAGCCCCCGCGAGGATCGCGTCGGCCGTTCCGGATCTCAGGAGGCTCGCAGCTATCCCGACTACGTCGGTTCCAGAGGCGCACGCGGTGGAGATGGTCAAACAAGGTCCCCTGAGGCCGTGCCGGATGCCAATTTGAGCCGCAGCCAGATTCGGCAGCATTTTAGGCATCAGATGGGGAGTCACGCGAGACCTGGGAGCGCTCAATAATTGGGTTTGCGCCTCGGTGACCGTCGCCAGACCGCCCATAGTGGTTCCAAATACCACGCCTACACGATAGGGATCGACAAGGTCCAGTTTCAGACCGCTTGCTTCGATGGCTTGAGACGCGGCTACCAGGGCGAACTGGATGAACCGGTCCGTTTCCCTCGCAAGCTTGGGCGAGATGCCGTAGTCGGTGGCGCGAAAATCTTTTACTTCCGCACCGATTTTGCAAGGCAGTGCAGAGCAATCGAAAAGCGTGATGAGGTCAACCCCGGATCGGCCTGCAATGAGGTTTTCCCAAAAAGCGCGGACCCCATGGCCCAAGGGAGTGATTGCGCCCATCCCGGTCACAACGACCCTTGTTTTCTCCATAGCTATCCCCTGGGTATGAGTAATTCCTCAGTTCGATAGAAAGCAGACAATTCATGCCCGCTCGAGAAAGCCGTTCTCTTTGTCCACAACCGCCTGTTCTCTCACCTTATAGTGCATCTTTTTCCCTGTGGCCGTGTAGGGCAGTTCGTCGACAAACCGATAGTAACGCGGCCTCTTGAACCTGGCCAGCATGGGGTGGCGATTGCAATGCTCTGAAAGCTCTTTGGCGGTAACACAGGGATCTTCCTTCATCACATACGCCGTAACAGCCTCGCCCCGGAGTTCGTCCGGCACCCCCACAACGATGCACTCTTTCACCTTCGGGTGCTCGTTGATCACTGCTTCCACCTGAACCGGGTGTATATTCTCACCGGACGAGATGATCATATCGTACTTTCTCCCGACGACGGTTACATACTCCTCCCGGTCCCAGGTGCCGAGGTCCCCGATATAGAGCCACCCTTTGTAGAAGTTCCTTCTGCAGTCGCCGGGATTGTTATGGTAGGAGTAGGTCGTCTTTGCCGGGGCTTTGACAATGATTTCCCCAACCTCCCTGTTGTCTTTTGCCACATGCTCATGCGGCTCCGCTCTTCGGTCAGGATATATCCGCACCACCGCGACGTCGTCATCCGTGCAGGCCCGCCCCGCCGATCCGGCCCTGTCGGGCAGGTCCCAGGGCCGAAGAAAGGTGTTCCAGAAGGCTTCGGAACTTCCGTAGCCGTTGAAGATGTTGGCAGTGAGGACTTTGTGAAAGCTGAGGCAGGCTTCCCGCTCCAGTGGAGCGCCCATGGTGACAATGCCTTTGAGCTTGCTCAGGTCCGCCCCTTTCCTTATCTGCTGATCATGGAGGAGCTTGAGCATGGGCGGCGCCCCGATCAAAAATGTCAGCCCGTATGTTTCTACATGCTCCAGGCAAACACGGGGATTGAACTGCCTCAAAACGACCACCTCCCCTCCCACATAAAGGGTGGGATTGGGCCCGCCGGAGTGCAGACCCCCCCGGTGAAACCAGGGAGTCATATTCATCGTCTTGTCGAGAGGAGTGAGGGGGAAATGCATTATGACGTCGTGAGCGGAGAGGACTTCATTGATGTTGTTGACGGGAACGCCTTTTGGCATGCCGGAGGTGCCGGAAGTGTAGAGCCGGGTCGTTTCATCGTAGATGTGCATGGTACGATCGCTAACCGGGTCGTGATCCGGCCGGTCGGCGACGAATTGTTCGTAGGTTGCGACCTCCCCGGCGGGTTTGCCCTTTCCAAACGGGTCCACCACGATAACCTGGCGAGGCTTGTGTCCGGCCATTGAAAGCGCCTTTTCGGCATTGTCCTGAACATCCGCGTCATAAAAGAACATACAGGGTGTGCTGTCATCGATTACGTAGGCTGTCTCTCCACAAGCAAACCGGTAGTTGACGGGGCAACCGACGGCCCCGATTTTCTGAAGCCCGAGGTAGAGAAAGACGAACTCGGCACAGTTGAGAAGCTGATACATCACCACGTCGTTCTTGCGTACTCCAGCCTCGAGAAGCGCGCCTGCCAGCCTGTTGCACTCCCGGTTCAGTTCGGAATAGGTCCATGTCCTGTTTCGAAGAGGGCAGGTGAGTGCAGGTTTTTCTGCAAACCGGCGCACATTGCGCAAGAATCCCTTGAGATAGGTGAATTCGCTTTCAAAGGTGTCCTTAAACATTTCCATATCATAAGTGCCAGAGACCGGCGTCATAGGATGCCTCCTTCAAACAAAACTTATTAAAAGCGAATTCCATGTACAGATTTATGATTACCAAAGTCAATGGGTGTGATCAACCCCAAAAGTGCTACGCTCGTCTTGTTATGGGCCGGCCTGCCCGGCGCCGGGCGGAGCCGCCCGGCAGTAGGGCGCCCGTGGACCCCGATCGTCTCGCGACCAGGGCTGATTTTTTTGCCGTTTCCTGAAATTCATGGAGGAAAACCGGTCTAAAATTGCCTCCTTTCCGAATTGGAAACTGTTAGTGTCTCATCCGGGGTTTCCGGATGGACACTAACTACGATTGCAACAGCCAAGCGCCCACTGGTTACCATAATGGCCGAACGATATTCTATATTTTTGGCCGTTATCCAGCCACCCCGGATGGGAACAGTTATCCAGTGCTGGATTTGGTTATCTGCC
This sequence comes from uncultured delta proteobacterium, assembly GCA_963805125.1. Lineage (GTDB taxonomy): Bacteria > Desulfobacterota > Syntrophobacteria > Syntrophobacterales > Syntrophobacteraceae > SbD1. The sequence continues at coordinate 48,030 of CAWDTD010000001.1, read as the reverse complement.
ATGGTGATTTTCTAAATGCTGACCATGAATGCGTTCATAAAAATAAGAGCATAAAGGGATTTGGAAGCTATGGCGATATCATGATTCGAGGTCGAAAGATGTACGTGGCGCCAACTCCATTTGGACTGCTTTCCGGGGTTGCCCATATGCAGACCATCATCCTTCCAGCATCGTTTCCTGTCAACAAGGACTTTAAACAGGTCGGGACCCTTGTCTGTCGAAAACGTAATTGTAGTGCTTCACGTCCCACAGACAAGCAAAAAGCCATACAAATAGTGCTCGACAGAACTGACGAAGCAATGAATACACTCAGTTCTGTAGGGATGAAGATGTCATTGGGCGATATAAAAACAATACAAATGGGGTATCTTCTCACTCAACTTTCAGAGATAAATGAAATTTCCAAAGAATTACGATTTATACGAAGTTGCGTTCAAGAGAGTATTAAAAGCGTTTAAAAACGTAGGGGCTGGGGGGACATGCTGTCCCCCCAACCCCCACACCCCCATCGCCGCTCTCCATGTCCGGGCCACCATCCGGCTCACGGTGGCGCTGCGGCGGCGGCTTTCGGCCGATCTCCACGCCCCGCGAGGTGCCGGCGCTCGGCCACACGCGCTTGCGCGTGTGGCCGAAATCCCGGGGGGGATGCGGGGGAATCATTGCCCCGCTCTTTTGCGTTATTACAATCTTGAACGCACCTCCGTATAAAAAGTAAAAATCTCCTTCCTTTTGCCTTGGCTATTCATAATCCGGGCTGGCCGAAAGGTCCACCTGCTCTACTTCCAACATTCCCGAGTAGACCGTTCCGCTCCTGCCGTCGATGCTTATGGAGTCGCCCGCTTTAACCGGGTGCCCGTCGATGACGCTCGTCTTTTCCGAGTCGCGGACCTTCATGCGGCTCACACCGACCACGCACGTTTTCCCAAGCCGGTGGGCGACTATGGCTGCGTGCGAGGTCGCACCCCCCTTGGCGGTGAGAACTCCATCGGCAACCGAAATCTCGCGTATGTCGTCAGGGACCGTGTCGGAACGGATCAGGATGACCAGTTTATCGGGGTGCTCGTTTTTGATGCGCCGGATGGATTCCAGGTCAAAGGCGGCCAGGCCCGAGATGGCGCCGCCGCTGACTCCGATACCGCTCCCCAGATACCTCGAGCGGAAGTCTTCGGTCTTCTTGAAAACCGGATAGGAGCGCTTTATGCGGGGAGTCATGTTGCGGGACTGCAACACATGCACGCCCTCTTCGGTCTCCCCCTGGAATGTGAACTCCACTTCCTGAGGCGCCCAGTGGTTTTCATAGACCAGCTTTTTGGCTATCTCCGCCAACCTTTGATAGACGCGCGGGAAAAGGGCCTCCAGCGAAGTCTCCCTGGGCTCGGCGTCTCTTAGTCTTTGTTTTTCGGAGAGCGGGAGCGTTTTGACCAGGCCTCCCACTACGTCCTCTCCCTGGTTCCCCCATGTGAAGTCGCCGACCGGGTCAACCTTGTCCTCCGATGTGCGCGGATTGTGGGTAAACATGACCCCGGCCCCCGAATGAGTGTCGAGGTTTCCGAATATCATTGCCTGGACTGTAACGGCGGTCCCCCACTGGTCCGAGAGCATCATAATCTCCCGGTAGGTCTTGGCTTTGTGGGATTCCCACGATTCCACCACCTGCCGAATGGCCGTGAAGAGCTGTTCCCTGGGGGATTCGGAGAACTCGATATCATGTGCCTGCAGGACTTCCCGGTAGGCCAGGGCAAGCTCCCTGATTTCGACGGGGGAAAATTCCCGCTTAACGGTCCTGCCATATATTCTCTTGTACCAGTTCATCATGGAGTTGAATTCGTCGCGCGGAATCCCGAACGACATTCCCCATGACTGTATGAAACGCCTGTAGTTGTCCCAGGCGAACCATGCTTCTCCGGTTTGCGCAATAAGTCCTTTTACTATTTGCTCATTGATTCCCACGTTGAGAAAGGTGTTCATCATTCCCGGCATCGAAACCGCCGAGCCGCTCCGCACAGAGAAAAGCAGCGGGTTGTCGGGTTGGCCGAATTTGCGGTCCGTTTCGACCTCCACTTGCCGCACCATTTCCAACACCCGTCCGACGAAATCCTCCCGGGATTGCCAGAAACTCTCTATCACAGGCCTGCACCGGAAATACTCCGTAGTTATGACGAAGCCGGGCGGGATCCTGATCCCCATCGAATGAAGATCGGCCAGTATGTGGGCCTTGCTCCCCATGTATATGGAATCGTGCGTTTCGGCGTGCGGGTGGTAAAGGTGAGAAACGGTCCTGCCGGGATCATAGCTCAGCATCAAGTCCAGACCAGGGACGCTCAGCTCCTCGCGCTGCGTGGCAAGCGTGGTCAGAATGCTCGCAATAAAGTGGTCGAAATACTGGAGCCCGAAAGTCCTGGCAATGAGGTCGCGAAGAAAGCTCTCCGAGACCCTCTGGGTTCTTTCCGCCGTGACCTCGCCCTCTCTTTGATATCTATGAATCAGTTTGCCGGGTCCAACTTGTTTGACTATAAGTTCTAGGTTCTCATCATGAACCGAATCGTAATGGGTGTGAATTATCTGCTTTATCGCTTCGGAAAAACCTCTGAAGATGTCCATGAACTGTGAATGGGAGAACCCGGGGACCTCGAGGGCTTTTATGAAAAGCTCCTTCTGGCTCTCGAGCCGGCTGGACGTAATCCCGTCAATGTCCAGCGCTTTCATAAAAAGCGGAATGAAACGGGCGATCCCGTAAAAGGTGGCCCTGGTGATGAAACTGAGGTTGATCGATAGTATGATCTCCTCGAATATCACGTTAGCGAGGTTTTCCAGCCGAAAGGTCAGCCCGAGGGCATCGAATCGCGGTTCGTTATAAGACCCATACATCGAGGGTATGTCTACAGCTATATGGCGCTTGTAGTAAATGTTCTCCATTATCCTCAGTTCGCCGGGGGTCAGGATGACTTCCTTGAGCTCACCGAGATAATCCAGAATGGCCTTAAGCAAGTGAAACTTGTCGCTATCGCTGTTGTCGAGCGCATCGAGCAGTTTTCCCGGATCGGGCAACCCGATGGCTTTTGCGCGCTGGAGGTGAATATGGATGTCCTTGAAGCTCAGGGCATATTTCTCGTGGAGAAGCTGATAGAACTCGATTATGAGAAAAGCGCGCGCGCGCTCGTTTTCGGGAACGCCGGGGACCTGGCCAATCAGACCTTTGGCCTCATCTTCGGTCAAATCGAGCAGGTCCTGAACGTGATTGATCGTCCTGGTGCTGAAAACGAATTCGAAAATCCTGTGGATGTTTTCAACCAGCGGCCCGGATTCAGGGATGTCGGCATAGACCTCGTCTGGAATCAGCCCTTCCAGGGGCCGTTTGTCCATCGAGCGCCAGTATTCGATAATCCCCTGTATGAAAGATACTATGACGTTGTTGCTTTCTACGTGGCTTTGCTTTCTTAAAAAGTGGATAAGTTTGTCGCTCCTGCCGGTGATCTCGTCAACGTCGGTGGAGACTTGCCTGAGCAGTCCCTCGGCGCCGATCTGGCTGAAATAGACGGGGAACAGCTTTGCGAGTTGCCTTATCAGGTTGTAGACGGGCCGGATGGCAGCGTTTAGCAACTGGGAAACGTCCTTCTGGAAAAGGTCCGTGTCCCGGACGAAAATCCCGGCCACAGAAAGATTCACTATTAGGGCGGACAAAAGCGCCCTCGAGCGCAGCGGGTTAGCTTTTATTATATCGAGCCAGATTCTCACGTTGGGAAGATGGGCCGGGTTTACCGATATTTGCCACTGGTTGCTTACCTGGCCAAGCATCGGGGATTGAAACCCCAACCGTATGATTCGTCTCAGGAAAAAATCGATCAACGGCCTGCGGTCCGTGGCCATAATTTCCAGGCCCATTGTGCGGATGATCTGGAGCGCAGCCTGCGGATAGTTTTGAAGGGAAATTTCCAGAACGCTCAATACAGGGTCCAGCAGCGCTTCCAGTTGACCTTTGGATTCCTGCCGTATCCACTTGCCAATCTCGAAATTTATCTCCCTGAGCACATCCTCGTGGATGGCCTCAAGCCCCTTTACTTCCAGGATCTTGAGCTGAAGGAGCATGCTGATGTGACTGGCCTGGGCCAGTCCGTCTCCTTTTTCAGCGATCTTTCGGGGCAAATGCAAATAGAGTTGGATGAGATCGTGGAAGTCAGTCATGCCGGTCAGCATTTCGACAGCTCTGCGATGATCCGGCTCGGGGACAACTTCGGTCTGCCAGATTTGCAGCCGTTTGCGTAAATGCTCGTGACTGAGGGGCATACAGTCTTCCAACCAGGATTCGGCGGGGCAGTGTTGCTCTCCCTGCTGATTCAGCCACGTACACGGGTCTTCCCTGTTCAGCCAGAAATCATACGTATTCCTGAAAAACCTCTCCAGAAAGGCTCTGAGCTCGACGAACGAGGAGCCGCTCTGCCAGATTTTGAGCAGCTTGGCCCCGATGCGTTTGGGAGGATAAAAGCTTCGCATGAGGAACTCAAAGGGAGCCTCGGGCAGTTCTGAGAGTTCCCGGAAAAAGTGCCTCAGAATGCCCTGATGGCACGATGTATCCGTTTGGAAAGCCTCCTCTATACCTGCGGCGCTGATTTCCCCCCGGGCAGGCTTTGCAAGCTCTTCAGGCATTTCCTCCAAAACCTTTATCCAGTACGCGAAAAGGTGATCGGCGGCCAGGCTTCGGATTTCGAACCGCTCGGAATCTCTCAAGGCATGGAGAAGAATGTTGGAAAGCAGGTAAATCACCTTGCCGCTAAGGGCGCTGTTTCGATAGAGGCGCAGATTGCCGATGGCGTACCTCTGGGTCTCCTGCACAACAAAATGCCAGTTCCTGTACTTGTGATGGTATTCCACAAGAAGCTCACGGGTCTGCTTTTCCTTGCCGGCATAACCTTTAACAGCATCCTCCAGGGTCTGAAAAGAACGTGGGATAACTACCGCGATATTTGTCAGGTCCAGGTTCCTGGTGAGAGCATCTGATTGAAACTGGTCAAAACGCATGCGGAAAGTTCCCTTCTGCGGATTGGCTTCAAAAATCAACTACGTTTTCTCCTCATCGCAGCCCGGAATTTCGAGTTTCATCAGGATAGCCGATTCCTTCTGCGCTCCGTAGTAGTCAGGCCGCTCCCCTGTTACTTCGAAACCGAAAGATTCATAGAGTTTCCGGGCAGCGATATTGCTCTTTCGCACCTCGAGCGTGACGAATCCGGCATGCTGCTCCCATCCCGTTCGAATCGCCAGTTCAATCAGCCTTCGAGCTATCCCCCTTCGCCTCAAGGTCTTGCGGACGGCGAGATTGAGGATTTGAATCTCGCCCGCCACCAACCAGAAACAGATATATCCAGCCACCTCCGGAGGCAGTGCGCTGACGGAGGCCCCCTTGGGCAGCCGCGCCACCAGCAGGCTCGAATTGGCCCGGCTGATTTCCTCCAGGAAGGCCTTTTCTGTCCATGGCTCCGGCTGGCTATCGCATTCTATTTCCAGGATTGAGGGAATGTCGGATTTTGCCGGAGGTGAGACAGTAATTTCGAAGTCCAATTTTTATCCACTAAGGCAAAGATGCTATTTTCGTCGGGCGGGAAAGCACCTCGCTGGCAAGAGATATGTGACGCTGCCCGTACTCTTTCACCGTTGAAGCGACTTCACTCAGGCTGTCCCCGTTCCGGCACCCGGCAAGCTTGATCAGCATTGGAAGATTCATGCCGCAAATAACTTCCACCCTCGGCCCCTGGAAAGACAAACTGATATTTGCGGGCGTGCCGCCAAAAAGATCGGTCAGGACCAAGACCCCCTTTCCCTGATCCACCTCTTTTATGGCATCCCCCATGAGCTTGATCAATTCATCGACTGTCTGCGCCGGTTTGAAGCAGATGGCCTTGCAGTTCTGAAGGGGACCAACGATCATCTCGGCGGCCGCGAGCATCTCTTCTGCCAACCTGCAGTGAGATGTAGCTACAACTCCTATGAGCTCTGTTTCGACATCCCGGCCCAATTCAATCCTCTCAATCCAGATGAATGTCTCTATGAAATACTGTTACATGATAATTATTCTGCCTCAACCTGTCAGCAATTCCCTCAGCGATCACAACGGAGCGGTGTCTACCGCCGGTGCACCCGAGAGCTATCGTAAGATACCGCTTGCCTTCCTCGATGTAGGCGGGCAGAAGCCTCAGAAGCAAGGCGCAATAATCGGACACAAACTCCTGCACCGCCGGCCATTGCAATACCCACGAGTGAACAGCGGCCGAAGTGCCGTCCAGGTTCTTCAGACTTTCAATGAAGTACGGGTTTGGAAGAAATCTCACGTCCATCACCAGATCGGCTTCAAGTGGAACGCCGTATTTATATCCAAAGGACAGTATCTGTATGCCTAGCCGTTCATTTTCTCCGGCGTAAGAATAGGACCTTGTGATCAGCCGCTTCAGTTCATGGACTGAGAGGGTTCCCGTGTCAATGATCCTGGTAGCCCGGCCGCGAAGGGCGCGCAACTGCTCCCGCTCAAAACCGATCGCCTGGAGCAATTGATTTTCGGTGGCCGCCGCCGGGTGGATCCTCCGCGTCTGGCTGTATCTTCGCTGCAATATTTCATCGTCCGCTTCGAGAAAAATGATTTCGAACCTGTAGCCGGCATCTTCCAGGACTGAAAATATCTGGTTGTAGTTCTTGAGAAACTTGCGCTCCCTGATGTCGATTCCCAGCGCGATCCGCCTCATGTCCGGCATGTCCTGTTCGCACAACTGCAGAAAACTCCCCAGCAGAGGCACAGGCAGGTTATCGATGCAAAAATAGTCAATATCCTCAAAAGCTTTGATCGCAGTACTCTTGCCGGATCCGGAAAGTCCGCTGACAACTATTACATGGGGCTTTCTTGCACTCATTTACAAATTCCTCTATATCCAAGTCCGGCAATGTATCAAACTGAGGGTACACTATTGAACCGGGCGGGAACGAAGCAGGACGCAGGCGCCTCTCCTGGTGCAAAAGGCCACGTTGGTTTCAGCCCGCAAAGGGCTTTTCGGATTTTCCGCCCCGGCGGGCGGCGGGCCGTGTAGATCCACCGGGCTGCAAGGGCCAATCACCGATCCCGGCACTTCTTCGGATTGACACCAAGCTAGAAATCCTCGTCTTCCTGCTGAATTATTGCAAATATACCTTCCCTGCTATCGACTTTTGCAAGCCTTTTTCGCACGGTCCCATTTTTGAGCAGCCTTGCGATCTTTGCCAGGGCTCTGAGATGAACTCCGGCACAGGTCTCGGGCGCTACGAGAAGGAAGAAAAGGTGAACGGGCTTTCCGTCCATGGATTCGAAATCAATGCCTTCAGTGGAGCGCCCGAATGAGAGAACCAGATCGTCAATATCGCTTAGCTTCCCATGAGGAATGGCGATCCCGTCGCCGATTCCGGTACTGCCCAGTCTCTCTCTTTCGAGCAAAACTCTCATAAACCGATCACGGTCTATATGGGGTTTGTTCTGTTTTACGGCATCGATTAACTCTTCCAACACCTGTTTCTTAGTCCTCCCTTTGAGCTCGGGAACAATAGAGTCCACTGCAAGAATGTCGAGAATTTTCATTAGATTTCCTCTGCCGGAATTCCATATGATATCACAACCTGGCAAGGCAAACAGGAACATGTGAAAGCTGAAGATCGCAAATTTGCGCCCTTGCCAGGAAACTCAGAAGACGAAGAACAGAGGACGGATTCCCTTCTGCCGTCTTCCCTTCTCCGTCCTCTGTTTTGATTACCCGACTGTTTCGATCAGGCCGAGATTGCCGTCTTTCCTTTTATACAGAACATTTACCCGGTTTGTGCTCCTGTTGGTAAACACCATGAACTCGCCCGTCGAAAGGTTCAACTCCATTACCGCTTCATCAAGGTGCATCGGCTTTGCGTAAACCTGCTGGGCCCTGATCACTCGAGGCTCCTGGTCGCCTTTGGACGCCTGGCCTGCAGGTTCAAGCGGGCCGGCCGACTCTTTGGACCCTCCGCTCGATCTGCGCCGGCTGACCTTTTCCTTTCCCTTTCTTGCAGCCTGTGCCTCGAGGCTGTCCACCAGCAGGTCGATGCTCCTATACATGTCATCGGTTTCTTCGGCGCCGTTTAGCCGAAAGCCCGAAGCATCGATGGATACTTCGGCGATGTGCCGGAATTTTTCCACCCTGAGCACTGCGTGGGCCTCTATGGGTTCTTCCAGGTATTTCTTGACTCTGGTGAGCTTGTCCTCAACATAAAGTTTCAGGGGATCTGAAGACTCGATATGTCGGAAAGATATTTTGATCTGCATCATCATCCTTCGCAAAGTAAAAAGGCAAAAGGAAAAAAGCAAAAGCAGCCTTTGTCTCAGGGACCCCAGGAAGATTTCCTTCTTCTGTTCGAGGGCAAAATCCCCAGCATTTCACGGTACTTGGCCACCGTGCGTCGGGCTATGCTGATGTTTTCCTTCTCCAGTATGTCCACTATTTCCTGATCGCTGTATGGCTTTAAGGAATCCTCCTCTCGTACAAGCTGCCGTATTCGCTCCTTCACGCTTTCCGAGGCCACCGCTTCGCCCATGACGCTATTTATCGAACTGTTAAAGAAATATTTCAACTCAAAAATCCCGTGCGGTGTGTGCATGTACTTGCTGGCGGTAACCCTGCTGATGGTTGATTCATGCATTCCGACGTCTTCGGCGATGTCCCTGAGCACCATCGGTTTGAGGTAGGCCACCCCCTTGTCGAAGAAGTCTGCCTGAAGCCTCACTATGCTCTGGGACACCCTGTAGAGGGTCCGTTGTCTCTGGTGAATGCTCTTGATGAGCCACGCAGCGGAACGGAGCTTTGTCTGAATGTAGTCCCTCGTTTCGGTGGGCAGCAAATCACCCTCTCCAAGAGCGTCTTTGTAATAAGAGCTGACCCTTAGTTTAGGCATTCCATCTTCATTGAGCAATATAACCCATTCATCATCAACCTTGAAAACGTAGATATCGGGACTAATATATTCGACAGTCTCTTTGTTGAAGGCGCTTCCCGGCCTGGGATCCAGCCCGAGTATAATTTCGACCGCCGCCTTCACTTCCTCGGGACTGCGCTTGAGGGCGCGAACAAGGGCGGCATAATTCTTTGTTTCAAGATAGTGCAGGTGGTCTTCTATGATCCGCACAACAAGCTGGTCTTCGATCTCCATGTTTTTTGCCTGCACCAGCAGACACTCCCTGAGGTCCCTGGCGGCAACGCCGGTTGGATCAAAGTTCTGGATCCTGCCGAGGACTTCTTCAATCTTGGAGGGATCTGCCCCGGACATTTCAACGATCTCTTCAATCGTCGCATCCAGGTAACCGTCATTGTTGAGGTTTCCAATTATGCACACGCCGATCTCCCGCTCCTCATCGGTGAAGTCGGAAAGTCTGATCTGCCAGATCAGGTGGTCTTTCAGCGATGCGGCTTCGGTGAGCCTGCTGTCGAAGCTCGGCCACTCCTGGTTCGGGTCGGTCTCGACAAGCACGGGGGTGCTTGTATTGTATTCCTCCAAATAGCCTTCCCAATCGAAGTCTTCCCGCATTTTCTCGGAAAGCTGCACCTCCTGGAAGGGGGTCTCCTCGGTGGTCAGAGACTCGAGTTCAGCGTCCTGTTCGGTAGGTAGTTCTTCCTGGGTTTCTTCGAGTAGAGGATTTGTTTCGAGTTCCTGATGGATCGTCTCCAGCAACTCCAATCGGGAAAGTTGCAACAGTTTGATCGCCTGCTGCAACTGAGGGGTCATAATGAGCTGTTGGCTCAGTTTTAATTGTTGTTTTAGTTCCAACGCCATTCATTAATCCATTTACAAATGGAACTGATCCCCAAGATAGGTGCGCTTGGCAAGATCGCTTCGAGCGATACTTACCGGGTCGCCCTTTTCCAGGATCCGCCCTTCGTGCATTATATAAGCCCAATCACAGACTTTGAGCGTTTCGCGCACGTTGTGATCGGAAATCATAACGCCTATGCCCTTTGCTTTAAGCGCCCTGATAAGTCCCTGGATTTCCACCACCGCGAGCGGGTCAATTCCTGCAAACGGCTCATCGAGCAGAATAAAGCTGGGCTGGGTGACAAGGGCCCGGGTGATTTCCACGCGCCTGCGCTCGCCCCCCGAGAGCCGGTAAGCCTTATTCTTGGCCAGATGTGCTATCCGCAACTCACCAAGAAGTTCTTTGAGCCTGGCCTGTCTCTCCTCTCGTCCGATCTCCAGTGTTTCGAGAATAGCCATTATATTTTGTTCCACGGTCAGCTTCCGGAAAACCGAAGGTTCCTGAGACAGGTAGGTTACCCCTTTTCTGGCCCTTAAGTACATCGGCTGGCCGATTATGTTTTCTCCGTTCAGATATACAGCGCCGCTGTCGGGACGGATTATACCCACAACGCTGTAAAAGGTGGTCGATTTCCCGGCGCCGTTTGGCCCGAGCAGCCCTACAATTTGCGCCTCATGCAATTCGAGGCTCACATGATCGACTACGCAACGCCCCTGATAGCTTTTTACAAGGTCCTTTACGATCAGCTTTTTAGTGTCGCGCTGCACAAGCTATTCCTTTCTCGCCGGAAACAAAACGGCCTGCACCTGCGCTCCGTTGCCGCCTTCCACAATGCTGCGGCCCTCCTTGAGATAAATCGTGATCAGATCTCCCTCGATCCGGTCCTGCCCCTTGGTGACCACAGGCCGGCCGCGCAGCAATATCTTTTGCTCCTTCTGGTAGAAGATGGCCTTATTTGCTGTTGCAAGGCGATCTTGCTGAGTAACTTTAACATCTCCTTCAAATTCTATGTAGTCTATTCTCTCCGTGGGAGTGGAGTCACCCGACGCAGGTTGGTGTTCCCCCTGCAGCAAAGTTACCTTGAGCCGGTTCGAGGTGATCGTTACATCATCCTGCCGAACGACAACATGGCTTTCGAAAGTTATGGTCTTGTCGTCCTGGTTTGCTTCCATCCTGTCGGCGGTGATGTAAATCGGCGATTGGCTGTTGACCAGCTTTTCATTGGGGCCCAGCGATTGCTTGCCCGCTTTTGCGCTGTCTGCCGCATGCGTGAGCGGGCACCAGATCAGCAACGAAACCAGAAGTGCCGCAAACAAACCGGTGAGCGCTTTCAGGGTTGTGATTCTCTTCATGATGTTTCCTCGTAATAAGGACTAAGAACAATGCATCTCGCGGAGCGTCGAGATTGCTTATCCCATGTGTGGTTGCACAAACACTTCACTGAATCACGCCAGGGCTATTTCTCAATTCTGAGATCGTTCATAACCAGAGAGGCTCTGACCTTGCCCTCTACCCTGGTAAGATGGTCGGCGATTTTGTATTCCCACCTGTTGCCGTTCAGCTCCAGGCCGGGACCCGATACATGAACGGGGTCATCGGACTTAACGATTCTGTTGCTGTGAGTGTAATGTGCGCTCTGCGTGGTTACCACATAGTTTTGTGGCAGTGCCACCCGTATATTGCCGCTAAGATCGATATCCTTGGTCCCGGCGTGCAGCACCCCTTCACGGCTCTCGAGGTGGATTTCTTCACCGGTTTTTTCCAGATAAAAAGTCACGCGGACCTCATGCAGCAAAGTCTTCTGCTGGTCCTGAAAATACTGGGCCTCCGAGGCGCAAAGCGTCCAGAACCTCTTGCCCTGCTGCATCTCGGTGAATTCCATGTCCTTGAGCTTCATTTCCGCGTCAGCCGGGTAAGTTTCTTGCCGCGACTCCTGCCGGACCGGGCGCGATTTCCCCCTCCAGATACCGGCGGCAAGAACCAGGCTCAACGCCACGATGATCATGATTACAAGAAACTGCGCGAGTTTTCTCTTGGAACTCATTGCTCAACCTCGCCGGTACTTCCCCGGCGTTCTCTGTTGCCGAGATCCCTTAACGCATCTTTTGCAACCCGGCGGCAAGATTTGGAATTCTGCGGCAAAACATCTTCAGCGCATTGGATCCACAAGCGATTCAGCGAGTCGTTTCGTTTTCCAATCTGGCGCAACGCCCATCTTACCGCTTTTTTAACAAAATTTCTTTCGTCAAGAAAACCCCTATTTATAAACGGAAAAAACGACAAAAATCTGAAATCATCCACCTTTGCACAGCGCTCCATCTGGTATCTGCTGATTTCATCATCGAAGCGGAGCAACTTGTCGCAAGTTAAAATATTTAATCAAATTAGAGGATTACAGTTCAGACGATACTTTAACACGGGGTAGTATTGACTGTAAAGGCTTATTACGTAATGCTCTGGAAACTCGGAGAAAATCGGGCGGGCGGTGAGCCCCTCTTCGCTGGTGGGCGGGCGAGCTAGTCGGCCAGGTAGTGCTCCATTACGCTTACCCATAGCCCCTGGACCTGGAGGATCATTTCACAGACCTCTCTTGCGGCCCCGCGCCCGCCGTTTGCCCTGGTTATGTAGTGAGCGTACGGAAAAATGTGCGGCACCCCGTTTGGGACCGCCACCGAAAATCCCGCCCGCCGCATCACGGGAATGTCTATGAGGTCGTCTCCCATGAAGCCGGTTTCATGCTCCTTGAGGCCCGTACCCGCCAGAAGCTGCTCGTATGATTTAATCTTGACCTTCGATCCCTGGTACACTCTGGTGATTCCAAGACTCAAGGCGCGGTGTTCGACCGCCCGGCAGGCCCGGCCCGAGATCAGCGCCACCTCGATTCCGGCGCGCTGGAGAAGCTTTATGCCGTGTCCGTCCTGAACGTCGAACTCTTTTATTTCGGAACCGTCGTCCATATAGATGACCAGTCCATCGGTCAGGACCCCATCGACGTCGAAGATCATCATCCGGATGGGAAGAATCCGCTTTTTGAGATCACTTGGCAGGGCGTCGATGTTTTGCGTCAATGTCAAAGGTGTTGAATCAGGCATCACTTAAACCGCTCACAATGTCAAAAATCCGGAGAAGGCTCTCAAGGAGCCCGGCTGTTTCTTCCAGCCGAAGACAATTCGGGCCGTCGCACAGGGCCTTGTCTGGTTCAGGGTGGGTTTCGATGAAGATCCCATGCGCTCCGGCTGCCACTGCCGCGCGAGCCAGGGCCGGCACAAAGCGCCTCTCCCCGCCCGATGAGCTCCCCCGGGCACCCGGAAGCTGAACGCTGTGCGTTGCGTCAAAGACGACCGGATAGCCAAAATCCGCCATGATCCCAATGGAGCGCATATCCACCACCAGATTGTTATAGCCGAACTGGGAGCCGCGCTCGGTCAGAAGAATCCGCTCGTTTCCGGTCTCCCTGATCTTGTTTATCACCTGTCCCATGTCGCTTGGTGAAAGAAATTGGGCTTTTTTTACATTTACCGGCTTCCCGGTCCAACCGGCGGCCATCACAAGATCCGTCTGGCGCACGAGAAATGCGGGTATCTGAAGGATATCGACAACCTGCGAGACCGGCTCGACCTCGGACAGCCTATGGACATCGGTGAGAACCGGGACCCTGTATTTGTCCCTGAGACGTGCGAGAATACCCAGGCCCCTCTCAAGGCCAGGCCCCCGATAGGATCGAGCGGAGGTCCGGTTTGCCTTGTCATAGGAGCTCTTGAAAATGTAAGGGACTTTTAACCGCGCACAGGTATTCTTTAGAAAGCAGGCAACCTCCAAAGCGATTTCCTCGCTTTCTATCACACAAGGGCCGCCGATTAGAAACAGACGGTCCCGTCCGATCTTCTGGCCGAAGACCTCGAACTCCACGGTACCCACCTAACAGAGTTTAGCCAACGATTCGGGGTTCTTTTGCTGTGCTTCCTCAAGGGCCTTGCCAGTGAAAGCCTTGAACAGGGGATGAGGCTCCATCGGACGTGACTTGAACTCCGGATGGAACTGGCACCCGAGAAACCAGGGATGATCGGGAAGCTCGATCACCTCGACCAGGTTCTTGTCTGGGGACAGCCCCGTAAAAACCATTCCGTGCCGCGCCAGAACTTCCCTGTATTTATTGTTGAACTCGTAGCGGTGCCGGTGCCGCTCGGAAATCTCGAGCGTCTGATAGGCTTTGGCGGCGAAAGTATCAGGCTCGAGGACGCAGGGGTAGGCGCCCAGGCGCATCGTGCCGCCGTAGTCGAAGTCTTCGTTGCGTCGTATGATCGTATTGCTCTTATAGTCGAACCATTCCCGCATAAGGTATATGACAGGATGGGGGGTGTGCTTGTCGAACTCCATGCTGTGCGCACTTTCAAGCCCCGCAACGTTGCGGGAGAACTCAACGGTCGCAAGCTGCATGCCAAGGCAGATGCCCAGAAAAGGGATTTTGTTCTCGCGCGCATACCGGATCGCCTTGATCTTTCCCTCGACTCCGCGCTGACCGAATCCGCCGGGCACCAGTATCCCGTCGGTTCCTTCGAGCAGCGCCTCCCCGCCGTCTTTTTCCACGTCCTCCGAATCCACGTAATCGAGCTGGAGCTTCACGCCATGACAAGCGGCCCCGTGCATGAGCGCTTCATTGAGGCTCTTGTAAGATTCCTTAAGATCGATATATTTGCCCACAATCCCGATTTTCACGTTGAACAGCGGGTTTTTCATCGCCCCCACCAGCCTCTGCCAATCATCCAGAAGGGGAGCGCGCGTCCAGATATTGAGAAGCCTCACGATCTTTTCATCCAGCCCTTCCTGGTGGAAGAGCAGAGGGACCTCGTAGATGCAGTCAACGTCTTTGGCCGTTATGACCCCGTCCGTGTCCACGTTGCAGAAGTGGGCGATTTTGCCCTTTATCTCGGCAGAGAGCTGCTTTGCGGCCCTGCAAAGCAGGATATCGGGCTGAATACCGATGCTGCGCAGTTCCTTTACGCTGTGCTGGGTGGGTTTGGTTTTCACTTCGCCTGAGGTCGGCAGATACGGCACGAGCGTTACGTGAATGAAAATGGCGTTTTCCCTGCCGACGTCGTTTCTAAACTGACGGATTGCTTCCAGAAACGGCAGGCTCTCGATGTCTCCCACAGTCCCGCCGATCTCCGCTATGACCACATCCACGTGATCGGCCGACCCCCGTATGCATGACTTGATCTCGTCGGTAATGTGGGGGATAACCTGCACGGTCCCGCCCAGATACTCTCCGCGTCTCTCCTTCATTATGACCGAATAGTAGATGCTGCCCGAAGTGTAGTTGTTTTTCTTGCCGAGTTGCGCATGGGTGAACCGCTCGTAGTGGCCCAGGTCCAGGTCCGTTTCAGCTCCATCGTCGGTGACGAAGACTTCGCCGTGCTGAAAAGGATTCATCGTCCCGGGATCGACGTTGATATAGGGATCGAGCTTCAGAAGCGTAACCCGAAGGCCTCTGCTCTCCATCAACGCCCCGATAGAAGCGGCTGCGAGACCTTTGCCAAGCGAGGATAAAACTCCACCCGTGATGAATATGAATTTGGTCTGGCGCAAAGGATTTCCCCTTTTTAAGAAGTCTTCTCGACGGAATTTGATAAGACCTGAATCCAGCTCAGTATAGCAAATGGAACTCTAAAGTCAATCACAGCGTCTTTTTTTATCCTGCTGAAATTTATACATTTTCGGGCCTCTGACCGGTTCGGAGGAATGAAAATGCGGGACCATGCCCCGTGATTTTTGCTTGGTGAAGTGGGACACTGGTTGCATTTTTTGAGCGCCTCAAAGCCCGATCACGGGGCGAAAACGGGATTTTCCGGAAAAACAGACGCATACCCCGGAGATGAGCATTGGTACTGGAATATAATGCCTTGAAACTGTAACAAATACATGAAACGCTGTATTTACCACCCCTGTTTTCGATAATATGATCCCTGCGCCATGAAGGCAAAGGCCTGACCTTGCCTGATCGTATTGCTTGGGGGGCAAAAGACAGGAGGCGAATAATGGCGTCGGTTCTTATCATAGAAAACAATGATTTCTTCAGACGTTCCTTCAAAGAAATCCTGAAGATGTACATCCCGTCCCTGTCGGTTGACGAATCTGCTGACGGGTCCGATGCTCTCGCAAAAATCGATCAAACTTCACCGGACGTCGTGTTCATGGACATACGGCTGCCTGGAAAAAACGGCCTCGAGTTGACGCGCGAGATCAAAGGCCATCATCCGAACGTGGTGATTAGCATTTTCACCAGCTACGACCTTCCCGAATACCGCAAAATTGCTGAAGAATACGGGGCGGACTATTTCCTTCTCAAGGATACCCTGACAGGCGCCGAGATCGCAGCAATGGTGAGGGCCATAATCGAGAAGAGAAAATGGGGCGCCCGGGAACTTGATCGAAAAGGAGCAATCTGCGTAAGAAAAGCTTCGATAAACCAGGCCGGAGGAAGGCCTTTTACGCCGCGCCTTTGAGGACTTCGGCCTGGAAATAGGTATTGAGAGGGTCTATGAGTTCGTCGAGCATGCCGGTCAGAATAACGTCCAGCTTGTAGACGGTCAGATTTATCCGGTGGTCGGATACCCGGTTCTGGGGGAAATTGTAGGTGCGGATTCTTTCACTGCGGTCTCCCGTTCCCACCTGGCTTTTGCGGTCCCGGGCTATTTTGGCTTCCTGTTCGCGCTGCATGGAGTCAAGCAGACGGGCCCGGAGCACCTTCAGCGCCTTCGCCTTGTTTTTGTGCTGCGATTTTTCGTCCTGGCAAATTACGACCAGTCCCGTAGGGACGTGAGTTATACGAACGGCCGAATCGGTGGTATTGACGCTCTGACCTCCGGGGCCCGACGAACGAAATACATCCACGCGGATGTCATTGGGGTCTATGAAGACGTCTACTTCTTCCGCCTCGGGGAGCACGGCGACGGTGACAGCGGATGTGTGAATCCTTCCCTGGCTCTCCGTTACGGGGATTCGCTGCACCCGGTGGACCCCGCGCTCGAACTTCAGCCTGCTGAAGGCGCCCTTGCCGTTAATGGAGACAATAATTTCCTTGAATCCTCCGATACCCGTTGTGTTTGAATCAAGGACCTCGACCTTCCATCTGCGCATTTCCGCGTAGCGTGCATACATCCGGAAAAGGTCTGCAACGAAAAGGGCCGCCTCCTCACCTCCGGTTCCCGCCCGGATTTCCAGGATCACATTCCTGTCGTCATTTGGGTCTTTGGGGGAGAGCATAAGCTTGATCTCATTTTCGGCCGCGTCGAGCTGATCTTTGAGGCTGGCAATTTCATCCCGGATCAGCTCACGCATCTCCGGGTCTTCTTCCCGCTCAAAAAGGGCCTGGTTTTCTTGCACCTGCTCTTTCAACTTCTTGTAGTGCGCATACTTTTCCGCTATCGGAGCGAGTTCGGCGCGCTCTTTCACAACGATCTGATATTCCTTCTGATTGCTTAGCAGATCCGGGTTGCCGAGGTCCTCTTCGAGCCTCTGAAATTTCTCAACTACGCTTTCCAGCCTGTCGAACATTTTTTTCGCTTGCCTCGAAACCGGTCAGTTGAGCCGGAACCATCCGGCCAAAAAATAAAGAACCGGTATTTAGCCGGTTCGTTTACGCCCGCCGAAGGCGCGGTGTCGAGAGGCGGGCAGAGACAGATTCCCCCCGGGCAAGGGGTGGCCTGCGGCAGGGACTACCCCTTGTCCTCGGTTTTCTGGAATTTTTCGTATTTCCGGCGGAATCTTTCAATGCGTCCGGCCGAATCGACCAGCTTCTGTTTCCCGGTATAGAAGGGGTGGCATTTGGAGCATATTTCCACCCGAATTTCCTTCTTCGTGGAACCTGTGGGGATTTCGTTGCCGCATGCACATCTAATTACCGTCTGGTAATAGTGGGGATGAATCTTGTCCTTCATCTATTTTCCTTCCTGATCGGATAAATGCCACAACCCTTGATTATACGTCAATTTTTGCGTTTTGCAATCTGTTTCAAACCGATACCCGGTAAACGATGACGGGCAACCCGCAGAAAGAGCGGCGGGCGAGGGGGGCAACGGCTGAAGCGGTCATGGCTACAGCATGACGGATATCGGCTCAAAGCGTGACCCGGTGAAAGAGGCAGCGCAGAGGCGCAACGCTCGCCTTGTTGCCGTCCTACCTGTTCATGGAGGCCAGAAAATCAGCATTGCTCTTTGTGCCCTGCATTTTATCGAGCAGAAACTCCATTGCGTCTATGGGGTTCAGAGGCGACAGCAGCTTTCGCAGAATCCAGATGCGGTTCAGATCGTCCGGCGGAATTAGCAATTCCTCTTTGCGCGTTCCGGACTTGTTTATGTCGATTGCCGGGAAGATGCGCCGGTCGGCCAGCTTGCGGTCCAGGACGATTTCCAGGTTGCCGGTGCCCTTGAATTCTTCGAAGATGACTTCGTCCATGCGGCTTCCGGTATCGATGAGCGCAGTGGCGATAATCGTGAGGCTTCCTCCCTGTTCGACGTTTCGCGCCGCCCCGAAGAAACGTTTCGGGCGATGGAGAGCGTTTGAGTCAAGACCGCCGGAGAGGATCTTGCCGCTCGGCGGCACAACGCTGTTATAGGCGCGGGCAAGCCGGGTTATGCTGTCGAGCAGAATGACGACGTCTTTCTTATGTTCCACGAGGCGCTTGGCTTTCTCGATCACCATTTCGGCAACCTGCACATGCCGCTGGGGAGGCTCGTCGAAGGTCGAGCTAACCACTTCGGCACGCACGTTTCGCTGCATGTCCGTGACTTCCTCCGGCCGTTCGTCGATCAGCAGCACAATCAGGTATGCGTCCTTATGGTTGGCCCCGGTGGCGTTGGCGATGTTTTGAAGGAGCATCGTCTTACCGGTCCTGGGCTGGGCCACGATAAGCCCGCGCTGCCCGGAGCCGATCGGCGTAAGCAGGTCCATGACCCGCGTGGATAGATTATCGGCGTCGGATTCGAGCTTGATCCTGCGGTCCGGATAAAGAGGGGTTAGGTTGTCGAAAAGGATCTTGTCCCGGGCTATCTCAGGGTCCTCATAATTTACCGCCTCCACCTTGAGCAGGGCGAAGTAGCGTTCATTGTCCTTGGGAGGCCTGATCTGCCCGGAAATGCTGTCTCCGGTGCGCAGGTTGAACCTGCGGATCTGCGAGGGGGAAACATAGATGTCATCGGGTCCAGGCAGGTAGTTATAGTTCTGGCTTCTCAGAAACCCGAAACCATCGGGAAGAATCTCCAGCACTCCTTCGCCGTAGATGAGGCCGTTCATTTCGGCCTGCGCCTGAAGGAGCGCAAATATCAGCTCCTGCTTTCGCATCGAGCTTGCGCCTTCGATGCTGTAAGCCTTGGCGATGGCCACGAGTTCACGGATGTTCTTGTTTTTCAGCTCGACCAGGTTCATCTCGTTGCGCCGCTCGCGCATGGAGTCCCTGCTGTTAGTGGTGTCTGCCGAGTGTACTGGTGCGTCAGGCATGGGCTATTCTCCAATAAGGTATTTAAGAATCTAAATTGATTGATTTTTCTTTCTGATTAAGAGACGTTACCGTTATTCCGGAGGACATGAGACTCAGGTGTTGGGGAATGGAAATTACCGCCATCGAATCCGGCAGGCAATTCTTCTGTTCAAGCTTCGCCTTTAACAGTCCGGGGGTAAAAAGGCAGGTTTGCTCTCCTCTTTAGACCGAAGCAAGCATGCAGGAAAGTGGTCCACTTTGTCAACAAGTTTCACGCAAGATCCGGGAGGAACCCAAATGTTAATTTTAGTCTCCGGGGTGACAAAATCAACCCCCGCCAAGATTTTTTCAAACTAGAATCCTATCCGGGTCCAGATGTCAGGTTTCTTTGGCCCCTTGGCCATCTCCTTGTCACATTTGGCAAGCATTTTTTTGACAGTGGGCCCGTATCCCAGATCGGCAACCGCCTCGGGGTATTGCTGTGTCATAGTGTCCAGCCGGGTTTTTGCGGCCGCGTAATATTTATTTATATAATAATGTCTGGCGACGCTGAACATATGGGAGATGATGCGCTTCTTGCATTCCAGTATCTGCTTTTTGGATTTTGCCGCGTATTCCGATTGCGGGAAATTCTGAATGACCTTCTCGAACGCCTTCATAGCCGTTTTGGTCCCTTCAGGATCTCGGTCAACGTTGGTGAAAGTAAGAAAATTGCTCATTCCAACCTGGTAAAGAACGTAGGGGATCACTTCGTTGCGCGGATGAAGGCGTACGAATTCCTCGTAGCTCATCGCCGCTTCGCTGTACTTTCGCGCACCGAAGTAAGCGTCGCCAAGCTTCAATTCGGCGAGGATCGCGTATTTGCTGTAAGGATAGTGTTCCTTGAGCTTCTTAAACTCCTCTGCCGCCTCGCTGTAGTGTTGTTTCTCGAGCTTCGCCATACCCGAAAGAGCGAGCTGTTCGGCGGTCTTGTCGATGGTCGGCGATTTTTTCGCAAACGGGTTCCAGAAGTGGAATCCTTTCTGACTTTGGCCGCATCCGCTGAGGACCAAAAGGGCACTGAGAAGCACAACCAGGCCCAAGGGGCCAAAAACCAGCTTGGAGCGACTGGACATACACTGCATAAAGACTCCCCATATCCTGAGGGTCAAAAATTATTTCGGCGTCAATGGAACCAAAGGTCCACCGTTCATTCCATCTACCACATTACAAATAATAAATAAATTTTTTTGATCCCGGAACGCGCCTGTTGGGGGGCCAAAGGTGGGGCATCTAACCCACGACCTTATTGACTGCCGCCGTAATCTGAGATTTGGCGACAGCCCCGGTGATCTGTTCGCTCACGTTGCCGCCCTTGAAAATAATGAGAGTAGGGATGGCGCGAATTCCATATTTTCCAGGCACTTTGGGGTTATCGTCAACGTTGCACTTGACCACTTTGAGCTTGGACCCGTAATCGGCCGAAAGTTCTTCAACAACAGGGGAGATAGCGCGACATGGACCGCACCATGGAGCCCAGAAATCTACCAGGACGGGTAAATCGGACTGAAGTACTTCCTGTTCGAAACTGCTGTCTGTAACTTCGATAATGTTGCCGGCCATCAGCTTGCTCCTCTCATGATATAAGCACTTACGCCTCTGTTCACTCCAGGAATTTTTCCGAAGTGACAAGGCCCTCTTATAAAACATTCCGTTCAGCCTTGTCAATTTGCAATCGAAAACGCACCGGCAGCAGATCGGATGTGGGATCGCAGATCGCAACAAAGTCATTGCTGCTAAGGCCGTGGTGTGCATGCAAAGGGCCATCGAGGCCGCCTCATTTCGCTTGTATTCGTCCGGTTGGTCCGCTAGAATCGCCAAAAAAACAGAAGCGGGAAGTGGGAAGCGAGCAGCGAGCCGTTTTCTTCCTGCTCCCGGCGCCCTCGTGTAGAGCGTCTGTTCAATTGCGGTTGGAATCCCGCGTCGGCGGAACTCAATCCCGGCCATTTGTGGAAAAAATGTGAAATCTTGGGCCAACAGGAAATTTTTCTTCCTTTTTTTCCTGGCAGTCGTGACTGCATGTCCTGCCGTTTGCCTTGCCACACCCAACAAGGCAGAGATTTCAAACATCCAAATCGATAAGAAAGGAAAGAACCTTGAGGTCAGTTTTCACCTGGTCGATTGCTTTAATTCCGACATGGAGGAGGCAATCCTCGACGGGGTGCCAACCACCTTTAAAATCATAGTGTCCCTTGAAAAGCCCTCCCTGATTCTAAGGTCAAAGATCGCCGATTTTACCCTGCGGCATACGATCAGATACAACCGCCTCAACAATGAATTCCAGGTGGACCTGCCGGAGCATCCGCAAAAAACGCTGGTGACCAGGAACTTGGATGAAGCAAAAAAATGGATGAGCACGGTAGTGGCTCTTCCAATAATGCCGACGTGTCTGCTGATCAAAGACCAGGAGTATTATCTGAACGTGAAAGCCGAGCTTTCAAAAGTGGAGCTTCCACTGTTTTTCAGATATATTCTTTTTTGGGTGTCTCTCTGGGATTTCGAGACTGAATGGCACACCGTCGTATTCCTTTACTGAAGCTGGACGATGAACACTTTGGATACCAAATCGATTGAAAAACGCCGCTTCCGGGAACGAATTCTCGTCGGTGTGGCTTTCGCCCTGATCCTGGCGCTGGGGCAGGTGCAGGGATGGTTTTTTAAACCTCCCTCAGAGGCGCCCCTGTTCGGCAACATCCTGCTCGTTGTGTTCATCAATCTGAACGTCCTGCTTGTTTTGCTGCTGGCCTATCTAGTCCTGCGCAACTTCGTAAAGCTCATCTTCGAGAGGAAAAGAAACATCCTCGGCTCCAGGCTCAAGACAAGGCTGGTCGCCGCCTCCGTTGGCCTCACGCTGATTACCGCAGTACCTCTTTTCTGGTTTGCCAGCCAGTTTATCTTCTCGAGCCTGGATCACTGGTTTAGCTCCAGGGTGGAAGAGTCACTGGAGAATTCGGTCCAACTCGCCAGGGAATACGTGGAGCGGGAAAGGATCAATCTTATTTCCGAATGCCGCGCCCTGATTCCTGAAGCCGCCCGCATGATAACCGACCAAAAAGAAAGGGATCATTTGGAGTTGGGCGTCGGGTTCCTTTTCGCCGCCAGAATCGATGCCGCATATGTGTTCAACTCTTCCGGGGACCTCAGGTGGAGCTTCAGACAGAATGCCGCCCAAGAAATCGACACTGCCCTGCTCACGAGCAGTTTTGAGAAGGAAAGCGGCATTGCGTCCAAAATCATCAGTTTTCCCGCCATCTCACAGACCGCCGTCGCCGCCCGTATCCCTTTGGGGTCCCTGACAGGGGATGGATCGGTCCTTGTAGCCCTGCGGTTCCTGCCCGCAGAGCTTGCCATCAAACTGGCATCGATTACCGCGGGATATGATAATTATCTACAGCTCAAGAAGCTTCACGAGCCCCTCAAGAAGAGTCATTTCATCACCTTCTCGATCGTTACGATGCTGGCGATATTCTCAGCGGTCTGGTTCGGTTTCTATCTTGCAAAGAACCTTACCGGACCTATCCAGAAGCTGCTTAAGGCAACCCAGCAAATAGCCGACGGGGACCTTGACGTGCGCCTGGACCCCGACAGGCAGGATGAAATCGGGATGCTCATGGCCTCGTTCAACAATATGGTCGAGGACCTGAGCGAGGGCCGCAAGAAACTGGACCGAGCTTACAACGCCCTTCAGAGCACGAATGTCGAACTCGAAGACCGCCGGCGCTACATGGAGGTAGTGCTCAAGAATATAGCGGCCGGGGTGGTCAGCGTGGATGCCGAAGGCAAAATCACGACCATGAATAATTCGGCCGAGGTCATTTTCGGGGTAGGGGCAGAGGAGGCGAAAGGCAAACTGTACACTGCCTTTATCGACCAACCCCACATGGAGATCGTGAACACCTTTATTACCTCCTACAAGGAAGGCCGCCATGCATATCTCGAACAGCCTGCTCAGGTCAAAGTGGCCGGGGTGCCAATGTCGCTTTTCATAAAAGTATCGGTCCTGCACGACGACCGGGGTCAATTCATGGGTGTAGTCGCAGTACTGGACGATTTCACCGAACTGGAAAAGGCTCAGCGCATGGCAGCGTGGCGCGAGGTGGCCCGCCGCATCGCCCACGAAATCAAAAATCCTCTGACCCCCATTCAGCTTTCGGCCCAGAGACTGAGGCGCAAATATCCGGAATTGGTCGAGGGAGACGGCTCGGTTTTCGACGAATGCACGCGGACGATAATCCAGCAGGTCGACCACATGAAGAGCCTGGTAAACGAGTTCTCCCGGTTTGCGAGGCTGCCCAGGGCAAAGCTGGAGCCATGCAGCCTCTACGAGCTTGTCGAGGAGGGGCTCGGCCTGTACAGGCACAACTTTAGCCACATTTCGTTTCGCCTGGAAAAGGATGATAATATGCCTGAGCTTCGGCTTGACAGAGATCAATTCAGGCAGGTAATGATCAACCTGCTCGAAAACTCCGTGCATGCCATCGGCCGGGAAAGAGGAGAAATCTCGATCCGGCTCTCATACGACCCGGCCCTGAAGATCGCCCGGCTCGAGTGCGCCGATACCGGGCACGGGATTGCCCCCGAAAACAGGTTGAGGGTTTTCGAACCATACTATTCGACCAAAGAAAAGGGGACCGGCCTCGGCCTCGCCATAGTATCCAACATTATCGCCGACCATAACGGCTTCATCCGGGTGCGTGGAAACGAGCCGCGCGGGACCGTGTTCACGGTGGAATTGCCAGGCTAGCGCAGAAGCCAGGTCCGAGGCAATAGGTTATGGGTGATAGCTATTACCCCGGACCGATTACCCCTTACCCATTGTCTCGGTTTTTGGGGTATTACCCCGGACCGATTACCCCTTACCCATTACCTGGTTTTTTTATGAAGCAGAAAATACTGATTGTTGATGATGAAGTAAGCATTCTGCAGTCCCTCAACGGGATCCTGGAGGACGAGGGCTATGGAGTGATCCAGGCATCCTGCGGAGAGGAGGCGTTGGAGAGGGCAAAGAAAGACCCGCCGGACCTGATCCTCCTGGACATATGGATGCCGGGTACAGACGGTATGACCGTGCTCGACGAGGTGAAAAAGCTCTATCCGCTCATCCCGGTAATAATCATCTCCGGTCACGGGACCATAGAAACAGCCGTAAAGGCCACGCGGATGGGCGCTTTCGATTTCATTGAAAAGCCGCTCTCTATCGAGCGTGTACTGGTTTCGATTCAAAATGCCATCGAGTTTTCCCGCCTGGAAGAAGAAAACCGCCTGCTGCGAAAAAAATCAGACCGCAGGATAATCGGCGAAAGCGCGGCTGTTTCCAATCTTCGCGACCAGATCCGGCGCGCCGCTCCCACAAACGCGACAGTGCTGATTACCGGAGAAAACGGAACGGGCAAGGAACTGGCTGCCTGGATGTTACATCTTCTCAGCCGCCGCAGCGCGCGGCCGATGATAGAAGTAAACTGCGCCGCGATCCCGGAGGAACTGATCGAAAGCGAGCTTTTCGGCCATGAGAAAGGGGCCTTTACCGGCGCCTACGAAAAGCGCAAGGGGAAATTCGACTCGGCAAACGGAGGCACTCTTTTTCTCGACGAGATCGGCGACATGAGCCACCGGACTCAGGCTAAAATCCTTCGAATCATCCAGGAGCAGGTTTTCGAAAGGGTCGGAGGCTCCCACGGGGTGGAAGTGGACGTGCGGATCGTGGCCGCAACCAATAAGGACCTCCAGAAGGAAATAGAGCTGGGCAGGTTCCGGCAGGACCTCTACTATCGGCTCAATGTAATCCCGATCTTTGTCCCGCCGCTAAGAGACCGGCTGGAGGACATCCCCTTGCTGGTCCAACATTTCGCCGATGAGATAGCAAGCGAGAGCGCACTCGGGAAAAAAAAGATCGATCAACTCATCTATCCGATTCTAGAGGGGTATTCCTGGCCGGGTAACATTCGGGAGCTCAGAAATTTCATCGAAAGACTCATTATCATGACGCCGGGCAATCTGATCGGGCCGGGCAACCTGCCTGCGGATTTCAGAAATGTGCTTCGGAAAGAAAACGGCGAAGCGGCCTACTTCCTCTGCCAGTCACTGGAAGAGGCGCGCTCGTGTTTCGAACGCGACTACCTGCTTAGAAAGCTCGAGGAAAACGGCTGGAATATCTCTCTGACCGCCGTCAGGGTCGGTCTGGAAAGGACCCACCTCCACAAGAAAATAAAAACCCTGGGGATAAAGAAAAACGAAAAGTAAAAAGAGAAAAGTTCTACTTTTGCCTTACTTGAATGTGGGCGGCAGGACGGGATCCACGTCCTCCAGGTCGAGTTCGACGCTTACCGACTTTTTGATTATGTCTATGCTGACAATCAGCCTGCCTCTTTTGGGGTCCACCCTGTTCAGAATACCGATGCATCCGGCAAGGGGTCCGCGCAGGACCTGGATCCAATCGCCCTCTTTCAAATAAGGATGGATTTGCAGAGGTTGGACCGAGTTGATCACGGTCTGAAGGTTTTCGATCTGATAGGAGGGAATTGACAAAGGACCTTCGGAGTTGTGCAGAAGGTTGAGCGCTCCCGGGGTCTTGATGACAGCGAGGTTCACATAATTGTCCAGGATGACGTGAATGAAAACATAGCCGGGAAACATCGGAAGCTGTATTTTTTTCCTGCGGTCCCGCCTCTTGCTCCAGGTTTCCATGAGTGGAAGGAAACAGTTCACTTCCTTCTGCTCAAGCCTTTTCACGACCTCCCTCTCGTGGTTCACATGTACATAGAGAGCGTACCATTCCATGTCGGATGGCGCCGGATACAACCGTTGTGCGGTTCCATCAGGTTTTAGAGCGCTATCGTCATGGTTTCCCATTTGGCGTCTTCCGGCTCAACGGGCCACTCGAAGTGGCGTTCGGGGTCTTTCCCTTTCCGCTCCATGTTGTATGCTTGCCCCGTGTACCCGGTTGCTGCCCAGCATAATCAAACTCGCCTGAAAAGTCACCCCTAAGATCGACAGGACTACCCACACACACCGGCATCGGTGGCTCGATTTGCGGCGGAAACCAGATCGTCTATTTTCCATGGAGTCGGAATCCGCAGCATGCCGCCGCTCTTGTCGCTGTAGACGAGATATCCCTTCTCCAGGCCATGGTAGAAAAGGTCCCGCGTGATAATAACGTCTTCGGTACAATATCTTATTAGATCTTCCCAGTTTCCCTGACGGAACCACCTGACTGCCTGCAGGCCGTCCCCTCCTTTCGGGCGACCGAGCGTTCTTTCCGCAAGATGTCCAAGGCTCAGGCGAAAACCCAGCCCTTTTTTGATCTCGCTCAGGATGTCAAACGTTGGCAGCCTTTCCAACTTGAACTGCGTGTAGGCCAGCAGGACCCGGTAATCGAAACGCGAAATATTGAATCCGACAATGAGGTCGAGCTGTTTGAGGTCTTCGATCAGTTCCGGGATTTCGTGCTCACGGTAGACCTTGAATGTATCGGCCGGCTTCTCATGCAGAACAGCCACTGATACACGCATCAGGTGAGTGTTTTGCCACCCGCCGACCTCATCGGCCAGCTTCTGGGTCTCGAGGTCGAAAAAACCTATCCGGAAGTCCCGGCTCTGGCGGCAGCGGGAAGCGGGGAGTTCGAAGCTCGAAGCAAAACCATTCTCGCTCCCTGCTCCTTGCTCCTCGCTTCCTTCTCCCAGGTCCTTTTCTGCGGAAAGATATCTCAGAAGCTCGAGCGCAGCCGCTTTGTCCAGCGGTTTGTTGCCCGAGCCGCACTTGGGCGAGTGGATGCACGCGGGGCATCCCTGCGAGCAACTGCACGATGCGATAAGCTCCTTTGTCCTCTCGATCAGGGGCAGGATTATGTCATATCCGCGGGCGGCCAGCCCGATTCCCCCGGGATAACCGTCGTAGACGAAAATGGCGCCCTTTTCGATCTGCGGGTGCAGCGGAATCGAAATGCCGCCTATGTCATTGCGGTCGCATACGGCAAAGAGAGGAAACATGCTGATCAGCGCATGCTCGATGGCGTGAATTCCGCCCATGAAATCAAGGCTTGCACTCGCGATTTTGGTTTCCAGGATCGGTTCGATTTCGATCCAGAAGCCCACCGTCTCGAAGGTCTGAGGCGGGAGGTCGAGCGGGTTTCTCGAAAGAAGGACGTGAGAGAAAAGACGCCGAACCTCATAGGCGGTTATATTCTCGGTAACCCGCAGCCGGCCCATCTGGATGATGAAATTCCCGGCGGGTTTGGAGGCCAGCCTCTCCAGTATCTTGGTTTCCTTCGAGCTGACGGCGCGCGTAAAATAGGGAACACTCGCCGGGGTCGCGCAGATCAGCTTTTTTTCGAGATCGAGCGATTCCACCTCATAGGTTTCTCCCCGGTGCAGGTAGATTGCTCCGGCATGGCATTCTTTGAGCGCTCGAACGCCTTCGTTTTTCCCAAGCGTCGAAGTCTGACCGTTGCTGGTCTTGGTGATCGTATACGAGGGGCCGACCGAGCGAATGTCTATGAGACGGTGCGGCCCTGTGGCGGCACATATCCACCGGTCGCCCTCGTAGGTCTGAATCAGTCGCCCGCACAAAGTAAGCTCGTTTAGCGCCTTCGAGAACTTTTCCTCAAAAAAATCCTCATCTGATGAGCATATCGGCAGTTCGGCGGCCGCGCACGGCAGATGGGCCTTAAGGATTTCGGAATTGAACGGATCTATCACCGCGTTCTCATACCGGCTCTCGAGAAATCGGTCGGGGTGGTTGACGATGTACTGATCGAGTGCATCCTGGTCCGGGATCAGCACTATGGCCGATTCGCGCCCGCTTCTTCCGACACGTCCTCCCCGCTGCCAGGTGGTCATCACGGTACCCGGATAGCCGACAAGAATGCACAGGTCCAACCCGCCTATATCGATTCCAAGCTCGAGGGCACTTGTGGATATGACCGCGCAAAGAGTTCCCGCGGCAAGCCTCTGTTCGATTGCCCGCCTCTCTTCGGGCAAAAATCCGGCCCTGTACGAACTGACCTTGCTGCGGAGCCCGCCGTCCATCCCGATCACGCTCACGTGAACCAGTTCGGTCAACTTCCTCGATTGGGTAAATGCGATCGTCTTCAGGCCCGCTTTGGCCGCCTGTACTATAAGCTGCGCCGCCGTGCCCGCCGAATGGCCGATGCTGCTGTCGGCCGGGCGCAGGAAAACGAAGTGCCGCTTTGCCTGGGGCGCACCACTCTCTGCGCTCACAGCCGCTATCTCATCCCGGGGGACTCCGGTAAGACGCCCCGCAAGTTCGTCCGGGTTTCCGATGGTTGCGGAGAGCAAAATGAACCTGGGGCTGCTCCCGTAGTGACGGCAAATCCTGCGCAGCCTGCGGAAGACCTGGGCAACGTGGCTCCCAAAAATCCCGCGGTAGGTGTGCATTTCATCGATGACCACGTAGCGGAGTCTTTTCCAGAAATCTTCCCATTTTGGGTGGAAAGCCAGCAGAGCGTAGTGGAGCATATCCGGGTTGGTTAGAAGAATGTGGGGATGGCGCTGCCGGATCCTGGCCCTCTGGTAAGGGGTGGTGTCCCCGTCGTAGATGCACGATGTAAAGGAGCACCCCGCTTCAAGGTCCGCAAAGGCGCCAAAGAATTGCTGCAGCGACTCCAACTGGTCGCGGGCAAGCGCCTTGATGGGAAAAAGGTAAAGCGCCCGGCCGCCGGGGTCACGGATGAGCGCCTCGGCAACGGCCAGGTTGTATATCAGAGATTTTCCGCTCGATGTAGGCGTGGACACAACCGTGTGCCGGCCCGACCGGATGTCCTCGAGCGCCACTGCCTGGTGACTGTAAAGAGCGGATATTCCGAGCTTGAGCAGCGCGTTTTCGATTTGCTCGGGAAGCGGACAGGAGAGCTTGCCGAAAATCGGCGGCTGAGCCGGCAATTCGGCATGATGGGCTATTTCGAAATCCCTCAGCCGACCGCTTAAAAGCCTCTGCAAAAAACGCTGAATCACGGCAAAATCCGGACAAAAGTTTCTGGATGCTCAATGTTGGATACTGGATAGTTAACGCCACCACATTAACCCAAAAAGGAAACAGGGTGCAAGACGGAAGTAGGGGGACGGGGACGGAAGGAACAATGCCACGCCACGCATAAAATCCTCGATTTGGATTCCAAGACGGAACTCCTTATCATTAAAAAATCGTTTCGGCGGCCGGTTCAGCCTCGTTTATTTCCCCTGGTCGGAAGAGGGAGGAGAACGAAGAGGCTAAACGTATCCTCATGGCGGTATGATGGAAATGAATACCTTGGAAAAATTGGAAAATCCGGTATAACTTGCTTGACAAAGGGAAACAAGAAAACATTTCCTGTGAAGGAAAGCGTTCATGCCGGTTGGAAACAGGTTCAAGGTAGCGCAATCGACTGCAAAACTGCAAAAGGAGGAAAACTATGGACCTTAAGGAAGAGGTGAAAAAAATACACTGGCTTGGCCATGACTCGATCCGCATCGACGGAAGTACGGTCGTCCTGGTCGATCCCTACCGGATTTTGGCCTCAAAGCCCGCTGACCTTATCCTGATCAGCCATGACCATTCCGATCATAACTCACCCGAAGATGTGGCCAAGGTCCAGAAAAAGGATTCCGTCATAGTGACCGATGCGGCTTCGGCCAAGAAACTCAAGGGCGAGATAAAGGTGGTGGCCCCCGGCGACAAGCTGGTCGTAAAAGGCGTTGAGATCGAAGTCGGTCCGGCCTACAACACCAACAAAGACTTCCATCCCAAAGCTGCCGGAATGCTGTCTTTTGTGTTCAAACTCGATGGTGTCCGCTATTACCATGCGGGGGACACCGATTTCATCCCGGAGATGAAGCAGCTTGACGTGGATATTGCGTTTCTGCCCGTATCGGGAACTTATGTCATGACGGCTGATGAAGCCGTTCAGGCGGCCAAAGCGATCAAACCGAAGATTGCTGTCCCGATGCACTACGGCGCAATAGTCGGTTCGGAAGACGATGCCAAAAAATTCAAAAAGGCCCTGGATGGCCAGATCGATGTCGTGATTTTCCAGAAGGAGACGCAGTAAGAACCATCGCTGACCACCCGGCGCACGCTGGTCGCCCCCGGTGAACCTCCTTGAAAAGAGCGCTCGAAATTCTCGGAAGATTCTCTCAGTATGTACATAAGGGGCTCGATTTTTGCCGGATCGGCCTGGCCGTCGCTCATGCAATTCTCCGATACGTGAACCACTTCGATCTGACCTATGATCGGGATATGCGAGCCAAGGTCAAGAGCATGCACGACCTTGCATTCGAGGTTGACCGGGCACTGTTCGATCAGGGGAGCGTTTTTCAGTTTTCCATAGAATATGGTGAGATTGCAGTCTTTTACCTTGTCCGCTTTTGTGGTTCCCGAAACCAACCCGCAGTAGTCGGTTTCCCTGACCGGTTCCGCTGATCGCAGTATCCGGGTGGAAGAGAAAAACGGCGGAGACGCCCGCTGGCGATCCACGGCATGCGTCATTAAATTAAGGGCGCCGCTTGCTCCTGACTGGAACCGATAGAGGCGACAGTCTCTTTGTGTTGACACGAAAGCAGGGTAAATGGTACTAAGAACGGTCTGATCAAGGGCGTAGGGGCCGTTAACTCAGGAGGTAGAGTATCTGCCTTTTAAGCAGAGAGTCGCAGGTTCGAATCCTGCACGGCCCATCATACGGAAGTGCTTTGAAGCCTGAGAAGTCTCGGGCTTTTTTTGTAGACAGTGTGGAACGAAGACCTTACTGCGCGGTTGGCAGGGCCGGTTGAGCACGGCGGACGCCTCGTGCTGCGGACCTTGACAGCAGGCTGCCCGAGTGCTAGAAATAGCCCTCTGGGGCTAAGCCCCGTCTTTGAACTGTCCCTATCGTCTAGTCCGGTCCAGGACACCGGCCTTTCACGCCGGCAACGCCGGTTCAAATCCGGCTGGGGACGCTTGGCAAACCCAACGGCCCACCTTTGTTGGACCGTGGTCCCTCTTCCGGATGGATAACCCGGGTGGGAAAGCTGGAAGCCTTTGAGGATGCGCCTCAGAGGCTTTCTGCTTTTTGTAGCCAAAACGATTCAATCTTCGGGGTTTGCTGGCGGAAAGCGACCTGTTACTGTTGAACAGGAGCTTAGAGGCAGCAGTTTGAAATTTGACCGGTAAATGCTTACGTTATGAAGCAAATTCCCGGATAATGAAGATTTGCCGGGGTCAGATTGGAAAAGATGCTCATTTCACTGCAAAACGGTTGGGAGACGCCGCCTGCGCCGTTTCAAATCCTGCTTGAGACCCTGAGAAGAAGACGAATGAACGAGAAGCAATTTGACCGGAAAATGCACTCGGCTGAGCACATCATAAATCAGACCATGATCCGGATGTTTGGCTGCAAGCGGTGCATCAGTGCGCATATCGAAAAGAAAAAATCGAAAGTGGATTATCGCTTTGACCGGGATTTGCTTGGACAGGAAGTCGAACAACTTCAAAATAGAGTAAACCAGATCATTGAGGCCGACTTGCCTGTTTCAGAAGAATTCATCTCGAGGCATGAGGCTGAAATGGTTTTCAATCTGGATCGATTGCCTGGGACGGCCGGCGATAAAATTCGAATAGTCAGGATAGGTGACTATGACGCCTGTCCATGTATAGGCCCGCATGTGAAATCAACAAGACAACTCGGCAGGTTTCGGGTGATATCGACCAGCTTCGATCAGGGGATATTGCGAATAAGATTCAAACTGGAAGGCTGACGGAAAGAAACAGGTTTGAAGAGCGGCGAATTGCTTGCGCCGCGCCCGGTCAAGGGGTGCGGGTCCCTTCGGGATAGCGCCTGCGCCGCGCGAGGATGCGCCTGATCCCGTGCTCCGTCAGGGCAGAGTAGCGCCCGATGTGAATCGAAGATACCTCGGAACAGCGTCTGGAATTCTTCCTTATAATGAAAAGTCAAAAGGCATGGACAGATCTGAGAACGGCAATATCTTATACTGAATAACAAAGATAAGAGATTTTAATTGAACTGAGTTCAAAGAGGTAAAAACATGAAGACTAAATCAACTTTAATTATAGCGTGTTTGGCTCTTGCTTTCCTCATGATCGTCGGGACAATGACGGCTGAGGCGCAATGCTGCTGGGGCGACGTGATCGCCGCGCCTTTCGTGGCGGCGGGGGCGATAGTTGAGGGAGCGGTGGCGGTATCGGCCGCTGTCGTGACGGCCCCTTTCACTGCTCTCAGTTCTGGCAATTGCGGCATTGACCTTTGCAATCCCTGCAGCCATCCCAAGGTTTCATGGGTCCCCGGCAATTACGGTCAATTCTGAGTACCGGTTCCCGGATACCGAGAGGATTGCATTCGATTTTCATTTGATTTCGACTTGAACTCTAGTACTTACTTGCGTAAATGCGCGTACCGTTTACAGGGACACTCAAATTTCGTCATTCCGGCATGTCTTAAGCCGGAATCCAGGCCTCTTGCCATCTCAGGAAAACCTCCGGACCCCGGCTCAGAAACTCTGCCGGGGTGACGAACGCGAATTTGTTACGCTCACTTTTGCAATCAAGTACTAGACTCTGGAGGCCCGGGCAAAAGTTGCCTGGGCCGGTAGGGCAAAAGGCAGGGTAATAACAGCGCCGCAATAAGGGTTGTTCCAGCCCATGGTCGCGTGCAAGGCTCGCCCCTCCCCGCGTCCCGGCGTCTTTGTACTATGCCCCGACCTCTTCTTTGACCGAAACGGCGATCTTGTAAAGCACGCTTAGAACGAAGAAACCGGTTGCCCGGACGCCGAGCGCAATCATCATCTCGAGGATGCTCGGCGCGTATTCGCGAACCTGGTCGAAGCGGTAATGTTCCTTTTCTCTGCGAGTTGAACATGACCGGCAAGCTCCTTATCTTGAAAGTGTGGCGCCCGCTGGACGGAGTGAAGCATAAGCCCTGCTTTTTTAAAAAATGTCTGCGGGATGAGGGCTGTCCGTCTTCAGGATAATTAATACCAAGTTGCGCCCATACGGGTAAGAATTGGCGATTGGAACCCCCCTTTTCTAAAGGGGGGCAGGGGGGATTTTGTGAATGGAGGTTTTACCTCTTTGAGCGCAACTTGGTATAAGACAAACTGTTGCAGGTTTTGGAGAAAACCCATGCCAACATTTGAGTACGACAGAAGGAAAATCCAGGTGGATGAGGAAGGTTATCTGGAAAACTTTGAGGATTGGAACGAAACGGTGGCTTGTGCCTTGGCCGAAAGGGAGGGAGTCGGCAAGGAGTGCCCCCTGAATAAAGAGCAAATTGAAATACTGAAATTTATCCGGGAATACTATAAAAAGTTTAGCGCTGTCCCTGTGGTCAGGGCCGTCTGTACCAATGTGCATCAGCCCAGGAAGTGCGAATACATTCAATTTCCTGACGCCGTAACTGCTTGCAAAATCGCCGGAATTCCCAAACTCAATACCGGCTACAAATTAATGTAACCTGATTTCTCTCCTGTCTGCCCGCGTATGGAATCTCTAATCAAGGTTGACCCAAAAACCTTTCAGGGAGGCCTATATTTGATTTTTGGTATGAGATTGTTAACAGGTCTCCGGCTTAGGCAAGGGTGAATCTGCTGAGAAGATTTTCAAAAAGCTTCGTGGCCTGGGTCCTTCCCAGGCCGCGTTTTATTCTGGCAGCCGCGCTCTTGAGGGCGATCGCCTCGATAGGGCTTGCGGCCGTTCGGCTCGAAGTGCGAACCGCCCAGCTTGAGCTTGTCTCCGCCAGGCTCCCGCTTATAGCCAGGTCTGATATGCTCGACAAGTTCCAATACCACGGAAAGGAAACATTTGCCCTCGTCGTTCGATCTCCTGCTCAGGACCGCGCCATCGAGTTCATGAATGCCCTTGTGGCAAAAATCCACGCTGCCCCGGAACATTTTCGAGGCGTATTCTACAGGATCAATCCGGACGAGTTCAAAAAGTGGCTTCTCTACTACCTCGTAAGATAGACTTATACACAACCCAAAAGTATTTTTAATTTTTTTACCAGTTGTGAACCGCTGCGGCGTCGGGGTGGACTGCCACAGTCGGTTCTTTCAGGTGTGCGCACTCGCGAGATGCGAAAGTACCGTCCGCCCTGCTGATTCTTCCCGCAATTCTGTCTTTTATGCCCGATCCGCCCCAGGTTGTAGAGAAGCAGACTCGGAATGTTGAGCAATAAAGTACCAGGGTGTTTCCTTTTAGCAACCGATGACAGTCGACTGTCCCCCAGCGCTTCTGAGTCCTGCTTCGCAGAAAAGCCTCACCTGACTTTGAGCAGGGGCATCAAAACCAGTGGGAAAAAATCAATGATAAAATGAATCACCATTGGTGCAACCAGGCTTTTTCTCCATACATAGATTAGAGCCAGGACCACGCCCAGAACGCCAATGGTTCCAACGCTGGCGGCTCCCTCATAGCCATGGCCGAGGGCAAAAACACCCGATGTGATGATCACCGAAGCGCCGACGCTGGCTGTGAGAGCATTAAAGCGCAGCATCAGATACCCGCGAAAGATAGTTTCTTCTGCTACGGCGACAACTGTTACCAGCACGCAGGCAAGCAATATTTCCCAGGGACCTTTCGCGCTCAGGAATCGAGGGAGTTGGCTCATGTTGGAGGATAATCCAAGGTGTTGGAAAGCTTTCTCGATCAACATGAGGCCAATCATCACAGGCACAGCTAACCCGACCCCAAGAACAGCGTCTTTTTTTAGACCATTGAATTTCCACCCCATGAGTGTAAGCGGCTCACCGTTTCGCCAAAGAAAGAAGACAACAAGGCTTGTCAGGGCAATGTCCCGGAAAATAACCGAGAATGCGGCGATCGGAAAACTTAGGCCTTCGCTTCCTAAGGCAAAAAAGGAGATTATCATCGATGGCACAATGAGAAGAAAAAAGACGGAGACTTCAAAAAGGTCTCTTCGACGCAGATCGCCTCCCGTATCCTGTTTATCCACTATAGTCCTCCCGACGATGGGGAGAAGCCGGGTTTTTGCCCTTGCTCCTCTCCCTGGACGTTGGCTTCACTATGCTCTTTCCCAGAACTCCCACCATTGGGGTTTCCGGCTTGCAATCTTCTGATGAACCCGTTGCGCCATGCTCAGATGGTGCTGGAGCGTCGGATTGCGGGCAATTCAAACGATCGGCCGCATCGCGCTAGATACTCAGGGACTTTACGCGCCGCACGCTCAACAGGGAATCGAATACGGCTCGTGTCACCACTATTGCGGTGAACAGATTGGCGGCCAGGCCGATGCTCAATGTAACCGCAAAACCTTTCACGGGTCCTGAGCCAAACTGGTACAGCACCAGAGCAGCTATCAGGCTGGTGACATTTGCATCCAAAATGGTAATGGTCGCTAGACTGTAGCCCGTTTCGACGGCGGCTCTCGGGGTTCTCCCCTGTCTCAGTTCCTCTCGAATGCGTTCGTAGATGAGTACATTGGCATCGACCGCTATCCCGATTGTCAGTGCAATACCTGCAATGCCGGGAAGAGTGAGAGTGGCGCCGAATGCGGCCATTCCCGCCAGGAGCAAAAGCACGTTGAGAACCAGTGCGACATCGGCAATCACCCCTGAAAACCGGTAATAAAGTATCATGAACAAAACGATCCCAATCCCGCCAATGACGCAGGCCAACAGCCCCCTGTGGATGGAATCCTCCCCGAGGGATGGTCCAACGGTCTGTTGTTCGAGGATTTTTACCGGCGCAGGCAGGCTGCCGGTCCGCAAGGCAATGGCAAGCACCTTTGCTTCGTTTTCAGTAAACGAGCCTGTGATCTGGGCGCGGCCGCCGCTGATCTGGTCTTGAATCACCGGCGCTGAATAAACAACCCCATCCAATACTATCGCCAGCCGTCTTCCCACGTTCTCTCCGGTTATTCGATCAAAAATTCGGGCTCCCTGCGGATCGAACTGGAGGCTCACCAGGTAGCCTCCAAAGCGGTCTAGGGAGACCCTCGCGTCCGTGATGTACTGGCCGGTCATGAGGGTCTGGTCTTCAAGGGCTATCTCGGACTGTTCTTCGTGTTTTTCACCATACTGCCTCATGGGATAAACTTTTACACCAGGGGGAAGCTTTCCTTCGGGCGCTTCCTGTTCAGAAACCTTTTCCGCAGCAAGCTTGAATTCCAGGACTGCTGTTTTGCCGATAAGAGCTATGGCTTGCTCAAAGTTAGTGATCCCTGGCAACTGGACAAGAATTCGGTCGGTTCCCTCGGGACGAACATCGGGCTCGATAACCCCAAATTGATCTATTCGGTTGCGAATAGTTTCAAGGCTCTGGGCAACCGACCTTTCCCGGATTTTTTGCACTTCCTTGGAATCCAGAATCAGAAGTATCTTTGTGACTCCTCCGCGGGTTTGCGTGTTTTTCCATTGCAGACTGGGAAATTCACCTGCAAGGATTTGGCCGGCCTGCGTCAACTGGTCCTCGCCGGGTAAAAGAATCTCAACATTTCGGTCATTAACTCTTTCAACTTGGAGAAATGCCACTTTATGCGAACCCAAACTCTCTTTTATCTGGTCCACCATGCCATCTACGCTGTTCGCAATAGCCTTGTCCGCCTCGACTTCGAGCACAAGATAAATGCCTCCCTGGAGGTCCAAACCCAGGTGGATTTTGCCTGCCGGCATTACTTTGGCCAAGCCCGGCGGCAGGTGAGGGAAAACGCTCGGGATCAAAAAAACCAGTCCGGTCAAGAGGACAAGCAGGATGAGAAAAGTGCGCCATTTCGGATTATTCGGGTCCATCTTCCCTGAAATCCCAAAATCCCGGAGGATAGATCACACCAGACGAAATTTTCCGGCCCGTCTGCTAAAGGGTCTGTTCTGTTTTCCACTTCACCCCAAAGTAAGAGCTGAGGGAGATTTTTGCACCCCCCGGGAGAGTGCTCGAGCCGGAGCTGGTGCCGCCATGCAGCAAAGTGCGCCGATCTCGTGCTCTTTTGGGTATGATCTTGCAAATCCGGGCCGAGTAATTAAAAAGGCGGTGCTGGCTCTCTTGCATGAGAGATCGTAACGGGGGGCGGCAGGCGCCCGTAACTTCAGCCTTTTTGGAATCCTCAAAAAGGAAGCCGGGAAGGGTGAATACGCTCGAATCATTGTCTGTCCTTTACTCCCGTCTTCAGGGACAACCGGTAATTTCGGAAGGTCCCGGATGCCCGTCTAAATCTGCTCATACTGTTTAAGGCCGGCACGGTCAAATCCCTTAAACCGGAATAAGGCGCGAACTTGACCGCCTGTTTTAGATGTAAGCGTGATTGGGCCCCCTTGGAAGCACACGATTCGGTTTCGGTCCTCGAAGAATCGAAAAGAAGGCTCTCTGGCTGCGCGATCTTGCTGATTTGATTTGGCGGGCTTAGCCTTCAGAAGGTAATTCATCAATACGGAATTTCACAATGATATCTGAATTCCTGCAGGACTTCCGAAATCTGGCCTATCCTTACTGGAGATCCGACGAGAAATGGAAAGCCAGTATACTGCTTGGCGCAATAATCGCCATGAATCT
The DNA here is from genome assembly GCA_963805125.1 of uncultured delta proteobacterium. GTDB lineage: Bacteria > Desulfobacterota > Syntrophobacteria > Syntrophobacterales > Syntrophobacteraceae > SbD1. Next base: position 10,252 of record CAWDTD010000001.1, on the reverse strand, counting down.
GGGGATGGTCTATGTTCAGGTTCTGGTAAACGTATGGATCAAGGACTTCTATAACGTCCTCCAGACGTTGGACAAGAGCAGGTTTGCTGCTGAAATCCTTCGTTTTTGCCTGCTCGCCGGTGCATATGTCGCACAGGCGACCTATATGCTCTACCTCAGCCAAATGCTGCAAATCCGATGGAGAAAATGGCTCACGGACAAGTACTTGCGCGACTGGCTCACACACAAGGCATATTATCGAATGGATTTCGTCCCGGCCATGACCGACAACCCGGACCAACGAATAAGCGAGGACATAAATTCATATATAGAGATGGCCATAAACCTTGGGACGAACCTCTTGAATTCGGTGGCGACACTGGTCGCATTCCTTGGCATCCTCTGGCAATTGTCGGGGACGCTCATCATTCCCCTCAGCGCTCAGGCAACCATCAAGCTCCCGGGATACATGGTTTGGGCTGCGCTGTTTTATGCGATTTTCGGCACCTGGCTCACCATGCGTGTCGGCAATCCCCTTATCCTCCTCAATTTTAATCAGCAAATGTTTGAATCGGATTTCCGTTTCAGCATGGTCAGGGTTCGTGAAAATAGTGAGTCTATTGCGCTATACGGAGGTGAGAAGCAGGAAGAGACACATCTGCGAGATCGCTTCGATATTTTAATGGATAATTTTTGGAAAATCATGAAGCGGCAAAAGCGCCTTTCCTGGGTAACCAACACCTATGGTCAAGCAGCAGTCGTCTTCCCCGTGTTAATGGCAGACCCCTCGGTTTTTCGCCGGTCAAATGCACCTTGGGGGACTTATGCAGACGGTGAGTGCATTCGCAGCAGTCCAGGGCGCCCTTTCCTATCTTGTTAACAGTTACACGACCATAGCCAGATGGCAAGCCGTAATAGACCGCCTGACGGGCTTTTCCAAAACGATGGATATGATGCAAAGCCCCGAATTCCAGCAGGGCGCCCAGCGCACTCTCACTCCCGGGCATGTGATAGGAATTGACTCCCTGAATGTTTTCCTCCCCGATGGCAAGCTCCTGGTCCGTGACCTCAAGCTCGATATTGCACCGGGAACACATCTTCTTATCACTGGACCATCCGGTTGTGGAAAGAGTACTCTGATCCGGGCGCTGGCCGGCATCTGGCCTTTTTGCGGGGGTACTCTCTCATTGCCTGAGTCCTCTTCGATAATGTTTCTGCCCCAAAAACCCTACCTCCCTCTTGGGACCCTGCGCAACGCGATCTGTTACCCGCTGTCCGACAGTTATCGGACCCAAGACCTGGAAAAATTGTTGGAAAAATGCGGCCTGGGATACCTTGCCGGCTCACTGGACAAAGATGAGAACTGGTCTCATGTGCTTTCTCTCGGCGAACAGCAGCGCCTCGCGTTTTCAAGGGTATTACTTGTCAAGCCGGACTTCATATTTCTCGACGAGGCAACGGCATCTGTCGATGAAAAGTCCGAAGCGGCCCTCTACGAACTGCTTCAGCACTCGTTGCCGAACTCTGCGGTTACCAGCGTGGGACACCGCAGCACCCTGCTCGCCAGCCATTCCGAAAGGTTGGCATTCGAAGGGGATGCCACCTGGGTAAAATCCGTGCTTCAGATAGAGGACAAAAAACCTCATTAATTACCACTGCCGGCTGGGAACCCAGCCCGTACGCATTTGCCTCCTGTGGGGGTCATCGGACTTGCCACAATCCCGAACTCTCGTTTCAAAGAAGCCGCTACCGCCTTTTCCTGCTCCTCCTGGCTGCCGGCCTTTACCGTAATGTCCTGTTTGGCGCCGTTGCGCACAATCGTGAGTTTTACCTTAGAACCCACGGGCGCCGGCGATACGCTGTTGCGCAAAGAAGACGGGTCGTCAACCGGATTCCCCTGACAGGCTATTATTGCATCGCCCTGCCTTATCCCTGCGTGATCGGCCGGACTCCCTTTAATTACATTCGCAACCAAGGCCCGCTTGGTGCTCCTTAAGCCGAATGACTCGGCAAGAACGTCGGTTATGTTTTGAAGGTTTATTCCGAGCCGGCCCCGAATGACCTTGCCGTGTTTGATCGGCTCTTGAGAAGGCAAAGGTATGGAAACGGGCCCTTCTCGACGATCTGAATGAGCGCCAAATCGGTTTTCGGGTCTGTTCCGATAATTTTTTGGAGCGGCTATATCTGGCTCTCCTGACAATGGCTAATTATAGTTGAGGTTCCTGATTCTTCTATGGAAGAGGATCCCTAAAGCACATAATGGGATGAGATCTATGAACGTCTCTGAATTTTCTTTTCTAACTTTTATTGGTTCCTTGACGGCCGGTTTTTTGGGGGCGCTGACCGGTCTCGGGGGCGGGGTCGTCATTGTCCCGCTGCTTACTTTGGCTTTTGGCGTGGATATCCGCTATGCAATCGGAGCTTCGCTCGTTTCGGTCATAGCCACATCATCGGGCGCGGCCGCCGCCTATGTCAAAGAGGGCTTCTCCAACATTCGGCTGGGAATGTTTCTGGAGATGGCTACCACTTTCGGAGCGCTTCTGGGGGCGGCAGTTGCGGGAATGATATCGACTCAGGCAATCGCGGTGATATTCGGCATTGTCCTCTTATATTCAGCTTATCTGTCCGCCTGGGGACACCCCTCAACTGCTGCGGAGGATACCCCTGATTTTCTGGCAAACCACCTGCATCTGGACGGCACTTATCCCAGCTTGCACGGACCCGTTTCTTATCACGTGCATGCCCTCCCGACCGGATTCAGTCTGATGTTTTTAGCCGGAACTCTTTCCGGACTGCTCGGGATTGGCTCGGGCGCCGTTAAGGTTTTAGCCATGGATCAGGCCATGCGCGTTCCCTTCAAGGTTTCCACGACTACCAGCAACTTCATGATCGGTGTCACGGCGGCTGCAAGCGCCGGTGTTTATCTGAATCGCGGCTATATCGATCCGGGACTGGCAATGCCGGTCATGCTGGGAGTCGTTTTGGGGTCCCTTTTGGGCTCGCGGGTTCTTGCCTTTTCCAAGACGCGGCTGCTCCGGATAATTTTTGCAGGAGTCATTCTGATCCTGGGTTTCGAAATGATTTATAACGGCATAACAGGAAGACTTTAGCCATGAACGATAAAAGGTACGCAATTTCAGATGCCAGGATTGATGGAGTGATCGGCAACCTGCTCAGGGTTGGAGTGGTGGTTTCATCTTTGATTGTACTGGTTGGCGGCGGCCTGTATCTGACTAGACATGGGACCGAACTGCCCGACTACCATATTTTCCATGGCGAACCTTCGGAACTGTGCAGCATTTTGGGAATCATGAAGTTTATATCCTCATTTTCCGGCCGAGGTATAATTCAATTTGGCCTGCTTCTACTGATCGCAACCCCCGTCATGCGGGTTGCGTTTACCGTTATTTCATTCACTATCCAGAGAGACAGGGTTTACGTCGGCGTGACCCTTATCGTGCTGGCGGTGCTCCTCTTTAGCTTGGTGGGCGGAGGCCGCTGAAGTGATTTGGGGTCAAGCATCGAGCGCCGGGAAGGTCGCGAGTCTTCAGAAACGAGAGCAGTTGAAAGCCGAACAGGCGGAAAATCCGGCAGCAATCGGAAGGTCCCTGTCGGCTGTAGCTCATGACATGAAAACGCCGTTGATTGCAATCGGAGGTTTCGCCAATTTAATAGAAAAACACTTCCTGCCCGGCAATCCTGATTGCAATAAGCTCGATATCATCGTCGGCGAAACCGCCCGGCTTGAAGGCATGGTAAAAAATACGCTCGACTTCTCCCGCCCGCTGGAGCTGATACGGAGGTACGTTCAGGGTTGTCGTAACGCAAAAGAGCGGGGGAATGATTCCCCTCAATCTCCAGGCTCCGCCAGGCGCACACGCGCCTGCGCGTGTGGCCGAGCGCTGGCACCTCGCGGGGCGTGGAGATCGGCCGGAGGCCGCCGCCGCAAGCGCCACCGTGAGCCGGATGGTGGTCCGGACATGGAGAGCGGCGATGGGGGTGTGGGGGTTGGGGGGACAGCAGCTCCCAACGTTTTTAAACGCTTTTAATACTCTCTTGAACGCAACTTAGTATGAATCGCATTGAAGTCGATATTTTCCCCGTTTTTTACCACCAGAAAGAATGGGACAGGACTGGGACCGCCAATTGTAAAAAAGATCGTCGACGCGCACAGGGGACTTCTTGAAATAGTTGATGGTCACTGCAAAGGGCTGACATTTAAGATGATCATCCCGGGATAGTGTCCACTGCAATAGGGCAATATGAAACTACCGGAAGATGATCCGTATGAGCAGGCACTGAAGACGGTGGACTTCTCAACTGCGCTCTGATGGAAACTGCAGGAAACATGAAGAGGAAGGAGTAAGAGCGATTTTTGGCAAAATTATGGCGAAAATGTTGCCAAAAACGCAAAAAGGTTAGCCTCATCTCGGCTAACCTATTGATTTTACTGGCGCGCCTGGAGGGATTCGGACCCCCGACCTACGGATTAGAAGTGCATTTCCGATGTAAAATCAGCGCAAATCAGGTAATGAGAACGTAACCAAATAATCGAATCAATCCCCCGATATAATTAATTTTCCTGGGCCAAGTAAAAAGAACGTAAACGAAGGATTCCCTGCGTTATTTTCGGTCATGTGTTGACCAAATGTTGACCAAGTTACCCGGTCGAAATCTGACCGGAGACACAATCCATTTCTCGATCCAGCCATTCGGTGTAAAGGTCCATGGCGCCCTTCAGGCTTTCCTCATTTGCTACCAAATAATGGGCGTCCATTCCCTGAAGACTGTGACCCATGATCAGGTCGCGGTGGACCTTATTGACCCCCGCATTCAGCATGTTGGTTTTCACAGTGCGGCGAATATCGTGGAAGGTGATCCCGCCGGAAATGTTTCTTCCACAGGGTATCTCCGCGTTCTTGCAGGCCGTCTTAAACGACTTTTTCAGGCCGCCACGCTCTTTTATCGGTTCTCCCCTGAACGTGAATACGAATTCATGGTGCAGGGATCGCGGTAGGGCCGTCAGGACCTCTTTTACGTTGTGATTTATGGGAATCAACTTTGGCTTTCGTTCTTTGGTGACTTCGGCCGGCAGCCGGATAAATCCCTTCTCTCGATCCAGGTATGTCCACTTCAGCAGCCGGATCTCTCCTAAACGCATCCCGGTATTGTAGGCCGTAATCAATATGGGTATCAAATGAGAAGCCGCCGACTCGATGAGTGAGAGATATTCCCTGATCCCCAGGATCTCCCGCCGTGCATTCGCCGCTTTTTTCAGCTTCCGCCTTATCTTTCTGAATGCCTTTAATACCCGCCCGTCCACCAGGTCATTATCGAAAGCCTTGGTAATCATCGTTTTGGCGATGCTGATCTCCATGTCAATCGTCGCGGGGGCGTATCCTTGCGCCTCGCGCAAGTTCTGATACTCTTCAAGCTCCATCGGCTTCAGGGTCCCGACTTGTTGCTTTCCAAAGACGATGTTGAAATTTGTCAAGGCTTGCCCGGCCCGGACAAACGAGGCGAGTTTCTTGACTGAAGTCAAACCGAGGTACCATTCCGCCAGTTCTGAGAAGGTCATCTTTGATTCTGGAAGCATATCGAAAATGCGGTTCTCCCGCTTCTGGCTCCGGCGCTTTCCTTCAGCGTCCCTGGCCTCTTCGATTGAAAATCCTACCGGCTCGCGCCGCTGTTTTCCATTTGGTAGCCGGAAATTGATCCAGAACCTTACCTTCGCTGCCTTCTTAGATTTCACCAGATCGGCGCCGCAAGGCCCACACTTCCTATTTGCTACGGACTGTTTCGCATGGCAAAAGGGGCATTCAGCTAAGATTGACATCGAAAGTCCCTCGCTTTCTTCCTGTTGTTATCCCCAGGCAGCCGGGCAGGGTCCCCGGTTTTCGGTGATCGGCCTAGCCTGGGGAAAGTTGTAAAGGGGCGGCTCATATATCATCCGCCGACTATCTCTTGTCCGTTAGGCTGCCCACCCTGACCATGCGCCCATTAATCTCGATCACCTTTGGCGCCGGGGTCCTCTTACCCATCAGATTCAAGAGCCGCATTTCCATGACTCGGAATCTCACTTCCAGCTCGCGCCGTGCGTCGCGCAGCTCCTGGAGCAATTGAGCGATAATCAATCTGCGCTCTTCATCATCGATTTTATTACAGGGCATTTTTGGGCGCCTCCATGGTTGGCCCGGCTCATCACCGGGCCGGTTTTCGGTAGTCAATTCCTTCATAAAATGAAGCGCCTTGAGACCTGCTCCATGCTGAATTTACCGTTAACCCTGAAAAAAACTTCGCATTTAGGTACACCTCGACATGTCACGACCCCTACACAATTTCTGAAACTGGAAGAACCTACAAAACATTACGGGATATGGCCCCCGGTTCGATGCCCACCTTTGGGGCATAACCGGACCCGCCTTTGCGGCCCTGGGGCGCCTGTGCGAGACGCTGGATCCGTACCGACTGTTCAAGCCTGAGCGACAAGACCCGAATTATCTCCTGAACTTCACTGATTGCCGCTATGTCACCTTGGTCAAGCTCAATGTCCCCACCTTCATCTGCCTTCGTCACCTTGGCTATGAGCCCTGAGAGTTGAGTGATCCCCTGGATACAGCGTAGGACCTCATCTGGATCTCCGATAGGTCTGTTGGCTGCAATGGCCATGGTGAGGGGCTCACCGTAAGAGTTCATATCCGGGTCCAGATTTTCGAGTTCGAAGAGTGTATTTAAACGATCCCACGGGATCTCTGCTCTTGGTTTATCCCACATGATGAGCCTCCTTGATCTCGATCTTCAGGACGTGCTCCGAACACATCAGCGATGGTCTGCGTAAATCCATTCGTGGTGAGCCAAAAGAAGGCGAATTATCCCTGCTTTGGCTCCTTTTCTTTCGTATTTCTTTCATCCGCGCCCAGGGAATTTGCTTGTTGTAATGATTTTTGGGAATCATTTTATAATCTTCGAGGGGGACCTTGGGCGCCTGGTAATCCGGCCTGTCTGGGAAATATTTTAGATTGTCCTTCCTGAACCGTTCGAGTTCGCGCAGCTCCCTGGCGTACTCGTGTATGGCTAGAGGCATCGGTTGCTCCGGCGAAATATGTTCCCAAGCAAACCTATCCGCCCGAATTTCGTTTACCTTGAGGAATTTTCCGTGCCCGCCATTGAAGTACCAACCACGGGGCAGGTCCAAGACGCTTATCTCTCTGGTTAAGTGATGGACCTCGTGCCAAACCAGAAAGGGGTAAATGTCCTCAATGCGAATTTCCCCCCAGTTTAGTTCCCATCGTGATCGAGGGCAGGAATGAAATCGGCCTGCATCTATCCTATTTGCGAGGTAGATCACCCGCATTTCGCGCCATTCCTCTCTACAGGTATCCACGCAAACCCTGGTTGGCCATATCGAGGTTTCCGCAAAGTTCCCCCCCATCTCTTTATATTTTCTGACCTCGATGGTGGTTCCGGCATTTTGCCGGGCGATAATGTCCAACTTCCTGTACAGTTCCCGGGTCAATTTGATTACATTATCCACGGTCGGCCTCCTTGTGCTTGACCTCGACCTTGAGCACCTTGCCAGCTAACGCAGTGGGTTCACTCTCGCTGAAGACCGTGATCCGCCCTACCCGATCCTGGACCGATTGCGCGACCTCTTTGAGCCTGGTTGTCGCCACTTCAAGGAGCGCTACTATAGCGAACTCGGGGCCGCCGTCCTCAGATCGCACCGCCAAGTGGTGCACAAGTTCGATTATCGGGTCCAAAACCACAATCACATAACTCGTCAAGTCCAACTGCCGATACTTTTCTTCATTTCTGATGTCATTCATGGGCCGCCTCCTGATCATCCGTGACAGCGAACCTTTGAAGTGTTGCCCGTTGCTGATCCAATATTTCTTGCAGCTTGTAGTCGGCTCCCTCTACCATCAATTCAAGCAATTGGCCGATCTTTTGAGGTTCGATGGTAACGCCTGGGTCAGAATCGCGGAGCAGTTGTGCCAGGGCCTCAAAAGGCTGCGTTACATAGTCCTTGGTTGCATCATCGAACTCGAGAACCATGAGCAGGACTTGCTCAAGCGGAATCATTCTTTCCATGACTCACCTCCAAGTGCTTTTTCCCGCGCAATATGAATGCCAACGATTTCGGCAGCCAGGGGGCGATAGCACCGCTCGTATTCAACCTGGATTTTCCCCACTTTGACCTGGATCAACTCGGCAAGTTTCTCCATTCTCTTCTCAACAATTTCGATCAGGCCCATGATGCCGTAAAGGCTTTCACCCGGCCCCTCGTGGCAGAGCGGCCCCAATAACGATCTTACAGGCCCAAACAGAAGAGGGACGTAGTCGACCAAGTCTTCTTGACAGGTCACTCGATCTTCTTGTTCCATAGATCACCTCCAAAAAAAAGAAGCGCAGAGTGTTACGTAAGGCATTGCTGCCCGCTCATACCTCACGATATGAGCACACTCTGCGCGCCTGTTTCTATTGGCAAAAATACAAATAGCCATAACGGTGGCCTCCGGCAATTTTTTACGTAGCCTCAGAATACCTGTTTGAGAGCAGATCGCAAGCAAAATCTTCAGGTCCGTGTCGATTTTTTTGCTCGGTCGTCAAATTACCGAAGGACGCGACTTTGCGCCGGTTCTTTATAAGCTGCTCTCACCATCAAATCTGCGGTCCCCCGCGTGAACCGTCAGGATTGCCGTTACCGGATCCCGCCGCCGTCTCTGACAATGGGGGCCGGGTCCCCTCGTCGCCGCTGCGGGTAGCATGCGGCGCCGCTCATAATCCGCTCCGATGGTCGACGGCGCCGGTCGTCATTTCTGACGATGGCTCCAGGATGACTTGCCCCGAGCTCGCCACGCCATTTCTGACGCGATGCGCGATCGGGGATTGCTCTCTCCGGGATGCCCCATCATCATTGATGCTTCCGGCCGACGCTTGGCCCTATTTTAAACCTGGTTGCACCGTCATTGACGATGCTGCAGGCCCCTACCGCCATATCCGGTGATTCCGGCCGACGTGGAGCAGGATTCCCATCCTGGAACCATCATCGCCTTTGATGATTGTGGTCGACGGGAGAACCGTACTAAACCAGGTTGCACCGTCGCTCTCGATGTTGAGAGATCCGGGACCGTTATATCTAACGATTCCGGCAGCCCCGCCCGGGCGCTACCATCCACATCTGACGATGCCGGCGGCCGGCCATATCGTCCTCTCTGACGAGGGGGTAGCGCCCCCGGTCCCCATCGCCATTACCGATGAGTGGTGATGGAACTCGCCGGGGGATATTCTGCCTATCGCTCGAGTGCCGCCAGATTCGACGCGCTTTTTGGCTCTATGCGCCCTTCGATTTTGCATGGCGCTTCGTGCACACCTCCGGATCCTCATCCAGCGCCTTTAACGCATCTGCGAGCTGGCCGTACCTATAATTCCCGTACCTCTTCGGACTGAGGGCTACATGGATCAGCACTTTGCAGAGACGAGCATCTTCCGCCCATTCCGCTGCCTGCCAGTTGAGGGGATCGAAGTCTCCACAGTGGATGCATTCCCAATTTTGCCAGCATCTTTCCAGGGCCATGCTTAGACATTCTGTGTAGTGGCGGCAAAGATACCGACGCCGTGGGTATTGGTGGAAAACCAAAGGGGGAAGGGCAACTGTGGGGTTCAAGCCTCTCCTGGATTGACCGCTCGGAAGGGTGACTTTCTGTCAAATCTCTGGCTTCAGTTTATTTCCGCTGATCCCTCCTGGACAAGCTTGCACGTGGGCTGCGCCGACTCCCCGAGCTTTAGAATGACTCCCAGGGCGTGCCGCTCTATCATCGTGGCAATATGAACGCGGAGAAAGACCAGGCTCTCAATGTCCCCCACCAGGCTCAGTTGCGCCAGATATGACTCCCAACTCTCTATTACCGCCCGATGTTTGTCAAGATTTCTCCCGTACAACCGAACTGCTTCCTCGACCTGCATTTCCATCAAAATCCCCTTTTTGCGCTCGCCCCGGCGTCAAATTGCCATCCGCGACCTTCCAGGATGCCCCAGGATCGATTTTCTCAACTTGACCCGTATCAAACATCGTTCGAAAGAATGCGCCTTTGCCGGGATTGGCGGCCGAGAGGGCCATTTTCAGTTCAGGCTATTCCCCATTGTCTCCTGGCGAGACCTCTTGTCTTTCAGTTGCCTGCTCCGTTTCAGAATCTGCCCGTGAAGGACAGCATGAAGAAGAAGCAAATCCTCGGCCTGGTCGTCTTCAACCATTTGTTCGAGAATCCTCCGA